>NZ_LN831278.1:693642-747755 GCF_900069005.2 Paenibacillus sp. GM2 | reverse complement strand
GATTGCTCCGTCTTTCATTACTTCCCCATGCGAGAAAATAAATTATCCGGTATTAGCTAACGTTTCCGCTAGTTATCCCAGTCTTACAGGCAGGTTACCTACGTGTTACTCACCCGTCCGCCGCTAACCCTCCGGAGAGCAAGCTCTCCATCAAGTCCGCTCGACTTGCATGTATTAGGCACGCCGCCAGCGTTCGTCCTGAGCCAGGATCAAACTCTCCAATAAAGTGTTACTCATTGAAAAGAGCGATTAGCTCATTTTGAATCTGACTTATTTCTCAGATTTCACTTGACGTGAAACCCGCTCACTCGTTGTTCAGTTTTCAAAGATCAACTTCGTTTTTAGCGTCGCTGCGTTCTCAGCAGCAACTCTTATAATATATCATGTCCATTTCAGAAAAGCAACAACTTTTTTTAAGCTTGTCTTTTCTAAAATCAACCAGCCGTTTGAAGCGGCGTTTAATTAATATATCAAATATTGCACCCAAATACAAATTGTAATTAATTCCAAATAAAAATACAGAAAAGGCCGGTCACCCCACGGGCGACCAGCCTTTAAAATACTTACTTATATTAATGACATTATTCTGCGCCGAGGAAAATGTAGCGGCAGAGGATCAAAACAGTCAGAATCCACATCAACCAGTGAATCTTAACTTTGTTCTTGTTAACCAAGTTGCTGAATACAGCAAGAATTACGTAAGATACGATACCTGCCGAGATCCCGTTAGCAATACTTCCGGAGAACGGCATCAGGATAATGGTCAGGAATGCCGGGAATGCATACAGGAAATCGTCCCATTCAATCGACTTCACTTGACCCATCATCAATACACCAACTGTAATCAATGCCGGAGCCGTTGCAGCGGATGGAACTACTCCAGCCAGCGGTGCAATGAACAGAGCGCAGATGAACAGGATTCCCGTAGTTACGGAAGTCAGACCTGTACGTCCGCCTTCAGCAACGCCTGCCGTACTTTCCACGAAGGAAGTGATCGTACTTGTACCAAGCACAGCACCCGTACTAACGCCAACTGCGTCAACAAGCATCGCCTTACCGATCATCTTCTCGCCTTTTTCCTTATCCTTCATCAACCCGGCCCGTGTAGCCGTACCAACAAGTGTACCAAATGTATCGAACAACTCAACAAAGGTAAAGACGAATACAATTTCGAGCAAACCAAGCTTGAACGCACCTGCGATATCAAGTTTGCCGACTGCTAGGTCGCTCAGGTTAGGGAACCAAGTTGCATGCGACAAGCCGCTTACGTCAGTAACTCCCATCGGAATACCAATCAAAGTTGTTGCCACGATACCTATTAATAAAGCGCCTTTTACACGCATTGCCATCAGAATAGCAATCAGAATCAAACCGATTAATGTTAATTGGACATCATGACTATGAACAAAATCGCCAAAAGCAAAGTTAATGCTGCTGCCAGGAATCGTAACCGTTGCATCTTCAACCCCCGACAAGTTTGCGGCGATCAAATTACTCATTTTCAAACCGAGGCTTGCTACGAACAAACCGATACCCACCGTGATAGCGGCTTTAAGACTTTGTGGAACGGCAACGAGCAGCAATTGACGAACCTTCGTAATCGTGAGGATGATAAAAATGATACCGGAAATAAATACGGCCCCAAGGGCGGCTTGCCAAGTGATTTCTCCTCCAGAGCTAAGAACAACGGTCATGAAGTACGCATTAAGTCCCATACCAGGCGCAAGCGCGATCGGGATGTTAACGAATAATCCCATAATAATTGTAATCAGGCCCGCCCCTACCGTCGTTGCGAAGAAAACACCATCAGCAGGAATACCAGCTCCGTTTGGTCCAAGGAACAACGTGTTGACGAATAAAATATAGGCCATCGTCATAAAGGTCGTAATACCCGCGATGATTTCAGTTTTTACATTTGTTCCGTGTTCCTTAAGCTTAAAGAACCGATCCATTGTTAAATTTCCCCCTTAAAAGTGCTTGTTCAAAGCTATAGCTTAAAATAAGTCAGGAACGACAAAAAACCCGGGTTGTTACTAGCTTCCCAGGTCACTTGCTGAATAGAAGAAGCGCCGGGAGAATAGAATTCCAAGTCCGTACCCCGCATCTGGCGGATAAGGACATGATTCTATATATCGTCCGGAGTTATTGCCGGTGCGCCTCTTCTTTCCGTAGCCAGATCATTTACGGTGACCTCGTAGAAACTTCCGGGCCAATTCCCGGAATTATACGAAAAGCATATAGAAATTTGTCGATAGTTCCTGTAACAGCAGCTCTTTACTTGAAGATTTGCTACATGGACTATTCTAGGCGCGAACAATATTCTTGTCAACATGAAAAGCGAATGTTTTTGGATGTATTTCTTTTTAATGTTCGTGATTTGTTAAAAAATTAGTAATTTCTCCTATAGTATTGTTATATTATCCTGTATCCATACCACAAAATATTAGAATAAGACGATATGTTGTCATATTACATGGTCTAAGATGAGATCAAATACAACAAAAGGAGTGGTAAAAAATGGAACTATATATTTTGGAAAGCATTCGCACAAATAATTTTACAGACCCTGACATGTACTCAAAAATTACGGGGGTGTGGCAGAGCATACAAGCTCGGCCCGAGGTCGCGAACACGGTCATTTTCGGCGTATACCACAACTATGAGAGTAATTACAAAGGCGATTACGATCTTTCGATTGCTACCTCTTCCTTCAGTACAACTAACAAGCTCACTATATCTGAACAAGGTTATGAAATTTTCAAAGTAGACAGCTCCAAAGACAATGGTGTATTCGAAACCTGGCAGCGGATTTGGGCTTTAGAAGAAAACGGGGAGTTAGACAGAGCTTACACATTCGATTTTGAAAAATACGATACAAATGGAGAGATTGAAATCTATATTGCTATTAACAAAGCGTAACCACCTTAAATCTAGACAAGTGTCTAATTCCCTTTTACCCTGTATAACTATCCGATACAAAACACTAATTGTGACTCTACCTCCCTCTTTTCAGGGCAGAGTGTCTTGTTAAAGGTTAAATTCATGGATATCCCAATCAAAGCAGGCTTCTTTCGGCTAGGATAGTGTTAAGCTATGAAAATGTCTTTAGGACAGGGGGCAAATACGATTTTATGATGATCTTGGAAAGTATATTTGGAGAGACGATAACTTCTTTATTTCTTCCACCATCTATGAAAATCTCTATCCTGAAGGTTCCAAACTTGCCGATGGCAGAAAGTAAGTGATCTTATCAATATCAGTTCAAAATAACAAAACGATTAACCCTGCCCTCCTTTTTCTAACTATAAAAAAAGAGGTCAAGCAGGATACTTTCATTAATAATGATCCTGAGGAACAGACATCGTATTGAAAGCTAATTCTAATAAAATAATTATCATAAGCGTCAAGACTAAAGCAGCACGGTGTTGACATTATGGAAAAGAATAATATATTAGTGAAACAGTTAAGGGCTTTGGAATTAGTACAAAAAGCAATATATCATTGGCCACATTAAGTATTGATCCACTATCAACTGACAAAGAGTGTCCAAAAATGGACACTCTTTGTCATAATGTTTCATTGGTTCTTAGTTACCCTATCTTTAATTTCTTCCTTAAATGCTCTCATCTTTTTACCAAACTCAAACAATAAAGTCGTTAAAATAGTTTCGGAACACTACTTAAAAAGACCTGAGTTGTCAATTCATGAACGAACTTTTTTAATATTTGCTCTATTATCCTTATTGTTTTTTTGTAAAGGTATATTCTTGCCACCTGTTTAAGCGATATATACTGATATCAATGTACTTCTTGGCTCTGCCCCGTACTTCTTGATTTAGTCTGAAATCCTCGATTAACTCATTAATTTGGGCTATAAAAAAACTCCCTTTCATCTGGTAAATAACGCAGATAAAAGAGAGTAACTTTTATCATCCAATGGTTGCGGGTGCAATGGGAATTGCATTGCCTTAAACACTACAAACCCTTGTGACCAAGAATTCACGTCGTTTCAGATCATCATTTCTCTCAGTTTATTCCCACTCAATCGTAGCCGGTGGCTTCGAGGTAATGTCATACACAACGCGGTTGACATTCTCTACCTCGTTGACGATCCGTACCGAGATTTTCTCGAGCACATCCCAAGGGATACGCGCCCAGTCGGCGGTCATGCCGTCGATGGAGGTTACAGCGCGGATGCCGACGGTGTAGGAATAGGTGCGCTCGTCGCCCATGACACCTACACTCTTCATATTAGGCAGAGCGGTGAAGTATTGCCAGATTTCGCGGTCAAGGCCCGCATTGGCAATCTCTTCACGCAGGATATAATCGGAATCGCGAACGATCTTCAGTTTGTCTTCCGTTACATCGCCCAATACGCGAATGGCCAGACCTGGACCCGGGAACGGCTGTCTCCAGACGATTTCCTTAGGCAAGCCGCACTCTTCGCCAACTTTACGAACTTCATCCTTAAACAGCGCCTTCAGCGGTTCGACTAATTCGAACTTCATGTCTTCTGGCAAGCCGCCAACGTTGTGGTGAGACTTGATCGTCTGCGCCGTCGCCGTACCGCTCTCGACAATATCCGTATACAAAGTACCTTGAGCCAGGAACCTAAAGTCATCAAATTTGCTGGATTCTTCGTCAAATACGTAAATGAATTCGTTACCGATAATTTTACGCTTCTTCTCAGGATCATCCACTCCAGCCAGCTTCGAGAGGAATCGTTCGCGAGCATCAATCTTGACCACTTTCATATCGAACTTGCCAACAAAGGTCTCCATCACGCTCTCAGCTTCGCCTTTACGGAGCAAGCCGTGGTCGATGAACATACAAGTAAGCTGATCACCGATCGCTTTATGAATCAGCATGGCTACGACAGATGAATCTACCCCGCCGCTTAATGCGCACAGTACCTTCTTGTCGCCAACCTGGTTGCGAATATCTCGAATGGTATCCTCAATAAAGGTCTCCATGGACCAGTTGCCCTCGCACTTACAAACTTCATACAGGAAATTCTTAATCATCTCATTCCCGTGCAGGGAGTGACGAACCTCCGGATGGAACTGAACCCCGTACAATTCGCGCTCTTTATTAACGAAGGCAGCGATAGGTGCAGACCCTGTCCAACCCCCTAGTGCAAATCCTTCCGGCATTTGTGTAACATGATCCCCGTGGCTCATCCATAATGTCTGTTTTGTATCCAGACCCTTCACCAAAGCCAGATTAGGGTCAAAATCGACCTCAGATTTACCGTACTCACGTTTGTTCGCCCGCTCAACCTTGCCTCCAAGCTGTTGCGCCATCAATTGCATTCCGTAGCAGATTCCGAAAATCGGAACACCGATGTCATAAATAGCCGGATCGATATGTGGAGCATCTTCTGCATATACACTAGCCGGTCCGCCAGAGAACACGATGCCCTTCGGCGCCAGCTCGCGAAGACGCCCCACCGGGGTATTATATGGCAACAATTCGCTGTACACGCCCAGGTCGCGAATCCGTCTAGCGATTAGTTGGTTATATTGTCCTCCAAAATCCAGAACGACAATGATTTCATTTGGCTTATTCATAACTGGCCTCCCTCAATTAATGACAATAATTATACGCAACGACGAAAGATGTCGTCAAGGAAGATCATGAGGGAGATCGCGGTAACGATATGCCAAATCTCGGCATCTCCTCAAAAAATGCATACTTTCATGTCGCCCCAACCTGACCCTTCCATAATAGAGGTTTTCCCAGTTCATTATAAAATCATCCAATTCGGTATAATTTTCTCTGTTCCCAGCTTGCACCAAAGTCATGTACTCCCGTGCGGTCATAGCTTGTGGCTTAAGGCCAAAACATCGATATAACTGACGCCAGACGATATCGGCTGCCAATAGCAATTCATCGGAACCAGGAAATTGTCGGCGCGGCTTAAGGAGATAGAGACTCAACAAAAGCGCGTTCCAGCAAAATAGCTCCCGACGATAACTCCAGAGCAACCAGACGACAGCGGGTATACTGCACAGCACAATGGTCCACATGAGCAGATTCGGCGCGATCCTGATCCAGAGCATATGGGCCGCCATAGACAGCCCTTGCTTCATTTGGTGTGCAATCCGGGCTGCTTGTTCCATGATTAAACCCATATCAAGTTCAGAAGACGTCTCTGCGATATTCTCCTGGCCAAATACGGATAAGCTCTCAAAACCTGGCGTTGGATCAAAGGGCACCCAGCCTAGCCCAGGAAAATAGACTTCTACCCAAGAATGAGCATCCGAATAGGCAACGTCATACTGATTACTAGTTGTCGCTATAAGTTCCCCGGGTGCGAAGCCTTTGACCCATCTGGCGGGCACCCCTCCACTTCGCAGCAAGACGGTCATCGCCGTCGAGAAATGATCACAATACCCGCTTTGGCTCTCGAATAGAAAATCATCCACAAGGTCATGACCGGATGGGGGGAGCGACGTATTAAGATTGTACGTATAGTTGTTCTGTAAATAGTTCATAACCGCAGTAACTGACTCATACCGGTTCGAGCCCTGCCCGACCAGTTCGGTCCCCAGACTCCTAACGCGTAACGGCAATTGCTGAGGCAATTGCAGCGACTGCTGTATGGTTGCCTCTTCTCCAGGATCGGCGATACCCCCAGCTTGCTTCAATTGATCCAACGTATATTGCTGCGGCTGTACCCTTACTTTATAGCCATACAGCTTCTCATTTCGCTCCAATTTGCTAAAGGCCGCATTCGAGGATGAATCGTATAAGATACCGCTGTCGGCCTTCTCCTCCAGATTCTCATCGACATATAAACGTCCGGTTCCCGTGGGCAGGCCGCCCGTAAACAGAGGAATATCCCTGCTCTCCGGCCTAGAGAATATAACAGTCTGTTCAAAAATAGCTCCCGCCTCGCTCGTCTCTCCGGCCTGGGCACCGCTAGAAGCCGGGATTGCGGGGGCATCCCCCACATTTTCAAGCAAAATTCGGTCTGTACCGGACTCCAGCCAGCCTTGTCCCGTATATACATTTTTACTCTCGCCGCGCCAATATGTACGATAGGGCGAGAAAGCCGTAAAGTATCTTTCATGCCGAAGGCTCAGAGCAGACCCCAAAGTGGAATCATCCTGGCCATATCCAGACATCTTATACGCCTGGGTTTGTCTTTCCCCGAGCCGTTCGCCATTCCAATTCTCCCAGGCCCGGATCACCTCATTCCAGGCGATCTCTCTTACGGGCTTCACGGGCATGCGGATAGTAAGAAAGGCTGTCCCTAACAAGCCTGCCAATAAAAAAACAGCACTAACTGCGAGCCAAATCCGCTCCATTCCTCTTGTTCGCAGCTGACCTGCAAGATTCCGATGTCCTTCCGCTCCTAAAACCTGCATTGGCATTCGCCATGAATGGCGCAATGGCTTTGTCTCTGGGAAGGACAGACCCCCCGTTATAATCTGCAGTCTTTGCCTGAACAGGACTAGCTGCAAAAGCAGCCCCCAGCATAGAGTGCGGACAAGGCCAGCATATATATTCAGTTCACCGGCTATTTCAAGCGCCAGCAAGTAAACAATCGATGCTACGAAGAACAACATCGCGCTCTGCCTGCCAAAGGCCAATATTTGCACGGAGGATACCAGCAGTGTCCAGCCGATAAGAAGCAGCAGAGCACGCGTCTCGATGCTTACCTCGTATAACCGGCCTGATTGGACAATATCTGTAAGATCATTTCCCAGCAGCTGAGCATAGCTGGAGAACCATCTTCCCCCGCTTCCCACCCCATACAGGAAGTACAGAGACGCACTGACCAGCAAAGGGTATAAGCCAAACAGCAGGCCCTTTGGCAAGTTCAGACAGCCGATGAACAACAGTGCACCTGTGAGCATCATAAACAGAGTGATGACACGATAATGATCATCACCGATCAACTTCTGCAGCGGAAATAGCCATTCCGAGAACAACGCAAATAGCAGCAGGGAGATCACACTTCTGTTCACCACTAATTGGCGGAATGAAGCAGGGCCTCCTGCCTGTAATGGTGCAGCGAACACCGTCAGGTTATCCCCTCTGACCCTTCCTTCCAGATTAGGCGCTGGCATGTCCGTCCCCCCTGTCATTAGCTTTCGCGGACACCCATGAAGCCAGGTCAACGTAAGGAATGCCCACACGCTGCAGTCGGGCTAACCACGTTCCACGCTCCGCCTCACTGCTAGGTATCGAAGACCAGATCTCTAGTTTCACGCCCGACTCCGCCAGTTGCGTAGCTACAGATACCAGCTCGGAAGTCACTCTTCCCGTGATCAGGGTATGGATCACCCCAACACGGGAAGTCATCGCGTCAACGGGAATGACAAGACGGGAAGCCGAACGATCGGTTCTAACTCCTGCCAACAGATCAAGCCCTTGCCGAAGCCCCTGAAGGGTGGAGACGATGATCGCTTCGGCGGATGCTCCATAACGAAGCTCTATCTCACTGCCACTGGCTTCTCGATCAGACATCTCGGCTGTCTCGTTGCGAAGAAGGTCCGCAGCTGCTTGAACGGCCAGCTCAAAATTAGCCCGTACCGGAACCACCGGACGGCCCTGCTGCGCTTCAGGCTCATACGCGATATGCCGAGTATCCAGCCATAAGCAGCGAGTTTCCTTCCCCCTCACATCTGGAATCCGGGCCAGCAGCGTGCCCGTCCTCGCGGAGCCCTTCCAATAAATGCGATGGAGTGGATCGCCTGGCAAATATTCACGAATACGCTCTATAGATGAACTTGTCTCCATATTTCTAAGAATTGCACCTGAGGTCATCTCCTCATCACCAACGGGATGTACCTCTTTGCCAGGGTAAGCAGCCAGACGCGAAGGGTGAACATAAATGGTATCGTCCATGACAATCCTTCGTGTCCGTTTGAAGTAACCCAGCGGGTCACCATAATTTACGTACACCGCTTCTGTTCCGTAAACTCCTCGCCGTGGGTTCGTTATTACATATTTTACGGTGTGCTGCCTGCGAAGTCCGCTTAGCAGCAAGCTCCCATTTTCGTATTCTTGATCCGGATCCATCCGTTCAGCTTGCATCGCCAGCTTGTCCCTTATAAGCAGCCAGGGGACGGGAATTCCCCCCGCAGCCTTAATACGCAAAGTCACTTCTATAGGCTCCCCAGCCTCTGGTTGTAGAGGCAGCCAGGAGCGTTCTATCTTAACGGAGCGTGGTCCCAATAATAGAATGACCACTCCCTGAAATATCAGCAAGCCAAGCAGCAGGCATAAAAAAAGCAGCGTTGCTCCTCCCCGCCAAATGTACAGTGCGACCAGCAGTCCAGCCGCCAGTGCATACCATAACCCATTCCAAGCCCTTTCCCTCATGACGGGACACCCGGAGCACGATGAAATACAGGAACCGGTATGCCATTTAATAGGTCAGCGATGACCTGATGGGGATTCAGCCCGGAGATTCTTGCTTCGCTATTCAGCATGATTCGATGTGCTAATACAGCTTCCGCTACCTGCTTGGCATCATCAGGGACCACATAGGTTCGTCCTTGGCAGAAAGCCATAGCCTGGCTCGCTCCCAGCCAGGAGAGCGTGCCCCGCGGGCTAATGCCCAGCGAGATCTGCGGATGACGCCGGGATTTATCCGCCACTTCTACCAAATATCGCTTGATTCTATCATCCACGAGCACCATTCTGACATGGCGCTGGATCGCCATCATCTCTTCCGGCAGCAATATTGGCTTTGCCACTGCTGCCTGCGGGTCGCTGAAGCGCCCCAGCATCTCTATTTCTTGCTCCGGTGCCGGGTAGCCAAGAGACAACCTCATTAGGAAACGGTCTAATTGAGCCTCCGGCAACCGATAGGTTCCCTCATATTCCAACGGATTCTGCGTTGCGAATAGCAAAAAAGGCTCAGGCAGGGGACGGGTAATCCCGTCTACCGTTACCTTTCGCTCCTCCATCGCCTCAAGCAACGCAGATTGAGTCCGCGGAGCGGCCCGGTTTAATTCATCAGCAAGCACGATGTTGGCATGAATCGGCCCCTGCTTGAACTCGAAATATCCGGATTGCGGATGATACACCGTTACCCCGGTGACATCGGCAGGCATCAGGTCGGACGTGAACTGAATCCGTCCGAAGGTACCGCCTACGCAGCTCGCCAATGTTCTGACCAGCATCGTCTTCCCAACCCCGGGCACATCCTCCAGCAATACATGCCCGCCGCATAACATCGATACGAGAATAAGTTCAATTTCCTTTCTTTTACCGACAATGACACGTTCCACCCGGTTCACCAGGCGCTCAAGCAGCTCTTGAGCCAGTTCTTGATTCATCTCTACTATTCCTCCATTTCCGGCGATTCAATCTATCAACCAGTATCGCCAGAATCTAGCAGGAATAGACCTATAAAGTATAGTTAACCAGTCGTCCCTAGCCTCGTCTAATTGAAGCGTTTTGAAAAAAACGCACAACGGAAGCATAAGCCTTAGTGCTGATAACCAGCCTTTTGGAACGAACCCCTTAAGAGAGGAACGCTTCATCTGGCCCTTACAAGCCGTTCCTCGGTGGTAGAGGAAGTGGAGAGAATCGGATGTCCTGTCGCCTCGAGAATGGAGCGCAGCGGTACCCAAATGGCTCCGTTTTTTCTCGTAATTGAGATAGATTGAGCCTTCTCATTGCCATCGGCCAAATCGGACTCGGTCATGATCACATTTTCTATCGTATCGATAATAACCTTAGATTCTCCCCAGGTAATGACGGCGCTGCGATTCGGATGATCCCAGACCACTTTGGCCCCCAGGCGCTCCATCACTGCCCGCAGCGGAACCTGGTATTGCTCTCCCTGTAAGTCGTACTCCCCGGCGGCCAGCTTCGTCTGTACGCCACCAGCCTCTACATACAGCGGCAATCCGGGAGCGAACAAGGATGCGTTTGGCACAATATGACTATCAATCCAGGCCTGGGATGGGGCAGATCGCGTTGTACGCTTCATCTTGTCGGAGATCGAGAAATGCACGGACGGCTGCTCTGCTGACAGCGTGCGGAACATGTACCCTTGTTTTTTGTAGAAATCGATAATTCCTGGAAGCGCCTTGACCGTCTCCGCGTGTCCCGCCCCGTCATGCATCAGTACAATCATCTGATTCTTCAATTTATCCGGAGTACTGTTTCGTAAAATTTCCGCAGCCGGTACGCCCTTTCGCTTGGAGTCCCCGCTGTCCACGTCCCAATCAAATATTTTATAGCCGGCCTGCTCCATTAAATCAAAATAGGTCTTGTCAAAATGATCATAGGTACCGCCTGGGGCTCGAACCAGCTCGGGACGTACTCCGGTAATCTGGCGCAGCACTTCCTCTGTCTCCTTAATCTGGCCCCAGAATACATTGAAGCTCTTGTACAGCTCGCTGTATTCATGATTATAAGTATGATTGCCAATCGTATGACCTGCCTCAACAATCCGTGTAATAACCTCTGGCATTTTCTTGGCGTTCCCCCCCAGGACAAAAAAAGTAGCGGGAACATTTTCTTTTTTCAAAATTTTTAGCACTTGATCGGTTAAATTACTGGGCCCGTCATCAAAGGTAAGATAGACAACCTTGTCTGCCTTATCGGATTGAGTCATCGCAGCCGGCGTCCCAGCGGTCAGCGTCACCGCTCCGGCAACCGCTTTATCTGAATCCAGTCCTGATAAATCCGACTTTATACTTGAGCTGTTATTTACAGCAGGCGCTGCTTGCCGCGACTGTGTAATCTGCTCTTCATGAGCCTTATCCAGCGCTGCTTCCCCTGCCCCAGCCACCGTCTGTTCCGGTGTAATCCTGCTCTCCAAGGCCCCGACCTGTTTGGAGGAATAGGCCGAAGCCTCCATAATCCCCGCCTCCCGGGAGATGAAGAGCGAGCTTACCGCAAATACCAGCACTACAAAAAGGATTGGAATCATCACAAGACTGGAAATGAATCTTCTTTTCATTTATTTCTACCTCCGCCGTTTATATGAATCATTTTGCATCTGGTAGATTGTATGTCGGGAAGTATAGAAATAGACTTCTTCAATGAATCCTGGTAAAAGGATCATTCAAGAAGTCTATCGCTGTCACACGAAGTAATCCGGTGAAGTTCCTGTTAGGAGTTGAAATTCTCGTCTTTCGCGGACTTTCGATTCGTTATTTTATATGCAAGGCCAATGCAGGCTGGGATCAAGACAGGTAAAATAATCAAGCTTAAGAGCAATAACCCTGTGATCACGACAATTGCTATTTCGATAAGTGACAATACCCCCGAAGGCATTAAGGCTGCGAAGGTCCCGCTCAATATGATCGCTGCAGAGATAACTATGCCACCTATATGAATTGCTGAGTCCGTTATTTTTCTATCCGGTGAACCCTCGGTTTCCCGATACCGCATCATCAAAAATATGCTGTAATCAACGCCTAAAGCGATAAGCATGACAAAGGAGAAGAACGGTATATTCCAGCCCATTTCGGAAACGCCCAGGAACTTGTCAGTAATCCATTCGCCGATTCCAAGCGACATCCCGTAAGTTAATACCAGTGAGCCAATAATTAGAAGCGGCTGCCAGATGGAGCGTGTGATTAAAATAAGAACCAGGCCGATCCCCACCAGCATAATTACAGCTGTACGGCTGAAGTCGCTTTTGGAGAGATCCCGCAAATCCAAGTTTTGCGAGGTTTTACCACCAATCGCGATATGAGCATCACTTAATTCTGTTCCCTGAACAGCAGATTGAACCTGCTTATCCAGCTTCTCTACCATGTCCATAGCTTCCTCTGTAAAAGGATTTACATCTAGAATGATGAGAACTTTGGTGCTCTTCCGATCCCTGGACATAAACATGTCTAGCGATTGCTGGAACTCTTCCCCTTCCATGACCTCTCGAGGGATATATAATTTGCGGGATGCCTCCGATTCCCCCAGATCACGCAAATATTTATTGGCATCATCAAGCCCCGAATGAATCTGCTTCAAGCCTTCTGTACTATCCGATAATCCCGATTTCAATTGATCCAGCTTGCCCGTTAAATCATCCAATCCAGTCAGCATTTGCTGTTGTCCTTCACTGATTTGCCCGAGTCCGGTTTCAAGCAGGGAGGTTTTATCCGATATTTCCGCTGCGCCTGTTGCGCCCGCTGTAACCCCGGCCTCCAGTTCTGAAGCAGCTCCTTGCAATTGTGCCGCACCTTGTTGTATCTGCGACAAAGCACCATTAACCTGTGTCAGAGATGTATTGGCTTGCTTGAAAGCATCCATCGCTGATTCATATTGGGGGGTCAATTGCTTCAGTTCCTCTGTGAATTGGGTTAACTGCTGCTTCGCGCTCGCGGCAACGGCGAGTGTGCTTTGCACATCCCCATCTTTGGCGAGCTCAGGCTTTTCCTGAAGCAGATGATTCATCGACTGTTCTATCATTTCAAATCCCTGCTTTGCGCCATCGATCGCTTGACGAATGGACGCAAATTTATCGCCGAAGCTTCCTAATCCGTTGGCTAATTGAACATAGCTCTCATGCAATTGATTGGCTCCCTTGGCAAGAGTCGTCATTTGTTCATTTAATAATGCCAGCCCTGACTTTAGCTTGCCAGCGCCTGCGGCTCCATTTTGAAGTCCAGACGATAACTGAGTCAATGCTTCTCCTAATTGGGCTGCACCCTCTTTTACGGCCTCAGTTCCGTCCGCCAGTTTCTGCACCTCGTCCATTCGAGCTGAGTCGGTACTGAGCTGTGACTCGGCCGTAGATAATCCACCCGATATTTTGCCAATCCCATTTTTGGCCTCATCAATTCCACTGTTCAGCTGCTGACTTTGGTCGTCAATATACAGCTCATCGATTTTCTCACCCATCGGCCGGGTCACCGAATAAACCTTTGAAATCCCATCGACCTTGGATATTTTATCTACAATCTCATCAAGAGCTTGCAAGCTTTGCGGATCCTCCAGGGAATGCTCTGATTGAATGACAAGATTAACCGGCGAGGAAAATCCCGCTGGAAAGTGATCCTCAATCACAGTAATCCCCTGCTTGGAGGCATACGAGTCATCCACCTCAAGAAGATCGTTGTAGCTGAACGAATTACTGTAAGTCAAAATACATGGGATGCTAATCATCGCAACAATCACAATGCTTGCGACGGGACGCAATACAGAGTTTTTAGCCAGAAAGCCCCATAGGCGATTTTCACCGTGACCCTTAAACGTTTTGATCGGCCAGAACATTTTTTTGCCGAGCAGCGCCATAAAAAACGGATTTAACGAATTCAGCGCGAACAATAACACAGCGATTCCAATCGCTACGGCGGAAGCAGAACGATACACTTTGAACTCGGCCAGGATCAGGGTGATAAAACCGATGAACACCGCTGCACCACTGTACATAACCGTTTTCCCTGCTGTTTTAAAGGTCGCTTTGACAGCCGCTAATACATTATCCGCAACGCTTAATTCTTCCTTGAATCTGGAATAGAGCAATATGTTATAGTCCGTCCCTATACCGAACAGCACGATAACAATGAACACCTGAGTAAAATTAGAAAACGGATAATTCAATTGCTCAACCAGATTCCCGACGATCGACATCGACACCAAATACGACACACCGACGGTCAGCAGTGAAATGAGAGGAACAATCGGCGAGCGAAAGACAGCGATTAATACTATTAAAATAAAAATGATGGCAATCAGCTCTGTTTTCTTAACCCCTGCCTGAACCGATTGGACAAAGTCCTCGATAATAACGGCGTTACCCGTCAAATAGGATTCCACATGATCTACTTGCAGGTATTTATCCAGCATCGTCTTCACTTCATTGATCGTATGATCCTGCTTGTTCACACCGATTTGCACCAGCATCGTCGTCCGGTCTTTGGAGACAAGCTGTTCCACCATCTGCTTATTATTAAATGGAGACAGAATCTCCTGAATGCCTAGTTGATCTTGATCTATAGTTAATCGTGTAACCGCCTGTTCAATAGCGTTTCGCTGGTCTTTGGACAATGGCGCCTCGCTCCCGCTATGAAACACTGCGATGAGATCATACTTCTCCTGCCCCGTATCAGTCATCTCGCGAGTCAAAACCTTGGCAATCTCACTTTGAGTCGTATCCGGTATACTCACCTGCCCCTTTTCACGGATCAACCCATTCAAATCAGGCATCATCGCTATAGATATAACCGCAACTATAATCCATGCCATAAGTGTTCCTGTACGCCAATTCAGTATTTTTCTCAATCTCTCCATCTCCTTCTGGGAAACATTACGGAATGAACGTTCATTCCGTTTTCCTTTTAGTTTATAGGGAATGAATATTCATTCCGTTTATAGTAAAGCTATAGAATCAATTGATTCTAATAGCGTTCCAGCAGCATTCCTCAATTCCGTCAAGCAATTCCTCAGTCCATTGAAGAACACCATATTGTATCAGTTTATTCAATTGAGAATAGGCCCCGTATACAATGGCGATTAGTCCTTGCGTTGGGAAGTGGTCCACAATAATCCCCTGCTCCCTGCCTTTATCAAGAAACTGGCTCAAAAAATTCAGAAAGCTTCGGAACATCTCCCGGCTCTGATCTGTGAGATAATGCCCCGTACAATGCGACTCAATAAATGTGACCAAGTAAACATCCTGCTTCGTAAGTTCAATCATTTTTTGAAAAATATGATGAAATTGCTCCCGCAGATCAGTGCTGCTATACGGAAAATTCTCTTTAATTTTATTTAAGAAGCTCTCTAGGCATGATTGGAACAGTTCATTAACCAATTGTTCTTTATTCTCAAAATATCGGTAAATCGTGCCTGCCCCCACTTGAGCCTTCTCCGCAATCATCGGTATGGTTGTTCCATCATAACCACGCTCTGAGAACAGAGCCAAGGAGGCATCCATGATATCTTTCTGCTTTTGATTGGACATGTTTTCACCTCATCCATTCGGAATGAATGTTCATTCCGGTATTTTACGCCTATTATAGGCTTAACCTTTTAGATTTTCAAGCTTTGAGCTTTAAAGGCTTGTTTCTTTTATTGCCTCCAGAACCAGCTCTACATGCCCCTTCACCCTGATTCCGCGCCATTCGCGGACCAATCGTCCTTCTTCATCAATTAGAAAGGTAGAGCGTACGATCCCCTCATATTCACGGCCATACATCTTCTTAAGCTGCCATACGCCGAACATCCGACAGACCTCATGATCTGCATCCGATAGCAGTAGAAACGGAAGGTTCTGCTTCTCCACAAAGCGGTCATGCGACTTCACCGGGTCCCCACTAATACCGAGCACAACCGCATCCCGCTCGCTAATAGCACTATAATTGTCGCGAAAATCACAAGCCTCTTGAGTACAAGCTGTAGTCATGTCCTTCGGATAGAAATAGATTACAACCTTCTGTCCGCGGAACTGACTTAAGCTGACTTCTTTGCCCCCGTTAGCGGGAAGGGTGAAATCCGGAACAGGTTGTCCAAGTTCAACTGATTGCCGATTCATAAGAAAATCCTCCTAAAAGAATACTAACTCACATAAATTGATTGTAACTCTAAAAAAAATTATAATGGTTAAAGTACTGCCATCAAAATGAACTCATCGTTTTTTCTGAAAGGAACGAAATTTATATGACAAAACGAACTAAGCGAACCATCCTCTGGTCGCTGCTCGCGGTCCTGGTCATCGTTGTCGGATTTTTGGCTTATTATTTCACCGCGATTTATAACCAGGTAGACCACTTCCAGAAGACCGGCGAAGATTCTCCATTTTATCAGGTTAAACCGACGGAGACAACCAAGACCCCGGAACCGCCAAAATGGGAAGGCACCGACCGAGTGAATATTCTGCTCATGGGTGTTGACGCACGTGGTCTCAAAAAAGGCGAAGTTCCACGTTCCGATACCATGCTGGTAGCCTCGCTTGATCCGGTAACCAAACGCGGGTACTTATTCTCGATCATGCGAGACACCTATGTCAAGGTCCCTGAATATGGCATGAATCGAATTAATACGGCGATTACTCATGGCCCGAACACAGCCATGAAGACGGTCTCCGACTTGCTAGGCATTCCAATTCAATATTATGTATATACCGACTTTCAAGGATTCATCGAGCTGGTGGACGCCATCGGCGGGGTGGATTTCTATGTAGAGAAAGATATGCATTATACAAGCAAAGCGGATAATCATGAATACGATATCGATTTGAAGCAAGGACAACAGCATCTGGATGGCAAAACAGCGCTGCAATACGTCCGTTTTCGGCATGATGCGCTCTCGGACTTCAGCCGTACAGAACGGCAACGTAATTTTTTGACAGCTGTGGCCAATAAAATGATCTCGACGACCTCCTTGCTCAAGCTGCCGTCCATTCTGGAGAAAGTCAATCCATATATCGATACGAACCTGACGATTAACGATATGTGGAAGCTGGCCAATTTAGGCTATTCCAGCAAAATGATGGCCAGTGAGCAAATCCCGCCAATGAGCCTGCTGATCGAGAAGAGTGTTGGCGGAGCTGACGTGTTGGGCGTTAAGAGTGATGAAGAGCTCAAAGCTTATGTCCAGGAAGTATTCAATCGAACGGAAGACACCTCTACAGATGAGCAAAACAGCGGGAATGACAGCAATTCTACGACGAACGGCGGCAGTAGCGCGCCGAAGATTAAGAATGAAGCTGCAGATACTTCCAGCGGGCCTTGAGCCTGAGGAGACGGGCAAAACCTGGATTCTATGCTCTGGAAGTTCTAATAGAGGTTGTTTAAAAAGTCCGCTTTTGATAAGAAGCCGATCGCAGTCATTCCAGGATGAATGACCGCGATTCTAAACCGGACTTTTTGAACACTTATCATTACCTACTGTGAAAGGAAGTTTACTCATCATGAACAGGAAACAATCCGAAATACTATATGAAGAAGCGCTTCAGCATATCGTAGGCGGCGTCAACAGCCCCTCCCGCTCTTTCAAAGCGGTTGGGGGCGGGGCGCCCGTCTTTATGAAAAAAGGCGAAGGCGCCTACTTCTGGGATGTTGATGGCAACCGGTATGTTGACTATCTGGCCGCATATGGCCCAATTATTACTGGACATGCCCATCCGCATATCACGAAAGCAATTACTGAAGCGGCGGCAAACGGTACGCTTTATGGTACGCCTACCGAGCTCGAAATTCAGCTTGCAGTAATGCTGAAAGAAGCCATCCCGTCGATGGATAAGGTCCGCTTCGTCAATTCCGGTACAGAAGCTGTTATGACAACAATCCGCGTAGCCCGCGCTTATACCGGCCGCAACAAGATCATCAAATTCGCCGGCTGCTATCATGGCCATTCCGACCTTGTGCTTGTTGCTGCAGGCTCCGGTCCATCCACGCTTGGTATTCCAGACAGCGCTGGTATCCCGACAAGCATCGCCCATGAAGTCATTACCGTTCCATTCAACGATGCGACCGGGTTACAGGAAGCACTGGAGAAATGGAGCGACGACGTTGCGGCTGTCATGATTGAGCCCATCGTCGGCAACTTCGGGATGGTCATGCCGAAGCCTGGCTTCCTTGAGGATGTATGCAGGCTGGCACGCGAGCACGGCGCGCTCGTCATTTACGATGAGGTTATCACAGCCTTCCGCTTCCATTACGGCTCCGCCCAAACTTATGCGGGTCTGGACAACCACGAGGCGATCAAGCCGGATCTGACTGCTCTAGGCAAGATTATCGGCGGGGGCCTGCCGATCGGCGCTTATGGCGGCAGCAAAGAGATCATGGAGAAGGTTGCTCCGCTTGGCCCGGCTTATCAAGCCGGAACGATGGCCGGCAACCCGGCTTCTATCTCCGCCGGCATCGCTTGTCTCGAAGTGCTGCAGGATCCTAATGGATATGAGGAAATGAACCGCCTCACTGTGAAGTTGACCGATGGTCTTGCTGAGTCCGCCAAGCGTCATGGAGTACCATTAACCATCAACCGTATTCGCGGCTCCTTCTCGACGCATTTCTGTGACCATCCGGTAACAAACTATGATGAAGCCCAGGATACAGATGGCGAAGCATTTGCCGCCTTCTTCCGCGCTATGCTGAATCGCGGCGTGAATCTCGCTCCATCCAAATATGAAGCCTGGTTCCTGACGACGGCTCATACCGAAGCAGACATCGACTTCACACTTGAGGCAGCTGAAGCTTCCTTCAAGGAGATCGCCGGCAAATAAAAAATTACATCCATTTAAGCCCCCTGTGGCCCAGGTATTTTCCTTGGACTGCGGGGGGCTATTTTGTGGGGTAATAACTAAAGAAAAGTAATAGGAACAGCAAAATCTAATATATTGAGCTTCTTTTATTAAATTCTAGTGAATCCGAGGATGGAGTGATGACATTTTAACTTCTGTATCCAGAGTATCTCAATCGAAAATATCAAGATTACCGATTATAGTAATGTAGCCAATTCGTTGAAGAAGCAGCTCGTAGGTTCTACTTGTAATTTTCGGAAGTCCCGTTCTATCAAAAAGATCGGCGTCCCTGTGGACGCCCCTTGCCTCACGGCGGATTTGCAGCTCACTCTAACGAAACGTGGTATCGCTATTCAGGCCCAAATGAGCCTTGAAAAAATATAACGAAACAGGGTATCGCTATTTAGCAAAAATAACTGCTCATAGCCCAGAATTAGCCCAAATAACGATATGATGTTTCGTTAAATTTTATACACGCTTGTTTTTGAGCAAATAACGATATGACGTTTCGTTAGAAAATGACCGGGACCCTCGTCCATCTACTCACCAAACTTCCCCCCAGCGTCAAGACATCAGTCATTACAGCAAAATGAGGCGCCCAAATAAGGACGCCTCATTTACTGCACAGCTGTGTAACTATTAACTAATCTGATTATTTCGCTTCAATTTTATCAAAGTAATTCTCCTGCACGAATTGTGCAGCTACATCAAGCTGTTTCTTCGAATCCGTATCCTTCTTCGAGAATGATTCCTGGACTACATTGGACATCGTTGCATAATAGTCCTGTGTGCCGAATTGAGCTTCCGGTTTGCCTTCCAGCAAGGAGAACAGGTTTGGATCGTATTTATATACGTTGTCGTACTTGTCATAAATCGCTTGGATCTTGCCTGCATACTCGGAATCTTCCTTGAAGTACTCAAGTGGCGTAGGAACATAATACTTACCTTCTGCCTTGCGAGCATTAATCGTATCTTCAACCGCCTTCAAAGAGCCCTCTGAGAAATAATCAAAAGTAATATAGCGGAAAGCCATCTCTTGCTCATCCTTGGTTGCGTTCGGGTTAATAACCAGATAGTTGCCGCCTAAAATTCCGTAGTGCTTGCCGCCAGCTTCAGCAGCCGGCATCGGATAGACGAGCACATCCTCAGGCTTCATGCCACCTTCATTCAAAGCAGCTTGAACGACGTCAAATGCGCCCGCAATAACCATTCCTGTACGTCCTTGTTGGAACGAGCTTACGGCATCGCCCCAGCCGAGAGCCCAGTCCTGCGGAATTGCATTTGCTTCCCATCTCAGCTTCTTATAGAAATCGAGGGCTTTGATGCCTGCATCGCTGTTAAATACAGCCGTTACTTTGCCATCTACATTATTCTCAATATCCCCGCCGGCCTCGAACAAGAAGTTCGTCCAGTTCCATCCGGCTTCGTTGCCTTTGCCCATTGGGGCAATGCCTGAGATCCCTTTTTTCGGATCAGCAACCGCTTTGGCTGTATTGTACATATCATCCCAGGTCCAGTCGAGGGCAGGAATGGAAACTCCTTTATCGTCCAGAATCTTTTTGTTCACTACAGTAGAGGTAATATAACCGTTTTGTGTTATACCAAATACCTTGCCATCCACGATGAACTGATTTTGTATAACAGGGTTAATCTCGTCTTTATACTCCCAACTGTTCCAAAGATCCGTAATATCAGCGACCCAGCCTCGTTCTACCAGGAAGTTCGCTTCTGTAGCCCAAGTGTTGTAGAAGGTTGGGGCTTCGTTGGAAGCCATTTTTACGCCGATTTCATTAATATCGTATTGCCAGTCATCCTTAATGATTGTGACATTCGGATACATCGCTTGGAAGCGGGCGATCTTGTCATCTTCTTGCGCACGAAGCGTCGTTTCATCCGGCAGCGGATAATGGATTTTCAGCGTCACTTTCCTCTGTGTAATGTCATCCTTCGGCTCATCCGTCGCTGTGTTAGTACCGCCGGTATTGCTTGGAGTATTTGCTCCTCCGTTATTAGCCTGATCGCTTGCATTGTTCTTTCCGCCGCACGCTGCGAGCAGTGAACCTAGCAGCATTAGGCACATCAGTACTGCTGAGAACTTGCGCATTGAAACTCCCCTTTTCCATAATTGTTGTCAACTGCTACATTTTTATATTAGAAGATTCCCGGTGTAAGGACGATGTGTATTCATATGGCGATCATGTGCAGCACTACGCTAAATGTAAACGCTATCTCCACTCTGCTTACCCTTTGACGGCGGTCAGGCTGACGCTGCGCACAATGAACTTCTGGAATCCCAAAAACACGAAGATCGGCGGAATCATAACCATGAACAGAATCGAGAACTTGATGCTGCTGTCCAAGCTCCGCGCATTAATGACGTATTTATATATTGCAGTAGCCAAGGTATATTTGTCCTCCGTATGCATAACGAGCGATGGCCAGAACCAATCGTTCCAGGCAGTGGAGAAAATGAAAATCGATAATGTGGCAAAGATCGGGACGGACAGCGGAATAGCTATTCGCAGATAGCTCGTCAGCTCCGAAGCACCGTCAATCCGCGCCGCTTCAAAGATTTCCGGGTGAATGCCATCAAAGAAATTCTTCATCAGCAGGAAGTAGTAAGCATTTGCTCCCGCAGGCAGCCAGAAAGCCCAATAAGAGTTGAGCAGTCCAAGCTGCTTCAGATTCACGAAGTTAGGAATCATATAGCTTGTTGCAGGTATGAACAAGGTAAGCAGGATAAAGAAATAGATAACCCGGCTATACGGAACGCGAATTCGCGATATACTAAATGCTGCCAGACCGAGTACCAGAATCGTCATCAACAGATTCCCGAGGAAAATAAACACCGTATTCTTCAGAAAAACCGGTAAAGCAATATAGTTCCAGGCTTTGGAGAAATTCTCCCAATGCCAGGTTGTCGGGAAGAACTTCGGTGGAAAGGTATTGATCTCAGGATTGCTCTTAAGTCCGTTAAACATCGTCATGAGGATGGGATATAGCATCGTAACAGCCATTATGGCAATACCCAGAACCATGATTCCATAGACGATCTTATTCACCGGCTTCTTCAAATCGGATGGTGACAGGATGCCTCTTTCCATATTAGTAATCCTCCCTGTTCATCTTGAATTGAATGACGCCAAGGATACCCAAGACGATAAACATCAGTACGCCCAGCGCTGTACCCGCTCCATAGTCCAACTGAGTAAATGCATATTTCACTGTAAAGAGCGCATAGGTCAACGTAGCCTTGTTCGGGCCGCCATCCAGCAAGGCCAATTGAGATTGGTAAGCCTGTGATGTACCGATGACCTGCAGGATGAGCATCAGAACAATCAAGCTGCGCATCGATGGAAGAGTAATATATTTAATCCGGCTCCACACTCCGGCACCGTCGATTTCCGCCGCTTCATACCAGTCCCGCGGGATACTCAGTACCCCGGCCAGATAGATCAGCATCGCCGAGCCGAACTGCTGCCACGTCTCCATGAAGACGATCGAGATCATCGAGAAACGCCCGTCGGATATGAACGAGATCGGCTCAACGCCGAACAAGCCAAGCAAGGCGTTAATCGGCCCAACCGGATCGTACATCCATCTCCACATGCCATAGAGCACCACGCCAGGAACGACGAAGGGCAAGTAGGCGGCTATGCGGGCAAAGCCCTGAAAGAACTTCAGCTCCGATATAGATATCGCCGCCACGATCGGCACCCAGAATCCGATGACTAACGTAAGGAACATAAAATACAATGTATTTTTAACGGAAAGCCATAAATCAGGGTTGTGGAATATTTTGGCATAGTTATCAAATCCGACAAAAGAGTTGCCCTTTACGAAATCGACGTTGTAGAAGCTATAGACGATCCCTTTAATAATTGGAACCCATAGAAAGACGATAAAAATGACGATAGCCGGAACGAGAAAAAGATACCCCCACATGTACTTTTTCCAGTTTGATGTTCTTCGTACTTTTTTGAGCTCTTTCTGAGGCCCCTTGACCATGTTTCCTGGTGAAACCACCGATTCCTCCATGAGTTTCCCTCATTTCTCTTTAGTGTCCAGCTTTCATTTTAGAAAATCATGGGGCTCCGGAACAGGTGTAATACTATGCGAAGTATAGCTGTTCTTACTTCTTCAGCTCACTGGGACTAAGACCGAAATACTTCTTGAAAATTTTACTGAAATGTTCGGGAGATTCGTAACCAACGCGCTCAGCAATTTCATAACGACGTAGATCCGTATTGAGCAACAGCGACTTGCTCTCTTCCATCCTCAGTTTGATCACATACTCCCACAGATTGTATCCGGTGTTCTTCTTGAACAGGAAGCTAAGATAATTAGGGCTGACATGATTCTTCTTCGCGACCTCGTGAATCGTCAAGCCTTTCTGTCGGTAATGATCTTCGATATATTGCTTGGCGCTGTCGACAATCCGGTTATTCTGTGTCGTTAGTTCCTCGGCCGTCGGGTCCTGGGCATAATTGCTCCAATTGAAGTCTCCGTAATAGAACACATGGTAATCCCCATGCTTCCCGCCCCACACAATCGCCTTATCCGCTTGACGATCCAGCACAGGCAGAAATTCAGCCCCTTTTAAAATCTGGCTAATTCCGATAATGGCCGGAATATTTAAGTACTTCTGCACATGATGATGCAAACTTCGTCCGATCATCTCCAGATGATTGATTTTATTTATATCCAGCTCTTCATACTCTGTCTCGTTCCACTGCAGCAGAATGCAGATATCTTGCTCATCGGAATAGCAGGTCAATATTTTCTCTTCTTTATGTAGCAGCTCCTCGGCCACGTTCCGCGCGGCATAGTGTAATAGACGGATGTCCCTCTCCGAATAGAAAGCCTCACCCTCTCGCGGAATATCAAGCTTCATTCTTATCACAGAAAAATAAGGCCCCAGCAAGCTTGACTCCGCCAAAATATCCTCAATATCCTCCTGCTGAGACACCGTTCCGTTCAACAAACGTTGCAGAAGCTCGTTCTTCTCCGGGCGAAATTCCTCCATTCGAAAATGATCCGTATCCGCAGATAAAAACTCATCGATTTGCACAACAGGCCGCTCCATTTTCAGCAGGGCATTGCGGACGGAATCCAGGAAATTTTCACTATTCAGCGGTTTGATCAAATAATCCTTGGCCCCGAGTCGCAGCGCCATCTGCGCATACTGAAACGTCTCGTGCGCAGAGATAATAATCGTCTGCACCCATGGCTTAACCATTTTGGCTTGCTGCATCAATTCGATCCCGCTCATCTCTCCCATCTGGATATCAGTCACAAGCAGATCGATCTCCTCCATACGAATATAATCGAGAGCTTCATGTCCGCTATAGGCAGTGTACACCGCCCCAATATCAATGCCGGAGCCGTTCAGAAGCCCAGCCAGCCCTTTGCAGATTAATGGTTCATCGTCAACGACCAGTATTTTGTACATTCTCTTCTCCCCCTGTGCTTTTTGAGTTCACTTTGGATCGCGAAGTTAATCAGGAAGCGTTATCGACATCGAATCTTGAATTTATCCGGGCCCAAGCGGATGCTTACGAAGTTATGTTCCCTGCTAAGGGAATATCTCAGGTGCTCACGTACAAACTACGTACACTCCGCTCCTCACGCCCTAGCTTCATTCAACTAAGCCTTTTGAAAAAAAACGTACTTCAGAAGCATAGACTCCGGTGCCGAATACCCCGAACTTTTTGAATATTAACGCCTCATGTTATGGCTGTTCTCGCACGGACTTTGGAAGCTTTAACATAACCCGGGTCCCGCCATCCTCACGCCTCGAATATTGAAGCCCATAATGGACTCCAAAATGCAATCTGATTCGCTGGTGGATATTGCGTATTCCATAGCCAAACGTCGGGTCCGGATTCTCCTCGTCAAGCAGTCGATTAATCAGCTCGCAATCTACCGGCTTGTACCCGTTATCTTCTATGAATATAAATAGATTTTCCTCATCCGAGGCAGCACGAATCACAATCTCGCCGTCCTCCCCCATATGCTTCACACCATGAATAATGGAATTTTCGATTAAAGGCTGCAGCGTGATTTTCGGAATGGAGATCGGCAGAAGCTCCTCGGGAATATCGATCAAGACCCGGAACTGATAATCATATCTATGCTGCTGTAATTTGATATAGGCAGAAGCATGCTCAAGTTCCTCCCCAAGCGTAATCAACTCCCGCCCCCGGCTAAGGCTGATCTTCATCAGCTTGGACAACTCTTTGATCATTTCGGCAGAGGCGGTATTCCCTTCCATTGTACTTTTCCAATAGATACTCTCCAGCGTATTGTAGAGCAAATGCGGATTAATCTGCTGATACAGAATCTGCAGCTGGGATTCCTTCTGCTTCAGATCCATCGTGTATTTATAATGAACCAGCGCATTTAACCGCCGCGCCATATCGTAAATGCTATGCATCAGTACGCTGATCTCGTCCTTTTTCTCCCTGCTTGGGGTCTCCGGAACGATATTCCCCGGTTCATAACGTCTGACGAAGTAAACCAGCTTCTGAATGGGCATCATCAGGGATCGCCAGAAATAGAGCATGAAGATCAGGCTTCCGGCAAAAAAGACGATCGAGATCAGCTGGATTACCTGCTTGATCTCCTTCTGCTGATGCAAAAGCGCTTGTACTGGAACTTTATAGACCAGCTTCTGCTGCAATACATGGTTATAATTAACGACGTAAATATAATCGCTGGTAATGACATCCTTCACGCCGCTGGTTATGCCCATATCCGCAACCTCCGGCGGAAGCTCCAGCACGTCCTCGTGTTCATTGCTCTGAGCGCTCAGAACGCGGTTGCTCCAATTTGTAAAATAAAGCTCTCCCTCCGGCAGCGATACGGTCTGCAGCGATTCCTGAACCCGAGCGTCCAGATTTGTAACCACCAAAACCCCAATCGTGCCATTTCTATAGATATTGTTGATTGCCCGGATATAAGCAAGCGTTCTTTGATCGCCTTGGCCCTTGGAAGGCGGCGACAAATGATCGATCAGCCGCAAATACCCTTTTCCTTTCTTGTCGACAGCCTCATCGAACCAGTCCGGCTTCTCGTCGTCCGAGAAAAAATAGACTCCCGATTTTTTCGGCCCTGGATAGAAGGGCGCAAAAAAGTAAGTGTTCTCTGGATCATACACATAGAGCGAGTAATAGACTGGCTCCCGCTCATCTGTCTCTTGCGAATACGTGGTCAGTAAATTTTCTAGTTTTTCGTAATTTTTCACCCTTTGCAGTATTGTTTCATCGGTAGAAAGCGGATTCAATTGCTGCAATAGAGAGTTCTGAAATACCGTTGAAGTCACCTTGTTCACTGCTTCAATGTCTCGATTAATCAGTCGGAAATTTTGCTTATTCAGCTCGATATAGGCGTTGGTAACATGACGCTTCAAGATTTGATCAGCCTTGTAATTACCGTAAGCATTCAAAATTAATAGTGGAATAATGATAATGAGGAATAACAGGAATAACTGCTGCTTTACATTCATTCGATTTAATGGATTATTTAGTCTATATTTCAATCGCCGTTCCCCCCTGGCACTTGAAGCGGTAGTCCAACAACCTCCACACCCCTTTCATCCAACTGAAACGTTATGAAAAACGCAGATCAGAAGCATGGGGTTCGGTGCTAAAACCAGTCTTCTTGTTGAACACACACTATAAGTGTAACAAGAATAAAAAATATCAATGGTGTGTATTTCTACGCACATCATAGTTTTTCCTACGATCGGCGGCTATGGAAAATTTCAGAAGCTATCCCTGAGCAAGCAACCACCTCCCCGTATTTCTGTAACGAAACTACGGATCGCTATTTCCTCAAAAACACTGCTAAATTAACTCTAACGAAACTACAGATCGTTATTTGAGATTAATTCGGGCTTTTTACAGTCCATTCCCTAAAATAGCGATACCTAGTTTCGTTACATTTTAAAACGGCACTTTTGGACCTAAATAACGATATCCAGTTTCGTTAGAGTGCGAGCGTTTCCAGATTGCATAAAAAAAGAAGCTATCCTCAAGTAGTAAAAACACTACTATCGGATAACCCCTTACTGGCTTCGTATAACGGTGGTCAACCCCATTTAATCTTCCGGCCATCCATGCTCTATATTCAAGCTCTATTCTATACTCCCGTTCAGGCTCTATGCACTATTCCCATCATACTTTATCCTCTATGCTCAAGCTCTGCACACTATACTCATCATACTTTATCCTCCATGTTCAAGCTCTGCACACTATACTTATGCTCCGTTCAAGCTCTATACTCTATCTCTATCTCTATCTCTATCTCTATCTCTATCTCTATGTCTAGCTCGCCAAATCTATCAATCAGCTCTACATTAACCCTACCATTACCCGCCATACATGACCTGAAATACACTGCACCTATCTGTCACTACCCAACCAGCTCATCCAGTCCCCGGATCACTCTGTCAGCCGCGAACAGCACCTCTGAGCTGCCGATACCGACTACTCGACAGCCGGCGGCTTTGCCGGCTTCCACGCCTGCTGCCGCGTCCTCGAACACGACGCAGTCCGCTGGAGCGAGACCAAGCGCTTCGCTGGCTGCCAGGAACACCTCCGGGTCCGGCTTCGCCTTGGACACCTTCGTACCGTCGATCACCGCGTCGAACAGCTCCGCGATGCCCAGCCGATCAAGAATGAACGCCGCATTCTTGCTGGCTGAGCCAAGCGCAATCTTCACGCCCTGCTGGCGCAGCTGCTGCAGGTACTCCTTGGCGCCCGGCAAAATCTCGGCCGGCTCAAGCCGTGAAATATACTCGACGTATTCTTTATTTTTCTCCTCAGCCATTTTGAGTCGCTCCGCTTCGCCTGCCTCTACACCGCCAATCTCCAGCAAGATTTTCAGTGATTCCACCCGGCTTACTCCTTTGAGCCGTTCGTTACCCGCTGCTGTGAACTCAAATCCGAGCCGTTCAGCAAGCGAGCGCCAGGCCAAATAATGATATTTTGCAGTATCGACGATCACTCCGTCCAGATCAAAGATCGCCCCTCGCATCGTATCCAGCATTTTTCCTCTCCCTCTCTATCAAGTTAGTTATTAACGGCTTTCCCGCTTTCCGGAACGTTACTTCCAGCCTGCTACTGCAAGGAAACAGACAGAATCTGGCCCGGGGCCGCCATTACGTTCTCTAAACTAGCTGCAACCTCCGAATCGGCTATCTCTGTTTCCTTGCCTAGCCGTCGCTCAATTCGGAACTTGATCGAAACCTGATTCTCTTCCGCAGCCTCTACCTTCACTTGATCCGCTTCGATCGTAACGGTGAAGCTTGCCCCTCTCAGCCGCAGCGGGAAACTGACCGAGCTCCAGGCTTCAGGCAAGGATGGGGCAATTGAGACGGCTTCTCCGTCGAACCTCACCCCTGCAAAACCGAGCACCGCAGCCATCCACGCTCCCCCATTCGCGGCGGGATGAGTTCCTCCGATATACAAATCGCCGACATATTGCTTCGAGTCCCCGGTCAGATCAATGGTTGCCGTGCGTTTGAAATACGGGTATGCCCAATCCGATAATCCGATATCTGCGGCGACTAACGCATAAATACAGGAGCTTAAGCTTGAACCATGCTCTGTGCGGGGCTCATAATACTCCCAGTTGCTCCGCTTGATCGCTCTGCTGAACTTATCCTTCAACAGATGCAGCATCAGAACAACGTCGGCCTGCTTCAAAATTTGCGTCGTCGTCGCTAATCCATTGCCGCCGCCAAGATATTCATGCTTGTTCAGGACTCGAGATTTCAACTGCTCCAGCGTTACATCCTCAAGCGTGAAGTAGCGGTCGAACTGCTCGATCACTCCGCTGCCCTCGGCAGGCTGCGGGATATACAAACGATCGTGCATGTCGCGAAGCTGCTCCGGCTTGATTCGGCTGTCCCCGATAAGAGGCTCGGCCACGTCTGGGTATTTACTCTGTAAATAATCATGAACCTGCAAAGCAATATGCAGACAACGCTTAACCATCGCGTTTGTGAAGGCGTTGTTACTCACCCGCTCATGATACTCATCCGGTCCGGTCACATCCAGAATCTCGTAACGGGATTTAACAGAATTATAGTAAGCATAAGAGTAGAAGAAGCGGGCGCATTCCAGCACCGTCTCCGCCCCACCGTCCAGCAAAATGCGGTCATCTCCGGTGAAGATAAAGTACTGCCAGATGCCGTAAGCTACGTCCGCGCTGATGTGCACTTGCTTATCGCGGAAATAAGTCCGCATCGGACGTCCGGTGAACACATCATTGACATTGAACAGGGTGCAAGCATCATCCCCGTTCTCCTGGCTCTCCCAGGCGTAGAACGCTCCTTCATAGCCGTATTCCGCCGCCTTCCTGCGCGCACCATCCAGTGTATGAACCCGGTACATCATCAGATTGCGGGCGATGTCTGGCTGGGTATACAAGAAGAACGGAAGCATGAACATCTCCGTATCCCAAAAGATTGCGCCTTTGTAGACCTGTCCTGATAAGCCGCGCGCCGGGATCGACAGCTTCTCCGAATGTCCCGGAGCAATAATATGCAGCTGGTAAAGGCTGTAGCGAAGGGCAAGCTGAGCCTCGTCATCCCCTGCGATGCGAACATCAGACTCCTTCCATTTTTGCTCCCAGCAGTCTGTATGTCCGGCATATAGTACCTCGTATCCGCACGCCGCTGCTTCCTGGCTATCCTGGAATGCCGCTGCAATGGTATCCGTCGCTTCATCCAAACCGGTAAATACAGACACATACTTGTAGAAGGTATAGCGCTTGCCCGCTTCTGCCTGCAAGCGAATCTCTTTTCCGAGGAAGTCGTCGGTGTCTATGGTGCGCTGCTTCCCGAATCCGCACGCCAGGGAATGGCTAACCGAGACCGGAATGTTCAGTTCATGCGTCCAACCGGTACTAATCATTGTCTCTCCCTGCGTACCTGCCTGGATTGTTCCCTCCATCCGCTCCAGATGCGGACCATTGATATCCCATATCCGCCTGTCGATCCCTGTGGTGATGATTAACTCGCCATCCTGGCTGGCAGTTATCGTTACGCGATTGACGAGCAAGTGCAGGCGCTGCAAGCTGCAGAAGCGCTCCGACTCAACAGTAACGGTTCCGCCGCCCTTAGCCGGATATACCGTCCTGCGACGATGAACGCCGTGGCGTATATCCAGCTCCTGCTCATGTTCAAGCGGCTCACGCTCAAGCACGCTTAAGGTAACGCCGTCGCATATCACTGTGGTGGACAAGCCGTTTGGCGCGCTGATTGGCTCACGCCATTGATCGCCTACTTTATCGTATAATCCGGCCATAATAGTTGCCGTTAGCTCAGATCGTGTGAACTCATCCAACGTACCGCGATAACCCATATAGCCATTGCCGGTCATAAATTTATTGCCGCTGATGGCGATTCGTTCCTGATTAAAGCCGTTTTCTCGAATGACCCAGCTCATTCTTCAGCCCTCCTTCTTCAGATCCAGCTCGATCCCTGCCGGACCCACGATATAGTCCTGACCATAGACTTGGATCGAAGCGGGCTCGCCGCTGCGTACACTAATCTTCACCCGCTGCTGGTTCACATCGACCGCAAGCTCGGTTCCCTGATAGGTAATCGGGAAGGAATATTGGCTCCAGCGCTCCGGAATCGTCGGATTGAAGATCAGCTTATCCCCATCCGAACGCATCCCCCCGAAGCCGTACACAATATTCATCCAGGCCGCGGCAATCGAAGTCGTATGCAGTCCCTCTCTCGTATTACGATTATAATTATCGAGATCAAGCCGGGTGGCGAATTCGAAAAATTTGTAAGCTTCCGCAGGTCTGCCAATCTCCGCAGCCAGAATCGAATGAATCGATGGAGACAGCGACGATTCATGGATGCATCTCGTCTCGTAATAATCGTAATTAGCCCGCTTCGCCTCGACTGAGAACTCGCCGCTGTACAGGAACATGAACATAAGCACATCCGGCTGCTTAATCATGTCATAGCGATAGAGACGATCATAGGACCAGTGCGAATAGAGCGGGAACTCGGTCACCGGGATCGAATGAATATCCAGATGCGGCATATCGAAGAAACCGTCATGCTCCTCGTAGATTCCCGTCTCGTCATCATAAGGTATCTTCATGTTGTCAGCCTTGTTCTCCCAGTCCATCTGCTCCTGCATCGTCAACCCCAGGCGATCCGCCAGCGCTACAAAAGCGGACAGCTCAGCCTGCTCCATCTCACCAATCGTCTGCAGCGTAAACTCGAACAGCTTCTTCGCCATCAGATTGATATAACAGTTGTTATTCACCATAAGCTGGAACTCATCCGGTCCCATAACCCCGAAATAACCGTATTTGCCGCTCTTTTGTCCCCACTGCCCACGGGTTGCATAGAAACGGCTGATCTGAATCAGCATCTCCAAACCTTTTTCATATAAAAATGCCTTATCGCCCGTAATGTTTACATAATGACGAATTCCATAAGCTACGGCCGTACCTACATGCAGCTGTAAATTGGAATGCTGCCACAGATCGCAGCTCTCCGTCCCATCGATCGTCGCAATCGGATAGAACGCTCCTGCACAGTCCAGCTCCTTCGCCCTCTCCAGCGCCTGCGGCAAGGTCTTGTACCGAAATTCCAGCAGGCTGCGCGCCGCCTTTGGATTATTAAAAATATAGAACGGCAGACAATAGGACTCCGTATCCCAGAAGGCCAGGCCGCGATAAGCTTCCCCGGTCAACCCTTTCGCCCCGATGTTAAAACCTGGATTGTCGCCATGATAGGTTTGATACAATTGGAAAATACAGAAGCGAATCCCTTGCTGGTTCTCAGGATCCCCCTCGATCACGATATCGGAATGCTTCCACACCTTCGCCCAATATAACTCCTGCTGCTCCGCAGCGGCCTGATAGTCCACCTCGGCATACTGCTCAGCCAGCTTCATCCCCTTGAACCAGACCTCATCATCACTTTGCTCCCGATCCTTATCCGCATAATTAATGACCAGCTTATCTACTACAATTTCTTCTTCCTTATTTAGCTCCAGAAGGACCTCCTCGCCTATGAAACTTTCTTCACTTAATGCCGCGCTTTGAGCTCCCTCCGGCAGGACAAGCCGATAGCTTGAGAAAAGCCGATTTCCCGTATTCGCTGTCTGGCCCAGCATAGCGCTAATTCCGCGTTGGCTGTCCTGCTTTACATTTTCCCAATATCTTGTGTGCTGATCTTCATGGATTGTCGCAAAGTCAAGCCCCATGATTACCTGGGCTGTACCGGTGAAGTTAAGCGGCTTCAGCACGAGTCTCTGACATCCCAGATTCGACACCTCCATACTTACCAGCCTTTCAAAGACCAGCTGCACGCTTTTTCCATTCTGCAAATGCCAGATAAGCTGACGCGTATATACGCCACGTTTGAAGTCCAGCTCCCTGCGAAAATTCGAGAACTTGCTCGTTCCCATATTAAAGGTTTCATCGTCAATCGTAATGCGTGTATAGAGCCAGTCAACCCCGTTGACCATAAAGCGCAATGAGCGAATGATTCCCTTATAGTGCGCCCCAACCTCACTCTCTTCAAACAATCCATTGAAATAGCTGCCTATTAACGTGTCACCGCTATAACCTTCCTCGGCATAGCCGCGAACCCCCATATATTCATTGCCTAATGAGAAAATAGATTCCGACACCCGGCTGCGCTGCGGATCGAACCCTTCCTCAACGATCTTCCATGGATCAACAACTAGATATTTATCCGCTATCTTCGGCATATTTGATCTCTCCCTATTGAATATAAATTCTGTTCTGGCCACCCTTCCTCCAGATTAGCCAAAACATCGCTCTGTACGAATGTCCAGGTCTAATGAGCTTGTGTGTGATCTTACTGAACTTGAACTGTATCGCTTATCTTCATAGGCTATACCTATTAGCAAGATTGGATTTATATATTTAATCAATGCGAATTTATATGTCACAATAAAGATAATTCATTGGAGGAGGTCCGGTTATGGAGGCAAGACAAGTATGGAATGCCCAGCTCTACGATTCGAAATTCAGGTATGTATCCGAATACGGCAAGGATGTGCTCGAGCTCTTGAACGCACAGGCAGGAGAAGAAATCATTGACCTCGGCTGCGGTACAGGGGATATCTCTTATGAGATCGCCAAAGCAGGAGGCGTTGTCAGGGGCTTTGATCTATCGGAGACGATGATTCAGCAGGCCCGCCTCAAATATCCGGACCAGAAGTTTGAGGTTCAGAATGCGGCCTATTTCACGGTGGAACGCCCTGTTCAGGCCGTATTCTCCAATGCCGCGCTGCATTGGATCAAAGATGCCGAAAATGTAGTCAAATCCGTCTATCGCGCTTTGGATCATGGAGGAAGATTCGTTGCCGAATTTGGCGGCAAAGGAAATGTGGAACTCATCGTCCAGCACATTACCAAAGTACTTGGCGCGGATTATGGCATCGATGCCAAGCCGCTTGACCCCTGGTATTTTCCAAGCCTCGGTGAATACAGCAGTTTATTAGAAGCGCACGGTTTTCGAGTGACCTATGCCGTACATTTCGACCGGCCTACCAGGCTGGAGGGTGGGGCCATGGGTATGCAGCATTGGCTCCGTCTGTTTGCAGAGGATTCATTTCTATATACCCTAAGCGAGCCTGACAAGGAGCAGGCCATTCAGCTCATTGCCAAATCCGCAGAACAAGATCTGCTGGTCGGCAATGACTGGTACGGGGATTACAAACGGCTGCGAATTGTCGCCATTAAGGAAGGACGGTAAGATAGGCCGCATCCCCTGCCAGCACAAAAAACGGATACCCCATTTTATCCATGGCGGTATCCGTTATATTTTTTACAAGTATATTTCATTAATCAGACCTTTGCTTCGATAAGAGATCATATAAGTTATGACTTATCGCCATCGCTTCTCTCTTTATCCATATGTCCCGTTTTCCTTAAATAATCATCGTATCGGTCGTCAACTTCCTTGGCGATTTTACGGTATTTGAACGTCTCTTCCACGATTGGGTCAAGCTGTGTCTGAATCCTTACCTCATATCGCGGGGACAAGCGGCGCCGTTCTTCTGCGCGGCGCTCTTCCTCACTAATCGGTTCGCCTTCCGTCAACAGTTCATTCAATTCCCGTTCCAAATTTTTCTCATCGCTCATGGTATTTGAACTCCTTTTCGATCAGAATTCGGTCTCCACAGGATACTTCGCATCGTCTGACCCCTAGACCCCTGTGGCTTCAGCTGTCTTCAGGACATCAAGCAGCTCCTGATGGATTTTGCCATTGGTGGCCACCAGGCGGCGAACGCCAATATCATAAGGATTGCCTACCGTGTCGGTAACGATACCTCCCGACTCCTTAACCAGCAGAGCCCCCGCGGCAATATCCCATGCATTCAGACCAACCTCATAATAACCGCTAAGCCGACCAGCGGCAACATAGGCAAGATGCAAGGCGGCAGAGCCGGCGGCGCGCAGGCTGCGAGTTCGATCCGACAGTGCGGTGATCCCCTTCATATTAATAGGCAGCGCAACCTCACGGTCCGGGTTGAAGCCCACCGCCAGGACGCTGTCCGCGAGTTTGTCATCCCGAGACACCTGCGTCGGGTTGCCATGAACATAGGCTCCCTTGCCCTTCTCGGCAACAAACATCTCATCGCGGATCGGATCATAAATTACGCCTATAATTACTTCACCACGATAGGCCAAAGCAATCGACACACAGAAAAAAGGATAACCTTGCACAAAATTCGTCGTCCCATCGATCGGATCGATGATCCATAAATATTCAGCTTCCTTCTTCGCCTCTGTCAATGCATTCGCGGATGCCTCCGCGCCGGGATCGACACTCTCTTCCCCAAGGATCGCATGATCCGGGAAATGCGTCAGGATCAGCTTGCGAATCATCAGCTCTGCCCCTTTATCAACATCGGTGACCAGATCCTGTGGTGAACACTTCGTATTTATCTCTTTAATTAGTCCAAGCCGGCTCTTAATCCATTCTCCCGCTTTGGAGGCACTGTTGATCGCCACAGCCGTCGGACTCTTGCTTCCTACTACGTATGGAATTTTAGGCTTAGGTTCCAATGGTTTCACACTACTTTCTGATTGATTTTCAACTTGCATAGCTCTTCTATGAATCTTGCAATTTTTACCTTTTTTAAAATATACGCCCCGAATGGCGCAAAGTTGCATCATTTGAGTGATTTGTGTAGAAAATCAGGCTGAATAGCTGCAAATCGATCTGTATTTAATATACCACCATTTATATAAAAAGTCCGTAACCAGCCAAATAGTACGGCTAATTACGAACCTCTCTCACGAATATGAATCAACTAAACACGATCTTCTATTTACAGAGTTCCCGCCGTCAGGAAAATTAAACCTCGCGAAAACTAACCCTGATTTCCCCTCAAAAGCTTGTCCCTCAATATACCCCAGGCATATGAGCCCCATTGACCGAGACAAGCTCCTGAGCGAAGGGGGCCCCAATTACTTGGGCTCTCCGAAGAACATCTCGTAAGCGAGGGCCGTTTGGATCGCAGACTCTTCATCCGTTAAAGGACGTACCAGGTCCAGCTCGACTGCGGTCACCTCTTCACCGTTGAAGTTAATCTCAGCAACACAGGCGGTAATCTTCACAATCGCTACGGCCTTATTGTCCGGGCTATAAGCAATGACCTTCTGCCCGGTCGGGAATACGCGCAATCCCTCCTTGCGCATCTTGCCACGGCCATATTCCAAAAGGTCGAACAGCTCTTGTTCATTCTTGAATTTACACACCGAATTAAATTCCGTCTGGAACCCCATGCTCATCTTCCTTTCCGTCCTGAATTCTGTCTGTTCCCGAACCGTCTCGCCGGATTAATTAATCCCGTTCTCAAAGAACAGATCCTGTCTCTTTGCAAAGCGCTCCATGGCCAGCTCGATCAGTCGGTCAAGCAGCGTCTCATAAGAGAGTCCTGTCTCTCTCCACAATAGCGGGTACATGCTGTATGGCGTGAAGCCCGGCATTGTGTTCACTTCGTTAATCAGGATACGACCGTCCGTCTTGCGTATAAAAAAGTCAGCCCGGCATAATCCATTGCAAGCGATAGCCTTAAAGGCTTTGACTGCCACATCGCGAATGCGCTCAGCAAGCTCGGTGTCCAGCGGGGCCGGAATCAGCATTTGCGATTTGCCATCAAGGTATTTAGCTTGGTAATCGTAATATTCGCCAGAGGATACGATTTCTCCTGGTACGGAAGGCAACGGAATATCGTTGCCAAGCACCCCAACCTCAACCTCGCGGGCTTCAACAAATTCCTCTACGATGACCTTAGTATCATATCGGAGTGCCAGCTTAACAGAGCTTATTAGCTCCTCTCTCGTCTTCGCCTTCGATATTCCGACGCTGGAGCCCAGATTAGCCGGTTTAATGAAGCATGGGTAACCCAGCTTCTCCTCCACCTTCTGAATCTGCGAGAAGCTATCGCGCTCCCATTCACCATCTGTGAAATAACAGTACCCGCACTGCTCAATTCCTGCATCGGCAAACAGCTTCTTCATAATCACTTTGTCCATACCGGCAGCGGAAGCCAATACGCCTGCTCCTACATATGGCATGTTCGCCATCTCGAACATGCCTTGAATGGTGCCGTCTTCGCCGTTGGTACCATGCAGAAGCGGGAAGGCAACATCAAGCTTTGCTTCACCCGTTGCCAGCTTGCTGAACAGCGTATTGATCGCCGCGCTTGTATCCCCCGCGTCCGATTCCAGCTTCAATTGTTCCAACGCGGTAAAAGGAGCGGATTGATTGCCGCCGACTCTCCACTCCCCTTGCTTCGTAATATAGAAAGGCAGCAATTCATATTTCTCGTAATCAAAAGCCTGCATGACTGCCAGAGCCGTCTGTAGCGACACCTCGTGTTCTCCGGATTTGCCTCCGTAAATCAGCCCTACAGTCAATTTGTCCTGTCCCATGGGTAACCTCTTTTCTAAATGTAAATACACGTCTTGATCGCATGAAACTCCCTGATGTCAGAACCGGTCCGCTATATGGAAAAACCGATACACGGTATTCTCAGTCCAGGCATAGGAATCCCGATAGTCCCAGTAGCGATGCTGGCTTGGCGTCGTATGCGCGTTCACCAGCGGCATGCCGCCAGCGTCAAAAGCGGTAACGATCGTACTGTGCTGATATGCACCGTTCCCATCCCAGTCGTAAATAATTACATCTCCCAACTGAAGCAGTTCAGGACGGTCAACGATCTCCGCACGCAAATGAGAGCTGCTATGGGTCAAAAATAGCTGCAGGGCATTCGCCACCGCCCAGCTATAGCTCCAGGCCTCCTGTTTGCCTACATATCCTTTATACCACCAGCCCGATTCTCTTTTTCCAGTATAGTTTATTGGGGCTCCGCCTGCAAAGAGACATTGGGAGATATAACTGGTGCAATCGACTTCAAATTGGGCAAATTCCGGATTAAAGCTGTCCCACCAGCGATCTGCGTACAATACCGCATCTTCACGCCGATAAGCTGTGCTTCGCTGGGAACCGCCCGCGCCGAGAATTTGATGATTCAGATAAGGACGGGACGGACCGGCCTTTTCTGTGTAGTCCTGATTGTAGATGGAGGCAACATTCACCGGCGCGCTCCGCTCCGGAACAGGCTGATATACGCGAGACACCGTCCAGCCCTCCCCCTCGCGCAGCAGCGTCAGGCGCTGCTGATCAACCCGCTGCTCCTGGTGTCTGGCTCCGCCTTTATCATAATAGATCTTCTGCAACAGCATCAGCTCGACCTCGAGTTCGCCTGCCCGATGCTCGATCTCACGAATCAGCCGCGCCTTCGTCTCGCATCGGACCGGAGCTGCCCCCCGTTCCCTGTACCACATCTCCAGCTTATGTTTGCGCTCCCCGCTGCGGATCAAGTAATCCAGATCGGTCACGACGGAATCCTCCGTGCGCACCCGGTAATCCACTTCATCCTGATTAAGCTGATTCACATACTTTGTCAGTATTCTTCTCCATTCGTCCGCCATGGTTCTCGCCTCCTTCAAATACATTCCCATTCTATTTATATGAACGCATAATATTGAGTATGTACTAACTAGAGGTATGCGTTTCTATTCAACGCTTCAGCTGGATGAGGCTAAGTGCTGAGGAGCGGAGCTGTATGTTTTTGGAGGAAGCTGGCCTGTTTGAGCTTACAGTTTAAATAGAAGCAACTGGACAAAAAACACTTTACTCACTTCGGTAGGGAAGCTATACTTAAGATAGTGAATATGAAATTGTGTTTCACCTAACGGAACAAGGAGGTACATTCATGTCAAAGAACGATTTTTTCACTGCTGCCCGTCAACTGTCTGTTGGTGGTAAGAATTATCGCTACTATGACCTGCAGGCGCTGGAACAGCAAGGGCTTGGTCAAATTTCCAAGCTGCCGTTCTCGATTAAGGTATTGCTTGAGGCGGCTATCCGCCAATATGACGGCAGAGCTATTACTGAAGAACATGTGAAGCAAATCGCTGGCTGGGCCGAGGGCCGCGATGAGAACAAAGAGATCCCATTTATCCCGGCAAGAATCGTGCTGCAGGACTTCACCGGCGTACCGGTTGTCGTCGATCTGGCGGCAATGCGTGATACCGTGAAGAAAGCTGGCGGTGATCCAAAGCAGATTAATCCGCTTGTTCCCGTCGATCTCGTTATCGACCACTCCGTCATGGTTGATGCTTTCGGTTCCCCTGATGCGCTCGAATATAACATGAACATTGAATTCGAACGGAATGAAGAACGCTATCGCTTCCTGCGCTGGGCACAAACCGCATTTAACAACTTCCGCGCGGTGCCGCCCGCAACCGGGATCGTACACCAGGTTAACCTGGAATACCTCGCCTCGGTTGCCGCTACGAAGACTGTAGATGGCGAGACGGTCGTCTATCCAGACTCCCTGGTCGGAACGGACTCTCATACGACGATGATCAACGGCCTGGGTGTTGTTGGCTGGGGTGTTGGCGGTATTGAGGCAGAAGCCGGCATGCTTGGGCAACCGCTTTATTTTGTAGCGCCTGAAGTTATCGGCTTTAAATTGACCGGCAGCTTAAGCGAAGGTGCGACAGCAACAGACCTGGCCTTGACGGTCACAGAAATGCTGCGCAAAAAAGGCGTTGTCGGCAAATTCGTTGAGTTCTACGGACCTGGCTTGACCAACATCAGCCTTGCTGACCGTGCAACCGTAGCCAACATGGCACCGGAATACGGCGCGACGATCGGTTACTTTCCGGTTGACAAAGAGACGCTTGCTTACATGCGCAGCACAGGCCGCACTGAAGAGCAAATTGCGCTCGTTGAGGCCTACTACAAAGCGCAAGGCATGTTCCGCACCCATGAGACTGCTGATCCCGAGTTCTCGGATCTGATTGAGCTGGACCTTGCTACCGTCGTACCAAGCTTGGCCGGACCTAAGCGTCCGCAAGACCGGATCGAGCTGACTGAGATGAAGAACAAATTCAACGATATTATCCGTACGCCTATTGATAAAGGCGGCTACGGCCTGAGCGATGAGAAGATTGCGCAGCGTGTTCCGCTCACCCATCCTGACGGAAGCACCAGCGAGCTCGCTCCAGGTGCAGTAGTTATCGCAGCAATTACAAGCTGTACGAACACATCCAACCCAAGCGTAATGCTAGGAGCTGGCCTGCTTGCCAAGAAGGCTGTAGAACGCGGCCTGACCAAGCCGGGATATGTGAAGAGCAGCTTGACTCCAGGCTCGCTCGTCGTCACTGAATATTTACAGAAGTCCGGTCTAATCGAGCCGTTGGAGAAGCTCGGCTTCTACGTAGCAGGTTATGGATGTGCTACTTGTATCGGCAACTCCGGACCGCTTCCAGAGGAAGTGGGCAACGCGATTGCCGATAACGATCTGACAGTTGCTGCTGTATTGTCCGGCAACCGCAACTTCGAAGGACGGGTTCACGCCCAGGTCAAAGCGAACTATCTCGCTTCGCCTCCGCTCGTCGTTGCTTATGCCCTCGCTGGCACGGTAAACATCGACCTCCAGAACGATCCGCTCGGCTATGATCAGCAAGGAGAGCCGGTTTATCTGAAGGATATCTGGCCAACCTCGATAGAGATCAAGGAAGCCATCGCTTCTTCGATTAGTCCGGAGATGTTCCGCAGCAAATATGAGCATGTCTTTACGCAAAATGAACGCTGGAATTCGATTGCTGTCCCTCAGGGTGAGCTCTATGAATGGGATGAGAAATCCACCTACATTCAGAATCCGCCGTTCTTTGAGAAGATTGGCGACGGCATGCAGGATATCGCGGATATCCACAGCGCGAGCGTACTGGCTCTGCTAGGCGATTCGGTAACGACCGACCATATCTCGCCAGCCGGCAACATCTCGCCTACCAGCCCTGCCGGGCATTACTTGAACGAACGCGGAGTGGCCCGCAAGGACTTCAACTCCTACGGCTCGCGCCGCGGCAACCATGAGATTATGATGCGCGGCACCTTCGCTAACATCCGTATCCGTAACCAGGTAGCCCCTGGCACAGAAGGCGGCGTAACGAAGTACTTGCCAACCGACGAAGTGATGTCCATCTATGATGCGGCCATGAAATATCAAAGCGAAGGGAAGAACCTGGTCGTACTTGCTGGCAAGGAATACGGAACAGGCAGTTCGCGTGACTGGGCAGCCAAAGGAACCTACCTGCTCGGCGTGAAAGCTGTTATCGCGGAGAGCTTCGAACGGATCCACCGCAGCAACCTTGTTGGCATGGGTGTCCTTCCACTGCAATTCCAAGAAGGAACGAGCTGGAAGATCCTGAACATCGATGGCACGGAGACCTTCGATATTCTCGGTCTAAGCAATGACGTTATGCCAGGCCAAGAGTTGAAGGTAGTAGGGACGCGCCAGGATGGCAGCAGCTTCGAATTTACGGTAGTCGCCCGTCTCGACAGCATGGTGGATGTGGACTACTATCATAACGGCGGTATTTTGCAGACCGTATTGCGCCAGATGATCAGCGCAACGAACTAATTTTTTTGGAATTATACCCACTTTGCAATATGCAGACCTGCCATTTCCCTGAACATAACATTCAGGGGGAATGGCAGGTCTTTTTATGGTTTACATATATTTATGTTATCTGTTATATTATAAGTATAACAGTTAGAACAAAGAAGGTGATGGCTGTGATTATCCGGCTTGATATGCAATCCGAGCTTCCGATATACACTCAGTTAGTAAATCAGATCATTGAAGGCATTGCCAGCGGACGCTTGAAACCAGGGGAGCCCCTGCCTTCCGTACGCAGCCTGGCCTCAGATATAGGCATTAATCTGCACACTGTCAATAAGGCATACACGCTGCTCAAGCAGGACGGATTCATCCTCGTGCATCGTCAGAAGGGCGTCGTCATTAACCCCGATGGTATGCCGGGAATTACGGAGGACTACCGGAGCAAAATGAGCGGAGAGCTTAAACCTATTGCCGCAGAAGCGATCTGCCGCGGAATGAACCGGGAGCAGTTGCTATTGGAAGTTGAACGAATATACCAGGAAATAACGCAGACAGACAAGGAGAATGATTAATATGAGTACACTATCCTCCCTTTTGATTGCCCTTATATTTCTGCCTATGATGATTTCCTTAACTGCTATGCCTTATTTGACGCGGGAGACGATAAGCTTCGGCGTAACCGTCAGTGAGGACATTTATCGGAGTGATACGCTGCGCCGTATGCGCCGTTCCTATAGTATGTACAGCGGGACTTTATATGCCGTCTTGTTCATCCTTTGTGTTATCCAGCTGCTCCGCAGTGCTCCCGTACAGCAGAACGGAGTCATTGGCGCTTATATCATCATGGTTATACTGATCTCAACAGCTATGAACGTCATTTATTATTTTAGAATGAAGAAGCTGCTTCCTTCGCTTCCCTCCACCCCATCTCCTTCGGTGCTGGCCGTGGATACGAGCTTCCGCCAAGGCAATCTGGTTCTCTCCAATAAATGGTTTTTGATTCATGCAGTTATTATTCTTGCTGGGCTCATCGCCGTATTGAACCGCTATGAGCAGATACCCAGCCTGATTCCCATGAAGTTCGATTTTATGGGAAATGTAACTCGCAGTGCGGTCAAATCATATCGCTCAGTTCTCTACCCGACGATTATTCAGACCTTCATGACCCTGCTATTCGTCTTTATCAATTGGAGCATCCGCAGTAGTAAACAGCAAATTCAGGCGGATGATCCGCAGCGTTCCCTGCGCCAGAATATCGTATTCCGCCGCAGTTGGTCGTTATTCACGGTGCTGTCAAGCTTCGCCCTGCTGCTCCTGTTCACATTGATCCAACTTCACATGCTGGGCCAGATCAATGTGAACAGCCTGATGCTGATCAGCTTGCTTACCCCGATCTTCGTCGTTCTGTTCGCCTTCCTGATCTCCTTCAGAACAGGTCAAGGCGGCAGCAAAATCGGGCGCCCGGCAGCGGGCTCCAAGCTTGCTCCGGTAAATAACGATAGCCACTGGAAGCTGGGCATGTTCTACTTCAACCGCCAGGACCCGGCCCTATTTATCGAGAAAAGAATAGGCGTCGGCTGGACGCTGAATTTCGGCCACCCGCTATGCTGGCTGGTACTGTTAGGTATCGGTGGTTTCATCGCGATAACCTATGTGTTCGCGAGATAATATATACCTTTTTTCTTAAGGAGGAAATTGTATGTTCAAGAAGAGAACCCCGCTCTATGCTGCCGCTGCAGCCACGATCGCTCTAAGTCTCATGCTGCCTATAGGCGCTTCCGCTGCCCCTTCATTCAGCAGCTCGACAGCACTTACACCGCTAAGAGAATCAGCGCTTGAGTATGGAGCGGATGTCAAATGGGACCAACAGACTCGCACAATTATTATCACGAAGGGCAACACTGTAATTAAGCTGGAAGCGGGAAACCGCCAAGCCCTTGTCAATGGCAAGCAGGTCGCTCTGGAACACCCCATCACCATCGTATCAGGACACGCTCTAATTGATGCCACATTCATAAATGAGCTATTTCAGAATTCGCAGCAGTCCACCGATCCGGCGGACCTGTTCATCCAAGGCCTGCAAGCTGGAGATGGCCCCGAATCCGCCAAATACGTCAGCCCATCCTCTGCTGCTGCGCTACAGGAGAATCTGTTAAAGGTATTGTGGAGCAATTACGAGACCGTCTACGGTAAGATGAAGCTGACTGGCGGCAAGACAGAAAAGGTCAACGCTATACACCGAAATGTAACTTACGGGGTCGAATCAGAAAGAGTTCCGCTTCAAATCACCGTCCGCATGAATCTCTCAGGTCAAGTGGATGACCTGAACGTAACGACTGCCTCCGATGACTCCGGATATAAGAAGCCATCCTATGACATTGCGGACAGCTACATCGAGCAAGAAGTGACCGTTGGTCAAGGCAGCATGGCCTTGCCGGGGACACTCACCTTGCCTAAAGGGGACGGTCCTTTTCCTGCCGTAGTGCTCGTCCAAGGTTCCGGGCCGCATGACCGCGATTCATCCATAGGTGGAACGAAGCTGTTCCGTGATCTTGCTGCAGGGCTTGCTTCACAGGGAATCGCCGTACTGCGCTATGACAAGGTGACCTATGAGCATACCTTCAAGGTAGCTGCAAATCCAAAATTTACGATAAAGCAAGAAAGCGTTGACGACGCGTTGGCTGCGGTACAATTGCTCAAGGGGAAGGCAAGCATCGACAGTTCGCGGATTTTCGTTGCCGGCCATAGCCAGGGCGGATACGCGATTCCTCTGCTGATCGCCGAGGACAAGGATCATAATGTAGCGGGAACCGTGGTCATATCCGGACCAAGCGGCAAGTTTGCCGATGTGCTGGCTGAACAGCAGCAGGAGCTCGTTCAGCGCGTCAAGCAGCTTGGCATGAATGCTGCGCCATATGAGCAGCAAGCTGCTCAATATATCGCACTTGCCAATATGGTCAATGATCCGCAATATACAGTAGATCATATGCCGGAGCAGTTCCCGCTACAGCCTGCTTACTGGTGGTTCGAACAGAAGAACTATGTTCCGGCTGAGCTCGCTAAGAATCAGAGCACCCCGATGCTGATTTTACAGGGAGAAAATGACTGGCAGGTGACGATAAAGCAATTCGAGAACTGGAAGACTGCTTTGAAGGACCGCAAAGATGTGAAGTTCAAATCTTATCCGAATGTAAATCATCTATTGACCTCCTACCAGGGTGTCTCAATTGGAGCTGAATATGCTCAGCCAGCCAATGTATCGGAGGACATCGTTGACGATATCGCCACCTGGATTAAAGAGAGCAAATAATCCTTTACCAAAAAAATCGCGAGTCTGCATGGCCTGATTCTGGCCAGGGACTCGCGATTTGTTATCTAGATAGGGATATCAAGTTTAACTGGGATGAATCATCATCCCCATCTCTCTGGCCGCCTCGATTAATATCGGACCATACTCATGCAAATTCTGAGGATTCAAGCGGCTGACCGGACCGGATAAGGAGAGCGCTGCGGCAATTTTTCCGTTCCGGTCAAAGATCGGAGCTGCGACCGCTGAAGCCCCGGGCTCACGTTCCTCATAGCTGATGGCATAGCCCTGCTCACGAATCTCCTGCAACTGCTGCATATACGCTTCCCGGTCCACAAAGGCGGGCCAATCAGGGCTGTCCAGGACAGCCTGAACAACAGCATCATCCGCATAAGCTACCAGTACCTTGCTGGAAGCGCCAACGAACAGCGGCAGCCTTGCGCCAACCGGAGCAACCCTGCGAATAGCCTGATTGCTCTGTACCGCTTGAATACGCAAGCGGTCCGTTCCGTCCCGCAAGTATAAGCTTACCGTCTCGCCAAGACGATCCCGGAGCTGCTCCATTTGCGGAAGAAGCAGCACTGCCGGATCATCATTATGCGACAGATGCGCGGACAGCTCCCATATTTTCAGACCCAACCTGTATTTCTCGGTAGATGCATTACGGACTACAAATCCCTTCTCCTCAAGGGTATTCAACAGGCGATGCACCGTGCTCTTATGCAGGTCAATCTCTGCGGCAATTTCTGTTAACCCAAGGTCATCCTTCTTCGTGAAGCACATCAATATGTCAAGCGCCCGTTCTACGGCGCGTACGGTTAATTTCCGCTCTTCCATATGGCATCCCTCCCTTTCGTTTCACTATATGAAACTCGGTTACATAAATTATATGAGAAAACCATCATTTCCGTCAATGACAAAGGCCATAAATTCCCCCTCACGCATTGACAATCGAAAAAGGTAGCCGTACGATATTTTCATAGTTCCCTTCATAAATCATCTTTTTTCGACACGATCTTTGACGTCCGCTTGGAATTTCGATAGAATGACAACTTTAAGAGATTTAGATTGATGTAAAAAGCGATTTTCCTCAGCCGGACATATAATATAATTAAACATTTATTCTTAGATGAGGAGGAGCAGCCATGAAATTATCGAATCGCAACGATCTTCCTCTGCAGCCTGATTGGATCGGATCTGACTCTTCCGTGCATAAATCGAAGCGGATTAGTCTTAAGAATATTATCGTCGCTCTGTTACTGTCCATAATCTTCTTCCTGATCTTCTGCTTTGTAGCCCTGCACGGCTTCATCGCTTGGGTGTTGTCCAATCCGACAGTGGCCCCTTTATACTCCAACCCGAAGCTGGCCAAAAATCTGGATTACTATAATATCTCCTTCCCCGCTGCGGATGGCAGCCGGATGATGCAAGGCTGGTATATACCTGCAGATTCTTCACGTAAGACCATTGTGTTCAGTCATGGCTATGGCGCGAATCGGGAGGAGAACTGGATTCCGATGTACGATCTCGCCCACTATGCCCACCGTCTGAATTTTAATGTCCTTATGTTCGATTATGGATTTGCCGCCGGGGGCAGCAAAGAGGTTGCGACGGGCGGGAAAAAGGAAGCCCAGCAGTTGCTAGGAGCGATCCAATATGCCAAGCAGCATGAAGGCGATGAGCTTATCGTCTGGGGCTTCTCCATGGGAGCCGGCACGGCGCTGCAGGCTGCACTATATAGCAAGGATATCGATGCCATGATCCTGGATAGCACTTTCCTGCTTGAACCGGATACGATGTATCATAATATTCGACAGCATATCGATTTGCCGCGCCACCCTTCGCTGGAGATTATCGGGCTGTTGCTGCCCGTGCTGAACGGTACAAGTTTGCGGCAAATCCCCTATCAAGCAGTCAAGACGGAGGATTATCCGTTCCCAATCCTATTCGTACACGGCACCAAAGACGACAAGGCTCCTTACCCCATCGCCGAACAATTGGCCGAGAACCAGACGAATCCGATCTCTGATGTATGGATCGTCAAAGATTCTCATCATGAATTGATTTTCCGCGAGCATCCGAAGGAGTATTTGCGTCTTGTCTCCAGCTTCCTTGGACGTGTTGAGGCTGCGATGGGTTCTGACAGCCCTTAATGCTTGTCCAAAAAGTCCGGTTTTCGGCTCTTTTGAACCACCTCTTTATATTCAAATCGTTGGAAATTTTTAGTATAGTCCAACCTGCCTCGGTAATAAACTAAGTATAATGACATACGACCGAGGAGGTTAATGAATGCTATTCATTTATGGCCCCTATCTGCCTGTGCGTATTCTGGAAGAGATCTACTGCTGGAAGCGCCAGGAAGCCAGGCACACGCAATTAATTAAAGCGGCTATTCCCGGACTGGAGCCGGAATACGTCAAACTGCTTGAAGAATGGAATCATGTATTCCGTGGAACGGAGGAGGAAGCAAGCCGTCTCTTGCATCATGCTTTAGGCAACACCCATGCAACCTCAGATCCCCATTTTATGAAAGAGGTCGAGAAGCTGCTTGATGTCTCCTGCCGCCAATCCCATGAGTTCATCAGGCAGCTGCATTATATTCTCGATCATAGCGCTGCTGTACAGTCCAATCCACATGCACAGGCTTTACTACGGCACATCATCCAGGAATCGGAACATTACCTGCTGAAGGCCCAAAGCATAAATGCCCCACACCATCCTGCACATATGATGGATAATAAATCTTCCAACGATCCCTTCTCCACAGCAGAAAATACAGCTCGCCCCAGACCCGAAGTTCTCCCTGAAGAGCAAAATTTGCAGGCGGACATCTCTATTTCTCCAGAAAATGTCCCCAACCGAGACAATACGGAAAACAACGATGTGACTGCCAGTATATCCGAAGAAGCTGCTGTCTCTTCTGATATCCGCAAAGAACAAAGCGGCGGCAGCCTGGTGAATTCAGTCACCCCGATAAACTCGCCTAATCAAGCTAATCCGGCTAAACCCGATGATCCGCCAAACGATAATGAGCATCCCGTCCCGATCGGCAAACATACATTGCCGCCACTGCCCTACGCTTATAATGCTCTGGAGCCTTATATTGATGAGAAGACCATGCGCATCCATCACGATATCCATCACAAATCTTATGTAGACGGCCTGAATACAGCCGAGAAAAAGTTGCAGGATGCCCGGAAATCAGGCAATTTCGATCTGGTAAAGCATTGGGAACGGGAGCTCGCCTTCAATGGCGCCGGCCATTATTTGCACACAATCTTCTGGGATATTATGAATCCGAAAGGCGGCGGCAAACCAGAAGGAGAGCTGTTAGAGTATATCAAGCGTGATTTTGGCAGCTATGATGCCTTCAAGAATCAATTCTCAAAGGCTGCCGAAAAGGTAGAAGGCGGCGGTTGGGCGATCCTGGTCTGGAGCCCGCGCAGCCACAGATTGGAAATACTCACAGCCGAGAAGCATCAGAACCTGACCCAATGGGATGTCGTTCCGCTGCTTGTTCTGGACGTATGGGAACATGCCTACTATCTAAAGCATCAGAACGAGCGTCCGAAATATATCGAGGATTGGTGGAATGTCGTCTACTGGCCGGCGGTCGCCAAGCGGTTCGAGCAAGCGAAGAAATTAAAATGGCAGCCCTTCTAGCGGCTGCTTTTTTTATGGCTGCAGATTATTCAAGCTCCGATCCTGCCCGTTCTCCTTGCAATATCCACGATATTGAATCAGTAGGCGGGCCGCTCCAATACAAAATAACAAAAATCCTCCAGTACACCGTTCCATAGCAGCGTTCATTCGCTGTTGGGCAGATATACTGAAGGATTGATCATGAAAATCTATTATTCTTTAATTAGAGATAAAAACTCTGCTCTGGAAGCAGCATCGGTTCGGAAGGTACCTCTTACTGCCGAGGTAATGGTCTTGCTGCCCGGCTTCTTCACACCGCGGGCACACATGCACATATGCTCGCCCTCAACGACAACGATCACACCTTGCGGTTCAAGTACTTCCTCCAGGATGTCGGCGATTTGCGAAGTAATCCGCTCCTGAACCTGCAGTCTGCGAGTCACCGCTTCCACCAGCCGGGCCAGCTTGCTAAGTCCGGCAATTCTTCCACTTGGAATATAACCAATATGTGCCTTGCCGAAGAAAGGCGCCATGTGATGCTCACATTGGCTGAAATATACGATATCTTTGACGATAACCAGTTCCTCATGATCTTCTTCGAAGGTTACTCCCAGTACATCGCGAGGATCTATTTCATACCCGGCAAAGATCTCCTCATACATTCGGGCCACGCGGGCCGGTGTCTCGATAAGCCCTTCCCGCTCAACATCTTCACCAATCAACTTCAAAATTTCGCGAACATGGTATTCAACCTTTTCCCGATTTTCACCCACATGTGCATTTACGTAATCCTTTAATCCTGACATTATAGCGCCTCCTCCTTTCATTCCAATCCACTAAAACTTCGTGCGCATTAATTCAGCCCTCGTTAGCTCTGGAGAGTCTGGATGAAAATAGCTCTAGCCTCCCCCGATCCTACGGGTCACATAAGAATACAATATGGCAACCTCACCTCACAGACCCGTAGAGATCCGAGCTGCTAAGCTGCTGAATTGCTGCGTCACTGTATTGCCAGGCCTGAGGCCGTTAGTTCTACTTCTTCTTCTTCTTCCCAGCTACAGTCGGCGGCTGATTTTTCATCATTTGCTGCGCGCGCTGCATCTGCTTGTTATTGAGATTGTAGCCCATCTGCTTGGCCATCTTTTGCAGCATTTGCGGATCATTCTGCATCTTCGTAAGCTGGTTCTTCAGATAAAAGACGCCGATCGCAAAGCCACCAACCAAACCAACGATTAAAGTAATAATAGGAATTGCAATATTCACTCCCGGACTCCCCCCGTACCCAATCTTCGAATTTCATCATGTACCTCATGCATAGCTAGAGTTACTCAACATATAATAGCATTCCGCCACTGCAGTATTCAAGCCAAAACCGCTTCAATAAAAGTGGTAGTCTCTGTAGCAAGGTCCAATTCCTTCACTTCCATCGCCTCACTCGTTCCATGAACGATGCGAATGACCGGCCTGCCCGGCAGCCCTCTATGCTGTCGAACAACGACACCAATCTCCTTCGTGGACAGTCGAACCGATGAGCCATTCGGATAGACGGACACAATCCTCGTGAACTCGACGAGTGCATCATGATCCAGCTCTTGCTCAGAGCAAGCCATCAGTCGTTCACAAGCCTCATGGGGAAGCAATGGACGGCCTCCGCTCCCTTCGCCACCCGCGATCAGATTATCGTACATATTGGCGACAGCTACAATTTTCGGATACAGATGAATATGACTTTCATCCAGACCACGCGGCAGCCCGCTGCCATTCAGACGCTCATGATGCTGCAGCGCTGTATGGGCAATCATCAGGTTAAATTCGCGCTTATTCTTCAATATTTCAAATCCGCGCCAGGTATGATGATTCTTCATGTTTTCCGCATCTGCCCCTTCTGGCAAAGGCACAGATTTCCCAATATCATGAAGCAGCGCACCAATAGCCAGATCCTTCAATTGCGAGTAATTCAGGCCCAGATTCAGACCGATCATGGTTGACAGCAAAGCAACATTCACCGCATGCATATAACCCGCATTGTCATTAGTACGAATATCCGTAAGCTGGATCAGCACCTCTTTATTGTTCAGAACATCTGTCAGAAGCGAATCCACAGCGACGCCTACCTTGCGTGGACTCCAGTCCTTGCCCGAGCGAATCGCTTCCATCGTCTCGCTCATATCCCTGAACACAGCCTGCTTCGTTGGTTCACTGAGTACATCGTCTATTTCAATATCCTCGAATCCGGGATCCTTGATGTACAGCATAGTGACACCAACCCGTTTCAAAGTATTGATCATAAAAACCGTAAGCTGAATATCCTCCGACAGCAGCACTGTCCCATTCGCCGAATATACGGTTCTTCCTAGTATCTGTCCGGGCTCAATGTCCTCAACACTTATAAATCTCATGAATATCCCCCTCGGTAGCCATCCCATATTGTCGCTGACTAAATCTTTCTTTACTTAGACCCTCATAAAGAAATATCGGTCATCGGGCCGCCGACTTTAAGCATAAATCAATTGAGATGAGCTTCCTCCGCCTCCAGCAGCTTATGCTCGGCGCGTTGGAGCCGTTGGAGAACTTCTTCATCCTGCTCCACCGCAAGCGCCCGCTGCACGCCGTCCAGCGCTTCCTGACCGCCTATGCGGCTCAAAGCCCAGGCCGCTGTTCCCCGTATAACAGGCCGCGGATCCTTAAGCATGACCTCTACTATCTTCGGTACCGCAGAGCGATCCTTGAAGTTGCCAAGCCCGATCAGCGCATTCCTCTGGATCGGCTTCTTGCCGCGCCATGCGGCTGCACTGCTTCCGAACCGCTCCTTGAACTCCCGGTTGCTCAGATCGAGAATCGGCAGCAGCAGCGGCTTCACAGTCTCTGGGTCAGGCTGCAGCTCAGGCCGATGGTTCCATGATTTCCCTCTATTCTTCGGACAGACGATCTGACAGGTATCGCAGCCATACAAGCGATTGCCGATCTTCACCATGAACTCCTCGTCCAGGAACCCCTTGGTCTGCGTCAGAAAAGAAATGCATCGCTGAGCGTTTAGCACCCCGGGACCGACCAGCGCTCCTGTCGGGCAAGCATCAATGCATTTCGTACACTCGCCGCAATCCTCGGTTACCGGTGTATCTGGCGAAAAGGGAATATTCGTAATCATGTCGCCTAAATAAATCCATGAACCCCATTTGGGCGAGATAATGGCGCAATTTTTGGCCTTGAACCCGATGCCTGCTCGCTCAGCAACAGCACGGTCCACCAGGGCACCTGTATCCACCATGCTCTCCAGACGGGCATCCGGCACACGCTCACGAATGAACGCCTCCAGGTTGGCCATCGCTCTGCGCAGCACCAGATGATAATCTTCCCCCCATGCCGACCGGGCAAGAATACCTCGGCGTTGTCCCGGCTCCGACTTTGGCGGATTGTCCAGCTTGGACGGGTAGGCCACCGCGATGGAGATTAGAGAAGCTGGCTGCTCCAGCGTCAGCTCGGGGTAGACCCTTTTATCAATATCAGGCTCCTCGAAGCCCGATTCATAACCCTTGGCTCGACGGTCAAGCAGCACCGACTTCAACGACAAAAACGGGTCCGCGGTAGCAAACCCGATATCATCAATTCCAAGCGATGGAGCCGCTTCAATAATCTCCCGCTTCAGCTTGTCCCATACCGCTCTACCTGTTAAATTGGCGCTTGTCTTCAGCTCCATGCTTGTCCCTCCTCGATGTTCTGTCATTCAGATAAGCGTTTAATCGCTTCACGGGCGAGAAAATCACAATGATTGTTCAATTCATTATCGCTATGTCCCTTAACCTTGATGTACTCCACCCGATGGATGCCCATTAAACGCCATAATTCCTGCCATAGATCCTTGTTCTGGGTCGGCTGATTTTTGCTGTTCTTCCAGCCATTCCTCAACCAGCCCTGAATCCAGCCCTGCTGGAAGCAATTGACCACATAAGCAGAATCACTGTACACCTTTACCTTGCATGGCTCCTTTAGCTCGGCAAGCGCCGAGATCACAGCCTGGATCTCCATCCGATTATTTGTGGTCAGCTTCTCGCCGCCGGACAGTTCTTTGCGATGCCCTTTATATAAAAGAATGGCTCCCCATCCCCCTGGGCCGGGATTCCCCGAGCAAGCGCCATCCGTATAAATCGACATTTCCCTCACGTTTCTCCCTCCAGCTTTGGGCAGTAACTGAGCTTCAACACAGCCGAATGCTTCTTGTTTCTAAGCCGTGTAAAATCCCTATATAATAGAAAAGCATATCCAGTCCCCTTTTGCAACGGGTAGCCAGACATGCCTAAAAATATCAATATTGGATATTCTTTATAAAAAAATCAAAAAACGCCTAATTTCTTATGATCCTGACAAGGATTGAACAGCAGCAATGCTAAGCTTCTGGAACGCCTCCAAAAATTTGCTGGCGCCGTACCCCAAAGTCTCATACAAAGGTGCGATTGCTTTATTATGTTCGTCTCCGGCAATCACAATTTTGCAAACCTTGCGCTGTTTGAAACGCTGCTCCATGCCGCTCACAAGCCCGGTTGCTATACCTTGACGACGGTAATCCGGATGAACAACCGTACGGTAGATACAACCTACATTATTGTCGATTGTACCGATCAAAACACCAACGATTTCCTCGTCCACTTCAGCAATTACAATTAAGTCTGAGTCCCAAGACAATTGCCTGGCAAATGCCCGCTTTGTGTCTTCACAACAATCTTCCGATAAGGCCACTTGCAAAAGCTCCATCACTTGATTAGCATCACTCAACTGAAAGGAACGAATACGCATGCTATGATCTCCCTTTTCTTTTCGCAAGATAGATTATGTAAAAATGTCCTCCCATTTTTACAAAACTGAAACAATTGAAATCAGACAAAAATCGAGAAAAAATAGTCTCTTTGTCCATTAAAGCATATTTATCGTGGAAATACACCATTTTTCTTCTGAAAGCGCTTTATATTAAGCGTTTACATTGATTTAACCCTCATTTATTTCCATTAACGGAAATGAAACTGTTTTAATCTGCTTGTTTAATAACCTATCTCTCATTTTAACACTCTACTTACAATGTCTATTATACCTCTGAAAGAAACAAATTTTTGTTCAAATTCAAAGTAACAGCCTCATTGGTTTAATCCATTTGAGGATCATCTTTAATTTATTGGCAAATTACACATACTAATGAATGAACCGGCAGGTTAACCATAGATCTCACCCAATCACACCATGGATGGAGGAAATAATTAATGGACAATAACCATTCGAACCTTAGCAATGATCCACAGGAGCTGCTCAAAGCCAAACATAAACAGGATCAGCATAAAGCACAGTTCACTAACTTCGCCCGTAATGTCAGCGGTGATACGCCTGTCGATTCGGGCCAGGCCAGTCCGGACCAGCACCGTGAGCCGGATCAGCAGAATACGATGAAAAGTGTCGAAAATCGCATGATTGGCGACTAAAGAAGTTCTACTCTACCTGCGCCATATACGCGGCTATGGGCTATGTATGAATACGCTCCGTCATAACAAGAAGCAGCCTCGGCTGAAGACATTCATCGAATGTCCTGCCTGGACTGCTTCTTGTCATAACCGGCGGCGGTCTGGCTCTGCGCCAGCCTTATCTTGTAGAGAAGTATTGGTTCAGGATGCGAATAAAAACATTAGGGAAAGCCAGCTCTCCCATATCCTTCTTCGTAATCCAGCGATATTCGGCCCGGTCAGGATCTGGGCTCAGACCGTTCACATTATCATCCGCTTCATAAGCGGAAGCGGACTCCGCCACGGCCGTCAGCTCGCCGCCACGGCCATTCACCTGCTGGAAGCGAAAGACGCGCATATTCCAATGAATATGGCTGAATGTATGCTCCGCTTCCATCAGGGCTCCCTCCGGGGCGGCCAGTACGCCCGCACCGCCTAGTGCAGCAGCGAGCCTGTCCATCGCCGGGCCGTCCGGCAGGCCGGCCCCTTCACCGGGCTCCGCCGCTGCGG
>NZ_LN831278.1:679191-693473 GCF_900069005.2 Paenibacillus sp. GM2 | reverse complement strand
GGGCGACGAGCCGATACTCCGGCCGCGGCGGCTTCGCCTTGCTCTTCACCGGCAGGCGGTCCTCCGCCCCTTCCAGGCGGCCGGCGCAATGCACCATCACCGGGCAGATCAGACACTGCGGTGATTTTGGGGTACAGATCAGAGCGCCGAGCTCCATCAGCGCCTGATTAAAGTCACCGGCACGTCCCGGAGGAATCAGCTCGGTGGCCAGATCCTCCATCAGCGTTCGCGTACCGATCTTCATAATATCTTCCTCAATTAAGAAATACCGCGACAGAACGCGCATAACATTGCCGTCTACCGCCGGTTCCGGCTGATTGTAGGCGATGCTGAGGATAGCTCCCGAAGTATAGGGGCCAACCCCCTTCAGGGCCGATACATCCTTCTTGTTATCCGGCACGATCCCGTCGTGGCGTTCCATCACCTGCCGGGCCGCTGCCTGCAAATTACGAGCTCGCGAGTAATAGCCAAGCCCCTCCCAGCATTTCAATACCTCTTCCTCCGGCGCCTCCGCCAGAGCCTGGATCGTGGGAAATCGCTCAATAAAGCGCTGAAAATACGGGATTACCGTATCGACCCGCGTCTGCTGCAGCATAATTTCCGAGACCCATATATAATAAGGATTGCGATGGCGCCTCCATGGGAGATCGCGCTTCGCGGTCTCATACCAGCCCAACAGTTCTTTGCTGAAATACAGCTTGCTTTCCTTGCTCTCCTGCATAATTGCGTTGCTCCTCCCCTTCTTATAAACCGCCGTATTCCCCCATCCTCTCCACCACGGCGAAAGCGGAGGCCAATTGTCGCTCATGCGTAATGCTGATATGCACCACATAATGGTTCGGACCGGATAATCCGAGACGCTCCCAGGCTTCAGACTGCAAATATACCGACGGCTTACCGTTTGCGTCCGGTACAACCTCGATATCCTTAAATCCAAGCGTCTTGCCAATCCCGCAGCCAAAAGCTTTGCTGACCGCTTCTTTGGCCGCGAAGCGGCCGGCAAGAAATTCAGCAGGGCGCTTGCCCCTGCCCGGCAGTTCATACTCAGCAGATGTCAGTATCCGCCAAGCGAACTTGTCTCCGGCACTACTGTCCAGCATCTGTCTGATTCGTTCGATTTCAACCACATCATGGCCGACTCCATATATCAACAGGATTCCCTTCTTCCTCATCTGCCTGATTTCATGCCAATCATAGCCTGTCCTCCATCCCTATGCCCGGGCTAAATACAAAACATTCAACCGGATGTTGGAGATGTTAGAGCCATATTTTCATGATTCCAACGTTCATCCTTGCTTGGACTACCCACATTGTACAGGGAAGCCATAATGAAGGAAAGCCTGTTGAAAATTATCATGCTATAATCCAGTTAAATTTGAAACTCGTACACAGTCATCTGTTTTGCGTGCAAAAGCAAGAAACGTCAAGAGGCTCGATCCGCCCTATTCTATACTTAGAACATAGACCGGTCTGGAGGAAGTTCATGAACAATCACAACCTTATCTCACGAAGTATCGACTATATTGAGGAACATCTGGAACAAGATCTTAGTTTAAAAGGAATCGCCCAGGCGATGTTTTACTCGGAGTACCATTTCCATCGCACCTTCCAGTATTTTATGGGCGAGACCGTTTCGAATTATATTCGCAAACGGCGCCTGTCCAATGCCGCTGAACTGCTGGCCTATACTGACCGTAAAGTGCTGGATATTGCGATTGAATGCGGTTTTGGTGCTCATGAGACCTTCACCCGAGCGTTCCGCAAAATGTACGGTATATTGCCTTCAGACTGCCGTAAGCAAGGCTTTCCACCCTTTATCGTGCCAAGAGCAGTCCCCCTGCTGTCGGACGAATCTATTACATTGAATTGGAGTGATTATCGTATGCAGCCCAGTATTGAGACATTGCCCGCAATGAGAATTATTGGCTTCTCGCTGGCTACGTCAACGATTGACGGCCAGAATCACAAGGAAATACCTGTATTTTGGCAGGACTATATGCGCGAGCAATGGAGAGATCGCGTTCCCGGCAAGAAAAATCCTAATGTCGAGCTTGGCGTATGCACCGCCATCGATGAAGACGGCTCCTTCCGTTATATTATCGGCTTTGAAGCAGATAACGAAACCGCCGTACCGGAAGGATTAGTCGAGTACTTTATCCCTGAAGCAACCTATGCGATCTTCACCACGCCTCCTGCGGATAACGAGCAATTCAGCGCAGCTATCCAAGGGACATGGGGGAACATCTTCCGTGATTGGTTCCCTGGTTCCGGGTATGAGCAAGCTTATGCGCCGGATTTCGAATGGTACGACGAGCGTTGCTGGGGTGAGACCAATAAGGTGATTGATATTTACATTCCTGTTCAGCCAGCCGCTGGCCAACAAGCTAACCCTTAATATTTTATAGAAAAGCAGTTCTTCGCCTGCCTTCACACAGCGGAAGAACTGCTTTCTTTTTAATAAGATGGCCGCCATCTCCAGTCGATAAAACATGTAAAAAACCGCCTCTGCACAGTACCGGGCAACCGGAGCAAGGGGCGGTTTGAAGCATTTCTATCGCGGAGTACTTATTTGCAAAAACGATCGAATGCACTCGTCAAATCCGCAGCGATCTCTGCCGCAGAACGATCCTCGATCTGATGACGCTCGATAAAATGTACGAGCTCCCCATCTTTCATCAGAGCTATCGATGGCGAAGACGGAGCGTAAGGCGCAAAGTATTCCCGTGCTTTTGCCGTTGCTTCCTTATCTTGACCAGCAAATACGGTGAACAGCTGATCTGGCAGCACTGCATGCTGCAGAGCTTGGGCTACGCCTGGACGGCATTGTCCGGCTGCACATCCACATACCGAGTTCACTACAACCAGCGCGGTTCCTGCAGCTGTAGGCAATGTTGCTGCAACTTCCTCAGGCGTTCTAAGCTCCTTAATCCCCAAGGTTGTCAGCTCGTCACGCATCGGTTGAATCATTTCTCTCATATATTGATCATATGACATTGACATATATCTTCACTCCTCATAACCTATTGTGTTGCAAATATGATTAATATCACTTCAAACTATAATTAATTATACATTTCGTCATCAGGAAAGCAACAGCTACTATGCAGCCTAAGCCTCGATCCGCTCGGAAACAAATGGAAAAAATACGATAAACGTCGTTCCCAATCCTTCTTCCGATTCAACGTGGATTCTCCCGCCATGCCGCTCCATAATGCTTAGGCATAGCGACAGACCCAGGCCTGTTCCCTTGCTCTTCGTCGTGAAAAACGGCTCGAACAGCCTCTCCTTCTGGGCTGGCGGAATTCCTGGGCCCGTATCCGTAACATACAGTTCAACGCCCTCTGGCTGCAGCTTCATTTCCAGTGTTAATTTGCCCTTCTCTCCCATCGCCTCCATGGCATTGCGGCCAAGGTTGAGAATGAGCTGCTTGATCTCTTTATGATTAAGCATTAGAAGCGGCGCGTTCTCATCGAGGCGCACTTCAATGCTCTGTCCCCGCAGGTTGGCATCCGCCCATAATAGCGGAGTCAGCTCCGAGATAATCTCATCCAATCGATACATCTCCATCTTGACGACCCGATTCTGGGCCAGCGACAGGAAGTCATTAATGATCCCGTTAGCCCGATCCAGCTCCTCCATCACAATGCGGTAATAATGCTCTAATGAGGCCGGACTTTTCTCCCGCATCAATTGCAGGAAACCGCGAACGACGGCCATCGGATTTCTGATCTCATGCGTAATGCTCGCCGCCATTTGCCCGACCAGACCCAGACGCTCCACATGATTTAATTCCATCCGCAGCGCCTCCAGCTCCGTGATATCCTGTACGATAATAACAGCTCCGATGTTCTCATTGGTATGCATCTTCGTAATCGGGGAAGTGGTGGCATAGAAGACGCGGTCAGCGCTTTGCAGGATTTCCGATGTTTTGACGTTCCCCTCCAGCGTCTGCTCTGCCCGGGAGGCGATGATTTCAAAATCGAGGCCCTGCATGACCTTCTCCATCTCCTTCCGGATCAAGTCATCACGCGTCCCACTGGGACGGCTTAGACGATAAAATTGAAGAAATGCATCGTTGACGGACACAATTCTCCCTTTTTGATCCAGCAGAGTAATACTCAGCGGTGCAGCATCCATCATCTGCTGCAGCGTCTCTGCCTCGCGGAAATATTTTCTCGATAAATGCATAACCTGCTCGCGCAGCTTCTCCTTCTCCATCGTCGTCTCTATTATATGTACGAACAAGCTTCCAGCCAGTACGGATACCAGAATATTGGAAATAATCGTTACGATCGCGCCCAGCTCAACCTTTATTTCTTCTATAATATAGGGTGATACGGTGATAACAATCTCTCCGATAGCAAAGATAACTGTTAATACAACCACTTTGCCGCGGCGGCTAATTCGCTTGAAATAATTGGCGTTTAATAGTACAAAGGGATAGAGGAACACCTCTGTCTCCAGCAGAAACTCCAGAACCGTAAACCTTACGGCATAGAGCGGATAGAGCAATAAATACAGAACGGCAAGGATAATCCCTTCCCTCAGTTTGCCGTACAGCATGAGCGCAAAGAGCGGCAATATCCCAAAGTTGATCGGGATCCCATTCCATACATAGCTAGGGAACAATGAGCATAACAACATGCTAAAGGTACATGTATAGGTCAATCCCATGGAGTAAGCCGTCTGATAGGCTTGGCGGCCATTGGGCTGAGGAATTCTAGAAGATTTCTCATACAGAAGCGGGAACAAAAAAGCAGGCAGACAAGCAATCAGGAATTGCAGCAGAATCTCCCTGAATTCAACCATCTTCTCCCTCCTCAGGCGGAAGAATACCAATCTATCATTGATTAAAGCATAGCCGACAAAGTTTTACAATATTTCTTATTTCAGATATCACTAACCCTTTTTTAGAATGTCTATAATATGTGATATCCTATAAATTATTGTTGGGTTGCCACAAATGGGAGCAATACTTCAAACAAAAATTCAAATAGATCGATGTGTTCTTATCAAAAATGAACTTTTTGAACTACCTTGCAAAAAAGAAAGGAAAAATAGATGAGTAAATATGAAGTTATTGTAATTGGTGGAGGACCCTCGGGCCTTATGGCATCGATTGCCGCTGCAGAACAGGGGGCTTCCGTAGCGCTGGTTGATAAAGGAGATAAGCTCGGAAGAAAGCTGGGCATTTCCGGAGGCGGCCGCTGCAACGTAACGAATATCAAGGAAATCGATGAATTGATCCAGTATATCCCCGGCGGCGGAAGATTTCTCTACAGCGCCTTCTCCTTGTTCAGCAATCGTGACATCATCGCCTTCTTTGAGAGTTTAGGAATTGCATTGAAGGAAGAAGACAACGGTCGGATGTTCCCTGTATCGGATAAGGCCAAGACCGTTGTTGATGCACTGGTCGGCAAGGCCAGATCACTCGGAGTGAAGCTGCTTACACATCATCCCGTTCAAGAGGTAATGTTCGCGGAGGAAGGAGTCCAGGGAATCAAGCTCACAACAGGTGAACCAATAGAAGCCAAATGCGTAATAATAGCTACCGGCGGAAAATCTGTCCCGCATACCGGTTCGACGGGGGATGGCTATCCATGGGCTACTGCGGCAGGTCACACGATTACAGAATTATACCCGACCGAGGTCCCCATCGTCTCCAAGGAGCCTTTTATTACGGACCGAAGCGTGCAAGGGCTGTCGCTGCGCAATGTGAAGCTCTCGGTGCTTAACGCTAAAGGCAAAGCGGTCGTCGCGCATCAGGGCGATATGATCTTTACCCATTTCGGCTTGTCCGGCCCAATCGCTCTGCGCTGCAGCGGCTTCATCCGCAGCGTCAAGCAGAAGAGCGGCAGCAACGAGGTGAAGCTTGCGCTTGATCTGTTCCCCGAGATGTCTCAAGCCGGATTGGATGCCTATCTGCGCGGACTTCTTACCGATGAACCGAAAAAAACGCTAAAAAATGTACTCAAAGGTACGATTCCGGAGCGGCTGCTTCCCCTTTTGTTCGAACGAGCCGCCCTTTCCGGAGAGACGACCTATGAGCACCTGCCTAAGGAGCCTTGGTTTGCCTTTACAGCGATTCTAAAAAGCTTCATGATTCTGGTCACAGGAACCCGGCCCTTTGAAGAGGCCTTCGTCACTGGAGGAGGAATTCATCTTAAGGAAGTCAGCCCGCAGACGATGGAATCCAAGCTCATGCCCGGACTGTTTTTTTGTGGTGAAGTGCTCGATATTCATGGCTATACCGGCGGATATAATATTACGGCTGCTTTCGCCACCGGGTATACCGCCGGGCACCATGCCGGCTTGCTGGCGCAAGGCCACTGAGGGGTCGCTTTTGATCACGAAGTAGTACGGAAAGCTTACTCAGCATAAATCCTGAAATCAATCGCGCCTGTGCATAGGCTTACGAAGCTTATTGATATTTCCTCCGGAAACATCAATAAGCTTCGGTGCTGACAACCGTTCCTTGGAACATCTATTCTTGCACTTTTCTGCGCCTTGAACTCATGGAGAAGAAACGCCACAGCACAGGAACCACCAGCAAGGACACGGCAGGTCCAAGCGGGATGGCTGCCAGCAGCCCCCAGCCAGGGGTGAACAAATTCATACAAAGCCCTGCCGTAATAACGAGAATGGCGGGAAATAACAGCAGTCTCATTGTCCTGGGTGCACAAATAAATTCCAGATTCTCGTCCTTCGGCAGTATGAGCAGTAATTTTACCTGATAGAACGCACGCCGCTGCGAATTCATCCATTGGAACAATAACAGGATCAAGCCGAAATAGACTAATAGATTGACTGGGTAAGGCGGCAAAAATACAGCCGTAAATCCGTATATTGTAAACTGCACATATAATAGAACTTCGCGGCCACGGAAGAAGGACTTAACCGCCGCCTCCGTAACGCGATCATGCACCTGCCGCTGGCGGATAAGATGTCCGCTACGGCGGAACAGCCATGGACGCGGCTTCGTCTTCACCGGCCTTTCAACAGAGGGCTGCAGGATCATGCCGGTCAGCTTCGTCCGTTGTCGTTCCTCCTCACGAATCGCCGCCTCAAACCGCCCTCGGAGCATTACCCTCCGTCGAATCAACCCCACGGAGGCCAAAACATAACACAGCAGTATAATAATGCTGATCTCAGGCCGCAATTCGATACACAGTACAGCAGCGATATAGCTTGCTAAGAGCACTCCGATACCAATAAGCCCCAAGAGAGTTCGTCTCAGGCCCGTGAATACAACAGCAAGCAGGTTGGATAGCAGCAGGTATACAGCATTCATGCCATATGTAAGGACAAAAAGAATGACGATCTTTTCGTTCCCCACNAAGAGCACTCCGATACCAATAAGCCCCAAGAGAGTTCGTCTCAGGCCCGTGAATACAACAGCAAGCAGGTTGGATAGCAGCAGGTATACAGCATTCATGCCATATGTAAGGACAAAAAGAATGACGATCTTTTCGTTCCCCATCCCGTAAATCCGCCACAACAAAGGCAGCAGCAAGACTGCTTCCACCAGAATGACGACTATTCGCTGCGCCAGCGCCAGTGAGATGGCGCGCAGCATGATTCCCCGCACCCATTTGGGATGCTGTTTCAGAAACAAAACATCCGCCGCTTCAATATACAAAACGAGTCCGCCGAGCAGCAGCGTCAGGAGGATTAATGCCACAGGCACAGTCTGGAACGGCAAACCGGTCAGCCAGTTCGGCAGCTCGTCCTGCCATAAACCATAATAAACTCTCCCCAGCAGCAAAAGCCCCGGGATGCCGATATACAACAGAACCACGCCATCAAAAGCCGTGCGCAGCACGCCGGTCTGATGGCGGATATAGTCAAGCCAGCGCCTTCTGAACAACGATCCGGCTCGGGTGGATGAGCTTATTTTGTGCATAGTCCCCATCTTCTCAAATCAATCCTCCCGGTTACAGCATTTTAAGTCAGGGCATTGAAGCAATCGAATAGAGTTCCCTCCGGCAAGGAAGCCGCGCGGCGAATATCCGCCAATTCCCCGCTCACCACGATTCTTCCGTTCGATACAAGAACAAAATCATCGCATATTCGCTCAGCCGTATCAAGCACATGCGTACACATCAGCACGCCCGCGCCGCGGTGCCTTTCCTCTTCAAGCAGCTCAAGGAAGTCCCTGGTAGCTCTGGGGTCCAGCCCGACAAAGGGCTCGTCTACAATATAGATATCAGGACGAATCAGAAAACCGATCATCAGCATCATCTTCTGCCGCATGCCTTTGGAGAAGCCGTCCGGCAGGTGATGTTTGACGTCCGTCATGCGGAACCGTTCTAACAGCGCGTTACCTTCTCTCTCCAGCACCGTCTCGTTAACCCCATAGACCGCCGAAGCGAGACTTAAATGCTCCCAGAGCGTTAACGTCTCATAGTAGACCGGCTGCTCCGGGATGTATGCATAATGGTTCCCCGCTTTCGTGAAGTTAATGGTTCCCTTCACTTCCGCAAGCAACCCCATAATAGCCTTAATCGTCGTGCTCTTGCCCGCCCCGTTCGGGCCGATCAAACCCGTGAGCTGACCGGATTTGACTGCAAATTTGATTTGTTCAATCGTAGAGTGATTGCCGTCATATCCGGCCTTTTCTATATTTATCTCCAGCAATGTATCCGCCACTATTGCTTACCCACCCTGCTTAATAAATTAAGGTTGCCTGTTTTTATTTATTATACGCCCTGAACCAGCCTTCGTTTCATAGGCGGCCTGCCTCAGAAACCGTAACCCGCGTTTATAAGGCCAAAATAAAAGGCCTCCGGGATTCCAGAGGCCTTCTTCATTATAACTTATTTTATGGCGATAACTTCGATTTCTACAAGTCCGTTCTTCGGCAGTTTGGCAACCTGTACAGCACTCCGGGCCGGATACGGCTCCTGGAAGAAGGTCGCGTAAACCTCATTGACCGCCTGAAAATCATTCATATCATGAAGGAATACGGTTGTCTTAATTACATGCTCCATCCCATAACCTGCCGCTTCCAGGATCGCCTTTACGTTGGACAAAGATTGTCTTGCCTGTTCCGCAGCAGTGGGCGGAAATTCACCGCCGGCATTCATGCCAAGCTGTCCTGAAGTGATCAGCAGATTGCCGAATTGAACGGCTTGGGAATAGGGGCCGATGGCGCCTGGCGCCTCAGGGGTAGCGATTGTTTTTCTTTCTTGTTGTGTCATATGGGTTCTCTCCTTTATTAGCGCATGAGACTGCGCATTCTATATTGAATTTTACAAAATGATGCTTTATGCTGCCAAGTTTTCTTGTATGGGTTGTTATCTAGCTGTATCGCTCTCATCGTATTCCTTTAGCATCTCGCGCTGCTGTTCAGGGGTCAGCTTGCTAATACCAAAGCCGGTGAAACCCCAGATCACAGCGAAGATAATGCCTGTCCAGCATAACATTGCCCAAGGCAGGTAGGAAAGGGTCGCAACGCCGAGCGTCCCTGCCATATAAGCACCAGCCGCGGTCCAAGGCAGGATAGGTTCGATAATGGAGGCCGAATCCTCGATCGTCCGGCCCAGGTTCTTAGGATGGACTCCACGACGGATGTATGCTTCGCGCAGCATTTCCCCAGGCATCAGGATCGACACTTGACCGTTACTGGTTACCCCGATCATCGTAATCCCGGTAGCAATCGTAGCCAGGATAAGCGATCCTGTAGAACGAACATGCTTGAGAATCTTGTTAACGATCAGCTCCAGCGACTTCGTTAACGAGATCGTTCCGGCAAAGGTAATGGCACAGAAGCAGATGAGCAGCGTTCCCATCATAGAGTTCATGCCGCCACGGTTAAGCAGCCGCGGGATATCGGGAATGACAGTAGCCACATCGAACCCTTGAACCTTGACCATCGCAATGTCAAAGCCATTGATTACTGCGCTGATTACATCATGCAAAGAGAAACCTTGGAAGATCAGCCCGTTTGCCATCGCCACCAGGGAAGAGATCAACATCACCGGAATTGTAGGCTTCTTGCGGATTGAGCCGTATAATACGATCAATATCGGAAGCAGCAGCAACAGGTTCCAATGGAACACGGTGCTTAACGTATCCATAATTGTAATGACCTTTTCGGGAATAGCGACCCCTGCCCCATGTGTATTTAACCCGGTAATTACATAGACCGTTGCCGCGACGATAAATGAAGGAATCGTCGTGTACAGGAGATGGCCGATATGCTCGTACAAATTGACCCCCGTGGATAATGCGGCCAGGTTGGTCGTATCGGACAATGGGGACAGCTTATCCCCAAAATATGCACCGGCTACAACGGCACCGGCTACGGCCGCCAGATTCGCGTCAAGTCCGGCTCCCACGCCCATAAAGGCGACCCCGATAGTACCTGCGGAGCCCCAGGATGTCCCCGTACATAGAGATACGACGGAAGTTACGACGAACGCCGTAATCAACAAAAACTGCGGGTTGATAATTTTGAGACCGTAATAGATCATCATCGGTATCGTTCCCCCGACCATCCAGGCCCCGATCATGAAGCCAACCGTAATTAAGATCAGGATTGCCGGCATTGTCTTGGCAATCTTCTGTGCGATCGAGCCCATAATATCGTCATAGCTATAGCCGAGCTTGATGGCAATAATACCAGCGACCACGGTTGAAGCAATAATCAGAGGTTCAGGCGGCAGTTCGAATAGAATATAGCCCAGACTGAGCAGCAGAACCATCGTAACAATAGGAACTAGAGCTAGAAACAGAGTGGGTTGCTTGATTGTCTTTTCCTTGATGGGCTTAGCCATGATGTGTTCCCCCTAATGAAGTAAATAATTGATTATGACGAATGACGAAGAGGATAATGGTTTGCCATTCGTTCAAAGGCTTCGCGGAGCAGCGCTCTTGGCGCGCCCAGATTCAGCCTTATAAACCCTTCTCCATCGACTCCGAATGAGGTGCCGAAGCTGACGCTGACCCTGCTTTGATTCTGAATCCATTCGATTAAATCGCTTTCATTTCTGCTATAAGCCGAACAATCTACCCATAAGAGAAAAGTGCCTTCCGCCTGAATGATCTTCAATTCAGGCATGTGCTCAGTGAAGAATGCTTCGGTATAAGCTATATTCTCCTTAATATATGAGCGAAGCTCCTCAAGCCAATCGTCACACTCCGTATACGCAACCTCCAGGGCAGGTACGGCAAAGAAGGTCGGATTGTGAATCCCTGCCTGCCTTAATCCCAGTTGGAAGCGTTCCCGTATTTTCTCGTTGGGAATTACAATATTGGCGATCTCCAGGCTGGCCAGATTAAAGGTTTTGCCTGGTGAGGTACATATTATAGAGCGCTCCGCTACCCGCTGTGACAATTTGGCGATTATCGTATGCTCATGTTCCTCGTGTATAAAATCGGCGTGAATATCATCTGATACGATAAGAGCGTCATAACGGATACACAGCTCGGCGATCCTCTCCAGCTCTTGCTTCGTCCACACACGTCCTGTCGGATTATGCGGGGAAACAAGCAGGACGATTTTGATCCCCTCCTTCATTTGACGCTCCATATCATCGAAGTCGATCTCATATTTGCCGTCTCTGAGCAGCATAGGGCTCTGCACCAGCCGCCTGTCATTGATTTCCACCGCATTGGCGATCGGCTGATATGCCGGAGTATGCATCAGAATACGGTCGCCCGGCTCCGAAAAGCGCTCAATGATGATCGATACAGCTTGTACAATTCGTGGGCAGAACACGATCCAATCCTCCGGCACGCTCCAGTCATAGGCTCTCTCTAGCCAGTGTTGAACTGCAGCATAATAGGGAGGGCGCGGATCGGTGTATCCGTAGATTCCATGACGCGCCATTGAAGAAACCTTGTCAACAACCTTGGGCGGTGCTTGCAGATCCATATCCGCAACAGAGAGCACGATTACATCTCTGCCCAGAGCATCGGCCGCCCCATCCCATTTGGCACTATTGGTATCAAACCTGCTAATGACCTGATCGAAGTTATAACTCATGATGATGTCACCCTCTTGGATATAATGTTATTTCAGCTTCTGAAGATAACGATAGACGGTAGGCTCGGATATCGATAATGACGCTGCTACCTGGGAAACGCCGCCCTTCAATAAGAAAACTCCAAGCTCATTCAGCTCGCGTACAATTTCAATCTTCTCCTGCGACGATAAGCGGTCCGGCGGTATCGTAATTTTGTCAACGACTGATGAGATCATATGCTGCAGCAAATCATCCGCATTCCCTTGCAAATATTCTGTCGCCTGCTTCTCTTCCTTCGGCGCTTCGTCCCCCGGGGGCGTTATATATGGATTAGGCCCTCCTTGCAAAATATGTTGAACCCATTCAGCAGCTACCTCCATATGGGTAACATCGATATTCAAGCATAAAAGACCGACAAGTTCATTCAAGTCATTCTTAATGAAGTAGGTCGAGGAGCGAAAGCTCTGTCCGAATTTGCCGGAAGCTTTATAGTTAGCGATAAATTGTTCCTCATGATACGCTTCGGATTTAAGAATTTTCAATACGAGGTCGGTAGAAGCATCCCCTACCTGGCGACCGCTGATGTATCCGTTCTCAATAAAGATAATGGAGTGCTCCGGATCGCTGATATCATGTACAACAACCTCGCATTTAGGTCCAATGATTGCCGCAATGAAGGAGGCCACCGGAAAGAACTTCTCTAAAAGCATCCGATTCTCGTTCTCCATCTTAATTATCTCCTTCCGTTCAGGACTTGCATGTATTTTATCGGAATAATAAATTATTATCTTGATAAAATCGTATCACATTAATAAACCGTTTTCAATACCTGATTTATAACTTTTCTCATCAAGCAAAAAAGCCCATACCATCACGGTTAGTGACAGTATAGGCGTCCATATCAACCTTATTGTACTATTTTACCAAGTTCAATTGTCTCAGCGGATCAATCGCTATTTCATAATAAGCTATTATTATTTCTTATTTCATTTCCTTCAATACGATGTTGTTCCCAGGCAGCACTACCCTGCTTTGATCCATTCCATCCCGCTTCAGAATTGCAGATTTGAATCCGAGAAGAATACAACCAATCAGCGCAACCAGGCTGCCGGATATAATAAAAGCAATCTGTGGACCAAACGATGTAACCAGGTAACCTCCTACAACCGGACCGATCAACGCTGCTGTTGAAGTCACGCTCGTCACCGTTCCGAACACTCTTCCAATCATCGCCTCCGGTGTACGCTGCTGCAGCATGACCTGAAATGGAATGAACGCCATCCCAGCGCCAAGTCCGGCAAGCATGAACAGCAGCAGCATGATGATAATACCGAATTGATTAAAGGTTCCAAATAAGGCGAACGCACCGGCGATAACGAATACAATCCCCAGCAGCATCCCGCCGACTCCCATCTTCAGCAGGGGAGAAATGGAAAGCTTGGAGGAGAATCCATTTAATCCCGCAGCCAGCAAAGTACCAACCCCGCTAAGCGCGATGCACCATCCTAATAGATCCTCCGGCAGATTAGGGATTTCCCGGAACAAGACCACCGCTTGCGAATCTGCAATTTGCAGCACGAGCAGGGTCATCGCCAACATAAGTGTACTGTAGGCAACGAGGGGAATCCCGATAATCTCTCGAATGCCCGCTCCCACTTCACGCATGAAACCGGTTTTAGCTGACTTGTCACTTGACGTTTCTTCCACGTCTTTATCGCTCGCTGGGATTTTGCCGGGAACAAGCAGTAAGAGTAATGCCGAAAATAAAAATGAAGCTGAATCTACCATAAAGCAGACCGATACGCCAAATGCCGCAGTAAGCATGCCGCCAAGAGCAGGACCTACGATTTTACTACCCTGTTCAATAATTGCGCTGTAGGATACCGCCTTCTCCAATTGCTCCTTGGGAACAACCTCCTTAATCTTCCCGTTCTTCGCCGGCGAGAACATGATATCGAATATGCTTTTGGCAACGATTAATACGTATACCTGCCATATATAACTGGGCATCTGTGCTATGTGTTTCATCGTGTTATGAAGTGCTACGAAGGCCCGTCAAATATGGCTTTTCTCAATTTATCAACTGTGCTATATGACACGATAAAAAACGGTCTTTCCCCTGCTTCCGTTACCTTTTTGTTACTCCATGACCGTCCGGCATATAAGCTGTGGCGGTCTTTTTACACGGACAAAAATCCCACTTACCAACTAAGGGCAGAGTGGGATTTTTTTTTTTTTTTTGCGACTTCCCGGTTCCAGAGGACGTCTTTTAGAAAATGCCAAACAGGGGGCTACCTGTACTGACCTTATAAT
>NZ_LN831278.1:463783-679091 GCF_900069005.2 Paenibacillus sp. GM2 | reverse complement strand
TTGTCGGAATTGAATGGAGTTAAGACTTGTGCTTTTCCGATTTATGAAAATTGTAAAAAAGGAAGTAATTTAAGTTTGGGCGGTTTTTTTAAAAGGAAAAAAATCCCACTTACCAACTAAGGGCAGAGTGGGATTTTTTTTTTTTTTTTGCGACTTCCCGGTTCCAGAGGACGTCTTTTAGAAAATGCCAAACAGGGGGCTACCTGTACTGACCTTATAATTATATTCAATAATGAGTACTGTAGCAATACTCCAAATTATGACGTTGGTATTTAAACGTGCAAAAAAAAAAAATCCCACCTACCGATTGAGACAAAGTGGGATTGAACCTCCCTAGGTTCAGAGGAAGCTGTTGATCGCCAGACGGGGCTGAGTCCCCACCCACTACATTATATTCACTATCAGGTATAACTGCCACCCCACCAAATAAAAAAGGCCCCGCCAGCATGATGCTGACAGGGCAGGTACCGGTGCTTCCATTTATATTGTAACACATTTCCATAATATTACAAGTTATACCCTTGACCGCCGGGCTTGGTCGGGTTAGAGATAATACCTAACGTTGCAAGCAAGCCAAGCAGCACATCCGTTACAGCCAAGATATCATTCTTCATGACTTCGGTTAAGTCAAACAGCCCTGTCAAATGCCCAAGAAGTTGAAGCAAGAGCAGCACCTGGGATACGATACTTACCCATAAAGCATAGTTTCTCCATCTCTTCTTATTCATTGCCGATTACCTCCTTGATATTTTTAACTACCCGATTGATTACGATCGCCGCCTCTTCCCGTGTGATCGGAGCTCCTGGTCTTGTCCCATCAAAATATCCGTTTGCCGTAGCTTCGTCCCAAGCCGCTGCCGCCCATGGGCTTACTTTATTAATGTCCCGCTCTGCCATTTTGGGTGCCTCCTTTACTGGTGTGTTATAAAGCTCCTGTTCAGCTTTACGCCGCTTGACCAGTCCAGCTAGCACGTTACCGCCTGCCTTGTTGTACTTGGTCAAACTGTCTGCAATCTGTGCAATGCTGCGGCCCTTGCAAAGAGTCTGCAAGTTCCCAGATCCGCAGTTATAACAGAAGCTGACCAATGCATCGAACTGATGTTGATTGAGCTGCTCGGTCACTGGCACATAAGCCGGGTTATTAACGTATGCCTCGTACTTAGGTAGGTCAGCAAGCAGCATGCTGTCAGCTTGAGCCTGTGTAATGGTCTGACCTTGCTTAACGTCAGGACCGTAATGGCCCCAGCCAATCGTCCAATATGTTTCGGTAGGTACCGGCTTGTACGCCGTTAAGCGGCAGCCTTCAAAGTTTTTAATCAGCTTAATGCCTGCATCAGATATCTTGCGCATGTTTAAGCCCCTCCCTGTAATTTAATTACCGTTAAAATAGCCCCTACGACAATCGTAATAATCGACGCTCCAATAGTGCGCCATAGCCACTTCTGTGCATCCTCGATCTTGTCCAATCTATGGTGAGCTGACTTCGCCGAAGAAAGAGCCTCCACTGCCGTTTCATTGGCTGTAATCGCTCGATCCAGCTTCTCGTCCATATTGTCCACCTTTGTCTCCACCCGCGTCAGCCGCTGAAGGACTTCGGTTTGCACTCCATCCATGTGTGCACATCCTCTCCATGTAAATAGCCCCCGGATCAGCTCCGAGGGCATAATCTATTAAGCTTTATAATCCTTACCCGTAATTACCTTAAACTCCGCTGCCGTAATGACGTTAAAGGATACATAAAGCCGAAGTTGAACATCAGATACCCATTTCTTTTCGTAATAATATGAAAGTCTCTCGAAATCACTATTAAACATTTGATTCGCCTCCTGCTAAAATTTTTAACTCCAGGGCTGCCAACATCTGACCAAGTGCCTGGTTTTGTTGATATAAGTCAAGGATAGCTATATCCTTTTTAACCAACTCGCCACCGATAACAGTACTCTGTCGTTTTAGGTCAAGCGTAGCCAAGTCTTGCTTGACCTGTTCGGAGCCAATTGTGCTGACGTCCTCAAGGCGATCATCAGCCTTTCGTGCAACCTGATCTAGTCCGGACGCTAAATCAGCAGTGTCTTGTTTTAACCCTGTAACGTCTTGCTTCAGTTGATCAAGTTCAGACTCCTGCGGCTGCGGCTTGGTCAGCTCCTCAATCTCTTCCGGCGTTAAACCTTCCTGCCAGTATTCGGACGGATCGAGCAACTCATCCTCTTCCCTCGCTTCCCACGCCGCCAAATCAAAGCGCGGCCTATACAGCCCTGGCGGTACTGGCACACCAACGATATACCCGGCAATCTCCGGTTCAGTCTCTTCCTCTGGCTGCTCGTCTTCCACAGGGTCATCAGTTTCAGGCGGCAGCTCCGGTTCCAGCACGGGCGGATCGGCATAAAAAGGGACGACACCGTAAAAGGCATCGTCCACTATCGTATCCTTCAAGTAGAGGCCGTCTATATTTACTTTAGGTACTGCTCTCTCAGCTTTCAATGTGTATCACTCCTTTAAGCGCTTAGAAAAGATAAGGTTAGTGAAATGCCTGATGTTGTAATTCCAGTTATAATAGACACTCTGCCCGCTGTGTCAACGTCAATGGTCCCCACGGACCCATCAGATACAGGCACAATAAACCGCGAATTTTGTGCAGGTCTGTACCCTTCGGGTAGATAAAATACCGGTGCTCCTGCTACGCCACCCGTTATTAAACCAAAGAGCCTAACAACTCCTACACTATCCTTGTTATAACCTTTAAAGGCATAGGCTGGATCAGTGTAGAGTTTCCACCCGTTGAGCAACGTTGGCATAATTAACCCCGGTGCATCCTTCTCCGCTTTCTTCATTTGCAACACCGATACACCGTGTAACGCTTCGGCCACGCCTGCTGTTAAGTCGGATAGTTGCGCCTTTTCATTCGCGGCTACTACGCCAGAGATCGGGACGACAGGCGATTTGTCTAGCTTGAGATAGGTAGCGCTGTAGGCTGCGGATTGGTCAAACTCACTTGCTAGTTTTATAGCGCGTTGATTACCATAAGCATCCGCATTTTCGATGATCCATTTATCTATATTATTATTTTTAAATACTTTAATCAGTTTATCTACTCGATACTTAAGTCTGGTCGATTCCCATCCAGCTATGCCCGTATTAAACTGATAATTCCCATATGCATCAGCTTTAGGATTCGCCCGTTCCCTTAATACAATCCCCGTACCTACTTCTACCACGTTATCGCCTTCGGAAAGTGTTAGGCATCCTTCATGCACGACGGGTTCGATAGTTTCCTTAGCCAAGCGATAGAGAAGGTTGTACGGGTCTCGATTAGGGGCTTTAGACGTTGGTAGCACCCTGGTGTCCGCTACTCCTTGCTTACCAATTTGTTTCCAACGCTTTGTATCGTTACCATCGTAAGGAACTGAGCCATCTTGATTACACATGGACCATCCCCAAAAATACGCCTTAATCTCGTCTACTGTCGGTGTGTAGGCGTCTCCCCATCCACTATCGGTGTTGGCAATCTTAATTAAAAAAGTTCCGCCCTCATAGTTTGTATCGTTCCAAAACGCATCCTCCGCCGCATCACTTGTAGTCACCCAAGGTATCGAGTTTCCGTTATATTTTGTTACATACTTATTACCTGGTGCATTATTAACAAATCCAGAAATCCGCCCATTATTCACCTTAACAACCTTATATCCGGTTAGATTGGAATGGAGAGTCCAATCCAACGACCCACCCAGCACAACCTTCTTCCACTTCTCCAGCTTAAAATACTGCCCCTCACGCTCAAACAATACGTCAGGCTCAGCCCCCGTATCCGGATTAGCGTGTAACTCTGTCTGGAAGGCAAGCATAGAGTCTTCGCGTGGTTGAAACGGTTTGGCTTCGGTGCCGAGTGTGAGCATCGGGTTTTTAAAGGTAAACATTCCAGTAGAGGCAGCGTCTACGCCTATTAAAGTCCAGATTTTACGACTGTCGCTAGGGACGGTGAAAGTGCAATAAATGGTGTACGCCCCTGAGGTGTTTCTGTAATATGTTGTACCTGATAAATCCATATTTGATGGCGTTCCGTTGCTATCCTCCGTAAAAATATTCAGGTACGTCCCGTATATGCCCGACGCAGTAAATACAGCGTCAACGTCCACGCTAAACGTAAATGCCCGATTTGTTGGCAAGGCCATAGTCGGACTGACTTTTGTTGCGAAGTCGGTGGCAGACGTTTTGACCAACTGCATCGCATACTTGCCCGAAACAGGGATAGAGAGTTTCGCGGACTCGTTCCACTCATAAAACGGCGGCAATAGATTCTCTCCATACCGTATTACATAGGGATTCTCTACGCCGATGATGCCGATTCTGCCGCTCCCGTTGATCTCCGATTTACCTTTGATAGAACCAAGGTTAAATCGTGCGTCCTTAGCAGCGCTGACTACCTGTAAGCCAGGTTGGAGCGTTAGTTGGGATGTGTCGGCGGTATTAAGACGAGTTTCTAAAGCGGTTATCGCTTCGCCTTGCTCCTCCAGTAGTTCTCCATGAGTTACGATCTCCGCAAGCTGCGCGGCTGATAGCAAACCGCCCTCTGTAAGAGTTGCCGTTGGGATCGGATCGGCTCCATGCTCAGTATGCGTGCTGCCGTGTGCGCCTGGAGTAGCGTCACCTGTTGCCGTGATTGTAACTTCTCCATTGTTGGGATTAGTCGTTACTGTGATCCCCACGCCACCAACAATGTAAAACTGTGATGACGGATCCGCAGCAGCAATATCATTGACCTTGGCAAAGGCGTTTTGGTTAACCTCTGCTCCATCCTCAATACTGTCAAGCTTGTCATGGTCGGCCTGTGTGACGTGTACGACCTGATCATCAATATGAGAGGTCAATTCTGTCGCGGTACTACCTGAAGCCTTGCTGTCCCATTCTGCCTTTTGAGCCTTTGTGACGTGAATATCGGCATTGGCTATATGGTCGTCTGCTGCCGTCTTATTGGCGTCCATGTCAGCTTGTACCCGATCAAAGCCAATATTGATATTCTGGAAGTCCTCGCTGATCTTTTTACTTGGAGTTAGGTTTCCGTACCTGTTCGCCACTTGATTCAGCTCCTTTCTTGAGTTGTTCTAACCGCTGATCGACCGCTTCCTTAACCCCCCGCAGGATCGCTTCTTCGTTACCTGGATGGTATGGAGTTACGGCCATGATCACGGAGCATATCTCTGGTACCGGCTTAAGAGGATCAAGCTCACAGCGGACGACGGGTTGTATCTGTGCCATTTATGTCACCTTCTTTCAAAGTCTGATTTTTGCTATTGTCTCGCCGGATAAACTATATTCGGAAGCGTTTATCTCCCGGACTGAGGTCAAAGATACGCCCAACAATCCACAAGCCCGTTTTAACGCAACTTCTTTGATATGTTCCGGTTCGGTTAATTTAATGGAAAAGTACAAACCATTAGTTGTCTTGTAATAATACTGCTCTGGACTGAAATCGTCTGAATTATAAATTGTGATGTACACAATGGCAGATATCACGACAATGCTTAATACCAATATCCAAATCACGGATATAGTCACCCCTTGCCTAATATAAAGGTAAAACCTCCCTATTTGTCGAAATAACGGTTGTCAGACCATTATTAATAGAAGGGAGGTTTTGGATGTGAGAAAACGTATAGATGTTGCTGAACTAGCAGTGGCCATCCAGAACGATACTAACAAATTGTTCAAAGACCAAATTACTGAACTTGCTAGAAAGGCATCAGAAGGAAACATTTCCAAACAAGAAGTGATAGCTCATACTGCGGTGGCATTACAAACAAATATGTCAGTGTTTATCATTTCTCTTCTGCAAAATGTGGTCGATGAATTGCAGAAGAACAACGAATAGCTTCCTTAATTGAGTTTAGTATAGCCGTTGACTCTTCCAAGGAAGCAGCGGCTAACTCTTCTCTCACGATCTGACGGATTTGTTCCGAAATATCTGGCTTGCTTGCAGTAACGCCATAGTACACCTTAGCTGCTTTTACCTCATCTCCCGTGATATGTTCAATCAATTCCTTCAAAGCAGATCCAGGCGAGATGACCTCCGGTTCTTCCTTTGGTGTGACCTTCGCATTTTCCACTACCAGGGTCATATTGATTTGAGGGCGACCACATGCTGTTTCCTCCAACTTGTAATCGACAACCCCTTTAACACGAACCCCATCTAGATAAATACCTTTATCCTTAATTTCTAATGCGTGCATTTCCTTCACCCTTTCTAGGCATATTAAAAGGCCCCTCCATTGGAGAGACCTTTGATAGATCGGTATGTTATTTGTTAAGCTCTGCAATCTGAGCATCGATCTCGGCAAGTTGCTTTTGAAGATCGGCTAATTCGGATTTGTATTGATTGAGTTCTTTGGTTCTCTCATTCAGAAATTCGGTTTTCTGATCTCTTTCTACCTCATTAATTGCTCCTTCTACTCTATCTTTCGCTCTAGGAATCACATCAGTTTCATATTCATTGATTGCTGTTTCAGCCACTTTTAACTTATCGAGCAGCGCATTTTTTTTAATATTTAGTTCATCATAAGAAGATGAAACTGAACCGCTAGTATCACCCAGAATAATCACCTTCTTTTTCGAATCTACAGTCAATGGCCTATTAACTGCCTCCGACATGGCTCTTACCGGCACATAAGCAGAACCGTTTAATACCGCTCCATCTGCAACCTTTTCACCGTTTGGTTTTTGAACTGTGTAAACACCTGTAACTTTAGCTCCAAAGATACTTTTTACTCCATCAGCAAATGCCGGGATTGCCCCAAACAATAGCGCACTAACAATAAACCCAGCCATAAACTTTTTCAACACAAACACTCCCTAAGGTAAAATTTTCTTATACCTATTATCGGTTATGTTCGACAAAAGTTTCAAGTTTATTTTGGGATGTTCACTTGGGCAAGTAAAGAACCTCCTTGGCTCCAAAGCTTTAAGTTTCTTGTAGTATTGTCAAAAGTAAGATTTATAGCCAGTCTATCTAATGCCGATCTGATTGATTCTCCTTCATACGTGGATCTGAAGGTGCTCCAACTTGGAACTGTTACGCTGTTATACCCACGAAGATAGATATTGCTGAATTCTGCCGTCAGAGATGATGATCCGTCTAATAGCAAACCTGTTCCTGAGCTTGGAAGGCTCATTGTTGCGTATGAACCTCCGTTTGAAAAGCGCATTTCGGAAAGGTAATTAGATCCCGTTGATCTCATTTCAATTCCGGTGTTGCTTGAGGACCATACAGAGAACATTCTGTTTGAACTACTCATTTCAGCCCTTGGGTAACCTCCTAAGGATGTCATAATCTCAGAGCTTATAATAGTTGAAGCTGTAATAGTCCCTGAGAATGTACCATCTACCCCAACCAGTGTTCCTGTAAAGGTTCCTCCGGCAGCAGATAAATTCCCCTTGAACGTGCCGCCAGCTGCGGATAGATTACCGCTAAACGTTCCCGTTGCCGCCTGAAGCGATCCGCTGAATGTGCCATCCACACCTTGCAGGGTACCCGTAAATGTACCACCGGCCGCCTTGAGATCGCCGCTAAAAGTACCAGTAGCAGCTTCGAGGTGACCCGTAAACTTTAACCTATTCGCCTGAGCATCGTAATAGAGACTAGATTGGCCATTAACTTGCCAGTCCATCTTATCGCTATTTAATGTCAGCTTGCTCTTATGGTCTTCTCGCTCAACCACGATCCCCTCGGTACGACTATGAGTAATGCCGTAATACGACTTATCAAACTTCACGTTTTCCTTGTTCAGCTTGTTCACTTGCTGCGTCAGGCTGCCTTCAATTTTATACTCGCTCCGCTGCTCCGACTGTGACGGCGCTTCGATCTTATGGGTCAGACCACCCTTAAAGCTGTAGGACTGCCGCAGGATAAAAGACGTATAACGCTGGATGCCATCCCATGGAATGTCCATGTCCATCCAGGATACATTTGTGTCGATCCAGCTACCGCCTTCACGCTGCTCGAACCCGATCACATCACCCTGGTCAAGCTGAGGAAAGCCCCTTGAGTCCATGGTGAGCGGCAAATAGGTCAAGCCATTCAGAGCGACGTACATCGCGTTAACCTGCGCTTGGGTCATAAATGGGTTCTCAAGGTAAAGCGTATGATTCTCATCCCCGCTGCCAGCCTCGTAGGTCAGCTTCTCCTCCGTGTTGTACGTGACCACGATCCGCGTAAACGTCTTGAGCGGGTTAGTCTGCTTCACGCGAATATAATCCGCCGTGGTCATTTCAAATACCGCAGGAGCCCCTGCCGAAAACCGTTTGAAGCGCATGACGCCATCCTTACCCATAAAGATACTAGCGCTATTAGCTCCTGCGATATAAGCCAGCACCTGCCGGCACGTATACCCCGCTGGCCCTGCTTGAATCTGATAGGATGGGTTGATCACCACGCTGCTATCATACGTAAAACCAAGTCGATTACAAATCTCGTCAAATACGGCTTTTTGTGTAGTTGGATAGCTGAGCTGGGAGATATACGGCACATTGGCGGTGATCAACTTGTCAAAACAGGTATACGTCCAGACATCATTGATCTTTTGGCGAGTGTCGATATAAAACTCACCCAGCGGCAGCCACTCTGTCGCACCAGATATCCATGGGATATCCATCGATTCCCACGGATATTCGGCTTCTAACCAGCTCATGCTTTCCAAGGATAGAGCCAGGTACGGAACAACTTTCGCGTTCGGTCTAATCGGGTCAGGTAGCCGGAGCTTAAGCGTCAGGTCGGACGGAATAGCCGTCCCTAGTTCAAAGTTATCTCCACCCGCTAACAAATGATTCAAGCTAAATTCAACAATCTGTGCGCTGGTGTACTCCGTTCCATCAATGACCACTTTGACAATAAACTGCCGGTCATGACGTTTTATATAATCCGCAAAGATTGGGCTTATTGGATACATAGCATCACTTCTCCGTCAGAGTGACCTTAAGGCCATTCCATAATATTTCATTTCCCTTGGCGACGGCGAAAGGTGTAGGGCGGTTACCCACATAAAAAGTCTTGGTCTCATATTTTCCTGTCATCGGATCGGGATAAGTCACCGGGAAAAAGATGTCTTCCATAGATCGTAAAATAGCGGATACCTTATCCCATTTCAGCGGCCCCCAGTTCATTTCGATTTGACGCTTAACGGCTATCCTGTCCCGATTTAGTGAGCCGTCCGTCGTCCGCACCGAAGACTCGCCATCATCCAAATCCAGAATTGTAACCTGAAAAGTGGACGGATATTCGGCAATCTCCTGACTGTTTATTTTAAGTTGCATATTTACCTCCTACCTATCAAATAAAGCATAGCCTAATTGCTGCTCCGCCTTTCCTATGGCTCGACCCACATATCTACCAAACTCCAAATCACCGATGGTGCTTCTCCATTCCTTGGCTTCGATATTGCGCAAAATATCTGCAATCATCACCAGAAGCTCAATCATCGGTTGATAGCCAGAGCTGATCATATCTTGTAATTGACTCAATGGACTGATCACTTCCGGATCCGCCGCAGCTCCTTTGTTATCTCCGACCATCGCCAATGTAGGGCCGTAGGCAAGGCCGCCTTTAGCCAGCTTCGGTATCTCAGCGATATTAAACCCGAATGTAGCCCCCGCTCCCGTAAGCTTCTGTACCCATTCCGGGATATCGATTTTGATTTTATTCAACTGTCGAATCATCCAGTTAAGGGCTTCAATGATGCCGTTAATCACACCTTTAAAGATGCTACCGATCGCATCGGCAATTCCTTGGAAAAAGGTTTTAATCCCTTCCCAGGCTCTTTTCCAGTCTCCTGTAAATGCCCCGGCGATAAAGTCAACAATGCCACCCAGTGCCTTAATAATGTTTTTGGCCGCGTCAATGATGCCGCCAATCAGATTGCCCAGCCACTTTAGTATTACATCAAATACCTCTGCAAAGACGGGCCCCAAGGTTTTAACGAGCCAGTTCGCAATGGGCAGGATAAACTTGTTGAAGATATCTAAAGCCGCATCGATCAATTTACCAACAAAGTTCATCACTTCTTCAACCAAGCCTTTAAGATGCTTATCCCACAGGTCCGTCAGAAACTTGAGCGCGCTCTGCGTAACAGGCTTTAGGTAATTATCCCAAAGGTTACTCCAAAGCTTTTTAATCCCGTCCAAGGCTTCTTTAAGCTTATCGACGATTTTTTTGCCCCAGTTATCCCACCACTTATAGACCATATCCATGGTGTCTTGGATGATTTGGGAAACCAGTTTTAGGGCTGGATCCACCGCATCACGCCAGATATCATCAAAGATTTGTTTTACAAGATCAAACAGTTTTCGGAAAATCTCCTGGGCTCCCGTAACAAACTCCGATATTCGTGGCAGTCCTTCGGTGACAAACTTATCCAAGATGGGGAAAGCGGCCTCCCACAAGCTGGCTACGACTTTTTGGGCGCTGTCCGATAACCCAGCCCAAACATGACCTGCAAGCTCTACGCCGTCCTGTATGTTTTTTACCAGGCCCGTCTTGAACCATTCGCCCAAAGGAGCGCCCAAAGTCTTAACATCCTCAAACATGGTTTTGAACTGCTCTTTCCAGCGATCCAGGGTTGGGGATATCTCAGCCCATGCGGCTTGGAATGAGGGGCCAAATGTTTTAACCGTCCACTCCCAACCCTGCTTAACGCCAGACCATGCCTTGTCAAACGTAGACTTTACGCCCGCCGCCAGCTCGTCCATTTTGGCTTGGATGCCAGTAATGTCCATATCAGGCTGCTGCATTTCAAATCCGCCAGCACCGCCACCGCCGCCGTCATCCACTCCGGTATCCGCTTTGGAAAAGTCCAGAGTGTTCAGCTCGTCAAATCCAGCCAGTGCGCCTTTGGCTTCTTTCCCTGCCTTTTTACTGGACTTACCGTAACCCTCCATAGCCTTCTTGGCTGTTTCTATCCCCTTGGCTGCCTGGTAGGATTGCTGATAGGTCTTGCCAAACAAAGCCGATATAAAGGCGGCTATATAGGCTGTGATCTTGGCTAGTGCGCTCATTAAGGCATTGATAGCTGGCAGGATCGCCTCATAAATTGGTTGAAAGGCAACACGCAGATTGGTCTGGATGGCGTTCAGCGATGCCGCAAATTGAGCGTTAGTCTTGAGCGCTCCGCCCATATAATCCTGAAACCCGCGAATTGCCTTATAGATGATCGCAAAGACAAATACTTGCTTGAGAATACGACTTATCGCCTTGGTGAAGGAGTTACCCATATGCGTAGAGCTACGGGCAGCGGCACCAAAGGAGGAACTAGCCTTAACCGCTGACTTCGCAGCCTGATCTAAATTCCCCTTTGCCGCCTTCAACGGTTTATTCGTTTGGATCATCTTCTGCCCAAGATTGCCAACGGGCTTCTCGACTTGAATGGCAGCTTGCCCAGCATTTTTAAGACTGTCCTCCAGCTCCCATATCTTCCTCGCTGTCTTATCACTGGTGTTCGTTAATCGCAGCAGCGTTGCTTCGGTGTTAACGATCTTCTCCTGAAGCTTGGCTTTGCCGGCATCATTAAACGTCTCGTTATAGGCCTGCTTAAGATCAGCAAGCTTGCGCTCCTGTATCTCAATCTTGGCGTTCACATTATCCAGGACTGCGGTCAGGCTCTCAATCTCTGCCTTGGCTGCTGATGTATCTATTTCCGGCGCCTTGGCCTTAACTACTGTTCTGGGCGCCGGCATTGCTGGAGTAGCTGCAGCAGTCGCAGCCGGCTGTAAATTCGGGATCGCCAGCTTGCTAAAAAACGATGGAGCCTTTAGCCCGCCTAACTTAGCGCCTACACTATCAATAGCAGCCTCGGCAGCCGTTTTGTTATCCTCGATGGACTTACGCATTGCCTGATCAGCTACGGATATCGTCTTGATTAACCGCCCCTCTACCGCAGTTACCGTACTCTCCATACCGTCAGTAATGCCTTTCATGGCTGTCTCGGTTGTTGTCTTGAGTGTCTGAGAAATATTAGTCGCAAAGGTCTTCAGGCTGAATCCTTTAAACGTAGATTGCAGAGATTTGGTCAGCTGTTCCCCAATAGTGCCGGCTGCCATGGTGATCTGCTTGTTTAGATCGCCACCGCCCACCAGTTCCAGGCCTAGACTAACCTTGCCTACTTCATCTGACATCTGTTCACCCCCTCGCCAGACAAATCAAAAGGCGGCCCCTATTCCGGAGTCGCCCCGAATGCTTGCTCTATTATTTTCTGGAATTCCTGCGCAGCCTTGGCCTTCTCTTCCTCCGTCCATTGGACTTGCTTCAGTCCTCTTGACCGCCACTCATTCCGGACGCGATGCTGTTCCGGAGTAAAGTTTTTAAGCTTCTCGCGGTCAGTCTCGCTCCGGATCTGCACGATCTGGCCAAGCGGTGTCTCCGGCATGATCCCGGCAAGTAGAGTGCAAAACTCATCCCAGGTCATGTCCGGCTCGGCACGAAGCCGAATACCATACTGCATGGCAATGGAGGATTCGATTAGGCCCCAATCCTCGTACAGGTCATACCAGTTGTTAGGCCTGGCTTTTGACTGTGAGAAATCGGGCTTCCACCACCTCGAAATCCTCACCAGTGGCCCCAGCCAGAACAGCCACGAAGATAATCTGATAGTCAGCAAAAGAAATATCAGATTCGTTGATCTCTTTTGCCGCTTCCTCACCAAGTGCCAGCGCGAGAACCTCGTCAATGTATGCCGTTCCTTCTCCACCTTCATCTATCTTGGCTTGAATTTGAAAAACCGTGTTCTTACGATTATCGATCGGATATTCTTTACCTTCGCCTAGCTTAAGAACCGGACGCTCATTAGTCAGCCTGCTTGTAATATCAATTGTCTTTGCCATTTATAATCATCCTTTCAAAATTAAATAGACGGCCGCTTAAGCGACCGCCGTTTAGGGTGTAACTGGAGCTGGTGTATAGGTTGGTTTGCCGTCAGATTGTAGCTCGCATTCCAATGCGGATACAGCCGTCGAATCGCCGCCATTCGGAGCTGATACACTCACAATACAATCAAATTCCAACTTGGATCCATCCGGGAACTCAATCTCCGCTTTACTGGAGCAATCAAGCCCTGACTTCCACGCTGTATTCGCCACATAGTCATTGCCGGGATCGCCGACATGCCGCTTGCCGTTAAGGGTAATACTAAATCCCTTCCCTGTAGCAAGCCTCCGCACCCAGCCCTCAGTCTCCATAGGAGTCCATTCCTCCACGTTGGTATCAATGGCAATCGAGAAGGTTTCCATCTCTTTGATGATCGCCATATCAGCAGCATCGCTTGAACGGCCCTTTGTGCCGACCTTAAACTTAATATCAAAAACCGGAAAAACTCCGCTAGTCACTGTTGCCATGTTCTCACCTTACCTTTCATGATAAATATGTGTTTCGATCACATACTCGAAAACACCCTCACTGTCCGTTCCCGCATTAACCGGCTGCGGCGTGACCATCTTAAACATGGATACACGCTTGCCGCCGATATCAACATTGGAAACGCCAAAGAAGGCATTATATACTTCTTGGGCCTTGCGCTCTGCTGCGTCCGCATTGCGCCCCCAGTGAACCAAAATAGAAATAGGCTTGATAACATACCCGGTAGCTCCAAGACCACCTACAGCGATCCTGGGCTGTGCTCCAGTCGTGTTATACAAGCCTATGGATTTATCTGGCTTACCAATCTGCCCGATGTACCAGTTCGGACAATCGACAACCGTTTCAAGCCAGTTTACAACATCGTCCAGTGTCATTTGATCATCCCCTTACTGAGCTGCTTAACAAAAGCGGCGAATGTCTGCTGGACAAACTTCTTCTTTTCACCTGAATAATAAGGCTCCATCCATTTACCCCGAGCGTTCGGGTTTTTATCGGTCCTGAAGTTATATTCCGGATGCCAATATAGCCGCCGGGCATATGGCGTATCAAAGACGATGGACGCTATGCCCTGTCTAATCTCCGTTAAGTCTACAAATCCACTTAGCTCCAACTGGCTTGTATCCTTCGGAACAACACCCGAAGTCTTAATGTCGGTCAAAACCGCCTCTGCCGTCATCTCTAGCGCTTGCCGCTGAATTTGCTCTAGGTTCTTGAGAGCCGCCTGATTAAGAGTGACCTTTACATTAACCTTCATTTAGCTCAGCTCCAATTCCGTGGAGAATACGCTGCCGTCCGGGTTCCGTGGCCGCTTTGCTCGATAGATGTTCTTCCGCTCCCCGTTGACGACCACATAGCCCTCAATGACTTTACCCGGGTTAATGTCGCCCTCAATAATGATCAATCCAGAAAGCAACACCAGACGCCGCTCAGCGTCGAGTACCTGTCTGGACTTCTCGTCGTAGAAACACTTCTTATCATAGATCAGCGTCTCAGTCTCACCATGTCGGCCCTGCTCAGTCTGATAGACCTTAACCGGAGTGACCTGGTTCCAGCTGGGGAATGGGAATCTCATCGGCCTATCCTCCGATCGGTCAGTCCTGTAGGTACCAGCAAGTCAAGCACGGCGTCCGTGGTCTGGACTCCACCGGCACCTGTAGCCGCCTTGAATGTCATGCTCGTACTGCCTGCACTGTATCCAGATAGCGGCATGGTCAGATAATCACCATATTTGTAAACGAAATCAGCCTGCTGACAAGTCGCCTTAATCACGTTGGTACGCTGAAAAGGCGTGAGGTTCTCAAACCCACACGCCACAATGCGATTATAGGTTAGCCGATCGATCTGATCAGAGGCACGGTCCAGAGCCTTCTCCAGTTGGTCAGCAGGGATTACACCATCACCGTACTTATCGTAGTCGGCTGCCGTTGCATAGACCATGCTGATCACTTGCCTTTCTTGGCTGGCTTTTCCGGTTCTGATTGTTCCACCGTATAGCCTCTACTTTCAAACCACTCCAACAAATGAGGGTCATCCGTTTCACCTACGCCGTTAACAAACATGACTGTAGCCGATAGGCCGTTGTATTGGGTGTTGGGTGCTGTTATTTTAGCCATTACCCTGTTCACCGCCTTTATCTGGTTCTGGATCTGGCTTTGTTCCAGTATCTGGCTCCGGATAATTAGGCTGGAGCTTGTCAGGCGTTACCGTCCCCTGACGCTGTGTATCGCGCTGTACCTCATATCCGTCTGCAGCAGGCTCCAGACTGTCCTGCGTATTCGTGCCTTGCCGCAACCCGACATAATAACCATTAACCCAACCATTCGGCAAATCGTCTTTGTATTTCATGGATTTCCCTCCTTACGCTACTTTAATCTTACGCATAACTCCGGCTGCTTTAGTGGCCTTGAGTGCCACGGCTGCGACCATTTCCACCTCACCTGTTTTCACGGCGCCGGAAGTTGTAAAGTCAGGCAGCCATGTCCGCACCGGAGGATGACCAGCCATAGATACACCGTGGAAACCATCCAAGCCAAGACGTGGAACATAGATGCTTGTTTCTCCGTTTGCGTTTGTACCAACAACCGGGTCATTTGTACCCGCTTTTGCGCCCAAGTCAACGAGCGGGATGTTATTGTAAGTCTCTACCTGCCCGCCGAAGTCATTCCTTGTAATTTGATAAGCCCCGGCACGACGTGCGCAAGCTCTGATCTTAGCGATGAGCTTAAGGTTACCCATGATTGCGGATGGATCGCCGTCCAGCCCCATCAGAAACTCATCGAGTTGATCGAGAAACACCTTATAGTTGGTATCGATCGCATCGGAAGTGGATAGGTCAATGGCAGCAGACGGGATGTACTCCGTGCTGGAACCTGTTAATGCTTTGTCGAGACCGTCAAACGACTTCGCATCTACCGCCGAATCCCCATTAATAACGGTGTCGTTAAACAAGGCTTGAGCTGCCTTGATCTTTTGGGTCATTTGCAGCTGTACTTCATCCGCAATACCGCCCATACCTGCAATGATACGGTCCAGTTGGAACGTGCCGCCAAAGATTTTAAGGTCAACCGTATGCCGCTGCTTAGTTACCTCATGCGGTGTGTACTCTTCGTTGACCGCCCGGAATTGGGCCGTTGGCTGCGTAATTAGGCGTGTATAGCCATAAGTCAAAGTAGCTCCGCCACCTGTAGGGGAAACTGCATCATCAAACGTCAAGTTCTCCAACAAAAAGTTGTTTTTGCGAAATTCATCGATCACGCCCAACGTCAATGCGTCCTGGACGTTTTTCTTTGCTTCAGATAGTGTAATTGCCATGAATAATCACTCCTAAAATTATTTTTGAAAATGAGCTGCTATCGCGTCCTTGAGGGTTGCTGTCGCAGCTGGTGGATTCGGGTTACCTCCGCCACCTACTCGGAATCCCGCAGGCGTCTGCCGTTGTTGCTGCTGAGACTCATCCGACTTAAACAAAAAAGCCTTGGACTCTTGCAGCGTCTTAAGCTGCTCGTCCAGACCTACAACCTTGCCATCGTTGATAACCAACTTATCCTTGTCAAACAAACCGGCTACCAGATCCTCGTCATGGACTTTGCCAGACAGTGCCGACTTGATCGCATTCGACAGTTGCAGTTCTTTCATCTCAGTGGCATGCTTCTCGGCAGCTTCCTTGTTCTCGGTCTGTAGAGCCTGAATCTGTTGCTTCAATTCCTCCGATAAGCCAGCCGTCTTGCCCAGCTCCTCAATTTGTTTGTCTCGCTCTGTGACGTCCTTCTCGGCCTTCTTCTTGGCTTCGGTAACCTCGTTGTACTGAGTCTTAGATACAAAGTGCTTTGGCAGCTCTTTGACTACCTCGGCATCAATCTTGTCTATCTCTGTATCTGCTACCCCTAATTTCTTGAGCAATTCTTTTAACCAATCCATTACTATCAACCTCCATAGATTTTTATAGCTGCTCTCCAGCTACGGGAGTAAGCCGTTATACTCCGACTGTGAGTACGCCCAGTTTTAAGCCTTATGACAGGGCATAATAAAAGCACCCTCGCAAATGCGTGAGTGCCTTAGTCAATAACTTCTATGCTTTTAATCTCATCTTCATTAAATCCTATAGTAAATCCGGCATCGAGCCTTGTCTGAAGGTCGATGCTTGCAATCTCAGGATCATTATCCAAAGCGGGTGTAACGCAAACGCATTTACCTATGGTTATTTCCCCATCTGTATCAATCAACTTAACCCTTTTACCTAAATACTGACTGAGATTCATCTAGCCCTCACCTCTCTTAGTTGGTACGATATGAACACCTTTTTTACCGTAGTGAATCTTAAATAACTTGGTTTCAAACTCTTCACCCGTGAACTGATCAATAGCCTTACCAACAATAGTATCGGAATCAATAAGCTCCTGATTCTTCCACTCACCTTTTTTCGTCATGTTGATAGCTCCAGTTCCTGCGTACCTGCTAACCAACTCCTGCGCTTCATCTGCGGATATGGTCAAATAGCTCTTACCCTCAATGTAATTATTATGTCCTTTGATATGCTTGCCCTGATGTCCCATGTGCAAATGCTTCGGCACTTCATCAGATCGGATATGTTTCCTTACTTCCTCAATCTTGTCATTAACCTCAGCATTTTTCAATAGCTGCTTACGTTCAGATGCCGGAACCTCACCATCAATCTTAGTACGCCTGCGATCTCGTCGGAGCTGCGGATTTTCAGCCAAATGAGCACCAAGTCTATTCTGCCATTCAGTGACTTTAGCACCGTACTTGATCTGGTTCGCTTCGTCCAGACTACCAACTTCCAGCCGCTTGTACTTCCGGATCGTATTCTCCATGTAGCGCTGTTTCTGCTCGGCCTGATAATTCGCCTCGACCACATCCGGATCTGCTGGCTTCGGGAGCTGAGTAATGCCCGGAAAATACGTTGCAAGGGTATGCCGACATGCTGGATGAAACGCCCCTTGCTCCATAGCGTAGGACAACAACAAATAGCCCGTATCCCGTGAGAGCTGTTCAGCCTGCTCCTTACTGATCGACGTATAAACGTCATCGATGAGAACAGTTCCCTGGAATGGCGAGCACCACGGTGAGCAGTTATCATGGCTACTCATTACTACGGTATAGATGCCCCATTCGTCTCGCTTTTTACCTTCACCTAAAAATGTTGCCCGCTGACTGGCCGTCCGAAGCGCCATTTCTGCATAATAGGTGATTGGGACACGACGACCATCGCTGTAAACGATGACATCCAATCCTCGCTCCAGGAAATCCTTGGTCGCCTTATCGATCGCCTGATCCAACGTGAGCACACCGGCAGCCATATGAGCTTCAGCTTTAAAGATGACCTGCCGATAGATGTCATCCATCTTACGCAAGACGGCGTCACTAGCATCGTGCAGATCATCCTTAACGCTGCCCTGAAGAGCCTTTAACTTTTTATCGTTCATTCCGAAAAAGTCGGACTCTTGCGGCGCCTTCGGAAGCTCACTATGTGGCTTAGGCGGTTCTGGAATCGGGCGGTCCATATCAGGAATAGGTCTGGATGGATCTGCAGGCGGTGGCTTCGACGGCTGTTTCGGCTTGAAATCCTTTGGGAACTCAAGCTCTCCAGACGCCTTGACAACCTTCTCTGCCACGATCTCTACATTGTCCTCGCCGAACTTAAAGCTTTGCTGCAGGACCTCCTCCACCATCTGGTCAGCTGTCTTGCTCGTCCCCTGGATGATCTCCTTGTTCTTCTTACGAAACCATTTCAAATTACGAAGCTTGGCAAGCTGCCATTGATCAAACCGAAATCCTACCCGCTCCTCTTCACGTTCATGCCGCGATAGATTCCGTTTCAGACTGGCGATCAGGTTGAACGTCATCTCTTCAAAGACTTCGCGCAGGCTATACGGATCCTTAGCCATTAAACCTCACCGCCCGGAGGATCGTCGTGCTCCCTTACCTCAGGTTCATCCATATCGGTCGAGCCTAACTCCTCTTTAATCCTCCGTACCTCTTCGGCCTTCTGATCATCTGTCCAGGTATCGCCGTACATCGCTTCGACACCTTGCTCTACGGACATCACCCCACCAAGCTTAGCCTTAACTACCGTATCTACTACACTGTCAAAGCTTGGGCTGGCATACTCCCCGAATGATACGCTGGCCTCATATTCGCCAACAGTTCGCTCCTTAATGTTGTCGTACACTTTCATGACGATCCCCACCAGTTGAGGGATAATCTCGTTCAGCCGCTCGATGATCTTGCCCCTTGTGTAAAGTGTGGCCTTCTCCTTCTCCCGCTGTGCCTCGGCATTGTCTGTCTTTTTGAGGTCAATGCCCAGCGTAGCCGGGGAGATAATACCCTGCAAACACATGTCCAAGGTAGATGCATACGAGTTAACGAACGCCTCATACAGTATCTGCGGCTGCACCATATCGATCTGTCCTTTTGCATCCTCAGCCATAACCTTGCCAATCTTGATAAATTGATTGTCGAATGGGTTAGGCTTAAGTAAGTCCCCTGTCCTCAAATCTCGTGGAATCAAGTCTTCCGGTATATACTTCTGCACCCTGCCGCTCCGGATCGCATCGATCCATTGGCTGATTACCTCATCCAGCGCGTCAAAGCTGTCTGCCTTACTATCAAACAGTGACTTGCCGCGCCCTGGCCATTTCTTGCCCTTAAAAAACATGAGGGGCAGGGCCATGATAAAATCACCATCGAATGTGATCTCTGGCTGAAGCTCTGCCGTGTCAGGGATGGTCTCCAACGGTACCTCTTTTCCTTGGTCGTTCAGGAGCCGGCTGCGAACATAGTTAAAGCCGTAGCTCTCTTCAAGACGGTAATCCTTATCCTTAAATCGATAGTCAGTATAGAAAATAACCTCCTGCAGCCGCCCGCGTTCCCGCTTGTATTCGACCTGATCACCAGAGTAAAACTCAATGATCGGATATTCCGTCACCTTTGGATCCACGGTAATCTTAAAGGCTCCATCACCTGAGACAAGCGCCTCCGTGATACTATCGCCTAATAACTCGTCAAAGTCGTTATCCTCTGCGATATCGTTCCAGGTATCCGTCTGCTCTTCGGTCTTTAACTCGATGCCGTCCAAGTCAGCAATCACAATATCAGACAGGCGCTCAACGATCATAGCCGGCAGGCCCGAATGAATTTTCCTGATGGATAGATCCTCTGACGGAACCGCAGCCCAGAAGCGCGACTTGCTCACGCTGTCATTTGCTGTTTGCTTATAAAACTGGTCCAGCTCGGACGGATCGCCGCGATACCACAATTGGTTACGAAGCACACTTGTCTGATAGCTAAATGGCTCACGAATGATTATCGTTTTATTATCCTGTGCCGGCTGGATCCGCAACATTTTCATGACCATTGATTTAAACCACCCCATTTCTATACCTCCAATCTACGCCTAAATGGCTGCACGGCGTATTCGCTACTATCCAAGCAGTCAACGGGATAGCTGCCGTCATCCGTCCGTACCCATTCGCCCTTCTGGCGCTCATCTTCATCCCAGGTTGCATTCTCCAAGGCCTCAACCCAGGGCTTAAGATGCTGCATGACCTTGTATCGTCCCTGGTTAATCAGAATATTGGTCAATCGGATCCGATCCACAATACCCTCTTTCTTGTAGGCTGCTGTTACCGTGATATTGATTCCACGGCGCCGTAGTTCGTTAGCCAGCGCCTGCCGAAACAGCTTGTCAGCTGACTCCGCAAAGATGTATGTAGACGCAAAAAAAGCAGGGTATATATTACCCCACTCCTCGATCTTGTCCACGATCTCCTTAGCGTAGCGGTCATGCGTGTAGCCGCTCTCCTTGCCCTGCTTATGATAATAGCCATCCAGCAGTATAACGTCCTTATATTGCAGCGTGAAGCCTGTCAAAGTCGCGACCGTGGCATCAGTACCACCGATATCTATACCAATCGAGAACTCCAGGAATCGCTTATCCTTCACCTGATCCCTTGTGACGATAACTTCCTTGCTCACGTATCCGGTATAGATCCGCCCGGTAGCTGCCGTCCGTTTGCCCTTGATGTCCGCCTGATACCATAGGCTCGTCTTATCGTATGTAGCCAAAACGGATTTGAGCCGATCATCAGGAATGGACAAGTTATCGAACAAAGTGAAATGCTCGTAGTTGTAACCCGGGTTCTCGCCCCGATCCCTGAGCTCGTCCTGGTAATCAAGCACATCCCGATAAAACCAGTGTGCGGGCGGCTTAGGGTTAAGATCGAAGAATAACTGCCGCTTAGAACTCGCTAACGTCCGGTCGAATACCTCCTGCACAAATGACTGATGGCACTCGTTGACCTCGGTAATGTACACGGTCCCGTAAGAGTTGCCCTTGATCCGGGCCGCATCATTCGCCTTGCCTCCACCCGCAACGATGACGATCTTCTCGCCCGTCTTTGTCTGAATGTATAAGGCGTCACGGTTCTTGTACTCGCCTTCTCGGCAGCGTCCTGCAAAGAGATGTTGCAGCCCGAAGCCGTTGGAGTCGATCGCATTCATCTTGGCTGCTGCCAGACTTACACCAGCGACAAGGTGTAGCTTATCAGGATGGATCTCCAGACACATCGCATAGGCGATCAGGTTAATGATGTTCTTGCCGGCACGTTTACCACCCTCGGCCACGTTAAGCCACGAATCGGTACAACGGCGTATATAGTCGGCTTGCTTGGCTGTTAATGCTGCATACTCAATCATCGTCAATCACCCGATCCGGCGCTGGGTTATTTATTAGATCCGCCAGTGCTGTGATCTGTGCATTCGGGTCAACGCCGTCCTTGTTTGGCACCTTACTACGCAGCACTTCAATACGGGCTTTCTGCTCATCCGTAGCAAGCTCTGTACGTAATAGCTCATCATATTGCCGGATAAGGCTCTGTAACGTCCCCATGGCCCTACTCTGAGCCTGTAGGAAGGTTGCCTGCTTATCCCAAGCCTGCTGCACTTCCCATTTCTGACCCCAAGAACTGTCACCCTGTTTTTCCTCGATCTGCGTTGTTGTTATGTCGTCTCGATCACGAACGTACATGATCTGCTGCGCCCGAATAATGGCCGTGTACTGAATCATGATGTTATCCCAAACGATATCGAGCGGTGAACGTTCTTGAAGCTGCTCCATAATCTCCAGTGACTCGGGCGGGAGATATTTGCTGAAGAAGCCATGCTTAACCGCTTTGCTATTCTGTGGCGGTCCGCCTGGTCCTCCGCGATTCCCTTTAGCGTTCTGATTACCTGGCGGAGCACCGCCTTTATTTGTGTGCACCCCTTTTTGTTTGTGTGCACCCTTTTTACGATCCCATCCATGACGTTGCTTCCAGCTCTTCACCGTATTAAGCGAAACGTCGTACTTCTCAGCTATGTCCTTATATTTCATGCCGGACATATAATCCTGTTCGGCCTGCTTATGAACCTCAGCCATTACATAATCACCACCCCCGGCGTTGTGTCGGTTTTGAAAATAGAAAAAGCCGCCTATTGGCGACTAATCAGATTTTCTAATTCCGAAGCAGGTCTCCATAATGACAACTCATGCGCCCACTTTCGGAACCATTCTTCGTCTTTTATTTGCAAAGATAAATCAATTAAGGCTGGGATATCATCCGGAGATAGAACTACGTCTTTATCATCATGAGTCCAGACTTCTGAAATTGGTCTGGTAATAGTCCCGTACCTTTGTGGAATGGTAACAAAAATGTCTACCCAATCTCCAGCCATATCTGTGATAAAGCCTGTTATTTTATTTCCGTTATGTGCTGTAAAGATCCAATCTCCTAAATCCAAGAGTAATCCTCCTCTTTTTGAGATATTCTATTGAAACCTATTCCAAAATATGCCGTATAGGTATTTGGAAGGAGGTGGAAGGTTAAATGGCGTCTCATGTAGTTGCAATTAGCATGTCAGATAATTCATCAACATCAACAGAACACATCGAAAAAATAAAATTATCTGACGGAACCATCGAAACCCGCGAACAGGCTGTTAAGTACATCGATTCGAACTTCGAGTACTATTGCACCACTTCTGCAGGTTCTCATGCCGTAGTGGAGTCCGTCCATCCGACTGGACGAGCCCCTTATATCCGGACAAAAGGCAATTCAACAACAAAAGATAATCTCTTAAGTCTGCCGCGATTCTAAGTTCCATCACCCGAAACAGCCCCCATCTAGGGCTGTTTTTCTTTTCAAATAAAATACCGCTACCCGAAGGCAGCGGCTCAAGAAGGAGATGGTACATGGAAAATCCGAACGGCAGGAGTCGAACCTGCAAGCTCCTTCTCCCTAGGTGAGCGAGCTACCAAATACATCCGGTTAATAAGACGCAGCCGCCGAACAGTATAGAACCTTCGTCAGCTGCGTCTTGATACATTTATCTCACACTATCATTTTAGCATGGGTTGACAGGGAAAACAAGAACATATGTGCGCCATTTTAATGCCATTATCGTGCCAACTTTTTATACTCATTTTCAGCCGCAGCTATTTTACGCCAATACGTTCGCTTCGATAGGCCCATTTCAGTCTGAATATCGCCAATACTATTACCTTCTACGTAAAGAAGCCTTAAAATTTGCGCATAATCGGGCTCATAGGTCTCCAAGGCTTTCAGCACTGTATCAATTCGACCGATCTCCTCCTGCAAATCCTGAAGCTCAGCCAATCGTTCAAGAATTTCTTCTATGTCGTCTCGAACCTCATAACCCCGAGCCTTGATCACTTTTTTTATTTTGTCTTTTAACTCTTTCAGCAGTCTAGTATCTTGTTCATCCATCACAACGCCCGGAATGGCCCTCTGCTGGCTTTTTATACCCGATGGGTAATTACCCCCTAGATAGGCATGTCCAATCGATTCTAGCGCTAATTCTCGCTGTGAGAGATACATGTATGATGGCAGACCTCTTAACTTGGCGTGAAGCTCCTGCAGCTGATCGTCCTCGTTAAGCCGGCTTACGGTAATCCCTGCACCTACGCTGTACGTAGATAAGACTTGGATCCTTGCCTGCTTCTGGCGGTATTGGCTAAGCTGCTCAATTACTTGCTGTTCGGTCATCGTCCTCACTCCCGTACAACGTTTGTTCTATTTCGTGATAGGCCAGACTGAATATATCTCGGTCCAAATAATCCCTAACCTTCTCAAGCACTTTATATAAAGCGTCCGCCCGTTTTGTCTCGGGACTTTCTTTATCCCGAAACCACTTCAACACTTCCTCCTGCTCCCTGATCCGCTGCTGTAGCATATCAACCTCACAGTCGATGCACTTGCTATAAATCTTTGCAGGATGCTCTTTATGCTTATCACAGACGTTATTCATAATCACCTTCACGCTCCCTTATAAGTTAATAACAATAAACCTATTTGTCAATATTAACTCTTAAGTTAACAATCTTGTTTGGCATCTCTAATTCTCACTTTCAACGCCTCCAACAGTCGATCCTGTGTAGTCGCCTTACTCTCCAACGCAGCCATTACGTCCTCATCAGCTCCACCCTGCACAACCAGGTGATGCAGGATAACCTTTTGCTTCTGCCCTTGGCGATATAAGCGCCCATTTGCCTGCTCGTAAAGCTCCAGCGACCACGTAAGCCCAAACCATACAACGTGATTGCCACCGTCCTGAAGGTTGAGTCCATACGCTGCGCTGGCTGGATGCGCCAGAAGGATATCGACCTTTCCAGCATTCCAGTCAAGCTGATCTTGTGGCGTCTTCAACTCTCGAACTCGTAGTCCTGACTTTTCGAGTGCTTTGTGGATCCGGGCAAGGTCATGCTGATAGCTGTAGAACACTAGTGCCGGTTTACCGTTCAGCTGCTCGATCAGTTCCAGGAATGCCTCGATTTTGCAATCGTGGATCCTATGCACGTTTCGATCTCCGTCATACAATGCGCCATTACAAAGCTGCAGTAGTTTGCCAGTTAATACGGCCGCGCTGGTCGCAGTGATCTCCGTATCGTCATCGATCTCCAGAAGCAGCTCCTTCTCCATCTGCTTGTATTGCTTCTGTGCCTTATCGTCCAAAACAACGGGAATTACGTTCGTGATACAATCAGGCAATTCCAGATAGTCCTCGGCCTTCATGCTGATACAGATATCTGCTATCTTTTGCTGGATAACATCATCGGCCCCAGGCTTTGCCATATATCCAAACCCGCTATAGTTCTTTTCAAAGTACTTTGTACGATAACCGGTAATATTCTTCTCCAGGCGCTGGCCCTGATCTAGAAGATTGATCTGCGCCCATAAATCCAATAATCCATTTGGGGCCGGGGTTCCTGTGAGCCCTACGATACGCTTAATGTGAGGCCGCACCCAGGTTAACACCTTGAAGCGCTTGGCCTGATGGTTTTTAAAACTAGATAGCTCGTCCAGCACCACCATATCGAACGGCCACGCATTACGGTAATACTCTACCAGCCAGGCCACGTTATCCCGATTAATAACCCATATGTCTCCTGGTGTGTTAAGTGCCCGGATCCGCTTCCGCTGATCTCCAAGTACCGGGATAATCCGTAAGTGCTGTAAGTGCTGCCACTTAGCTGCTTCATTGCTCCATGTTGCCTCTGCAACCTTCTTCGGGGCTATTACCAAACAGCGACAGACAGCAAAGCGGTTATATTTCAAGTCATTAACGGCCGTTAGGGTAATGACCGTTTTTCCTAACCTAAGCCCATATCCAGAAAGAGACCTAAGGCTGCGTCAGCCAATAAGCGATTAATACAGTATCGCTGATAGTCATGGGGTATGAACTTTTTCATCGGCACCACCTCCTTGCCTTCGCTCATATCAGGTCAACTCCTTCAGCAGATCATCCACCTGCTCCTTGCTATCGATCACTCGTACGTCACAGCCCAAGCCGCGAAGGCGCTTGTGTTGTGCCAATTGCAGCGGACGCGGCTTTCCTCCGGGCGCTTTCAGCTCAACGAATATGATATGACCTCCCGGAAGAAATACGATCCGGTCAGGCACCCCGCTGTTACCGGGTGAGGTCCACTTAGGGGCCCAGCCCCCTACGGCTTTGATTCTATCTCGCAAATACGTTTCTATGTCTCGTTCTCTCATTTTGACCCCTCCCTCTTTAACTCAGCTATAAATAACAGCATCGCGTCTTTAATTCGGGCTTCCCTTCCACGCAATAGCCTTGTGGCTAATGTCTCTCCTAGCTTATTCTCCAAAGTAGATCGAAAAATCGCTCCGTCTACGCTTCTCCAAAAATGGCTCAGTATTGAATCCTCTAAACTCCTTTTCGAGGTTCTGCGCGCTATATAATCCCGATTGAAAGATGGGCTTTCGGTAACGATGTTTCGTAAATCTGCGTCCCTCAACATGAAATTTAGTAGCTCGTAACCTTTCATCCGATCGGCCTCCTTTTGACACTCGGGCAGTTAGCTCCTATATATGTGTGTAAATAGGCGTATTAGGCGTTATATATAACCCTCTATTCTCTCTATTTTCTTTATCTCATCCTTTTAACTAGATAAGTGTCCAAAGTGTCCAATAAGTATAATAAGTATTGTTATTATGCGGTTTTTCCGTTGGACACTTCCTTGGACACTCGCTTGGACACTTTCAAATCTGTCCAATTGCCATTTTGGACACTTCTCAATCTGTCCAAGCCGTTCTGTCCAAGTTGTCCAAGTCACTTTTTACGGAATCCGCGCTGCCAGTTGTAAGGCCCAAACCACCCTTTATACTCTTCCCATCCGGGAATTGACGCCAGAATGCCGTTAATCTCTCTTGTGTCTGATTGCCGAATAAATTTAATATCCGATCTGAAGCACTCGCACCAAATCTCAGCGGCACATATCCGGTCCCGGGGCCCTGCGGCGCCTTCATGGGGCTTCCCGAACTCTCCACCCCAGTACATCAGCCTTGTTGGAATATCACGCTTCTGCCAGTCTTCCGGAACAGGCCTATCTACAAAAGCCCGAATAATACCTTCTTTAGCGCTGCTCTCTCTGTGGGCCTCTTGCTGCTGTTTGCTTAGCTCCTCTGCCTCTCCGGTTAAATACAACTGCTCTCCCAACTGCCAGCGTACAAAGGCCTCCGCATATATCTGATCAACCTCTCCAGCTAGATCACGGAAGACACTCTTCACTGGCTGTACAAGTCCAACATCCACGGGCCAAAAGCGGCGGTTCCCCGTTCTGTCCCGTAGAAACTCGCTGTCATTCGTAGTCCCGAAGAATACACAGCGCCTCGGATATGGCATAGTCCGCTTGCCGTATGCTTCCCGATAAATATCTTCCGTACGGCTAAGGAACTGCTTAACGGCGTTACTCTCAGACTTGGACATCCCCGTCAGCTCACCGACTTCATTAATCCAGATGCCCTGGATCATCTCGCAGGCCTCTTTACCTTCGAAGGTGGTCAAGCTATCTGAATACCAACTCTTGCCCATTAATCGTAGGAAGGTACTCTTCCCCAGCCCCTGGGGGCCTGCAAGGATCGGCATGTAATCGTATTTGAAACCCGGCACCATAGCCCGGGCTACGGCAGCCGTGAATGATTTACGAGACACTGCCCGGGTATAAACGCTGTCCTCAGCGCCTAAGTAGTCGGTTAACAAAGTATCTAATCTCGGGATCCCATCCCATTGCAAGCTCTCCAAATACCGCTGAACATCATTGAATCTATGCTTATGTGATACAAGCGTAAGGGCGTTATTGATCTTAGCTTCTACGGCAATGCCGTATACCTTTTCGATATAATGATAGATTCCGGCGTCGTCGGAAGACGCCCAAGGCCTCCGATCCTCTCGCGGATCCCAAGGAAGAGCGCCAAGCACAAGCCCTCGATTGGCGAATTCATCAAAGGCGATCTTACCTTTCAGAACCGGATCGTATTCGAGTACGATTAGGACATTATCGACTGTCTTCCGGTACATCCCATTGCTATTTATCTCAAGCTTCTGCATCCAGTCCATATTGTCCGGAGCAGCTAATGCAGTATCGCCAAAGCTCTCCACGGCTCTCTCGTATCGCTCCTGCATTAGCAGCCCCGCTACCGCCTCCTGCTGCAGCGCAAAGGTAGTCATGGCCGTATAGCTCGGGAGCTTGTTCGTTGGCGTTCCTGGCTTCGCATCGTCGTCCTGATCGCCAAACTTGTGCAGACGGACCAGATCAAAGGCGTTGACCAGGCGACCACTGCACGGGTCAGTAGCATGGTGCGAGTAAAGGAACTGGCCGTCATCATAAATGATCGCGCCACCTGTAGTGGATCCGCCGATGAAAGTTAAACGGCCGCTGCCATCATCTACGGTGGTATAGATCCCCGGCAAAAACGTCTCAATGGCTGCCGACACATCGTAGATTCGGCAGAACGCTCCAACGATGCCAGGCTTTGTTGTTGGATCGCCTTGCTTTGCGGCCATCCTTACATGTGCCTGACTAGCCCCAGGTACCTGCGGCCACTCCTGCCAGTTACGCCAATCAGTATATAAACTGAGAAGACCGTCTGCAGATAAAAATGGCTTATCCCCATAAGTGAATACGTACTGACTATCTGCGCTACAGCTCGGCCAGTACATTAGCCGCGTCACCTGAAACGTTGTCGGGTCACAAAGTTCTATGCCGATGATGGCCGCCAGCTTACGTGCTAGCGGCTCATATTCATCTGCCGTAACCGTCCGATCAAGAGGAGCAAGTACACGTAGCCGCGGCTTCGCCTCTTCGTGTTTCCGGGTAGAGTAAACGGCATAAGAGCAGCCTAAGCCATCGAGGCGGCGCAATATGTCTGCTGTGGCTCCTGCAGGAATATTGTCCAAGTCCAGCGTAATTACATCGCGTCCGGTCACAGCCCCAGCCTTACGGCGTCCACCAGTCAGGGCTCCAGCGACGAAGCCCCCGACATCCTTCAGGTCGTCCTGTTGGGACTTCGGCATTGCCAGGTACTGCGCCAGCGTCTCTGTGCCTCTGGTAGCTGTCCGCAGGCGCTCCACCAGCTCAGACCAGTAGATCACTTGTGGCTGCCAGTTTGTGCTGTTCCGGCTGCCGGCGGATGAAATGGTTAGTTGTCTATCGTATTGCATGACGCCTGCCTGCCTTTCTGTTTAAATCTCAACAATAGGTAGATCCTTCAGTAGCTCTCGTTGAGATCCTGGAAGTTCGTAGAGTTCTATGGAGCCCCGATCCTTGCTCAAAACATCAACATAGTGATTTATGATCAATGAACGCCCTCCGGAGCTTTGAGTCATCTTCATCGTCCAATGACGCTTTTTAAGTTTCCGAAGATATCTCTGAAAAAGTTCGTAGTCGATTACAATCTCTAGATCGTTGATCTTTAATATGGCGGGAAGACCTTTCACATCTAGGAGCCTCTCCCCAGAGGTTCGCCGTCTCTTCCTGAGCACCTTATTCGCCCACTTCCGCGCTTCTTTGCTGCGGGCTTTCTCTTCCGCTGTCAGTGGTCTCATTCTTCAATGTCCTCCCAATCAACAACATTCTCGTCATACTCTGCCTGACTGATTGGTATTACGTATTTCGGCTTAACTCCTATTTGAGCTGCCACTAGCCCCCTAAGAGATTCATGCATCGCGTTATAATCAGACGGGGCATTTTTAGCACCACCTAATTGAACTTGAGTAAAACACTCCACGGGCTCACCCGTCTGAGTATTACGGGCCATCCCTGCCTCAGCGCTCAAACGAAAACAAAATCTAATATCCATAAAGGATTACCTCCTACTTTTAAAAATCACATTAATTTCTGCTTTAATTTTCGTTCTAGCGCCAATTTCCCCAGGCGTCCGGATTCTGATAACGACATGCGCGGTTGAGTAGCGGCCTCTTCATAGCTAAGACCCCTTTCCCGGACTCTTTCCCGAAACAGCGCTGCAGATATCCCATTACGGGAAGCTAGGTCAATAAATTCCTGGGGATATTTCCTCATAGTCTCCCGGCCGATCCTTCTGGCCTCATCCCGGTCAATCGTTGGAACCGTTGCTGCTTTTTCTATGTCCCACCCGTAACCGTTCACCCTACGATAGAATGTACCTGGAGCAATCCCGTTTTTATCAGCAATGCGGCGCCAGAAAAGTCGATCCTTCTCGCGTCTGATCGGAGTCGCAATAGCTTTTGACTTCTGCCAGCCGTATACCCTAATTCGCTGCTCTAGCGCATGGGGACTTATTCCGTTTCCGGCTGCCTTGTTGTACTCTTCTGGAGTAATATAGAATTCGTATGACATTTACTGTGTCTCCTCCTTGGCGGATCAGGAAGGATAGCATAAACCTCCCCGATCAGCTCGCCGTTATCGTCATATATCAAATCCCATGGGATGTCTTGAAAATACGGATCACGCATGGCGGTCTAAGTAAACATAATGAATTCCAGAATTCCGGTCCGCATGAAGAACGTAACGCTTCAAAGGCAACTCTTTTTGTTGCAGCCAAGAAGTTAATCGCTTATTTACGATGCTAAGCCCGCTACTCCTTCCATTCTTTTTAAGCTTAAGCCCATTATCAGCCACCTTGATTAAGAGCCTTTGACTTGCTGGCTCATAACCCACCTGCACACATTGGCCGGGCTTTACCCCTAATTCGTGTATGGCTCTTTGATTCAGACTTAACCCCTGACCGTTTATCCCGATCGTTGGATTCGTCGGTACCCCTTCATCGATAAACCATTCAACTTTAGCGCTCTTATCTAATCCCGGTATATCAAATCCCATTACTTCTGGTTTTATTTGTGGTCTGGCCATTATTAATTCTCCCTTCTCGAATTGATGATATTTAGTTCCGATCCGTGACAAGACCCTGGAGACATGTACTTGTGTTTTTCTTATTTGCTTGCCAATGTCGCTTTGCGTAAAACCCTTAAGCCGCATTTGAATCACTACTTGCTCCGTATCTGACAAATACGACATAAACTCCTGAACATTCACTCTCGTAAAGTCTTCCGTACTGGACATCATGTCCAACAATGTAACATCCTCGTCGCCTTTATCCGTTACTGCCACGGTCTGATCTAATGAAGCCACCGACCAGCCATTCAGATGCTTCTGGACTTCCCGGACTTCGGAAAGCTTCCAGCCGGTTATCTCGGCAATTTTCTCCGCTGTTTCCTGTTCCCAGCCCTGTTTTCGAATGGCAGTTATTTTTTCTTGGAGAAGCCTCGGAACACGGACAGTGTTTCTTTTATCTCTAAGAAAGCGTTGAACGCTCCATTTGATCATAGGAAAGGCGTAAGTAGAGAACGATGTGACTTTCCCATCGAACCGATCAGGATCGTAGTTACGGAACGCCTCAATCAGTCCCAGCATCCCGACAGACACAAGATCCTCGTAGTCAACACCAGTTCCTATAGATCGCCGGAATTTATTTGCTACTGAATGAACCATATTCTCGTAATCTCGTAATACATCAGCCTCATATCCCAAATGGGGATTGTATCCAATATTCAAGGAGTTACCTCCGATCAAGCTTTTAATATAGAAAGCAAATCTAGCTGAAGCAGCCGCCCCTGTGCTTCTGTAATGATTTGGTTCAACGCTACTCTTTCAGCCGCTTGTAAATCACTAGGCGAATGCACCAGATCCGCAGCGATCAAAGTTGCAAGATCCTTACGAGAGGGCCGTGGTATTTGCGAAACCCGAATCGATTGTTTCCTAATAGAACGCTCGACATGGTTTCGTACTGATCGCGCATTTCCGAAATTAGGCTTGCTTTTCTCAATCCACATAACACTAGACAGGGCATCCAAGTAATCCGGAGCAGCTTGATATTCCTGATCTAGTATCATCTGCTGCGCAATTCGGACAAGATCCGGTACGTTATAATCAGGAAAATGGACTGTAGTTGGGAACCGGGAAGCAAGTCCAGGATTAAAAGAGATAAATTTAGCCATATCTTTAGGGTAGCCTGCCGCAATGACCATAACCTCGTCGCGTAGATCTTCAATATATTGAACTATTGCAGCAACAACCTTCATATCCGACTTGTGATCTCCGTGCCCAATGAGGGAGTAAGCTTCATCAATGAACAGAACGCCGCCTCTCGCCTCTTTGAATTTTTTACCTACAATCTGCTCAGATTCCCCAACGTGTGGATGTGCGATCTTAGAGTTGCTGATTTCTACGAAAGGCACCTGCTCCCCCTGACGTTTTAATAGACCTAACTCGGCGAAAGCTTCTCCAATCAAACGCGCTGCTGTAGTCTTACCCGTTCCGGGGTTCCCTGTGAAAACCATGTGATTCGTCTGTGGCCGGGTCTTCAATCGATTTTGTTTACGAAGCTCGGCGATTCGACGGAACTGAACCATTTGTTCGATCTGATCTTTGACCTGAGCCATGCCAGGCATAGCGGCCAGCCGATTCAACGCCTCTCGCGCTTTTCCATTTATAACTACGTCCATCGATATCAATCCTTCATATAAAATTCAGTTGTGAATCCAGCCGCCTTAAGCGGTAATCCTGGCGCCCAGTCTATTGGCTGAGCCATCAACTCCAATACTTTCTCCAGATCCTCGGGCCGATCGGACTCGATCCCGATTTCGTCATGGACGTGAAGTACGGTTTCGAATCCGGCCTGTTCTGCTTTTATTAATGAAACGGCCAGACAGTCCCGGGCTATCGCTTGTACCACGTTCTCTACAAGCTTGCCTCCATAGGTGGAAATCTTCGTCCATTTACCTGTCTTTTGGTCAGGCCCCATGTAGTGAAGGGCCTGCTTGCCGAAGTCGTTTTGTGCCAGCGTTGGCTCTACATAATAGAGCTTGCGACCGCTTGGAAGCTGGATCGTGAAGAAGTCCAGGCGATTATCGTAGTGACTTTCCCTAGCAAAGATGATGCCTTTTACGCCGACCGGCTGCCCTGATTCCATGACCTCAATGGCTGCCCGCTCGAAGCTATACCACAGATCAACAATTCGTCGGTTCGCGTTACGCCAGCGGGTTACAATCTCCGGAAGCTCTCCCTCGGTCAGCCCCATATCCAAAGCGCCCATGCTGATCAGCGCGCCAGCAGCTCCCTGATAACCAAGGGCAAGTTCTGATACTTTACCCTTTTGCCGTAGGTCACTGTCCTTGCCGATAGATTCGATCGGCACACCGAACATCTGAGAAGCTGATGCTTCATAAATTTTCCCGTGAGAAGCAAATACATCAAGTCTCCACTGCTCTCCAGCTAACCAGGCGATCACTCTGGCCTCAATCGCGTTGAAGTCAGCAACGTTTAAGACCTTACCCGGAGAAGCTACGAAGGCCGTCCGGATCAGCTGCGATAGTGTATCAGGCACATTACCGAAAATCAGCTTGAGCATATCAATCCGTTGTTCCCGAACAAGCTGCCGCGCATATTTCAGTAGCTCCAGATCCATTTTGTTCTTGGTCAAGTTATGAACCTGCACTAATCGACCAGCCCAGCGGCCTGTCCGGTTGGCTCCGTAGAATTGAAGCAATCCGCGTACTCTACCGTCCTCGCAGGCTACAGTCTGCATAGACTGATACTTCTTAACACTTGTCTTGCTGAGCTCTCTGCGGATCTCTAGCACACGCTTTGCCCGGCCCTCTTCTACCGTCTCAATCAAGCCAGAAACGGTATCTTTCCGCAGATCCTCGACTTCCTCGCCGATCTCCTCAGTTAGCCATTTCTTAAGTTGTTGAACCGACTTCGGGTTATCCAGACCGGAGAGCTCCACGGCTTCGGCCATCAGCTCACGAGTAACCTGTTGATCTACTGTCAAAGCGCCCTCAACGAGTTCAAGATCACAGGCAATGCCACGGGCATTGATTCGTTGGTCGAGCTGCCATAACTGCCATTCCTGTTCAGGAACCGGGAAGACAGACAAACGGCGAAGGATCTCCTTTTCGGCTACGACGTCACCGACGCAGTATTGTTTGAAGAGCTCCCACTTCTCAGGTTCATGATGCGGTAGTGTTCTAGTGCGATATCCGTTTGATTTCGCAGGCTTTTTGATAGGTACACAGAATGTTCTGATTAATGAGGTTCCGACACCCATCTTCTTTTTATCCTGAGGGAGCCCTAATGCCTCGCCTACTTTACCTAGTCCTGCGGGATAGCCGCAGTATAGGCCGTGAATCTGCGTACAACGCCATTGCTCGATTGGCGATTCCATCACGCTGTTTATGCAGTACCATTCAAAGGCGGCATTGTATGCGTGCTTGATAACATTAGGATCGTACAGGGCGTGTATAACCTCCATCGGTAACGACTCGCCTTGTTTAAGATCCACGATCTCCACAGGGCCGCCATCCCACGAATAAGCGAATAACAGGATTTCAAAATCCGGACTTTGAACGTATTTATATAGACCCGCTTTCTTGATATCCACGCTTGAATAAGTCTCAATATCTATTGATAAATGCCACATCATAGCCCTCCTTGGAGATAAGAAAGGGGCTCTATAGAAGAACCCCTTTGTCGCTACTTAGATGCCCCAAACTCCACCGTTAAGAGGTTTACCCGTGATCGGGTCCATCTGTTGTTGTGGCTGTTGTGATTGTGCTGGGGGCTGATAGCCTTGCTGCGGTGCCTGACCATAACCCTGTTGCCCGTACTGCTGTGGAGCCGGCTGCCCAGGATACGCTGGCGGAGCTGCAGGAGCCGGCTGTCCATACTGCTGCGTCGGGGCTGTCTGCTCCCATCCCTGCGGAGCTGGTGCTGACGCATAACCTACGCCGCCACCGTTACCGCCGAAAGCCTGTTCTGCACTAATCCGGCCCCCGAGTGGTTCACCATCAGATAACTTCTGAACTGGACCGAGTCCAGCACCAATACCACGATTCCCGCTGTTGGAGAATGGGAAGAAGTTAATATTCACGCGGGCATACATACCGCTGTACACTTCAGTTTGGTTGATGATCGGATTAAGATTCACATCCACAACTGACTGCTGTTGTTTACTGCTGGCTGTCAGTACCCAATGACCCTTACATTCAGGCCCAAACGGTTCTCCGTTCTGACGAACGCCATCACCATCCCAAATCGGCGTTTTAAGTTGCGGAGGACGGGCACCATTCCAGATCCCGGCAACCCCTTTTTGAGCTGCTGCTTCAATAGCTGCATTAATCCGCTGCATCGTAGCAACATCTGTTTTTGGAATCAGAATTGTGGTGCTGTATTTAGGCTCTTGCCCTGGTTGATTAGCGTGCGGTTGAAATAGATGTACAAAACTCAGTCTTACTTGTCCAGTCGTTACGTTTGTCGATTCATTAGTCATTTGTCGTTTCCCCTTTTCGCTTTTTAAAATTATTCAACCGGTTCGCTAAATGCGTCCTCCGGCTTGACCTGATCAGTGATTGCAGGGCGATTGTCTCCCTCTGGAGCAAGCGTAGGCGCACCAGGCTTACTTATAACGTGCCCTGGCTCCTCCAGTAGCTTCTTGTAAACCTTCTTGGTTAGAGCAGTTTCAAGCTGCGGCGGAGTTAGCGGCTTTCGCTCATACAGGATCGCCTCTTCAATACCTTTTTCCTTCAAATGGGCAAAAGCTTTGTCCAGATCGTCATACTCCCGGCTTCCTCTGCCTGCTACAGCCTTCCAGCCAGCAACCTGACCACCTTTGAGGACTTCGGCCAAGGCTGCATCTTTCAAGGCCTTGTACCATTTGACGATTCCCTCCGCCTGCCGAAGAACTTCGCCCACTTCATCCCAGCCGATAAGAGGCGGCTTAAGCGGGGCCCTGCTGCCAGAATCAAGCATGTGCTCTACTCTGGCGCGACATGTTGCCTTCGCCCTACAGAAGCCGCAATGATCACCTACCGCATAGTCTCCTTCACCTTTGAAGGCTGCCTGCGCGATCGGCTTGATCGATTCGCCCCAAGCCAGAAGATCAGTCACTGAGATTGACCATTCCGAAGGCTGATCCCATACTTTCGGCTGAACGATTGCCAGGTGAACCTCCTCGATCGGGAAGAGCAGAGAAAATGCCTTGAGGGCTCCGAGTGCGTACAGCTTCATCTGAGGATTGTTCTCTGCCGGCACGGGTACGCCTTGACCATTTTTATAGTCAATAACGTGGAGCTTTCCAGCACCTATGATGATGCAGTCAGACGTCCCGAAACTCTCCGGAACGTAATTCGTTAGATCAACTTTCCGTTCAATCGCCACAAATGGCGGCGAGGGGAATGTGTGTACGATTGATTGAATGAACTCAACGTAAGCATTCGTATGATCGTCAATGACCGGTTCGTACAGCTCATGAGCTTTAAACTTCTTGAGCTCCGCATTAAACTTCCTAGTCGGAAGCCCTGAGAAAATCCTCTGAAGCTTCAGTTCTGCGATTTCATGGGCTAGCGTTCCGCGCTTGGCTGCTTCGCTCTCTGTGTCCGGCAGCGTATCTTCAAGCCGGGCGCTAGGCGTACAATGCAGCCAACGGTGTGCCCCGCTAGCTGATAGCAGGGCGTGATCCCGTTCGGCATGTGCAATCTGGGTCATATCCTCGCCCCCAGGCTACGTAAGAAGGTGGCGAACTCACCATAAAGGCTAGGACTAAGCTGCATCAAGGTTTGAACACCATGTTGATTTAGCCAAGCGATAATCTCGTTCTGACGTCCAGCGTCCATGATTGGCTGTGCGGCGACCCCTAGCTGGGTCAGATCGTAAGTAGGGGCGCTGGTCGGAACCCCGCCTGTTTGTGCTGTCGGTGCTGTCTGTGGTTGTGCTACAGGTACAGAAGGCGCTCCATAGCCTTGTTGCGGCTGATGTGTAGGCTGCTGCGGGTATGATGGCTGAGCAGCTGGTGGAGTAAACTGCTGCGATTGTGCTTGTGGCTGCTGCGTCGGTTCAACTGTAGCTGTTACCGGAGCTTGTCCAGCAAATGCAGCTGATAGGGTAGCGAACTCCTCAATGGCTTGATTGGCGTTTTCGCCGTTAATCGTAATTTGTACGGGCATGTATAAGTCCTCCTAAAAATGGTTTATTTACTGTAAAGCAGTGCAGCAGCACGAATGCAGTTAACGCAAATTTGCTTACTGTGAAACGTGCGTAGATCTTCGGTGTTATCGCAAATGTAGCAACCTGGGTGATATTTACGGAGGATAACCCTGTTCCCGTCCGTGAAGAACTCGACAGTATCTCCATTAGCGATCCCAAGGGTAGCGCGGAGTTCCTTCGGAATAACCACACGGCCCAGATCGTCGACACGACGTACAATTCCAGTAGCTTTCATATTGCAAATCCTTTCTGCCAGTGCTAAACTGGCGCTAAGCTAAGTTACTTGTGCAGCTTCTAGCGGCTCCTAACCCGCAGGAAGCTGTTTTTCATTTAAGCGCGAGATCGTATTCAGATATTGATCCCCAAAACATTTCCGCAGTTGCTCCGACTGTGCTGTGCTGGCTAACTGCAGCAGATTACAGCAAACCCTCAAACGTTGCTTACGATTCAAGTCCCTCACCTCCTTCCAAGGCTAGTTAGATTACTCAATCACCCAACCCATTCTCTCGATCTGAATCGAAGCCCACGTCATAAATGGAAGGCGAGATGAATCAATACAGGCTCGATCATACTGATCGGCTAAGTAATTCAAAAGTTCATCAGGTATTGACATGTGGCACCTCCCTCACACCGTGCCGATCATAAATCTCCCGAAAGTGTTCCAAGCTCATCTGAAGCGTCTTGCCGTTACCGACTTGATGCAGGTATATCTGGTCTGACTCGGCGTTGATAACGTCAACTATCCAGGTGACCGGGGCCGATCCACAGTAACTGAAGGTGTAACTGCTGCCTGAACGGATGATTATTTGTCCCATAGAACAATTACCGGCTTTCCCTCGACCTCTTCGGGTGTGATGTCATTAATGTTGTAACTATTGAGATTCACGCCATCGTAGGGACTATATTCGGCGAATACGACTTCGCAGTCACCGTCGGCAGCCATAAAATCCTGTAATTCTAAAATCAGTTCAGATATCTTCATCTTCATCCTCCTTATCCAACCTGACTCCAACTGTGCATCTCTCTGGATGCATCCTTTTGGCGAACCTTCTTTTCGCGGTCGGCATTGTAAGCCAGTAAATATACTCTTTAGTAACTCCTAGCTTTTTAGCACATTCTTTTGCCGTACCTAAAGCAAGCATTTCATCACCTTTATAAATCGCGAACTCTGCCGCCATCTGTATCCCTCCCAGCTATCACTGTCTTGGCGCCAAGCATTTTCATAAGGCATTTACCGCTACACACCAGATCGTGACCGATCTTAAAGACTGGCTGACCGAAGTAGATTTCTGAATTGCATTCCGGGTTAGCGCAGATTTCTATGGCTTCAACTGATTGCAAATCAAGCACTTTGCTCATTGAGATGACACCTCTTTCATAGAATTAAATCTTGTAACACAACGAGCAGATTCGGAACTAACCGTTGTAAATTGCGGCTACTAAAGCTGCCAAACCTTTGACTACCTCCGGCAGAACTTCTAGTTCCTCGCTGGAGGTTCCATTTTTGCATTTGTCCTCCACCCAATTGCTTAACGCGATTACTGCCTCTTCAATGTGAACATGCATCCTCTTCTCACCTCCTTGATTCATAATTAGTCCCCACCTCTTTCATGGAATCAAGCCAACGAACCATTTCCTGCTTTTCGATCTTCCGTGACTTCCCAATTAGAAAACTTACTAGACCGCCAGCACTTTCTTTAAGTTGGCAGAACTCATATACCCGTTTGCGGCTGATGCCTATGTAATCAGCCACCTGTTGAGGAGTCAGCAAATCTGGGAGATCTTCAAGGCGTTTGATTTTCATAGCTGTCATGAAGCTTCACTCTTCCTTTCCATTAAGCCCCTCTCGACCAAGCCACTTTATAAGATTTATCAAGATTTAGAACCGATGGATATCCTAATTCACTTAACTTCTGTTCCAAACGAGAGATAACAGAATCAGAATACTTATCTGTCGTTCCTTGCCAAGACCCCGCCGACTCTACGACGGTAACAACTTCCGTTTCAGTAAAACCGATGTTCTTTATTAAAGCTGCTATAGCTTTGTTGTGAGGGAGTCCCTTCTTGCTCATTGCCCCAAGCCTTTTCGCAATCTCTTCACAGGTATGAAACTTCTGTTCCACTTTTGGTGACGGTAGAAGCTCCTGCCCAGTAAGAGTCTTTGTTCCTGCAGCGATTAGACTTTCAACGGTTACATCAGGTAGCCGATCGCGGAAGCGATGAGTAACATCGAAGATAAGTTTTGCTTGTCTGGCCTGTGCGTTTTTGAGCATCGCTTCTGCCCGTTGTTTTTGGACTTCAAGCTTTGCGTCATCGTTAATTTTTGATTGTGATATGGAATACGAACCTGTCTTACGGATTGCCGGAATAACTTCATGGGTAATCCAACGCTTGAACTGTTTTGCTTCAGGCTTGCGGCTTCCAAGTATTAACGAATAAAGACCTGGTTCATTAACAACCGCAGTTTGTTGAGTTCGGCCCATTGAATCGATGATGTCGGTTGAATCTACCTCATCTTCTTCGAGTCTTCCTAGTGCATCGCGATTATTCTTAATATCCAATACCTCACAAACATCCTTAGCCACCCACCAGGGTTGTCCGCCTTTTGTTACAACGCGAACGATGTTACCTGAGAAATTAAATACTTGTAATTGATTCATTTCGTTACCTCGCTTTCTTCTTTCGGTACTAATTTTAATTCTAGCCCTAGAGTGTCACATACTTTTTGCATGGATTCTTCATTCCAGCGTCGACGACCGTTTAATAGATTATGGATATGCATGACTGAATAGCCGGTTTCTCTAGCTAGCTTAGAGGGATTCATATCCGCATCCACTAAAGCATGTTTTATTTTAATCGAAAAGCTCAAATTGTCTCACCTCCCAGAAATAATATTAACCTAAAAGATTAATTAAATCATCTCTTATAATTTAGCATTTAGATTAATTTAAGAGAAATATAATTAATCTAAATGCTAAATTAGATATTATGCATCTATTTGCTCAATTTTCCTCTTTTTTTCTAACTTTAGCGTTTGAGTTTTAATCTAATTGATGATAATATGAGATATATAGAAACAGTGAGGATGTGTTTGATAATGGAAAAAATGCGAATTCGAAGAATTAGGAAAAGTAAAAATTTGAGCGGTACAAAAATAGCGAAACAAATGGGAATATCTGCACAACATTATTACGATATAGAAAAGGGTGAAAATGGATTAAGTGCAGAGAACGCCTTAAAGTTGGCTGAGATTTTTGATGTGTCCTTAGATTATTTGCTGGGGGTATCAATTGTTGCGGTAATTGAAAACAGAATTAATGAATTAAATATGTCTATGGACGACTTAAATAAAGCGATGGAATGGCCGAAAGGCAGGGCCGAAAGTCTTGATTCATTCCCTCCAGATCCGAGCGACTATGAACCGGGAGGGTTGATAGACCGACTTGCCAAGGCTCTAGATATGGATTCTTCTATCTTGGCCGCCGCATATGGACGTCAAGAGCCACCGGCATATGACGGGCCCTCTATTTCGCCTCAAGAGGCTTTCAACCAATTGCAAAAGGATTTTGAAAACGAGGATTTTGACGAGGTCACTCAACCCGCAAGTGGGGCCAGTGATGAGCTATCCGAAAAACAGATCCTCACCCTGGCCGCCCATCAGGTTGGCCATGAAGGAGCTCTAACAGAAGAGCAGCTCGCACAGATCAAACTAGCCATGAAAATTGCTCTCGCTAAAAACGATAAGTAATTAAATTGGGAGATGAACGGATGATCAGCTATGAGGATCTAGCAAAAGAAGTTCCTATCATCTTTGATGATAATGCGGTACTCCCTACCGGATTAAAGGGGATTTTTATCGAATCTAGTGTGGCCGATATGATACTCCTCAACAAAAACATAGAGACCAACACTGAGCGAAAATGCATTTTATCAGAGGAACTTGGCCACTATTATCGCACCGTAGGCGATATTACCGATCAATCGAAACTAGAAAATCAGCAGCAGGAGCTAAGGGCGAGGCAATGGGGCTATGAAAAACTCGTTCCTTTGCCCTCCTTAGTACAAGCTTTTCACGCCAGGATTAAAGGAAGGTTTGAGCTTGCTGAATATTTGAGAGTCACAGAGGAATTTTTACAGGCTAGCATTGATCGATACTCCAGCAAATACGGGATTTATACAACATGGGAAAACTACATAATTTATTTCAATCCGTTAGGCGTTGCTGAAATGTTTGAGTAACCTACGTGCTTTCCAGCCGTAAGGCTGTTTAAATACACCCTATAATAGAACGTACGTTTGGAGTGATGGAAATGAAAGGGCATTTCTACAAACCACATTGTAAATGTCCAAAGGACAAGAAATGCAAGTGTGGTGCAACTTGGTCATACATTATCGATATTGGAACAGACCCTGCAACGGGGAGACGCAAGCAGAAGAAGAAAGGAGGATTTAAGACTAAGGGAGCAGCCCAAGAGGCAGCGGCCCTTGTGATTGCTGAGCTCTCGGAAGGAACTTTTGTTGATGAACAAAAGGTTACCTTTGAAGACTTCGCTAAGGAGTGGCTACAAGGCTATATGTCTACGGGAAGAGTCAAAATTAGTACAAAGAGGATACGGAAGCAGCAGATAAATCTGCTAAATCTTTATTTGGCTAAGTTAAAGATGCACAACATTTCAAAAAAGAATTATCAGGATGCCCTGAATGATCTGAAGAAGGAAGACTACGCCGATAATACAATTAATGGAACACACAGCACTGGGCGTATGATTTTTAAGCGGGCTATAGATTTAGGAGTAATTAAAAACGACCCTACCGCTACCGCGATCGTGCCTAAAACAATAGCTACTGTGGAGGACTTAGAGAAGAAAAAAGAACTTCCTAAATATATGGAAAAAGAAGAATTAGCCAAGTTTTTAAAAACGGCTGAGGTCCGTGGGCTTGAAAGAGACTACCCTATGTTTCTACTTTTAGCCTATACCGGTATGAGAAGCGGGGAACTGTGTGCTTTAAAGTGGCAAGATGTTGATTTTGAGGGACACACTATAAGCATCACAAAGACACACTATAGTGAGCGAAACGTTATGCAAGAATATGTTCTTCTAACACCGAAGACGAGATCTTCAAGGCGCGTCATCGACGTTGAGGAATTTGTACTTGGTGAACTAAAGCTATTGAAAGTAAAGCAGGATGAACTCAAAGCAAAACGTCTAAAATCTGGCCTGCCTTATCACGATAAGGATTTTGTTTTTGCCCAATTTAAGAACAGATATCCCGGTTACCCAACATACCAAAAGTTTGTGGAGCAACGTATGACCCGATTGTTAAAGATTGCAGGGTTAAACGAAAAGTTAACCCCCCACTCTCTGAGACACACTCACACGTCCCTACTTGCAGAAGCTGGAGCGAGCTTAGAACAGATCATGCAGCGTCTTGGACACAGTGATGATGAGACTACAAGAAGAATCTATTTACACATCACGAAGCCTCAAAAAAAAGAAGCTTCCCACAAGTTCGCCGAACTCATGAGAAGCTTTTAAATTCCAGACTAATGTTACCCAAATGTTACCCTTGACGATATAAAATAATACAAACTCCTTATTTATAAGGCATTAAATACTTTTTACGTATACCTGCCATATATCCGTTACAAATACCAAGCCCAACACAATAAAAATCCTGACTGCATCCGCGATGATCATCAGCTTCTTGCGCTCTACTCTGTCGGCCAGCATTCCTGCCAGAGGACCACCCACCAGCATGGGCAGCATGGAACACAACATGATCATCGTAATCTGCCAAGGGGTTGCATGCCATTTCAGCCCGACCATCATTAAGAGCGCCAATAAATGCAGCCAATCCCCTAAATTGGATATAAGTTGCGAAGCCATCAAAGACATATAAGCACGGTTGTGCAGAAGTCCCTTCTTCTCCTGTGCGATATTCAAAGCCGCCATTCATCTCACCTGCCCATTTCGAAATTGTTGTCTGATTCAGAGCACCTATTGTGCAACAACAGTTGCCTTATAGCATCCATGCGTTCACGAACTTTTTCTACGACTCATATTAATACTTAAGGCATTTATATCCATCCGCCTCCAGAATGATATTGATCGCCAACTGAGGAAGGATTTTTGATGAGGTCCCAGGGAGGACAAACGGGGCAAAAACACAATTTTAAAAATAAATACCGAAAATTGTGATAAATTATATTTTTTTTAATATAGGCTTGATCTAAGATAACATTATTCCAAACAATTTTTAGCTCATTAAAATAATAGAACAAGGCGGGATGATAAATGTTGAAAACCGAGGAACGCGGAACCGATTTGTCACTGCATCTTTATCGCGTATTTTCGAAGTCCTTCAAGAGCGTCAACGAGCATGCCGTAACAGGAAGTAAAATTCAGGGCTTTAACCCTACAGCCTTCGCTGTTATGGAAGTCCTTTATTACAAAGGCCCGCAACCGATCCAACAAATAGGTGCCAAGCTGCTGCTTCAAAGCGGCAATGTTACTTATGTCATCGATAAACTGGAATCTGCCGGTTATTTGCACCGGAGCCCTTGTCCACGGGATCGTCGCGTAATTTTTGCCGAGTTGACTCCTTTGGGCAAAGAGCTGATGGATCGGTTGTACCCTGACTTCTCTGATCGAATCGATCATGCGCTAAGCGGTTTAAGCGAGGAAGAGAAGCAGACTATGATTGAATTGTTGAAAAAAATGGGACGTGAAGCGGAGAAATTAGCGCCTTTGGCACGCAAATAGTTGTTCCTCATTTCACATATTCATCACAAAGAAAGGCTGTCCGCTTCAGGACAGCCTTCTTTGCCTTACATTAATGTGATGGATCCATATCCGTCTCTTTATGGTGGTTGTGTACATCCCGGTGACGGCGGTCATTCGCTTTTTGCTGCGTCTGCTGCGCACTATGGCTGTTCACCGCTGATTGCTGCAGATCATCAGCCACGTTGCCGAGATTTTTGTCCCGACCATTGCCTTTAGCCATCTTACATGCCTCGCTTTCCTCAAGATGGATTCGTGATCCGGTGCAGAGCTTGCGCACATTCATGAAGATGGCGCACATAGTCGCCGGTCAGCTCCTGAAGACGTTCATTTTGCTCATTCACCGTCTGTCCGTCCTTCTCTACATCGACCAGTTCCACCTTGACTTCCCGGGGGTCCATATAAGAACAATAAAAATCGAAGGAATAGAACTGGTGGCCCGCTGCATTAATATGAACCCTAAGTCCTTGAGGGTTACTCTCATCAGCGAGCACCTCAGCCGAATCACCTGGCTCCAGAAATTCCGGAAGCTGCTCTTGCCAGGCATGGACTAATGTATTCTGATCTACATTGAATTCCTCTAACATCCATAACACCTCCCCTTACCATATAAGGTGCGGAGAAGGGCGAGGTTTTATTCCTCTTTGGCCTCAGGCGCCTGGCTGCGAAGCCCCAAGACCGAGAAGACACCAATTACAGCGATAACAGCCATTACGATGAACAAAATATGCAGACTGTCGCCCAGCACATGCTTCAGCTCACTCCACAATTGCTGCGGCAGAAGATGAACCTTCTCCGGCGAGAGCAAGTTGTTAATATCCTCCTGTGTGACCTCTGCCCCCGAAGTCGTACCTTTGGCCGTACGAGCGGCAATTTGCAAGTTAATCAATACGCCAAAGACAGCAACGCCAATCGTCTGACCAATCGATTTCACAAATGAGTTCAGAGCGGTCGACGCTCCTCGCAGATTGTAACCTACCGAGGACTGCGCTATGATCGTAAATACGGTAAAAGAAAAGCCGAAGCCTATTCCATACAGCGCATTAAATATTAACATCATAAACATGGGTGTTCCTTCGTGAACAAAGGCCAAACCGATGGCTCCTGCCGCGATAATCAGCATACCGATCAGCGAGGTGCTGCGTATTCCTCGGCTAATGATCCAACGGCTGCCCAGCACCGAGCCAAGCATCCAGCCGATCGACATCGGCGCAAGCACAAGCCCGGAGATCGTAGCATTCTTGCCAAGTACACCTTGTACATAAAGCGGCAGATAAGAAGTCAAGCCAATCAGCAGAGCACTCCCGAGCACACTCGCGATGTTGGAGTAAGCGATGTCCTTGATCTTGAACAGCTTGAGCGGAAGCAGCGGCTCCTCCACTTTTTGCTCCACAATAAAGAAAATAACCAGCGATATAACCGATACCGCAAAAATACCGAGCAAGAGCGGCGAGGTCCATTCCCATTGCTGTCCTCCGGTCGCCAGACCAAACAGCAGCGCAGTTACCCCGATGGTAAACGTAATCGCTCCGGCATAGTCGATCTTCACATCCCGCCGCTTGACCTCTTCTTTAAAATAGCGAATGATCATAAATAAAGAAATCAGCCCAAATGGCAAATTAAAATAAAAGATCCAGCGCCAATTCAGAGAATCTACGACATATCCGCCGAGCAGCGGACCAACGAGCGACGAGATGCCCCAGACCGAGCTGATCATCCCCTGAACCTTGGCACGCTCCTCTATAGAATAGATATCCCCGATGATGGTAAAGGTAACCGGAAGCAGCCCACCGGCGCCGATCCCTTGGATTGCCCGAAAAATAATAAGCTGCTCCATACCTGAAGCAAAGCCGGACAACATCGATCCGGCCAGAAACAGAACCGATCCGATAACAAATACGAGCTTACGCCCATATAAATCACTGATTTTCCCGAAAATTGGAGTCGCTACTGACATCGTCAGCAAATAAGCGGTAAATACCCAGCTCAGCAGCTCCACACCACCGATATCTCCGACAATTCTCGGCCCTGCCGGACCGATAACCGTCCCTTCAATCGCAGCCAGAAATGTAGATAATAACAGCCCGGCCAGTATATAATTGCGTTTTAATGTTGCGCTCACTCTCTTTCTTCCTCTCTCTCTGTCTAGACATGCATCATTAAATTATAAATGACCCCCTATTAAAAGAAAAGACGAACAAGCAGAATTATATAGGCATAGTTTGCCACATCTGCTTGTTCGCTGATTCATTCTTCTACTTTGACTTCATTTAAAAAAATGAAGCTGGTCTTCCGTCTCCAGACTTCCCTGATTCATCCGCCAAGTCGCTGCCTGCTCCCCTGCGAACAATTCCGGCTCGTGGGTAATCATGACCAGCGCTGCTCCGGAGGCCACAGCCTCCCTGCAGAGAGCGGCCAGCCTGGCTGCTCCGTGCAAATCTGTGCCCGCTGTCGGCTCATCGAGAATATACAGCTTCTTAGGCACGATCATAGCTGCGGCTACGCTCAGCAGCCGCTTCTCCCCTCCGCTAAGCATATAAGGAGACAGGCGTTCCTTGCCTCGAAGTCCTGCAATGGCAAGCAGGGCCTGAGCCCGCTCCAACATCGGCTCCGGCGTCCGTTCGCGAGGAGCGAGCCCATGAACCGCACGGGGACCAAAGAGAAGTTCTTCCAGCACCGTATTAGCCACGAACTGATGCTCCGGCTGTTGAAAGACATAACCGATATCCTGGGCCATATCCGATAAGGATAAGCGCGCAATATCCTGTCCCCGCCACCATACTTTCCCTTTTGGGGGATCAAGCAGGCCCATGAATAGGCGCGACAATGTCGTCTTGCCCGATCCATTCTCCCCGCATAAGAGCTTCCACTCCCCTGCGTACAGAGACAGACTGATATTCTTCAGAACATTCCCCTTGTTCAAATCATAAGCATAGGACAAATTATTGATTTCCATTAATAGCTTATTGGAAGGGGCCTTTTGCGTATGAACTTCAGCTTCAGCCTCAATCTCAATCTCAACTTCAAACTCGGCTTCTGCTTTTAGCATTGACGAAGCTCTTCGCTCAAGCCCAGGCTGCATTCGATCAGACAGGAGGCCCAGCTTGACCAGATTTATTCTCTCCTGCTCCAGCAGGCGCTCGCTGGGCCCATCCAGGGCAATGTTCCCATGCTCCAGCACGATCAATCTTCCCGCCGCTACGGCGAATTCATCGATCCTTCCGCTAAGGGTCACAATGGTGCGACCTTGCTGCTGCAGCTTGTCCAGCAGCAGGAGCAGACGTTCCTTCGCTGCAGCATCCAGACTCGCCGCAGGCTCATCAAGCACGAGTATGGGCGTCTCCATGGACAGCACGGCGGCGATGGCCGCGCGTTGACGCTGGCCCCCAGACAAATTATGCACATTATCCATGCGGTAATTGCTAAGCTCAACCGCAGCCAGTGATTCCACAATCCTTCGTTCGATTTCGGACAGTTCACAGCACATATTTTCCGGCCCAAAGGCGACCTCATCTTCTACGCGCCCTTGTACCAGCTGGGCATCCGGATCCTGAAATACGACACCGATTCGCTCGGCGACCTCACGTATTGCTCCTTCTCCAGCCGGATCTACTCCGTGGACAGATAGCTCTCCACTGCGGATTCCGCCTCCCGTTCGGGGCAAATAGCCGCAGAGCAGCTGGGCCAGAGTAGATTTGCCACTGCCGCTGTCTCCCGTGATATGAACCCATTCACCAGATGCAGCGAAGAGCGAAATCGCTTGTAATGCCGGCTTGGCATCCTCCGCATAGGAATAAGCAACATTACGCAGTTTAAGCGGATAAATCGATGCTTCTGCAGAAGAACTCATTAATTTGCTCTTCTACCACTGTTGACTGCAAACCGCCGCAGCAGACCGCTACGGCTCAGCACATCGCCCAGCAGCTTGGTCAGTATCCCGCACATCACGATGCCGCTTAGAATACGAACTCCAAGAGCCATGAGCAGCACATCCGTTCCCCATGCCATATAGCCGAACATCCTGGCTGCGAAGAAGAACCAGATCGGAACCATCGCTCCCCCAACCAGCATAAGTACAGGCAGATTCCATTTCTTGTACCGAACCGCAGCGAATATAAGCTCGGCAATCACCATATAACATGCTGCAGCTACGAAGCAGGAAGCGATTCCGTATGCCGATCCCATAAAGGACTGAACGACCGCTCCAATACCATAGGTAATGACCGCCGTTCCCGGTTTGCGGATAATGTAATACGCAAGCAGGCCATAAATCATATATAAACCAGTAATCGTAGACGTCGCTATTGGTCCGCCCAGTCCATTCAAGGCCTGATTGAGCGGTGAGAGATAAATCGTTATTACCCCATTGGCCGCCGCCAACATCGCCATAAGTACAATTTCAATCGTTGTAAATGCTTTGAATACTCCATTACCTGAAGATTGATTCATTTGTTTCGTCATCCTCTCTCTAATTGTTAACCAATAATTTAAATTTAGGTTAACAATTAGAACGCGTCAAGTCTTTTTTTTAAATGAACCATAAACAGGCCGTCACTCCAACACTTATCACCATCAGAACATATCCGGCAATCCCAATCTCCACGCCCCTGAGGAAAGTGCGCACCGGGTAAGCGCCGAAGCCCTTGGACTCCATTGAGCCGGCCGTCTGCTCCACACGTCTTATAGCCCCGGTGAATATAGCCGCAAGATTGCCGCGCCACATCCGCAATCTCTCACCCATGCCGCGAGGCTTCCTGCCGAATCGCAGCTGGCGCGCTTGCCTTGCTACCCGACCTTCCGATTCAAGCAACGGTAGAAAGGTTAACGCCATGGATATGCCAAAGACGAAGCGATAAGGAAGCTTCAGGCGTGTAGTCAAAACGGTAACGAAATCCTTGGGATTTGTGGACTCGATGTAAAGGATTGAAGATAAAAACAGACAGAACATGCGCAGTGTAATCGCCGCTGCATATTCGGTGCCTTCGATTGTAATCTGTAGAGGCCCCCAGCTGGCAAATGCTTCCCCCGCTGGAGCCGCGATGCTGGTGATGATGAACAAGGGCAAGCCAAAGACGGCAATAAACCGCAATCTGCGCATTAGGCGCAACCAGCTCATTCCCGCACCATAACGGGCCAATCCGACGAACAAGGCCAGCATGATCAGCAGCGGTATCGGCTTGTCCCAATGCATCGCCAGAAGCGCAGCACAGAACAAAGCGACCAGCTTGCTGAGCGGATCTATAGATTTCAGCCCGAAGCCCCGCCTGAGTGAATAATCTGGATGTAACTGGTTCACAAGTATTTCCCCCCTGAATCATAGTCTCTACGCAGCAAAGAACAAATAATCAGATCAACGAAGCCCTCCTCGGTTCGCTGGTACTCCCGCAGCAGCCCCTCCTCATGGAAGGCAAAAGATTGCAATATGCTGCGAGAGGCACTGTTCCGTGGATCGACCAGGGCTTCAATCCGGTTCAGTCCCATCGTCATGAAGCCGTAATTCAGTATTAAACGAAGCGCCTCTGTCATATAACCCTGTCGCCAGTAATCACGCCCTATATCGTAGCCGATTTCCCCGCGATAGGCCCCGGACAGCTCCCACGTATTAAAGCCGCAGCTTCCAATCAGCCTTTGCTCCTGCACCAGCTCGATTCCCCAGCGCATCGTATCCTCCGTCTCGGACAAGCCGTTGAGGAAATCGATCATCTCCGCTGTCTCTCCCACAGAGGTAAACACGGGGACATTCATATATTTAACGACCAGCGGATCACTCCAATAGCGGAACAGATCTGCGGAATCCGCCTGCTCCATCCTTCTTAGGCGTATCCTCTCGCCTTCCAGCACCGGAATCTTGCCACCGCATTTAAACACAAGCCTCATCTCCTAACCTGCGCAATCAGTTGTTTTTATATAAGCACAGAACAGGAGCCGGAGTCAAAGCGAAAAAATAAGCCCGGCACTTGTCCGGACTTTATCCTATCAGGAGTATTGTATTTTCAGTTCATAGCTTGCTCATTGCAAGCCCACGATACATTTTTGCAAAGTCTCACGGATGGCAGCCCGCACATCGTCCTTCCTGTACTGCAATACTGGCATCGTATCCTCTGGATCAAGATATGCGTCGCGATTCTGAATCTCCATCGTATCCGCCAAATGAATACCATGCTCTCTTCCAGCCGCCAGTTCTGCCGCATCCATCTGTTCCATCGCCGATTTCATCGTCTCTAATGGAACTACAATGACCTTCGTCTCCGTCTGCCCCAGCATATCAACAATCATCTGATTGAATTCAGTAAATTTCATATTGGTGTCACTAATCGCATAACAGCTGCGATGAGTCCCGTGTTCAATTGCGCCTGCAGCCGCTTCAGCCACTTGCTGTACGGTCACCATAGCAGTGCCCCCGTCCAGTACGGGTACGGTGTCTTTGCCTTTTACCTGTTCCACGAACATCGTCCACAGAGGCATACGTCCAGGCATCACTCCGAAAATATAAGGCAAGCGCAGCGACATCACATCCATCGTCCCTTCACCTTCCATAAATGCAACTTCTTCCTGAAGCAGACGTGTCCGAGGATAGCCATTGTTCCGCTTTAAATCCAGATCCGTCCAAACCTCGGCAAAATGGGAAAAATACGAGCCGAAGACCACAAATTTCTTCACGCCGGCCTGCTTGGCAAGACGAGCCATGCGTTGAGTCGGCAAGACATTAGCTTCATAGAAAAATTTCATCGCAGGTGGCGCCGGAACGACACGTTCATCTGCACCAGCCGCATATATAAACGCATATTTGCCTTCCAGCATTTTTACAACCTGTTCATCCGTCATCTCATTGATATTAGCCAATGTGCATTGAACTTCAGAGGGTAGTAAATCCTCTGCAGGCATGGGTGGAAGCGCCACTGTTGAGACGCGGTAACCTCTCTTTAGCAGTTCTTTGGTTGTATAAAAGCCCAGAAACCCCGTGCCGCCAAGTACAAATACTTCTTTCATTTACTACATCTCCTTTGCACCCATAATAAAATGATAGTGTCACTATCAATAATAGTATTTTGCTATATTTGTACATGTGAATGAAATCACAATATTAAGCGATATAAGGCGTTTTTTCATAAATTATTTTTAGTTAATCCCCAACCGCCCAAATTCACAATATAATGCAGCATATTCATCCGGCGGATCGGCAGATAATATAAACCACATTCTCTGGATGTTCCACCAAAGTCCGACAGTTAAGGAGGTTCACTCGCATGACAATTTATTTGATGATTACTCTGTTGGCCATCGCTGCGATTGGATCAGGAATTGTCGCCTTCGCCTTCCAGCAGCTGACTCACATGAAATTGCAATCCACTTATCATCTGTTTCAATATTTGGAGAAATCCGGCGTCTACAGCCGGGAGCGTTTCGACTGTCTGAAGAAGCAGGAAGTTGATATTCTCTCTGAGGACGGTTTGCGCTTGTGCGGCTATGTCATAGAAACCGACCCATCGTCCAAACAATGGGTAATTATCGTCCATGGCTATACCGTCTCTATGCTCATCTCCACCCAATATATTGATCTTTTCCAGCGCGAAGGCTTCAATATTCTGCTCATTGACCAGCGCCGCCACGGAAATAGTCAAGGGAAATATACAACCTACGGCTTCTATGAAAAATACGATGTTGCTGCATGGGTCAGATGGCTCTTACATAACTACGGTACCGATTGCAGCATCGGCCTTCATGGCCAGTCACTCGGCGGAGCGACCGTGCTTGAGTATTTGAGCATCGCCCATTCCAACATCAAATTTGTAATCGCAGACTGCCCGTTCTCCGATTTGACACAGCTTCTGCATCATCAAGCGAGAACGATCTATAAGCTTCCACCTTACCCGCTCTTGCCTATCGTCAATAAGCTTCTGAAACGCAAAGCCGGATTCACCATGGAACAGGTTAGCCCACTACAGGCGGTAGAACACTGCCATCTCCCCGTTCTTTTCATCCATGGGACGAAGGACAACTATGTACCCACCTATATGAGCGAACAGCTGTACAAGCGCAAGCCCGGACAGAGAAGCCTGCTCCTGGTAGATGGCGCGATCCACGGCAATGCCTATGCTGTAGCCCCCAAAGAATATAGCGAAGCAGTCCGCATATTAATACATCAAGCGCTCAAGGAGGAAGCGGTGCCAGCCCTCACCACCATCCCCATCGAATTCACCACGTCTACTGAGCCTGCCGTATTGCCACTATCCACCTGAGTGGCTCTGCTTTATACGGCCAGGCATTCATAATATAATAAGGCGTAATAGTTCGTGAACAACCTCTAAACAGATAAAAGGGAGATGGGCATATGTTCCATACAATCAGCTACACGGGTTCCCGTGAAGAACAGCATAATCAAGTCGTATCGCAATTAAAATCACTAATCTACGAGGAGCCAGACAGAATTGCCAATCTAGCCAACGCTTCTGCTCTATTAAACTTCTATCTATCGGACATTAACTGGGTGGGCTTCTATATGTTCGATGGCAAGGAGCTTGTGCTCGGCCCGTTCCAGGGACTGCCGGCTTGCATCCGCATCCCGCTTGGCAAAGGCGTATGTGGGACAAGCGCAAAAGAACGCCGTTCCCTACGAGTAGATAATGTACATGCTTTTCCAGGTCATATTGCCTGTGATGCCGCATCGAACAGCGAGATTGTCATTCCAATGATCAAGAATGGCGAGCTGATCGGTGTACTCGATATGGATAGCCCGCTGAAATCCCGCTTCGACGAGTTGGATCAAGCTTTTCTGGAGCAATTCGTCCAGGTTCTAACGGAGCATCTCTAGTTCTATAATCGATATAAATCCCATACAATAATCTTCCGGTAACTTTTCAGAACGTGAACAATTCCACTGCTTTCTAATTACCGGTCTGGCATCATAGATATGTGAAGGGTCTGAAAAATGCCAATTTAAAGCAAAAAACAAAGTGGAGAAGCGGTTTAATCCCTTTTAATGCCATTTACTGTTAAATAAGAGAAATTGAACGATTTCCTTCTTCCCCTTATTTCAGTTATGATATTAAAAGTGTATGTTCAAGAATTCGCTTACTCCACTATTTATGAAAGGAAGGGTCGCACCATGTCAGCGTTTCAACGAATCCGGCCTGGGAATCTCAAGCCGTTCGTATTCTTTACCGTGATTATGATCCTGAAAAGCTACCTTGCCTGGATCACGATATTCGATCAAATGCCGGTCTGGGGACCGTTGATCAAGGAGCTCCCGTTTATCCTGATTCTGTTCTGTCTAATCGAGGTCTTCTCCTCCAGGAGAAAATTCGGAATTTATCTGAGCGTCAACCTGATTGTTACTGCCGTCTTCTTTGCAGCTATTATGTATCATAAATATTATGGCGTTATCGTCACCTATCATGCGCTTCAGCAGGTTAATCAGGTGACCGCAGTTAAGAACAGCGTATTCTCTCTGCTCGCTCCATATTATCTGCTTATTTTCCTTGATATTGTTGTCATCGGCTTCTGGCTAATGCGCAGGAAGAGAGCGGAGAAATTCAAGAGATTATTTAATTTGAACCGAGTCAGCAAGACCTTTGTAGGCGTTGTACTCGGAATTTCACTCGCTCTTTGCATATTCAATATTTGGCCGAATCGGGCCAGCATGAATGAGATCAAGCAAGCCGAGCAAATGGGGATTCTGAGCTATGAGACCTATACCATTCTATCGAACAAAGAGGAAGATCTCGTAGACAAAGATGAGATTTCCCAAGCTAAAATCGACAAGATCAAAGGGATTAATAAGCAGGACAATCCGCAATTCTTTGGCGCAGCCAAAGGCAAGAATCTGATTATTATCCAGTTAGAGTCATTCCAGAACTTCCTGGTCGATCTGGAGATTGATGGTCAGGAGATTACTCCCGTCATGAATTCGCTTGTTAAAGATAATTTCTATTTTAAGAATTTCTATCAAATGGTAGGGCAAGGGAATACATCGGATGCCGAGTTCGTAGTAAATACATCATTCTATATTCCTTATAACGAAGCGGCAACGCAGAATTATCCGAATAAAGAGCTGCCTAGCCTGCCTAAACTATTAAAATCAAATGGCTACGATACGGCTACCTTCCACACCAATGTGGTAGATTTCTGGAATCGCGGCGAATTGTACAAAGCGATCGGATGGGACCGCTATTACGACCAAAAGTTCTTCGGTCAAGAGGATACCGTATTCTTCGGACCTACGGACGAAGTGCTATACAAGAAAACGGCTGAAGAATTGGGTAAAATGCAAGCGACAGGTCTCCCATTCTATTCACAGGTTATTTCAATGACCGCGCATCATCCATTTACCATTCCACACGAATTGGACCGGATTACGCTGCCGGAGCGTTACGAGAACAATATGGTCGGCGATTACCTTCGCTCGCAAAATTATGCGGATTATGCCCTTGGCTTATTCATTGATGATCTGAAGCAGCGCGGAATTTGGGACAACAGTGTGGTTGTCGTCTATGGCGACCATCTGGGACTGCCGAAATTTTCGCTCGATAAGCATGGCCTGGAACTTATGAGCGAAATTTACGGTCGCGACTACAGCTACCGTGATATGTTGAACATCCCGCTTGTCATCTCGATTCCAGGACAATCGGAACCAAAAGTTTTGGAGAATGTCGGCGGACAGGTGGATATTCTGCCGACCGTCGCCAACCTGCTGGGTGTTTCGATGAACGATCAGATCCATTTTGGTGAAGATATACTGAATCATAACTATAATTTATTGCCACAGCGTTACTATTTGCCTTCAGGTTCGTTCATTAACGACAAAGCCGTGTTCATGCCGGGAACCTGGTATGAGGATGGGACCCAGTTCCCGTTGGCCAAGGACAGTGTTAGTCAGGCCCTCACTACGGAGGATGAATATAACCGGGCGCTTGATCTGCTGCGCTTATCTGACAGCTATGTACAACAGCTCCCGGATCGTGAGAAGGATCAAGAGTAAATCTGCTTTACAAAAAAACCAGGCTGCCTCAATATTAGGCTGCCTGGTTTTTGCTATATTATATGTGCTTCCTCTATCCAACCCATCGGTTTAGTTCTGCAGCACACCTGGTCTTGGTGTCACACCAAAAGCTTGAGCCAAATCAAGCAGCTCTCGATCCGAGATTGTCTGCTGCTTGCCGCCTTGTGCACATACTATCGTATAGACCTGCGCAGCCTTCTCCGCGGTCTCGATCAATCCAAAGGCCTCATCCATCGTCGTACCTGCTCCGAACACGCCATGATGCGGCCACATCACAATTCGCACACCCTTCATGCGCTCTGCGGTTGCTTCGCCAATCGCATCTGTACCTGGCACCATCCACGGAATAATTCCAACGCCTTCCGGGAACACAACCAGACATTCTGTACACATCTCCCATAGAGTTTTCGTAAATTCAATCTCATCCAGGTTATGTGTAAAGGTCATGCCAATCAGATGGGTTGCATGGCAATGCATAATGACTCGGTGCTTAGGATCTACTACTAACCGCTGCATATGATTCATCAGGTGAGTTGGCAGCTCGCTCGTAGCCACTCCCCCATCGGCAAACCCCCATAAAATCTCATAGCTATGCCCATCCTGGCCTATCCGGATCACTCCAAGGTTCACTGCCGGGTCCTTGATAACATTCTTGAAGTATTTGCCCGATCCCGTGACAATGAAGTACTTCCCTGCCAATTCAGCGGCATCAAAGCTCATCGGCACAGTGCGCTCTACTTGCGAAATATCCAGATAATCGCTTACTTCCTCCTCTGCGATTAGATAGCTAATATTTCCTCCATTGCGTTCGTCCCATCCCAAACGGTACAAATTGGCCGTAGTATCGCACATTTCCCGAAGAAACGGTGCAGTCCGTATATCCTGAAGCATGCTCTTCACCCTACCCTTGCTGTTAATATAAATAAATGACTTTTCCAATAAATTATCCATTTTCTTTGTTTCCAACATTATGATAACATGAAAACAAAATAATTCAACGTCATTTAATAGTTTTATTTTTGTTTTTCACATTTAACCTTTAATATCAAAAACAAAAAAAGATTTTATTTGGTTTTTCGTAGTTTGTTTTTTTGTTTTTCTTCTAAATTTAGGTACAATAGAATTATGTTCACTCTGGGAGAGGCGGGTTCAAATGAAGGCTTTTGAGCGGAAAGAAAAAATTATTCAAGAATTACATAGACATAAAAAAGTACTCGTCTCACAGCTGGCTGACAGCTTCAAGGTTACCGAAGAGACAATTCGCCGCGATCTGGAGAAGCTTGAGCAGGAAGGGGTCGTGACCAGAAATTATGGCGGGGCCGTTCTAAACAATCATATCCAGGACGATCTGCCCTATCAGATGAGAAATACGCGAAATATCGAGGAGAAAAGAGCCATCGCCAGCTTACTGCTCTCACTGATTAACGACGAAGATACACTGATGACCGATACAAGCTCCACCGTATTTGAAGCGCTCAAGCTCCTCGAGTCTGAACGCGACAATCTGACGATTATCACAAATTCTGTGATTATCCTGAACGAGTTCAATCAGACAAGCCATACGATTATTTCCACCGGCGGTTCACTTCGGCCCAAGGCAAGCTCGTTGATCGGACCGGTAGCCAGACAGACCATTCAAAATTATAATGTCGATATTGCCCTGTTCAGCTGTAAAGGCATATCCATGATGAGCGGCATCACCGATTCCAATGAGCCGGAGAGCGAATTGAAGCAAGCGATGAGTCAGCAGGCCCGGCAGACCATTCTGCTCATCGATTCAAGTAAATTCGATTTGATCGGCTTCGTCAAAATGCTTGAGTTCAAGCAGATCCGTTATATCATTACCGATCGAAAACCTTCCGACGAGTGGATCTCATTCCTGGAAAATCAAGATATTACATTGCTCTATCCCTGATTTACACTTTTGTACTCTTGGTTTAATACCCATTGCTCATAACTGCAAATATAAAAAAACAGGCCCCTGGCTTAAACAGGCGGCCTGTTATCGTAACATACACTCCTATGAGACAAAGGTTATCGATTTGACCGTGCCACCCTCGAAATCCTTAACGAGGAAGCTGCCGTCTTCCATAATACCGTAGGAGTTCGGATAATTCTCTTTGGGAAGTGCAATCGATCCGGGATTAAGCACAAATATGCCGTCTTTCATATCAGCTACAGGTACGTGAGTATGACCCTGAATGAAAATATCGTTCTCCAATAGCGGCGGCAATTGCTCTATACTGAAGCCGTGCCCATGCGTTACATATATGCGACGTCCCTCATGAAGGATTACCGTATAATCCGCCATCATCGGGAATTCGAGCAGCATTTGATCCACTTCCGAATCGCAGTTCCCGCGCACAGCCACGATATGCCGCTTGTACTGATTCAGCGTCTCTGCGACCTGTGCTGGGTTATATCCTTCAGGCAGCGGATTTCTAGGCCCATGATACATAAAATCGCCGAGCATAACGATCTGGTCAGGCCTCTCCTCCTTCACTTTCTCGATTGCCTTGTTCAGCCAGTACGCTGATCCATGAATGTCGGAAATAAACATCAATTTCATAATCCATCTTCTCCTTATTTAGTAGCGCTCTGTTCAATGTAACATAATCCTTTCATCCGGATCGACCTCATTATGCACAAGAGCCGCCCGCGCTAGCAAATGACGCTGCTGCGCGAACGGCTCTCCAATGAATCCATACCTATCTGTCTAATTAAGCTTAAGCTCTATCCGCCATTGGCTTCTTCCAAATACCGAGCACCAGGGCTGAGATCACCGAACCAATCGCTACTGCAAGCAGGAACAACAGCGCATGATTGGCCAGTGCAGCAACGAAGATTCCGCCGTGTGGAGCCGGGATATTAATCTTCCATAGCTGGGTAAGCCCGCCGGCCACCGCTGAACCGAGGATACAGGAAGTCAGGACACGAAGCGGATCAGCTGCCGCGAACGGAATCGCTCCCTCGGTAATAAAGGACAGCCCCAGCACATAGTTGGTCAAGCCAGACTTCCGTTCGTCTTCTGTGAATTTGTTCTTGAAGAAGGTGCTGGCCAGCGCAATCGCCAGCGGAGGAACCATCCCTCCGGCCATGACAGCCGCCATCATCAGTCCGTTTGTGTTGCCGCTGGATGCGAATACCCCGATAGCAAAGGTATATGCAGCTTTGTTGAATGGACCGCCCATATCTATCGCCATCATCCCGCCGAGTACAAGCCCCAGCAGAACCGCGTTGGCCGTCCCCAGATTATTTAATCCGGATACCAGCCATGTATTAATCGAGCTGAAGACAGGATCGAAGATAAAGTACATAATTGAGCCAGCGATCAGCAGCCCAAATACCGGATAGAGCAAAATTGGCTTAAGCCCTTCCAGCGATTTCGGTAATCCGGCGAACAGCTTGCGCAGCCCAATCACGATATAACCGGCCATGAAACCAGCGGCCAGACCACCAAGGAAACCTGCGTTCGAATTGACCGCCATCAAGCCGCCAACCATCCCTGGCATGAGCGCTGGACGATCCCCGATGCTCATGGCGATAAATCCGGCCAGAATCGGAATCAGGAAGTGGAAGGCCCCATCTCCCCCGATCGTCATTAGCAACTTGTACAGTGGATGATCCGGTCCGCCCACCTGTTCGAACAGGAAGGAGATAGCGATTAGTATCCCGCCGCCTACGACAAACGGCAGCATATGCGAAATACCGTTCATTAAGTCCTTGTAAATTTTGCTGCCAACGCTTTTCTTTTCTTCCCGCTCTGGTTCCTCAGCGGCTTTATTGCCGCCATGGTAGATCGGTGCATCGCCCTGGAGCGCTTTTTGAATCAGCTCCTTAGGTTTGCGGATACCGTCGCTAACGGGTCTTATGAGCACGGGTTTCCCATCAAATCTGGCCATCTCGACGTTTTTATCCGCAGCGACAATTACCCCGCTGGCCCGGCGGATTTCATCCGGAGTTAATACATTTTTGGCTCCTTCCGAGCCGTTCGTCTCCACCCGGATAGTTACGCCCATCTCCTTGGCCATCTTTATTAGAGCATCCTCAGCCATATACGTGTGGGCGATCCCCGTTGGGCAAGCGGTTACAGCTACAACCAAAGCTTCAGATTCCGCTGTTTCGGAAGAGGTCTCCTGCGCCACCGGATGGGTCTTCTCCCGACCCTCGCTATGCCCGGCTTCCTTGCTTCTGCTTTGCGCCTCTTCGTCGCCCTCAGCCTGCTTGGTGTCAAACAATGCCGTCACTTCATCAGGTGTTCTCGTGTTCATTAATTGGTCGATGAATTCGCTATCAATTAACAGCTTAGACAGCGTAGCCAGCGTGCGAAGATGCATATTGCCCGCCCCTTCCGGAACGGCAATCATAAAGAAGATTGTGGCTGGCTCTCCATCGATAGAATCGAATTCCACTCCTTTGGAGCTTTTGGCAAATACAACAGTCGCTTCGTTAACCACATTTGTCTTCGCATGGGGCATGGCAATTCCCCCACCGATCCCCGTACTCGCTTCTGCTTCACGTTTCAGAATCTTTTCCTTGAACAGCACTGGGTCGGAGATTCGATTATGCTTATACAGGCTTGCGATCAGCTCATCGATTGCCGCATCCTTCGTCTGCGCCTGTAAATCCATGATCATCGTCTCTTTGATCAACAAATCGGTTATTTTCATGGTTAACACCCCTTTAGTTATTCGTTTACCCAACCAGCCTGAATCTATCGGTTATTAATAACGACCTGCGGCAGCAGTTGATTGATTTGATCTCTGGTGGCAAGATCATCCGCAAATGCCGTAGCGCTGCCTGCAGCGACCCCGGTGCGGAATGCTGCGAGCGAATCGCCGGTTTGCACCAGCGTACCTACGAAACCCGCAATCATCGAATCACCGGCTCCCACCGAGTTCTTGACTTGCCCCTTCGGCACCACCGCATGATACACAGCGGACTCGGTGATTAGCAGAGCCCCTTCAGCCGCCATAGAGACGAGGACATTTCTCGCTCCATCCTCCAGCAGCTTGCGTCCATACACGACGATATCCTCCACGGAATTTAGCTCGGTGTCATACAACTCAGCGAGCTCATGGTGATTCGGCTTGACGAGCAGTGGATGATGCTTGAGTGACTGGAGCAGCGCTTCACCAGTCGTATCGATTACAAACTCGGCATCTCTTTGCTTGCTAACCCGAATCAAGCGTTCGTAAAAATCCTCACCGAGCGATGGCGGAACGCTGCCCGACAGGATCACGATGTCATCCTTTTGCAAGGCGGATAACTTCTGTAGCAGCTGCTCCGCCTCCGCTTCGCTAATGTCCGGCCCGAGGCCGTTAATCTCCGTCTCTTCGCCATGCTTCAGCTTGATATTAATCCGCGTATCGCTTGCTATTGTTACAAAGTCGGTCGACATGCGCTCTTCCTGCAATCTATCGTTCACGTACCGGCCAGTGAATCCTCCAAGGAAGCCAAGCGCCGTGTTCTCGGCACCAAGCTGGTTCAATACGCGTGACACGTTAATTCCCTTTCCCCCCGGAAGCTTCAAATCCCGCTTCATCCGGCTAAGGCCGCCTATGTTAAGCTCGTCAACCTCTACGATGTAGTCCACAGACGGGTTAAGCGTTATTGTATATATCATGATGCTGATCCCTCGATTATTTTTGTTTTATGTGCGATGCCCTTCCGCAGATGGGGAGGTACGCTATCTGTAATCAGGATCGCCTCGTTCAGATCCAGCAGCTTGGCGAAAGTGACCTCGCCGATCTTACTGGAATCCGCTAGAACATAGGTTTGACCCGATAACTGATGAGCCCGCCGCTTGATAAGCGCTTCCTCAGGGTCCGGGGTGGTATATCCCAGCTCCAGATCAACTCCGTTCGTCCCAAGGAAGCATCGGTCGAATCGGAAATTATCCATGTTCTGCAAGGCAATGCTACCGATGACAGCCTTGGTATGAATCTTCATCATTCCGCCAAGCAAATAACTGCGGATTCGTTGGTTAACCAGAGCTTCGACATGGGACAGTCCGTTAGTCACAACCGTCACATTCTCCGCTTCAATATATGAGATCATCGCTAGAGTAGTAGTTCCCGCATCTAAATAAATACATTCATTATCCCGAATTTCGCGAGCGGCAAGGCGAGCGATAGCATCCTTTTCTTGAATGTTTTTGGATGTTTTCTCATCCATCCCCGGCTCCTGACTCCTCTGATTCAGCAAGCTGGCTCCGCCGTGAATTCGCTTCAGCAGATGGCGGCTCTCCAGATCGACCAAATCCCGACGGATCGTCGATTCCGAAGCTCCGATAGCTTCAATAAGCTCCTGCAGCTTAACAACACCTTGACTTTGCAAGCGCTCTAATATTAGGTTGTATCGCTCTTCTGTCAACATAGCCATCCCTCCATCTGTTCTTATCATAGCACATAGCGCTCATAAATCAATCATTTTCTTTCACAAACATTCATATTCATCCAAACTCATTTACCCTTTACTCCCCACGACCGAACTATACCCGCCAAGTTGCGTTTCAAAACACAAATATGCTTACTATCCGATCCCCACATTGTAAAGAAACTGATGATCGTTATTTACGCCAAAAGGCGATTCCAAACTCTAACGAAACTGGGCATCGCTATTTACACCAAAAAGGGCGATCCACAATTCTAACGAAACTGGGCATCGCTATTTACACCAAAAAGGGCGATTCACAATTCTAACGAAACTGGGCATCGCTATTGTAGCAAATAAGGGGCTAAATAGCGGGTTTTTACCCAAATAGCGTTATGGTGTTTCGTTAGAGTTCGATACCCCTCATTTTTGTGTAAATAACGATATGGTGTTTCGTTAGAGTTTGCGGGAGTTTGCGGGAGTTCCACAGTGAGTTCTATTAGAGTTCCCTCGGGAGTCCCCGCAAAAAGTTTGACCAGAGTTTCGTAAGACTTCCTCGCCCTTTTCCAATAGTCCGATTATCGCTTTTTTCAACAGTTTCGATTATCGCAGGAGCTTACCCGCTCGCCCAAATTGTTATGTTGCCAAAATCCCAGCACTATTGTATCTTTTCACGAAGAAGTATAGGAACTGTACACTATATAAAAAAAGAAACCCTCGTCTAAAAGACAGGGTTCCTATAGTTGCGGCAAAGTGAGCGAATCAGAAATCTAACGAAACTGGGGATCGCTATTTACGCCAAAAAGGGCGATTCACAATTCTAACGAAACTGGGGATCGCTATTGTAGCAAATAAGGGGCTAAATAGCGGGTTTTTACCCAAATAGCGTTATGGTGTTTCGTTAGATTTCCATACCCCTTATTTTTGTGTAAATAGCGATACGGTGTTTCGTTAGAGTTTGCGGGAGTTTGCAGGAGTTCCCACATGAGTTCTACTAGAGTTCTACTAGAGCTCTACTAGAGTTCTAGTAGAGTCCCCACGGGAGTCCCCACAAAAGTTTCACCAGAGTTTCGTAAGACTTTCTTGCCCTTTTTCAACAGTCTGATTATCCTAGGAGTTTACCACACTATTGCCCTTTTCAACAGTTCGATTATCGCAGGGGTTTACCCGCTCGCTCAAATCGCTATGTTGGCGAAATTTCAGGTTCCAGGACAATTACAGCGCCAAGCGGACCTCGGCCGCGCATTGCTCCCCCTGTTCTCTTTGTATCTCTTCTTCTTTCTTGCGCAAATATTTACGCCCTCTCCAGCGGAAGTAGGAGAATACCCCGCGGATATACTCATCCGCAATCATGCATGAATAGATAGCGATGATCCCCCAGCCTAACGATACCCCCAGCAGGTAGGAGCAGCCCGTCGCTACCACCCACATGAAGATCAGGGAGATCTTCATCGTATAACGCGTATCCCCTACGGCGTTAAGCGAGTTGCCGAGCGCCATATTGACCATTTTCCCCGGCTGAAGCATAAGGTTCATCCACAGCAATACGGCACAAAGCGCCAATATATCGGTATCCTGTGTGAACAAACCAAGCACATGCCTGCCGAAGACGACGAGAATGAATGCATTCACTGCCACCAGCGGCAACCCAACGGCCAGCACTTTATAGGCAGCCCGGTAGGCTTCTCCCGTCTTCCCGGCCCCATACAAATGAGCGATCTGAATCTGTGCAGCCAGTGCGAGAGAGAAACCAAGCAGGAAGCAGAACGATTCCAGCGTATTCATATAGGTTCTGGCCGCCAGCTCCGTCGAGCCGAGCATTGCCAGGAAGGAGAAGATCGCCAATTGCGAAAATACCCAATTCGCTGAATTGATGCCGAGCGGCCAGCCGATCTGCAGCACTTCCTTGAACAACCTGCGGTCAAAGAGGCGGAAATCGCTGAATTTAATCTTGCGCTCGAACGAGCCTAGAAAGATGACGAACAGGACGACCGTAGCGATCAGGCGGCTGGTCACCGTCGAGATTGCAACCCCGGTAAGCCCCAATTGCGGGAAGCCATATGCGCCAAAAATAAAGCCGTAATTCATCACAATATGAATCACATTCATGCCGACGGCGATGATCATCGGTCCTTTCGTATTTCCCGTATTGCGGATCGCCGTACCCAATACGGCAATAGCAGCGATAAGAATCATGCCCCCGCCAACGATAGGGATGTAGGTATCCGCCAAGGGCAGCAGTTCATCCGGAAGCTGCAGCATTTTGGCAATCGGACGTGAAAAAGCAATTAACAATACGCTTAACGCCAGCCCGATCGCGATGGTTACTTTAAAAGAGATAATCCCGACCGTTCGGGCATCCTCCTGCAGGCGGGAGCCAATCTTCTGAGCAATCACAATCCCCGCCCCGCTGGCTACCGTTGCAAACAACGTCGTAAGCGCATTAAATAGCTGATTGGAGAAACCGACAACGGCTACCGCATTATCAGATATCCGGCTCACCATCAGGGTATCGACGGAGCCGAGCAAAAATTGCAGGAATTGTTCAATAAATATAGGCCAAGCGAGCAGCCAGAGGTTAAATTTATTGCTCTCGTTGGTCTTGGATTTCTTCATTATTACAACCTCCTGAAGAACGGAGACGATGCTACGCTCCTGCTCTTATTAAACTTATTGACATGAATCACATTATAGATGCATTATTAGAAATAATGTATCAAATAATCAACTCAATCTTTCATAATTCAAACCTATATTTAGCGCTCCTGGAGGTGGATATATGTCTCAAATTATCGAAATAACCGCTCCCCCGCTGCCGCAATATATTATTAGCGGATCGACGCATATGTCATATGGCGGCAAACACCTCAGCCGCAAAAATATCGGCGTATTTGATCTGCTTGTCGTCTCCCAAGGCTGCCTCTACGTGGGCGAAGAGAAGCAAAATTACGAAGTCTCCGCAGGCCACGCCCTCATCCTTCGCCCGGATTGCTACCATTTCGGTTTCTCAGGCTGCCAGGAAGAGACGGTTCATCATTGGCTTCATTTCCAGGTATCCGGGAACTGGCGTGTCATCGAGCTGTCGGAATACTGCAAGCAGCATTTGGCTCAGGAAGGCGAAGACGGAGCGTATATGTCGCTGCATCCCTTCACCACAACGCCCTTCACGCTGGCTGTGCCGCAGTTCACCTATCTTCCCCAGCTACAGAAAATGATCGACACCATCGATGAATTAACAGAGATGAACCGGGCATCTCATCATAGCAGTGTACGGCTGAAGCAGCAGGCCTTGTTCCAGGATGTCATCGGTCTGCTCGCCGCGTCTCTGGAGACCGCTGCCCCCTCCCCAGGTTCAGTCTGCGCGGAGAAGGCAGCCGCTTATTTGCGTGAGCATTTCCGTGAACCCTTCTCCGCCAAAAAACTCGGTGAGAGCATTAATTTTCATCCCGTCTATATTGCCAGGTGCATGCAGAAGGTATTCGGATGCTCGCCGGCCGCATATATGCTGCTGATCCGGATCGAGCACTCCAAGCTGCTGCTCGTTCAGACCGATATGCCCATTGAACGGATCGCAGAAGAAGTTGGCTTCAACCATGCGGCCTATTTCACCGCTTGCTTCACCAAGCAGGAGGGCTTGTCCCCGCGCAGGTTCCGCCAACATTTTGCCTGGAACAGGGAATCCTGATTTAGGCCATAGCCGTAGGAGTAATTACCAACGGTATACTTTTTGCTTCTGTCCCGCTTCTCCTCTATAATGCAGATAAAGAACCAATTACACCAACACTGGAGGAAATGCATTGACACAAGTGAAAATTTTCGCGGACAGTATCTCCGATATCCCACAATCCTGGATCGACCAATATGACATCGGGATTGTACCGCTGTATGTAGTGTTTGGCGAGACTGCCTATAAAGACAGACTTGAGATCACTACCAACGACATCTACAAAAGAGTCGAGGCGACTGGAGAATTGCCCCGTACTTCTGCCCCGTCTCCTGCGGATTTCATAGCGGCCTTCTCCCCATGGATCGAGCAACAAAATCAAATTGTGTTCATCAGTATGTCATCCAAGCTCTCATCAACTTACCAGAGCGCTATGATCGCCGCAGCCGAGCTACCGGAAGGCAGTGTACATGTCGTTGATTCACTGAACGTGTCAGGGGGCATCGCCCTGCTGGTGATGAGGGCTGTCATGGCAGCCAAGGCAGGCATGAAGGCAGAGCAGATCGCCTCCATGCTCCATGAGGAGCGGGATCAGGTAGAAATTGAAGTGCTTGTCGATACGCTCGATTACCTGCATAAAGGAGGCCGTGTCTCCAATCTGCAGCATATGATCGGGAGCCTGCTCAAGATTCGCCCTATTTTGCGGATTAAAGAAGGCGTCGTCATCTCGGCTGATAAATACCGTGGCAAGACGGAAAAAGCCGTCGAACGCATGCTGCATCACCTCACGGAGAACTTCCACAAGATCGACCGCGATCTGATCATCGTGGCGCAGACGCTTGCGGACAAGACTGCGGAATATATCAAGACAGCATTGCTGGAGCGGACAGCTGTCAAAGAGGTTGAGATTATTGAAGGCGGCTGCGCGATTTCCTGTCATTGCGGACCACGCACCGTCGCTATCATGTATAAGAAAAAACAGCTATCCTACTAAATCATAATTTTTGCAGATTACTGCTCATCATAGAACGAAAAAATGGCCATCTTCCAGGCGCAGGGCGCTTGGAAGATGGCCATTTATAATGCTATTTTTTGCCCGGGTCGATATCCTGCGGGCGCAAGCCCTCCCAGATATTCGGAATGTTCACTTGCTCCGGATGCTCAAATACGAGGAATGCGGTTGGCAAATAACGTTCGCCATACTCAGATGAAGGCTTGTTGACAATCTCCCCGCCCTTAGTCACTAGCACGGTCGAAGAGCCGCCATCCAAGTTCGCCGCGAGCACTGCGCCGTGATCCAGCATGATCTGCTGTACATCGTAAAGGCTGGCCCCGATGCTGTAACCAGGCTGACGCCCGTCGATAACGACGAACAGGATTGCCCCGTCCTCGCGCTGCCCCATTGCCGTGCGTGGCGCGATGCCCCAGCCTTCCTTCTGACTCTTGATCTGGCCTTTGCCGTTCACGATAATTCGCGGCTGGAAGGTAACAGCCTCCTGGATCCCCATATCCTTCAGTTCATCCAAAGAATATTTGCCGGCCACCATCTTTCCTTGCTTGTCGATCCCAACAATTTGGGTGGAGGATTTCTTGGAATCCAGTCCGTTATAGTATAGCTTGCCTTGCGAGATAACAACACCGATAGGCTTGAAACCATTTCCTTTCCAGTTCGGATCGGCGAAGCCTCCCCCGTTAATTCCCGCAACAGCGCCAGTCCGTTCGACCATACTGGACACTTTCTCACCCTTGCCCCGTTTGGCCGGAACACCAAGCCTGATCTTCGTCGGATCATTGACGGTCACCACATACCCGCGGTATCCAGTACCCGATACCTCCTCGATCTCCATTAACGGCTTTGGCTTCTCTTCCTCTTTATCCCCTGCCCCTGCAGTCCCTGGCTGCGGCTTGATTGTATGTGTATCCTTCTCTTCTCCCATTTCATCAAATTGCTTCTGGTAGGCGGCTACTCTTCGATCCAGCTCCGCCTGTCCAATGAGATATTTGGCCCAGTGCCGATGCTGGGTTGTAATTAAGGTATCTGCCATCAAATAGAGCATTTTATTGCCGGATGGCGTTAAATAGAGCCACACCTCGCCTATCGCAGCCAGCAAGATCAATACCATCAGAAATCTTCCGACCGTATGGAAGAAGCCCTTCTTTTTGCGTTTCCGCTTCTTGGAAGGTTTGCGAGTCGCTGTGGAACTGCCTTTCTTCCCTGCTCCTCCTTGTCTCGTTGTAGAACGGCTAGGCAATGATGATACCGGATCCATAACATTTCCCCTAACTATCCAGATTTGCATACTACTCCAGAGGTCCCTTTTGAACTCTCACTTCTAGTAAACGCTTGGGAGGGGGATAAAGTTTCGTTCTCGCAATAATGCAAGACGCCCCCATCCGTTAAATCAACGGATGAGGGCGAGTCCATAATCTATAGTCCATAGTCCACTAATCCAACTGCGCTTCCTGACGAATGCGTTCCAGCAAAGCCTGGCAACCCCTGCCGATTAATTCGTAGACCTCTTCAAAGTTGCCGGTATAATAGGGGTCCGGCACTTCTTTGTTCATTATACCTGGCACGAGATCAAGCAGCTTGACAATTTGTGCATGCTCGCTCTGCGATAACCGTCTCAAATCCTTCTCATTCTGGACATCCATGGCGACAATGTAATCGAATTCCGAGAAGTCCTCGATTGATACTTGTCTTGCTTTCAGGCCTTCATAAGAAATCCCATACTCATCAAGTATCCCTCTTGTGCCATGATGTGGCGGCTTGCCGATATGCCAATTCCCCGTGCCTGCAGAATCAATCAGAAAGCGATCATCCAACCCCTCAGCAGCCACCCTATGACGAAACACAGCCTCCGCCATCGGCGAACGGCATATGTTGCCGAGACATACAAATAGAACTCCTATTCTCTGTTTTTGCTCCACCTCATCCTCACCTCAACCCGATACTACATGATTGAAGTTGCCGTGACAAGCCTCTCCTGGATCTCCCGATTAATCCGGTTGCGCATATCGATAATATACTGCTCCTTTCTAGGATATTCGGAGAAGGTAATCGGTTCAACCGCAGCCTCCTCGATGATGCTCATCACAAATTCCTTAGAGCTCAAGCTCTCCAGAAGGTTCATCGCCCGGAGGTCATACAGCGCCTCGCGGAATACTTTGAGCCGGATGGAAGTGACCGGGCTTCCCTCTGCTCCCGGGTACACCAGAAAGGCATCGCCGGAAGGGAATCCGCAGCCCGCGTCGGTCACTGCATAAGGATTAATCGCGTGAATGGAAAACTGCGTATACCAGAAGTTGTAGCCCCAATGCAAGAAGCCGGCAATATCAAATTTATAGAGCTGGGTAGCGATGATGCGATTGCGGCGGCTTGGCATAGACATGAAGCGATTGCTTACCTTGTTATGCTGGGCGCAGCAATAATAAGTCCACAAATTCGGCACCTTCGCCTCAATAAACGCATCGATATGATCATTTGCCGGAATAGGGGTCTGGATCAAGCCTTTCTCATAAAACTCATAATCGGATAACGCATCGATCACCTTATATCCCCGCAAATGCGGCTCCATGATCTCACAGGCGCGGCGGTAACTGTCCAATTGCTCCAGGTTCGGCTCATCCGATATATGAAAATAACAGCGCTCCTGAATTCCCCATTCCTCCAAAACCGAGGTCAACTGCGGCAAAAGTGAGCTTAGGAATTTACGGTAAGCATCTCCTCCGGCATCGGTATCCCAACCGAATATAGCCCGTTCTTCCCCAGCAATGCTGGCTATAATCTTTGGAGCGGAAACCGCTCCCCACTGCGTAAACAAATGGGACATCTCGAAATATTCCATCCCCGTTCGCAATGCCATATCTATGAACCTTTTTAATCTCTGAAAATCAAATAAATAATTACCTTCAGCATCGACATGAACCTTAACGAGCTGAACGGCAGGGCGTTCGCCCCCGATCTTTGTATCAAGAGGCGGTGTGAACAAAGGAGTCAGAATCATATTCATCCCGTGCTCGGCCGCTGTCCTCATATAGTCTTCTATCAGTGTCCAATGGGACTCGCTCAATTCCTCCACCCCGTAATGCGTGCTTAGACAATCATAATGGAACCAGCCGGTATGAATTAACGTCTGCTTAGGAAGCACCGCATCGATCAACGAGATGGTATGGCTGACCTCAGCCAGCTTTGTTCCATCTTCATGCAGGAAACGAATGATTATAGCCGCGTCCTGTACTACGGCATCTTCTGCGAACTCCGCTTCCACCCAAATGCTCCGCCACTGTCCCGGCAGCACTTTGATATTGTCGTCCGTCAGCTCCAGCAACGGATCAGGAAATAATCCGGGGTGCTTCGTCAAATAATCCGCATCCGTCTTCGGATAAGCTGGCATTTCGGAAGGTACCACTCCTACCCTGCTCATCTTCACATTGATTCCCGGAGATGGCACTGCCTTAACGTGAAGATATTGTGCCACCTCGGCCTCCTCGGGATCTATGTAGTAAGCGATCTGATACGAATATTTCTCGCCGCGCAATACAGAATCAACCAAGCTACAGGCTGCAAGCGGCTCTTCATGAAGGAACACTTTCTCCAGAGAGGATAGTTTCTTAACCTTGAGGTTCATAGATTCGAACAGCCTCCAGTATGAAGTATTTTCTATCTATCGTTAACCCTAATGGTACTCTCCGATAATCGCAATGTAAACGTTCTATATTGACTTTTCAGGGGCTTCGCCTGCTGCTGCTATGCGAAATAAGGCCTACTCCCCCTTATCGATTAAGAAGGAATAGACCTTAGTTTAATTTACTGCAATCTCAAGGTTTCTTAAATCTTGTAAGCCTTCATCGCCTTGCGAAGCTCCTTGATGGTTGGGCGCTTGCCGTATAGCAATACGCCTGTGCGATAGATCTTCGCAGACAGCCATCCGAAGACATAGATCGCAATGAGCAGCACCACGATAGAGACGGCGATCTCCCAGGCTTTCGGCGTTCCCATTCCGATACGAACGATCATACTGATCGGAGAGAAGAATGGAATGTAATTACATACCTTCATCAAAAGTGAATTTGGCGCACTCATGCTGAAGCTGCCGATATAAAACGCGGCCAACGACAACATCGTGATCGGCATAACCGCTTGACCCAGCTCCTCTGTGCGGCTTACTAACGAGCCAACCGCAGCGAACAGCGTCGCGTACAAGAAATATCCCAAGATGAAATACACCAGCCCAAGAATAAGTACAGATGGATCCAACTGCGAGAAATCAAGCTCATACCCTTCCAAGGATGCGCGATTGTATGGAAGCGATAGATTCGCAGCTATAACTACGGCAAAGACGAGGATTTGCAGCAATCCGATCAAGAACATGCCGATAATTTTACCGAACATTTGCACCAGCGGGGACGTGCTTGTAATCAGTAGCTCCATAATCCGCGAGCTCTTCTCGGCAGTTACCTCGGCCGCTATCATATTCCCGGTCATCATAATCGTCATGAAGAAGAGAATAATGAGCGCGTACATTACAACGAAGTTGGCTGGCGAGAAATCGCGCTCCTTGCCGGATTCTTCTCCATTCTGGGCGCCGCCTTGTGTATTTTCCAGCTTGTGTATATTGATCGATACAGGAGCATTCAATTCAGCCACCTGGGCATCCGATAGCGAGCCTTTGGTAATGAATTCAGTCTTCACACTTTGCAGGGCAGCCTGCAATTCGGTCTGTACTCCGCTGTTGATATTATCATTCTTGGAGACATAATTCACTTCCGGGAAGCTCTCTGCTTCTGACTTGTTGAACTGCAGATAACCGGCGATTTTACCCTCCTCCAGATCCTTGTCCAACGATGTGTCAGCCTGCTCATACTTGGTGAACTTCAGGCCTGACGCGGCAAGACGATCATGGTATTTCTCCAAAGAACCAGCCAGTTCGGGGTAGTCCGAATACACGAGCCCCACTGTCACCGGGCCGCTTTCTTTTCCTGTGAATTTATCAATGAAATAAGGAATATGAATACCGATTGTCAACAATATGGCCAGCACCAGTGTTGTGATCAAAAATGATTTTGTTCTCACCTTATTCATAAACGTGAAGCCTATAACTGTACTAAGCTTATTCATGAACCTCACCAACCTCTCTAATAAAGATCTGATTCAATGTTGGCTCTTTTATCTCGAAATGCTCTACTTCGCTCTCATCCATCGCCTTACGCAAAATGGCCTTCGCTACGGCCACGTCGGATATGCGAATCGAATACCCTCGCTCCTTGCGCTCCACCTTCTCGACTCCATCGATCGCTTCCAGTCCGTTTACTTCACCTGTCGTATAGAGAAGGACCTCTTCACGCGGATAGCGCTTCTTAATTTCGCGCAGATTGCCTTGCAGAACTGTATTGGAGCGATCCAAAATCGTAATATTGCGGCATAGTTCTTCAACATGCTCCATCCGGTGTGTAGAGAATAAAATGCTGGTGCCTTCATCGCGCAATTCTTTGACCGTCGCTTTGAGCAGCTCGACATTAACCGGGTCCAAACCGCTAAAGGCTTCGTCCATAATGACGATTTTGGGTTTATGCACAACCGCGGCAATGAAGCCCATCTTCTGCTGATTCCCTTTGGAGAGTTCTTCAATCCGCTTGTTATAATAATCCGGTACATCAAACCGTTCCAGCCAATAACGAAGACTCTTCTCCGCCTCAGATTCCGACATGCCCCGCAGCTTGGCTAAATATTTAATTTGGTCGCTGACTTTCACTTTAGGGTACAGACCGCGTTCTTCCGGCAAATAACCCATGTTGCTCTGCAGCTCTTTATTGAAGGGCTTGCCATGATACATAATGCTGCCTTCATCAGGATAGATTAGTCCAAGCACCATTCGCATCGTTGTTGTCTTTCCCGCTCCGTTCGCGCCGAGCAGACCGTAGATTTCCCCGGCATCCACTTGCAGCGAGATCTCGTTAACCGCGGTCTTCTCGCCAAATTGCTTTACAACCTTCTCCAGCACTAAAGGTTTTACCATCTTTCGTTATCCCTCGCTTCACTTATTCAAAATTTATACATCTATGGCATAACAGGCATTTACACTGACAATTCCTCTGGCTTATGCCCTTCGATCCACAACCTCAATATCTCTTCAAGCTCAAGTGTACGTGATTTCACGACCTGTAAATCCGCTGCCGCCAAATACTTTTTCCACTGTTCATTATCCCGAACCGTAATCCGTGTTAAAGACGGACCGTCCGGATTGCATTTGACGACTCCCGGCAGCTTGCCGAGCGCGCCTGCATCCCCTTGTACCCAAAGTTCCTTCCAGGTCCCGTACAGCGAATCCTTCTCTGCTATCCCGAGAATCCGTCCTTCATCGACCAGAATGATATAGTCCGCCAATCGCTTGACCTCATCTACAACATGAGTCGATAACACGATCGTCACCTCCTCATTCTCCATCGATGCCTGCAGTTCATCGATCATATCGCCCCAAGCGAACGGATCAAGTCCTGAAGAGGGCTCATCCAGCAGCAGAAGCTTGGGACGGGCGGCAAGCACAGCCGCGATCTCGAACTTGCGTCTCTCCCCCTTGGACATCCGGTTCAATCGCTCATTACGCGGCACGCGAAACCGTTGCATCAATTCCTCGAATCGCCCCTCATCCCAGCTTGGATACCAGTATGAGCGAAATTCCGCTACCGCATCCGCCGTAAGATGACTTTCCTCCGCGATCGAAGTCTCCGGAACATAACCGATCTTCTGTCTTAAGGATAACGGTATTTCGCCGTTGAACGTCTCCCCATACCAGCGGATTGACCCTTGGTCCGGCCTGGTCGTCTGCAGCATCATGTTCATCATCGTGCTCTTGCCGGCTCCATTGGCACCAACCAGTGCAACGATATAACCCTGCGGAATAGTCAGATCGATCGGTCCGATCGGGTGTCTGCGTCTTTTTTTAATTGCTCCTCTAAATTCAATCGCCATGCGCTCTGTCACGCTCCATCCCTCCCGCCATCTTTATGATATTTTTGCTTCAATATGTTTAGAAACAGTTGTTTCAGTTCTTCTTCTCCATATTGCACAGATATTCCAGTATCCACCGCCGTCTCGACAGCTTCCTGAACCACAGATTTCCGATATGCATCCCGTTCCCCGGTCCCTACCCTGGCCACAAAGGTTCCCGTCCCTTGCTTCGTCCTAAGCAGGCCTTCATTCTCTAAATCCTGATATACCCGTCTGATTGTAATGACACTGCAGCTTAGGCTCGCTGCTAATTCGCGAATGGATGGCAGAAGTGTGCCTTCTTCAATTTGCCCGCTTACGATCAATGATTTAAGCTGCGTCTCGATCTGATAATATAAAGGTTCTGCACTTTGCTCATCAATTTGTATCGGAATCCACACCTTTCCCCTCACCTCCGGTCTCAATTTGTCGGCTGCCCATTCATCAGACCAAATCCCGCTTGTTCAGCTTCCGCATAGTTTGAAGACCCATCCCATATGCCCCTAAAGCGCCGACTAAAAGAGTCCCCCACATTAGAGGCGACAGCAGAGCATAACGGGCAGAAACATCCATCGTGTATTTCAACAAATTGCCATGTAGAAGGGTAATAACAACGGAGATCACGACCACGCTGAGCATCAACACGCAGCTCAACCAAAAGTAAGTTTTGCCTTTATTCAGCAATTCCATATAAATATACAGTCCGTTTATAAGCAGTGCATATCCGATCCAGGTCAGAGCAAAGGCAATGTATTGGAACGGACCCAGATTAATGTCTAATCCGCCTAGCCAAAAGATAACGAATATCACTCCGAAGAAAAAGGTTCCGTTAAACAGAAGGGCTGCGATGAGCTGAAGGTAGCGACTCTTTATAATGGTCCTCACAGGGATCGGTAGGGTGTGATAATACCACAGCATTTGAGTGTAGGAATCTTCCCTCAAATAACTGAACGATCTGCGCGAAAAATAAAATCCGATCATCGGGATAAGCACTAGCATCAAGCAATCCGCTAATGAATGAAACGCATCATCGGAATGAACTACGGAATAGAGCATCGTACTGAACATTCCGCCGAAATATAACATGAACAGGACATTCCAGATCAGATAAAATCGATCTGAACATACGTCCTTTTTGAAGATGACCCAAGCATCCTTCCAGCCTTCCAATTTCATCATCCTTTCTCTTCTCTCCCTATGTACATAAACACTATTCTACTGTGCTTACTGTTTATATCTTTATACACAGTATATACTGTGCTTATTCTGCTCGTCAACCCAGAAAATCCATTTTTCAACTTACTGCCCAAGCCAATTGGATGATTAACGCTTGACTTTCACGAACAAATGTTCTAAATTGGATTGTTATTGGGGGAATAGACATGAGCGAATTGGCCTGTACACCACAGCCACCGTATTATGCAGTAATCTTCACCTCTGAACGGACAGAGGGAGACTACGGTTATGCCGAGATGGCCGAGGAGATGGTTCGGCTCGCCGCCATCCAGCCCGGATTTTTGGGAGTGGAGAGCGCAAGGGAAGGTCTGGGGATTACAGTGTCGTATTGGGAATCTCTTGAAGCTATACAAAATTGGAAACAAAATGAGAGGCATCTCATGGCACAAAGTAAAGGGAAGTCAGAGTGGTATCTCAAATACAAGACGAGAATTTGCAAGGTCGAACGAGATTACAAATATGAGCAATAGAACTCAAAAAGCCAACCATCATGATGGTTGGCTTTTTGTCTAGCAGGCTTTGCCGCATATTAGCTATAGGCAGCACCCTTTAACCAGAATCAGGCGCCCAGTATGACTTCCCATACCGGCTTCGTGTGTCCGCCAGGATACATCATATACAGCAGTACATATACAGCAACGCCGGTAATCGCCGTAAAAAACCAGATCACCGACGTTGTGCGTCCCCATTTACGATGCTTGGCATATTTTGCCTTGAATCCGAGTACTAACGTTGTAATCCCAAATATCGCCGCTACAGTTGCGAGAACAATATGGAAGATCAAGAAAATATGATAATACACCTTCAGATTATCCGGTCCTCCCCATGCTGTATTGCCGATAAATATCGTTCTGGACATATAAATGATGAAAAATAGCAATGCCGCAACCGCAGCCGCGATCATCGTCTTCTTATGCGCTTCTCGTCTCCCCTTAATAATCAGCGTCCAGCCGATCGCTACCAGCACAGCGCTAATTACGATGAACGCCGTACTGATCGTCGGAAATAATGTGTAAACGTCCATGATTTATCCTCCTGCTTGTTATATTTGTTTCAGCTCGCTTGAGGGAGCGTATTCTTCTGGCACAGGCACAGGTACAATCTCTTCATCTTCATTGCGGTTCTCCTGCCTGTACCAATGAAAGAACACATAGGCAAGCATCGAGGCGAAGATAATCTCCTGAATGAACTTCATCAAAATCCCGCCGACCTGCTGATCAACAACGGGTTCCAGATAACCGAAGAATTGTGGGCCGCCGAACTGGCTCAGCAGCATCGTTGTATCTCCAGGAATGCAATAGCCCATCGCCTTGGACCAGACGACCGGGTCACTGTACGTCGCATACAGGGGAGCCGTCGCGAAAATAATGAGTCCACACGCCGGTGTCAGAAGCACCATATTGAGAAAAATAAAGCCGACCTTCTTGACTCCCTTCCCCGCAGCCAGATCCGGCAGCGGATCCACTAGGGTCCACCACATTAGCACTGACGCAATAAACAACACGACATAATAGAGTCGGTGCACCCCAAAATGAAGCATGACGTAATCGTGAATCGCAGGGATGTGATAAAAAGAAAACAGCCCATTGAATACCAGCGCTGCAACGACAGGATGGGTGAAGAATTTGAGCATACGCAGCGGGCTCCTTCTGAGCCAAGATACAATTCCACGCCATACCCAGACAGGGATGCCAAGCATCAGAAGCGGCGGAGCGAGCAAATACGAAAGCGCCATGCTAATCATATGGAAGCTAAACATGATATGCCCGAGCAATTCTACCGGGCCACCCTGAGCCATATATAGCAAGGCCAGTCCAAGCAAGAACAGCAGCCTCCTGTTCAGAGATACCTTCTCCCCTTGGCCGTATTTCTCGCTAAGCGGTCCGATCAATATGAAGTATCCCGCCGTGATCAGCAGGACAAGCGCTAATACAATGGGACTCCACACCTGTGTAAATGTAAAATATTCTAATCCGAGCACACGAACCCCTCCTTCCTGGAGACTTCGATTCTGTCGATATGATGAACATTTTCACCCTTGTACCTGTCTGTAAACTTTCCACTAATACAAGTAAAAACGGTTCTCCCCCTGCCAGATGGGCGATATCCGTTTCCATTCACTATGTATGACATAAATCATACTCCCTCTATATTTATACATAAAAAGAGGGCTTGGAATCAAGCCCTCCTCATATTTGTTACCACCACATCCAGTATAACGCGGCGATAATCGCCAAGCCGGCAACGAAGAATCCACCGGCCATGAACAGAATGGGTATCATATGCCCTTTGTCCTTTAGATGCATCCAGTAGCCCAGCTGTACGAGCACCTGAAGCACAGCCATCACGAGCAAGAGCAGAACGGTAAAAGCCGTATTAACTCCACCCGCTGCAACGGAAGCGAAAGCGATCAAGGTTAGAACGATGGAGAAGATAAACGCAATGACATGCTTCTGCGGTCCTTCCTGGCGATGTCGATGTTTGATCGTTGTGCCGCCATTCGAATCGTGATTCGTCATGCTAATCTACCACCTTTCCAAGCAGGTATACTACGGTAAAGATAAATACCCACACGACGTCGATAAAGTGCCAATACATCGCGGACACATAAACTTTCGGTGCGGTTACCACGGTCAATCCCTTCTTGTATAACTGACCGATAATAACCGAAATCCATAAAATCCCGAACAGGACGTGCGCCCCGTGGAATCCGACTAGAGTATAAAAAGCGGAACTAAATGCGCTTGTCGTCATGCTATACCCTTCATGCATGTATTCCGAAAATTCATAGATTTCCAGCACCAGAAACGCCAGGCCAAGCAATACAGTAATACCCAGCCATTTCGCCAATGAACTGCGATTGCCACGGTGCAGCGCCTGAACTGCAAACACGCTGGTCAAGCTGCTGATTAACAGGATGAAGGTCGCTGCTGCTGTGATCGGCAGGCTGAACAATTCGCTGGCAGACGGACCGTCGGCCACTTGATTTCTAAGTGTTAAGAAGGTTGCGAACAGCGTGCCGAACAATACAGCCTCCCCACCCAGGAAGAGCCAGAAGCCAAGCACTTTATTGCGCCCCTCCAGCGTAGCTTTCTCCGGTTCATGGGGAAGGACGTTCGTCGCTTGCTCTGCGTGAGGTGTCGTCATGCTTTTACCCCCTTCTCATTCAATTCAGACGGTTCGATATGCCAGCCATGATCGTCATACAACGAGCGGACGAGCATACTTCCAAATGTAATCGCCAGGCCGATACCTGTAACGACATAGTTGCTGAAGATGAAGTTCATAAAGCTGCTGCCGAAATCATCGCTGGTGAACATAAATCCAAGGCCGGCGATGAACAGCCCCACTGACATAATAAACGGAAGAATCGTCGGCGAAGGCATATGGATGGAACCAACCGGTTCAGCCGGAGTCATCTCCTTATTGCCTGCCATCTTCTCTTTCCAAAATGCATCAAGTCCGCGAACAAGCGGGGTTTGCTTGAAATTGTACTCTGGAGGCGGTGAAGGTATTGTCCATTCCAGTGTACGTCCATCTTCCCAAGGATCATTCGAGGCATTTCTTGGCTTGGCAGCCGTGATTCCGATATTGATCAGGAATACGATGACTCCAACCCCCATCAAAAATGCGCCAATTGTACTGATCAGGTTCATCAGATCAAAGCCTTGGTTCGGCAAATAGGTAAATACCCGACGCTGCATACCGATCAACCCAAGGAAATGCTGTACGAAGAAAGTCATATGGAAGCCGATAATGAAGGTCCAGAACTCCAGCTTGCCCAGCTTCTCGCTAAGCATCCGGCCGAACATCTTAGGCCACCAATAGTGAAGACCCGCGAATAAACCAAGTACGAGACCGCCTACGATTACGTAGTGGAAGTGTGCAACAACAAAGTAAGTATCATGATATTGATAATCCGCCGGAGCTGATGCCAACATCACACCGGTAACTCCCCCCATAACGAAGGTCGGGATGAAGCCAACAGCGAACAGATTTGGTGTCGTAAAGCGGATTTGACCGCCCCACATTGTGAACAGCCAGTTGAAGATCTTGATTCCTGTCGGAACCGCGATCAACATCGTCGCGATGGAGAACAAGGCGTTAGCCACCGGTCCGAGTCCGGTCGTGAACATATGGTGAGCCCAGACCATGAAGCCGAGGAAGGCGATCAGAATCGTAGCGAACACCATCGAGCTGTATCCGAACAGACGCTTGCGCGAGAATGTACTTACCACCTCGGATATCATGCCGAAGGCCGGAAGAATCAGAATATACACTTCAGGGTGTCCGAAGATCCAGAAGATATGCTGCCAGAGTACCGGGTTGCCCCCGGCGCTGACATTGAAGAAGTTCGCTCCCAGAATTCGGTCAAACGTCAACAGTACAAGACCCACCGTCACTGCCGGGAAGGCAAACAGGATCATTGCTGATGTGACGAACGACGTCCAGGTGAACATCGGCATCCGCATATATGACATGCCCGGGGCACGCATGGTAATGATCGTCGCCAGGAAGTTGATCCCCCCGATCAAAGTACCCAAACCGGCAATCTGCAGGCCGATCGTATAGAAATCGACGCCATGCGTCAAGCTGTATTCCGTCGATGACAGCGGGGTATAAGCCGTCCATCCCGCATCGGGAGCCCCGCCTATAAACCAGCTGAGATTAAGCAGCAGGCCGCCGAACAGGAACGTCCAGAAGCCAAGGGCATTCAAGAACGGGAACGCTACGTCACGCGCACCGATCTGCAGCGGAATCACCGCGTTCATCAGTGCAAAAATGACGGGCATAACCCCGAGGAAAATCATCGTAGTACCGTGCATTGTAATCAATTCATTGAACTGCTGCGCCGTTACGAAATCATTCATCGGTTTCGCGAGCTGAACGCGAATCAACAGCGCTTCAATCCCGCCGATACCAAAGAACAGAGCACCAGCGACCAAATACAGAATAGCGATCTTCTTGTGATCGACTGTAGTCAGCCAGTCCATCAATCCCTTGTGCCGCTTAACAGTATGAGCGTGAGCCAAGGTTTGTACCCCCTTTAAGTTCCTTTGCCTTAGAATTGCCGTTCATGCCAGAAGTGGCATCGGATCAGTAAGATAATTTATAGTCAGCTAGGTACTGGGCGATCGCTTCGATCTGATCATCCGTCAGCCCTAAATCTTTAGGCGCCGGCATTTTATTGCCTGGCTTCACAGCTTGCGGATCCTCCAGCCATTCGACCAAATTATCCTTGACCGGTTTGCGATCCCCCGGTTTGCCTGAGGCCCCTTCATTCAGCAATATGCTAGCCACGCTCTCCCTGCTGCCGATACCCGTCAAGTTCGGTGCCGCCGGCCCTCCTTGATCGCCAACCGCATGACAGGTCAAGCATTGACTCTTGAACACTTCTGCAATTGCCGGGTCCTCCGGCAGCACAGCAGGAGCTTTCATCGCTTCGATCCAATTTTTGAACGAATCCTCGCTAACCGCCTTCACCTTGAACTCCATAAAAGCGTGGGACGGACCGCATAGTTCGGCGCATTTTCCGAGATATACGCCTTCCTTAGAAGCTTCCAACCAGGCCTTGTTAACCGTTCCGTCCGTATTGGTATCCGTCTTGCCCGCCAGAGACGGGACCCAGAAGGAATGCAGCACATCCGCCGTGCGCAGCTGCAAGGCAATCTTCTTGCCTGTCGGAATGATCAGATCCTGTGCCGTCGTTACGCCATAATCCGGATAAGAGAATTCCCACCAAAAGAGATGCGATGTCACATTAACCTTAACCGCATTTTTATCCTTGGAATAATCTTCACCAAAGGCAAATACCTTTTGAACCGTAGGTACCGCCAGAATCAATACAAGCAGCAAAGGGATGGCGGTCCACAGAACCTCCAGCTTAAAGCTCCCTTCTACCTGTTTAGGTACTTCATTCTGTCCTGGCTTGCGACGGAATCGGATCAGAACATAGGCAGCTATTCCGAATACGACGATCATCACCCCGATCATGATGGAAATCGCCAGCTTGATCAGTCCGAATTGTCCTTCTGCCACAGGCCCCTGCGGTCTAAGCGCAGATAAATCCTCACGTCCGCATGCGGAGAGCAGGAGCGAAATGCCGAGGAACAGGGGGACAAGCCGTTTAAAAGCCTTTCCAGGTTTCATCATTTTGATCTACCCCACTTTACGTTTTCTCCCGATATGTACGAGTACAAAGATGTTGCATTTCCAGTAACAAGACACGACTTTTAGCACAATAGATGCACTCTTGTCAATTATAACAATCACCTATTAAATATATGATCGAACCCATCTTTTGTCAATGAATCGCAGACAGTTCACAAAATGTTCAAATATCCGAAAAAGTGCATTGTATCAATGTTTGTCAACGTTTGCAAACCAAAAAACAGGCCCTAAAGGCCCGTTCGTTTTATCCTTATTCGCGCTCCATCCCAGCGTTTGACGCAATTCTGTCATTTTTGACATTTCGTTTAACATTATTTGAACATTGTATCAAAAAAGAGAGCTGAGCTCTCTTTTCGCCAAATTTATTTTGTTAAAATGACCGGTCCATCTTCCAGAACTGCCAAAGTATGCTCGAAATGCGCACCCAGGGTTCCATCCGCTGATCGGATCGTCCAGCCGTCATTGTCCCACAGCACCGCTCCTGTATCTCCAAGCGTAAAGATCGGTTCAATTGTGAATACCATCCCCGGCTTAATGATCATGCCGCTATGCGCACGTCCAAAGTTCGGCACGTCCGGCGCTTCATGCATTTTCCGTCCAATCCCATGGCCGATCAGCGCCTTCACTATCCCCATATTTGCTTCTTCCGCACAGCGTCCCACCGCATGGCCGATATCTCCGATACGGTTCCCCGGCACGGCCTGGGCAATGCCGGCATAGAGAGCCTGCTCAGTCACTTCCATCAGCCGCTTGGCCTCGCCGCTAATTTTGCCAACCGGGTAGGTCCAGGCTGAATCAGCCAGCCACCCCTTCTTGTTCACGACCAGGTCGATCGTCACGATATCGCCTTCGCGCAGCTCCTTGTTGGTAGGAAAGCCGTGGCATACCACTTCATTGACCGACGCACAGGTGGCAAACGGGAATCCCCGATAGCCCTTCTGCTCCGGAGTAGCCCCCCTATCGGCCAAATATTCCTCCACAAAAGCATCGATCTCCAATGTTGTAATTCCGGGAGCAATGATTTCAGAAATTCTTTTATGACAATCAGCCAGAATCTCTCCCGCTTCCTTGATCCTTGCAATGTCCTCCTTCGATTTCAAGCCTACCTTCACGTCAAGGCACTTCCTTTCTGCCCAATAAAATAATGGAGTATTTGTATAGAAGCTCAAGGCTCTACACTTGTTATTGTATTTATATGTTTCGGAACAGAAGAAAAAAACGTCCCGGCTATTATCCGCCAGGACGATTATATTCAGGAGTTCCTGATTAAACACGTGATAGCCTTCCTGATATGTAGTATCAGGAAACCGACGAATCCAATTTATCCAACTCATTCTCAACAATAAGAGTTAGTTCTTCCTCATAGCCCCCCATTATCCGGTACTTCCTGACATATTCCTTCACGAACTTCTTCGGATCCTTCGGCTTGAATATCCGGGTCATCTCCCGCAAGCTTTCCTTCACTTCATTATGACCTTTTGTAGCCATACTAATTCCCTCCCAGAACGCTTGAAATAAATGCCCCGATCATGAGAACTCTAAAAGCACGGTTGTAAAATCATGAAGTTATAAAGATTCTTTGCTCCCACCTTTGCGTAAGACACTGTAATTAGTGTGCCCCAATGAGATTCTCGTCAGATCAAGAACAGTGGAAAAAGCGTCTTGCAGTATACGTCAGCATCAACGCGGTGCAATGATTTGGAAAAAACCTCCTATCTATTCTATTGTAACATATTCAGCTTCATGTTTCAGCTTTCTTCCTAATACCTATTTTTAGCGTAAGTTCAAAAATTTCGGTTATAGCTCGAAATCCAGCGCAGCCAAGGCTCACATTTTCAACCGCCCCACTAAATAAAGCTAGAGGAACCTCTTTTTTGTGGATCATTCATTTATTTTACAATTGTAGGTTAATATAATGTAAGTCCCTTGTTAAAATATATTCAGGCCCGGCATATTATTAATACGTGTTCCAAAAAAAAGGCCATTTTCACCACAACTACCTCTATTAACATGCCAATCTTGGATCGGAGGAAAATAACCCATGAGCTCAAGAATGCCTAAAATCATCATTCTCTTTGCCAGCTATGGCGACGGGCATTATCGCGCCTCTCAAGCCATTGAGGCCTGCTTGCAGGCCAAGGGGATCAGTGAAGTCATCCTGCTGGATCTGATGGCCAAGTCCCACCCCTTGTTAAATGAGGTCACCAAATTCGTCTATATGCACAGCTATAAGTCATTGTCCTCTGTATATGGCTGGCTGTATAACTCTACCAAAGAATTACAGCCCGGAGACCCGCTCCATTCCTTGCTCCATTCCTTGGGAATCCGCAAGCTGCACCAGATTATCGAGCAATTTGAGCCTGACATCGTTATCCATACCTTCCCTCAGCTTACTATGCCCAGACTGCTCAAGAAGACCGGGAAATCTATTCCACTAATTAATATTATTACCGATTTTGATCTGCACGGCCGCTGGATTCATCCCGATGTCGATCGTTACTACGTAGCTACGGACGATCTGAAGCGGCAAATCGAATCGCGCGGCATTCCCGCTGAGCATATCCAGGTAACGGGCATCCCGATCCGTTCCAGCTTCTCTGAGGGCATGCAGCATTCCGCGCTTCAGGATATATTCGACACCGGCCACGCCATGAAAGATACAGGCTACCTCTATTCCGGCAAAAGGACCGTTCTGCTTATGGCCGGCGCTTACGGGGTAATGCAGGATATTCTTAACATCTGCGAACGGCTCCTTCGAGAAGAGAACATTCAGGTCATCGTGGTATGCGGCCGCAATACGGGCTTGTATAATGGGCTTAGAGCGGCTATGGGCAGTCATCCGGATTTATACTTATACGGCTATGTCACTCATGTCGCCACATTGATGAGAGCCAGCGATTGCATCGTAACCAAGCCCGGGGGGCTGACGCTAGCCGAAGCCATGGAATGCCGCCTGCCGATGTTTCTGTATCGCCCGGTGCCCGGTCAGGAGCTTAACAACGCCAAGTATCTCCAGGAGAAAGGGATAGCGCGCATCACGAACAGCCACAGACAACTCACCGCAGAGATTCTCTCTCTGCTGCATGATGAGAATCAGCTGTCCCTTGTCCGCCGCAAAATAGATGAGCTCCGCAAGCCAAAGGCCGCGGAGCTCATCGTAGACGATATATTAAATTTCTGGCACGATATCACCATCCGCCAGGAGGAATACTCTGTCATTTTGTAATCGCCCGTCCGAATCAAGGTTCTGTCCACCCCAGGCTCGTCATACATTTTATTGAGACAGGGACAGTCAGGTCGGGAAATGACAGCGAAGCATTTTACGATCAGCGCCTAACTTCCCTGCTAGCTCTTGGGAAGGAAGGTGCTTTTCTATGTCCCCGTTCAAATCATCTACCGGACTGTACGAGAACATAGCCGGGTTTCTCTGCTATTTATTCGCTTTTGTCGGCGGCGTTGTATTTCTCGTTATCGAGCGCAGAAGCAGATTTGTTCTCTTCCACGCGCTGCAATCGGTTATGCTCTTCGCAGGAATCATGATTGCCCATGCCGTAACCGGATTTATCCCATTTATCGGGCTTGTCGTTAACTTGCTTCTGACATTGCTCGGCGTCTTTCTGTGGATCATCCTGATGTTCACTGCCCTGCAAGGAAAATGGCTTAAGCTCCCTTGGATCGGTGAGCTCGCAGAGCGCCAGCTGAACCGGATGTAGAAACCGCCTGTTCTTTCATAACCATATGGATGAGGCAGTTAAGCCTGTAGCTAGTTCGTCTCTGCTTCCGTCTGGCTAGACGCTGCCTTATGTTTATGCCCGTTCAGGCCATTAAAGAGCAGGTTCATAATTATGGCTGTCACACTACCAGCGACAATACCGTTGTCAACCAGAATACGCAGCCAAGCGGGAAGACTCTCGAAAAGACCTGGCACCACGCTGACACCAAGGCCCATGCCTACGGAACACGCGATGATCAGCAAGTTCTCATGCCGGTTCAGATCGACCTGATCCCCCAGCATGCGGATGCCCGAGGAGAGCACCATGCCAAACAAGGCGATCATCGCTCCACCCAGTACCGAACTCGGTACAAGCTGAGTTAGGGCTGCGATCTTCGGCACGAAGCCGAGCAGAATCAGCAGGCCTCCGGCTACCACGATGACATCACGCGTCTTAACCCGGCTCATCTGGATCAGGCCAACGTTCTGCGAATAGGTGGTATATGGGAAGGAATTAAATATACCCCCCAGCATGATCGCCAAGCCTTCTGCGCGGTAGCCCTTGGTCAGATCCTCGGACTTGATGTCCTTATCCACGATTTTGCCCAATGCCATGAACACGCCTGTCGATTCAGCAACACTGACGATCGATACCAGGATCATGGTTAATATCGCCGAGACGTGGAAGGTTGGACGTCCAAAATAGAAAGGCTGTACCATATGGAACCAGCTCGCCTCTTTAAGCGGTGCATAATCGACCGCACCAAACCATCCGGCGATAATAGTACCGGCAATCAAGCCGACCAATACAGAGATGGAACGCAGGAACCCTGTTGTAAATCGATTCAGCAGAATAATAAAAATAAATACTCCGAACCCGAGGGCCAGGTTAAGCGGACTGCCGAAATCCGGACTTGCCGCATCTCCTCCGCCCAGGTCGGTAAGTGCAACCGGTATCAAGGTGACCCCGATAATGGTCACCACCGAACCGGTCACGACCGGAGGGAAGAACGCAATCAGCTTGCCGAATAAGCCGGAAAACAGAAAAATGAATAGGCCGGAGGCAATAATCGCCCCATAGATTGCTGATACGCCCAAGCCATCGCTCTGCCCGATTGCGATCATCGGCGACACCGCCTGGAAAGCACAGCCGAGCATGACCGGCAATCCGATGCCAAAAAAGCGATTACCCCATACCTGCAGCAATGTCGCTACACCGCAAGCCAACAGATCAATACAAATCAGGTAAGTTAATTGCTCATGACTAAATTCCAGCGCTCCGCCTACAATCAACGGTACGAGAACCGCTCCGGCATACATAGCCAATACATGCTGAATCCCCAAAGAAAACGTCTTGAAAGGATGTCTGTTTCTTTGAAAAATGCGTTCGTGGTGTTCCATGATTTTTACTAGTTCCTCCCCAGGCTCAACTTATAGAGGCAGTTCATTTGGTGCTGAAAACCAAATCCATTGAACGCCTCATTTATATTTATAGGTTTATATGATGGCTGCTTCTTATCAGACAGCCAGACTTATCCTTAGACGAAGGCTACCGTCCCGTTCTCAAGCGAAGCGATACGCACTAACGAATCCACGCGATATCCCGCTTCCTCAAGCAATCTAGCCCCTGGCTGGAATGACTTCTCAATAACAATACCGATGCCAACCACGCTGGCTCCCGCCTGTTCAACCACACGCGCCAAGCCGAAAGCAGCCTCGCCGTTAGCCAGGAAATCGTCGATAATAAGCACGCGGTCATCCTTGTTCAGAAATTTCTTAGATACCGTGATCTCATTCGTCTCACGCTTCGTGAAGGAATATACTTTTTCCACCAAAATATCGTCTCTAAGGGTCAACGATTTATGCTTGCGGGCGAAGATCATCGGAACATCCAGTTCCAGCGCCGTCATAATGGCCGGAGCAATACCTGAGGATTCGATCGTAAGCACCTTTGTAATCTTCTCCCCCGCATATAAGCGGGCAAATTCAGCGCCCACCTCTCTCATCAGCACCGGGTCCATCTGGTGGTTCAAGAAGGAGTCTACCTTCAGCACCTGATCACTTAATACGATTCCTTCGGTCATCACTTTCTCTTTTAGCAAATTCATAGAACTTATCCCCCTTATAAGTGTTAGATAACTTGCGATGTAGAATTTGTTAGCCAAGCCGGATTGCCATTTGCCAATAAATTCTATATCAAAAAACAAAAAGAGAGCTCACTCCCCAACAGGAAAATGAACCCACGAAGAAAACGCCCTGACACCGAAGAGAACCTTGTCTGAGCCTTGCCCTCAGACAAAATCCGGTATAGAGCCTTCTCCCGTAGTCCGATCATTTCCGGTGATCAGGTAGAGACATGCAGGCCGATCCCTGCACTTATACGAGAAAATCTATGAAAAAACGACATTATACACAATGTTTGAAGTATAACGCAAACTATGCGAGGAAATAAAGAGGTATTTCGTGCCTTTAATGAATTTTTTTCAAATTGCTGCAATTTTCACTTCGATTTTCAATTCTGATCCTGCAACAATACCCGGGGCGAAACCAGCCTTATGCATCACGCTCGCTCAGCCTTGAATCCGGCCTCAATCCTGTTTTTCTGATCATAAATGGACTTTTTGAACTTAAAGCCTTAAATAGGTCTGAAATCTTGCGGCATCAGATTACTGAGCACACTTCTAAGCTCGCCGTCCTCTTTATAGGTCTTCTCTCCTGTATCCAGCTCACGCACCCGAATCCAGTCATAATCGCTGCCTGACTCGGTGGAAACAAATATCATTTTATCGCGGTCATCCATTTTAAGCTTATATCCCATATCTTCAAACATCTGCAGCAGATCTCTCTCCGTCGGAATCTTTCTGTCTTCCTGAAGGAAAATCAATCCTCTCAGAGGCTTAATACCATCCTTGTGATGTACGTCAAAATGAACAATACATTCCATGAAACTCATCTCCCTAATGTACTCTTGTTTTTCAGCATTCCCCTGTCCATCGGGCGCCATTCACTCATAGAAAAAGGCACGAGGCATGGCCAGGGTTTCCCGACCATTCCGTGCCCAAAGGAAAAACCGTTGCCTTACTACTTACTACGTGAGATTCACCTACTAGTAAGGCATTATTTATTACAACTTAGTGACATTCTTCGTTCCCTTGCTATAGTTGCTCCGAACCGCAATGCGGACACCACTTCGTTCCTTTGACCAGCACCGAGGAACATATTTGGCACTTTACCGTTTGCCCCTCCGGATCGGATTCGGATTTTCTCGCATCAATTTCTGCGGAAGCTGATCTGTCCGGATTGGGCAGGTCTCTATAGCTCTTATCGGCATACGAGTTACTATCATCCGGCTTACCAACGTTCTCCTTCCAGGTACGAATCCGGCGATCCAGTTCTTCCTGGCGCTCCCGTTCGCGCTCTAGCTGCTGCTTGCGGCGCTCATCGAGCTCATCGCTGTCCTCATCCTGCTCAAGAACCGATTTCAAAGGCAAATCCTCAAGTATCTGCGGCTTATAGACCATCGTCTCATCGGAAACCGCGCTCTCCTCCGCTTGAAGATCCTTCAGCCCGCCTGGATTGCGATCCGCAATCTGACCGCTGCTCTTCTCCAGCTTGCTCCCGCAATAAGGACAGAACAGCGCATCCTGAGCGATGCTCTTGCTGCAGGCTCCGCATAGCCGCTCATTCTTCAGCTCGGCGATCTTCAGACGAATTTCGTCCCGCTCTTCTACCAACAGATCGCAGGTTTTAGCCAGTTCCAGCATCTCTTTCTCAGCCTCTGACATATCCTTGATACGATATCCTTCGTAGAAAACCTCACCCATTTTTTGATAATACAGTCCCATTTCACGTTCAATATTTGAAATTTGTGTATTCAAACGTCCGATCTCTACAACATTTTGTGCCCGATCGGACATCTTCCCAGCACTATCCTTTATTTTTCTGAAGAAATTCATAATTCCATTACCTCCCTACACTACTTTCTGAAGCACTAAGCTGCCCATTAATTATGAAAACATCATAACAGATTTTTCTCCGCGGTGAAAACTGTACCTAAGTCTTGTTTTGATTTTGACAAGTTATTCAAGTTACAATAAAAGTAAGTCTATATTACCTGTGTTATGATCCGGCACCAAGACAATACGATCGATATATTATAGATAAGCCTGACTTATGAAGGTTATTCAAAAAGCCCGCTTCTCATGCCCTGGCTTTATTCAACTGAACCGTTTACTAGGAACGCATGTTGGAAACATAAGCCCTGGTGTTGAAAATCGACCATTTTGAATATGTACTTAAGAAAGAACGGAAGAGGCAAGAGAATTTAAAAATATAGGAGTAGATTACCCTGAACAAGCCTAACAGTAAAGATAATCAAAGTGTCCTGCAGAAATTTAACCTGAAGGAATTGTATTGGGAAATCGATGAAGATGATCTGCGTAAATTCGAGGAATGGAAGAAGCTCCCTATACTTTATCAGCTTGCACTGGATGAATTGAAGAATAAGATCAAGCTTATTCAGACCGAATGGAAAATCGAGAACGGATACAGCCCGATCGAGCATATAAAAACGCGAATTAAAGAACCGAAGAGCATTATGGGCAAGCTGCAGCGCAAAGGATACGATATTACAGTCGACAACATGGTGAACAAAATTCACGATATCGCCGGAATGCGTATCGTCTTCTCCTTCGTTCAGGATATTTACAGTCTGCTGGAGCATCTCAAGCAAAGGGAAGACCTCTCGATTCTGGAGATTAAGGACTATATTGAGCACCCTAAACCCAATGGCTATCAGAGCTTGCATCTGATCGTGGCTGTGCCGCTTACTCTCCTGGAGGGACAGCGCTGGATGAAGGTCGAGATTCAGATGCGAACGCTCGCTATGGATTTCTGGGCCAGCATGGAGCATATTCTCTACTACAAGTATGAGAAGCAGGTTCCTTATCATGTTGTATAAGAGCTTACCGAGGCGGCCAAAGCCGCCGATGCCCTGGACAAGAAAATGTGCGGGCTGCGCAAGGAAATCATGGGCAGCTCCAGCTCCGATCCGGAGCATTCGAATCCCCCTAAACTGCTGACTTAGCTGCAAAATCCGTTTCGTTAGCTTGACATCAATAAAAACAGCTGCAAGGGGCATAAGCGCTCCCTGCAGCTGTTTGGCGTTCCGAGATTCCTGTGACTAGGCCAATCTTTAAGACTTGCTGGCCCGGAGAGGCTTGGCAAGCCGCTCCGCATTCCTGCTCGCTTGCTCTATCACAAGCGATAAGCCCTCCGCGACACCTGGAACGCCGGGAAGAAGCTTTATCCAGGGCTGTACCACGGTAGCCTGCGAGGCCAACCGCAGCGGGGTCAAGCTGACCTCTACATCATGAAGCTCAGGTCCGGGCTGATGCAGATGGCCGTTATGAGCCATCTCTGCCAGCCATTCTGCAAGATTCGCTTCGCCTTCCTTGCTTCGATACGCAGGTGTATCCAGACGGGCAGCAAAGCGCTTCAGCTCGGCCTCCGCATCCTTTCCGCCCAAACTGCTCGACCAGCAGTCCAGTACAGCATCCAATAAGGACTCTGCCGTCCAGCCGAGCCAAGCTAACCTATCTATCGCCGAGGCAGCCCTCCAGGAGCCTTCTGCAGTCTTCAAGGCCTCTTGAATATGATTGCAGCCGATTTGCCCGCAAGGGCAATCAGACTGGCTCACCATTGCGCTCAGTGGACGTTGAGGTTCCCTCTCCTCCGCATAAGGCATACGCAGCAGATCGGAGATGGCCTCGCCCCCATGCTCGCCAAGAGCAGCAAGCTGAAGGGAATCCCGCTTCAAATGCTCAATCAGCCGGCCGCTGGCCTCTTCAATCGGCTCCCGAGGCAGCTGGACGACCCAGTGGTGCGGTTCGGGCTCTTGGAATAGAAATGTCATTCGAAAGCCTGCAGCCGTCCACTGAAATTCTATATTTTCATCTCTAATGCTCGCTACACTTTTCTTCATCACGGGTTCCCCCATTAAGACCAGCCCTGCAGGGCGATCAGATTTTGCAGCTCCTCATTCGACATTTCCGTCAACCAATGCTCGCCGGAACCTACAACCTGCTCCGAGAGGGCTTTCTTTCGCTCGATCAGCTCATCGATCCGCTCCTCCAGCGTCCCTTGGCATATCAGCTTATGAACCTCTACATTCTTCTGCTGGCCAATGCGGAATACACGATCCGTCGCCTGATTCTCGACAGCAGGATTCCACCAGCGATCATAGTGGATAACATGATTCGCCCGCGTTAGATTGAGGCCAACTCCGCCCGCCTTCAGCGAGAGCACAAACAACGAGGAGCCCTGCCCTTCCTGAAAATCATGCACCATCTGATCGCGATCCTGCTTGGCAACGCTACCGTGCAGAAAAAACGGCTTTTCTCCGTATCTCGCCAGTAGCTGCTCCTGCAGCAAATCTCCCATTTGTACATATTGCGTGAAAATCAGGGCCGATTCTTTATTGTCCAGAATAAGATCAAGCAGTTCGAACAGTCGATCCAGCTTCCCGGACCGTTCCGCGCGGGTCATTGCTCCCTTGATGCGGGCCCCGGCCAGATGCGGGTGATCGCAAATCTGCTTCAGCTGTGTCAAAGATGAGAGTACAATCCCCTTCCGGGCGATCCCCTCGCTGCCGGAGATTCGCTCCAGCAAGCCATCGGTGACCGCTTGATATAATCTGGCCTGTTCCACAGTCAGACTGCAATACGATTTCAGCTCGATCTTCTCTGGCAGATCCTTGCGGATGTCCGGGTCGCTCTTGAGGCGACGCAGCAGGAAAGGGGCTATCAGCTTCCGAAGTTTGCCCAGTTCGGCATTTTGCCGCTCTCCATTGCTTGTGAAGCGAGAACGGAACGAGGCATTTGAACCGAGATATCCCGGGTTTAGGAACTGGAAGATCGACCACAGCTCACTCAGCCGATTCTCCACCGGAGTCCCCGTCATGGCGATCTTATGCCCTGAATCGAGCTTCATGACGCTCTGAGCCTGCTTCGTACCGAAATTTTTAATATATTGGGCTTCATCCAGCACGATCGAGCTCCAGGATACCTCCCTCATCTCTTTAGCATCCCTGCCGGTCAATTGATATGTCGTGAGCACAATATCATGGCCCCGGCACGCCGCCAGGAACTTCTCCCCATGCAGCCGATGGCTTCCATGATGCACATATACACGCATTTGCGGAGCGAATCTGGCAAATTCACGCTGCCAGTTGCCCAGTAATGACGTAGGGCAGACAATCAGGCTTGGTCCTGCCGATGGATCAAGCCCCTCCAGCAGCACGGAGATAACCTGGATTGTCTTGCCGAGTCCCATATCATCGGCTAGCAGTGCCCCGAATCCTAGTTGGCGCATCGAGGCAAGCCAGCGAAAGCCCCTCTCCTGATAAGGGCGAAGCGTCCCGTTCAAAGAGGACGGAACAGGCACATCCGCTGGCTTCGACAGAAGTGCGCCATCGCCATTCAACAGCAAGGACAGCATCCCTTCCGCTTCTATCGCATCAACGGGAATACCGTCAAGTTCATAACCGTCATCCGCCGAAAGATGCATCAGTTCGCGAAAAGTCATCTCCCCTGTTTCCCGACGTTTCATAAACTTAAGCACCTGTTTGATCTCCTTCACGTCGATCTCGATCCATTCCCCGCGGAACAGAACGAGCGATGACTTCGAGGAGGCCAGCTCTGCCAATTCCGAATAGGTTAAAGGACTCTCGTTCAAAGAGGCCTCCGCTTCGAATTGGACTAACTTATCGATGCCAAGCTTTGACGCTTCAGGCTGAGCACCCCCACTGCCTTCCGACCATCCTTCAACTTTCAGCCGGACACCAACACGACGTCTACCTTCCTTCGTCCAGCGTGTAGGCATTTGCACGGTGACCCCTTGCTTGCGCAGCAAGGATACTGATTTGCTCAAAAAAGTATACAGCTGCTGCGGATGCAAAATTACGGATTCGGGATGAGGACCGCCCATCGCTTCCCTGATCACAGCATCAATATGGGCCGCTTTGCTTAACCGCAGCAGCAAGTTTTGCTGGACATTCCGATATTCCCGTTCCAGAATCTCCATATCCCGTTCGGGGTAACTCCATATTAGTCCCGCGGGCAGAAGCACCCTTGGGTCCTCCACGCCTTCGGCCCAAAATGACAGCTTCCACATCGGGCTCTTGCCCCCGTCTAAGGCGAGCTTTTCCTCACTGGATTCCTCAGGTTCAATGCGCAGACACAAGCGGAATGAACCCGAACCTTTGCCCCCCGGATTCTGATCCTGATCACGCGGAGGCACTCCCCCTGTATCCGTAATCTCCTTAATCATTTGTCCTATTTCCGCCACTGGGCCTTGCAGATTGGAGGGGGTGCCGCTGCCCAGCAGTTCATTCCACCATAACTCCGTCATAGGAGAATAACCTCTCCTATATCGAGCCCGCGCCGGATGCAAGCTCCGTCCGAGCTGTTCATTGCTTCTACGTACTTCATAATCAATCATCGCTGTCAAAAAAGAGTACAGCAGGGTCATTCGCCGATTTAGAATAGAACCTTCCTCCTGCGCTGACCCGAGCTGCACCGCAGCCAGACAAATCGGCGGCATCGCTTCGGCCAGTTGACGAAAGCGAGCTTCATCCTCCTGTGCGGTAAGAGACGGTACCCAAACCGACTGAGCAGACACCTGGCCCGTACGCCTTCGACCGCTCGCCGTTCCCAGCCTGATTCCGGGAGCTATTCTGCCGCGCAGCATCAAATCAAGCGCGAACAGGGCCGATTTACTCCAATAATCCATTTCACCGCCGGCTTGAACCTGCTGACCGGCCAATGCTGCCCCATCCCAATTCAACAGCATTTCCCATGTATCTTGAACCGAGAGGGCCAGGCCTTCCAGGGTCCTCCCGATCAATCCTTTGCGTTCTGTAGCACCAGGTCTAGCCTGCACGGCTGAGGCTACCGGATATCTTACCTCCGCCAGCCGCAGGGCGGCTTGCTGAAACGGCCGGATCCCCGGCTCCAGCGTGAGCCGTCGTATAGCGGCTGTCCAGGCATCTACTCTGGCCTCCGAGATCTCCCCGGAGAAACAGAACATAACCTCACCAAGCCATATTCCAAAAAGACGTTGATTCATGCTGATCTCCCGCCATTTCTTAGTACCAAACATTCCCCATCCTTACTATCTTATACGAAAAACAGGCTAATATAAACTTGATTCAAACTTATAAATCCATTTTGTGCGTGTTAAAATTCAGACTCTCAGCCCTCGAAGCTTAGGCTTCCAATGCGCGTTATTTACAAAATGCTTTGGATGGATGAAGTTGGCTGGCAGTATTGCTTCGTGCTAAATATAAAATAATAAAAAAATCCGGGATGAGAAGGCGGCCCAGCTTCGGCCCCCTTTACATCCCGGCTCTCATTTCAAATCTGTTATTTCATAGCGATGACTTCGATCTCAACCAGTCCGTCCTTTGGTAACCGGGCTACTTCAACAGCGCTTCTTGCTGGATAAGGTTCGGCGAAAAATGAACCATAAATTTCATTAACCTTGCCAAAATCATTCATGTCCTTAAGGAATACGGTGGTCTTCACAACCCGGTCCAGACCGGAGCCTGCCGCTTCCAAAATCGCGCTCACATTCCGAAGCGACTGGGTTGTCTGTGCCTCAATGCCCTCCGCCAGCTGTCCTGTCTCCGGAATCAATCCAAGCTGCCCTGAGGTAAATAGGTAGTCACCAACTTGTACAGCTTGAGAATAAGGGCCGATCGCCCCGGGCGCCGATGCTGTTGCTATCGTCTGTTTTGCCATTTCAACCCCGCCTTTTCATTAATTTTCAATTATTGTATCCACTAACTGGTGTCTATGGCAACCCTACATTTCCTTCTCGGCTGCAAACTTGTTATTATAGTGCTATCGACTTTATTTTATCAGTATAATTCAAAGTTCAAAAAGGTCGGTTTCAGCACCGGGACTTAGGCTTCCATGATGTGCGTTTTAACTATTGAATGAAGCCTTGGCCTGAGTTGGCGAAGCTATATGTTTTCCAAGAAAACAACTCAGATCAGGTTTTCTTATCCAAAAAACTTTTGAACAATCTCTATAAGGTGGTGTATTCTTGCGGCAGTTTCTATCCAAATCCTATTTGCGAGCTTTATTATTCTCGGCTTCTGTTGGCGTGATGGGTTTATTCTACGGCTTGCTTAATCATGGAGGACACCCTGTTCATGTCCTCTCCTCACCCATTGATGATCGCCTGCCGCTTATACCGGCTATGGCTATTCCCTATATAGGCTGGTATCCCTATATCATCATCGGCCTCTTATATCTCTGTCTTAAGGACAGATCGGCCTACTACCGTACCCTGATTGTTATGAATATCGGGCTGATCGTCTGCTATCTGATCTATTTCTTTTACCAGACGACGGTTATACGTCCCGAGGTAATTCCGGACCGCTGGGACCGGAAGCTGCTGGTCGACTTTGTCTATGGCGTGGACAACCCGTACAACTGCTTCCCAAGCATTCATGCCCTGCACTCCTACGTTATAATGAGGGGAGCCTTGGCTGCGAAAACGATGCGCAAATCCGTTAAAGCCGCCTTCGTCATCGGGGCGATGACAATCATCGCATCAACGCTTTTGGTCAAACAGCATGTCATCTACGATGCATTGGGCTCCATGCTGCTTGGAGAGATTGCATTTATCCTCGTTACGAAAGTATGGAACTCTTATTCTCGTTCACGACAATCGCTCCTGCAGGCTTCGCTTAACAAGCCGCCCCGCCCTGAGCGAGACATTAATTTATGAAGCGTAGATATAAGAAAAACAAGTCCTTATGTGCTAAGGACTTGTTTTTCTTATATCAGGCGAATGTTCATCGAAACCGTCTTTTCGCATTTTCTCGACGAACAGTGTGACAAAATAAGGGTCCCACTGCGTCCCCCGGCCTTCCTCCAGGATATTTAAGGCCATCTCTCTATCCAATCCAGCGCGATACGGACGATCCGAGGTCATGGCGTCAAAAGCGTCTGCAACTGCGATGATCCTTCCGAACAGAGGGATATCCTCTCCCTTAAGGGCATCGGGATAGCCCCTGCCGTCGTATCGTTCATGGTGCGATCTTACCCCTGGCAAAATCAGAGCCATAAAGCTTGCAGGCTCAACCTGTCTCAATATCGTCTCTCCAAGCACCGGATGATCCTTGACCTGCTCCCATTCCTCGTCGGTCAGCTTGCCTTCTTTTAACAGTACAGAATCACGGATTCCGATCTTTCCGATATCATGCAGCAGGGCTGATTTGCGCAGTTCATTGATTTCTTCTTCACTCAGTTTGGCCAGCCTGCCGATCAGCACTGCATAATCCGCTACACGCAAGGAGTGTCCTGCGGTATACGGGTCCCTTGCATCCAGCGCAGCAGCTAAGGTGGCGAAATAACTCTCCACCAGCTGGTTGTTCCGGGCATGCTGTACATTGATTCCGCGCAACATATGATTAAATCCCCATATGAGACGAGAGAACTCATCGGAGAAGAGGTCGCTGGCACTCGTATGCGTATAGCCGATTTGCACATCGGACATCCGTTCATATAAATGCTGGATCGGCATGACAATCTCGCGAGTCAGCAATCGGGAACCGATGAATGAGAAGCCCAGTCCTAGGGTCAGCACCCCGATCGCCCAGGACCAGGAGGTCACTTTGCCTAACTCCCAGCCCTCTATCCCGAATTGAACGGACAGGCTATAGAGCAGCAGCGGGAATGCCCCCATCAGGAAGAAGCTCCATCTTAACTTGCGCTTCAACGGAAAGAATACTCGCCCACCGAGCGATAGTTCCTTGCCGAACTGTGCATAAGACCGTGCGGACAGTTCCAGCAGAACCGGACGAATAAAATAATAGGTCGAGTAAAATTCGATTAACGTGTGCATACCGACAATCAATACCCCAGTAACAAAGACCAGCACGATGTAATAATAAGGAATCGACAGTTTCCCCAAGCGGATGAATAGTACGGTTAAACCGACCATAGGCAGCATCAAGCCGAATAAATGAGGGCCAATGATCCGTTTGACGGAGAGCTCCGGGAAGCGATGTGTACGATAATAGACGTTCTGATAGGTTTGATAGCTCTCTATTTCTTCATGAAAGGCCATTTTGATGGGTCTTAGCTGAAGCCTGAAGACAAGCCATTCCAGGACCAGCATGCTGCATGTGGATACCACCAGGATGCCTATAATAATCTGACTTTCCTGACGTTCCAGACTGAATGGCATAAATATCATTAACCCACCAGCGGTTGCGATGGCTAACACAGTACCTATTGCATACATAAACAGAAGACGAGAGACGAATGTCTTATATATCGTCAAGGGAATGTTCATTCCTTCCATGTTTACTTGCCATCTTCTTCCTTTATTTATCGGCAAATGAGGGCCAACTTTTCATAACTGTATGCAAATAAAAAAAATCGTTTGTATAATAATACGGTAAGGACTAATAAAATCATGGAGGCAGGCTATGGATCTCACAACTATGACAAATTCCATCGTAATCCTACTGGCCAGCCTGTTGCTTATCGGTGTCTTCGCAACCAAATTTTCATCCCGCTTTGGCTTGCCCGCACTCGTATTCTTTATTGCTGCAGGAATGGTTCTCAATCGATTCATCTATTTCGATAACGCATTCTTGGCTCAACTGGTCGGAACCTTCGCCTTGATTGTCATCTTGCTGGGGGGCGGGATGCAGACGAAATTCCAAACGATCAAACCCGTTATCCCTACCGCGTTGTCACTGGCCACGTTCGGAGTCATTATCACCACGGTTGTTATCGGCATCTGCGCGATGTATATTCTTGATCTTTCCCTGGCGGAGGCGCTGCTGTTCGGCGCTATTGTTGGATCAACGGATGCGGCTGCGGTATTCTCTGTACTTAGCGGCAAAAATATTAAAGAACGCATCTCTTCGACGCTGGAAGCGGAGTCCGGCAGCAACGACCCTATGGCTGTCTTTCTTACCGTTACGCTCATTGAATGGATCGATCGGCCCGATCACGCGATCCTGCCGCTAATCTTCAACTTTATCCGCGATATGGGACTGGGGCTAGTATTAGGTCTTCTCCTCGGCTGGATCGCTGTAAAGACCATCAACAATATGAACTTCAATTCTGCCGGCCTCTATCCGGTGATGGCTATTGCCTTCTCGATTCTGACCTACGGCGTTACCGCCTTACTTCATGGCAGCGGACTGCTCGCTGTATATGTCATGGCCCTCGTGCTGGGGAATAGCGATCTGACCCATCAGCAGTCGATTCTGCAATTTAACGAAGGCTTTGGCTGGATCATGCAAATTACGATGTTCACCCTGCTCGGACTGCTCGTCTTCCCAAGCCAGCTGCCGACAATAATGCTTCCGGGCCTTGCCCTCTCTATGCTGCTCATGTTCGTCGCCCGTCCGATCGGGGTATTTCTCAGCACGCTCTTCTCCAAACTCCCTTTCAAAGAGAAAATACTGCTATCCTGGTCGGGACTGCGCGGGGCTGTTCCGATTGTATTGGCTACATATCCGCTGATGAGCGGACTGCCTCATGGTGCGTTATACTTCAATGTCGTCTTTTTCGTCGTACTTACCTCCGCGGTCATTCAAGGGGCAACGATCTCTCCCTTGGCCGAGAGACTTGGTCTAACCGACGCAACGAAGCGCCCGAATTACTCCCTGCTTGAACTTGTCGCACTGGGCAAGACAAAAGCCGAGATCAACCATTTATATGTTCTTCCGGAAATGAGTGTCGTCGGCAAAGAATTGCAAGAACTCGATCTGCCGGAGGAGGCGCTTGTCACGGCAGTCATTCGCGGTGAACAGATTGTGACCCCACGCGGCAATACAACGATTTGTGCCGGTGATACACTTTATGTACTTGGACCGAAGGCGCTTCGAGAGAAGATCAAAAAGATTTTTATATAAAAACGATCATCGCTTTACATGAAGAATTAGCCTATAATTCGGAAAGCTTCTATTAAATGGAGAAAAAATCTTTGTCCTAAAAATATTTAAAAAATAAATTAAAAAATTATTTAAAATCAAAGTAATCGTTTCCAACCCCTGAATAGTGCGGTATGTCTGATTTTGTCCGCATATGGGGGGTTGTTTTATGTCACATACTCAGTGACATTTTTCACATTGCAACGTATGTTTATATGCTAAAATTCCATCGAACAAAGCTTTTGTGATTACATTCACTAAGCCTGGGATACTACATCCCAATGCTTCATTATTAAAATGTCCAAAACATTTTAATATAAATCTTAAATACAAACTGGAGGTCATTATCATGAAAAAAGCTTCTATTATCTTGCTTAGCAGCGTATTGTTGCTCGGTCTCCTTGCAGGCTGCGGCTCTAGCAACAAGAACGATGGCGGCAATGCAGCAGCAGGTAACACAACTACGAACAACAGCAGTAACAATGCAGGTACTAATGCAGAAGCAGGCACTTATAAAGATGGTGTATACTTCGCCAAAGGTGAGGTTGACGAAAGCTCTGGTTGGCAATCCATCATGACCCTGACTGTATCCGGCGGTAAAATTACCGATGTGAAATGGAATGGAATCAGCGAGAAGGCTCCTGTAGACAAGATCACTTATTCTAAAGACGGCAAATATGGCATGAAGGCTGGCGGTGCTTCTTCCGAATGGCACGAACAAGCTGAAGCACTCGATAAATTCCTGATTGAAAAACAAGACCCGGCAGCGATCACTTTGACTGATGAAGGCAAAACGGATGCTGTATCCGGCGTATCTATCCATGTGGGAGATTTCGTTAACCTGGCAAAAGCTGCTCTTGATGCGGGTCCGGTTGAAGTAGGTCCTTACAAAGACGGAACTTACCATGCTGAAGGCGACGCTTTTGGAAAGACTGGCTGGAAAGATACAGTGGATATCGTTGTAGCTGCGGGTAAAATTGTAAAAGCTAACTTCAGCGGTGTAAACGAAGCTGGCGAAGACAAGAAACAAGCTTCCATGGATGGCAAATACGACATCAAATCTGCTGGCGGTCAAGCTGACTGGCATGAAGAAGCAGCAAAAGCTGAGCAATACCTCGTTGAAAATCAAGACTCTTCTGCTCTGGCATTCAACGAAGAAGGCAAGACCGATGCAATCTCCGGTGTATCGATCTCTGTACAATCGTACTACGACTTGGCTAACAAAGCGCTTGAACAAGCAAAATAAGGCAATGCAACAATTCGCCTTGTGCGATTAATTACTATATAAGAAGGTGACCCTTTTGAAGAAAATTGTCGTTCTTGGCGGCGGTTACGGCGGCGTTACGACATCCAAACATCTTGCGAAACTGTTCAAGAAAGATAAAGATGTTGAGATCCAACTGATCGATCGCAATCCTTACCACACTCTGCTAACTGAATTGCATGAAGTTGCAGCAAACCGGGCTCCAGAAGATTCGGTAAAAATTGAGCTGAAGAAAATCTTCCAAGGCCAAAAAGTAGATGTCGTGCTCGATTCCATCGACAGCATCGATTTCAATGCCAAACAGCTTCACTCGGCTAACAACACCTACAAATACGATTATCTCGTCATCGGTACTGGTTGTAAGCCTACCTTCTTCGGCATTCCAGGCGCTGAAGAGCATTCCCTCACATTGTGGTCCTATGAGGATGCCGTTCGTCTGAAAGATCAAGTTCGCCGCATGTTCAGCGAAGCTGCTAAAGAGACGAATGCTGCCAAACGGAAAAAAATGCTCTCCTTCATCGTTGTGGGTGCCGGGTTTACCGGTGTGGAACTGATCGGTGAATTGGCGGAGTTCCGCGATGAGCTCTGCAAGGAATTCTTCATTGATCCTAGCGAGGTTAAGCTTACTGTTGCCGATATGGCTCCAAAGATCCTGCCTATCCTTCCGGATAAGCTGATCGAAAAAGCAGCTAAACGTCTGCAGAAGATGAACGTTGATATCGTTACAAGCGCTAAGATCACAGGCGTTAAACCATCCAGTGTTGTTCTGGGCGATAAAGAACTTGAAGCGGACACCATCGTATGGACCGCTGGCGTTGAAGGTTCTGAGCTCGTCGGCAAGCTTGATGTGAAGCAAGAAGGCCGTAAACGGATCGTTACGAACGACAAGCTTCAAAGCGTAGATCATGAAAATGTCTACATCGTAGGGGACAATATCTTCTATATTCCGGAAGGCGAGACTCGCCCTGTACCACAGATGGTTGAGAACGCCGAGCAAGCAGCACCGGTAATTGCTCACAACATTTATGCTGATGTGCATAACAAACCGAAGAAATCCTACAAACCTGGCTTCCACGGTACGATGGTATGTATCGGCAGCCGTTACGGCGTAGCGAATGTCGGCATGCCGAACAAGATGTTCATGGTTAGCGGATTCCTGGCTATGTTTTTCAAGCACATGATCAATATGTACTATTTGTTCACCGTATGCGGTTTTAACAAAGTATGGACTTATATGATGCACGAGTTCTTCCATGTGAACAATCGCAGAAGCTTTGTGGGCGGACACTTCTCCAAGCGGTCGCCGAACTTCTGGCTCTTGCCGCTGCGCATCTTCGTAGGCTACAAATGGCTGGAAGAAGGTATTGATAAGCTGCCTAAGATCCTCAAGGATCCGAACAACATCTTCCTGATCCCTGCTTCCACCAAGGCTGGCGACGCAGTATCTGCCGCAAGTGAAGCCGCAGGCGCAGTAACCCAAACCGTAGATGCCCAATCCGCAGCATCCGCTGTAGAAAGTGCTTCGACTGCAGTCACGGCTCTGCCGGTACCGGATTTCATCAAATCTATTGTGAACTGGTTCATGGATATTTTCTTCTACACTTCGGATGGCGGTTATACTGCATTAGCTACCGTATTCCAATTCTTCATGGTGTTTGCAGAAATTGGGATCGGCATTTGCCTCATCCTCGGCCTGTTCACCGCTGTATCGTCGGCAGTCACGGTTGGCCTGGGCGTTATGATCTGGTCCTCCAGCATGGCTTCGACAGAAATGCTGTGGTACATGACTGCAGGCGTTGCTCTGATTGGTGGTTCCGGCAGCATGTTCGGTCTCGACTACTATGTTCTCCCATGGCTTAAGAAACAATGGAAGAAGATCCCGCTCGTTCGTAGATGGTATCTATATACGGACTGATCTTCCTTAATCAGCAATAGCAAGCAATAGTTCGTATTAGAGTAATGTGCGCCTGCCGTACATTACTCTAATTTTTAACATCGCTTTATCCAATGGATTCACCTAACTGATCATGGCATTTCCCTGCATAATTTCCTATCTAAGTGTCTAGCTTACTTACATGATAACGATGTTGCTGTTATATATACTCCAAGCTGGAGTATGCCAAGTCGGTGTCAAGCTCCCTGCAATCTTACCTGCTATTTAAGCGAGTGTTCAAAGAGGCCCATTATCAGCACCGAGAAGGTTGGATGATGCTAGGGACTGAGGAGCAGAGCCTGCGTAGTTTGTACGTAAGCACTTGAAATGTTTCCAGAGGAAACATAACAACTTCGTAAGCATATGCTTAGGCCCAGCGAAATTCAAGATTCGATGCCGGTAACGCTTCCCGCTTTGCTTCGTATTAGATATAGACTTTATAAGTCATCCAGCTGTGCTGATGGAATTCTATATCGCAAGAAAGCCTATCTTATATATCGCGGTCGCTTTTTTCTTGAACTGACTTCGATCTGGTTTTCTTATTAAAAGTGGACTTTTTGAACAACCTCTTTAAGGAGTGTGCCCTATGGAAACGAAGCTCGTTCAAGATGCTTGTCTTTTGTTGCAGGGTGAAATTTCGCCCGAATCTGGCATTCGCCTCGAATTACGACAAGAAGACATTCTGCCTATGGTCAGAGTTCTGGATCAGTACGAACTCACTCCTGTCCGCAAGCAGCGTCACTTGTCTATTTACATCGCAATCAAGTTCGCTCTTCAGAGCCATGCAGCCTCTGACGGCTGTACCGGCGAGATGCTAACGCGCAAAGTACTGAACGGCGACTATCTATATAGTCTGTATGTCCAATTATGCCTGAAGTGGGAGGAGTTCGACCTTCTCACCCATTTGGCCCCCATTGTTAAGCGGATTCAAATCAAACATGTAGAAGGGATTCCCAAAGATATGCTGCTGATCGAAGGCTGGGAATGGTTCCTGCAGCTCGAAGGGAATTGTGCCAGAGCGATCCAAGCGATCTAATCTTGGTTGCCCTCCTTGCTGCGGCAAGATGTATTTTCACTCAGAGGAGAGGATCATCATGAAGCTTGATGAGGCATTAGGTATCTCGCTGCGGGCGGTAGACCGTGAGATCCAGAACATCGTCAAATACGACAGTGACGTTCCACGCTCCTCGATGCTGGCGCAGAGCATTATCGGCCAACTGCGCTCCGGTGGCAAGCGAGTTCGCCCTTTAATGGTCATTGTCGGTAGCCGATTCGGCAAACCTCAGGATAAGCGTAAGATCTGGCAGCTGGCAGCAGCAGCCGAATTTATTCATGCCGCTTCATTAATCCACGATGATATCATCGATAATTCACCGCTAAGGCGCGGCCAACCAGCACTTCACGTTACACTTGGCGTCAATGAGGCGCTGCATGTTGGCAATTATATGTCGGCGCGAGTCGTAGAGTTGATCTCTACATATTCCGCAGAACGTGAGCGATATGCTTACGATCTGTCCTCCTTAGTTACGACTCAGCTATGCATAGGTGAATATCAGCAATTGACTCATTTATACGATTATGGGGTTACCATCGAAGAATACATCGAGAAATCAAAGAATAAGACAGCGCAGCTTATGGCTGCCTGCCTTCGGATCGGTGCTCTCGCCGCCGGTGCGGATGATGTTACGGCTGATTTGCTTTACAGCTTCGGAGAGAAGCTCGGCATCTCATTCCAGATTCGCGATGATATTCTTGACTTTACTCAATCTTCCGAAAAGCTTGGCAAGCCTGCCGGAAGCGATCTGCGGCATGGTCAGGTTACACTGCCAGTGTTGTTCGCTCTTCAGAATGAAGCTCTCGCCCCGATGATAAGAGCCGTGTCTGCCGATACTTCGCCTCACTTGATCGATCCCGTCATCACTGCCATTCAGCAGTCCGATGCGCTGGCTAAGACGGAGCAGCTGAGCAATCGCTACCTCGACGAGGCCGCTGACATAATCGATCAATTAAGCGAATATCCGGCTCACAAGGATCTGCAAGTCCTTCTTCGCTACTTCGGCGGTCGAGATCACTAATACTAGGTAAGTGTCCCATTCATCAAGTTTCTAAAATTAAAAAGCGGATTTCCTTCATGTAATACATAAGGAAATCCGCTTTTTGGTTTTCACTGCATCGTATCTACAGCAAGAAAAAGTCCCCCATCGTACAGAACAAAATAACCATGCTGATGACCTGATTCAGGTTATAAGACGCGATGTTCATCCGCTTCCGGTTCGACGGCTTAATGATCTTATGCTCTACCATGAGCAGCGCGATCGCGATGACGATCCCGAGTATATATAGCCAGCTTAAATGGCGGATCGGGATCAAGGCAATGAGCAGCAGCACCATAATGGCATGGAGACCGGCGGCAATTCGCAACCCATTTTTCAGACCGAAGAAGCTCGGAATCGACCATAGCCCATGGCTGCGGTCAAAGTCGATATCCTGCGAGCCGTAAATAATATCGAACCCGGCGATCCATAACATCACGACTGTCCCGAGAATGAACGGGGTAAAGGCGAACTTCCCGGTCACGGCAAACCAGGCTCCGATTGGCGCTGAAGCGATAGAGAAGCCAAGGTACAGATGGCTGAGAAATGTAAATCGCTTCGTATATGAATACGATGAGATCAGAAAGATAGCTACCGGCGATAAAATAAAGCAGAGCGTATTCAGCATTGCGGCAGCAAATATAAAAATAGCGTAATTGACAACGACAAACACCAGAACTTCCTTGGCATCAAGCAGCCTTCTTGGCAAATGGCGATGCGCTGTTCTCGGATTCTGCTCATCAAAGACACGGTCTACGACGCGATTGAAGGCATTTGCCCCGTTTCTGGCAGCTATTAATGCAATCAGTCCCCAAAGTATGATACGGCTGGAAGGAAGCCCCTCAGCGGCCCATATCATGGAGATGATGGCAAACGGCAGCGAGAACAGGGTATGCGAGAACATCACCAGTTCCCCATACAGTTTAATCTTTGAGCCGATTTTTCTGGCGTACTCCATAATGTTCACTCCCCCTCATATTCCATAACGTGCGCCAACAAGAGCGCCATGATACGAAATGGAATATTTCCTGACTCTAGCTCAATGCAACCCGCAGTGAAGAACGCAATGCGTTAAGCATTTCTTCAACATCCTGCGCTGTAATCACAAGCGGTGGCTGGAAGGCCAAAACGTTGCGGTGCACCCCATTCTTGCCGATAATGAAGCCGCGGTCCTTCATTTCCTCAAGCACCTCATCAACGAGAACAGCACCTCGTGCCGGCTCGTCAGCACATAACTCAGCCCCGATCATGAGGCCGGCTCCGCGCACATCCGATAGGTCTGCATACTGCTCAGCAAGCTGCTTCAGTCCTGTCAGAAGCTGTTCTCCAAGCTTCAGCGAATGCTCTGCCATATGATTGGCTTCAATATAGTCGAGCACAGCCAGACCGGTTACAGACGATACCGGGTTGCCGCCAAATGTAGAAGCCGACGGACGTGTAAAGCTTGCAGCAATCTCATCTGTAGAAGCAAACGCTGCGATCGGGATGCCGCTGCCCAGCGCTTTGGCCATGGTGATAATGTCCGGAACAACGCCCCAGCGGCTCATCGCGAACATTTCACCCGTTCGGCCAAACCCGGTCTGAATTTCATCATCAATCATCAACACACCATATTGCTCCAGCAGGGTCTTCACTTCAGGGAAATACCAGTCTGGGGGCACGATGATCCCGCCATTGCCTTGAATCGGTTCTACGAGCATGGCCGCGATCGTATCGCCCTTCTCGGCCAGAACAGTCTTCAAAGCGTCGATTGAACGACGGGCCGCCTCATCAAGACTAATTCCATATTCATAAGGACGAGGAATGAAGGTTACCTCCTCTGCGCCCGGCTGCGCTAATTGCGGGTCAGCCCGCCACATGCTCAGTCCGGTTACGCTCATCGTCAAATACGTACGACCGTGCAGGCTCTGCTCCAGTGCGATGAAGCCCTTCCGTCCGGTATGGAGACGGGCCAGCAGCATCGCGCCTTCATTCGCTTCCGAGCCGCTGTTCACCAAGAAGGTTCTGCGCAGCTGGCCAGGAAGCACTTCGGACAGACGCTCCGCAAGATCGACGTTCGGCTGGGTCAAATACAGCGTACATGTATGCTGCAGTGTCTTCATTTGTTCAGCAGTACGTGCAGCAATCTCAGGGTTGCAGTGTCCACTGGCACAGACCGATACACCGGCAAAAAAATCGGTATATCGTTTGCCATCATGCCCGTATAAATATTGCATCTCGCCTTTGACAATCTGCGGCGGATTGCGGTAGAAATAGCCCGTGCAAGGATAGAAATATTGTCTGCGTTTGTCCAGAACACCCTCTGGTCCGATATATTGATGCATACTTTCATACCCCTTCCGATTTGATCTCTCACTTCTATATGAGGCGTTCAGAAAGTCACATTGGGTCACGCCTCTCAAAACTTTGAATAAATTGTGAAAATTTTCTCATAAATTCCGTCGGATTTCCTAGACCGAGGCTGGCTCCTGCTGCGCTGTCGCGTTCGTATCTTCCATTCCGCGACTCTTGCCAATATCCCCGCCATCAAATTGCAGAGCTCCCAATGTGTAACCGGCATATACCGGACTCATTTCGGCGAAGCGCGTTTCTGATGTATCCGGATTGGCAATGGCAGCTTTATATGCGCTGACAATCCGCTGCAATTGCTCTGGCCTGTAGGTGGCTCCTTCAATCCGGAATACAGAAAGCCCTGCTTCAATCAGCTCACGAACAACCGGCATCAGGTTCAGCTCTTTAGCCATCATCAGATGGCAACGGCCGTACACATCACGATATACCGGATTCTCGCCCTTATCCGTCTTCATCACGAGAATATTGTTGCTCACAAAATGGTTCTCTTCCTCGCCGATTGGCTGGAATATCTCAGTGTTCTCGTACAGATCATGTTCCATATACATCATCGCTGGAGAACCATGCACGATCGCCTCGATTGGAAGTTCCGTATGATCCAGCAATGCGGCCAGATCGTTCAACGGCAGCTCCATCGATGCCGTCAGCCGCTCTACTCCAAGCCGATGGTAGAACTCGGCCGAAATACGGTTATAGACATTCAGATTGAAGTCCCCAATCAATGGGTATCCCGCGTTCGCAAATTTATGGATAGCACCGAGATTTGTGACCATAATGCCATCGATAGGCAACCGGTCGCCAGCAATTAATCCTGCATACATTTCGAATTGCAGTTCATCCATCATACGCGGCAAGCAGAGATAGATCTTCGCCTTGCCTTTGCTCTCGGCCAATTCATGGATTTCCGCTTTAGTAAAGGCATGATCCGGTTCAAATACATCTCCCGACAAGTAAATATGATCCGCACCTGCTGTAAGCGCCGCCTTAGCTTGAGCCATATTGTTCACATGAACCGATACTTCGGCTGCCGCCTTCGAGGGTTTGCGCACCTCTGCCAATTTACCGCGGATATCGGCCACTCGCTTCTCGCTGAGTTCTCTCTCGGCAGTTGGAGTACTGAATACTTTGCCCGTACTGTAGAACTTGCCTGTTCCTTCATAACGCTTGTTAATATTCGATAATCCGGGTCTGCCAAAGGCATAAGCCGTTGAGAAATCCCGCTTGCGATTCTCGAAGAGCAGCTTCGAGTCCCGTGTCCGTTCGAACCCAATCGGATCGGCTATATAGCGATCAATCGCGTCTCCGTAAGCATTGACCAGCATCAGTACAAATTCGGTATCACGCATGCGGCCTTCGATTTTGAAAGAGGTGATTCCGCCATGAATCAGCTCAGGTATGTGCTCATACATATACATATCTTTAACCGCCAGAGGGTATTCGGCAGGATAGACGTATCCATCCTTTTTGATGCGATAATCCCAGCGGCATGGCTTCATGCATTTCCCCCGGTTACTGCTCATCCCGAACACCATGGAGCTGAAATAACAGTTAGCCCCATGCACCGAACACATATCGCCATGAACGAAATATTCGATCTCAACCCCCGTTGCAGCTTGCAAATAACGAGTGTTCTGCAGGTCCATTTCCCTTGAAGCAACCACTCTTGTTACTCCCATGTCTTGCAGCGCCTTAACCATCTCGATATTGTGCACATTCATCATCACTGAGGAATGGACTGTCAGCGACAGATTCATCTCCTTGATTAATTCCAGAATAGCAAAATCCTGAACAATCAAGGCGTCCGGACCTGCACTATCGAGGAATTTTAAGTAATCGCGAGCCTCGTCGAGCTCATTTTCATTCAGCAGGTTGTTCACCGTAACATATACTTTTTTACCTAGTGAATGTGCGATTTGGGCAGCCTCTACAATCTCTTCCCGCGTGAAATTATAACCTTTGCGCATCAGGCGCATGTTCAAGCTGGGTCCCCCGAAATATACCGCATCGCAGTTGGCTTGAATCACTTCCTTGAAAATCTCGAATGTCCCCACCGGCGCGAGTAGTTCAACTTCTTTTCCATTAAAATAACGTGCCATGATGTTTCCCCTCCAGCCTAAATATGTTTATAGAGAGCAACCTCTTATATGAATCGGTATGTCAGCACAACCACAACCAGAAGTACATAGCTCAGGACAAACCAGGTATCCTGGGCCCGCCAAGTAAGCAAATGATATTCCGATCGCGGTGCCCCGACGATATAACCTCGTGATTCCATCGACAGTACTAGTTCCTCCGCCCGGCGGAAGGCGCTCACCGTTACCGGCACGAGCAGGGATAACAGCAGCTTCCCCTTTTCCTTCCACGGCAGTTCTTTAATATCTGCGCCGCGCGCAGCTTGTGCTTTAAGTATTTTGTGCGTCTCATCAAGAATGGTCGGGATGAAACGCAGCGAGATGCTCATCATCAGCGTTAGGCGTTGCGTCTTGATGCCAAGCTTCTGCAGCGGCTTCAATACACCGTCCAATCCTTGATTAAGCAAGCCCGGCGTCGTCGTAAACGTAAGAATCGCCGTAAAGGACACCAGCAGCGCCATTCTGGCGGCAGCGATGAATCCGCTCTTCAGACCTTCGGTATAGAGCACCCATCCGCCAATTCGCAGAACGGCCTCTCCCCCCTCGATCGTTAAGCTCTGGACGATAAAGATAAAAACCATAAGTACCCATAGCGGCTTGGCAGCTTTCACAAAATACTTCAATGGAATCTGCGTCGCCAGCATATACACCAGCGAGAACACCGCTGTCAGCAGCAGCATCCACCATGAATGAACAGCGATAACTGCGATCAGATAGAGAATCATCCCTGTAATCTTGGCCCGTGGATCAAGCTGGTGAATTGAAGATCCGGTATCGATACAGCGCCCGAATAATAGCTTATCCCGCATCGTCAGCCCCTCCTCCTTCCGGCGGATGAGCCTTATATAATCCAGCTAGCCGTTCGGCGAGCGCTTTAGCGCTAAAGCACGGCTTTTCATGCTCCAGACCAAACCTTGCCGCAAGCTGGCTCCAGATGCGGATACACTCCGGAAGAGCGAGTCCCGCCTCAGATAGGCGATGCTCCTCGCAAGCCAGCTCTGACGGCGATCCCTGGAATATGGTTCGTCCGTCCTTCATCACGATCCAGGTATCCGCGTAGGGCAGCATTTCTTCAATGCGATGGGTAACGACGATGACCGTCTTCCCCTCTTCACGCTGCAGCTTAGCGAGAAGCTGCGCAAGCTCTGCCCGGCTCTGCGGGTCAAGCGTGGCCGTCGGCTCATCCAGAGCGATGATATCGGGCTCCATCGTGAGAATCGAGGCGATCGCCACCTTGCGCATCTGTCCGCCGCTTAGGTGGAATGGATTACGAGGCAGGAACGAATCATCCAGTCCTAATAGAGCTAACGCCCGGCTGGCCCGTACCTTCGCTTCCTCCAGCGGAACCCCGAAGTTCAACGGTCCAAAGCAGAGGTCCTTCTCGACGGTGTCCTCAAACAGCTGCTGCTCGGGGAATTGAAATACAAGTCCTACGCGCCTCCGCAGCTTACTTAATGGTCCTTTATCTCCAGGCCCAATTGTGAAATCTAGCACTTGCACTCTTCCAGCGGTAGGCTTCAAGATTCCATTGAGGTGCTGGAGCAGCGTAGATTTGCCAGATCCCGTCATGCCGGCAATGCCTACAAAGCTGCCAGAAGCAATCGAGATGCTGACATCCTCTAATGCGCCATGTCTCCATAGACTGCGATCATCATAAGCAAAGCTTACTTGCTCGAAATGAATTGCCATAGCTGCTCGCTCACCTCCTCGATGTCATTGCCAGGCCCCAGTGCAATGCCCCGTCTGCTCAATTCCTGGAACAGTCGAACTCGAAACGGGGCAATCAGCCGACAGGAAGCTAATAGTTCCTCGGCTTCAAACAGTTCCATCGGACTTAGATCCGCTGCGACTCCCCCATCCTTCAGCACGATCGCTCTATCAGAGGCCAGTATCTCTTCTGCGTCATGTGTTATTGAGATAATTGTATATTCGCCGCTTGTGCTCATTTCTCTCATGATAGACTGCAGCTCTCCACGCGCCTTTTCATCCAACATCGAAGAGGCCTCGTCAAAGATAACGATATTCGGCTCCATGGCCAATATCGCAGCAACGGCCACCCGTTGCTTCTGGCCTCCGGACAATTCCGCCGGGTGCTTGGACAACAGATGACCGATTTCTAACTTCTCGGCGTAATGTTTTACTCGTTCCACCATTTCTTCTCGAGGCAAGCAACGGCCCTCCAAGCCGAAGGCAATATCCTCCTCCACCGTCGCACCGATAAACTGATTATCCGGGTTCTGAAATACCATCCCGATTTTCGGCCTGATTTGGGCAATCGTGTCCTGGTTCAGCTCAGTTCCTTCTACATAAATCTTGCCTGTGTTTGCGGCCAGCAGCCCTCCAAGCAATTTCGCCAGAGTCGATTTCCCGCTGCCATTAGCTCCAACCAGAGTCACCCAGCTCCCAGCTGCAATTCGCAGATCGATATCACTCAGAATTTGCTGCTGCGGATGATAGGCAAAGGACACTTGCTGTAATTCATAAGCCAGTATTGTGTCTCTCATTTCTCTCTCTCCTTTTCAGCCTTCTCATAGCAATCAGCGCCAAGCACCTGACCGACCACAGCTGCTATGCTAGAAATCCTTCGAACAAGGACAATTTCGATAAGGAAGGAACCAGATATCTAACGGCAATACCTACTGCAATCCCTGTAAGTACCCCCATAATCAGCAGCATCGGCAAATAGTAGAATATTTTCGTCGTATTGAAGTAAATACAAGCAGCGGTCAGCTGCCCGATGTTATGAGCGATCCCGCCGACGATGCTAATTCCGATGAAGCTCAGCTTATCGCGCCCGATTAGCAATAGGAACCACATCGCCACAAAGCTGAACAAAGCCCCCATGATGCTAAATAAGAAGCTTGAGAAGGTGCCGAGAATAAAGGCGGTCAGCAAAGTCTTAAGCAGCACCATCATCATGGCATCCCGAGCCCGCAAGAAATAGAGACAGGTTAACACCATAATATTTGCAAGTCCCAGCTTAGCGCCGGGTACACCCATATTGAGGGGAATCAAGGATTCAACCAGGCTTAGAACAACAGCCACCGCAGCAAAGATTGCTACGATCACTGTTCTTTTAAGCGCGATATTAGATTGTTCATTTAACCGTTGCATCGATACCATCCTCCTCTGACGGGCCTTCGATCTCGACCATCAGTTTATGCGGAAGACAGATAATCGTACCTCCCGTCCGATCCACAAATCCGAAGGAAAGACATACTTTATCGGGGCAATCCGCATCGATCATTTCAATACCGTAATCATGAACTTTCAAAATATTAAGCCCATGTTCATTTTTCACTTCAATGGTTTGCTCTTCTTGAGTAAGAGTTACCTCTTTAAATAATTTCCCATCCACCGTAATTTTAGCAGTCCGAAGTTCGTTGTGATTTTTTTCACTTGCATCTCGATCGAACCATCGTGGAATAATAAAGGCCAAAGCAATAACTACAACTAATCCGATCAGCAGAAGATCTCCGCGTTTCATGTGCAACTCCTTATTTCCTTATTTTTTGATAATATAAATCTTAGATGAACTCATTATACATGTAACTTTCATCACAGAAGTGTGACAATTGTCTCATCCCTTGCCTTTTCACAAAAAAATCATTTAAAATTGAAGAGATTTTTAATTGTGAAAATTTGTACTTTTAGTACCGTGCCATTTCTGCTACAATCAAGGACGATAAAAGACAGGCAGAAAAGAGGTTAATCCGATGAGTATGAAGAAAGCCGCTATTTTACTGGTAACGATGTCTCTCGCCGGTTCCCTGTTAGCAGGCTGCGGCAATTCGGGAAATAGCTCAGCTCCCGGTTCCAGCAGCGAGACGCAGGATCAAACCGTTGAACCTATGAAAGAAACCTACTTTATCTTTGATACGGTAGTTAATATCAAGATTTATGATCATCGGGCTACCAAGAAAAATCTCGATGAAATCGGAGAATTGCTCAAAGAGATCGACGGCCAGATCAGCAGAAATAACGAGAACAGCGAAATATACAAGGTGAATGCGAATGCTGGTATTGCTCCAGTACAAGTGTCCAAGGAGACTTTCGATCTTGTCGCCTACGCTGTCGATTATGCCAAGCGTTCGGAAGGATTGCTGGACCCAACGATCGGCAGGCTTGTCGCCCTGTGGAATATCGGCCATGAAGGCGCCCATGTCCCCGCTCCCGAAGATATCGCCGCCATGCAAAAGCTGTGCGACTATCATAAGCTGGAGCTGAATGAAGCCAAACACGAGCTGTACCTGACGGAAAAGGGCATGGATATCGACCTGGGTTCCTACGGCAAAGGCTACGCCGCTGACCGCGTATATGACTATTTAGCGGATCAAGGCTTCCATAGCGCGATTATCGACCTTGGCGGCAACGTTTTTGCCATGGGACAGAAGCCCGGAGGCAAGGATTGGAACATCGGCATCCAGGATCCTGATCAAGAGCGCGGCAAACCGATCGGCTTCGTTCCCGTGAATGATAAGACGGTTGTTACCGCGGGGATATACGAGCGTTACTTCATGGAAGACGGCAAAATGTACCCGCATATCCTTGACCCCAAGACAGGCTATCCCGTCGATAACAACATCAGTAGCGTAACGATCATTACCGACCGTTCGACCGATGCTGATACGATGGATACCGCCCTCGTTCTTATGGGTGTAGAAAAAGGACTGAAGTTTGCCGAGAGCATTCCCAACACCGAGGTTCTGTTCATTACCAAAGACAAGAAGCTGTATGCTTCAACCGGATTTAAAAAGCTGTTGAACAAGACAAATGATAGCTACACCTATGCCAACTAAAACAAATGGGCTTACTTTAAGCCACTATCTGATTATACACTATCCCGGCGGTTCTTCTACACTGCCGGGAATTTTATATTTAATCGCCCCTCTCTAGACCGATTGCCTTGAGGTCATCTGTACGTTTCCATGCAAATCACTCCATCATACAATGCATTACCACTGAAGGGAGGAATTCAAGCATGTATTCACAACATTGCTGCCATCGTGAACCAAGACCCAAAGTTCGCTTCAAGAGAATTGTTAAAACTCAGGTAACTACGATCAAGTTTGTACCAAAAGTAAGCAAACACTGCCACGTTACTGTGGATCACGGAGTCGTTAGTCCTCGCCGTCGCCGTCATCACCACAACCATCATCACCATCATAAGAACTGCTGTAGAAGCTGTTGGTAAATTAGCAATTCATTAGCCCCTTCAAAAATTTGAAGGGGCTGCGCATCGGATTACCGACCTTGATCCTTATTGTTATCTGCCCTAGGGTTAGCAGATTTTATTTTATCGCATGCATTTATTATCCGCCTCTTGGCATTCGTTTCACGGCGTATGTAGGTCATAAAATTAAGAAATAGGATATATAGAGGATAGAGCAGCGCGGCCGCTATTACTAACAATCCCAATACAGGCGGTGGAGAATCAGCCCGATCCGTGATAGGGAATAGACGGCTAATCCCATACATAAACATCACTGCATACGGCAGCCAGAGTACGGCAGTCCAGAACCTTGCTCCCCCACTTTCTAATAAGCGGTTCGTCAGATAGTACATCAGAAATGAAGCAGCAAGCAGGATCACGATCATCGCCCAACCGATGATCCTATTCATCTGCGCCAAATCAACGCCAGCCACTCTTGCAAGCCGATACGGCTCCGCCATCAGTTCAATTTGTATGGCAAAATGAAGTCCATATAAAGCGCTTATACCGTTCAGTTTAAGAAATCTAATCATAAGACCTCCCAGGCAAAGCGATATACTTATACCTCTAACGTCAGCCAGCCCGTTAAAGTTACTCCTGTCTGGAGGTATCAAAGCGTCTTTAACCCCACGGGCATCACCTCCCTTCCGGGAGATTAACCGACCACTCTTTTAAGCCGTACTCATACACAAGCTATATTATAGAAAATATTTTCTCATCATTATTGATAATCTATTTCTTGGCATCTATCTTCTTTTGCAGCTCCGATATTTCCCGCTCTGCGGCGGTGATTCCTCCCCGGAGCTCCTTTAAGGTATCCTTGTTCTCCTTGAGCTCCTCTTCGAGCTGCTTCAGTCGACCCGTTGAGTTTTGTTTTGATTTCTCCTTCTCAATTTCTGCAACTAAGGTTGTTATCTTATCCTTTCTCAACGCTATATTTACTTCACAGCTGCTAATTACACCACGTAAATGATTAATCCGATTAGTCCATTCTAAAGTCTCATCGACTAATACATTGTCTTCCATTGGACTTTGTGAATCGGTCGGTTCGCCTACTAAGACCGTCTTCCCCTCCACGGTTAAAGGAACTCCGAATGTTGCAGCCATCGCTCTAACAGGTGCGTAAACAATCCCACCTAACACGGCGCCCTCCGATATCAAGGTACCGTCTGTTTTTTTAATGGTATAAATCCCCTTTTGCACATTCATTCGAGACCTGATGGAGCTGGAGAGAACGGATGCAATCCCGAAGAGCAGTACTCCCACAACGACCCCGGCTATAAACTTCTTCATTTCAAACCTCCTGGAAAATTACTTCTTACTTTTAATTATCGCTCGTTTTGGTGCAAGTTATAATAGAGCCCGCAATGGTAAAACACCACTTCACTTGAGTAAAGGGTGGAAAAACGGTAGATCATAAGCTTTTTACGCAAAAAGGCACGGCCCCAGAGAACTTCGGATACCGTGCCACGCTTGAAAAAGTAAGGATGCTGATGAGAGGATTCGAACCACCGACCTACGCATTACGAGTGCGTTGCTCTACCTGCTGAGCTACATCAGCATAATCTCTTCGAATTTCAGAAACAAAAAATATTATACCGCTTTTTTGGAAAAATGCAACCACAAAGACTGGAAAATGATTAAAGCTTCTCGCGTACGGAGCGCAGCTTCTGCTCAGAGGAGCTCACTTTATCGCGGCGGTCATCGATCTTGATCGAGGTGGATACGCGCATCGCCCCAGATTGGAATGGTGCTTCATGAAGGGCCCGGATCGCGGTAAAGATATCCTCAAGCTGCCCCTCAATAATCGTGCTCATGGAGGTCAGTGTATATTGAATGCCGGTTTGCTTCTCCAACACGCGCTGCAGCTCGGCTACATATGAACTGAGACTGGTGCTTCCTGTACCAACGGGAATAACTGTTACTTCTGCTATCGCCATCTTCAAGACTTCCTTTCTATTCCATATTAATTCTATTCTAACCACAACCCCGGGTGAAATTCAAACTCCGATTCGCTGGATTTCTGCTCAGATCTTCTAACGAAACTACTGAACGCTATTGCCGCGAAAAAAAGCACAAATTCAATTTAACGAAACTACATATCGTTATTTGGGCTTGTACCTGCTGAAACCGACTATTTTGGGCCAAATAGCGATACCCAGTTTCGTTACATTTTTCAGTCCCGCTTTTTCGTCCAAATAACGTTATCCAGTTTCGTTAGAGACGGTTTCGTAGATGCCAGTCGAATCCCCTCCCTTCTCTCCAATAATCACTCATTCAAGCATCTGTGCAGTCCATAAAAGTTCACAATTTTTTTCGACCCCGACTCGCCGCATCACATCTGCTTTCTCCTGTTTTTCAGTTAATTTTCACTCGTCAATCCTTCTTATGACCTGTTTACAAACACAACATATTGGGCTATGATCAATTCCAGACAACCAAATATAGTATGAACAGGTGGTTCGGTGCATTTTATACTACCGGATCTTAAAAGGGAAGCGCGGTGCAAATCCGCTGCGGTCCCGCCACTGTGACCGGAAGCTTGGGAGGCTTCACAGCCTCTATAAGTGAGTGTTCAAAAAGGTCAGTTTTCAACACCGAGAAGGTTAGATGAAGCCAAAGGCAATAGGAGCGCGGCGCGGGCAATACCTGCGCAAGCACCAGAAAGCCCGGCTGAATTCAAGATTTGATACCGATGGCTGATCAAAAAGTGAACTTTTTGAACACACTCTACAAGCGATACAAGCGATTCGGCGGCAATATGCCACTGCGGGTAAGCAAGCCTGTGGGAAGGCGCCACTGAATAACCCGGAAGCCAGGAGACCTGCCTGTTTCAATGACACCGCTAATGACCTGCGAGGAATCAGGCAGGTGTCCGCTTGCAGCTGCTACATACTATTTCAGCTATACACTATCCGAGCACAGGAGTACTGTGTTTGATGGAGCGCAATCGGGCATTTTCGACCTTCAAGCAGGTTGGAAATGCTTTTTATATGTCTAGAATGTCTAGTAATTAGAGGGGAGCACTTAGTTATGGCTTTATTAAATCGAATTTATACGGATCAGGAGCAAATGCTGGATGAGGTGATTCATTTAGGGGAAGAAATTGTTGCCAGCTCCAACCTGGATGCACTGCGCGAGAATGCAAACCTGAACGGCGAGAGCTTCTCCGGCAAAATGAGCAAATTTGGCAGTGAGTACGCCAAATGGTATGCGAATCACTTTGTGATGCCTAACCATCTGGTACAAGCTATTCAAGACAATATCGTCTATGTGCATGACCTGGATCAATATGCCATCGGCACGACGAACTGCATCTTCATTCCATTTGATAAACTGCTCGCTCAAGGCTTTAACACCGGAAATGGCAGCGTTCGTCCGCCTAATTCGATCATGACAGCCATGGCGCTGGTGGCGATCATTTTCCAATCCCAGCAAAATGCCCAGTATGGCGGCGTCTCCTCCAATAAACTGGATCACGATCTGGCCCCTTATGTAAGGAAGTCGTTCGCGAAGTATTTCCGCAAAGGGCTTGGCTACTTTGAAGAAGGAGACGAGGCGGCGGACCTGGGTGAAATCTCCATGAGTCGCAGCGACCTTCAGGAGCAATATCCGAGAACTTTCAAATATGCCTCCAAGGAGACCGAATCAGAAACTTTACAGGCTGCGGAGAGCCTGATTCATAACTTGAATACGATGTCGAGCCGGGCGGGCGGACAAATCCCGTTCACCAGCATCAACTATGGGACCTGCACCTCTCCGGAGGGACAATTGGTCATCCAATCCCTGCTGAAGGCGACGATGCGCGGTCTGGGCAGCGGTGAGACACCGGTCTTCCCGATCCAAATTTTCAAATGCAAACAAGGGATCAATCAGGATAAAGAAGATCCGAACTATCATCTATTCCTGATGGCCGCAGAATGCTCGGCCAAACGACTGTATCCCAACTTCGCTAACCTGGATGCGCCGCTCAACCTGCAATACTATGACCCCACCAATCCGGATACGGAATTTGCAACCATGGGATGCCGCACTCGCGTATTAAGCGACCGCTTGGGACGCAACCATCTGTCTGGCAAAGGCAATCTGTCCTTTAATACAATTAATCTCGTCAAGCTTGGACTGGAGCACGGTATCGCGCTGGGACGGCGCAAAAAGGCCGATGAGCGCGGCTTCTACCGCGAGCTGAAGCATTATATGGATATCGCAACGGATGGCTTGCTGCACCGCTTCGAGATTCAGTCTCGCCAAAAGGCCAAAGCTTCCGATTTCATGATGCGCGAAGGCGTCTGGGAAGGTGGCGAGCAGCTCGCCCCTGACGATCAGGTTGGAGACCTGCTCAAGCACGGCAGCCTGTCGATCGGATTCATCGGGCTCGCGGAATGCATGAAGGCATTGTACGGCAAGCACCATGGCGAAGATGAGGAAGTATATCGCAAAGCTTATGACCTGATCTCTTATATGCGCAAATATTGCGACGAGCAGAGTGAGCGCCACAATCTGAATATTACGCTGTTCGCAACGCCTGCCGAAGGGCTGTCCGGCAAATTCACCAAGCGTGACCGGGCTGTGTACGGCAAGGTGGCCGAAATTGTAGACCGTGAATACTATACCAATTCGTTCCACATCCCGGTGTACTATACCATAAGTGCAGCGAAGAAAATTGAGTTGGAAGCCCCGTTCCATGATCTTTGCAACGCCGGCGCTATCTCTTATATCGAGCTGGATGGGAATGCTCGCAATAATCCGGCTGCATTCATCAACATTGTAAAATTTGCGTTATCCAAGCAAGTTAGCTATTTCAGCATTAACCATCCGATTGACCGCTGCACATCCTGCGGCTATGAGGGGATTATCGGAGCTACCTGCCCTTCCTGCGGTCAGCATGAGAATGATGTGCATATCCGTCGCCTGCGCCGGGTAACAGGCTACTTGACCGGAGACTATCAGACCCGCTTCAACGCCGCTAAACAGGCAGAGGTTCGGGATCGGGTGAAACACGGGATATGAACATCTGCGGTTATTACCCGGAATCAATAAATGAAGGCGAAGGCCTGCGCGCCTCCATCTTCATCAGCGGATGCCGCCACCGTTGTCCGGGCTGCTTCAGCCCGGCTACGTGGAACTTCAATTATGGAGAACCATTTACAGAAGAACGGCAGGTAGAGATTATCTCGGATATTAAAAATAACCCTCTATTAAGCGGAGTCTCTATTCTTGGCGGCGATCCCTTTTTCTCTGCTGAAGAGGTCAATGATTTCATCGATCGATTGCGCCAGGAAGCTGGCCCGGTTCCGATCTGGATATATACAGGATATACATTTGAAGAACTGCTGGCGATGCCGGGTACCCCGGAATTTGGCCTGCTGGAACGCTGTGATGTTCTTGTCGATGGAAGATTTATAAAAAATTTAAGGGACCCCTCTCTGCTCTATCGAGGCAGCTCTAACCAGCGTATTATAAGGATTCCAGAGAGCTTGGCAGCCCAAAAAGTTATAGATTGGGAACCCTTGTACTCTTTCTAGCCTACCTCGTTTCTTGTATAATTGATAATCTGTGATGTTTCTCACAGTGAATATGGTGAAATATATACCAACCGGCGCGACATACTCTCTCAGCGCCCCTTTTTTTCGCTGTTTATTTGCAATTTTAAATAACAAGTTTTGTAGTTTCGCACAGCTTTGGCTGCTGCCTGATCTTATATCACGAAAGCGAGGATATTCCATGCCATCATTTGTAACCAAACCTAATAACCGCCAACTGGCGTTCGACAGCGAGCGTCTGGGCATCTACGCCGACCGTATTCTGGAGGGCTTGAACAAAATCGATAAGGAGCGCCTGCTGCGCGGTGTGCAATCCAAATTGAGACGCGATGTCGTTACCGGAGAGGAGATCAGCAGTGCATTTACGATGTCTGCGCTTGAGCTCGTGACCAAGGAAGAGCCGGAGTGGAAATTCGCCGCTGCCCGCGCCCTGCTGACATCCCTGTATAAGAAGGCCGCCGTGAACCGCCGCTATAAATCTTATCCGGATCAGCCTTACGGTTCGTTCTACCATCTGATCTCCGACCTATGCAAGAGCGGTATCTATCGTGAAGAATTGCTAGAGTACTATACTAAAGAACAAATCGACGAGCTTGGAGAGGTAATTGACCCATCCTGTGATTTACTGTTCGACTATATCGGGCTGCTTACGCTATCCGAGCGTTATCTGGCTGCTGACTTTGAAGGTCGCACCATGGAGCTGCCGCAAGAACGCTACATGGTCATTGCCATGTACTTGATGCATAAAGAACCGGCAGAGAGACGGATGGAGCTTGTCAAAGAAGCCTACTGGGCGATGAGCCATATTTACATGACCGCGGCAACGCCAACGATGTCCAATGCCGGCAAGAAGGTAGCCGGGCAGCTCTCCAGCTGCTTCATCGATACGGTTGACGATTCCCTCGAAGGGATCTTCGACTCCAATACCGATGTGGCTCGCCTCAGCAAGATGGGCGGCGGAATCGGTGTCTATCTCGGCAAAGTCCGGGCCCGTGGATCAGATATCCGCGGCCACAAGAACACAAGCTCTGGCGTCATCCCCTGGATTCGCCAGCTTAACAACACCGCGGTCAGCGTAGACCAGCTTGGCACGCGCAAAGGCGCAATCGCCGTCTACCTTGACGTATTTCATAAAGATATTCTCTCCTTCCTCGACCTGAAGCTTAACAACGGGGATGAGCGGATGCGCGCGCATGATATTTTCCATGGCGTATGTCTGCCTGACTTGTTCATGGAGGCTGTAGAGAACCGGGGTGAGTGGAATCTGTTCTGCCCGCATGAAGTGAAGAAGACGATGGGCTGGAAGGACGCAAACGGACGTCCGCTGGGCTTGGAGGATTTCTATGATGAGGAAGTCGGCAAGGGCGAATTCCGCGAGAAATATCAAGAAGCAGTGGATCACCCCACCCTGTCCCGGATCACAATGCCGGCCATTGACATTATGAAGCGAATTATGAAGTCGCAGCTGGAGACGGGAACACCTTACATGTTCTATCGCGATACCGTCAACCGTGCGAATCCGAACCGGAACCACGGTATGGTCTACTCCTCCAATCTATGTACGGAGATTATGCAGAACCAATCGCCAACAGTCGTTGAGCAAGAGGAACTCGTAACCAAAGATGGCCAGACCCGGATCGTCATCTCTAAAATTCCTGGCGATTTCGTTGTCTGCAACCTGAACTCGATCCACCTGGCACGTGCTGTACCTGCCGGAGTCCTGGATCGTCTCGTACCGATTCAGACACGTATGCTGGATAACGTCATTGACATTAATAATATTGAGGTGCTTCAAGCACAATATACCAACAGCCAATACCGTGCTATCGGGCTGGGTACCTTCGGTTTGCACCATCTGCTCGCACTTGAGGGCATCCGCTGGGAATCCGAGGAGGCTGTACAATATAACGATGCTCTATATGAGAAGATCAACTACCTGCTGATCAGATCAAGTATGGAACTGGCGATTGAAAAAGGCCGCTATCCGAAGTTTACAGGCTCGGACTGGGATAACGGACATTACTTTACTTCCCGTGGTTATGTTGACGGTTCGCGTGAAGGCAAATTCGTAACAACAGAGCAATGGAAAGAGCTGATGGGACAAGTCCATGAGAACGGCGTACGCAACGCCTGGATGTTTGCTATCGCGCCTAACGGATCGACCTCAATCATCGCCGGCTCTACCGCCAGCATCGATCCGCTTTATGAACTTCTTTCCTATGAAGAGAAAACAACCTATAAAGTCGCGAACCCGGCTCCGGACCTGTCCGAGAAGACGATCTGGTATTACAAGACCGCGTTCATGATCGATCAGCACTGGTCCATCAATATGGCCAGCGCCCGTCAACGCCATATCGACCAGGCGCAAAGTTTCAACCTTTATGTGCGCCCGGACATCAAAGCAACCGAATTCCTGGAGCTGCATCTGCATGCCTGGAAGGCTGGCATCAAGACAACTTATTATGTCCGCAGCCGTGCATTGACTATTGAAGAGTGCGAATCCTGCGCATCATAATCCTATTTTTGATACTGATAGATTTGCAAGATTATTAATATTAGGAGATGGACTAAATGACACTGCAATTACAGGAGATCTTTAACACTAAGGCTCCCAACAAATCAACCCGTATCATTAATGGCGAATGCTCCGGTATTGTGAACTGGGACGACATCCGTATGCCGCATATGTATAAGCTGTACAAGGTGCTGCTGCTCAATTACTGGATTGCCGATGAAATCCCGATGAGTAAAGATGCCCAGCAGTTCCCGCTGCTTGAGCCTGAGGAACAGCGCACCTTCAAGATCAACATCGGCCTCTTAGCCGTGCTTGATTCGATGCAGACGATGTTCGTCGGCGATGTGAAGCGCTATTTAACCGATTCTTCCCTGGAAGCGATCGCGGCAGTCATCGCCCAGCAAGAGGTTGTGCATAACCAATCCTATTCCTATGTATTGTCCTCTCTCGTATCCGATCAGGAGCAGAAGGAGATTTTTGAATATTGGAAGCATGATCCGGTACTGCTGGACCGCAATACGTTCATCTCCGAGATCTATCAGAACTTCCGCAACGAACAGACACCTCAAACCTTCTTTGAGGCGCTGGTAGCCGACTTGATTTTGGAAGGCATTTTCTTCTACAGTACCTTTGCCTTCTTCTATAACCTGGCTCGCGATCAGAAGATGATGGGAACCAGTCAGATGATCTCCTATATCCAACGCGATGAGAACCAGCACTGCTACTTCTTCGCCGAAGTATTCAAGCAGCTGCTCACCGATTATCCGGAACTGCATACTCCGGAAAATATGGATTATGTCTATGGCACAATTAACCGTGCGGTTGAGCTCGAGACCAACTGGGCGCATTATACGCTCAAGCAGGTACGAGGCATCGACCTGAACGAATTGTCCGATTACATCAAATACATCGCCAATAAACGCCTTAAATTGATGGGGCTGGACAAAGCATACGAAGGCGTTGATGTCAACTGCATGCCTTGGATCAAGCCATTCTCCGATGAAGCGCTCAATGCAACAAAGACGGACTTCTTCGAAGCTAAATCCCGCAACTACGGCAAAGTCGGCGACGACAACGGATTTGATGATCTGTAAGAATTGATTAAAAAGGCACCGAGGTACCGGGCAATCCCGATCACTTCTGTGCCTTTTCACTATATACAAGTTATATTTGCTGTATCCTCCCTATTTCCCCATAAACTGCTCCAGTGCTGCCTTCACCGTGGTGAACCGATTCCCGATCAGCTTGACCAAATCCTCGGATGCGAAACTGAATTGCCCCGCAGCAATAGCGGGATAAATAGCCTGGGTCATAAACGCCGCTGCTGCTCCCGGCGTCCCGGTTGCCACGAGGCGTTCATAGGCCTGTTCAGAGCTTAAATCCGCATGCTTGACCAGTGTACCAGATACCTCGGACAAAATTTGCACAAACTCATCATACGTAAAAGGATGCGGATGCGCCAGTTCATAGGTTTGGTATTCATGTCCTGAGCCGGTTAATACGTTGGCCGCAGCCAGTGCCAGGTCATTACGGGTCACATAGTTCACTTTGGCTCCTGCTGAGGCAGATACGAGCTCACCCGATTCGATCACTCCATGCAGGCCAGGATTTACGAGAATATCCATATAAAATCCGTTGCGCAGAAAAGTATAAGGAATCCCCGTCGTTCGAATCGCATATTCTGTCGCGAGATGAAGATTTTCCAGCCCCAACGCGGACTTTTCTGGAAATGCAAGGCTGGTATAAGCGATAAAACCTACCTTTGCATCTCTCGCCGCTTCAACGACCCGGGCATGCTGGGCAATACGATGGGTGTTATCCAAGGATGGGCTGGAGATGAAGAGCAGCTTATCCACATTTTCAAAGGCCGCAAGCATGGAGGCTTCATCTTCATAATTTCCATAGCGAATCTGAAGGCCCAGATCAGCCAGCGGTTTGGCTTTCTCGGGATTGCGAACCACAGCAATCATATCTCCAGCAGACACGTTAAGCTCCAACAAATGGAAGATCGTCATTTCTCCGAGCTGTCCTGTAGCACCGGTAATTGCGATTTTACCCATAAGACCGTCTCCTTTGCCGCTTAATTGTATTTTCGGATTCCCTTTTTACGATTATTATTTTATAATATCTTTATGTCGATTTTTCATGACATCTTGAAAGTACAATTTCATAGGCGCCCGTAGCTCAGCAGGATAGAGCGACAGTTTCCTAAACTGTGCGTCGCGGGTTCGAATCCCGCCGTGGCGCGCCACTATCATTGAAACCTTGTTATCGCAAGGTTTTTTTGTTGTTATCTTGAGGCCCTTGTTCAAGCTCCAATGGCAAAAAGGCATACTTGCCGTCCCTCAAAATCCCACATTTCCGAATGGGAATCGGATGCTTGAAGAGCGGGCCGTCTATGACTGTGGTGTGAAACTCGCCGCCTTCGCCGCAGGGGTCAATGCCTCTGGCCACCAATTCGTCCACATACTCCTGTGTCAGAATACGCCCCAGGTCATCTTCACTCATGCCTAGCTCCAGGTTTACAGTAACCAGCATTGTCACAAAGCCCAGATTGATGAACTCCTCGACGGCGTCGCGGTGATCCATCTCCCATAACGGCATGCCAAGTCCTAATCCCGCATTTCTCGTAACGCGATCATGCCAGCAGTCTTCGACAGGCACATCCAGATCTCCGGTTACCAACACCTCGGCTCCTTGATGCTTGGCTTCCGCCAATAGCCGCATGAAATTACGCTCGTAGTCTTCCCAGCTTGTAGCCGCTGTAAAGATCGGCAGAGCGATGGATTCGGCTTGCGCCTGAATTATTTCAGGAGGCATGCCGTGAGATCTGGATCGTTTACCTTCCTCCTCCAGCATCATAATCAATCCCACCGCTTCCCCCGCTTGCATCGCTTTATATAAAGCCAAGGTGCTGTCCTTGCCGCCACTATAGGAGGCTACAAATTTATGTCCCACGGCTCCATGCTTCCAGTTGATTGCCTCACTCATCCCTGCATCTCCCCTACGTTAAATCCACTCGCAAGTCTCGTGTATCTCCAAACGTACCCCGACCTAGCTGCTACTACATATTATACAAGTTTTCATATAATAAAGGATCAAGTTTTATAGCCGCGCGAATGGTGAGTTCGCTGTATCCGGCTGTTGAGCGGAATCGTCCCCCCCTTTAGGGAGTTTCGCTGGAATGCAGTGGTGCTTGAATAACGATTTTGATTCTATAAATAAAAAAAGCCTGCAAATTTGCAGGTTATCAGAAAACTTGGATTCTCACACGCGAGTCTCTAACGAAACTGGATATCGTTATTTTGCTCATAAAGAGCCGCCGGAAATTGTAACGAAACTGGGTAACGCTATTCGGCCAAAATTGTCGCTTTCAGCCTATTTTTCTCTGCAATAACGATCCACAGTTTCGTTAGATTTTTTTGGCTGCTGTTTTCGTGCAAATAACGTTCTGTAGTTTCGTTAGAGTTCCAAAGGGGGCGTCAAGGGGGGCTGGGGGGCTGCTTATTTTTATCAGGAGCCTCTAACGAAACTGGATATCGTTATTTCGCTCAAAAAGAGCCGCCGGAAATCGTAACGAAACTGGGTAACGCTATTCGATCAAAATTGTCGCTTACAGCCTATTTTTCCCTTCAATAACGATTCACAGTTTCGTTAGATTTTATTTGCTGCTGTTTATGTGGAAATAACGTTCTGTAGTTTCGTTAGAGTTCCAAAGGGGGCGTCCAGGGGGGTGCTAGGGGGGTGCTTATTTTTGCTAGGACCCTCTAACGAAACTGGATATCGTTATTTCGCTCAAAAAGAGCCGCCGGAAATTGTAACGAAACTGGGTAACGCTATTCGATCAAAACTGTCGCTTTCAGCCTATTTTTTCCTTCAATAACGATCCACAGTTTCGTTAGATTATATTTGCTGCTGTTTTCGTGCAAATAACGTTCTGTAGTTTCGTTAGAGTTCCAAAGGAGGCGTCCAGGGGGCTGGGGGGCTGCTTATTTTTATCAGGAGCCTCTAACGAAACTGGATATCGTTATTTCGCTCATAAAGAGCCGCCGGAAATTGTAACGAAACTGGGTAACGCTATTCGATCAAAATTGTCGCTTACAGCCTATTTTTCCCTTCAATAACGATTCACAGTTTCGTTAGATTTTTTTGGCTGCTGTTTACGTGCAAATAGCGTTCTGTAGTTTCGTTAGAGTTCCAAAGGGGGCGTCCAGGGGGGGGCTATTTGAGTTTTACTGGGTTTCTACAGAGTGCCTATTGGATTCTACTGAGTTATTGCTGGGTTCTACTGAGCTTTGCTGAGCTCTATTGAGCTCTGCTCGATTACTACTGAGAGGCCTTCTGTTGAGTTTTTCTGGGTTCCACTGCCTTCCACTATCTTCTACTGTGTTCTACAAAGTTACCATTGAATTCTGCTGGCCTTCTACTGAGTACTATTCAGTTCCACTGAGTTACTACTGACTTCTACAAAATCCTGTTGAGTTCTACTGGGTTCTGCTGGGTCACTACTGACTTCTACTGAGTCCTGTTCAGCACTATTCAGTTCCACTGAGTTACTACTGACTTCTACAGGGTACTGTTGACACTATTTAGTTCTGCTGGGTCACTACTGACTTCTACAGGGTACTGTTGAGCACTATTCAGTTCTGCTGGGTCACTACTGACTTCTACAGGGTACTGTTGAGCACTATTCAGTTCTATTGAGTTACTACTAGTCTTCTATTGACTTCTACTGAGCTACCATTGAGTTCTACTAACCTTCTACAGAGTACTATTCAGTTCTACTGAGTTCTTATGCTGAGTTTTACCAGGTTCTCGGTCTTTGCCGACTCCTGCTAGGCTTCCACTGAGTTACTGCTGACTTCCACTGGGTGCCACGGGATTTTACTGGGCTTCCATTGTTTCTGCCATACTCTACTGAACTTCTACTGAGCTTTTACTGGTTCTAATGCCATCTACCAGGCTTATACCAGCTCCCCATTAGAACCAACCGGGGGTTACTGGTTTTCTTTCTGCTAACCCCGAGTAACTCCCAACCTCTTAGGCCAGGCCGAACCAATGTATCAGGCCGAAGCCGAGGCCCGACAGTAATACCGAGCCGATAAATCCGGCGGCAAAAGATTTTAGCCCCATTCTGCGGAAGGTGGCAATATCGACGTTCAAGCCTAGCGCTGCCATAGCCATGGCAATCAGCAAATAAGCTGCGACGATCAGCTGGTCCGTCACTACCGCAGGAATGATGCCCAGCGTATTGACACCACTCATCAGCAGGAAGCCAAGAATAAACCATGGAATCGGAATGTCGCGCCAGCTTGTTTTTGCCGTATTCGTGTTATTTCTGCGTTCAGCTCGACCTACCCAGACACCAATAACAATCGCGACAGGTACAAGCAAGGCCACACGTGTCAGCTTAATGATAACGGCCAGATCAACCGCTTCTTTGCCGCCTGGCGCTGCCGCAGCGATAACGTGGGCGATTTCATGGAGCGTAGCTCCCGAGAAAATACCGTATCCGGCCGCTGTCAAGCCTAGCACAGGATACAATAGCGTATACGCTAAGGTGAACACAGTACCTAGAATAGCAATCGTGGCAGCACCCACCGCCGTCTCATCATCGCTCGCTTTGATTTGCGGGGCGATCGCCACTACAGCAGCCGCTCCGCAAATAGCGGTGCCACAAGCCGTCAGAATGCCAAGCCGTTGATCCACCTTGAATAATTTGGTCAGTCCATATACCACGAATATGGCAAATACAATATTAATCACTGCAATAGCCAGCACCTTCGGTCCGGCGTGAATAATATCAAGCAGATTAAGCCTCATCCCGAGCAGAATAATGCCAAAGCGCAGCAGCTTCTTGCTTGAGAAGTTAATCCCGGGTGCCGCTTCTGACGGCACACCCAATATCGCCCGCCAGGCTATGCCTAGTAATATGGCGATGACTAGCTGACCCATAATGCTTAAAAACGGAAAACCCGCTATAAACTTAGCGAGAACGGCCAGCATTAGCGTAATGATGATCCCTTCGGCGAAGCCGAATTTTTTATTTTGTCTCCATAAATGAATATAATTTTGCCCCATCTTCTCACTTCCCCACCGTTGTAAAAAAATCTGTCTGCAGTTACGGTTACAACTATACGGCGGTCTGCGGCAAAGCGGAAATAAATATCTGCTATCTTGATCATGAGAAATACTTATGATTGGTCCGTCCTGTGATGGAAAACAGGTTGTTGAGCGATTCAGGAGCAGGGTACAATGAGAGTAGCTAGCAAAGGAGAGACTAACGAATGATAGTTGAGAATTTGAAGGTTTTCGTAACTGTGTCTGAACAGAAAAATTTCTCGCGTGCCGCCGAGCTTTTGAATTTGTCTCAACCTGGCGTTAGTCTGCATATCCGCAATCTGGAGAACGAGCTTGACGCCAAGCTGATGCACCGTTCCCCAAAGCAGGTGAAGCTGACTGAGGCGGGATATATTTTATACGAGAAGGCTAAAAAAATTTTGGACCTGTACGATGAAGCAAGGCGGGATATTCAACTGCTGCAGGATACGGTAACCGGGGCGATTCATGTCGGTGCCAGCTTCACGATCGGCGAGTATCTTCTGCCACGTCTCCTTGCCGAATTCGTCGCCCAATACCCGCAGGTTGAACTGCAGGTGACGATCGGAAACACCTGGGAGATTGTTCAAAAGGTTCGTAAGAAAGAGATTAATCTGGGATTGGTCGAGGGTAATGTAACTGGAGAGGATCTGGTGATTACCCCCTATATGAAGGATGAGATGCTGCTGGTAGCTGCACCTGACCATCCGCTTTGCGCCACGCGGCAGGCCGATGTCGGCAAGCTCCAGCATATGAACTGGATTTTACGTGAAAGCGGGTCGGGCACAAGGGCGTTCAGCGACCTTTTTCTGCAAGAGCATAAGCTCGAGGTTCAGCGTACATATGTATTTAACAGCAGTCAGGGCGTTAAGGAGGCCGTCGCTGCTGGACTTGGCATCGCGATTCTGTCGCGCTGGGTTGTCCGCAAGGAGCTTGAATCGGGAGCCCTGCGAAGCATCCCTTTGAAAGGGATCAAGTTCGCACGGGATTTCTCCGTCATCCAGACGAAGGATCACGCCCCCTCAATGGCCATCGAGCGATTTGTACAGCAGCTTATGGAGGATGCCAAGCGATTAAAAGCAAATGGTCTCGGCTAGTCCCTACTCCGGACTGAACAATTCACCCAGCATCCGTTCACGGTTGTTCAGGAACTCCTTCATGATGACATAATGGTCGGTTGCTTCAAGCGCGACCTCCCGCATGCCTTCAGCTGTTAATTGATAAATTTTGCTGTCCGGATAAGCCATCAGAATCGGAGAATGCGTGGAAATAATGAACTGGGAATGCTGCTTCACCAGCTCATGGATTCGCGACAGCATCGCCATCTGTCGGTAAGGGGACAACGCCGCCTCCGGCTCGTCCAAAATATAAAGTCCCCTGCCGCCAAACCGGTTCATAAATGTGGCAAAAAAGGACTCGCCATGCGACATCATATGCAGCGATTTACCTCCATAGGAATTGATAATTGGAGGGGCGAAGCTTTTCTCACGATCAAGCGTATCGATCTGCGTCGCCAGATTATAATAGCTCTCTGCCCGAAAGAAAAATCCGTCCCTTGCCCGCTGTGGTCCGCGCACGGGGCGCAAGTATCGGTACAGCTCCGAGTGCGTCTCTGCTGTCGAGAAGTTGAAATTAAGCGTACCTCCCTCGGCATTGAAGCCAAGCGCTACCGCCACCGCCTCCAGCAGCGTCGATTTTCCCATCCCGTTCTCACCAGTGATGTAGGTTACCTTCGGATGGAAATCGAGCCGATCCATAGCTGCCACCGCAGGCAAGTGAAAAGGGTACCGCCCAAAGGACGGCACCTCTTCCCGGAGCAGTGTCATACTGCGTAAATAGGCCCCTCTATCATAGATACTCATTTGCCATTTAACCTCCGCTCTCTTCATCCTGCTCTTGAAGGCGACCATAATACAGTTCGCTGTAAAAACCGCCCTGTTCCAGCAAAGTCGTATGATTCCCCTGCTCAATCAAGCGACCTTCTTTCAGGACGAGAATTTTATCGGCCTGACGAATCGTATTCAGGCGATGGGCGATCACAAAGCTTGTTCTCCCCTTCATTAACCGCTGCAGACCTTCTTGGATCTTCAACTCAGTTACGGTGTCAATGCTGCTGGTTGCTTCATCCAATACGAGTATCGCCGGATTTGCCAGCATCGCCCGCGCGATAGCAAGCAGCTGCTTCTGGCCCTGGCTGATCCCATCCCCGCCGAGACCAAGTATCTGATCATAACCATGCGGCAGACGCATAATAAATGAATGGGCATTAGCCAATCTCGCAGCCTCTTCAATCTCCGCATCGCCGGCATCAAGACGTCCGAATGCAATATTATCGCGGATCGTGCCCTGGAACAGGAACGAATCCTGCAGGACAAACGCCATATAGGAACGCAGGCTGTCACGCCGAATCGCTGTAATATCCCGATCATCAATTGTAATCGTTCCCCGATCATGCTCATAAAAGCGGGACAGAAGCTGGATCAGCGTCGTCTTCCCGGCCCCGGTTGGCCCGACTAGAGCGATCATCTCCCCGGGTTCTGCTGTGAAGCTGATATCCTCCAAGGTATCTCCATTACTTTCATATGAGAAATAGACATGCGAGAAGGAAACCTTGCCGGTGATCTGATCAATCGGCTGGACTCCACTCTCATCCGAGGCTTCCTCATCTTCGTCCATCACTTCAAACACCCGCTCCGCCCCGGCGATCGCCGACAGCAGCGTGTTCCACTGGTTGGCCAGATCGTTAAGCGGACGTGTAAATTGTCTGGCATACTCCACAAAGACGATAATGACCCCCACCGTTACCTGTCCGTAAATGGCCAATACACCGCCAATTCCAGCGACTAGAGCGAAGCTGAAGTTATTAAGAAAGTTCATCAGCTTCGGGATGAAGCCGGAGATCGTCTGAGCCCAGAAGCCGGATCTGCGGATCGCAGCATTGCGCTCCCGGAAATCCCGCAGCACCCTCTCCTCTTGGGAGAAGGCCTTGATCATTCGCTGCCCGGACAATGTCTCCTCAATATATCCGTTCAGATTACCCAGATCCTTCTGGCGCTGCTTGTAGAGCGGTCCCGTCCGTCTGGTGATCCACCTCATACCAAACAGCATCAAAGGAACAACAATAAAAGTCAGCAAAGTCAGGATTGGACTTAGATACAGCATCACTACGATTGTTCCGGTCAGCGTCAATACGCTGGAGAAGATTTGAATCGCTGAACTGTTCAAAGTGGAGCTCACATTTTCGATATCATTCGTCACGCGGCTCATAATTTCGCCCTGCTGTCTTTTGCTGTAGAAAGAAATCGGCAGTGCATGCAGCTTGGTGAACAAATCCGACCTCATTCGATATACGGTCTCCTGCGCCACCTCGATCATCCAGATGTTCTGCAGCCACGAGGTTAAGGAAGAACCGGCATAGACGAGTCCGAGCCCCAGCAGGAACCAGGCCCATGGCTTGCCCCCACTTCCCTGCAGGTAATTATCGATTGCGGTCCCAAGGAGATACGGCCCCAATAAGGCAAGTGCCGAGCTGAATACGACCATCACCAGCACCAGGGTCAGCTTCGCTTTTCTCTGTGCCAGGTAGCTCCAGAGTCGGCCAAGCGTACCGGACCAATCCTTAGCTTTGGCTTTCTTTTTGCGGCCAGAGCCGCCCTGCTGCTGAATGACCGATTTGGGGTACGGATGCCGAAAAGGCTCAACGAGTTCTTTGAACATGCATTTCTTCCCCCTCTCTATGCTGGGACTCCACAATCCTTCGATAAAGTGACGACTCGGTCATCAGTTGATCATGCGTTCCACTGGCGATCAGTCTGCCTTCATCCAGCAGCAGAATCAAGTCTGCAGATACGGTCGAACTGATCTTTTGCGTAATCAAAAATATCGTGCAGGAGAAGCTGTTCAGCGCCTGCATCAAAGCGGCTTCCGTCCGCATATCCAAAGCGCTGGTGCTATCATCAAGAATAAGGATCGACGGTCTGCGTACGAGAGCCCGGGCAATCGATAATCGCTGCTTCTGTCCACCGGACAGATTAACCCCGCGCTGACCGATCATGGTTTCATACCCCTGAGCCAGGGACACGACCGTATCGTGAATTTGCGCTTGCTTCGCCGCTTCCTCAATCTCCTCCAATAAGGCGTCCTCCCGCCCCCAAGCGATATTTTCCCTTACCGATCCAGAGAACAGCATGATCTCCTGAGGGACATAACCAATAGATCCACGCAAGCGTGAACTGTCGATATCGGCAATATCGATCCCATCGATCTTGATGCTCCCCTCGGAAGGTTCATATAGACGCGGAATTAATTGAACGAGCGAGGATTTCCCTGAACCTGTTGCCCCCATAATAGCGACGCGCTGACCCGGTTCGATCTGGAACGATATATTCTCCAGTGCGTTCATCTCGCTATCCGGATAGCGGAAGCTGACTGAGCTAAAATCAACTTTTCCCGTCAAATTAGGCTTGCTCGCCTGACCCGCATGCGGCTCCTCTGAATCATCCTCTGTCAATAGCACTTCATTTACCCGCTGTGCCGACGCTGCCGCTCGCGAGTATGAAGTCATGATCCATGATAATGCAGAAAGCGCACCAATCGTCCGCAATGAATAATTGACGACAGCCACAACCTGCCCTACAGAGGCGCTGCCCGCGGCTATATCGATTCTGCCGAACCACAGTACAGCAAGAATCCCCAGATTCATCACGAACAGAATAAAAGGCATTGTCGTCTCGGCCAATCGAAGTGCGCGAACCGTTCCATCCATCAGTTCTTTGCTGCGCTGGTCAAACCGGTTGATCTCATGATTACGGCGTACAAATACGCGAATCAAGCGCATCCCCAGCAGATTCTCCTGAATAACTCCGTTTAATCCATCGAGCCGCTGTTGTACCGCTCGGAATTGAACCGAGATTCGCTTAATCATCCAGTATACAAATACGATAAGAACGGGGATCAGAACCGTCAGGAGGAGACCTAATCGGGCATGAACGATAAGCGCCATGACCATGCTGCCAAATACGACGAGCGGCACCCGGCTGGCAAACCGCAGGCTCATGAACAGCATATCCTGCAGTTGTGTAATATCGCCGGTCAACCGCGTGATCAGTGAGGATGTCGCGAAGCGGTTGAATACAGAGTATGAGAAGCCCTCTACCTTCTCATACAGTTTATCCCGCAGGTCATAGCCGAAGCCCTGACTGGCATGCGATGCAAAAAAGGAGCTTGCAATCCCACCCGCAAATGCCATAAACGCGCTACCCACAAGAACGGCGCCCCATGTCCAGGCAACCGATAGCTGCCGCTGTGCAATGCCATCATCGATAATCTTGGAGATGATAAGCGGCTGCACCAGCTCTACAGAGAGCTCAAGCAGCATCATACAGAAGGCCGCTGTCGCAGCTATCCAATACTTTTTCATAAAAGAAAAGACCATTACGCTGAGCCTCCCGTTACAGGGCCCGGGACAACCCGTCTTTCATTGATATTTGCATCATTGTCCTGGGGAAAAGTTCTTTCGCTTCTGATTTCGGGCCCTTGTCTAAGAATCGGACAACTCCCCAATTGTCCTGTAAAACGGATGAACCATGCTTTTTTATTATAGAACAGATAAAAGTGAACGGTAAGCCCTTTAACGTGGCAAAGCAGAGGAACAGCCGCGATAATCTTACCTTTCTGCTTATCAACTATCCGTATACACAAAAAAGAAGGGCCCTCACGCCCTTCTTTCTTCTCCATCTATATGCCTATTCGTTCATCACAAATTGATATACACGCTCAACCTTTTCATTAGTTAGGTCTCCGCTATTATCAAAGACGAGGATCGATGAAGCAGGGATGTCCCAATCTACTTCAGGAACAAATTGCACACGTTGTTTGAAATCGTCCCAATGCTCCAGCTTCCAGTTGTCGCGTTCGGTTTGCCGTTGCTCGATGCGTTTTCTCTGCGTCTCCATGTCGCCCAAGGTAACGGCGATTACTTTGACGTCTACCTCTTGCTTGCTTAATCCGGCTGCGGCCAGAACCTCTTCAATCCAGGCTTTATTTTTCAGTTCCGCGGTGAAAGGAGAGATCATAAACACGTTCTGCCCGGCGGCGAGATTCTCAATGCAAATATCCTTCGTTGTGTCATATTCCAAGTCGCGAAGATGCTTCTTATAGAATTCAGAGTCGCGGTCGTTCACGTCCAGACCGTTCATCTCTAGCATTTTTTCTACAAAACGTCCGCCGACCGTATCGCGATCCAGAAAAGCAGCCTGAATACGCTTCGCCAATTTTCTAGCGACTGTCGTCTTGCCGGTCCCGGCGACCCCTACAAAAAACACTAATTTCTGCTTCACCCTAAATCCCCCTATTTGTAAGTTAGGATCAGTGTATCATTGCTCTAGGATGGAACACAATCAAATACTGGGCGAGATGGGCGGCAGACGCCTATTTTCCGGGTTAATTGTTGCGCGGAAGCGATCCTAGCAAACCAAGAGCAAACTCTAACGAAACGTGGTATCGCTATTCGGCTCAAAAAGGGGCGCTTAAAATTGTAACGAAACTGGGTAGCGTTATTTGTGCCTTTTTGCGGTTTTAAGACGGAATTTACCCCGAATAACGATATGGGGTTTCGTTAGATTTTTTTGACTGCTATTTTCGGGCAAATAGCGATCTGTAGTTTCGTTAGAGCTGAGGTTGAGCGCTGGGCACTCTTGAAGACCACTCTTCGAATGGCTTCATCATCCTAAGTTAGCATCTCCAAAACCAATAATAACTGAGCTAGATACTAGGCAGATCGATTTTGAAACTCTAACGAAACGTGGTATCGCTATTTGACTCAAAAAGGGGCGCTTAAAATTATAACGAAACTGGGTAGCGTTATTTGTGCCTTTTTGCGGTTTTAAGACGGAATTTACCCCGAATAACGATATGGGGTTTCGTTAGATTTTTTTGACTGCTATTTTCGGGCAAATAGCGATCTGTAGTTTCGTTAGAGCGGGACGACGCCAAAGATCAACATCGTTTCGGATAATCCCTAAGGGGTAACTAAATGGTTACCCAATTCTGCCTCTTCGCGAGTTATCAACATATATTGTTGTTCCCCCAGCTTAATTACGCTCCCTGCCGGTATATCCAGCTTCATGCCCAATGAAACTACAATCCGGAATGTATATGCAGCTGAATTCTTCGTCCCGCCGTCATCCTTACCGGCAGTCTCGCCGGGCTTAGATGTATCGTCAGGTCCGTTAGGATTAGACGTATCCGTGGGATCAGTTACATTAGACTTGCCCGCATTCGGCGAGTTGCTTCCAATGGTTTCGTTAGTGGCATTAGTTCCGGATGTCCCCTTTCCATTAGTTCCCTTGGTCGCACCGGTTCCGTTAGTCGAGTTATGATCGCCACCCGAGCTAATCCCGCTGTTTCTGCCAGTGCCACTGTTACCGTTAGTTCCTTTGGTTCCACTGGCCTCATTAGTTCCAATATCTCCGCCAGTTCCCTTGGTTCCATTGGTGCCACTCGTCCCGCTATCTCCGCCGGTTCCGCCGGTTCCATCGGTCCTATTGTTTCCCTTAGTCGCGCTGTTTCCGCCAGTTCCATTTGTCGAGTTGGCAGCATCAGTCCCATCGGCTCCACTCGTTTTCGTATTTGGGGAACCGGATTGCGGATTGTCTTTTTTTCCTGTTTCTGTCCCTGTTTCCGTCCCACTTGCCGCTCCATTTTCGCCTATACCAGCGCCCGTATTACTCCCCTTTACCCCATCAATACCTTCTGTATCCTTTGTTCCACCCGCTTCGCCGCTTGGATCTGCCGTCTCCGAATCTTCCGTTCCAGCGTTCGCTGCCAGACAATTAGAGTCATATTTCAAATTTTTGAACTGCTGAGCAGCCTGTCCCTGCGTCTCTATCATCAGGTTGGAGGGGTCAAACACCTTGCATTGCTCCTCATCCTTGAACAGAAAAACAAGCGAAGTTGTCTCGGTTCCGTCGCTGCCTTTCACATTCTCGGCATATACAAGTAACCCGGAATCCTCTCCCTGCGCCGGTGGCGGAGTGGCTTCAACGGATGCCTTACTGCCGAGCACGCCCTGCTGCTGCAGGATGAAGAGTACGCCAACCGCTACAACAAGACCCAAAGCCACAATAAGGGTGGTCATTCTTACCTTCTTCCCTTTCTGAACAAGAAATCGCTTGAGCGGTGAAGACAGCGTGAGACGTGCATCGGCGAATACCTTCGCAAGCGGTGCTCCCGCCTTATCGAAGTAACGGGTCCGATAGTCCCTGCTCTTAAACGCATCCTTATCATGCTTATTAAAGTATGCCAGGATTGCTGCGGAATACCCGGGAGCAAGCCCCCGTGCATGAACAAAGTAAGAACTGCCCTGCGACCAGAGCATAAATTCATAAATTTTCTCCTTGTCCTTGGCATACCGCTGTAAATAATCCATCACCTGACTGTAATCAATAACCCCAACCGCCGCATCTTGGCAGAAGGCCAGTACGATCTTTCCAAACTGGTCTATTTCAATGCCGGATTGCAGCCATTTACGCCCCAGCTTCTGGATCTGATCCCGTTCCTCCGAAGACAACAGGCGGAAGATATCCTCTGTTGGCTCACGCTGCACAAACCATTCGTATAACGTTCGCAGCATCTCAGCATGACTGCGCTGCTTGCGATCAAGCTGCAAGCCAGCAAAGGCATCCGCTTCACCCAAAAACGCTGCGGTAATTACCTGATCCTGGGTCAGCTTGTCCAGTTCCAGTTCATCAAGCAGCAGACGCTTGGCGGAAAGTGTAAGAAGCTCGGCCAGTTCCGAATCCGCCACAGTCATTCCGTTATCAGGAAGCGGCGTTCTTGCCCATTTGCGAATGCTATCCACCGTCATATGAACAGAAGACAGCAAGCGCTGTTCCCTGCTTAGCTTGTCCGTCAGACCTGCAACAGCTATTTCCCTGAAGAAAGCGCTCTGCAGCAAGCTCGGATGAGCGATCGCCCAGCTATGCACCACGTTCAGGACTTCCTTTGAACCCTGCGTCTCCGCAAGCTTGATCTGAATGTAGGGATCGAACAGCCGGTTAGACAGCTCGCCAAGCTTCAAGACCGTACCAAAAAAGGCTTTGCTCAGCTCCGACTGACTCTCTACCACCGCATACAACGAGTAGGCAAGCTCGGTCCTGCCTTCAGCTAATGAATTATTAATTGCATGAATCAAATAATTAACGAGCTTAGGGCCATAACTTCGGCTTTCCAGTCGATAATAATCCCTGAAGCACTCCACGATCGCCAGTTCTACAATACTTCCTTGCTTGATGCTATCAAATTCCCGGTCGAACGCAGCTAGAAATATATCATTCAGCCGAATTTTGGAATCCAGGGCACCGTGGGGTTCCAAATAACCTAGCAACCCCCGCAGCACGGTTATCTTATGTTTTTCATACAAATCCCAACGTTCCGATTCAATCTGATAGAACACACACAGCTCATGATAGCTGGATAATAAGGCCTGGCGCTGAGGTTCCATCCCCGACAGCATCTCATCCGCAAAGCGATGAAAATCCTCCAAAGTCTCAAGCTCACCGAGCGCATGCCAGACAAAATCAAGATAAGGCTGTTTGCCTTCATCTACCTCATCTTGCGGTAATCGGCCTGAAGCGAGATCGAATACATACTCCTTCTCAATTTCCCGGTCATTGGAACGTAGACTGCCGCGTTCCACAAATTGCAGATGAATAAACTTTCGGCTTTGCGGCTCCTTGGCATAAGTGATGAATCCGAAGCGGCGACGCAGTTCGAACGGCAGACAGGCGAACAACACGTGAAGCAAGGCTATAGAATATTGCGAAATCTGCTCTGCGGGAACATCAAGCGCGACATATACCTTTTTTCTGCCTTCTCCAACTGCGGTCATGACCGCGAATAACAGCTGTTTAAAGCTTCTCTCGTCCAGCTTGATCTCCTGGAGAAGCTTCGCAGCTGTCAGACCGATCGGGCTGTTCTGCCCATGTTGCTGGTTCTGCGATTTCTGCGGTATATTATCCAGTTCCGGGAGCTCACGACCGATTTCCGTGTAATATTTCTCTGCATAGTCGGCATTAAGATAATGGCCGTAACGGGTCACGACCTCATCCAGCCGTGCTGATGGAATTACGTAGTTATGCGTCAGGAACGCACTGCGCAGACCGGTAAAATCTACGGGTTGATAGATACTCCGCCCCAGCACCGTCTCTCCACCCTCGGTGTGAAACAGATGAATCGCCGGCGGATAACTGCTTACCTCCTTCTCTCCTCGGGAGGCCAGCTCTGCTGGAGCATCATAGCCACAAAACGGATGGAGCTGCTTCTTAATGAAAACGGCATCCAATCCATCCGATACCGCCACCGTATCGAAACCTTCCGTTCCGCGAAATATACCGCTCCGCTCTCTGGTATACAATTGCTGCTGAATCATTTTGGGGGAAGCTTGCCTCACGGTCACTCTCTCCCCTCAATATAATTCAATTTATAGAGCAGCCAAATAAATGGTTCATCCACACGAATGGGCTGCACGACATTTTGCAGCTTCTGATCAATAGGATTGCTGCCGAGCGCAGAAACCGCAAAATACCCTGTATCCTTGAAATAGACGTCCATCGTACCTTTAAACGGCCGATCCACCTTTTCGATAAAACGGCGTATTTCACCATCGATATTCTCGAATTCAGTAAGATTAAAATGTTTGCGATGCACTGCATTATTAAAAATATTGCTATTGGACTTGATATACTCGCCCTCTTCATCCTTCAAGGAATGAAGCATATCGCTTTTCGTTAGCACTACCGCAGTGGGTATATCCGTCTTCCCTTTATCCTCATATGCGATAAAGTCGCCAAACATCGTCAGCACCACATCGCGTGGCTCGTCATATTGCGATACCCATTCACCTGGAGTATCTCCAACATTAATGCGTATTTTCTCGCGGATCGAGCGAATTTGCAGGGGGTCCACCATGAACAGCAGTCCAGAGGAATTCTTAATATGCTGACCCTGTAATCCAAGATAGTCCTGATCAACCATGCCCTCGCCTGCAACATCAAAGAAAACAAGTGTTAGCGGCGGCTTCGATTCATCCTTAAATACAAATTGGAAAATAAACGGCTCCTGCATTTTTTCCTTCTGGGTCGAAGCTAGCAAATCGCCACGCTCAAACAGCGGTTCTTCGTATAAAGTCCGGAATTTACGGCTGATTTCAGCGTTAAGCGGCATGCAAGCCGCATCGAAATGATCCGCCGTCGTATTCTGCAAGGTGTGAATCAAGGACGTCATATAGACGGATTTCCCCACCTGGGAAGCCCCGATAATCGAAATGATATTGCTGGGCACTTTCCCCGCCGTTACCGGCAGCTCATTATGACAATATGGACACAATCTGTGCCTTGTCACTTCCCCATAACGGTCATTCAATCCGATCAGAACATGATCCGAATAAATCAGATGCTCTTCCGGAACGTCCAGGGGACGCAAAATAGCTTCCATATCATAGACCGTATCGAGGCCAAACCTCTCCCTGTATTTGTTCAGAACCTCGTCCTCGCCAAGGGCATAATCCTCATCATCCTCACGATAGTGCGTCGCCCTGAACACCACTTCGTCCGGTTCAAATTTACTGAAGCAGTAGGGGCATACAATATCATAAAATAAAGGCCGCTCTTCGGCCTGGGGTTTCCTTTTAAATAAATCGAACAGTCCCATCTCCCATTCCTCCTCTTTTCACAGTATGTTTACTCTGGAATCAGCTCGTACAACCTGCCATACTTAGGGCCATCCGTAAAAAACAGCCTGACATAATCGTTCTTTCCAACCTCAATCGCGGGCAGCGTACTCCGGCCTGAAGGGAAATCTCTCAGAAAAGGATATACGGTTCCGTCATCTATACTTAGCGGATAATTACCTTGCTTCTTCACATAACATAGCGCTTCTTTCGGAATCTCTACCTCGGCTAGCACCGAGATCTGCACTGTCTTGTATTTGCGGAGCAAATTGCTCTTATGAGTGATAGAATAGCGGATTTTGGCCCGGCCCGTACTAAATTGGACGGTATTCTGCCCGTCAGGCTGGTAGACCAAGCGTTTGTCCCCGTCATCCATCAGGCAGGCATAAACCGTGTAAGCTGCCAAACCAATCGTATCTATCCGGTCGATATAACCGCCGGCCGCTTTATACTCTTCACGAGTATAAAGCTTTAGCCCTGCAACAGAGGGAGGAGAGCCATAGCCACTTTCCCCCTGCTGCTCCTTATCTGATGCCCCTTTATAGATGTACACCGCTTGTATTCCATCAGGCCATTGCCACAATAGCTTGCAGCGATCCTCATCGATCTTGTAACTAAGCTGTGTGATGAGCGGCAAGCCTTCCTCTGCCTCAATAAACCGCATTGCGATGCCCCCTTACACCTCTAAAATCCTCTATTGCGCCGATCTCTGACGGGCTCTTGGAATCCTGTCTTTCCGTCCTGAAGCGTTGCCCCTCTGCGACGCATGACCGTTCTGGCACCATTCGCCGGCATGGGAACGGCAAGCGTAAATATCGTCATGACCGAAGCCAGAACAAGGCAAGCCAACAGACGGATCATCGCATCAGCGAATGCACCTCCATTTAAGCCGAATTCCAACAGCAACCCAGCAAGCAGCCCGGATACAGAACCGCCGATCGTAAAGCTTTTAGCCAAATGGCGATTATCAAACATCATTCCGAGCGACAAACCAAGCAGCGCGCCTAGCCCAAGTACAAATAGGATTCTTAGAATCATATAATAAGCGCTGTCTTTCATCGGTCCGGTACGTTCCGTAACCAGCGTACGTTCATTCAGGTTATTGTCATATATGGTCTGGAAAACAAAAGAAAGATTGGACGCATCCGCCACATCATAATACTTTCCGCCTGTCTTTGCGGCGATTTCCTTAAGCAGTTCCACACCCTCAATATTGCCGTTAGCTGAGCTAAGGCCAAGGCCGATGGTATTAACGGATACGCCTCGATCCCGGTAGTCAGCCAGTACTCTTGCCGTATCGACTTCGCTTACCCCATCCGATAATAGGATCGCCATAGCCCCTCTGGAACTCGGTTGCCCTTGAATCTGCTTCATTGATGAGGACAGCGCATCGCCGATATCTGTGCCTGCATTGGTCGGCTCAAGCGCATCAATTGCGGCATATACTTGATTCTTCACATCCTGATCACGGACCTGGACAAAAGGCTGAATAAGCTCAGATTCGTTATTGAATACAATGACGGCAACCTGTTTATTGCTATCCATTTGCCCGATCAACGCTTTGGCCGCTTCATAACGACGATCATCGGGATCGGTCTCCAGCATGCTTCCTGAATTATCAATCATCAAGACGATATCATCTACCGATTTCGCCCGGCCTACATTCAACTCATACAAAAACTCCAAAGCGGTACCTGCAAGCAGAAGCATGACTAGCGTCGCCGGTACGAGCAGCTTCCATGAAGTACCGACATAACGTTGTCTCCACGACGTCCCGTTAAGCCTAGGGGAGACCATTTCCGCGATTAAGCAGAATAAACCTACGGATAGGGCAAGTATGCCGAAGTAAAGTCCAATGATAACGATCCAGGGCAGCCTGCCTTCCAGCTGGTTAAGCAGCAGTTCTCCGATTACAGCCCCAACCGCTCCGCCAATAAGACTGAACAGCACCAGAAGCCAGTTTATTTTACGCTGCATTCGTGCACTTCCTCCCTACATCTTTTTTTGTACATTACAGGTCATAAAATTGCGTGCTCAAAAAGTTCAGTTCTCAGCACCGAAAGGCTGGATGAAGCCAGGACTCGATCAGTTTTCTTATTAACAGCGAACTTTTTTGAGCCAGCTGTCTCTAAACGTCAACTAAGCTCAGGCAGCCTTGACTTCTCGATCCCATGGAATTCATACCCGTTCTGTAGATAAGCTTCGTAATAAACTTTCCCGTTTACGTAATACATCAGGTCTTCCGGATGGAAGCCGCCCATAAGATTCAGCTTTTCCACACCGCTGCTGCGTTTCTCATGGACACAACCCAGCTTATATATTCTTGAGGTTTCGTCCGCCCGGAAAATATGCTGTACGAACTCGCTCGTGTAATCGCCAAACACATACTTTTCCTCATAGCGATGCTCCTGGGTGTAATCGTACAGCCGAAGCTGGATCGCGGCATTATCCTCAAGAATACGATAGAGCTTCTTAAACAGCTCCTCCTTGGTAAGTACGGTTTTATTGCCGTATTCGACGGCTACATTGGCCCGCTGCAGCAATTCTTCCTCGAACGTACGGGAGAACATCGGCGACGTTAAAATGGTCTTGCGGCAAACCTCGATGAGCTTCTCCGTCAACCCCTCTACACCTTTCTCCAGCAGAGATCTCGAATCCCCCATTGTACTCTCTGCAAAAAACGCATGATGTCCCCGTTTACTCTCCCACTGCTCCATAATGTCAGCGGTAATGCGCTCATAATACTCCATAATGTTCTGTCCGATATAATCATCTGCTGTCTCGATACTGCTCAGCGCCGTATCATGCAGCAATCGCTCCATCGTCCCAAGCTGATCGATCACCGCGAGATACCGGCCATTCAATTGCTGGATGGCTTCTTCAAACTTCATAACCAGCTTCAGTCTCGTCTCCAGCTGCAATATCTGTCTTCTTCGCGAATAAACCTCGTCGAACAGGTAGCGGATCAAGCTTCGTAAATTATGCCGATCCAAGAGCGGCATACGTGGGAACGACTGCTCTTCCACTCGCCCCTGACGAAATTGATCCAGCTCGGCCTTCGCCGAGGCCAGCCGCATTTCCGCTTCCCTGCGAGCGTTGCGAAGCTGAGCCATAACGCCCACGGAGCCATTCAGCCCCTCATCCGCTGTCCAGCTGGCCAGACAATATATTTCAACATCAGGATAATCGGTTAGCGAGCGCTGGATCGCCCTATCGATCCACTCGCCAGCCCTGAACTCCTTAAGGAGACGCGCCGTCTCATCCTGGAAATTACCGCGGAAAAAGGCCTCTCCCCCACCGCCAAATAAAGCTTCCTCAGCTTCTTTTAAGGACAGCTTGCGAACGGCAGCATAGCTAATGTCATTCGTCATCAAGCCGTGCATTTCACCCAGACGCTCCTCGTTGGGAATGATCTCTCCTGCAGCCCGATCCAGAGCCGTTCCATCCACTCCAAAAAAGGCCAGCTTCTCTGTAGCCGATAAATCAGGCTCCCGTTTCATCCGTGTCAATAAGCCTCTGTAGAAGTGATACAGTACAGCAAGCGCAATCGACTGATTCGGACGCTTAACTTTGGACAATCCGGCAGATACAAAGCCTTGTCGTCCGGATTCCGTCATAATATTATTTTTGAATGATGTATTGTTATAAGCCGCATTGTTCGCATGGAACAACGGTTCCTTCTGCTGTCTGTTCTTGAGCAAACTAATATGAGAAATCGCCTCGTAGCAGGTTTGCAAGCCGCCCAGTGAAGCGAATCCCCGCTCATCCCGATCGGACATAATGTAGACAAGATCAAATAACGGGGAAGGCGGATGTGTAACCGGGATCGCAAGCCCATCCTCGGTAACATGAAGGGGGGCGCCGAAGGCAAAGTCCGATTGCTGCATCAGGCTCAACTCACGCAAAAACGCAACGCCAAGCGAGCTATTGTAACCGAAAGCCTCCGCCCCCTCCCGTTCGCTAATCAATGCATACAAATCCATCTGCACTGCCTTGAATGACTGACGGAATATCGCTTCCGCCAGAAGCGATATCTCCGGAACAAACACATTAAGCGGGTCATCGACCCGCGTAATGATAGAGAGGCGCACCCGGTCAAAGGACGGATACAATCTCCCGTACTCCGCCAGAGCTCCGCTAGCCTTTCTCAGAATTCGGTTAAGCTCCGGCAATCCATGCTCTTCTTCATAGAACTGCCGATACATATCACGGCGGGAGGTAGGCGAACTCGAGCCCTCTTGCACCGTAACCGGAATGCGGTACTCCAGCACCCGAGCAGCAGCAGACTCCTCCCTCGAGCCTGCGTGGAGATAAATCAATCCTTCGCTATTCTCCCATCTCTTCTCATTCATTTGCCTGATCGGTTCAATCGCCTCTCGGCTCTTGTCACCGATAAACAGAAACACAGCGGGGTAATGAATGCTGCTCTGGTCATCGCCTCTGCCGGTAAGGCGTTCTTCCGACCGGTCGTATTCTGCAGCGAATTGCTCCAGCTTCTGTCTGACCATTATTTCAACCTTCTGCGGATATCGTTCAGCTTAGTTGCTATCTGCTTGTAGAACTGATACATATCCTCACCGTTTGCCAATTCAACCTTCTCGTATTCCAGCGAGTCCCGCCCCTCACGGAATCGTTCTGCCAGCTCAGCCATCGTCTGCAGCAACGGCTCGATATCCTCCGAGGCCGTTAGCTCCGAGGCCCTTCGTGATGCTTTGCGCATCAATACGCTGTGGCTCTTTTCATCCAGACCTCTGAAATGGGTAAATACTTCGTACTCCACATAATTTTGGCTCTTCATCAGGTTGGCAAATGGCTCCCAGGCTTCTTCTTCCGGATCGCGATCGTAAACATACAGCGCGCCCTTCTTCGTAATCGTCATCGTATACATCGCCTCGATGAACTGATCAAGCCATTTCTCCTCATCCTGATGCTGCGCCAGCACTGCATCCAGCTTCGCTGCCATCGCCGCGATTTCCTCATACTTCGCAATCTCCTGCCGCACACGGGCAATCAGTTTTGGCGAGCGAATCAAATTCTCTTTAGCCAGATCTTCATGAATGCTTCCGAAAATATCTTTAACGCCTTCCTGCGCAAGTCCCTCGTTAAGCAGCTGCTTCAGTTCGACTACACAGCGTTTTACCTCGCCCAAATTCGGCTTAGGAGCCTGTAGACGCATATCGTACGTGGCCAGCTTATCCTGCAAGGAGAACGGCTTCGTCAACCTTACGGAATAGCGGCTGCTCGTATTCTGATCCGCATCCTTCTCCACGATCACCTTTAATAGAAGCGCTTTGGCAAACTCCTCGCGCACGCGAGCATTATAGCTTTGCACCCGCGGGTTGACGTAAGTTTCCCCCCAGGATTTCTCTGGGATTGGTGAAGGCAGATAGGTCCAGTTATTCTTCTCTGTCTGTACGAGGTGGCGACCGATCCCTTCCTTATCCAGAATCGTCCGTTCGTAGCTCTCCTCATAAACCTTCAGCGGCGTGTATACAAACAACGGCACCCCATTGCGCGTATTCAGCCAGAAAATACGGTTTCTGACTTCGCTCTCTTTGACCGTAAAATGAGACTTCCCAACCGCATTGTTCTGATAATTGCGAATCCCCTTCAGGATGCTTGGCGCCTGCAACGGAACAGATACAAAGCCCCAGGAAGGGAAATGCAGATTGCCGGTGCTGTTCGACAAATGGAATACCGGAACAGCCTCTTCATCCAGCTTGCTGGCGATATGACGCTCAACAAATTTCTCAATCGGTTCATCTTGGCCATATTTAATAATTAAGAAATCTTCCATCGATTTCGTAATGAGATCACCAAACTTATCCGAGAGGAAGTTGGAAATGGAGCTCACAATATCAATCTCCTGCTCTTTCACCCATTGGTCGGAGTGATCCAGCAATTCCGTAGCGAAATCGCGGATAAGGTCATCGACATCCTTCTGATCCATAATGCCGCTGACGACCTTGGAAATATCAGGCACGCTAACAATGTTCCAGTAGTAAGTTTTGTTGCCCTTATGATCGACCTGCTCTTCCCCGCTTGTCAGAATGTCGCCGTTCTTGGAGAAGATCGAGCTAAGTGCATTCAAGATTTCGGTAAACACGCTATAAATGCGGTTGTTTTCCCGATTAAGCAAATCATATAAGTCCTCATAAAATTCGATCATTTGCTCAGTCCGCTCCACATCTGCATGGAGCCAGTATTCATTAATTTTCGCTTCGATATAGGCGTTCTTCTTCTTCTCCTTGGACACAAATGCACTCTTGGCGTCGCCCAGCTTCTCCTCAGCCTGATCCTGAGCAGCCTCAATGTCGCGCGGGATGCGCAGCAGGTTCTCACGCAGCGCCTCGATATAGGAGAGCAGCATCTTCAGCAAGCAGAAGCCCTTTTCTGTAAAGAGCAGTCGGGATACATAAAACGGCCCCTGCTCCGGATGCAAAAACAGACGGCGAATCTGGTCGCTGAACTTCTCCAGAAATTCGCCTGGGAGCTGTTTCTTCGCTTTGATGTATTCCTCTCTGGCCCGGGCGAGGAAGGTTTGCTCCAGCTCGGTATCCATATTCACTACCTGAGACTTCACTACATTGGCGTAGCTCAACCGCTCGCTATTCTCGTAGCCCGGAAGCGGGTCAGGCACACGGGCTTCAAACGTCTTAACAATGCTATCGAGATCGACACCCATCTTGCGGGCAAACTTCTCCACTTCCTCCTGAGTCGGAGATTGCTGGAACATTTTCTCCATTTTATCGAACAGGCGATAAGCCAGGTAGGTTGTCATTTCCTCGATCGGCAGCACAGCGGATGACGCCCCGATAATGTTGTATTCATAGTTAGCCGGGTAGGCCTTGTTCATCTGAGCAATATTCGTACGGATGTTGCTTATATAATCGTGGATAGCAAATTCCTCGCCGGATTGCTTCTCTTCATTCGCCATGAAGTTTGTAATGTTCTCCGCAGTAACGTTCATGCAATAATCATAAGCGTTCTCCAGCAGCTTGCCCTCCGTATTCGTTGCCGATATCAAATGGCATAGATTAAATGGAGGCAATGGAGAGTTCACTGTCAAAATGTTGCCGTATTGCTGATTAAATCTCTCGCCGCGATTGTCTACATTCATCCAGTAATCAAGCTCTTTCAGCGCGGCATAACCATTTTTCTTAATGTACTCACGCGTATGCTCGCTTAAGCTTTTGTTGGCCAGGTTAATATCCGGGGTGAACAAATAGCCAAGCGTATTCACGCGATCAATGCCTGCTGAACCGTGATCACGTTCGATAATTCCGCGCACGATGTAGGCGATGTCCAGGAAGCAGCCGCTGCCTGTGCCCCCGGACAAGCCGGTAAGCAGGAACACCATCAGCTTTTTGTTCGTGCCTACTGACAAGGTTTTGATTTTCTTATCGATGGCCTGCACCACTTGATTGATCTTTGTGAATAGAAGCAGCCGTCCTGCCTGCCGGACACCTGCTGCACCGTTCATCCCGTCGGTAATGCTCAGTTCGGGCGATAACCAGTCCGTAATGTACGGCTCCAGAATACTGCGGTTTTGCAGCAGACCGCCAATCTCCGGGTTGGACAGCAGCACGAATTCATTAATCGGATCGAGCCCGATCCCTTTGTATCTTTTGCTGCGATCCTGCTCATTGGTCTCAAAAGCAAGGAATTCCACATTGTCCGGCTTATCGCGTTTCTTCTTGGACAATGGATCCTCAGGCAGCTTGAACCTGCGGTTAATTTGATATTTGAGACGAAGCAAGGCGTCGATTCCCGTCCCGCCTAGACCAATAATAAGGATGGGATTATCAATCGTATCCACCCGAATTTTGTCGCTGACGATACCTCCGCCAAGCGATACATCCAATTGCTGAATATGTTCTCTAACGATCGGCTTCATTTAATTTCCTCCATTCATTGGATAAAGAATCGGTTACGTGAGCACCGGAAATCCCGGTTGCGTTCAAGCTTCGATGCCGGGTTACTGCCTTATACATTTTGAGGTCAAAAACGGCTGCAATCACACCAGGTACTCTATGAAAATAGTCTTATCGATATGTTGTAATGGCAATGTCACCCGATCCCCGCTCTTCAGTTCAAGTCCTGCGGAGGCATCGACAGCCCGACCCGATTTCTCGATCGATGCAGCTGAGCCATTGCGCAGCATGATGCGATCTCCCTTAGCCGGAGTGAACACGATTTTCTCCGTTTCCTTCAGCTCGGGTGCCAGCTGCAGCAATTGATGGAGATTGAATTTGCCTTTGAACGAGGTCAGCTTCTTATATTGCGGGAAGGATTTCTCGTTCGTATTCTCATCGCGAATCTCGATGACAATCTGGCCTACAAATCCGCGATTCGCTTTTTTTAGGGCCGATGCAACAAAATATACTGCTGCTGCAACTACAGCCAACCCTATCGCCGATATAACAACGATGAGCCAAGGGAACGGCTTCTCTTCTTCCACTGTTATTGGAGTAGGCTGGGCTGGTGCTGTAGCCCCTGCTTTGCCTTTGGCGCTCAGTGTTACAGGAGCGGATTCCCTGTAGAAGCTTTTTTCCTCTGCCCGCACCTTCAGTTCATATTCATGGGCTTCGGAAAAACTGAATGTTCCTTCGAATTTGTCCCCCGTATTGTTAAGCTTGATTTCCTCGGTCTTACCGCTGTCGATATCCGTAGCGATGAGAACCGCGCTCATATTTTTATACAGCTCATCATTTGGCAGCTTCTGCCCATTGCTTGTAAGATAGGCTCCGATTTTCACATCATCACCGGGCTTATAGCTTTTCGCTGCAATGGGGTCCATCTCCAGCTCAAGATCGTAGTTAAATACAAGATTAATATCGATCTTGTCCTTCGCTGCCCCTTTAACCCTCAGCTTCCAGTCCCCCTCGGCTGGTGTTAGCAGCTTAATCAGAGAATAGCTTTTCGATTTGGACAAAATAACCTTATCCGAAGGTATAGCCACTTTATCACCGGAGGGGTTAACCAGCTCCGCCGTGACAGGATTAGCTGACATAATCGAAATATTGGCTTCAAGCACGTTCGCATTCGGGACGTTAACCGTCACCTCCTGAAAATTTCCGTTGCCCGTCATGCTTTGTATAGGTACGATTTTCAGCTTCAGGTGGCTGGCGAATATTTCACTAAGTATTTGCGGAAGGTCTTTCGCCGAGCTGGTTGAGAACGACTTAGCATCCGTCTGCTTGGCCAGATCCTCAAGCGGAGCCTTATTTAACTTGCCGTCTGCATTCAAACCGATCGTATAGATCGGAATCCCTGCGGCCTTGGCTTCAGCAACGGCCTCGCCAAGCTCCTTGTCAGACTCGCTTTGCGTTCGTCCCGAGCTCTTGTTGAAATCATTGTTGCCGTCAGCCAGCAGAACGATCATCGGCTCATGCCCCGGGTCGGATCCGTTTTGCAGCACCTTAACCGCCTCGCGAACGCCTACCGCAATATCTGTATAGGGCCCTCGATCCAGCCCATCGATGAAGTCCTTTAAATCCTGCTTATCCGCTGGAGACTGAATCTTCAGCAGCGCCTTCTCCCGCTGTACTTTGTCCGTATATGCGACTATCCCTACCTTGTCGCCTTGAGCGGACAGCATGTCGATGAACATCTTCATCGCTTCATTTCCGACTTTATTCGCGTCGCTTGTCTTCATCGAGTTGCTCACATCGACAACGAGCACAGCATCGATGAATGATGTCTGCTGAGCCTGGCTCCCCTTCGCGGCCGCCGCGACTCCATAAATAGGGGTTCCAACAGAGCCTATCAGTAACCAAAAGGCCATCAGAACCGTCAATATACGTATAGATTGTCTATAACAATGCTGCATAAATATTGCTCCTTTAATTTGAAATAGAATACAAGGTCAGGTCTTCAGCACCAAGATGGCTGGATGAAGCAGAAACTGGGAAACGGAGCATAGACAAAACCTGCGTGAGCACCGGAAGGCCTGCTGAATTCAAGCTTCGATGTCGAATCCGCTTCGTGACCTGCTTCAATAGATAACATATGAAAATAGAAGTAGTTCCAAATATATACTATACTATGATAATAGATAATACTTAAGAAAACGTTAAGATAAAACAAGACTGCACCGCCATTATCTACCAAAATACGCATCTATTTTCGGGGTATTTCCAAAATAAAATCCTTACACTCAACATTAATTACGAAAGGAAGCTGCATATGGTTACATACGCATGTCTTATTCTAATGTTTCTATTTGTCGTTATTAAGTCCTTTATATATTACTCTCGCAGAAAGCAAATCATTGCTCCGGCAGAGCTCGACAGTAAACTGCTAACACTAATTAACCATGAAGAGAGAGAGTTATGAACAAGAAAAAAACAGTTATTTTACACCCTCCATTAAAAACGAAATATGCCTTTGAAAGGTTAAGGTGCTGTAAATATTGCCAGAATTATACCGCGCTTCAGGAGGAAAATTGCACCGTTTGCGGCAAAGCGGGTCTACGTCCGATTCTCGAAAGAGCGCGTCATGCCGCCAAGCGGGCTCGGTATAATGACCTATTGCTAGTGTCATTTCTCACGCTGTTAGCCATTCTGTTCAGCCAGACCTTTCAGCTGATGGCCATTTCTCTTGCAGCAGGCATTATCCTGTTTGGACTGCTCTATTTCGTGCAACACACTGCTCTTGAAAGCCGCATCTCGATTGAAATGAGCAAGCTGATCGAGGTGGATCGTGACAAAATCACTGCAGGGCTGGTGCGGAATCTTGAGACCGCCGCCTCCCATGGAGAAGAAGGCCGCTCCTACGAAATGATGCGGGACATTGCGACCCTCATTCATAACGATCATATCCGTAAGCTGCAACTTATACTTTTACAGTCCTTCGTACTTCGGAAAGATATGGAGCTTGCGCTTGCGCCTCTTCTGCTAAAAGACTTCGACTCGGATCTTGCTGAGTATATTGGCGAGCTCGCTAAAATCAAGAGAGAACTCATTAAAGATAAAACTTTCCAATATGTTATAAGGTATGAACCGCAATTTCTCGCTTTGGATCGAGGGGAAGAAATACTGGCGGGAGTTGCTGGAGCCGCTGTCAGGTTGAAACGTTACGTTCTAGCCTATTCCGACTTCATCGCCCGGTATGCCCGCAAGCTTCCCAAGGATCGGTTTCTCAGATTATACCGAATGCTCGCTGAGTCCCCCAATCTTGACTGGGGAAATCTCTCGGCCGAGACAGCCCGAATCTACGAGGAAAAGTATCAATGGGACGCTGATTTCCAACAAATTAAGCCGAGGTCTACTATAATATGACGTTAAAAAAATGGTTAACCCTGCATCATCTGCTCATTTTTTTATGTATTATGACGATTCCTCTGTTAGTCTACAAGGGGGTTGGAATATCCCACAAACTTAACGCTTTGCAAACGGCTGAACGCTTATTCCATGAGAAGCTCTACGTAGAAGCCGTAGACTGGTATCAAAAAGCTCAAAGCAATCGGACGATTCGTTACAAAGAAGAGCTGATTGCCTCCCGACTGGAGGAACTGGCCCCCATCACTGCCATGAAAAGAGATCTGGAGAACCTTGCTGACCAAGCTTCCAGGGCAGATCGTGAACAGGATTTCGATCTCCTTATGGATACCTATGCAAAACTTCAGCAGGTGCAAAGTCATTATTTGGCTCCAGAGCAGCCTTACAATGACTATTACCGACAGATGTCCAGCCGTTTCAACATTTCACAAACCTTTACCGGCTATTTCAAAAATTTCAGAACGTTGTTCTTGGAGCAAATGGAGCAAAACCTGACCGGTTCGAGTTATACTGACGAATCCTTTAAAAGGAACCTGCTTAGGATCCCGGCCCATCTATTCGGCACAGAGCAGGAATGGCTTGATGAGTTAAATGCTGCCTTCCAAAAATATGACGAAACCAAGCTGAGCCGGATGGTTGCTCAAGGTCTTATCGAGCCTATGCTTGATAATGCTTCCTCCATGCTTGCCGAGTATAAGGCTATTATGCTTGATGCCCCCTGGATGAGGTTCAAAGTAGATAGCTTAATGGAGACGCTCTTAAAAAGCGACTGGGACAGCAGCGACTACACCGCGTTCGCCATCCATTCGCGGCACTATGTATCCTTTGCAAGCTCCGTTCAGTCGGAATCCGGATTGCTTACCTATGCGAAGGATAAAATGGAGGAGTTAATGCGTAATGCCAAGAAAAGTGCAGCAGGCGGCAATTACCAGGAAGCGATCGATCTGTACACGGCCATTGGCCATTATCAGGATACAAAGTCGGAAATCCACGCTACAGAGCTGGCCTGGACCATCGCAGAACCCGTAAGACTGCTTCCAGCTCTAACGGATGGAAGCAGCTATACTCATATTGTAGATGGGCGGGATCGATTCGGCTCTAAGGCATACGTGGTGGCAATCGACCAGAACAATCAGCTGTTTTGGGGTCGAATGAATGCGGAGGAAAGTGTTCAGATTTTAACATATCAGGATCTGGTCGCGCAGGATCAAATTCGTACTTTATCTGTCGATCCGCTCCTTAGCGCGGGGAATAATCCTGTAATTATTATTGAGGCCGCGTCAGAGGCAAGAAAAGCACGTTATGAGGCTTTTGAGGTGCGTGAAGATCATATCGCTCTCCTATACTCGATCGAAGCGGATAGTCTGACAATCCAACCGGACAAAACCATTTATGCGGTGAATCCGGTGGGTGAGGGCGAAGGACAAACCGCGGTCTTCGTTCGTGCGGATGATCAGTACCAGTTTGCAGGGATTAAGCAGGATATTCTGGATATTTCCGCCGACATGGTCAGTCAGTATCCTGACGCGCTTGTCCGCTTCACCAGTACCGTGATTTATTCCGTTTCAGGAGAGACGCTTGTCACAGGCGACAACAGCTTAGTACTTCTAAAAGGCGATTTCTCTCTCCCCGCCGGAGCAAAGGTAACGATAACCGGACGCTTCAAGCAGAACGCTGCGCTCAATATTGATCAGCAATTCATTGAACTGGTTGAGGAGGCGCTGAAAGACCAAGCTGAAGGATCGATAAATGGGCTGATTTCAAGGCTTTCTGACCTCATTCAAATCATCATTCCAGTTGTCGAGGTTGATACGATCCAATCATAGCAAGTGTCATGATCCAAGAAAGTCATCATGGCCATAATCCGTTCAATAAATAAAGCTCTGAGTCGATCCTTACGGAACGACTCAGAGCTTATTATGTTAAACGGGTTATTTTATTCAAAAAGGCTTTTACGCTTGGTACTTAATCCGCCGTCTGGTCTCTGCCGCCAGTTCCTTGATGTTGTCTTCCAGCCTTGCAATAAGTTCGTCGCTAATCGTGAAGCCGCCTTGCTCGGTACGAGATACATTCGCATCCGCGGCGAATACGCCAGCCAGAATATGACGCGCCCCAAGCACCGACAATACCGGTTTGAGAGCGTAGTCGATCGCAAGCAGATGGGCAATCGTTCCGCCCATGAACAAAGGCAAGATCACTTTGCCGGTCAGACCTCTCTCCGGAATTAAATCAAGGAACGTCTTCAACACCCCTGTATAGGAAGCCTTGTAAACCGGACTAGCCACAATAATCGCGTCCGCTTCGGCCACAAGCCCGTTTGCTTTCACAATATGCTCGCTCTCGAATTTCGTATGAATCAGATCATCCGGCGGAAGCTCGCCGACATTCACATGCTTCACTTCGAAGCCTTCCTTCGCCAGCAGTTCCTCTGCTAATGCAATGATCGCGGTCAGACGGGAACCTGGTGTAGGCGTTCCGTTAATTATGGTTACCAAAGCCATGCTGGATCCTCTCCTTATTCTCTATAAATGGACAAGCTTGTTCAAAAAATCACCTGACTTTTCGGACAAGAACTTAGAGTACATGTTCAAAAAGGTCGGTTTTTAGCACTAAATCTCATGCTCGCGATGCGCGTTTCTTTGAACGCCTCAGTTGGATAAAGCTAGAGTCTGAGGAGCAGAACTGCACGTTTTCGAAGAAAACAGCTTTATAAGGTCTACATAGCACATAGCCCCGGCTGAATTCAAGCCGGATGCCGAATAAGTACTCGGTACACTCGGTGTTAATTGGTGTTGGATATAGAATTGATAAGTGATCAGCAGGGCTGATGAAATTCTATATTGCAAGAAACTGTTTTGGCGTCGTTTCTCGCTCACCCTTGAATGACATCGATTGATTATTTATCAAAAACGAACCTTTTGAACAACCTCTTATAGCCAATCCCCACTGAATTGCTATAATTCACTTCGATGCTATCAATTATAAAATGGAAAGTCAATTTACGTCAGGCCAAAAATGGAAACCTACNGCAGGCCGGCGCCGCTCATCGGCAAGCTGCCTGCCGCCAGCAGCACATGCCCGTACGTGCCCTTATGCCCGTCCGGTTCGCGGCGCCGCCCTGTATCAAGACCGAGCTCGTTCTGCAGCGACTCCTCGGTCAGAACAACCCCGGCTCCCGCCAGCCCAGCCGGGAGCCGCGGCGGAATGCCGATATAGCGCACGACCACCTTCCCTGCCGCCTTCGCTCCCGGATATTGCGTCAGTCCGGCTTTCAGGAAGGCCAGGCACACCGTGAGCTCCGCCTGGATGCAGGGGTCGTATATCGCGCCTGTATCGGCATCCAGGCCGCTCGGAATGTCTGCCGCCACGATCGGCAGACCGCTGGCGTACGCTTCCGCAATGAGCGAAGCGTACGCCCCGCGCGGCGCTCCCTTGGTCCCTGTCCCAAGGAGCGCATCCACAATCCCCGTATAGCTGCGCATATCCGGGACCCCATCCGCTTCATCGCCATATACGATTCGCGGCAAATCCAGCGCCTCAACGATTCGTTGCTGCACCGCCGCCTCCCCGCCAAGCCGGTCCGGCGCCACCGCGTACACCAGCGTCACCGGAATCCCGGCATCGGCCAGGTGCCGGGCACAGACCAGCCCATCGCCGCCATTATTTCCTTTACCTATGAGCACAAGCCAGCGCTCGTCTGCCAGCGTATCTTTTCGTCGCATCACCAGCCCGATCACTTCTTCAGCAATTGCTCTCCCCGCGTTATCCATCAGCACAACAGCTGGAATGCCGATCTGCTTGATCGTATACCGGTCAACCTCTCGCATCTGCTCCGCCGTTACAAACTCCATGCTGCTTCCTCCTTTGAACATTCCGCCTATACTCTCCTTCATAATATACACTTTCGGCTTCATATCTCTACTCCATTCTCAAATCCACCTTCAGCAGCAAACCAAGCTTCGACGGAACTATTACGGCTATTCGCTGCCCTGCATCCTCCTTCACATGGAGTCTCTGCACTAAACCTCACTTACTACCGTCCTTGAAGCTCCTTCTGGATGATCAACCCATCCGGTGAGCGCCTTCAAGAGTGGTCACCCTCACACCTCAGCTCTAACGAAACGAAACTACGAATCGTTATTTGCACCAAAACAGCAGTAAATAAAATCTAACGAAACACCATATCGCTATTCGAGGTAAATTTCACTCTAAAGCCCCAAAATGGCCTAAATAACGTTATCCCGTTTCGTTACATTTTTTTGCACCCTCTTTTTGCTCAAATAACGTTACCTTGTTTCGTTAGATTTTTAGCGGCCCTTTTCGCCCAGCTAACGATACTCTGTTTCATTACAATTTTTAGCACCCTTTTTGCTTTTAGCACCCTTTTGCCCAAATTAACATCATCCTGTTTCGTTACAACTTCCAGATACTTACTATCTGCCCTGCACCTTCCCCTACATCGAGCCCCGTACCAAGCCTCACTTATTACCGTTCTTGAAGCTCCCTCTGGATGATCGACCCATCCGGTGAGCGGCCTTCAAGAGTGGTCACCCTCACACCTCAGCTCTAACGAAACTACGAATCGTTATTTGCACCAAAACAGCAGTAAATAAAATCTAACGAAACACCATATCGCTATTCGAGGTAAATTTCACTCTAACCCCCAAAAATGGCCTAAATAACGTTATCCCGTTTCGTTACATTTTTTTGCACCTTCTTTTTGCTCAAATAACGTTACCTTGTTTCGTTAGATTTTTAGCGGCCCTTTTCGCCCAGCTAACGATACTCTGTTTCATTACAATTTTTAGCACCCTTTTTGCTTTTAGCACCCTTTTGCCCAAATTAACATCATCCTGTTTTGTTACAACTTCCAGATACTTACTATCTGCCCTGCACCTTCCCCTTCATCGAGCTCTGCACTAAGCCTCACTTATTACCGTTCTTGAAGCTCCCTCTGGATGATCGACCCATCCGGTGAGCGGCCTTCAAGAGTGGTCACCCTCACACCTCAGCTCTAACGAAACTACAGATCGCTATTTGCACCAAAACAGCTGCAAATAAAATCTAACGAAACACCATATCGCTATTCGAGGTAAATTTCACTCTAAAGCCCCTAAATGGCCTAAATAACATTATCCCGTTTCGTTACATTTTTTTGCACCCTCTTTTTGCTCAAATAACGTTACCTTGTTTCGTTAGATTTTTAGCGGCCCTTTTCGCCCAGCTAACGATACTCTGTTTCATTACAATTTTTAGCACCCTTTTTGCTTTTAGCACCCTTTTGCCTAAATTAACATCACCCTGTTTCGTTACAACTTCCAGATACTTACTATCTGCCCTGCACCTTCCCCTTCATCGTGCCCCGTACCAAGCCTCACTTATTACCGTTCTTGAAGCTCCCTCTGGATGATCGACCCATCCGGTGAGCGCCTTCAAGAGTGGTCACCCTCACACCTCAGCTCTAACGAAACTACAGATCACTATTTGCACCAAGAGACTCCTGAATGATCAATCCAAAGGGTGATCACAGGAGTGGCCAGCAGAGCGTTCAACTCTCACCCTAGCCCAACGATACAGATCGTTATTTGCCCAAGAAGCTTCTCCTCGATGAGCCCCATCCAAAGGGCAGTCAACAAGAGCAGATCCCATCCTATCGGTAACGAATCTACAGAGCTTTAGCCACAAATATCGATATCGGGTTCTGTTACCCGTCAGATTCTGTTGCGGGATGTAATGTGCACCGACTGCCTCCCCCCCTCTAGTCCTGATTCTTTGCGCATTTGCGCGCTTCGAGTGCGATCTGTTATTCTAAGGTTCCACGTACATAACAAAGCTTTGTTGGCCTATCGGGCTGTACCACTGCCGTCCCTAAAAAACTACAGGGTAGCACATAAGCGGGAGACACTACTGAGTGTGCCAATTCTTTAAAGTGCACCTTGCGGTCACTAGAATTGCTTGCTGTTACTAGAATTGCAAGCTTTTATAGAACAAGCTTTCCAAGGACAACCTCTATGAAGTCGTTTAAGATTAGACAACTTAACCAAAGATTGGTTTACATAGAACTTGAAAACGATAAATGCATATGCAATAGTGAAGAGAGGAATATCGAAAGGGTGATTTCGATGTCACTATCGGAATGGATGAACTGGCTGCAGCAGCACGCTGCGCTATCCTTGACCGCCGTCCTTGTCCTGGTTACATTTCTGGCCCTTTATGGGGTAACCAGCTGGAGGACGCGAACTGGACTACGCTCCCGGCTGGAGCATCTGGAGAAAAGTCTGAAATTATATGCAGCCGCTTCTGCGCCGCTGTTAAATAATAATACATACGGAACGTTGATGCCGGAGCAGGAGAATGAACTGTTTGATCGTCTGCTCGCATGCCAAGCTGCCCCTTATGCCAGCCCGGATCTGCTCGGACAGATCGGGGCTTACAAAGAGGATCATGATCATGCGAGATTGCCGCTGCTGCTCAGAACGCTGGAACGGGAGGGCGAACGCTTCCTTGAAGAGCGGGACAAGCTGCTGAAATGGCTGGAACAGCCGAGCTGGGGAATTCGTTTCTGGTTGGGGCTACAGCCTGCCTTCCCTTTCTTGTTCGCCGCGGCCTTGTTCATATTAGTATATCAACTGCTGCTGCGCTGGAGCGGTGCTGGAATCAGCTTCCTGGGCTCAAATTCCTTGGACACCGTCTACTTCTATTCACGCTTCGGCTCCGCTCTATTCGCTCTGCTGCTCTTGTACCCTGCACTGATGGGCGGATTTCGGCCCGGAGAAGGATCTATACTGCTGCGATTATGGGCCATCTTCATTGCTGCTATGTATTTACTCCACTTCATCAGTCCCGTTATCGCGCCATATATTGCGGCAGCTCAAGTTCTGTTATTTCTGGGTGGATTCCTATTTACGAGAAGCAAGCCGCGCAAGGCACGTCCTTTTGTTGGACACTACCAGACTAATCTTCCGTCTGATCCTACGATCAGCGCCTTGCCAATGACAGAGGAGAGCAGCGCAACATCCCCGGCCGAAAATACAGACAGCAACATCGGCAACGACAAAGACCGTTAGAGGACATTTTGCCCTGTAACGGTCTTTTCTCATCCTAATTCCTTTTTCATCCTATGTCTATCGAGATTCTGACGACTTGCGCAGCGGTTTCACCACATTGCGGGACGAGCCGGATGCCTTTGCCGCCCCTCCACCAACCTCATAACGTTTCCGTTCCGTACGTTCCAGCTGGACGATCTGCCCCTCGTGAACCACGATGTTCAGCGACCCGAATTCCATCTCATTCAACATCTCCGCGATCCGCTCCAGCCACACATTGTCTACCTTTAGCGGTTTGGTCATTCGTGGAAGCCCCCTTGCCCGATAATATTTAGAAGCTGTCCTCAGCTTGCTCAGATGATGTTCTCCCTTACGAGATCACTCTACGCTATTCAGTTAACCCCATTAATGACTGCTCTTGCGAGTGAACCAGCTCTTAAGCAGCAAGGTGATCAGCGCCAGCAGCAACAGTAAGGAAGCAACCGCAAATGAAGCTGAAAATTGATACTCGTTATACAAAATTTCAATATGCAGCGGAAGTGTATTGGTTGATCCGCGAATATGTCCGGATACCACCGATACAGCGCCGAATTCCCCCATTGCCCGCGCATTACAAAGTATAATTCCGTACAGCAGACCCCACTTAATATTTGGCAACGTCACCTTCCAAAATATACGGAAGCCTTTGGCGCCCAATGTAACCGCTGCTTCCTCCTCCAACTGCCCCTGATCCTCCATCAGTGGAATCAACTCGCGGGCCACAAACGGAAAAGTAACGAACAGCGTGGCCAGAATAATGCCTGGCAAGGCAAAAATAATCTTCACATCATGATCCTGCAGCCAGGGCCCAAACCAGCCATGTGCCCCATAGACGAGCACATAGATCAAGCCGCCGATCACCGGAGATACAGCAAATGGCAGATCGATCAGAGTGATTAGAAGCTGTCTTCCCCGAAATTTGAACTTCGTAATCGACCAGGCGGCCGCGACGCCAAATATTGTATTTAGCGGTACGGTAATCGCTGCGACTAGCAGCGTCAATCTTAATGCCGATAATGCATCGGGATCGGAAATGGCCTGTACATAGACGTTCCAGCCCTTCTTCAGGGCCTCTGTTAGAACAACTATCAACGGCAGACCGATCAGCCACATAATAACAAGCACGGCAAGGCTGATTAAGGTCCATTTGACGATGCCCGACTCCTTCGTACTGCGATTTCTAACTGGATTAGTTCTACTTGCTGTCGCTAACGGCACTGAACCTGCCACAAGACGCCCCTCCCTTGGCTTTATATATTTGATGAATCCCGGTCTTGCTCAACGCGCCGTCTTGCGCACCCGGCTCTGCAATGAATTGATCAGCAGCAGAAGTGCGAAAGAGATCAGGAGCAGCATTAGCGCGACCGCCGTCGCACCAGCATAATCGAATTGCTCCAGCTTAGACATAATGAGCAGCGGGGCAATCTCGGTCTTCATCGGCATATTGCCGGAGATGAACACGACGGAACCGTATTCTCCAATTCCTCGGGAAAATGCGAGGGCAAAACCCGTAAGCAACGGAGGGAGAAGCTCCGGTAAAATAACGGAGCGGAAAGTCCGAAGACGGCTCGCTCCGAGCGTTGCAGCAGCTTCTTCGACCTCCGCATCCAGATCCTGCAGTACGGGTTGTACGGTGCGTACCACAAACGGAATGCCGATAAACATCAGGGCGAGCGTAATACCCAGCGGCGAGAACGCCGTCTTGATGCCTAACGGTTCGAGCAAAGAGCCTAGCCAGCCTTTGGATGAATAGAGCGCGGTCAACGACACCCCGGCAACTGCGGTTGGCAACGCAAACGGGAGGTCGATCATCGCGTCGAATATTTTTTTTCCTGGAAATTCATATCTAACGAGAACCCATGCAAGCAGCAATCCCAGTACTGCATCAACCAATCCGGCCGCCGCTGCGGTCAGAAAGCTCACTCGATAAGAGGCTAATACTCGCGGATCGGTTGCAATCGACCAGAACTTCTCCCAGGTTAGTCCCGTAGAATTCAACAACAGCGCGGATAACGGGATTAATACGATCAAGCTTAAATATAAAATGCTGTACCCCATCGTTAGCCCGAATCCAGGCAGCACTCCGCGTCTGGTGTCCGTCCTGCTTGGCATGAAAGTCATCCTTTCTCTACCTGCATATAGCGAATCAGATCATCTAATGAAATGAAGCCTAAGTTCGCACTGATATGGTCTGATTCGCCACTTACACAGGTTTGCTCCTCCGCTGGTTGCGGTCGTATTATTTCGGAACATAGATCTGACTGAATATTCCACCATCATTGAAATGCTTCGGCTGCGCTACTGACCATCCCCCAAACACTTCATCAATTGTGTATAGCTGGATGTCCGGGAATTGATCCTTAAACTTCTCCTTCACGCTGTCCAGGGTCGGGCGGTAATAGTTCTCCGCTGCGATCGTCTGCCCTTCTTCTGTGTATAAATATTTTAAATAAGCTTCTGCTACCTCGCGAGTCCCCTTCTTGTCGACGATTTTATCGACGACCGCGACAGGCGGCTCCGCCAGGATACTTTCCGACGGATAGATGATATCGAATTTGTCCGGACCCAGCTCCTTAACGGCTAGCCAGGCTTCATTCTCCCAGGCAAGAAGCACATCGCCTAGTCCGCGCTCTACAAACGTCGTAGTCGCACCGCGCGCACCGCTATCCAGAACCGGAACATGTTCAAACAACTGTTTAACAAATTCCTGCGCTTTCGCTTCGTCATTATGGTTATGATGCAGGGCATAACTCCAGGCTGCGAGATAATTCCAGCGCGCCCCGCCCGAGGTTTGCGGATTTGGAGTGATGACCTCTACCCCGTCCTTAATGAGATCATCCCAATCCTTGATCCCTTTTGGATTTCCCTTCCGCACCAGGAAGACGATCGTTGAAGTATATGGCGAGCTGTTATGCTCATATTTTTGCTGCCAGCCTTCATTTATCAATCCGCTCTCCTGGACGGAGTCTATATCATATCCCAGAGCCAGTGTAACAACGTCCGCCTCTAGCCCATCAATAACTGCCCGGGCCTGCTTCCCCGAACCCCCATGTGATTGCTGTATCGTTACTTTCTGTCCTTTTTCCTTCTCCCAGTAGGTCGCAAATGCTTTATTGTAGCTCTCGTACAATTCCCGAGTAGGGTCGTAAGATACGTTCAGTAACTGGACGCTCTTCCCTTTGTCTCCATCCGCGCCAGCAGTCGCGCTCGCTTTGTCATTCGCTTTGTCTCCGCCGCAGGCGACCAGGGCCACCGACATAGCCAGCACCAAACTGACCAGAATACTCTGCTTCACCACTTTACTCATCGTATCACTTCCCATCTTCTCCCATAGTATCTTGCCTACCAAGCAAGCAGGAACCTTTTCCGACCGTATAAGGAAACCTTCTACGGGGCTGTCATAGCCAGCTGTACACCCGTTCCCCTAAAGTTTGGTCTTCTTCGCAATAGAATTCAGAACTCATCAGCTCCGCTGATTCGCTCTGTATCTATAACAAAAAACGGAGAAACGCCCTGCTCCCAACGGTCAAACCGAGCCGCTACCCGTGTCTGCCTAGGCAAGTAGAGCGTTCCTCCGTCCGTACGGTGAGAACATCTTTAATTATTCCTACCTGTTTAGTATGTTATGGTGTTATTTTATATGTACTGGGTTTTCTTGTCAAACGTTTTTTTCTCTGGAAAATGATAAGTTTCAACGTTAGCTGTGTTTAATCAAAAAAAACGGCAGAGCAGATGAGCTTCTGGCTCTCCTGTCTACCGAATTTATAGAAGTGCATAATTAGTTCCTGTTTAAAATATCCTATCCCACATGAACAGTGGGGGACTTTTGGAACGGCCTCCGTTACTCTAATACGGGTTCAACACAGGCTGCTTGACTTATGGCCAGCTCCTGCCCCGTCGCGGTCAGCTTGCCGCTAGCGGCATCGCGTTTGAAAGAGACGATATTGCCGCTGAATTGATTCGCGACCAGCACATAGTCGTTCAGAACAGCGAAGTTGCGCGGCCAGCTTCCTCCGGTCGATGTCCATTCCGGATCAACCAGTCTGCCTGTTACCGCGTCGACCTCAAAGCGTACAATGCTGTCGTGACCACGATTGGAGCCGTATAAATAACAGCCGTCTTCAGACAGATGAATATCCGCCGGATAGCTCTCTCCTGTAAAGTCCTCAGGAATCGTAACGACATGGTCAATAATGTCTAATCTGCCTTCCGCCTTATTATAGCTATAGATAGTAATCGTATTGTTCAGCTCATTAATTCCATAGGCGTACTGATCATTTGGATGAAGAACGAAATGCCTTGGGCCAGCTCCCGGAGGCAACGCCACTTCGCTATGGTGCGCCATACCGCCATCGTGCATGCTATAAATAAAGATCCGGTCCGCCCCCAGATCCGATGCAAAGGCATATTTCCCCTCCAGATCGGTCACCGCGCTATGAGCATGGGCTTTCTCCTGGCGATCGGCCACCGGACCTGTGCCGACCTGCTGAACTTTCGCCGCCATACGGCTTGCTTCTCCTTGCTCACCCAGGGCAAAACGATTCACAGTCCCACTGGAATAGTTCGATACGATTACATCCCCGTTAGGCAGCGAAGCCAGATGACATGGGTCCGCCCCCTCTGTTGGCACGGAGTCCAGCTCCGTTAGCGCTCCGCTGCCAATATCGATCCCATAGCTGACAAGACGGCCTTCAGACTGTTCGCTCACCGCGTACAATCTTGAAGCTTCCCCATTTACAATGACAAAGGATGGATTCAATATTCCGGAGCATTGGCTTACGATACGCAAAGCTCCTGTCTGTTGATTCAAGCCGCATAAGTAGATGCCCGGCTCCTCCGGTTTTGCGTATGTACCTACATAAAATGGAATTTCATCCTTCAGACCAAATTGCGTCATATCCTTCATCCTCTCGATTATAATTTGTTTTTTATATATTTTGACCGTTCCCGCATCTATAGCCCGGGTCCGGTTGATGCATACATCCATATGTGATTATTATCATGGTGAGGATTTATGATATAATGATTTCGCCTAAGAGGTAATTCAAAACGTTGATTTTTAGCGTAACTGACCCACCAAATACATTAAAGAAGGGGTGTTATTGTGGACGCCATTAGCCCTTTTTATATGCGGATCATTGCAACGGCTGTTATGATCCTGATGGCCGTATCAGTCATCATCGTCAGACTTAAGGCCAGCAACCGTCCGGTGACGATCAAGAAGATTATTATTCCTCCGCTTGGTATGGCTACCGGTTTCGCCATGTTCGTGGAGCCGCAGATGCGGATTCCCGTCCTGTATGGAGTCATTGCTTTTGCTGCAGGCTGGCTTTTGTTCTCCTATCCGCTCATTCGCACTACTCATTTTGAAATGAAGGACGGACAAGTCTTTGCCAAAAGATCCAGCGGATTCGCCTTCATTCTGATCGGTCTGCTTGTGATTCGACTGGCTCTGCATGAAGTGATCGAGCAATATGTCTCCATTCTTCAGACCGGCTCGCTCTTCTTTATTCTCGCCTTCGGTATGATTGTACGCTGGCGGCTCTATATGCTCAAGAAGTATCGCGCCGTTACGAATCAGACCGAGATGAACCCAGTAAATCCCGAAGCATGAAGCGATTAACCCTATCTTAAACAAGATTGGCAGCCAGAACAAGTGGCTGCAGATCGGGGCAGCGACTCCTTCCCCTCCGCGGTTAATGGCTCCATCTCTTCGGAGATGCGAAGCGATGATATTGCATTTTCTAACTGGACATATCTGCAACAGCGAACTATAATGGCAATTGTAATCCGTAGTTCAATAGTTCAGGGGAGCTGGAATAGGCCGGCTGAGATTGTATCCCGCGAAGATACTGACCCTTTAACCTGATCTGGGTAATGCCAGCGTAGGAAGAAATGCAGGTATGAAGCTATGCTCATATTCAAGTGCACCTATGCGTCCCGATCCGGGGCGCTTTTTTTGCATCCTGTATATTTAAGCCTATTAACTATCGGCTTCATTCGGAAGTGATCAGGGACACTAGAAGTGTAAGTTCCTCTGGAAGTGCGTGTTCAAAAAGTTCAGTTTTCAGCGAAGCAAAGGCTGGAACAAGCTGGGGCCGGGGCCTGAGGAGCGAAGCTGCACGTTTTCGTTAGAGAACGACTTTGTAAGCATCTGCTTAAAGCCCGGCTGAATTCAGGATTCGATGTCGAATAAGCGCTTGGTGTTACTTTATGTTAGATATAGAACTGATAGGTTAGCAGCTGCACTGATCAGATTTTATATCGCGGGAAAGACTACCTTGCGCATCGCGATCGCTCCTCCTTGAATCGGCCTCGAAGGTTTTCTGATCCAAATTGGCCTTTTTGGAACTGCTTCTGGAAGTGAATACGGATTAGACATTTTGAAGGAGGGAATATCCTTGCATCGATCAAAATGGATTCTGCTTGCCCTGTCCTGCCTGCTTGTTATCATCGCAGGTTGTGGCCAAGCTAATAACGCCAACACCCCGGCCGATAACGGAAATGCGGCAACGGGAGAACAGACGAAGGAACTGCACGATGTTAAATTCGTACTGGATTGGAGTCCGAATACGAACCATACTGGCCTCTATGTCGCACAGGCCAAAGGCTTCTATGAAGAGGAGGGCCTTAAGCTGGACATCCTGCTGCCGGGCTCTGGCGGTGCGGACGCAATGGTGGCATCCGGTGAGGTGCCTTTCGGAATCAGCTATCAGGAGAGCGTGACACAAGGCCGCACCCAAGGCGTGCCCCTCGTCTCAATCGCGGCCGTTATTCAGCATAATACATCCGGCTTTGCCGCGCCTGTGGACCGGAACATCAAGACACCTAAGGATTTTGAAGGAAAAAGCTACGGCGGCTGGGGCTCACCTGTCGAAGAGGCCGTCATGAAATCGATCATGGACATCGATGGCGGGGATGTTAGCAAGGTAAAAATGATCAATATGGGCGAAGCCGACTTCTTCACCGCCGTGAAAAGAGATATCGATTTCGCCTGGATTTTTTATGCCTGGACGGGGATCGAAGCCGAGCTGCGCGGCGAACCGCTCGATATGCTCTACGTAAAAGACTATTCGGATAAGCTCGACTACTATACTCCGGTTATTACAACCAATGAGAAGCTGATCAAGGACGATCCTGAATTAATCAAGGCCTTCCTGCGTGCCACTTCCAAAGGATATCAATATGCGATCCAGCATCCGGAGGAAGCAGCTGATATTCTGCTGAGTGCTGTTCCTGATCTCGATAAAGACCTGGTTATGGCCAGTCAGAAATGGCTTAGCCCGAAATACCAGGATGATGCTGCCCGTTGGGGGGAGCAGAAGCAACCCGTATGGCAGAATTACTCCGATTGGATGTATGAGAAGAAGCTGATTGAGAAACCGCTGGATACAGATGCTGCTTTCACCAATAATTTTCTGCCGGAGAACAAATAACAAGATGCCTGCACTATAAATGTAAACCTCAATTTCTATAAGTATGTACTCAAGGGGCCCGTTAGCAGCACCAAGACGGTTCTACAATTCTGTGATCAGAGAGGATGTCCATATATGGCTAATGCATTAGTAAGTATTCAGATTATTCCGAAGACACCGGGCGGGGAAGATTCGATTCCTTACGTCGATCGTGCAATTGAAGTCATTCAGGCTTCTGGTGTGAAGTATCAGGTGAGCCCGCTGGAGACAACAATGGAGGGCGAGCTCAGCCGACTGCTGGACATTGTCAAAGAAATGAACGAAGCTGTCATTGAATTCGGTAGCAAAAATGTAATCTCCCAGATTAAAATCTACTACAATCCGGAAGGTGCCAGCATGGATAAACTGACGGAGAAATACCGTCCATGAGACTCCGACGTATCTGGAGCAGTGTATGGCCGCCCCTTGTGGCGGTCATCTTGTTCCTCATTCTATGGCAAACGGCCACATCTTTATTTAATATCGATAAGTGGATGCTGCCGAGCCCTGTCGATATCGCGCAAGAAGCGAAGGCTGGTGTGGCCGGATTGTGGGAGCATACACAGGCTACGCTTAAGCTGATGCTGCTAGGGTTCTCGATCGGTACCCTCGTTGGGCTTCTGGTCGCTTTTGTACTGCACTATATCCCTTTTCTTAGAAAAGCGCTCTATCCGCTGATCATTCTCAGCCAGAATGTTCCGATCATCGCCTTGGCCCCCTTGCTTATGATCTGGTTTGGATTTGGGATTCTACCTAAAATCATCGTCATTACCCTGGTCTGCTTCTTTCCCATTGCAGTGGCGGCTATGGACGGGTTAAGCCGTACAGATCGAGTTATGCTGGACTATATGCGGATGGCCGGAGCTTCAAAGTGGAATATTTTCACCAAGCTGGAAGTGCCGTATGCATTACCCGCGATCATGTCCGGGGCAAAGATTGCCGCTACCTACAGCGTTATGGGGGCGATCATCGCAGAATGGATCGGCGCGGACAAAGGCATCGGTTATTATATGATGCTGCAGAAATCATCCTTTCGCACCGATAAAATATTCGTCGCTATTGCGATCATCGTAACGATTAGCCTGGCGATGTTCCTGCTTATCTCATTCATTGAGAAATGGCTTATTCGCTACCATCCGTCCAATGATGATAAATAGAAAGGGGCTTACGCCATGAATACAAAGATGAATGAGCACACGCCGCTCCCTCTCGCTCTGGAAGTCCAGATGGCCCGTCTGGCATTTCGCGAGAGAAAACAAAGTTTGCCTGTGCTGAATAATGTCTCATTATCCGTTCCAACCGGGAAGTTTGTGTCCATAATCGGTCCGTCCGGCTGCGGAAAGAGCACTTTATTCCACGTCATCGGCGGCCTGGTCAAGCCGGACGCGGGCAAGGTGCTGCTGCATGGCGCAGACATCACAGGGCAGCGTGGCCACATCAGCTATGTTCCGCAAAAGCCAGCGCTTTTTCCTTGGCGCAGCACGCTCGACAATGTTATTCTGGCCAGAGAAATTGCGGGCATGCCGATGAAAGCGGCACGTGAAGAAGCAAGAGCCTGGCTGACCAAGGCCGGATTGGCTGAATTCGAACAGGCTTACCCCCACAAGCTGTCAGGCGGTATGCAGCAGCGCGCTTCCTTCTTACGTGGCCTGCTTGCTCCGCAGGAAGTTCTCTGCCTGGACGAACCCTTCAGCGCGCTTGATGCCTTAACCCGAAGCGATATGCAGCGCTGGCTGCTCGATATATGGGAAGAGAATCAGCGCACTGTGCTTATGATTACACATAGCATTGAAGAAGCGCTTATGCTGTCGGATACGATCTATTTATTTTCCAGCAGACCGGCGTCCATATTGCACAAGATCGATGTCCCTTTTGCCCGTCCTCGCTCGGAGCAACTGCTTGATGATCCTCGCTTCCTGGAGCTTAAGCGTGAGATCGCCGCTCAAATGCGCGAACAAATGCACAAAAAAACAGCCGCGGTGAATTGACTACTGTCGTCACTTTCGGCTGTTTTTTTTATTGGCAAGTATACTCTGTGATCTTTACTTGATCGACATCCTGCATCAGCAGCAACCACTGCCGGATATATTCCGGCTCTGTATCTACAGCGATAAGCCAGGACGTCTGATAGACCTCTCTGCTCGCTTCCTTTCCTAACCACATCGGTACCTTCGGATTGCTGTCGAACACCTGATGAACGGCTCCAAGCTTAGCATCGATCATGCAAATGCGCAGTAAAGGCTGCTCACAATCCAAAGATAATACTACTTGCAAATTAATCACTCTCATACCAGCCATCATGGCTTCTTTCAGTTTCTTGTCACTTACATCCGGGTACTCGAGAATTTGCAGATCTGCTTGCATCAATGATGTATCCTCCATTTCCAGCCCAATATTTAAGCTTAAATCTAGTCTAGTGAAAAAATATTCAGAACCTGGTCCGGCAATTTGGCCAAAGCGTCCACAATCTCAGGATCAAACTCGGTCCCCCGTAGCTTCAATAACTCACGCTTGGCATCTCCCACCTTATATTTCTTGTTATCCTTTCGGCTTGACATCATCAGGTCAAAGGTGTCAATTACTGCGCAAATCCTGGCCGTATAAGGAATCTCCTCCCCATTTAACCCCTCCGGATATCCGCTTCCATCCCATCTCTCCTGATGATACTTAACGATGTGAATAATATCCGAGCCAAAGCCCGGATTACTCTCAATCATCTCGGCCCCTATGATAGGGTATAGCTTGATAATCTCAAGCTGATTCTCCGACAACGATTCCTTCCGGAGCACAACCTCGCGGGGAATCATCGACTTGCCTATATCATGCAGAAAACAGCCACGAACGAGCTGCCCCTTATCTTCCATGCTCAGCTCCAGCGGCTTTGCTATTTTTTCGGCTAGCATAGCCACTCTTACAGAGTGATGATAGATCTCGGGATGCTTGTACAACAATAACTTGATCCATGATGCCATATCTGAATGCTTATCTATATACAGTTGTTCTATAAGATCAGCTGAAACGACCACGTTTATCCCCCTAAAACTTAGTCTGCCTGAAGCTCTGGTTACACCACATTAATCCCGCCTGTCCTATGGTCCGCCCCTTCTTTAATTTTCAAAAAACTACCAACCTATAAAAGTAGAAATATACCGGAATTTAGCCGATATGAATAAAATATGATCACCACGGGAATGATGTCGTACAATATTAATTATGCGACATCACAACACGTCAACAGGAGGCTAATACCATGGAGCTACATAACTATATGATGGAAGTTTCGGAACAATATTTTTTCCATTCACTGAGCCAAGAATATCGTGATGAGCAGATCATACAAATGTTTCTGGAAGTATGTGCCAAGGTACCCAATACGAGAAAAAATTATTATCGAGCACTTGAGCATTTCCGTGGTTTTTTATCAGGTATGCCCATGAAGGATGTCACCTGGAGGGAAATCGAGGCTTATAAGCTTTATTTGTCACAGGGCATTTACCGGGAGGGCGGGAGATCCCTTGCGCCAGCGAGTGTTGCAGCATTTATCGCACCGTTGAAGTCCTTCTATAAATGGGGAAGTGACAGCAGTATCGGTATTTTTGACAATAACCCTACGTTAAGTACAAAAATCCCGCAAATTACTGTGACAAGCCGCAAAAATTTTTTAACCAAAAAAGAAGTTGGCAAGCTGCTGGATAGCTTGCGCGAACAAAGTCTGCGTAACTACTTGATAGGACTATCCCTGGTCATGCTTGGACTGCGTGTCTCTGAGCTTACCCATATCCGTTGGGGAGATTTCCATACAGATCCACTGGAGACGTCGATCTGGCTGACCATCTCTTATGCTAAACGAGGTAAAATCCGTGAAGTGAAAATTCCGCATAAGTTGTGGGTTTTGTATACCGAGCATGCTCATTGTCTTGCAGAGAGTAAGGATCCAGATCCGGATCTATTACTGTTTCCAATTTCGCCCAGACAAATTCAGCGTATTATTCGGGAGGCAGGAGAGCGGTGTAATTTGAGCAAGAAGCCTACTCCGCACTGGCTGCGGCATACAAATGCAACTCTGGCTCTGCTGCAGGGGGCCTCGCTGCAACAGGTTCAGGAGAGTCTCGGGCATTCGCATATTAATACAACACAGAGATATCTACATACAGTGGAACAATTAAAGAAAGCGGCCCCGGATTTCGTTCAGGATTGTTTGCAGGAGTTTATTTAAGCGAAGGAGAAAGTTAACTGCAAAATGCAAGCAACTATCATCTAGGTCATTTGTTTTTAATAGTTACTGTAAACATACGGTTTTGATTAAAAAAGGCCCGGTTTGAGGAGAAAACATAAAAAATTCCTGCATATTTGCAGGAATTTTATTAAGATTTAAGAGTATCACATGAAAAGGCTGCATTTTGCAGTTTTTCTGCAATGTATCGTCGTATACAGTGAAGCTGTCATGTCCACGTGGAGAGAGAAGTCCCCCGCCATGGATGTATAAGTAGTGAATAGCATGACATTTTTACAGGATTCATCCGAATATTTTCCAATTCTATTAAAATGTCAAGTACAATTTTAATAAATTGAACCTTTTTTCCTACTAATGTAACTTTATAGCCGTGCAAACGTTGTTCTTTTGTCCTATAATGTTAAATAGTTACAATAACAAACCTTACCAATACTCGTTCTTTTTGCATACTCTACGTCGCATAATTAATATTGTACGACATATCCGCCATATTTCACGAGGATATAGCATTAGACCTGCCATAAATGTATAGTAAAAGGTGAAAATGAACGTTCAGGAAAGGAAGGAATCGCTGATGAGTTCAGATCTTTCACCGCTAATGAGGCCCAAGTGGCTGCCTTTGATGGATGCCCATATTCATTTTGAGATGTATGAAGCAAATGAGAGGACAGCCATCATCCAAGACATGCGCGACTATAACATCAAGGCTATGATTGCTGTCTCCAAGGATCTGGAATCCAGTCAGGAGAACCTGAAGCTCGCTGAATCATATCCTGGATTTTTATACCCGGCCTTTGGCTATCATCCGGAACAGAGGGTGCCTTCCGAGGAGGCGCTGCAGCGACTCCTGCAATGGATGGATAATCATACCGCGGAGATGGTTGCGGTCGGTGAAGTTGGCCTGCCTTACTATTCGCGGCTGGAAGCTGCTGAGCAGGGGAAGCCATTTGATCTGGAGCCATATGTCCAACTGCTTGAGATCATGCTCCACTTCGCAAAGAAACATAATAAGCCGGTTATCCTGCATGCCGTATACGACGATGCCGACCGAGTCTGCGATCTTCTGGAGCAATATGAGATCAAAAAGGCGCATTTCCACTGGTTTAAAGGATCGGCCGCAACGATTGCCAGGATGGCTGAATCCGGTTACTACGTATCATTCACTCCTGATATTCTGTATGAAGAGGAAATTATCGATCTGGCTCGCGTTTACCCGGCTGACCAGGTGATGGTGGAGACCGATGGACCCTGGCCTTTTGAAGGGCCTTTTACCGGGCAGATCACCCACCCGAAAATGGTCAATGACGCAGCTGTTGCCTGGGCGAGGATTCGGGGCCTGCCGCTGGAGGAAGCCAGAAAGATGCTATACGATAACACTCTCCGCTTCTATGGCCTTGCCTAATATCATAAAGAGCCATCCCATGGGATGGCTCTCTCTTTGCGTTTTTATACGAACTCACTGGAGTGAATTAACCCCAGCCGTCTGGCCTCCACAATCGCTTCCGATCGTGAACGCACATTAAGCTTTTCGAAGATACGTGTCAGATTATATTCGACCGTTCGCTGGCTCATCAACAGCTTGGAGGCAATCTCCTTATTGCTGCTTCCATTCGAGACCTCCTGGAGTATTTCCTGCTCCCGCTCATTAATCGACACCTCTTCCATCGATTTCTCTTCCCGCCCCTGGTTCAGGCGAATTTCTCTACGCCGCAATTGACGCAGCAGCGATACCGGAATCACTGCCTCATCGCGCAGAACACAACGGATCGCATTTAACAGCTGCTCACGGGTTGCGGTCTTACTGACCACGCCGCTGACGCCCGATTCCACGAGAATGTTGAAATTAGGGCTGATCTCATACCCTGTATATATCAGAATGCGGCTCTCCGGCTTAACCTTCATAATTCGCTTCGTTAGCTCAATCCCGCTGATCACCGGCATGTTCAAATCAAACAGCATCACATCGAAGCTCTCCTCCTCCACCAGCTCCATCGCTTCCATCGCAGACATAAGCACCGTGACCTTCATATCCGGGTCCTGCTCAATCATATTTTTGGTCCCCTCGCCTACTGAGGGATGATCATCAACCAGCAATATTCGAACCATCTGTATCCTCCTCGCTTTCTCTGTCCATACTTGCTGACTCCAGCGGTAATGATATCTGGACTTCGAGCCCTTCTCCAGGCTCCGATCTGAAGTGGATCGCTCCCTCCAGGCTATGCACCCGCTCCTTAATGCCCGATAAACCCATATGCTGATAGGAATCGTTGAGATCCTCCAGCTTCAGCCCGATCCCGTCATCCTTATAGGTAAGCCATATATCGCTTTTTTGTTCCAGGGTTATGATAATATTAGAGGCCTTGGCATGCTTGCCGGCATTACGAAGCAGCTCCTGCACGATACGGAATATCGTAAGCATCTGCTCATCATTAATATCCGCCGTAAATGAATCGGACTGAAAATCAATCACATAATTTGAGCGGATCTGCGCCTGTTCAAACAACCCCCGCAGAGCTTCGACAATCCCCATCTCCTGAAGCAAAGGCGGACGCAGCTCATTGCATGTCTCGCGAATCTGGTGAATAACATCCAGCAAGCCTTCTCTAATATCGACCAGGTTCTGATGAAGCTCCGGCGACATATCATGGTCCAACATCGCGGATTCCAGATTGCGATACCAGATCAATTGATCCTGAAGCGCCGAATCATGAAGATCCGAGGCCAGCTTGCGCCGCTCCTTCTCAGCCAGCTTGAATATCAATCGCAGCAGCCATGGCGAAGAGTCGGCTCCCTTCTGCTTCTGGAACTCTACCTCCAATTCCTCAACCAGGCTCTCAATCAGATACAAATTCTCATATACGATCGCACTGTAGTTAGCCAGCGTGCGCAGCCAGGCCAGTTCATCCAGATTATATTTGGTCCTGTTCCCCTTCACATCCAGCCACATCAAATGCAGAATACTCTGCTTCTTGCCGGCAATCACACAGATGCCTCTCTCCACATTAAGCACAGTTCCAATCATTAAATGGTTCGCGGAGCCCCGGACTGCTTCAATCACAGACTTCCGGATATCGGCAAGCGATTCATCCAGCTTAAGCTCCCCAAGCTGATCCGTATCGATCTCAAGAAAAGCCACTTTCTTGACCGGCAGCACACTATAAATTTCCTGCTCCAATACGCGTTCCAGGTCAGAACGCTTCATAACGCGTGATATTCGAGCAGAGAACCGATTGAGACTGCCTTGAAAATTATGCAGATCCTTATTTAGCCTTGGCCGCAGCTTCAGATCCGCATACTCTTTCAGGAACAGCATCAGCGTAATCAATAAATAGCAAGCGAGAAACAATTGACACCACTTGACCCAGGATTGATTATTCTGATTCAAAATAAGCACCGTCAGCAAACAGATGACAAGTGTAGGCAAAAAGGACAGACTGGCATAATAGAAAACCCGATTGATTAGAAAATCAATATCAAACAACTGCTTAGTCGTGAACATATACAAATAAACAATTGGAATAGTCAAGAGAAATACCGCAGCGATTTCCGGAGATAAAAAGGATATGCCAAACAACTGGGGCACAGCAAACAAAAATACAAACGGGAAAAAGCCCGTTATATGTCCGATCAAAATTAATTTAAATAAAGACTTCAACGGTCCGTGGCGATGAGCAATAAACTTTTGCGCCAATCTTAAGACAATATAAATATTAATACCTATAAAATAGATCAGTATCAAGGTTGATATGACACTTGGCGATCCGTAATTAAATATTATTTTGCAAATATTGAGTCCAAGAACGATACAAACTACGGTATAGAAAAATCCTAGAGAATAGCGACTAATCATTTTCTCCTGATAGCGATCCAGATAATACGTCATAAATTGCAGGAAGAAGATCGGCACCATGAGAATGGCAAACGTCATGGTCAGTCTGCCTATCGGGTCAGCTCTTCCTGAAGAGAGCGAGCTTAAATAAGCGATTCCGATCGATAAAAAAAACAGAATCAACTGGATGGCGGCCGGATCGCCCTTCTTCCTCTGATATACGAAGAGGGATAAACCGGAGAATAGAAGTACGGAGATAAGCGGCGAGATAAGCTGGATCATCAATTCATTCAACGATAGCTCATTGGATACGTGAAGCAAAATAATGTTTGGTGTGCCATCCTCACCTGCCCGGTTCAGAACGATCGAAGATGCCCTCTCCAGCAAGCCGTATGTCTTAATCGTGAAGAAGTCCTTCGCCGGCTGGCCGTTTACCTCCAGAATCGTATCCCCGACTAATATTCTCCCGTTCCCCCAGCTGCTCTTGGAAGAGAACTCTGTGACCACATACTGTCCTGTGCCCTGATCAGCAACTAGCGCTCCGATAAAGGGGTTCTTATATATGGAGAAAGATAGATATCCTACAAGAATGCTTATAAGAACTATGAATACCGACATTTTTGTTTTATGTGCCAATGTTGTTCCCTCACATTTTAGATTAGTTCACTTAATCAGCATTCTTTATAAGAATGATGTTATTAGCACCATGGAATAAAACGAAGCGGTTCTTTACTCATATCTCCTTGGTCTTTAAGCACATCGATTAATGCTCTTTCCTCGACGGCGCTCATGCCTGCCAATTGAAGCTGTCCTGTCCGAATATTCATCATTGCACCGGAATCTTTAACCATTGCTTGAATCAGTTCCTTCAACATCTTAAATCCCTCCAATTGGGTTATTTGATTAAGAGGTTTTCCTCTTAAGCCCAATATACAGGTCATTTCAAACGTTGAAAACGACAACCGCTCCCGTATTTCCCGCAAACCTTTTTGCGGGACTTGCGTGATTTGCGGCCGCCATTTGCGGTTGCTTAGTATATGGGGCAAAATTTTCAATATCCCGCGGCATCAGCCTTTATTCTGCAAAAGAGAGCATCTTCTCCTTCCAGTGCGGCTCCAGATTAAGACGTTCGATATGATCCAAATAACGGTAATAGTGCGTTCTCATGCGGACGGAGGTATAGATCAGCGTTCCCGTTGATTCTATCATCTGCTCAACCTCCTGCCTGCGTCCTACAACATCGGCAAAATCAAGACGCCCCTCGAAATAATCGATGATCCAGTGTGCCTCTTCGGGGACGGATTGCAGCAAGTACAGCGTCGGGAGCGTCTTTTTCCGATTCAAAAAGTCATTCTTATCATCCCAATTAAGCAGGTCACGAATGTCATTTTTGATCTGGGCGGCGATACCCAACTGCTCCGCATACAACTTGACTTCCTCGATCCATTCACCAGTCGCCAGCACCGTACCGATCATACTCGCGGTAACGAGAAGGGCCGCCGATTTCTGCGATACCATCTCAATGTATTCTTCTTCCGAGCCGATCTCGTTGTACAGATCCGTCATTTGCCCGTTCACGGCGATAAGAATCCCTTGATTAAGAAGCTGCGCCGCCGCTAATCTCCGTTCATCCGGGAAACCGGTTGATAGAATAAGCTCCCCGGAGAGAGTCAGCATACCGATACCGATATTCAGGGCGATTTCGGACGGCAGCTGATTCCAGGCCATCTTCCCGTTATCCTTATCCTGTATGTCATCAATGATGTCCAAGCTAAGCATCATCAGCTCGATCGCCGCAGCTGCCCGGTAAATGTCCTTTGTGTCTCCACCTGCGAACATCCGATAATGAAGTACGGTCATTCGGCCCAATAGCATAGAAGATTCTTGCATTTTGTCCTCAAGACATGCGAGTGCGTGTTCATAGAGCTGTGGGACACTAAAATAGGTTCTCAAACTTTCGCGCAACTCTATTTCTAGTATTTCCGCAAAGGGCTCCACATTATAACCTCCATATGAAACAAATTATAAAAATATCCAATTCTTTATATGTATTCCATAACTACGAATTAACCCCTGCTTCCCTAGCAAAAATAACCGGGGAAAAATTACAAAAAAAAAAGCTTATTCCATGAAATATTCATCGAATAAACTTTATAAGCAAGCTCTATTCTGTTAATTTCTGATGGCAAGCCCTGAAGCTCGGCAAGTAGTCTCCTAAGCATGGAATATATTTTTTATATTTAGTCGCAGTATAACAACTGATGGAGCATATTCGTCATTTCTTCGGAAGTAATCTGATACATCCGAGCCATCTGAACAGCCCCTTCCAGCGCGCGACTGACTTGCGAGCAGCTCCACTCGTGATTGAAGCAGCCGTTTTCAAATTTGACAAAGGTGCCGATCCCTTTTCTGACCGTCAGCAACTTCTCTCGCTCAAGGTCCGTATATACTCGGCGTACGGTCACAAGGCTGCAGCATAACTCCCTGGCTAATTCACGGAGTGAGGGCAGCATCATGCCATCCGGCAGGTCGCCGCTAACAATCAGGGCCCGAACCTGTTCGCGAATCTGAACATATAAGGGCTCATTGGACTCCGGCGATATAACGATAGGCAGTATACGGCTCATTCGTATCCCTTCTTCCTGCATAACGCAAGCCCTAATTGGGCTGAACATCCTGTTCGAAGATCAGCTCGTAGTGGTTGGCAGTTCCAAATCCTTGCGCACTGGGGGCGAAAATTTGCAGCAGTCTTCATCCCTGTCTGGCATGCTCATGCACAGCCTCATGATAGTCCTGGACCGGTTTATTCTCGATAATTCCGCGCAAATCAACTCTCTCAAATTTATATTCGTACATCCCTATTCCTCCCCGCGAAATATGAGGCTCGACAGCACAACATCATAATAGCCATCCACGCCAAGCAGCTCCTGCACTGGCTTATCATAGAACGTCATTACCGGAACGAGCGATGAGCCTCCGCCCTCTTGCGAGCTGCGCACAAGGCGCTCTGTCAACCGGCCGCCCTCAAGCATGCATAGGCGGTAGCCCCGCTCTCCGAACAGCCTGATGCTGCGGTTCATATTCGCGGTGATGAACAAGGCCAAGTCCCCATCGCAAAATTCCAGGCTTTTGTCAAAAGCCTTGCTCCACCAGCGTGGATCCTCCTCTTCCTTGACATATTCTATGAATTTCTCTACCGGGCTGTAATAGAAGAGCTCGTAGTTTCCATCGGTCTGACTCTTGGACAAAAAATATAAATCAAGAGCGTCCAGCTTATCGGTTGGACCCAGGCCTTTCAGGCTCTCGAAATCCCAGAACGGGACGGTCGTGCGCTGCAGCTTCTCCAGGCCTGCGATCAACTCGGCTATATAGGGATGGCCCTCTTGATAGAGTTCATCGACCTTGAACCGCTCCGCGGCATAATAACGCTTGGCTGGCGTTACTGCCTGATTCATCTGCATGAACAGATTTTTCAGCATTTTCATGCGTGATCGGGTCAATACATCCAGCTGCGGATAATGATTGGAGTTGAGATGATAAGTCATCGCTAAATGCTCCTCCTCCAAATCCTGATCGGATCGCCAATCCATATATTTGATTTGCATGGGTATCACATCCTTATGATTTGATGAGTGAAAGCTGGTGATCTTTATGGAAACGGATGCGGGCTGCGATTCAAATTTTGCGGCTGGATCGGCTCTGTTCGGAGGGCCAGCTCCACCGGCGTCTTATAGATCCGTTCACTGGTAATAATCCGCTCCTTCTCGCTGCGCGGCAGCTGGACCGTACCCGGAACGATCATCTTGACGACATGCAATCCAAGTTGACGGACATCGTCCGTGGTTAAGTCGACACACAGCACTTCAAGCCCCCGGTTTGCAAATTGCTGAACGATATATTGAAGGCGCTCCGTTTCCGTACCCGCTGCAATAGGCGGAGCCGGCTGGACGGATCGGAACTCGCTGGAAGCCGTGGCGAATGCTAATTCTTCATGGGCAAAGGGCTGTTCATAATAAGGTTGCCTCAATCCGTAATCAGTAACCTGATGCGGCAGCAGCGGCGGGAGCGATTTCGAATAGAGTTGCGACTTATTACCGATGAACAATTGGCTTATCTCCAGCAGCGTCTTGTATACAGCTTCCCCCATCGATAGCCGGGCCGATCCGCCGACCGATACTTTGCCTTCGCGGGTCATCAGCAGACCCAATGCGGAAGGGATACCGATGTCGCTCGTTGTATCGATCATCGTTAACTCGAATTTATTCGGATCGAGCAGCTCCTTGAAATGATCCATAACGGACAAATGGCGGGTATCCAGTCTCGGCAGCGAGAGCGAATTGTACCACATAATCATGAAGGCATCCCGCTCGATGATCTCGAGCAGACCTTCAATCATAGCCTGCTCCTTTGTTGTTCCCGCCGCCGACCCGGTCATGAGGCCGAAGCATATCGCTTCCTCATCTCCGCTCTGCGGGACATACGAGTCCCAGGCGATTGCGGCCGGTACCCATTTCGTTCGGCCCGTTGTCAGACTGCGGCCATGCACCCAGCGAATCTTGGATCGCTCTGTGAAGGGCTGATATGGAAATTGCCACTGTTCGTACTGCTCTTTTGTAAATAACGGAAGTTCGGCCGGATGCAGTGCATCCTCGCCAAGTTCTTCCCAACTTGCAAGTACCAGACGTTCCGGAATAACGTAAGCGGCACAATAACGCTCAATCGCTTTCGCAACAGCGGTCGTATTGGCCTCCTCCAGCGTCAATCCCACTCCGCGGGCTAAGAAATCGATCAGACCATGCTGTCCCTCCGCGAGAAATTTCGGGTTGGCCGGAACAGCTAAACTCAAATATAGTCTGGGATCCCCAGGGTCCGAACTTAAATTCATTAATTCCCTGACCATGCCCCCATGCGGACTAATCGCCTTCCGCAAATGATCTGGCACGGTTGATGTCAAGCCTTGAAGCTGAACCGAAACCACGGCGTTGTCGGTCCCAGGGCGGCCTGCATAACTCGCCCTTCCCGACCTTCGAATCAACGTACGGCTCATGGCCCAAGCACCAGGTCCGACTCGCGCCAAGGCTGTGCGGCGAGATGAGCCTGGCTCCTGGCTCCGCAGGAAGGACAGGTCGGCACCTTGTAGACCGGATTCACGTCCCCCTGCAGGTGGAAGGCGTCAAAATCAATCATATGACCGAGCGATAACGGTGGATAGCTGCTCGTATGGCGCGAGATCCATTTTGCCGTCTCGATGGCGATTACACCGCTCAGTACAGACCAGGACAGATCGAACATGATATCCCTCGCCTCCAGAGGAGCAAGGCCGTTCGAACTGCCGCGCCGCTGCGCGCATTCATAACAAGCTGAATAACCGGGAACGATAATCGGTCCAATTCTGCCTGTGGAGTGGGAAAATTGTACAGGCAGCCAAGTGATCCCCTGCTCCAGTGCATAGGTATTGAACGCTTCCCCCCATTGTTCAGCCTGCAGCACGACAACCAGCTCGGAATCTATGCTAACATCCGCAAACTTACTTACTGTGCTCACTTCAACGCCTAGTCCTGCAAGCAAGCCTTCGAGCGGATCCGCCAGATTAACAGCCTCCTTCTCGTACAGAATCGTGACCTGACTCATATGGATCGGCCACCTTTCCCAACAATTAAGCCTCTTACATTTTCCTCCTCAAATACTCCGAAATACATCTCTTCAACCTCCCCCTAGAAAGTTTTAAGTAATCGCCCATCCTCCGTCTACAACAAAGCGATAGCCTGCAATCATTTCTGCAATTTCCGTTAAGCTAGGATCAGACATTCCTACCCGAGCGAACATGACGAATGGGGTTAAGAAATCGAGTAATCCCAGAATACAGCGGATCGTTGTTGCCTTTCCTCACTTACTCATTGTATTTTTTAGAGCCTCGTATACATTGACCACACCCACTCCGAAGTCCGTATCCGGACCTGTCACTCCATAGTCTGTGGCACTGCGGAACAAGATCTGCTTGACATCCTCCGGACTCATCGGCTTGCCTTTTTCCCGTCCCTCCGCAATAAGCAGGGCGGCGGCGGCTGAAACTTTGGGGGCGGCGAGACTCGTTCCAATCATAAATTCGTAGCCTGCAGGCAAACCGACAAGCTGGCTAAGATACGACTGGGGCAGGTTAGTAGGATAAGTAGTGAGACACATACTTAACAGATTCAACTCTCCCTTGGTGAACCATGTGCTGCCATAATCACCGGCTGGCGCAGCTATCATATTACGTAAGCCATAGTTCGAATAAAAAGCTCGTTCATGCTCCCGATTTGTCGCCGATACGGTGATGACACCAGGGAGACCACCCGGAGCATGGACCGCCAAATTCTTCCCCCAGCCCAAGTTTTCTGCCAATTGGAACGGGTTGCTAATATCCAGGCCATCGGTACCGGACGAAGCCACGACGACAACCCCGTGCAGATAAGCATAAGCCAGAGCCCGTTCATAGGCGATTAAGATGGCTTGATCCTCACGTTTGATCAATGATTTATAAGTGCCCAGACTCAAATTAATAACATCCACTTTATCACGTACGGCTTGAATAATGGCCTCAACGACCCAGGAGCTGTCGGCCTCTCCCTCGTCAAACACTTTATATGCCGAAATTCCCAGGTTAGGTCCGACTCCCAAGAGCTGACCATTGGCAGCGATCGTGCCGGCAATCATCGTTCCATGCCCGAGACGATCTATGGTATCGTTGACACCAGGTACAAATGATCGTCCTCCGTTAACGACATTACCGCTTAAATCTGGATGCGAGGCATCAATCCCGCTATCTATGACCGCAACGACCACATTATGATTTCCGGATTGCATGGATAGGCTTTGCCCGTCTCCGGTTACCTCCTTAATATCCCACCCCCAGCTTTGATATAATGGAGCACCTGCAGCAAGCGGCGATGAGCCCGTTACACTGTCGGCTGCCTCTTGACGGCGGGCACTTGGAAACTGCGGTCTGTTTAAGTTCAGGATATTATAGGTTTTTTTGCTAGCTATCCCGGCATCCTGCAACGGGTCCGTAGCCTGATCACTGATCGTAATCTTAGGGTCCTCTCCCACCTCTTCAATATCAGAGGCAAAGGCTGCGGTCAGCGCTGCTTCCGCATCCAGAAGCCGATCCAGTGAATAACCAGTTAATTTCAGCATGCTTACTTCAGGCAGCAGAGTAATCTCAATATCCGGCCACTGCTGCAGCAATTCCTCCGGATATGCAGGCAATCTGCCTTCCTTGAACATAATGAGCCGGCTCTGCGGATCTCCCGATGTAATACCCTCGTCCCATTCCAGAGATTGCAGAGGGTGGTACGTGATATCTGTAACCGACACCGGAGAAATAAGGTTTCCGTATTCCTGCTCGGCCTTTGCACCATTCGCCCCCTCCATTACCGCCGCAAGTACGCCACTATGGCCTGGAGACGTTACCAGAAGCAGAACAACCGCCATTACAAACATAATCTTTCGCCTGCGATTCCTTTTCTTATTTCCCACTTCCGACTTAAATTGCGAGTTCATGTTCTTTTTCCTCCTCACTCATATAAAGTTGATAATATAGCCCTTTTTTCGCCAGAAGCTGCTGATGTGTTCCCGTCTCGGCGATCCTGCCCTCGCTCATTACAATAATCCGGTCGGCATTGATGACAGTACTAAGTCTATGGGCAACAACAAGCCTCGTACATTTCATGACCGACAGCGCCCTATCGATCTCCGCCTGAGTTAGATTGTCGAGCGCACTGGTCGCCTCATCCAATAATAAAACCTGCGGACGGTTGATGAGCGCGCGCGCCAGAAGCAAGCGCTGTCTTTGTCCTCCAGACAAGCTTGTGCCGTTCTCGGAAACCACCGAAGCGTAGCCAAGAGGTAGCTTCATAATTTCGTCATGTATATTGGCCGTCATGCAGGCCTCTACAACTCGTTCCAAAGGAATATGTTCGTCCAGCATACGAACGTTCTCCTCGACTGTTCTCTGAAAAAGCCTCGTGTCCTGGAGAACAGAGCCGATACATCGCCGTAATGAAGAAAGCTCCAATTCATCTATTAGCCGACCATCATAACGTATTTCTCCTTCGGTACAGCGATACAGTCCTAACAACAGCTTGATAAGTGTACTTTTTCCGGAACCGGAAGGACCAACAATGGCAACCTTCTCACCGGGTTCAATTTCAAGATTCACATTACATAGAACATCTGAGGAGAAGGGTGAATACCGGTAGGAGACGTTGTTCATCTCAATTCTCCCTTGCAAGCTCGTCACTGCTTCTCCCCCTTCCTGCTCCGGCTTTGCCTCAACGACATCCTGCATCCTTTGCAAATATGATCCTACCGACAATAGCTGGGTATAAGCAGACCCGAGCGAAACAATAGGTATCATAAATGCGGCGGCCAGCGCATTGAATCCAAGCAGTCCCCCCAAGGTCATGTCTCCTTGAATAACTGCACCGCTCCCTGCCCACAGCAACAGCAGCGGCAAAATGAATTGAATTCCCGTAGAAAAAGAGTCCAATAGCGAAATCCAAATATTGCGCTTCTGTGTTGTACGGAGTTGAGTGCGGAACAAACGGCCCCAGGTGCCAAACAAATGGTTCTCAGCCCCCAGCAGCTTCATGTCCGTTATACCGTAGATGCATTCCGCCAAGAAGCTTTGCGTCCTGCTTTGTTCGGTAATTTCGCGGCTGGCAAACTGCTGGGTCACCATCGTCGTAACAATCAAAATACTGAATATCCCAACCCCCACGCCAATTACCATGCTTCCCAGCGAAACCGAACTTGTGAACATTAGGACTGCATAGGAGATTAGTAAAATGAAATCAATTATGATGCTTACCATACGGTTAGAGAGAATCTGCCTGATATACACATTGGCATTGGTACGGAAGAGCAACTCGCCGCCTGTTCGCGATTCAAAGAAGGAATACGGCAGCCGGAACAGCTTGCCAATAAACGTCTCCATCATCAGCAAGTCCATGGCCGACTGTAATTTGGCCAGCAGCCAACCTCTTAGCATGGAGAACAATTCAAAGAATATGAACAACGAGAGTAATGCCACAGCGATGATGGATGCTTTATCTTGTGAGGAGTTCAGTAGTAGATGGTCTGTAGTGTAAGCTGTAAGCTTCGGAGCGATTAAGCCGAAGCTTTGTAGAGCAAGAGAGACGCCAAGAATATACAAAAGCCATTTGGGTTGCTTCAACGCGATTGTGAGAAAAAAACTCCACTTGCTTTTTTTCCTTCTCGGCTTCAGGGATTCGCCAGGGGCAAGGCAAAGAATAAATCCGCTGTATAGTCCCTGTGCCTCTTCCCTGCTGATTTTTTTGCGTCCAAAAGACGGGTCGACAATTGTCACGCTTCGTTTGCCTATACGTTCAATAACAATGAAATGCTTCTCCTCCCAATGAGCAATCGCCGGTAGCGGTAAATTCAGAAGTTGTTCAAAATCAGCCTTGAAAGCTTTGCTTATCAAATTGTAGCCTGAACTGATATTGATTAATTGCAAGAGCGAACTTCCGCCCCTGCTGATCCCGTACCGTTCACGGATCTCGTGAAGGGAGACAAAGGTTCCATAATAGCCCAGCACCATGGCGATGCACGCTATCCCGCATTCGGAATCCTCCATTTGCTCGATGAACGGTACTTTTCTATACATGAGTAAGTCTCCTGTTCATCCCCGCCATCTCAACCTCTGCAGCCGACTCCGGAGGGAAGATCCATCCATAATGGTAAGCCATGATCCCTATTTCGACCCTTGAAAATATCCCCCATTTATCTTTGATTCTAAAAACAATCTCACCAACTCTCCTACGGCTGATGTACAGCTTCTGTGCGATCTCGACATCCTTCATCCCTTGGGCAATCAGAATAGCCACTTCCTTTTCCTTCTCGCTTAAATGCATGGTGTAATCAGCTCTCCTTCCATAATTCATTTTTCAAGTTCCATATTAGTATTAACTGGTCCCGCTTGCACCGAAAATCCAGCTTCGGATTACCACAAATTATTGGCGGGGCAACATTGTGGAGCAGCGCAATAAGAGTATGGAAAATACTGCAATTTTGCGTAGTACACAACCCGCTTAATCGAAATTAAGATTAGAGACGTAAGAAACAAAGCAAACAAAGAAAGGAGGTTAACCTATGAATCGTCAAGCTGCTCTACTCTCCTTGGATATGGAGAACCCTGCAGGCATGGCGCTAATAGAACTAAGCAACGAGGAATTGAAGCGCGTCCATGGCGGTGCCGATGTTCAGCCAGAGACAACACCATTGTGCGGGTTTTTTGTTGGTGTCGGTATCGGTGTCATTTTGTCTGTCGCCAAATGCTAGTCTGATTGGTCAAAATTCAAATTTAAAAATGGGAGGTATTTCAAATGAAAAGAGAAGACGTATTATCCGCTTTTAATCAGGTTCATCCTTCGGGGGAGGCTCTAGTAGAGCTTAGCCATTCTGAATTATCCCGCGTATACGGCGGAGCTGACGTACAGCCTGAGACAACTCCGATCTGTGCGGTTGCTGCAACGGTTGCTGCATCTTCTGCAACTTGCGCCGCGGTAGGCGGAGGCATCGCAGTAGGGGTAACCATCGTATTGACGATCAAAAGCTGCTAATGTTAAAAATGCCATATATAAACACATATCCCTTAAAGTGTACAGCCGAAATGCGGCTGTACACTTTGTATTCCCAGCATAAATAGAATTTGAATATATAGGGTCTTTTGGGTTTGTATCCCTAATTAAAAGAATATATGATTGAGGTATCGCAACCTACCGCAAATAATCAAGAAAGCAGGTGTTTCCATGAATATAAAGAGGCTTCTGAGACCACTGCCGTTCATTCTCATATTAATCCTGATTGGTGTTCTCACGGTCCTTTTGTTCCCGGCATCCGGAAAAGCAATTACCCATGCAGCCCTTATGATCTCAGCCTTTCTATTTGCGGTTCTCGCTCACGAGACAGGACATTTGCTGATAGGCACCTTGGTAGGGCTGAAGCCCGAAGAGCTGATTGTTGGTCCGATGATGATCGTCTTTACGAAAGGCTCTATCCGCTTGCGACCAAACGACAGCTGGTTGCGTTTTGGTGGAACGATGCGTTTTTCGGCCTGCTCAGCAGATCTGAATGTAATGGCCCGAAGGTGGTCCTGGATGGCTCTTGGCGGACCTGCGGCAAGTTTATTCACCGCACTGCTCATTCTGCTCCTCCCCCCTTTCTGGCCACTATTCAAGGAGCTATTATTATGGATCAGCTTTGTTGTTGGAGCAGCCACGCTCTTCCCCTTATCGAACGGGTCCACTCATTCCGACGGAAAGCTATTTTTACTTCTGCACAAGAGTTCGGCAAGGGCTCATTTATTAATGGCCGGGGTTATACTCCAGAAGGATTATCTATCCGAACGGCAACCCGCCGACTGGAACCCAAAAATCATTAACGCAGCCGCCCAGTTATTGAACGGTTTGCCGGAACGTACGCCGGAGCAGCTTGCTGAGGAGAATGAACTGCGAATGTATCTATACCTTCACTATGCCGACAAAAGGCAACCTGAAGAGGCGTTAAAATATATTCGCCCTGTCTGTTTAACTAAACATCCCTATTCTTCCATTCCAGTGTCCCGGATTATGATAGATAGCTTATACGCCAGTCATTTATTGCTGTATCCTCCGCAAGACATACGGTCCTGCGAGGAAGCCGAAGCGCTTGTAAAAGCTTTGCCAAACAACGAGCCCTACAGCTATCACAAAGCCTGGGCAGCTCTGTTGTCCGTACAGGGTAACAAAGAGGAAGCTATGGAGCACTTATCCCAAGCTCGAGTCCTGCTTGACCGCTGGTTCAGGCCGTTCGGAACCTACCGTCTCGAGCGGAACATATTATCGCAAATTGAAAATCAACTGTAGCAGTCCCTTCTCTTGGCTCTCGCAAAAAGCGCCATTTTGCGAAGTACCGACCTCAAAGCGGCAGTGCTAACATTAAGGCATTAAGAATTTCGGGAGGGATTATAATGCCATCATTAATAGATAAAACCGCCAAAGGTGAGCTGAACGAACGAAACGCCCCGTCCCTTTTTCTCAAGGAACGGGAAGCTCTGCTGGGGCTTCATTGCAAGCCTCATGACGAAGCTATGGAGATGAATTCTAACGAAATCGAACGTTGGAGAAAGGACGCACTTCTCTTGGATGACAAACAGTTCCGCAGCAGGCTGGCCGCGGAACGGTGGACAGAGGAAAGATTCGGCGAAGTAATTTCGGCCGTAATGAACTCGCAGCAGCTTCCGGCAGCCCTGCCTGAAAACAGTTATTACAATTGGGTGGGCTTACCTGAATTACAAGAAGCATTGCGATTAAATCGCACTATTTCCCCGCAAGAACCTGTCAACCTGAAGCTCCACTCTGCCTTTCGTCCCTTTTTACTGTGGGCGGCACAGAGATGGGATCAGGCCATCGCAATGAACCAAAAGATCGAACAATTCGTGGATACGGAGGCAGTACGGGAGAAACTACTCAATGAACTGGCCGACTGCTTGCTGCAGTGCGGTGCCCGAACGCTGGTCCTAGAACTGCATGTAGCGAAGAAATTGGAGGAATTGGAGGGCGGCACGCCGGCAGAGAGATTTCAAAGCTTCGTAAAACAAAAACTATGTGACATAGATGGATTAGAATTCATTTTTAGCGAATACCCTACGCTTGCTCGGATTCTGATGATTCGAACTCGCTTTATCGTTGAGGCCGTACTGGAAGCAGTAATACGCTTCTCCAACGACTATGATGAAATCATAACGACCCTAGCACTACCGCAAGGCATACACAGGCTACAAACCTTTTCGGCCGGTATGGGTGACGCTCACCAACAAGGACGTTCCGTTATGCGTATGCACCTGGATTCCGGTGATATATTAATGTATAAACCAAAGCCTCTCGGGGCCTCCCTTCATTTCAGCAAGCTTCTGTTGTGGCTGAACAACAAGGGGTTTTCGCCTGCCTTTAAACCGCTTCATGTGCTGGATAAAGGCGACTATGGCTGGGAGGAATATGTGAATCCAGAAAGCTGCAGCACAGGTTCTGAGGTCGCGCTCTTTTATCAGCGCCTGGGGGGATTACTCGCTATTTTATACAGTATGCGTGGAACAGATTTTCATATGGAAAATGTAATTGCTAAAGGTGAACATCCGGTCCCTATTGATTTGGAGACCTTATTTCATAATGCGCCCGCCCTGAATTTCCCGGATACTGCCGATGTAGAGGCCAAGAAAAAAGTCGTTGATTCCGTAATCGGCACCGGATTATTACCGCTCCTGCTTTATCAGAACGAGGAAGGCTTCGGCATCGAAATGAGCGGTATGGGAGGAGCAAGTGAACAACCGCTGCCATTCCCGGTATTACAAGTAGAGAACGAGGATACAGATGAAATGCGGTTCGTGCGTAAAACAAGATGTTCCAGCCCTTCCAGCAACAGACCTATGTTAAACGGACAGGACACGAATGCCAGCAACTATGTGGATGACATCGTACTCGGATTCCGGAAGGTTTGTTCTATTCTGCGTCAGAATCTTGCACAGCTCTTAGATGAATCCACAGGTCCGTTGGCCCCTTTCAGGAATGTTCCCATCCGGATCATTCTTAGACCGACCCAGTTTTACGCCAATTTTCTAATGGAAGCCAACCATCCCAATTACACTAAAGATGCGATTGAACGGGAGAAGCTGCTCGATCGTCTCTGGTATACGGTTCTGGATGAACGAGCGATTGCTTCCGAACGGGAAGACCTGCTCCTGGGGGATATTCCTTATTTTATAACGACCCCTACTTCCCGCGATTTGTTCGATAGCCGGGGCAAGATCATTCCGGACTTCTTCCCGGAGACTAGCTATGATCTGGCCATACAGCGACTTACCGCATTGGATGAGGCGGAAGAAGAACGCCAGACTGGCTGGATCATTTCCTCCATCCTCGGTTCGGCGGAATGGAACACCAAGAATTCTGAATGCTGTTCTTCCGATAATTCCACTTGTGTCATGAATGAAGCCACGTCAGCTTCCTCTAGTGCTCAAGCGAAAAATTCGTCAGACGAGTATATTAAGCAAGCGACTGAGATCGGAGACTATCTGCTGGAGCAGGCCATCTTTAACAAAAGCCGCTCGGACGCCACATGGATCGGTGTAGGAATGAACTATCGTGGACAATGGAACGTATCCGCCATGAAAGGGGGATTATATGACGGTACTGCAGGTCCTGCGCTTTTTTTGGCATATCTCGGAAAAATCACAGGAGAACAGGCCTATACGGAAGCTGCTCGCCTTGCCATGCAAACCTCCCTGGCTTCGCTTCCCTATCATGCCAATTTCAGCTCCGCCTTTTACGGTCAGGCCTCCATTCTTTATGTATTATCCCAGTTCATCGGACTCGGGGCTGCCGATCCTTCGTGGAAAGATATCCAGACTCATCTTGTCGATCATCTAGGCACCATCGTTGAAAATGATCATTGCTATGACCTGCTCGGCGGCGCAGCCGGAGTTATTCTCGTACTGCTTCAGGTCTATAAGAAATTCAAGATTGAACAGGCATTGGCCGCCGCCATAGATTATGGAGAACACCTTTTGTCTCAGTCCGTTCCGACAGAAGGCGGCATCGCTTGGCCGTCGCTTCTTCAGACACGAAAACCTTTAGGAGGCTTTGCACATGGAACTGCCGGTATTGCCTTGGCTCTGCAATCGTTATGGGAAGCATCCGGAAGAGCGGAATTCCATGAACATGCAGAGCAAGCTTTAGCCTTTGAGCGCTCCTTGTACTCGATCAAGCAGGGGAACTGGGCCGATCTGCGTAAAGCTGGACCAGAAGCCTACCATGCTAAATATTGGTGCCACGGTTCTGCCGGAATTGGCTTGGGTAGAGTTCTTATGTATGATATGCCGGCTATGGATAAACCCGCATTGCTTGCTGAAATCGAAGCTGCCATCGATACCACACTGAAGGGTGGAATCGGAGCAAGTCACTGTCTCTGCCATGGAGACATGGGTAATAGTGAGCTGCTGCTTCAGTCTGGAAGAAAGCTTGGACGCCCGGAACATATTGAGAAGGCTTATTCTCTAGCCAATCAAATGATTAGCGAGAAGAAAAAAGCAGGATCATTCCGAACTGGAATTCCCCGCGGATTAAAAACACCCGGATTCTTTCTGGGTTACTCAGGTATCGGTTACCAGTTATTGCGATTAATTAATCCAGAGTTAGTCCCTTCTGTGTTGTCTCTGGAAATTCATCCAGAAACGTAATCATACGCAAGTCCTGAAGAGAAGTCGATATATCGACTTCTCTTCTCTATTGCCAATAGCCGGAACCGCCTATTCTGTTCATTTTCTATGGGCGCTTGCACGTTCCTCTTCTGCCCTTCTGCTCCTCTTCTCATTCCAGCTTAAATCCACGCTGCTCCAAAAACTCCTTCATATGAAGACGCGATGGATTCGCCAGCTTCTCGGCCATCAGCCTGGACCACGATGTATCCTTGGCCCCACCCGTACGCTCGCGCAAATACTCGCTCATGATCTCATCATATATAGCAACCTGCTTCTCACTTTCAGCGCTGTCATATTCCTCCCAATGCAGAACTGCCGGCTGAGGCAACCTCGGGCGCTGACCCGGGCCTTGATCCGGATAACCCAGACACATGCCGAAGATCGGAAAGGCCAGCTCTGGCAATTGGAGCAGTTCAGTCACTTGCTGAATCTGATTGCGGATTCCCCCGATGTAGACGATGCCAAGACCAAGCGACTCGGCAGCGATAGCTGCATTTTGCGCCGCCAGAGCAGCATCAACTGCAGCAACAATGAAATTCTCTGTCGCTGCTTCGTACGATTTTGAATCCGGCAAATGATGCCGGGCAGCATTCTTCAGGCGGGACAAATCCGCACACCATACCAGAAAGACAGGGCATTCCACAATGTAAGTCTGGTTGCCGCTAAGCTGCGACAGCTTTTGTTTGCGCTCCGGCTCTGTGACAGCTACTACGCTGTAACCTTGTACATTGCTGGAGGTCGAAGCCATTTGCGCCGCACTAATGATTTGCTCGACGATCCCGCGGGACACCGGCTTGTCCGCATATTTGCGGATCGAGCGGTGCGCCATTAACAACTTGATGGTCTCATTCATGCTTTTGCCTCCCTTCATGCTGTTTATGGTTATAGCTAGCCTCATTCATAAAAGATAAGTCACTCTCCTATTATACAACTTAACTATTCCCAAATAAGAAAAACCAGTCCAACACGGAAGACCGTGCCGGACTGGTTGATGAATAGATAAATTTATTTATAGTATGAAGTTGTTAAAGGCACAAACATGGCCCCATTACTGAGTACATCAGCATAAATATACAACTCATTAACGCCTGCGATATCTACCTCAATCGTCTTAAGACCGTCGCCCACCGCCACTTTCTCGGTCGTCAGCTTCACATCCTTCTCACTGTCTTCGATGACAAAGTTATCGATATCTTCACCAACAGCCGCGACCTGCAGAACCAGCTTCTGATACTTTCCCTTCGGATATAGCATAAAGCTGCTGCTTCGATTCCCACTGGCATTATCGAAATAAGCTTCCTTATAATCCTTGCCCTGGTAAGTCGTCTCTTTCGGGTCCTTCGTATAATACATGTTATCGAAGCCTTTGGCGATCGCTACGCCTTCTGCCTTCTCACCCAATTCCACCGTATAGGTCTCCGGATTATAGGATACAGCGACTCCTACGATATCAGCAACTGCACGGACAGGCAGATATGTCGTTCCGTTATAGGTAAGCGGAAGAACCGCATTCCCTTTCTCATCCCTTGGCTGCACAGGCGTTCCATTGTATTTGAGTTGAATGCTGCTGTTTAGGTAAGCTTTTACCTCCTGCAGTTTTGCACCTGCATATACACCGGTTCCGGCTGTCAGCATCAACGCTGCCACCATGGTACTAATCATCCACTTCTTCTTCAACAGATCCTCTTCCCTTCTATAAAAATGGATTACTGCGCACTCCTATGAAGAATATAAAAATTTAATTTACTAAATTCAAGTTACTTATTAACTAAATAACGAAGAATCCACCCGACTTTAGTACTGTTTTCACATTATCAATTTACAATATATCCTAAAAGTGATATCATATAAATATCAAATTAATATTAAATAACTGTTGAGGAGTGCTTCACTATGCTGAAGGAAAAACAATTATCTTATTTGAACGGATTTGTTGCGCTGCTATTCTTCATTGCCTTTGCGGGCGCTGGAGTATATCTGTTTACCATTGCTACGCCTCTTCCCATCATCCTCGGCGCCATCTCTTGCGCAATCGCCTTTGTGATCCTCACCGGGCTTACGATTGTGCAGCCGAACCAGTCCGCTGTCGTGACCTTCTTCGGGCAATACCTTGGTGTGATCCGCAATAGCGGATTCTATATGGTAACCCCTTTTTCCAACCGGAAGAAAGTATCGCTGCGTGTACGTAACTTCAACAGCGCCAAGCTGAAGGTTAATGATGTTAACGGCAACCCGATTGAAATTGCTACCGTGGTTGTATTTTCGGTCATTGATTCCGCTAAAGCGCTCTTTGAAGTTGATGAATATGAAACCTTCGTAGAGATTCAGAGCGAGGCTGCCCTGCGTCATGTAGCCAGCAAATATCCTTATGACCAGTTGGACGGTGACGGTTTCTCCTTGCGTGGAAACACGGAAGAAATCGCTAAGGAACTGACCGAGGAGCTGCAAAACCGCTTGGCGATAGCCGGTGTCAAGGTGATCGAGTCCCGCTTGACTCATTTGGCTTACTCCACAGAAATCGCCAGCGCCATGCTGCAGCGTCAGCAAGCCGAAGCCATCATCTCCGCTCGCGAGAAGATTGTTGACGGCGCCGTTACGATGGTTCAATTGGCGATTGAGCGCCTGCAGGCCGAGAGCGTCGTTGAATTGGACGATGAACGTAAAGCTGCTATGATCAATAACCTGCTTGTCGCGGTCGTATCGGACCGTTCCGCCCAACCTATCATTAATACAAGCAGTTTGTATTAAATGGAGCCCCATTCACGATGGCTAAGAAGAAGAGCTTCCCGCTGCGCCTGGACCCCGTCGTATATGAAGCTTTGGAACGCTGGGCGGCTGACGAATTCCGAAGCGTGAATGGTCATATTGAATATGTACTACGCGAGGCCCTACGGAAGGAAGGGCGCTTGCCCTCACCCCAAATGCGTGTCAAGGAGGCCTTGGAAAATGACGCGGACCAAGATTAAATCTGTTAAGCCTTGGTGGGAATCAAAGTCGAAGTTCCTGCTGCAGGAATATGCGAACCAATATGAAGCCACTTTTATAGAAGCATCTTTCAAGAATTGGAAATACACCGGACGGCATGTGCTGATTCAGCTGCCGCAGGGACGGGGCCAAATGTATCTCACAGTTACCGATTCCAACTCGAATAGTTCCAATACAAACAGCGGTCAAGTAGTCGGGATCAAGTATAAATACAAACCGAGAAGAAAGCTTGAATGCTTGCTGAGCTCGATCAAAAGCCCTCTACTTCTGATCCTGCACGGGAATTTACGACAAGTGACTTTGCCGAATCCCCTCAGCAAATCGTTCCATGCCGGAGCCTCTCACCCCAGTCTGTTAAGAGCTATTCTGAAGCATGAAGGTATAGCAGACCTGCTGGAGGATCATAAGGGCTTCCGTCTCAAGGCGCGTGTCAAAGAGCATGAAGCCCAGCTTACCTTCTCGGAGACGAATAAGAAAGCCGATATCGTGTTCCTCCGAGGATGTGTCCGGATCATGGAATCGTTTATCGAAGCTATGTATGAGCAAGGTATCGTCCACGTGGGGAAATAGAAGTCGAGCAAGCGGATGCTGTCCTGCCACTGCATCCGCTCCTCTATATAATGAAACCTTTGAACACCTGTACCGTAAGAATATGTTAAGACAGAATGACTGTTACACCTTTAGTGGAATTCTGGATACAATGACATGGGGAGGTAAAAATGAAGATGAGAATGAAGAAGCGCCTAGCGATTTTCGTGATGGCAGCCCTGTTGCTGACATTACTCGTGCCTGCCGGAGCTTTTGCCGCCGAGAACAGTCCTTCTTACGAGGCAACCAAGCAATTGGCAGCGCAGAAAGCCGATCTGCTGACGAAGAATTATGGTACTTACAGCTTGCAATACGCACTCATTGATCAAGGGAAGATTGTAGTATCCGGGCAATCCGGCATTAATCATGCGTCAGACAATACCCCATTAACAGCTGATTCGATATACGGCATCGGCTCTACTAGCAAAATGTTCACAACCGTTGCGGTGATGAAGCTTGTTGATGAAGGAAAAATCGATTTGGATCAGCCTTTGACTGCCTATATTCCTGAGTTCAAAATGAAAGACGATCGATATAAAAAAATCACTCCGCGTATGCTGCTGAATCATTCCTCCGGCTTAAGTGGCTCAACACTCGTCAATGGCTTTTTATTCGATGATAATGATACATCCGGATATGACAATTTGCTGAAACGACTGGAGGTACAGCGGCTGAAGGCTGATCCGGGCGCATTCTCCGTTTATTGCAACGACGGCTTTACTCTAGCAGAAATATTAGTAGAGAGAGTTAGCGGCATGGACTTCACAGACTTCGTACATAAATATATTTCTGAGCCGCTTGGTATGAAAAATACAAAAACTCCGCAAGATGACGTGAATCATGCGCAGCTGGCTGGCGTCTTTTCTCCTAGCTATCAGGGAGAGCTTCCTGCGGATACGGTTAACTTTATCGGTACCGGTGGTATTTATTCCACAGCCGAAGATCTTGCCCGCTTCTCGCAAATCTTCACAGGGAATGCCGACGGACTTCTGACAGAGAAATCAGTGGCAGCCACGGCCAAAGCAGAATATAAGAACGGGTTGTGGCCGCAAGAGGCAGATAGCTCAATCGCCTATGGATTAGGCTGGGATAGCGTCAACCTGTTCCCGTTCAACGATTACGGCATTCAGGCTCTGACGAAGGGTGGGGACACCCTGTTGTCTCACGCTTCGCTGGTCGTATTGCCCGAGCACAAGCTGTCTGTAGCGATCCTCTCTTCCAGTGGTTCGAGTTCACTAAATCAGGTTATGGCCAGTGGGATTCTGTTAAGTGCTCTGCAGGAAAAAGGGATCATTAAAGAGTTGAAGCCTGCCAAGTCATTTGGCGTACCTGTAAAAGCCAATATGCCGGTGGAGGTATCGACAAATGCAGGGATCTACGGTACAGCAGGTCAGTTGATCAAGCTGGATATTAGCAAGGACGGCGAGTTGTCCTTAAGCTCGCTTGCAGTACCTGAAGCTCCGGTTCAGAAATTTACTTATACAGCAGATGGCTCATTCGTCAGTGAGGACGGCGGTACGAAGCTTAACTTAGTCACAGAAGACAACGGACGCACTTACTTATGGGTTAGATCTTATACAACCATTCCAGATCTTGGCCAAATAGCTATGTCCGACTATCAGGCGGAGAAGCTGGAACCAAATGAATTATCTCCTGAGATCGCTAAAGCATGGGAAGCGCGTGAGGGTAAAACCTATTTTCTCGTAAGTGAAAAATATACCTCTCAGGCCTACTTCATGCAGCCTCCTATCGCTTATATTGCAACACTTAAAGATATGCCAGGATACTTAATGGCCAATAAGATCACAGGTGCCAATGAAGCTCTGAATTTGTTGAACATCCCGACATTGATGGGCAGAGACGCAAGTGATCTCATCTTCTTCACAGAGGACGGTGTTGAGTACCTGGAGGCTGCCGGAAGCCGCTTTGTAAGTCAGGACAATGTCGTACCGCTCTATATCGGCAAGCAATCGAAGACGAAGATTCAAGAGAATGGTCAAACGAGATGGTACACCATTCCGGAAAAATCGGCAGGCAAGACACTGGCGGTTAACTTGCCGGAGGCAGGTTCCTTTGCAGTCTATGATGCCAGTGGAGCCTGCGTAAATTTCACTGTAGTCAGCGGCGTAAACGAAGTGGTACTGCCGGAAAATGGTTTCATCGCCTTTATTGGCGACCCAGGCTCACAGTTTGAAATTTCATTAAAATAAACATAAGCCCCACAAGTTATGAACTTGTGGGGCTTACTGTTTTGATATACTAGTACGGGGTATATTTCGCGCGGATTACTTCATCAATTTATTTACGGTGATCAGCAGTTCATCAACTACATCCATCTCACCAGCCTGAATCCGCTCAATCACGCAACTCTTCATATGACCCTCCAACAGCAGTTTGCCAACACTATTCAGTGCGGATTGAACCGCTGCGATCTGATTCAGAACATCATCACAATACGTATCCTTCTCGATCATGCCTTTAATGCCACGGATTTGACCTTCAATCCGGTTCAAACGGCTCGTCAAATTGCTCTTCACAGCTTCGGAATGATGGCTATGACGGACATGGCCCTCGCCCTCATCGCCGCAGCACTCCTCAGTCGCGCCATGCTTCTTGTCTACTTGTTCCGCCATGTTATCACCTCGCTATATTGGGACCTTTACATCATAATATCGCAATCCAGGCAACCTTTCAATCGGTTGCAGGCATTAGACAGCAATGCCCTGTCCCATCCGTCGATACAAAAAATCACCCTGCCCCTTCGAAACAAAAGGCGCAGGGTGATTCTTCTGACTAGATTAGGCTGAAGCCTCGTCTTGGCTTTATTGATATCCCCAGATCATGGTGAATAGCGTACCGAAGAGGGTTACAAGGCCAACGAACAGAGCATATGCAATGTTGGTATACAATGAGGTCTTGGACCCGGTCTCGCCGATATGCATGAACATGAACAATTGGACGCCCATCTGGATCGCCGCACAGACAAGCAGGATCGTCATACCGACAGCCAGTGGCATATCCCATAGAATGACGGACAGAGCGACGACCGAAAGGATCAGCGAGAACACATATCCCATGACATGGTGGACAGGGAATAATTTTTTCATGTCACATCATTCCTTTCAGATATACGAAGCTGAAGATAAAGATCCAGACAACGTCAAGGAAGTGCCAATAAAGCGAGAAAATAAATGATTTATTCGCTGTATCAAGCGTGAAGCCCTCGCGTTTGATCTGTATCATAATGCCTGCGCCCCACAGCAAGCCCAAGGTTACGTGGGCACCGTGCGTACCAAGCAGAACAAACAGACTGGACATGAAGGCGCTCGTGGAAATCGTTGCTCCTTCATTAACATAGGTCACGAACTCGGTAATTTCTACCCCTAGGAAGATCAGACCCAGCACCAAAGTGATGAAGAAAAAGACCATAGCTGCCTTTTGCATTCCGTGGCGCATGCTGTTGATCATCAGACCGATCGTGAAGCTGCTTGTGAGCAACACGAAGGTCTCGATCAGCACCGGACCGATCTCGAATATTTCTTTACCGCTCGGGCCGTTGCCGGTCCGATTCCAGAGTGTGAAATAGACGGCGAACAGCGTTGAGAACAACACGATTTCCGCGCCAAGGAACAGCCAAAAACCGAAAATCCGATTACTGTTCTCTTCTGAACGGTATTCCAAAGGCAAAGAGTTATCTAACTTCATGCCTGTTCACCCCGCAATCTAGCTTCCGTTTCTTCAATTTCACGAACCGGGATATGATGCCCGTGATCGCGTTCGAACGAACGAACTGCCAACATTACAATTACACCAAGCCCTCCGATAATCGCCGGAATCCACCAGCCGAATATCATAGCAAATCCAAAGAAGAAGAAGATCGCTCCGAGTATAACTGGCTGACCGCTGTTATTTGGCATATGAATCTCTTCATAATCGCCTTTATAGAGCTGATGTCCGCCCTTCTTATGCTCCCAGAACGGGTCAAGCCCTTGAACCGTAGGAGTGATGGCGAAGTTATAATCTGGAATCGGACTATGCGTACTCCATTCCAGCGTACGTGCGTTCCAAGGATCGCCCGTCGTCTCTCTAGGCGCATAGCGGAAGCTCCAGTAAATGTTATAGACCAGAATAATAAATCCAATTGCCAGGCCAAAGGCGCCGATCGTTGCGATCATGTTAAGCGGTCCGAAGCCTGTATCCGCCGAATAAGTGTACATCCGGCGCGTCATGCCCTTGAGTCCAAGGAAGAACAACGGCAAGAACGTTACGTTGAAGCTGATTGCAATGACCCAAAATGCCAGTTTGCCTTGACGCTCGTTCAAGCGGAATCCGAACAATTTCGGGAACCAGTAATAGAAACCGGCGATTACGGCAAATACTGTACCTGGAATCAACACATAGTGGAAGTGGGCAACCAGGAACATTGTATTATGGTACTGGTAGTCGGCACTCGCCATTGCGAGCATGACACCGGTAACCCCACCGATCGTAAAGATCGGGATGAACGCAAGCGAGTATAACATCGGCGTCGTAAACTCTATCTTCCCTTTATGGAGCGTAAGCAGCCAGTTGAATATTTTCACCCCGGTCGGAACCGCAATGAGCATCGTCGTTATGGAGAATACGCCATTGACCATGGCCCCATGACCCATCGTATAGAAGTGGTGAGCCCATACGAGGAAGGACAGCAACGAGATGATAACCATACTGCCTACCATCGATTTATATCCGTAAAGGTTCTTCCGCGAGAAGGTCGAGATTACTTCACTGTAAATCCCGAACGCCGGCAGAATAACGATGTATACTTCCGGATGCCCCCATACCCAGAACAGGTTGGCCCAGAGCATATCCATACCGCCGTTAGCCATCGTGAAGAATTGAGAGCCGAACATTCGGTCGAACATCATCAGCGCCAGCGCTATTGTAAGAACCGGGAACGCGAACAAAATAATAACGCAAGTGATCAAGACTGACCAGGTGAACATCGGCATCTTCATCAGCTTCATGCCAGGCGCACGCATCTTCAGGATGGTAGCGATAAAGTTAACGCCTGTCATCAGCGTACCGATACCGGCAATCTGAATCGCGATCGAGTAATAGTTCATGCCTACCGAAGGACTGAATTCATTGCTGGCCAGCGGGAAGTAAGCTGTCCATCCTGCATCCGGCGAGCCGCCGATGACGAAGGATAGGTTGAACAGCATGGCTCCGGCAAAAAATAGCCAGAAGCTGACCGCATTTAGTCTCGGAAATGCAACGTCGCGCGCGCCAATCTGCAGCGGCACAACTACGTTCATTAAACCAATAATGAACGGCATTGCCATGAACAGGATCATAATGACCCCGTGAGTCGTAAATATCTCATTATAGTGCTGCGCATCAAGAAGTCCGTTCTCTGGAACCGCAAGCTGCGACCGCATGAGCAGCGCGTCAACGCCGCCGCGGAACAGCATCAAGAGCGCACTGATAATATACATGATACCGATTCGCTTATGGTCAACCGTTGTCAGCCACTCGCGCCATAGGTAGCCCCATTTTTTAAAATAGGTCAAGCCGATGACAATAGCCAAGGATGCAACCACGATGCTGACCATCGCACCATAAATCATCGGTTCGCCAGTGACGAAAAATTCGTCCCATTTCATGTCAAGCTTACTCCCTTCTGTTCCCTAATTTCCGTGCGAGGCATGTTCAGCCCCGTTTTCATTCGTGTCGGAGTGGTCCATATTCATATCCATATCCATTTCGGAATGATCCATTTGTGTGTCGCCGGAGGAGTCTCCGCCATGATTATGACCTGCATGCTCACCCTCAGGCGCCGGACTGAATTCCAAATGTGTCGAAGAATAGGTCTGTCTGCCTACCTTCGCAGTATCCAGCAGGGAATTGAACTGCTCTTCAGTCAATGGAACGGCTGTATTCTTGACCTCATTCACCCACTCGCCATATTTCGCATTCGACATCGCCAGAACTTCAAATTCCATATCGGCAAACCCTTTACCGGAGAAGTTGGAGTTCTTACCCATAAATGAGCCTTCGTGCTCCGCAACGAGATTGAGCTTGGTGACCATATCGCTCATCGCGTATTTTTGTCCGCCTAATTGTGGAACCCAGAAGCTGGTGATCGGTCCGTAGGAGTAGAGTCTGAACTCAACCGGACGATTCGTCGGAATGTTCACATAGTTAACTGTCTCAATTCCTTCCTCCGGATAACTGAAATGCCACTTCCAGTTGGAGGATGATGCATAAATAACTAACGGTTTTTGATCTTCATAGCCCGCCGGTACCTTATCCAAGGCATTGGTAGTCCGAACTGTAACGACCGACAGGATCGTAACGATAATGATCGGAATAGCTATCCATGTGAATTCCAGCCATTTGCTGCCCTCTACATGCGGCGGTTCATAATCCGGAGCCGATTTGGAAGCACGGTACTTCGTAAGCATAAAGATGTACAAAACATACACAACCAGCAAGATTAGCGCCATGACCAGCATTGAGAAAATAATAACATTAGACTGCGTCTTCGCTACCGGCCCTTTCGGGTTCAATACGGCCAGCGAATTACAACCGGTCAAGAGGACAAGAAACGCTGAGAAAACGACCAGCAGCAATCCTTTCCTTTTCATAAAATTCCGTTACCCCTTTCCAGCAATATCACGCACCACCCACTCTTCCAGGGATGGTAGTATTAATTATCTAACACTATGTTAGGTAAGCTATTAAACAATAACAATTCATAGCTAATTACATTTATACTAAAAATTTACATTTATTTTTCGTTTTCTCTCTTTAGATTTAGAACAAAAGTTCAAATTCGTCCAAATTTGATCGTATTTTAGCAAATTCGTCGATTTTGATAATTGTTCACATTGCCCCTTCTTTAAGGTATTGTTCGATGAATTGTCATATTTATTTGAATAGTTCGTGATTATTATCACTTACCTTATTGATCTATAAGGTAAACTCTTGTTATGGAATTTTATTACTTTGATGCTTTTTTCTTATTTCCCATCTCATCCTTGTCCTGCTAGTGAATTAGGCGTAACATGCGCTTCTCCAGCGATATCAATCCGAAGATATTGCCGTATTTCGCAGCTATTATGTCATTGTTCACTCATATTTTTTGGCATTCAGCCTATATAAATATATACACAAAAAAGCGCAGGCCAGGGGACGAACTGCCCCGCAGCTTGCGCTTTGTATTTATGATCTGCCCGCTGAGAATTGCGGGACAGCTTCATTCTGTCATTATCATTGGCCTCAAGTTCATGCCTTTTATCAACTGTCCAAGTCCTTGAATAAAAATTAGGCACAATATCGATAAGCAGCCTGTCCCTATTGGGCCAAAGCTTTCATAATCGATTCAATACCGTCGATTTTGGCCAATGCCATAGGACCCGGAAGCGAGGGATCCTCCAAGAAGTACACCTGATCTTGCTTGACGGCATTCAGGCTGTTCCATACTCCATCGTCCTTCAAATCATTGCGGACACCGCCTTCAACAGGCGTCTGCCAATTGTTGATGAGAAATAAATGATCCGGGTTCAAGTCAGCCAATCCTTCCAGCGTCAGCTGCCCTATATTGGAGGTTAGGCCAGGCGGCGGTGTCAGCCCGAGGCCTTTATAAAACGGATCAAATCGGCCGTCGTTCCAGGTAACGAATTGCTTTTTACCCGAATACATCGCGAACATAACCGTTTCATTCTGGCGGAAAGCTAACTTTTCTTTGTACTCTGCAGACTTGCGATCAAACTCCGCCAGCACCTCATCCGCTTTCTGTTCCTTGCCTATAATTCGGGCGATTTCCTGCAGGGTTTCCCGCCAATCCCCCGCTTGCGGCAGCACAACCGTCGGTGCGATCTTGCTTAATTGTTCGTATTGATCCGCCATGTCGTCCGCTGCAAGAATAAGATCGGGACCGGAGGAGAGCAGTCTCTCCATATCCGCTTCCATGCCTAGATCAATAACCGTTTTCCCGGCCAGACGTTTACTCAAGCTTGGAAAATTGCTCATAATTGTCTCGACCCCTTGAGCCGAGATCGGATATTCATCCAGAACCGCCAAATAATCGACAAATGCGATGTATGGCGTTGCGATTTTTTTCGGCCTGGCTTCAAGAACGGTCGTACCGCTTAAATGCTTAATTGTCAGCGGATATTCCTCTTCGGAAGCCGCTGGCTTCGTTTGAACCGTTCGCTGATTCCCTCCGTTTGCTTTCGTTGCGTTTTCTCCCGTTCCTTCAGCATTTTGTACGCCGCAACCTGCCATTCCTATCGACGCAGCCAGCAATAACAGGACTGCCATGCTCTTTATTCCCTTCATCCGTTTGAACCCCTCCGTATCGCATGCTCTTCCAACAGCTTCCTTATAAGAGCATCCATTATAATGATAATGATTCTCATTATCTATGGAAGCATTTTAGCATGCTACCTCGGCTAGTCTCTACCACCAGGCGGAATATGTGCAGCGGTTAGCGGGATTTAGAGCGAGGATGGGTATCGGCCAGACTCTGTTTTGACCTCCTTCATAAACAAACCGGGATTAACTCCATATTTACTTCGGAAGGCTTCTGCGAAATAACTGGGGTTAAGATAGCCAACCGCGCAGGCTGCTTCACCAACATTGACCCGCCCCGTCTGCAACATGAGCATCGCTTGCCTTAATCGCTCGTCTTTCAAATATCCAAAAACGGTCGTACCATATAATTCCTTAAAACCGGCCTTCAGCTTAAAATCGTTAAGGCCAATCATTCGCGACAATTCCATCAGTGTTGGCGGATCGACTAACCGCTCCTTCATAATTTGCCGGGCCTCTCGCAGCTTATCCATCTCATCCCGCGACAATGACACCGCTCGGGAAGACTCCTCTTCCTCCTTCAAGAACAAGCGGCAAGCCAGCGTAAAGATCTCCAGCGCATGGCACTCCAGCTCCAGGTTGCTGACTCCAGGCTTGTCGACGGCAGACGCGAAGCGCTTCATCAGAAAGGAAACAGCAGGCCCAATCTTCTCTTGAAAAACCCGCAAGTGCCGATCGCCCATAATCCGCTCAAAATCAATCAATACGCCTGTATCCCATGCCTGTTCCATAAAGCCGTTGAACGTCTTGACGGGAATTCCGATCGATAGCATTCGGAAAGGCTCTCCTCCGGCAAACTCAAACCGGGCGGCGCCAGGCTTCCCGAACTGCAGCGCAAAACTCCCCGCCGTCGCTTGATGGCTGCTGCCCGACAAGTTAATCTCCCGCTTCCCCAGCAAGCAGCAGTTTACTTCCACCATCGCCGCACAGGGCTGAAGTGAAAAAGCGTAATCCTTATTCAAAGTGAACTCGGATACGACGATTTCCATATCACTCCTTTGCGACCAACGTCTTATCGATTTATGGCCAAGCTCCGGCTGCTCCGGCAATGGCTCGGCACAATCCTTCCGTGCTTCCGGCAGCCCTGCCCGAATGGAATCAAAGAATAAATCAAAGTTCTCGTGGAAATCAGACTTTTCCATGGTAACCTCATCACGCCTCCCCCTGACCTATTTCCCCTTCAACAAGCGCTTGAACGTTGAACTCCGACTGCTTTTTGTATAATTGATAATGATTATCATTTTCATTATGGATTATACGTGATAAATGCAACAGTTTCAATATTCAACACCTATTATAAAGACTGAGCCCCTGCCAAGCATCCCGTACAAAAAAAGCCTAAGGCCATCGGCCTTAGGCTTTTCTTATATGCTCTACAACGGTTTGTACCGCATCTATTACAGAATTTCCTTACGAAGCTGTTCTGGCGACTTCGGTGACATCAATCCAAATGGAATATCGAATACCGTTCTGGCTCCGGATTGTCCGGCTTGGGACAATCTGTATACCGCACGGGCATACGCTACCAGCACACTGGCTGTAAATTCCGGATTGCTGTCCAATTTAAGCGCAAATTCATAAATTTGCGTGCTGTTCTCCCCAGTCTTGCCGCTTCTGAGTACCATTCCACCATGAGGCATAGCTGAGTGATTCTTCTTCAGCTCTTCTTCACTAATAAAATGAACAACAGTATCATAATCCGCAAAGTAGTTCGGCATTTCCTTGATTTCGCTCTCAATCTTTGCCAAATCAGCGCCTTCTTCAGCAACGACAAAGCACTCACGCAAATGCTTCTCGCGCGTCGACAATTCCGGATTTTCGCCCTTACGTACACGTTCAACTGCGGCCTCTACAGGAATTGTGTATTGAACACCGTTCTTGACGCCGGCTACACGGCGGATCGCATCGGAGTGCCCTTGGCTAACCCCTTTGCCCCAGAACGTATATTCCTTGCCTTCCGGCAATACGGATTGTGCAAGCAGACGATTAAGAGAGAATAAGCCCGGATCCCAGCCTGTGGAGATCAAGCTAACATGACCGCCTTTGGTCGCCGCATCATTTACTTGTTCGAAATACTCCGGAATTTTCGCATGAGTATCGAAGCTGTCTACCGTATTAAACATAGCCGCAAATTCCGGTCCTTGCTGAGGAAGGTCGGTTGCAGATCCTCCACAAAGGATCAAGACGTCGATATCGCCCTTGTACTTCTCAATTTCAGAAATATGTACGACGCCATTTGCAGCCGCTACATCGTCTGGGTTTCTTCTTGAGAAAATGGCGCGCAATTCGATGTCAGGATTTTGTTGGATTGCTTTCTCTACACCGCGCCCTAAATTTCCGTATCCTACAATGCCTACTTTAATAGTCGATGTCACTAAACCTTCCTCCTTCATATAATAGCTCTTCAACTATTTTAGCTCACTCTTGTCCATTTTTAAATATTTAACATAAAAAGTAAGCGCTATTCCCTCCATTACAGCTCGGATTTATTGAAATTTTCATATTTTAGACATACTTAGTACGAGATTTGCAATTTGAATAGCCCATTATAGCCATACTCATTTTGAAAAATTAACTTTAAAATAGGAGTTAAATGTAACAAATATCATTGCATCTATAAATAAGGCGGTGTGCAACTGTGCAAATCTTCAAATCCATTTCCTCCCGCTGGATGCTTCCGCTGCTCTTGATCGGTATCTTCTCTGTGTTCTGCTATTCGGGTCTGGCATCCGCTCATGCGACCGTCACCTCTTCCTCCCCGGCGGCAAACGAGATTCTGGCCTCGCCCCCGGAGGAAGTCTCCATCACATTTAATGAATCGATTGAGCAGGCCTTCTACTCCATTATCATAACGGGACCAGATGGAAGACGCGCGGACCAGGGGGACGCCGCCATCGATTCAGAACATCCTAATCGTCTGGTCGCCAGCCTGAAGAATAACTTGCCAAACGGCATCTACAGTATGAAATGGAAGGCAGTATCCAGCGACGGACATGCCATTAGCGGAACGATTCCCTTTGGGATTGGTGCGGAAGGAAGCGGGTATGCCGTGCATACTCCCGCCGGGGATGACAACGTACTGCCCCGGGCAGGCTTATTAATCATCCGCTGGCTGTTCTACATCGGATTAAGCCTATGTATCGGCACCATCTTCTTCCGACTTCTGCTGCTCCCTGCCGGAGCCCGTACCCTTCGCGGCAGCTCTTCGCTTGAACAGCGCAGTCTACTGCTTCTCTACCTGGGGCTCGCCTGTACCGTAGTTGGGGTATTGTTCAGTCTTCCCCAGCAAACAGCCAGTGATGCAGGTGTCTCATGGCTTCAGGCCTGGGACCTCGATTTGCTGCAGGAGACTTTGCGCTTCACCAGCTTCGGACAAATCTGGACCTGGCAAGTCATCCAAGTCATGCTGCTCGCTGTATTCATCATGGGCCTATGCTACACAATTTCCGGCACCGAACAGGACGAACCGCATGATAACGTCATGAAGCTGATGGAAAAAGACCCTCCCAAGGCTTCAGACAGGGCTATTTCCAGATTTATCGGACAGGAGCATCTGTGGTCCTGGCTCGTGCTTATCGCTTGCATTGGGCTGATGGTCGCCAAGGCTTTTATCGGGCATGCAGCCACAACCAGCCATAAGCTCATGGCTATCAGCGCTGACTTTATACATCTGCTCACAGCCGCAATATGGCTTGGAGGTATTCTGGCGATTGCCTTCCTGCTTCCGGCGGTTCGTCGACATACCGAGCAGTCGGACAGTCTCAGACCGCTTTATTGGGGAACCATCCGGCGTTTTTCACTGCTGGCCTCGCTTTGTGTCTTGCTGTTGCTGCTCACCGGAGTCTATGGAAGCCTTCTGCATATCCCAACCTTGCATGCGCTCTGGAATACCCCATACGGGCTTGTTCTACTGGCTAAATTTGCGCTTATGCTCCTTATGCTGGCTTTTGCCTTATCGGCATTCCTGCGCGGGAGAAAGCGCTCCCGACCGCTCGGACGGGGCGTATGGTACGAATTCTGTCTCGGCGCGGTCGTACTCGTACTTGCTGCTGTTCTGGGAAATCTGCCTTCCGCCTCTTCGTCACCAGGTCCAGCAGTGCTTCAGACCACAACGGAGGATGGATACCGGATTACACTGAAGGTCAGTCCGAACCGGTTAGGCGAAAATCACTTCAGCCTCGAGGTTCAGGACGCAAGCGGAACCAAGCTTAATAATATTGAGCAGGCTACTCTCAGCCTGACCTCCAGAGAGATGGACATGGGCGTCATTCAGATCGAAATGCCGGGTTCCTCCCCACTGGAAGCAGATGAGATGATTACTATGGGTGGGGAATGGAATATACGCATTCATATTTTGTTGTCCACCCTCGATTCCATTGATCATGATTTTATTCTGCAGAGCGGAAATTAAAAAATAAGGAGCGTTATGTATGAACAAAAATTTCACTAGATTAACTACATTATTGTCAGCCGCCGTATTATTTTTTATTCTATTTGCAGACAACGCCAGCGCCCATGTTACCGTGTCGCCCAACAGTTCGGCGCCTGGCTCCTGGGAAACCTACAGCATCAAGATTCCATCGGAGAAAGACCTCCCCACAACCAAAGTGGCTTTGAAAGTCCCGGAAGGCTTTGACTTTAAGCAGTATCGGCCGGTACCGGACTGGAAGGTTGAGCTAACGAAGGACGAATCCGGTCAGATTACTACCGTAACCTGGTCTGCGGAGAAAGACGGAATTGGTCCGGGAGAATTCCAGCAATTTGAATTTGTTGGCAAAAACCCGGATAGTGAAGCGGATCTGGCCTGGGACGCTTTTCAATACTATAGCGATGGAAGCATCGTGGAATGGACCGGCGCGGAAGGCTCAGACAAGCCTCATTCGATGACCAAGATTACCAATGACCTGCAAGCAGGCGGCTCCTCATCTCAGGGAGATCACCATCATGATGCCTCCAGCGATTCTACTGCCCCATCAGATAACCATCAAGCCCAGGATACCAACAGCGCCAACAGCAGTCAGAGCAACGCACCACAGCAAACCGCCGAGTCTGCCCAAGGTCAAGGTTCAGCTTCATCCACCACTTCGATTATTTTGTCCACTGCGGCATTGATCGTCTCCATCCTCGCTCTGTTTCTCGCTCTGCGCAGAGCTAAACGTTATAACAGGTAAGGACATAAATAAAATGCACCAGCACGGGGAAGTCCTATTCCCTATGCAGGTGCATTTTCAGTTACGATCCCAAATTTATCTCTATTACCTGATTGGCAGCTGCGTACCGTCCTTCGGCTGCTGCCCGGAGGATTTCTTCTCGGATGCAGCTCCAAATAAGCAGGCGAGAGCGAGAAGCATGCCAAGCGAAGCGCATACGAACAGCGCAGAGTAGCCAAATATATCAATTATCCAGCCCAGCAACGGTGGAGAAGATATGGCCGCCAGTGACGATACAAAATAATAGATCCCTGTTCGCGTGCCAATGCTCTCCTCCCGACCGGTCGAAATGACCCATGGATAAGAGTTGATGTTAATGCATGCCCAGAAAATGCCGCCAATGATCAGAAGTACTCGCAGCCATAATACGGAATCGACAAAGATCAATAAACCGAAAATGACAAACAGACCGCCTACCCCAATTGAAATGATTTTCTTCTTACCGAACCTGGCCCCAAGCCAGCCGCTCGGCAGGGCAAACACGAGAAAGGCAAGCGAGAAGAACGTCAGCGAGAAGGAAGCCTCACTGTCAGACATGCCGATATATTTGGTGCCATACAGGGTAAATAAAGCCTCAACCCCTTGATAGGCTACGAACCAGAAGAAGATCGCGCCCAATATGAACAGCGTCGTGCGGTTCAGCTCTTCTTTAATGGAGATTGGACGGATTGGCTTTGCCGCCGCCTCCTGGCTTAGCAGCGTAACCGGCTCGCGGATGACTGCTTTTAACACAACCAAGGAAGCTAACATGACAATTCCGGCAAACAGGAATGGCATATACGAACTGATTCCATACATCTTGGAACCAAGGGCAAAAGCCAGCACTGAGCCCACGCCGCCCATAAAATTAATAATTCCATTGGCCTTGGTTCGATTCTTCTCCTCTGTGATATCAGGCATCAATGCGACGGTCGGCGACCGAAACAAGCTCATCGACAAATTCATTAACACCATAAACAATACCAGGGTGAAGAAGCTTGTATGCCAAGGAATAAGCGCTGCGAATACCGCGCCAAGCGGCATCCCAATTAACAGATACGGCATTCTGCGTCCGTATCTCGTATTCGTTCTATCACTGCGGTGACCGACCCATGGCTGTAGAAACATCGCGAAATAATTATCAATCGTCATCATAAACCCTATCATCGCTGTGCTCTTCAAATAATTGTCCAAGAACAGCGGCACAAAGGCGTTGTAAAGCGCCCAGGTCAAACTGATGCTAAAAAAACCGAGTCCCAACAGCCAGGTTTTCTTCATTCAGCACGCTCCCTATTTAGAGGTTGTCTAAAAAGCCATCCTTAGCTCCATCTAACCCTCCCGGTACTGAAGATGCACTTTGCAAATACTAATTTGATAATAGCTGTGCCAGTCTATCCGGATAATCGGTAATAATCCCCGCTACCCCAGCCTGGATCAAAGCCTTCATCATGCTCTCTTCATTTACTGTAAACGGATGATAAGCAACCCCGTGCTTGGCCGCCTCGGCAACCAACTCCGGTGTTAATGCATACATGTATGCGTGCAGCGCGTCAGCGCCGATTCCCTTCGCATAGGCCCATGGCTCATACAACCCTTCGCCATACAGAATGCCGGTGCGAATATCCGGGGCGAGCTGATGGCATTCCCGCAAAGAATAATGATTAAAGCCGGAAATAATCGTTCGGTCCGCCATCCCATAGCGCTTAATCATCTCGATTACTTTTTTCTCTAATTCAGGATATTGAATGAAGCCATTCTTCAGTTCGATATTGACGATCGTCCCTTTATCACGGGTAAGCTCCAGCAATTGCTCCAGAGATGGCAGCCTCTCCCCTGCAAAATCGGCATGGAACCAGCTCCCTGCATCCAGCGTCTGAGTCTCCTCCCAGGTCAAGTCCTTCACCAACGCCTTCGTTCCCGTGGTCCGCTCCAGCGATTCATCATGAATTAGCACAAGACGGCCATCCTTCGTCATCTGCACATCGGTCTCAATCCCGCTGGCGCCAAGCTCCAAAGCGCGGACAAAAGAAGACATGGTATTCTCAGGACAATAAGCGGATGCCCCACGATGGGCAAAATTTATCAAGTTAGTCACGTTGTATCCTCCTTAGGCAAATCCCATTATTTATAAATAATATTATCCATAAGCCTAGTATACTCCTGCAATGTTAAGCCTGTATTACCTTTTTTGTATTTGCTCCCGGTCTTGTGGCGTGCTTCCCCGCCCGACTAAGGTCTAGTTCACAAACCATCTTAAGCCCGTTATGCCGGGAACCGAATCCATATACAATAAAAACATAAGAAAACGACGCACCAACCAAACAAACAACCAAGCAACCAAAGCCGGAATGTAAAGTAAACGTTCAAAAAGGTCGGTTTTCAGCACCGAGAAGATTGAATCAAGCTAGAGACTGAGGAGCAGAGCTACACGTTTCCGAAGGAAATGACTTCGATCGGTTTTCTTATCCAAAGCGGACTTTTTGAACTATCTCTATAAGAAAGTGAGTGTTGAAAAATGAAAAAATTGTATCGTTCTGCAACAGACAGACAGGTGAGTGGGCTTTGCGGAGGTATCGCAGCATGGCTTGGCGTAGACCCTACGGTCGTTCGACTCGTGGCTGTAGTAGCTGCTCTCTGCAGCTTTGGCACAGTGATCGCCCTCTATCTGATCGCTACACTGATCGTTCCAAAGGAACCGATCGGCGGCGCTGAGTACTTTGACCATTTCAGCAATTACTAATCACAAAATACGAATCCAAATTAAAAGGAGCAGATAACAATGAGTATATTTGATAGAATCTCCAACTTAACCAAAGCAACCGTCCATGAAGTATTGAACAAGCTGGAAGATCCGGTCCTTATGACCGGGCAGTATTTGCGCAATATGGAAGATGATATCCGCAGGGCCGAGGAAAATATCAAGGGACAGCAAAGAGCAGCTGGCGTAGCAGAGCGGAAATTAAATGAAGCCGTACAATCCGTTAAAAAATACGAGCTTCGCGCCCTCTCCGAGCTTCAGGCCGGCAATGAGGCCGCAGCCCGCGAAGCAGCTATGCTCAAGATTCAATTTGAAGATAAAGTGCAGCAGCACACCTTGGAAATGAACCAAGCGAAGGAACATGTTCTTGAACTGCAGCAGGGGTTAAGCCAAGCAGAGGAAGAATATGCCCGCCTTAAGGAAAAGCGCAATGAATTGGCAGCCAGAGCTCAAAAAGCCAAGGAACGGGCCGCAGTACAGCAGCCAAACTTCAGTCGTGGGATCGAGGGCGGCGATGCGGCACGGGGATTTGAACGAATGGAAGAGAAGATATTGGAGTGGGAGACGGACCTCGACCTTTCGCTGAATTCCCGAGGCATTCATAGCGAAGCCTCCAACGCAGCTGATTCTACAGCAGTCAATGAAGAATTGGATCGGCTGAAAGAACAGCTCGCCAAGCGCAATTCCTAAGCGGTTTATTATACAAAGGGCTGCTGGACAACGGAGATAAGGTTCGTTGGTCAGCAGCCCTGGCATTATACATAGATTGTCAGACAAGCGGGTTATCGCACCCATTTGGCAGCCTCTCTCCATACTCGCCATATACACATAACAGGATCAGGACTCCCCTCCTTCTCTTTATAACAATTTGTTCTGGCAGTCCGTTTTATAAGAGTCATTACATATTCGGGAATTAAATTATGGTAAATAAGAGGAATCGTTCGATGAAAAATATAGTCATGCTTGAATACAAAAGGCTTAATAAAAATTATGGATGGTTTATGATCGGAGCCGCCGTATTATTAGCTGCGTTTCTGAGCAATCCGATACTCCCCAGCTTCCTGGCCGAGGATCAGGCGGTTTCTTTATTCACCCATCATTTAAGAACCCTCGTTCTTTGTGCCATGCCGCTATCGATCGCCATGATCTTGAAAGAACACAAAGGCACTTTAACAAACCATATATTATTCTCGCAACCGATCCCGCTTTTTAGCATTGCATTGGGAAAATGGCTGACTATTCTGTCCGCCTATCTCTTCTGTTCCCTTGTCGGCTTAGCCCTGTATTCAGTGAGTCCATTGCTCCTTGGACGATCCCCATACAATGCAATCAAGCTGTTGTCTGCGTTTGTCCGAGTGGATGTTCCTGTAGTGGTAATCGCTTCCCTATTTTGCAGCGTTTTATATATTTTGCTGCGCAGCAAGATTGTTTCTTATGTGGGAATGCTCTTAATCGCAAACTACGTTCCGGCTATCTTTGATTTCACTTTATTGGCTTTGCTCGTCTTCGTCATACTTATTACAACCTATATATGGCTGTACTGTGTCCAGTTGAACCAGGATAGCTCCAACATGGACCATTCAAGAAAATACAGACGAAAAGTCAGGAAAATATGCTCATCTTACAACCAAGCGATTTTGCTCAAGGGAGCTGCGCCCGTTATCACAGTTATGCTCCTCCTTTGCATGTATGCGTTTATTTCGAAAGACCACTCATTCTGGTCCATTTTTAAATACGTTATCGTGCTGCTACCTGGCTGCATACTGATTCCTATTCATTCGGAGATATATGGAAATAAGCGGGCCGGGTACATTTATACAAGCAATACGCCAGGATATAGAATCATGCTCGAACGCTTTATTTTTGGCGCGCTGGTCTCGGAATCATTGATTACCTTGATGTATATGGCAGCGCTTCTGTTCGGACTTGAGAACGGCATGGGCAGATTATTGATCCTGTACAGCTCCAGCCTGCTTCTGGCAGTAGTTGGACTGACGACAGCGAATATTACAAGAAATAGCATGGCCGGTTATATCGCTTCATTGCTGCTTTGGGGGGCGGCATTATGGGACGGTACAAACCTTGAGGGAGAGCTCTGGACGACTGTTTTGATCATCATCACAGCGTTGCTGTTAATTTTGAATGTATCGGCCATAAAGGGCAGAAAGTCATAGACTAGGCTAACCCGCCTAAGGAGGTAACAATGAACATGCTGGAAGTTGCGAACGTATATAAATCCTTCAGGAAAAATGAAGTGCTTAAGGACATTAATTTTAGAGCTGATACAGGCATATTGGGTATTTTGGGAAATCACGGGTCTGGCAAGACGGTATTGATGAATTTGATCTCCGGATTAACAAAACCGACGCAAGGCAAGGTTCTCATTCATGGGCTGGATACCCTGGACAATTCGATACAGGTCAAAGAACGGGTAGGCTATCTCCCTCAGGACTTCAGCCTGTATGATGAGCTCAATGCCTACGAAATGCTGGGTTATATCGCCAAGCTCAACAAGATGGGGACCCGGCAGCAAATCGATGATCGTATTGATGAAGTTCTGGAGTGGGTCAACCTTAAAGGTGCCGCCTATCGGAAGGTTGGTTCCTATTCCCCGGGAATGCGGAGGAGACTGGGAATCGCCCTCGTCTTGATTAAAGATCCGGACATTATTCTGGTTGATGAACCAACCACCGGACTTGATCCGCTGGAGAAAATTCGGTTTCGAGCCTTGCTGGGCTCACTGGGAGAGCGTAAGCTCATCCTGCTGTCGACCCATCAAGTGGATGATATTGCAGCAATTTGCGACCAGCTCCTCTTCCTTAAGAATAAAACCGTGGACTTCTACGGAACCCCAAATCAGTGGCTGGCCGGCATCCAAAGCCGGATTGCAGAAACGGTGGTAAGAGACCGCCATCAATTAAGCGCATTGGCCCGGGAATATAAAGTGATCTCGATGAAGCAGGTGGAGGGCGGAGTTCATGTCAGACTCGTCCTTAGATCTAATGAGCCCTACTTCCCCTACACATTAGTGAATACCGAGCTGGAGGACGCTTTGGTCTACTACTCCTAAGGTGATCCATGGACCATTGTATCTCTAACGAAACCACAAACCGTTATTTCAGCAACAATAACCTGAAAATAAATCTAACGAAACTATGGATCGTTATTCGCGCGATATGAAGCCCTGAAGCCCTTATTTCGCAAAAATAACGTTTACCTGTTTCGTTAGCATGCCGAGAAGCCTCCTTTAGCCAGAATAGCGATACCGGGTTTCGTTAGAAAAAAGAGCCATCCCTTGGCAGCATCATAGCTGCTGGGAATGACTCTTCATAAATCTTATGTCAGGAGGGCTTACTTGGCGCCCTTCCCTTCCTTGAACAACTCGCCGATCGCTCCAAGGCTTCCGAGCGTCTCAACTGCGTTAGATGGGATGAATACTTTATTCGCCGGTCCCTTAGCTACTTCCTTCAACGCTTCAAACGACTGATAAGCAAGAACCTGCTCGGTTAATGCAGCGTCGCGCAGCATTTGAATCCGCGCCTTCTCCGCCTCTGCAACCGCCTGGATCGCTTTGGCTTCCCCTTGTGCTTCCAGCTCCTGCGCCTGACGCAAACCTTCCGCCTCGCGAATACGCGCTTCCTTATCCCCTTCCGCCTTCAGGATTTTACTTTGCTTATCCCCTTCGGCACGCAGGATCATATCTTGCTTCGCGGCTTCCGCCTCAAGGACGATAGCCCGCTTGCTCCGTTCTGCCTTCATTTGTTTGTCCATCGCTTCTTGGATATCAAGCGGCGGCTTAATATCGATAACTTCAACCCGCTCGATACGCACGCCCCACTTCTCTGTAGCTTCATCCAAAGCAATACGAATTTCTGTGGAGATTTTCTCCCGTCCGGACAACGTCTCGTCCAGCTCCAGCTTACCGATAATTTGACGCATCGTCGCCGTAGAAATATTTCTTACCCCATATACATAATCTGAAATTCCGTAGGTAGCCTGTTCTGGCCCAACCACCTGATAGAAAATAATCGTGTCAATTTGCACCTGTACGTTATCTTTGGTAATAACCGTTTGCGGCGGCACATTCGCCTGTTGAATCCGCAAATCATGGAACACGCGAACCTGATCGATCACCGGAATCAAAATATTGAGTCCCGGCATTAACAGGCGATTGAACTTCCCTAGGCGTTCTACGACACCTACGCGTTGCTGTGGTACGATCTTAACGGTAAGTGATATAAAGACTACAACAACTAGAATAATAACGAGTATAACTATCCATTCCCAGCTCATTAAGTGAAATCCTCCCATCTTTCTACTTCAATTATTGTACTGCTTCGCTTCAACACCCGAACCAGTTCGTCCTTCTTCAGAGAACGAGCTGATGTAGCACTCCAGGTGTCTCCGCCGATCTTCACAATTCCAAACTGTCCTTCATCAATAGGTTCAACAACAACTCCCTGTCTCCCTACCAGTTCTGTACCCGTATCCTCATACCCCTTGGATGAATGGCGAAATTTTCGCGATAATGGCTTAGTAAAGACCGTAAGCACAATAGCCACTACGCAGCCTGCCAAAACTTGCAGGATATAAGCATCTGGAGCTATCCAGGCGACAACCGCTGCGACTACTGCTCCAAGGCATAACCAAAGCAAGTAAAATGTCAGCGTCATCATTTCAAATACGAGTAGTACTCCTGCGGCAATTAGCCAAAGCACCCATGCATCCATTTTGCCAGATGCACCACCTTTCCGCGTATTAATACTAGTATATACGACAACAGCGGCAAAGCGTCTCAATAATTTGTAAAGATTACTGATAGTATACCTGGAAGATGTCAAATTTTCAGTATTAATGTTGGAAAATGCATCATTTTATCTAAAATAAACACCGTTCTTTCGGAGGACAGTAATGACTAGTATAAGCATACGTATCAGATCTAAGACATAGAACGTTAAATCGTCTCGCTTTTCACTCGAACCCAAAAAATGCCGATGGATCTCCCCTTAAGGAGGGAGTCTTATCGACTATGGATTATAGAAGCTCCGCAGCCGCAGGCTGGCTGTCCCGCTCCCCTCCCCACTGGCCGCTTTGAATTGTATGGCTTCAGCGATATACAGACGTTCCTTGGAATGGATAGCAGCCAGATAATGTTTAGTTGCTTCCAACGATCCTTCCAGGCGAAGCTCGATTTCAATTGACAAGAGCCCCGGGATTTGTTGATTAGCTCTCTCCAGCAAACCGCCAAATTCATCAGGGGCAGAGAGGTTCTCTCCCTCTGTAGAAACTGCAGTAGGCCGCTCCACGGTGACGGACTCCTCCAGAAGGAATGACGCGCCAAGCACCTTGACACCCGAGAGATCCTCCGCCGTCTCCAAGTCGCGCAGCATCCCTTCCTGATCCACCTTCTTCGGCAATTGCCTCTGGTCCAGGCCCGCTTGCTCCACAGCGGCCTCCCTGGCCTGAGCACGCTTATCTTCAGCGATTTGCTCCGTCTTATGTAAGAACTTCACAGATTCCTGCTGTTTTGCTGACAAGCCATGTGATTCATTTAATACCGGTCGATACCATAAAAAATAAAACACACCGCAAAATACAAAAATAATGACGGCCAGAAATAATAGAAATCCATCTCTTCGCTCCATCTGTCCCGAGATCATCCGGCTTCACCTGCCTGCATTTGTCCAAGAATTGTCGGGATGTCCCTTCCTAATAAACGGAAGGTCCCGATATAGCGTCCATCCTGCTCATTTACGGAGGGAATAAATACTTTTCCCCCTGTAAATATCTGCTGGATGGAAGTCGAATACGCCCCAACTTCGTTCATATTGTAGAAAGAACAAGTCCACTCCACACTGCCAGCATCAAATTGCAAGCTTTCCATTTGCCCCCCTTCTGGGAGGGGAGCCTCCATCTCACGGATGACAAGCTCCAGATCCGGGCGAAGCTGACGCAGGCTCTGGAGCAGTTCCTTCGCTTCGCTCCCGACTCCGTGCATTTTGCTAAGCTGCTGTATTTCCAGCTGCAGTTCGGCCTGCCGCTGCTCTGTAGTTCGGATGCTTGTCCTCAAGGTGCCGACCGATTGACTGAGTTCTATGTATCCTACAACTAAATATGCAGCAAGCAACGTCCCGGCCAGCAAAAGAATGACCGGCAACAGAAGCGTGGACCATACCGGTCGTGGGCGCGGAGGGAGAAGGTTAATCTCAATCACGATGGCTTCGCCCCCTTTAGCGCCAACCCAAGGGCAATGGCATAGCTATCTTGGCAGTCCGAAGATACAGTTGTAAAATACTCCTGAACATCCAACTCCAAAACATTTACCTGACCAAAAGCTGTATTTAGCTGTTGTCTGATCATCCCCTTGTCGGAAGCAGATCCAGCCAGAATAATGGTGGAAATTCGCTCCTTGCCTTCATGCAAAGTATACTCGTAGAAATTAATAATTCGCGTAACCGATGAGACAATCTCGCTATACCGCCAGTTATTCAGACTATCCTCCGACACCTGTTCAAGGGAAAATGTACGGATGAAGTCAGGAATTCCCCGATTATATAAATACACCTCCGCTTCCTTTTCTTTAAAGAAAATCACCATTACACACTCCTGCTCCAATTGATTCTGGCGTTGTAATATCCGCGATAAAGCAATAGCACCGAGATCCACCGATTCTATGCGGAGGCCGGCCGTCTCAAGCAAATCTACCATCTTCACGATAAGCGGACGAGGAACAGCGGCGACGAACGTAGGCAGCATGCCTTGCTCCAGATCCCCAGGCCGTTCATCCATCCAATGATAATCTATAATCGGCTGCTCAAAAGGAAAGCGGAGGCTTCCCTCAATCTCAAGCGCCGTCACCTGCCTCTGCTGTCGCGGTTTTACCTTGGGAACACGCAGGATGCGAATAAAGGACTGTCCGGTTGGTGCGGCAAGATGCGCCTTGCTGCCGCTTAATCGATGACGCACCAGCCAAGTCTGCAGTGTATGAAGATGAACGTTTAATTCAGGCCCGCCCTCCTCGTTGATCAACGAAGGAAGGGGCAGAAAATCGCAAGCCGTTGCGACCCCCAGCTTATGATCGATCTGAACGAAGCGGACCCCCTCCTCCTCCACTGTCACTCCGACCCCAGCCGGTCGTATCCAGCGATTAATTATAGATGAACTACGCTTGTCATATACCAATGGATGATCTCCTTTCCGTAGGCATGTACGATCAGGGCGGCCGCAGCCAGATACGGACCGAAGGCTATCGTACGATGCCCGCGGCCGCGCCGGATCATCTGCGCCAGACCGACGCTCATGCCAAGCAGGCTAGCCAAGAATAGCAGGATCAGAACGCCGGGAAATCCGACAACCGCGCCGAGGATACACAGCAGCTTGACGTCGCCCATCCCTACGCCGCGGCCGAAGGTTAGTGCAGACAGCAGCAGAAACAGCACGCCGCCGCAGGCCAGACCGAGCAGGTGAACCCAGAGCGGTTCACCGCTTATGAACGGCGCAGCGATGAGCAAAGCGGCGCCAAAGAGCAACACGATCCCGTTCGGTATAATCCGCGCCGTGAGATCGGTGTAGGTCACCAATACGGACAGCGCGGACAGCAGCAGTCCGATCCCCCATGCGCCGGTGAAGCCGAAGCGCATGGCCATGAGGGCGAACAGCACCGCCGTGCCGAAGGCGGCGGCGCTGTTCGCCGCAAGGCG
>NZ_LN831278.1:112586-463123 GCF_900069005.2 Paenibacillus sp. GM2 | reverse complement strand
GCGCCGGGCGAGCAGCCATCGGCCGGCCTCGCCAAGCGCCCAGCCGGCCCCCAATCCGATGATAAAGTTAACGGTTATCATAGTCGTAAGATTCATCGTCTTGTTTATTTTCGCCTTAAGGGGCTTTAGCGGTTGCGGTGCTCTTGGTTAATTCCTCCACGGTGTAGGTGAAGGTATCTCCATCAACAGCCAGCGAAACAACCGGTTCAGTAGAGTTTATTTTATCTAAATTTACTGTGGTCCCGGCTCCAAAAGATTTTCCCGTCTTCGGATCTGTCAGTCCTGCCTGAATGTATTCATCTCCTATTAAATCAGCTAATGAATGGCTCTCCTTCAGCTCCCCGTTATTAATTGCAATCGACCGCAGCTTCGCCGCCTCAAACAGCTGGTTTGCCGTCGCCACGCGGGCATTATCCTTAGTTTTATCCAGCATTCCTGTAATCAGCGGTACAGCAATAGCCGCGATAATCCCAATAATCACGATAACAGCCAGCAATTCGATGAGGGTAAGCCCCTTCTCTTCTTTTCTCAAACGGTGGATGAGTGCAGTCATAATCGTTAACCTCCCAATTTTTTTTAGATGAGTGTTCAAAAGCCCGCTTTTCAGCACTAAAGCTTAACCTTCCGATTTATGTTTTTTTCAAAACGCTCTAGTTGAATAAAGCCAGAATTGACCTCGACTCGATAATTTTTCTGATAAAAAATGAACTTTCTGAATTGCCTCTACTTAGCTTATATTTCCATAAAGGCTCAGCATCGGTATCATGATGGATGCCATAATAAAGCCTACGACACCGGCCAGAAGGACAATCATTATCGGTTCTATCAACTGCTTGAGCTTGTCCACGCTATTTTCAACATCACGCTCATAGAAATCGGCCACCTTGCCCAGCATCGTATCGATCGAGCCGGTCTCTTCACCGACCAGGATCAACTGGGTGACAAGCGGAGGGAAAATCCATGATTGCTTGAGCGGCTCCGAAAGCGGGCGGCCCTGGCGAAGCGAGATTTGGCATTCGCGGATCGTCGCCCCAATTACCTTGTTGCCGACCACCTTCTCCACGATGGCCAAGGATTGTAGAACGGGCACCGCGCTTGCATAGAGCGAAGACAAGGTGCGCGTCATTTGGGCGATAGCGCTCTTGCGATTCAACAGGCCAAACACCGGCACTTTCAGCTTGAAATAATCCCAGGCATAGGCGCCCCGTTCCCAGCGGAGCAATAAATATATCACCGCGGCAATCCAGACCATAACCATTAGCCAAATGTACCAGCGCTCCTCGATGCTTTGGCTCAGCGAGAGAGTGAAGCGGGTAATCGCCGGCAGATCACCGCCAAGCTGCGTGAACATCGTCTGAAAGCGGGGAATAATAAATTTCAGCAGAAAAACGACTACAAAGACGGCCATAATGCTGACGATAGCCGGATAGGTCATCGCCGATTTCACCTTTTCCCGGGTATAATGCGCTCGTTCAAAATAGACGGCCAGCCGCTCCAGCGTATCCTCCATGCTGCCCGATTCTTCCCCGGCCCGGATCATATGGACAAATATCGCGGGGAAGATGCGCGGATAAGCCGAGATCGCACCGGAGAACGTATTGCCTTTGCGAAGCTCGGCATTCACCTCATGCAGCGTCTTGGCCAGAGGCTTGCTCTCGCATTGTGCCGCCAGCACATTCGTCGCCTCAACAATTGATATGCCAGCGCGGATCATCGTAGCAAATTGGCGGCAGAATACGACGAACTGTTCATTCTTGACCGGGCTGCCGATGTAGAACTCTTTATTCCAGACGGTCTCCCGCTGCTCGTGGATATCCGTCACGATATACTGCTGCTTCAGCTCGGTCAGAGCGCTGCTGCGGTCGATCGCCTGGATGACGCCGCGGCAGCTGCGCCCTGATTCGACATCCTTCCCGCGATATGCATACTGCGGCATATTAAATATGCCCTTCTGCCAGATACGGCCTGGCTGTAACTTCATCAATCAGGTTGAGCCGCAGCAGTTCTTGTAGGCTCATATCCAGCGTATGCATGCCAAGCTGGTGGTTCGTCTGCATCACACTCTTGATCTGATGCACCTTCTCCGTACGGATCAAGTTGCCGACAGCCGGCGTATTGAGCAGCAGTTCGGTCGCGCATACCCGCCCCTTTCCACTCCGTGACGGCAGCAGACGCTGCGACAGTACAACAAGCAATGTTGCCGCCAATTGAATTCGAATCTGTCCCTGCTGCTCCGGCGGGAAGGAATCAATAATCCGGTCGATCGTCTGCGGGGCGTCGGAGGTATGAAGGGTAGCGAATACAAGATGGCCGGTCTCGGCCGCGGTGATTGCTGTGCGAATCGTCTCGGGATCGCGCATCTCGCCGACCATAATGATGTCAGGGTCCTGTCTGAGCGCAGCCCTCAACCCTTCGCCGAAGGAGGCCGTATCCAGGCCCACCTCGCGCTGATTAATGATCGATTGATCATGACGATGCAAGTACTCAATCGGGTCCTCCAGCGTGACGATATGCTTCCTATTCGATCTGTTCACCTGATCAATCAGCGAAGCTAATGTCGTTGATTTGCCGCTGCCTGTAGGCCCGGTTACAAGGAACAGCCCCTGCGGCTTCTGCGCCAGCTTCAGCAGCACGGACGGCAGCTTCAATGACTCGAAGGAAGGAACCGTTGGTGAGATCACACGGGCCGCAATGCCAACCGATCCGCGCTGTCGATAGACATTTATCCGGAACCGGGATAACCCGGGAATTCCATAGGAGAAATCCAGCTCGCCCCTGGTCAAGAACTTCTCATATTGCACCTCATTTAGCATCGCCCTGGTGAACTCCTCCAGCTGAAGTGGAACCAGCGGCGCATCATCCAGGCGATGAAGCTGTCCGTCGATCCGCAGTACCGGTGGAGAATTGACCGTCAAATGAAGATCGGAGGCGCCGCCATCAAATGCCTGGCGGAGCAAATCGACGAAATAAACGTCAGCGGCCTTCAATATCCGCTCACCTCCTCTTCCTCTCCGGTCTCCCGAAGGATTTCCTGCAGCGTCGTCTTGCCTTCCTGCATTTTGAGAAGGCCGTCTTCGAACAATGGCTTCATCCCCCGTTCCGACGAATAACGGCGCAGCTGTTGGATCGGAACACCGTTCACAATCGCAGCCCGCAGCTCATCATCCAGATACAGCACCTCATGGATTGCCATTCTTCCTCTGTACCCGCTCTTGCCGCAGGTTCCACAGCCTGTCCCGCGATACAGCATATCGGCTTGAACGCCAATACGCTCAAGATAGATCCTCTCCTGCAGATCCGGAGAATACGAAGTCCGGCAATCAGGACAAATGCATCTGACCAGCCTCTGGGCTACGACTCCGATTAAGGAGGAGGATATCAAATACGGTTCCAGCCCCATATCCCTGAGACGGACTACCGTGCTGACGGCGTCGTTCGTATGTAATGTCGAGAATACTAAGTGTCCGGTTAAGGAAGCGCGGATCGCGATCTCGGCCGTCTCGAAATCACGGATCTCACCGACCATGATAATGTTGGGATCCTGGCGCAAAATAGAGCGAAGTCCCTTGGCAAAGGTGAGACCAGCTCCCGTATTCACCTGCATCTGGTTCACACCCTCCAGCATGTATTCAACCGGGTCCTCCACGGTAATGATGTTGGTCTGCTCCTGATTCAGATACTGCAGCGCGGAATAAAGCGTCGTCGTCTTGCCGCTGCCGGTCGGCCCGGTTAACAGCACAATGCCATGCTGCTTCTCAATCATCCGTCTGAACAACTCTAGATTGTGCTTTGTCATCCCCAGCTTCTCAATGCCTTTGATCCCGGACGTGGTATCCAGAAGACGCATTACGATCTTCTCTCCATGCACGGTCGGCAATGCGGACAGGCGAATATCGATCCCTTTCCCGTCAACCGTCAGCTTAATCCGTCCGTCCTGGGGCAGTCGGCGTTCCGCGATATTCAGATTGCCCATAATTTTGAGCCGTGCCGTGACCACCCCCTGCATCGTCTTCGGGATGGAACGCTCATTGCGCAGCATGCCATCGATCCGGTAGCGGATCGCCACTTGCGTCTCCATCGGATCGACATGGATGTCGCTGGCACCAAGCCGCACAGCTTGTTCAATCATCTGCTGCACCAGCCGCACGACCGGGGAATCCTCATCGGTAATAGATGATTCCTCCACTTCGATATGGCCGTCTCCGCTGCTAATGTCATTGATCATCTCATTCATGGAGTTCTGCAGGCCATATAATCTGGCGATCCCGAGCCGCAGCTCGCCCTGCGATATAATCGCCGGCTCGATCGCAAAGCCTGTGCTCATGCGCAGATCGTCAATCGCGAGCAAATCCAGCGGGTCCGTCATGGCAACCATCAGCTTGCGGCCATCCGCTCTGATCGGCAAGACATGATACCGTCTGGCCAGGCCCTCGGGCACAATCTGAGCCAGCTTAGCATCGATTTGATACCGCGACAATGTCACATGAGGAATTCCCAGCTGAAATTCAAGTACCTCGATCAATTGATGTTCTGTCATAACGCCCTGCGACAACAGAATATCACCGAGCTTCTTGCGGGAATGCCGTTGTTCCTCCAGTGCAGCTTGCAACTCCGCATCCGTTATAATCCCAGATTCTAAGAGAAGCTCGCCAAGCCTTTTTTTGAACATCTGCATCATTCACCTCTGAATCGAACGACAGATTTGCTAGATTTACGTTGAATGGAAAGTAGAATAGTAGGTCTAAAATACTATGCAAGGTAAGAAAAATGTAAAAACGAGGATGTTTGTGGAAGTTATGTTATACATTATATACCTTTTTTAGAAAAGATGCTATTATAAATGGTATATTGTTCCTATTCACTCCTCCTAGAGTCCTATTGGTGTGAAAATGGTATCTAGCAAAATCATTTCTCGCCATAAAATATCTTCCCCGTAGAAAGGGAGTAAGTAGTATGGGTATTGCCCGCAAATGCTTCATGTCTTGTCGCCGCGCACTCGTGCGCGAGGATGGACTGACTCTGGTTGAGATAGCAGCTGCACTGGTCATCCTCTCACTGATCAGCCTATACTTCCTGTCTTACTTCACGAACAGCGCCGCCCAGAGCAAGCTCAGCAACCAACAGCTGTCGGCCACTCACCTCGCTAATGCCAAGCTGCATGAAATTCAGTCCGTGGCCTTTGACCAGCTGCAGCAATATGCTAACTCCGGCAGTTCTCTGCCCGAGCAAGCTGAGGATATCTATTCCATTCAAGCCGTTGTAAGCTCTTCCCACCCTGATTATCCATTCAATCCCGACTTCCTGTACATCACAGTCACCGTATATTGGTCCAAAGATCCGGAGCATCCGGAGCAATACAGGCATCAACTCTCGCTGGTTGGCGCCGCCAGACGGGATTACCCGCAGAACGGAGGTGCCCGGACATGAGAAATCTGGCGCAACGATTCAGGGATGAGGAAGGTCTGACCCTGGTCGAACTGCTCGCCGCAATCGCCTTATCCGCACTGCTGCTCATGCTTGTCTCTACCGTGCTGACTACCTCCTTGATGGCTTATGGACGCATCAATGATGAGACCGAGCTGCGCAACCAGGCCATTACGCTAAGCTCCAGCCTCCAGGCCAAGCTGAAAAACGCAACCAGGATCATCGATGGGGACGCAGTCGGGCCGCTGGGCCAGTTTCAGGCCGAAGTGCTGACGGATGTGCTCAGCGGAAGCACTCAGCCCGTTGCCGTAAGGCTAGACGATGGAAATCTGTATGTAAATGGTTCCCGGATGAACGAGGATGGCTTATCCCTGGCCGGTTCCTTTTTTGTAAAGGATGGCTCCGGACTCCAGCTCCATTTGAAATTTCGGCATATCAACAAAGCTGATGTTGAACCCCTTTATTTATTCGTCTCGATCAAATTCATATCATGAGGTGAATGAGAACATGGATAGATTCCCACGTTCCACTGAACGCGGCTACGCTCTCGTCTCTGTGCTGCTTCTCACCGTCCTGCTGTTCCTCCTCGGAACGCTTGTCTTGAGAAGTATTGTCAATTCACAAGGCATGGTGAATATATCAGGAGATATCGTAACCGCACAGGCTGACGGAGAGACGAAGCTGATGCTGAAGCTGTCCGATCTCCGTGTACAAATTATGAATTTGCAGGATCAGGAGAATCGGGTCACTCTGGAGCATGTCCGCGAGGCGGCTGATTCCTATGTGGACTCTGACAGCGTAATGATGGACGAAGAGAGCCAGCGTTATACTGCAGTAGTGTCCGCTCAAGGCAGATCGGGCAAAATCACCCAAACTGTACAGAGAAGAGTAGAAATCACGCTAGACTACGATCCGACAGGCCCGTCAGAGGGTGAGGATAACAACGGGTATGCCGTTGTAAGTCAAGGCTCCATGGATATGAACGGCACAGTTATTGAGGGAAGTGTATATGCTGGCGGAGCCCTTGCCAACAACCAATCCACCGTTAATGGCCAGAAAGTCACGCCCGTCACTCCGCCTATGGATGGTCTGAGCTTGCCGGCGAGAATGGAGGTCGCTTCGTTAGTCTCAGAGCTTGATAAGCAATTATCCCAATCATTATCTGACTTGCTCCACCATTCCCCCACTCAACCGGTGAATTTCGAAGTCTCCCGCAATGAGCATTATCCCGGGTCAACCACCCTCAGAAGCTTGAAGCTCATGGACGGAAAGTCCCTCGAAGTCGACGGCGACTTAGTTATTCAAGGCGAATTAACGATGCAGCCCGGATCAAGCCTCTCCGCCAGCGGTCATATTTACATTAACGGGAATCTGATGCTTAATGGCAGCGCCGAAATTCATTCCGGAGCATCCATCCGCGTCAACGGATCTATAAACATGAACGGGAATGGCAGCACTCCAAATAAAGCAGTTATTGAGGGAGATCTTTATACAAATCAAATCAATATTAACGGTACACTCACAGCAGGGCGCATCTATGTGAAATCCGAGGTCAACGGCACTTTATATAACCGCAGCCAGTTCAGAATTTACGCCGCAGGCTCTGTCGCATTAAATGCCGGATCATTCAATTCCTCTTCCCTGCTCGGTTATATATACTCGAACGGCTCGATCCATCTTAATGGCAACGGAAAATTAACCATCGAAGGAACGGAGATCAACAAGCAGTCGCCGAAGCAACCCGCCGATATTGTATTTATTGAAGGGAGCTTATGATAAGCAGATAGACTAGTCTACATTACATTTATATAAAAAAGGCGGCAGCCTCTCTCATCTTTGCAAGATGATCCGAGGCTGCCGCCTTATCCTTCTATGATATTATGCTTGCACAGCATCCAATTCAACATTTTGATTGAATACGTCTTTATCGTTCTCGCCCAATACCTTACCGGTTACAACCCCGGCTACGATCGAATCGTTAACGTTCAGAGCGGTACGGCCCATGTCGATCAACGGTTCAACGGAGATCAGCAGACCCGCCAACCCTACAGGCAAGTTCATCGTTGACAATACGATCAGTGAAGCAAAGGTAGCCCCACCGCCAACGCCAGCAACACCAAACGAACTGATCACTACGACAAGAATCAAGGTAATGATGAAATCCCAGCTCATTGGGTTAATGCCTACCGTCGGTGCGATCATTACCGCCAGCATTGCCGGATAGATCCCGGCGCATCCGTTCTGCCCGATCATCGATCCGAACGAAGCCGACAAGTTGGCAACGCCCTCAGGCACGCCCAGACGCTTCGTCTGAGTCTCCACATTCAGCGGAATGGTTGCCACGCTGGAACGTGATGTGAACGCGAAGATCAGTGTCGGGAATACCTTTCTTACATACTGAATCGGATTGTATCCGAAGAAGGCCAGTATAACAAGATGGATAATGAACATGACGATCAACGCTACATAAGAAGCGCCAACGAACTTGATCAGCTTGAGAATTTCCTGCGGGTTCGTCGTCGCCACCACATTGGTGATAAGCGCCAGAATCCCGTAAGGCGTCAGCCTCAACACCAAGGTTACGATTCGCATAACGACAGCATATACAGCTTCAACGATTTTACGGAAGGTCTCCGCCTGCTCCGGCTTCTTCCGGTCTATTCCAAGTACAGCAATACCGATAAATGCCGAGAATACAACGACAGCCATCGTTGAGGAACTGCGTGAACCCGCCATATCCGCAAACGGATTTGTTGGGATGAAATCCAGGACATACTGCGGAATCGTCTTATCGGCTACATCGCCGACACGCTCTTCAAGCTTCGCTCCACGCTCCTGTTCCTTCTGACCCGCTTCAATTTGAATGGCTTTCAGATCGAAGCTCAGGCTGGTAACGATACTTACCGTCGCAGCGATCGCTGTAGTTATCAGCAATGTAGCGATGATCAGAGCAGTCATCTTGCCTAAGTTCTGCTTGCCCTTCAATTTCATAATCGCTGAAATAATCGATACCATAATCAGCGGGATAACGACCATTTGCAATAAGCCGACATAACCCCGTCCGACAAGATTGAACCAATCCGATGATTTGGCCAGCACATCAGAGCTGGACGTATAGATGGCTTGTAGTACAACCCCAAATACGAGCCCCAATCCAAGACCGGTAAATACACGCTTTGTAAAAGAAATATGCTTCTTCTGCATCCAGAGCAACAGCCCAATTAATGCAAGCATAACAACAACATTCAGAATGACTTGAATGGTTTCCACTTCTGTCTCTCCCCCTCAACTGTCATCTCATAATGACCTTGCTGAATTATTAATGTCGATATAATATCACAATCTCGACTAAATGGGTAGGATTAATTTAAGATTATTTTTGGGAACTTTGGGAACAGCCCTCTTCTTCTTTATCATCCACAAATTTCATCTCAACCATACTGTGTTAAAATGGAAATCGATATAGAACATCTTCTTTCCTAACTATATTATATTCGAATAACGGGAGAACCTTATGTTAGAAATTTATATGACTCCGCTACAGCATAATATGAATCCCCTTCACTTTGAAAACCTGCTTCGCCTGCTTCCCTTGTCCAGGCAGGACAAAATACGCAAGTTTACTCGCCGAGAGGATGCGTATCGCTCACTGACCGCGGACATTCTATCCAGGTGGCTGATATGCGATTATCTTGGATTAGCTAATGAAGAACTGCGGATTATGCAAAATGCCTATGGCAAGCCGATGCTTCCGGGGAACGAAGGGCTGTTTTTCAACCACTCCCATTCCGGACAGTGGATTGTCAGCGCCCTTTCCGATGCCCCTGTCGGTATTGATATCGAGCAGAGAAGCGACATCGATCTCAGGATTGCAGATCGCTTCTTCTCCGCACAAGAAGTTATGGATTTACGCGAGATACCGGCGGAAGTCAGATCCGACTATTTCTTTGAGCTATGGACTTTAAAGGAGAGCTATATCAAGGCGGACGGCCGCGGCCTCTCCTTGCCCTTATCCTCATTTACCATCCGCAAGCAGCGCGGCCATATTCAGCTTGATACAGAGAACAGCTTCCGATCCTGTTTTTTCAAGCAATACACTCCCGATCCGCTGTATAAAATGGCGGTTTGCGCTCTAACCTCCGATTTCCCCGAACGGCCTCGGATCATCGATTTCGATGAGCTGTACAAGCAATTTATGTGCGTTAACAAAATGGAACATGACAGAGCCTGAGCACTTTCACAAAAAACAGCCGATAAACGCTTCCCGCGCTTATCGGCTGTTCTCTTTTTTACTTGCTCATCTCAGTTACTTCGCCGAGAATTTTCTCTCCGCCCTGCTTGTTCCACTTGCTTACGAAATCGTCGAAGGAATCGATCGGAGCCGAACCCATAATAATCTTGGCAAAGGTCTCCTTCTCCAGCTTCTGCAGGTTCGCCCAGCGGGATGACATCGTATCCGTCTGGCCATAGTACAGGCTGTATACCTCTTTAATATTCGTATCGGTTGCCAGCGGTCTGTCGCCAACCATAATCGAGATCAGGCGAGGCAAGTTCGTCGTTATTAGGTCGCCGCTATCCTTCAAATCCCAATTGTTAATCGAGAAATTATCGAGCGGCTCCTTCTTCAGTTTCTTGATCGCATTCATATCGTCCTTAAGCAGCTTGTGCGTACTGAAATCGATGCTGTCGATATCCACTTCTCCCTTCAAATACTTCGAGAGAATATCATAGGACACTTCAATCTCATCCACATTATCAAATACGGTAAAGAGCGGGTATCCGCCAGATGGCCCCGGATTTTTGCCCAGGCCTGATTCTACCCATTTCGACTCATCACGCAGAAGCAGATTGATCAGCTTCAGTACAGCCTCCGGATTCTTGGCATTCTTATTGACAACCACAAACGCATTCGCTGGAGCGGCCATATGAGCATAATAATTGCCGTCATCTGCCTGCGGGTAAGCATAAGCCTGCCAGTCAGGAGTCGGGTCTTTCTTATAGGCGTCAGCAATCGTATATCCTGTCCACCAAGGTCCAAAGAAAATGCCGGCCTTGCCATCCAGAATCGGCTGCAGACTATCGTCACGAACAAGCAATTCTTTATCGATCAGCCCTTCTTTATACATATCGGCCAAGGTTTGCAGCGCTTGCTTCGTCTCCGGCTGTGTCGAGCCGTATACAACCTCGCCCTGCTCGTTCTGGAGCCAGTAGAGCGGGAAGGATTTATGGGCTGCAAATATTGGGTCCAGACCATATAAGTTGCCGTCTGTGCCGCTCAGAAAGCCGGATTTTGACGGTCCCACGATCCCCATCGTATCATTCTTGCCATTGCCATCAGGATCTTGTTCAATGAAAGCACGCGCTACCTTCTTCAGTTCCTCCAGATTCTTCGGAGGCTCCAGCCCCAGCTTATCAAGCCAGTCCTGGCGAATCCACATCTGACTCATTCCGGACGCCTTTGGCACGGTCGCAGGGATAGCCATAATCTTGCCGTCGCTCTCTACCAATTGCTTCAAGGCGTCGCCGCCGCTTTCATAGAAGCCCTTCAGCATATCGCTGGCTGTAGAGTTGAACGCATCCGTTAAATCGGCCAATTGGTCAAACTTCTGCATCGATTTGAACTGGGTCAAGTTGACAATTGCCGCATCAGGAATATTGTTGGATGAAATCGCCAGGCTAATCTTCTGATCCCAGTCCGCTGGAGCGCTGATCCAGTCATACACAATTTCAATATTCAGCTGCTTCTTGATCTCATCCAGGTACTGGTTGTCTTCGACAGATTTGCCTTCATCAAACTTCAGATTCGGGTCAAGGGAACGAACAAGGTGAAGAGTTACCGGTTCTTCATACTTCCCGAAGGGATCGAGTGCCGCCGAGGAAGCCTCGTTGTTGGCGTTCGCCGTATTTTCGGCCTTATTGCCAGCAGTATCATCGGATGGGCTATTCGCGCCTGTGTTCGCTTTATTGCCACCGCAGGCTGTCAGTGCAGCCATTAGCATGACCGTAATCAACCCGGTTAGTAGCCATCTGCGCTTTTTCATTGATTTTCCCCCTAGAAATGAATTAGATAATTTATTTCAATTGCACCCCAGGCACAATTAAAATCACTCTTTCACAGATCCAAGCGTTATCCCCGTAATGAAGTACTTCTGCAGGAACGGATAGATGACAAGGACCGGGATCATGGCGATAAATATTTTTGCAGCATTTAGCGAGCGGTTGTTCAGCTGAGAGATTTGCTTAATCTGCTCCGTATCCATCGTCGATAGATTCAAATTCACCACCAGCTGCTGGATATAGGTTTGCAGCGGATAATTGGACTGCTTGGTACTCAGCACTAATCCCGCGAAGAATTCATTCCAATAACCTACGATGGTAAAGAGAGCTATCGTCGCCACGACCGGAGCCGAGATAGGAATGAAAATCTGAATGAATGTGCGCCAAGGTCCGGCGCCATCTACATAAGCTGCCTCCTCCAAAGCCGCCGGAATATTCCTGAAGAAGTTGACGACGAGAATCACATTGAAGATCGGCAGGCTTCCTGCCAATACTAGGCCCCAGATCGAATCAATCAGACCGTAACCGCGCATAACGAGGTACCAAGGAATGGTTCCGCCATTGAACAACATGCAGAAGACGAGCACCCACATATAGATATTGCGATGGGGCAGCTGCTTCGAAGTCTTCGACAGCGGGTAGGCCATCATCAGGATCGCGGCCAGGCTCACCGCGGTACCAATCACTACCCGCTTGACCGATACCCAGAAGGAATTGAAGAAAGCCGCCTCTGACACGATCTTTTGGTAGGACAGCAGATTGAATCCGATGGGCCAGAAGGTCACCGAACCGGCATTAACGGCCGCTTTATCGCTGAGCGAGATCATCAGGATGTACCACAGCGGAGTCAGACATAGCAGAGTAATTAATATAAGCAAGGTAGCATTAATGCCATTAAACAATCTGGAACCAAACGTTTTTTGCTCGACCAAGGTTTCTCCCCCCACACATGAAGTCTTAGAATGAATGCACGATTATTAAAAGATTTTGTATCCTGTAAATTTGTCCGCTAAGGCGTAGCTGGTTACGATAAGAACAAAGCTGACAACGGACTTCAGCAATCCCACCGCAGTAGCCAGACTAAATTGCAGCTCTACTAGACCCGCGCGGTACACCCATGTATCGATGATGTCCCCGGTGGAGTATACCAGCGGATTGTACAGGTTATAAATCTGATCAAAACCTGCATTCAGTACATTCCCGAGCGAGAGAATCGCCAGGAGAATTACGGTGGTCTTAATTCCCGGCAGCGTTATATGAATCAGCCTTTTAAAGCGGCCAGCTCCATCGATAGCGGCAGCCTCATGCAAGGAGGGATCAATCGAAGTCAAGGCGGCCAAATAAATAACGGCGTTATAACCGAAGCCCTTCCAGATGTCTGATCCAATGACCAGCGGTCTGAACATATCCGCACGGCCAAAAAATACGATCGGCTCTACGCCAAATATGCCCAGCAGACTATTGATAGGTCCATCGACACCGAAAATGTTCAGCACGATGCTGCCGAGAATAACCCAGGACAAGAAGTACGGCAGATACACTAAGGTCTGAATCGGCCTGACAAGCTTCTTGATCGTCAATTCATGGAGCATGAGCGCAAAGATCAATGGAATGATCAGGTTCCCGATTAATTTCCCAACCGCTATGACAATCGTATTGATAAATACTTGGGTAATATCGTCCATGCTGAACATATAACTGAAGTTCTCAAGTCCAATCCAGGGTGATTTGAAAATTCCCAAGGCCGGATTGAAATCTTGAAATGCCATTACGATTCCGAACATGGGAACGATGCTGAATAAAGTAAGCCAAATATAACCTGGTGCCATCATAAGCCAATAGTGCTTTATATTTTTTTTACTGTACATTGTGTCTGTTCTTCCCTTCACATAATTTAATGGCGCTTTCAAGACAGTTGCTCTCGAATATATGACAGCGTTTTCTTATTACAAAACAACTATATCACCCATGTATCGCTGACCCGTATGGATGGTTGTTGTCTAGATATCATTGAATCGTCTTATTCACTAACGCTGCATTCATGCATTCCGTAGCAAGTAGCACTGCCTTCTTCAAATTACAAAACAATAATCGTGATTGAGCCGGGATGTAACCGGAAGCTGAAGCGCAGAGAAAAAAGACCGCCGTCGCAACTAACCTGAGTTAGCTGCGCAGCAGTCCTTATGCCGCGAATTTATCAAGCAGGCCTTGCTTATGCTCTCATTAAACTCTGCTTCACACCATTCTGCTTCCTGTACTCGCCAGGGGTCATGCCGGCGATTTCGCAAAATACACGGATGAAGTAATTCACATCCTCATAGCCAACCTCCTGAGCGATATCCGAGATCAGATCCTCCCTCTCGATCAGCAGCATTTGCGCCCTTCGAATACGTTCCTCGCGCACGAATTCATTGAAGGACATGCCGGTATATTTTTTGAAATTAATAGAGAAATAACTGCGACTCAGCCTGACGATCTGGGCAACCCCTTCCCCGTGCAGCTTACCACCCAAGTTCTCCCGTACGTAGATGACGGCCTTGAGAATACAAAGCTGAATATTATCGAGGCTGCTCTCCGCGGCAGCTCGCTTATACAATGCCTCCCTGAAAACGGAGAGCCAATCCATGAACTCGTCCAAATTGCTGTATTCCTGAACATTTTTCTGAACTGTTCCCACGCTCTCCTCTGCTACACTTGTTAAATGAAGCAGCACCTGCGCCGCTCGCCATACTGAAATATGGAGCGCTTTAGTCCCTTCACACAGTTCCTTGAACGTAGTGTCATCATACAGCCAGTACATTTGATTCCATTTGCCGACAAGATACTCCCATTCCTTCTCATTGCGGACTCCAAACCCTTGATGCCGGTCTTCAGAAATTATCGCCCCTCGCTGATCTTCCGACTCGCCGGATGCAGTAGCGGTAGACAATGGCTTCAATATCGTCTCCACCTTCTCGCTGATCCTGCGCAGCAGCTCATCACAATCCGTGCTCTCCATCTCCAGCTTGGATATATAATCAATCGCTCCGATCCGCAAGGCGGACTGGGCGTAATGGAATTCCTCATGAAAGGTAAGCACGATGAACAGCAGTTCAGGATACAGCTGATGGCATTTTTCCATTAAAGATATTCCGCCCATGACAGGCATATCGATATCAACAAACAATAGATCTACGGGATGATCCTGCAGAAATTCCAGCGCCTTCGTTCCGTTCTGCGCCTCCCCGGCCACGACCATGCCATACTTCTCCCACGGCATCATCGAAATAATGCCTCTTCGCGCCAGACGGTCATCGTCAACAATTAACACACGATACATCGGACATCTCCCCTTTTGATTTATGGAGTTGCTGAAAGTCTCCAAACACGCATTTACTGCTATTTCTGCATGACGCCCGGCATCGGCTTCTCGCGATCTATCGGCAACACTAGAGTCACTCGGGTCCCCCGATCCCGCTCACTATCAATGGTAATCACCGCGTTGTCCCCATAAAATGATTCCAGCATATAGCGAACATATCGCAAACCAATTCCATCAATTTTTTGTTCTTCATCAGGTCTTTGCTGGAGAACAGCACGGATACGGTCAAGCTCCTCGCCATTCAGTCCTTTGCCGTTATCCTCAAATGTAATCTCAATTGCATTGCGGCCTAAGAAAGGGGCGACAGTTATTCTTAGACATCCTTCGTCACCAAGTCCATGATGAAGTGCATTTTCGGCAATCGGCTGCAAAATCATCCGCGCAGTAGGTGTATCCAGATACACTCCTTCATCAATGTTCACATCCACTTCGAAGTCATAGCGCATCTTCTGCAACTTCAGATAAGCCTGAAGCATCCTGACCTCCGTCCGCAGCGTTGCTTGTTTATCGATCTTGTCGAGGCTGTAGGCGAGAATATAATTCAGTTCGGTAATAAAGTTCTCGATCTCGGTCTGCCCATGCATTTTCGCCAGCCAGTGAATGGAATGAAGCGAGTTCATCAGGAAATGAGGATTAATCTGATAATAGATCTTCTCAATTTCCAGCCTGTGCTTCTCCTGAGACATCCTTTCCGTATCCAGCAGCAGCCCCTGGATTTGCCGCTTCATATTGTTGAACTGCTTGAACAGCGCATCGAACTCCAGCACGCCGCTTTGCACGGACACCTCGTTCAGATCTCCTCTGCCCAGCTTCTTCATCTCCTTCGAGAAAATAGCAAGCGGTGTGTAGATCAGCCGCGATAACAAAATAAATGAGGCTATAAATACGAGCAGAGCCACTGTCAGAATCCCGGCCACATTGCGAATCCAGGCGTACAGCTCGCGATTATAATCGGCGGAGGGCAACAGCAGTACGTTATCGAATCCTAGCTCTGTGCCGAGTCTGACACCCAAATACTGCTCCGCTCGGCCGAAGTAACCAACTCCGATTTGCTCTTCATCCTTCAAGTGGAATAGCTGCCCTACCGTAAAATCATCCTTGCTGGAGAATTGAATCCGGTTATCGCTGTCCAGCTGCAGCAGAATATAATCCATATTTTGCGAATGGGACAGATTTTTAATGACGGCATCCGCCTCCAGGCGCGATTCGATATAAATAATCAGCTCGCGTTCATCCTCCAGCGTAATGCTGCGCGACACCGAGAGCACCTGGTGCTCACCCAGCTTCTTAATGCTGGATTGATGCAGGGAATGAAACGCGAATGTACCGTTCCTGCCCAGGACGTTGAAATGATCCGGAGAGAAATTCTCATAAGGCAAGAAGTCATAGAAATAGCTCTCCCCCGTCTTCGGATCAAAATAAGTTCTGCCCATGAGGTTACTGTTTGAGAAAGTGATCTTGACCAGATTATCGGAAATTTGCTGCCCCAGCTGATATTTTTCGAAATTGGAGTTTTCCTGAAAATAATCGCCTAATAAGGAACCGACCGTTCCTTCCGGTGACATCTGCTGTGTTACCTGCGACATATTTTTGTAGCTTTCCTCCATTTTGTCTGTCAATTGCTGCAGATCGATCACCATCGAGGTTTTCAATTTATTTTTCTCTATGGAATGAATCGCCTCATAAGAGACGACGGCCAGAATCATCAGGATAACGATCGTCTCTATGACAACAACAAAGATCAATCTTTGCTTTAATGCCCTGACCTTGAATAAGTCTGTAAAATAAAACCCAAGGCGCAGCTTCCTCATTTCCTCCCCTCCATTCCATGGTGGAGAGCAGTCCCTTCACTTCGATGTGAAGCGCTTTCAATGTTGTTCTGAGGCTTTTTTCTCAAGCAGCCATCTCCTTTCCCGCTCTGTTCTATATTTGTGCAAACGTTTGTAATTTATTGTATAACAAACCAATAATCTATTCCGCTTTATTTATCATACAACATATGCCTGATCCTTCAAAATCATATGTATTTAAGGTTATTCCCTGAATTCCTGGCGATTCCCAATCATTTCTCTTTCTTTCTTCAAATATCGTATTGATCCGATTCCCGGGAGGTTTCCTCATCAGATGGAGTGATATAAGTGATCCGATGCGATCAGCATAAAAAGGTCGAGCCCGGGCAGCAGCCCGAACTCGACCTTTGTTAGCATTAAACCTTCCTTCATGCTTTGCCTTCGACGTAATCCTGCAGGCTTTACCTTCTAAATCTGTACCGGCTGCCCGCCATTCAGACGGGAATGCTCCGCGGCGAAGGCGATCAGATGGCTTTGCAACGAGGCCGTCGCAGATGTCAATCCATATCCCGATCTCTGTTCGAAGGTGTGGACCTGCTTAATGAACTGACTGATCATACGCTCGTCGCCTCCGCCATGTCCATCTCCGTTCACACTGCACTCGATTTCTACCCGCTCATCGGTTGCGTAACGATATAAAGTGAACTTGCCTTCCTCCATATCCCCCATAATCTCCCCGCGGGTTCCCATGAGCTGCACTCTTCTGGTACCACTCTTCGTTAGCCCTGACATAATGAAGGAGGCGTTCGCCCCGTTTGCAAACTCCATATTGACGATCTGATGATCTACAACATTGTTATCGCAGCGATACACACAGCGTCCGAATGGGCCTTCCTTGATCGCCTTCAGAATTCCCTGCTGGGACAGATCGTCGGTCATATAACGAGCCCACGGATGCTCAGGCGGCTGAATGTACATCTTCATCGCAGAGAAGGGACATTCCTTCTCTACCGCACACAGATCGATGCAGCGCTCCGTTGACCCTTCAGGGGCATTCTCTTTTCTAAAGTGCAGCAGTGATCCATACGAGCTGACGCTGGTGCATTTCTCGTCCATCAGCCAGGAGATTAGATCCAGATCATGACAGGACTTGGCCAGAATCATCGGACTGGATTCCTCGGAATTTCTCCAGTTGCCTCGCACATAGCTATGCGCCATATGCAGATAACCTACATTCTCCGTCAGCTGTATCGTCGCTACTGTCCCCAATTCCCCGTCATCGATACAGCGCTTGATTCCTGACCAGAATGGAGCATAACGCAGCACATGGCTCACAATAAGCAGTCTTTGATATTGAAGAGAAGCTTGCTCCAGCTGAATGCACTCTTCCTTCGAAGGCGACATCGGCTTCTCTAGCAGAACATGATAACCTAGCGCCATCGCCTTCATCGCTGGCTCATAATGCTCCCGATCAAGCGTGCTGATGATCATGACATCCGCCAGCTTTCCGTGCTCAAATACCTTCTCCCAAGTATCAAATACATATGGAGGCGCAATCTGATGGAGGCCAGCGAATTGCTCCCGACGCTCAGCATTTGGTTCTGCTACCGCAACAAATTGAAGCTCATTCGGAAATTTCTCGGCATAGGGGCCGTAGATGAAGCGTCCTCTGCTCCCAGCACCCAGTAAGACAGCTGTAATTGTCTTCATATCTATTCCTCCTCAACACTTTACCGGTTACTTAATAGAGGTGGTTCAAAAAATCTGACTTTTTGAACTCGCACTTATATTGTAGTAACGGACCCGGAGGCGGATAAATAGATAAGAATAGAGATTCATATACACTTATTGACTTTGCTGCTGAATCTCCGATCCCAGCATTCTGAATTCCTGCGGGGTCATGCCACTTTGCCGTTTAAAGAAGCGTATGAAGGCCAGCGCGGAGTTGTAGCCTAACGCGGAAGCTACCTCACCTACTTTTTTAGAAGAGTTCAAGAGCATGGACTTCGCTTCCAGCGTACGATAATCGTTGATATACTTCGATAATCCCTCTCCGGTAATTTGCTTATATAGCCTTGATAAATAGGAAGGATTCAGACCAACATAATCGGCGAGCGCATTTAGTGAAGTGTCCGCGGAAATATTCCTCTCAATATAATGGTGAACCTTGGAGACTACCTCGGCAGGAATATCCTCTTCCCTGGAGGCGATCCATTCAAAGATATACTCGGCCAGCTGCCAGAAATAATGATCAAGCTCCTCCCAGGACCCTTGATGCTGCGGATGAAATAGCTGATCCAGGTCAAGCAAGGTGTTCAAATGATCGCGAACCTCCGGATGCTTGCTGAGGTAAAACAAGTAAATCGCGGAAAGAGAATGGTACAGTTCGATTTTTCGCTCATAGGCTCCGGTATCTTCCTTCCATATGGAGACGAGCTCGAGGTAAAGCTCGCTGAATTGCTCCTGATGGTTATTCTCCAGACAGGTCATCAGAAGCTGTACACGGGTATGATAGAAGGAGTCATGGCTTTGTATCTGAGTTCTCACCTCATCGTTGTCAGCTGTCACAGCAAATGCGGTCGATTCAAGATCTCTTATTCCCTCCCGCTGGGTGGCAAAATCGTATTTAAGCGTATGGAAGCACGGCGATAGTTCATTCCATGAAGTACTTCTGTTGCCAAGGACAAAAGTGGCCGATAAGCCTAATACCCGCTCACAGCTCTGCTGAATCACAGGGATGAGCTGCTTCACCTCGCGATGCGCTCTCATCCAATCCATGGAAGGCTCGGTGCCCCCGCTTATGTCTGCTCTGACCGGCTGAATCAGCCAGACGATTCTGTTCTGATCATAGCAGCAGGAGTAGCTGCGCACATGAGATGATAGATATTCATCGCTAATATTTTTGAATGCATAGATGTAGAGGGCTCTATCCTGCGCAGACAAGCCTTGCTTCCATTCCTCGATCCGGCCCAGCATCATGTACACCGGCAGCTCGGCCTCCAGCGGAATGCGTACCTCCTCAAGCCTATGGCCAAGCTGCTGCGCACTTAGCTGCTTGCCCTTCAGCAGTTCAAGCACAGCCTCTTTTTGCAGCGAAGGCATCGCCATCCTCATATTGGCCTGGGCCTTAGCCACCATCGCCTTCTCCTTCGTCTCCTCCTCCAGCTTGGCAATTGCTCGTTCTACTGAATGAATGATTTTATCATCGCTCTCGATCTTGAGGATATATTCAAATCCACCGTAAGTGATGGCGCTCCTGGCATATTGAAAGTCGTTATATGCCGATAGAAATATCACTTTGCAGGACGGCCAATGGCTTCTGATCTCCTGTAGCAGCTCAATCCCTTCAAGGCCGGGCATCTTGATATCCGAGATCACGATATCTATAGAATGCGCTTTCAAAACTTCCAGGGCCTCCTCCCCGGAATAGGCTTTGTACAGCTCAAGCTCCAGATGCTGTGTCTGCTCGAACAATTCGAGCAGGCCATCAACAATAATAGGAAGATCATCGACGATTAACAAGCGATACATGCTGTTTCCCCCTCTAGCTCATTCTTAATTGAATCGTCACCTTCAAGCCTCCAAGATCGGAACGTGAGACCGTGATTCCATACTCCTCACCGTATCGCAGCTGCAATCGGCGATGAACATTAATCAGACCGGTCGTCTCTTCAAAGGTATAGTGAGGCCGTGCCAAGCGGTCATTAAGCTGCTGAATATTTAATTCGCTTATGCTATCACCATTATCCTCAATGCAGAGAATGAATGTCTCCTCCCGCGTCTCTCCGTACACGCGAAGCATGCCATGGCTTCTCATATTTCCTAGTGCATGCACATAGGCATTCTCAATAATGGGCTGTAAAATAAGACGCGGTACCATCATATCAGGGACACGATCATCAAATTCCACTCCAATCCGGTCGCCATAGCATATACGCTGCATTTCAACATATGTCCGTGAATGATCCATCTCCATACTGAGCGGGATTTCATCCTCGGTATTACGGGTAATAAATTGAAAATACTGACCGATATAAAGGCAGAATTGATAAGCCTTCTCTTTTTGATGATCCGATTTGATCAAACGGCATAATACAAAAAAGCAATTGTACAGAAAATGCGGGTTAATCTGCGACTGCAGCCGCTTCAGCTCTGACCGTTGATTTCGGATTTGCTGCTCATAATTTTCCTCGATTAATGTTTTTAAAGAACTGACCGTGTTGTTAAAGGCATGATATAAATATCCAAATTCATCCTCGCCCCGATCGACCGCTATATACTCCAGCTTATTCTGCTGCACGCGTCGGAACGAATAGATAAGCCGCATTAAAGGGCGATAGATTAATCTCCGTAAAGAATAGGAGAAGAACAGAACGATACCGACAGCGAGAACAGCGGCGCACCAGAACCATACCTGATACTTGCGAATCGGGCCTAATATCGCCGATTCCGGTACACTCGATACTAAATACGAATTCCAAAGCTCGGAATAACGGTAGATCGTTAAATAACGTTTCCCTTCAAACTTGATCGTCTCATATCCTTCCTTCGCTTGCTGCTCCTGCTTGTCAACCGCCAGCTGCTTCATCACATCCAGAAGTCCCGTATTGCTCCCGCTTACTAATGACCACTCCTGATCCATGCGCAGCATCGCCGTCTGCCCTTCCCGCGAATTGGTAATCTGCGACAGCTTCTCGATAATTTTGCTAGTGGACAGCTCAATACTGATGGCGAAGAGAGGATCTCTAACTGTACTCCCGGGATACTGCATGCTGATGAACAAGCGATTCTGCCAATAGATGAACGGCTGATCATACATATTGGTGCTTTGGCGCATCGCTTGATACTCCTGCTCCTCAACCTTCGTCTCATAGTTGGAACTTAATATCGTTCGCTCGATCAGAGGCACATATGCTCTGGACTCCTGAATGAACGGGCTTGAGTCCTTCATCAGATGCAGGCGCTTCTGGATCTCCAGCACTTTGGCAGACCGCTCGTAGGCGCTCATCACATCGCCTGTAGAGGCCAGCTCCATCAGATCCGTATCCATCACATAATTCGGCAAATAGCGGTATATCCGGTCTACTTCCTGATCGAGAGAATCGAGGTAGAAATGGGTGGTGTTCATCATCGACTCGGAAATTTCCTTGCGGATGCTGGCAGCTCCCTGCTGGTTAATGATCCATGTGATCAGCATTAACGGCAGCAAGGCAGCCAAAAAGGCCGCCATAATCTTCTTAAATATGGAAAAGTCACGGAAATGCAGAAGTTTTCTCATAGCTAGCTCTCCTGTATAGATGAATCAGCCTATTCCCCCATGTTCAAAAAGTCAGTCGGTTCTCAACACCGGGAAGGTTAGAACTATTCTTTAACTATTCCTTAACACTCCCCATTACGATCCCCTTAATAAAGAAACGCTGCATAAACGGATAAATAATCAGAATCGGAAATGCGGCTACAAAGATCTGGGCGGCCCTACTGGTCCGGTCCGACAGCTTCAGCATCAATTCAGCATTCTCTGCCTTAATAAAGCGGAAATCCATATTAATTATAACCGTTTGCAGGAAGGTTTGGAGCGGATAATTCTCAGGATGGTTCATATAGAGCATTCCGTCGAACCAGCTGTTCCAATGGCCTACAATCGTAAATAGTCCGGTAGTCGCAAGCGCCGGCAGGGACAAAGGGGCATATATTTTCCACAATGTCTTGAAATGACCCGCCCCGTCAATACGCGAGGATTCCTCCAGCTCCTTCGGCAGATTCCGATAGAAGTTCAGCAGCAGGATAATATTGAATACCTGCACCGCTCCCGGCAGCACCAGCGCCCAGATCGAATCGATCAAGCCCAGTGATTTGACGGTTAGATACATCGGAATCAATCCGCCATTGAAGAGAATCGTGAATACGAATATCCAGGCGTACCCGGTGCGAAAACGAAAATGATGCGTGTCTTTGGACAAGGGATAGGCGGTTATGATCGTTAAGAGCATACTGAAGGCCGTTCCCAAGATCACTCTTTGAATCGATACGGCAAAAGCGCGCAAATACTCCGGTTTGCCAAACACATTCTCGTAAGCGGCAGTCGTAAATTCAACCGGCCACAAGACAACCTTACCGGCAGACGCAGCCGCTCCGGAGCTTAATGACATCGACAGAATATGGATGATCGGCATTAGGCACAACAAGGAGACCAATCCTAGAAAACAATAATTGCCGACTAGAAACACCCTTCTGCCCCATGATTTATTGTGTGTCATGATGCTGCTCCCTTCCAAGCATTCGCTAATGAACTAGAAAATTCGATAGTTGGCAACTCGATAAGCCAAAATATATGACAATGACATGAAGATAAAGGATACTACGGACTTCAGTAATCCTACCGCAGTGGCAAAGCCAAACTGCGCTTGCTGAATCCCCATACGATATACGAATGTATCGATAATGTCTGCACTTTCATACACTTGAGGACTGTACAGATTAAAGATCTGATCGAAGCCTGCATTCAGAACATTACCGATATTCAGGGTCATCATCAGTACGATAATCGGCATCATTCCGGGTAGAGTTACATACAGGGTCTGTTTGAAGCGGCCTGCGCCGTCGATCTCTGCCGCCTCGTAGAGGGAAGGATTAATACCTGTCAGCGCAGCCAAGTAGACGATGGTCCCGAACCCGAATTCCTTCCATACATCCGAGATGACCATGACGTAAGGGAACCAGGCGTTATCCCCTAAGAAGAAGATCGGTTTGGCTCCAAGCAGTCCGAGCACCTGGTTAACAATCCCGGAGGAAGGCGACAGCACGTCGATCAAAATACCGCTGAGCAGTACCCAGGATAAGAAGTGCGGCAGGTAGACCAGGGTCTGGAACGTCCTTTTTACCCATTCTCTTGCAATCTCATTGAGCAGAATCGCCATCGTGATCGGAACAACCAGGCCAGCTACAATCTTCATAAATGCAATAAATATCGTATTGAAGAAGATGCGGCCGATATCCGGGTATTCAAGCAGCAGCTGAAAGTTGGACCAGCCGATAAAAGGGGATCCGAACAAACCGCGATTCGGGATATATTTCTGGAAAGCCATCATAATTCCGGCCATTGGTATGTAGCTGAATACAATCAGCATCGCCAGTCCAGGGATCAGCATCATATGAAGCGGCCATTCTTTTCTCCAGGTCCGCGTTATAGTCTTCACTAGTATCACCTCGTTGGAATAGAAAGAGGGATTGAGTGACCCAACCCCTCTATACTGAAAGTCCTTTATTTATGATCGGCGTACCATTCGTTTACTTCTTTGGTCATTTCATCTCCGCCCAGCTTCTTCCACTCGGCAACAAATTTATCAAACTCATCGATCGAGACCTGATTCATAATAATTTTAAAGAACACTTCGTCCCTTTTCTTCTTCAGGATTTCCTCCCGATCCGCCATGGTAGGCGTTGGGGCACCGTAGAACTTATTTTGCAAGTAATGCTTCTCTTCCTGAACCTTCGGAATAATTGAAGAAGCGCCGTTAGGGCCGGAGATCAAATATTCCCACCACAAGCTGGTATCTCCATCCAGATATTGCATAGCTCTTGCATAACGAGTCCGCTGGTCCTTCGTCTCCAGAATACTCTCATCCTTGTTGGCAATCGCCTTCGGCAGGATGACACCGTTGTTGTCAGTCTGGTTGCCTACGCGAACCGGATTAAGCAGCCAGTAGTTGTTGCCCTTCTCCTTGAGATCCTTACCGTATTCATATACCTTTTGTTCGTCTGTTGGATGGTTATCAACTACAATCCACTGGTTAAGCAGCTTGATGAAGCCTTCCGGATGCTTGGATTGCTTCGCTACGACATAATACTCGTCTGCGCCCAGGCCAATCTGGCTCAGAGCTGGGTTGCTATCTGCTGAAGGAATAGGATATACACCCCACTCCTGAACAACCTTATTATCTTTGACCGCCCCTTTCACCAGCTGCGCCGGTGTCCAGGAAGCCCCGTATACGAGGCCGATTTGACCGTTATAGATTAACTCCGCTTCCTTCTCTACATCTTTAACAGCGAATTCCGGATCAATCAGACCTTTCTTGAACATATCCTGCAATGCTGCAAGAGCATTTTTCATTTCAGGCTGAATATCGCTATTTACCAGATTGCCGTTCCCATCTTCGATCCACATGTTCTCATAGGCATGGTAACCGTTCAGGAATGCTCTAAGTCCTGTCACGCCAGTATCTACATTAAAAGGATCTTTACTAATGGCGAGACCATACGACTTGCCATTTTCAGTTCTTTTCGCAAATGCTTCCGCAATCGTCTTCAGATCATCCATCGTCTTCGGTTCAGGAAGATTCATCTCTTTCAACCAGTCGGTACGCACGTACAGGAACTGAAGATAATAAGGATTGGACGATCTCGGAATTCCCATCAGCTTGCCGTCGAACATAGCAGATTTCATCTGCATGCCGCCATCCTTCTGGAAGAATTCCTTCGTCTCATCCGTTGCATACTGCTCATATACATCCGTCAAATCCATAATCATGTCTGCTTCTGTCAGCTCTTTCAATTGAGTTGCGCTGACTGGCATGAAGTCTGGCAGATCATTGGAAGCGATGGTCATCTTCACTTTCTCTTTGAATTGGCTTCCATCAGCTATCCACTTATTCACGATCTTTACGCCAATATCTTTCTCATACGCATCATAGATTGAGTTGTTATCGAACGTCTCGCCTTCATCAAACTTCAAATATTGATCGCTTTGCATTACGGTTGATACTTCGATCACTGCACTCGGATCCTCTTGCGCTGCTGAAGTTTCCGGCTTCTGCGGCTGCTCGGCCTTCTCCTCAGCCTTGCCGCACGCCGCAAGCACCAGGCTAAATACTAATGTCAAGACTAGAAGCATCTTTGCCTTTCTGTTCATATTACCCCTCCATATGACTTTTTGAGTTCACTACCGCTTTCTTAATTCAAGTATAGAAATGTAAACGCATGCATTCTATATACTTGTGTTGACATTGATATACAGATCTTGACCCCTGCTTGGTACGTCATATTTGGCGTTCTTTGCCTGACTTCGGTATACACGCTAACCCGGCTGCCTAGTCGTCGTATACACGAAACGCGGGTCATTTTTTTGAAGCGCTGCCCATTAAAGTAACGGAGGGGACCCGCTTCGGATGTAGAAGTACAGCGCTTAGCGATGAATGTAATGGAATTAGCCAATGTTATCTGACATTTGGCTCAGTTTCCGGTTGGCTAATGCGCCTGACCTTCGGGCTCAGTTTTCGGTTAGCCAATTCGCCTACCCTTGGGGGATCTAGCCTCCGTTAGACGCTTCGTCCCAACCTTGCGTCTCCAGCTTTCGGTAGCCATTACGCCCAACCTGGGGGCTCTAGCTTTCGTCAGCCAATTCGCCTACCTTGGTGCTCCTAATACAGAAGGCCGGCATCAGCGACCTATGTAACGGAAATAGGAGCCCTTATATTGACCATAATCGGCCCTTCTTAAATCTAACGGAACTGTAGGTCGCTATTTTCGCTAAATATGGGGTGACGCCCCCTTTTTTCACAGAATAAGGTCCCTCAGTTCCGTTAGATTCCAAATCAGCCTCATTTTACTCAAATAACGGATCCAGTTTCCGTTAGACGATCCGCCTGTGATTTGGGCTCAGTTTCCGGTTGGCTAATGCGCCTGACCTGGGGGCTCAGCTATCGGTTAGCCATCACACCAAACCGTGGGTCTCCAGCTTTCGGTAGCCATTACGTCCAACCTTGGTCTCTATCGTTAGCCATTACGCCCAACCTGGGGGCTCTAGCTTTCGTCAGCCAATTCGCCTACCTTGGTGCTCCTAATACAGAAGGCCGGAGCATCAGCGACCTATGTAACGGAAATAGGAGCCCTTATATTGACCATAATCGGCCCTTCTTAAATCTAACGGAACTGTAGGTCGCTATTTCCGCCAAATATGGGGTGACGCCCCCTTTTTTCACAGAATAAGGTCCCTCAGTTCCGTTAGATTCCAAATCAGCCTCATTTTACTCAAATAACGGATCCAGTTTCCGTTAGACGATTCGCCTGAAATTTGGGATCAGCTTCCAGTTAGCTATTGGGCCTACCTTTGGGACTCTAACCTCCGTTAGCCATTACGCCCAACTTGGGACTCTGGCCCCCGGTGCCATGCGCCCCCCTTCGGGATTTAGCTTCCGGTTAGCTAATCGCCTACTCTTAACTCTTAGGCTCTAACTTCCGTTAACCTCAGGGATCAAGCATCCGTTAGCCAATGCGCCTACCCTTCGGTATATAGTCTTCGTTGACCAATTCACCTGCCTTGCGACCCTGGCTTCGGTTAGTCAACACGCCCACTCTTGAGACTCTAGTCTTCCTTGGCAATGGTCCGGCAATTTTGTGCCGTCATACTCCCTATGTTACTTCGTTCTCGAAGTGGCGCTCAGGGATCCCCGAATCTCACCAGAGTGGCACACTGTAAGGTTTTAACGCTTGCCCAGAATCATTTGTTACAACACATGGATTCCCTTCCATAAGCAAAAAAAGGCTGCCCTGCGCCGTTCAGTAACGACAAGGACAGCTATATATAAAGGGTGTGGACACATAGTTAAAAAATCACAATTGCAGCAATTCGGGGGCAGGGGAGATTTGGACAACCTTGCCTCCGGCCCGGATGGACTCTGTCGCAGCACAGCCCACGGCGACGCTCATTCTTCCCGCGATCGGTGTGGCTACCGGTTGCTTGCCATCAAGAATCATATCGATGAAGTCCTTGCAAATATTCGGATCTGCGCCACCATGGGAGCCTTCGGCTTCCTTGATATGATAGACGCGATCGGAGAGCTCCCTGTCATTGTTCGAACGTCTCGTCTTCACATACACCTTATTCTCAGGTTCGCTATTCTCCATCCGGCCTTCTGTGCCAATGAATACATAATTGCGCTGATAATCCGGCGTAAAATGGCATTGGAGGTACGAGGCTTTAATGCCGCCTTCAAGCTCCATGATGACCATATTGTTGTCCTCGACGTTCACCTCTTCGCGGAAAGCGCATTGAATAAGCCGTCCCGGACTTGCTTCCGTGCAAGTCTCACGCTCACTGCAGGTTGGGCAAGTCAGATCATTAGGCTTATCTCCGCCATAAAAATCCAGGCTGCCGAACGCGCTAACCTTCGTGGCATATCGGCCAGTGATCCAGTGAATCACATCCAGATCATGCGATCCCTTCTGCAGCAGCAGCCCGGTCGTATTCTTGGAATTTGCATGCCAGTCATGATAATAATAATAGCCTCCAAGTCCGACGAAGTGACGCACCCATACGGCCTTGATCTCCCCGATCACACCTGAATCAACGATCTCCTTCATCGTGCGGTACATATTCATATAACGCATGTTGAAGCCGACCATCAGCTGCTTGCCGGATTCCTTCCATGCTCTCAATATATTGTCACAGCCATCCACTGTGATCGCAAGCGGCTTCTCACAAAACACATGCTTGCCCGCCTTCAAGGCTGCTATCGCATGCTCCTCGTGACAATAATCCGGCGACATGACAGCAATGGCATCGATATCCTCACGGGCAATAAGCTCGCGATAATCGGTCGTTACGAATGCATCCGGATTAACATCCTCTTTGAATTCCTCCAGTTTCTTGGGATCGACGTCAGCCGCACCAACAACCACTGAACGCCCCTCCGGATTATGCCAATACTTTGCAATCATGCCTCTTCCTCTTGCTCCAATGATCCCTAACCTGACTTGCTCCATACGTACGCTGCCTCCCCTATGCAATAATAAAATGTAAGTTTGCTGGCAGAGATGTCGTCCCGCAAATCAGTACAATTCGCTATGACCTCAGCGCAATAAGCGATGATGCAGCATTAATAAAACTAATGCAAATTCTGTGCAAAAAGTGCGCAAATAACGAATGGGTTAACGATATGAGTCGTCCTTCTCTGCTAATGTAACATACGCCACGGGAAAAGTAACATCTCCAGATATATTGCAAGATTACGAATAAAAATAATAATTGAACAGCATTACCTCGCCATCCATCATAACGCTTACATCATACATCCGTCGATTTAATGAGTCAATACATTTGCGCAAATTTATTATTATCAACTATAATTTGGGGCAAATATACTTACAAAAAAAGAACCTGAATTTCGACAAAACCACGTCGATCTTCACGGTCCTCTTAATTCATGGGATGAACGGATTGCCGCTTTTTAAGCTGAACAGGAACTTGCATCCGAAATGGAAATGGATAGGCCTCATCCATGCTGTCCACCATAATTTTGGCTGCTGCATAGCCCATTTCGTATTTTGGAACATGCACTGTCGTTAATGGCGGTGCAGTATACCTGGAAAATTCAATATCGTCTATCCCAACAAAAGACATGTCCAAAGGCAGGCTCATTCCTGCTTCGACGGCTGCCCTCATCGCTCCAATAGCCAGCATATCGCTGGCGCTGAACATCGCTGTCGGCCGTTCGGCCAGCTCAAGCAGCTCCTTCATCCTCTGATAGCTCTCATCTGCATCCCAATTTGTATTAATTACCCACTCGTCCCGGCATTCCAAACCGTGCTCCTCAAGCGTTTTGCGATAGCCAGCATACCGCTTCTCCCGATCCAGGCTGCCCGATAAGCCGATCCCGCCGATGAACCCGATTCTTGTATGGCCACGCTCGATCAAATGTCTGACTGCCATTTGGGCCGCCGCGACCCGATCATAAGTGACAACCGGAATATCCGGGTCATTTACATCGATGCCTACGAGCAGCGGAACCCGTCCTTTAAGCCGCTTATAGAGATCCTTGCTTAACCCCTCGATGCAAATAATGCCCTGGAGATTCGTCACTTCCAGCATGGATTCCACTACGGCTTCATTATGCAGTTCGGCTTGCGTATGCAAAAAGGCCATAGATAAGCCTCTTTCCAGCAGTTTCGCTTCGATCCCCTGAATAATCGGGGAGAAATACGGATGATTGTATTTGTTATCCTGCAGCGCTAATATGCATCCGATAGCGGGTCTGTTCAATGAGGCATCCTTGCCCTGCTTCGTCTTGGCAGACTTTGCCCTGCGGGTTGAGCTATAGTTCATTTCCTTAGCAGCCTTCCATATCTTCTGCTTCGTCTCTTCACTAATCCTTCTGCTATCATTTTGATTAATGACCCGCGACACAGTCGAGATGGAGACACCTACCCGTTCTGCAATTTCCTTCAGTGTAGTCATGTGCCCCTCCGATCCTATTTCCAGGCTTGTACGCTCATCGTCGTTGGTAACTCCCATTATAACGAGCAATATAATTTAGTAAAATAGGCAGTTCGAAAATGGGGAGCTGAATCTCTCTTGTGCAAAGGTTTGAACAATGCTATAATCCAGTCGAACAAATCATTTTTTGTTACATAAGCGACCCTTGTAGAGGGCGTACAATTGGAAGGCACTGTTATCGCAAGATACATCCTCGGCCCTAATTTTTTTGGCTCTGGAGTATCTTTTTTTGTTTTTTTCACAACCTATCATAACAGAATCAGGAGGATTACTTATGTTGCTTGAAGCCGTTTATCATCGTCCTAAGCTCAACTGGTCCTACGCTTATGATCAAGAGACGATTCATCTCCGCCTTCGTGCCAAGAAGGGGGATCTATTGCAGGCTTTCGCTTTTGCCGGCGATAAATATATGTGGGATGAGAGCAAGGAACTGGTTCCTATGCGGAAGCTGATTAGCGATGAAATGTTTGACTATTGGGAGTGTGCGATCAAACCCACCTATCGCAGACTAAAATATGGATTCCTGCTTAAAAGCGCGGATCTTGAAATGTGGATGACAGAGGATAATTTTTCCCCTGAACGACCCGAGAATCCGGATCGGCTATTCGAATATCCCTTCCTTAATCCAGCGGATATATTCACTGTTCCGAAATGGGTTAAGGATGCTGTATTTTATCAGATCTTTCCGGAACGCTTCGCCAATGGCAACCGGGACAATGACCCGGAAGATGTGCTCCCTTGGGGCGGAAAGCCGGAACGCCACAATTTCTTTGGCGGCGATTTGCAAGGGGTTATCGATCATCTGGATCACCTGAGCGAGCTCGGCATTAATGCCATCTATTTTACACCGGTATTTGAAGCCACAACCAACCATAAGTACGATACGACCGACTATATGAAGATCGATCCGCATTTCGGCGATGTGGATACGATGAAAAAGCTGGTCAAGGCTTGCCATGAGCGGGAAATCCGGGTAGTGCTCGATGCGGTATTCAATCATTCCGGACAAGCTTTTGCCCCATTCCTTGATGTGCTGGAAAAAGGCGAAAAGTCCCGCTACAAGGACTGGTTCCATATTCATCAATTCCCGCTGGATAAGGCCCGCGGCCTGCCGACCTACGACACCTTTGCGTTCGAGCCGATTATGCCTAAGCTTAACACCAGCAACCCGGAGACGAAGCAATATTTGCTGAATGTTGCTGAATTCTGGATCAAGGAAGTGGGCATTGACGGCTGGAGGCTTGATGTAGCGAATGAAGTAGACCACCAGTTCTGGCGCGAATTCCGCAAAGTGGTTAAGAAGACTAATCCGGAAGCGTATATTCTCGGCGAGATTTGGCATGAATCTTCCCCTTGGCTACAAGGCGACCAGTTCGATGCCGTAATGAACTATCCGTTCACCAATGCGGTAATTGATTTTGTCATCCGGCAAAAGATGGACGCTCAAAGCTTCGCCAATGTCATCGGTCAGCAAATTTCCCGTTATCCGCAACAAGCGAGCGAGGTGGCCTTCAATCTGTTGGATAGCCATGACACTCCGCGCTTGTTGACCCTGTGCAATGATAACAAGGATCGGATGAAGCTGGCGGCATTTTTCCAATTTACTTATATGGGCACGCCTTGTATTTACTATGGAGATGAAGTCGGCCTGGACGGCGGACCCGATCCGGATTGCCGCAAATGTATGGAATGGCGCCCTGAGCATCAGGATCAGGACCTGTTCGACTTCTATCGCAAGCTGATCGCCCTGCGCAAGGAACTGGCTCCGCTGCGCACCGGTACAATCCGCTTCCTCGAAGCCGAGAAGGGCGGCTCAAAGCTCGCCTATGAGCGTAAGCTTGGCGGAGATTTAGCCGTTGTATTGCTTAACAATTACGACGCCGGCCAGACCTTTGAGATCGATTCGGCAGATAAGCTATGGTTGGACAAGATCAGCGGCAAGGGTTATACAGCAGCTGACGGCAAGCTGACGGTAAGGCTGCCGGCTTATGGATGCGCCATTTTAACATCGGAACGATAATCAGGCACTCACGCCCTCTCCCCTATTAACAGCCAAAAGGAGGGGGCTTTATTTTAAGGAGAAAATTCTCTTGAGGCATTAAACATTTATGAGCGATGTTTGAAATGGCAAGCAATGAATATTGCGCAAACGATACCACCAATCCTATTTACATTCCATTCCATATCGATTAATATTACTGTGTAAAGCAAACGGTTCCACAAAGGAGAGTATTTCAATGGCCGTTACGATTAAGGACGTCGCCAAAAAAGCAGGAGTATCGCCCTCCACCGTGTCCCGGGTGCTATCCAATCATCCCAGAATAAGCGCAGAAACCTCAAGAAGAGTAAAAGAAATTATGGAAGAGCTCGGCTATCATCCGAATATTATGGCTAAGAGCCTCGTATCCCGGACGACCAACAGCATCTGTATTATGCTGCCGAAATCTGCCGAGGAGCTGTTCTCCAATTTCTTCTTCATGGAGTTGATCCGTGGTATCGTTACCCAAGCTAACCGTCAAGGTTTTGATGTGCTGCTGAGTTCCGGAGCCAATGAGAAAGATGAGGTTGAAGGGGTAGCCAGGCTTTTGAACGGGCACCGGGTAGATGGGGTGATCTTGCTCTATTCAAGAACTGATGATCCTGTTGTCGATTTTCTATACCAAAATAACCATAAATTCGTCCTGATAGGGCGCAGCGAGCAATACGCCGACATATTATCGGTTGATACAGATAATGTACAAGCCTCCTACGATGCTACGAAGCATTTGATCTCGCTTGGACATGAGCGGATCGGATTTGTCAGCGGTCCTCCTGAGCTTGTCGTATCCAAGGATCGTTTGCAGGGCTACCTGCAGGCATTAAGCGATGCCGGGCTGGAATCGAAGCCGGAGTGGATTGTCGAAGTCGAATTTTTACAGGAGAGCGGATATCGGGCCATCTCTTTCTTCATGAATCTTCCCGACCGCCCTACCGCGATCGTCCTGGTCGACGACGTCATTTCCTTTGGCGTGTTGCGGGGATTGCATGAGCTTAACTACAAGGTTCCTAACGATTTGTGCTTGGTAAGCTTCAACAATATTCCGCTGGCGGAGATGTCTACACCCCCGCTGAGCAGTGTCGATATCGGAATTTATAATATGGGATATACCGCTTCCCAGATGCTGATTCAAGCGATTCAGCACAAAGACAACGATCCAATAAGTCCAGCAAGATATGTTATTCCACATCGCCTGGTCGTTCGTGAGTCTTCTATATTCTCCGCTAAGGCTTGATGTCCGGATTGACCTCACCCTATAAAAATAATGGAAGCATTCGGCTTCTTTTATTTTTTGATATTTATTCAAACGTTTGCGCAAATTTGTAATTCGCTGTTTATACGGTTTTTACCTTTTACCTTTTACCTTTTACCTTTTACCTTTTACCTTTTACCTTTTACCTTTTACTTTTTACCTTTTACCTTTTACTTTTTACTTTTTACTTTTTACTTTTCGCTTTACACTTTTCTCTTTTCACCAATTGCTATTCAACTATTTACTACCCACTACCCATTATTCACTATTCATTGCAGGAGGAGATAAGATGAATCACATTCAAGCCTGTCTGTTCGACCTGGACGGCGTTCTCGTCGACACCGCCAAATATCACTATTTAGCCTGGAAGCGGCTGGCCAATGAGCTGGGCTTCGATTTTACGGAGCAGGACAACGAACGATTAAAAGGTGTGAGCCGCATGGCCTCGCTTGACATTTTGCTAAGTATTGGGAAGCTCACATTGGAGGATGCTAAGAAGCAGGAGCTGGCCGCACGCAAGAACGATTGGTATGTTGAATCGATATCCCGGATGGATCATACGGAAATCCTCCCAGGAGCGATGGAGTATCTGCAAGCCTGTCGGGAGAACGGACTTAAGACCGCTTTGGGTTCAGCCAGTAAAAATGCAATGATCATCCTGAACAATACAGGGCTGACCCCTTATTTCGATGCCATCATCGATGGCACACGCACCTCAAATGCGAAACCTGATCCTGAAGTGTTCTTGCTGGGAGCTCAGGAGCTTGGCATATCCCCAGATAACTGCGTCGTTTTCGAAGACGCCGAAGCCGGGATTGAAGCAGCGCGCCGCGCTGGCATGAATTGCATTGGCATCGGATCACCAGCGACGCTTAATCAGGCTGACTTCGTGATCGCTTCCCTTGCCGAGATGACCGTGGAGCGTTTGGATCAGCTAGAACAAGCTGTAGGAACCCAGGAGTAGGAGCATGGGCGAGCTTAAGCGCTACTTGATATCATGCATAGCTTTGTTCACCACTCATTAAACATATAAATGACTGTTATGAAAAGGAGAAGATCACCGTGAAGCAATATTTAAAATTAGATGAATGGTCCATTATCGAAGAGTCCTTCGATCCGCAAAACCACGAAATATCCGAGAGTATCTTCAGCATCGGTAACGGATATATGGGACAACGTGCCAATTTCGAAGAACAATACAGCGGCGCAAGCCTGCAGGGTAGTTACATGGCAGGTGTGTATTATCCGGACAAAACCCGCGTGGGCTGGTGGAAGAACGGGTACCCGGAGTATTTTGCCAAAGTATTGAACAGTACGAACTGGATCGGAATCCATGTCATGATCAATGGCGTTGAGCTGGATCTGGCGGAGTGCGAGGTCAAGGAATTCGTACGTGAACTGAACATGAAGGAAGGTTATCTGTCCCGCCGTTTTACAGCTGTACTGAAGGACGGCAAAGAAGTAGCGGTAGAAGCGGTTCGCTTTGTCAGTGTCAAACGCCATGAGATCGGGGCGATTCGCTATACGGTAACACCGCTCAATTTTAACGGAACAATTATGCTAGAACCTTATCTTGACGGGGATGTGCAAAATAAGGACTCCAACTATGAGGAGAAATTCTGGCTGGAGGTTGAGAGAGCTGCCGAGCCTGAGCTTTATTATCTGACGGTGAAGACGAAAAAGCTGGACTTCCATGTGACCTCGGTGATGTCTTTTGACATTTTCAAGAATGGTTCCAGGTTGGATATCCAGGCCGCCGTTAGCGAGAAGGAAAAATATGTGGCCGGTGAAGTCAGCGTTGAGGCGCATGCCAATGAGCCGATTACCTTATTCAAGTATGTAGCTAATGTGACCTCTCGTGATCATGGGCTTGGCGATTTGGTTGCGGCCGGCAAAGACCTGCTCACGGCAGCCAAACAAGCCGGTTTCGATACCCTGCTCAGCGAACAGGCTGACGGATGGGCGGATAAATGGAGAGACAGCGATATTATTATCGAAGGCGATGTCTCGGCGCAGCAGGCGATCCGCTTTAATATTTTCCAGTTGAATCAGACCTATAGCGGTGAAGATGACCGTCTCAACATCGGCCCGAAAGGCTTCACTGGTGAAAAGTACGGCGGAAGCACTTATTGGGATACAGAAGCATACTGCATTCCTTTCTATCTAAGTACCGCGGATTCCCATATCGCCCGCAATCTCTTGATCTATCGCTACAAGCATCTGGAGAAGGCCAAAGAGAATGCGAAGAAGCTTGGCTTCACCAAAGGCGCCCTCTACCCGATGGTCACGATGAACGGCGAGGAGTGCCATAACGAATGGGAGATTACTTTTGAGGAAATTCACCGGAATGGGGCGATTGCCTATGCGATCTATAACTATGTGAATTACACCGGAGACTTTACCTATCTGGGCCAATACGGGCTTGAAGTGCTGGCTGAAATATCCCGCTTCTGGGAGCAGCGCGTGAACTTCTCCAAGGCCAAGAACAAATATGTCATGCTCGGCGTTACCGGACCAAACGAATACGAGAACAACGTCAACAACAACTGGTATACAAATCGGATTGCCGTCTGGACGCTCGAATATACGCTGGAGGTCCTTGAATACCTGAAGGCGAATGAGCCGGACAGATATCAGGCTCTGATCGCCAAGCTTGATTTGCAGGAAGAAGAGACGAAGCAATGGCAGCATATCATCGACAATATGTACTATCCTTACGATGAAGAACGTCGTGTATTCCTGCAGCAAGACGGCTTCCTGGATAAAGAGCTGATCGCTGTGAAGGACCTTCCGGCCGGAAATCTGCCGATCAACCAGAACTGGTCCTGGGACCGTATTTTGCGCTCCTGCTTCATTAAGCAGGCGGACGTGCTGCAGGGCTTGTATTTCCTTGGCGACCGTTATGATCTCGATACGAAAAAACGCAACTTCGATTTCTACGAGCCGATGACGGTGCATGAGTCCTCCCTGTCCCCTTGCGTGCATTCTATTATCGCCTGCGAGCTCGGCTACCAGGAAAAGGCCTACGAGATGTATCTGCGCACGGCCAGACTTGATCTGGACAACTATAATAATGATACCGAAGACGGCTGTCATACGACCAGCATGGCAGGCACCTGGATGTCCATTGTCCAAGGCTTCGGCGGGCTACGTGTCGTTGATGGTGAATTGATGCTGCGTCCTTTTGTACCTTCCCATTGGGATAATTTCTCGTTCAAAGTGATGTTCCGTAATTCACGCTTGAAGGTGAACGTAACCGGAGACAGCATTCATGTCGTTAATGAGACTGATGTTCCTGCGGCAATCTGCGTGTATGACACTAGCTACACCGTAGACGGACATGGCGAAATCAAGCATCAGAACGCTTCGGCCAACTTATAAAGATAAACTTAAAGGGTCATTCCTGAATCTTGCCTTCAGGAATGACCCTTTTTTACTCATCATGCCTATTCAAAAACCGACCTCTGTATACGCAAGCGCCCGGCCTTAAATGACCGCGAGCGCTGTTCTCATCAAAGGTGGACTTCTGTACAATCTCTAGTACTAATCATGGACGGCAAGTACAACCATACCTGCTCCATGAACTTGAATCCGCCGCTGCTTCAAGGAAATGACAAGCTCATTGCCGAAATGCACTTCCCAATCCCCAAGCTCTGGAAGCTCAAGTGTAGCCGGTTCTGGATTCGCATTGTACAGAACATATAAATGACGATCCGGATCACCGCCAGCATGATTGCGCAAGGTATACGCGATGGCATGCTCCGGCGCTTGTTCGAAATGGAGATGCCTTCTGATCTCGCGTGCCGTTCTCAAGCGGAAGGCCGGGTGCGACTGACGCAGCTTAATCAGGCTGCACATATACAGGACATCGCTCTGGCGTTCAGCACAGCGCTGCCAATCCATCCGATTGATCTCAATCGGGGATTTGTAGCTGTTCTCTACCCCTTGCTTCGTACGCATGAACTCCTGGCCAGCGTGGATAAACGGAATGCCTTGGCTCGTTAAGACTATCGCCGAAGCGAGCCGGTGCATGCTGCGACGCTCCTCATCCGTATATCCATCCGTAGACAGCACTAGCTTATCCCATAATGTATGGTTATCATGGCATTCTACATAATTGACTGTCTGATCCGGCTCAATAGCATACTGCAAAATTGCACCTTCGTACTTGATTCCGCCGACAATCCCCCGCTTCACCTTCTCCTCAAAGCCGCGACCCAGACTAACAAATCCCTCCAGGCCATATACAAAAATATCGCCCTTCACCGCATCCCGAAAGCCATCATTAAACTGGCCAATCCGCGGGAGAAGCGCGGCATGGCTCTGATTGGCACGCTGAGCCTCCGGCAGTACCGTATCCATCCCCCAGCCTTCTCCGATCATCATAATCGAAGGATCGATTTCATCGAGGCGACGCCTGATCTCATTCATCGTAGCGATATCCATTAGCCCCATCAGATCAAAGCGGAAGCCGTCCATATGATACTCCTGCGCCCAATATACGACCGAATCGACGATGAACTTAGACATCATTTTTCGTTCCGAAGCGCATTCATTTCCACAGAAGCTGCCGTTAGAAAAAGTCCCATCCTCTTTATAACGCAAATAATAACCGGGAACGAGCTTGCTGAAGTTGACCAAGTATCCGTCATAAACGTGATTGTACACAACATCCATAATGACCCGGATTTCGCGATCATGCAGCGCCTGAATCATCTGCTTCAGCTCTCTGATTCTGAGATCCGGGGAATAAGGGTCTGTAGCATAAGATCCTTCCGGGACATTATAATTTTTCGGATCATACCCCCAATTATATTGCGGAAGCTCCGGCTTCGTCTCATCTACGCTCTCCGTTGCGTAATCATATACCGGCAGCAACTGCACATGGGTTACACCCAGTCCAGAAATATAATCAAGCCCTGTGGGTATTCCATCCGGTCCCGTCGTCCCCCTCTCCGCCAAACCAAGGTACTTTCCGGGATAGCTGCTTCCGCTCTGCGGGTGAATCGATAAGTCCTTAACATGAAGCTCATAGATCACCGCATCAACCGGCGCCGCCAACGGAGGCCTATCTTCCGTCCAGCGCCGCGGCTGCGTACTGCCCGGATCGAGCACTACCCCGCGATCTCCATTGACGCCAACCGCTTTGGCATAGGGATCCACCGCTTCATTCCACTGACTGCCGACCTGCACGCCGTACGTATAATACCAGTGATTGCAATTCCCATTCACCGTAAGGACCCAGGTCCCACGAACGTCACGAACCATTGGCTTGCGCTCGATAAGCGCTCCATCCCAGCTATCATAGATCATCACGCTTGCCTCAGAGGCAGTGGGGGCCCACAATCCGAACGTCGTCTGCTCCGGTGTGTAGGTAACCCCAAGATCATCGCCATCATAGTAGAACATCTCGTCAAATTTAGGATCAAACACAGAAATCCCATTCGTTACAGCTAGATCCCCATAATCCGCAACTATGTCCATTTCCTTCTGTACCGACACTGGCTTCACTCCTATCTCATGAAAGTGTGAAAGTGCGAGAAAATCGAGAAAGGTATATCAGATGCCAATGTATCATATGGCAACAAATCCCTAAAACGTTCCGCCACCTTCACGGCCTGTCCGGCAAGGAATCGGCTGCACCTCATAGTTACCTGACAGGTTGTCCAAAAGACTGTATATCATGCATTCTAGCATCGTTTCACACTTTGAGCAATCGTTTGCACAAATATGTTGTTAAACCGCCGCATCCCCATCGGCTTTGCCTTGCTTCCGTTGCTAATCGCCAGTGTAGTTAGCATGTTCAGCTATGCAAATTTATATAAGTCTTTAAGCGGAAGATCAAGCAGGGCCAACAATTTGACAGGATGGACATCCCTGGCGACCGCTCCACGGAGCTTTGCTGAGATCAACCTTTCATCGCCTGAATTCAGTTTATTGTTTTTCAGTATGCAAAAAGGACCCCCTTCACCTGCTTCCCAGTGAATGACGGTCCTTAAAAAGTTGGATTGTCACTTCGGCCAGACTAGTTCAGCTTCTCCATCATATTACGGGCGATCCAAACCCCGGCAGCCCCGGCCTGCGCCAGGCCACGGGTAATTCCAGCCCCATCCCCGCCGCAGAACAAGCCGCTGATCTCCGTCTCCAGCCCCTCCGAGAGCTTCGGACGCGCGGAATAGAATTTCGCTTCAACTCCGTAGAACAACGTATGCTCTGAAGCGATCCCCGGCGTTACTTTATCCAGTGCCTCAACCATTTCGATCAAGCTCTTCATCGTATTATATGGCAGGACAAGCCCCAGATCGCCGGCCACTGCCTCTTTCAATGTCGGCTCCAGGAAGCCTTCCGCGATCCTTCCGGCCGTCGATCTTCTTCCGCGCAGAATATCGCCATATTTCTGAACGATTACTCCCCCGTTGGACAGGTCATTTGCTCTCTTGCAAATCTCGCGCGCATATTCATTCGGTTTGTCAAACGGATCGGTGAACTTATGGGAGACCAGCAAGGCGAAATTGGTGTTCGCCGAGCCCAATGCCGGATCTTTATATGAATGGCCGTTTGCCGCCATCACTCCCGTATGATTCTCGACCACCACATGCCCGGAAGGGTTGCTGCAGAAGGTACGAACTCGGGTCCCTACCGAGGTGTTAAAAATAAACTTTCCTTCATAGAGGTGTTCATTAATTTCCCGCATGACAATGTCTGAGGTCTCCACACGCACCCCGACATCCACTTGATTATTTGTCATTTTTAATCTGCGCTTCTTCAATATTTCCGACAACCACACCGAGCCGTCCCGCCCCGGGGCGATCATCACCTGCTCTGCCTCGTACACCTCGCCGTTCTTCAAAACAATGCCCTGTACCTGATGTTGCCCGTCCTGTTTGACAGTAACTATATCCTCAACTTCCGCTTTGAATAGCATATCGATCCGGGATTGCAAATATTCATAAATGGACTTCAATATTTCCAGATTCTGCTCTGTCCCCAAATGGCGTACCTGGGCGCGAAGCAGCTTCAATCCGGCAGCATATCCGCGCCGTTCAATGCTACGGATAGCATCAGTTGTCGGATCCGTGATCGTCGTGGTCGCCCCGTGATCCAGATTGATCTGATCCACATATTTAATCAGCTCAAGCACTTTGGACTGGGGTAAATAATCGTTTAACCATCCGCCAAATTCGGTCGTAATATTGAACTTGCCGTCACTATAAGCCCCTGCTCCACCAAACCCGGCGGTAATCGAACACGCAGGCAAGCAGCCAGCATATTCCTTACGTCCAGCTGCTGGCGGACATAGCGTAATCTTCTCCTCAAGAATCGGACAGCGGCGGCGATAAATGTCATGCCCCTTGTCTACCAGCAGCACCTTCCAATGCGGTGCCTTTCTTGTAAGCTCATAGCAGGCAAAAATACCGGCTGGTCCTGCCCCAACGACGATCACATCATATTTACTCATATATGTCCCTCCTGAAGTCGGAAAAATAGCAAAAAATCCTGTGTCTATGAATAGGTATACGAAACATACCTATCGTAGCCAGGATTTTACGGTTCCTTGTAGAGACCCTCAAACCATATTATTGAGGATATACGAAATCATGTGCCAAGCATTCGGATTTTCATCAACAACTACAGCTTACCAAATCACGCGAATAAGTCAATAAGAAATTTGTCATAACATTCGTATTTTGACACATAATCTATATTTAAATCTGCATAATCGCTTTTTTACAAACCAAAACACGAACATTAATCAATGGCCAATCCATAATCTATCATGTTAATTCGCAAAATATTGAACGATATTATATAATATTATTGATATTCATTTTTATCATTTTATAAATAAAAGGAGTAGATGTAGAGAATGGACAGTGACAGGCTATTGGGTTTAAATTTGGTTATGGTGGCGATTCTGATCGCATTAACGGCGTTCTTCGTTGCGGTGGAATTCGCGATCGTCCGTGTAAGAGAGAGTAGAGTAGATCAGATGATTCTGGAAGGGAATAAGAAGGCACTTGGTGTCAAACAGATCATAACTCATCTGGACGACTATCTATCTGCTTGTCAGCTTGGAATTACGATCACAGCTCTCGGACTCGGTTGGCTAGGGGAACCCACGGTGGAAAGAATTTTGCACCCTCTATTCCACAGCCTCCAAATACCTGATGCAATTAGCAAGGTGCTTTCATTCATCATCGCATTTGTTGTCGTCACTTATTTGCATGTTGTCGTCGGGGAGCTTGCCCCTAAGACAATCGCAATCCGCAAGGCGGAGACCGTAGCTATGCTAACGGCTAAACCGCTTATCTGGTTCAATAAGATCATGCGCCCTTTTATCTGGACCTTGAACGGATCAGCGAATCAGCTCGTTAAATTGGTTGGCATTAAACCAGCCTCGGAGCATGAAGAAGCCCACTCTGAGGAAGAATTGCAGATTATTATTAACGAGAGTTTCGAGAGCGGCAAGATCAATCAAAGCGAATACGGCTATGTAAACCGAATATTTGCTTTCGATAATTTATTAGCCAAAGAAATAATGGTGCCACGTACCGATATGGTGTGTTTATATACAGAGAAAACCCGCCGGGAGAATCTGGACATTATCAAGGAACAGCAATATACGCGTTTTCCGGTCGTACGAGAGAATAAGGATAACATTATCGGATTTATTAATACGAAGCAATTCTTCCTTGCCTCCGAGGATAACCCTGATCTGGACATCGCCTCGATTCTGCAGCCTGCTATGGCTGTATCGGAAGTAACTCCGGTGAATGAATTGCTGCAGAGAATGCAGCGCGAGGGTACCCATATGGCGATTTTGATCGATGAATACGGGGGAACCGCCGGACTCGTAACGATCGAGGACATCCTCGAAGAGATCGTCGGCGAAATTCGCGACGAATTCGATAAGGAAGAAGAACAACCGCTCGTAATGGTCAATGAGAACCATGTTATCGTCGATGGCAAGGTGACAATTAATCATATTAATGATCTATTCATGGCCGATATTAGCACCGAGGACGTCGATACGATTGGCGGCTGGCTGTTCGGAACGAATCCCGAGATGAAGGTTGGCGAGACCCTTGAGCATGAAGAACTGACCTTCAAGCTGCTTGAGAAAGAGCCAAACCGCTTCCGTAAACTGGAGATCATTAGGCTGGTTCCCGAGCAATCGGGAGTCTGACCGGGTATACTAAGAAATTCATTATCTATTTGGGCCGGCCCCCTGTCTCATAAGCAGGGGGTCGGCCTTTTGGTTATGGCCCCGCCAAACCTGAAGCGGGGCATATCCCCCAAAGACTCTAGCCCCTCTTCCCTCGGGCTATGTGCAATACTGTTTATAATTACCATCATTTGGAACCACAACTATCCCCATCCGCTTTCGTCCAATTAAGTAACAACTAACAACAAGGTGATGAATAACATGACAACACAAAAAGGCGTATTCTATCTTCTGCTGGCCGCGGCCCTGCTCTATTCGACTCCCGTGCATGCCGAATCCTCCAACACGGCCCCAACGGTTGCAACCAGCCCTGGGAACGATCCATCGGCCAGGCCTGCAACCGGTTCGGCTTCCAGTCCAGTATCGGTTTACCTGGACGGGCAACAACTACAGCTCGAGATCGAACCGATCCTGGTCCGCGGAACCGTACTCGTTCCCATGCGCGGACTGTTTGAAGCCCAAGGCGCTAAGCTGGCCTGGGAAGGAAGCAGCAAGACAGTTACCGCCACCAAAGACGAGACCAAGCTGACTTACCGCATCGGAGATTCGGTCGCACAGCTGAACGGACAAGCTATAAATCTGACGGCCCCGGGGCAGATCGAACGAGGATATTCGCTAGTACCTTTGCGCTTCGTTAGCGAAGCGCTCGGCAGCTCGGTGAAATGGGAGGCGGATACCAAAACCGTTATAATCACTTCTGCTCCGCCGATCAATTACGAAACCAGTATCCTGTGGGGCGTCAATCTGCGCACTGCACCAAATGCGGACAGCCAGGCTGCCGGGGACTTGCTGCCCGCCGGGAACAAGGTCCACGTCGTTCGCGAAGCCTCCCCATTCTGGATTGAGGTACGCACGACCGATAACCGGACCGGGTATATTTCGGCCAAGCCCAAATATACCGACTACTCAAGTCCTGCCCTGCGGGAAGAACAGGCGAACGAGCTGCTCGCCTATGGCATGAAGTATCTGGGCACCCCTTATGAATTTGGCGCCTCGTCAGAGCAGACACAAACATTCGACTGCTCGTCGTTCGTCAAGCATGTTTTTGCTGATATCCTATCGATCGATCTGCCGCGAGTTTCTTATGAACAAGCCAAGGAAGGCAGGGAAGTTGGCCTGAATGAGCTCCGCAAAGGGGATTTGCTGTTCTTCGAATCACGGGGGTTGGACATCGGCCATGTAGCCATCTATGCCGGCGACGGCCAACTGCTCCACACCTACTCCGTCAAATACGGTGTTCGTTTAGAGGATTTCTCCGATTCCTGGAAGAAGCGGTTTGTTACCGCACGAAGAGTATTTTAGAATAAGATCAAAATTGTATCGGAAGCGTTGCCTTCCTAATAAGAAATCAAGAAAACACCGGAGGCAAAGCCTCCGGTTGTTTTTGCTTTGGGCCCATATAGAAAATACATGTTACACGTTCTATGCCAAATACAACATTGCAAATAGATAAGAAGCGCCGATCCCCTCGCAAGTACAAATAAAAGGATCTCCTAGCTGTTCAACTGCTTCAGCAAATCATGCAGCTGTTCCTCCGTAAACTTGCCGCCGCTGAAGGAGACCAGGCCGCGCAGCGGCATAAACTCCATGAATGCCTTCAACATTTCTGAATGAGACGGATCCATCGCGGACGCAAACGGAAGCATACTCATAAACTTCTTGATGAACACGGCGCCCGGCTCGCTCGTCATCATATCGGCCACCGTGGAGTTGCGATGGAATCTTGAACTGCGCTCCGTTGTCGACTGTACTTCAACCGTCTCCGAGAGCACAATATCGCGAGAGGATTTGCCGACCAGAATTTCAAAGGTACCGGTCTCCACCGCCCAATCCTTGATCTCTATATCATAATAGGCAAAACTGCGGCGATCGAGTTCAAAAGTGACCGTCTTCTTCTCACCAGCTGCCAATTCCACCTTGTCGAAGCCTTTAAGCTCCTTATCCGGTCTGATGACGCTGCTGTCGGGATCGCGAATATAGAGCTGCACAATTTCACTTCCGGCAAGGAAACCGGTATTCTCGATGTCCACCGATACGCGAAGCTGGTCGGAATCCAACAAATTCTTCTTATCCACAGTTAGATTCGAATACTCAAAGCTCGTATAGCTGAGCCCATACCCAAAAGGAAACAACGGTTCCAACTGCTTCTTATCGTAATATCGATAGCCAACAAACAAGCCTTCCCGATACTCCACCCGGTCGCCTTCACCCGGAAAGAATAAATACGACGGGTTATCGCTCAGCTGAACCGGGAAAGTCTCAGCCAGCTTGCCGGAAGGATTGGCTTCCCCGAACAGCAGGTCGGCAATCGCACCGCCAAACGCCTGGCCGCCCAGATAAGCTTCCAGCACTCCTTTGGCTTGATAGAGCCAAGGCATTTCGACAGGAGAACCGTTACTCAGCACCACCACCAGATTTTTCTGTATCCCGGCCACCGCTTCGATCAGCGCTACTTGGTTCGGAGGTATCCGCAGATGTTCGCGATCAAAACCTTCGGACTCGTATCGACTCGGCAATCCGGCAAATACCACCGCTACCGTGGCCTCGGAGGCTGCACTCAGCGCCTCTTGCAGCAGGGAAGAGTTGCTCTCCTCCTCCTTCAAATCGTATCCCTTCGCATAGATAAGTGCCGCAGCCCCGGCCAGCTTGCTCATTTCTTCAATGGGATTATCCAGACGGGTCGGCCTGATTTGCGAACTGCCGCTGCCCTGATAGCGCGGCTCCTCTGCGAAAGCGCCGATTATGGCGATCTTGCCGCTCCGCTTCAGAGGCAAGATGTCGTCTTCGTTCTTCAACAGCACCATGCTTTCCCGTGCGACTTCCCGGGCCAAATGATGATGTTCCTCCGGCTGGAAGGCTGCATCCGGCCTCCTTTGGTTCACAGCCTTGAAAATGACGTTAAGCAGTCGCTCTACGGCATCATCCAGCGTGGCCTCGGGCAATTGTCCGCTTTTCACTGCTTCCACAATTTGCGTCGTCCCCTCGCCGTTGCTGGAGGGCATCTCCAGCTCCAATCCGGCGACCAGGCCCTTAACTCGCTCGTTCACCGCGCCCCAATCCGACACGACAAAACCTTGATGCCCCCACTCGTCTTTTAAAATATCGGTCAGCAATTCCTGATTCTCTGCGGCAAATTCCCCGTTCACTTGGTTGTAAGCGCACATGACGGTCCACGGTTGAGCTTGCTTGACCGCCCCTTCAAAGCTGGCCAGGTAAATTTCGCGCAATGTCCGTTCATCTACCACGGAATTGGAAGTCATCCGACGGTGTTCCTGATTGTTAGCAGCAAAATGTTTAAGCGAAGTGCCTACCCCTAGGCTTTGTACGCCCTGAATATGGTGAGCCGCCATTTCCGCGGATAAGTACGGGTCTTCCGAGAAGTATTCAAAATTCCGTCCGCAGAGCGGCGAACGTTTAATATTGACACCAGGCCCCAGCAAAATAGCGACATTCTCCGCCTGGCACTCCCTGCCCAGTGCTTCTCCCATTTTGCCGATTAAATCCCGATTCCAGGAGCTCGCTAACCCCGCCGCTGAAGGGAAACAAGTAGAAGGCACGCTGTCGAACAGGCCAAGGTGGTCGGAAGAGCCCCTTTGTTTACGCAGACCATGCGGACCATCTGTAACCATCACGGATGGAATCCCCAGCCGCTCGATCCCCTGAGTGTGCCATGTATCTTGCCCGGAGCAGAGGCTGGCCTTCTCCTCCAGTGTCATTTGTGCGATCAATGATTTCAGATTACGCTGCTTCCCCATCTTCAGACCCCTTTCTGGTGAATTGAATGCAAAGCTTCAAGCTCTTTCAGCCGCTCTTGATACTGAGCCTGCAGCTGGTGTAAAGCACGATGACTTGTAACTAAACCGCCTTCCCGGTTCCGGATAAGCCATAGCCGGTCAAATTCCGCAATCGTTAGCTCCAGCAGCTTCGCCAGCGCCCTCAGGTGCTCGATTTCGGCCTTTGAATCTGGAAGGTCAATTCGGTGTGTATAACGGTGAAGCCCTATCCCTTGTTCGATGATTCGCAATGTATTCATCCATTCATCAAGCACGAGATTCGCCTCGGTCATCCGGAGCCGGAGTCTTGCCAGCTGCTTCTTCCTTTGAACAAGCCATTCCAGCATTTCATGATGCCGATAATCCAGCCTAAATTCGCCGCCAGGTCCGCCCAGATCCGCGAAAATACGAATGAAGCTGTTCAGCTCTGCCGCAAATTGCTCCGGCGTTTTAAGGCCACGAAGCAGCAAATGCATTGTATAAGTGGAATTATCAACTGTACTGTTCTCCAAATGATAATATCGGCCCAGTTCGAGCATCAGATGCCCGGCTTCGCCGCTTTCGTCCCTAAATACCGCTTCCGTCAAGTAATCTTCAATCAGCCCGGTCTGTTTCAAATGATGCTGCGCATGCCAGCTGACACCGGCCGCATAGGTAATACCCGGGTAGCTGATCGCAGGAACCTGCCAATGCCCGTTATCTCCCCAGTCCGCTACAATCAGGCCGCCGGCCCCATATGTAAGGCCCTGGATTGCCGCATCAGAGATGTTATCCAGCATATTGTCGGTTCTTCCGGAAATGGAGGACCAGGAGCTCGTTCCCGGGCACACATAGAACGGAATCTGCCGCTCCGCCAACACACGGCAATGACCCTCAAAGGAAACGCTGCTCTCATAATTCCAGTCGAGAATTGTCACATCCTCCGGAATCTGCTCCATGACCTCGGGATGTGAAGCAAGCACGTCGCCCCACATTAACACCTTCTTGCCATGGCTGCGGACAAGATCAAACACCTGCTCCGCATACTCCATATAAAGCCGTCCTGCGCCGATTTCATCGCACCGCTCCTTGCTCTGCCCGGCGCCCAAGCCGTAAGGCTCATCCATGTTGATATTGACATAAGAAGATGAAAATTGCGGCAGCAGGGCATCAAATAAATTTCGGACCAATGCGATCGAACGCGAATCAACCGGGTTCAGCGTGGTCGGCAGAAACGTAATCCCCTGGGGCAACGGCAAGCCATCCGGATGCTCGGCAAGCTCGCGGAATTCCGGCTTGTTCAGCCATTCTCCCATATGTCCCAGGCAGTTCTGGTTTGGCACCAGATCAATAAACCGCTCCACAGCATAAGCATCCAGCTCGCGGAGTTCCTCTGCCGTGATTGGCGTGCTCCCCGGGAAGGCGTCCTTGTATGCCTCCATCTCAAAGCAGTAACCCTCCATATACAGCTGCAAATGATTCAGCTTCAATTCCGCCAGCTGGTCAACCAACTTATAAAGTTCGCCAAGCTTCGGAATTTTGTTCCGTCCGATATCCAGCATAAAACCGCGCACCGGAAAGTCGGGTTCATCCTCGATCCGGAAACATCTCCAGTTCTTACCTTCGCGGGAAACCAACTGCTCCACGGTAACTAGCGCATAAAACAACCCCGCATCGCCGCCATACTCCATCAGAAGGCCTGCCTCATCCCATTGCAGCACATATCCCTGCGGATGAAGCTCCTCTCTGCTGCGCACCCGGATCAAGGTCATCGCCTGCCCGGCTGCAGCAGGATCGTCCCCGGAGCCAGCGAACGCTTCCTGCAAGCGGGAGGCAAGCTTCACGCGTTCAGCCGCCTCGTCGGCTTCGCCCTGCGTATCCAGAACGATGCTGGAGGTCCACTTCTTCTCCCCTTCCAGCCATTGCAGCCCTCTCGGCTGCGGATACAATCGCAAAGACTGCTCTTGTGTCATAAGCCAGCTTCCCCTCCACGTTCACTTACTTGTGTGTCCGATTTATCGGCCACGAGCAATTCAAACTCGGCAGCCTCCAATACGTCCCGGCTGCTGGACCCGATATAAGCCTTGAATAGACCCGGTTCAGCCATATATCCAGCTTCCGGCGTCCAATAAGTTAACGCCTCCTCCGTAATCCGGAAGCTAACTTCCCGGCTCTCTCCCGGCGCCAGGACCACTTTGCTAAAGCCTTTCAACTCCTTGACCGGGCGGACAATGCTGCCGCAGCAATCCTGAATGTACAGCTGAATGATCTCTTCCCCAGCCGTGGCCCCCGTATTCGTCACCTTCACCGAGGCCAGAATCGTCTCATCTTCCTTCATATGATTGCGGTCCAGCTTCATATCCGAATAAGCAAAGGTCGTATAGCTTAGACCAAACCCAAAAGGATATAACGGCTCGTTCGGGCCGTCCAAATATTTGGAGATGTATTTCTGATTATAGTTGGCTTCCGTCAACGGGCGTCCGGTATTAAAGTGGTTATAATACACCGGAACCTGGCCGATCCGCGCCGGGAAGCTCATAGTCAGTTTACCGGAGGGGTTGCAATCCCCCGTCAAAACAGCGGCAATCGCATGGCCAGCCTGAGAACCGAGGTACCAGGTTTCCACGATGGCGTCGACATGCTGCTCGAACCAGCTCAGCACGAGCGGTCGGCCATTGGTCAGGACCAGGACAACCGGCTTGCCTGTCGCCACAACCGCTTCAGCCAACCGCTGCTGCGGCTCCGGCAAGACGATATCCATACGAGAAGCCGCCTCGCCGGACATTTCACTGCTTTCGCCCAACGCCAGAATAACCACATCGGCTTCACGGGCCTGTAATACGGCGGCTTCAATCCCTCCCTCTAGCGGCTCGTTTACTCCGCTGCCTTGGGCGAACAGGAGACGTTCCTCCGAAATTCCTTTCCCGGCCATTCCCTCATACAAGGAGACGGTTTCATGGCCATACCGGGAGAACTGCCATGGTCCGAGCAAATCCTTGCTGCCCGCAAACGGCCCGATCAACGCAATCTTGCCGGCATGCTTGGCAAGCGGCAGCACGCCTTTATTTTTTAGCAATACAATTGATTTACGCGCCAGCTCCAGACTGGCCTGCAGATGCGCTTCGTTGAAGTGGTACTCCATTTCTTTCTCCGGGCGAATGTAGCGGAACGGATCATCCATCAGGCCTGTCTTGTATTTCAAATACAAAATGCGGCGGACAGCATCGTCGATTTGCTGCTCGGAGAGCTTTCCTTCACGAACCAGTTGGGGCAAGCGATCGTAGGAGCGTGTCACCATCTCGATATCCATCGTCGCTTGCACCGCTTTATACGCAGCTTCCTGCTCATCCTTCGCATGCCCGTGCACCCGGATTTCGTCCACTGAGCCGTAATCGGAGATCAGAACGCCGTCAAAGCCAAGTTCCTCCCGCAGAAGTTCCTTTAGCAGGAAGCGATTGGCGGCGACAGGAACGCCCTGGTAAATGTTAAACGCGTTCATCACCGAGCTTGCTCCCGCCTCCAAAGCAGCTTGAAACGGCGGCAAGTACACATTGCGCAACGTCGACTCCGAAATATCCACGCTATTGTAATCCCGTCCGGCTTCAGCTGCGCCGTATGCAATAAAGTGTTTAAGGCAGGCAATCAGCGTTTCTTCGCTAAACAGAGTGTCGCCCTGATACCCTTCCACCTGGGCTTTGGCAATCAAGCAGCCCAGATAAGGATCTTCTCCCGCCCCTTCGGAAACCCGGCCCCAGCGGGCATCACGCGCGATATCAATCATAGGGCTATGATTGTATACCGTACCTGAAGCGCTCGCTTCCCTGGCTGCAATAGCACAGGCTTGTTTAATCGCCTCCATATCCCAACTGCAGGACCAAGCCAGCGGAATAGGAAACGCTGTCTGCGAGCCATGGATGATATCCGCATGGAAGAGCAGCGGAATCTTGTGCGGCGATTGCTCGACGGCTATTCTTTGCAGCTCGAATACCCTGGTAATATCGAAAGCGCCCAGTACCGACCCTGCCCTGCCTTCAGCGACCAGCTTCTCCGGCGGATCCGATACGATATCGCTGCCAAAGGAGAAGTTCGAAGCTTGGCATTGACACATTTGGCCAACCTTATCTTCAAGCGACATCGCCCCCAGCAGTTGGTCGATCGCTTCATGGATTTCCCTGTCGCTTCGCTCCTTAACATGGCTCTTTCGGTAGGGTGCCACTTCATTAATTAAATTTAGGGCCATATAAGGGCCCCTTCCCCGCGATCCCTGGAGGGGAATTGTCCCGAAAGAAGGAATATGAATCCGACCCGTGAAGGAATCCTCTTGAAAATCCAGCTCAACCACCAGCTCGTCGTCCGGATTCCAGAACACTTTGCCGGTTCCTCGAATATGGTTGCCCCGCGCGGTCACGCTAGTAAAATTAAGCGGTGCCGGTAATGGCTCCATTACTGCATCCAGCGTAAACGAACCCTTTTTCTCGATTTTAAATTGCAGCTTCATGCGCGGTTGATCCACTAAAGCATGCCAAAGCCCTATCATGCCGTCACACTCCTCTAATTTGCCTAGTAGAAACGTATTTCTTTGGAATTAGCCTTTTACAGCCCCGATGGTCATCCCTTTGACAAAATACTTCTGGAAGAACGGATAAGCGATCAAAATCGGAATGACGCCGATCACCGCTACCGCCATCCGAAAGGTTTCCGTCGGCAGCTGCTCCAGTGCTGCGCCCGTATTCATTTGACTGTTGCGGGTCAGATACTGGATATCGTTCATGATCCGATTGAGCAAATTTTGCAAACTGAACAGCTTCGGGTCAGTTACGAAAATGAGCCCGTTATTCCAATCATTCCAATAGGCGAGTCCCTGGAACATCCCAACCGTGGCCAGAATAGGCAGCGACAGCGGCAGGATGATCTTATAGTACATTTTGAATTCCCCGGCACCGTCCATGCTGGCCGATTCGATAATCGCTGCCGGGATCGTTGTGGTGAAGAAGGTCCGCATCAGCATCACGTTGAACCCGTTCATCAGGAGCCAAGGAATTAACAAAGCGAACAGCGTATTTTTAATTTCAAAGATTTGCGTATATACCAAATAAGTCGGTACCAATCCGCCGTTGAACAGCAGGGTAAAGAACACGAAGAACGCTATTGCCGTTCCGCCTGGCAGGTCCTTTCGGGATAACGGATATGCAAGCAGTGAGGTGATCAGCAAGCTGGCCGTTGTCCCGACGACTGTAATCAAAATCGTAATGCCATAGGCATGGAAAATCTGCGCCGACTCTCGCCATAAATACTCATAAGCGCTCAAGCTGAACTTTGATGGAAAAAAAGAATAGCCTTCTACGGCAATGGTGTGGTCATCCGTCACCGAAGCAATAAACAGCAGGACAAACGGAAGAATGCACGCCAGCGAAAATAACGTCAAAACTGTATGACCGGCCCATTGCAAGCCTCTGGATTCATTTTTCATAGTAATCACTCACTCCTTAGAACAACGCATTGTCTTTATCGATTTTGCGGACGATGTAGTTAGAGCCCAGCACCAGCACAAAACCTACTAAAGACTGATAGAAGCCGGCTGCCGAAGACATGCCGATGTCACCCAGCTGCATGAGCCCGCGGAAGACATACGTATCAATGACATTGGTCGTTGAATACAATGCGCCGGAGTTCATCGGTACTTGATAGAACAAACCGAAGTCGGAATAGAAGATCCGGCCAATCCCGAGCAATGTCAGAATCATGATGACCGGCATAATCATCGGAAGCGTAATCTTGCGGATTTGCACCCATTTGGAGGCCCCGTCCAGCTTGGCCGCTTCATAATACTCCGGATCGATGCCGATAATGGCAGCCAGGTACACGATGCAGGAGTAACCGGCCCCTTTCCAAACATGAACGAAGGTCAAAATAAACGGCCAATACTTCGGCTCGGAGTACCATGAAATCGGATCCAGGCCCAGCGCCGGCAGAATTGTATTATTCACCATCCCCGTATTTACGCTGAACATGGCATACACCAGATAGCTGACAATGATGATGGAGATCAGGTAGGGTAGAATAATTACACTTTGATAGAAACGCGCAAAAAACTTATTCCGGATCTCATTCAGTAAAATAGCTATGCCGATCGATACAATCAGACCGAGAATGATAAACACCGTGTTGTACAGAAGCGTGTTTCTGGTAATCATCCAGGCATCCGATGTTTTAAACAGATATTCGAAGTTTCGGAAACCGATCCAATCGCTGTTCCAAATCCCCTTCCGGTAGTCAACATCCTTAAAAGCAATACTCAGCCCGAACAGCGGCAGATAATTGTTGATGATCAGGTAGACTAACCCCGGCAACATCATGATGTACAGCGGAGTATACTTAAGAATGCCTCTCCGCCCCTTACGGTGTGTTTGTTTGGTTATGGCCACCGCACTTCCCCCTTCTAAGGCTATATGCCGAATATATCGTTAATTCTACGGAATCCAACTTTCGGCAACTACCGCTCAAGCGACTTCCTGCTTGATCTTTCCCGACATGATCCGCAGCGACAAAAAAGGGCTATCTTGGAAGTGATAATCACTTTAAGATAGCCCTCTCCATAGAGGTCATTTATCGTGCGATCAGTTGACGCCGTTGGCTTGCGCCCACTCGTCCAATTGCTTTTGTTTCTCTGCAATAATCTTGTCGATCCCGGCCGATTTCAGCTTGGAAATGAACTCCGGCAAAATCTTGGCAGGATCCACGCTGCCCGTCTCCAACGGAATTTTATATTGCGTAATTACGTTCGTCACCGCTGCATACTCCGTCTTCACCGGCGTGGCATCAAACAGGAAGCCCAGTGCCTTGGAACGGCCAGCGCCATCGTTGAACGCCTTCATCTTGGTCCAGACTTCCGGGTCATTCCCTTGTTGAACATAGGACAGGAATTGATTACCGAACATCCAACCCATTGGCATGCTGTAACCAAGGTCGGCTTTGTCCACGCCCTCCGGATAAGCGATGACGTTATCCATGCCATCCACCTTCACATAGTGCGTGCCTTCGATCCCCCAATCATAAAGGTTGACAACATCCTTATCGGAGTACATCAAATTCAGGAAATCCATCGCTTTATCCGGGATCGTGGAATTAACCGGAATGGCCCACATCGAACCGGTGACGGAGCTGGTAGTTGCTACAGCGGGATAGATTTCGGCCGGCTCCATTTCCTGGCCAACCAGCGCCGTCTCCGTTACCTTCGAAACCGGATTCAGCTTGGCCGAATAAGCAAACGCCTTATTCGCTTTGATCAAATCAACCCGGGAGGTCTGGCTTGTGGCGACATCCTTGGGAATCAAACCGTCCATAAACCAGCCGCGAATTTTGTTCAGGAAGTCCGCATATTCTTGAGATTCGTAGTAGTTCACAACCTTCAGACCATTATCATAGTTCGGGAGTACCCCGATCGAGTCGCTCAAAGCATCGAAATTGTTCAGATCATCCAGAAAGGTACGGCCGTTCGCACCCGGTACCAGCGGGTACATTTCAGGCCCTTCACCTTCTTTTACCGTACGGAGCACTTGCTCAAGGTCGTCCAGCGATTTAATGCCATTCACATCGATCCGGTACTTGTCGACGAGCGCTTTATTCATATTTACACCGGTCGAAGAGGCAAAATCGCGCACTGTCGGAACGGCATACGTCTTGCCTCCGATCTTCGTGGCACCCAGATAACTTTGGTCGATGGCCGCAGTGATTCCCTGCCCGTGATCCGCAAAAAGATCATCCATCGCTTGCAGTTGGCCTTTGGCCACAAGATTCGTGTAGTTGCTGCCCGAGATCCAGATTAAGTCCATTTTTTCATTGCCGGCATACATCAGATTTGTCTGCTGTTCCCAGTCCCCAAAGGAGATATGCAGGAACTTTACCTTCGCGTGAATCTTCTCCATGGCTATTGTATTAATCGCATCTTCCACCATTTGCAAATCCTTTGAAATCGTTCCTGCCACAGGAAGAACAACCGTCAATTCCTCAAGTTTAGCACTTTTGTCAGCGCCTTCATTTCCGCCGTTGCTGCTGTTCGAGCGGTTCGAAGGGCCGCCGCAAGCCGACAGTACTACCATACAGACCAGAAGTAGCGAGATAATCTTTAGAGATGACCTTTTCATCTGTAACCCCCACTTATCAGTTATTTTGAAGCTCGATCTTTATTGTACGAGGCTCCGGAAGTTACTTCTGCTCAAATGACGACTTTCCATTGTCACTTTGACGACTTCCCCGCCTGGGAGTTCCCCTGCTGGCCCGAGTTTTCCTGCCTGTACTCCAGAGGACTTTTGTCATAATACTTCTTGAACATGCGGGAAAAATGCGAGAAATTGGCATACCCGATCTGCGCGGCGATCGAACTGACGGAGAGGCCGGTGTTGGCCAGCAAGCTTGCAGCGATATTCAGCCGCTGCTGTAATAAATAATCCGAGATCGACATCCCGGTCTCTTTCTTGAAAATTCGGGTTAAATAATCCGGATTTAAATAGACCTGACTGGCGATATCTTCTCTCGATAAATCCTCGGATAGATGCTGCTGGATATACTCTTTAACTTTCTCTACGACGCTGGGGGAATGCTCCATGGAGGAAGTGAAATCGGCCGCCTTCCCGATTAAATGCTGCATCCACGCCAGGGAATTGGTCGCTGACTGGACCGATCTGGCATACAGGTCCAGGGATTCCGGATCTCCAAACAATCGGTGCGCCTGAATTCCCTTGATTTGCAAAACGTAATAGACCATCTGCTGAAAATCCTGAATGAATTGATAGAGCAGGCTTGAGGTTAACTGATTGTCCTGGACCTGGGCTTCAATGTAGGCCTTGGCCGCTGCCAAAACCCGCTCATAGGCTCCTTCTTTAAGCAAAACCGCCCACAGGCTCATATCCGGAAGCAGGTGCTGATTGGCGGGAGGCGAGAGCTCTTCATCCAGTAAAAAGACATCCTGATCATAGGCCACATTATTCTCATTCATTTTGGATAACCGTAAATACATGAATGCAATTTGGTCCCCATGCACCGCTTTGCCGATATAGCTGGATACACTGGCATAGAAATATCGCCTGCAGGCATCGATATAAGCTTCACAGCGCTTCTTCAGACCTCGGGCGCTCTTTGCGCTGTAATCGTCTCCATTTAGCAAAAGCAGCAGCCGCCCGGGTTCAACGGATACGAGAATGCATTGGCCCCCCTGTTCCTGAAGGAGCTCCTCCGCCGACTTGCGAATGGCATATTCTACGATCTTCTCGTCCCTTAGCGTCACCGGCCTCTCCCATCTTCTTATCTGTATCAGCAAAGGCAGAAAGCTCATTTCGTCCGAATAAGGAATATTGCGTTCTTCCGCTGCTTTGCGAATGGCCAGCGAATGACTCGGGATCGACTGATTAAGAATATCGAGCCAGAACCGCTCAACCAGCAATGGCTGATGCTGCACCCAATACTTTCCGAACCGGCTGAATTCATTTAACTTGCTTTCCTGTTCAAGCTTCTCAATCGCCTTTCCTACAACCGCCTCCAACTCGGAAAACGGAACCGGCTTAAGCAAATAATCGAAGCTTCCCAGCTGAATGGCCTGCTTGGCATATTGAAAGTCCGCATGACAGGTCAGAAAAATAGCCTCGATCGCCGGATTGTAATTGCGCACCCATTTAAGCAGATCCAGTCCGCTGCCCTGCGGCATCTCGATATCGCAAACCAACAGGTCTATAGCTTCATGACGTATGACCTCCTGGGCCGACTGGGCATTGCACGCGGTAAACACTTGGGAAATTCCCAATGTCGACCAGTTCACTCCCGATTTTAGGCTCTCTACGGCAATCGCTTCGTCATCCACAATCAATAATTGATGCATGCCTATGGCAACTCCTTTCCGTCCCGATCCGGTCTCAAGGGAATAATCAGCTCTACCACCGCACCTTGCGGATCATCGTTATAGCATTCTATGGCAGCTCTATCGCCATACTGCAAACGCAGCCTTTCACGTACGTTCCAGAGGCCAACGTGGTCCTTGCCGCCCATCCAGCTCTTGCCTATGCGGATTTCTTCCAGCACTTCATCGGGAAATCCTTTGCCGGTATCCCGGATTGTCATGCACACCATCGGTTCCTCGGCAAGGTCATCCAGCACCGCCTCGATAACGAGCAAAGTGGGCTCCTCCGCGCGAACCGCATGCTTGATTGTATTTTCGACAAAGGTTTGCAGCATCAGCGGCGGAACAGCCGTATCCAGCAAATAATCGGGCACCTGTATTTCACTTTTAAATTGACCCGGCAGACGAAGCTCCTGAATGTGCAAATAGTTCCGGATATGCTGCAATTCGTCCCTCAGCATGACCAAAGGCTGGTTGTTGCTCTGAAACAGATACCGGAAATAATGAACCAGACAAAGCGTCATTTCCTGAATGAGCCCATACTGCTTGACCTGCGCCAAATGATATAAAATATTTAAAGAATTCATAAAGAAATGCGGGTTTATCTGAAGCTGAAGCTGCTTCAATTCGCTCCTTTGTTTGCTTATCTGCTCTTCATAGACATGAATTTTCAGCTCTTCGATCCGCGAAATCATCTGGTCGAAGGTAGAGTATACGAGCTGGAATTCTTCCGAGGCGGACGGAACGCTCTCCATTCGCAAGTTGAAATTCCCCTCGGCGATCCGGCGCATTAATCGAACCATTTTTTGGAGCGGCAAGAGCAGAACTTTCCTCAGAAACCACAAGCTTACCGGAAGAAGCAGAAGCGCAAAGGCAGAGAACCAGCCTACCATCTTCTTCAGATAAGGCATGTTCTGCAGCGTCAATTTGTCAGGGATAACGGCAGCCATACTTAAATTGATCTTTCCTGAGGTTTCTCCGACCACAAGATAGTTTTTGTTTTCACCAGACATATAATAGGTTTGGAATCCCTGCGTGAAATCGAGGTGCTTATCCTGCAAAGTCTGGGTGGTGTACAGCGGATTCCCCCGCTCATCCACAAACAGCATCGCGCCCGTGTCACCGGTATCCAACATCGATAAGGGCGACATCAAGGTCTTCAAAGAAACCCATGAACCCAGGCATAGATTGCCATCACGAAGGATTTGAACCGCGTAGTAGGAGCCCTGGATTTCTTGTAGCTGCCACTCGGGATTAAAGACAAAGGAACGGCCCTCCTGCCCGATTTTCTCCTGCAGATTCTGCCTCATCTCCATCAAGCTTGCATATGTAAATAATCCCTTGGCATCCTTATAGGCTTCAACAAATTCCTGATGCGGAAGGGAATAGACGAAAAGACCGTCAATATAAGGGTAGACGGCCAAATCGGAGGTCAGCTTGCGGAATACATCACTTTTGGCCATCATGTATTCGTTGTCCGGCACGGCATCTTTCAGCTTCAGCACGCCGACTTCCGAACTGGCCAGGCTCACCAGATGGCGCTCGATTTCCGATAGCTGGCTGTCAATCTGCCGCATTTGGATGGAAATCAGATTCTTATTCGACACTGCCACCTGATTATGAATGACATTCACGCTGTAATAGCTCATATAAATCAGCAGTGACATTAATGGAACCGCAACGCCCAAAAGGCCAAGTACCAGCTTAACGCGGATGGAGTTCCAGTGAATTGCAGCTAGACGACGGATCATGGTGTGGGCTCCTCTCCTCGGAAGTGACTATTTCAAATCATACTCGTACAGAACAAGAACGCAACCCGTCACTTCGAGGCTCCTTTGCTTGATACCTATAGCCTACCCTTTATTTTTTAGCGGGAGCCAGGTCAGCACATCTTGAATTTTAGCATCCCAGTAAGCCCAATCGTGCGAGCCCGGGCTTTCTTCATACGTCAACGGGAGCCCGGCAGTGAGGCAAGCATCGCGAAAGAGCAGATTGTCGGGATGAAGGAAATCTTCGGTACCGCAGCATTGATAGAGATGAGGCATTGGCTCCTCCCGATGCTCCAGCTCTTCGAGCAGCGCCAGCAGATCATTGTGTGTCCCCTTGGGGCCATCCGGACCAAAAATCCGCCGAAACAAAGCCACCGCCTGTGCCTCTCCGGCCCCTTCTTCAAAAAAGTTGCGGGCAACGTTTAATGCCCCCGACAGGCTGGCCGCCGCACAGAATTGATCGGGTTTGCGCATAGCAAGCTTAAAGGCTCCGTAACCTCCCATCGATAACCCCGCTGCAAAGGTATCCTCCCGCCGGTTCGAAATCGGAAAGAAAGAGCGGCAAACCTGCGGCAGCTCCTCGCTGATAAAGGTCCAGTAACGAGGGCCTTCGGCCATATCCGTATAGAAGCTCAAACCCGCCTGCGGCATAACAACGATCAGCCCCATCGAGGATGCATACCGTTCGATCGATGTGTGGCGCACCCAAGTGCTGTCATCATCCGACATGCCATGAAGCAAATATAACACCGGGTAAAGTACGGTCTGGGCAGTTTCCGCCCTGCCTGTCTGGGAAAACCCGGGTTCAGGCAAAATAACCGACATCGACGTCGTGATTCCCAGCACCTCCGAAAAAAATCGGCATTGAAGATAAGCCATAAAAATCCCTCCTTAAAATTATCAGTGAATCGATCAACACAAACCGGCTTGGCGCAGCCCTCCGCTGTTATACCAATTCACCTGCACCTGGCTGTCCAGACATGCTGAATCTGTGCACGCGGTGCAGCGCCCGCTTGTTCCTTTGTACAAGCTTAGGGAAGTGCCCTTTAATGTCCTTGATTGAGGGCAAGCGAAGTGGGGTTTGCACCTTCCGGCTTAATCCTTCAAATGCTCCGCCAGAAAGGAGAGCGTCAGATCAAAGCATTCCCGGGCCTCTGCAGAGTCCAGCTTAAATTGATATTCATGGGAAACCGCCCCATGATCTAATGAATAAAACAGGGATGTCACGGGAACTCCCTGCAACTTCAGCTTCTGTTCCAACTCCCGGCCATGCTTCTCGAAAGAACCTGTATTTCCGTCCGTAATAAAGGTGGGCGGATAGTCGCGCGTCACATAATTCACTGTGGACGCTTGCTCGGCTTTTGCTCCCTCTCTCCAATTCCGCTCGCCGATATAAGCCCACCCGATTTGCTTGAGAAAGAAGTTCTCCAGTCTTCCTGTCACATCCGCTAATCTCTTCACATTATAAGGACCGCAATAGAGCACGGCCGCCTTAAGCTGATCCTTGGCAATAACCGGCGTTATACCCATGCTTTTTGCTAACTTGGGATGGGTCTGTACAGCCAAAAACTGGGAGGCTATTTGGGCTCCGGCGGAATCCCCACCTATGACCAGGCGATCCAGGTCCAAGGCAGATAATTGCGGGGCAATCGCATTCAGGTATTCATATACCTCGCCGAATTGAATGATGGGAGCAGGATATTTCACTTCGGGGGCCACTTCGTAGTTGATGCTAACCACGGTATATCCCTGGCTCGCCATCATAGTGCACCAATATGCCGTTCCCGACTTGTCCCCAGTCACGAACGCACCGCCGTGAGCCCATAAGAGGGTTGGATTTTTCCCCTTGCTCTCCTTGGGATAGTAAATATCCAGCGTATTGGACTTGAATTTTGAGGGATATGTCAAATCGCTTTGTACTTCGACCCGCGCTTCATATTCTTCGTAATTGTCGGGTGCAATGGCCGGCCCCGGGTCCGGTTGATGACGAAACCAATAAATAAATGGAGCGGGAGAAATATTGAGGAGGAGAAAAATTCCAAGTAATAGCACAACAAGAGCGAGAACGCCCCACCTGACCAGTTTCATCTCTTGCTTCCCTCCTGCTTGTTCATAGTGTCCATATTTTATGCTTTTAGGGCAAGGATGTCTGCTATTTATCCGACCCAATCCTTGTCGTTTTACGACTTTATAGAATTTCCACACAAAAAAGGCGATCTCTTCGTCCCAGCATGAACGAACAAATCGCCTCTCTCCTATTCCCGTAGGCCGTAGCGCCTCCCAGGTTTTATCCTCATAAATTCAGCATCCGTTTTATATCGGCCACTTCTCGATCATCAGGCTCCTGCCCACCGTACCTGACCCGGTAATAAAGCGTGACTAACGGCTCTACAGCGAACTTGTGAGTCGCCTGCTGCCCAGGCTTCCCTCGTTGATCCTTCTTCTCATTATCATGATGGCGCAGCATATCCCGAGCCATTTCCAGCGGAGTAAGCCCAGGCTTTAATTCGCAGCCTTCGCTGCGCCTGGCTAAGAGGTAACGCCGATACAAGAAACGTACTCTCTCCTGATTGCTATGCATATCCTCATAACGCTCCTGACGTCGTCCGAACCGGGACAAGGCCGTCCGCCAATTGCCCAATCTCTGCTTTCTCTCTTCCCAGGAGAAGATCGAGGTCTCCTCGTCACGGTATCCCTTTTTCTCCCCGCTCAGGTCCTGTCTGCGCAACAAGGCAAGTATGCGGTCGATGCTGCGCTTCCAGAAACCTCCGGCGTTTTTATATAACCAGTAGAGCGCAAAGCCAATTATAGCTGCGATCACGGCTCCGCCGATTACATAGAAAAGGATATCCAGAATCTGGGATAGCAAACCCGGTTTCTGCACTTCCCCCGGGAAGAACATCGCCGGCGGCTCGTGAACCTCCTCCGGTTCCAGCTCCTTTGGCTCTCCGGGTGAGCGCGTGAGCCAAGCGACAATATATCTTACGAGGTTCAATAGCAGATTACCGATCCAACGCCCGGCTCCCGCAGCCAGCAAGACGACAAGTCCGAGGATAATAACTATAAAAAGCCTATTATGTCGACGCAAGCCCCTTGGCAGTGGAGAATGGTCGGACAACGTTGTATAACGCAAGTATTCATGATTGGTAATGAACAATGCAATCGCCAGGCAGCCTACCCCAAACCAAGTGATCAGGCCAAGCTCTCCGCGCAGCAGAGCGAGGCGGGAATAGGCGATCCCGGCTACAAAATACAGCGCAACCCCATACCAGTACAGCTTGGCCAAACCGGCTCGAGCGGTGGCGGTCATACCTTGCAACGCAAATAGCGCCGCACAGAACCCGACCAAGGGAGAGAAGACCGCTGTCCCATTTAATAAAAAGACAGCCGCACCAAGCGCGCCGATCAGAATAGCGGCTCCAAGCTTTTTCCACAATACAGGGACATAGCTGCGAACCGCTGCCCCGAGAAAAGAAACAAACGGCAGGATCACCAGCCAGCCTAAGGGCAGATACTGCGGACTTAATACAATAATTCCGGCAAGGTAGATCGGCATTAGCACGACCATCTCACCCAGGCAGGACAAGCATAATTTCAATGTTTTTGTAATGTAAGCGTTACCCGTGTTTTGCATTTAGAAATGCCCTCCATCGTCATTGCCATCCTATTGGCGTCAAATGGGTTCTTCAAGCTAAATCATAGCACAGCTATGGACTTCCAAACAATGACATAGGGCTCTGCCTCATATGAGGAAGAGCCCCGGATACTAAATCGCTGTAATTTTACTATAATCCTGAAGACTCGGCGCAAATGGCTGCCCTCTCTTCTTCCTGGTCCCATACTCATGCACGGTCATGGCCCGCAGCCCCTCTTCCAGTGAGTACGACGGGGACCAGCCAAGCAGGTTCCTGGCCTTCTCATTACTCAGTATACTGCGATCGATATCCCCCGACTTCTGAGGCATAAATTGAACGGAAAGGCTATGCTCGCATAGCTGCTGCAAGATTCCACTTAGCTCCAGCAGGGAAAGCCCTACCCCACTGCTTATGTTGAAAATCTGTTGTGAACCAGCGCCCAGCGCTAGTGTATTCGCAAAGGCTACATCCCGAACATAGACGAAATCCCGGGTCTGGTGCCCATCACCATATATAATCATCGGCATTCCTCCGGCCATCCGCTCAATAAAAGCCGTCACCACACCGTCCTGACCGGTTCGATGCTCACGCACTCCATATACATTCGCATAGCGAAGAATAGTATAATCAAGATGATACTGCTCCGAAAATGAACGGATATAACTCTCTGCTGCATATTTCGACAACCCATAGAAAGATTGCGGGTTAAGATCACATTTTTCCTCGATCGGATAAATACCGGGGTTCCCGTATACCGCTGCCGAAGAGGCAAACACCATTTTCCTCACCTTGTACCGGACACACATGCGAAGAACATTAATCGTCCCCACAATATTCACTTCAGCATCCAGATGAGGATTCTCGAAGGAGCGGGGCACGCTAACCTGGGCGGCCAGATGAATACAATAATCGGGCTCCTCCTTGGCGAAAATTTGCTCCAGCTCTTCCGACACAATATCGGCCTCATAGTAGGTAACCGACTGGTCATAGGGCAGCTTATGATCGCCTCGCCGCTGATCGACTACAATGACCTGATACCCCTGTTCGAGCAACTGGCTTACAGTGTGGCGGCCAATGAACCCTGCTCCCCCGGTAACTAACACCTTCATCTTCTTCTACTCTCCCATTCTTCATAAAATCCGTCTCAACACTTTATGAATGAGAGGATTAAATTATGCTTTACCCACATATTCATAGTTCAGATTCAATCTTTTATAGATAGGCGAAGGAGATTAGTAATTATGACATTTAAAATATACCGGAGAGGCCCCTTACTGAAGCGAAATTTATATAAATCAAGGTTTTTAATATACTTGTTGCTCTTTGCTCTTTCGGCCATTGCCGTTCTTGCTATAGTCTCTCCTTATCGCAGTACAACCATTAATATTAAGCAGGCTGGAGCCCATGGAGACGGTATCCGTGACGACAGCGCTGTATTCATTCGCGTTCTTCATCAGGCTGTCGGACGCAGAGGCCCGACGCGGATCATAGTTCCTGCAGGAACCTATCTGCTTAATGTGAGGGCCCCGCTTGAGCTATCCAGCAAAACCCGCCTTATTGGAGAAGACAAGCCTGTATTAAAATTTAGCGTCCCGCCTTCAGAAGCCTTTGGATATGAAGCAATCCGCATCTCTGGTCCAGATGTGCTTGTTGATGGTATCGATCTGGATGGATCAGGCCGCTTCATCCGCGGCATCGGTATTCATCCCGGGTCAGCGGACGTCACGATCGCCAACTCGGTCATTCGAAATATGAGACAAGCAGCCGATCCGCAAAGCCCGCTCTATTCGGCGGTCGTCTCCGGCATCATGATCTACGGCGATACTGAGGACATTAAGGTGCTCACCTCGCTTATCACGGACATCAGCGCGAGGCACTTGCAGCCGGTTGCCCGGGGGATCATGGTCTGGAACGGATCAGGTGCGTCTCCAGCCAGGCGTGTAACCATCTCTGGCAACGAGATCTCACATATTGCTCCACGCGAGGATGCAGACGGCATCTTCTTCGATGTCCCCCCTAATCCGGCGGAGCTGTCCGGGTCGATCATTGAGAACAACCGGATTCATCATGCCGCCAAAAGAGGGATCAAAATATCCGCTCCCGGAGTCGTCGTGCAGAACAACCACATCACTAACCCTTATTCAGGGAATAATCATTATTTATTTGACCCCGATCAACCTCTATCGCAGGATATGTATTCGGCCATCTCGATTTATGCCAGCCATGTCACCGTCAGCGGAAATCTCATTGATGGCATAGGGAGCTATTATGCTGCGATTGAAGCAGATTTTGAAAATCTGGACCGGATCGTGATTGAGAACAATCGGATCGATGGAGAACAAACGGAGCAAGCGGAGGAAATGACGACAGGAATTCGCCTTGGAGCTTTGAATCGCTCTAGCGTTCGCGGCAACATCATTCGGCATGCAGGAACATCCATTCATGTCATAGGTCAGCATGCGGAGTATGATAACCATGGTCTTGAGAGCATGTTAACCGACAATGATGCAGCTGATAATACAAACAAAACAACACCTGCCAACCCTAAATAGAATAATTAGGGAGACAGGTGCTTCTTTTTTCAGAATCATGTCATTAGAAGGCAACTATCCATTTATTTGACGACAATATTTATCGCTCTGGGCGGAATGACGATCTTCGCTTTGCCCGCCGTGATATTGTTGCCAATACAGGTAATATTCTTCTGTACATATCCGCTTAGATACGTAGTAAGATCAATTCCCGTGCCTTTCCTCACGACAATAGAGTTGCCCTGGATCACTCCCTGATCGGCATTCTGCCATGTCCAGACGCCTCTCTCCCCGTTGCTGATATTGTTGTTCAGCAGCTGGAAGCCGCGAATATTTCCCAAGCGAATCGCCGTAGTCCCCGCGATACTGCTCCTGTCCCCCATACTGATCGAATTGCCCTGGATCAATGTGTTCTCGATCAGATCGCCGGCACTTACCTCAATCGCGGCGTAGAAGCTGCCAACCCCGCTAATGATATTATTCACAACCACATTGTTGCTTCCATAGATGCTTATTGCCGAATACATATCAGGGGCAAGCGTGCCTTTCTTCGTGCCTTTATAATAGTTGTTATTCAGGAACGGATTCTCAATTTGATTGCTCTGGACTTGCATCCCCAGAGCATAGACCTTGATCGCTCTTTTACTGCAATAAGTGAAGCGGTTGTTGGCAATCACACTTCCGGTATTCTCACCTTGGTTATTATCCATCGCCGGGTCCTCGTAATAAATGCCATCCCCGTCATCCGCCGGACTAATATGGTGGATATAGCAGCCCGATATTAATATTTTCTTGCCGATCTTCTCCGTACTGCCCCATGTCGTCGTCACGAAGATTCCCCTTGCGATCAGACTTCCTTGAGAGACATTAATAGCTGAAATGTTATAAATCTCCGTGTTTGAGATTGTAATCGAATTCGTATTGCCATAGATTACGATTCCGGACACCACCCCGGCGTAATAATCGCTTTTTCTATCGGTACTGTGCGTAGCATTGGCTACAGAGGAGTTGTTAATCACAATATTAGAGCTGCCCCCGCCTATAGCCAGCACCCGATTCACGCGATTATTCCCATCCAGCGATACGTTGTTAATATTGATATTGCTTCCCTGTACCCGGATCATATCCCAGCCGAACCCGCTGGAAGCGGCCTTAATGACCGATGTCTTGCCATTGCCGATAATGGAAGTATTCGTCCCTATCGACAGTGTCCTGGCCGGGTCAATGATATACACCCCGTCCGGGAAATAAACCGTATCCTTGCTTTGGGCTGCCTGCTGCAGTGCTCTCTGAATGACTGCCGTATCATCCGTCTTTCCATCTCCCCGCGCCCCTGCTCTTTTTACGTCAATCACGTTAATCTCCTCCCGCTAATACACGTAATAACGAGCACTGCTGCATATTGAGCCGCGAACATATCTTTAGCTTTATTTAATAACGGGAGATAAAATGGAACAATCGGCATCTGACCTGCAGGTTGGCCTAACTATTGTGGAGATTATTTGACATTAGCTCGTTTTCAGCCACAATTGGGCAGGATTGCTATCCATATTTTAGAGAAATCGGTACATCTCGTACTGCTGGATCGGATCCCTCTGAAATCCTAAATGCTGCAGGAATCCATGCAATCCGGCATTATTGGAGAACGATATCTGGAGCCGTGTTAAAGCTAATTCACGAACGGCGCTGTTCAGCAGCATTGGGGCTATTCCGCGTCCCCGCTCGTTCTTGTCAACCATCAACAAGCTGATCCGCCCCTGACGGGTAATAGCCATAACAGCGGCGGGATTGCCTTTTATCAAAGCCCCATAAAATACATATTTGTCCGAGCGACAAATATAATCGAGATCATTTTGCCAATTCAGATGGAAATATTCCCGGCCTTGGACTGCCTCCACGAACCGATGACTGTCAAGCTGTGCGATATTGGCCATGCCATGACCTGAGGCCTCCATTTGCGTTGCTGCAGTCAAGCCGGATAAGTTGGTCAGCGTATAATAAGACAAATCATACAGCCTCTGATATCCATGTCGGTTATAGAAGGCTATCGCCCGATCATTCCCCTGAATGACCTCTAAATATAACTGACGGCAGCCTTGATCAACGGCCTCCTGATGATGCAGCCGCAACAACTCCTTGCTTATCCCATGTCCACGCAAATCAGGACGGACGGCAAGCGCACCGCAGCGCATCGTCCGGATCCCTTCATACAGCTTGATCCCTCCAAGTATGATGCCAACTGCTTCACTCCCGGACATCGCGACAAAAGAATGCTCTCGCGCATTTCCTTCCTGATCGAAGAGGTGGGCGAAAAACTGTTCCATGGTAAGGTCAAGCTTCACGACATAGTCGACGAATCCAGCTTGAAAAGCGGAGAACAATACTTTCCTGTCCTGTTCTGTACCGCGATAATATTGGAGCATCCCCTTACCTCCTATTAAAAAGTCACTGATCTCGGTTGAGCCTGTAGGAATAGCACCGCATCATTCATGCGGCATTAGCAACCTGCTCCCAAGCTCCCTTCCTCAAGTTATGAAACCGCCGGCACTTCCTTCCCTATCTCGGGAATCTCCATCCATTCGACACCGTTCCCCCGCTGCAGCAGCTGGTCGGCGGCCATCCTCAGCTTCTCGCCCTGATGACAGGAGATCAGCAAATAATCGGTATCCACCGGATTTTCGTTCAACAACTCCTCCAGCAGGGTCGACATCGAGACGGTCCGATCCAGAACAAGCCTGGCCAGCGTTGACAGCAAGAGTTCAAACTGATCGGCTGCCGCAGAAGGTTCAATTCTGACCGATTCTCTGGGGCCATAGATCAGATGGCCATTGCAGATCAATCCCGTCTCGACCCCGCTGCGCAGCGCTTGATCGGCCACCGTAGCAGCGTATCTGATGCCCCGTTCTATCCGGGCCGGGTCATTAATATTTCGCCACATCGTATCGCTGTCCTCCAGATTAAGACAAATCATAAGCCGATGATCAGCTGTATAATCGCGCTTATGAACCTGCAGCGCACCGGTACGTGCCGTCGCCTTCCAATTGATCGATCCCATAGCGTCGCCGGGGCGATATTCGCGAATTCCCGAAGTCAAGAACGGATCCTCCACGATCCAGCGTCGTACAGCAAGCTCTCCAATCCAGCTATGATTTGGCAGCGGCAGCTCCTGCAAATCTAGGATTTGCGGATATACAAGCAGCTCCAGATTCAGCGGAAATTTCTGCGCCTTGGAGATCAGACCAAGCGGATCACCTGTCGTCAGCGTAGCCGAATCCAGATGGAAGAGGCCGCGCCGCGAGCATATAACCTGATGATGTCTCTTAATTCGACGATACGAACGAAGATAGAACAGACTGATATGATTCTGATAGATGTCCCCGGAGTAGATGTCCAGGTTGGCCTGATCCCCAAACCGGAGCCCGGATTGAATGCTCGACTCCAGCCGCAGCCAAGGCAGCGGCAGCCATTTCGCGTTGGAGATCACCTCCACCATTTCCACCGTATCCCCTTCGAATACGGCGTCCTTGGTGAAGTAGCGCGTATAGCTCAACCCTCGCATCGCCCTGCGTTGATAAATCATGGCCAACAATCCGATTAGAACGGAAGCGCTAACAATTAACCAGGTTAATTGCATGTCAACCACCTACTTCCCTCTTCCTGTCAGTACATCCTCCGCAGGAACCTCCACTTCGCCGAGCACTTGCCGCACGATAACATCGCTTTGTCGATCATCCGGACGGAGTCCGTGGCGAACGAGTAATCGATGGGCCAGCACCGGCTCGGCAACTCGCTTGATATCGTCCGGAGTTACATAATCCCGGCCTTGCAGCAAAGCGATTCCCTGCGCGGCACGCATCAGAGCAGTACTGGCGCGCGGGCTGGCACCAAGCCTCACATCAGGATGCTTCCGCGTTGCCTCCGCAATGCGAACGATATAGCCCAGCAAATCCTTAGACACGCTGATTCCTGCCACAAAGCGCTGGACAGCAGCGACCTCGGCACCTGCAGCTACCGGAATAAGCTCTTCCAGCGGATTCTTCACCTGGAAGCGTTGCAGAATATCCACGCCTTCCTCATGCGTAGGGTAACCGACCTCAATCCGCATCAGAAAGCGGTCAAGCTGCGCCTCAGGAAGTGGAAATGTCCCTTGATTATCGACCGGGTTCTGTGTGGCCATTACGAAAAACGGACTGGACAGCTCATGGGTCAGACCGTCTATCGTCACCTGGCGCTCCTCCATACATTCCAGCAGGCTGGATTGGGTTCGCGGCGTCGCCCGGTTAATCTCGTCCGCCAGCAGCACCTCCGTGAACACAGGTCCCGGCCTGAATTCAAATTCACTTGTCTTCTGATTATAGAAATTAATCCCGCTTAGATCAGAGGGCAATAAATCAGGAGTAAATTGGATTCTCTTGAACTGCCCGTCCAGGGAACGGGCCAAAGCCTTGGCCAGCAATGTCTTGCCCGTGCCGGGCACATCCTCCAACAACACATGTCCATTGCCGAACAGAGAGGACAGCAACAACTCAATGACCTCTTCCTTCCCCACGATCACTTCACTAATATTGGTATGAATTCGCTTCGATATCGATACCGCTTCCTGCAAGTCCATAGTTCCACCGCCTTAATAACTAGATTAGGATTACAATAGAATAGTTTAGTTATGTAAATTTTTTCTTCTATATATCATACCAAAAAGCCCGCTGCGATTATAGCGGGCCTTCCGATGAATATTGGGCTTACACTCTGGCTTCGATGCCGCTTAGGATGGTACGCTCCAGCGGGAGCAAACTGCCCTCGGCTGCAGCTTCCTGATAAATATCCTGAAGCTGGTCGCGCAGCTCCTTCGCCTCGGCCAAATAAGCGATCGATTGCTTCATGGAAGTGGAATAACGGTTCTTAAACGTTAGAACGGCATCTGCAAACTTCTCATCCGTCCCTTCGGCGATCGCGAGCTGATATACATCGAGGATCTGATCTCCTTCGCGCACCGGGAAGTGCTCATGGGGAGCCGTACTGTCGAATATAGCAACCCCCAGCTCCGGGAAGATCAGCATATCCAGGCTATTCGGATCAAAGCCGCAATGATAGATTTCCGTATCAATGCCCTTCTGCTCAGCGGAAGCAGCCAGACTTTTAAATAGAGTCGATTTGCCGGAACCCGGACGACCCTTTACATAAATGCGTGTCTGTAAACGATCTGTCAGATTAGGCACGAAATCGATAGCTCCTCTCCAGGTCGCCGCACCGAGGAAGCGATGGACGATTTGCGACTTTTTGCCCGCTCTTACAGGTTGTAAATACTGCTCCGACCATTCGGTTGCCAGCGTATTCATCGCCTCGCGGTCCAGATGATCAATAAAAATCTTCTCCCATTCATCATGAATACGCAGCGTCTTTAAAAACGTATCATATGCCTGCTCATAAGCTATGTCGATCTGCCCCTGCAATCGTTCAATCTCTTCGGAAGAAGCCTCCAGCTTACCTGTATCAAGTACGGAACAAAGGTCGATATATCTGATGTCCGCTCCGGCCGGCTCCGCATCTGCCGACCAGGCATCCCCATCGACGATCCCAAACGACAGATTCGTAACGATAATCCCCTCCAGGGATTCGTGGTCCAGAGGCTGATGAATTCTATGCAGGTTGAAGCCGCGCTGCTCTAATGCCGCTGCAATCCGCCCCATCATCGCCTCCGTTCCCCCAGGAAAGCCTTGCAGCACGTAAATGGTGCTGAGTCCCTGAAATACCGAATCCGCCAAGCTGACTAATCCTTGCGCTGTATTTCCCCGCATAAAATAATGAAGATCCTGCTCTGCCATTTCCAGTTCTGCCCCTTTCTCTTTGCCGAAAATCAATACCCTACACTTTATGCATCAGGTTACGACTGTGTGTTAGCCTATGACTTCCGGAAAAATTCGCGACAAGGAACCCGAGATGAAGCTCTACCTATAGGCATCGCAGGTTTGCTTGAACTGACCGGCAGAACCTGCGCATAGCTGGATCACAGCTTCAGCCATCGCTGCAGATCCACAACGGAATGAAGAGCATATTGCTTCTGCACCAGAAAGCCCGCCTGAAAGATGATCAAAGCCGGCACACTGGAGACTTCCCAATCCTGCGCCAAACCTGGCGCATAGTTGATATTTATTTTAGATACAGGAATCGTTCCGCCGGCTTCAAGAACAATCCCCAGCATTCTCTCCGCAAGCTTACAAGTCCCACAAAGTGGTGTATAGAACAGTACCGCCTCTCTGGAACCGGCCTGCTCCCATCTACCCCTCAGTTCTTTTGCTGAAATCTCCTGCAGTGCCATAGCCATATTAGTAACTCCTTAAAGAACATTATGAAGATCCAATTGCCCAATTCGTTCTCGTGATTTTGCCCGTAGCAGAGCTTAGCTGCTGCCACCCCGCTTGCGGTAACTGCTCGGCGATATTCCAGTGACCCTCTTAAACACACGGGAGAAATAGAACATGTCTTGATATCCTAACGCCTCGGCAAGCTCCTTTACGCTCCTTTCCGTGTTCAACAGTTGATTTTTCGCCTCGGCAATTTTTAGCCGATGAATAAATTCATTGAGCGGATAGCCGCTGTACTCGTGGACAATTCGCCGCAGTGTAGATACGGATATATGATGGCGGTCTGCAATATCCTCCGGCTTCTGCTGCACATAGACAGAACGGGCAAGGTCTTCAATAACTTTTAGCGTCAATGTCCCGCGGTGGCCGGCCTGGGTCTGCTCAATCTGCACCACAAGCTCGTACAAGAACAGCTCCAGCATCATGGCTGCCCTGTCCAGGTTGCCCGGCTGGTTGCTGTCAATCAGCATAAGCATCATCTCCATCCGGTGCAGCAATGCCTCATCAGCAACACCGTGCTTCACCTGTTCAGGGTTATTGAGCCAATTCTGCAGCCATTCATCAACCCGTTCGCCGTATACTGTGAAATAGTATTCATCCCAGAAGCCCCCTTGATGGGGACCATAACTAAATACAGCCCCGGGATACAGACAAAACCAGGAGCCGGGGACTACTTTCTGCCTTTCTCCCTCATTAACTTGATAAAATCCCTCTCCGCCCGTTATCATGACAAACGCCCAATGAGCGAATACAGAATTCATTCTTTGCAGCGTCCTCCCGGGCAAATGCCCAGCGCTATGGAAGGCCAATGATTTAAGTTTTAGCTTGCTTGGATCCACGAGCGGCTCATAGGTGCGAATCGGGTATGGGCTGATCATATAATCCATATATTTTGTCATCCTGAACATTCTCCCTTACAAATTCTTATGATAGATTGTAGGTAATTGAACAAATAAACCATGCCGCTGTGAATGAAGTACATAATATTGTAGCAAATTCGCTGCGGGGATGAAAGGATGTAAGCGTAAACAATGAAACAGGTAAAAATCGGTCTCATCGGCTGCGGCTCCATCTCTGAATGTCATTTGAACGCCTATCAAGCAAATCCTCATGTCCAGCTATATGCTGTTTGTGATCTGAACGAGGAACGGGCTAAAAAAGCAGCAGAAAAGTATAATGTACCTCATGTCTATACCGATTATCGCGATCTGTTGGCTAACTCGGAAATAGACGCTGTCAGCATTTGTACCTGGAACAATTCCCATGCAGAGATCAGCATCGCGGCTCTTGAAGCCGGTAAGAATGTACTCTGCGAGAAGCCGCTCTGCAAAACTGTAGACGAGGCTCTTCGCGTACAGGAAGCCGTACATCGCACTGGCAAGACGCTGCAGGTCGGCTATGTCCGCCGCCATGCTTCCAATATTGAAGTACTGAAACGGTTCATCGATGCCGGCGATCTGGGTGAAGTTTATTTTGCCAAAGCCAGCTTGATCCGCAGAATTGGCAATCCCGGTGGCTGGTTCTCCGATATTGAACGCTCCGGCGGTGGGCCGCTGATCGATATCGGCGTACACGTTATAGACCTATGCTGGTACCTGATGGGCAAACCAAAGGTTAAATCGGTTACTGGTAATACGTATCGCAAGGTAGGCAACCGCTCCAATGTTCTGAACTATGATTTCTATAAAGCAGCGGACTATGATGCTTCCCATAACACGGTTGAAGATATGGCCAACACCTTGATCCGCTTTGAGAATGGAGCTTCCCTGATGGTTGATGTCAGCTTCAATCTCCATGCGACACAGGATTCGCAATCGATCAGCATCTACGGCGATAAAGGCGGCGCAGAGCTTGAACCACAGCTGAAGATCACCACCGAGCGACATAATACGATGATTAATATCGATCCGCAGATCACATATCCAGGATTCGACTTCCAAGGGGCTTTCAACCGTGAAGTGGACCATTTTGTAGAATGCTGTCTGGGGAACACCGAGACGATCTGCCCTGTAGAGGATGGAACTCAACTGATTCAAATTCTGAATGCCATCTATCAATCGGCCGCAGAAGGAAAAGAAATTCAATTCTAAGTTCATAGAGTGTTTTGATTTTCGCTCAAGCATCAGAACGAGTCCTGCTGTGAGCAACACAAGAGAATAAAGCTCGGCTGGTCGTTCTGATGCCTTCGGCAGCCTACAAATATCAAGGAGTGTGAATCCAGGTGAAATTGACGAACAAAATCGGTGTTATTGTAGACAGCTTCGGAATCGGCGTTCGTGAAGGCTTGAAGAAAGCAAAGGAAGTTGGGGCGGAAGGCGTACAAATCTACGCGGTATCGGGCGAGATGGACCCGGATCAGCTTAGTCCAGCCCAACGTAAGGAATTGCGTCAATATATCGCAGACCTGGGGCTGGAGATCTCGGCGCTTTGCGGTGATCTGGCCGGACATGGCTTCCAGGATGCAGCCGCCAACCCGGCAAAAGTCGAGAAATCGAAAAGAATTCTCGACCTGGCTATGGACCTCGGCACCAACGTGGTGACCACTCATATCGGGATTGTCCCGGAAGATCGCAATGGACCAATTTACACGGCAATGCAAGAAGCCTGTGAAGAGCTGGGCGTCTATGCGAACAGCTTGAACGCTTACTTCGCTATCGAGACCGGGCCCGAACCGGCAGCCCATCTGAAGAGCTTCTTGGACACGCTTAGCACCCGCGGCGTCTCCGTCAACTTTGACCCTGCCAATATGGTTATGGTCACAGGGGACGACCCGGTAGAAGGCGTCAAGACGCTCAAGGATTACATCGTGCATACGCATGTCAAAGACGGACATCGTCTCCGTCCTGTCAATCCTAAGGACGTCTATGGCTATCTTGGCTATGATGCTATGGATCATCAGAAGATTGCCGAAATGGCCAGCTCCGGTGCTGCCTTCGAAGAAGTTCCGCTCGGGGAAGGCAAAGTGGATTTCCCTGCCTACTTCGCCGCTCTGCAGGAGATCGGCTATAAAGGCTACCTGACGATCGAGAGAGAAGTCGGAGATAACCCTGCCGCGGACATCGAGAAGGCTGTTAAGTTCATTAAAGCTTACCGCAACTAGATTATAATGCGAGTTCAAAAAGTTCGGTTTTCAGCAACGGGAAGGTTGGATGAGGCTAGAGACTCGAACAACCTCTTATAGCAAAAGGAGTGACTTGTCATGAAACTGGGAATTAGCTCTTATAGTTTATATCAGGCCATGGAAGCAGGGGCTATGGATATACTGAGTGTCATTGATTGGGTAAAGGAGATTGGAGCCGAGCATATCGAGATCGTTCCTCTGGGGTTCAACTTGGCAGACAATCCTCAATTAGCAGATCAAATCGTGGAACGTGCCGCAAAGGCAGGAATCGAGATTTCCAACTACGCCATCGGCGCCAACTTTATTACAGATACGGAGGAGGCCTACGAGGCTGAGATCGAGCGAGTGTTAAAGGAAGTGGATGTCGCTCACCGGCTTGGCGTTAAGTTAATGCGCCATGACGTCGCTTCCCGTCCTGACACCTCGATCGTGAACTTCAATTCCGATCTGGAGCGAATCGCAAACGCCTGCCGTAAAATCGCTGATTATGCCAAGGGCTTTGGCATTACAACTAGCGTTGAGAACCATGGCTACTACGTTCAAGCCAGCGACCGGGTTCAAACGCTGGTGCATACTGTGGGCCGGGACAACTATAAAACAACGCTCGATATCGGCAACTTCGTCTGTGTTGATGAAGATCCGATCCGCGCGGTCAAAAATAATATCAGCATCGCCTCCATGGTGCATGTGAAGGACTTCTATATCCGTCCTGCCGACCGCAACCCGGGAGAGGGCTGGTTTCCGAGTGCAGCAGGCCGTTACCTGCGCGGAGCCATTGCCGGACAAGGAGACCTCGACGTGCCGGCCCTGCTCGGTATCGTCAAGAGCTCGGGCTACGACGGATACCTGTCGATCGAATATGAGGGTATGGAAGATTGCAGACGCGGAGCGAAGATTGCCTTCGATAATGTAAAGCGTATCTGGAACGAACTGTAGTCATAGAGAAAGGGGCAGCCCCGGTCGTTGACTCGCCGTATTTTCCAAAGTTAGCTCTTTGGCGGCGGGTTCGACTTAGGGCTGCCCCTTTTTTTATTTGGTCTGAGCCGTATTCATCAGATCTTGGATTGGTCGCAGCTCGCGATTCACGTCATACGGATAACGATTCAACACCTGCAGCAATAGCTTATGCAGCTTGCCGTTATTATCGATTTGCTGCAGAAGTTCTTCCATTTTCGCAATAAGCTGTTTATATTCCTGAATATGATCCGCACCGTATACCTCGAATTCGAAGAAGGAATTGCCGAACACCGTTGCCCGCTTCACGCCCTGGAATTTAACATAACGCGCCTGCTTCGCATCAAAGGTAATTATATCGAGATTGCCCTTGGACTGGATCACGCCGTCTTTATCGCCGGATACGCTGGTCCAGTGGGTCTTGTCCGTGGACACCAGCAGCTTGAATTTCTCGGCATAAGCCGCTTGCCAGCGGATAATGACCTTGCTGATATCCTTTGTATCACCCAAATCAACCATAAACCAGGCATCATCTACATAAGCGCTGGACCATCTGGAGGTTGGGGAGACATCCCCGTCAACCGCCATATCCGGCGAGTAATACGGAAATTCGGTAGCGGAAGATTCCGCCTTTTGATGCAAGGCCAGATTATCGCTGTTCTGCAAATCGATCGCCTTGTTGTAAATCATGACATTATCCAATACACCCTTAAATGCGTTCGTTGCGCTGCCGATCCGGAGCGTTGGCAGGACAAGCGTATTCATTTTAGGATAGGTCTCTTCCAGCCGTTCTACATACTCGTCTATATTAACAAATAAAGTCACACCTTTATTGTCGCCCTTGAAGGTCAGGTGCGTCCATTTCCCCTCCGGAACAGAGTAGTTAAACGTGCTGTCATAATGCTCCTTCGTAAAGCCCAGCTTGCCTGTATTTCCCTGCTTCAGCTTCAGCGTTCCTACGGGGGATTCCATCAGAACCGCATCGGCCGGGTTGCCTGGATCGGGCTTAATCCACATGGAGGCTGTCCAGTCAAAGCCAACCGCTTCGATCGGAGTTTCAATATAGCTTTTCCCCCCATTCAGCCGGACGCCATTTTCATATTTTCCCTGTGTTATATCAACATTCACGCCGTTGCCATCATAATGGTTGCCGGAGGCATCCTCCAAACCTTTTTCGAACAAATATTGTATAACGCTGTTCTCATCATTGTTGACGGCAACCGTATGCGACAGATTGGCATTTGGCGCATCGCCGATCTTCTTCTTCCGCTGCTCGAACCGTTCGAAGGATCTGTCATCCCTTGTTCCGGTCCACATTTTCTCTGCTACAACCTGAATGCCCGGAAGCATACGATCATGTGAATCATCCATCGACAGTCCATTGACTTCGGAAGCATCATTCCATAAGCAGAACATGCCGCCTTTGACGTGGGGATGGCCGAGTGGCAGCGTCGTTGTCTCCCATTTGACCGGCTCCCATTCATTATATAGGAACTGGGTATTCAGATAGTTCCCGTATAAGGTCGGAACGATGTACATATAAGTGTTCTGGGCATTGATGACATCATAGCCAAGATCCACCGCTTGCTGCGGAGCGCCATAAGGTTCGTGCCAGATATCCATCGTGGCATCCGTACTGATCGGCGTCATTCCGTTATATTGCGTCAGTCCGCCCCATAAATGAGGGCGTTTGCCTTTGCTGTTAATATGCTTGATGAGGGTATCCATGTACCCGCGGAAAACCTCGGTATCACCATTATATTCATCCGTGCCAATGTTGATATCAGGCCCGATGAAGGTCGGGTCATTACCGTCCAAGTATTCATCCAGCAAGGACTTGACGAACTGAACCGTCTCCGGCTTGGTGATATCAAGCATGTTGTCGTCCCCTGACGACGGATTACCCAATGCCGGGTTATAAGTAGTAAATACACGGGAGTGCCCCGGCGTATCGATCTCCGGAATAATGTTTACGCCATACTCCACCCCCATGAGCTGCAAATCTTTGAATTCCTGCTTCGTATAATGGCCGTTTGAGCTAGCCAGTCCTGGATAGGTGCTGCTCTCCAGCCGGAAAGCGGCTCTTGTGCCGTCTTTGAATGGCGTACCAACACTATCGTTCAAATGAATCTGGAACGTGTTCATCTTGTACCAGGACAGCAGCTTCACATAACTTTTCAGAAAGTCCATCGTATAGAATTTGCGTGCCACATCGATCATAAGCCCGCGCTGCTCGTATTTGGGGTAATCCCTTGCCTCGCCGCGCGGGATGGTCCGATCCGGATGCTGCTTAATAATCTGCAAGGCCGTTCTTGTGCCGAAAAAGACGCCTTGGGCAGTAGATGAAGTCATGGAGACGTAATCCTCAACCCGGAACAAATTCCCCTCATCGCCAAGCCATGTCAGGGAAGGATCAATCGATAAGTACAGATCGCCTTTCTTCGGCTCTCCATACTCAACCTTAAGATCGAATCCGGTAATATCCTGCAGATCCTGGCGCGTCAATTCAGCGGCATTCTGCAGAATATCCTGGTCCTTCGCATCCACAACGATCCGCGATGACTTCGTCAGTGTATAATCCCCCTTGTTGCCGTACCATTCTCGCAGCGAGGGGATCACGTCAGGCTCGGCATTCCGATCCGCTGTTTGTTTATGCCGTCCCGGAACTATAAGGGGGATATTCTCGGAGAGCAGCTTGCGGTCCGGATTTTTCTTATCCGTAACCTGGATGAGCAGATTGACCTTGGCATCCACTAAGGGCTCGTGAATATTGCCTTCCAGATCAATTACAGGCAGTCGGTCGCTGCCATATAAGGCAACCTCATAATCTTCAGGTACATGGGCCGCAGACCAATCAAGCTTCGTCTGTCCGGCAGCTACCGTAAGCGCAGCTGTTACGCTGTCCACAATGGTCCGCAGATCATGCAATTGATACACTTCGAATTCATAAAAAGAGTACCCATACAACGTGCCTTCAACCGGAGCCCGCTTGACCCCCTGGAACTTTACGTATCTTGCCTTGAGCAGCGGAAAATCAACCGTCTCTACGCCGCCCTTGCTTGTGATGATGCCGCCGTCCGCTCTTACATTCTTCCAATGCTTGGCATCATCTGATACGAAAATCTTGTAGCTTTCCGCCGGCGTCTGCCAACGGATAACGACGCGGTCGATCTCCTTCTTCGCACCGAGGTCCACGTAGAACCACTGATCATCCTTGTAAGGGGATGACCATCTGGTATTCCCCTTCCCATCAACAGCCAGCTCCGGCTTCAAAGCATCCACTTCATTTCCCGAAGCGAAGACCGGCTTGTTCAAGGCCAGATTCGTCTGCGAGGACGAACCCTTCACAGCTTGCTTGGAAGCAGGCTGGGCATGGACGGTTGCCGACGGAGCTACAGGTGCCAACATCATAGCCAACACCAGCATGGTTGAAATGGCCTTCCAAATGATTTTCTTCATAGTCCCTCCATATGCTTTTGGATTTGATGAAACAGTTTTGCTTGACATGGATGCAGGAAAAAACCATTTTACCTTAAAAAGATGGATGAATAATCCACCTTTATCTTATAACAGGGATTTTTTCGCTGACAATATACATCTCTTTACATCGCAAAAAACCGCCTGTACACCAGACGGTTAGACGGCACTATAATTATGTACGAAAATAGGCTGCTAAAAGTTAACAGGGTCGGCTGCTTCCTGTTTCATAATTAACAGTCAACCCTGCTCCTATACCTGGAATAATCTAGACCAATCCCGGAAACTTCAGCGAAATGACCGCTCCGCCTTTGCTGCCATTGCCGGCCTGAATGAATCCCCCGCAGCGCTCCACAATCGCACGCGAGATGGCGAGCCCTAGCCCGGACTCGCCGTCCTTGCCTTTGACAAAGCGATGGAACAGATACGGCAGCAATTCCTCCGGTATGCCCGGTCCGTCATCGCTAACATTGATGATGATCTGCCCCTTGCATAACTCGGCATGAATATAGATATGATGCTGCGCATAACGCACGGCATTGGAGACCACATTGAGCATCGCCTGCAGCAGCTTATCGCGGTCCGCGCACAGCTTGACTGCTCCAAGACTCCCGTATTCCGTATGAAGCGCAAGCTCCTGCCTGACCAGCAGAGGATTCAGGCGCTCTACGGTCTCCGTCAACAGTTCCTCCAGCGAGATCTCCTCGCTTCTGAATACATCCTCTTCGCTATCCAGCTTAGCCAAAAGCGTCATCTCGGTAACAAGCTTCTTAAGTCGGGCGCTCTCATCCATAATGATGTCCAGCCCTTTCCGGACATTCTCTCCCTCAAAGACGCCGTCGCGAATCCCCTCCGCATAACCGGAAATAGACATTAGCGGCGTTTTTAATTCATGGGATGCATTTTGAAAGAACTGCTTCTGGACTTGATTGAAGTGGTTCAGCTCGGTGGCCATTTCATGCACCGATTGAGCGACCGAACCGATCTCCCCTCCCGCCTTAATGAGGGCCACATCCGTGAATTGACGCTGTTTGACTTTATTCAGTTCATTGCGAAGCCGGATCAGCGGGTTAATCAGCCTTTTTGTGATAAAGATGCTAAGTAGCAGCATGGCGACACCAGCAGCGCCGAAAATAATAAGCAATCGCTTCAGCAAGGCCTGCTCAATCGTCTGGACCTTGCTAATTGGGGTGTACAACGTTAGTTTTCCTTGAGGCGTTAATTTTTCTACCGAAATGAAGTTCTTATCCGATCCGGCCTGGATGCTCTGAACGCTGGAAGCCATGTTGGTTGTAACCGCAGCCAGTGTCTCCACTTTCTTGGTTGTATAGGTGATTGGAGACGCCGCAATCACACTGCCCGTCTGGTCAGTCAGAACAGCGCTAATGTCCGGGGAAGGAGCCGTCATTGGAAGCTCAGTCGGCAATTTTCTCATCGAGATGTCGGTGACCTGGGGATAATCCTCCTTAAGTATAGCTGTCATTTCAATACTCATCGCTTTCAAGTCTTCCCTTTGCGCTCCGATCAGGTGATCCAGCAATACATAGTGAATGACAATTCCAGCAACTGACAATACCAGCACCAGTGCAATACCAAAAGCCAAATTGATCTGATGTACGAGTTTCATTACGCCCTTCCACCTCCATCATGTCTCATCCGGTAACCGTGTCCCCATATCGCTTCGATGGGAAGGTCTCCGATTTTTTTGCGCACCCGTTTGAGCAAATGGTCCACTGCCCGATCGCTGCCGAAGTAATCATCCCCCCATACATAAGCCAGCAATTCATCGCGTGTAAAAGCGCGGTTCGGATTGTCGGCAAACACCCGCAGCATCGCAAACTCCTTGCTGGTCAGGTCCACTTCTTCCCCGTCCCAAAAAGCCCGTCGCTCATCCGGCAGCAACAGTAGCCGGCCAAGCTCAATCTGTACAGGCGGAGATGGGATTGCCGATTCCTCAAGCTGATTTAACTTGTACCAGCGCTGGAGCTGTCTTTTGACCCGGGCTACCAGCTCGCGCGGGCTGAACGGCTTGACCAAATAGTCGTCGCTGCCGAGCTCCAGGCCCAGGATCTTATCGACTTCGCTATCCCGTGCAGAAATCATTATAATAGGCACTTCCGCTTCGTTGCGGATGCGTCTGCAAAATTCATATCCGTCCATGCCAGGCAGCATAATATCCAGTACCCATAAATCAGGAGGATGGCCTCTCCATAGATCCCAGGCCTCCTCCGCACTGCTTAAGCCGATGGTACGGTAATTCTCCTTCTGTAAATAGGCCTCTACCAAATTTCGAATATTTAAATCGTCATCGACGACGGCAATCACATATTGATGATTCATTTTCATGTCCTCCAGCAGTTTCTCCTATATCAGTATAACAACGAATTCCGCTCGACAGCGTACCTGCCATCGTTTTTCCACAAATTCACCAATCGGCTGACATAGACGTTTCTTACACTAATACATGCAAGCGCCGATGGGATACCCAGCGGGGCAATATCACTTCAGCTATAGGAGAATAAACGGTGCCAAAAAACAGACGGAATTCAACTCGAAAAATAACGGCAACTATGAAAAAGGCGTGCCTGGTGACCGGTTTCATGCTGATATGCTGGTTCGTATTTTTAGCCTGTTCCAGGGCTGCGATACTGACCTATGACGTGATATGGGGAGGTTTTGGCTATTAGCAGAAATACAGAGAGGGCCCTACTGCTCAAGACAAACCGAACCAAGGCTTCCGCAAATCTACGGATGCTTGCAACAACTAACTTTTAAAGGAGTGTTCACTCATGAACCTGCAAAATGTAATTAAAAAAACCGTACTTTCCGCCGTTATGTTATCCGCAGCCGCTGTCCCGGGAATCACCCATGCTGCAGACAACGCTGCAAAAACAGTAATCCCTAGTGTGAAAACACAGGCGGCCACGATGTTAAGCATGGATGGCAAATCGCAAAACATCACCATTGCCAAAATAGCTGATCCGCTGGAGCTGGCCAAGCAATACGCTCCCGATACGGTGGAGGATTGGAAGCAAGCGCTGGAACAGTTAGGGAAAAATACCGTTGCTACAAAAACCATCGAAGCGAAGCAAGTAAAAAGCCTGTCTGAAATAAAAGTAGGCGACAAGGAGCAAGCCAAAACATTACCTGGACAAGCCTCGGTCGCTGTATTCATCTCGAAGGACAAGGCCACTGTAGCGGAGGATGCCTTCTCGAAGGGCTGGGCCGCCCTGGCCAAGGCGGAAGAATCCAAGGATGCTGCCGCTATTCGAGAAGCGCTGGACGGACTGTTAGAGCAGCTTAAACTGGTTAACGCCGAGCGGGATGCAGCGGGAAAATAAGAGGTTCTACAGTTCGTTGAACCGATGCACTGGCACATAAAATAAAGCAAACTGCAGCGTAAAATTAAAACAGGGCCGGCCCCGTCATATTCCATGACGAAGAGCCAGCCCTGTTCTATTTTTTGTATATAAAAATATTAAGCTTCAGTCTCCAAAGGATACTCTTCCATATAGCTGAGCAGCTCATCCACTGTTGTGAAGGCAAGTCCGGTTACTGTGTCCGCACAGCCATAGTAGATGGCGATCCGGCCGGTTTCTGCATCGGTCAAGGCTGCACAAGGGAAGGTTACGTTCGGAACATCGCCTACGCACTCATACAATTCCTCAGGCCCGAGAATATAGTTGCGGGAACGCGCCAGTACTTTCCAAGGCTCGTTAATATCCAGCAACGCACAGCCCACGCGGTATACGAAGCCGTTCGCCGTATTGATAACGCCGTGGTAGATCAAGAGCCAGCCTTTATCGGTCTCAATCGGAACGGGTCCTGGGCCAATTTTCTTGGATTGCCAAGCAGAGGCATCCCCGTTTACTGTACCCATTACATAACGGTGTTTGCCCCAGAAAGTAAGGTCAGGACTTACACTGTAGAAAATATCTCCGAATGGAGTATGTCCGGTATCGCTCGGGCGGCTGACCATAGCGTAATAATCGCCAATTTTGCGCGGGAACAATACGCCGTTGCGGTTATATGGCAAGAAAGCATTCTCTAATTGATGGAAGGTTTTAAAATCGGTCGTATAAGCAATGCCGATCGTAGGACCATGATATCCATTACACCAGGTGATATAATAACGGTCATCAATCTTGCAGACCCGTGGATCATAGCGATACTCACGCTTGGTTACTTCTTCATCACCTTCAAATTGAATCGGTTCATGATTGATCTCCCAATTCACGCCATCTTTACTGAAGCCGGCGAAAATATCCATACTGACGGATCTGGAGTCACAACGGAATACACCGGCAAAGCCATCTTCAAAAGGCACTACAGCCGAGTTGAACACACTGTTGGAGTTCGGAATCGCATTCCGCGGAATGATCGGATTGGCCGAATAGCGCCATACTGGAGAGTTGCTGCCAGCAGGCTTGTCCTGCCAAGGGATGTTCGTCAGTTTTTCGCCAATAATTCTGCTCATTTTAATTCTCCTTTTCAGTTAACGATAAGTATTAAGTAATGATAAATCATACTCAAGAGCACTTTCGCACTCCGAATTGTAAGTGACGAAAGCCTAATTTGCAATTGAAGAATCACGACATCGCGTCGCGGTTCATCCAGCTGCTTGCGGCTTTTTAAGCCGTTGCTGCGTTTATCTCCGGTTTACAGGATGCCTTCCTTCATGGCCCGATATACGAGCTGAGAGAAGAGGCTGTTCGACCAAGCGAACCACTTCCGTGTAAAGATCGTTGGATCATCGACATGGAAACCTTCGTGCATAAATCCGGTATCCGCATCAGTGCTCTCCAGCATCGCGATCATTGCGAGCTTCTCTTCCTTCGTCTGCGCCGTGATTCCCTGCATGGACAACGCCATATGCCATACGTAATTCTCCGGGGTATGCGGGCTGCCGATGCCTTTAGCTGCTTTTCCTTCAAAATAGAACGGATTCTCTTTGCTCAGTGCAAAACGTCTCGTATTCTGATAGATCGGGTCATCAGCCGTTACGTATCCGAGATACGGAATGGAGATCAGGCCTGGTGTACCCGCATCATCCATCAGGCAGTAGTTGCCAAAGCCATCCGTCTCATAGGCATAGATCGGGCCAAACTCCGGATGACGATAAATCCCGTACAGCTTAATGCCGTAGTCTACCTCGAACTCCAGCTCTTTCAGCTCAGCCAGGAAGTCCATATCGCGGAATACCCACTCGGCAAACTCCTGCATCTGCCGCAGGGCTACAACTGCAAACATATTGCCTGGAATGTTGTAATGGAAGTCACAAGCATCGTCGCTCGAACGGAAGCCGGACCAGATCATTCCCGTATAGTTGACCGGCATGCCAAGCCCCTTGTTGCGCAGCGAATCTTCCGGGATTCCATTGTTACGGGTAAAGCGATAAGGCGAATTCTCAAAATGATGCTGTTCCGTCTTGAAGACTTCTACGATCTTTCTCATCGCTGCTTTGAAGCCGGCATCAAAGATGTCCGTCTGCTCCGTCTCTTTCCAATACGTATAAGCCAAGCGTACAACAAAGCACAGAGAATCGATCTCGAATTTGCGCTCCCATACCCATGGGGACATATCGGTCTCATCCGTCGTATTCCAATGCCAATCATTTGCGGATTCATTGAAAGCATTCGCATACGGATCAATATGAATATATTGAATATGGCGTTTGATTAACCCGCTGATGATGCGCTGCAGATCTTCATCCTGCTTGGCAAAGGGGACGTACTGAATGACCTGCTCAACCGAGTCGCGCAGCCAGGAAGCCGGAATGTCACCGGTAATAACAAAGGTCGTTCCGTCCTCCATCAGCTTGGTCGTCGTCTCCAGCGTATTCGGGAAGCAGTTTTTGAACAATTGCAACAGCTTCGGACGGTGAGCCAGCTTCACCTCTGCTTCGGCTAATACATCCTTGATTGCCGCCGGGAGCTCCAGCTTAGGCATCGGTATTTTCGGGAGTCTGAATTGCTCCATGTCGTCACGCTCCTATAGTCTAAAATAAATGGTATTAGTTAATTAATCCGTATCCGCTTAATCCTCCCGTACCCATAAGTCAGCGCTTAGCGTGTCATTGACATGCCTGCCGACCAGAATACGGAATTGCCCCGGTTCAACTATCAGCTTATAGTCTTGTCCGATATATTGCAATTGTTCGGCACCAACTGTAAACTCGACTGTTCTGCTCTCACCCGGCGCCAGCTTGATCTTACGGAAGCCCTTCAGCTCCCTGGCCGGTCTTGTAACAGCGCTAACCACATCAGAAATATACATTTGGACAACTTCTGCACCTTCACGGTCGCCGACATTAGCAACCTCCACACGAACCGTCGCTTCTCCATCCGCAGGGATTGTCCGGGGTTCCACCGTAAGATTGCTGTAGCTGAACTCCGTATAGCTAAGCCCGTAACCAAACGGATAACGTGGCTGCGAATCGTCCTCCAGATAACGCTTGCCTCTGGAACGTTTGCCATGATAATAAACCGGTAGCTGTCCGACATGCTTCGGCACGGAAATGGTTAACCGTCCCGAAGGGTTCACATCCCCAAACAGAATATCAGCTATGGCATGTCCTCCTTCTTGACCCGGGTACCAGGCCTCCAGAATCGCATGCGCATGGTCTTCAATCCACGGCTCTGCAATCGGACGACCGTTAATATAAACAACGATGACAGGCTTGCCAAGCTTATATACTTCTTGAATCAGTTCAAGCTGTACACCTGATAATTCGAGAGACATACGGTCGATCCCTTCACCGCAATCCATATCGCTCCAGGAGTGTTCCGTCACCTTGGAGGCTCCTGTCTTCAGATCGATCGTGCCCTCGCCAAAGTCGCGTGCACTGGAACCGCCAACAACCATAACAACCGTATCGGCTTGGCCGGCCATTTCAAGCGCATTGTCAAAGCCCTCTCTCGATTCATCCTTAATCCGGCAGCCCGGAGCATAAAGCACGCGCTCTGACTCGGCCGAGAGCTTGCTGCGGATTCCGCCCAGCACGGTTGTTACATTCGTTGCCGGTTGAGGAGAAGTGTAGTCTCCAAGCTGGTTATAGCCCATATCGGCATTGGGGCCGATTACGGCGATCCGGCCGGACTTTTTCGACAGCGGAAGCACCTGGGCTTCATTCTTCAGCAGAATGATTCCCTCTTCAGCAAGCCTTCGGGCGAGGTTCACATGCTCCTCACACCCTATGACTCGAGCCGCGCGCTCAGGATCCGCATATGGCGCATCGAATAAACCGAGCTTGAACTTCAAATCAAGCACCCGGCGAACCGCAGCGTCGACAATCGCTTCGTCCAGCTTGCCCTGGCGCACGGCTTCAAGCAGATGATGACCGAACATTTCACCGGACATCTCCATATCAATACCGGCGCGAATAGCCTGAACCGCCGCATCCATTCCGTTCTCTGCGGTATCATGACCTGCGGCCACCATATCGATCGCGCCGCAGTCGGTAATAACCATGCCTTCAAAACCCCACTCTGTGCGGAGGATATCCTGCAATAGCTCATGATTTGTTGTACAAGGAATACCGTCAATTTCATTGTAAGCCGGCATGATTGAGGCTGCGCCCGCCTTCACCGCTTTCTTGAACGGAAGCAGATCCACCTCCAGCAGTTCACGCTTGCCCATATGCACCGGCCCTGCGTTTCTGCCGCCTTCCGAGCTGCCATAGCCGACGAAATGCTTCAAGGTTGCAGCTACGCTATCCTCCTGATCCAGCGACTGGCCTTGCAGCCCTTCCACCGAGGCCACCGCAAGCTCGCTGATGAGATAGGCATCCTCGCCGAAGCATTCCTCCGTCCGCCCCCAGCGCGGATCACGAACTACATCCAGCACGGGCGAATAAGTCGCTGCCCCGCCCTGGCTGCGCGTCTCGCGAGCCACAGCGCGGCACATCTCGCGATAAAGCTCCACATTCCAGGCGCTGCCCAGGGTGAGCGGCACAGGAAATACGGTAGCTCCTATCGCCATATGGCCATGTGAGCATTCCTCGCCAATCAGGATCGGAATCCCTAAGCGGGAATGTTCAATAGCATAACGCTGAATTTCATTAACCGCGGCTGCGCCGGCTTCTGGCGATAACCCGCTCTCCAGCGTAACACCGGTCCACGGGTCAGCGCGGAGCACGCCGTACAGGGAGCCTATTCCACCGTTTGCAACCTGCTTCTTGAAGGCTTCAGTCAGCTCGATTCTACCGTCCTTATGTTCATAGACCTGCCAGCCGAAAGGTTGAACCAACTGCCCGATCTTCTCTTCAAGTGTCATCAGACTCAGCAAATGCTGCGCCCGTTCTGAGTCAGAATAGCTACGATCCTTATAGATCACTATCTCCGCACTCTCCTTCCAGAGGTGTTCAAAAGGCCTGCTGTGCTGAACACCGCCTTTTTGAACTCACATTTTATGAAGAGGTTAGCTTATTCTTTAACGGCCCCTACTGTAAGACCTTGGATGAAATAACGTTGGAAGAACGGATACGCGAAAATAATCGGCAGCGTGGCCAGAACGACCATCGCCATCCGTGAAGTATCCTGAGGCAGCGATCTCATAGCTTCGAGACTGAGCGAGCTGTTCTGAGCATTTTGCATAATGAACTGCATGCTTGTCTCAATCCGCATCAACATCGACTGCAATGGCACCAGATTCGGATTGTCGATGTAGAGAAGTGCGTTGAACCAGTCATTCCAGTAACCGAGGGTACTGAACAAACCGATGGTCGCAAGACCTGGCAAAGACAATGGGAGAACAAGCTTGATAAAGATACGGAACTCGCCCGCGCCATCAATTTTACCCGATTCGATAATTGCATCCGGCACGCTTGTCGCATAGAACGTCCGCAGAATCATAATGTAAAAGGCGTTCACGGCGAGCGGCAGAATCAGCGCCCAGACCGTATCCTTAAGTCCCATCAGCTGCGTTACGATAATGTAGGTCGGTACAAGACCGCCGTTGAACAGCATCGTAAAGAATGCAAAGAAGGAGAAGAAATTGCGGTAACGGAAGCTCTTTCTGGAGATTGCATAAGCATAAAATGCCATGAACAATAAAGCTATGACTGTACCCACCACGGTGACGAAGATCGTTACCCCGTATGAACGAAGCAAAGTATCGCCCATATCGAACATGTAGCGGTAAGCCCCCAGGCTCCATTTCTCCGGAATTAATCGGTAGCCATTTTTGGCCAGTGTTCCTTCATCCGTCAAGGAGATGATAACCACGAACAGAAAAGGGAAGACGCAAAGGATAGCAAAAATCCCGGCAATCAGGTTAAAGGTTATATTCATCGGTGTGGATAGATTGTGAAAATCGCGTTCTTTCTTTCGTTGAGACACTATGCTCACTCCCTTGCAATATATTTAGAACAAGGCGTTATCCTTGTCGTATTTGCGTACGATATAGTTCGATGTCATGACGAGAATGAAACCTACGACGGATTGATACAAGCCTGCCGCAGCACTCATGCCAATTTCACCTGTTGTTTTCAGTCCACGATATACATAAGTGTCAATAACGTTCGTTACCCCGTACAATGTACCGGAGTCTCTTGGTACTTGATAGAACAGACCAAAGTCTGCATAGAATATTTTCCCGATCGCCAGCAAAGTCATAATGGTAATGATCGGTTTCAGCAGAGGCAATGTGATCGCGCGAATTTGTTGCATTTTGCTGGCTCCGTCGATCATTGCTGCTTCATAGAGAGATCTGTCGATCCCCATAATCGATGCCAAATATACAACGCTGTTATAACCTACCGCTTTCCATAGGTATACCAACACCAAAATTAACGGCCAATACTTTGATTCCGAATACCACTGAACTGGAGGAATTCCTAACGAATTGAACAACCCGTTCAGCAAACCGCGGTCCGAGCTAAGAAAACTGAATGTGAAATAACCGACGATGACCCATGACAGAAAGTATGGGAGGAACATGCCGGTTTGATATACTTTTGATAGCCGTTTATTCGTAATTTCCGACAAAATAACAGCCAACGCTACAGAGAAAATTAAGCCTAAAAAGATAAATACAATGTTGTACAGCAGCGTGTTCCTTGTGATGATTAACGCATCATTCGTACTGAACAGGAACTTGAAGTTCTGCCATCCAACCCACTTGCTGTTAACGATACTGGCCCAGAAGCCGTCCCGATCAAAGCGATATTCCTTAAATGCAATTACCGTACCGAACATCGGCAGGTATGAGAAGAAAAGGAACCAGAGCGCCGCGGGGAGCACCATGAGCAGCATCATTCTATTCTTGACGATATTCTGGAAAAATTCGCCGACCCTTTTCACGTTTTATCCCTCCTGAATGTAATGAAATAAAATGCCTGTTGATAGACAGTCGGCCCTAGACAACTATTTAAAAACGGCCGTACGTTTGAATCAAAAAAAGATCGGGCATAGGCAAATCACCCGCCCGATCTTCTCCTTTAGAGGTTCAACCTCTTATTCAAGCTATTACTTACCAGCGCTTGCTTTCCACTCATCGATTTGCTTCTGAGCTTCAGCGATGATCTTATCAAGACCAGCGGCTTTGAACTTCTCAATCGCTTTAGGAAGGTATTGATCCGGATCCACTGTACCTGTCATCAATGCAGCCCAGTATTCTTCCTTCACGTTTTGAACTGCAGCCAGCTCAGTAGTTACCTTCGAAGTATCAAAGTTGAATCCAAGCAATGGGGCTTTGATACCCGTGTCATTAAACTTCTTGAATTGTTCCCACTTGTCAGCAGGGTCACCCTCGTTCAAGTAAGTGATCATGATGTTGCCAAGGGAGAAAGTAGGCATGTCGTAGTTCTTGGATGCATCCAGGTTCTTCATAACGTTGTCGCCAACTTTTTCGTAATGAACCCCTTCAAGACCGGAGTCAACCATATTGCGAAGCACTGGATCTGTATTCAGAAGGTTCAGGAATTCCATGGCTTTCTCAGGGTATTTCGAGTTAGCGGAGATCGCTTGCATGGAGCCCATTACCGACCAGTTATAGATGTAAGGATCGCCAGCTGGTGTAGATACTACAGGGTATCCGTAACTTGCGGACCAGAGATTATCAGCAAAAGGCTGTGTGCTGGCACGGTCCATAAACCATTTACCGGATTTCATCAGATCATCTGTAGATGTTGTTGTCGCTGCTTCTGGAGAAATATAACCTGCTTGATAGAACTTGTGCATCGTTTTCAAAGTATCTTTCAATTCAGGACTTTCCAGAATGTTAACGACTTTATAGTCCTTCGTGTCCATTGCAACTGCCATCGGCAATTTTTCAATGATGTAGTCATATGGAATCAAAGGCATATAGGTCTTGTCCATTGCAAAAGGAGTAATGTTGGATTCGTTCTCCTTGATCGTCTTCAACAATGGCTCAAGACTTTCCAAGGAGCGTACACTGGACATGTCCAATTTGTACTTGTCCAAAAATTCTTTATTAAAACGCCATACTTCCTGCGCTGGCAGCTCTTTATTAGCTGGAATTCCGTAGTTATGTCCGTCTACCTTGGAACCTTCCAGGAATGCAGGATCAAGTGTCTTCACAATGTCTTGACCATGAGTCTTCAGCAGATCATCAAGCTCCATAAACGCGCCTTTACGTGCGTTTTGTACATAATCAAATGCCCACGAGCTGGTAAACATGATGTCCATCGGTTCGCCGGATGCAGCCATAACCTGCATTTTTTGCGTATAGTCACCGAAGTCGATCTGTTTCATTTTGACAGTGACATTGATCTTCTCTTTCGTATATTTGCTGACTTCTTCCATAACTTTATCTGTATCTTTTTGCGGCGTACCGATCGTGTACCAGAGTAATTCGACAGGTTTTTCACCTTTGCCGTCCCCAGACGCGCCATTGTTTGCCGCATTCTTGCCACCGCAGGCACTAACGAGCAGTGTAAGTGCCATCAGCGAGGCCAACATTAGAGAGAATTTTTTTCTTTTGGAACTCATTGTTGAATACCCTCCTTTTTAATTAACCTTGACTATTTATCTGTTCTGTATTCAAGGACTACTTTAACTTTAAATTATGAAAGCATTTTCAAATAGAAGTGAAAATAAATAAATCCATGTACAAAATAAAGAAAAAGGCCTGCAGGCGATATTCGCTAGCTAAGCCCTTTATATTCTGTCGGTGAAATGCCGACGTATTTGCGAAATTGTTTGTAGAAATATCCGGTTTCCCAGTAGCCAACCCCCCGGGCAATTTCTTGTACCTTCATGGGGCTATGCTTCAGCAATTCCTTGGCCTTCTCAATCCGGTACCAATTAATATAGTCGGTAAAGGACTGATTTACTTCCTTATGGAACAGTTGACCAAGATAGACCGGATGGATATTGTACAGGGCCCCAAGTGTCTTCAGCGAAATGTCCTCGTTGTAGGACTGATCGATATAATGGAGCACCTGCTGAACGACCGGACTCTTCATATCATTGGTTAATGATTCAACCGTAATCCCGGCAACCTCATGCATGATTTGTACCAGCTCCTCAATGGAGGCGGTTGTACGGATTCTCGCGAACTGATCCTTGTAAAGATCGGGTTCCTCGTCATGCCTGATCTCCTCCAGTTGCATCTTGAAGCGGATAATCCATTCCATAGCCAATTCCTGAAGAATTTCGGGCGATATACCTTGCATCTGCCGCAGCACTCCGAAATCTTCATCTATGCGGGCGATTAGCCCGGCCTTATCCTTCGCCATAATCAATTTGGAATATTCGTTCCAATTCATTGGAATACTGCGTTCGGCATGATCCTGATGACCCTTCAACTGATCATAATGCAAAATATTCCGCTCCGGATAGATCATAAAGTATTCCTGTGCTTTCTTGGCATGTGTATAGCTCAGGAAGGGCTCTGCCTCCATTTCCTGGGCACTGCCAATCGACATCCTGAGCGGTCGGTAAGACAACAGAACACTCATCAATTGATGATTCGTTAGTTCGATCTCCTCCAGGCCTTGCTCCAGTTCATCGAAGTTGTACACTAGTACAATATTCCCCTCTACATCACGAAACGGGATCACTCCCTCTTTCCCCCACAATTGATGGAGCACGGCCTCAAACAACGACTGGCTCAATTCCTTGCTCCGCAACAGCGATACCAGGACGTAACGCTTGTCCAAGCGAATTCCCAACAGGTCAGCGCGTTCCTGGAATTCCGGAGGCTTGATTTGATTCCTTACCCAGCGGTACATAATATTGTCCTTCAGGATGAGGATACTCTGTTCATTAAGATCGACGAAAGGACTTTTGGAGGCATTCAATTTCTCAGCGACGGTGTTCAGTGTAGCTTTGAACTCCTCCAGGTTGATTGGCTTCAGCAAATAATTCTCGATGCCAAGCATCATGCCTTCCTTTAAATAATCAAACTCGTTAAAACCACTCAGGACAATCACTTTAAGCTCTGGATGCAATTCGCGAGCCTGACGGATGAGATCAAGCCCATTCATCTTGGGCATAGAAATGTCAGTGACAAGTATATCGGCAGGGATATGCTTCAGCGCTTCCAGCGCCTCAAGTCCATTCCCGGCCTGTCCGACAATCTCCATATCGAGCTCCGCCCAATCTACAATATCGTATAGACCTTCAATAATAAATGGTTCATCATCGACTATGAACACCTTGTACATCGTCTGTTCCATCCTCCCCCAGATCAGGGAACAATACGGTGACCACCGTTCCTCTTCCCAGATCACTCTTGATATCTACACCGTACGGAGCTCCGTACAACAATTTTAACCGTTCATGTATGCTGCGCAGCCCAAACGAGCCTGAATACTCATCCGGATTCACGAGGGCATCTTTAATTTGTCCCAAGCGATCCGGAGGGATACCCTGCCCGTTATCCTTGATCTCAACACACAGATATTCCTCTATTTTCGCAACCTGAATCATAAGCTTATTATCGGTTCCATCCGTCCGCATCCCATGCAGGATATAATTTTCGATAATCGGCTGTAAAGACATTTTCAGCAAAGTTCTGCTCATCAGCTGTTTATCGCAAATAATCTCGTAGGAGAATTTATCCTTATAGCGAATTCGGAACAGCTCCAGGTACATGCGGCAGGCCTCAAGCTCATCCTTCAGGGTGTAGCGAGGCTTCTGCTGAACATAGTTCTTGAACAGCATGGACAGGCTGTAGATCATCTCCCCTACATCCGCCGCCCCCTGGGAGACCGCGCGCATGCGAATGACTTCGAGCGTATTATAGAGAAAATGAGGATTCACCCTTGCTTCAAGCGCAGCAATCTCCGTATGCTTCTGCTTAATCTCCGCTTTATAGACCCGGTCAATATACAAGTTCAGATCCACCAGCATCTCGTTGAAGCTCTTGGCAATCTGTCCGATCTCATCGTCCTTCGTCTCCTCAATTCTCGCATCCAGGTCTCCGTTCTTCACCTTGCGCGTAAATTGAATAATACTGTGGGTCCGTCTGGCGAAATTCATAATAAACAACGTGGATATCAGGATCGCGAACAGGATGCAGACCGAACTGACCAGAATAATTGTATTGCGAACTCCACGATAGGTGGCGGCGAGCTCATTTTTAGGGATCAGACTGAGTACGGTATAACCTCCCTGAGTGTCCGTCAGCTTGATAATCGAATCCCCTTGCTCCGTTACATCATTGTCGTAGACTATGTTAATCTGCTCCACATGTGGATATCTATTCCCATAGTAGCTGCCATCCGTATCGAAAATGACATCACCGCTACCGGACAATACAACGATGCGCCCCTTGATTTCCTCCCTGTAATTCTCAATGCTGTTCCATATTTTTTCCGAGTTGAAATAGACCTCTAATTGGCCGATATTGCGCAGTGTAATATTATTGTTAATCGGTATGCGCACGGAAAACATCGGTGACTCCGGCATTTCAATCGTCTTTCTTACCCACACATTAGGTGTAGAAACCTTCGAATTCTCTCCGGTATACATCGCATCGGGAACGAGGGATTTCGCCGCATTGGTGCCGATGATTTTAAAATTCGCTTTGTTATACACATACAACTGCTGCAAGGAAGCACTATATAACATCAGGGTCGCGATATCCGGATCATCCTCGAACCGATTTCTGAATATTTGCACGGTATCGCTGGTGGAACTGCTATTATTGCGATTCAGCCTGTATTCGATGTACTCTTTGTACGGATGCTCCAGGAAATAAGCGGTGTTGAAAGCCAAATCAGCGTCCCTATAGGTATCACGCATCATGTTCTGCACAGATTCATATTTATTGTTGATATATTTATTGATGTTCTGCACTGCGCTGCGCTGAATGCCGAGCTGCCGCTCTACCGCAGCGTCCGCCATGGAGCGGAACATCAGATATGAGAAGATGATAATAGTTACGATCGTAATCGTCGAAAAGAGAAATATGATCTTCAGAAACAATTTATCTTTGAAATATTTGCGGTAAATCTTCATGAATCATCAATGTCCTCCTTCGATCTATACGCCACGATCCGGTTAAAGCCGGCAGAATTATCATAACCGTTATCCTATACATAGAACAAGCGCCCGCCTTCAGGATCTACTGAAGTGCGGGCGCTGCACTGGTATATAATATATATTCGATTAACCGCGGAATTCCTGCAAACCTTGATTCAGTTCGCGGGTCGCTGAGTAAACTTGCTGATACAGCTTGAAGAGGCGGGCGTAAGTGTCCACATTGGCAGGAATCGGTTCATATATTTTGCCATATCCGATAAACTGATCGGCGCATTCCTTAAGGCTGTCGAACCAGCCGCTGCCTACAGCCGCCATCATCGCAGCGCCCATAGCCGGACCTTGCTCGTTCTTGAGCGAGACGACCGGTGTATTGAAGATATCCGCCTGCATTTGCAGCCATACCGGATTTTTCGCTCCACCGCCGATGGAAATGATCCGTCTGGTACTGATTCCCGCCTGACGGAAGAGCTCAAGCGATTCAGCCAGCGAGAATGTGATGCCTTCCATCACAGCACGGGCCATATGCTCGCGGCGATGCGTACCGGACAGACCGATGAAGCTGGCCCGAATCGCGCTGTCGGCGTGCGGCGTGCGCTCACCAACCAGGTAAGGTGTGAACAACAAACCGTCCGCACCCGGCGGCAGATCAGCAACCGGCTTCAGCATCTCGTCAAAGCTAAGCTCTGAAGCAAGTGAATCCTTAAACCAGCTTAAGGAGTAACCTGCGGCCAACGTAACGCCCATGGCATAGAAAGCGCCCGGATGCGCATGATTAAAGAAATGCACTTTCCCTGCGAAATCCTTGTTCTTGTCTTCTTCATAAGTCAGTACAACGCCGGAGGTACCAATGCTGCACATCGCATCGCCCTCACGAACGATCCCCGCGCCAACAGCTCCGCAAGCGTTATCGGCTCCACCGCCAAATACACGCGTCTTCTCGGACAAACCGCTCAGCTTGGCGAACTCAGGCAGAATCGTACCTGTATCCTCTGAGCTGCCGACAATCGGCGGACAGAATCCTTCCGGCAAATGGAAGGCCTGAATAATTTCTTCAGACCATTTGCCTTCCGGAACGTTAAGCATCAACGTACCTGCTGCATCGGAGATTTCCATCTGTACATTCCCCGTCATGCGGTAGCGCAAATAATCCTTCGGCAGCATAAAGCGGGCTGCCTTTGCGAACAGTTCTGGCTCATGCTTCTGCACCCACAGCACCTTCGGAAGGGTAAAGCCTTCCAGTGCCGCATTGCGGGTAATCTTTAACAATCCGTCACCAAGCTTCTGCTCAATCTCGCGGCATTCCTTCGTCGTGCGCGTATCATTCCATAAAATCGCGTTGCGCAGCACGTTGTTCTGTTCATCAAGCAGCACAAGGCCGTGCATTTGCCCGGAGAAGGATACCCCTTCAATGTCCTCCGGAGATATGCCGGATTCCTGCAGCAATTGCTGCAAACCGGAGACCGTTCCGTTCACCCATTCTTCCGGATTTTGCTCGCTGTAGCCAGGACGTTCGTGAATAAGCGGATAAGAGGCGGTTGCTTCGCCTCGGATCTCCCCCTGCTGATCCACCAGCAAGGTCTTCACGGAGCTCGTGCCAAGATCGATACCGATTACGTACTTCATCTCGTATGTCTCCCTTCAATTCATCTAGGGTTCTTACTATTAACAAGGTCGGTGTTTAGCACCGAAGCTTTACTTCAGTTGAATGAAGCCAGGGTCTGAGGAGCGTAGCGTACGTTTTGGGTACGTGAGCCCTGAGATGTTTCCGCAAGAGACATGACTTCGCAAGCATCTGTTTAGGCCTGGCTCAATTCAGAATTAAATACCGTTGCTTCTTGATTCACTTCGTGATTAAAAGCAAACCTACAAAAAGGGACGACCCAGCGTCCCTTTTTGTGTTGTGCTATTGCATCATCTATATCACCGGCCTGATCATACTTGTTCAATGCCGGCGGCTATTATTTGGTTCCGAAAATATATTCGTTCAGACGAGCCTTCAACAGCTCCAGATGATTCGATTTGTTCACGATGTGGCTGTGCTCAAGAGCATAGGCTTCCAAGGTCTTGAAGTTTGCTTTGCCGGATACGATATCGGCACCGACGCCTGTCTTGAAGCTTGCATAACGATCAGCCAGCAGGTTCTCGAAGAATTTGTCGTCGATCATTTTGCCGGCGACTTTCAAGCCTTTAGCAAAGGTATCCATACCAGCGATATGCGCATAGAACAAATCTTCAGGTTCGAAGGAAGTACGTCTTACCTTCGCGTCGAAGTTCACGCCGCCGGAGCCAATACCGCCATTTTCCAAGATTTCATACATCGCAAGCGTTACAGCATACAAATCTGTAGGGAATTCGTCGGTATCCCAGCCGAGCAGCATGTCGCCTTGGTTCGCATCGATCGAACCAAGCATATTGTTGATGCGAGCTACGCGCAGCTCATGCTCAAATGTATGACCTGCCAAGGTAGCATGGTTCGCTTCAAGGTTTAGTTTGAAATGTTTGTCCAAGCCGTATTTTTGCAAGAAAGAAATCGTCGTTGCTGCATCGAAGTCATATTGGTGTTTGGTTGGCTCTTTCGGCTTAGGCTCAATCAGGAATTGACCAGTAAATCCGATTTCCTTCGCATAATCAACAGCCATATGGAAGAATCTTGCCAGGTTATCCAGCTCGAAGCCCATATCCGTATTGAGCAAGGACTCATAACCTTCGCGGCCGCCCCAGAATACATAGTTCTCAGCGCCCAGCTCAAGCGCAGTTTCCAGACCCTTCTTCACTTGCGCTGCTGCATAAGCAAATACGTCTGCATTGTTAGTAGTAGCAGCACCATGAACATAACGCGGATTGGAGAACATATTAGCTGTGTTCCAAAGCAGCTTAACGCCTGTGGAATTCATGCCTTCTTTAATTTTAGCGACAATTACATCAAGATTCTCGTTAGACTCTTTCAGTGTTGCGCCTTCAGGAGCCACGTCAACATCATGGAAACAGAAGTAAGGAGCGCCCAATTTCTCGATGAATTCGAAGTTCACTTCAACGCGAGCTTTCGCCAGATCAAGACCGGATACAGTCTCCCATGGGCGAACCATGTTTGCTTGACCAAATGGATCGCTGCCGTTCATCGTCAATGTATGCCAGTAAGCTACTGCAAAACGAAGATGTTCTTTCATAGTTTTGCCGAGCACAACTTCATTTTCGTTATAGTGTTTGAATGCCAACGGGTTGTCGGAACCTGCGCCTTCATACTGAATTTTGCTAATATTCTTAAAATAACTCACGCTAAAATCCTCCCTAAATTAGAGTTTTTTGAAAGCATTTACACCCTATCTGCGAAAGGTATGATTGCCTTTACACCTAGATCGTATCATGTTCGACTTAGTTTGTCTAGTAAACTAACTAAGAAAAGTGAAAATGTGTAATATTCATGTTTTAATTGATTCTGCACATCGTAAAATAGGCCTTTACGCGGAGGGCTTGTAGGTAAACTGTGGGCAAGTGAAACTCGGCTAATTGTCGATGGAAAATAAAAAAAGACCCTGCTTGTTCATAATAGCAGGGTCTTTATCGATACTTTCGGATTGCATTGCGGTGCTTCCACTAAAGTAATTATATACTATCCCAATTATTGATACGGGGGCGATTGCTAGAGTTATTAAAAAACAAAGGCTTGTGATATGATGACAAGCAATATGAACAGAACCAAAATCGCTGCAGTTGAAGTCCCCAATCCGCCGCCACATGATCCTCCACCAAGAAATTCACCCATGTGTGCTTACCTCCTTGTATTTAGAGTACACACCATCCTATTCAATCTTTTACAATACAGATTGGACATCTTCCCCTATGATAAAGTCTATTTATTAGATACTCGTACTACAAATTCTACCCACCGCCATCAGATTTGGTTCAATTACTGATAACAACTGTTGTATCCAACAGTCCTAGCGCGATGCTGCCATCGTAAGCAGATCCTGCTTCATCAGATCGGTTAAATCGAACAATCCCGGCCGGTGTCCAAGAAGTTGAAGCAAGAGCAGTACCGGGGATACAATTCCGCCATCTGTTTATTCATCGCTCTTTACCTCCGTGATATTTTTTATTAACCGATTGATTACGATGGCTGTTTCCTCTCTCGTGATCGGCGCGCCCGGTCTTGTCCCATCAAAATAGCCGTTTGCCGCAGCTTCGCCCCAAGCCGCTGCCGCCCATGGGCTTACTTGGTTAATGTCCCGCTCTGCCATTTTCGGCGCCTCCTTTACAGGTGTATTAAATAACTCCTGTTCAGCTTTGCGCCGCCTGACCAGTCCAGCCAGCACATTACCGCCAGCCTTGTTGTACTTGGTCAGATTGTCCGCAATCTGCGCGATGCTGCGGCCTTTGCAAAGAGACAGCAAGTTCCCTGGTCCGCAGTTGTAACAAAAACTAACCAGCACATCAAACTGGTTTTGATTAAGCTGCGTGATCACAGGTACATATGCCGGATTGTTAACGTACACTTCATATTTAGCCAGATCAGCCATTAGCATACGATCTGCCTGCGCCTGAGTGATGATCATTCCCTGCCTCACATCAGGTCCATAATGCCCCCAACCAATGGTCCAATACTGCTCCGTGCCGACTGGCTTGTACGCCGCTAAGCGGCAGCCCTCAAAGTTTTTGATCAGCTTAATGCCCGCTTCTGATATTTTTCGCATCTTATATCACTCCCTCTAGTAAAATATGCTAGATTGCCACTAGCCTGCTTGTACTCACGCCCCGCTTTGCAACTTATTTACTGACTCTCTCCAAACCTTGGGTAGTTTGTTACAAAACGTCCCTTCATTTTCCTGCCAGCAGCTAAAGATCCATCCATCGTCTTCTCGTAGACTTTTATGACATGCGCTGTTATATCTTCTTAATAGAGAAGAAGCCATCCTTCTTAGTCTCAATAATCTTCTCCAGCAGCAATGATTGTTCTATTCTCCCTGGAATACTCCATATGAATACATTCAGCTGAAATATAATAGGATGTCACATGGGTGACGAGGCTCTGTTTTCCAAAATGTTATTTCACCACATCTTGCGAAGATTGTAGTAGAATGAAAAATGGTTTTATTTGCAACTATGCCCTGGCAGAATGTGAATGGCCGTATTCAAAAAAAATCCATATCGTTCAGTCGAGTATAGAAAATCGCTTCTCACGGGCTTTTTCAACCGACCTGCTATGAGGATGGATTGAAGGGGTAAGAAAGACATGACAACATTACGGAAGCTGTTCACCAATTACTGGAGTCCATATGTCGCGATTGGTATTGCAGGCGTACTCAGCGCTCTGTACTTCGGAATTACCAATACGGTATGGGCCGTTACCGGCGAGTTCACTCGCTTTGGAGGACATATTCTCCAACTCTTCGGCGTTGATATTTCCGACTGGGCTTACTTCGACCTGATACAGATGAAGGGATCAACTTTCGATCGTACGGACGGATGGATTGTCTGGGGCATGTTCATCGGCGCGCTGATTATGATTTTGCTCAGCAACAATTTCAAGATTCGCATGCCCAGGCAGAAGCGCCGCTTGGTGCAGGGCCTGATTGGCGGCATTATTGCAGGTGTGGGTGCAAGACTGGCGCTGGGCTGTAATCTGGCCGCCTTCTTCACGGGCGTACCCCAATTCTCATTTCATGCCTGGATCTTCATGGCGGCTACAGCCATCGGCACGTATGTTGGCGTGAAGATTGTCAACACGAGGTGGTGGAAGGGCAAGCCTATTCTGCAAAAAGGGAACGCGGCCCCCGCCGTGCGCAGGTCGAAAAAGGTGCAGCCTTATATCGGCGGGCTTGTTGCGCTGCTCTACGCAGGACTTATCGTGTATTTCTTCCTTCATGGCAAGACGATGCTTGGTGTAGCGGCCATCTTTGGAGCTGCCTTTGGCATCCTGATTGAACGAGGACAGATCTGCTTTACTTCCGCATTTCGCGATCTGTGGATTAGCGGACGTGCCACGATGACGAAGGCGATTATCCTCGGGATGGCGATCAACTCTGTCCTGACGCTCATTGTCATTCTTGTGAACGGCGTCGATCCGATTACGAAGATAGCCGCGCCAAGCACCTTCATCGGCGGCCTATTGTTCGGCATCGGAATCGTACTTGCCGGCGGCTGCGAGACCGGCATGATGTATCGCTTAATGGAAGGACAAGTGATCTTCCTGCCCGTATTTATTGGCAACATCATCGGAGCCACCTTCCTTGCCTACGCTTGGGATCATCTTGGCGTATTCGACTTGTTCGTGAAGAGCGGAGCAAAAATCAATCTGATCTCCGTCATGGGACCGGCATGGGCCCTTATCGCCACGCTCGTATTGCTTGCCATCGGATATATCGTAGCAAGCTACTGGCAAAAAAATTACCGCTTCGGCGTTGGCTTCAAAAAAGGAGGTGCAAACAAATGACCATTGATTTCACATTGGATCTTAGAGGGGAACCTTGTCCGTATCCTGTCATCTATTCATTAGAAACGTTGCAGGACATGAAGAAAGGCCAGGTATTACAAGTCATTGCAGATTGTCCGGCTGCCTTCAAGAACGTCCCGGAAGAGGTCGTCAAGCATGGCTATACCCTTGTGCAGGAGCCTGTAAAAAACGGCCAGGAACTGATCTTCTACATTCAAGCGTAATTTTATTAGCATATGTTCAAAGGAGCTGATCCACAGGCAGCTTGCCTGCTTGCCAGGGCAGCTCCTTTTCTTATCGTATTATTATGTATAATTAAAAGTAGTTAATTTGTTCATTAAACTAACTAAGTTGTTTATTTTTATTTCTCGCCTTGTGTTATTATAGTATCATGTTCAATAATTTCTGGAGGACTAATGATGAAAATTACGGGCGACCAGCAGTTAATCAAGAAAATGAACAAGACGATCGTCCTGGATACGATCAGACAGCGGCAACCGTTATCAAGAGCGGATATCTCATCGGTGATCGGACTTAATAAAGCGACGGTCTCCTCGCTTGTGTCCGAACTGATCGAGAGCCAGCTGGTCTCCGAGATCGGACCGGGTGAATCCAGCGGGGGACGTAAACCTACCCTGCTCCTGTTCAATCGTAGCGCGGGATTCGCCATCGGTGTGGATATCCGCGTAAATGATCTGCTGGCTGTCCTCGTAGATATGGAAGGCCATGTGATCCGTGAGAAGACAGTTCCACTGGAGGACTACTCTCCAGGCAAAGTGCTTGATCAAATTCGCAAGACAATTCGCATGCTGATGAGAAGGCTGCCTGCTACACCTTACGGGGTTGTTGGCATCGGCATTGGCGTTCCTGGCCTGGTTGACGAGAAGAGCCAGGTCATCTCTGCTCCTAATCTTGGCTGGGATAATGTCAATCTATATGAAGCGCTAAGCGCTGAATTCGGGTCTAATATTCATATTGATAACGAAGCCAACGCCGGGGCAATCGGGGAGAAATTGTACGGCGCAGGCCGTGACTCCAAGGATTTAATCTATTTAAGCATCGGAATCGGTATTGGATCGGGCATCATCGTTGGTGGGGATTTATACCGTGGCACCTCCAACTTTTCGGGCGAGGTAGGCCATATGACCGTTGCTGAAAATGGACCGTTGTGCCGCTGCGGCAATCGGGGATGCTGGGAGACGCTTGCCTCCGAGAAGGCTTTGCTTGACCAAGCGGAAACGCTCTGGCAGGATCACGCTCCAAGTCTGGAGGAGATTCTCAAGGAAGCTGAGCAAGGGAATGGGCAGGTCCTGGCCCTACTTGAACGGATTGGCTCCCAGCTTGGCGTCGGCCTTGCTAATCTGGTGAATATTCTCAACCCGGAGTTCATTGTGATTGGCAACCGACTCTCACTGGCCGGCGACTATTTGCGGCAAGCGATGTTAAGTACGCTGGGCAAGCGCAGCCTGTCCTATCATCGCAAGCAGACTCACGTCGATTTTGCCAAATTAGGTATCCGCTCTACTGCGTTAGGAGCTGCCTCCCTGCCGATTACTGCATTTCTGGCAGAGCCGGACGGAAGCATCACGGAAGCCGCAATGAATCCCTAACAAGTCATACTAAAGTTATCTAATGGCTACAGAACTTTCCTGACCTACCAATAAACAAATCCGGTCCACTGGGGTGTAATTCCCAGTGGACCTTTTCGTTTGCCCTCATTATCCATACAATAGAGGTATAGCCCATTGAATACTCAATGGAAATATCTATACAAGGAGCATGTCCACATGTCTGAACCGCTAAATATTCTGGTCACTTTGAACTCTAACTACGTGAAGCCTCTGCGAGTGATGCTCTACTCTTTATTCCTTAATAATAAGGGAGAGCAGTTTACGGTTTATGTCATGCATTCAAGCTTAAAGCGCCAGGAGATCGAGGGGTTGCGCCGGTTATGTGCTGAACAAGGGAACGGCAGCATGCTGGAGGAGATTGAAGTCGATGACCATAGCTTCGCCGCAGCCCCTACCCTACTCCATTACACGAAGGAAATGTATTACCGCCTGCTCGCCTTTCGCTTCCTGCCGGACCCTATGGAACGAATCCTCTACCTGGATCCGGATATTCTGGTGCTGAACTCTGTCAGGGAGCTTTACGAAACCGATCTGGAGCATTATTTGTATGCCGCTGCTTCCCATGACCTGATCTCTATTAAAGAAATCAACAAGCTTAGGTTAAACCCTTATAAAATTGAGTCTTATTACAATTCCGGAGTACTGTTGATGAATTTGAAGCTGCAAAAAAAGCTGGTTAGCGAGGAGGAAATCTACGACTTCGTTGAGAATAATCGCACCAAGCTGATTATGCCGGATCAGGATATTATCAATGCGCTGTATGCCAAACGAATCAAAAACATCGATGAGAAGCTGTACAATTATGATGCGAGATACTTCCGCTATTACAAAATTACGAGCAACGGGGAATGGGATATGGAGTATGTGATCAACCATACCGTTTTCCTACATTTCTGCGGCAAAAGAAAACCCTGGAAGAAAGACTATAGCGGCAAGTTCCATGCACTGTACAAATATATGGAGAGGTTATGTGATGCTACCAACTCACATTAAGCTGCTGCACGTAGGTATAAAAAGGCCGGTGACATCACCGTCACCAGCCCTAACTTCCTATTCGTCCTTCCCCTTCTCCACCGCATCCAGAAAGGGCTTGTTCACGAAATAATACATAAAGCCCATCAGCAGTACGCCGCCGATTAAATTGCCGATCGTTACCGGAACGAGGTTGTGGATAACCCCATAGAAGGAGATCGTTCCTGGATGGTTCAGCACAAGCGCAATCGCAAAGGTACACATATTGGCAATACTGTGCTCATAGCCGGATATGAAGAAGCAGAACACGAACAGCATCATCGCAAACATCTTGGCTCCGTCGCCTTTGAGCGACATCGGAATGAAGAAAGCCAGACAGACAAGCCAGTTACATAGAATAGCCCGGAAGAACAGCTCGATCGCCGAGGTGTTCATCTTATGCTCAACAACATTCAGCAGGAAGCTATTCACTGAAGCATCGGTAAACAGACCTGTCAAAAAAATAAGCAAGGCGAACGCGGCCGCTCCCATAATATTTCCTACATAACTGAATACCCATAGCTTACCGACCTCAGACCATTGCAATTTCTTGCGCAAGGCCGCGTAAGTATAATAGAACGTATTGCCGGTGAATAAATCCCCTCCGCCATAAGCGATCAAAATGATAGCCGCGCCGAACGTAATCGCCGCCATCGGATAGGTGAACGGGGAGTTCTCCATATAGAAGAAGTTTCCGGTCTTAAAAGCAACAATCACTCCGAATCCGATGAACATACTTGCCAGCATGGCCCTGGCGATGTAGCGCAATTGGCTCTGCCGAAAGATCCTATATTTCTTTAAGGCCAGCTCTTCAACCTTCAATAGCGATTCTGTCTCCATAAACCCTCCAAGTATGTTATTTCCCTCATTTTCCATGATTTCTGGACAAAGTCAAGTCAAGTATTACGATTCTGTGAACCATTTATGCACTTTCCAGAAACATATACGCCAATTGACGAAATCCCCCATTTATGTGTATATTAAACGAAACTGCAATACGATCAAACTTACGATGGAAGCACCCGTAAGCTTGGCTCTTGATGAGCCTGGCCTGCGGGTGCTTTTTGGCGTGTACGTGTATATGTATAGATGTTGATGACTCGTATTGCGGCAATCTGATTAAGGAGAGATGCTCTATGTTAAACCCTCTTAGAACCGGCATAACTGTACTGGTGTTCGTCATTCTCATTGCCGCGGGAATCACCACCTTGTCCCCACCGGGACAGGCCTCCGCTGCCGCCTTCGAGTTCACCGACTCGATCAACGCTCAACTCGGCGCAACCGCAGATAAAGCTGGCAAGAACGGGGCCAAGCTCCGCAAGCAATACACGGATTTCAAGAGCAGCCGGACGCAGATAGCAAGTCTGGATGACCGAACCTCGGCCCTGCATTACGACAATGAGAGCAAGGCAACGGCTGTCCGCAAGGCCATTAGCAATATCGATTCAAGCAAGATCAGCAAGCTGGAGGAGCAGGTCAAGACAACCAAATCGAAATACCAGCCCCTATACACCTCGTATACTTCATTGAATAAGCAGGTAGCTGCCGCCAATAAATTGAAGGACAAATCCCTTTACAAGGTATTGAAGGCACAAGCTGAAGGAATGAAGCTGGTGGTCGACATCACCAAGCAGGACCTCAAGTCGAAGGAGGCCGCTTTGAAGACCGCCAAAGCAGAAAGAACAAAGAAACAGAAGCAAATCCGTAGTATCCTGTCGGAAATCGATGCCGTAAAGACGAAGATCAAAGCTGAGAAAAGCGCTGTCTCCACCCCCAACAAACAGCTAACCACCGAGTGGTCCAATTTCAAAGCTGCGGTAAAGAAAAATGACGCTGATCGAACGATGGATATCCTGGCCAGACTACTTACTCTATCCGCTCAAATCAATACGAAGAAGCAAAACATATATAATCACGAGTCAAAAATATCTTCGATCATCCAGCGAGCCAACAGTATGCTGCCCTAAACTCCCACTTATTGCAAAGAGGCCTCGGAAACTTAAATTCCCGAGGCCTCTTTCCCTATCCAATATATCTCTATCCCCGCCTTAAGGCATAGGGTCTCTCCCTGAATCGCTGTACCGTAGCAGGTTGTGAGCATGTTACCACCATATGGATTGCCGGATAAATGAAGTATGTCACATCATACAGCGGACTTTTTTTGCACCACTTTTTGTCCCTTAACCGAAAAATGAGTACATCAATACGAAATCTGAAGCATTATCCTCACTCCGTTATCCAATTACAATGAAAGTATATTTAGCGAAAGTGCTTTCAAACAAGATACTGCATAACTTGGAGGTTACTATGGAAATGCAAAAGTCTACACCGCCCACAGCCATGATAGATTCGAATATATCACCACCAACGGCAAGGCAGAAATGGCTGAAGAAACTTGTATCTCAAAGACATATTCAAATTATGGCTTTGCTCGGAATCGCATGGATGATCATCTTCAACTACATCCCCATGTACGGCGTTGTTATCGCATTTAAGGATTATGACATTATCAGAACGATTTCCGAAGCACCCTGGGTCGGACTGGAGCACTTCAAGGAGTTCTTGTCGGATGAGAACTTTGGCTACGTGATGAAGAACACTTTGGGAATCAGCTTGATTAAACTGATGACCTTCCCGCTTCCGATCATATTCGCGCTCTTCCTGAATGAGGTGCGCAACCTGCGGTTCAAGCGGGCGATTCAGACTATTTCGTATCTTCCCCACTTCCTGTCCTGGGTTGTACTCGGTGGAATCCTGGCTACTTGGCTGTCGGATGTAGGGATCATTAACGATATCCTGATGGCCCTGCATTTGATAGATCAGCCAATTTCCTACCTGGCTGAGCCAAAATATTTCTGGACGATTGTGATTACATCGGATATTTGGAAGGAGCTTGGCTGGTCAGCGATTATTTATCTGGCAGCGATCACAGGGATTTCGCCTGAAATGTATGAAGCAGCAACCATCGACGGTGCCGGACGCTTCCAGAAGATGTGGTATGTTACTCTTCCGGCAATTAAAGGCACAATCAGTATCCTGTTTATACTAGCCGTCAGTGGTGTTCTGAACTCCAACTTTGATCAGATTCTCGTATTGCGCAACTCTCTGAACGACAGCGCAAGTAATGTTATAGATTACTACGTCTACTATACAGGGATTTCCCAAGGCCGTTACTCGTTCTCAGCGGCGATCGGATTGTTCAAATCCGTTATTGCGCTCACACTGCTGCTGATTGCAAACCAAGTATCCAAAAAACTCAACGATACTTCGTTATTTTAGGCCAAGGAGGAACTGCACATGTCTTTCATAAAACGTAAAACCATAGGCGAAGCCATTTTTGATATTATTAATAATCTGGGGATGCTGCTGATCTGCTTCGTTACCCTGTATCCGATCTGGTATGTCCTGATCAATGCCTTCAACGATGGCAAGGACGCTATGCTGGGCGGCATCTACTGGTGGCCACGGGTATTTAGCCTGGAGAACTTCAAGGCCGTATTCGACAACCCCGGTATTACGACAGCCATGCTGCTGACCGTTGCCAAGACTCTCGTGGGGGTGGGAGCTCACGTCTTCTTCACCGCTATGGTAGCTTACGCATTCTCACGCAGAGAGTTGATTTTCGGAAGGTTCTATATCTTCCTGGGAACGATCACGATGATCTTCTCGGGAGGCCTCATTCCCACTTATTTATTGATTCGCGATTTGCATATGCTCGATACATTTGCGGTATTTATTATTCCGGTGCTGTTCAGCTTCTTTGACCTCATCATCTTTATGACCTTCTTCCGGGAAATTCCCGACGGACTGGATGAGGCGGCTCGAATCGACGGGGCCAACGACTGGACGATTCTTCTAAGAATCGTGCTCCCGGTGTCGATGCCTGTTATTGCTACCATCGCCCTGTTCCACGGGGTATACCAATGGAATGACTATTTTGCCGGGATTATCTACATTAATAAAGAGTCGCTGCAACCGATCCAGACCTTCCTTTACCGGGTAGTCGCTCAATCCAGCTCGAATATTATGACTACCGCCTTGCAGGGAAGCGCCGTAACCAAGACGGTCACCTCGCAATCGGTGAAGCTGGCGACGATGGTTGTAACTACGCTTCCAATCGTATTTGCTTATCCATTCCTGCAGCGCTATTTCGTCAAAGGAATGATGATCGGCTCTATCAAGGGATAAGCCCTCATTTACAGTAACTCCTCCAGGCCGCTTAACCGCGGCTTTGGAGTTGCACAATATAGCACTAATCAAATTGAGAAAAGGGGTTAAAAAGCATGGGCATGAAAAGAAAGTCCAAAAAAGTGATAATGCTTCTAATGGCATGTATCATGGTTCTGTCCTTGGCGGCTTGTTCCGGTAAAGGAAATAATACCGCTAAAAAAGAAAACGCTAACAATACTCCAGCGAACACATCTACGTCTGACAAACCAGCTCCATCCGCAGACGAGCCAGGTTGGAAGTCAGACACCTCTCCGATTACGTTTGACTGGTATTTGAACTTCGCCTGGTTCCCTAATAAATGGGGGGTTGATCCGACTTCCCAGTATGTCACTAAAAAGACAGGCGTTGATATTAACTTCATCGTTCCGGCCGGTAACGAAAACGAAAAGCTGAATACACTGATTGCTTCCGGCAAGCTGCCTGACTTCATTACGCTCGGCTGGTGGGAAGATGGCGTGAAGAAGATGATCGAAGGCGGGCTCGTACTTCCGCTCAACGAATTGGCAGAACAATACGACCCTTACTTCTTTAAAGTATCCGACCCTGACAAGCTGGGCTGGTACACCCAAGACGATGGCAACGTGTACGGTTATCCGAACTCTTCCTCGTCCCCTAAAGACTATGAACAATTTGGCGATACTTATGTATCCAACCAGACGTTTGTAGTACGCAAGGATATCTACGAGGCGATCGGCAGTCCAGACATGCGCACGCCGGAAGGCTTCCTGTCTGCCCTGAAGGCTGCCAAGGAGAAGTTTCCGGAAATCGACGGTCAACCGATCATTCCGTTAGGACTGCATGAGTTCATCCAGACAGGAAACGACTCCCTGGAAGGTTATATCCAGAACTTCCTGGCGATCCCGCGGGAAAAAGACGGTCAACTGTATGAGCGTGAACGTGATCCAGAATATATCAAATGGATGAAAGTGCTGCGTCAAGCGAACCAGGACGGCTTGCTGGCGAAAGATATCTTCATCGACAAACGTGCCCAAATGGAAGAAAAAATCGCTCAAGGCCGTTACTTCGCCATGCTGTATCAACGTACGGACTTTGCGGCCCAACTCGGCACCTTGTACCAGCAAGATCCTAACAAAATTTATATCGCCGTCGACGGTCCTGCAAATGCTAACCTGGATGCGCCAACCTTGAACGGCCCAAGTATTGCCGGCTGGACTTTGACCCTGATCTCTAAAGATGTGAAGGACAAAGAGCGCGCCATTAAATTCCTTAGCTACCTGAACAGTGAAGAAGGACAGAAAGACCTTTATCTTGGTGAAAAAGGCGTGAGCTATGATACAATTGACGGGAAGGATCAATTCCTGCCTGAAGCATTTGATCTGATGAACAAAGATCGCTCTGCCTTTGATAAGCAGTACGGTTCCTCCTTCACCTTCTGGATGATGCAAAATACGAATATTACCCAGCAATGGGCACCGGAATCGGTTGAACCATATAAACAATTGGAAGATTGGACTCGCGGCAAAGCGAAGAGCTTCTCTGAATTCGATGAGCTTGATCCGCTTGCCAACTCGGAAGAAGGCATTATCAATACCAAGATTAAGGATCTACGCGGCAAGACATTGCCTAAATTGCTTATGGCAAGTTCCGAAACCGAATTCGATAAAATTTGGGATGATTATATTAAAAAGCAAGATGACCTTGGCTATGCCAAAGTACAGGCATACAAACAAGCGAAATATGAAGAAAATAAGAAGAAGCTCGGCATGTAACTATAGCCCTGCCCAAAACGCCCGCTTATCGCGGGCTTTTGGGTGTCTATAAAGGAGTCGGCTAGCTATGATGAGGGAGAAGCGCTTGCGAGCGATTTGGGATTCATTAATGTATTGGATCGGACGCCGTTCTCTGCAGAGCCGCCTGATCGCTGCCTATATTTTTATCATTTTAGGGCCCTGTTTGCTGGTGTCCTTCTATTCTTATAAAGCAATCAACAATATGTATTTGCGCGATGCTCAGGACAAGAGCATGTCCCTGCTGGAAATGGAGCAATTGCATATTGATACGCAAATTGAATCCATGGTTCGGGCAGCACAGGTCGCTTATGACGATCCGGATGTGAAGGATTACCTCGCTAATACCAACGCTCCGGATACCGATGAACTTGTAAACTTTAACAACTACAGCTTCAAGAATTTGACTCGTATTCAGTACTATAATCCCAATGTGGCACATCTTCGCCTGTTCTCCAGCAGCGATATTGTGGAAATATGGCCGATCTTCTTCCGCGAATACCGTGTAGCCGATGAACCATGGTATAAGAAGGCTGTGCAAATGAAGGGCACGGAGTCCTGGTCTTTCCAATACAAGGATCCGGATCTGATGGAACGGTACATAGGGCAAACGCCCGCGCTTACGCCGAAAGTGTCGCTGCTTCGTGAATTGAGTATCCCTGCAGGGCATCATGTCGGCATGGTCCAAGTTGATATGCTGCTGGAGAACTTCAGTCCAAGGACTTACTCCGTCATGCAGGATAGTAAATCGCAGATGCTGCTTGTGGACAGCGAAGCACAGACGTTCACACGGGAGAAGGATTCTTTTCTGAAAGCTAACCCGGAAATGGAAAGCATGATTAAGGAGCGCCTTCAGCGATATCAGGACACGGGAGAATGGGATGTTCGTTATAAAGAGAACGGTAAACAGTTTCTGCTATTGCACCAGCGAATTGAACGAATTAATGCCAATCTGATTAATATCGTATCTATGGAGGGTGTGATCCAGGATATATCCCGTACCCGCAATCTCCTCATCGGAGCCAATATCGTTTTTATTACGCTGGTCACCCTGATCGCTTATATTCTGAATGCCTTTATCCTGAAAAACCTTCGCCTATTAACGGAGGAGATGAAAAAGGTACGGCGTGGAGAAGCTTACAGCGGAATCTCTATTCGCGGCGGTGGCGAGGTCGGAGAGCTCGCACATCATTTCTCCAAGCTGATGAATACGATTAATACATTGGTCGCTCAAGCGGTATACAAGCAAGCGCTAACGAAGGAAGCGGAGCTGCGCTCGCTTCATAATCAGATTGACGCCCACTTTTTATTTAATACTTTGGAAAACATAAAAATGCTAGCCGAAATTGAGAATCAACGAACGATTTCGGATTCGTTAACCTCCCTTGGGGGGATGATGCGATATAACTTCAAATGGTCTGGAGAATACGCAAAGCTGCGCGATGAAATCCGACATATTGAGAATTACACGAAAGTGATGAACATCCGGTTTGACGAACCGATTCTTCTCAAGCTCAATATTCCTGAAGAAGCTCTGGAGATGGAGATGCTCAAGATGTCCCTGCAGCCGATTGTTGAAAACGCCGTAAAACATGCCTGGATCGGAGAAGAGTCCGATAAACAGATTTCGATTCAAGTGCATGATTGGCAGAATCACGATGTGCAAATTATAGTCACGGACAATGGCATTGGAATGCACGCAGAGGATTTATCCGTCTTAAATCAGGAATTGCAGTCTATAGGGATGAATGATAAACTTTTCCGAAGTTCCGGACCAGAGGCAAATCGTAATGGAATTGGCCTGCGAAATGTTCAGGAGCGTATCCGGTTATATTACGGTAACGAATACGGTCTTAGGGTATTCAGCGAGTATGGTCAATTTACAACGGTTGTCATGTCCTTGCCGAAGGTACTGTTAACAGGGAGGGTAGGCACGAATGACAAATTTGATGATCGTCGATGATGAGAAAAATATCCGCTTGGGCCTGAAAACAATGATTGAACGCGAATTTCCGGACCAGTTTGCATTGTTTACGGCTACTCAGGGCGCGGAGGCGCTCGAGCTATATCGGGAACATGGCGCGGAGATTATTATTACGGATATCCGGATGCCGGTTATGGATGGAATCACTTTAATTGAGAAATTATCGGCAGAACCTCTGCCAGCGAGTCAAAATGAGCGGCCGCTAATCATTATTTTAAGCGGGTACGAGGATTTTGAATATGCTAAAGCAGCGATCAGGTATCAGGCAATCGATTACCTGCTCAAGCCGATTCACAGGGATGAGTTATTTACTGCGCTGCGCCAATGTAAGGACCAACTGGCAAGACGCTCCCTCATTGCCGAGCAGATGGCTATTACTGAGGGTTATCGGCTGCAGGTTCAATTGGTACGCTTGCAGGATTTGTTGATGCAGCGCGATTTGTCGAAGGATGAGATCCGGTTGTGGAGCAAAGAGATCGACTTTGAGCAGTATTCCCTGCCCTTCTCGGTCGCTGTCTTAACCTATAAATACGAAGATGGCAGCCGGATCAAGAAGGAAGGGTTGAAGGCCCTTGCCGAGGATCTGTTTGGAAGCGTAGAAGGCCAGCTAAACGCCTCTCTACTGGATCGTGAAGGAAGAGTGGTGCTCATAGGTGGAACGCAGCAGAAATTTGCCGACATGTCGCTTTTGGCCAGCAGTAAAGGGCTTAATGGCTTATTAATCGGCGTTAGCGAAGAAGGAAATCGATTGGAGGATCTCGCCAAATGCTACTGCCAAGCAAGCGAGTCCCTGAATTATTCCTTTATCTATCCCAAGACTCGTCTGATCTGGTACGCTGAGCTTCCAAAGGAACGACTGTTTTACGCTATACCCATGGAGGATATTCGCAAACTGGGCAACATTCTCGGTACAGGCCGAGAGAAAGAGATCAGCCCCCTCTTGCATCAAATTTTCCGGATCGATCAATTGGCAGGGATTGATACTCAATATCTGGAGGCGGTCAGCAAGCAAATCAATGAACAGGTCCTTGATGAGGTCTTCCGAATATACGGAGAAGCATCTGTGGAAGTGATCAAGCTGTATCGCAAGGTTGGCGACCTTTCTAATTTCGACCATTTTCACAATTATTTCAGATCGTTGGAGCAGCTTTTATCCAGCCTGGACAAATATATCAAGGAGATCCGATCGGCTCATACCGAACATGGGGATATGAAGGAAGCGGTAGCTTTTATTGAAGCAAATTATCATCGTCCGCTGAATATGGCTATGGTGAGCAATCATGTATCTCTGAATTATTCCTATTTTAGCGAAGCATTTAAAACTTTTACCGGGGAAAGCTTCGTGACTTACTTGAAGAAGGTACGCATTCGCAAGGCGAAGGAATTAATCGGAAATGGCTCGCTGAAGATAGCCGAGATCAGTGAAGCGGTTGGATTTGAAAATACGAGGCACTTCTCCCGAGTATTCAAGGAATTAGAGGGCATCTCCCCTTTTGAGTACCGAGGCAAGCTGTTTGTAGAGAGTGAGCGGTTCACCCCACAGGAAAATACGGGTAACGAAGATTAATAAGAGTGGTCTGCGGTTTCACGCTGAATGCGCGAAATCGCTTTTTTGTGTTCCTCTGGGAACTAGTACTTATCTACTACATTTACAAACTGTTCAGAACAATCGAACTACGTATGGCTCCGAATATGGTAATATCATCTTAGACAATACATAATTTCGCTGGGGAATGATCAGCTCTGCCATTGATTTCCTTTCGGTCCAGCATGTATGATGTGGAAGAGAGGTGCTCCCAACCGAACATCGTCCGAAAGAGTCAATTTCAAGACCATCCTGATTATTTAACCAATGCGATTCATACTATGAAATTGGTTCTTCATACATATTTCATTACGGTCTGTTAGGGGGTATTAGTATGGACCAAGCGTCAGAATATACGCATATTGAGTCAATTATCAATTCCTCGGCCCTGCTGCGATCCATCGATATGATGGGTGTTGGGATAGCTATTACGGACCCTAGGCTTAAGGACAATCCCTTAGTATATGTCAACCAGGGATTTGAGAAGATTACTGGATACAAACGCGAAGAAGTACTTATGCGCAACTCCCGCTTTCTGCAGGGGGATGAGACAGACAAGCGTCATCTGGGAGTGATCCGACAAGCGATCAAGGAAGGCCGGGCGGATACGGTAACGATTAAGAACTACCGCAAGGACGGATCCACGTTCTGGAATCAGTTTATTATAAGCCCGATTTTGAATCCCGATGGAGAATTAATCTATTTTATCGGCTTGCAGTTCGATGTAACGGAGGAAATCGAAGATCGCAATGCCTCCAAACAGAGAATTCGTCAGCTTACATATTTTGACTCTGTCACCGATCTGCTGACGATGAGCCGGTTCAGTACGGTGATGAAAGCCAGCCTGGAGCAGACCAAGGCTGAGCAGAAGACAGCGGCCGTGCTTAGAGTAAACCTGAATCGCTTTCGTTACATAAATGAGAGCTATGGAGAGCGTGCCGGCAATGAACTGCTCAAGGGAGTCGGGGATCGCATGCGCGCTACCTTTCCGGAAGGAACACCGATATGCCGCAGCTTCGCCGATGAGTTCATCATCCTGTTATCCTGCCTGTCTGATCCGTTGCAAATACATAAAATGGCCTGCGAGCTATGCGAGGCGCTTAGACATTCCTATCTCGTCAATGGGGAGAAAATTCATGTCGGATTCGGCATGGGGATCAGCCTCTTCCCGGATGACGGAACCGATGTAACCCAGCTGTTGAAGCATGCGGAGTTAGCGATGAAGGAAGCGAAGCTGGCTTCGGTACAGGAACCGCATTACTTTGATTATTACTTGATGGATAAGCTGCTGGAGAGAGTTAAAATCGAGAAAAAATTACCGGAAGCCTTGGAGAACGGTGAATTTGAGTTATATTACCAGCCCAAAGTCGATTCATCCAGCCTGGTTTTGACCGGCTATGAAGCTCTTATTCGTTGGAATGACTCTGATCACGGGCGAATCCTGCCCTCTGCCTTCATCCCTGTGGCAGAAGACACCGGGTTTATTGTACAGCTTGGAGAATGGGTACTGCGTGAAGCCTGTCGAACGAACAAAGCCTGGCAGGAAGCCGGCTATCCGAAGTTGCCGATCTCTGTTAATGTCTCGGCGATTCAATTTCGGCATCCCAGATTTGTACATATCGTAGAGGCCGCGCTGGAGCAGACCGGATTAGACCCGCAGTACCTCGAGCTGGAAGTTACCGAGTCGATTCTGAATGATCCGGTAATTATCAAGAATAAGCTGGACTACCTGAAGGAACGGGGGATATCACTATCCATCGACGACTTCGGTACAGGTTATTCCTCGATCTATTACTTAAAAGAACTGCCCCTCCAGGTGCTTAAGATCGATCGAACCTTCATCACGCAAACTCCAGAGGATCCGAGAGATACGGCTCTGCTCCTATCCATAATTCAGCTTGGCAAATCGCTGGGTTTAACGGTGCTCGCTGAAGGGGTCGAGACGGAAGAACAGCTCAAGTTTCTCCAGGCTCATGGCTGTGATCAAATACAGGGTTACTATTATAGTCCGCCATTAAGCAAGGAAAAGTTAGAAGCCTTGCTATATAAAGAAACGTTGTCTCTAAAATAACGCCGCGCTGCACGAAGCGTGGCTTAATTGAAAGCAAAGAGAGCTGAGGGTATCCCCTTCAGCTCTCTCTTAATTTATCAGACGGCTTCACTAGCAATATTATTGCGGGTTCTCATTGCTCATCCAGCTGTCTACTTGCAGCGTCTCATAGTAATCCTCGCGTTCAGACAATTGATGAAGCTTCTCCTCGGCCTCGGCCCGGGATGCAAAGCCGCCGATCGCCAGCACGAACTTACCGCTCTTCGTCTTGATGACCGAACTTCCATCCTGAGCATACTGCTCATCCAGCATACCAAGCGATTCACCCTGCTCCATCTCCTGGCTGCGAACATAGAATACTTCGTGAGGCTCTGCCTGCTTGGCAGCACCAAATAGCTTCAATTGAATATAACCAGGCTCCTTGTACTCGGACACAGAGTAATCGATATGATCCTTAAGCTCAACGACGAAGCGGATTGCAGAGTCATCGAGAACCACATTGGTATATACGTCCTTCACATTGGAGAGAGAACGAATATCCTGCTCCAATCTCTGCAAGTCCAGGTCACGCACGCCGTTGAAGTTAAAGATTAACCGATTCGGCGCCTCCTTGTAGTCCACCGTATATGCCGGTACGCTTGCGGTTTGCTCTCCATCGACGGTGAAGTGGATATCCAGCGCATTCTCTTGAACGGAGGTGCTTACCTTGGCCCCATCCGTACGCTCTCCTCCGCCTCCAACCTGCAGAACCTTGACGATCGATCCTACAACGGGCACATCGGATAAGGCCATAGCTACACCGGGTACATTAACGGCGATCATCAACGCAGCGCATGCTGCAACAAGCGTGGATGTTCCACGAATCATTCTTCGGTTTCTTTGGTGAGCCCGCCCGCGCTGTGTCGCCTTTTCTATAACGTCAGAGAGCTGGGATGGAATTTCTATATTTTCATAGCGTTCTTTTCCAGTCATAGCGCATCTACCTCTTCCTTGATTAATTGTCTCTTCAGCTTATCCAGGATCCGATAGAGTCTCGTCTTCACCGTGCTCTCCGGCATCGACAAAACCTCGGCCATATCCTTGAACCGCTGATCTTCAAAATATTTCAAAATAATAAAGGCCTTATCCTCCGGCTTAAGACGATCCAGCGCCTCATAAAGATCCCATCTGTCCTCCAATGGAACCGGGTCCTCCTTGGCGGAGAATTCCACTACGCTGTCTTCCATATAAGTATATTTCTTGTGCCGTCTCATATGGTCCATAGCGCAGTTAATGACAATTCGACTGATCCAGGTCTCAAAATACTGCGAATTATCCAATCTTCTGTACGCGAGATAAGCCTTATAGGTCGCCTCTGAGACGATCTCCAGCGCCTCCTGCTCATTCTTCACATAACAGTAGGCAAAGCGATACAGCTTCTCCTTGCACGCTCCGACCCGTTCGCTGAACTGTTGCTCCGTCATTTGTGCTGTTTCTTTATTCAGTTGGTTCACCCCCAGTTGGTTCGCAAATCCTTTGCTTGTTACAAGCTTGGCTTGCTAATGTGCTCGTTAGACTATGAAGGCACAGAAAAAGTTTCAAAATTTCTTTCATTTTTTTCTGTACGCGCTGAAAAGATACAAAAAAGGCCCCCCATAGAATTGATATTCGTTCTCCGGGAGGCTCCAGTTCTTATAAGGATAGGCCTTAATGTCCTTGCTGCGTCTTCTCATATTGTTTCTTTGCTTTATAAGCGAAAATCACATATACCAGAATAAATATCGGTAGAATCACCCAACTAAAGCCGCGGAGAAGGGCGAATGGTGTCTCGAATAGAAATGCTCTCCAGAAATGCGCCCCGCTCAGCTCCCAAAGTCCCGGCGTATAGTAGAGAAGCTTAGGCTTAACAAAAGCAGTGATGTTAATCGCACCCGTGGATATTAACACTGCTAGCAAAGGAATGAAGCAGCCAGCCAGTGACAGCCACATTTCCGAAAGCCGTTTGTAGCGCGCCGCTTTGGAGTCCACATCCGAGAATATATCTTCGTCTCCTTGGTCCATCACTTGCTTGAAATATTGAGCTCCCGAGCTCTTCGTCCCAGCGATATGCTTCCAGCCACTGTCCTCAAATAACATCCGATAATCCTCGAAATCTTGTCTATTCTTAAAGGTGCGATAATCAATCCGGTAGTTGGCATCCTCGGGGGATCCTAGCACGAATTCATAGCTATAGGCTTTATTCACGAGCTGATATCCTGAATGAGCCATCTCGTTCAGCCACTTCTCTTCACGGTCAAAATCGGTAAAAAACTTATATTTCTTCATATTGCTCCCCCCTTTCCCTATCCATAATCATCCCTGTCATCTCAATCATATGACGCATGCGGGCATAATCCTGAAGCAGAATATCGCGGCCTAGTTCGGTAATAACATAGACCTTGCGGCGGCTATCCTCGCTGCGTACGGGTTGGATCAGCTTCTGCTTCAGCAGATTGTCCACCGCCCCATATAATGTTCCGGCTGCCATATGTACCTGACCGGCGCTCAGCTCATCCACCTTCTGAATAATTAAATATCCATGGGCCGGCTCAAGCAAAGCCAGCAGTATATAATAAACCGTCTCTGTCAGCGGTAAATTTTTATCCCGTCTCATATTTTGTTGCCCTCCTTATTCAGTATCGCTATATATCGTATAACTGTATAGTTACACTATATACAGTTTGACTGTATAATGCAAGAAATAAAATTAGCTTTTCTAACAATGACTGTGTTCACACTAAAAAGAGGGCTATCCCGTGTAGTCTTGACGACCCACCGTGACAGCCCTGCTGCTTCCCGATTTACTTCCCTTGCCTCTGCACCTTCTGCAATGCACTCCATGAGGCCCGAACAATTCCCTGCTCTTCAATCACCTGCTGGACTTCCGGGTCCCGGAACAGCTCATAATCCCATTGCCGCTTCTCCCACTCGTGGTGGACCGCCTTAAGCTCCTCGCTCGCAATTGCCGGGTGAATCAGAATTTCCGATACCCCGGGCTGCAAATTCCGCAGCACTTCAATCATGCTCTGTTTATAGCTATCATATGTCTCCCCCGGTAATTTCCCGAAGGGCAGACCAATCAAATGGTCCAGAATTACGACGCCCATCCGATCGGCCAGAGCCGTAACCTGATTTGCCACTTCTATCGCCTCGGAAGGCACTTTCTCCATATTCGGAAGCGCTCTTGGCATGCGGAAGGGAAGCCCGTACCAGGCGCAAATTTCAAAGACAACATCCAGGAATTGCTTGCCGGTCGCCAATCCATACAGGCTGCCCATATGATTATCAAGATGCGTCGGATGGACGCCCATCGCCAGCGCAGCTTCAATTTGATTGACGATTTCCAGGCGTACCTGCTCCGGTTCTGCCTGCTCTTCAAACGTTTTGCAGTCCGTCGGAAAGTACCCTTCCTTCGTGACCAGGGATCTTACATCGCCATTTCTTGTCACAGGCCCCCATTTATAACCACTCCATTCGCTGGTAAAGGTCAAGTGCACCCCGACATCATACTCACTATGATTTGCGCTCCAGACCGCAGCCTCCTTCGCCCATCCACAGGGCATCATAATCGTCGATGAAGAGATGACCTCCTCCTGGAACAGCCGCTGAACTGCCAGATTCTCCGAATGACACATCCCGTAATCATCCGCATTTACAATTAACAACTTTGCATCATCTTCGTACCCCAAGCTGTGATTCAAACTCATCCTGCATTCTCCTCCCGCCCATAACCTCATCATTCCAAAATTATAAATTATAGCGCTTACAAAATAAGAATCACTCTTTCGGGTGATTCACCCGAGAGTGCCTACTGCGTATCTCTGACCATCCCTGCAAACAGGGCTACTCTATACATATGAAATAACCTTTTCCCAATTTCCTCAATTCGGATGATTTCGCTTATTCCTCAAATGATTTGTTGTACCTACCTCAACCACTGATCAAAAAACTTCTCATACCCTTGCTTCATCACTGTAGAGGAAAATTTACCAAAAGCGTACTCTCGATTATGTACGGAAGTCTGCAATGGCAGAGCCGTCGCCATATTAACCAGCTCAAACCAGTTCTGCTCGTTGCCGGCAAAGGCATGCCGCGAGCTAATGTGATCATAGCAAGGGTGCTCAGGTTTGACCACCATCTTTCCCATCGCCAGCGCCTCGGTTAACGGCATCGCAAACGTATCAAATCGGGAACAGCTCCAATACACCTTGGCCGAATTCATCAGTTCGAATACTTCCGCCTGGGTCAGAGCAAATTTAAGCTTCACATTGTGTGGAATATCGTATTTCTTCATACTTTCCTTGTAGCGCATCCCGCCGAATACCATATAAACCTCTTTATCCGGATTCTGTCTGGCATATTCCAGCACAAGATCGGGGCGACGATTCTCTTCATCCCGGCCGATCCATAATACGCGATTAGCAACGACAGCGTTCGGGTCGTAATACCGATGGGCTAATTCCTCACTAAAGCCGATGGGAATCACATCCACATCGCTAACGCCAAATACCGTATCCAGCTGGCGCTTCAGAAAGTCTGTCTGTACAACCGCCTTGTCAACGATGCTATAGAAGGGCTTCATCATCTCATATCCAGTTAGGGCTGGATCAGGGAAGCTATGCGGAAACAGCACACTATTCTTCAGGAACATCTTCAGGAAGGTGAACCCGGATACCGTATAGATCACATGCTCGATGCGCTCTGCGTAAATCTGATCGAGCACAATATCGTAATTGACCAGATCGCCCTTCTCATGCTCATAGCCCGGAATCCAATCATGGCCGCTGACATGCCGCTCAGGAGAAATAAAGACGATCTCGACTCCCAGCTGTTGGGCGATATTTCGCAGCCTTTCGGCGAATACCCTGGGTCCCTGCGCCTCCGCAAATTGAATTTTGCGCATCACTAAACCGACTTTCTTCATGAATCCATGTCCACCTTATCCTAAATTTTGCTGCTATAGCCTGTCTCTTTATTGTACAACTACTTGATTGCCGTATGCCAGTCTATGCCGTTTATACATAGAATCAGCTTTGGAATAACTGAATCTGTGTTATGTACAACAAGAAGGGACTCCTTCTTATGGCCCATGAAGCACCATTGAGGAGTCCCCTTTGTGAAGAAATTATTTTAGCCTATCTCTTAAGGTTGAGGGTTAGGCTCTTGAGTTGGAGCAGTAGGAGTGGCTACGTCTATTTGAAACGATGAGGATAAAGCTGCCTTTTTAGCATTTTTACCATCCGGTTTCGAAAGAACATAGAGCCTGTAAGAACCAGGTGTCGTCACATTAATCTTAATAGCTCCACCTGTAAATTCTTTAGGAACTGTCGTAGACGGATTAACCGAGTTAAGGTTGTTTAGATTAAAATCCGTTATATTGCTCGGCACTGCATATATCTCGTAACTATCGATATACGCCTTCTTATCCGGCGTTTTAACTGTGACTGTGATTCCATCAACGGTCGTGGAAGCATCTGTAATCGTAGCTGAATCTACAGCAACATCATCCGGATTTGGCAAGAGGGATACCGCGTTAGATTTTGCTGACAATGCTGTGACTCCTGTCTTCGCTACAGTTAGTACTTTAGCAACATAAGAAGTTCCGATTTCAATAGTATTTCCAGAGGCATCTTTTGGAGTCATCAAGGTTTGCACAACATCATTATTATTGGGTTTAATTATGGAGTACCAAGTTTCATTTTTAATGCTTTCGGCACTCTGTTGATTGAAAGTATCAGCCCAACCCTCTGGAATTAGAAACACTCTATACTCTTGTACTACAGTTAGATCATCCTTAACTTTCTTAAAACTGACCTCAATATCACTATAGCTGTTTTTATTTCCTTTAACATCCAGCTTTAGCTGTCCTACTGTATCAACTTTTGCATTATTAACCAATTTAGTAATATCGGAAGGAGCGGACAAGTTATACATCCCCTTAGAGCTTCCCGTACCTATTGATAATACGTACACCCGATATTCTTTATCATTTGCAATTGGATTTCCGTCCGTATCCCTATCGCCATTTCTCAAGTTCAGACTATACTGACCTTTAGTTACATCAATATAATAAGAAGCTTTAGTGGCGGCATTCACATCAAAGCCGTTCGCTTTTGACGCAGGAACAACCAGAATCCGATAATTACCAATATTCGATTCGTCGGAAGCCTTCGTGAATGTTACCTGCAAATCCCGGCCATCTCCATAATCACCAACATCGCTTGCTCTGACATTGCTCACCGCTTGAACCGCTTTATTCTTAGCAAGCGCAATTACGGATGAAGCTGAGGACAATACGTTAGCATTGGAGGAATTTCCGTTTGCAACAGTCAATACATAGATGCGGTAGTTAGTTCCTTCAGTAACATAATTACCGCGCACATCCCTGGCCCCATCAAGGGTCCTTGTTACCGTTCTATTCCCGCCTCTGCCCTCAATGGTGTAATAAGAACTGCTATTGGCTTGCGACAGGCTGAAGCTACTGTAATAAGAAGTAGGTACAACCAGAATTCGATATTGATTGATATTCGATTCATCGGAAGGCTTCGTGAAAGATACCTGCAGATCTCTGCCATCCCCATAATCATTCACATCAGCGACAGTCAGGTTAGATACAGCTTGCACATTGTAATTCTTGCCAAGTGTAATCGTGGACGATGGCGAGGACAGCGCATTGCTGCCGGAATAATTGCCATAACCTACGGAGAGAACATAAATACGGTAGCTGACGCCTTCCCTGATGTAATTGCCGCGCACATCGCGGGCAGATGATGAGAGCGCCTGCCCATAAGTGTAATTCCCCGTCTTGTTCACCTGCGTATAATAAGAGCTGGATACGTTATTCGCATCCGACAGACTGAAGCTGCTGTAATTCGCAGTTGGGACAACCATGATCCGATAGTGACTAATATTGGACTCATCGGATGCCTTGTTGAATGAAACGTAGAGATCACGACCGTCTCCATAATCATTCACATCACTGGCGTAAAGATTCGATACTGTACCTACATTGTTGCTGTACAGGGTAATTGCATTGGAAGCGGACGATAACACGTTATTCCCTGAGTTCTTAGCTACAGCCATAACAAATACGCGATAGCTGACTCCATTTTGAATGTTATACCCATCTGTATCCCGGGCTCCGGATGAGAGAATCTGGGTAATATTGTACCCCGTCTTGTTCACTTGCGTGTAATAGGAGCTGGACAGGCTATTCGCCTTCGTTAATGTGAAGTTGGAATAGTTGTTGGCTCTTACAACAAAGATGCGGTAGGCGCTAATATTCGACTCATCCGATACTTTGTTGAAGCCCACCCGGAGGTCGCGTCCGTCCCCATAGTCATTAACATCATCCACTTGAGTAACAACTGGCGTCGACACGGTATTCGGATTAAGTGTTACCGATGATGAAGCTGAAGACAGCTTATTAACGGCGGAATTGCTGTTGCTCACAGACAGCACGAACGCGGTGTAAGGAACGCCGTTCTTAATGTAATCGCCGGAGGTATCACGTGCCGAGGAAGACAGCGTGCCTGTCATCGTGCTGCCGTTGCTCCCCGATTTATATACTGTCGTATAATAGCTGCTGGATAAATTATTTGCCGTAGTAAGACTGAAATTGTTAGCATCTTTAGTCTTGACGATAAACACACGGTAATTGGAAATATTGCTGTCATTTTGCGGACGAGTGAAGCTAACCGAGACATCGCGTCCATCGCCGAAATCGCTAATATCGCTTATCTTCACATTGGTTACTTCCGCAACCGAAGACATATTCACTAGAGTAATCTTCGGGGAAGGATTTGATAACACGCTGGCATAGGAACCTTTTCCAACCGCAAGCACATAAACCACATAAGGCTGGTCATTTCTAATGTAGTCTCCGTCTACATCGCGTGAACTCTGTGACAAAGCCACCGCACGATCCGAATTTGCAGTCGACACCGTCGTATAATTCGAAGCGGAGACATTCAGAGCAGACGCCAGATTGAAGCTTTTTGAAGCCTTCACAACCAGGACGCGGTAATGATCAACCAGTGACTCCGTAGACGATTTGGAGAAGCTAATCTCCAGGTCACGGCCATCTCCCTGATTACCCACATCCCGTACAGATACATAGCTTACTGGAGAAATACTGTTATTGCTCGGAGTGTCAGACTTAATAGATACGATCTGATCCTTGGAGTTCCAGCCTACATCCTGACCAAGCGCTTCACTAACGAAGCGGACCGGCACCATCGTTCTGCCTCTCAATGTCTGCGCTGGCACGTCAAGCGTAACAGTCTGATCATTAATGGTAGCTACCTTCGATTTAATCTTGAGGACGATCGTTGTATCTCCTTTAATCCCTGTAACGGTTTGACTCTTTTGATTCCAATACACTCTTGCATCCAATGCCTCAAAAATTGCTCTAAGCGGCAGCATCACACGTCCTTGAACCATTACCGGTGGTACATCGGTCTTCAATTGAACCCCATCCACATAAATCGTAATGGCCTTGGCCGCTTGTGCGGTCGCTGGCTGCAGCAATAACGGTACAACAAGTATTGCTGCAAGCAGCATAGTCCATATCTTCTTCAAAAATTCCACCCTCCCTCATGCCCTTCAGTTCATCCGGCATGATAATTATCATCGTCTAATTTAACGCAGCAACAGGCATAAAAGTTTCTTCTTTTTCCCTTGTAAAGAAAATTTAACCGAGCAGGTACAACCTTGAAACTATTCGGCCTGATTTGGCGCGCTAATTATGTCTTTTTGCAATTAAAATAATAAATGAAACCTTCCGCTCTTCCCCGACGTATTATTCTTAGTACAAGAACACCTCTAGTAGAACGAAATTGGAGAGGATTACATTTCTATGATTATAAAACGAATCGTTATAGTAGGGACGATGGCTTGCTTTATTACATTGGGTTCAGGCCTATCGGGACAAACTGCTGCAGCAGCCAAAGCGCTGGCTCTGATTCCAGCCAAGCAAGCTGACCAGAATAATAGCAACTCCAAACAGAAGAAAAGCGACCCCCTTATTGATGCAATAGGTATAACTAATAGCGAGGATCATACAGATGGATTATACGAAGCACTGGCAGTAGGCAACTCTCTTGCCGACATCGCCCTATCCAATCAGAAGGATATAGAGTCGGTCATCCGCCTGCAGGTATCCCAGCTGCAAGAACAGCTGGATCAGAGGTTGGTCGATGGCCATATCTCTATAGAGGCTTATCAACAGCAGTCACAGGAGCTTGTCGCGATTATAAGCGAAAGCGTTGCCAAGAAGTACCATATATTCTAATTTGAATTTGTCTATTACACAAGCCCCGCAGAAGCCTGCGGGGCTTGTGTGTGGAATAGTATGCTGGTCAGAGGAGGATTGTACAATTATCCCCTCTTGGGCAGCAGCTTCACATACTGATCGGACAAACCCATCAGCTTCATAATATATTCGTAGTCACTGCGATACTTCGAGAAATCGGCGACTGGTTTAAGCGTCTTGAGCGAGACAGCGGAGCCATCATCAAAGCCTTGACCCGGAACGAACATGATATCGTCATTGAAGAAAGAACCGGTCGGCAAATAATATCGCATACCGATGACATTGCGGTCAATATTAAGCAAATCTTGGCCTAACGCGGTAAAACCCTCATCCTGTAAAGAGATGCCCAGCAAATTCAATGCTGTGGGCATAATGTCGACCTGACCGCCAACACGCTCTGAACGGATACCTGGCTGCTGTCCGGGAATATGCATAATGAGCGGAATATTGAACCGGCTCACCCGATCATCATAAGCGATGCCCAGCTTCTGCTCAATCTCGCCAGCGCTCGTATCACTCGGCTGCACTCCGAAGTGGTCCCCATAGATAACGAGCATCGTGTCGTCCCACATGCCAGCCTCTTTTAACTGGTCTATCAACTGTCCTATTGCGTAATCCGTATAATTCATCGCCGTAATATAATTTCCCAGATTCGTTCCTTCGATATCTGCCGGAAGCTGAATCCGTCTCTTGTCTTCAGGGACAATAAAAGGAGAATGACTGGATGTCGTCACGAATTGAGCATAAAATGGCTTGCCTTCGTTATGAATCTCCTTCAGCTTCTCTACGCCTACCCGATACATCTCCTCATCCGAAGCGCCAAAATCGTTAAAATGATCATTTTCGTAATAAGGCTTGTCGTAATACTTATCAAAATGAAGCGCCGGATATAATTTGTTCCGGTCCCAGAATGTTACGTCATTGATATGGAACGTATTTGCCACATAACCATGCTTCTGCAGCAACCGGGGCAGACTTGGCAATTCGCGGTTCCCATACCCTGTAGACATCGCTACGGCCGCTGTTGGATAAATCGAGGTATTCGACATGAACTCCGCATCCGATGTATTGCCTTGTCCGATCTGCTGATAGACGTAAGGGAAATAGATCCCTTCCTTAGCGAGTCCATTCAGTACCGGTGTTACTTCCTGATCACCAACCTTCAGCTGAATCGGGAAATTCTGAAAAGACTCCATCTGAATGACAATCAGATTCTTTCCTTTGGCCGCACCAAAGTATTGGGGAGTCCCCGATGCCTTCTGATCACGGTAGGGATACGTGTTCTGCAAAGCGTGAATCTCGCCAGTTGTCTCCTCCAGATTCCCCTCCTGGATCATTCTCTCCTCTTTCTGATTACGGAGAGCAGCATCGATCTGATAGTTCAAGAATCCGATCTTCTCGCCCCGGACTAATTCGTTATCGATATCTTTGCCGGTACGAACATATAACACCGATGTACCGACACAGAGGACTAATCCGGCAGCTACCCCAATGATCCAGCCGCGGTTTCTGCCGCCTGAATCACGACGCTCCATAGAGAAGTGGAGTCTGCGACTCCGGCGATTGGAGACTATCTTGCGAACGATATACACGATCAATAACAACGCAAAATCAACAAAATACAAAAACTGCTCCGGCCGCAGCAGCGCGTTGACACTGCCCCGAATCTGCGGAACCTGATTCAATTCACCTAACACAGCATAGGTAGGAATCGTCCCGAAGTGGGCGAAATATAAAGTAGCTGCGAACAGCATAAGGGAAAATATGAAATTAAAGCTAGTATATACGATCCCTTTTCTCTTAATAGGGAACAATAAGTCAACAAGACAAAGAAGAGCCAATGCAGACAGCGCCTCGGCAGGCAGTCCCCCCAGATGAACTCCATTATAGAAGAAATAACGCATCAGGCCGATTTTTAACAATATGAGCAGGAACGTAGCAGCAAATTTCCAGCGGTTCATAATTCGGTAATTTTCCATCCTCATTTCATCTCTTTCTAGTATTGGTCAAGTCAACATTATAACAGCAATGAGCAAGATTATCTAACTTGAACCGAATGGCAAATACCGCCTCCAAAGTCGGGAATAAAAAAAGAGGCTGAACTATTCAGCCCCTCACATAAGTTTATGCATTATTCCACTGCGTGATTTAGAAGCTAAGGATGGAATACCTCCGCTGGTGCTGCTTAAATAAAGTCTGCCATAGACATCACTGTAACGTGGCCCGGAACCCCCTCAATAAATGGCCTCTCTTGATTACTGCGTCGATAAAATTGTACGGTTATTGGCACCCCAGGGATCAAGTCGAAGAAATTGTCTGAGAAGATTCCCTCTTCCTGTGCGGATAGCCATACCTGCCTGGCCAACGAATCGCTCTCCAGAGTGAAGGAGGTTCCATTGGTCCCCGGAACTTCACATATCGTAATGAGTGGCTGCGACAGTTCAATATCCCTGAATCCGGCAAAATAAAATAGATTGCTCGCCAGCAGTTCATGCTCCCTCTCCAGACGAATCGACAGAACAACCTGCTGTGGGTCACTCGACTGAAGCAGCGACTCTCTCGCCATGGATTTGATCTGTACGGAGGAATCCGGCTCCAATGCAACGGCCTCATCATTTTCATACAACACCCTTCCATAAAAATCGAACAACTGCAGCCGCAATCTGGCCGATATCTGATCTCTGAGATCATTTACCGCATAGATCGCAATTTCTCCTTCTGGCGCTTCCAATACGGACAGTATAATATCGCGATAGCTTCTCTGTACCTCATATTGCAGCGCCTTCCAGCGTCCATAATAATCCATTCCCGCCCAGGAGGCGACAGGCCAGCAATCATTCATCTGCCAATACAACGTCCCCATGCAGTAAGGCTTATTTCTGCGATGAGCTTCAATCGCCGTCTTAATCGCTTGAGCCTGTAAAATCTGACTCATGTAGAGAAAAGATTTGAAGTCCTTCGGATCAGGCAGATACTGCTCCACATACTCCTTGATCAGCCGGTTGCCGCTGCTGTTCTTCTGATGGGCAAGCATAACGTCCGATTCCAGTTCAAGCTGCTCCTCCGGAGCGTAACTAAGAACGGATTTAAGCTCGGGAAAAGATTGAAACCCATACTCACTCATAAATCGGCCTATATAACGGTTGTAATTGTCAAACGGTTCTACTGAATGCCATACTCCCCAGTAATGGATATCCCCTTCACCGGATAATGTATTGGCATGCTGATTCTCATCCCGACTCAAGCTGCGGAGCGGAGAGGACGGCCAATAGGCGATGTTGTGGGCCAAACGGGATACCGTCTCCGGCAGTATACGATGAAATAGGGCTTCATAGCTCGTCCATAGCTTCTCACGCTGGTTCCTGTCATAATGCTGCTTCCAGCCCCAACCGCTCTCTTCAATATATTGAGCCCAGGCTGAATCAATCTCATTATTCCCGCACCATAGAGCAATGCAAGGATGGTTGCGCAGGCGCCGGATATTGTATTCTGCTTCCATAGAGATGTTATGCAGGAAGGACTCATCCCCCGGATACATGCTGCAAGCGAACATGAAATCCTGCCAGACAAGCAAACCGTATTCATCACACAGCTCATAAAATAGATCCTCTTCATAAAATCCGCCGCCCCAGACACGCAGCATATTCATATGGCTGGCTGCGGCCGTTGCAATCTCATGACGATAGCGTTCATTCGTTATTTCCGGAATGAAGCTGTCATTGGGAATATGGTTGGCCCCCTTCGCAAACACGGGAATACCATTCAGTTCGAAATAAAAAGAGGCTCCTGCCTGATCGCGTTCGCGCACAAGGCGAATCGTCCGCAGCCCCGTCTTAACCTGCTTCGCAGACATAAGACGATCCTGCTCCAGAAGCTCCGCCTTAAAAGTATACATGGAAGGTTGGCCAAGACCTCGGCACCACCATAGATCGGGCTTGCTGATCTGCATATCCAGCTTAATGACCTGCGAACCGGATATGAGCGTCACTTCTCTGGCCCATACTGTACCGTTAGAGGAGACTTGCAGCCTCCCTGTCCAGTCAACGGGACTATGAATCTCTATCTCAGCCGTTAGATCAGCTACTTGTGCAGTTATTTGATTCTGACAGATATAGAGCTCGGTGATCTTCGGCGCCGACCAGCCTTCTAATCTAACCTCGCGCCAAATTCCACAAGTTACGAAGCGAGGCCCCCAATCCCATCCGTAATGATACGGAGCCTTCCTTGCGAACACACTGAGCTTATGATCCTCCAATCCACCTAGCTGAGATTGATCATTGGGAGCCGGCATCTCCATGCCCAGCTTATGCAATGAACCCTGATCTCTGGTGATCGGAGAATGAAATACAACTCTGACCTGGTTATCGCCAGCATGAACATAATCCTTCACATCAACCCGCCAAGCGCGGAACATATTATCGGCGAACAGGATAGGCTGCCCGTTTACATAAACATCGGCGTAAGTATCCAACCCTTCAAATACAAGCTCCAGCTGCCCCATCCCGACCCATGACTCGGACAGCCTTATCGTTGCTTCGTATTCCCAATCCTTCTTGTCGATCCACTGCAATTCGTGTTCATTGACCCCATAGAATGGATCATTAATAATGCCATGCCGCAGCAAATCTGTATGTACCGTCCCCGGCACCTTGGCCTGCCGCCACTCCTCTTCATCGCATGCTTTGAATTTCCAGTTGCTCAAGACAATCTGCTGGTTCATATTTCCCTCCATGAAGTAAACGTAATTAATTCGTTTGTTATCTAACGGAAGCAATTTGTTATATATTTGTTATTATATTTATACAACAAAACAAACGAAATAACTATAATCAGCAGTTCGATATATAATAAAACTGGCAGAGGCAAAGGTATCTGCAAGCCTATATCGAATATAGAAGAACGCTGATTTTCTTTTATGATTACTATAGTTAGGAGACTGCACCAGTGAACAAGAAGAGTAAAACTTTAAAGATTGAATCGCCCAGAATAGCTCCGGATGAACTCGCTCTATTAGAGCTCTCTGGAATCCATTCCAACGACAATTATGAAATAGGACGGGTCCAAGATGGTGTAATAGAGGATCAGGAGGCTAACAAGGCAACTTTTGATAAGGTGAAATTTAAAAATGTACTATTTTCCAACACCTCATTAACCGGTATCGAACTAACGGATGTCATCTTTGAGAAATGCGATTTGTCGAATATAGACTTTAGCGGCGCCATCATCCATCGGACCGAATTCAGAGATTGCAAAATGATGGGCATGAACCTGGCAGATGCAACATTGAGAAATGTCCTATTCGACCATTGTATGGCGGATTACGCAAATTTCAGATTCTCCAATATGAAGCAAGTCCTTATACAAGAAAGCTTCTTACGCAAGGCCGACTTCGGCTATTCCAAATGGCAGAAAATACAATTTTACCAAGCGGATATCGATCAAGCTCAACTCTCCGACATCGACTTGAATGGAATCGATCTGAGTGATTGCTCCTTTAACGGACTGGGCGTTAATGTGGAAAATCTGCGTGGCTGTATCATTACCCGTGAACAAGCCTATGTGTTTGCCAATTTATTCGGCCTCGTCATTAAGGAATGACTGCGGGTCCAACTTGTAGACGAGTGCCTCGTAAGGTCTCATCACAAAGCTATCATTCAGACGCCTGTTGTCCTGTTCATAATTGGATAGAACGATATCTCGCTGATATGCGCCCAGTTCCTGCGGTATATTGAATTCCGGATTGTTTCCGTAGAAATTAAGGACGATCAAATATATCTCATCTCCCAGAGAGCGAGTGTATGCGAATATCTCCGGATGCTTATCCATATAGCTGCCGTATTTGCCGTATATCAGCGTTTCGCTTGATTTACGCAAAGCGATTATTTTTTTATAGTAATTCAGGATAGAATCAGGATCTGTCAACTGCTGCTCCACATTAATGCAATGGTAGTCAGGATTGACGCGAATCCAGGGGACCACACCGGAAAATCCGCCATGCGGGGAATCCCTCCACTGCATCGGCGTTCTCGCATTGTCACGCGCCCGATATCGAATCCTGCGCATGGTCTCTTCAATATCCTGACCATCCATCAACCGCTCGCGGTAGAAGTTATATATCTCTACATCCCTATACTCGTTCAGGTTATGAAAATGAACATTGGTCATGCCGATTTCCTGCCCTTGATAAATAAAAGGAGTACCCTGCATCAACATGTAGAAGGTGGCCAGCATTTTGGCAGATTCCTTGTGGTACTTAACGGGATCGCCAAACCGGGACACGCTGCGAGGTTGATCATGATTCTCCAAATATAGAGCATTCCAGCCGACCCCATCCAGGCCAATTTGCCACTTCTGCATGATCTGCTTCAGCTTAGCTAGACTCCACGGTCCGCAATCCCAGCGTCCCTCCGCTCCAAAATCAAGACTGACATGCTCGAATTGAAAGATCATATTGAATGCGCCATTCTTCTCGCCAATCCACTTATCCGCCTCCGAGATTGGCGTTCCGCTTGCTTCTCCAACCGTCATAATATCGTAATCAGCGAAGGCCTTCCGCTTGAATTGCTGCAGAAATTCATGAATTCCTTCCACATTACGATGACCAACCATCGCATCAACATAACGCAAATGCCTGGGATTCGGCATGTCCGGCAGCCCCGGCAGCTTCTTGATATGTGTGATCGCATCTACTCGAAAGCCGTCGATCCCCTTATCCAGCCACCAGCGAATCATAGAGGTTAATTCCTGTCGCACCAGCGGATTTTCCATATTAAGATCAGGCTGCTTTACAGAATACAGATGCAAGTAATATTGCTCCGTAAGCCCATCGTATTCCCATGCAGACCCATTAAACATCGATTCCCAGTTATTCGGTTCTGCCCCGACCTTGCCATCGCTCCAAATATAATAATTCCGTTTAGGGTTATCCCGAGAAGAACGGGATTCTATGAACCAGGGATGCTCATCCGATGTATGATTCAGGACCAGATCCATAATAAGCCTGATGCCCCTTCGATGGCACTCCTCCAGCAGCTCATCGAAATCATCCATCGTCCCGAACTCATCCAAAATATCGTAATAATCACTAATATCATAACCATTATCATCATTCGGAGATTTATATATAGGGCAAATCCAGATGACATTAATTCCGAGATCCTCCAAATAATCGAGTTTGGAAATAACCCCTTGCAGATCGCCGATACCGTCTTCATTGGAATCCTTAAAGCTGCGAGGATAGATTTGGTAGGCCACAGCCTCTTTCCACCATACTTTTTGCATTTCGTGCCTCCATAATTGCAAACATTAGCCGATAATATTAATGTAGATCCTTAGAGCCAAGTTGAACGTTCCTGAACATACACTTTAATATTCTGCCCAATGCAAAATGTATAGAAACTTCTGCAGGTTCGCATTCCTGACAAAACAAAAAAGAAGCCATTTCGCTCAAGCAATCGGCTTCTTCTTCTGAGAGTCATAATACCTAACCTTATTATATTTATTTATCAATTCATCGAGTTCTATAGATTGTTCAAGCACACGCTTGTCCAACAAACCATATTGCGCTGCCAGCCGGTTTAATTCCTCTCGTTCCTGCTCAATAATAGTACTTATAGTCTCTCTTCTAATCACTGTCAATCACCCTATGTTATATTTTAGGGTGTGTTGCTAAATAATGCATATTGATCGTTTGTGCATACAATAAAAAATTCCATTTATGGTTAAAAAAATAAAGAATCGGCTCAAGCTGAGCCGATTCTTCTTATAATCCAACATTAATCCTAGTAACCAGCGCCATGAGTGAACGTTGTGATAACCCCTCCAACAACAACGCTAACGGAGAGAATGTGCATAGTCATCCATACTAAACTCTTCTTCATTGTCCCACGCCTCCTCACATAGTTTAATATAAGCTTTTTGTTGCTCCTCAGTTGTGTAGTCTCTGTAGAATTCATATAATATCATGCTGTTCGCCATCATGCTCTTACTGTTAATCTGAATAGAGTACTTCAGGCTATCCAGGGTATTCTTGATGCCCTCAGACAGCATCTTTTTCCGAAAACAGTAAATCGCATATTTCTGAAAAAATAAGGAACAGCGGAATGTATGAACTTGTTCTTTGTAAACAAACTCTCGGGAGTTACTATCCTCCTGACTTTGTTTACTAATGTGGAGGAAAAACTTAATCTCATCCGAAAACTGCTGCAGATGCTCGTCCACGAAAAACTTATGCCTATTTGCTGATTCCAGCAAGGTAATCAATCCTTCCAATACCTCGCTTGGATTCTCCTTCAAGAATTGAATGTATTCAGGGATTCTCGATACCTTCCCTTCCTTTACATCTATAGAGAGCAAATTAGCACGTGCGAACATTTTGTATCTTTCTACATCTACCGCCATATTCTGATCCGAGCTTTCGAACCAACTAAGATCAGCGTATTTAGCAATCCACTTTCTGGATTCAGTAAACATTCTTCGAAACTCATAACAGGCACCCTTATAGAGATAGCCTATACCATAATAATAAACCAATGATCGGGAAGGCTTGAAATCCGGCTTCTCCCAACGACGCTTGGTATAAAAAATCTCCGTCAGGTTACATAATTCATCCGTATACTTCTCGACTTCCTCCCAATCTTTATTCACATAGTACAATTCTACCAGCATGACTAATCCATCAAGAACCAGCGCCTCCGGTAGTCTGTGGCGGTAAGGAATAAATTGGGCAGCAGCAGTAAAATTCCTGTGGTTATCCTTTTGATAGATTTGAAACAACCTGAAGTAACTGATAGCTAGACGTTCGCTATGACTTGACCTTTCACTCTCGATCACACAAACATAAAGAAGAATAGCTGCCTCTTTCAGACCTTGTTCAAACATGATTTCCGCCGTTTCAAAAATGCCTGCCACCTGCTTAATATCTTCAATGAGGAGTTCAAGCACCTTTTGAATACAATCATGTCTCCGAAGCTCCGCGCAACGAAGCAAAAAGGGACGTAATCTACGCCAATGAGGAGCGGTCGAAGCAAAGCTCTCATCCACGTACATCTCATAAAAGCTGCCCTCCGGAAGGTTCATAACATTGGTAATCAGATCCAATTGTCCAATCGATATCGATCTGTTCCCGTTGATGATTCCGCTTAGGGTACCCACATTAATTCCGGATAGCTCAGCAAATTGATGAAGTGTTATCCCCTCCTTCTTGATGTAACTTTCTAATTCTGCGCGAATCGTGACGGTGGAAATCAAAAAGGATTCACCCCCTTATGGAAGTAATGCCTAGCCATAAATCCATAATATTGAAAAAAAACTATAATTTAATATTAAGGCTAATTTTGACATCGGTCAATTAAAAAAATCACGTTTTCGTCAATTTTTCCCAAATATTAAAGGTTTTTGTCTGTTTTTTATTGTCGAAAAAAGCTTGCTCTCTATTAAAATAACAAAAGAACCGATGCCACGTCATTACAACGATCACACCGATTCTTGTAAACTCCGTGGTTCAACGAGTCCGCATTCCAGCGTGAGCCCATTTTGATTCAGTTCGGATCAAACGCGGCGCTAGAGGAGCTCAGCTGCCGCAGCGTTGGACTCCACCTGCGCCGGGTTTTTGCAGCCCGGAATTACGGCAGATACGACCGGATTCTTAAGACACCAGGCCAATGCCCACTGTGCCATATCAACACCCTGAGGAACCTCATTGCGACGAATTTCTTCTACCTCTTCCAGCTTACGGCGAGTGTTGTCCGGATCATGGCGATGACGTACGTCCGTATTATCGAACACAGCACCTGGCTTGTACTTCCCGCTCAAATAACCGCTGGCCAACGGTACACGTGCAAGCACGCCCAAATTCTGCTTCTCGCAGGACGGGAAAACACGCTCTTCCGGTTTCCGATCCAAGCGGTTATATACGACCTGAATCACTTGCGAATTTACTTTGGTGGATTGTTCAGTCTGATGCAGATTGTCATTGCTGCCGATCGAGGTGCCCAAATGACGCACTTTACCGGCCTGTACTTGCTTGTCCAGCATCGTCCATAGATCATCATTATCGAACACCTGATCCGGACCCGAATGGAACTGATACAAATCTACATAATCTGTATTTAATGCTTTTAGAGAAGCATCGAGCTGCTTGAGAACACCGGCGGCATCGAATACATCTGTACGGGTAAAGCGCTCGTGGAAGCGATGTCCGAACTTCGTAGCAATCACCCAATCCTCACGCTTACGTCGGCCGATATAATGGCCAATAAAGGTTTCCGACAAATGGTCGCCATAGCACTCCGCCGTATCAATCAGATTAATCCCAAGCTCCTGGCCTTTATCGAGAATCGCATCCACCTCATCCTGAGTAAATTGAATTCCCCATTCTCCACCGAATTGCCAGGTTCCGATGCCGATGACGGATACGTCCAATCCTGTCTTACCAAGTGTACGATATTTCATATTACCCCTCCTGAGTGAATACCGATTTTCCAGAGCATATCGACTCTACTGGATCATACCGCAAATAACCTTATTTTTCTATATCTGTAGTTTAGAAAATCACGTCTATTTCTATACATTTAGACAGGATAATCCCCGCAAGCAAAACAGGATTGCCTATTGGCAATCCCGTTGCTTCTATTTTCACACTCTAACGAAACTGGGTAACGTTATTTAGCCAATAGTAGGTGCTAAAAAAAATTAACGAAACCAGGTATCGCTATTGAAGATAATTAGCTGTTAAAAGGCTATATTTCTGTCAAATAACGATATAACGTTTCGCTAGATTTGAAATGCGGCAGTTAGTGTGGAAATAACGATCTATGGTTCCGTTAGCCTCGGCCAAGCTGTGTTTCACTTGCTGCGATATAAACCTCAATCTGGCGATCCATGCATTCAGGCATGCTCCATCCCTCTGGCAGCCGATTTGTAATGACCCCGGAAACTTGGCATAGCTGAATAATCGTAAACAAAGCCGATTTCTGAAGCTTGCTGTCATCAAACACTGCGAAAACCTGACTGGAGCGTTCAATAAGCTGCTGGGCGATCCGCGACTCCATCTCGGAATGCATCGTAAATCCGTGCTCCCGAGATACCCCATCTACACCAAGGAACATCTTCGTAATGTTGATTTTGCCAACTACACTCTCAGCCAGCGGCCCGATTAATTCATAGCTCTTCGTGCGCATAACTCCGCCTGTCACGACCACTTGAATCTCTTCCGCATCAACCAGTTCGGCAGCGATATTAACCGCATTGGTAACAATCGTAATATTGCGATGCTTCTTCAGTTCCTTGGCGATTAAGAACGTCGTCGTGCCACCGGTAAGACCGATTACATCGCCTTCCTCAACTAATGAAGCCGCCATTTGGGCAATTCGTTCCTTATCCTGAAGATGGGAGAAGCGCTTATCAGCAAAGGACACCTCGGAAGCCATCGTACGGTCTCCATCATAGATAGCACCGCCAATCGTACGGATGATCTCTCCCGATTTCTCCAGAGAGTCAAGATCACGTCTGGCCGTTGCTTCCGAGCAGCCTGTGGCTTCGATGATTTCCTGGATCGATATTTTCCCGCTCACTTTGATCAGTTCCAGAATCTTCGCTCTGCGAAGTCCGGTCTTAGAAATTTCCATAGCCTTCTCCTCTAATACACTTATGGTCCGTCAACAATTCTAACCTAATTTTGGAGGATGAAGGACAAGAATGCAAGCGGCAACTTACAACGGCTTAACCTTCACTTGCTGAAGGTACTGCTTAAATACATCATCCTCAATATGCCCCGCCTTCTCCGACATTGCGTTTGCCGCAGCCGCAGCCGTTGCGATGCGCAGCCTCTCCATCGGGGCATCCCCGCGCGCCTCCGAGAATGCCATGCCAGCTACAAAGGAATCTCCACAGCCGACTGTATTCACCGCCTGAATCGAAGGCGAAATAATGCGGAATACTTGCCCGTCGATAACGGCAATCGTTCCTCGCTCCCCCAATGTGACACAGACCTGCGATACCCCTTCATCGAACAGTGTCTTAGCCGCTTCGATGGTTTCATTTTCGGTTAAGTTCACTTTACCAAGCCAGACAGCTAGTTCATGCTCATTGGGCTTCACGAAATGCGGCTTCGCCTCGATTCCGGCACTAAGCGCAATCCCGCTTGTATCCAGGTATGCACGCGCTCCGGCTTCCTTCACAATACCGATCAATTCCGCATACAGCTCAGCCGGGGCACCGGGGGGCAAGCTTCCCGATAGAACAACGATACTTGACTTTCTCGCCAGCTCAAGCAGAATTTGCTTGAGCTGTGCGATTTGCCCCCGTCCAACCGCCGGGCCTTGTTCCAGCAGCTCTGTGGAGAGCCCATTAGCCTCATCCATAATATTTAGACATATACGTGATTCCCCAGTGGCAGCAATGAATGCTGTATCAATTCCTCTAGCTTGCATCCCGGTCTCAATAAATGCTCCATTGTTGCCAGCGATAAGGCCCGATGCTGTCACCTCTCCGCCCAATAACCGTATCACCTTGGCTACATTATTTCCTTTCCCGCCCGGTTCAGCAACCTGTCGGGCAACCCGGTGGACTTCACCAGGAATGAACGAGGGGACATAATAGGTTTTGTCAATCGCCGCATTCAAGGTGACCGTGGTGATCATTTCAAAGTTCCCGCCTTGCCGATGCATCCGCATAATTCCATCTTCTCAATCGCCAGACGTTTCACGGCTTCTTTTGCCGGAACCATATATTTGCGAGGATCATTCTCTTCAGGGGACTTAGCGAAAACTTCCTTGATCGCATCCGAGAACGCAATTCTCAGTTCTGTCGCTACGTTCATCTTGGACATGCCAAGTGAGACTGCCTTGCGTACCTGCTCCGCCGGAATACCTGATCCGCCATGAAGTACGAGAGGTACCTCTACCTTCTCAGCAATCTTGGCAATTCTCTCAAAATCGATGTTAGGCTCCCCTTTGTAAATCCCATGCGCTGTACCGATTGCCGGCGCCAATGTCAGCACCTTCGTCCGTTCAATGAACAGCTGGCAATCATCCGGATCAGCCAGCATTGCATCGCGCTCATCGACAACAATATCATCTTCTACACCGCCAACCTTGCCAAGCTCAGCTTCCACATTCACACCTGCTGCGGCAGCAACCTCCATGACACTAAGCGTACGCTGTATATTTTCTTCAAAAGGAAGCATCGAAGCATCGATCATTACCGAGGTATAACCCGCCCGAATACATTGAATAATGGTGGCGAAATCCGTGCAGTGATCGAGGTGCAGAGCGATAGGCAAGCCGGTCTGATCCGCTGCAACCTTAGCTGCAGCTGCAATATACTCAGGTCCTAAATGCTTAACCGTCCCTACCGTTGATTGAATAATCAAGGGAGAATTGGTCTCGTTGGCAGCCTCGACAACAGCCTGCAGCATTTCCAAAGTATGAACATTAAAAGCGGTAATCGCATAACCGTTCTCTCTCGCTTGCTGAAGCATGGAAGTAGATGAAATAAGTGACATAATAAGTCCTCCTAAATATATGATTGAATTGGTTTGTATTGATGTGATTAGGCCTAGACGTTATTGCGGTTAAGCGCCCATAGAGCACTTCCGATAATGCCGGCATGGTCATTCAGCTCAGCCGGCTTAATGACAAACTGACCGATATAATCCTGAAGCAGCAGACGATCGAGCTCCTGTCTTATCGGGGCAAATAACGCTTCACCAGCCAGTGCTCCGCCTCCGCCAATCACGATGGCATCCGGCGAGAGCAACGGCACAGCCCAGGCCAATGCCTTGGCAAATGTCCTGCCCGTCTGGGCCAGAACATCCTGAGCCAGGGCATCGCCGGCATTGCTGGCTTGGGATACAGCGCTCGCCGATATGTCCTTCGGATCGGGGAACCATTCCTGAAGCAGGCTCGCCTCTCCCTTGGCAATCCGGTCCCGCGCCTGTCTGGCGATGCCAGTCGCCGACACAATCGTCTCCAGGCAGCCTATCCGGCCGCAGTTGCACGGGAAATCCACATGCTCTACAGGCACATGCCCGATCTCCCCGGAGATATAACGATGTCCATAATACAAGCTACCGTTCTGCACAAAAGCCGAAGCCAATCCTGTACCGATCGTAACCCCGTATACATAGTCATAACCTCTGCCTGCTCCAGCTACCGCTTCCCCGTAGACATACATGCGCACATCATTATCGATATAAACCGGCTTGCCGATAAGCTCGCTTAACCTGGCAGCGACAGGAATGTCACGCCAATTCAGATTGACCGCTCTCATACTGACGCCCTGTACCGGGTCTACCAGTCCGGGAATTCCCATTCCCACCGCGATACATTGCTCTCCGGGTATGCCGGCCTCTTCTATTAATTGTTCAATCGACTTGCCGATTTTCACCAGAATGGCCTGAGGACCCTCATGCACGGCGGTGGGGTATTTCCGCTGGGCGACGATGCTCCCGTCCCCAGCAACTAATCCACAGACGATGTTGGTTCCCCCGACATCGACTCCGATGGCGTATCTCATGATGAACTCCGCTCCCTTCAACACTTCATTTGCTAACGGCTTGTTGCATCCTAGACCCGATGGCCTTGAACATAGGTCTGATAGATTTGGAACTCCTCATCGATGATGACGATGTCTGCATCTTTGCCCAGTTCGATCGTTCCCTTCCGATCCTGTACGCCAATCTGGGTAGCCGGATGAAGGGTCAGCGCAGGAACAATGTCAGCAATCTCCTTGCCGGTAAAGGCTGCAGTTCTGGATAACGCATCAATCATCGTTAGCGAGCTTCCCGCCAAACTTCCTAAAGATCCGTCATCCAGCTTCAGATGAACCTGTCCGTTGTGCATCAATACCGGGAGCTTGCCGAGCAAGTACTCTCCATTGGGGCAGCCGGCGGCGCACATGCTGTCCGTAATCATGATCACCTTGCCCTCTGGCTTAATGTCGAACACCCATTTGACTAAATCTGGATGAACATGATGGCCATCGCAGATCAGCTCTACCGCTAATTCATCCAACATAAGCGCCGCCCCGGCAACACCGGGTTCCCGATGATGCAGCGGGCGCATGCCATTGAACAGATGCGTGACCTGCGTCGCTCCCCACTCCACAGCCTTCTTCATCGTCAGGTAATCCGCATCCGTATGAGCCAGCGAGACCGTGACCCCTCTATTAACCGCGTGGACAATCACTTCCTCCGCAGAATGCAGCTCAGGAGCAATGGCCATCAGCTTGATCTGCCCCTGGGAAGCGGACCAAAAGCTCTCAAATTCCTCAATAGACGGTTCACGAAGATCATCCGGGTTCTGGGCTCCGCACCTTGTCTGATTTAGAAATGGCCCTTCCAAATGAATTCCCAGAAGATGAGCGCCATCCGGCTCACGTTCAGTATCCTGGACCGCTACGGCCGCTGCCTCCAGTGCAGAGATGATCTCCTCATGCGAAGCGGTCAACGTTGTTGCCAATAAGGAAGTAGTGCCTCTCGAAGCATGGAAACGACACAGCCCATACAGCTCATCAGCGCTTCCCTTCATCACGTCATATCCTCCGCCGCCATGTACATGCAGATCGATGAAACCAGGCAGCAGCATCCTTCCTCCCGCATCAAGCTGTATCCATGGCTCTTCGGCGATGACCACTTGTCCGCTGCTCTCGACTCCACTTCCATCGCCTTGATCTATGCCGACAATCTCTCCATCCTTGATGAATAGACTTCCGTTATTAATCCAGCCACGGGGCGTAAGAATCCGTGCGTGATGAATTTGAATCGAGCTGGACTTCATAGATGAACCCTCCCCATATTATTGACATATATTTTGATTGATTCAATCATTTTATGATTATAATATTCTTGTTTTTGAAGTAAATCAATATGTTTTTGATCGTAAATTGAGTTTATATTGAATATTATGATGGATATTTAACTTTATGATCATAAATTTATATTATTTTGATTGAAATAATCATTTTATTGATATAAACTGTCCTCATACGATATGAATGATCATTCGAATTCATTTATAGGAGGTTTAAGCTATGAGCTTGACTTATAGTGAAATCAAACAGCAATACGCTGCCCTGCAACAAACCTATGACTACATGATGAACCAAAGACAACATATTATTGACTTCGTTCAAGCCCGGGCTATCACTTCAATCACCTTCGTCGGTTGTGGTTCAAGCTATTGTCTTAGCCGCTCCGCTGCGATGTCCGTCACCTTGCGGGCCGGCTTGCCTGCTTATGCACTGGCCGGGGGCGACCTCATGCTGAATTATGAGCAATATCGCCCTATGCTGAAAAATACATTGCTCGTCGCCCCTTCACGTTCCGGCAGCACCAGTGAAGTTGTCGAAGCCGTTCGTCTGCTTCGTGAGGGCAGCGACAGCAATCTTCCGGTATTATCCTTATCCTGCGTCAGCGATTCACCGCTCTCAAAGCAGGCCAATTTTGCCTTGGAGCTGCCTTGGGCATTCGACCATAGTGTCTGCCAGACCCGGACAGTGACCAATCTGTACATGGCTAACCTGCTGCTTGGCGCGTTCTTAGGCGAGGATGAAAAGCTAATTGAGGATCTTCAGACCGCAATTCATCAGGGAGAAGCTTATATGAACACCGTAGAGGACAACATACGCAGCGCAGCCGATTTCAACTGGTCCAACGCGGTTCTATTGGCCGATGGAGAACTGCAAGGCCTCGCTTCTGAAGGGGCTATCGCTTTGACGGAGATTGCCAAGATTCAAGCTCATTCCTTCCATCTGCTTGATGTACGGCATGGTCCGATGGTTACTGTAGGGGAAGACACTTTGGTAATCGCCGCACTCTCCGAGCAAGGAGCGGAGCATCAGAGCAAGCTCATGCGCGATATTAAGAACCGAGGTGCAAAAATTATCGCTTTCGCAGACCAGGCAGAGGTCATTCCTTCGGAATATGTTGACCTTGCCGTCGTCTCCGAGAACAGGCTCGATCCAGCGGCGCGCGGTATTCCATTCATCTTCATCCCGCAGATTGTGGCCCTGAGTAAAGCCGAACAGTTAGGTATCGATCCCGATCAGCCAGATGGGCTGGTTGCCTGGGTTAAGCTATAATTGAACGAATTTCCGAGGAAAATTTAATATGCAAAGAAGCAGGCCGGGGATGGGAATTCCCAGGGCCTGCTTTTTATTTTTCCGGGCATATGATCACTCTTGAACTATAGTTTACAGGTCACTCTCATTGGCAATAATGATTGCTAATATAACGTAAGAGGGTGAACAGCCGTGCGCATGCGTAAAAGAAAAAGCCTTCGTCAAATCAATTCGTCCTCCGCAGCAGATGAGCAGAAATCGGCCGAATCGCCGGGTATGCAAGAGGCTGTTAAGACTCCGGAGAAACAGAACCATCAAGGGGATTCGGCAACGGAAAATGCAAAAGGGGATAGCCCGGGTCAGGGTCATCAACAAATGGAGGATGCCCAAGGCAACCAACAAACACTGGATATCATGGAAGCAGAGAATGGGCAGGATACCCAAGAAGCTCAAGCCAATCCCGCATCGCAGGATACGCAGCATCAGCGGCAGAACAAGCCCGCAAATGAAAACTATGAAAAGAAGCAAAACAATGGAAATACTAACGATAGAAATCATCAAAACCATACAAGCCGCAATGACAATAAGGATGAAAATAATAAAGCCAGTGAAAAGAAGGGCGATAATGACAGCAATAGCAACGGGGATCTAAATGGGGGCAGCCTCAGCCATCCAAGCGGTGATAATAGCGGAACTGGCAATGACAGCAATAATACCAGCAGCGAAAGTAATCGCAATAAAAATAGCAATGACAATGACAGCAACAGCAGCGATAGTAACAACAGTAACGGAAACAATGACAGTAGTGGCGGCGATAACAACGATAATAACAACGCCACCCCCAGCGGCAGTGGCAACAATAATAGCGGTAATGTTAATGACAAGATGCAACCGGTACAGCAACAACAAAACCAACAGCAGAACCAGCAGGGGAAGCAACAAAGTAACCAACAGACAAGCCAGCAATCCGAGTCAGATCATGAAATAGAAACGGACCTGGATTCCAAGCTCCCGCCAATCGATAAAAGTCTCGAAAAAAACATCAAGTATATTGAAACGACGCTTGGAAACAGCACTGATCTGATTATTAGGAAATTCCCTCTTGGCCTGGCTAATGACCGGCTCATTGCCGTTCTATTCATCGACGGGTTATGCGACGGCTCTGTCGTAAATGACTTCATTATGGAACCGTTAATGCAGCCGGAAGGGAATATGCTGGCCCAGCTTGATAACAAGAAAATGGATACTTCTAATGTGATCCAGCTCATTAAAGATCGTGCGCTCACTTTCAGCGACATTCATGACCTGTCAGATTTCAATACCCTGTTCCACTCTCTGATGTCCGGGGACGCTATTCTGTTCATAGATGGAGAAACGTCTGTGATTGCAGCAAGCATCCGCGGTTGGAGAGACCGCGGTGTGACCGAGACCTCTTCGGAGAATGTCGTCCGCGGATCGCGCGAAGGGTTCTCCGAATCGCTGCGCACCAACACTGCGCTGGTGCGGCGTAGAATCAAGGACCCCTCGCTTTGGCTGGAATCGCGGCAAATTGGCCATGTCTCACGGACCGATGTAGCCATTATGTACATTAAAGGTCTCGTTAGCGAGCAGATCGTACAGGAAGTTCATTCCCGACTGGACAATATCAACATCGATTCGATCCTTGAGAGCGGTTATATCGAAGAATTGATTCAAGATGAGACACTAACGCCTTTTCCAACTGTCTATTACACGGAACGGCCTGATGTCATTGCCGCCGAGTTACTGGAGGGGAAAATCGCCATCTTAGTTGATGGTACGCCGATTGTGCTTGCCGTACCGGCGCCCTTCGTCTCCTTCATGCATGCGGCGGAGGATTATTACCAGCGGGCAGATATCAGCAGCTTCATCCGGATTTTAAGGTATGTAGGCCTCGTTATCTCTCTGTTGAGCCCGTCCTTCTATATTGCAGTGACGACTTTTCATCAAGAGATGATTCCGACCCAATTATTAATGAGCTTGGCTGCACAGCGGGAAGCGGTACCTTTTCCGGCATTTATCGAAGCGCTTATGATGGAGCTCACCTTCGAGATCCTGCGCGAGGCCGGCGTACGGATGCCTAAATATATCGGAGCAGCAGTCTCGATTGTGGGCACGCTGGTTATAGGTCAAGCGGCAGTTCAAGCCGGATTTATCTCCGCTGCTATGGTCATCGTTGTGTCCCTTACGGCGATCTCCAGCTTTGTACTGCCTTCCTATAACATGTCCATTGCCTTCCGCATGCTGCGCTTCCCTCTCATGGGATTGGCAGCTTCATTCGGGCTGGTGGGCATATTTGTCGGATGTACAACGATAATTCTTCATCTATGCAGCCTGCGCACCTTTGGCGTTCCTTATATGACACCATTCGGGCCGATGATTCCTAGCGACAACAAGGATACTCTCTTGCGCTTCCCGCATCGCTTTATGATTAAGCGTCCACGGCTTATTAATCAGAAGAATATTCAACGGGAGACTCCCGGTTCGGGACAGAATCCTCCGAAGCCAAGATAGAAAGGTGGCCCGACCAAGGCTATGAAGAGATTTACAGCTTGCCTGTTCCTGCTTCTCATGGCGTCTACACTTTTGACAGGATGCTGGAACCGCCGCGAATTAAATGAACTTGCCATCGCTGTTGGACTTGGACTGGACAAGGACGGAGATGGATACCAGGTATCTGTTCAGGTCGTGAATCCCAGCGAGGTATCCAGTGGCAAAGGAGGGGGCGAATCCCCGGCCACCCTATATACAGCCAAAGGGCATACGGTCTCTGAGGCTATCCGTAGAATCAGCAACATTAGTCCGCGGAAAATATATGTCTCGCAACTCAGAATGGCGCTGCTTGGACAATCCTTGGCGGACACCGGCGTTGCCGAAGCGCTCGATTTCCTGCTGCGGGACCATGAGTTGAGAACTGACTTCTATTTAGCAGTCGTAAAAAATGCTTCCGCAGAGGACGCGCTCAAGATTATGACTCCCTTGCAGAAGATTCCCGCGAATAAATTGTTCGCCTCATTGGAGACTTCGGAGCAAACCTGGGCTCCCAGCCTGACAGAAACGTTAAACGAGATGATCAGCGATCTGCTTAGTGACGGCAAACAACCCGTACTCCCCGGAATTCGCATTCTAGGCGATCCCGAGATCGGTGCGAAGAAGCAAAATATTGAAGGAATCGATACGCCAACCCAGCTGAAATTCACAGGGATCGCCGCATTTAAACGCGATAAGGTAGTGGGCTGGCTAACGGAGGACCAGAGCAAGGGCTACAATTTCATCCGCGGCAATATCAAAAATACAATGGAACACGCTAAATGCCCGGACGGAGGCAAACTCTCCTTCGAGGTTATCAACTCCAAGACCAAATCTCACGGCAAAGTGATACAAGGCAAGCCGCAAATCGATATTGATGTGAAAATCAGTGGAAATATCGCGGATGTGGAGTGCAAGAATCTGAATCTGCTAAATGTCGAGACAATCGAAATGATTGAACACCTGCTTAACGAACGGATTAAATCAATTATGGAAGATTCTATTCATACGGTTCAGCAAAATTTTGGCGCGGATATCTTCGGCTTCGGAGAAGTTGTCCACCGTTCTAATCCGCGGGCATGGAAGGAACTAAGACATGACTGGGATGAACGATACTTCCGTACCCTGCCTGTAAACATCAAGGTATCTGTCAAAATACAACGACTTGGTACAACCAAGGATTCTTTTCTGAAAAACATGAAGGAGTAATCAGCCATGCTCTACAGTGTAATCATTCTTGGGGTGACCAGCCTGATCATACGGTTTGATGTCCCCTCATTAGTTAAGAGCAAATATACCAAAGAGCTGTGGGTGTTCTCCATTCTCTTGCTCATTGGCATCACCATGAATGTCATCGCAAATGTGTTACAGAATGTCCCTACGCCGCTTAAAGCGCTGACATTCATCCTCGATCCGCTCAATCATCTGCTAGAGAATATTGGGCTAATTCAGACGGAGAGGTGAAATATGAACAAATACAGCCAAGCCAACATATCTTCGCGGCAGTTGACGACCTTAACCACCTTCTTCACCATAGGCAGCGGCATACTTATCGTCCCCTCCAGCGTGACTTCCATAGCGAAGCAGGATGCGTGGATTGCTTGCCTGGTTGGACTGAGCCTCGGAATCGCAATACTGTCCATGTATAATTTATTGACGAAGTTTTATCCCAAACTAAACCTGGTGCAGATCATGGAGACTCTATTTGGTAAATGGCTGGGCAAAACGCTCGCTTTACTGGTAGTAATAACATTATTTCTGACGGGTCCATCCCCCGCGCTCTATTTTACCGGTAATTTTGTGACGACACAGATCATGCCAGAAACACCAACACAGGCTATCAACATCCTGTTTATTGTTGTCATCATCATGGGTGTGAGACTTGGGGTCGAGACCCTCGCCCGTTCCTCTGAGCTGATGTTCTTCCCATTCATCGTCCTCTTCATCTCATTCGTTATACTGATCCTGAATCAGACTCAGACGGAGAATATTCTTCCGCTGATGGAGAATGGAATGAGACCGATCTGGCCTGCCTCGCTGGATTTTCTGGCAACCGTCTTGCTGCCGCATATTTCCTTGCTTATGATTCACTCATCCGCAGTTAAGCAGCCTACGGAGGCGCGGCGGGCTCTGCTTATAGGCAGTATTATCGGGGGATTGGCAATCACCCTGATCGTTGCTCTGGGATTGCTCGTTTTTGGACCGAATATTATCTCCAGCAGTATGTATCCGAGCTATCTGTTAGCGCAAAAAATAAACATCGGCAATTTCCTGCAGCGGATCGAGGTTATTATGGGGATCATGTGGTATACGACATTGTTCTTCAGAGTCTCCATCTATTTATATTTCTCGGCCCTTGGTCTGACTTATATATTTAACCTGCGGGACTACCGTCCTCTGGTCATGCCGCTGGGAATGATTCTGGTGAGCTTGTCGGAGATAATCTACCCCAATGTCTCCTACCAGCAAAGCTGGGACAGTACGACATGGATATCCTATACAGTGGCCGTATCCGTGTTCCTGCCATTCATCATGCTGATGACCCATATGATTCGTAATATGGGAGCAAAAGGAGCCGCTGCATCGCCGTCCAACTCATCGGGCCCATCGAATTCATTCGAGACACAAGGCTCATCGGGTGCGTCCAATTCACAAGGCTCATCGAATTCATCGGGTTCGACGGGTTCGTCCGTCATCTCGGGAACCGGTATAGCTCTCTCATTGGATTTGTCGAACTCGTCCGGATCATCTGGATCGTCTGACTCACCGGGTTCATCCAAGCCATCGAATGCATCGAAGGCGTCAGACTCTTCAAACACAGCGAATGCATCAGGCGACTCTTCGAATGGATCAAAGCCTTCAGATTCATCAGACTCGTCAAATTCATCAGATTCAGGTTCCTCCAATTCGTCCAAATCCTCGGATTTATCGGACTTGTCGAATTAGCTCAACCTTTTCCACTCGCAGACTTATAGAGCAAAAGTGGCCGTTTACCCGGTTGGTTCAGGCAAACGGCCGCTTCTGTTACTTCAGGAACCTCTTTACAAGTCCTAATTTTTTATCATTGTAAGGCGGGAACAGGAAGCTTGGATTCATCCATGTCGACCTGCCCAGCACGCTCTTCTTATGCGAGAAGGCATCGAAGCTATGTCGCCCATGATAGGCTCCCATCCCGGAAGAACCCACTCCCCCGAATGGGAGATAGGGACTGACCAAGTGCATAATCGTATCATTCACACAACCCCCGCCAAAGGATACCGTACTCATTATCCGTTGTTCAATCTGTTTATCATTCGTGAACAAATACAAAGCCAGCGGCTTTGGCCTGGAGTTCACCGCCTCAATTACCTGGTCCAGATTATGGTACTCCAGCACCGGCAGGACCGGCCCGAATATCTCATCCTCCATCACCTTATCGCTCCAGTCCACTTGCTCAATCAGCGTCGGCGAAATATACAGATCACCCCGGTCCGTCTGTCCGCCAGCTGCGATGACAGCCCCTTCCAGCAGCCCGTTCAAACGCTCCCAATGGGCAAGGTTGACGATACGTCCATAATCAGGACTCCGCTGCGGCTCCGTTCCGTAGAAGGAAGTGATACATGTCTTCATCTTCGCAATCAGCTCTGCACGGACATCCTTATGAACAAGCACGTAGTCAGGGGCTACGCAGGTTTGCCCTGTGTTTAGATATTTGCCCCATACGATTCTCTGTGCCGCTACATCCAGATTTACGTTCTTATCGACAATACACGGGCTTTTGCCTCCAAGCTCCAATACAACCGGGGTGAGATGCTCAGCGGCGGCCTTCATCACAATCTTGCCGACCCGTACGCTTCCCGTGAAGAAGATCATATCAAAGGGAGCCTGCAGCAATGTAGAAGTAGTCTCTTGTCCCCCCTGAATGACCCGTACATAGGACTCATCAAAGCACTCGCCAATCAATTTGGAGATGACCGCCGAGACATGCGGCGTAAATTCCGAAGGCTTGACGACCGCGCAATTCCCGGCGGCAATCGCCCCAACTAGCGGGTCCATCACCAGCATGAACGGATAATTGAACGGTCCGATGATTAAGGCCGAGCCATACGGCTCTGAATATATATAGCTTCGTGAACCCAAATGAACGAGCGGGTTGCGGACACGCTCCGGCTTCATCCAGTGATGCAGGTGCTTCATTACATATCCGATACTGTCATAGAGGTACCCGATTTCCGTCGAATAAGCCTCGAACTCCGGCTTGTGCAAATCCTGATGCAACGCTTGAATAATCTCGCGCTCATGCTGCTGAACAGACCGCTTCAACGCCCGCAGCTGCTGTAGCCTGAACTCCAGCGATCCGGTCTTTCCCCCGTTAATGCTGCTCTTCTGCTGCTTAAGCCATTGTCTAATCGTATCAGGATCTAACTCTGCCATTTTGCTCACTGCCCCTTCATTATCTCTTATTACTAACCATACACCGATTTGTACTACAGGGGCAATCCTTTCAAACCGGCGGCTCAGACGCATGAATATATTCAGCGAATAAGGTAGGTACAACGTATGAATAGGTAGAGCGAATGGCCTGCCTTCGCAATCTGCTTTGGACATACGGACATGCGCTTGTTAGAATGAAGGGAACATGGACCGGAGGTGCAGGGAGAGAGAGATGGGAATGAAGGTAATTATCGTAGACGATGAAAGCCTTGCTATACTTAAAATGGAGAAGTTGCTGAAGGAACAGACCGTGGTCCAGAATATAGAGATTATCGGTTCCTATATGAATCCCCACGAAGCGCTCGAAACAGCCCAACGGCAAGTTCTGCAGCTGGCTTTCCTGGATATTGAAATGCCGGAGATCGATGGCTTTGAATTGGCTAATCAACTGCTGAATATCCAGCCGCATATTCAAATCGTATTTACTACCGCTTTTCAGGAATATGCCTTGAAGGCATTTGAGATCAACGCGCTCGACTATTTGCTGAAGCCTGTGAACCAGGACAGACTAGTTATCACCCTACAACGTATAGCCTCTTCCTTACAGGTCTCCGCTGACGCAAAAAACGTCGGGTCGACCCAGCTTAATTGCTTGCAGAGTATCCATTACATTGACGCTAATGGGGCAACGCAGCATTTTGCCTGGAGAACCTTAAAAGCACCGGAGTTATTCGCTTATTTGCTCTATCACCATGATAAGACCGTGTCCAAGCAAGACTTGATCGACTTGCTATGGCCCGAATACGATATTGAGAAGTCAACTGCGCAACTACATACAGCAATCTATCAGATTCGCAAGGTGCTTAAGGAAGCCCGGATTGAGCTTGAGATTAAGTACAAGGATAGCGGGTACAGTCTGTTGCTCGGGAACCAGCGACTGGATGTTGAGGTCTGGGAAGCCCAGGTCAGTCAAGCTCCGCCAGTCACAGCCGAGACTCTGGATCAGCATTTATTAATTATGGGACTGTACAAAGGGGATTATCTCGCCGATCATCGCTATGTATGGGCCGAATACGAGCAGGAACGTCTTCGCTTAGTCTGGCTGGCTCATATTAAACAGATCGCAGAGTTTTACTTGCAGCGGTCCATGTATAATGAAGCGATATCATTATATCAGCGAATCATAGATAAATTGCCCCATATGGAGGATGGATATTTTGGACTGATGCAAATCTATTCGACATTAAATCATCCGGTTGAAGTCAGGAAGCTGTTCCAGATGCTCACCGACAGGCTGCAGGATGAATTCGATGTTGCCCCGAGCCAAGCGCTAATCGATTGGTATTCGAAATATAGCAGATGAATATAGCAAATGGATTTGAATTAGAGCGATATGCTTCCCTGGCGGGAAGCATATCGCTCTTGTTTTTTTATATAAAGCCGATATTTAGAAAATATTCAGTGACCTATCTTATAGTAGCTTGGATAAGTATCGACCTGAATCGACATTGTTTTGGGGTACCTCATTTCCTGTAGGCTTAATCCACGAAGATCGTCTCTGCTGCTTACTGGGAGACGGGTCCGGTAAGGGAGGTAGATTGTGAAATTATCGAGATACTTAGCCTTAGCATGAGTCAGAACCTACAAATTAAGGAGAGGTGAAATCACTTAGTCATGAAGAAGTTCAAACGACCATTATTTTTATTTCTAGCTATGATTCTACTGCTCAACATCGTACTCCCTTCTTCCATTACTCGCGCTGAGGGCGAAACCGAAGATGTAATAGTTAATCAAGAGAGTGTGACAGATGATGTGTATGGCAAGACCGCGCTCCTTGGCACCGGAGTTGAGATTACAGAGAATCTGATTACAGGGGTTAAAATTTACAACCAACAACCCCTTATTGAAAATGACGGTTCAATCACAGTACAAGGTGAAGAAATTCAGAATATTCGGCCTAAACCTTCCGATGAAGTAGCGATTATCTATGACTGGTCCTTGCCGGATGATCGGCATGCCTATGATGATGGATCGACCTACAGCTTTTATCTTCCTGAAGAGTTCGCTATACCGTATGAGCTAAAGGGAGACTTGACCGGAGGTGTTGGGAAATACGTTGTTTCTGAGAACAAGCAAGTCACCTTTACATTTAATGATCAAATTCGTGGACAACAGCTGCATGGGCAATTTTTCGTATGGCTGTCTTTTGATCAATCCAAGCTTGGAGAAAGTCTGCAGCATAAGATTGACTTCAGTTCAGTCGGACAGCAAGATATTACGGTCAATTTCGCCAACAGCGCCATGAATATGCTCAAGAAATCAGGCGTCGCCAACAAACACAATTTTAACTCCGATGAAATCGAGTGGACGATTGAGTTCAACCAGGCAGAGAAAGAGATCAAAGATGCCAAACTCACGGATAATCCTGGGGATGGCTTGGAGATCAAAGGTAACATTACGATCACCGAGATGGAAGTTCTCTTAAATGGGGATTTAAAACCAACAAATCATGTAAGAACGGAAACAGCCTTTCCTATCGATCTAGGGGATATCAATAAAGCCTATAAGGTAACGTATAAGACAAGCGTTAAAGCTCCCACAGAGGGAAACTTTAAGAACCGGGAATTCAAAAACACAGCCACGCTTACCGGAGATAATGGATACTCGGAAGGTATGCCAAGCAGCGTATATATCAGCTTCAATGAACCGCTGAATAAGAAAGTGGGAAAGGCCGAAAGCAAGGACCTCCCCTCCGGAGGCTCCCTGTGGATCGTCGATTGGTCGATCGAATACAACTATAACCAGCAGAAGATAAGCCAGCCGATTCTTGAGGACTCTTTTGGACCATCCAACGGCGTCCACTTTAAACTGGCTAATGACAAAGTGAATGTGTACAAAGTGAACATTGATAGCAATGGTAGCGCTACTCGTGATGCTCTAATCAACGCTAGCGAATACGATTTAGTTATCCTGAAGGACGCCTCCGGGTTCGAAACAGGCTTCACTTTGGAGTTCCATAACGAAATCACCGAGGCCTATGTCATCGAATATCAGACGGAAATCACAGAGCGTATATACAGCGGTCAAGATGTCAACAACTCCGTGACTTTTGGAACCCTAACAAAATCAGATCATAAATGGCTTAATGAACGGATTTTCAAAAAGAACGTAATACGCGAGGATTTTAACAAAAAGGAAATTGAATGGCAGCTCATTCTCAATGAGGATAAGTTCGAAATGACCGAAGTCAAGATCCAGGACGATTACGCGGGCAGACATATGAAGCTGCTCCAGGATAGCATCAGAGTGGATGGCCAGAAGCTTGCGGTTTCCGCCTTTGAGCTGGAACCAGGAAATTATAGTGAAGGATTTACACTCAAACTAAAAAGTGGAGAAACGATCAAAGATCCAGTTATCATCACCTATGCAACATCATTTGATCCTAAGGCGGGCAAACCGGCAGAAGGGCTTTATAAAAACAAAGCCACAATGACATGGAAAGATCTAAATGGCCAAAAAAGCCTTGTAAAAGAAGCCTATGTAAAACCGGAGGACTATACCAACAATAATGGTAGAAAAACAGGCGAATATAGCGCTAAGGACAAAGCGATCACTTGGACGATTATTGCCAACTACAATCTATTTGATGTGAAGGATGCGATCATCACCGACGCCTTAAAAGGTGATCAGATGTATATCGATAATTCCTTCGAGGTTCATAAGCTCACTCTAAATCCGGCAAATAATCAGATCAGCTTAGGCGATCCCGTTACAAACTATGAGCTTAAATTAGCCGATGATCGTAAAAGCTTCGAGTTGAAGCTTGGTGGTATCGGCGAAGTGGCCTATCAAATTAAGTACAAAACGAGTCTTGATGGCGACTTCAATATTATAGGGGAGTATTCCAATCATGCAGTACTATTTGACGGAACTCGGGAGCTCTTTAGTCAGGATGGCAAGGTAACGCCTAAACACGGAGGGGAACTGCTCTATAAAACAGGAGCCCAAGTCGGCAAAACTGATAGAGCCCAGTGGACAGTTACTTTGAACCCTAGCCAATCTTATATTCCAGCGGGTTCCGAATTAACCGATACCTTATCTGACAACCAAATTTTATTAGTAGATTCTCTAAAACTGTATGAAGCGGCCCTTCCTGCCAACAACTCGGGTAATATACCAAAAGGAGCTCAGCTTAATAAAGATGGCAACAACGACAATGACTTCTTTAAGCTGCAGGCTGAGGGCAACAGCATTACTCTCACATTCAAGAAGGAATTAAGGACCACATTTATTCTCGAATATGAATCATTTATCAATGCGGATAGTGGGCAGAGAATCAAAAATAAAGCTGAATTTTCCGGGAAAACAGCCTCAGTGATCGGTGAGGGAAATGTAGAAGGGATTAAAGTCTCTCTCGCCGGAGCAGGTGGTGGCGCCTCCACCGGTACAGGGAAACTGAAGGTTCTGAAGCTGGATGATTTGAACCATCCCATTAAAGAGGTTGTATTCGAGTTATGGAACGCATCGGGAACTACTTTGCTTGAGACACTTACTACTAATGAGAATGGTCAAGCCGAGACATCCAGGAATTATCGACTCAACAGCACAGATGGATTGCCTTATATATTAAAAGAGGTTTCCACCCCTAGCGGTTATATTAAAGACACGGAATATGCTGCCGGGAAAACAATCTACTTCAAAGACTCTGACGAGCCATTTACGGTTATTAATGAAATTATTCGTCAAGGGTTCGAATTAACAAAGGTAGACCAGGCAGATCCGGGCAAAACCTTAAAAGGGGCAAAATTCGTATTAAATCAAATCACTAGCACTTTTCCAAATGGTACTCCTATCGATGTTTTAGAAACGGATGATAGCGGAAAGATTGCTAAAGGTGATTTGGAGCCAGGGAAATATCAACTGATTGAAACCAAGGCTCCGGAATTTTATGAATTAGATTCGACACCTGTCACCTTCGATATCGTGGAGAATCAAACCTCAATTAAAATACTAGAGAAAACCAACGAATGGGGTTCCAACGGGAAACTGATCGTAACCAAGGTGAATGCCAAAGATCAGTCGGCCATTGAAGGCGTCGAATTCGAGCTTCGTGACAGCTCGGATGCGCTTGTGGGTCAAGGGGTAACCAATGAGAACGGACTCCTTGTGTTTGAGAATCTGAAATACGGCAGCTATACGCTGATCGAGACCAAGGCCGACGGCTTTGTCATTGAACAGGCCGAGACTGCGGTATCGATCATTCAGCCAGAGACAACCCAGACGATTGAAAATAAGGAGAACGACCGCTCCGTTAAGTTAACCAAATATGACTCAGGCAAAAACCTTAAGCTTCAGGGCGCTGTGTTTGAGTTATGGGAGCAATCGATTCTCTTTGATCCGGAAGGGAACTATTTATATCAAAAAGTTGCCGACATTGACGAGTCCAAATTGATTACGGACAAGAACGGGGAACTTCTCTTGGAGGACCTGAAGCCGAATAAATATCAGTTCATCGAAGTTAAAGCACCAGCAGGGTACCTCTTGGATAAGACACCAGTACCATTTGAAATTACGGATAAACAGATTGAAACTGTGTTCCTAGAAAAGACAAATCAAAGAATCCCATCCACCGGTGGCGGAAATGGCGGTGGTGGCGGTGGCGGTACTCCTCCAGTAAATCCGAATCCTGAGCCTTCAGTAGATCCGGACAAGGAAGTGGATCCTGGTGAGACTCCGGATCCAACCGAGCCGGAAGGACCAAAGCCGGGAACCGAGGAGCCTAAGCCTGAACCTGAGAAGACAACTAAGCCAACGGATAAGGTGCCAGCTACAAATAAGACGCCAATCAAAGGAAAGATTGAAGTTCCTAAGAACAGCACGCCGAAAATTAGCGAGAAACCTAAAAATGGTAAAGTTACGGTGGACGCCAAAGGAAATTGGGTGTACACGCCGGATAAAGGCTACACAGGCCCGGACTCCTTTAAGATCAAGGTCGCAGATGCGCTAGGCAACGAAGTGGAATATGCAGTAGACGTCGATGTCCTGCCTAGTGCGGACGGGGCGTCAACGAAAGGGAACTCCGGGAAGATGCTTCCTAAGACGGGTGAATCCAGTCTTCTCCCTATCCAATTGACGGGTCTGGCCCTAATAGCACTTGGTGTGGTTCTGTATTTCTTGCGAAAGAGACAATTGCAGCATAAATAAGAATAGCAGGCACTATGCCTAAAAAGGAAAAGAACCAGCAGCCGCAAGGGCGCTGGTTCTTTTGATCTCTATACTTCCTGAATCTGAATTAGATTTGTTGTTCCTGCCTGGCCTAAAGGCAGCCCTGCTGACAAGACGACAGTATCCCCCGTTTGTACAAATCCGGTTTTCAGGGCATGTTCGGTCACCGTTTGAAACATTTCGTCCGTAGTAAAAACCTTCTCACTTAAATAGGGGAACACCCCGGAGAGCAAGCAGAGCTTGACCAGCACATGCGGATGATGCGTAATCGCCAAAATCGGGGCTTTAGGCCGATATTTGGACACCATCTGAGCTGTATAGCCGCTCTCGGTAGAAGTAATGATCACCTTCGCCTCCAGTTCCAGGGATGCGCTAACTGCACTCTGACTAATCACCTCGGTGATCGTCTTGGTATGGCGCAGACGCCGCTTAATGAACTGGCTGCGGTAATCAATAACCGATTCGGCTTTGCGCGCTACAGCTGCCATCGTGTTTACCGATTGCACCGGATATTTGCCTGCTGCTGATTCGCCCGAGAGCATAACGACATCCGCTCCTTGCAGGACCGCATTAAAGACGTCGCTCACTTCGGCCCGGGTCGGTCGTGGATTTGATTGCATCGAATCCAGCATTTGCGTAGCCACAATAACCGGTTTGCCCACTAGATTGCATTTTTCAATAATATCTCGCTGCATGATGGGCACATCTTCAATCGGAACCTCTACACCGAGATCTCCGCGAGCCACCATAATTCCATCCGAGGCCTCGATAATATCATCTATATCGTCGATCCCTTCGTTGTTCTCGATCTTGGATATAATCTGTACATGTCCAGCGTTATTCTCTTGAAGAATAGCCCGAACCTTCCGGATATCATCGCCATTTCTTACGAATGACACAGCGATGATCTCAATTTTCTGCTCCAATCCAAAATGAATATGGCGAATATCCCGCTCCGTTACACCCGGTAATGTCGTCTTCACCCCAGGCAGGTTCACTCCCTTTGTGGGCTTAAGTGTACCGCCATTAATGATCTTACAGTGGATTTCAGTTCCTTCTACAGAAGCGACATGAAGTTCAATCAAACCATCATCAATCAGGATACGATCACCCACTTGAACCACATCCGTCATGTCCGGATAATTCACTGAAATTCGTCGGTTATCCCCTTGGATCACTTCCGTTGTCAACGTCAACTCCTCACCAGCGACAAGCTGACAGGATGGCTCTCGCAACTTGCCGATGCGTATCTCCGGCCCTTTAATATCCAGCATTAGCGGAATATATGTATTCGTCTCCTGAGCTGCCTGTCGTATATTGCGGATGCGCCCCGCATGCTCCTCGAAGTCTCCGTGGGCCATGTTCAGCCGTCCTACCGTCATTCCTGCACGAATCATTTCTTTTAACGTTTCCGGCGATTCGCAAGCAGGTCCTAACGTACAAACAATTTTTGTTCTTAGCATCATCGATCTCCCTTTTAGAAGTTATACAAAAAGTCAGCCTTATGCCTAGCTTCATTCCGCCCTCTAGGTGCTGTAAATCGGCCCTTTTTCAACATAATTCTTGCTGTAAATTCTCTATTTCAGGGTTCCGACATTTATCTCCCTATTTTCTGAATTTTCTAATATTAGAGTTGCCTAAAGAACGGCCCCCTATTCTATCCCACTGCAGTTCAAGAATGATTTGAGATGACTAAAAAGTAAGATCATAATATAATATGTGGAATAATATGGTATGTAAAAACTGCACTATATAATAAGGAGAAAATCATGAGGATAAAAAGGATTACCTTCGTTGGCTGCTGCCTCTTACTGTCTATAAGCGCACTACTTGCCTCCTGTTCGAATCATAGCAAGGACGCAATTCAACAAACCGATACTCCTGCCATTTCTTACAACGTGGAGAATTCTCTGTATGCTGCATATCAAGAAGAGGCTGCAGATGAGCAAAAGGTCAATGACATGATGCTGCAAATCGCAAATGTGGATTGGAAGGTCTATGGGGAGCTTCGAAATAGCGAGTATCCGCTTGTTATAGAAACACTGGAGTATTTATATAATCATCTTGCTTTAATTAAGCCCGAGCACTATTCAAATCTGGTATTAGCTACAACGAATTTGGATGGGGCAGCAAGTGAACAATATGCAGCAATTGTAGGAGAGTTATTCTTAAATCATAAAAGTGAATTTCTCGATACATTGACTGGAATGACTGACAAGAAACATCGCAGCTCAATCATCTCGAAGATCGCGTACAATCTAAGCTATAAAGACCCTAAAGAAATAAAGCAAGAAATAACGGTATGGCAGACCCGCAGTAAACACAACTCGAAGGAAAATGAAGTTATCGCTGAAATAATTGAAGCGGTGGAAAATCCTTATTGATCAGCTTAGGCCCGGCTGAATTCAAGATTCGATGCCGGGTCACTTCCTGCTTCACTTCGTGTTAGATGCAGAATTTTTAAGTTATCGAGCCGGGCTGATGAATTTCTATAAGCAAGAAAACCTGCCATTAAGCCGTGGTCTCTCATCCTTGGTTTGGCTCAATCAGGTTTTCTTAATAAAAGCGGACTTTTTGAACTACCTCTATCAGGAGATGGTCATAACCTCGTATTTCTCCGACAACTCCATGAAATACCCCATACTGGACACTTTCCCGGCCACTAGCTTATCGTGAATTTTATAGTAGTCAACGCAGGTCCCGCAAGCAAGTACAGGGACCCCCTTGTCCTCAAGCTCCTTCAAATGCAGGGATGCGAAGGATTGCTCCGTTAATGCCAGCACCCCCCGATTCACACAAAATACCGCTGCCGGCAAAGCCTCGCGCTGCTTCAGCAGATTAACATAAGTCTCTAGCAACTGCGCCCCAAGTTCCTTATCCCCATCGCCAAGACTGTCTGTCGTCAGAAAGATGACTTTGTTGTTCATGCTCCTCATCCTTTCAAAATGCTTGTCTTTAATATAATAAGCATATACTTTATCGTTAATCCATGAAATATGATTTCTCATGGGCATCTTGAATATTAGTTTTTATCTCTGATTTATCTACCTTATGCCATAGATACCCAGCAAAATTTGCGAAATAATAGAGGTCTCATCCACTGATAATTTAGTTCTAGTGTTAGTTCACCCAGTCAAAATCGCCCCTTGGCATCAAGGCGCATTTTACACTTGCCACTGGCTAAAGCTTAACCTTGGTCAACCTTCTCTTTGGCTTCTTCATAAGTGAGTTCTTATCTTTGTTGCGTTCGATATAAAATTATCATTAACTGGATTGTTATCTGAAATATCACTCGGAGACTGTAGCGTCATAGATTTAAGTTGTGAAGTTAATTCGTACATTTTCATTTATACTTTCCTCCAGTAAATCAGATTTCGGGATAAAAACTAACAATGAACTTGTATTCCAGCTTGCCACCTTTTCGAGCGGATGGTATATTACGACCATATTATATAGAGAGATTTCTGTGGATAGGAGAAACGAATGAATGGACTATAAAATCGCCTTTTTTGATATTGATGGTACGCTAGTGAACGATGAGAAGAAGATTCCGCAGGATACCATTGAGGCGGTCGCCGAGGTCAAACGACGTGGAGTTGAACCGGTTATCGCTACGGGCAGAGCGCCGTATTTCTTTGAGAAGCTGGCCCAGCAGTTAGCCATTGATTCCTATGTTAGTCTGAACGGCGGCTATGTTGTATACCGCGGACAACCGATCTATCAACACCCGATCCCCCGTACCGATATAGAAGCGCTGGTTAAGCTCTCAACGGAGCATCGCCATTCCCTAGTCTTTGAGGGGAATTCTGCCTTCTATGCGAATAGTGAGATTGATCCTTCTGTTCAAACTTCCGTGCAATCACTAAAGGTTGATCTACCGGGCTATGACCCTGATTTCTGGACTAAAGAGGACATCTATCAAATATTCCTCCACTGCGAGGAAAGCGACGAATATTTGTATCAAGAGCATATTTCCGGACTGCGTTATATCCGTTGGCATAAATCCGCTATGGACGTCCTGCCCGCTGACTCATCCAAGGCTATTGGAATCAACGCAATGCTTCGCCTGTTAGGCCTGACCCCTGAGGAATCTATCGCCTTCGGCGATGGCCTGAACGATAAAGAAATGCTAGCCTCGGTAGGCCTCGGCATCGCGATGGGGAATGCCCATCAGGAGCTGATCCCGTATGCGAATTATGTAACTACCCATGTTGATCAAGGCGGCATCCTCAACGGTCTGAAGTACGCGCAAATTTTGTGAACAGTAGCACGGGGCGTCCTTACATGCAGATTCCCTGGACTGCCCTGTGCTGTGATCTTCCACTGACCAAAACTGCAAAAATGCAGTTATTTGGAATTGCTACAAATAAACACAAGTATTTCTAATCTAATGTAATAATCTTACTTCTTCTCTTTTTATTAAGCTGTACTATTAGTAAAAATGCCACAATCTGAATTAACAAAAAGGCAACTGAAAGTTTGATTTTTAATATTGAACCTAACGGGGCTAAGATAATAATCAACATTAACAACCATTTATGTACCCCGCGCAGAAATTGTTTCTCGATAAATGATAATAGTATTATTAAAACAAGACATACGCTAAATAAAATTGACAATGACCACATGATAACATTCAATTTATCATACCAGGTTGGCTGGGACATATATTCGAAGAGTACAAATATGGAGAAAAGTATAATTAACCAAACTATTATTATTGGCTTCAGCGGTGCATAAAGCTTATTTATGTACGATTCTATATCTGTATTATCTTCTTGTAATAGGCTCCTCTTCTTACTTAGGTTATCTAATTCTTTGTTAATAAATACGAATAAAGATTCCAGATATACAGGATTATTTCTCTTTATATAATCCACGGCTATTTGCCGGGAGTCCGTATTTAGAACAGTATTATATTCTCCAAACTTCTCAATAAATTTTACTTTAAAGTGATCATTATCTTTTTGGTGAATAATAGCTAATATGTTGGCTAAAAACTCACTATGTATTCTTATTTTCTCATTTAAAGCAGCCTCTTTGGCCCTCATATTATTATTAATCATCTCTTTGAATTCTTTATAAAGCCATATTGTAGATGTAATAAGTATAGTAACTACTAAAGAAAGAACCGGATTATCTCCTATTATTCTCGAAATACTCTCCCACATATCAATCCCCTTCTCTGTGCTATTTAATCTCTGGAAAATCTATGGCCTATTACTCGTTAACCCGTTAATCGTATATATTCAACATTCGACAGATAATTCACGTTACCTCCAAGGATCGTTACACAGAAAGCCACGAATCATTTATCAATGATCCATGGCTTTACCATTATGAATTTAATTACGAACAGCCTTCGGTCCCCTACTTCGTTACACGAACCACAACGGTCTCGCTGGAGGTGAGGCCTGCGGCGTTCACCAGTTCAGCACGGTATTCATAGGTCCCGATTGCCTTATTTGTTACCGTGGTGGCTGCTCGCTGGGCAGAAGGTGTGTTGAGCGATAGCGCTTGCGTATCGATCAATACCCCATTTTCATAAAGGTGATACTCGGCACCATTCGTGCCCCACCACATGTTCATCGATACTATATAGTTGCCGTCGCCATCCCAGTTGTCGTGCGACAGAACCGCTTTGCCAGGCGTGGCATCGGTAACTACGACGATCAGCGGCTGGGACTTTGTAATACCTTGTGAATTAATTAGCTCTGCCGTATAGACGTAAGTTCCGTTTGGTCTGCCGGCCATATCCACGCTCACAAACTGAGCCGACGGGGAGGCATCCTTTAATTCTTTTGTACCGATCAGTATGCCATTCTCATACAGCTTGAACTCCGTACCGTTATTGCCCCACCACAAATTCATGGTGATCTTATAATTTCCATCCCGCAGTCCATTAGCATGTCCACTCGTGTCGGACAATACAGGAGTCCCTGGAGCCCCGTTTGCAAGCGGCTTACCCACTTGGAAAGCAACGCTCTTCTCCGTTCCATTGCCGGCCAAGTCTACTACTGCAAACTTCACAGTATGAGCGCCCACCCCAAGGTCCTTCGCGTATATGGTTTGTCCATTTTGAATTTCTTTTCCATCTACCCACAACTGCTGCACGGCTACCCCGGAGCCTGTATCCGAGCTGGCCAGCTCAAACTTCAGCACGTCCTGCTCCAGTACATCGCCCACAGCTTTTCCCGATTGAGTCAGGACAGCCGAAGGTGCAGTCCAATCTACCTTGACTTCAATCGATTTAGCTTCTTCTACAAAGCCATTCTTACCGACCGAATAATAACGAACTGTGTTGATTCCTTCAGCGATTGACACAGGCCCCGTATAGACAGCTTCTGTTCCATCATTAATTGCATATTTCGTAGTAACTTCGCCGGCCCCCTCATTATCAGTGGCCAGAGTGAGCATCACTTCCCGATTGAACCAGCCGTGATCATTAGGCATCTCGGACAGTGTCGCCGAAGTTACTGGCGCTGCAGCAGCTTCTGCAAGAGAGATATCGCTCGCTCCGCGCAGCTTCAATTGATATACGCCTTTAAAAATAGAGGAAATCCCCCGCATATTTACGGTTTGACCTTCCTTATAAGGAAAATCCGTCAGCTGAATGCCTGTTCTTGCATCGACGCGAACATGATTGCTGATACCGTCGCTCACCGCATCAAATTCAAACGATCCTGCCGGTGAAGCGGTGATGATGTTATGGATCGTTGCTTTTTTCAATTCAACCAGTTGTCCTTGATTGTCAGCACTAACGGAAGCAGTCTGCTTCGGCAGAGGCAATTCAGCTGTGCCCGCCTTTTCGATCGCAATCGGATCGGACAACTCTAGCTCCGTATTATACAACGCTAGGGGAGCGGTAACCTTGATCACATCCCCCTGATGGAATCCGCTGGTGCTCTGGAATACGTATATCCCTCCGGTCTCATCCTGCATGTAGAAGGCTTGTCCTCCATACACACCCGGTTCAGTCGTAACCGTCCCTTGCAGCGTAACGAGGCTTCCTTCCGACTTGCTTCTCGCTTCCGCGATCGTGCTCAATGCCGGAATCCCGTTAGGATCACCTTCCTCCGGAAGTGGTTCGGCAGGTACATCTGCCAATGATACCGACGTAGTCAGCAGATTGTTGCTATTTTGTCTTAGACGAAGGCTTGCAGCCCCAGCTGTACCCGGCTTAATGCGAACCGTCAGATCTTTATATCCACGGCCTTGGCTGTTCGAAGTTACACTAAAGGTCTCGCTATATCCGTAAGCGGCTGGCCAGCTTCCATTTGCATTTTGAACCTTGGCCACCTGTGTACCGCCAGTCAGATAAATCCCGACACTCAAGCCTGACACCGAGGAGTTGGCCGGCAGATGATCTACCGCAACGCGGACTTGGAAATCCTGTGCGTTCGGAAGAACCGTTTGATGCACGAACGAATAGGTTGCATTTGCCGTTGCCGCCGGCCCACCATACGAACCCGCTTTGAATGTCGATGAATCCCACCACTTATAGCCGGCAGCTGGAGCAGACCAAGGTTCGGCTTGTGGTTCTGTTGAAGCGGCAGGCGTCTCGAATGGCAGCAATTCTGTCTTCGTATCAAGCTGTAGATTGTTCACTTGATCCAGACTCGTAAAGCTCTCCTGCTTCGACAGCCAATCTACCAAGTTCAAGAGCAGCGCTGCATCATCCTGCTCCTTGAAGCCGTCATAAGTCGTCTTCTTGGTCCCCGTCTCTTCACGCAAATATTTCGGAGAGGCATCCTCTACAGCTGAGGAATCCCCAATAAATGCCGCCTTGCCTGTGCCAAGCTTGGATACGGCAACATACGGGCCTTCCGCCTTGCCCCCGCCATTATAGACGCCTTGATCCACCGCACTAGCCCAGGCATCCTTTGTCTTCGGCAAGTAAACAATTCCTTTTGCCTTGTTCGGATCGGTGATCGCCAATGTTGAACCAGCATGCATCGCTACCGTAAATACCCCTTGTGTAATGCCGAAGGCTTGGTCCGGCGCAACGACATCATTGGCCGTGATGTCGCCAAGGGCATTATAGCGGAAGCGTACGCCAAAATTGTCCGCAAGCCAGTCGGAGCTTACAACGCCTTGCATCGCTGCTGAATTTTTCTCCTCTGCGCTCATTCCCTTCGCAGGGTCTTCCCAAGCTCCGCGACGATACCCATTGATGGACTCCGATCCGTCCCAACGATTCTTGTTACGGTCTGCATTATAATGATCGCCAACGAAGAAAATGCTGCCTCCTGCCTCAACGTATTGCTTCATCGCCTGCTGTTCGCTCTGCTTAAATGGAATGTTGGGCTCGGCTACAACGAACACCGAGTAATTGCTCAGATCGCTATAAGTAAATGGCGTAGACTTGCGGAGCTCCTTCACATCATATCCACGATTAGCCAACGCATTGCCAAAATCCGAGAAGCCGCCATCGATAACCCAATCCGCGGCGCCTGCCGTTTGACCATGAGTATTGTCGAAGAGCACCTTTTTTCCGGCGTTCTCATTAATAACCTTCGCCGCAATATACGGTGCAGGATCGCTTGGTCCCTCCGCACGAGCAGATGGAACCTCTTGGCCTAATCCCAATTGAATTGAGAGTGCCAATGACAGGGCAATCCCTGACTTTACCCATTTGGAGATAACTCCATATAATTTGTTCATCATTTCCCTCCGATTGATAATGACTTGTACAACATCTTTATTCTTACATTGGATTATTATAGGAGAACAAAATGATGTTCATATTTATGTAAATTAGGTAAAATTATTGGAGTTAAAACTTTGGCTTTCAGACATTGAAATGAAATGGCATTACATCCGGCGCAAAAAAGTCAAGCCACGGAATCATAATCATGATCCGTGGCTTGATCTATGTCTGTCCTGAAGCATAAAGCGTAATCTTCCCTACAAAGGCCGGACATAGCATCGACCTTAGATTCCATCTCAAGCAATTACAGCAAATACTTTCTAAGGAAGTCCAGTTCCTGAACAAATGCCTGCCGGACACTCTCTTTATCCTTCTGCAAATCAAATAAATGATCCTCACCTGGCAGCGTAATTAACGTATGGGCAACTCCCGCCTGCTCCAGCCGCTCTGCCATCTGAACCGATTGTGTATAAGGCACATCATTGTCCTGATCTCCATGCAAGAGCAGCGTTGGCGGATATTGCGCAGTGACAGCTTCCGCCGGACAAAGTGCTTCCAGCTCCGCTTGATCCCATTCGGGATCCAACCCTGTTACCTCCTGAACCCAGGTGCCTTGTTGACGGCAATATAAATAAAGACCGAATCTTTGCTGAACAGAAGCTTCCGTGAGTACCTCCCCTGCGATCAATTGATCAGCCAGCTTACGGGGAACGATCGGCTTCTGCAGATAATGCGAGCTCGCCCCGGTGGCCCAAGCTGCCCGGATATCCCCATAACCATAGAAGGAAACAACGGCCTTCAGCTTCGGCTCCCTCGCTCCAGCCAGAAGCGCCAGGTATCCGCCCGCCGAATGACCCACCACACCGATGGAGGACGGCTCAACCCCCAGTTCTGTGGAAGCATTATCCTGCAGCCAGTGAATGGCGTCCAGAACATCCTCGGCAATAGCCGTGAGCCTTGTCTCTGGCGCTAGCCGATAATCTATGGAGAATACGTGGAATCCGGCCGTATTATACCGCTCTAACTGATCCTTCGGAATCTCTCCCCTTGAACCAAAGATGAAGCCGCCCCCGTGAATATAGACGACAACGGGCGAGCTTGCTTGGCCGGTACTATAGAAGTCCCCTAATAAACGAACATCCCCAACTGTTTTATAGCAAACCGTTTTCACACTTTCTCCCCTTCCTGCCAGGAATACAATAATAATGTGGCCAACCTATCGAAAAACCTCGGATTTGTATCTCTTATATTACTGGCTTTATGAATCCGGTTCAACAGCCCGTCTATCAGGGCAGGATATCAAAGCGTTGGTGTCGAAAATTAGGAGGTTAGAGCACAACCCTAACGATGTACAACACCTTAAGAAGACCACAACAACCTAAGCTTAATGATCCCCAAATTTGATCCCCCTCTTCTACCAAGATGGGGATTATTTAATGCTTCAAATTCAAGATAACTAATTTTACATAATTCGCTTCAGAAGGAGACGTGAATATGGAATTTAGAGTCGAGCATGTATTAAGAATGAAAGGCTTGCATAAGGCTGAGGTCCTTGGAGGCAAGGCGGGCCTGTCCAATGTAATCCGAGGCATCACGATTATGGAGGCCCCCGACATCGCCGACTGGCTGAAGGGCGGAGAAATGCTGCTGACCAGCCTCTATCCGATTCTCAATTATACGGAGGAAGAGCAGAGTGTGTTTATACAACGCTTGGCGGACAAGGGAGTCAGTGCTCTACTGATCAAAAACCACCGCTTTGTCAAAAGTATTCCGGATGTCATCGTAAAGACGGGGGAAAAGACCGCTCTACCCATTATTCAAATTCCCGAGAGCATTCCTTATGTCGATGTGCTCTATCCGGTGATGGAGGAATTATTTAATACCCAGGTCATGAAGCTTAAATATTTCAAGGATGTGCATGATCGCTTCACGACCCTCTCCTTAACCGACGCCGGGCTGGAGCCTATCATCGCGACATTGCAATCATTGATCGGCAATCCTGTTGCTCTCTATGACCGTAACTTCGCCTGCATGATCTCCGATTCTCTCTCCGCGGTTCCTATCGAGCATGCAGAGTCGGATACCGAGAGAGAAAAAAGCTTCGAGACTAAATTCCCTTATTTCTGGAGAAAGACGCAAATATTAGAGCCGGCAGTCAAGACGGTGGATCAGGTCGTCGTTCCGATCCGAACCGTGAATCGCATCAAGGTGCATCTGGTCGTTACTGAAGCCTTGAAGCCATTGGAAGAGCTTGATTTTATCGCGATAGAAAATGCAGCTACGGCATTATCCCTCGAATTGGTTAAGCAGTTTGCCGTTGCGGAGGTAGAGCGCGAGTTCAAGAACGATATCATCGACGATTTGCTGGCCGGCAAAGCTCAAATGCTGGAGACCGTCTATCATCGGGCTAACCTGATTGGTTGGGATTTGGAGTGTTCTTATGCGGTCCTATTATTTCATGTAAAAGAAGAGTTCTCTTCGCTAGGCGATAAAGAGCTGGATAAGCCCCATAACTCACGCATGCTCAAGAGTAAGGCCTTCACTTATTTGCATGATGCAATTCGCTCCACTTTCTTGGACGGCATCATGCGCAGCCGCAGCGATATGATTATCCTGCTTTTACCGGTGGAATCGTTAAAATCCAAGAGCAAGGACTGGCTAATGTCGACCAAGAAAAAAGCATACAAGATTCAGGAAGCCGTCCACATGAAGACGACAGATATTGTCGTTCAGGTCGGTATGGGCAGTGTGGCGGAGACGGCGATGGATATCTCGGGGAGCTATCAGGAAGCCCAGGAGGCCCTGGAACTCGGGGCCATGCTCTTCGGCGACGAAGCGGTTACTGCCTTTTCCGAGCTTGGCCTGTTCCGGCTGCTCTGCCAATTCCCGGACCCGTCGTTGCTCACCTCCTTCATTCCCGCACCGCTGAGCAAATTAATAGAGAGCAAAAATGCGATCAAAAACGATCTGATTCATACGCTCGAAGTGTTCCTGCAGCATAATCAAAACGCGGCTAAAGCCGCCCAGGATTTATTCGTCCATTACAAGACCGTCATGTACAGGCTGGAACGAATCAAAGAAATCACTGACATGGACTTCGAAGATCCTGAAGAAATGCTGGAAACCCGAGTGGGCCTGAAGATTCTAAATTTGTTAAAAAAAGAAGGTTTCAACCAAAAAAATTAAATAGGCGCACGCCTGTTTTTTACCCAAAGTGGATAAAACGTCCGTCGGACTTTTATCCACTTCTGTTAATGATCTCATTTTGGGAAGCGTTTACAATTTTCATGTAAGACATAATCTTCACTGATTTTAAGCTCAATACACACTTTTCATCAACCAGAAAGGAACGATGGGCATGACAGAATTAAGCAAAGATATCCTGCAGCTGCTGGAATGGCTCGGATATTTCGGCAATGATCCTGAAGGCGGAGTAACCCGACTGCTCTATACCAAAGAGTGGCTGGAAGCCCAGAAAGCTCTGGAACATTGGATGAATACGGAAGGCTTCGATGTTCACTTCGATGAAGTGGGGAACTTGTTCGGCGGTCTGCAAGGAACGAAGTATCCGCAGGAGACGATCATGACCGGCTCTCATGTCGATACGGTGCGCAACGGAGGTCTGTATGACGGTCAATTCGGAATTATCGCCGGCCTGCTCGCTCTGAAGCACTTGAAGGAAACCTACGGGCAGCCGCTGCGCAGTCTGCAGCTCGTATCGATGGCGGAGGAAGAAGGAAGCCGATTCCCTTATGCATTTTGGGGCTCCAAAAATATAGCGGGAACCGCCCGACGCGAAGAGGTAGAGAATATCTCTGATTTTGACGGTATTGCATTTGTAGATGCGATGAGAGACTGTGGCTTTCATTTCCGTAATGAGTCAGCACCTCTCCGCCAGGATTTGAAAGCGTTTGTAGAGATTCATATCGAGCAAGGCAGCGTACTGGAGAAGGAAGCGAGGTCGGTCGGAGTTGTGAACAACATCGTTGGACAGCGCAGATTCACCGTGGAGGTGACCGGCGAAGCCAATCATGCGGGTACCACACCGATGGGCTATCGCAAGGATGCCGTTCAGGCCGCCAGCGCCATGATCTGTGACGTCATGAACCGGGCCCGGAAGCATGGCGACCCCTTGGTAGCTACAGTTGGCAAAATCGAGGTCAAACCCAATGTCGTGAATGTCGTACCAGGGCATGCCCTATTCACCTTGGACATCCGCCATACCGCGAAAAGCATGCTGGCTCAATTCACGGAAGAAATCACCGCTGCTTTGCATCAGATCGCAAAGGACCTGAACGTAGGACTTCAAATCGATATGTGGATGGATGCGGACCCTGTACCGATGGACGCACGCATCGTAGAAGTCATTGAGCAGCAGTGTCAGCGGCTCGGCTTGAATTACAAGCTGATGCACAGCGGAGCAGGCCATGACTCGCAAATCTTAGCAGGCCTGGCCCCAACAGCGATGATCTTCGTACCAAGCAAGGACGGAATCAGCCACAACCCGGCGGAATATACCGATCCCTATGATTTGGCCGAAGGGGTCAAAGCACTGATCGGAACCCTCTATACACTGGCATACGAGGAATAGAACACCACTCAGGCAAGCAGCAGCATCCCGAGCCCCTCACTACTAAGGAGGATACAAGAGATGAATCAACAAGCTTCAACGAAGCCAAAAGGCGGAATGGAGTATTGGAAGAAGATTGTTATCCTATTCTGTCTTGGATGGACGGTCATCTGGATTTACAGAACTGTGCTGAATCCCATCTTACCTGAAATCAAAGTGCAACTCGGAATCGAGTCCGATGCAAGTATGGGCCTTATCTCCAGCTTGTTCTTCCTGGCCTATACCTCCATGCAGATTCCTTCCGGCTTCCTGGCTGATAAATTCGGCAGAAAAATCATGCTGATTCCAGGCTTTTTAATCTTCGCCTTCGGGGCCTTTACGGTCGGAATTGCCCCGTCCCTGTTGTTCCTGCTTGTCGGCAGCTTCCTCGCGGGCCTTGGACAAGGAACCTATTATGGACCGGCATATTCGATCTCCTCTTCCTCTATACCCAATGAGAAACGGAGCTTTTCTACAGCCATTATCAACAGTGGTTCAGCTTTGGGTATGGCAATTGGTTATATCGGCTCCTCATATTTGGTTAAAGGGCTGGGTTGGGATTGGAGACCACTGCTCTTCGTTACAACTGCGCTGATTATCGCTGTCGCCATTGCCTTCGGCAAGGTCATTAAGGATAAGAAACCGGAGCCTGCAGCAAAAGCCGGCCAGGAAAAAGAAGCTGGCGACAAGGCAACACTCAAGACGCTATTTGGCGACATTCGAATGATCTCAGCTTATGTGATCTACTTCGCCATCTGTTACGGCTACTACATGATTGTAACGTGGCTGCCGAGCTATCTGCAGATGGAGAGGGGCTTCCAAGGCGCCGCTATCGGCTTCGCCTCGGCGCTGGTCGCGTTTGCCTCCGTCCCCGGCGCCCTGCTGTTCAGCAAGCTGTCCGACAAATTCAAGAACAGAAAGATTATGGTCGTCATTATTTTACAGATCATTGCTGCGCTAACTCTATATCTGACCGTTGCCATCCAAAGTAATAATTTACTAATCCTGTTCCTGATTATGTACGGATTCTTCGGCAAGCTGGCGGTGGACCCGATCATGATCTCCTATGTAGCAGACATCGCGCCTAAGCAAGGCTACAGCACCACATTTGGCGTCTTCAATTTCTTCGGCATGATGTCCTCTGTCATTGCCCCGTTTGTCACGGGAGTGATCTCCGACGCTACGGGAAGCAAGATTCTGGGCTTCTACCTGGCCATCGCCATCATTATTGTCGGCACTGCATTCCTGTTCATAGCCAATATGATCAAGCGCACCAAGACGCAAACCAGGCACTAATTTCTCACATTATACTCGATAAAAAAAGGAGAGAATCACAATGGGATACCCAACTGATCTGTTATCTAGCCGCTCTATCATTAAACATGGCAAATATGCCTTAATTACTCCGGAAGGTCTTGTTAATAACGTAGTTCCGGGCTTTGAGAACTGCTCTATTTCCATTTTGGCTACACCGAAGCTTGGCGCAAGCTTTGTAGATTATATAGTAACCATGCATCAAGGAGGCGTTAACAAGGATGGCTTCGGCGGACAAGAGCATATCGAGACCTTCGTCTATGTGCTTGAAGGAAAAGTTAAGGCCTCTGCCAATAACGAGACTTACACACTGACTAGCGGCGGCTTCCTATACTGCCCTCCGGGAACAGTGATGTGTCTAGAGAACCTGCAGGATGGAGACAGCAAACTGTTTCTCTACAAACAGAAGCATAAACCGCTGAAGGATCTGAAGCCATGGGTCGTAACCGGCAACTCGAATGATATTCCCGAAGTCGATTATGATGGCATGACAGATATGCGGATTCAGGATCTGCTGCCAAAAGAGCTTGCTTTTGATATGAACTTCCATATTCTGACCTTTGATCCCGGCGCTTGTCATCCATTCATCGAGACGCATGTACAGGAACACGGAGCTTATCTGCTCTCTGGAGAAGGAATCTACAATCTGGACAATGAGTGGATCCCTGTCAAGAAAGGCGACTATATCTTCATGGGTCCTTATGTGCAGCAAGCCTGCTACGCCGTCGGCCGTGAGAAGCTGGCTTACGTCTATTCCAAAGACTGCAACCGGGATGCGGACCTCTAAGCTAAGCTTGCCGCATGCCGCGGATGACCTATCCATCTAACCTAACTGAACAGAGGTGTTGAAGTTGAGAGTAAGCCGATCCGAATTAAGTCAACTGATTGCTGTGAAACTGCACCAAGCGGGTTTGTCGAAGGAGCATGCCGACGGAGTGGCAGACGTCCTGGTCCATGCCGATATCCGAGGCATTCATTCCCATGGCGCGATGAGAGTGGAGTATTATGCGGAACGAATCGCCAAAGGTGGAATAAACACAACGCCCCATTTTAAATATGAAGTTACCGGTCCCAGCACGGCTGTATTTGATGGCGACAACGGGGTAGGCCATGTGGCTGCCAAGCAAGCGATGGATGAAGCGATCCAAATGGCAAAAGCCAGCGGCATAGCAGCTGTTGGTGTCCGTAGAATCGGTCATAGCGGTGCCCTGTCCTATTTTGTGCGGCAGGCTGCCAAAGCCGGAATGATTGGCATCTCCGTATGTCAATCCGATCCGATGGTCGTTCCCTTTGGTGGTTCAGAGCCCTATTACGGCACGAACCCGATTGCATTCGCTGCTCCAAGCCATGATGATCGCCTTCTTACCTTGGACATGGCCACAACCGTGCAAGCGTGGGGGAAAATCCTTCACGCCAGATCAAGAAATGAATCGATTCCCGATTCATGGGCCGTGGATAAAGAAGGTCATCCGACAACGGACCCCTTCAAAGTGAATGCCTTGCTTCCCATCGCTGGTCCTAAGGGCTATGGCCTAATGATGATGGTGGATGTGCTGTCAGGTATTTTGCTGGGTCTTCCTTTCGGAAATAAGGTTTCATCGATGTACCACGATTTGACCGAATACCGTAATCTGGGACAGTTCCATCTCGTCATCAATCCTGCATTTTTTACAGACCCTGTTGTATTTAGACAGCATATTTCGCAGACCATGGATGAATTGAACCGGATTAAGCCGGCTCCGGGCTTCGGGCAAGTGCTATTTCCGGGACAGAATAATGACCTGATCCAAGAAGAATACGAACAAAATGGCATCGAGATTGTGGATGAGATTTACGAATATCTGGTATCCGATACGGTCCATCGCAATCAATACGACCATAAAGATCCGTTTGCCAAATGATCTGACCGGCAGTCTGTAATACGAAAACTCTATCTGAACGAGAGAGGTGCACAGCTTCATGTTATATTCCATCATTCAAGAGAATTCCTATCAAGATTCCGTTAACCTGATGCTTCTAACGAACAAGATTTCCGCAATGGCAGGGGTGGATCAAGCTTCTATTATGATGGGCACACCGGCGAACAAGGAAATCTTCCAGAATACCGGCATGTATAAGGACGAACTGGAAGCCGCTGGCCCCAATGATATGTGTATCGTAATCCGTACCGATCATGAGGGGAAAGTAGCCGAAGTACTCGCTACCATTGAGGAAGAGCTGAAAAATCAGGCGGTGAGCAGCAGCAAACAGGCCTTTGAATCGGTACGCACCTGGGATAAAGCTATGCAGGCGTTGCCGAATGCCAACCTTGCCTTAATCTCCGTGCCAGGCCAATATGCGGCCGAGGAAGCGGACAAAGCCTTGGACCAAGGCCTTCATGCCTTCATATTTAGCGACAATATGGATCTTCAGGACGAACTGCGCCTGAAGCAGAAAGCCCGGGACAAAGGGCTTCTGGTGATGGGTCCTGACTGTGGGACGGGAATTATCTCCAATATTCCAATTGCCTTCGCCAATATCATCCAGGAAGGCAATATCGGTGTTGTAGGTGCTTCCGGCACGGGGATCCAAGAAGTCACCAGCCTGATTGACCGCTTGGGCGGAGGCATCAGCCATGCGATCGGAACCGGAGGACGCGACCTGTCGGATACGATCGGCGCGATCACAATGCTAAGCGCGATTCAAGGGCTGGAGAAGCATAAGGAGACCGAGGTTATCGTAGTCATATCCAAACCGCCGGCAAGGGAAGTGCGGAATCAGGTCGTCCAGCTGCTGCAGCGTCTGTCAAAGCCAGCGGTGGCTATCTTCGTCGGTGAAGAGCCTACGGCTCATGAAGGCAATGTATATTATGCCTCTACCTTAGAGGAGACAGCTATGATTGCCGTAGATCTATCCAAAGACAGAGTCATCCTGACGAATTACAACATGTCGAATGGAAAAATTCCAAAGGTGGCCTTCAAACCGGAGCAAACCTCTATTAAAGGTCTTTACTCCGGCGGTACCCTTGCCTATGAAGCTGCTGTTCTGCTGTCCAAAGGTCTGAATCTCGGGCCGCTTATTCACGACGACGGTTATTTGCTGAGAGCAAACGGTCATGAAGTGATCGACTTGGGCGATGACAAGTATACCCAAGGCAAACCTCACCCGATGATCGATCCGGAGACAAGAATCCAATATATTAAGCAAGCCGCCAGAGATGATTCCACGGCCATCATCCTTCTTGATATCGTACTGGGTTATGGCTCCCATGAGGATATGGCTGGAGCTTTGCTGCCAGTCATGGAGAGCACTCGAAGCGAAGCTATGGCGAGGGGCAAAAACCTGTATTTCGTAGCCGCTGTATGCGGCACGGCGCAGGACCCGCAAAATTATCAGGAGCAAAAATCCAAGCTGGAGCAAGCTGGGGTTATCGTCAAGGACAGCAACAATCGAGCAGTCCGAACCGCACTGGCAATGATGGGAATCCGGCTGCAGGACAATCACAAAGCATCCTTACCTGCAGCCGGAACCAAGCCAGCCCCGTTCCAGGTTTCAGAAGCCATCGCTGAATTGCTCAGCAGCAAGCCAAGAGTGGTCAATATCGGACTTAAGAAATTCGCCAATACAATAAATAGCTACGGCGGACAGACTGTGCAGTACGATTGGCGTCCGATTGCCGGCGGGAATGAAAGAATGCGCAAAATATTGAGCCTTCTCAAATAAAGGACAATTTCCCATTTCAAAATACAACATTAGGAGGATGCAGCATGTACGGACCCTATAGGACAATCGATGAAGCAAATCAGGCGGTTATTCAAAAAATTATAGCCGGCGCGCCCTTCCTGGTAGACGTAGTTCCCGCCAAATCCGTAGTGGAGCAGCTGAACGGGCAAGTACTTCTACATGCAGGGCCACCGATTCAATTCGAGGATATGACTGGCCCAATGCAGGGAGCCTGTGTCGGAGCCTGCCTATTCGAGGGCTGGGCAGAAAATGAAGAGAAGGCGATGGCTCTTCTGAGGCAGGGGGAGATCGACTTCATTCCGTGTCATCATGTGAAAGCCGTGGGCCCTATGGGAGGAATCACCTCCGCGAATATGCCAGTGCTGGTTGTCGAGAACCGCACCGACGGCAATCGTGCCTACTGTACGATGAATGAGGGAATCGGTAAAGTATTGCGCTTCGGCGCTTATTCTGATGAGGTCATCCAACGTCTGAGATGGATGCGGGATGTGCTCGCCCCTGTCCTCTCCAAGGCGTTGTCCCTTATCGACAATGGTCTGAACATTAATGTAATGATCGCTAAAGCCATCACAATGGGCGACGAATTCCATCAACGAAATATTGCCGCTTCGCTCGTATTTTTGAAGGAGATCACTCCTTATATTCTACGGACGAACTTGTCCGAACAAGATAAATCGGCTGTCGTGGAATTCCTGGCTGATACGGATCAGTTCTTCCTAAATATCGCCATGGCGACATCCAAAGCCGTACTTGATGGCGCCAGAACGATTGAGTATGGCACCGTAGTCACCGCAATGTCCCGAAATGGCCAAAACTTCGGCATCCGGATCAGCGGAATGGGTGACGAATGGTTCACCGCGCCTGTAAATACACCGCAGGGCTTATTCTTCACCGGCTATTCCCAGGAGATGGCTAACCCGGATATCGGCGACAGCGCCATTACTGAAGCATTTGGCGTTGGGGGCATGGCCATGGTAGCCGCACCGGGCGTTACCAGATTTGTAGGTGCCGGAGGATTTGATGATGCTTTGGCGACCAGCAATGAAATGACGGAAATCTGTATCGATCATAATCCGAACTTTGCGATTCCAACCTGGAACTTCCAGGGAACCTGCCTCGGGATTGATGCCAGAAAAGTGGTAGAGACCGGAATCACTCCGGTAATTAATACCGGGATCGCCCACAAAGAGCCCGGAGTAGGTCAGATCGGGGCAGGGACCGTTCGGGCACCTTTGGCCTGCTTCGAAAAAGCACTTGAGGCTTATGCCCAGAGGCTGGGGCTCATCTAGCCATCTACAAGGAAGTAACAAGCGGGAGGAGAGCAAAATGGAACCTCTCATACAAGCGAGCGGGGCGTACAGTCTGACTGTCCCCCCTCTCCTTCAAACGGACGAACCGGGTTATGTGCACAGCATTTTTAAAAATGGCTGGAATATTCGCTGCGGGGACAGGCTGATCTTCATCGGCAGCAGGAAAAACGGAGAACTCCCCTTTGGCATCCATCTGGAGGACGAGCTGGTGCCTCGGCTCATCTCCTTACTTCGTATGGGAGAGCCATTTCTCTATGATAGAGAGGCATCTATTCTCCTCTTTTCCGCATTTGCCATTCAGCTCGATCCTCATCAGGCTTTTGACACGAAGATGGGACCCATTGCAGCGCTGTCCCTGCGGTCTGGTCTAAATGCATTTGCATCCGAATTATGCGCGCATAACCAGCATACCGGCACAGGCATTTGGGTGAGCGATTTCCTTGATCGCTTGAGCAATGCCGCAGAACCTTCCTGGTCAGAACATGAACAGAGGGTTCTGCAACTCATGGATGCAGCCCGGAGCGAACGCTTGCCTCAAATCGATAAGCTCCTCAGATACTGGATCGGTCGCGGCAACGGGCTGACCCCAGCCGGAGATGACATGCTGGCCGGGATGCTCGCTGTAGACACGATTACTGGAGGATTTACAGAACACTTCCGGCTCCATTTAACTACATTGGTGGAGAAGGAAGCTCTCACTACAGATATTAGCCGGGAATACTTGAAATATGCGCTGCAAGGACAGTTCAGTTCCGTAATATCCAATGTATTGAACACCCTTGCCTTGGACGATAGCGAGGAATTAATAAAGCGGACCCGAGAGCTTCTGTGCGTTGGTCATAGCTCAGGTCTGGATACATCATTTGGCATACTGATGGGTATGTTGATCCTAAGGAGGAATTCCACTTGGCACAGAAAGTCGTGATTGCGCTTGGCGGCAACGCTATTCTTCAACCCAAGCAGCAAGCTACCTATGAGAATCAATTAGAGAATGTACGTCAATGCTGTGAGATTATCGCCAGAATTGTTCAGCAGGGCTATGAAGTGATTGTCACCCATGGCAACGGCCCGCAGGTGGGCAATATATTGCGCCAGCAAGAGGAAGCCAAGGCAGTCGTTCCGCCCTTCCCGCTTGATGTGTGCAGCGCGGAATCCCAGGGCTTCATCGGATACATGATGGATCAAAGTCTGAAGAATGCGCTGCAAAAACGCGGGCTGGACAATGCAGTGGTCAGCATGCTCACCCTGACAGAAGTCTCCCAAGACGATCCTGCTTTTCTGGATCCAGTCAAACCTGTTGGCGTCTTCTACCAGGAGGATGAAGCCCAGCGGTTGGCTGCCGAGAAGGGTTGGATCGTGAAAGAGGATGCGGGCCGTGGCTGGCGCCGTGTGGTCCCCTCTCCGATGCCGAAATCCATTCTCGGGGCAGATGTTATCCAATCACTGGCCGACAGTCGGGCCATTGTTATTGCTGCGGGGGGCGGAGGAATCCCCGTATGCCGTCAAACGGATGGAACCTTGTCTGGCGTGGAAGCGGTCATCGATAAGGATCGCAGCGGATATCAGCTAGCCTGCGACGTCAATGCTGATGTATTTATGATTCTGACGGATGTTCAGAACGTATATGTGAACTATGGAAAACCGCAGCAAAAGTCGCTTGGAACCATCTCCTTATCCGAAGCCCAGCGATATGCTGCGGAAGGTCAATTTAGCGCCGGAAGCATGGGTCCTAAAATGGAATCCGCGATTCGATTCGCCGAGAATGGCGGAACTGCGATCATCTGTTCACTGGATCAGGCCGATCTTGCGCTGGAAGGTAAAGCAGGTACACGGATCACACAAGAAAATCTAATTCATTGCAATTAATGCCCCATAATTTCCCTACGTCACGTGTTGTTAACCAGGGTATTATGAATTGAACATAGTCAATATTTGCTTCTCGCAGCGTATTTCAAGCTTATATGAACGTATTCATTGTCGGTCTTCTCTCCCGATAACAGAGGAATCCGCACAGCTGCCCGGTTCGCTTGAGCCGGGTTGCTATTCCGAATAGACCGCTCTCCCTTAGTCCTTCTATTGTGATCTGGCGCTTGCCACTCACCCGTCGTTGATTTGCTGGCCAGTCCGGTAGACGAAGCCTTGTTTCTAGCCGCCACGATAACTTGATGGAATGCTTCACGAACAGGCAATTGCTACCTGCTCTTTATTCCCTTTCAATCCGTCTATACGCCGATTCACGCCAACTCCAGAGTCCCTCTTGCGATCTTAGCACTATTATCCATTGGTTAATTTCCTTCCTTCTCTATTCGAGCTGTTGCCATGCTCACTATATCTTCATCCAACCTCATCCACTCAGCAGCAGAAGCCGATGCCCAGCGACTATAAAACTCTCGATTCCCATGCTATGACCGGGATCTTGCCGCAAACTAGAAGAAAGTCTACTACTTAGTATTCACGCTAACTATACGATTTCAGGGTGTTAATGCCCTATTGGCAACTTGCCGTATTTTTTCGATGTGCAGGAAAAACTTCAAAATTTATTGTATAATATTGGTACCTTGCATTGACGATTCTGTCGATTAGAGGTATACCAGCCATATACAGTACTTTCTAAAAAGCAGAAAGTGGAGGTGTCATTGTTTTCAAACCGCTGTTAGCCCCTATTTAGAACGTTTCAAAATAAACCTCGAGGTGATCGAAGCTATGGCTAAACAGACAACCGACATCATTGAGAAATCCTTACATAACCTGCTGAATGAGCCCAATTTCCTGCCTGAGCTCAAAGATGATGCAAGAGATAAAGCGATTCACTCGCTCATCACTATTCTATCAACCCCTAACCATATTCATAAATCCTACCTCAGAATAGCCCGGGAGAACGGCGTCATTGAACGCATTCCGGCTTTTCGTATGCAGCATAATGACACGCTGGGGCCTTATAAAGGCGGCATCCGCTTCCATGAATCCGTAAATGAAGCCGAGGTAATTAATCTCGCAGCCCTCATGACGTTGAAGAACGCTCTGCATGAAGTTCCCTTTGGCGGCGGCAAAGGCGGTGTTGCTATCAATCCAAGGGATTATTCCACTAAGGAACTCTATCAAATCTGTACGAAATACGTACAATATTTTAATGAAATCCTCGGCCCGGACAAGGATATCCCCGCCCCTGACGTTGGAACCAGCGCGCGGGAGATGGATTGGATGATGAGCGAATATAAAAGCATTCATTACGGGAAGCCATATTTGGGCAGCTTTACAGGCAAGAGCGTGCTTAATGGAGGCTCCCTGGGTCGGAAAGAAGCAACCGGCAAAGGAGTCTACTACACTCTTCGGTATTTGCTTCATGACTACTTGCAGGAGAATCATCAACAGCTGGCGCAGTCCCGGACTCAACAGGCTGCAGTTGCCCTGAGCTGCCGGAATCGGCCGATCACTCTGGCTGTACAAGGCTTCGGCAATGTAGGTTCAGTTACGGCCACCGAAGCTTATCATTGTCAGTACATAACCAGTACCATCGTTGCGGTCAGCGATCGCAATGTAACCCTGTATAATCCGGATGGGCTGAACATTCCAGCGCTCGCCAAATACGCAGCAGCCAATCGTGGAGATCTTCCTTTTACCAAGGAGCAAATTGGCGAAGCCGACATCCAGGCTGAAATTCTGGAGCGGGAAGCCGTTCTATATCTGAATGTGGATGTACTTATTTTAGCCGCCTTGGAGGATCAGATTCGAACAGACAATGTTGAACAGGTACAGGCACCGATTATTGTCGAAGGGGCAAATGCCCCTATCGCCGGCGAAGCCGATGATACATTGGCGGCTAAAGGAACCTTGGTTATTCCGGATATCCTGGCTAATGCTGGCGGGGTAATCGTATCCTATTTCGAATGGCTGCAAGGGCGCGAGACTCAATATTATAGCGAATCGGAAGTATTTGAGCAGCTTCACTGTAAAATGGGCATGACGATGGACAAGGTTTATCCCCTCTATTTCAATTCGAACAAATCGCTGCGGCAGACTTGCTTTGATCATGCCATTATGCGAATATCGACGATTCTCTATGCCCAAGGGAAGCTGTTCTAGACTTTATCAAGCTTATATTTAATTAAAAAGGTCGAGCTTGGGGCATCCCTTCACCCCTGAACTCGACCTTTCCTATTACCTGAATTATGCGGTTATTTCTGCCCCTGAGCCTCCAACAGATGCATTACGACAGCCAACGCCTCAGCGCGGGTAGCCACATCTTGGGGGGCAAAGCGGTTGTTGCCGCGGCCTTGGACCAGGCCTTCGTTCACAGCTAGCGCGATCCAGCCCTGTGCCCATGGCGGAATGCTTCCCGCATCGGAGAATGTTAACTCCGTCTGTAGCGGCGCGGGCTTGTTCAATGCCTTGGCGGCCATGACGACAAGCTCAGTACGCGTAATTGCTTGAGTGGCCCGGAACGTGTGATCCGGGAATCCACTAATGAAACCTCTCTTGATTCCTTTGGCAATATCGGACTTCGCCCATTCCGGAAGCTGATCCGTATCCTTGAATGTAAGCTCCTCTTCTTCCTTGAGATTCAAGCCTCTAACTAATAATGCCGTAAACTCAGCACGATTAATCGGCTTATTCGGCCGGAAGGTCTCATCGGGATAACCCTGAACCAAACCCTTTTCTATGGCTTGGCGAATCATATTCTCAGCCCAATGGCCCGCCGTATCCTTCAAAGCCACTTCCTTTCCTGGCCCGTTCCCGTTGCTGTTACTGTTGCCGTTGCCATTTCCGTTCTCGTTGCCGTTTCCATTACCGTTGCCATTGCCATTTCCGTTCTCGTTGCCGTTTCCATTACCATTGCCATTGCTATTTCCGTTACCGTTACCGTTACCATTACCGTTCTCGTTACCGTTACCGTTCTCGTTGCCATTACCGTTGCCGTTCCCGTTGCCATTACCAGGATTCGGGTCTTTCTTGTCCTTCAACGAAAAGTTTAGGATTGCCGGAGCCGCATCGATCTCCTCCCCGGACAGATTGCCCAATACGGCTTTGGTCACCTTCAACGCACCTTCGGTTGGCGATGTGACCTTCTTCGTGTTGAAGGTGAGCTTTAACATGTCTTCCTTGCCTTGGATCGCTACACCTTCCCCGGCAATCACAAGCTGAACTTGTCCCTCTTCCTTACGCGTATCCAGGATAACAATTCCTTGCTGCAAGGATTCAGCCGATACGAACTGCAACACACTCTCATCATAGCTGAGAACCACATGATGGGAGTAGAAGTCCGTTTTCGAGGTATTAACTTCGTAACTCACGATCAGTTGATCGCCTGAGATTAGCTCATGCGGCCCCTTCAAATCGACGCTTGGGCGTGTAACAGACACGGCAATTTGCTGCGCCTGTTCCGTATTGCCCGCTTTATCGATTGAACGATACTCTACGATGTGATCCCCTTCTCCTTGAATAAGCAGCTTACCATCCTTGACTGTTTGCCATTTACCGCCATCTACACGGGCTTCAGTTCGCAAGACGCCCCAGCCCTTCAGATTATCTTCAGCAGAGAAGAGTAGATTTACATCTTTATAATGCTCCTCTCCGGCCTCCGCTTCGCCTTCAATCTGAACCTTCGTTATGGGTGCAATGGCATCTTTGAGCAGCACCTCCAGATAAGACTGATAGATTCCATTCTCGCTTTTGCGACTGCGAACCTCAGCGCTCAGGTCCTTGCCGACTTGCTGCAGAGTTACGCTAACGATCTTATTGTCCTGCAGCTTCTCCTTGGTGAATGGCGATACATCGAATTTCCACCATTGGTCGGGAGATGCGATGGTTCGCAGATCCAAGCGGGCGCCTGGTGCAGGTTTATTGTTATAGGTAAGCTCTTGCTCCTTCCAGCTATCATCGCGAATTTCGAATACACCGATGTCAGACTGGGTGCCGTTGCTGTCATTGGTCTTTCCATATACATTCAGCGTAACCCGTTCAATATCATCTACAATTTGCGAAAGATCGTACTTCAGGAACACCCTGCGGTCGTAATCCCCGCTCCCGTTACGAATTAATAAATACCCGTTGGTTCCATAATTCAAAGCCGCATTCTTTCCGCCATTTACAAATGCATCCTCGGATACATTGATCCGGATCTTGGCTGCCGCATCAGGCTCGAGCGCCCCTTCCTCCGGCAGTTCCGTCTCCGCATCAGGGTCGATTTTCAGCTTGATCGCATGGCTCTTCCCTTTGCTGCCTTGAGTGTTAACTTCAAGCAGAACCGTCGGTGCCTTCTGCAGAACTTTAACCGTCTCGTCCTTGCTGATCTCCTGCAACAAAGTAGCGGCGACTTCGACCTTCAGCTTCGATTGGGTCTGCGTCGGATCGGATACAGATAGCGTCAATTCGTCGCCCTGCTCCTGAACCATCACAGAAGCCGGTTGATATACACGCACACCGTTCATCTCACCCGGTTGCCAGAAATTCATACCGGTGATGCCAAGCTTTTTCTCCTGTACGGCTTGGATCTGCGAGGTATTGCTTAGCACTTGAACATCCGGATTATCGTTATATGCCTTCGTAGCCGCCGTATCAAATGATGGCAACAATACGTAGGAATAACCGGCATCGGTCGGTTTAACACCATGTTCTACAACCAGACTGACGTAATTACGTGTAATCGGGTCGATCGGGCCGGTGGAGTTGACATCCTTCCAGGAGCCGGTCCTCGCCTCGCGCAGTGCGCCTACATCGGTAGGTTCAGGGAAATAATAGCCAATATCCGCCCCCTTCGCCGTTCCTTCCAGATGCGCCCATTTGACATCCTTCAATGTATCGGACCATCCCAATTGGGTTGGCATCGCTTGTCCATTCACAGTTAATGGGTTCGTGCCTGCCAAATTGACCATTCGATTCTCGACGATCGTCTCAACCTGACGTCCATCCTTACGCGCATCGGGAGTAGTGATGCCGGCTCCAAGCGCTACGATCTCATCATCGAACATGAACCACGATTTCTTCCCGGTCAGATTACTTCCAGGAGGGGCCAGGTCCATGCCGGCTATTCCAAACTGATTGTCCAGCGATGAACCGCCAACCCAAGTCTTCCCTGTTGTCTTGATCGCTGTTCTCGGCAAACCGTCGGAGGTCGTTCCCGGCATCCGATAAGAGTCTACCGTTGGCCAGAACGCATTGCGAAATTGATCTGAATCCGGGTTGTACAGATAGGTCATACCTTCACCGGTATACCATCCTCGTGTATGCTCCCCATTCATTCCCCCCTCGAAGTTGGCAATCCGGGAAGAGGACATGCTGATTCCTAGCGTATATCCCGGTCTTGAATGAACAATCCGATCCATGACCGAGAACTGACGATGTGTAATCAGATCGCCACGCAGCTTAATGCTGGAATCACTTAGCAACTGCTTGAAGTTCACAATATCCCTGATCTGCATACCTTCGTACGGGTTGGTCATGCTCGTATCCGACGCTACCCATTCCTTCACCATGCTCTTGTAATAGGCAGCCTGTTCAGGTGGAGCAAATTGGGCCAGACGAAGAATCGTCCATACCGCGCCCCGTGTATTGTTGTTATAACGGGATACCGCACGGCCGCTGACCATTTCCATAATGTGTCCGTCATAAATGAGGGGCTCGAAAGAATCGGTCACCCATTTCCACACATTTTCGAAATCGGCAACCTCAATCGGCCAAGGAGAACGATCCAGGATCGTTAGCAGCTTCGATATATCTCCAAGCAGTACACTGCCGTAGCTGCCCGTATAGGCGATATTGTTATGCTGGATAAATGATCCGTCAGCGTAAAAGCCGTCTCCACTCGTCACATAGGGGAAGGCCGAGCCGATGGCATTCCGTGCTTTCTGGATGGATGGCTCGTCCTTGCCAAGCACCCCTCGCAGGAGAACGGCCAGAGATTTATCCAGCAGATTGGCCCCCGTCTCTGCCAGGCCCGGCGAGCCGATTAACCGCTTCTTTGGATCAGGTATAAATCGGTCAATTGTGCTCGCATAGTCAGCAATCTGTTGCGCAGACAGATCGTTATACATGATAGTCATAATGTCTGCCAGGGACAGCGGAGCCCCGATCTCCCAATCCCACCAGTTGTTATAAGTAGCCTTTTGCGGATTATATCGATTGCTGGACATCCAATCCAGACCGGCAATGATATCATTTTTTAATTCCACATTCTGATATAAGTTTGTGCCTGGAGTTGCATAAGCAATCGCCATATCTTTCAGCCTATTATACGAATTGGTAATATGACTGGAGTCCGTAGTACTCTTATAATCGGACCATAGATAAGCCCTGCCCGGATCTTTAACCAGCGTATCCCATACCCCGTTTTTAGCGTCATTAGTCACCTTCTGGACATTGGCTTGAATTGCATTGCTGATATCCGTATCGTTCAAATCCAGCCCGGTACCCCCAGTCAAATAATTGAACCATTTAGTTCGCAGCGTCCCGAACTCATCCGCCTGTCCGGCTGAAGCCGGTGCGGCTGGGAAAGACGCAAAAATAAGCGAAGAAATCATCAACACAAGGACGATAGGCTTTATTCTATGTTTCCACACGATGGCATAACACCCTCCCTCGATAAGTTATGCGGGGGACTCCCAGTCCCCCACCTTCATGGTTATTGCAGTATCTGGTCAGCAAACCACTTCAAATCAGCGGAATCAATAACTCCATCCCCATTTATATCCGCTGCTTCAACTGCTTCCCAATCCGGGCTTGCACTGTTCTTGCCAAAGCTGGCAGCGGCTATGCCCAGATCACCAACCGTTACTTTCCCGTCTCCGTTCAAGTCCCCAGTGGTCTTCGAGAGAACCACCTGAACCTCGCAAACTGCGGACAGCTTGCCATCAGCCGTAGTCACCGTGACCTTGGCCCTGCCCGGCTGCAATGCCGTGATCATTGCCTCGGATTCATTCGCCTCCAGCTTCAACACGTCGCTGCGATCGACACTCCAGGCAAGCTCCTTATTCGTAGCATTAAGCGGGACAAGCGCCGCTTTCAGATTTATCGATTCACCCGCTACTAGTACAGCCTGTTCACTGCTTAAGCTAATCCCTGACACCGGAACATTCGGCTTGTAAGTAATCTCCAAGTAAGATTTATATATCCCGCCATCGCCTTCTTTGCTTTTAAATGTAACCGTCAAATCTGAATCTCCCTGCAAAGCCAGGCTCATCTGTCCATCCAGCTTCAACCGCGATTGGGCAAAGGAGGTGACATCGAATTGCCGCCATTGATACTCTTTATCTGCCGAAATCTTCTCAAGCAAGGCTCCTATCGCCGGCATGTTGTTCCATGTCAGTGCAGTCTCGCTCCAATTGTTGCTCTCTACTGCATGAACACTTACTCCCGCGTTCTGTGTACGGCTGTCATTAACCCCGCCATATATAAACAATTGGGCAGATTCAATCTCGCGGTCAGCAGGAATTCCGCTCATATCGAACTTCAGGAAGGCTTTGCGCAGATAACTCCCGGTACCATTCTTAATGTCCATATAGCTGCGAGTGCCGAAGTTCGTATTAACATCTGCACCCTCTTGTACAAAAGCATCCTCGCTGACATAAACCTCCGTTTTCTCGACTTGTCCCGGGCCCTCAGGTTCCCCCTCCAACTCCGGAGCTTGCTGCGGATCATATTCGAATTGAATCTCATAGCTTCTGCCAAGAGAGTCCTGTGTATTGATCTCCAGCTTAAGATAAGGCTCCGTCTGTACAACGGTCACGGACGGATCCTTCGTCAATTCCTTGAGTACAACCTTACCCAGATCAACTAAAACTTTGTTCTGAGTTTGTGTTGGATCTGACACGGATACAGTCAGCTTATTCCCTTCCTCCTTTACCATCACAGAAGCCGGACCAGAAGCCCGAACGAATTCCGACTTGCCTGCTTCCCAGAAATTAAATGCGCTAATCCCCAGCTTCTTATCCCGAGCAGAATGGACCTGACTCGATTGACTCATAATCTCAATGTCAGGATTCAGACTGTATTGCTCCGTCTCTGCTACCCCTTTGTTAGGCAATAATACATAAGCATAGGATCCATTTTTTGGCGCGCTGCCGTGTTCGAATGCAAGACTTAGGTAATTTCTTGTGATTGGATCTGCTGAGCCATCATTATTCACGTTTTTCCAGGACCCTGTTCTTGCTTCTCGCTTCCCGTCAATGTCCGCTGTCTCCGGGAAATAGTATCCGATGTCCGCACCTGAAACATTGCCTTGCAGATGAGCCCAGCTAATTCCTTTCAGCGTCTCCTCCCAGCCGGGCGTGGCAGGCTTCACCTGACCGTCAACCACCAGATTATTGGAACCGCTGTCATTTATTTGCCGGTTCTCTACAATCGTCTCTACCTTACGGTTAGCCGACCCTGAAATATCTGAACCTATCGCTACAATCTCATCGTCGAACATGAACCAGGACTTCTTGCCCTGCAGATCGCTTCCCGTGCTGTCCTTGAGTGAGTAATTCATGCCGCTTGCTCCGAATTGACCATCAAGCGTCGAGCCACCGACCCAAGCCCGCGGATTGTAATAGGACGCCCAGTCTTTAGGAGCTGGCGCATAGCCGTCCGTTGTCGTTCCCGGCAAGCGGAGCATATCTACCGTTGGCCAATATTGATTGCTGTACTGCGACAGATCGTTGTTGTATAAGCTGGTCATGCCGATGCCGGTATACCAGCCTTGCTTGTTCTCGCCATTGCCGTATTCAAAAGCCGAGATTCGCTGTGAGAACATACTAAGCGCAAAACCATAGTCCTTACGCAGATGGACAACCCGATCCATCGCCGCGAAATTCTGGTGCTTAACCAGTTCTCCGCGCGCTGCCACTGAAGAATCATTGGCGATCGCTTTGATCAGATTCATCTCATAAACGGGCATATTTTCATAATAGTTAGAGAATGTAGTATCAGACTGCACCCACTCCTTAATCATGCTCTTGATCTTGATGGACTGTTCCGCCGGGGCGTCCTCTGCCAGCCGCGCCAGCGTACGGATAATCGCACGTCCGGTCAGATGATCGGAGTCACTCTGCCGCGAAATGCTGCGTCCCCTGACGTTATCCATCATGGCTCCTTTATAAATCAACGCCTCGAAGGAATCCTCAACCCAGCGATACACATGGCTTACTCGCGGATCGTTAATCTCCCAAGGAGATGCGTTAAATAGATATAATAAATCGGCCATTCTACCGATCAAGACGCCTCCATAAGATCCTGTGTAAGCAATATTCGTATGCTGGATCAAAGAGCCGTCCTCATAGATCCCATCGCCCTTTTTAGCATATTGAAGCTCGCTGTATATCGCATTTTCTCCCTGTTCGATCTTGAAGCTCTGCTTCCCGACAACACCGCGCAATACAACGACCAACGCTTTGTCGAGCAAATTTGCACCGGTCTCGGTTACACTCCCGTTTTGCACCCGCTTGGTCGGGTCCGGTACGAATGTATCGATAACCTTCAGGTTTCTAGCAATCTGCCCCTCGCTTAAATCGTCATACATAAGTACGAGAATATCCATTAGGGCCTGTGGAGTCCCAATCTCCCAGTCCCACCAGTTGCCAACGATCTTCTTGCTCTCGTTATATTGATAGGCATTCATCCAATCCAGAGCCAGGATAATATCATCCTTCAGAGCAGGGTTGCTGTATTGCGCTGTCCCCTCTGTTGAATAGGCCGTTGCCATATCCTTGATCATCGTATAAGCCTTCGTGATCACTGCTGAATCGGTATTATCACGGGAGATGCCGCCAACCCATAGATTCTGTGCGCCCGGTGTCTTGTCCATCAGGTCCCAGATGCCGGTTGCTTGGGGATTGGAAATCCGGTTCGACAAATTGTCGATGTAACTCCTTACATCGGAATCACTCATATCCATCGATTCTCCACCGATCAGCTTGGTATGCCACCTCTGTCTGAGTGCATCATAACCATCCAGCATTTCAGCTGATTCTACCGTTACAAAAGCCTCCGCCCGGATGAGCCCATCCGCTGTAGCAACCGTGATCGTTGTTGTCCCATAGTCATTAGCTGTAACATTACCCTCATCCACACTCGCTACGTTCGGATCGGAAGATGTCCAAATCAGCGTTTGTCCTGCCGCATCCTGTGGTGTAATCACGGGTGTCAGTATAGCTGTATCCCCTTGATGCAGCGAGATCGATTTGGGCTGCAGGTCCAATCCTGTAATTCCCCCCCAGCGTTCAAGCTTCACATCGTCGAACCATACCGTTCCCGTGCCTGTCTCGAAGAACGGCTCTAACCTGACGTACCGGGCTCCGGCCGGAACGGGCACCACGACCTGCTGTAAAGTCCAATCATGGGTACCCGCCATTTTACTCGTTACCGGTCCGTCTCCCAGCTTATCATCCTTCGTAGCGCCATCCATCCCATTGACACTCCGGTAGAAATTAGTTCTGACAAATACGCCGCCGCTGGATACAACATCCTGCGTCCTGATCCAGGCGCTTAGCTTGTAGTTGCCTTCTTCCGATACCGGTACATTGATAGACAGCCCCGTTCTATCACTGCCCGTGTGCTCGATCTGTACAGAATAAGCACCTGAATGGTAGACCGCATCAGTGACAGACACCTTACCATTCTTACTGGCCAGCCAGGCCCCCCAACCATTCGGCTTCAAGCCGCCGATCCAGGATGCATCCGTTGTATGCACCACATCTTCAAAGCCTCCATTAGGAACGAGATTATCCCCGGCTCCCCCATCCGCAGACACTTTGGTCATAAGCAGCCCGGCGGGAATCAGCACCTGAAGCAGCATTCCGACAATCAACACCACCGACATCCTCTTATAAAGCGCTTTCAACTCGAAATTCCCCCTTTCACCATGCAAGCTATTATTTTAGTACTGTACTTCATCATAGTTTCAATGCTCAACCTCAATACATGGCGAATTTTTACCCATTCACGGACAATTTTGACTTCAACCTATTGTATGGTTCGGAAAAATGTGGAAAACATCTCAAAAACCCACAGCTAATGAATTCATCATCCGCTGTGGGTTTGCTTTGTTCTGATTCTTAAGAACTATGCATCGCCAAGTCAATTGAACTTCCGATTTAACAATGAAAATACGGCCTCGACCTGCTCTGAGGACAGCTCCGCATATTTATCTCCAACGTTGATTTCCGTATAACATGCGTTCTCATCTATCGCTCGGAGATTTGAGGTGATGCCGATCCCGGTCTCTTCATACAGATCGATCAGGGCCTGCTCAACCTGCGCTTGGGGCGCCGCAAAATGAATATGGAACATGTTTGAAACAGGGACCTCCGGCACTGTCGCCGTTCGCGGGCAACGATTAAACCGTTCAGCCAGCTGTTTGGCCCCCTGATAGTACTGCTCCATTTTGCCGATCCTTTGCTCGAAATAGAAATCTGAACTAAGGATATAAGGGTACAAGCTGATTAAATCGCCGCCATGCCGTCTTTTCCAAGGCTTCGACTCCTCTGTAAACTCCGTATCTCCGGCCAGAATGGCTCCAGCCACACCGCCAAGCCCTTTATAAAAAGAAACATATACACTATCGAACAGAGAACAAATCTCCGCCGCAGTCTTTTCGTAGTACGGCAAAATTTCGAACAATCTGGCCCCGTCCAGATGCAGCTTGATTCCCTGCTCATGACAATATGCTGAAATTGCCTCAAGCTCCGCATAGTCCGGCAGCTGTCCGCCGATTTCCCGCTGCGGCAATTCTAAAAGCAAACAGGAAACATCCTCGCTTATATTTTTTACATCGTCCAAAGTAATTAAGCGGCTTCGATCCGCCAGCAGGATCGGTTCTATTCCATGCAGCTGCTTGAGGCCGTCTTCCTCATGAATTTCCAAATGGCAGAGTGGATGGTAAGCAACCTTTCGCAGCCCCTGCCGGTCACACCAGATTCGCAAAGCGATTTGCTGGGCCATCGTCCCGCTAGGGAAGAACACAGCGCTCTCCTTGCCCAAATATTCGGCCATTTTCGCCTGAAACTGTTCAATAAGCTTTCCTTTGCCATACATATCGCTGTCTGTATTCTCATCCATGTCGTGAAAGGCTGACATCAGCATTCCTATATTTCTTGGGCCATGACCCGAGAGCCGATAGGCAGTCTTGTTGAACGCAGATCCGATCGTTTGATCCATTGTCATAGGTGGGCCTCCTTGTCGTGATAACCGTTCTGTCCCCTTCAATTCAGATAATTCTCTGTTTCAGAGTACCACATGTAGAGGCGCTGTAAAACAGCATTCCCCACGCTTTCCGCTATCACGCCCTTATGAAAACTTTCACTTTATCTGCAACATTTCTTAACGACCTCCGTCTATAAAGACGAAAACAGCAAACAAAGACACGCCATATCGGCAATCATCAAGCTGTGCGTACTACCTACACATAGAACTAGGAGGAAATACTGATGAACAAACCATTTAAAGTATTGGCAACCGCAACGATCCTGGCTATGGCCGCTCTGCCTACAGCCGCTTTTGCTCAGCAAGGAGCAGCAACGCCGGTTAATGAGACTGCTATCACTCAAGCCAAGGTTGTACCTGGAACAATGGGAAAAATCACCGATTTCGTTAATGATAAAACAGGCAAATTCATTACTGTAACCGGCCGTGGTCTGGCTGCAACCGACCAAAGCGAAATCATTCTCTCGATCACCAAAGATACCAAGATCGTCGATGCAAAAGGCCAAACCGTTGCCTTGAAGTCCATTATCGATGATAAGAAAGTAGTTAAAGCTTTCTATGGACCAAACATCACCAAGAGTTTGCCAGCCCGCGGAACCGCCTTGACCCTGGTCGTCCAAGACCGTGACTTCAGCGCTATCCAAGGTACGGTCTCCGAAGTGACTGAAGATGGAAGCATCTTCGTGAAAGGAACTGATCTCTACGGCGGTTATAACGATGAGATTATCCTTCATCTTGATCCAAAGGCCACCCTTCTCGATCAAAACCATGAGGCTATTGAAGCTGGCGATATCAAGGCCGGTATGAGTGTGGAAGCATTTTACGGCCCTGCCGTTGCAATGAGCTTACCTGCTCAGTCAACCACTAATTATCTGGTGGTAAATACAGATGAGATTGCTGATCTGACCCCGGGTACAAGCGGAATTATTATCAGCAAGAATGAAAAAACGATCACTGTGATCGGCAACCCTATGGAGCATGGTGGCACTAATTATGTCATGCTGCATGTGGATAAAGATACCGTTATCGTCGATGAGAACGGCGCTGTATTAACTGCCGATGCATTAAAAGAAAACAGCTATATCGATGCCTTCTACGGCAATATAATGGCGATGAGCTACCCTGGTCAAACCCATGCCGATAAGATTGTTGTCAAAGCCGCTCAAGCGGTCAAAGCAGAAGGCACCATTACAAATTCGGAACGGGCTGGCGAAGGCCGCGTCTACCTCAACGTTGGCTCTGACGATAAGACGGAGAATGACATCATTCTGAACATCTCCGACAAGACCGTTATCCTCCCGTTAGCAGGCGATGATATGGAATTGAAGGACGGCATGAAGGTGGTCGTATACCACTCGCCAATCATGACGAAGTCTCTCCCAGGTATTACGAACGCGGAAGTTGTTATTGTTACTCCGGATAACAATACTGCAGCCGCTCAATAAATCTTTCGTTCGGTTAACAGTATCTATCTGAACACGGTACGGATTATTAGCTGCTCGAGATGCTCTTGACTAAATTCCTGCAAAATACAGCTTTTGATGACTCCCCCTGAAAGATAGAAAAACCTGCATATATGGTATGATCCCCTTCAAGTAGGCACTCCAAAAAACCTTCATGTTAAAATGAGGGTTTGAGTGACACTTGGAGGGGATTTTTATGGCTAAAAAAGGACAGACATTTTATTCGTATACTGAAAAATTTAAGTTGAGTGCGGTTAAAAGCTTTATTTGGAGGGCGGATCACAAAAACGGTGCTGTTAGTATAACACTAATGAATCCTGCGGACTCTTTACAGTTCTTTTACAACACTTGTTGCGTATTATGACTTTGCGGTTTCGTAATAATGAGCTGCAACAAAGCCGTCTATGGTTACTTTATGTAAGTAAATATATTTCTACAATTTATCCGCTAGCTACTATATTAGTTACGAAAAGTTATCTTGTTAATTTTATTTAGCAGATGTATAATGCTTAACAAGAGGTGATAGCGATGGAAATGCCGCAGCTTTGCCCCCGATTTAACCGAGCTATTGAACTACTAAGCAAACGTTGGTCTACATTAATCGTATACCGACTGCTGGACGGACCGCAGCGATTTATCGATATCGAGAACTCTTTGCCCAATCTGAGCGGTAAAGTGTTGTCCGACCGGCTGCGAGAGCTTGAGTCAGAAGGTGTCATTCACCGCACTGTATATCCGGAGAAGCCCGTACGTATAGAATACTCATTAACTGATAAAGGCCGTGACCTTGCCCCCTTGATGGATGATATCCAACAGTGGGCGACGCGCTGGGTTGAACTGGACTGACCGATCAACCGTTTATTTTATCAGTCTGGTTGAACACACAAGAGCAATCCAGCCTGTCTCCCAAGGGAGATGAGGAGGATTGCTCTTCTTATTATCCGCCAATATAGGACATATTTATTTTTTTGCGGGTCTGTGCTGTCTGTTCGGTACGTTCGTCGGAATATCGGTCATGCCGCGACAACCATACATCGCGGATTGCGTGGGTTAGCTGGGTTCTGGAAGCCCCGCTGCGCAGCATTTGCCGCAGATTGAAGCCCTCCGAAGCGAAGAGACACGTGTAGATTTTGCCTTCCGAAGAGAGGCGGGCACGGGTACAGGTGGAACAGAAAGATTCCGATACCGAGGTGATGAAGCCGATTTCGGCCGATCCATCCTTATACTGATACCGCTGAGCAACCTCTCCGAAGTAATTGCTCTCCAGCGGCTCCAACTCGTATCGTGAAGCCAGCAGATGATAGATCTCCCGTTTGGTCACGACCTTCTTCATACTCCAGCCATTATCATTGCCAACATCCATGAATTCAATGAAGCAGAGCTTGATTCCGCGCGCTTTGAAGTAGGCGGCCATAGGCAAAATCTCCTGCTCATTCAAGCCCTTTTCCACCACCATGTTCACCTTCACCTGCAATCCGATCCGTCTTGCATGTTCCATATTGTCCAGAATGCGTGAAGGCTCAATACCTCGTCCATTCATATATCCGAACAGCTTCGGATCAAGCGCATCCAGACTCACATTCACACGGCGCAGTCCGGCATTCATCAGCGAGTCTGCATATCGTCCTAACAACAGACCGTTTGTCGTCAGTCCGATATCTTCAATCCCGTCGATCTGCCACAGTCTCTCAATCAACGATGGCAAATGGCTGCGCAACAGCGGCTCGCCACCCGTCAGGCGGAGCTTACGAACACCGAGAGAAGCGAATACCTCTGCAACTAAGACGATCTCTTCAAAGGTGAGCAGCTCTTCGCTGGGCAGGAACCTGTAATCATCGCCAAAGATTTCTTTAGGCATACAATAGGTACAGCGAAAATTACAGCGGTCGGTCACAGATATCCGCAAATCCCTAATCGGCCTTTGCAGTTGATCCTGCATCGGCTCTGTTTTCATAGCTGCTTCACCTTCTTTGTATAGCTAAGCTTCAGATGGATCAAGGAGTTTCCTTCGGCTCCGGACTCCTCCGCTGATCACCGATCCATTCCTCGCCATTCTCCCAAATTTCCTTCTTCCAGATCGGTACCATTTCCTTGATACGCTCAATTGCGTATTCATTCGCCTCATAGGCCGCCTTACGATGAGGAGAAGAGACCGCGATAGCTACCGCGATGTCAGAGATTTGCAATTGACCGATACGATGGGCAATCGCAACCCTTGTACCAGGCCACTTCTGCTCGATCTCTTCGCCAACCTGGGCCAGCATCTTCTCGGCCATGGGAACATAGGCCTCATAAGCAAGATATTTCGTTCTAACCCCTTGCGTCCACTCGCGGACATGTCCTGTAAATACCGTTACCGCGCCTGCCCCAGGATGAAGCACGTAATCGATATAAGGCTGAGCCTCTATCGGCTGTTCGACAATTTCATATTGCTTCATAATAAATCCTCGCTTGATATTTTCGTTACGTCGATATTAGATACATTATCATTATGAAGCCAGATTCCCGATCAGGGCAAGTGGATCAGCTCACCGGCAAGCGGTTCATTATCCGAGAATAAATCCGGATTCTCACGCAGCATCTCCGTCAGTATGGCTGTCATCTGCACGGTATCACAGATCCAGGTATCAGCATCACCGAACTTGACCTTGCGGATCGCGCCTTCCCGTTCAAGAATCTTCTCTACCTTCCAGAAATGCTCGGACCATGGCAGCCCGTAATGGCGTCGTGAAGGTACCGGAATCTCCGTTCCATCACCAAGCACAACGAATAACTGCTCATGACTATCCGTAATTCTACCGGGAATATCTACCCATTCCTCAATTCCATGAATAAAAGTATTGCGTCTTAGATCAACACCTACAAGCATAATTGTCGCTTGACGGTCCAACAGCTTGCCCCATGGAGATTCTCTATGGCAAGGTGTATCGCATAATTCGGCCCCGGCTACGAATTCAGCCGCATCCTCACCCAAAGCCGCCACCGAATGTGTCGGGTGATAAGAACGAATCACGCCCTCGCGCGCCCGGAACAATTCCGGCAAAATCCCGACGCAGGACGGGGAGGTCTCCACATAGAACTTTGGACGATCCGCGTTAATGTAAGACCAGGTATGGGTCGGGAGAACTAGCAGCCCCTCCCGCATATATTCACTGAGTGCATCCAGCACCGTATCGGCTCCTCCATCGACTTCACCCAAGCTCTTCATGGATGAATGCACGAGCAGAGTGCCTTGGCGGTCGATTTTGGCCGCCGTTAGCTGATGGATCAGACTGTCGCTTGTATGCATTATCATTAAGCCTCCCATTATAGTGATGCAAGACCATTATGGCCCATTATACCCTAGACACCTGTAATGACAAGCCATAAGCTCACAGCTGATCATCCTGACAAATAAGGAATATACGGATAACAAAAAACTGACACCGGCATTGTACCGAGCGTCAGTTCATATAGAAAGATTCTTCATATTAGCTATCTACCCCATGTTTCCTAGCTTACTTCATTTAATCGTGATGATTGAAGCTGGTATTGGTCAATACTGCGAGCATCCGCTCATCTTCCGCCATGGTAGACCCACATTGAGGACAAGTAGGGTGATTCAAAAAAGCAAAGTTGCGTCTCATCCAACCGTTGCAATCATCATTCGTGCAAGACCAAATGGCCGTAATCTCCTCTGGAATTTCTTCCGCTTGCTTTTTTCTCGAGTTGTACACGAAGCATCCCTCTCTTTCTCATCTGGAATGATTAGCTGATAAAATAAAATGCCCCAAACTGGTACGTCTGGGGCATATTATCTTTAGATAAGCTTACAGCTTAACAACGTTCTCGGCTTGTGGACCACGGTTGCCTTGAACTACGTTGAACTCAACGCGTTGGCCTTCGTCCAAAGATTTGAAGCCATCGCCAACGATCGCGCTGAAATGCACGAATACGTCATTGCCGCCTTCAACCTCGATAAAACCAAAGCCTTTTTCTGCGTTGAACCATTTAACTGTTCCTGTTTCCATGAATATTACCTCCAAAAATTTAATTATATGACCTCTATATTCGTTAAATAATAAAAATCACATATTGCACAAGGCTATGCACTTAAAATCATAACCCTCTACAATATGTGAGTTCAGGCCAAAATTCCAATTACTCTCATTATAGTTCAATTCGCTTAAATAAGCAACTGTACTAATTTGGATTTATTACCTGTTCCCTGTAAAGAATGATTCAAGTTATTATGTTTAGCACCTGTAACAACTATATGAACCGTTTTGAGGTCATTTTAAAGCTTGAAACTCGTGTGCTTGAAACACACTCTTATAATATAGTCGGGGACCCGCGGAAATATACCTGATTCTGTAAAAAGATTCGCCAACACCGTCCAAATCCCCTATATATACTCCAGAATACTCCTGTTGGATCGTTTAGTCCATCAAATAATGGATTGAAGGCGGACGATCGCCTGCGCCCGATCCACAACTTCTAGCTTACTGTACAGATTGCTGATATAATTCCGGGCTGTACCTTCGGCAATATGCAATGCATCTGCGATTTCTCGGTTATTCAAGCCTTTGATAATCAGGTGAGCCAGCTCTTCCTCGCGCTCCGTAAGCTTAATATGCTCCAAGGTCGATCTTTGCCACTGCTCATATTCCTCATTAAACCGACTCATTCGTATCGCAAGCTTGGCCGCGACGGCTGCCGGAAGAACAAATTGTCCGGATACCGTATCACGGATGGAAGCGATCATTTTATCGGCATCCATATCCTTCAGCATGTACCCGCTCGCCCCATTGGCCAATCCTTCGACAATATAATCCGTCTCGATAAAAGTAGTCAGAATCAAAATAAATACATCGGGATGACTTTGCTTGATTCGCTTGAGCGCACTAATACCATCCATGACCGGCATACGAATGTCGAGCAACACGAGATCCGGCCGCATGGTATCCACCATTTCACAGACCTCCTGACCATTTCTGGCTACACCGATAACCTCAAGATCCTCCTCAAGATCCAGAATCGTCCGCAAGCCTTCCCGCGTCAGCATCTGATCATCCGCAATCACTATTGAAATTTTCTTCATACCTTCTCTCCAATCCAACGCGAGGCGTAAGGCAAATTTATCACGATTTCACAGCCTTGATTCAACTTCATATTAACGGCAAGGCTTCCCCCCAATTGCTCGACCCGATCCTTCATCGCCTTCAGTCCAAAGCCCATCTTGGGTTGCTCCGCCCCTTGACCTTGGTCCTTAAGCTTGAACTCGATGTTAGAGCCCACTGTCCGCAGGCTAAAATGGAACTCCGTGCTTCCTCCATGCCTAATTCCATTTGTCAGCCCTTCCTGTAAAGCATGATAGATCGTCTTCTTCTGAGCTTGGGATAACTCGGGCGGTTCGTAAATGGCGGCATGAATTACAACTCCCGTATTGCGCTCCGTATCACGAATCAGCTGCCTTAGAATCGGCAGGAAATCAGCATGCTTGTCCTCCTTCAGCATATGAACAGCTCCGCGAATTTCATTCAGACTATGCCTGACCAGCTCCTGCGCTTCCTTCAAACGTTCTGAAGCCGCCTCAGCATCTTTGAAGAACAACCGCCTGCCCGCCTCAATCTGCAAAATAGTTGAAGTAAGCGTGTGACCGACAATATCATGAATCTCCTGGGCGATTCGATTCCGCTCCTCATAGATCGACACTTCGGCCAGAGCGACAGCGGTCTCATGCATCGATTGCTCCAGGCTGCTGGTTCGCTCCGCAACCTGCTGCTCCAGACTATCCTTAAGCATCTGGATCCCGGTGTACAGTCCGGCGTTGGCAATGGAAATTGCACATTGCGAGCCAAGCAGCTTCAATATATCAAGCCGCTCCGGGGTAAAAACACCGGTAGACAATCTGTTCTCCATATAGAGCAGACAGACCATTTTATTCTGATACATGATCGGCAAGCATATGACCGACTTCAGTCCCTGTTCGCGGACATAGCGATCCCGCGCAAACATCCCTTCTTTTGCAGCATCATGAAGCACGATCTCCTCTTTGGTTCTGCCCGCATAGCCGATAATAGCTGCCGGAATCAGCGCCGAGTCCTCTTCGTACGGGATCGATTCGATCCGGAGATCCTCAGGGCTTCCGTAGGCTTCAATCACCCATCTGCCATTGTGGTCAAATAGGAGCGCTCCTAAATCTGCACCCGCATTATGCAGCATAATGCTCATCAGCTTATGAAGCAGACGGTTCATTTCCATTTCTCCGGATATCGCCTGCGCCGACTGCATCACCGATAAATAATCGATATTCTCCAAGCCCTGTTGTCGTCTGCTATGCAGCAAATAGCCATATTGCTGTTCCATAGAGGTCACTTTGGCAGCGGCTCCCCACTTACTGTATGCTTCATAAGCCTCCAACAGATAATGCTTGGCCAACTGCACTCTATCCTTGCGGAGCCAATATCGTCCGTAACACTCTGCGGCTATAGCCAAATCATGGATATGGCTGTAGCTTCGTGCATTGCCGATTGCCTGCTCATACCCTTCTTCCGCCTGCCGCCATTTACCGAGGATTCGATCCAATTCAGCTTTGACCAACTGATATTTGTGCAGATTGTTTTGAGGACAGCGATCGGCGAACTTCTTCAATTTCTTCAGCCGTTGGCGGATACCTGCCCTATATTGTCGCTGTTTAGCTACAGACGCCTGCTCATATAGCTGAGCCCACACTAATGATTCATAAGTATCCTGGATGATATAATCGAACTTTTTCAAACGGAATTTCGCAATAACCGCCGCCTGCTCCAGCGCCTCTTCCGCTTGTTGATATTCCCCCAGAATATAGCCGACCAGGTATTGATAGATGTAGACCAGCTCCTGAATGATATGGAACTCATCGCCATGGACGAGCTGGACAAACTCTTCGCTAGTTATATCTATTGACGCAAAAGGGTCATTTGCCGATCGATAACCTGTCAAACGGGCAAGCACCGCGGTAAATACCGCTATCTGCTTCAGATGGTAGCTGTTGTTATGCCTCAGAAAGTCCCCGGAGTGCAACAGCAGTCTCTCATAGATATCCCCAAGCGGATGTCCATAGATCAACAGCATCGCCCCACTAATTAGCACACTCTGATTCCCCTGCCACAAATCCCCGGACTCCAGCCCAACCTTCCCGGCGTATTCACGAAAAGTATTAAGCAATCCCGGATCATATTGGCGCCAGCTATCCATACAAAGGGAAAAGGAAGTAAGCGCCTTGGAATAGAGGACTGGGTAGCGCTCCGCTAACCGGCAGGCCATCATCCCCCATTTAAAAGCCTCTTCATCCCGTTTAAATTGAAAGTGAAGCAGCAGCGCATATCCCGTAAAGCCGATGGAGGCCTCCGGGGTTATTCCATCGTTCAATGTCATCTCAATCATCGTGCAGATGGAGGAGACCCAACCCTTCTGATTCACATGGAAGCTGGCATTACTCGTATATACCAGTATTGTCATAGCCGCCTTGCGCACCTCATCTGTCATAGCCGGCAGCTCGCACACAGTGTTCGGCGAATGCTGGCGCAGCATCCGGCCCACCCTTAAAAGGCGGAGGATGAGTCCGATGGTGCCGGGTTCAAAAGCATGCTTCACCCCCAGTAACTCCAGACTTCTCATGCCCAGAGATATGACCTCTTCATGATGATCATGGGAAGCCTCTAATTGGAGCTTAATCATATATACATACGCCTTATCCTGAGAACTCTGTGCATGATGAAGCAGCAAGCTGAACAATTGGTCTGCCTCTTCGACGTGAGCACAGAGAAACTCAGCTTCTGCTCTTTCACGATAAATTTGAAAAGTCAGTACATAATCGCAGTCCCAGCTCTCATCTGTCAGCATACCGGACGCATTACGCAAGTAAATTAGCGCTGTCTCATAGGCCGTAGCTTGCTTGGCCTTCAGACCTGCTTGCAGGTTCAGTTCCACTGCCTGCCTTCTCTGCCAGGGTTCATCAAGCAGCTCCAGCGCCTTGTTCAAATGATTCACCGCTGGAAATACCTCTGATTCATTTCCATGATGCAGCTGTCCCGCTAAATATCGGCCGAATCGCAAATGGATTTTTTGACGCTCGGCCTCGGGAAGTAACTTATAGGCTTCTTGTCTCACGTCATCATCTAGAAATTGATATCCCGCCCCATACTCGGAAATAAGAATGAAATGCTCCTGAATGGCAAAATCCAGCATCTCTTTAAATTCCTCCGCCGTCCGTCCAGTGATAAGGCTGAGCAGCTCCAGACTGAAACTGTTCCCAAGACAAGCCGCCTGCCCCAATATACCGGCATGTTCCTCCGAGAGGGCTTTCATTCTATCCGCCACGTAAGAGCTCGCGTTTCCCGGTACGCTCATGCCCGTGATATATAGCAGATCCCAGCGCCATCCACGAGTCTCCTCATCAAAAAAGATTCTTCTCTCCGCAACCAAGTCCTGCAAAAGGCGCTGCAGGAGCAGCGGGTTGCCTCCCGTCTTGTAGAATAAAGTGCGCACCAGCCGTTCATCCTCGGAAGCCTCATATTGGAGCTTGTCTTTGAGCAATTGTCTTATATCGACCGGATCAAGCCCGCGTAGAAGAACAGTACTACTCTTCAAGTAAGCCGACTTCAGCCGACCTTGCAGAAGCATTGCAGAATCCGCTGCCGCTGCTGAGCATTCCATCTCTCTGCAAGCGAGGACAACTAGCGTATGCTTTAATTCGGGATTATTTAATAAATGGATCAGATATTGCAGCGAAGCTTCATCCATCCACTGCAGATCATCCATGAATAAGATCAACGGATGGCCCTGCTGCGCGAATACCTGAATAAATCGGTTCATCAGCATATGGAGCCGCTGCTGCGCCTCTAACGACGGCAACGGCAGCACCGAAGGCTGCACGCCGATCAGCAGCTCAAGTCTGGGGACCAGATCAATCAGCAATTGACCCAAACCATCCAATACTTCTAAAATACGCAGCCTCCAGACCTCAATCTGCACTTTGCTCTCCATGAACAGCCGATTAAGTAAATCATCGATAAGCTGTATCCATACGTCAAAAGGGGATGCAGCCGGATTCGAGGCTGACCGGGACTGGGCGAAGAAGCCTTCATTTGATGTATGCTCCGCCACGGTCCTCTGGACAAAAGATGTCTTTCCAATCCCCCACTCCCCTTGTACCCATACTACTTGTGCCGCTCCATCGGATACCTGATCCAATACGGCCAAAAGCTGCTGTTGCTCCGCTTGCCGTCCATAGTAACCTATGGAGCCGCTCCATCGCTCTGGAACATCATGACTGCCTGGAACCAGTGAATCGATCTTCCCGGAGGTTTGATAGCAGAACAGACACTCTTCCAGATCGTATTTGATCCCATATGCACTGGAATAGCGGGCTTCGGGAGCCTTCTGTATGCATTTTGTGACAATATCCGATACGGCGACCGGGATGGAGGGATACCTATGATGTAAAGGTTCTGGCGTGCGGGCAATGTGGCGATAGACGATATTCGATACATCCTGAAGATCGAAGGGCAAGCTGCCCGATAACAGTTCATATAAGGTGATTCCAAATGAATAATAATCGGTGCGGAAATCCGGTCTTGTCCCCGTTCTGCCAGTCTGTTCAGGCGACATGTACGGCAATACCGATTCAGGGCGGCTTCTTGACGAGAGCGGACTCTGATTCAGGCCGGATGAGCATAAGCGAAGATCGATGAATCTGACGGACTTGGCAGCCGGATTTACATAGATATAGAGGGGAATGATCTCATGAAGTGTCATATTCTCGCGTTGAAGAATCATCAGAGATCGAATAATTTCTATAGCGATCTCGAGAAAAGTTGTTAAGTCCAAAGGTTCGCTGCCGGAGTGCAGAAATTGATCAAGCGTGATGCCCCCATCGTCGTGCAGAAGCAAAACAGGCCGATTCTTCAGCATTTGCAACCCGTAGGTTTTCGCCGTCCCTCTCCCGTCCAGCTTGTGGAGAAGATCAAATTCGTAATGGAAGGAGTCGATGAGCAGCTGCTGCGGATATTCGTCACAAGTGGTCTTGCCAAGCACATATTGTCCGTCCGAAGAACGACGCAGCCGGTACAACACAACCTCCTCATTACCGCTCAGTTTGCCGATGGTTTCGTAGCCCGGTAACTCGATCATTTCACGATCCTCCCTGTAACCTCTCCTTGTTCTGGGAAATATTAATCATTATATCATTTGAATTCGCCTGAACTATACCGTGTTGATGAAACATAATATATACAACAAAGAAGGCAGTCCCCAATGAGATAACCTGCCTTCCCTGTCCCTTGCCTGCTCAAGTATGATGCCTGAATGTTTTTTCACTGCAAAGCTTGCATTTAATACTGTACGGCCAGCACAGCAAATTTGCCCATTTGTTCGATCCGGACTGTAATCAGGCCGCCATTGACTTGTCCTCCAAGCTTGTTCCATACTTGATTTGTCTCATCGAAGTAATGAACAGCAGCCTGCTTCCCCGGTTCAATCTTCGCCGGATCAAACTTCAGAGTTAGAACAATCGGTTTCGCATAGTGACTCGGAGGTTCCTTAAGTTCGAATACTTGGCTGGCAAGATTTCCTTTGACATTCGCCAACATAACAGTATCAGTTACCATGGTTATCAACATGATCATATCCCAGGTACTCGCCTCCTCTAAAATATTAAACAATCCACTGCTTAACTCCGCTCGTCTACACTGTAATGGCAAATAGCGAACGTAACCAATAATTTCGTTATATATTCCATAGTAATATACTGCGATTCGACAAAATAGTGATTATTGTCATCATTTTTGTCATATGACAGAAATCACACCCTTTGCAGAAGCTAAAAAAGGAGCCCGGCGTTCGAAACGCCAAGCCCCCGAGTCAAGAATCGTATATCAATGCCGATCTTCTTCCATGGCGCCAAGCGCACGATTTTTCTCTTTGAAGCGGCTGTTGTGCGATGATACATAGGCTACCTTTTCCGCAGCCGGATCTATGAACAGCTTGGCATGATTTACAGCCAGGACGGCATCCGTAAAAGCCCCGGCGATAAGTCTGACCTTGTTCTCATAGTCAACGAAATCTCCGGCGGCAAAGATGCCCGGTATAGTCGTCTCCATGCGGGTATTGACATTCACCGTCCATTCTCCGATATTCAAGCCCCAATCGCGGACAGGCCCAAAATCGCTCCTCATTCCATGATTTACGATCACGTCATCCACATTAATAATTTCAGATTCACCGCTCTCCACATGGGTAATGCTTACCTGATTAATAAGATTCCCGTCCTGACTGTGCAGCTTATCTACTACATAGGGAGTGCGGACATTTACCGTTGATTCCCTCATACGGGTCACATTTCGTTCATGCCCACCGAATTCATTCCTCCGGTGCACGATCGTTACAGATGCAGCGACTGGCTGAAGCTCGTTAGCCCAATCCACCGCGGAATCTCCTCCGCCCGAGATCACGACATGCTTGTCTCGAAATGCATCCAGCTCCTGTACCGTGTAATGCAGGTTAGTTACCTCAAACCGATCCGCTCCCTTGATCTCCAGCTTGGCCATTTTACGAATACCATAGCCGATAGCCATGATGACTGTACGTGTCCAATGAACCTGGCCCGAGGCCGTCCTTAAGAGGAAGGTACCATCCTCCTGACGCTCACACTCGCTTACCTGTTCACCGAGGATTATCGTAGGGTCAAAGGTTTGCGCCTGCTGAGCCAACTGCTTAATTAGCGTTCCGCATAAAGTTGGAGTGACTCCTCCGACATCCCAGATCATTTTCTCGGGATACAACAGCAGCCTTCCACCCAATTCCTGATTCGCGTCAATCAGCTTCGTCTTCATATCGCGCATGCCGCTGTAGAAAGCAGCATACATGCCCGCCGGCCCGCCGCCAATGATCGTAACATCATACAACTCCAATGGGTTCCCCATCCTGATTCCTTCCTCCTCTATATTCGAATGGCCGGGAGATTCAATCAGCCCCAGATCCGCTTATGGCATTACCATTTTTTATATTCAAATCTATTATTATTGAAAATGATTATCATTGTCAATGGATAAAAAGGAAGACTGCTTTATCTATATTTTGCTTTTCATTTGTTTACATTCTGTTTAAAAAGCGATGATATGATCCGATTACGAGATCACAATCAAGCGTTTAAAGAGTTAGGCTCTTGGTATCGGGAAGCACACTTATTTGAACTAAATTTTATATGTTGTGGATTGGAGGAAATTAAATTGGCACATAAACACAAAGAATCTAATAGCAACTGGGCCGTGGAGGCAAGCGGTCTGGTCAAAGTATTTGGGGATAACCGTGCGGTGGATGGTGTGGATTTAAATGTACGCGCAGGCTCAATCTATGGTGTGCTTGGACCTAACGGAGCCGGCAAGACAACGACGATTCGTATGCTGGCCACGCTGCTGCGTCCGGATGCCGGGACAGCGAAGATCTTCGGGCATGACGTGGTCAAGGAATCGCAGATTGTACGACAGTTGATCGGTGTAACAGGACAATACGCTTCCGTCGACGAATCGCTCAGCGCTACCGAGAACTTGATCATCTTCTCGCGCTTGCTTGGTCTCTCGCGCAAAGAAGCAAAGAGCAAGGCGGTGGAACTGCTTGAGGAATTTGGCTTATCCGAGGCGGCCAAACGTCCGCTCAAAAATTTCTCCGGCGGCATGCGACGCAGATTGGACCTGGCTGCCAGCCTGATCGCTCAACCTCCGCTCATCTTCCTCGATGAACCGACAACCGGGCTCGACCCGCGTACGCGTTCCCAGATGTGGGATACGATTCGCCGGTTAGTGGATACGGGATCCACCGTACTGCTGACGACGCAGTATCTGGAAGAGGCCGATCAACTGGCTGACCGGATCGCCGTCATCGATTACGGCCGAGTCATCGCCGAAGGCACTGCCGATGAACTGAAGATGTCCGTTGGTACTTCCTCCCTGCATATGCGGGTGCAGCATGTACAGGACATTGAGAAGACTCGCCGCATGATTGAGCAGGTGCTGAAGGTACCGTCGAGCATATCTTCCGAGGCCGGCGAGATCACGGCGCCGATGGCAAATGCTGATCTCGTCACCGATCTGCTGATCGCACTCCGCAGCGAAGGAATTACTCTATCCGAGATGAGCGTACAGAAGCCGACTCTTGACGAGGTATTCCTGACGATCACCGGCCAGCGGGCAACTGATGCGGTGGAAGAAGCCCCCGCGCCAGCCTATGAATCCAAAACCATGGAGGGAACGATAGTATGAGAACTTCCATTCAAGCAGTATCTGAACGCAAATTAAAAAACAACACCAGCCTCATGCAATCGCTGCGCAATTCACTTACGATGGCCTACCGCGGACTGCTCAAAATCCGCCGTACGCCTGAGCAATTATTCGACGTTACGTTGCAGCCCATCTTATTCACATTAATGTTCACATATATTTTTGGCGGGGCGATCTCCGGCGATGTAGCCAGCTATTTACCGGTCATTATCCCCGGCATTCTCGTCCAGACCGTCATTACGACCTCGGTCGTAACCGGCGTTCAGTTGCGAGAGGATATGGACAAAGGCGTGTTCGACCGCTTCAAATCCCTGCCGATCGCACGGATCGCTCCGCTCGCAGGAGCGCTGCTTGCTGATACGATCCGTTATACTATCGCGACCGTACTGACCTTTGTAATGGGCTATATTATGGGCTACCGTCCAGACGGGGGTCTGGAGCATGTCGCCCTGGCCGCGATTATCGTCATTGCTTCCTCCTGGGCGATCAGCTGGATCTTTGCTTTCTTTGGCGTTATCGCTCGCACCGCCTCAAGCGTACAGGGGATCTCGATGATCATATTGTTCCCGCTCACCTTCCTCTCCAACGCCTTTGTACCGGTAGAGACAATGCCAGGCTGGCTGCAGTGGTTTGTGAAGTTCAATCCGATCTCGCATCTGGTGACCGCCGTACGCGATCTGGCCAATTCCGGTACGGTTGGCTGGGACCTGGGGATTTCCCTGATCGGCGCTGCCGTGATCGTTCTGATCTTTGCGCCGTTAACCGTGCGCGCTTATATGCGTCGGACCTAATGTATTGATTTGTCCAAGTCGCTTTATGTCGTGTACTTCTTCCATTTTCTAATTTTAGAGCGGAAATTCTGGAACGGAGCCGCCGAGTTAATATGAATCCAACGGACCATCGGCCAGTTCTCTTTGTCTCCCGTCCATTTACGTGCACCTTGCATGAATAGCTCCTGATCCGTCAGAGTCTCGATCCATTCCAACCATTGCTGTTCCTTCTCGCGGAATAAGGATCTGAGCTCTGGCAGGGGCTTAGAGGAGTACTCATCATAAAAAGACTGATACAGCCCGCCAAGCTGATTCCATTTGTAGCCCGGCGCGGGCATCCGAACTTCCCGGCCTTCTCGTTCGTCCTTGTCCCAGCTCATAACGAGGGATAGCCAGCCCAGCTGGTACGCGATGATCTCCGCAGGAGTCTTGTCCACTTCAGGAACTCGCCTATCCTTCTGGCTGTTCTCGATTACATCAAATTCAGCATCAAGCTGTATGTAGCGGGAATGAATCGTATCGATGAGCTCCTGTTTGGATGCATACTCATAACTTGCCATAGCTAACGTCTCCTTTGTTGTATTGATGTAGTTATACCATATCGCAAGTGACAACTGTCTGTCTTATTATGATTATAAAAGCGATATCGCAACTGTTACCATCTCTTTAGCAGCTATTCCCTAAAGTTGCGGCAAAAGCCTGGAATCAGGCCCTCACGGGCCATTCCAGGCTTTTTTATATGAGTAAGATTAGATCGCAGCACTATTCTTGAGAATTTGTTCAATCACTTCCTTGATCACCCGAAGCAGGCTGCGATCCTAATCCAGGAAAGGATGCCAAAGGAACTCGAATATTATTTTTGTGGCAGGCCACTTCCAACTGCCCAGCTCGGGGCGGAGAATGGCCAGGCGACTTCGCGCTGGCTCCGTGATCATCCGGAATTGTGGGATGGAAAACACGAGCATGCCTTGTGGTAGTTGTTCTAGGCGGACGGGTGCGCCTCCCAAAGGATCATAAAAATTTATTATCCAGCATAGAGAACCCCTGCAAGCAAAGTATCGTAAAGATACCAACCTGCAGGGGTTCTCTATAGAAGTTAGATCAGGCTTCAAACGAATATCATCGGCTTACAGCACGACATGATATCCCTTTGCCTCAATGCTGTCTTTAATATCTGAAATCCCCAGCTTGGCTGGGTCATATTTTACATTTACCGTATGCTCTTCAAGATTTACTTGTCCTTCGGCGCCGATGGTTTCAAGCGCTCCCTCGACCTTCTTGGCGCATTTGCCGCAGTTCATGCCCTCTACTTTTACCGTGGTCTCTTGCATATTTTCACCTCCTCCCCACCGAAACTCAGCTTCTCACTGCTGCCCATTATGCTTAAAAGTTATCCGCGCACCTTCACACGCTGCAGACGAAGGGCGTTCAGAACAACGGATACCGAGCTTAATGCCATGGCTGCCCCGGCTACCCAAGGAGCCAGGAATCCTAATGCCGCGATCGGAATACCAAGCGTGTTATAACCCAGCGCCCAGAACAGGTTCTGCTTAATGTTGCGCATCGTCTTCCGGCTCATAAAGATTGCATCCGGAATGCTGGACAGGTCACCGCGCATCAAGGTTACATCCGCCGCTTCCATTGCTACGTCTGTCCCGGTGCCGATCGCCATGCCGATATCTGCGGTTGCCAGTGCCGGAGCATCATTGATGCCGTCGCCGACCATAGCCACCTTCTTGCCTTCGGCTTGCAGCTTCTTCACTTCCTCCGCTTTGCCTTCCGGCAAAACCTCGGCGCGAACGTGATCGATACCGACTTGGTCCGCAATCGCTCTGGCTGTGCGTTCATTGTCACCGGTGATCATGATGACCTGGAGACCCATTTCCTTCAAGCGGCTTACCGCTGCCGCCGAGCTGTCCTTAATCGTATCGGCAACAGCCACCATTCCCGCATATTCATGATTAATCGCGACCAGCATCGCCGTCTTGCCCGATTCCTCCAGCTTTGACATTGAGGCATAAGCCTCCGTCGCGTCTACATTAAATTTATCCATCAAACGCCGCGTACCAATCAGCATATCGCTGCCTTCGACCACAGCCCTGATGCCGAATCCAGGGATAGCCTCGAAGGAATCCGTACCCGGCAGCTCTATATGTTTCGCCTTGACGCCTTCCACGATCGCTTCAGCGAGCGGATGCTCTGAATTTTTCTCTGCAGCACCCACCAGCCTGAGGAATTCAGCTTCATTCCGTTCTGTCAGCACATCGGTTAGTTCGGGTTTGCCTTTGGTCACTGTGCCCGTCTTATCCAGGATAATGGCATCGATCCTATGCGTCTGCTCCAGATGCTCGCCGCCTTTGAACAGGATGCCAAATTCAGCCGCGCGGCCGGACCCCGCCATTATCGAAGTTGGAGTAGCCAGACNGAATCCGTACCCGGCAGCTCTATATGTTTCGCCTTGACGCCTTCCACGATCGCTTCAGCGAGCGGATGCTCTGAATTTTTCTCTGCAGCACCCACCAGCCTGAGGAATTCAGCTTCATTCCGTTCTGTCAGCACATCGGTTAGTTCGGGTTTGCCTTTGGTCACTGTGCCCGTCTTATCCAGGATAATGGCATCGATCCTATGCGTCTGCTCCAGATGCTCGCCGCCTTTGAAAAGGATGCAAAATCCAGCCGCGCGGCCGGACCCCGCCATTATCGAAGTTGGAGTAGCCAGACCCAGCGCACAAGGACAGGCAATGACGAGCACGGTGATCGCTTTTTCCAAGGAACCGGCAAAGTCTCCCGGGGAGACAAGGAAATACCAGACGAGAAAAGTAACCAGCGCAATCCCCACGACAATCGGGACGAAAATACCGGAGATCACATCAGCTACACGCTGAATCGGTGCCTTCGAACCTTGAGCCTCTTCCACGACCTTAATAATTTGCGCGAGCGCTGTCTCCTTGCCGACCTTGGTCGCACTAATTCTGAGCATGCCATTCTTGTTCATAGTTGCGCCGATAACCGTATCACCGGCCTGCTTCTCCACGGGAATGCTCTCACCTGTCAGCATCGATTCATCCACCGACGACATGCCTTCCAGCACTACGCCGTCAACCGGAACTTTATCGCCAGGGCGGACGAGCACAACATCCCCCGTAATTACTTCTTCAATCGGAATGCTTAACTCCTGACCGTCACGGACGACTAGAGCGGTCTTCGCCTGCAAGCCCATCAACGACTTGATCGCTTCCGATGAACGTCCCTTGGCCAAAGCTTCGAACAACTTACCCATCACTACCAGCGTAATTAGCACAGCGCTGGTCTCATAATACATCGAAGGCCCATGATGAACATCGGCACCGTTCACAGCCCACGCGATCGTTAGATACAAACTGTAGAAATAAGCTGCTGACGTACCCAGTGAGATCAGAACATCCATGTTGGCACTGCCATTGCGAAGCGCTTTATACGCTCCGATGTAGAACTGTCTGCCGATATAGAACTGAACTGGCGTAGCCAGAATAAGTTGGAACCAGGGATCCATAAAAAGATCCGGGACCCATATCCACGATGTAAAGGAGAAATGGCCTACCATCGACCACAATAGCGGTAAGGAGAGGATTGCCGACACGAGCAGCTTGCGCTTCTGACGGGTTATCTCTTGCTTACGATGCTCGGACGGATCCGCCTGCTCCTGCTTGAGGGAGGCTTTGTAGCCTATCTTTTCTACCCTTTGCTGCATATCAGAAACGCTTACTTCAGCTGGATTATACTCCACATGAGCGCTCTCCATTGCAAAGTTAACGGTCGCTTGACTCACACCGGGTATCTTATTCAGTGTCTTCTCAATTCTTGTGGCACAGGCTGCGCAAGTCATACCGCTTAATTCGAGCTCTACCTTCTCCTTGATGGTGTCATAACCAAGCTTCTGGATGCTCTGCTCCATCTTGGCTACATCGACGACACTTGGATCATAGGTAACTGTCGCCCGCTCAATTGCGAAGTTCACATTCGCTTCCGACACGCCTTCAAGCTTATTCAGACCTCTCTCAATCCGATTCGCACAGGCCGCACAAGTCATCCCCGTGATCTGAAGGGATGTCTGCTTCGTTCCTTCCATTTCTATCACCCGCCTAAAATAGGATACTATTTAGAGGTTACTCAACGTCGTAGCCTTGATCCTCGATAGCTTCCTTGATATGGTCAAGAGAGAGCTTGCTCTCGTCAAATTCTACAGCGACTGTTCCCTTCTCCAGATCAACCGTCCCTTTTGCCCCGATCTCTTTCAGAGCGCCCTCCACCGAATTGACGCAATGGTTGCAAGACATTCCCTTCACGTTAAGCAGTACATTTTCCATTTCGATTACCTCCTGGTTTGTTTAAAGTTCGCCATTCACTTATGGCGTTATTATTGTCTTTCCTTAATTCCTTAACCGTATAGCATAAATCATAAAGCGCCCCGATCACATATATAGTATACCCCCCTACCCTATATTTGGTCAATACTTATTCTCCACCTACCCCAAATAAATTTTCCCGATGCTTAAACTTGTTATAGTCATCCATCATTGTCCACCCATCGGAGGAACGCTATAATAATACGATAACGACGATTTTGGAGGCTTCCGTATGGACCCGAAAACGAGGCACAAAAATGAATTACAGCGAGGGAAACAGAATCGGATTCAGCTCGTCATCGAAGCGGCCGAAGAAGTGTTCAAAGAAAGAGGCATTGATCAGACGACGATGCAGAACATCGCGGATCGAGCTTGCGTTGGCGTGGCTACCGTATTCCGCTTCTTCCCGAAGAAGGAGAAGCTTGTTGTCGCCGTGGCGACAAGAAACCTGGAGACCGTACTGCATACCTTCCAAGCGATCGCCCAAACGCAGGCATCGTGTTATAAGAAGATTAGCCTGCTCTTTGATGATTTCATAACCCTGCTCGATAGCGACGATAGCTCTAATGTAAAGCTGCTGGAAAATTTCGAGAGCTATGCGGCCTACTACAAGGAACCCATCGAAGATATCGATATCTTCAATAAGATCTATCGGCAAATATCCGACGTCTTCTCGACCATTATTCAGCAAGGGATTGAGGATGGCTCCATAAGGAATGACATTCCGGTAGAGAAAGTGCTGACGACGGTCGTTAACACCTTCGGGAATTTCGCAAGAAAGCTGTCCCTGCAGAAAAACATTCTCACCGTTGAGCCTGATCTGGACCCGAAGGAGCAGCTGCTGATCCTGAAGGATATCCTGCTTAGCTATCTCAAGGGCTAAGCTTGGTTATGTGCTTAACGAGTCACATGAATCGCATGAGCCACATGAGTCGTTTTTAAATCGTTACCTATGTTTAAAATGAAGCACCGTACCCTATGAGAAGAGGCCTGCTAATGAAGCTCCATTAGCAGGCCTCTATTTTATGCATGAGAGGAAACATCAGCTCGTAAGACTCTTCCGGACAGAGCGGTATTGAGTGGGAGAAACTCCCTCCCGTTTACGGAAGGCCCGCGAGAAATTGTTCTCATCCACAAATCCAACCTGCTCGACAATTTCTCTAATGGAGAAGTTGGTCGTCTCAAGCAGCTCCTTGGCCTTCTCAATACGAATTCTGGATACATATTGCATAAGGGGAAGCCCGTTTTTATTCTTGAAATAACGTGTGACGTAAGAGGGCGTCAAGGATAGCTGCTCCGCCACCGTCGAAAGACTCAAATTATAGTCCGCATAGTTTTGCGCCACATAGCTCAGCATTGAAGAATACAGACGATCCTCATTTGAATCCTCTCCAAGGCTGTCCTGGATGCTGCGGGATACATCAAGCAGATTGGCGCAGGCTTCTCCGACCGTCTCGGACAGCTGGCCAGCCAGCGTCTCCAGTTTAAACTTAATCGCTTCGCGGTGAGAGAGTGAGATATTGTTCACGATTTGATTCAAAGTAAATATCATTTGCAGAAAGGTTAGGCGAAAGGTCGCAGCATCCTCCAGCCAAGTGAACCTCTCCTTCAATTCCTGCATCAATCGCTGTAATCTCTCCGAATCCTTCGAGCATACCGCATTATGCAATTCCTCCGCCATATCGGTAATCTGGCGTTTATCGCCGGCCATATGCCCTTCTATTTTCTGCTGCTGCAAGACCTCCGATTGAGTGATGATCGATTGCTTGCCCGCAAAAATGCGATACTCCGCCAATGATGTCGCTGAACTATAGGATTGGTGCAGTTCCGTCGCCGATTGAGGTTCGCCGATCGTACAGGATAAGGAAAGCTTAAAGTGCCTGTCCATAAATTTCAGAACCTGGGCTGCGAATGCCCGACTCCGCTCCTCCCATTGATCGGCAAACTCATTATTCCATGATACGATGCCCACAATTCCGTTATCGATCGCCAGATCCAGCGCATAGTTAATCCCGTGCTCTCCGGATAAGTTCTCAAACACATTGCATACTGCGTATTTCAGCAGCCACTGTTCGCTCAGCGGCTCTTTTCCCACCTTCGCGTTGTAGTCATCGAACATAATTACCAGCACATTGCCCCATTCCCGGCTGCCAAGCAACTTATCGAGTACGCTGCGATTAGCCTGCGTCGTGTTATCTACATTTAATTTACCCATTAACACGGCGAGCAGCAGCTGATTTCGCGTTAATATCTCCTGATTATGCATCATATGGGACATATTGATACTCTCATCCCTCATTTGCTCGATATAACGCGTGAGCTGGGCGAGCTCATCTTCTTCATGAGCGGTGGATTTCTTCGTTAGCGAGGGAAGACGGCTGGACAGCTCCTGAATCGGCTCATAGCTCTTGCGGGCCGAGCGGAAGCTAAGCACCAGCCCAAGTCCCAGTGACAGCAGAACAATCCCAAGCGAGACGGTAAGCGCAACATAATATTCATGGAAATAAGCATTGCGCAGGGTAGCATTTACCACGTGGAATTGCTGCTTCTCAGAGATTTCCTGCAAGAGAAGATACCCGCGGAACCTCTGCTCCGAATTCTGGACAGCAAGCGCTAATTCTCTCCAATCCAAATCAGGATTTCCGTCCAGATAGAAAAACGGCGTACCGTAGCGATCAAAAATAATCAGGCTGCTCTCCGGGTCGATCGTCCGCTCGAAGCTGTCTATCATAGCTGCATAATTCAATTTATAGATCATGATTCCATTGGAATAAGGCGTACTGTCCAACGGAACGAGCAGCAGCAATACGTGATCCCTGCCCCCTTGGTTAGACTCATTGTTTAATGAGGACAGCAGCATCGGCGTCTTTAACTCCTCCATCAGCGAACGCAAGCTCTCCGGTTTGATTTTGCTCCGGCAGATGAGCTGGACATAGCTCTCCGCCGTATACATCCCTGTATCCGTAAAGATGACATCCTCCAATGAGCTATACGGCGTGTTCCGATAAAACAGTCCGATCGAATCAAGCTCTGAAGAAGGCGCTTTCAACTTATCAAACTCATCTGCGATCAAATATGGGTAATTGATCTGCTCATGCAATTGATAAGGAAGCAGCCTGGTGTCATGTGAGACGGATAAGGTCAACTTCTGCAGATCAAGGATCCGGGTATCCAACAGCTCCGTCATGTGTGCCATGAATCGATGGGTATTCTCCGTCAGACGATGATAGGTATTTGAGAGAGAAATAATATTGGTAATTAACAGCAATAGACCTGACACTGCCAGAATCAGCAAATACCTGCCGAGAAAATTTCGGTATAGCTTCGATTGCAGGGCTTTCCGCAACATACTCACTTCCCAATGATGAAATATGCACAAAAGATTATATCGAGTATACGAATTTTGACTTGGGTTATCAATTGATCTAAGCCAAATAGCAAAAATAGACGATTCACTGCGAAAATTGCCGGGTTCGAATTCAGACTTAATATCAATCTTTGCCGTCAAAAGCCAAATATCGGTGATTGCTGCATCCCGGCGGATTCTTTAATATCAAGGCCATAGAAACGCGATTCCGGCCGGACTCGGTTCTGATCCACAATACAACCTATGAACTGCTAAGGAGAGGGAGGCTTATCTTATGCCTGTAAGGGCTAAATCAGCGCCTGCTTCGGTCCATAAATCCGCCAGAAAGAAACTGGGCATACGGAATAATTGGGATTATCTCATCTTCATTATCCCTGTCATCCTTTACTTTCTTATTTTCTGTTATGGTCCGATGTACGGCGTACAACTGGCATTCAAACGCTTCAATCCGGCTCTTGGGATCACCTCAAGCCCCTGGATCGGAACGGATAATTTCGAGCGGCTGTTTGGATCATTCCAATTCGTCCGCATTTTAAAAAATACACTGGTCATTAATTTGCTTAAAACCTTCATCAGTTTCCCGATCCCCATCATCCTTGCGCTGATGTTTAATGAGATTCGACGGGAAAGATTGAAGAAGACATTTCAGACGATCACTTATGCTCCATACTTCATTTCTACGGTTGTCTTCGTCGGGATCATCCATTTATTCCTTGCCGGAGAGAACGGCTATATTAACCATGTTCTGGAGATGCTTGGAATCGCTCCGATTCCCTTTTTAACTTCTCCCGATACATTCTCCGGAGTCTATGTCGGCTCGGATATATGGCGGAATAGCGGGTGGAACTCGATTATCTTTATTGCCGCATTATCGGGAGTGGACCCCCAGCTGCATGAATCAGCGCAGATCGACGGGGCCAGTCGATTCAAAAGAATTATCCATGTGAATCTTCCATGTATTATGCCGACCATTGTTATTCAATTTATTCTACAGATGGGGAAAATGATGACTCTCAGCTATGAGCGCATTCTTCTCATGCAGAATAGCCTCAATATTGAGGCGTCCGAGGTCATATCTACTTATGCTTACAAAACGGGTCTGATCAATATGGATTACGGATTCTCAACGGCCGTGGGGCTCTTCAATAACGTCATTAACATCGTACTGCTGCTGGCCGCCAACAAGATCGCCAAACGCTACAGCAGCAGCAGTCTGTTCTAAAGGGAGGGAAGACCATGGAAGCAGCTTCACAGCGCATTCGGGAGTCTCAGGGAGATCGTGTATTTTTAACCATTACTTATATACTGATTGGGATCCTGGTACTGGCTATCCTCTACCCGCTCATTTATGTAGTCAGCGCCTCATTCAGCGATCCCAAGCTGGTCATTTCCGGCAAAATCGGGCTGATTCCGAAAGGGTTCAATCTGGAAGCCTACCAGCGGGTGTTCTTGAATCACGAAATCTGGATCGGATACCGCAATACGATTCTGTATACCGTCATCGGCACCGCCGTTAATATCGCGCTCACGATGATGGGGGCTTATCCATTGTCACGACGGAATTTTCCTTGGCGCAGGTCCTGCATGGTGTTCTTTACAATCACGATGTTCTTTAGCGGAGGGATCGTCCCTATGTACCTGCTCGTCCGCGATCTCGGCCTGTATAATTCAATGTGGGCCTTGATCCTGCCGACGGCCATCAATGTTTACAACATGATTGTGGCAAGGACCTTTCTGGAGACGACCATAGACGAGCAGATCTATGAATCGGCTTATATCGACGGCTGCAGCAATATACGCGCCTTCTTCTCCATTGTGCTGCCGCTTAGCGCACCGATTATGGCCGTGCTGGTCCTATTTTATGCCGTATATCATTGGAACTCTTACTTCGAGGCGATGATATATCTCAAAGACCGGACCTTGTATCCGCTACAGCTATTCCTCCGCGAGATTCTTGTGATGAACCAATCGGATAATGTCATGATGGATTCCATCGAGATGGACACGAGCAAATTCCTCGTCGCGGAAGGCGTTAAATATGCAGTAATTATCGTATCGAGCGTGCCCATCCTTATGCTCTACCCGTTCCTTCAGAAGTATTTCGTAAAAGGGATGATGATCGGGGCCCTTAAGGGATGACGATACCGAAAGAACAAATTTCACTAGTTCACCATATAAAAGGAGTTGCTTACGATAATGAAAAAGAGACTTGTCTTGCTGATCGCGCTTGTGCAAATCGCGTCACTCCTCACCTTAACTGCCTGTGGGACGACGGGCAAAGGGAATGCGGACGTTGCCGCCAAAGATGAAGAAACCGCGGCCAATATTACAAAGACCGGTCTGCCTATTGCCGATAAGCCGGTTCATCTTCAGGGGCTTGTCGCCAAATACGAGCTTGTTACAGATTGGAACCAGCATACGGGATTAAAAGACTACGCGTCCAAATCCAATGTCATTATCGACTGGGATAGTGTGCCACAGAACGCTTTTGAAGAGCGCCGAAACCTTCTGTTCGCTTCCAATGATCTGCCGGACTTCGTCATGCGAGCCGGTCTGACACCACAGCTCATCACTTCGTATGCGGCCGCGGGTCAAATTATCCCGTTGGACGATCTGATCGAAGCCGGCTATGCGCCTAACTTATCCGCGCTGATGGCAGCGGACGAAGGGATTCGCAAGTCGATCACCTCGGCGGATGGCCATATCTACTCCCTGCCCAATATCAGCGAAGCCGACGGGCGTATTGGTTCGTCATGGATCAATAAGAAGTGGCTGGACAAGCTCGGACTGGACATGCCGACAACAATGGATGAGTTCTATCAGGTCATGAAAGCATTCAAGGAGCAAGATCCCAACGGAAATAACAAGGCGGATGAACTCCCGCTCTCCGGATACAAGGAGAAGGCTAATAACGGGAATGAATTCTTTAAATCGTTCTACGGGAACTGGGGCTTCGGCGGCAATTCGGGAATTATCGCCCCCTATATGGATGTAGATGATAACGGCAAGATCCGTTATATCGCTACGGATGAGAAATTCAAGGAGATGCTGGCCTACTTCAGCAAGTTCTGGGCAGAAGGCTTGATCGATAAGGAGATTTTCTCACAGGATATGAACCAGGTGGTAGCCAAAGTGGATGAGGAACGGATCGGCTACGTGGCCAAAGGCAACAACAATCTATGGATGGGCAAAAATCGCAGCGATTATGTGCAGAATCCGGTCATGAGAGCGATCGACGGCGATGTCTATTGGACAAGCGTCAGCCCCAAAGTACGGGATATCGGCTCCTTTGTCATCACCAGCAAGAATCCGAATCCGGAAGCTACGCTGCGCTGGGGAGACTATTTCCTCAGTGAAGAAGGGACCGCCATGGCCCGCCTGGGAATTAAAGATGTCACCTACACGATCGACAGCGACGGCTTCTATAAATTGAAGGATGAATACGCCAATAACCCTAATGGACTTACTGTAGATGAAGCGCTCTCCGATTACACGATCTTCCAGGGCGGACAAATACCGCAGCGGGTTACCCAAAAGGTCGATCAGAGCGCGGCTGTACTTCCCGAGATGATCGCTAATAAGGATGTTGTCCGTCCTTATCTCGTGCCCGATGAAAAGCTGATGATTCCGAATTTCTCCGAGGACGAGAATATCCAATTGAGCACCTACGCCACAGATATCGAGGCATATACCGAGGAACAGGTTGTCAAATTTATTACTGGTGCCAAATCGCTTGATGAGTGGGATAATTATGTAAGTACACTTAATAAAATGCACCTGGATAACTATCTTGCGATTTACCAGGCGGCCTATGACCGCTGGAATCAGCAGTAAGTATCCTTCAAAGACGGGAAGGGGAAATGCAGCATGAAATTTTACGGTACGAGCGCGGCTGAAGGAATTCCGAATCCGTTCTGCTCCTGTCCGGTATGCGACAATGCCCGGCGAACGGGCGGCTTAGAGGTCCGGCGCCGCTCGATGTTCCGGCTTGATGAGCAGGTATGCATCGATCTGAGCGCGGATTCCTTTCAGCAAGCGATCGAATACGGGGACTTTACCAAACTTAAGCATGTGCTAATCACACATACCCATGAAGACCATTTGAATTATATGATGATGAATGTGCGCAATATGGCCATCGAACGCCAGGATGAACCGCTGCACTACTACTTCACCGATAAAGCCTATGAGATCGTCGATTTCTACCGACAGAGCCGTCCGATCATCAAAGGGATGACGGCGGAACTGGAGAACCGCGGCATTATCGCTTTCCATAAGCTCGAATTCAATAAGCCGTCAGAGATCGCCAACATGACCGTAACACCGCTCCGCGGCAACCATATCGGCAACATGGGCGAGAACTGTGCCAACTACCTGCTGCAAATGGCCGATGGGAAGAAATACTATTACGGTCTCGATTCAGGCTGGTATTTACCGGATACGTTCAAGGCGTTGGAAGGCGCCGCGCTTGAGGTGCTGATCAGCGAATGCACCTTTGGCCTGACCGAAGGGCGCGGGCTCCATCCGGACGGGCATCTAGACGCATTCAGCTGTATGGAGCTGTTCCGCAAATTGCTGGAGCAAGGAACGATTCATACCGGCACCCGCATTTACCTGACCCATATTAATCACTACACCTCCACGCATGCCGAGCTGACGGAGTGGTTCGCCAAGCAGGATTTCCCGTGTGAAATTACGGTGGCCTGGGACGGGATGGAGATTGCCAAATAGCCGATGGGTCGGCAATGAACCCATGAACCCGCTAAAACATATCAGATCAACGGCGCAACTGTTATATGAACGCCCTCATAGCGGCGACAGCAGCATAATGAATTAGAGAAACCTGTAAATCTGTATCCTTTTATCTTAAAAGAGCCATAATTAGCAAAAAGCCTGCAAATCTGCAGGCTTTTTCGATCTTCCGGGTATACACTATTTTCCCGCTCTAATGCTCTCCATCGTTACCTGCTCAAGATGAATATCCGAAAAGTCACTTAACAGACCCTCACCAGTTGGCGATTGAGAGACCAGTCCAACTTTGAGTGTGTTCGAGGCTTTCAAGCTGAACACTCTGACCATTTGATAATGAGAGCCGTCCACAGAGTAGTGCATAGAGAAGGCATCGCCCTTCCGGCCGATTTGCAGCCAGACGCTCTTATCGGTCAGGTTCTGGCCGTTGGCATCGTCAGATACTCCATCGGTAACGACACTAACTACCGCATATGTATTGAGATCCGTATATTCGTAACATAGCTTGGCCCAACGATCCTCGCGCTCACTATCCATAATAAATAAAGCAGCTCCGTCGAAGGTAGATATAAAGTCATGTCTTACTTTGGCGCGAAGCACGAAATCCCCTCGCACATTGGCATATAAGAAAGGCGCATTGTTCTTAACATCGCCACTCTCAGGATTGATGAAATAATCGGTCGTCCCTGGAGCCGAGATTTGCAGCAAGTCACCATTCATTTCAAACGGAGATTCGTTCAACCAATGATTAAAAATATGCAAGGCCATCTCTCCCAACATGAAGTTTGCTCCCATTATAGCTTATATTTAAGCTGGCTAACAGATGCTTCCATGGAAGTGGTAGGAACTAGCCTCGTCTTGCTCTCCATTCTCGATTTATAATCAGTCGTCCAGAGGAAGACTCTCAACCGCTGTAAAGAACACATCAAACATATCCATATCGAATTTGGCTTTGACGTACTCGGAGACCTTGTCCAACTCCTCTAAACTGCTATATTCCAGGCATGGGCGACCTTCACTCCACAACACTCTGCATTGAAATAATTGAACTACCTGCTCAATGATATAGTCTTGATCTGCTGCTCCGCGATGAAGTATCAATGATCTGACGCTCCCTTCCTATGTGACTTTTCTCATTAGACTATCACCTCCTATTATTCAAAATTTAAGCTATTTTTTCCGATGACATTTATCACAACTTATAACTTATAGAATGACTTTAGTTATCGACATTATTCGAAATCCACCTTTGTGGAGTAGATGGTCGTTTATTCCCCCAAAATCTTTAAATCAAGCTGCTCAAGGTGTGTTGAGTTGGAAATCAAGTCTACCTCGGCGATTTTCCCATCTTTTATTGTAAACTGAATCACATAAAGTAACTTCCCGCCTGGGGCTGCAATCGCCCCAATGCTCCCATTCACAAGGGCTACCTGGGCAGCTTTGGCACGCCCTGCTACCTTGTTGGCTAATTCAAACGCTCCCCGCGTTTCGGTTCGGACGCCTGTCTCACGATCATCTCGAAGAACCACATCCGGATCTAGCATCGCTACTAGCGAATTGAAATCTCCCGCGTATGCCGCAGCTAGAAAAGCGTCAACGAGTTTGCGCTGCCGATCCAAATCAGCTTGAGAATTGTGCTCATTTCCCCTCGCCTTTTGACGCGCCCGGCTCGCAAGCTTTCTAGTGGCGAGTTCGGATTTTCCGACAATGGGTGCAATATCGCTGAATGGCATGGTAAAGACATCATGCAGCACAAAAGCCACCCGTTCTGATGGATTTAGTTTATCTAACACAACAAGTAGGGCAAGTCCGACTAATTCAGCCATCAGTGCTTCTTGTTCAGGATTGTATCGATCTTCAGAGTCAGCCAAGGTTTCAGGCAAAGACTCCTCCATAAATTGCTCACGCCTGGCTTTTCTTGAACGCAGCATGTCAAGACAAATCCGCGATGTGACTGTAGTCAGCCATCCTCCTAAATTCTCAATCTCGCTTCGATCGGAACGATGAAGACGCAACCACGTTTCCTGTACGGCATCCTCCGCTTCTGTCAATGAACCGAGCATGCGGTAGGCCATGGCCTGCAGATGTTCTCGGTACGATTCGAATTGCTCTTCCATACGACTGAATTCCCTTCATCTCAATGTCTTCTAAAACCAATTTATCATTAAAATTGATTCTTAATATATTGACGAATGAAGTTCAGCGAACGTGACAAATTTCAAAAATCCGTGTTGGTCACACCCTCTCCATTCAACGCGTCATTATAGTGAAAGGCCGAATTAAAGGCTTCCAGCAAAAAAAGGAGTGTTTTCTATGCAGTCCAGAATGAGAAACCCAACTCGCCAAATAGTAGACGTTTTACCCCGGAATAAATAGGCAGTCATCACTTATCAAAATAGGGAGGTTTTACTTTATTATGGAAACAGTACTTTATATAACAGCTCACCCGCGCGACGATACGCAATCCTATTCCCTGACAGTAGGAAAAGAATTTATACAAGCTTACCGTTTAACCCACCCCCAGGATGAGGTGGTGCATCTCGATTTGTATAGAATGAATATTCCGCAACTGGACGCTGATATTTTGAATGGGTGGGACAAGGTTAAAGGTGGTATATCTTTCGAACAATTAACGCTTGCGGAGCAAACGAAAATCGGACGTATCAATGAGCTTGCCGATCAATTTGCAACTGCCGATAAGTATATTTTTGTCAATCCTATATGGAATTACTCCTATCCCCCGGTAATGAAGGCCTATCTTGACACTATCTGTATCACGGGCAAGACATTCAAGTATCATCCGGATGGGAGCAGGACCGGTTTGCTTGGCGATAAAAAGGCCGTTCACATTCAAGCCAGCGGAAGCGTATTGTCACCCGGATCCGACACGAGCAACGAAGGCTTTGAAATGGGGCACCGCCACCTGAAAGTGATTATGGATTTTGTGGGACTAACTGATTTTCAAAGCATCTTTGTGGAAGGGACAGCTGAGCAACCTAAACAAGCGTCGCAGTTAAAAGAAAAAGCAATCCAACAAGCGCACCAAATAGCGGAAAACTTCTAGATCAAGAAATTCATAAAAATAGGGGGAGCTGTAAAAACAGCTTCCCCTATCCTTTATTGGCCCACTTCTCCTAATAGAAGTGCTCAATAATTCACATCAGACGCGATGCTTCCACGGCCTTATTCATCCTCCCCCAAGACCGACTGCATAGCCGCCTTTGGGGCTGTACGCGCTGAACGCTTCTGTTCCTTCATATGCTGCAAATAGCGGCGGGTTTCTGCCACCACAACCCCGGATAAGCCTAATAGAGCAATCAAATTCGGCAGCGCCATCAGCCCGTTCACAATATCAGCTAGCAGCCAGATCGCCTCCAGCTTGATAAATGCGCCAAAAGCAATCAAAAGAATAAACACAACGCGGTAAGGCAAAATCGACTTCACGCCAAACAAGTAGGTAATACAGCGCTCGCCGTAATAATTCCAGCCGAGGATGGTCGTGAATGCAAACAAAATCAGGCATAACGTAAGAATAACCGAACCATAAGGAATCGCCGCGTCAAAGGCGGCCTGAGTAACCATCGCTCCCCGCTCTGCGCCTTGCCATACCCCTGTAACAATCAAGGTTAATCCCGTCAGGCTGCAAATAATAATCGTATCAAAGAAGGTCCCTGTCATCGATACTAGCCCTTGCTCCGCCGGCCACTTGGTCTTGGCCGCCGCCGCCGCAATCGGTGCGCTTCCGAGGCCCGATTCATTGGAGAATACTCCGCGCGCCACACCGTTACGAATCGCCATCATCACCGTGGCCCCGAGGAAACCTCCGCCTGCCGCTGCTGGCTGGAATGCACTTTCGAAGACCAGCGCCACCGCATGCGGGATTTGATCTGCAAACGTAAACAATACAACGAGCGCAGCAACAATATAAAGAATAGCCATCAAAGGTACAACCTTCGTGGAGACCTTGGATATGCTCTTAATCCCGCCAAGGGTAACCAAAGCGGTTAACACCGTCATAATCGCCGCTGTCACGATGGCCGGAACACCCCAGCTCGACTGCGTTGACGATACGATCGCATTCACCTGCGGGAACGTCCCGATGCCGAAGAGTGCAACCAGCACCCCACTTATAGCAAAAAATACAGCAAGCGGCTTGAACTTGCTCCCCAGGCCCCGCTCAATATAATACATCGGTCCGCCAGAGACCTGGCCCTTATCATCCATCGTCCGGTACTTTACAGCTAATAAGCCTTCGGCATACTTCGTCGCCATCCCGAAAAATGCGGCCATCCACATCCAGAACAACGCTCCGGGACCCCCGACCTGGATGGCGGTAGCCACCCCGACGATATTCCCTGTGCCGACCGTTGCAGCCAGCGCCGTCGCCAATGCGCCGAAACTCGACACGTCTCCTTCGCCTTCGTTCTTGGCCTTGAATACCAGCCTTAAAGCGAGCGGCAGCCGAATGACCTGCAGCAGCCCAAGCCGACAGGTTAACCATATCCCTGTTCCGACCAATAAGATGAGCAAGGGCGCTCCCCACACCCATTGATTAATCTGCTCTAATACTTGCATGGATCTCCCCCCTCATGATGTTGCATTCTCCAAGAGTAGACATAAAAAAGAGCCAAATCCGAAGATTTGACCCTGGGGACACATTGCAGGTTGTCGGTACGTCAACCTGCAATGTGTGAAAGTATGCACATATTGGTTGAAGTTATATACCACATATAAATTCCGATACCGATCCCGCAATCCCTGTCCTTTTACCTGAGAGTTTTAAACGCGGCGGTTCATTGGATTACCTTGCCTGCGCGCGTATTGCCCCTTCGGTGCTCCGTTTAACGGAGTCTCTCCAGAGTCCTGTCCATTTACGGTCCTGCCTGTGATGGGTGTTCCCATCCCTATAGCGCCTGAGAGTTTAATGCCCCTTCGGCCAAGCCCGATGCTTATCTCCCGTAAACTTCATCCAGTGTGTATGCAATTAGACGCTAATCATTATAGATTCTCTTGAGTGATTTGACAAGGAGGTTCGCAATATTGACGTTAATTCCCATAATTAAAGAAGATGCCCCCATTTAGGAAGCGATCTTCTTATACTGGCCTAAATGATATCGGTATGAACTCATTTCCGGGTTTTCAGCCATTCATCCAGCTGTCTCTGCTTCTCGCTAACAATGATATCACTTCCCGCTGCCTTCATTTTTTCGATAAATTTCGGCAAATTTTCTGCCGGATCAAGGGTTCCTGTCTCCAGACCTACGCGGAATTCCGATAATACGTTGTTTACAGCAGCCATTTCGTTCTTCACCTTGCTAACGTCGAAGCTGAAGCCCAACGCTTTGGATTTCTTCGCATTGTTATTAAATTCATCCATCTTGCTCCAAATATCCGGATCTTCTTCCTTCCAGGTATAGGACAGGAATTGATTGCCGAACATATACGGCGTGCCAAAGTTATAACCCAGGTGCTGAATATCCATGCCTTGAGGATAATCGATGACATGATCGGAAACCTTCACGTAATGCTTCCCTTCAATCCCCCAAGTGAACAGATTGTACAGCTCTTTGTCTGTATACAGTAAATTTAACAGTTTCATAGAGCTTACAGGATCTTGAGAGTTTTTAGGAATTGACCACATCATCCCTGTGATCGAGTCCGTCGTCGAGTAAGCGTCGGTTAACCGTACAGCTATCATTTCCTTGCCACTTTTTCTCGATGCCTCGACTTCTGTGCCTGGCTTAAGATTGGAGAAATAAGCGAAGGCCTTTCCTGCCTTGACCATCTCCCGACCATCGTATTTGCCTGTACCTGCATCCTTCAGCATAAATCCCTGTTGATACCAACGGCGAAGTACATTCAACTCATCGGCGTATTCTTTAGTTTCAAAGAAGTTAACTACTTCAAGGTCATTGTCATAATGCGGAAGCACACCAACGCCTCCACTCAGCGGATCATAAGTAATATAACCGGCATCAAACGGCGCGGTTCCAGGATTTTTTGCGACCAAAGGTACCAGGTTATCTTCCTTATCTTTGATCGTTTGGAATACAGCGTCCAAATCATCCAGCGATTGAATTGTGGCAGGTTCGATCTGATACTTGTCCAACAAATCCTTGCGCATCAGGATTCCGTAATCTGAAGCCAAGTCCCGTACAGTCGTTACTGCGTAAATCTCGCCATTGATTTGCGAGGCTGTGAGAAAAGCAGGATCTAGCGCCTGTTTGATGCCTTGACCATATTTATCGAGCAGGTCATTCAGTGGATTCAACTGTCCCTTAGCTACAAGGGTGCTGTAACCGAAGCCCGAGGACGTAAACATCAGATCCATCTTCTCATTTCCTGCCATCATTAGATTGATCTGTTGCTGCCAGTTGCCAAGTGCAATCGGCAGCAGTTTGACGGTTGCATGGATCTTTTCCTTCGTAATCTTGTTCATGGCTTCTTGTACTTCCAGCATATCCTTCTGTTCACTTCCGAAGAAGGCCACCGTTATTTCATAAGGCGCAGAGCTGCTGTCGTCTGATGGACTGCCTTCCGCCGCTTCTTTCTTGGAACCACATCCAGCTAATATGACGGATACAGCGATGACCAATGATAATACAGCTGGCCACGTTCTTTTTGCTTGCGTGTTATCTCTCATCCTTGAAGCCTCCCAATGAATGTTTTTTGATTTATTTTGCTAACCAGTCCAAGACTGAACATAGCCTTATCCTTTGACTGCACCTACAGTGAGCCCTTTAACGAAGTACTTTTGAAAAAATGGATACGCCGCCAGGATGGGAACTACCCCGATAACTGCCATCGCCATACGAACGGTTTCCATCGGGGCATTGGTCGTAACATCCGCCTGACTTCCAAAGTTACTGCTTGCCAGGAACTGAATATCGAGTAAAATCCGATTGAGCAGGTTCTGTAAGCTGAATAATCTGCTGTCCGTAATATAGATCATTCCGTTGAACCAATCATTCCAGTAATTGATGGTCTGAAACAAGCCCACTGTTGCCAGAATCGGGAGCGATAGCGGCAATACGATTTTGATAAAAGTTCCAAAGTCGCCGGCCCCGTCGATTTTCGCAGATTCAATGACAGGTTCCGGAATAGAAGTGGCAAAGAAAGTACGCATCAGCATGACGTAGAAGGCATTCAGCAGCAATCCTGGTACAATAAGCGCCCAAATCGAATTCTTCATATCAAACAGCTGAGTATATACCAGATACGTAGGAACCAATCCGCCATTAAACAGCATTGTGAAGAAGACGAAGAAGGCCCAATAATTTCTGCCGGGCAAATGCTTGCGGGATAACGGATAAGCCAGCAAAGCAATAAGGATCAGCCCAATCAGCGTTCCGACCAGCGTAATAATTAAGGTGACGCCGATGGACTGCGTAATTTTCTCCGCATCATGCAGCAAGTAAGAGTAGGCCGCGAAGCTGATCTTCTGCGGGAACAAGGCATACCCGTTCCGATAGATTTCCTGTTCATCTGTAATCGATGAAGTGAACAACAACATGAAAGGTAGAATGCAAGCCATAGAGACGATGGCCAGAATAATGTGAATGCTTGATTGCCATATCCAATTTTTGAGTTTCAATTTATTCGCTCCTTTAGCTTAGAACAGGGCATTGTCCCGACTTAATTTCTTAACGACATAGTTAGAAATGAACACCAGCAGGAAGCCAACCAAAGATTGGTACAGTCCAGCAGCCGAGGACATTCCGATATCCCCTGTCGTCATAAGCGCACGATACACGTACGTATCAATGACATTGGTCGTTGATTGCAGCGCCCCTGTATTCAGAGGTACCTGATAAAACAATCCGAAGTCGGAATAGAAAATCCGTCCGATCTGTAGCAGTGTCATTATCGTAACTACAGGCATTATCAGCGGAAAAGTAATACCTCTGATTTGTCTCCATTTCCCTGCCCCATCGATGGTTGCCGCCTCATAGTATTCCTGGTCGATGCCGATAATGGCTGCCAGATAGATTACGCATAAATAGCCGCTGCTCTTCCAGGTATGCACGAACGTCAAAATGTAAGGCCAATATTTCGCCTCGCTGTACCAGGAAATCTCGGAAAGCCCCAGCATAGGCAGAATGCTCTTGTTCAGCAGCCCGTTATCCATACTCAGGATAGCGAATACCAAATATCCGATAATGACCATGGAGATTAGATAGGGTAGCAGGATGACGCTTTGATAGAAACGTGACAAAAAACGCCGCTTCACCTCATTCAGTAAAATCGCCAGGCCAACTGCGATAAACAAATTGAGAATAATAAAAACGCCGTTATAAAGAATCGTGTTTCTCGTAATGACGAAGGCATCTGATGTCTTGAAGAGATATTCAAAATTTTCAAATCCGATCCAGTCACTTCCCAGAATACCTTTGCTATAGTTGAAATCCTTAAATGCGATAACGACCCCAAACATGGGCAAGTAATTATTGATAATTAAATACATGATCCCCGGCAGCATCATCAGAAGCAGTACGCCGGATTTCCCCGGTCTCTTCCGCTTCCTTTTGCCTGTAATTGATTGTGTCATGAGCCATACCTCTTCCTAAGTCAAGTTGTGACCAAAGAATACCCCCTATTTATTGGCAGTACACTTTGGTTTACCAGCAGTAAACACCTTTAGTATAAAATCGATCTGTCAGTGTCCCATTAAAACTGGGTAAACAAACTGTTAAAATTCAAACTGCACCGTTGAAGTGGATAAAGGGGCAGATGCAGCAATAAAAAAGACGCCTCCTTCTTATAGAAGAAAACGTCTTTTTTCCGGTGGACAGGATATGATATACCTCATTTCTGTTTATGCTTTCACAAAGGCAAGGATCATATCAGCCATATTTTTCAGCACAATAGCGGGGTCTACATCCTGGTCCAAATGCAACAGCTTCCCGCGCAGCATCATCCGCTGCTGAGTTGCGTTCACAATATTGCTGATCGTATAACCTACCGCTTTGACATCCAGAACCCTTCGCATCGATCCGTCAGCCGTGCCCTCCTTGATTAGCGATAAAAAAGGGTGTGGCACGCTCCGCAAAAACGAGCGGAATTTCCTTTCCAATTCCGGTGTCGGATACTCTTCCTGATACAGCGTATCGAACATAGCAATAAATCGAATGATGTCCGTATTCTCTTTAGAAATTTGGATCAGTTCTTCAAGCAGTGATTGCAGCTTCTCATATCCGTTACTCCCTTGATGGGCGGTTATAGTCACCTTTTCCCCCCAGGTTCTCAATAAATCGATTTGCACCTCAAAAATAATCTCCTCCAGGGAGCGAAAATACTTATATAACGTTACTTTGCTGATGCCGCACTCCTCGACGATATCCTTAAGTGTGACAGAGGATAGCCCGTGAGCAATAAATAACCTCCTTGCTGTCTGAATAATATCCATTCGCCGGTTATTTCTGTGCTGCTCCAGCTGTTCTCTCCATTTGGGTTCCATCCGTTTCCTCCCGTAAGCCTGCTTTGATATTCAATAATGGCCCTCGACCCTGGCCCTCCCCCTCTTTCCTGCTCTATTGCAGGCTGTTGGATTTAAGGAGCTCCCGCTTCGCCTCAGTCAAACCGAACTCCTCCGCAAAATAGATATCATAGGTTCCATAATTGTCTTTAATGGTTCTGAAGACTGTCTCCATAAGTTCTTCCTTAACGTCAAGCATATGATTAAAATTGTTCAATATCGCAGCATCCGCATACTCCGAAATCCGCCCCAACAGCCTTTGATTGAAGTCCTTCATCGTCTCGTTAGTTAGAAGATAGTCTTCCATCACCGTCTGCTCTGATACACCAAGCGCAAGCAATATAAGCGCCGCCCCGACTCCCGTTCTATCCTTGCCTGCAGTGCAATGATGCAGTATTCCTAAATGGTCAGGTACCTGAATAATTTCCATCAAGCGTTTGTACGAAGCATTGTTTAGCGGCAGCTTCCTATACAGATCCCGCATATATTCGTCAGCACGGAAGGTTTTGAAGAAGTCATTTTGAGCCAGACCTTCAAGGAAGTGCCCTTGCTGCTCTCCGCCTTCAGGCGCGAATGACAGATTCATTCGACTAGGCTGCTCCTCTGCAATCGCAGGCTGTCGCTCATAGATGGCATTTGGGATAGTGGGGTCCGGCTTATGCTGTGCTTCTTGATGGCCGCGATAATCGAATATTGTTCTAATATTTAAACTATTCAGCATCTCTATGTCTTTGGGAGACAATCCTGTCAATTCATCGGAACGATAAAACAAACCATATTTCACTTTGCGACCCTCTATTGTCTCATAACCACCCATATCTCGAAAATTGTGCGCGCCTTCCAATGTAATTACTCGTTGCATATTCGTCACCTCATCCTTGATTTTAGGTGATGATCTAATTCACCTATACGCTTGTCATGATTTATTTATCAAGAGTAAATATAAATTTACTATGAATTAACACCTTCAGTGTACAAACGAAATGTTAACGTTTCATCAGAATTATGTAAAACGCAGATAAATTTGAATCTAACGCATGATCAAGTTATAAAAAAAGAAGATAACCCCGATCAAGGAAGTTATCTTCTCATTCTGCTTCTGCTATGAATTTATCCCAAATCTTGCAAACGCAGCCCCAACAGGCTTTCTACCACATAGTTCGCATGAGATAGAACGGCTCGATCGCCTACACCGATGGAGTGCATCCCCGCCCTATTGATCGCTTCCACTCCGGCTGCGGCATCCTCGATGCCCATACAGTTGTCGGGAGAGAGCTGCAGCAGGTGAGCCGCTGTCAGGAAGATTTCGGGGTCCGGCTTTCCGCGGCCGATTTCCCCCGGATCAACCATAATATCGAAATCATGACTAAGTCCTAATCTATCCAATATGAACGGAGCATTGTGGCTGGCTGAGGCCAAGCCTGTTCGAATCCCAGCTTGCCTCAACTCCTGCAGGAGGGCCTCCACCCCTGGAAGTATGTCGCTGGGCGTAATTGAATCGATTAATCGCAAATAGTATCCGTTCTTTCGCGCGGCCAGCTCTATTTTCTCATTCGCGGTATAAGAACCTGCCCTGCCCCCTGATTCCAGTATCTTCTCCAGGGATTCTATACGGGAAATCCCCTTCAACTGCTCATTAAGCTCCTTATTTACCGGGATTCCCAATTCCTCGCCGAGCTGCTTCCAGGCCAGAAAATGAAATTCCGCCGTATCTGTGATCACTCCGTCCAGATCGAATATAACACCTTTGATGTTCAACATCTCGTATCAAACCTTCCACAGAAAGCATCGACCGGGCTAACTCCTTTGAACTCGCTCTCGCCAACTAGCTTCTGAACGACTAACTCTATATTCCTGGCGTTATTGCTATAGGCATTAATATAAGTCGGAATCCGCGGCGCATCGTACAGATGGTATGGATTGCCGAACGAGATCATAATCACCGGAAGATCCTTTACGAACCAAGGCATATATTGCCCCGCGGGCATGCCCCACTCAATTCGGTTCGAAGTCTGATTGCTCTTGACCTGATAATCGCAAGCGTAAATCACCAGATCATATTTGGCTTTCAAATCCGCTACTTTACCGAAGATAAGGCTAAGATCCATCCTTCCGGTATCGTACAAGGTAACTTGGAAGCCCTTCATTTCAAGCTCCCTGGCTAAAATATCACCGCTCTTGTCCTCATTTCCAAGCGGGATCAACAGTATTCTGGGATAGGCTTCCGCATGAATCGGTAGAGTTCCATCGTTGTCCTTCACCAATGTAATGGATTGATCGAAGACCTGATCCACTAGTTGTGTAGATGGCGGCAGCTCAGTTTCAGCAACTTGCTTCGAATTTATGCTCTCCTTCATGCCCAGAATACGCACTAATGCTTCATTTAATCGTTCATTCGAAATTACACCGCGCATGACCGCCTGCAGAACGGCTGAATAGTCCTCCTCCAGATCCATCGTGAACAGCAGCATGTCACAGCCAGCATTGATCGAATGAACCACCGTCTCTTGCCTTGTCGCGAAGCTATTAAATCCGCACATCCCTGAAGCATCTGTAATGATTAAGCCGTTAAAACCCAAGCGCTCCCGCAATAGGCCGTTTAGTAAATGCGTGGATAATGTCGCAGGCAGTAGCTTCTGATCCTTTATACCAGGCTGAACCATTCTCTCATAAGCGGGGAGTAGGATATGACCGGCCATAACGCAAGGCATCCCCTGGTCTATAAGCTCCTTGTAGACCGCTCCATAGCTCTCCTCCCACTCCTTGAAGGAGAGGCTATTTACAGAAGCGAGGACATGATGATCGCGATCATCCACGCCGTCGCCGGGGAAATGCTTGATCACAGGCAGGATGCCGTGATCCATGAAGCCTTTGGCAAAGTTTGCTGCCATCTCCTTCACATGCCCTGCTTCTTCCCCGAATGCGCGTGTTCCGGTTATTGGATTTAAGCAATGATAGTTAAGGTCCACTACAGGAGCGAAAGCCATATTTGCACCAAGGGCATAGCTTTGCTTCCCGATATCGCTGGCAGCAAGGTTAACGAGCTGCGGGTCATTTGCCGCAGAGAGCTGCATCAGGCTCCCATAGCTGACTCCGCCTTCTATCAGACCGTTTGCCCCATTCTCCAGATTCGCGGAAATGAACGGGGCAATCCGGCTGTTGGCCTTAATCAGATCAATGATCTCCGTGGCTTTCACCTGCGGGGTCGGCCGCAGCATCATTCCGCCAGGCTGTATATTTTTCACCATTTGCAGCACACTTTCATCGCTCATGAACTGCCCATAATAGGGCAGAAAGAATAATTGCCCTACCTTATCCTGCAAAGACATTTGATCAATCTGATCCGCCACCTTCTTCCGCTGCTCTTCGGACAGACTGTAAGGTTTCTCTCTCAAAATATCTGTATTAATCATTATCTCTCTCACGCTCCTGCATTTTGCTTTCTGCTCTCTAAGTCAGCCAAAATTTCGTTATACATCTTGGAGTTCATCTTATATCCCATATATACCAGAGCTCCTAAAATACAACCGATGGTAGGCACCCACACCATGACTTGATGAAGGGCGTTTAAGGTCTGCGCACTTTGCTCGGCACCCGATACATAACCGATACCCGAAAGTACCCAGCCAGCGATTGCTGCCGAGAGACCCGTCGCCAGCTTGGAACTGATCGTATTGGTAGAGAAAATAATGCTCTCCATGCGGATACCTGTCTTCCACTCCCCATACTCAACTGCTGAAGCTACCATGTTCGTAATAATCAAGGAATAGATCCCCATCGCCGCATTTGAGAGACCATCCAGCAGGATATAGAAGGCAGAAACATCCGTGCTGACGATATAAGCAAAGGACAGTAGGGTGTGGACAATGATAAAGGATAACATCACTTTCTTATCGCCAAATTTCTTGATCAGCTTCGGCGCGAACACCACCAGCAAGAGCGTAATCGGTAGTGAGATCATCGAAGCATACGAGCCTAGAATATCGTTGCCCAGGGTATATTTATAAAAATAAATCGCTATGCTTCCTTTAAGTGTAATCGGGATATAAATGCACAGTTTACCTAAAATAACGGATATTAATGGTGTATTGGCAAGCAGTGACTTGATCATATCCTTGCCCTTTACTTGTGGAACCTCTGCTCTCGCAGCAACCTCCTCCAAATTTTGATTCATAAAAGTCAAAGCTTGTGCGAGCAAGAGACCTAACGCTGTAAAGATTACACCGAGAAGGATGCTGATTAGGAAGAAGCCTTTGGAGTAATCGTTATTGCCTAACAATTTGACTAACGGCATTTGGGCCATGCCAAGACCAAACGCAGCGATCATAATCATGAATTTAGTCGTTGTTAGCAACTTTATTCTCTTATCTTCTTCCTTCGTAATCGAAGGAACCATTGACCAATATGAAATATCGAAAAAGGCATATGCCGTCCAGAACAGGATCGTAATAACATAGATATATACCAGATGGGCACCATGAGATAAGGATGGATTAAAGAACAATGCCACGAACAATAAGCTGATAAGTGGCGGAACTATCGTAATATACGGCCTGTATTTCCCCCATCTTGTATTTGTCTTCTCAATAATGACAGCAATAATGGGGTCTGCAATTAATCCATAAATCCTGACCACCAATAAAAGCGTTCCAATTGTTGCAGCAGAGAAACCGGCAGCCTCAGTGAAGTAGAAGAGAAAACCTGTAGACATCAGTGCATATACCAAGTTCTGACCCAGGCCTCCCAGCGCGAATCGTCTGTTTACTTTTTTGAAATCCAGCATAATGTAACCCCTTTCTTTTTATAGTTAAATCTTAGTTTTTTCGGTGGCACCGTGCTAACCGGTTTTTGACCTAACACTTGTCGATTATTGTCGCCGCCCATCTTTTCGGGGCAAAACCTACGTATTATTGCACAAACACTTCCTGATTTTTATTGGTCCTGCCAATCATAAAGAAACGCATGCCCAGTTCCCCAAAGTCAGGAAATCAGGCATGCGCGTTAAGCCATGGCTATTATATTGTCTTTTCCAGCTTAAGAAATACAATTTCGTGAGGCTCGAGACTAAGCTCGAACACGAAGTCCCCCTGAATTCTCTCCTTCTGAATCGTCATTCGCGGAACGGAAATACTCTTTAAGTAATTCACATACTCGGCAGTCATCTCGGCTCCGCCGGAATCGACCCATGCGTCATAAGCGGAGCCATGAGTCCGGTTCACTTGCTGCTTCGTGATCGTATAAGAACCGTACATATTCTGCAATGTAAGCTTAAGGCGCTTATCGGCTTCCTCCGCAAATACGCCATACCTATTTTTCAACGATATATGTGAGGTGTTAAAGCTCTTATACAACTCATCGTATTCCTGATAATTATGGATCAGGATTTGATAGTTATCCTCATCATCTTTCGTTACAATCAATTGTTCATCGCGGTAGACAAGCGTAGCGCCTAACTGATTCAGATAAGCTATCGCATAATAGCCAGGCTTCCGGATGCCTTCAACCGTCATTAACCCGAATCCTCCATGGAAAGTGTCCAGGGATAACAGATGCTCGTCAAAAATATCCGATAATGTCCAGAATCCCATCACATCAACATAACCCACCGAGTTAATTACATTCTTAACGATAAAAGAAGCCATGAACACCGTATCATGCAGCAGATCTTGCGGATCGGAGGAAGAATTCCATTCCGTAATAATCGTTCTTCCCTGATTTACATTAGGTGCTGCGTGAATGAGCTGATGTACCTCCTTCACAGTTGATACGATATAACTGGAGTCAGCATAAGAGTACAATCCCTTTCGATTTGCCGTCCATAAGTTGAAGTAGGTTGCCTCCAGGTTCCATTCGATCGGGTAAATATGGTAAGTAAAGCTATCGAGGATTATGTCATTCTCCTCCATAAACTTCAGGGCTTTACTCGTCCACTCGGTATTCACAACGGACCAGCTTGTACCGCTGAATCCACTCACCTTCAATTTGCTGTCTATCTTTTTAATGGCCTGATAGGTCTTCTTGAAGAAATGCAAATACTCGTCCTGCGTCCCATGCCAATAAAATCCTTCAAGGTCAGGCTCATTCCAGATTTCAAAATCCCATGTTCGGATAACCGCCAAGCCATAACGATTAATAAGATGGCGGATGAATTGCCCGACAAGCCGGGTCCAATCATGGATTTCCTTCGGTTGAGACGTATTCGCCTCCCAACGATACATCGTCTGCTTTCCACTCGCCAGATCATTGGGCATGAAGCCCAGTTCAATAAAAGGAATGATCCGATGCTCGGTAAAGAAGTCAAAAATTCTATCGATATATTTGAAATTATAGGCCTTCACGCCATTCTCATCATGGTAGACCATTAAGTCGTCCGAAAAAATACCATGGAATCTAACACGGTTTAATCCGGCTTCCTTACATGCCTGGGCCAGCTGACTTTGCATGTCGGCATCCAGCAATTCTTTCGCTCTGCCGACGCCGATCATTCGGCTAATCGAGGAATCATACGGTGCCAGGCTTCCGGACATATCGATGATTCTCTCCTCGTAGCTGGAGGAATGGAAGGATTCATTCGCAAACCGGCTCTCTTCATGCTCCGGACTAAATAATTCAGTCAGTGAATCCTCTTTCATCAGATTGATATAATTGTACAGGGAGTGCGTGATATCCTCTTCCTTAATCGCCAGCCCCTGTTTATTCTGGCTCCGATACTGATTGGGCGCCATGCCAAAATGCTTCTTGAACCTGTCATTAAATGAGCTGATCGAATTAAAGCCTCTGGAAAAAATAATATCGCTAATCTTCCGGTCAGTAATCACCAGATCAGAGCAGACAAGCTGCAGCCGATACTCAAAAATATAGGTCATCATATTGATGCCAAAGCTCTTCTTAAACAGCTTCGACAGATAAGCCGGGCTCATATTGAACTCCCTCGCGGTATCTTCCAGCGTCAGCGGCTCAGCAATATTATTGTTGATATACAAGAGAATATCCGTAATCTTTCTATCCAGGGAGAGAGCGCCCTCGGGCTCCTGCTTCTCTCGTGAAAAGCGCTGCTCAATCAAATTTAATATTTCAAGGATCTTCACCTTGCGAAGAATAGGTGTATTCCTCTTCTTCTTAATGTCCAGGAGCGCTAACTCGGATAAATATCTCTTCATAAGAGCAATGTCATTCGCTGTCGTCTGATGAGCCATTCCGAAGGTTAACGAATCGAAGCATTCCATCTCGCTGCGCAGAAAATCTTCACGAATTTGCAGAGCACAGACGATATTTTGAGTGGTCAGCGACTGAATGGAGTGACGGTAACAGCTATTCACAATAGCGACCTCCCCTTCGCTGAGCATCATCTCCTGCTTCTCTACCTCCAGCTTGATCGAGCCTTTGATGACAAAAATAATCTCTATAAAATCATGCCAGTGATAGGGGACCACCCTCACCTGGTGAATGAGTAATCTATAAGGAACCGTGTAGTTCTGCGGTAACACAATACTTTCATATTGCAAATATATCCCTCCTGATCAGCGGGTTCACCTTCCGTCATTTTCTCTACTATCGTGGAAAAACGGGTATATGGCAATAACAAAGATTTTTAGCTTGCGACTAAATGTTCAGATTTCCTACGCAATTAGCCATCCAGTACCATTGCCTATCATTCTTATACTTAGTAATATACAATTATTTAGGAAAATATTAGAAGTCACATTTATAAAGGAGAGAAACTAATGACTATTCAGCAACAAGCAGCCATGCAGTCGATGATCGAATGGCTGGAGCATGAGAATGAACTTGGGCGGAAGCCCAGCAAAATCGAGATTGCAGGAGAATTTGAACTGCATGAGATGCACTACTATATTTTTAAGTACAAGAAATCGATGTTGGGCAAATGGATGCTCGGAGTCTGCGGTGGATATGAAGATCCATCCGATACGCAGCATTGCGGTCATATTTTCAGTGAGATGCAGCCTTATAATCCGGCTACTGCAGAGCAGGAAGCCATTGCGATGGTTGAGATGATTCGCGAGTATTGGATGAAGCAGGCGGCAGCCATTGAAGCCGAGCAATCGGAAAATGAGGACACCGAAGAAGAGGAAGGCGCATCGGGCATATTCAACGGGTTTGTCCTGCTGAATACTCACAAATGCGATATTGAACAGATCAAAGCCAATTTACAGCAAGATTGGGGCATCGTCTGTCCGCCGGCTGATGGGACAGATGCAAGCTCTGCGGAGAACGAAGGCACGATTGTATTTGAAGCAGACGGCTTCACCCTGGCACTCAGCTTCGTAGATGCGCCTGTACCGGATGGGGAAGCCGAGCATTTTGCACAAGCCAATTACCTCTGGAAGGAGGCAGCTCAGGTCACCAGTACACATGTCTCCCAGATCATTTTGGCTGTTTTTACGCGCTCCGGCTCCTCTCTCGACAGCGCCAAGCTATTTACGAAGCTGGCGGCAAGCTGCTTGAAGCTGCCTAATGCGATAGGCATTTATACGGCAGGAACTGTATTCCAGCCTGAAATGTATATAGAAATGACCGAGATCATGAAGCAAGAGAACATACTGCCACTGCTCAATCTGGTCCACTTCGGTCTGGTCGGGACCGAAACCGGGTCAGGGGCTTATACCTACGGGTTGAGAGCATTCGGGAAGGATGAGATCGAGATCATCGACAGCCAGACTACACCAAGCGAGCTGCGCGACTTCCTGATCAGTATTACGGATTATGTGCTTGAATATAACGTCACTTTGCGGGACGGAGAGACGATCGGCTTCTCGGAGGAACAGAAGCTGCAAATCATCCGATCCGAAGGCGTGTACGTGGATGGAGACAGTGTAAAAATTAAATTCTAACACCCCTGCTTCGACTAACAGCCGAGCGCTGCGTTAGAGATCACCTCGTCGCTCGTCACTGCTGTTGTCTGCATCCACCGGTAAAAAAGCTGATAAACTGCTGTTTTTCACATCCGAAACCACTTGTTTAGAATAAACCTGCAAATCTGCAGGTTTATTCGGCTTTTTCTTTCGAATCAGGCCGATCCACAACTCCATAGTTGTTATCTCTAGCCTCTGACCACCGCGCGGTTAATTAGCCATTGTTATCATATTCATAAGCTGTTGTTCAATCCCTGTAATTTTATGATTCTCCCGGCAGCAGATATATTTCTCAAGCTCACAAGCGTGATGGTCGATCACCCGATAATCCCTGATTCCAAGCGCAGCGGTATCCGATTCCGGGATGAGAGTTACCCCCATGCCAAGCTGGCACATGCTGATCAGAGACTCCAATGCAGCGATTTCTACGAAATCTGTACGTACCACCTCATAATCCGCAAGCAATTGATCGAACACTTTCTTGTAATAGCAATTGCTGGAGGAAATAATCAGGTTCTCCCCCTGCAGCAGCATATCCAGCGGCTGATCCAGATTTCTGCCGATCAATACTAATCTCTCAGCTCCGTATTTCTTATAATGAAGCAGCTTCGTATCTGTTTTCCCTACCAGGAAGCCGATGTCGATCCCCCCGTCAGCAATTTCATTCTCAATTTTCTGCGTACTCCCGGTCTTCACCGTCACTTTGAGGTTCTTATACTTTTCATATAATGTCTCCATCGCTTGATTGAAATTAGGCGGGTTTTTGCTTACCATAAGCCCGATTCTCAACGCGGGATTCTCCTGACTCATCATGCTCCGGGTCTCTTCCCATAACAATACGATCTTCTTAAATTGCGCATAGAGCTTCTTGCCCTGCTCATTTAATTCCATTCCTCTTGGTCTTCTATAGAACAGTTCTGTATCAAATTCGCTCTCGATCTTCTTAATCTTGGCTGTCATATTGGATTGCAATTGATGCAGCTCCTGCGCAGCAGACGAGATGCTCCCCTGCTCTGCGACCGTGATGAACGCCCTCATATTCTCTATATCCAACAGGCCTCACCCCTTACGTATCACTTATTTTGATATATAAATTAAATATATACATTATTTTTAATATCACAACCATATTATACTACTCTAAAGACAGGGAGGTTATAGGATGAACAAAATTAAAACAGGCATCATCGGGGGTTCGATCCGAAACCGCTGGGCCAGCTCAACGCATATTCCGGCTCTGCTCCATAGTGGGCTTCATGAAATCACAGCAATAGCAACCACAAATATAGCTTCAGCCCAAGAAGCGGCGGACCAAATTGGACATGTCAATGCCTATGACGATTACATCAAAATGCTTGAATCGAACGATGTCGACATGGTTATAGTCAGTGTCAAAGCCCCTTATCACCATAAAGTTCTACTGGATGCAATCCGTGCCAATAAGCATATTTACTGTGAATGGCCTCTGGCTGTTACTGCGAGCGAAATCGACGAGATCATGGCGCAGCTCCATACCTCTCGGGTCAAGCATGCCATCGGTCTACAATCCCGTCAGGCCGACGAGGTACGCAGGGTTAAAGAAATGATCGATCGGCATGAAATCGGCAGAATACTGTCCGTTAATATCAAGTCCTCCACACAGGCCAAGGGCAATTGGACGGACTCCGGCAGCAGCTATATTCTGGATCGCAGCAATGGAGCGACACTACTGACAATCAACGGCGGTCACATTTTGGATATGGTCAGCTACCTGTTCGGGCATTTTACCGAAGTTCAGGCCAGCCACCATACGCACTATACCGAAGCCCGCTTCACGGATCAGAGTCGTACTATCGCAAAAAATATAGAAGATCAGTACATCATTCAAGGTAAAATCAACCGGGAAATCCCCCTTTCGGTCCATCTTCAGGGCGGAGCCTACCCTCAATTTATATTGGAGGTTCAGGGCGAACAGGGGATCATCCGCCTCTATCAGAACCGTTCTATCGGTCATCCGCAATACGGTGGTCTGAGTGTGTCCTTGGTAAAATACGAATCAAGTCAAGCAATTGCTTCGAGCCGGCCCGATGATTTCACATTGGTAATGGAGGATACGAAGGAGTTCCCCCTTACCAATGTAGCCCGAGCCCACCAGTCTTTTGCCGAAGACATACTTTCGAATTCAGATAATCCCAAGACGCCGGACTTTCATTATGCCGCTTACTTGCATCGATTGATTCGTGCTATAGAGGAATCGGCAAGAACCGGCAAGCGGATATATCTGAATTGAGGAGAATGCTTCTCCGCGAAATCAACTTCAATAAGGACACCTCCTGAGGTGTCCTTATTACGTAAGACATGGTCTGATGTCTCCTTCCCTAGAACAACAACAGTAGAGTCCCCCCTACGACGAGCAGCAGGCCAATAAAGGATCTGGCCGACAGCCTCTCTCTAAGAAATATGTACGAAAAGATCACGGTAACTACAATGCTCAGCTTGTCGATCGGCACCACGAGACTGGCCTTGCCATCCTGCAGAGCCCGGTAGTAGCATAACCAGGATAGGCCGGTTGCCAGGCCGGACAGACCGATGAACAGCCAGCTCTTCCTGTCGATCTCCCTCATCAGCGTATGCTTCTTCTGGAACAACACGATGCCCCAAGCGATGACTAATACAACAACCGTACGGATAGCGGTGCCCAGATTGGATTCGATATCCTGAATCCCTATTTTGCCAAGGATCGAAGTGAGAGCAGCGAAGATCGCGGATAACAGCGCATAGATCAGCCAGGTTCTTCGTCCCGAAGCAGAAGATCCCGCAGCCTCCGTCTTCTTCTCGATCATCAGATAGGTCCCCATCCCAAGCAGGATGATCCCGATTCCCATAAATAACGTCGGCACCTCTCCCAGGAATAAAAAAGCGAGCAAAATCGTAAGAATCGTGCTGCTCTTGTCGATCGGTGTAACTTGATTAACCGTGCCCAGTTGTAAAGCTCTGAAATAACATAACCAGGAAGCCCCGGTCGCAGCGCCGGACAGAATCAGAAATAAAAGCGTCCGGGCGGAGATGGAGTCTATCGTATTCTGTGAACCAACCACAAACACCATCACCCAGGAGAACAGCAGCACGATTATCGTGCGCAGCGCCGTAGCCAGATTGGAGTCCGTATTCTTAATGCCGATCTTGGCCAGAATGGAGGTCATGCCCGCAAATAAAGCCGATCCGCACGCATAAAGCAGCCACATAAATCCCACTTCCTTATGAACTATGAATGATATCGTTTCATGAATGGAGTCTAGGTTCAAGTATATTATAACTTTCCGCTATTTTCTCCCCCACGCTTAACAAATCGCCAATAATTCCAAGTTCGAGTTAACGATCCATTAACAAACCGGATGTATACTGTTCGTACAGCAAAGTAAAACACATCATTCGAAGAAAGGGATGTAAAAGAGATGGGAATCCATACGTACTTTCAGTCGTTAACGGATCTGGAGCGGATTATCCGTTGTCCGGGCAGATTCAAATTCCAGGAGCATAGCGTATCCGAACATTCCTGGAAGGTCGTGCAATACGCCAAGACGCTTGCGGACATCGAGGAAAGCCATGGAACCACTGTGGATTGGAAGAAGTTATACGAGATTACGAGCAGCCATGATTACGGCGAGATCTTCATCGGGGATATCAAGACACCTGTGAAGCACTATTCCTTGGAACTGCGGGCGATGCTGCAGAAGGTTGAAGAGGGAATGGTCGCTCATTTTATTGATGAGCATATACCTGAGGAATTTCAAGCTATCTTCCGCAGACAGCTGCGCGAAGGGAAGGACGATTCCGTTGAGGGGCAAATCCTTGAGGTGGCCGACAAGCTGGATCAGATCTATGAAGCATTTGCTGAGTTGCAACGGGGGAACACCGAGAAGGAGTTCATCACGATGTACCGGAGCGCTTTGATTAAGATCAAACAGATCAAGCTGCACTGTGTCGATTATTTCCTGCATCAAATTCTGCCGGATCTGGTTCGTGAAGGCTCACAATCCCCGGTCGACATTGAACAGATTACAAATGAAGCACTGGCCTCTGTCTCCCACACTTAACCCCCGCTTCAGCCTCAAATGACAATTTCAACCTGGATTCAGCTTAACTGCCTCATCATAGCGGATCGGCCTGATCCCTCTTTGCTTGTATTGGACGGATAGTCGCGGATTGGACCAGAACTGGCTGTCATATTGCCGGGTTCTGGCAATTTGCTGTCCCGACTCATAGGCATTGCCTAATGCTCTCATCTCCTCCGAGTCCACAGCCGGATGGGTAACCAGTAAATATCGCCCGGCCCCAAGGGCTTCAATCTGCTCAAGATGCTTGGTTACAACGTCGTCAGCCGCGCTAATGCTTATATTTTCGAATAAGTAGTCCCACCAATAGACCAGTCCTCGAGCAGTACACCAGGCACGGAGCTCATCTTCCAGACCAGGGATCGCTAACTCGGGTACCATATGCGTATCAACATAGGCGATACGGAAGCCCAACTCTGTTAGCTTGGCGAACTGAGCCTCAAGTTCGAGCATGACCTCCCTCATGAGGGGCGGATGCTCTTTGAAGTAATCAGGATGCGGACTGAACCAGCCATCTGCCTCAATTAAAGAAGGAACCGACGCAGGGTCCGCCATCGGACCCCATTTGATATCGTTCCATTCGGCATTCAGGACGAAATGCAGTCCGAAGCAGACGTCAGCCCTCCCTGCGAACATCTGCGCCGCTTCGCGGACGGCTGGACAGGTCGCCATAATGGAGACATTCTTCAACACGCCACCTTCCAGCGCTCTCTCAATACCCAGGTTCGCAGCATGGTTGCTTCCGCCATCGTCAGCTCTCGTGATGATGCAGATCTCTTTATCCATAGGTCACCTCCTGCGTTATTACGGAGCAAGCCTTTTTCGCTATTTCAGCCTCTATTACTTTACAGCCCCTTCGGCAATCCCCTTGATAATATACTTCTGGGCGATAGCATAGAAGATGACGACAGGAATAATGGTCAAGGTCAAACCCGCCATAGCCTGGTTCCAGACGATCGTGAACTCTCCGAAGAAGTAGAACGTCGACAGTTGAATCGTCCGCAGTCCCTTATCAGACAGCGTCAAGGAAGGCAGCAGGTAGTCATTCCACGTACTGATTACATCCAGTATTGCAACAGTAATCGTTATCGTCTTCAGCATCGGGAACACGATTCTCCAGAACACGCCAAACTTGCTGCAGCCGTCCAGCGTAGCGGCCTCCTCCAATGCAATCGGAATCGACTTTATAAATCCATGGTACAAAAATACGGCGATACTGGCATGGAAGCCGACATTCATGAAGATCAGACCGCCATGCGTATTCAGCATCGGAATATGAAGGTAGGTGCGAATCCAGTCCATTACTTGCATCAACGGCATCATCAGCGTCTGGAAAGGAATCAGCATCGTCGAGATAAAGGCCATGAACATCAATTTACTGAGTTTATTATCCGTTCTCACCAGCATCCATGCGGTCATGGAGGCAAGAACGACCACGAAGATCACGGTCAGCACGGTAACGAAGGTGGAGTTGCCCAGAACCGTCAGGAAATTCATCTTCTTCATCGCGGCTTCAAAATATTGAAGGCTGAAGGATTCCGGCAATGCCAGCGCATTATTATACAATTCCGCCCGCGTCTTGAAGGAGTTCACGAGCATAATGTAAATCGGCGACAGGAACAGGAGGGCAAGAAGGGCCAACAGAATGGAGCTGATTGCTCTGCTAGTTCGTCTCATTACATCTGCACCTCTTTCTTCTTCGTGATGATTACCTGCGTCAATGTCACCAGGGCCACGATCAAGAAGAACAGGATCGCCTTCGCCTGACCCACTCCATATCGTCCGTAACCGAAGATCTCATTAAAGATGTTCATCGCGAACATCTCTGTCGAGTGAACCGGTCCGCCGTTCGTCAAACTCAGGTTCACGTCATAAATCTTGAACGCACCGGATAACGTCATGAAGAAGCAGATTGTAAAGGATGGCATAAGCAGCGGGAAGGTAATCTTCGTCAGCCTGTGCCAGATATTCGCACCATCCACCTTGGCTGCCTCCAGCAGTTCATCAGGAATCCCTTGAATCCCGGCAATATAGATGATCATCGTATATCCGGCCATCTGCCAAGTAAATACGATAACCAGGGCATATAAAGCAAAATCAGGGTTGATCAGCCAGTTGAAGAAGATTCCTTCAAGCCCGGTCTTGCCACCGAGGAACTTGAAGGCATCTGTGAAGATAAACTTCCAGATGTAACCAAGGATCAATCCGCCAATCAGATTCGGCATAAAGAAGAACGTACGAGCCAGCTTGCTAGTACGCAGCCCGTTCGTAACCAGCAATGAAAAGGCTAAGCCCAGCAGATTCACACTAATGAGTGCCAGCAGTGTGAATTTAAGTGTATGCCCTGCGGAAGAGAAGAATCGCTCATCCTGGAATATCGTTACGTAGTTGTCCAGACCGACAAATACTTTCGGATTAGCCGAGATTCCATCCCAGCTAATGAATGAATAAGCAATCCCGATAATAAACGGAATAATGACGACGATCGTAAAAATGGTGAACAAGGGCATCGTAAATAACCCGAACCAAAGTTTGTCTTTTCTTTTCATTACCACACGCCCTCTCCAGTTCAGTCTAATTTGATACAGGGTTGATGAAACACAAAAGCCTAACACTAGGGAGTAGGCTAGGCTTTTTAGAAGGTGGTTCAAAAAGTCCGCTTTGGATAAGCAAACCGGCCTTTTTGAACGCACTTTTCATGTCTCATCCTCGATGTTCAAATCGATTATTTAGCGGCTTTTGCCCATGCATCATCCAGATTCTTCAGATACTGCTCTCCGGTTATACCATTATCCAGGAAGAATTCAGAGGTTACCGGTGTCAGATCGTTTACGATAATGCCTTGCGGGAAGTAGTTCATCGCCCACGGAATGGTATTGCCACTCTTCGTTGCCTCGAATACGGCTTGAGACAATGGGTCCAGTCCCTCTGCTTCAATATTGGTCATTGCCGGAATGAACTTGAATTTATTCACGATCGTATCCTTACCGGTCTCACTGTTATAGAGCCAATCCAGGAACGCGTTAGCCGCCTTGATCTCCTCTGGTTTCGCGCCGTTGTTGATCACCCAGCCGCCCGGAATATCGACGGACAGCTTGCTATTGCCAGCGATCGGCAGCGCCATCATGCCGATGTCGAGATCGCCATAATCGGCCAGCATGCCATAGCTCCAGTTGCCTTGGTGTACCATTGCCGTCTTGCCCGTAGCAAAGTCACCCATTTGCGTATCATAAGTAACTTCCATCGGATTCACAGAATTCTGTCTGATCACTTCCATAAACTTGGCGAACTCCTGGAATTCCTTCGTATCAGCCATCTTGACTTCGCCGTTATTCAGCTTATTGATATAATCAATCGGATCGGCCTGAAGGGCAAACGGTGTATTCAAAATATGTCCGATCAGGAAGTAAGCTTCCTGGGATAGGCTCAGCCCGTTAATTCCTTCAGCCTTCAAGCTCTCCATCTTGCTCGTAAAGGAAGCGAGATCGGTTACGTCCTTCGGATCAACCAGACTCTTGTTGTACACCAGACCGAAGCCTTCAACCCCGATCGGAACGCCAACAACCTTGCCGTCGACTTCCAGAGCCATATTCGGCGCGATATTTTTAACATAGCTCTCATTGCTCATGTCATAATAGTAAGACTTAAATTTCTCCGCTTCTGCCCCGGACGCAATACTGAAGATTGTAGGACCTTCCTTCGCGGCCAGCTTCGCTTGGAGTTGAGTGATATAGGCATCGCCAGCGGAGCCCCAAACCTCAACCTCGTTCCCGGTCTCTTCTTTGTATTTGTTGGCCAGCTCCTCCAATGCTTCAGCAATCTCAACCTTGCTCTGGAAGAGCGAGATTTTCGCTTGCTTCTCCGTGCCTCCGGATGTATTCGAAGAATTTGTGTCTGTGCCTGAATTTGCAGTATTTCCATTAGTCTTGCCGCCGCAAGCGACGAGAGATGCGATCAATACCATCATCGCCAGGAAACCAAATGCCTTTTTTGTCTTCTTCATGCTTTCGCCCCCGTTAGATATTTTTGACCAGATCGATTCATATTAAGCAGATTCCCTCAGAGATCATAGTCTGAAAATCTTGCCGCTTCAACTTGACAACGTTTTCAAACTATTATGCCCTTACTGCTGCTAAGTTAATTATATTTCGCCAAGATCTGTCTCCAATAGGGAAACTCTTCGCCAGTATAGGTAAAATCTGAATCATTCCGAGCCGTTCAACGTTCCTGCTGCTTCTTGCGATATTGAGAAGGAGATTCACCGACATGCTTCCTGAACACTTTGCCAAAGTAATTATCATCCTCATAGCCTACGATCCGGGAAATCTCGATAATGCTAATGTCCGAATGGCCCAGCAGCGATTTGGCCTTCTCCATCCGCAGCTGCGTAAGATAGCTCATGATCGTCGTATCATAGTTCTCCTTGAACTTCTTGGAGATATATTGCGGACTGAAATAGAATCTGTCAGCGAGTGAAGTCAGGCTGATATCCTCGCCAAGATGGGATTCAATATAATGCCGGATCGCATGAATACTGCGCAACGAGGCCAGATTCTCCCCCTCCGATTCAATCATCATCCAGAAGGTATGTGTCAGAGCCTTCTCCCACTCCTCCAAGTCGCTAAGCCACAGCGATAAAGGATCGATATGCGGCTCCAGCTCAAGCTGCCGAGAAATACGCATAATGAGCAAATTGGCCTCGATGGTGTAATGCTGCAATTCTTTTAACGATAAATAACCCCTGGCTCGCAGTTCCTGCACAAAGGAGCGGATCAATTCCCCCAAATACTCCTTGTCCTGCTTCTTCAACGCCTCCAGCACCAATAGTTCCCGATCCATGAGTCCAGGCATTTGCCGCTGATCATTCTCTATCCGCTGCCCATCCAGCATGTTGGATTTCAGAATTTCCCTCTTCGCCTCTTTCAATCCGGTCAGAATATCCCGGTAGCCAAGCTTCAGTCGGGACAACCCTGAGAAGGTCTCTATCCGGATGGTGGAAGCCCAGGATTCCTCCAGCTTCCGGCGATAATAATCCATCTCGGCGGCTGAAATATTCCCTGCTGTAAATACGCAGAGGAAGGATTCCATACGGAAGAAATAGTGATGGGTTAACGGATTTAGTACATCGCGCAAAATGTTCCTGACGGAGAACAAGAGCAATGACTCATCCCCCATAAAATGCCGATCCACGACCTCGCCGGCATTCCGGGGCAGGAAGAGCAGAATATAGAAGTCTTCCAACGGGAAGCCTTCCTCTGTGAGCAATTGCCGGACTCCTTCGTGATTCGCCGTCTCGCTCTGCAGATAAGTCGCCATCTTCTGTTCATTAAGCAGCGCTTGCGCCTCATTTACCTGATGGCTCCTTCTCCATTCCTCGCTTTTATTCTGCTTGCTCTCTACAATCGCTTCAACCGCCCGGGCAATCGCTTTATCCAGATCGTCGATTTTAAAGGGCTTCAGCAAATAATCCACACCATCAGCCAGCAGAGTAGCCCGGGCGTAACGGAATTCCTGGTACCCGCTCAATACGATAACTTTAGAATCCCAGCCCTCCTTGCGGAGTGCTTCAAGAAAGCCAATCCCATCCATCCGTGGCATGCTCATATCGCAAATAATCAATTCCGGAGTCTCCCGCCGGACGATGTCCAGCGCCTCGATTCCGTCACCAGCCATATATATCTCAGTAATGTCGTAATTGGCCCATTTGATGGACAGCTCTACACTCTCCCGAACAGGCTGTTCATCGTCTACAATCAGTACTTTCACTTTCTTCACACTCCTTGTTCTGTATAAGTTGAACTACAGATTGCACCGAGGAAGACGGCCGGGTGTTCTCTCTTAGTTCAACTCCCCTGCTGATATGGAATTTCCAGGGTTACCGTCGTGCGGACGTATGGCTCGCTTTCGATACTCCAGACGAAGCCCTCGCCACAATATAATTGCAGGCGCTTAAATACATTGATCAGACCGATCCTCGGTCGGGAGGCATGCTGGATCAACTGTTCCAAATACTGATCGCGAATCTCCCGGATCGTCTCTTCACTAAATCCGCGCCCATTATCAACAACACGAAGGATCAGCTTCTTAGCCGCCTCAATCTCTACATGGATCTCGCCGGTGCCTTCACCCCTCTCAATGCCATGCACGATGCTGTTCTCAACGAGCGGCTGCAGCACCATCTTGGGAACAGGGATGGCTAATGCTTCCTCCTGACAGCTCTGTTTGAACTGTATCCTATCTTGATATCTGCCAATCTGCAACGAAATATAGTAATTCAAGTGCTCCAGCTCATCCTGCAGACGAACCTCCTCCGTATCGATATCCATACTGTAGCGGAACATCGCCCCTAGCTCCGCCAGCTTATCGCTGACCTCCGGCACATTCTTCTTAATCGCGAGCGAACCGATCGATTGCAGCGTGTTGAACAGGAAATGAGGATTAATCTGCGCCTGCAGCATTTTCAGACGGGCCGTCGAGACCTCCAGCTGATAGCGGTACTGCTGATTCCAGAGGATATCAAGCTGCTTAATCATTTCCTGGAACCGATCCTCCAGAACCCCCAGCTCGTCAGAACTGGTCGATTTCGCCTGGATATCAAAGTTCCCCATCTGAATATGCTTAATATGCTTGAGAATCCGCTTAATCCGGAACAGCATGAAGTACGAGATCAGACCTGCCATCACCGTGATGAACACGGTTACAATCAATTGAATGGTGAAGGATTCATTGAGCGCCTGCTTTCCCGCCTGGTCAATAACCGCTTGTGGGATAAACCTTACCAGTGTAATCGGAAGATTATAGGCATCATCCTTATAGTAGATGTATATTCCCTTCGGATCATTAAGCAGCCCCTTGACCGCTCTGGGCTCCTCGCGCAGCCGCTTTATCCAGTCCTGATCTTCATCCGGACCCGGTGTCGCATACAATAGCTGCAGATCATCCTGGAGGAAAATATACGTCCTGCTATCTTCGTCTGTTCCTAAAGGATTGGCCAGCTGCTTCAATTCCGCGTCGCGTACGATCATCGTCGTCATCCCGAGCAGCTCCCGGTTCGACGTATCGATGAAGGTCTTGTTAATCCGCAGTCTCCTCTCTCCTCCCCACTCCACAACCGAATATTCCTGACTGAATTCACCGCCGTCCTCCACTGCCTGAGGCTGCCCGGCAAAGTCCGGCATCGGAATTCGCTCATTGAGATCGGATTTAACAATGAATGGCTTGTTCGTTAATGCACTTTTGTAGACGATCGACCTGATCTCCGGAAAAGCTGCATAATTTCGTCCTATTCTCTGCTTGATATATACGGATTCCGCTGGCGTCTGCGTCTCCCGCTTGGTCAGAAGCCGCATTAATTCAGGGTCTCCATAATACGTATAGGAGAGCAGCGATACGTCATGAATATACTTCGTGATGCCCGACATCTTGATCGCCATTGAGCTCTGGTTCAATTCGACCAGCTGCTCTTTGACGGCGCGCCCGATCGTATGATAGGACATATAATTGGTGATTAACAGGGGAACTGTTGTTGTAATCAGCATACTTAGCAGGATTTTGGCGAACAGACTCCGCTTCATCAAGAACATCCTAATCCTCTCCTATAACCAAATAAGTTACCTCTATTCTAAAACAAAAAAGATTCTCCCGTAACGGAAGAATCTTCTATTGCTATCAAACAATTACTTATTTCTGCGGTGTCTCTATATCCGCATTATAATTATAGAATACGTCTCGCTTGTTCCATTCCACGTAGAAGCTGAGACTCTTGCCCCTCCACAAACGGGTGCCTATAATCTGATCATGCTCCAGGCCCTGCAATTGGGCAGATAGATACCTCGGCTGGGAAGCGGCTTCTGTAAGCGGCAGCACCGCGATATCATTCTTATCTGCGCCCAGTGCAACATCGATGGCGGCCCATAACCCCGCTTCGTCAATTATCATCATCGACGACTCCGTTGCCCCGTCAAGAATACCTAGCAACGTGAACGTCCCCTTATCCCAATCGTAACGCATCAGGCGCATCCGATGATGGTCACCCTGCTGCTGTTTGACCAGAAACCAGATCGTTCGGCCGCCGCCCGATTCACGATAGACGATATTTCCGAAGCCGATATTTGACCAGCCACGATCCACCGGAACTTGATCAACACGGAAAATCAGTTGATCACGCTGATCATCCACCGTCGTTGTGACCATTTGGTCGTTCCAGTCCGTTATGCGGGTGCTGTCGATCTCCTCCATATTGTCGATCAAATATCCTCCACTTCCTCGCGAGAGGGAGAAGCGATAAGTATCAACCCGATAATACGGATCGTAATTGGAGTAATCAATCTTTGCCGTGACCACCGCCTTGCCGTCCGCTTCAGTTGTCGTATTCACAATGGTATAGCCGACCTGACGCGGAGATGTCCCTTTTAAATATCCGGGATCATTACTAAAAAACTCATGGGCATGCCGTTCGTCCCGGTAAATAAGCGCCTCGATCGCCTGTCCAACTACTTCTTCCGGATCGGCCTCCCGCTCTGCTAGCGTATACTGGACAAGCTGCCTCCACTCCATATTGGTCTCTGTAACCTGATACATAGCAACGCTCTGTCCATCGGTGCTCCAGACGAGACCCTCCAGGCTGTAGGAAGCCTGAACCTCCCCTTCCTTCGGTTGGCCCTTCTCCCATGCATCCATCGGGCGGTTACGGGTAATCATCTGCTCGGTCTGACGATCCAGATCGGATACCCAAGCATCCTCCAATTGGGGGACGCCGCCATCCTTCCGGATATAAAGCACATACTTGCCATCCGGAGAGATCACTGGCGAATATCCATCGCTCCATCGCTCCTCTGTACCGGATTCCAGATCAAGCGTGTAAATCTGCTCCTGCCGGGTATACAGTATTTTTTCCGCATTCGGAAAATAAGACGGAGAGCTTCCCTTGGTCAAATACCGCTGTTCGCCGGAGGATAGCTGCGCCTCCCAAATGGTATCCGTAGCCGGATCATGCCGCACGTAAGCAAGCCGCTTCCCATCCTGTGACCAGGCTAATTCGCCGAGCGACACCGGTGCTTCCAAGACCCGCTGCGTCTGTTTCGTATCCGTCTCCCAGATAAGAAGCTCATGTCCAGCCACATAAGCCAGCCGCTTCCCATCCGGGGAGATCGCAAGCTCCGACACTTTTCCCGCTATGATCTGTTCATAGCTAAATCCATGCTGACGGTAGACTCCCTCCGTAGGTATCGCATAATAAGTCGTGTCCTGATCGATCGCTACAGCTATACTTGTCTCCTGTCCGAGCTGCTGCACCGTATTAAATTGCAGCTTCAGCTTCAAGTCGGCGGCGTTAACACGCAGCATGTTCTGAACGGGCAGCAAGTTCCAAAGCAGCACTATTGTCGCAACCATTGCTGCGGCAGCGCCCCAAGCTAAATATTTTCGCCATCGCTTGTCTTGTGGACGCCTATAATGCCTAGCTTGCGGATAGCCTTGCCCTTCCTCCATAAGGGAGCGCCGCAGTTCCGCCTTGAAATTCTCATCAACCTGCAACCGATCATGAATCTTCTTCAGATCATCCACCCACTTCGGATTCTGCTCAGACATGATTCATCCCTCCTCCAGACAGCGATCAATGTCGACAGCAAGTCTCTTCCGTATCCGATGCATGCGCGTACGCAACCAACCTTCCGTCTTGTCCAGCATCCGGCTCATCTCATGGTAAGCGAAGCCAACCATATACTTCAGATGCACCATCTCGCGATCCTTATTTCCTAGCTGCAGCAGCGCTTCCTCCAAACATTCGTTCTGAACTGACGTCTCCTGGAACATCTTCCGGATATGCCCGTAGCCCCCCTGTTCCGGATCAACGCCGTAAGCGGTCTCCTTCCTGCGACGATAATGGTCAACAATCCGATTATGTGCAATGGCAAACAACCAGGCCCGGTCGTATTCCGGGATCGTTCCGCCATGCTTACAGCTGTATTCCAGCGCCTTGCGAAAAATATCGCTAACTAGATCGTCCGCGTCCCAGCGATTGCCAACCCGGAACAGCACATACCGGTACAAGTCGTCGAAATAGTCATCGTATATTTTCAGAAATGCGTCCACCCTTTCACTCCCTTTCCTCTCCTCATGGGAAGTAACGATAAAGCCTTTATATTTGTATCATTTAGAAAAAAAATATACTGCACCCTTAGCAGCATAGATGAATATAGACGATTTAACGCTTTGAAAACGCTTTAAAAGCGTGGTACGCTAAATTTGTTCTTGATTCTATCATTTTAACGCTAGGAAGTGAGCCATTGTTCCAATTCCGTAAGCCGAGACTCAAAAAGAAGAACAGCGTCTATATCATCTTTGTCTTGTCTTATATCTCCATCCTTGTTCTTACGCTCTCCAGCGCGTTCGTCTACTATGCTGAGATCAACCAGCGGATTACGAAGCAGACCGAGCTATCCACGGTAACCCTGTTGAATCAGCTTAAGACGGGAATCGAAGACGACCTTCTCTATATCAGCGAGCTGAGCAATGAGATTGTGTTTAATAAAAAGCTGGAACTCGCCGCCAAAGGGGCTACGGACAGCTACAGCGAGCTGATGAAGGACATGGCCAGCAAAAGAAAGCCCCGCGAGCTTCTGTTCGACTATTTCGTCTATATGAATCGTACAGATGAGATTGTTACGCCTAATATTCAAATGGATGCCCAGCGGTTCTTCCATCTGATGTATGAATTCAAGGATTTGGATTATGGCACCTTTGCCAAGGACTATTTACAAGGCAATCACTTTCAGGAATATATGGAAATCCAGACGATGAATCAATACGAGAGCAATACGATTGAAGTGCTGCCCTATATCCAGTCGTTCCCGATGACAACAAGCTCCCGGCCGCTGGGACAGGTCATCTTCTTCATCGATGCTAAGAATATGTTCACCCTCGTCAATCAGCTGCGCCAGGTGACTAATTCGGATGTGTATATCCTGGATGAGAACAACCACCTGATCATCAGCTCGGATAACGCGCCGGGCATCGATATGCAGAAGATAGACGGGCTGGTAAATGGCAGAAGCTCACATGAAGAAATTATTAATAAAGTTGTATCCGAGAAGAACGGATGGAAATATATCTCTTCTACACCAAAAGGCCTGTACTTCAAAGAGAATACAAAATACTTAATGAATTTTATCGCTATCTTCCTTATCTATCTGGTCGGAGGGCTGTTTATTGTCCGCTTCTTGGCTAAACGAAGCTATAAGCCGCTGAAGGAGATCCATGATCTGATCCAGTCGCATGCTCAAGCTCCGGGAGACAGCCGGAACGAATACGAGAATATTAAAAATACGCTGCTGGACCAAATCAAGAATGGCAAAGAGCTGAACGAGATCATTGAGAAGCAAATCCCCATCGTACGGCGCGATTATCTACTGAACTTAATTCGGGGCATGATGACGAATTATGATGAAGCCGCTCAGCAGATCGCTTCGATCGGCATCCATTTCGCCAGCGACACCTTCTTAATTGGCGCGCTGGAGATCGATATGGACAGCTCATTTTTTATGGACCATGTAAATTTGTCCGAGAAGAGCCTGTCCCTCACGCGCGTCGTAGCGGAAAATGTCGGCTGCGAGCTGATGAGCGAGTACTTCATATGCTATTTCCTCGACGCCGGTCGCAATCAATCGATCTACCTGCTTAATCTGCGGGAAGGTCGCAATCCTGCTGAAGCGGTTGCGTTGGCCAGGCAGCAGGCGAATACGTTGATCCAATTTGCCGCCAGGCATTATCGGCTGAATTTAAACCTGGGTATCAGTTCCCCTCATTCAAGGCTGATCAATCTGCAGAATTGCTATGACGAAGCCAAGAAAGCGCTGGAGTACAGCAAGCTGCGGGATATTTGCGAAACCGTCTGCTTCGGAGATCTGGGTCATCTGCATTTTGACTATTATTATTCGATGGAGACCGAACATCAGCTCATAGAACTGCTGAAGAGGGGGCAATACGAAGAGGCCAAGGAATTTTTGAATACGATCTTTGAGATTAATACGTCCAAAAATATCGGAGTCGGAGCAGCCAAGCTGCTGCTCTACGAGGTTGCTTCCACGCTGCTGAAGGTGATGAATTTCTCCCTTGTCACCAATGGAAATGATCCGGTGACCGATGAACGGATCATTGAGCAGATGATTGACCACGCTTCACTCGATGTGGCCAAGAGGCGCTTCCTCGAAATGATCGACAACATCGCTGAGCTGTCGGAGCATCGGGTGATCAGCAAAACGGAGAAGCTGGTTCAGCAGATTGCCGAATATATCGATCAGAACGCCGGAGAGCACTGGCTTGACCTGAACCGCTTGTCGCAGGAGTTCGAGGTAACGCCCCAGTACATCTCCAATGTATTCAAGAAGTATAAGCATGAAAATGTCAAAGATTATATCGCCAGGCATATGCTAGGCAGAGCGAAGGAACTGCTCGTAAAGACGGATTTGTCCATCAGGGAGATTGCCTTGCAATTGGGGTATGCAAGCGAGGTTGGCATTACCCGACTGTTCAAGAAATACGAGGGCGTAACGCCGGGCGATTATCGGCAGGAAAACAAAGAGAACCGGAATGGGTCATAGCTTTTCAAGGCTTGCATCTGTCTGTTGCTGCTGCCCAAAAAAGAGACCGCCATCTCTACATGTCAAGTGTAGAAATGGCGATCCTTTATGTTTCCGGAATAAACATAGCTACACACTCACTGGTTGGGCGTTCATCACCCGTTTCTCGAAATCAGCGATCTGTACGATTCTCCCGGTCAGGCGCGACTCCTCAACAGCAAAGGCCATCACATGGCTGTGAACCGATTGCTCGATCAGGTTGGTGTTATTCCTCTCCCCCTTAATCATTGCGACCAGCTCCTCCATGATGCCTTCGTCTCCGCCGCTGTGCTTGGCGCTGCCCGGATTGATCCTGTATTCATTCGTTGTACCGGTGGCAAATTCCGTAACCTCGATCACGTTCTTCTCCATCGAAGCCCGGATCTCCCCCTTCGTTCCCATGAATTTCATCGTCCTGTCGCAATCGTTCGTGAAGGCGCACATGGTGAAGGCAACGGTTACGCCGTTATCGAATAGCAGGGTCGCAACCTGGTGATCAACTACATCATTATCATTATGGAATACGCATTTGCCATAAGGCCCTTCCACCAAGGCCCGCTTCCTCGCTTCGTAGCTCATATCCGAGCCAAGACAGGAGGTCGGCCAGCTGGTATCTTCAGTCAGATAAATGTCAGGCGCATAATACGGGCAGGTGCCGCTATGACTGCATCCGTCGGTACAACGCTCCGGCGAGCCTTCGGGCGCGTTCTCCTTCTTGAAATACTTCAGATCGCCGAAGGAGGATACGGCGCTGCATTTTGAATCCAGCAGCCAAGCGAGGATGTCCATGTCATGGCAGCATTTGGCCAGAATCATCGGCGAAGAGTTGGCCGTCACATGCCAATTGCCTCGTACATAGCTATGCGCATAATGCCAATAGGCCACGTTCTCCGCATGGGTCACGGAGACGATGTCGCCGATGATCCGGCTGTCGATCAGCTCCTTCATTTTGCGGTAAAATTTCGTATAGCGCAGCACATGGCATACCACCACCGTCGTCCCGTATTGCTCCGCCATTCTCTGCAGCTCCAGGCATTCCTGCAATTTCGGAGATATCGGCTTCTCCAGCATAAGGATATAACCCTTGCGAATCGCCTGACAGGCGTAATCGAAATGCTGGTTATCCTGCGTGCAGATCAGCACCGCATCCGCCAGCTTCGGTTGGGCCAAGAGCTGCTCGCCTGAGGCGAACGCCATCTCATCCTTAATATGATATTCCTTCTGGAAGGACGCACGTCTGCCCGCATTGGGATCGGCCACCGCCACAAATTCAAGCTCATATTCATGTGTTCTGGCGTAAGGAGCATAAGAGAACTGCCCCCGTTCACCTGCTCCAACCAGAGCCAACGTAATTTTTGCCATGATGCAACCCTCTCCTCAAGTCCTGAAATGATTGATTCCTATTTAACAAGCATGAAGTTGCGCTGCTCTATAATTCATCCCGAACCCTAATTTTGTTCGTTACTGCCTGGGCCCCTTCGCGCGCAATTTCGATCCCGTCCGCGAAGGCACAGTCCTGTACGACATTTGGACGCCGGGAACGCGAACTCCGCTGCGTAAAAATCAGCTTATCGGCGGTGCAGCCGCGGATTTGCACGCCATCGGTATTAATCAGCATCGTACCGCACTGGGGATAATTCTTCGTCTTCACGATGTGCACATCCTCGAGCGTCAGGTCAGAGACCTTGGAGCGGGCAATCATCCAGCAGCCGGAGTGCCGCTTCACAGCAATCCTTCTGGCGCTCTCCCCCCAGGTTGGCCCGCTGTTGGCAAAGGAAATCAGGCCGGAATTTCCGATATAGGTCAAATCGTGCTCGAACTGGCCGTGCGTGACAAAGGCGCCATGATAGTCGCCGTCGCCGTGGCAGTTCTCGACCATACAATAGGCGCTGCCAGTAAAGTCGTTCAGATGGCGCGCATTGCTGGTCGTACAGTCACGTACCTTGCCATACAAACAATGAATTTGCTGCGTTAAATAACCCGTGCCGCCTACGATCACCTCCACGGGATTAACAAGCGTGCAGCCCTCGGTCACATAATGGGTATTGTGCCTGCGCATAATGACAGGCCAATAGGTATGATAAGCCTTAAGCCCGGAGGCGTTGCATTCCACCGCATACTCGAAGGCTAAGGGCTGGGCGCCTTGCTGCTCGCCTCCAGCATTTCCCCAGAACACCATATTGCGCACATGGATCTGGCGCACAGGCTGGGCTTTCTGATAAGTAAGCAGGCGTCCTTCAGCAAGCTCCCAGCCCATTTTATAGTTAAACCGGACATGTGTCGCATCGATAATCTCCGTCACCATCAGCAGCTTGTCGATCTCCTTTTCTTCCTTGCCGGCCAAAGGATTTACCGTCACCACCCACCATTCGTATAGCCGGAAGGCGCTGCTGTCCGCAACCTCGAAGATATCCTCCAGCTCCCGCAGCGGTTCGGTCAGTGTTAACTGCTGTGTGCTCCCGGTAAGTCTGCCGCAGAAATGCATAATAGCGCCAAAAGGATCATTAGGCTGTGCGGGCTCGATGCCATCCGCAGTAACCGTGCAGTTGTTGAAGTCCAGCTCCAGCCCGCTGCGGTGAAATTTGTGCCGCTTCGTAAAGCGCAGATCCGTATAGCCCTCAATCCGCTTGATCTCCGGATCGTTCACCATCGCCTCAAGCGCCTGATCTGCAGGCCGCTCGGGGCCAAAGATACCAAAGTAGCGAAAATCGCCTACGCCGCCATGCAGCAGCCGCCATCTTCCAGGAGGCAACGGGGCGCTCACCTCACCTGGAGACACGCCGGGGATCCTGGCGGCCCCCTGTCCCGCAAGCCCGGCTTCGTCAGCACGCCGCATGTCCTCAGGCGCGATCACCGTGCCGCCGTTATGGCTTAGCATACAATCCGGCTGCCACTCCAGCCTTGCAGCGATTCCCCCTGACCCCACGTGCTCAGGCAAGCAGGACAGAACGGCGGTATCGCCGTTCTGCAGCTCCTCCATCGGCAGAGCCATTAACTCATCAATCGAATCGATATGATAGATCACAAGTATCCCTCCGTTCGCCCGATAGAAGGCAACGTTATTTTATCGCTTCGTTCCATCTTTGCAGCGCCGCCGTTTTAATTTCCATCAGCTCCGGCAGCCCCATTTTGTCCAGTGTCCCAATATAGCTGTTGAAGTTATCCAGGCTCTCCTCGCCAATAATGAACTTCGTCGTCATCAGATTGACATATGAGAACAGATCGTTCTCAATGACATTTCCTCTCTCCGATTCCTTCGTTGTGTAGCGGGCATTCACCGGATACGCATCCCGGTAATACGGAACCTGATTCTGGTTGACCTGATTCACCTTCATCTCCATGAGAGGGTAGTTCGCCGGGATAGCCATGAAATCCAGCAGCCCAGGCAGCTCCATATTGACGGAGACCGATTTGTTAATATCCCCGAAGCCCGTAATCGGTGGAATCCATTCATATTGGGCCTTGCTGTCGTCTGTATATTTCCAATGCTCGCCTTCATAACCCAGGAAGACTGTATTGCCATAGAAGCCGTCTACCGCGTTCTCCTCTGTCGCGTAGAACATATCGAGCAGCCGGATCGCAGCCTCCGGATATTTGCATTTATCCGTGATAACAGCACGGCTGGTGTATAGATTATCCGGCGTCTTCACAACCCGCTTATCATTCGTCGGAGAGGTGAGCGGAACCAGGCTAAGCTGCTCCGTTTTGGTCGTCTCAGGGTCAAGCAGGGTTGGAGAAGCGTTGTATACGCCCACCAATCCGCCCTTCACCTTGGCTTGCCACTGCTGTGAGGTTTGAGTGGAGAACTCCCGGTCGATCAGGCCCTCTTTATACAGCTTGTTGGCGTAAGCCAGAAACTCCTTATACTCAGGCATCGCCGGCACATAGACAACTTCGCCCGCATCGTTAACATCAAAGCCGATGCCGCCGGTCATTCCGGTAAACGCAGGAATCAGCAGGTTCTGCATGGCGATCAGGCCAACGCCGGAGAACGGAATCTCGTCATTCGGATCGCCGTTGCCGTTCGCATCCTGCTCCTTGAACGCCTTCAGCATCGTATAGAGCTCATCCGTCGTCGTTGGAGGAGTCTCGATACCGACATTCTTCATCCACTGCTCATCAAAAAAGCTAAGATGCCCCTGTGTAGTCGCCGTCTTGAAGTAGTAAGGCAGACCGTAGATTTTCCCATCCATCGAAGTTACAGCAGCTCGGACAGACGGCTCCTTAGCAAGCAGCGCCTTAATATTCGGCGCATACTTATCGATCAGATCGGTTAGGTCAAGGAAAATCCCCTGTGGGCCATAGGTCTCTTCATCGGTCTTCTCCGCGCCCCTCAGGATAATGTCGGCATATTCCCCGCCAACCAGCGCGATATTCTTCTTCTCATTAAAGGTGTCGCCCTCAGCCAGCTCGAACTTCAGATCAATGTTGGTCTTCTCCGCCAACCGTTTGAAGATCTCCAGCTCGCTCCATTCGGTGCCGCCCGGGTCCTTCTTGCCCATCACCGTCAACGTAATTCGGTCCTTTGTAATCGGATATTCGCCAACCGGATTCATATAATCCGGCCCTGCACCCGCCGGCCCTTCGTTGTTCGAGGCCGAGGAATTATTCTTCGTCCCTGTACCCGAATTCGAGTTGGATGATGCAGAACAGCCCATCATTGAGGCGAACATCAGAATCAGAACCATAAACCCTGCGAAGCTTCTTGCTTTTACCCCTCTTTTCATTCCCTTGCTCCTCCTTTATTTAGGTTTATATTGTCAGCCCTTGACCGATCCAAGCGTGACCCCTTTGACAAAATACTTCTGGACAAAAGGGTACATCGCCATCACCGGCAAAGACGCAATGACGATCAGGGCATACTTGATCTGCTCCGCCGCCCACAGCTCCTCCTGCAGCAATCCTGCCGTATCGCCGCCCTGCTGCAGCAGATTGGCGTTGAATTGACTCTTCAGCAGCGTCTCACGCAGCACAATCTGCAGCGGCTGCCACTGCTCATCCCGAATGTAGATCAGAGCGGTGAAGTAGCCGTTCCAGTGAGCGACGGCGCTGAACAAGGCCATAACGGCCACGATGGCCGAGGATAGCGGGAGCACGACCTGCAGGAACAAGCGAATGTTGGAGCAGCCGTCAATCTGCGCCGCCTCCTGAACCTCCGTCGGGATCGTTGTCTGAAAGAAAGTCCTTGTAATAATGATGTTAGTCATGGATGTAGCCCCCAGAATGACCATCACCCAGGGTGAGTTGTATAACCCTACGCTCTTCACCGTCATAAACGTCGGAATAAGTCCGCCGGAGAAGAACATCGTGATGAGGAACATAATGGTAAAAAATTTGCCCCCTACAAAATCCTTGCGCGATAGCGCATACCCCGCCAGCACGGTCACCATAACATTGATTGCCGTTCCGCCAGCCGTATAGAGAATCGTGTTGAAGTATCCTCTGAGTATGCTGTTATCATGGAAAATGCTCTTATAGCCGGCGAAGGAAATATCCTTGGGCCATAGCAGCATTTTGCCGGAATTGACCAGGTCCGGATTACTAATCGAAGCGCTTACAATAAACCATAACGGATACAGCGTGAGCAGCAAAATAGCAACCAGGATAACCATGTTCGTTGTATTAAAAAGCTTATCGGCCTTCGTCTCTTGTACTTGCACAAAAACTCCTCCTTACCACAATGAGGTCTCGCCGACTTTGCGGGCGATTCTATTAACCATGATGAGCAGAGCCAGATTGATGAGGTTGTTGAACAGGCCGACCGCGGACGATAAGCTGTATTGCGCCTTCTGAATCCCCAGCTTGTACACATAGGTGGAAATGACCTCCGAGCTGGCGATATTGATATCCTTCTGCATCAGCAGCACCTTCTCGAAGCTCAGGTTCATAATCCCGCCGACACTGATAATCAGCATAATAATGATCGTCGGCATGATCGCCGGAATATTGACGTGGATGACCCGCTGGAGGCGTGTCGCTCCATCGATCGTAGCTGCCTCATGCAGCTCGGGCGATACTCCGGCCAGCGCCGCAAAATAGATGACCGAACCGTACCCTGTCGCCTGCCATACGCCTGACCATACATACATATGATCGAATAACGCTTCCTTTTGCAGAAATAATACCGGTTCGAGGCCAAATAATCCTGTCAGTTGGTTGACCAGCCCCGAGTTGGAGAAGAACAGATCGATCATGCCTACCAGAACAACGGTGGAGATGAAGTAGGGCATATAAGTAATATTCTGCACCAGCTTCTTGAACCGGGTACCGCGAACCTCGTTGATCATCAGCGCCAGTATAATCGGAGCCGGAAAGCTGATAAGCAAATAATACAGGGAGATCCGGATGGTATTCCAGAAGATTTCACCGAACCGCACCGAGCTAAAGAAGGTTATAAAGTGCTTCAATAGGGGATCGGCCCACGGACTGCCTCCAAAGCCCTTCGTAGCGATAAAATCCTTGAACGCGATCTGCACGCCGTACATTGGAATATAAGCAAATATAAAAAAGTACAAAAATGCCGGTAGTATAAATAAGTATAACGCCTTGTTGCGTTTCACCATCAGCCATTTATAATTCCTGCCCGCTGCCGTCCTTGTATGGGTTGCACCCGCAGGAGCCCGCTGCTTCTTGGCTATTAACAAATTGTTCCCCTCCTGTTGTAAATGAATGAGGCTGCTATCCGTCGACGATAACCTGCCCTAATCATAAGAGGAGCCTACCCATCCGTAAATCGCCGTTATTTAATTCCGACACTCAAAATTTATAATCTTAAAAAATGAATGCCCAGCTTAAATGATGATCGTTTACGAACAGAGACCCTCCGCATATACTGTCCTTACTGTGTAAGCCGGGCTGTGGATAGTTCGTTACGTCAAGAGCAATCCCCGGCTTGCTGATTACTGTGAGATTGTTGCTGGGGGGGCTGGAGTTGAACATTCTGCTTATTATTGTCGCCATTCTGCTGTTCGCAGGGCAGACGCTGTCGATGAAGCTGATCAGGGCACAGCATTTACGAGACAGATTACTGATCAATGCCGGGTTTACACTAATCGCATCTGCGGGATTGCTGTTGTTCAGTCTCGTTCAGCCCGATATTCGGCAAATTAGTGTTAATACGTGGGTGTTAGGAAGCTTGTTTGGCCTTTGCTTCACGCTGACGATCATTTTCTATAATCTGGCGATCAGCACAGGGCCGCTCTCTTACACGGCCTTCTACTTCTCGGCAAGCATGATTATCCCGGCGCTCACCGGCATAGCTGCTTTTGGCGAAGCGCTGAAGCTTACCGTCGTCGTGGCGGTGCTGCTGTTCCTGGCCGCCTTTTATTTCATTAGTAAAAATCCCGATAATAGCGAGCCAAGGGGCCATGCAGATCCAGTGAGGAATGGGAGTCGATCAAGGTGGAAATTGTACTGCCTGTTAACCTTCTTGAGCAACGGCATGTTAGCGGTTATTCAGCGGTTCCATCAATTCAGAATGGAGGGCACCGAGTCCAAGGGGCTGATGCTGGTTGGCTTCTTATTTGCCTGTCTGTTTTATACATTGACTTATACAGTACTGGCCGTTAGGGGGAATAAAAAAGAACGCCTCTCCCTATCCCGGGAAAGCGCTCTGCTGTATCAAAATATATTGCCGCTCCTACTGCTGGCAGCTACTTCGCTAATGGGCAATCTAATCCTCACCTATTTGGCCGGAGTGGTCCCCAGCTCCTATTTGTTCCCGCTCGTGCAAGGAAGCATGATCGTGTCGATTACCCTATGTTCGATGTTTATCTTCCGCGAGAAGCTCAGCCGCCTGGGCCGGATCGGCATCTCGCTTGGTGTGCTGGCGATTGTGGTCATCAACTTATAAAAAAATATACGACCTCGTGACCGATTGCTGCAGCTCAGACGCCAGCTCGCTTCTGCAGCGGAAGCATTCGATATTCCCTCTTATATAAAACATAGAAGTGTGTTTTATTCTGAAAGCCCACCTGTTCGATGATGTCATTCACCGGCATTTGAGTTGATTCTATGAGCAGGTTGGCGGCCAGAATCTTTTGCTTATTCACTAATTCCGTAAAGGTGGAGCCCGTCTTCTTCTTGATGATATTGCTCAAGTAATTTTTGTTATAGCCCAGCTTTTGTGCCGCCGTGCTCAACGTAATATCGCGATATTCCTGTTCGATGAGCTGCAGCGTGTTAAGCGCTACGTTATGGGTCTCTGAATAGATGCTCTGGACCTCATCAGACAGATATGTGTCGCACTTGCGAACCAGCTCGGTGAAAAGAATAGGCAGGTACAGCGTGATAATCCTGGTAGAAAACTCCTCATCCCGGAAATATTCGGTGATGATTTGTTCCAGGATTCGCCGGATATGCGGAATACTCGCACTCTTGAAAATAATATATTTCTTCATCGGATTGCCATCAACCGCTGATCGCAACAGGAAATCAAAGACCAGACTATTCTTCTTCTTGATTCCCGTAAGCCATTCCAGATTGATATTCTGATCACGGAACAAAATGTTGATAAGAATATCATCCTCCCCCAGCGCCTGAATCGAATGACTGGAGCTTGTATCAAGCAGCAGCAATTCGCCCTCCTGCAGCAGTTCCTCCTTGCCCTCAATGACCTGACAGCAATTCCCCTGCAGCATATAGTTCAGCTCCAGAAATTGATGCGAGTGAAGAGGGTAATCGGCAAAACGATTATGCCGGCTAACATAAATATCCTTGTTCCTGAAAAAATACTCATTCAGCAAATTCATATGGCCATCTTCTTTGGAGAACGAGTAGTGCGGGTAGTCCATAATGAACTGGCCGGTTCCTTTCTGCTGTCTCTCTATGCTGTTGATCTGGTAGATCTGTCTCCTGATCGCCTCATCCATCCCGATCACAACCTGTAAATTTGATACTTTTATCATAATCTCCCGTCATTGTAAACGCAATTTCCCAAACATATATTGGTGGTAATCACTTTAATAAACGTGAATATGCGTTATTACGCTGCGGTGATCCTGGCACATGAGTGGACAACGGGTCAAAAGAACCGCTTTACCAAGAGGGGACGGGATTGACATGAAGAGCTACCTTGCAGTGGATATCGGCGCTTCCAGCGGACGGCTTATGCTTGGCAACGTGGTGGAAGGCAAGCTGCGGGTTCGCGAGGTGCATCGCTTCAAGAATAGCTTCTCCCTTCGCGACGGGCATGAGCGCTGGGATATCGACGGACTTATTGGCGGGATCTTCACCGGATTAGAGAAGCTGCGGCAAGAAGGCCTCACAGAATGCACGTTAGGCATCGATACCTGGGCGGTGGATTACGTGCTTGTTGGGCCGAATAGCGAGAAGCTGGCCGACCCGATCAGCTATCGGGACCGCCGCACCGCCGGCAAAATCACCGAGCTGACCGCAAAAATACCGAAGCAAGATATTTACGAGAGAACCGGCATCCAATTTCTTGAGCTCAACACGTTGTACCAGTTGTATGCAGAGGAGCCGGAACGCATCAGGCAAGCGGAGCAAATTCTGCTCATCCCCGATTATATCGGCTACGTGCTGACCGGCAGAAGAGTTGCTGAGGCGACCAATGCTTCCACCATGCAAATGCTGAATTTACGCGAACAGAACTTCGATCGGGAGTTATTGAATTTTCTAAAAATAGATCGCAATCAATTTGCGGAGCTTACCGATGCAGGCACCTATCTGGGGAGCTCCAATCAAAATGGCATGAGAGGTACGATATCCCCGCTTGCCATGTAATTACAGTGGCTACTCATGATACCGCCTCTGCGGTAGTTGGAACCCCGGCTCTGGGCAAGAACTGGGCCTTCCTGAGCAGCGGCACCTGGTCGTTGATTGGAATGGAGCTGCCCGAGCCCGTGTGTGAGCCGATAGCTTTTGCAGAGAACTATACCAATGAATGGGGCGCATACGGCACCTATCGCTTCCTGAAGAACATTATGGGGTTATGGATGGTGCAGGAGATCGCCAGAAATACGGATTACAAATACAGCTTCGCGGAAATGGCCGACCAGGCCAGCCAATATCCGCCCTTCAGGCAGTTGATTGACGTTAATGATCCGCGCTTCAACCATCCGGGTCATATGATCACCGAGATTCAGGACTACTGCCGCGAGACGGGCCAGGAGATTCCCGGGTCAATCGGTGAATTGACCCATTGCGTGTACGGCAGTCTGGCGCTGCGTTATGCCAAGGAGCTGGAACAAATGAAGCGAATGACCGGGCGTGAAATCGATTCGCTCTACATCGTTGGCGGCGGCAGCCATGTGGCGATGCTTAACCAATGGACCGCCAATCTGGCAGGGATCACGGTCTACGCCGGCCCTTCCGAAGCGACAGCAATCGGAAACCTATGCGTGCAAATGATTGCTGACCATGAGCTGGGGAATGTGCGGGAAGCGCGTGAGCTGATTCGGAATTCTTGTGCCATCGAAGAGTACCCACCACAACAAGGGGATACATCCCTTATCCTAAAAGCCTATAACGAGATCATCAGCAATAAATAAATGGGAGGCCATATTGATGAGTCAAGTTGAAGCATGTTATCAAGCAGCGAAGGAACGTTATGCAGCCATCGGAGTCGACACGGACCAAGCGCTGGAGAAGCTGCAAAAGGTTAAGATTTCAGTACATTGTTGGCAGGGGGATGATGTGAAGGGCTTCATGAACCCCCGCGGCGATTTGACGGGCGGTATTATGGCCACCGGTCATTATCCCGGCGCAGCCAGAACAGCGGAGGAGCTGCGCGCCGACCTGGAGCAAGCCTTCTCCCTCATTCCAGGCAAGCACAAAGTGAACCTGCATGCGATCTATAGGGATACCTCCGAGAAAGTGGACCTGAATGAGCTGGAGCCCAAGCATTTTGCAACTTGGGTTGATTGGGCGAAGAAGCAAGGGCTGGGGCTCGACTTCAACCCAACATTCTTTTCTCATCCGATGTTTAAAGATAACTACACCCTAGCCTCCCCGGACAAAAGCGTTCGCGATTTCTGGGTGGAGCACGGCAAACGTACCCGTAAGATCGCTGCGTATTTCGGTAAAGAGCTTGGCCAGACAAGCATCAACAATTTCTGGGTTCCCGATGGGATGAAGGATAATCCGATCGACCGCCTGGCGCCGCGTCAACGCCTGATGGATGCTCTGGACGAAATATTTGCCGAGAAGCTGGATGAAGCCTATACGCAGGAATCGGTCGAAAGCAAGCTGTTTGGTATCGGTGCCGAAGCTTATACAGTCGGATCGCATGAATTTTATATGGGCTACGGTATTACGCGCAATAAGCTGATCTGTCTGGATGCCGGACACTTCCATCCGACGGAGGTTATCTCCAATAAGCTCTCTTCACTGGCGCTGTTCAGCAAGGGAATTATGCTGCATGTCAGCCGTCCGGTTCGCTGGGATAGCGACCATGTCGTATTGATGGATGACGAGCTAATGGAGATCGGGCGTGAGCTGGTGCGCAACGATCTGCTGAAGGTTACCCATATCGGACTCGATTTCTTCGATGCCACGATCAACCGTGTAGCGGCCTGGGTAGTCGGCACGCGCAACACGCAGAAGGCTCTGCTAAGGGCCTTCCTGGAGCCAACCGAAGAACTGAAGAAGCTGGAACTGGCGAACGACTTCACCGCACGAATGGTCATCACTGAGGAATTGAAGGATTTCCCTTATGGCGATATATGGAACCATTTTTGTGAAATTAATGGCGTACCTGTAGGTCTGGAGTGGTTCAAGAAAGCACAAGCTTACGAAGAAGGGGTACTTCTGAAGCGATAGAGTCATTAAATATAGAAGTTGAACGCTCCGGCTGCTTGGCTCTGGATCTTTACCCGTTCAACGAGAAATCGCACCGAGAGGAGGACATCATCCGTCATGGAAAGAATCGCATGCATCATGTATTTACTTCCGGGGAATCAATTTGAATATCACAAACGCCATAATCAGCTATGGTCGGACATGAAGCAGGCCCTGAAGGAACACGGCGCTTCCAACTACTCGATCTTCCTCGATCAGGAGTCCGATACCCTGTTCGCTTATCTGGAGGTTGAGAGTCAAGCCGATTTCGATAAAATCGCAGAGACAGACATCTGCAAAAAATGGTGGGCTTATATGGCCCCCATTATGAAGTCCAATCCCGACAACAGCCCTGTGACGAAAAACCTGAAGCAAGTGTTCTACTTGCCATGAATCAAAAAGGAGCCGCAGACCTGCGGCTCCTTTTCACTATTCGCAAAACATCCGTTATTCCATAGCACGCCGCTTCAGCGCTCACTAATGTGTGTTCTAATTGAGCACTGCATAACGATCTCTAACGAAACGTAGTATCGTTATTTGCACCAAATCGGCCCGCTTGGAATTTTAACGAATCCGTTATTCCAAGCACGCCGCTTCAGCGTTCACTAATGCGTGTTCTAATTGAGCACTGCATAACGATCTCTAACGAAACGTGGTATCGCTATTTGCACCAAATCGGCCCGCTTGGAATTTTAACGAAACAGGATATCGTTATTGAGCCAAATAAGCAGCTTTTACCCCTTTTTTTGTCCGAATAATGATATGGTGTTTCGTTAGATTTTATTCACGTCTGTTTTGGCCCTAATAGCGATATGGTGTTTCGTTAGAAGACGGAATAAGGAGCAAACGGCCGCATGTCCACATAAAGGTGCTCTTCGATGGAGGTAACGAGTGGTCCTTCTATGTTCTTCACTATGTTCTTATTGTACTCACACGCTTTCCGGCAGCAGCGGATAAAGGAATCGAGAAAGGTTACTGGAATCTAAGGCAATCCACGATCCTACTTACGTCTTACGTCATCCCCCAGACAAACATCAATGAAAAACCGCAGGATGCAAGCTCGGTCAGTTATGCACGCTCTGCGGTAAACTTTTTTCTTCAGATTATCTTCTATACCTTCTATATATACTATCCTCTAATTAGCCCAGCTTTTGACCGCAATTCGGACAGAAATTAGCACCTTCGTTCTTCGCGCCGCAGTTTGGACAGAAGTTCGGTTTAGCGCCGCCTGCTTGTGGAGCCGAAGGGGTGTTGACGGGCTGCTGGGATGGGCTCCCGGCGGCTGACTGCGGATTCTCACCTTGATTTGTACCTTGATTCATATTTTTCATCATTTCATTCGCCATGTTCATTCCCATCATCATCCCGGCCATATCCGAAGCTGCGCCACCGCCCTGCAATTTACCGGAGGCCATGGCATCGGTGATGCTGACTTGCTGATATTTCTGCAAGTTGCCGATCATTTCATGGGATGCCGTCTTCGTGATCATATCCTGAATTTCTTGTGGATAATTGAAGCTCATCACCTGGAAGCCTGTGATTGTCATACCATTCGCCATAACTTCCATATCCAGATCCTCGCGAATCCCCTTGGCGATGTCGGAGGCATTAGCCTGCAGATTGAACATGTCCTTGCCTTCGCGACTGATCCACTTCATTAATAGCTGATCCAGTATGGAAGTGATGCGGATCTTGACGTCCTCAACAAGGTAGCTCTCCTTCATTCCGGCGATTCGATCGATCAGCGTCACATAATCATTGACTTTAAAATTGAACGTACCGTTCGCACGAATCGGCATGCCGCCTGGAAGCTGCGCAGTCGGGATCAGAATCGGATTCTGGGTCCCCCATCTCACAGTAAATTCCTTCGTGTTCACGAAGAGGACTTCCACCCTCATACCGCTGTTAAAGCCAAACTTGAAGCCTTTTAGCGTAGATAAGAACGGAATGATCTCGGATTCGATGTTATACTCTCCGTCTTCCTGGAAAATCCCCTCGATCTTGCCGCCATTCATAAAAATAGCGTCCTGACCTGCACGGATAATCAGCTTACTGCCCTTCTTGATCTCCCGGTTGCTCCACTTCCAGAAGATCATATCATCACGGAACTCTTCCCATTCTACAACGTTGGCAAATTGATTCTTAAAAAATCCCATCTAAATCCCCTCCCAAAATTTCTTATCGTTTTTGTTTAAAAAACCGGTCTATCCGCACCGTAGCCATAGCATGTACTTTCGATATGGCGCTTCAGTGAATTCAGCGGGCATTTTGAGCTCCCCTGATATTCAGAACGAGCCTCTGCTGCCGCTGTGCGAGTGTCCCCCGCCGGTAATTCCGCCACCGCCGCCTCCACCGGAACTGCTGGAGCTGCCGGAGCTTTTCTCGATCTTTTGCTTCGTGACCGTTGTCCGAATGTACCGATCCTCCTTGCCCACGATCCCTGACGTACTGCCATCCTCATAGGTTTGCCGGCTCACCGTGACACGTCCGCCAGTACGAGCAGCCATAGTACCAACTACTATGGCTCCAATCGCCAAGGCCAGGGCCAATTGGAACCAAATATTAAACATAATATTGTCCGGGTTCACCCCGGGCTTGAAGCCTAAATATTTATAGGACGTTCTGATATATTTCTCGAATCCTTGCCCATAATTGCCCTCGGAGAAATCCGGTGTTATCTTGCCGCGGATCTTATCTAGTCTATCATCGCCCAAATAATCCTTTGCTTTATAGAATCCGGCCAGATACACCTCGCGATTCCTCATATCCAGTGTTAGAAGGACCGCATTGCCATGCGGCTTATCGTACCCCGGTGCCTGAGTATCATAGAACTTTTCCGTAATCGCTACGACATCCAGGTTCTGATCATTATGGGTGGTAATAATTATAATGTCCGTGTCTCTTTTGGCTCCTAATTCATTAGCCAGCTTATTCAGCTTAAGATATTCATCCTCTGTAAGCAGATTCGCTTTATCGAAGATTAATTTTTTCGTCTCTTCAGCTGCAGCAAATGGAGCCGGGCCAAACAGATATCCGGCCAGAAGCAGCAGAACGGCCGCTAAACCTAGTAATGCACCACCACGTTTCTTCATAGAAACCCTCCCCCCATCGCCCAAGAGATAAGCTTAAGTGCCAGGAAGGAAAAGCTGGTAACACCGGCAAACCATGCTGCCACCTTCCCCATGCTAAGCGGGGGCTTGCCTACCACTTTGCCTGTCTGGCCATTCATCGCGAAGGTGTAGCTCTTGCGGTTAAAGTCGTATTGGAACATCCAGACCGGCACCATACAGCACTCTGCATTCCTCATTTTCGTATCAATCTGCCTATCGGTAAAATGGAAGGTCGTATATCCCGATACGGATGAAGAGATTGACTCTTCGATATACTGCCTGATCTTATCCTTAGCCCGTGGCAGCAGATCCGTCTCGGTATAGCTGTACTTCTCCGCTGCATAACCGGCCAAATAAGGAGTCTTGAAGCTCTTAAGTTGTTCATAGGGAAAGGGCTCCAGGCGATCCATCAGCTTATCATCCATCTTCTTCGAGGCATCGATCGGTACGCGTAAATAGTTCAGACGCAACCCCCGATAGATATCAAAATGCTTCGTTTCCGTGTAGCGGTAATCCCCCATGGTATACGTCCGCACCTTCGTCGCATGTCCATGGGCATCCACCTTGTTATGTAATTCATACAACCAGAAGGGGATATACACTCCTGTCATCCCTTTGATCCGATTGGCGGCCATAAATCCGCTTGGGGTCAGCAGGCCATTTCTGCACCATTTCTTGAAAGCCTGCGTCGCCTGCTCCTTACTGATCGAGAAGGGAATCACTAACGAGGGGGCGAGCCTCCCGCTCAAGCGATCGCCAAGAACGACAGCGGAACCACAGAAATTACACGTCGTAGCCGCTGTGTCCACATCTGCAATAATGACCGCACCGCAGCTTGTGCAATGGTATTCCTGCACTTCTCCTGCCTGGATTGTCTGCTGGCCAAGAGGATCCTGGCTCTGCTCGATATTATCCTGTCTGCCGCAGCTATGGCAGGTCAGTGTTCCTTTCTCCGAATCAAAGACCATACCGCCGCCGCAATTCGGACACTTGTACTCAATTACGTTCATCTGCTCACCTCAATCACATTAAAATAACCAAAAACAAGATTACTTGTTATTCGGATCATCCTTCCGAAGCTCGGCCAGCGCTTCCGCCTCATGGATCGCCCGTGTCATCCGCTCTTCAATGTCCCGGAACGAGGCCTGACCGGAGGATAGACCGTCAGAACTCAATTCCTGTTGGAGTCTGGTTTCAGCCAGCTTTCCCTTCAGTTCGATTCGTCTCTGCTCCAGCGCTGCCAGATCCGCTATCAGTCTATCCTGAACCTGCTTCATGCTGGCCGCCTTTGAAGCAGCCAGATTGTAGGCATTCTGCAGGTCATTTAGCCTCTCGCCAAGCTTCCCTGCTTGCTCCAGAAACTTCCGCGATTCAGCCTCATTGCCTGCTTCTACCGATTTATCTGCATATCGCTGCATTTTTATGATTTCGGCACAGCACTCGTCCAGCGCGTTCTTTGCCCTTCGCTCCTCCGCGAGCAAAGAAGCCGTCTCTGCTTTCACTTTCCCCAGATCACTGTTTAAGCTGCGCATATACTCGTCCATCGACTTTCCAGGATCATCCGATTGATCTCTCCAAGAGTTTACATTGGCTCTCGTCATATTCTTCAGTCTTGAAAAAATCCCCACCAATTACCGCTCCCTTCCTAGAAGTACATCTTCCATATAATACAGCAGTTCCAGGCAAAAAGTTTCAATCGGGGGCAATACAATATATAACATACCTTCATTGCTTCCCGGCATCAAGGTAAATTCGCACCCCGAAATTGGCTTCATAAGTGCTAATTATGCAGGCTCATAATAACCTGATTTGAGTCTGCCTTGGTGAAGTCGGAATATATTTGCTAGAATCAAAAATAATACTTTATGTCTAATCGGAGGGTACCCATGTCTTATGAAGCCTTCAGAAGAGCGAACTCCCTTCTTAACCAACATATCTCACGAATTAGCGGGAATCAGGCAGGTTTCAAAATTCACTATTGGGGCTTCATGCCTCTTCATTACAACAACTCTCTGCACCGGCACTCCTTTTTTGAAATTTGCTACGTGTTGGAGGGCGCCGGCGAGTACACAGACAACGGTGTCGATTATCCATTGCAGACTGGAACTTTATTCTGTTCTAAGCCCGGGGTATGGCATCAAATTCGCAGTGAACAGGGCCTTGCTTTGTTTTTTGTAGCTTTTGAAGTCGATGAATCGCAGACCTCTGAAGCTTATACAAGAGGCTTCCGCAGCATAGCTCACCATGGCAAGATTATCGCCAGCCCGGAAGACGCTCAGATCACAGCGCAGATTTGGCAGACGATTCTAGACCTGATCGGGAGTACACGGCCTATCCCTGGAGACATGCTGCAGCACCTTGTCCTCTCGCTATTTCTATCCTTTCTGCATGGACTCTCTTCCGCGCCGAATATAAATGACGATGCTCTAAATGAGGACACCGAAGAGCATCGTCAGTGGAGACGAGCCAAGCTTTATATAGAGGATAATCTCTCTTCACCTTTACGAATGGAGCAGGTCTCTCAAGAGCTTGGTATTTCCTCGCGGCACTTATCCAGGCTGTTCCGCACCCAGTTAGGCCAAACCTTTGTGCATTATGTGCAGGAACGAAGGGTACAAAAGGCCAAAGAATGGCTGCTTAATAGTGACTTAGCTATCAAGGATATCGCTGAACGCGCCGGGTTTGAATCGGTCCATTATTTTACCCGTGTATTTACAAGAAAGCTGGGCGTTGCCCCGGCCAAGTTCCGAAAAGCTCAATTTACGGATGGACGGCAAAATAGAAAGCAGACCTGACTCGGTTTTCCACACCGCGCGCAGCTCCCAGCGCGCGGTGCTTCGCTGCATGACGGCGGTCGGTCAACCACATATCCTCTCACTCGCTCTCACTCGCAATGTCCGAATTGTACAAAAAACAGGGGCCTGTTTCTAAAGATTTACGTCTTAATTCTCCTTACAATGAAGCTAATCATTTGTATAGGAGTGTGGCTTGAATGTTTCAAAAAAAGCCTGTCAACCCCGTTCGTTCTTATCCGATCCAGCCTGATTCGGCGATACCTTATGCTAAGGCTGGCTTGCAGCAAGGATATGAAGCGATATCCGCCCCATTGATCTCTCTGGCCGAGCAGGCTCGGCCTGACCTCATTCACATCGCTCTTGATGGAACTCATGGAGCCCAGTTCCAGCCGGTTCTGCACAGCATGATCGAAGCGCTTGAGCAACAGGGCTACTCCACTCTTGTCTTGGATACAAGCCGCTTTATCAAGACAAGTGAGGTCCTGCGTCAGCATTTTCAGCAGAATATTACGGATAACCGCGCCTTCGGCTATTTCACAGGAGGGACGATTGAAGATTATTTTCGGCCCAACGCCAAGCAGGAGGCCATCAGTACCCTACATGATGCGAGAACAGCCGCTCATTCTTCCAGACCACTTTGTGTCATCACCTATGGTCCTGGTGCTTATTGGCTGGGCGACGGTAATTTCGACATTGCCTACTTCCTGGATATCTCACGCGAGCATCAGCAAATCGAGTACAAGCAGCAGCTGTTGAATTTCGGATTCGATAAGAACGAAGATGACACAGAGAAGTACAAAATAGCGCTGTTTGTGGAATGGCCTATTTTTGAAACCTATCGCAAGCAGATTTTGAACGCTGTCCACTACTATATCGATATGAATCAACCTGAGGCTCCCGTGATGACAACAACCTGTACGCTGCGTCAAATGATCTCCAGTATCGCTCAGGCGCCTATGCGTGTGAAGCCGTTTTTTGCGCCAGGGGTTTGGGGTGGTCAGTACCTCAAAAAAATCGCCGATCTGCCCGCAGATTGGGTCAACTGCGCGTGGAGCTTTGAACCGATCGCTCCGGAGAACTCTATCATCATGGAATATGAAGGCAAGCAGATCGAAGTTCCCTTTCTCCTGATCATGCACTATGAACATGCCTCGATTCTCGGAGAACGGCTCGTTAAGCTATTTGGCGATTATTTTCCGATTCGCTTTGACTATCTGGATACGATGGATGGCAGTAATTTGTCCTGTCAGGTTCATCCGAAGCAGGAATATATCCGTAACCAGTTCAACGAGTTCATGGCGCAGCAGGAGTCCTATTATATTATGGAGAATAAGGGCAGCTCCGAGGTGTACCTGGGGCTGACGGAGTCCTGTACCAAAGAGGGCTTCTATACCGCTGTCCAAACCGCTCAAGAGACTGGAATCCCGATGGAGATCACGGATTATGTTAACTCTTATCCTGCGAAGAAGGGCGATCTCTTCCTTATCCCAACTGGAACAGTACACGCCTCGGGCAAAGATAATCTAGTGCTTGAAATCTCATCTACTACATGGTGGTTCACCTTCAAAATCTATGATTATCTGCGTCAGGGCCTGGACGGAAAACCACGCCCCATCAATATCGATCATGCGTTTGAGAATATCGACTTCTTCAAGAAGACGAACTGGGTTGAGGAGCATCTTATTCCATCCCCAACCCTGCTGCGGTCGCAGAACGGTAACGAGGAGTATTTATTAGGTCAGCATGCTGATTTACTGTTTTATGTCCATCGAGTGCATTTGCATGATACATGGGAGGATCATACGAACGCTGAAATGGTGATGTACAATCTCGTCGAGGGCGAACAGGTACGGATCATATCATGCGCGGATGAATCTGTGCAGGTTGAGTTGAAATATGCTGAATCCTATATTCTGCCTGCCCACTTCGGAGCTTACCGAATCGTTAATCTTGGCAATGGGCCATGCAAACTGATTAAAGCAGGCGTATCCCAGACCTGGGATGTGAGTCTCATTGAAGCGTAACATCGTTATTGCGCTTGATGTAGGGGGAAGCTATATCAAAAGCTGCATCCTGCTGAACCATGTCCCTATAACCGCTAGCCAGAAGGAATTTCCCTCGTTGGCAGACCAAGACCAGGAGACGATTATCGAGCAATTGATTCATATTTTTAAATACCAGGCGGATTTTTACCATTCGCAATTCATAGAACAAGACGGTCATTGGCGGATCGGTTTGGCCTTTCCCGGCCCCTTTGATTATAAGCAAGGCATTTGCTACGTTCAGGGATTGGATAAATTCGAATCGCTTTACGGATATCATGTAAAAGAGGCCTTATATGAGCGGCTGGCACAAGAACAAGGCTCCTGGGCGCGACCGCTTCAATCGGCAGAGATCAGGTTTGAGAATGATGCCAGATTATTTGCGTTAGGCTTTAGCACGAATTATCCGCAGGCTCGCTTCATGGCGCTAACTTTAGGCACCGGACTGGGCTCTGCTTATATCGACAAATCCACCATCATGGATCATTCCCAGGGCATTCCGGCCAACGGCTGGCTGTACAATCAACCTTACCGTGATGGAATCGTGGATGATGCTTTCTCCAAGCGGGGAATCCTCCAGCTCGCCCGCAGTCTGGGGGTGATGAAGCCTGATCTCGATGTGAAGGAGCTGGCTGAAGATGCTATAGCCGGTGATCGTTTATCCCAAGAGGTTTTTATGGAGTTTGGCCATCGCCTGGCTGATATGCTTATTCCGTACATTCAGGCCTATCAACCCGATCTTCTCGTATTTGGAGGACAGCTCTCCAAAAGCTTTCATTTATTCAGCGGGGCCCTGCAAAGCTTCGCCGATCAGCATCGCATTCAAATACACACCTCAGAACGGATGCTAGAAAACACATTCCTGGGTATTTCACATATGTTCCGCTTTTGTCACAAACTTTAAAGGAGAGATCTACATGCCAAGTCAAAAACCGTGGAAAATTTACGCCATACATCATTCTCATACGGATATCGGGTATACGGAACGCCAAGAGAAAATCCAGCAATACCATGTAAATTTCATACGTCAGGCCCTGCAAATTTTACGTGAAATTCGTTCAGGTCGCCACCCGGAATGGGCAGGCTTTAAATGGGTATGTGAGACATTTTGGCCGGTTGAATCCTTTATGAAGAGAGCAAGCGAGCAGGAAAAGGCGGAATTTGCAGCGGCAGTTCGCCACGGTGAGATCGGTCTCTCCGGAACCTACCTCAATATGAGCGAATTGATGGACAAGGAGCTGCTAGAGTCAATGATCGGACGCATTCAAAGCTATGGGAAGTCTATTGAGGCTCCGGTTACATCCGCCATGACAGCCGATATTACCGGCTTTGGCTGGGGATATGGCCAGGTCCTGCTCGATGCCGGCATTCAAAACCTGATGACCTGTATTCATACGCACCATTCCATGTACCCCCTATGGAAGAAGCAGCAGCCCTTCTGGTGGGAAATGCCCAGCGGCGAACGGCTGTTAACCTGGAATGGCGAGCACTATATGTTCGGCAATGATCTCGGATTGATCCCGGGCATCGGCGGCTCCTATACTATCAAGGATGAACTCGACACCAGCCAAGGCGTGACCTTCGAGATCGCAGAGACGCGAATCCAGCGTTATATTCAACGCTTGGAGCAGGATGGCTATGCGTTCCGCTTCGCTCCGGTCATGTTCTCCGGCTTGCCGACGGACAATGGCTCTCCTAATCCACAAGTCATGGAGTTCATCCAGCAGTGGAACGCCAAGCATGGGGAACAGATCATGATCGTATCGTCGACTTTAGAGGAATTCTTCACGGAAGTCCGGGAACATGCGGCAAACCATCCCGAGGATATCCCGGTCCATCGCGGCGATTGGCCGGATTGGTGGACGGATGGCGTAGGATCAACGCCAAAGCATGTGCAGGTCTACCGCGAAGCTGTACGTGCGTATCACAAGGTGAAGAGATTAGATCCATATTGCCAGACCGTATCCCCGGATACCATGAGGGATATCGAATATCAACTTGCCTTGTTTGCAGAGCATACGTGGGGATACCATTCCTCGGTCACCGAGCCGTGGAATCCATTTGTTCAGGAATTAGGCGTGCGCAAAGAAGCCTTTGCGGCAAATGCGAGCGCTGCGGCACATCGCGCGCTCTATGACATTCTGGAGCATAAGGGAGAGGCACTTCTATCTCCACATCGACCGATGAAATTCAAGCTATTCAATCCCTTCGACTTCGTTCAGGAGGATTTTGCCCAGCTTATAATGGAGAGCTGGCACTACAGCTTGATTAAAGATGGATTTGAGGTGCGAGATGTAGACACTGGCGAATTGTACCCTTCACAGCTCCGGCTCGCCTCGCGTGGCGTCATTATAAGCATTCCCGTTACCCTTCAGCCCGGGGAGGAGAAAACCGTCCATATTCAGGCCGTTCCATCCAGTAAATTCAGAACCGCCTACCGCAACGACTATGTTGGAGCTGACCGAATGATGGATCTCGATGTGACGAGTGATGTACGGGCATTCAAGGTGACCTCGACCTATATAGACACCCCGTTTGTCCACATCACATGGGCCAAAGGAGATGGCATTACCTCCTGGGTCGATAAACGCATGGACAAGGAAATGCTGCGTCAGGATCGCCATCACCACGCCTTTACACCCGTATATGATGTAACCCGGGCAGCCAAGGTCGAGGATCAGTACGAGGTGCGGCGCAAAATGGGGCGTAATCGCAAAGGCTCTGATGCTGTTACTTCAACGGGAGTACTCACGAAAGCCGAAGTCATCACCGAAGGCGATGTGTACGGCACCGTGGAATTAACCTTCGAGGTAGCCGGCTGCTCTCATTATTCGCTGCTTGTTACAGCTTACGCCCAGCATCCTCGGGTGGATGTCGCGGCTCGTATCCACAAGGATAGCATCTGGGATCCGGAGAACTTATATATCTCTCTGCCTTTTGGAAGTCCAGCTGTAAGTAAAACCGAGGAGCTATGGATCGATAAAATGAATGCCCTGACTCGTCCGCGCAAAGACCAATTGACAGGCAGCTTGGCGGATTACTATTGCGTAGGCGAAGGTGCTGCTTATGTATCGGCTGATCATGGCACCGCGATAGCCATGCCGGATACGCCGCTCATTCAACTCGGTTCATTGAATCATCAGTTTCGCCTGCTCCACGGCGACACCAAGCTGCAGCAAGACCCCGCTCATTTATATGCCTGGCCGATGAATAATTATTGGGAGACCAACTTCGCGGCGACCTTGGGCGGATTTTACGAATTTCGCTATCTTGTAGCTTGGGGAGAGCAATACCAGACTCAGGAAGCCGCCATGGATGCGTGTCGCAGCATGAATGCCGGTATTCTGACCTGGAGGGTTCGCTAATCTGCTGAATTTGCAAGGCATATTATTAGTAAATCGTTGTTTACAGAGCGTCGATCGCTTGATCGATGCTCTTTGCTATTTTCTCCAGCATATACTTTGCAGTTTTTGACCTCCGTCAAAGTAACGCTTCGAAATATCACTTACACTAAAGCCATGAAAGGAAATCCATTCAAATCAGGAGGCCGTTGAAAATGACAACCAAAACTTATCAATTAGAAACAGTAACATGCCCCAGCTGCATCGCAAAAATCGAAGGAATGCTCAAGAAGCTCAGCGGTATCCATACCTCCGAGGTCATGTTCAACTCTTCAAAGGTCAAGGTGAGCTTTAATGAATCCATAACTTCTTCAGAAGTTATCAAGGGGAGTATCGAAAAATTAGGCTATAAGGTTCTCGCAGAAAAATAAGAGAAATGGAGCGTCTTGTTATGAAAATCACTAAAGGTCAGACGGCATTGCTCTCGGGTTCACTGGCGACTGCGTCGTTACTGCTAAAAGAACTGCTGGGATATCAAGCAATTACAGTTATTCTTATGTTAGCGACTACCGTAGTAGCGGGGGCTCCTATTATTAAAAGGGCTGTCGGAGCCTTAAGATACAAGATAGTAGGGATTGATACGCTTGTAACCATAGCAGTCATCGGGGCCATCTTGATCGGGGAATACTGGGAGGCTGCAGCAGTCACCTTCTTATTTATGCTGGGAGACTATTTGGAATCAAGAACCATCGACAAGACTCGCTCCTCGATCAAATCGCTCCTTAATCTGGCACCGGATAGAACCAGAGTGATCAGAAACGGCATGGAAGTGGAACTTCCGCCTGAGGAAGTCGCCCCGGGCGAGATCGTCCTGGTGAAGCCGGGCGAGAAAATATCGATCGACGGTACGATTATCGAGGGTTCAGCTTATATCAATCAGGCCGCGATTACCGGCGAATCGATCCCGGTTAACCGCAGTGTGGAAGAGAATGTCTTTTCAGGAACTGTTATTGAAGCGGGCTATTTAATGATCAGAGCGGAAAAAGTCGGGGATGATACGACCTTCGCCAGAATTTTGCAAATGGTTGAGGAAGCCCAGGATAAAAAAGCGAACACGCAGAAATTTCTGGAGAAGTTCTCTCGATACTATACACCGTCCATTATTTTGTTAACTATAATTATGTTTCTCATTACAAGGGATATCCATCTGTCCCTGACCTTGTTAGTCATCGCGTGCCCAGGCGCGCTTGTGATCTCGACCCCGGTCTCCATAGTCGCAGGAATCGGAAATGGCGCCAAGCATGGGGTACTAGTCAAAGGCGGGGAAATCATGGAGAAGCTGGGTACCGTTAAGGCCGTAGCCTTCGATAAAACCGGAACCTTAACCGTTGGCAAACCAAGTGTCACCCGGATGAAAGCCTATGGAACCAGTGAAGATGAGCTATTGCGAATAGCCGCAGTGGGTGAAGCTTATTCAGAGCACCCGCTAGCAAGGGCCATCCTCTCCAAAGCCGCTGACAAGCTCGGCCCCGTTACGGAAATATCGGAGAATGCGGAAATGCTTACAGGGCGAGGCATTAAATTTACACTTAATAATGAAGAGTACTATATAGGCAACAGAAGGTTGTTTGAGGACCACGGCATAAGCCTGGCTATGCAGGAGGATGATTTTGTAGCCGAGGAGACCAAGGGGCAAACCGTAGTTATCGTAGGTTGCAATAAAAGAGTTATTGGTATAATAGCCATAGCAGATACAGTTCGTGAGGAAGCGAGAAGCTTAGTATCCAACCTTAAAGCTTTAGGCGTCAAAAAGGTAATTATGCTGACGGGTGATAATCAGAATGCTGCTAAGGCTATCGCTGCAGAGGTTGGACTGGATGAATATTATAGTGAGCTTCTTCCTGAAGACAAGGTTGCTGTTCTGAATCAGCTTCAAGAGAAATATGGAAAGGTCGCCATGATTGGCGACGGGGTCAATGACGCGCCTGCGCTGGCTAAAGCGGACCTGGGCATTGCGATTGGCGGCGCCGGTGCAGATGTGGCCATGGAGACGGCTGATGTCGTGCTCATGTCCCAGGAGATCAAGAGGCTCTCTTATGCGATGGGATTAAGTCGCGCGACTGTGCGCAATATGAAACAGAATATTGCTTTCGCGATTGGGGTAGCAGGCTTGTTACTGGCAGGCATATTCATCAAGACCGTGAACCTTTCCTTCGGTATGCTTGTACATGAGGCGTCGGTATTATTAGTTATTATCAATGCTACTCGACTATTGCGATTCGGAAAATCAAAAACCAAGACCAATATAGCGATATAACGATGTTACTGGAGGATTCTTATATGGATAACTGCTCCCACACGCAGAACCACGCAAATTGTATTGAAAATGTACCGATATTTAGCGGCTTGAATGACAAGGAGATGCTGGAAATTGCCCATATCACCACCGCGCAAACCTTTAAAAAAGGGGAAATGCTGTATTTAGCCGGAGATATGAGCGGAAAGCTATATGTTTTGCATACCGGCAAGGTAAAGGTAGCCCGCTTTAATCCAAATGGCAAGGAACAGGTGATTCGCCTGATCGGCCCGGGAGAATTTATGGGTGAGCTCTCTTTGTTCAGCTCTGTTCCGTTAACAGACAATGCGGAGGCATTAGAAACCTCGACCCTGTGCATTATTGAAGGCTCCAAATTAATGGAGCGGATGGGGAAATATCCTACCATCGCTTTTAAAGTCATGGATGTGCTGAGCAAACGTCTGGAAAAGGCAGAGAACCTGATCGAGGAGATCAGTCTTACTTCCGTAGAACAACGTATAGCCGGAGCTTTATTAAGCTCAGCCGATGCGTCGGGGAATATTGTTCTGGGCATGAAAAAAGGGGACTTTGCTTCACAGCTAGGCATGAGCCAGGAGACACTAAGCAGAAAATTGGCTGCCTTTCAAGAGGAAGGGCTGATTGAACTAAGTGGCCCTAGGAAAATGAAAATTGTCGATATCGCCGGGTTATCCAGCAAAAGAGACACCGCGATGAACGATGTCTCTTCATAATATTTTATAGAAAATACTTGATTGATCTGGCCTTGTTATTGATATTTGCTTACCTTATTCATACCGCAGCGATTCAATCGGGTGCAGCTTGGAGGCTTTATTGGCCGGGTATAGACCAAAGAAGATTCCTACTGCAGCGGAGAAGCCAAAGGCTAATGCCATTGCCCAAATGCTCACCACAAATGGCCAGCCGGTGACCATAGCAAATAGGAAAGCAATAAACAGCCCTAACAATGCCCCAAGCGCCCCGCCGATAAAGGACAAAATGATCGCCTCGATCATAAATTGCACCATAATGGTGCCCGGCGTAGCGCCGATCGCTTTGCGAATCCCGATTTCCCTTGTGCGTTCAGTTACCGAGACCAGCATAATGTTCATGACCCCGATACCGCCAACCAGCAGAGAAATGCCGGCAATGGAGCCAATGATCGTCTGCAAAATGCTAAAGGTGCTGGACACCATCTGCTCCGCTTCTTTCCCGGTCTGAGAGAGATACTGTCCGACATCCGCATTGTTCTTCTTGGCGAACCACTCCTTCACGTCCTTCACCGTCTGGTCCATATTTTCGGGTGACGAGGCGAGAACCTCAATCACACCCAGACGTATATTATCCCCATCCTCGCCCCTTGGCATCGTGGTAATGGGAGCATAACCCGTATAACGCTCCCCCTCCATTCCGCTCAGAATGCTCTCCTGCGGCTTGTATACGCCGATAATACGATAGGTTCCCGTCGAGGTGACCAGCTTTCTCCCCACCGCACCTGCTTCAGAGCCAAACGCCTTGATTGCGTATTTGCTATCCACAATGATTACCTTCTGACGCCCTCTCTCTTCCTGCGCGCTGAAGAATCGGCCAGCCACCATATCGAGATTCATCATCTTCGTCATGTCCGACTTCGTTGCAGTGATGGAGAATCTAAGCTCCTCATTCTTCAGCTTCGTTGCCAGTGAATATGTAATCGAAGAAGAGACATATCTGACCCCTGGCAGCTTGGCAACCTCATTTAAATCCCTAAGACGAATCTCCGCATCCGCCCCGGATGGTGCGCTGGAGTAATTGTTATAGACGACAAAATATCCATCTTTATAGCTCGAAACGGTAGAAATAATCGATTTCTGACCCGCCTGTCCGATCGATACGACAGTAACGACCGCGGCGACGCCAAATACGATCCCGATCATGGTCAGAAAAGAACGCAGCTTATTAATGCGAAGATTGTCCAGTGCAACAAGAATACTCTCCCAAATACTCATGGACTCACACTTCCTTTGCGCGTATCCTTGAGCAGCTTGCCATCGCCGAAGAGAAGCACACGGTCAGCATGTTCCGCAATATCAGGCTCATGGGTGACAAGTACAATCGTCGTCCCATCCGCATGGATTTGCTTAAACAATTCCATAATCTCATAGGATGATTTCGTATCCAGATTACCGGTCGGTTCGTCGGCTAATAGAATCGGCGCCTTCATCGTTAACGCGCGGGCAATAGCGACGCGCTGCTTCTGGCCGCCGGAGAGCTCTGTCGGACGATGCTTTACGCGATCAGCCAGACCCACCTTAGCCAGCAGCTCCAGCGCTCTCTCATGCCTTGTCTCTCTGGGAATACCGGCATACATCATCGGGAGCATCACATTTTGCAATACCGTCTGACGTCCAAGCAGATTAAAGCTTTGAAATACAAAGCCGATCTTCTGGTTCCGCACTCTGGACAACTGATCTTCATTTAATGTATGGACTTCCTGCCCATCAAGCGCGTAGCTGCCAGACGTCGGGACATCCAGGCAACCGATAATGTTCATCAGCGTAGACTTGCCCGAGCCCGAAGAGCCCATAATCGCTATGAATTCTCCACGCTCCACCTGTAAAGTAACCGGGCTGAGCGCCTGAACCTCGAGCAAGCCATTTTTATATACCTTGGTGATGTCCGTCAAAGTAATCATTCGACCTTCACCTTGTCGCCATCGTGAAGTTGATCTGCGCCCCCTACGACAACTCGGTCACCCTTGGAGACTCCTGTCACGATCTCGACCTGATCGCCTCCCTCTTTGCCGATTTTTATCACTGATTTGACAGCTCTGTCTTCTTCAATTTTAAAAACATAGGCTTCCTCGCCCTCATACTTTACAGCTTCGATCGGGACGAGAAGTCGGGGCTTGTCCGGTATTTCCATCTCAAGGGCCACATTATATCCGGGACGCAGCTCCGCGGCTTGATCCTGGAGCGTGACCTCCATTTCAACAGAGGCATCCTTCGAAGCCGCATCGTTCAGCACAGCGGTCGGGGATAGATAAGTAACCTCTCCATGATATGTACCCGAGATCGATTCACCGGTCACTACGGCCTTCATCCCCGCAGCTACCTTGCCTGCATCCAGCTCTGTCAGATTGGCTTTAACCTTATAGGAGGACAAATCGGCCAAGGTTGCAAGCGGACTGCCTTCAGCCATAAGCTGGCCCTCTTTGACCGATAGCTGCGTTACTACCCCACCTGCCGAGGCGTATACCGTGCTGTTGTTCAACTGCTGCTCCAGGGAAGAAATCGTCAATTGACTGCTGCGAATTCTTAAATCGTAGGAGGTTAAGTCGAGCTCTTCGACCGTTTGCTCAGGGTCCTCAGCCATCTGCTGCTTGAACTTGGCAAAATGCTGCCTCTTCGCAGCAAGCCTCTCGGCTTCGGTCAACTCCAGACTGAGCTTCTCCTTCTCCAGCTGCTCCTTCACGGTGTCCATCTTAAGTGTCAGCAGCGCTTGACCTTCGGTAACCGTATCCCCTGTCTTGATATTAAGCGCTTGGACCACACCGCCCACCGGCGAGAAAATCTCAACGGACTTGACCGGTTCAAGCCGGCCATTCGTATAGACCTGCTCCAAAATCTCACCTTCCGTAGCCTCTGCTACTCTTACACTTTCTGTACGATTTAACCCTCTCAGATTGACCAGCACAAGCACGATCAGCACCAGGCCAAATATAACACCCCATACCCACTTCTTCTTCAACAAAAGATCTCACTCCCATCCTCTATCTGTCATTAGGCCAATAGCAATGAACCGAAAGAAAGAACTAACCAGGCAAGGACAATCCATATTGCCACTTGCTTTTTAGGGCGGTTCATCATGACAGCCGCACCGATAATGTACAGGACCAAGGTCCAGATACTGAACGGGTTAATGACCGACAGAACTCTGAATAAGTCGCTGCCTTTATCCTGAACGAACGCTCCCAAGCTGATCGATATATCACTTATGGCCTGGGCATTCGTTACCTTTAGCAAGATTGCGGTTAAGACCCCGTCAATCATTCCAGGCAGGGAAGCAAACGCGGCAACCGTAACCAATTGCATATACTTCGCTTCACCGCGAACCACTAAATTCAGCAGCAAAAACAGAAGACCACTAATAAATAACGTAGCTACGGAAGTAATAACAACAACGACATAAGAAATAGTCCTGTTTCCGTCCATCACGGTATCATAACTCTCCGGTGAAATCTGCGGATTACTCTTCAGACTATCCAGCACCGTTTGTTCAATCATCGGCATTTCCACGTAAATCACGGCAAATGAAATGACCAACAGGACAATCAGGCAAATGAGCCAAGCCAGCTTGCTGCTTTTGAGTCTCTCAAAAGTCATTTCCGGAGAAGAAAAAATCGTAAAAAAATTTCCCAAATAGAACCCTCCTCAAATTTAAGGTTGCCGGTCTCTCTATGTATGTATTTGTTACATTCTTACTATATGTACGATGATACCATCCCCAGGGATTCATGTATTGGATATTTTTCTCATAGAGAAGCCTTCGGAGCTGGAGAACATGACGCTATTATCCTGCTGATAATAAAAGCTGTCGACATTGTTGAATGCCGACAGCCTGACCTAACCAATAGAAGTGGGATTTTGATATTTAGTTATCCATGCTTCTTACTGCGGGTTAGTCGTCCAAATGCCTGCAGTTTTGATAAACACACGGGGAGGCAATTTCAAGGTAGCCAGTGCCAGCTCTGCAACATCCTCTGGTTGCATCATCCGATCTTCGTCCCCAATTTTTAATCCAGCATTAACTGCTAAATCCGTAGCAACTGTACTAGGTGTTAGTGCTACCACCCGGATGTTCGATTTGCGAACTTCCTGTAATAGAGACTCCGTTAAGCCGAGAAGGCCGAACTTAGACGCACAATAAGCGGAACCCGTGGCAAAACCACGCTCACCCGCAGTGGAAGCTACGTTGATGATATCTCCCCTATTTTGCTCCAGCATGAACGGAAGTGCAGCACGAGTTACATAGTAAGTTCCCATCAGGTTCACTTGAATAATTCGTTCCCATGTACTTGGTTCCATATCCATCAATGTGCCAAACTGCGCGATTCCCGCATTGTTGATTAGAATATCTACCGAACCAAGCTGCTCCTGGAGTTTCAGCACGGCAGCTTCAGCTTCTTGCTGAATGGAAATATCCGCTGTTGCCATAAATACTTTTACGGAATACTCCGTCTGCAAAGAATTTTGCAATGATTCGAGATCAGTGGCTGTGCGCGCAATGAGGCCAAGGTTTACGCCTTCCTTCGCCAAAGCGATTGCGATTGACCTCCCGATCCCTTTTCCTGCTCCAGTAATAATGGCCGTTTTATTGGTAAGCTGCATCTCTAATTCCCTCCATATCTGCTTCTAATCATTAAGTTTACCTATTTATTCTATATTATATTTGGGGTAGATTGTAAGGGCAGAGGTAGTATGCAATTAGCAATTTATTGTCCTGTTTAGGTTATCCCGAATCTCATTTTTACAAAATCCTTAATCGATTCGGTACTGTAGCCCATCAAAAATGATCATTCTAGTTACCCCGCCATTTATAACAGGCCAACCTATCACCTTGTCTGAACGTATTAGGTATCTGGTTACTTTATCCTTCCTCAATAGAAGGATGTCGTTGTAATTGCGTTCATATAACTGTAGGCTTGCTAGTTCTCCATCCTCATCGACCAATTCAAAGACATGGCTGCCTATCGAAAGCTTTAATTCCGCAAGCATCAACGGGGATAAAATACTGAATTCAAAATAGTTGTTCATGGCACCATCGCTGATATCCCATAAATAAGTATCAATGATCCTCATATCATACCATTTACCGCAGTTTCTTGGATTCATTTCATTTAACAGGCTCTTATAAGCCTCTGACCAATAAATTTCTCCTACATATAGATCCTCAAACGGTTTCTGCTGCAGATTATCAGGATTTTGTATATAACGCTTAAATGATTCTATATCGCTATTATTGATCAGAAAAGGTTTTGTACTGTGAAGTTCATTATTCACCTTATACCTAATCCGATTCACGGATATCCAATCGATCTGATTTAATGATTTCTCCGCATACGAACGAAAATGACTCAATAAATCCTCACTTGTCATTGTTGTCCTTTTATACTGATAATCCCGTGTGTCAAAAGGGCTATAATAGTCGATACTTGGATCCATTTTCCTGAAAAATGTAAACTGCCAGACCCCCTCGAACTTCACCGGACAGTCATCGGAAAATCTCTGGCATATATATTGCTTGCTGTCCAAATAAATAGTGAGAACTTTATTTAGGGCTATCCATTCATATTTCTGTCCTAAGCTGTCCATCTGGTTATTATCAGCACTTAAGTCAAATTGTCCGAATTTAATAAAATTGTAGCCCATCTGAAAAATTTCCTTGATCACCATTCGAACGAAATTTTCCCTGCATTCTGGCAAGATCTGATCGATGATTTCTACTGATTGAAAATGGATTCTATCCCCGTATTGAATAGGAACGTTAGTATAACAGGCTTGAAGATCATCAATAATGCTGGTTTGATATGTAAAATACATATTTAAATCTAGCACACGGCCACTGTAGGAATCATACGGATCCAGCCTGCTAATTTCTGCATCAGAAGGCTCTATTCTAAGATCGTCAACTACATCCTGCTTGACTTCATTGAATTCATACCGGTTCTTAAACGGCGGTTTGATGTCCTCGGCTTGAATATCTCCGCAAAGCCCCTTAGACGAAGCAAACTCCAGGATCCCCGTCAAATAGTTGCGAATCATGGCATGAGGAATAACTTCTTTCCCGTCAAAAAACTCCTCATAGAGATATAAGGCCAAGCCTTCTGCTTGATCCATGTCTCGCGTATTCATCACACATCCATAGGCAGCACAAAATAGCGCTTCTAATATATAGGCATCATTAACCCTTTCAAACTTCTTGATAATATCTGTCAAAATATCGATCCGGTTCGTAAAGAGCCTCACCATGGCTTTAATAGAAACATCTCTTACGCGATCATATGTGCTTGCCATAAACCAGGTAATATTCATCCCTAATAACTGTACGGATTCATCATCCAGCTGAGACTGGTCCGTATGCTCTTTCCATGCCCACTTCATGATCGTCTTGAAGCTGTCATTCTGAGCAAAGCGTTTACTGACATAAACCGTCCAGAAAGCGTTAAATTCATCAAGCTTAAGTTCAATTAATTGTCTGTACAGAAAATTCGCATTATAGTAATGATCTTTTACAATCGTATATTTTAGTACTTCATCCCAGAATTCATACATATGATATGGATCAATATAGCTCCTATATAGAGATTCATTTAATATATACGAATGCGATATTCCATTGATTCCTCCCGGTCTTCTCCAAGTAAGACTATTATAGTAGGCCGCTTTAAAGTCAATCTCCTTGTACTTCAGTATGCGTTTCGGCCAATTAAACATTTCGAACTCCTCTGTATACTCAGTGGACAACGTATCTGGTATCTGCACGGCTAGTGCTTCAAATATTCCTTGATTCGAGCGCCGATCGGAAAGCAAATGAAAATAGCGGTTTTGATCCGAGAAGAAATCTTCTAGATCCCTTGCTTTAGTATAGGTATGAACCTCATTCGCTTCAATAATCTTCTTGGCGGTGATGTACTCTTCAAATAATTCAAAAGCGATATAGACGATATTTTTTTCTTCCCCGTTTGGGGTTATGGTGTTCACTGTAATGATCTTCTCATTAATTAACTCGTCAAAGAAATGGATACCTAGTCCATGGTGCATCATAGCCTGATTTACTTCCCTGGAAGCCACTCCGTATAAAAGGTAGGATTCGCTCCCCTTATGCTTAAGCTTGGAATCGATAAAATAGTACAAAGCTTCAACGACCAAATTCTCGTACTTCGGGTAGTTCTCGATCCTTAATTTTAAGTCTTGATTGATCTTCTTGAAATAGTTATTAAAAATACCTTCAATGCTCTCCGTGCCAGATATACTAACCTTGTCGAATGCCCTGCAGTACATTTTCAAGAATAGAGGATTCTTGAATTCATATTTCAGATAGTCATTTAAATTTAGCGGCACTTGATAGTAATTAAAGAACTCCTGAATGGCTTGATCTAGATCATCGAACCCTTCAAATATATATTTGTTCACGTTATTTCTTTTATAGAATCCCTCAGGTATGATGTCATTCTCATAGGTATCTCGCACACTCATAACTAAGGCCATGTTGTTAAGTTTTCTTAGCCTCTCGACGAAGCCGCCAAGCGAATTCAGCCAATAATGTTTGCCTTTCCCCTCGTTAAGAGCATCGATGAAAATAACGACGCGCTCCCCCTTAGCCACCCCGTAATCATTAAAAACTTCAAATACAGCTTCCATCTCTTCATCACTTGCAATGACTAATTGCTTTCTGATTTGTGACAGAATGGTATCCTCTGAATGAAATAACTGACCTAACAGAAAAATGCTCATCTTATTAGCGTTTATTCTCTTCAGTACCTCATCCGCCATGTAGTGAGATTTACCTATGCCTGCCTCTCCAGATACTACTACGAAAGGATTCAACGCGATTCGAAGAAGGCTGCTGTCACTGTCCACGTACTCGGAGTAGAAGTCGTTGACCTCGTATCTTAAGGGCCCGCCGCCGATACTATACGGATTATCATCAAGATAACTTTTCAAGTCCTTAACGCATTGTTCCAATTGCGGCAGGCATACTTTCAGATCTTTAAGCGATTCAATGTCCCGCTTTATTTCTTTTATTTTCTCCAGACTTGTAATGATCACTTGGTCTACCTGGTCTATATTCCGGGAAGAGTTGCCTGCTAATATGCTGTCACACTTCTCTATAATATGGCCCCTGAATTTATCATTCAGTTCGATCGCATCGATCATTAACGATGCCTGTACTTCCACATTTAAATCCTCAGAGTAACGCTCGCCCATATTCTTTATGTTTTCTCTAGCTTTGCCTTCAAACCATCTCGGAGTATACCGCTTTTTTCGGTCTTCCAATTTGTCATGAAGCAGTTCATACATTTGATTCTGTCTAGCTGCTATCTTATCTTGTTTGGACTCCATCCTATCCTGCTTATCGGATAACGACTTGATTCCCTCATGATTTGCCGTCTTCATCTCTTCTATTTGATGCAGTATCTCCAGAAACTCCGGGCTCCAATGCGTTTTTTTATAGTGTTCTAAACGGTCAAGTATTAATTCGAAGAAAGGGTAGATATGGTCCTGATACCTTGGAAAGGACTCCATATACGCTGTCGTATTAAGCCTGCTCTTATCCATCTGCCCAGGCCTTACGCCTTCAAGAATCCAACGGAAAACTTCATCGCGATTGACAGAATCCTCAAGCAAATCGCAAAACAACTCATCGGGCAGCTTCACATCATCTTTCGCATCGATAACCGCTGCCTTAAATATTTTTACTGTTTCGTCGTGGTAGTTATCTGTGACCCACTTTTCCTTCAGATCACGAACAACCTTTGATTGCATTATTTTATCTTTTACAAGGTCTGCAAGCGACTTGCCCAGACCGTTAACGATTCCCTCAATAATGATATCCTTCATAATCTATGGCTTCCCCCGTTTACTTTTAGAGGTTGTTCAAAAAGTCCGCTTTTGATAAGAAAACTGATCGAAGTCATTCAAGGATGAGCGACCGCGATCCAGATGTAGGTTTTCTTGCGATATAGAATTGCATCAGCTACGCTGATAACTTATAAATTCTATATCTAACACGAAGTAGATCAGGAAGCTATTCGGCATCGAATCTTGAATTCAGCCGGGCCAAGCGTATGCTTACGAAGTATGTTTCCTCCGGAAACATTTCAGGTGCTCACGTACAAACTACGTACGCTCCGCTCCTCAGTCCCTAGCTTCATCCAACCTTCTCGGTGCTGAAAACCAGACTTTTTGAACACTCACTTTTAGCGAAGTGTAATTCATCAATGCCTAACTTACTTATGTATCCGAAGCTCTAGTCTTTGAGGGCAATTTTCGACAAATAATTAGGGAAATCCTTCCTACCTCTGTTTCTGGATTTATCATGCAGATTTCATAGCAGCTGATATGTAAAGGATCGAGATTATTTTGTGATAAAAACAAAAAAATGCCCGAAAGGTGTCAAAGCACCCGGGCATTTTGATAATTAAATCAATCTATTCTACGATTTGTCCCCCTGCTCCACCCCGTCCCCGAAGTGTACCTCAATCAGCATGGCCGCTCCTAGCCTAAAGCCGTATCTAAAAGCCGCCGTCATCTCCATCCCCTGAATTTTATACTGCAAATTCATAAGGGCCTCCAATTCGGTAAAATCCTCAGCGGATAACTTCTTCTTCAATGCTTCCATGGCCTCAGACAGTTCTCTCCTGTTCTGACGATATTCCGGATCTTTAGGGACCACCTGCTCCTCCGGATTCAGATGGCCATAGTATAGGGATTCTAGTAGGGATGGCATGGGGGTGGGCCTCCTTTTTAATGCAGATTCGTTGGACAAATATTATGTAGTTATCGCTTCAATAAACATGTATATGTTACGCATTTACGTACCACTTATAAAATTATTATACGTTACGCTTATGCGTATAGTCAAGCTGGGAATGATTTGAATTGGAGGTGATTAAAATGGGGAAGAAAGTTGTCGTTAAAATCGGGGAACTAACCAAAAAACATAAAATATCCTTGAGGGAATTATCCAGGCTTTCCGATGTTCGACATGCAGCACTAAGTGAGCTCGCTAACGGCAAACGCGAGAGCATCAGCTTCAGTCATATTGAAAGAATAGCGGAGGCGCTAGAGATTAGTGATATTCGGGAGATTATTGAGTTGAGGGAGGAGAACGGGAAGGTAAACAACTAGGTAATCTTACACCTTTTATTAATACTATTTATTCAAAAAAGTTTCCAAAATGATACCACTTTCTATTCATCTTACATCAAAAGAAGCGGTAACTTTAAACAGGATATTCACGGTGAGTAGTAAGTATATTAAACGAAAAAAGTGGCCTCGCTACTAAAGTAGGAAACCACTTAATCTCAAATTATGATAGTCAAAGTCATATCAATTCAACAAGTTAATTGCTTAGGTTTACTAAGACACATTATCTCGTTCTATCTCTTCATGACTAAAAGAGAAGTTACGCAAAGGCTCATATTCTGGAAAAAGCCTTGAAGCTTCTTGAAAATACTTTACTGCTTTACTTTGATTTCCAAGTTTATAATTTATTAAAGTGAGGAGAAAGAATCTGTAATATTCATTCTCAGGAGCATACTCGGTATTTTCTAGTTTTTTTTCTATTAATCTCAGTTTAATCACATCATCACCAATGAATGACCAAGGAATGAATTTCCCTTCACCATGAACAATTATCCTTGATCTTACCGAATCTATTGTTGTTAATAAATCGCTATGCAGCTTTTTTATAAACTTGAAGTTAGACGCTCTCCCAAGATTAACATTATATCTTTTACATAATTCCTCACAGTTCATAGATAAAATTGTAACATAAGCTCTCTTTAGGTTTAGTGATATCAATTTTGCAAATTGATCGACGGAATAATTATTTTGAAGAAATTCATCAAATGATTTTTTTAAAGCCTCATTATAAATTTGTTTTAATATTTTGGAAAACTCTTCATTGAAGGATTTCTCTCGTGTATCTACTACTAAATCAATAATATCGTTGAATCCAAGATATGATATTGTATTATGTTTCCTGCACAATTCTTTACCTAAATCTCCTGTAGAACATGAAAACGCAAATACAAAAGAATTTCTTAAAAATTCCAAAGAATCAATTGTTAGTCGAGTTTCTTGCCCTTTTATTTTATCACCAATAATATAATTACGATCCCCATGAGCCGTAAACACCACTATATCAGTATGATTTTCTCTTATATTCAACTCTTTATATAAATCTTCAGACTTATTTATATATTTATAATTACTGTCGTAAGTTTCAGTTAAGTGCTTTCTAAATCCCCTTAAAAAACTAATTCCATTAGAATTCGGATAGAAGTGTATTATTTTCATTTTCATTCACCTGAAAGTATATTATGTATAATCATAGATTCTGCCAAATTACTCTTATATATTCTCCCCGTTTCTTCATCCCTTTTAATTAAAGTTATTATTTCCTCAATTGTATATTTTTTGCCCTTAACCCTTATTCGCTCATCAACGATAATATCACTGTATTCCGCAAAATACCTTTCTAAACTGACTTGAACAAAATCAATATTTTTAATAGCATCAATTATCGTTTCCACTCTAACTTGTAATTCACTTTGTCCATATGATTGTGCAGCATTAGATCTAGTATCTTTCGACAAAAAGCGGTAAATCCCTTCATTAAAAAGGTTTATCAAGTCATTTCTATCTGGAAAAACTTCAACTAAATCACCCATGGAATAAAATATGATTTTGCAATGTTTATTGATTCTTTCACGTATCTCTTTAACTAGATCACTCCCATATTTTTCATTTCCCGCTTGTCTTAGATCATAATCAATAATCAACACATCAAATGTACATTCTTCACCCTCTAACACTTTAATAGCCTGTTCATATTTTTTTACCGAGTGAAAAACTATATTGTAATCTAACTGCTGTTCTTCTTTAATTTTCCCAAAAATATGTTTGTATTGTTTTATCTCTGAATCTAAATTCTTTGAGTCATCTACAATTAGAATATGTCTTGTTAAGTCCATTTTACTAGTCCCCCAGATTAAAACTAAGTTGAAAAGCAGCACCTATATCAGTTTTCATCAAATTTATTTCTCCATTATTCCCTTTTACTAATTCATCAACAATAGGTAAACCCATTCCAAAGCCACTTTCTGTTGTTGTATAAAAGGGATTAAAGATGTGAGGAATTACCTCTTCATCAATTCCAACTCCATTATCTTTAAAGAAAATGTTTAATTTAGTAACTGACACTTCATAACTTATCTTAATTTCTCTTTCCCTTTCATCAACTTTTCTAAGTGATTTTATTGAATTTGATACCATGTTTTCGATAATGACTTTTAAATCATTCAGATCAATTTTGAACATAACCTGTTTTGAACCATCTATTATAAATTTAATTTTTTCGTTTATTAAAGTTGTTTCGAATCCCCCCATTATCCTGTTCATCTGTTCATATAAGTTTATGTTAATTTTCTCCTTTTTCTTCAATAAATAATTTCTCGCATCTAGTAGATACGCTTTGATTTCTTCTGCTGTTCCGAGTATGAATTTTTCATTATCTTCAATAACTTTTAATATTTCATCAATTCCCTCTAAATCCTCTAAATCAATTTTTTGATTCCAGACTGCGGTTTCAATGTTTTGTAACCTTATCAACACTTGATGGATAATACCTTGTAGCAATGTCTCCTTGCTTGAAAGTCTTTTATATACCTCAACAAGTTGTTTCTGACTCCTAATTATCTTGTCTTGTTCTTGATTATTACTGCGAATTATTTTTGACAGATCTACTACTTGACGAGCTATTTCCGGTGAAAACTTATGTATGTCTCTTGCTACAGTAGTCAATTGTTTAGTTGCTTCTGTGATTTTAACTCTATGTTCTATATGTTGGCCATCGTCCAATTTGTGCTTTTTCAAAAAAAAGTACTCTTCGAGTTTAGCCATAACTTCGTCTTTAACAAAATTCCTCAAATCGTCTAATGACTGATTTTCTTCAAGTCCTTGTCTATTAGTTGCATCGATAAATAAGGGATTATACTCACGATATATTTGAATATATCCAATAATATCTCTAACCCCCAAAAAACGAAAATGTCCCTGAGACTTTCTTACTTCTAGATCAAGCCAATCATTTTGGGCTTCACCATAAGGATATATTTGAAAAAAATCCCTATATATTCTTACATTACCATAATCTTTTACATTTTCCTTAAATCTATGATAGAAGGACTGCTTATCACCCTTATCAAAAGAGTAAATTATCACTTTGACAGGTCCAAAATTATACTTATTGGGATATATATTTTCTTCAATAAGCGCTCCATTTCTATAAACTTCAGAAATGATTTCATTTTCTTTTTCTCTATTTATATTCATTTCGACCCATAATGAGCTAATTTCATTAAGTTTATAAGGTTCTAGAACTTTATTGTTGTAACCAAACTTTTTACAATCGAGAATAATTTTAAACGGATGATTTTCTAAATCAGAGAATGGAGAAAGCATTCCCTTAAGCCGCTTTTCTAATGTTATTACCTCTTTGTCAGTCCATACATCTCTTAACCCCGAAATGTTTAATGTAACACCCTTCTTCTTACGTAGAACTTTATTAATGGAGTAATCAATTTCAATCTCGTCGATGAGCGTATTCTCTTGCTCCTCAAATATCTCCCAATCAAAATCCAAGGATACGCTCTTATTAGATTTCTCCTTTAACGTCAACAAATTCAATTTTTTACCCAATCTGTCAACCGAAAACCTTCCTATACCTTTTTCACCATTTATAGGTCTACCTTTTGGTGTTAAATTTTCCCCTTTTTTATTATCAGTCCCTATTACCATCCATTTTTCTTTTATGTCATTTAGATCCATGCCTGTTCCATCATCACTAATTATTAACAAATCAGCATCAGGATCAATTATTACCTTTACTTCATCTGCATCTGCATCAAAGGAGTTTTTTACCAATTCGAATATGGCAGAGATTTTATTAGTCACTAATCTTCTTCCTACCAAGTCCTTAAGATTGGTTGATGAACTAAAGTGCAAGACTGGCATATGTCTCACCCTTCTCATTTTCTTTTTTAGTTAAAGCATTCATTATCTCTAATGCAATAGCTTTTGCGAATAAAGGTGGAACAGCATTTCCTACTTGAGTATATTGAGGTGTCTCAAATTTTCGCCTATAACCACCAGTAGTTCTATTTCCCAAAAACTGAAATGAATCATCGAATGATTGAAGTCGTGCAAGTTCCCTTACAGTAAGAATTCTGGGGTTATTTGGGTCATAGTGAACAATGTCATCCGGTAAAGTAAGGATAGTTGGAGCTACTTTAGATTTATGTAATTTTGCACATCTATATTTTCTCGTGTAATATTTTTCTTTTTCATCTTCATCTAAACGTGACAATAGTTGAGCAATGCTTTCGCTCTGTCGCAACATCTTAAAGCGTTCCACCACATTCTCTCCATGCTTCGAGGCATCATGGTTAGATAAACGAAGCGATTCTATTGGAAACCCATTTATATTTGGAGTGAGGCCTCCCCTGAGATTACTTTGATATTCAGATAGTTTATATCTTTTGTTATACTGTGTTGAAGACTGACCATTCTTTAAAAACCTCAAATCAGAAATAGCTTCTTCTACCGTAATAATATAATTATGCTCCTGAGGAAAATTAGGTGGTGGTACAAGGTCGATAACCTTTTGATTAATCTTCGTTACCTGATGCCCTAAGAATATAACTCGCGGTCGATTTTGAGGCACTCCATAATTTTTTGCATTCAATAATTTATATCTAACACAATATCCAAATTTCTCTGCTTCGCGAACTATTATTTCTGGTACTGTAATATTTTCATAAACTGTCCCACTAACTGCTTTTACCCTATCAACTGTAAAAGATAGTATCCCTTCTACATTCTCCATTACAAAATATTTAGGCTTTACCATTTTCACTATTTTCAGATAATCTAAGAATAAGTAATTACGAGGATCTTTTTTATCCCTCTTCCCTGTCAAACTAAATCCTTGACAAGGTGGACCACCAACGACAACTGATATAGGGTTACCATTTAAAAAGTCTCGAAGGAAATCAGATTTAGTTAATTCTTTTATATCCCCTTGATGAAATATCGAATTAGTATATCCAAGTTGTTTATGTCGAAATTGATATGTTTCAGATGCCTCTTTACTATAATCGCAGGCATTGGGAACCTTAAACCCTGCTTGCAAAAATCCTTCTGCCATTCCCCCAGCACCAGAGAATAAATCAAGTATATTATGATTAGCCATAAATAGATCACCTAGCTCTTTTTGTTCCAGGATACCATATATATAGATTTCATTCTAGAGGTGTTCGTTATTCTAATTATTGTACAACATCTATATACAAATATGTGGAATAAATTAAACTCTTGATTTAGTTACCTATGATACTAAGCCTAATTATTCCTTAAATACAAAATTCAATTTCAAATGACTTAAGAAAAATCAATTCTCCTCAGATTATTTTTTCATAATTATTCTTTAACTTATATTGGCGCTAGAATTAAATAGCCTTTACAAAATACTTCAAGACTGTGCTTAAGATGAATTTGTTTTCTCTATTCGTGGCAACCTTTTCATACTTTATTCCACTTTATTCGTCCTTCCATAAAACTTCAAAACTCGGTATAACATTATTGCTGATTTGCGACATGCTAGGAAGCAACCATTACTTTTGTTAGAGATGTTAATTGGTAAGTTAAGATAACATTCAAGTTCATCGTTCGATAATGATTTTCTACAAACTTATCTTTTGCATTGTTGATATCGCTATGGTGGATCAGCATAGATAACGTTGTATTTCATTTTCTATCACTCCAGAGTTTTTAACGCCATCCGTCAGTAAAATACCGTTTAAATGACGCTAGAAAAGACTATAACTATTTATTCGTTTCTACATGACATGAATGTTCTTATTATAAATAATTAAAAATTAGGGTTCCAAAAATACTCAATATTACCCTCTTTTGAATGGGATAAATGGCGAAAGAATTGGTTTTTTATGGGGAATTGTTTAGATAGATCATATTGTATTACTGCAATAAAGTTTCTATTACTAGGGTATAAGGCTCTTTCCTTACCATGCCTAACTTCGTTGCGATATAGTTGTAGATAAATTATATCCGCAGGCATTGAACCATGTTTTACTTTATTATTTGAAAAACCATAATTTTTGATTTTGAGTAAATCTTGAATGATTGAATTTATGATCCTTTTTACATGACTTCTTCTATTGACTCTAGATAAAAAAACTTGACCTTTTAACCTTTTAGCATCTTCTATGCTAATATCCTTAATATCAGAAATAGTATATTCTTCTTTAATGATAGGGGGGTATACTCTAAATGTATCTTCAATTAGATTTCTATTCTCATCATTAACTGGCCATAACATCAAATTTTGTTCTTTTGTGGTTATTTGGATCAACTCTTCATTTGAAATTTCCCCCAAACTTAATTTGACTATATCTTCTACTCTATACCGAATAAAAGATTTAATTGTTTTCGGGGAAGTAAATGAAATGTTTATGTTATCTTTAGAATTTAATTGTTCAAAATCAACTATCATTTTTGCTATTTCTTGTGAAAAGAAAATTCGGCTACTTTCATCTAAATCAATACTACTATTACAACCCACATTTAATTGTTTGCTTTCATTTCCTATACTAATAGTAAAATAATCAATACATTTATTATTAAAAGTTGAAAGTATGTGTTTTTTAAAATGAAGTTGAATTTCTTCAGGTAATGAATCAATGTTCAAGTTTTTACGATTAACCAATAAAAAATGATATATTGAAAAGAAAACTCCTGAAATACAATCCAATAAACTATAGAGAGAATCTTCCATAGTATAGATTTCAATTTCCAATTGATGAACCTCTTGGCCTTTTCTGTATTTGAAGGTTATTCCATTGTTATCAATTATATAGTTCCCATGAGATAATGAGTTCCTTATATTATTGTCAGTATGACTCAAAATTAAATCATATTCTCTTTTGGAAAGACATTCTACGATTGGAGTGAGTGTCTTTTGCATTAAATTTTTATTTTCTTTGATTCCCTCTATGATTAAATAATTTTTTAACAAGTGTGTATAAACATCATTTAACAACTGATTATACAATGGTAGGATAAATATTTTTGTTTTTAGTTGTGAATCCCCATTAAATGCCTCCATTAGTTCCAAACTTAACAAGATATGATTAAAATTCCTTTCTGATATTACTAGATTCTCTAGAAATAAATGCATTTTGGTAGTATCAGCTATTAAATCAACTGAACAAAGTTTGTTATAAGAAAAATTTTCGACGTTTCTGTTAAAATATTTTTTGAAGTTCCGAAAATAATATTCTTCAAATATTTGTATAGAAAATTCATGATTATCGTGACCATTATAATCTTTCAAGTCTTTAATGTTATTTAATACGTCATCATAGTGATTTTCTTGTGTTGTTTCCCACCATTTAATAAACGACAACATTTTGTCCCCCTCTATTTCTCCACTATGTTTTAAAGTTTTATCTTATCAAAAATAATAAATGAAGAACAAAAACCCGGATGATCCCCCCAAGGAGGTGTTTTTGCCGACTGTGTACTTTTCTCCATGGTGTCTTCGGCGATTATGATTCTTGTCTTTCCGATGGTTAAGACGGAGTGGGAAATATAATTCTTGTTTTCCCCCGTAAGCTGGAACGAGTAGTCGCCTTTAGCCATGTCTTTGTAAGTAATGTATTGTTATGAATGTTTTATATGATAGAAGATCGTATAACCCTCCACCTTTACAATTTTTCATTTATCTACTCTCTTTGAAATTTCAGAATCTAACAGTTCCCTGAGCCTTCTCTCCTCATCACTTTCATTGGTTCGAAATCGGTGCAAATCTAGCCCAAACTTCTTGAAGATTCTTTCTTTCCTTTTATCACGCTCTAGTTGTTCCGGTTTGTTCTCATGAAAGGCAAAGCCGTCTACCTCAATTGCAAAGACAGGCGATCTATCTAATTTGTAGTAAATTACAAAGTCAACTGAAGATCTATGCCTAATAAACTTACGCTCATCTTCTTCTAATCTATCCAGATTGGGAAATAAGTTCATCAGAAATACCTGGTTGCTTAATTCAAAGTTTCTGAATTTAGGGTCCTGTAAAATCCCATCCAGCAAAGCATGCATAATGTTCTCACTTCTATGTCTTTCCCTATTAAAAAGCTTCACCTTGTCTCTAAATGATCTGAGTTTATCCGAGTATTCTTTGTATAACAAGTCAAAGACTGAGATAACCTCACTTTCCACCACATTATCATCCAAGGTGCTGTATTCCATGTATCGCATAAGGTCCCCGACTTCGTTACCATATTTACGAAACGCAGACTGATCGGTAACTAGAATAAATTTATTTTGAGCCCTTGAGACAGCAACGTTAATCTTGCAAGGATCGTTAACAAACTTCATTCCCTTTTTTCCTGACTTTGTCTTGTCCAGAACCGAAGTCATAATCATAATAGGCTTCTCACGCCCTTGATACTTGTGGATGGTATCACTCTCGATTTCTGAACTGAACTGTTTAGATGCTTTTTCCACTTGCTTTCGATAAGGGGTTACAATACCTACATCTTCATGGCTCGCCGACACTTCAGCAAGACCTAGAAGGACCTCTCTTTCAATGACTTCTAGTTCTCTCTGGTTGAACTTTCCCTTCTGATAATGAGTTAATTCCCGCATATGGTTGCCTGGAGCTGTTCTGTAAATTGCTAAAGGGAAATCTGAGTCGGACTCAGTTGTAAATGTAATCAATTCTCCATCATAGTACTTTCTATTACAAAACTCGATAATTTTGGGATGGCAACGGTAATGCTCTCTTAACATCACTTGCGGTATAGAATCTCCATACAAAGACATCATGGAGGACAGCAAATTATGGTTAAAGTAATTATAAGGACTGTCTGAATTCACAGATAAATCGTCCTTTATGATCTTCTTAATGTCTTGATCTACAATCTGCGGCAGTTGTTTAGTATCACCTACGACTATAGCTTGCTTACAACAAGATAAAGCCAAAACCCCAGATAATAAATCAACTTGAGAAGACTCATCAATAATACAGTAATCAAACAGGAAGTTTGTTGGTGCGCAATTTCTCAAAGAATGAGTAGTGCTAAGTATGAAAGGGTAATCCTCAATAAACGATTTAAAATTATTATTTCTTCTGTATGTATTAGCTCTGTATTCAACAAAAGTACGATTTTGATACATATCGTATAACTTGTTACGAAATAACTTCTCAGAGTATTTTTGATGTTGTTCTATTAATTCTTGGTAGGACTGTGAGCTTAATTCCTCTTCAAGGACTGTAATTTTCTCAGATAGTTCTTCGATTTTCAATTCATAAAACTTTCGTTGAAAATTTAAAATCACATCAAGTTCTTGATCCCTTATTGCCTTCAGATTGATAAATCCATGTTTGAAAAAAAGCTTGAACATAAACAAAAGTTTGTTTCCTTTTTTCATTTCTACAGATAGAAAACTGTCTTTCATAAACTCCAGAACTTTGTCAGGTGTCTGCCGATAAAGTGAGAGCTTCTCAAAATGTTGTGTTCCTTGCTTATTAAAGAAATGTTCAAAGTGCTCTTGTTCTAAAAGATAGGCCGAGAGCTCTTGTTTTAGTTGTGCTGTTTCTCTGTGAATTTCCATCAACTGTGTAATTTGACTGTCTAGATCTCTTACTTTAATTTGCAACTCGCTTTCAGTTTCGTCACTTTTCCAACCCACAACATTCCGGTTTGGTAATTTAGAGAAGAAGCGCTCTTTATTTTCTCGTCTTCCTAAACCAGCAACAAAAAAGTGGTATCCTTCACGTTCTAACTTCTCCCCTACATTTTGTACAGCGGAGTTGTTCCCAGATACAACAGCTACCTTCTTTTGCTGAAGCATCAGATTAGCCAAAATATTTAAAATCGTTTGGGTTTTACCAGTCCCAGGTGGTCCTTGAATTATACTAATTTTACTCCGTAACGCTTGTTCAAGAGCCTTCTTCTGACTTAAGTTATAGCTAAAGGGAAAGATAGGTTCGGATGAAAATCGATCCTCGTCGTCTTTTATCGATTTTGCATTTATGTAATGGTTCAAGACACTGTCTGGGTGGACATAATTTAACTTAGCAAATTCTTTTGTAATAAATCCTTCTTGATCCTCAGTTTCTTCTCCACTTTTCACATGCTTAGAAATGGCCTTCCAATAATTTAAAATCTTTTCTGCATTAGAGCCTTGAATGCCGTTCCTTTTTATCTGAATATTCTCTCGATCATATAATCTATTACTACCATTTTTGAAATAAACCTTAATCTTTGGTCCAAAGTCCAATACTCGCTGCACATTATTGAAAGGAAAGCCATCCTTGAAAATAACTATGTCTTCAGTTATTTCTAACACTCTAGGCTCTTTTAGGATCAACACATCCGATAAATTGTAAAAGTAAACCTGCGTTGAACTTTTGAATTGAATTTGCACCCTTGAATCAGTTTTATCATATGAGGAAATTTCACTTGTCCTGTCATCACCCTTCAAGATGATGAGATATTTTTCTTCATCCATGGTAAACCTCGCTGTATATTATTTGAAAATATCCATAATGTAGAAGATTTGATATTAGGGAGGGTATTTCCTTGATAATCGGTAATATTTATTGAATATATTCTACAACCAGGAGTTTAAGATAAATATAAAAAACTAAATTACAGAGTTATTCCCTACACATACATAACAATGAAATGGTAACCATTGCTATTGTAGGTGTTGCCAATTGATGTTTTTTCCTTAAATACAAAAAGCACCGAAAGGTGCATTTTTGTATAAAAAATTCCTTATAAGACCTCTACATTGATACCGCATATTATATAGAAAGCATCACCGTTTTTTTAGATTGTTTTCCCTTTGTTTTTTTATTTCAGTGACATACTCTTTCTTCACATTATACGCATCTCCAACACAAGCATTTAAACTAAAAAGCCATTTGTATCTCAAAAAAACAAACATAAAGATTAATATGAATGGAACTATTATAGTAACTAACATATTTCCTTGATGTTTCTGTAATCTTAACAATCCACTTTGATACTCCTTAATATCTTTATCTATTGTTTCTTTTAAACGAATCAGTACATTTTCTTTCTCTGTACTATTTTGAGTAATAGCAAGTTCTTCCTTTGCAATCATTATCCTTAGTTCGTGTTGCCAATCTATTGGTTTTACTGATTGTTGCAAATAAAATGTTAATGGTGCAAGTATAGTAGACAATACAAAAGTACAAATTGCTATCATTAAGTTTATTTGCTTTCCAAACTCGACTTGCGTTTCAATTCCAGATTTTAATGCTATAAGTTCTGATAAACTATTTTCCTGAACGAGTGCTTTTCTAACCCGGATTGCGTTATTAAGTGAAATGCTACCGAATATCCATAAAAGTCCTGTTGCATGATAGTGTGAGTACAAGACTCTACTAGCTGATTCGTGCTTAAATTTGTTTTCTATTAAATCTTCCTTCATGCGGTCCTCCAATAGTAAAATTATTACTTCTTAAGCTTTTTAATAAACTCTATTTCACATACCTATCAGGAAAAAATACTCACGTATAACTTTTACTTCAATGGGAAACGGTTATATATTTTTATCCCTCAACGGGATGTTTCACCATCGATGATTTCTAAAGCAAGCGTCCTTGTTCCATTGAGAAAAAACACTGATATTTCGATAGAATTTATATAACGAAATATATGAAAGTCATGACCATTTTCATTGAAAGTAATATACGGAAACCCCTAAGAATCCATAATCCTGTGTATTAGAAAAATTATATTTTTTTATTGATCGCGTTAACCAGGGGTTTAAGTTATACGTACCTAATGTTTCGGCATACCATTTAATCATAATTCGAGCTCTGAATAATTTAGACCAAAACACTTTCGAGACAATTCTATATTTTCCTCAAAATGATGCGAATGCTCCGTTTCGATTCCATTTTCAATACCAAAATAAGAACTATTGACTGTCGGTAGTGTCATTATGTAATCATTAAGCTGTTTAAAAACTTTCTTCACTGTAAAATTTATGTTCGACAAATCTAGTTAATAAAATGCAACCATTCTTTATGCGAAAACCTAATGAAAATTGACTATTATTTGTTGTATGTTTGCCTTGTAAATAATATGGCCATCATTTTTAAAAAAACTTGATCTCTGTCCCTGCTATATATACCAGAATAGCAGAATAATTCTCCTTGTTTAGAAAAGTATATTGCTTACATCCCCACCTTGATCGGCAAGAATATTATCCAATAGCAATGATTGATTACGGCTAGATTTCATCAAGTTAACTTTCTAGATGATTAAGTTAAAGTAAGTTTTTATCTGCCAAGCTCAAACCTTTAATGCATCTTTCTTCTCTTTTTCTGCTTCTTCACGCATTTTCTGATCGATCAAGCCAATAAATAATTTATCGTAATCTTCAGAAGTTGTGACTTTTTTGAACCCTTCAGTTAAAGTCACCTCCTTATTACGATCTATTATCTGTTCAAATATATTTTCAATCAAAGCTCTAGCTTCACTATATTTGAACGTTTTAGAATCGTCTTGTTCTTGTCCACGTAAAATTTGATAGATTACTTTTGTTTTTTGATCATTTGAGACATCTCCGATGCCGATAGCATTTTCAAAGTGAGTTATTGAACAGAATACTCTAATGTTATTGCTCTGTTTAGAACTATATATTTTTTTGCAATTTGTCAACTGAGCTTTAAGAGTAGAGGAAGAATGTTTATCATGATTATCTACATCATGCAGTACATCATAAGAAGAATTGAATTGATTGAGAACCTTCATTAAAGTTACAATGGTGGCCTTACCTCTGGCACGAATTATATGAATGTTAAGGCCCTTCTCTTTAGCAAGATGCTTAAAGGCGATATACTCAGTATCCCCCTCCACAATTACCACTTTATCAGCAAAGAAGAATTCATTTACATAGGAGTCCACGTAATTTAAAATTTTCATATTTGCTATGTCATCATCATCGAATTGCTCACTTACAGACTTGTACAACTGAATAGCCTCTTTTTCGCCTACTCTGAAAACCTGAATGGAGGTGTGTCTTTCAGATAAATCTATAAGTATTGGTGAATGAGTTGATATCATTAATGGCATTTTTTCGCCTATCTGATAAAGGGACGACTTAATGCTCGAACTGCCTCGGGATGTAAAAATGCTTCTGGCTCATCTATTAGTAGTAATTTATTGTCATTTTCACCCAAAAGTCTCTTCTCTATCATATTCTGAATGAGATATATAAGACTCATTCTTTGGAGACCAGTACCTTGGTTAGCTAAAGGCATTTTTTCTTGTTTGTTACTATCAATATGTACACTTGAATTTGTGGACTTTAATAAGTCTGCTGATGAAAATCCCTCACTTTCACCACCTATTACATTTAGTGATAGGTGATTATTAGAAAACAGTATTCTTAAATTATCAGAAACATCCTTACTTACCTGTGATAGTATGCTGTCTGTACTTTGTTTGACTTTTCTTAAAAATGCGGGATACGCCTCTTTTAATCTAGAATATTCTTTAGCCAGTTCAAAGGTATCTTTATCTTCTTCTGAATCCCCATCGAAGCCCTCAAGTTTTAGCAGATCATTTTTTATTATTTCAGAGTATATATCTTGAATTAAATCGTTTATGTCATCAGGTAACATGGAGGGAGTTATGTAAAAAGGCTTATTGTTTAAGATTTCCTCCAACTTATCATATAATTCGTGTGTTTTTTTGATATCTTTCCCTTGCTCATCACAAAAAATCGGGGCACTTTCTTCCTTGTACTTCTTTTTAATAGTTATTTTATCTTCATCATCAGATTCAAATACTGCCTCGAATAATATTTCTGTTCTACGCTGGGAAAAGCAGTCATTTGGTATAGTTTTGGCTTTAGTTTCCTTTTGAAAAAAACAATTAATAGCTTCTAATATAGTTGATTTGCCTGTGTTATTTCTTCCGGTTAGAATAACGATAGAATCTTTTGAAAAATCAATCGTAAACTTCTCTTTAAAAACCTTATAATTTGTCACACTAAATTTAATTAATCTCATAAGTTTTTCTCCTTCATATCTATGAAATTAGCATTGTTTTTTATGTGATACTAAATTTTATAATAAAACCCTTTTCTCCCTACAGATGCACCAACCCCTGACTTAGAAAGTTGAGTCTCAATCCTCTATACTAATTTAAAAAAAGCCCCCTATCCTATTTACTTCCACACCATCCGACATATTCCTTTAGAAAACCAGTTTCTTGTCACTTCATCAAAGACAAATAGGGCTTGGTTACCCTAAGCCCTTAAATTACCAGTATTCTTATTCTAATTTCCCTTTTAATATTTATACTTAAATCCTCACCCCAACCTCTCATCCACCATCAACTGCAATTGCACCCCAAACGGATCCTCGATAATCCCGTACGCCTTGCTAAACACATTGCTAGCTAATGGAACAATGACCCTCACCCGATCATCCGATGTTAAGCTTTCATAAAAGTTCGTGATCTCCTCCAAATCCGCGCTTTGAATGCACAGGGAGGTGTTGTTGCCGACGGTGTATTTTGCACGGGGGTCCATGGTATCTTCGGCGATCATGATTTTGGTTTTTCCGATTCTTAAGACGGAGTGGGTAATGTGATGCTTATTCTCCTCCGTAAGCGGGAACGAAGGGTCTCGTTGAACCATGTCCTCGTAGGTGACGAACAGTAGTTGCTCGGCGTTGAGGTGTTTTTTGTAAAAGTCGATTGCCTCTTGGGCTCTGCCATTCATGGATAAGAATATCGCTACTTCTAGTGTTGCGCTCATGGGATCGATCTCCTTTAAGTTTGATTTTTGATCTTGAATTCATAATAATACATATAGGTAGCAAAACATGACACCTTTAAGCAAGGAGATTATGGATGAAGAAATCGGAAAGATTGAACGACATGATCCGGTATTTAAACGGGCGGGAGTTCTTTAATTTACATGATCTGATGGATAAATATCATATCTCCAAAAGCACAGCGCTGCGGGATATCAGCTCATTAGAGCAATTGGGCATGCCGATTTATTCGGAGTATGGAAGACATGGGCGGTATGGGATTCTGCAGAATCGGTTGCTGTCCCCTATTATTTTCACAATGGATGAAGTGTATGCTCTGTATTTTGCCATGCTTACGCTGGAGGCTTATCAATCAACGCCCTTCCATCTCAGTGTGAATCAACTAAATGAGAAGTTTGAGCACTGTCTATCTGATGGGCAGATCGAGCAGATTCGCAAGATGAAGCAGGTGCTGCAATTTGAGATGTATCAGCATCATCATGAGAGTCGTTATTTGGATCAGATTCTAATGAGCATTCTTAATGAGAGCTCCTGCAGGATTCACTATTTGAAAAATAGTCAGGAAACAAGCTACGAGGTGCAATTCTTCAAAATCTCGGCCAGGTTCGGTCAATGGTATGCCACTGGAATCGAGCTAAGCACGAATAAGTACCGGGTATTTAGATGTGACCGAATCACTTCAATTGAGGAAGCGGACACGCAATCCCGCTTTTCTATAGATGAGCTTGTGAGTCGTTCCATGGAGATGTATCAATCTATGAATAGTATTCACTTCGAGGTGGAGATCTCCGAGCAAGCCGAGGATCTGTTCTATAAGGAGCATTATCCATCCATGCAGCTAGAAACGGGTGATAAGACCGTCATTAAAGGGTTCTACAATCCGGAAGAAGAGGAATTTATAGCGGATTATTTCATAAGGTATGGCGAGGATGTCGTATCCGTGGAACCAGCATCCCTGCGGCAACTGATCCGGGGTCGAGTGGAGAAGCTGCTAAGACATTATCAAGAGTTATAAATCAACCTCGTATTATTAAGTAGTAGTTATTAAGGTCCCTCTCCAAGGACGATATGCTAACGCTGTAAGGGAGAATAGCCATGATTTATGTGGGAATTGACGTAGCCAAGGACAAGCATGATTGCTGCATCATGAATGCAAAAAGTGAATTTCTGGATGAGATATTCACGATCTCAAACACCCTGGAAGAGTTCAACAATCTGTTCCTGAAGATTTCCACCACATCTCAAGAGCTGAGTAACATCAAAGTAGGGCTTGAAGCTACTGGACATTACAGCTACAATCTGCTCGGATTTCTGCTCGACAAAGGTCTTACTCCCATTGTCATCAACCCTCTTGTGTAATTTAAGAAAGGAAGAGCTTTTTGTTTAAGCTATCTTCCTTTCTTAAGTGATAATAAACAAACAAGGATATTGTCAGCTTTTTGGGAATGCAAGGGTCTCTTTCGTCCTACTTATGATACAGTTCCCCGTATCTAGAAAGCTAAACAGCGAAGGATCGGCTTTACGACTTCTTCAACTATTTTTAGATTAATATGTCGACATATGATTTTGCAGACTTCTGTAGCGTTACAACTTATTTATAACTTATTTATAACTTATTTACTACTTATTTTCTAAACTTAAGTTAGAACCCACTTTGGTTTTTTAGATGATCCTGAATTTATAATCGTGCCATCTTTTTTTGACATTTCAAACAATAAGTTGTTAATCTTTTTCCTCTTCTGAGCATGATCCAAAGTATCTGATAGCTTGCTCATTAATAGGTTATCTATATCTTGTCTGTTCGCGGATTGATACTGTTCAAGAAATTTAATGATTAAACTCTTATAAAAATCTTTATCTAACGCTCTATTTTTAATGTATGTTGTCTTATCTCCGGTAATTTCAGCGATTTTTGCAGCAACATAGAGGTTAGGTGACTTTCCCTCAACAAGCCTTTGTGCTCTTAGCTTTCTTACTTCCTCTGGTTTGATTTTTTCTCGCTTCTGCACCTTATCAAGCAAAATCACCGTTGATAAATCTAACTCAGTATGATTGATCAACATTCGAGTATAATTTTCATCAAGTATTTTCCCAATTACCCTCACCCGGACCTTCTTAGGATCAGATAGATCATAATCGGGCAAAGGAAAGTACCGTTTCTTTTGTGTGAAAAACATTCTTTTGATCCCCGAACCAATTGTATCTATCATATTTAGGTTCACCATCGCTTCTGCTAAGAAACGATTACGGTAATACTCTGGAGGTGAGTCTCTCTCAATAACAGCTTCAATACTTTTAGGAATGAAATCACCTAAATTGGTAAAGATAAGCTCATCTGCTTTTTCAATAATGTTGATTCTTCCATGCATTTCATAATCCTGATGTGCAATACAATTATGCAGAGCTTCCCTAATTACATAAGCATCATACTGGTTAACCTCTATTGGAAATAAACTGTTATCCGGCATATATCTGTATTTTAGATTTCGTATTTTAGAGAATAGTAATTCACTGTTTATGATAAATGGTGGGCTGAAGTGTTCATAATCCTGCTCAATGTTATCTTTGTCTTTTAAGATCCAGCTCATTTTGGCTACAGCCGGATGTACAAAGTGTTCTGATTCAGGCTTCCCTAACAATATTATCGCTGTATTTGTAACTTTCCCTTGAATGGTAACCTTTGCTTTATTTAAAAAAGTTGTATCATCCCAATCATCAACTTCATCAGTTAACCGAGGGTACTTCTTCTTATACTCTACACGAGCCCGTTGAACTGCATTAGGTTCCAGATCATGGATAGTAGCAGATTCACAAATTTGAGCCGACCAGTCTTCTCGTACTCCTTGACTTCGTATTTGTTCTATCTCTTGAAGATTCAGGGCAACAATCGAGCTTCCGTTCCGACCGTAAAAATGTCCTTCCCATGCCGTTGGAATACCAGGTGGTGCAGCCGGAATTTGAAACAAAAGCACTCTGCCTTCAGGTAGTATGAGTTCGTGGATATCCATAAATGTTAACCCACCTGAAGTTTTAATCGCGACCTCATGTTTCAAATTATCCAGGTCTGCTCGCTTAGACCTATATTGAGTACCAACAATTTTCCGATCATCAGTAACGCCAAATACGAGCCATCCATATTGTCTCCCCTTTAGATTCGATTCATTGCTTATTGCAGAAAAATACTTCCCAACCTTACGGAAATCATAATCAGATTTTGCTTCTTTATACTCAAGCCATTCCGTTTCTGCTGGCATTCTCAGTAGCTCATCAAGAAGCTGTAGCATTTGATATTGATCCACGAAAGTCACCTCCTTTTTAGTTACATTGTCTCTTTTTACTCACAAAACTAAACCTGATTATCCCCTGCTTGTTGCCCCTTGACAATCTCTAATACTTTCTCGCAATTGTTGTCCACGTTGTACTTAAACATGTAATACCACCAAAGAAATAATAAACGTGGAGAAAATCAAAGAATTGTTTGCTGTACCATATATCCTCCCAAAGTATCAAATTCAATATTAGATATTTACTATATTCTATTCTATTCTTTAGTATCCTCCCTTTTCTGACAATAGCAATAAAGCAAAAGGTAGCCTTCATCCGGACTCTCTTGTGAGTCTTCTTCACCCTATCGATGATGGTGCCGGCTACAGTTCACATGGTGTGGACTATCCATTCGCATTTCGTCAATAATGAACGATTCTGCATAAGCTAAATCCCCCTATTCTGCAAAGTCAGAAAATGCTCTCTTCTACTTGCCGACTTGGCTATAGAAGAGAGCATCTTTTATGTTCAAAAGATTATTTTTTGGGGGCAGATGCCTTGATCGTCAGGGTTGTTGTGCTCTTATCCCATTTCACCTCAGCCCCGAGCAATGGGGATAGATCGCGGGCCATGATGTAGGAGACCCCTGAAAAGGTATAAAAATGGGTTACCATTTTGCCGTTTATCGTTGGCGCTTTTTGGGCGCTGTCATAACCTACATCAACTCCCAATAGCTTGCTGACAGACCGCAATGGAACGTAAACGGTGCCGTCAAACAGTCGTCCGGGCTCCGCGGTTTTGCCATTCACCTTTATCTGAACAGCAGTAGCTGCTGCGAAGCTTCTCTCATTCGGGATCCTTGTTATGATGACACGGATTACTTCTTCTTCAGTTAATTCGGGGGCGTTCGCCGGGTAGACCGCAACTTCATGTTTGCCAGTGACAGAACCTAAAGTGGCCGTGACCGAAGCTTTTCCTAAACCAACTGCCTGAATATTTCCCTGGGCCGGGGCCTTTATAACCTGTGGGTCTGTCGTTTCCCAAGATGTTAGCTCAGTCACATAAGCAGTGTCCCCATTATCGAAACCCGCCAGCGCATTTAATTCCATACCGTTATTTATGCTTAGCTTGAATGGATCCGAGGTGGGCGGAAGAGTCCCGCGAACAATTTCAATTTTTTGAGGAGCGCCTACAAGAAGATGCGCAGAGGTTGTGACATAGCCGTTAACGGGCTTTCCTGCGGCATCCTCCAGCATGGTTCCCTCAGATACGATATGGATTGAAGTATCCTGGGTCTTGACCTCTTTTTTGACCGTTAGGAAAAAGGAGGCAAACGCCTCATCGGTCGCCTGATGGATCGTTTTGTTATTTAGCGCTGATATGGACAGCACCACTTCTTGCCTACCATCGGCAGGATTGGAATCCTCTGGATACGGATTTTCGATACGATAATCGGTGGTCTCGAAGGTTTTGGAAGGAATGAAGAAGGTATCGTCTCTCCATATGTACTTCCCAAGATCCTCATCGAAGCGTATGTTACCCTCGGTCGTAAACACATTCTCATCATAGCTTAGGACAACTTTGGCGGAACGAAGCCCACCCAGATCAGAGGGGATATTCAAGATTTTGACGTTCACCAAGACGCTTTGTCCGGGAACCAAGGTCGTATAATTGGTTGCAACATCAACGGATACCTTCTTAGCGTCCGCTGCTGATACTATACCTGCCAAGCTGGCGGTCGACACGAGCAAAGCAAGCAGCGCCGCTGTTATTTTCCTTAAGAGATACATCTAATAAAACCCCCATCCTTAATAAACAGTTAAAATTTATATCGGCCGGATGGAGGAATCTTTAAATTTGTGAATAATTTCACTTAATAACTATAATATATTTCCTTATTTATAAATCTACTACTCTATGACGCTAATGAGAACCGCTTCAGCCACTTGCTGATAACCAAACCCTAACCGAAGGAGCTCTATCCCCAGTCTCTAGCAAGGAGGATATATCAGAACTTGTTACTTCTTCATACTTGCTGATCACGGTATTTTTATCGGAAGAGATATATCTAGTAAATATTTTAGTTGCATCATCTATTTGTATATGAATATACTCCTTGTCCGTTTCTTTCTCTGTTGTTCGCACAGATTTAGGATTCATATACATGGTGATCTGATTGGCTTCAGCAGCTTCCAAATCTCCAAACAAGCCTGCCTCTGCTTCATTCCATCCCGCCATGATCTCATTATTTTCATAAATATATTCGACCTTAGAATTCGTAAGAGACAACAGCTCAGGCTCTACCATTCTAATAACGACACCCCCAGAAAGCCCTGCAACCAAGAGGAAACCAACAAGAGACATCACGAATTGATTCTGGGAGGATGTTGATTTATGGAGCCATTTATATACACCTACACCTATAGCCCCGCCAGCACAATTCAATAGAATATCATCGATGTCGCTGCTCCCCAAAGCAAACACATACTGAATAACTTCGAACGCAAATGAGGTCAGCAGCAGGCAAAGAAATGAAAAACGCAGAGGCTTGCTCCGTGCAGCATAAGCTACGAAAATCCCCAAAGGAACAAAGATAGCAATATTCCCCCCTATATTGGCCAACGCCCTCCCCATGTCAATATTCTCGCTTGTCATAAATTCAATAATCGTATTAAAAGGAATGATATGAATGCTTCTTAATGCTGACATGATGCCTGAATGAAACAGTGCTGACAAAGGAATGGTCTTAAACAAAATAACTTTAATGGCCATAAAAGCATAGGCGATAAACATGGCGTAAAATAGGACAAGCCATAATCTGTTGGCACCGGCTTTTCCCGGGTTGTCCCCCCATCTTTTGTTCATCTCAGAATTCACGCTGCAGTCACCTTTCTTTAGATTCTTTTTTCGTGTCCAAACAAATGATTCAATTATATGGAAAACGTTTATCTTCAATAATTAGTTACATTTCTCTTATTTTCTTTTTTTTGTAATCCCTAAAGATCGTAATCATTCATTCCAAATGAGCACTACCCTTCTATAAATCTAGGAACTGGCAATAGGAGCGTCACTAGTAACAGGATATCAGAGATACTGTTACAATCCAGAATGAGTCGAACGTTGACCTTGCTGTTTATTATTTCCTACAACCTATGTATAATTGTTATAACAGTTGAATAGTATGATGAGGAGGGAAAATAATTGTCCAAGGTGATCGAAATGGAACGTAAAGTAACAAAGTTCGGAAATAGCCTCGGGATTACCATGACCGAAGCCTTGAAGCAAATCGGACTTGAACTCGGAGACGTAGTGCTTATCGACGTGAAGGAAGCCGATGGAGAGATCGTTATTCGCAAGGCCAATAAGGTTACTTTGCCAGCAGGAATAAGTACTGAATTTCTTGAAACGCTCTCCAATGTGATGGAAGAGTACGATGAAACATTGAAAGGCCTGAAGGATCGTTAACATGACCGTACGATACCTATCCGTCCAAGAGGTTATTGCCATTAATGTCGCAATGGTACAGAAATATAGTCCCAGGGAAGATGTCGGCGTTAAAGATGGAGGCATGTTAGAATCTGCGGTATTTCGGCCGCAATCCTCTGCTTTTGGCGAAGAGGCATACCCTTCTTTGTTTGAGAAAGCTGCCGCGCTGTTTCAATCCCTGGGACAGAATCATCCCTTTCAAAACGCTAACAAACGGACCGCGTTTACCGCTTTAGTAATCTTTTTACGGCTGAATGACTACTCCTTTGTCATGGACCAGAAAGCAGCCGAAGATTTTACCGTCAACATGGTAAACCATCATTATGAATTTCAAGAACTCGCACAAGTGATTCAACAGTATTCTAACAAAACCCAACAATGATGGACTGCACTTACTTCGAAATATCCAGAAAGCCTTCTCCAAACACATCCCGTACTTCGTGGATGGTAAGGAACGCAGCTTGATCGATGGATTTGACGATCTTCTTCAGCGTGGATACCTCTTGCTTGCTGATGACGATATAGAGGACTTCCTTCGGGTTCTTCGTATAATACCCATGGCCCGACAGCACGGTAACTCCGCGGTCCATCTCGGTAATGACCATCTCGGCGATGTCGTTCTGCTTCTCGGAAATGATCATAATCGCCTTCTTAGGGTTCAGCCCTTCGATAATGAAGTCCATCACCTTGGTGCCTACATACAAAGCAACGATGGTCAGCATCAGCTTTTCCGGACCGATAATGAAGTATGAGGAAAGGGCCACAATCAAATCGAAAAACAAGAGCGCATAGCTGATATTCCAGTCAAGATATTTATTAGCAATCCGGGCCAAAATGACGGTTCCCGCCGTCGTTCCCCCAACCCGTACAATCAGGCCAATTCCGGTTCCCACAAGCACACCCGCGAAAACCGCATTAATGGTTGGCTCATGCGAAGCGATCGTCCAGCCTTCCGTTAAATGCAGAAACAGCGAGTTAAAAGCGACCGCGAGAATCGTATACACCGTCGTCTGCCGATCCAGAAACTTGTAGCCAACAATCAGCAGCAAGCCATTGATCACGATGTTAACGATGGAAGGAGACCACTTGAACAAATAATACAGAATAATGGTGACCCCTGTAACGCCCCCCTCGCCGAACTCATTCGGGATGACAAACAGGTTGACGGCCAACGCAAATAAGAAGGCACCTACAATTATCGTAGCGATATCCGCAATTCTCTTTTTCATATCTACTCTGATCCTCCTGCAGCATTTCTAGCCTTACAACCAGATCATCGTATCTGACTTGCAACTAGGAAGTCAATATGGCTTTGACACTTTAATTCGCTATCTAATTCACTCAAAAAAGAACAGGCGAAGCAAGAGAGAACCCTCCTGGCCGCCCATTCTTCCCGGTGGATCTATGGCTTTTATGCCTGCAAAACATTACAACAAGCTCCCCCAACACCCTGTCGCCTTGTATTCTTTACCTCTTCCCCTCAACCTACTCATGAAAACAGCCCTCTCCGCCAAAAAGCAGAAGAAGGCTTATAGCGAGCATTCCGAAAAGTAACTGCCAATAAACTGAGTTTAATCTTCTCCCCTGGCAAACCTGTTCAATTTAGCCTCTCCTGCAAGGATAGCAGCATCAATGATATTTCCACGGCTAATCTTCCCTCTTCTGAAATACAGGCTGCGGAGAAAGTTTTTGCTATTTACGCGGGCGATCCTCGGACCACGGCTTTGCGGCACATCAGCGCAGTGTGTCAGCCCACCGATCCAGTCAGCGATCTCCTGCGGCGGGAGCAGGCTTTTGTCAATCATCGTATCCACGATTCTGGCCATCCGCTCGTCTTCTTCTTCGTTAAAAATCTGCATCCCGTTATGTAACTTCCCTTGGATTGCAGCAAGTACCTCATGCTGTAGCGCACCATCGCTCTCCGGACACTGCACCAGCTCATCCAAAGCATCCGCACCGTGTGCCGCGCTGTGGGCCCAACCTTCTTCCGGCAGGTAGCCGCGCAGATCCTTCTCCTCTCTATAGTAGCGGAGCACCGAATACTTAAGATGCTGAAATTCGGCTTGATCCAGAAAAGGCTGTTTTCTATGGCGTTCCGCAATCAATGCAATGGGCAGAATGGAGAATGCTCTCGTAAATACAGACGAATCATTCACACTGCCAATCTGATAGAATAAATGCTGCTCATCGGTCAGAACAGCCAGAAGACTGTGCAATTCCGTTGCCGTCAACATATTCTCGTCTTGAAACCATTCATAAAATGTCGTACAGATCAGATCATCCCGCAATTCCGGCTGAGGGTCCCCGATATATTGCAGCATCCAAGTTAAAAAATCCTGCAATTGCTCACCTTCACGAAGCTGGTAATGCTCCTTCCCGATTCTTTGCAGCTCCGTCATGAGTTTTAACCTTGTATTGTCCACAATTCCATCCCCTTTTAACATACTAACAATCTCCTCTACAACAATCTCCGGTTCATCATGATGAATATAGTGTCCGCTTCGTTCCGCGATTCTGATCTTGCTTATCGTTGACAGCCGACGAAAAAAAGGTTGAGGCAACCTGCGATATCCGGTCCTGTACCACATCCCATGACTCTGAGCTATCGCCTAACCCTGCGATAAATATTACGCTTGGTGTGCCTTTTAACGAATATTTGCTGAACAACTCGTGGTCATGACAAGTATGGAGGGCCTCAACGATACGTATGGGTGTTCCACTCCTTATACCGTGTATACCTCTACAATAAAACAAAACGACTGACATCATTATGTCAGCCATTGTATAGGTGCAATATTTTCTTTACATAGTCTCGTAATTCATCTCTTAAATAACGGGGCTCTAGGATCTCGCATTCCTGGCCAAAACTTAAAATATATTTGAGCAATCCTTCCTCATACGGAAAATGATCTACAACAATATATTGGCCTTCTTCCGTTTGTTGAATGTCCTCCTCTTGAAAATACTCGGTTAGCTGCTTGCCCATTCGCTTGGAAAATTTCAAAGTAACCCTAATACTGGACTTGCGGTAGCCTTCGTCAAAAATTTCCTCGATTTCTTCCCTCGTGATATCTCTCTGGGCAAAGCTGTCGCCCAGCTTCAGATTATTGATCCGTACCAGCTTGAACCTTCTGTAATCATCCCGATACCTGCAAAACCCCACCAAAAACCACTGGCCGGCGGTAAATGCAATTTGAATCGGCTCGACTATTCTTTCGGAATACTCCATTTGTCTGTTGCAATAATCAAATACCAGCAGCTTATTTTCTTCAATGGCCTGATTGATCAGAAACAGGTACTCCTTTAATTCATTTTCCATACTGAAATGGGACATGTTAATACTCAGCTTATCGGTATTTTTCTCTCGGTTATATGTATTCTCGATCTTTAGAACCATATCATTAAAATGTGCGTTGTTGCCAAACAGGAAATTCAGGTTATTCATGATCGCCATGAACGTCGAAGCCTCATCTTTTTTCAGAAAAAGATTGTCCACATTATAGTTCTCCATCATGTAATAACCTCCGCCTTTACCCCCTATAGATGCGATCGGAATACCCGCTTCGCCTAATTTTTCTATATCCCTGTATATGGTTCGTAATGAGACCTCAAAATGTTCCGCAAGCTCTTTGCCTGTCACCATCCCCTTTTTTGAAATAATGAGTAACATGGAGAGCAATCGATCTACTCGCATGGTTCACCGCCCTGAAATGATAAGCCAAGTATAGCATAATGACCTCATCCGCCCACTTCCCCAAGCAGATAGTCTTTTCCTCATTTCCTGAACATACTCATTAAAATTGGATAGTCAAAAATATTGTTATTTACTACCCTTTACAAGCTGAAATACCAAGGGTATGATAGACACGATTCAAATAAAAATTCCTTTGAAGCTGTCGGGAGAGCAAGCTCTTTCGTTGGCTTCTTTTTACGATATATGAATTGGAGGACATGTTGTTGGCTCTACTTAGTAAAATGCGAGGTTGGCTGGAGAAACGCTCACCTGCTCAGGTGATCACCGGCTATTATCTACTTGCCGTAACCATATCTGTTGGATTATTCAGCCTTCCGGGCGTATATCGACGCGGTACAGAGGTTAGCTTCTTTGATACGGTATTCACTGCGGTAAGCGTAGTCAGCGACACCGGGCTTGCCGTACTGAATGTGGCAAATACGTTTAGCGTATTTGGATATTTCATTATTATGTTAGTACTGCAATTTGGTGGTCTTGGGATTATGGCGATGAGCACCTTCTTCTGGATCCTCATCGGACGCAAGATTGGACTGCGCGAACGGCAGCTGATCATGATTGACAACAACCAGTTTCAATTATCAGGACTGGTTCAATTTATCAAGGAAATTTTAAAAATTATTTTGCTTACAGAGCTCATTGGAGCTGTTATTTTTGGACTTCATTTTCTTAATTATTTTCCGACCTGGCATGAGGCCTTCCTGCAAGGTTTATTCGCATCCGTCAGTGCTACGACAAACGCCGGGGTAGATATTACAGGGCAATCGCTGGTGCCTTTCGCCAATGATTATTTTGTACAAGTCGTTACCAGTATCTTGATCATATTTGGAGCCATCGGATTCCCTGTACTAATTGAGATCAAGACTTTTTTATCGAGAAGAAGGGACAAGCAGGCTCCGCCCTTTCGCTTCTCCCTATTTGCTAAATTAACGACATCGACGTATCTCATTCTTTTGGTCATTGGGACGATTCTTATTTTCTTGCTTGAGTTTCAGCATTATTTTAAGGGCATGTCCTGGCATGAGAGGTTCTTCTACTCGTTCTTCCAATCGACTTCAACCCGAAGCGCCGGATTAACGACGATGGATATCACTCAATTGTCAGAGCCTACCCTGCTTGTCATGAGTATCTACATGTTTATTGGCGGATCTCCAAACTCTGTAGGCGGAGGAATTCGAACCACTACCTTTGCAGTGTGCATCTTGTTTATGTATAACTACGTCAGAGGGAATCGTGAGATCAAAATATTCAATCGGGAGGTTCACCCGGATGATGTTATGAAATCACTAGCCATTATGCTGCTGGCCATTGTGATGTGCGGGGCTTCCGCCATTGTGATCAACATTACCGATCCGCAGCATCAGCTGATATCGATCATCTTGGAGGTATGCTCTGCCTTTGGTACGGTAGGCATGTCCACGGGCATCACGCCAGAGCTAAGCGTCTTTGCCAAATTTCTGCTGATGATGCTTATGTTCATTGGTAGAATCGGTCTGACATCGTTCATCTTCATTATTGGAGGCAAAAAGAAGAAACCAAAGATTAACTATCCTGTAGAAAGAGTAATCTCCGGATAAGATAGACAACAAACTTTCAGCCCTTTCGCCTCCGGTAGGAGGTCGGAAGGGCTTTATGGTATATCCCGCGCCACGCCACGCCAACACATTTCTCAACCACCACGGCTGATATTCGTTATTGTGAAGTTGCTTAGTCCCGCTTCTGATCCCGAAGCCGCAGCGTACTGAGGACCCAGGTTGGTTTAAAACTTGTATTTACTGTCTCAAGACCTGAACCGATCCCTATCAAGTAAAGTACTCCAGCTTGGCCTGCGGAAAAAACTTTCTCATGTAGGCGGAAAGATGGCTTTTGATATCTTCTTCCTCTTCTCTGGAATAAATGTATTTGCCGATTCCGTATCTTCCCCACTTGTATCTTCGCTTTTCCTCATCCAGCTCCAGCTTGGTCATCGGGTAATTCTTCTCAATCACCCGTTTGGCAGGCTTTGTGAACCGATGCTGTATAAATTCAAACGTAATATCATCCCGCACGTTGGCGGGCAGCTCGGCATCAAGGCGTTCGAACATGTGATAATAGCCCTCCTGCCAGCCCTCATGGAGGTAGATCGGGGCAACGATAAATCCGAGCGGATATCCTGCTCTGGCCACTTTTCCTGCCGCTTCAATTCTTAAATGCAATGGCGAAGTTCCAGGTTCAAAGTTCTTAATAACATAGTCGGCATTCACACTAAAGCGGAATCGGGTCCTGCCCTGGTGATTGGCATCCAGCAAATGATCGACATGATGGAATTTCGTAACAAACCGCAGTCTCCCGAGTTCAGATTTGCCGAAATGTTCTATGGCGTGTTTTAAGGTATGCGTCAGGTGGTCAATCCCTACAATATCGGAAGTGCAGGATGCTTCAAAGCGGGTGATGTCCGGAGCCCGTTCCGCCATATACTTGTCCGCCGCTTCCAAGATCTCCTCTACATTAACGTAAGTCCGAATATACGGCTTGCTGCCCATCGTCGTCTGCAAATAGCAATAATGGCAGTGCCCCATACATCCGGTAGCAAAAGGGATCGCATATTCTGCCGACGGCTTGGACGTATCGAACTTTAAGGTCTTGCGGATCCCCACGACCAGGGTCGACTTGGCTACCCGATATTTCTGGAAGTCATTATCCCCGGGGAGATTGCGTACCTGGTTATGAGAGGTAGTCTGGCGAATTTCAACATCCATCTGTTCGAACTTCTGCAGCAGCTTTTGTCCGAGCGGGTAATCCAGAGCATCCGGTTCAAAATAAACCAGCTTGGGCATAAAAGGGTTCATTCAAAGCTCTCCTCTTGACTAGAACCGAAATAATAGGCATAGGCCTGCTCCGCTTCGGCGGCTGTCGAATAGATCGCCATATCGCTGGATAACGGATAATACGTCTCATACAGAAATACAGCCAGCTCACCGGGCTGCTCCGGACTGTTGATCACTGCGGCTTGCTGAATATTGGCTACATCTTGCGTATGCGGGTTGCGGTAAAATACATAAACAACATCCCCTGCCTGATAAGTCCCTTGTGTTCCGGACATGCTCATCATTCCCTTCTTTTTCTAAATTAAGTGTCCATTCTTAGAATCTTCCCCATTCTAGCTGGTAATTATGTTTCCTTTTTCCATTGCATAATCCTGATTGATTCTCATAGCTGCGATGAATCGGCATTCCCTCGCTCATTTCCCCTTCACCCTCTTCATATAATGAGTTAAAAAGAGGCCCGGAGGTAACCAGCAAATGCGCGATGTGCAAAGTAACGTGAAGGGGGAACTAGAGCGGCTGACGATAGCGCTGATCGAGCAGCAGCGGGAAGATGGGTCCTGGCGTTATTGCTTTGAGAACGGGACGGCTATCGATGCTTATGTGGTCATTCCTTTCGAGTGCTGAATATCCCGAACGAGGCGCTGATTCGGCAGCTGCATGACCGGATTGTTGCTGCCCAGCAGCCCGATGGCTGCTGGAGGCTGTTCGCCGATGAAGAGGAAGGGAACCTGTCCGCTTCGGTTGAAGCCTATTATGCCCTGCTCTATTCCGGGTACAGTCAGGCAACTGATGAGCCGATCCAGCGGGCCAGACGATATATTTTATCCCAAGGCGGTCTTGGCAAAATCACCAATATTCTGACGAAGGCCATCCTCTCCATTACCGGACAACGCAAATGGCCAACATCCATCTCCTCGATTCCGCTTGAGATTATGCTATTCCCCCAATATTTTCCGATCAATATATATGATTTCTCGGGATACTCCAGGATTCACCTGATCCCGATGCTTATTATGGGCGACAAGCAGTTCTTGATCACTAACGCTCATACGCCGGATTTGTCAGATCTTTATGTGCGACCATGCGATGAGCAAGAACCGCTCCCCCGCGGATATCAGGAGTTGCAGAATAACATCAAGACAGGTCTCAGCTGGCTGATCGGCACTCCCCGCCATATCCATGAGATCGCGATAACCAAGGCAGAGAATTTCATACTGAAGCGAATTGAAGCCGATGGCACGCTCTACAGCTACGCGAGCTGTACCATTCTCATGATCTTCGCCCTGCTGGCCCTGGGGTATGAACAGCAGCATCCCAGGATCAAGGCTGCCATTCAGGGACTTACCGAGATTCAGTTCCGTTATGACGAGACAACGACGATACAGAACTCTCCTTCGACAGTATGGGATACGGCGCTGCTCGCCTACGCTCTACAGGAAGCGGGTATTCCCGCTGATCATCCGGCGATCCGGCGTGCCGCCGCTTATCTATTGCCCAGACAACAGCATAAGACCGCCGATTGGAGCGTCCACAATCCGGGAACGCAGCCCGGGGGCTGGGGTTTCTCGGAGAGCAACACGATCAATCCCGACGTGGATGATTCAACCGCGGCGCTAAGGGCGATTCTAGACTTCTCCAATACCGGTAGTCCTGCCTATCTGGAAGCGTGGAATCGCGGCCTGAACTGGGTACTGTCAATGCAAAATAAAGACGGTGGCTGGCCCGCGTTTGAGAAGGATACCAACAACGAAATGCTCACCTGGCTGGCTATCGACGGGGCCAAGTCGGCAGCCATTGACCCTTCAGAAGCGGACCTGACCGGTCGCACTCTGGAGTATCTTGGGAACTTCTCCGGACTGGACCTTCGGTACCCCTTTATCAAGCGGGGAGCCGATTGGCTAATCGGACACCAGGAGCAGGACGGTTCCTGGTACGGAAGATGGGGCGTCTGTTATATCTACGGAACCTGGGCATCGTTAACCGGGTTAGCGGCTGTGGGCCTCCCCGGTAGCCATAAGACTGTACAACAAGGAGTAAGTTGGCTCCTGGATATTCAGAACGCGGATGGCGGATGGGGAGAATCCTGCCGCAGCGATCGGCTGCAGCGTTATGTGCCTTTAGGGGAAAGCACACCTTCTCAAACCGCGTGGGCATTGGACGCGCTAATCGCTGTTCAGGCGCAGCCAACCGCAGCGATCGATCGAGGAATACAGAGGCTGATCACCTTAATGCACGAAGAGGACTGGAAGAGCACTTACCCGACAGGGGCCGGCCTTCCCGGTCACTTTTATTCCCATTATCATAGTTATCGTTACATCTGGCCGCTTCTTACGCTAAGCCATTACAAACAGAAATATGGAATTAATTGATATTAAGCCACAGCCTTGCAGACCTCTGATTAGATGACCGTTATATTCGCAACAAAGAAACCTCCGCCCAATGGCGGAGGTTCTTATGTGGACTAACCTAATGCTGCCTAATATTCGTCTGCTCCAATATCTATGTTTCCGCCTTTCACGCGATCGCTTCCTTTGAAGTCCTTGTCTCCCACGATCGGGCCCAAATTTTCTCCGCCATTTATCGCCGGGGAAGAGGCGCTGAGCGTATAGTTTCCAGTGTTCGGGTCAACGAGCAGTGGATCGGCAAATACGGAGTGGCTATCCAGGGATGTGCCCGATTTATAAGCGGCAAAGCCTGTGTAGCTGACATTTTTCCACTGCCATTCGGCCGTGTTGGCCCCGCTCGTTACATAATACAGGTTATAATCCACCTGGTTGCCGGTATTTTGGGTAAATGGATTCGAGATCATCAGCTTGGAGCTGCTTGCTACAAAAATATTATTCTTGATAACATTATTCTTCGTATCATATTGCAGCAGCATTTGACCGCCATCCAGGTCCTTCGTATCGTTCTTGTATAAAGTGTTGCCGGTGATTGTACAATTCACGGTAGAGCCGCGCTTCTTATCATAACCCCCCATAGCGATGCCCGTATAATTATTGTTCGCCACGATATTGTTCCTCACGACGATATTGCTGGTGGACTTCCCGCTATGCTCGCTGGCAATCTCAATGCCAATATCATTGTTATAGCTCATATTGCGTTCGATAATCGTGTCCTTGCCGCCGTCGACATAGATGCCGTCCGCCCCGTAGGAATCGTTGGGCATCGGCTTGCCGTAAGACGGATTGTTAATCGAAGTAATATTGTACACCCGATTCTCTCTGATGATGCCATTGCGCGCCTGGTCGTAAGCAGAGTTAGGCGACGTACCCTCGAAGCCGATCACATCAATTCCGATATTGTCATTGTCGTGGACGACGTTTCCTTCGATCAAGAAGCCATCCACATTGCCGTTGACGACCATCGACTCGCTGGAGCCGAGGATGAGATTGCTTAATGTATTGCCAACAATCGAAATGTTGCTAAGCGACTGGGGCGCCTTCGTGCCATATACCGCAATCCCGTGCGCATCGCGTCCGGACAGATCACTGCGCAGGGTCGCGTTATTTTCGATCGCATGGATATAGTTGTTGCGAATCGTAATGTTGCTGCCGGCCCCGGTAATCAGAATCCCTGACGGGACTTTATCCTTGGTAGTGGTTTTATAATTGCGAATTTCAAAATCTTCAAGAACGATATGACTGGCATCGGTTATTTCAATCAAGCCTTCTGAATCCGCTACAGATAGTCCTGTTCCGTCCAGAATAGCGGTTTGCGGGGCATAACTCTTGAACGTAATCGGCCCCTCCGCTGCCGACCCGGAATGCGTAATCTTCAGCTTCTGCTGATACACGCCGTCCATGACATATACGGTATCGCCCGCGCCCGCACTGTCAGCCGCATGCTGCAAGGTTTTCCAAGCCTTACTGGTGCTTGTGCCTGAGTTGCTGTCACTGCCGGTCGGCGATACATAGTAGTTCGCACCCGCAGCATAGGTTGTTGCTCCCCCCAAGCCAATACCTCCCAGCACCATACTTGCCGTAAGCATCAATACTGTCCCACACATTCTCAGCTTTCTCCAAGCCGTCTTGCGAGCTGCTGTTGTTAACATTCGTATCCTCTCCTTCGTTTTAAAATACAAACTCCGCTTGCTTCATCTCTGCATTAAACGCTCAGCACCCGCAACAGTAGGCAGACTACCCGTTCCTCCAATCGCCTGAACCGACAATGCGCCGCAGGCACAGGCGAAGCGCAGCAGTTCCTCCGCCCGAAGCCCTGTTCCATAACCGTAGATCAGCCCTGCATTGAAGCAGTCCCCGGCCCCTGTCGTATCCTTGACATCTACAGTATAGGCCGGCACCTTGATCAAAGGTTGATGCCGCTTGAACAGGGCTGCACCCCGCGAGCCGCATTTCACAGCCACCGTCCCGGTTAACGCCTCAGACGGCAGCGCTGCCCAGACGTCGTCCAGCGCCTCAGCCCGGTACAGATGCATCAGCTCCTCCTCGCTCGGAATAAACAGATCCGTTACAGGAAGGAGACGGTTAATCCCTTCATGCCGCCATTCGTCCGATACGTCCCAACCTGTATCAAAGGAAGTCGTCTTCCCCGAGCGTTGAACCTTGGCAAACAAGGAGGCCCATTCCTCCCTCATCCGCGCCTGCAAGAAGTAAGAGCCAAAATGAACATGATCCGCTTCCTCCAGCAGCGCTTCAGGGATATGCTCCGGGGCAAGAAGCGAAATGGTCCCCGGATAGGTGAGCAGGCTGCGGTCGCCTCCTGCCGAGAACGACAAGGTAATCCCTGTCTGCAGCCTGGCATCAACGGTTACAAATCGGGTCGACACCCCCATTCTCCGCAGCTCTGCGAGACAAAACCGGCCGTAATCATCGTCGCCGACCAGACTGACGAATTCCACCTCTGCCCCAAGCGAGGCCAGAGCACAGGCCGTAATCGCCGAGGAGGAGCCCAGCACCAGTTCCATGCCGTCAAGCAGCTTCTCCCGATTCATCTCCGGCATGATATCCGAACCCGTCAAGATCATATCCACATTCAATTCACCCAATACAGCTACTTTCATCGCTTCATTCCACTCCTTGAATGTATTGCTCTCTGAGCTGTTTGCTTCTATCCGTCCTCTATCGTGCGGTCTGCGCCCCTTACTTCATTTCCGGCATAAAGCGACGCTCCGCTTCATACAGCTCTTCGAACATGTCCTTGATTTCTTCCAACGAGCATACCGCTGAGGTTAGCGGATCAACCATCAGCGCGTGCATCGCCATCTCTTTATCCTTACTCAGTACCGCCGATACGGCAAGCTCAAAGAAAGCCATATTGCTGCGGCATAACGCGGCAAGATGCTCAGGCAGCGCTCCGAATTGGCATGGATTCACCCCGTTGCGGTCCACCATACAGGCGACTTCCACTACGCCATCCAGCGGGAGGTTCGAGATCAATCCGCCATTCGGAACACTTCCGTAGATCGTTTTCACTTCATTTTTTACCATCGCTTCAATAATGATCGGCGCATATTCATGACTGGACTTCAGCTCAATCGGCCGTTCTCCCGAAAGCTGCTGCTTGATCTCCTCGTCATTCGTACGGCGCCAGATCGGCCAGTTGTCCGCATAATAACCCGTAGCACCGTTATAACCTGTACTGCAATGGCGGTCAATCAAGTCTTGCCGCTTGCGATAATACGGGATGTATTCCGAGAAGTGTCCGCTGGATTCCGAGACAAAGGCGCCCAAATACTTCATCGCATCAAATCGTACCGGATCTTTGGCCAGAAGACTCGGATCTGCAATTTTCTCTAATAAGACAGGATACAGATCCCGACCTTGATGAGTCAGCTCCACAAACCATGACATATGGTTGATACCGCCTGCACGCCACTGCATTTCTTCATAGGGTACGCCTGCGTATTTTGCTAGCTGTCTGGAGGTGTTCTGGATGGAATGGCAGAGCCCCACCACCGGCAGCTCCGTAATCCGGGAAGTAAGCAGCGTAACCGCGGACATCGGATTGGTATAGTTCAGAATGATGCAGTCCGGACAGAGCTCCTCCACATCGCGGACAATTTCGATCCAGCTCGGTAATGTACGCAGCGTTTTGAATAATCCGCCCGGACCCAGCGTGTCGCCAATACACTGATTCACCCCGTATTTAAGCGGAATTTCGTACTCGTAGCGAACCGTCTCCAGCCCAACAACCTCAATCTGGTTGATCACAAAATTCGAGCCAGCTATCACCTCGCGACGATCAGTAGATGCTAGCACCTGCCACTTCTTTCCGGTCATTTCTATAATCTTGTTCACCAAGTCACGGGCAATCGCCAGCCGTTCCGGATCGATGTCGACCAGAGCGATAGTTCCCTCCTCAAAGTCTTCAATCTTAAAAATATCTACAATAATTTCCCGGGTAAATGCGCTTCCAGCGCCGATAATCGAAATTTTGGTCATAAGTATTTTCTCCATTCCTGGTTTTTAGGTATCTCTGCCGGCTCTACTTCATGCCTGTCATGGTCAGCCCTTTAATAAATTGCTTCTGGAAAATAAGGAACACGATAATAACAGGCAATGTAATAAGCACAGCGGCAGACATGACTACGTTGTAATTCACCTGATGCGCACCATTGAAGAAGACAAGCGCCATCGGTACCGTCATTCGATCCATATCATTGATGGCAATCAGCGGCCATAAATAGTTGTTCCACGCGGCCATAAAGGTGAAGATGCCAAGGGCCGACAGCATCGGCAAAATCAGCGGCATGACAATACCCCACATAATACGAAGCTCTCCCGCGCCGTCGATGCGTGCCGCCTCAAGCAAATCCCGCGGAATATCTTCAATAAACTGCTTCGCCAGAAATACCCCGTAAGAGCTGATTAAGCTGGGTACAATGATGGCCGCCAAATTGTTGATCAGACCCAGCTTGGAAATAATCAAATACGTTGGAATCATAATCACTTGAAACGGAATCATCATCGTCGCCAGTACAAGCAAAAACATCAGCTTCTTGCCCGGGAATGTAAATTTAGCAAAAATGTAGCCGGCCAACGCACTTGTAAACAAGGTGGCAGCCGTAATAATAATGGCCGTTATAGCACTGTTAAGCAGCCAGGTGAGAAATGGCGCCTCTTCAAACACCGCTCGGTAGCCTTCCAATGTCGGGTTTTGCGGTACAAAAGAAGTTGCCGACGAAATGATCTCCAAATTGCTCTTGAAGGAAGACAGCACCATCCACAAATACGGCAGCAGCATGATCGCTGCACAGACCAGCAGGACAGCAATAATTACTCCTTCAAGCCATGTGAAACGTCTGGTCATTCTGATCCCCTCCTTCCGTTCAATGTTCCCATTGGGAGCGCCCTGCTCTTAACTGGATTAACGTGACCAGCAGAATAATGAGCAGCAGGACAGCCGCCATTGCAGACGCATAACCCATATTGGAGTTGGAGAAGGCCTGATCATAGATGTGGAGCGCCAGTACCCTCGTCTCGTTGAACGGCTCGCCCTTGGTCATAATCTGGAATTGCGGAAAAGCCTGAAAATAAGACACAATCGTCGTCACCGAAACAAACAGTGTTGTCCTGCTCAAAAGCGGCAGCGTAATATGCCAAAATGTCTGCAGCCGGGTCGCGCCTTCAAGCCGGGCGGCTTCATAATACATATCCGGCACCGAATCCAGGCCGGCCATGAACAAAACCACGTTATAGCCGATATCAGCCCATAACGTCAGCATAATAACGGAAAAGAGGGCATATGCCGGGTCGCCCAGCCAGTTGATCGGCGCCAGATGGAACTGGGCCAGAATCATGTTGAAGAGCCCGTTATCATAATTAAACATGGTGCTCCAGACCACCGCTGTACCTGCCAGCGGCGCAATCGCCGGAAGGAAGAAGACTGTGCGGAACAGGCTGCGCAGACTGCGGAAGCGCACACTGTTGATCGCGATCGCAATCAGCAGCGTAATGATAATGTTGGAAATGACCGCTGCTGCGACAAATTTAAACGTGACTCCCAGCGATTTCAGGAACAGCTCATCACTGAACAATCGGATGTAATTCTCCAGCCCAATAAAAGGCGATTCCTCACGCAGCGGACTGTATTGGTAGAAGGACAAAATGAGGCTCCAGACAATCGGAACAAATGCAAATACGGTAAACAGAATAAAGATAGGCGTCAGGGACGCGGTTACGAACAGACGCTGCTTGCGATGGACGGTCTGGGAGCGGAGCCTCCGACCCGACCCGCCCTCCCGCTTCAAACTGCTGATTTCCATATGTGAACACTCCCGGTTTACTTATGTTGGTCTTGACTCGTATTGACCGCCTCTTCGATCTTGCGCAAGCCATCCTCCACCGTGATTTTGCCGGCAACGATAAGCTGGAAATGATCATTAATCTGCTTGAACAGATAGTCGCGATCCCAGATAGGCCCAATCCAGCGGCCATATTCCAGAATATCGATAGACGTCTTCATGTACGGGTTTTCCTTTACGAACTCCGGATCGCTGGCAACCTCCTTCTTGGCCGGCACCGTAAATGTATCCAGATTCCATTTGCGAAGCTGCTCCTTGCTCGTCACATAGTTGATGAAATCCCATGCTTCCCTGGCATGCTTGCTTTTCTTGGAGACGACGAGCCCCCATCCCGATTCCGCTGCAAACAGCGGCGGCTCCGAGGTATAGGAGGGCACGGGGATATACTCGAAATCGTCTACCTTATAGCTGTCCAGACCCGTAGCGATCGTCCAGGGACCGCGATAGGCCATCGCCGATCCGCCCTTGAAGAAGTAATCCGAGGTGTCGAGCTGTCCGCCAAAGGTTGTTAAATCAGCTACTTTATCCTCTACAATCAGATTTTTCAACTCTGTCATTGCCTTAACGGCTTCCGGCGTCTGGAAATTGACATGGCCATTCTCGCCCCAATAATCGCCCTTCTGCTGCAAAATAAAGGACAAGAAGGTAAAGGTAATATTGTCGCCGGACACAAAATCAAAGCCTTTAACCTTAAGGCTGTCCCCATTCGCTACCGTCAGCTTCTTGGCCGCCTCCACAAGCTCAGGCCATGTGGCCAGCGGATAAGCAATCCCTTTGTCCTTGAACATTTGCGGATGAATCAGCATCCCACCGTTCTCGATGTTATATTCCATCGGCAAGCCATACAGCTTGCCATCATGCATATATCCGCCCAGCGGCGCTTCAAAATACTCCTCCTTCCTGCTTTCGCCCTCCGGCACCTCGGCCAGCAGTCCATTGTTCGAGTATTCCGGAACCCAGGTTCCAAACACCTCGGCCAGATCAGGCGGATGGCTTGCGGAAAACGACGCCTTCAGCTTCTGGTTGTATGCATCATAAGGATAGTTCTGAAAGTCAATCTTCACATTGGGATGATCCTGCTCATACTGATCGATCATGGAACGATAGCTTTTGATAAAGGCATCTGCCTGGTGGCTCCAGAATACAAGCTTCACTTGTTCATCTTTGCCTCCTGCCCCGCCGGAATCTTTGCCCACTTTTGCATTCGAGCAACCGCTCAGGGCAAAAGCTGCAAAAATAGCGGCAAGCAAACAAAAAACAGCCGTATTTCTAACGTTTTTCATTGCAAACCCCTTCCTCTTTTTTATGTTTAACCGCTTTCATAGTGTAGAATGTAACTTTTTTCTAGACAAATGTCAATGCATATTTCTCATTAATTTGCGGCAAATAAATAATAATTTTGCGCGCAAAATTTCACATGGTTTTCCGCAATATTTCAGTTGACCTTGTTGTTTTTTTTGCTTAACATATAGAAGTGAGAAGTTGCAGGCATATGGAAAAAGCAGTTGCAACTTTAAGTGCAACATGCACCAAATGCAACCAGAAAGGGACGGTTGATGATATGGCGACTTTAAAAGATATAGCGGTCAAGGTAGGAGTGTCCGTCTCCACGGTTTCCCGCGTGCTGGCCAACGATTCCAACCGGCTCGTGAATACAGATACCAAGCAAAGAATTTGGGATGTTGCAAATGAGCTCGGCTACCAGGTGAAGTCCCCGTCATCGAACACCTCCCAGGCTGTAAGGCAGATTGGCTGTGTGGTGTCGACCATGCAAAAGCGCCACTACCATCCGTACTTCTCCGTGATCTTTGACGGGATCGAGAAGGAATTGTCCAAGCATGGCTACAAGATTGCTTATACCTATACACAAGAGGAGCTGCAAAGGCCTGAAGTGCTGCGCAGCGCGCTGCATGACAGTCCTCTGTACGGCCTGATCGTTATCGAGGGAATCGATAACAAAATTTATCAGCATTTCAAGAAGCATGTGAAGGCGATCGTTGGTATTGATGTCTCCGATCCGGAGATCCCGTGCATTGCATATGATCGGGTAGAAGCAGCACGAGTTGCCGTCACGCATATGATTGATCAGGGATATCGGGATATTATGTTTATTGGCGGAACGGGGTTGTCGGGCCGCTTCGAGAAGGAGAAACGCTATCGGGGGTATAAGCTCGCCCTGGAGCAGGCGGGATTATCGGTGCGGGAGGACCGCGTTCTGGACGCCTCCTGGGAGCCGGATAATGCCTATCGCCTCATGCTGCAATATTTGGAGAAACATGCGGGGAATTTGCCAACCGCTGTCTTTGCAGCAAGCGACATTATGGCGATGGCCAGCATGCGGGCTATCTCCGAGAAGGGCTACAGCATCCCGGATGATTTTGCCGTCATGGGGTTTGATGATAATGAGCCCTCTCGCTATACGGTGCCGCCGCTGTCTACGATTCGCATCCCGACCTTCGAGATCGGCGTCATAGCAGCAAAGACGATGCTGCAGTGCATTCGCGATCCGTATCCGCTGCCGATTCGGATTCATGTGCCGTTTGAGCCGATCTTCCGCCAGTCGACAGCGAAGGCTGGAGATTAATCAAGCGAAGCGGCTGTAGGCTTTATTCAATTGGCGATTGCTCCCCCTGTACCAGCCGTTTTCTAACGGATTGCGTTTTCTAACGGAACTGAGCGCCGTTATTTCTACCAAATCAGGCATTTTTGCAATCTAACGGAAATAGGGGGCCTTATTCGTCCGTTTTCTTGGGTTAACTGCCCTTTTTCAGGCAAATAAGTGCACTCATTTCCGTTAGATTGCAAAACACCACGTTTAGCGCAAAATAACGCCCCTCAGTTCCGTTAGAATTCCAATGAGCGCAAACACAACAAAAAGCAGGAAAAAAACCCCAGCCCTCACCCGGGCTGGGGTTCTTCAATGGACGCGGGGGCCCTCCTTCCAGGAACGCCTGTATAAGCGGCTCCCAAGCAGGTACATTCACGGTGCTGTCGTGAATTTAGGCTCTTGCTCCATGATCTGATAAAGATTATTGATTCCGGATCATATAATCGAATGCGCCAAGCGCTGCAGTAGCACCTGAGCCCATCGAAATAATGATCTGCTTAAATGGCGAATTCGTGCAGTCACCTGCGGCAAATACGCCAGGAACGGACGTTGCGCCGCGGTTGTCGACGACAATCTCTCCCATACGAGTACGTTCTACAGTGTCGGCTAACCAATCTGTATTTGGGACAAGCCCGATTTGGACAAATACCCCTTGCAGATCGATATGCTTCTCTTCACCGCTCTCACGCTCGATGTAAGTTACACCGTCCACCTTATTGGTGCCGGTAATTTCCTTCACTTGAGCATTCTTGATCACCGTGGTGTTCGGCAAGCTGTTCAGGCGTTCCTGAAGAACAGAATCCGCCTTGAGCTCTGGCATGAATTCAAGAACAGTAACATGGCCGGCAACGCCTGCCAGATCAATAGCTGCCTCAATACCAGAGTTGCCGCCGCCAACAACGGCGACATGCTTGCCAGCGAACAGAGGACCATCACAGTGCGGGCAATAAGCCACGCCTTTGTTCTTGAACTCCGCTTCGCCAGGTACACCCAGGTTACGCCAACGAGCACCTGTGGACACAATGACGGTCTTACTCTTCAGAATCGCACCGTTCTCCAATTCAACCTCAACGAAATCCTTCTTCTCAAGACGCTTCGCCATCTGAGATTTCATGATGTCAATGTTGTATTCCTTCGCATGCTCCTCGAGGCTGGCAGCAAGCTTGGGGCCTTCTGTGTATTTCGTACCGATCAGGTTCTCAATACCCAGTGTATCATTTACTTGTCCGCCGAAGCGTTCAGCAATAATACCTGTGCGAATGCCTTTGCGTGCCGCGTAGATCGCTGCGCTCGCGCCAGCTGGACCACCACCGACAACCAATACGTCATATGGCTCTTTATTCTCAAACTCGGAAGTATCCTCCGAGCTGCCCATTTTATTTAAAATATCTTCCACCGTCATACGGCCGCTCTCGAAGAATTCAGCGTTGAGATAGACACTTGGCACGGCCATAATGTCCTTGCTCTCCACTTCTTCCTTGAAGGCTGCGCCGTCAATCATGGTGTGAGTGATGTTAGGATTAAGCACGCTCATCATGTTCAGCGCCTGCACCACGTCAGGACAGTTGTGGCAGGACAAGCTGACATAAGTTTCAAAGTGATATTCCCCTTGAATCGCCTTAACCCGGTCAATGACGCTCTGCTCCACCTTAGGCGGTCTACCGCTAACTTGAAGCAAGGCGAGTACCAACGAAGTGAACTCATGGCCTAATGGTACCCCAGCAAATGTAACGCCAGTGTCTTCACCTGCACGGTTTACGCTAAAGCTTGGAGTTCTGGGCAATGTAGTATGCTCTACCGTAATTTTATCAGACATGCCGGATAATTCATTTACTAAATCCAGCATGTCGTTAGATACCGAATCGGATCCTGCACTGACTTTCAGCAGAACATTGCCTTCCAAGAGCTGGAGATATTGCGCCAGTTGTGATTTGATGTCTGCATCCAGTTTCATGATCTCTCTCCTTAAATCTTGCCTACAAGGTCAAGGCTAGGCTTCAAGGTTTCTCCGCCTTCCTTCCACTTAGCAGGGCAAACTTCACCCGGATGGTTGCGAACATATTGAGCAGCCTTGATCTTGTCGATCAGAATGCTTGCGTCACGTCCGATGCCGCCGGCAGTAATTTCAACCGCTTGGATCACTCCGTCTGGGTCGATAATGAAGGTACCGCGGTCTGCCACGCCTTCTTCTTCGATCAAGACATCAAAGTTGCGGGAAATGGTATGTGAAGGGTCGCCAATCATAATGTAAGTAACTTTGCCGATCGCTTCGGAGCTATCGTGCCAAGCTTTGTGTACGAAATGGGAATCCGTAGATACGGAGTATACTTCAACGCCAAGCTCTTTCAAAGTTGCATATTGATCTTGCAAGTCTTCAAGCTCAGTAGGGCACACGAATGTGAAGTCTGCAGGGTAGAAGCAAACTACACTCCATTTTCCTTTGAAATTCTCTTCAGAGACTTCGATGAAATCCCCGTTGTGATAAGCATTAGCTTTAAATGGTAGTACTTCTTTTCCAATCAATGACATGATTATTCGTACCTCCCAGGTATATTGTTTTATTGAAGAATTAGCATAGAGACATTTGAGCAGTGCATGCACATTTCCCAGGTGAGCTATACTAATTTCTTATTTATAATAATTATTATATATTAATCATTCTCAATGTCAAACCAGTTCACCAAGTCTTCATATTCTTAGTATTCACAGGAATTCCGTTCCCATTCTTCCGGATGATCATAAATTTCCTATCTATAATATAACCACTGCCAGTCCCGTTCTCAGCGCATAGACTCCCTCCAATACAAGTTCGTTCTACGTCTCCACTTGTCAGCAAGGATAGCTCGTACCACTGCTCTTGCACACATGGTCTCTATATTTAATAGAATAACTCTTTTTTTGGAAAATAGATGTAGCTATTCTCGCAAAATAGGCGCGAGGCCACAAGAAAATCTACTTTTTTTACAATGATATGTAATAATATCGGAACCTTCTTTAATTCCGAACTAGATGCATGAGGGGATAAATAATATGATTTGATTCTGAAAGGAGGACCAGTTCGACCATATATGAAAGCGCTTAACCATAATATTTATAAGGGAGGGTGCAAAGAACGCATGAGTAAGATGATCAAACGATCCATCGCGATTCTGCTCGCGGCAATCCTGTTCATCCCTTCGGGCTGGATAGCTTTAGGAGCCAAGGCTGATACTGGAAGCGCTTCGGAACCGGTAGTGGTATATCATGAGGACTTTGCTAACGGTAAAGGTGCTGCAACACAATCGGGTAGCGCCACACTGGAACATGTCACAGGGAAGGTTTTTGAAGGAAATGAAGACGGCGGGGCTTTATATGTAGGCAACCGAGCTGCAAACTATGATGCCGCTGATTTCAAATTTGCGGATATCGGGCTGAAAGATGGTAAGGAATATACGGTGACCGTAGCTGTTTATGTTGATGCTAATGTTAATGTACCGGGTGATGCTCAAGCATACTTACAAACGGTAGATAGTTATGCATGGCTGGACGGCGCGAAGTTTGAAGCAGGCAAGGCCTTAACCCTATCCAAAACGTTTACCGTTGATACCTCCAAAGATCGGGCTCTTCGGGTCCAATCCAACGACCCCGGTGCCACCGTCCCCTTCTACATTGGAGATATCCTGATCACTGAGGATTCCGGCAGTACTCAACCGGAACAACCTAGACCGCCAGCAAAGGCATTTACTACGATTACCTTTGAAGATTTGGAGATGGGCGGTTTTGGAGGCAGGTCAGGCAAGGAAACATTGACCATTACAAATGAAGCTAACCATACCGAAGGCGGCTCTTACGCTTTGAAAGTCGAAGACAGAACCGAGACTTGGCACGGCCCGTCACTGCGTGTCGAGCAATATGTCGACAAGGGTAGTGAATATAAGGTGTCAGCATGGGTCAAGCTGATCAGTCCGGCAAGCTCACAACTTCAATTGTCCACGCAGATTGGCGATGGAGGCAGCGCGAATTATGTTGCCCTCTCCCCTAAGACTATCAGCACCAATGACGGCTGGGTGCAATTCGAAGGCAGCTACCGTTATAACAGCGTCGGTGGCGAATATCTGACAATCTACGTTGAAAGCTCAAATAATGCGACGGCCTCTTTCTATATTGACGATATCAGCTTCGTGAAGACCGCAGGTCCGATCGATATCCAGCGGGATCTAACCCCGATCAAGGAGGTATACAACCATGACTTCCTGATCGGTAATGCTATTTCAGCAGAGGATTTGGGCGGTATGCGGATGGACCTGCTGAGCATGCATTATAATGTTGCTACCGCAGGCAATGCGATGAAGCCGGATGCGCTGCAGCGTGAGAAAGGCCAATTTACTTTTGACGCCGCAGACGACATGGTAAATCAAGTGCTGGATGCAGGCATACAAATGCACGGTCATGTCCTGGTATGGCACCAGCAATCGCCGACTTGGATGAATACAACTGTAAATTCGGAAGGAAACAGCGCACCTCTGAGTCGGGACGAAGCTCTTGAGAACATGCAGACTCATATTAAGACAGTGATGGAGCATTTCGGCGACAAAGTGATTTCCTGGGATGTCGTTAACGAAGCGATGAACGATAATCCGAATAACCCTTCCGACTGGCAGGGAGCACTGCGCAAATCTCCTTGGTATCAAGCCATCGGCCCCGACTATATTGAGCAAGCCTTCCTCGCAGCCAGAGAGGTGCTGAATGAGAAGGGCTGGGATATTAAGCTGTATTATAACGACTACAACGATGATAACCCGAATAAAGCGGAAGCCATCTACCAAATGGTCAAAGAGATCAACGACAATTACGCCACCGCTCATCCAGGCCAGCTGCTCATCGATGGCGTTGGCATGCAGGCCCACTATTCAATAAATACCAACCCGGTAAATGTGGAGCTGTCGCTGGAGAAATTCATCTCGCTTGGTGTCGAGGTCAGCATCACCGAGCTGGACATTCAGGCCGGAAGCGACTATCAGCTTCCTGCCAATCTTGCGAATGCTCAAGGATATCTGTATGCCCAGATATTCAATATTTATAAAGAGCATTCCGATCATATCAAGCGCGTTACTTTCTGGGGATTGGATGATGGCACGAGCTGGAGATCCTCAACGAATCCACTGCTGTTTGATAAAAATCTGCAAGCCAAACCAGCTTATTATGCCGTCATTGATCCGGATCGATTTATCGAAGAGCATCGGCCTGATGAGACTGATGCCAATCATTCGACAGCGAATTATGCTACACCAACTATTGATGGAACCGTAGATGCAGCCTGGAGCAAGGCCCCAGAGATGCCGATCAACCGGTACCAATCAGCCTGGCAGGGAGCTACCGGAGTAGCTAAAGCACTATGGGACGATGAGAACCTGTATGTATTGATACAGGTAAGCGACTCACAGCTAGACAAATCAAGTGCTAATGAATGGGAGCAGGATTCGGTTGAAGTCTTCCTTGACGAGAATAACAGAAAGACTACTTTCTATCAGGATGACGACGGGCAATATCGAGTGAACTTCGACAACGAGACTTCTTTCAAGCCTGAAGGCATGGCCGAAGGGTTCGAATCGGCGACCAAGGTATCCGGCTCCAATTATACGGTTGAGATGAAGATCCCGTTCAAGACGATCACTCCGGCTAATAATACAAAAGTAGGCTTCGATGCGCAGATCAACGATGCCAAGGACGGCGCCCGCCAGAGCGTCGCAGCTTGGAATGACACAACAGGCAACGGCTTCCAAGACACCTCCGTCTTTGGTGTCCTTACGCTCGCCGGCAAGCCCGGGGGCTCCAATGGCGGCGGGAGCAATGGCAGCGATTACGGCAGCAGCAATAATAGCAGCAGTAGCCCTGGCAGCAGCAGTTCTGTTCCGTCGGCGCCTGCCGTAGGGAATAAAGACGGTGTAATAACGATCACGCCGCCTGTAAAGAACGAAAACGGGGTAGCCAAAGCTGCGATCTCCAAGGAGACGCTGAGCAAGGCCCTTGAGCAGGCAACAACCGAAGCTAACGGCAAGAAGCAAATCGTCATCGACGTGCCGAAGCAGACGAATGCAGAATCTTACGAGGTGCAATTGCCGTCTCAATATTTGACGGGCCAAGTCAACCTGGACCTGCTGTTGCAAACAGAGCATGGCTCCGTTCGAATTCCAGGCCAAATGCTATCTAATATAACCATGGATGAAGAGCAAGTAACGTTCCGTATCGCCAAAGTCTCCGCAGACGGTCTATCGGGCTCTGTCCGCGAGCGGGTTGGCGATCGTCCGATGATCGATCTGAGTATATCAGTCGGAGATCGGGTAATCGCCTGGAATAACCCTGCGGCACCTATCACGGTATCCATCCCTTATACACCATTAGCAGATGAACTAAGCCATCTGAACAATCTCGTCATCTGGCATATCGACAGCAAAGGCAAGGCCACGCCTATTCCAAATGGACGATATAATGCGGCAAGTGAAGCGGTTGTATTCCGTACAACTCATTTCAGCACGTATGCTATAGCCTACGCATCCAGGACCTTCGAGGATCTGACTGGCGTTGCTTCGGGTAAACAAGCGATTGAGACGTTGGCAGCCCGCGAAATTATCAAGGGGATGAATGAGAATAGCTTCTCCCCGGAATCTCCAATCAGAAGGGCCGATCTTATTGTACTTCTGGTGAGAACCCTTAAACTGCAAGGAAATGGCAGCAATGAAGCGAGCTTTAACGACACTCCTGCTGGTGCTTATTATAGTAAGGAACTGGCCATCGCCAAGGAACTCGGCATTGCCATCGGCTATCAGGACAACACATTCAAACCCAGCAGCACAGTCTCCCGGCAGGATATGATGGTCATGACGACGCGTGCGCTCGCTGCAGCCGGCATACAGCTGGAGGACAGCGACGGGCTTGATGCCTATTCGGATGCAGTGAGCCTGTCGGGCTACGCCTTAGACAGCGCCACTACGCTGCTCGGGAACAGAATTGTAAGCGGTAAAGATAATAAGGTCGCTCCTCAGGACCCGGTTACGCGGGCTGAAGCGGCAGTTATCTTATACAATGTCTGGAGCCTGTAATCTCCAGCTTAGAGAAGATAAAGACCTCCTGTCCGCCTTTGGCGGACAGGAGGTCTTTATTTAACTTTATACTGCAGGCGCCAGCCAAGCGGCCAGCTCCTCTGTCTGGGACAGTACAGCTACCGGATCATAGTACCAGGAGCGCTCCTCCTTCCAGACATAGACCTGGCCGTTCTTGATCGCAGGCAGTGTGCCCCACATCGGGTCCTGACGCAAATCCTCCAATGTAAGATTGTTCGAGGTGATCACCAGATAGTCGCCGGCATAATCCGGCAGCTTCTCCGCACTGATCTCTGCCCACTGCTTCTCCATAATCTCCGCCGCTACTTTTTCCGGAGCCTTGCGCCCCAGAGCCTGATATACTGGCTGACCGCCGCGGCCGAAGTTGTCCCCATACACGAAGATCGACTTGTCCGTGACCTCCAGGATCGAGAAGCTGGCTTCCGCAGGGATCGCCTGCTCAACACGCGCCCGCGCCGCAGCAATCCGCTCATCATAGCTTTGCAGCCAGGCCGCTGCTTTCTCTCGCTTGTCCAGCAGCTCTCCGAAATAAGTTAACTCCTCGTGAGCGTTCTTCAAATTCCCCCAAGGTACAACGACTGTAGGCGCAATCTTGCTAAGCTGCGCATAGTTGTCGTTATTGGCGGACAGAATCAAGTCGGGATTCAGATCCAGAATTCTCTCCAGATTCATTTTCCCATAGTCGCCGGTATCGGCCACTCCCTTCAAGGCTTCCTTGAAGTAGACGTTGTTAAGCGTCAATCCGGGTGCCCCTACCGGAATAACCTCAAGCGGAATCAAGCTGCCCAAGTATTCCTCAGCTACAATCCGCAAGGGGTGAGCAGGAATTTCGATCTCTCCGTTCACAGTCTGAACACTCTTTACCTCCGACTGGGAGGAGGTTGACCGGTTAGGATCGGATTCGGAAGAAGCGCTGTTCTCCGTCTTATTTCCGCTAGCTTCGTCCGCGCTTTCACAAGCAGACAGCAACAGCGGTAAGGCCAGACAGCCTGCCGCCAGTAGTTTATGCCATGATTTCATGCTTGAAGCCCCCTGTTTCATTGATATTCATTCTCAATTACAGAATACACAGGGTCCTGACGCTTGACCATGACTGTCCGTGATATTCGGCCATAGATTATTATGATCATGCTGTTGTTGTCATCTATGCAGCAGCACTCGTTCAAGCACTGCGAGCTGTTCGTGGCTCGACAAGGGATCGTAGCCGAAAAATAGTTCGGGATTGTCCAGCATATAGACATTCCCGGAGCTTGCCGCCTTCAAGCTGCACCATTTCCTGGATTGCAGCATTGTCCCCAGCCTTAAAGCCACCTCTCTGGAGCGAGGCATCCCGGTCAAGAAGATCAAATCCGCCTCAAACTCAGGCATCTCGCTTATTCCGGTCTGGACGTATCCTCGTTCCAGCAATCCCCGCTCGAGCAGCGAGTCCGGCATCTGAAAGCCCAGCTCGCCATACAGCAGCTGCGCTCCCCGTCCGTTACTCGCTCCAATAGCATAGGCCGTTCCGTTATTGCCGATCTCCCAGACAATAACGCTGCGGCCTGTTCCATAACACTGAAGCAGCTCCCCCCGCAGCCTGTCGGCTCTCTCGCCGATCTGCTCAAGGAGTTCTTCCGCTTGACGGCTGCGGCCGACGAGATCAGCGATGCGTCTGAACTGGCCCTGCCAATCGAGCCGCTTATGCGGCAGCTGTATAATTGGCGCAAGCTCAAGTAAACTTGTAGCCGGGCGCTCCAGTTCATAGCTGATGAATACATCCGGCCGCCCACTGCAGGATTGTCGGCTGCAGTCACCGATCAGCAAAACATCGGGACTGTATCTTGCTTGCGCTCCATGAGCTTGTGTCAGCCAGTCGGAGAATACGCCCCACTCCGGATGGATGCCAAGTGCCCATAACGAAGCGCTATGATTCACGTTAAGCGCTGCCGGGCGGACGGATACCTTCCGGTAGAGCGTCGGGGCAACGCCTGTCGTTTGCTTGAATCTTCTGCTTAAATACATCCCCTCGCGGTAACCGACCTCCCTAGCCACTTGATCCAATGTAACGGGGCGGCCGGACAGCAGAATTTCCTGCGCCTTGCGCACTCGAAGCAAGGTTAAATATTCGGTCAGCGTATGCCCTGTATGAACACGAAAGCAGCGGGAATAATGCTCCGGGCTTACCCCGGCCCGCTCCGCCAGCCTCTCCCGGCTTAATTCGTTATGATACTGTGCGTGAATATAATTCAAGCTCTCCTCCAGCCAGGAGCCGGATCGCTCCTGCCCCATCCTGGAGGCTTCCTCGACCTGCTGCATCAGATCCATGAACAGCCATTGCAGCTCCCACGGCTGTCTCGACCCGAGCCTCCAATGCTGAGTCATCCGTTGGGCTGTTTCTGTTATTTTGTCTGCCTGGCGAAGCAGCAGAGGATTTAAGCCCAGCATGGGGGAATCAGCAGCTCCGGTAATAAGGAACTCCAGTAGACATCCCTCTACGGACTCCTCCGGGTCCACCTCGACCTGGATGCGGTCTCCTGGAGAAAGAATCAACAAATCACCTTCACACAACCACAGCAGCCCACCCGCTTCAGCGTCAGGCCGCGGGATCCCCAGCTTGCCTTTCCATACCGCTAACAGCTTCCGAAGGCTGTCCGCTCCTTCTGATTCCAAAGTAGACGGCTCCAGGTCCTCTAAGGCCAGCAGCCGAACGGGCATCCCAAATATCGCTCCCTGTGGACTCTGTGGACTTGTACTCTTTATCACCTCAGCGCCCCCTCTGTCTCCCAATTGATAATCATTCTCAATTATTATCTCTAGCCATCTAACCCTTGTCAATGAAGTATGCGCTGGGTACAGGATATTTCAGGAAAGTAACTATTCATTTACCTTTTATGTATCATCTTGTATAGGGCATTTCCCCTTAATCTGATAGACTAGCAAATGTACATATATATACTAGGAGGAAACCATGAAAAACTTTGCAAAATTTCTGTCCATTTTATTTGCCGCTGTGATTATATTATCTGGATGCTCCAGCAATAATGCTGCCGACTCGAAGAAGCTATCCTCGGATGAGAAGCTGGCATTGTCCTATGTCACCGATTTCTACAATGGAACAAAGGAAGACAGGGAGAAGTTCGTTGAAGAGAGTGTGCATCCTGAAATTCAGGCCCTATTCCGCTTAGGGGCCGCGTCTGAAGCTTCGGAGGACAAGAAGCTGAAGGATCCAAAGGTAGCCGAATCAGTACCCTATGATGACGAAGACGGGAAAGGGGCCGTAGTACTCATTCAGGCCGCAAACCATCAGGAAATGATTGTGCTGATTATCGATAATAAAGTAGCTTTTGGTTATGCTGCATCCGAGAATGCCGAGTCTCAAGAATTGTTCGATCAAATGCGCAGTCAATTCAAAGCAGCTAAATAGTAACCCATACATTTCATCAGCCAGTCGCCGCATTCATCGGCAACTGGCTGTTCTATTATTGATGTAAATTACTTCTCTGCCCCTTCCTCAGCCATAGCAATGGCCTTGGTCGCTTGGACAGTTCCATGCGGATGGTTAGGCGGAGCATAGATGGTGTAGAGCTTAAGCGGCTTCCTGCCTGTATTGGTCACATTATGCCAGGTTCCGGCTGGAACGATAATAGCGTCGTCTTCATGAACCTTCTCCTGAAAATTCAAATGGTCTTTCTTGTCCCCCATCTGGACAAGTCCTTCCCCTTCTTCAATCCGCAGAAATTGATCGACATTAGGATGAACCTCCAGACCGATGTCCTCGCCAACCTGGATACTCATCAAGGTAACTTGCAGATGATCCCCTGTCCATATAGCAGTACGGTAATTTTTATTCCGTTCTGTGGCTTCTTCAATATTGATGACGAACGGCCTTGGTCCGTAATCCTCAACTGTATTAGCTCTGTAGAATGGGCTCCAGCTATGCTCACTCGTACTGCTCGAGCTACAGTATGAATTGCCGCCATGACTCCAATCGTAACCATTCCAGCCGTATTGTCCAGGATTACCCCACTGCTGCGGGTCCCACGGTTTGTCGTGCAACATTCATTCTCCTCTCATAGCCTATAACTTTTTGTAGTCATCCTATGCGGGTGCCTATTTATCGGGAACCTGTCCTCCCGAAATAATATAAAACACCCCCAGGGCTCCGCCTCTCTTGCGATAGGCGTCATTCCTTGAAGGTGCTTCAAAGGGGACAAACTACCTGAATTTATCAATTTTCATGCCCCGGTCTGACTGTATCTTACTCCTTGACACTGCCAGGTCTTTTGCCTTCCGCCAGCCATCCGTTGATCCGCTCAATCAACGGCGGAAGCTCCGACATTGTATGGATTGTGAAATCGGCTCCCTGCTGCATGAAGCCTTGTTTCGTCCTGGCAATAACTGCCTCTTTATCCGCATCGGACAAGGCCTGGTACTCCTGCTCGCTAAGCCCCATCTCCGAACTTCCAACCGCAACGCCAACTGACCATACGCCAGCCTGCACGCCTTCCTTAATATCGGAGGGGGTATCCCCTACCTTCACGACCTTCCATGCCGCGGATAACTTTAAAGCTTCCATATTGCGATAGATCATATAAGGATAAGGTCTTCCATAGGAATCCGTGTCATCCGGTGTAACAACATGATCCGGGCTGTAGCCTTTAGCCTTGGCGCCAGAGATGACAACCTCCATCATGGAATTGGTATAGCCTGTCGAAGATCCGATCTTCAAACCTTGCGAGCGCAGCGCCTCAACGGTATGGATCACGCCTGGTATCGGCTCTGTATATTCAGACAAGGAGGCCATAAGCGCGGGCTCAAATTCGCCATACAAGCGATTTACATCTTCCTCGTTAGAAGCTCTACCGTACTTCTCATCCCATAACGCCGCTACTCTCGGCATGGACAGCATGGCGCGAATATGATCGATCTTCAGCATCCCCATCGGGGCCCTGGCTTCCTCCATCGTCACCTCAATGCCAGCCTGCTTAAAAATATCAACAAATACATTCACCGGAGCAAAGCATCCGAAATCTACCGCAGTCCCCGCCCAATCCAAAATAACGCCCTCGATTTGATTCATTGTTCAGTTCCTCCCATGTAATCGCTAATAATGCTGCATAATTGTTCGATGTCTTGCAGGTAAATCTCCCCGATATTGCCGATCCGGAACGTATCCGCATCCGTCAGCTTGCCCGGATAAATCACATATCCCCGCCCCTTCACATATTTGTAGAACTCAGTGAAATCGAAGCTTGCATTCGGGAATAGGAATGTTGTAATTATCGGCGACTGCTTATCCTCTGAAATATAAGCTTCAATACCTATTTCAGCAAGTTTGCTTCGCAGGATGCGATTGTTCTCGCTGTAGCGTGCATTCCGTGCGGATACCCCGCCCTCCTCAATAAGCTCGTCAATGGCTTTGGCAAAAGCAGCTACGACATGCGTGGGTGATGTGAAGCGCCATTTGCCGTCCTTGTCCATTCCCTTCCACTGATCGTACAGATCGAGTGACAAGCTGTGCGCTACCCCTTGGCAGGCTTTCAGCCGCTCGAGCTTGGCAATGACAAAGCCGAAGCCAGGCACACCCTGGATACATTTATTTGCACTGCTGATCAAATAGTCGATTCCCAGTCCGGCCACATCGATCTCAATCCCGCCAAAGCTGCTCATGGCATCGATGATCAAGGTTTTGCCATATTCCCGGGACAACCCAGCTACCATCTCAAGCGGATTTAAAATACCTGTTGTCGTCTCACAGTGGACCATAGCGATGTGGGTAATCGCTGCATCTTCCTCCAGCAGCGCCCGAAGCGCCGCTTCCTTGGGTTGCTTGTCATAACTGACCCGGTGCTCGGAATAATTCAGGTCGAGATACTCCGCCATTTGCACGATCCGTTCACCATAAGCTCCATTAGTGATGATCAGCAGCTTATCTGTCCTGGACACCGCCGAGGTCATAACCGACTCCACCGCGAAGGTGCCGCTGCCTTGCATCAGCACAGCTGTGTACTCTGTCGAATCAGCTCCGGCAATCGTCAAAAGCTGAGACCTGATCTTCTGCGTAATTGATTTATAATCCTCATCCCATGTACAGCGGTCCAGAAGCATCTCTTTCTTAACGGTGCTAGTCGTAGTGAGCGGTCCTGGGGTCAATAGCTTGTATGCATTCATTTTGCCTTACTCCCTTGTTAGATGGATTTAACGCCTAAATTGGGTCATCAATCGATCTGTAGCTTTCTAATCTATGAATTATTGTTGAGCGCTCTTGAAAAATTCCTGATGTTCTTTAAGCAGCTCCACCGTCAGCGATTGCTCAAACTTCAACGATTGAGCCGGTTTGTTCACATCGTCTACGCTCTCGCCGTCGTACAGAGCTACCGGATAGTTAGCGATCAGGTCCTTACGTGCGTCCTTAATAATGACTTCCGCCATTTTCATAGCCAACTCTGTCGTAGCATTCTTCTTATCCACTACAGCGAGGGATTCTGTCAGAGAGAAATTCCCCTCAATCGGGTCCACATAATCGATCGGCGCACCTGCCGCCTTCGCTTTAACCGCCTGGTGGCGCAGACCAAATCCGGCAGCAACCTCGCCCGCTTGAACCTTCTTGAGCGGGCCGGAACCCGAGCTCTCCAGATGCGGACCTACATTAGTAATCAGGTCATGCAATACCGTCTTGCCCTCGTCTTGCCCATATTGGCCAATAATGGCTTGAACAAGCAGCCAGGCGGTAGAAGAGTCCATAATGTTCGGGATGGAGACGAGCCCTTTAAACTCAGGGGCAGTCAAATCCTTGATGGAGGTCGGCAACGACAGTCCTTTCTCCTTCAACACTTCCGTGTTTATAAAGATTGAGCCGGTATTTGCCAAGATTGGCGTATAATAAGCCGGGTACTGCTCCAGTGCACCCGTCTTAAAGGAGAGATCTTTGAACATCGGGTGCTGGCTCTGCGAGCTTTCGATAAAATAAGAGCTCATTGTGATCAAATCGGCTTCTATGTTGTCTCCCTCAGCCATCAGCTTGCCGCCAAGCTCTGAGGTCCCAAACGTTTGCAGCACGTATTTCCCGTCATAGCCGGCACTTTTTAGCGCGGTCTCCATGGAGGTTACCGCCTCTTCATCAGCATTTGTATAGATAACTACCTTCTTTGCTTCCTCCGCTTTGCTGCTGCCGCTGCCGCAGCCCGCCATTGCGAGAACCAGACTTATCGCCAAAAGTGTAAGCAACATACCTTTCATTGATTTGAACACTGTATAATCCCTCTCTCTTTTCATAATTTTGATATGGATGATTCAACTAATCATGATATGCGGCTACATGACTTGCCATATTCAGCTTGGGCTGATCAGGACACCGCCCTTCTTCTCTGCATCCAATCGCAAAGGATCTTTATGACCAGATTGGTGAGGAAGATCAGCAGCGACAGGACAAAAATCTCGTTAAACTTGGCAAAGTGCTGCAACTCCTTGATTTTGCTAGCCATAACGGATGTCTGCGCCGATACGAGGAAAATAATCCCGCTGATCGTCACCATCGAATTGACAAAGTAATAACTGAACATCTCCAGCACCGTTGATACCGAGTTCGGCAGAACGATCCGGCGCACGGTCTTGAACCAGCTGTCACCCAGCAGTTCTCCTGTCGTCTCCCAAGAAGGATTCATCTTGGACAAAGAATTTTTGGCCATGAGATAGGGCGTCGTGAACAGGTGAACGATATTGCATAATACGATAATTGTGAAGGTTCCCTTCAAGCTGCTGCCGTTGAACAAGAGCAGATACGAGATCCCGAGTACCATGCCCGGCACAGTATTGGTAATCATCGACACGATATCGCTTGCCTCCCTGCCCTTCAGCTTGGTCCGCACATTCAGCAGCGCGGCTCCATAGGCCATTACTGTCCCGAACAGAGACGTTAACAGCGCCACCCCTAGCGAATTCTTATATACTCCCGTCAAATCGGAGGTGAGTACATCCCTTACATGCTTGAAGGTGAAGTGAAGGTCGTAGGGAAAGCTGTTCAAGAACGGTGCGATGAACATGATCGCAAAGATCGATAGCAATCCCAGTACAATCGCGCAGGAGATTACTCCCAACGCGATATCACGGGTGCGGTGTCTCGGCAGCTCGATGTCGCTGATCTTGTCATAATGGAAGTTAAGCCGCTCCAGGTAATTTAACAGCCAGATCCCGAACACCGCTGGAATCAGCATCAGCACGGCAATAACCGCTCCCTGATTAAAGTTCGGGATAGCACCGAGCATAACCTGATAGAGCCGGGTAGCAACGACCGGGTAGGTTCCTCCTACGGAGGCCGGGATCCCGAAATCCGTGAAGCTCAGAATAAAGGAGAGGACAAACGCCCCGCCCAGCGCCCCAACGAGCGGCCGCACAATCGTGTTGGCGAAGCTTCTCACCGCTCCATCACCCATTAGCCGCGAGACAATAATGATCTTTTTATCGATATAACCGAAGGCGTTATGGATCAGCAGGAATGCCGAGGGCAATGTATAAATGACATAGCCTGTCAGCAGGCCGTTAAAGCCATAAATTTCAAACAGGTTCCTGCCAAACAGCTTGGTCAGCAAGCCCTGGTTGCCGAACGAGTACATTATGGCAAAGCCATAAGTGATCGTCGGTAATAACATGGGTAGAATAATTGCCGTTCGCAGCGCCCCCTTGATCGGGCTGTATATTCTAGTACAGTGAATCGAATAAGCTAGAATGAAGCCTGATACCGTGGCGATGATCGCCGCCGCAGCTGAAACTTTGACACTATTCCAGGCAGCCGCGAGCATATCTGGCTCTTTCCAGACGGCGATATAATTGGCGAGTGAGATTCCTTGATCCGTCTCGAAGGAACGAATCAGTAATATGATCAACGGTAAGAACAGGAACACAGCGAACAACAGCAGAATCAGGATGAATACCACCCGCATCTCGGGCTTGATTTTATGCATGTGCATACAGCTCACCGAACAGGTTATAGATGTTTTGCCGTTTGATTAGCAACTGCTTAATAATGAATTGCTTCACGAACTCATTTTCCGGCTGATTAATAATTTGCTGCGGTGATCCAAATTGCGAGATTTTGCCCTGATTGATAATCAATATTTTGTCAGACAGGGTTAAGGCTTCCTCCGGATCATGCGTTACAATAATTGTCGTCAGCTTGAACTCTCTGGCAATCGATTGAATTCGCTGTTTGATAGATTCCTTAATGACCCCGTCCAGCGCGCTTAGCGGCTCATCGAGCAGCAGGATTTTCGGCTTTGTAACCAACGTTCTTGCCAAAGCCACCCGTTGCTTCTGTCCTCCGGACAACTCACCTATTCTTTTATTCAGATGCGGGGCCAACTCCAGAAAGTCGATATATTCTTGAACCTCTTGTTCACTTGCAGTCCCTTTCTTATTGCGAAGACCGTATACGATGTTGTCATACGCACTCAAGTTCGGAAACAGGGCGTAGTCCTGGAACACGATGTTGAATCCGCGCTTCTTCATGGGCACATGGGTCAGATCCTCTTCACCGAAGATGATGCTTCCGCGATCAGCTCCCGTCAGGCCAAGAATCAGATGGAGCAGGGTTGTCTTCCCGCTTCCGCTTGGACCGAGGAGCGACATAATCTCACCTGAACCCATCTCGAAGCTGATGTCATCAAGAACTGTTTTGCCGTCAAATTGTTTGCTAATATTTTGCAGCTTCAGCAAGCCGCCCACCTCCTTCAACACAATCCCAGTATAAAAACCGTATGTCATCCGGAATGAGCGACTATGTAAAATTTAAGTAAATCTTGCATATATGATTCATTACTTATGCATAACTCTAGCCCATATTGGGCAGTTGAACATGCCGATCTTTGTAAACTCTATTGAATCTTGAAGAGGTAGCCGATACACTGAAATTGTTCTAATACTAATGCGTGCTCAAAAAGGACGGTATGGAATTCTTCCCTTAATTCGCGGTCACTCATCCCTGAACTGACCTCGATCTGGATTCTTTTATCCAAACCGAACTTTTTAAGCTGCCTCTAAAATCTGTATTTAGCAGGTGAGAAGATGCTGCCACTAGAAAGGCAAAAGAAAATGCTTGATCTGTTAACCGTTAGAGAGGTACTCAAAATCAATGAGCTGACCGAAGCGCTGGATATATCGATCGACACCCTTAGAAGAGATATCAATCTGCTTACCAAACAGGGGAAAATCGAAAAAATATATGGCGGCATCAAGCTGGTGGGGCGGTTCGGAGAGTCCTCAATGGAGGAACGGATGATCAATCATCTGGAAGAGAAGGAACAGATTGCTCGCAAGTGCTGTGAATTTATTGAGGATGGCGACTGTATCTATATTGATAGCGGGTCCACCACCTACCAAATTGCCAAGTATATGAAGCATAAAAAGAAGCTCACGGTCATCACGAGCTCCATCCCTGTCATCCAAGAGCTTGTCCATAGTGATGTGGATCTCATTATTATCGGAGGGAAAATTCGAAAAGAAGAGCAATCCGTGGTGGCTTATGACTATATCTTCAATTTTCATGAGTTGAATATCCGGAAGGCGTTCATCTGCTGTAGCGGGATCACCATCGAGAGAGGAATCTCGGATTATAACATGGAGGAGGCCATCACCCGTAAAAAGATGATTGACCTTGCTAGCGAGGTCTACGTCGCCGCCGATAGTACCAAATTCGGCAAAGATGTCATGGTCTCCATTGCGCCGCTGGAGCGAATTGACACCATCGTGACGGATGTGAATGTTGATCGCAGCTATCAAGCCAAATTCAGGAAGACCGACACCAAATTGATAATTGCAGACGCTTGAAGATGTACGAATTCAAAGCATCGATTATGAACCAACATCCGAGGCATTCCCATTTCCATACAATATGAGTGATAGTCAAAGAGCCACCGGATTCCGGTGGCTCTTATCTGGATATGAGCCCTATGAAGCACACTTATAGGGTACAGTAAGGCTTACCCAAGCGCCGCCTTGAGTACGATTCCCGGCTTCGATCTTTCCGCCGTGCTTCTCCACGAGCAGCTTCGCTGTGTACAGGCCCAGTCCGGAGTGGCCTTGAGCCTGAGATCTGGAGGTATCCCCGGAATAGAATCTATCGAACATGAAGCGCAGATCTTGCTCGCTGAAGCCCGGCCCCGTATCCTTTACCTCGAAAATAATATGCTGCTCATATACCGAGATCGTCCACTCTATTTCTCCACCTATTGGTGTAAATCTTAATCCGTTTGTAATGACGTTATCGAGAACTTGCTCCAGCCTTGCGGAATCGAGAAGAAGCAGATGCTCTGCATGGTGATGCCACTGCTGGCGTGAACAGCAAAGCGTAACCCCTTTTTCGCGGCACAGCAGATCGAACTCTTGCCTCTTCCGTTCACAGAAGGCGGCTAAATCCGTCGGCAGATACTCCAAGATGAAGTCAGGCATATCGATCCGGTTTAGGAACAGCAGCTCGGTCAGCATTTTATCGGCACGCTGGGTGCTATTTCGAATAGTCAGCAGATACCGCTCCAGCCGCTCGGGATGTCGTGCGCCGTTCTCGATCAGGTTATCCGCGTGGCCCTGGATAATCGTCAACGGGGTCCGCAGATCATGGGCAATCGCCGAGATCATATCGCGTCTTTCTTGCTCCAACTGCCATTCACGCTTCAAAGACTGCTCCAGCGCACTTCGCATCTCTTCAAAAGCGTTCGAAAGCTCGGTCAATTCCTTTGACCCGCCCTCTCCAGCGACTGAGAAATTAAGATCATTCTGCTGAATTCGCCGCGCCCCCCCAATAATCCGGGTAATCGACGGTTCGAGCCGCTTGCCTAGCCTCCTGGCGAAGATCGCAGAGAACAGGACTATAAATACGAATGGGGCGATCAGGCTGCCCAATACGAGACTAACGAGCAACCCATTCCTAGGATTATTGGCAGTCACATTAAGACTATAGCGGAGCAGGAGCATCCCCTTCAGCCGCTGCTGTGCATCAAGAATAGGACTGAACTTAACAAATCTGCCGTTATAACTATCCGTCCTGTTCAGCTTTTCGATCAAATCCTCCGGACCATTGACATAGCTCTCTCCCTTCCATCCGTAGACAATCCGTCCGTCGAGATCGATAACTTGATATTGGATGCCCTGAAGCGGGATCACTTTCTCCAGTTCATCCTGCATCTGAGGAGATAACAAGGCAGCCTGCTGCCTAGCGGCATATTCCAGAATCCGCGGGATTTGCCGCTCGTAATGATTAGCCGGAAGGACCCCCCTCCCCGTCTGATGAATCAAAAAATAAAGAGTAACCCCCCATACCATAAGTGAACATAGGAAACTAAATAACAGGATAAGCACAAACGCGCTCATAAATTGTCGGCGCAGCGGCCTTCTACTCGTCTTCACGGTCTGTTGAATTTGTATCCTACCCCCCATACCGTCGTCACAAATGTCTGCTCAGGCGCTGCCGTTGTCAGCTTGGCACGGATGTTCTTAATATGCTCTGTCACCGTAGCGGCGTCTCCCTCGGCATCATACCCCCAAACTTTCTCATACATCTGTTCGCGGGAGAATACCTGGTTCGGGTGCATGAAGAGAAGCTGGAGCAATTCGAATTCCCGACTGGTTAAAGGGATAAGGATGTTCTTGTAAAATAATTGCAGGCTATCCAGGTCCATCGTCAGATGGCCGTGATGGAGCAGCTTCGGATGTCGGCCCATGTGCCCCCGCTGCTCGCGGCGCAGATGCGCTCTGATTCTCGCCTTGAGCTCCTGCATACTAAAGGGCTTAACGATATAATCGTCACCGCCGACAGCAAGTCCCCGGATGCGATCGGCTTCGGCGGAGCGTGCGCTTAAGAACAAAATAGGGCAAGCTACCCGATCCCTAATCACCTGACACACCTCAAGGCCATCGAGATGAGGCATCATAATATCTAAAATGATCAGATCAAGCTGCTCATGCTCTTCAAGCCGGTCCAGCACCTGGCTGCCGTCATATGCGATCCGCACATCGTAACCATCATCCTCCAGTGCGTCGCGCATGAACTCTACAATTTCCCGCTCATCGTCAGCAATCAGAATCTTTTCTCTCATTTTCACAGATGTCCTTTCAACTACTATCCCTTTTATTGTACATGCACACACGGCAAAAATCCCCCTGAAATGCAACATCGCTGCCACTTCACGGGGATTCGTATTAATATTCCGTCGTCGGCTCCTTCACCTGATCGAAGACGATAATGCCATCATACTGCTCTCTGGGGATAAACCTCATCGCGTTCGGGGCAATAATCTCCGAGGTCATTCCATCCTCAGCGGCATAGTTCATTCTGAACATCCAGGAGTTGCTCTTGTCCGGCGTCTTATGCTGGGACAGATCGGCGAAGGCAATCTTATAACCGCTGCCCATTACGATCTGCTCCAGGCTGCCCTTCGGCATCGGCTTGATATCGAAGAGCTGCTGCGTCGTAATCGTGCTCGCTCTACCGCTGTTCATATAGAAGCCAATTACATATCCCTTGTCCCTGAGCTTCTTATGAAGCAGCTCTCCCATGCTGGTGAAGCTGTGAATCCACTTGCCCTGCTCCTTCGTCATCATTCCCGACGTATTTTTGGCCAGGTGATCGTTATGCGCCCATAAAATCACTTTTTTGCCCGGGTACATCACCTGCATCAGCCACTCGACATTATCGGCCATGATCCGATCTCTGAATTCATAGCTCTCCTTCGTGCCGTACAACCCCATTTTGATAAAGCTGATCCGGTCCTCCAACGTTTTCAGAGCAATATCGACCATCTTGGCATTTTGCGGAAATGCTGCGGCGAGCTGCTCCTTGTTCTCTTGGATAAACTGAATGAGCGCTCTATATTTAGGTTCATACTTATTCAATACTTTTTGAATCTCCTGCTTCGCTTGAGGATTGTTGTCAAAGTCTAGGCCATATTCGTTAATCACCGTATAAAAGTCAGTTATTGCCTGCATCTCGAAGTCAAAGTAATCCTTGCCTTGCTGCTCATCTACCTTGGCGATCCAGCCGGCAATAAACTGAGTCAAGTATCCCGATGTAAACTGCATATCATACCCGGCAAGATACAGGGGATTCTCCGTGCTCTTCTGCTGCTTAATATAATCGAACAGCTCCAGCGTCTCCTTGGAGTGCCAGATCGGGAAGATGGAGCCCTCCATCATTCCTTTGGCCGGTAAAATATCGGCATTCTCGTAAGCCATAAAGGAATCACCCAGCCCGGACTCGAACATAACGACATCAAAATCAAGCTCTTCATGCAAATACTTAATCAACCTCGTCTTCATGCTGCTGTATTCCGCCACACGGTGGAAGTTCTCGCCCAGGCTGACGACGGTCTTATCCTTCAATAACGGCTTAAGAAACTCCAGATCCGTATAATCCTCTGACGTTGCCGATTTGATCTCGCGGAAATTGTCCTGGAACCCCGTGTTGATCCCCGTTTCCTGCTGCCCAGCCGCTGAGACATTTATCGGCGATAGCAGCAACGTCAAGGCCATTCCCGCCGCCACGATCCCTGCTAATCTCTTGCTTGCTTTCATTGCTTTTTCCTCCCTATAAAATCCATTGAATTGTTCACGTATCCACCTTCCCGGTTATCGTAGCAACTATTTCTAAGGAATTTATAAAGACTGCACTGACATGCCAAAAATCGATGTCGATGTATCTCTGCAGGACGCAACGGGAAAAGTATGACGCTCGTCCGTATCCTGTCTAACGAACCGTGGTATCGTTATTTGCGCTAATAAGAGCCGTCTGAAATTTTAACGAAACAGAGGAGCGTTATTTAGGTAAAATAGTGATCTTTTGCTTGATTATTCCGCAAATAACGTTATGGTGTTTCCTTAGGTTCCAACAAGGATCGTTTTTGCAGAAATAGCGCTCTGTAGTTTCGTTACAGAAGACCCACTCTTCAGCTGGTTTCGACGTTCACTGGCAGGTATCACTTTTTTGCGATGTGCTATACTGGTTGTCCTGTCCCAACAATGCCTTCTCAAACCTTTCCACAAAATACCTGTAAATAAAATTTAAAAATTTATATTGCCGAATGAATAAACTCCTGCTAATATAAAAGAGCAATTTGGAAAGTCGGTATTCAATATATTTTGCGAGTCTTTCCAAGCAGATAATTTTTTGACCACTTCCTTCCCGGGGAGTTAAGGCCATACGGACAGCCGGGTCAAATGCCGATCGGCAACCTAGCGTTGCCTTATTGATTGAGTTAAAAGCTCAAATTTTATAAGTTGGTTACTTTACAACCAGTGCATTATGCACATCAACTTGTGAAACGGTCAATAAGAGTGGTAAAGGCGATTATTTGCTATATAGACTCTGATCAAGCAGGATATATTTGAATATTGAGGGATCATTGTGCTTCGCGAATTCGTTATGTGTATTTTGCGTTGGCATGGTGATATATGTCCGATTTCTATTGGAGATACTTAATATCGATATATCAGAAGCAAGTGATGTGTGCGCTAAGCGCATGTATTCACTTGCTTTTTTTGCGTAATTGACCACCAAAAATTCATTGAGATAGGGGATATGGACAATGGGAAAAGCACTAATTATCGGTTGCGGCGGCGTAGCTTCGGTAGCCATCCATAAATGCTGCCAAAACAGTGAGGTTTTTGAGGAAATTTGCATCGCCAGCCGTACGAAATCCAAATGTGATGCGCTTAAGGCAAAGCTGGACGGGGGCAAGACGAAAATTACAACCGCTCAGGTTGATGCCAACAATGTCGACGAGCTGATTGCTCTGATTAACGAAGTCAAGCCGGATATCGTGATGAACCTGGCTCTGCCATATCAAGATTTGACGATCATGGATGCTTGCCTGGCTACCAAGACCAACTATATGGATACCGCGAACTATGAGCCGGAAGATACGGCGAAATTCGAATACAAATGGCAATGGGAATACCGTGAGCGCTTCGAGCAAGCTGGAATCACTGCCTTGCTGGGCAGCGGCTTCGATCCAGGCGTAACCGGTGTATTCTCCGCCCATGCTTTGAAGCATCATTTTGACGAGATTGAATACATCGACATTCTCGACTGCAACGCTGGCGACCACGGGTATCCGTTCGCTACCAACTTCAACCCTGAGATCAATATCCGTGAAGTAACCGCCAACGGCAGCTACTGGGAGAACGGCGAGTGGGTTGAGACTGAACCGATGGAGATCAAACGCGTATACGACTTCCCTGAAATCGGGGAAAAAGATATGTATCTGCTGCACCACGAAGAAATTGAGTCGCTGGCCCTGAACATTCCGGGCGTGAAGCGGATCCGCTTCTTCATGACCTTCGGACAGAGCTACCTGACCCACCTGAAATGCCTTGAAAATGTTGGCATGACCTCGATCGAGCCGATCCAATTTGAAGGCAAGCAGATTATTCCGCTGCAATTCCTGAAGGCGGTATTGCCGGATCCTTCTTCCCTTGGTCCGCGTACGAAGGGCAAGACGAATATTGGCTGTATCTTCAAAGGCAAAAAGGATGGCAAAGACAAGTTGTACTATGTCTACAACGTATGCAACCACGAGGAGTGCTACCAAGAGGTTGGGTCGCAAGCAGTCGCTTATACCACCGGCGTTCCTGCCATGATCGGCGCTATGATGGTAATGACAGGCAAATGGAACAAACCAGGCGTCTACAACATTGAAGAATTCGATCCGGATCCATTTATGGATGCATTGAACAAATGGGGACTTCCATGGCAAGAAAGCTTCAATCCGAATCTCGTGGATGCTTATCCGGAAGACGAAGCAACCGCTGGCAAAGAGCGTGAAACGGAGCTGGTTCGCTAACATGCGCTTCGAAGAACTGCCTACCCCATGTTATGTAGTAGATGAAGCTCTATTGGAACGAAACCTTGAAATATTAGGCGGTATTATGGAGCGCACCGGTGCCAAGATCATACTGGCGCAGAAGGCTTTCTCGATGTATACAACCTACCCGCTGATCGGCCGCTATCTGAGTGGAACAGCCTCCAGCGGTTTGTACGAGGCCCGGTTGGGTCATGAGGAAATGGGCAAGGAGAATCACTGCTTTGCCCCGGCTTACCGGGAGGATCAGATCGATGAGATCATTGAGCTCTGCGATCACATTATTTTCAACTCCTTCTCCCAGGTAGAGAAGTTCGGTCATAAAGTACTGGCCGCAGGCAAGAAGTACGGTCTGCGCATCAATCCGGAATGTTCAACACAGGTTGGGCATGACATTTACAATCCTTGTGCCGTCGGTTCCCGATTTGGCGTGACCCGTGAGCATTTTCGCCCGGATCTGCTGGAGGGAATCTCCGGACTGCACTTCCATACATTGTGCCAGCAGAATTCCGATGATCTGGCGACGACACTGGATGCCGTAGAAGAGAAATTCGGACCGTGGCTGTCGCAAATGGAATGGATCAACTTTGGCGGAGGGCATCATATTACGAGAGAGGATTATGATATCCCTCTGCTGGAGCAATGCATCCGCCGCATGCAGGATAAATACGGCCTCGAGGTCTATCTTGAGCCTGGAGAAGCCGTTGCTCTGAATGCGGGCTTTCTGATCACGTCGGTGCTCGATACGATGAAGAATGGAATGGATATTGCCATTCTGGATACGTCCGCTTCCTGCCATATGCCAGACGTGCTGGAAATGCCGTATCGCCCGCCGCTGCTTGGCTCCGGGGAACCCGGTGAGAAGCCTTATACGTATCGG
>NZ_LN831278.1:0-112371 GCF_900069005.2 Paenibacillus sp. GM2 | reverse complement strand
AAAAGAGGCCGGCCCCGCCGCTGCTTGGCTCCGGGGAACCCGGTGAGAAGCTTTATACGTATCGGCTCGGCGGGCCTACCTGTCTCTCGGGCGACAACATCGGCGATTACTCGTTCGATCAGCCGCTGAAGAACGGCGACCGCCTCGTCTTCGGCGACATGGCGATTTACTCCATGGTGAAGAACACGACCTTTAACGGCATGCCGTTGCCAGCCCTTGTGCTGCGCGACAAAACCGGGAGCTGTCAGATCGTGCATGAATTTGGCTACGAAGACTTCAGAATGCGATTGGCTTAGGAGATTTAGGCGCTTTGTATTTCAAGAATAGTTGCAGAAATGCAATTATACTCAGGAATTCGCCTCGAAATTGGGGAATAGCTGCATGTATGCAACTATTCCCTGATTCCGACCCTAATTAAGGAATGATCCAGCCAAATAGTTGCATATTAGTACTTATGATCAGGCACATAAAAAGGACTTGGCATTAGCCAAGTCCTTTTTGCTATTTATTGAACTATCGCCAAGCTATATAACAAACGATGCAGGAATACAGCTGCTTCGGCACGGGTCGCCTGGTCGCGCGGTTTGATCCGATCACGGTCTCCCTGAATCAGACCCTGCTCAACCATTCCCGCGATATGACTTGCTGCGTAATCGGCTACCACCGCCGTATCCTTGAAGCCTTCCAGCGATGCCAAGCTGCCCGAGATCTCTTGTCCCTTTGCCGCCTGGATCGCCCGAGCTGCCATTACCATCATGTCTTGTCTCGTTATCTTCCCTTGCGGAACGAACTTATCGCCATCCATCCCCGTGACGATACCAAGCTGCTTCGCAATCGATACCGCATCATAATAGTAATCCTGTGATTGCACATCGGTGAATGCACCGCTTCCGTCTGCCTTCAAATCCAGTGCCCTCACCAGCATGACAATAAAGTCTGCACGGCTTACCTGCTCGGTCGGACTAAATGTTGCCGCTGATGTCCCCTTTACAATCCCTAAGGCGGCCAGCTGCTCGATCGCTTCCTGTGCCCAGGCATGTTTGCCCAGATCGGTAAACTGCACAGCAGACCGCTCAGCAAATACTCCATACGTTCCGGTCTGACCGACCTGGAAGCTGATTTCCTGGCTCACATCGGAGTACGATGCTCCTGGAATGATATTAGCCGCATCCTGGTTATTGATCGCTAGAATGCCCAGGCTGGAAGCGGCCTCCGTATTAGCTCTAACATACGGAATTGCCATAGTAACTGGTGCCTCCTCATTCTTCCAAGCTATGCTCTTGCCATCGATCTTCACTTCCAGCCGAATGAGCGGTCTGCTGCCGATTTGGGCCTGTGCGGATTTGCTCAGGGCTTGAACATCCCCTGTACCAATGATCCAGCGTATTTGCTTGCCCAGATCAGCAGATTTGTCGAACATCTGCCCGGATAGAACAATTGACGCTTTTGGCGTGTTCATCTTGATCGACAGATTCGGATACTCGGAGAGGAATAAGGCCGGAAGATCCAGCGCATAATTCGCTGCATCACTAATGCTGTCCATCTTAAGCGTGATATTCAGCTTGCCATCCGCATCCGCCTTGGCTTCAGCCATCGCTTTCTGCAGATCCTGTTCGCTCACCATCCCCACGGCTGTTTTCCCATCGGAATCCAGCTTTGTACTTACCTCGCCCAAAACCGAGCCATCGGCTTGTGGCCTCAGTTCAACAGACGTTGAAGCAGAAGGCGAAGTTGGAACAGAGGAACCGCCGCCGCTTCCCCCACTACCATTATTACCGTTATTGCCATGGCCTTCATTCCCGTTGCCATTGCCTGGGTCTGCCTTCTTGTAGTCAAAGCTCACCTTAGCGGGCGTCACCATACCGTCTGTCGATACGTATGCCTCATAGGTTCCTTCCAATTGACCCTTCAGCGTAAATGCGAATTGGACTTTCCCCTCTGCGGTGCTTGCCTTCTTCTCTTCATAATCAACCTTGCCTTGAGGATCCAACACCTTCAAGCTTACTGCGGCTTGGGCTTCGCCATTCATTAGCAATCCGTCAATCATGACTTTCCTTGCTGCCGTGTCCACGGTAGCTTGCAAGCCGTCAATAGCCTGCACCTCAACGTCGCCGGAGAGGTTATATACTCCAAACTCGTAGAAGGAATAACCATAATCCGTGTTCCGATCAACCCCTTGGAATTTGATATATCTCGCGGTTACCGGGGAGAATTGCACCGTTTCTTTGCCATCCTGCGCTGTAATAACTCCGTCATTAGCCATAACATTAGTCCAGGTCTTTTTATCGTCGGATACAAGCAGCTTGTAGGTCTTAGCCCGGGCATATTCCCAATCGATGCGGATCGTATTGAACTCTCGCGCTGCGCCCAGATCAACTTGGAACCAGGTATTGTCTACATAGTCACTCGCCCATCTTGAGGCAGGAAACCCGTCGACGGCCTTTGCCGGTACATAATTAGGATTGCCCCCCTCCGTTGAAGAGGCTTCAACGGCTTTATCCTGTGCCAAGTTGCCTGTGAGATAATATACGATCTCCTTCAGTGTGTTGCAGGCCTCCGTCTTTACCATTCCGGCCTTCGTAAATTGATCCAGCTTAACGTTAAAGCCTTTAAGATACTTGGCAGCTTGTGCCGCGTCCTTTCCTTCATAGCGCTTCATCATTTCCAAGTAGTTATTCAAGGAATGCACCGCTGCTGCATCTGTAATTTTCTGTTCTTCTGCAAAGCGGTCAATGTATGCCCGGATTCCCTCTGCATTCGTGGACGCCTCCACTATATATGAGATTTTAACCGATTTGCCGGAGGTTACCGTAATGAGTAATTCATGTTTTCCCAGCTTGCCAGCCAGAGGGATGACTGTTCCCGACTCATATGCCTTTCCATCAAACAGCGCATTCACCTTGGTCAGTCCGTCATCCTCTCTCAGCTTCCAGGTGAACTGAGCCGACTCTGTCTCCGGCAGCACAACACCGCTTTGGAATGGCTCGCCATTCATCAGTACATCTACTTCGGGAGGCACCGCATTATTCATCTGATACGTCCCTTGTACATATTGATACAGCCAATCATATAGAACCCTGTTGCTCGGATCCGGACTCTTCGCACTGTTATATACAGCGTTATTTCCTTGATAGTATGCATTGAAGCCACCCCTCATCAGGCCGGTCTCAACACCGCTGTTCAAGTAATCGATATATCGTTCGCGGAAGACCCCGTCGGTCAGCATCCGGTCATCGAATTCGAATTCATTGGTCATCCCGTACCGCTTCGCAATATTCGCCGCGTCCTCCAGACGATCATAATCCATCGGTTCAAAGAAATAGTTCGGCTGGAAGGCTACAGCATCAAACCCGACATCCTTCCACATGAAGCTCTTATAAGCCAGGAAATGAGGAATCCAGAAAAATTTCATATTGCTGCGGCCGGAAACCGTCATCGTATGGACCTGGTCGCTAACCAAGCGGATCAACTCCGGTCCATTGTGATCGGTGCCAATCTGCTCTTCCAGCCAGTACATCCCGACAAGCTCAAGATGGGAGTAATCCGCCGTTTCCCATCTTTGCTTCACTTCATCCAGGTACCATTGAACCGCCTTTACCCGGTCTGTAAGCGCTTTAAAATTTTCGGATATATTATCGCCATCCACATCGCCGAAACTGGTTACTCCCTCATCCGGATAAGGGATCATCAGCACAACCTTCTCTTTCTGATTCGGCTGATTCAGCTTGGCGCCCACTTCCTTGGTCGCTTCATTAAGCTGGTCCATGTCTCCTTCGGAAGCAAATGTCTTATTCAAATACCATTCCCAATCCTCTTTCAGCGACGGATTACCTGATCCGGCACCAAACCCGCGGCCCAGATCCGAGAAGGTCCCCAAATACAGAACACCGTCAAAGAGCCAATCGGTTGGCTCCCCGGCCTTATCCACGTAGCTGATATTCGGAATGATCCGCTCCTTCTTCCAGGTTCCCAGATCATTGCTGTAATGCCCGTTATAGAGCAATCCAAGATGCTTAATCCCGGCCGTCGCCTCGCCTGGAGTAAGGAATGCTGGCTGCTGCGTTGGAACGGTTACCGCACCTTGCACCTGTCCGTCGCTACCCCAAATTTCAATCTCATCCACGAAGCTCATCGCCTTGGTATGCATCGAGAACATAACCTTTACGTAACGGGCATAAGCGATTTTCGCATCAGGACCTATGCTCTTAATGCCATCCTTGCTTCCATCCCACTCATAGTTCTCCTTGTATTGTCCGTCTCTCCAGAGCGTCTGAGTGGCATAATGCGAGAGCAGTCCCCAATTCTGCTTATCATCGGAGACATACATCGAGACTGTCAGCGGCATAAGCACATTATTATTTGGCCAGTCCTGCAGGAAGTTCGCCTTAATCTTCGTGATCGACTTCGGATCACCGAGATCAAATACGACTTCACGCGTTTTCTTCTTGAGATGTCCTACCCAGGCTGGATCGGATATGTCCAGCTCTCCGTATTTGCCATCCGTCAGTTTGCCGCCATCATCCGAATATGCCGCCTCCGGCGCTTCTGACCATTCATAAGTGAGACCAAGAGCCAAATTATATGGCTGATCATATACCGCTGAGGTTACGTTTTGCGGCTCTGCACCCAGGGCCTGCTCAGCAGGTGGAACAACCTGATCCGTGCCTTGAGCGGCTTCGTTAGTCGGATCAATGGCCCCTTCTCCAGGTAAGGCTGCCGGAACTGATCCCAAGCCACCCTCGTCCCTCTGTTCTGCCGGCACCTGACCATCAGGCTGAGCAACCGGTTCTAAATTCAGGTCGCCACGCGCGCCCTGACCGGCAACAACCTGCTTGCTGTCCTGTGACGATGTTGCCTCTGCCACATACGCAGCCGGAATAAGCGTGAATAGCATGACTGCAATTATGACCATTGATAACCATCGTTTACTTCTCATACATGCTAGCCCCTTTCTTTTACTCCCTATCCTTTGCATCGATCAAGAAACCAGATTAACTTTCTTCAAGCAAGCTATACTTTACAAGCTGAATTCGATGCTCCCTCCTCCTTTCCGTGATTTTATCACGTGATCGAGCACCATAAGCAACGACCTACTGTAACAGTATGAAACTTGGCTCTGAATTCAAATAGATTAATCATGACCTTGTATATACATTTATTTACCTGTCCCGAAAATAAGGCAGCTAATCTTCCTCTCCCCTCCGAACTTCCTAAGACAATACAACCAGGCATAGAGATTCAGAATCTAAGGAGTCGGGCATACAGAACTATGACGTCCATTGGCCAGCCGCCGGAGCAAACACAAAAGCCCCTGACTTCTTAGTCAGGAGCTGCGAAACGTGGGAAATATACTTTCACAAAGGTTAACGAGGATTTCTAGCATCGCACCTCATTAACCTTCCATTTGACGTGGTGTCATCTGTTTCTTCTGCCTGCTCAACTTGATCTTATAGATGATTTGCTGGACGGCCAACGCTGAATACATCAGCAGGAGCACCACCGTCGGGTAACCATATCTCGAAAAGGCAATAAACGGAACATAAATTCCTGTAAAATACAAGATCGTCAACAAAACAGGCAAACGACGCTTCCGTTCCTCTGATCTTCGCGACATCACCATGCCGGCAATGCTTAGCCCGATCAGCAGCGCTTGAATCACATGCGCAGTCACCAGATCCAGACCCAAGATCGGCAGCCAGTAATAGGCTTCGAAATATAATCCGATAAATTTACCCAGCGTATACCATAACAGGTACAGTAGCGGAGCATGGGTAAAGCCGTATTTCAATATGTCGATTCCTTTGGCTGCTGCAGTTGCATCGTGGCCTTGAAAGAGCGTCTCCGGATGATATTGCGGATAAGCCTCAAAGAACCCGTCAGGCGGCATAAGATGAAAAATCTGAGTTCCCAGTAAAAATGGGCTGCCCCCCGATTCCGTAAAAAGAATAAAGTGACCCAATGTAATTATGTTGCGAACCCACCATGGAGACAGCAGAACAATATACACCATGCCGATCATACAGGTGAAACGCAGCATTTCCTTCCATGTATACTTCTCTCTCCACCATAAAATAAGTAGAACGGCAGGGAACAAAGAAGCCTGGGGCTTAAAATAAGCCGCGACGGCAGTAAGCACGCCTATCAGTACATAGCATTCCCATCGTTTGGACTGTACGGCGGAGATAAGCGCGCAGACTAACAGCAGCACAATGATCCGGAATATCGTCTCCGACAGAATGACGCCCGATGAGAAGTAGTCTGGAGGATATAAGGCGCTTATTACGCAGGCTATTAAGGCAGTCCGCGAATTAAATATATAACGTGCAATAATGAAGATAAAATAGAGAGAACCCGCTTGAAGCAAGCACTGAAATAGTCGAAAGGCCACTATCCCTCCGCCATCCTGCCCAAAGACCGCCAGAAATCCCGCCAGGATCAGCGGAAAGCCCGGCATAATAAATGAAGTAGGTTCTGTTCCGGTATTGTAGGCAAGCGTCCCTTCGTTCAGCAAAATTTTTGCCGTCTGAATATATTTCACATCATCATTATTGGGAGCATTCGGATCTCCCAGAAAGAAATAATCGCCATAATACAGCACAATCGATACGGATAGTACTAACACAAATGCCATTAGCCCAAACAAAATTTTTCTGTCTTTAGGACCCCCGATTTTATATGAAAACAAGTTTTCTCTCTCCCATTCTCCTTAACAATACACCTTGTAAAATTATTTCTTTCCCAATTGCTCACATGAGCATATCACAAATTATTTTATATGTCCCCCGCCCCGGGCGTATACGCGCGACTGGACTATTTAAATAACGTCTATTAAGACGGAGTCGACAAATCCTTATGTCTTGTTATAGGATACAAATGGATTGTAGAGAATAAAACAGAACGGATGGTGACTTTATGTTACAGCTGCTGCCTTTCATGATCGAAAAAATAGGTATTATTGTGACTGCAGCCTTTTTACTCTCTCAAATGAAATCATTCCGTCAAATTGTACAAGGTGAACACAAAACAAGTGAGAAACTGAAACTCACTATCCTGTTCGGGACATTTGGAATTATTAGCAACTATACGGGGATTGAAATTCACCACAGTACAATTGCCCACCATAATTGGCATTGGCTAGCTTCTATTGGTTCCGAGAATGCAATTGCCAACACCAGAGTCATGGGCGTTTTCATTGGAGGCTTGCTGGGAGGGCCTGCAGTTGGAATAGGAAGTGGACTGATTGCCGGTTTACACCGTTATTCACTTGGAGGTTTTACCGCTGCAGCCTGCGCCCTATCAACTGTTTTGGCAGGCGCTACGGCCGGATATATAGGAAAATGGCGGCGAAGGAAGTCTAATAAACTTACTCCATTTTTTACTGTTTCCGTAGGAATGACATTAGAAGCGGTCCAGATGATAATTATTTTGATCATGGCCAGACCATTCGCAAATGCCTGGGAGCTTGTCCAGCTAATCGGACTGCCCATGATTATTGGGAACGGCTTTGGGACTTTGCTATTTGTCTTTATCATTCAGTCAGTGCTGAATGATAAAGAAAGGACCCGCGCATTCCAAACCAATCGAACCTTTCAAATCGCAGAGCAAACGCTTCCTTTTTTTCGGCAGGGCTTGAACCCGGATTCGTGTAAGGAGATCTCCAAAATTATACTCTTGGGAACGGATGCGGATGCTGTAGCTATTACTGACGATAACAAGCCACTGTCACATGTTGGTGTTGCTTCCGATCATCATGCACCTCTTGAGGGACTGGCCACTAAATTAACTAAAAAAGTGCTTGAACAAGGTGTGATTCATGTAGCGAGATCAAAAAAAGATATTCATTGCTTTCAAGCTGACTGCCCATTGCAGGCCGCTATTGTGATTCCTTTAAAAGTCCATGGGACAACGGTCGGATCACTTAAAATGTATTTCACACGGCCGGACAAATTAACAGAAGTTCAGCAAGAATTAGCTGAAGGATTAGCCAATCTATTCTCCACCCAGCTAGAATTAGCTCAAGCTGAGCAGCAATCGAAGCTGCTGAAGGACGCGGAAATCAGAGCTTTACAAGCGCAAATACATCCTCATTTCTTCTTTAATGCGATTAATACCATTTCTGCATTATGCCGTACTGATGTCGAAAGAGCGCGAGAACTGCTCATTGATCTAAGTAATTTCTATCGTAGTAATTTGCAAGGGGCACGGCAATTGCTCATTCCCCTGGACAAAGAAATTGAACATGTTGAGGCCTATTTGTCACTAGAGCAAGCTCGCTTTCCGAATAAGTACCAAATTGTGTGGAATATCAGGCCAGGCCTAGAGAAAGTCCTTCTGCCTCCATTTTCCTTACAACCCCTTGTGGAGAACGCCATTCACCATGCCTTTACAAATATAAAAGAGAACAGAAAAATGACCATCAGCATTGATGCCGCAAAGGAATCTATGAATATAGTAGTTGAGGATAACGGGACAGGCATTAATAGCGACAAAATGCGTGTACTGGGTGAGCAAACAGTTGATTCCCAAAAAGGAACTGGAACGGCAATTTTTAATATTACTGAACGCTTAGAAGGCATTTATAATGGACGAGCTTCATTAAGGATCCAGAGTGAAGTTGGCAAGGGAACTATAGTCACCATGTCTATCCCTCTTGATCATACAGAGGTTGTTTAAAAAGTCACCCTTTTGATTGATCACGAAGCTATTTGGGAAGCGTATTTGACATCGAATCTGAACCCAGCCGACCCTTCCGGGCTCACTTACAAGCTGCGTCATTCGCTCCTCATGACCTAGCTTTATCCAGCCTTCTCAGTGCTGAAAATCCGACTTTTTAAACACACACATAAAGGAGAGAATGAGTCATGCTGAGAGCATTTATCGTAGATGATGAACCGCTTGCCAGAGATGAGCTAAAATATCTTTTGCTTCGGAGTAAACAGGTAGAGATCGTCGGTGAAGCGGATTGTAAAGAAGACGCACTCGACCAAATTCCAGCTTTGAGGCCAGATGTTGTATTTTTGGACATCGAGCTCGCAGAAGATAACGGGCTTGAGTTAGCCAAGCAATTGCTAACCTTGAATCCGACTCCTGTTATTGTATTTGCTACAGCCTATGATGAATACGCCCTAAAGTCATTCGAATTAAATGCGATTGATTATATCTTAAAACCATTTAATGAAAAGCGAATCCAACAAACGTTGGAGAAAGTAAATAAAATACACAGAGTTCCGGAGGAAATTCATCAGATAACTCCACCGTCCACCCAATTTGGCAAGATAGCTGTCCTTATTGAGGAACGAATCGTCTTAATCGATTATCAAAAGATCTCTTACGTAGGCTCGTGTGAAGGCAAATGCGCAATTAAAACATTGGAACGTGAGTACAAGGTTTGTGATTCGCTCACTATGCTAGAGAAGAAACTCAATTCCGACCAATTTATTAGGGTTCATCGCGGATTCATCGTCAATATCGATCACATTACTGAAATCCAGCCTTGGTTCAATTCAACCTACAATCTGATCATGAAGGAAGGGTCCAGTATACCTGTGAGTCGTACTTACGTAAAAGATTTAAAAAATTTATTCGGTTTTTAGATTAAAAAGCTATTCGTCTCACTATTTCTCCCGATGTAAGCGCTTTTGTATTTCGTCGTTCCCTTTTTGTAATCCATCCCCTCTTTTCGGTGTTCTAAGATGAAAATCATAAATTTCAGTTTTCATCAGGTATGATTATCTCAAATTCTCATTATTTTCATCCGATGGGGGGATCATAATATGAATGCGGTTACAATAGTAGTCGGTTCCATATGTATCTTGTTAATTGCTTACCGTCTATACGGTACATTTGTGGCAGCAAAAATATTGAAGCTTGAGGAGATGGATGCCGCAAAGGACACACCCGCCCATGAACTGGAGGATGGCAAAGATTATGTGCCCACCAATAAATGGGTCACCTTTGGTCACCACTTTGCAGCCATCGCTGCCGCAGGTCCATTAGTAGGTCCTATCTTGGCCGCGCAGTTCGGTTACTTGCCTGGACTCCTCTGGTTGCTTATTGGGGCTGTTATCGGCGGAGCCGTACATGATGCCGTTGTCTTATTTGCTTCCATGAGAAAAAATGGACAATCCCTCTCTGAAGTTGCCAAAGAGGAGTTGGGTCCCGTTGCGGCTTTTTGTACAGGACTTGCCATGTTATTTATCATCACGATCACCATGGCCGGACTTTCTATGGTAGTACTTCATGCCCTGGAGCACAATCCTTGGGGTGTTTTCTCCGTGGGCATTACCATCCCGATTGCTATGGGCGTAGGGGTCTACCACCGGATTACAGGCCATTTAAAGGGAGCAACCATCGTCGGCTTTATCTTGATTATGGCTGGAATTCTGTTTGGACCGAGCATCCAGGGTACAGCATTTGGAGATTTCTTAACACTCGATGCGAGCACGCTTGCCATTATTTTACCCATATATGCCTTCTTTGCCGCAGCATTACCCGTTTGGTTATTGCTTGCACCCCGTGATTATTTAAGTACCTTCATGAAAATCGGAGTTTTCGGAGCATTGATTGTTGGCGTGTTCTATGTAAATCCGACGGTTCAATTCCCCGCTATTATCCCCGACTTCATTCATGGTGGAGGTCCCATCGTCGCAGGTCCCGTTTGGCCATTCATTTCCATTACCATTGCTTGTGGCGCCATTTCAGGATTTCACGCATTCGTAGGATCAGGCACTACACCTAAAATGATCAATCGCTGGAAGGATATTAAGCCCGTGGCCTTCGGTGCTATGCTTGTTGAATGTCTGGTAGCCATTATGGCTTTGATCGCTGCTGTTTCCCTTCAGCCGGGAGATTACTTTGCAATTAACTCCTCACCTGAAGCATTCGCCGCCCTCGGAATGGATACCGTTCATCTGAAAGATTTAGCCGCAGAGGTTGGCATGGATTTGGAAGGACGTACGGGTGGAGCGGTCACGCTGGCTGTGGGTATGACTTATATCTTCACTAAACTTCCATGGTTTGCAAACTTAGCTTCTTACTTCTACCAATTTGTCATTCTGTTTGAAGCGGTCTTTATTCTTACGGCAATCGACTCTGGTACTCGTGTAGCACGCTATTTGATTCAGGATTTCTTCGGAGATCTCTATAAACCATTAAAAAGAACGGATTGGCTGCCTGGCAACATTTTCGCAAGTGGGTTGGCGTGTTTCGTCTGGGGCTATCTTCTCTATTCGGGGGACATCAGCTCGATCTGGGCATTATTCGGAGTTTCCAACCAATTGATGGCATCCATTGGATTAATTGTTGGCGCGACAATTGTTCTGAAGATTGCAGATAAACGCTGGTATGTGCTCACATGCTTGGTACCGCTAGCCTATCTATACGTAACTGTCAACGCCGCAGGCTACTGGATGGTGAAACATGTGTATCTGAACCCAGCTTCCAATAGTTATAGCTTGTTAAATGGCATTCTTTCCATCGTCATGTTGATATTAGGGTTAATTATTATGATTACCGCGATCAAGAAGTGGATTGAGCTCTGGAGAGTCCCACAGACCGAATTAGCAAGAGAATATGGCATATAATCAATCATTAAAATGGCAAAACCCCGGCCACAATATCCTTTTGCACTTAATCATTGGATATCTGCCCGGCGGCCGCACCTCTATCATCAAAAAAACCACTAAACGTTAGGTTTAGTGGTTTTTGATAACCTTACATTCTGGCCTCTTCGTGGATCAGGTTCAACTTAGTCTCTGTGTCCGGATTCTCATTCTCCATATAATAGTCCTTCAATTCATCCTGAGCGCTCTCCTCTGCCAATGGCACTTGATGACGATAGGCTGCCCGGCAGATCACGTGAGCCGCTACCGGAGCTGTCAGAAATACAAAGAAGATGCCCAAGATGAGGCGGATGCTGAAATAACCGTCGGAAATCAAGAAGTACAGCAAGGTTCCAACCAACGTACATAGCACGCCAAGCGTAGAACTTTTAGATGCAGCATGAGATCTCGTATACACATCCGGCAGTCGAACATTACCGATAGCGCTGATCAAGCTAATAATGGCCCCGATCAGGATAAAAACCGCACCGACGACTTCACTGCTTCCGCTCAATGACAACACCTCTTTCAATGAACCTGGCAAAGGCCACCGTTCCTATAAACGACAGGATGCCGATCAATAAAATCAGATCAAAGAAGGCATGGGTGTGCAATAACACAGAGAACACAGCAATACTAGCGATCAGATTAATGCCGATCGAATCGAGGGCTTGAACCCGATCCGCACTGGATGGTCCCTTGATAACCCGATATAAATTAGCCATAATCGCCAGCATTAACAGACATAAAGCGATCGTTAATATGATTTCAAAGATCATTTTCTCGTCACATCCTTTATCGCTTTTTCAAACACTAATTTTGACTTTAACACCGAATCCTTGGACTCAGGCATATTCAGACCATGCACGTACAACACTTTCTCATCTGGGGTGATCTCCATAACGACCGAACCTGGTGTTAAGCAGATCAATAAGGACAGGAGCGTAATTTCCAAATCCCCCTCCAAATCCGTCTCCACTTTGAAAATTCCCGGTTTGACATCGAGCTTAGGACGGAGTACATGCTTCATAACCATCAACGAGGAAGTAGCCAGCTCGTGAATAAATATGATCAGCAGCTTGCCGACCGCAGCCAGTGTGAAGGGATAAAATGGCTTTTGAAAGAAGCGACGCATAAAGAACAGAACCAGTAAACCAACAAAATAGCCGCTGATAAAGTTAATGATGCTCGTGCTGTCCTGAAGAAACATCCATAAGTAGGCTATAAATATATTGAGTAGAACCTGAACGGGCAAAGTGATCTCCCCCCTTTAGTCAAACACTGCATGAATATACAGACTCGGATCAAGCAATTCTTCTGCGGCTTGGGCCACATATCCGGCAAGGCCTTCAGCGCCAATTCCCAGGGTAAGACTGGCGATGGTCAATAGAGCAATTGGAAGCAGCAAACCCTTTGTGGTTCCCTTCTCTTCCTCCGCACTCAGGATCGTCTCCCCCCAGAATGCATTCATAAAGATTTTGATCATGGAGTACAGAATGAACAAGCTTGCCAGCAGACCGATTCCGCCAAGCCAGAAATAACCGGCCTCAAAAGTCCCCTGCGTGATAAACACTTTACCGAGAAACCCACTTAACGGCGGTATCCCTACCATGGATAAAGCGGCAATGAAGAACATCCAACCCAACTGCGGATGAAGGCGAATCAAGCCGCTGATATCCTTCAGATTACTCGTTCCCGTCAGATGGATAAGGGTCCCCCCGATCAGAAATACAAGCGCCTTAATCAACATGTCGTGGATCAAATAATAGATGGAGCCCGTGATGCCGGCCGGGGTTAATGCGACGAGTCCAGCCATAATAAACCCGACACTGATGACCACATTAAACGTTAATATTTTTCGCAAATCCCAATAACCTATCGCTCCGAGCCCGCCTAAGACCATCGTAATCGCAGCCAATATTCCTATAAGGAGATGGGTGATCTGAGGCTCGTGGTAGAAGATCAGCGTGAACATTCTGAAAATAGCGTAGATCCCCACCTTGGTGAGCAGCGCGGCAAAGATGCTGGCGATGGCCGTTGGCGGCACGCTGTAGGACCCCGGCAGCCAGTAATACAGCAGCAGTCCCGCTTTTAGGGCAAATACAATCAAGAATAGAAAGGCAACGGTTGTAATTAACCCGTCCTGGCCGACCTCAGCAATCCGAATCGACAAATGGGCGAGATTGAGCGTACCTGTGATGGAGTATAAATAAGCAATACCTATTAGAAAGAAGGCCGATGAAATAATATTTGTAAAAATATATTTAAGTGACTCCCCAAGCTGTCTCTTCTCTCCCCCCATCGTAATTAACACATAAGAGGCAACCAGGAATACTTCAAAAAAGACATATAAGTTAAATAAGTCTCCCGTTAAGAACGAGCCGTTAACACCAGTAACCAGGAACAAAAACAACGGATAGAAATACAGCTTCTCTTGCTTGCGGCCTATCGATGAGAAGGCATAGATCAGACAGCATATCGAGACCACCGAGGTTGCCAGCAGCAGCAACGCGCTGAACATATCGCCAACAAAGCTGATGCCAAACGGCGCTTCCCAGCCGCCTAACTGCAAGGTTTGAATACCGTCATCTCTAATCTGGTTCATTAACAAAACGGATATTACACTTGTCACCAATAAAGCAATCAGGCTAAGCACCCGCTGAAGCTTAATATTTCTCTGGAAAAGGATCAGCACCATTCCTATAAACAGAGGAATGACGACGGGAGTAATCAATAAATTATTCATGCTCATTTCCCCTTAATTGCTCCATGTCATCCGTCCCGAAGTTTTGATAGGTACGATAACACAAAACTAGTACTACCGCTGTCACAGCGAAATTGATAACGATGGCTGTTAGAATCAATGCTTGCGGGATCGCATCCGTATAGGTGGCCACCTTCTCTCCAAGAAGCGGCGCGCTCCCCGTCTTCAGGCCCCCTGAAGTGATAATCAGTAAATTTACGGCATGACTTAGAATAGATGCGCCAAGCACAATTCGCAGCAACTGCCTCGACAGAATCAAATAGGTTCCAATGGATACTAAAATACCGACAAGTATGACAATAAGCGTCTCCAAATTAGCGGTCCTCACTTATGCTTAGAATAATGTTGACTGCGGTCCCTATCACAGCTAGGGCAACCCCGGTATCAAAGATTAAAGCAGAAGCAAGCTCAGTATCGCCAAAAATGGGCAAATCAACATGACCGAAGGTCTGGGTCAGGAACGGCTTGCCGAACAGTACACTTACCGTTCCCGTTCCAATAGCGATAAGCACGCCGATGGCGGCAAGCTTCTTGAAATCCATTCGTATATTCTCCCTGACCTTCTCGACTCCAAAGGAAAGATACATGAGGACAATCGCCGCTGCGGTACTCAGCCCGCCAATAAATCCGCCTCCGGGATTATGGTGACCGTTCATAAACAAGTAAAATGAGAAGGTTAGAATAATGACTACGGCGACTCGGGTGACACTTCTCAATATCACATTATTCGGTTTCACGTTGTTCCCTCCTTTTAGAGCGCTGATGCACCAGGATGTATACCCCCAAACCAGCAATCGTTAGAACGGATATCTCCAGCATCGTATCAAAGCCGCGGAAATCGACTAGTATCGCATTAACGATATTTTTGGCCCCTGCCAGCTCATACGCATTTTCAAAAAATGAGGTAATCGGTTCAAACAGCTTATGTCCATTCGCGGACAAAGCCAGTATAGTTACTGTTAATCCTACAGCGATGGATATAATCAGGTTCGTCAGTTTAAAAGGAATACGTTCGATCCTCTTCGTCATCTTCGGCAGATGGTAGAAGCACAACAAGAACAGTACCGTTGTTACCGTCTCAACAACCATTTGTGTCAATGCCAGATCCGGTGCCCGGAAGATCACAAAGAACATAGAAACCATATATCCTAACGCGCCCAAGGCAACAATCGCCAATATTCGATTGCCCGCTAGCAATACGGTTAATGAGGCAATAATCATAGCGACTACGAGCCCGGCCTCATAAATGCTAATCGCTGCGTCATTGGAGAAATCAAACTGGATGCCATGGAACAGCAGTAGCGATCCCAGCAGCAAAATTACAAAGAACGAGAAGATGTAGATTAAATAATGTCTCAGCGATCCTGTCATATATCGATTGGTCAGGGAAGCCGACAGCCTCTCGGTTCCTGATAAGCCCACATTGTAAAAATGATTAAGCGTTAGTCCCTGCGGATAGTTCCGCATGATCTGGATCCACCGCTTCGCTGTTTTAAAGAGGAGCAGACCGATAACCACCACCCCGATCGTCATGATGAGCTCTAAATTTAGTCCATGCCAGGCGCTTATTTTTACATCATAGGAAGAAATTGGGTTGCCGGGTAAAATCGAAGTTAATGCTGGGGTAAGAATGTATTTCCCCAACACATTCGGGAAGAAGAAGATGATTATGACGAACAAACCTAATACAATTGGAGAGATCAACATCCCCAGAGGAGCCTCATGCACTTGGCGCGTCAGCTTTTCGGGACGATACACCCCGCCAAAGGTTTTGAAAATGAAAATCATGCAATAGACAAACGTAAATATGCTGGCTACCCAAGCAATGATCGGGAACAACAACCCTATCTTGCCCAACCCGAAAATGCCGGCTTGGGATACGTCATTCACCGCGGCAAAGAACATTTCCTTACTCAAAAATCCGTTAAATGGCGGTAAACCTGCCATAGACAAGCCACCGACCAAGGCGATCGTGAACGTGATCGGCATCACTTGCATAAGACCGCCTAAATAGCGAATATCCCGACGGCCCGTCTCATGGTCAATAATTCCGACAACCATAAACAAGCTGCCTTTAAAGGTAGAGTGATTGAACAAATGGAATAAGGCAGCAAATGTAGCCACCATGAACACCGTTCCAGTCTCGCCAGGTCCAAAATAGACCGCTAAAGAACCGATACCCAATAAACACATGATCAGCCCTAATTGGCTAATAGTAGAATAGGCCAGTAACGCCTTCAAATCCGTCTGTCTAAGCGCAGTTAATGAGCCATAGAGAAGCGTAACAAGTCCAATTCCAGCTACAAGCCAGAACCACACCGCGCTGCCGCCAAAAATCGGAGTCATTCTCGCGACTAAATAAATGCCCGCTTTGACCATCGTCGCAGAATGGAGATAACTGCTCACAGGGGTTGGCGCTTCCATCGCGCCCGGCAGCCATATTCCGAATGGAAACTGAGCTGACTTCGTAAAAGCTCCTAATAAAATGCAAAGCAGCGCAGGAATGAACAGGGTATGCCCTTGGATGACATCCATATTCGCAATGAGTTCCCGAATACTGTAGGTATCCCCCATCATGATGAGCATAATAAACCCGGCCAACATACCGAAGCCGCCCAATACAGTAATCAATAGCGCTCTCAATGCGCCCTGACGCGAACCCTTCCGCTCATACCAATAGGCGATAAGCAAGAAAGAGGAGACGCTGGTCAACTCCCAGAATCCATACAGAACCAATAAATGATCCGAGAATACGAGCCCCAGCATTGCGCCCATGAATAAGAGCAGGTATACATAGAAGTTATGGAGAGCCTCCCGAACCTTAGACATATAGAAGATAGAATAAATGATAACTAAGGTCCCGACGCCCGTAATAAGTAGAGCGAATAGCAATCCGAGGCCGTCAATATAGGACGTAATACCAATTCCGAAGCTCGGAATCCAGGTCAAGGTATATTCAAATGTTGTCCCGGATGCTACGCCAGGTATATATTTCAGCAGGTAGATAAAGATGGTTAAGGGTACTAATAATACAAACCACCCTGTGTGTACTTGACGATTCAAATACTTATACAAGAAGGGGACAAGCAACGCGAAAATAAACGGAAGAAAAACAAAGCTATAGAACGTAATCAAAGTACTCCTCCCCACTAATGAGTTTTATCAATCTTATTGTCTTAATTAGGGTTTGACTCTTTGGTTAACATCAATTATAGTCTTACATAGTTTAAAGGAGCCTTACTATTAAACTTGAGGTGAAAAGGTCAAAAATGAATAATTTGTATAACGAAAGTATCCTTGTCTGCGTTTATTATGGACCAAATGGAGAGCGGCTAATCAAGCGCGGTTGTAAGATCGCCAACATGCTACAGGCCCCACTCTATATACTCACAATTGATCCCAAGCCGTTCGATGAACTCGATGCCGAGAAGGTATTTTATATTGAACAATGGAAGAAGTTCGCCAATTCTCATGAATCCGCACAATTTATTATCAAGGATAATGAAAGCCGCCCTATTTCCAAAGTCATTGCAGAAGTAGCCAGAGATCACAACATTACACAGATCGTTCTCGGCCAGACGGCCCATAGTCGTTGGGAGCAAATCACGAAGGGATCGATTATCAATTCCTTAGTCCGTGATATCCCATTTGTTGATTTGCACATTATTTCTGTTGCCCGCTATATCCGGGATGAAGAAGGGATTTATGAAAAGGGTGTACGTGCTTATCTGATGAAGGATGAAGATAAATTTCAGCTTAGCTTCAATCATGACAAAGATACCGTATATGAAGGCATCTTCTTCAAAGAAGTTGATACTGACTTCGATAATGGAATATTCCGCTTTATGAAAGACGCTGAAACTCTGCAAGTTCTGGTTACCGATGGAACGGTTACCGAATTGAAAAATGTGGATATCCCGCCAGCGTTGAATCTAGACCATGTAGAGGAATAAAAAAGGAAATGTATTCAAGCTCTCCGCATCATTGCATGTGGGGAGCTTTTATTATGCCGCAAGACGGACCCTTATAAATTCACATCTACTTTGATAGGCTGATTTTCGCTGCGATCGACCCCTAAATACTTCAAGGTTTCTGCTGTAGAGTGATGATTCAAAATCGACTTGATGATGGAAATGGCAATGCCCTTATGGTACGCATGATAACCAAATGTCTTCCTCAGTGTATGCGCCCCGATCTTCTCTGAAATCCCTACCTCCCTGGCTACGTGATTAATAATACGGTAAACCTGCTGGCGAGTAATAGGCTGGGAATCCTTCTTCGACTTGAACAGGTAATCCGCTGCCTTCCAATCCATACTGGACAGATACTCCACTAAAATCTCCGCAATTTTGCTGTTCAGGTAATAGGCCTTTTCTTCCCCAGTCTTCTCATCCTTAACATAAAGGTACTGCTTAGCACTTTGGCCATCCCAGACATCCTGTACAGTAAGGTGCAATAAATCAAAAAGGTTAATCCCTGTATTTATTCCTAATACAAACAGCAACAGGTCTCTTATTGAACTCTTCCTCAGCTCCAGTTTCATCGCTTGAATCGTCTCAACGTCTCGAATCGGATTTACATATTGCACCGAGTATCCCTCCGAAATAATGTTACATAATTGAAGTTTAACATATATTAAGTAACATAACAAACCAAAAAACACTTCATTTTGCTGATTTATTTTCCCAAAACACAGCAATTTTCTGCTCAAAATTACAAGAAAGTGACCTGTTAAAACGCAAAAAGACCACCTTTATGGTGGTCTTTTAACGATGAATAGGATACAGGCTTAATCCAAACAGGCCATATGATCAGATCACCCTGCTCTGTCTGGCAGACAATTGTAAATCGCGTGTTGCCGTCGGATACTTTAACATCCGGCCATCCTCCAAGCTGGTTAACGGAAAACCGATCATATTGAAAAAATTGATTGTCTGACGAGCACCAAATTGCTGCAGAACCGGGACCGATTATTCACCTTGCAGACACCTTTTTAAACTCGTCACATAGGCTAATGAATAGACCGATCTAGGAGGATTGTTATGAGATACCGCTGTCCCTTTTGCGGCTATTGGCGGGCTGACCCTACCATCATCAATGAATGGGATGCCGTAATCCCCCCGCCTGCGCCAGAGTTAAAGTCGATCTACGTTGATCCCAAAAGTACCGCACTCCTTATCCTGGATATGGAGAATTCGATATGCAACAAGCATCGCTGCGTGGCGTCCATTCCCAGAATCAAGAGCTTACTGAATAAGGCACGTCAGGCAGGCATGTTAGTTGTCTATAGCCTTACCCGTACAGGGAATATAGCCGACATTAATCAGCATTTAAGTCCCTACACTACAGATCCCATCGTAAAATCGAACGTAGATAAATTCTACGAAACAAACTTGGAAGATATTTTACGTAAACACCATATTCAGAACGTTATTATCACGGGGTATGCAGCAAACGGAGCTGTTCTTCATACAGCGGTAGCCGCCGCATTCCGTGGATATCAGGTCGCGGTTCCCGTTGACGGAATGTCAGCTGCCCATCTATACCCCGAACAATACACCGCATGGCATCTTCTCCACAGTCCAGGATCCCGGGACCAAGCAGTCTTAACGAGGACCGATTTAATATCAATTTCAAGTGAGCCTTCAAATCATGTAAAATAACATAAATTATTGTCATATTTTCCAAGCGACCCTATAATAGCTTGTAGAGTCGATGCCCTAATTTTTCCCACATGGAGGGCTTTTTATTGAAAAATCCAACTGCATTTAAAATTTTACTATAAACATACTCTATGGTCTAAGCCTGCTATTGTATCCTGTAATGCTTATCATCGTTATCTACTCCGGTGATGGTCCCGCCGGTAGAACCTTGAGTTGGGCCGACTATGGCCTTTGCAACAATATTAATCAGTTATCCGTTGGGACCACTTCTGTCGTATTTTGCTGGTTGTTTCACAAATATATCTCCATGAAATGGGCCTATATCATTGCGAATCTACCATTGCTATGGTTGCTCGCATTAATAATATGTATCACTTCTGGCTGGTGACCTAAGCGACCTTATTGGTCGCTTTTCCTGTTTAATAGAGAGTCATTATTTGCTCCGGGGCCAAACACCACAATGGTAAAAGCTCGGATTAGTCCAAACAACCTGTTCAGTGCTGCAATATAATATCTTCAGGATGTACTAATTCTGTTGTATATATGATTAAGAGTGGGGTTGATGATATTCTTATGATCTATACAGCTCTTGGAGATTCCATCACCTATGGGGAGAATGCCTCTTCACTGGCTAAGGCTTATCCCAGGTTAGCCGTATCTGCAATGGATTCGGATTCATGCAAGGTTCGCGGGTTCGTTCTGGCCCAGCCTGGCTGGAATAGCCACGATCTATTGGACGCTGTGATATGGCGGGGAGGCCCTGTCATCCAACCTGCCTCTGTCGTATCTGTGTGGATTGGAGGCGTAGACTTGGCCAATGCGGCCCTGTCTTCGCTCAAAAGCAACAAGCCACTAGCCATAAAACCATTTGTCACCAACTATAGACGTAATCTAGGCGCCATTTTTACTCATATCCGGAAAGGATGCCACGCTCGGATCATATGCTGTACGCAGTATAACCCGTTTCCGAACAGTCCCCTCGCGGTCGAATCGATCAGTGGGCTTAACCAAATCATAAGCGAATTGGCCCAGCACTTTAATGTCACGGTAGCCCCCGCTCATAAATGGTTTGAAGGAAGACAGGCGGAGCTTATCTACGGATATCAAAACGGAAAAATAGAAGATGCGTTAAGCGGACGACTGCCTATCCACCCCAATGATCGGGGACATCGTGTTATCGCATCGCGACTCACCCCATACCTCTTCCCACAAAGTCAAACCTGCGGACGGATCTCTGCCCGAAAGAAAACCACTAAACGTTAGGTTTAGTGGTTTTATGTGTAGATTCTTAAACACTATTGTCGCTTTTTTCAAGTTTACCTATAATGTAACATGTAGAACTAGTATAATTGATCCCCTCTGGAGGACTTTTGTTTGAAAAATCAAAAAGCATTTACGATTCTGCTTATTTTAAACATCTTCTACAGTCTGACCCTGCTACTGTATCCTATGATGCTCATTATCGTTGCCTTTTCAGGTGATGGTCCCGGCAACTCACCCGCAAATAGGTTCATAGGTGCTTTTGCAATAATTATGATGAGTTATCCACTCGGTCCCCTTTTGTCGTATTTTTGCTGGCTATTTTACAAACGCCTCTCCTTTAAATGGGCTTATGTCATGGCAAATCTACCGCTATTATGGGTAATCGTGATCGCGATAGTTATATTCCTTATTCAGAACACCCGCAGTTAGGCTGCCAGCCGAAGAACGTCATCCTCCTATTCTGCTCTACAAAAACAACACTCCGACCTCTTGCGGTCAGAGTGTTGTTGGTTTTTTAGTAGAGGCCTATTCTTACAAGTTCGGGATTTGCCAATCAATTTCCGGGAGCCCCGCCTCGCGCAGAAATTCATTCGTACGAGAAAATGGCCTGCTGCCAAAAAATCCCCGATGCGCAGACAACGGACTTGGATGCGGCGAACGAATAATCCTGTGCCGCGGGTTTGTAATAAGCTCCACTTTCTTCTGAGCATGACTTCCCCATAACAGGAACACGACAGGCTCCTCTTTCCGGTTAACAGTCTCAATCACTTTATCCGTAAAGCTCTCCCAGCCCTGGTTTTTATGAGAATTCGCCTCATGCGCCCTTACTGTAAGCACCGTGTTTAGCAGCAGTACCCCTTGCTGTGTCCATTTCACCAGATGACCGTTGTTAGGAATATAGCAGCCCAGATCATCGCGAAGCTCTTTGAACATATTTTGCAAGGATGGGGGTGCACTAACGCCCTCTTTTACAGAAAAGCTTAGGCCGTGAGCCTGTCCCGGTCCATGATACGGATCCTGCCCTAAGATGACCACCCTCGTATCCGCTAATGATGTATAGTGCAAAGCATTGAAAATATCGTATTTATCCGGAAAAATAGTTCTCGTCCGATACTCCTCCTTCAGAAATTGTCGAAGATTTAAATAGTATGGCTTCGAAAACTCCTTCTCCAGTTCAGACGCCCAGTCATTCTTCAAAATAGCCATTTCAAGTTTTATCCTCCCGCCAGTGAAAATGATAACTAAATTATAACATAAGCTTTCTATCTCGTTGGGTCTTGATGTATCGTAGATAGATATAGGCTGTTCATATGGTAAAAATAAAAGGAGATCCGCAGATCTCTGTCGAAGCTAAGCCTGAAATCGTTTATTTTTAATTTTGAGGTTGAGAAGGTGGAAAAGTGTCAAAGCAAAAGTTCTATGTGGTCTGGGCAGGCCGAAGACCTGGAATATATCATACGTGGGCCGAATGTCAGGCGCAGACGAATCAATACGTCGATGCAAAGTATAAGTCATACCATTCTTATAAAGAGGCCGAGCAAGCGTTCCAGGAGGGGTGGCATAAGCATTGGGGTCAAAAAAGCACCGCGAAGCCCGTCCAGCAGAAACAGGAAGCACTCGCCAAAAACCAAACTGGGGACATAGATATGGATAGTATCAGCGTTGATGTCGGTTGCAGTGGAAATCCGGGAATTGTTGAATACAAAGGCGTAGATACACAAACGGGCGAGCTTCTCTTTTATCACGGTCCCATTCAGAAAGGCACCAATAATCTCGGAGAATTCATTGCGATTATTCACGGACTAGCCTATTTAAAGGAAAAGGGCAGCAACAAGACCGTCTACTCGGACTCCAGAACGGCCCTTAGCTGGCTGAAAAAGAAAGAAATCAACTCTAATCTTGTAAGAGATTCTTCTACGAAGGAGATTTGGGAGCTGGCTGACCGAGCCCTGAATTGGCTTCGTTCAAACACTTATAACAACAAAGTCTTAAAGTGGAATACCGAAGCCTGGGGCGAGATTAAGGCAGATTTCGGCCGAAAGTGATCAGTAAGTTATATAGGCGCAGCCTGAAGGAGATCTCTTGATGAAACACCTTATTATCGCGGAAAAGTGGAAATCGACGGGGATTGTAACGATCGGTGGCATATTGATAGGCGCAGGGCTTGCCGATTGTCTGTTTGCCATGAATCAACTGGATTTAAACCAAATCGCTAGAGGTTTGACGGTCTTTAGTGCAGGCCTCACCATCCTGGTCATTATGGATAATTCCAAAACGCAGAAAAACACCGAGAAAATCCAGCAAGAAGCCCAAGTTCAGCTGGAAAAAGTAGCGGAACAGCTACAGGCCATTCATCAATCGCAGCAAATAACTGAGGAACAAGTCCGTGAAATAAAGGAGCTTTTGAATAAATCGGATACGTAGAGGACCATCCTTCCAAGAGTCCCTGTGATTCTTGTATAAACACTTTTCTAATCGTGCATTTTATGAAACTGTATAATTCTTCTAAACACTTACAATAATGAAGAAGGAGATAAAGTAGGGATAGCCCATATTAAAGCTGTATTAAAGCCAAAACATAGGAGGTCATCATGGGTAGATTAGTTCACTTCGAGGTTCACGTCGATGATATGGAACGCGCAAAAAAATTTTATGAAGAGGTCTTTGGATGGACGTTTGAAGATTGGAGCGACTATGCCGGAATGCCCTATTTCGGGGCAGTGACGGGCGATGATAATGAATTAGGAATCAACGGGGCTTTAGTGAAACGTCACGGTATTTCCCCGCAACCCGGTCAGCCTATGAACGGCTATGCCTGTACTATAGGAGTAGAAGATTACGACTCCACCGAAGCAAAAATCCTTCAGCTTGGAGGCAAACTCGCATTACCCAAATACGCGTTGCCCGGAATGGCTTGGCAAGGGTATTACATCGATACAGAAGGAAATACATTCGGTATTCACCAACCCGATAAGAACGCCAAATAAATATAGCTTTGCACACTGAACCCCCGGCCTAGCGGTCGGGGGTTCAGTGTGGTGGTGAGGGAATTGAACTGGTTTACCTTTATAAGAGGCATCATTCTTAATTAAAAACAAATTATTCAAACGCTCCTTGCAAGCTTTGAACTTCCCAGGCTACCGCAAACTGGCCAGCTTCTCCAGAAAATCCGCCACGATTTCCAAAGATGCCGCGTCGAAACCGGCCAATAGTTCCATTGCTTTCTGATCTTTCTCCTGGTGAAAGAGCCTGTGCAGCTCCGCCAATTCGGCACCAAGCGGAGTGACCAGGAAATAAATCTCCTTTTGATTGTCCGGCAGTTGGGTCTTCCGAATCAGCCCCTGCTCCAGCAACCTTCGGGTAATTTTGGAGACGGTGCCTTTTGTTATGCTCATTTCACGTGCGATATCAATCCCTTTAATACCATCATGTGCATAGATGACTTCCAAAATGTGCAGACCAGAGACGGATATGCGGGGGATCTCATCCTCTCCTTCAAAATATAGTTCCCCACAAAATTTATACTTTATAACATTCCTTAAATGCTTAGTACTCTTATACTTCCTCTCGAAAATCCCAATATACTACTTTATTCTAAAAAACTAGCTGCTTGTTCGCGCGATGCTAGATAATAACCACCAGACCAATGCCCACATTAATTTCCGGAAGTTTTGCGAATGCTTGGACACGTTTACATATGGTTATACTTCCACTTTCATCGAAATGCCAAACCTTCCAATCCGTAGTTTCATGAATGGTCTGCTAGAGATAAAATGCTATTCAGTGCATTATAATTTCCCTTGATTTCACCAATTTCTTTTTGAATCGGAGAAATTGCCTCCAGATCAATAACACCTAATAAGCTCTTTTTCACTCAGATTTCATCAATATCAATTTTAACAAAGTACTATAAGTTGCCACGAATTTGCCCTTGGAATTTTAAATATATTATAAAAATAGAAAATATAGGAGGAAATTGGATATATATGTAGAAATATATTTAACAAGGCAATAATATAAGGAAGGAATGGTAAATATGAAGAGAATATGTTTGATTTTATCTGTTTTACTCATAGTAGTATCTATACCATTAACAGGAAATGCTGCAGGACAAAAACAATATTCGGAAGAGGAGCTTGACAGTATTTTAGTGCGAGCTGGTTATCCTTATCTGAACGAATTGGATTATGCAGGCAAAGATTTTTTTGTTAAGAATTCCGGTGAAAACTTAATCTACACTGGTCGGTCAGTCGAACATTACAAGCAACTAGAAGATGGTTCATTAGAAAAGATAGAATTACCGCAGGGTGAAATTCAACCAATGGCGACAATCCCTACAAGTAGCCTTGATGTATGGTTCGATTCATTCATAGTATATGTAAACAATGTAAAGCATGTAGATGTATACCCAAGTTTCCAATGGAAACACGGTGCAGTAGTCAAAAACGATAGTATGGCGGTCGCTATACCAGATGGGTGGCAAATTATCTCTGGTGTTAATAGCTGTCGGACTTATAATACAACCATCTACAACTATGGAACACCATATGAAAAATATGATGATTCAACGCAATGTGGTGGAAGACCAGCAGTTGAGAATATTTATGGAATGTCCTGGTCGAACTTTGCCGCTAGTACTCATGGTACAGCTGGAACTTTGGTTTATAAAGGAACTGCATATTTCCGAGCTAAAAAAACAAGTTCTAATGCAGTTAATCGGTTCGTAGGTTCATATGTCCATGATACTACGAGCAAGTTCAACTCTTCCTACACAGTTTCACTTGCTTATGGTGCTGTTAGCTTCAGCGTATCAGGTGGTAGCTCAGGTGGTTCTATTGATACTGCTGGTTTTAGCAAAGATGTGAGTTGGTAAATAAATGAAATAAAGGAGAGTCCTTAAGGACCCTCCTTTATTTCATTGGTTCAATTTCATACAAATAATATAATCCATTATTACGTTTAGTGTAATGAGCGACATACTTCTCATCAATCTCAATAAGATTCCATAAATTTTTATCTTCTAAATTAATTTTAAATTCATTAGCCTTATTTTTGTCTTGATCCGGGGCTGAGACGAGTATCCAATACTCACCATCATCTGCTTTACCTTTATCGATCACTTGAATATAAGATACTGTTGCAGATATATCTTTCTCATTTGTTTTTGAACAAGCAGCTAATGGACAGACAACGAGAGAAAATATTGAAACAACCATCACAATTTTCTTCATTAACATATTTAATTATCTTCCCTCCCTTAAAAGTCAACCGCCAAGCTCTAACTCTTTAATCTGGAGTGTATATAATTGGATTATTAATGGATTAAGATTAAAATCACAAATAGCTTATTGGCATATATTAAATCTCACCAAGCTGAAAGATGTTGTTGTCTTGATGGCCCTGTGGTTCTTCAAAACAACAAGTCTTGTAAGAAGCGATTTCCTTTCTTTACGACACCGTTATTTCTTTAATTTTCCAACTATGTAAGTACATTAACACAGATATTAATTTGATTGCAAATCTTTGATTATAACATCTCTAAGTTCATTTCCTTCGACCTTAACGCCGTTTACTATAAACGACGGTGTTCCATACACGCCATTGGTAGCAGATGCTTTAAATTCCTCTTTAACATTGAACAGGTAAGTCTTTCCTTTAAATCTGACAGATATGAATTATGATTTGCTTCAGCTTAAGAACCGTATTGAAAAATCAATGTATCGGATCTTCATCAGCGAAACGGATGAGGATCATGATCGGCTTTGGCTTACGGAGCAAATTTCCTTCATATTCAGTAGATATCGTGCAAATATCTGCGACTTGGTTGAAGAGAGACCACTGGTTAAATGCGCAAAGGCATAATAGCTTCGTTAAGATAGTACAGCACTATATTCAGGACCACTACGCCAAACCAAATTTGTCTTTGGAGTTTGTATCCAACTTTGTAGGCCTTTCACCTAGCTGCCTGGGCTAATTTTTTAAAGGATCTACCGGTAAGTCCTTTAGCGAGTTCCTGAACTATACCCAACTGGAAAAAGCAAAGGAACTGTTAATAAAAAACAATGAAACAGCCGCCAAATCAGTTTCAACTTTATTTAAAAAGAAGTACGGAATTTCTCCTTCAGCCTACCGGGAACAAGCTTCCATAAGACGAAGCATGGACGGAACGGAGCCAGTCTGATGATTTAATGATCGTGATTGGGGATTATTGGAATTACACATAAACGATATCCCTCCAATCATGAGGAGCCCCTGGAACATTCAAAGGGTGCTTCTCCGCGGGGTGTTTAGACCTCTGTCGCAGCAGCTCAGCTTGGCGCCATCAGGCCCTGAACGTTGCCCAGAAACGGGAGTATGGATTGGACCACTCTGTATCCCAGCTACAACTGGAACGAAATGTTGGAATATATGAACGAATTCAGAATATCCCACGCCTATAATCCTTCTACAACTTCAGGCATAACAAAAACCCAGTCCTTATATCAGGACTGCGCCGGGGACGACATTAACGAGTTCTCACCTCCCTCCCCTTACAGAGTATTCAGTAACACAAATGGGCTAATGCACATAGACTGGTTTAAATATAGACCAGATTCTTTTGCATTGGAGATGTGAGAATTGAGTAATACAAAAATAAAGGATAAAACCAAGCAAATACCTATGAAAAAGCTTTCTCCTGTAAGCATTGTAAGGGAGCTTCCACCCGTCCACGGTAATGTAAGAATCTCCTCCTCAAATCCTAAGCCTACTGATCATGAAAAAGGGACGTCATCGGCTATCAATGCATGTGTAGATCGCGCTTTTCGAATTCCTATATTTTTGAGTACAACAAACACGGTAAATGATCTGCAGGGGCAATTTCTGAACCGTCTTATTGCGGAAATTGAGGACGCGCTGCTCTTTCCCCGTACATTGCCTGTAAGTGAACAATATCCGGAGAACATTCTGACGAATATACGGCGTTTGGTTTTTTCCAGCTATGGTTTGCTCGCAATCAACTTTCGCAGATTTCTTGTTGAAATTCTTCAATCCAATGTGGGGCAACCGCCAACGACCGTTCCGTTCTGGGAAGGATCAACTTTTTCTCAAATCGAGCCTGCCATGGCTTTTCAATTCGGAATTCCCATATTATTAGTTAGAGAGATGGGAACGGACGACAGTAATGGAATTTGGGCTGGAGGCATCACACCTCTCAACATATTTGTGGATTGGGATTCTGAAAATCAATCCGTAGATGATTTCTTTAAAAGCGTTCAATGGAGAGAAGTCTTTGCAAACTGGGCCGCAGAGGTAAGAGGCAACTATTTACTCCGCACCGAACCTCCCTTCAATAACCAGCATTAACTAGAAATCCACAGCCTGAATGGCTGTGGATTTTATGAATAGAGGCGAACTATGGCTGTGCAAATCCACAATTCGCCGGCCTGTATTCCCTGCGTGCGGAGAGCGAACAACTATCAAAATTTTTCCAAGGCGCCTGTAAGTTGATCAGCAAGTGCCGTCGCGGCGGAATAGCCGGAGCTCCAGGCCCATTGCAGGTTATAGCCACCACAATCTCCATCCACATCCATCACTTCGCCGGCAAAATAAAGTCCAGGTACTAGCTTCGATTCTAGCGTTCCTTCTCTTAACTCTGTTGTATCGATGCCGCCAGCCGTCGTTTGTGCATTCGTGAAGCCATTGGTATCGGTTACGATAAATTCCCAACGCTTTATGAGTTGGCACAAGATTTTCTTAGTTTTCCACGATAAATCCTGACATAGGAGGTTCGGCTCTTGGTCGATCCCCGCCTCTTTTAACAGAATAGGGACCAGCTTCTTGTTAAAGATGCCGATCATGGAAGCTGCAACAGTCCGGTATCCGAACATTCCCCAATGCGTATCGAGAAAATCGACGACTTCTTCCTCCGTGCGGTCTGGCATCAAATCAAGCGATAAGGTTACTGTTTCTCCTCTTTTGAGCTGATACGCAGCCTTCCGGCTTAGCTGGAGAATCGGTGGGCCGGAGACGCCGTAGTCTGTAAACAGGATTTCCCCATATTCGCTGCGGATAACTTCGCCGTTGACGATGATATGGCCCAATCCCTCGAATTTGACTCCGGACAACTCCTTTAGATTTGGATATTGCAGCTTCAATTGTACGATCCCAGGTACAGGATCGATCAGTGTGTGTCCCAACCGCTGGGCAAGCGTGTAACCAGATCCATCCGTTCCTGTCTTTGGTGCGGTAAGGCCGCCTGTACATATAAAGAGATAATCGCTGGTATACACGACCTCTCCCTCTGTCTCCGTTTGGCACAAAATCGTGAAGCGCGGATGTCCCTTCGATACGGTAACATCCAATACTTTGGTCTTGAAGTGTATCGGAACATACCGATCCTCTAGTGCAATTCGGAAAACTTCCAATACAGATGCAGCCTGCAACGACATCGGATACATCCGGCCATTCTCCACGGCGACCAACGGAAGGCCAAGTCTGTTGAAGAAATCGATGGTTTGGCGGACGCCGAATTGCTGCAGCACGGGCAGCGGGAATTCCATTTGATTGCTGTGATATTTACGCGATAGTGCGATCGCTTCGTCCGTACCCTTCGCCGTGGATTGGTTCGTAATGTTACAGCGACCATTGCCGGTCGTAAGTACCTTCTTTCCTACCCGGTCGTTGCCTTCAATGATCGCGGTATCGATCCCTCGGTCTCGCGCGGTCACGGCGGCCATAAGACCTGAAGCACCTGCACCGATAATGAACAGCTCGTGGTGCATTGTAGATTTCGACTTATACATATGTGTTAAATTCATTCCTTTTTCTAATGGCTTCATTTGAAAATGTGTTTCCCTAACGCCATCGCGGCCGCATAGCCGGAACTCCAGGCCCATTGCAGATTGTAGCCGCCGAACTCGCCGTCCACATCCATCACCTCACCAGCAAAATAGAGACCCGGCACGAGCTTGGATTCTAACGTGTCGGCAAAGAGATCTTTTGTAACGATGCCTCCGGCTGTCGCTTGTGCCTTCTCGAAGCTATGGGTATCTGTTACTTTAAAGTCCCAACGCTTCAATATTTTATAAAAGATCCCTTTCGTTTTCTGCGAGAGATCCTGGCAAAGTAGGTTTGGCTCTTGGTCGATTCCTGCCTCCTTCATCAGGACAGGGACCAGCTTCTTATGTAGGAATCCGACGAAGGATTCCGCGACCGGCCGATGTGCGAATGTTCCCCAGTTCATCTCCAGGAATTCGATAACCTCCTCCTTCGTGCGGCTCGGCATCAAATCGACGGACAAAGTCACAGAATCCCCTCTTGAGAGATGAACGGCGGCTATCCGGCTGAGTTGAAGAATCGGTGGGCCGGAAAAGCCGTAATCGGCGAAATGAATTTCACCGGATTCGCTGCGAACGACCTCGCCATTCACGAGGATGTGGGCTCGTCCCTGGAGTTTGATGCCAGATAGAGCCTTCATATATGGATATTGCACCTTTAATTGCACTATTGCCGGCACGGGCTCTACCATGGCGTGCCCCATGTTTTGGGCAAGCACATACCCGGACCCATCCGTCCCCGCATTCTGGCCAGTGAGGCCGCCCGTACAGATAAACAGGTATTCGCTGGTATAGACAACCTGCTCCTCTGTCTCGTTTTGGCATGTAATCTTGAATCGCGGCTGATCCGTTGATGCGGTAACCTCCAGCACCTTGTTGTTAAGGTATACCGGAACGTTCCGTTCCTCCAGAGCAAGCTCGAAAATATCCAACACGGATGCAGCCTGCAGCGACATCGGATACATTAAGCCCTCTTTCAATTTTGTAAGTGGCAATCCAAGCATATTAAAAAAATCAATGGTTTGACGGATACCGAATTGCCGCAGCACAGGCAACGGAAATTCAGCCTGACTGCTATGGTACTTGCGCGATAAGGCCATCACTTCGTCGTCCGTACCCGTCATAGTGGAATCATTCGTAATATTGCAACGACCGTCACCTGTCATTGAGATTTTTTTCCCAATCCGGTCGTTACCTTCTAAAATGGCGGTGTCGATACCCAAATCCCGCGCAGTAACAGCAGCCATGAGTCCTGATGCGCCTGCACCGATAATAATCAACTTGTGGTGCAAGAAAGTCTGATAATCGTGCATGGTTGGTTAATGCACTCCTTGTCCAATAGATTTATATATAGGAAATGTATTTTTTCGAATGAACTGCGCTATATGTAATTATAGCATAACCAATAGAATTCTCCCGACATCACGTCTTTCCTGCGGGTGGGCGATCCCTCACAGGAATTGAACTCCCTAATATCGCCTTGTATCGCCTGCGACCAAACGCAAAAAAGACACCGCTGAGGTGTCTTTTTTCATGGTTAAGTGGAGGCGAGGGGAGTCGAACCCCTGTCCGAAGGCAACGCCACATAGGTTTCTACGGGTGTAGTCACGGTTTTGATGTCACCTTAGCAAGCGCCCCGTAACCGGCTATCGCTAAGGTCAGCCTGATTGTCTTCTTCAGCACACCCCAGGCGGAGATGTGACAGCGTATCCCACTAAAGTTGGGCCCCTATCCCGGCACATGGGCGATGCAGAGTAGGAGCTCGCTAACAGGTTATTAAGCTGCTAATGCGAAGTTGTTTTGTTGTTTGCCGTTTAATTGGCTTTAGCGTTGATGAAGTGGACGCGTCCCCACTACCCGCTACCCATGCTCGATCTACCCCCGTCGAATCCAAAAACGCCCCCGAATGATAAAGGCTGGATCTCAAGAGTTATCCGGCAAAGGTGCATCATAAATCATTACTTTCTTACATCACTCAGTATAGCATACTTTGAGTCCACTTTGCTTATGGACTTCAAGGAAGAACAGGCAATATATAGCCTATCCATTTATCGGAGTATCTATCTTGCCACTTTCTGCTTCTCCCGCAAAATACGTTGAATATCACGTTGAGCATCCCGCTTGGCGGCCGCCTCACGCTTATCGTATTGCTTCTTGCCTTTACCAAGCCCGATCAGCAGCTTCGCGTATCCGTTGCGAACATAAATCTTCAGCGGAACAATCGAGTAGCCTTCCTGCTTGGAGAGACCGAGAAGCTTGTTAATCTGTGCTTTATGCATCAGCAGCTTGCGAGCCCGGGTCGGATCCGTCGGATTATACCGATTCCCTTGCTCAAAAGGGCTAATATGCATGTTATGAATATGAATCTCACCATTACGAATCGTCGCAAAAGCATCATTAATATTCACCCGGGCATTGCGAACGGATTTAATCTCCGTGCCCGTCAGCACCATGCCTGCCTCAAAAGTTTCTTCGATGAAGTAGTCATGGGAAGCTTTTTTATTCTGCGCTAAAACCTTGCCATCATTTTTCTTGCCCATGTCCATTCTCCTCCTCATCGTTCAACCAATCGATCAAGCACGCTAGAGATTAATTGTACCAACTCTACAGGCTAAAATCAAGAATCTGCCCACACCACATTATCACTCAGAAAGATCACCTAAAAAGCCATTAGTCTCCTCAGATTAGCTAATAACGAGATAAAAATATATCGTACAATCATTGATTATATGATATACAAATAAACACACAATAACGCATATATAAATGCATAATTTTGATATACAATCAATATATCAGAATACGCAAGCTCAATGGCAAACCAATCAACATGGGAGGACCTGATCCAATTTTGAAAATTTCCTCTAAGTTAATGAATTATAATCTATTATGGCCCACTCAGATAACTCATTATCCTATGATGCACCTTAAATATATATAATCATAAACAATAATATACATACACTTTTGATATATTTTCTCTCCAACTACGTCTCTTTCACATGGACAAATCCCAAAAATGTCCTCTCAAAAGGTGGACACTGGAGATATAATCGACTTCGTCGCCAAAAAACAATATATAGAATCTCAAATTACAAAATCATCTATATATATGGTATCCATAAACTTTACACACTTAACTCGACCCTAGCCGAGTGGCCACCTTTCAAAAGACATTTTGACGAAAAGTTCCCATACAGAGGACAACGCAAGTAATTTCAAAAGTCCAGTAATCCAATTTACATTCGGCGGCCAAAGAGCTAAAAAAAGAGCGAACGAAGCACCTGGCTCCATCCGCTCCTCTAACAAGTCTCTTTCGACAAAGATATTCCCCTGCATTTCTATCCTTGATAAGATCCAGGCAGGCTTACTTTCTCTTCTTGCGTACAAAAGCTGCGGTGCTACTCCCACCAGACTTGGCTTTGCGGCTACTGCTGCTGCTCTTACCGCCACGTCCCTTACGCGGTGGCGCTGCCATGGACTCATCAGCGACAATCCCTTCGCCACCACCCATGTTCTCCTCACTCGTACGCTCATTGCGCCGCGGGCGCTTCTCTCCGCTGCGATAGCCACCACCGCCATTACGGCTGACGGTAACCGATCCGGCGGCATAACCCCCCTTGCCGGAGCCAAAACCAAAGTTCACCAATGGCGAGTCCCCAGCGCCGTCGCCCGCGGACTCCTTGCGCTTGCCACGCTTTGCTTTATACATTCCATTATCAATAGGAATACTATCTATCCAATTCTCGCCCGCACCAGCCTGATCTGCACTAGTTGTTGCCGAGCCCTTACCCGCCTTACCACTCTTACCGCTCTTTCCGCTAACGGACTTATCCGTTTTGCTTACTTTGCCACTTTTTCCGTCCGCCTTGCCTCGGGTTTTATCTCCAGCCTTGACGGCCTTTCCTGGTTTACCACCGGACTTGCCTCCGGCTCCGGCACGAGCACCGCTGCCCTCACCATCGCCAGTTCTGCCGCCACGGCGTTTACCTGCTCGGAGACCACCACCGCCACGCGCGTCGCGTCCACCGCCTTCGCCACCGAAGAAGCCCTCTCGCTTCCGCGGCTTCATATCGACAAGCTCAAAATCTATCGTATGCTCGTCCATATTGACCCGAGCCACACGGATCTCCACTTCATCGCCGATGCGGAAAATTCGTGAAGTCCGCTCCCCGATCAGCGCCATATGCTGTTCATGGAAATGATAATAATCGTCTGTCATCGCACTTAAACGAATCAGACCCTCTACCGTATTCTCCAGCTCGATGAACATGCCGAAGCTTGTCACACTGCTGATCATGCCAGGGAATACCTCTCCGACCTTATCGAGCATATATTCGGCCTTCTTGAGCTGTTCTGTATCCCGTTCCGCTTCGACAGCAACGCGCTCACGCTCAGACGACTGCTGTGCAATCTCCTGCATCCGGCTAGCCAGGTACTCCTGCCGATCTGCAGGCAGTGTGCCGTTATGCTCTATCACCTCGCGGATAATGCGGTGAATTACAAGGTCAGGATAACGGCGAATTGGCGAAGTGAAGTGTGTATAGAACTCCGCAGCCAGCCCGAAGTGCCCTGTGCTCTCCGCATCATACTTCGCCTGCTTCATCGACCGCAGCATCATCGTGCTGATTACTGTCTGCTCCTTCATGCCCTGAATATCCTCTAGCAATTTCTGCAGCGCACGCGGATGCACCTTATTGCCCTTTCCACCCTTCACAGCATAACCAAAGTTAGCAACAAAGGCCATAAAGTTCATCAGTTTCTCCTGATCCGGGTCTTCATGAATTCGATAGATGAACGGAACCTTCAACCAGTGGAAATGCTCGGCCACTGTCTCGTTCGCTGCCAGCATGAACTCCTCGATGATCTGCTCGGCGATCGAACGCTCTCTTTTGACAATATCCGTCACCTTGCCGTTCTCATCTACCAATACCTTCGATTCTTCAAAATCGAAGTCGACCGCGCCGCGCTTCATCCGCTTCGAACGCAGCTTCATCGCCAGGTCGCGCATCGTCTTGAACATATCAACCAGATCGCTGTAACGCTCGGTTACCTCTGGATCTTCTTCAAGCAATATTTTGCGGACATTGGTGTACGTCATTCGCTCCGTTGTCCGGATCACGCTTGCAAAAATATCATGCTTCACCACATGCAGCTTATCATCGAACTCCATCTCGCAGGACAGTGTGAAACGGTCCACCTTCGGATTCAGCGAGCAAATCCCATTCGATAATCGATGTGGCAGCATTGGAATAACCCGGTCGACCAAGTAAACACTGCAGCCCCGGTTATACGCCTCATGATCCAGCTTGGAGCCTTCTCTGACATAATAGCCTACATCAGCAATATGCACGCTGAGCTTATAATGCCCGTTGGACAGCAGCTCCACATTGACCGCATCATCCAGGTCCTTGGCGTCCTCACCATCAATAGTAACAATGACTTTATCGCGCAGATCACGCCGTCCCTGCTTTGCGATCTCTTCTTTATCAATCTCATCCGGAGCAGCTGCCGCTTCAGCCATCACATCATCCGGAAACGCCTCTGGAAGCTGATGCTTGCGAATGATCGAGAGGATATCAACACCCGGATCATCCTTATGTCCGAGAATCTCAATAATCTCGCCCTCTGCAGCCGACCTTCCCTCCGGATAGTTCACGATGCGAACAACAACCTTCTCCCCGTCAACGGCCCCGGCAAAAGACTCCTTCGGAATAAAAATATCGCGATTAATCCGCTTATCATCCGGCAGTACAAAGCCATACACATCAAAGTTCTGAAAGACACCAACTACCTGAACAACGGCCCGGTTCACAATACGGACAACTTCTCCCTCCAGCTTGCCGCCGGCTACGCTCTTCGAGTTAATCCGCACCAGCACCGTATCGCCATTCATCGCGCTCTTCAGATCATTAGCATGAATATATACATCCGGATGCTCACGGTCTTCAGGAATCAAAAATGCAAATCCTTTGGCATGCGCCTGCAAACGGCCGCGCACCAGATTCATTCGCTCCGGAATGCCATAACGTTGGCTGCGTGTCAGTAATATTTCCCCTTCTTGTTCCAATCTGTTGAGCAGCTTGAGGAACTCCTTAAACTCCGCTGCATCGGATATTTGAAAGTGCTGCTCCAATTCTTGATACGTCATCGGTTTATATGCCTGTTCGCGCATGAACGCGAGCAGTTCTGTTTCCGTAATCATAAATTCCCACCTCAGGCCGGCTGTCCACTTTACCGGTATGTATTTGAATTTTTCATCATTGCCTGAATATAATTCCAATAGTTCTCTCTACTCTAGTATACACGAAATGCCATTCCCGCATCCCTTTTTCGCCAACGAGCCAACACCTGTGTACAACAAAAAAGGGTTGTCCCTAATATCTTAACGATAAGGACAACCCTTCATTACATTAGTTAAGTAACAGACTACTTCGCGAAAATAGCCACGACGATCGCCATAATGAAGAAACCGGCGGCCAGCACTACTGTGGTCCGTTCAAGCACGAGTTCCATACCGCGTGCCTTCTTCTTTCCAAAGAGATGTTCTGCACCCCCGGAGATGGCGCCGGCGAGACCTGCGCTCTTCCCTTCCTGCAGCAATACAACTGCAATCAAACCAACTGAGAAAATAACGAGCAGTACCTCTAAAAAGACATTCATCCAAATCCACCTCCTAAGTCAGAACTCACGGAAAATGTATTTCCCTACCAGCTTAAATTTAGATATAAAAACAGCATTATTATTGTAGCATAATACCCAGAGAATAACAACCAGAACACAGGAAGGACCTGCCGACGTCTCGGACAGGTCCTTCTTTGTTGACTGACTATGATGCTTGAACTAGCTAGTAAGGTTGCACAGATTCTTGGATGACTGACATACTTATGAAGCTGCTCCGTTTAGTCTTGATGACTGACTTGGTGCGCATTGAACGAAGAGCAGCATTTAGTCGAGATCCCCTATATCTTAGGAACGCTTCAAGTTGTAGAAGGATTTCAAGCCGTTATATTGAGCAAGCTCGCCCAATTGGTCTTCGATACGAAGCAATTGGTTGTACTTCGCGATACGGTCTGTACGGGAAGGAGCACCCGTCTTGATTTGGCCAGCGTTTGTAGCAACCGCAATGTCAGCGATTGTGCTGTCTTCGGATTCACCGGAACGATGGGAGACAACAGCTGTGTAACCAGCACGTTTAGCCATTTCGATGGCATCGAAGGTTTCTGTCAAAGTACCGATTTGGTTAACCTTGATCAAGATGGAGTTACCGATTCCTTCGTTGATACCTTTTTCAAGACGCTCAGTATTCGTTACGAACAAGTCGTCACCAACGAGTTGGATCTTGTTGCCGAGCTTCTCAGTAAGAAGCTTCCAGCCTTCCCAGTCGTCTTCGGAGCAACCGTCTTCGATCGTGATGATCGGATATTTATCAACCCAAGAAGCAAGCAGGTCAACGAACTCAGCAGAAGTGTAAGACTTGCCTTCACCTTCAAGATGGTATTTGCCATCTTTGAAGAATTCAGTTGAAGCTACGTCCATACCGAGGAATACATCAACACCTGGTTTGTAACCTGCTTTTTCGATAGCTTCCATGATGGAAGACAATGCATCTTCGTTGGAAGTGAAGTTAGGAGCAAAGCCGCCTTCGTCACCAACCGCAGTGTTCAGGCCTTTAGCCTTCAATACGGATTTCAGGTTGTGGAAGATTTCTGCGCCAGTACGAAGAGCTTCCTTGAAAGTAGGAGCGCCCACAGGCAAGACCATAAATTCTTGAACGTCAACGTTGTTGTCGGCATGTGCGCCACCGTTAACGATGTTCATCATAGGAACTGGCAATTGTTTTGCGTTAAATCCGCCAAGGTATACATACAGTGGAAGATCCAAAGCGTCTGCTGCTGCCCGTGCTACTGCCATCGATACAGCCAAAATAGCGTTAGCGCCGAATTTGCCTTTGTTAGGCGTTCCGTCCAAAGCGATCATCAATTTATCGATGCCGAGTTGATCAAGAGCATCCATACCGATGATTTCTGGAGCGATATGTTCATTTACGTTCTCAACGGCTTTCAATACACCTTTACCGAGGTAACGGGATTTGTCGTCGTCACGAAGCTCAACAGCTTCATGGGCACCAGTGGAGGCACCGGATGGTACGATAGCGCGGCCGATCGCACCGGATTCCAGATAAACTTCAACTTCTACAGTTGGGTTACCGCGGGAGTCAAGGACTTCGCGAGCGTATACGTCAGAAATAATCGTCATTGAAATATCTCCTTTATAGGTGTTTTTAAATTGATTGGTTTATATCATGTATCTTGCTAGAATACCTTAATATTTATGCTTTGCGGCTGGCAATCATTGATTGGCCAGTCATCTCTTCCGGCTTAGGAAGTCCCATCAGATCAAGCAGCGTTGGAGCCACATCAGCCAGAATACCGCTCTCGCGGAGCACAACGTTCTCATCGGTCACGATGAATGGTACAGGGTTCGTTGTATGCGCAGTGTGTGGACGTCCGAGCTCGTCGAACTCCATATCCGCATTACCATGGTCAGCGATAATAATAACTACGCCGCCTTTGGCCTTAACTGCATCAACAACCTTGCCTACACATTCGTCGGTTACTTCAACCGCTTTAATAGTCGGTTCCAGCATACCGGAGTGACCTACCATGTCCGGGTTGGCGAAGTTGAGAATGATTGCATCATGCACGTCCTTCTCGATTTCCTTCACACAAGCCTCAGCCACTTCATAAGCACTCATCTCAGGCTGAAGGTCATAGGTTGCAACCTTCGGCGAGTTGATCAGTACGCGAGTCTCGCCTGGAAGCTCAACATCGCGTCCGCCGCTGAAGAAGAACGTAACATGCGGATACTTCTCGGTCTCAGCAATACGAAGCTGCTTCTTGCCTTGCTGTACCAGCACTTCGCCAAATGTATTGTCCAGGTTCTTAGGAGAATATGCCACATATCCGTTCACGGTCTCCGAGAACAGCGTCAAGCATACGAAGTAGAGATCCTTTGGACATTTCGGCCCACGGTCAAAACCGCGGAAATCTTCGTTCGTAAATGCATTGGACAATTGAATCGCACGGTCAGGACGGAAGTTCAGGAAGATTACGGAATCTTCCGATTCAACCAAACCAACAGGCTGATCATTCTCATCCACGATAACTGTCGGCATCACGAACTCGTCAAATACGGATTTCTCGTAAGATTCCGTAACCGCCTTGATAGGATCGGTATATTTCGGTCCTTCGCCATATACGATAGCACGGTAGGATTTCTCTACACGTTCCCAACGCTTGTCGCGGTCCATCGCATAATAACGGCCTTGCACCGTAGCAATCTTGCCAATGCCAATCTCATTGATCTTGTTGATCACAGTCTCCAGATATTTCTTCGAACTGTCTGGAGCTACGTCACGGCCATCGAGGAAGGCATGAATATAAACTTCATGCATATCTTCTTTCTTAGCCAGATCGAGCATCGCCAGCATATGGTTAATATGGCTGTGCACGCCGCCGTCGGACAGAAGGCCATACAGATGAAGCTTTTTGCCTTTGTTCTTGGCACTGCGTATCGCATTTACTAGGGTTTCGTTCTCAAAGAATTCACCTTCGCGAATCGACTTCGAGATCCGGGTCAAGTCTTGATATACGATCCGGCCGGCGCCGATGTTAAGGTGACCTACTTCGGAGTTGCCCATTTGACCTTCAGGAAGACCCACCGCTTCTCCACTAGCTGTCAGTGTAGTATGCGGATATTGCTTCAGATAACGGTCATAGTTAGGCTTATTCGCTTGAGCAACCGCGTTGCCTTCTACTTCCTTACGAAGTCCGAAGCCGTCCATGATGATTAATGCTACCGGTTTTGGAGTCGTCATCTTACTTTGCCCCCTCAACCAATTGAATATAGGAAGCCGGCTGCAGGCTGGCACCGCCAACAAGCGCGCCATCGATATCGCTTTGGCCCATATATTCCTTCACGTTCTCAGGTTTCACACTTCCGCCGTATTGGATACGGATCTTGCCAGCTACCTCATCATTGTACAAGCCTTGTACCAGGCTGCGGATGTAAGAGATAACTTCGTTGGCATCTTCAGAAGTAGAAGATTTGCCCGTGCCGATCGCCCAGATTGGCTCATAAGCGATAACAACTTCAGCAGCTTGTTCAGCAGTCAATCCTTTCAGAGCAGCCTCGGTTTGACCCTTAACTACATCCTTCGTCTTGCCAGCTTCACGTTCTTCCAGCTTCTCGCCTACGCAAGGGATTGGTGTCAAGCCATGCTTGAATGCAGCATGTACTTTCTTATTAACAATCTCATCGGTTTCTGCAAAATAAGCGCGGCGCTCGGAGTGTCCGATAATGACATAATCAACGCCCAGCTCTTTCAGCATTCCTCCGCTAATTTCTCCGGTGAATGCACCTTCCTCTTCGAAATGCAGGTTTTGAGCGCCGATCTTGATCGACGTTCCTTTGGCGGCTTCCACCAAAGCCGGAAGGTTCGTAAATGGAGCGCAAATTACGCTCTCTACACCGTCTACCTCCGCTTTACCTTTCACCGCTTCGAAGAATGCTTTTGCTTCAGGAACAGTCTTGAACATCTTCCAGTTCCCTGCAATAATCGGTGTTCTCATGCGGCTCAACTCCTTTATGTTACTTAGTTTAGATCAGCTTATTTATCGTTCAGAGCCACTACGCCTGGAAGCGCCTTGCCTTCCATGAATTCCAGGGAAGCGCCACCGCCAGTGGAGATGTGGTCCATTTTATCGGCCAGATGGAATTTCTCAGCTGCTGCTGCGGAATCGCCGCCACCGATAATCGTGTAGCCTTCAGTTGTTGCACAAGCTTCAGCAACTTCTTTTGTTCCGTTCGCGAAGATGTCGATTTCGAATACGCCCATTGGTCCATTCCATACAACCAGCTTGGAGTTCTTGATAACATCAGCGTAAAGTGCACGTGTCTTCGGTCCGATGTCCACACCTTCCCAATCTGCAGGAATGCTGTCGATATCTACAGCCTTATGGTTCGCATCTGCACTGAAGTCATCAGCTACTACGCAGTCCACTGGAAGATAGAAGTTCTTGCCGAGCTTCTTCGCCTTTTCAATGAATCCCAGCGCCGCATCCAGCTTCGTGTCATCAAGCAAGGACTTGCCGATTTCATGGCCTTGCGCCTTGAAGAAGGTGTAAGCCAAGCCACCGCCAATCAATACATTGTCAGCGATGTTAAGCAAGTTATCAATTACATCGATCTTATCCTTAACCTTGGAACCGCCGATAATTGCGGTGAAAGGACGATCCGGGTTAGACAAGGCTTTGCCAAGCACGGACAATTCTTTCTCCATCAAAAGGCCGGATACTGCTGGCAAGAAATGAGCGATACCTTCTGTCGAAGCGTGTGCACGGTGAGCCGCGCCGAACGCATCGTTCACGAACAGGTCAGCCAATTCTGCGAATTGCTTAGCCAGCTCAGGATCATTCTTCTCTTCACCTGGGTAGAAACGAACGTTCTCAAGCACCAATACGTCGCCGTTGTTCATAGCTGCTACTTTTGCTTTAACTGCGTCGCCTACAGCTTCGTCAGCCTTGGCAACTTCTTTGCCAAGCAATTCGGACAAGCGCTGAGCCGGAACAGTCAGACGCATCGATTCGTTCACTTGGCCCTTTGGACGGCCAAGGTGGCTGGCAAGAATTACTTTTGCACCATTTTCGATCAAGTATTTAACCGTTGGCAAAGTCTCACGAATACGAGTATCATCTGTAATCTGGCCATCCTGCATTGGCACGTTAAAATCTACACGCACAAATACGCGTTTGCCGGTTACTTCCACATCACGTACGCTTTTCTTGTTCATCTCCACGTTCCTCCTATTAAATATGCACGGTGCCGCTCCCTCACTCACTAGCTTCATCCTACCTTCTCGGTGCTGATAAACCGATCTTTGTGAACTCACACTAATTATGAAATGGCCGGTCCCTCACAAATTCAAATATGACTTCGATTTCTCTCCTAAGCGGTAATGCTCTCTATCTAATTTATATGTGTGTGTGAATGTCCATCTAAAAACTTAGATTTACATAGTAATTTATAATCAATTCATGAATCAAAGAGGAGTCCTTATAGCAGGTCGCTCCTCTTTGGTATGTGATATTTCAATAAACAGAAATTACTTAACTTTCTTTGCGAAGTATTCCAGGGAACGAACCAATTGAGCAGTGTAGGACATTTCGTTGTCGTACCAAGCTACAGTTTTAACGAGTTGTTTGTCGCCAACTGTCAATACTTTAGTTTGTGTAGCATCGAACAGGGAACCGAAAGTCATACCCTTGATATCGGAAGATACGATTTCATCTTCAGTGTATCCATAAGTTTCTGGGTCAGCAGCAGCCTTCATTGCAGCGTTGATCTCGTCAACAGTTACGTTCTTCTCAAGAACAGTAACCAATTCAGTCAGGGAACCAGTTGGAACTGGAACGCGTTGAGCCGCGCCATCCAATTTACCTTGCAATTCTGGGATAACCAAGCCGATTGCCTTTGCAGCACCAGTTGTGTTAGGGATGATGTTCTCAGCAGCTGCGCGAGCACGACGGAAGTCGCCTTTCGCATGAGGAGCATCCAACGTGTTTTGGTCGCCAGTATAAGCGTGGATCGTAGTCATCAAGCCTTCTACGATGCCGAATTTGTCTTGAAGTACTTTAGCCATAGGAGCCAAGCAGTTTGTTGTGCAAGAAGCACCGGAGATAACCGTTTCGGAGCCATCAAGAATTTCATGGTTTACGTTGTATACAACGGTCTTCATGTCGCCAGTAGCTGGAGCGGAGATAACGACCTTTTTAGCGCCGCCTTTAAGGTGAAGTTCAGCTTTTTCTTTAGTTGTGAAGAAGCCTGTGCATTCAAGAACGATGTCTACGCCAAGCTCTCCCCAAGGCAATTCTTCAGGGTTGCGGTTAGCAAGAACCTTAACCTCTTTACCGTTAACTTTGAAGAAGCCGTCATGAACTTCAACATCGCCGTCAAATTTGCCTTGCGTAGTATCATATTTCAACAAATGAGCCAACATTTTAGCATCTGTCAGGTCATTGATTGCTACTACTTCGATGCCTTCAACATTTTGAATACGACGGAAAGCCAAACGTCCAATACGTCCAAATCCATTAATACCTACTTTTACACTCATGATTGATCCTCCCAGTGTTCTTTTTTTATTATTCAAGACAAGGCAAGTAAGCCTGTCATGAGTAAACCATAGTCATGCTGCTTATTTGCTTTCGATTGTCCCCTGCCGCTCCATCTCTCTCACAATCTCAACTGCTGCCACTTCGTCCACAACGAGAATATCCTCGTGCCCGAACTTAAGTACGGCGTGGATGGCCTTCGCCTTATCCTTGCCTCCGGCAATGCCCACGACCGTGTCGGCCTTTATGATGTCCTCCAGACGAAGTCCAAGGGTCAGCATCTTATGAACGACGACTCCATCCTCATTGAAATAGTAGCCAAAAGACTCAGCAAGGGCTCCATCTCTTTGCAGCTCTTCAATGACCGGCTGCTCCAATTTGCGGCGCCGAGCCATCTGCATAGCATCCCCGATGCCGTGTACGATAATCCGCGCCTGGCGGATCATATCCACGATATCATGGATGTTCGGATCATGTACCAATGAATCATATGCGTCTTTTCCCAGAAGATCAGGTACATGCAGCAGTCTGTATCCAGCTCCGACCCTCTTGGCCATGCCAGAGGCGATCGTATTCGCTTGAATCTCCAGACTTTCACCAAGCCCGCCCCGCGCTGGAACGAACCAGCTTTGCTTCAATGATATATTCGCTGGCGGAGTAAGCTGCTCCGCAACTTCTGCCAGCGTTGTCCCGCCGGTTACAGCGACAACATCATCACCTTGCATCGCATGGAGCAAAGCCTTGGCACCAGCCTTCCCTAGTTCGCGCTTAACGAGCGGGGAAGCCTCGCTATCACCGGCAACCACCACAACCTTACGAAGTCCGTAATGGTTGCGGATTATCTCCTCCAGATTGGCCAGACCGAAGATTTCCTTCACTACCGGCTCCAAGCCCTCCAGTAGTTTTCTGCCCGAATCACTGATTCTCATGCCTATATTCTCGATTTCTATCAGGCCCTGAGCCTTCAGGAGATCCGTCTCGGCCCGCAACACACGCTCTGTCATGTTCAGTGAGACCGCTAGCGTTCTGCGGCCGATCACATCCGACAACATGATCTGGTGAAGAATGGTATACCTTTTCTTGAGAATTTCCATGAGATCAGGAAGAAGCTGCCTTTGCATTTCTAAAATTTCACGCATGCTTTCCACTCCTGCAAGCTTCGTCTTCTCTCTCCTTCTCCTGGTCTTAAAATGTCCCGGGTTAACTTTTTAAGTCCCACTGTCATTTTAACCAATTTTTATTCCAGTTGCAAGCCTGACGTCCGTATATTTCTCAATACTATAACCACTTATGCATGCAATTGAATATCACTTCATATTTGAAATCTGGAGAGAAGGCTTCTGCACCGCACAAATACCTATTTTACGCGCAAAAAGAGCCTCTAATTTGCAAATAGATTGTGCATCTATTCACAATAAGAGAGGCTCTCATGGGGAAGCTTTATACTATTTATTTTTGAATAAAAACCGTCATTGCACTTTTAGCCTCTAGCTGGAAACTTAATACAGATTCTTCCTGAAGCTTTAACTCAATATTGCCTGTCTGCTCACTATCATTAAATAAAATAACCGCAATGGATCCATCGGTATTTTTGAAGGCAACGGAACGAATGTGGTCATAACTGCTGGAACCGATACGTACTGCCTTAGGACGAACGAACTTGCTGAAATGAGCTAATGCATAGTAGTCCAGCGTGTAGGTCAGCTCACGGGTCTGCTGATTCACCAGCACGATTCCACGGCAGGTACTCTGTCCAAACCCGGGAACCGTAGGCCCGTTATGCTCGTCCAGAGCCATATTCCATAGCACAAATGATTTACTATGATTCCGCAAAATCTCAATCCCGGTTCTCATCACATTGGAGAAAGCCGGCTCAAAGGATGGAATCCACTCGCCGCCAGAGCCCTCAGTAAAATGGACCTCCTTCGTCGGATAAGCCTGGTGAACATCGCTCTGCGCTGACGGAATGCCACCGTACCAATGCCAGGCAACGCCATCCACCTCGTCGTGTGCTTGCTCCAGTACAGTCAGAGGATAATCCGGGCGATCCCAGTTATGATCGTAGCACAATATTTTCGTATCGATCTGATTTTTAACGAATTCAGGCTTCAGATGATTCTTAATGAATTCGCTCTGCGCCTCAGGCAACATCAGCATGCCAGGATAGTGGCCGGGCACGAACAAAGCTTCATTTTGCGGCGTGATTGCGTATATCGGCAGTCCATGCGAAGCATAGGCCTTAATATAACGCACGAAATATTCAGCATAGACTGGATAGTAGTCCTGCTTAAGTTCCCCGCCGATCATATGGCCGCTTGTCTTCATCCAGCCCGGAGCGCTCCATGGCGATGCCATCAGCTTGATCTCAGGGTTGAGCTTCACCGCTTTCTGCAGCAGAGGAATGATGTCCTCTTCGTCATGGGAAATAGAGAATCGCTTCAATTCCAGATCTGTCTCGTTCTCCGGAAGATCATTATAGCTGTATATCTCACGAGCATAGTCGGATGCGCCCATCGGGTTGCGTAGAACCGATAGTCCAATCCCTTGATCGGGATCGAACAGCTTGCTCATCAATTCGCCCCTTTGCGCCTCATCCAATACTTGATGAATCAAATAAGCCGCTGAATCGGTAAAAGAAGCCCCAAATCCATCCATGACCTGATAGGTCTCCTGCTCATTAATGCCAATTGTACTTACCGGGTGTTCTGTCGAGATCGCCGCCAGTTGCTCTGGGCTCCTGCTCACAAACAGTTCATTCTCCCCATTCGACTGATAGATGCTTAGCTTCAGCATGTATGTTCCTCCACTTCTATTGTGATCTTGTATATGTTAGCCATGCCAAACCTGGTTTGAATAAAGAAGGCCCCTGGTTAAGGGGCCCGCTCAAATAATGAAAGCTGTTATTTTATACCCAATTTCTCTTTATTTTGTTGCATTTTCTCCGTACGGACCTTCAGGATCTTATCCCAGTTGTTCTCATCCAGGAAGGACTTGTAGGATGCCAGATTGTTGTTGAATTCATTGTCATCCTTCGAGCGAATCATGCTGACCATCGTTGTATTCCACTTCGTGTTGATAGCGCTAAGCGAACGTGCCTCAAGGCTGCCTTGGTCCGGATCGATATTCTCCAATATGAAGTGCGGTACCAGCTTGCCCTTGCCCCACTCTTGCATTTGTTTAATCGATTCAGGGAAGGAGTCTGTGCTGAGCGCTTTATAACGGTCATGACCGAAGAAAATGAACTCGCCCATGCGATATTCCTTCTTGAATTTGTCCGGATTGTTCAATTGCAGGTCCTTCACTTCAGGCAACAACTCATATTTGCCGTCGCCGATCGATTTATATGTTTCGCCTTCGATTCCGTAGTTCACCAGCATTTGACCTTCGTCACTAAGCAGGTAGGTGAAGATTTGAATCGCCTTGGCAGGGTCCTTACAATCCTTCGTAATAAAGTTAATCATCCAGCCGGTAATTCCGGATTGGTTCAATGTCGGCTGGTTGCCAACGGTACTCTGTGGTCCATCAATCGCAATATATTCTTTACCCTGATTCGCACTCAGGAAGATCTGCAGGTTGCCGCCCTGCTGCGGTGTTCCGTCAAGAAGCATTGTTGCATATTTACCGGACTTAACTTTCTCTTCGAAGGCTGGACCGTCATCAGCGAAGCTGTCATCGCTAATGCTGCCATCCCTATAAACGGTGTTCAGGGTTTTCAGCCATGTCAGATAGTCTTCGTTCAGGTTACGGTTGTAGAAGCCGTTGTTGCTATCTTCGAGCGGTACACCGATGAAGTCCTGCAATACTTCACCCAGAGAACCGGTGCCCTCCCCGATGGAGTTGAAGCCAAATGGAATCAGGCTTGGGAACTTCGCTTTAATATCCTTCAGTACACTTTGGAATTCCTCCGGTGTGCTCATGCTTGGATTACCCAGCGCTTCGTATACGTCCTTGCGGATTACGAAAGCTGTCTTCGCCGGGATTTGTCCACTATCATAGTCCACCTGCGTATTGGAATAGTCCGGATATCCATAGGTCTTGCCGTCCTTCAGCTTGAACCAGTTCAACGTATCCTGCGCCGCTACTTTATTGAAATAAGGATCATACTTCTCAGCCAGATTGTTCAGGGAATACGCCCATGTATCTGCCTTCTGTACAACAGGAGAGCTGGCACCAAATGTCGTGATCAGATCCGGCATTTCGCCACCGGCGAAAAAGGTGTTCAACTTGGTGTCATCACCCGTAATGAACTTGATATTTACGTTCAGATCCTCCTGGATCTTTTTCGTTACGACATCTTTGCCAAATTCCGTGTTCCACCAATCAGCATTCACATACCAGGTCAACTCGGTTGGCGCTTCTTTCTTATCCAACTGCCATGCCGGCGTATCCGCGCTTGGCGTGTAACGGTCTTCAATGGAAGCTAATTCGCCTTTCTTGCCTCCGCCCTTGGAGCCACCGCAACCGCTAACAATTAAAGCTACAGCCATCAAGGCAATACCAAGCTTAATTCCCGTCCTTCTCATGCTCTTCTTGCTCTCTTTCATTTTTTACCCTCCCTTTGATAGATAGAACTTTAAGACTGTGCGCTTATTCAGAAGTATTCCTACTCTTTGACCGCCCCTAACATCATGCCTGAGATGAAGTACTTCTGTAATATTGGATACATCACAACGATCGGCAATGTCGTAATGACAATCGTTGCTAGTTGGACCCCTTTGGTCGTTGTCTCGATGACCGCTGAACCCCCGATATTTTGCATCGACTGGGTTTGCGACTGAACGATAATTTCATACAGCTTCATCTGCAGCGGATACAGAGTCTTATCCGTCACATACAGCTTGGTTGTCATGAAGTCGTTCCACTGGCCAACCCCGTTGAACAGCGCAATCGTGGCAATCGCCGGCATGGACAGAGGGATGAATATTTTCAGGAATACCCGCCAGTCTCCCGCCCCGTCAATCTTTGCCGATTCTTCGAGCGAATCAGGCACATTACGGAAGAAGTTCATCAGGATAATTACGTCGTAATAGCTGAATAATGCCGGTATGATATACACCCAGAAGCTGTTCAGCAAACCGAGCGATTTGATTAACAGGTATGTTGGAATCATTCCGCCGGAGAAGAACATCGTAATGACCCCCATCGTCACATACAGCTTGCGGCCGCGAACCTTCTGCTTGCTAAGCCCGTAACCGATCATGGCACAGAAGAAGACGTGGGTGATAACCCCAATAACGGTCTTGGCAACAGATATGAAAAAGGATTGCCAAATGCTTGAATCTCTAAATACAGCTTCATAGTTCTCGAGCGAAAATTCCTTTGGCCAGAAGATGAATCCGCCCTCGGCGAGGGACTTTCCCGAGCTGAAGGAAGATATAATGACATTCCACAGCGGAACGATAATAATAATGCTAAAGATCAGGAGCAGCGTTACATTCACAGTGTCAAATATTCGACTATCGATGTCTTTTTTAAGCGTATTTCGATTCACAAGAATGCCCCCTCTATAAAACCGATTGGTTGTCGTTTAATTTACTTGTCACCTTATTTGCAGTAACAAGCAGAATGACGGAGACGATAGAGACGCCTAAACCAACCGCGGTTGCATATGAGAAGTCGCCTTGCGTCATCCCCATACGATACACATAGGAATTGATAACTTCCGCTCTGACACGGTTCTGCGAGTTTATCAGAACGAGCGTCTGATCAAGGTTCGACCCCAATAAACCGCTTACAGTAAGGATCAAGTTCAAGCTGATAATCATCTTCATGTTCGGCAGGGTAATATTCCAGATCTGTCTCATACGGCTCGCACCATCAATCTTTGCTGCCTCATAATAGGTCGGATCAATCTTGGCCATTATCGCCAAATACAAAATTGTCCCCCAGCCTGCCTCCTTCCAGATGTCCGACAAGGTAGCAATCCACCAATACTTGCCCGGATCGAGCAAAATATTTTGCGGGTTAGTGATCACCCCAAGTCCGATTAAAATCTGGTTGAACAAGCCCGAAGTGGAGAGCCAAGTAATCAGCATACCGCCGAGTACGATCCAGGACAGGAAGTGCGGAAGATACGAGATGGTCTGTACCATCTTCTTGAACCGCCCCATGCCCAGTTCATAGATCATAATTGCCAATATGATGGGGATAACGAAGCCGATCAATAGCTTCAGGAAGCTGATGCCCAGCGTATTGATTACGGAATCCCAGAAATATCGGTCCGACAGGATGATTCTGAAATTCTCAAGCCCTACCCAAGGCGCAGAATCCAGAGTATCGATAACGGTGTAATTCTTGAAAGCGATCGTCAGACCATAAATGGGTACGTAACAAAAAATAATCATAAAAATAACGCCCGGGATAATCATCGATTGAATTTCCCACTGGTTCTTGAAGTCTACGCAAAATTGCTTAACCCTTTGTCCCATAGGCTTCTTAGCAGGTGCTCCGGCTAACTTCTCCATTTAAGACTCCCCCTCTTTTAGTAGCAAATCCAATAAAAACGTTTTTATTTTTGCAAAAAATGACCCTACTCGCTGCAAAAATAGGAATGACCCTATATTTGTCTTTCTAAATAAGATCATCCCGCTTTATCTTTACCTGACAAGAACCGCGCACTACAATCTCGCTAGACAGCTTCTGCAGTTTGCCCTGCTCCTTCTTCTGAATCAATCGAACCAGGTGATCGATGACAAGCATCCCTTGTCTGGCAATCTGGTTCCTTACCGTCGTGAGCGGCGGCGAGAAATATTGAGCAATTTCAATATCGTCGAAGCCCATGACGCTTATATCCTCGGGAATTCTGTATCCCTCTGACTTTAAGGCGCGAATACATCCGATTGCACTCAAATCGTTCCCCGCCAAATATGCGTCCGGTACTTTGTCATGATGCGAGCGGAGGAATGATTTCACCACATTGTAAGATCCTTCTTCCTCAAAATACCCTTGTAAAATATAATCTTCATCCGTCTCCAGCCGATGCTCCCGAAGTGCAGCCAAATATCCTTCTCGCCGCTGTACGCTGTCATACATTGTATCAACGCCTGATATATAAGCGATTTTCTTATGTCCCAGACTAATCAAATATTTAGTCGCCTCATAACCGGCCACATACGAATCGAAGATCACGCTTCCCATCGTCTCGTTCTCCATGACCCGATCCAGAAATACCGCCTTGATCTTGTCTTTCTCCATCGCTGCGATGTCGTTCTCATCAATTTTGAGCTCTTCGTAAATAACCACACCATCGACACGCCGACCAAGAATATTGCTCATAATAACCTGTTTCTCCTTGGTAACGAATACGTTCAAGCCATAACCCAGGCGCTCACATTCGCGGGCCATCGACTCAACCAAAATGTAGAAATACGGCCCTGACACGCTGGTTGTAAAGAAGCCCAGCATCTTCGTCTTGCCTGACTTCAGCAGCTTCCCATTCAAGTTCGGCACATAATTCATACGCTTTGCTACCTTGAGTACATGCGACTTCGTCTCCGGAGTCAACACATCCACATCGTTTAATGCATTGGAAACCGTAGAAATGGATACCCCGGCTTCTCTAGCAACGTCCTTAATTGTAACTTTCGCCATTGGTGATCGTCCTTTTTAACAAAAACGTTTTTATAGATTTAAATTAACATAAAACGCTTTCAAAGACAATAACTTTATTTTATATCTCAAAAAGCTTTATTTCAGCGGGCTAACTCTCTACTTTCCGCCAATCAATATAGAGATTCAGGGAGCTATTTGATCAAACTCAATAGAAGACAGGCCGTTCAAACCTCAGCCAGCGGTTCTCGAGCCGCAACTCCTTATAGTCAATAGGCAATCAATTTTAAGGAGTAATGAATTTCTCTTGCATTTTAGTCTCTAATGCCATATAATCAATTTTGTTGCACTAAAATTACGCGCCCGTGGTCCAATGGATATGACGTAGGCCTCCGGAGCCTGAGATCGAGGTTCGATTCCTCGCGGGCGCGCCATAATTTTTCATACAAAACCCGTTGTGGGCTTTTTTATTGCCTTGAGTTTGACTATCTTTGACTTTTGATAAAAAGTTAGTTATTATAGGATTACAAATCATCAATTCCGTCAATTCTGGAATTGATCGAACTAATATATGAACAGCTTGAAACCAAGGGAGCTTCCCTTTGGGCTAATAATAAGGAGGGTTTATCGGTGAGTTATATTCCAATGGTTGTTGAACAGAGTAACCGTGGCGAACGTGCTTACGACATTTATTCCAGATTGCTGAAAGACCGCATCATTTTCCTTGGTACACAGGTTAATGACGTCGTAGCCAATTCCATTATTGCGCAGATGTTATTCCTGGATGCCGAAGATCCCGGCAAAGACATTCATTTGTACATTAACAGCCCTGGCGGTTCGATTACAGCCGGCATGGCCATTTTCGATACGATGCAATTTATCAAATCCGATGTATCCACCATTTGTGTTGGTTTAGCTGCTTCCATGGGAGCTTTCCTGCTGAATGCAGGCGCACCTGGCAAGCGATTTGCCCTGCCGAACAGTGAGATTATGATCCATCAGCCGCTTGGCGGCGCAGAAGGTCAAGCGACGGATATCGAGATCCGCGCCCGCCGCATTCTCAAAATGCGCGACAATTTGAATCGGATTCTCGCCGAGCGTACTGGCAAGCCGCTGGAGCAAATCGAGCGCGATACGGACCGCGACAACTTCATGAGCGCTGTAGAGGCCATGGAATACGGACTGGTCGACAAGGTTATCGATAAAGCCAACGCTTAATAGGGACAATAAGAACAGCAGGCCTGGACTTCCAGACCTGCTGTTTTGCTGTCTTTTATGTGATGATGGGCTCGGGCTCGGGCTCCTACTTAGCGATTTTCGACGGTTTCACCCCAAGCTCTGAGAATGAGAAATAGAACTCAGGGAAGCCGTTCACATAAGGCAAATACTCGTACAACGGCAGGAAGATTACGACTCCATCATTTTTCAGATAATAGCTTGGATTCTTGCCAATTGTCTTGAAGCCGCCAAAATACCCCTCGGTCGCCTCCAATTGCTTGGCAATCGCCGGATCGACAATGTTGCGGTAATCCGGATTGTCCTTCAGCACTTCGTCGAGCGTCAGCAGCTTTCCGTCACTGAGCCGGAAGGTCAAGCCTTCACGAACAGGGTTGCCATGTGCCCCACCCGTATATGAATAATACTGCAAGAGAATACTTAACAGCCCTTCACGATTGAATGTCACCGTGTAGTTGCCCAAAAACTGATAGGGCTCACCATTTGGAGAGGGACCTGCCTTTGTCTCTTGTAGCGATTGCTTGATAAATTCATCCGTCTTGCTCTGCAGTACGCTGTTGATTTTCCGCTCCGCAGTTTTATTCTTAAGTCCGCTGACCTGAGGGTACTCGACCTTAATCATGGCCTCGGGGATCGACTTATCGACCACGCGGGTCCCTACTCTGATCTTGTTCAGCTTATGCGGAACGAGGTCCAGCGTCTGCTTGGACGCATCATAAGTCGAGGTAAATCCCAGATGATCTGTCAGTACCTTGGCCGATACATAAGGCTGACCATTCAGCTCTTTCCATTCATAGGGAAGCACTTGCGTACTCCCGTTTACAACCGCCCAAGCTCCGTCCTCTTTCGGGGTGAGCTGAACAACAACATGATCTCGTCTCAGAAAATAGCGGTTGCTGCCTTTATCGTATTTAACCTTTACTTTTAACCCTCTCTCGATAAGCTCGAGCGGAACAAGCACATCCTGTTGCCCTTGTATGCCCTGCAGCTTCAGCGGCTTGCCCTTTAGGGTAATCTGCACAGAGGCAGGCTCCTGGTCAGAGTTCCGTACAGCAGCCCCCTGAGGCAGGGATTCTGCCCCGCCTGTTTCACCTGTTATGTGGTTGTTGTCCAATATAGCAGCCGATGCAGGTACAGAACCCCCTAGACCGCTTATAGTAATTACTGCTATCAACACAATAGCCAGAGCAGAAGCCATTACCTTTGAGATCCTAGTTGTCATTGGACTTCTCGTCCTCCTTTCATAGTTATCCCAATTTTTCCCCTGCTGTCCAGAATTCATGCAAATGACGGAAGATTACTGCTTTATAAGGGACAATAAATAGATACAGGAGATAAACATACCACTTGAGGGCTAGTACCTATGAAGGAACGGAATCCATAACAGGCTCGATCAACTTCGGCCTAATCTAACGAAACTGAGGAACGCTATGTAAGGGAAAATCCGCATGATGTGAATCTAACGAAACGGTAGAGCGTTATTCATGCTAATTTAGACCCGAATAGCTCTTTTTTGATCAAATAGCGATATCCTGTTTCGTTAGATTTTTTGGAGGCCACTTTATGCCCAAATAACGATTGCCAGTTTCGTTAACACGATCAAACTAGGGCCTCCGTCCATGCATGCGCCAATACTGCCGTTTTTTTTCGTCACGAACCGTAACACCCAGCTTGGAAAGCTCTTTGCGCAGATCCTCCGCATCCTCTTTATCTTCTCTGTCAATAGCCTTCTCCCTTGCTAGGAATAATGCATTTGCACCCGGGGACAGCCCGGGAGCATCGGCTACCCATCGCGCATATTCTTCAGCAAATGGGTCTTGCTCCCGCCAGTCATATCCGGCGCGGATAAACGCTTCCGCTATAGCTTTAGACTTCCCATCCGCCTCGTCCCGGAAAAGCTCACGCCCGTTCATATCCAACAGGACCAACTGCTTCTGATCCAGAAAGATTGCGGCCACCTCCTGTCTTGCAAAGACCCGTTCCTCATCGTGGATCTTCAACCGGACCTCCCGATCAGAGAGACGAATTTGCAAGCTTTCCTTCACCGCGATTATGGAGAGAATTCCCCCGCCAACCAGGCCAAGCGCCGTCATCACGGTTGAGCCCCAAGCCCCGTGCATAGAAGAGACCAACTTGAACACTCCCTGAAAGGGAAACCATGGTAATGCCACGATCCATTTGGCCAACACCGGTATAAACCAGCCGGCCACTGCCCCAAGAATCGGGAACACCGCCCAAATTATTATTTTGTCCTTCCTGGAGACCCCTAGCTCCATCCATTGCGATTGCGATTCATATTGCAACGCTATTCTCCCCTTCCTGAGCAAACATCTGCTGTCTCTTTTGTATTTTTTCGCGGGAACTTCATGATCACCTTGGCACCCTGTTGCGGCTCCGACTCCACCCGAATCTGCCCTTTATGGGCGATCACGATCGCTTGGGCAATACTCATGCCCAGACCTGCCCCGTCGGTCGTCTCATCCGTGCTTGTGCCACGATAATACCGCTCGAACAAATTGTTCCGCGTCTCTTCATCCATCCCCTGACCATTGTCCGATACACAAATCCAGGCGTAATCCCCTTCCGTACCGGTGCTTACTGTAATCTCCGTTCCCTCAGGATTGTGCTTCACCGCATTGGTAATAATATTGTCCAGCATACGCCGGAACCACTTCGGATTGGCCATGATCCTCAGTTCATCATCATATTCCTCATAAGAGAAGGTTGCTGTTTCAATCGTAGCGTCATTGACATACCGTAGGACAGAACGACGAACGAACTCGTTCATCTCAATCGGCTCCAGCACCATTTGCTCTGCATTATTCTTAATCTGGAAGGTTAACGAGAAATCCTGGAGCAGCTCCAGCATAAAGTCGCCTTTTTCCCGGATGACCTTGCCCATTTCTTTCAGTTCGGCTTCATTCCAAGTGAATTGTCCGCTCTCCAACAGATGGCCATATCCTTGGATCGATGATAGCGGCGTCCTCAGATCATGGGATATACCGACCATCCACTCCTCCCGAGTCTGTTCCAGCAGCCTGCGATCCCGCTGTGAGGCATCCAGCTTGGTGGCCATTTCGTAAAATCCAGCGATAACCTCTTTATAAAGTCTGTAGCGCATGCGGATCTTGCCATTACGCCGGAATACCTTTTTACGTTCCTTCTCCGTCAACGCTTCACTGTATCTCCCCTCACTCATCCGTTCGAACCAGCTGGCGAATAGGGTTAGTGGCTGCCCGTAGCGATATCCATGCCAAATCGATACCCCCAACGTCACCACCATGACACCGGCTCCCAAAATAACAAGCGCCCGGATAAGGTCATAGAAGATCGACTGTCTTTCTACAGCGCGCCCTGGTTTGCCTTGATGCAGTAGCCAGGTATAACCCGTACCGCCATCATATTGAGCCGATAATTCCGTCGGATAGTTGCCTGGCTCCGAGCGAATCGACACCAAATCAAGCGGATAATATTTGTTGATTTGGCTATTGTCCGAGTGCCCGATAGATTGCAGTATGGTCCCGTCTTTATCCACGACCTGCAAATAATCGTCATTGCCATTCAGCTGCTGCTCCAGCTCCGCCATGGCATCCTCCCGAACTAGCCCGTTCCGGTTATACTTCTGATACCATTCATCCAGCCGCTTTGTACCCAAATCCTGTCTTCCCATTAAATAAAGGACGGATTTCGAACCATCCGTTTCCGGTTCCAGCGAGGCCATCACCCGGTAGGAGTCAAGCCTCCGCGTCTCCTGAATATTCAGCAGCTCCGCAGCCCCGTATTTCGTCTTCAAATCGGCAGGTGCGTTCAGGGAATAAATTACACGCCCCTCCTCATTGACAACCTGGAGCCAATATCCCTGCTGGTTCAATAAATTTTTCCAGCGACGATTCATGTTCACTTCATCCTGATGGATAAAGGTCTCCGACTTGATCGCATCCACGGCCCCTGTAGAAAAGGTCCGCTTCAAATCGTTGTTGGCTATATAATTGAACAAGATGAGCAACAGAATCGTCATGGTCAGTATAATCAACACCCACTGCAGCAACAGCTGATAGGTAAAATGCAGGGCAAGACGAGTTTTGATCCTCCTCATAGGTTCACCTTAACCAGCTTGTAACCAAGGCCGCGAACCGTCAGCAGGCATTCGGGATTGCCCGGGTCCTTTTCAATCCGCTCGCGGATCTTGCGAATATGCACCATTACGGTGTTGTCATCCCCAAGCCCATCCATGCCCCATACCTCTTCATAGAGCTGCGCCTTCGAGAAGACGATGCCGGGATGCTTGCACAGGAACAACAGTAGCTGATAGGCCTGAGCAGGGCAAGGAACCTCCTGGCCTTCTACAAGCAGCATGCCCGAAAACTCATCGAGAACAAATCGGCCAAATTCGTAGCGGCTGCGGCTCTCCTCCAATCTGGACGGTGCAGGCGTTGCAATCCCTCTGCGCAATCTGGCCTTCACACGGGCAGCAATCTCCAGCGGATTAAACGGCTTGGTTACGTAATCATCCCCGCCCGTCGCAAAGCCTGTTAATACATCGAGATCCGAAGTTCGGGCTGTCAAATAAATAATATGAGCATCCGAAGCATTACGAATTTGCGGACATAAATCGAAGCCCGTCTGATCGGGCAACATGACATCCAGCAAAATAATATCCATCAGGTGGCGCTTAACGATCTCCAAAGCCTCTTTACCGTTATACGCCGTATAAATATGGCGGAAGCCCTCCTTGCGCAGCACCATTTCGATTAATTGAACAATCGCCTTTTCATCATCAACCAACAGAATCTTGGCATTGTACATCTGATAACCACCTCAGACAGCATTGTACCAGATGGATCTTAATTCGAGCTAAACATATTCCGGACTGTTTAACAAATATTAAGCTGAACTTTACTTCTGCTTTAATGCGCACTGTTAGACTGATTCCGAGGTGATTCATATTGACTAGCAAAAGGATACGTATGATCGATTGTTTACGCGGATTCAGCCTACTTGGCATTCTACTTGCCAATATGCTGATTTTTCAGTACGGGATGCATGGGAAGGATATGCTTCAGTTATTTCATGTAACGACCGTCGAATCAACGGCTCATCAATTTGTGCAACTGTTCGTAGAAGGAAGTTTTATGCCGATTTTTACGTTTGTGTTTGGATTTGGCATGATCAAAATGAAAGAGAGCCTAAACGCAAAGAAAAGAAAAGCCGGCTTGCCTTTGCTGCGCAGATTCGCTTTACTAGGGGGGATCGGGTTCCTTCACAGCACCTTTCTGTGGGAAGGGGATATTTTGCTCTATTATGGCATGATCGGGATTTTGCTTCTCATCTTCATGAACCGTCAACCCAAGACACTGATCATTTGGTCCTGTGTTCTGCTCACATTGGTGGGGTTATTAGGGTTATTTCCGGAAAATAAAGAAGACAAAAGCGCAAAGGAAACGAAGCAGCATATAGAGGCATATGTCAAAAGCACTGTTACGCTTTATGCTGAAGGAAGCTATACGGAGATCAAGCATGATCGTGCAACCGCTGATCCTATGGGCAAATCGCCAACAGAAATGCTGGTTCTAACCATGATTGCACCGATGCTGCATATGCCTTTATTTTTGCTTGGCATGTATGCCGCGAAAAGGCGTTGGTTTGCCGACCCCGCACAGAAAAGCGCTATCTACCGTAAATATATGCTGATTTTCCTGCCGCTTGGACTTCTGTTCAAATCATACAACCTCCTGTATCCGGCGCAGATCGGCGCGGGAACCGGGCTGCTGGTTGGAGGGAGCCTGCTGTCCATCGGCTATATGATGGCTTTTGCCTTAACCTATTCCAAATTTTCCTCGTCACGGCTATTTGAATATTTTGAGGCTGTAGGCAAGCTGTCGCTCACCAACTATTTAATGCAAACGGTAATCTGTACAACAATTTTTTATGGCTACGGATTAGGCTGGTTTGGTAAAATCGGCATCATTCTGGGCTGCGTTCTGGCGTTCTTGATCTATGCTTTACAGATGTCTATCAGTATCTGGTATAACTCACGCTTCAAATCTGGCCCGATGGAACGGATTTTGCGAATGTGGACCTATTTCTCTTTCGACGGCAAGGCCAAGCGGAACAAGCGGAAGAAGACCACTCCAGCTATAGAGATGTGAGCTTCTTTTTATGTTATATATCCTGGACTAAACTCAAAAAGGCCCTCCCTCAGCAGACATAACTGCTTAGGGAAGGCCTCTTCTTATATCCTGTTGGTGATTTATTCCCGACCGCTCTTCAGCTCAGTCCAGAAACGGTCGTACAGACTCAATTTATCGCCTACATCACCGAGCCATTCTGTACGTGACAATTCATCCTCAGACAAGTTAATCATCTTGTCAGCATTGTATTCCGCACTATGGAACGGGGTGGCATTCTTATTCGGATCGCTGTATCCGATGGATTCATAGTTCTTCGCGCTTACTTCAGGCTCAAGCATGTAGTTAATGAACTTCTCAGCCAGTTCCTTATGCTTGGCATCCTTAGGAATCGCGTAATTATCCGCGAAGATCGTGCTGCCTTCCTTCGGAATAACGAAAGCGACATCCGGATTATCCTTAGCGATAAAGGAAGCATCCCCGGACCATACAGTACCAATCCAGCCCTCTTCTTGAATCATTTTTTGCTTAATATTATCTGTATCAAAAGCGAGCACGCTTGGCAGTAGTGTCTTCAGATCGTTAACGGCTGCGGTAACTTCCGACTCGTCCTTCGAGCTATTGGAATGTCCGGCTTTCTTCAATGCCATTCCGATGATCTCACGGTTATCGTCGAGCAGAATCACCTTGCCTTTATATTTAGGATCCCATAGATCCTCCCAGCTATTGATTTCATCCTTAACGTATTTGGTATTGTAAGCAATACCTGTTACGCCTGACATATAGACGATGGAATATTTGTTTCCAGGATCAAAAGTAGGATTCTTATAGGCTTCAGCCAGATTCTCAAAGTTCGGAATGTTGTTCATATCGAGTGGAGCGAGCAAATCCTGCTTGATCATCGTCTCAACCATGTAATCGGAAGGCTGAATCAGATCATACCCCGTACCCCCTGCCTTAATCTTGGCCAGAAGGTCCTCATTGTTCGCAAACACATCATACTTCACCTTGACATCGTATTGCTTCTCGAAATCCTTAATGACGTCCATATCGAAATTGTCAGCCCAACTGTAGATATTCAGCGTCTCCTTCGACGATCCGCAACCGGACAACAAACCAACTACCATCATTACTGCCAGCAACAAGCCAGCCCACTTCATTCTTTTCAATTCCTTTATCTCCTCTCTTTCATGAAACTTTATTATATTTAAACCATTTTCTTACTTCGTAATCAAAAGTAGCTTTGGGAACTTCCTCTTCAAAATATAGGTTCAAAAATTGGTTTTCAGCACCGAAGCCGATACTTCTGACGTGCGTTTTTCAAACGCTTAAGTTGAATGAAACTTAAGGCATAAGGGAGCGTAGCTACGTAGTTGGTACATAAGCACGGAAAACCCGGCTGAATTCAAGATTCGATGTCGAATAAACCTTCAGTGTTGCTTCGTGATCAAAAGCGACTTTTTGAAATTCCCCCTCAAATAAAGGTTCAAAAAGTCGGTTTTCAGCACCGAGAAGGTTGAATGAAGCCTAGGGCGTGAGGAGCGCAGTGTACGTAGTTTGTACATGAGCACCGGAAGGCCCGGCTGAATTCAAGATTCGATGTCGAATAAACCTTCAGTGTTGCTTCGTGATCAAAAGCGACTTTTTGAAATTCCTCCTCAAATAAAGGTTCAAAAAGTCGGTTTTCAGCACCGAGAAGGTTGAATGAAGCCTAGGGCGTGAGGAGCGCAGTGTACGTAGTTGGTACATGAGCACCGGAAGGCCCGGTTGAATTCAAGATTCGATGTCGAATAAACCTTCAGTGTTGCTTCGTGATCAAAAGCAACTTTTTGAAATTCCCCCTCAAATAAAGGTTCAAAAAGTCGGTTTTCAGCACCGAGAAGGTTGAATGAAGCCTAGGGCGTGAGGAGCGCAGTGTACGTAGTTTGTACATGAGCACCGGAAGGCCCGGCTGAATTCAAGATTCGATGTCGAATAAACCTTCAGTGTTGCTTCGTGATCAAAAGCGACTTTTTGAAATTCCTCTCTAGAAAGGAAGTACGGATTGCTTCTTTTGGCCCTTACCCTTATTCAAAATAAACTGAGCCAGGAATATCAATGTCACGCTGACGATAATCAATATCGTACATAATGCGTTAATTTCCGGGGAAATACCCCGTTTGACTTGTCCATAGATATAAATCGGCAAAGTTGTCGAATTCGGGCCGCTAACGAAGAAGCTGACCATGAAGTCATCGAGCGACATCGTAAAGGCAATAATTGCCCCGGAGATGATGCCCGGCAAAATCTGCGGCATCGTTACAAAGCGGAACGTCTGCCATGCTCCAGCGCCCAGATCCTGCGCTGCTTCCTCCAGACCATCCTTCATTCCGGCCAGACGTGTAGAGACAACGACATGCACATAAGAAATACTGAATGTAATATGGGCAATAATGATCGTCAATCTTCCGAGCGGAATATGGAATTGGGTGAACAGCATTAATAGCGACAAACCCATGATAATATCCGGAATAATGATTGGCAAGTATATTAAACCGCCCATTCCTGCCTTTATTTTCTTGCTCACCTTGCGCATCGACAACGCGGACATCGTTCCTAGCAGAGTAGATACCAAGGTAGATACCACTGCCACAATCAAAGTGTTCGTCAAAGCTTCCATCACATAGCTATTGTCGAACAAAGAGATATACCAATCAAACGTAAAGCCGCTCCAGTTCGAAGCCAGACGAGAGCTGTTAAATGAGTAAACAATGATGATAATGATCGGGATGTAAATAAAGATCATCATCAGTAAGGAGTGGATGCCGAGAAGCGGATGATTCTTGCTTTTCATTAGCTCTCCTCCTTCACTTTCAAATGTCTAGATGTCATCGCCCGATTAAAGAGAGCGATCATAATCAGCGAAGTAATGACGAATATCACGGACAAGGCTGACCCGAACGGCCAGTTCCGAGCCCCTAAGAATTGACTCTGAATGATGTTGCTGATCATCGCCGATTTGGCCCCGCCGAGAATGTCGGTAACGACGAACATCCCAGTTGTTGATACATACACGAGCACCGCACCTGTCATAACTCCCGATTTAGTCTGCGGCAGAGTAATATGCCAGAACGATTTCCAAGAGGTAGCCCCCAGATCGCTGGCCGCCTCCAGCAGCTTCTTATCCATTTGCTCGAGCGCCACATAAATTGGCAGCACCATAAACGGGATAAAGGTATACACCATCCCGAGCAGCACGGCCCCTTTAGTATACAGCATCTGCAACGGCTCATGAATGAAGCCCAGATCAAGCAGCAATGAATTCACAACGCCCTGAGTTCTCAGCAGCAGGACCCAAGCATACGTACGAATCAGGAAATTAATCCAGAATGGAATCGTAATGAGTACGAGTCCCCAGGTTTGCATTCTCGGGCCCGCGTTCGCGATATAATAGGCAAGCGGATAGCTCAGCAGAAGACATATCGCCGTTGTCACGACCGACAATACGATCGTATCCCAATAGATACCCAGATATAATGGATCGAAGAACGTCGCATAAGAGTCCAGATTGAAATGATAGACTACATTCCCGAGCTCATCGCGGTCCATGAAGGAAATGCCTACCACCATCAGCATCGGTAAGATCAGGAACAGGGATAACCATAAAAATACCGGCAGGAGGCTTAGGTTTGACTTCCTCATGATCCGATATTCACCTCATCCCGAATGTTCCAATGAACTCCAATTCTCCCCCCGACTTCCCACATATGGTTGTCTTCAGAATCGAGTACAATCGACACGGTCATTGGTTCCTCATCAAGCTGGACGATGACTTTATGGACACTTCCCAAATACTGTACATCAATAATCTCACCGGTACGCTTCGCACCATTAAGATCAGGAGTACCGTGAAGCTTTTCCGGCCGCACGGCGAACAGGCGTCCATCCTCGGAAAATATGTTGTTCTCCCCGATGAAGGTAGCCGAGAAAAGTGTCGTTGGCGTAGCATACACCTCGCGAGGTGTGCCAATTTGCTCCACTTGCCCGTTATTCATAATGACGATCCGATCTGACATCATCATCGCTTCATCCTGATCATGCGTTACATATACAAACGTAATCCCAAGGCTGCGCTGCAAATGCTTCAATTCAGACTGAAGATTCTTACGCAGTTGCAAGTCAAGTGCACCTAGCGGTTCGTCCAGAAGCAGTACCTTGGGTTTATTTGCAATCGCGCGGGCAATGGCAACACGCTGCTGTTGTCCGCCCGATAATTGATGGGGATAGCGTTTCGTAAGCGGGGTTAATTGCGTCATCGCCACCGCTTCTTCTATTCGTTCACGCCGCTCTTTAGCAGGCAGCTTTTTCATTTTTAGTCCAAAATCAATATTATCTTCCACCGTCATATGCGGAAATAGAGCATAATGTTGAAAGACAAGGTTCAAATCCCGTTGATTTGGAGGCAGCTTCGTCAGATCTGCACCATCGAGTAATATTTTGCCTTTCGAAGGTTGCTCAAATCCTGCGATCATGCGAAGAATCGTCGTCTTGCCACAGCCGCTCGGACCCAACAAGGTCAGGAATTCCCCTTCCTTAATCGTAAGCGATAGCGGATGCACTACAACTTGTCCTGCAAAGTGCTTCTCAACCCCAGCCAGTTCAATCATGTATGCATCAACTCCTTTAGAAGTAATGGAATGTCTCAAAGTCCTCTTTAAATGGACAATCAGATATCGAGATTTAGTGTTCTGAACTGCCTCATTAAGAAAAAAAAGCCATATCCATTGGTATGGCTTTTACAGGTCTATTGATTCATTTTTGCAATATACACTATACCTTTTTTTAGACTGAGTTACAACACTTTTCTAAGCTATCGGACAGGATTTCCCTGAATCATTGCCCGAATCGACAAAATATTTGCCCACATTATGCGCAAAATGGATTTACCCCTCTCGTTTGCTAATAATATCCCCTGTCCGTTCAAAAAATAAGCGGAAAAATAGCGAAATAGCCAAAACATAAAAAGGAGCATGCCGCGTTTTCATCGCCGCATACCCCTTTTTAAACTCGCGATAGCTTCTTATTTCATCTCATAAGTAATACTTAAAGAAGTAGAAACCGTAATCTCACCTGGCTCGACAGATGTCCCTGCGTCCGAAGCCGGCATCGCCATATCCTTCATGACATAATTCTGTGCGTACATCGATACGTTGCCACCCGATTGAGTGATATTCAACGCCGCACCCAGCTGACGGTTTGCTGCCTTAGCAATGGCGTTTGCCTTCATATTGGCATTGTTCATCGCCTTCTGGATTGCCTCGGCCAAATACTGGTCCGAATTTTCTACACTGAAGTGGATATTGTCGATACGGTTAGCTCCTGCCTCTGTAGCTGCGTCGAGCAATGCTCCGACCTTCTCCAGATCACGATAAGTCACGCTCAAGGTATGCGTGGCCGTATAACCCGTCAATTTCTGACCGTCCTTCTCGTTATACGTATAATTCGGCTGTACATAGAACTGCCCTGTTTTCAGATCCTTGCTATCGATCTTCCAAGTTTCTTTGAGCAGCTTATTCACTTGAGCAACCTTGGCAGCATTGGCGCTTTGCGCTTCTTTGGCTGTCTTGGCCTGCGTCTCCACACCGATTGAGAGGTAAGCAACATCCGGCTTCACCGTCATTTCTCCATTGCCGACTACATTAATCACGTTCTTCTGCACCTCGTCCGCATAAGCTGGAGTGGCCTGGAATACTCCGCCGAACACCGGTCCTCCAAGCAGCAGCGCTCCTGTAATCATAACTACTCCTACGGGCTTCAACCATTTTCTCATCATTATACCCTCCATTACTTGGTGAATTCTAACTACTAAACGAAGATGGCTGAGAAATGTTGCAGGATTATAAATTTAATTAAAAAGACCTCCATTCAATAGTTATGAACAGAGGTCCTTCTAGTTCTTGTCGTAGCGAAAAGGCGATTATTGGTTCTCCAATTCTTCCTTGCTAACCAGGTTGATTAAAGCGTTTGCAGCCTGTTCGGCGTCCGCACCTTCAGCACTGATGTAGATTTCCGTACCGGTACTGATCGCGAGACTCATAATGCCCATGATACTTTTAGCATTCACTTTTTTATCGTCTTTCTCAACGAAGATTTCAGAAGAATATTTATTCGCTTCCTGAACGAACAACGCCGCTGGACGGGCGTGCAGACCAGTCTTCAATTTTACAACAACTGGGTTCTTGATCATAAACCTATACCCCCCTATTACATTATCAATCAACAGTTTTTATTATATTATTATAGCATACAGACCAGTAGCACACTAGCAGAACAAATTCAGGCGTTGCGAATTTTTTCCGCCATCTCATCAATTTTGCGCAGACGGTGATTTACGCCGGATTTACTAACCGTTCCTTTGAGCAATTCACCGACTTCCTTCAGATTCATATCCGGGTGGGCCAGCCTTACCTCGGCTACCTCACGCAGCTTGTCCGGCAGATTCTCCAGACCGATCTCCCGCTCCAACAGCTTGATATTATCGATTTGTCTTACCGCTGCCCCAATCGTCTTGTTCAGATTCGCCGTCTCGCAATTGACGATTCGATTGACCGAATTACGCATATCTCGCATAATTCGCACATCCTCGAACTTGAACAACGCTTGGTGCGCGCCGATAATATTCAGCAGCTCAATAATCTTCTCACCTTCCTTGATGTAGAAGATGAAGCCTTTCTTGCGTTCAATACAGCGCGCATTCAGATGAAATTCATTAGCCAGATCGACCAGCGCCCGGCAATGCTCTTCATACATCGAAGCAATCTCCAAGTGATAGGAGGAGCCCTCCGGGTTATTCACCGACCCGCCTGCCATGAAAGCGCCTCGCAAGTAAGCTCTCTTACAACAGTTTTTCCGAGTAAGCTGCGGATTAATCCCCTCTGTGAAAATAAAACCCTCAGATACGATGTGCAATTCCCTCAAAATCTCTTCGACTCGAACTGGAATACGTACAATGTATACATTGTTCTTCTTCAACCGCATCTTCTTGCGGACCAGCAGCTCCGTATGGATCTGGAAGTGCTTCTTCAACAAGGAATATATTCGCCTAGCAATCGCGGCGTTTTCCGTAGAGATATCCAAAACAACCTTTTTATTCGAAACCTGAACCGAACCGTTCATGCGAATCAGGGCGGATAACTCAGCCCTCTCGCAGCAGGGTTCTGCCTCGACCAAGGTTAATTCTTTTTTGGTTTGCGCCGCAAACGACAAGGAACTCACCCCTTCCGTGTAATCCAGTCCTGTACAAGCTGATATATATGATGGCTTAGTTTGTCCGCATCATGCCTTAAATATCTGCGGAACATGACTAGCGTATCAGCAATCACCTTATAGCCGCGGCTCGTGACGACATCCCAGTCGATCTGAACCGGCTTGGCGCCCTTCTCGGCGTAATAGTCCTGCACCTGTGTAGGAATCTCGCCGTCATTCACGATGACATAATCGAACAAATGATGTCCGACATGCTCATATACGGCCTTCAAATGGTCGCTGACCGTATAGTCATCCGTCTCGCCTGGCTGGGTCATCACGTTACAGACAAAGATCTTGATCGCATTCTTGTTCTCCAGCACCGCCTCAGCCAGCTTCGGTACGAGCAGATTCGGAATAATACTCGTGTACAAGCTGCCCGGGCCAATCAATATCGCATCGGCATCCCGAATCGCCTCTACAGCCTCCGGCAGAGGCTCAACGATTTCCGGCTCCAGGAAGATTCGTTTGATCTTGCCTCCAGCTTCGGGAATCTTCGATTCCCCAGTAACGATCGTACCATCTTCCATCTCCGCATGTAAAATGACCGCTTGGTCCGCCGCCGGCAGCACCCGTCCACGGACGGCAAATACGCGGCTAAGCTCGCGTACGGCCGTTACGAAATCACCGGAGATGTCCGTAATAGCAGCAAGAATAAGATTTCCCAAACTGTGTCCTGCAAGTCCGGAGCCTGATGAGAAGCGATAATTCAACATTTCAGACAGCAGCGGCTCTACATCGGCCAGCGCCGTTAATACGTTGCGAATATCCCCTGGAGGAGGCATATGCAGCTCGTTCCGTAAAATACCGGAGCTGCCCCCATCGTCGGCGACAGTTACAATCGCTGTTATATCTATAGGTTTGTGCTTTAATCCGCGGAGCATGACAGATAGGCCAGTTCCCCCGCCCATCACCACAATTCGTGGAATTCTTCCTTCATTCTTTCGATTGGCCACTAATTGACTCACCTCTTACTGTCGGTCCCTGCCTGCATCGCGATGGCTGACACGAACCGTCTCTGTCTCACTCGCTCCAAGCATACGGCCCAGATATTCGGCTATTGCTACAGAACGATGCTTGCCTCCGGTACAGCCAATCCCGATAATCACCTGACTCTTTCCCTCTTTACGATACTGAGGCAGCAAGAAATGCAGCATGTCTAGCAGTTTCGTTAAGAAAGCTTGCGTCTCCGGCCACTTCATAACATAATCATATACATCATCGTCTTGTCCCGTGTGTGGACGAAGTTGCTCAATGTAATGAGGGTTAGGCAAGAAGCGAACATCAAACACAAGATCGGCATCGATCGGTATCCCGTATTTAAACCCGAATGAGGTCACGTTCACCGATAGACTGCCGTCCTCCGAATGTGAGAATCTGGAGATTATCTTCTCCTTCAATTGCGAAGGCTTCATATTACTGGTATCGATGATTTGGGTCGCTGATACCTTCAATTCATCAAGCATTTTGCGTTCAAGCCGGATCCCGTCAAGCGGCATGCCTTCCGGAGCAAGCGGATGACGCCGCCGACTCTCCTTGTACCTCTGTACAAGCACCGAGTCCGTGGCATCCAGGAACAGAATCTCACTGTTCATGGTGAAATGCTCCTTGATATAGGCAAGCGACTCCGACAATGCCGTGAAAAACTCCCGGCCACGCAAATCAATCACAAGTGCGACCTTGGCGATCTTGCCTTTGGATTGTTCAATCAACTCAGCAAACTTGGGAATTAACACTGGAGGTAAATTGTCCACACAGAAGAAACCTAAATCCTCCAGACTACGGACAGCAAGTGACTTTCCTGCCCCCGACATGCCAGTGATGATTACAAGATTGGCAACGGAAGCTCCTTCTTTATCCGACATAAAATTCCCTCCTCGCAATTCTCCATTCCCTTATCTATATTTAACTTTTATAGCACAAGAGCACAAGAAAACCTGCCGTTGAATTACGGTCGCTCGTTCTTGGGGTAACTTCGATCGCTTTCTTATCAAAAGCGGACCTCTTGAGCAACCTCTATATGAATCTCTGCTTCTTGTAATATTTTATGCAGCTGATAGATGCATGTTGCCCCTATTTCTTATGAACGGAGAAATAGACCGGCTGCACCGACCATACCCGCATCATTGCCAAGTGTAGCAGGTTCAATCCTTAGTCCGGCCTGTACAGGCTCCGGTGTAAGCTGTGCAAATACACTGCGAACTTCATTAAACAAAATATCACCGGCTTTCGATACCCCGCCACCGATAATAAATACTTCCGGATTAAGCACTACAGCTACAGCTGCAAGAGATTTGCCAAGATAGAAGGCTGCGCGATTAACGATTCGCATGGCAACCTCATCACCAACCTTAGCTGCATCAAATACATCCTTCGCCGTGATGTTCTCAACCAGCGCCAGTTCTGTACGGTCGCCACGAGCTACTGCATCATTGGCCATACGGATAATTCCGGTCGCCGAAGAGACCGTCTCCAGACAGCCCATTTTGCCGCAGCCACACTGAATCGCTTCCAGATCCGGAACTACGGACATATGGCCAAGCTCCCCAGCCAAGCCGGAGAAACCTTGATATATTTTACCATCGATAATAATACCGCCGCCAACGCCCGTACCAAGCGTATAGCACACACAGTTATCAATTCCTTTGCCAGCGCCGCCCCAGGCTTCACCGAGAGCCGCTACGTTAGCATCGTTGTCTATTTTAACAGGCTTGTCCAGACGCTCCTCTAATATTTGGCGAATATGGAAGTCTTTCAAACCTACATTCGGCGCAAAAATAATGATCCCTTCGCGTACATTGGTAAAGCCAGCTACACCAGCACCAACACCTGCTACCTGTTCCCAATCGAATGGAGATTGCTCTACAACGAGACGCACATAACGCTCGATATTATCTACAATCGTCTCCGGGCCCTTATCCACTTCAGTCGGTCCCTCATACGTATGCAGAAGCTGTCCTTCTTCATTACAAATTCCGACTTTAATCGCCGTTCCGCCCAGGTCCACGCCAATGTAGATTTTTTCAGACATGATACAAGCCACCTTTTCCTCTATAATGTTCCTTAAGATTTAATTAAAATTATGACTTTTATGAAGATATACCTACGTACCAACTATAAGCGAACCCTTCTTTTCGGTCAAGAAGGGGACCACCGTAAGAGCCTATAAGGACAAGGCTTTTTACGGACGTGATCCGATTCACATATTGTGGAAATATAAAAAACCGCCTTGGAATTCACGCTTGTGAACTCTCTAAAGCGGCTCTTCATATGATCCAGTCCATCGGTTCAAGACATGATTCTTTTCTGTCCGGAAATAGCCTGGATCGGCGCGATATTCTGGGTAAACTCCAAGGTTCCCATGTACTCCCCAGCCTCGCTGCGCACGGCAAAGTAACGAATCAGAACGAATTTATCCTTCAATGGAATCCAGAAATCCTCGGCATCCTTCTTCCCGGATTTGAAATCCTCCAACAATTGATTGACAACATGTACACTTTGCGGCGGATGGCAATTCTGGACCGTACGACCGATTACCGCCTTCGTGCGAGCAAAAATCCGTTCCTTGCCATGCGAGAAATAACGAACCACATCGTTCTCGTCAATAAAGGTAAGATCTACTGGAAGATGATTCAACACCGCTTCAAGCTGTTGTACAGAGAGAATCCCTGTCTGGAACCTTACATAACCCTGGGGGATTTCGTTGCTCTGTTCTGGCTCTACAGCTGTATTCTCTATTTCCAGAGGAACCCGCTCGGGAATCCACTCCTGCTCCGGCGCCGTCAGACAGAATCCAATCTGATCGCTCTCCCGGGCGATCTTCAGCCATTCATCCTCGGTCAGCTTCTCCAAAGCCATAGGAAGCAATATATTCTCTTCTTTAAAGATCATCTCATTAACTTCCCTAATAACGAGCTCCAAATCGGTAATCAATTCCTGCTGATTGCCTTTATAATCGCTTAGCTTGCCTTTCACTTCTTTGATCATGGCGCGAATGACATCATCCACTCCCCACATCACCTTCGTCGGGCCGAAAATCCCGTATTTCTCCAGATAAGGGAAGAGCAAATTCTCCTTGCGGCTATAATGCTTGTCAAGATCAAGCAGCAGCCCCAAATCCTCGAGCAGCTTGATAATCGTCCCGGGAGCATCCTCCTTGCGGAACTGATCCAGATGCAGCTCCAGCTTGAAGTTAACGAGCCGTTCAATCTCCCGATTCTCTAATTTGAAGGTATGCACAGGATGGCCTGGCTGATCCTCAGGTCTGCTGGAACGGTGAATCTCCTCGATCGATCCTTTGAATATTGCCGTATGAACCGAACACAGCCGCTGTACCTCCGATACCGGAATACCTTCTTCCTCCATAAGAGCATGCTCCATAGCCGAGATCTCCGCAACCGTTACGTCGCCTACCGCCTCTTCAAAGCGGGCCTTCACTTCCTCGACACTCTTGCCCTGATGCAGCTGCTTGATGATCTCTTTCAGCATCTCCTGCCTCTTCGTCTGCTCCGATATTCCTTGCTCGCGATTATTAATGAGTTCGCTCACGATTCTTCCCCTCCGATTTATACTGATCTAGGCCTATTGGTTTAGCGCTATTCCTCTATGCTATAGCCTCTGTCTAAAAAGGCCTTCTTAATTACATCCATATCCAGCTTTTTCAATCTGGCTCCCTTGGGAATGGTCATGAAGCGACCGGCACTCTGCAGCATGCCAGGCTGGGTAATTTGTTCAAAGCCAAGCTCCGCCATAACCTCGATTACTTCCGGATCGGATGAGCACAGCTCGTAGACCGTCTTGCTTAAATCGATAACTTTGCCCATGTCTCTATCCCACCTTAGTCAATGTAAATAGAAGCTTTGGTGCTGGAAAATAAGTCTTCTTAAACGCAAACCTATTATCAAAAATCATTGAGAACTGTTCTCAGCTAAAACTTAACATACCTTACCTGGCCTCCTTGTGACTGGGATCACAAATTGTTTTATAATGATGTATGTTTATTTTTAGGCTTTGTTTTGCCACAATAGAGGCGGGAGGGATTTTACATGTCAGTATCAAATGCAAACTTACTATATATAGAAGATGATCAGGAGATTGGAACCTTTATTAGCGGTGAATTAAGCAGCCGGGGCTATGAAGTTACCTGGTTAACTAGCGGAGAGCGTGCCATGGAGCTAGCAGAGACAAGCAATCTGGTTATTCTCGATGTCATGCTGCCGGGGCTTGATGGATTCACCGTCGGACAACGTCTGAAGAAGCAGTTCCCGCATCTCCCGATCCTGATGCTATCGGCTCGGGCCTCGATCGATGACAAGCTTCATGGTCTGCAGTTCGCTGATGATTATTTGACGAAGCCGTTTCATCCTGAAGAATTGGCAGCCCGGATTGAAGTATTGCTGCGCCGCAGCGGGGCTCCATCGGCTGCGCCATTACAGCTGCGCCACTTACTCATTCACGAGAAGGAGAATATCATCGTGAATCAGGATACCGGAAAAGAGATTATTTTGACCGGTAAACAGTTTCACATCTTTCAATTCCTACTGCAGCATCTCGGACAAATTTTAACCAAGGAACAAATATACGAAGGCGTCTGGGGAGAGCCCTATCTGGACGGAGACAAGACATTAATGGTGCACATCCGCCATCTGCGGGAGAAAATCGAACGCGACCCAGCAGCCCCTGAGATTATTGAGACGATTCGCGGCATCGGTTACCGGGTGCGGTCATGAGACAGCATCACTGGAACAAGCCGAAATTTCGCAATTCGCTGCTATCCAGATACGTTCTGATCATCGCGATTGCTTTTCTATTCATTCCGGTGGCGGTTCCTGCCGGTCTCGTTCTGTCCTTCACTGTGAATTACTATTTCTTCCCTGAGCACCAGGTGGAACAGCCTCTAGGATACAATTCAGATGATCTGGAAAAGATGTGGCATAACGAAGCCAAGCAGCTTGGCGGTCATAAAGCTCCGGAAGAGATAGATGCCAAGCTGCGTGAGATTAAGGAGAAATATCCCCAGGCCTCTCTATTCTGGGTGGATGGTGCAGAGAGAACGCGTCTGCAGTTACCCGAACAGAGCGATCTGCCCGCAAAATGGTCTACCGAGAATACGATTCAATTCATGAAGACGGTATCCAATAAAAAAAACTTTGGCGTCGTTGCTTTTATTGGTGATGATAAGACTGGAGGGGAAGGGTTCATGGTTTTGAAGATTCCTCGCCATTATTTGATGCAGGGCAGGGAATTCGAAAACCGTTTCTATGGTCTCTTCTTGCTGATCTTGCTATCGATATTCCTGCTCCTCTCCTATCTCTTCTTCCGGAATATCCGCAAGCGGCTGCTTAACCTGGAGTCAGGCATGATGCGTACGAATAAGCATGGATTGCCAATACGAATTGATGAAGGGCGCGCGGATGAAATCGGCAGCCTGGAGAAGGCTTTCAATCATATGGTTGGCAAGCTGGAGGAAGGTAAACGGCGGGAACAAGAGGAAGAGAAGCTGCGCAAGAACTTGATCAATAATTTATCGCATGATTTACGGACACCGTTAACCGTACTGTCCGGGCATATCTATGCCCTGGATAAACAACCGCTGCCCGAAGAGGCACATGAGTCCGTACAACTCATGAAGACGAAGATCAGCGACCTCGATCATCTGATTGACCATCTGCTATCCTACAATCTGCTTACTAGCGGACGGTATGCCATGTCGGCGAAAACTCAGGATATACTCCGCATAGTCCGGGTAAGCGCCGCCGCTTGGTATCCGATCTGGGAGAAAGCAGAGCTTACGATCGACATTGATCTTCCCGATGAACCGCTGGTGTGGGAAGTGGACGAGCAGGCATTCCGTCGGATTCTGGACAATCTGTTCCAGAACTTGTACCGCTATGCAAGCTCCGGTAAATATGTAGGCATTGCTACTGTACAGAGATATGGACGGATGGCCCTGGTCATCGCCGATCACGGCCCCGGCTTTCACGCGGACGCCCCTTCCAAGGGAGCGGGACTTGGACTGGCCATCGTTGACCTCTTAATGAAGCAAATGAAACTAGTTCTGGATATAGACTCCACAGATTCAGGCACGCGCATTTATATTTATCCGGTCAGCCACTCATCTTAGGCGGTTTAAAAAATCCACTTTAATAGCAAGGTAATCATGAAGCCATTTAACATCGGAACCTTAGTTCAGCCGGACCTTTTAAACACGCGCTTATAAGGATCTGGCGGCTTCCAAATAATTAAACCATTCTTAAACTTCGGCCTTCTTTCATTTAAACTTGCCCCGGTAATATGATAGCCGAGGTGATTAATTGTGAATGATATGGTCATTCAAACCAAGGGACTAACGAAAAAATATCGCGCACGAGCCGCAGTCAATCAATTGAACCTTGAAATCAAAAAAGGGGATATATATGGCTTCCTGGGACCCAACGGGGCTGGCAAGACAACGACGATTCGAATGCTGCTCGGTCTGATAAAGCCGACATCGGGCTCCATCTCCATCTTCGGCCGCGATTTGCGTAAAGATAAATTGGCGATTCTGAAGCGGATCGGCTCTTTAGTTGAATATCCTTCCTATTATGGCCATCTAAGCGCTATCGACAATCTGGAAGCACTGCGCCGGATCCTGGACGTACCCAAATCCCGGATCGACGAAGTGCTGGAGATTGTCTCATTAACTTCAGAAGCACGCCGACCCGTTAAAGGCTATTCACTCGGGATGAGACAGCGCCTTGGCATCGCCGCTTCCCTGCTGGGCAACCCGGAGATGCTTATCCTTGACGAACCGACGAACGGCTTGGATCCATCGGGGATTCATGAGATCCGTGAGTTAATTAAAAGAATGCCGGAGCAGTATGGCATTACCGTTCTGGTCTCCAGTCACTTACTGAGCGAAATTGAGCAAATGGCCGGAACGGTTGGCATTATTCGGGAAGGCCAAATGGTGTTCCAGGATACAATCTCTAATCTCCAAATGAAGGCTTCCCATCATATCAAGCTTGTGGTTTCCGAGCCGGAATCGGCGCTTTGGCTTGCCCGGGATCTCGGTTCTATCGGCGGCCTTGAGGAGAATACATTGGTCTTCCCGGATATGCAGGACGCCAGGATCGCTGCGTTAGTCAAACGTCTGGTAGAGAATGGCCATGATATATACAGGGTAGAGCAGGAGAGAAAATCACTCGAGGATATCTTCATGCAGGTTATCGGGGAGGGGAATTAGCCATGATGCTTCGTTCGCTATCGGCTGACTTCCTGAAAATCCGCGGCAAAGGAATTTGGCTTCTCATCATTCTTGCGCCGCTCGGAGTGGTAGCTATTGAAGCGCTGAACTTCGGGCTTCGCTTCGACTACCTGGGTAAAAGATATGCCGACGACCTCTGGGGAGGTCTTATCGGGGAAACCGCCATGTTCGTTCCAATCTCCTTATATTTAGGCTGTACATTAGTCAGCTCGCTTATCGCTAATGTCGAGCATCAGCTCAATTCCTGGAAGCAACTGCTCGCACTGCCTATCTCGCGTACAGCGGTATTTGCCGGTAAGTTTACACTTAGCGTGCTTCTCCTATTTGTATCCTGTATTGTTCTGTCGATCGGAACGATCATACTCGGGATGTCGCTGGGATTCGATGCACAGTTGCCTTGGAAAGACCTGCTTACCATGGGCTTCTTCCCATTCCTGGCGACTATGCCGGTCTTGTCCCTGCAGCTATGGCTTTCACTTACGTTCCAAAATCAGACGTTGCCGGTATCGCTAGGCGTCCTAATCTCATTGATGTCGCCCTTCCTCATGCAATTCTCCGAATGGTTCCCGTTGAACTGGCCCATAATGGCCCTTCGTTCCGAGCATCAGCTCTGGTTCATCGGTACTGGCATTGGGGTAGGGATGATTATTATGCTGATTGGCCTTGTTCATTTTAATAAAAAGGACGTGGATTAAGATGCAGACTTATGCGCGAATACTATCTTCCGAACAGCTTAAAATGTCGAAGTCGCGTCTGTGGCTTATTTTGATCGTCAGTCCCATCCTCGCCGGTCTGATCGGGATCTTCGCCAATCTGCCGCCAGGTCCGGTAGCATGGCCGATGTTAATTGCCTCCATGGTTATGCTCCATGGCATGCTGATCCTGCCGATCATAACCGGGGTACTCTCAGCCTCTATTTGCCGCTATGAGCACAATGGCGGAGGCTGGAAGCAGCTCTTGGCCATGCCGGTATCACGCGCATCCGTATATTTCGCCAAGCTAACTATCGTTGCCGGCTTGTTAGCATTCTGCCAGTTGCTTATGCTCGGGGCTTTCCTGATTACCGGAGCGTTCCATGGCATATTGGGCGATATCCCCTGGGGAACCTTGGCTATCAGCCTGATCGGCGGATGGATCGCCTGCTTGCCGCTGGCTACCCTACAGCTTGGTGTCTCCCTGGGCTGGGCCAGCTTCGCTGCTCCACTTGCCGTGAATGTCTCATTAACAATACCGAACATGCTCATCGTGAATTCACCGACATATGCTCCATTTTATCCATGGGCACAACCTTTGTTAGCCATGATGCCTACGGGGCAAAAGGAATTCGGAGCCTTCAACCTCCCGTTAGAGAGTCTGATGATCACCGTGTTAGGCAGCTTGATCGTCTTCATGATCATTGGCCTCGTCCATTTTCAGCGTAAAGAAATCTAATCGTCGGGGTTGTCCGATAAGTCGCCAGAGATGACTTGGGACAACTCCGTTTCCCTATATAAAGAGATCAAAATAACGTAGTACCTGCTTTAATATTTAATGAGCACAATGACGGCTTATTTAAAAAGATCGCTTCTACATGCTTGTTTTCGGCATAGTCGCGGCAAGCAAAGCCCCCTTAGATACGCAGCATAGTACACATAAAAAAGGCTACCCTACACCAAAACTTTGTGCAGGATAGCCCGTTTTATTTTTAGCGTTTGGCGTATTTCTTTGTCCGTTCGTCCTCGATTACGCCGCTCCAGTTCAGCCCATAAGCGAAATCATATACATGCTGCTCATAATCCACATGGCACTCCATATCATGCGCCACATCCTCAAGCTGCTCCTCCACCGTCTTCATATGGGCCGGCATCTGCATCGGCAGCAAGCCGGAAGGTTCAAAGACCCCGCTTATCACATCCATGATCGCTTGATCCTGCAAGCCGAAGTTGACCAGAATCGCCTCGACCTCAGGCTCAAACTCCGCCACAACCGCCGGGTTAGAGAGGCGCAGGGATACGATGACAGGCTTGCCATTCATCCGTTTCTTCGTCTCCAGCACCATATCCAAATCCGACTCATTTTTAGACGATACCGTCTTACCTTTATAGGAGCGATTCAATACATCGCCATCACGAGCATCTCCCGCCAGACTCGTCTCGCGTGCATGTTCGGCTGTATATGGACGATATTGAAGGCTTAATGGCACATATCCGTTGCCCCCCTGCTCCACATCCTCACGGCTGTATCCGGTCATCCCGGAGCTTGGGCCTTCGATAAACACTAACGCGAAGTCCGCTTCTTCCGGATTCTCCGTGACTGTAAAATAACGACTCACAATATCGAGATTCACCGGGTCCACCAGCTTCTCTGCAACCGGGTTTCCGAACCAGTCATGGCCCGCTGCGATATACCGTTTTGGAATATACACTTTGCTCTTTGCTGCTAATGGCAGCACACTCTCCTTATTCTTAAGCATAACAACGGATTTCAACTGTGCATCATAACCGGCTTGCATAAATTCAGGTCGGCCGACCGTCTTGGAGCTTAACACCGGATCCAGGTACGGATTCTCAAACAACCCCAGGCGGAAAATATTAAGCAGCAAACGCACTGCGGATTGCTCAAACCGTTCGCGCATATAGGCTTCGCCGTGCTCGGCCACACCCATCCGGTAAGCCTCCAGCACAGGCCCTTTATCATTGTTTCCGCCGAATTGATCTGCCCCCGCCATCAGCACCTTATAATGACGCTCAGCTACCGTAAGACCTTCAACCCCCCATGACTTACCGCTCAGGAACTCATCGCGACTCGTCTCATCGCCAGTAATCATCCAGTCCGTACATACTACACCTTCGTAACCATACTTATCGCGCAGCAAATCCTTGATCAGATAACGGCTATATGAATTGCCGACATTCTCATAATAGACTGGATCCTGATCCGTCGAAATCGTATAATACGGCATCACCGCGGAAGCTTGCCCTGTCTTGCCATCCAGCTTAAAGGCTCCATCTACAAAAGGAAGCAGATGCTCTTCAAAGTTATTGCCCGGATAAACTGCATACTTCCCGCTGCCGAAATGCGCATCCCGGCCGGACTCGCCAGAACCGCCGCCAGGCCAATGCTTCACCATCGCATTAACGCTATCATAGCCCCAGCCTTCGACCAGTTCACTCTCGCCTTCGGAATTCTGAAAGCCATCTACATAGGCCCTGGCCAAATCCGTCGAGAGTTTAGAGTCCTCGCCAAAGGTACCGTTGAAGCGGAACCAGCGCGGATCAGTCGCCATATCGATCTGCGGCGACAATGCTGTGGTCAGACCAAGCGCTCGGTACTCCTTGGAAGCAACCTCGCCGAACTGCTTCACGACGTCCGAATCGAAGGACGCCGCCAGGCCCAACGTCTCCGGCCACATGGAGATCGTGCCGCCTGAACCGGCATTGAACTCGGAACTCGTCTGTGTCCCATGCCGCGGATCAGAGCTATTGTTGGCCGGAATCCCCAGGCCCACTCCCTCAACAAAGGCCTGAACCTGGTTGTTCCAACGGGCCGCCACCTCCGGGCTCTCTACCGCAGCGACGAGAATATGACGCAGATGATCCTTGGCGAGAAAACCCATCTGCTCATCTGTCATCTCCCAAGGCTTGGCACCGCTCTCCTCGTAACTCTTTCCTCCATAAGTGCCTGAGAACCAACCGCCGCTGGCTGCCGGCACATTCTGGTGACTGCTGTACAGCATCAAACCGGCGATTTGCTCTATGGTCATTTTTGAGGCAAGGTCCTTGGCCCGCTCTTCCGCTGGCAATCTCCAATCCTCATATTTATCCAGCTTGCCGTCCTTGCTCAGGTCCTTGAATAAGAGACCGTCCTGTTCCAGAATCCGGACACCCGACGAGGTAGAATACCCAAGCGTTGGCCCTCCCGAATTTTGTACATACCTAATTTGCTTGATAGTATCCTCTTGCTCTCCCATCGTTTAAACTCCTCCTATCACGTATTTATCTATTTTGTCGACGGGCTCAACAGTTGGCCCGGATCATTTGCTTACAGACCTAGCTTCTGATTCAAATCATCAATGAGCTTCTGAAAATCCGCTTCCGATGTACCTGAGCCAAAGAAACTGATCATGGAACGCAGTCCGTCATATTTCTTCCATTTCGCTACTTCTTCAAATAATAGAAGCAAACCTCCGTCCTCCATACTCTCCGCGAAGAGTGCTCCCATATGCTTAATGCTCTCGAGACTGTCATTCATCGCTTTCTCGGCAAATTCAACGGTCTCTGGGATAGCCAACAGCTCATAGAACTTCGTATTACGGGTCACCTTGCGGAATGGAACCATCGTGGATACCACTTTGATCGTCGCTCTGAGCGGCGTTACAGCAGAAGAAGAACCGATGACGATATCATAGGAGCCCGTTTCCGCGAACCAGTCATGGATTTCCGTGTTGAAATAAGCAAAGGAGCGTTGGTCGAGCGTAAAGCTTACCTCTGTAGATTCTCCCGCTTGCAGTTCCACCTTCTCGAATCCTTTGAGCTCCTTCACAGGTCTTACCACCGTGCTGTCCAGCGGCTGTACATAGAGCTGCACGATTTCTTTCCCCGCGCGATCTCCGGTATTGCGTACAGTAACGATAACCTCAGCCGTATCGCTATCCTTCATAATCTCTTTGCTTAATCTGATATTTTCGTAAGCGAAGCTGGTATAACTAAGGCCATAGCCAAATGGGAACAACGGCTGCTCCTCCTTGGCCTCGTAATAGCGGTATCCCACAAACAAGCCTTCGCCGTAATTAACCTCGCTCTTCCCTCCCGGGAAGTTCAAGTAGGCCGGAGTTTGCTTCAGGCTGGCCGGGAAGGTCTCAGCCAATTTACCGCTAGGGTTCACCTTGCCGAAGAGAATATCCGCTGCGGCGCCTCCGCCGGCTTGCCCGCCCAAATACCCCTCAAGAACCGCTTTGGCGGAATCCAGCCAAGGCATAACTACCGGTGCGCCGTTGGATAGTACCACGATCGTATTCGGCTGTACCTCGGCAACCCTGCGGATCAGCTCGCAATGGGATTCCGGCATATCCAGATGCTTACGATCAAAGCCCTCTGATTCGAAGCTGTCTGGCAGCCCCGCGAATATAATTGCTGCATCCTTGCCGGCTGCAAGTTGAACCGCTTCAGCGATTAGAGCTTCATCAACGACATCTTGATTCAAATGATAGCCCTCTGCAAACCCGACCCCGTCGCCGACGATTTCACGGATTGAATCCAGAGCATCGTCCAACTGCGTCGGGGAAATATGCGAGCTTCCTCCGCCTTGATAGCGAGGTTTTGCTGCAAAGGCGCCGATCACAGCCACCGACCGCTGCGGATCAAGTGGCAGCAGCCTATCTTCATTCTTAAGCAAAACCATACATTCAGCAGCCGTTCGCCTTGCCAGCGCGTGATGCTCCTGTTTGTTGTAAGAGAAGCCTTCCTTCCGGGCATCATAGGTCTTGAAGATGACGTTCAGTAGCCGTTCAACCGCTTGATCAAGCACGGCTTCATCCATCTTGCCTGATTTTACAGCGTCAACGATCATCTGATCGCGATCCGGCCCGCTATAAGGCATTTCCAGCTCAAGTCCCGCTTCAAGCCCTTTGACGCGTTCGTTAATAGCGCCCCAATCGGTCATCACAAACCCTTGATGGCCCCATCTTTTCTTCAATACATCCGTCAGCAGATATTCATTCTCCGAGCAGAACTCCCCATTCACGAGGTTATAGGCGCACATAACCGTCCAGGCAGCGGCCTTGGTAATCGTCCCTTCAAAAGCCCGTAAATAAATCTCGTTCAAAGTACGCTCATCCACAATCGTATTGATCGAGTTGCGCAGCGTCTCCTGGTTATTAGCTGCAAAATGCTTCACAGAGGTGCCTACGCCTTGCTCCTGCACACCCAATACATGATGGGCCCCCATTTCCGATGCGAGGAACGGGTCCTCCGAGAAATACTCGAAGTTGCGTCCGCAAAGCGGTGAACGCTTAATGTTTACAGCCGGGCCGAGAATGATCTGAACGTCCTCCGCCTGACATTCCTCGCCGAGCGCGCGTCCGACTTCTTGAATAAGCTCACGGTTCCAGGATGAGGCCAATGCCGCACCGCTAGGAAAACAGGTTGCCGGTACGCTCTTGCTGGACATATCGCCCGGATTTGCCTGCTTGCGAAGACCATGTGGACCATCGGTCATCACGATGGAAGGAATACCAACCCTTTCCACCGCTTTGGTCTGCCACATATTCAGGCCGGAGCAGAGACTTGCTTTCTCTTCTGTTGTCATTTGAGAGATGATCGCCTGTATATTTCTATCTAAATTTTGTGTCATAACTTAAGAATCCTCCTTCATAATTTACTCTGGTTCCATCGATACGGAATAATCGCCGAATTACTTCTGCCCAATTTCAGGCAATGGCTTAACCGCCATCATGCTAAGCACTACGCAGAGCGCCAGTACAACGTAGAAGAATGACCAACCGCCGATGCCCAGCAGAACCGGCGCGATTGCAGGCACAATCGATTGCGGCAAGGCATTAGCGACATTCATTAAGCCGAAGTCCTTGGCCGAATCCTCTTTGCGAGGCAAAATGCGAGCGACCAGAGCCATATCGACTGCCGTAAAGCAACCTCCGCCTAAACCGATAATCGCTGCAGCGATAACAAACATGATGTAGTTCGGAACAAAGGCAAACATCAGCAGGCCGATAATCATAATAAAAGCGGAGCCATACAGGAACGGTTTCTGCTTGCGGTATTTATCGGATAGAACACCGCCGAAGATACTTGTTAACGCCATAGCCAGCATGGATATAATGTTGATTGTCCCCACGCTATTCGTTGCTTGTGTCTCCGAGAAGCCCATTCGATTCACCAGCATGACCGTCAAATAAAGAGTGCTGCAATAGCCCATCATAAGCAGAAACTTCGAAACCAGCGCCCAGGTGAAATGCGGAAACTTCCGCGGACTTGGATAAATTTTGCTCAGCTTCTCACCCAGGGGAATCCGCTCTTTAGGAGCCCGTTCGATCTCTATCTTGCCATCGCGGATGAAGAAGCAGCTGATTACCGGTCCGATAATTCCCAGAGAACCCAGCAAAGTCCACTTCGTAACCGAGGATACGTTAGGCATCAACATCATCAGTACCATGCCCACCGTCATAGCAATTGGCAGAATCAGGCCAATAAGGCCCGAGATTGTCCCCTGCTTCTCCTGCTTGACCTGGTCAGGTATGAGCGCGGTATAGGCCGCCATAGCAAAGTTGAAGAACAATTGCGCAACGGACCAGCCAATGATAATCTGCCACACCTGAGTAGCTGTGCCTACCCAGAGCAAGGCCAGACTACCGATCACGGAACCGATAAAAATCCAGGTGCGGCGGCGGCCAAACCCGATATTCGTCCGGTCGCTGATCGCACCGCCAAGCGGATTGCCAATCAGGGCAAAGAAAGCACCGATACCGGCGACCAGGCCGTAGGATGAGGTATATCCATCGGGGTCAATCTCTATCATTTTAAAAGTAAGCAGCAGAACTGCCGGAGTCATTAGCGCTAACATCATTAACCCGTAACCCAGCATGATGCCGGTTGTTAATCTTCCTAACGGTGTTACGACCTGCCCTTTTATTTTGGACTCAGCCATTTGAAGGACCTCCCTTATGATAAATAAATATTTGATAGCGCTTTCATACTTCTATGATATAAAACAACGCCCGTCTTCTGACAGGCGCTGAATTAGCTTCTTGTATGTTCATATTTAATCATTTTTATGCAAGCGCTTCACTCTGATTCGGAAAGGACATTAAATAACGACATACTCCCGATAAACCTCCTTGTCCGTTAAAGCAGAGGCGTCAGCACCATCAATTCTATTGCATGCGGCTCAAGCTGCGCTATATAAGTCATTCCGCCATGAATTTCAAGCTCTTGTACATGCCTCCGGGGACGTGAAGCGGCGGTCAAATAGATACGATCCTCTTCCGTTACATAATCCGGCGCTCCCATCCTGACCCATTCATCATAGCTGCTGCCTTGCTGACGTGATACCGAGTAGGTTTCCATCCGGTATTTGCCTTCCGGAACCCCTTGAAGATCCAGCTCCAGCTTAATGACCTTCTCATGCTTAAATCCGTTATAACGATTCGTTGCGTTAATAAATGAGTTATCCCCCATCGCATACAGATCATCGAAGTGGCAGTAATTATAGCTTAACACTTGATAACTGCCGCTAGCTTCGGTTACGACATAACCATTGCCTTGAACCAGCAGCCGATCCCCCAGCCTGGCCAAAAGCTCGTAAGCTGTCATCGCAGCCTTGGGAATTCCGTATTGGGCAATCAGACCAAGACCTCCATGGAACAAATGCTCCGAGGCCGGCGTCTCTTCGATATTATCACTAAGCACCCAGTACCCGAAGCCTTCGATACTATCCAGATTCTCAACGATATTCTTCGCGATATAAGCCGACTTATATAGCGTATCATTCGTGAGCTCACGATGGTATGCCGTAGAGTTCCACTCTGTCAAATAGAGATCGAGGTGAGATAATCCCAGATCATCCAGCATCCTCTTCTCATGCTTCAACATATCGCGGAGAATATCCGGGTTCGGTGATATCGACACAAATTGCTCCATGACAACGCGGAAGGACAAGTCGTTTACGGTATACAAATGCTCTAATTTGCGATGGTCATTCTCGATCAGATCCTCATGGGGGTAGAAATGAACCGGAAGAAAATCAGGCAAACAATCATGCTCCTGGCAAAATGAAATGAAATTGTGAAAATACGCCGCCGTGTCCATCGAGATAATCCGCCCTGGAGCACCGATCTGCAACCTGTCTGAGACCCGTTTTAATGTACGATACGAATGCAGGTAGAATTCATTGTACTCGTCCACCGTCCCCGGCCAAAATACGGCCAGCTCCGGTTCATTCCAGAATTCCAGCTTCCAGCTCTCCACTTCTTCACGGCCATACCGATTAATGCAGTGGCGCAGAAATCGATCCAACAGCTCACACCAGCGTATTATGGAGCTTGGTCCGCTCACGAAGCTGGGGATGAAGAATACCGACTTGCTCTGTTCAGCCGCAAGCTCAGAAGGCATAAACCCTAACTCGATAAACGGCTTCAAACCGATGGATAGCAGGAAGTCAAACAGCTGGTCTACAAAGCGAAAGTTATAATGAGGCTGCCCCTCATCCTCGCGGTAAATCATCATGCTGTCATCAAAAATCCCGTGGAAGCGAATTTCTCGAAAAGGGCAGCGCTGCTGTAAATAACGCAGCTGATTCTGTACATCCTCATGCAGCCCTTCCTTGGCCTTTCCGATCGTAATGAGATTCCTCCAGGTATGCCGCAGCTGACGCCCCTGTACCGACAGGTCAACAGTCTGGTTCATTGCTTCGATTCCCAGAACCTGCAGCTCCTGACCGGATTGGCTCCGCTGCAAATACTGGTTGATGATGCCCAGCGCGCTGGCCCTATTGAAGGCGAGATAGCCCTGCGATATTCTCTCATTCGCCTTCCCCATGGCTGGATTGTACTGCTTGCGGTATTCGCTTGGGGTCATGTGATAGCGATTCTTGAACACAGTATAGAACGATTTCGAATTGGGGAAGCCGTGCTCCAGCGCAATTTCATGGACCGGCGTCTCCATATGATTAAGCATGTCGTCCACCGCATTTTTCAAGCGTATTCCACTTACGAAGGATTGGAAATTGAGGCCGATCTGCTCGCTCAGGAACTTCGATAAATACGGCACCGATAAAAATTCCTGCTCCGCAATTTCCTGCAGCGTAATCGGTTCTTGATAATGCTCTTCTATGTAGTTGATAATGCGCAGCATGCGATCCATATATTTCTCCTTAATCGCACCTTCCCCCTCCGACTCTTCTGCCCGGAAACGCTGCATCAGAATCGAAAACACACTCAGCATACGAATCCGCATTTCCAGCTCGTATACCTCGCCTCTTTTATATGTCATCTGTACCATCTCCGCCAGCAGCTGACGAATACGATCCAGAGCAGGGCGCGATTCCTTGCCCGCTGTACTGGAATCACAATCGAAGTAAACATGCTCCACGCCTTTGATATTCCCCTTAATAAAGGTATCCGGAATTAAAAAGGTCGCGATGATATTGTTATGGAAGCCAATGACCTCATGCACATGCCCGGAATTAATCAGCTTTACATCGCCCTCTGACAATGTCTGCTGCTTATGACCTACCGTCACTTCCAGGCTTCCGCGGAGGACAAAGATCATCTCCACACTGTTATGCCAGTGGCTCGGTACATAATTCACACTATGCAAGGAGACATCAAACGGTAAAGTATCGCTTGTCTCCACCAGTTCGTAGATCGATTTTCTCGTCTTCATCATTAGCCTCCTCGAGAATCAAGTTAAAATAGAGCATCCGATTCATATTTATGACATCTGTCACTTTGAAGTCATGACAAAGCTTACTACTAAGGTTTTTGAAAAATCTATATCTTTAGATTATAGAGATTAATCAAAACGAATGCGTTATGCAAAAACGCACACCGGGGGCATACAATTTTATGCTGAAAGCCTGATTTGAAACAGGCATGCACAGGCATCAAAGCTAAACAAGTACCATAAATGATGGAGGCGAATATCTTGAATCCTATTATTGAACTGCATCACACGAGCAAAACCTTTAACCATAGAATAGCGGTAAATGGTGTATCATTTCAAATCGAACCGGGCTCGGTTACGGCGATCCTTGGCCCTAATGGAGCCGGCAAAACGACCACTCTCTCGATGATGCTCGGCCTGCTGGAGCCATCCCGGGGAACGGTCAAGCTGTTTGGCCGCTCGCCCAAAGAACGGTCCGTCAGAGAACGGATCGGAGTCATGCTGCAGCATGTCAGCATCATGGATCGCTTGAAGGTGCGAGAGATTCTCGAACTGACTCGCAGCTATTATCCGAATCCCATGGACATGGAATTCCTTATTCACCTCACCGGTCTAACCACCGGCGACCTGAACCGCTATACCGAGAAGCTGTCCGGCGGACAGAAGCGCAGCCTGGGCTTCGCCATGGCATTGGCCGGCGATCCGGAGGTACTGTTCTTCGATGAGCCTACCGTGGGTCTCGATACCATGGCAAGACGCCGTTTCTGGGAGACGGTGCATAAGCTGGCCAAGCAAGGTAAGACGATTCTGTTCACTACCCATTATTTGCAGGAGGCCGATGATACGGCGAACCGCATCATCCTGTTCAACCAGGGCTCGATCGTTGCTGATGGAACTCCAGGGGAGATTAAATCAAGGATTATCCATAGCTCTCTATCTTTTCTATCTGACCAGGACGGACCGGAACTTCGGTCCAAGCTCAGCTTATTGCCACCGGTTACGAACTGTTATGACCGGGACGGAAGAATTTATGTATCCGCCGACAACACCGATGCCGCGCTTGCAGCCATTTTTGCAGCCAAACTGCCTGTCCGGGATATAAAGATTCATTCAGGAAGCCTTGATGAAGTATTTGAACAGTTAACGACGACCCAGGAGGAGACCGCTATATGAAGCTGGTAATTACGCAATTTAAAATGGAGCTGCTGCGGATATTTCGCAATCCCTATTATGTATTCTGGTCGCTGGCTATGCCGATCATCTTCTATTTTCTTTTTACACGTATTATAAGCACCGGAGCTACCGATGCTGCGGCCTGGAACAATCACTACCTCATGTCGATGGCCACTTTCAGTGTCATGGGCTCGGCGATTATGACCTTGGGCATACGCATCGTCCAGGAACGCAACCATGGTTGGAGCACCTATATGCGTGTAACTCCGCTGCCGGGAGCGATATATTTCCTGGGCAAAATGTTCGGACAGACGATTATGCATCTGACCTCGATTATCTTCATTTTTGCAGCAGGTTACCTGATCAACGGCGTCTCTTTGCCTGCATTAACCTGGATTTATTGCGGGCTGTGGATTCTCATTGCCTCCCTGCCCTTCCTGGCGCTGGGTACGCTTGTCGGCTGTATGAAGCGGGTCGATACCGCTTCTGGTATAAGCAATGCCATCTATCTGGTGATGGCCCTTCTGGGCGGAATGTGGATGCCGCTCGAGATATTGCCCAATATTATGCAAAATATCGGTAAATGGCTGCCTTCCTACAACTTCGCCAATGGAGCCTGGGAGCTTGTTCAGGGAAATCCACCGGAATGGAGCAATATCCTCATATTGGCAGGTTACTTCCTCCTATTTATGATAATATCCATATATACAAGAAAGAAGCAGGAAGCCATCTAATCGTAAATGCTGCGGTAGGAAGGAGTTCTCTGAATGTTCCCCAGAAAATATGGATTCTTCCCTTATATATGGCTCATTTATATCATTCTGCCGGTCATCAACATTCAGAATGAATCCGGGATCAAGCTGATGATCGGTTATATGATGATCGGCTTGTTCGTCCTGACGTATCGTCAATTGTATTTCGCCACGGGGAGAAGCTTCTCCTTTTGGCTTGCACTGCAGATGCTGATTATCGCCATTATGAGCGGATTCTACAGCTTCTATAACCTCTATATGGGCTTCTATACCGCCAATTTCATCGGCTGGTTCACCGATAAGCGAAAATTCAAGATCGCAATGATCGCCTTTGCCGCCGTAGAATTAATACCGGTAGCCCTTCTAGTGAAGCAAGTTCATCTTCAAGAGCTGGTGTTCAGCCTCCCCTTCTTCCTTATTATGCTGGTCTCTCCGTTTGGCATTCGCTCCATGAACCGGCGGCAACAGTTGGAGAAAGAGCTGGATCAAGCCAATGAGCGAATTAAGGAGCTTGTCAAGCGGGAAGAACGGGTTCGTATCGCTCGTGACCTGCATGATACATTGGGGCATACCTTGTCGCTAATTATATTGAAGAGTCAACTGGTTGAGAAAATGACGATCAAAGATCCACAGCGTGCCCAAAATGAGGCGAGGGAAATCTATCAGACCTCACGGGCCGCGCTAAAGCAAGTGAGGGAGCTTGTCTCCGATATGAGAGCTATCACCGTTGTCGAGGAACTGGCTGAAGCGGCTGAGTTATTAAAGGTGGCGAATATTAAGCTGGAGATCGAAGGAGATGCAACGCTGGAGGATGTCGCCCTCTTGAATCAGAATATCATTAGCCTCTGTATCAAGGAAGGGATTACGAACATCGTCAAGCATAGCCAAGCAACGCATTGCCAGATTACGATAACAAGAACAGAGCGGAAAATTACAGTTCAAATCGAGGATAACGGAGTTGGTCCTGTACAGCAGGATGTTGCAGAGATCAGATATGGCAATGGACTGAATGGCATGTGTGAGCGGCTGTCTCTTATTGAAGGCTCCCTGTCGGTCGCATCCGGAGCCGGACAAGGAACGATTATGACGGTGACGATACCGCAAATTATTAAGGAACGGGAAGATGGTGAGACCGCATGATTAAGATCCTTATCGCAGAAGATCAGCGCCTTCTGCGCGGCGCCCTGGCTTCACTACTTGACCTTGAGGACGATATTGAGGTTGTTGGACAGGCATCGGACGGCGCAGAGGCGCTGGAGCTGATCTGCCAGCTTCAGCCGGACATCTGTCTCATGGATATTGAGATGCCGCAGCTTAGCGGTCTGGATGTCGCAGAAAAGATACAGGCCAAGGCTCTGCCCAGCCGCGTTATTATTCTAACAACCTTCGCGCGCCCGGGCTATTTCGAGCGGGCCATCAAGGCGAATATCCATGGCTACTTGCTTAAGGATGAGCCCAGCGACAGAATAGCTGAAGCGATCCGCCGCGTTATGGCAGGGCATCGCGAGGTCTCGCCAGAACTCATCTTCGGCAGCTTGCACAATGAGAATCCATTAACAGCCAGAGAGATCGATATTCTCAAATTGGCTGCCCAAGGAGGCAGCGCCGCGGATATTGCCAAGTCGATGCATCTATCCTACGGTACGGTGCGCAATTATATATCCGAGATCATTAATAAACTTGAGGCCAAAAATCGCATGGAGGCTGTCCGAACCGCAGAAGAAAAGGGTTGGATATAAAGCTCCTCCTTCATTTTTGCAATCCCTCTTATCGCACTAGAGCATCTTGCTCCAGTCATGGACCATATCTCCTTCCAGGTACTTCTCGCAATCCATTGCAGCCATGCAACCTGAACCTGCGGCCGTAATCGCCTGGCGATAGTGGGTATCCTGTACATCGCCGCAAGCGAATACCCCCGGACTGCTTGTTCTGGTTGTGCCTGGCGCAACGATGATGTAACCTTGTTCATCCGTCTTTACCGCACCCTCCAGGAACTTTGTATTCGGAGTATGACCGATGGCGACAAATACTCCTTCCGCTTCAATCAGCTCCTCCTGCCCGTTCGCGTTATTACGCACCTTTAAGCCAATCACGGCGCCTCCAGCATCTGTAGCAACCTCGAGCGGTAGTCGGTTCAGCGCCCATTTCACCTTCTCATTCTTCCGTACCCGTTCCTGCATAATCTTGGAAGCGCGAAGCTCATCGCGGCGGTGAACCACCGTGACGCTCGTAGCGAACCGAGTCAGAAATCCCGCTTCCTCCATGGCTGAATCACCGCCCCCAACGACGATAATTCGCTTGCCGCGGAAGAAGAAGCCGTCGCAGGTCGCACAGGTGCTTACTCCACGTCCGACATTATCCTGCTCTCCGGGGATGCCCAGATATTTGGCTGAAGCCCCCGTAGACACGATTACCGTCTCCGCAGTAAGCTCTTCTCCACCTTCCAAAGTCAGTTTTAATGGCTTATTTGAGAAATCCACCTTCTCCACCCACCCATTTCTGAACTCTGCGCCAAAGCGCTCAGCCTGTTTGCGCATCCGTTCCATCAGCTCCGGTCCCAGAATGCCCTCGGGAAAGCCGGGAAAGTTCTCTACCTCTGTCGTCGTCGTTAACTGTCCTCCAGGCTGAACCCCCTCGATTACCAATGGATTCAGATTGGCTCGCGCCAGATAGATCGCTGCCGTCAGGCCGGATGGACCTGTGCCAATTACAATTGATTTATACATGGTTAATCCCCTCTCGATCAAGAGATATATTCATTTGGCATACATAGACTCAGATATAGAATAGGATTGTTCCGCCAGGCGTTTTATATTCTGCCCGGACATAAGTTTCATCCCATTCTCCCTCATGGATACATGGAGACGTAAAAAGCCGATCCTTCGCTCCCCATAAAATCAGGAGGAAGAAATCGGCTTATATTAGGATACAGAATGATTTCAATTGTTATTTACACATCGGGAAGATCGTCTTCAATGCGTCCTCTGCCCCGCATACCTCATCAATCCGGCGGCAATATCTCCTCACCGTCGAAGATGAAATACCGTACCGTTCCGCGATCTTCTCATAGGACATCGAACGGTGATTCATTTTCGCTGTGAGATATTCCAACGCGGCGGCCCAGCCCTCAATATGTGAAATCGATGGGGTATCAGGATAAGATAAGTTCAAATATTGCACCCATAATGATTCCAAGTCATGCTGCTGCTGGATATCTGCGCTGCTGCGCATATGCTCACTAGCCAAGTCCAATACGGCCTGCCACTCGCGCTTCCAGATTGGAAGCTGCGGCGAAGTTCGGCTCGGGTCTATCATAAGCGTGGCTTCCCCGGTACATACGGGCAATTCATAATTAACGCCGAGACTACGCAGTACATAAAGCGCCAGATCCTTTAGATACAGGTCTTCATTCGGCTCCAGCAGGAACGACTTCAGCGCCTCTTCCACTTCATGATCACCTATAAGTCCAAAAGCTTGAATCACTTGAAGCTTGGTTCGATTATCTCCATAACGCAGGGCCCAGAAGAAAGAGGATCGGACCAATGGATTATCGGCTAGATCTGCGGGAACCCCTTCCCCCGGCAGCTCCCATTGCTTGATCTGCTCCTCAAACGGGAGATGATAATGATAATGGGTCGGTATCGGTATCGTTCCTGCCTTCATCTCTTCCATCTGGCTTAAGTAATACTCGGATACTCCACTGTCCGGGTCAAGCCTGTCTACGTGACGCCATAACACCCTGGCCTCCGTAAACCGCCCGATATTGCAGGCGGCTACAGCGGTATAATGATAAAGCGCAGGATCCAGCCTTAAATCCTCGTCCTTGAGTAGACGCCGAAAATGTCTGTATGCCACATCATGTGAGCCAAGCACTCCCATCGTCGTCGCTATTTTAAAGAGATGCTCTTGATGGAAGGGAATAATCTTGCGAAGCTTATGCTCAAGCTCCTGCAGCAATGCAGTCTCTCCCTCATGCTGATACAGAATAGCCAAATTGCATAAAGCGTGCAAATTGCCAGGTTCCTGCTCAAGCACCCCGTATATTGTCTCAATCGCTTTAGAACATTGCCCCATATAGTAATAGCCCAGAGCCAGGTTATTGCGCGCCGCCCAGAAATCGGGCTGATCCTCCACGATGCTCTCCAGCAGCTTCACAGCTTCGGTGAATTTCCCCTGCTCTAACAGATCGCGGGCTCGGTCATGCTCCAGAACGCCGGCCAATGACTTGATCTTCGTCACTTTTGCAGGACGTTCAAGCTCGTACTGAAGCAGCTCCATCATTTCCTCAGCTTCGGCCAGAAATTGTCCGTTCGGGTCCTCTTCCAAATAAGTAATCAGGGCGTTCTCCGCTTCTTCAAACATATCCATATTCGCATAATTATTTGCCATATAAAAATAGCACTCTGTCATCGCAGGATCGATCTTCTCCAATATAACGGACAAAGCATCGTTTGAAGCCTCGTAATCGCCCATCTCCGACAGGATGCCTGCCATATTGCAATGATTGACCGGATTATCCGGTTCATACTCTACTGCTTTGCGAAAATACTTCAATGCCTTGTCATAGTGAAAACGATCCAACGAAGAGACAGCTCTCTCAAAGAAAAAGCCAGCATCCATAGATATAGGCAGCACTTTGGACCTGTTGCTTCTCCCAGGTTGCCTGGTCTCCTTCAAACAAGGCACCTCCTTCTTCATTCATTCTTGTAAAATACTTGTTCAAAATGACCTATTCTTATAACTATCCATTTCACAGTATAACACAGCCAGCCCCGTCCTCCCATGATAAATACTGCTGGAGAATTACGGGTGTTAACTGAAAAGGCATGATAAATCTAATATTTAAGCGTTGTAGCCCAACCTAAATGGGAAAATAATTATTAGCCATAGATTTATAAGAAAGGGTGGAATAATTTGTGGTAGAGGTCTTCTGGGGAAATATAATTATTATTCTAATCGCAATCGCGTTCTTAGTAGCATGTATGGGTGGCTTGGTATACTGGCTAGTAAATATTTAGAAATATATGGGGGTTCCAAAAATAGCGGGGATTTTTACGGCAGCGATATTGCGATAATCAGGCACTATTGCTACGGCCCGGATTCTATACGATTCCAAAGAGGAATGAAGTCCACTAAGTCCGGGAATCGAATACTCTACAATACTTGTATTCGATTTCATAATAGAACATGCCAGATTTTACTGCAAAGCCCAGGGTAGGCTTATATGTCAGCTTATTATATGCCCTGGTCTTTGAACAGCGTAGCGATCGAACCGCCATCAAGAATATATTGCGTTGCCCGCGCCAGCATGGGAGCTACGGATAGGACAGTAACATGCGGACCATGTTGATCCGGTTGAGCAATCGAGTCCGTAACAACCACTTGGGAGATCCAAGGATGACGCAGCCGCTCCTCCGCATGGTCTGAGAACAGGCCGTGCGTCGCACACACTATAGCTTCGCTTGCTCCGCGATCCTTCAATCCCTGGGCCACATTGACAATCGTTGTACCCGTATCAATCAAATCCTCGATAATGATGGGCGTATAGCCCTCTACATCACCGATGACATGCGTAATGACCGACTCGTTATGAGCTGGACGCTTCTTGATCATGATCGCAAACGGAGCATCAAGACCGCTGGCCAGTTTCTCTGCCATCGAGGCTCGTCCTGCATCCGGAGATACGACGACCGGGTTAGCGATATTTTGTGACTTCAGATAATCTGTCATTAAATCCAGCGCGGTTAAATGATCGACAGGAATGTTGAAGAAGCCCTGGATGGCCGCCGCGTGCAGGTCGATAGTTACAACCCGACTTGCTCCGGCTGTAGTAAGTACATCGGCTACCATCTTGGCCGAGATCGGCTCGCGCGGAGCCGATTTGCGCTCCTGCCTCGCATAGCCGTAATAAGGCATAATGATATTGATCGTTCGGGCCGATGCCCGCTTGGCAGCATCTATCATCACGAGCAATTCAACAAACAGCTCATTAATCGGATGTGCCAGAGATTGGACCAGGAACACATCGCAATTGCGGATGCTCTCTTCATAATGAACATAAATCTCGCCGCTCTTGAAGCGGGACAAAGTGATTCTACCTGGTTCAACCCCCAGCCGCTCGCAAATTTGCCGCGTCAGTACCGGGTTGGAAGAGCCTGCAAAAATCCGTAACTTGCCTTCCATAATGCCCTCCTAAAGTTCATTGAATTGCTTGCTCCATGTCCTTAAGCTGTACCACTATTATATCACTACTGCCGAACATTATTATGGCCGTTCTTGAGCTGCAAGGGGACCATCACCCTCTGCCGCTGTTCGAATGTCGCCAATTCGCGGACTCCCAGCTTGCACAATGTATTTCGAGCGATATCCAGGTTCTCGCTCAGCTTCTTCGGATCGTGGGCATCGGAGCCGACCGTTAACGGAATGCCTAATTCTATCGCAGCCTGCAATATTGTGTTGCTAGGAAACATCTCTGCGCACGGCTTCGTTAATCCCGAAGCGTTCAATTCCATCGCTATCCCCGCCTCAGCGATAGCGGTGAGGGTCTTTTGCTCCAGTTCAACTATCTCTGACTGATGCCCCTCCGGCTTATAATTGAACCGCTTAATCACGTCCAAATGCCCCATGATATCATAGAATCCCGTTTTGGCCGCTTTTTGCACAGCGTCATAATAGGTCTGGTATACCTCGAATATGTCCCGTCCTTCCCAATGATGGACTTGGCGAAAATCCGAGACATCCCATTCCCCAAGGAAATGCACCGAGCCAATGACGTAATCCCACGGGTAATCATTAATGATCTTCGCAATCTCGTTCTCCCAGCCTTCAATATAATCGGCCTCAAGCCCAACTCGAACTGAAATCGAAGAAGCGTATTTCTGCTTCAGCTCAAATGCTTCCTCCACATAGTTGGGCAGTTCCTCCATTGGCATAGCCATCTCCGGATAATAAGTCTGCGGGTTCACATGCAGAAGCGGCATATGATCGGATACGCCGATCTGGGACAAGCCGATTTGGATACCGCGCCGGATGTACTCTTCAAGTGTTCCAACGGCATGCCCGCAGCGGGCATGATGCGTATGGTAATCTATAAGCATATTGCCTCACCTCTGCCTTTAGTCGCGGCGCGGACGCTCATGTCGGCGTTCCAGCTCAGTCATAATATCATCCAGGGGCAGATTCCTCTCCCGCAGCAGCACCAGCAAATGATAGATGAGATCACTGACCTCGTATCGCAGCTCGTCGTTATCCTGATTTTTAGCGGCGATAATCGATTCCGCGGTCTCTTCGCCTACCTTCTTCAGAATCTTATCAATCCCTTTTTCAAATAAATAAGTCGTATAAGCCCCTTCAGGACGTTCCATATAACGCTGGGCGATCAGGCCTTCCAATTCAGCTAATACGGCAAAGCGGCGATCTGCTTCTGCTTCGGAAATGCCTGAGGCTGCCTGTGACAAAGCATTTGAGGTTGGTCTGGCCGACGGATTCAAGCTCCCCCTCATCGAACCCTCTGTTGCTATTCCCTCTTGATCTGCAACAGCCAACGACCGATAGAAACAAGTTGTCTCCCCCGTATGGCAAGCCGGACCTTGCGGGTTCACAAGTGCCAGAAGGGTATCCCCGTCACAATCATAATTCAGCGAGAGTATTTGCTGCGTATTGCCTGAAGTAGCCCCTTTATTCCACAGCTCGGAACGAGAACGGCTCCAGAACCAGGTTTGGCCCGTCTCAATGGATTTCTGCAATGACTCTTCATTCATATAAGCGAGCATCAGCACTCCCTTTGTTGCAGCGTCCTGGACGACCGCAGGGACAAGCCCATCCGCATCCCATTTTATATTTTGCTTCAGCTCCGTGTAGGATAACGCCAATTGCAGCGGCTGATTCATCGTCATCTTACTTCCACCCCTCTGGCCTTCAAGTCTGCCTTAAGCTCAGGTACTGCTATTTCTTTATAGTGAAAAATTGTCGCTGCCAGCGCAGCGTCCGCCTGCCCTTTGGTGAATACATTGAAGAAATCCGCCAGCTTGCCAGCTCCGCCGGATGCGATCACCGGTATGCCAACCTGGCTGCTGACCGCCTTTGTTAGCGCAAGATCGAAGCCATCCTTAGTACCGTCCGCATCCATACTCGTCAGCAGGATCTCGCCCGCTCCCTTCGCCTCTGCCTCCTGAATCCAGGCTAATGCCCTCATCCCTGTAGGCTTGCGGCCTCCGTGAGTGAATACTTCCCAATCTCCCCAATCTGCATTGTACTTGGCGTCTACAGCTACTACAATGCACTGCGAGCCGAATCTTCTCGCTCCGTCCGAGATCAGCTCGGGATGGGTTACAGCGGCGGTGTTGATGGCAATCTTGTCAGCTCCAGCCCTCAAAATTCGCTTCATATCGTCCACATGCGATATGCCTCCGCCGACCGTGAAAGGAATAGCGATCTCGCCAGCGGTCTGACGCACTACCTCAATCATCGTAGCCCGACCTTCATGGGAAGCGGATATATCCAGAAATACGATCTCATCGGCTCCCTCCCGGTCGTAGAGAGCAGCCAGCTCCACGGGATCTCCAGCATCGCGAAGATTCACGAAATTAACGCCCTTGACTACCCGGCCATCCTTCACGTCGAGGCAAGGAATAATACGCTTTACGAGCATGTTCATCGCTCTCCTCTCCAAATTTTACGGTGTATCAGCCAGCCTTGTTGAACACGCACTTACAATGCAGAGACTGCCTGAATGGCCTTGGCCAGATCAATATTGCCGGTATAAAGCGCCTTGCCGACAATGGCCCCGCCGATACCTTGCTTGGCATAAGCTGCGAGCTTCAGCAGATCATCCTGTACCGTCACCCCGCCGGAGGCGATCACCGTCCGTCCTGATACTTCAGCCAGGCGGCGAATCGCTTCTACATTCGGTCCCTGCATCATACCGTCGCGCGATATANGTGCACCACGCGGCGTTGTACACCACTCTTAAAAATCGCAGCGTCTGAGTGAGTTGTTTTGGCAAGATAAATCTGGCGGATAAAACGCCCCTGGCGAACAAGGCCCCCGCCGATACCTTGCTTGGCATAAGCTGCGAGCTTCAGCAGATCATCCTGTACCGTCACCCCGCCGGAGGCGATCACCGTCCGTCCTGATACTTCAGCCAGGCGGCGAATCGCTTCTACATTCGGTCCCTGCATCATACCGTCGCGCGATATATCGGTAAAAATAAACGTCTCGGCTCCTTTGGAGGCCAATTCCTTGGCCAGTTCCTCTGCCTTAACCTCCGATGTCTCCAGCCAACCGCGTGTGGCAACAAGTCCGTCCCGGGCATCGATACCAATCGCCACTTTATCGCCATAAGCACCCAGCACCGACTCGGTAAACTCCCGATCTTCAATCGCTGCCGTCCCGATAATGACCCGGCTAACCCCAAGGGACAGCAGGCGTTCCACATCCTGAACCGAGCGCAGCCCGCCTCCAACCTGAACCGGAACCTGCACCGCCCGTGCGATCTCGCCGATCAGCTGGTCGTTCACCGGATGACCGGCCTTAGCTCCATCAAGATCAACCAGGTGGATGAACTGTCCGTCCTGCTTCTCCCATGACTTGGCCACTTCAACCGGACTATCGTTATATACCGTCTCCTGGTTATAATCGCCCTGAATGAGGCGAACGCATTTCCCGCCACGGATATCAATCGCCGGGTAAATTATGAATGATGACATTTTCCCTTCCCCCTGCACTGGTTAGTAGATTCTAAGCAACAATATAAGTTCAACTTGACCCTTCGGTCTCCGCACCAATTTACCTCTTTAGCTTATCGCTGCACCTGACGCAACCAGCGCAAGGAAATTGCGCAGCAGCGCCATGCCGAGCTCACCGCTCTTCTCGGGATGGAACTGCATCCCGAACACATTACCGCGACCTACAATCGCGGTAACTGGCTGGCCGTAATCGGTCACGGCCAGAAGATCCTGCTCCCGCTCTGGCAGTACATGATAGGAGTGAACGAAGTACACATGTCCTTCGTCCAATCCTGCCAGAAGCGGGTGCTCCGGCTGCTTGAACTGCAGCCGGTTCCAGCCCATGTGCGGCACCTTCAGGCCGCACTCCGGGCTGAAGCGCACGGCATGGCCGGGCAGCAGGCCCAGGCCGTCATGCAAGCCATGCTCTTCGCTGGCGGAGAAGAGCAGCTGCATGCCGAGGCAGATACCGAGCAGCGGCTTGCCGCTGTCCGCAGCCTGCCTCAGCGTGCCATCGAGCCCGGAGGCGGTTAGCTGCTCCATCGCGTCGCCGAAGGCGCCGACTCCAGGCAGCAATATGCCGTCCGCAGCCAGAAGCACAGCTGCCTCGCCGCTCACGACGGCCTCGTAGCCAAGGCGCTCGATAGCTTTGGCAACGCTATGCAAGTTGCCCATCCCATAATCGACAATCGCGAGCTTCATAACTAGAGGACTCCCTTCGTCGAAGGCACGCCGCTTACGCGCGGATCGATGCTCGTCGCCTCATCAAGCGCCCGTCCCAGAGCCTTGAATACCGCCTCAATCATATGATGGGTGTTCTGTCCATAATGTACGATGACATGCAGCGTAATCCGCGCTTCCAGAGCCAGCTTCCACAGGAACTCCTGCACAAGCTGTACATCAAAGCTGCCGACGCGATCCGAAGGATATTCGGCCCGATATTCAAAGTGCGGGCGGTTGCTGACATCGATGACTACCTGAGCTAATGCCTCATCCATAGGGACGAATACACTGGCATACCGTTTGATCCCCCGCTTGTCACCCAGCGCATGATATAGACATTGGCCCAGACAAATTCCGATATCCTCCACCGTATGGTGATCATCGATTTCAATATCCCCCCGGGCCTGTACTGACAAATCAAACTGGCCGTGCTTCGTGAGCAAGTCCAGCATATGGTTCAAAAACGGAACATCCGTCTCCAATTCGGACTTGCCGCTGCCATCCAGGCCAAAGCTCAGCTGAATCTGCGTCTCATTCGTGACACGGCTGATCTCCCCTTGCCTTACTGCTACCTTCTCTTTATTTGTCGCCATCGTATGCCCCCGCCTTTCCTTCTAATGCAGTGTCAGATTGTATTTCTTCCTTGCGAAGCCGGACCTCAATTGCTCGGGCGTGGCCCTCCAGCCCTTCGCGACGCGCCAGCTCCATAATGGTCTCTCCGTTCGCAAGCAGAGCTTCCTTGCTATAGTAAATCAAGCTTGATTTTTTCATATAATCATCCACATCGACTGGCGACGAGAAGCGAGCTGTACCATTGGTCGGAATAATATGATTCGGTCCGGCAAAATAATCTCCAACCGGCTCCGAACTGTACGGTCCCAGGAAAATTGCGCCCGCATTCTCTATCTTGCCGAGGTGAACAAGCGGGTCTTCCACGATCAGCTCAAAATGCTCCGGTGCGAGCCGATTTATGACCGCGATTCCCTCATCGATCGAGTCTACTATAATGATCGCGCCGTAATCCGTGATGGAGGCCGCCGCGATATCCCGGCGCGGCAGCTCTGCCAATTGACGTTCCACTTCAGCCTGGCAGGCGGATGCGAACGAAGCGGACGGTGTGACCAGAATAGCTGATGCCATCTCGTCATGCTCTGCCTGGGACAGCAAATCCGCGGCAATATACGCCGGATCGGCGCTGTCATCGGCCAGCACAGCAATCTCGCTCGGACCAGCGATACTGTCGATATCTACGACTCCATACACTTCCCGCTTGGCCAAAGCTACGTAAATATTGCCTGGTCCACAGATTTTATCTACCGGGGCGATCGTGTCCGTACCGTAGGCCAATGCAGCGATCGCCTGTGCGCCGCCAATCCGGTAGATCTCATTTACACCAGCCTCAGCCGCAGCAACGAGAATGTAGGGGTCAATTCCTTCCTTTCCGCCTGTTGCAGGCGGAGTTGCCATGACGATCTCGGGAACGCCGGCGACCTGGGCAGGGATGACGTTCATCAGTACAGAGGATGGATAGGCCGCCTTGCCGCCAGGGACGTATACGCCCACCCGCTTCAGCGGGCGGATGATCTGTCCAAGCAGACTGCCATCCGGCTGTAGATCCATCCAGGAGTTTCGCTTCTGTCTGGCATGGAACGCGCGGATATTTGCGGCAGCCGCAGATATCGCCGTGACGAACGAAGGCTCAACGTGATCGTATACGGCCTGCAGCTCAGCTTCAGTAACCCGCAGCGCTCCCGCGTCCAGTCTCACCCTATCAAACTGCTCCGTATATCGGAGCAGCGCCGCATCGCCTTGCAGCTTCACATCCGCAACGATTTGACGCACCGCAGCATTCTGCTCTGCTGAGCCATACTCCACTTCCCGCTTCAAATCAAAATCCTGTGCCCTTACGATCTTCATCCTGGCTCCTCCTCATCAATACTGCTTCGCATTCATCCTGCCCATGGGGCTGAAAGGTCTCTGTTACTATCTATCCCAATCGCTCGAGCGGCTTCCTATTCCCGTTCGATCACCAAGGCCAAAGCATCACATAGAGCCTGGATCTCGGCGTTTTTCATCCGATAACTGACCCGGTTAGCAACAAGCCGACTCGTAATTTCAAATATACGCTCCATTTCAAGAAGTCCGTTCTCTCGGAGCGTCTGCCCCGTCTCTACCATATCCACAATCCGGTCGGCCAGTCCGATCAATGGAGCAAGCTCAATCGACCCGTTCAGCTTAATCACTTCTACCTGCTGCCCCTGTTCCCTGAAGTATCTCGAAGCTACGTTTGGATATTTGGTAGCCACCCGCTGATGGATACCCGGCTTCCAGTCCGGCAGCCCGATAACCGACATCCGGCAGCGCGCAATGCCCAGATCGAGCAGCTCATATACGTCACGATCCTCCTCCATCAGCACGTCTTTGCCAACGATACCGATATCTGCTACACCGTACTCTACATAAGTGGGCACATCTACCGGCTTGGCGAGAATAAACTCCATACCGATCTCCGGCAATGGAATAACCAGCTTCCGGGTCTCATCCACATCGTTCGGGATATGGAAGCCCGCCTCTCTGAACAGTGCCGAAGCTTTTTTATAGATACGCCCCTTAGGCATGGCAACCTTAATAATCTCACTCATGAAGACCCGCCTCCTCTCATCAGTACTGCCTTATCTCAAATTGATATTATCTCAACCTGGTCAAGTTCTACTCTAACCTGAAATGCCAGCCTGTTTAAAAATCTACCCATGTTATAACGTCGTCCCCAGTCCTTAATTCATCAGGCCCAGATACAAGCCGCATCCGCACGCTTTTCCCCTCACTGCGCAGTCGCTCGGCCTCTATATAAGCCCTTCTGCGATTAGATGCATCATACTGCATCAATAAAGGCAGCTCGCGTCCAACCTTCAAACCATCGACCCCATCCAGAATCCGGTTCGTCTTAAGAGAGAAGCCCGTGGCTGGGGCTGGGCGGCCAAATTGTTGCAGCAGCTTATCATAACGCCCCCCGCCACAGACAGGGAAGCCGATATCGGCCGCATATCCCTCAAAGATCAACCCTGTATAATAAGAGAAATCCCCAATCATCGTCAGATCGATGATGACATGTCTGGCCACATCGAAGTCCTCCAGAGCCTCCCACACCGCACTCAAATATTCAATCGAGCTCCGAACGAGTGAATTATTGCTTAGCTCCAGCGCCTCACGGCAAACTTCCTTGCCGCCGCGCAGCTTCAGAATGCCAGTCAACTCGTCACGCTGGCCTGCCGATAGATCAAGCCGGGCCAAAATCTCACGATATCCTACGAAGTCCCGTCCCAGCAATCGATCCTTTAGCTCCTGCTGCACATCCTCACGCCCCGGAATCGCCTCTTCCAGCAGACCATTCAAGAAACCAACATGCCCGAGGGCAATCTTGAAGGAAGATACCCCGGCAGCTTGCAGGGATGCTACGGCAAGCGCCACCACTTCGGCATCCGCCTCGGCGGAGTTATCCCCGACCAGCTCAACCCCGGTCTGATAGAACTCCGCTTCCTTGCCCGCTTCTTCTTCAATAGAGCGGAAGACATTCGCATGGTAGGACAAGCGCAGCGGCAAAAGCTCCTCCTTTAACAGGGAAGATACAACCCGGGCAATCGGCGTTGTCATATCGGAACGAAGAACCATCGTCGTCCCCCGATTGTTAAGCAATTTGAACAGCTTTTGATCCGACGTAGAGCTAGCTACCCCAACCGTGTCATAGTATTCCATCGTTGGCGTCATGATCTGACGGTAACCCCAGCCAGCCATGCAATCCAGCACGCGACGCTCAATCTCCCTTAGCTTCTCGACTGCAAACGGTAAATAATCCCGTACGCCAGCCGGTTTCTCAAAGCCCTTCGGTTTTGACAATGTCCTCACCTCTCACTCGCTTAAAATAAAGCCATTATAAGTTCATTTATTTTATCGCATTAAAGTACTACCATACTACCAAAATAAAGAATATGGCATATCTTATCATACTTTATCTGGAACCGTCAACGATCAATCCCCTGAGTATTTTAGCGTCAGGCCCCTAGCATATTATTGCAAAATCCATTAAATTTGCAGGTATTTTATCCTTATCAGATTATAGCGGTTATAAATAGATCATTAACTCCGAATATATCAATTTTACATAAATATAGTGATATATGCTCATTATTTTTCATCTGTATAAACAAATAGCCGGCTGGGATTTCCCCAACCGACTATTCTTTTTATCCATTCATCTTCACTGTACGGTCCTGGCCAGGTCCGTGCATGCCCGGTGCTTTCTTCTTTTTCTTGAGTGAATATGGAACACTGCCCAAGAAAACAGACGCAAAAGGAAGCCTTCTGAAGCAAACCTGGGTAAAAACCCATGAAATGGCCAGCGCACACGCCGAACCACCGATGATGTACAGGAAATACATCGCAGAGTCGCCAGGGATCGTAAAGTGATCCCTTAGTTTCCGGTAGTAGAGCAGCACAACCGGATGGAATAAATAAACGGCGAAGGATAACTCGCCCAGGCGAGTCAGCGCCTTATTCCAGAATGCTGAGCCCTTCCGCTGAATCAAGAAGGAGGCTCGCATCAATACTAGTGCCGACAGCAGGGTATGAACATTCCACAGCACTTCAAACCAGGTAGAGTTCGGACTGCTCCAGTGCTGGCGATAAGAGAACCAGATCTGGACATGGGTAAAGGCGACAATCAGCCAGCTCCCCCATAGCAAGCCGGTCCACATTTTCTGCTTTCCGGACATATCCTTCCAGTCGCTCTTCAGCCAGCCTTTGAGATGTTCAAAATAGATAGCGATGCCCGCCCCCATGAAATAGTAGGCCATATAGGACGGAGCATAGCTCCCTTTATTAGGAATATGGAGCTCAACCTTGTTCCAGAAATAGAAGCCGTACTGAATTGCCAAGCCAAGCGGTATGATTAAGGCTAACAGTATCTTGCTCTTCCGGAACGATTGGAATAGCCATAACAGCAGCGGGAACAGGATATAGAATTGAATGCTGATGAATACGAAATACAAATGCGTATAAGACGTACCCGTGAGCAGCTTCATGCCAAGCTGCTGCAGCTCATACATTTTGGAATTGCTGGCCAGCTCCCCGCGCTGCCAAGCGACCAACAAGAAATAACAGCAAGAGACCAATATATAAGGGAGAATAATATACGTAAGACGTTTCTTATAGAAATGTCCAATCAGTTCCTTGTTTACAGGTCGATCATAATAGTTATAGAACAATACAAAGCTGCTTAGAAAGATAAAGCAAGGGGTACCAATTTTGAAGAAAATATTCATCCAATTATAAAAATAATAGATTGGTGAGTTCAAGGCTTGCTCCGCTGCCGCAAAGGAAGAAGAGTGTACCTGAATAACACAGAAGATAGCCATCGCCCTAAACAGATCAAGCTGAGGCAGTCTCTCCTTTTTGATGCTTTGACTCACTGTATCAACTCCCGGTAATCATAGTTTCCATCGTCTTGCTACCATCCTTTATGATACCTTATCTAGGACGAGTTGGGGAGAGCGTTTGCAATATTACCTCATTTCCCATTTCTTCAGCACGCTGAAAATCTCAGTAAAGCCTAATAAAAATAAGCAATTAGAGCGCCTGTTCAGACTGCTCCAATTGCTTATTTATTGCAAGTATCTGTGCCTTGTAACATTCATCTGGATATTCTATCCGTTATTCCTGACCTCGGATTCACGGACTCCCTCCGGGCTTTTACGCTCGATTTCTCGCAGCGGATTCCCGCCAACGAAGCTTCCGGGCGCTACATCCTTGTGAACCACCGAGCCGGCTGCGACAACTGCACCATCTCCAATTGTTACACCCGGCAAAATCGTCGTGTTGGCCCCGATCATCACTTCATTACCGATATGGACCTCCCCAAGCCGATACTCGCGAATTAAGTATTCATGGGCCAGGATAGTCGTGTTATAGCCGATGACCGAATTACGACCGATCGTCAGCTTCTCCGGGAAGAAGACATCCACCATAACCATCAGGCCAAAGGCCGTATGCTCTCCGACCTTCATCCCGAGAATATGGCGATAAATCCAGTTCTTCAGCGATAAAATCGGACAATATCTGGCGATTTGTATGAAGATGAAGTTTTTGACGCCCTTCCAGGGGCTGACGGTCCGGTACAACTGCCATAACGCATTTGGGCCGTTCACTGGATAACGCTCCACTTTCCTCACTTAGTTCCTGGCTCCCATCCTCACAAGATCATATAGATCAGTCATATCATGAAGGATATAATCCGGATCATACTTCTGCAGCTCCTTAGCGCCTTTCAGCGACCATGCTACCGCCGCAGAGCGTACGCCTGCCGCGTGAGCAGACTTCAAGTCCGCGGCGCTATCTCCAACCATCAACGTGCTGGCTGGATCTGCATCCAATTGACTCATCGCCGTTAGAATGGGTTCCGCATGCGGTTTAGGATGCTGGACATCCTCCACAGTAATGATCGCATCCATATATTGTCTCAGATCGAACATCTCCAAGGCACGCATCGCCGTTCGCCGAATTTTCGTCGTCACCACGCCAAGCTTGATGCCCTTCTCATGCAGCTCGCGGATCACTTCCAGAACATGAGGGAACTCCTGGATCAATTCATCATGATGCTCGCTGTTATAGGTACGATACTCCTTCACCAGATGGCTTACTTCCTCGTTGCCTGAAAATATCTGCAGCTGCTCCTCCAGCGTCATCCCCATGTAAGGAATAATCTGCTCACGCGTATACGGCTTGTCCAGATGCTTGTCTATTACATGCATAAAAGTCTTAATAATTAACTCATTTGTATTTACAATTGTTCCATCCAAGTCAAATAATACTGTGCGTATCATGCAGTCTTTTTACTCCTTTTTATCCTCTGTACTCTCCGGCTCATTCAGCGTATTCGCTTCTTTAGCCGAGGTTGTACCGTTGTCTTGCTCAGCAGCAGTCTTAGCTGCCGGAGCAGGCATTTGCAGGGTAGCGCTATCGATTTCCGCAGCCTTGATCGATACAATCGGGTCAAGATAATGCGGCAAATTCGGGATCGTCTTGCGTCTAACAATGATGAACAGGGCGGCAGCGACTACAATTAGAAGGGCCAGCAATTGCGATATCCGCACATTCCCATAAGACGGTGCCAGATATCCCTGTTCAAATCCGATCCATTGCATCGGAGCCCACAGGCCGTTCACAAAGGATGCCAGCCAAGCGGCACCTTGGAAGGCCAAGCTGTCCGTACGGAGTGCCTCAATGAAGAAGCGACCGATCGAATACCATATAAAGTAGGAACAGAACAGTTCTCCGGCACGCAGAAATTTGCGTCTGCGCAAGACTAGAAGCAGGAGCAAGCCTACCAGGTTCCATACTGATTCATAGAGGAATGTTGGATGACGGAAGATGCCCTCCACATTCATTTGATTTACAATAAATGAAGGCAAGTGCAGATAATCTCTCAGGAATGCCTCTGTTGTCTCGCCGCCATATGCTTCTTGGTTGACGAAATTCCCCCAACGGCCAATCAATTGACCGACGAGCAATGACGGTGCGCAAATGTCCGCTATCCGCCAGAAGTTATAACCGCGCTTCTTCACGAAGATCAAGGCGCAGATAATGGCCCCGATCAGCGCTCCATAGATAGCTATGCCACCGTTCCAGATTTTAAAGATATCCCAGAGATTATGCTTATAATCCTCCCATTTGAAGGCAACGAAATAAATCCTTGCCCCGACAATCGCCGATGGAACCCCAAACAGAAGCAAGTCCATGAAGAACTCCTGCGGGATTTTGAATCTCTTCCCTTCCCAGATGGCGAAGAGCAAGCCCATTAGCGCACCTGTTCCCAGGATCAGACCATACCAATGCACTTCCAATGCACCGATAGAAAAAGCTATCGGGTTTAATAACAAGGTACCCATCGTTCACGCTCCTAATCTAAATCATCGATATCTTCAGCAATCGTCTCTGTCAGCTTTGATGTAAACTGCAAGGCCGCATTATAGCCCATTCGCTTCAAGCGGAAGTTCATGGCTGCTACTTCGATAATGACCGCGAGGTTACGCCCAGGACGTACAGGGATCGTTACTAACGGTACGTCCGTATCGATGATGCGCGTCGTCTCTTCATCCAGTCCAAGCCTGTCATACTGCTTCTCTTGCTGCCAGGCCTCGAGCTTGACGACGAGAGTAATTCTCTTATTGTTGCGGATGGCTCCTGCACCGAATAACGTCATAACATTAATAATACCGACGCCGCGAATCTCAAGCAGGTGACGAATCAATTCAGGCGCTGTACCATGCAGCTGATTGTCCGATGTTTGGCGAATTTCAACGGCATCATCCGCAATCAGTCGATGGCCACGCTTCACCAGCTCAAGCGCTGTCTCGCTCTTCCCGATTCCGCTGCTGCCTGTAATCAGCATACCTACGCCATACACATCGACCAATACGCCGTGAATCGTGGCGGTAGGAGCCAGCTTCTTCTCCAGGAAGCTCGTAATGCGGCTAGACAAAATTGTCGTAGCCATACTGCTGCGCAGTACAGGAAGATTCTTCTCTGCACTGATCTCGATCAGTTCCTCAGGCACCTTCCATGCTCTCGTTACAATAATACAAGGTGTCTCATCGTTGCTGCACAACAGCTGCATCCGTTCCCGACGCTGTTCCATCGTCAATGTCTCGTAAAAAGCGAGTTCCGTCTTACCTAAGATTTGAACGCGTTCTGGTGGATGGTATTCAAAATAACCGGCCATTTCCAGACCCGGACGATATAAATCGTCAACCGTAATCACACGTTTTAGCCCTTGTTCACCGGAAATGACCTCGAGTCCAAATTGACCCACCAATTCCGATACCTTAACCTTTTTTGCCATGGTGTTCTTCCTTTCCTATCAGGCATCCGGGCCCAGGGGATCTACCTCTGAACAGGATGTCTGCCGATTATGTTAAGCTGTAAACAAAATCCAATTTATACCGTGCTAATGTATTCATCGTAAATGAAAATGCCTCGTAAATCAATCACAGCTGCGGACTGAACTTGTAACTATAAACAAAAAGCCGCCCTAGGGGACGGCTCTTTGAGAGATAATCCGAGGATTACCTTATTTGTTAAAGAATTAGTTGTAGAAAACGTTTTGTTCTGTTTCCTTGTCAAAGATATGAATCTTGTTCATATCGATAGCAAGTTTAACCTTGTCGCCTTCACGAGTGTTGGAACGACCGTCAACGCGAGCGATCAGGGAGTCAGTACCTACACCGTTCAAGTACAGTTGCATTTCATGACCAAGGTTCTCAGTCAAATATACGTCTGCAGTGAATGCAGTATGTGGAGAAGCTTCCAAGAATACTGGCTCTTCATGAATGTCCTCTGGACGAATACCCATAATTACTTCTTTGCCAATAAATCCTTTTTCTTTCAATACCGTAGCTTTGCCTTGTGGAACCACTACGTTCAGGTTAGAAGTCTTGAAGCGAACTTCTCCGCCTTCTTCAGACAATGTACCATTTACAAAGTTCATCGTAGGGGAACCGATAAATCCAGCTACGAAGATATTATTTGGTTGGTTATACAATTCTTCCGGAGAAGCAGCTTGCTGAATGATACCGTCATGCATAACAACGATACGGTCACCCATGGTCATAGCCTCGATTTGGTCATGTGTTACGTAAATGCAAGTGGTTTCCAGACGTTTAACCAGCTTTGTAATTTCCGCACGCATTTGACCACGAAGTTTAGCGTCCAAGTTGGAAAGAGGTTCGTCCATGAGGAACACTTGAGGATCGCGGACGATCGCGCGGCCCAAGGCAACCCGTTGACGCTGACCACCGGAAAGAGCTTTTGGCTTACGATCAAGCAAATGCTCGATATCGAGGATCCTAGCAGCTTCGCGTACGCGTTGGTCGATTTCTTCCTTCTTCACTTTGCGAAGTTTCAGACCGAACGCCATGTTTTGATACACGTTCATATGCGGATACAAAGCGTAGGATTGGAATACCATCGCGATGTCACGGTCTTTCGGAGCTACGTCGTTCACGACGCGGTCGCCGATGTACAATTTACCTTCTGTAATTTCTTCAAGACCAGCGATCATACGAAGAGTTGTGGATTTACCGCAACCGGAAGGACCTACGAGTACGAGGAACTCCTTATCTGCGATATCAAGGTTAACGTCCATAACGGTTGCTTTATCAGCACCTGCATATTTCTTGTAAATGTGTTCTAAGCGTACGCCTGCCATTTGTTTTCCTCCTAATATAAATGATTTATAAACTGTCTTTGCTTAAATGTAATCGGATACAACTTCTGTATATATAGTAACCCATAAGCCCAATAGACTACCATCCACAAACTGCACAAAAATACTATAGCCTTTTCGTAACTTTATACAATAGGATCCTCAGCTTCACCAGAACCGCATCCTGAAAGCTTCTGACATCAAGCCCCGTCTCTTGTTTGAACTTATCCAGCCGGTACAGCAAGGTATTGCGATGGATATACAGGCGCTTTGCTGTCTCGCTTACGTTACAATCCAGCTGAAAGAAAGTCTCAAGTGTAATCAGCGTCTCTTCATCCTCAAGCAGATGGGAGCCAACCCCGCTCTCCTCAATAAATTGCTGTCTCCGGTCGTCCGGTATATGGTATATAAGCCGCTCAAGCTCCAAATCCCAAGGCAGATAGATATGCTCTGACACCTGGAAGATCCGCCCGAGCAGCATTGTCTCTTGCAGGGCGATCGCCGCCGATACAAGCCGCCCCTGGTTGATCAGCTTGTCCCCTACTGTCAAGCGGAATCCTCCTCCGCCCCATTCGTTGGCGATTAGCTCGTACAATCCCTGACAAAGCGCACCTAACATATCGCGTTCTGTCTCAATCCCCTCATTGCTCTCATCCTGCACATCCAGCAGCAGAGCCTCCCGAACCAGGACAAGCCATGATTCCGTCATCGGAACGAGGACAATCTCGCCCCCAAAATAACTGCGCAGTAATTTGTTTAGCTTGGAATATTGGACATCCTGACCCAGGCGATCCTCGCAGCTTAACAGAAAGGGGAATAAGTTCTCCGCTAGTTTAGGCTTAATCGCCATATCCTCCGGGATAGCACTTTGCAGGTTGCCGCTACTGATCTGTTCCCTCAGCCATTTGCCCAGCTCGATGCAACGGGATTCATCATCTCGTTTGGACGAAAAAGAGGGATGGTTCGATTTCTCACGGGCTGCTGACAGCAGAAGATCAATTAATCTAATTTCCCGTTCGCTTAACGGTGTCTCGGCCACAAAAACATGGACCTTGGAGGAATCTGTTTTCCATAACCATCGAGGCTGGTCGTGCAACCGAGCCATTCCGGAAGCGGGTTGATCCAAGCTATTGTCATTTGCCAAGCCAGTCCAAATCTCTGGATCCATCTCTAATAAAGTTAAGGAGGATCCTATAATCTCCTCTAACTGTTGCTTCAGCTCTTTTATATCCATACCTCGATTGCCTCTCTGATCTATAGGTTTTGGTTGTATAAATTCATTGTATCACAAACAAGGCGGCAAAAATTTTCTCCGGTTTGTAATTGAAATCACAAAACACCCTCTAGCTCAATCCTATGCTTGGAGTGAAAAGATGAACGAAAGGAGAAGGAGCATGAAGAACAATAAAGCTCAAAACTCATTTTTAAAAGGTGTATTGATATCCACCCTAATTATATGCTTCACTGTACTGATTGCCGGCGGATTCTGGATTTTCAAATCCCAGGCCCCTATCCCGCTAAAAGTAGTAAATAGCCAAGGTGATGTGCTTACTACGCAGAAACAAATCACCGGCGGTCAGGCAGTATTCCAGAAATACGGGCTGATGGACTATGCTACGGTGCTTGGATATGGTTCCTATCTCGGCCCGGATTATACTGCAGAGTCACTTAAAATTATGGTCGATGCAATGCATGATCAGCATGCCCAAGCCGAATACGGGAAACCTTATGCAGAGCTCACTCAAGATCAACAAACCTCGATATTCGATCAAGTAAAGCACGAGATGAAGCAAAATCGCTACGACAAGCCAAGTCATACCTTAACCCTGACAGATGGCCAGGCAGGAGGGCTAGCCCAAATAAGGGCCTATTACGAAAAAATATTCACGCAGGGAGACGGACTGGGCGTTCCAGCGAATCTGATTAAAGATGTTGATGCTTCTGAGGACAGCGCTGCCTATATTGCCGCTGGCGATATGAAGCAGCAAATGGCCGACTTCTTCTTCTGGACAGCATGGGTTTCCGGTACAGAGCGGCCAGGCGATACCATCACCTATACGAACAATTGGCCTTATTTTGAAGACGCGGGAAATACCATGTCCTACTCAGCTCTCTTATGGAGTGGCGTTAGTGTCACCTTGCTGTTATTAGTCCTGGGCTTTGTACTGTTTGTATATAACCGGTATAAGCTTCATATGCATGAGGCGTATACGCCGGATCGGTTCCCGGTCTTCAATCTTGATAAGCAGCCAGTTACACGAAGTCAGGTGAAAACGGGCAAGTTCTTCTTGGTTGTTGTGCTGTTGTTCCTGATTCAAGCTGCTTTTGGCGGCCTGCTGGCCCATTATTATTCTGAACCGAATAATTTCTACGGTATGAACTTTATCGCCGATCTGTTCCCCTTTAATATCGCCAAGTCATATCATCTCCAGCTGGCTATTTTGTGGATTGCTACTGCTTGGCTCGGGATGGGGATTTATGTTGCTCCACTGGTAGGTGGCAAGGAGCCTAAACGTCAGGGACTGCTCGTTGATATTCTTTTCTGGGCTTTGGTTGTGCTCACTGCCGGCAGCTCTATCGGTGAATGGCTGGGTGCAAAAGGCTATCTCAAAAAAAGCTGGTTCTGGCTTGGTCATCAAGGCTGGGAATATCTTGAGTTAGGCCGTTTCTGGCAGATCCTGCTTGTGATCGGAATGTCCATCTGGTTATACATCGTTTATCGGGCAATTCGTACGGCGCTGAAGAAAGAAACGGATAAAGGCGGTTTAACACACCTGCTGTTTTACTCCGCAATCGCTGTTCCGTTCTTTTATATCTTTGCATTCTTTTTCAATCCGAATTCATCATTTACTTATTCTGATTACTGGCGTTGGTGGATTATCCACCTTTGGGTTGAGGGCATCTTTGAAGTGTTCGCGGTTGTAGTCATCGGCTTCTTGATGGTACGAATGAATCTGGTTACGAAACAATCGACGGTACGCGCCCTATTGTTCCAGTTCACATTGCTTATGGGCGGCGGTATCCTTGGTATCGGTCACCATTACTATTACAACGGTTCCTCCGAAATTTGGATCGCCCTTGGTGCGGTGTTCTCCGCACTGGAGGTTATACCGCTTACCCTTTTGATCATGGAGGCGTACGATCAATACAAAGTCATGAAAGACGGCGGAACGAACTTTCCGTATACTTCGTCCTTCCGTTTTCTGGTTTCAACTGCGGTTTGGAATCTACTCGGCGCCGGAGTGCTGGGCTTCCTGATCAATCTGCCTGCGGTTAGCTATTTTGAACATGGATCAACGTTAACCACTGCGCATGCCCACGGCTCCATGATGGGGGTTTATGGTATGTTTGCCGTTGCCGTCCTGTTATATTCACTGCGCAATATTGTGAAGTCGAATGAATGGAATGATAAGCTATTGCGTCTCTCCTGCTGGGGGTTAAATATCGGATTGACCGGCATGATCGTCATTACCCTTTTGCCTGTCGGATTTATGCAACTCAAGAGAGCTTTTGACTTCGGCTTCTGGTCTGCGCGTGACATCTCATTCTATCAAGATGGGACAGTTAACCTGCTGCTCTGGATTCGGATGATTCCGGATACTATCTTTATCGTTCTTGGAATTTTGCCATTGGTGTATGTAGTTGCGCGCTCCATGTTCCATTTACGCAAGCCAAATGTTAATGAAGAAGAGAACTTTTAATAGAAATCCAAATAAACCACCTTTCCTTGTAGTCAAAATGGAGGGGTGGCTTTCTAATATTTAAAAATGTAACCATTTTGGATTATTTGCTGTGACCCCCCTCACGATTCACTCCCTTTCTACGTTTTTATAATGAAGTAGTAAGGTTCTTTTTAGCAAAAATACATTTGTTGAGGGGGTATCCTCATGGATATTACTATAGATGCACTTCGGTCGGTCAATCTACTCCATGACCTTAATTCTGATGAATTGGAGCGAGTCCGAAGCATGGGTGCTACCCGTACCCTGCCTAGAAGATCTACCATCTTTCGTGAAGGAGAAGAGGTCACCTCCATCTACTTCATTATTCATGGACTCATTAAAACCCATAAAATTGATGAAAAAGGCAATGAACAGATTCTCTCTTTATTAAAAACAGGAGATATGTTTCCCCATACCGGGCAATTTGGCTCTAACCCTTACCCTACCACGGCTACTACTGTCATTAACACAGAACTGTTTACATTGCCTATTTCTTCTTTTGAGCAAATTTTGGCGGGCTCGCCGGGTATTGCCTTCAAAATGATGGCGGTTATGGCCAGTGAAATTAGAGAGTTGCAAAATAAACTACAAGGATTTACTTCAAGAAATCTAGAAGATCGAGGCATCTCTTTCTTGATTAAATTAGCTGAGGATTTTGGTATCAATATCGAGGGAAAGGTGCTGATTCATGTTCCTATGACGCATCAGGAAATTGCTAATCTGATCGGATTCACCAGAGAATCGGTCACCCGTTTATTAAGCAGCTTGTGTAAAGAAGGACTACTGGCCGTTAATCGCAAAGGTTTTCTGATCCACAATCTTCAAGCTTTGCGAGAGCGAGTATGTGTCAAGGAGAACTGTGCCTACTGCCGCGAACACAAACTATATGAGCGATCATAAGCAAAGAACCCTTTCCTTGTAGCATAATAGCTACTTGGAAAGGGTTCTTGTTGGAATGAGCCATGAAGGACTCGAACCTTCGACACCCTGATTAAAAGTCAGGTGCTCTACCAACTGAGCTAATGGCTCATAAAATGGTGGAGGCTGATGGATTCGAACCACCGAACTCGTAGAGAGCAGATTTACAGTCTGCCGTGTTTAGCCACTTCACTAAGCCTCCATATATTATGCCAGCTTTAGGCTTGTCCTAAAACTTGCAAAGTGGCTCGGGACGGAATCGAACCGCCGACACGAGGATTTTCAGTCCTCTGCTCTACCGACTGAGCTACCGAGCCATATGTAATTTGGTCAAAAAAATAATGGGTAAGTCTTGATAACTTTCCCACTTCTTGGTGGAAACATTCATTTAAAATAAATGGCGGAGCCGACGGGATTCGAACCCGCGGTCTCCTGCGTGACAGGCAGGCATGTTAGGCCTCTACACCACGGCTCCGCGCTGTGATACAAATGGTGCCGGCGAGAGGACTTGAACCCCCAACCTACTGATTACAAGTCAGTTGCTCTACCAATTGAGCTACACCGGCATATAAAATTAAAATGGTGGAGGCTAACGGGATCGAACCGCTGACCCTCTGCTTGTAAGGCAGATGCTCTCCCAGCTGAGCTAAGCCTCCAGGTAAATATGGTAGCGGCGGAGGGGATCGAACCCCCGACCTCACGGGTATGAACCGTACGCTCTAGCCAGCTGAGCTACACCGCCATATTATAATTTATAGCTTGTATACTAATGGCGGAGAGAGAGGGATTCGAACCCTCGCACCGCTTACGCAGTCTAACCCCTTAGCAGAGGGTCCCCTTATAGCCACTTGGGTATCTCTCCAAAGCCATAAATTCAAGGTTAATCCTTGAAAACTGGATACGAAACTCATTTTGCATATTTAGATGTTTTTTGGATAAGCCCTCGACCGATTAGTACCTGTCAGCTCCATACATTGCTGCACTTCCACCTCAGGCCTATCAACC
>NZ_LN831273.1:0-60000 GCF_900069005.2 Paenibacillus sp. GM2 | reverse complement strand
CCGCAGGTCCATCTGCAAGTGACAGATTGCTCCGTCTTTCATTACTTCCCCATGCGAGAAAATAAATTATCCGGTATTAGCTAACGTTTCCGCTAGTTATCCCAGTCTTACAGGCAGGTTACCTACGTGTTACTCACCCGTCCGCCGCTAACTCTCTGGAGAGCAAGCTCTCCATCAAGTCCGCTCGACTTGCATGTATTAGGCACGCCGCCAGCGTTCGTCCTGAGCCAGGATCAAACTCTCCAATAAAGTGTTACTCATTGAAAAGAGCGATTAGCTCATTTTGAATCTGACTTATTTCTTAGATTTCACTTGACGTGAAACCCGCTCACTCGTTGTTCAGTTTTCAAAGATCAACTTCGTTTTTAGCGTCGCTTTCGTTCTCAGCAGCGACCTTTATAATATATCATGTTCGCCTCGTTTATGTCAAGAAGTTTTTTTAACTTTATTTTCTGAAGTTATCAGAACAGCTTGACCTCTTAGAGAAGCGATTAATAATGTACCACAGAAACAGATTGCCCGTCAACAGTCAAATCATAGTTAATTTTAACCCTAGCAGAAGGGCCACCCCTGGCAATCCGAGCACAAGCGCCGTACTAATTGTAATCGGGTTCAGAGGGATGTATGCCTCGGTCAATAATCCGGAAAAATTGATGATATAGATCCCTAACGCGGCCAGGACAATATGCAGTCCTATCCGGGTTAACCAGGCTAGACCTAACTTACGTGAAAAGACCACATACAGCAGCAAAAGCAAAGAAACCGCTAATACACCTATTAGAATAATTCTCACCGTCTTGTCCCATCCTTTCCTTAATTTCCTTAATTCCCTTAAAAGGTTATTTAAAAAACCACTTTTAATCACGAAGCAACACACTGAGAGCTGATTTGCCATCAAATTTTGAATGCACACGGCCTATAGCGGATGCGTATGAAGTCTTATTTCCGATAGAACATCTCAGGTGCTTACGTACAAACCACGTACACTCTGTCCTAAATTCCTAGCTTAATCCAAGCTTAAGCGTTTTGAGATAACACAATGGGGAGCATGGCCTTCGTTGCTAAGAACCGATCTTTTGGGACACTCACTTTATTCAAAATAGGAACTATATTGGAAGGCATTCCATCTTACATTCGCCTGCTTGGCCTTCTTTAGCTCAATTTGATACCTTCTCTCTGCGGCTTCAAGCGTATAAATGGCGACATCAATGTTATCCTGACCCACTGCCTCCTGGAATACCATATAAGCCCACTCCCACTCCTTACGAGCTTTATTGACCTCCTGGTAGAGCATCCTCTTAACCTCTTCCTCCTGACCCGGCTCCAACGTTTCGGGCAATAGCTCCTTGCTCTCGGCCTTCTTCTGGTTCATCGCCGTTCCCCCCTTCATTCCGGTTTATTTCATGTGTATCGGGTGAGGGACAAACTTAGAACCAGAAAACAAAGAACCTTAATCCATAAGAAGAGGTTGTTCTTCTGGATTAAGGTTCTCCATTAAAGGTATAAATCAACTGAGTTCTCTCCGGCCCTCAAGCGCCTTGGACAGAGTTACCTCATCCGCGTACTCAAGGTCACCGCCGACCGGCAATCCATGGGCTATCCGCGTTACTCGAATATCGAAAGGCTTCACCAGCCGCGAAATATACATAGCTGTGGCCTCACCTTCAATATTCGGATTAGTAGCAAGGATCAGCTCCTTGACCCGTTCATCACTTAGACGAGTTAGCAGTTCTTTCAGACGGATATCATCCGGGCCAAGACCTTCCATTGGGGATATCGCCCCTTGAAGCACATGATAGTAGCCGTCAAATTCCTTCGTCCTCTCCATCGCTACCAGATCCTTGGATTCCTGAACCACACAGATTACAGAAGGATCGCGAGTCTTATCCTGACAGATCCGACACGGGTCCGTATCCGTAATATTGCAGCAGACGGAACAGTAATGAAGATTTCTCTTCACGCTGACGAGGGCTTTGGCAAAATCTATGACGTCATCTTCCTCCATGCGCAGCACATGAAAAGCCAGTCTGGCGGCGGTCTTCGGGCCGATGCCTGGCAAATGTGTAAAAGCGTCGATCAGCTTCGCGATCGGTTCGGGATAATACAATGGGAGTGTTCTCCTTCAACCTGGATTAAAATAGACCTGGAATTTTCATTCCGCCTGTAAATTTACCCATATCTTGGTTAGCAAGTTCTTCGGCTTTGCCAAGAGCATCATTTATCGCAGTGAGGATAAGATCCTGCAGCATTTCCACATCATCCGGATCAACCGCTTCTGGCTTGATGTTGACGGACAATACCTTCTTATGTCCATTTACTTCTACAGTTACAACACCGCCGCCTGCACTGCCATCCACTGTTTTAGTGGCAAGTTCCTCTTGTGCCTTCAGCATTTGCTCTTGCATTTTCTTCACTTGCTTCATCATTTGGTTCATATTATTCACGTAAGCCACATCTCCTTCAATTCAAATAAGTGATTTCTTTATGTGTTGTAATCATACCAAAAAGTTACTCTTTAATCACGACGAGATCCTCGCCGAACATCTCCAGAGCTTCATCAACCCAAGGCTCCTTGCTCCCGCCTTGCTCTTCCTCATGTTGAAGCTCAAGAGGCTGGGCCGGAGCAGCTGCTCCGCTCTGAATCGCTTCAGTCCAGTCCTTCAGCATCATAGTCACCAGACGGTATGGCTTACCGAATTGGCGTTCGAGCACCTGCTCGATAACACCTCTATGGGCCGGCTTCTCTGTTGTCTCGCGGTGAATCTCATTCTTGAATGCAACCAGAATAGCATCCTCCAGTACAGAGACAGGCTCCCCGTTCATGAACCAGGCGTGAATTGTCACCTTTTCATCCTTAACAGCCTGCAGCACCTGGTGCCATTTGCTCTGAACCATAGCGGTATCCGAGCCAGCTTTCTCGGCGATGTACCGATCCATACCGGATGGTATTTTGGCTGCCGAGGAGACACGTGGCGATGCAGCTCTGGATGAACGGGCTGAGCTTGCTTGGCCAGAAGCCTGCGCTCCACCCCCGCCAGCTGCAGCGAGCCCCCCCTGCAGCGCCTTCTCGAGCTTCTTCTCCAGCTCGGCCAGCTGCTGCTTGAGCTGCTTAATCTCCGAGGCTTCAGCCGCGTGAGCAGCGCTTCCCGCCCCATCTCCCGGCGCGGATTCCTGCTGCGGAATGCTGCAGAGCTTCAATAAAGCAACCTCAAACAGCATCTGCGGCTGCTGGGAATACTTCATCTCCGTCTGATAGTGATTCAACGTCTCAATAATCCGGAACAATTGCGACCGTGAGAAAGCATGCGACATCTCCCTGTAATCCTCTGGGTCAAGCACACGCTCGGTCAGCTTGTCCGCCTGAGGGACGGTCTTGATCATTAGCAGATCGCGGAAATAATACATCAAGTTCTCCATGCACTTATCGGCGCTTTTGCCCTCCTGCATGAGCTGTTCAATAATCTGCATCATGCCGCCGACATCGCCTTCAATAAGGGTCTGAGCCAGCTGTGCGAACTGCTTGGACGGAATCCCCCCGGTCAAACTCATCACTTGCTCATAAGAGACATGTCCATTCGTAAATGAGGCGATCTGATCGAGAATGCTGAGGGCATCCCGCATCCCCCCGTCGGACAGCCTGCAAATATACTGAATAGCATCATCTTCGGCGGTGATCCCTTCTTGCTCGCATATCATCTTCAGACGACCGGCTTGCTCTTCCAAGGAGACACGACGGAAGTCAAAGCGCTGACAGCGTGAGATTACCGTCGCCGGAAGCCGGTGCGGCTCAGTTGTAGCCAGAATGAACATCACATGTGGAGGAGGCTCCTCAAGCGTCTTGAGGAGCGCATTGAAAGCTTCGGTTGTTAACATATGAACTTCATCGATAATATAAACCTTTTGCCGCACTTCCGTAGGGGCGTACTTCACCTTCTCACGAAGATCGCGGATTTCCTCGACCCCCCGGTTGGAAGCGGCGTCAATTTCAAGCACATCCATCACAGCGCCTGCGGTAATCCTCCGGCATGCTTCACACTCATTGCAAGGCTCTGCAGCAGGACCCTTCTCGCAGTTAACTGCTTTGGCCAAGACCTTGGCAGTAGTCGTCTTCCCCGTCCCGCGCGGTCCGCTAAATAAATACGCATGCGATAAGCGCTGCTCACGAATCGCATTCTGCAGTGTACGGATAATATGCTGTTGTCCTACCATGTCTTGAAACGACTGCGGCCGCCAAGCACGGTACAACGCAATATGCTCCATTGCGGCACCTTCTTTCTATCCCTAGGCGGCTCAGTCGCCGCCTTCTTATTATACTATACTCAGGTGAACAGAAAAACTTCTATTGTTACCCATCAGTTAGCAAAGAAGAAGTAACTACCAGAGTAGCCCCATCCCCATAAAAAAACATCTCTGTCCCAAGACAAAGATGTGTTCTTATCCAACTATGTAGCCGTGCACCTGTTATCGATCGTTGCGATCCAAGCGGCACCCTTATGGCTCAACTCGGGACAGGCACTCCTCCGGCACATGAGCGGGACTGCTTATGGCTGCTTCCTTCCGGACCTGACCAGGTTCACAGTTACTCATTGCGGAGGACCCATCCGTCAACGTCTGTCATAAAGACCGGACCTCACATCGACAAGACCTCTAACAGGAATTCAACCTCGCTATAGCGGATTGCGAGTTACAGGGCACCGCTACCTCCCCATCTAGCACGGTGAGATTAAGTATATCTCATGCCTATCCAAATTGCAACCTGGGAGAAAAACTTGGCTGCCCAACCAATTGCGGCAACAAATCTAGTCTTCTAATGGTGGGTTCTCTTCGCTGGCTGGCTTGTTCTCCGATTCATAATCCCCCTTGCTGGATATCAATGAATAGCCTATGCCGGAGTAGGTCTTAATCACTTCCTGATAGTGATCACAGCCCGCTTGCTTCAGCTTCTTGCGAACCCGGGCTACCGCTACTCTCAGGTACTCGATTTCGTTGCTATAGTCCGGTCCCCATACCGTCGTCAATATCTGCTCATGACTAATAATCTTGTCCATGTGCATCCCTAGAAGCTCCAGAATCAAATATTCAATATTGGTCAGCTTCACTTCATTCCCTTTGACATATACGCGCTTCTGAGCGATGTTGATCTCGAGGTTAAAGGTAGTAATCCGGCTTTCCTCCCGTCCGAGCTCATAATTCACCTTTGTTCTGCGCAGCACAGCCTTCACTCTGGCGAACAGCTCATCCAAGGAGAAGGGCTTCGTCAAATAGTCATCCGCCTCCAAATCGAAGGCTTGAAGCATATCGTCGGATGCGCTACGCGCCGTCAGGAAGATTACCGGGACCTTGCTAAATTTGCGGAGCTGCTTCAAAACCGTGAAGCCATCCATATCAGGCATCATCACATCAAGTAAAACCAGGTCAGGCTCATGCAAGTCGAATTGCTCCAGAAACTGCTCGCCGTTGGAGAATGTGCAGACTTGATAGTTAAAAGACAGCAAATTCGCTTTAATGAATCGCACGATCTTTGGTTCATCGTCCACGATTGCTATTTTATAGTTATTCTTCATCTTTACCTCCTATGGAACATGAATAATCGGCAGTTTAACGGTAAAGGTGCTTCCTTCATTTAATTGGCTCTTCACATATATCTCGCCGCCATGCTCGCGGATCAAGCCCTCACTGATCGACAGACCCAGGCCGGACCCTCCGCTTTTTCGTGCCGCTGAAATATCAGCTCTATAGAATCGCTCGAATATTTTCTTCTGATATTTCTCTGAGATACCGATCCCATTATCTGTTACTTCTATATAAATAAATTGATCATCATGATAAATATTGACGACAATCTTCTTTTCCTTCGCATCATTATAAGTAAGCCCATTAATAATCAGATTGATCAGAACCTGCCTCACACGAGCTTCATCTCCGTATAATAACGGGAAGTTGGACATCGTATCATAATTGAACACGATCTCGCCTTGGCTCACTACCTTCTCAGGCAGCTGATTTAATGTTCCCTTGATCAGTTGGAACAGCGGGAAGAAATCCTGATGCAATAGCAAAGTGCCGGTTTCAATTTTCTTCACGTCCATCCAGACGTCAATCAGCTCCTGTAAATGAAGCACATCCTCATGGATTCCTAACAGCAGATCATGAGAGAAGGACTCGTCCCATTTATTGGCTGCCCCTCTCAAGAGAGTCTCCACGCTTCCCCTGATATTGGTCAGTGGGGTCTTGAATTCATGACTGGCGATCGAGATCAGGTTGCTCTTGATCTGGTCAACCTCATATTCCTTCGTAATATCCCGGATGCTATACACATTGCCCAAGGGCTCACTATTCTCATACACCGCGAATTTCTTAATTTCAAAGTAACGGATTTTGCCGGGAAGCTGCGCCTTGATTCGGATCGAAGCTTCATTCTGGGCTGCAAACTCCTCAATATCAACCGACTCGAGCTCGTTAATCTGTATGAACATCTTAATGAGCTGGTTCTCATTAATTATCATTTTACCGTCATTATAGGTCTTAATGAATTGAACGAAAGCATCGTTTTGATGAATTACATTCCTTTGCAAGTTCAACAAAACAATCCCATCAGACATACTTTTCAGCAAATTGTCCAACTTGTACAGCCAGTCTCTGTATAGATCCGAATTCAACTTCGCTTGATATAAGGAGCTAAACAGGTTGGCAAGAGTGATTAAGCGCTCCGGCGGTTCATTCTTCGCTTCCTCGCTGCCTTCGTCATCAAATACAATCTTTCCGTTCTCGACCTCATGAATTTGAATCGAATGAACAACCGGGTTCCGGTTTGGGATTCGTTCATGAAGGAAATCCTCCCACTCCTCCCCTTGATGAACAGCACCGCTAGCGGTAATCGAATAATTCGGGAACCAGCAGCTTACTTGATAACTTGTTAAGTTCTGCAGTTCCTTCAGGCATTCTTTCAAGAAGAACTCCTTGCCAACTATCTGCGCATTGGGATTAAATCGATCATCCGTATCAAATTCTTCGCTCGCCGTCTTCTTTTGAGTCATTCGTGGGTCTCCATTCTTAAGACTGTTGTAATCATTCTAATTAGAAATGATGTGAAGAGCAACAGAAATGGAAAAACTCCATATTCTCAGCGAAGAATATGGAGTAATCCTATAATATCCGTTTCGATAAACTATGCGTTGACTTTAACAGTGCGTACCGTCTCAACTGTTACTTTACCGCTCTTGATAACGAACAATCTCGTCGGTACATCAATGATCGCATTTGTAACTGATTCAGAGTCGAGCAATACGAGGTCTGCATTATTGCCCACAGCGATTCCATAGCCCTTCAAGTCGAGAGCCTTCGCCGGATTCGTAGTGATCATTGGCAGAACCGTATGCAAGTCATCTGCACCGCCTAAATGGCCTACAGGAATCGCAATCATAGCTGTCAGCATCAAGTCGCCGTTACCATATGGTGTGAATGCGTTGCGAATATTATTCGTCGCAATACACATGTTTACACCGCCGTCGCGAAGTGCGCGGATAGGAGTAACTGTACGGCGAACGTTATAAGCATCATTACGCGCTCCAAGATGCAAGTCTGTGCATGGAAGGCTCATTACGCTGATTTTTGCTTCATTCATCTTCTCGATAATTGGCAGCAATTGCTCACGAGGCATAGCGGCGATGCTGGTCAAGTGACCTACCGATACTCTGCCTACGAAGCCTTCAGCAATAGTCTTCTCAGCAACATAGTCAATCGTGGTGCCTTCTGCATCATCCTTGAAGTCCTGATGAAGGTCGATTGGCTTATTGTATTTCTTAGCAAGCTCGAACACAAAGTCGATATGCTCTTTAGCTGAGATGTCATTGTATGGAACTCCACCAACGATATCGCAGCCCATCTCCATAGCCTCGTACATCATTTTATCCGTGCCTGGGGCTTTGAAGATTCCCTCTTGAGGGAAGGCAACAACTTGAATGTCGATCAGGTTCTTATACTCTTCACGGAGCTCAAGAATTACTTCAAGTCCTGTGAAGCCCTGGGATGGATCGAATTCAGAATGAGTCCGCAAATGAGTCGTACCGTTCTTAATGAGCATGTCCAATGTTCTGGTGGCACGATCGCGAATATCCTGCTTCGTAAACGTAGGCTTCAATTGGCCTGTAACCCGAATGGCCTCCTGCAATGTACCTGATTTGTTCGGCAGACGGTCTGCAATGAGCGCTTTATCCAAATGAAGATGGCTCTCTACTAGGCCTGGGATTAACACCTTACCGTTCGCTTCGATAACACGGCCTGCTTCCGCTTCGATATTCGCTTCTATGCCAACAATTTTCCCATTGTCGATTGCAATATCACGAAGCTCCGCGCCCTCAGCAATTCTTGCCTTCTTAATCAAGATATCCATTGTTTGTTCCTCCCGGTTGAATAATTAATGATTTGCGTAAATCCGAACGACTGTGACTTATCCGAAGATCAACGAAAGTACCAACAGGATGGCCATCGAGAGTCCAACCCACTTCGCATTACCTTTAACGACTTGCAAAATTGGAATCTGGAACCCGGACGAAAGAGCTTGCATCGTAATATTAACGAAGCTGAGCTGACTTCCAAGACCTACACCCATCGCTACAAAACCAAAGGCAACAGGCGAGAATCCGAGAGTTACGGCAATTGGCAGTACCAGGGTCAGAATGGAACCCACGTATGCTCCGGCTGGAATACCAACCAATATACCTGCCAGTACGGCTACAGGAACAACGATAGCTGTAGGAGCCTGACTTGCTACGTTCGAGATCGCTGCAAATGCGCCGGTCTGACCGATCATATTAATGAAGGCCAGGAAAATACCTACGCTGAACAGACGTGTCAAAATATAAGTTGAACCATCAACCATCGCTTCCAGCGATTTGTTAAGTGTGAATTTCGTGCAAAGGAAAATCAAGAACACGGTCAACATGGTGTACACGAGCGGTGTAAACAAGCTATAGCTAATTGCTTTATTAATGATAGGTCCGAGAATAACCGATCCGAGCAAGAAGATTGCCGGGATTGTCATTTTAAACAGCTGTTTGTTGTTCATTCCAGCAAACTCGCTGCTCTCTTCACCTACGAAGAGCGCCTTTCTGCGTTTAGCTCCCCAGAATGCAATAGCGATACCAAGAATAACAAAGCCCAAAGTGAACAGACGCATTTCAGCTACATAGTCGGCTACTGGAATGCCGGACAACTTCGAGACGATCCCCGACTCCAGCGATGCAGGAGATGTTGTAAAGCTGACTGCAGATACGATAGACATCGCTGCAATAACTTCTGGAATAGCGCCCAATGCCGCCATCGCCAATGGTGCGATAACCATCGCGCTTCCGCCGCCGATGCCTGACATATAAGCTGCTGCAGCTTGCAGCAAAACGATAAATGCTGCGAAAATTTCAACGCGTCCCTTAATCCCTCTACGAACCAGGGTCAAGGCTGAGGTGTATCCACCTGATTTAAATACAGCCATCGCTACCGCCGAGTTAATAATCGGTACGGTAATCGAGAGCATACCCGGAATCGAGTCCAGGAAGGCCTGGTTGGCCTCAGTCAAAGATATGCCGCCGATGATCATAGCCATCACGCCGCCGACCAGACCAGCTGCAATCATATCCACTTTCATGAACAGCAGGACCAGAATGACAATCAGGGGCAGAATCGTTAATAGCGCGTACCATCCGGTAGGAGTCGGTACATCAGCACCAATGGAATCTGCCGCGAAGGCTTGCATAGGTAGCATGAGCAAGAACATGGCCAAAGTAAACATTGACGTTAAAAGATATTTTTTCGTCTTCATGGTATGCACCTTTCTATGCGAGTTTGTGATTCATTGAATCTGCATTTGGAACTAACCAAGTACCTGATTTGCCTTCCAGTGCATCTTGCAATTTATCAATTGAAGTAATGATGACATTTCTGCCCCCATTCTTCAAGAAGAGAATCGCCGCTTCGATCTTAGGCCCCATGCTTCCTTTCGGGAACTGCCCCTCATTCAGGTAAGCAATAGCCTCATCCAGCGTAATACGATCCAGGTTCTTCTGGTTCGGCTTGCCGAAGTTAATTGCCACTTGAGCAACACCTGTCAGAATGAACAAATAATCAGCTCCGATCTCTGCAGCGAGTAAAGCGCTGGCAAAGTCCTTGTCCACAACCGCTTCCACACCTTTAAGCTGTCCGTTCTCCTCTACGACAGGGATTCCTCCCCCGCCCACAGTAATGACTGTCAAGTCCTTGGACAGCAGCGCGTCAATGGCTTCCTTCTCAACAATCTTGGAAGGAATCGGTGATGGAACAACATGCCTGTAACCGCGGCCGCTGTCTTCCACGTAAGGGAAAGCCCCCCCTTCGGCGAAAGCCTTATCCAAACTTTCCTTCGTATAGAAAGGACCGATTGGCTTGGTTGGATTATTGAATGCCGGATCGTTCGCATCCACTTGCACCTGCGTTACCAATGATACAGCCTTCTTGTCCAATCCACGGCTAGCCAGCATGTTTGTAATCGTTTGCTGAATTAAATAACCTAAATTCCCTTGCGATTCAGCCCCATATACATCGAGAGGAAACATTGGAATAACATCAGCGGACAATTTCGCCTTAACTAGTGAATTACCTACTTGCGGCCCATTGCCATGGGTGACAACAACTTGATGCCCTTGTGCGATCATATCAACAATGGGTTGGCAACTTGTTAAGATATTCACTTTCTGTTCGGCAATCGTGCCTTTTTGACCCTCTTGGATGATGGCGTTTCCACCAATTGCAATAAGCATTTTACTCATAATAACCTCTCCATATTGAAACTAAATAAGATAGCTATCTATACCTTAATCATACGTAGGGTAATCCCTTAAATCTAATCAAAAGTTCATTAAAATAATCGGCAATTCAGCTTCAAAAAAATAAAATAAACATAACAAAGGCAGTTATAAAACGGCCGTTTTCCCTTAGTGTCAATGAAGGGCACAGCAACGATATATAGGGCGAGTTATGAGAATTCCCAAGTTGCAGCTGAACAATTTTCCCTGTAACCCGCCCATGAAGTGCATTACAAATCTATAACAATCCACATGACATGATGGCAAATAAGAGTCCGAAATACGTATCCATCCCAGAACTGCTGCCTACATCCAGCAAAGCTGTTGCACATTCTTCGAAATCGTAATCCGGTTCATTCAGCAGCGCGGCAAGTATATCTAGTATTACTGTGCTGAAGTAGCCCTCGCATGCGCTGTAATAATAGTTGACACTAACCTGTGTCGTTAAGCTGGGCAGCTTGCCCATAATTCGACTTATCGCCCAGGATACCCCGGAGTCTGCTTTGCCGAGTATTCGCTCGATGGCCATAATCCCCACGAGGAAGTCATCGCCGCTTGGCGTCAACCCTTGCCCCCGACCGATAAAATATTTGATCAAGTCGAGGTTTATCTCATGACCCGGTTTTTTGATGGCCTGTGATAAATCCAATAAACGGTGCTCCATCTCCGAATTGGCCTCCCGGGTCTCAAGCAGTGCCAACGCATCATTTAAGGTTAAACCCAGTCCCAGCTCTTTATTCATGCTTGTGGCTAAATCACGCATCTTCGGAGCCCATTCGGATAACCAAAGGTCCGGTTGTGCCCGCAGCTTCAAAGAACAATCGAAGGAATCCATCAATGAGATGTGAATGTGAACATTGCAGTTCGTAAATGTGAGCTGCTGCTGCTCGCGGTTCCACACAACCTCCTCGCCGATAAATGTCTCGGCAAGCAGACGATCGTATAAATACGACTCGATGTGAATGCCAAATGGTACTCCATTTCCATATTCCGTTCCTACAAAGACAAGATATTTACCGAAGGCTATATTAAGCCCATTGGTAAATATGCTCTGAACAACTCCAAAGCTCCTTATCTGGCTCAGGAAAAACACCGATGCGCTATACCGCCCTCTAGATATGAACGTAGCTGGATAGAGCATTAAACTTCAATTCCCATTTTCTCCGCATAAGCCATCAAAGCCTTCTCGAAACAACCGAACGGAACGCGAACTGTACCTGCGCCAACCTGACCTACGCCTGCTTGTTTATGCGCAATACCGGTATTGATAATCGGTGTAATTCCCGTCTCTACGACTTTGCGGATGTCGATGCCCAGACAAGTACCTTGGAAGTTCCATGTAGGAATTGCATAGTTAGAGTTGTAAGCAATACAAATTTCGCTCATCTCATTGCTGATGGCCAGCGCGTCATCAAATCCGCCTGCACCTACAAAACGGGTTACCCCAGGAGCTGCTACCATCGCCATGGCGCCAACCCCAAATGTCTCAGTGATTGCGGAGTCACCCATATCCGGGTTCGCATCATCTTGAGTATAGCCAGTAAAGAACAGACCTTCCGGTGTATTAACAGGCGCTGTGAACCATTGGTCACCAAGTCCTGCCACGCGGATTCCGAACTCATGACCATTACGAGTCATCGCGGTCACGATCGTGCCGTATTCAATGGTACGGGAAGCATCCATAGCCGCTTTTGCCGAAGCCATCATAATATTCAGGAAGAACTGATCGGTATCGGCAAGGAACTTCATAACATCATGTTTTGTCTTCTCGTCCAAATCAACGATCGTCAGGTAAGGGGCGACCTCTTTAAGGAAAACAAGCGATGCGGCAATATTGCGTTGGTGGAATTCATCCCCCATCGTAATTGCCTTACCGATAATAACATTCACGTTTAATCCGCCATCCATCAGTTTCAGAACCTTGGACAACGTTGGGGCAAGTACGTCTCTCATCCAGTTCAAACGGTTGATGACTTCTTCGCTATAAGCGCCGAAACGAAGCACTTTACCGATACCTTCGTTCATCGTGCAGTAAGCACGGTTGCCATGCTCTTTGTTTTCAACAACCAACACCGGCATATTAGCAGACGTGATTCCACCCATCGGCCCTACAGCAGAGACGTGATGGCAAGGAATGAATTGAACCTCTCCACCCTCCAGCATTTTACGTGCCCCGGTCTCATCAGCAGCCCAGCCTTCGAACAAGACCGCGCCCACACATGATCCCTTCATCGGATCCGTCATATTCTCCCATTTCATTGGCGGTCCTGCATGAAGCAGGACTTTCCCGTTCAGTTCCGGAATGACCGATTTCGCCGGAACAACGTCCAGTAGGAATGGTTGTGAATTTTTTATTTTCTCAATAACCGCTTGATTAGCCTCATCAATGGTTGAATACATTCTCATCACCCCATGTTATATTTTTTACATTTTATTGAGGATGCTTAAAATCTTTCTCAGCTTTTCGTTGCCGCCAGCTACAGGTCTCCAATCGAACTGGACCACGCGGCTGCCTTCTGTCTCCAGATTGTCCGCAAAGCTGCTCAGACCAATATTGATAACACGAGGTTTGGATTCGAGCAGTTGCTTCAATTCTTCGGACGGTGCAGCAACAGTTACGTTAGGCAGATTTGCCTCTTGAACCGGAAGCTCTCTGGAGCCCACTTGAACTTCATGGCCAATAATGCGAAGAGCTGTACGTACAGCACTGAAGTTGCTATCAGTAATAATTGCGCCAGCTTCTTGCATCAGCTTCAATTGCGCATCATATCCCTGAGGATCGTTTTTCGTTCCGCAAATAGAGCCCACAAAATACAGCTTACGGCCTTCGTTGGCCGCTTCCGCAACGGCTCTTTTCACCACTTTGGACAAAGGAGTAGCCATATCTTCATGCGAGCCATAACCCAGCACGAGATCAAATAGAATAACCGCAACATCGGATTGCTTCGCAGCCTTCTCAATGAATTGGAAGCGAGTAGTTCCATCGATCATAGGGTGAGGACGGCCTTGCGTATACATATCATCACCAAGGTCAATGACTTCATGACCATCATATTGCAGCAAATAGCCTTCATCATGTTTATTGTCCTTGGCTGCATGAAGGGATTCCTTCATGATCGTAGCGGCTTCATAAGCAAGCGTACCGCCCGTATACAGACCACGGATTTTTGTCTGACCTGCTGCCAGTCCAAGATCAGCAGGCAATGCAGCTTCAGGCGCTACTTCCAGCTTGGAGCCTTTTGCCAATTCAACCGCCATAATCGCCGCTTCTTCAAGCGTATGAGCAAATTTAATGGTTGGCAAATACGATTCAGGCTTCTCGCCCATAAAGATCGCTACAGCTGGCTTACCGATATTCGCCAACAACGCTACAACTTGTTCGCGTACTTTCGGTGCCGGTGGCTTAGAAATAACAACCACTACTTCTGTATCCGCATTGTTAGCGAGAGCACGGATTCCATCCAGCATAGTAGTCGCTTCAATCTCCTCAGACAAGTCGCGGCCACCAGTTCCAAGCGCATGGCTGATACCTGCACCCATCTTGTCAATCAGCGTAATTACTTCTTGAATTCCTGTACCAGAAGCACCAACAACACCGATATTCCCTTTATTTACAACGTTGGAGAAGGCGATCGGTACTCCGCCTATAACAGCGGTACCACAATCCGGTCCCATTACGATCAGGCCCTTTTCCTTGGCAGAATCCTTGACACGCTTCTCATCTTCAATCGCTACGTTGTCGCTGAACATGAAGACATGGAGCCCGTTCTCCAGCGCGCTCATCGCTTCCTCAGCAGCATATTTACCCGGAATCGAAATGACGGCCAGATTAGCATCCGGCATCGCCTTCACAGCACGATCCCATGTTCTAACTTTTTCTACTTTATTGCTAGCAGACGCAGTCGCTTGATTCTTCAAAAATTGTTCTACTTCTTCAAGAACGGTGCTGACAATCTCTCCATTTTCAGCATCGATGGCGATGCATAGATCACTAGGTGCGGCCTTGTCGAGCTCAGGCGCGTACATCCCCGTATTTTTCATAATATCAATGTTAGCCGGGGTTCCCATCATAACAGAAACTTGATTAACACCTTCAATACCAGACAACTTATTGGACATAAGCATCAGACTTACGGAGTCTTGATATAAGTTTGGCTTAATGATAATGTGCAGCAAGCCAATCCCTCCTAATTCATGTAGTTGGCAATTACAAACTCATTGTACCTGTAGGGCCATAACAATCGCATAAATTCTAAGAGCAGGACATTAAAAATAGATAAACCGCTGTCATTTCTCTGAAACTATTAATAACAGGAAAATATTGATATATTTATAGAGTATAGTTTTGAATGAACTGGTTATAGGGAGGAATTTTAATTTTGAAAATGAAAAAACTTGGGACGCTAATATTGGGAGTATCCTTATTCGCTGCTACCCTGTCAGGTGCTTATCCAACCAGAGCAGAGGCGGCATCATCGGTTCAAATTCTGCTTGACGGCTATCCATTGTCTTTCTCTGGAGAACCTTTAGTCGTGAAGGGAACCACTATGGTGCCTTTCCGCTCGATCTCCGAAGCGTTGGGTATCGAGGTGACCTGGAATCAGGCACAAAAAACCATTACAGCAATAAAAGGGGCGGGAGATAATTCAGTTCAGGTTGTACTTACACTGAACAATCAGGAAGCCATCGTGAACAACTCTTCCGTCAAACTGGCTGTAGCCCCTATATCGCAAAACGGCACTACATTGATTCCGCTTAGCTTCTTCAGCCAACAATTTGGCGCCAAAGTAGGCTGGAATCAAGCCAGCCGTACCGTCTCAATCATTTCACCACCAAAGAAGATGTATACGCTTGGCTTCTATGCAATCTCTTCCTTCTCCGATATAAATACAGTTCCTGACTTTAGCGCTATATCTTATGGATGGAGCAGAATCGATGAGAACGGGAAGTTTACTACGAAAGGAAATGTATTTCAAATCCCTTCGGCAGCCGGTGATATCACCCCTGAAGTTCTGATTAACGATGCAGCCCAGGCAGATACAATTCCTTATCTGATGGTCTACTCGAGTGATGTCAAAGGGGAGTTAACAAAGATCATTGAGGATCAGACCTACAGAGAACAAGCGATAGCAGATATGGTTCAAGCGGCTGCCGATTACAATTTCCAAGGAATCATGCTTGATTTTGAGGGTTTAGGACTAACCACAGACAAAGAATTAACCCGCTCCTCCTTCAACGCCTTCGTCAAGCAGCTTGCCACAGCAACAAAAGCGGCTAACTTGAAGTTATCGCTGGCCCTCCATCCACTCAATTCTTCCTATAAGGGATATGATTATAAGACACTGGGTCAATTGGCGGATGAACTGGTTATTATGGCGTACAATTATGAAGGCGGCAGCTCCAAGAAACCAGAGCCGGTTGATAAAGTGAACGAGGCGGTTACGTTGGCTCTGAAAGAGACCGATAAATCCAAACTGATCCTTGGACTGAATATGGATAATGAGGATGAGAACTCCGTCAACACTTTGATTGGACTTGCCAAACGTTATGATCTGAAGGGCATCGCCATTTGGCGGCTCGGTATTGTTAATAAGAATGAGTGGAACTCCATTTATAACACAGTTGAATTTAAATCGTAGGAAATACATCATCTATTCGGGCACTTATTTCATTTCTTTGTTAAAGAAAAATCCCCTGTCCTATATTATGGACAGGGGATTTGCATTTATGCAATTCGCTGCTAAGCAGCTTTACTCTTACAAGCCGTATTTCTTTTTGAATTTATCCACACGACCACCAGCATCCACAAATTTTTGCTTACCTGTGAAGAATGGATGGCAGTTGGAGCAAATTTCAACGCGCAGATCTTGTTTTACGGAACCAGTTTCAAAGGTATTGCCGCAAGCGCAAGTTACCGTAGTCACGTGGTATTTGGGTTGAATTGCTTCGTTCATGACTTTCACCTCTTTCCGCCCTGCACCTCATGCGTGTACAGAGTTATAATGGCAACAAAAAAAATTATAGCATGCTGCTGTTCACTATGCAATCACAATAAATGTGAATTACCATCTTACCTTTGCCCTTGTTAGTTCAGCAGGGGGTACATGCGTATAAGATCCGATGACCACATCGGGCAGCTCCGCCTGGAATATCTCGATGGCCTGCTTCATACCAAGGATATCGCCTTGTGCCTTAGGGATAAGCTCCAGATAACTCTCCGGATCAATGTTTAAATTCCGCAGTTGAATCAGCTTCAAATCCGTACGGCGGGCAAGTTCAACCATCGCCTCAATCTCTTCCTCCCGGTCAGTTACCCCGGGGAAAATCAAATAGTTGATGGAAGTATAGACCCCTTGACTGGCTGCATATTTCAGCGATTTCTCTACATTGGCTAGTGTGTAGCCCCGCGGCTTATAGTATGCATTGTAATGATCGTCCAGAGCGCTAATGGTACTGACTCGCATCAGGTCCAATCCAGCATCAACAATACCATGAATATGGTCGGACAACCCTGCGTTCGTATTAATATTAATATAGCCCATATCGGTCTGGCGCCGCACTTCACGGATGGCTTCAATAATCAGCTTAGCCTGTGTGGATGGTTCTCCTTCGCAGCCCTGTCCAAAGCTAATAATCGATTCCGGCGTCTTTAAATGTTCTAGCATAATTTCTACCAATTCATCCACACGCGGACGGAAATTCATTCGCGTCTGCGGGGAGACAAATCCGCTATCATCCGGTTGCTCCGAAATGCAGCCAAAGCAGCCAGCATTGCAAGAATAAGAGACAGGAACTGCCCCCTCCCAACGATTCAGAAAAGTATTGGAAGCAGTCAAACACTCATATCCTAAAGCGCAATTTGAGAGATGCTCGTAGAGACGATTATCCGGATACTTCGCTTGCAGCGCCTTCACATTCTGTTTTAACTCCAGCGGATCACAATTCAGTGGATTCCATTTCTCAGGATCATCTGATCGCCGAGCCGTTACATAAAACTGCCCATCATTCCACACTACAGCCGAATAGCCAAATAGCGGCAGCTTGTATTCTTTGTCTGTCTTCACATAACCGGGAAGACATAGCCTTGTATATCCCTGGGGAAGCAACGCCCCCACGGCTTGAACATCTCCCTGGAGCGGAAGCATCTCACCCGTATCCGGGTCCATTCCGATCGGACGAGTACAAGGAAGACCTACTAGTGTAGCCCCTTCCGGCAGTGGAATCAACTCATCCTCCATGATCTCTACGATCATATCAGCACTGCGGGCCAAGCCATACAATGACGGGTGATCGTAAACCTGTCCTTGCGCATCAGCATATACTAAATACATGTTGTTCTCCTCTTCAGAATATCTCTCTTGGGGAAGTTCAATGCTTACGAGGCTGTTTTTAATGATAATATATAGCTCCGCTTCTCAGCTTTATTCAACTAAAGCGCCATAAAAAAACATATCATAAACATAAACTTTGGTTCAGACCTGTTGATTATTTATCAAGGATTAGGGCATCACGCAACCGCGTTTATTAAGACCCGGAATTGGACCCTGAACCAGAGGCTTGCGTCCCGTTGCGTACAGAACGGCGTGCGCTGGTTCCACCAGACGAAGTGTTATTTCCCGATGCCGATGTATCAAATGAAGCGAGAAACTCTTGATTCGTCTTAGAATCGCGCAGCTTCTTCAAGAAACCTTCGACAAAATCATAGGAATCATTCATGCTTTTACGGATCGCCCAGATGGTATCCAGCTCTTCTTTATTCAGCAGAACTTCTTCACGCCGTGTACCGGAACGACGGATATCGATAGCCGGGAAAATTCTTCTCTCCGCCAATTTACGATCAAGATGCAGCTCCATATTGCCAGTACCCTTAAATTCCTCATAAATAATATCGTCCATACGAGAACCGGTGTCCACCAGCGCAGTCGCCAGAATCGTCAAGCTTCCGCCTTCCTCCACATTCCGGGCTGAGCCGAAGAATCGCTTAGGACGATGGAAAGCCGCCGGGTCAATCCCCCCGCTTAAAGTTCGACCTGATGGTGGTACAACCAGATTATATGCCCGTGCCAGACGGGTGATACTGTCCAATAAAATAACAACATCCTTCTTGTGCTCCACCAAACGTAAAGCACGCTGCAATACAAGCTCAGCTACTTTGATATGATTCTCCGGCAGCTCATCAAAAGTTGAAGCGATAACTTCCCCCTTCACGGAGCGTTGCATGTCCGTTACTTCTTCAGGACGTTCATCAATCAACAATACGAATAGCTCAACCTCTGGATAATTAGTGGATATGCTGTGGGCAATTTCTTTAAGCAGCAGCGTCTTTCCCGCTTTAGGCGGCGCGACGATCAGACCGCGCTGTCCTAGTCCAACGGGAGCTAGCAAATCCATAATTCGCGTGGATAAATGTGTTGGGGATGTTTCTAGTACGACTTTTTCTTGTGGGTAAAGTGGAGTAAGTGCCGGGAAATGCAAACGTTCTGCAGCAATATTAGGGTTCTCTCCATTTACGGCATTTACTTGCAGAAGTCCAAAGTAGCGTTCATTCTCCTTCGGCGCTCTGCATTTACCTGAGACCAGATCGCCGGTTCTAAGGTCAAACTTGCGAATCTGCGAGGCGGAGATGTAAATGTCCTCCGTGCTAGGTAAATAGTTGATCGGCCTGAGGAAGCCGTAGCCCTCCGGCAAGATCTCTAGAACGCCTTCCATAAACATAAGTCCGCTCTGCTCTGCCTGAGCTCTTAGAATCGCAAAAATCAGTTCTTTCTTTTTTAATTGGCCGTAATATGGAATCTGATACTGTTTGGCCAGCTTGTACAGCTCCGTCAGCTTCATCCCTTCCAAGTCGGCAATTTGAAGATCCATGTAAAAACCACCTATTCAATTTTAATCATTTACTATCATATAATTTTGAAATCTATGAGAGCATATTTTGTTGACACCATACTATATTATCTCCTGTTCTCAGGCAACTTATGCGGGCAGCAGGGATGTTATTCCACCTGCCGCCATACATCGGCCCCCAAGGACCTGAGATTCGTAACCAAATTATCATATCCGCGGTCAATATATTCTACTCCAGATACTTCGGTAATTCCTTCTTTCACCGTTAATCCGGCAATGACCAGGGCAGCGCCAGCGCGCAAATCGGATGCCTTCACCTTAGCTGCATTGAGCGCCCCGCCTTCGATGACAGCCGATCGGCCCTCTACACGGATTTTGGCTCCCATTCGTACCAGCTCCGGAACATGCTTGAAACGGTTGCTGTATACGAAATCACTCAATACATTAACCCCTTCGGCCTGCGTAAGCAGACTAGTCATAGGCGACTGCAAATCTGTCGGGAATCCGGGGTATACGAGCGCTTTGACGTCAACATGCTCATATTTATCGGAACCGATGACGCGAATGGATTCATCCAATTCCTCCACAGTTACGCCCATTTCTAGCAATTTAGCAGTAAGTGCCTCAAGGTGCTTAGGAATAACGCCATCTATCACTACATCACCACGAGTCGCTGCCGCGGCGATCATATAGGTACCTGCTTGAATACGGTCAGGAATGATAGAATGCCGGCAACCTTTCAGCTTGGACACGCCTTCAATCCGAATCGTCTCCGTGCCGGCTCCCTTAATACTCGCACCCATGGAGTTCAATAATGTAGCTACATCTATAATTTCAGGCTCTTTAGCCGCATTTTCAATAATTGTGGAGCCTTTGGCCCGTGTGGCCGCCAGCATAATATTAATAGTTGCGCCTACGCTGCTGACATCCAAGTAAATCTTGGCTCCCCGCAGCTCTTTGGCATATAAATGTATGGAACCGTGTTCATTCGTTACAGTAGCGCCGAGCGCTTCGAATCCTTTGATATGCTGGTCAATTGGACGAGGCTCGAAATTGCAGCCCCCTGGCAAACCGATCGTTGCTTCATTAAACCGGCCTAGCAGAGCCCCCATTAAATAATAGGAAGCGCGCAGCTTCTTCACAGGCCCGTTAGGCATTGGGATAGATACTACATTGGAAGGGTCAATCTTCATATAATTGCCTTCCCACGATACGCGGGCCCCCAGCTCCTCCAAAATTTCTGAATAGACCGCAACATCACTCAAATGCGGCAAGTTGTCCAACACGACTTCGGACTCCGCCAACAACGCAGCCGGAATCAGGGCAATCGCACTGTTCTTGGCACCGCTGATCGAAACCGTACCGCGCAACGGGCGTCCGCCGCTAATCATTAATTTCTCCATAAGTTTAAGGGTCCCCCCACGTATTTTGCAGGCGGGACGACATGAGCGCCCCACATAATAAAGTAATGGAAATGGAAAGACACCGGCAAGCGCGGTGTACTCATCGTTTCCATATATATAACCGGACAGCCTTCTTGTCAAAGGCTGTCCTATTTGTTAACAAAGGTTATCTATCATCACAGCATCAAGCCAGACTAACTTAACCGTTAGTTACGCTTTGTTGCTAGAACCGAATTCACGGATCTTGCCAACAACGGTAGCTTTGATCTCGTCACGGCCTGGAACGATATATTTACGAGGATCATATTCGTTTGGTTTTGCTGCCAAAACTTCGCGAACCTTCTTCGTGAAGGAGATTTGGTTCTCCGTATTTACGTTGATCTTCGAAGTACCCAGGGAGATGGCCTTTTGAATGTCGTGTGTAGGGATGCCTGTGCCGCCATGAAGAACGAGCGGAAGCTTCACTGCATCACGAATTTCTTCCATTTCCTTGAATCCAAGGTTAGGCTCACCATGATAAGGTCCATGAACAGAACCAAGCGCAGGAGCAAGAGTATCGATACCTGATTCGTTAACGATGCGCACGCACTCTTGAAGGTCAGCATATTGGATGCCACCGATCACGTCGTCTTCTTGTCCGCCTACTGTTCCTACTTCAGCTTCAACGGAGACGCCTTTAGCGTGAGCATATTCTACTACTTTCTTCGTCATTTCGATGTTCTCATCGATTGGATGATGGGAACCGTCGATCATCACGGAAGTAAAGCCAGCATCGATGGCTTCTTTACATTTTTCGAAGCTGGAACCATGGTCCAGATGGATCGCAACTGGAACCGTAATTTTCATGTCATGAATAAGACCTTCTACCATCTTAACAACGGTATAGAAGCCGCTCATGTGACGCGCTGCGCCTTCGGATACGCCCAGAATTACTGGGGATTTCTCTTCTTCAGCAGCAGCAAGAATTCCTTGAGTCCACTCGAGGTTGTTAATGTTAAATTGACCTACGGCGTATTTCCCCTCAAGCGCTTTGTTCAACATGTCAGTCATGGATACTAATGGCATGGTTTCAATCCTCCTAAGGATGTTGGATTATCTAGATTTCTAGCCGACATTCACACATGTTTTATTATACCACATCGAGGCAAAAATACTATTCATGCTTTTGTATACAAAATACACAAAATATCATGTAAATAATGGTGAAATCAGCTAAATGGAAGAAGGAACCCCGCCGATTGCTTGCCGAGGTTCCTTCTGACTCTTAAAGGACGGCCCCGCCCTTTAAGTGCATATTTACCGCTGTGCGAATCTCATCGATGTCGAAAGGTTTGGTGAAGTGCATCAGTGCTCCGAGCTCGGTCGCTTCCTTAATCATGTCCAGCTCGCCATAAGCCGTCATCATGATCACTTTGATCTCGGGATTCACTTCCTTGATATGCTTCAGAATCTCAAGTCCGTCCATTCCCGGAATCTTCATATCAAGCAGAACTAGATCCGGCGACTCCGCACGTACAATCTCCAAGGCAATTTTGCCATTCGGTGCTTGAAACGTCATGTATCCCTCACTGCTGAATACTTCCATCAGTAAGATGCGGATACCATTCTGATCATCAACAATCAATACCTTCTTCTCATCCACAAAACAGACCTCCTACGATCCACCCATTTCATACTGAATGACTATATTCGCTTCAAATTTGTATATCCCTTCTAAAATGGAAAAAAGATACTATAAAAATCATTTGAGGCGAATATTTGGGATAGATCGTATGGTTCGTACTGCCTAAGCTAAACGTTCAATTTAGGATATATGAGTGATTGCCGCCTTCACGAACTCGCGGAACAATGGCTGTGGACGATTCGGACGGGACGTGAATTCCGGATGGAATTGTACAGCCAGGAACCAAGGGTGGCTCGGAAGCTCCACGATCTCGACCAATCTGCCGTCTGGCGAAGAACCGGAAATTTTCAGGCCGGCTGCTTCAATAGCCTCGCGGTAAGTATTATTGAATTCATAACGATGACGGTGTCTTTCATAGACCAGTTCATCATTATAGCATAGCATAGCCAAAGAACCCTCTTGCAGCTTACAAGGATACAGACCAAGACGCATCGTGCCGCCCAGATCTTCAATATCCTTCTGCTCCGGAAGCAGATCGATTACAGGGAATTCAGTAGATGGATTGATCTCAGAACTGTTAGCTCCTTCAAGGCCGGCAAGTGCACGTGCATATTCGATAACAGCAACCTGCATGCCCAAGCAAATTCCAAAGAACGGAATGTTGTTCTCACGCGCATAACGGATCGTCGTAATCTTGCCTTCGATTCCCCGATCGCCGAAGCCGCCCGGTACGAGAATCCCGCCTATGCCTTTCAGCATTTGCTCAACATTGTCTTCAGTGACTTCCTCAGCATTGACCCAACGAATCGATACATCAGCATTCGCATCAAATCCGGCATGGGAGAGGGATTCTACAACGCTCAAATAAGCATCATGCAGAGCAACATATTTCCCTACAATCGCGATCTCTACCTTCTTCTCCAGCTTGCTGATACGGTCAACCAGATGCTCCCATTCGCTCATATCCGGTGCAGGAGTGGTCAGCTTCAGATGATTAACGACAATCTCATCTAGGCCTTCCTCACGCAAATTCAAAGGCACTTCGTACAAAGTATTTGCATCGCGGCATTCTACCACGGCGCTAGCATCAATATCGCAGAACAGGGCGATCTTCGCCTTCATATCTTCGGACAGCTCATGCTCAGTACGGCATACGATCACATTAGGCTGAATGCCGATGCTGCGCAATTCTTTTACACTATGCTGAGTTGGCTTGGTCTTCACTTCACCGGCAGCTTTGATATAAGGAATCAGCGTAACATGGATATACATCACATTCTCACGGCCGATTTCACTCTTAATCTGACGAATCGCCTCCAGGAATGGCAGACTCTCGATATCGCCTACTGTACCCCCGATTTCGGTAATAACTACGTCCGAGCCCGCTTCACGTCCAGCGCGGAATACCCGTTCTTTGATCTCATTCGTGATGTGTGGGATGACCTGTACCGTGCCGCCCAAATATTCGCCGCGGCGTTCCTTACCAATAACAGAAGAATAGATTTTACCGGTCGTAACATTGCTGTTCTTCGACAGGTTAATATCAATAAACCGTTCATAATGGCCCAGATCAAGGTCGGTCTCGGCGCCGTCATCGGTAACGAATACTTCACCGTGCTGATATGGGCTCATTGTTCCCGGGTCCACGTTGATATAAGGGTCAAATTTCTGAATCGTTACTTTCAATCCTCTGTTCTTGAGCAGTCTTCCCAATGATGCAGCCGTAATCCCTTTACCTAATGAAGAAACGACCCCACCTGTCACGAAAATATATTTTGTCACAGTCCAAAAACCTCCTAAATTTGTACGGGTTCAAAAAGTCAGTCATATTAGAAGTCCGGGCTGAATTCATGATGATTGGAAATCAGCGACCAGGTACGTATAACGATGAAAATGACCTTTGAACAACCTTTGAACATTTACTCACAATCCCTGGCGACTATAGATCAATATAGCGTAACCCATTTAGCGTAAAAACATAGCCAAATGGGCATAAAAAAACAAAAAAGTGACACCCGAACAACGTCGGGGCACTTTTATATAAAATACATTATTTATGGTTGAATCATAAGCCCATGCAATAGTTTACTCGTTACCATAGCCCCTGTCAAGAGAAGGAGGAAGGTAAAATATTTGAAGTTTCTCTCTCTGTAGGAGGTAGTTCAAAAAACTCCTCTGGATCACGCGCTCTTAGTCTTCGTCGCTATATTCTTCTTCCTCAGACTCGTCATCCGCAAGATCGTCCTCTTCTTCTTCTTCATCCAGATCTTCCTCATCCAGAAGCGAGTCATCTTCTACACCCTCGACTTCTTCTTCCTCATCATCATCTGCAAACAAGTCATCGTCAGAATCCTCGTCAACTGCATCATAATCTTCGTCATCCTCGGAGCTGTAGCTATCCTCTTCCTCTTCAACGAAGTCGTCATCCAGATCGTCATCTTCGTCATTGATGATACGAGGGCGTTTGCCGCTGCTAACTGCATCCTCGGACTTCTCAAGCGGATACCAGCGCTTCAGACCCCACAGATTGGTGCCAACACAAGCGAAACGGCCATCGATATTAATCTCCGTATACAGTTGTGCAATAACGTCGCTAATTTCGTCCTCAGACATCCCACGAATCTTAGCAACCTCTTTCATCAGGTCACGATAATAATACGGCGTATTTGCCGCCTTCAGTACCATAAAAGCCAGGTCCACCATCGGGATTTCCTGAGCTTTCTCCGGGTCAATTTTCAAATTGAGCGAATTACTCACGTTACGGACACATCCTCTCACGCAATGTTCACCAAAAAATCGAGCTTAAATTATCGATTTCTTAATCTAACTTATCCATATCACAAAATAGTAAACCTTATTTAATGTCAAATTGCAAGTTTTAAAATGTGTTCATAAAGTGACCACCCAAACATAAAAAGAGGCAGGGCGATTACCCTGCCAATTGACTGTATCCGTTCGAAAAGGAGACCCTTATCTCCTCCCCGATGGCCCTGAAGGCCGCAGAGGGCCTTCACTTTATCCTATGTCCAGATTGCTGCATTGACACGCCGCACCTACGCCTAAGTTAGAAAAATCATCTTAACTTGACTCATTTTTCATTCAGCTGCCCATTTCCTGGAAACAGGGCCCCTTCCCCATTCGAGTCCTGATGCGTTGTCATAATATACTGCAACACGCTTCGTCAGGAGGGGCTAACTAATGGACTACTCCAAATTCCTGCGATATCTGAGCGAACACCTGGACACCTCTGGAACAGGCGGGCGGTACATTCTCCGCTTTGCCCAGAAATTGCAGTATAAAGAATGCTTGCGCCAGCTGCAGGATTACAAACGTCAATTCCCGGCCTTGCGGAGAGTTCGCGTCTCACCGCTACTGCAGGCCTTTTTCTGCCCTTTATCCCATAATAGTGGAAGCGTCGACACGAGATTCGGTTTGATGCTAGAAGAAGACACCCGAATTCGCGTTCATTCTGCTTCCACGGACAAAGACAAGAAAATTCCCCAGCCCTGGGGGGTGAAGCGTATCGGTGCGCAAGACGCCTGGTCTGTCTCCACCGGTAATCAAATCCGCATTGGGGTCATTGATACAGGTGCTGACTTCAGCCACCCCGATCTCAGATACAGCCTGGGCAGAGGAATTAATCTGTTCAACCGTGGAATGCTTCCTTACGATGATAATGGACATGGCACCCACATCGCCGGCACGATCGCCGCTTCCGGCGGCTCGAGAGGAATGATGGGCGTGGCCCCACGCTCGCTCGTCTATCCCGTGAAAGCATTCGACCATAACGGCTCCGCCTACGTCTCCGATATTATCCTCGGAATCGACTGGTGCATCAGAAACCGCATGCACATTATAAACATGAGCTTTGGAATGAAGAATAAGAGTCAATCCTTACAAAATATTATTAGCAAAGCCCACGCGTCAGGCATCATCGTCGTTGCCTCTTCAGGCAATGACAAGAAAACCCGCAGGATCGATTATCCGGCGCGGTATCCAAATACCATCTCCGTTGGAGCAACCGGAAAGGACGGACGCATCGCTTCCTTCAGCAATCACGGCCCTTATATTGACATCTATGCTCCCGGGGAGAAGGTTAGCTCATGCTGGCTGGGCGGAGGCTATCATGAGATGAATGGGACTTCTATGGCCACTTCTCATGTCAGCGGTGCTGTTGCCCTGCTGCTTGCGGCCCGTCCCGGACTGAAGCTGTCGGAGATTAAGAGAAGGCTGCGCCGCACCGCGCGTCCGATCCCTGCCACGGCGTCCAGGGCGAAGCCCGCTGCCGGGGAGCTCAACGCAGCAAGAATGCTTCGCAATAAGAGTCGCAGCAAGTCTTCCTGAAGACTGTGATTCCCGTTAAAATCTAAAAAAAGGCGATACTGACTCCCAATCAAAGTCAGCATCGCCTTCTATATTACATCCGTTCCGGCGCGGACACACCGATCAGACGAAGCACATTAGCCAGCGTTGTCCGTACAGCGCCGAGCAGGGCAAGCCGTGCTGCTGTTTGCTCGCCGTCCTCCGTAATTACGCGTTCCGCTCTGTAATAGCTGTGAAGCTGCGCAGCGAGCTCGTACACGTAGCGAACGAGACGGTGCGGGGCGAAATTATCGGCAGCGATTCCGATCTCCTCTGGCAATTCGCCAATCTTCCGCAGCAAATCATACTCATGCTCCGACGTCAGCTTGTTCAGATTTGCCGAATCTGGTGTCGGAAGCGCGATCCCCTGCTCTTCAGCCTGGCGGAAGATGCTGCAAATCCGCGCATGAGCGTATTGCACATAATACACCGGATTCTCATTGGAGGTGGAAATAGCCAGGTCCATATCAAAATCGAGATGGGAATCCATACTGCGCATAGTAAAGAAGTAACGTATTGCATCTACGCCCACTTCATCCATCAGGTCAACCATAGTGACCGCTTTGCCGGTCCGCTTGGACATCTTCACTTTCTCGCCGTCCTGGAACAGGCTGACCATCTGGGCAATCAACACCGTCAGCTTCTCAGGGTCCTTGCCCAGCGCCTGCATAGCCGCTTTGACCCGCGGAATATAACCATGGTGATCGGCGCCCCAAATATTAATCATCCGGTCGTAGCCGCGATCATACTTGTTGCGATGGTAGGCGATATCAGGAGTCAGGTAGGTATAGGTGCCGTCATTCTTCACAAGCACGCGATCCTTATCGTCGCCATATGGCGTCGTCTTCAGCCATGTAGCACCTTCCTGCTCATATGTCATGCCTTTGGAGCGAAGTTCATCCAGCGCAGCTTCAACCTGTCCGTCCGCATAGAGCGAAGTCTCGCTGAACCACTCATCGAAGCTGACGCGGAAGCGCTCCAGGTCGCGCTTGATCTTGTCCAACTCTTTATTTAAGCCATATTTGCGCAAGAACTGCGTACGTTCCTCCGCGGACATCGACATTAAGGCATCACCTTGTTCGGCAACCAGCTCTTTAGCGAAACCCTTAATATCCTCACCATAATAGCCGTCCTCCGGCATTTCTGCATCCTGTCCAAGCTCCTGCAGATATCTTGCTTCGATCGACTTGCACAGATTAACAACCTGGTTCCCGGCATCATTAATATAATATTCCCGAGTCACCCTATATCCGGCGAAATCGAGTACATTACAGAGCGCATCGCCTACAGCAGCTCCGCGGGCATGTCCCAGATGCAAACTGCCTGTCGGATTGGCGCTGACAAACTCCATTTGAATGTTCTGCCCCACCCCTTTATCCGTACGACCATAACCCTCACCTTGACGGTAGACCTGTTCAATAATCGGGAACAGATAGCTCTTGCTCAACGTGAAATTGATAAAGCCCGGGCCCGCAATATCTGCCTTGACAATTCCCGCCTTATCATGATCCAAATGCTCGATAATTGCCTCAGCAATTTGGCGAGGGTTCCGCTTGGCAATTCGAGTCAATTGCATCGCAGCATTCGTTGCCAGATCGCCATGGGCCTTATCCTTCGGAACTTCCAGTACAATTGCCGGAATATCCTCCCCCGCTGCCAGACCAGCGGCGCTAATCGCCTCGAATATGGCTTCTTTTAAATTCTGATTCACCTGTTCTAATGGATTGAGTGTCATCTTACGCTTCCTCCTGAATAAGTAGACTAATATTAAAATTCCCTGATAGCTCATCGTAAACATACAGATCGTAATTCCAGGCGACTTGTCCAAAAGCACCTGAAAGCTTGGATTCCAGCCGATGGGTTACCGTGGACAAATGGAATTTCGTGAACGGAGAGAAATAAAATCCGGGTAATTTATGTCCGGCGCGGAAGGTTTGCTCGGATTCCACCTCACCGTGGCGCATAATTTTAACCTCATCTCCCGAGATTTTAACAAGCGCCCGGGTTATTCCGCCGGTCGGCCCTTTCTCCGCTTCTTCATAGCGAATATAGATAACGTCGCCACGCATCATAACTTCGCCAGTCAGCTCCTGGAGCGTCTCCTCTTGCCCCTGACGGCTCCTGATTACAATTTTGGCTCCGTTCTTATCGGACATAACGCAAATCTCCATTCTATATATGAGTGTTCAACAAGTCCGGTCGAACAACCTCTATAATATTACATTGTATCCCACTGTACTACTATATCCAGTTCATTCCCGCAATTCAATCGGTATTGGCAAACATTCACCAGCCCTAGCATTCCCTTCCCTTGGGATGCTAACAAAATATCCAAGCAAAAACCGCCGGGTAAAAATACCGGCGGCTTCGACTATAGCTATATTATTTTACAAAACCGAGCAGCATTTCACGAATCAGCTTGGCAGCCACGATAGGCGTCTGTTCTGTTGGATCATAGATCGGCGCCACTTCAACCAGGTCACAGCCCACAACATGAACATCAGAGCCAGCGATCATATGAATCGCTTCCAGCAATTCTCTAGAAGTGATGCCACCAGCTTCGGCGGTTCCTGTTCCTGGCGCACATGAAGGATCGAGCACATCGATATCGATCGTCACATATACCGGACGGCTTCCCAGCTTCGGCAGAGCGCTCTTGAGCGGAGCAGCAACATCAAATGGGTAGAAATTCGTATTCTCGCGTCCGAACAGGAACTCCTCCTTGGAGCCTGATCGAATGCCAAATTGATATACATTCTCTCCGCCCATCAGAGCGGCCGCTTTACGAACCGGAGTCGAGTGCGAGAGAACCTCGCCTTCATACTGCTCGCGCAAATCTGCATGTGCATCGATATGAATGAGGGCCAGATCAGGATACTTCTCATACATTGCCTGGATTACAGGCCAAGTGACAAGATGCTCCCCGCCCAGACCGATCGGGAATTTACCGTCAGCCAGCAGGCCGCGTACATATTCGCCAATCACTTCAAGACTGCGGGATGCGTTCCCGAAGGGGAGCAGCAAATCTCCAGCATCAAAATAATCGAGGTCCAAAATACTTTTATCCAAATAAGGGCTGTATTCCTCTAGACCAACGGAGGCCTCGCGAATTCGTCCCGGACCAAAGCGAGAGCCTGGACGGAAGCTAACCGTATAATCCATTGGCATCCCGTAAATGACCGCTTTCGAAGCAGCATAATCCTCCGAACTACAAATAAATACATTACCCGAATAAGCCTGATCTAATTTCATTTTGCTTTTCCTCCTATTTTACAAGGTCTTCTACGAACTTGGGTAGTACGAATGCGGCCTTGTGCAGGCGCGGCGTATAATATTTCGTAGCGATCTCAGGTATTTTCGCCTCATCGACTTGGAGCGGATCATAGGTTTTGCTGCCTAGCGTAAATGTCCAAAGACCGCTTGGATAGGTTGGAATGTTAGCCCCATATACGCGTACGATCGGAAAGATCTCCTTCACGTCCTGATTCACCTTCTGGATCAAATCCGCCTTGAACCAAGGGTTGTCCGTCTGCGCAACGAAGATACCATCTTCCTTTAACGCTTCATAAATACCTTGATAGAATCCACGTTCGAACAATTGTACAGCGGGACCCACCGGTTCTGTGGAATCGACCATGATCACATCATATTTATTCTTGCTCTCGACAATATGCATGTACCCGTCATTCACTTGAACCTCAACGCGGGGATTGTCCAATTCTCCGGCAATCTCCGGCAAGAACTTCTTCGAATATTCTATAACTTTGCCATCGATATCGACGAGGATCGCCTTCTCCACTTCAGGATGCTTCAGCACCTCGCGAATCACACCGCCATCACCGCCTCCTACCACCAACACATGCTTCGGATTCGGGTGCGTAAAGAGAGCTGGATGAGCAACCATCTCATGATACACAAACTCATCCTTAACCGTTGTCATGACCATTCCATCCAAGACGAGCATTCGCCCGAACTCTTCCGTATCAATGATCGACAAATCCTGAAAATCCGTCTTCTCTGTAACTAACGTTTCCTTTATTTTTGCGGTAATGCCAAAGACGGGAGTTTGCTTCTCCGTAAACCACAATTCCATCGTACATCATTCCTTCCAGTAAATATTCAAAAAGGGCCTGCTTTTCAGCGCCGAAGCTTATACTTCCTTTCTAAAATACTTCAGTTGGATGCAGCAGCGCTGCTGCACATTTCCATAGAAAACAAACCTGGTAAGCATTCGTTTGTAGTGGGTACATGCTAGCACCTGATATGTTTCCGCAGAAAGCAAGACTCTCGATCGGTTTTCTTACCGAATGCGGTCTTTTTGAATTACCTTCTCCAATAGAATAGTTGTCTAGCCGCCATATTACACCCACGAGCGGATTTTCGGGGCCTCCAGCTTCACTTCTCGACTTCTCGCAAAGTTTCACTTCCTAATATATTGCACCAAACATAAGAAAGATTATATTAAAACAAGGTAAAATTGCAACAGTCTCTATTCTGCAAAAATGTAAACTCCCCGCTTTGCTGTTTCACCTGTGAATATCTCCTCCAAACTTTCCCATACTAAGAGTACATAACCTATGCCCGCCAGTGTTCACCAGTGCCCATAGGCTATGAAAATTGCTCTGCAAATTAATCGTTATTTATTACAAGGACCTATACGAACTAATGGCCTTTCGCGGCATTAAAACAAACATTTGATACATTCACAGGAGGGAGGCGTACAGTCATGCAAAGGCTCGTACGCAGCGGCAATCAACGCAAATCACCGCGCAAAAGGCGGTTGTTTCTTAAGCTCATCATATCCACCGGACTGCTTGGCGTGCTTGCTGCCGGTATCCTGCTGATCTACCTATATCAAACCAATCTTCCGCTATCCTATTCCGAACAGGGCTCCGAGCTCTTCAGTCGAAACGGCGAGACCATCGCCGTCTTCTCCGATGGGGGAAAGAACCGTGCCAGCGTTAAGCTGGCCGAGATCTCGCCATGGCTGATCCAGGCTACGCTTGCAACGGAAGACCGGCAATTTTATGATCATTTCGGCTTTGATGTCAAAGGAATGGCCCGAGCCATGTTCGTAAATTTAAAAGAGATGGAAAAAGTGCAGGGAGCAAGCACACTGACGCAACAGCTCGCCCGTAATCTCTATCTCTCTCATGAACGCACCTGGTCACGAAAAATCAAAGAGGCTATGTACACGGCACAACTGGAAATGAAGTACAGCAAAGAAGATATTCTGCAGATGTATCTGAACGAAATTTACTATGGCCACGGGGCATATGGAATTGAGACAGCCGCGCAGATGTACTTCGGCAAGCATGCTAAAGATCTCGATCTGGCGGAGAGCGCTATGCTGGCTGGCGTGCCCAAGGGTCCTACCTATTACTCCCCGTATAATCACATGAAGAACGCCAAGGACAGACAGAAGACCGTACTCTCCGCGATGGTGGTTACCGGTGATATTACGCAGCAGCAAGCCGATCAGGCCTATGAAGAGATGCTGTCCTTCCAGACGCGCCAGGAGCGTGCTGCCTTAAGCATTGCCCCTTATTTCCGCGATTACGTACGGAGTATCGTCGTTAATGAATTGGGCTTTGATGAGAACGAATTGGAGCATGGCGGACTTAAAATCTACACAACCCTTGATCTAGGGGCCCAGCAGGCGGCAGAAAATGCAGTTAAGTCTGAACTGAGCAATTCCGGGGATCTGGAGGCCGCGCTTGTCTCCATCGATCCACGCAACGGCCAGATTAGAGCGCTCGTCGGTGGGACGGACTATACCAAGAGCCAATATAATCATGTATTCGCTACAACCCGTCAGCCCGGATCAAGCTTCAAACCGATTATGTACTTGTCAGCGCTGGCTTCAGCGAAGATGACTAGCGCCAGCCAGTTCAACAGCCAGCCGACCTTGTTCCATTATGACGATAATCGCAAGACCTATAGTCCTAAAAACTTCGGGGGCAAATATTTGGGAGAAATTGATATGCGTCAGGCTATCGCTGCTTCGGATAATATTTATGCCGTGAATACCATACTCAAGATCGGCGCCGATCAAGTCATAGAAATGGCTCGGAAAATGGGCATTACCAGCCCGATGCAAGCCGTGCCTTCCCTTGCACTGGGGACCTCTCCCATCAGTCCCTTTGAAATGGCAACTGCCTTTGCGGTTATCAGCAATCAGGGACGAAGCGTTAAGCCAGTCGCCGTACTTCGCATCACTGATGAAGACGGAAAAGTACTGTATGAAGCGCCGCCGGCTAAAGAAGAGACCATCGTGGAGCCCGCTGCAGCCTACGTCCTGACCCAGTTAATGGAGAGCGTATTTGAGACAGGCGGAACGGGTAACCGGGTATCCTCTGATATTAAGCGTCCGGTCGCCGGAAAGACAGGCACAACAAGTACTGACGCTTGGCTTGTCGGCTTCACGCCCGAATTATCCACGGCTGTCTGGGTGGGGTATGACAAAGGCAAGACGCTGGATACCACCGAATCGCGAAAAGCAGCCCCGATCTTCGCCAAGTTCACAGAGAAGGCGCTGGAAAAGGTCCCGCCAAAAATATTCCCGATTCCCGACAGTGTCGTCAGCGTCTATATCGATCCCGTTTCCGGTAAATTAGCCACGGCTGATTGCCCTAATAAGAAGCTGGAAGTATTTATTCAAGGCACTGAACCGACGGAGTTCTGTTCTGCCCATAACAGCAACGAGCCTCCTCCGGAGCCAATACCTACCTCAGACAAACCTGAGAGCAAATCATGGTGGAAGGACCTGAAGAACTGGTGGATGAACTCGAAGCAAGATTGACAAGAAGCACCCGTCCCTATTTCAGCAAAGCTCAAGCCGGCCGGATAATCCGGCTGGCTTTGATTTTTACATTAATAAAATGAAGAAACGGCCCATTCATTCAAATGTTCATTTGAATATTCTTTGGAGAGGGTATATACTATACTCAAACAATCAAATAAACGTTTGAATATATATCTTTATCATTATGAGTTTAATGGAGGGAATACGATGGGAGACCAATTAGCCAAAGAGACTTATGAGCATGTGTGCGGCGACCCCACTAGAGCCGAGGTTCTGCGGCACACGTTATGTGAAGAGGATATTGAGGGCATGACGCAAATTTTCAAAGCCTTATCCGATTCAAATCGAATGAAAATCGCTTATCTGCTACAGAATCAGGAGTTATGTGTGTATGACATCTCTGTTATCCTCGGAACCTCCGTAGCCACCGCATCCCATCACCTGCGGCAATTAAAGTTAATGAACATCACAAAGTCCCGCAAGGACGGCAAGCATGTCTTCTATTCCTTGAAAGACCATCATATCCAGACGCTGATTACTATGACTCTGGAGCATCATAAGGAGAGGAACGATCATGAGTAGATCCGACGATCGTCAGCAAGCAGCTGCTTCTGACACAAGAGTTGAATATCGCGTTCAAGGATTGTCCTGCGCCAACTGTGCACGCGAGATGCAGGATCAAATCCGCAAGCTGGAGTACGGGCATGATGCCGCCCTAATGTACAATAGCGGTCGCCTGCTCATGCAGCCTGGGATTAATGTCCAAAAGGTAGAGAAAATCCTGAAAAGCGACGGCGCCTCACTCATTCATCCGGAGGCCAGCCGAGCCGAGGCAGAGGCGTCCACCGCTCTGGACTCCACTATCATCATAAATCCTGGCAAGCATCATTCTCACTCCCACGACCACGGCCATTCCAAGGACCATAATCATGCGGAAGGCCATAGCCATGGTCATGATCACAGTCAAGGACATAGTCATGGTGAAGGCGAAAGCAAGCGGGAGAAATGGTTCCTCAGTATTTCCGCCATTATATATATTTTAACTTTTGTATTGGGGAGTGTACTTCCCAAGAGCGTCCTCGTAGGGATGTATCTGGTCGCTATCGTACTCAGCGGATACCCGACCTTCCTGCGTGGTCTGCGGAACCTGACGCGTTTCCGGTTTAATATGGATACCCTGATGACCGTCGCTTTGGCAGGAGCCGTTATTATCGGCGAATGGAAGGAAGCTACCCTGGTCGCTATCCTGTTCGGGCTTAACGAAATTCTGGAAGGCTATGGCATGAGCCGTGCGCGGAAATCCATGGAGGCGCTGCTTGATGCAGCACCAAAGCAAGCCGTCCTGATTCGTGGAACAGAGGAAATTATCGTACCGATCGCCAGCCTGCAGGTCGGCGACACCGTGCTTGTTCGCCCTGGTGAGAAGATCCCTTCCGATGGTGTAGTCGCTGAAGGCCATAGTGCTGTGAATGAAGCGGCGATAACCGGCGAGTCGATCCCTGTGACGAAAAAGCCTGGCTCCAATGTATTTGGAGGCAGTGTGAATAGTGAAGGCTTATTGAAGATCAAGATCAGCAAAGCCTATGAAGATTCGTCCTTGGCCAAGATCATGCATCTGGTGCAAGAGGCTCAAGATACGAAGACGCCAACTGAATTATTTATTGATAAATTCGCTAAATACTACACACCGGCTATCATGATCATCGCCGCGCTAGTCGTACTGATCCCGCCACTGCTGTTAGGTCAGCCATGGATGAAATGGGTCTACGAAGGTTTGGCCATTCTGATTGTAGGTTGTCCATGTGCGCTTGTGCTGTCATCGCCAATTGCCCTTGTTAGCGGCATGACAAGAAGTGCCCGCAACGGTGTCCTGGTCAAAGGCGGTGTGCATCTGGAACAGCTTGGCAAGATCAATGCTATCGCTTTTGACAAGACCGGAACTTTAACCGAAGGCCGTCCTGCTGTTATTCGCGAGGTTGTCTATGAACCCGAGCGCTTCCATGCTATTGCCGGGGCTCTCGAAGCCGGGTCGCTGCATCCGCTCGCGCAAGCTATCGTCCGGCAGGTTGCTAGCCAAGGCATCGACAAATCAAGACTTCCTTCCGTCTCCGGAATGGTTACCTTGCCGGGTGTAGGGCTTGCTGCCGATGTCGATGGGGCCCGCTACTGGGCTGGCAGTGAAGAAATACTTGAGCAAATCTCAATTCGTGAAGAGACCCGCAAGCAAGTCAAAGCAGAGCTGAATCAACTTAAGCAAGAAGGACTAACGGTTGTAATCATTGCCGCCGAACATCAGGTACTCGGATTGTTTGGACTCGCCGACCAACTCAGAGCGGAAAGTCCGGACGTCATCGCCCAGCTCCATCGTTACGGCATCGAACATACCGTTATGCTTACCGGAGACCACTCTTATTCAGCTCGTTCGGTTGCCATGAAGACAGGGGTCACCGATTGGCACGCTGGACTGCTTCCGGAACAAAAGGTTGAACAAGTGAAGGAAATGGCCACTCGCTGGAATGTCGCGATGGTTGGCGATGGCATTAACGACGCACCGGCACTGGCAGCTTCGCGGCTTGGCATCGCTATGGGCAAAGGAACCGACAGCGCGGTTGAGACAGCCGATATCGTACTGATGCAGGATCATCTGGGCAAATTGCCGGGTGCGATCAAGATCGCCAGACAGGCGAGCCGAATCATCAAGTGGAATATCGGCATCTCCCTTAGCTTGAAGTTAATTGCTCTCTTGCTTACGATACCGGGCTGGTTGACCCTCTGGATCGCTGTCTTGTCCGATATGGGAGCAACCATCGTCGTAACCTTGCTAGGCCTCACCGTCCTGTTAGGTAAGGACGAATAAAGCCCGCCTTGGATAAGGAAACCAATCAAGGCCAGTTGAAGGCCTGAGCGACCGCGATTCAACGGGTGGTTTTCTTGCAAAAATAGAATTTCATCAACTTCGTTGACAACTTATAATAGTAACACTGGGAGTTGTATCGACATTGAGTCTTGAACACCGGCCTAAGTGGATGCTTATGAAGTCAGGTTTCCTTCGGAAACGTCTCAGATACTCATACGCAAACTAATATACGCTTCGCTCCTCAGTCCTAGCTCCGTTCAACCTTCCACGGTACTGTAAGCCGGATGATCTGAAGACGAACTAATATAATGCAAATAAGCACCCCATAGAGAGCAAACAGGTATGACCTGCTCATAACTCTATGGGGTGCTTATTCATTATTTATTCGAATGGTCCGTGCCTATGCTTCCAGCGCCGCCTTCAGCTCTTCCGGAGAATTCTCCCACCATTCTGCATTCGTGTCTATCAGCAATTGCTTAAGCGAAGCTTTCTGTTCCGGCGACAAGCCGTCGAGAATTACTTTTCGCTTCAGAGCATAATCCATCTTGTTCACGTGATCAGCGAGAATCTTCCAGCCACGGCGCGCTTCCTTATCAATAAGCATTTCACAAGCCGTCATCCCGCCGTAAAATTGCCCCTCCGGAGTTCGGTCAACCGCTACCCAAACGATCCAAACCTGACGACCATTTGGTACGTCCTCCCGATTTACAGAGAATTTAATCCCCTTCTCCACTTTACTCTTCGCATGCATGGCTCCGATATCAATATACGTCTCATCAACATCGATAATAACCGGGGACATACTGTTCAGATCAATTGAACCCGCCCCAAAACCCTTATGCTTGCTCTTCTCTTCATTACTAATAATATTAAGGGCGAAAATCTTCTTCCCCGTCTTCTGTGATTGGTCCATATTATCCTCCAATTCCCCTTTTCGTTCATACTCTGTGTATTTCAAAGCGAACAACGCCATCAAGCTGCAGTCGGAACGGTTTCCTCAACTTAATTTAATTTTAGCTAATAATCTTCCAAATGCAAACATATACATGCTGTAGATGCTTGTCAACGGGAGGTATCCATTGTATGACCCGAAGAATTTTGATCTTTGGCCTTTCCTTCGTCGCTCTATGCCTCGTCGCCGGAACGGCCCTGTATTTCTACCAACAGAGCCAAACTCATCAGGCTGCCTTCACCTTAGATAAGAACAAGCCTGGGCAAATAGCTGGGATAGAGCATGTATCCTCCGCGCCTCAGAGCGAGAGCATCCAGCAGCCAACCGCTGAGGTGCTCAGCAACCGTGTAACGGAATATCATATCAACGTTAAGCTGGATGAACAAGAGAATACGCTGACAGGTTCTGAGACGATTACCTGGACGCATCCTGGCAAGAAATCGGTCAACGAGCTCTACTTTCATTTATATCCGAATGCCTTTGCCTCGGCAGACAGTACATTTATGAAGGAATCGGGCGGCAAGCTGCGAAACGACGCCATGCCCAAGGATGGCTGGGGATCGATGGAGCTGACCGAAATTCGGACAACCGATGGGATCTCCCTGCTTCATCGGATTCAATATGTCCAACCCGATGACGGCAATGCCAAGGACAAGACGCTGGTTAGAGTTCGTCTGCCTGTCTCCGTCCAAGGCGGGGAGAGCATTACCCTAAAGATCAGCTTCACCGTGAAGCTGCCGAAGATCTTTGCCCGCATGGGCGCCGCTGGCGATTTTGTTATGGCTGGCCAATGGTTCCCCAAGATCAGCGTGTACGAGCCTGCCGGAACCAGGGGACGAGCCACTGAAGGTTGGAATCTGCATCAATACCATGGCAATTCAGAATTCTATTCCAATTTCAGTATATACAGTGTGGAGATCGATGTCCCCGACAGCTATACCGTTGCCGCCACCGGCTTCCCGACCAAAGCAGCTAACATCCAGAACGGACGGAAGCTCGTCCATTACTATGCCGATGATGTGCATGATTTCGCTTGGGCTGCTTCACCAGACTTCATCTATGCAGAAGAGCCTTTCTCTTCTGACACGATTCCTGGCGTAAGGATTAAGCTATATCTTGATCCTGCCCATAAGGATTTGAAGGAGCGTTATTTCTATGCCGCCAAGGTAGCCTTAGCCAACTTCAGCAAGTGGTATGGACGATACCCATACTCTACGTTATCGATTGTAGTCCCGCCTGCCGAGGCAAACGGCGCGGGGGGCATGGAGTATCCAACGCTGGTCACCTCCTTCGGAGCAAAGAGCGATTCCCCGGATTACAATGAGCTGGAACGTACCGTTATCCATGAGATCGCTCACCAGTATTTCTACGGAATGATCGCAAGTAATGAGTTCGAAGAGGCCTGGCTGGATGAAGGATTCGCCTCCTATGCCGAGGATAAGCTGATGGAGCAAGAATTCGCTACTAACCTTCCGCTTCCGGTCCAATCCGCCATCATCACTTCTCCAGCTTCCCTAACCCAGAATGCCTGGAAATATGGGGATAGCGATGTATACGCACAGAATGCTTATTATAGAGGAAAGCTGGTCCTGCTTGATATTGAGAAGCAAGTAGGCGCCAAGACGATGAAGCGGATTATGTCCAGCTACAGCCTGAAATACCGCTTCAAGCATCCGACAACAAAAGATTTCCAGCGGACCGTCGAGCAAATCACGGGCCGATCGTGGAAGGATTACTTCAACCAATACGTATATAGCGACAAAATGGCTGATTTTTCAGTGGATCGAATTCAAATTCATCCCTCCGATTCAAGCAGCGGCAACGGATTGATCTATGAGTCCATCATTGATATAAGCCGTAAGGGCGCCGACTATCCAGAGGTAGCCATATTGCTCTCGTTCAAGGATGGACATACTCTGCGCAAGACTTGGAAAGTGGATAACGACACCCTCCAGATCAAGGTTCAATACAAAGAGCCTGTGGATTGGGTACAAATCGATCCTGATTATGCGCTCGTTCTTGAGAATAAACACATTAACAATTACCTGAAGGCGGAGATTCAGGAGCCTGTGGGAACCCGCTCCACCTTAACGATTGTCAAATTGCTGGAAACCGTACTCGGCTCGTTATTATGGTAGGTACCCAACCTTTATAAATGCTGTATATGCTTCCGTAGCAAGTTTTTGTCCGCGGCTTATTCTGCGGAGGCATACCTTAACAAAACTTTGAGGGGGAAAAGTATGATCTATATACGTAGTGGATGGAGTCTTATAAAAAACCAGCTTCCCTCTATTATCATCCTGTTTCTATATCAGCTGCTATGGGGACTATTTTTATACAGGCTCGTCAATTCAGTAGTTACGGAGGTCCTGGTTAGATACCCAGATCCCCCGCCCAACATGCTCAGCCAGGCTCTATTCCTCCTGGAAGGCCAATACGAGCTCAAGCATAGCCCCGACATCCGTCTCTATCTGGGGTTGCTGCTCGGTATGGCTCTCATCCGACTACTAGTGACGCCTCTGCTCCAGGCGGGAGTCCTGTATGGCTTAATGCCCAAGGAGGAGCGAAAGAGCGGACTTCCGCTATTCCGCGGCATGAAGGAGTTTGGAAAGCCGGTATTCTTGTTCCTATTTATTGAGCTTATATTAATCAGTCTGCCGCTATTATGGATTCTCCCTCACGTCCAGGGAATTCTGCCAGACCTGCTTCGCTCAGGCTCGGTACAGATTGCTCCCATGCTGAAGATGTCGGCCGTTCTGCTCGCTTGGTTGATCTATTGCTGGCTTATTGACCAATGCTTGCTGTTCGCACAATTTGGCTATCTTTTCAAAAAGGGGCTATGGGGTTCTATTCTGATAGGTGTTCGATATGTGCTTCCTGGAGCGGGCATCTCTCTCTTACTCGGCATTTTTGCCCTGATCCTGTTCTTCATCTTTGGTTCAGTATCGTGGATTTGGACCGGAATACTCGCTCTTATTCTGCAGCAAAGCTATCCTTTCATACGAAGTTTGTTCCGAGTTTGGGAGGTAACCTCTCAATATCAACTATGGGAAATGAAGTCACAGAAAAGTTAAATTATTTTTACCATTATAATCCCTTATACCACAAGGCCTCCGCCAGAATCGGAGGTCTTGTTCTTTGTTTTTGTCTCTGAATCTTGTGAATTAGGCATTGCCAAAATATACTTCTCTTTGTTACAATAACAACAGCAGAAATTCAGTAACAGTTTTGTAATCATTCTTGTCATAATAAGTCAAGTAATAGCAATTGCGAGTGTAATTATAACAATTATTTACGAAATCATGGCCGAATTCCCTCCACGGGGAACGGGGGAACCACTTTGGGTGAATTGATCTCGCTAGAGAGGGATCATAGGGAACCTTCAACCGAATCCTTAAGCTAACCTCGTAGGCAATCGGAAGGAGTATTTTTCTTGAAGAAACAGTTAACTACATTAGCTCTTGGTGTTACATTGCTTTTCTCCATCGGAACTGGTAGCGCTTTCGCTGATTCCAAATTAGACTCTGCTATTGATGGAGCGTTAGGAACGAAATATGTATCCGGTGGGACAACGACTTCCGGGTTTGACTGCTCAGGGTTCACGATGTATGTATTCTCCAAGATCGGGGTCAAGCTTCCTCACCAATCGGGATCGCAATATAAAATGGGCGAATCCGTATCCAAGGATGAACTAATCGCTGGCGACCTGGTGTTCTTTAACACTTCAGGCAAAGGCATATCCCATGTAGGTATTTATGTAGGTGAAGGCAAATTTGCTCATGCATCCTCTTCCAAGGGCGTTGTAATCAGCAAATTGAGCGAGAAATATTATGTAGATCGTTATGTTGGAGCTAAGCGCGTTATGAGTTCTGATAAGTACGAAGATGTTACTGGAGAAGTTACAGACCACGATGATGTAGAATAATAACGAATTTTAAACCCACGGAGATTCATTTGGAATCATAACCGTGGGTTTTTTATTTGTCTAAGGGCCTGCTTTTTCCCCGCTTCTGGCCCTTTATGCCTATCTGCCTGGATAGAAACACCGACTTGCAGATCAAATCTATCGACAAGCTTGTCAAACCTGGGCGGGTTTGGTAAAATGACCAATGTAATAGTAACAAGTTTGTAATCTTTGTTGTAACTATCGTAACTTTTGGGTGCATCAACTAAGAACAGCCGAATTCCCCAGCACCCGGGAAACGGGGGAACCATTTAGGGTGAATTGGCCGCAATCCTGCCGCCATAGGGAACCTTCAACCGAATCCGCAAGCTAACCTCGCAGGCCTTGGAAGGAGCTTACATCTTGAGAAAAACAATCATCGCAGCCGCTGCAAGCCTAGCCATCTTCTTCACCATGCAAAGCGGCAATGCTTTTGCGAGTACCACTCTTACTAATGTTGTTGACTCGGTATACGGTACACCTTACAGACTTGGTGGAATTAGCGCCAGCAGCGGCTTTGACTGCTCAGGCTTCACCAAATACGTATATCAGAAAATGGGCGTAACCCTACCTCGCGTATCAACAGATCAGTTCAAGCAAGGCACTGCAGTAAGCAAGAGCCAGCTGAAGCCTGGCGATCTCGTCTTCTTCAATACGACGGGTAAAGGCGTCTCCCATGTAGGCATTTATGTGGGTAATGGAGAATTTGCACATTCTTCCTCCTCTAAAGGCGTTCGGATCGACAGCTTGAGCAATAGCTACTACAAAACGCGTTATGTAGGCGCCAAGCGTATCCTTAGCCAATATACTTATTCTCTGTATGCCCAAGCCTAATCTTCAGCGTTCAACCATTTAACTTTCATTCATTCATTTATCATCATTTATAACTATATAATGCAATTGATTCCACGCCCGGAATCAATTGCATTTTTTTATCTCCGATCCTGTAGCGCATCGTGCAAGCAAAATATTCTAAAATCGCACTAACACCTTTACAAGGAATAGAATTCCCGTTAGAGTGAGTTTAAAAAGGTATCTAGGCATCGTATCATGCAATAAGCAAGGAGGCGTAAATATGGAAAAGTATATTCCGAAATTTCTTATTGTACCTATGGAAGAAGACCATGGCGCAGACATCTGCACCTGGCGCTACGATTCTCCCTATGACGTATATAGCTGGCTCCCTTGGGAGCAGATGAAGGCGCTCGATGTAGAATTCGGCAATCCTGCACTACGGGCCGAACAATACGCCTCCCTATTGGATGAAAACGGCGAGCTCGCGGGCTTTGCCCAATACTTTCCCCTCAAAGGAGTAACCCGTATTGGGGTCGGGATGAGACCTGATTTATGCGGCCATGGTTACGGTAAATCATTTGTCATCGCGATCGTGGAGGAAGCGCTGCGTCGTAAGCCTGATAATGAGGTGGATCTTGAGGTTCTGACCTGGAACAAAAGAGCGATCCGAGCCTACCAGAAATCGGGCTTCGTGATTACTGATCTATATGAGAAGATGACGCCCGGCGGCATTTCCAAACCATACTATTGTATGGTATTTCGAGGATTCCCTAAAGAGGGAGAGTCTGGTCATAATGAACTTTAATGTTGTCTGTGATGATTTGCATATATTTTCAAGAAAACGCTAAATTATCATTACTTTTTTTGTCACAAACGCTATGATCCACTGCAATGTTCCGGTATAATGGAATGGATAGCTTACATAAAAGGGGCGATTCGTGTGCAGAAATGGATCATGAGCGGATTACTCGGCGTGGCATTCATTATGGCCATCGTGTTAATTTTCACCTTACCTGGTAAAGAGGAAGTGGCCAAAGAGGCCAAGCCAACCATGCCTGAAATTACTCTCAATGTTGATCAGGCCGATGCTACGATCAAGGCAAACTGTATCAGTTGCCATGGCGATCAACTGCAAGGTCAAGTTGGTCCGAATTTGCAGAAAATCGGAGCTCAATTAACAGCGGATCAGCTCTACGGCATCATCAAGAAAGGCAAAGGACAAATGCCGACCTTTAAGGATAGGCTGAAGGACGAAGAAATTGCGAACGTAGCCCTCTGGCTTGCGGAGCAAAAATAATCGCAGCACAAAGAACGCCCGCCAAGGGGATCCCTGGTGGGCGTTCTTCTATACGAGCCGGCTGTATAACATTGAGTTCCACTTCCAGCCGGTGTAGAAGCCTATCGATGCATCAGCCTACAGAACGCGCCTTCTCGAAAGCCTCGTTGTACTGCTGTGCTTCCTTAATATCAACGGCCGTTATACCGCCTTCCTCCCATGATGTCAGCCGAAGCGTCACTGTTTTATGGTCAATGGTTATAAAAGGGTGATGATTGAACGCCTCTGATATGGCTGCAACCTCATCGACAAAAGCGATTCCCTTCATATAATTAGAGAAGGTATATTTGCGAACGATCCATCGTCCTTCCTCTAGCTCCCATCCTTCCAGTCTCTCTAAATGCGCTTCTATTTCCTGCGGTGTAAACGGCATTTTTATTTCTACCTCCCGTTCGTTCTCAAAAAATATCCCCATATCATTCTTGCATCTGAACCGTACATGAGATATTAATTCATTATATTCTTCTATTCAACGATCATGCTATCCAATATATTACCATAGCGTTTACTGTATAAACAAAATAAGGGAATAAATATTAAATCAATGCAACGAAATCCAGTTCATCCTCTCCGATTAGGAAATTGATGCGATGGTTGTCCGCATCATAAATCACTACTGCGCTGCCAACGGAAATAACCGGCTCCGTGCCTAACGCAAAGAACAAGTCCTCGGCCAGCGCCTCCTGGACCTCCAGCTTCTCCTCCTTCGAGAGGATCTCCCATTCAGAAGCCTCCATCTCAAAGAAAATATAGCTATCAGATATCTGGCCTACCGCCTTCGTGAGATCTGCCAAAATATATTCATAATCTCTGCCATGCTTTACGCCCACGATGATTCTTCTCCCTTCACTCTAACGAATATTCAATCGTAGTCCCATTATACCGGAAAATCGCCCTTAAAAAAAAAGGGAATTCTGTCGATAAAAAAGATAAGCCATTTCCATAAAATCAGAAATGCCGTTCTGCAAGGATGCGGGTGGCAGAATTATGGAATAATTATCTCAAGGACGAGGTGTGCAATGGAAATCTCAACGATTATTGGACTTATTCTTGGACTCGTAGCACTCATTTGGGGAATGTTCCTAAAAGGTGCGCCGATCGAAAGCTTGGTCTCCAACCCCGCGGCCTTTGTCATTATCTTCGTGGGTACCGCTGCGACTCTGTTCATGGCGTTCCCGCTATCTGAGCTGAAGAAATTTCCGAAATTGCTCAAAATGACGGTCGTCAAGCCAAAAATTATTACGAAGGGTGAACTGATTGCGCTGTTTGCGGAGTGGGCCACAATTACCCGCCGTGAAGGGCTGCTCGCTCTGGAAGCCAAGGTAGAAGAAATTAATGACGATTTCTTGCGGAACGGAATGCGGATGATCATTGACGGCAATGATCAGGAATTCGTACAGGATGTCCTGACAGAGGACATCGCCGCTACGGAAGAAAGACACAAGGCAGGGGCGCAGATCTTCTCACAAGCCGGAATGTATGCTCCTACGCTCGGTGTACTCGGTGCCGTTGTCGGTCTGATTGCAGCATTGTCAGATATGAGCGATGTCGATGTTCTCTCCCATGCGATCTCAGGTGCATTTATCGCAACCGTGTTCGGTATTTTCACCGGTTACGTACTGTGGCATCCCATTGCCAATAAACTTAAACGTCTCTCAAAGAAAGAAATAGAGATTCGACTCATGATGGTAGAAGGCCTGTTATCCATTCAATCCGGGGTGTCTACAATCGCAATTCAACAAAAGCTTGCTGTATTCTTAACCCCTGCCGAACGCGCTCAAATCCTAGAAAAGGGGGCGGGTGAAGGTGCGCAAACGGAATAAACGCAATCAAGAGCATGAAGAGCATGCAGACGAGAGCTGGCTGCTCCCTTATTCTGACCTTATGACCCTTCTGCTTGCCATGTTCATCGTCCTGTTCGGAATGAGCTCCGTGAACGCGGAGAAATTCAAAGCGGTCAGCGATGCCTTTAACAACGTGCTCAGCGGCGGATCGGGGATTCTGGATCAGAGCTCATTCAATAGTAACGACATGCAATCCTTCAAAGCACAGCCTAAGCCGGACGAAGTAAAAGCGAGTGTAAACGAGCTTAAGCGTAGGGAGCAGGAAAACCTGGAAGGGCTTAAGAAACAATTGGATAACTATATTAAGCAGAATGGGCTGACCAATGATCTTGATACGAAGCTCAATCAGTCCCAGCTGATGATTACGATCAGCGACAAAGCGCTGTTCCCTTCAGGAGAAGCCGAGGTGAAGCCGGATGCCCGTAAGCTGGCCAAAGCCATCTCGGACATGCTAGAGCAGTTCCCGGACTATGAGGTTATCGTCTCCGGTCATACTGACAATGTACCGATATCCAATAAAGAATTCCCTTCAAACTGGGATCTTAGCTCCGCCCGGGCATTGAATTTTATGAAGATATTGATGCTGAATACACAGCTTGATCCACAGAAGTTCAGTGCGATTGGATACGGCGAGTATCATCCGGTATCCACCAACGACTCAGCAGTCGGCAGAGCACAGAACCGCCGCGTCGAAGTATCGATTATTCGCAAGTATGTCGATCCGGATCAGAAGCTAGGTGTAACTACGGCTCATGAATAAAAAAAGATGGAGACCAGAACTCTGGCTCCATCTTTTTTATTACCTCGTGCTGTTCATGAAGGTCTCATATAATTACCAAGCTTGTTACAGCTTATAATTCAACATCCCACCAAGCTCTCTTTTCTCCTGCTCGTTCAAATCCCGCCACGTTCCAACCTTCAATGATCCAAGCTGGATATTCATAATACGAATCCGCTGCAGCTTCTGTACTTCATACCCAAGCGCACTGCACATACGGCGAATCTGGCGATTCTTGCCCTCGACAAGTATAATCCGGAAGGTTCGATCAGAGATTCTTGTAATTTGGCAAGGCAGGGTCATGGCGCCCAGGATTCTAACACCCTCCCCCATTGCTTTCAGGAACGAAGGCGTAATCGGGCGGTTTACTGTAACGATATATTCCTTCTCATGCTTGCCTTCAGACCGCAGGATCTTGTTGACTATGTCGCCATCGCTGGTTAGCAGAATCAATCCTTCGGAATCCTTATCCAAGCGTCCGATTGGGAAAATACGTTCTTCATGTCCAATAAAATCGACGATGTTGCCTTTGATATGATGCTCTGTCGTACTCGTAATCCCGACAGGCTTATTCAGAGCGATGTAGACGTGCTTAGACGGCTTCTCCTGAAGAGGAGCCCCATTAATCCTCACATCATCTCCTGGCTCGGCCTGACTTCCCAGCTGAGCGGTTACACCGTTAATCGTTACCTTGCCGGACTCGACCAGCTTGTCTGCCTCCCGTCTGGAGCAATAGCCTGTCTCGCTGATAAATTTATTGATTCTCACCGTTGTATGGTCACCCCGTTATGCTATTTCTTCGCCCGTTGTGGTCGCAACTGGCTCTTGAACTTCCTTGATTCGCGGCAGGGTAATCGTCACGGTCGTTCCCTTACCCAGCTCACTATCGATTTCAAACATTCCCTTATGGCCTTCTATGATACGCTGACTGATCATTAGTCCGAGGCCTGTCCCCTTCTCTTTGCTCGTATAGAAAGGTTCTCCCAGCTTATCCAGCCGTTCCTTCGATATCCCTTCCCCTTCATCAATGAACCGAATCGCAATGTAATGCTCGTCATTGTCAGCGACCTGGAGCGTGATCCTTCCTCCTCCGGGCATCGCCTCCATTGCATTCTTCAACACATTAATGAACACCTGCTTTAATTGATTCTCTTCACAGTGTACCAGAAGAGGGGAAGTAGAGAAATGGTGCTCGAACACAATATTATGTAAATGCGCTTCACTATCCAGCAGCGATATCACATCGCCGACGGTATATCTGACATCCTTAATTTCGAACTGAACTGCCTGCGGCTTAGCTAGAATTAGAAATTCACTCACAATCATATTAATCCGCTCCAGTTCAGAGAGCATGATATCTGTATGTGTGTCATTGACGGTGCGCGTGCGCTGCTGCAATTGCAGGAATCCTCTGAGCGTAGTCAACGGATTGCGTATCTCATGCGCTACACCAGCCGCCAGCTGCCCCACCGTCCGCAGCTTCTCCGCGCGCCTGAGCAGTTCCTCCATTTTATTATGCTCCGTCATATCCCTTGAGATGTTGATCAGTGATACGATCTCACCGTCTTCATCGAATATCGGAGAGACGCTAATGCTTACATTAACTAATCGCCCATCCTTGCAAATGCGAGTTGTCTCAGCCAGGACATAAGGACGCCCCTCCCTAAGCTCCTTCAGCCAGGATTCTCTCTCCTCTTGATAAGAATAGGGCACAAAATCAAGCCTGGTGCCGACGATCTCCTCGCTATTCCAGCCATACAGCTGTTCGAACGCCCGATTTACTTCCAATATCCTGTCGCTTAGATCTGTTACATGAATCGCATCCGCCATCTGATTAATAATCGACTCCAGCCGTTCCTTGATTACCTGGTTCTCGTCGTTCTTCAGCTTCAGCTCTTCTGTATGATGCCCCATATAATCCGCCATCCTGTTGATCTGTTGTCCCAGAAGACCAAGCTCATCTTGGCGCTTTATCTCGATTTTGGCCTGGAAATCTCCCGAGGATAACCGGTTCACCTTATACAAAATGTCTTGAATCGGCCGAATCAGTTCTCCGGCAAGAATATAACTTGAGAACACGACGATTTGCAACAATATAATGGAGATTGAAATTTCGTTAATCACCTGCTTGGTGATCGCTGCTGAAATAGGTTCATAGCTGGAGATAATTCGAATCATGTAAGGCTGTTGATTGCTCGGTTGAATGGGGATAAGACACTCTAGTACGCGTTTGCCGTTAATGATTGTATCCTTGAGTAGGCTTGTCCCCTTCTCGGCGGCTTCTGCGGATTTCTCAAAGATATCAGTCTCATTCTTATACTTATACGTGCCAAATAGGATGCTGCGATGATCACGAAGTTCATCGGGGAAGAAACCTGTGATCTCCAATAGATGCTGGTTGGACCGGAGAGATTCATTCACAATTCTTTCCGGACTTGTCATGTCTAACATTCCGCCAAAAGAAGAGCCGTTCCCCATTTGTTGGCCGATTTCATTTCTCTTCACATAATCATATATGGAACGGGATTGTTCCACTGCCAGAGCAATTTGCTTAGCGATTAACATCATATTAGCTTCACTGTCTCTGCGAAGATTGTCACGAGTTGACAGAAAACTAAGAACAATGTTAACCGTTAATAGGGCCAGAGCAAAAAGAGACATCACTATAGATAATTTGAATTTAATGGACAAATGATCTTCTCACCTCTTGCAGGACATTGAGGTTAATGTCGAATCTTGCTTTGATACTACCCTCATCATAACCGTATTGTAAGATTTTGCAAAGACGTTGAAATTCCTATTTCCTTTATCTACAATTAAGAAAAAATATCTATTTTCTGCGATTTATTACCCGAAACCGCAAAAGTTATGCACAAGTTATGAACATATACACAAGGAAAAAGTCTAATATGTGTATAATAATGGGGATAAATAAGCAGTTATGAACAGTGTTATCCACAACATGTTAACAACGAATATTTGTTCGTTGGACAAAATACTGAATTTTTGATCTGAACAACCGCGAATGGAGCTGAATGGTCATGTCATTACCCTTAATGCACGAACCCCCTGCATCAACCTTTCCCCACGACTACTGGATGCGTGAAGCGATCGCCGAAGCGCGTAAAGCCGAAGCGATTGGCGAAGTGCCTATCGGTGCTGTTATTGTTCGTGGAGATGAAATTATAGGACGAGGATATAATCTAAGAGAAAGTTCACGGGATGGAACAGCCCATGCTGAAATGATCGCGATTCGTGAGGCTAGTGAATATCTGGATGCTTGGCGGCTGTTGCATTGCCGTCTATATGTAACCCTCGAGCCCTGCCCGATGTGTGCGGGAGCTATCGTCCAATGCCGAGTGCCGCATGTCATCTACGGTGCCGCAGATCCGAAGGCAGGCTGTGGTGGAACCATTATGAATCTGCTGCAGGAACCGAGGTTCAATCACCGCACAGAATTAACTGCAGGTGTGCTGGAAGAAGAGTGTGCGGACCTGCTCAAGCAATTTTTCAAGCAATTGCGCCAAAAATGACGCAGCATAAGAGAGGAAAGTTCAACCCCCTTATATAGCTAGGCTGGCTCGGAATTGATCCGAGCCAGCCTATTTAAACATATTATTAACCAACGCAGTAAGACCGTCTTCAAAGCTACTAATGAATAGCTTTTTTCTTGAAGCGCCCGCCTTTTACGTCATGGATATTTCCTACAGCCATAAAAGCATTCTCATCGTAATGATTAACGATTTCTTTAAGCTTGGCTTCTTCCAAGCGAGTAATTACACAAAATATAACCCGTTTCGGATCACCCGAAAATCCGCCCTCACCGGACAAATAAGTAACGCCACGACCCAAGCGGCTCAATATAGCAGATCCGATCTCATCGATTTGATCGCTAATGATCCAAACCGATTTGGATTCATTGAGACCATCCACTACGATATCAATTGATTTATAAGCGATATAATAAGCTAACAATGAGAACAAAGCACGCTCCCAGCTGAATACAAACCCAGCACTTAACAGTATGAAGAAGTTAAAGAACATAATAATCTCGCCCACGGAAAATGGCGTTCTGCGTGAAATCAGAATAGCTACAATCTCTGTTCCGTCCAATGATCCCCCAAACCGAATAACCATACCTGTCCCTAAACCGAGCAAAATTCCACCGAATACAAAAGCAAGCAGCGTGTCGCTGACAAAGGGGTCAACCGGGTGAAGCAATGTCGTACCAAGAGACATAACCGAGATTCCTAGCAAGGTAGAAATCGCAAAGGTCTTGCCAATTTGCTTATAGCCAACAATCAGGAATGGAAGGTTAAAAAGGAACAAAAAGATACCAAGCGGTAATTCAGATAAATAAGAGGACATTACGGAGATACCGGTAATTCCGCCGTCCGTAATCTTGTTCGGGACTAGGAATAGCTCCAGCGCTACTGAGACAATAATGGCACCTACAACAATAAAGATGGATCTCATCAGGATATTCCCTATAGACTTCTGCTTATGCTGTCTAATCATTTGGGATTTCGCTGCCTCAGAGATCGTATCCAAGTTGACAGAGTTCAAACGCATCACGTTCCTTTCATTTTCTTTAGTATAATTTTAGAGTTTCTCTCCCACTCGTGAGCGTCTCGCATGGTCAAGGCCCTACTTATATTATGACATTTTCTTTGTCTCATGTCTTGTTTATTTCAATTTAAGATAAAAAAAATCCGGCGATTTGCCGGAAGTTTGAAGCATTCAATCCATCTTATTTTGATACATTAGCCCTGTGGATTATGATGACTCACATGGTTGCGGTTCTTGACCTTCTTAGAGCCAGACAGCGGCTCTGGACCATCATGTTCCCTGTCATCCCTACGACGGTTATTCTGGTCTGTCTGCGTTCCTGGGGTTGTATATCCTTTAGGCTTGGTCATGTCGTAATTCCCTCCAATTCCATTGATATATCCCCCTGTAACTTGTGAAGAAACGACCCGCTTTATACAACAAAAAAATGAGGATTCTCATCCTCATTTCGGTTTGCTTCTATATACTGCCTTGATCAAGGTTAATGAAAAATAATCTGGCGGAGAGGATGGGATTCGAACCCATGTGGGCTTGCACCCTAACGGTTTTCAAGACCGCCCCGTTATGACCGCTTCGGTACCTCTCCAAGTATGAATCTGATTCGCGTAACAAATCAGATTCTAACATATTTTTTTTGCATGATCAAGTTATTTTTTTGTTGTGATCTTTTCCACGCCGCCCATATATGGACGAAGCACCTCAGGAATGACCACACTGCCATCCTCTTGCTGATAATTCTCCAGAATAGCAGCAACAGTACGCCCTACAGCCAAACCAGAGCCGTTCAAGGTGTGGACAAATTCCGGTTTTGCCTTTGGTTCCGGACGGAAACGAATATTAGCCCGACGTGCCTGGAAATCCTCTACATTCGAGCAGGAGGAAATCTCACGGTACATATTGCTCTGTGGCAGCCAGACCTCAAGATCATACGTCTTAGCCGCTGTAAAGCCAAGATCAGCCGTACATAGAGCCAATACGCGGTAAGGCAGGTCCAGGAGCTGCAGCACGCGCTCTGCATTCGCCGTCATTTGCTCCAATTCGTCATAGGATGTCTCCGGATGGACAACCTTGATCATCTCTACCTTGTTGAATTGATGCTGGCGGATCAATCCGCGCGTATCCCGTCCAGACGCACCTGCCTCAGAACGGAAGCAAGAACTGTATGCCACATATTTCTTCGGCAGATCCTCAGCATTCAGAATTTCTTCCCGATGATAGTTCGTTACAGGAACCTCTGCGGTCGGAATCAAGTAATAACCTTCCTCCGTCAGCTTGAATACATCCTCTTCAAACTTCGGAAGCTGTCCTGTGCCGTACAAACTGTCGCGATTAACGATATATGGGGGCAGCATTTCTACATAGCCGTGTTCATTGCTGTGCAAATCCATCATAAAGTTAATCAAGGCCCGTTCCAGGCGCGCTCCCAGACCCTTATAGAAAGTGAAGCGCGATCCGGTTACTTTGGCACCTGCTTCGAAATCAAGAATGTCCAGGTCCGTCGCGATATCCCAATGCGCCTTCGGCTCGAATGAGAACGAACGCGGCTCGCCAATACGGCGCACCTCCACATTATCATCCTCAGAAGCCCCGATCGGTACGCTGCTATGCGGAATGTTCGGAATGCTCATCGTTAGATTGTCGATCTTCACTTCGAGCTCACGAACTTCTTCATCCAGAGCCTTGATACGATCACCAACCTCGCGCATTTCCGTAATGAGATCATCCGCATCCTCTTTGTTCTTCTTACGCTTGGCCACCTCAGCAGATACTGTGTTACGACGGTTCTTCAGCGCTTCACTCTCCTGGAGCAGCTCCCGGCGCTTCTCATCAAGCGGTAAAAAATCCGAGATCATCTCCAATGATTTACCCCGGTTCTGAAGAGCTTGTTCGACACGAGCGTAGTCATTTCTTAATATTTTTACATCTAACATGGATAGTCCCTCCTAGAATCATCCCGTAGCAGGCCGTGCCGATTACAAGCTGAACAATAGACGCCGGGATCGCTTAAACGACAAGAATCAATCAAAAAAAACAACCTTGACCCTTGGTAAGAGTCAAAGGTGTCTTTAATATCAGCTTTATAGAAGTTGTTCAAATGAACTCAAACTTATTGTACGGCCGCTTGGTAAGTCTTAATCATCTCTGTAAAATAAGTATGCAGGGAATAATCATCCGTAAGCTCCGGATGGAAGGAAGAAACGAGAAGATGTCCTTGCCGGGCCGCTACAATCTCATCATTGTAGGTCGACAGAATATCAACTTCATTTCCCACCGCTGTAATTAAGGGGGCGCGAATAAATACAGCTCTGAGCGGCTCTTGAAGTCCCTTCACATCAAGATTCGTCTCGAAGCTCTCACGCTGGCGCCCAAAGGCATTTCGGGAGACTTTGATATCCATCAGCCCGAGATGCGCTTCTTCTCCGCTTTCTATTTCTTTGGCCATTACGATCAGTCCGGCACAAGTGCCAAATATCGGCTTTCCTTGCTCCGAGAACGCCCGAATAGCTTCAATAAATTCGTATTTCCGCATTAATTTGCCGATCGTTGTACTCTCGCCGCCCGGAATAATCAATCCATCCAGCTCTTCAAGCTGCTCAGTATGCTTCACAGCGACGCCCTCTGCTCCCGCTAGCTCTATGCTGTGGATATGCTCTGTTACAGCACCTTGCAACGCCAATACTCCTACCTTCATGGCCAAACCTTCTTTCTCTATCCAAGCTATCGACTTAAGACGCGATTCATGAACCATGAAGCGCGCCTCGGAGTCATCTTACCAACCGCGATCGGACATACGCTCAGCGGCGGACAATTTCGAAATTTCGATACCTTTCATCGGCGTACCCAGGTTCTTGGATACTTCCGCAATTAATTTGTAATCTGTATAATGGGTAGTCGCTTCTACAATCGCCCGAGCGAACTTCTCAGGACTATCCGATTTGAAAATCCCGGAACCGACGAATACGCCGTCAGCACCCAAATGCATCATCAGGGCAGCGTCTGCAGGAGTAGCCACTCCGCCAGCGGCAAAGTTTACAACCGGAAGCTTGCCAGCCTCATGGACTTCAAACAGCAGATCATAAGCCACGCCCAGATTTTTGGCTTCAGCATACAATTCGTCCTTGGACATGTTCTGTACTTTGCGAATTTGGCTATTGATCAGACGCATATGACGCACAGCTTCAACAATGTTCCCCGTTCCTGGTTCACCTTTCGTACGAATCATCGATGCGCCTTCGCTAATACGGCGAAGCGCTTCACCCAGATCCTTCGCACCGCAGACAAACGGAACGGTAAAATCACGTTTATCAATATGGAAGACTTCATCTGCCGGAGTCAGAACTTCACTCTCATCCAGATAGTCTACCCCAAGCGATTCCAAAACTTTAGCTTCCACATAATGACCGATCCGTGCTTTGGCCATAACCGGAATAGATACTACTTTCATGACTTCTTCAACGATGGTTGGGTCAGCCATGCGGGCTACGCCGCCAGCTGCACGAATATCGGAAGGAACCCGCTCCAAAGCCATAACAGCGGTCGCACCAGCTGCTTCAGCGATCTTAGCTTGCTCGGCATTCATAACGTCCATAATGACGCCGCCTTTTTGCATCTCAGCCATACCTCTTTTAACTCTCGATGTTCCAGTTTCCATAAATTCCACGCCTCCCGATAATAATCTAACTTGATATTTTACATCAGTCGCCTAAAATATACAACCCATTCACTCGGAATTTATTCGTTCTAGAACAAATTCTTAATGCCGTTGAACAAATCGCTGAAGAAGTCACCGATTGCCCGCATGAAAAGCTTGAACCAGTTGGCCTTCTCTGCATCCTGGGAAGTAATTAGGTCAACCGTCTTCTCCAATGTCTGATTCATTCCATCTGGCTTCAAGGTGTAAGTCACTGTTCCAACCTTGGTTCCCTTTGGAAGCGGAGCTGTCAGAGATGCGCTTTCCGGCGTCATCGTGACTTTGGACTCCACCTTACTAATGTCCGCACCCTTTGGAATAACAAAGGCCACTTCTTGGCTGCTTACAAGCGGAACCTCAGTGTTCTTCGCCTTCTTCACCGTAATTGTCTCAGATCCAGTTACCGTCGCATTAGGAGCAACGACCTGTTTGGTCTCGAAGTTGTTAAAGCCGTAGTCGAGCACTTTGCGCGTTTCAACAAAGCGCGCCGAATCACTGGAGGTGCCCATCACGACGCTGATCAGACGATGACCATCACGAACGGCGGTTCCCGTAAAGCAGTTGCCTGCATTTTGCGTATGGCCTGTCTTCAGGCCGTCAAGACCTTCATAAGCATATTTTTTGAAATTGGTTATGTTCTTATTAGCTTCAAGCATCCAGTTCAAATTGACGATTGGTGTCTTATCGCGCTCTCTGAATTGGTATGTCTGCAGCGAAGTAAATTGGTTGAAATCCGGATGGTCAGTTACAATATATCGAGCCAAAATAGCCGCATCCTTGGCCGACATCACTGTCTCCTGATCCCCAGGAGTACGAAACTCCTCCGGCATATCCTTAATATCAAGACCTGTAGAATTGGCGAAATGAGCTGTAGTCATCCCCATACGCTTCGCTTCATCATTCATTAATTGCACGAATTCCTGCTCGGAGCCGGCCACAAATTCGGCCAAAGCAACCGTTGCATCGTTGGCTGAGCCAATTGCCATGGCGGCATAGAGGTCCTTAACTGTATGCTGATCCCCTTCAGCCAGGAAAATCCGTGATCCTTTAGTCAAAGAAGCATTTTTACCTGTAGTTACTACGGTATCCCAACTGGTCTTACCTTGCTTCACATACTCCGCCACGATGTACTCAGACATCATCTTGGTCATGCTTGCAGGTGGCAGTGCTTCTTCACCATTTACGTCAAGCAGAACTTGCCCGGTCTCCGCATCCATCAGAATAGCCGATCCTACCTTCAAATCGAGAGATTCTACGGATGGTATAGCCGCTCCTTTTGCAGGAGTGGTTGATTTCGTCGTTGTTGTCGATTCTTTTTGCGTCGTTTGCTGCGTTCCAGTCTCAGCCAGCGCCATCGCTGGAACCAGAGAGAAGCACAACATATTCAAAACCAATATAGAAGCAGCACTTTTACGAATAAAATGCGGTTTCATAGTTTGCTTGGAAGTCGGAATTGCGCGTTGTTTTCTTTTCAGTTTCAATGTTCCTTAAGCTCCCCTCATATTCTCGATTATTGCTTAGTCTATTCTATCACAGGGCACCCTGCAAAAAAAGACAGGCCCAGCGATTTCCGCCTGGCCTGTCTTTCTCCAATCTCTTTCTTCTATTAACTAATAGAATAGTTAGGTGCTTCCTTCGTAATTTGGATATCATGCGGATGACTCTCACGAAGTCCCGCGCCTGTAATTCGTACAAATTCTGTATCGTTACGAAGCTCGTCCAGATTCTTGGCTCCACAGTAGCCCATACCTGAGCGAAGTCCGCCAAGCAACTGGTGAATCGTATCGGCAAGCGGCCCTTTATAAGCTACGCGGCCTTCAATTCCCTCGGGAACCAGCTTCTTGTCATCGTCCTGGAAGTAGCGGTCCTTGCTGCCTTGCTTCATCGCAGCCATAGAACCCATACCTCTGTATACTTTGTAGCGGCGCCCTTGGTAAATTTCAGACTCGCCAGGGCTCTCTTCGGTACCTGCAAACATGCTTCCCAACATTACAGCATGTCCACCTGCAGCCAAGGCCTTGGTAATCTCGCCAGAATATTTGATACCGCCATCGGCAATAATCGGAATGCCGTATTCACGAGCTACCGTAGCACAGTCATAGATCGCTGTGATTTGCGGTACACCGATTCCGGCAATTACCCGGGTCGTACAAATCGAACCTGGCCCGATACCCACCTTAACGACTGAAGCGCCCGCCTTAATCAGTTCACGCGTAGCTTCACCTGTTGCCACATTACCTGCGATAATCGTCAACTCAGGATATTTTTTACGGATATCAGACACCGCTTCAATAATATTAATATGATGACCATGTGCAGAGTCGAGCACGATGACATCCGCACCAGCACCCACCAATGCCTCAGTCCGTTCAAACATATCCTTGGAAATACCTACAGCCGCTCCAACCAGCAGCCTACCTTGGGAATCCTTAGCCGCATTCGGGAATTGGATCGCCTTCTCAATATCTTTAATTGTAATAAGTCCTTTGAGAATATTATTGTCATCCACTAATGGCAGCTTCTCAATTTTGTGTTTCTGCAGAATAACCTCTGCCTGTTGGAGGGTTGTACCTACAGGTGCAGTCACCAAATTCTCATGAGTCATAACTTCACTGATCTTGATGCTGTAATCATGCACGAAACGCAAGTCACGGTTCGTCAAAATGCCAATTAGCTTATTATTCTCATCTACGATCGGTACGCCGGAAATCCGGAATTTACCCATTACTGTCTCTGCATCAGAGACAAGATGATCAGCCGTCAAGGAGAACGGGTTCGTAATTACACCACTTTCCGAACGTTTAACCCGGTCCACTTCCTCTGCCTGCTGTTCAATTGGCATGTTTTTATGAATAATACCAATACCGCCTTCGCGAGCAATTGCAATTGCCAGAGCTGATTCAGTTACCGTATCCATGCCCGCACTGATCAAAGGCACATTCAACTTCACACGATCGCTGAGCTTAGTCGATACATCAACTTCCTTAGGCAATGTTTCTGATTTGCGAGGGATTAGTAGTACATCATCAAATGTTAAGCCTTCTTTGTTAAATTTGCTTTCCCACACCTTGAAATTTCCTCCTTTAGTTTGAACTACCATTCGACCGATTCCCGTATAAATCAAGGCCAATTCCTTACTTACGAAAATATATTAATTGCAATCTTAGCAAAGCCCCTATAGGCTGTCAAGAAAATGTGTCAGGAAAAAAGGTTAGGCTCCTCAGCACACACGACTGTCCATCAGCAGTGTACATATCTGCAATTTCGAACATTTTATGATCATAATACTGCCCCAAACGCTTCATTTTGATTCCGATTATTGGATGGATAGCTTTAGACGAAACAGGGACTGCCCCTCTGCAGCGAAAGCTACATTAGAACAATCCCTCAATTTTAAGTATGCAAATTATCTGCCTCAGAACTATATATGATGCTGCCCTTGAATGATTTCATCGATAACCCCATATTGCTTCGCTTCCTCCGCGGTCATGAAGAAGTCACGGTCCATATCCTTCTCAATCCGCTCCAGCGGCTGCCCCGTTCGCTCCGCTGCAATTTCATTAAGTCGACTGCGAATGCTAATAATCCGTCTGGCACTAATCGCGATGTCGCTTGCCTGCCCTTGCACACCACCATGAGGCTGATGAATCATAACCTCGCTATTCGGAAGCGCAAACCGCTTCCCCTTTGTACCAGCTAACAGCAAAATGGCCGCAAATGAAGCTGCCATCCCCGAACAAATCGTCTGCACATCCGGCTTAACATATTGCATCGTGTCATAGATGGCAAAGCCAGCTGAGGTCGCGCCACCGGGACTATTGATATAGAAGTGAATATCCTTCTCCGGGTCCTCCGCCGCTAGAAATAGCATTTGCGCCACAATACTGTTCGCAACGGTATCATTAATCTCCGAGCCTAAGAAGATAATCCGGTCCTTCAGTAGTCTGGAGTAAATATCATACGATCGTTCTCCATGGGAGGTCTGGTCAATAACATAAGGAATCACTGTACTCATCTTGTATTGCCTCCTTTAAAAAGGTTGGTTAACTGCGTTGTCAATCTACACCGTTCAATCCACAGCTTAAGCTGCCATGCTCCGGAATAGGTCGTGACCGAGCAGCAGGCTAAACGGTTTCATCTCAGCATGAGTCTTCTGTCTGGATCTATCCTTATGCACGTATTGCACCGCAGGAAGAACATCCCTGCTTCCTTCGTTCATTAACTGGAGCAATGCTGCAGCATCCTGTTCATGGAATGCCTTAATATAGGCATAGACCGTGCTCTCATCCACTTGCGAGGCAGGGTAAGAGCTGAACAGTCTCTTTACCTTGCCTGAGTCATCAGCCTGCCTCTTAGGGTCTACCAAGGCCTTTAGCTTGGTCCGGACACGATGCAGCAGGGCCTTCACCGCACCCTCGGTCATATTCAACATCCCCGATACTTCTCTAGCTGTGAACTTCAGGCCGTCGATTAATAGAAGGACCGTCCTCTGCTCCGGATTGAACCTCTGAATCATCAACTCCATGATGTGATGGAAAGCAGAAGGATCATAAGGCGGGTACGAACTCAACGGCGCTTCTAATTGCTCAGGTTCCACAGGCAACGATACCGTATCCAGGCGCTTCCGTCGTCCCTGGTCAATCCATGCATTACGAGCAGCGCGATATAAGAAGGCCCGGGTTATATGAGCCTGTGCCAATGGCCTCTCCTGCACATAGACCCATACCTTCATCCAAGTCTCCTGAGCCAGATCATCCCCTTCCCAGACCGAGCCTGTCAGAGAACGGCAATATTTCTGCAGCACCCGATGATGCTCCTCGATCCATTCGGGAGAAGCTTCTGTATCCTCAACCTTTGGGTTCATGGGAATAATTCGATCCACTCGGCCATACCTCCTTACCATCTGATGATCTTTCTGTTCGCTCCTTACAGAGCCTTCACTGTAATAAACGAAAAAATCACCGCAATCGATACGGTGATATAAATTTTATCGTAAGTTATTCTGTTCTTATTGTATTCCATATACAAAAAAACCACCACCGATTAACGGTAGTGGTTCTTATCGCTTGGCGGCTTCCTACTCTCCCAGGACCCTTCGGTCCAAGTACCATCGGCGCTAGAGGGCTTAACGGTCGTGTTCGGGATGGGTACGTGTGGAACCCCTCCGCCATCGCCACCAAACGTTCAAGGTTAATCCTTGAAAACTGGATACGAAACTCATTTTGCAGGTTTTAGATGTTTTTTGGATAAGCCCTCGACCGATTAGTACCTGTCAGCTCCATACATTGCTGCACTTCCACCTCAGGCCTATCAACCTCGTCGTCTTCAAGGGGTCTTACTCGTTGGGAAATCTCATCTTGAG
>NZ_LN831268.1 GCF_900069005.2 Paenibacillus sp. GM2 | reverse complement strand
TTGGAGATGTGGTTTGAAACACACCAAAATTTATCGCTTATGTTGAAATTTCCGTAATGTTAATCAGTTCTTTAATCTCTTCAATCGTGAAACACGGGTACCTACTGTGAATCATACTGTGACAATTTGAACAGACCATTTTAATGTCCTCATCATTTATTTCAGTTTCCACCGTTAATTCACCAATAGGCTTGGTATGATGACCCTCGATAAAGTTTTTACCAATGTCACCATAGACTTTTTGAAAACTAAATCCACAAGCTTCACATGCTAATAATGGATCTTTTTTCGTATATTGTTCCTTGCATTTTCTCATAAATGAAGCGTCTCTTTCTTTTTCATAATGTAACTTTAGCTTTTTCTCTCCTTCAAAAGTGGTTAATGAGGAATACTCCAGAGTACTCGCCACTTCTTCATTTCTGATTTTCAACAATACCCCATTCTGATCATATATATCTAAATAGGATTCAACTGATAAAAAATCGACATTTTCCATCTATAATAATTGCCCCTTACATTCTGAACATATTAGTTGCAATTCATTATTAATACTGGTTTTTACCAATATCCAATTTGATGAAATATTCTCTTTTTTTCTATCGCAGTGCGGGCAGATAAAGAAAAAACGCTCATGTGTCTTTATTATGTCATTGTATGTTATTGTTTGATCCTCTTCCAGTAGATTATTATCACTTAAATACATCTGAATTTTTTTAAAGTGAGCGGAAATCATATTAGGTGTTGCCTTAAAATTGGGTTCTAACATCACGCGAGTAAGGAGTTCAGCGATAACAAAATTAAATTCAATTTCTATGTTTTCCTTTACAAACGAGTTTTTTTTCCTCACTGCATTATCCGGTGAACATACATGGAAATTTTTTTTATCAATACCCAGTTGGTAAAATACGTTGAATATATATTCAGTTCTTATGTTTGATTTAATATATTGTTTAATATGCGCTAATTGTTTGTATGTTAAGGGACGGGATTCAGCATATTTTTTCTCCTTTGTCCCTATTTTCAAACTCAAGATATTACTTAGAAAGCTTTGACTAAAATTATCTGGATACTGTACAATTAGGAAATTTTTAAATGAGGACAGGTTCGATATAACGGAATCTATTAAATTTGGTGCATAATCATTATAGAATAGAACTTCAATATATTCCTCAACATCTTTTAGAACAAACAAATTAAAAGGTTTATTGGTAAATTTATGAAATCTAAAAAAATTCTCAAGTTTCTGATAATACCCCTTACTAAAATTAGTCATGGTTTTGTACTGTTCAATCCATATTTTATTATTGGATTCAATCACTTGTGTTAATAACTCTTTGGGAAAAGATGCTTTTTCCATAAATTACCCCCCTTAACTGCTTTCACTTCGAAACACAAGTTACCGATACAATATTTTATGTTCAAATTTTTAGCAAAACACATTAACACGCCGATATTCAGATGTCTTTACTTGAAGACTGTATTGTACCACATAATTACAATTCCCACACCAATACCCTTCCATTTGGACAAATATGCTATAATATGATTACTACAGTTCCAAGTAAGGTGAAGCCGATGAAATGGGGAGAAATTACCGAACTGCATCCAAGCCGCTTTGTACTTGTCGAAGCAATCAAAGCAAGCTCCAGCAATTGCATACGTCAGTTAGAGGAAATGGCAGTCATTCAGGATTACGATAATCCGCAGGAAGCGTGGAGTGGCTATAAAGAGCTGCATAAGTTACATCCGTCTCGTGAGTTGTATGTATTCCATACGAGTAGAAAAGAAGTAGAAGTTGTTGAAGAGTTTTTCTCAGGAGTACGGCAGCAACTATGAAGATAAGACTACAGAATGGTTTACCTATTGTATCCTTGACTTTAACTCGAAATAACCAAACTATCGTACTGAACAATGTATTATTTGACACAGGCTGCGCGGCAACAGTATTCGATACCGATGCATTAGCAGCAATAGGTATCTACATTGATTTTATCAATGGACGTGCCAAGCGAATGTATGGGGTAGGAGGAACGAGTGAGGTTTGCTATGAACAGCCGATTTCTGAGTTTCGTATTGAAGAGGTCATTTTAGATGACTTTTCGATTCAGCTTGGTTCGATTCAAGAACCCTATGGATTTGATGGTATTGTAGGCATTGATTTTATGATAAGAGCCAAATGCAAAGTGAATTTCGAAACTATGACTATTGAGCTTGAAAAATAGACCAAGCGATACCATTCATCACTGGAAGATATCTATCGCTTGGTCTATTTTGCGCTAGGCGCAGTAAACCTAATTCAAATGTTCCTTCTTATCAGCTTCAAGCTCCTGCAACGACAACCCAAAGGTCGTCACCACCTGAATCTCACCATCGCGGCTCACTTTAATTTCTGATAACAGCTTTTTCAGTATCAACTGCATCTCATCAAATGAATCGAAGTCCAGATCTAGCAGCTCATCCAGCATATCCATCACTTGCTCGTACAGCTCGGTTAAGTCTGACTTTTTCTGTTTCTCCTCACTAACCTCTGTCAGCCTCTTCTCCAATTGAACGATTTCCTGCTCATAGATAGCCTTCTCCATGTTATACTGCTGTTCATCATGGAACCCGCCTGACAGCTTCTCACGACGCAATTCAAACAGACATTTGCGATTTTCTGCAATTCGCTTATGGAGCTTCTTCAACTCGCCTTCAAGGTCTGACTGATTAATTTGAATGAGTCTTTTATGCTTTTCTAATAATTCCTCTGCTGAGGTTATATGTCTCAGAGCATGAGATAATGAATGAATAAGGTCATCGCGAAAAGGATAGTAGGGGAGCCAAAAGTCGTTATTACATCCAGCGTCGCCTTGTCGTCGTCTTTTGGAGCAGACTAGATAGCGGTATTCTCTACCATCACGGTCTGTTTTCTTGCTTTTGGACTTCATGCTGACCATTGACGAACCGCAGTGCGCACATTTGATTATACCAGCAAATATATTGATTTTCTGCCTAATTCCGCCGCGCTCACCACCGCCTCGTTCTAGCCGCAACTCTTGTGCTAACTGGAAAACTTCCTCATCAATTATGCCCTGATGAGTTTGCTCATCAATGGCATAGCGCCATTCGCTTTTGGGGCGCTGCACCTGTACCTTTTTTCTTTCTGACATATCGTTTACATTGGTGTATACCGTTTTTGTTTCATATTTGGAAAAACGATTTTTACCAATGTAAGCTTCATTTTGCAGTATTCGCTGAACCGTTGTAATGCCCCACAATCCTTTTTTGGGAGAGGGGATGCCTTTATCGTTCAAATAAGCCACAATTGCTTTTTCTCCCATTTTATTTGCCGTATACATCTGAAATATCGCACGGACAGTGCTTAATGTTTCCTCATCAGGAACCAGCACCTTCAACCCATTTTGAACGACTCTCTTATAGCCATACGGAGCGCGACTACCAATAAAATTCCCTTTACGGGCTGATTCACGTTTACCACGACGGGAACTTCGGCTAATCTGTTCACTGACCGATTGGTTAATACTCGAAATAATAGAGAAGAGCATTTCACCGTCAGAATCGGAATCGTAATGATCGTCGATAGATATTAAACGGATGTGCAAGGCATCAACAATTTTACGTTTTAAGTTAATAGAGTCGCCAATGTCACGAGCAAAACGAGATAAGGCAGCAAAAATGATAACCTGAAAGGCACCGTTCTGAGCATCTCTTACAACCCGCTGTATGGCTTGTCTGTCAATGATATTCGTTCCTGATTCTCTGTCCTCATATATAATATCTTCACTGGTTTCCCAGCCCATATCTTCCGCATAATGCTTACATGCTGCAAGCTGATGCTCTGGGCTATCCTTCTGACTTTCCTTCGTCGTACTGACACGTACGTAGATAGCGGCTTTCGTCATGATTGATCATTCCCCTTATATAAAAGCAAATCCCTCTGGCAATGCAAGCTCAAGCCAAAGGGACTGCTGGATGTTCAAATTTATGAATAGCTATAGATTAAATGGCACGTCCTAAAGCTGAGATTTTTTTTACACGGTAATTATTGGATTGATACTCATCTATGTTTTTATGAACAACCTGTTTGGCAAGTTCATCAATCATTTCACCCAGATTACCCTGCCCAGCCTGAATATGAATACGGTAAGCTTTATTTAAATCCCTTGACATCGGGCATTCTCCTCTCGAGCGTTCTCATGTTTATTTTATGTTCTATTGATCTTGTACCATAACCGATTAAATCGGAGTGGGCTGTTTTGCTCTATTTTTATGTGTCGCTGAAGTATAACCGAGTTCCATAAATTTTCTAAATATGATTTATCTATATAAACTGTGCAATCACAAACTGTATTCGTATTGAGGTTGCAATGACTAAATCAGGTGAATTAGCTTGTCTTTCAGTTCATTCGTATTCTCTAAACGTATATTCGTAAGCTCTATGTACTTCGATTCTCTTTCAAAGGCAATAAAGTTTCTGTTCGTCATTTGAGTGGCAACAGCTTCGCTGCCGCTCCCACAAAACGGTATGAGGACAATGTGATTTGGATGCGAATGAAGATTAATCAGCTTGATTGAAATTTCCAATGGCTTCTGACAAGGGAATCTCCCATGTCTTTTTTCGAGTCTTGGAGTTAATACATTTTCGAATACACTTTGAATGTTCTTGTTGTCATTGATTTGGCGGTGGATTCTTCTTTTTCCACTCGTATTTAGCACGAATGGTGAAAGATGACTGTTCTATTAAGTAGCCGACTATAAATATGTTATGGTGTGTCAGTGTAAGCATGGAGTACAGCACTCTGTGAGGCAAGATGAAGCAACAACAGGAACGAATAGAGAATAGAAACAAGCCGCCTTTCAAAATAAATTTATCCCTGTAATCGGAAGGGGAAACGCACCGTTGCCCTTTCCTACTATGAACTGACCGACAATGTAATCATCGCTTGATTAATCTTCATCAAATTACGCTACGGCATCTTCTATTGGCTGCTGCGCCACGTCCAAGTCTCCAGTCTAGTTTACAAAAACCTCTGCACTTAGACGTAAAAGCAGAAAAATACCCTATATCCGCTGATGGGGTATAGGGCTTCCAAATTTAATTGATTGTTTCTTATAGATTTTTATTCCAATTTTTTATAAAAAGTATTTTATTTTTAGCTAGTTGTAGAACGGTTCTATCTGAAATTAACTTCCCTGTCTCTTTTTTATAGGAATTCACTTTATCTATCGCTATAAATATTTGTTTGTTGCTCTTGTTATAAATCTCCACAATATTTTCGAGTGCATTATTCTCAATATTTTTCATGAGAGGTAAGTCGTGTACTAGTGCAGGCAAACATGTCAGTTCCAAAAGAGCTATATCAAAAGTAATTAAATTGGCAAAAGCAGTGCCAGTACCAGTATCTCCAAAGGTATTAAATGAGTACCTCTCCCCTTGAATAGATAGCACTGGAGCGCGTCTGTTGTCTGAATAAATTTCTTTATTTAATTTAACCATTTGAATGTTAATTTGACTGCATATTTCAGTCAAGATTGCTTCTCTGTATGTATCCAAGTTTTCTTTTGCAGTTTTCATCGAACTTTCAATAGTTTTCTTCTTTGTATAAAATCCATTTTCATCAGTAAGTTGTTTGATTTTTGATGCAACTTCTACAACCTTTTCAACCGTATATTTAGGCGCATTTTTAATGCTAAGTTTTTCTTTGATGAGCTTATCGATATCTGCGATTTCATTATTCAGTATAGATAATTGCGTATTAATCTCTTTTGCAGTATTTTTAAGTTCGTCTTTCAAGATAGAAGTAATTGATGAGTGAAAATTATCAACCATTATCACACGCTCAACATTGAAGTTGGGAAAATACTCAATCAGTTGTTCCAATTCTGAGTTTGCATTTATATTTTTATTCTCAATGTTTGTTAATGTTCTTTTCAAACGACTTTCAAATACATTCTTTTGCGTGACTAAGCTGCTTTTTTTCTTTTTAAGGTCAAGAATATCCTTTGAGACAAGTGCTTCAATATCTAATGCAGCGCTGATTATACTCTCTTTTAATTTTGTCAGTTCATCATTAAGCAATTCGATTTTCTTCTCATTTTGTCCGAAAAGACTTTTGCTAATATTAGGTATTAATTCTTTTTTTGCAGCTGCAGCTAAGACTGTCTTCTCCTCTGATAACTTGGTGATTTGTTTTTCAAATCCAGCAATTTCACTATATTTATTGAAAAGCTTTACCAATGCAACAACAGAGTCCTTTTGCCGCTCTTTCTCAAAATATTGGATCGGCTTTCTTTCATTTAGATTTTCTTTCCCGTAGATTCTGAAGTATCTTCCAACAATATTTCGAAATGATAATTCTTCAATTTGACATTTATACTTCTCCTGAAGAAACTTGGTATATGCTTCAATTTTAATATTAGTTTGAGCTTGAAAATTTTCATCGCATACTGTTACAAACTTGTAATCAGAAGTAGTGCGATAAAAGAAGTATTCATCCTCATCAAAAATAAACGAAAACTTAAATACGTGATGACCTAAGTTGTCGACAGCATCATGGTTTTTCTTGATATAATCATCGCCGCCAAAAACAAAATCTATAATCATTAGCATTGTAGACTTACCAATGGAGTTTGAGGCAATCTCATCACCAGCTATAACATTCAAGCCTTTGTGAAAAACCACGCGCTGTTCAACAAATTTATCACAAATGATTTGCTTTAACATATCGAATCACCTTCAGTTCCTCATCAATTTCTATTTTTTCAAGAGCAAATAAAACGTCTAAAGCTAATATAAATTGGTTAACATCTTCAAACTTGTGAGATGTTTTTTCAAACAGACTTTCCACACTGTCATCTGTTATACTTAGAATTTCCAGTATATAAACTAATTTTGATATGACGCTATCTTTAAATGGTATTAGCTTGTTAGGAAGTATCAAGAAAACACCTCACAGTCTTGAACAAAAAAAGCAATCACTATCTCACATGCTCTTCTAGAACAATGGTCTGTCTTTTCATCTAACCATTTTACAAGCGCATTATATATGTATTCTTGATTGGTATCTGTTTGCATGCACTTCCAATAAAAACTTTTAACTTGGGATGCAAGAGTATCAAACTTATGTGGAGTAACTTGATCCATTGTCACAAATATATTTCTGATAAAATCGAAGTAATCAACTGCATCATTTTTTATTTTTCGTTTAAGAATGAAAGGAAGCGAATCATTTGTTTTCTCATCGATTTTTAAAGACTCATAACTTAGAGTGGTGATATCCCCGTCAATAGTTTGCAGTTTTTCTAATACAACAGCAATTTCTGATTCAATATTGAACAAGTAATACGTACTTCTGAGTTGGGCATCTTGCAAAAGTCCTTTTTTTAGTTTTACCCATTTATTATACTCTTCAACAGTACGTGGACTGTCAAAACGACCGTGACATTTTGAACAAACTGCAATTACATTTTTCAAATCGTTAACATCATCAGACAACCTCTCCTCAAATTTCAACAAATCTACCTCATTAGGTAACGGATTAGCTGGATAGATATGTGCCACCTCAAAGGACTTGTATATCCTGCCCTTTTTTCTATGAGTAAGCCCATCCGTACATATAGGACAGTAACCATCGACTTCGTTAAATAAAAGCATTTTTTCATTATCGGTAAACAATCGTCTATTATCCTGCATATATAACCCTCACTTACAGTTCAGTAGCATTACTAAATAAATGATAGTCGAATCATGTAGAGTCATTCGACATGTATCCATATTATTCCTCCATATCTTGCAGAAAGTTCTGCACGTTGAGTCAAGAGCAGAAAAAATATTCACCGAATCATCGAGTGTTATAAACGGAATTCCATTTTTAGAATACTTCTTATACAGCAGCAGGTTTTTCCAGGAACGCTGTCGAAACAAGTAACTTATGGATGCAACCAACTTAAATTTATTGGCGAACTTTAAGGGGAAATCTCTATGAGAGACAAATATTCTGAATTTATTGAAGAAACATTTAAATTAAATCCTGTACTTGTAGTTGGAAGTGGGACCTCTGCAGGTGCTGGAATTTCTGGCATGTGGAAGTTAGCTGAATTTTTAACTAAACATGTAAACCCAGATAAACTGAACACCCAGGAACAAATCGTGTGGGAAGATATTAAATCAAAGTTGACTAACGGGAAGGGGCTTGAAGAAGTACTCCAGAATTCTGGAGAAGCTGTTAGTGATGCGTTATTAAAACAAATAATTCAACAGACTTGGTGTTGCATATCATCTGATGAGCAAAAACTATTGCTGGATATATCCACCAACTCTGATCCTACTGGTTTTGTTCGATACTTTTCCAAATATATGACGTCCAACACCAGAATTCTCCATGTAGTGACAACAAATTATGACCACCTTATTGAATGGTCGGCTTCAAAAGCAGGTTGGAAGGTGTGGGATGGATTTGACGAAGGTTCAATCGGTTCTCCGCTTCCTGTAAGCAGATTAAATGAGCAAATGATTCGAACCATAAGGAACGGTCGAACTCCTAATAATATAACACAGCCTCACTTGCGAGTTTACAAGCCTCATGGTTCACTAAGCTGGTTCAAAATTCCTAATGGTGATGTGATGAAAGTGCCTGGAGTCAGTACTCATTTGCTACCGCTATTAGAACAAGTTCAACTATCACCAACAATTGTAACGCCTGGAACAGGAAAGTATCTTGAGACACACATGGAGCCGTATAATACGGTGTTCTCAGAAATGAGACAAGTTCTAAGTGGATGTAACGCCCTGATGTTCTTAGGATTTGGGTTTAATGACCTACACATTCAAGGTAGTTTTGAACCGTTATTACGAAATGAATCTATTCCAAAAATAATCTTGGCAATGGAATTATCAAGTACTGCTAGAGTTTTAATTGAAAGGAAACTTATTAGAAATTTCATTGCAATTCAAAAAGCAGACCAATACAGTGAGATTATCAGTGATAAATTCGAGCCGTTTATTCTAGAGGAACCAAATCATTGGACGCTAGCCGAACTTTTAAATCAAGCATGGGGAGCTGAGTCATATGCAACAAGATATAAACCTATTTAACATCAGCAATGAGTATTTTGTAGGGTATGTTAATAAAGTTGATAGCTATCGTGTAAATGTTTCGACTTCTAACGAGGAACAACTTCGAAAAGTCAATGTTAACGGCTATGTTATTATGAACACCGCTGATCCTAACACTCGTTTGGTTGGACGTATCGAACGGGTGGTTCGTCTAGAGTTTGAAAAAGATGAAGCTTCGGATGATGATAGTAGTAATGTTAATAATGATGTTACTATCAATGCTCTAGGTACGCTCAAAGGACCTCGTGCGGGCAGAGAGCGTCCTTCATTTACGCGAGCTGTCGAAAATCTTCCGGAAATAGGAGCAGAATGTTACTTGCTATATAGTGAATATCTTACTTTATTTACGGGGCTAATCGCTGATGAAACTGCTAAGTCAAAAATCCCTTTGTCGTTAGGCTCATATACAATGGCCGCTAATGCCCATGCTTTATTAGACGGAAATGCATTTTTTCAAAGGCACGCAATGGTTGTTGGCTCAACAGGTTCGGGAAAATCCTGGACGGTAGCAAAAATAATCGAGCAAGTAGCAGGTCTTGAAAATTCTAACATGGTCGTATTTGATTTGCATGGTGAATATGAGCCTTTAGCTAAGCATCCTAATATCACACGCTATCGGATTGCTGGACCAGGGGATTTGGATAATCCTAAAGAAGGCGTACTTTTTCTCCCCTATTGGCTACTCGGCTATGAAGATATGCTTGCTCTCATACTAGATAGAAGTGACGAAAATGCACCAAATCAAGCTATGGCTTTTAGTAATGCTGTTATTAGTGCCAAAAAAGCTGTTCTTGAAGCTGAAAAGATGCATAAAGAACTTGATACCTTTACAATTGATAGTCCCGTCCCCTACAGCTTGGATGATGTTGTAAAAATAATTACCGAACTAAATGAACAAAAAGTTCAAGGAACAAAAGGACCCGTTAACGGTCCCTTTAATGGCAAGTTTAATCGTTTCTTGCCTAGACTCCAATCAAAGCGCAGTGATAGACGGCACGGATTTTTGTTCTCACTAAGCCAACAGCAACTTGCAGTAAATTACTTAGATAGCTTGGTTGAAAAGCTCATGAGAGCAAATACCGAAAATTCACAAGGAATAAAAATTATTGATTTTAGTGAGGTTCCTTCGGATATACTACCAATTGTTCTAAGTTTAGTAGCCCGTTTAGTCTTTCAGGTTCAACAATGGTCTGATAGTACGACAAGACATCCCATTGCACTGGTTTGTGATGAAGCACATTTATATTTACCTAATCGCTTGGCTGCTGATGCAGCAGAAGCTCGCGCATTAGCCCATTTTGAGCGGATTGCTAAAGAAGGGCGTAAATATGGAGTTAGCTTACTTATTATTAGTCAGCGTCCATCTGAACTAAATACTACTGTAATGAGTCAGTGTAATAATGTCGTCGCTCTTCGGTTATCAAATCAATCAGATAAAAGTGCTGTAGCAAATTTGCTTCCAGAAAATCTAGGGGGTATTCAAGATCAACTTCCAACGCTTGGAGTCGGAGAGGCAATTGTTGTAGGTGATTCTTGTTTACTGCCTAGCAGAATAAAAATTCAAAAGCCAGAGTATCAACCTAATTCAGGTTCAGTGAAATTCTGGGACGAGTGGAGCAAAGCTGATAAAATACAAAATCTCGCTCTGGCAGTTCAAAATTTAAGAAGACAAAACAGTACTAAAGAGTAATTTTCTTTATAGTCAATTGTTATTCTATTCTTCATTTTGAACTATTCAGAAATTCCGAACAGTTACTGTTACCATATGAACTTGCAAGTTAACAGTAAATTATAGCATTTTAACTAAAAGCAGTTGTCAAGTATAACTCGACAACTGCTTTTGCATCTCCTATTTCATCCAATCCTCTAAAATTCTCCCCACCAGTGTAACTAACATCTCTTCGATGTACTTAGTTGAGGCTGCCGCATTAAAGTTTACTCCGAAAACCTAACAAACTCAACGCTTCCCGCCACTTTAACCTAAGTGTGTTTCAAACCACATCTCCTT
>NZ_LN831279.1:3433885-3588247 GCF_900069005.2 Paenibacillus sp. GM2 | reverse complement strand
TTAACCTTGAACGTTTGGTGGCGATGGCGGAGGGGTTCCACACGTACCCATCCCGAACACGACCGTTAAGCCCTCTAGCGCCGATGGTACTTGGACCGAAGGGTCCTGGGAGAGTAGGAAGCCGCCAAGCGAAACCCCTTAGGGGGATTTTTTTTCGCCGGTGTATTTATACATACTAGTTCGTTGAATCGTGTTCCTTTAATGAGGGCCCTTAGCTCAGTTGGTTAGAGCGCACCCCTGATAAGGGTGAGGTCGGTGGTTCGAGTCCACTAGGGCCCATTTTATATCAGTATGGGGCCATAGCTCAGCTGGGAGAGCGCCTGCCTTGCAAGCAGGAGGTCAGGAGTTCGATCCTCCTTGGCTCCACCAATATTCCCTGATAGCTCAGTTGGTAGAGCACTCGACTGTTAATCGAGTTGTCACAGGTTCGAGTCCTGTTCGGGGAGTTGCTTTCCCAGAAGGTGAAGATTTTGCTATTGAAGCTTAATCCATTCGCTTTCTGGGGACCCTAAACACATGGAGAGGTGTCCGAGTTGGCCGAAGGAGCACGATTGGAAATCGTGTAGGCGTCACAAGCGTCTCGAGGGTTCGAATCCCTCTCTCTCCGCCATGATTATCTAGCATGTTATATTTAATGTAAGGCCCGTTGGTCAAGGGGTTAAGACACCTCCCTTTCACGGAGGTAACAGGGGTTCGAATCCCCTACGGGTCACCAAGTATGGAGGCTTAGCTCAGCTGGGAGAGCATCTGCCTTACAAGCAGAGGGTCAGCGGTTCGATCCCGTTAGCCTCCACCATATATTCTAATTGACGCGGGGTGGAGCAGTCCGGTAGCTCGTCGGGCTCATAACCCGAAGGTCGTAGGTTCAAATCCTGCCCCCGCAATTAGCTTCAAGTTTTACAACTCAATGAACAACATTATGGCGGTCGTGGCGAAGGGGTTAACGCACCGGATTGTGGCTCCGGCACTCGTGGGTTCAAGTCCCATCGATCGCCCCATTTAATCTCAAAGTAGTTGTTGGGGATTAGCCAAGCGGTAAGGCAACGGACTTTGACTCCGTCACTCATAGGTTCGAATCCTATATCCCCAGCCATTTTATGAGCCATTAGCTCAGTTGGTAGAGCACCTGACTTTTAATCAGGGTGTCGAAGGTTCGAGTCCTTCATGGCTCACCAGTATTCTTCAGGAGAATACATTGTGTATGTGCGCGTGTGGCGGAATGGCAGACGCACCAGACTTAGGATCTGGCGTTTCACGACGTGGGGGTTCAAGTCCCTTCACGCGCACCATACTTTGCGGACGTGGCTCAGCGGTAGAGCATCGCCTTGCCAAGGCGAGGGTCGCGGGTTCGATTCCCGTCGTCCGCTCCATTTGCGCCCTTAGCTCAGCTGGATAGAGCGTTTGACTACGAATCAAAAGGTCAGGAGTTCGAATCTCTTAGGGCGCGCCATTTCAATTCAATAACATCATGTTTAACGGGATGTAGCTCAGCTTGGTAGAGCACCTGGTTTGGGACCNTTGGGGATTAGCCAAGCGGTAAGGCAACGGACTTTGACTCCGTCACTCATAGGTTCGAATCCTATATCCCCAGCCATTTTATGAGCCATTAGCTCAGTTGGTAGAGCACCTGACTTTTAATCAGGGTGTCGAAGGTTCGAGTCCTTCATGGCTCACCAGTATTCTCTTGAAGAATACATTGTGTATGTGCGCGTGTGGCGGAATTGGCAGACGCACTAGACTTAGGATCTAGCGTCTTTGACGTGGGGGTTCAAGTCCCTCCACGCGCACCATGCTTTGCGGACGTGGCTCAGCGGTAGAGCATCGCCTTGCCAAGGCGAGGGTCGCGGGTTCGATTCCCGTCGTCCGCTCCATTTGCGCCCTTAGCTCAGCTGGATAGAGCGTTTGACTACGAATCAAAAGGTCAGGAGTTCGAATCTCTTAGGGCGCGCCATTTCAATTCAATAACATCATGTTTGACGGGATGTAGCTCAGCTTGGTAGAGCACCTGGTTTGGGACCAGGGGGTCGCATGTTCGAATCGTGTCATCCCGACCATCATTTTGCGGGTGTAGTTCAATGGTAGAACTCCAGCCTTCCAAGCTGGTAGCGTGGGTTCGATTCCCATCACCCGCTTTGTACCTTTTAAGACTCGAAACCCTTATTTCAAGGGTTTTTTGTTTTCATAAAATTCGATAAAGCCCAAACTACTTTCTCGTAGGGGGCGTATTGTGGGGCAAATTTCTGGTTTGTTGATCAAAGTTCTCCTTGAGTATCGCTGTACTCTGAAATAAGTTTGGAATCAATAATACGTCATTAGCAAGCAGATCGGGGATACATTCAATAGATTAGCAGCTAAGCTTCCCCAATCTAATGTTTGATCGAGCCCCTTATCAAGGTGCTTTTTATTTCCCTGCAGGGGGCGGAAAAAGAAGAACACCGACATCATTCGTTCGGTGTTCTTTCGGTTTTAGCTAGTTGGAACCCATACGCCATTTTGGCCGGTATGCAAATTTTCGCTATGGTAATGTGGGAATTCGGGTCCGTAGTAATAGGTACCAGCTGAATCAGAGTATGCACAGTTTGGGGGATTGCATATAACCCCGGGAGCATAATCTGAGGTGGTATCAGCTTTTGCAGCAGCTCTGGTAGTAGTTGAGGCCAGATAAGGGAAGTACCCACTCTGGAGAATGATGTACAGGAAAATGAATAACACTAATATAATCACCGGTGAAGTATCAACTTTGCTCGTACTCAATTGTTTACCTCCTTCAGGTAAATAGTTATTGCAAGATATGAGCGGAGTGGGCTTTTTGACCTGGTCATTTGACCATATTGCGGAAAATTAATAAAAAAGAGCTATGATCATGTCAGGAAACGTGGAGCAATAAATACCGTACTCATGTTGATCTTGAGCTTCTGCTGCTCGGGGCATGGACAGGGAACGGGTAATTGATGAGCAAACTCCTAAACGTTCATAGGAAAATCCCAGATCAATGAAGACCGGTGGGATTGTTGTTTATTCCATATGGCATTCTTATTAGTGATGATGTTCATGGTGGTGGTGTCCGGAGGCTTCAGCCTTCACGGTACACAGAATCGAATTGTCATGACGATGGGCAGAAGTCTCTAATTGAATTGTCATATGATGAATGTTCTTATGTTCAAGCTCATGTTCGATTTGACGGAGCAATCGCTCACTGTCAGCAATGGACATTTGATCATCTACAACTGCATGGCAGGAAAGAGCATTTAACCCGCTTGTAATCGACCAGACGTGCAGGTCGTGAACGCTTTGAATTCCTTTTGCATGTTGGAGTGTTTGAATCACTTCGTTCATATCTACATTTTGCGGAGTTCCCTCCATCAGGACATGGAGCCCGGACTTCATAACATAATAACCGCTGCGTAATACGAGTGCGGCAACAATGACACTGGCGAGTGGATCTGCCCAGCCCCAACCGAAGAACATAATCAGCAGCGCGGCAATAATCGCACCCACAGAGCCAAGCATATCACTAATGACATGCAGATATGCTCCACGCATATTCAAGTTTTCTTCCACATCCCCACTGCGCATCATAAACCATGCTACAAAAATATTAACCAGCAAACCAATTGAAGAGATGATCAACATGCCGGTTGAAGCCACTTCAGGCGGGTTTTGAAAACGCTGGATCGCTTCATAGAAAATATAGATTGCAATGAATACGAGCGTCACCCCGTTAAGAACTGCGGCTAATATTTCAAATCGTTTGTAGCCATATGTTTTATTGTAGTTGGCCACCTTTCCGCCGAGGGTAAAAGCCAATAGTGCCACACCAAGTGAGATGGAGTCACTTAACATATGGCCTGCATCAGATAATAACGCAAGGCTGTTGGTAATAAATCCTCCAAATGCCTCAATGATCATATATCCTGTAATAATAATAAAACTTATCAGTAATGCTTTTTTATTTGCACCATGTGTATGGTCATGTCCATGATCGTGTCCCATTATATGTCTCCTCTGCATTATAGATGTACAGCATGCTCAATGGCTTTCCCCAGCAGGTTCATAACGTGATCATCATCTTCTGAATAATACAAGGTAGTGCCTGCTCTTCTAAACTTGACCAATCTTAAGTTTTTCAAAAAACGCAATTGGTGGGAAACGCTCGATTGGCTTAGATTTAGTATCTCCGCAATTTCATTGACGGAATGCTCCCCTTTACACAATAAATGCAAAATGCGGATTCTTGTTGGGTCGCTCAACGCTTTGAAGGTTTGTGAAACGACAAATAACGTTTCTTCATCCAGATCCTGCGCTCCGTCATGAAATGCTTCTTTGTATTCCTGCTCTTCACTCATTTATTATACCCCTCTGTAAGGAAAATTAGATGTATATGAACATATACTCATATTGTCATACATAGATTATAATACTCTGCACGAAATGTCAATCCGCAGGTTTCACATTTATTTCAGTCTTGCCGTTTCTCCAAAGGATCAATCATATGATCATGGGCTCCTCGATTCTCGTTACACTAATCCATCTCTTACATCCTACTTTTATTCAAATATCTAAAATAAAGAGGGATAAACCTTTAATTTGATAAGTTGTTATGTAAACGCTTTATTTCTATAATTTACAAGTAAGGAGGTGGAAAATAGAATTTTCAGGAAGAAAAAACAGTAAAAGTTACGTACTGCAAGTAAAACCGACAGAAGGATGTAGGGTAGGGCGTAGTTGCAATAATATATTAAGGAGGTATTCTATGTTCAAATTTAATAGGAAAATAATGACGGCATTACTCGTAGCAGCGATGAGTTTTAGTATGTTTGCAGTGACCTCCAGTGCAGCAACAGACTATTGGCAAAATTGGACCGATGGTGGCGGAACCGTTAATGCGGTTAATGGATCTGGCGGCAATTATAGTGTGACATGGTCAAACTCCGGCAACTTTGTTGTGGGCAAAGGCTGGGGTACGGGATCACCATCCAGAACCATCAACTACAACGCTGGCGTCTGGGCACCAAATGGCAACGGATATTTGACTCTTTATGGTTGGACAAGAAACTCGCTTATCGAATATTACGTTGTAGATAGCTGGGGAACTTACCGCCCTACTGGAACGTATAAAGGTACTGTATCAAGTGACGGGGGAACGTATGACGTTTATACAAGCATGCGGTACAATGCTCCTTCCATTGACGGTACACAAACTTTCCAACAGTTCTGGAGTGTTCGTCAGTCGAAGAGAGCGACAGGAAGCAACGTTGCTATTACGTTTAGCAACCACGTTAATGCATGGAAGAATTATGGAATGAATTTGGGCAGCAGCTGGTCTTATCAAGTGTTGGCTACAGAAGGATATCAAAGTAGCGGCAGTTCTAACGTAACGGTGTGGTAACAGGTCGACTGTAACCAGGTCGATGAACAATGCCAGGCCGTAGCTTCAAAGTTAAAGTTCTAGAGCTTTCTTAACGCTGAATAGCGCCAAAGGCCTGCCGGCCCACAAGCCGGCGGCCTTAATATATTTATTATCTTCTGTAAATGTCCAAGCTTAACCACTTTTTTCATCTATTTAAAGGAGATATATCCATGAGAAAATTATTCACTTTCCTTCTAGTAGCCCTAGTATTAGTAGTCAGCGCTTGCTCACAAGAGAGGCCTGGGAAAAATGACGCCAATCCCGGTCTTGTCTTTGTGGAAGGTGGGGCAATGACGAACACGAAGTCCAACTACTATGGAAAAAGTGTAACCATATCAAATTTCTACATTGGTAAATATGAGGTCACTCAGAAAGAGTGGGCCGAGGTTATGGGCTACAATCCATCCGGATTCCAGGGAGACCATTTGCCGGTTGAAATGGTAACCTGGTATGACGCTATTGAGTACTGCAATCAGCGAAGCGTCAAAGAGGGCCTGGAGCCATACTACATTATCGATCAGAACAACCAGGATCCGAACAATATGAGTGAGAACGATAATATGAAATGGATAGTAACGATGAATGAAGGGGCTAACGGTTACCGATTGCCGACCGAAGCCGAATGGGAATATGCTGCTGGTGGAGGTCAGTTGAGCAAGAGCTACACCTACAGTGGAAGCGATAAGGCTGATGATGTAGCATGGTATTGGAGAAATGCCGGAAATAAATACTTATCAGGGGACTGGAACTGGCCAATCATAGAAGATAATAAAAATAAAACCCAATCTGTTGGTACCAAAAAGGCTAACGAGTTAGGGCTCTACGATATGTCAGGCAATGTAAGGGAATGGTGCTGGAACTGGTATGGGGAAGATCTGGACAGCAGCAGCGGATCTTTTCGGGTGGTGAAGGGCGGCGGCTGGATCGGTGATGTTAGCAACAATGAGATTGCTTTCCGCGGCAAGTTCGAGGCGAATGGCCTTGGCCCTGACCAAGGGTTTCGAGTGGCTCGCAGTGAGTAGAATGGACAGGCCGCCATTTCACGCCAGTGACAAGTTGGTGGGAATGGGGGCTTTATTCAATTACAATTCCTATCTAACAATATCCCTGTTTGTCCAATTTTTAGGAGCGGCGGTCGTGGGGGCTGTGGAATGGGGCTTCAGGTACGGCATATCTTTAAAGCTCCTCCATGGCAGAAAGCGTAACATTTTTAATTCACACATCAGGTCGATTTGGCTATTGTAAGCAACTTGTTTCTGTTTAAAATTATAGATAGGAGTAGATTAAACAATCAATAAAAGGTGAAACCGCCTTTTCGAAATACGTTAGGAAATAATAAGGGGGATCCATTAAATGGACTATACGAAGCTTGGAAATACCGGATTGGATGTATCTCGGATCTGTCTTGGTTGTATGGGCTTCGGTGATGCAGATAAGGGGCACCATCGTTGGGTGCTTCGTGAGGAGCAAGCTCGCCCAATAATCAAAAAAGCTTTAGATAGTGGAATCAATTTTTTTGATACAGCGAATGTATATGCCGACGGGACAAGTGAGGAAATTATTGGAGGGGCTCTAAAGGATTATGCCAATCGAGATGAGATTGTTCTAGCAACCAAGGTTTATAACCGCATGCATCAAGGGCCAAACGGAGCTGGACTTTCCCGCAAAGCGATCATGAGCGAAATCGATAAGAGTCTTAAGAGATTAAAAACCGACTACGTCGATTTGTATCAAATTCATCGTTGGGATTACAATACACCTATTGAAGAGACGATGGAGGCACTGCACGATGTTGTTAAGGCTGGTAAGGCGAGATACATTGGTGCTTCTGCCATGTACGCCTGGCAGTTCCTGAAGGCGCTGCATGTGGCTGAGAAAAATGGGTGGACACGATTTGTATCCATGCAGAATCATTTAAACCTCATATACCGTGAAGAGGAACGGGAGATGCTGCCACTTTGCAAGGAAGAAAAAATCGGAGTGATTCCTTACAGCCCGCTCGCGGGAGGAAGACTGGCGCGCGAGATAACAACATACCGTGCTGAAACTGATCAAATTGCAAAACAAAAATATGATACAACAGCGGATGCGGATCAAATAGTTGTGGATCGGGTTGTAAGTCTCGCAGAGAAACATGGCGTTCGTCGCGTTCACATCGCACTTGCTTGGCTTCTGCATAAAGAACCGATAACTGCTCCCATCGTTGGGGCAACAAAAATCTCTCATCTTGAAGATGCGGAAGCGGCTCTAACCATTAAATTAACAGCCGAAGAAATTGCGTTTTTGGAAGAACCTTACGTACCGCACCAAGTCGTTGGCCATTATTAATTGAATTATTTGGTACCGCACAGTTTAGCGAATACATATGGAAAACGGGCTTGACGTGTTTTTAAGTCATTGACTGTAGTGAAATAGGGTTCGTCCAGCGAAGCAAATTATCACATAAGGTTACGTAGGAGGTAACAGTTCTGAGCGTTACCTCCTGCTTAATTCCTATTTGAGGAACTTACCTTATGAAATTTTCGGAAAATGCTTTTATTCGATCTACGAAAATTCCTTTCAATTGATCCGTTCCTTCTTTTGGTGCAGCGTGAGCCTTATAACCGCCAAACGATTCAATGCAGATAGCTGCTTCTTTTAGATCGGCGGGGATATTCCGTTCTATTATTTCTTCAGTCTCCTTTGGCTTCTCGTTACAAATGAAGTAACCCATTCTTTTTTTCAATAACTCTTGATGATTTTTTTTGATAAAATCACGAATCGGTTTATATATTTTTCCGTCCCGAACTCCCGCTCCTAAAATGATACGATCGAAATCCTCGATAGCGGGTTTCTCCATTTGAATATTACAAGTTGCACAGTTTGGAATCTCTTCAGCAAGCACTTTTATGCATTGCGCCGTGGCTCCTGTTTTCGTAGCATAGATAACTAGTACAGCCATTTAACTCATCCCTTATCCTTGGTTTTTTGGTGTTTTGTAACATAACATTATCGCGAGGAGGAGCTATTGCGTGCTTGTAAATGAAGCTGATGAATTTGCTCCTCTAAAACGGCGCTTGCTTTATTCAAGAATTGTGTAATGAGCTCAAGCTCTTCATCTGAATACGATGAAGCCAGCTTGACCATCGCTGCGTGGAGCAGAAGGTATGTCTTACGAACTTCTTCTTTATCCTCATATAGTGGTACAATAATCACTTTGCGACGGTCATGGGGGTCAGGTTGTCTTTGCACAAATCCGTTTTTTTCCAGCCGGTCGATTAATGAAGTAACGCTGCCTGTCGTAAGTCCGGTTAGCCTGGACAGTTCTCCGGCAGTGATAGGACCTTTTTCATGCAGGATATCAACGGATAGAAAGTCATTATTGTAGAGACCTAAGACAGCAGCTACACTTTGCTGGTAAAGTATCGTTCTGTTTCCTAATCCGCGCATACTCATCGTCAGGTTTTCTTGCAACTCCGAGGGTTGTTCAGGTATATTGCTTGACAAAAATAGCCCTCCTTGAATTTTAATAAATCTTGATTATCAAGATACTTAATTATCAAGATACTTTAATATGCTTTTGCTGTCAAATATTTAGCGATAATTGAGATTGCTTTCCGCGGCAAGTTAGAGGCGAATGGCTTTGGTCCTGACCAAGGGGTTTCGAGTAGCTCGCAGTGAATAGATAAGGTATATAGCAAAGCAGTTGCGCTTGGACATATTAGACAAACATTGATGTTATAATATTGGGAAGAAAATGATGGAGAGGGACCAGCTATGGACACGAACAAGATAACCTATGAATCAATCGATCATTATATTGCCACATTCCCACCGGACATTCAGGAGATTCTGGAGAAGATCCGCCAGGTCATTCGTGAAGCGGCACCTGAAGCTGTGGAGAAGATCAGCTACCAAATGCCGACATTTGCGCAACAGGGCAATGTAGTCCATTTTGCAGCGTTCAAGAATCATATTGGCTTCTATCCGGCACCTAGCGGGATTAATGAATTTGAGCAAGAGCTAGCACCTTATAAAGCGGGTAAAGGAACGATCCAGTTCCCTTTCGGCCAGCCAATCCCCTATGACTTGATCACCAAGATTGTGAAGTTCCGAGTGTCCGAGAATATAGCCAAAGCCGAACGTAAGGCGAAGCAGAAAAAAAAATAATGTTCTCCGCGGCCGAGGCTGCCATTTAACCCTAGCGATAAGCAGGTAAGAATGGCGGTTTTTTTGCGTGGTAAGAGAGGTAGAGCCTTTGGGTACATATTGTAATAAATTAACAATTAAAAATCCTGTTTATTGAGTCCTTCTTATATACGGAGAGGCAGGAATGTGAGATAATCATAAATGTTTTTTTGCTAAAATAGCCAAGAAGGGAGGAGAACTAGAATGAATGCCATACATCAGCAGGTATTTGATATTTTGAACAGGATGGGAATTGAATATGGGTTTGTGGAACATCCAGTCGTATATACAATAGAAGAAATGGAGCAACTCCCAATAGACAATAGGGAAGCGATTGCGAAAAATCTGTTCATCCGGGATGACAAGAAGAAGAGATATTTTATCATCGTGCTGCAAAAGGAGAAGACCGTTAATCTGAAAAGTTTAAGACAAGGATTAAACTGTCGACCGCTTAGCTTTGCTTCCGAAGAGGATTTGCACAGATACTTGAATCTGAATAAAGGAGCTGTTACCCCCTTAGGGATTTTGAACGATGAGACTCGTAGAGTAGAGGTTGTAATCGATCAAGATATTTTGCAGTTTAACCAAGTTGGAGTACATCCGAATGATAATACTGCAACCATCTGGCTTCGTCCGCAAGATTTAGAAGCAGTCATTAAGAGCCGAGGAAATAAGATTTGTTACATAGAAATCTAGGGCCTGCTAGACTCTAGCGGGTCTTTTTTTGACTTTTTAAGGCAGAGGAATAGAGGAGATTTTTGTTTGACAGAAATAAGGGTTTCATCCATAATGTTATTCATACTAATCTTATCTGTTTTATATGAGAAGGGGGAAGAGGCATGAAAAGGTTCCAATCATCTGTAAGAAAATCAATTTGGGCAGGGACATTGGCAGTTCTATTGTTGGTATTAATTGCAGGATGCGCCGGAAACAAAAATGCTCCTGCTGCGAATAAAGATGCTCAGCAAAATGCGAATCAGGAAAAGAACCAAAGTGCTAATACAGGCGAGCCTGCGGCGGGAGGTACCTTTGTCTACGGGCGGTCGGCTTCCGTAAATTCGCTTGATCTGCATAATCAGATTACAGCAAACAATGCTTTTGCCATTGATAAAATATTTGAACCCCTCGTTGCCTTTGATAGCAAAGGCGAGATTGTCGATTGGCTCGCCAAGTCGCATAACATTAGTGACGACGGACTGGCCTATACCTTTGTGCTGCGCGATGGCCTGAAATTTTCCAACGGGACGGATGTTACTGCGGAGGACGCCGTATTCTCGCTGCAGCGGCATTTGACTGTTGGCGGTCCACTTGCTATAGCGGCCAAGGTTGACACCATCAAAGCGGAGGATAATCACACGCTGGTCATTACGCTGAAGGAGTCGTATACCCCGTTCATCTCCGAGTTGTCCAACTTCTCCAACGGTATCCTTCCGAACAATTTCGGTGGGGTTTCTGAGGAGGAGTTCTTCAAGAAGCCTGTGGGCACAGGGCCCTTCGTTGTAGAGCAATGGGACCCGGCTGGCGATCTGACTTTTGCCAAGAACCCGTACTATTGGCAGGAAGGGAAGCCGTATATGGATAAGCTGGTCTACAAGCTGATAGAAGACGACAGTCAGGCGATCAATCAATTGAAGGCGGGAGAGATCGACGGCATCGAATCGCTTGCTCTGCAAAATGCCGAAGAGATCAAGAATGGCGCTGACACTACCGTAGTAACAAATGGCAGCTGGGTGACTGAACAGTTGTTCTTCAATACGTTAGATCCACATTTCTCCGATGTTCATGTTCGCCGGGCTCTAGCCTTGGCCATCGATCGTGAAGGCTTGACCAAGGCGCTAACCTTCGGCTATGCGCAAACGGCGAATTCATTGCTGCCAACGGCAATCCCATATCATTCAAATGATACGATCAAAGCGTTGAACTTTGATTTGAATGCTGCCAAGGAGGAGTTGGCCAAATCAGCCTTCCCTGATGGATTCAGCACAAAATTGCTTGTAGCCTCCGGCAATAGTACAAGGGCCCAAGAGGCGCAAATTATCCAGGCGGCGGGCAAGGAGATCGGGATTAATATTGAGATTGAATCGATCGAATTAGCCACTTTCCGGGAACGTTTCTTCGCTTACGATTTCTCGGCTATGCTTAACAGCGGGCAGGCGGATTCTCCTGATGCGAACTCGATTATCGCCTTCCAGACCGATCCGGAAGGATTCAGTAAATCGTACTGGACGCATTATACGAATGAGAAAGTAACCAAGCTTCTGCATGAGGGGCAGAAGACGCCGGATGGGGATGGCCGTGCGAAGGTCTATTCAGATCTGCTGCAAATTGTTGCGGACGAAGTGCCGTACATCCCGCTTTATTATCCGGACATCCTGAAAGGCGTTCGTTCTTCAGTCGATAGCTTCGTCGTCTTGCCTAACGGTAGTGTTCGCTTTGAAGAAGTTCATGTTAAACAATGATGAGAGTAAGCAAGACATTAAATAAATCGCCGGGTGGCAATGTATCCGGCAGTTGGCTCATATTGGCTGTTGTCCGCGCGTTAGTTGTGATCCTATGTGTGATGACAACCGTATTTTTCATCATCCGTATTGTTCCGGGGGATCCCGCAAAAATGATTCTGGGAGAATATAGCACACCTGAAGCTATCCAGAAGATGCGTCATACGCTTGGGCTGGATCTTCCTCTATGGGAGCAATTCTTCCGATTCGTCAAGACACTGTTCACTCAAGGAGATACGGGAAATTCCATTATTGCCGGAACCTCAACCAGAGCATTAATCGCCGAACGGGCTCCCGTTACCCTGCTTCTGATTGGGATGGCTTGTGTTCTGGCAGTGGTGGTTGCGCTTCTATTAGCTGTGCTTGCTGCTACACACAAGGATCGGCTTGCGGATCATCTAATACGGGTTATCCCTACAATAACGCTGGGCATGCCCGTTTTCTGGGTTGGCTTGCTATTGATCCTGCTCTTTAGCGTCCGTCTTCACTGGTTTCCCGTTGGCGGGATCGGGGAAGGCTGGACCGGAACTTTATACAGTCTTACGCTGCCGGCGATTACCGTCGCTTTCTCTCAGATCCCTACGCTGGTTCGTTCATTAAGAGCGCAGATGCTTGAGGTGCTGGAGTCCGATTTTGTAGTTACCTTAAAAGCTGCGGGGATACCAAGCCGGGTAGTTCTGTTTAAGCATGTGCTGCGCAACTCGGCTCTTCCGACACTGATGCTGCTGGGCGTGAATATCTCTTATTTGATCGGCGGCACGCTGGTCGTTGAACAGGTATTTGGCATTAAAGGGATTGGAAGCCTGCTGTTCAGCTCCATCGCGAAACGGGACTTCCCGGTTATTCAAGGAATAGCACTATATTGCGCAGTAGCTGTTGTGATCATCAGTTTGCTGATTGAAATAATATCCTGGTGGCTTGACCCCAGAACGAGGGGAAAACAATGAATCCTATCCAAATAGACTCTCCAAGGCCTATGGGCGGAAGGAAAATAAGCCTGGCAAGCCGGGTATGGAACACTCCCTCTCTTCTGGTCGGAGGCCTTATGTTTGCCGTACTTATCGGGCTGGCGCTGTTTATTCCTTTCATTAGTCCTTATCAGCCCTCGGAGCAAAATTTAAGCGCCTTTTTGCAGCCTCCCTCACCGGAGCATTGGCTGGGGACGGATCAGCTTGGGCGCGATTTGTTTACAAGATTGATCTATGCTGCGCGAACTGACCTGAAAATTATGGTCCTGGCGGAAATCATCCCGTTCTGCACGGGAGTATTTCTAGGCATGCTGGCAGGTTATTACGGGAAATGGCTTAATACCATGATTTCGCTGCTGACGGATACGCTGATCGCGTTTCCTTTTTATTTAATCGTCATTATCGTAGCCTTTGCCAGCGGAGCGGGAGAACGAGGCATTTATATCACCTTTATGCTGGTAGGATGGATCGTATTTGCCCGTGTGGTAAAAGGTCTCAGCGCTTCGTTCCGCGAACAGGAATGGGTCGCATCCGCACGGACTTTAGGGCTGCCAGGAGTAAGAATCATCCTGCGCCATCTGCTGCCCAATGTGCTGCCGCAAGCGATTGTGGTATTGATGACGGACATGATCGGCCTGCTTGTGGCGATCGTTACGCTCGGTTATCTGGGTATCGGCATTACACCGCCAACCCCGGATTGGGGGACGATGATTGCGGACGGGCGTTCCTTTATTACGACAGCCTGGTGGCTCTCGGCAGTTCCGGGTCTGGCTGTAGTGTATACGGGGATTGCGTTGTCTCTGGTGGGTGACGGCTTGGCAGACTTATGGAGGAAAAAATAATGACTGCTAACACGGTGTTACAGGTTGAGGCCTTATCATTGGCTGCTAAATCCAAGAAATTAGTTGATAATGTCAGCTTCTCGTTGGGTAAAGGAGAAAGCCTCGGCCTGGTTGGCGAATCAGGCTCCGGCAAATCACTTACGCTGCGTGCAATTCTCGGACTGCTTCCCCGCGGTATTGAGCAGACGGGAGGAGTCATCAAGAGCGACGTGAGCAGCGCCATGGTATTTCAAGACCCGAGAGGTGCTCTGGACCCGCTCTGCCCGGTTGTGGCCCAGGTGGCGGAGGTCATTTATTATCGGCAAAAAGCAAGCCGGAAGGCTTCCCGCATTCAAGCGCTTGAATTGCTCGAAATGCTGGGCCTCCCCGATTCTTTGAAAAGGTCAGACCGTTATCCGAGCCAGCTTTCGGGCGGTCAATGCCAACGGATTGTCATCGCTATGGCCTTGGCATGCAAGCCCGGCATTTTGCTCTGCGATGAGCCAACAACGGCGCTGGACGTGACGGTACAGCAGCAGATTATCGAGACGATCATAAATCTACAACGTGAACTAGGGTTTGCCATGGTGTTTGTCACCCATAATCTCGCGATTGCCGCGGCTCTATGTTCCAAGCTGTGTGTGATGAAAGAGGGACAGATTGTTGAGCATGATGATACGCTCAGTCTTTTGCAAAACCCTACCCATCCTTACACGCGGATGCTGCTTGATTCGGTGCTTGCTTTACCGGAGCTTGAAGGGAGTGAACAGTGATGGAGCCAGCTTTGCAGGTGAAAAATATAACGGTTCAATATGGCGGGTTTACCGCGCTGAACCATGTTGATCTGAATATTGAGCAGCATACGACCCTTGGCCTTGTCGGAGAATCCGGCTCGGGGAAATCCACCCTGGCCCGCGTCATTGCCGGCTTAATCGTTCCCGATGAGGGGGAGATCCGGCTCGGATCGCAGCCATTGAAGAAGAAGAGGAGCCGCGAGCAGCACAAGAATGTGCAGATGATCTTTCAGAACCCGGACGCATCGCTGAATCCGAAGCATTCGATCCGGCAGATTCTATCTGAAGCGCTGTTATTTCATAGAATCGTAGAGCGGCGTCAGGTCGAACAGAGATGTAAAGAGCTCCTGGAGCGTGTTCATATCGAAGAGGGAGCTTTAGACAGATATCCCTATGAATTTTCCGGGGGCCAGCGGCAGCGGATTGCGATTGCGCGCGCATTAAGCGTGGAGCCAAGCCTGCTGATTGCCGATGAACCAACGAGCGCGCTGGATGTGTCTGTTCAACGGAGTGTGCTTGAATTGTTTCATACGCTCAAGGAGGAGCTTAATCTCACCATGCTGTTTATCTCCCATGATTTGGGGGTTATTCATGCGATCAGCGATAACGTAGCGGTTATGAGGCAGGGGAGAGTGATAGAGGTCAATTCCAAGTCTAAATTCTTTGTCCGGCCCGAGACGGATTATAGCCGTGAGCTGTTGTCCGCAGTGCCGCGAATACCAACATCAAGCAGATCAGGAGGTTCATATGAGCAGAGAATTTAAAGGCTATGTACCGCTCTCACAAGTCGAGTTCGATACACTTACCGGGCTGTTCTCCAAACTTTTGCATACGCAGCATCCGCCTGTCATCATTCCCGGGGAAGCGATCTTGGGTATTGAGGCGATGGCAGCAGGGATCGCTGCGCCCGGCAGGACGATTTTGAATATAGTAACCGGCCCTTACGGAAGCTTATTTGGAGGTTGGCTTGAGCGTGGCGGAGCAACCGTTGCCGAGGTGAGGGTCCCTTTTGATGAAGTGGTTACCGTAGAGGCGGTTGCTGCAGCGATTGAGCGGTTTAAGCCATGTGCGCTTTCTTTTGTCCAGGCAGAAGTGGTTACAGGCGGGGCGAACCCCGCTGAAGAGATATTAAAGCTTGCCCGCGACTACAACCTTATTACGGTGATGGATTCCGTCTCAGCGGTCGGGGGAGAGACGCTGCGGGTGGATGATTGGGGTGTCGACATTGTGGCAGTAGGAGCGCAGAAGGCTTTGGCCGGACCTAACGGTGTCAGCGCGGTCGGTATCTCACCACGCGGCTGGGAATTCATGGAGTCCAATGCAAATGCGCCGCGTAATTCGATCTTATCCTTGCTTGATTTGAAGCCAGTCATGGATGGTGGAGAAGCGCCAGTGCGTGTTCCTGCCAACCTTCCAACGCTGGAGGCCAGGGCACTGGTCACAGCTTTGACCCTTGTTGAGGAAGAAGGTTTAGCACAAGTGATTCGACGTCATCAATTGGCTGCATCCTCTGCCGTTGCCGGCATTAAAGCCTTGGGGCTGGAGCCTTGGCAGAAGGATGGCAGATATTATTCCAAGCTGACGACGACGGTGCGGATTGCCGATGAGCAGAGTTTGCTTATCGAGCGCCCTGTTGGCATCGTGGCCCCGGGGGATGGTGAATTGTTCGGCCAGCTTCTGCGGATTAACCATTTTGGGGCTAATGCTAGTCGGCAAAGTGTGGAGGAAGCGATTGAGGCAATTGGTAAGTTAGTAGAGCGGGACGCGGATGCCGCGGTTGAGAGGGTCCGGCAGGTCTGGGAGGCAGGACATGATCAATAAGCATCCGCGCGAACAAACCTTTAATCGTATTTTTATAGCAGGGATTGGAGACAAACGCTTTGATATTGCCATCAAGGATGGGCGGTTTTCCTCAATTGTGGAATCGGGGCGGGAAGATGGCGAGTTGGCTCCGTCAGGACAGGATTTATGGATCAGTCCGGGAGTCATTGATCTTCATACCCACCTGGCTTGGACAGACTTTGATCATGATGATCAATTGAGGCGCGATGCCCGGGAGATCGAAACTATGCAAGCTGAAGCCTTTGCGGCTACGCTGCGGACCGGTGTAACGACGGCCCGCGATGCGGGCGGGCTCCTCCCAGGCACCGTGGCCCATCTCGTTCAGCATTATGGTCAGCCATTAAGGGTACAGACCAGCAGTGATATGCTGGGGGCAGCAGATGCCCGTGGGGTGAAGTATTTGGAGCAACGTATGAAGCAGATCTTCGAGACAGGGGCAGGCTGGATTAAGATTATGGCGACAGGCGGTCTTGGTGCACCTGCTGAAAAGGTGCTTGATCCAAATTTTTCGCAGGAAGAGTTCTCTTTCATCGTCCGCCATGCGCATGCTCATCATAAAAAGGTGATGGTTCACACCTGGGGCGGAGTAACGATTGACTGGTCCATCCAGGCCAAGGTGGAATCCATCGAGCATGGAATGTACCTGACCGAGGAGCAGGCGAACGGGTTAGCTCAATCGGGCGTAGCTTATGTGCCTACCGCTTCGATATATCGCATTGCTGCTGACCCGTCAGGCGTGCTGGCATTGCCTCCGGTCATTTGCGATCGCGCCGCTCGCGCTGCGGAAGCCCATCCTGATGCGGTTCGCTATGCCAGGAGAGCGGGGGTCCACATCGGATTTGGCACGGATTATGCCACGCCCGCGCTTCATGGGTACAACCTTCAGGAGCTGGACACGCTGCTCGATTATGGGTTGACCCGGGCGGAAGCGTGGCAGGCCGCCACGGCGGGTGCCGCCGAAATTCTCGGCAGCGGCCATGAATTGGGACAAATCGCCGAAGGATATTTGGCCGATGCGATTATTTTCGATGCCGATCCATATCAGGCAGCTGACGCGGCTCAGCTTCGGCAGAGCATGGTCTCCGTCATAACCGGAGCCGCCGAAGCGGACTTGATATAGGGCGTAGCTCAGCGGAGCCTAGCTTGCAGCCTTAGTCGCTGCATCGTTATGCAACCAGAGTGGAACTCTATCGAACGTAGTATCGTCGTTATTCGGGGCAAAAGAGGCATCGTGGAACTCAAGTGAAATGAGGCATCGCCATTTGAGCCCAAAGGGGCATCTGGGAACTCTATCGAAATGAGGTATCGTTATTTTGAGCCAAAAGGGTCACCTGGGAACTCTGCCGAAACGTGGTATCGTTATTAGAGCCAAATTGGGCACCTGAGAACTCTACCGAAATGAGGTATCGTTATTCAGACCAAACGGGCACCTGAGAACTCTAACGAAACGTGGTATTGTTATTCAGACCAAACGGGCACCTGAGAACTCTAACGAAACGTGGTATCGCTATTCAGGCCAAAAGGGGCCTCTGAAAAATCTAACGAAACAGGGTATCGTTATTTAGCCCAAATAGGCCCTTAAAGCCTGTTTTTGATCCAAATAACGATACGTAGTTTCGTTAGATTTTTTTTGCCGCTGTTTTTGTGGAAATAACGATTTGTAGTTTCGCTAGAGAAACTCACGGGTGTAGCTTTAGGCTGAGCGGCCAATTGATGCGCATTCGCATTTTCTACAACCAAAAATCAAGGGCGATTTTTGCTTTTGTGCCCGTTCATCCATCGGTTTATTTCCCACTACTTTTATCGCCGGGATTTATTCTAACCCAGCAAAACGCTGATACAACTCCATCTTGCCACTCACTATGCGACAGATTGAACCCTTGATTACTCATCCCTTTTTCCTCTCCATTAGCTTAATTTTTAATGTCTTGACTCTCACGTAACGTGATCCTTTATGCTATTTTTGAGGGGCCGACCGCTCCAAAATGGTAGCCTATGAATCCGCCCCTCCATAAATCAAAGAAGGGATCATTCATGAAAATTACTGTTGAAGACACTTTAGAACAATATGAGAAGTTGTATGGCTTGGAACCCTGTAAAAGAGAGGACTTTTTCCGTTATACGATGATGAAACCGTTCGAGGCGATGTGGAGGTTTATCAATGTGCCGCTTTGCGCTAAAGAGCCAGGCGGTTACGACGTCGTCATGGCAGCGAAAATGCTTGGGCACCTGGACTTAAGCGAAACGGAGACGGGGACTCAAGTTTTACAAAAATTAAAAGAGATCAGCGCCTTATCTACTGCAAAGGAAGCGTTGCAAACGTGCATAGACTTTACGCTCCAATTTGGACTGAAAATCCATGCTGACGAGCTGAAGCTTGGCCTATACATCGCTGATCCCTACAAACTGGAATTGGTCAACGGATACTCCGGATTTGGAGGAATTCCTGGATTTATCCAGGTTGCCATTCACCCTAACGAGTATAATATCCCCAGAATTCCCGCCGTGATTGCGCATGAGTTTCATCATAACATCCGGTTTTCCTATTTTGACTGGGATCAGGGGAACGTGACAGTGGGAGAGTATTTAATTATCGAGGGTTTGGCGGAGTCGTTTGCTCGGGAATTGTACGGACAGGATTTAATAGGACCTTGGGTAACTTCGCTGAATGAAGAGGATGTGCTGTATTCCATCCAGGTGCTGAAAAACGCGTTGAATATCAAGGGTTTTGCCGAGGTCAGCAGTTACATGTTTGGCGATATCTATGCAAAAGAACAGGGATATTCCCCTGTCGGATTATCCCCATATGCGGGCTATGCGATAGGTTACAAAGCGGTGCAGTCCTTTATGAACCTTAATCATGTGGGAATAGCAGAGGCTACGCTGCTGCAAGCGGATGAGATCATTGAGCATTGTGGGCTATTTGATTGAACAAATAATGGAGTGTATCATATCAGCGAGCTTCGGTAAAAGGAAAAATGGTAACTCTTTTGGACAAATCATAGAACCAAGGGGCACGGCTTATTCCAGTCAGTGTCCCTTTTTATTTCTGAGACTTTCTCTTGAATATTCGCATACTTGCTTCAACCAGCTAAAGAAATCAATTTGATTTCTAGACCTTTGCTAAGATTTTATATAGCAATAAATAACATCTTATTGAAAAACATTATCTGTTACGACTCGTGTATCAGATTGATAATGAATGTAACTAAGCAACAGTTAATACAGAAGAGGCCAATAAATAGCAATGGGATTACCATCGTGGTTTCAAAGTGCAAGTGAGCAGAGGTTGGATCAGGTTATGGTCTGGATTAAGCGCCAATCCGAACTGTGTAAACTTTGTGTTGAAGAACGCACTGTATTCAATAACCAATATGAGCCCCTGAAAACTCTAACGAAACGTGGTATCGCTATTCAGGCCAAAAAGGGCACCTAAAAATTCTAACGAAACAGGGTATCGTTATTTAGCGAAAATAGTGGCCTAAAGCCTGTTTTTAGCTCAAATAGCGATACATAGTTTCGTTAAAATTTTTTTGCCCCGTTTTTTGTCCAAATAACGATATCCAGTTTCGTTAGATTTGAACCGTGCGCCCTGCATTCATAAGCGAGTGCGAAAAAAAGGCGGGCCGCTGGATCAAATTCGCACACCTTCGTACACCCTTGGGGGACGCTCTAACGAAACTCCAAATTGCGATTTGGGGCTAGAACTCGTCATACTTGTCAGCCGAAATGAACGAGGCTTATTGATACACCCAGATGTTGGTGACGGTCATTACCGCCGGCAGCGCTGCTTCGTCGACTGGGACATTGTCATACCAGCCGCCCACCGCTAGGTTAAGCACCAGATAGAACTGCTCATCGAAGGGAGTAATCCCGGGCCGCAGTTCTCGTTCAGCGTAGCAGTGCCCATCGATCAGCCAGCGGATCGAGTCGGCGTTCCATTCCATCGCGTAATCGTGGAATTCGTTGATAGTTCCCTTCTCAAGCTGGTAGGAGAACTCATCGGTAACTTTATGATCCCAATCCTTCCCGTAGTGAAGGGTACCGAATATGTGCTGGGGCAGGCGGCCTTTGGCTTCCAGCATATCGATCTCGCCAGAAGCGGGCCAAGGGCCGTAAGCCTGTTGCTGCGGGAGCAGCCAAACGGCAGGCCATAGTCCATGGCCAACGGGAAGCTTGGCGCGAACAACGAGCTTGCCGTAACAGAAGGAGAAATGATCCTTTGTGTCTATACGAGCCGAAGTATAGGCAAAGCGCTGTCCGTTTGCAAGGGTCTCCTCATGGTGCGCGCATAAGTTTAAGCCGGACTGATCTATATACAGATTAGGATGATTCCCCGTGTAAAACTGCTGTTCCCCGTTCCCCCAGCCTGGTGCCAGAACATGGCCCAGGTCATCCAGCAAGTCGTTGCCCAGGCGAATATTCCATTCCTTCAAATCGGTAGGATGATGTACAAAATCCTGCTGCCAGATTAGTTTATTCATTACATGCACGCTCCTTCCATTTTCTACAGCATACTTCATCCAGACCAAGGGTCAAACGAATCTAAAAAAATGGGATACGGCCAAAAATGATGGCCTTTTTTTCCTATGTGTATTTTCATACGATGGAGTGGAAGGGGGCAAGGCGCTATGTTCCAACAGAAAACAGAACGAATCAAGACCTTTATGAGACAATGGCAGCTGCAGAGCATGGTTATTCCGGGGATTGTCTGGATGTTTATCTTTTGCTACATCCCTATGTTTTGGCTAATTATTGCGTTTATGGACTACAACATTGCCAAACCTATGTTGGAATCGCCCTTCGTAGGGATGAAGCATTTTCAGGACTTTGTAATGGACGACCGTTTCTGGCGATCGATCCGCAATACGCTGGGGATGAGTTCAATTCGCCTGGTGCTGGGCTTTCCCATCCCGATTTTATTTGCCTTACTACTTAACGAGATCCGCAGCATTCGTTTTAAACGCACGGTGCAGACCATCTCCTATTTGCCGCATTTTATTGCCTGGACGATATTCGGCGGCATCATGCTCAATTGGCTGGGGGAGGGCGGCGTGATCAACCAGTTGATGATGGCTTTGGGAATCCAGCAGCGTGAAATTCTGTTTAACAGCGACCCTAAATACTTTTGGTGGATCGCCTTTTTCTCCGATACGCTTAAAGAGACCGGATGGAGCGCCATTATCTACATCGCTGCCATATCCGGCATAGATCCTGGGCTATATGAAGCGGCGGAACTGGATGGGGCGAATCGCTGGCAGCGAATGTGGTACATTACCATTCAATGCATCCGTCCTACCATTGCCATTTTGTTCATTCTCGCCGTCAGCGGGCTGCTGGGCAGCAACTTTGAACAGATCTTCATGCTGAAGAACAACATGAACATGAAAATGGCGGAAAGTATAGATCTCTACATCTATAACATGGGGCTCGTCTCCGGACGCTACTCCTTCTCAACGGCCGTCTTGTTTGCCCGCTCTATTGTGGCATTAGGGCTGCTGTTCCTGGCTAATTTCACATCGAAAAAGCTGAATGGCGAAGGCATTTTTTAGGAAAGGGGGGATGGAGCCATGGGAAAACGCAGAAAACTTCGCGGCATCAGCCTGTTTGGTGTCTGTAATACCCTATTGATGCTGGCAGTTTGCTTTATTACACTGTATCCGATGTATTTCGTATTCATCAACGCGCTTAATGCGCCGGAACAGGCTTTGCTTGGCACCGTGAACTGGTTCCCGAAAGCGATCTCATTGGACAGCTACCGCGTCGTATTTAATGATGAGCACTTGATGAACGGATTTCTGGTCACCACCTTGCGTACCGTAATTGGAACCGTAGTCCACGTCTTGTTTACCGCTATTGTGGCCTACGGCATGAGTAAATCCAATCTGATCGGTCGTAAGATATATATGAAAATCGCTTTGATTACGATGTTGTTCTCCGGCGGCTTGATTCCTACATTTATACTCATGACCAAGCTGGGGCTCTATGATAACTTCCTGGTTTTCATCATACCGGCGATGTATACCTTTTTTGATATGGTTATTTTCATTAGCTTCTATCGTACAATCCCTGACAGTTTGGAAGAGTCCGCAAAGGTAGACGGAGCTTCCGATTATGGGGTACTGTTCAGAATTGTGTTGCCCAACAGCATGGCCGTCATTGCGACCATCTCGCTTTTTGCAGCCGTATACCATTGGAACGACTACTATCAGGGGGTTCTGTACATCCGTTCGCAGGACAAATTACCGCTGCAGACGATGCTATACAAAATTATCGCCGAAAACTCCATGTCGTTCATGCAGCAGCAAGCCATGGCACAATTCGGAGCGAAGCTGCCCGGCAACTCTATCAAGTTTGCTTCCATGATGGTGGCGACTCTACCGATTCTTGCGTTCTATCCCTTTATCCAGCGCTATCTGGTCAAAGGCGTGATGATCGGCGCTATTAAAGGGTAAGCGTCATTTGTCCCAATAACCGCAACCGGAGCAACCAAAGATTTGCTAGGACAGATGATTTATATACAACCATTATCGTTAGCAAGAAAGGATGATCATGTAATGAGACACAAGCACATGAAGCGAAGCATGGCCTTAATCATGGCTGTAGTTCTGATGCTGAGCCTGGCTGCATGTACGGGAAGCAAGAATAGCTCCAATAAGCCGAATTCCCCGCCTGCAGACAATAAGCCGGAGAACACGCAAAATGAAGTCAAGCTGAATCCGGATGAGCCCGGCTGGAAATTGGATACGAGCCCAGTAGAGTTGTCGTGGTTTGTAGGCGCTTCCTGGTATGGCCGTTCCTGGGGGGAGAGCCTGAATTCCAAGTACATTACTGAAAAAACAGGCGTAAAAGTGAACATTGAAGTTCCCTCCGGTGAAGCTAATGAGCATATTACCCTGATGATGACCTCCGGCAAGCTTCCGGACCTGATTACTATGGGCTCTTGGGAAACCGCTGTCAAAAAGCTGTGGGAAGGCGATCATGTGTATGCCTTGAACGAGCTGGCAGACCAGTATGACCCCTACTTCTTCAAAGTAGCCGGGGACGGTACGCTGAAGTGGTATAAGCAAGAAAACGGCAACACCTATGGCATTCCTAATGATTCATACAGCCCGAATCTGATGCATGAAACCGGGATGACTGCGGCTAACCAGACCTTCCTGGTTCGAAAAGACCTGTATGAGGATATGGGCAGTCCGGACTTATCAACACCGGAAGGCTTCCTGAATGCCCTGCAACTGCTCAAGGATCAGTATTCCGAATACAAAGGCCAGCCGATCAGCCCCTTCTTTGCCCAAGGGAATGTGCCTTACGGGATGACAGAGTATTTGCAAAATTTGTTGGCTGTCCCGCATGAAAAAGACGGCAAAGTCTACGACCGCATCACTGACCCGGATTACCTGACTTGGCTAAAGACATTCCGTACCGCCTATGAGCGTGGACTGATTAATGTAGATTTCCTGGTAGATTCCGATACCCAGGTCGAGGAAAAGACGAATAATGCCCGTTATTTCATGATGGTTCGCGAGTGGACCGGAATGACGGCGGTGAACCCGATGCTGGCGGCAAGCAGCAATCCGGACTCTTACTATATTGCCGTTGATGGGCCGAAGAACAGCAAAGGTGACAGCGCCAAGCTATTCCCGGGGAATATGGATGGCTGGATGGTGACGATGATTAGCAAATCCTGCGAGAATCCGGAGCGTGCCATTCGCTTCCTGACTTACTTGGCTAGCGAGGAAGGGCAAAAAGATTTATTCCTCGGCCAGGAAGGCGAGACATGGGAAATGGTTGACGGCAAGCCGCAGCTAAAGGCGGATATGGCCCAATTGCTGGATTCCGATATCGAGAAGCTGGAGAAGGAATACGGCATTATGGATACCTACTGGATGATGCGCAACCCTGTAATCGTCGATCAGTGGAGACCGGAGAAAGCCTCAGTCATCAAGCAAATGGCCGATTTCGCCAATGCCCAGGCTGATATTGATGGCGGCATTTACAAAGGATTGGATCCTCTTGGCGATTCCGATGTAGCGGTAAACTGGGCGCGTATCTCTCAAAATTGGGAAGAGGTCATGCCAGAACTGATTACCGCCAAGGATGAAGCTGCCTTTGATAAGATCTTCGAAAGCTTCCTGGCCCGCCGCACAAGCTACGGTTATGACCAGGTGATGGAATACCGTCAGACCGAGCTGGATGCACGAAAGGCTAAAATGGCGGAGTAATCCGGTCTCGTTATGTTGGAATGGATGCCGGCTACTCATAATGGTGGCTGGCACCCCCACTCCTACCGTCTCTACATTTAAAAATGAAGTCAGATGACTTTACGGGCGGGATGTAATATATGGTATATTACAGGGAAGTGGGGGGCGCCTAAAATGATGGAGATATTAACAAAAGTCAGAAAAATATACCGTAACTCTCGCATATCTCAAAAGTTGTTCTTAACCTTTAGCATGCTGATAGCTATACCTGCCATTGCAGTATCCTTTTTATTTATACGTATTCAGGAAGCCCAGCTATATAAAGATGCAATGTCTAATGGAAGCAGCCATATCTCACGGATTGATGAGAAGCTGCGCAGTAAAATGGACATAATTGAAAACGCTTCCTCTACGGCGTTGACGCAAAAATCCTTTGTAGATTTTATTCATTCCAATATGCGCAGCGATGGTCTGCGGCTGGTAAAATTCAGGCAAAATCAATTTGAGCAGATGCATAACATTATCCAGAGCAATGAGATGATTAGCGAACTCAGCTTCTACGTTGATAATCCTGACCTGTATGAAATCTGGCCGGAAATCTACCATTATGACAAGTTCACGCCGCAAGATTATTGGCAGACACTCCGGGATGAGGGTGGAGCAGCTTACCGCATATTTGCGTTTCAGGCTGGGGAGCACACGCTCTCTTACTATCGGCTCGTACGTCTTCAGGGCCAGCAGCAGAAGCGCCCCAGCATTATGGAAATTCGCACGCCGCATAATCTGTTTTTCAGCGATCTTCTGGAAGAGACAGGGGGGGATTTCTTCTCTGTCGTGATGGAAGGAGGCGATGCTTCCCGTTATATCTATAATCCTCAGCATTCATTCTCGCAAGCAGCTGGAGAAGAGCTGGAGCAAATTCTGGCCAGCATCCATCGGCAGCTGGATACGCTAGAGCAGAATAGCCCACTGAAGGTTCAGGTAGGAGGTCAAACCTATTACGCTGTATACCGCTATCTTGTTCCGCTGGATGCCTATGTGGTAGATATTGCTTCACATCAGGCACTGATGAAGGGCCCGCGCAGTTGGTATACGCTTGTAGTTGTCATTACCCTCTGCGTGCTGTTGCTATTGATGCTCCTGGTATCACATACCACACGGCGCCTTTTTCGCCGATTGGACAGCGTGCTCTCTTCTATGCGTAAAGTTCGAAAAGGGCAGCTGGATGAGAAAATTGATACAGGGCTGGAAGAAGACGAAACCGGTGACGAGATCGATGAGGTCGCCATTACCTACAATAAAATGCTGGATGAGATAAAACATTTGATGACCCAGGTCGTTGATAAACAATTGATCGCCAAAAACGCACAGCTGCATTCGCTCCATTCGCAAATCAATTCGCATTTTCTCTATAACGCGCTGGAAGCGATTCGGATGCAGGCGGAGGTCCAGCAGCAGCCGGTGATTGCCGAGGCGCTGGTATCGCTAGGTTCATTGCTCCGCTACAGCATGAAATGGAACGGAGACACCGTATCCCTTGGAGAAGAGCTTGCCAACATCCAGAGTTATATCAAATTCATTAACTTTATGGAGGGAGAAGGCTTCGTATTAACGGAGATACTCCCCCAGGAAGTGCTTCTCTACGCGATTCCGAAAATGTGCATGCAGCCCATCGTTGAAAACGCCGTTCATCATGCGGCGCCCAAAGGCGGCGGTGTGCATATCCAGATCACCGTCCGGGTGGAGAATGACAACCTGTTGCTGATCGAAATCGCCGATGACGGCGTGGGCGTCGATCCTCAGACATTGGCCGGCTTGCAAGCTGTATTGCTGGGGGAATCGGATACGCCAATCGTTGCCGGCAAGAACGGATTGGGCTTGGGGAACGTGCATAAACGCTTGCAGTTGAACTATGGCAAAGGCTATGGACTTTGGATAGACAGTGTGCAGGGCGCCTATACTCGCGTAACGATAAGGCTGCCATGGGAAAATGGGAATCTGGGGGGATGGTAGGGATGATTAACATTTTGATTGCCGATGATCAGAAGCATATTCGCGATGGATTGCAGGCCATGCTGCAGCAGTTTCCCCTGGAGCTAGGTTCTATTTACTGCGCTGCCAATGGGGTGGAAGCCCTGCAATTGCTGCGTCAACAAAACATCCAGCTGGTGATTACCGATATCCGGATGCCGGATATGGATGGGCTTGAGTTAATGGCCCGCACCAAAGAGGAGCGTATTAAGGTGGATTATCTGATTATCAGCGGTTATAGTGATTTCGCCTATGCCCAAAGAGCCATTGCCCTCGGAGCGAAGGCCTACCTGCTCAAGCCTGTGAAGCGGGAGGATCTGCAAGCCTCGATCGAGCATGTCATGCAGGAGGTAAGAGCCAGGCAGGCGCTGTCACGCAATATGAAGCATTTGTCTCGCCTGGCTAAGGAGACAGATCGGAAAGAGCTGAGCATGTATATGCAAGGCGCGGCTAACGAAGAGGCATGGATTCTTCAGACTCAGCAGCAAAACCCGCAGCTGTGGAAGAACTATCGCTTGTGCCTGCTGCGTGAGAAGCTGTGGATTAACCAACCGGGAGCAAGCAGTTCCCACAGCATGGAATCAATAGCCTACCGTGTATATGGCAAGCAGGGCTGCATCTGTCTGCAGCATAGTCCACAGCTGATCCTTGCTGTAGACGCATCTGTGGATACGGATGCTTTGCCAGCTGCTCTCAAAGCCGAGCAGATTCGCGCTATTTCAGTGATGACGAGTCCGCAGCAAGGATTAAAAGAGCTGCCGGCCAGCTATGTTCAAGTGATGGAGCTTTACCGCAACAGTTACCTGTTCCCCGAGCAGGACTGTATTTTGCCGGCTCATACGGAGGGACTGGCGCAGCAGTGGCAGCTTCCCTATGAGGAGATTTACGCGCTGTTCCAGCTCATAGGCACCAGAAACAATGTAAAAATCACCGAAGGGATATCCAAGCTGTTCCATAAGGATGTGCTGCAGCGTTATCACATTCGTTATACCCAGGACCTGGGCCGCGTGATGATTCAGATGCTGAGGGAATATGAGCGAGTGATCCGGCCCTACATGGGAGAAGAAGCGTTAGATATAAAATGCTTGCAGAATCTTTTCGATTATCCGGGCATTCGCGACTATATACAGGCGCTGCAGCAGCAGTTGCTTAGGCTGAATCAATTTTATTATGAATTCAAGTGCCATTATCGCAATTCGCAGGACTTAAACGAAGCGATCCGTTTTATCCATGAAAATTACTATAAACCTCTGGATTTAGCCATGGTATCCAACCATGTGTCGCTGAATTATGCGTATTTTTCAAACCTGTTCAAGAAGAATATCGGCAAAGGCTTTGCGGAATACCTGCGCGATGTGCGTATGGGAAAGGCCCGGAAGCTGTTGGCCAAGACCGAACATAAAGTTGTCGAGATCGCTGCTATGGTGGGGTACGAGAGCTACAAGAGCTTTACGCGGGCATTTCGCGATGTGATGAACATGCAGCCCACGGAATATCGCCAACTGATACGGCGCAAGCCTGAGCAATCATTTTTAGAGGAGGATGAATATGAAACGGTATAGGGAAAAGGTGTTTTCCTTGGTTCTGGCAGCAATTCTGATCGTGAGTATGGGATTATTGCCGGCCCCAAAAGTCCAGGCAGATGGAGCGGGGACGACAGTTAGCTCTATGTCTTATTTCTCGCCAGCAGACGGACCTGTGATCTCAAAATCGGGAGTCGGGCAAGCCAGCTATGGGTTTGTTATGCCAATATTTAATGGAGGCTCTGCAACCTGGAATGAGGTGTCCGCTGACATTGGTGTAAACGTGAAAGTGGGCAGCAATTGGGTCGACATTGACAGTGCCGGCGGCTTTATTTACAACCAGAATTGGGGGCATTGGAGCGATGGCGGCTTGTACGGCTATTGGTTCACTCTCTCGGCAACCACGGAGATTCAGCTGTACTCCAAGGCTAACGGGGTTACACTGGACTATACACTCGTATTTCAAAATATCAACAAAACAACGATCACTGCCATGTCACCGACACAAGGACCAGACATTACAGCTGGATTTACGGGCGGTGCGGGCTTTACTTATCCTATTTTCAATAATGACTCAGCCATAATCTATGAAGCCGTGGCCGATGATTTGAAGGTGTATGTGAAGCCTCTAAACAGCAGCACCTGGGTTGATATTGATAATAATGCAGCCAGCGGCTGGATTTACGACAGCAACTTTGGACAATTCACCGAGGGTGGCGGCGGCTATTGGTTTACCGTTACGGAGTCTATTCAGGTGAAATTAGCGTCCAAGACCTCCTCGGCCAACCTGGTGTATACGATCCATTTTAATGAACCTGTGAGGAATTCCTATACGATTACCCCTTATGATGGAACGACATACACAGCGGATGAAAAAGGGGTTATCGGCATACCGCTGCCTAAAATCGACGGGGGAGCGCCGATTGGCACCGAGCTCGGAAACTTTGTATATCAGATCAATGTCAACGGACAATGGTTAGATATGTCGAACTCGGCTCAGAGCGGATTTGTATATGCGGGTAACGGCTACAATAACATGTCGGATGCCAATCAGTGGGGATATTGGGCCGATTATATCTATGGGCTGTGGTTCCAGCCGGTACAGGAGGATATACAGCTGCGTATCGGTTATCCGCTAAATGGGCAATTGGGCGGAAGTATCGGCAGCAACTATGTCTACTATACTTTCATCGGCAATCCGAATGCTCCGCGTCCTGACGTAACCGATCATGAGGATATCGCCATCGGTACTTCAAACGATCCGTCGATTGCGGGCATGACGCTCATTTGGCAGGATGAATTCAATGGAACTCAGTTGGATGCCAGCAAGTGGAATTATGAACTAGGCTATTATATTGGTGATGATCCTAATAGCTGGGGTTGGGGAAATGCGGAGCTGGAGCACTATACGAATAGTGAGCAAAATGTATTCGTACAGGATGGAAAGCTGAATATCAGAGCCTTGAACGATCCGAAGTCTTTCCCGCAAGACCCGAATCGTTATGCGCAGTACTCTTCAGGCAAGATTAATACCAAAGGCCATCTCTCGCTGCAGTATGGCAGAGTTGACTTTAGTGCCAAATTGCCTACAGGCAATGGAATCTGGCCGGCCTTGTGGATGCTTCCGGAAGATGAAGCCTATGGTGCATGGGCTGCTTCCGGGGAAATCGATGTGATGGAAGCGAAGGGACGGTTGCCTGGAACGACCAGCGGTGCGGTGCATTTTGGCGGCCAATGGCCGGTGAATAAATATATTGCCGGCGAATATCACTTCCCTGACGGGCAAACCTTCGCCAATGATTTTCACGTATATACCTTGATCTGGGAAGAGGATAACTTCAAATGGTATGTGGACGGCAAATTCTTTTTTAAAGTTACCAGAGATCAATGGTATTCGGTAGCTGCGCCTAACAATCCGAACGCGCCATTTGATCAGCCTTTTTACATTATTATGAATCTGGCGGTTGGCGGTCATTTTGACGGCGGGCTGGCTCCGAGTCCTGGCGACATCCCGGCAACAATGCAGGTGGATTATGTGCGCGTCTATAAGCCAGGCGGCGGCGAGAATCCCGGGAACATTCCGGTGAGCGGCATCGCTTTGAATCAGACCGATGCCCAGGTGGAAGTAGACCAGCAGGTACAGTTACATGCCAATGTGACGCCAGCGAATGCAACGAATAAGCAAGTCTCATGGACTGTATCCAATGCCAGCGTTGCCTCCGTAAATCAGAACGGCGTGGTGACTGGGCTGGCTCCGGGGACGGCTACAGTAACCGCTGCAACGGTCGATGGCAATAAAACAGCCGTCTGCACCATTACGGTTCTCCCGAAGGCGCCTGCGGTTGTTATCATTGGTGACGAAGTGCGCGGACTGAAGAAGACAGGCGATAACTTGCTGTTTTATGTGAACGGGGCAACCTTTGCCGATTTGCATTACAAGCTGAATAACGGGGGCCAGTTAAACGTAGCCATGATGCCAACGGGGGACGGCAATTATACCTATCCTATCAATAATTTGCAATACGGGGACACGATTGAGTACTTCTTCACCTATAATCCGGGACAAGGGGCGCTGGATACTCCATGGATGACATATGTTCATGGGGTGACTCAAGGAACATTGGAGTAAATTGAGGAATGGGGGCTGGAGCAAGGTTAAATCAAGCTAAACCAGTCTAGTCTGGCCATGGCTAAGCGTGGCTCAACTAGGTAAAACGTAGCCAGACCAAGATAAACCTGAACGAGATCAAGTGAGAAAAAGCCAGAACAGAACGGGTTAAACCTAACTAGACTTCGCTAAGGTGGCTGAACCAAGGAAAGTCATAGCTAGACTTCGCTAAGCCGGTTAAACCAAGGTAAATCATAGCTAGATTTCGCTAAGGTGGTTAAACCAAGCCAAACCATAACTGGAACTAGCTAAGCCCGTTAAATCAAGCTGAATCATAGCTAGATCAGGCTAAGTTTGGCTAAACCAATCAAGCTAGTCAAAACCCAACAAGACCAGACTAAAACCAGACTAAAACCAGAACTAAGCCCTGCTTGTACGCATTAGCCCAAACCGGTTTTTGAATTGCAGAAGGGGCGTCTCCAAGCCGAAAGACCTTGGGGACGCCCCTTTTTTGCATAGAGGTTGAAAACAGCTTGTTCGCCAGGGATTCTAATGTGCCAAGTTGATTTGTATAATGAAATTATTGGAAACCAGAGTTGTGGATTAGGCAGGGAATACGTGGCAGCAAGATTCTAACGAAACAGGGTATCGTTATTCAAGCCCAAAAGGGCAGCTAAAAATTGTAACGAAACGTGGTATCGCTATTTTGCTAAAAGTGGGGCTTAAAGCGAGAGTTTACCCCAAATAGCGATACACCGTTTCGTTAGATGTGAAAACCCTCTTATTTTGCGGCAATAGCGATATGTAGTTTCGTTAGAGTGAAGTGGAGTAGAAAGAAATGATTGGAGCAGGCAGGGAATACGTGGCAGCAAGATTCTAACGAAACAGGGTATCGTTATTCAAGCCCAAAAGGGCAGCTGAAAATTGTAACGAAACGTGGTATCGCTATTTTGCTAAAAGTGGGGCTTAAAGCGAGAATTTACCCCAAATAGCGATACACCGTTTCGTTAGATGTGAAAACCCTCTTATTTTGCGGCAATAGCGATATGTAGTTTCGTTAGCGTGAAGTGGAGTAGAAAGAAATAAGTGGATTAGGCAGCGAATACGTGGCAGCAAGATTCTAACGAAACAGGGTATCGTTATTCAAGCCCAAAAGGGCAGCTGAAAATTGTAACGAAACGTGGTATCGCTATTTGGCTAAAAGTGGGGCTTAAAGCGAGAATTTACCCCAAATAGCGATACACCGTTTCGTTAGATGTGAAAACCCCCTTATTTTGCGGCAATAGCGATATGTAGTTTCGTTAGCGTGCAGTGGAGTAGAAAGAAATGATTGGAGCAGGCAGGGAATATGTGGCAGCAAGATTCTAACGAAACAGGGTATCGTTATTCAAGCCCAAAAGGGCAGCTAAAAATTGTAACGAAACGTGGTATCGCTATTTTGCTAAAATAGGGGCTTAAAGCGAGAATTTACCCCAAATAGCGATACACCGTTTCGTTAGATGTGAAAACCTTCTTATTTCGTGGCAATAGCGATATGTAGTTTCGTTAGCGTGAAGTGGAGCAGAAAGAAATAAGTGGACAGAAAAGTGAAGTGATAAAGATGTTAAGTCAAACCCGGGAAAAAGACTTGAGTAAAATGATGAGCAAGATCCTTCGGCACACGCCTGAGGACTTTGGCGTTGTCCTGGATCCGGAGGATGGCACGTGTTCGATAAGCACCTTACTGGCCGCCATTCAGGCCCAGTCCAGGTGGTTGTGGGTGAAGCAGGAGGATATAGAGCAGGTGGTTCGCAATTCGGACAAACAGCGTTTTGAAATTAAAGCCGACCGTATCAAGGCAAGGTATGGGCATAGTCATGATAAAATACAATATGCCCCGGGAAACCCTCCGGCTATTTTATACCACGGTACGAACATGAAGGCATTGCCATTCATTTTGAAGGAAGGACTACGCCCGATGGGCCGGCAGTATGTTCATTTGTCGGAAGGCACCCATTTTGCAGCGTTGGCAGGAAGCCGAAGGGGAGAACTGGTCATGCTTCAGGTTGATACGTCAGCTGCACAGCAGCAGGGGATCATTTTCTATGACGCGGGCAATCAAGTTTGGTTGTCAGATCAAGTGCCGCCGGTCTGTCTTTCGGTTACAAAGTAAAAAACGTACTGTCATGGATTACAAACAAACAAATGGGCTCCTGCTGCACAGGGGCCCATTTGTGTTCATGATCCCTGATGCTCAAGAGGCGTGCCGTGTTGTTCCGTGTTGAATCAGATCAAGTGCCGCCGGTCTGTCTTTCGGTTACAAAGTAAAAAACGCACTGTCATGGATACAAACAAACAAATGGGCTCCTGCTGCACAGGGGCCCATTTTGCGTTCATGATCCCTGATGCTCAAGAGGTGTGCCGTGTTGTTCCGCGTTGAATCAGTTCATTATCCATCTGGTGATTCATTTCTTCCAGCGGCTGCTGCTCAATCTTCTTGATCAGGATGCGGGCAGCCAGCATGCCCATTTCATAAATCGGCTGAGCTACCGTAGATAATTCCGGGTAGACCATTTCTCCAAGCGGAATGCCGTCATATCCAATGATTTGTACCTGATCCGGTACACGAATCCCGCGTTTTTGCATCACGCGAAGCGCGCCTATCGCCATTAAGTCATTGCCGGCAAAGATGCCATCAATATCAGGGTGTGTCTCAAAGATTTTATTTACTGCTTCTGAAGCCTCTTTTAACTGAAAATTTCCGTTAACAATAAGCTTAGGGGTGAACCAATCTAAATCTTCAACCAGATCGAGATACCCCTGGCAGCGTTCCTCTGCAATCCATAATCCTTTTGGCCCCCGAATGTGCATGATCTTGGTACAGCCTTGCTGCAGCAAGGCTTGTACGGCCAAACGCGCACCCTCGCGATTTTTCGAAGAAATAGTGGGTACCGTCTGGAAATTGGAGCGATCCAGGGCAACCAACGGAACCTGTAACTGGTCTATCTCATTCGAGGACAAGGTATTTGTAGCCATAATAAATCCGTCAATGTATTTTTGTTTTAATGTTTGAATGTATTGTCTTTCCACGGCTGGGGAATCATTGGTATTGCAAAGTATCGTAGTGTATCCGTACATTTGCGTTACCTTCTCCACGGCAAGCGCAAGTTCATTAAAGAACGGATTCGTAATATCAGGTACGATGAGAGCGATCGTTTTGGAGGATTTCTTGGATAAACTACGAGCAATATCATTGGGTGTGTATTGTAACATTTCGATAGCTTCATGAACTTTCTGGACCGTATCTTTATGAACATACCCCTTCTGATTAAGGACGCGAGAAACGGTCGCCACGGAAACCCCTGCTAATTTTGAAACATCTCGAATCGTTGGGATTGTTCTCAGCTCCTTTTGTTACTACTTTCTATACTACTATACTTAATAAATATCAGGTATTCAACTGCATCAAACTCCAAAATTAGGATACCGGTTACACAATATTTTATGAAACATGTTACCGGTTCCACATTATTCACATCAATTCTAATAATTTCAAGGAATATACGTATTGACAGCGTTTTAAGATACGTATATTATGATACTCAAATGAGTAACCGATTACACATTTAAAAATACGTCGGAAATTGAGAGTCTGGAAATACTCTATTACACCAATTGAGAGGATGTTGAACCGTATGACTGATAAGAAAATCCCTATTATCATTGATACCGATCCAGGGATTGATGATGCCGTTGCTATCGGAGTAGCGTTATTCCATAAGAAGTTGGATGTCAAGCTTCTGTCAACCATTGCCGGGAATGTCTCTGTTGAAAAAACGACGAATAATGCACTCAAACTGGTTGAATTTTTTGATAAGGACATTCCGGTTGCCAAGGGTGCCAATAAACCACTATGTATTCCTTATGAGGACAGCAGCCATATTCATGGAGAATCGGGGATGGGCGGATATGAATTTCCTGAACCGAAGAAGGCGATTCATCCGGAGCATGCCGTTAATGCAATCAGAGAGATGATCATGAATAGCGAAGACAAAGTAACCCTTGTTCCGATTGGCCCTTTGACGAACATCGCTTTATTCCTGACCTTATATCCGGAATGCAAATCACGGATTGAACGGATTGTGCTGATGGGCGGTTCAGCATCTGCGGGCAATCATACGCCAACGGCAGAATACAACATCTTCGCCGATCCGGAAGCTGCCAAGATCGTATTTGCTTCAGGGCTTGATATTACGATGGTAGGACTGGATGTCACAAGCAAGGCCACCTTGACCCCGGACAATGTAGAGACGATTCGCGATTTGAATGAAACGGGCAGAATGATGTATTCGATGTTCCAGCATTATCGCGGTGGCAGCTTGAAGACTGGGCTGAAAATGCATGATTTATGCGCAATCGCCTATATTGTTAATCCCGAATTATTCAAAACTCAAGTTTGCTTCGTAGATGTCGAGACGTCAGGCACATATACCGCAGGCACTACGATTGTAGATCTGAAAAATCGATATCATAGAGAGCCAAATGCAACGGTGTGCTTGGATATTGATGTAGACGCTTTCAGAGCGTGGGCAGTAGAGCAGTTAGCTAATACCCGATAAAAGGCAGCATTTAGAGAGGAGAATCACTTTGGTAGAACTCATATTCGGTTTAGTTGTAATCGTGCTGGCGGGCTGGATGATTTATAAGAAGGTCAATGCTACGGTTGCATTATTCATTGCGGGTATCCTGCTTCTGTTTGGAGCAGCTATTATGGGGCACCCTGTATTGCCTGAAGAAGCGACGACTGGCTCTATATGGCTGGATCCGATCAAATCGATTACGCAAAGTTTCGTCAACAACCTGGGAAATATCGGGATGACGATCATGGTTCTGTTTGGCTTTTCGTCGTATATGACTCAGATTGGCGCGAACGAAGTTACAGTCCGCACCTTGATGAAGCCATTATCCGGCATTAAATCAGTTTATGTGTTAGTTCCGGTTATTTTTATCGTAGGGAACCTGTTGTCTCTCGTCGTTCCAAGTGCATCAAGTCTGGCCGTACTTCTGATGGCAACATTGTATCCGGTTCTGAAACGTATCGGAATGTCCGCGCTTACAGCAGGTGCTGTAATTGCGACAACAGCGACGATTATCCCGACTCCTCTAGGTGCGGATAATGTCATTGCGGCTGAGACCTTCGGTATCAATCTGATGGATTATGTATTGAAATATCACGCTGCCATTTCGATTCCTACGTTGATACTCATGACGATTGCACATTACTTCTGGCAGAAATATTTGGACAAGAAGAATCCGGAAACCGATGATATCGATGAATCCAAGCTGACTGCATTACGTGAGGATTTGCCTCCGGCGTTCTATGGGATTCTGCCGATTCTTCCGCTGATTCTGATCACAGTATTTGGTATATTTATTAAATCGATTAACATTGGTCTGGTTGAGATCACGTTTATTTCTCTGATCGTTACAGTTATTATTGAAATTATTCGCAAACGTAAAATCCAGCAAGTGTTCGATGAGCTGATGGTGTTCTTCAAAGGTATGGGGAACGGGCTTGCCATGGTCGTAGCGCTGCTTGTTGCGGCAAGCTTGATGGTTGATGGTCTGAAGGCGCTGGGCATTATTGATATGCTGACCAATTCGGTAAAAGACGTCAATGGGGCAGGAATGATCCTGATGTTCGCTTTCTCAGGGATCACAGCGCTTATTGGTCTGATCAGCGGCGGCGGTCTTGCCGTATTCTACGCTTCGATCGGTTTGCTGCCGGATATCGCACACAATGTGGGTATCAATGGAGTTATGTTGGCCATTCCTATGCAATTGATTGCTAACCTGGTTCGCTCGGTGTCACCGGTCGCTGCAGTTATCATTGTTGTCTGCAGTATTATTGGCAAGAGTCCGATGGCGATTGTGAAACGGACCTCGGTGCCAATTATCGTTGGTATTATAAGTACGTTAGTATTGTCTTATGTGATGTTCTCGTAAAACTGCCCTGAATTCCTGAAATAGATAAACAGAGAGAATATTGTGATTTGGATAGGAGCGAAGCACAAATGAAGAAGATATGCATACTTGGGAGCATCAATATGGATTCCAGCTTATTGTTGGAGTCCCTCCCTGTTGAGGGTGAGACTATATTTGCAACGGACAAAATGGTTGGGCCAGGGGGCAAGGGCTTCAATCAGGCCGTATCGGCTGCAAGGCTAGGAGCGACGGTGCAATTTATCGGTAAAATCGGGCAGGATGAGAATGGCAAGCAGCTTATGGCCACAATGCAACAGGAGGGCATTCTTACAGACCATGTTTATACCGATCCGCATTTGCCTACAGGAGAAGCCCTGATTTTGTTTGCCAACAACGGCAGCAATATGATTGTGGTCAGCGCCGGGTCCAATATGGGGCTGACAACACAGGAAGTTGACCTGTCCAGAGAGAATATCGGGTCATCCGACGTTATTGTCGCCCAGTTTGAAGTTCCGATTCCTGTCATAGAGCATGCTTTTGCATTAGCTAAAGATGCGGGGAAAATCACTGTGCTTAATCCTGCGCCTGCAAAAGAAATTCCGGCCGGATTGCTCAGCGTTACGGATATTCTTATCCCGAACGAAAGCGAGATGCATATCCTGACAGGATGCAATACCACCAGTGAAGATGAGATTGTACAAGGCGCGCATAAGTTAATGGAGCAAGGCGTCGGTTGTGTCATTGTTACGCTGGGTGAACGCGGCAGTCTGATTTGCCATCCGGAGGGCTCTATCGCTGTTCCGGCTGAAAAAGTACAAGCTATCGATACAACGGCGGCGGGCGATAGCTTTATCGGAGCGCTTTGCACCAGATTACAAGGGAATCATCTCAAATCATTGGACAACATTATAGAAGCCGTTAAATTCGCAAGTAAATTTTCATCGATCGTAGTTCAACGTAAAGGGGCATTCCAGTCGATACCTTATGCTCATGAACTTACGAATGGATAGAAATGAGTGGATAGAATGAATATTTTATGGGGACTGCTGGGCTGTTTCGTTGTTTTCGTGATCGCCTATTTGATGTCAGACCATAAGAAAAATATCAATTATCGCACCATTTGTATAGGTTTTCTTATTCAATTATTGTTTGGCTTTATCGTGCTGAAATGGGATCTCGGCAAGCAGGTGATCAGAGCGATATCAGGGGTTATTACGAACTTGTTCCACTACGGGTATGAAGGTCTGGGCTTTGTATTCGGCAGCCTGGCCGACAAGACGATGCCCACAGGCAATATCTTTGCGATTCGCGTGGCCATGCTGGCCGTCTTTATTACTCCTTTGATCGGTATTTTATATCATTTTGGGATCGTCCAGATTTTTATGCGTGTCATTGGCGGGGGACTTGGCAGATTGCTGAAGACAAGCCGGTCTGAATCTTTAGCGGCAGCGGGGAATATTTTTCTGGGACTGCAGGAAATTCCGATTATGATCAAGCCTTATATGAAATACCTGACGCGATCGGAAATGTTCGCGGTTATGGTTGGCGGACTAGCCTCTGTTGCCGGCGGGATCATGGTCGCTTATGCTGCGCTCGGGATACCTATGGAATATTTATTATCCGCGAGCATTATGTCGGCTCCTGCGGGGCTTATTATAGCAAAGATTATAATTCCGGAACGGGAAGTACCCGTCAAGGTTGATATACATGAGCTTGAAGAGAACAAGTCGGGGAAAAAGGAAAGCATCGTTAACATTATTTCAAAAGGCGCTTCTTCCGGTATGAAAATGGCGCTGCAAATTGTGGCTATGCTGATCGCTTTTATATCGATGGTGGCTTTGCTCAACGGGCTGCTTGGGTGGATCGGCGGATGGTTTGGTTTTGGCGAACTGTCACTGCAATTAATTCTGGGCTGGATCTTCTCGCCTATTGCCTTTGCGATTGGTGTTCCTTGGTCAGAGGCTACTATGGCAGGAAGCTTCCTGGGACAGAAGCTTGTGATGAATGAAATGATAGCCTTTGGTTCTTTTGCTGAACAGATGGGACATTTGTCAGACAAGACGGTTGCTATCGTTAGCTTTGCCCTCTGCGGATTTGCCAATATCGGCTCCATGGGGATCATGCTGGGTTCATTTACTTCATTATCCCCTGAGAGAAGCAGTGAGGTAGGTGGGCTTGCATTTAAGGCGGTCATTGCAGGCTCGTTGGCTAATTTGCTGAGCGGGGCAATTGCAGGCATGTTCTTTTAAGCGAAATCAACGCAATGCATCCAATAATCGCTTTAGTCGATTGAAATAATCCTACACGGACTCTGGCGACTGGCAAGCTTGAATAGTTATTGCAAAATGATAGGCTGCAAACGAAATCGGGAATCAGGTTTCCTCTGAAACAGAGCTGTTCCCGATTTTTTGCGGCCTTTTTTGGTCATCCGGGCTGGCCCACGCAAGTCCCTCCCTTTAACCACCTATACGTTCAGCACCATCTCTACCTTCGTGAGATGCTCTTCCATCCGCTGGGAGGCAAGGGGTTCGTCTTGAACGGAAATAGCTTCATAAATCAGCTGATGCTCATTCCATAGCTGCAGTGCAGAGGCGCGTTCGCCGAACAGCCACATGCGCCGGGTGCTGCCTATATGCTTGGCACATTCCTGATGGAACAGGGCAAGCATCGGGACCAGAATCGGATTGTGGCTGGCTTCAGCCAGATAGACATGGAATTGTAAATCCTCCTGCTGACTTCTCTCTTCATCGTCCAGATATTTTTCCATCAGCTTCAGACAAGTGGACATTCGTGTGAGATCCTGTTCCGTTCTTCTTCGCGCCGCGAGTGCGGCTGAGCCGATCTCAACCAGCTTGCGAGCCTCGATCAAGGAGCGGAGCGAATCCATATCGGCGAGGGAGCTGAGCAATTGCTCGGCCGGATTGTGCTCCGGCCTGCGTGCGAAGGTACCTCCACCGTGACGAATATCGAGCCAGCCCATCGCTTTCAGAGCGCTTTGGGCCTCGCGAATCGTGGACCGCCCCACTTGGTATTGCTTGGCCAGCGCCTCCACCGAGGGAAGACGCTGCCCTTCGGCATAGCTGCCGTCTTTTAATAGCTGGAGCAGATGCTCTGTAACGAGTTCGGCCCCTTTTTTCATTTGGATAGGGTACATGATGGATTTCTCCCTGCTTGTTGATGTGGATAAGCTGTATAATCCTCAAATTCTATATTCCTTCAAATTTTAAATTAAGTCTATACATACGCTTTCATTATAAGGTATAATATCCCAAAAGTCATCAGATGACCTGAACAGTTATCCGAATCTAAGCTGCTTCTGTCCAGAATAATTGCTATTGGTTACCGATCAATTCATGGCAATCATCGATTTGTGTGGATTCGACTTCATCTACGATGAAGACAGGAAGAGGAGAGGTGTAAATGATATGCTGGATTCTGAGGTAAGACAGTCATTGCTTCAATGGCTTGGCCAGGAACGGTTCCGAGAGGATCAGGAAACTTTGGTCACCCATTCTTATGATGCTACCCCTATGCTGCAATCGCTGCCTGATGCGGTGGTCTATCCGGAGACGACGGCTGAGGTGCAATCTATATTAAGGCTTGCCAATGAACATCACATCCCAATCGTTCCGCGAGGCGCTGCGAGCAATCTATGCGGCGGCACTGTCCCTGTGCAGGGAGGCATCGTCGTAGCCATATCGCGGATGAATAAGCTGCTGGAGCTGGATACGGACAACCTAACGGCTACCGTACAGCCTGGCTTGAATACGAGGAAGTTCCATCAGGAAGTGGAGCGGCGGGGACTGTTCTATCCGCCAGATCCGAGCAGCATGGTCATCTCTACATTAGGCGGCAACATTATGGAGGGCGCAGGGGGCTTGCGAGGTCTTAAGTATGGCACAACCAAGGATTATGTGATCGGTCTTGAAGCGGTGCTTCCCTCCGGGGAAATAATCCGTACAGGCGGCAAGCTGTACAAGGATGTAGCCGGTTATGACCTGACGAAGCTGTTAGTGGGTTCCGAGGGAACTCTGGCGTTAATTACGGAGGCGACTTTAAAGCTTCTGCCTGCTCCAGGAGTACGTCAGACGATGCTGGTTGCTTTTGCAGATATTTATGGGGCGGCTCGCTCGGTCTCGCGGATTGTTGGCGCGCGGATTATTCCGGCCACGCTGGAAATTATGGACCAGGCCACGATATGTGTGGTAGAGGATTATAATCATATCGGTCTGCCCACGGATGTGCAGGCTATATTGCTGATTGAGCAGGACGGTCAGGAACCGGAGCAGGTGAAGAGGGAGATGACTGATATCAAAAATATCTGTGCGTCGGAAGGGGCAACAGAAATTCGTATGGCACAGGACGAGGCTGAAGCGGAGCAGTTGATGATGGCTCGTCGAAGCGCATTATCTACGCTTGCCCGCATCTCGCCGACGACGATCCTGGAAGATGCGACCGTTCCGCGATCTGCCATCGCCGATATGATCCTGGCAATTAACCGGATTGCTGAGAAGTACCGTGTCAACATATGCACCTTCGGGCATGCCGGGGACGGCAATTTGCATCCTACTTGTACGACAGATGCTCGTAATGAAGAGGAAATACACCGCGTTGAGGAAGCTTTTGCGGAGATCTTCGAGGAGGCGATCTCGATGGGCGGGACGATTACGGGCGAGCATGGGGTCGGAACGGTAAAGGCTCCTTATCTGGAATGGAAGGTAGGGACTGCGGGGATCAGCGTGATGAAGGGCATCAAGCAGGTTTTCGATCCGAACGGCATTATGAACCCGGGCAAGATCTTCGCCAAGCCGTCCCGTAAAAGGCTGGTGATCTCAAAATGAGCAGCCCTAATCCCAAAAAAGAGCGAGATTCATCCTTATTAACGCTACAGCAGGAGCTTACGAAGCAGCTGGATTATAATGAGCTAATGAATTGCATGCGCTGCGGCTTCTGCCAGCCTTCCTGTCCGACCTATCAAGAGACCGGCATCGAAGCTGCGTCGCCGCGGGGGAGAATTGCGCTTATGAAGGCGGTAGCTGACGGTGTAATGGAGCCGGATGAGTCGTTCCGCCAGCAGATCAATCTATGCTTGGGCTGCCGGGCCTGTGAGCCCGTATGCCCATCCGATGTGAAGTACGGTCAGCTGCTGGAACAGACCAAGTCGGTGCTGTTCGAACAGCCGTTTCACTCTGCCAAGACCAAGAAGATGAGTGGGCAGACGGAAACTGCACCCGGGCCCGGTTATAGCTCTAAATCGGATCGGCCTCCGAACATGAAACGGCTGCATAAGCTGGTTAAGCCTGCCTTCAAGAGCCATCATCGCATGTTGTCTCTTAGCGCTCTGCTAGAGAAATATCAGCGCTCCGGATTACAGCGTTATGCGGCGAAGAAGAAGCTGCTTCGATTTTTGCCAGAGCATTTTCAGACCTTGGAGCGTATCCTGCCGCAGGCTGACAGTCAAGGCGTAGTAAAACGGGTGAAGGCCAGCTTGCTGCCAGCCAAGGGAGAGCGGATCGGAACTGTGGGCATGTTCCGCGGCTGTATCATGGATGTGCTCTTCACCGAAACGAATGTGAATACGGTGAACCTGCTGAGAGAATCCGGGTATGATGTGGTCATTCCTGAAGCGCAGGGCTGCTGCGGAGCATTGTTCTCTCACAGCGGCGATCTGAAGACCGCCCGGCAGTTCGCCAGGAGGAATATCCAGGCCTTTGCCGAGGCCAAGGTCGATTATATTGCCTCTAACGCTGGAGGTTGTGGAGCCATGCTGATTGAATATGATCATCTGCTGAAGGATGATGCGCTGTGGAAACCGCAAGCGGAGCATTTCTCACAGCAGATCAAGGATATAAGCGAGCTGCTGCTCCGTTCAGAGCGATGGAACTCATTAAAATCTGTAGGTGCAGGGCCTGACGATCAAGAATTCATTTCCCAAGAACGTCCCGATCACACACCTCAAGATACAGTTACTTATCAAGACTCCTGCCACCTGAGGAATGTCATGAAGGCAGGCCGGGGACCAAGGCAGCTGCTTCACCTTCTGCCCGATTTGAATTATGTAGAGCTTGAAGGTGCGGAAGGCTGCTGCGGTTCAGCCGGGATTTATAATCTGATGCAGTCGAAGATGGCGAATGATATTTTGGATCACAAAATGGATAAAGTGAATGAGACAGGAGCATCGATCATTCTGACCAGCAATCCCGGCTGTCTGCTGCAGATGAAGATTGGCGTTGAGCGGGAGCAGGCACAGGATCGTCTGAGGGTGATGCATGTGGTTGATTATTTTGCGGAGAAAGTCGAGAAAGTAATGAAATAAGAGTTCATCCCGCGCCCTTAGGGGCGTTTTTTTATATTCATATAGCTGCTTGCTCGTTGACAACGACACTACTCTGCGTTATTATGTAGCGGTACTCAGTAATATTAAGTACCTCAACACATGTCAATATTGTTCTTGTGAGGTGTATGTGTTTGGATAATCTAAGTGAAATGCTCAAAGGAGTGTTGGAGGGAATGGTGCTGGAAATCATCGGACGGGATGAGATTTACGGTTATGAGATTGTAAAGCGGCTCAATGCTCTTGGTTTTGAAGGGATTGCCGAAGGCACCGTTTATGCTTTGTTAGTACGACTGGAAAAAAACAAGCTGGTTCATATCGTGAAAAAGCCGTCCGGAATTGGTCCGCCAAGGAAGTTCTACACTCTCAATGAGCGAGGGCGGGATGAATTGATGTCATTTTGGGCACGATGGGATTTCTTAAACGAACGTATCCAAATTTTAAGAAATAAAGGAGGCAATGAAGGATGAGCTTCAGCAATGAAACACTTCGAAAGATAGATCAGTTTGCCAAGGAACAGGCGCAGCATTATCTGGAGGAGGCGGAGATGACCTATCTGGAAAAGCTGCGGGCCAAAACCAATCAGACCAAACATAAAATCGGCAGGAAATTAGCCAGATTTAAGAGCAGCTCGGATCAGGCGCATGAGGCGCGTAATGATATGATCCTCTACATGAGCGACTACATGAGCGATCTGATATCTCAGGGCTTATCGGAAGAGGAAGCTTTTGAAAAGGCAAGGGATAAGCTCGCGGCTTCAGGTGATTCTGATTTCCAAGCTGATCTTCATGAGCGTTTCCGCCAGTATTATGAAAATCGTGATCCTGCAGACTATGAGGCTGTCGGACTATTCTACGGCGGGTTCCTGTTTTTAGGTGTTGCTATCGGTTCCCTGATCGGGTTTCTCACTAGTGGAGGCGTTCCTGCCTTTATGCAAAATGGATGGATCTATACGCTGATCGGTACCGGGGTTGGAGCGATTATTGGCATAGGGCTGGGAGAAATAAGCCATGCGCTTATATCTATGAAGAGAAAGTAGGTGCTGTTTATGTCCTATATGAAAACGGCTCGCCGCAAGAAAGATTTGGGCATCACCGGCTGGATGGCGAAATGGTATGACAATAACACCCGTAAGTCGCGTCTTTCGGAGATGCGGGAATATGCTGATATCGTAAGCGGATATGTTGAAAATGGAGCGGAGTTGCTGGAAGTCGCTCCTGGCCCCGGCTATCTGGCCATCGAGCTAGCGAAGCAAGGCTACTCGGTAACCGGCTTGGAAATCAGCGCGGATTTCGTGGAGATTGAGAAGCGTAACGCCAGAGAAGCTGGCGTAAATGTAGACTTTCGGCAGGGAAATGCCTCTGCAATGCCCTTGGCCGATGGCGTTTATGATTTCATAATTTGCTCCGCTGCGTTCAAAAATTTCAGCGAACCACTGAAGGCTTTGCAGGAAATGTATCGTGTTATCAAGCCCGGCGGTGCGGCGCTTATTCTGGACATGAACCACGAAGCCACGAGTGAGGATATCGAGAACGAAATTCAAAAATCCGGTATGAAAGGCTTTGATCGCTGGTTTGTCAAACTGTCGTTCCAAACTTTTTTGAAGAACGGCGCCTATACCCGCGAAGGGTTCGAGGATCTGATAGCGCAGACAGACTTCCCGAAACATAAGATCGAAAAACACGGAATCGGCTTTCAAGTCTGGCTGTATAAACCAGAGCAGGACAGCCCCAAAAGTATGATTTAACATACCTCCTGTGGGGCTGCCCTCATTTAAAAATATCTGTTATTTTTCGCTTAGCGTCTCCTTGCGGCCAGGCAAGAACTTATTCAGCAAGATAGCCGCCAGGGAAGCGGCCAGGATTGGCGAACCCAGCAAATATTGCACGAAGGTAGGCAAGGAATACAAGTAATCCTTCGGAATAAGCACTAATGCCAAAGTTAGAATCATCGGAATGGCGACGATGTACATCTCTTTCTCGCCGATCCGCTCGTTCTTCATGACCTGTATGCCGTTAATGGCGATAATGCCGCAGACAATGCAGAATACGCCGCCGATGACAGCCGTCGGGATCGATGCAATTAGAGCAGCCAGCTTACCGGAACAGCCAAAGATAACGAACCAGCCACCAACGGCAAGGAAGACTCGGCGGCTGGCAATCCCGGTAATGGAAATAATGCCGGCATTGGTGGAATAGCCTGTAACCGGAGTAGAGCCGAGCAGAGAGGCGATCAGACAGCTAATGCCTTCGCCGATGACCCCTCGGTTAATATTTTGATCGGTTAACGGTTGATCGATGACATTGCTGACAGCGAACCAGGTCCCCGTTGTTTCAGCGAGCAGCACCAGATAAATAATGACCATCGTGATAATAGCCGAGAAATTGAAGGAGAAGCCGAAGTCGGCAAAGGGGATCTGCGGCATGCTGAACCAGTTGGCTTGGCTAACTGCCGAGAAGTCCAGTACTCCCATAAAATTAGCAGCGATACATCCGCCGATTAATGCGAACAGGACGGACATAATCCGGAATAATGATCCTTTGGTCCCTAGCAGGGAACCGAGGATTACAAAGAGCAGCAGCACTGCGCCTGAGATTAGGGCCAGCATCACGTTCTGATTGATCGTCGCATCAGCGGCTTCATAAATATTGTCCCTGATCCCCACTGGCAATAAAGACAGACCCACAATAAAAATGATCGTGCCGCCCACAATCGGCGGAATGAAGGATTTGACGATCTTATTGAACACGCCGCTCATCCCCAAAATAATAACGAGAACCGCACCGACAAGGCTGGCGCCCAGCACGGAATTCCAGCCTAGCTGCCCGCCTCCGCTGGCGGCATAGATGCTGACAATTGCGCCAAGCGGAACATACGAAGGACCTTGAGCGATCGGCAGCTTCATGCAGAAGTAGCTCTGCACAATCGTGGCTAACCCCGCAGCGATAAAGGTAGATTGGATCAGTGCGCTGGACTGGTTGGATTGCAAGCCGATCAGCATGGCGATCAGGAAAGGAACCACATAGACGTCCATTGCTAATACATGCTGCAAGCCCAGAAGGGCGGACTTGCCAAATGATACCTTCTGATCGGGCAGAACTGTTAGCTGCGATGAATGGGTTTGAGCTTGCCCCTGGTTGACTGCTTCTGTTTTCACTGGGATGTACACCTCGAATATTATAGTTTTTTTGTATTTTAACGAGAATGAACCTTCATACCCTGTACCCATACTTCACGGATGTTTTCAGGTCTGGCCAGATAGATGATCTTCTCAAAAATCCCATGCCAGTCTTCATTCTCATCAAAGATCGGCAGCTTGGCAGAAGGCATTTTCGTATCGATGATCTGTACATCCCACGCATAATTCTGTTCAAGGCGACCGATCGGCAGGCTTAGACTCTCACCGCCTCCGGCTGTCGCCAGGTAGAACGCTTCATCGACCGTAATCCGCGACTCCGGAACACCGCGCTTATGTGCGGGGAGGGAAGGATCAACACCATCCTCCAGCATTCTCGAAGAGATGACGGCTTGTCTTATATTATCGAACAGACTCGGCGAGAAACCGCCGGATATGTCCGTGCCCAGCCCGATATCAATGCCTTTGCCATGGAAATGGGCAACCGGAATAACGCTATTGGCAAAATAGGCATTCGAGATCGGGCAGTGCGCAATCGCGGTTCCAGTCTCTGCGAATAAATCCGCATCAGGCTCGTCCAGGAAATTGCAATGCGCCATAACCGACTTCTCCCGTAGCAGGCCGAAATCGCGCAATGCAAAGGCATCATTTTTATCCAATCGATCCCGAACATAACCATGCGCCCAATCGCTTTCACTGCAGTGTGACTGGACATAGGCGTCATATTTGTCAGCAAGCTTGCCCAGGCCTCGCAAAGCTTCATCCGTACAGCTGGGAATGAAGCGTGGTGTTACTACGGGATAGACGCCCTGCTTTGCGGTTTTGGCTAGTTCCCGAACGGCGAGAATAAAATCCTCCGTATCCGCCAGTGCTGAATGGGTATCTGCATCACGGTAATATTCCGGGTTTTGCGCCGGATCATCCATCACCACCTTGCCGACGAGTCCGCGTTGTCCTTTCTTCACACAGAGCTCAGCCAGCAATAGACTGGCCTCTTTATGCACGGTAGCAAAATAAAGTACGGTCGTTGTCCCGTTCGCGAGCAAAGTGCTGACCAGATCCTCATAGACTTTCTCGGCGAAATCAAGATCCGCAAATTTGGATTCCAGCGGGAAAGTGTACGTATTCAGCCAGTCATAGAGCGGAATGTCCAGGGCTGTCCCGGATTGCGCCCATTGCGGTGCGTGCACATGCAGATCGATGAACCCGGGCAGCAAATACTGGCCCTCAGCCAAACGACGGAAGTTGCTCTTGCCTTGATAGGCCTCCAGCAAAGGCTGGTATTCCGCATCCTCCGGAGCGATGACCTTCTTGATCACGCCCTCTGCATTGATCGCAAACAGATAGTCTTTTAATATTTGAACTTCTTTGGCAGAAGTACTGGAAAAAGCAGTTCCTTGAAATAATTGCATATATTGTTCCATAGTTACCGCCTTAATGTTCGTATTTTCATATGATAAAAGCTATTATAATCCGTTAAAACAGATTAGTCCATAACAAAAGACGAATATAGATAACGACTTGTTTAATTGTTGTAGGGAATTCGTTCATTATCTGTAAAATAGAGAGTAAATAATAAAGACGTATCGCTTTATTCTGCATGCAGGTTAAGCGATACGTCTTATTGTTCTGCTCAGGACTAAGGATCAGCTTTCTAACTTTCTAATTAAGAAGGCATTATGATGGCTTTTGTTACATTTAGCTTAGGATAGGAAGTCATAAATTCCGGCAGTTCCTCAAGGTCAATACGATGGCTGATAAGCGGCTCAATTTGCACAATATTCTGCGCAATGAGTGTAATTGCTTCCTCATGGGTGTACGGGTTGATAAAAGAGCCCATAATTCGCAGCTCTTTGCTAAAGACATCGAAGGGCGAGAAGGATGCTTGCGCATCTGGCGAGGCAACTCCGAAGATCAACACCTGTCCTCCTTTACGCGCTGCTTTAATGGCTAACTCGACTGATTCAGTTCGCCCGACACATTCGATGACGAGATCTGCCGAGCTCAGCAGTCCCGCAGCCTCAGTTGGATCAAATGGTGACACGACATTGTCAGCGCCAAGCTTCAGCAGTGCCTCCCGCTTGTTCGGGTTTGGCTCGCTCACGGTGATGTGCGCAACGCCTGCTGCCTTGACAAGCTGGAGGAACAACTGTCCAATGAAGCCGCCGCCTGCGATCAACACATGATGATTCGCCCGCAGCTCCAATTTCTTGTAGCCGTGCAGCACACAGCCAAGCGGCTCGACCATTGCTCCTTCAAGCATACTTAAATGATTCGGTAGCTTGTAGCAGTTGGAAGCGGGAACGATGCATCGCTCAGCCATTCCGCCGTCCCGTGTCACACCAACGGCATTTAGCTTGTCGCACAGGTGAGCCCGCCCATTACGGCAATACTCGCATGCCCCGCAATAGATATTCGGATCAACGGATACCCGGTCTCCCTGCTGTAGAGTAAATACAGCTTCGCCTACGGCCAAGACGACTCCCGAGAGTTCATGGCCCAGCACAATCGGGGGATTTACCTCAGCTGAGCCTGGGTGACCGTGATAAATATGCTGGTCTGTACCGCATATGCCGCAGCAAGCAATTTGAAGCAGAACTTCATGTTTGCCGGGTGCTGGTTCACTCCACTCTTCAACTTTCATATTTAATGCTCCGTGAAGAACTGCAGCCTTCATGCTCCTCATCTCATTTCTCAATAATATTAAAACCGTGTGATGCTATCCCCATTAGTATTTAAGGCGGACACGCGAAGTGTCTCCCAAGGGATCGTCTTGCCATTGACCTGCTTAACTTGAATCTCTTTGATCTGGCCTGGAAGCAGGTCGAAGAAGTTGTCATTCATGACGAGCCATTCCTCGTCGAGTTCAAGCTTGACCATACGAGCTGCCTGATCTGTCGATATCCGGACAAGATCGGCTGACTTGTCAACGCTTACCCGCAGCTGCGCTGGATTGAATCGCATGTCCTTATAATCGCGCAAGTAGATGAAGTTATCCTCGGTAATAGAGCTTGCAGAACTGGCTACACATACAACATCTGCGGCATTGGCTTCGGCTGTCAATTCCATTTCCGTTAGCGCAGCAATCTGAAGCTTGCTATTTGCAGGTACCGATACGTCGAATTCTTGGATGGACAACACCGATCCATCCATGCGATACACCGTTAGCCGTACTGTATCTTTGTAGTCATCCAGCCTGTCGTTAATTACCCACAATATCAGGTCTTTCCCCGCATCATGATCCGCAGTGATCAGCACAGGGGCAAAAAACTTGCGCGCATAGTGATACGCCGCCTTCGCGAGTCCATAATAGTCGATAACAGACCAGCTTGTTCCCGGCCAGCAATCGTTCAATTGCCAGAACAGAGCCCCGCTTGTCTCCGGTTTGTTGCGGCGGTAGTGTTCGATGCCGTATTTTAATCCTTCCGCTTGGGTTAGCATAGAGTAGTCCAGATACTCTTCTATATTCCCCGGAGCACCTGTAAATCCTTCCATGAGCAGAATTCCCTTCGCATGATGGATATCCTTATTGCGGTACTTCATCTCATCGCTGCCCCAGAAGAATTGATTCTCGGGGATGTTGCGCTGCAAAGTGTAGCGATTGGATGATGCATGCATGCCGAATTCGCTTGCGAATCGGGTCGTGTCGCCTTTGAACTTCTTGAAGGATAAACCGTCCATGCTATAGTCCTGCAACTGCGGCTGACCGAACTCCCGTGGTTCAATATTGCCATGCCACACTTGCCAGTTATGAGTGTCGCCTTCCTCACGCGAGTTGTGGTCATTCCCCCCGTAAGGAGAACTTGGCCAGAAAGTCCGTGTTGGATCTAGCGTCTCCAGCAGAGCTGGCATCAGCTCGTGGTAAATCTTCTCGCCATAAAATGGATGAGGGATCTCTCCGCTTGAACGAAGCGCCTCGTACAGCCAATCGTTCTCGTTATTCCCGCACCATAAAGCCAGGCAAGTTCGACTACGCAGTCGTTTTACGACTTGCTCGATCTCCCGCCGCACATTATTCATGAAGTTGCGATTATAGTCCGGATATAAGGCACAGGCAAACATGAAGTCCTGCCATACCAGTAAACCAAGCCGATCACATTCATCGTAGAAAATATCGCGTTCATAGATGCCGCCTCCCCAGACACGCAGCATGTTCATATTGGCGTCTTTTGACATATGAATGAGATGCTGGTATCGAGAATCTGGCACAGCAGCCATGAAGCTGTCGATAGGAATCCAGTTGGCTCCTTTGGCAAACAGCTTTATACCATTTAATACGAAGGTAAAGGTCTGCTGTCCATGTTCATCCCGCTGCATAAGTTCAACCGTACGGATGCCAAATGGCTGCTCATGTACGTCAACAGACTTTTCGTTATATAGAAGCGTTACTTTCAAATGGTATAAATACGGTACACCTAGGTCGTGCGTCCACCATAAGGATGGGTTTGAAATGTTTAGACATGCTTCGCTGCTTAAGCTATATGCACAAATTGCACCGTCTTGGACCAGTCCATTACAACGATCGAATGGGATTATTTCTGAGGCGACCCGGTTGTTTTCGGTATCGATCAATTCCACATAAGCCGAGCAAGGCTTGTCTTTGTTGAATGACAATACGTCTACTGTTACTTCAACAGCTGCTGCCTTGTCCGTTATTGTTGATGTGCGGGCGAATACGCTATCTATATAAGCGTTGCGGCGCTTGAGGAGATGTACCCCCTTCCAAATACCTGCACATACAAGCCGTGGACCCCAGTCCCATCCATAGTGGTATTGAGCCTTGCGTGTCCAAATTCGCTTCTTGCTGAAACCGGACCAATAATATTGCATTTTGGCTTGAGCATGCAGATGTACGGGATCAATTTTGACGGCAAGGACATTCTTGCCTTTCTTCAATTCACGTGTAACTTCAAATGAATGGGCAATAAACATATTGTCAGTGGAGTCAAGCTCCACCCCGTTCAGGTACACAGTTGCATAAGTATCCAACCCATCGAAGACCAATTCAATGCGTTCCTGGTCATCCTGTTCGCCAAACCACTCAAAGGTGTTGCGATACCACCATACCTTGTCCTCGACCCAGCGCGACTGTTGATCGTTATGTCCATAGAAAGGATCTGCAATAATCCCCCGCTCGATCAACGTGCTGTGCACATCGCCAGGTACTTTGGCAGTCATCCAGAAATAGTCAATATACTCGGGAGAGGCAACCTCCAAATCGCGAGCTTCACCTACATCGAAATCCCGCAGCTTCCAGTTCTCTTGTAGTTCCATATAATTCTCCATTCCGAAGCAAGCCAAAAACCTGAGGCTATACTTATAGTTCCATGATTGAAACTGTCATAATAACATTACAAAAATTGATAATGTAAATGAGTTTAAATTACAAATGATTAGTAATCTCATTACTAAAACATTATTGATTAGCCTTAATTTAATGTCAAATAAATTGCTGCCAAAGGGAGTATAGTTTTTAACAGTACCATTAATACTAATATTGACCGCTTTTTTTTGTAACGTTATAATTATTTGTAATGTTTAAATTTGAATTTGGAAAGGAGGGACTCTCTGATGAAATCTAAAGTAACAATGCAAGATATTGCTGATCAGCTCAATCTCTCCAAAAATTCTGTATCACAGGCTATATCCGGCAAGGATGGAGTAAGCGAAGAGACGAGAAAGCTAATTCTTGATACAGCGGAACAAATGGGTTATATCTACCAGGCGGGACGCAAGAAGAGTCAGACGGATCAGTCTGGATATATTGCTTTAATTGCATCCGACTTTGCTTTTGCCCAAAAGGGCTTTTTTGGTGAAATCTACTTAAGCGTGGAGCAAGAGACGAGACAGCGTGGTAAACAATTGCTAATTCAATCCATTAGCCAAGAATCCGAAGAAGCGCTGATCCTGCCACCCATATTAGAGAATCAAGGTGTAGAAGGTATACTTATCCTCTCTCATCTAAGTACACCTTATATGAATAAGGTGATTTCCAAAGGGCTCCCAACCGTACTGATCGACCATCATTATCCGGCTGTAAAGGCAGATTGCATATTGACGAACAATCGCTTCGCAGCCTATGAAGCCATTCATTATCTGACTGAGCTGGGTCATCGGAATATCGGTTTTGTGGGCGACATCAATTTTTCTCCAAGTTATTATGAACGATATGAGGGATTCCGACTCGCGATGCGGGAAGCTGGGCTTGAAATGCGCAAGGAATGGCTCTTGCTGGATGCAACGGAACAAACTGAATATATGATGAATGCCATCAAATCAATTGCTGATCAACCCACGGCTTGGTTTTGCGTTAACGATGGTCTTGGCTTCATTTTAAATTCGACGTTACAGCAACAGGGCTTTCAAATTCCGCAGCAGGTATCGATTTGCAGTTTCGATAATGGGCAATTGTCCCAATTATCTACACCACTAACTACGACGATGGGAATTGATTTGAAGACATTTGGACGCAAGGCTGTGGAGCAATTATTCTGGAGAATGGATCATAAGCACGAGCCATTTGTGGAAATATTGCTGCCAACTATGCTGATTGCTAGAGAATCGACAACGAGACCAAGAGAGTCAAATGTTTTGATATAATGCTTTGGAACAGACTGCATGGAATTTATTCCTGCGGTCTTTTTTTGTGCTCTTTTACTGTAATTATTAATAATCCTTTGTAATGTTTAAGGTTATCTTTGGGCTATTGCTAAGGAAAATTTATAGAAATATAGCTATAATAAGCCCTGCTAACTTTAAAATGTTATCTTAAAATAATGACAGGGAACATTACGAATGTGATTATAGTAACTTGATTTATTTTGATGATAATGTACAATTAATGTTACAATGAGGATTTGGATCATAATCTAATAGATGGATAATCTAAATTTTTTTAATGAAAAAGGATAAGAAGGTGGTCTAAACTAACTAAAATATTTTGTTGGAGAAGTATTAATGGTGGTAATTTACGTTTGACAAGCGGAATTTTATGTTTAATAATGTTTTTAACCGCTTACAATAATTTATAGTAATTAATTTTGTAACGTTACTATATCTTGTTTGTAATACAGGGATAAAAGGAATGAAGTGAGAGCATTTTATTAATGAGGAGGCTATACTATCATGAAAAGGAAACTTTTGCTAATTCTTGCTCTAACTGCGATGGTTGCTAGTGTACTTGGAGGATGTTCGAAAGGCGGAGGTGCTGAAAGTGCAGATGGAGTAATCTCCATCGATTTCTGGGCAGCGCCAAATCCACCCCAACAAGTATTCTGGAAGGAAATGGCTGATAAATATGCTGCCGTTAACCCTAAGGTGAAAGTTAATGTAAGTGCCATCAAAGAATCTCCAAGTTCCGAAGCAAGTATTCAGGCGGCAATTGCAGGCGGCAATGCGCCTACGATTTCCGAAAATATCAACCGTGGCTTCGCCGCTCAGCTGTCTAACAGTAAAGCGCTTGTCGCACTTGAAGAACTGCCACAATTCAAGGAAATCATTGAAAAACGCAACATGGCAGAAACGATTAAGCCTTGGGAATTTGCTGATGGTCATCAATACGTGCTTCCGATCTACTCCAATCCGATGCTGATCGGCTGGCGTACAGATATTCTTAAGGAAATCGGCTATAATGAGCCGCCAAAAACATATAGCGAAGTACTTGATGCAGCAAAGAAGCTAAAAGCAAAATACCCTGATAAATTCATGTGGGGGAAAGGTGCTGACTTGGCTGATCCTACGGCCTGGAAGCGTTGGTTTGATTTCTTCATCATGTATAACGCTGCTTCCGATGGCAACAAATTTATCGAAGGCTCCAATTTTGTAGGTGATGAGAAGGCCGGTATAGAGATGCTTACGTTTGTAAGTGATCTTGTGAAGGAGAAAGCGGTCCTTACCAAGCAGGCAACAGACCCATTTGAAACAGGCTTGGGTGTGTTCACCGATATCGGTCCATGGACGTTTGATATGTGGAAAGAAAAATATCCTGAATTGAAATACAAAGAAAACTATGATCTTACGTTGCCTCCGGTACCAGACAATATGGATCCGGCTGATTCCAAGACTTATGCCGATGCGAAGGGGCTTGTGATCTTTGCAAGCGCTCCGAAAGATAAACAAGAGGCTGCTGCAGAATTCCTCAAATGGGTATATTCCGATAGTGCCAATGATGTTGCTTGGTTCCAAAAAACAAACTTGCCTCCTGCGCGTGACGACTTGATGGAGCTTGAAGAGTTCAAAAATGTCATAGCAGAGAAGCCAGAGCTTGGACCTTTTGCAGAAGCTGTATCCAAGGCAGTTCCTTCTATTGATAATCCACGCTTTAATGAACTGCAAACGTTGATTGGTTCAGAAGCTTTTAACAAAATTGTTCGTGGCGAAATTGATCCGCAGACGGCTTGGAATAATATGAAGAAAGCCATTGAAGGGGAACTTCAGCAATGATCAATAAACAAAATAATCGGTTGGGCTGGCTCTTTGCCAGTCCCTACCTTATTTTTGGACTTATATTTTTCCTGGGCCCGCTCGTCTGGTCGTTCTATCTTGCCTTTACAAATTGGGACTTGATAGCACCGACGTATGATTTTGTGGGGTTCAAAAACTTTGCGAAGGCATTGGCATCACCGGGTGTACAATCTTCGTTCTGGGTTACGTATAAGTTCATGCTGCTATTTGTGCCACTTGTTACTGTGATGTCTTTGGCAGTAGCTGTATTGGTACAGGGGTTGACAAAGTTAAAGAGCTTGTATCTGATTGGCTTCTTCTTGCCATATCTATCTTCAGGGGTTGTATCTTCTCTGATTGCCAAAGGCTTTTTGTCTTATAACAGCCCTGTAAATCAATTTTTGCGCAATACCTTTGGTTGGGATATTGACTGGCTTGGATCACCTATCTCAGCCCTTGCTATTGTAGGAATTATTCTGGCCTGGAAATTTACCGGTTATTATGCGCTCATACTAACCTCAGGTCTTGAGAGTATTGATCGTGAAGTGTATGAAGCTGCCGCGATTGATGGTGTTACGGATCGTCAGCGGTTCTGGAAAATTACGTTGCCGCTGTTATACCCAGCTCTCTATACAACCTTAATATTATCCTTTGGGGTCACTTTCGGAATATTTACAGAGGTGTACCAGTTAACAGGCGGTGGGCCAAACTATGCAACGAATACATGGCAGATGGAGATCTACAATCAGGCCTTTACGAATCTGCAAGCAGGATATGCATCCGCAATTGCTATCCTGGCGTCTGTAGTGACCTTTATCTCCATTTTCGTGATTAGAAAACTTCTGGAAAGCTGGGGTAAGCGAAATGGTTGGGTCTAAAAGAAAAAGCAAACTTCGTCTATCAATCCGATATATTGTTGCGACAGCGCTGTTGCTTGTAATGGTCTACCCTTACCTGTATATGGTGCTTAACTCCTTTGCAGATTGGACACAGATTGATAAGCAGCTTGTACCCTCGAAATTTACGTTGAAATCATATGGATGGTTGTTCACGGGTGGAGAAGTTGGTATTGCCAGACCATGGGTGAACTCATTTTTTAACAGTATTCTTGTGTCCTTGGCATCTACGGCTCTTATGATGTTGTTTGGTGTCATGGTAGCATATGCGCTGTCCAAGCTGAATTTCAGAGGACGCGATACGGTGAATAACTTTGTATTGTTCCATATGTTCTTCCCGGCGATTATACTGCTCATCCCTCAGTTTCTCGTGATTCAAAAGGTGGGGCTGTATGATACGTACTGGGCTATGATCATTCCAAAGGCTGTCAGCTTATGGGCGATCTTTATGTACACCAACTTCTTCAAGGCAATTCCTACTGTATTCATTGAAGCGGCAAAGCTTGATGGGGCCTCTGATTTCAAGATTCTGTATCGAATTATGATGCCGATGTCGAGGTCTATCACAGCTGTCATCTTCTTATTCTTGCTGATGGAACGTTGGACAGAACTCCTATGGGATATGCTTGTTGTGCGCAGTGATAATATGCTGACCCTGAACGTACTCTTATCCCAAATGTTCGGACCTTATGGAAGCTATCCGGGTCCTTTGTATGCAGCATCCGTAATTCTTACGGTTCCGATTATCATCATGTTTGCGATCTTTGGTAAGAAGTTCAAGGAAGGCATGCAGTTTAGTCTTAAATAATAGGGTGCCATTATTTTTCATCCTGATGAGCATAGCATGAGGTGGTATTGTGGGAGCAGCGGAGATAGATTCCAAGGTTTTTGTGGTGGCGCCGTACTGTTTTCTATGAGATTTACATGCCAAGCTTTTGCGATGGCAACGGAGACGGCGTGGGTGATTTTGTGGGGATAACTTCGAAGCTGGATGATCTAAGACATTAGGGATCGACGGCATATGGCTAACCCCGTTCTACAAGTCGCCAAAAGTGGATAACGGCTACGATATTGCGGATTATTACAACATGGATCCTGACTATGGAACGATGAAGGACTTTGATGCTTTTATAGAAGCCGCTCATCAGCGTAATATCCGCGTCATCGTGGATCTTGTATTGAACCATACTTCTTCCGCACACCCGTGGTTCCAAGCGTCCAAATCTTCTAAGGACCATCCCAAGCGTGATTGGTATATCTGGAAAGACCCTGTAGATGAAGGCATGCCGAACAACTGGGAGTCTTTCTTTGGGGGTCCGGCCTGGGACTATGACGAAGCAAGCGGACAGTATTACTATCATGCGTTCGCAAAGGAACAAGTCGATTTGAACTGGGCAAATCCAGAAGTCAGAGAAGCCATGAAGGAAGTGATGGGCTTCTGGTTGGATAAGGGCGTAGATGGATTCCGCCTTGATGTCATTAACTTTTTGAAAGTGTCCGCTCAATTCCCAGACAATCCATATCAGGACAATGGAGAGCAGGATCATCGATATGACAAGGATCAGGACGGAATTCTGGATACGATTCGAGAAATTTGCGAATTCGTTCATCAGCGTGAAGGGGTCTTTATGGTTGGTGAAGTAGGTTCTGAGGATATGTCGCTCCTGAAGCGGTATAGTGGGAATGGTCTTCTTGATGTTGTGTTTAACTTCAACCTGGGTAGTCAGGAGCACTATCAGCCGAACCAGCTGATGGATCAAATTCTTCTGATGGAACAGGTACATCGCCCAGATCAGGTTCCGACCTTGTTTTTCAGCAGTCACGATATGGCAAGGCATATTAGCCGTTTTGGCGAAGGGAATCCTGAACTTGAAGTGCTTCGCGCAAAGCTGATGGCAACCTTTATGCTGACAGGTAAGGGTGTCCCTTTCCTTTATTACGGAGAAGAGGTCGGGATGAGGGATTATTACTGCCCTTGTATTGAGGATATGAGGGATATTCAAGGGCTAACGCATTATCAGTTGGCAAAAGCAGAAGGGTTGTCGGAAGAAGAAGCGCTTCGACGCGCGAATGAGAAGAGCCGTGACAAATCGCGTACCCCGATGCAGTGGGACGGAAGCGAATATGGAGGCTTCTCTAATGTGAAGCCGTGGATCGCGATGGGACCGGGCCATAATCAGATTAATATAGAGGCTGAGCGGACAAAATTGGATTCGATCTATATTTATTATCAGCAACTGCTAATGCTTCGGAAAGATCATCCCTCGCTTGCTGAAGGGGGCTACTCCAATATCGAGTGTAGAGGTAATACGTTGATTTATACGAAAAATATATCAGAAGACGTATCATTTGTTGCGCTCAATTTTGGAGCAGAGTCTGTGGAAATAAGCCTGGCCGAAGTGGAGAACCTTTCGCTTCAATTTGCAATTGCCTCACAGCCTCTGGAGGATGACCAAACAGATAGCAAGATCATATTGCAGGGTCATACTGGCGCAGTATGGATCAGCCGTAAATAAGTTTTTATATTGATATTGATCTTATTTTAGTTATTTCATTGATATAGCAAGGGTAAAGAGCAACGAAAACAGGATAGGAAAGGGAGAAATCCACCATGGCATTGTATAAATCCGATGTGAAAACATGTGAAACGTTATTGAAGGAGTACCAGGCGAAGGATTCACTGGCCAAAGACCCAGTAAAACTGAGCTTTACTGGCGTAGGTAACAAGGATGTATATAACATTACGGCTCCTTTTGAAGACCAGGGCGAACTGGTTATTGCAGGCCGTGTGGAATCCAGGGACAGCGAACATTCTGAAATTCATTTCTTTGTTGAAAAGGGCGGGGATTGGGTGCCCCGCGAAGGTGCGCCTGTATTTACCCTTCAGGATCCATTTTTCACTTTTATTCATGGTGAGCTTGTTCTAGGCGGTGTTCAGATATTTCCGCATCCTACACAAAAAAATGCGTTGATGTGGCGGACGGTGTTCTACAAAGGGAGAAGCATTCAGCAATTGACCCCATTTTTTGTTGGTCCGGATGCCATGAAGGATCTTCGTCTAGTGGAGCTTTCCAATGGAGAAATCGGCGTATTTACTCGCCCTCAAGGAGAGAAAGGTGGACGCGGGAAGATTGGCTTCACAACAGCCAGAAGCCTCCAAGAGCTGTCGATCGCACTGGTGAATGACGCCCCGCTGCTTCAAGATCAATTTGTTGATGAGGAATGGGGCGGAGCCAATGAACTTCATATCTTGAAAAATGGACTTGTTGGCGTTCTTGGTCATTTTGCCTCGTTTGATGATGAAGGAAATCGTTATTATTATCCGATGATATTTGCGCTCGATCCTGCAACAGGAGAGTATTCTGACATTGAACTGATAGCGACTCGTAACAAGTTCCTTCCAGGTGCAACGAAGCGTCCGGATTTGGTCGAGGTTGTATTCAGTGGTGGATTGGTGCGAAAAGCGGATGGAACAGCTGATTTGTATGCGGGTATCAGTGATGCTGAAGCGCATCGCTTGACAATTGCTGATCCATTTTTGAAATTTGAGTAAAATTAAGCTTAGGATTGGAGTACGAGACACCATGAATATCTATAGATACGAAGAGAACCCACTGATAACACCTGCCGATGTTAGGCCGCATCGGGATGATTTTGAGGTCATTGGCGCATTCAATGCAGGCGTTGCCGAATACAATGGAGAGATTTTATTGTTGCTTCGTGTGGCAGAACGTCCTATCAGCAAGGATTCGATGATTGTGAAAGCTCCTGTATATAATGTGGAAACGAAGCAGCTTGATATTATCGAATTGCGTAAGGATGACAAGCGATATGACTTCTCCGATCCACGCGTTATTCGCAATGTATCGAAGAGCGCGACGTTCGATTATTTGACCAGCTTATCATATATCCGTATTGCTCGCAGCAAGGACGGGCATCGCTTTACAATTGACGACGAACCGTTGGTATATCCATCCCAGTCCCTTGAGACGTTTGGGATCGAGGACCCGCGTGTGACCCAAATCGGGGATACGTATTACATATACTTCTCCGCTGTATCTCCGGTTGGTGTTGGCGAATCGATGGTATCGACGAAGGATTTCATAAACTTGACTCACCATGGCATGATTTTTGGACCTGACAACAAGGATGTATTGATCTTCCCGGAGAAGATTAACGGTAAATTCTATGCGCTGCATCGTCCCACGACGAGGAGTACTGGCAATCCGGAGATGTGGATCGCTGAATCTGACAATTTGCTGTATTGGGGCAACCACAAACACCTGGCAGGTCTTCGTGAAGGCATGTGGGATAGCGGCCGAATGGGCGGAGGCGCAGTTCCATTTAAGACGGAGAAGGGCTGGCTGGAACTTTATCATGGCGCAACACTGGATCATCGCTATTGCATGGGTGCGCTCCTATTGGATCTGAACGATCCATCCAAGGTGCTTGCCCGCTCTGAGCAGCCGATTATGATGCCAGAAGCTGATTATGAAAAGAAGGGCTTCTTCGGCGATGTTGTCTTTTCCTGCGGAGCTGCTGTTCATGGCGATGTTGTGAGAATGTATTACGGTGTATCTGATACATCGATGGCATGTGCCGAACTTAGCGTACAAGAAATTCTCGACAGCTTAAAATTTGAATAAAATATACGGCGCTGATCAATAAGGGACGCCGGCTTAGAATAAACCCCACCATATCTCTGGTGGGGTTTTAGGTTTAAACGGATAGCAACCTGTACTTTTATGATCTTAAGAGAACACATCCAGCCCTTCCATCCTGGACAGGTAGAGCTTGATGCGCTGGCGGATGTCTCCAAGCTCTGAATAAGTGACGTTTAGCGCAGTGTGGTAGCAGAAGCTGGGGAAAATCTCGCGATAGACGAAATAACGTGATGGCAGCTTAACCTTTCCATGTCCATTCCATTCCGCCGCGCTTTTGAGGCTAGGGATACTTAATGTATTTTGCCGAATGGTCAGTTGGGTGTTGTCAGACATCATGAAGTTAATAAAGGCTTGAGCTGCCTGCTTATTCTTGGAGTTCCTGTGAATCGCCAGGCCGATGGCAATGACCAGAGTCCGGGGCGTGCCCAGATAGGGCAGCGGCGATATATCATAGGAGAAATCGACGTCCTTGATCTTGTTCAGGCAGAAGTAAGACGTCAGGATCATCGACACCTTCTGCTGGCAAAATAGCATCTCAGCATCGTCATCATTCTCCGATCTGAACGGCGGAAAAACCTGATCGAGCAGTTCCTTAGATATCTGCAAACTCTCGGTAAGCGCGGCTTCATCAAGGTTCAGCTGCTTGTCCTCACCGTTGCTGCGATGAAAGCGGACGTTATTCTGCAGCAGGAAGATAGGCCAGCGATTATCGGATAAATAGTGGAAGAAGAACCCGTGGCGAACTGTACCTTCGGCGAGTAACTTCGCGGTTTTTTTGACGGTATCCCATGTCCAGCTGCTGTCTGGTTCCGCTAGTCCCTTCTCAGAGAAATGCTGTTTATTGTAGCAAAGAATGATCGGCGAGAATAAGAAGGGCTGTACATATAAGTTCCCATCACGCATAAAAGGTTCCGTCAAGACCGGATAGACCCCTTCTATCGGCTGCAGCGGCTCTAATAGCTCAGGCGGGCTGTCAGACTCTGCAAACAGCTCAAAATTCTGATTGTTAATCGCCATTACATCAATGTCATCGGTCTCCATAAAATCTCGCATCGTTGGTTTCGCGTGGCTTGAGGGCATCGGGATCATAGTGACGCGGATCAGCGGATGCTGCTTATGAAATTCGTCCACCAATGCCTTGAGATCAGCTTCCTCGAAAAGCGAGGGATAATATCCGAATTTAATGGATACCCCGGCAGGTGCTTGCCGAATACGATTGCCTACGCGCGGTATTTTCTCAATGAACCCTTCAGATACCAGTAGATCCAATCCCTTGCGTACGGAGTTCTTGCTTAATTGAAACCGCTCGGCTATATCGTTCTCGGAGGGGAGAAAGCTTCCTTCTGCCCAAATTCCGGTTATGATTTCGTTCCTTAATGAAGCCAGCATTTCCTCATAACGTCTTCTAAAGGTAGAGCGCTTGGGACCTTCCGTCATTTCTATACACCTCTATTCCAATAAATACCTTATTATCAAATGATTAATTATATCATTACTAAAGAAAGGTCAAAAAGTCCACTTTTGATACGAATAGCGATCGAGGCAAATTCAAGGCTGAGCGTCCGCGACACTAATATGGTTCTTGTGTTCAAATTACAATTGACAGCGTTTTCTAACTTAGATTATAATCTGTTGTGAACCAGATAAGCAACATAATTATGTGATTGAAATTAATGATATATTTTATTCTTATGATGACAAAGGAGGGTTATAGCCTGTTTAATGCAGGTTTCTGGAATTATTATGTTATACATCTGGTTCATAGTGGCGGATGTGTTCTCACCTCAAGTGTGAATATTCGTGGATGAATCATAGAAAGGCGGCGTTCCAATATGGAAGCATTGAAAATTCTTGTCACGATGCCGAAGGGCGAAATCTTTGATACCTTCTTCAATGAAGATTTAAAATCGAAGCTGGAAGAGATCGGCGAGGTCATCTGGAATGATAGCACAGCACAATATACCAAATTCCAAATATGTGAGAAAATCAAGGATGTCGATATCTGCGTTACAGGCTGGGGGACGGTGACTTTTGACGAAGAAGTATTAAATCACGCCAATAAGCTTCGTCTAATTGCACATACAGGCGGTTCCGTTAGACCCTATGTTACGGATGCCGCATATGATCGCGGGATTCGTGTGGTAAGCGGCAATGAAGTGTTCGCCGAGTCGGTAGCAGAGAGTGTAATTGCTTATGCATTGGCATCTTTGAGGGATATTCCGCGTTATTCCGGCGATTTGAAGCGGGGAATCTGGCCATCAGGCTTCTATAATAAAGGGCTGTTAGATAAGACGGTAGGCTTGGTAGGCTATGGCATGATCGCGAAGATGGTTGTTGAGATGCTGAAGCCGTTCCACGTCAAGATCAAGGTGTTCTCTCGTCATATTTCTCAGGAGGAATTGACGAAGCATCATATGGAGAAGGCGGAGCTCCCTGAAATATTCTCGACCTGCGATATCGTCTCTATTCATAGCGGCATGACACAGGAAAATTATCATCTGATTACAGAAGAACTGCTTAATATAATGCCTGAAGGTGCTCTTCTTATTAACACGGCACGCGGAGCTGTCATCGATGAAGAAGCTTTGTGCAGAGTGCTTGCGAAGGAGAAGATTCATGCGGTACTTGACGTATACGAAGTTGAGCCGCTGCCGGCTGATCATAAGCTGTTAGAAATGAGGAATGCTATTTTAATGCCGCATATGGGTGGGCCAACGATTGACCGACGTTTGATCGTAACTCGCTCAGTAATTGGAGATATTAAGCTCTTTTTGCTAAACAAGCCTATGAAGTGCGAAATCGATCGCGCCTATGCGGCCAAGATGTCGACCCATTAGAGATTAGAGATAAATAGGAGGGATAAGGATGGAGGTATTCGTCAAGGGTGCGCCGGAGGATGCTCAGGATATTATAGACTTTGCGGATATGGTTTTTAGTAAAAATTCGGGACCACATGATTTTGCCCAATTGGTTCCAAAACTCTATAGTGATGGAGCCGATACGCAGAAGTATCACTATCTGGTCAAAGAGAATGGGAAGATCAAGGCGATGGTCTGCGTACTGCCGGTTACCTGCAATGTAGCAGGCATACCATTGAAGGTTGGATGCATCGGTTCCGTATCCGTGCATCCGCGTTCGCGTGGCAAAGGCTATATGCAGAAGCTGATGAACATGGCAGTGGAAGACATGAAGGCGCAGGGTTATTCCATGAGTGTTCTTGGTGGTCAACGCCAGCGGTATGAGTTTTTTGGCTATGAGCCGGCAGGGATCAAGCTTGAATTTACGTTAACCTCAGATAATATTCGCCATAAATACAAAGGGCTGGATTCAAGCGGAATTCGCTTTGAACCTTTGTTTGATGATAGTTCGCAGCTTGATGATGCTTATCAGTTGTATCAGCAAGGGGTCGTCAACGGGGCTCGAACCAAGGGGCAGTTTGCCACTATTTTGAGAACATGGAAAGCAGAGCCGCTGCTTATTTTAGAGAATAGCAAGTTTATTGGATATGTGGTGTTGTCTAAAGAGGGTAACGGCGTACATGAGCTTGAAATGATTGACCCTACTCTGCTGCCGGTAGTTAGCAAAGCGCTGAGTGCAGAGAGAGGGCTCGACGAGCTTCATTTTACGGTTCCTCCCTATGATCTTGGGAAGATCGCCTTATTAGGTGATGTATGCGACTGGTATAGAACTAGCTTTGAATATAATTATCATATTATGGATTATCCCTCGGTGATCGAGGCGTTCTTGAGATGCAAAGCGCAGAGCATGATGCTGCAGGACGGCCGTATTGTACTTGGAATTGAAGGCTCTGACATTGTAGAAATCGTTGTGCAAAATAATCAGGTCGTCGTGAACAAATATGATCCTGACCCTACAGACATCCAGGCGCAAATGACCCTGACGAAACGGGAGGCCACTGCTCTGTTTTTCTCTCCGTTAAGCGAATATACGAACGGGAAGCAGACAACACGGCCATTGAACGTTCCTTCGGGCTGGTTGCCACTGCCTTTGTATATCCCGTCATTGGATATCTGCTGACTTGGAAGCCATAAAATGATCTGGAAAGCATAAAAACAACTTTGAGGTTGAGCTTTCAACTTTTCGCACCGCGCGCAGCTCCCAGCGCGCGGTGCATTGCTGTATGACGGCGGTCGGCCAAACCACATTAAGAAGTTGTTTTTTGCCCCAATTGTTGGATAGAGATCGCTTAAACAGTTCGCCGTCGTGCCGTACATCTAACGGAACTCCAAGCCCTTATTTGCGGGAAAAAAGGGTGATTAATTTTCTAACGGAAATGTGAGGCGTTATTTGCTTCAATCGAGCTGAAAAAGGGCGAGAAACACAAAATAAGGTACTCTATTTCCGTTAGATTCTGCTAGGCTGTAATTTTGGCGAAATAGCGGCATGTATTTCCGTTAGGGAGAGGAGGAATCAGGAGGAAGCCGTAACTTTTGATGATACGCCGAGCCCCAGGATCTCCGCAGGACTAAGGTACGATGATACGCCGCACCCGGGATTCCCGCAGAACTAAGTTTCGATGATACGCCGCACCTAGGGCTGCCGCAGAACTAAGGTTCGATGATACCTCCCGCCCCCAGGAACTCCGCAGAACTATGGTACGATGGTACCCCGCCCGCGGGATTCCCGCAGAACTAAGATTTGCTGAAATCTCGCCCCCCAGGGCTGCCGAAGAACTAAGTTTCGATGATACCTCCCGCCCCCAGGAACTCCGCAGAACTATGGTACGATGGTACCCCGCCCCCGGGATTCCCGCAGAACTAAGATTTGCTGAAATCTCGCTCCCAGGGCTGCCGCAAAACTAAGATCGATGATGTGCCCGCGGTATCTTCACAGAGGATAGGTCCCTTAAGCAGCTCGCACACTTATTTCTAACGGAACTCCAAGCCCTTATTTGCGAGAAAAAAGGGTAATTAATTTTCTAACGGAAATGTGAGGCGTTATTTGCTTCAATCGAGCTGAAAAAGGGCGATAAAACGCAAAATAAGGTACTCTGTTTCCGTTAGATTCTGCTAGGCTGTAATTTTGGCGAAATAGCGGCATGTATTTCCGTTAGGAAGAGGGGGGAATTAGGAGGAAGCCATGAGTTTCGATGATACCTCCCCCCAGGATCTCCGCAGGACTAAGGTACGATGATACGCCGCACCCGGGATTTCCGCAGGACTAAGTTTCGATGATACGCCGCATCTAGGGCTGCCGAAGAACTAAGTTTCGATGATACCTCCCGCCCCCAGGACCTCCGCAGAACTAAGATTTGCTGAAATCTCGCCCCTAGGGCTGCCGCAAAACTAAGATCGATGATGTGCCCGCGGTATCTTCGCAGAGGATAGGTCGCTTAAGCAGCTCGCACACTTATTTCTAACGGAACTCCAAGCCCTTATTTGCGAGAAAAGAGGGTAATTAATTTTCTAACGGAAATGTGAGGCGTTATTTGCTTCAATGGAGCTGAAAAAGGGCGATAAAACGCAAAATAAGGTACTCTATTTCCGTTAGATCCTGCTAGGCTGTAATTTTGGCGAAATAGCGGCATGTATTTCCGTTAGGGAGAGGATAGCCAGAAGGGAGCCGTAACTTTTGATGATACGCCGCCCCCAGGACCTCAGCAGAACTAAGGTTCCATGATACGCCGCCCCCAGGACTACCGTAGAACTAAGGTACGATGATACGCCGCCCCCAGGACTACCGTAGAACTAAGGTTCGATGATAGCCGCCCCAAGGACCTTAGCAGAACTAAGATACGATGATCCCCCGCGCCCCAGGATATCCTAAGTTCTGATGATGCCCCGCTGCCAGACCTCCGCAGAAAGGAGATAGAGAGCCTGCTTCAGCGGGGGGAGTGCCATGTCGATGTCCCGCCTGCCGATGAAGCTCTTTGTCTACCATCCGTCGAATTGGAACGACGCTGGGTGAATGGGGCGGTTGGAGAAAAGAAAAGCGCCGCTCACAGCCCAATTTCCCAGGGAGTAAAAAATTTTAGTAGTAATTCCGAGTAATCTGATGTAAAATAACAGAAATAAATTTTTCGGAAAATGCTGAGAGTGCAAAGAAGTCTAGAAAGGGTTGGGCATCATGATTACTTTATCCAATATTCAAGTTACCTTCGAAACGGGATCGCAGTCAGTAACCGCCGTTCGGGATGTCAGCTTACACGTTGATGCGGGAGATGTGTATGGCATTGTCGGCTATAGCGGGGCTGGGAAGAGTACGCTGGTCCGTGTGATTAATCTGCTGCAGCGGCCTACGGCAGGAACCGTTGAGGTGAATGGCCGCGATCTGCTGGCCCTGCAGCCCAAGGAATTGCGCTCGGCAAGGAAGAAGATCGGGATGATCTTTCAGCATTTTAATCTGATGAACTCCAGAACGATCTATGACAATGTGGACTATCCATTGAAAAGCTCCAAGCTATCCAAGACCGAGAGAGATCGGAAGGTTAAGCAATTGCTGGAATTGGTAGGCTTATCGGATAAGCTGAATGCCTATCCCTCCCAATTGTCAGGGGGGCAGAAGCAACGGGTAGCTATAGCAAGGGCGTTGGCTAATGATCCGGAGATCTTGCTATGCGATGAAGCGACCAGCGCTCTGGACCCAAAGACGACGCTATCTATTCTCGAGCTGCTGAAGAAATTGAATCAGACGCTGGGTCTGACGATCGTCATTATTACGCACGAAATGCAGGTCGTGAAGGAGATCTGCAACAAGGTGGCCGTGATGGAGGCCGGAAGAATTGTGGAACAAGGCGATATCGTCTCGATCTTCAGCCGCCCGCAAAATACGCTGACTCGCGATTTCATCAATACAGCTACCCATATCGATCAGACGCTGGAGAAGCTTACGCTCCATCCGTCTCTCGTTCATCTGAAGGATAACGATATGCTGTGCAAGATTTCCTACATCGGCGATAGCACAAGCGAACCGGTTATTTCCGAGCTTACCGCCCGGTATCGAGTGAAGACGAATATTCTGTTCGCAAATGTAGAGATTTTACAGCAGACGCCGATCGGCAATCTGATTGTGGTTCTGTCAGGCTCCCCTGGCGATCTGGAGGAAGCTCTACTCTATTTGCAGGCAGCCCAGGTCGATGTTGAAACTATCGATTCCCGACTTCTTGAGGACAGAAAGGTAGGTGAGCCTGTATGAGTGAGTTTTTTACAAAGTATTTCCCTAACATCTGGAATTTAAGAGAGGATATCCTGATAAGTACTTATGAGACGATTTACATGGTGGTCGTTACCTCGTCATTTTCCGTGTTATTCGGGATACTGCTCGGCGTTGTCCTCGTCGCTACAGACCGGGGAGGGATTCTGGAGAACAAGCTGGTGTACAGTGTTCTGGAGAAAATTATTAACCTGTTCAGATCCATTCCGTTCATCATTCTTATCGCGGTTGTCGTGCCGCTGACCCGTCTTATTACGGGGACATCGATCGGCATGAATGCCGCAATCGTACCCTTGGTCATCGGTATCGTGCCTTTCTATGCAAGGCAAATCCAGAATGCGCTGGTCGAGGTCGATCCCGGAATCGTGGAAGCAGCACAATCCATGGGGTCGGGGCCGATTGAGATTATTTTTCGCGTATATTTGAAGGAAGGTCTGACCGGAATTATCCGCGCTTCCTCGGTGACGATTATCAACCTGATCGGACTTACGACGATGGCTGGAGCGATTGGCTCGGGCGGCTTGGGCAGCCTGGCGATCAATAAGGGGTACAATCGGTTCCAGTCCGATATTACGCTCGTAGCTACAATTTTGATCTTGATTCTAGTATTCGTCTGCCAATTCATCGGCGATTATTTTACCAAAAAGTCAACGCATTAACACGAGAGCTTAACAGCGGTTTATACAGTATGCCGCTTCTAGCGGAGTACTGAATGAAATATATAACACTACAAAAAAAGGACTGAAGAACAATGGCAAAAGTAGAAAGTTTTCAATTGGACCACACTATCGTAAAGGCGCCTTATGTCAGAGCGGCAGGGCTTGAGCATGATGAGAAGGGCAGCACGGTACAAAAATACGATTTGCGCTTCCTGCAGCCGAATAAAGACGCGATTCCTACTGCGGCGCTTCATACGCTTGAGCATCTGCTCGCTACGTATATGAGAGACGAGGTTCAAGGGATTATCGATATTTCTCCAATGGGATGCAGAACGGGTTATTATCTGATTCTCTGGAATGAGCATGATCCGGAAGAGATCGCCTCCGCACTGGAAAGAACGCTGAAGCGTGTACTGGAAACGACAGAGGTTCCGGCTGTATCCGCACTGGAATGCGGCAATTACAAGGATCACTCCCTCTTCTCCGCACAGGAGTATGCAAAGATTGTATTGGATGCCGGAATTAGTAGAGACCCGTTTGAGAGAGTACTGTAAAGCCTATGATTACGCTGGATTTATCGTATCAGACGGCGGTTGTAACCGGCGGAAAATCGGGAATCGGGCGTGGCATCGTGCAAATTTTGCTGCAAAGCGGCGCCAGAGTCATATCCGCCGATCTTGCTTATGACGAGGAATATAAGGGAGTAGATGGACAGTTGTTTGAGTCCCGCCTGGATCTGTCCAAATCAGAGGATATAGAACGCTGGTCCCGGCTTGTTCTGGAACAGGCCGGTGTTCCGGATATTGTCGTAAACTGTGCAGGCACTTCCACCATGGATTATGTAATTGACAGCAAACTGGAGGATTGGGAAAAGGTATTCTCGATTAACTCCACGGGGTTATACCTGGTATCCAAAATATTTGCAAAGGCGATGGTCGATGCTGAAAAGCCGGGCAGGATCATCCAGATCGCCTCGCAGGCCGGTAAGAACGGTTATCGGGCGATGGGCGGATATTGTGCATCCAAGCACGCGGTTCTGGGCTTGACGAAGGTCATGGCAATTGAACTGGCGCGAAATAACATCCTGGTAAATGCGGTATGTCCTGGGATTGTGGAGACCCCGATGAAACATCGGGAGCGGATCGAGGGCGGAATCATCCGCGGGATGACCGCCGAGGAGATCTATGCAGAGGACTGCTCTCAGGTTCCACTGGGGAGAACCGCCGAGGTTCAGGATGTTGCCAATGTTGTATTGTTCCTGGCAAGTCCCTTGTCTTCCTATATGACAGGACAAGCGATCAACGTAACCGGCGGCATGACTATGCACTAGAAATAAACTATGCACTAGAAATAGATAATGCACTAGGATAGATCAACTCGGGATGACTTCATCCACGCCAATGAAGGGTTCAACTTATGAAGATATAAAGGGGGAGAGATCAAATGAGTAAAAGAAAGCTGTGGGGTGGCCTCGCGCTCGGATTGGTATTGATGCTGGTGGTTGCAGGCTGCGGAAGCAAGTCGTCCGGCGACGGGGAGAAGATCGTGGTAGGCTCGATGGGCTCTGACGCTCAGATTTGGAAGCATATTGCTGAATCCCAGGCGGCCAAGGACGCCAAGCTGAATATTGTTGTTAAGGAAATCAATGGCGGCGTTGAGATGAATAACGCGACCAAAGAGGGCGAAGTCGATGTGAATGCTTTTCAATCGTGGGCTTACCTCGTCAGCTACAATAAAGACAGCAATGCCAACCTGGTAGCGGTAGCGACTACTTATCTTGAACCAATGGGCATCTACTCACAGAAGATTAAGGATATTCAGGAAGTTCCGGACGGTGCTCTTGTAGCCCTGGCGGACAACCCGGCCAATACGGCCAGAGGTTTAAGCCTGCTGCAGGCTGCCGGATTGATCAAGCTGAAGGATGGTTTTGATCTGGGGACGGGAACGGCAAGCGATATTGTCGACAACCCTAAAAACCTGAATTTCAAGCTGATCGATGATACAACAGGCCCGCGTGTCATTCAAGACGTGGATCTGGTGTTGATCAGCAATACGGTCGCTCTGGAAGGCGGCTTGAATGTGCTGAAGGACTCTTTGTTCCATGAGGAAATCTCCGTAGACACGAAGAACAGTATCAATATACTGGCGACTACCGCGGAGAAACAGAATGATCCTGGTATTTTGAAGTTAGGCGAATTGTATCACAACGAGGATACGCAGAAATATATTGAGCAGGAGTTCGGCGGCACGAAGGTGCCTGTAGATAAGCCGATCTCATATCTGCAAGAATAGAGAGGGCCCTATGCGGATTGCTATTATTACAGCGATGGAGGAGGAAATGGCTCCTTTTCGCAGCCAGGCGCTCATCACATCCAGGACGCAAGTAGGCAAGGTTATCCTGGAAGAAGCTATCTATCGCGGCCAGCCTGTCATTCTCGTAGAGAGCGGCATTGGCAAGGTGAACGCAGCGGTTGCGACAACGCTGTTGATCGAACGGTATCGGCCGGATCTGATCCTTAACTCCGGCTCGGCTGGCGCGTTTGGCGCCGGGTTGAGCGTCGGTGATGTCGTTGTCGCCACGCAATATATATACGGGGATGTCGACGCTACCTGCTTTGGCTATGAGCCCGGGCAGGTCCCGCAAATGCCGGCGAAATACGATCTCGATTCAGCCTGGCTGGATCGGGCGCAAGGAGTTGCAGCAGCGGCGGAGCTACCGTATTTGCTCGATTTCGGACTGGTATTAACCTTGGATTCATTCATGAGTGAAGCCGAGCGGGTAGAAGGGATCAAATCAACCTTCCCAGCGGTCAAGGTATCGGATATGGAAGGCCTGGGTATTGTTCAGGCTGCCGCACAGTACGGTATCCCGGTATTAGCCGTGAAGGCGGTATCGGATATCGCGGGGCATGGCGATGTGACGGCCAACAGCTTCGATGATAATCTCGATGATGTCGCCACCCATGCCGCGCACTTTACCGATCTGCTGGTGCAGCAGTTTCAGACATCTTTTGTAGGCCGTTGAGCAAATAAAAAAGAGCAGCGTTTTCGCTGCTCTTTTTTCTATTGTAAATGGATGAAAGAGCTGTCTCCAAACTTATATAGTACGAAAAATAGCGAATTCAGGATATAAATAATCTGCGATCCCTAAATTAGAATATAATTACAAATTGATTAAAGGCGACAGTTGTCGAGATTCGTACTTTCAAGCCCTTATTTGTGAAATTAAGTACTATTTTGTGGAAATTAGGCGTCTTGGGAAGTAAGCAGAGTGGTGAATGGATTTGATAACAATATATTTATGTGATGATAACGAGGACACAATCGAGAAGTATGGCCGTTGGATTACCGATATTGCAAAAAGGCACAATGTAGAAATTACATTGTTCACCTCTATCAGCAGCGAGGCTTTGTTGTTTCATTTGTCTGAGTCGCCAAATCAGGCGGCGATTATCTATATGGATATACTCATGGGATCGATGAACGGCATTGAGGCGGCTAGACAGCTCCGTGAAAGTGGGTGCCAAGCTGAAATCATCTTTTTAACCACCAGCGAGGACTATGTATATGACGCATTTGACATATCGCCAGTTCAATATCTGTTGAAGTCTTCAACTTCAGTGGAGAGGTTTGAGGAGGTTTTTTTGCGCGCTGTAGCCCTGTCAGAGAAAAAAGCTGCCAGCATGTTCTTATGCGAGGTAGGGAACACCAAGCAGTTGATCCCCATCAAGGATATTTCTTATTTCGAAATTTGGAAGAGAATTATTATGGTTCATTACAACGGCACGGATACCGCTGAATTCTACGGGACAATGGATCAGGTAGAGCAGCAGCTTCAGAACAAAAACTTTATACGCGTCCATCGCTCTTATCTTGTCTCCATGCCGTATATCTCCAAATTTCAGCCCCGTCATCTGCTGCTTAAAACGGGGGAGATTATTCCCGTGGGCGTAACTTACATGAAGATGGTCAGGCAGATGTTTTCAGAGTACATATCTCAATTCAATATCCACAGGCTGGTATGATGCGAGGAGGTCTGCATGCTTTTTTCAGGGATAGCGATCGTTGTTTTCTCTACCAATAATTCTCTAATACTGCTATATATCAGAAAAATATTTCCTGTTAAAACTGCATATCGGGGCCGCCTCGCCTTAGTTGCTACTGTTAATCTCGGTATTGGTACAATATCGAGTCTTTTTAATTCATTCGATATCGGTGAATTATGGTTTACCGCTTCTATGATTCTCTCAATTTATCTCTTATTCACGGTGAACCTATTGCAGATTTTTTTCCTGGTTATTTTATATCTGTTTATGATCAACAGCACCCGGGGAATTCTGGATTTCATCTCTGTATTCCTATTCGGCGACATTATCAGCAATCTTCTGCAGCTCGATGCGGCCTGGCAGATCTTATTATGGCTGTCGATGTTAACTTCCTCTCTGTTATGCTCCCTGTTTGGAAAGAAGGTTGTCCCTGTCTCAAGAATGAAGCAACTGATGAATAACCGGGAACAACTTAAAAAGCTTTTGATTCACCTGCTGATTTGGATCGTCTATCTTAAATTTATTTCGACCAGCTATTTTATGGAGATGACGACGGTCTGGTTCTATATGCTGTATGGCATATCCTGTATGATTAGCAAGTTTGGACTTTATATGATTCTGAGACATGCGGTTCGAACCTCCGCTTTATTTGAATATGAACAATATACAACAGAGCTGCATGAGCAGCTTGAAAGGCAGATACAGCACTATAACGCTTATCAGACCTTTATTGAAGAATTCCGCACTTTCAGACATGACTATGCCAGCCTAATGAACTCGGTAAAGCTGCTGCTGAACAATCAGGAGACCGAGAAGGCCGTTCAGTTAATCAATGAGATTGAAGAGACCGAGAAATGGACCAGAAGGAACTATAAGTCCTATTCCAATCACCTGATTCTCGATGCAATGCTCCAGGAGGTAGCCCAGCTTTGCGAGCAGAATCATATTGACTTTTCCGCACTGCTGCCTGTACCGGAGCATATCGGGCTTAAAAATGTGGATATAATTCGTGTATTCTCCAATCTGTTCCGGAATGCGTTTGAAGCTTGCAGCAAGATCTCCAGTCATTCTGAGCGTTTTCTAAAAATTAGAGGTCATACGAGCCAGGATTGGGTATACGTTGAGGTGATGAATTCCTTTCATGGGGAGGTCAAACTGGTGCAGGGCAAATTGTACACGACCAAGTCCGATGAGCATAACCATGGGTTCGGTATGGGCATTGTTAACGAAATAATCGAGGGGATGGGCGGAGTGGTTCTTGTCGAAGTGGATCAGCCGACTAGAGTATTTACGGTTAAGCTCCATATTCCAAGATGGATGGAAGACCGGATTCAGGATTCGGAAGATTACGAGGCTTTTTCTATAGGTACATAAGCTGTTTATTGTCCAAAAATCTTAATTGAGTACCAATATGAATTGATTTGGAACAAGTTGTAATTTTAGGGGGCCGAGGGATGCTAAAGTGAAGGTGCATATCTATTGAAACTCCTTCTATTTTTGGAAACCATTTTCTAAGACGGGGAGGAATCCTTAATGTTTCAAGTTGCGTTGGAAATTCTATATGACTGTAAAAAAACGGAGCAGGTGGTCTGTGTGGATGGTAATCCCGCGCTGAACAGCAATATGTCGGCAGTGATCATGCATGAGGTGCGTAACTCATTGACAGTAACTCGGGGATTTATTCAGCTTTTGCAGCCCCATTTCAGAACCATCGGCCGAGAAGAATATGCCCGCGTCATTTTGCTGGAGATTGATAAGGCTTGTGAAATGCTGCAGGACTTCATGACTTATTCCAGGCTGAGGCCCCCAGAGAGAATAATGATAGAAGGCTCAGAACTGTTTGGAGAATTAGGGACTTTAGCGAGCAGCCAGGCCTTTGTGATGAATTGTGAGATAGAGCTTATAGCTGCCGAAGAGAGTCTGCCGCTTCTGATCGATCTGAAGCTGATTAAGCAGGTTATGTTGAATTTGATCAAAAATGCTGCTGAATCCGTGGCTGATCTGCAAGGAAGACGCCCCGGAATAATCCAAATTCGAATGGAGAAAGAAGGGGAATTCGCCAAGTTTGCGATTGGTGATAATGGCAATGGTATTGCCGCAGAGGTGCGTGAGAGACTGTTTGAACCCTTTGTTACCACGAAGGAGAAAGGTACCGGTTTGGGGTTGGCGGTCAGCCAACAGATCGTGAATGACCATGGAGGAACAATTGGAGTAAGCAGTACGATAGGGGAGGGGACGATATTCGAAATTTATCTTCCTCTGGCATACTCTTAATTGAACAATACCCTATTGTCACCTCTACTGTCACGGGTGTCCAAGTCCGGTTTGGTTCCAAGCGTACTCATGGATTCATACATAACAGGATTGTGTTGAGGTGCCTATTTACAGGCAGATATTCATAAAGTGAACAACCCACAGATGCAGGCAGCCAAACTTGAAATTGCCATTCGGCGGGGGAGAACCGTATAAACTCGAAGGAATGCTTTGAAATGAACAGGGAGTGCCCATAAGAACGGCGAGTATGCCGGACCGCGGACGCTCTTTTTTTCGTGTTATAGTTCAGCGATTGTTATTTTTTTCTGCTTTAGCTCATTAATGTGATGTTTTTCACATATTTTTCTTGTACATATTCATTAAAATAACCCCATAAATGATTATGATTATCATTATCAATTAGGTGAGAGGCAGTTATATGCTCGCCAGCAAAGGGGGGATTAACTTGCAGATTCGGTTTTGGAGAACCGGACTGATCTTGATGATGCTGCTGGTATGGATCATACCAGGCCGGGTTTATGCGGCGGACAGCAATTGGAATAAGGTAGTGGACCAGATTGAGAATACGCTGCAGCAGGCGTTGAAGACCTATGTCAATGGGGACGTCGCTGAGGCGAAGACTCAGGTGAACAATGCCTATTATGGGCCGTATGAGAGCGGACAAATGGAGAAGGCGGTGAAATACAATATCTCCTCAAAGCGCAACGCGATTATCGAGGAGGAATTCCGCCAGATCCGGAAAGCGATGACTGCAGGCGCATCTGAGGCGGACGTTAAGCAGAGGATGTCGGAGCTGGTGAGTATGCTCCGGGATGATGCGCAGACGCTGAGCAAGTCCAGCAGCGGTCCGTTTGGCTTATTCCTGTCCTCCTTTGGCATTATCCTCCGTGAGGGTATCGAGGCGATCCTGGTCATCGCGGCAATTATCGCTTATCTTATTAAATCCGGCAATCAGGACAAGGTACGGGTCATTTATCAGAGCGCATTGTTCGCTCTTGGGGCAAGCGCACTTACCGCCATCGGGCTGAAGTACCTGTTTAATATCAGCGGGGCAAGTCAGGAGAATCTTGAAGGAATCACAATGCTGATCGCTGTAGTTGTGTTGTTCTCCGTAAGCTTTTGGCTCATCGGCAAAGCCGATGCCAAACGATGGAAGAACTACATAGAAGGCAAGGTTCAAACCTCGGTGACTTCCGGCAACACATTAACCTTATGGCTTGCAGCATTCCTTGCCGTGTATAGAGAGGGCGCGGAAACCGTGCTGTTCTATCAGGCGCTGGTGACCGGACAAGACCGGGCCGGTGTCAGCATGATCGGCTTTGGCTTTTTAGGCGGCGCGGTGGCGCTGGTTGCAGTTTTTCTGATCATCCGTTATGGAAGCATGCGTGTCCCGCTCAAGCCGTTCTTTATAGGGACAAGTATCCTGATGTATTATCTGGCCTTCATGTTTGCCGGAGAAGCCATCACGGAGCTGCAGGCGGGCCAAATGATCAGTGCGTCAACCATTCCGGGATTCCCGGTGATCGGACTGCTGGGGATATACCCGACGGTAGAAAGCCTGGTTGCACAAGGCATTTTGCTGGTTGCTACGGCCATCGGCTTCGTATGGTATGCGCTCTCCTCCCGTCGGAGCGCGGCCGTGGCGGGTGGCAAGCGAAAAGCTGGCTAATTCAAGTGTTCATAAATTCAAATAAAAATACAGGAGTGTTATGAAATGAAAAAAATACGCAAAGTTCTGATGTTATCAATATTCGCAGCGGTGTTCTCCCTGGTTGTGGCAGGATGCGGCACCGGTAGCAGCAACGATAATCAGGCGACTCATACCGGAAACAACAATTCGGCAGTAAATTCAGCGGCCAACGAAGAGGCAGCGGAGTTTGAGGAGTTTCCGATCGGTGAAGAGCAGGAGGTCGAAGGAATCAAGGTTGGAGCCATTTACTTGCAGCCGGTAGACATGGAGCCTTCCGATAAAGCTGGACTTCCCGCTTCCCAATCGGACTTCCACCTGGAAGCAGATATCGCCGCCTTAGAGGGCAATGCGACTGGCTTCGGAATTGGGGAATTCATCCCTTACCTGACGGTTCATTATCAGATCAAAGCCAAGGATAGCGACAAGGTCGTGTCTGAAGGAACCTTTATGCCGATGAATGCCTCCGATGGCGCGCATTACGGGGCTAACGTCAAGCTGGCGGGCGCAGGGGAATACGTGCTGACGTATGTGATCGAATCTCCGGAGAAAATGGATTACCTGCTGCACACGGATGATGCCACTGGCGTGAAAGGCCGTTTCTGGCAGGAACCGATCGAATTGACTTGGGAATTCTCATGGGTACCTAGAACTTGGTAAGATCGCTGTTTTCAAAGCGGATCAAGGGGTTTAGACCAAAGAGTGTGGTGAGAGATAAATGTTAAAAGCTGTTGCATTAATTCTTGGCAGCGGGTTCGAAGCAGCGTTGATTCTCGCAATCATGATCATTTGGCTGCGCCGTACAGCCAAGATGTATTTGTCCAGATGGCTTGCCTGCGGTGCAGCTGCCGCCTTGCTAACCGGATGGCTCGTATTATACGTAATGGTTCTGTCCGGCCCTAAAAAGGAAAGATTTACAGGCTGGGCGATGGCAGCAGGTCTTATAACGGAACTGGTCTGCTACGTCTGGTTACTGAGACGTCTTCGCCGGGGCAGCGCATCAAGCGAAGCATCCGGACCATTATTCAGCAGAAAAACGCTGGAGATCGCCATAGTTTTTCTGACCTCAGGCACGCTGACCCTTCTGCCGTTTATGAAAATACTGCAGTTTCCCAGCAATATTTTTATTCAAACCTACAGCGTGGTTAATACCGAGCTGATCCTTAAGTTTGCCGGCGGTGTGCTTGGAGGTGTCTTGTGCTTCCTGTTTGCGCTGGCCTTCCTCAAGAATACCCGTACCTTATCGGTTGGAAGCATTGCAATTGGCAGCACCGCTCTAATCATCGTTCTGATGGCGAACCAGCTTTCGACGATCGTACAGATTTTGTTTGCTCGGGGTGTTTTTCCTTTAACTCCGCGGGCTATGAAGATTTTGGTGCCGTTAATTAACAACATGGACAAGTACATCTATGCGCTGATCGCTGTATCTTTAGTATGGACTTTATTGGCTGTTGCATCCTTCCTGCGGCGCAGAGAGCGCCTCTCCACGGATTGGAACCCAGCGGTACAGCGCAAGTTCAAGGCCGGTGAGCGCAGCAGGAAGCGCTGGGCCGCCGCCATCGTCAGCCTGTTGATTATGCTTCCCGGCCTAATCGGCCTCGATGCGTACTTGGCCGGCAAGACGGTGGAGCTGTCTCCGGCCGAACCCGTTGCGCCCGATCATAACCATAATATCGTAATTCCGCGCGCTTCCGTTGATGACCGGAACCTTCATCGCTTCGGTTATACTGCGGCCGATGGCACGATGGTCCGGTTCATCATTATCCGCAAATCAGAGACGACCTATGGCGTCGGCTTTGATGCCTGCAAAATATGCGGCTCCACGGGATATTACCAGAAGAACGGCAAAGTCATCTGCCGGAAATGCGATGTTATTATGAATATTCCGACGATTGGCTTTGAAGGCGGCTGTAATCCGATTCCGCTCCCTTACCAGATGAACGAAGGCAATCTGGTCATCGCCAGCGCCGATTTGGAGAAAGAGACCGCCACTTTCCATCAGGAGAGTCTGTTTGAATAACTAGCTTGGCTTCGCAAGATGGGGGATGGGAAGATGTTTTTTAGAATGCTCGCCAAGGCGTTTACGGTTGGCTTCAAAGGCAAGGTTCTGCTAATTCTTACCATTGCCTTCGGTGCCTCGCTCGCTACGGCCATGTTAAATGTTTCGCTTGATGTCGGCGACAAAATGAACCGTGAACTGAAGACGTATGGTGCGAATATGCTTATCGTACCCGAAGCGGACGCTTTGCCTGCCGAGATTGACGGCGTTGATTTTAATCCGCTCGCAGACCGGCAATTTATTGAGGAAGCTGAGCTGCCCAAGATCAAGACGATCTTCTGGGCGTACAATATTGTAGCTTTTACGCCTTATCTTGAAGTGTCTGCCGCAGCCGAGGGGCGGAGCCAACCAATTGCGGTAGTAGGCACGTGGTTCAACAAGACGCTGGATTTGCCAACAGGGGAACGCATCGAGACGGGGATTCGGGAACTGAAGCCATGGTGGCAGGTCGAAGGAGAATGGATTACAGATGAGGCGAGCGACGCGGCTATTGTGGGCGCTTCATTGGCTCATCAGCTCGGGATCAGCGCTGGACAGTCCTTATCTATATCGATTGAGACGAGTGAAGGAAGCCGGGAGCTGCCGCTTAAAGTCAGCGGGGTTGTAAGCAGCGGGGGAACGGACGATGAGAAAATCTTTGTTCCTTTAAATACGCTGCAGCGGACAACCGGTCTGTCGGGCAAAGTGGCCAAGGTCGAGGTAAGCGCATTGACCACTCCGGAGAACGAGCTGGCGCGACGGGCGGCAAAGAACCCGGACCGGCTGTCGGCCAAGGATTACGAGACTTGGTACTGCACTGCATACGTAAGTGCGATTGCGCACCAGATCGAGAAAGCTCTGCCAGGCTCGGAAGCCAAGGTTATCCGCCAGGTGGCGGAGTCCGAAGGTATTATTTTAACGAAGATCCAGCTTCTGATGTTCATCCTGACCGCGGCGGCCCTGACCAGTTCGGGACTGGGGATTTCCGGCCTGATGACGACCAAGGTGCTGGAGCGGGCGAAGGAGATCGGTCTGATGAAGGCGCTAGGCGCTCACAGTTCAGCGGTCCTGCTGTTATTTCTGGCTGAAGCGCTGATCTCAGGAATACTTGGAGGGATGTTGGGTTATGGGGCCGGACTTGGCTTCGCTCATATCATTGACCGGACTGTATTTAACGCCACGCTTTCCTACAAGGGAATAGTTCTCCCGCTTGTCCTGCTTCTCTCCGTGCTGCTGACCCTGGCTGGAAGCATCTCGGCAATACGCATGGTTATCCGGCTCCAACCGGCTCATGTCATGAGAGGAGGCAGCTAGGGGATGATGAACAAATCGCGAATGTTCTATCGCATGCTGGGAAGCTCCTTCCGGCAAAGAAGATCAAGAATGCTCATTGCCCTGTTTGCTATCGTGGTAGGAACGGCCGTTATTTCGGGGCTGCTAAACGTTTATTACGATATCAACATTAAGATGGGGAAGGAGTTCCGCTCCTATGGGGCCAACCTGATCCTGACGCCGGGGACGGAATCCCGGCAGAAGGTTTTTTCGCTCAGTACAGCCCAGGCTGTCGTTGAACAGTTTCCCCAAAAAAGTGTAGTCGGATATACGCCTAATCTTTACGGACTGGCGCAGATTCATTCCCAGCGGTTAGTTATCGTAGGTACCTGGCTGGATCAAATTCCGAACATCACTCCATATTGGGAGGTTACTGGCGAATATTCCGCGGATCGCAACGCTACAGGAATCGCTCTGGTCGGCAAGGCAGTCTCGAAGAAGCTTGGCTATAAAGCTGGCACGGTTCTACCACTGAAAGACGAGATCAGCGGGAACGAGTTGAATGTGACGGTAGAGGCTGTCATCAACAGCGGTGGCAGAGAGGATAATCAGATATTCATCAGCCTTGGGGATGCGCAGAAGCTCTTTGCCCAGGAATCGTCTGCGAATGCTGCTTACCTTAGCGTCGCCGGAGAAGGGCTGGAGAAGGCTGCTTCCGCGATTAATATGCAGTTCCCAGATATGGAGCTTCATCCGATCAAGCAGATTTCCGGCTCCGAAGCGTCGCTGCTTGATAAGATCCGCTCGCTTGTCTATATCGTGGTTGTAATTATTCTGCTCTCGACCTTGCTTTGTGTGGCCACAACGATGATGACGATGGTTATGGAGCGCAGGCAGGAAATCGCACTAAAAAAGGTGCTGGGTGCGGGTAACAGAGCATTATCCCTGGAGTTCCTGAGTGAAGCCGCTGTGCTTGGACTTATCGGCAGCGTGGCCGGCCTGTGTTGCGGCTATCTTCTTGCCCAGGTGATCGGACACAGCGTGTTCCAGTCCTCAATCTCCTTCCGCGCTGCGGTGATCCCGCTCGTCGTATTCGTGTCGCTCGCCGTTGCCGGCCTTGCGTCCATGATTCCGCTGCGATCGGTCATCGGCGTTGAGCCGGCCGTGGTGCTTAAGGGAGAGTAAGCAAAGTAAGGAGGCAATGCAATGAGTATTTTGGATATAACCGGAGTGAGCAAGATCTATGGCCATCTGCATGCGCTTCAAGATATCACCTTTTCAGTGGGGCCAGGCGAATGGCTGTCCATTATGGGCTCCTCGGGATCCGGCAAAAGCACGATGCTGAACATGATCGGACTGCTGGATAAGCCAACCTCCGGCACGATCCGTATTGAAGGCACCGACACTACCTCGCTTAGCGCCAGGAAGCTGACGGAAATCCGCAGAGACAAGATTGGGCTCGTCTTTCAGCAGTTTCATCTCGTTCCACACCTTACAGCGGTTGAAAATGTAATGGTCGCACAGTATTACCACAGCATGCCTGACGAGAAAGAGGCGCTCGCCGCGCTGAAGCGGGTGAGGCTGGAAGGTCGTGCCCGGCATCTGCCGCGCCAGCTGTCCGGCGGTGAGCAGCAGCGCGTGTGCATCGCCAGGGCGCTTATCAATTATCCTTCTTTGATCCTGGCGGACGAGCCAACAGGAAATTTGGACGAGGCTAATGAGAAGATTGTGCTCGAATTGTTCCGGGAGCTTCATCAGGAGGGGCATACGATCATTATGGTGACCCATGCGCCGGAGGTAGGGGATCTTGCTGAGCGGCAGATTCGTCTGGAGCACGGTAAAATCCGTGAAATCCGGTATCCGGTCAGGAACGGGATATAAGCTTGATAGCTGATGGAAGAATGGACAGCGTTGTTCAGCCTGGCAATACCGCAACACAAGTTGGCATTTCCAGGCTGCATAATGGAGGTTAGGACAATCAATGAGGGACAAAGTCTCCGGCCCTGTCTGGGCCGGAGACTTTGCATAGATCGCTGAATAAATGGGACTTGTCTCTTAGGGGCAGCTAAGTATAACTAAGCATAACTAAATTCAGTCACATGCAAGAGCTCCAGTTGGCGATTCCAGCAGCCAAATGTTACCGTTACAATTCGGAATCAGGCTGCGAATCCTCATCTTCACTTCCTGCCTCCAGCGCCAGCTTCAGAAGATGATCGGGGATTTTGAACTTTTCGTTATTTATAAATAGCTCATTAAGAACGTTTGTCTCTGAATGGTGAGCCAGCTTGATTTCATTGATCTCATTGTGAAGCCGCTCCATTTTCTGGTCGAGCTCAAAGGCGGTGTCGGCGGCAAGCTTCAAGTCTTTCAATAGCTCATCGGGTACTGTCTCATTGCATTTGTAGAAGATTTTATGCTCCAGGCTGGCCCAGAAATCCATGGCAATTGTGCGGATCTGGATTTCAACACAGACCGGCTCTACGCGGTCGGACATAAAGACAGGAACCTCTACCAGCAGATGCAGGCTCTTATAACCGTTTGGCTTCGGATCTTTAATGTAATCCTTGACGGATACGGTTGTCAGGTCCTGCTGATTTTGCAGCATTTCGCTGATCCGGTAAATGTCCGATATGAACGAACAGGTAATGCGAATACCGGCAATATCTTTAATGGTATGCTTGATATCCTCCAATGAGCCGATTCCACCCTTACGGTACAGCTTCTTCATAATACTTTCAGGGGATTTTAATCTGGATTTGGTATGTTCAATTGGATTATAGTCATGCAACAGCTGGAATTCTTCTTGTAAAATATCGATCTTCGTCTCTACTTCCTGCAGAGCAAATTTATACATCATAAGGAATCGAGTTATCTTCTTCTGCATCAGCTTCATTTGTTCTATTGGATTATCTATCATGTCTGTCGTCCTTTTCGTATATAATGATAGCCTAGCTATATCACTCAGCTTTATCTATTATAACTTAGTCTCAAACCTAATTTCCAGAATCGCCCCAGTAAGGTGAATCCGAGTGAAGGAAATCATGGGATACCGTGGAATATAACTAAAGATATAGCACTATTCTTATAATGAAAGAGGGTAGAGTCGGATTATGAAATTCAGCGAATATACTTATCAGCGTCCTGTTGTCAAAGAGTTCGAAGTGAAATTCAAGGAGCTCCTGAACGGCTTCACTTCTGCAGAAAGTTATGAGGAGCAGGATGCGGCGATGACGGCGATCAACCAGCTTCGCAGCGAGTATGATACGATGCATACGATCGCCAGCGTTCGCCATTCGATTGATACGAACGATGAATTCTATAAGGCGGAGAACGATTATTATGACGAGGTTGATCCCGTCGTCCTGGAATTTATTAATGACTATTACCGCGCGCTTGTAGGATCGAAATTCAGAGCGGAACTGGAGCAGAAATGGGGCAAGCAGCTATTCCAGCTGGCCGATCTGTCACTTAAGACATTCAGCCCCGAGATTATTGAGGATCTGCAGCAAGAGAATAAGCTTCAGACGGAGTATACACAATTGATCGCCTCGGCGAAAATTCCGTTCGAAGGGGAAGAACGCACTCTGGCCCAATTGATTCCTTTTATGCAGTCTACGGATCGAGATTTGCGCAAGCGGGCTGAGGAAGCGCGCGCTGGCTTTTTGGCTGAGAACGAGGATCGGCTCGATCGTATCTATGATGATATGGTGAAGGTACGGACGCGAATTGCCAAGAAGCTGGGCTATAACAACTTCGTTGAGCTGGCTTATGCCAGAATGAGCCGAACAGACTATAATGCCGAGATGGTCGCTAATTTCCGTGATCAAGTGCAGAAATATATCGTACCTGTCGTTACGAAGCTGAAGGAGCGGCAGCGGCAGCGTATTGAAGTGGATCAATTGCTCTATTATGACGAGAACATCAGCTTCAAGTCCGGAAATGCCACGCCGAAGGGCGATCCGGACTGGATCGTAAAGGGCGGCGAGAAGATGTATGCCGAGCTTTCTCCCGAGACGGATGAATTTTTCAGCTTCATGCAAAATAATGGACTGATGGATCTGGTCAGCAAAAAAGGCAAACAAAGCGGCGGCTATTGTACGTATATTAGCGAGTATGGGGCACCGTTCATCTTCTCCAATTTTAATGGAACGTCTGGGGATATCGATGTGTTGACCCATGAAGCGGGTCACGCCTTCCAGGTGTACACAAGCAGACATCTGCAGGTACCGGAGTACAGCTTCCCGACTTATGAGGCTTGTGAGATTCATTCCATGAGTATGGAATTTTTCACTTGGCCGTGGATGAACCTCTTCTTTGAGGAGGAAGCCGACAAGTACCGCTTCGATCATCTGGCCAGCGGGTTAATCTTCATTCCGTACGGCGTGTCGGTCGATGAGTTCCAGCATTTTGTGTACGAGAATCCGGATGCTACGCCAGCGGAGCGTAAGCAAGCATGGCGCAATATCGAGCGCAAATATTTGCCGCACCGTGATTATGCGGACAATGATTATTTCGAGCGCGGTGGCTTCTGGCAGAAACAGGGTCATATTTATACGACCCCATTCTACTATATTGACTACACGTTGGCCCAGATTTGCGCGTTTCAATTCTGGAAGAAAATGCACGAGAACCGCGAAAAAGCGTGGGAGGATTATCTGCGCCTCTGCCGTCAAGGCGGCAGCTTATCCTTCACTGAATTGGTCAAGGTAGCCGATCTGATCTCTCCATTTGAGGATGGTTGTGTGACTTCGGTTATTGGCAGCATCGAGAATTGGCTGGACCAAGTGGACGATAAGGCGTTGTAGACCTAATAAAATGTTCAATACAACAGCGCGTACCTGATGACGGTACGCGCTGTTTGAGTTTGAGCAAAATAAGCTGTTCATAGCTTATTTCTTATTTAGAAGAAGGTCTGCCAGAACGTCGCTACCGTCAGGCCGATCAGAAGACCTACCATGGACCACCCCCAGATTCTCCCGAACAGCTTGGTTCGGTAGTCTCCCATCAGCCGCTTATCGCTGGTCATCAGCACCATAAATATAAGCAAGGGGAGCATCAGGATGCCGCCGATGACCTGAGTGATAATCGAAATAAGGTTCAGCGGTAAATTCGGAATCAGAATTGCCGCAGCTGCGAAGACCAGACTTCCGATATATACGGCATAGAACTTCGGGGCCTCGGTAATCTTGTCATTCAAGCTCTTGGACCAGCCGAACAGTTCGGCAATGCTCCAGGATGAAGAGAGAGATACGGTGATAGAGGCTAAGAACCCTGCATTAAACAGGCCAAGTCCGAATAAAATAGCAGGCCATCTTCCGACGACTTGGTCTATTGCGCTAATCATCTCGGCCGGTCCGGCATCATTCATATTTTGAACATGACCGAACAATGCGGCTCCGCAAATGATAATGCCTGCTGCAATGATCACCTGTATGATTGAGCCAATGGCTGTATCGATCCGGCTGAAGCGCAGTTCCTTAGCGGTAACGCCTTTATCGATCGTCCCGCTGCCTTGAAAGAAGATCATCCAGGGGGCGATTGCATTGCCAATCGTAGCGATTATGAACCAGACGAGTCCATCCTTTAAGTATTCAGGTACATTCCAAGTGATGAAGGCGCGGCCTATATCGGCCATGCTAGGATGAGTCATGGCGGCAACGACGAGGAAAATAATATTAAGAGCGCCGATGAATAAGGCCATCCGTTCTTTAGTCCAATAGCCGGTGAACAGAACAAAGGTAATAATAAGCGCCAGGCAGACCAGAGAGCTTAGCCATAGCGGAAAACCCAGCAGTACTAATCCGGCCGTCATTCCTATAAATTCGGTGATCAGCGTTAACAGATTCTCAAAAGCTAAGGTAGAGATATGGTAGTATCCCCAGAACCGTCCATACCGTCTCAGCGCCAGTCTGGAGAAGCCTTCCTGGGTGACTGCCCCCAGCCGCATGCTCATCTCCTGAATCGTATATGCCAGCGGGGCCAGGCAAATCACGAGCGGTACAAACAGGCCGATGCCGAAGTGGGCTCCTGTAACCGCATAGGCGATCACCCCTCCGGCATCATTATTAGCAATGGCCGCCAGCAACCCGGGCCCCAGCAGCGCCCATAGGACCCATAGAAAGCGGCGTGGTCCTCTTTTTGGTCGATCCACCATTTCTTTGAACTTGGAACGACTCTCTTCCGCTTGAACTTGACTCATGTAGCGTTCTCACTCCCTCTTGGATGTTAATTATGTTGCAGTCTATTCGGGAGTGTTGAGAAAAGTGCAACGAATTTTGAGCCTTCTGCAATATTGTTTGCTTATATTTTCTCCGCTTTAATGATTTAGGCAGACATAAGCCCCTAGGATAAACAAGGGTCAGCCATTGCTTATCTTAGGGGCTATAAATTTAAGAAGCAGAATCATCAATTCGCGATAGCCGTTCCATTACGAGCTGGACTGCAATCGCGTCATCGACGTAGCCAATCGGGAATAAATAATCAGGTATGATATCGACGGCAGAGATGAAATACAATAGTCCGCTGCCGAGTACAGCCTGTTCCTCCGGAGATATATCCTCATGACAATATTGCTCGAACATTCGATTCAGCTTTTCGATGAAGGGTCCGGCACCATTCACCTGCTCTACCTTGGAATGAAAGTCATCGCGAATCATTTGCTTGCCTTCAGCCGTTTGGGCGTATTGCTCGTATTTCACTAATTCCTGTTGCACGCGTTCTGTTGTAAACTGCGGGTCGAAGCTAGTGGAGGAAGTCAGAACGTCTTGAATCGTATTAATGGAGTGATGAAGATCGGTGAGCCGTTCCTTTTCCAATTCTTCGCCGTCCAGCATGGCTGCTTCGATGAGCACTGCCAACGGTACATGCAGATGTTCAGCAAATAACTTCAGGTGGCTCGGCTTGGCCGACTGTTTGCCATTTACAATACGAGATATTGTCGCCGTATCAATTCCCGTCAATACACTCAGCCTTCGCATGGATAGCGAGTTCTCCTGCAGCAGCGATTTAAGTATAACGCCAAAATTGGCCTCCATTTTGAACACTCCTCCCCTTGATCATCATCCACCTGTTTAGATCAATATATGAAGAAAGTATGTGGCCTTGTTCATATTCTTCCTTTTGAATCTGCCTATTGTTGATAATTGCTCAACAGCCTGCTTGGCAGTCATGCACCAAACCCAAGCAGCCTATTGGTTGGTATTGGCTGTCTTTATTTATTTATATTACTGAGCCTCAACAATAGCACTAATTGTAAGCCTCAGAGAGAGTTCCTCTTTGTCGGAAGTAAGTTTCTTATCATATGTAAGCTCCAGCGAGTCTGCACTACTTGCCGGAAGAGAGGGGAGCGGATGGACCCAATCTGTAAAAGTGCGGTTTTTTTGAAATGAAATTGCCGATCTCAAACAAAATCCCTGCAAAAACGCAAGGATTAATATGTATATACTTGGATTTTAGGCTTTTAACCTGAAAAGACTGCTTTTTGTGAACCGTAAATCGTTTAGCTTGATGAAAGCAGCATTTATGCAGGGAATGGCGGGTGATTAGTGGTCACAGCTTGACGGCAGCAGCGAATCATTTCGAGCTGGGATGGCCCGGCCAGCAAGGCGGTGCTGAGAAGATTCCCCCAATAAAAGCCGCACCTTCGCAGTAACTTCCGGTCAGCTAGGGGTATCTGTTAGACGGTTTTCGCTCTGCCAGCTTCTTCATATAGGTTTCCAGCAAAATATCCAAAAGCACAACGAGTGGAGAACGAGGGGTTATATCATAGCCGGAGAACGATTCCGTGGGCAGACTGGTGCTGATGTTATGGGTGGCCAGCTGGGACAAGCGGCTTCCGGCGTTATTGGTTACTGTAAAAATCTGTGCGCCGGTAAAGCGAATTTTCTCCGCCGCTTTAACCAGCGTGGCCGTCTGTCCGCTCATTGAAATAAATACGACAATATCGCCGTTTTGCAGCATATTCGGGAGCAAGTCAATGATGTGTGATTCATATACATGCATATTCTGTTTATGTACTTGCAGCAGCCTTTTGGCAAAATATTCACCAAGCGCTTTAGTAAGTCCTACCGAGACTACAACGATGGTTTTGGAGTGCAGCATAATCTGTGCCATCTGACTGATCCGTTCATGATCGATGTTATCAAGCGACTGGTGCAGGTGCTGAACGTATTTTTGAACGACATGAAGGTGGTCCAAGGCATTATTATCGTTCAAGGTACGCAAAATATAGCGTAAATCGGCAAAACCGGTCAGACCGAGCTTTTTGCAGGTACGGATTACTGTGGTGGTAGAAACGTTGATAGCTTCCGCCATCTCTACCAGCGACTGTCTTTTTGCCGTCTCAAAGTGATTATCAATGTAGTATAGTACATATTTCTCCGCATTGCTGAGCTGCTCAATGTAAGTCCCAAAACGCTCCAGTACCTGTCCCATTTTTGCTGTTTGGCCTCCCTGCTATTTCGACTTTATTACGATTGTACAATTATACATGATCTGTATCTTATACAAAAACAAATTTGGTTATTATATAAATGAAAACGCTGTTAACAGCCGTAATATAACTGATTTTACGGGGAAGAGAGGTTTAACGACATGAAGCTTCAAACAATGACAGGATCTCATCTGTTGTTTCTGGACGTTGACTGGTCAAGCAAAGAGGAAGTGATTGATCATCTGGTTGGCGCTTTGGCAGATGCCGGGGCTGTCGAATCTAAAGAACAATTTAAACAGGTTGTCTTCGAACGGGAGGGACATTCGCCGACGGGGTTTGAGCATGGTCTTGCTATTCCTCATGGCAAATCGGCTCTTGTTAAGGAAGCCAAAGTGGCGATCGCCCGATTGAAGGCGCCGATTGAAGGCTGGGAGTCGATTGATCCCGATAATAAAGTAGACCTGGTCTTCCTGCTGGCGATTCCTGCAGCGGAGTCGGGCTCGACACATGTGCGGCTGTTGGCTCAGCTGTCAGCCAAACTGGTAGATGAGGATTATCGTGCGCGATTGTATTCAGCCAAGTCGCCGGAGAGCTTTCTGAACAGTTTGGACGGGACGGAGGAGAACAGCACGCCGGAGCAGAGCAGCGCTGTCGCTAAACGCACTGTGCTTGCAGTAACCTCCTGCGCCGCTGGGATTGCCCATACCTATATGGCAGCTGAAGCTCTGCAGAAAGCGGGGAATGAGCTGGGCGTGACGGTGCTGGTTGAGAAGCAGGGAGCCAATGGACAAGAGGATCGCCATACGGCAGAGCAGATAGCCAAAGCGGACGCCGTGCTGTTTGCCGTGGACACCAAGGTGAAAGAACGGGGACGTTATGCCGGCAAACCGTACGTTCAAGTAAAGGTGGCCGAACCGCTCCGGCACGGCAAGGAATTGCTGCTGCAGGCGCTTGAGAATCCTTCCGGTATTGTTGAGAAGGAGGAAGTGCAGGAAGCAGCGGTCAAAACAGCCCCGAAGGGATTTAAGGGCCTCATCGGTGAAATGGCGCAGGCGGTCATGACCGGGATATCCTATATGATTCCGGTGCTGGTGGCCGCCGGACTTATGCTCGGGATCGCCAAATTGACCTGGCTGTACGGTCTGGGGCTTCCAATCGCGGATATCGGCAGCGCGGACTACGCGGCAGTTGGAGGATTGAAGGAGTTCCTGCACAATCTGGACGCCTTCGGAAACCTGATCTTCAAGTTCCTGTACCCGGTATTCAGTATGTTTGTCGCTTATGCTCTGGCTGACCGGGTTGGTATTGTGTCCGGCCTGCTTGGGGGAGTATTCGCCAGCGGTATGCATTACACCTTTTGGGGTGTGGAGGGTGGAATTCCAAGCGGTTTTCTTGGAGCGCTCGTATTGGGGTTAGCTGCTGGATACATGGCCCGCTTCTTGAATCAAAAAATCCGCTTATCGCAAAATTTTGCGGCCATGAAGCCGATGCTCCTTATTCCAGGTATCAGCATTCTTCTATTATTCATTCTGAACCAGTACTTGGTGGATCCGTTCTTCAGCCAGCTGAACCGCTGGATTGCCGACTTTATTCAGGGTATGACGGGGACCGGCGAGCTTACCTTGTCGGCGGTTATCGCGGCGGCAACCGCCTTTGACCTTGGCGGGCCTGTCAATAAGGCAGCCGGGGCGATCGCGATCGGGATGGCTGCAGATCATATTTTTCCGCTTACCCCACGCGTGCTGGCCATCGTTATTCCGCCGCTCGGCATTGGCCTGGCGACTATTATTGACAAGTTTGTTGTAGGGCGGCGTGTATTTAGTCCGGATTTGCGTGTTGCAGGGAATACTTCGTTTCTGCTCGGATTTCTGGCTATTTCTGAAGGGGCAATTCCCTTCATGCTGAGAAACCCGCTGCTCACCATCCCGATTAATCTGATTGGAGCGGTCGCTGGTTCCTGTACTGCGGTCGCACTTGGCGCCGTTCAGTGGTACCCGCTGCCAGCTATTTGGGGCTGGCCGCTGGTGGAACATTTCCTGGCTTACTTTATCGGTTTGGTGGTAGGTATCGCCATTATCGCTTTTTCCAACATCTTTATTCGTTATGCCATGATCAAACGTGAAGAATTGAAGGATAGCTGAGCTGTTTAACAAGATACATCAGGCTGTGCGGCAGCACAGCCTTCTCAATTTCATTGGAGGTACGCATCATGAACTGCAAATCCAAAGTCCATATTGTACCGCACTCCCACTGGGACAGAGAGTGGTATTTTACAATAGAAGATTCGAATATATTGCTTGTTGAGAATCTGGATGCTCTGTTGGAAGTGCTGGAGCAAAAGACATCCTTTCCAGGGTATGTCTTTGATGCCCAGGTTTCCGTCATAGAGGATTATCTGGCGGTTCGTCCGGAAAACCGCGAGCGTCTTAAGTCGCTAATAAGCCAGCGGAGGATTTTTATTGGCCCCTGGTTTACACAGACGGATTCGCTGCTGGTCAACCGGGAGTCGGTCATCCGTAACTTGCTGTATGGTGTACGCGGCGCAGAAGCCATGGGACATTCTATGAAAGTGGGTTATTTGCCGGATATTTTCGGTCAAAATGCTTACCTTCCGTCTTTTTTTCAGGAGTTTGGTATTCAGTACAGCGTTTTGCAGCGGGGGGTTTATGACGATCAAGTCCCGCGCGATCTTAATTTTACGTGGGTGTCGCCGGACGGTAAGGAAGTGAAGACCAACTATATTTATTTTGGTTATGGCCCTGGGAAGTTTCTGGAACCTTCGGCTGCTTACTTCACCGAGCGTTTAAACCCGATCCTGGAAGCACTGGAACAGAAAAATACCTCGACGAATCAAATTTTGCTGCCAGCGGGCGGCGATCAGGTGCTGATTCGGGCGGCTTTCCCGGAGACGGTGCAATGGCTGAACCAGCATGATCCCAGCCGGGAATATGTATTGTCTGATTATGAGGCGTTTATGAAAGAGACATGGTGTGGAGCAGGCTTCAAAGAACGCCTTGAAGGCGAGCTTATCGCGGGCCAGAAGGCTCGAATCCACAGCACGATCCGTTCGCAGCGCGTGGATCTGAAGATGCTTAACTACCATGTGGAGAACAAGCTCCTGTATGTGCTGGAGCCATTAGCTTGTATCGCTTCAGCGCTTGGCTTCAAATACCCGGTCATGTGGATGAACCGGATCTGGAAGCTGCTGTTTGATGTGCATGCTCATGATTCCATCGGCGGCTGCAATTCGGACGATACGAACCGCAGCATCGAAATGCGCCTGATCCAAAGCGAACGGATGATCGACGGATTGTGCAACGTTCTCAAGAAACAACTGGCCAGAGCTGCATTACACAATGAGGAAGGCGGAGACCTCCTGGTATTCAATTTGTTGCCGCGCCATAGGGAAATACTCCAGCCGATCGTAGTATTTACCAGGGACAGCCAATTTTGGTTACAGGACAGGTCCGGAGCATCTCTGGAAGCCATGGTGGTGAGACAGGATTATATCGACGGGGGGCGTCAGGTCCTTGTCACCGCGGAAGGCGAGCAAGAAGTGAAGGCCCCCGGTTATTACCGGACGGAACTTCTGGTTAGAACCGAGGTGCCGGCCATGGGGTATACAACCCTGCGGGTTAAAGAAGGCAAGCGACTGGAGCATTGGGCGCCGGTCAGAGAGCCGGTGATCCAGAACGAGATGTATCGGCTGGAATGGGAGAATGGTGAAATGATACTGGAAGACCTCAGAAGCGGCAGAAGAATTTCCGGATTGCTGCGCTTTGAGGATGCTGGCGATGCCGGCGATTCTTACGACTTCTCGCCGCTTGCCGGGGCGGATTCTCTTTTTGGCAGCACCTGCGAGCTGGTGGATGTCAAACAGGGAGCATTAAGCAGTTTATTGACGGTCCGCCATACGATGAAGGTCCCGAATCATATCGATGAGCGGGCATTAGGCAAGGCTGAGCAGGAACTTGTTATAGAAACGGCCTTCGAGCTGCGTCAGGGCGAAGCTTACGTACGCGTGAAGCATGTAGTGGATAACTCCGTGCGCGATCACCGTTTGCGCGTGCTGCTCCGGCATCAAGGAGAGCATACCTGGGCTGATCAGGCATTTACTGCGCTGCGGCGGGAGAAGGTCAACCCTCATTGGCAGAATTGGCGGGAGAAAGGCTTTGCTGAAGCGCCGGTACCTATTTATCCCTTGGAGAATTATGTAGTCGCGGAAGGCCAGGATGGTCAGCTTGGCGTTATTACCGAAGGACTCAAGGAGTATGAGCTCTTGGAAGAGGAACTGGCGCTGACGTTGTTTCGCTCCGTCGGGCAGTTGGGTAAGGATGACTTGGCCTGGCGGCCAGGGCGGGCTTCCGGCATTAATAACAAGGTGGTAGAAACCCCGGATGCCCAGCTTCTAAAGCCGCTATCTTTTGCCTATGCGCTTCATATTGCTGAGGGCCCGTTCCGTGCGGAGGAATGGAGCAAAATGGCGGAGGAATATATCGGACACGCTACGGCATACCACCTTCAGACGCTTAATACCTTTGAAGAACGGCTGGAGCGGTTCGAGCTGCCGCAGCCGATAAACCAGGCGCCGGTTGAATTTTCCTTACTGTCGGTCGAGGGAAAGGTTCTCTTCTCGGCGCTGAAGCGGAGCGAGGAGGGGGACGGTATAGTACTAAGGCTATTTAACCCCGGGGATGAAGACGAGCCGGTTATGCTTCACTCTGAACTCTTCGCTGAAATTCAGCGGACTACTTTGGCGGAGCTTCCTACACCCGATTCCGTCAACTCGATAGCTGCCAGAGGATATATGACACTCAAATGTCTAACGGAGAAGGAGTAGATCGTATGAACAAACAGGAGCTGAAGCAGGACCTGCGAGAGAAAATGCTGTTCATCTATGGGGAGAGTCAGGGCTTGCCGGCCTATGAAGCGATGCTCTCGCTTGTAGAACGGTGGGAATCCGTTGACTTCGGGCAAAGCGGGGAGCTGAGCGAGTGTAATGCCTTCCTGATTACTTATGGAGATGCTATCCGTATGCCGGGGAAGACGCCGCTTGCCGCCCTGCACACCTTCCTCAAAGAGCAGGTTGGCCGCGATGCAATCACCGATATTCACCTGCTTCCGATGTTCCCGTATACTTCAGACGACGGGTTTTCGGTGACAGATTACCGTGCGATTCATCCGGACCTGGGAAGCTGGGAGGATATCGGCGGGTTCCTGGATGATTACCGACTGATGTTTGATTTTGTCGCCAATCATGTATCGAAATCAAGCGAGTGGTTTCAAGGTTATCTTCGATGCAATCAGCGGTATGAGCACTATTTTATTCCCAGGGAAGAAGAATTTGATGTATCGCAGGTAATCCGCCCCCGCACCTCGCCCTTGTTCCATGAATATGAAGGAAGCTGCGGACAGCGAACAGCCTGGACTACGTTCAGCGAGGATCAGGTGGATCTGAATGCGAGCCATTTTCCAGTATTATGCGAATTGAGCGATATATTGCTGGACTATGCCCGGCGCGGGGCCTCTGCTATTCGACTGGATGCGATCGGTTTCTTGTGGAAGGATTCAGGAACGACCTGCATGCATTTGCCGCGTACACATGCGATCATTTCTACATGGCGTCGGCTATTGGATTATTTTAAGCCAGGAACTCAAATCATTACCGAGACGAATGTTCCACACGCCGATAACATCAGTTACTTTGGGGATGGCATGAACGAGGCCAACATGGTCTACCAGTTTTCGCTGCCTCCGCTCGTTTTGTTTACCCTCACTGTTGAGGATGCAACAAAGCTGACGCAATGGGCGAAAGGGATTAAGCGAGTGTCCGATACCGCTACCTATTTTAATTTTCTGGCTTCCCATGACGGAATCGGTATGCGTCCCGCAGAAGGCATTCTGAATGAACAAGAACGACAGTTGCTGGCCGAGAAGACGGTTGCCAACGGCGGGCGCATCTCCTACAAAAATAACCCTGACGGCACAAAATCGGTATACGAGCTAAATATCAACTATATTGATGCGCTCGCCAATGCCGAAGAGAAAAACAATATTCATCTTGTCACGCAAAAAGCGCTGGCCGCTCACTGTATTCTTTGCTCGGTCATTGGCGTTCCTGCTATTTATTATCATTCTCTGTTTGGCTCCTCTAATGATTATAAGGGATTGGAGGAGAGCGGCATTAATCGTCGGATAAACCGCGAGAAGCTGGATGCCGGAAGATTGACCGCGGAACTAACTGGCGATGAGCGGCGACGTACTATATTCAGCGGCATTACAGCCATGCTTGCTGCCCGGAGAAAGGCCAGCGCATTCTCCCCTTATGCCAGCCAGGAAATTCTTGAGCTGGACAGCCGGGTATTTGCAGTACGCCGGAATAATGCCAAGACAGGCTGCACGGTTACGGCAATCATTAATGTGACGGGCAGACCGGTGCAGATAAAGGCCCCGAAATCAGGCAGGGATCTGCTAACCAATAAGGAAACCGGCGACATGCTGGAGCTCGGCCCTTACGGATATATGTGGATTCAGGAAAATTAAGCAACGATCAGGTGTTAACCTAACGGCGGGCTCCGCTGGTCCGGAAGCGGGTTGGGGTGTACGCTGGCTTGGATACAGGCCTTGATACCGTCTAAGACTAGGTTGTAGATGGGCTATGGTATCGCCGATGATAAGGTCAAAGATAGGTTCGATATCACCCATGGCCAGGTTTAAGAGCGACCTTAATACCGCCGTGATTAGGTCGAAGACGAGCTTTGGTATCGCCAATAACAAGATCAAAGACAGGCCTATCGCTATCTCACCGATAACAAGGTCATAGATGGGCTTCGATATCGTCTGTAACTAGGTTCAAGACTATGATTAAAGATACCCGCAAGCGAAGCCGGAGGATCGGCCCGTTTGCGGGTTGTTTTTGTTCGTGTGATTCTTTTTTCGTTTTCGTTCTGCAGGATTTACTTAACAGCCCTGAGACCTATGCCCTGATATGCTTGTGGAATAAGGGATGCAACCGCTGGTTGACATATTGTCAGCTTAACTTGGTAGCTAGCGGCCCGTTGACTTTATATGATGGCGTTGAGGTGATGGATAATGGATTTTGCAGATAAATTGCAAAGTTATAGGAAGCAGAGGGGAATGTCGCAGGAAAATTTGGCGGAGGCAATCGGGGTATCCAGACAGGCCGTGTCCAAATGGGAATCGGGTCAATCGTACCCTGAGATGGAGAAGATGGTTGCGCTCAGCGAACTGTTTCAGGTAAGCATTGATCATCTGGTGAAGGGAGTAGCTGTGGAGGATAGCCGTATTCAGGAAACTAATGCTTCCCCGCACTATAAACCTGTTCCGGAAGAGGGAGTATCTTCAAGCATGCGCTGGGTAAGAGGATATTCATACCATTATGAATATAAGAGCAGGGCAACACTCAACGGGGTACCGATAGTTCATATTAATTACGGCCGTGGAAAGCCTTATGTTGCCAAAGGGATCATTGCAGTAGGGAATATTGCCATTGGCGCCCTATCGTTGGGACTTCTTGCTCTGGGAGGTATAAGCATCGGAGTCTTGTCAGCGGGCCTCATTTCATTGGCGGGGTTTTCGTTCGGCTTGCTGCTAGCTATCGGAGGAGGCGCAATCGGGACGATTGCAATAGGCGGATTGGCTCTAGGCATTTTTGCCCTTGGAGGCCTGGCTTTGGGAATGTTCTCGCTCGGCGGGGCTGCGATCGCTTCCCGGGTTGCTATTGGGGGATATGCCAGTGGGCACATAGCTATCGGCGATACTGTGAGGGGAGCCTATACTTTGATTGCGCAGGAGGGTCAACTTAGCGATATTTATGCCGACGATGTCAGGTCGTTGATCTATCAGGAATATCCAGGATTATGGAGAACGATCGTGGGGTTGCTGGTTTGGATGTTTAGGTAGCGGGATAGAATTGAGATGTCTCTTTATGCCAACCATGCTCATTGTGATGAACCTGAAGATAGCGCAACTATCGAGCTTTGTGGATCAATCGGCAAAATGCAGGTCTTGGGTTTGCTGAAGCTGCTGCCAATTCTTTCTAACGAAACAGGGTATCGCTATTTGGGTCAAAAAGAGCCGCTGTAAAATCTAACGAAACAGGATATCGCTATTGGAGCCAAATTTGAGCTACCGCTCCCTATTTTCCCAAAATAACGATCTGTAGTTTTGTTAGAATTATTTTACTGCCGATTAAGGGGAAATAGCGATTAGTAGTTTCGTTAGAGATCGGTTGGGCCAATAGAAGCTCTCTAACGAAACAGGGTATCGCTATTTGGGTCAAAAAGAGCCGCTGCAAAATCTAACGAAACAGGATATCGCTATTGGAGCCAAATTTGAGCATACACCCCTTATTTTCCCTAAATAACGATCCGTAGTTTCGTTAGAATTATTTTGCTGCCGATTAAGGGGAAATAGCGATCTGTAGTTTCGTTAGAAATCGGTTGGGCCAATTGAAGCTCTCTAACGAAACAGGGTATCGCTATTTGGGTCAAAAAGAGCCGCTGCAAAATCTAACGAAACAGGATATCGCTATTGGAGCCAAATTTGAGCATATGCTTCCTATTTTCCTCAAATAACGATCCGTAGTTTCGTTAGAATTATTTTACTGCCGATTAAGGGGGAAATAGCGATTAGTAGTTTCATTAGAGATCGGTTGGGCCAATAGAAGCTCTCTAACGAAACAGGGTATCGCTATTTGGGTCAAAAAGAACCGCTGTAAAATCTAACGAAACAGGGTATCGTTATTTGGGTCAAAAAGAGCTGCTGTAAAATCTAACGAAACAGGATATCGCTATTGGAACCAAATTTGAGCTAACGCCCCTTATTTTCCTCAAATAACGGATCCATAGTTTCGTTAGAATTATTTTGCTGCCGATTAAGGGGAAATAGCGATTAGTAGTTTCGTTAGAGATCGACCGGACCAATAGAAGCTCTCTAACGAAACAGGATATCGCTATTGGAGCCAAATTTGAGCTAGCGCTCCCTATTTTCCCTAAATAACGATCCGTAGTTTCGTTAGAATTATTTTGCTGCCGTTTAGGGGGAAATAACGATCTGTAGTTTCGTTAGAGATCGACCGGTGCTTTGCGGCGGGATAAAATACTTTAAATCAATCTGGGAATCGCCCTGCGTAAGCCGTCAGGACTAAGATGGAGTTAGCTTGATACGGAGGGAGTGATCGGTATGAAACGCCGGGCTAATTTTTCTATTGTATATGTTAAGGTGTACTTCTACTATTATTAGGCTAAATAGGGCTGTGGACAGCTGTGCCGCATCGGGTTCAACCAACCGCCGTCATGCAGCAAAGTGCTGCACACTGGGAGTTGGGGCGCGGTGCAAAAGAGATCCATGGCCTTTTATACGTGTGTGAGGGGCTATTGTGTGTCTGTTTTTAAGTTACTTAAAAAAGGAACTGAAGTGTTGCTGAAATTGAAGTTTCTGTTCAACAATGAAGATTTAGCGTAGATGATCGTGAAAAATTGGGCGTATGATGAGGATTCGCTGGAAATGTTCCAGTTCTACAGGATTTCCTCTAATGCAATATATCCATTTCGATATAAAGGGAAGATAAGATTGCTCAGATTTGCGCCGGTGAAGGAGAAGAGTAAGCAGAATTTGGAGGCGGAGCTCGAATTTATTTCATATTTGCGTACGAATGGCTTTCCGATTGGAGGTTGTGGAGAGCAAGAGCGGCCAGTATTTAATCAAGGTTGGGACGCCGTGGGGAGCATACTATGCCTTGGTATTCAACCGCGTGCCCGGGAACCCGATCGGCAACATCGACTGTAATGATTCGATTATTAATCGTTAGGGTCAAGCGCTGGGCAGGTTGCATCATTTATCGAGTCAATACACACCGATGCAGGCCCGAAGATGGTCATATCTGGATTGCCTCGACGGGATAGAGGAGCAACTATTAAATTACCTGGAGCACGAGCAGCGCGATGAGTACGAACAGCACGAACAGCACAAGTACCACAAGCAGTACGAGCAGCACGGCGCCGCATTGGCGGAGGCCAGACTGCTGCGGGATTATTTCGCGGCCATGCCTGCGACTAAGGTTAATTTTGGATTGGTCCATTATGACTTCGAATATGATAATGTATTCTATGATTCTACTTCTGAGGAATGTTATGCGATTGATTTTGATGACGCGATGTATCATTGGTATGCGATGGATATTGAGCAGGCCTTAAAGAGTGCACCCTTCCTATAGAATTTGAGCGTAAGAAGCAGCGCATTTTGGCAGGATATGCTGAAGAATATGAGCTTCCGGATTTTACTGCTTTGCTCCCCGCATGCCGGAGATTTGCTAACTTGTATAGTTATGTCCGCTTGCTAAGTTCCACTGCGGAACGTTGGGATCATGAGCCTTCATGGCTCATTCATCTAAGACAGAGACTGGAGCAGGCAATGGCGGAAAATACCGCTGAGTTTATGATGGAACTATAGATAAATATTTGCTTCAGATGGCCGGCGCCTGCTACCGAGGATGCCGGTCATCCTCTTTTATTATTGTCTCTATAATTTATCATTAAAGGATATATGAACCTAGAGATGAAATAACTATAATGGAGTTTATAAAGGTTGTTCGCTTTTGATCACGAAGTAACTCTGAGAGCTGATTCGGCGCCGGATTTTAAATTCAGCCTGAGGGCCCGCCTAAGCATATGCTTGCGAATACCTGTTTCCTATGAAAACATCTTAAATGCTCACGCAGGATTCATCCCGGCCAGAACCGTGTTGATGAAGGGGACTACTGAAGACCTCTCAGGAGTTTCACGCAGGATTCATCCCGGGCAGAACCGTGTTGATGAAGGGGACTACTGAAGACATTTCAGGAGTTCACGCAGGATTCATCCCGGGCGGAACTGTGTTGACGAAGGGGATTACTTGAGACCTCTCATATGTTCACGCAGGTTTCGCCCAGCTCCTCGGTCCCTGGCTTCGTTGAGCGGAAGCATTTTGGAAAAACGCATGTCGGAAGCATATGCTGCGGTACTGAAAGTCGAACTTTTTGCACTCGTATTTATAGTTAATGAAGGGGATGGATGGAATAGAATGGCTACAATTAAGGATGTGGCGAAATTAGCGGGGGTTGCATTGTCAACCGCTTCTTATGCGCTGAGTGGAGATCATAGAGTCAGCGCTAAGACCCGGGAGAAAGTCATTGAAGCGGCAAGGCAGCTGAATTATCACAAGAACGGTTTTGCCATGGATTTAAAGCGTAGCCGCACGAATACCATTGCTCTGATTCTGGCGGACTTGTCGGGTCCTTTCTACTCGGAGCTGATCCGAAGTGTTCAGGAGGTAGCCTTATCCAACGGTTACGATCTGATCGCTTGCAGCTCAATCGGAGAAAGAGACTCAACGGCGGTTCGTTTTTTACGTGAGAAAAGGGTGGATGGAGCCGTCGTGCTGGCTTATAACATGACTGATGAAGTATTACAGGCTTCAGCTGGACCCAATTTCCCAATTATTGCAATGGACCGGGTCATCTCAGGTGAAGGTTTGGTCAGCATTATTGTGGATGGAGAGTCCGGAGGATATGAGGCAACTCGCTACTTAATCAATAAGGGGCATCGTAAGGTTGCTTATATCAGCGGTCCTTCCAATTCTTTTGCGAATTCGCTTCGGTACCAAGGGTTCCTGCGAGCTATGAAGGAGGCCGGGCTTGAGGAGCAGGCTAAGTGGCGGCTTAGCGGGGGATTCATTCGGGACGGCGGATATAGGGCGACGAAGATGATGTTGATGCAGGGGGAACTGCCAACAGCCATATTCTATGGAAATGATGAGATGGCGATTGGCGGACTTAAGGCTTTCGAAGAAAGTGGAATAAGGGTGCCGGAGGATATATCCATTATTGGATTTGATGACATCGAATTGACGGAATTTATTCGGCCGCCGCTTACTACTATACGTCAGCCAATGTATGAGTCCGGTTCATTAGCGGGTCATTTGCTGTTTCAAATGCTGAACGGTGAGAGCGTGAATGAGTCCTATAAGCTAAATGTTCAAATCATTGAGCGTCAATCTGTCTCTGCACCGGCGAAGCATAATAGTTCCGTATAGTATAACTACTGGCTAGCGAAATGGGCTTGAAATTTTCGTTGCCGGAATGACGATAAGGCTAAGGTGATGAGTCGTACATCGTAAATTTCGAAGGCGTACGCTCAAATGGTAGCTGGCTCATGCGACATTTCGGCTCCAGGCAAGCTAAAAACGATTATTTATGGAGAATTCAAATTTCCTCTCGAAACGTTTCGATTTTAGTGGTAACTTATTAATGTAGAACATGAATTTATAAAGATATTAATAAATCAAAACGATTCGCAATGAGTGGAGGAATTCATCCGTGACAAGTCAACGTATTAGTCAATTAGTGAAGGAGATGACGCTGGAGGAGAAGGCGGCCCAGCTATTGCAACTCGCAGCTACTTTCTATGAAGACGGAGATGGGCAGATTACCGGACCGATGGAATCGCTGGGCATTGGCGAGACAGAGGTTAATTATGCCGGATCAGTGCTAGGCATCTCGGATCCTGAGAAGATTATTCAAATACAGCAAGCTTATTTAGCCCGGAACAGACTCGGAATTCCGCTTCTGTTCATGGCGGATATTATTCATGGATTTAAGACGATCTTCCCGATTCCGTTAGCGATGGGCAGTTCCTGGGATTTAGAGCTGGCGGAGAGAAGTGCTGAGGTAGCGGCCAGGGAGGCGGCGGTGTCAGGCTTGCATGTGACGTTCGCCCCGATGGCGGACCTCGTCCGTGATCCACGATGGGGTCGGGTGATGGAGTCGACGGGCGAAGACCCTTATTTGAATGCTCTCTTTGCAAGGGCAATGGTTCGTGGATTCCAAGGAGAGGATTTGACGCATGAAGTTGATCGTGTCGCTGCTTGTGTGAAGCATTTCGCCGCTTATGGACTGGCTGAGGGCGGCCGGGATTATAACACGGTTGATCTGTCTGAACGTAGTTTGCGTGAGTATTATTTGCCAGCCTATAAAGCAGCGCTGGAGGAAGGCTGTGAGATGGTGATGACGTCGTTCAATACGATCGACAGCATTCCAGCAAGCGGCAACCGCAAATTAATGCGTGATCTGCTGCGCGGCGAGTGGGGCTTTGATGGAGTGCTTATATCGGACTGGGGGGCGATCGGAGAGCTGATTCCCCACGGCGTAGCCGAGGATGAGCGCGAAGCAGCACTGAAGGCAGTCATCGCCGGAGTTGATATTGAAATGATGACGCCGGCCTATGTACATCACATTCCGCAGTTGGTGGCAGAAGGATTGGTTGATGAGGCGCTGGTTGATGAAGCGGTTACGCGCATTCTGGAGCTAAAGGAGAAGCTGGGACTGTTTGACAACCCGCTCCGCGGCGCTGATCCCGAGGCAGCGCGGGAAGTTGTATACTGTGATGAGCACCGCCGGATTGCGCAGGAGCTGGCTGCGAAGTCCTGTGTTCTGCTTAAAAATGAAGGGATACTGCCGCTGCGCCGTGAGCAGAAGATCGCGGTTATCGGGCCATTCGCCCAGAGCGGAGACATCCTGGGCTCCTGGTCCTGGGCGGGGTCGCGGGAGACGGCGGTGCAATTAGGTACGGCCATGCAGAAGCTGGCTGGTGCGGATCAGATTGCCCTCGCGGAGGGCAGCGATATCATGTCCATCAGTGAGCAGCAGCTGCAGCAAGCCCAGGCCGCAGCGCAAGAGGCTGATGTGATCGTCCTGGCCCTGGGCGAAGCCTCTGCAATGAGCGGCGAGGCAAGCAGCCGCAGCGATATCCAGCTTCCGAAGGCTCAGCTTGAGCTTATTCAAGGGATGAAGCGTCTTGGGAAGCCGCTTGCTGTCGTGCTGTTTAATGGTCGTCCACTCGACCTGCATGGGGTTATAGATCAAGCGGATGCTGTGCTCGAGGCCTGGTTCCCGGGCAGTGAAGGGGGCGCAGCCATCGCCGATCTATTGTATGGGGGAGTCAACCCTTCCGGGAAACTGACGATGTCATTCCCTTATGCGGTTGGACAAGTTCCGGTTTATTATAATCACTATAATACGGGTCGTCCGAAACCTGCGGAGGATACGGATGGGCAGTATGTGTCCAAATATTTAGATATTCCTAATGCGCCACTACTGCCTTTTGGCTACGGATTAAGCTATACGACATTTGAATATGGTTCGCTGGAATTGTCTTCTGAAAAGATGACGTCGGAGGCAGCTATTAAAGTGTCCATAGAAGTTCGCAATATCGGCGAAGTGACAGGGATCGAGACGGTTCAGCTCTATGTCCGTGATATTTCCGGTGAAGTAGTGCGGCCTATGAAAGAGCTTAGGGATTTCCGCAAGATTGAACTGGCTCCAGGGGAAACGGCACAGGTTGTATTCGAGCTTGGCGAGGAGCAGCTTCGCTATTATCATAGCGATCTGTCCTTCACCAGTGATGCTGGAAAGTTCGAAGTCTTCGTTGGGCCAAACAGTCGTGATACTAGGCAAGCCGGATTTCATCTCGTTAAATAAAGCGATATAAAAGCGATAGCAGATTTATATACAGCCGCTCTGTGCAGTTTTCTCGCATGGAGCGGCTGTAATTCATTTCACGGTGTGTAAGCCCTTTATTTCATATACTCAAGAAGAGAGGCAGAAGGAATGGGAACGGTAGGGAGGGATGGAAATGAATGAGCAGCAGAAGTACCGGATTATTATGCAGGGGATGCGCAGCGGCAATGTGGCGGAGACCTGCAAGGAATTTGGCATTTCCCGGACGCTGTACTATCGCTGGTACCATGCTTATATCCGTCAGGGTATGGCCGGTCTGAGCGAGAAGCCGCGCCTGCCGGTGATGCCAAATCAGGTGGATCGCAGGACAGAGCGGATGATTCTGCAATATGTGGTGCGCTCCCCGGAGGATGGGCCAAGACGAATTTATTATGAGCTGCAGGAAGAAGGCATCCGTACGGGAGAATCGGGAATATATAATGTGCTGCGCAGACATGGACTCAGCCGCAGGGGGGAACGAGAGAAATTTGCTGAAGAGATCAAGAGCCGGAAGGGAAGCCGTGGCCGAAGATCTGATTCCGGTCAAAGCGCGGACAACCGACAGCTTCATTCAATGCGGCCCAAGGGTGAGAGGCATCCTCAGCTGGATTACCGAATGGAAGATGCGGAGCATGCTTATCCCGGATATATCTGCCTGCAGACCATTCAATATTTGGGCAAATTCCCGGAGGTGGGGAGAGTATATCAATATATTATTCTTGATTCTTACTCCAGACTGGCTCTCGTTAAGCTGTACAATCAGAGGTCGTCGATCAACCTGATCGATTTCATGCGCTTCAGGATCATGCCGCTGCTTCGAACCTTTCATCTGAAGATAGACCACCTGGTCACGAATAAGAGCCAGGAATTTTCAACCGCCTGGGAGCGGGGGACGCATAAGTATACGGATTATTTACATAAGCATGACATTCATTTCATAGCGTATAGTGCCGATCATTCCGAAGTATTCCAGCCCTTGCATGAGTTCACAGGCGTATTGATGAACCGGTTCTACCAGCCGCTTTGGCATGAAGGAAGCCCATCTTCCTTCAATTCGCTCGAACAGTGTCTTGATCAGTATATGAAGCACTATAACTACGTTCGCCCTCTGGAAGAGGGGGGAAACAGGGGCAAAATTCCTTCGGATATTGTGCTGGACTCCAGAGGAATACAGGAGCCGCTGCCATTATGGCTGTATACGAGGAGATGAGTTATTTTGGCGGGAAGAGAAGGGCATATCGGAATTGTTGGGGCGGGCATCTCCGGATTATCCCTAGCTTATGAGCTGGAATTAAGGGGGTATCGCTCCGTCACCGTTATGGAGCAGGCTGACCGGGTGGGCGGCAAATGCTGCTCCATTGAATATAAAGGTCGGACCTATGAGATGGGCGCTTTGATCGGCTTGCCATCCTACGGAATGACGATGGAGTATATGAAGAGATTTGATCTGCTGGAGAAGGGGCCGCTGTTAGACAGAGGTTTCTTCCACCCGCATGGAGGCAAAATCTCGCAGATTCCTATCGAGCAGATGCCTGATTTCGCTCGTGAGTTCAAACGTCTGCCAGCGCTGATGAGCCGCTATGAAGCTGTCAGAGAACCTGGGTTCAAGCCAATGCTACCTGAACTATGCAAGCCGTTCTCTACCTGGTGCAATGAGAATGGGCTAACTGTGCTAAGGCAAGTATTTATGCATTATTTTTGCGCCTTCGGCTTCGGCAATATAGATGATGTACCGGCGGTATACGTCTTGAAGCTGCTCAATTACGATAATTTGGTGTCATTTATTGAGATTACGCATATGATCTCCTGGCCGAACGGTGTCACCGAGCTGACGCGAAGAATGGCAGACCGGGTCTCTGATCTGAGATTGACCTGTGAAGTACAGCAAATCCGCAAGGAGGATACGGGCAGGGTTAGAGTGGAGACAAATCAAGGGCCGCTATTTTTTGATAAAGTGATCTATACCGCTCCCCTGCAGGGCTTTGCCCATAGAACCGAGTTAACCCGCGAGGAAGGGGAGCTGTTCAAGAGTATCAGGGACGAGAAATTTCGCGTCTATGCCTACAGGGTAGATCATATGCCCAAGCTCTCCGGATACATTCCCGGCAATATGGGACTTGGGTCCAGAGGGCAAATGATGGCGTGGTATTACAGATGGGCAGACCTGGCCGAGACCGATCTGATCACGGTTTATGTAGCAGAGAATGAGCGCATGAGTGACGCGGAAATGCGTGAAAATATCGAGTCTACACTGGCAGGGCTTGGCGGTGAGAATATCCGGCTGTATATGATGAAACGGTGGAATCACTTTCCGCATGTGGATACAGCGGCGCTGGAGAGCGGGTTTTATGAGCGGCTTGAAAGTATGCAGGGGAAGTATGGTATTTATTTTGCAGGCGAAATTATGAACTTTCCGACGCTTGAAAATTGTATCCATTATGCTAAAGCACTAGTGGACCGTTATTTTTGAACTAGTCGTTAATTGTCGAATTATGCGAATATTTTACTTTCAAGTCGTGTTTACAGATAAATGATGAATTTCCCGTGTTATACACGGATTTTAGAATGGAAAAGCAAGGATAAGCATAGTGTTAACCTATCTCCAAAGCAATGTCTACGAAGCCTATAAGGACGGGCCTTCTCGGGATTTGATAGCTTGGTCATGAATCGATATATTCAAAGCGAGAAGCGAATACATCGATGAAAGAGGAGGCTAATACAATGTTCCTATTTGAGGCAATGCCTTGGTATTCTATCGTGATGTGGTTTGTTGTGCTTGCCGGCTTGATGCTGGTAAATGAACTGGCGCGAATGAGTAAATGGGTTTCTCTGGCTCTCTTCCTGGTGCTGCCAGTTGTGCTGACGATTGCGGTATGGCCAAACACGGCGGGGGAAGGTTCAAGCGTGGGCACCTGGTTCCACTGGGTTAAGGTCTATTCAGCGCTTGCTGGTTGTCTAGGATTTATGGCTTTAAGATTCATGAAGGGGATGGACAAAAATAAATACATGCTGATGTTCCCGGCGATTATTCTAGCGATTAACATTCTTGAAGCCGTTATTCGGGATTTTCAGGTATATAGCCTGAACGGAATGGTAGACGGCGTTATGATGATTGGCGGTCCATGGAACATCATGAACGGTATCGCCGGCTTGCTGAATATTATTACGATTTCCGGATGGATGGGCATTGTAGTCAGCAAAAGCCGCTCCCGGGACATGGTCTGGCCGGATCAGCTCTGGTTCTGGATTATCGCCTATGATATCTGGAATTTCGCTTATGTGTACAATTGCGTATCCGACCATTCTTTCTATGCCGGTGCTGCCCTGCTTATCTCTTGTACGATTCCGGCATTCTTCTTCAAGAAGGGGGCCTGGCTGCAGCATCGCGCCCAGACGCTGGCAATTTGGATGATGTTCACGATGTCCTTTCCGGCATTTGTAGGTGAATCCAAGTTCGCGGTGCAATCTTCACATAGCGAGACGGCATTATGGGTCGTCAGCGGTTTGTCCCTGGCAGCGAATATTGCTGTATTCATCTATCATATCTATAAAATTACGAAGCATAAGCGCAATCCGCTCAAGGTTGAAGTGTATAGCGATTTGAAGGCATACAAGGCGGTCGCTGAGCAGAACTAATGATCCGATCATGAAAAAGAAGAAGCTGCGCCTTATAGGTGCAGCTTCTTTCTATTTTAACGTTTTGACCCTGCTTCTTATAGTCCCAATGCTTTACCCTTTTCAAGGCGCCGGATCTGCTGCTCGCCGGTCTCTGCCAATTCCCTGAATTGGATGATCGTATCCCGCATTTTAGGAAGCGCCTCCTGCTTGTAGGTACTGATCGAATCAAAGGCTTCAATCACATCCGTGAAGGCCTGCTTAAGCGTATCCACGGAAATCGACGATTCCAGCGCCTGCTTCTGGATGGCTGCCCCCTGATCCTTCAGCATTTTGGAGGTGCCGCTGATCAAATTATTAGTCGTCTCATTAAGCAGTTCGATCTTCTTCAACACGATGCGCTGGTTATAGAGGGCGCTTGCAACCGTAACGGATATTTTCAGGGCCGATACTGTCACATTACGCGCTCTATCTACGCCGCGGATCAATTCCTTATTGTTTCGGATGACAACCTCGATCGCCATAATGCCTTGCTGATTGACGACCAGCATCTGCTGCAGGTCCATTAAGCGCTGGCGTAGTGGGAATAAGACTTCCTCGGTAATGAAGCGAATTTTCTCTTCCGATTCCATGCGTGCTTTTGCCGCTTCGAGCTGGGTTTCGATCTCCTGATCCATGTATGAGCCGAGTTGAATTTCCTTTTGCAGCTTCTTGGTCAGTTCTCTTAATGCCTGTTGTTCGAATTCCAGCGTCGTATTGTCGTTCTTCAGGATGGTCTTGCCCTTTTCCAGGGAGACAATGATATCGGAGATGACGGAGTCAGCTCTTTGAAATTTGGCGAAATAGGCTCGCAGCGGGTTAAAGAACATGCCGAGAATACCGCTCTTGGCAAAATCGATGGCGCTCGGGTCCAAATCTTTGAGCTGCAGCTGCAGTTCGGTTAAGCCCTTGGCTACCTGGCCGCCCTCATCGCCGGTCTTGGACAGGTTCCCTACGGATACATGCAGCAATGCATTTTTCTCCGAAGAGGTTCTCATCGTATTTATACCGAAGGTATCGATGGATTGCAGAATCTCCTTCCGCTTCTCTAAGGAGTCCAAATCAAGGTCGAGAATCGCCGACACGTTATTTGTTGCCAGCACTTTAAGCTCTGTTACTTCCTCCGGCTCCGGTTTGACCTGTTCTTCAATTGCGTTCTTCAATTCCTCCGGGCTGACTACTTCCATGGAAAATGACATTTCAACCTCTCCCTATATCAAAATTTACATTTGCACATTTAATAAGTTGCCTATTTTATACACAACGTCATCTGTATCCGCATTGATGCTAGCTGCTTCGTTAATGCTGGAAATGGTCTGAAGCGCCTGGATATTTGCAGTATATCCAATGGTGTATATAGGGATTTTATAGGTCTCGATCAGCCCACGGATATCTTTGAGAGAATGGCCTTCATTGGTCTCTCCGTCGCTTAGGACGAAGATCAGCGGCTTTACGTCAGGGTTAGCGGATATTTGATCCTGCAGCATCTTCATGGCGACCACAATTGCGTCGAAGGTAGCTGTTCCGCCGCCAGCCTGCAGGCTGTTAATCGCACCAACAAACATGGATTGCTGATTCGTATCATAGATACCAATTGGTAGGTTAATCGTTACATCGTCAGAGTAGGAGACAAGACCAATGCCGTTATCTCTGCCCAGAAATTTCTGACCTTGCAGCAGTGATTCCTTCAGTCTTCTTAGCGGTTCTCCATCCATACTGCCCGATACATCGGCTACGAAGACTGCGGCGATCGGCTTATTGCCGTTCTTCTTCTCCTTCCACAGCTTCTGGGCTGCGGACAGGGTATTGCCGTCGACCGGTTTCAGCTCTGAGCGATAATCTTCCAAAATGTTGAAGCCTTTGTCCTTGCCCAAGCTTTGATATTTATCCTGCTTGGCGAATTTGGCGAATTCCTTGATGATGTCCAGCTTCTCCTTGGGCAAATCGCCAAGCGCGTACAACGGGCTGTCATGTCGCACGCCAAAGGGGGTGAATTCATAGCCGCCCTTCAGATCTGCCGCATTTGCATAGAGCTGATACTCAAGCACAAAGGAATCCAGAGCGCCAGTTTTGGCCGCATCGCGCATTTGCAGAGTTGTGGAAGCAATAAACGGCACGTTGGCCTGGAATTTCTCGAAGCCTTGAACCGCAGTGTCTCCAAGAAGGTTCGAGCTGTCAAAGGTGGAGAGTGCTGTGACCAGGAAATTGAGTCCAGTCGAGCTGGCAAAGGGGTCCGTATAACCCATGGACAGCTCATTATCGGCTATCGCATCCGTAATGGTCTTCACATTAACGGCGCCGTACTTCTCTACAAGCTCACTGTACTTGGCCTTACTGGTTACAATTCCGGCGACATTGCCCACAAGTCTCTCCGTCACCATCTCGGCTTTGATCCCTTGTGCCTTAACCATCTCACCCCATAGCTCATTGGAAGGGGTGAAGGCGTCGGGGATATATTTCCCGGAGCGAATGTAATCCGTGGCGGTACCTGAAGCGATATTGCGAATTTTGACCGAGGCGGTCTGACCGTTGACTGAGATTTGAGCTTTGTTGAACTCCTCAGCAACCTCATTTAGCCAATCGTCGGATCCTGTCCCGGATTTCTCAGGGGAGGAGAAGATCTCAACGAAGCTATCCGTTGTATTGTCCACCGTAATCGGGAACTTGGATATATCGGGCAGGGAATCAGCGATATTAACCGGATCAAGATCGATCTGTCCCTTTACCGGTTCCGCGTTTGTTATGCGAATTTTGTTATAGAGCTTCTCCAGCCGCTTCGAGGCATCCTCCGTAGTGATCTGCGTCTCGGATTTGCCGATATTGGAGGTCAGATTGATTCCGAAATAGACCAAGGCAAATACGACCACCGCTATGATTGCAAGTACTATAAATGATTTTCCTCTTCTCGCCATTCTCATCTCCCTTTCATTGCTTATAAAATTTAGTCTGATTAATCAGTGCGTCGATCTCTTTCATACAAGGCATTTCCTCGACATCCTTATAATCCGTGCTGCCTAGCTGTGTGATCTCCAGCAGGAGCTTATCAAGCTTCAGCAAAATCTCTTCGTTTGCACCAATGTAGCCTCTGATCGATGCTATATATTCATCGTATAAGAGCTTCTTCTCCTGAATCAGCCTGTTGGAGAAGCGTCCGGAGGCTTGCTGATTGGCCAGGCCGGAGAATTCCGAAGCATCAAATACGCTCAGCTTATTAAGAAGACCTCTAACATTGAGATAAAATAATTTCTCAACCTCGTTGATCACAGAATTAAATTTCTTATAACTTAGCTCGGTCGAATCAAATCGCTGTCCAAGGACCTCCATCAAGGTTCCTTTCTTCTTCTCGATCCGCTCGAGCTGATCCAGGGACAGGACAATATCGCTCTTCAGCGGAGTGATGCCCCTATAATGATACAGCGCCTCTATGTAATCCTCGTGTATAATTATGTCTTTAACGGGTGTCGGGGCAGGAGGTTTAAAGAGCAGGCTATAGCTCCCATTGAGCAGGACAAGAAAACTAATGACCAGCAGCGTTACGCCGAGGGCAGTCTGGAGAACGCTATCTCCGCCTATGCGCAGTCCAATGAGCCCTGGGGATAAGATAATGACATTCAGGAGCACAATTCCGACGATAAGTCCTAACAATTTGGGAAGCTTCGAGTTATTCAAATGCCACACCTCCTTTGCTAATACCTAGATTATTGCAGCCCATAAAAGGCTATGTCGCAAAGCTTTTTTTTAATTTTAGCAGATATTAACTGCAATGGCTCCTAAATATTTGTAATCAAGAGCCACCCGGGGCCTGTGTTAGTTATTACGGGATTAAGGAATCATTGTTTCAAAAATTTGAATTGTTTAAATTGAACTAATGATTGTAAGGCATTTATAAAAAAAGCGATTCCATGGAATAAATTCCATAGAACCGCTTGCTTCTTCTTAAATATGCATATGAATCAACTCTCAAAAGGTTTCATATTAAGCGTGTCAACCTTCTCGCCGGAAATATCGAGGCCCATTCGCTTCGTAATATCACGATAGTGGCCGGCACGGCGCTGCACAGGACTTCCCTCGGTCTCCCCGAGATTGGTCTCCAGCCCGTTCAGCACCATGATCGTAATGCCAAACCCTGGACGATCCAGCCCGAGCTGCTTTTCCTGGGCATTCGGTTTCCATCTGCCGACCATGACATCATGCGCGGATGGCTTTGGCGCTTGCGGTGTCATCCAGAATAGAATGGCAGTCATATAGCCGATTTTACCGTCGGCGGCCACGATCTCGGGGTTATCGAGCAGGATGCTCTTATCTCCATAAATAATCGAGCTGAACAGGCCATAGTTGAAGTTCCAACTTAGCATAATCGGGCCGCGGCCGTAATAACGTTTGCCTGCTGTTCCGGGGAACAGCTTGGCACTGGCCGGATCAACGAAGGCATCCATATTGGCGCCAGTTCTTCCCGCGATATTCTCATTCCAGAACAGTCCCCATTTGAGCGGTCCGCCAGGCGCGGTCGCCCATCCCCCGCCGGTTTCGTGCGATAGATTTGCCAAAAATGCAGCCAGTTCACGCTTGCGGTCTTTCTTGAACCCTTCCTTCAGGAAGGTCCCGCAGTCGACGATGACCGTATCGATCGGCTTGATTTTGTTCGCAGGTGAATTGAAGTCGTCGGAGCGAAGGACAAGCGTCTCGACCTTGGCTTCTTTATCCAGTCTGTAAATTTCCTGGGCGGTGCTCCCTGCACGGGTGCTGATTTTAATCTTGATATTTGATACTTCCGCAACAGCATTTAATAGATTATCATAGGAGAAATAGTCGCTTTGATCGGCTTTGAAGTATTCTTTGCCATCAGCTACCTTGAACCATTCCTTGGAGCCGAGGCGATAGGGAAACAGATCTTCGAAATCCTGCTTGGTCAGGAGGTTTTTTACCGCTTCAATCGCTTTGTCCGGCAAATAATCCGGATCAAGGTCCTCCCATTCCTGGGCGATATCTTTGCGGCTTAACAGACGATTCTCGCCGACAGCAAGGAAACTTCCTTCATATTGCACCGGTTGAATAATAGGGGAGGAGGCCGTCTGGCTGACTGCTGCCGTCATGTTGGTCAGCTCCGAGGCGTGCGCCGAGAGGGGAACAGCCAGCAGTGAAATACATAGAGATAAAGTGGTTGCAGTACGTAATGCAGTGTGAATCAAAGGATACTTCCGAACGGACATGCGCATTCTCCTTTTTCACTTTTTTGGATAACGCTTACATGGTAGCAATGCGCATTTTTTTTGTATATAGGCGAACTTGCCCATGAAGATTTGCGAGTGTGTCGTTCGGCATATACGATCAGGTGAGGAGGAATGACTATCAGCAGGGGTGTTGTTGTAGAATAGAATCGTCCTTTATGTCGAAGCAGTGTTTGATCATTCTGGAGGCCTAAGACTTGGATATTACCCTAACGACCGTGTATATAGGCTAATTGAACGTGGGATAAAATCCTATTCTATTAGGGGGAATATTTTATAATCCTCGGTTAGGTACCCTATTTCACAATTAATTGTTAAAATGTAGGGGAGAGCAGTGTGCAACAGATTAAACAGAAATTATTTCTAATAAAAGTAGGTCATTCACATGGATCAAGATAAACAAAGATTGAGTATTGAGGCAGCAAGATTATATTATTTATCGGATTATAGCCAGATCGATATAGCCGCCAAGCTGGGGGTCTCCCGTCCGACGGTGTCCCGGCTGCTGCAATATGCGAAGGAGCAGGGCTATGTGCGGATCGATATCTCTGACCCTTTGGAGGATTTGAACGATCTTGGCGCTCGTCTTAAACAGAAGTACGAACTGGAAACGGTGCTAGTCTGTTATTCGCCAGTGAATGAGTACAAGGAGATCCAGAAATATATCAGCAAGGCTGCGGCCGATTATCTGCACGAGACGGTTCAGGATACGGATATTATCGGGGTCTCCTGGGGAAGAACGATGCATGTTGTCGCGCTTCAGCTCCAGCAGAAGCAGGTCCGTGGCGTCGAGGTTGTGCAGCTTAAGGGGGGCATCAGTCATTCCCATGTCAATACGTATGCAGCGGAGACGATGAACCTGTTCGCTGCGGCTTACCATACGATTGCGCGGTATTTGCCGCTCCCGGTTATTTTCGATAGCGTAGCGCTGAAGGAGATGGTGGAGAAGGATCGCCATATTCACCGTATTATTGAGCTTGGCAAGCAGGCGAATATAGCTGTATTTACAGTCGGGACCGTGAATGATGACGCGCTTTTGTTCCAGTTGGGGTATTTCAGTGAGGAAGAGAAGCAACTGCTGCAGACCAAGGGAATTGGCGATATTTGCTCGCGCTTCTTTGATGCCGAAGGCCATCTGTGCAGCGAAGAGATTAACAATCGAACAGTAGGTATTGATTTGTCGGACTTGAAAAATAAAGAGAAATCGATCCTTGTTGCCGGGGGACAGCGCAAGATCGACGCGATTCGCGGCGCACTTGTCGGCAAATACGCCAATATTCTGGTGACGGATCAATTTACTGCCCAGGCTTTGTTACAATAGAACGATCCTCGTTGGATGAAGGAGATGGAGCTTATTCTTTTGCTCAATACCTTGTCTAACGGGGATTTTTTGTATGGGTTTTGTACAAAATACTGGGGCAGGGCTGTGTTCACAATATTGAGATGAACATAATTTCAATAGCATATTTACATTTGTTCAAGCTGCATGTTATGATACCCATGTAGTTAATTAAGGCAATTCAGTAATACATGAATTAAGAATAGAAGGGGTGTTACAGCATGAACATAGCACGTATGATTGACCATACGCTGTTGCGTGCAGATGCGACACAAGCAGAGATTTCTAAATTGGTAGAAGAGGCGAAGCAATATCAGTTTGCGTCTGTATGTGTAAATCCGACATGGGTATCTTATTGTGCTGAGCAGCTTGCCGACACAGAAGTAAAGGTATGTACTGTTATCGGGTTCCCGCTTGGCGCAACAACCTCCGAAGTGAAAGCATTCGAGTCGAAGAATGCGATCGACAATGGTGCGAAGGAAATTGACATGGTCATTAATATCGGCCAACTGAAGGCTGGCAACGATGCTTTTGTACAGCAAGATATTGAATCGGTTGTGCAAGCGGCTTCGGGCAAAGCGCTAGTGAAGGTCATCATTGAAACTTGCTTGTTAACGGATGAAGAGAAAGTGCGTGCCTGTGAATTGTCCGTGAAGGCAGGCGCTGATTTCGTGAAGACTTCGACTGGTTTCTCTACAGGCGGGGCGACACCTGCGGATGTTTCATTGATGCGCAAAACAGTTGGTCAAGAAGTAGGCGTGAAGGCCTCTGGCGGTGTTCGTAATCTCGAAGATGTGAACAAGATGATCGAAGCGGGCGCATCTCGTATCGGTGCCAGCTCTGGTGTAAGTATTGTGAATGGATTAACTTCATCATCTTCTTATTAAAATAGCGGCGTGCTTCATTGGAGGCCAGAGGTATTTCGATGAAGCACCTCTCAAAGAGGAGGAATGGCTTATGAAAGATAAATTGATTCAAGAGGCATTAGAGGCGCGTAAGACGGCATATACGCCATACTCTCATTTTCAAGTTGGGGCAGCGGTATTAGCAGATGGCGTTATCTATCGCGGCTGTAATATCGAGAATGCATCCTATGGTTTGACCAACTGTGCTGAACGGACCGCCATTTTCAAGGCTGTCTCGGAAGGCAAGAAGAAGATTGAGGCTGTTGCGGTGGTTGCAGATACGGAAGGTCCGGTATCTCCATGCGGAGCCTGTCGGCAAGTACTTGCTGAATTTTGTGATAGCGATACCAAGATCTATTTGACAAATCTTAAGGGGCATACGGAGGAATGGTCGATGTCCCGCTTGCTGCCTGGAGCTTTCTCGGCTGCGGATATGGATAAGGAGAATGATTAATTCATCTCCTATATGTATTTTGTAAGCGGTAACAGAAAAATACTAATTTTACATGTTCAAAAAGGATGCTTTTCAGCATCGGGGAGGTTGAATAGAGCTGGGGACGAAAGGAGTTCCCGCAGGCCTTATCTGCGTTACAGCTGTAGTAAATATTATGTACCACAGGCGTGGGCAAAAACTGCGTGAGCATCGGAGGGCCCGGCTGAAATTCAAGCTCCATTGTCCAATAAGCATTCGGTGTTACTTCGTGTTAAATATAGAATTTATGGTTGTCAGCCAGGCTGATGAAATTCTATATCGCAAGAAAACCTGCCTTTGAATCGCGGTCGCTGATCCTTGAATGACTTCGATTGGTTTCTTATCAAAAGTAGACTTTTTGAACAACTATCTAATATACAACTAAATAACATGCTCAAGCGTAGGGGGAACATCATGAAATATGTTATTGCGATTATCGGTCTGCTTGCAGTCTTTGGCCTCACTTACATCACGAGTAAAGATCGGCGTAACATACGCTATCGACCGCTTGTGCAAATGATCGTTCTACAGGTCATTCTTGCATTTTTGTTGCTTAATACCAGTATCGGCGAGTTTCTGATCAGAGGTTTTGCCTCGATCTTTGAATCTTTGCTGGCCTATGCGGCGGAAGGGATCAACTTTGTATTTGGCGGTATTGCTAATGAAGGACAAGCACCGTTCTTCCTGACTGTATTGCTGCCCATCGTGGTGATCTCCGCTTTAATCGGTATTTTGCAATATACGAAAATATTGCCTTTCGTGATTAAGTACATTGGTCTGGTGTTAAGCAAAGTTAACGGTATGGGTAAATTGGAGTCCTACAACGCGGTTGCCTCCGCGATTCTGGGCCAATCCGAGGTATTTATATCGGTGAAGAAGCAAATTGGCTTGCTGCCGGAACGGCGCTTGTATACATTGTGCGCCTCCGCGATGTCAACGGTATCCATGTCTATTGTCGGCGCATATATGACAATGATTGAGCCGAGATATGTGGTGACAGCGCTTGTCCTGAATCTGTTTGGCGGATTTATCATCGCATCGATTCTGAATCCGTACAGAGTGTCCAAGGAAGAGGACATCCTTGAAGTGCAGGAAGAAGGCAAGCAATCGTTCTTCGAAATGCTCGGCGAGTATATTATGGACGGATTCAAAGTGGCGATTGTTGTTGCCGCCATGCTGATCGGCTTTGTGGCCCTGATTGCCCTCGTAAACGGCATTTTCGGCAGCGTGTTCGGGATTACGTTCCAGGAGCTGCTTGGATACGTGTTTGCACCGTTTGCCTTCCTGATGGGAGTGCCTTGGAAAGAAACAGTCGATGCCGGAAGCATTATGGCGACGAAGATGGTAGCTAACGAATTCGTAGCGATGCTGGACTTAAGCAATATGACGACGCTGTCTCCGAAGACGGTCGGGATCGTCTCGATCTTCCTTGTCTCCTTCGCGAACTTTTCATCGATTGGTATCATCGCCGGCGCTGTCAAAGGGCTGCATGAGAAGCAGGGGAATGTGGTGGCCCGGTTCGGCCTGCGTCTATTATATGGCGCAACGATGGTAAGCGTTTTGTCTGCGATCGTGGCGGGCATCTTCCTGTAAGCAACAGTCCAGAAGGTTTGTATTCAAGAGCGAATTAGTTTACCTTTTAATTGTAAAGAGCGTTCCCGGAAGTCCGTATCAAACAGATGTGGACGCCTGCGAATTGCTTATATTTAAGTGCGAGTTCAAGGAGATCGATGTGTAAGCAGCGAAAACCCGCTGAACAACCCTACAGGGATGTTTCCTGATATGTAATCAGCAGCGGGCAGAATTCTTGAACGACCTCTTTAAAAAAGGGAAGGGGAATACCACATGAAATCTTTCAAACGAATTCACCTGATTGTGATGGACTCGGTAGGTATAGGAGAAGCGCCGGATGCAGCGCAATTCGATGACGTAGGCGCGGATACATTCGGACACATCGCGGAGCAATGCGGTGGACTGAACATGCCTAATATGGCGAAGCTTGGATTGTCTAATATTCGCCAGATACCAGGGGTAAAAGCAGCGGACAAGCCTATGGCTTATTACTGTAAAATGCAGGAGACATCCCGCGGGAAGGACACGATGACAGGCCACTGGGAGATCATGGGTCTATACATCGATACTCCGTTTCGCGTGTTCCCGGATGGATTTCCCGATGAACTGATCCAACGGATTGAAGAGAAGACAGGCCGCAAGGTGATTGGCAACAAGCCAGCCAGCGGTACAGAGATTATTAAAGAGCTAGGGGAAGAGCATGTGAAGACCGGGGCGTTGATCGTATACACTTCCGCTGATTCAGTGCTGCAAATTGCGGCGCATGAAGAGGTTGTTCCGCTTAAGGAACTGTATGAGATTTGCGAGTTCTGTCGGGAAATCACAAGAGATGATCCTTACATGCTGGGAAGAATTATCGCTCGTCCGTTCGTGGGTGAGCCCGGCAACTTCACACGTACGGCGAACCGCCATGATTATGCGCTCAAGCCTTTTGGCCGCACGACGATGAACGAATTGAAGGATCAGGGTTATGACGTGATTTCTTTGGGCAAGATCTCCGATATCTATGATGGCGAAGGCATTACGAAGGCGATCAGAACCAAGTCCAATATGGACGGTATGGACAAATTTATCGCCACTCTAGATGAATCATTCACAGGCCTTAGTTTCATTAATCTAGTTGACTTTGATGCCCTGTTTGGCCATCGCCGCGATCCGCAAGGATACGGTCAAGCGTTGGAGGAGTACGATGCTCGCCTGCCTGAGGTATTCGCTAAGCTCGGTGAGGACGACTTGCTGCTGATTACAGCCGACCACGGCAATGATCCAACTTACAAGGGAACCGACCATACGCGTGAATATGTGCCGCTCTTGGCTTACTCGCCACGCTTTACCAATGGCGGACGCGAGCTTCCGCTGCGTCGTACATTCGCCGATATTGGCGCTACTGTTGCCGATAATTTCGGCGTGACGCTTCCCAAGTATGGCGAGAGCTTCTTGGCTGATTTGAAATAATTGATCATTGGAGGAACGAGAAATGAGTGTACACATTGGTGCGAAGCAAGGCGAGATAGCAGAGACAATATTGCTGCCGGGGGACCCGCTCCGGGCGAAGTTTATCGCGGAGACGTATTTCGAGGACATTTCCTGCTATAACGAGGTACGTGGAATGTTGGGATTTACCGGAACCTATAAAGGCAAACGCATCTCGGTGCAGGGCACAGGCATGGGAATTCCGACTACAAGCATTTATGTGAATGAGCTTATCAGTGAATATGGCGTAAAAAATTTGTTCCGGGTAGGCACCTGCGGCGCAATGCAGGAGCATGTGCATGTGCGTGATGTTGTGCTTGCGCAGGCATCTTGCACGGACTCCAGCATGAACCGTCATGTGTTTGGGGGATATGACTTCTCCCCAATCGCCAGCTTCCCATTGCTGAAGGCTGCCTATGACAACGGTGTTGCTAAAGGCTTGAACCTGCATGTCGGCAATATCTTCAGCTCGGATATGTTCTATCGCGATGACAAATCCATCGTGCAGAAGCTGATGGACTATGGCGTACTTGCGGTAGAGATGGAGACAACGGCTCTGTATTCTCTGGCTGCCAAATTCGGGGTTAGGGCGTTAACAATTCTGACCGTCAGCGACCATCTGCTGACAGGGGAAGAGACAACGTCACAAGAGCGTCAGACGACTTTCCACGATATGATGGAGGTTGCGCTGGAAACAGCTATTTCTCTGTAAGAGGTTGGTTGAGCAAGTTCGATTTTGATTTTGAGGTAGCTTCCCCCATCTTCCCGGTGCTGAAAACTGCGCTTTGTGAATACGCACTGCAAGATCGTCTTTACAACAGTAAGAGCTTGGGACATACATCAGGGCATACAACAATACTCTTGGAGAGCGAGGAAATCGATAATGAGAATGGTTGATTTGATTGCGAAGAAACGGGACGGCAAAGAGCTGACGACAGAGGAGATCAACTTTGTTATTGAAGGTTACACGAACGGAGACATTCCGGACTATCAAATGAGCGCCTTTGCTATGGCGATATATTTCCGCGACATGACAGAACGGGAGCGGGCCGATCTGACCATGGCAATGGTGAATTCCGGAGATACCATCGATTTATCGGCGATTGAAGGTGTTAAGGTAGATAAGCACTCCACCGGCGGCGTAGGTGATACGACCACCCTTGTTCTGGCACCTCTTGTAGCTGCGCTGGATATTCCGGTTGCGAAGATGTCCGGTCGCGGACTTGGACATACAGGGGGCACCATCGACAAGCTGGAATCGATCGAAGGATTCCATGTGGAGATCAGCAAGGACGAATTCGTAAGTCTGGTTAACAATCACAAGATTGCGGTTATCGGTCAGACCGGTAACCTTACTCCGGCAGATAAGAAGCTATATGCGCTGCGTGACGTTACGGCAACTGTTAATTCCATTCCATTGATCGCCAGCTCGATTATGAGTAAGAAGATCGCTGCCGGTTCAGATGCGATTGTCCTGGACGTGAAAACCGGCGCCGGCGCCTTTATGAAGACACCGGAGGATGCGAAGGAGTTGGCTCATGCCATGGTTAGCATCGGCAACAATGTCGGGCGCAAGACGATGGCTGTAATCTCCGATATGAGCCAGCCGCTCGGTCGCGCGATCGGCAACTCGTTAGAGGTACAGGAAGCGATTGATACGCTTCGCGGACATGGGCCGGAGGATCTTGAGGAATTGTGCCTCGCCCTCGGTAGACAAATGGTATACCTTGCCGGCAAAGCCTCTTCGTTAGAGGATGCAGAGGAGCAGCTGAAGGAAGTTATTCGCAACGGCAAAGCGTTGGATAAATTCAAGGAATTTATCGCGAACCAAGGCGGGAATTCGGAGGTTGTAGATCATCCGGAGAAATTGCCACAAGCCGCATACCGGATCGAAGTTCCGGCCCGGGAAGACGGCGTCGTAGCGGAGATTGTGGCCGATGAGATCGGAACGGCAGCTATGCTGCTTGGCGCAGGCCGCGCAACCAAAGAATCCGAGATCGACCTTGCTGTAGGTCTGATGCTGAACAAGAAGATCGGCGACGCCGTGAAGGCGGGCGAATCCCTGGTAACGATTCATGCGAACCGCGAGAAGGTGGACGATGTGATCGAAAAAATCTACGCCAATATCCGCATCGCTAATCATGCCGAAGCTCCGGTGCTGGTGCACGAAATCGTGACGGAGTAAATGATTGGCGGGAAGCTGGTAATTAGTAACCTAGGAACATAATGACGCGCGAGCGCCAATCACGCGAGCAGAATCCGGGCAGATGCCTAGGATTCTGCTCGTTTTTTGTGCGCCAGCTCGCGGCGCATGATGTTTGGCCGCATGAAGCCGTCGGCCTACTATTGGCTTGTCGGCTGGCCCTGGGGTTGCCCTGTCGCTAAAAGAACTATTGATGCACCACCGCAGCTGCTCCATCCCAGCTGCTCCTATCGCTAACGGAACTATGGCTGTCTGACTCGCCAACTAACCGCCCCATCGCAGTTACCCCCCCACGCAAACGGAGCTATCGCTATCTGTCCCGCCAACTAACCGCCTCATCCGCAACGGCCCCGGTCGCTAATTGGAGCTATCGCTATCTGGCCCGTCAACTAACCACCCTATCGCAGCAGCCCCCATCGCAAACGGAGCTATCGCAGTCTGTCCCGCCAACTAACCGCCTTATCCGCAGCGGCCCCGGTCNGATGCCCCCCCGCAGCTCCTCCATCCCAGCCTCTCTTATCGCTAACGGAACTATGGCTGTCTGCCCCGCCAACTAACCGCCCCATCGCAGTTACCCCCCCACGCAAACGGAGCTATCGCTATCTGTCCCGCCAACTAACCGCCTCATCCGCAACGGCCCCGGTCGCTAATTGGAGCTATCGCTATCTGGCCCGTCAACTAACCACCCTATCGCAGCAGCCCCCATCGCAAACGGAGCTATCGCAGTCTGTCCCGCCAACTAACCGCCTTATCCGCAGCGGCCCCGGTCGCTAACGAAACTACGACACGCTATTGCCGCGAAACCGGGGCAGTTTCAAATCTAACGAAACATCATATCGTTATTTGCCTCCAAAACAGGCCAAAACCCGGCAAATTCACGAAATAACGTTACCCTGTTTCGTTAGAATTTTTAAGTGGCCAATTTTGCCCGAATAGCGATTGCCAGTTTCGTTAGAATGGCAGGGGTTCCTCATAGAATGTCGAATCATCCTTATATAAGGGGAATATTGTATTTTTTGGGTTAGCATACTTCTGTTGTCGGGAGGAATAGTTAGTGCAGTTTATAGCCCATATTCGCGAAAGCGATGGTCACATTCAAACGGTCGAGGAGCATTTACTTGAGGTCATGAAATTGGCGGAGAGTTATGGAGTGAAAATGCAAATTAAGCATATCACCGGACTGGCAGGTTTGCTGCATGATTTAGGTAAGTACACCCATCGGTTTGTGGAATACATACTAGCTGCGACCGATCTTAACTCTACGGATAAGCCGAGAAGAGGCGAGGTCGATCATTCAACAGCCGGAGGTAAGCTGTTATTCGATTTTTTCCACAATAAGAATCACGATTCTTATAAGATCATTCTTGCAGAGATCGTTGGCAATGCAATCATCTCGCATCACTCCTATTTGAAGGATTTCTGTGGTCCAGACTGGGAGTCGGAATATTTGAAGCGGGTTAAGGAAAAAGTGGCAGGATTAGAGGAATACGAGCTAAGTAAAGAGATTTTTTTCGAAAATGTGATGAGCGAGCGCGAGTTTAATGATTATGTAGATCGTGCGGCGGCTGAGCTTGAACAATTCCTTCAACAGAATAATCCCCAGAACTTTGAATTAAATTGCATGTTTCTAACTAAGTTTATATTCAGTATTTTGATCGATGCAGATCGCACGAATACGAGGTTATTTGAAGCGAATCAGCCCGATGAAGAAGAACTGGACACTAATAAGCTTTTTACCCTTTATTACACCAGATTGATGAATCACATATCCGAATTGAAAGATCGGGAGGACGCAGATTCAAACATTAATCAGTTAAGAAGCAGAATGTCTGATCTATGTGAGCGTTTTGCCTTGAATCCATCGGGGATATACACATTGTCCATTCCTACCGGAGGAGGGAAGACGCTGGCTAGTTTGCGTTACGCACTAAGACATACCCAGGAGTTCGAAAAGCGAAGAATCATTTATGTGTTGCCATACACAACGATTATTGAACAAAATGCTGAAGAAATCCGCAGGATTCTGGATGATCGGGACCATATTCTGGAGCATCATTCAAATGTGGTAGAAGATGATATTCAAGATGAGGACGATGAGTTGCAGGATGGTTACGTAACAGCCGGGCAACGGTTGAAACTGGCTAAAGACAACTGGGATGCACCTATTATTTTTACGACGATGGTACAATTTCTGAATGTGTTCTATGCAAAGGGCAGCCGCAATATCCGCAGACTTCATAATCTATCTAACGCTGTTATTATTTTCGATGAGGTTCAGAAAGTGCCTACGAAATGCGTCTCCCTCTTTAATTTGGCGCTTAATTTTTTAAAAGAGTCTGCTGGGTCAAGTATTGTGCTCTGTACGGCAACCCAGCCTGCACTCCATTATGTAGAGAAGGAACTACACCTGAATCAAGAACCTGAAATGATCACCTCTATTGATGATGTAATCGAGGCTTTCAGGCGTGTGGAAATTGTGGATCGTACGACGGAGCCCTTTAATACGGAACAACTAGCCGAACTTGTCCTTGAACGCATTGATGACCCGAATGACATCAATAATGTATTGATCATTTTAAATACGAAGACGGTTGTTAAGAAGCTGTATAACCGAATGAAAAAATGGGGGACTTCGATCCCGATCTATCATCTTAGCACATCCATGTGCTCGAAGCATCGGAGCGATATATTAGACAAGGTTAAGGAGCATTTAGCAAAGGAAGAGAAGGTCATTTGTGTCAGTACGCAGTTAATTGAGGCCGGGGTGGATATCAGCTTCGACTGTGTTATTCGTTCTTTGGCTGGTTTGGATTCCATTGCGCAAGCAGCGGGAAGATGCAACCGTCATGGAAAAGATCCATTGCGTCAGGTGTATGTCATCGATCATATAGAGGAGAATCTAAGTAAACTGCCCGAGATTGAGGCCGGGAAGCGTATTGCTCGGAACCTGCTTATAGATTTAAGACGCGATTCAAGTGCCTACGGGGGGCATTTGCTGTCCCGATCGGCAATGGAACTGTATTTTGAAAGTTTCTATATGGAACAGGCGGCAGATCTTGATTATGACATAAAAGAATTAAATAGAAGGAAGATGACGGAACTGCTATTTGGTCCCAAAGGCGACTCTGACTCTTATTACTCGGCTTATAGACGCAATAAAGGTATAAATCTTCCCCTAATGCTGGCCAATAGCTACGGAACTGCTGCTAAGTATTTCGAAGTCATTAAGCAAGCAACAACATCGGTGATTGTCCCTTATGGTGAGGGGGAACAGGTCATCACTGATTTGAGCGGAACTCCTTCTGTTGAGGATCTAACCACAATATTACGTTCTGCACAACAGTTTACAGTTAATTTGTACTGTCACGAGTTTGAACAGTTGAATGAGAATGATGGAATCGATAGCTACTTTGAAGGGCAAGTGTTGGTTTTGCGTGAGCGGGCCTATAGCAAAGAATTTGGCTGTGACCTTGAAAATGATAGCTCCATGGCCTTCCTAGGCTATTAATCTGGGAAAACCTATCTTCGCTGTTAAATGGCAAGATAGGTTCCCTAATAAAATGCTATATCTTTCAATCCGCGCTAATCGCTAGCGACGCTTTATTATAACATAAAATTGGTAGGCATAAAATTGAATCTAATATACATAATTATTTCATATAACATTTTATTAGATTTATATTGACTCTAATATTTGGAGGGGATACAATAAACATGTGAGGAAAATATAGGAAGGGGGTAAAACGTGTTTAGAAATAGTGTGGAGTTCGAAGTGTATGGGGAATATGCTCTATTTACCGACCCTTTAACAAAAATGGGTGGAGAGAAGCTAAGCTATCAAATTCCAACTTACCAAGCTATTAAAGGAATTATTGAAAGCGCTTACTGGAAGCCGACCATCATGTATGTCATTGATGAGATTCGTGTGATGAACCCGATCCGTATGGAATCCAAGGGAATTAGACCGATTGACTATAGCGGAGGCAATACGCTTGCAAATTATACTTACTTGCGGGATGTTCGTTATCAATGCCGTGCTCACTTTGTGTTTAATCTGAACCGGCCTGATATGGAGTTCGATCGTAACGAGCATAAGCATCACAATATCTTAAAGCGATCGATCAAAGCTGGGGGAAGAAGGGATATTTTCCTCGGAGCCCGGGAATGTCAAGCTTATGTTGAACCATGTGTATTTGGTGAGGGAGAAGGATTCTACGACAACTACGAGGGCGAGATTCATTTCGGAACGATGATCCACGGGATTAACTATCCGGATGAGACGGGGCGAAATGAAATGGAGACTAGGCTCTGGAAACCCAAAATGGTAAAAGGATATATCAAATTTGATCCACCCGAGGATTGCAACCAGGTGCGCAAAATTTCGGATATGCAGCCGAAGATTTTCAATACATCCAATGTAGAATCTGTCCATGATGTGTTGGCGCAGATGGAAGAGGGTGAGCGCCTGTGAGCTGGCTCCTGGATTTATATGAGACCTATAAAGCTAATTTGGGTAGGGTTGGCGTTAAGGAGAAGCGATTTATAGACAGGGAGCAGCAGAAGTTCATTGGATACACCTTGCTGCCTATCTCACATACGACGCAGACTGCGCATATTGAGGTAAGAGTTACAGAGAGCGGGGACTTCCATTCCGCGGAGATCATCGACAAGAATGATGCCAATACGCTTATTCCTTGTACGGAAGATTCTGCGAGCCGGGCAGGCTCCAAGGTAGCCCCCTACCCACTACATGACAAGCTTAGCTATGTAGCAGGGGATTATACCGGCTATGGTGGTGAAGTCAAGAAGGAAGACCCCTTCAGAGCTTATATTGAGCAGCTGGCAGATTGGGCGGGCTCTCCGTATGCACACGAGAATGTGAAGAGCATCTATACTTATTTGAAAAAAGGAAGGTTAATCGAGGACCTGGTTGCGGATCGGAAGCTGGCTGTGGATGAACAGGGACATTTGATCGGCAAATGGGATAAGAAATATACACTCCTATATGAAGAGAAACCAGCGATTTTCTCTTATCTGGCTGGAGAGCAGTCAGACTCCTTTATTCGATTTACTGTACATTCCACTCGACGGGCTATGAAGAAGACCTGGGACGACCCGGAAATGTACGAGTCCTTTGTGCAGTATTATAACCATAAATTGGGCGGTGAGAAGCTCTGCTATGTGACTGGTGAGATCATGCCCGGTACAAGCAAGCATGCTAATAAAATCAGAAATCCGGCGGATAAGGCAAAATTAATCTCAGCGAATGACAAGACCGGATTTACTTTTCGGGGACGTTACAGTGATAGTGAAGAAGTGGCTAGTATCAGTTATGAGGTGTCACAGAAGGCGCATAATGCACTCAAATGGCTAATTCATCGGCAAGGAAAGATCATTGATCAGCGGGTGTTCCTGGTCTGGTCCAATGGTGACGATTTAGATGTCGTTCCGCCAGAAAACGATACATATACCTTTAATCCAGGAGTGGCAACTACGTTAGCTCAAGGGAAATCCTTCACGAATGATCTGTTAGCTGAGGAGTTATCGAAGGCATTGGATGGATATAAGAACAAATATGCTGATTCTAAGGCGAAGGTCAGTCTACTGATGTTGGATTCAGCAACAACGGGACGAATGGCTGTATTGTACTATCGACATATGGCCCAGCAGGATTATTTTGAGCGCTTGGTAGAATGGCATTCAACTTGTGTATGGCTGCACCGTTATCAGAAGAATCATCAGGGGGAGTATGTGATCTTCTACGGAGCACCAGCGACGCGGGATATCGCCTTCGCGGCATACGGATCTAAAGCGGGTGACAAAGTCATAAAGGGCTTAATGGAACGAATGCTTCCTACCATAATCGATGGGCGGCATATACCGATAGATATTGTCAGAAGTGCATTCCAGCGAGCTTCCAATCCTGTATCGATGGAGAAATGGGAGTGGGAGAAGACGCTTAGTATAACATGTGCCTTAATAAACTATGGATTGATTCAGAAGAAGGAGGGATACGAGGTGGCGCTAGATAAAGAGAACCAGGACCGGGATTATCTGTTTGGACGGCTGCTGGCGGTTGCGGATGTGCTGGAGAGGCGAGCTCTTGGCAATGAGGAGAATCGGGCTAGTAATGCTATTCGATATATGAATTCTTTTGCCCAGCATCCGGCCCGGACGTGGACAACCATTCAAGCGAGTTTACAACCGTACCAATCACGTTTGGGTGCGAAGGGTTATTATTTGTCAGGTCTGATCGATGAGATCGCTTCTAAGTTCAAGTTTGAGGATTTTAATAATAAGCCATTATCTGGAAAATATCTTTTGGGTTTCTATAGTCAAAGACATGATCTATTCCAGAAGAAAGAGAAAAGTGACCTGATAGGTATAGATACCGTTGAACAATCCAATAAAGAGGAGATGTAATAAATGTCAATTCTGAATTATAAAATTGATTTTGCTGTGATTTTCTCGGTAACAAAGGCCAATCCCAACGGAGATCCGCTGAATGGAAACAGACCGCGGCAGAACTATGACGGATACGGTGAGGTTTCGGACGTAGCGCTGAAACGCAAAATTAGAAATCGTCTTCAGGATATGGGGGCATCTATTTTTGTACAATCAAATGATAGAACGACAGATTCTCTTAAAAGTCTGAGAGAACGTGCAGACGCGAATGAAGCTTTAACCAAAATTATGAAGTCCAAATCTGTCTCCAGCGAAGAGTTCGCCAGTGTTGCCTGTCAAGAATGGATCGATGTACGTAGTTTTGGACAAGTGTTTGCCTTTAAAGGCGGTGGGGAAAAAGGGGTATCTGTAGGCGTAAGAGGTCCAGTCTCTATTCATACTGCGACTAGCGTAAGCCCGATTGATATTACGAGTATGCAAATTACAAAAAGTGTGAACTCGGAGCCAGGGGAGAAGAAAGGTTCGGATACGATGGGCATGAAGCATAGAGTAGACTTCGGTGTATATGTTTTCAAAGGTAGTATCAATACCCAATTAGCTGAGAAGACCGGCTTCACGAACGAGGATGCGGAGAAGATCAAGGAAGCGCTTGTCAGTCTGTTCGAGAATGATTCCTCTTCAGCTAGACCGGAAGGTAGTATGGAAGTTCATCAGGTTTATTGGTGGGAGCATTCCTCTAAGCTAGGTCAGTATTCCTCGGCTAAGGTACATCGCTCATTGTCTGTTAAACCACGTAAGGACGAGCCTAAATCTTTTGAGGACTATGCTGTTGAATTAACCAAATTGGACGGACTCCAGGCTGAGATCATAGATGGCCGTTAATCCTGAAGATGATTATCTTATGTTGTCGGGGATACAGCATTTTCAATTTTGTCGAAGACAGTGGGCGTTAATCCACATTGAGCAGCAATGGGAGGAAAATATAAGAACTGTTCAGGGACAGTATATCCACCGCAAGGCGGACCAGCCATTTGTTAGAGAGAAGCGGGGAGATAAGCTTGTCGTACGCGCGATGCCTGTGAAATCCGATGACTTGAGAATGACGGGAATTTGCGATGTAGTCGAATTCATCAAGGATGATCGGGGCGTTGAGATTAGCGGAGCAGAAGGCAAATATATGGCTTATCCAGTGGAATATAAACGGGGAAAGCCAAAGAGGGATGATGCGGACATTCTACAGTTAACCGCACAGGCGCTGTGTCTGGAAGAAATGCTTCTCTGTGAGATCGACAAGGGTTATATGTTTTATAACGAAATTAAACGCCGTGTTGAAGTGGTTTTAACTCCAGAGATGAAGAGCAGAGTAAGATCCGTCGTTGGTGAAATGCAGGATTATTACCGGCGGAGGTTCACACCTAAGGTCAAGCCTGGAGCTTATTGTAAAAGTTGCTCCCTTCGATCAATTTGTCTGCCAGAACTAATGACTAAGCGCAGCGTGAAAAGTTATATCGAAGGGAGGATCCGAGAATGAGGAAGCTGCTGAATACGCTATTTGTCACACAACCGGAGGTATACTTATCTCTGGATGGCGATAACATCGTACTGCTCAAGGATCAGGAGAAGTTAGGCAGAGTACCACTTCATAATCTAGAATCTATAGTTACCTTTGGTTATACTGGGGCTAGTCCTGCCTTAATGGGGTATTGTGCGGAACGAAATATTTCTATTGCTTTTTTAAAAATGAATGGTGAATTTCTGGCCAGAGTTATTGGAGTGAGCAAAGGGAATGTTGTGCTAAGGAAGAAACAAAGTCTTCTCTCGTATAACGAAAGGGAATCTGCGGTGATCGCCCGTAATTTCATCATTGGAAAAATCTACAACCATAAATGGATGATTGAGAGAATGACCCGGGATTATCCACTGCGGATTGATGTTGCAGAATTTAAGAATGCGTCAGATCATATGTCCTCTATAATGACGGCGATAAGAGAGTGCGAGGATCTAGAGCAGTTACGGGGCTTGGAAGGGCAAGCTGCGCTTAGTTACAATAAGCTGTTTGACCATATGATCTTGCAGCAGAAGGAGGAATTTTCCTTCCGGATTCGCTCGCGCAGACCTCCTCTGGACCCCGTAAATGCGATGTTATCGTTAGCTTATACGTTGTTGGCTCATGATATGACCTCAGCTCTCGAAGCCGTTGGGTTGGACGCGTATGTTGGTTTCCTGCACCGCGATCGTCCTGGACGAGCCTCTTTGGCACTCGATATGATGGAAGAATTGCGCGGGATTTATGCTGATCGGTTCGTACTGTCCTTAATCAATAAAAGAGTGATCAGTTCGGAGGATTTTGTCCGTAAAGAGAATGGGGCCGTGTTGATGACCGATGAAGCTAGAAAAAAATTCTTAACTGCCTGGCAGAGTAAGAAACAGGAGAACATTGTGCATCCTTTTCTGGGTGAGAAAATTTCCTGGGGGCTGGTTCCCCATGCTCAAGCTCTACTGTTAGCCCGATATCTGCGCGGCGATCTGGATGAATATCCGCCCTTTCTATGGAAGTAGGTGTAGACGATGCTAGTATTGGTCACATATGATGTAGGTACGACGCATAGCACTGGACAGAGAAGGCTGCGGCAAGTGTCCAAGTTATGCCAGAATTATGGACAACGTGTGCAGAACTCCGTCTTTGAGTGTGTAGTAGATGCCACCGAGTTTGAAGTCCTGAAAATGAAGCTGATCGATATCATCGACGAAGAGCAGGACAGCCTACGCTTCTATCAGCTTGGAAACAACTATAAGAATAAGGTCGAACATATTGGGATTAAGGAGTCCCTCGATCTTGAGGGCCCCTTAATCCTGTAGTGCGAACCCCAAGTGAACATGATTTCCCTGGGGGATTCGCACCATGAAAATCTTTGGATTTATCCATTAAAGTAATAAAATGTAATTTTATCGCCCCTGTGAAGTTAGTTTTTGTATAGAAAATGCGATTTTCGAGCTCTTTTTACTCGAAAATCGGAGTCGCATCCCTCGTGGATGCGTGGATTGAAAGGAGTCTATGGAGCGAAATACTGACATTGACCAGTGTCGCATCCCTCGTGGATGCGTGGATTGAAAGTACGCCCTGAGCCTTTAACGCTTCCCACCCGCAGGGTCGCATCCCTCGTGGATGCGTGGATTGAAAGGATTACATGTACAGAAAAAGTTATCCTGGTGGAAGTCGCATCCCTCGTGGATGCGTGGATTGAAAGGATCTCAATACACGAAGTGAATCATCCGGAGACAAAGCGTCGCATCCCTCGTGGATGCGTGGATTGAAAGGACAAAGACAAAATCTTTGTTCTCTTTGACTTTAGTGTCGCATCCCTCGTGGATGCGTGGATTGAAAGTACCTGAAAGATGTTTTACAAATAAGTTCTTGCTATAGTCGCATCCCTCGTGGATGCGTGGATTGAAAGTGAGCTGCCGCGCAATGGAAAGGAAAAAGTGTAGTCGCATCCCTCGTGGATGTGTGGATTGAAAAGGATCTGCAGGTGGTCAACACACCAGCTTCTTTTAGTATGGAAGAGCTTGCTCTATAGAAGGTACGAGCTCTTCGCAGGTAAATAATTTGCGGTGATTACTACCCACTGAACTATTCGCTGCTGAATTTCCATAGAAACCAACTAAAACCAGACAGTCTTTAATTAAGAGTCAAACATTGAGTTGGCTAGTGGCATTATTCATTATGGTAGAATAGAGAAGAATGATAGAAAGTTGAATATAGCTCTAGGCATTTCAATGATTTTCGCATAACAATATGGTGCGAACCCTAAGCGAACATGAAATCCTTGGGGAATTCGCACCAAATATTTTTTTGTACCCATCCATAATTGGAATTAAAATCAATTTTCAAACGCTGTAAAGTTTTTAATCAATAAGAAAACACCGAATTTGTATCAAAATCGGAGTCACATCCTACACGGATGTGTGGGTTGAAAGTGTCTTGATCCATAAAAATCACTCCCTTTTCTTAGTCACATCCTACACGGATGTGTGGATTGAAAGTTCGCATATATAGCGCAGTCCTCACAAATTCAAGTCACATCCTACACGGATGTGTGGATTGAAAGCTGCCAATTATGGTAGTTGCTTGGTTTATTGTACCGTCACATCCTACACGGATGTGTGGATTGAAAGTCCGGACATAAGGAAATGATCGAACAATTGAAGTTGTCACATCCTACACGGATGTGTGGGTTGAAAGAATCCTAGCCCTTCCTTGGACATATGTTCAAAATCGTCACATCCTACACGGATGTGTGGATTGACAGTCTGTGAGGGAGAAAACGAGAAGCGGGCACTTCTCGTCAGACCTGACACATATATTGATGGATCTATAGTTTCAAATATGTTTTGACCGTTTTTGTCACATCCCCCAGTAGCTGCGCCCATTCAAACCCTGCTATAATATATAAAGTTACTAGTAAATATATAAAGAAGGTCGTTCAGCATGAAGAAAATTGAGAGATCAGCGGTTGAGCAGGAGCTTCGCAGATTTGTTGGGGCGAACGTTTATGTGCATAGTGAGGCGACGTCGTATGTGTTTGTCCGTAATTTTACGGTGCAGTTAACGGAGGCTCATATTGCCGGGGAGGGGCCGTATCGTGTGGCGCTTCGGTTCAACGGTGACGGTTGGCTTCGGATGGAGGCGCTGACGGATTATGAGGTAGATGATCAAGGGCGCCTGCTATTGGCTGGGTTTGATAACAAGGGGCGAATGGATGTCGCTCTTCATTTGGGAAAGGAGGCTTTCCCGGAATGAACAACCCTCTAAACCCAAACATATCCTCACGTAAGCTGCTGCTTGTGCTTGCGCACCCGGATGATGAGAGTTTCATCTGTGGAGGTACTCTTGCTAAATACGCCAGTGAAGGAGTTCAGATCACACTCGTCAGTGCTACAAGAGGCGAGATGGGACGCCGTATGGGGAATCCGCCTTATCTGAATCGGGAGACGATTGCCGCAGCCCGCGAGCGGGAACTGCGCAATGCCTGCGACTGTCTGGGCGTTCAGCAGCTGCAATTTCTGGACATTCGCGACAAAACAGTGGAATTCATCGATGAGGAGTCATTGATATCCCGGGTTGAAGGGATTATACAAAAGACCGCTCCCGACGTCGTGCTTACCTTTCATGAGACGCTTGGAGGTCATCCCGACCATTGCGCTATTGGCAAAGTGACCACAGCGGCATGCCGCCGAGCCGGCAAGCAGGATTCCTTATACTATATTTCGTTCGGCAATATGATGGAGCAGCCGGAGCGCTACGGATATACCCGAGGCGATATTGTAAAAATCGATGTATCCGCTCATTTGGAAGCGAAGCTGGCTGCATTTCGGGCGCATCGCTGTCAATCGGAGATCGACGAATGGGTATGGCGTCCCGACCATGAAGCATTGGCTCGATTTGGCGCGTACGAGTACTTTATCCACGCGGAGCCGACAGCCCCGGATCGGCATAATCACTATGACTTATTTCACTAAAGAGAGGCCTTTTCGGCCTCCTTTTTGCGTAAAAGTGTTCATTTTTTGCTAGTTATTGTATATCACTTCATTCTTTCAACAAGAGTGGTATAATAGGACGGCATAACCTTTTTTCAAAAAAGAAATGAAGCCATAAGACAGAAATAATGCCAAAGAAGTGATGATGCGATGAGTACTGCCATGTCTAGCTTCAAGCAGAAATCGGTGTTTCTGCTCAATAAGTATTTTACGGGGGAAGTCCTCGATTATAAACAAATTATAGCGATTATTATTCCAATCCTGGTTGACCAGGCTTTTATTATTTTAATGAGCTTATTAAATACGGCGATGATCAGTTCCTCCGGGGTCGCTGCGGTGAGTGCCGTGAGTATGGTCGATTCGCTGAATATTTTTCTTATTAACGTATTCGTTGCTGTAGCTACCGGTGGTACTGTTATCGTGGCGCAATATAAGGGCAGCGGGAACGATAAAATGGTCTCGAAGTCCGCCGCTCAGGCGATATCCGCTGTTGCAATTATATCTGTATTCATCAGTGTGTTTGTCATCATTTTTCATATGCCGACTTTGAATTTATTGTTCGGGCGGGCAGAGGGAGACGTGCTTCAGAACGCAAAAATATACCTGATCGGCAGCTGCATCTCCTATCCGTTCATTGCTATATTCCAAGCGGTTAACGGAGCGCTTCGCGGCGTGGCCGAGACCAAAGCCTGCCTAGGGCTGTCGCTGATCATGAACGTCACCTTCTTATGTTTGAACATTCTTTTTATCACAGTACTGGACTTTGGAGTTATGGGTCTAATTGTATCCATGCTGACGGCGCGGATATTAGGTATGGTCACTTCGGTGATCTATTTGCTGAAGTATAACCAGACCTTGCGTTTCAAAATTAAAAATGCCCTGCGGCTCAACTTCTCCATCCTGAGGAAGATTATGTTCATTGGCATTCCGTTCGCTGCGGAGCAGATGTTCTTCAATGGCGGCAAGCTGTTGACGCAGACATTTATCGTACAGCTGGGGACGCTGGCTATTACTGTGAATGCAATTGGCGGCTCCATTTCGTTGCTGTTCCAAATTGGAGCCAACGCTTTGAGTATCGCCATCGTAACCGTAGTTGGCCAGTGTATCGGGCGCAGAAATATCGCTGACGCCAGGAAGTACGTCAAGTCATTCCTCGGGCTGTCTACCGTGTTCTTCATTATAGGGGATATCATTTTGCTGCCGCTGTTCCCGTTCATTGTCAGACTGTTCTCGCCACCTGCGGAGATCATACCGACGATCTTCCAATTAACCGTGCTGATTGCGATCGCACAGCCATTGTTCTGGTCGTTCAGCTTCATAACACCATCGGCCCTACGCGCTGCCGGAGATTCCAATTTCACCTCGATCTCCTCGCTGCTCTCGATGTGGCTGCTTCGTGTCATACTAGGGTATTTGCTCGGAATTACTTTAGGCTTCGGCATCATGGGCGTATGGATCGCTATGGTAACTGAATGGGTCATCCGGGGCTCGATATTTATGTGGAGGTTCAAAGGCGAGAAATGGTACAGCCGCAAGCTGATTTGACCGGAACATCTAATATGGTTCGGAGTCATCCGGAATATTCGATTTATTCATAAATTGCAAAATCGCTGGTGCTGGGATTAAGAGCATCGGCGATTTTTTTTGCTTTCCAGGGGTTGAAGCTCCAGCTACTGGAGGTTGTATGCTTGGTTGGAGCAAACAGCAAGAACAGTATACAAGGAGGTTTTAGGTTTATGAGATCTATTGAAATGGCATCAACGATTTTAAATGTTTTATTGCTCGGTTGGATCCTATTTGCGAGAAACAAGACACAGCGGGGATTGCTCATAGGATTTGGCGCTTCCGCTATTGTCGTACTGGCGCATGCGTTCATTGAAGGGATGCGTTGGCAGATGATTCCGGTCTATGCCCTGACTTTGCTCCCGATTCTGGTGTTGGCAGGCAGGCGGTTATTCAAACCGCGGAAAGAGAAGGATGGCTATAAGAAAAGACCCCTTATTCGATGGATATCTACGATAGTTCTGGCCACTCTGTATTCAGCTATTGCCATCGCGCTGCCAATCCTGTTGCCGATCTTTACCTTCGAGCAGCCGACAGGGCCGTACAAGGTTGGTACGGTGACTTATGATTGGAAGGATGAACAACGGGAAGAGACTTTTACCTCGGAGCCCGGTGATCCACGTGAGTTGATGGTGCAGATCTGGTACCCTGCCGATTCACAGGCAAAAGGCCACATTGCTTCTTACATTACGAATGCTGATGTTTTCGCCGAAGGATACAGCACGATTCTGAATTTGCCAAAGGTTTTGTTCACAACGTTTGGCTATGTGAAGACACATGCGATCGAGTCTGCTGAGCTGTCTCAGGTGGAATCGGCCTATCCAGTGCTTCTGTTCTCCCATGGATTTAGCGGACACAAGAATCAGAACACTTTCCAGGTCGAGGAGTTAGCCAGCCATGGTTATATCGTGGTTGGGATCGACCATACCTACAGCAGCACGGCATCTGTCTTTGCAGATGGGCGAGTGGCTCCTTATGTGCAGCAGGATTTGAACTCGCCTTCGTATCTGGATCAAGCCAATGCCGGATGGGTGGAAGATGCAAAATTTGTGCTCGACCAAGTGGAGAGGTTGGCGAACGATGATCCTGACAACCGTTTTACAGGACGACTGGATCTGCAGAACGTGGGGATGTTTGGTCATTCCTTTGGCGGAGCGACAAGCACGCAGATGCTTATGGAGGATGAGAGGATCAAAGCAGCCATGAATCTGGATGGCGTCTTGTATGGCAAGCAGCGGATTCCGGCCGGAGGATTGGCGAAGCCGTTCCTTATGATGAGTGCGGATGGATCGCTTAATAGCGTACAGCAAATACAGGAACCCGAACTCAGACAGATGATGGAAGGACTGCTCGCGCGGTATGAGCATGTAGCCGAAGGCGGCAACTATTGGATGAAGGTCAATCATATGACGCATATGGGCTTCACAGATTTGTACCTGCTCTCGCCGCTGTTTGAGCGGATGGAGGGCGTGGATGTACGGCAGGCCCACCGCCTTATTAATGCGTACTCCCTGGATTTCTTCAACCATTATTTGAAGCGCCAGCCACTTCAGCTGTTAGAGCAGAACATCGGTGAACATCCGGATTTCACGCTGCAAAAAGATTAGGTGATATTGGACATTGGAATCGTTGAGGGCGATGGGCCCTCGATGATTCACATGAAGCGTTTATTTTGCCCAAGCCGCCATTGGATGCCTTGATATAAAAGGAGGTTTCCTTTATACAATTGGTGGTATTGCGGGCTGATGATGGCACATAATGTGTTGCATCGTTCCAGAGGTTTGGTCTGGGTACTCTCGAAATATTCGACATAATGTTGGATAAAGTCTTCATTAGGGTTAAGCTGATCTGAATTCGTATACAGCAGGGCCATATCTTCGACAATGGACTGCACCGTCTTGCTGTCCGCAGCGCATTTATTCCTCCATGCAGAATCCAACCGCTCCTGAATATGCTTCAGCTTGTTTCCCCAGGTGGCGGCGTTATAGCGGGGCCGTTGTACAATTCGTAAGAAGAGCAGCTCGACCCGCTTGAGATCAGCGATAAATTGGGGATCGTTCAGAAGCTCCTGCAGCTCCTTCCAGGCAGCGGCCTGCTTGGCCGATGTCTTGGGGTGATCGACGACGAACTTGTTGAAATAGTATAAAAGAGGGTCCCGCCACTCGCTAAGGATGCCCTCGAATAAATGGGCCTCTTCCACCTTATCCGTGATGAACTGTCTGCGATTCTCGGCATTAACGGTTCGAGCGTTCACCAGATCGTGGATGTATCGCAGTGAATCTTCCCCGTGCGCCTCTGCCTGACGCAAGATAGCTATCATATTTACCAGCGTGTTCGCCTGGATTTCCAGGGACTCGATCTGCCATGCCAGCGCTTTCTCGACAGTCAACTCGCCTGCCATCAACTGATGAATTTCATCGATGCCAAAATTCAAATAACGCAAGGTGGCAATAAGCTCTAACCGCCAGATATCATCTGATGAATACAACCGGTGCCCGCCTTCCGTATACGCGGTAGGTTTAAGCAGTCCGATTTCGTCATAATAGCGAATCGTTTTGACGGTAGACCCAGTCAGTTTGGCGACCTCGCCGATAGGATACTTCTTGTCCAAAAAATACAGCTCCTTGTTTGATGAGATGATGTACGTCGGTCCAATGACCTCTAGTCTTTTACGGTAAGCTCCTTAATTCGTTCCATATACACGGATCTTTGCGGTGCGAAAAATGAGTGTTGAATGTCCCCTTAGGGGAGGTTTTATGCTTGGATTCAGCAAGTAGAGGGAACAGAAAAAGAGGAGGTTTTATTCGTTATGAGGACTTTAGAAATGTTGTCCGCAATCTTGAATATTTTATTGCTGGGGTGGTTTATATTTACCAGGAATCGGTCACAGCGAGGATTAATCCTGGGCGCGGGCATTTCAGCACTATTCGTGCTGCTGCACGGGCTGATCGAAGGCATGCGTTGGCAAATGATTCCGGTCTATCTGATCACGCTTATCCCGATCGTAGTCCTGGCTGTAAGATATTTCTCCAAATCAAAGAAAGCAGAAAAGAAAACATCCCGGTTCCGGTTGACTCTAATTACGGCATTGGCTGTACTTTATTCCTTCATTGCTGTGGCTTTGCCACTCTTGCTTCCGGTATTTTCCTTCGAGAAACCGACAGGTCCATACAAAATCGGAACCGTATCCTATGCTTGGAAAGATGATAAACGGGAGGAACTCCATACACCCGAGCCAGGCGATAAACGAGAGCTAATGATACAAATTTGGTATCCAGCAAGTGAAGGTGCGAAGGGAAAAAAAGCACCTTATGTTTCTCACCCGGATATTTTTGCAGAGGGATACAGCGCAGCTTTGCATATGCCAAAACTACTGTTTACGAGCATTGGCTATGCCAAAACGCATGCAATCGAAGCGGCAAAATTATCTGATCAGGAACCAGACTATCCAGTGCTCATTTTTTCGCATTCGTTGAATGGGACAAAGAACCAAAACACATTCGAGATTGAACAATTAGTTAGCCATGGTTATATTGTGGTGGGCATTGATCATACGTACCGCAGTACAATATCGGTGTTCCCTGATGGCCGTGTTGTACCATTTGTTCCCCAAGAGAGCAATACCATTGACTATCTCGATGAAATCAACGAGGAATGGGTGGACGATGCCAAGTTTGTGCTCGATCAAGTTGAGAAACTCGCCAAGAGTGATCCAGACCATCGTTTTACGGATCGGATGGATTTGGAGCGCATCGGCATGTTTGGTCATTCCTTCGGCGGGGCAACAACCACGCAAATGCTCATGACGGATTCACGAATCAAAGCAGCGATCAATATGGACGGCGGACTCTACGGCAAGCTTCGAATTCCGGACGATGGATTGAAGAAGCCATTCCTGATGATGAGTGCGGACGGTACTCTGGCTGGCACTACGCATATGAGCGACGAGGAAATCGCTTCTCAAGGCACAACACGGAAGGAACTGGACAAGTTTTTTGCAGATACATTTGCTCGGCAAGCGTCCGTATCCAAAGGCGGCAACTATTGGATGACCATCAAAAACATGAAGCATATGGGGTTTTCAGATATGTATTTGATTTCACCCTTATTTGAGAAGATGGAGGGTGTCGATGTAACAAGCGTACATCAGCTGATTAACGATTACACGCTGGATTTCTTTGACCATTATTTGAAGCAACAGCCGCTAAAATTATTGGATCAGAATATCGGCGACCATCCGGAGTTTTCATTGCAGAAAGGCTGAGGGCAATTTGCCCTCAGCTTTCTTTGTTGATTACAGCTGCTTGAGTTTCCATTGTATGCCTTGCAGCAATAACTCATTTCCTTTAGCGAACAAGCGGTATTTGGGGCTCAAAGTAGAACATAGCGTGTTGAACCGTTCGATTCGTTCTGTTCTCGGATGCTGCGAATATTCGGCAAAGTAGCGAAAAAAATCCTCCTGGCTCACGGATTGTCCAGAGCTCGCATACAGCATGGCCGTGTCCTCGACAATCTTTTGAACGTAAGGACTTTCGGCAGATTGCTTTTGCATCAAAGCCGTATTTAACCGGTTGTGAATTTCCTCAAGTTTTTTGACCCATCTTGCTGCATCATAATGAGGCCGATGGACCATGTTGAAGAATAGAAATTCATCGTTTTTAAGGTCGGCTATAAACTGAGGATCGTTCAGGAGCTCCTGCAATTCATGCCAAGCAATCGTTTGTTTGGCCGATATTTTCGTTTGATTGATAATGTGTTTGTTAAAGTTATACAGAAATGAGTCTCTCCATTCCGCCGGAATGCCCTCTAAAAATTGGGACTCTTCTACTTTTTCAAGGATAAATTGCTGGCGTTTCTCTGTGTTGACGGCTCGCGTGGTCACCAGATCATAAATATATTGCAAGGAAGCCTCTTCCTGCTCCTTCGCCTGTCGCAGAATGGATAACATATTTGAAAGTGTACTCATTTGTGTCTCTATAGATTCAATCTGCCAGTCGAGTGCTTTGTCCAGCGGTATTTCGCCAGAAAGCATCTCTTTAATCTCATCGATCCCGAAATCCAGGTAGCGCAGGGTTGTAATTAGCTCCAACCGCCATAGATCGGAAGACGTGTACAACCGATGTCCGCCCTCCGTATATTCTGTGGGTCTAAGCAGTCCGACCTTGTCATAGTAACGGACGGTTTTGATAGTGGTTCCGGTCATTTTTGCGGCTTCCCCGATGGAATATGTCTTATCCAATTGATCCCCCCCTGTTAGCATTTTACTACCTGCGCCCCATAACAGGGGTGAGGCTATTCTGCTATGATATAATAAATATGCCTATAAAAGGAAGGTTTCTATATAGAGAGATAGGAGGGATTGAATGAAGAGAAGAATTTCGCTGTTGTTTAATCTGGTGTTTTTTATTCCGGCCATTATTTTAAGTATTATGGTCTGGAGGGATTACACGGATCAACTTGAGGCTAACTTGAATAGGGAGCTTACATCCGAACGGGAGTTGTTCTTTTTAGACCGTGGCAATAAAGTTCTGGGGATTGCGCGAGATGAAGACAGCGGACTGAAAGGTGAGCTTTACGATGTGAAGACAGAGAAGCTTATTAAGGAGATGCCCCTCTATTCTAATATACATAGTCAGATCCTGTCCGCCTATCAAAATGGCCGCTTGATTCTGGTGACGAATAATCCGGAAGACCGGCTAGAAGTAAATATGATCGATTCTGAAGGCGGCGTGCAGGAACTGGCGCAAGGAACGCTGGAGTACACTGGATTTGTAAGCAATAATGTGTTCTCCTGGCGGGGCAAAGTCATAGTCCTGGGGACAGATGGGGGTAGTGCTCCCTATATTGCTGAGGTTAACCAGGGGAAGTTGCAGAAGGTTGAATTGAACAGTAACCAGCTGCTGCCCTCCAGACCTACATATATACGGCCGGTTCACGGGAGCTTCGAGAGCGGTGCCGTTATGCCAATATTCGAGGTGGATCTTCATGATGACCGGACGGCATATGTAAGCGGGGTGCTGAATGATCAGGGGCTTCCGCTTACCTATATCAGAAAGGATGAAGAGGGCTCGTTTGAAGCCGAGGACCATGCCGCTTACCAATTTGCAAAGCAGGTGAACCGGGACCAGACTAGTCTGCTTAAAGTGGATTCCGAATATCCCGAACAAGTCCGGTATTATAATGCGGCAGCAAAAAAAGAGGGCACTGTACTGCCAACTCCGATGCCGGTGTACCAGGTGAAGCTGTATCTGCTGAACGATGAGGAGACTTTGATTGCTGGCTCCAACACGAAGGATGAGGCAGAAGGGCATATGCTCGGATACTTATACAATGAAAAAACGAAGCAATTTACAGATGTATCGGCGATCGTGTCCATGCTGACTTATGACAATCTGAGCGAAACGAAGCTGCATTTCTATAAGGACGCCGGGGATGACACGCTATATTACTCCAACGCGTCGGCTTCTACCGCATGGATGAATGTGCGTGAGGGAACGTTTGGGCTTCTCTCCCAAGAGAAGGTTCAGCAATGGCAGCTTCATAAGGAAGAAAACCATAGATCCTTCCAAACCTTTATAGAGTATGTCAAGCAAGGAGACGGCCTAATTATTAATTGGATCCTCTGGATCATCATTCCGATAGTTATGTACGGGTTAATGATCATTATACCGGTGATATTTCAAGCAAAGCTGAGACGAGGGCTGGAGCAGGGGATTACCCTTACGGGAACGGTTATGCAAATGGCGGAGACAGGGACATATATTAATAATCAACCACAAGTTCGCTTCATGGTACGTTTCCTGGATGAAGGCCAGACGAAGGAAATTGCGATTAAGAAGGTCATTTCACATCTGGACCGTATACAGGTTGGAGACCAGATCCTGATTAGTTATAATCGCAGCAAGAACAAGGCTATGATTGTTAATACGTCGGATGTAGCGGAACATGTGAAGCCGAAGACGATTGAAGGAGCAGTGCTGACTAAGATCGATTTTATGGGAAAAGCGCAGCGGGGAAGTGCGCTGATGCTTCATTTTGAAGCTGCAGGCCATACCTATTCCATTCCTGTCGTACAGGCGATAGGGTTCGAATACCGGATTGGGGAGAGAGCAACGCTTGTCCAGATCGGAGGGCAGACCCGTCTGCTCGAATATGGAAGCTTATCGGCACGGGCTCAGAGCATGGCGGAGAGGCTTACACTTCAAGGAGAGATTACACGTATACAGCCATGCGGGGTTACGATCCAGGATCGGCAGCTAATGGTGCTTGAGGTGCTGATCAGTCATGGACAGGAGCGGATTCGCAAGGTGAACAGCGAGTTCGTACCTCGCGGGCTTAGTGTACAGGTTGGCTCTATCATCCAGGTATCTGCGAGAAAAGAGGAGCTTGATCGAGAAGCGCGTCTGCTTCAAGGCAGACAAGGAGGCGGGAAGGTGACCTCCGTTGAATTTGCCGGTACGACCGGAGACCGTCCTTTAGCACGCATTACGGTCCAACGAGGAGATGAGGAATATCGGATCGAACAATCGATTGAACCCGTGCATGGGGTCGAAGTTGGGGATGAGCTATGGATCGCCTATGACGAACGTTCGCGTGAAGCCGTTATTGTGAATTATGCGGGGAATTAAAGTCCTGTTGTATAAGACTGGAGGGAATAAACATGGATATCTCAAAGGCCATTCATCTGCTGAAATGCCACGCTTATGCGCATGAGGATGTGCATTTGCCGCAAGCAGAGCATGGGTTTCTGGGCAGTCTTCGACCGTTCCAGGGTGAGCTGAAGGAAGAAAATCTGCATGAAATAATGGCTGTTATTCGCGCGCTCGCCGCCAAGCTGGGGGAGCCTGCGTTGGACCGTGAGGTCGTATCATGCTTGTGGACCCTGTGCAAGCTCGGGCGCGCCTGGGCGGTAGAACCGAATGGGATGCTGCGTTCGAATGGTTTGATGACAGAAGAGCAAGTTGAACGTATGGAGAATTGGCTGGATATGATCTCCTATGCCGTTATGATTTTGCTGGATAACGGGGGCGAGGAAGAAGCGTTTTGGGGTTATCGCGAATATGTCTCAGAGCAGCTTGAACCGCTGATAGCAGAGCTGGATCATTTGCTTCAGGAGAAAGTGGCAGACGCTGAAATCCAAGAGCTGCATGGCGAGTATAAAGAGCTGGCAGGAGCCAGCGAAGAGAGTTTGGCTGCGTTCGAGAGGGAATTCAATGTGCTTCTGCCTGAGGACTTCCGCAGCTTCTATCGCCGCAAGGACGGCAGCGGATATGCCTTTCACATTTTGTATCCAGGGGATGCCGAGGCGGAAGAGTGTGTCCCCTACTACATCATGTCCCTGGCTGAAATGGAAAAGACCAAGGGCTATTTCTGCGAACGGGATGAGCTGCTCACGCAGTATTATTCCGAAGAAGAGATTCGGGAGCTGGCCCCGGAAATTAAGCCTTATTTATTTTATAGAAAATGGTTTCCGTTTGCCACGATGGCCGGCGGCTCTCTATATTTAATGCTTGACCTGGATCCTTCCGATCAAGGCACATACGGGCAGATTATCAGTTATGTGCATGACCCCGATTTTGTCTATTATGTTGCCGATTCCTTTACAGGTTTGCTGCGCGAATCAAACCGAAATTTAAGTCTGATGGATGAAATCGAGTATTAAACCGGCTCAGCTGTTGTCGATGGCAGCTAATTACTGGAGATTCATTCCCGATGAAGTTAGAAATTCCTATATTCGTAGGTGTACAGAGGAGGCGGTTGCTTGAGGCAGATCATTGTGGAAGAAATTTTGAAAATCGAGCAGGAGCACCAAGTCAAGATTTTGTTTGCCGTGGAATCGGGCAGCCGGGCTTGGGGATTTCCGTCGCAGGATAGTGATTATGATGTGCGGTTCGTCTATATTCATCGGCCGGAGTGGTATTTGTCCATTGATGAGAAACGGGATGTCATTGAGCTTCCGATTAATGAGCAGCTGGACATCAATGGCTGGGACATCAGAAAAGCGTTGAAGCTGTTTCGCAAATCGAACCCGGCCCTTCTGGAATGGCTTGTATCGGATATTCAATACTATGAGGCCTATGGATTCAAAGAAGAGATGCTTGCGTTAAGAGAGCGTATCTTCTCCCCTCAGGCTTCGGTCTATCACTACTTGCATATGGCGAAGGGGAACTTCCGGGAATATTTGCAGGGAGAACAGGTGAAGATTAAGAAATATTTCTACGTGCTTAGACCGATTCTTGCTTGCCAATGGATTGAGAAATATAATACCAGTCCGCCGATCCTGTTCCAGGAGCTGATTCGAGACCTGGTGACGGAGCCGGAGCTAAGGGCAGCTATTGAGGATTTATTGAGTAGGAAACTTGCTGGAGAAGAACTCAATCTGGAGCAGCGTGTTGATGTCATCAACGAATTTGTTGCACGAGAGATTGAGCATATGTCAGAATTCGCGCAATCCGTGCAAGTTGATCACGAAGATCCAACGGAGCTTCTGGACGGGCTGTATCGGAAGTATTTGCAGAAAGTATGGAACTAGGGATTTTAGAGTTGCTCAGAGCTGTTCGAATCGTGAAGGGAATCTATATGCAGGAATCCTATGTTTTAGCATCCTATGCAAATGCCCTAAAAGCAGCAGCGAGTATTTGGGCTAAACAATCTATCGAACCGGGGATGTGCAGCACCCACCTGCGGGGCAGACCGAAACTTCATCCCTTCTGATAATGCGCCAACAGCGCCTCCGCATGGCAACGAATATGGCCGATGATTTCCTGCGGTTCGATGACCCGTGCTTCCTTCCCCAACTGGGCAAAAAATTCAGCGGTGAATGGGATTTCGTTGTGGTCGATCACCGTGTCGATCAGTCCGAGGATTCCATCCTCGCGTTCCTCTTCGAGCAAGATAGGCTCATACCAGGGTTTGCTGCGGCTTCTCCGTAGTCCCTCCCGGGTTAATTCCACCACCAGACGGACGGGGGAGGAGATGGCATAACTTTGCAGCCATTCCCTTAGTTCCGTTCCCACCTTATACTTGTCCTCCTTAACTGTTAATGACAAAATACGATCCACTCGAAACAGCTGAATTCTAGCGCTGTCCATATCATAAGCAGGCATATACCATAATCCGTCATTCGTATAAACCCCGATGGGCGCCACATTTCTCTCTTTATCGCCGCTCTTGGACTGGTACGTTATCGTGATGATCCGGTTCTCCGCAGCGGCTTCGATCAGCTCTTTTAAATAAGGGGCGGTCAGGCCTCGCTTCGGATTCCAAAAGGATAGTACCGTCTCCAGTTGGTTGATCTTCTTCCCCGTATCTTCCGGCAGCGCTGCAAGCAGCTTTCTTGAAGCCGATTCGATATCTGTGTCAAAGGGCAGCGACTCATAGAACGCCAGCGAACGGAAGGCGAAAAAGATGGACAGGGCTTCGTTCTCATCGAATAAAACCGGCGGAAGCACTCGGGTTTTAAGGGTACGATACCCTCCGTTGCGCCCTTGTTCCGTGTATATGGGTACGCCCATTTCGCTGATCTCCATTAAATAGCGATGCGCGGTACGGACGGAAACGCCAAACTCATCGGCGACCTCCTGGGCCGTAAAGCTTCGTCGGGAATTTACGTACATAATCAGGTCAAACAGCAGCTTAGTCTTAGACATGATTTCCCCCAATTAGTAATTTGCTTAAACAAGACAAGAGTTGTCATGTTAAGAGTATATGCTATTCCTTACAGACAGACAAAAAGCCTGCAAAAGGAGGGCAATACCACATGCCAAAGACAAGGATGAATGACAAGATCAAAGTTATTGGAGCACGTGAGAAAAATTTGAAGCATATCAGTGTAGACATTCCTAAGAAGCAGATCACCGTATTTGCCGGCGTCTCCGGCTCAGGGAAGTCAGCGCTCGTATTCGATACCATTGCCGCGGAATCGCAGCGTCAGCTAAATGAGACTTATTCGAGCTTTATTCGCCATCGGCTGCCTCATTACGGACAACCGAATGCGGATGCGATTGAGAACCTCCCGGTTGCCATCATCATCAACCAGAAGCGCATTGGCGGAAACTCAAGATCAACGGTAGGCACCATCACGGATATTTACTCCTTGCTTCGCCTACTATTCTCTCGGATTGGCCAGCCTTATATCGGGGAAGCTGAGGTTTTCTCCTTTAACAATCCGCGGGGGATGTGCCCGAGATGTGAGGGGCTGGGCATCGCAAAGGAAATTGATACGCAGCAGCTGATCGACCGGGAAAAATCATTAAACGAAGGAGCGATCTGTTTTCCAACCTTCCGGCCCGGTGATTTCCGCTGGAAGCGGTACGTCTGTACGGGTCTGTTCGACAATGATAAGAAGCTGAAGGATTTTACAGAAGAAGAGTGGGATACACTGCTGTATAAATCAGGCTTTAAACCTCCTCATCCGACAGAAGGCTGGCCGACAACCTCGTTGTATGAGGGAGTGATTCCCCGTATTACCCGCAGCTTTTTGAGCAAGGACTCCAGGGACTCCAAGCTGTATAAAGAAGAGATTAAGCGTGTGGTGAGACAAGCTGTATGTCCGGAATGCCAAGGAACAAGGCTGAATGCCGAGGTTCTTGCCAGCCGAATCAACGGGAAGAACATCGCCGAGTGTACGGGGATGCAGGTTAGCGAGCTGATTGAGTTTATGCCTACGATTCAAGCTCCGGCAGCGGCGACTATGGTCGAAGCCATTACACTTCGGCTGCAGCAGATGCTGTCCATCGGCCTTGGATATTTGACCTTGAACCGGGAAACCGCCACTTTATCGGGCGGCGAATCGCAGCGGATCAAAATGGTACGGCAGCTGGGGAGCAGCTTAAGCGACCTGGTGTATATTTTCGATGAGCCGAGCATCGGCTTGCATCCTCATGACATCGATCGGATCAATACGCTGCTTAAGCGATTAAGAGACAAGGGCAATACCCTTGTCATCGTCGAGCATGATCCAAATGTCATTGCAATCGCTGAGCATGTGATCGAAATGGGGCCAAAGGCGGGAGCACAAGGTGGGCAGGTGGTATATGAAGGTGATCTTCCAGGTTTGCTGAGGTCGGGCACGTTAACAGGAACTTTTTTAAATGATAGGCCTGCCTTTAAACAGATTTTAAGGAATCCTGTCGGCTGGTTGCCCGTCCGCAATGCCAGCCTGCACAACTTGAAGAACGTGTCTGTAGATATTCCTAAGGGAGTGATGACCGTGATCACGGGAGTAGCCGGATCAGGCAAAAGCACGCTAGTGAATCAGGTGCTCAGAAGTATCGTCCCGAAGGCGGTTTATATCGACCAGGAGCCCGTCCACGCTTCGAATCGTTCCAATATCGCTACTTTTACCGGCATGTTCGATCTGATTCGGAATCTATTCGCGGCTAATAATCAGGCAGAGCCGTCCATGTTCAGCTTCAATTCGCGCGGGGCGTGCCCGGAGTGCAAAGGAACGGGAAGGGTAAGCACTGATTTGGCTTTTATGGACTCTATTGAAATCGTATGTGAAGCCTGTGAGGGACGTAGATTTAGCAAGGAGGTCCTATCGTTTCTTTGGCGCAATAAAAATATGAGCGATGTGCTGGAGCTATCGGTGGACGAAGCTGGCGAATTTTTTACGGAGAAGCATATTCTGCAAATACTGGCGCGCCTGCAATCGGCTGGCGTTGGTTATATGTCGCTGGGCCAGCCCTTAAGTACATTATCCGGGGGAGAACTGCAGCGGGTTAAGCTGGCCAAGGAAATGGAGCGCCGCAGTGAGGTCTATGTGCTTGACGAGCCCACGACAGGGCTTCATATGTCGGATATCCGGCAGCTGCTGGCAACGGTAGAGGGGCTGGTGGACCAAGGCAGCACCGTTATAGTGATTGAGCATAACCTGGACTGGATGACGCAGGCGGATTGGATCATTGATCTGGGTCCTGGGGCAGGGCAAGAGGGCGGAGCGATCGTCTATACAGGAGAGCCGCAGCATATCACTCATTGCGAAGCATCGCACACGGGTCAATACTTGAGGCGATATTTACGGGATTGGAAACGGGATGGGGTGTGAGCAGAGTTCACGTTTGTCCTAAATTCACGGTCTCTACATATATATGTGTGGAGGAGAGTGAGGCGAAAATGGATAAAATGGTGAAGCAATACTACCAGCTAAAACAGCAGCAGAAGGAAATTGAGCAGCAATTGTCGGAATTGCGGGGGGTGATCATTCACCACTGTAATGAGCAAGGAGCGTCTGCGCTGGAGATCGGGCATTACAAAGTGAAGCTGGTTCAGCAGGAGCGTAAAGAGTTCGACGATCAGAAGCTGTATGAGGCGCTGCCAGACCCGGAAGTATGGCGTATGCTGTCTAAAGCAGACCCGTCCAAGGTCACCAGCTTGATCAAGCTGAAGGTTATCTCCGAAGAGAGCATACGAGATACTTTTTCGCTGAAAAATATTACGTTGTTGCAAGTAGACAAGAAATAAGTAGATTTACGGTAAGAGGGGCCCAGGCTCCTTTTTTTATTTGTTGGAAGGTTTTTGGCGACTAGATAACTAGAATGGAATGGGGAAATTGATAACAAAAAATAAGAACAAAATCTACTATTAATGACACAATTGCCTACAAGTCAAGTAAGACAAGGAAGTAGATTCCTTTAATTTTACTTGACTTTTTTTGTCTAAATATAGTCCGGCAAAGCTCCCAATGGCATATTTAGACAAGAACCAATCCATTTGGCAAGGAGAAAGGAAGATAATCGTCGGATTTTAGTCTATTATCCCGATAAATATAGTTGTAATAATAGAAGGAAAATTGTAGGAAATATAGAAGTTACTATAAAATACAACCTTGCCAGCGCATACAAAAATATTTTGAAGGAGATGAGAGTGCTTGAAGAGGAGAATTGTCGGTAGTTTACTAAGCTTCTTATTAGCCTTCACGCTAATACTGCCAGCAGTAGGAGCGCAGGAAGGTATTTCGCCGGATACGGGCGGAACCCAGAAGATCATTTCGAAGCTAGATCCGAAGGCTATATCGCTTGATGTGAGCAGTCTGGATCAGAACGTAACGCTGGAGAAGCCATCTAAAACAGATGCGTTGAAGTCAGCAAAGCGGCAGGCCAATGGACTGCAAATTGAGAAGATAGACAGTCTTGACAAGGCAGCGATTCAACCCCAGAACTATGTTCCCCTCTCAGATAGTACAGCACGCATTTCCGTCATTGTGGAACTGCAATCCGAGCCGGTGAAGGTGTTTGAAGCGAGCCATAAGAATCTGCGGATCGGTGCGGCTGCTATTTCACATCAGCTGCAAGTGAAGACAGAGCAGGATACTTTCAAGAAATCAGCGACCAAACGGCTTAATGTGGATATTGATCGTGAGTATTCCGAAGTATTCAATGGATTCTCGCTTGAGATTGCCGCTGATCAAGTCGAAGATTTGCTCAATATTCCCGGTGTAAAAGCGATTTATCCAAACAACACAGTATATGCTTTGGAGGAGCCCAATAGTGGTGCTACTTCAGCACCGGAAGGAAGCGTGCCGTTCATCGGCAGTGAAGCCTTCTGGAGCCAGGGGGTTAAAGGAGCCGGAATCAAGGTAGGGGTAATTGATACGGGGATTGCTTATGATCATCCTGATCTTGCCGGCGCAGTGGACCCTAATGATCTGGGTTATGACTTCGTGAATAATGATAACATTCCCTATGAGACCACGAGAAAGGATTATGATGATGCGCATTCGTTAGATCCAAGTTTACCTGAATTGCATCCAGTAACGGGTAAACCATACTGGACTGCGCATGGCAGTCATGTCTCCGGTGTTATTGCAGGCCGTGGCGTAGGCAAGGATGGACAACCAGGGATTACAGGCGTAGCCCCGGAAGCCGAAATCCATGCTTATAAGGTGCTGGGACCCTACGGCAGCGGTTCTACAGCAAATGTAATCGCAGGCATTGAGCGGGCAGTACAGGAAAAAATGGATGTTATTAACCTGTCACTTGGCTCGGAGACGAATAATGAGAGATCTGCCGATTCAGTAGCTGTGAATAATGCCATGGCCGCAGGTACAATTACTGTTGTATCCAACGGTAACAGCGGCCCGGCCGACGCTACAGTAACCGATCCGGGAACGGCCGAACTGGTGATTTCCGTAGGAGCCTCCAAGCCTCCGTTAGTCACTCCGATCCTAAAGATCGTTGGCTCAGCTGAAGAATTCAAAGTGGATTCTTTTGATAAATCGGAAGGTATCGAGAATCTTACGGGTTCTTATCAGCTTGTTGATGTAGGCTTGGGCAAGCCTGAGGACTACACAGGAAAAGATTTAAGCGGAAAAATTGCATTTATCAAACGCGGGGAAATTGCATTTAGCGAAAAAGCTGCAAATGCCATTAATTCAGGGGCCGCAGCAGCGATTATCTATAACAATGCGCCAGAAGCGCTGGAGAGCGGCACCTTAGGCGATGCTACTATATCAATTCCGGTATATGCGCTTTCCGGCACGTATGGCAATCAGATAAAGGCCAAGCTTGATGCGGATCCGAGTATACAGGTTAATTTCACAACAACCATCGAAAAGGATATCGTCGCAGGCTTCAGCTCACGTGGACCAGCCAAACCTTCCTATGCGGTTAAACCGGATATTTCTGCACCGGGCATTGGCATTCGTTCCAGTGTGACCGATTATGAAGGCTGGTATAAAGCGGAGAACGGAACGAGTATGGCAGCTCCGCATATTGCCGGGGCGGCTGCATTGCTAAGAGCGAAGTATACTAATTTGGATCAGTATGATATTAAGTCACTGTTAATGAATAATGCCGTCAAGCTTATCGATCGCGATGGCAATCGCTATACTCATATGGATCAAGGCGCGGGAAGAGTCGACCTGAATAACGTATTGAAAGCGAAGGCAGTTGCCGAGGTAGAAGCGAAGACCACTGCGATAAAAGATGGAGGAGAATATATCCATCATACAGGCAGCCTCTCCTTCGGTTACATTAATTATGGCGAGAGTGCCCAACGCAAGGTGGAAGTCAAGGATATTTCCAATGCGGATTCATCTTACTCGATCAGAACTGAGTGGTATGGATCTTCTCCAGTTACATTAACAACATCGAAAAATGCAGTTGACGTATCTGCAGGGGGCAAGGAATCCTTTACAGTTACAGCTACCGTTCCCGCTAATGCAGCGGATCAGCGTTATGAAGGTGAACTGATTCTGACAGAAGCAGGCGGCCACGTTATTCAACTGCCGATAGCGGTCTATGTTGGTGAAGCTCCAGCAGCCGAGGTTGTCACTGACTTGGAGCTGAATCCGAATATTTTCTCGCCGAATGGCGATACGCTATATGATACAAGCAATATAAAATTTACGATTACCGAGTTTATTGAATATTTCTCGTTGGATGTATTTTCGGCAGAAGGTGATTGGCTGGGTACAATCATTGAAACCGATGCGGATGGAATCGATCCTGGAACTTATAGTGTGAAAAATTGGAACGGATCCTTCTATGCACCATCGGGTCAACTTGTGAAGCCTTCGGATGATTTGTATTTACTAGTACCATTTGCAGGCAGCTTATTGGATGATCCTATTCCTGTTGAGTCCCAAGTTACTCCATTTATCATCGATACGGAAGCTCCTGTATCTAAGCTGGATGATCCGGGAATTGTCGCTGATACAGGAAATCAGACTGCCGTGATTTCTGGCCAGGTTACGGATGATTTGTTAATTCAACTCAAGGATACCGTTGGTCTTGAAATGAATGACGTGGTCGGGGTTGCGGCTTGGTATGATGATGGCAATAAAGGGCAAGTCGTTGATGGAGCAATCGATGATTCGGGCCACTTTACGATTCAAGTACCGATTTCTTTAGGAGACAACTCCTTTGAGGTTTACGTATATGACGCTGCAGGCAACGGGTTGATTGATCCGGCCCATATCGTTGATTATAAACTGACTAACTTTGCGGCTCCGACAATTAGTCCGGCACAAGTACAGCCGAATGAGCCCTTCTCGTTAGATGTCGTATTCGGCGTAACCGATGCTGTCTATTCGGCTAAATTTGATCTGCTGTACAGCAATGCATTTGAAAATGTGAAGGCAACACCAAGTCCGGAGCTGACAGAGCATCAGGCTCAACATAACCCGGATGCTGCGCTGACGGTTACGGATGCCGTCTACCAATATGATGCTGTTTCAAGCAGACATGAGTTCTCGATCAGTTTGCATGATGTTGATGGATATATCGGTACAGGTTCATTGGCTTCATTCGGCTTTGCTGGTGCGCCTGCTGGACAATATTCATTCAAAATAGCGAATCTGGAACTGCTGGATCGGTACGGCAATGAAATTCCGATTGATGTGAACGAGGCGATTGAACTGACGGTTAAGTCGGTCCAACAGCCGGAGCTGTCAGTAACACCGCAATCTCTATCCATCAAGGCAGGCAGCACGGGGAATTTATCCGTCTCTTATAAAGCTTCGGACGGTTCAATAACCGATGTGACCGACAAAGCGGCATATACAGTAAATAATTCTGATATAGCCACGGTGCAACAAGGTATTGTGAAAGGCAACAAGAAAGGCAATACAGCTATTGAAGTTTCGTATGAGGGATTGAAGGCATCCGTGGATGTTACCGTCACTGAGTCGGGGTCAGGCAATGAAAATCCTGGCGGTGGAAGCAGCGGCAGCAGCGGCGGCGGTGGAACACCAACCGCTCCAACTCAACCAGCCACGCCTCCATCAACGGGAACTGTCAAAGAAGCGATCAAGGCTGGAGAACCTACAATTCTGAAGCTTGAAGGCGGTTTGACAGTAACGATTCCGGCGGGTGCGATCACCTCGCCAGATGCCGCCTTTGTGCAAGGAAGTGTCGCCACGAAGGAGGATACAGAGGCTTTATTGAAGGGCCTGCAACTGGGCTCGACCATGAAGGCATTTGGTGTATACTACGACTTTGCTATCCTTGATAAGGATGGAAAAGCGATCGAGAATGTCACCTTCAGCAAGCCGGCAGAGGTTTCCATACCGCTGGAGGCACTCCAGATTGGCGGCTCTAACGGTGAGAAGATCAATCTGTTCAAGATCGGCGAGAGCGGTCAACTTAGTGGACGTACAGCCCGCCTGGTTGACGGCAAGGTAATCGCCCATTTGAACAGCTTCAGCCGCTATATGTTTATGGCTAAAAATATCGCCTTCACCGATGTCAACGACACAAATTATCCGTGGGCGGTTAATGAAATTGAAGTGCTTGCTTCCAAGGACATCGTTACAGGAACGAGTGCGGATCGTTACACACCAGGCAAGCAAGTAACCCGCGCTGAATTCGTCTCCTTATTAGTAAGGACGCTGGAGCTTGGCCAGAGTGAGAGCAGCGCAACTCAGTTCAGCGATGTCCTGTCCGGAAGCTGGTATTATGACGCAGTTCAGGCCGCAGTATCTGCCGGATGGATCAATGGGTATGCGAATCATACCTTTGCTCCGGATCAGAGCATTACCCGCGCCGAAATGGCCGTCATTCTGTCCAGGGTACTGAAGTATTTGGAGGTGACTGAGGGGGCGGAATCCTCCCTTCCGGATTACGCCGACCAAGCCGAGATCCAGGATTGGGCCAAGGCTGCGGTTGCCCAGGTAGCGGCACTCGGGATTATGCAAGGTAGAGGCGAGACCCGCTTCGCTGCGCAGGAGAATACGACTCGCGCGGAAGCCGCGGTAGTAGTCTATCGTATTTTTAAAGGGTACACGAAATAAAATTGTACAACAACAAAGGAACTGCCGGGGGCGCAAACCTCCGGCAGTTCCTTTGTTGTTATTTACAGCTCGCCAGCTACAACTTCTCCCTGGTACATCGTAGCAATCCGTTTCGATCTTCTCGCTACCGCTTCGGCGGAGCAGGAAGCTTCAACTACGACGAGGTTCGCCACATCCCCAACTCGCGGCCAGATTTGTTCACCTTGATAGTTAAGCGGAGTCCGTCCGCCTGTAATATACGAGAGCGTCTTGGCCAAGGCGCGTTCATCCACCCAACCGGACACCTCAGCCAAGCGGCTGGCCCGTTCCAGCAGGTCCCCGTTACCGAAAGGCGACCAGACATCAAAGATGTTATCGCAGGCGACGGACACCGGTACGCCCTTCTGATCCAATAGGCCAACAGGCGGGAATTTCCGATCGATAGGTACACTTGTTATAATCGAGATTCCTGCGTCCGCCAGAACTTCAGCCAGCGCTTCGGCTTGAGCAAGGGGGATATCTCCAAGCGCATAAGCATGGCTTACGGAAACTTTGCCCTGCAGACCCGCTTCCTTTGTTAGCTGAGCGAGTCTCTTCATGGTGAACACGCCCAAGTGATCAGGATCATGCAGATGAAGATCAATTCCGGCATCGCCCTCAACGGCCAGTTCAACCATGAGCTGAAGTGAGGCTTCGATATCTCCGTCCACCGTTGCCGGGTCCACCCCGCCGATGAAGCCCGCCCCCTGGCGCAGCGCTTCTCTAAGCAGATCCTTGGACGCAAATAGTCCATGCTGCGGGAAGGCGACGATCTCATGCGACAGCTTGCCTTCGAAGGTATGCAGAGCTTCCTTCACCGCCTCCAGATTTGTAAGACCTATTTCCGGATAAATATCGACATGGGTGCGCACATGAGTAACCCCGGATTTCTGATAAATATCAAGCAGCTTCTCTGCGCGTTGTTTTGTAGGCGTCTCCACTGCAGGAAGGGTATTCTTTTCGATAGCAAGTCGTTCAAATATACTTCTTACCGGAGTAACGGCTCTCCACCGATCACCCAGCAGCGTTTTGTCCAAATGACAGTGCTTCTCGATAAAGGATGGCAAAATCAGCATCTGCTTGGCATCCTTTTGCGGCAGCTCGTCATAGATGATCTCGCTGGAAGGGATCATCTTCGCGATGGCTCCGTCTTGAATCAGCAAGTGGGCCAGCTCTGTTCGTGTACCGATGACAACCCCCTGCTCCACCTCAAAGCCGCTCTCCAATCGGGCATTCATCAGCCAAAATGTTGAACTCATCTTTATTCATCCTCTCTTAGTCATTCCCACTATCCGAATACGTGGATTGATTATAGTGAACCGATCACCGGATATCCCTGATGGATTACAGCTACTCTTCTCGCTCGTCGTGCAACTGCTTCTGCGGAACAGCTGGCCTCTGCCAGAACGAGATTGGCCGCGTCGCCGACTTGCGGCCAGACTTGTTGTCCCGCCTCGTTAAGTGGGGTAATGCCCCCGGTAATAAACTTCAGCGCTTGCCCCAGCGACCGTTCATCGCTCAGATTGAAGCGCTCCGCCAATATTCCGGCTTTCTCCAGCACATCGCCCCTTCCGAACGGGGACCAGTGGTCGGTAATGCTGTCGTCACCAAGCGACACCTGTACCCTCTTTTCATGTAAAAGAGGAATCGGAATCGTCCTTCCTAACGGGACTGAAGAGGTGATCGATATTCCTTGATGCGCAAGCAGTTCCGCAACTTCTGCGGCTTCTTCATACGGGATGTGGGCCAGAGCCAAAGCATGGCTGAGCGTCACTCTTCCCTGCCAACCCGCTTCTTCGGTTAGTGCGGCCAGGCGTTTATAAGTAAAGATAGCGAGATGCCCTGGATCATGCAGATGCAGATCGATGTCCGCATCGGCTTCGACGGCCAATTCCATAACCGTCTGCAGCGACTTCTCTATATTCTCATCGAGAGTTGCCGGATCTACGGCGCCTACGAGAGAGGCTCCATGGCGCAGCGCTTCCCTTACGAGCGGTACCGAGCCGCTGCGCAGCAAGCCATGCTGTGGAAATGCGACAAATTTGATGGATGCTTTATCTTTGTAAGCCTCGGCTACTCTAAGCATGGCCTCCAGATTTTTTAGGCCGATGACCGGATCTATATTGCAATGGGAACGAATATGCGTTGTACCCGCTTGAAGCAGCAAGTCAAGCAGCTTGCCGGCTCGCTCCTTTGTCACCGGCAGCAAACGCGGGAGCAGCTCCTGCTCTTCCTCCAGCCTGGTCAGGATCCCTTTGGCAGGCATCGTCGGCGCTTTCCACGGTCCGCCATAGTACGTCTTATCCAGGTGGATATGCATATCCCTAAACGCGGGGAGCAGCAGATGCTGATGGGCCTCCCGCATAGGCAAGTGAGTTTCCAGCGGAGTATTGGCCGGCACCATTGCCGATATGATTCCATCGCAAATTTGAATATGAAAAATATCGGTCTCTGTGCCTGTCACTGTGCCGCCTTCGTAACGATAACCCGTTTCCAGGCGCACGTTCCTCAGCCAGTAGGCTTGATCGGTCATTCTTATCGGCCTCCTCTGGTTTTTGTATACCCATATGCTAACATAGAGATAACTATATGGATAATATTAATAAAATTAGTTTTCTGAAGGTTTATCATATACTCAAATTGATTTAAGGGAGATAAAAAGAATGGATATCCGGCAGCTTCGTTACTTTATAGCGATCGTAGAAGAGGGGAAAATCTCCGCCGCAGCGAATCGGCTTCATATGTCTCAACCGCCGTTAAGTCAGCAGCTGAGAGCGATGGAGGAGGAGCTTGGCTCGCGGTTAGTGGAGAGAGGCGGTAAGG
>NZ_LN831279.1:3398993-3433811 GCF_900069005.2 Paenibacillus sp. GM2 | reverse complement strand
AGGAGGTAAAAATCCCCGCGCAGGTGAGCGGGTTTCTTGTGTCACACCCGCCGTTAAGTCAGCAGCTGAGAGCGATGGAGGAGGAGCTTGGCTCGCGGTTAGTGGAGAGAGGCGGTAAGGTCCTGGAGATGACGGAGGCGGGAAAGGCGCTATACAAATATGCGCTGCAAATGACCCAGCTGATGGAAGAGGCCAAGCTGGAGGTGAAGGAGGTAGGCAATGGCGTAAACGGAAGGCTGACGATCGGCATCAACACCTTCTCGGTCGATAACTTGCCTGATATTTTGCATCGTTTTAAAGAGCTATACCCCAGGGTCACCTATAAAATCCAGCAAAATGAGTCGTCTCATCTATGCAAATTAGTGGAGGAGCGCATCGTTGAGCTGGCGATTATCCGTTTACCGCTGGAGCTGGAGCATTTCTCCGTGCTGCATCTTCATACCGAACCGTTCTATTACATAACCTCTGCGCAGCGGCCTCCCTATGAACAGGAAGTGGTCTCGCTCGCAGATATTCAGGCCAGCCCGCTTGTTCTTCCCAGCACTGAAGGCCTGGGTGTGCATTATTCCATTCTGGAGGCCTTCTCCCGGCATCAGCTGCAGCCGAATCTCATTGGGGAATGCTCGGATATCCCCTTGCTGCTCGATCTGGTAACCTCTGAGTTCGCGGATTCGATCGTTCCCGAAACGGTGTTGCGGCGTCATCCCGGTTATCCGATACATGCCTATGAGATCACGGGCAATGGCTTGTCCACTTCTGTCGGGTTGATCTGGAACAAACATCATTATTTGTCCAAGGCGGCACAGAATTTTATTGACTTATTGAAAGAAAGAAATTGTTAAGAGGTTGATTCTGCAAGATATGTAATCAGTCAATATTGCATTAGTTCCTCTCTTTCTTGTTAGCTTTTCTGTATTGAGCCGGTGTGATTCCGTATGCTTTTTTAAAGACAGAGTAAAAGGTATTCACGGAGGAAAAACCGTAATTTTGGATGATAGGCTCGATTGGCGAATCGGTAGCTAGCAGTTCCCGGCAAACGAGTTCCAGACGCTTCTCCGAAATCGTATCCGTAATTGAGCGGTTCGTTTCTGCTTTGTATAGGCTGCGCAGATAGTTCACAGATAACCCCAGATTATCCGCCAGCATTTTAGTGGAGAGGTTGGGATCGCTGAGCCGCTCTTCGATCAGATACTCTACCTGCTCGATTAGCTTCGCATTTCTGGACAGGCCGCGCGCAGTGATGATATCACTCAGCGTCTTGTCCACCAGCATTTCCATCCAATGCACCACACTTGCAAGCGTCTCCTGCTGAATGATTTGATTTTCAAGCGAAGTAAGACCCCATGGGCTGGGAAGCGGCGGACTGAACTGGTCCTGCATGAGCCGGCGAAAATCGCTGAACAAAGTAATCAGGGACATTTTACACTCGAAATAGGGTAATTCCTTCAGCATCTCCACGGAAAAAGTCATGATCCCCAGCACAGTATCCCGGTTCCCTTTTTGAATCGCTTGAGCAAGCTGACGTTCCTTCTCCAACGAAAGGTGGAACAGCGTACCGGGAGCGCTGGACTCCTCCTTCAAAATAATCGCCCCGTGTCCAAAGCGGAATCGCTCCTGTGTCAATTCATACGTCTCCATGTATGTTTCATGCATATCCGTCAAACTCTGCGCTTCTCTCCCCCAAGCTACGGTCGTTTCAATGGATAAGTACTGTCTTAGCAGCTTTTGCGAATCTCGCAGCTTTGCCGCGATATCGTCGGTAGAGGCATGGACACACAGAACAACGGCGACATGATCGTTCCCCATATCAACCGTTTGCACCCGGCAATTTGCCCCTTGCAGCGATTCCTGAATAATGTTTGCCATAGCAAAGCGAAGCAGACGGCGGTCCTTCTCCGAATATATCTTCGTAAATTCCGGAAAGTGGTCAATCCGAAAGATCGCTACAGATAAGTTCTCTTCCGGAAGATCGATCTCGCATTCTTTAAACTGGTGGCGTATTTCATCCGATGAATGGGCTTCAGCACCTAGAAATTCACGAAGAAATCGCTCTTTGCTGAGAATCTTGCTATGGCGCCACTGTTCAGTCAATTCATCGATCTGTTCTTTTTGGGCGGCAAATACATTGGATAAATAATCAAGTTCATTCCTTGACTTGTGCTCCCCAAGCTGCTCTGAATGATACTGCCGCATGACGCTGCTGACTAATTCCTGAATGGGGGAATACACCCGTTTGGAGATCAGCACGATTACAGTTAGCGAGGCCAGAAATAGGCCTAAGAACAAGAACAGGCTTATGTTCCGGAGCATGGAGATTCTGCCAAGAATGACTGACTTCGGAATGCTCTCAATAAATGTCCAGTCCTGAATCCCCTTTATTGATGTGGTTGAGTAAACCATTAGCTGCTCTTCCTGTCCATGGGGCTTGAATAGCTCCCAGCCGCTATTTTTTTGTTCTCCTTGACGACCAAGCTCTAGGATTTGATTCCCGCTAAGCAAGGCAGTACTGAACACCTGTTCATTCCGATCATTTAGTACGGTCACTTGGCGATTGGGATAATTGGAATTGTCCTGAAGCAGATTCATTAGCTTATCTGTGTCGATATTCATGATGAATGCTGAAATCGAACTGTCCTTTTCATATAGTCTGACAATGGTGATGACATCCTTGGTAGCTCCCTTGTTCAGGGGGAGCGTCAGAGTTCTCGGTATAGGGACGGTTCGCTCCGCAAAATTCGGATCGTGCAGCCGGTTCATAATATCTTGATCATAAAAAGAGGCAGCGTCATTGATGCCAAGCCGGGAATCCACTACCGTACCCGTGTAGTCGTTGATCAGGTAAACCGAATCAATCGCAGGATTCGCATTTTTGATCTCCCCAAGCCGGCTCCATACGTTATAGGTCTCAAAGTCCGTGTAATGATCGGAAAGCGCGTATACTTTCAGCTTGCTGTCATTGCTTGAAGCGTAGGTGTATTCCAGCGACCACTCCATCAGCCCGGCTGTATTTCGGGCGCTGCCCAGCAGAAGCGATTCGGAATGATCTCCGATTTCCTTCAGCAGCGTTTTTGAGGACTGCCAGTATAGAAGCAGAAAGGAGAGAGCCAATACAAGTACGTTTGCGCTGACAAAATAAAAAATGATCTTCATATAAGTCGGATGCTTCTTGAATGAGGAATGAAGCGGAAAGCTGAATTTCTTCATACCGGAACCCCCGTTATATAGGTCTCTCTTTGATAAATGCAGATTTATTGTAGCATAATGCAGGTTTCCGTCAGCAGAATCGTTCATTTCTGGAAAAGTGATGTTTTTGGGAAGATGCGAAATCTATGCATGCGGTAAAAATCCGAGCTTGTCGGAATTGCCTCGCCACAATGGGCCTGATATGGTGACGACATCGGGTTGCGGATGTCCGCATCACGCCAAACGGACTTTTTTGACATAAGGGGGTACACGAAACTATGCAGTTCAAACGAGACAAGGGGAGAGGCTCCAAGCTGAAGCATATTGCTAAGAATCCCTTCCTATACGTTATGGCCGTGCCGGGCCTGCTGTTTTTCCTCGTATTCAGTTATTTTCCTATTTACGGGATTATGATTGCATTCAAGGATTATGACTTCTCCAAAGGGATCACGGGCAGCAAATGGGTCGGCTTTAAAAATTTCGATTATTTCTTTACCTCGGACGACTTTTGGACCGTCCTGCGCAACACGCTCGTACTGAACACGTTATTTATTTTGTTTACGACCATGGCTGCCGTTCTTATTGCACTTATGTTTAATGAAATTCGCAACAAATATTTTAAAAGAATCTCGCAATCGCTTATTTTTCTACCTTATTTCATGTCCTGGATCGTGGTTGGGATGATCGTCCAGTCGATGTTTGGCGGGGAGGAACCTATGATTAATGCCTGGCTTCAAGGACTCGACCTGGAGCCTATCAACTGGATGTTCGAGGCCAAGCTTTGGCCCTTTATTCTTACTTTGATCCGTGTATGGCAGGGAGCGGGGTATCTTTCGATTATTTTCCTCGCGGCAATTACCGGCATTTCTGAGGATTTGTACGAAGCTGCGCGGATCGATGGCGCCTCCAAGCCGCAAATTATGCTCCGCATTACTCTACCGCTGCTGGTTCCAACGATTATGATTATGACGCTGCTTGCCGTAGGACGAATTTTTAACGGGGACTTCGCTATGATCTATGCAATTATCGGAGATAACTCGCTGCTGTATCCTACAACCGATGTCATTGATACCTTCGTTTTCCGCTCGATGAGACAACTGCACGACTTTGGCATGTCATCGGCGGTCGGGCTGTTCCAATCGGTTATGGGCTTGATTTTCGTAGTCATCGCTAATGGGATTACCCGCAAGGTGTCTAAAGAATCCGCATTATTTTAGGAGGTAGCACGATGAGACAGAGTGTTTCGGACCGGGTGTTTACAGCGTCCGCTTACATTATCATTTTACTGTTTACCCTATTTTGTCTGTTCCCTTTCCTGCTGATGGTCATCGGTTCCTTCACCGATGAAGGAGAACTGATCGCACACGGGTATACGTTATTTCCGCAAAAATTTTCCTTATCGGCCTACAAAGCGGTGCTCCAGTCGGATGTACTGTTCAGCGGTTATAAAGTAACGATTCTGGTCACTGCCGCCGGGGCGTTAAGTGCTCTTTGTATCTCCGCCATGCTGGCCTATTCTCTAGCGAACAAGCGAAATGTACTGCAGACGCCTTTCCTGTTGTTTTGCTACCTGCCCATGCTGTTTTCAGGAGGCATCATTCCGTTCTACATCGTAGTCAGCCAGTGGCTGCATTTACAGAATACCGTTTGGGTGCTTATTCTAACATTACTATGCCAACCCTTTCTTGTCTTTCTGCTGGTTAGCTTTTTCCGGACTGTTCCTGAGGAATTGGAGGAGGCCGCTCGAATGGACGGAGCCAACGAAGTCAGAATTTTCTTTCAAATCATTCTGCCGATTTCCAAGCCGATTCTGGCTTCCGTCGGTTTGTTCTACGCTTTGAACTATTGGAACGACTGGTTTATGGGACTTATGTTCGTGGACAATGAAAAACTGTTCCCTCTGCAGCTAATCCTGCGACGGATGGTGTCTAATATGGAGGCGGCCAAAAACCTGATCCCTTCCAGCGCGGCGATCGCAGTTACTCCGCCGACTTATGGTGTGCGGATGGCGACGACCGTACTTACGATCGGTCCGATCATCCTATTATATCCGATGCTGCAGAAATATTTTGTCAAAGGCCTTACAGTAGGGGCTGTCAAAGGATAGCCGAAGATTCCGGCATTAACCGGAATCTTCCGGTTAAGCATAGATGCAAGTTTAATCAATACAAGGGAGGTTGAGTAAATGAAGATCAAAAAAATGTTTGGCACGGCGATGGCCGTGGTTCTGGCATCGTCATTGCTGCTGGTCGGCTGCGGTGGCGGTAGTAATAGCAGCGGTGGGAATATCGAGCCGGGAGGCGCCAATCCAGGGAATGCTGCGGGTAATTCTACGGCAAGCAATCCTAAGGAAATCGTAGAATTAAAGGCTTATTTGCCTGGGGATAAGCCGGTAGGGTTCGATGAGGTGATGAAGGCCGTCAATGAGAAACTCAAAACGGACCAAATTGGTGCCTCGCTGAACATCAACTTCCTCCCGTGGTCGGATTACGGGAACACGGTTGCGGTCAAAATGTCCGCCGGCGAAGACTTCGACATGTATCTGGATGCGCCTTGGCTGTCCATGAACCAGATGATCGCCAGCAAATCGCTGAAGCAGTTGGACGATATGGTAGCGGAACGATCAGAATTGAAGGCTTCCATCCCCGATGAAATGTGGGCATACAACAAATTCGACGGCAAAATAATGGGGATTCCGCTGGGTACGACGCAAGGACCCGTTTACGGTCTCCTGATTCGCAAGGATTTGCGTGAGAAATACGGATTGCCTGAGCTGAAAACGATCGATGATTTGGAGAAATTTTTGTATACGGTTAAAGAAAAGGAGCAAGACATCAAACCGTTAGTTTTCAACGGGCTCAAAGCGGATAAACTGCCGTTTATACTGAGTAATTCCGCTAATTTGGCCCAGGACGAAGTACTCGAAATCGGCGTCAATATGTTTGCTTATTCAACCAAGGACAAGAAAGTGGTCGGTCAATGGGAAAGTCTGATGATTGCCGATGCTTTCGACCGGGTTACCAAGTATTATAATGACGGCATCTTGTCTAAAAACATCGCCCAGGAGCAAAATGCCGAAACACTGTTCAAACAAGGCAAGTATGCAGCAACCTATTACGCGGCTGATGGCGTGGAAGGACTCAAATATGCAGAAATGTTGAAAGACGGCAGCGACAAATTGGAGGTCTTCATGCCTAACGGAGATACAGCCAAGCCGTATACGGCATTTCAGCAATGGAACTTCCTCTGCATTCCGGCTTCTTCCACACATGCGGATCTGACAATGGACGTGGTCAACTGGCTTTCGGTCAAGGAAAATCATGATTTGATGGAATACGGGATTCCCGGCAAGGACTGGGAGCCGGTTGGCAACACGAGCTATAAGGCTCTGTCCGATTACTCATTCCCGGGCTACGCGCTAACCTGGCGCCCGGCACTGAACCGCACCCCGGATACGATGATGCCTGACGATAAGCACTGGTTCGATTTTGCCGCCGACCCGGCTAACTTTACATTGAGCCCAACGGCAGGCTTTGCCTTTAACGCCGAGAATGTCAAAACCGAATACGCCAAAATGACACCTTTCCACGATTCTGTATTCCTGCCGCTTTGCCAGGGCGTGCTGCCGGCGGACAAAGGCAAGGAGATGCTGGAAGATAAAATCATGGGGGTAGGCGGTCAAAAGGTCATCGATGAAATTCAAAGCCAAATTGATGCTGTTATATCTGCCAAATAACAAATCAGAGCAGAAAGAGGTATATAACTTATGCACGTTAAGCGCTGTGTACACAACCCTGTAATCCGAACCAAGGACGTTAAGCCCTCACGTCCCGATTTTAAAGTACTGGGTGTTTTTAATGCGGGTGTTGCCACATATGAGGGAGAGACAATTTTATTGCTCCGCGTTGCAGAGGCGCCGATTTCAGACCGGATGGACGAAGTTCTCGTCCCACGTTTAAATGCAGCAGGAACTGAATTACTCGTGGAACGTTATGACAAATTAGATACGCGATACGATTTCTCGGATTCACGTGTTGTGGTCAAGGGCGGGAAGACGGTTATGCTGACCTCGCTATCTCATCTTCGTGTAGCGCGAAGCCAAGACGGGATTCATTTCGATATTGAGGAGCAGCCTGCTATGTTTCCCGAGAACTCTCTCGAAGCCTGGGGAATCGAGGATCCGCGGATTACCCGGATCGGGGATACGTACTACATTACCTACAGCTCCGTTTCAATTCGGGGTGTTGGCGCGGGTCTGGCAGAAACGAAGGATTTCCGCACATTCAGACGTCTCGGACTTATGCTGGCTCCCGAGAATAAGGACGTCATGCTATTTCCGGAGAAAATAAATGGACGTTACTACACTCTGCATCGTCCGGTACCGAATTCATTCGGCGAGCCCGAGATATGGATTGCCGAGTCGCCTGATCTAGAACACTGGGGCAACCATCGGTTTCTGATGGGCCTTAGTGAGCAAGGCTGGGATTCAGCCAGAATGGGAGGAGGCGCGGTTCCGATCCGAACGGAGCGCGGCTGGGTCATGCTGTATCACGGGGCGGATTCCAAGCATCGTTATTGCATGGGCGCCGTGTTGCTTGATCTTGAAGACCCTGCCAAAGTCGTTGCCCGGTCAACTCGCCCGATTCTGGAGCCGGAAGCAGAATATGAAGTGAATGGGTTTTTCGGCGGCGTAGTTTTCTCCTGCGGTGCACTCCTGATCGGGGATACCGTTCGTATATATTATGGTGCTGCCGATGAAGTAATGGCTTTTGCAGATATTCCATTGGACTTTATTTATAGCACATTACAATAATTTCCCATCGTTGATTGAAGCCTCGCTGGATGCATAATGCGGGGCTTCATTTGTGAATGAAGCGATAGAGCAAGGTGAATGGAAGTATCCTATGATCTCGATCAATTTCCGAATATCACCATGGGGTATCCAGATGCCAGCATCAGCCGAATAATACGGTCACCCGGGCCGAATTTGTGGTATTGCTGGCGAATGTGCTGAAGCTGGAGAGAAGCGGACTTCACAAGGCTTTACCTATGGAGGCGAAGATCGCCGGATGGGCGAGGGCAGCGGCGGAAGTGCTCCGCAAGCTCGGCATCATTAACGGACGGGATGCCGGCCAATTCGTTCCATATGGCACTGCGACCCCGGGTAGAAGGTGTAGTCATGCTGGTCCGGGTGATGGGGCTCAACGGTAGATAATAAGCGATAAACAATAGCGTCGATGCCAATTTGAATTGGCATCGACGCTATTGTTTATTAAGTTCTATTTTTCGCTTCTTTTATTAAGCATTCCATAGAATCAGACATAACAAGTGTTGAATCAGACCTTAAAATTTCCAAAATGTAGAATTAAAATAAAATTTCGCCAATTATTCTTACGGAATGTGAAGGGGTGATACAGTAATAAATAATAATTTGGAAAGCGCTATCATTTTGTCGGATTTATCGTAGTTTCCGGAGTGAGTGATTTGCAATATGACTCGGTTAGGAGGAAGGAACAAGATGCGAAATAGGTTTGTCGCTTGGTCGTTGATAGCGTCTATTATTTTCTCGGCCTTCTTTTCCAGTATCGGACTTCATATCGAAGCTTCTGCTGCAACAGGTCCGAACCTTGCGGCGGGCAAAAGCGTAACCTCCAGTGGTTATGCAGATGTATACGTGGCCAGTAACGCTGTGGATGAGAATCAAGGAACCTACTGGGAGAGTACGAATCATGCATTTCCGCAATGGATTCAGATTCCTCTTGGTGGTTCAGTGGATGTTGAAGAGGTCGTGCTTAAGCTTCCGGCTGGCTGGGAGACAAGAACACAAACCTTATCCATTCAAGGCAGCGCGAACGGGACGGATTTCTTCAATATCGTCAATTCAGCAGACTACACATTTAATCCCGCTACAGGCAATACGGTCACGATTGATTTTCCTTCAACAAATACGCAGTATGTGAGAGTTCATTTTACGGCAAATACAGGCTGGTCAGCGGCTCAATTGTCAGAGGTCGAGGTGTATGGTGCTTCTGCACCGACGGCCAAACCGATCCCGGGCAAGATTGAAGCCGAAGCCTGGGATGCCATGTCTGGCGTACAAACGGAGTCCACCTCCGATACTGGCGGCGGCTTGAATGTTGGCTGGATCAATACCGGAGATTGGATGGATTATTTCGTTAATGTGGCGGAGTCGGGAACCTATACGGTTGAGTATCGTATCGCCAGCAATACGAATGCGGGAGAAATTCAGCTGCGCTCCGGGCAGACGACACTGGCTACGACCTCGGTTCCGAATACGGGGGGTTGGCAAAATTGGCAGACCGTCACGGCAACGGTGCCCCTAACTCAAGGCTTGCAGACGCTGCGCGTATATGCCGGCGGACCTGATTTCAATTTGAACTGGATTAATTTCAAGCTAGGCGATACGGTCACGCAACCGTTAACGGCACCTGGCAATTTAGCCTATTCACAACCTGCGCCCGGAACGATATTGTTAACCTGGAATGCCTCTACAGGAAGTACAGGTGTCCAGAGCTATGAAATATACGCAAACGATCAGCTTAGAGGTACAGTGAACGGTTCAACCCTTGCTTATACTGACAACCAGCCTTCCGGTGCCACTGTCACATATTATGTCATCGCTAAGGATGCTGCGGGCGATTCCTCACCGCGGAGCAATACCGTTACACGTGTCGGTGAAGGGGTTTCCGGCAGCAATCTGGCTCTGAATAAACCGATCACCGCCTCTTCAACAGTTCATACATTTATTGCGACCAATGCGAATGACGGGGACACGGATACCTATTGGGAAGGAGCGCCGAACTCTTATCCGAACCAATTAACCGCCAGTCTGGGCGCGAATGCCAATATTACCTCGATTGTACTGAAGCTGAATCCGTCCTCGGCATGGGGAACCCGGACACAGACGATCCAAGTGCTCGGGCGGGAGCAGAATGCTTCCGGCTTCGTCAACCTGGTCTCCGCAGCACCGTACACATTTAACCCGGCTACAGGCAATACGGTAACGATTCCGGTCACAGCAACCGCCGCAGATGTACGTCTTGTCTTCACAAGCAATACAGGCTCTTCGGCCGGGCAAGTAGCAGAATTGCAGATCCTGGGTACCCCGGCTCCAAGTCCGGATCTTACGGTCTCCAGTGTATCATGGAGCCCAGCTACCCCGAATGAGACCGCACCGATTACTTTAACAGCGCTCATCAAGAATATCGGGACAGCATCCTCTCCGGCAACTACGGTGAAGTTTTATCTTAATAACAATTTGGCCGGAACCGCTGCCGTCGGTGCCTTGGCGCAAGGGGCTTCCCAAAACGTATCTGTGAATATAGGTGCCAAGACTGCTGCTTCCTATACGGTTAGCGCCGTTGTTGATGAGAGCAACACGATTGTGGAGTGGGACAAGACGAACAACAGCTTGGTGAGCCCAACGCCTCTGGTTGTAAGCGAGGTTCCAAGCTCCGACCTTATTGCGACAGCGCTCTGGTCGCCGGGTAATCCCAGCGCCGGAGATACGGTAACCTTCTCTGTGAATTTGAAGAATCAGGGCAATATCGCCAGCTCTGGCGGTGCGCATGCCGTTACCCTTGTGCTGAAGGACAGCTCAGGGAATACCGTACGCTCTTTAAACGGGACATATAATGGCAGCCTATCCGCAGGAGGATCGGCTAATGTATCGCTGGGTACTTGGACCGCTGCCAACGGCAATTATGCTGTGACCGCTACGGTTGCCGCAGATGCCAATGAGATTCCGGCAAAGCAGGATAATAATTCCAGTTCCAGCGGGATGTATATTGGACGCGGCGCGAATATGCCGTTTACCATCATCGAGGCGGAATCGCCTGCGAACAAGACGAACGGGACGATTCTCGCTCCAAACTTCAAGCCTGGCGATTATGCAGGTGAAGCTTCAGGACGTTCGGCGGTCTACCTCGATAATACGGGGAAATATGTAGAGTTCACATTAACCTCCTCGGCTAACGCATTTGTGCTTCGGAGTTCCGTGGCCGAAAATACAACAGGAACCGTTAGTATTTATGCGAATGACGTGAAGAAAGGCACCTTTACGGTAACTTCCAAGTACTCTCATGTGTATGCGACTCCAAGCACGCTGGGGCAATTGGGATATGACAATCAACCAGGGTCAGGACTGACGGCCTACTGGCTCTATGAGGATTCCCAGCTGCTGCTGAATGAAGTGTTCCCGGCCGGAACGAAGATCAAGATCCAGAAGGATAGCGGGGACGTACCATGGATTTATGTCGATCTATTGGAGACGGAAAATGTCGCACCGCCGGCTTCCAATCCTGATCCTGGCAAATATGTCGAAGTGTCTGCCAGCAAGTCCATTGAGCAGGCTTTGAATGAATTCAGACAGGATCAGACGAAGAAGGGAATCTTCATTCCTGCAGGCGAATGGACAATTAATAGCAAGATATTCCTGTATGGAAGAGCGACGGAGATTATTGGCGCAGGTCCTTGGCATACGAAGCTGGTAGCTCCGAAAAATCAGACCAATACCGATGTCGGCTTTAATATTAGCTCTACGGCGGACGGATCTACGATCCGCGATTTATCCGCCTGGGGGAACTACGTCTACAGAGTGGACGGCCCCGGCAAATTTATAGACGGCAACGGAATGAAGAATGTGACCCTTCAGAATCTTTGGGTTGAGCACTTTATCTGTCTGTATTGGGGAGTTAACTCTTCCAACAACACCTTTAAGGACAATCGGATCAAAAATATGTTCGCAGACGGGATCAACATGACGAACGGTTCCTCCTATAATGTGATCGACAACAACTATGCCCGGGGAACTGGCGACGATTCCTTCGCCTTATTCAGTGCGATTGATGCGGGAGGTTCTTATAATGTCGGCAACAAGTATACCAACCTGACGGCAACCTGCGTCCGGCGCGCAGCGGCATTTGCGGTATACGGCGGTTCCGATAACCTGTTCCAGAACCTCTATGGCGCGGATACGCTGACTTACCCGGGAATTACGATCAGCAGCTTGAGCTTTGGGTACAACACCTTAGGCTTTGGGGACAAGGATACGGTGATTGACGGAGTAACCTTGGATAGAACAGGCGGAGATTTCTGGACCAGTGCAGGTGCAGACGACAAGATTAACGAATACCAGAACTTCGGGGCGATTTGGTTGTTTGGAGCAGACAGAGCCTTCAAGAACATTCTGGTTAAGAACGTTGATATTAATAACCCGGTATACTTCGGGCTGATGTTCCAGACGAAATCGCCGGAGAATCTGGCGATGCAAAATGTCCGCATTGAGAATGTCAATATCAACAATCCGAGCCGTTACGGTATCAAGCTTGTGGTTAGTGCGGAGCAAGGGCAAGGTCCGGTCGTTGGCCAAGCCAGCTTCACGAATGTGAAAGTAAATAACCCGGGCGTTCGCGCGATTTATGGCGAAGACAAGAGTCCGAACTTTACGGTGAACAGAGTATCAGGCAATAATTGGTGATTGTTGCCGTACGGCTAATATCCGGGGGGAGGAGCCGGGAGCGGTTCAGTAGCGGTTTGGTTCGGGTGGAGGTAATTACATTAAAGGATGACCTCATAGAAAACCAGGTGCAGCGCCAATTTTGGCGCTGCACCTGGTTTTTAGGCTTAATAGATTGATATATCATGCTAGCGGTCCAATTTTTGCAATTCCTTGACCATAAATACAGTAGTCTTGTTCCTGCCGTTCTCTTTGGAATCATATAGTGCTTCATCCGCCCGCATCACCAGCTCTTCGGCGGTTTGGCCGTGGGCCGGAAACGATGAGATGCCTGCAGAGACCGTAATCGGTTGGCCGGTCGGACTGATCGTTGAGGCAAGCTGCGCGCGCAGCCGATCTGCCAGGGCTTTGGCTCTGTCCAGCTCTCCATGCCTGACTAAAATGCCAAACTCCTCGCCGCCATAACGGAAAGCTATATCTTCGTTGGAGAGAAGCTGTTGCATCAGCTGCGCCAAATAGCGAAGCACAGCATCGCCGACGACATGCCCGTAGGTATCATTCACCTGTTTGAAATGGTCGATATCGAACAGAATCAGAATAAAAGAAGGCTTGCTCTCGATCCATTCAGCGATCAGGCTGTCGAAACCTCTGCGGTTGACAAGACCGGTCAACCCGTCGATGTTCACTTTATGTCTTAAATTTGTCAGATCCCGATTCATGCTCTGCAATGCAATTTTGACGCTTCGCGACAATAAACTAACCTCATAGTAGTAAGAGTGAATGTCCGGCACGTTTGGGGCAGACACGGGGTTCAGCATAGCTTCGTCCGAGAATTGTGCCAATGTATTGAGCGGCTTGGCGATCCGGCTTGCGATCCACCAGGCCAGAACCAGAATCAACAACAGGAACGGCATGGCATGTAACAGCATTCTCTGAACCAGCTGCCGCAGCGGTTGATTGATCACCTCGTAAGGAGTCTGCGATACGATTCCCCAGGAACTTTTGGGCTCGTATGCATAGCCTACTAAGAAGATTTTGCCTGGAGTATTGGTGATCTTCCGGGAACCGCTTTGCCCCGAGATAACCGTCTCTACGGCTTCATTCTTAATATGCTGTCCTACCCGCGCTTGCTCCGAATGAAAGATCAGATCTCCATTTTTATCTACAACATACACATAAGAGCCGTCGCCGAAAAAATGCTTCCTGAGCATCGTACTCAGCACATTATCTTCCTCCAGATAAATCGTTCCCCCGACAAACCCTTTATAGTTTCCTTCATGATCTACGATGGGTGCTGATACCAGGATGATTAGCCGATCTGTATTCGTCGTACGGTAGGGCTCGGAGATGAAGGAGTTTTTCAAAATTACTGCTTCCTTACTCTGCTTGGAGTTCAGCTTATCTCCAATAGATATTCCAATATCCTGAGGGCTATAAGCCTGCACGACCCGATCAGCATCCGCAATGACGATAGAGTTGAAATATTCGCGGTTCGCTTGATAGAGATCATCAATCATTTGAGGATTGAGTTCATTCCCCCGTACGGATATGGAGGCGATCGCTGCAATATTCTCTTGCATTGTTGTTAATAGCTCATTTGTGTTAAAAGCCAGCTTTTTGGAATAGGATTCATTCTTATTCAAATAATTGTCGATCAAGGAGGTACGGTTAACCTGTAAAGCAGATGTAATGCTAGTCAGCATCGTGAGCAAAATAGCCGCAATAACCAGTAGTGAAATGGTGAACCGAAGGGTAATTCCTCTTTTGATAATGGATTTCAATGCCTCATCCCGCCTGCTTAAATTATGATGTAATGGACAATCCTGCCCTGAGTTATAACACATTATATAACAGAGCGTATGCCAGGAATATAGCTAAGGCAGATTCATGTTAATATGGAAGCAGATTCCGAAATGAAGGAGGACCTATGCATGAGAAAGTGGTTCGTCAAAAAGGAGGACAAGCTAGTCCAGAAATGTTCCCGATGCAAGCAGGAGAAAAAGCTGATATTTTATGCAAACAACTTTGGGGTGGTCAGAGGCTTGTGCCAATCATGCAGAAAAGAGGTCGGCGATAAGGAAGAGTTATTTCCAATATAAGGAGACATTCGTTTCCTGCGTTAAAACGGAGAAGCATCCATTTGATTCCAGTAAATCGGTAGAATATAATAGATGAACGGGCAGATGTCCGTCAAATACTAACGAAGAGGTACAGAATGATGATTAGAAAAATGGAACAAAAAGACAGGGAAGCTTTTGTGGAAATGTCCAATGAGTTCTATCACTCAGATGCGGTTCTACACAGCATTCCCGAGAGCTTCATTCGAAAGACCTTCGATGAGTTAATGGCCGGCAGTCCTTATATCGACGGCTATATCTTTGAATGCGATGACGAGGCGGCGGGATATTCCCTGCTCTCGATAACTTATTCGAACGAAGCCGGGGGCCTGGTGGTTTGGGTAGAGGAAATTTATATTCTTCCGAAATTCCAGGGCAGAGGCATCGGTAAGGAATATATGGACTTTATCGAAGAAGCTTATAAAGGAAAGGCAGCCCGAATCCGCCTTGAGGTGGAGGAAGCGAACGAACGCGCAATCAACATCTATAAGAACAAAGGATATAAACAGCTTGACTACGTTCAAATGTACAAAGGAAAATAATACGGTTAAGACGTTGATCTTACTTGCGTCTATTGGAAACAGGGATTATCTCAAAGCGCCTCCTATTGGGTGCGGGATGATCCCTGTCTTGTTGTAAATTCTGTTGACTTACACGCCTCAGGGAACAATAATAGGCTTAAGCAACAATATGTATTATCATTTTTGCACACGTTAACATTGTTAAGGAGGAAGCAATCTTGAAGATGACATTCCGGTGGTATGGGCAAGGCAATGACTCGGTGACGCTGGATCAGGTACGGCAAATCCCGGGTGTAGAAGGTATCGTATGGTCGCTGCATGATTTAGCTGCTGGAGAAGAATGGCCGATAGAACGCATCATGGCCGAGAAAGCTTATATTGAGAAGCATGGCTTTCACATCGATGTCGTAGAGAGTGTGAATGTACATGAGGATATCAAGCTTGGACGTCCGTCCCGCGACAAATATATAGAGAATTATAAGCGCACGATTGAGAAGCTCGGACAGGCCGGCGTTAAAGTAATCTGCTACAATTTTATGCCGGTCTTTGACTGGACGCGTACGGATATGTTCAAGGAATTGGAGGATGGCTCTACGGCGCTGTTCTTTGAGAAAGCGATTGTAGACGACATCGACCCGTTCGAACTTGTGCGCAGAATGGAGAGCTACACTTCGGAAATAACGATGCCAGGCTGGGAGCCGGAGCGCCTGCAGCATCTAGGCGAGCTGTTTGAAGCCTACAAGCAAGTGTCGGAAGAGGATCTGTGGGCGAACCTGCAGTATTTCCTACAGGAGATTGTCCCGGTGGCCGAAGCCAGTGGCATTAAAATGGCAATTCATCCCGATGATCCTCCATACTCAATCTTTGGCTTGCCGCGTATTATTACGAATAAAGAGAATATCGGCCGTCTGCTGAAGCTCGTCGACAGTCCTTCCAATGGCTTGACGATGTGCACGGGTTCCCTGGGCTCAAGCCGTGATAATGATGTCGCTGATATTATCCGTACCTATGCAGACCGCATTCCTTTTGCTCATATTCGCAATGTTCGTGTGTACGATAATGGAGACTTCATCGAGACCTCGCATCGGGCCAAGGACGGCTCCGTGGACATTACGGATGTCGTTAAGGCGTATCATGAGAACGGATTCACCGGTTATGCCCGTCCTGATCATGGCCGTCATTTATGGGGAGAGAAGTGCCGCCCAGGGTATGGGCTGTATGATCGCGCGCTAGGCATTATGTACTTATGGGGAGTGTGGGATTCCCTGGAACGAGAGAAGAATCGGTAGGTCAAATTTCCCGTCTCCCGACAGAAACAGATCGAAAGCTTCAATCAGGATAGATGTCGGGAGTCATTTATTGGTATATATTTTAATTTAATTCCTTTTAATTGCAAAATTTCTTATTATTAAGGGTTATTTTCGGGCTATTTTAAAATAAATCGTGGATCATTCTTATATGAACCTTCATATTGAATTGATAATATAAAAACACAGCAAGAAATTATTGATTCAAAACAGGAGGGGTTTAAGGATGTTTAAATGGAAGCGTTTCCTGACAGTTTTGGCAGCTACAACTCTGCTGGGATCGCTGGTTGCCTGTGGTGGCGGAGGAGAAGCAAAGAACAACACGCCATCAGACAAAGCTGGCAATTCGACAGCGGCGGCAGGGGATCAGCAAGTAAAACTTCGCATTATGTGGTGGGGCTCACAACCACGTCATGAAGCGACATTGGCAGCATTAGAACTATACACCAAGAATCATCCTAACATTACATTTGAACCTGAATATTCCGGTATGGACGGTTACTTGGACAAGCTGTCTACACAGGCAGCGGCCAAGAACGCACCGGATGTCGTTCAATTGGATCCAGGCTGGACTCCGGACTGGGCGGCACGCAACCAGCTTGTCGAGCTGACCTCGGAAGTTGATGTAAGCAAGATTGATCCGAAGTTGCTGGCCGGTGGACAATCCGATGGCAAACAATATGCGGTTCCCCTCGGATCGGTAGCTTATGGAATGATCTATGATAAAGCCGCGATGGATAAGCTGGGCATCAGCAATCCTCAGAACGGCTGGACTTGGGACGACTTCTTCGCTTTGGCTAAGGACTCCAAGTCTAAGCTTCCAAGCGGTCAATACTTCACCAAGGACTTTGCAGGCGATTACTTTGCTTACTCTGCATTCCAGTACAGCAAAGGCAAAGGCCAGGTTATAACAGATGACGGCAAATTCAACATTGATCAGGATACTTTCCTGGAGTGGACAAGAAAGTTCGAAGAGCTGCGCAAGGAAGGGATCGTGCCTCCAGCGGATGTGAACTCTTCAGACAAAGAATTTGACCCGCAAATGGACCTGATGGCCGCAGGCAAAATCCTGCTTCGTCTGAGCTTCTCCAATAACTACGGTTCTTGGGACAGCTTGCATCCAGCAGCCTACGCCTTGGTGACGATGCCTCGTTCGGAAGAAGCTGGCGGTTGGCTGAAGCCATCCATGTATTTGGCTGTAACGGAAGGCACTAAGCATGAAGCGGAAGCAAAGGAATTCGTTAACTGGTTCCTGAATGATCCAGAAGCAGCAAAAATTCTGGGTACGCAGCGTGGATTGCCTGCGAACAAAGACAATGCGAACGCGCTTGAAGCTGGCATGAGCGATGTCGATAAAGTGGGTCTGGAATTGTTGCGTGCAACTGAGCCAGACGGACAAACCTGGTCTGCGGGTGCTGGTGGCTGGACGAACTTCATCGATAAAGACTGGCTGCTTGTCCGCGATCAGCTCAGCTTCAACAAGATTACTCCAGAGCAAGCTTTTGACCAATTGAAGGAAGCTTCTAAGGCATATGAAAAATAATATAGAGCTGAAGCCCGGGACGATTCGTCCCGGGTCTTAGCATTAGGAGGACTACCTTATGAATACACCTGCATTTCCACATCCAGGGGACGGCTATCAGGCCTGGCTCGGGTATCGCAGAATACCATCCGGTAATTTGCGCGAGCAGTACTTGCCATATAATCGCATCATGATAGAGGAACATGCGGAGCGTGACGTGATCATCCAGGCTGCCATCGCTGAGTTGACCCGGGGTCTTGAAGGGATGCTTGGTCAAGCACCTGCAGTATTAAGCAGCCAAGAACCATCTCCAGGTATTGCGCTTGGGATCTTGGGCAGCAGTGCTGTGATTGATGGAGCATTTCAGGAAGGAACCTCCTTGAGGGTTGGCGAGGAAGGTTATGTCATTCGAACAGACAACTTGACTGGCTGCATCACGATCGGCGCGGTATCCTCCGTCGGTATTCTATACGGAGTCTTCCATTTGTTGCGACTGCTTGGCACGGGCACTCCTCTTGCCGGTCTGGACATTCTGGAGAATCCGGTTAATCAATTGCGAATGGTCAATCAATGGGATAATATCGACGGCAGCATCGAGCGTGGCTACGCCGGCAAATCGATCTTCTATGCAGACAACAAGATTACGAGCGACTTGGAGCGCATCCGTGATTATGCGAGGCTGCTTGCATCTTCCGGAATAAATGCAATCTCCATTAATAACGTGAATGTTCATAAATATGAGACGATGCTGATTACACCGGAATATCTGCCTGATGTAGCCGGAGTGGCTGATATTTTCCGCGCCTATGGCATCAAGCTGTTCCTAAGTGTGAACTATGCCAGCCCGTTGGAGATTGGCGGACTTGCTACTGCCGATCCGCTTGAGCCTGCTGTCCGCGATTGGTGGCGCAAGGCGGCAGCTGATGTGTATGCAGCGATTCCGGATTTCGGTGGCTTCCTGGTGAAGGCTGACTCGGAGAACCGTCCGGGACCGTTCACATACGGTCGTAATCATGCTGAAGGAGCGAATATGCTTGCCGAAGCGCTTGAACCCTATGGCGGCATTGTGATCTGGCGCTGCTTCGTCTATAACTGCAAGCAGGACTGGCGCGACCGGAAGACGGATCGGGCGCGGGCCGCTTACGATCATTTCAAGCCGCTGGATGGGCAGTTCAAAGAGAATGTCATTCTGCAAGTGAAGAATGGTCCGATTGATTTTCAGGTGCGCGAGCCTGTATCCCCACTGATTGGGGCAATGCCTGCGACGAACCAGGTAATTGAATTCCAGATCACGCAGGAATACACAGGCCAGCAGCGTCACGTATGTTATTTGGTTCCGCAGTGGAAAGAAGTGCTTGAATTCGACACCCATATCAAAGGCGAGGGCTCGGCCGTGAAGCGCATCGTTGACGGCAGCCTGCATGGCAGCCGTTACAGCGGTTTTGCCGCGGTATCGAATATCGGTAATGATGCCAACTGGACCGGTCATCTGCTGGCGCAGGCGAACCTGTATGGATACGGCCGCCTGGCCTGGAACCCGGAGCTGTCCTCAGAGCAAATCGCGGAGGAATGGATTCGTATGACCTTCGGCGGAGAGGCTGGCCTGGTTGACGTTATCCTGCGGTTATTGATGGATTCCTGGGGCATTTACGAGGCATATACCGCTCCGCTTGGCGTAGGCTTTATGGTAAGTCCAAATCATCATTACGGCCCGGACGTCGAGGGGTATGAGTATTCGATGTGGGGAACCTATCATTTTGCGGATTGGCAAGGGGTCGGTGTAGACCGGACTCAAGCGACGGGTACGGGATATACCACGCAATATGTGGGGGGAAACTTCGAGGTCTATGAGTCGCTGGACACTTGTCCTGACCATCTGCTGCTCTTCTTCCATCACGTGCCTTATACGCATGTGCTGCACTCCGGCAAGACTGTCATTCAGCATATCTATGATACCCACTTTGAAGGCGCGGAGCGGGCTGCCGAGCTTACGGACAGATGGGCGCAGCTTGCGGATCATATGGACAAAGGGCTGTATCAGCAGGTGGCGGAGCGTCTGGCTGAGCAAGCCGAGCACGCCAAAGAGTGGCGCGACCGGATTAATACGTATTTCTATCGCAGATGCGGTATTGCTGATGAGCAAGGTAGAGAGATTTATTAATTTTGCATGGTTTCCAATAAGAAGGAGAGGCGGAATGCTTCTTCTTTTTTTCGTTATATTTTGAAAGATTTCGAGGATTCCTCTCCTTTAGTCCCCATTGGGCCGCCTATATACTTAATATATAAACTGACTACAAGAGGTGAGCACATATGAAAAGTTCTACGGCCGTCTCCGCGACTGCGGTCAAGACCCCTAAGAAACGCCGTCCTTTTCTAAGCAGATGGAACGCCCCCATCGCAGGCTATTTATTCATTTCGCCTTGGCTGATCGGCTTCTTCTGTCTTACGGCATATCCGTTATTTCTATCCTTGTATTATTCCTTTACAGACTATACCTTAATGGAACCTATCAACTGGATTGGGCTTAAGAATTACGATCAAATTTTCACTGCCGATGCCAAATTCGTACAATCCGTTAAAGTCACTTTTATGTATGTGCTGGCTTCCGTTCCGCTTAAGCTGATCTTCGCCTTATTGGTGGCGATGGTGCTTAACCGGGCGATCAAGGGGATTACCTTCTACCGTACAGCGATTTATTTCCCTTCGCTGATCGGCGGCAGTATCGCGGTTTCGCTCTTGTGGCGGAATATCTTCGGCGTAGACGGTGTGTTCAATAAGATTATCGCCGTATTCGGTATTGCGGGGAAGGGCTGGATCACGAACCCCGATACGGCGCTCGGAACGCTGGTCCTGCTGAGCGTATGGCAGTTCGGTTCGACGATGGTTATTTTCCTGGCGGGGCTGAAGCAGATTCCATCCGACCTGTATGAGGCGTCCGGAGTGGATGGCGCGAACAAGTTCGTACAATTTTTCAAGATTACGTTGCCGATGCTCTCGCCTATTATGTATTTCAACCTGATCATGGCGGTCATTAACTCGTTCCAAATGTTTACCTCCGCGTTCGTTATTACGAATGGAGGACCGATGAACTCGACATATGTCTATGCTCTCTACTTATATGAACGTGCATTTAGCCGTTATCAATTAGGCTACTCTTCTGCTCTGGCCTGGATCATGCTTATTATGATCGTCGCGGCTACGCTTATTATCGCAGGTACTTCGAAATACTGGGTATTCTACGAAGAAACAGGAGGGAAGAAGAGAAAATGACCAAACAATGGAAAGCAACCTTCCGTCATATTTTTATGATCCTGTTCAGCTTATTGATGGTATACCCAGTCCTCTGGTGGATTGGGGCAGCATTAAAAGACAACACAGAGATGAGCTCTCCCAATATATTTCCGTCCGTGCCTCAGTGGAGCAACTTCACAAAAGGCTGGAATTCAGTGCCGGGTCATTCCTTTACCGATTTCTATCTCAACACCTTCGGGCTTGAAATTGCCGTGTTAATCGTTACGTTGCTCTCTTGTACGCTTGTGGCATTCGGATTCGGCAGATTGGATTTTCCACTTAAAAATTTCTGGTTTTCTCTGCTGATGTTGACGATTATGATGCCTGGACAAGTACTGATTATCCCGCAATATGCTTTGTTCCATAAATTGGGCTGGGTAAATACGTACCTTCCGTTCATCGTACCTCACCTGCTGGCAACGGGTGCCGGCGGAACCTTCTTCGTCTTCCTGCTGATCCAGTTCGTACGGGGGATTCCGAAAGAGCTGGATGAATCGGCCAAAATCGACGGCTGCAGCTGGTTTGGCATCTACTGGCGAATCGTTATGCCGTTGACGAAGCCGGCGATCGTAACTGTGATGATCTTCTGCTTCCTGTGGAACTGGGATGACTTCCTGGGGCATTTGCTCTATATTAACTCGGTTGATAAATATACAGTAGGTCTGGCTTTGCGAATGATTAACGATTCCCAATCCGCTCAGGAATGGGGACAATTGCTGGCTATGTCGTTAGTCTCTATCGTACCTGCTACACTCGTGTTCATGTTCCTGCAAAAACACTTTGTAGAAGGTATTGCTACGACTGGCATTAAAGGATAAAATGAAGGGCAACATCCCTATGCTTATATGCGGTAAAGCGATGAACTGTTTTGTTCGCGGCTTTACCGCTCTTTCTCATTTCGCGATTGGAGGAAGCAGACTAGCATGACTAACCCTTTCAAGAAATTCAGGATCGACCGGCTTTTCTTCTATCTGTTCTCGGGTGTGATCGTGATCGTCATCGCTTTGATTGCCTGGACAAGCTATAGCATCTCATCGAAAGCGCTGGTGCGGACTACCTCACATTATCAGCAGCAGCTGCTGGATGAGCTGAACAATGAGATTACGACGCGGCTTCTGATGATCGAGCAAGTCTCACTATCGACCTCCCGCGACTATGAGTTGATTACTTTTCTGATGAACAAAAAAGATGAGTATGATCGCTACCGCAGATATGTTGGCGTAGAGAATGCACTGGCTAATTTGACCTACTCGATCCCTTTAATACAGGGAATTGATCTCTATATGAACCGCCCTTTTCAAGGGGAAACGAAGTACTACATTCAATTTCGGGATATTAACGATTTGAATAGGCAGGAATGGTCCCATGTATTGGATAAAAATGATTTCGCCTGGAGTAGTGAACATGAAGTGACCAGCTTTCAGGGGGAAGTTCCCGTGCTTAGCTTCGCCCGGAAAATTATGTACGATGATAACTTTCTGGGTGTTCTTGTCATTCATATCAAAGCCGAGGAGATTCGATCTCTGTTATCAGGGAATACAGCCGGTTCGAACCGGATGATGACCAACATGGCAGGCGAGCAGATTGTTAAGATCGGCCATGTACTAAATCAGAACGAACTATCTAAATGGATTGATCTGAAGGATCAGCAGTCCGGTTATGTCCATATTCGCGGCAATTCGAATGTGGGCGATTCTCTGCTCGTATATTCGAAGCTGGATAATTCCAACTGGACTCTAATCGAGATGACGTCCTGGAACCAGATTACACAGGACAGCTTCAGATTGGCCGAGGTGATTGCGCTGATCGGTATTGCTGCCATCCTGATCGTCCTGCTGCTGACACACTATATTAGCAAACAGTTCACGAAGCCGATCAAAGAATTGGTGGCGGCAATGAGAATGTATTCAGTAGAGGGCAACAATGTGGAGCTGTCTGCGGACTATGAGAATGAATTCGGTTATCTGTTCTCAGGTTACCGTAAGCAAAATGAACGGATCGAGGAGCTGTATCAGTCTGTGCAGCTTCGTTATGAGCAGCAGCGCAAGGCAGAGATAGAAGCGCTGCAGGCTAATATTAACCCTCATTTTCTCTATAATATGCTGGATCAGTTAAACTGGATGGCGATCGAAGCCGGACAGGATGAGCTCAGTCGGATTCTGGAGCTGATGGGACGCATGTTCCGGATCGGCTTGTCCAATGGGGATACTTTCATTACAATTGGCGATGAACTGGAGCATATCAAGAGTTACCTGGAGATCCAGCAATTGCGCTGGGGCGGGGGCTTGCAATACGCGATAGATGCGCCGGCCGAGCTTCGGCCCTTCTTCATCCCCAAGCTAACACTACAGCCCTTTGTAGAAAATTCGATTGTTCATGGCTTTAATAAAAGGCTGCATGGCTATGTCCATATCAAGCTGGCAGCCTATGAAGATTCGCTATTCATTATCATCGATGATGATGGCAGCGGCTTAACGCGAGCGGTCGATGAACAGCAGAAGCGCCGCACCGGAGGTTACGGCATCCGCAATGTCAGAGAACGGATCGCGGGCTATTTTGGCGAGGAATACGGAATTACTCTCAGTGAACGGCAAGAGGGCGGGACCCGGGTCGAGATTCTCCTCCCTCTATTAACGAAGCCGCCGGCTTAGAGAGAAGATCATTTCAACGCTGAATTCAAGGATTGCTGTTGATTAAGCCAGCTGTTGATTTAAGCCCCCTGCTGCTTCATGTTAGTTCAGAATTGATACCTTATCGGCGAAAGCTGATGAAATTCTGTATCGCAAGAAAACCTCTCTGTGGATCGCGGCCGCTCTCTTTGGATGACTGCGATCGGTATTCCTATCAAAGGGATTTGTTAAGCAATCTCTCATATACTTCGGTGTATTTTTAAATAAATCGTGCATCTCTCTTATACCCATGGGAGATGCCGATAAGTATTATAGAAATTGAAAGCGGTTTATTTACCGTTTGCCTTGTTATAAATCTTTCAGTCCAGAACTGAATTATATAGCGGACTTTATATCCCTGATACATGAATCTTGGTATAGCTTAAGGAGGTAAGTATCGTGCGGAAGATCGCCATTATTGATGATGAACGCCAGGTACTGCAAGGGATGAAGCGGGTCATCCCCTGGGGGGAACTGAATGCGGAGTGGGCCGGGGAAGCGCTGAACGGACAGGACGGACTAGAGATGATTCGGGAGACACAGCCGGATATTGTCATAACGGATATCTATATGCCGATGATGGGTGGGCTGGATATGATCGAGCATTTAAGAAAGGATGGTTTCGGCGGGAAAATTATTATCCTGAGCGGATACTCCGACTTTGAGCATGCGAGGCAGGCGCTGCGCTACAATGTTAGCGATTATGTGTCAAAGCCGATCAGTGTTCCCACATTAAAGAGCGTCTTATATAAAGTTATTCAAGAGCTTGTTGAAGAGGAAGAGAAGGCTAACATCCAGGTGGAGCTTAAACATAAGCTGATGATGTATGAGCCTTTTATCGAGAAGGAATGGGTAAGATCTGCCGCTGTAGGTACGCTTAACCGTTACTATCAAGATGGCGCCCATCTGCCGGAGGCTTATCAGTATTGGGCCGATTGCAGCCATGTGGCGATGGGGATCGATCTGGTTCGTGACGGCCGGGCGAACGAGCTATCTGTATCCGATTGGAATTTGTTCCGCTTCGCCATCAGCAATATTGTCTGCGAAGTCGCGCGAAAGGTGTTTCCTGTTATCGAGTATACAGAGCTCCATAGTACAAGGGCCGTGTTGATTATCCATCCCGAGCGCGGCCGCTCCTGCGCGCAGTTGGAGGAGGCGCTGAGGGAGCTTGGCATCAAGCTGATCGATAACGTCAAGAGCTACTTAAGGCTGGCTATTTGTGTCGGGATCGGAAAGGTGCGCGAGGATTGGACGAAGCTGCCGGAATCGACAGAGGAGGCTTTTCGAGCGATCGATCGCCGAGAACAGAGGATGGTTCCTTCCTACGATTTATATAATTATAAGGGACAGATGAGAGACGATTCGGAGCAGGTTGCATTGTTCCCGGTTAAATTCTCCTTCAAGCTGGCCAGCGCTATGAAGACGGCTCAGGAGGCCGAGGCGCAGCAGATCGTTGCCGAGTATATCGAGGAGCTTGGGAAGCAGGATGGAATCTCCAAAGATTATGTACAAATGTTAGGCAGCGAGTTATGGGGCATCATGACCTATTGCTTGTATGAGGCAGGTATTTTCCTCGACGATCTATTTACAAATGACCAGATTGCCAAAGAACTGCTAACGTTATACCAGCCTGAGCAGCTGGCGGAATGGCTGTCAGCAAAAATCTCGCTGATATGCAACAGCAGGCAGATGAAAGGGAGCAGCAAGCACAGACAGGTTGTCGATTTTATGACCCAGTATATTCATGAGCATTATGCCGAAGATTTGACGCTTGCTGATTTGTCAGACAAGGTGTATATTTCCCGAAACCATTTATCAATCATCTTCAAAAATATTACCGGTGAGACCTTCAATAACTATTTAACCCGGGTACGGATGGAGAAGGCGCGTGAGCTATTGCTGGAGCGGAATCTGCTGGTCTATGAGGTAGCGGAGCAGGTTGGCTATAAGAATGTTCCTTACTTCAGCACGTTATTCAAGAAGGTTACGGGAATGAATCCGACAGAGCTTATCAAATAAAAAGATTGAAACCATAAATTTCATAGGGAATTCAAGAGAAGTCCATTCAAATGAGTTCAAGAAGTCCAAGGTTCAGTGAGGAAGTTAATGCCTTCGAGGTGCGTTTTTTCAAAGCTCCTCAATTGGATGAAGCCGGAACTTATTGTAAGGGGGGAGCTTATGATTCGCGTTGCAATAATAGGTACAGGCTCTATTTCCAGAGCTCATCTTCAGGCTTATGCCCTGTTTCCGCAGCGTTGTGAAGTGGTCGCGCTTGCAAACAGACATGTGGAAAGAGCAAACCGACTGAAGGAAGAATTCCTGCTCGATTGCACAGTTACTGAGGATTATCATGAGCTGCTTCACAATAAGGATATAGACTTAATCTCGATCTGTACACCTCCCCATACGCATGCGAAGATCGCAGCCGATTGTTTGCTTGCGGGTAAGCATGTTCTGGTGGAGAAGCCCATGGCGATGTCTCTGGAAGAATGCGATCGCATGCTGGAAGCCGCCGACAAAGCGGGGCGCATCCTGTCTGTCATTGGGCAAAGCCGCTTCGATGATTCGATCATGAAGCTTAAACATATACTGGATTCCGGTCTGGCAGGCCGTATCCTGCATGCCCAAGTAGAGGCGCACTGGTGGAGAGGCTCCAGCTACTATGATATGTGGTGGAGAGGAACCTGGGAGCAGGAAGGGGGCGGCTGCACGCTGAATCATGGCGTCCATCATATCGATCTGCTGCAATGGATGATGGGGATGCCGCAGTCGATACAGGCTGTAATCAGCAATGCCGCGCATAACAACTCGGAGGTGGAGGATCTCTCGATTGCTATTTTCAGTTATGAGCAAGGCGGACTGGCCCAGGTCACAAGTTCAGTCGTTCATCATGGCGAGGAAAGGCAGATTGTCCTTCAAGGCGAGCATGCAAGTATCTCAACCCCGTGGAAGGTGGTTGCCTCCGCTTCACGACCGGACGGATTTCCGGAGCGAAATGAGGCGCTTCAGCAGAAGATCGAGCAATTTGGAAGCGGCTATGAGCCGTTGAAGTACAGCGGTCATGCCGGACAGATCAATGATATCCTGCTTGCCATTGAGCATGATTCGCTTAAGGTGCTGATCGATGGCCGTGAGGGCCGGAAAGTGATTGAACTGATTACCGCGATCTATGAAGCGGCGACGATGCGCAGGTCGGTTAACCTGCCTTTGAGTACAGATAGCCTATTTTATACACGGGAAGGTCTGCTGGCGAACGCACCGCGCTTTCACAAGAAGGAGATTTCAGCCCTCTCCCGTGAGGAAGAATAATAGCAGAGATAAGCAGGAGCTTATGTCAGGAGGGGAACTATGAAAACGGTGAAATTCAGTATTATCGGCGGAGCCGGCTTCCGCGCGCAGTATTATCTCAGAATTGCTCAGGCAATGCCCGAGCGGTTCCAGGTTAGCGGTATGGTCGTCAGGAATGAGGCTAAAGCGCTGGAAATGGAAAAGAAATGGGGCGTATCAACCTATCGGACATTGGATCAGATGCTGCAAAGCGAAAGCCCGGATTTTATCGTCGTCTCCGTAAGCGGCAATGAAGGTCTGAATTATCTGTGCAGGCTGGCAGAGGAAGGGATACCGGTATTGGCAGAGACACCGCCTGCCCCCGATCTGGAAGGACTGGAACAATTGCATGATCAGCTGCTTGCTACTCGTGCCCGTATTCAGGTGGCTGAGCAATATCAGTTCCATCCGATTCAGGAAGCACGCCTGGCCCTGATTCAGTCGGGGAGATTAGGCCGAATTACAGAGGCAACGGTATCGGTATCTCATCTGTATCACGGCGTAAGTCTTATCCGTAAAATGTTGGGGATCTCATTCGAAAATGTAAAAATTCGAGGAATGCGATTCGAATCGCAGTGGGTTGGCGGGCCAACTCGGGAGGGGAGCCCGACAGAGGATCGAATGATTCCACTGCAAAGAGATTTGGCCTGGCTCGATTTTGGAGATCGCCTTGGAATATATGATTTTACGAAGGATCAGCACCGTTCCTGGACGCGTTCGAACCATTTGTCTGTCAGAGGGGAGCGCGGAGAAATCTTCGACGGTCGCGTTCTGATCCAACAGAAATCGACGATACCGCTCCAATTGGAGCTGAAACGGATCAACAAGGGGGAGCTGGAGAATCAGGAGGGCTACTTCCTGCAAGGGATTTTGTGCGGGGAGAAATGGCTGTACGAAAATCCCTATGCCCCGGCCAGATTATATGATGACGAGATCGCTATTGCCCACTGCTTACAGAAGATGGGGGATTATGTTGCCGGCGGACCGGAGTTCTACAGTGTGGCCGAGGCGTCGCAGGATCATTATCTCGGCATGATGATCGAGAAGGCGATATTATCAGGTGAGGTTGTCGAGACCCGGCATCAGCGCTGGTCCAGATGATGGATAAGATAAGTAGAGAAACGATGGACCCGACCTAGACAGGTATTCCGATAATTGGGCGAAGTATACAGAGATAGATGCCTAATCATTTGTTGCAATCGCGGAATATGATGGTGTGTACTCTTAATCAAGGAGGGATACACGTTGGGTGAAGTAGTTGGTGGATTAGGTTGTGGACCTGGAGTTGGCGGATTATGGACTTCTACTGGAGCGATCTTGGTTCTGTTTATCTTGCTGGTAATTATTACAAGAAGCTTTTGTTTCTAATTAATCTTTGACACACATACCCCTCTAATAAACAGGCCATATTGTAAGCAAATGTGGAAGCTCCGAAATAAGAGAAGCCTGCTAACCTTTAATGGGTTGGCGGGCTTTTTTTACATATTAACGACCTCCGCATATTGATTATCCTGCTGGAAGAGGCATATAATACAAACATATGTTCTGTAAGAGGTGAGACTAATGTTAAATGATCTGGAACGCAAGGTGCTCCGAATTCTGTACAACTTCTCAACGCAGCGGCGCCGAATGCCGACAAAGCCCGAGTTAGAGCGTACAACGGGCCGTCAATACCGGGATATCAAATCCGCTCTGGATGTGTTGGTGCAGGAAAGGTATATTTTCTGGCCGGATAACCCTCAACTTGATACGATTGTGATTCTGGAAGGATGGGAACGGGATGCATTTATTCCTAAATCCAAGCCAACTATATTCGAGTAACCTTGATTTTCTGAATTATCATTGGGAATAGCCGAGGAAAGTAGAATCGGGATTAAGAATTGCAAAACTAAAATGTATTGTATATGCTTGTTTCATCTAGAAACTGTTGGCTCCAATGAGATTAAGGGCATTAGAGCAGCACAATTACTGAGTGGGAGGATTTCATAATCATGAGTACATCACAGTTGTTTGCCAGACCACAGCTTGCTGATTGTGTGCCTGACCTAGTTGCTACGGCGCGGGGAGATAAGAAGGCTACACTGGTTATCAAGAATGCGAAGCTGGTCAATGTATGTTCCGGAGAGATTCAGGACGGTATATCGATTGGCGTTCAAGGCAGCCGGATTGCCTTCGTGGGGACGGATGCCAGCCATATGATCGGTGCAGATACGAAGATCATCGATGCTGCCGGACGTTATGTTGCTCCAGGTTTGCTGGACGGTCATTGTCATATTGAGAGCAGTCAGATCACACCAACCCAATTCGCCAGAGCCGTGCTTCCGAAGGGTACGACGGGCGGATTTTTTGATGCTCATGAGATTACCAATGTATTGGGATTGCCGGGCCTGAGACTCATGCTGGACGAAGCCAGACAAACCCCGCTTGCCGCTTATATGCAGGTTGCTTCTTGTGTTCCGTCTACAGGTCCGGATATGGAGACGGCGGGCGCTGAGATCGGCCCGGCAGAGGTTGCTGAAGCCTTCACTTGGGGGCCTGATATGATCGCTTTGGGCGAAGTTATGAACTTCCCAGGCGTAGTATTTGGTGACGAGAAGATGATTGGAGAGATTCAGGCTACGCTGCGTGCGGGCAGAGTAGCGGACGGGCACTATACGTGGCCGGTGGATGACTGGAGAATATCTGCTTATGCGGCCAGCGGCATTACCGGCTGCCATGAGAGCGTGAACGCTGAGGATGTTATCGAGCGTGTCAGAAGAGGCATGTACGCCAAAATGAGACGCGGTTCAGCTTGGCATGATGTTGCCGAATCGATTAAGGCGCATACCGACTATGGCATTGATACACGTCGCATGATGCTCGTTACAGACGATCGCAGCCCGGAATCTCTTGTCGATGAGGGACATATGGACTTTGTAGTTCGTCATGCGATCTCGCAGGGCGTACGTCCGGTAACGGCTTTCCAGATGGCGACGATCAATACGGCAGAACGCTTTGGGGTTGCCCGGGACGTGGGCACCATTACGCCAGCTTCTATCGCTGACATTATCATCCTTGATGGAAATCTGGCCGATGTGAACGTTGTAATGACGATTGCGGCTGGACAAGTTGTGGCCGAGAATGGCAAGATGACTGTGGAATTGCCTGAATTCGAATATCCGCAGGAGGCTATTAACTCGGTGCACCTTACCCGTGCTGTGACTGAGCAGGACTTTGTGATCGAAGCGCCAATCCAGTCCGGTGAATTGACGGCGCGAGCTATTGGGGTTCGCGAGAACCATGTGGATACGACCGAAGACCTCGTGTATGTACGGATCGAGAACGGACAGGTAGCCCTTAGGGTAGAGGATGGCATTTCCAAGCTGGCTGTCATTGAGCGTCACAAAGGAACGGGCAATAAGACCGTAGGCCTGGCATCGCGCGTTGGCTTCAATGTGCCGGCTGCAATCGCAACGACCGTTGCTCATGACTGTCATAATGTGATGATCATCGGCAATTCCGATGCTCTGATGGCCAAGGCTGCAAATACCGTTGCTGAAATGCAGGGCGGTATCGCGGTTGTTACCGAAGACAAGATCGTCAAGCTGCCGCTGCCGGTGGCCGGATTGATGTCAAATGCGCCGTTCGAACAGGTGGCCGAGCAATCCCGTGCGGTAAGCCAGGCGTTGTATCAAGCAGGCTGCACAATGAACTATGCCTTCATGACCTTGTCACTGCTGGCGCTGGTGGTTATTCCTGAACTGCGTATTTCCGATCTTGGTCTGTTCAAGATGACAGAGCAGGGCTTCGTGAAGGTTCCTTTGTTCGTCGAGGAGCCATAAGACAGGCAACAGGGACTGTCACTATTTGACATACGGCTGCTGCCATAGTTAAATAATAGGTAATTGAATAGGAAATCCACTAGGGGAGTCGTGATAACGACTGAGACAGGATAAATCCTGGACCCTTTGAACCTGATCTAGTTAGCACTAGCGTAGGAAAGTGGAGTCGGACTGAATTGCTATAGCTATATTTGTTAAGTGACAGGCCGCTCCATATCCGGAGCGGCCTTTTTGCTGTGTAAACCGGACAGGGATTTGCATCTGCATTTGATATATTCATGCGAATCAAGGGGGTTCATCAGCCCTCATAGCGGATTTCTTTATTCAGGAGATATGCAAGTTGAACAAATGAAAACTTAGTCATTTGGGAGGATAGTTCAACTTTTATCGTTTCAAAAAAATTTGGAGGTGGAGATCATGAGTTTTACGAGACAGCTTCGTCAGCAAGCAGATTCTATTTTTCAAGCTATTTATAACCATCCATTTGTACGTGGGATCGCGGACGGAACATTGAAGCGGGAGCAGCTGATCCATTATGTGAAGCAGGATTTTGAGTATTTGAACGCCTTTATGCGGATTTATGGCATTGCCATATCCAAGAGCCGGACGCGGGAAGAGATCGAGATGTTTAACGAGCAGATCAACTTCGTGCTGCATAGCGAAGTGCACCCGCATAACAATTTTTGCCGCGTGGCTGGCGTTACTTATGAGGAACTCCAGGGGTTCCCGCTGGCTCCCTCAGCCCATCATTATATCCGCCATATGCTAACCGTTGCGCACGAAGGCAGCCTGGGTGAGATCGTATCCGCTTTGCTGCCGTGTCCTTGGACCTATATCGAAATCGGCCAGCGTTTGCTGGAGGAAGTCAAACCGGATGAATCGCATCCGTTCTACGATTGGATCGATTTCTACGGGGGAGGAATGTCGGATCTGACCGAACGATTCTGCCGTTATGTGGACGATTGGGCTGAGCGCGTGACCGAAGCCGAGCGGCTGCGGATGAGAGAGCATTTTCTGCTGAGCTGCCAACTGGAATATATGTTCTGGGACATGGCCTTCCGCGAGGAAGAATGGCCGGTTGCTATGAATTTAGGAAGCGGGGCTGAAAGAGTATAAGAGCTGAAATTTGAGTGTATGTGTGGTGGAACTGAATGAGTATGAGTGCAGAAATGGGAGTGTAAGTGAACTGGAACGGAATGAATATAAAAGCTGAAATTAGGTATGCAGCTGGAAATGATGCAGCCGTAGAGGTAGGAACAGTTAAGGGATCGGAGCTTCAGTATGCTGGCTGGGAATCATCTGGTCTGCCGTGATTCGCCGAGTAGCAGTGAAATGGACTATTAACTTATTGCGCCATCAGATAAACAGATGGGAAGGGTACCGGACTACAAATTTGAGAATGGGGTTGATTTGCAATGAGTACACTCGAACAGGATATTGCTGCACTATTAACTAAAGTACAGAAGGCAAGGCCGCTCGTACATAATATGACGAACGTGGTCGTTACCAATTTCACTGCGAACGGTCTGCTTGCGCTTGGCGCGTCACCAGTGATGGCCTATGCCAGGGAAGAAGTAGCAGATATGGCCAAGGTGGCTGGTGCGCTGGTACTGAATATCGGCACGCTGTCGACGGAGCAGGTGGACGCAATGATCATCGCCGGGAAGTCAGCCAATCTTCATGGTGTTCCCGTACTTTTGGACCCAGTAGGTGTAGGGGCGACTCGCCTTCGTACGGAGTCAGCCCAGCGAATTCTTCGTGAAGTGAAGATTTCTCTAATTCGCGGTAATGCTTCCGAAGTCGCTAACCTGGTTGGTGAGGTCTCAGACATTAAAGGAGTAGATGCGGCCGAGAGCAGTGCGGGAGCAAATGCGGAAATCGCACTCCGGGCGGCTCGCCAATTTAATGCAATAGTAGCCATTACTGGCAAAGAAGATGTTATAGCTGATGGGGTCCATTACCGGGTCATCAGCGGCGGAGATGTGCTGCTGACGCAGGTGACCGGAGCAGGCTGCTTGCTGACATCTGTGCTGGGGGCTTTCGCGGCGGTCGAGCGCGATATGATGCTTGCGGGCACAGCGGGATTGGCTTATTACGGTGCGGCGGCAGCTCGTGCTGCGGAGCGGACCGCCTCGTTAGGTCCTGGCAGTTTCCAGGTTGCTTTTCTGGATGAACTGGCTAAGCTTCATCCTCATTCAGTAAAGGGGTATGCAGCTATAGCTGAGCCGAATAGCATGGCTGCAGGGGGGGAATCAAGATGAGTATTCCTAGAGCTCTGACGATCGCCGGTTCGGATAGCGGCGGCGGCGCCGGAATTCAGGCTGATCTCAAGACCTTTCAGGAGCTGGATGTGTTTGGGATGTCGGCGATTACCGCGATTACAGTTCAGAATACGCTTGGTGTTGAGAAGGTATATCCGTTGCCGCCTGAGGCATCCGCCGAGCAGATCAGGGCGGTAGGTTCGGATATCGGCGTCGACGCGCTCAAGACAGGAATGCTCTTCAACGCGGAAATTATAGAACAGGTCGCGGGACAGATTGCCAGCTTCGGCTGGCGAAATGTTGTTATTGATCCGGTGATGATCGCCAAAGGCGGAGCGTCGCTGCTGCTCACCGAAGCGATTCAGGCGATGAAGGAGCATTTGCTCCCGCTTGCCCTGATCGTTACGCCGAATATCCCAGAGGCGGAGGTGCTATCCGGCATCCAAATCCGTACGATGGAGGACCGCCGCGAAGCTGCGAAGCGTATCGCTGAATATGGTGCGCGAACCGTGGTCATCAAGGGCGGCCATGATCATGGGGAGCGAGTAATAGATCTATTGTACGATGGCAGCACATTTACAGGACTCGCTGGCAGACGCATTAAGACCAAGCATACGCACGGGACCGGCTGCACCTTCTCGGCCGCTATCGCGGCAGGCCTGGCAAAGGGGCTGACGGTAGAGCGGGCTGTTGAGGAGGCGCGCGCTTTCATCCAAGCGGCGATTGAGGACACCTTGGAGCTGGGGCAGGGTCATGGACCAACCAATCATTGGGCCTACTGTCGAAGGAGGGTGAAGGTCTGATGAATGAGGATATGATGTCTGTGAAGGCAAGCGCTGGCAGAAACGATCGGGAAAGCGCAGCGGAAGAAGCCCGGGGAAATGATGGAATGAGGAAAAGGAAATGGGAAGTTGGCAAGTGCGATTTGGTAAATCAAGGTCCGTTAGACGATGGTATGAAGGGGAATGGGGAATTCGGCAGAAAACACGCCAGAATCTCTTCTGATCGGATGCGAGAGTATTTGCAGCTCTATCTGGTAGTGGGTACTGTGAACTGCAAAGAAAATCCAGTCAAGGTCGTGCGCGAGGCGCTGGAGGGCGGAGTTACACTCGTTCAGCTCCGGGAGAAAGGGCCCGGAAGTCTGACGGGGGGAGCCCGGCTGGAGCTCGCCAGGCGGCTGCGGGCCTTGTGCCACAGCGCGGGAGCTTTGTTCATCGTCAATGACGATGTAGAGCTGGCGCTGGCGGTGGATGCCGATGGGGTTCACATCGGCCAGGAGGACGAGGCGGCGGACCGCGTGCGTGCCCGTATCGGCGAGCGG
>NZ_LN831279.1:2558268-3398867 GCF_900069005.2 Paenibacillus sp. GM2 | reverse complement strand
GCGATCAAGCGCGAGGTGCTGCGCGCTCTGGCAGCTCAAGCATAGCTTTAGTCTCCTCGCAGGGCTCAGAGGCGTAGCGGGCTCTTGCTAACGATAACGAAACTATGGAACGCTATTTCCTTCAAAACAATAACTAATATATTGTGCGGACCTAACGTTCATAGCTATCTACTACCCCCGACTATTAGCTGTAACTTCTCCCTACTTGACATCGTAGGGGGCCTCCCTCGGAATTAGAATGCGCCCATGCATCATAGGTGGCCTTCTTCAGCAGCGCTGCACTGGCGGCCTGTTTTTTATACCGTTTCAGCCTGATTGCTTTTTTCACTAGTATCGATATCAAGATGTATCAGGCAAGTCAAATAGCGCCTACCCCGTACTACCACACAACCGGGGAGACGCTATTTTTATGCCAAGATCAAAGGTTTGCCTTCTGTCGTTAGGCTGGGACTCGATAGGCTTTGGCGGGAGATGTGACTGTGGGCCATTGCCATTGCTATGCGACGTTGTCCCCTTGTGCCCCAATGGGCTTCATGTCACAAGGGGTGCCCCAATGGTCGTGTTTGAGATATCGCATGGAGTGCGATATATTGACTGTATTCAGGGATGATTTGTACAGGGGGATGCTAGTAATCATGTTAGATATATTAATCGTTGATGATGATCGGCATATTCGCGAGCTGGTGAGCTATCATTTGCAGAATGAGGGATATCGGGTGGTCGAGGCGGCTGATGGCAATGAGGCATCGGAGCTTCTTTTCTCCCGCCATATTGATCTCGCCATCATAGATGTCATGATGCCTGGCAAGGACGGATTTCAATTATGCGAGGAAATCAGACGGTATTATGATTTTCCAGTGATTCTGTTAACAGCCAAAGATCAGCTGGCGGATAAGGAGCGCGGGTTCTCGGTAGGCACCGATGATTATTTGACAAAGCCCTTTGAACCGCAGGAGCTGTTATTTCGGATCAAAGCGCTGCTCAGACGTTATCAGATGGTGAGTGCGGAGTCGATCAAGCTCGGAGATACAATTATGAACCGTAAAGGATACGAAGTACATTGCAACGGCAAGCAGCTCATGCTGCCTTTGAAGGAGTTTGAGCTGCTATTTCAGTTGGCCAGCTATCCGGGACGAATCTTTACGCGCGAGGAGCTGATCGAGCTGATCTGGGGCATCGATTTCAACGGGGATGACCGTACCGTCGATGTCCATATCAAAAGATTGCGCGACCGCTTCAAGGACAATCAGGATATCGTTATTACGACGGTGCGGGGCGTTGGCTATAAGCTGGAGGCGGCAACCTCATGAGATCGCTGTATATCCGTATTTTGTTCACGTCGATTCTTGTTATTCTGGTCAGCAGCATCACGGCTTTTATCGCTTCGAACATTTATTATCAACACAAGCTGAAGCCGTATAACGACCAGAAGATCAGTAAGATGGCCGAACAAATTCAAACTTTTTATGAGACGAACCGCGAGGTTAATCTGAGCGACTATCTGGAGCATGTTGGCGATCTCGGCTACCAGTTATACATTGTGAACGAGCAGGGAAGCGGTTATTTCTACGGAGGGTCTTTCCGCGGGATAAAACTGGATCAGCAGGTGGTCGAGAGCGTACTTGACGGACAAGTTTATCACGGGATTGCGAATTTTCCTCCGGGCTTGTTCATAACCGGTTTTTTCGACAATGATCTAAAAAATACGATTGGTGTTCCGCTCAAGACGGCCGAGGATTCCTTCGCGCTATTTATCCGCCCTAATGTGGAGGTGCAGTTCGGGGAATTGCGAAATTTCTTCGCGATCATTCTGGCCCTTACCATCGCGATGAGCATCCTATTGTTCGTATTTAATACGCGTTGGGTCGTTCATCCGATCATCAAACTAACGGAAGCGACCAAAATGCTGGCCCAAGGGAAGTACAATATCAAGCTGGATTTGAAAAGAAAGGATGAGATCGGCGAGCTGGCCAATCGCTTCACCCATATGACGCGAAGTCTCGAACAGCTGGAGGAGATGCGGCAGGAGTTCGTCTCCAACGTATCGCATGAGATGCAGTCGCCGCTGGCCTCCATCCAGGGCTTCTCACATACGCTGCTGCATGCGGATTTACCGGAAGAGCAGCGGCGTCATTACTTGTCCATCATCGAGGACGAGAGCAAGCGGTTGTCGCAGTTAAGCAAGCAGCTGCTAATGCTGGCCTCACTGGATAAGGAGGAGGCGATCCTGGAGAAGAGCAGCTTTGATGTCGGCGAGCAGATCCGGCAGGTCCTGTTCATGACCGAATGGAGCTGGCGCGAGAAGGAATTAGCCATCGATATGGATCTTCCCTCGATCATGATCTATGCCGATAGCAGGCTTATGCAGCAAGTGTGGATTAATTTGCTGACGAACAGCATCAAATATACCGAAGAAGGCGGGACGATCTTCGTTCGTCTGAAGCAGCAGGATGACAGATGTATCGTTGAAGTGGAAGATACGGGGATCGGTATTGCCGCGGAGGATATTTCGAATATTTTTCAGAGATTCTATCGCGCGGACAAGACGAGAAGCCGCAAGGAAGGCAGCAGCGGTCTGGGGCTTGCGATCACGAACAGAATTATCACCCTGCACGGGGGACGGATTGAGGTTGAGAGTGAGCCTGGCAAGGGATCGGTATTCCGTATTATTTTGCCGATAAAGTAATTGTTGTTCATATTGCGTTCATATTCTAGTCCTATAGTTATCTGCATAAAGAGATCTACTCTACTTATAGGATAGGAGATGAACACAATGTTTCTAGCAATCCGGGAGATGAAGCATGCCAAGACGCGCTACCTGCTCATTTCACTCATTATGGTTCTCATTGCTTTTCTCGTTCTGTTTGTAACCGGGCTGGCGCAAGGGTTATCTTACGCTAATGCGTCATCCATTCAAAATATGAAGGCAGACTATTTAATTCTGCAGCAGGATGCGGATCACCGCTTGAACCGTTCGATGATCACGGAAGATACCTGGAAGCAAATCCAGCAGGCATCCAGCGATCAGCAGGGCGTCGAATTAAATCCGCTAAGCGTGAAAATGACTTCAATTGCCAAAGTAGACGACACCAAGAAAATGGACGCTACCTTCTTCGGGATCGATCCGGAGGGCACGCTGGCCCCGGTGATTAAGGAAGGGCGGTTGATGGCTGCCGGAGCGGACCATGAGGCGGTCGCTGACAAGACTTTTGCCGATAAAGGGCTTAAGCTCGGAGATATGATCGAGGATCAGGCATCGGGGCAGCAATATGAGCTTGTGGGCTTCACCGAGGGCCAATCCTACAGCCATACTCCTGTTATTTTGATGAGCTTCAAAGGCCTGGAAGCCACCGAGGCCGGCAGGCCAGCCACTGTGGGGAATGCGGCATATAATGCTGTTGCCCTGAGCGGCAGCCAGACGATTGCGGATCAGATCACCAGCAAGGTGCAAGGCATTGAAATCGTAAATAAAGATACAGCGCTGAAGGGAATCCCGGGTTACCAGGAGGAGCAGGGTTCTCTGCTTATGATGATTGCGTTCCTGTTCATAATCGCTGCCTTCGTACTGGCTGTTTTCTTCTATGTTATTACGATTCAAAAAATGAGCCAGTTCGGCGTGCTCAAAGCCATTGGCGCCAAAAATAGTTATCTCGCTCGCAGTCTGGTGCTGCAGGTACTGACCTTATCGCTGGTCTGTCTCGCTATCAGTATTTTGTTAACCTATGGCGTCGCAATGGTGCTTCCGGACAGCATGCCGTTCCAATTGAACACGTCGGTGGTTGCCGGATGTGCGGTATTGTTCATCGCGGTGTCCTTACTGGGCTCGCTGTTGTCCCTGTTCCGCGTTGTTAAGGTAGATGCGATTGAAGCGATTGGGAGGGCGATGTAAATGAGTACAGTCATGAATAAGGCGACGGATTACTTGAATAAGCAAATCGACAACGATGAAAATAATGCTGCTAAGCTTGCAGGCGCACGAGGCACAGCTGCTGTGAATACCAAGCTGCTGCTGCAAAATATCAGCAAGGTGTACGGTGATGGGGACACCTCTGTGCAGGTGCTGGATCACATTTCACTGGAGGTGAAGGCGGGCGAATTTGTCGCTCTTGTAGGCCCTTCGGGTGCTGGAAAGAGTACCTTCCTCTCGATTGCCGGGGCGCTATTGTCGCCAACTAGCGGACAAATCTGGATCGGTAATCAAGAGATTAGCCAATTGCCGGAGAAGAAGCTGAACCAAATCCGGCTCGACAAGATTGGCTTCGTCTTTCAATCGGCCAATCTGATTCCTTATCTCAGCGTCATCGATCAATTGATTCTGATTGGCGAATTAGCCGGCAAATCGCGCAGGGAATCACACGCCAAGGCAGAGAAGCTGCTGCGCGAGCTTGGTCTGGGACATCGCTTGAAGCATTATCCGGACAGCTTGTCCGGTGGAGAACGTCAGCGTGTGTCCATCGCTCGGGCTTGGATGAATGATCCGGAGATCATTCTCGCAGATGAGCCGACGGCCAGTCTGGACTCTGAGCGGGGCCGAGCTGTCGTGGAGATGCTGGCGGCTGAGGTGAAGCAGCGCGGCAAAGCCGCCGTCATGGTCACTCATGACCACCGGATGCTCGACTTGTGTGATCGCATCGTATACATCGAAGACGGCAAGTTGTCGGAGAGAGAACTGTAACGGTTATCCGCCTCAGGCTTTGGTCAGGCAGCATATGGCTTCTTCAAGGGGGCGTCTCAAAGGTCGATCATCCGACCCGGGGACGCCCCGTTTGTGTGTTCAAACCGGCGGTTGCACCCAATTATTCTATCCGACCCAGCGGACAAGATTGACCAGTAGCGTTTGAAGCTTGGATATACCCGCTTTGCCATGGACACTTATTTCGCGATAGGGCAAAAATCGCTTTGGTCACCGCGTTTTTTCCTCTAAAGGCCAGAAGTGACCATTAGGAGAGCGAAGTTGTTTCTTTCTTGCTATAACGGTCATTTTGACCGCTGAATAGAGGCGATCAGGCTGGTTTTAGAATTTCTATGTGATTTCCACGCTTATCTAAACAAGTTCTTGCTGTTGAAATGCTCTTAACAGGTTTCAAATTGGAGAGAACGAATAGAAAAGCACGAATATCACAAGGAGATATTGACATTGAAAATTAGGATATTTAATATAAAGTTATGTGTTAGCACTCTGGATGTATGAGTGCTAAGAGTGGAATGTAGAAATTTAACATTGTGATCCTAACGATATCATTGAAGGGAGATTATTCATTCATGGCTAAGAAAGAATTCAGAGCAGAATCCAAAAGATTGCTGGAAATGATGATCAATTCCATCTACACACAAAAGGAAATATTCCTGAGGGAACTGATCTCCAATTCGAGCGATGCGATTGACAAGATTTATTACAAAGCTTTGACCGATGATAATCTGGTCTTTAACAAAGACGATTACTATATTAAGCTCGCGGTGGATAAAGAGAGCCGCACCCTGACTATTTCCGATACAGGTATCGGGATGACGAAGGAAGAACTGGAGAATAACCTGGGGATCATCGCCAATAGCGGATCTTTTGCTTTCAAGAATGAAAATGAGGCGAAGGATGGACATAACATTATCGGGCAGTTCGGCGTAGGCTTCTATTCCGCATTTATGGTAGCCGACGACGTTACGGTAACTAGCCGCGCTTTGGGCAGCAACGAAGCCTATCAATGGCATTCCGCGGGTGCGGATGGTTATACAATTGAGGCTTGTGAGAAGGATAATGTAGGTACGGAAATTACGCTTAAGATTAAGCAGAATACGGAAGATGAGAATTACGACGAGTATCTTGAAGAGTATCGTTTAAGATCGATCATCAAGAAGTATTCCGACTTCATCAGATATCCGATCAAGATGGATATTCAATCGAGTCGTCCTAAGGAAGGCAGCGAGAATGAATTCGAGGATTTTGTCGAAGAACAGACAGTGAACAGCATGGTGCCGATCTGGCGCAAGAACAAAAGCGAGCTGACTGACGAGGATTACGAGAATTTCTACATGGAGAAGCGTTACGGGTTCGACAAACCGATCTCGCATATCCATATCAAGGCGGACGGCGCTATCGTCTACAATGCGATCCTGTTCATTCCGGAGAAGACGCCTTTCGATTATTACACCAAGGAATATGAGAAGGGGCTTGAGCTCTACTCCAACGGCGTGCTGATCATGGACAAATGCAGCGACCTGCTGCCGGATTATTTCAGCTTCGTCAAAGGGATGGTTGATTCCGAGGATTTGTCGCTGAACATTTCTCGGGAAATGCTGCAGCATGACCGTCAGCTGAAAATGATCGCCAAAAACATTCAGAGCAAGATCAAGAGCCAATTGCAAGCCTTGCTTAAGGATGATCGCGACAAGTATGAGAAGTTTTATGAGTCCTTTGGCCGTCAATTGAAATTCGGCGTGTATAATGATTATGGCATGAATAAGGAAGTGCTGCAGGATCTGCTTCTGTTCACGTCCTCTCAAGAGAAGAAGCTGGTGACCCTGGATGAATACATATCGAGAATGCCAGAGGATCAGAAGTATATCTATTATGCCGCCGGCGAGTCGGTTGAACGGCTTGAGAAGCTGCCACAGACGGAAATGGTAGCCGATAAAGGCTATGAAATTCTGTATCTCACCGATGATATCGATGAGTTTGCGATTAAAGTGATCATGAATTACAAGGAAAAGGAATTCAAATCCGTATCCAGCGGCGATCTTGGTATCGAAGCAGATGCCAATGATGAAGCGGCTAAAGCGGACGAGTCGGAAAATAAAGACCTGTTCGAGTATATGAGCGGCTTCCTTGGCGGTAAAGTGAAGAAGGTCAAAGCGTCCAAGCGCCTTAAATCCCATCCGGTCTGTCTCTCCTCTGAAGGCGAAGTATCGATCGAAATGGAGAAAGTGCTGAATGCAATGCCAAGCGGCCAAGAAGTGAAGGCTGATAAAGTGCTGGAAATCAACGTGAATCATCAAGTGTTCGAGGCGATGAAGGATGCTTTTGCCGTGGATAATAAAGATAAACTGAATCTTTACACGAACTTGCTCTACAATCAGGCCCTGTTGATCGAAGGTCTGCCGATTGAAGATCCGGTTGACTTCACCAACAATATTTGCAAAATCATGCAGTAAGCATGGATTGAAGAGTTTAGTCAGATTTGTCATGCTAGATATGAGTAGCGATTTAGCCAAGGCATATTTGGCAGCGATATCCTGTCTCACGGAGCGAAGTGGGACAGGATATTTTATTTTGAAAGGCAATGTTATACTTAAGAACAGATGAGATAAAATGGAATGGATCAGAGCTTAGATTGAGGACTAAGGAGAATTGTGATGTCACTTGAAATTGAACGTAAGTTTCTATTGTCGGAGTATCCGGCGAATAGGATCAAAGAAGGCGAGATTCAGATTGAAAGAGAGCAGATCATCGAGCAGACATATCTCGCTTTGCATGGAGATCAGGAGCTGAGAGTCCGTAAAATTGATGATCTGGCCAGCGGGAAAGTCGAATATACGCATACCTTCAAAAAAGGTCACGGGATTGCCCGGGAGGAAGTGGAGTATTCCATCTCCAAAGGGATCTATGAACAAATGATTGATACTCATCAAGCTGTGCCGCTAATTAAAAAACGGACTACGGCGGTATGGGGAGACCGTGTGATCGAAATGGACGATTACGAACAAATTCAGCTGCTGGTGCTGGAGGTGGAGTTTGCTTCGCTGGAAGAGGCGGAGAGCTTTGCTGCACCTGCATGGTTTGGCAAGGATATCAGCTCCGACAAGCAGTACAGCAATAAAAAAGTATGGCAGGAGCTTCAGGCCCGGAAGGGGCAATAGACCGAGAAAGTGTAAAATAGGACGCTCTTTGCAGTTTATGGGGCTGGTGCGTATCAATTGAAATACGAGTGATAATATATATGTAAATGAAGAAAAGCAGGGCGCATCTTCGGCGATGCCCCCTGCTTTTTATTCTAGTATAGCTGCTTATTTACCCGGACATCGGGTTTATTTCAATTTCCAATTAGTTACTTGTTTGATCGCAGCATCGGCGTTTTTCAGATCGGTCTCTCCCATGCTCAGGAGCGTACTCCATTGTTTGACACGATTTTTACCGTTTGGAGGTGTGTTGTATTGATTGGTATCAACTACTTTGGTCCGCTCCGCGTAAAATTTCGTCATAAATGTCTTTTCATCCTTGCTGCTGCCCGAGCGGGACAGGATGCCTTGCAGACTGCCGGAATCGCCTGTTGCCCCTTGGTTCAATGCCGTGTCGACAAAAGAACCGATGGTCAAAGCCGAATTAAAGCCGCGTTTTTTGGCCTGATCGACACTATATTTAATGTAGACATTATAGAAGGTGCGCCACATAGCTTCTCTCCAGGCGGAGTCATTTTGCAGACTGTTGATCTTTTTAACGAAGGTGCTGTTGCTGTCTGAAATAACCAGAATGCCATTTTTCATTTTTCCGTTAATTCCGAGCCGTTTCAGCGCGCCTTCCACACTTGGGTTACTGGCTCCTTTGATCCGGTCGTATTCTTTGAATAATTCGGGAGCATCCGGCCCTTCGTCATTTGGCCCGCCTGTGGTGGCTCCGAAAATGCCGATCGTATAGCCGCGGTCGTCGTCAATATTTTCGCAATAACCGTAATATTTGGTCCAGTTAAGGTCGTCCTGCTCCGGCTTGTTGACAAGCTTCATGATGTTATCCCACTGTTCTGCGTCAAGGCCCGTATTTGTTTTCAAAAATTGAAGGGTTTGCGGTGAAAATTTGGATTCGGGGGTTTCAGCAGCCATAGGGCTGATCTCTTGAGCGTTAGTTTGTTTTTCCGTAAGGGTCAAAGTTTGCGTAGCTTCCGTATCCGTATTGTTCTCAAGAAGCTCGGCATATGCCTTTGTTTGCACAGGACCGGAAAATGAGACCATTGAGCTGAGCAGGGCAAAGCTGAGCATAATCGCTGTAAATCTTCCCTTAGGATGAGTTCCTTTTTCGGGTGTCATTTTCATTCCTAATTCCCTCCATCATTTATTTTGGCAAATTTGATAATCAGGCGTGGATGTTAATTTGATAATTAAAGCGCTTTAACTTTTGGGATGAAGAATAACCTCCGGATGTTCCATTGAATGCTGTAATAATTAAAGGAATAATATGCTTGGGATGATCGACCTCCTCACACTTTAAATTTAAGCGCTTAAACTTTATTGGGATAAAAAATATCCGGCTCAAACGGAATCTGCATGGTGCGAGGGATATTTTATCCCGGCTGCTTATCTATGGTGCAATATGATTATAATGGATAATTATGGATATGTATAGAGCTATTTTTAAAGGTCAGGATTAAGAGACGTAACATCCTATGCCAATCATTTCAGACCGCAAAAAAGACCCATTCTCGAATCGTTATTATCGAGATCTGGATCTTTGTCTTTAGCTTTATTCCAAGGCCAGATTGTTCTTGGAGTCGAGCAGAAGGTATTGATAGTTGCTCTTCACGAATTCAAGCACCTTCTCGCTGATGATGCGATGGCCTTCCTGATTAGGGTGAATTCCGTCCGAGCACAGGAATTTGGTGAAGTCTGGGTGTTGCAGAAATGCGCCGCGTACGTCGATATACTTGGTCTTCGTCAATTCGGAGACTTTCAGGATGGTAGAGTTGTATCTTTCCTGCCACCAGTATATTTTCGTTACGCTGCCCAGCCATTTTAGAATGTTCTTCTCGGCATCCGGACTGCTCCTGCTGACCCATTTAAAATATTTATCTGCATTCAGAGGCGGCAGGTTCATCAGAATAGGAGTAATTTGCTGCTTCTTTAAATATTCAATAGCTTCCGTCAGCATTTTCTCAAATGTATTGAAATCCGTCTTGGGGCTATGCTCCGCTTCGGGGTTATCGGCGATCTCATTCCAATTGAAGTCGCAGTCATTGCCGCCATATTCAATCAAGACAACATTGGGCTTATCCTTGTCCACATCTCGCTTCAGATTGCTGAAGCCCTTCATCAGGGTATTGCCGAACCGGGCTGTGTTGCGGACCGCGCCCTTCAATTTCTGCTGCAGGAGTGAGACATAATTCTCCTCCAGAATAACATATTTGTTGCGCTCTTCATCATAGATGACTCCTTTGGAAATAGAATCACCGGAAATCATATATTTGGTGTCTCCGCTCATCAAGTCAACGTCGCGCTCACTCATCGTACTCACCTCATTTTCATGCTTCATGATCTTGATTCTATTGTAGATTAGTGCCCAAGCAAAACGCAAGTGTGTTGGCGGCTGATTCATTCTATATTGATGAAGGGTTTGTGAAAGGTAGACATGTGATGTTTCTCATGAGAGAATGTTGATAGCGTGTTCAAAATCGGATATTTTATTAATACTAGAGAAAAAAGGGGTTGAATAGTATGGTGCGATTCGGAATTATCGGAACGAACTGGATTACGGAGCGCTTTATTGATGCGGCAATGGAAACGGAACGCTTCGCCTTAACAGCGGTATATTCTCGTACAGAAGAGAAAGGGAGAGCCTTTGGTGCCAAATACGGAAATCCGACCGTATATACAGACGTGTCAGCCATGGCATCTAGTCCGGAAATAGATGCTGTATATATCGCCAGCCCGAATTCTCTCCATATGGAACAGGCTATTATATGTATGGATCAGGGAAAGCATGTATTGTGTGAGAAGCCGATGGCATCCAATGCGGCAGAGACTCGAAACATGATCGAAGCTGCGAAACGCAACAATGTATTGTTAATGGAAGCGATGAAATCCACGCTGATGCCAAATTTTCGGGTAGTTCAGAACAATTTATATAAGCTGGGGCAAGTACGCAGGTATTTTGCGAGCTATTGTCAATACTCCTCCCGTTATGATGCATTTAAGCAAGGAACGGTATTAAACGCTTTTAATCCCGAATTCTCCAACGGAGCGCTAATGGATCTTGGAACCTATTGTATCTACCCGATGGTCACCTTGTTCGGAAAGCCCAAACAAATTAAGGCTAACGGAATTTTATTGCCGTCCGGTGCGGATGGCGAAGGCAGCATTATTATGAATTATGATGAAATGGATGCAGCGGTGATGTATTCGAAGATCGCTGATTCCTATCTGCCAGCGGAGATTCAAGGGGAGAACGGAACGCTGGTAATCGAGCGGATTAATCAGCCTTATGATGTGAAAATCATTTATCGCGATGGCACGATTGAGGATTTGCGGCAGCCGCAAATGCAGGAATCGATGTTCTATGAAGCTCGTGAGTTCATTGATCTGATCGAGACCGGACTGCGCGAGAGCAGTGTCAACTCGCTTATCCATTCTCTGCTTGTGGCGGAGATTATGGAAGAAGCAAGACGGCAAATCGGTATACGCTTCCCTGCGGATTCGAATTAGGGGGCGCAAAAATACAAATGACAAAAAGTACGAGACCATAATAAATGGCTCGTACTTTTTTGATCTTCAGAATTGGAAATAGAAAAAAAGTTATGAATATTTTTTATACCATGTTAGCATTCGAAATGTATCAGATATTCCCTATGAGAGGATGAAAATGCATGAATATTAAGGTCGAAGTGATACCGCAATATCGAATTGCATATGTTCGCCAGACGGGTCCCTATGGTCCAGCCAACCATCAGGCGATGGAGACGCTGAAAAAATGGGCCAAGGAGCGGAATTTGCTTACGGCATCGACGATTTTACTCGGAATTCCCCAGGATAATCCGGCAACCACGCTTCCTGAACACTGCCGATTTGACGCGTGTATTGTGCTATCCGAGGACGATCCACTGGATAATGCGATTTGTGAAGGCATATTGCCTCGTGGTGAATATATGACCTTTAAAGTCAAACATACGGCAGAGGATATCGAAAAGGCATGGTCCAACCTATTCCCCGCTCTTCAAGACAGCGGTTATCAAATGGATCAAAGACCGATTATGGAAAGATACATGGGTGATATGACTCGTAATGAGTACTGCGAGATATGTGTACCTGTCCGATCTACGGAATCTACTGGACTTTAACGACAAGAGCATTGCTGATCTTGCGCCCGGGCGTGGTCAAGTATTTGCCGTTATAGTAGAGTCCGCTGGATGCTCCGCCGTCCAGATTCATCGCCTGGTAAGCACCAGCCTGCTTCATCATCTCGGCCAACTGGGGGATCGTAGCTCCGCCAGTTGTCAGCAGGATCAGCTTATGGTCGCGGGTGATGCCGAGCGCGCTGCGGGCGCCACCGCCAGTCAGAATCTTCGGGTCCTTGAAGCCTTCCTCGACTACATTAAGCGCAACCTTGCCATTTACGATCAGTCGCGGTCCGGCCTGCAGCCCGCCTTGGATGTCCCCCTCAGCGAATCTGGTCGGGAAGTCCGCGCCGGGTATTAATTCAGCCAACAGATTGTGGTCAAAGGTAAATACCGTACGCCGGTCGCCGGAGCTTTTATGAGCTATGCTTCCTCCACTAATGATATAACCGTACGGGCCTTTATAGCTTCCTGTCGTATAGGCATCAAAGAAGGTTCCGTTAATGGCTACGGTCGCTTTACTGCGCTTGGCGATGCTGCTGAGCTCCTCGACATTGCCTGCTTCATCTCCGGCAAGGACAACATCCAGCGAGACCTTTGGATGCAGGAGCGATATGGTGACCATTTGCGTGTTATAGGATTTGCTGCCAACCTTAAATGTTTTCCGTTCGCTGATGATCGGCTTGTCCTGTTTGCCATATGCGGCTTTGGTTATGTAAGGAAGTGAGGTGGTAAGCAGGTTCTCTGTGGAAGCCTCGGATGCCTTGCTATGTATAGTGAGCGAAGCCGTATCCTTCGACCATTCCAGCGATACTGGAAAAGAATCTTTAATAGTCTGCAAAGGCACGAAGGTTATGCCGCCTTCGGTGAATGGAGCATCGGACAGTTTAATGGACTTGTCATTACGGATCGCTTGGGTCTTCCCCAAGTGCATCGTTAGCTGCGTTTCGCCCCGAATGAGGTCGATCCGTTTCTCGGCCGGTGTCCATCCGGTTTTGATGCCGTCCATTCCGTTCAGGGAACGTAGGGGAATGAAGGAATGATTGCTTTTGTCATCCAGGAGCACGAAGTTCTTGGCAGGAGGAGCGGCATAGCTGGCTGGAATCAGGCAGGCGAACAGCAGCACCGCAAGTAGGATTACTTTTTTCATGAAGCTGAATCTCCTTTATAGGTATTGTGTATTAGTGTATTATACCTGAAATGATGCGATAAAAGGGAAATTTTGTCGAATAATTGATTCCTAATAACTAAAAAGATCGCCACTTAGGTTAAATCCAGGAGCTTTAAGCCCCCTGTTTAACCCAATAGCGATCTTTAACTTGCCAGGTTAACCTGGCTACGCCTTGATGTACATTTTATTGTAATATTGTTCAATCATGCGTTTGGTGGCGAACGGCTCGCGTGTGGTTTCAATGCTTTTGCGCATCATCTCGACCCACTTCGGCCTGTTCTCATAATAGGTAGGTAATACTCGCTGCAGCAGCGTCTCGTATAATGCTTCACTGTCATGGCGATCCAGCGCTTCAGTATTGTCTGTCTCCAAGCCGTCGCCGAACTGCCAACCGTTCTCACCATCAAGGCAGGCTTCTGGCCACCAGCCATCCAGAATTGAGCAGTTGAGCACGCCGTTCATCGCTGCCTTCATTCCCGATGTACCGCTCGCCTCCAGCGGCCTTCGCGGATTGTTGAGCCAGATGTCCGAGCCGCGGGTTAGCGCCGCCCCGATCGTCATATCGTAATTTTCCAGGAAGACGACGCTTCCCGGGTATTTCTTCATCATGGCGACGAGATTGCTGACGATTCTCTTGCCGGTGTCATCAAGCGGATGAGCTTTGCCGGAGAAGACGATCTGGATCTTGCCGGATTCGAGATAAGGCGCGATCAGCTCTGGCTTGGAGAAGATCAGGTCGCTTCGCTTGTAAGGAGCCGCTCGGCGCGAGAAGCCGATTAATAAATGATCGGCATTCAGGCTTATGCCGGAGCGCTCTTCGATGAAGCGGATCAGCTCACGCTTGAGCTCCATATGCGCGGCCCACAGATCCCCATTACTTTCGTAAGCGGCGGTTATTCTCGGATCAACCCAGGTCGGCGTATGAATGGCGTTCGTGATGCTGATGATCTCTGAGCGGCCGGCTACATCCTGCCACATTTTATTGGCCGTGATGCCATGCAGTTTGGCGACGCCATTGGAAATGCGCGACAGCCTCAGCCCGGCAACCGTCATATTGAACGGATTGCCGCCGATGCGCTCCATTTGCTCGCGGGTGAGATGGTTGAAGGCGGACATATACTCAAGCCGCTCTAACGGATGGGATTCATTGCCTTCCCGGATCGGTGTATGGGTGGTAAATACAACCTCGTCCCGAGTGGCTTGCCAGGCTTCCTCGAAGGAGCGGCCGGCATTCATTTTCTCACGGATCAATTCGATCGCCGCCAACGCCGCATGTCCTTCATTGAAGTGATATACATCGACCGGGATCTGAAGCGCCCGAAGTGCCCTGACTCCCGCGATGCCAAGCACAATCTCCTGAGCGATGCGCTCTTCACCAAACCATCCGTACAATTGTCCGGTAATCCAGCTATCGCTATTTTGCGGAATATCGGTATCGAGCAGATATAGCGGGTTATTGCCGAATTTCTCCGTTTTCCACACTTTGCAGTGAACGTCAATGTTGCGAATTGTTACGCTGACTTGTACCCCTGTATCCTCAAGGAACTCATACATGTAGTTATGATAAGCATCGTAAGGCTTGCCATCGGGATCGATATGCTGATCGGTATATCCCTGCTTCCATTTGATACCGATGCCTATGATCGGGGCACCGACATCTCTGGCGCCCTTGATATAATCGCCGGCAAGAATACCGAGACCTCCCGCATATATTTTGAAACTGGATTCAAGTCCGAACTCCATACTGAAATAAGCTACAGTCGGCAGGTGCTGTTGAGTCATTGCCAATCGCCTCCTTATATCCCATGATATGAGGCCGACATCCGGGCGTTACCAGAGGATATCATCCTGCGCCGTACTTTCCTTCTCCAAATGCTGACGATCATCATCAGCGATGGCCTGGATTTCCTCCGCACCGATCATAATCACGGTATAATTCTCCGTGGCTTGCTTCTTCAAGGCCCGCTGCTTCAAGTATTTTGGACTCGCTTCACCCATCTCTTCGTCATAGACAAGCAAAATGCCATCGGTCTTGCGGAACAGCAGCTCATCCCTGGCGGCAAATTGCCATGGACCTCTATAGGGCTCTTTACTGACAGGAGCATAGAAATCAACCTTAGCGATCAAATCCTGGTAATAAGCCTTTTTATCCTCTTTCCATTGCTCTTCAGGGTGGCTGAAGGCAGTAAGTATTGAGCATTTGAGCGCCGGATACTGTCTTCTTAGCTCGATTGCGGCTTCGCAGGCCCATAGGTCTACGCCGTATTGTCCCGGTGTAATGACCCATTCCAGCCCTTCCTCCAGCAGCGGTATCAAGCGCGAGATAATCGCCTGGCGGATGTACGGGATTCCTTCATGTTTATTGTTATATATTCCGAGTTCATGTGCGCGGTAACCTGTAACCAAAAGATTTTTCAAGATTTAACTTCCTTTCCGAGCGATGCAGATTCGTGTCTATTATATATGTCTTGGCCCAGGAAGGCGATTTATAACGGCAGAGAGCCTACGCACCTCATTGGGAACAGATTAGTTATATTTAGGAGGAAAGTCCCTTTTCTTTTCCATACTGTTTTGGGTAATATAGGGTCTATGTTTCAATCGAGTCCCAAAAGGCCGGTTTTCAGCACCCAAGCTGTTGCTTCCAAGTGCGTTTACATTCAGTTGGATGAAGCCTGGGTCTGAGGAGCGGAGCGTACGTTTTGAGTATATGAGCATCTGGGATGTTTCCGCAGGAAACATGACTTCGTAAGCATATGCTTAGGTCCTGCTGAATTCAAGATTCGGTGTCGAATTTACTTTCTGTGTTACTTCGGGATCAAAAGCGGACTTTTTGGATGACCATTTTAGAAATAGGAGGAGAAACTGTATGAAGAAGATGGTGGTATTGCTATTAGGGGTAGTTCTGGCTTTGGGATTAACAGGATGTGGCCAGGACAAAAAGGCGGACAATAATGCAAGTTCCGGTGCGGAATCAAATGCATCGGCAGCAGTGAAGACAAACGAAGGTGTGGCTGCGCCAGCAGCGGATGAACTGCTCACGAAGCTGACGGATGCAATGAAAGATTTGAAGAGCCTCTCAATGACGGCGACTTCCAAGCAGCATCTCGTTATTAAGGTGGGCGAGGACACCCAGGAGCAGAACATCGATATGGAAATCAAGTCTGACATTATCCAGGACCCGCTGTCTATGAAGCAGGAATTGCATATGGCGATGGGAGACCTGGGGAATCAGGACGTTACGCAGTATATTACTGCAGACGGGATCTACATGCTTACAGGCGGATCCTGGGTGAAGCTGACAGATGAGACCATGATCGCCACCCTGAAGGACGCTGCAAAGGATACCGCTGATGCTACCCAACAGATCGAGCAATTCAAAACGATCGCCGGCGAAATGAAGGTCACTGAAGAAGGCGGCGACTACGTGCTGAAAGCCAATCTGTCCGGCGACAACATGAAGGAACTGGCTAAATCGCTCTTAAGCCAAAACGGTGGCGAGAACCAGGCAGAGACAATGGCTGTGCTTGATCAAATGAATATCGATAATATTAATATCGTATATTCCATCAATAAGGAGACTTATCTGCCTTCCAAGATGTCTGTTGAAATGAATATGGATATGGAAGCGGAAGGACAGCAGGTATCGATGGAGATGAAAATGGATTCGGCCTTCTCCAAATTCAACGAGATCGACGCAATTGAAGTTCCACAGGAAGCATTGGATAACGCGATTGTTCAATAAGAATTAATAACTTGAAGACGCATCATTCATTTGGCAGTCATTGCCGTGAATGATGCGTCTTATTATTTGCTGAACTTTACAAAAAGCGCGCTTCTTCTACATACTTAGGTATAAAGTCCTTATCTCTGGATTTAGAAATATGATCAATTATTAGGATATAGCTTATCATTTGGAGGATTCAGATGAATAGAGGGCTGCGAATGGACAGGGCTTCTCCATGCATTTGACGCAGGACTCGTCCTGCTCTCAATTTGGGGCGATCAAACCGATTCTTATCCCACAGGAAGCTATTGATACGGCTTATTCGGAGTAGAATAGAAGAGGTATCCGGGAATAGTAAAAATTAAGGCTAACTAGCTACAGCGGTTGATTTAGTGCTAAACAGCAGTTAGTCTTTTTATAAAAACAATGGGAATTATTAGTGATTTGCAGCCCGGACTTGCGCCTATCGTGTATAATAGATAAATAGAGCGCGGCCTGACTAATTTCTGTTAGGGTGTTTGAGCTGCGCATAAGGATTGGATTGGATGAGGTGTATACATGTTAGACAACAAAGCCCAATTTGAAGCAACGAACATACAGCATGCTATCATTGGCGAAGTTACGACTAGTCTGAAGGAAATTCTCCATGGTCTTACCAAGACAAGACTAGCTGCATTGGCGTCGGTGTACAAGGTGCCTGGGCGTTCTAAATTGAAAAAGGGCGAGCTTGCCGACAAATTGCTGGAATGCATTACAGATCGGGAGGTTCTGAAGACAACGCTTCTGCTGGCCAGAGCCGAGGAATGGAAAGTGCTCAAAGCGATTGCGGAAGATTCCGTATTACAGGACAATTATGTCCCTTACGGATATTATGCCTATTGGCTGGAGCGCGGATTGGTTGTCAGCTACTTTACGGACAATAAGCTGTATTTGCTTATACCGGATGAAGTCAAGGCTGCATATGCTGAGCTGGAAGCCAGCTCATTTGGCAAGGTTCTGAACAGATATCAGCTTGTATTCCGCTATATCTCTGCTGCTACGAATTTATATGGTGCGATCAAGCCGGACAAGCTGGTGGAGATTTTCAATGAGCAAAATGATGACAAGCTTACTGTTGAGGAGCTCAAAGCTTTATACGAAGAGTTTAGCGGCAGAGACCAGCTATTCCGTATGTACAAGGGATACCTGATTGTTGAGGATCTGGTCTACTCCGATGATGCTTCTGAATTCAAGGGGCTGCTGGAGAAGATGAAGGGCAAGAGCTACCATGTGCCCGATAAGGACGAATTGTTGAAATATTCGAATGGTCTCTATTATGAGATGACTCCTCAGCTTACGGCGTTAAGAAGCTATATTATCAAGGAATTACGTCCTGATTCTGAATTTGTGGATGATTTGGTCGACGACATTCAGCTGGCCTGCTCTATGGAAGCGCCAATTCAGGAGATCATGCATGAATTTGAACGAAGAGATATCGAATTTGATAGTATGGAGCAGGTGCAAATGGTCGTCTATCTGGTGACCGAAGCATATAACCATACACGTCTGGCTTCGAACGGCGGTTATACACCGCTAGAGAGACGCGCGATATCGAAGGACCTGGAGTCAGGCTACAGAGCGGCGGTGCCTCCATTCCGGGCACAAGTCAAGAATCAGGTCATTTCCAAGAAAATTGGCCGTAATGATCCTTGTCCGTGTGGAAGTGGTCTGAAATACAAGAAATGCTGCGGTAAATAAAAAAGAATATAAACCTGAGGCGTCATGCCTCAGGTTTATTCTGAATGAAAGCTCGTATTGGTTGAATGTCTACTTACAGCAGATGTTCAAAAAGTCGGCTTTCTTTCTTCTCCAGGCCAACTTTTTCGATCTTCCGCTAAAATATTTTGACAACGGTTACATATCCCGTTTACATTAGTGATGAACTGCCATAAGGGTAAACGCGATATAAAATGCAGCATAGAAAATGCCCAGACCAATAATCAGTCCAAAGACATTGCTCTTGGCTTTGCTGCTTCCTGGTTCCCACATCATCATAATCAGCCCCTTTGTCGCTGTTGATGTAATTGTGAACGATCTGTGTCTAATCTAATTATTGAACATTTTGTGTCAAATTTCAAACATTTTTTTGAACTTTTTTAAAATATTTTTTTCTTGCGCTTAAATACATATACTTTTGTCGGCTCAAAGGGCGGATTTTCAGTACCGAAGCGGCTGTTTCCGAGGTGCGTTTTACGAAACGCTTCCGTTTGCGTGAAGCTAGTAGCTAAAGAAACGGGGTTTTCACGTTTTCGTGGAGAACGACCTCATAAATATTAGCCTTTTGATCAAGAGTGGACTTTTTGGACAACCTCTTTTATTCTGAATTTGGTTGAATGTTTATAGTTAAAGGATTGTAGTTGAAACTAAAGGAGACGAGAAAATGCTGCTGAATAACGATGAAATCGTACTCTTTCAGGGAGACAGCGTTACGGATTGCGGTAGGGATTATTCCAACCCGGCATCACTTGGAAACGGTTACGCCAATCTGGTCGCTTCCCGGCTAGGCTATCTGTATCCGGAGAAGCGGCTGACTTTCTACAATCGGGGGATTAGCGGCAACCGGGTAGTAGATCTGCAGAATCGCTGGGAGGAGGATAGCCTTGCTCTAAAACCGACCTGGGTATCGATTCTGATCGGCATCAATGACACCTGGCGACGGTTTGACAATAACGATGAGACTCCGGTCGAGAGCTATGAAGCAGGTTGCCGTGAAGTACTGGAGCGTACGAAGAAGCGGCTGGGAGCGAAGCTGATTTTGATGGAACCCTTCGTATTGCCGACACCGGAAGATCGGTTGGCCTGGCGCTCTGATCTGGACCCGAAGATCCAGGTAGTACGTAAATTGGCGAGGGAATTCGACGCCTTGCTTGTTCCGCTTGACGGATTGTTCGCAGCCGCCGTATCCCGGGCAGACGCTGCTTATTGGGCGCCGGATGGCGTACATCCGTCTGCGGCAGGTCATGCGTTGATGGCTGAAGCATGGCTTCGTGCGGTTAAGGCTTTGTGAGACTGCTAAGCTTTTTTGGAACATCTCTAACAGGAAATTATTCTATGGAAGAAGGGTAAAAGGTTATGGGAGAGTTCGCAGGGAAGAAATTGAAGTGGGGAATTTTGGGTACAGGCTGGATTGCCGAGCAATTCACGAAGGATTTGGTTCATGTGACGAATGGGGAAGGATTTGCCGTAGGCTCACGAACACAAGAGAAGGCGGATGACTTTGCCAAGAGGCATGGACTTCCCCGTGCTTATGGCAGCTATGAACAGGTATTGAAGGACCCGGAGATTGATGTGGTTTATGTAGCAACGCCGCATCCGCAGCATCATGACAATGTGATAGCAGCCCTGCGAGCGGGCAAAGCGGTGTTGTGCGAGAAGCCGTTTACGGTCAACAGCTCCGAGCTGGAAGAGATGATCAAGCTGGCTGCCAAGAAGGGCCTGTTCCTGATGGAGGCAATGTGGACCCGCTTCCTGCCAGCCATTGTTAAGACGAGACAATGGATCAAGGATGGACGAATCGGTGAGATCAAGCTGTTGAAGGCGGAGTTTGGATTCTGCGCGGATTGGAACCCGGAAGGCAGATTATTCAATCCGCAGCTAGGTGGGGGAGCCCTGCTGGACGCTGGGATTTATCCGGTCTCCTTCGCTTCGATGATCTTCGGAACTCATCCTGTACGCATACATAGTGCAGTACAGCTTGGAAAGACCGGTGTGGATGAGCAATTTTCCGTTCTGCTGGATTACGGTGTTGGCAGAAGCGCCTCCCTGCATGGGGCCACCCGGCTTAATATGAACAATGATGCGCATATTTACGGAACGAAAGGCATGATTCATGTTCCATCCTTCCTGAATGCAAGGACAGCTTCGCTGCGAGTAGAAGGCGCGGAGGAGGAAGTATTTACGGATGATCGGATTTCGATCGGCTATGCCTTTGAAGCGCAAGAGGTGGGCGAATGTCTGCTTCGGGGGGATAAGGAGAGCTCGCATATTTCGTTAGAGGAGTCTCTGTCAATAATGGGCCTGCTCGATCAGTTAAGGGCCGACTGGAAGCTGAAGTATCCGTTTGAGTAAGCGGAAGGATCATTTTGTATAAAAAAAGCCGTTGGTTCAACTCTCCGTTAAGAGGGGCGAACCAGCGGCTTCTGTATTACGCAGACAGGAATTGAATGAAATTGGCTCTATTCATGGGAGAAGCGGAGCAATCCTTCGATAAAGCTCTTCATATTGTTGTTGGACTCATTCAACTGTTCGATGACATTCATGAAGTCAGTGACGAGCTCGGCCTGCTCCTGAGACGAATGGGCGATCTGCTCGAAGTCTCTCTCCAATTGCAGGATGGATTCCTGAACGCTACGCAGTGTAGCAGCGATATTAGCGCTTGCGTCTCTGGTGCTGACAGACAGCTTCCTTACCTCTTTGGCAACCACGCCAAATCCGGCTCCCGCTTCACCTACCCGCGCCGCTTCAATAGCGGCATTTAATCCGAGCAGGTTTGTCTGATTGGAAATCTCTTGAATGAAACCGACGGTCTCATTAATCTCCGCCGAATTATCCACAGCGTGCCGGGTATTCGTCATAATATGCTCACTTGTCGCTGTGAGCTCTTCAGCATGTGCCGCGACGGTTTGCACCATGTCAACCAGCTGCCCGGTGATCGTGTTCATCATCTGCATGCCTTCCTCTAGCCTTTGTCTGTTCTCATAAGATTCTGCGGTCGCGATGGCGCCGATAATGGCTCCGTGTTCGTCGTAGACCGGAGAGGCAGTAGCTATGATTGGAAATCCGTAGATATGCTCCGCAATATGGGTGACGGAGTTCTCCCCGTTCAGCGCCTTGCGCAGGTTCTCATCATCCGTGGGGATCGGGGTACCTGAAGTAATACCGAAATCTATTTTTTGTGAAGGCATATAGAATAGAAATTTCTCCAAGTCTGTTATACCGATCATAATATCTTCTTTGACCAGCTTCTTGATATAAGGTACCGCTTCGATAAGGATATCCAATGGATTCATATACCGACCTGCCTATCTTATTAAATTTTGAAGTAATTATATCTTTTCTCGACATTATTTGACAATGATAGTGTAGGCCTATTTACAACAGAATGAATGCATAAAACGCCAAAGACAATAAATAACCAGTATATGCAGTACTTCTAAAATTATTGATCGGGTCATACGCTAAATATATACGATATGATGAACATTCGTTATAGAATTGAATGCAGCAAGACGAGGAAGTAACCCGGGGGCAGTGAGGAATTGGCTGCTGCGGATTACTTCCTCTTCGACACCTTATTTAGGCTACTGGGCGATAAGCGGAACGTTGCGGGATTTAGGTGCGGATGGAGATCAGCGTTCATTCTTTTTTGGAGTCGGCTTGTTCCATGGCTCTCGCTTCATGAACCTTCTCATCCAGGCTTTTGATCTCCTGGGAGAGAACTTGCAGTACACTGTCCATACTGTTGAGTTTGTCGTTCACATTTTGCAGCACGTATTTAATCAGAATGAAGCACAGAGTGACGGGGAATCCAACATTAGTGACCAGAGATACGATATCAGCAACTTGCATGTTCACGCCCTCCTCTCATGGAAGTTCCCTTTCATAGAGCTATTCAAACACCATTTTCTGATCTTTGAAATTACCGCTCTCACTATATAGAGAAAATAATAGCCTCAAAATACAACCATAAATTAGAAAAAATGTTATAATGATAAGCATCCGACATATTAATGGTTGTAAGACTACCCTCAAAAATGCCCTATAGGTAGAAGATGAAAGTGGAAGGGGGAGGTAGTTTTGAAAGAACACAAAACCGCTTATGAGCAATATCGCAAAGAAGTGTACAGAATCGCTTGGAGGGTGCAATATCGGGCAAAAGTCGTGAAAAGACGGGAATGTTCATTAGGCGTATACGAGCCAGCCATAACCAATTTTGCTACATCTTCTGATGATAAAATTGTAGTGCAGCAGTTGATCAACGATCTTCCCTCCAGTACTGGAAGGACGATTATTTTCAAGCTCTTTATGCAGGACAAGACGGAAGGAGAAGTAGCCCGTGAGTTAAACATGACTCAGCAAGGGGTGAGCAAATGGAAGCGCAAAATGCTCCAAGAGATGTCCCGGATGATGAGTTCCTGAGTTTGCTGCAGCTAGCGAAGCAGAATGATGAAGAAGCTATTTTGAAATTAATCGATTTATTCAAAGGTGACATTTTGCGAGTAAGCAAGTACATTTACACTTCGGAGGAAGACGCCGTTTCTGATATTATTTTGGAGTTTCTGGAAATGATCAAAGAAGAGAACAAGGAATGAGATAGAATTGATGTGTAATGTAGATGCTGTTCATACGAATCAAGAGTAAGGCCTTCTATTCCACAGTTCAGTGGCGGATGGGGGCCTTTTTTCTATGGGCTGTGGCTGGACGGATGAATAAGCTTTGACCTATAATGAGGACAATTTTTTGAAGGAGAGGTCCAGGTGAGCGAATTGTATAGCGTATTGGTCGTAGATGACGAGCTGCTCGTTCGGCAGGGAATCAAATACATTCTGAACTGGGAGCAGCATGGGTTCCAAATTGTAGGCGAAGCCTCGAACGGCAAAGAGGCTTTGAACCTGATCGAGAAGCTTCAGCCGCAAATCGTGCTGACAGATATTGTGATGCCTGTGATGGATGGAGAAGAGCTGACCCGATTGATCAAGACTAGCTGGCCGGACATTGAAGTCATCGTCCTTAGCAGCTTTAGCGAGTTCGATTATGTCCGGTCCTCGTTTCAGAGCGGGGTGTCTGATTATATCCTGAAGCCGCAGCTTGAGACGGGAGCTCTGCTGGATGTGCTGCACAAAACGGTGAGCAGGCTTCCGTCCCGTTGCAGGAAGGGGACGAAGAAGGGGGAATCTAGCGAAGCTATCAACTTGGTGTTGGAGAAACTTCTCTCTGATTATGAAGTGGAGTTGGATTCTCGGCTGGTAGCGGCTTGGCTGCCGCATCCCTGTTTCTATTTGCTGGGGACACCATCCTGCCTCCAGGCAGAAGCGGAAACAGATTATGTCCGGACGGAGAGCAGCGTACTGGGAAAACTGAAAGCGTTCTTTTGCGAGATGGTGGCGTTTGAGCTTCCTGGGGCAGAGGTTCCGGGGTATCCGGATATGGCTGTATACCTGCTTAATGTTAAGGAAGAAGACCACGAGATGATTCCGGAAAAGTTGAAAATGCTCTACCCTGGTTCCATCTCGGAAACGGGTGAGGTTATTTGGGTGTTAAGCAGGGGATTTGATCAGTTGGATCAGTTAAGGGCTGCATATCGGGACAGTCTGCTTAAGCTGCTGGAATACCGCTTTTTCCTGCCGGTTGACATCGTGCTGATTCATAGTGAGCTTCCAAAGATTCAGAAGCAGGCGGGAAGCTTTCCGCTAAATTCCTTTATGGAGCTGGTCCGCAGACTTCAACTGGAGCAGACATTTGAGGAGCTGCGGCAATATGTGCGCTCACAGGAGCTTGATTATACGGCCGATGTGTTTGAATTCAAGTCATTGATCAGCAACATCATTTTTACTTTGATCCACTTGCTGGGAAGCATGCATTATGAAGTGAAGAAGCTGGATGAGGCGAAATACGCTTATTTCAAGATCATTGATCAAGCCCGGCATTTGGAAGAGCTCGTGAGGCTTCTGGATGAATTCCAGCGTTTGACGCAGCAATGTGTCTATGCGATGGGGGATGGACCTGGAGGCAATCCAAGCATGAAGCTGCTGCTTGACTATATCGAAGAGCATTATGCGGAGCCCGTTACGCTGACGGAGATGGCTAAGCATTTCCACTTCAACCCGTCCTATTTGTCGAGCTTCTTCGCGGCGCATCATCACGAAGGCTTCAAGGAGCATTTGAATCGGGTGCGGATTCATAAAGCCGCAGATTTATTACGATACGGAGATACAGCAATCTCTGAGATCGGCTGCAGAGTCGGATATGGGGACCATAGTTATTTCTGCAAAGTGTTTAAGAGAAATACAGGTATGTCACCGAGTCAATATCGAAGACATTATTTTCAAGCGCAAGGGACAAGGGAAACATGAGGGCGATATTGGAGCGTCTTAAATTTCATGGGTTGTTCATAAAATTATTCGTTGTTATGGTCATTTGCATCATATCGATTGCGGTATCAGTGGTTTGGGTCAATTTACGAATGTCTGAGCAGCTGTTCCTGGATACTTTCAGCATCACCAATTCCAAAGTTATCGATCAAATTCGCAGCAATTTTGAGTCCTTTCATTACTCCATCGTGTTGGCAGCGGGCAATGCGCAGCAGAGCGGGACACTTAAAACCTTTTTGACGGAGAAAGAGTCGGAGCAATCGATCAAGACTTTTTCAGCTTACTATAACATGACCCAGCAGATGAAAAAGATTCAGTCGAACGTCGATGCATATTCTGTTGGTATTGCCATCGTCGGGTCCAATGGAAGGAACTATTCCGGAAATTATAACTTTGCCAAGCCGCTGGCACAGGAGCTGAAGGAAAGTCCCTTGACGTTGAGAGCGGAGGCCGAACCGAAGAAGCTAATGTATCAGCTCTATAAGGACTCCGGCGGTACACTTGGCAACAGGCCGACGATCGTCGCTACGAAGGTGCTCAGAGAGCAGACGACGGGGCAACAATACGGAATGCTCTATATTACGATTGACGAAAATGATTTTAAGCCGTTCTACAGCAGTTTTACGAGCGAGGGCAATGATGTCATGATCATGGATCCCGAAGGAATTGTAATTTCCAGCAACCGATCGGAAATGATCGGACAGCAGAATGCCGAGCTGTTGTCTTTGGCCAGGGAAATTCAGCAGGATGGCCTCGACTTAAAAAAGGTGAGTGTTGGGGGAAAGGACAAGCTTGTATTAGCCGAATACCTGCCTTCTTACGATTTTTATCTGGTGAATATGATCGACCAGAGATATGTGTTAGGCCAGATGGTCAATACCCGGTCGATCATTGTTATATGTCTCTTGATCGTGCTAGCCGCACTTATCGTTGTCTTCCTGATTTCGCGTAAAATGACCCGCTCCCTAACCTTGCTGGCCAGGCAGATGTCCAAGGTGCATCTGAGAAATTTTCATAACTACGTAAATGTATCGGGAAGCTATGAGATCCGCCAGCTTAGTCATGCTTACAATTACATGCTGAATGAAATGAATGATTATGTGAAGCAGTTGGTCAAGACGGAGAAGGAGCAGCGTACAGCCGAGCTCGCTGCTCTTCAACAGCAGATCAACCCGCACTTTCTCTACAATACGCTCGCTTCGGTCAAATTTTTGGTGCAGCAAGGCAGCAAAGAAAAGGCGGAGGCGACGATTCACGCCTTGATCTCCCTTCTGCAGAACACGATAAGCAATGTTAGCGAGACGATATCGGTGGAGCAGGAGCTGGTGAACCTGAAGCATTATGTTTTCATTAATCATGTCCGTTATGGAGAGCGGATCCGGGTCAACTACTATGTTGCACCGGATTGCGAGAGCTGCCATGTACCGAAGTTGATTATTCAGCCCTTTATCGAGAATGCCTTCTTTCATGCGTTTAATGTGAAAGGGGAAGGGGTTATTCGTGTACTTGTCTCCAGGGAGTCGCAGAAGCTGATCTGTGAAGTGCTTGATAACGGAGAGGGAATGGATGTACAGCGGATTTCTGAGGCGAAGTCGAAGCAGCGTCAAGGTTCCAGACAGTTGTTCTCGGGCGTTGGCATCGCCAATGTCCATGATCGAATCCGACTGTTGTATGGGGATGATTACGGGGTAACGATTCAGAGTGAGCTTGGCGAGGGAACAAGGGTACGGATTACGCTGCCGCTCGTGGGAATCCAATAATAAGACCAGAATCCAAAGAAAAGACAATGGATTATAGTTCCAAAATAAAAAGCGCATCTATGGAGGCAAAAAAACAACAAAACGATGCAAAGAAATTGCTAACGATGGTTTAAGGACCGATGCTACGATAAATTCAGAACTTATGGTAAGCGCTTGCAGCGGCAGGTACCGCCATAAGATCAACATGATAAATTATTGAAAAGGGGCTGAAACGATGAGAAAGGCATTGGTTTTAATGATGGCTTGCATGCTGTTATTAACCGCCTGCTCCTCCGGAACCAAAGACAAAGATCAAGTGGCTTCCGGCGGCGGAGGGGAAGCGAAGGAGATTACGATTTGGGCATGGGATCCCGCATTTAATATCGCAGCCTTGAACATTGCGAAGGAAGCCTATAATGCGAAGCATCCGGATGTGAAGGTCAATATCGTTGAATACGCGCAAGCGGACATTATCCAGAAGCTGAATACGGGGTTGAACTCCGGTACGACCAAAGGGCTGCCCAATATCGTGCTAATTGAAGATTACCGGGCTCAAGGTTTCCTGCAGTCTTACCCTGATTCATTTGTGGATTTAAGCGGCAAGATCAAGGCGGAGGATTTCGCTGATTACAAAATTGGGCCAACCAGTTTAAACGGCAAGCAATATGGGGTTCCATTTGATTCGGGTGTCGCCGGTTTATATGTTCGCAAGGACTATGTGGAGCAGGCGGGATACAAGCTGGATGATCTGAAGGATTTGGACTGGGGCCAATATATCGAAATTGGCAAGCAAATAAAAGCGGCTGCCGGCAAAAATATGATATCACTTGACCCGAATGATCTTGGCATTCTGCGCATGATGATTCAGTCTGCAGGCTCATGGTATTTGCAGGGAGACGGGAAAACGCCGGATCTTGGCGGCAATGCCGCGCTGAAGAAAGCGTTGGAGCTGTACAAAGAAATGATGGAGGCCAACATCGTCCAAGTAAATGCGGATTGGAGCCAGTTTATCGCAGCGATTAACCATGGCGATGTAGCGACCGTGCCGACCGGGAACTGGATTACGCCTTCCGTTAAGGCGGAAGCATCCCAATCCGGCAAATGGGCGATTCTGCCGATGCCAAAGCTGCCGGATATGCCGGATTCCGTCCATGCGACGAATCTTGGCGGAAGCTCCTGGTATGTCATGAATGTTCCGGGCTCGGAGACGGCGGCAGACTTCATGGCGGAAACGTTTGGTGCAAATGTGGATATGTATCAAACCTTGCTAACCAAAATCGGAGCGATCGGAACCCTGAAGGCGGCAGCTCAGGGGGAGGCGTATTCACAGCCGGATGAATTTTTCGGCGGCCAGCAGACCGTGAATGATTTTGCAAAATGGACAGGAGAAATTCCCAAAGTGAACTACGGTACCTCGACGTATGCGATTGAAGATATTCTGGTTGTTGAGGTGCAGAATTATTTGAACGGCAAAAATATCGATCAGGTTCTCAGTGACGCCCAATCCCAGGCAGAAGCGCAGATTAAATAAAGCTTATTTCACATGAATAACCCCAGGGCGCGTTAAGTGGGAGCTTGAGGCGTCCCGGGGTTTTATTTTGCAGCAGAAAGGGGCTAAGGCAGTGATGAGAGCGGATAAATCAGGAAATGTCAGCATACGTGCCAGAGTCGGATTCACAGGATGGGGCTTCATTTTGATAGCCGTGTTGATGATTGCTATCTTTTACTTCTATCCGATGATTCAGGCGCTGATCTTATCCTTCAAGAGCGGAACAGGCTCCCGGTTAAGCTTCACAGGCTGGTCCAACTACGAGAGGCTGTTAACAGATAAGATGTTCTTGACAGCGCTCAAGAATACAATGATTTACCTGTTGATTCAGGTTCCAATCATGATTATTCTGGCTTTATTTATATCCGTGCTGCTTAATGACAGCCAGCTTAGATTCAGGGGGTTCTTCCGGACGGCGATCTTCCTGCCATGTGTTACATCGCTGGTTGCCTATTCCGTCGTGTTCAAGTATTTGTTCGGGAATGAGGGACTTGTGAATGCCATACTGATGAAGCTGTCGATCAGTAGCGCGCCGATTGGCTGGATCACCGATCCGTTTTGGGCCAAGATTACGATTATACTGGCGATTACCTGGAGATGGACGGGATACAATATGATCTTCTATTTATCGGCGCTGCAGAATATCGACCCCTCCATCTATGAAGCAGCCCGGATAGACGGAGCTTCGTCTACGAAGCAATTTTTTCGTATTACGATTCCGATGCTGAAGCCAATTATTCTGTTCACATCGATTACTTCTACGATTGGCACGCTGCAGCTATTTGATGAAGTTGTCAATATTACGAAGGGGGGTCCCGGGAACGCGACACTCTCCATCTCGCAGTACATCTATAATCTGTCGTTCAAATATACGGCGGATTTCGGCTATGCGGCAACCGTATCCTATTCTATCGTCATTATCATTATTGTGCTCTCGATCCTTCAATTTAAGGTGGCAGGTGATCAGAAATGAAGAAGCTAAAGCGTATATCCACGTACACCTTTCTAAGTATTGCTGCGTTTGTATCGATATTTCCTTTTTTGTGGATGGTCGTCAGCGCTACGAATAAATCGGTGGATATCACCAAAGGCAGACTGCTCCCCGGCGGCTATTTACTGGAAAATTTCAAGAAACTGCTGGATACGACAGAGCTAGGGACGGCCTTGTGGAATTCAGCGAAAATATCTGTGCTCCTCACCATTTTGGCGATTCTGATCGCCTCCTTGGCAGGTTACGGGTTTGAGATTTTCCGCAGCAAAGTGAAGGATATCGTGTTCAGCATTTTGCTGCTCTCGATGATGATTCCGTTCGCGGCGTTGATGGTGCCGCTATACCGCATGTTCGCCGGGATCTCAAGTGCCGTGCCGGCGATTGGCATGGACACGATGTCTGCCGTGATACTGCCAACAGTGACGACCGCATTTCTTATTTTCTTCTTCCGCCAGAATTCAAAGATGTTCTCGAAGGATTTAATCGAGGCAGGCCGGATCGACGGACTCGGCGAACTAGGCATATTCTTCAAAATTTATATGCCAACGATGAAGACGACCTATGCGGCGGCAGGCATTATCACGTTCATGTCGAGCTGGAACAGCTACCTCTGGCCGCTCATTGTTCTGCAATCACCTCAGCAGAGAACGATCCCGCTGCTTATATCAACCCTCGGATCAGGGTATGCTCCGGATTACGGCTTATCCATGCTGGCGATCGTCATCGCGACCTTGCCGACAGCGCTCGTGTTTTTCCTCATGCAGAAGCATTTTGTGGCAGGTATGATGGGCTCGGTCAAATAAATACTATTTTCTTTTCCTCAAACTCGATATGATTGATTTATAGGACCGTACTGGGGGAGAAGGGAACATTCGGTGATGAAGAAGTATATTCCGTTTACATACAAGATGCTTGTTCCATACTTGCTGCTCGTCTTAATTACCGATGTTGTAATCGGTTACATTTCCTATGCGATGCTGATTCAATCGCGGACGGAAATGGCCGAGACGAATGTTCGCACAGGTATGGAGCAAGCCAGGAACAATATCCGGTACCAGATGGACGAGATTCAGCGGATGTCCGATACGTTGTTTGGCAGCCTGTCATTTCAGCGGGCTCTACAGACGAAGGGCGATCCCTATCAAATCTATCTGATCATGCTTGATGATATCGTGCCGCAGATTACCGCGCCGTTGAAGCTGTTCGGGAATAATATCCGATTGATGGTGTATACGATGAACGAAGATATGTATGTGGTTGCAGGGGATGACCAGGCCTCGCCCATTGCCAACAGCGATTATTACATCCTTCCCTACGAGCAGATTATGAATAGTGATTGGTACCGGAATTTCAAAGATTCGGAACGGGACAATATTTGGCTGCAAATAGATACAGATCAACGTTTGGAAAATATATCGCATATCCGCAGACTGGTATCCTACAGCGGCAAGAATACGGTGATCGGCTATGTCCGCATTACGGCATCATTAAACGATTTGTTCGGCAACTTCGATACCTTCCCGGTAGAGGAGGGGATTACCTTGCGCCTGGTCGATTCTGCATCGGGTGAACAGACGCTGTATCAACGCGGGAATGCAGGGCCCTATGCCGATACCGATTCCTATTTAATTTTGCAGGAGAACATACCCGGCACGGATTTCATGATTGAGACATTGGTTCCGGAATCCTATTTAAGCAAGGACACGGCCAAGCTGCAGCGTTCCATCTTTGCCGTCTGTGCGCTCAGCTTCGTCGGGATGGCCTTGATCGGCTCGATGGTGGCGCGAATTTCCGGGCGAAAGATGGCGCGGATCGTCAGACTGCTGCGCTCGTTTCAGGAGGGGCATTTTCAAAGGCGGATTCGTTTTGCGGGCAATGATGAATTCGTGCATATAGCCGATGCTTTTAATGTAATGGCCGATAATATCGAAGAGCTGATTAATAGTGTGTACGTCCAGGGTATGCAGAAGAAGCAGGCGGAGCTTGAAGCGCTGCAGGCGCAGATCAATCCGCATTTTCTGTATAACACTTTATCGACGATCAGCAGCCTGACCAATTTGGGCGAGACCGGTAAGGTGACCGAGATGGTGCAGGGACTCTCACGATTTTACAGATTGACGCTAAATCAAGGCAAAGTATTTACGGCGCTGGAGAATGAGCTGAAACAGGTCGAGACCTATCTCGATATTCAAAGGGTAAAGTATGCGGACGGATTCCGGGTTTATGTCGATGTGGAACCGGATATTTTATCCGTTCAGGTTATCAAACTGATTTTGCAGCCATTCGTGGAAAATATCTTCAAGCATGCCTGGTTCGGAGAGACGATTGCGATCATCCTTAAGGGGAGAAGGATCGGCGAGTGCATCGAGCTGAAGGTGATCGATAACGGGATTGGGATGAGAGAAGATACGGTGCAAAGATTGCTGCTTCAGCCGAGCCAGACCGAGGGGGACGGTTATGGCGTCAAGAACGTAGATGAGCGAATTAAGCTCAGGTACGGGGAGGATTACGGAATTCACATCGCCAGCCTATACGGGGCAGGAACTACAGTGCAAATCCTGCTCCCTGTGGATGAGGATAATGTTAGGCATGAAATCATTGAAGAAGCTCAGGCAAATCGGTGAAATAGTATATGTTTTCATTGCTCAGCGCCATGTTCAGGCGAAATGAGGTAAGTTATGCTCAAGTCATCAAGTCCGGAAAGCCGAAAGGAGCATGCAAATGGATATTAACGTCTTGCTGGTCGACGATGAAGCGGTGGATTTAGAGTGGATGCGGCGCCGCGTAACCGGAAATGAAATTCCATATCCAATTCATGTATCGGGAACGGCCAACAGCGGATTTAGCGCACTGAAAATGCTGGAGCAGGAACGGATTGATATTATATTGTCCGATATTCGCATGCCGATCATGTCGGGCATGGAATTTGCCAGACGGGCCAGAGAAATAAATCCCGACGTTAAAATTGTATTCATCAGTGGTCATGAGGATTTCGGATATGCCAAAAAAGCAATCGAGCTAAACGCTTCAGGATATTTGCTTAAGCCGGTCGAGGATCTGGAGCTGTATGCGATGCTGGCCAACCTGTGTGAGAGCGTAGAACGTGAACGTGAGGAGCATCGCTCTATTTCGGCAGCCTGGTCGCTGGTTAACGAGGAGTTGCTGCTCCGCTGGCTTAACGATCCGGCGCCAAGCAAGGTAGGAACGCATATCCTGGAGATTTTATCCCCGCTGCTCCGCTTCGGGACAACGGCCGCCCTGATTGAGATTGACGATTTGGAATGGAAGGCCAGCGAAATGGGAGAAGCGGAGAAGCATCATCATATCAATCAGCTGGCCGGGTTCATCCGGTATGATGTAGAGGAGAATATGCTTGGCACGTTCTTTCGCAGTCAACAGACGAAGTTCCTTATTTTGTCGTCCGTACCTGAGCCGGAATTTCCATCATTGTTGGAGAAGCTTATTTCCTCCGTACGGAATTCCTTTCCGTTTACCGTTACAGTGGGGATGGGGAAGTCTGCGCGCGAGGAAGATCAGCTGCGTGAGTCTTATCGTCAGGCGCAAGCCGCGTTAAGCATTAAATGGCTGCTCGGCAAGGACAGGCTGATCTCTTGGGATATCGTGGAATGGGCGCCCGGCGAACACTTCCCCGTTCCTTCGGTAGAGGAAATTCTGGACCGTATGCTGCTGGCTATCATGGACTATGATCTTGTCGCCATCGATGATTGTCTGGGAGAAATTTTTAACGTGCGGATGCCGATCAATCAGAAGAAGGAAGTATATGATCTCATTTTGCGAATGACGACGAAGCTTCATGCCGATCTGCGACAAAGAGGCGAGGATTTATATGAGCTGCTGAAATGGGACTCCTATCAGCCGGTCATATTGTTTCAATTCGAGACGGTCCATGACATTACATCCTGGCTGAGAAAAAGATTCTTCGAGTTATCCGAATTGCTGTATGCCAAAAATCAGCGTCAGAAGCGGAAGCTGATCCAGGAGATCATGACTTATGTCGATCATAACATCGAGAAGAAAATCACATTAAAAGAGGTCGCTGCATTTTTCGATTTTACCCCGAATTATTTGGGATATGTATTCAAGGAAGAGACAGGCACAAACTTTAGCGATTATTTAAATGTGCAGAGGACTCGCCGCATTTGTGAACTGCTATCCGATCCTATGCTGAAAATATATGAAATCGCCGAACGCATGGGCTATAAGAACATCATTTATTTCAATCGGCAATTCAAGCAAACGATGAATATGACGCCGGGGGAATATCGCAAAAGAAATAAAATATGAGAGCTGTTAAGGGTCAAAAACCGAATTCGCGCTTTGCAGCCGGCTTCGGTTTTTTTGTCTTGAAGTTTTACCAATTGCAGCCGGCCCTCTAAGGCTATCGTGGAAAAAGTACTATATTTAGTTGCGGCGCTGAATTTCTGAATAGAAGAAGCCATTCTATAATGATGGCAGAGATAAAGAGAAGGGAGCTGGTTAAGGGGATGAAGAAAAGCCGCGGTTTTTGGAGCGATGTGAAAAAGTATAGAACTTTGCTATTGATGCTGCTGCCTGCCGTATTCTTTTTTCTATTATTCGCCTATATACCGATGGCAGGAATCGTCCTTGCCTTCAAGCAGTTCAATTACAGCGGCGGTATATTCGGAAGTCCTTGGAACGGGCTTAGCAATTTCCGCTTTTTCTTCGATTCAGGGGATGCTTGGCGTGTAACGAGAAATACGGCACTGTACAATGTTGCGTTTATCGTAGTTAATAACTCGCTGCAGATTTTCGCCGCCATTCTATTGTTTGAGGTTGCCGGTAAATGGTTCCGCAAGATTACGCAGACCATTATGTTCCTGCCTTATTTCATTTCATGGGTCGTTGTGGGGGCGATTGCCTATAACTTGTTCAATTATGACGTTGGAATGGTCAATGTTCTGTTGAACAAAATCGGGTTTGAATCTGTCGATATCTATAATACAGCTGCGTATTGGCCGATTATATTAGTCTTTGTAGCCGCCTGGAAGACGCTAGGTTACGGGACGATTATGTATTTGGCGGCCATTACTGGCATCGATACGGAGATGTATGAAGCTGCCGAGATCGATGGGGCCAACATTTTTCAGCGAATCCGCAAAATTACGATCCCAAGCTTGATGCCAACAATTATTATTCTGGTCTTATTGGCGATTGGCAACATTTTCCGTGGAGACTTCGGGATGTTCTACAACATGGTTGGCAACAACGGCCTGTTATTCTCGTCGACGGATGTTATCGATACTTTTGTATTCAGAATGCTGATTACCTCGAATGAAATCGGCATGTCTGCCGCTGCCGGATTCTATCAATCCGTTCTCGGATTTGTTACGATCCTGCTCGCGAACTATGCTGTACGCAAATACGACAAAGACCGTGCTTTGTTCTGATTACGGAGGGGAAAGCTTATGAACGAAATAGTACCGGCGTCCGGAGGAACGGGGCGAAAAATCGATACATCATCGCGCAGAACGAAGCCAAAGGATCGTCTGCTCCTGTCCATCATTGGTTATGTGTCATTAGCCATTTTTGCACTGTTTTGCATCATTCCATTTGTACTGGTCATTTCCTCTTCACTTACGGACGAGAGCACAATTACGAGAGAAGGCTATCAACTATTCCCTGCGGTCTTCTCGACAGAGGCCTACCATCTGCTGTTCAAATATCCGGCGGATATGCTTAAGGCCTATGGCGTGACCATTACGGTGACGGTGCTGGGAACGCTGTTCGGATTGTTTTTAACCTCGATGACCTCCTATGTGCTGGCGCGAAAAGATTTCAAGTGGCGCAATGCCTTTTCCTTCTTTTTCTTCTTTACGACGCTTTTTAGCGGCGGGCTCGTTCCCTGGTACCTGCTTATCGTTAATTACCTGCATCTGAAGGATACACTCCTGGTGCTGATCCTGCCGATGCTGATGAACGTGTTCTATATTATCGTGATGAAGTCGTTCATGGGGGGGATCCCGGAGGCGATCATAGAATCGGCGAAAATAGACGGAAGCGGAGACTTCCAAATCTATACCCGTTTTATTCTTCCGCTGTCCAAGCCGGCTCTGGCAACGATCGGCCTGTTTATTGCGCTGGCTTATTGGAATGATTGGTACAATGCTCTCCTGTTCATCTCCAATTCTGATTTGATGCCGCTGCAATACTATCTCTATCGATTGCTCGGCAATATGGACGGGATGAGGAGAGCGATTATGCAGTCGGGGGCAGTTGTAAATTTCGATTTGCCAACCGAGAGCTTGAAAATGGCGATGACGATCGTCGCTACCGGACCGATTTTGCTCGCTTATCCATTTATTCAACGTTATTTTGTGCAAGGTTTGACGATTGGAGCGGTAAAAGGATGACCACAGGATAACCTGGTTATCGATATAAGTGAAGAGGTTGTTATAAAGTCAAAATAATCGGGGGAGGATTTTGTCATGAAACACAAACAGAAGAGATTTATGTTTTTGCTGGCGATGGTATTTGCTCTATCCACTTGGCTGACAGCTTGCGGAGGCGAAGGGGGGAGTGCCTCAAATCAGGAATCAAACAGCAGCAGTGGCAAGAGCGCTTCTGCCAACAACGCCGCCGTGAACCAGACCGATGACAGTCAGCCTGACCTATCCCAGGAGGTGAAGCTGAAGATGCTTATGATCGGCGGGAAGCCAGCCGATTATGATGAGGTTTTTGGAGAACTGAATCAATTGCTGAAGGAGAAGATCAACGCTACCGTGGAAGCCGAATTTCTCGATTGGGCGGACTGGTCACAGAAATATCCGTTGAAGTTTGCCGCTAACGAGAATTTTGATATCGCTTACACGGCGAACTGGGCGTACTACAACGACCAGGCGCGGAAAGGCGGCTTTGTTGAACTGACGGAAGACTTGTTGCAGAAATATGCGCCGCTGACGTGGGAAGCGATGCCGGAGTTTGCCTGGCAACAGGCAGGAGTAGACGGCAAGCTGTACATGGTGCCGAATAACAATAATGAGGTTACAGATAAGGTCGTGCTAATTCGCGAGGATTTGCGCAAGAAGTATCATCTTGAGCCGGTCAACAGCCCGGAAACTTATAGTGCTTACGTGAAGACGATCGCTGCGGGCGAGCAAGGCATCAGCGGTTTCGGAGCCAAGCCGGCGGACGGCTGGAAATGGCATGAATTGGATCAAATTTTGCTGGAACAGCAAAACAATTGGAATTTGATAGATTACAGCATACCGTTTGCCTATAAGCTGGACGATGAGAAAGGCCAGGTTTTTAATGTGTACGATACGCCTGAATTCTCGCAATTGCTCGCTTATTACAAGGATCTTGCTGTGAACAAAGTCTGGTCGAAGAATATCGTCAGCAACAAAAATGACACATGGCAGGATATGAAGGCAGGCAAAACGGCTTCCTATGCACAGAACCTGGGAACCCTTGCTTTCAATTTGGCAGAGATGCGGCGTGATAAGCCGGAATATGAAGTGGCGATTGTGGATCTTACCCCGGATAAGAAGAAGATCGGCGCGATTTCCACGCAGAACGGAATGGCCGTCCATGCCGGCTCGAAAAACGTGGAGCGTTCCTTGATGCTGATTGACCTGCTGCAAAATGACAAAGAGATTCATGATTTGACGATGTACGGTATTGCCGGCAAGCATTACGAGCCGTCGGGCGACGACAAGTATACTCCGGGTCCAAGCTCGGAGAGCTACACAGGGTTCTCCAATTGGGGCTGGAACTCGCTTCTGAACAGAAAGGATGCTTCCTATCCGGTAGAGGCTGACCAAATACTGGAGGGCTGGATGGATAAAGTCTATCATTTTCCGCTGGAAACCTTCGTATTTGACGATACCCATGTTAAGAACGAGGTTGCTAACGTAGGCAATGTGATGCTGCGTTATGCGATTCCACTGGAGTATGGCTTGATCGATGACCTCGACAAGGGGCAGGCCGAATTGATCAAGCAGCTGGAGGCTGCGGGGATCGATACCATTCGGCAGGAGCTGCAAAGTCAAATTGACGCTTTTCTGGCAAATCAATAGCCCGCGTTTCGATTTCATTTACGGGTTTGCTATGACAAGTAGGGGACGCCCGTCCCCTACTTTGTTCCAAATAACGACATGATTGGATTAGAGGAGGAAGCTGGAAATGAACTACAAGCATTCGCCAATCAGCAGCAAGCTGCCGGTCTTCATGTACGGCGCTGATTATAATCCGGATCAGTGGCTGCATGATCCTGGCGTGTTGGATGAAGATATTCGGCTGATGAAGCTGGCCCACTGCAATGTCATGTCCGTGGGGATATTCTCCTGGGTGGCCCTGGAGCCGGAGGAAGGGAAATTTACGTTTGAATGGCTTGACCGCCTCCTGGATCGGGTAGTCGAGAATGGCATATATGTATGGCTTGCTACGCCTAGTGGTGCGCGCCCGGCCTGGATGTCGGAGAAATATCCGGAAGTGCTGCGCGTGGAAGCGAACCGTCGCCGCAATTTGCACGGTCACCGGCATAATCACTGCTATTCTTCCCCGGTATACCGGGAGAAGGTCAGAATCATGAATAGCAAACTTGCCGAGCGGTACACCCATCACCCGGCTGTTATCGGTTGGCATGTATCGAACGAATACGGCGGCGAATGCCACTGCGATTATTGCCAGGAAGCATTTCGGACCTGGCTGAGGAACAAATACGGGACGCTGGACGCGCTGAATTATGCGTGGTGGACCGCCTTCTGGAGCCATACGTATACATCCTGGTCACAGATTGAATCGCCGGCCCCCCATGGAGAGACGATGGTGCATGGTCACCATCTGGATTGGCGCCGCTTCGTATCTCACCAGACCATTGACTTCTATAAGCACGAGATCGCGCCGCTGAAGCAGGCCAATCCAGACTTGCCGTGCACTGCCAATATGATGGATCTATTCTACGGGCTGGATTATCGCGAGTTCGCCGAAGCGGTGGATGTTATTTCCTGGGATGCGTATCCGACCTGGCATGAAGCAGATTCGGAGGCGAGGATCGCTGTCTGGTTCTCGTTCAACCATGACTTATTCCGCACGCTGAAGCATAGGCCGTTCATGCTGATGGAGAGCACGCCAAGTCAGACGAACTGGCAGCCGGTGAGCAAACTGAAGCGTCCCGGAATGCACCGCCTTTCTTCCTTGCAGGCCGTTGCCCATGGCTCAGATACGGTGCAATATTTCCAATGGCGGAAAAGCCGGGGCTCCAGCGAGAAATTCCATGGCGCAGTAGTAGATCATGTCGGGCATGAACATACGCGGGTGTTTCAGGATGTTGCCGCTCTAGGCAAGACGCTATCGCAAATGAGCGGGATTATCGGCACTCAGGTTCCAGCCGAAGCCGCGATATGGTTTGATTGGGATAATCGTTGGGCCATACATGATGCGCAGGGGCCGCGCAATAGCGGAATCCATTATGAAGAGACAGTGATGCAGCATTATCACTCCCTCTGGGAGCTGGGCGTTCCTACCGATATCATTGGATCAAAGGATGATCTTGCCAGATATAAGCTGATCGTAGTTCCGATGGCTTATCTGCTGCGGGAAGAGACGGGCAAGCGGATGGAACAGTATGTAGAGCGCGGCGGAACGCTGGTGGTCACGTATTGGACAGGAATCGTTGATGAGCATGATCTCTGTTATCTGAATGGCTTCCCGGGACCGCTGCGCAACACGCTTGGCATTTGGGCGGAAGAAATCGACGGGCTGCACGAGCAGGATCGTAATGCGTTGATAATGTCCTCCGGTAACGTCTTGGGGCTGGAAGGCAAATATGAAATTCACGAGCTATGTGAGATCATTCACGCCGAGGGAGCTGAGGTATTGGCTACTTACGAGGATGACTTCTATGCCGGAGGCCCGGCATTGACCATAAATCGGCTAGGCGCAGGCCAAGCTTATTATCTTGCGGCCAGAGTCAGCGAGCAGCGATTCTACGACTCGCTGTACAGGAAGCTTGTAGACGAGGCCGGCGTGAAACGGGCAATCGACACCGTCTTGCCGGATGGAGTAACGGCACAGCTTCGTACTGATGGCGAGCAGGATTATGTATTCCTGCTTAATTTCTCCGGCCAAGAGGTAGAGGTTTGTCTGGATGCTGCCGTGTATATGGATATTGAAAGCGGAGAGCCGGCTCCCAGTTCCTTTGTATTGCCTAAGCATGGATCCGTGATACTCAGGCGAGAGCATCATTCATTCTAGTAGAGTTGTGAGGTGAAAGGTACGAAATGAAAAAGTCAGGACTCATGCTTCTGGTATTTCTATTGACATTTTCACACTTAAGTTTCGCGAATGCGCCGAGGTCTGCGGCAGCGGATTTGCCGCTGGCATCTTCGCCAGGCAAGCTGCAGAATCCCGGCTTTGAGAGCGGGGATTTAAGCGGTTGGAAGGTGACACAGACCGTGACGGAGATTACGTATGCAGTCAATTCCTTGTCGCCGCATTCAGGCTCCTATTCCTTTAATTACTGGAGTGATAACGGGCCGACCTGGTTCAAGCTGTCTCAGTCGGTCGACGGTCTGGAAGACGGGATTTACGAGCTGCGGGCCTGGGCGTCCGGAGGTGGAGGAGAGACCAGACTGAAGTTTTATGCAGAGACCGCAGATAACGATCCAACGGGGCTAAGTACCGATATCGTCAACACCGGATGGGAGCAATGGGCGCAGTATTGGGTACATGACATTGAAGTGACTGATGGCAAGGTGACGATTGGCTTTGAGGTGTTTGGGCCTGCTGGGACCTGGGGATATTTTGACGATGTTGAGTTGGTGAAGATCGAGGAGGAAGCGTATGATCCGGCCGAGTTCATCAAAGGCGTTGATATTTCCACGCTACAAGCCTTGGAAGATCAGGGGGCTGCATTTTACGACAACGGCGCAAAGAAGGACCTGCTCACGATCCTGAAGGATCACGGCGTGAACTATGTCCGCTTGCGGCTGTGGAATGATCCGGCAGAGGCGGACGGCTACAACGATAAGCCGCATACCCTGGCGATGGCTCAGCGGGTTAAAGCGGCCGGGATGAAGCTGTTGCTGGACTTCCATTATTCCGACTTCTGGGCCGATCCGGGCCAGCAGGTGAAGCCGAAGGCATGGAAGGAGCTTGATTTTAGCGGTTTGAAGCAGGCGGTTTATTCATATACGCATGAAGTGTTATCAGAGCTGGCCGCGCTTGATGCCTATCCGGATATGATCCAGATCGGCAATGAAATCAACAGCGGCATACTCCATCCTGACGGATCGACCAGCAACTTCGATCGATTGGCGGAACTGCTGCAGCAGGGCAGCCAAGCCGTTCGCGACACGGTGCCGCAGGATCACGAAGTGAAAATTATGCTTCATCTCGCCGAAGGGGGAAGCAACGGCAAGTTTCGCAGCTTTTTCGATCAGATTCAGCGGCGGGGTGTCGATTACGATGTCATCGGATTATCCTATTACCCGTATTGGCATGGTACCTTCCAGGATCTGAAGAGCAATATGAATGATCTGATCGCCCGTTATGGCAAGGAAGTCGTCGTGGCTGAGACCGCTTATCCCTATACTTACGAAGATGCCGATGAATATGGCAATATTGCGGGCGAGAATGAAACGAGAATCGCCGGTTTCCCGGCATCCGTTGCAAATCAGAAGCTGGTGACAGAGACGGTCATGAATACGGTCGCCCATGTTGATGGCCATAGAGGCCTCGGCGTCTTCTATTGGGAACCAGCCTGGCTGCCTGGTGTAGGCTGGAAGTCGGGCGAAGGGAACGCCTGGGAGAATCAAGCGATATTCGACTTTGACGGCAATGCTCTGCCATCGCTTGATGCATTTCAATTTATCCCGGGCAGCATTGCTGACAAATTGCCACTCCTTGTGTATCCATCGCAAGCCATCACGATTCCAAAAGGCGGTGTACCATCTTTGCCGACTGCGGCGAGCGTCTTGTTCAATGAAGGCTCGATTCACTCCGTACCGGTGGCATGGGATGAAATGGAGGGTGAACAATGGACTACGCCTGGTAAATTTACGTTGTATGGAACGGTGGAAGGGATATCCCAAAAGGCTTCGATTGAAATCACCGTGCTGGCTCAAGCGAACGAGATCAGAAATCCGGGCTTTGAAGTCGGCGACTTATCGGAATGGACACTTACCGGGACCGGTGATGTTGGTAAGGTCGAGCATAATGCAGCCAATGCGCATTCCGGCAACTATGCATTTAATTATTGGTATGGTGAACCGTATAAATATCAATTAACCCAGGACATTACGGGCCTGGAGAATGGAATTTATACGCTGAAGGCGTGGGCTTCCGGTGGCGGCGGAGATACGGTGCTTAAGCTGTTCGCGAAGCAGGGCGAGGAAGTGCTCAGTACCGATATGGTAAATACCGGATGGAATGTATGGAAGCCCTATCAGGTTGAGAACATCAAGATTATGAACGGACGGATCACGGTGGGCTTTGAGGTGGAGGCACCAGGGGAAGTATGGGGGTATTTGGACGATATGGAGCTCATCCGAACTGCCGATATTCCGGAATTGCCAACGAATCCGGAGCAACCGGGTACCTCAGGCAATCCGGGTACGCCAGCGGAAAGCCCATCCTCGGCGGAATCTGCTGGTTCAGCAAGCAATGATGGTCAGAAGCCGGGCAGTGCGGCCAGCCTCTCCATTACTTCGGATCAGTTGAAGAAGACGGAGGAAGGCTCGTACTTTGTGATGATCCCGACCGATATACATGAAGTAACTTTGTCGTATGGTATCCTCCGGTTGCTCGGATCAGATCCGCTTGAATTAAAGAATGGAGCTGTTTCATTGCTTATTCCTGCAGAGGTATTGCTCGCATTGCTTGACCTGGATACTGATGCGGCTAATACTGCTGCGATAACGGTACGGATTAATCCGGTCAACCTGACGGATGTTGAAGCCATGATGCAGTCAGCGAATGTCGATACCTCTACAACTATTCACGTTCTGACGTTAGGTTATGATGTGGATTTGATGTTGACGACTTCCGAGGGTGTGGTGAAACGCTTGTTTCAGTTCCCGACCCCGCTTAAGCTCCGTCTCCTGCTTGACCTGGAAACGAATAGACATATTGCGGGAATTTTCAAGGTGGCGAATGGAAGTTATACGTACACCGGCGGTAAATGGTCGGACGAAATGATTGCGGCAAACCTTTATCACCCTGGCACATATACAGCTTTGCAGGTAGCGAAGACATTTGCAGATGTCTCTCCTGACTATTGGGCACAGCAAATCATCGCCGAGCTCGCAGCCAAACAGCTGATCGAAGGCGACGGCAAAGGATCATTTAACCCGACCCGTTCGATCAGTCGCTCGGAATTCACCGCCTTGCTTGTACGCGCTTTGTCGATTAAATACGACGTCACTGCAATCGCAATGCAGCATGGGTCGTGGATGGCTGGAACAGGAACTGAAGCAGGTGTGGTCTCGGGGAGGTTTGCAGATGTTCCGGCCGAGGCCTGGTATGCTGAAGCGATAGAGATCGCTTACCAATATGGAATTGTGAACGGCAAAGGAAACGGGCACTTCGATCCGCAAACCGCGATCACTCGTGAGGAAATGGCAGTGATGCTGATGAAGGCGTATGCTCTATTTGGCGAACTTGTACCTCAGCAAGCCATGATTTATCCATTTGCTGATCGGAATGAGGTTGCCGGTTGGGCGGCTGAATCCGTTGTCTCTGCTGTGTCGCTCGGATTACTCCAGGGCAGAGAGCGGAATCAATTTGCGCCTCGCGCCGATCTGACCCGAGCGGAAGCAGCACGAGTCGTATATCGCTTGCTGCAGTTCTAGTTCCTTTTGCACAATGTCGGATTGTTTAACAAGAATTGCTCCGATTTAGGGCGACTGCTCCTTCTGACGTGAGACCCATCAAAACATCTTCAAGATTTGCTATGTCGTAAGATATAGAGAATCCTGGAGGTGTTTTTGTTTTGGCAACCGGAGTAAGAACAGTATGTATTTTGACTCTATCTTGCAAACGGGCACTAGCCCCCCTGTGGTCAGGGGAGTTTTTTGAATGCTGGCGGGTCCAACTTGGGAGATGACCCATTCGTAAAGCGATTGTCGTGTTTCTCTTGACAAAGCAAGAAAATGACATATAGTAAGTAGTAAGTGATAAGTAGTAAGTAATAAATGAGTTTTCAACGGATTCCTCGCATTAGGCAGACATCAGAATAAGCCAAGAAAATGATGATCAGAGGAGGATTTTAAATGACAAATCTAAAATTGGGACAAAGTTTTTCGATTATAGCGTTAAACGCACAGAGAAGTCTTGAGATGACTACTGCGAAGAAGGTGGCTCTTCGTTGCATGGCTGCGGCGGTTATTCTAGAAATTTACTTAGACGGCGGATTCACACAGACAGGGAAGCAATTCGTTCTGAATAAAGCTATGCTTGAGCAATCGCAGACGATACCTTATCGCGAAGTCATTTTAACATCCATCGTGCGCAAAAATGCGCAGACCACGGGCGAGCTGAGTTGGTGGCTGAAGAAGGCTGCCAGGATCCCGGAAAGAAAATTGAGACAGTTAGAACACGCCATCTCGGATTCTCTGAAAGAGATGAACCTGCTTGAGGAGATTTCTCATATTTTGGGGTGCGATCTCTATTTTCATTCCGCAGGTGTGGATATTAAAGAATATCGCAGCGATATCCAAGCATACTCAACGATTACAGAGAGCGCCCGGGCGGAGCTGCTGGAAGAGGGCCTGGTCACAGATGAGACGATTTGTTTAGTATGGCTTCTTCGCGAAAGCGGCTGTATGCTTGATTTCTTCTCGCGGAGCGAACTGGTCGGTATAAGTGCCGGAATGTATAAGCTATATCAAAATGAACCGCTGGCCAAAGTATTATTCCCGATCCGCATCCATAGCGGCATTGAATTAATCATCAAGAAGCTTTTGCGCATGAAGACAGGGGTAGTCAGGACACAGGTGGGCAGCGGCATGAATTTCCTTTTTCCAATGCTGGAGCGTTCACAGGCCATATTCATTGACACTGAGCAAATGCTGCCTAATGCAGTGAAAAGGTTGCATGATGTGAGGGTGCGGCTGGAATCCAAGGGCCACACGGTTACGGTGCTGCATAAGGGGCAGATTCCGACCCTTAAGGTGGATAATATTGTTTACGAAGCGATCCCACATGCCATCTACGGAAGAGTGCCGATCCATGGGGTGCGTCTAATTCCGAAACCGTTATTTTAAAAAGGAGTCAAATAATCATGTCCAGACAACGTTCCATGGAGACGATACTAGCCTCTGAATATGTGTCTATAGGTGAATTAGTGCGTCTTACAGATTCGCGCTATAGTACGCTGAAATTTTATACCGAAGAGGGGATGCTTCCTTTTGAGCAGGCAGAGGAAAATTTGACCCGAAGATACAAAAGGGAGGCAACGGTCGCTCGTATATTGCGGATTAAAGAACTGAAGTCCAGCGGATTATCCATCCCCCAAATAAAAGAAGCACTCAGTATGGAATGAGGATACCGCCCCTTGGGTATTAAAAGAACTGATGCAGTCCACACGGGCTACCGCCGCTTTACACGGATACCAGATTGTTATATGATAATTCCATCATTAGATTTCAATAAATATCTTTTGAACAATATGAGGTGCTTTATGAGTGTGTTAGGTTCTAAATAGTCGTAATTGAATAAATAAACATTACGATATAGGCACGGACGATGGATGGACGTGTGAAATTTCCCTATATTGTAGGTTTATTTGTTTTACCTATGAAGAACCCTACAATACGTCATGAGGCTTGGATGGATCTCTATTCATATATCGGAGATTTCCGGAACAAATATGCCTAGAACATGAATGTAAAGCTGTGGGATTCCTACAGCTTTTTTTGCTGTCTATTTATAGGGTGCCTGTTCAAAAAAGGCCGCCAGGTTGCTATCTTTGAACCAAGCTTGATCAGGTTTGCTTAGCCACAGCGGATCTTTTTGAACAGCCTCTCGGGCAGCTTTATTGAAATCTATTGGGGTAGGGTTTCTTCTTGTCATGATTCATTTACGTGAGGAGAATAAACCGATGAATATAAGTACGTTTGATAAATTACAGTACAACGAACTGAAAGAAATCGTAAAAAGCTTTTGTGTGAGCGGATTAGGAAAGCAGTTTATTGATAAATTGCAACCGAGCTCAAACCTGAGCGTTGTGAAAACCCGGTTGAACGAGACAACTGAGGCCCGGGCGATTCTCGATACGGAAAGTCACGTCCCGTTAGTGGGCATATCCAATATCCAGAACTTTATGGATAAGCTTGAGAAGGGGATGATCCTGGATCCTTCTGAGCTCGTAGCCATCGCTGATTTCCTGCGCGGCTGCCGCAAAATGAAAAGCTTTATGCAGGAGAGGGAGCTTCTGGCGCCGAAAATTAGCGCTTATGCCTATTCCATGACCGAGTTCGCACCTATTGAGGAGCGGATTCAGGCAAGTATCAAGGGAAATCAGGTAGATTCAGCAGCCAGCAAAGAGCTGAAGCGGATTCGCAAACATATTGATATAGCGGAAGCGAAGATTGAAGAGCAGCTTCAGCGCTTTTTGAAAAACAGTGCAAATAAGGAATATATCCAGGAGTTTTTTGTAAGCAAAAAGAATGACCGATTTACGATTCCGATCAAAGCTGCATATAAAAACCATGTGCCGGGAGCGATTGTGGAGGTGTCTTCGAAGGGGGCTACGGTATTTATCGAACCGATCTCCGTATCGAAATATAATGCGGAATTAGCGAGTTTGAAAGCCGAAGAGGCGATGGAGGAATATCAGATTCTTGCAGACTTGTCTAATCTGATATTCGATCATGCGCAGAGCATGAATATCAATATTGAGTTAATCAGTCAGTACGATATGATCTTTGCCAAGGGCAAATTCAGTCGCAGCCTCGATGGCATAGAGCCTCTCATCAACGATCATGGCTATATAAGGCTGGTGTCATGCCGACATCCTTTGCTTACCGGCAAGGTGGTGCCGCTTGACTTTGAGATCGGCGATGCCTATCGAAGTCTCGTAATTACGGGACCCAATGCCGGCGGGAAAACCGTGGTGCTGAAAACGGTTGGACTCAATACTCTGGCCACGATGTCAGGCTTTCATATTGCGGCTGCGCCGGGAACTGAGGTTGCGTTGTTCCGCCATGTTTTTGTAGATATTGGGGATAATCAAAGTCTTGAGAACGCGCTCAGCACCTTTTCATCCCATATGAAAAATATATCGGAGATTATGTATGCGGCAGATCGTCATACCTTACTGCTATTTGATGAAATCGGCAGCGGCACCGAGCCGAATGAAGGGGCAGCGCTAGCGATTGCCATTCTGGAGGAGTTCTACCATATGGGCTGTATCACGGTGGCAACTACGCATTATGGCGAGATCAAGCAATACTCGGAAATGCACAGTGACTTTATGAATGCGGCGATGGAGTTTGATCAGGAGACATTGGAGCCTCAATATAGGCTGATGATTGGTCAATCGGGCGAAAGCAACGCGCTGTGGATTTCACGGAAAATGAAGCTGAAGGAGCATGTGCTGGAGCGAGCCAAAAGCTATATGCAGCGAAAGGAATATCGCATGGACCGCCTTCAAAGCAGCAAGGTTGGCAAGCCGAAGAATATCGATATCGCTGCGGAAGCGGAAATTCCCGTCTATGCTATGGGCGATAAGGTTAAGCTGCTGGATCGGAATGAGAGTGCTATCGTGTATCGTGGACTTGACTCCCTCAACAACCTGATCGTATTTGTTCAGGGGAAGATGCTGGAAGTTCATTATAAGCGTGTATCGCTGGAGCTGCAAGCAAGTGAACTGTATCCGGAGGGATACGATCTGAACACGCTCTTCACGAGCTATCAGGAACGAAAATTTCAGCATGATATGCAGCGCGGCTCGAAGAAGGCGCTCCGGAAAGTGCAGAAGGAGATGCGAAATCAGCGTCGACAAAATGCTGAAGAGCAGGATTGATGCTTACGGAGCCCGGATTTTAACAAACAACCCAGCCCGGATAGGAACTCTATCGTTGGCTGGGTTGTTTGTTAATCAATTACAAGCGTCCTGCTGCCTTTACTTTCACAAGCAGGGCATTACCTGGCAGATACGCGATCGGAATGTCCTCGGACAATACAATCTGCACCGTAGCGCGATTTGCCCCGGCAAGGACCGCTTGGTCTATAGCATGGCTGCGCGCATCCTCCATCGCTTGGTCGTAAGTCATCTCGTCCAGCGAATAGATCCAAAAAAGTAATATACATCCAAATGAATAAAAATACAATAGTTTTTTTAAAGATACGCAATCCGGAAAGTCGGGAGTGTGGAGGAAAAAAGCTCGGGGCAATGGGAATTTACTATTTTATGTTATAATATAGAACAAATGTTCCATAACGGTGATTAGTCAAAGCGAACGGCCATTTTGAACAACCTTTAATAGAAGTCGGCGGGTGAAGCAATAATGAAGGATCAAGTAAAGATCGCTGTCAGGCCATTAGTTGAATATGCGTTCCGCAGCGGGGATCTAGACAGCGGGTTCAGAACAGGAACAGCCTTGACCGAGGGGACGAAGGCGCATCAGCAGGTACAGAAGAGCTACGGTGAGGCGGATCAGAAGGAAGTCTATCTGGCAGCCGAGATCCCCTTCGGGGATCTGCTGTTTGTCATAGAGGGAAGATGCGATGGGCTGCTGGTTATGGAGGACGGATCGGTGATGATCGATGAGATCAAATCGAGCTCCGGCGACATTCCGCAGGTGGTGGAGGAGAGCTATCCGGTTCATTGGGCACAGGCCAAATGCTACGCCTATATGTATGCGAGGGAGCACGAAGTCAAACGAATGAAGGTCCAACTGACCTATGTGCAGGTAATTACCGGAGAACAGCAACGGTTCCAGCAGGAGGCCGATTTGGCCGAGCTGGAGGCTTTTGTAAATGAGATCGTCGAGCAATATGCACCTTATGCACAAATGCTTCGAGATCATCAAATGGCAAGGGACAAGAGCATTAGCGAGCTGGATTTCCCGTTTGCGTCTTACCGGGACGGACAGCGCAAATTGGCAGGTGCGGTCTATAAAGTTATCAGCGAGGGAGTGCATTTATTTGCCAAGGCCCCAACGGGGATCGGCAAGACAATCTCGACGACTTTTCCGGCAGTGAAGGCGATGGGAGAGGGGCGTCTGGAGCGAATTTTCTATTTAACGGCCAAGACGATTACCCGTACAGCTGCGGAGGATACGTTCTCTTTGCTGCAAGTCAAAGGCTTGCATTTGCATGTAGTTACAATTACCGCCAAAGAGAAGATCTGTCCCCAGGATCAGGTGAGCTGTCGCAAGGAGGATTGCCCCTTCGCGGACGGATATTATGATCGAATTAACGGGGCTGTTCTTGATATATTGGCAAATGAGACGCTGATCGGTCGTAAGAAGATTGTAGAATATGCGTACAAGCACCGGGTGTGTCCGTTTGAGTTTTCGCTTGATCTTGCCTATGCGGCGGATGTAGTGATTTGCGATTATAACTATATTTTTGATCCGAGGGTATCTCTGAAAAGGATATTTGCAGAGTCGAAGAGCCGCACCGCGTTGTTGATCGATGAGGCTCATAACTTGGTGGATCGGGCCCGCGAGATGTATTCGGCGTCCCTGAATAAAGGGGATTTCCTGAGTTTACAGCGGGAGTATAAAGGTCTTAACGCGGAGGTGCATCAGGCAGCCAAGGCCGTGAATGGCTTCTTCATACAATTGCGTAAAGACGCTATGGACAGGAAGGAGCTGGTATCCCGGCAGGCTCCGGCGCAGCTGGTAGAATCGGTCGAGCATTTCATCCTTGCAGCGGAGCAGGAGCTAAGTTTGCGTCAGGATGGGGTACAGGGACAATTGCTGCTGCAGACCTATTTCGCGGCGCAGAGCTTCGTTAGGATCAGCAAGCTGTATGACGAGAGATTCGTGACCTATGCGGAAATTTCCTCAAGGGAAGTATCCATTAAGCTGTTCTGTCTTGATCCTTCTCATCTGCTGCGGGAGATGGGGAAGGGCTACTGCTCGCATATATATTTCTCAGCGACGTTAACACCGATGTCTTATTATCGGGATATGCTGGGGGCGAGGGAGCAGGACTATACCTTATCGCTCCCCTCCCCCTTCCATCGCGAACAGCTTGAGGTGCAGATTAAGCCGTTATCTACGCGTTACCATGACCGGGAGGGGACGAAGCTGCAGGTGGCAGAGCTGCTTAGACAGATGATGGAGGGGCATCGGGGCAATTATCTGTTCTTTTTCCCTTCTTATGCCTATATGAATCTTGTCTACGAAGCGTTTACGGAAGTCTTTGCGAATCAGGCAGAACTGCGCATACTGCTGCAGCGGGGGGATATGACAGAAGAAGAACGGGAGGGCTTCCTGGCAGCGTTCGAGGCTGATCATGAGGGAACCTTGGCTGGCTTTGCGGTAATGGGCGGCATTTTCTCCGAGGGAATTGATCTGGTGGGTGATCGTCTGACAGGCGTAGCAATCATCGGGGTAGGCTTGCCGCAGATCGGCCTGGAACGGAACATTATTCGCGATTACTTCCATGCAGGAGGCAAGAACGGGTTCGATTATGCCTATGTCTATCCCGGGATGAATAAGGTGCTTCAGGCCGGAGGCCGGCTTATTCGCACCGAGACGGATCATGGGAGACTGCTATTGATCGATGATCGCTATCTGCAGCCGCATTATGCAGGTCTATTGCCGGAGGAGTGGAGATAGAGGGAAGAAAACTGGCATTCTTGGAGTTGGATTGGTTGACCTGTCCAACTCCGAAAGAATGCCAGTTGTAGCTTAAATACTTAGGACAGCTGAGCTTGTCTTGCTGCTGTGACGGAGATCCAGCCCTCCAAATTGTTCGTGCAGACGAGCAGGTCAGGATACTCGGACCAGGCCCGGAGGGAGGCATCATCATCAGGAGTCCAGACCATCAGCCGGACGTCTTCTTCGCGGCAGCGTTCGATAAAGGATGGAGTAACGTAGACGTGCTTAACGGACAAATATGTGCCGCGAAGCTGTGCGAGATAAGGAAACAGGGAAGCCGAAGCTCCGTAAGAAATCAGGCCTATGGCGATCTTGGAGTCGAGCGCTCTTACCCGTTCGATGGCGTAATGATCGAAGGAGGAGAGAATTACCTGCTCCCTCATACCCAAGCGATGAATGGTCTCAAGCACGGTCTGCTCCAGGCCAGGCATGGCATCCCCCGTTTGCTTCAGCTCGATATCGACGGTCAGCCGATCCTTCAAGAGCAGCAGTGCTTGCTCCAGAGTCGGGATTCGCTCCCCGTCCCCCGCATCCAGCTGCATCAGTTGTTCCCATGTATGCGAGCGGACCAGGCCTTGCCCGCCCGTCGTTCTGTCCAGGGTTGCGTCATGGATGACCACAGGTACGCCATCGCTTGTTAATTGCACATCCAGTTCCAGATGATCGAAGCCTAATTCGAGGGCGGCCCGAAAGCCGCGCAGCGTATTTTCCGGATGCTTGAGTGGATAGCCGCGGTGGGCAATCCCGTGTATTTTAGACATTTCTCATACCTCCAGCTTTTCTATATAATTTTGAAAACGGCGATCTACGGCATCTATATAATGTTCCATTGCTTCCAGTACGCCCTCGCTATAGCTAGCCTCGCAGACATAGTCGGCGGCTTGCTTCAATTCAGCGGGACTATTCGCAACCGCCACGCCAATACCCGCGGCTTCCAGCATCGGCAGGTCATTGAGCTGGTTCCCGATCGCCATCACCTGTTCCAGAGGAATCTCCAGGCTGGCTGCGATCTGCTGAAGAGCCGTTCCTTTACTGACTTGGCCTGGAACCAATTCCAGATAATTGTCCTCCGATTGAAAAGCGGCGATAGAGGAGTGCAGCGCTGATGAACGATCTACGAATTCAGCGAACAAACGGCGGCTTTGCTCAACCGGGCCGAGTAAAATCGCCTTTTCAATCTCTGTGCCGCATTTCCGGATTTCATGCAGACGGAGAAGAGAACAAGGAACGCCTTCTTTTCGTTCATAAGCAGCGATATTTATATTTCTGGCCAAGGTCAACACCTCGTCCCCGCAAAAAAGCAGGATATCCAGCCCGGACAGCTTCGCTGCGCTTAGCAGATCATACAGGCTGGCCAGGGGAATCCCGCAGCGTTCAAGCAGCGTTCCATTCGCCCGGGCTACCACGGCACCGTTGCAGAGAATAACCGGCAGATCGAGTCCCAGCTGCTGGATAATCGGACGCGCTGTAATAAAAGGCCGTCCGGTTGCCAGTGTGAAGCAGCCTCCGCGGCTAATGTACTCACGAATGGCAGTTGCGGCAGAGCTTGGCAAGGTATGATCGGCGGAGAGCAATGTACCGTCCAAATCGCTAACGATGAGTCGAATTGGATTCACGAACAACATCCCTTCTGTAATAGGTCTTCCGCGTCAGTTAGAAGGTTGTCTCTATTCTCCACCGTAACTTGTGCGGTAAAAGAAATTCAAAAAGTTTCACTGTAGATAGAAAACCTCCGCCCGTGGCCCTTTCAGGGAATGAAGGGGCCGCGCTTCAAAGGCGGTTTCCGCTTCGCCTCCTCTAACGAAACAGGGTATCGTTATTTTGAGCCAAATAGGCTGTCAAAAATTTTAACGAAACAGGGTATCGTTATTGCAGCGAATTTGGGGTTTAACGGCTGTATTTCTCCCCAATAACGATATAGCGTTTCGTTAGATTTTTATTGCCGTTGTTTTTGAGGAAATAACGATCTGTAGTTTCGTTAGACGCAAACGTGTTGGAATTACGAGCTTGAACTACGTGTTGGCACTATGGAAATCTCCAACTCCCAGCACCTTCCATATTATTTAAAAGTCGAATGGGCCATAGCCGAGACGATATGCTTCTGCATGACCGTAAAGACGAGCACGATCGGGATGATCGCCATGACGCTGGCGGCCATAATGATGTGGAAGTACATCGCTTCGTCCCCGGCGATCGAGTCGCGCAGCATGGCGATGCCAACCGACAGCACGCGCATATTGTTCGTGTTGGTCATAATCAACGGCCAAAAGTAAGAGTTCCAGGACGAGATGAAGGTCAGCACCCCCAGCGTAACAACCGTCGGTTTAGCCATTGGCAGCAGGATGCGATAGAGTATCGTAAATCTGCCGGCGCCGTCGACGCGGGCGGCTTCCAGCACGTCGTTGTTCAGCGACTTGAATGCCTGGCGAAGCAGGAAGATTCCGTAGGCCGAGGCTCCGCTTGGGACAATGAGCGCCCAGAATGTATCGAGCCAGTGCACCTTCGACATCATCACATACACCGGTACGAAAGTAACCTGATCCGGCACGATCAGCGCGGCCAGGACGAGGAAGAACAGGATTTCCTTGCCCCAGAACCTTCCCTTGGCAAAAGCGAAGGCCGCCATCAGCGCAACATTCAGCTGGAGAATGACGATACCGGCCGACATGACCAGGGTGTTCATGAAGAAGCGGGCATAAGGGATGACCCGGAACGCTTCGGCATAATTGCTCCAATGGAACGACTTGGGCCATAACGTTGGCACGGCCAGCCGCATCTCCGCTTGAGTCTTGAAGGAGCTGATCAGAAGCCAATAAATCGGGAAAAAGATCAGAACAGTCACCGCAATGCCAAGCACTGTACGCAGGGTGAAACGCAGACGGTGCTGCTTCTCCCCGGCCATTCTGCTATCCCTCATAGTGCACCTGCTTTCTGCTGACGAGCCATTGGATAATCGTTAATACAAGGATGATGACGAATAGGATCATGACCAGGGCCGAGGCTCTGCCAGTCTTGAATTCCGTAAAGGCCATCGTGTAGATCCAGTAGACAATCGCATTCGTCGCTTGCAGCGGTCCGCCGTTGGTCATAATGTCGATGGATTGGAACACCTGCATGGACGAGATAAAGGTCGTAATGACAAGGAATAACGTCATTGGCGACAACAGCGGCAGCGTAATGTAGCGGAAGCGGCTCAGCCCGGAGGCGCCGTCGATGGCGGCGGCCTCATAATATTCATTTGGGATGCCGCGCATGCCGGAGATGAACAGCATCATGGCGAAGCCGACGCCTTTCCAGACCGAGACCGCGACCAGGGCAGGCAATGCCGTGGATGGGTTGGTCAGCCACTGAATCGGTTCAAGCCCCATGAGATCGGTAACACGATTAAGCAAACCGTATTGCCCGTTGTAAATCCAGGTAAATACCATCGCCGCGATAACCATGGAGATATAATGCGGCATGAAGATGATTCCGCGCATGACCGCATACATTTTGGAGCGGAATACGTTAAATAGCAGCGCCAGCATCAGGCCGATCGTCAGGGTCAATACGACATCAAGCAGCGTGTAATGCAAAGTGACCTTAAGCGACTGGTACAGATCCTCATTTTTGAATAGCTTGACATAGTTGTCCGTGCCGACGAATTTCTTCACCGGCTTGGTCATATTCCAGTTCGTGAAGCTGATATAGACCGAGTTCATCAGCGGGTAATACAAGAACACGCCAAGGAATATCAGCGCCGGGACGGCGAACATGAAGTCTTTGGCTTTCTCTATCCATTGAAGATACTTCTTGCTGCTGTAAGGAGAGACGTCCGCCTTGGCGGTCGTCTCCCTGATCAATGGAGCAGATTGCGATTGCGAATTGCTGTTCATCATCATTCATAATCCTCAAGAATTTCGTTCATTTTCTTGGCGGCCTCCGGCATCAGCTGTGCAGGGTCAGCCTGGTTCAGAACCATTTCGCCGATCACTTCTTTATACACGGAGCTGAACTCCGGATAAGCCGGGTGCTGCAGACGTGGAGTAACGTTATCGAAGTTGTCGAATACAGCCTTATATTGCGGCCAGCGCCCAAAATAGGCTTTGCCTTCCTCTGTCTCCAGCGCTGATTTGCGAGTTGGCAGGTAGCCTACCGATTCCGCCCAACCGATGTTGTTCTCAGCTGCGGTCATGAATTGCACGAACTTCCAAGCGGCTTCTTTCTCCAGATCGCTAGCTCCGTCCATGATCACGATTCCGGCGCCGCCGATGTTGGAGGTGCGAGTCTTGTCTCCTGGCAGGAAGGATACGCCAACCTCGAAGCTGGCATTTTCACGGTAAGTCTTCAGCATCGCTGAAGTATGCTCAACCATTGCGATTTGGCCACCGAGGAACATCTGACGCATATTGTCCGAAGCGCCTTTTCCGTAGCCCATCTGCATCGATCCTTCCTGGATCCATTTCTGAAAATTCTGCACGTAGCGCAGCGATTCCGGGGTATCAACGGCCGCTTTGCCTTCTTCATTCAGAATCTGCCCGCCGCCATTGATCAACCAGGGATCATAATACCAAGTGTCCCAGCCAGGAACAGCGAAGGCATAACGGGTCGTCTTGCCGTCCTTGCGCTCGGTTACTTTCTCATTAAAAGCTTCGATCTCATCCCAGGTTTGCGGCGGTTGTACGCCAAGCTCGTCAAGCAAGGTTTTGTTGTATACGAACACGCTCGTGCTGACGATCAGCGGGAAGCCAAACTGCTTGCCATTGTAGGCGTAAGCCTGCAGCATACCTTTGGCAAAATCGTTGGTATCTATTGCATCGCGCTGGATATAAGGCGTAAGATCGGCGAACACGCCGCTATCCGCGAAATTCGGCAGGGAAGCGACTTCGACATTTGTTACGGCAGGAACATCGCCTGCGGCAACGGCTGCTTGAAGTTTTTTATGAAGATCGTCATAGCCGCCTTGAAATACCGGTTCTACCGTAATATGCGGATATTTGGCCTGGAAAGCCTCGATCATTTTGTTCAAGCCTTCGATCTGAGCATCGCCATGAGCGTGCCAGTATTGGATCTTAACAGGCGTGGTATCGTCTTTGAGACCGGAGTCAGCTACCGCTGCGGAAGAGTTATTTCCTTGACCAGCCGCATCAGCGCTGCCAGCCGTATTTGTATTACCGCCGCATGCCGCCAGTGTCAAGGTGAGGATGAGGGCGAGCACCGGGTTTAACCATTTCAAGGTTTTCATGGATATGAAAACTCCTTTCCTTATAACGGGATAAGTGATTTTTTTAATGCAAGTTTAAAATGAGAGTTCAAAAAGTCCGGTTTTCAGCACCGAAGCTTATGCTTCCGATGTGCGTTTTTTCAAAACGCTTCAGTTGGATGAAGCTAGGGTCTGAGGAGCGGAGCTACACGTTTTCGTAGAAAACGACATCGGAAGCATTTGCTTGTAGTTTGTACGTGAGCACCGGAAGGCCCGGGTGAATTCAAGATTCGATGCTAATCCACTTCTTGGGCCACTTCGTGTTAGATATAGAATTTATAAGTTATCAGCTACGCTGATGAAATTCTATATCGCAAGAAAACCTACCTTTGAATCGCGGTCGCGCATCCTTGAACTGACCTCGATCAGGTTTTCTTATCAAAAGCGGAATTTTTGAACAACTACGAAAAAGAGACGATTGAAAAAACAGCCAAAAGCGCATACCACCTCCTGTGAATTAGGATTACATGTCATGTGCCCTTGGGTTATCTCATCGTCTCCACCCAAAAGAAAATATATGAAATTGAATTGCTGAACCTCTAACGAAACTCTATATCGTTATTTCCGTAAAGACGAAGACATTTCGAATCTAACGAAACGTCATATCGCTATTTTGGCCGAATATCGCTGTTTTGTCCCGGATTGGCACAAATAACGATACCCTGTTTCGTTACAATTTTTATCGGCCCATTTGCATGCAAATAACGATCCACAGTTTCGTTAAAAAGTGAGAAAGTGGTTATTTCATGATCGCCCGCTTACCAGAAGCGCTGGTCGCCGATCGATACATAGTCTGCGCCGCTTCTGAGCGCGATTTGGATCTCTTCCTCGTGACGGATTAGTCCGCCTACGATCAGGGGCCGCTGAATCCGCGCTTTGAGCTCACCGATGATTCTCGGCATCAAGCCCGGCATCAGCTCAACTTCATTCGGCTGCGCGCTGGTAATCACCTTAATCGCTGTCTCTACCGCAGCGGTATCGATGGCGAAGATGCGTTGAATCGAAGAGATGCCGGCATTTCGGGCCGCAGTAATCGCGTTGCTCTTCGTCGATACAATACCGTCGATATGGAAGGTATCTGCTAAATATTGAATGGCGGAATGATCGCGGCCGATGCCGCCAACCATCTCCACATGTACGTATACCTGCTTGCCTGCCAGATGCAGCTTGTCCATCATATCGCCCATCTGTAGAATATCGCCGGTCATTAAGATGACACGCTCCACCTGGCTGGTCAGAGCGGCATGGATCTGTTCCGGCTTGGTGATGGAGGCGATGACAGGGAGGCGGGATTCGTCCAATTGCTTCATGATGATGATCCTCTCTCTCCGGTTGACATGCTTCTATTCTAAATGATGAATGTTAGCTCGGGATCAATGCGGTGTTAACGGGATGTAATGCTCATTGAAAAGAAATCTGATTCCTGCTATGTTTGATCCAAAAAGAGAGTGAGGCGTACACTATGAAATTACATGGACCGAATCCGAATGCGCTTTATCCTAATGAACAAATCAAAAGTATCTGTTATATCAAAAATGCAATTACCAGAGACAATATTATAGTAGGTGATTATACGTATTATGATGATATCCATGGGGCGGAGAAGTTTGAGGAGCATGTGACACATCACTATGAATTTATTGGAGACAAGCTGATCATAGGGAAGTTCTGTGCGATTGCCAAAGGGATTGAATTTGTGATGAATGGTGCCAACCATCGGATGAGTTCGGTGACGACCTATCCTTTCAATATTATGGCTCATGGTTGGGAGCAAGCAGTTCCGGATTTAAAAGATCTTCCTATAAAAGGGGATACCGTGATCGGTAACGATGTGTGGATTGGACAGAATGTTACGGTTATGCCTGGGGTGCATATTGGTAATGGAGCAGTCATTGCTGCTAATTCTACGGTAGTGAAGGATATCCCGGCATATAGTATAGCTGGGGGAAATCCTTGTAAAGTGATTAGACAACGTTTTGATGATGAGATGATTGAATATCTCGAAGCACTGAAGTGGTGGGATTGGGATGCGGAGAAAATCTTTAATAATCTTGAAGTGTTATGCAGCAGTGACTTAACTAGAATTAAAGAGATTAAATAAAACTAATATGATTTTTTCATATAAGATTCGGAATATCATTAACACTTTCAAGAAAACTCTGATACCCTTAATAAGGTAGCCCAATTAAAATGAGTTTTAGTCGGAGTTACAACCACCTGTTATGGCAGGTGGTCGTTTAATTTGAAGGGATCTTTGCATCATGAAAATCATTCGTATTATTATCCAAGTGTTGCTGCTATATTTGTTCTACATCGTTGGGGAATATCTACAAAAGAAATTGCATCTTCCTGTGTCCGGAAGTATCGTAGGCTTACTGTTACTCTTTGTTCTATTGCTTTTCAAGGTTATCCCCTTGAAGTGGATAGAAGATGGTGCCACCACGATATTAGCTTATCTTCCGTTATTTTTTATTCCAGCGACGGCTGGGATTGTGAACCATATGGATATTTTTAGTGGGAGAGGTTTACTGTTAATCCTGATCCTTATCGTTAGCAGTGTGCTCACGATTGCTGCAGCTGCACATTCTAGTCACTGGCTTTCTAGCCTTAACAGCAAGAGGAAAGCGGGCTGGAGTGGCGAGAGATTAAGCGAAAAGGGGAAGGAAATATAATGTTTTTTATCGCGACAGGTATTGTTCTACTGAATGTAGCTATTTATTTAATGATGTCGTGGGTGTATAGACGATTTCGCAATCCTGTACTTATTCCCGCGCTTACAGCGACAGTTATTGTTGTAGGGATACTCATCTATTTTCATATTCCGTATGACACCTATATGATAGGTGGTCAGTGGATCAACAAGCTGCTCGGTCCTGCTGTAGTGTCTCTTGCTTACCCTCTGTATAAACAACGTAAGGTCCTCGCCCAGAATCTCCCGGCGATCTTGGGGGGAACGGTGGTGGGACTGCTTGTAGGGATGTTTAGCGGACTCCTTCTAGCGGCAGGATTAGGATTCTCGAAACTATATATTTTATCTATACTGCCTAAATCGATCACTACACCAGTGGCTATCCAGATTTCAGGCAGCTTGGGAGGGGACTCTTCTTTAACCTCCGTATTTGTTATGATAGCCGGATTTACGGGGGCGATTGGCGGACCTTTGATCATAAAGCTGTTTCGAATTGAAAGCGAGGTTGGAATCGGGATTGGCTTAGGAACTGCCTCTCATGCGCTGGGAACTGCAAAAGCATTGGAATATGGCGAACGATCCGTCTCCATGAGCTCGGTAGCGATGACGGTTTGTGCGATTGTAGGTTCATGCGTTGGCCCGTTTGTAGTGTGGATGGTTTATCCATAAGCCGCTTAATGGACTGATGATTGGCAAGAAGGACTGCCCTTTGGGGTGGCCTTTTTTTGTGCGGCTGCAATCTACGGGCAAAGAGAGAAGGGGAGGCTATCCAATTCCCCGCTTGCCATAAAAAAGCGCCCCTTCTGTGTTGGAAAGGACGCCTCTTGAACCCATGGAGCATCATAAATAATAGTTAGTCATCGCTTGATCGCTAGCCAGAACGGTCTCACTGTCGAGCTTCTTCTTGAGGTAAGTCTTGTCCGACGAGATGAAGATGCTCATGATCAGATCGACGACAAACAGGAACGTGATGTGATTGGACATCAGCGCGCTGTTATTAACCGATATCTTATCCGGTACGATGATGTTCACGTCCGAATTCTCTGTAATTGGTGACGAATCATAACAGGTGATCGCCATCGTCTTGACCTGATGGACCTGCGCAATCGCGACGGTCTCCACGATTTCCTTCGTTGAACCGGAGCGAGAGAATGCCACAAAGGCATCTTCTTTACCGGATTGGGCGGCGGCGATCTTCATGGCACGGCTGTCGTTGAACAGCCATAATGCCGATAATGGACAAGCGATTCTTCAAGGTCCCCATACGTTTAGCGGTCCGCGGTAGATAGCAAGCGGCGACAGAAACGTGAAGAACAGGATAAACAACAGTGGTGTATTCGGCAATACCGTCTCGATCAGCGGCGAGATGACCGCCGATACTTGCGGAGACATAACGGAGCTGAGCAGGATGCCGGTACCAATCATGAGTCCCATCGCGCCAGCAACGTCCTGAATTCCTTCCACTAATGCACTGGAGAGGATATGAACTGGACGCTTCGGCCAGGTGAGCAGGATCGTAACGATCGCGCCGGCGAAGGCTTTTACAAATATCCAAATCCAGCTTACGCAGATACCCATTTTTAAAAGCATAGAAAAGCAAACGGAGGCTCCTCGTTTTGGGGACCTCCGTTTTGCTAATCTCATGGGATAATTCCCATCCATGAATCTTACTTATTGTTTTTCTTCTGCTCTAGAATTTCTCTGTGCTTTGCTCCCCAATTCCCCATACTTGTAAGGATCGGAAGGAATTCTTGTCCTTCTTTTGTTAATGAATATTCAACTTTAGGCGGGACTTCTTTATAGACTTCTCTATGAACTAGTCCGTCCTCTTCCATTTCCCTGAGTTGTCTGGTTAGAATTCCTTTGGATACACCAGGCAAGAGCTTTTGAAGCTCGTTGAAACGTCTGGTTTCCTGACTTAAATGCCACATAATGACTAATTTCCATCTTCCTGCGATTAATTGCTGTGTATACGAGACAGAGCACTTATTTTCAGGTAGGTTTGAATTTATTTTTTTATTTAGACTCATGAAACATCCCTTCCTTATACAATAGTCTCTTTTTTGTGACTAGGTTATAAAAATGTTACTACTTTTATAAACGATCCCTTTACTATAGTATATGACTAGGCCTTAAAAAACCAGCTGGTACATCGATATAGGGAGTTGAAATATGATGTCTTCACCAGTAATGAACGCCATTAGAGTACATCAATATGGAGATACTGATGTTCTGAAACATGAACGTATCGAGCTCCCTGAACCAAAAGACAATGAGATTCTGATCAAAGTCCGATACACAACGGTAACCCCATTTGATTGGAAAATGCGTAAAGGGTTCTTGCATAGTGTGTTTCCTAAAACCTTCCCTTATATTCCTGGAGGCTCCATTTCGGGAGTCGTTGAAAAAGTGGGACAAAAGGTAACGAATTTTAAAGTAGGTCAAGCTGTTTTCGGTTCTTCGACGCATGGTGGTTACGCGGAATATACGCTCTCCACTGAAAAACATATATTACCTATGCCAAACGGATTGACTTATGAGAGTGCTGCTACGATAACAGCAGGTGCCGCTCCTGCATGGAAGGCGATATTTAGTGAAGGAAACTTACAACCGAATCAAAATGTTCTGATTCATGCTGCTGCTGGAGGCGTAGGACAATTTGCTATTCAGCTCGCCAAATGGCGCGGGGCAAAGGTGGTGGGTACCGCTTCAACCAATAACGTTGAATTCGTAAAATCATTAGGTGCAGATGAAGTCATTGATTATCAAAAAACCGCCCTTGAGGATATTATAGATCCATTTGACTTAGTCGTTGATACTGTGGGTGGACATACGTTGGAGCAATCTTGGAATATCGTGAGAAAAGGTGGAACATTAGTTAGCCTTACGCAGCCTCTTTCTTCAGAAAAGGCCAAAGAATACGGCATTCAAGTCCATTTTAATACGAAACAAGTCACAATGAACAATTTAAGGACCATCGCCCAACTACTTGCGGACGGTAACATTTCATCGGAAATTGAACGTATTTACCCTTTAGGTGAAGTGAAAAAAGCACATGAAAAAAGTCAAACAGGGCACGCTAGAGGAAGAATTTTGTTGGAAATTCATTCAAATGAAGATATAGAACACTAAAAATGTTGGGAGAAGATGAACGATGAACGCACAAGAATTAAGAACTAAAATTGCTGAAACATGTGATCAATATGATAGTCAATATGCTAAACTAGTAAAACCCATTAACCAATTGTTAATGAACGTAGAGGCTTCGATTAGTGAAGAAACAGCAAATAAAATTCTAGAAAATTTAAAATTATATCACTCAGGCGATAAATATATTACGGAATGCCACTTTGACGAAAGTGAAAACTTCCTAAAAGATGGAATCGAGCTGATTCAAAAAGGCGATTTGGCAAATGGAGCATTACAGATTTACGGTGCCGGACTGAACTTTGCGAGCTATGCTTCAAAAATTCATGGCCAAAAAAATGTGAATCCGTACAAAGATTTCGAAAAAAACTTCGGTTTAATCATGAAATCATTAAGAGATTAACATGTGAGATATATGAAAAGCCGCCCGTTTTGAAGTGCTTCCATCATAGTAGACTATATATTCTATCTATACTACCTAAATTTATCACTACACCCGTAGCCATTCAGATTTCAAGCAGCTTAGGTGGGGACTCTTCCTTAACCTCTGTATTTGTCATGATTGCCGGATTTACGGGCGCGATTGGCGGGCCTTTGATCATCAGCTATTTCGAATTCAAAGTGAAGTTGGAATCGGAATTGGTCTAGGGACTGCTTCTCATGCGTTAGGAACTGCAAAAGCATTGGAATATGGTGAACGATCCGTCTCCATGAGCTCGGTGGCGATGACGGTTTGTGCGATTGTCGGTTCATGCATCGGTCCGTTAGTCGTTTCGATGATGTATCCATAAAGAAGCGCCCTTTCCGCAATGGAAAGGGCGCTCTTCATGGAACCCATATTTAGCTTCATAAATAATAGTTGGTCATCGCTTGATCGCTGGCCAGAACGGCCTCGCTGTCGAGCTTCTTCTTGAGGTAAGCCTTGTCCGATGAGATGAAGATGCTCATGATCAGATCGACGACGAACAGGAATGTGATGTGATTGGACATCAGCGCACTGTTATTCACCGATATTTTATCCGGTACGATGATATTTACATCCGAATTCTCTGTAATGGGTGACGAATCATAACAGGTGATCGCAATCGTCTTGACCTGATGGACCTGCGCAATCGCGACGGTCTCCACGATCTCCTTGGTTGAACCGGAGCGAGAGAAGGCGACAACCGCGTCTTCCTTGCCGCATTGGGCGGCGGCGATCTTCATGGCACGGCTGTCGTTGACCGCTTCAGCCATAATGCCGATAATGGACAAGCGATTCTTCAAGGCGATGGCCGCCAGATAAGAATCGAACATACCGATAATGAATATGCGCCGGGCTCCCTTAAGTATGTCGACCACCCGGGTAAGCTGCTCCTCCGTAACCAGCGCGGAGGTGTTCACGATCAGTTCATTATAATCGAGCGCAAGCGCGTCGATGGGATTGATCTCCCGTCTCTCTTTCTTCTTGGCCTGCATATCCCGGTAGAAGGCGTCCTGGGCGAAAGCGATCTTAAAATCGTTGAAGCCCTTGAATCCGACCTTTTTACAGAAGCGGTTGATACTTGTCTCCGATACGCCGATTTCATTAGCAATGGCCGTGATCGTGTTGCGCGTAATAAAGTCCGGATTGTGTATAACAAAATTGGCGATTTGATTTTCACCGTAGGTTAATTTTTGCGTCTGGGATACGATCTTGGCGATGACGGCCGGAACCTGTGAAGACATGATACCTCCTCCTGATCTAACGCTGGAAATGACTACTCCGGCGTGTCTGGCAATAGCTTTTCCCATTATATCATACTGAGTGAGGTATTGAGAGTGCGTTATATCCATAATTTACAAGTCGATATTTGCCGCATAAAATCCTCAGCCGAGAGCTGCTTCTCTTCGATCAAATAAGCATAGTCCAGCAAGTTAGGCAGGCAGGGGAGTGCCAGCAGCTCTTTGCAAAAGGCATGGGCGGCGATTTCACTGCACTGCACTACGCTGGATCGCCTCGTCCAAGGCCCTAGCTTAAAGCTCTCGATCGATGCTAAACGCTCATTTGTAAAAGCTTGCTCCCGGTACTCCAGCCAATGATAGAATTCATGAGCCAGATGAATATCGACCAGCAGGTCGAAGTCTGTATCCGTGCCGTTGGACCGTTCACCAAGGATTTCTTGGCAGACCGTCTGCATTCCCTTGAGCGAGGAGGCATACAAAATGATTTCCGGCGGTGTCTTGGAGAAATCGATCTGTGCCCGGAAGGCGACGTTATGGAATTTCCCTGACGCTTCCGTAATCTCGTAGCGAAGTCCGGCTTCCCTGCACATAGCGCGAATATCGTGGCTAGTGTAGGCCGCTGCCGCCAAACGTCCGGCTTGCAGCGATTCATGGACGTAATAGGGAATTTTCTCCGCGGGTATTTTATGAAACAGCGGGTCCTGCCGCAGCTCCATACAGCCCAGGACTTCATCGGACAGCATGCCACCGGACATCAGATCAGGGATAAGAGCTTGCACCGGCATTTTTCATCGTCCTCCTCGCAATTTCTGCTCAATTAATCTCTAGCATGAATCTTTAGCATTATTCTCTAACGAAACGTGATATCGCTATTTTCGTCTCAAAAGTCTGCTACAAATTGTAGCGAAACAGGGAAGCCTTATTAAGCCGGATGAGTGGCTTTAAGCTGTTTTTTATCGCAAATAACGATCCACAGTTTCATTAGATTTGATAACTAGTTGTTTTTAGGGGAATAACGCTCTGCAGCTTCGTTAGAAATACAAGGCGGTTTCCGCTACTGATAAGCGATAACCAGCATTTCATCCTGGGCTTTAAGCATCTCGGTCTCAATCTCAAGAATGGACAGAAGCTGTTCTTTCGTCTGCATACCGGTCAAATCAAGCATTTTCTCTTTATAAAAGACGAACACCTTCGGGATCGTGGCATTGGCATCGGAATAAATGGTGTTATCGTCCAGGAAGGAGCTTAACGCCTCTGATGCGGCTTTGCTTAGCTTCGTATAATGCACATTGCTCTTCTTGAAGCGGACGACGCCTTCGCGGTCAAGAACGCTGACCGAGCTGGATTTCTTTTTTAACAGGCCGAAAAAGGATTTCTTCACATTCTCGCTGACGAACAGGTTCCAGCGTCCGGTCTGAGCGACAAGCTCCGTTGATTCCAGCGGCTGATCGATCGAGCTGGCGGCGATGGCCTTCATCTCTTCCACGGACATGGCCTCTTGGCCCAGATCCTTGGAGCGCAGCTCGGTGGAGCCGGTTGCCATAGCGCGGAGAATGTTCTTCTGGCTGTCGATCTCGATGCTGACTTCGACGGTCTCCTCGGAAGCGCCAGACTGCACGATACGCTCGATGATATCAGCTCTGATGCGCTTAATATCTTCCTCAGTCGGATTAACGACCGTTCGCTCCAGCTGCTCCTTCACCATGGCTAACGCTACCCCGATCGTGGAGACGTAAGGAGCGTTGTTGGCGATTTGCGATTTGAAGCCCTCGCGGTCTGCCATTGCCGGGATGAGCACCGCGCCGCTGCCGCCGCCGCCTACCAATGTAACGAAGCTGCGGTCCAGCTCATAGTCCGCGATCATCTCGTTGACGGTCTTCATCGTCTTATCGATAGCGATATTCATGACTTGTCTGGCGGTTTCCTCTATGCTTAGTCCAACATGATCGGCCAGCGCCTTCCAGGCTTTTAAGGCTGCTTCTGTATTTCCCCGGGCATAATCCCCTTCAGGAATGTAGTTCAGAATATTGGCTGCCCCAGCGAGGGTGTAGGAATATTCCTTGCCTCCGGCGCATTCACAGATCACGTATTCAGCAGGGTCGCCCTCGCGCGGGTTGATGAATTTTACCTTCGGATCGACGATATTCTCGGTCGATGCGAAGGCTTCATATTCTTTACCGGCGATATGCGCGCTGCGCGGCCCGACATCCGTGATCTTGCCGCCTGCTACCTTGATCATACTGCCGCCGGCGATGCCAAGCGTACGCACATCCAGGGATTGCAGGTAAGTACGGTGGCCGCCAACCTCGGCATTCTTGATCATGACTTTCCCGTTCTTGATGACGGAGATATCGACACTCGTTCCGCCGACCTCAAAGAAAATGCCATCGGAGATCTTCTCGTACATCAGCGCCCCGGCGACCCCGGCAGCAAGGCCGGACAGCATCGTCAGGATCGGCCGTTTGCGTACTTCGTCAATGCTCATGACGCCGCCATCGCAGCGCATTATCATGAGTTGGGACTGAATGCTGGCGTCCTTAACGGACTTCTCGGTCATATTGGCGGTCTCCATCATTTTCGGGATGAGGGAGGCGTTGACGACCGCCGTGCGCGTCCGCGTCTTCAGCCCGTAGAGCTGGCTGATCTCGTGCCCGCCCGTGGCGTACAAGCCTTTGCGATTCGCCAGCTCCACCACGCGCAGCTCGTTAGTGGGATCATCTACGCTGTAGGCCTCAGAGGCGACAATCACCTCGGCACCCTGGGCCGCCAATTCGTCGATGGCCCCGTTGATCTGCTCATCTGTCATGTTCTTGGAGTCCAGATACGTATGGAAAGTATGCAGGAACTTGCCCGGAGCCAGCTCGATATCGCCCGGATTGGATTCGGAGCGGGCGCTGAGCCCATCGATGCCCGAGCCCATACCGATGATGCCGACGCGGGCTACGTCTCCTTCGAGCAGAGCGTTCGTGGCCTGCGTTGTCCCGTGGGCGATAAAGGTTACGTCTTCAGGCTGAATGCCCCGGCTGCTTAGAATCCGCTCCAGAATTTGCACAATCCCTTTGGCCACACCGTCCGGGTCATGGTGGGTGGTCGGGATTTTCATTTTCTCGATGACTTCAAATGTTTCATTATCGATCAGTGCCGCATCGGTAAACGTACCGCCGACGTCAATGCCGACCCTTACTTTCGTTCTCCCCATAATGTCCTCCTCCAGTTGACGGGTCAAGGACCTTCTGCTCGAGCTTTAATAGAAACTCTACGCAAGGCCCTTACCCGGTTTTATCTATAAAGGTAATTCAAAAAGTCCACTATTTAAGGTTTAAAATACCATAAACGATCCGATGATAACGGCGATTAGAACGGACGCCATCGTCCATGGCAGTGTCTTCTTCAGAATCTCGTTGATGTCGCTCTTCGTAAAGTCGGCTACCCATACGTTATGGGAGTTCGTAGGGTCGGAGACGGATTGCACGTTGCTGACTGCACGCAGGGCGAGCATGGCAGCGACCGGCGTCATGCCGGCGGATACGAACAGGGCGGCGATCCCGCTGCCAAGACCCCAGACGTTTAGCGGTCCGCGGTAGATGGCCAGCGGCGACAGAATCGTGAAGAACAGGATGAACATCAATGGGCTGTTTGGCAGCACGGACTCAATCAGCGGCGAGATGACCGCCGATACTTGCGGCGACATTACGGAGCTGAGCAGGATGCCGATGCCAATCATAAGTCCCATCGCGCCAGCAACATCCTGAATTCCTTCTACAAGTGCGCTGGAGAGGATATGGATCGGACGCTTCGGCCAGGTAAGCAGAATTGTGACAAGTGCGCCAGCAATAACGGCTGGGACGATATCGATCTTGAAGATAAATACAAGCAATACCGGTACGAGCGGGCTAATCAGGGCAATGGCAGGCACTTTCTTGTCGCCGCCGCCAGGGGTTGCTGCTGGCATCGCCCAGGCTTTGCGGCCTTTGCCGTCTTTGCGGATATAGAAGACGATCATGGCCAAAGCAATAAGGATCAGCGGGGAAGCTACAACCAATGTGTAGTCGGCGATCTGCTCAACCGAAAGACCAAGCACATCGACATATACCGCCCAGTTGGATACGTTGAACAGGGAGCCCACGCCAACAGCCAGCAGAACTACGATCGAAGCGACGAATTGGGAGATGCCCGCCGTCAGCATAATCGGGATAACGATGGTGCCAACGAGGATGACCATGCCCAGTCCTCCAGCTGCGGAAAAAATAATGGATGCGGTGATGAAAAATAGAATAGCTATAAGTATAGGCTTATCTCCGGCCAATTCGGCCGCCTTGCGAATAATGGATTTAGTAATACCGACTTTGTTCAGAATCTGGCCGAACCAGGCACCAAAGATCAGACCGGCGATAGCACCGGATAGCTTCATGGAGCCTCCGGCCAGAATGGTCTTGGCGATGCTTGTCGCCTCGGGGTCATTGGATAATAGCGGCACGCCCGCGATGATGGCGAACAGAATCGCCATTAAGGGCAGGGCCAGAATGGTCGGCAGCTTGCGTGTCATCATCAGCCCGACAAACACCAGAAATACGAGCAAAATACCGATGGCTTGCAACCACATTGTCGTTGTCATCTGATTTTATTTCCCCTCTCCAAATGGGTGATTGAACAAGTTGAACCAATGACTATTCGGATGAAGACAACCGGCTGAAATGTTCCTACGATCGCTGTTGCTCACGAATTTCTATGATTGAGTAGAATCCAACAAGCTAGAAATCCGTTCACAAAGGCGACCACTACGTTTCTTCAGAATCATTTCAGCCTTTTGCCAAGACCGTTCTATTTCCTTAGTTCAACTTGTTATTTTAATACGTGTTCAAAAAGGCCGGTTTTCAGCACCGAGAAGGTTGGATAAGCTAGGGTCTGAGGAGCGGAGCGTACGTAGTTTGTACGTGAGCACCGGAGGACCCGGCTGAATTCAAGATTCGATGCCGAATAGCTTCTTGATTGACTTCGTGATCAAAAGCGGATTTTTGAACAACCTCTTTATACTTCAAGGTAAGCGCCTTGCTCTTTAAGAAGTGATTGAACATGCTTGATGTCTATATCTTGAACGTTCTTGTGTTCGAGCGCCGCAAGAGCTGCGGCTACGCCGCCGCCATGACCGATCGCGCCTGTTGTTGGCGTGGTTCGCATCGCTGCCTGGGCTTCGAAGGAGGCCGAGATGCAGCGGCCGATCACGATCAGGTTAGGTATGGAAGCGGTGATCATGCAGGAATACGGAATGCTGTATACGCCGCCCCATTCCAGCTTCTCATGCTTGGTGCCTTCGCCGTCCGGGCTGTGGATGTCGATCGGATAGCCCGAGTGAGCGATCGTATCTTCGAACAGGCGCTGCTGCAAAATATCTTCAGCCGTCAGCGTGTAGATGCCTTTAATTTGGCGCGAACCGCGCACGCCGATGCTTGGTCCGGTGGACTCGACAACTGCATTTTCAAAGCCGGGAATGTATTTGCGAACAAACAGCTCCAGCTCCCGGCACTGCTTGCGGCCTTCCATTTCCGCTTGACTGAGACTGTGCGCGTCTGTAGCATCATAACCGATAATCCGCGTTGTATTGAGGATGACCTCGCCCGGGTTATTCGTCTCGAAGAACAGAATATTTTCACGCGGAATGGAGATTTCACCGAGCTCCTTGGCTTTCCTGAACAGGCTGTCGAAGCCGCCGACCGATAGGCGAGGGGCCTTCTCGATAATGGAGGTGTCCCCGTTGTATAGCGGGAAATCCTCGGGATGAGCGTGAATATATTCCTTGACCCTTGGGATATCCACGTTGTACATTTTCATTTTGAGGGTCATCGGCTGGGTCGCTCCGTCAGATTTGCGTCCTTTGGTGTACTCGACTCCTGCCAGGGCCGAGAGGTCACCGTCACCGGTAGCATCGATGAAGACGGAGGCATGAATGTCGCTAAGCCCGGATTTGTTGCAGACTTGGATGCCTGTAATGCGGCCTGCTTCCGTGTAAACGCCTGCCAGCATCGTGTGGTACAAAATTTCTCCGCCGGCTTCCGTTACCATCAGCTCCAGCTCATGCTTCATTGCTTCGGCATCAAATGGGGTAACCGAGTATGTAAATCCGACGGTGTCGAAAATATGCCCCGGAGATTTGCCCAACTGCTTCAGCCGCTCGATCAATTCCCCGGTGAAGCCTTGAATGACCTGCTTATCACCGGCATGGAAGGTCATCATCGGCCCGACACCGTTGGCGGTTAGAGTGCCGCCGAGGAAACCGTGGGACTCAATAATCAGCGTCTTCGCCCCGGTTCTGGATGCTGCAATGGCAGCCATAGCCCCGGAGATGCCTCCGCCCATTACAACTACGTCGTATTGCTTCATAGGTTCTTCGCTCCTTTTCTCGCAAGTGAATAGCTTGTGTTGCTATTAGGCTAACAAAATAATTTTAATTTGTAAACGCTTTTAGAAAATAATTTTCTAAATATCCGGAAATGTTGAAAATTGTTTGCTGAATTTTGGAGATTTAATGTTGAAGAGGATTTTTGAGGAAATAGGGTGAAAAAAAGAAGACTTCCGGGAGGAAGTCTTCTGAGTAGAGTAGGGGCCATTCTATTTATTGAATCGCATCCAAAGCAGCCTCGACTTGAGCTTCGATCGATGCCTTCACATACTGCATGCTTACAGAATACCCATCTTCGGTTCCTTGCAATAAAAGAGTGATCAGCGTGTCGCCTTTTTTCCATTCGCTCATATAGTAGCCCCCGTCAAGCAGAGGGATCTGTTCTAACGTATCCTCGTAAGCGCCAACGACATCTGTGATAGGTTGCCCATAGCTTTTAACTAAACTATCAAACGCTCCATCATAGAAGCCAACTAGCCCCACTTCATTAAGACCGGAAATGACAGGGCTAAAGACCACTTTGGCTAATTTATTCTTATAAAAAACGTATAGCTCTTCAGGGTCTTCCATGGAATCCTGGTACAACAGCAAATAAATATCGCCTTGTCCACCTTCATCAAGAAGGGTTGAATATCCGGCCGCTGATTTAACTTGTTCCGGAGTTATTCCCCATACCGGAAGATTCGCGGTTGCCGGCTTCTCCCCGATCCAGGCGACCCCCTCGGAAGCATCCAATCCGATTGGCTTCCCAGTTAACTGCTTTACAGCTGACAAAGGGATATAGGTGGTTCCGCTCAATGTTTTGGCAGCTGCAGCCAGGTTGACATTGGAGCCGTTAATTTTCGCCTTTTTGCTGCCTAGATTTACGGTGATGTAGGAGCCTGCTGAATTTTTGGCAGTGATGGCCTTTGTCTTTTTATCGACGGTGGTGACATACTTCAGATCAGCCAGCACCGCTTTCATCGGAATGAGTGTAACATTCTTCTCTACAACGACCGGAGTTTTCGCTGATGAAACCGTGCCATCCACATAGAGGGTATAAGATACGGCTGCGGCGGCGGAAGTAGGAGCAGTGAATGAGAACAGACCGAGCAGGACGACCAGGCATCCCATAAGAGTGAAGTAAGTAAACTTTTTCATAATGTCTCCTTTTTAAAGTTTGTTCAAAAGGCCCGCTTTGACTTCATATCACATTTCGGTGCTGGAAAATGGTCTTTTAAACACTTTTATGTATTGTAATATGGAAAATCCTGAGATTCTATTAATATAGCATATGGATTCAATATTGGTGAGGAATATATTCCCTGGGAGATAAAAAATATAATTAAATAATGATGCTACTTGTTGACATCCATATGCAGAATGAGGATTATTGCATTAGAAGGTAAATTAGCAAAGGAGGTGAAAGGGTAATTCCAATTCGTATTCATAGGACCTTTATACTTACGGGTTCCCGTCCTGCATTTTGCTTGAATGCTGCATCATAAAGTCGTGGAGGGCTAGACCTGCTTATTAATATCGATTGAAATGATTCATTCACGCAGAACGGGAGGATTCACAATGATAACCTATCAAGTGATGACGGAAGAGCAAGTAGGAAAACTAAGTGAAATTGATCGTTCCGAGCATATTGATCTGATCTACGAGATGCAGAACGGTGAGATGATAGAATTGCAGGCCGGCCATGAATGCCCGAGCTGGGACGAAGATTTGCTGCATGAGATGGAGGGAAGATATCTGCTGGAATTGCGCAATGGGGGAATGGCGATCGGCGCGTTCGATGCAGATACATTAGTTGGATTTGGTGTATTGGCACATCAATGGCGAGGCGAACACCAGGATCGACTTCAGGTAGATCTCATGTATGTATCCCGGAACTATCGCAGACGGGGCATCGGGACGAAGATCATGCAGACGCTGGCAGCAGAAGCGAAGCAAAGAGGCGCGAAGTACCTCTACATTTCGTCTACAGAGACGCGTTCAGCGGTGTTTTTTTATAAGAGCAATGGCAGCCAATTGACGGAGGATGTAGATCCCGAGCTGTTCAAAAAGGAGCCGAAGGATATTCATATGGTGGTTGAACTGTAGGTGTTGGGTTTAATATAGAAATTTATAGCAAAAATGCTGGCAAATTTGCCGGCATTTTTGTTTTGTATGGTGCATGCTTTTGCGATGGCTAAAACTTGAAAGGCCAAAATAATTATGCTATGTTAAATGTGTAACGATTCACACGCCTAATCCTTTGCTTTCTTTACGTTATTTTACTTTTAGCGACCAAAGTCAAATGAACCGTTTGAGGAATTCGCTGCATGGGGGAGAAAAACATTTTGAACAGCTACGAGAACCTGAGTGTTAAATTTGTAGCTAAAGCCAAAGCTGCTTTAGTGAAGGAAACGTGGCACGCACGCGTGCTAGGGGATCATGAAGTATTCGGTAAAACAGTCGTTTCGTTAATTTCCTCCGGCTCTGAGCGCGGTGGTTATATGGATTATTTCGGCGGCAACCGGTACCCGATGGAGACCGGCTACGCGGTGGTAATGGAAGTGCTGGAAACGGGCGGGAAGGTGGAATCCGTCAAGCCGGGAGAGCTGATCTTTGCCAGTGCCCCGCACAGCTTGTACAACATCGTCGGCGATGACGAAATCGTTCCAGTACTGGATGGGATGCCGCCTGAAGAGGCGGTGTTATGCCGGTTTCCGGCTGTATCCATGACCACCATGCTTAAAACGCAGATCCGTCCCGTCGAACCGGTGCTGGTGACAGGGCTCGGCATTGTCGGCCTGATGTGCGCCCAGATGATGAAGCACTGCGGGTATGACGTCTATGCGGTAGACCATAATGAGCGGCGACGGGCAATCGCTCGGGAATGCGGGCTGATTCAAGTGTACTCAGCGGTGGGAGAATGTTCTGCTGCCGGAAGGTTTGGACTGGCCATTGAATGCTCCGGCGCCGAGCAGGCCGCGCTGGATGCTCTGGACGCCCTTCGTAAGGGCGGAGAGTTGTCTTTGGTCGGCGTTCCCTGGTACCGGGGAACGGATACGTGGGCGCATGACGTTTTTCGTAAAGTGTTTTATGGCTTCATTACACTGACCTCTGGCTGGGAGTGGAGCATCCCTCGTCATTCGACCGAATTTATACCGGGCAGCAACTACGGAAACTTTGCGGTTGGCATGGAATGGATTCGCAGCGGCGACATCAAGGTTAACGGCATCTATGAACTTGTTACCCCTGAGGAGTGCGATCGGGTATATCAGGCAATCGTGAACAAAACGGCATCCAGGACTTGCACTATTTTTGATTGGAGAACTTTATCCGCTTTGTAAAGGGCGGCAATATTATTTCTATAGCGGGAGTTGTTAGAATGGCAACGATTAAGGATGTAGCGGAACGCGCAGGACTTTCCACGACGCTGGTCTCGCGTTATCTGAACGGCCGGAAGGGGGTCAGTCCGGATTCCAGAGAGAGGATTCAGTTGGCGATTAAGGAACTGAATTACCGGCCCAACGGGATTGCACGTTCGCTGGTCCTGCAGAAGACGCAAAGCATTGGCATCGTGCTGGACAATTTGTGCGCGCCGTTTGCCGCCCGGCTGATTTCCGGGCTGGAACAGGGAGCTGAGGACTTTGACAAGGAAAACAAATACAATGTGCTGTTTTGCTCATCAAACGGCGATTTGCAGAAGAAAAAACGCCACATCAGCTATTTGACGCAGGGGCGCGTGGATGGCATTATCATTTACGGAAGCTTGACCTCGGATGATACGATTATCCGCGAGCTGGCCGATTCTACCTTTCCATTTCTGCTGATCGAGAATACGGTGGACGACGTGAACGTTGACAAGGTCACGATCGACAACGCGGAAGGAGCCTATCGGGCTACGGAGCATTTGATCAAGCTTGGCCATAAGCGCATCGCCCATATGGCCGGCAATATGAACCTGAAAATTACGCTGGAGCGGATGAACGGCTATATCCGGGCTTTGCAGGATTACAAGATTCCGGTACAGAGCGATTTAATTCTGTATCCAGCCTTCCCGGAGGGAGAACACCACCCTGCGCAGGATTCCGATCTGCGGGGCGACCGCACTTACTACGACGCGGGGTATTTGGAAATGAAAAAAATGATCATGGGCGGTAATCTGCCCGATGCGATTTTTTTTGCCAGCGATATTTCTGCCTTCGGCGCTATTCAGGCCATGGAGGAGTCCGGAATCCGCGTGCCTGAAGATATTTCGATCATCGGCTTCGATGATGAAAATCCGGCGGATTATGGCTGTTCGTGCCAGCCGATCAGCACGATGCGCCAGCCTCTGTATGATTTGGGATATATCGGTATCAAACAGCTTCTGGCCAGCATCAACGCCCCCGATCTGCCCAAGGAAAAGATCGTGCTGAATGCCAAGTTGATCGTCAGAGAGAGCTGCATGCCTAAAAGCGATATGGAAGCGGAAGTCAATATCGAAGATTGAAGCCAACTGATATGCTGAAATGAAATTTAATATGTAACGTTATACAGTTGTTTTCAACCCAGTCTGAAGGGGGTTTTGATTAAAAAACCTCTTTCAGACTTTTTTTGTTTCTGCAAAATATGTAATTAATTCTTTGTTTTACATGGGTTTATTTGGTTGATTTGAATTTATTATTTTTAAATTTCCTTATTGACGGCTAATGATCCCATTGTTATATTTAATGTGTATCGATACACATTATTCTTTGCAGTTATATTTGTCTAGGTAATAGAACCGAAATGGAGAAAACAGCTATGACAAAGCTTTTGTTCAGTAAACAGCTTCAAGACAGCAAAATGATTCATCGTCCGCTGTTTTTGGATGAAAACGAGTATTTTGAAAAGACGCTGGAAAGCACGCCGGTCCTGCTAAGCAAAAGGCTGGATCAGCTGGAGAACCTGGATGCCTGGACGGCAGATAAGCTAGCCGAATTATCGTTAAACGATGAACATTTGTGGAATGGCAAAAAAACCTTGAAGTTTTCCACGCCTACCCGTCTGGATCATTGGCCCGAAAGCTATGCTCGTATTTACACAACGCCTTACATCAGCAGGCATTTCGAGCATGAGGATTGGACGGCATATGACCGGATCTCGCTTTGTATCCGGCCGGAAATGCCGGGCTTCAAATTTGTCAGCCTGCATTTGCAATTGGTGAATGAAGGAGTGGAGCCGGTGCCGGATCGTTATAACCGCGAGGGGTGCCACAACATCAATTTGAAAAATCATCAATGGAATGAGGTCAGTATCGAAATTCCGCATGTGGCGAGGGATAAGGTCACAGCCCTTAAAATCGGCTACGACATGATCGGCAACGAAAACGAGGCAGTAGACCGCTCCTGCTTTTACATCGCGGCCCTTCGGCTGGAGAAACTGGAGCGAACGGCAAAATGGAGCGGTTGGGAGCCCGCCGAAAGCAGCATCGTCTTTTGCGGCTCGGGCTATCAACCCGGTGCAGCAAAGACCGCCATCGGCGGCTCCGGTTTGGCGGACAGCTTCAAGCTGGTCGATACGGTCACTGGACGGATCGTCTTGGAAAAGGCGGTAGTACGGTTAGAGAATAGTCAGGGTGTTTTTTCCATTCTTGATTTCTCCGAAGTCCGCTCTGTAGGCCGCTATCTGATCGTTTGCGGAGATCAGGTTACGCGTACCTTCCCCATCGCCGAGGACATCTGGGACGATTCCATCTGGAAGACCATCAACCTGTTTTTTTGCGAAAGATGCGGGTACGAGGTGCCGGGAGTACATAAATACTGCCACGGCAACGTGCTGAATCACCACGAAGGCAAAAGCGTTGTAGCGAACGGCGGCTGGCATGACGCAGCCGACATGTCCCAGAACCTGACGAATACCGCCGAAGCCGTGTATTCCTTTTTTCACGCCGCTATCGAACAGCAGAGCAATACGCCTTTGTTCGAACGGTTGATCGAAGAGGGGAAATGGGGATTGGATTTTATGCTCCGCACCCGGTTCGGCGACGGTTACCGCGCAATGGGCAGTGGAGGTTCAATCTGGACGAGTCACATCGTTGGCGCTTGCGACCAGCTTGACAGCGAAGCGCAAAACCTGGCGATCGAGAACTTCATGGCCGCCGCCGCCGAAGCGCTGGCCGCGCAAGTGCTGGAAGAAGCCGACCCAGCCCAAAGCAGGCATTTGCGACAGATTGCCGTGGAAGATTTCGGTTTTGCGTACGAAAAACTGGATGCCGAGGAATACACGGCATCGATGGACCCGGCGCGCGTTTCTTCCAAGGTTTTGCTCTATAGCGCGGGAGTGCTCGCGGCTTGCCATATCCATGAGATTACCGGCGACGGTTACTTTGCGGAGAAGGCAGCGGAAATTGCCCGGCGGGTCATGGCCTGCCAGCAGACGGATTATCCGGATTGGGAAGTGCCGCTGACGGGATTTTTTTATCGGGATGAGCAGAAAACGCAAATTCAGCATTACAACCACCGCTCGCATGAGCACGAGCCGATCATGGCGCTGAGCCGATTGTGCCGATTGTTCCCGGATCATCCCGACTGGACGCGTTGGTATCATTCTATCGTGCTTTATACCGAGTATTACAAGACAGCGGTCGGCAGTACTGCACCTTATTTTATGAGTCCGGCATCGATTTACCATGAGGACGAGGCGGATCAGGACGCCGAGCTGTTCCTGAACCAGCAGGCTTTTGCCCATCCGGGGATGCTGCGGGAATACCGCCAGCAGGTACAAAATGGCATGAAGCTGGGTCAGGGCTACTATCTTCGCCGGTTCCCCACCTGGTTCAGTTACCGGGGCAACAATGGCCTGGTGCTGGCCGGCGGCAGCGCGGCGGCGTTTGGGGCGGATGTCCGGGGTGACGCTTCGCTGATGCAGCTGGCCCGGCATCAACTGGAGTGGACGGTCGGCAAAAATCCGTTTGGCCAGTCGCTGATGCTTGGCGAAGGCTATAACTACGCGCAGCAATATGTTTGTTTGCCGGGACCAATCAGCGGGTCGATCTGCGTGGGCATTCAAAGCTACCGTGACGAAGATTATCCGTATTGGCCGCAAACGAACAACGCCGTGTACCGGGAGATGTGGGTGCATCCCAGCGTCCGATATTTGCTGCTGGCCAGTCGGCTGAACCGGCCTGCTGCCGTATACGGCTGGCTGTCGGATGCGCCGGAAACGGTGCTGGAAGCGGAGTGTTTGGCTACCGGCAAAGTAACGACAGTTAAAACGAAGCCGCGCACGGGCGAATTCCGGCTTAGCTTGCCAAACGGTGAATACCGCTTCCACTGGCAGGGAATGACCAAGCGGCTGACGTTGATCGGTGGACGCAAATACGAGCTGAACAACGTATTTTCGGATTACGAAGCAACAAGTCAGGAAGAAAGCGGTATCGTTGGCATCCGGCTGTCCGTCAGCGGCAAGGATGCTGTGGCATTTACCTTTCGCGCAGTAAACCTGGAGCTTGCTTCCGGGCCAGTTGTCGTGGCTCCCGGTGAAACGGTGGAACTGAAGGCAAGAGTGCTGAATACCGGCCGTCCCTGGTTTGCACTGGCCGTACCCGGAGGCGATCTAGGCGAAGCGATTGAACTGCTGCCGGACAAGGAGGTGACACTCGGATGACGGCCATTTCTGAAGGAGAAACCGTACTTGCGCTGGATCTTGGTGGTACCAAGCTGTTGATCGGTGAGGTGGATGGCGAGGGGCGGATTCTCAGTTCAAAGCGTTATCCCTCCGGGCCGCTGACGCAGCGGCAGGCAGTCGATCTGATCTATGCCTCCCTGGACGATTATCTGGAAACGACCGATTTGATCGGCAGGGAACCGGCGGCCATGGGTGTCGGTCTGGTCGGATTGGTGGAGGCTGCTGCCGGCAGGTGGCTGATGATCGATCCCGGCCGGAAAGAGGAGATTCCGTTGGCCGGGCTGCTGGAGCAGCGCTACGGATATCCGTGCCGAATCGAAAACGATGTTAAAGCGGTCGCATTGGCCGAGCAAAGGTTTGGCTCCTGCAAGGAGGTGGAAGATTTTATCTATATAAATATCGGAACGGGGATCGCGGCCGGTATCGTAGCTGGCGGGCGGCTGTTGCGCGGCTGGCAGAACGACTCCGGAGAAGTCGGGCATATGACGGTGGATTACACGGGGAATACGCCGTGCGTCTGTGGCCGTTTCGGCTGCGCCGAAGCCATCGCCTCCGGAGGCGGAATGGATCGTCGGCTTCGGCTGCTGGGACAGAGATACCCGGATTCCCCGCTGCTCACACTGGCAGCCAAAGGCTTTGTCCCCGCAGAGCAGCTGTTTGCCCAAGCGGAAGCCGGAGATCCGCTGGCGGCCAAAATCGTCACCGACGCAGCGGATGCGGCGGCTGAACTGATCCTGAATCTGGTGCGGGTCAGCAATCCCGAACTGGTCGTGCTGGGTGGAGGCGTAGCCGACAGCGCGTGGATGAGACGCGAGCTTCCGAAACGCCTGAAGCTGCCGGTTATGGAGTCGGTTCGTCGGGGTTTGACGTTCACTACGCTGAATCCGGCATCGGCGGGACTGATCGGAGCGGCCGCGGTAGCTCTGAAGGGATAATTCTAACAAACGGAGGGTACCTCATGAAAATCACCATTGAGAAAGACGAGCAGGCGTTTGACACGGCCGCTGCCTGGCGGATTATCGGACAAATGCTGAGAAAGCCGAACGCCGTGATCGGCTTGTCCACCGGGCAAACAACGGGGGGGATGCACAAGATCGTCTCTGACATTTACCGGCAATACCCGTTTGATGTATCAAAAGTGACGATCTTTAACGTGGATGAGCTGACGAACCTGGATCGAAGTTACCCGGGCAGCTGTTATACGATGATCTACGAACAGCTTGTCAAGCACCTCGGTATCCCCGAGGAGAATTTCATTATGCCGCCGACGATGTCGGACGATTTTGAGCGGGAGTGCCGAATTTTTGATCAAAGGCTGGCTGTACGTGGCGGTGTGGATCTGCAAATGCTCGGCATCGGCTTCAACGGTCATATCGGAATCAATCAGCCGGGCACCCCGTTTGAAAGCACAACCTGGGTATCGCCGATGGACCCTATTTTCGAAGCCAGAGTGCGGCGGGAAACCGGTGTGGGACCCGATTATCCGCTTGGTGGTCTGACGCTTGGCATTAAGAACATTATGCATACCCGCCATCTGGTGCTTGCAGCCAAGGGCCAGCATAAGGCCGATATCATCGAGCAGGCTTTGTTTGGCCCCGTAAACGCGGATATTCCTGCATCGGTGGTGCAGCTTCACCCGAACTGCGAAGTGTTGCTGGATGTGGCGGCGGCGTCCAAAGTTGTCCATCGGCTAAAGGCTTAGGAGGCGAAAAAGATGAAAAGTGCGCTTATTATTTGGAACGATTACTATCATCCCAAGGAAGTGCTTATTACCGCTGTGGAAAAGCTGTTTCCGCCGGACAAATGGGATGTTCGCAAGACAGAGCGGGCCCGCGATTTACTGGAGCTGTCAACGCCGCCGGATTTGACTGTATTTTTCACAAACGGCCGACCGGAAGGCGAAACGGATTTAAGCTTTGCGGAGCAGAGGCAAATTGTGGATAAGGTATGCGGTGGGATGGGGATTCTTTTTTACCATGCGGGACTTGTATTGATTGACGGGGACAGTCCGTTTTACCGGGAACTGAACTCCGGCCGATTCGTGCATCACCCGGAGCAAAGCGATGTAATCGTCTCGCCGCTGTTAGGTGTATCCCATCCGATCATCGAAGGCGTCGGTGTATTCCGGCAAAACGACGAACATTACTTTTGCCAAGTGGACGTAACCCGGACCCGGCTCCTCGCTTGCGCCACCTCCGTTCATCTCACTTCGGCAAGCGTCTGGTGCCATGACTACGGGCAGGGGCGCGTGGCCGGGATCAGCCAGGGACATACGCCGGAGATGCAGAACGACCCGGAAATGCTGAAGCTGACCACAAACGCCATTCGCTGGCTTACCGAACAAAATCGGGGGGAGTAACTGTGAATATTGCGCTTGCATTATACACCGTTTACGACGAGCTACAGCAAGACCTGGAGCATACGCTCCATACTTTGCGGAAAATGGGTTATAACACCGTGGAATTTTACGGAGAAACGTTGTGGCCCGCAGCTAAACTGAAAGAGCTGCTGGCGAAGTGCGAGCTGGATATTTGTGGCTGGCATGTGGAATGGAGGCTGCTCCAGCCGGACACCATCGGGGAGACAATCCGCTATCACAAGGAGCTTGGCAATGCCAATATTGTTATCCCTTGCCTTGGTGGTCCTTGGAATGTCGCCCATACGGCCGAAGAGAACAGCGCTGCCGTTTGGGAGCAGCACGCCGGCGAGATGAACCGGATTGCCGGCGTGCTGGAAGCGGAAGGCATGAGGCTTGGCTACCATACCCATGCTCATGAATTTGAAGACAGCTTTGATGGTGTGACGCCGTGGGATATTTTGCTGAGAGCCACAAAGCCGTCGATTTTTCTGGAGCTGGACACCGGGAATTGTTTGGAGGGCGGAGCAGACCCGGTCCTTGCCTTAAAGCAGGCGGCAGGAAGGTTGGAAACCATTCATTGCAAGCCTTTCAGTTCGTTTTCCGGGGTCGAGGCTGGAATATCTGTCGCCAGTGATTTGAATGATTGGCCGTCGATTTTACAGGCGTGCCGCGCTGGAGGCTGCCGCTATTTGGCGATCGAAAACGAAGCCTCCGGACGAGGAAGCAAATTTACCGTCGCGCAGCAGGATTTGCACGAGCTTGAAAAGCATCTGTTTGACACGCCTTAGTTTAAAACATTTCGGAGATGTCCGATGTTTACTTTTAACAGGGGGGATTTTAAATGGTTAAAAAAGCGGTGGCATCTATTCTGGTTTTTGTTCTTTGTTTGGCGTTGACAACCTGCGGCGGTTCGAATTCCGGCTCCGGCGGAGCTTCCGATTCGGCGAACGCTTCCAATTCGTCCAATGCTTCGGAACCAACGGATTCCTCGGTACCGGAGAAACACGATCCGGTTTCGCTGGAGTTCTGGACCTTATCTTTGCAGCCAACCTTTACTGATTATGTAAACGGTGTCATTAAGGATTTTGAATCGCAGTACGACTGGATTACCGTAAAATGGACCGATTTGCCTTACGACGCAATGCAGCAAAAGCTGGTTGCCCAAATCGCCGGCAGCAAAGCGCCGGATGTCGTGAACGTCTGGACCACCCTGCTGCTTGGCATGGCTGGCAAAGGAGCGCTTGTTGATCTAAAACAGGAAGCGACGCCAGAACAGCTATCCATTTACCAGGAAAGCCTGAGCAAATCCAACGAAGTTGGCGGATCATTGTACGGTTTCCCTTGGTACGTAACCCCTCCAATCACGACATACAATACGGAATTGCTAACAAAAGCAGGGTTTGACCATCCTCCGGTTGATTACAACGAAATGTTAGAGATGGCCAAGACCGTAAAGGATAAAACGGGAGCTTACCTGTACTTTCCTAACGAAATGTGCCAGGTGTTGTACAGCAACGGCATTCAAATTCTGAACGAGGACAAAACGTCGGCAGCATTCAATACTCCGGAAGCGGTAGAGCTATTGACACGTCTGCAGCAAGGTGTCAAGGAAGGCTGGATGCCAAGAACAGATTGGAACAACTGGGATAACATGATCAAGCTATACGCACAGGATAAGCTGGTGCAAATCAGCTTGGGCGCGCAAACCGTAACCCGGATTCAAAACGAAGCCCCGGATTCCGTCAGCAAGACCAATGTAGCTGCTCCTCTGCTCGGCACGGCCGGTATTGCCCAGGGCGCGCTGCAAAGCTTGGCTATTCCGAAGGCTTCCAAACATCATGAAGAGGCGATATTGTTTGCAAACTTTCTGTCTAACGATGAGAATCAGCTGGCTTTTGACAAATTGGCGGCTATTATGCCTACAACCAAAGCCGCAGCAGAGGATTCCTTCTTTACCTCCGATACAGAAAGCCTGGAAGGACAGGCTCGCGCTGAAGCCGCCAAAGCCACCGCAGTAAGCTTTGACCTTGGCCTTGGCGTAGAAAAAGAAAGCGAAGTTGTGTCTACGGTCAACGGTATGTTCGAATCGATCATGCAGGCGAACAAGGATCCGAAAACCGTTCTGAACGAAACGGAAGCGAAGGTTAACGAGCTTCTGAAATAAGCAGCCATCACGAACACCCGGCGGCAGGCTAAGGCAGTCCTTCTGCCGGGACTCTTTTTTAGACAGAGGAGATGAATGATATGGCGGGTATGGGTGCCGCTGTTAAGGAGCCGGGCGTCGGTGTGATTGCGGGCAAACGCAGAAAGCTTAGCAAAAAAATGAGAAGCAGCCTGATGGCTTATGCCTTCATGGCGCCGGCTTTGATCCTATTGGTGTTGTTTGTGTTTTACCCGATTGTATACAGCATACCGCTGGCCTTTACCGACTACTCGGCTATTGGTGACACCAGCTTTGTTGGTCTGGATAATTTCAAACGTGCCTTTGCTGATTCGGAATTCTGGACGGCGATGAAGAACTCAGCTTTATTTGTAGCCTGCGTGCCTGTTTTGCAGATTCTGTCCATTTTGCTTGCCGTTGTCGTTAATGCAAAGCTGAGGGGTATCACGTTTTTCCGGGTGTTGTTTTACATTCCGGTTGTGACTTCGATGATTGCGATCTCCATTATGTGGAGTTTTATTTTCAACCCGGATGGCATTATCAACAGCGTGCTGCTCAGCAACGGCATTATCAGCCAGCCAATATATTTCCTGGCGGATACCCGTTACGCGCTTGTTTCACTGATGTTCGTAACGATTTGGCAGGGGCTTGGTTATTACATGATGCTTTACCTGGCCGGGCTGCAATCGGTACCGGAGGAAATGCAGGAAGCGGCAATGATCGACGGAGCGGGCAAAGTTACGGTATTCTTCCGCGTGACGCTGCCGTTGCTTAAGCCGTATATCTGGTTTTGCACCCTGTTCAGCGTACTATCGGCTTTAGGCGTGTTCGATATCGTGTTCGCGATGACTAAAGGCGGGCCCGACAAAGCCACGATGGTCATGAATTTGTATACGTATAACAAAGCTTTTGGAACGTTTGAATTTGGATATTCCGCGGCTGCCGGTTTGATCATGAGTGTAGTTACGACAGCGTTCAGCTTGGTTATTTTCTTCTATGGCAGAAAAGGGGGAATGAGTTATGGCGAATAACAGGGGCAGTTCCACAGTTGGCTATTCCGCTGGCAGACACCGCAGCGGCAAGAGCATCGTCCAAAAAATTTTGTTGTATCTCATTCTGATCCTGGTGGCGGTCCTTTGCGCAGGCCCTTTTCTCTGGATGCTCAGCACCTCGTTTAAAGGAAACGAAAATATTTATGAGATGTCCTTGTTCCCAAGGCATCCGACCTTTGCTAATTACGTAGGCGTTGTGCAGTTTTTGGACCTGCCCATCTATATCTGGAACACGTTTGTGATGACGGCTCTCGGTATTTTGCTGGATGTCGTGTTGGCTTCGCTTTGTGCGTATCCTCTTGCGAAATTTGATTTTTACGGAAAAAAGGTTATCACTGGCGCTTTGCTGGCGACGCAAATACTCCCCGCTGCGGCCGGGCTAATTGTTAACTATATCACGGTGGGGAGCCTTGGGCTGATGGGCAGCTACTGGGCTGTGATCCTGCCGGGCTCGGTGGCCGTGTTCAGCATTATTTTGTTCCGACAGGCTTATTTTTCCGTTTCGACCGAGGTGATGGAGGCTTCGCGGATCGATGGCGCGTCGGAATTTAAGATCTGGTATAAAATCATGGCACCGCAAATTCTGCCCGCCATTTCCACGGTCATCATTTTTGATTTTATTAATAAATGGAATAATTTCCTGTGGCCGATTATCGTGCTGAACCCGGACAAATATCCGATCGCTGCCGCACTGAACTATCTCGGAGGGACGTTCAATTTCCAATTCGGTTATATTGCCGCGGCGACGATTATCTCGATTGTACCGATCATTATTGTGTTTGTATTTTTTCAGAAAAATTACATCAACTCCGTGGCCGGAGCCGTGAAAGGATGATTACTTATGCAGCAGCAAAACCGGAGTTTGCCGAGCCTGCATCATATAGGAATGACTTCCTATCATTTTGAGGATACGGTGAGATTTTACCAGGAGGGCCTTGGTTTTACGATTAAGCATATTTGGGGAAGAGACAAACGGGTTTATATGATGGATATGGGGGATGGCTCCTGCATTGAGGTGTTCGAAGGCGGAGCGGAAGATACGCCGGCCTGCGGCCGTTGGCTGCATGTGGCGCTGCGCACGGATGATATCGAGGCCAGCTACCAGCGGGCCATCGAAGCCGGGGGCAAGCCCAAGCTTGCGCCTACTTTTGCCGATATTTTGGAGGCCAAGCCGCGGCCCGTTTATATGTATTTTGCCTATGTTATCGGGTTTGACGGGGAGGAGATCGAATTTATTCAGGAAGTGGAGGGGGCGCCGGAATGGGAGAATTAATGAACCACTGCGTACGATTTATTCGGAAGCAGGAGGCCCGGTTTATTTCTGAAGAATTTGGGGACCGGCCCTTGCTCTCGGGTGAAATATTGGGAAAAACAGTGGTTTCAATGATCTCGACCGGCTCTGAGCGTGGTGGATACATGGATTATAACGACAACATGGTCTATCCGCAGGTGACTGGCTACGCGGCTGTTCTGGAAGCGTTGGAAGTTGGAGAGGGCGTGACAAAGGTGCGCAAAGGGGATTTGTTGTTTGCGGGTACTCCCCATCAATTGTATAACCGGGTTCAGGAGGAGGACGTTGTGCCGATTTCGCCGGGACTTTCTCCGGAAAAAGCAGTTTTCTGCCGGTTTCCCGCCGTCTCGCTAAGTTCGATTTTACAAATGCCAGTCCGCCCTATGGAGCCTGTATTGGTCACCGGACTGGGATTGGTTGGGCTGATGTGCACCCAGGTGCTGCAAAACTTCGGCTATGACGTATGGGCGGTGGACCCGGTGCAGCGGCGCCGGGATAACGCACAGCTGAGCGGTATTTTGCAGACGGCAGGGGATATAGAAGAGGTTCCGCAGGAACTGAAGGGCAAGTTTGGCGCTGCTTTTGACTGTAGCGGAGAGGAATCAGCCATTTATGCCTGCGCAGAGGAGCTGCGGCATGGAGGCCATCTGTTTCTTGTGGGTGTTCCCTGGCGGAAAACAACTGAGGAGGACGGGCACAGCCTGCTGTTTAAAATCTTTTACGGCTTCCTGCACGTCCATTCCGGTTGGGAGTGGAGCCTGCCGCGAAAATCGGGCGATTTTTTGCCGGGTAGCCATTACCGCTGCCTGGAAAAGTCGCTGCAATGGATTGCCGAAGGCAAGCTGCGCACGGATCATATCGCTTTGATGAAGGACCCTTCCGACTGCGGCCGGGTCTATCGGGAAATCGGCAAAGACGAGTTGCAAAGTAGGGCAAGTTGCGTTCTGTTCGACTGGCGGGCCTATTAAGATTAATCGAACAAGAAGAATAGTGAGGCGCAGGCTGTGACAGGCATTATTGTTCTGGTTGTGAACAGAGCAAATGAGCGAGTTGCAGAGGAGCGTATAGTTGCTAATGAAGTTTCATAGAAAGAGTTGTCCAAACAGCATGGGGAGGAAAACTAGTGAACGAGATTCGGGTTACTATATTCTGCGAGCATCACCAGGATCGATTTGAACCGGTCAAAAGCGTATATCCGAACGGGATGCACGCCGCGATCGCTGCGGCTTTTGCCGAAGAGCCAAGCTTTCGCTTGACCATTGCCACGCAAGATATGCCTAGTCACGGGCTTACGAAGGAAGTGCTGGAGCATACGGATGTGCTCATCTGGTGGAGTCATCTTGATAACAACTTGCTGGACGATGCGGTGGCGGACGAGGTTTGCAGGCGGGTTGTCAGGGATGGCATGGGTTTTGTCGCTCTGCATTCGGCCAGTTTCTCCAAGCCGTGGCAGCGCCTGCTGGGGATTGAATATGAAGCGGGGGAATGGGGACGTTTTCGCACCATGCCCAAAGGGGAGAGGGAACGGCTGTGGATCGTTGCGCCCGGGCATCCCATTTGTGAAGGGCTTGAAGATTTTATTGAAATCCCGCAGGATGAGATGTACGGAGAGCCGATGCTAATCCCCGAGCCGAACAAGCTGCTCTTTATTGCCTGGTGGGAAGGCGGGGACGTTTGCCGCAGCGGGACGTTGTTTGAGCGAGGACGCGGCAAAATTTTCGGTTTTACACCCGGCCATGAGGAGTTTCCTATCTATGATCAACCGGAAATCCACCGGGTTCTCCGCAATGCGGCCCGTTTTCTTGCGCCTCCCGGAGGCGCAAGAAAACGGGCCGGAGAGGGACATTTATCCGGCGAAGCGTTGGAAGATCTATCGCACCGGATGTAGAAAGCATGGAGCTCGCCGATTTCAGATCGGCTTGGGAATCAGAAGCGTATCGTTTCCGTAACGGATTCTCCATGAATCTTTTCTACTGTTTGCCTGCTGCTGAGGGAGTGACAGGCAGCAAAAGGGATGGAATAGCAAAAATGCTGGCAAATCTGCCAGCATTTTTTGTTTATGTAAGGCGGATTCTATGTGATAGTTACTTCTTTCCGGGAGGAATGGGAAGCTATCAATTTTCTCGTAAAATCAAAAATCCTGTGTCAACAATTTATTGGAGACACAGGATTCTATTGAAAATCCGCTTTCACTTACCGTTGTATCGCTTGGAGATATTTGTTTGACCTAAAATATAATTAATATTTACGTTGTAAAACTCGGATAGCTTAATCAGCACAGTGCTTAGTAGAATTGGATATAGATGTGACTCGAATATCTTATAGAAGCTTCTACTATTAATATTTAGTGGAAGTTTTTTTGTTGAAATATGAGGAGTATTGTTCGACAATTAATTCCAATTTTATATTACAATAGGCTTATAATACAATTTGACTATCTCAAATTGTGTTGATTAATTTTACATCCGACGGTTGAAGGCGATAAACATTATGTTATTCCAATTATAAAAGAAGAACCGTTCAAATGCTTCATGAAAGATTTTATTTTGACTTTGGATATCCTTATTAAGGATACAAATACAAAAGCAATTTCAAAAGATGCAAGAGTCTCAACGATGACAATAATTTCAGATAATAGTGTATTCATGCTGGGGGCTACGCTCTGTTACGTCCTTAATAGATTAAAATAGAGATCTAAATAACTTGTGAACAGCTCTGTAAGGCTAAGTTTGGACTTAGCCTTACAGAGGTTCGTACATGCAATAATGTTAGATAATTTTCAGAAAAGGAAGGGGATAGCTATGTACCAAGATGATAAAATATTTATATCAAATAATTTTAGTAAAGAGGAATATATTAATTTACATTTGACCCATTATAGTAAAGATCGAGTTTGGGAAAAAGCAATTGATATTTTTGATGATAGAATCAAGGGGCGTTTTTTGAATTCAATAGAAAGCATTTTAGGACTGAATGAATTTACAAATGCTTTTTCCGCAACGGCGATTATGTGTTTATTAATCGAGACTTTATATCAATTTCACAATGGTATTGATGAATCAAAAGAATTAATCAGTGGAAGGAGATATCGGGGAATATCGAAGTTAGCATTTAGGAGATTTTTTACTAGATCTGAGTACTTTAAACATTCCTTTAATGATAGAGTTGCTGGGGTTTTTTATGATGATATCAGATGTGGGATTTTGCATCAGGCTCAAACTAAAAATGGATCGCAATTGACAACTGATAGCTATTTACCACTTGTATCAGAAGTTGATAATGGAATAAGAGTAAATATTATATTGTTCTACGAGTCATTACTTAAGGAGTATCAAAATTATATTAATCGTTTGTTTGATCCTGCGAATTATGATTTGCGATTAAACTTTATTGTTAAAATGGACTTCATCGCGAATAAATCAAATAGAGCGAAACTGGCTTAATATGCCGATTTAAAGCACGCTACTATGCACCAGCTTCTGAAGATGTGCGCCTTGGAAAAAGAAAAGTGTTCTAGGCTTATGTAGTAATAGTAGCTGTTGAGAATTATCAATTTGGTATTCCGACGGTAGATTACGCAAAAAATGATGCCATTGAATTTCGAAACTGGTTAATAATTGATAACCCCAAATACAAAGGTTGGTCTCATTATAAGTGGGGTGATGGGAGGGTGTCCAAAGTTTGAGCTTCGGACAAGCGACTGAATTTAGAAACCTGGTATATAATAGAAAGACAATCATTTATCTCGTTCCCAATCCCACAACGGAGGTGACCCCCAAAATGAATGCCAAAATCATATCCATCAACATAGGTAAACCTACACAGATTCAATATAACAACAGAGAACTTTCCACAGGTATTTTCAAGACGCCCAGCGATAAGACTCTGTTCTTGACCTCGGTCAATTTCGAGGGTGATGGTCAGGCGGATCTTGTTCATCACGGAGGCCGAGATAAGGCAGTCTGTGTTTACCCCTATGAACATTATCCCTATTGGGAGAATGAACTAAATCAAAAGCTGGAATACAGCGCCTTTGGGGAGAATTTGACGACGCAAGGATTGTTGGAGACGGGGGTTTGTATCGGCGATATTTTTCAGCTTGGGGAAGCGGTTGTGCAGGTGAGTCAGCCCAGGCAGCCATGCTTTAAATTGTCTGTAAGATATGGGGCACCCGACATGCCGCTGAAGGTGCAGGAGACCGGTTATACTGGCTTTTATTTCCGGGTGCTGCAAGAAGGGCTAGTATCGAAGGCGGATAGTCTGATTAGAACGAGCTGCCATCCGATGGGGGTTACTCTTGCCTACGCTAACCAGATCATGCACCGGGATAAGAATGACACCGAAGGGATTAAGAAGATCCTTGAAGTGGATGAGCTCTCGGCAAACTGGAGAAAAACTTTTGTGAAGCGTCTGGAAGGAAGTGCAACGGATACCAAGGAAAGACTGACAGGTGATAAGGGGGAGAAGGTATAGACCCACTCAAAAAATCCCCTGTAAAAGCGTTATAAAATGAGCTATAATAAGGTAAGAATAAGTAAGGAGCCGTGCTGTAACACGACTCCAGTGTACAATAACTGCATAAAGAGCAGTCGGCCGCTAAGTGCTGATCGAAATAGACCGTTTCCTTAGGCAGGGCGGTCTATTTCTTTTTCATGTAGGTGAGCAGTGCCAGAATGAACATGCCGAACATGAACATTAAGGAAAGCGCATCTTTAACCTCCATGGGCATCACCTCCCTCCTGGGAGACTAGCCGACCACCCTTACAGCCGTATACTGTACTCTCAAATTATACCATAATGAATGGAATAAAACTGGTGTAAGAACTATAATTATCAAGTAGAAAGAATAATAGAATTCCCCTCACATATGTGAACCCAATGGGCAAGTAGTAGCTACGCAGATTGAATAAATCGGTCTTTTAATGCTAATTTTCCTCTCAGTACTATTATTTTTACCCGGATCGGAGGCCAATCCATGAATCACCGAGATAAACTAGAACAACAGAAGCTCGAAGATTACAAGAAAAATCCAACCATCAATATGGCTGATTCGATAAACCGCTCGGTGAGCGGTGATTTAGAAGCTCTGACAAGAGGAAGCTTCCTGACAAGGATCCTAACGACTTTGGTCGTGATCGGGGGATTGCTTGTCTTCCTATTGCTTAAATAGTGTTTCAGTTTGGTTAAATTATTTATTCGTTAAATTATTCCATGGTTGTAGTAGAATATTACCTATAGATAGCCCCTAAATTCATAAGGTTTATATGTGAAAAACGTGAAATGACGAACGGTAGTGGTAATATGGGTGGAGGATGGTGAGGATTGTTTGGAAGTAAGATATTGTTCTTCATGCGGACAAAGTATAAGTGCGACCGCTCGCTTCTGTACAAACTGTGGGAGACCTATAGTGGAACAGGCAGAGCAGCTGGATGCCCAAGGGCAAGTGTACGAGCAGCGGGAACAGCAGAAGCTGATACCACAGCGGGAGGCATACCAGCAGCACGATCATGAGCAGCAGATTTTTCAAGAGCAATCATTTCCACAACAAGATTATCAACAACAATCGTATCGGCAACAACCATATCAGCGACCGGACGATCCTCAACCGGGGGATCAACAGCGACCATATCAGCAACCGGAGGATTGTCAAAAACCGCATCATCAACCGGGATATCAACAAAGGGATTATCAGCAGCCTGGGTATCAGCAGCAAGCTTATGAACAGCCGCAAGCCTACCAACAGCAAGCATATTCGCAACAGGCCTATCCACAACAAGTTTACCAGCAACAAGCGTATCAAACCCCAGCATGGCAACATCCACAATCCAATCCTTATGATACACCTGAAGCAGAATGGTTATGGTTATATTCCCATAGTGATAGATATGTAGAAAAATGGATTAAAAATTCAAAGTGGAACTGGGCATCTTTTCTTTTCTTTCCGTTTTGGGCGGGGTATCGGAAAATGTATGCCGAGTGCGCGATCTATACAGCCATCTTAGTTGGGCTGGTCTTCATTGAACTATTATTAGGCCTTCCACTTAAGGGAGCCTATATTGGAATTTATATTTTATGCGGAACATTAGGCAACAAACTATACTATCAGAAGGCTCAAAAAGAGATTGATCATATCCTGGCTCTACACGGGGATTATGAGCTCCGTCGCAGTTTGATTTACGAAAAAGGTGGAACCAGTGGCTGGGGCATTGTCTATGGGATAGGTATGTTTCTAATCGGAACCATTATAGGGCTTCTTTTGGAAGAGGGATTTTATTATTAAATGTTGTTAATACATAACTGAAATATCTGCTGGACAAGGACAGTTCTCAGAAAGAGAACTGTTTTTCTATTTATAATCTGAAATCCAATGTCCCTTTTACCGCTCCTTAAGTGTTACACGTAGGTAGAGAGGAGGATGGCTTGATGGAGTTTGTTGAGGAATGCGTAATGCAAGTTAAAGCGGGCGAAGCGAATAAATATGTACATATCGTTGAGACGTTCCAGGCTCCGATTTATCGATATTGCAGTCGTATGTTAGGGAATCGGCAGGAGGCGGAGGGTGCTGTTCCGGACATTCTGGTTAAAGCTTATGAAAAAATAGACAAGTATAATCCAACGGGCAGCTTCTCATCCTGGCTATACAAGATTGCGCACTACCATTGTTTGAATCTGCTTCGTAAACGCAGTCTCCAGCGTAAATTCCAGAGTTGGTTCCACCAAGAGGCGATTGCGGAAAGTGCGGAGCAGACGATGACAAACCGTTTATTCGGGGAGCCTTTGGCATCTGCTATAACAGCTTTAAGCGCGGATGAATTACTGATATTACGGGTGCTGAGGAGAAGTCTTTTGCCGAGATTGGAGAAATTTCCAGGAAAAGCACGGAAGCGGATATTTATCCTACTTTGTTTGGTATATTTATCATATAGGATACATTCTCTTTTCTGTTAATGATTATAGTTTAGGATTGTGAGTCGATTAAAAGTATCTAGATATGATGGAGGAAAATGATGAGAGCGAGCATCAGTATATGTTTTTTAGTTGTTGTTCTACTGACAGCGTGCAATAATCGTCTAACAGAATCCGTAAGACCTCAGAATACGAATGGAAAGGCTGAGATTCTGGAAGTAACCACGGATCTAACGAAGAACGCAGGTTGGTGGGTTGTACCAGAAGATGCCACAACAATGACGATTCATGTAAAGGCTAAAAACATTGAAACGGTTCTATTTTGGATTGCTCCTGCTGGCACAGAGACCTGGGGGGAAAGGGAACTTATTGGCTATGATATAGAGGAGGATAACGGCTGGTCTTTGACCTGGAATTTTGGTAGCCGGGCATTTCATGACCGTATCTATATTCAAGCTCTAGGAAGCGATGGTACTACACAGGACAATGAAACCATGGGGGTAACTTCAGAGTAAAGATAGTATTAAATCGGACAAATTCATTCCAAATCACGGATTCCCCGAAGGATGCCCGCAAACGTTATATACTGACGGTAGGTTCAAGCACAGTTATCGAACTATTGATTGAATCGAGATTCACCGTTGCGCCAATTGGCAAAGCCGCTTTATAGACACCATGGCCCGTAGCCAGATTTGTTATTAGGGGCTTGCCGAGAGGTACTATGAATTCTTCAATTATATCCTCATAGGACTTGCCATATGCTGCTTGGCAGCCCGTGCATTCCCCCATAACAATGCCGATGCAATCATGGAATTTTCCAGCCAGCTTCAAATGATTTAAGTATCTGTAGACGGTATTGGTAGGTTCATGGGTTTCTTCAAGAACGAGGATTTTTCCTCGTGTATCGATTTCGTATGGGGTGCCTAAGGTATCCACAAAAGATGTCAGATTACCGCCCACTAACGGCCCCGTCACATTGCCGGGTACCCGGCTAATCAGCGGCATTCCCGGCGGATTCAGGATCGGTCTGGTTAATGAGTAAAGGGATGTCGCCGAGAAAAATTGGTCGAAATTGTAGTTAGGTGTGCCGGAATTGAAGTCAATAAGCAGCAGACTATGGAAGGTTATTAAATCTACAATTTCATACAGTACGTTTAATAATACCGTGATGTCACTATAGCCTGTAATGATTTTGGGATGGTTCTGAATCACATTATAGTCCAGGTACGGAAGAATTCCGGCCACACCTGTACCACCTCTGGTGGGCAGAATCATTCTAACCTGCTCGTCCTGAAACATCATCATTAAATCGGAGGCTCGCTGCTCGTCTGTACCGGCTAGAAAACCATCTTGTGCATATACGTATTGACCCAATCGGACATTAAGCCCCATTGCCTTCAAAAATTCGATCCGTTCATCAATTATGTTTGCAGCTAACGGGCTGCCTAAAGTAACGATGCCAACGGTATCTCCCTTCTGTAATATTGGCGGACGTATCGGCATATGCTCATCTTCCTCTCCTGAAAATAGAAGAAGCCATTGTAATACCTATTTTTAGATTATATTGACAAAGTCGACAATGCAGTACTAAATAGCAGCAAGTGGCTATATTATGATCGGTTGAATCTGAACGGATTTCATAGAAATTAATTATTGCTATTATAGAACGTATGTTCTATAATTTATAGTGACTTAAATATGATGGAATAAGGAGGATGTTAGCGATGATAAATCGAGTTTCCACACCTTTCAGTTATTCATCAGCAGTTGTGGCCGGGGATTACATATTCTTAGGGTTGCATAGAGGGTTTGGCGAGACGTTTACGAAGCAGATTCATGACACCTTTGAACATCTGAAGAAGACACTGCTACAATGCAATGCATCATTGGATAGTGTCGTAAAGGTCCAAGTATATCTAAAGAACATAAAGGATTTGCCCGAAATGGAAAAGGTCTTTTTTGACTACTTTGAGACAGATCGATTTCCAGCCAGAATGACCTCAACGACTGAGTTTATTGATTCGGATTGCCTGCTGATGATCGATGGAATAGCCTATCTTCCAATATCTCAATAATTAAGCAAAATGGCGAAAAGATAGTCTGGCTTACTATCTTTTCGCCATTTTTAATCATCAATTCTAACGCTAACATATGGATGTCCTTGCACCTTGTAACCAGAAACCGTTAGATTGATCTCAAATACGGACCTCCGGCGCACGCAGCTTCAGCGTCAATTCCTTGCCGTCAGGAGCTTCCTTGGTTTCAGCCACAGTCCAGTTCACAGCCAAGCGCTGATGAACCAGTTCAGCTTGCTGCTCGGTGAGTTGCAATTTCTCGATGATGCCCTCGCCTACCTCAAAATCCTGACCGCCTTGCAGGCCAAAGGCTTGCTCCAGCCAGCTTTTTAGCCCGTTGCGGGTATTGAAGGTCAGACGATATCCTTCCTTAATAGCTTCGGCCAGTCTCTCTCCATGCTCTTCGGCATAGCTGATGAAGTGCTCATACTTGAAGCGTTCATCTTCGATTTGCCGAAAGGCAGCAACATCCTTGGCTTCGACTGCAGCCAGGATCGCCTGGTCAGACATTCCTGCTCTGCGGGCATGCTCCAGCAAGATAGCGGTGCTCTGCGATAATTTAATAGATATATGAGTCATGTCTCTCTTCCTCTCCATCGGATACTAGTAAATCAATAGGATTACCCTATATTATAGCGTGTGAACCTTAAAAATAAAACGATTCTATACCTACAACTCTCGTCTAGGTACTAAGTTATAATCCCAAATACCTTGCGGTATCGGTATAAAGTTGCAAAGTCGACCGCCGGCGTTGTCCATCAAGCGACATTTTTCGAACATTTGTAACGGTTTTTGGCGGCCCGTACGGCCTATTCACAATTGTCCGGAATTGTGGTTTTCTGAATAATGGTGCAAGATTTTGCTGTCATGCAGCTTGTATTATATTATTCAGGGGGCATATCTATGAGAATTCATTTAATCAAGCCAAGAGGTGTGCGTATCCTCCTATCTCTCAGCTTGATCGTCGGACTATTTGCCGGGGTATCCCAAGCCAAGGCGGGTGCGGTACCCGTAGAAGCGAAGGAGCCGGTATTCAAAGACATCAAAGGGCATTGGGCGAGACAAGAGATCGAGGCTATGGTACAGCAAGGCATTCTGGACGGTTACCCGGACGGAAGCTTCCGCCCGAACGAGCCGGTGAAGGTCGATCAGTTCATCAAAATGTTAATAATGTCTTACAGTGAGCAGCATCCCAATCTGGAGCGAACCTGGAAGAGCTCCTTCCTTGACTCCCTCTCGGAGGAGAATCGGACGATCCTGAAGCAGGATTACCGATATTTCGATTTCAAGCCTGCGATGACCGGGTATTGGGCTAAGCCTTACATAGATGTGGCAAGTGATCTGAATTTTCTAAATAAAGGCCGGTACAGCGATTTTCAAGCGAATATGACCCGTGAAAATGTAGCGGAAGTATTGTTCTACACTTTACAGGAAACCGAGTTTCTGGAGGATGAACAGTTCAGCCGTTCAGTTGCACAAGGTTATGGGGATTTAACCAGCGCTACTGATCGAGAGCAGAAATTCATTGCGGAGTCCTTGATCAAAGGAATCATGGAGGGATATCCGGATGGTAAATTTGGCGTAGGCCGTTATGTCACCCGCGCTGAGTCTCTGGTGATCTTAAATCGCCTGACTGATAAAGCAAAGCGTATTCCCGTGCTTCCACGGGTCGATATGCTGCAACGGCTTGTGCCTACGAACGGGGGCGGACAGAAAATCGTTGCTTTCCCGGACAAGAAGATGTGGGATGCTTACGATACGTTAAAGCAGGCGGGGCAGCTGCGCGGAACCAATTATGATCTGTTTGATACGACGCTGCGCCTGTTCAAGGATGAGAAAGAGAAGAAAGCGGTGCAAGAGAGCACAGCATTGGGGGCTACAAGCGCGAAGGCTGCTACCGAAGAGGCGGCGATCTGGCTCGACCCGGCCTACAATACGTATGGAATTACGGTGCGGCTGCGCGAAGGCACCCTGGCGCGAAACAAGGAGCCCATCCAGCTCTTCGCCAATCAGTTGTTCTCTTATGACGCGATTGCCTTCAATCGCTGGTTCGATGCCATTTGCGCCGAGGTTGAAGCGGGCAGATCATTAGCTTCCAAGCAGGCTGATCTCGGAGATTATACCGTCAATGTTCTGGTTGATAACTCAGCCAAGACAGTGGTATTCTCAATCGCCCTCAAAAAGGGATAATTGCAGAAAATGATCGCAATGACAATAAGCCTTCGGTTTTCCTAAACACAGGGAGCTGAGGGCTTTTTGTTATTCTGTTGCATATCATTCCAGAACTTTTCCGAATGTCCCTCGTCTAATGAAATAAATCACTCTATTCGGTAATAACTAAGCGCATAATCTGATCATGGTTCATAAGGGAGCTGAGGCGATGTTATCGTTAAGCAAAATGGCTGCTGGGCTGAGTTTATGCACGGTGTTAATACTTTCTCCGCTAGATGCTGCTCTGGGGGCTGAAGCTGGTCATACCACGTTTGCCGCAACTGACTTCTCTAGTACTGTACTTCCGAAAAAGGGGGATTCCCTGGAGGCACAGCAACGGGTTCCTCTTTTTCCAAAGCAGCTGACCGCCAAGAGCGACATTCATAAATTAAACGCCTCATATTACGGGCAGAAGGGAGAGCGATTTAAAGTCCGTGATATGAAGGGCGAGCTGCTTAAAATTCATTCCGATGATCGGGGTGAGGTTTGGACCCCGCTCTGGTATTGGACAAAGGATGCAGGTCAGGTAGTACAGCTTGGAGAGCTGAGGCGGATTACTCTAAGCGGCAAGGCCAAGCTGGCGTTAACCCCGAACAGTTCGATCACATGGGATAGCCAAAGCCAAGCGGCAGGTGATGCTGAATGGGTTGCTGCAGCCCAATGGAAGAGCTGGGTTGCTGTACTCGTGAATCCCGAGCCATGGCAGCAGGATGGAGAAATCTATCAGCCGGTTCTACTGTGGATTCAGAAGCAGGATATAGCGAGTGAAGCTCCGCTGCCACCGGGAAGCTTTGCCCCTGGCTCCAAGATATCGACGGATATGTTCAGAAATATAGCCAGCTGGCTGCTGGTTCCCGGCACAGACAGTTCAGATGTGAAGAAGCTGCTGGGCGCACCGCAATTTATAGAGACTTCAGGGAATTTGCAGCAGGAGACTGGAAAGCCGATGCAGCTCGGGAAGACCTGGCGTTACGAACGGCCTGATGGGCAATTCTTAGTGACTTTCTCTCAGGAAGGCATGCTGGAGAGGATCGGTTGGATCATTCCTGGGGCAAATGAGAGCAGGAGCATCTACACTGGGGAAGACTATCGTTATTCATATCATTTTATGAATACGCCTATGCCGGAGACGTTGCAGGCAGATCCGTTATGGAGACAGCAGGGGGATTTGGATTTTGCTTACCTGCTGGCGGCTACGCCGGACATATTGTTAATCAAGGGAGATGACGGCGGTTTTAGCGGAATGCATCAGAGTTCTAATATATATGCAGTCACCCGGGCGGATGGCAAAAAGCTGTGGCAGGTAGAGGCCGGGTTTGGAATTTTGCAGGCGGAAGCAGCCGGGGAACTGGTCACGATCCTGACGGATTACAACCCGGAGGCGAAGCAATATGAGAACCGATTGCGGCAGATTCGTTTATCCGATGGCAAGGTTCTATGGGAGAAAAAGTCGGGGGACTCAGGGGTTAGAGCTGGAATGGGACTGGCGCAAAACAGCGTAATTATGCTGGAGACTCCGGATGCGGGGGAGAAGGATCAACCCGCGCAGCTATCTGTCTTTGACAATACCACGGGCAAGCTGAAATGGAAGCGTGAAGTCCCTGCAGAGGCACAAATATTCAATGCAGGTAGTCAGGATCCCTATGTACTGGTTCGCGATCAGAATGCCTTGAACAGTTATGATCCGAATTCCGGGCGGGTGAAGTGGGCGGTTGAGCTCCAGGGGCCGCAGTCTGACTACGCGAGCTACGATGCCTACTATCCGGGTGGACCAAGGATTAATCCGTTTGAGCCGCCTTCGTCCAGTCGTTGGATGCTGCTTGGTGATCACTGGATGCTGTTGGATTTGCAGACGGGGAACAGCTTGGCCGATTATGCCTTGACTGCTAATGAACGCATCGAGCTGATCGATCAGCGTTATTTGCTTGTGCAACGCCCGATGAAGACCGCCGATCATACCGGCATTAACCGGAGCGAGGAGCAGTATGAATCAGCCCTGTATGATGCGGAGCGAGGGCGGGAGCTATGGACGATGAAGGGGCGAGCTTCCAAGGGAACCATCGCCGGGGATGCATTATATCTTTTGGCTGACGGGATTCCTGCGGCGGTAAGGCTTGATGATGGTAAACCGATCTGGCAAATGAACCACATCACCGCCGAGACAGAGAATATGTCCTATTTTGCCGGAGGCGGGTATATGGTGATGAACGATTACTTGCTTCTCCCGTATGGCCCGAACCTGATCGTTATCGATCGACAGAGCGGAGAACTGCTGGGACGAATGGAAAATATGCTGATGGGCTACGCAGAGCTGCGTGAGCTGGAATCGCGCAACGGAACAATCAACAGCTCGGGAGACGAACTGTATGTTGGCACGGCCAACGGGGCGACCGTGCGGTTTAGCTTGCGTGAGATAGAGCAGGAATTCATTTTGAGACTTGATTCTGTGGAGGAAACATCGTATTGAGTAAGAAAAAAAGCATAATATTGATAGGTTTACTCCTTTTCGGACTGCTGAGTTATGTTTTATATACTGGGTATATGTATACAATAAGTTTCTATAAACATGAGCATGTAAAGGGAGTAGTTATAGGACTTTTTGAAAACAAGCCCGGTATAGGGGCAACGCTTCAACAAATTAGAACCACGGACGAAGAAGAGATCGCTGAAGTAATCCGGCTCCTGGAAAGTAGAACAGCGATCAAATTATTTCCTCACACAGGTCCGATAAAAAATTATTCGAGTGATTCCTTTGAATTGCGGATTGAGTTAATATCTGATAATAATCTAACGCTAGAGTACAAAATGGACTCGTTTGGGGATGTGGAAGTAAACAAGGGATTTAAGCACAAAAGATCAAATACGTTGATTTTTGGCGGAAGCGGCAAGCTATGGTTCAATGATGTCAGAGCCTTGTTTGAGAGGAAAAAACAGAATCTTCTATGGTCATAATTCAAAGGAGTGAACGGTGAATACCCAACTCACTCCTTTTTTGCTTATTCCTTACTGAAGCTCTCCAGGAACTTTCTGGCCAGAGAGGACATGTAACGATCCTTGATCCAGATCGCTGCGACCCGGGTCTGGAGGGAGGGATTGTCGATTACCTTATAGATCAGATTGCTGTGGTTCGCCAGCTCGAACGCGGATTTCGGGATAATTCCGATACCGAGGCCGGCATTGGCCCATAGCAGGGTGGTCCGGGCATCATCATTTTTGCAAAAAAGGTTTGGATCAAAGCCCGATTTCTGGCATGTTTCGCGAATCAACTGTTCGAATCGACGGTAAATGATCAGAGGGCGCTCGCGGAGTTCATGGATCTGGATGGTATCCCGTTCGCCGCTCCAATCCAGCTCCGGGGGCATCACGGCGATCATCGGCTCGCTCTCGGCATATTTGTAACCTATCCCCGCATTATGAAAAGGAGTTCTGACGATCCCCAGTTCAATGACTCCACTCTGCAGCAATTCAATGACCCTGAACGTGTTGCCCTCGTGAATTTCGAATTTGATCCCGGTGTAAGTTTTGTGAAATTCGGATAATCTATCCTTTAATAACGTTGCTCCTGAGGAGGACACTGTACCGATCGTCAATGTGCCTTTTAATCCTTTGGCAAAATCACTGACCTCTCTGGACGTCGAATCTGTTAAATCCACAATTTGCTGCGCTCTGCGGCGCAGAATCTCCCCGGCGTCCGTAAGCCGGATACTCCGCGGACCGCGCTCAACGAGCTTCACGCCAAGCTCCTCCTCCAACAGCTTAAGCTGCTGGCTAAGCGGGGGTTGGGCCATTTGCAGCTTTTTGGCGGCCGAGGTAATCTGGCCTTCCTCCGCAATCGTCAGAAAATATTTCAACTGCCTGATGTCCATAAGATTCTCCTTTTGTATTGGCATATTAATTTCATATAGATTAGATATAAATCAAATATTATTAATATGGAAGATGTTATGTCATAATCATATCCGGTAAATCAATTTCGTCAAACGCTTTGTATTGTATGAAATTTAATTAGTAATCGAAGTTGAGAATGGCCGGTTTGTCTAGATCCAAGCGGCCTTTATAACAGTCATGATGGGGATGGTACTTTGTTTAGACTCGCTGCATATTTAAAACCTTATAAGAAGGAAAGCATTTTAGGGCCCTTCTTTAAACTGGTGGAGGCTATTCTCGAGCTGCTTCTGCCGACGATTGTGGCTCTGATTGTGAACCATGGGATTGGCAGAAATGATATCGCTTATGTATGGAAGATGGGCGGCTTAATGGTTGTGATGTCGATCCTCGGCTTTGGCAGCTCGCTGATCTGTCAATATTATGCGGCCCGGGCATCACAGGGCTTCGGGACAACGCTGCGTAATACGCTGTTCCGGCATGTATCAACGCTGTCTTATGCTGAGATTGACCGCTTTGGGACACCATCACTGATCAACCGTATCACCAATGATGTCAATCAGCTGCAAATCGCGGTAGCGATGCTGATTCGGCTTGTGATTCGCGCTCCGTTCATCTGCATTGGGGCCATCATCATGTCGATGCTGCTTGATTTTAGACTGTCGCTTGTACTGCTTGCAGCAACACCTGTATTTGCAATTCTTCTCTATTTGATTATTACCAAGACCGCACCGATGTATCGGTTATACCAGAAGAAGCTGGACAGAATCGCCCTAGTATTGAGCGAGAATCTGACCGGGGTTCGCGTCATCCGTGCGTTTGCAAAAAGACAGGCCGAAAAGGCGAGATTCCGCGAGGCCTCCGACGATATTACGGCCACTGCGATCCGGGTAGGGCGTGTGTCTGCGCTGCTTAGTCCGGTAACAACGGTGGTTGTCAACGGGGCGATTATCGCTATTCTATGGATCGGCGGTATCCACATCAATGCGGGAACATTATCTTCCGGCGAGATTATCGCCTTTATTAACTATGTCACGCAAATTTTGCTTGCTTTGATCGTCGTATCAAACCTGATTATTTTATTCACCAAGGCAGCTTCCTCGGCGGCCCGGATCAATGAGGTGCTGGACAGCGTTCCTTCCATTGCTGACCCTGCGCCTGAAGAGCGCAAACAGGCTGCCGCAAAAATAGAAGTGGAGAAGGATAGCCCTGCCGTTGTGTTTGATCATGTTATCTTCGGTTATAGCGCAACGGGGGATCCGGCTCTCACAGATATATCGCTGGAGATAAGACGCGGCGAGACCGTGGGGATTATCGGGGGGACGGGTTCAGGCAAATCTACATTTGTGAACCTGATTCCGAGATTTTATGACGTTACCTCCGGGCGAATCCTAGTTAATGGGGTCGATGTAAAGGATTACAGCCTGCATGAGCTGCGCGGCAAGATCGGGATCGTTCCGCAGAAGGCGCTGCTCTTCACAGGAACGATTGCTGACAACATCCGCTGGGGCAACGAATTAGCTGTAGATGAAGAGGTTAAGCGAGCAGCGGTCATTGCACAGGCCGATGAATTTATCTCGAAAATGCCGGAAGGCTACAATACTCCGGTGTCCAGAGGCGGGCTTAATCTGTCAGGCGGGCAGAAGCAGCGCTTAACGATTGCCCGGGCAATTGTCGCCAATCCCGATATTCTCATCCTGGATGATTCTTCGAGTGCGCTCGATTTTGCCACAGATGCGGCGTTAAGAAGGTCGATCCGGGAGAACAGTCAGGGAATGACGGTATTCCTCGCCTCGCAGCGGGTTAGCACCGTACAGCAGGCGGATAAGATCATCGTCATCGAAGACGGGCGGATCGCCGGCATTGGCACCGATGCTGAACTGAAGCGAGATTGCAGTGTCTATCAGGAGATTTGCCGCTCACAGTTCTCTAATGAGGAGGCAGGACAACAATGAACATGAAGCAAACATGGGGAAGACTGCTGACTTATACGGGAAAATATAAGAGCTATGCCATCTGGGCCTTCATTAGTGCGATTATCAGCGTAGCGTCCAGCTTGATCGGCCCGTATATGATCGGGATTACAATCGACCATATGGTCGGCAAGGGGGCTGTTGAGTTCGCGGACATATTCAGACTGCTGACGCAGCTGGGTCTGGTGTACCTCATCGGAAGCCTATTTGGCTGGCTGCTGACCTATCTTACGAACCGGCTTGCTTATCAAACGGTAAATGATCTGCGCAGCGAGATGTTCGACAGGCTGAACGTTTTGCCGCTGAAATATCATGATAATCATCCGCAAGGGGATAGCATCAGCCGGTTCGTCAACGATATGGATGCCATATCGGATGGATTGCTGCAAGGCTTCTCCACACTATTAACCGGCGTTGTTACCATCATCGGGGCGATCGCGCTCATGCTGTATACGAATTCGCTTATGACCCTCGTCGTGCTGCTATCGGCACCAGCGACCTTCTTCGTTGCACGGTTCATTACGATGCGCTCCCAGCAGCTATTTCGTGATCAGGCCCGCATATTGGGCGGGCTGAACGGCTATGTCGAGGAGATGATCGGCGGGCAGAAGGTGGTCCAGGCCTTCCGTTATGAAGATCACTCTTTTGCGGAGTTTACAGCGCGAAATGATGAATTGTACCATACCGGTGTAAAATCGCAATTCGTCAGTTCTCTGTCGAACCCATCTACCCGTTTGGTAAACAATGTGACCTTCTCCATCATCGCCTTAATCGGGAGTATTATGGTCATCATGTCCAGGATATCGATCGGGGGACTGTCCAGCTTCCTGATCTATGCCAATCTGTTCGCTAAGCCGTTTAACGAGATTACCGGCGTCATTACGCAGCTGCAATCCGCTACCGCCTCGGCGCAGCGTATCTTCCAGGTGCTTGATGAAGCGGAGGAATCACCGGATGCTGCCGATGCTGTTCATATTCCGGCGAAGCAGGGGACGATTGCGTTCCGTCATGTGAAGTTCGCCTATCAGCCTGATCGGCCGCTGATTACCGATTTGAATCTCGTTGTTGAACCGGGTACGCGGGTTGCAATCGTGGGACAGACCGGTGCTGGCAAGACGACGCTGGTGAATTTGTTAATGCGTTTCTATGATGTTGATGCCGGCGAGATCGCAATAGACGGCTTGAATATTAACGATATGACCCGAGACAGCTTGCGCCACACTTTCGGGATGGTGCTGCAGGATACCTGGCTGTTCGGCGGGACGATTCGCGATAATATTGCTTACGGGAAGCCGAATGCCAGCCAGGAGGAGGTCATCGCTGCCGCTAAGGCGGCTAACGCCCACAGCTTTATCAAGCGGCTGCCGCAGGGCTATGATACGGTGATCAGCGGCTCCGGCGAAAGCCTGTCCCAGGGGCAGAAGCAGCTCCTGACGATCGCTCGGGTTATGCTGGTTGATCCGCCGATGCTGATTCTCGATGAAGCGACGAGCAGCATCGATACGCTGACGGAGATCCGGATCCAGGCGGCGTTTCTGAAGATGATGGAAGGCAGAACGAGCTTCGTGATCGCCCATCGTCTGTCGACGATCCGCGAGGCCGATATGATCCTCTACATGAAGGACGGGGATGTAGTCGAGAGCGGCAGTCATGAGCAGCTGCTGGAACGCGGCGGGTACTACGCCAATCTGTACAACAGCCAGTTCGCGGCTGTGAACGGGTAGCAGGATAATCGTAATCCCCCTTCCCGCTGGTGAACGCCTGATGTACCAGCCGGAAGGGGGATTTTTGTCTAAGGCCTCTATCCGATGGAGTAAGAGTACCTGATGTTCCACTGTCATCATGCCGCTAGAGCAGTGGAACAACGGCTTTGCTGTGTTCACACGCGATTTTAAAGAGCTTATGCGCCCTTTACCCTTCGATAAGTGCCAAATAGCGGTACTGCTTACCGTCCAGCTCAATGATAAGAACTTCTCCTCCTTGGCGGGGCGAAGGAGCGTAAATCTCAGTTTTGACAGGCAGCTTCGTAGACATGCCATTAATGAAGCTGTCTTGCTTATTGTATACAGCTGTAATTTCCCCGACCTTACTTTGATCCTCATACTTTAATTCCTGAACCCAGCTTGATGGATCGGCTTGGATATAGATCAAATCCCCGAACATGAAGATATCAGCTTCAGGATTGAGCTTGAGCACCTCCTCACCCGTGGGATTGTGAGTGGAGCTTACCTGCACTTGATCCTCACCGGCCCCGGCTCCAGACACGGAGCAAGCCGTTAATACGAACCCCGCAACCATAATCGTGAGCATGCAGACAGCCAGTGTCCGGTATCGTCGTCTCATAATGAATCCTCTCATAGTGTTTTCCTCCCTCCGCATCGGGCTGCTGGATATTCTTATTCCAGATGACGAATGAACCGGCCATGATGTTGCATACTTGTGGAACCGAAAAGCTTTTTGAAAAAGAGAAAGAGTTCGTAACGCTTGAAGCCTGTGTTTCATGATGTTCCCAATGGGGTGGACGATCAATTCGCGCAGTACCGCGGGGAATGAATACAATAATATAGATTCATACTCATTTTTAAGCAGCTGCTTCCGCAAGATAGGGAGCGGCTTTTTGCTTGAAAATTCATTTCAATGCGATAGAATGTTTTATATAATAGTAGTGCAATCGGTTGCACGAAAAAAGCGCGTCCGGCAACCTGCTGAATTATTCTGGAGTTCGGGCTTATATAGCTCGTGCGCCTATAGTTGCTTTGATTTTGAGTGGATAAACCAAGAAGAATGGAGGAGGAGCTATGTTTGATTTACATACGCATCACGAGCGCTGCGGACATGCTACGGGGACCATCGAGCAGTATATCGAAAGCGCTATCTCTAAAGGGATACAGGTGCTTGGTATTACCGATCATTCTCCGTATTTTTTTGCGGATAAGGATCATCCCTTTCCTGGCTTGGCTATGGCCAAGAGCGAATTTGCTCGCTATGTGGAAGAGGCTGTACGGTTAAAAGAGAAATACAGGGACCGGATCGAGCTGTTAATAGGAGTCGAATCGGATATTTTTAAGGAGCATATAGGATTATACAACCAGGTATACAGCGGCTTTCCATTGGATTATGTGATTGGCTCGATCCATTTCACCTCTCCGGCCCTTATTCTTCAGGGACTGGATTGGAGCCGGGCTTCTGAGGAAGAGCAAATGGCGGAATTCAGCAGATTCATAGAGCTGATGCAGCTTGCCGTACAGAGTGATGGGGTGAACATAATCGGGCATTTGGACCGGGTTCATCGAGGGAATCCATCGTTCGGAGAACTGTATGCCCCCTATATCCCTGCGTTGCTCAAGACGATGGCTGAGAGAGGAACCGTGCTGGAAGTGAATACGGGTGGATTCCGAAAAAGCGCGCAGGACTGGTATCCTTCAATTAATATCATCGAGCAGGCCTGCCATTATGGTGTAGATGTTACCTTTGGCTCAGATGCGCATGACCCGCTGCGGGTCGGAGATGAGTGGGAAGAGGTTCGCCAGACACTAGAGCATATTGGTTATAAACGATGGGTTATTTTCAGACAGCGCAGGCCTTATTACTTGGATATTCATTCCTAAGAATTACTTTCGGACACCATATCTTCGAAGCGTCGCCTGGCGTTATAAGAGGCGGCGTTTCTTCTTATAAAGCTGTTAGGCCAGCACGCCCGTTTTAGAATAGAACAACATTGCTATAGGAGTTACGGTTTTACACTTGACAGAGTTTTGCTCTGTAAGGCACAATATTAACAGAGTCAGACTCTGTTAGGGGAGTGTTCTATGGCCAGGGTTGTTAAGAAGCCGGAAGAGAGAAAAGAAGAATTGCTGGATATTGCAATCAAGCTGTTTATGGAGAAGGGCTATATCAATACTTCGGTCAAAGATATTTACACACAGGCTAACGGTTCGTTTGGCATGTTCTATCACCACTTTGCTTCGAAGGAAGAAATATTTGAAGCCGCCATGGTCAAGTATACCGACTTGTTCGTGTCCGGCATTTCCGAGATTTTGCAGGATAAGAGGATTCCCTATCCTGAGCGCTACAAGCGGGTTCTCATCCATTGGATGGGATTAATGAACGGCCGTGACAAGGTACGAGGGACCTGGCATGATGTTGAGGTGTTCCGTGTATTGTCCGGTAAAATGCTGAGCGGTGCGATCGATCCGGTGAGGCGTTATTTGGACGAGGGCATCGAGCAGAGATTGATAAAGACAGACGACAGCCATAGCTCTGCTATCTTTATAGTCTATGGAACTTTTGGATTGCTGAATGAAGAGAGAAGCCGCATCGGCAGTAATGACAATGCCCTGCATATTTTTGCCGAGGTCTCCCAAAGAATAGCGGCGATGCTGGATGCTGATGAAGGTATGTTTAACTTTGCAGAGGAGGAATAGTGTGCACAATGATTTATTTTCGATAGGCCCTTTTACGATTCATGGATACGGGGTGATGATCGCCATTGGTGTCCTCGCTGCTTACATGGTTATGATGAAGCGAGCCAGGCGGCTTAATATTGATAGCAGTCCTATGGATTCGCTAACTGTTTGGGTTCTGGTAGGTGGGGCCATCGGCGCCAAGGTTTTATTTTGGTTCACTCAGATCGGGAATATCTTGCAAAATCCTAGTCTCTTGCTGCTGACGATCACAGACGGCTTTGTGGTATACGGAGGGATTATAGGCGGCGTATTAGCCGGATATATCTATTGCCGGAAGAAGCAGATAGGGTTCCTGAAGTATTTTGACCTGATTATTCCTTCTGTAGCGCTAGCCCAAGGCTTCGGACGCATTGGCTGCTTTATGGCAGGCTGCTGTTATGGCAGGGAGACCGATAGTGCGTTTGGAGTGATGTTTCCAACCTCCTCGCTAGCCCCGGGTGGCGTACCGCTGATCCCCACACAGTTAATTTCAAGCGGCTTGGATTTCCTTCTGTTTGCGGCATTGATTGTCTATGCGAAGAGAAAAAAAGCCGAAGGCCAGGTAGCAGCGCTCTATTTAATCTTATATAGCGGAGGCCGGTTTATACTTGAATTTTTCAGAGGGGATATTATACGTGGAAGCGTCGGTATGCTATCGACCTCGCAATTTATAGCCATTTTCCTGTTCCTGATCGGATGCGGGATGTTCATAGCAAGGCAATATAAGGCCGCTATCTCACTGCGATAGGCAGTGATAACAGCGGCTTTGCTGTGTTTGTATTCTGATTACATCATTTTGGAAGCTTCTTCTCGCCGCTCTTAAAAATGGGTGATCTTCCTACGGATTTTCCACAAATCTCACTTTTGGCTGATCGAGAGTCTTCAGGCAGACCCCGGATTTCTAACCCATACCATAATGAATGCCAGCTGGATTTTTCTATTAAGCAAGGGTGCCAGGGCAGTTGCGTAAAAATACACCTTTTTCCAATACAAACACACATCAGATTGTAAGCGCTGTTATTTTATGATGAGGAGGAAGTCCCAATTTAAATAAAGGGGGTTGCTGCAATGAGACAATTCAAGCCGATCTTGGCTGCGCTGATGTCTTTGCTGCTGATAGTTTCGGCTTTTCCGACGTTTGCCGATCAGGCAAAGGCCGCGGCGGAAGGAAGCGGGGCTGCGGAGATACCCTCCGGCAAAGTCCTGATCAAGAACAAATGGAAGAGCAATTATTTATACGAAGCATCAGACGGTACGGTCAGATACGGTATGACGAATCCAGCCGACGAATCGGCACAGTGGGTCGTAGATACGGATCAAGGACAGTCGCGGATTAAGAATGTCAAGACAGGTCATTACATCACCGTGGCCAGGACGACACAGCGCTATCAAGCGCTGACGACGAACGAGACAGCAAACTCGCACGCGGAGACATGGATTATCGACAGGTCGAACCGGGCGGGGTATATGGTTATCCGCAGTGCAACGGTACCGGAGGGCAATCTCGTGATCCATGAGGAGGATCAGCTGGGCTTTGCAGAGGCGAGCTCGGATATCAATATTACATTTGAGAGTCCACAGTGGGCTTTCATTGCGGTGGAGGGCAGTCCGGTCCGGATTGAGAGCTATATGCATCCCGGTAGTGTCATCTATGAGGAAGACGGGCTAGTTAAGCATGGCGCAAGGCCGGCTGACGATCTGATGTCGCATTGGTATATTGAGAGCAGCAGCGGGAACCAGATCACGATTCGCAATCGGGCCACCGGGCATTTCATGACTCAGAATGAGACAACCTGGGCAGGGATATTTGCCATAGATGAGGATCCGGCGCAGCCTGAGCTCAGCCGGTGGAAGCAGGAAGATGCGGTTAATCAGCCCGGTTATATTGTGTTTGAGAATGCAGGGCTGCCGGGGAATTGGATGAACCCACAATTTCCGGACGATAACAACGTGCGCTCGAACGATTGGGCCGGAGGGCCTGATGGGTTTAATGCTTTGTGGAAAGTTGTTCCGGCATCGGACCTGCCTGCTGTTCGAATCGCGGCATATACCGATGCCCCGGCCCCGGCAGATTTCCTGTATGAAGACGGAGGAGAAGTACGCTATGGTGCGATAGATCCGGCTTCAGGCTCGGACTCGCGTTATTTATGGATCATAGAGGATTACGATCTGAGCAAGCGAATCCGCAATGCGGCCAGCAATCATTATTTAAATATCGCCGGGGACCAGCTGTCGAGTGGAGAGGCCAGTGTGACTAACGCAACCTATGAGTGGTCGTTCACAGCCTCTGACAGCTATGACGATTACAATACGATTCGAAATGTCGGACGGCCTGAGCTGTATATTTCCACCGGATCAGGCGGCAGCGCGACGGTGACAACAGACGCGGACGGTCTTGGCTCGCAATGGGAGCGTGTGGACCCAGCGCTGGTTCTGGACGGATCGGATCAATATATTCGCATTCAGAATGTCTGGCAGCCATTTTACATATATGAGAATGCGGATGGCACGATAAAATACGGCAATATGCGCACGGACGATCAGCGCGATCAATGGCTCGTGGTCAAGCATGATGGCCGCAAGCTGCTGAAGAACCGGGAGACCGGCCATTACATGAATATTGCCGACATGCCTGACGGGCATATCCAGGCGACGCCGCTAAGCGATTTATCCAACATCGATGAGACCTATATCTGGAGCGGCAAAAATATCGGCGGAGGCACGTATCTACTCAGCAATGTTACGGATAAAGTGCCTGGCGAGCCTTTTACGAAGTTCATATCTATCCAGAATCTGAGTAAATATGCCGAGTACAGCGTCATTAATCCGAACTGGGGCAGCCCGCAGTGGAAGTTCCTCCCTGTAGGTGAGAAGCACCAACAGCTGTATCGCTTTCGCATTCCGGGAACCGAGGGCCAATATTTGCAGGATGAGCGGACAGCGGATTCGGTGACCGAGGTGACTTACGGCCCAGCGGATGATGAATATTCTATCTGGTTCCTGGATGAGAAGAATGGCGCGGATGGCCCGGTAATGATGAAGAATATGGGCAGCGGACGTTATCTGTCTATTCAGAATTTAGCGGATGCACAAGTGGAGAGTGAGGATGAGCCGGCGCTGACCGTAGAGGCCAGGTCTGAAGTTTACGATACCTGGGGCAGCATCAAATGGAAAATAGAGCAGCGGGATCAGGATGAAGTAAATATCAGAAGCGCTTGGACAGGACACTATCTATACGCCACGCTGAATGAGCAAGGTAAACCTGTCTTTAAAGTAAGCAGAGCGGAAGGAGCGGCGGATCGCGCGGAATCCATATTTATGGCCGAGCCTGCGCAAATCGCCGAGAAACCTCTGCCAGATGGACCTGTACGGATCAAGAGTGCATTGAATCATGCCTATTTATACGAAAATCGCTCCGGGGTTGTATTATATGGTGATCCGGCCGCAGATAATGGTTATTCGCATTGGGTGATTGAGCCATCGGCGGATGGACGGCAGCGCGTTCAGAACCGGGCTACAGGACATTATCTAATGCTGAATGAGGATTATAATTTCGTCGAGAGCAAGGAACTGTCTGGCGGGGACAGCACCGCTTCAATGTGGGCGATAAATCGTGTCGCAGGCGGGGATCAGGTTCTGATTCGCAGCCAATATGGCGATTACAATGATGAATTCATTCATGTTCAGAACAATACGGGGTATGCGGAACGAGGCCTGTACCCGGACTCCTCGGCATCGGTGCAGTGGGAGCTGGAGTCAGCGCCGTCGCAGTTCAGTACGCCTAATATGGACGAAGAACGCAACCTGAATACTGCCACACCTGTACAGGATGATACGAATGTCATAGCGATAGCGCCGCAAGGGGCTGGCGGCAAGATGCTTGCAGAACAGAGCGGAACGATTCAGCTGGTTAGCGGAGATGAAGCGCATGCAGCTTCGAGATGGATTTTGCAGGATTTTAACGGACGGCATCTGATCAAGAACACGGCTACGGGTCACTATTTGTCACTGGATAAAAGCTTGAAGCTATCCGTATCGACGTCTATGAAGCCGTTGGGCGCGCAGTGGATATTAAATGAACCATTGGGCTATCGCACTTTGTCCAATACCGTGGATGCGAGCGGTCTGCTGCAATACAACATGGACGGTATCTTCTATGGAACAGCAGCAGCAACTTCGGAATCGGCTCTTTGGAGTTTTACTCCTGTAGCTGCGGATATCGCCTATGCGGCGGGGGATGCCTTTAGGACAGACAAGGTGATCCGCTTTGCGGTTCATGCGCAGGAGCAAGGGGAATACAAGGGTCTAATTCGCTATAAAAATGACTCCGGCACCGAGCAGTTATTGAGTGTAAAAGTGAACGGACTGGAGGAGCAGTCAGCAGCATTTAAACCTTCGGTCGGCTTAAGCACTGTGGAAGTAAAGCTGAATTTGCGCGCCGGTATGAATACGGTATCGCTGAGCGGTGCAAATGGGGACCTATCGGCCGTGCAAATTGACAGTTTAACCGTCAAAAATAGCGTGAATAAAGCGTATCGCGGAGCAACGGTGCCTTATGTAAACTATGAAGCGGAGGATATGAAGACGAACGGTGTTCTGCTTGGGCCTTCGCGGAAGTACCGCAATATAGCTTCGGAAGCATCGGGACGTCAGGCAATCCAGTTGAAGCAGACAGGAGATTATGTGGAATTTGCCTTAGCTGAAGCGGCCAATTCGCTTGTTGTTCGCTATTCGATTCCGGATAGTACAGATGGAGCGGGCGATGAGCAGACCTTGTCGCTGTATGTAAACGAGCAATTCAAGCAGTCGCTTAAGCTGACCTCAAAATATGCCTGGGAGTACGGAAGCTATCCTTGGTCGAACGACCCTCGTCAAGGCAGTGGGCATCGCTTCTTCGATGAGATCCATGCGCTGATCGGCGATGTGCCGCAAGGAACAGTGATCCGACTGCAAAAGGATGCGGGGGATCAAGCCGACTTCTATGCCATTGATCTGGTTGACATGGAGCAGGTGGCACCCGCTTATGAGATGCCGGAAGGCTTCGTATCGGTCATTGATTTTGGGGCGGTTCCGAACGATGGGCAGGACGATACGATGGCCTTGAAAGAGGCTTTGTCCGCAGCCAGAGACCGGGGAACCGGCGTATGGTTCCCGGCAGGCAGCTTTGACTTCGGCGATCAACTGCTGGATTTGGATGCAGCGGTAATTCGCGGTGCGGGGATGTGGTACACGACATTGAACGGAGCCAAGTTCTATGGACATGGAGGAACGGTAGAAGTCTATGACCTGCTGATCGACGGCGGCATGAATGAGCGGGATGATGAAGCGTTCACCAATGCTTTTCATGGAGCATTTGGCCCGGGTTCGATCCTTCAGCAGGTGTGGATTGAGCATACCAAGGCCGGCCTGTGGCTCACGCAGCCAATCGGGGAGAAGGCACGGACCAACGAGCTGTACATGATGGGGCTCAGAATTCGCAATCTGATGGCCGACGGCATCAACTTCGCTGTAGGAACGACAAACAGTATGATGGAGCAGAGCGATATCCGCTATCCGGGCGATGACGGCATTGCGATGTGGTCATTTACTGACAGCAAGCTGACGGATATGAACGGCTCGGAGAGAACCCCTAGTGTGAACAATACGGCCCGCTTCAATACGGTGGCCTTGCCTTGGCTTGCGGACAACATCGTTGTATTTGGCGGCAGGGACAATAAGATCCAGGATAATATCGTCAAGGATACGGTAGCGAATGGTGCGGGGATTGCGGTATCCACTCGCTTTAACGCCGAGCCTTTTGCCGGAACGACGGTCGTGGAGCGGAATACGCTAATCCGGACCGGCAGCTATGATACCGGATATGGCGTGAGTCTGGGAGCGCTCTGGTTATTTGCCGGGGAGAGCGATATGAAGGGCAAGATTGTAGTTCAGGATAATGTAGTAAAAGACAGCACGTATGCCGGACTGATTGCCCATGGCGATTTTACGGTAGAGGATGTCCTGCTGAGAAATATCGTCATCGATGGAACGGGAACCAACGGGGTTGATGTTACGTCAGGGCTTAAAGGTTCTGCAACCGTCGACAATATGATTATTCGTGGAGATCGGATGAAGATGGTGTCCAATCCATCGTCTGCCTTCAGCTTTAAGGAGATTAACGAGGGCTTTGCTTCCGGAAAGAAGCCTTCGGTCGATCCGGAAGAACCCGGGAATCCAGGTCCCGGGGGAGGAGAGCATCCAGGCACAGGCAGCACTGGCGGGTTAAGTGGAGGAACTGGTACTGGCCAGTCTGCGGGTTCCTTGTCTGACTCTATCTTGCAGGAAGCTTTGCGCCAAGGTAAAACGGCGATTGAGCTGAAGACCGATGCTGAAGGCAGGGTGAATCTGACAGCGGCCGTATTAGCGGCAGCTGCGGCTGAACATCCGGAGGCGGTAATCGAGGCCAGGGGAGAAGGAGGATCGGTATACCGCTTCCCGCTTAGTCTGACCGATCAAGTAATCGAGCAGGCAGGTGTTGTGGATCAGAAGCAAGCGGTTGTGTCGATTCAAATTTCCTCTCAGAAGCAGGCAGGATTCAATGATAAGGCAAAACAGCAAGGCATGGAGCTGGTGGGAAATGCTATGGAATTCAGGGTTCAAGTCTCTGAAGGAGCCAAGACAGTCCAGATCGAGCGTTATGACGGAGCTAACTATGTTTTGCGCCAATGGATTGTAGACCGCGAGCTTGATCCATCAACTACGGTCGTTCTGCTGTATGATCCGGCAACCGGCAAGCTAAGCTATGTGCCGGCGTGGCTGGAGAATAACGCCGATGGAACGACTACTGTCATGGTGAAGAGTGCAGCGAACGGAATCTTTGTTGCTGCTCAGCATCCGGCAACTTTTGCGGATATCGAAGGCCACTGGGCTCAGATGGCCATTGAGAAGCTGGCAGCAAGACAGATCCTGAACGGGGTCGGTGGGGATCTGTTTGCACCGCGGCAGCCTGTCAGCCGGGCTGAATTTGCCGCGATGCTCGTTAGAGCGCTTGATCTTCAGGGTAGCAGCAGTGGAGATGCTTCGTATAACGATGTGAAGTCCGATGCATGGTATGGAGATGCCATTGCTGCGGCTGTTCATTACGGATTGGTGCAAGGCTATGCCGATCACAGCTTCCGTCCGAATGCGCAAATTACCCGCGAGGAAATGTCCGTAATGGGCGCGCGGGCGCTGCGGTTACTGCAGAACGGGGTGAAGCAGGGAACGGGCACGGAAGCGTTCCTGGCTGCCGGGGAGGGCACGGATCTGGTGTCGGGTTATGCCGACGGTCCACAGCTTCATCCATGGTCCCAGGCAGAAGCGGAGCTAATGCTCCAGGCAGGTATTATGCAGGGGCAAAGCCAAGATAAATTTGCTCCCGCCAGCCGCACGACAAGAGCGGAAGCGGCGGCCATCCTGTCCCGACTGCTTGCAGCAGTAAAGCTGCTCAATCCTTAGGAAATGGAATGGGTGAACGTGCAGAGTTGAGGGATGGAGGTTAACAAAAGAGGGCGCTTATTAGCGCCCTCTTTCTTTTTTGAACATAGGGATGCGAGTTAAACTTCTAAATGTTCCGGAAAAATAAAGTTGTAGACTGTAAAATAAAGTATTAGACCGAAATATAAAGTGTTAGACTAACGCCAGTACTCAACTAACTGGCAGTAGAGTTTAATGTACAATCGAAGTAACACGCTAAGGGTGTCACCGGTTTTATAGGGGGGGTCAACATTTTAACGAAAATATACGCTAATCCAATATTCAATACAACAAGCAGATAATCCCTGCTTTAGGGGACCGTCGGCTTATAGACGTTTTTTCACGGTTCAAATTTTTGGTGGATTTTTCATTTCGGCGGCCTTCACCGGAGTACGCCGTAAAAACGTCCGATTGAAAAGAAATTATCTCAAAATCTTGCGGTTTCATTCGAAAATGCGCCACCCGAATTCTGCGAGTGTATAATCTGAATCAGCAAATGAATTTCATAGGATGAAGGGAGATGCATTTTCCGCATGACGAAGCATAACTCAATTCTTAATCTTGATACGGCTGAACGCATGGACATTGGAACCTATCTGCTAGAACAAATCAATGACTATATGACGAACACACGCGGAGTTCGTGTCTCAGTTGGCGGGATCCCGATAAAGCCGGTTACACCCTTAGCGTGGTGAAAATCGGCTATTTTTATGGACAGGGTTCCTTAACGTTGTAAATTCGAATTTTGCTGGTGGTACCTCTACAAGAATCCGAGGAAATTCGAAATCATGAAGCTAACGGGTATGATAGCTTAATAAACCAGGCTGTTCTAACACTTTATTTCCGTGTTATGACTGGCTTTTTTGTATGGAAGGATTGAATAGTCTAATACTTTGCTTTCTTTGAACACTAACTAAACGGGGAAAGAGGGGGATGTGTTCGATGAAGCCTTCAATTGATTCTTGGCTACACCTGGTAAGTTAGAAGCAGCGAAAACCTGCAAATCTGCAGTTTTGGGTATGAAAAACTGCCTGCATATATAGAAAGCCGGTAGATTTGTTGGCTTTTAGCGTTGTCCGCTCGAAATGAATGGGAGATCCAGCGAAAAAAGAGGATGATCGTAAAAATCTTCGATTTTGGATGCTATCGGATTTGAAAAATTGTGTTTTTACGGCAATTGCTTGGCCTGCGCTGTAGGCTCTCAAGTGTATGGTATGTATGGTTATCTGATGCTTAATTAAATCATCCAAGCTTTTAAGTCACTCATTATCTCAAAGACCTATAAAATAACAGTTGCCACCTCTGGAACAATAAGGTATGATATTTTTCCCTACTGCTGAAAATGCCCTTGTCTGAAGTGGACGGAACAAGCCGTCAAAAATGCTTATCGGAGGTGCTTCATGCTTTATTTTACGTTGGCTGCCAAGGCCTATTCACGCAATTTGCAGTACCGCGGTGCACATATGGTGCACAATCTTGCCAGTGCGATGTTCGGATTTATCTACGCCAGTATCTGGATCGGGCTCGGCAAGGATCATCCCCTCGGCACTTATGGAACCCATGGCATGATCAGTTACATCTGCTTCACGCAGAGCCTGCTGTGGATTACCAGCTTCGTTTCGAACGGACTTGGTATTCCGCAAGCCGTGCGGACCGGTCAAATCTCGCTGGATCTGATGCGACCCATTCATTTGTTCAGCCATATGGCGGCGCGCGAATGGGGGCAAATCGCCTACCAGTTCATTTACAAATCAATCCCTATCTACATGCTGTATCTCATTATTTTCCCGCTACACATTCCCAGGAGCAGCCTCACCATTATGCTTGTTGCAATCAGTATAGTTGGCGCAGCCTACATATCGATTTGCATGAATTATCTGATCGGGGTCACTGCCCTGTGGACGACGGAATCTACCTGGTTCTATTGGGCGAATCATGCGCTTGTGAATTTATTGGCGGGGTTTTTCATTCCCCTGGAATGGCTGCCCTCCTGGTTATCTCAATTAGCCTGGTTATCGCCATACCCGTATCTTCTCTATGTTCCTACGCGTATTTATCTCGGTTATGAACACGGCTCTCATTTATGGGGGACGTTGCTTTGGTGCGCCTTCTTGACGTTGATCTGCCTGCTGGCAACTAAGGTGCTGCGGCATAAAGTGGAGGTGCAGGGCGGATGAGTGACAAGCTGAATACAAGCAGCCAGCCAACTTCGGGTGAACAATCGACAGCAGCCGATAAGCCCAATTTGCACAAAGGGCTGGATCAAAGCAACATTTCTGACCCGGGGCCGAAGCGGAAGCTAAGCGGCGAGTCAATGGAAAAGTCGAAAGAAAAGCGGAAGCTAAGTAGCGAGCCAATGGAAAAGCCGAAGGAGAAGCGAAGGCTAAGCGGCGAGTCAAAGGTAAAGACAGAAACAGAGAGTAAGACAGAGCCAAGGTCAAAGGTAAGCTCTAAGCCAAAGCTAGGGTCAAAGTTAAACCCAATCCCTAAGCTAAGCAGCAGAGAAGAGACAAAGCTAAGCACCAAGCTAAAGTCATGGCGGGAGCTATATGTGCTTCTGATCAAGACCAGTGTCCGCAGCCGAATGCAATACCGCTTTAATTTTATTCTCGGTTCTGTACTCGCGGCGTTGATTCAAATTTCGGAGTTTCTGATGGTCGCCATCGTATTATATAAATTCGGAGCTATTCAGGGCTGGTCCTTATATGAAATCGGTTATTTATTCTCAGTAATCACACTATCCAAGACGTTGTACCGAACGTTCGCCGATGAGGTTCACCATTTGGAAAAATATTTGGTAGACGGTGAACTGGATCAAATTCTGACCAGGCCCGTCCCCGTGCTTCTTGCCATCATGCCGCGGAATTTCCGCATTATGCTTGGAGAGTTGTTGCAGGGCGGCTTCATCCTATGCTGGTCAATGAACGGATTATGGCGCAGCGGGCAGATCGATTGGGCCTCCATCGTATTTACTTTATTCATTATTGTGACTGGAGCGGTCATTCTTTTCTCAATCGGGTTGGCTACAGCAACAATAGGTTTCTGGACGACGCGGATTGAAGAATTACAAACCTTCACTGAGGATGCAGCCAGAACAGCCGGGCAATATCCGCTAACCTTATATCCCAAATGGATGTCATCCATGCTGCTGATCGTTATCCCCGTCGGCTTTGTCAATTATGTTCCTGCACTATACATTATTCGGGGTGAGCTTGGAGCCTGGGTACTGGTCGTCGTGGCTGCGGTGGCAACGATTTGTCTTGGGGCAAGTATGCGGTTCTGGCGATTCGGAATTACGAAATATCAGAGCACAGGAAGCTAAGGGAGGCTACAGAAATGATCGAAGCCAAAAATTTATATAAAGAATTCAAGACTCCGATCGTCAGGGAGGGACGATTCTCCGGCATTCGGACCCTATTCGCACGGGAATATACTAGAAAAGAAGCGGTCCGTGGCATCAGCTTCCAGATCGAGCAGGGCGAATTCGTCGGATATATTGGACCGAACGGAGCCGGCAAATCGACGACGATCAAGATGCTTACGGGGATTCTGCATCCCAGCTCAGGTGAAGTAGTTGTTGGAGGTTATAATCCTCACCAGGAGCGTCGGAAGGCGGTGCGGAACCTTGGTGTTGTGTTTGGCCAGCGAAGTCAATTGTGGTGGGATCTTCCGGTCAAGGCTTCCTATGATATTTTGGCCAAAATGTACAATGTGACCGATAGCGATAAGCGAAGGCGCTTGGACCAATTGGCGGAGCTTCTGGATTTGTATGAGTTCTGGGCTACACCGGTTCGAAAGCTGTCGCTCGGACAAAGAATGCGGGCCGATCTGGCTGCATCTATGCTGCATGACCCCGATGTTCTGTTCCTGGATGAACCCACGATTGGACTCGATGTAAATGCGAAGCGGAATATACGAAAATTCCTCAAGCAGCTCAATCAGGACTTTGGAAAGACGATATTGCTTACTACGCATGATATGGATGATATTGAGCAGCTCTGTGGTCGCGTGATGGTGATCAATCACGGTGAACTCACTTTCGATGGCACCGCGCGCTCGCTTCGTGAAACCATCGGCCTGCCGACCGAGATCCGCGTCACATTCCGCGGTCAATTTCAGCTGCCGGATACCCTTAATCCCGCAATTCAAGTAACGGGCAGGGAGGATGATGTCGTAACGATCGAGGCCAATCGCCAGGAATGGAGCACGGTCGATATTTTGCGTGAGCTGGAGACCTGGGGGGACATCGACGATTTCGAGATGAAGGAACCGGATTTCGAGGAGATCATCCACAAGGTTTATTAAAGGCTGCTCAAACTGTTTGCTTTGGCTCATGTAGCAATAAGGAAGCTGCTCGAAATCGAATCTTGAATTCAGCGGAAGCTCGGAAGATGGGTTATGAAGCATGTTTTCTCTGGAAAAATTGTGAGGGGCTTAGGACTTGCAGAAGCGGATGCCTAAAATCTGTTCCCTATGGGAATTCGTGAGCGCCCACTGCAGGCAACTGATTACGGAGTTATGTTTCTTTTGGAAGACTCAGGTGCTTAGGACATACTAAAGCAGATGCTACGATGAATGACGCCGCTGGAAACCTCTAAGGTACTTACGTATCCACTACAGACAGATGTTTACGAAAACAGGTTTCCTTCGGGAACTTCTGAGTGCTCACGTTCCACTACAAGTAACTGCTTAGGAAGTCATGTTTCCTTCGGGAACTTCTGAGTGCTCACGTTCCACTACAAGTAACTGCTTAGGAAGTCATGTTTCCTTCGGGAACTTCTGAGTGCTCACGTTCCACTACAAGTAACTGCTTAGGAAGTCATGTTTCCTTTGGAAACTTCTGAGTGCTCACGACCCTACTACAAGCATTTGCAACGAACTGCGGAAACGTGTAGCTCAATTCCTTTTGCCCCGAGCTTCAACCAACGGAAACGTTTTGTAAAACGCACATCGTAAGCAGAAGCTTAGGTACTGTGAGTCAGGCCTCTTTGCACACGTACTACTTAGGTAGATGGGACGTTTTGGGGTTGCATGAGCCTGCTATGCTGCATACAAATATTAAATAGCATGAAACAATGAAATTATTCTCATTGAAAATACATGAAACAAGTCATATACTAAATATAATGTGATATTCATTACAGTTATATCCGCGGCAAAGATTGTAATATGAATTCAGCGGATATTGTAAAATCAAATAATTAAAAATTTGAATATGGATCTTCGGGGTAAGGTGAAATTCCTGACCGGCGGTGAATGGTTCAATCAGCACTTAGCGATTGAATCACAGCCCGCGACTCGCTGTCCGTCCTTTGGGACGATAGCGACTGATCTGGTGCAAATCCAGAGCCGACGGTAAAGTCCGGATGGGAGAAGATCAATCTTAAGTTTGTGCGACAAGGTGGTAAGCCTGTCTTTGCGCATGCTTATTTGATCAGCCCCCGTAGATGTCGACTGTTGTCGATTCAACGGGGGCTTTCTGCTGGCAAGACTCCGTATTCAAGGAGAGGGAGAGACAGCAAGATGGAAAACGTAAGTACAGGCTATAAGGTGCAGGAGCCCACTTCGGTGCGTCCTGCGAAGGCAAAAAGCGGTTTTTGGCTAGTGGTATTGGGAGCGGCATTATGGGGTGTCGATCCATTATTTCGGATCATTTTGCTCCGTGCACTGACATCAGCGCAAATCGTTCTGCTGGAGCATGTGATTATCGCATTGATCGCTATTCCAGTATTATGGAAGAATCGCGGGGAATTAAAGGGCATGAGCATGAAGCATCTCGGTGCATTGCTTTTCATTTCCTGGGGCGGCTCAGCCATAGCAACTATCCTGTTCACGATGGGGCTTGCTAACGGCAACGCCAACGCAGTATTGCTGCTGCAGAAGCTGCAGCCGTTGTTCGCTATCATTTTAGCGAGCTTGTTGCTCAAAGAGAAGCTGCCGCGTCACTTCTCGATTCTGTTCCTGATTGCGCTGGCTGGAACCTATTTTCTAACCTTTGGATTTGCGATTCCATTCGGCCACTGGAATGAATTTGTGCAAGTTGGAAGTCTGTTATCTTTGGGGGCTGCGGCTCTATGGGGCGGTTCCACTGTGATGGGCAGGTTGATGGTCGGACAGATGAAATACGAGACAGTAACCTCGCTTCGATTTGTTCTCGCTCTTCCGCTGCTGCTTGCGGTAACCTGGAATGAAGGTGCGGCATGGAATCTTCCATCGGGCTCCTATGAGTTATCTTTGGTAGGACTTAACCTGCTTGGTCAGGCGTTGCTGCCAGGGCTGCTCAGCATCCTAGTCTACTACAAGGGCTTGACCACCACGAAGGCGTCTGTGGCTACACTGGCAGAGCTTAGCTTCCCAATGGTCGGCGTCTTGATCAACTGGATCGCTTTCCAGCAAATCGTGACCATCCCTCAAGCGCTAGGTTTCCTGCTGATCTGGTTCGTATTGTTTGCGATTTCCAGACAAAACAGTGCTTCAGCGGCTTAAGTTTTTCATAGGAGATAACCCGGGACAGATCGTCCCGGGTATTTATTTACTATCTCTAACGAAACTACAGATCGTTATTACCTCATTAAAAGCCGCGAATAAAATCTAACGAAACTACAGATCGTTATTTAGGTGAAATTCACACTTTAAGCCCCTATTTTGCTCCAATAACGATACCTAGTTTCGTTAGATTTTTTTAGTGCCCAATTTGGCCCGAATAGCGATACCCAGTTTCGTTAGAACTTCCAGGTGCTCGATTTGTTGTAAGAAGATACCTAGTTACGTTAGGAATCCAGCTGCCTGATTAGTTGTAATGAGGATACCCAGTTTCGTTAGAACTCCCAGGTGCTCGATTTGTTGTAATGACGATACCTAGTTACGTTAGGAATCCAGCTGCCTGATTAGTTGTAATGAGGATACCCAGTTACGTTAGAACATCCAGGTGCTCGATTTGTTGTAATGACGATACAACAGCTTCGTTAGTATCGCCAAGTACCGGGTTTGTTCTAAATAGCGATACCCAGTTTCGTTAGAATATTCAAGTCTACGTTTGTTTTGAATAATGATGTCCAGTATCGTTACGGTTTCTATACGCTCAATTGGCCCGAACTGCGATACCCAGTTTCATTAGTGGATGGGTATATAGGTTCAGAGAGTGGATGCGAGCATGTGCCCATTACGAATTTATCGCAAGAAAAGAGCCCCACATGCTCTTTATTTCCCCATTGCTGGGGGGATGAAAGTCGTGTGGGGCTTTTGTGATAGCTTGGTTAGCTTATTATTACGCAGTCGGTTGCTCATCCAGCCACAGAATGGATGTCACTCCGCGCGGATAGTAGCGACTGCCGCAGATTACTCCGGCGAGCATTTGGTCGCTCCAGCTCCAGTAAGCATTCGCCGTGGATGTCAGCCAGCCAACGTGGGCGGCGTCCGCGGCTTTGCCTTGCTCGTTCCACTCCAGGCCGAGAATTTGTCGAGCGATGAATTGGCACAGATAGATCTTACTGAGCCAGGAGTTATCGCTGGTGGAGGAGAGCTTCCAGCCTCCGTCCTCAAACAGGCACACACCTGGTTGAAGCACGGTATTCAGATGCTTGTTCAACGTCTGGATGTATGAGCCGAAGCGTCCATTCGGATCAAGCGCCTCTTTGCAGCCGGTAAAGAGCGGGAAGATCAGCCCTTCGATAGCCGGAATAATTTGCGAATCATTATTCTCTTGAATGACGGCTGGAACGTAACCTTCCGGCAGCATTTGCGACACAATAGTCGCTGCGCAGCGATCAGCCTGTTCCGCGGCCAGACTTGCTTGCTCCTTGCGGCCAAGCTTCGTGAACAGCTTCTCCATAGCGACATAAGCAGCCCAGCTTTTGCCGGCCAAATAGATGTTGTTCCTTGCTTGTCCAAGCGATACGTCAAGGCTGTCATAGGTTGTAATCTCAGCTCCGCCCATCGTGCGGGAGCTGTCGAGACCCATAATCCCCGTGCGTTTGGCTGGATCTGGATGATCACGGTTCACCATGCTCTCCAAACATTGCTCCATAATGCTCAAGTTATCCTTGATCCACTTGTTATCCTGTGTTTGCTGTACGTATACAGTAGCGCAAAGTAACCAGTTCACAAGCTGCTCATGCGTCATATGTGAGAAGCAGTCATCAATCGCATGAAGCTCGTAGGAGGAATATTCAGGCTTGGAGAATGCATTGGCCACGCCCATATCATGGGTGAAGCTGATGCCGCCCGGATAAGGGGTCGGATCTCCAGGGAAATGAACCTGATCGGTATAGCTGTAGCGCTTTACGAACAGATCGAGCTCATTTTTCACGGTCCACGGGTTCATTTTCATCTCAAAGAACAGTTGGTCTACGGTCAGATCAAATGTATTCATCATCCGGTATTCGCCTTCATTTACAACCCAGAGCGCTTCTCCTTTGTGATCGAGCAATTGTGTGGAGCCATAGTAGCTGCGAATCGAATGTCTCAGCATAAAGCGCTGATCGTCATTCAGATGAGGCGCATCTGTGATGCGGTCAGCCTGCAGTGCAATTTCTACCTTTTTATCGAAGTTATCCATCGCATAAGCCGCAACCTCTTCAATATTTGCAAAATAGCGTGTGTAATAGTAGGTAGTATCAAGACCGGTAGTAACATATCCCTCACGGTAGAAGCAGATCGCAAAGCGATAAGTCGCTTTTTCCCCTGCAGGTGTATCCATTAGCAAGGCGCCGACGGCTCCGAGACCGAAACGCAGATTCTCTTCGACCTTAGGTTCAAGAATCGCTTCCATGGTGAAGAAGCCAGCGCTTTTGATTCGGCTGTCACTCGTCGCAATTGCGGTATGTCTGCCTTGTCCAATCCCGATAATCTGACCGTTTGTTACATCTTCAAGACGGCGGATCGATCTGTACGGGTCGCTGTTCTGCAAGCCGAAGAAGGCCCGGCGGCTGCTTGTTCCGCGCGTATTGTCAACGACGATCTCAGCCAGAACGGCTGGCATAATGGCAAATTTGAGCTCCTCATCCTTGGCGGCAGCTGGATCAGGCACACTGTCAAATGGCGAATAGATCCGCAAGGTCAAATCTCCGGCTTGCCATTCATCGGTTGCCGCATTGAAGTTGCGAGTAATGCTCTCTTGAGCAAAAGAAGTGATCAGCTTATCTTCAACGACTTCCTTCTCGCCATCCTGTTCAGAAGTATAGCGGTCGCGCTCATCCTGGCCTTCCCCAAAAAAAGGCAGCGCCTGGTAATGGTTCTTGCCATCCTCTTGCAGTCCAATGTATATATTCTGATTGGGCGGGCTAGCCAATTCAAGATCTAGGCCGCCTTTCTTGCCGGGATAACCTAGTGTAAAACTTGCAAACGCTCCCACTGGAGAGTGGTGTGCGTTGAATAACATCTTCTTATCCAATTTAACTACCTCCTGTATATAGAGATGATTATGTGATATGTTAATTATAACAAGGTATAAAATGATATATTATATCCAAACCATGAATCAATTTACCCAAATTGACTACTAAATTATTGAGCTTGTGTACAAGGAGGCTGCTGCTATGGAACTGGAACTGGCTAACAATCGTTATATCGCGGAATTTATGCTGCCGGATATGGATTCGACATTTCGGATATTTGCATCCCATGTCCGTACGGTGACCAAGGACTGGTCATACCCCAGGCATACTCATCCTTTGTTTGAAGTCAATTTGCTGCTCGCCGGAGGACAGGAGATGATTGTGAACAGTCAGCGTTATATTCAGAAGCCCGGTGATTTATTACTGCTTAGACCGGAGGATGTTCATGAGAGTCGGGCGATTGGTGAGGAGCCGATGACTTATTACTGTTTGCATTTTAATGCGGATGACCCTATACTCCATGCCTTGCTGAGCCGCAGGAACTTCGACCTGTATGAGTCGACAAGCGCCCTGACCCGGACGATTCGCCCCAGCCTGGACAAGTTAATCTCGCTCACCTCAGCTAATGAGGTGCCGCTTAAGCTGGCCAACAAGATGAGAGCCATGTCCGCCGTATTTGACTTGCTGGCTGGCCTGAGCGAGGTGCTGTCTGAGCAGGGCGAGGAGGAACTGGCCAGCAGCAAGATGGGCAGGGTAGCTTTTGAGATTGCGGCAAGATTGGAGAAGTGTGTGGAGGATAGCGATATCCAGGGAGAGACTTTGTCCGAGGTTGAAAGGGAGGAGCAGCACTCCAGAGATGCGGTAGCGGCTGCCACCGCGGATCTTGGATACAGCGCTTCGTCCTGCAACCGCATTTTTCAACGGGTATACGGCATATCGCCGCGCCAATATTTATCAGGCCTGAAGCTGAAGAAGGCCAAGCTTCTGCTCATGGAGCCTGAGCTTACGGTAGAGGCCGTCTCCACCCGTCTCGGCTACAAGGATATTGCCCATTTCAGCCGCCAATTCAAGCGCTGGACCGGAGAGTCCCCGGGTAAATTTCGGGCCCGGTTTCATGTTTGAGAAATAGAAACAGAATCCATGATTATCTTCCGCTTCCTAAATCTAGGTGATCTAGTATATTATATATTCAGGTCAAATTTTGTCGGAGGGTGATACATTTGGATCAATTGCAACTCATGCTGTACACCTTGCAGGTCGCCTGGATGGGAGTGCTGCTTGCAATGGGAGGAATGATGTATTTCAGGTGGAGGAGCCAATTTTACCTCATATTATTTAGCTCAACCGGCTTGGGGTTGTTATCGTCAATAGCCATGCTCAGCCTCCCTAATAAATTTAGTGCGTTTTATATGTTTTTCCAATCTTTGCTGACCTGCAGCGTAGTGCTCATCCAACTGGCCGTTTACCGCATTCTCTATACCAAGAGACAGGATAAGCTATATGTTCATCTTGCAGGGACAGGACTTAGCTTAATTACTGCTGCAGGCTCGCTATTGCTGCCACCGGAGATGGCATCATTGCTTCTAGTGCTTATTGTTGGGGCTGTTACTCTGTATTCCTTGTTCAAGCTCTTCCCTGAGGCAGGAACTAAGATGAAGAATACGATGGCCTTAGCAAGTTATTTCGTACATATTCTGTTATATACCGTTGCGGCAGTTACTAGAATAGAGGCTATTCTTATATCAAGTCTAGCTTTTTTAGCGGTTTTTCTGCTGCTGACCTTCATGCAATTGTTTGAACGGGTCATTGAGATTATGCAGGCTGCTGCCTATACTTCAACGAGAGATGAAGTGACCGGTTTTTATACACGCAAGCATTTCATTCAACAAGCTAATCAAGCTTTGCTAAAAAGACAGGTGTACGGGGTCGTCTACGTACTATTTGATTTCTCCCAGAATAAGGATAATAAAAATGGGCAAACCGAGGAGATTTTCAGAAAAATGGGTCCAGTTGTGCTGAAATATACAGATCGCTTTGGGTTTGCAAGTCGTTATGAGCAAGATGGCGTAGCTGTAATCATCAATAAATCCTCCATGGATCTGAATAATCTGACGGATTCATTGAGGCTGAACCTCTCAGCGGAAATCACTTATCCGTTTAGTATGGGGTACATGAATATTGCCGGGGATGAGCCACTGGAAGAGCTTCTACTCGGAGCAAAGCAAGGGGCACTTCGAACCAGGGAACATGGTATGGATAAAATGTTTGACATCAACCAGAGCAGAATCTTGACGGATGGCGGGGTGGAACAGTGAACGCAGTAATCGTATCCAATAGAGCGGCAGAGCATGTACTGAAGGCTATAGGCCATTCAGATATAAGCTACGAGAAGACGGGGAAATTTGAAGGCTCCGAATTTCTCGAATACATCCAGGCAGTATCTCGAATCCATATTCAGACTCTAATTACCGACCTGGATTGCACGGATATGTTAATCTTTATGCAAGGAATTCGCCAGTATCGGATGCTGCGCAGCAGCACGCGAATCATAGTTATAGCATTGGATCGTCATGAGGAAGATGGAATGGTTCATCAGCTAGCAGAGCTGGGGGTTCAGGTTATTACTACATCCCCGGGGACAAAGGCTGAGACGATTACACATGCGCTGCTAAAGCTCATGCCTGAAAGTGCAAAGTCTGCTAATATCGCCGCGGATATGGAAGCCGAAGGAATACAGATGGATCGGATCAAGGATCAAATCTATCGATTTACTTCTAAATTGCACAGTACTTATCTGGAAGGCGCTGATGTGCTGGACATGGAGCTTCCTGACCTGCCTTTTCAGGAGAGAGTTGTTGTCCAGGAGAGAATTGTAGGTACGATAACTGTCGCTGTAATGGGTGTTGAATCCAAAATCGGTTCCACGCATCTTAGCATATTAATAGCGAACTATCTTAATCGCAAGGGTTATTCGGTCGCCTTGCTGGAGGCTAATGGATCGCAGGACTTTGCATACATAGAGAGTGCTTATGAAGGCATCAGGGATTATACAAATTCAACCAGTCAATTTAGCATTAATGGAGTTATGTATTACAAGCACAATAGTAAGGCAGATATGAGTTCGCTATTGGCAATGGGGTATGATTATTTAATACTTGATATTGGGAGTCATGAAGAGAGTGACTGGAGTCAGGAATTTTTCAGGGCCAATGCGCAAATATTGCTTGGTGCCGGCAGTGAGTGGCGGCAGCCTAAGATTAAGCAGTTCAGGAAAATGTATAGTAAGATGGACCAGTCGAACTGGTATTATTGCATCCCGTTTGTCGATCCAATCAGCATCACGGATATCAGAAAGGAATTGCCAGGAAATCAAGTATTTCGTCTTCCCCCTCATCCTGATCCGTACAAGGCTTCCAGTGAAACTGATGCGGCCCTAACTAAGATTCTCAAGCCTTATCTAGGAGTCAGAAAGAAAGCATCCACCAAAGTATGGTTTTATTCAATTCTTAGTGGCTGCATGGTTATTATTGCAGCTTTAATTATTTTATTAATATTGAAGTAAGTAGCCCTTTGGCAAGCACCTCGTAGGTCTAATAACCCTATCTCGTTTTGGCGAGTATAGGGTTATTTTGTTGTTTAAATATAAAATAATTCCATAGTTATGGTGCTATTCTCCTAAAATTTCTAATATTAATTATTTTTTGACACAAAACGACATTTTTTTCAGAAATCACATGTTATAATTTTCCTTAGATTCAAAATATACATAGGTATTCAGGATCGTTTTTGGCGAAGAAAGGAGACAAAGCATGTCCAGAATAAGACTGCGGCAGAAACAATTAATAGTGGCCGGAGCCATCGGTGGTGCAATCGTCCTGCTTCTTAGTGTTGGTACAGGCTATTTGTACATCAGCAAGCTGCAGCATAAGTACAAGGAACATACCAGTAAGATTGAGCAGCAACTGGCGTTGGCGCAGAAGCAGTTGAATGAGGAACGTTCGGCCATCACAGTAGTCAAGGAGAACCATTTGGCTGGAACGATATTGAGGGAGGAAGACCTTGTTACAATGAGCGTGCCAAGGGCAGCAATTCCTGATAACGCCGTTGATGATTTACAGAAGCTTATAGGCAAGTATCCCAAAATTGATTTGCAGAAGAATACATTGATTACTTCTCCTATGCTATACGAAGAAGGGGTCACTCCAAATGACCTCCGTAATCAGGAATTTAAGTTGATTCAACTGCCATTTAAGCTATCAACGAAGGATTTTGTCGATGTACGCATTAAATTTCCGACGGGCCAGGATTACATCGTTCTATCCAAGAAGAAAGTGCAGGATTTAAATAACGGTACGATTTGGTATCAGATGAATGAAGAAGAAATTCTGTTGATGTCCAGTGCAATTGTTGATGCTTTTATTAATGATGCTACGATTTATGCCCTCAGCTATGTTGATCCTTATATGCAGGAGAAAGCATATGTTAACTATCCTCCTAATGCGAAAGTCCAGGAATTAATCTTAACAGATCCCAATATCGTTAACGTGGCTACAAAGTACCTGGAGAAGCGGCTTCGCGAGAAATTAGAGCAGGATATTAAGTCGATGCCTGAAGATGAACGGCAGAAATATAACAGCGGCAAATCCAATTTGAATACTAATCCTTCAGGAAGTACTTATTACGAAGAGGGAGATGAGGGCAATCAGGGGAATGGGGAGAATTCTGCACAGAATAACCCACTGCTTGATTCAACAGAAACACCGGACTTTAATGCGGGGAGCGGGTCATCGGGACAAGATAGCGCCGCTACAAATAGTGAATTCAAAGACTATAACGAAACGGTTCCGTTTGAAGGGTAGGGCTGCAAGATGAAGCAGATTGTAATAATTGGAGCCTTGGATAAGACAGATATGATGCTCTATCTGTGCAAGCTGGTCTCGTTGAATCATAAAGTGCTGCTGGTCGATGCTACAGGATATGAACGCTACAAATACGCATACCCGAAGATAGAATTGGATACGGAGATTCACCAGCATGATCAGTTCGATATTGCGGAAGAGGTCACAGCTATGGAGATCTATCAGAGGTTGATCGCAGAAGGGACTTATGATTATGTACTGATAGATTTGGAGGATATCGAATTTGCGAGCCATTGGTCGGAGGCAGACCAGTTCTTCATGGTGACCTCCTACGATAACCCGGTCATGCAGAGAAATTTACGTCTGATGGAGGCGTTTAGTTCCAGCTTGGATGGAACAAGACTTATCCCAGTAACCAGGGTGATATGTGAAGTGGCCGGTACCCTGCTTGAGGAATATTTGGATGATCTATTCTCTCCTCTTCCTATCGAATGGAAGGATACCCTCGTATATTATCCGGATGAACGAGACCTTGCCGCCCGGATTCATAACCAGGCGCGCAGTAATGTCAATATCAAGAGGATTTCAGGGGAGTATAGGAAAGTCCTCAACGAGATGGCGGAGTCTATTATGGAAATCGGCCCGGCAGAAGCAAAAAAACTATGGAAAAGAGCCGAGAGGAGTCGTTAATGATGGGTCAAGTATCCTTTTGGGGCGTGCAGCATGGGTTGGGAGTCACGAGTAATACTGCTGCAATAGCCGCATTAATTGGGCTGGAATATGATCTTCGTTCACTTATTTCACAGCCGCAATGGTCGGATTCCACTCTGGAGCGCTCCTTCTCTAAGACTATTAATCAATATAACCGTAGATTTCTGGAAGTCTCCGGGACAGGGCTTGATGCATTAGAGCGTGCAGTTAGGAGCAGCAAGCTGGAGAGGGAGACGATTAAGAATCATTCCCTGATGATAGAGAGGGATCGCCTCGATTTGCTCAGCGGCAGCGAGAAATCGGATAAGACTCTTTTTGAGAGATCAAATGAACTGTTCAATATCGTGTTTCAGCGGGCACAGGAGTATTATGATGCCTTGCTGCTGGATGTTCATAGCGGGCTGAATAGTCCATCAATTGTAGATACGCTGCGGAACTCGGATTTAATCGTGGTATGTCTGAATCAGAATATTAACGTACTTGATAAATACTTTCTGAATTATTATAAGAGCCTTCCGGAGGAGGTGCGGAGAATTCCACAGCTTATCTTAATCGGTCAATATGATCCTGACTCGAAATATAAGGTTAGAAATATTGCCGCGAAGTATAAGTTCAAGGGTAGAATTGCTGCTATTCCTTATAACACTAGCTTTCGTGATCATTTTAACGATGGGGATGTGAAGGGATTCTTTGCCCGCAATGGATCTGTCTCCAGCACGCATGAGAATTATTACTTCATTCATGAGGTTCGCAAAGTGACAGAGCTTATCTTGACCGAGATCGGCATAAATCCGAAGCTGAAATATAGTGAAAGAAGGGCGCTGTAATGGGGATGCCTTATATGATCAATTTTCTTCTGATCGTTCTCATCCTCGGCGGGTTGATCGTGTACTTATTCCTAGTGCTTAATCGCAAGCCTGTGGCACAGTCGGCATCATCAGGCAAGAGGATGAAGGAAGATCGATCAAGGTTTGATTTTGATTATCTACTACAGTATATCAAGACGACGATCAATGAATTTGTAAATAGCAGCTTATTGGATATGGGCTTGTCGGGAGAAGAGTATACCCGAAGGCAATCGGTCGTAGCTGAGCTGCGAAGTGCTATGAAGAATGCTACCAACGGGGACATTCAGGAGAAAATTTATTTGAAGCAGTATATCTATGATCTCCTTGACCGCAATTATGGATTGGATGAAGAGAACATTAACTTCATTATTCCCTTTGAAGATCCTGAGCTGCTGAGTGATCAAGATAAGTTCGATATTTTGCTGCATTTATATAAGAAGAAGTACGGCTTTCGCGGCTTGGCTGAAATGATAGGGAAATATGGTCTTGATCAGCCCAAGCGGGTGATTGAGGACCAAACCGTTGATTCCTATATTATTACCGGAGAAGAAATTCGCAGAATCTATCATCAGGAAGCTCGTGGCAGGCTGGAATTTACCGATAAGCTGAGCATTATAGTTCAGCGGATATACAGCAGATACAAGGGCTTCGGTGTAATTGATGAAATTCGCGATATGGCGATCGATGGCGTCTCGGGAGGGATATCAGGCATTCCGACGACGATGCAGATTATAGAGGATGAGGTTGAATTGATGCAGGGGATGCGGCAAGCCCAGCATCCGGGCTATCAGAGCGTGTGGATTTTTTATCGCGGGAAGTCGATTCATTTATCATTCCTCAGCTTTGGCTCGGATATCGAACTCAAGCGAATCTGCCAAAATATCTATAAGTATGATAATCCGGGACAGCTCACCGAATCCAACGGTTTCAAGGTGAATGAAATGAAGGACGGCTCGCGCGTTGTCGTTGTCAGACCTCCATTTGCGGAAAGCTGGGCCTTCTTCGTGCGCAAGTTCGACCTTCCCAATATGAATCTGGAAAAGCTGGTATCGACCCAATCTGGGGAAAATGCGGAGCTGCCTCGTGAGATGATCAAATTCCTGATGAAGGGCGCACAGGTGACGGCGTTTACCGGTCCGCAGGGTTCGGGAAAGACCTCGCTTGTCATGGCTGCAGTCAAATACATATATGCGACCCTAACGCTGCGGATTCAGGAAATGACCTTTGAGCTTCATCTAAGGCGCTTGTATCCGGAACGAAACTCGCTGGGTTTTCGAGAGACAGATAACATATCAGGTCAAGCCGGACTGGACCTGCAGAAGAAGACGGATGGTTCGGTTAATATTCTTGGAGAAGTAGCCACCGATCCGGTGGCGGCCTGGATGATCCAAATGTCGCAGGTGGCGAGCTTATTTACAATTTTTACACACCATGCCACTACGGTTAGAGAATTGGTCTGGTCATTGCGTAACTCACTGCTCAAGACCGGCGTGTTCCAGAATGAACGGATCGCAGAAGAGCAGGTTGCCAATGCGGTGAAGTGGGATATTCATATGCGTAAGGAAAATGACGGAAGGCGTTATATCGAGCGAATTACCGAGATTACTCCGGTCACTTATGAGTCAGAGATTCTGGAGGGAGAAACGTTTAGCAAGGGAGACAGCGTGGAGAACAAGCTGGATGCCTTGATCGATTTGCAGCGTGAGGCCTACCGTCGCAGCAGTGGAAGGGTATGGACGGCAAGAAACATCATTGAATACAGAAATGGAGAATATGTTGCCGTGGCTCCCATCTCTACAACCAAGATAGAACATATGAAGTTCAATATGACGGCTGAGGACAGATTGGCGTTTGAAGCCTTTCTAACGCGACACTGGGGGGAAGCTCATGAATAAATGGTTCTGGATTCTGCTGGTATGCGGAATAGCCATCTTCCTCTCAGGTTCCGTGCTTCTGTATATGATTATGAAGGAGCGCAGAAGGCGCAAAAACTCCGGACCTGTCTGGAAGACAGGAGCTGCATCCAACCGGACAACACCCGCTAAGCTGCTAATTTTTTATCAGAAATCGTACATGCGGCTCATGAAGGTGCCAGTTATTAAAGGCCAGATTCTACGCATACGCAAGCGGTTAACAGCGATCAATACTTACGATGAGTACACTCTGCGCAAAGAAACGATGCGGATTACGTTCATGACGCTAGGCTCGATGCTGCTTGGAATCGTTATATTAGCAGTGATCAGCAAGAGCTGGATGGCGGTGTTCTTCGGCGTTCTGGCTGCTATCGTTCTGAATGAGATGCTGGTTGATATGTTTGTGAACCGGGTTGAGGACAGGCTGCTGAAGCAATTCTCGCAATTTTTGGAGGATAATCGCCATTATTATCAAGAGGTTCGCATGGTTGACGAGGCGATTTATCAGGCTGCTCAGGCTTCGCCACAGGAAATTAAGCTGCAGGTAGAGAGAATTCATGAGATTCTGACCTCCAATGAACCTCAGAAGGGATTAGAGAACTATTATGCTGTAGCTCCGAACCGCTACTTAAAAGTATTTTCCGGTATCTCGCATTTGATTATGGAATATGGTGACCGGACTCTAAGCAAGGGTTCGATGTATTTGAGTGCAATTAATAAATTCGTTCAGGAAATCAGATACGATTTGCTGCGCCGCCAGAAACTGAGATACCGCCTCGGCGGACTAACGATGATTGCGCTTGCCCCGATTTTGCTGTCATTTCCTCTAGTTCGTTGGGCGGAAGGGTATTTTCCTATTACAAAGGATTTCTATGAAAGTAAGCTGGGGATAATTATTCGTCTGGTGATTTTTGCAATCGCTGCCCTATGCTATGTACTGATCAGGAAATTGTCAGAGAACGATGAAGCGAAGTACATTCCCAAGGGGCCTCGTCGGCAGTGGGAGAAGAAGCTGTACGAGGTACCATGGATTCGCTGGTTGGTGGACAGGCTGGTTCCCGCCTCACATACACGCAAGCATTACAGATTGAATCTGCTTCTGAAGGAAGCCAACTCTCCTCTGATGCTGGAATGGTTTTATATACAGCGTGTTTTAATAAGCGTGACTTGCTTTATCGGTGTCGTATTCTTGTCTATCGCTCTGCACTTCAGTGCTATATACCATGTGTATCACAATCCGACGAAGGAGCAGAACACGATATTGGGTTATATGGACGAGAAGGAGATGCAGAGAGCCAGGGAGCTCACAGAGTTTGACAATAACATTATTCGGGAATTGAACGGGAAGGGGGAGTTGAGCAGAGAGGCTATTGCGAATAAGGTGCTGATGAATACCGGGCAGCCTCTAAATGATGTGGCATTTAATAATACGGTAAATCGGATTGAAGGCAAGATGCAGACTATTCATGGCGAGTTCTTCAAATGGTGGGAGTTGTTGCTGGCCATCTGCCTAGCCATCGCAGGATATTACCTTCCGCTTTGGATTTTATTGTTCCAGCGCCGGATGCGAGCGCTCGAAATGCAAAATGAGGTGGATCAGTTCCACGTTCTGATCAGTATTCTCTCGGAGTTCGAACGTATGTCGGTCGAGACGATTCTGGAATGGATGGAACGATACGGTATTATTTTCCGACCGGCGCTGCAGCGCTGCTTGCTGACCTATGACAGCGGGGCCGAGGGGGCCATGCAGACGCTGATGAACGAAGCGCCATTTGAGTCATTCGTCAGAATCGTGAAGCGACTGAACCAGGCGGTTGAGAAGATTACGATTCGTGAAGCCTTCGATGATCTGGAGATGGAGCAGGAATATTATGCAGAACAGAAAAAGGAGCGGCTGGAACGGCTCATTCGCCAGAAAGCCTCCTGGGGCAAAATGATCGGCTGGACGCCGGGAGCTCTTCTGATCGCGTTATATCTGGTCTTTCCGTTCTTGTACATGTCGTTCGGGCAGCTTGGTCAGCTATCGACTCAAATTCAGGGGATCTGAGCTTAGAGGTAGTCAAAAAGTCCGCTTTTGATCACGAAGTGAACCAAAGAAGTAACTCGACATCGAATCTTGAATTCAGCCGGGCCCTCCGGTGCTCACGTACCCACTACGTACGCTGCGCTCCTCGGACCCTAGCTTCATCCAACCTTCTCGGTGCTGAAAACCGAACTTTTTGAACACACAATTATAAATTCAATAATAAAAGATGATTAAGGGAGATGAATGTACATGGAAGAAAATACTGGCGTAGGTATACGAGTAGCGGCAGGGATATTCCTGACTATTATGTTGATCACGATTGTAGTTATCATCACGATTTCTTCTCAGGATGCGGCTAAGCAAGGACAAATGAAGATGGCCTCGATTACAACGCAATTATCGGATACAGAGTTTAATACGTATAACAATACAACGTTGTCTGGTAGTCAGGTGCTGAATGCGATTCGGCAATATATGAATTTGGAGCAATTTGGGATATATGTGAAAACGGGCAAACAAGATGCAGACAAAGGTGTATATTACGGTAATATACTTAATTTAGATGGCTCATTAGTAACTGATGTTTCAAAAGAGAAAAATCCTTCAGGGAGACTAGAGTTAGCTGAAGATCAAAAATACCCTGAATATATCAATCCAAGCGGGCAATTTAAATCAAGCATTGTTAGAGATAAAAATAACATGATACGCGGAGTCGTATTTACTCAAATTACTCCGTAACGAATAAATGAACCTATAGAGAACCGATCTTTTCTATGAAAATCTTAAAAAAGGATCTTAACCAAAATGAGCGACAACCTGGAAAGAACTTTATTTATCGTGGCCGAGCTGTTCTTGTTTATTGTGGCCTGTACTTTCACAGTAGGTGGGATGCAGGGGCAAGAGAAGGCGATTGATACGTTTCGCCATGCGGCGGAGCAGGAGGAACGCCGGCTGTTCACTAGTCTTGAGGTGAACGGCCGGGAGACCTATACCGGGGCTGAAGTGCTGCAGAGTATATACCAAATACATGTTCTAGGTGCGAATATACGGGTAGTTGACAGTCAAACCCTTTTCTTCCCAAAGGATCTTGATTTGGAGAAGTTGGATATTTCCGGTATTAATCTGCACCGAACCTATGATGTTACCTATTTTCGCGACAGCAATGGAACCATAGAAACCATAGAGTTCACATAGATTGAAGGTGGGGAAATGGAGAACTCGTTATCAAAAATTGTAGCCATACTGCTTGCGGTAGCACTCCTGTTCGGCTACCCATTATATCAGCAGGCCCAGCGTCATGATGAGCTGTCACAGCTCGTGGTCCATACTGCCGTCACTGAGTTTGTAGATGCCGTTCGTACGAAGGGTTATATTACTCCTGCCATGTATCTGGATTTTAACCGTAAGCTGGGAGCTACCGGCAATCAGTATGATATTCAGATGGAGCATTTACATAAACGTTATAACCCTAGTTATTCTGAACCAGCTGATCCAAGTTCCTTTCAGAATGATTTTGATGTTTATTTTAATGGTCATTATACGGGCGAAATTATGGCCACGCTATTCCCCGATAATACGGAGCCTCTAAACAGCAAGCAGCGGAGATACCCCAAACCGGATGCTGATCTTAACGGAAGCGGGGCTGATCCAATGACTGTGGGCGATTTTTTCACAGTAAAAGTGAAGAATGTGAATCGAACTATGGCTACGGTTCTATTTGACTTTTTTACGAGTGGGAATACCGGAAGCAATACGAAGATATATATCCCGTATGGGGGCATGATCATCAATGAAGATTATTAATTGGGCGATTCTCTTCGTATGTATCTTTCTTCCCTTCTTTCTGGTGATGGATGTCCATACGGCTGATCTAAAAACAGTGGCCGCACTTAATCAGCAATATACGAAGGCGCTTCGCACGGCCGCACAGGATGCCGGGGTTATTCTGAATTTAAATGAGCTACAGGAATATGAGGCGGAATATCAGTCGGATAAATATTTTAAGGTTAACAAGGAATTGGCGATCGATACGTTCTTTCAGACCTTATATTTGAATTTTGGTGTGAATAACGATCCTATTGGTCAAGGGGCCTTAGCTGCCTATATCCCTGCCGTTGTCGTTATGGACTATGATGGCTATTACTTGTACGTTATGACGGAATATACGGATGCTTTCGGGGAGAAGAATTACAAGCATATGTGGCGCCCAAAGAAGCCTTATGCGTTCGCAGACGATGCGGGCAACAGCTTCAACTTTACCTTGGACGAATATGTTCATGTGTATGATGCAGCAAGCAAGACATGGGTTAATGGACTCAGACAGGATGTAATGAAGAAGACGAATGCATCGTTGCTTAAGGATACAGCCAGCTTTGATGCGAAGAGACGAAGTACTATCGTAAAAAGAATCCAGGAGGATCTTGCTTATTTCATTAATCAGCATAATGAGTTCTCAACCCGAAATGGGATTCATTATACGTTCAAGCTTCCTAGTATTCCGCAAGAGGAATGGGTCAATTCGATCAATGATATTGGCATGCTTGCTTTTATTCAAGGGATTCCTGTAGGTGACCAATTCTATAATAACTACGCCTTCGGTGGCGGAAGACTTGTTAAGAAGACGGTAATTAATGGGGGAGTAGATGAGAGGACAGGCATGAAATATTACTACCAGAGCGGTTGCAATTATCCTTACCGGGTTGAGGAAACTTTTGATAGTGTGAGGGATGCGGCGGCGGCAGGATATTATCCTAGAGAATGTGTAAGGTGAAGGCTAGGGCTGAGTAGGCCCTGGATTTGAGGAATAGAGTACATCAGAAGGTGAGGGTTTAGGGTGAACAAATGGGTATCAAAAGGTATAGGCGGAGCAGTGTTGTTATCGTTGTTGTTGGGTACAGTTGCAGCTTCAGCGGACGATCGAGAATCCGTGGAGACGAATGAGGTTACCGTAGAGTCTGGACAAACTTTGCCTTCGAGCGGAAGTGTTCAGTTCAGTGATGTTGGGGCAGATCACTGGGCGAAGGCAGCAATCCAGATGGCAGTTAGCAAGGGCTATGTCAGCGGGTATCCGGGAGGAAAATTCAAACCGGAGCAGGCGATCACTCGTGGTGAATTTATAAAGATGGTTGTGACAGCGCTTGGACTGCCAACGGAAGCTGTAGAAGGTGTATGGTATGAGCCGTATGTGAAGGTTGCGCAGAACCAATCGCTTTATGCAGCGGTGGATTTTGCAAATAACGAGGAGCAGTGGAACAAGGATATTACGCGTCAAGAGATGGCGCGGATTGCTGTGCGGGCTATTGGACAAGCGACTAGCGAAAATGATAAGTGGATGTATTTAGCAACGAAGTCCGGACTGATCACCGGGCTTGGAAAAGGAGTTCTCGGGGAGGACAAGACAACAACACGAGCACAATCAGTCACGATTATTGAGCGGATCTTAAAGGTAAATGCTGGTGAGACTTTGCCGGTTGATAAATACGCAGTGTCTAATGCCGAGCTTGTATGGCATGGGACGAATATATTTACGGTTATGCCAGAGATTTTGGTTTCAGATGAAAGTGAGCTTAAGGGAAGGTCCGTGGAAGAGCTGTGGAATGAGGAAATGATGACCATTACCTCTAAGGACGGGAAATATAAAGCTCAATTAGAAGCGCTCATTGCCATCGATATGGAGGATCCGAACGATCCGAACTGGAAGCTACTCCCTCCGGTAGGGGAGTTGAAGTGGTTCAATGGTGATTTTGAAGATACGAGTTTAAAAATCTCGAAATGGCCCCAAAGTTATCTATTGGTAATGAAAAGTAGAGTGATATATAACAACGACACGAAGAAATATAATAATAGTGTCAATTTCTCAGTTTCAGGTTATGGTTCTCCCGATGAAAAAAAATTTTATTCAGGAGAGCTGAATTCTTCTGCATATGTTTATCATCATAAGTTATTTGACATTCCAGTAAGAATTATTCCGAAGAGAGGTTGGTTACTTGATAAAGTACATGGCATTACTTTTTCACTTCAGACACCATCTAGCTCAGCATATATGAATCAAAATATAATGACGATCTACCCTCCTGAAAATTGATATATGGGAGAATAGGGTGAATAGATTTAAAAGGTTAACCGCAGCTGTGGTAACCAGCTCGTTGTTATTAACAACCTTCTTATCAATAAATCACTTCAAGGTATTTGCATCTGTGGAGCAGGAATTACCTGAACAGGAGGTTACCTACAATATTGAGAAAACTTTGTCCGGGAATAACTCTATTTATGCAAAAAAATCAAAGCTTAAAACCAAACCTCTTAATGTTGATGTTGGTGTAGGGAATGTGATTACAAAAATAGAGTTTATTATGGGCACCGAAATTGTGAAGACGATAAATCCAAATACTCAGAAATACTCAGGGACGGTAGAGTTCATAGGGAAACCAATTGAAGTTATATCAAAAGATAATGAAGGAACCGGAGGATGGGTAGCCTGGCAGCGGAGCAGTTCTGAATCTCGTTGGACAGTTGGGGCTTCGGAAATTGGCTGGGTCGTAATGGATCGTTTACCTGATAGTCAGATCGAAAAGGAGACAGTTGGTGGTATTAGAAGAGATAAGTACCCAGGTTATCAAGTTGTGCTTGAAATCCCGCGTGTTAGGCATAATGCATTTTATAATTTGCAAAGAACGCAGTTTCCAACTTATGTGATCGTTGATGATAAATCCCGATTATTGCAATGGAACCTTCCAGGCAAAGAGAATATTACGAAAATTATAGATAAAGAAGTAGAGATAAATGGATCAAATCCTGTTGTAAAAGGACTAACAGATAGATCAACTGTTATCATTGGCAAAGACATAGATAATCTAGATGGAATCAAGGTAAGAATCGGTCAAACTTATGATCATGTTGGTACAAAAGTAAACTTACCAGCAACCGGGGCAGCTATGATGTACTATTTCTTCCATATGAAGTTTGACCTGCGTTCCTATACCTACCAATATCCCGGAAAGATGAAAGTTTACTATACGGAGGGGGAAGACGGCCCTGGCGATCCTAGCGGTGAGTGTACGGAACCTGCCCCTGGTCAAAAGATGTATGGAGAAGATATGGATCCGGAGGCGAATGGAGTTATCAAGGCAGATATGCGAGGAAATGAACCCTTTGATGTATTAAAGGGTATACCCACCTCGGAGAGCTTGTATGGGAATGTGTGGGCCAAATCATATCTTCATCAATATGAGTATCAGGAAATGATTGGACAGTGTCGCTATCAAGTGAATGTGACGATTCCTCCTCCACCTCCTGATCCGAATGCTCCGGATACTGAAGCTGGGACCGGAGAAGCAGGGGAAGAGCCTGAAGGCTCTACAGAACAGGTGGAGGTCGTAAGGGAATATTCTTTTTGGACGATCCAAGACGTGCAGGTGTACCGGATTAAAGTAGCAGAGCTGATTAATTATGCATTTAGCAATGGCTCGATTCAGATTCTTCCTTCAGAATATAACCCGCCTTATTATGCAACGGCACAGACTAGCAGTTATATCCCCCCGCCTGTACCTGATAATGTTGAAGCGATGGAAGGACAAGATCCCCAGTCTGCAGCTGAGGCCGCGGTTGGAGAAGTAATTGTAAGCAATGACACGTTTACGTTTAACGGGCGAACCCTCATGGATGGATCGGTAACGGAGGGGAGTGGTAGGACGCCAGAAGAAATCCCGAATGCTTCGATGATCGGAGACAATGTTCTGTACAGTCGTGGGAACATGATTCCAATCAGCAAGACGAATAAGGCCAGTCAGCCAAGCACTGGAAAGATTTATTATAGTTCCGTGGGCGGCAACGGAGAGAAGGATTATGAGATTAATGGATTGAACTCTGTTACAGTCCATACCCCGGTCGTCAACTACTCGTCAGTATCAGATGATGCAGCACATAACCAGAAGACGAAGCCGAATGAGAGGCGGTCGGCCCTTATTTTGGAGCGGCCGTTCATAGTGAAAATTCCGACCTCGGGCCAGCATTTAAATGAGAGCAATTACCCCGGATACGGGAATCGGGATTATGCCAAGTATTTCAGATCGAAGCAGGTCAAGTTCGAGTTCGATGTCTATATGGGAGAGAGCAGCGGCTTCCAGACCTTTGTCCCCAAGGGAACATGGATCGAGGTTCCTGTGAATCAGGAGGAAGCAACCTTCTTCCTACCAGTCTGGGTCGATGAAGGAGATTATCAGGTGTATTTCCGAAATATTGCGGAGAATGCTCCAGGTGGCAATCCTGATGATATTCCGGCCCAGAATGATGCCAACCTGGATCTGGTGAATCACATGGCCCTGGACCAAGTATCCGTAGAGGTGATCGGCCGGCTGTATGATTTCCATATTACTGACATCGCCGATTACAACTGGGAGAATGTATTCCGTCAAGGCAAGGGAGCAGCAGAACCAACAGGAGTGTCCTACTGGGTAGGGATGGGGAATATTGATGGAGACCCGAGAGGGAATCTATCCCCGTACAGCGTACTCATTCGCCCAGGAAGTCACCCGTTTCAAGGCTATAAGAACGTATCGATCAAGACTGGCTACCATTTCAAGTTTGATCTGAAGACCAAGGGTAATATGTTCGAGAAGCTGGATGGAATCCGCATCACACCGACCTTTTACTTTGTGAGTCATGACGGGGAGGTACGAGAGCAGGTGGATTTATACTACAGCACGAACAGTCAGCCATTTGTCAAAATCGGCTCGAAGGATGATAAGGTCAGCCGTTATGTAATCTTGAATGAGCGCTTGCGGAATGTTCCAGTAACGAGTTTGCAGGATACGGCAAAGTATAAATATTATCTGTATGAACCCGCATGGTTACGCGGTCAGAAAAGTCTGGAGCAGTACGTAAGTGAATACGTCGATAAAGTCACATTACAGAAGACGCCGGTGGGGAGCTATGATTTGCTGTTACTGTCGGAGCAGCTGCGGACGATGATTGGACCGAAGAAGGAATATCAGGGAGTAGCGATGCCGCAGGTGGTGGATGCGCAGCGGGCGAACGCCTCGATTCAGCAGTGGTATGGAGAATATAGTCTGCCGGCTGCTCCGTATATTGTGAAGGCCGGGGAATCACTGCAGGAATATCACCGGAAGAATGGGAAGCTGGATAATAAATCGCAGATATTCCTGCAGAACCGTTATAAGAATGGGTACATTCTGGTGAACTTTGATATCGAGAGTATCCGGGACGGCAAGCTGGACGAGCCGCATCTGCAGTATATTCACGCTCCGGAGATGAACAAAGTGATCGGGGGCGTGAAGCGTCAGAATCAGTGGGAGATGGAAGGTTTCCAGTCCAAGGTTCAGGATGCCTACGGCAATACGTTTGAACTGGAGAATGGGGACGTGGTTCTGTACCACGCCAACAAATCGAGCCGGGACGATTTTCAATCCCGAGTGACGCATTGATGGAAGAATGACTCGAAGATCAGGCAAGCGGGAGTACTCCGGCTTGCCTTTTGTGGTTATGGAGAGGAAGAAGGAGTGCTTAATACCTGAACATTTCGTCTACCTGTTTCATTCGATCAATATATTTGACGAGTTCATCTCTACGCCCTTCAAAACGATCATTCCATTTAGACAAATCATTAAAGAAGATATTCATACGTTTACGCATTTCTTCGCCGGCCACACCTTTCCAGCCGAATAATCTACCATACACTGTTTTTAAGTAAGCTTCGTCTTGATTGAGCTTATGTATAACTTGGTCTAATTGATTCTTCGCTTGTCGTAGATCATCTATTTCAACTAGGATTTTTGACACGTCTTAACCTCCTTAAGGGGCTACGCCTTGGTCGGCTCTAATAAAGTCGTCTGCTTTTTTATTGATAAATACGGCTATATCGTTAGCTGTGGAAGAATACCAGCGAATGAACTGGTTTAGTTCATCTATAGTTCCCTGCACAATAGGCTGTAAAGAACGACTTTGGCTCGTTTCAAGGAGATTTTGAATTGAACGAAGGGTAGTAGGCAGTGATTGTTGAAATTCCTGAACATGCTGCTTAATCTTCTGGCTGGATTCCTTCAGCTCCTCCGGTTGTAATTGGATAGTTGATCCGCCGATCAAGGCCATCATTGGGAAGAACTTCTCGACAATAGAATGCATTATATCCAAACCACGATTCTTTAAATTCTCCCAAGCTGCCATTGCTTCTGTATAGTTGCTCCACCGTGGCGAGCCTTGTACTTGTTCCCTAGTATTACGATCAAATAACATATTGTTGATGTTCCCATTTTCATCGAAAGTATAGTTTTCAAGTGAGTGATAGGCTGGGTGATTACTACTTTCACTAAATGAATCAATTACTCTGGCGATTTGACCTGGTCCCCAGCTTCCGGGAAGGTCTCCAACTTTAAACATTGGGCCGCCATTGAGACTTAAGTTTATAGGGACATCCATATTGTCATACTTGGCATTTGCCGTGTCGAAATTCGATCCTAAATAGTAAGTAGATCCAACATGTCGGCCATACTCTGATAATGGACCAGCTCCGACAGAGTCGCTTGGATGTACATAATTAACAATTTGTTTGTCAAATTCTCCGTTGTTTATTTTCTTAAGCAAATCATCAGATAACAAGTTAGTTACACTTGGGGCACTGAAGGTAACTCCAGATATACCATTACGAGCAGCAACGAATTGAGTCAGTGCTCCACCTAAGGAATGTCCTGTTGCCGTGATTTGAGCATCGGGATACTGCTTCTTCACAGCAATATACAGTTCCTCTGCCTGATGAAATTGGTTATTCTCATATTGCTGATAATTGCTCAGAAATCCTAATGGAGACTCGAGAAGTAAAGTCTTTATCGGCGAGTTTACTTTCTCTTCGAGTTTCTTATAACGCCCGAAGACAACATCTGCCGCATCTGCATCGATATCCATAATTCGATTCAGAGTTTGATTGAAGTCACCAAATTCAGGCTCGGTACCTCTATAACCGATAACTACTTGGTTTGTGCTTTTATTGTAAAATACAGCTGCATCAAATCCTGATATTTTGCTATGTAATTGGGCTCCTTCAGGTTCGACTACTTTCCAATTTGGGTCGCTTATGTTTTTTAATAGTTCTCCGGGCTTAGGTGGGTCATAAGCTGCTTTAGACATTTTTTGATATATTTCATCAGAAATATATGTCATACTTCTTACCCTCCTTTGTGGTTGAAATATAATTGTTGTTTTATATGTATATAATATAATATATAATTAAATAGTAAATAAAAAGAAAAAATTCAATTATTTTATTTCGATTTAAACAGTCTCAAGAATGGGGGAAATTAGAAAAAAGGAGGGTTGCTTTTGAAAAGGAAATTAATCATTTTCTTTTGTATATTGATAATTAGTTGTATTTTTGGAGGGTGTAATATGAATAGTTCTAAAAAGGAAGGAATTATAGAAAAGGCAAATCAAATAGGCATTGATTATTTTCAAAAGAACTATAACATTGATGTGGTCTTCACAGAATTTAAGGTGATGCCTGAATATATTAGTAGCAGTGTTAGTATGCATGGCCATGTTCAAGGAGCCGAAGATGAGACGATATATTTGATGATAAATTATCGGACGTATGAAGTAGAAATAGGGAGTGTTTTTGAAGGTTTTGATGAGAAATATCCAAAGAACGAAAATATAGATCCTGATTTAATTCAAAAAGAAGAAACAAAAGATTAAATACATATTTCCTAACAATGATTTTGCGTCCTGCTTCGGCAGGATGTCTTTGTAGAGTGAGAAAAAAGAATAAGGACAATCCCGGAAGTACATAGACAGAATTTGTATTTTTTGAAAGGGAAATTAATGATCTTCTTCTTGATCTTATCTGTAATATTAGTTGGTTGTGGCACCTCTAAAGCCAAAGAGAAAGAAATCATAGAAAAAGCAAATCAAACAGGAATTGAATATTTTAAAAAGAACTATAATTATTGATGTAGTTTTCACAGAGTTCAATGTAAGGCCTGAATATATATAGAGTAGGGTAGAGGATAAGGAACAGGAATTTCTCTTGCTAGTGAATTATCGTACATATGAAGTAGGACCAGAACTCTATCAGAAGGCTTTTGGGAGAAATATCCAGAGAACGAAAATTTAGATTCCGATCCCCCCAAAGTTCTAAACGAAAAAGGCATAAGTAAGTACATATTTCCTAAGTATGAAAGCATCCTGCTTCTGGCAGAATGCTTTTTTTGTAGAAATTTCAGAATTAAACAAGAAAAAAAGTTAGTTTCAACATAAATCGACAATATTTTCAAATTGAACATGTTATAATTTTCCTAGTCTTTACATCCAAAGTGGGTAATTGGGATTGGTGGCGTCTATCCAATATGGTTCATCGGCACCATGAGATTAAGGAAAGTGAGTGGTTAAGTGTCATGTCATATTTCTATTACCGCAGGTCGCCGCGAATAATCAAGGAACAGGCAAAGCGGGAAATCGAGCTGCTCAAGCCACCGACAGTGCCGCAGGCACCAACTTTGAATTTGATATCTATTATTGTACCAATTATGGTCTCCGTTGGTGGGGCCACGGCGATGATGGCATTTTACAGCAGATCAGGCAACGGCAATTCGGCAATTATCCAAATGGTCACAATGTCGACGATGGTTGCATCGTATTTTGTTCCGGTACTAGTTCATATCCAGCAGAAGTCCAAGCATCGCGAAGCCCTGAAGCAGAGAGTGAAGAAATATGAGGCGCATTTGAACGAAAAGCGGGAGATTATGCAGGGTTGGAAAAATGAACTCGTCTTGAATTGGCATCAAACTCATTTGGAGCCCCAATTCTGTGCAACATTGGTTGCTGATCGGAGTCCAGCTATCTGGGAGAGAATTCCGCAGGATGAGGACTTCCTTAAAGTGCGTGCCGGAATTGGGACGGTTCCCAGCGGTTTTGAGATTAGGGCCCCTAAGCAAGAAGGCCTGGATAACGATCCGCTGATTCAGAAGGCAAATGAGCTGGCGGAAAGATTCTCGACGATTCAAAATGTTCCCGCCCTCATGGATCTGAACAAGTATCGGGTTGTTGGCCTGGTGGGGGAGGAAGAGGAATTAGTTACCTTCTGTCGGACGATAGCTACGCAGCTTGCAACGCATCATTCACCCGATGAGGTCAAGATCACTGCCTTTTTTAACGCGCTCCAGGCTGAGAAGTGGGATTGGGTTAGATGGCTTCCGCATGTATGGGATGATACCAGAACCCATAGGTATCTGTTCCAGGAGGGAGGATACCAGCCGCAAGTCCTTGAGAATTTATTTGCCTTGCTGCAGCGCAGGTTGTGGATGAAGCCAAATGAGAAGGCCTCTCCGTTCTTTATAAATTTCTTGCCGTATGTGGAAATGCTTGAGTATGAACCCATTCTGCCGCTATTTCTTAAGAGCTCGGAGGTCATATCTGCGAGTACAGTCATATTAGCTCCCAGTAGGGAACTGCTCCCTAAGGAGTGTGAGCTCGTTGTAGAACTGCGTGGTACGGAGGGAATTATGCGCTCTACTAACGTGACTAGCGGGAATGCTGAGGACACTAATTCCAAGCCGAAAGACAAGATCCCCTATGTACAGCCATTTATTCCTGATCATTTGGACTTGGTCCAAGTGGATCAGTTTGCGCGAGCTATAGCCCCGTATCGAATGAAGACAAGCTCGGCCGATGAGATTGTAAATGTATTGACCTTGTTTGATATGTTCCATGTTGACAAAGTCGATGAGTTGGAAGTCGTGGGGAGTTGGGGGGAGAACCGATACCCTAACACGCTGCCGTTTCCAGTGGGGGTCAGGGGAGGACTTAAGCCGGTACTCCTTAATCTGCATGATAAGATCGAGCGCAAAGGACATGGGCCGCACGGTCTTATGGCTGGGACAACAGGCTCTGGTAAGAGTGAGGTCATTCAGTCAATGATCGCTTCCATGGCGGTGCATTATCACCCTCACGATCTAGCATTTATGCTGATTGACTATAAGGGCGGAGGGATGTCAAATACTTTCCAAGGTCTTCCGCATGTTATCGCCACGATAACTAACCTGGAAGAAGAAGGCCTAATTGAGCGTTCCCAGGTTTCCTTAAAGGCAGAATTAAGACGGAGACAAAAATTATTCGTTGCTGCGGGTAATGTTCAGCATATTGATGAGTACTATAAGACGGAATGGAGAGAAAGAGAACCGCTGCCTCACTTATTCATCGTTATTGATGAATTTGCACAGTTGAAGAAGGATCAGCCGGAATTCATGAGTGAACTGGTAAGTATTGCGGCGATTGGCCGAACGTTAGGCGTGCATTTATTGCTAGCCACCCAGAAGCCTGGCGGTGTTGTTGATGATAAGATTTGGAGCAACTCCAGGTATCGCATATGCCTTAGGGTTCAGGATGAGGCGGATAGTCGGGAGATGCTGAAGATTCCAGACGCGGCTTACATAACGAATCCTGGTCGAGGATTTTTGCAGGTCGGCAGTAACGAAGTGTTCGAATCTGTTCAATTTGCTTGGAGCGGCGCTCCATATCGTCCAGGCCAGACGGTCAAGCAGGAAGATTGGACCCTGTATGAGGTTGGACTGGATGGAAGACGCAGCAAACTTAAGGATCCATTGGCAGAAGTCGTTCAGGAACACAAAGAGGATAAGGGTCTCGAAAAGAAACAGCTTGATGTATTAATCCAATATATCTCTGAACAAGCGGAGAATAATAATATTCCTCGTCTTCCAGGTCCTTGGCTCCCTCCATTGCCATTTGACATTGCTCTGGAACAACTGCCGGAGGAACCTGAGGAGAAGAATAAACCGTTAAATCCAAAGATTGGACTCATCGATGATGTGGCTAACCAGACCCAGTATCCGCTGCATATTGACATTGAATCAGGCCATTGGATTGTTTACGGTATGCCTGGGACAGGCAAGACTACTTTCGTTCAATCTTTGATATATTCTACTGCCTTATCAGCTAAACCGGATGAAATTCATATTTATGCACTTGATTTTGGGCGAATGCTTAGGGATTACAAGCTTCTTCCTCATGTTGGAGACGTGATTCAGGATGATCAGGAGGAGAAAGTGGTCAGACTGATCGGTTACCTCGAGGAAGAAGTACGCAACCGCAAAAACTTATTCGCAGATGCTGGCGTTAAATCAAGATTGGCTTATTGCGAAGAAACAGGTGAGAAACTGCCGGCTATTCTGTTCATAATTGACGGTTACTTGAGCTTCAAAGGTCAATTCGAGGCACTCCAGGAACGGACTGAAGCCATAATGCGTGAAGGGGCAAGCCTGGGAATTTATTTCATGCTGACGGTAAACCGAGTATCTGATGTTACAGACAAAGTAAGGAGTAATTATCCTAATGCCGTTGCTTATTTGTTATCTGATTCCGGTGACTATCATTACACAGTAGGACGCTTAGGTAAAAATCCGGGACAATTGCCTGAAGGGCGGGGATTTGTAAAAGGTTCCGTTCCCCCTTATGAATTCCAAACGGCACTTGCCATACAAGCTTCAAGCGAATCTGCACGTACGCGGGCTTTACGGGATATATTCACTTCAATGGATCAAGGCTGGAATGGCTTAAGGCCATCTGAGATCAGAACGTTGCCGGAGGTTGTTCCGCTTCAGGAGGTTTGGGAGCAGAGTGAAAGGTTTACAGAACATAGCTTGCCAATCGGACTTCGTGTGGACAATCTTAAACCTTTTGCATGGAACCCTCAGGATGGCCCGTTCTTTATGGTAAGTGGACGTATGGAGTCAGGCAAGACCTCGATGATGGTATCGCTCGGTTTAATCTCGGCCCTGTATCAGTCACCTGAACAGATAGACATATACTTATGCGACTTCAGACGGCCAGCTCCGGGGTTAAGTGTATTAAAATCTCTTCCTCATACTCAAGGTTATAGCTCTGATGAGAGAAGCTTAGAGGAAATGCTGCAGAACATTAAAGATGAAGTAGAGCGGAGAACGATCGATTCCTCCAACAATCGTCAATTTAAGACAATCATGCTATTTATCGATGATGCTGACATTACCGCCAAGCGAATTTCCAGTAACTTTAATGTGACAGAGCATCTCGAGTACATTACTCGTTATGGACAAGAATGTGGAGTCAAGATCATTGTAGCAGGACAAGCAAGTGAATTTAATTCGAATTGGGATGCATGGCTGAAGGAAATCAAATCAACCCAACTCGGTTGGCTGCTTGGGACAACAGATTTATCAGATGTTCAGTTATTTAATATTAAGTTGCCGTACGAACAGAGCGGAAAGGTACTGCCTGCTGGGGAAGGTTTCTATATTAGAAGGAAATTTGAGAGAGTGAAGACTGTTCATGCCTTTGCCTATGGCTTGAGCCAACTCGAGGAACAAATTGAACAAGTTAATAAGAAGTGGGTAAATAGTCCTGTTTTGTCACAATAATGATTTTACTGTAAATAATTGTATTGAAGAGCAGATGTGAATTTAGTACTATTATATCATAAACCTATATTTTCTATTTGAGGAGGAAATTTCATGGCCCGTATTTTAATTACACCTGAGGAAATGGATCAGATTGCTAAACAGTTCTTGGATGGTGCTTCTCAAAGTGAGCAATTAACTAGTAAATTGAACTCCGCGATTTCATCGCTGCAGTCTCAATGGGATGGGGCAACTCAAAATAAATTCATTCAGAGATATGAGGTAGATAAGAAGAATATGCAGACATACATAGAGAACCTTAAGGCTATCTCCGAAGAATTAAAGACTATCGCTAATCGCTTTAGACAAGCCGATCAACAAGGTTAAAATCAGTAAGCTAAAGGCCAGGCCAGGTATAGATTATGGCCTGGCCTTTAATCTATTTCTATTAAGAACCATGAGGGGTAATCAACGTGAAATATCAGATTCAGGCCACGGGAAGCACGCCTGCCTTAATTATATATTTATTGGATATTAGCGGATCGATGACGTTGGAATTTGAAGGACGCCGTAGGATGGATGTGGTAAATGATGCCCTGAAAACGGCGATCAGACAGATCATCTACCGTTCGACAAAGGGTTCTAGTCTATCTCCACGTTACCGGATCAGCATATTGGCCTATAGTGACGAAGTCTATGATCTTCTGGATGGAGTGAAGTCGATTGATAGAATCGCCAATCTGGGAAATATGCCGGAGCTGTACCCCAAGAGATTTACGGATACTGCGAAGGCGTTCAAGCAGGCCGAGAAGCTGTTGCAGCATGAGCTTCTGGGCATGGAGCACTGTCCGGCTCCGATCATCTGTCATATGACTGATGGTGTATACACTGGAGAGGATCCTGAGCCTATTGCCAAGCGGATTATGGAAATGGCGGTACCCGATGGAAATGTTCTTATTGAGAATATTTTTCTAACGGATGAGGCCGTTTATAGCAAGGTGAAGGATGTTAGGTCCTGGAAGGGGCTAATGCCGGACTCTCCTACTGAAGACCCCTATTCGGCGAAGTTAATGAGGATGTCCTCTATTATTCCCGAAAGCTATCGGGAGATGATGATGGAATCCGCCTACTCCATTCGGCCGGGAGCTCTGATGATGCTGCCTGGAACAAGCGCGGACTTGGTATCTCTGGGTTTCCAAATGTCGGCCTCAACGCCTATAAGAGGTTAGAAGGGAGTTAGAAATAACAGATGGATAGAACATTAATTACGCTTATCATAGACTCTACCGGTAAGAAGATTGATTTGGAATTGCCGAACAATGCGCCGCTCGTTGATATCATTGAACCAATGCTGCGGGGGATTAACGAATGGATGGCCTTTGGCGGGGATTTTACCAGTTGCCGATGGTTTATTAACGGCGGTGGAACGGAATGGAAGGCAGTTCAGCCTACTATGAGCCTTCAAGATCTGGGGGTCATGGATGGTTATTACCTAAGAATTGAGAGGGTACAATCCTATTCGACGGTTTCCAATCATTCTTAATTATGGATAGATACTATGAGTGAATATTTTGAATTCAAAAGGGAGCTAATCAGCATGTTTCCACCTGAAGCAGGAAGTCAGTTCTGTATTCGTGAACAGATATATACGATCGCCGAGCATCCTTTGTTTCCAGGAACACCTTATGGCCAAGAAGGAAGGCAAGGCACAGTATACAAGCTGTTGCATTCTGATAATAGTCGCGCGGCTGCTCTGAAGATCTACCGTCCACTGTTTAGGAATCCTGCCGCCATCAATACCTTGTCGCAATTTCATGAATTATCGCAAGTAGAGGGATTAAGCGTCTGTGCCCGGGAGATTCTTAATCCGCAGCAGGATATGGAATTACTTCAGGAATACCCTGAGTTGTTATATAGCTCAATTATGCCCTGGATCGAGGGATTAACCTGGACGGATGTATTGCTGGGGAGAACCGGGCTGAGCGTTGAACAATGCCGGAGTCTGGCGCTGGCTCTAGCTAATACTCTTGCTGAAATGGAGCAAAAGGGAGCCGCACATATTGACCTATCGTCCAGTAATTTAATGTTATGCGATATTCCTGAGACTACGTCATGGGATGAACCGGCAAAGGTAGAGTTGATTGATGTGGAAGATATGTTCATGGAGGGATTCCTAGAACCTGATTATTTACCTGAGGGACTGAACGGTTATATGCCTGTCCATCACCATGAAGAATACCCGTGGGGGCTCCATTATAATCGCTTCTCTGGGGGAGTGCTTCTGGCTGAAATATTGGCATGGAGCAGTGCGGAGGTTCGCGGTATGTCCTGGGGGGAAAGCTTCTTCGATCCGCAGGAGATGCAGAAAGAATGCGAACGCTTCTCGTTGCTGCTGCGGGTGCTTGAGGAGAACTATGGTGTCGTCGTCTCAGGAATGTTCGCCAGAGTATGGAATGCTGAGCAACTAAATCTATGTCCATCGTTCGGTGAGTGGGCGATTGAGCTATCCTCGGTAAAAAGGAAAAGAGAGCCAGAAACGCCTAATTCTCAGTCTCAGGAAACGGATATCGTTAATAAAGCTATACAAGGGATAGGGCAAGAAGAACCCCTTGAAGATGGGGTTCCCAACGAGCCCGTCAATCCGCTTGCTATGCGGGATTTTCCTAGTAAAGAGATGGAAGCAGCCCTGTTAAAAGCGCGCAGCTTAGAAGGGCAAAATAAACTTCCTTCTGCTTTGTGGGAATATGGAAAGTTAGTAGAACAGTACGCGGATAATCCATCTATTTTGCGGGAAATTGAAATCGCCATGGCTGAGGTTCAGCAGGCAATTGACAATTCTTATGTCTCCGACAGCACTTCTACTTCACCTATTAAAAGCTTGCTGAAATCCGAAGAAGAGATTCCTAATGGATCCATTTATCGAAATGTATGGCTTATAACGCTCATTGTCTCGGTGATGCTTATCGTTTTAGCACTTGCATTCTATATTTTTAATCATTTTTAGGAGGAATGAGGCGGCATGGAACAGGAAAATTTTATTTTTCAGCTTACGAAGGGGCAATTCTTCTTTTTGACCCAGATGATGGAGATACATAATGTTGCCGGATTTGAAGATCCTTATCGGGGATTTCTCATAGAGGAGCTAGAGGAAGAGTATGAAGCCATTAAGAAGCAGCTTCTGGATTTAGGGTATTTGAAGATCGATTCAGCCTCTGATTCCAGCTTGATTATCGATGATGTGTTAGGCATTTGTATAGCAGCGTGTGGGGCAGAAGATGTCATTCATGCCAAGAAAGATATTCGCGGCGTAGAGCACTATGATGCCTTCTTATATTTCTTGCCGCAGATTGTAGTAGAACGAACTAGTGACGAGGAGAATGAGGTTATTCTATGTCCGGTGGCTAATGCAGAGTTGTCGATGAATGTGTTGCTTGGTTTTTTTCCACTTCAATTGCAGTCGGAGCGGGATTGTCGGGTGGACTTAATGGAGATGGATTGGAATCGATGGAATCAGTTGGATCAGGAGTTGCAAATTCATAAGCTGGTTAGTTCCGGATGTGATGATGAAGCGGCGCATTCTATTGTGAATACTTTTCATCATGGTCAGAAGGATGGTTCAGTTGTGTATTGGAGAAGAGTTGGATCGGCTTGGTATCAGGAAGCCTATCATTATGCTCACGACAACAATGAATTGTATCTTGTCACTGAACCGGATGATCAGGTACTTCGAATTGAGGCTTATCAGCCTCAGATATTCTTGGATTCGTTACTTAGATTTGCCGAGCAGTTCGATATCGTATTGGAAGGAGCATAGATGATGGCTAAGAAGATTAAAATTGAACCGGAACAAATTCATACGATTGGGGATCGCTTCTTACGCTGCAGTGAAGAGAATCTGAACATGGCCAAGGAACTGAAGTCATTAATTGATGGCTTGCAGGGAGATTGGGAGGGAAATTCGAGAGAGCGCTTCTACTCCTCTTATACGGATGCACATAAGCAGCTTGAGAGTGTCTCTGCAATGCTCAAGGATGTTGGAGACGAACTGAATGCAATAGCCAAGCGGTTTAGTCAGGCGGATTCAACTACTTATTAAAAGGGGGAAATGAACTTATGCCAATCCGTGCGGATGTGTATGAGTTGCAGAGCATCGCTAAGCAAGTACGTGCAGGAAGCGGTAAATTAACAAGCGAAGCCTCTCGATTAAATCAGGGAGTGTCATCGATAGTCTGGAAAGGCAATGCTTATCAGTGGTTTATTCAAGGTTTTCGATCAACGAATAGCAAGATGGGTCGCACAGCGGATAAGATGAATGCCTTTGCAGACACATTGGAACGAATTGCTGAAGCATTCCGCCAAGCTGACCTTGCAGAGGATCGAAGAAGAGAGCAGGAAGAGCTAGCCCGACGTCAGCAAGAGGCGTATGCCCGAGCAGCCAGTAAGAATCGCTAAGGGGGAATTGGATTGAAGATCGAAGTCAACGTCTCCGACCTGCAGCAGACCGGGAGAGATCTGAGGCAAGCGGAGGCACAATTGGAGAGCATCCAATCGAGCCTGCGGCGGGCGATGGGTCAATTAACGCTGGAGAGCCGGCGCCGTTCGGATGTGGATAGCACCTATCAGACGATTAATCAGCAGCTTCAGGAGATTCGTCAAGAGCTGGAGGAACTGTCAAAGCTGTCACAGCGGAAGGGTGAGCAGTTCCAGGAGGCGGATGGCAAGGGCAAACCGCTCATTAGTGCCGGTGCCTGGAAGTTTATTGGGATCGCAGTGAGCATGGCACTCGACTTCGTACCGATTGTTGGCAATGCCAAGGGACTGATTGAGGCAGTAACCGGTCGTGATTTAGTGACTGGCGACAAGCTGGCTTTGTGGGAACGGGGAGTGGGTATTCTGGGACCGCTGGGTAAGGGCGTCTCTGCTACAGCAAAGCTTGGTAAAGTAGCCACGGAAGCCGCTGGAGGTATTGCCTTAGTTAGCAAAGTGACCGGTGTGACGGATGCTGTGAAATCAGGGGAACGAGTCGTAGAAGGTGTAACGGAAACTGCAAAGGCTACTGAGAAGATCGGAGATGCAATAGGTACCGGAGGTAAGATAGCGGATGCTGCTCACGATATAAAATCTGCCGACAGAGTCGTAGAGGTGGTCGCCGATGGTAGTAAAGTCTCAGGTGGAGCCAAGACTGGTGAGACGATCACAGATGGAGGAGTAGTAGCAGCAGGTATCGCCGGAGCTGGGGGCGCTGCAGTTGCCGGTGGTCTATCTGCAGCCGGGAAGTCGGCGAATGCAGGCGGAGATGTGGCTTCTGGAGTGAGGCAGGCTGAGAATGTAGTTGAGGCAGAGAGAAAAGTAGGGGATTTTACAATAAGAAGCAAACCTTCTCAGTCTAATGGGGGAAGCGTACAGCAAATGAATTCAGCACAGCGAAATAGCCTCAGTCACGTTTCGGACCCGATCCATGCGGGAACAGGGCATCAGTTTATCAAGCATCCGGTCATGAAGCTCTACGGGGCTACGACCTGGGAGCTTGTACTGGACTATAACTCCGGCCTTCTGCAGCGCAGTGAGCTGGGCTTGGCCTGGACGCATAACTATGCGCTTCGGTTGGAGTGGGAGAAGGAGGAAATGGGTACCATTACCGTCTGGTGGAATGCGGGGCGTCGCAACCGTTTTATCCGTCAGGAGGATGGAAGCTACCGCAGCCGGGATATCGACGTACAGGGAGATATTTTGCGTCAGTTGGAATCTGGCTATGAGCTGGAGCTGCGTTCTTCCCGGGAGCGATATCAGTTCAACTCGGAGGGGCAACTGCAAGCTCATGTCGATCCTTATGGCCTTATACTAGAAGCCGGTTATGACGAACAAGAACAGCTCGTCTCTTTGACCGATTCTTTAACGGATCGCTCTTTTACTTTGACATATAACGAAGAAGGACTGCTTCAATCGATCAGTGATGGCTCCAGAGAAGTGACGCTTCACTATCATGAGCAAGGTTATCTACGAGAATACGTGAATCCAACGGGGATATCGACCGAATTCGTTTGTGATTCGGAAGGCCGGATCTTGCAGATGTTGATTAATGGACAACTAGAATTTGCGAATACATATGATGAACAGTACCGGATCATTGCCCAAGAGGATGCCGAGGGAAGGGTTAACCGATTAGAATACGATACGGAAAGCCAGCCGTGGTTCACTCGGACGACTCTGACGAACCGTCTGGGAGAACAGCGTCAGTTCCTGCATGATGAGAACTATCTGCTGCTTGAGGTGACAGAAGTTGATGGAAGTACGCAAAAGTTTACGTACAGCGAGACGGGGCTCGAGACGAGTGCAACAAATCCGCTTGGGGAGACAACTCAGAAGTTGTATGATTCCAACGGACAACTCATCTCCTGGACCGATCCGCTTGGGAATACAACTTCCTATCGCTACGATGAGCGATATGGATTGATCGAGGAACGAGATGCTCTGGGCCGAGTGACTTCCTATCGATATGATGAGCACGGACGCCTTGCTGGCATCACTAAGCCGGATGGAACATCTTCGAAAATTCAATATAACGAACACGGTCAGCGTATCTCTTACCAGGACTTCAATGGCGGTGTAACGAAGTTTGAGTACGGAGAGAGCGGCCAGTTGATCGCGATAGAAGACGGAGAAGGCCGACTTCGGACAGTAAGCTATGACGAAGCAGGCCGGATGAATGGCGTCAGAGATGCTTTGGATGGTAAACTGCGCCGGATTTATGATGCCAAGGATAATTTGACACAAGTGATCGATTCCTTAGGAAGAACGTGGAACTATACGTATAACGAGAACGATCAGCTTCTGGAGGTGCGTATGCCTTCCGGAGCTGCGACGAGATATACTTATACGCCAAGCGGACAAGTCGAGACAATTACCGATCCACTGGGGAATACGAAGCGCTATTCTTATGATGCAGAGGATCGCTTGATCTCGGAGCAGGATGCAGCCGGGGCCGTTACACGTTTCGAATATAGCGAAGCGGGCCGGATCAGCCAGATCATCGATCCGTTAGGACGACCTGTCGCGTATACCTACGATGCCGCCGGACGGCAACTGACGGTGACAGATGCGGAAGGTCGGACCGTACTGAGTCTCGCCTATGATGCGGCAGGAAATCCGCTAGGAGTAACCGATGGTCTGGGCCATACCACTCGTCACCGGTTTAATGCAATGCATCAGGTTGTAGAGCGGACGGACGCGGCAGGAAAAGTAACCGAGTATCGCTATGATGCGGCACATCGCTTGCAGGAAGTGATCGAGGAAGACGTAGCCCGCTATACGCAGAGCTATGATGGGGAGAACAAGCTTACTTCTTATACGGATGCCAACGGCAATACCACGCAGCTTCGTTATGACCGAAGCGGCTTGTTAGTCGAGGAAGCAAATGCTTCGGGAGGAAGTCGGCGTTATACGTATGATGAGCGAGGCTGGATGAGCGGGCGAAGCAATGCCCGGGATCAAGAGACTACGTATAAATATGATGCCGCTGGTCAACTGCTGCAGGCCAAGGATGAAGTGGGCCGTATTCAATTTGGTTATGACGGCGATGGACGTCTTATTTCTGCGACAGAGGGTGAAGCCAGCACAAGCCGGCAATATGACGCGGCCGGAAGACTGGTGGAAAGCACAGATGTATGGGGACACTCGATCCGGTATGGCTATGACGTGGTTGGGCGCTTAACGCAGCTGACGTATCCGGACGGCAAAGTGGTGGAATACCGCTATAACCTGGCGGGTGAATTAACCGAGGTTCGAGATTGGAAAGGAAGGGTGACCCGGTATACGTATGATAGGAATGGCCGCTTGCAGGAAACCCTTCGTCCCAACGGTACGCGAGAGCAGCGCGAATACGATGTAGCAGGTCAGCTCACACGGTTAAAAGATCAATCGCCGCAGGGAATCATGCTACAGCAGTATCGATATGTCTATAACGAAATCGGACAGATCACCCAGGAAGAGGAGAAGCAGTATACCTATGATAAGCTGCGTAGACTGATTAGCGGAGCCTGGGGTGGTCGGAAGATCCAGTATAGTTACGATACCGGGGGCAACCTGACAGAAACACGGGATAGTCAACAAGCTTCGCCATGGAGGCTGTCCTACGGAAAGGACAATCGCTTATCTAGCGTTGGTCTATATCCGGTGGAATTGGATGCCGACGGCAATCTCTTGTACTATAGCGACGGCGAGAAGATGGGCGCATATGAGTATGACGCGAGAAACCGCTTGACACGCTCCGGGAAAGCGAGTTACCGCTACGACTGGAAGGGCGAGCGGATCTCACTCACCTATCGGGGTAAAACCACCCGATATGTCGTGGATGATGCTACCCGATTAAGCCAAGTCCTAATGGAACTGGACGAAACGGGGGAAGTGAAGGCATACTATATCTATGGACTGGGATTAATTGGGCGTGAAGATGCCCAAGGGCAGTACTCTAGTTACCACAGTGACTTACGTGGAAGTACCACCCTACTGACGAATGAGCAGGGGATGGTAACCGACCGATACACCTATGGGTTATATGGAGAATTAGAGCAGCACGAAGGAACCATCTCCCAACCATTCCAGTACAACGGTAGAGACGGAGTCATGACCGACCCGAACGGCTTATACTACATGCGAGCCCGCTACTACCACCCTGGCTTGAAGCGATTCCTGAACCGGGATCTAATCCGTGGGGATATAAGAGATGGTCAAACCTTTAACCGTTATGCTTATGTCAACGGGGATCCGGTGAAATATGTGGATCCGCTGGGGTTGTGTAAGGAACAAACCCTCCCTAATATGGGAGAGCGTGCTGCAGGCGATAATATTGGAAGTATGTTGCGGGGTGAGGGGAAGGGGAATGCTCCAGTTCCTACAAAATTCGATGGGGGAAGCAATCCCAAAGATTTTGTCAATCCTCATTCTGAAAAGCACCTGTATAATCCAAGTAGACCATCTACTCCCAATCGGTCACAATATGGGAAAGATGTTGATGTGGAGAAATTAAGGCAAGAAACAATGATCAATCCTGATAAGGCATTTTCAAATTGGCCAAACCCCAATAATCCGAATCCAAACCGGATAACCAAGTATTATAAAGAATTTGACGGAAACATCAGTACACCTGATACTCCAACGGGAAGTCATAGAGTTTTTGAACACCTAGATGAGCCTACAAGAAGTTCACACTTCCCTTATGTGCCAAGAAATAAAGAATGAGTGGGTGAGAGAACGTGAGTTTTTTTTTGTATCATGCTTATTTACCTGAAAATCACGCACATTTTGTTTCAGAAGAACAAGTCATGCAAGAAGGAATACAATTTTTCACAAAGTCTAATAATCGTTATAGTAACGGTGGTAGAGTGAAATTTGAAAAGACCGAAAGTTTGAGACCTTTTAATACTCCTGATTGGGTTAATTTTAAAGAAGCTATAGGTGTTGATATATCTAATCGTTTTTCTAAGTCGTTTTGTTTCCCTGTGTTTACGGATAAAATTCTCATATTTGATGGTGATATTTCTATTTCTATCTATGACCAAGCTTTCTACGATGATTTCAAGGATTTTGATGAAGAAGCATTGAACTTTTATACAGGGGAAAGCATTGAGCATTGGATTAGGTTATATTGGGATAGCATGATGACACTTCAAGCATACTTGTTAAAAAGACCTTATCCAAAACCAGAGGTATTAGTTTTTGAGTCAATACCTAAAGAGATTATTCGAGTGTGTGAAGAAAAATCGTAAACGTGGATATTTGATTTGTCTGGAGTTACCCAGTGCCGAAAAAACCGATCATTCAACCAATAACACATCTAACCCATGTAATACTGGTATAAAGATTTCTTCATTGCGGTTGTACGCACATAAGATTCTTTAATTTTATAATTCAAATATCCGTATTCCGTTACATTGAACGGGTCGATTATGGTCAGATACCACCATGATTGACCTGCTTTTTGTTATCTTCGTTTTCTCTCATTTTTTTCAAATCTATAACATCTGTAGTAGATACGCTTCCTTAGGTGCGTAGGAACATGGTTTGCAACTATCACAATGGATAGAGTGACTGTGATTGAGAGGATCAGAAAAGAATAGGAATTTGTCTGTAACTGAAATGACTATTGTAACGATGGTTATCTTGTAAATACAATCTGGAGACAACCAATTGAAATAAACAGGTAAGGATACGTTTTAGGCTAGCCTCTCAAGATTTTTTATTTGGTTGATCCAGTACAGAGTGAAGTAATCACTATCCACGGCGCCGATAACCTGTGTAATTCCTATACAAGCCAGTTAACTAAGCACAGCTCTGATGAAGTCATTCCTATACTGATACCAACGACAACAACTTAGGGCTTCGTTATAATCAAGCAGCCTGTTAATCGGGAAAATGAATGCTTCTGGAGGAAGCCTACGATGATGAGCAAGTCTAGATGAGCAACGAAGTTACTCGGGGTTGAAAAACTACATATCGATATGATATAGCAGGTCAGCTCACACGATTGAAGGATCAATCGCCGCAGGGAATCATGCTGCAGCAGTATCGATATGTCTATAACGAAATCGGACAGATCACCCAGGAAGAGGAGAAGCAGTATACCTGTGATAAGCTGCGTAGACTGATTAGCGGGGCTTGGGGTGGTCGGAAGATCCAGTATAGTTACGATAGATACCGGGGGCAACCTGACAGAAACACGGGATAGTCAACAAGCTTCGCCATGGAGCCTGTCCTACGGAAAGGACAATCGCTTATCTAGCGTTGGTCTATATCCGGTGGAATTGGATGCCGACGGCAATCTCTTGTACTATAGCGACGGCGAGAAGATGGGCGCATATGAGTACGATGCGAGAAACCGCCTGACACGCTCCGGGAAAGCAAATTATCGCTACGACTGGAAGGGGAACGAATTTCCCTGACCTACCGTGGGAAGACAACTCGTTATGTCGTGGATGATGCTACCCGATTAAGCCGAGTCTTAATGGAACTGGACGAAACGGGGGAAGTGAAGGCATACTATATCTATGGATTGGGATTAATTGGACGTGAAGATGCCCAAGGGCAGTACTCTAGTTACCACAGTGACTTACGTGGAAGTACCACCATACTAACGAATGAGCAAGGGATGGTAACCGACCGATACACCTATGGGTTATATGGAGAATTAGAGCAGCACGAAGGAACCATCTCCCAACCATTCCAGTACAACGGTAGAGACGGAGTCATGACCGACCCGAACGGCTTATACTACATGCGAGCCCGCTACTACCACCCTGGCTTGAAGCGATTCCTGAACCGGGATCTAATCCGTGGGGATATAAGAGATGGTCAAACCTTTAACCGCTATGCTTATGTCAACGGGGATCCGGTGAAATATGTGGATCCGCTGGGGTTGTGTAAGTGCGAGCTGCCAGTTACTAAGGGGACGGGTGATCTTCCGAAGGTAAATATTGATACCGGAACTGCTAATGCATTCATATCTGAAGGTTCTTCTATCAGACATGAGTTAAAAGCATATGTAAATGGAAAACAGATGGTTATGACTGACACTGCCGCAGGGGAATTTAGAAATATAATAAACGGAGTTGGAGGACCATTGGAGAAAGCACGCGCGGAAAGATTTATGAATCGCGTTCAAGTCATCCCTGATAACCCGTCCTCTAGGGCTATGAATCTAGTAGAAACCAAGAAAGTCGGAGCGAATGATAAGATTATTTTTGGTACGGGCGATAATTTAGGAATTACAACTATGACTGGTGATGCTAAATTTGTAAGAGGGGCTTTTGCCCAAGGAGTGGATTTTGATGCATATATACACTCACCAGTACCTTTAGGAGGTAAGTAAATTGAGTGACACTTTAATGCCAAAACACTTGGAAAGCACATACAAGATGTTAAAACATGCTTTCCCTAATGGTATTGGAAACGATGATTATTTTCCGCTCATGTCCTTGCTCTACGAATATATGTCTGACAGGAACTTGGCCGAAGTTATTTCGTCAATTACTGGGAAAGACATAGCTATTACTCTTAATGACATTCAAAAATCAGTATCTGTTAACCTGTCAAGTGATGAAGTCATACAGAATATAAGAAAAAAACTTTTACCTTATGGTTTTGAGGAATGGACAGAAGAAGAATAAAGACTGTGGACCTTGATTGGTTTCGTGCCTTTCAAGGTTTCTTTTTTGGTGGAGTTACCCAGTGCCGAATAAACCCATCATTCAACCAATAACACATATAACCCATGTAATACCCGTATGAAGATTTCGCTATTTTGATAGTACGCACATAATTGCTTGAATTTCATCACTAAATAACGCTACTCCGTTACATTGAACGGGTCGATTATGGTCAGATACCACCATGATTGACCTGTTTTTTGTTATCTTCGCTTTCTCTCATTTTTTTCAAATCTATAACATCTGTAGTAGATACGCTTCCTTAGGTGCGTAGGAACATGGTTTGCAACTATCACAATGGATAGAGTGACTGTGATTGAGAGGATCAGAAAAGAATAGGAATTTGTCTGTAACTGAAATGACTATTGTAACGATGGTTATCTTGTAAATACAATCTGGAGACAACCAATTGAAATAAACAGGTAAGGATACGTTTTAGGCTAGCCTCTCAAGATTTTTTATTTGGTTGATCCAGTACAGAGTGAAGTAATCACTATCCACGGCGCCGATAACCTGTGTAATTCCTATACAAGCCAGTTAACTAAGCACAGCTCTGATGAAGTCATTCCTATACACCAACGGCAACAACTTAGGGCTTCGTTATAATCAAGCAGCCTGTTAATCGGGAAAATGAATGCTTCTGGAAGAAGACTACGATGAAGAGCAAGTCTAGATGAGCAACGAAGTTACTCGGGGTTGAAAAACTACATATCGATATGATATAGCAGGTCAGCTCACACGATTGAAGGATCAATCGCCGCAGGGAATCATGCTGCAGCAGTATCGATATGTCTATAACGAAATCGGACAGATCACCCAGGAAGAGGAGAAGCAGTATACCTGTGATAAGCTGCGTAGACTGATTAGCGGGGCTTGGGGTGGTCGGAAGATCCAGTATAGTTACGATAGATACCGGGGGCAACCTGACAGAAACACGGGATAGTCAACAAGCTTCGCCATGGAGCCTGTCCTACGGAAAGGACAATCGCTTATCTAGCGTTGGTCTATATCCGGTGGAATTGGATGCCGACGGCAATCTCTTGTACTATAGCGACGGCGAGAAGATGGGCGCATATGAGTACGATGCGAGAAACCGCCTGACACGCTCCGGGAAAGCAAATTATCGCTACGACTGGAAGGGGAACGAATCTCCCTGACCTACCGTGGGAAGACAACTCGTTATGTCGTGGATGATGCTTCCCGATTAAGCCGAGTCTTAATGGAACTGGACGAAACGGGGGAAGTGAAGGCATACTATATCTATGGACTGGGATTAATTGGGCGTGAAGATGCCCAAGGGCAGTACTCTAGTTACCACAGTGAATTACGTGGAAGTACCACCCTACTGACGAATGAGCAGGGTACCGTAACCGACCGATATACCTATGGGTTATGTGGAGAATTAGAGCAGCGCGAAGGAACTACCACCCAACCATTCCAGTACAACGGTAGAGACGGACATGACCGACCCGAACGGCTTATACTACATGCGAGCCCGCTACTACCACCCTGGTTTGGAGCGATTCCTGAACCGAGACCTGATCCGCGGGGATATTAATTTATTAATGATGGTCAAACCTTTAACCGCTATGCTTATGTCAACGGGGATCCGGTGAAATATGTGGATCCGCTGGGGTTGTGTAAGAACAAACCCTCCCTAATATGAGAGAACGTGCTGCAGGCGATAATATTGGGAGTATGTTACGTGGTGAGGGGAAGGGAGAACCTTCATCAAACTTGAGGGGCACTATGAGAAGCATGGTCGAGAATTTAAAGATTCGTATAAAAATGCTGATGAGTACCTTCAAGGGGCAAGTGATGTAATGAACGGCGGCACTAAAGTTCAATACGAATATAAGTTAAAGAATGGAACGGTTGATACAAGAAATGGTTATGTTAAATTTATGGGTAACACTCAGAAAGGCGAAGCTAAATTTGAATTTTTTGGTACAAATAATAATGGAAATATAACAACCTATCATGTAAAACGTGGAGAAGATTTATGTAAATTGTTAAATGGCAACAAGCATAATAAAACTATTAACCCGTTTGAGTAAAAGAGGAGGAATTCCCATTCAGTACACGGCGAAGGTTATTAACATGAGCACCATAATTGAAGAAGAGGTTACGCTTGAAATAAACGGAATTCAAATTATTGCCTTCGCAAATGAATACCCGTTTGAACTCATTGTTGGAGAGGTATATCATATTGAACTCGATGTGACCATACTTGATGAATTTATTATCAAGCAAGTGAACTTGAAAGAGTACAAAATTCAGCAGGAGAACAATAGTTTGGCTTACACCTTACAAGGAAAACTAGATATTGATGAAGGGACTTTAGAGGTAGGTGGTATTACTTTTGAAATTGATAGTGAGTTCCTGATGGATTATGGTTATCTGCATGAACAATATGTTCAAATAAGGGTAGACCGATTAACCGTCAATTTCTTAAATAACTAATGTATGAACCTTGATTGGCTTAATGCCTTCAAGGTTTCTTTTTTGTGGGGGCTACCCAGTGCCGAAAAAACCGATCATTCAACCAATAACCCATCTAACCCATCTAACCCATGTAATACCCGTATAAAGATTTCTTCATTGCGGTTGTACGCACAGTTATAATTCAAATATCCATATTCCGTTACATTGAACGGGTCGATTATGGTCAGATACCACCATGATTGACCTGTTTTTTGTTATCTTCGCTTTCTCTTATAACATCTGTAGTAGATTGCGCTTCCTTAGATGCGTAGGAACATGGTTTGCAACTATCCCAATGGATAAGTGACTGTGAATGAGAGAATCAGAAAAGAATAGGAATTTGTCTGCAACTGAAATGACGATTGTAACGATGGTTATCTTGTAAATACAATCTGGAGACGACCAGTTAACATAGAACAGTAAGGATGACGATTCGGGAATAAGAGATGGGCAAACCTTTAACCGTTATGCTTATGTCAACGGGGATTCGGTGAAGTATGTGAATCCGCTGGGGTTGTTTAAGTGTGAGGTGAAGGAAAAACTTGATAACTCCATTCCTGAGGAATTTTATAAAGAAAATGGAGGCATGAATGCCGCAGATTTCTTTCCTACTCATTCTGAAAAACATTTATATAATTCAAATGTTCAATCGACTACTAGTAAAAACACAATTTGGAAAAGATATAGATGTTGCCAAATTAAGAGAAGATACTTTATTACATCCAGATTCGGTGGCCTATAATAAAGACCACAACGTAATGGTTTATAAAAAAGAATATCCATTTAATAAAAGTAACCAGATACTCCGACTGGTCGCGTAGGGTTTTTATTAATCTTGAAAAAAAGCCAACAAAGACTAATAGAGACTCACAATTTCCTTTTATGGCGGTGATTAATATGCAAAGTATTACTAAATTAGAGGAGGCTTTAAATGTGAAATTCCCAAATAATTTCGAAGAGAAAATGGATTATATATCCAATTTTATCTTTAATGGCGAAACTTGTACTGAACTATGAAATCGGCTCTATTTCAATAATTAAGGTATTAGAATTTGACTCTGAAGAGGAGAGCATTTTTCAAGTTTATACCGAATATAGAGATTTGATGAAGGATGGTAGTATCCCTATTGCGAACGGGGTATGATGATTATGTATGTCTACCCTTTCTTGACCGAAATTTACCACCGAAGGTTATATTATGGTGCTATGAACGTGCATTTGAGAGTATTGATCATGCAATATTTCCATTAGCAGAGACTTTTGAAGACTTTATAGAAAAAATAGAACGAGTGGATATTTAGAACCCATGGGGGTTGCGCCAACATTTTGTCTATAATCTTTACAATCCCAACAATTAGGTCGTACAAAACAATCAACAAACCAAACAATAAATACTTGAGAAACTTTATAAACTTCTAAAAAGCTCTTTCCTACTTGAACTGAAGTGCCCCCTGTCACGTAGACAGTGCAAAAAAATCGTTAGTTCCCTCAGTTCAATTTTTACAGAGCTGAGGTTTTTTATTTTTCTTTCGTCATTATGCAGCCCGTCGATATTCGTTAGGAGACAAGCCATTTAATCGTTCTGTATAGCGGAAATTGTTGAAGTAGCGGATATACTTTCCCACGTCTTCGAGGACATCTTCATAGGTATCATGTTTCGTCAGATAAAAGCTTTCCGTCTTAAAAGCACCCCAAAAGCGTTCAATAGGCTGGTTATCCAGACATCGGCTCACATGCGGCATACTTTTAGTAAATCGTACTTAACCTGAAGTTGCTTGTAATCATGTGAAGAATATTGGTTGGAATGAGCAGGGGATTGGTGTAATATGTGAAAAATAGTGGGATATTATCATGTATAACTTACTATTAATTAGCATAGAATGTCCAAAATGCTCTGCTATCGTAAATACAGAGGCAGAATTTAAAATGGGTATGATGAATTTGGATACCTATAAATTGGGAGATACATTAAAATGAGCTATGAAGAGGAATAAACATTATGACCTTGATTGGTTTCGTGTCTTTCATGGTTTCTTATTTACTGGGTGACGAATGAGCTCATTAAACTCTATTCCGTAAGTGAAAATAGGCCGTTAAGGGTTAGAAGTAACATGATTGGTCTATTTATTATAACAAGATATAAGGGATGTACTATTTTTATACGATATAAGAAAATATGCTGGCTATTTGGCCCCCAAAAAAACGACCAAACGATTGAAATAATACGCCTGGTCGTTTTTGAATATTAATAAACTTGATTCAAACTAACAGGCCCTAGACTGCCATATGATCCTTGGAATTGTCCTTTAAGGACATAAGTTCCTGGACTAAGATAACCTACTGAATACTCGACAGGACTTGAAGAGGTTGGTCCAATATTTGCAGTAATTGAGAAGACTTGACTAAGTTGACCGGAAGGCCCTTTGGAATAAAGAGATAACTCAACAGTTTCATTCGTAGAGCTCCATAGTCCGACACTCAATTTATATTGAGCTGTTTGACTGACTGACATATCATGTGATGTTGCAGTATAAGCAGCAAATGCGCTAGTAGAGAAGGAGAATAACGCCAGTAATAAGATTAATACAACTTTTTTCATTAATTATTTCACCTCCCTTCTTATTATGGAGTAACAGAAGAAAAAGTTAAGGTTGAAAAGTAATATTTTAACTATTGTAACAAAATGAAGATTATATGCAATATATTAATTTTCTGAAATTTTCATTGTAATGGGTTAGCCAAAGAAGTCGAGAGAAAGTGCAAACTGCCGATTTATTAATAAGAAGACTCCAATTAAGATCTGAGATAAGTTTAATCTCTCCACGATTTCTTTTTTGCATATATTTTTCTTCCTTGTAAAATATCTAAACCTTGATTGGCTGCTAGCCTTTCAAGGTTTTTCTTTTCGATGTGCTACCTCCTATTATCTTAAATCCAATCAAATCCAATGATTACGTTTGAAGAGGTCTACAGATATAGACGGATAGAACTAGTAATGCAAGTAATAACAGGGTTTTGGTTACAGAAACAATCCAATGCCGACAATAAACGACAACATTTTTAAAAACGATATGGTACTATTTAACTGTTATGTAGGAAGCAGGATGATATTGATTTACCAAACAAAAGAGAGGAGTACGAATAATGAAAAGACTTACTACAATAGTCGGGATATTCATAGCAAGTTTAATGATTGCAAATGTGGCATTGGCGGCGGGGAAACCGGTCGAGCTAATGATGGATGGAGAAAAGTACATATATGTAAAGGGAATGAAGGGAGCAATTCCGTATCAGGAAAATGGAGTAACGATGGTTCCGATCCGCTTTGTAACGGATAAATTAGGAGCCAAGGTAAGCTGGAATAACGCATCTAAATCTCTGCAAATTCAGAAGGAAGGAATTGATCTGACCTTAACGGTAGGATCATCTACAGCTATAGCTGCAGGCAACACAATCAACCTGCCAGCGAAGGTACTGCAAAAGGATGGAACAGTCATGGTTCCTTTGCAGGTTGTCAGTGAAGTATTGAAAGGGGAAGTGGAGTGGGATGAAGAGAGAAACATAATCATTATTAAAACCCCGGGGAAAGAGATTGGAGCGGTCGATCCATATGGGCGGAAAATCCGTACAACCAACCTTCCAAAGAACTATAAAGACTACCCGTATATTCTGGCTGACATTCCAAACAGTTTATATGAGATGAAGTATCCGTATTATCGTGAGGGGAAAGCAAGAGTTTCATCGACACTATATCAATTACCGGAATTTACCCAAGAGAATATAGATATTTGGATGTCGCATATTCAGGAGTACGGGAATCTCTTATTAAATGTGGACTACAGAACGATTGATGATCAATGGATCAGGGATATGAGCACTCATATGATTAAGTATGCATCTGAACTTGAGAAAAGTGCTGTTTATAAAGACTTGAAACAATATACGAATTGGGCTATAAAAAATAAAATACAAATCGAAGGAACTCTCGTCCCCGAACCTTCAATGATATTTGCGAATGGATATGGTTATTATTATGTTCGATCAACAGTCAAATTTAAATTTAATAACTTTAGTAAATCTAAACAGCTTATATTTGATACTTCTGAAGGGTGGAGTGAAGAAGGTTTCAACTTTCAAAAAGGAGTATGGTATTCCGGTTATGTAGACTTTCCCATTGGAACAAATGTAGGAGGTTACTGGGGACCAACATTAAAGGTTACTGTTAACGCAAGTATTTTAGAAGAGTCACAAATAAGCAAAGAGTAGATAGTCAATGATTAATAAACATAGGAAGTCAATTTCAATTATTGTATTGTTTACCCTATTATTCTCAAATCTATTTATTAATAAAGTTGAGGCCAAGATAGATGTACTTATAGAAAACGGCGCTCTCAAATTTAGTATTACCTCGACCGCCGCCAGTTCTTCCATCCGCTATAAAACGATAGGCTGGACGATTAGAACCGATGAGGTTTGTACGTGGAAAGGAAAAAACAAGGAGGATTGTCGGCCCACGGCTAGTGGAAAATTTGTAACCTTCGAGGGTACAAAGGATGTAAAACAAACAGGACAAAATCCAAACCCTCCTACCCCTGGAAAACCGGTAACGACCTTCTTCGAGGTTCCAGAGGCGAAGGTTACGAAAGGTTTGTTGGATAATGGGATGGGGGATATCAAGCAAGGGGGAAAACTATTTTTAAGTGCCGTCATGATATCGATTGATGGAAACGGTAATAAAAGAAGTGGTCCCTGGTACTCCTTGCAGGGAATAAAAAATGCGGAATCTTGGGCTCATCGCGATGATCTTGACGAATATTTCGACATTGAGGCTACTTATGACAGTGCTCTATTTCCGGTAGAGCATGTATATGTTACCGACAAGAAGGATGATCCGAAACGCCCCTTTAAAACGGAAAAGGTTGGAGAATACAAGAGAGAAGAAGACATAAAATATACGATTAACAAAGGTCAGGAGAAACTGAGCTATAACGGAAAAAACTACTCTATTGTCAAGTCATACCTGGCTTCAATGAACAAACCTTCTGATCGGAAATTTGAGCAGGTATTGGCTAATGGAGATCCTAAAGTATTTGAACGAAATTTCACGGTCGATCTACAAGGGACCTACGTTGTTTCAGTTTGGAAGGAAGATGTTCCGGAATGCAGCAAAGATCCTACCCTTCCTGGGTGTGGAGGGGGAGAGGGAGACTGTGAATGGACTCTTCCACCACCTGGAGAAGTGGCTGCTCCACAATCATCTGTGATGGATCCAGAAGCGACCGGCGTTATTCTGGCGGATGATTTATGGAATTATCCCTACAGGTTCGATGTTGAGCAGGCAATTCCTACTTCGGAGTATCTATACACGAATGCATGGGGACTCAATTACTTATATCAACATACATTTGGCAATATGCAAGGTAAGGTTCAATATAAATGCAAGGTAGATGTTGAATACGAACTTGAATGGAAGGAGAAGCAGCCGGATACAACGGATGCGGAAGGGAACCCTGTGCCACAGCCCGATATCGATATGTATGATACGGAGCATAAGACATATACCTTTGAATTTACAAGGGACTATGACTATTGGCAAATCAAAAATCTAGAGGTGTACGGCATTGACCGAGCAGAAATGCGAAATTATGCTCTCCCGGATGGCGAGGTTACATTATGGCCAGATGCTTATGATCCTCCGGATGTGCTATTAGATAATAGCGACAGGGTAGAAGACCATGTTATGCCGAAGGAGTCCGGGACGATCATCTTTGACCCACCTACCGTTGTAGGAGGCTATGAGCGACCGTCGCCACCGGATGATACTTCCCAATTACTAGGAATGGCAGAGTCTCAGACGGATGACCCTGATGTTAAAAATGATCTTGTTATCTTTAATAGTGAGATCATTATGGATGATGTGACCGTGTTAAGAAGTGGGCCTACGCCAGGAAGCATCCCTCCACCCGAGCCAATTGGGGACAGGGTATTATACCAGGATCGTCTCCTGATTAGTCGATCTCTATTGAATAAGGCGAAGACACCAGGTACAGGAACTATATATTATGATTTACTGCCTGAAAACGTTGGCGGAAGCGGCGGGAAAGAGTTTTCTATCAACCGGATTAATAACGTCACGGTCCATACCCCGGTCGTCAACTACTCGTCAGTATCGGATGATGCAGCACATAACCAGAAGACGAAGCCGAATGAGAGGCGGTCGGCCCTTATTTTGGAGCGGCCGTTCATAGTGAAAATTCCGACCTCGGGCCAGCATTTAAATGAGAGCAATTACCCCGGATACGGGAATCGGGATTATGCCAAGTATTTCAGATCGAAGCAGGTCAAGTTCGAGTTCGATGTCTATATGGGAGAGAGCAGCGGCTTCCAGACCTTTGTCCCCAAGGGAACATGGATCGAGGTTCCTGTGAATCAGGAGGAAGCAACCTTCTTCCTACCAGTCTGGGTCGATGAAGGAGATTATCAGGTGTATTTCCGAAATATTGCGGAGAATGCTCCAGGTGGCAATCCTGATGATATTCCGGCCCAGGATGATGCCAACCTGGATCTGGTGAATCACATGGCCCTGGACCAAGTATCCGTAGAGGTGATCGGCCGGCTGTATGATTTCCATATTACTGACATCGCCGATTACAACTGGGAGAATGTATTCCGTCAAGGCAAGGGAGCAGCAGAACCAACAGGAGTGTCCTACTGGGTAGGGATGGGGAAAATTGATGGAGACCCGAGAGGGAATCAATCCCCGTACAGCGTACTCATTCGCCCAGGAAGTCACCCGTTTCAAGGCTATAAGAACGTATCGATCAAGACTGGCTACCATTTCAAGTTTGATCTGAAGACCAAGGGCAATATGTTCGAGAAGCTGGATGGAATCCGCATCACACCGACCTTTTACTTTGTGAGTCATGACGGAAAGGTACGAGAGCAGGTGGATTTATACTACAGCACGAACAGTCAGCCATTTGTCAAAATCGGCTCGAAGGATGATAAGGTCAGCCGTTATGTAATCTTGAATGAGCGCTTGCGGAATGTTCCAGTAACGAGTTTGCAGGATACGGCAAAGTATAAATATTATCTGTATGAACCCGCATGGTTACGCGGTCAGAAAAGTCTGGAGCAGTACGTAAGTGAATACGTCGATAAAGTCACATTACAGAAGACGCCGGTGGGGAGCTATGATTTGCTGTTACTGCCGGAGCAGCTGCGGACGATGATTGGACCGAAGAAGGAATATCAGGGAGTAGCGATGCCGCAGGTGGTGGATGCGCAGCGGGCGAACGCCTCGATTCAGCAGTGGTATGGAGAATATAGCCTGCCGGCTGCTCCGTATATTGTGAAGGCCGGGGAATCACTGCAGGAATATCACCGGAAGAATGGGAAGCTGGATAATAAATCGCAGATATTCCTGCAGAACCGTTATAAGAATGGGTACATTCTGGTGAACTTTGATATCGAAAGTATCCGGGACGGCAAGCTGGACGAGCCGCATCTGCAGTATATTCACGCTCCGGAGATGAACAAAGTGATCAGGGGCGTGAAGCGTCAGAATCAGTGGGAGATGGAAGGTTTCCAGTCCAAGGTTCAGGATGCCTACGGCAATACGTTTGAACTGGAGAATGGGGACGGGGTTCTGTACCACGCCAACAAATCGAGCCGGGATGATTTTCAATCCCGAGTGACGCATTGATGGAAGAATGACTCGAAGACCAGGCAAGCCGGAGTACCTCCGGCTTGCCTATACCTAGATAAGCATTCATCCGCGGAATAAAGTGTCCGTATGGAGTACTGCATATCCACATTATTTACCCTACCTCTTCTTCCAATTCTAGTGTATAATCAACGTTTAAGAGTTTCATATAATAAGCATTTAAAGAGGGCTTTTCATACATAATCATGTCAAGAAATAGGGTTGACGCGGAGGTGTCAGCTTTTTTTCTATGAGCTGCTTGCGGTATCAAGGAAAATACATAAATAGAGAGAAAGTTGAAGTAGGAGGACGAGAGAAATGTGGTTTGTCTTTGCTATGGCTGCGGCAACATGCTTTGGGATGCGGGGAATCTTGTACCAATGGACGTCCCAGCGTCCGCTTGATCGGAATTTACTGTTATTTGGCGTTTATTTGTCGGGAACTATCATAGCACTGGTCAGCAATGTGTTTGCAGGTCAAGCCTGGAATAATGGAGCGATCATCGGTCTGTTAATGGGCGGATTCTCCTTCATCGCCAATGCTTCCATGTATAAAGGCTATGCGGTTGGCAAAGCATCGTTGATCGCTTTATTCACCGGACTTCCGCCCGTGGTTGTAGTGATTATGGCATATCTGTTGTGGGGAGAGACGTTGAATCTGTGGCAGATTGTTTCCTTTGTCGTGGTTATTCTCGGACTGTTGCTAATTAAGTACTCCCAGGATTTAAAGCTGGGACAACTAAAAGGCATCCAATGGGGGATTCTGACCATGCTATTCTTTGGCATGACTGATCTAACCTCCAAGCAGGCTACGCTGTCGGGTGCGTCTACGCTTCCCTTGTTATCCGTGATGTACGGAACGGGAGCGGTGCTGTTTGGCGCGCAGTGGGCCATAAGCCAGTACAGAACCTCCAAGCAGGTGGCCATTAGTGCAGTCACAGAGACTGAAGGCTCTGCATCGAGTGCAGCTTCTCCTGCAACAGCTTCCGCTCCTGTGCAATGGAGCCGCGGCAAGACGCTGAGCTGGGGGCTGTTTGTCGGGATCTCCAATATCGCCGGCATGATCTTCCTGATCCCGGCTTTTCGTGGGGGAGTGACCGGGATCGTCTCGGCGATCAGCGCCATGAACGTTGTGTTCGTATTGCTGTATGCCCGATTCTATCTGAAGGAGTCGATGGCGCGGCGTGAGGTCTTGGGATTGTCAACCGCGCTGATAGGCATTTTGCTACTGCGTTTACTAGCTTAGCGCAACAAAAACCCGGAAGTGAAGCCTCCTTTCTAACAAAGGTGCTTCTCTTTCGGGTTGCTTCATCATTTGATGTCTACTCAGGCTCTATCTCCAAAAACTTCTCACGCATTTGCTTTAGTGTATCCGAATCCTTATAACCGTCCTTGGCCGCGGCATCCATATATTGCTTGAGCTCCCTAAGAAGCTGGCTTTGGCTGGCCTCAGTTTTACCAACATAAGCATTATAGGTCTTCTGAGCTTCATCATTCATGATATGGGTAGAATAGTCGAATAATTGGCTATTATCGCTTCCGAAGAAAATAGCCCCCTTATACTGTTGAAACAAGACCTTCATTTCTTTAGAACGGGGAGAGGAAGGGTAATTTGTCATGAAGTCCTCGGCATCAAGCGCTCGATTCAGAAGCTCTTCCAGGCTGACGGCAATCGCCGCGTCACGAAGCGCCGGTGCTTGGGTGTCCTTGGCCTTTAGCTTGAAATAAGCGGCGATATCCTCATTAATTTCATCCTCGTATGGAGTATAAGTCTCGTAGTCGATAACTGGAAAGAACATCCCCTCAACGGAATAGAGAAAATAGCCATTGTCTTGTGTCTCCGACAGCAAATCTTTCAGCTTGCCATCCGGTAATTGGGAGATGATGTCTTCTATACTGCGCGTATAGGCACCCTTATCGGCCAGCTCCTGCAAAATGTCTTCTGCGTAATAACGTTCTTCAAGGGCCGGTGCCGCTTGTATCTGCGCGTTCTCAAGAGAGAGAAGCATTTGCGTGGCCTGCTCTTTAGCTACCTCATGAATATGCTCCTGAAGGTAGCTGATCGCCTCTGACAGCTTGCCATTGCTCTGCAGCAATGCGTTATACTCGGCTATCACCTTCGCAGCTTGATCCTCTTGATCTGTAAGGGGATTATTCTGTTTATTGGAAGGGTCATTCTGTTCACTTGCATTTTCATGGTTCTGAGCATTTGTATTTAGTTCCGGATCTTGATGCTTGCTGCTGCAGGCAGTAAGCGCCAATACCGTGGCAAGGGCCAGCGTTATCCTCATCAGCTTCTTATGCAATGTAAGATTCCTCCTTAGATGGGATGCCTTTTAGTTATCATAACGCTGGCTTACGGCCAAAGGTTGCAGCTATTTCCTAATGTATGGCTTCATTTCATAAAATGAGAGATGACGAATACAGCAGGAGAGTTCCAATAGATCGTGACCTCATTGCCAGCAAAGCTGTCCTGATGATCGATATAACATTGCGCAGGAGCTTTGCCTTGCAAATGTTCCATCATATAATCGTCATTAAGTCCATGATTCGGACCGCCAGCCACCAGGCCGGGCACCGGCTCATCAACCTTGTCCCCGACGGAAGGGCGATGATGAGGATACATGACAGGGCGGTCCCCATACCCGGTAACATAGCTTATATCCAGCACGTTACGCCCAAGCAAATAATGCACATGCTCCAGCGCACAAGCTTCGTAATCTCTCTGTTCACTGAAATGACTGGCCAGCAATAACAGCATAGCCCGATTCATGACAACCATATTGCTGCCCCAGATATAGTCCGTCTCCTCCAGGGAGATTAGATTACCATCTACAGTACTGCGGCGAATTGATTGGTCTGCTTCATTGAATAGTCCGCTTAACAGAGAGGAATGCTGCTCCTGATCAACCTCAAAGCTATCATTCAGCAGATAGGCGATCGTTCCATACCCGCCCATATCTGCCCAACCGAGCTCATACTTGGGAAAAGATTTTCTCGCCAGCTCCAAAAAGGCGGTGTGGTAAACAGCCTCTCCGGTAGTTCGATACAGTTCGGCTGAGGCCCAGTAGCGCTCATCCAAATCCAGGTTGTCTCCGTATTCTCCAGTGTATACATCCATAGGATTTCTAAAGCCTCGAACGTCCGGATGTTCTTCAAGCCAGGACCATGCCCGTCTTGCTGCCTGAAGGCAATGCTGTGCAAATTCAGGATCAAAGGGCTTGTAAATCCGGCAGGCCATAGCCATAATTCCGGCGAAGCATCCGGTGGCCGTGGCTGAGACAGGAAGGAAGTACAGATCATCCCGGTCATTTTCCGGCATTATATTAAGCGCAGGAAAATATTTGGTCGTGAGCTTATGGAACACGCCACCGCTCCGTTTATCCTGCATTTTGAACAGCCATTCCAGTTCATAACGGCATTCATGCAAAATATCAGGCATTCGTCCGTCCGTCTCCGGAATAGGAATAGCCTGCTGAAAAGCCTCCGGACGAAGCTCATAGGCGAGAAGCAGATCAGCGACGGCCTTGGCTCCGGGTCCGGAGTATTTGCCGTAATCTCCGGCATCATGCCAGCCTCCGCAGCTGTCCAGCCTGCGCGAAGGATCATCGTATACGATCCCTTCCTGAGTATGGCAGGCTTGATGTGTCCACGCTCCGGCATATTCCCCCTTCAATTCCATACCGCAGCGGAACAGATAAAACGCTCTTAATAGCCCGCGGTGAACCTGTTCGTAGGGGCGCTCTGAAATGGTGAAAGCTGCTGACCTGCGGCCATTGAGCTCAATATGATATATCCCGGGTGTAATCCAGCTGGAGAAGTCGGCCTGAGAGATAGATACACCAGCCACTTGATCCACAACGGGATGTGTGGTATTCCCTTCAAGCACACTCTCTCCGCGCTGATCGTCAACAAGATGGAAAATCCCGCTATCGTTAGCAATAACGGCGACCTTGCTAGAATGCATAGGATAGCCGACTTGATTCACGGAAATATTACGTTGCTCCTGTCCGTTCATTGTTCTCACCCTCCACTTGTGTAATCGTTTTCATATATTAAATCCAGTTTCTGTTAGCCTCATCCTCATCCTTACATGTTCAGGGCGGCTTGGCAAGACTTCTTATTAAATCATTTCCCTTCATTATTATGAATCACGCCCTGCCAGAGGACTGTTCATCCTTAGTCGGCTCATGGTACGATTGCATATAATTAGGGGAAGCTAAACCCTGACATCATTATTCGATCAGTGAAGGAGTGAAGGATTCATGGATGCTTTTTTTTCCTCCGGGGCGATATCCGGCTTTGTCCTTCTATCTTTTCCTCATATACTGGCGCTTGCCGTCGTGCTGCTTTTGATTCTAGGCTTATTTCATACGAGAATTGCAATACGCAATCACCCAAGGTTAAGAAGAACCATTCGCTACGGCTTGGCCTTGTTATTGCTCTTGTCTGAGGCCAGCCTGAATATCTGGTATTTGTCGCAGAACATCTGGGATGCCCGATACACGCTGCCGCTTGAGCTGTGCAGTCTTACCCTGCTGTTGTCTATCATTATGCTGTTGACGCGCAGTCGCTGGCTTTATCCCTTTCTGTTCCTTGCCGGAATCGCGGGCGCGCTTCAAGCGCTAATTACGCCTAATTTGTCGTATGAATTTCCGCACTTTCGTTATTTTCAATTTTTCATCTCTCATGCGGCGATTATATTAGCTTCGTTATACATGACCTGGATCGAAGGCTACAAGTTGAGCTGGAAGTCCGTCGCTTGGGCGATGCTCTTGCTGAATATTTCAGCGGCGGCAGTATGGGGAGTGGATTATGCGATCGGGGCGAACTATATGTTTCTGGCCCATAAGCCGGATACGGCATCTCTGCTCAATCTATTAGGCCCGTACCCGTATTATTTGCTGGCGGAGGAAGGAATTGCCCTGCTGATGTTTATAATATTGTATATCTTCTTTTTCTTACTTCCCGATAAAATAACGCAGCATAACCACAGCAGGAAAGGAGCTCGATCCTCATGAAGGAGATACCCGATCATTTGCGAACCGGATTATCGGTCGTATTCATAGGCTTCAATCCCAGTCTGAAATCAGGGGAGGTGGGTCATCATTATGCCAATCCGCGCAATAACTTCTGGCGAATACTGTATCGTTCGGGGCTGACCCCTCGCTTGTATACGGCTGCAGAGGATCATGAACTGTTGGAGCTGGGATACGGCTTCACCAATATAGTATCCAGGCCGACGCGTACGGCGGAGGAGATCACCCGTGAAGAATATACGCAAGGCAGGCAAATTCTGTGCGATAAGCTTGAGCTGTATCGTCCGCAGGTGGCTTGCTTTGTCGGAAAAGGGGTATATACGGAATTTAGCCGCCGTTCTCAAGTAGAGTGGGGATTCCAAGCGGAGCCGATCATCGAGGATGTGCAGGAATTTGTAGCCCCCTCCTCCAGTGGGTTAGTGCGGATGCCAATGGAGGAGATCATTACTATTTATAAGGGGGTGTTCAATAAGCCCCCTTTTGAACCCGATGCCGAACTGTAAGTCTATTCGATAGCGAATCTTGAATCCAGCCGGGCCCGATGCTCACGAACCAACTACGTACGTTCCGCTCCTCAGTCCCCAGCTTTATCCAACCTTCTCGGGGCTGAAAAACCAAGCTTTTTGAACATTTACTAGAGGTGCAGCTACAGGGACTATGCTTTACCCAGGGAATCACAGCGGACAGACGGCGCATGAATCACGAATCACCAGACTGGTGGGAACGATAATTGACGGGGGAGGCAAGTTAGGTGAATGGATCATCTCATTCAAGGAACGGATCGCCTGTTCTCCCAGAGTGAGAAAATCCTGCTGAACCGTCGTCAACGCAGGCTGGGTATGCCGGGACATCTCGATGCCATCAAAGCCGATGACAGACAGATCATCCGGAACCGATAGCCCGGCTTCAGCGGCGGCCTCCATTACGCCAAGTGCAATCATATCAGAACAGCAGATGACCGATGTCGGTCGATTGCTTAGCTTCAGGAATTCCTGCATCGCGGCATACCCCGATTCCTTGCTAAAATCCCCAATGGATATGTACTTTGGATCATAAGGCAGGTCAAGCTCCTGCAATGCTAACCGGTAGCCCTCAAACCGCTGCTTCCCGACATAGGAATCGAGATGGCCGTTGATGAAGGCAATCCTTTGATGCTGCAGTTGATGCAGGTAGCGTACGGCCATCTTGATGCTGTCAATATTTTCGGAAGTAATATATCCGGCACGTGGTCCGGTGAAGTCCATATCTATAAACATCGTCGGAATGCCGGACTGCAGCATTTCCTCAAAATTCAGATCATGGCTCTGGAATCCGAAGATCAAGACCCCATCGACATTGCGGCTCAGACAATGCTGCACAATACTATAGTCCGAGCCCATATCGAACTGGACAAGGTAGAGCAGATCGTATCCGGTTTCTTTCAGTGCCTTTTCAAGTCCGACGACTACTCTGGAGAAGAATGGGTGGGTTAACCCGGTAGTTAAGAACATCCCGATCGTTTTCGAATTTCCCTGAACCAGCCCGCGGGCCGTATGATTGGGAATGAATTGTTCATCACGGATCACTTGCTGTACGCGTGCTCTTGTCTTCGGACTGACATGGGGGCGATTGTTAATAACCTTGGACACGGTTGTTATTGATACACCTGCAGCTTTTGCAATATCATGAATATTTTTTGCCATACATGCCACCTACCTAGCTTCTTTCTATCATCTTTCCCTGAATAATAACTCAAGGATAGCTGTTCTATGTGCATTTTGCAATTTATTTCGGAAAACGTTTTCTATACAAATTATTACATGTATGCTATAATCATGAACCAAATCCATATACATTTTGATAAACGCGCGTTCACTTTATTGAAACCGCTTTTATCAGGGGAAGTGAATTAAATTAGTCCGTGAAGAAGGGAGAGAAATTGGCAGCAGAAAAAAGCACTAAGGTAGGATGGAAGAAGTCCATAGCTTGTTTTGCTCTTTTCGGAAAACGCTTTCCGAATAGTCTCATCATTGATTAAGACATTATCAAAACTTGATTTATGGGAGGGCTGAGGGTGAGAAAGAAGCTCAGGAAGCGAATGATAGCTATGATGATGACTTTGGTGCTATTAAGCTCGCTTGTGCCAATGATGGCTGCCGCGGAGCCGGAAGGCAGTGATACAGGTCATGATTCCAGCTTGATAGCGGCTCCGGCGGTAAAACCGTCAGTAGGGGGCGCATTACAGATTGTCGAGATTGACGGGGAGAAGACACTTGCCGATCAGAGTGGGAACCCGATTCAATTACGGGGAATGAGTACACATGGCTTGCAGTGGTTCCCGGAAATCATTAACGAAAATGCCTATGCCGCTTTGGCCAATGATTGGGGAGCCAATGTGATCAGGCTGGCAATGTATGTGGGTGAGAACGGATATGGTACCCCGGCGAATCAGGAAAAGATCAGGCAGAGGGTGCTCGACGGAATTGATTTGGCCATTGCTAATGATCTGTATGTAATTGTGGATTGGCATGTGCATGCACCGGGGGATCCGAGGGCGGATATATACAGCGGTGCCATGGATTTCTTCAGAGATATTTCTTCGCTTTACCCGAATAATGAACACATCATCTATGAATTAGCGAATGAGCCAAGCCCGAATAATACAGACGGTCCAGGAATTCCAAATGATGAATCCGGGTGGCAGGCCATTAAGGAGTATGCTGAACCGATTGTAGAGATGCTGCGTCAGGGTGATGCACAGAACAACATTATTATTGTGGGTACTCCGAACTGGAGTCAGCGTCCGGATTTGGCTGCGGATGACCCGATCCAAGCGGATAACATTATGTACACGGTTCATTTCTACACAGGAACGCATATGCCTGCTGCGGATAGCTCTGATAGATCGAATATTATGAGCAATGCCAGATATGCGTTGGAGCAGGGTGTCCCGATTTTTGTCACGGAATGGGGGACGAGCCAGGCGAGCGGGGACGGCGGGCCATATCTGCAGGAGGCTGATCAATGGCTTAGCTTCCTGAATGAGAACAACATTAGTTGGGTCAACTGGTCGTTAACGAACAAGAACGAGACCTCTGCGGCCTTCATGCCGCTGGAACTCGGCAAGCAGCCGGCAACCGCTCTTGATCCCGGGGAGGATCAGGTCTGGTCTATTCCCGAGTTGACCGTGTCCGGTGAATATGTGCGGGCAAGAATCAAGGGGATTGCGTATGAGCCGATTGACCGGAATAAGTATTCTCAGGTTTTATGGGATTTCGAAGACGGCACGACGCAGGGATTTGGGGTCAATGGAGACAGTCCGAATCGAGAGAGCATTGCATTAAGCAATGTGGGTGATGCTTTGCAGATTACTGGACTGAACGTGAGCACGGATACAAGCGAGGATAATTATTGGGCCAATATCCGCTTATCTGCGGATGGCTGGGGGAAGACGGCTAACATCCTGGGCGCAGAACAATTGACTATGGATGTTATCGTGGACGAGAAGACGACGGTATCCATTGCGGCGATTCCGCAAGGACCTTCATCAGGATGGGCGAACCCGGAGCGGGCGGTACAGGTGAATAAAGATGATTTTGAGCCTTATGGCAGCAATAAATATAAGGCTGTCCTCTCCATTACGACAGAGGATTCTCCTTCATTTAAGACGATCGCTGAGAGTGCAGAAAATAATGTGATGAACAATTTGATTCTGTTCGTTGGGGCGAAGGATACGGACATAATCTCGCTCGACAATATCACAGTGACAGGCACCAAGGTGGAGCTTCCGGTTATTCATGCTCCGAAAGGAACGGCCGCGCTTCCTTCTGATTTCGAAGATGGTACACGGCAGGGTTGGGATTGGAATCCGGAATCCGCGGTCAAGAGTCCTCTCACGATAGAAGAGGCCCAGGGCTCGCAGGCTCTTTCCTGGGAGTTGGCTTATCCGGATGTTAAACCATCCGATGGTTGGGCATCCGCGGCAAGGTTAGATTTGTATAAGGATGGACTTATTCGTGGGAATCATGATTATGTCATGTTCGATCTGTATCTTAAGCCTGAACGGGCAAGCGTGGGAGCGATGGCGATTAATCTCATATTTCAGCCGCCTGCTGCCGGATATTGGCAGCAGGCTCCTGCGAGCTATAATATTGAGTTCGATCAGTTGGCAGGAGCTGCGGTAACGGACTCCGTGTACCACTATCCGGTCAGCCTTAATATGAGGGAAATAGACGGAATCACGGACGATACGGAGCTGCGAAATATGATTCTTATTTTTGCAGATGTAGATAGTGATTTTGCGGGAAGAATGTATATCGATAATGTCAAATTTACAGATGGATCGGATGTTGTGATACCGACGGTACCCGGTGGACTGGAAGCGAAGGCAGGCGACGGATCTGTAGAACTGAGCTGGGAAGCAGCTGCAGAGGCTCAATATTATAACGTGAAGCGTGGTGTTCAATCGGCCGGGCCTTATACGACAGTGGCAGCTCACCTTCAAACGACTCGTTATAAGGATACCGGATTAAGCAATGGAACCACCTATTATTATGTAGTGTCTGCTGGCAACGAAGCGGGAGAAAGCGCGAATTCGGTAGAGCGGCAGGCTACTCCTTATAATTCAAATAACGGTGGCAGCGGTAATAATGGCAATTCTGGCAGCAGCTCCGGGAATAGCAGCGGCGGCAGCAATAGTGGCAATATCTCTCCGGAGGGTTCAGGAAGCGAGATCATCGTCCTTCCAGGGCCGGATCAAGACGGCAAGATTGCTGTGGAAATCGCCAAAGAGGCAGAAGAAGCGATTATTGCTGCGAATGCGACGGGGATTACCGATAAAACGGTCATCGAGCTGAAGAGCGAGGATTTCGTACTGCAATTGCCGGGGACAGTCTACAAACAATTGCAGGCCCTGTTAACAGAGGAGCAATTGAAGAATGGAACTATCACGGTTCAATTCAGCCAAATGACAGAGGGCGACCGTGCACTTTTATTGGATCGGATTAATGGTCGGGAAGAAGTAGATGTGCGTACGGCAGGTGCAATTTTGAATTTCTCGCTATCTATCTCGGCAGGGAAAGACTATCCCGTACTGAAGCCGGATCGATTTGTGCAGCCGCTTATCATGACTTTAAATGTAGATACCGGCGTAAATAAGGATTTGATCGGGTTGTACCTTATCACTTCCGACGGGCATATTAAATATATTGGCGGGACGACCCAAGATGGCAAGCTGATAGCAGATCTGATTACAAATGGGGTATATGGACCATTAAGCTATGATCTGTCCTTCAGCGACGTTGCCGGAACGCATTGGGCAACGCCCGTATTGAAGCTATTGGCCGCGAAGCACATTATTGAAGGAACGGGCGCAGCTCAATTTGCACCTGAGAAGTCAATCACTCGCGCAGAATTTGCGGCCATGATCGCCAGGTCGCTAAGGCTTGAAGCAACAGGCGATGCGGAGGTGACATTTACCGATGTAGCAGCTTCTGATTGGTATGCGGAAGCCATCGCGGCGGTTAGTGAATTGGGGATCGTAAACGGGCGCAGCGCTTCGAGCTTTGAACCTGGAGCGACAATCACCCGCGAGGAGATGGCTGTCATTCTGGTTCGTGCCTACGAGTACAGCAGGGGGCAGGTGGCTTCGGCGGGGGCTGCGGGGGCGTTCGCAGATCAAGCGAGCGTTAGCTCCTGGGCCCAGGAGGCTGTAGCCGAAGCGCATGCGCTTGGCTTCATGACGGGGCGGGCCAACGGCCAGTTTGCACCACAGAGCAAGGCTACCCGGGCTGAGGCTGCTCAGGTAGTTGCCAGATTGATTAACGGATAATTGAGGATCAAGGTTATTGCAAAAGGGCTGCTTCAGGGTCGATTATGGCCCAGAGGCAGCCCTTGTTCGATGCAGCCGGTAGTCATCGCGTTAAGCACATTGTGCCCAGTCGGGGGGTTGCACGCCTGCTTGACTTAAACGGTGTATCTTTGTAAACCGGCGAATAATCGCTAAAAAACTGCATTATTACATCTTTCTCGGTGAATAGGATAGGTCAGTTGGAAATGACTTCTTTCTATCGACTATTTTACAGTAGTATGCTATTATAGAGTCCTGATAACGTGGTAACGAACTAAAGCGTTTAGACTGAATCTTAAACTGGAGCAATCATTCGAGAGCAGGCGTAAGCGAGCTAAAGATCAAAATAATATCAACATATTTACCATGGTTGTTCCGATTATCGAGTATTACGGGGGAGAGAGAAATGATGAAGAAGACGGGATTAATTAGCCTAATCGTAGTGGCAATGTGGGTGGCCTTGGCCGGATGCGGCGCATCGGGATCAGGCAAGAATGAGAACAAGCTGGTGATCGGGATCGATGATCAATTTGCACCGCTTGGATTCCGGGACAAAGATAATAATATCGTAGGCTTCGATATAGACTATGCTAGAGCTGCTGCGGAGAAGATGGGGAAGGAAGCGGTGTTCCAGCCTATCGATTGGAAGGCGAAGGAATCCGAGCTGAAGAGCGGCCGGATTGACTTGATCTGGAACGGATATACGATTACAGATGAACGCAAAGAGATGGTGCTGTTCACGAAGCCTTATCTGGAGAATAGCCAGGTGATCGTGACGCTGGCGGATTCGGAGATTGCCGGAGTGGATGATCTGGCAGGCAAGGTTGTTGGTCTGCAGGCTCAGTCGTCGGCTGCCGATGCGTTGGATGCCAATCCGATCAAAGACAAGATCAAGACCGTATCTGAATTTTCCGATAATGTCCTGGCATTAAGCGACCTCAAGACGAAGCGTCTTGATGCGGTAATTATCGATGAAGTGGTAGCTCGCTACTATTTATCGCAGGAGGAAGGGACCTTTAAGATTCTGGAGGAGTCGCTGGCTCCTGAACTCTATGGTATTGGCGTGAAGCAAGGCAATGAAGAGCTGCTGACCAAGCTGCAGCAAGCACTTGATAATCTGAACAGCGATGGGACTGCGGCGGAGATTTCTAAGAAATGGTTCGGCGAGGATAAAGTGCTGAAATAGATCGTGAGGGGACAATAGATATGAGCTTGGATTACATCTTAGAGATCATCGGACCTATGCTGGAAGGCGTGAAAATGACGGTGCTGCTGTTCTTTCTGGCCATCATCACGTCCGTTCCACTCGGATTCCTCGTCACCTTAATGGTGAAGAGCCGAATTAAGCCGCTGGCAGGGCTGGCGCATATATATATTTACGTCATGCGGGGAACGCCACTATTGCTGCAAATGCTCGTTATTTGCTTCGGATTGCCTGTCATTCCGGGGATTGGACAGTATTTGGTCATGGATCGCTTCGTCGCTGCGTGTCTGGCCTTCACCTTGAACTATGGCGCTTATTTTGCTGAGATATTCCGAGGCGGCTTGCTGGCGATCGATCGGGGGCAGTATGAAGCGGCTCAAGTATTAGGCTTGAGTAAATGGCATACGACGACGCGAGTCGTGCTGCCGCAGATGTTCCGAATCGCTCTTCCGGCGGTAGCCAATGAATCGATTACCCTTGTGAAGGATACTGCTCTGCTCTATGCCGTTGCCGTGCCGGAGCTGCTGCATTTTGCCCAGACAGCGGTGAACCGCGACTTTACGATCGTGCCTTTCTTCGTGGCGGGGGTTATATATCTATTGATGACGCTAGTGTTGACCTTCCTGTTCAAAGCACTTGAGCGGAGGCTCAAATTCGAATAAAAGGACGTAGAATCGTTATGGCAATCATAGAGGTTATGAATCTTAGTAAATCGTTTGGTGCCGTGGATGTGCTGAAAAATGTATCCTTATCGGTCGATGCACAGGAAGTGGTTGCCGTCATCGGTCCGTCGGGTTCCGGGAAGAGTACGATGCTGCGCAGCCTCGCTCATCTGGAGAAGATCGATGGCGGCAGCATTCAAATTGGCGGACAATTTATGGTCAAGGATAGGAACTATTCTGCCGCCCCTAAGGTGAAGGAGATTACTGCACGAATGGGAATGGTGTTCCAGCATTTCAATCTGTTCCCTCACTTGACGGTCCGCGACAATCTGGAGCTTGCGCCCCGGTTAGTGAAGAAGCTTCCCGCTGTAGAACTGCGTAATAGAGCTTCGGAGTTGTTGGAGAAGGTCGGGCTGCTTGATAAGGCGGATGTCTATCCGGCTAATCTATCCGGCGGGCAGAAGCAGAGAGTTGCGATCGCAAGAGCACTAATGATGAGTCCGGAGATTCTGCTCTTCGACGAGCCGACATCGGCGCTTGATCCGGAGCTAACCGGCGAAGTGCTGGAAGTTATGAAGCAGCTTGCTGAGGAGCATATGACGATGATCGTAGTTACGCATGAGATGGGCTTCGCGCGTGAAGTTGCCGATCGGGTCATGTTCATGGCCGAGGGTGAGTTCATTGAAGCAGGAACTCCGGAACAAATATTTGATCATCCACAACAGGAGCGGACAAAAGCATTTTTAACTAGAGTATTATAGGAATAAGAAGCGAGAATCGGCTGTTGAGCAAAAACATACAACGGGGCGCCATAGGTGCTTCGTTTTTTGCTCTGGCAAGAATCTGAATCTGTATTTCTTATATCATGGGATGGCCAGGTCGGTTATAATAATTGAACAATTAACCCCTACACCTCTAGTAAGGAGAATCATATGGGACAATCCAGAATGAAGCGGCTGAACGTCGGGATATTTGCGCATGTGGATGCGGGAAAGACAACGACGACAGAGCATATTTTATTTGAGAGCGGCCGGACCCGGGAATTAGGAAGCGTGGACGAGGGGACGGCTTTGACTGATTCAATGGACATAGAGCGGCAGCGTGGTATCTCGGTGCGATCTGCGCTTACTTCATTTCATTGGAACGGCGCTCAGATCAATTTGGTAGATACACCGGGGCATGTCGACTTTTTGTCCGAGGTGGAGCGCTCATTGCGCGTGATGGACTGTGCTGTCCTGATCGTGTCGGCTGTGGAAGGAGTACAGGCACAGACGGAGATGATTTGGAACGGCTTGCGCAGACTGGGGATTCCTACCTTATTATTTGTGAATAAAATGGACCGGGTTGGAGCTGATGCGAAGGCGGTATTGGAGCAAATTCGCAAGCATCTCTCGCCTGATATCATACCGCTGCAAGTCCCATTGGGAAGGGAGCAGGAATTCCGTGGCACGGTGCTTCTCCTAGACGAAAATTCGGCAAACGGTGGGGAATCGCCGGCAAATCATCAGCCTGAACCTGGGGTCAACGGATTAAAGCAAACGGTTGAAATTAGGACTGACGAGGAAGAGCGGAGTTTTGAACAAGCGTACGACCGACTTTGCGACTTTCTCGCGGAACGGGATGAAGCCTTATTTGAAGCCTACCTGGACAATGAACCGGTTCCGGCAGATCGCTGGATGAGCACGATGAGTGAGCTGACCAGGAAGGCGCTTATTTTTCCGGTCATGTATGGAGCGGCATCGCGGGGGACAGGCATCGCAGCTTTGCTGGATGCCATCGTACAATATTTGCCTGATGCGGGCGGCAATCCGCAAGGGGCTTTATCCGGCATCGTCTTCAAGATAGAACGGGACAAGACGATGGGGCGGATGGCTTATGTTCGTGTATATGAAGGGAGTATGCGCAACCGGGATATCGTATATAACCATACGCAGGGCATACAGGAGAAAGTGACGCAAATCCGCAAGGTTGAAGGAGGCCGCACCGAGGATTTAGGGCTGCTGGAAGCGGGGGATATTGCCGCCGTTTGTGGTCTGACACAGGTCAGAATCGGAGACGTGCTGGGGGGGCCAGAGGCAATTCCGCCGGAGGCCCATCTTGCAGTACCACTGCTTACGGTCCGCGTTCACTGGGCGAATGAGGAACAATATCCGCAGGTCGTTCAGGCACTGCAGGAGCTGTCCGATGAGGACCCGTTGCTCGATGTGCAGTGGCTGCAGGATGAGCGTGAGCTGCATGCCAAGGTGATGGGACCGATACAGCTTGAAATACTGAGCAGTATTCTGGAGACGAGGTACGGATTAGCCGTAACCTTTGGTCAGCCCTCGGTTATTTACAAGGAGACGCCGCTGCAGGAAGGTGAGGGCTTCATCGCGTATACAATGCCTAAGCCTTGCTGGGCAATTCTGCGCTTCAAGATCGAGCCAGGGCCTCGGGGCAGCGGCCTGGTATATGAATCACAGGTCAAAAGCGAGGAGTTGCTGGCGCAATACCAGAACGAAGTACAGCGGCGAGTACCGGAGGCGCTTATGCAGGGACTCTATGGATGGGAAGTAACCGATTTGAAGGTCACTCTGGTATATGGCCAGCATCATGTATGGCATACTCATCCGCTTGATTTCGCTGTGGCGACGCCCATGGGGATCATGGATGGATTGACGAATACAGGAACAGCCTTGCTGGAGCCCATGCTGCGTGTGCGAATCATCGTCCCGGAAGAGAACGGTGGCCGGGTCATGAACGATCTGGCACAGATGCGAGGTACCTTCGAGCCGCCTGTGCTGCAAGGAGAGCGAATGCTGATTGAAGGCAGGGTTCCGCTTGCGGCATCGATGAATTACCCGGTAGAGCTTAGTTCCTATACGAAAGGACGCAGTACATTCGCTTCCTTCTTCGACGGCTACGAGCCCTGTCCGCCAGAAGTGAAGGCGGTAAGACAGCGCCGAGGTGTTAATCCGCTGGACCAGGCAAAATATATACTTAGCGTCAGAAAAGCGCTGCAAGGATGATATCCATCCTGCAGCGCTTTTCTGGTCTACGGGAGAAAATTCCCGCCGTTATGCAAATTTGTTGCTTCTCTTTTTAGCAGAAGGGCTGTCAATTCATCATAGCTCGCGGCCTCATAATGAGGACGATGCTCGGATTCGGGCGCAACTTTACGATGATTGAACCAGATCACATTCCAGCCGCCGTTTAATGCGCCGATGACATCATTGCGCCAGGAGTCGCCAATATAGCAGCAAGCTTCGGCAGGAAGTCCGAGCTTTCCGGCGACATGATCGAACAAACCGCGGTCCGGCTTCGTAATTCCGACTGCACCGGAGATGAAGATAAGCTCGGCGGGGATTGTTTCCTTAAGTCCCAGAGCAGCGATCTTCTTCATTTGATGCTGTGGCGGTCCGTTCGTAATCAATCCGACGGTAATCCCGTCATTCTGCAACTGCCCGATTAGCTCCTTGGCTCCGTCGAATAATTGGATCGTAAATTGATGCTGCAAATACTCCTTCTGCACCTTGTCCGCTTGCGTGTCTGTGACATGCAGGCCAAATTCCTCCAAGCTGAATTTAAATCGGTTACGCCGCATTTCCAGAAGTACAGTACCCTGAGTTGGCGTCCCCCCGGCTTGAGCAGACAAGTAATCGCTATAATATCTCATCCGATGATAAGCAGCCTCATAGGGGAACTGTTCAGGGGTATGAAGTACATTTTGCAAGGCTTGGCGAAACGGGACGAGATGATCATATAAGGTATCATCTACATCAAAGAATACGGCCTGCGGGGATAGAGCAGCTTGTGATGATGGCTTATTCATGTTCTAGAGACTCTCTCCTTCAAGTATGGTCTACTAGACATTATACCGGATGTAAGCACCAGCTGCTCAGAGGATATAGCCAGTCAGACGGGATTGCAAGGCTTAAAATCTCCGACTTGCGCCCCCGCCGCCTGAAGAACCTCCCCCGCCTCCGCTGAAGCCCCCGCCGCCAAATCCGCCTCCTCCGCCTCCTCGGCCGCCGCCACGGCTAAGCATCGCCAGCAGGAAGAGGGTCATCCGTCCGCCGAAGAAGATGAAATCGATCGCCAGGAAGACGACAACCAAGATAATCCAGCCGAGAGGCAAACCACCGCCCTCGTCACCTGGAGATTCCGGAACGGCTACATTTTGCGGGGTTAATTGATCCTCCACCCCGTATTCCTTGGCTACCTCATTGTAGAGTACCTTGTAAGTCTCCACGATGGCCTCGCCAGGCTTGTTCTGAACGAGATAAGGAATCGTGACCTGATCGAGGATTCGTCCAACCTTCCCATCGGGCAAAGCCCCTTCCAAGCCGTATCCCACTTCAATCCGCAGCGGGCGATTACCAGGTTCTCCATCCTCCATCGATAGCAGCAGCAGCACCCCGTTGTTCAATTTCTGATCGCCCAGACGAAACTCCCGGAAGGCTTGCAGCGCGTATTCCTCCACGGAATAGCCATCCAGTGAAGTCACCGTTAAAACGGCGATTTGCGCTTTTGTCTTATCCTCTAACGCCCGTCCAAGCCTGTTCAGCTCGTACATCTGATCGCTGGATAGCAGTTTCTCGAAATCCTGAACATAGATATCTCCGCGAGGAGCCGGTATTTTCGGGGCTGCATCAGCGACTAGACTGAAAGGGAAGAGCAGGGAGATGATTGCCAGCAGAAGCAGACCAGGCCGGAACAGATTCCGCAGAAGCCGCTTCGAGTGGCTGATCATGCGCTAGCACCGGCCATCGGTACTACTGCTGCTGCGAATACACTGTTGATTGGAGCAGACTTATCATCCAAGCGCAGCGACGTGTTTCCTGTGCCAAAATCAACCTGCGGATTCGTTCTTGATTCTGTGGTTGTCTCGAAATACGCCTTCTTATCGAAGCCCATCATTCCGGCGAGCAGGTTGCCCGGGAAACGCTTGATCAGCTTATTGTAATCGGCAACTGCATTGTTATAGTCATTCCGGGCAACGGCGATGCGATTCTCGGTACCTGACAATTCGTCCATCAGCTGAGTAAATTGCGTATCTGCCTTCAGCGTAGGATAGTTCTCAACTACGACCAGCAAGCGGCTAAGCGCGCTTGAGAGCTGTGCGTCGGCATCTGCCATCTCGGCTGGGGTTCTTGCTCCTCCCAGAGCCGCGCGGGCATCGGAGACGGACTTAATGACTTCCTTCTCGTGTTCCGCATAACCTTTTACCGTATTGACCAGGTTTGGAATCAGATCATATCGGCGTTGCAGCTGTACGTCAATCTTGCTCCATTGCTGATCTACCGTCTCCTCCGCAGTGACATACGTATTATATTTGCCTGCGAACATGCCGATGAAGATGACGATTACAGCAACGATAACGATCACTGGAATTAACCAGCCTCTTCTTCTTGAATTCATCAGAATCTCTCCTTCTCATTTACTGCTAACAGTACTTTATGGGACTTGCACGTGAACTATTCATTTTTACGAATTAGAGGGTACATAGTTTCATAATTATTGAAAAAAACTCGATTTTCAGAAATTGAGAAAAATTTGCAAGAGGGATTAAGACCATGCGGGAGAATGATGGAGGATGTTTAAGAATGCCATTTATGAGCTGAATCAGGCCGCGCTGGATTGTAGTATTTTTGGCTTGAAGGCGATGTACTGGATTTCCCCTGAAAGGGTGAAACCTCTATACTAGAAACTGTGTTTATTAATCGTGACTATAACTTAGAGGAGATGACTTTGCTTGCGTAATCATGAGATGTTGGAACGCCGCAGTGAAATGCTAAAACGACGGATTGGTGAGTTGATCGCCAAGGAGAACCAATACGGATTAGGAAGACAAGAAAGTCACTTTCTGCAAATGTCCATCAGAGAACTGCATCAGACTTCGTTTGAGATAAATGGAAAAACTCAAGCCTAAGCAGCCTTTTGCACAAAAAAATCAGGGATATCCGCTGGTACGAAAATTCTGCGGATGATCCTTGATTTTTTTGTTGTTAGTGAATTTAAATTATAATAAATGCTTTGCGATAGAGATAAGAGCGGTAATCGTTACAATATTCAGCAGCGTCGAGATCAATACGGTCTGCGAAGCGAAATCAGGTTCGTTATTATATTCCTCAGCCAGAATTGTACTGTTGACTCCGGTTGGCATACCGGAAGCGATGAGCAGCGCTTGGGCGGGAATGCCTCGCATACCGAGTATCATAATTAAGGTGAAGCCAACCACCGGACCTATAAGCAAGCGGAGCAATACGCTGATATATACATCAAGCCGATCCAGCCGCAGCGGATATTTTATGATCTGTGCTCCAAGCGTCAGGAGCGCGATGCTGACCATCGAGTCAGCCATATAACCAAGCGGCTTCGAGACGAAGTTCGGCAGCGGCAGCTTCAGCACATGGAAGATCAGACCCAGTACGAGGGCGTAAGGCACCGGCATTTTTAGAAATCCGGTTAAGGCTGCCTTCAAACTGCCTCCATTCTTGGCTTTCTGTATCGACATTACGCCATAGGTGAAGGTGACGAGACTCTGGAAGGTCATAATGAGGGCCTGTAGAGACATCGCCAGAGGCTCTCCCTTGAAGGCGAGCTGATTAACCGGCAGACCGTAGTTCCCTGAATTGTCGAGCAGCAGGCTGTTCGTAAAAGCCGCCTTCATGCCTTGACTGAATTTCATCCTGCGGCTGACGAGGGAGCTGATTCCGTAGAGCAAGATAATATAGAGTACATAGAATAAAGTTACACTTCCGAGCAATTCCGCTGACATTTCCGATTGGTACATGCTAAGGAAGACGACCGCAGGGGTAATGTAATAAAAATTAATTTTGGCCAATGTGTATAGATCAAGCCGAAAGATACGGTGCATTACGGCCCCGATTCCGATTAATACGAAAATGGGCAGCACGACATCCAGCAATATTTCGATAATCATCTTGGTGGTTCATCCTCATTTCAAACTATGTCCTTAAGCATAGCGGTTCAGAGGTTTATTATATCATGTATCTTTCGAAGATGGTTCGTTGTCATAAATCGTTAATACCTCCGAGCATTCGTCATGTTGGTGTACTTGCAATGTTCTCTTGAGAACGTCCGATTTCATCAATCACTATGAGCATTAACCGCTTTACTAAGAGCCGTTGCTTGTGTTTCTGTAACCCTGCACGAATCATTCAAAATTTTAGTTCGTAAAATGTTTACGAATTGTTCACTTACGAAGAGTTTCTTACTATCCCTATACTACAAGGTATGAAAAAAAGAAGGGATGATGGAATTGCCAACAACTAAGAAAGAAAGTTTACAATTTGGTTTAATTATGTGTTTTGGAATGGTATTATTTATGACTCTGTATAATCTTTACCTTAATGGAGGAATTGGGAAAATTACTTTCATAGAAGTAATATCTGATTTTTTTATTGGATTTGTTGTTGCTTTTATACTTGATATATTTATTGTAGGGCCTAATGCTAAAAAAATAGCGTTGAAATTAACCGAAAATACAACTAAAAAAATCTATACAGTTCTGGCCATATCAACATGCATGGTTTTGGGAATGGCGTTATTTATGTCTGTTTACGGGTTAGCTGCAACGTATATTCATAACGGTTTTACTTCTAACTCAGTGGTCGCAGATTATTTTTCAGTTTTTGGCAAGAATTTGATTATGGCATTACCTTTACAAATCATTATTATGGGACCATTAGTGCGTTATATATTTATAAAATATATTAAGTCCAATAGAGTGGATAAAGGATTGAATATCGAAAATTAAATGTAACACTTTACAAAAAATTAAGGGTCATAATTAGTCCAGAAGTGCCTTAGCGGTGGGATGAAGATTTCCAGGATGGGTTATATCTATTACTGTCATCAACTTGGAATAAATGTCACTTTGTTTTGACCTATATCGTACCGTACGAACCCAGTGGAGTACTCTGAAGAAGTCAGTGGAAAGGTCCGTATTAACGGGATTTCATCGGCGTCAGTTCTTTAAGTTTATTTGAGTTCGCCCGGCACGACAGGCTGATTTGGGAGCCAACCTGTGGTAGCGTGTCATGGGTACGCATGAGACGTGTACTGACTGGTATCTTTGATCGTTCTGAATGATCAAGCCAGTCATGTTTTTTTTCTTTTTAAATATTTGTCAAAAGGTTTATAACATTCATATTGTTGCAGAATCTCATTTGGCAAGCAATGATTTCTTTCGTTCATAAGCCCCTTCATAGCAGAGAGGTACAGCCAAGTATCTCCAACTGATGTCGGTCACCCCTTAGCAGGAAGAGTTTTGGAATCAGATCGAAGGTGCGTTATCATTAACAGACATAACACTACCGTTATTACGGAGCGCCAGGTTTTGAAAAAGAAAATGACCAAGGAGTTGGCAGGAAGTAATATCATCGTCATCGGCAACTCCAAAACGAATGGACTCATGTATAACCAGAACCGCTTGCTGCTTCATTTCTATTGGAACAGTGATGCACTAACGGACGAAATGGTCGAACCGTTTGGGGGCAAGTAGTGACTGCGCTTAATTTCAGTTCCAATTTTTATCAATATTTCGAGATGAACCGTGCAGGTGAAGTGATTACGGAACGAAAGACGACGAACCCCTGGTCCAAATTTTTCGAGGAGTAAGTCCAGCTGCACTTGTGTTACGATAAGAGCTTGTATAGCAATCGATAAGGTGGGGATGCTGGTTATGGTTTATGAGTTCGCAACTGCGGTCTCATAAACCAGGCTGACCCTGTGGCAATAAAGAGGGAAAAGCGTTGACACTCTCAAGTATTTTAGGGGGGCCTGCAGTTGTATGCATAACTCACAATCAGGGAGCGGGCGATTCAGTAAGCGGTTTGTCAATAACCGGTTTGTTCTTTTTCTGCTAATCCTGTTTTTGATCGGTTTGAATATCCTGATCTTTTATAAAATCTCCTTCGTCTTCCGACCGGTTGCCGTGCTGTTAAAAACGATTCTTCCACCAATCCTGCTTTCGGGTGCTATCTTCTACCTGTTGAATCCACTCGTTAACTGGCTGGAGAAAAAAGGAGTCAAACGTGTTTTTACGATTGCCGTTCTATATCTGCTGATTACCGGCTTGCTTACCGTTGTTATCGTGTCTGTCGTTCCACTCCTTCAGGAACAGATCATCCGGCTCATCGATAACCTCCCGAAGTATAGCTACGAGGTACAGCGGCAATTCGAAAGTCTGATCGGAAGCGAATTCTTCCTCCAATTCCAGTCCGCGACGGGATTCGATCTGTCTACGATCGGAGACACCTTCTCCAAGCAGGCTACTACGATTCTAAATAACGCTTGGCATCGTATAGGCGGTTTTCTTAGTATTATCAAGGATGTCATACTCATCGTGGCGACGGTGCCATTTATTCTCTTCTATTTGCTAAAGGAGGGGAAGAAGCTTCCGCACTATATTCTCCAATTTGTACCAAGCCGTCTTCGGGAGAGTATATATACAGTAATTACCGAAATGAACGGGCAGATCAGCCATTTTATTCGCGGGCAAATTATTGACAGTGTATGTATTGGCAGCATGATGTACGTCGGTTTCCTTATTATCGGGCTTGATTACTCGCTGATACTGGCGTTAGTAGCCGCTTGCACAAGCGTCGTTCCTTATCTGGGGCCAGCTATCGCCATAACACCGGCCATTATTATAGCTATAGTTACATCGCCGGTAATGCTGTTTAAATTGCTCATTGTATGGGTTATCGTCCAGTTTATTGATGGGAAGCTTATTTCGCCGCAAGTTTTGGGCAAGACGATGCAAATTCATCCGATTACAATTATTTTTGTAATTTTGACTGCCGGGAATTTGTTTGGCTTTTTTGGGATATTGCTTGGGGTTCCGGGCTATGCTGTGTTGAAGGTGATTGTAACTCATTTATTTCACTGGTTCGAGAGCCACTCCCATTTATATGATCTGAATGACCTGATCGAATCGAATGAGGACAAGCCGGATACAAAGGAAGATCCTCAGCTCATAAAAAAGTAGAAGCAATGAAGAAGCTCAGTCTGCAGGGACTGGGCTATTGTAATTTTCATATAGTATTTGAAACCGACCTCAACGGAACCCCCAATAGCCGATGATTTGGTTTTAAATGTTCTTCTGTCCCTGATTAACCGAGTAGGTGCGCCATAAACGGTAAGGCGGCCAATCCGCCATTTTAACTTTTACATAACCTTTTTTTAATAACATTCCACTATACTGAAATACGGCAAAGCAAGTTCAATGTTCATATTATCTTGTTAGGTGAGGCTCCTATAGCAAACATAGGCCACTGCCCAGAAATATCGAGAGATGCCAATGGGTAGAACAGGAATTGCCGGGTTAAGGCTTTTCTTAAGGTGGCTAAGATCACGTTTTTTCTTTACGTTGCATAGTGCTAAAGCTCAACTAGGGGGTAGAAGGCATGTTTCACATGCGTTCTTTCACGAGCCCCTCTAGGATTAGGTCCCAGAAGGGTTTTATTTTCGCAAACCAAGGGGAGAATAACATTGCGATTATACCTTCCTTCCCTCTTACCGACTACGTAACAGCTTACCGTGTAAACATGCAGAAGTCTGACCAGACATTGAGGTGAACAGGAACTACATGCTCTCCTTTGTGTTGGAAGGGCTTTTTATGGCTTCTAGTGCATAGGCAAACAAACCAGGTATATTCATACAAAGCGCTAGGAGGTATACAAAATGGTCAAACAAATTACGATTCAAGAATTAAAAAAGTGGTTGGTTGAAAAAAATCAAGAGCGTCTTTATGAGTTTCTTGTTCGCTATCAACCGTACGACATCGCACAAATGCTCCTTAAACTTGGGGAGTATGAACAGGCCGATCTGATCGACAGCCTCTCCGATGAATTAGCAGCAGAAATTTTAGAATATGTCGATCCTGATGTTCAGTATCATATTTTAGATCATGTATCCAAGGGAAAAACGGCTTTGATTCTAAATGAGATGTCAAGTGACAAGGTTGTCGATCTCCTGATAGCCATTCATCCTCACCAAGCTCAAACCCTTCTTAAGTTCCTGCCGGAGGAGCATCGCAAGAAGATCGAAGCTTTAATGCGGTATCCTGAAAAAACAGCAGGAAGTCTCGCCACCGTTGACTATATAGCGGTAAGAAACAATTGGACGGTCGAACATACTCTGCAGCACATTCGCAAAGTCGGGCAGGACGCGGAGATGGTCTATTACATCTATGTCCTTGATTCCAGCGGGATATTGGTTGGGATTGTCTCGCTCAAAGATACGATTCTTGCCACCGAGAACACTTGCATCGAAGTAATCATGAAGAAGGATATGATCACTGTCCCCGCCCAAATGGACCAGCAAGAGGTCGCAAATCAGTTGTCCAACTATGACCTCGTGGCTCTTCCGGTCGTTACTGAAGAACAGCGGATGATCGGAATCATCACTGTTGATGACCTCATAGATGTCATTCATGAAGAAGCCACCGAGGATATTCAGAAATTAGGGGGCAGCGAACCTCTAAACGAGCCTTACTTCGAGGCTTCCTTTTGGAGCATTTTCAAGAAGCGTCTCCCTTGGCTGCTCATATTATTTATCGCTGAAGCTTATACAGGAACGGTGCTGAAACATTTTGAAGATACGCTTGAAGCGGTCGTTTCACTGGCATTTTTTGTTCCATTGCTCGTTGGTACGGGTGGAAATACGGGTACGCAGGTTGTTGCAACGATTATTCGCGCGGTTGGCGTTGGAGAGATCAAATTCAGGGATCTATTTCGCGTTATTAAGAGAGAGGCAACAATCGGGATATGCTTGGGCCTTGTGATGGGCATAGCAGGCCTCATCCGTGCTTCGATACTGGGCGTTGGCTTTGAGGTTGCACAAGTTGTAGCCATTACCATGTTGTTTATTGTCATTTGGTCTTCAATTGTAGCCTCTGCCCTGCCGCTGATTATTAGAAAGCTAAGGCTTGACCCGGCAGTCGTCTCCGGTCCATTCATTACAACATTTGTGGATGGCACGGGGCTTGTGATTTACTTCATGGTTGCGAAAACAATATTGAATCTGTAAATCAATTTATTTTGTGAAAAGTAGATGAGAAAAAAAGTTTGCTGAACAAGTTAATGAGTGGGCATCACAATCCATAACCATGGATTATCCCAGTCCATTATGGGTGGGACGCAAACCGAACAACCGTGGGGGAATGAATGATGAGACGAAAATGGATTGCAGGCACGCTTGTTATACTTTTTATTGTAGCTATAGGTACAGCCGTGTTCGCCCGGGGAAGCCTTTCTTTCCTGTCCGGCTTCGGCCAGGAGACAAAAACCGAATCCAAAGAAACAGCCTTTTATTCGCAAACCTATTTTATTTTTGATACTGTCGTTAACGTAAAGCTATATGGCGAACATGCCAAGCCAAGTCAGCTTGAATACATTAAAGATCTGATGGAAGACATGGATCAAAAATTGAGCCGGACGCTGGAAACTAGCGAGATTTACAGAGTGAACCAGGCAGCGGGCAAGCAAGCAGTTCGTGTATCCCAGGACACATTTGACGTGGTGCAAACAGCCTTGGATTACGCTGTAGATACGGGCGGATTATACGATCCGACCGTCGGACCGCTCATCAGCTTATGGAATATTGGCAACGAGGGGGCGCATATACCTTCCGAACCTGAGCTTAACAAAGCTGTGCATCTGATCGGCTACAAGGATGTAGAGATAAATTCCAAGGAACGCACCATCAAGCTTCTTCGGCCGGGTATGGCGCTTGATCTGGGGGGAATCGGTAAAGAATACACCGCCGACCGGATTGCGGCGTATTTAAATTCCCAGCAAGTCGACAGTGCGATAATCAATCTTGGTGGCAGCAGCATTATAGCGCTTGGCAGCAAACCGGACGGGCAAAGCTGGAATATTGGGCTGCAGGATCCCGACAAAGCTCGTGAGGAGGTGCTCGGCCGAGTGCTGATCAAAAATAAAACAATTGACTCATCTGGCGTTTACGAACGATTTTTCATTGAAAATGGCGTAAGATATCATCATATTATGGACCCACGAACAGGCTATCCGAGCCGCAGCGGGCTGAAAAGTGTTACGATCATTTGCGATTCGATGTCGAACGACGCCCCATCTTCCACCGCCGTATTTATTATGGGTCTTGAAGAGGGCATAAAGGTTATTAAACAGCATTTGGGGGTTGAAGCGCTTTTTATTACGGAAGACAATCAGATTTACATGACACCAGGGCTAAAGGAACAAATTCGCTTCAATAATCCGAACTATACCGTGAAGACCATCGATTGACCTCCTATTATAGGGGATTTAGAATTTTGCAGGCTGCCGAGGAGGCAGTCTTTTTTATTGTAGACTTTGCTCCAGTTGAGTGCGTGAAAACCAGAATACCAGTTATGATTGGGAAACTTAAATGGATGGCCGTGATGTGCTATAAATGGCAGGATTTACGAACATGAACTTTAACCATTTCATAACCACAATATGTTTCCGAAAAGATATGATTATTAATGAGCTTGCAAGGGGGAAGGTGAGCGGGAGTGCCTAGAAAGTTCTTGGGAACCAAAATTGTATCGACAATCATTTTATTGCTGTTTGGAGGATGTGAAATTCCGACTACTTCAACCGAGTTGATTGAATCCCCATTACCGGAGGAAAGCCTTCAAAACAAAGATATCTGTCCTGATTTCATCAAGATGCTGCCTTACAAAGCACAGATAGTTTCATCAATGGAAGAAAATAAGGGAAACGTCGTTTCGTTTGGTGATCTTGATGGAGATGGCATTGACGAAGCGATCATCGTTTATGAAGAGAAGAACAAGACCGGGAAAAAGCTAAAAGCGGCGCTGTTCAAGAAGCATCAAGAGGAGTGGCGCAAGGTCACGGAGGTTGATGGTTTCGGTTACGGACTGGCTTATGTCGGGATCTTGGATATCAATTATGACGGCCGACCCGAGCTTGTCCTTGGCTGGTCTCTGGGAAAAGCGGGGAATGGTCTGGATGTATACGGCTGGCGGGATGACAAGCTGAAGCTGCTATCCAAGAAGGTGTATCAGGGCAAATTGGATCTGGAATAAACATTCGCACAAATGGCAGAAATAACCGAGAGGTGTTCTGTGCATTGAAAGATAAAAGAAAAGGCCGTCCGGATTTTCTGCTTCTTTTTTTGACTTTTTTTCTTGTAGGCTTTGGTTTGATTATGGTATTTAGTGCAAGTTATACCACCGCGATCATGAGGCATGATTTTTCATCATATTATGCCATGAAGCAAGGGGTATTTGCTTTTTTTGGATTGTTTTTGATGTTTGTTTTTATGTTGGTTCCTCTGGATTGTTGGAAGAAGGCTTCGCCTTTCCTGCTGCTGGTTACGCTGTTAATGCTTGCTTTTGTATTAGTTCAGAGCAGGGATGTCAATGGTGCAAGACGCTGGGTTGCCGTGGGTGGATTTACGTTGCAGCCCTCCGAGTTGGCCAAGCTGACCGTCATCGTCTATTTGGCAACGGCCATCAGCAGAAAAGGGGAACAAATCCGTGATTTTCGTAGAGGGTTGATTCCCGTTGTAACGGTGATCGGACTTATTTCGCTGCTTGTCCTGAAGCAGCCGGATTTTGGCACGGTTTTGATTCTAATCGGTATGGCTGTGACAATCCTGCTCGTTGGTGATGCGGCTCTTCGCCATCTGTTTCTGCTTGGCTTGTCTTTGATCTCGCTCTTTTCTTACCTGGCTTTCAGCAAAAGTTACCGTCTCAAGCGGATTAATTCTTTTCTGAGTCCGTTTGAAGATCCGCAAGGATCTGGTTATCAACTGATTCAGTCGCTTATTGCTTTGGGACATGGGGGTTTTACCGGGACTGGAATTGGTCACAGCATTCAAAAGATTTTTTACCTGCCTGAGGCGCATACGGATTTTATTCTTGCCGTTATCGGGGAAGAATTGGGCTTTGTTGGAACATCATCCCTTATTATTGTATTTTTTCTTTTTATTTGGCGGGGATTTCGCGCTGCTTTTAGGAGCAACAATTCTTTCGCTTTAATGCTCGGAATAGGAATTGTGATGATGATATTTTTGCAATTCCTGTTAAATGTCGGAGCCGTTGTTGGAGCTCTGCCCATTACGGGTGTGCCGCTTCCCTTCATCAGTTATGGGGGGTCTTCCCTTGTTTTATGTTTAGCCAGCACTGGCATTTTACTAAATATTTCGCGTGCCAGCTATCCCAAACATCAAGAGCTCGGTAGAAATTCAAAAAAATAGGGGTTGTTGGCCTTATGATTAAATTCCGTCAAATTTCGAAACTGGATATGTCCACGTTGTTTATCGTTTGCTGCCTTGTTGCCATCGGGACGGTTGCGATATATGAAGCCACACAGGGTACGCATTTAGACGGCATTTATTTATACAATATTTATTTTTTTGCAGCTTTTTGTATTCCTATGCTGGGCCTGTCCATAATAGATTATCGTTTTTTGCTCGGCAAGGTGTCTTATATTTTGTATGGAATTGGCATCCTGATGCTTATTCTGGTCAAATTTGCCGGACATAATATAAATGGAGCGGTCCGCTGGATCAGTATCGGACAATTCCAGATCCAGCCTTCCGAGATGGCCAAAATATTTACGGTTTTGCTGATTGCCCATCTATTAGGTAAGAGGGAAGGGCGGCCGCTTCGTTTTTTACAGGATTTATTGCCGATCGGTTGCGTTTTTTTGATTCCCTTTGTTCTGGTCATGAAGCAGCCGGATTTAGGCACTGCGCTGGTATTTTTAGGGATTGTAATGAGCATGGTATGGGTTGGCAACATTCGTTCCATCTATATGATTTTGTTTATCGGGATCGTTATTATAATCATTTGTACCGTACTTTGGCTCTACTATGCCAATTATGAATTGTTGTTGAAGATCGTGGAACCCCATCAGATGTCGAGAATCCAAACGTTTCTTGATCCGTCCAGCGATCCCGACAAATCCTGGCATGTGAAAAATTCCATGACGGCAATCGGTACGGGCGGATTAAGCGGAAGTGATGGCTATTATATACGCAAAGGGTTTATTCCCTACGTATATTCCGATTCCATATATGTAGTGATCGGCGAGAAATTTGGTTTCATAGGTTCCTCCGTGCTGCTGCTGCTTTATTTTGCACTTGTATATCGTATGATTAATGTAGCAATGGACAGCAAAGAGCGATCCGGAGCATATATTGTGATCGGTTTTATTGGCATGTTGGTATTTCAAGTTTCTGTTAATATCGGTATGCATATCGGGATTTTGCCGTTGACAGGTATTTCTTTGCCGTTTATCAGTTACGGGGGCAGCTCCTTACTTACCAATATGATAGCGATCGGATTTGTTCTGAGTGTTAATGCTCAGAATGATTAAGCAACTTGGCGCAATCACAACCTGAATGTATGTACCGTCTATCTATCACCGAAGAGACCGTCTTCGAGGTCAAAATGAGTTTTATCTCATAATGGCCTAAGAAACGGTTTTTTTGTGCCTAGAAGAAGGGAACTGGGGTCTATTTGTTGCGGAGCTTATTGGGTACCCGGATGGGGAGTTTGCGAATTAGCTGATTCAGCACTTCGGATATGACAAGTCCGATAGCAATGGAGCCGGAGATCAGAAATGCCTGGGCTGCAAGCTGAATAGCTGCATCATAATTATTTTCCACGAATCTGCGCATCGCGTCGTAGGCCAGACCCCCGGGAACGAGAGGAATGATTCCGGCAACGCTAAAAATAATAACAGGCTTCTTGTAGATTCGGGCGAAGAACTGGCTGATCACCCCGACGATGAAAGTGGCTGTGACGGTGGCAAATATCGTATCGATGCGGGGGGTTAGCAAATAGTAAGCTGCCCAGCCTAACATCCCGGACAAACCGCACTGCAGTAAGGTGCGCCGCGGCGCATTGAAGATAACGACGAATGCGGCGCTGGCAAGGAAGCTGGTAATAAGCTGAAGAATAAGCGTCATATATCAATCAAGCCTTCCCTTTCCGGCAAATTAGAATATCGTGAATAACACGGCGACACCTGAACCAATCGCAAAGGCGGTCAGAAAAGCTTCCGCACCTCGGGACAAACCCGAGACCAAATGGCCGGCCATCAAATCCCTGACTGCATTTGTAATCAGCAGACCAGGTACAAGCGGCATCACGGAGCCAATAATAATCTTGTCCAGCTGGGAACCGACTCCAATAGAGACGAGCAGGAACGCGAGCAGTCCGATCAACAGGGAGGCGACAAATTCGGCAAAAAACCTTACCTTGACCCAGCGATGCAGCAAAATGAACGCCGAAAATCCCAGTCCGCCGCATAGCACTCCGGGGATAAAATCGGATAAACCCGCTTTGAACATATAAGTAAAGCAACCGCTTGATAGAGCTGCGGCTGCAATTTGTACCCATACGGGATAAGCCTGGTTTACGGTATCGACCTCAGTCAATAGCTTATAGGCATCATCAACGGATAGTGCATGACTGCATAATTTCCTGGAGATATCGTTCACCCTGGATACCTTTTGCAGGTCCGTTGTCCTGTCCTGTATCCGGATCAGCTTCGCTTGCTGCTCCTCTCCGCACTGAAAGATAATGCCGGTAGGGGTAACATAGCTTTGCGAAGGGGTCAGATTTAATGCATCGGCGATTCGAATCATCGTATCCTCCACCCGATACGTCTCTGCTCCGCTTTGCAGCATGATTCTTCCTGCCAGAAGACATATATCGATAGGATCATGTGTAGCTGCAGCCATGCTGTCCAAACCGGCTCCCCGTCCTTTCTAAATAACTGCAGTCATTATATCATGAGTGTTCCCCAAAGCGAATACTTTTGCCCCCCAGCTAGCCTCGTATCGTCACTCGGGTTCCAATCGGTACTAGGGAAGAGAGCTCCAATACATCACTATTGAACATACGGATACAGCCATGGGAGACAATATGACCGATCGAGGAGGGATCATTCGTCCCATGAATGCCATAATGCGGCTTGGACAACCCCATCCAGAAAGCGCCGAAGGGACCTCCGGGATTAGGCTGTTTGTTAATAATCACATAGTCGCCAATGGGAGTTGGCGTGAGCATCTTGCCCACGCCGATCGGGTACCCCTTGACTACTGTATCCCCGTCCAGCAAGTAGAGCTGTCGATCCGATATATCCACAATGATGCGATAATCAGGCATGAAATGTCCTCCCTTGATTCAAAAATATGGATGCTTAGGAAATGGGGGATGTTCCAAAAAATTGTTGTGAAATAGAAAATCCCACACCAGCCTTGCGATTATTTTCATCTCTTTATAGGGTATGCTTACTATTACCCTGAAATCCTGGCTGTGCTACACTGCCTGGATTTTTGTTTCTATGGAGTGATCTACCCAGCTATGATTGAGAATATAATTAACAACTTTACCCTTTTAACGGTTAAGCGGGCTTATCCGTAGTGTGCTGGGCATTATGCTGATGTACTATATTTCCCGATGGAGGAAGCGGTATTTATCGATTTCCGGGAGTTCGCCATTCAATGATCCGCCGCAAAGAGCCTTCATTAAGCAGATGGGGCTGGACGCTTGGATTAACCTTGCTTACGTCCTCCGTTAATCTTATGTTTGAAAATCAGAATTGGATCACATGGATTATATTTGTGTTTTGCTATAGCATTGTTGGATTATTCGTGTACATCATACTGAAATATCTTAACGATTCCGCTGAACCTCTTTCTATTAGCCTCTTCTCTTTAATGATCATGGATATTGATTATTTCAAAAAAGTGAATGATACCTACGGACATTCGGCGGGGAATGCGATGTTGTCGCAATTCGCCGAGGCGTTAAGGAGCACAGTCCGACAACGGGAGGACTCAGGTAGGAATGGCCAGGGAATAAAAAAAGAAAACCGGGCTAGAGGAATGTGCGTTGCATTCCTCTAGCCCGGTTTTTGTTACTCACGCTCTTCTTCTGCTTCATCTCCATTGTAGCCGTTCAAGAGATCTATACCGTGCATCGTCGTATCGATGTCGGGGGCGGCTGGATCTACAGGGGTATCCGACTGGATCGCGTCGGCATCGGGAACATCGGGGAAGGATTCTTCGCGATCCTCGCCGCTGCTGTCCTCAGGCCCGGGTTCACTTATACCCTGGGTAATTCGGGTATCGAAAGGGAGTGCATCGTCACGCGGGATATCGTTCTCGAAGCGGTATTCTGCAAGCAGCTTATATTGCTCGTAGACAAGATCACCAGTCGTCTTCGGGTAGTCGTCCATGATGAAGTTCCTCCTGTATATAATCTATAAGTGTGATGGGTTGGTCATATGGGAAGTTTGCCCCGGATTTCCCGGGTTCAACCAAGAAATTTGCTCCTTGACCAAGATGCATATATTGTGCACTGGCTATTGACTTCAAAGTGGAGGACGACTACAATTTCCATGAATCGTGCGGACGATACAGGAGGCGAGAAGGATAGTTACCATTTATGATATTGCCAAAAAAACAGGGTTCTCACCGACGACAGTCTCCAAGGTATTTAACGGTTATTCCGATGTTAGCCAGAAGACGAGACGAATCATTATGGATACGGCTGAGGAGCTGGGCTATTTGCCAAATGCTCATGCCCGGTCATTAACGACGAAGCGGTCATGGACGATCGGCATCTTGTTCATTGAAACTTCTGGGGTTGGACTCCTCCATCCTTACTTCGGTGGGGTAATCGAGGGGTTCAAGAAGGTAGCTACTTCCAAAGGATATGACCTGATGTTTGTCTCCAAGGATATCGGCGGCAAGAAGAGCGGTTATTTGGAGCATTGTAAAATTCGTGGCGTTGACGGCGTTGTCATTGTGCTGCCGGATTATACGGATCCCTATTTCATCGAACTATTGGAATCCGATATCCCTTGTGTGCTGCTGGATCAGGAGTCGGACAGCAAGAGCACCGTTTACTCGGATAATGTGGCGGGAAGTATTGAGGCAATTGAATACTTATACTCGCTGGGTCATCGGGATATCGCCTATATTAACGGCGGTCAGACCTTTGCCGGCGAAAAGCGTCTGCAGGGCTATATGCAGGGGATGCAGAAATTGGGCCTGTCGGTTCTACCGCAGCGCATTGTACAGGGAAGTTATGATTATACGGTGGAATCCGGGCGAATTGCGATGGAGGAGCTGCTGAAGTTGGATACCTTGCCAACAGCTGTCTTCGTGGCTGGGGACAATTTTGCAATTGGCGCAATGGATGCCATTAAAGCACATGGTCTTTCGGTGCCGGAAGATATTTCAGTAGTTGGCTTTGACGATATAGAAATGGCAAAATATTTAACACCGGCCTTAACTACAGTCCGGCAGGATACATATGTACTTGGCAAGCGCGCCGCTGACATGTTAATCTATTGCATAGAAGGCGGAACAGAAATACAACAGGCTGTTATTCCAGTTGAATTGGTAATCCGGGAATCATGCCGTCCGCTATGAGGTTCCGGTTTCCCTTTTTTTTAACGAAAATCGAAACCGGTTTCGATTTAGTGATAACAATGAAAAGGAGAGATGAACATGGCTAGTTGGTCTAAGGTATTAACCGCACGTGATTCAGGAGAGAGGCTTGCATTTCAGGGACAGATTGCAAGCGTTAGCAGTGAATTAGCGCCATCGGCAATCAAGCTTGATCCAGAGCAGCAGTTCCAGACGATCCTTGGATTCGGAGGGGCGTTTACCGAGGCGGCTGCTTATACACTGTCGCGTATAAACCCGGAGAAGAGGGATGAAGTCATCCGCAGTTATTTTGATCCGAAACAGGGTCTGGGCTATACGATCGGCAGGGTGCATATCCATAGCTGTGACTTCGCACTTGAGAACTACACGTATGTGGAGGACAACGATACAGAGCTGAACAGCTTCGATATTTCCAGAGACCGGAAATGGGTTCTTCCGCTAATCCATGATGCTGTGAAGACAGCAGGGCAGGATATTACGATGCTTGCATCGCCTTGGAGTCCGCCGGCATGGATGAAGACGAATGGAGAGATGAATAACGGCGGCCAATTGAAGCCTGAATTCCGGGATGTATGGGCGCTGTATTATACCAAGTTCATCAAGGCCTATCGCGAGGAAGGCGTTCCAATCTGGGGGATTACTGTTCAAAATGAACCGGCTGCAGTGCAGACTTGGGACTCCTGTATATACAGCGGCGAGGAGGAACGCGATTTCGTGCGCGATTACCTTGGCCCTACAATGCATCGCGAAGGATTGCCGGATGTGAATATCCTGATCTGGGACCATAACCGCGATCTGATGGTCGAACGGGCATCGGCGGTGCTCTCCGACCCGGAGGCTGCCAAGTATGTATGGGGAACCGGGTTCCACTGGTATGTCAGTGAGGAATTCGAGAATGTCGGCAAGGTCCATGATCTGTTCCCGGATAAGCATCTGCTATTCACGGAGGGTTGCAAGGAAGGGGGAGCTAAGTTCGGCAGCTGGTCAAATGGTGAGCATTATGGTCGTAATATGATCGGAGACCTGAACCAATGGACAGAGGGCTATCTGGACTGGAATCTGGTTCTCGATGAGACCGGCGGTCCGAACCATGTCAACAACTTGTGCGATGCACCCATTATTGCTGATACGAAGACAGATACGCTTCATTACAATATTTCCTACTACTATATCGGCCATTTCAGCAAATATATCCTACCTGGTGCGGTGCGAATCGGTGTGAGCTGCGGGAATGCAGCCCTCGGTGCGACGGCATTCCGCAATCCGGACGGAGGTATAGCCGCTGTGGTCATGAATGAAACAGACGAGCAGCAAGCGTTCTCGCTTATTCTGGGATCAGAAGGGGTCTCCGAAGTGCTCCCGGCACATTCGATCGCGACATATATCATCAAGTAAATACGATAGGGGTGCAATTATTTATGCCTAATTTTATGTTCAAGGACAATGCATTTGTTATCGAGCAGTTTGATCAAGCGAAGCCATTCTCCAGCTTCCTGCCAGGGATTGCCGGGCTAAAAGGGATTCCGATGTGGACGTTCTATGTGAACCGCGGCCAGGCCGTATGCAGCTTCGGGATTCGCGACAAGAACAGTCCGATTATGGAATTTTCCCCGGCCAGCATCTCCTACCAGTCGGTATCGATGAAAGGGTTCCGTACATTCATCAAGATGGACGGACAGGACTCTATCTATGAGCCGTTCCAGAGCGCCGCTCCGGACAAGGATGCTGTGCGCAGAATGGAAATCCGTTCCAACAATATTAGCATAACAGAGGTTCACTCATCCAAAGGCTTGCAGACCCAGGTCACTTATTTTCATATTCCTAATGATGACTTCGCAGCGCTTGTGCGCAAGGTTGAGCTGACGAATATTTCCGGGCGGCCAATTCATCTGGAAGCTCTGGACGGGATGCCGGAAATACTGCCGTACGGTGTAGAGAACTCAGGCTATAAGGAGATCGGCAATCTGCTGCGCAGCTGGATGGAGGTCGAGAACCTGGATCAAGGCGTTCCATATTACCGCGTCCGTTCCAGTACAGGGGACGAAGCGGAGGTCAGTGAGGTGAAGAACGGCCACTTCTATTTATCTTTCAACGAAGAAGGTCAGTTGATCCGGCCGATCGCTGATTTTGAGATTATCTTCGGCGACAATACCTCGCTTGGTTATCCAGATCGCTTTGCAGAGCATTCGGTTGCTGATCTTAAGCGGGAGACCCAATACTGTACGAATAAAGTGCCATGTGGCTTCAGCGGAACGGAAGTGACGCTGCAACCTGGACAGAGTACGGTTATTTATAGCTTGATCGGAAATATAGATAGTCTGGATCGCTTAAACCGGAAGGTATCCTCGATCGCTTCCCCGGCTTATGTGGAATTAAAGTATGCGGAAGCGAGCAAGCTGACCGAGGAATTAACCGAGGATATTGCTACAAAAACGGCTGAGCCCCTGTTCGACGCCTATAGCAGGCAGAGCTACCTTGATAATTTCCTGCGCGGAGGGTATCCGTTCATTTTTGATAATGGCAAAGAGGGCTACGTTATCCATTTATATTCCCGCAAACATGGGGATCTTGAGCGGGACTACAACTTCTTCTCGATTGCACCGGAATTTTATTCCCAAGGCAACGGGAACTTCCGCGATGCGAATCAGAACCGGCGCAGTGATATCTACTTCAACCCACAGGTTGGCACGTTTAATATCAGGACTTTCTTCAGTCTGATTCAGGCTGACGGTTATAATCCATTAAGTGTGGAGGGTACCAGCTTCCAAGTACCAGCTGACAAGGCAGCACAGCTGCGGGAATGGCTGGAGGAGGCGCTTCATTCTCATCGGCAGGAGCTGGAGACGATTTGCCTTGGCAAGTTCACTCCCGGCCAGATTATCACTTATGCTGCCAGCCGTAGTGTAAAGCTGAAGACCAGTGAGGAAGAACTGCTTAGTGGAATTTTGAAGCTGGCGGTTCAGAATATAGAGGCCTCCTTTGGCGAAGGTTATTGGTCGGATCACTGGACCTATAATATGGATCTGATCGACAGCTATCTGGATATTTTCCCGGATCACAAGGCGGAGATGCTGTTTGAGGAGAAGGAATACACCTTCTTCGACAGCCCGGTTCGCGTTCTGCCGCGTAGTGAGAAATATGTGCTGAATGGCGGTCAGGTTCGCCAGTATGGGGCGACGGTTCATGATGATGAGAAAATGCAAAAGCTTGGATTGTCGCTGAAGCATACCAACTGGCTGAGAACCGGCTGCGGCAGCGGAGAGGTATATCGTACGAATCTGTTCGTTAAGCTGTTGTCGCTCTCCCTGGTGAAGTTCGCCACCCTGGATCCTTATGGAATGGGGATCGAGATGGAAGGCAATAAGCCCGGCTGGAACGATGCGATGAATGGCTTGCCAGGTTTATTGGGCTCGGGTATGAGTGAGACCTTCGAATTAACCCGGATTGTAAAATTTGTGTTGGAGTCGGCTGCGGAATCGCCAGACCAAATCCTTGCAGTGCCTAAGGAAATGTTCACACTTCTCCAGAAAGTAGCCGAATATTTAGCGCGGAATCTGTCAGGTGAGTTAACGGAATTCGATTATTGGGATCAAGTGGCCTCGGCCCGGGAGCATTATCGTGAAGAGATTCGGTTCGGCATCAGCGGAGAGGAAGTCATGCTGAAGGCAGGGGAATTGCTGCCGATCTATTGCCAAATGGAACAGAAGCTTGATCAGGGCATTAAGCTGGCAATCCAGTTTGGGGAGGGATTAACACCAACCTATTTTGTATATGAGGCGGTTGAATATGAAGCAGTCGTTGATGAGCTGGGTCAGCCTGTCATTAGCGGCTACGGCTTGCCGAAAGCCCGGGTTAAGCGGCTTGATCCAAGACCGCTCCCCCATTTCCTTGAGGGGCCAGCACGCTGGATGAAGACGCTAAATGACCCGGAAGAAGCGAGAAAGGCTTATGAGCATATCCGCCGCAGCGATCTGTTCGATGATAAGATCCAGATGTATAAGACCTCGGTGAGTCTCGATGGGGAAAGCCATGAAATCGGACGAATCCGTGCTTTCACCGCAGGCTGGCTGGAGCGGGAATCCGTCTTTCTTCATATGAGCTATAAATATCTGCTTGCACTGCTGAAGAGCGGGCTGCAGGAGCAGTTCTTCCATGAGATGAGAACCTCATTAATTCCGTTCCTTGATCCGGCGGTTTATGGCCGCAGTACGCTGGAAAACTCATCCTTTATCGCGACCAGTGTCAATCCGGACCCTAAGGTGCATGGTCGGGGATTTGTGGCCAGACTTAGTGGATCTACGGCTGAGTTTATCAGTATATGGATGATGATGATGGCGGGTCCACATGTGTTCCGAATGCAAGGGAAAGAGCTGCAGCTCGCCTTCGCACCATCACTACCGGGCTGGCTGTTCAATGAACAGGCTGAAGTTGCGTTTAAATTCCTGGGAACGACGGAAGTAACTTATCATAATCCGGGCAGAGGCAATACGTATGGCCCAGACGGGGTTACGGTTCAGTCTATCGTCTTGAAACAGCAGAACGGTGATACTGTCCAAGTAGACGGTCCCGTCATCAGCGGCAAGCTGGCAGAGCAAGTCCGGGACGGTCAATTCGCAGCGATTCGTATTGAACTTGGTAGGAAATGATATTGAGAGAATAGAATTGATTATATTCCGATAGCTTCTGGCAGCGTTGACGTTGTCAGAGGCTTTTTTTCTCGGTACTTAGACATATCAAGGAAACAAGGTGAGCTAAATTTAAGCGGTGGTTGCTGTCTTATATCGAAAAGGATAAGATGAGGGGACTCGGGGAGGAATTTGTCATTTCCAATATATAGGTAACCTGTGTGTATAATACCCAAAAGAATTCATGGATTAAATGCGGCAATCACGTTAAAATAGTTTTGTTTGTTACATATTGGATACGGACTGATCTTATTATGAATTTTTCCATTTTATTGAAGGTTTAGCGCGGAAAGTATCGAATTATATATTGTAACTTCTTAGCTTGTGAATTTAGGGTTAGAGGTGCTGAGATGAAAGGTCTGGTAAAAGTAGTAGCCACTGTATTTGTTATGGTAGTAGCGGTTTTCAGTGTCTTCTTTATTGAAAGTACAAATAATAAAAAGAGTGCGGAGCAGACGATTGATGAGTGGCAGGTTTTATGGACGGATCATTTTGATCCGGGAATGACTGTCGAGCAGCTGGAGAAGGAGAATGACTGGATCAACGTAAGGTCGGATAATAAGGCTCTGGCTAGACCAGAAGGCGCGGTTTCGCAGTGGGTCAGGATTAAGGCGCCTGTTAATTCAGAGGGAAAAGCAATCCTGTTCAAGAAGATTTATGGTTACGATATTATTGCGAAACAAGGAGATCACAAGATTTATGAATCCCATAGAGAATACAAGTATGGGGTTAATGTTGTCCTATTGCCATCTGATAGTATAAATAAGGAAGATCCGATATATCTTGGCATTAGGTCGCCGGTTAGAATTGGTATTCAGAGTGAGGTATATGTCGGTGATTTTTATAAGTTACATAATATGTATGTCAAAAATAGCTTAAGTGATTTTATTATCGGCAGTAGCCTAATGTTTATTGCATTTACTATGCTAATTTGCGCTATCTTTTTAAATTCAGAATATGCTGCAACTTGGGTTTCTCTTTGTTTAGTCATCTTATCTTGTGGATTCATCATGATTACATATTCATCATTTTTGTATTCTACATATGGCGAGTACGGAAGTATATACGTGATTTTGTTCGATTTATCCTTGTTTATATTGCTACCTTCCTTTTCTTTCTTCTTCGAAAAAGTTATAGGCAGTGGTTATCGCTCATTGATTCGTAAATTTCGAACCTTCCAAATTGGTTATTCATTATTATGTACCGCTCTAATGTTGATTAATATATTCACCCATAATCATATTTACGATCTGTATAGAATTGCCTCAGCAACGCTGCTTGGTCTCATAATGATGGTACAGTTTATCATTTTGATCACTACTGCAATTTTTTACGCAAAGAGGGGCAGCAAAGAAGCACTTATATTCTCAGTAGGGTTTGCTATTTTTGCCGTTTTGGGGCTGGGTGAGTTGTTTTGGTTCTACTTGAAGGCGGAATATTATGATTTATTTTTATGGAAATGGGGAGTGGTTAGCTTCCTAATATCGTTGATTGTTATTATGGGAAAACGCTTTGCTCGTAATCATGAACAAATCGTTGAATATTCAAGACAACTGGAGATGTTCAATAATGAGCTCCAGCGTTCGGAGAAGATGGAAATCATAAGTGAACTAGCAGCTTCCGTGGCACATGAGGTTCGTAACCCGCTTCAGGTTACCCGAGGATTTCTGCAACTCTTATCTGAGAAAAATTCGTCGTCGAATCAGTTATATTTGAATATGGCTCTTGATGAATTGGATCGGGCAGCTTTGATTATTACTGATTTTTTGACCTTTGCTAAGCCAGAAGCTGGGAAGGTCACAACCCTTAATGTATTGGAGGAGTTTATTCATATCGAAGGAATTCTCATGCCGTTGGTGAATCTGCAGGGCGGAAAAATAACGGTGCATATTCCAAGTGATTTGCATATTAGGGGAAGTTCCTCAAAATTCAAGCAAGCTTTCATTAATATTATCAAGAACAGCATCGAGGCACTCGATGTTGATGGAGAAATTGAGATTTGGGCCCATGGGGATAATGGAAAGGTTTATATTCACATTAAGGATAATGGTGAGGGGATGGATCCTGGGGTACTAGCCCGTCTGGGCGAGCCGTATTTCTCGAACAAAACAAAGGGGACAGGTTTAGGTCTGATGGTCACCTTCAGAATTATTGAGGTTATGCAGGGGAAAATCTCCTTTACAAGTACAAAAGGAGTTGGAACCGAGGTGTGTGTCAGCTTTCCTTCAGTGATCATCTAAAGGAAGCCATTTACACCCCGGGGTCCAACCCCTCTTTTTAACAATTTTTTATGAGCCCCAAATTGCATTCGGTTTGATTTCATCTGATTTCATGACATCCGATGGTTTAGGCGGCAGAACTAGAAAGAGCTCATTTGAATTTTCTTCAACAGTGGTCACCTTAATGTGGTCCGGGAGAATCACACCAAGCACTTCTTGAATAGCTGCTTTTGGATTTTTGAGAAGCTGTGCCTTAAAGTCGGGATCTTGCCACGCTCTTTGGATAACTTGACTTTGAAGAACGGACCCTGATGTCATAGATATCACCCTTTCAAAGATAGTTAAATTTTCCTAATCAGTATACCACGGAATATTCGACAAATCTATTAACTAACTTCTATTATTTGCCTCTCATTAATTGTCGAGAAAGCAAGAATTCTAGCCCGCCACGCTGCAATAGGCTTCGATCTGCTTCAATCTGCTGAACTATTTCTTTCAACTGGCCGCAGAGATAGGCGTGAAAATCATAGAGCAATGGGAAGCTGGAACCGATTTGGGACAGAGAGTGATGGTGCTTTTCTGCCCTTTCAGAATAGCGGATTAAGCAGCCCTCTACATATACCGCCTGTTTGATCTCCTCAACGTTAGGTCGCCGATCAGACAAATGAAGATCTGCTTGAACCATGGACAGCAGACAGTTATAGCTGCCCTCGATCAGATCCTTCTCCCAATCCTGCCAATCATCAATCATCTGCATTGTAAGCAGCACGAGATCAACGGCTTCCTCCATTTGGGGGATCCGTGTTTCCTGCCCGGATAGAAGCATTATCGCTGCGACGGATAATTTTACAGGTGCCGCTCTATGTGCAATGCGAACGGAATTCACCTGAAAATAATCCTGCTCATTCTCATAAGTTACCGCGACGGCCCATTCTCCTATGTACTTATCATAATATGTCCAGAATGCCGAGGAACTGGGGAAGAGTTCGCTGTAGATTTTAATGAATTCCGAATGAATTAACTGGGCTAAAGGAAGCTGTAATCGCGATACCAGAGAAGGGTTGTCCATCGTCTCATCGATCAGGTGGTAGTACAACATTCCCATAATGTTAGCCGTAGAGATCTGGTGTACACGGTCCGAATCGATAGGTATTTCCTCATTGAGCCAGTAGGGAAGCAGATAGCAAATATAGTTCTTGGAACGGTGTTCCTTTAACGGATGGAACTTGTCCAGATAATTAAGGGCAGGGCTTCTGAACTCCTCAGCGATAGCGGCAAGAATCGATTCCGCCCGTGCGAAAATAAGGCCTAGATCTTCTTCAAAACGAGTTAGCCACATCAAAATATCGACGCTCCTTTATATGAACTTCGCATCACGACCATTTTACTAAATCATTGTAACTTAAACAGCCAAGTTCTGCGAGGAACTAATGCTGCTGCGCCCATTTTTGCAAATGCTGAGAAACTATAAGGGGCAGCAGCAGACATTGTGTATATATAGCTTGTTCATACATACTTAGAAAAGCTGGTGAAGGCCGATAAGGATTAGCAAGACTCCTGAGATTACGGTAGCGCGGTTGCCGAATTTTTCAGCGGCGAATTTCTGACCGAAGCCTGCACAAAGCGCCAACAGGATGAAGCTGAATATGCCAACGGATAGAGAGGTTCCCCATATACTAAGGCGGGTAATTCCGGCATTGAATCCCCCGGCTAGCGCATTCATTGCCAGAGCAATCCCAAGCAGTATTGATTCACCTAGGCTGATGGACTGAGAGCTATCCTTGTCGGCTTCCTCCGGGTTGCGCAGCAGCCGGGTTAGTGCATTGGCATCATCGTCTTGCTGCGCTGGCTTCTTCTCCAGATAAGGCTGCAGCAGTACCCAGATACCTACCCCAACGATTACGACGGTTCCGATCATCTGCCCAATCCAGGGCTGAACCCACACTGACAGCCAGCTTCCGAACAGACCCGATAGCAGGGTAGCCAGGAAGGAGATGAGGGCAATCGTCAGATTGGAATACCAGGGGATGCGGATTTTCCTGACACCGTAGGCGATCCCCACACCGGCATTATCCAGGTTGGAGGCCAGGCCGATGATCACGATAGCAGCCAGACTGTATGAATCCATGATATTCGCTCCTTTACATTTGCTTGATGCCACAGCATATGCCCAGGAGTCCGTATTGGTTTCTTGTACCTCTATGGATGGGGAGCGAGAATAAATCTTTGCATAATTTGCAATATTAGTTCCCATTTAGGAGAATATATGTAGTATAATCTTCAATAAGATATACCGGAGGAGTGATAAATGTGATAGAGAATTTATTGCGTCCGTCTCATCTGCTCTTGTTGGTCATTGCTGCATTGCTGTTGTTTGGTCCGAGCAAGCTTCCGGAACTTGGGCGCAGCTTCGGTACGATGCTGAAGGAGTTCAGAAAAGGGGCACGTGGTGATTTCATAGAGGAGACTCCGCAAGAAGTCAAGCCTGTTCAAGAATCAAATAAATCCTAGATCTTACAAGGGCACCTGATATGGAGGTGTTCTTTTTTTTATTTTGAAGAACATCGCTGCAAATGAATACATTTTCAAAGTCCTGAATACTCATTAATAATTCTGGGTTTACGCGCAGTAGAGGGTGAGTATGAGTGGAGAAGTCGATAAATGATCGTAATTATGTTATCTTAAGAGGAGAAATTGTCAGCTATAAGCAAGCCTTTGGCATGGAGGGATACTGATGCAGGATGATTACGCGCGCAAGCTGGAGGATCAGAAGAGTCTGTTCAAGCAGCTTGGCATCAAATTGGATGCGCTAACCATTCATGAGAAAGATTTTGATGTGAAAATGAGGGGTTATGAGAAAGAAGAGGTAGACCGGTTTCTAGATGATATTATTATCGATTACGAACGGTTCTACGATATTATTACGGATCTGCTGGACAAATACAAAGAGATTCAGCGCAGACAGGCTTCTTGGGAAGAAGAGAAGAAGATGATGTCTATGGCTGCCCGCAAGCCGCAAGTAGATACGGAGAATGCCATTGACCGCCGTCTTGTGGATGACGGAATCCGTCAATTGGAACGTAGCCTCGAGCATTTTAAGCAATTTGTTAACGGTGGATTGAAATGAGATGAAGGAGCTGGCAATGAAAGATGCCGGTTCCTTTTTTTTGTGAATAAGAGCAGCTGTTCCAACGCAAACTTGAACTAGGTTGATGGCTGTCAAAATCAGGTGTTTATTGCAGTTTTCTGCAAATTCATTTGATATTCATCTTTTAATCATTGCATCTGTGTGAAGGAAGTGGTAATATATAAACAGGATTTAGATTTAGTCTAAATTTAAAGAAATGTTTCACAACGCGAACATTTCACCGTTTATCTAACCAGTTATAATTATGAATGGAGGAACGAGAAATGGCAAATCAAGCATTGGAAAGACAAATGAATCTCCTGATCGCAAACTGGACAACCATGTACACGAAGTTGCATAACTTCCACTGGTATGTTAAAGGACATAACTTCTTCACATTGCATGTGAAATTCGAAGAATTATACGACGAAGCTGCCGGATATATTGATGATATTGCAGAGCGTCTGCTCTCTATTGGCGGCAAACCGGTTGCAACTTTGCGTGAATCCCTGGAGCTGGCAACGATTAAGGAAGCTACAGGCAACGAGACTCCTGACCAAATGGTAGCTGCTATCGTAGCTGACTTTGAAGTACTGGATAAGGAATTGCGCGAAGGTATGTCCATCGCTGAGGAAGTAGGAGATGAAGCAACAAGCGACCTGCTGTTAGGCGTTGTTTCTACTCTTGAGAAACATCGTTGGATGCTTAATGCCTTTTTGAACAACTAATCACCGTCTCACTTATGAATTGATGAGGAAGGGACCTGCCGCATACAGCCTTAACGCTGAGCGGCAGGTCCCTTTTTTCGTATAGCGGTTGTTTAACAATTCCATCTTGGATAAGAAAACCAATTGAGGTTGCGGGTCTTATACCTTGAATTTCTCGATCAAGGTGTGCAGCTTATCCGATAAACTGGCCAGGAAGCTGGCCGAGGCATCTACTTCCTCCATCGTCGCAAGCTGCTCCTGAGATGCAGCAGACATGGACTGGGCGCTATCGACATTGTTGTTGGCAATTTCCACGATGTTCTCCAGCGATTTCACCAATAGATCCGTCTGGTCGGAGAGCTGTTGAACAGCTTCATTTATGTCGCTGATCGATGCAGCGGTTGCTCGGGACTGGTTCTCGATCTCGCCGAAGGAATCACCGGCATTGTGTACCAATGAGGCGCTTAGCTCAACCTCCCGCGAGGTCTCGACCATCGTCGTCCCGGTCACTTCCATCTGCGTTACGATGTAGCCTATGAGAGCGGCTATCTGCTTCACTGATGCTGCTGAACGATCGGCCAGCTTGCCGACGGATGAAGCGACCACGGCGAAGCCGCTGCCATATTCGCCGGCCCGGGCTGCTTCGATTGAGGCATTGATCGCCAGCAGATTAGTCTCGTCTGCGATTGCAGTGATTATCTCCAGAATGTTCTGAATTTCTTTGGACTGACTGGAGAGCTCAGTAATGTTTGTAGACAACTCGTTGATTTTCCCTTGCATTTTGTTCATTTGCTGAATGCTCTGCTGAATGGACGCTACGCCCTGTCCGGCAGCAGCCGAGGAGTTCTGGGCAGCCTGGGATACATCGCTCATAAGATGGGCAATATGCTTCGTCGAGGTGGACATGCTGCGCAGCGTATTCGAGCTCTGCTCCAAATCATGCAGCTGCCTCTCTGCTCCTTCAGCCAGTTCCTGGGTGATGTTAACAGTCTGCTCAGAGGCAGTCCCCGTTTGCTCCGCGCTGGCGGACAGCTGTTGGGAAGAGGAGGCCACCTGGATGGAGGTGGCGCTTACCTCGGTGATCAGGCTCCGCAGATTGATCACCATATTGCTGAAATCCCGGGACAGCTTGCCAACTTCATCCTTACTCTTCAGAACCATAGGTGTAATCGTAAGATCTCCTTGTGCAATTTGGTTCACCTGGCTGGATAAATGCTCCAGCGGACGAATCATCCGATGAATGATGAAATAGACAACTAGAGCGGCCAGCAGGAAGACTGCAGCGCCGATTGCAAATGGTAGGGTAATGATCTCCCATGTTCTGTCCTGAATAATCGATGCATCGAAATTGATGGCCATTAGCCCAACAATAGGCTTGCCAGGATCATTGTCCTGGAAGATGGGGCCATATCCTGTCAACAGCTCCGTATCCTCATATGTATAGACCTTGGTGTACACGGAATGCTTCATGTCCATCATCATATCCCGATCGGCCGGATTGAAATAGAAGGCATCGCCAGCGTTATAACCGCGCTCCTTCAGATGTTGGTCGGCGGCAAGAATGGTGCCATCCAAGGATAGAATAAAGACTTCCTTAAACAAGGGTTTATGGTCTACCGTCCAGTTCAACTGCTGTTCTACTTCAGCCAACTTGGACTTATCGCCACGCGCGAGCAGTTCGATGACGGCAGGATTGACTAAGCCAGTTGTAATATTAGCGCAACCTACGGTTTCGACACCAACGGACTTCTCTACCTGACGGTAGGTTGTCTGATAGCCGAATACACCGATAATGGCACCGATAAACCCGAGAAGGGTAACAATAGCCATAGTTATTTTTTTTGCAAATCCCATATAAATCTCCTATCTATTGTAAGATGATGTTGGAACTCGTGGGCACATCTATTCAACATTATAATGAGGAATTGTTTGCGGAATAATAAGGAATATCGTCGCTTTGTGTCGGAAAAACGAAATTTGAGCAAAAAATCACAAGGAGTGAGACTTTATGTCCAATAATTCAGAAGCTTGGCGTCTATTTATCGCGGTCCCGCTTCCATCTTCTGTTAAGCAGATGATTGCCGACTGGTGTAAGGAACAGAGGGATCAGCTTTTTTTTCAAAAATGGGTGCATAAGGAGGATTATCATATAACGGTGCAGTTTCTGGGCGATACGTCTCCGGAACGGTTGGATGAGCTTCGCTCAGCTGCCATAAGGGCTGTCGCCAATATACGGCCTATACATATGGAAGCCCTTGGCTGCGGTACATTCGGACGTGCAGATCAGCCAAGGGTTCTCTGGGCAGGAGTCCATGGGGAGCTGGAGCTATTGGAGCAGCTGCAAAATAACGTCATTGAAGAGAACCGGAAGCTGGGATATATCCCGGAGGACCGTCCTTATCGACCTCATATTACGCTGGCTCGCAAGTACCGTGCAGGATACAAGCTGGAAACGGATATTACCGGGGCTAATCTTCAGTTTGGTTCATGGACTATAGATGCCTTGGTGATCTATCGAACAAGTATGCATCACCAGCCGATGTATGAGAAGGTTGCCGAGATTCCCTTTGCTAAATAAATTTATTTTCATACAGATTATGTGATATTTCATACAGACCAAGAAAAATGGCAGTGAAAAACGCTGAAAATAATTGAAAAAAATAACTTGCAATGCATTTTGGAACGTGCTAAAGTTTAATTGACCAAATGACCGAAACGGACTTTTAGTCATTTTTGAGAAAAAAGTAAGTCTAAGATAAGGAGGTGCTTTATTTGGCTGTAGTGGATCGCAGAAGACAAATCGTTGAAGCGGCAGAAAAATCATTTGCATTGTTTGGTTACAAAGCTACAACGATGGATCATGTAGCTAAAATTGCAAATGTCGCCAAGGGCACGATTTACACGTTTTTTGCGAATAAGGAGGAACTGTTTGATGAAATTCTTCGTTCCGTCATTATAGAGATGAAGAAAATTACGGAACAAGAGGTTCACGATGACAGACCTTTCTTCGAGAATCTGTACCAGAGCATGGATAAACTTCTGGAATTCAGAAGAGAACATGAGCTGCTTGTGAAGCTGTTTCAGGAGGTAAGAGATTTTGGAACGCCGCAAGCGCGTGAGGGCCTGGAGAAGATCGAGCTGGCTATCCTTGATTACTTGGAGCGTCAAATCGATCGTGCGGCCAAACATGGGGAAATTCGCGAGTTTGATCCTAAAGTCATTGCATTTGTGCTTGTGAAGCTGTACATTGCGCTAACTTCGGATTGGAACNAAGCGCGTGAGGGCCTGGAGAAGATCGAGCTGGCTATCCTTGATTACTTGGAGCGTCAAATCGATCGTGCGGCCAAACATGGGGAAATTCGCGAGTTTGATCCTAAAGTCATTGCATTTGTGCTTGTGAAGCTGTACATTGCGCTAACTTCGGATTGGAAAAAAATACACGAGCCACTAAGCAAAGAGCAGATCAGAGAATTTTCTCAAATATTTTTATCAGGCGGGTTATCCAAGACATAGTCAAAGATAAGAAAGGACCCGTACGGTAATGAGAGAAAGAGATAAGAGATAAGATTCAGGGATATAAGGAGAGAAATGATTATGAAATCAATGTCGGTATTTTTTAAGGATCTTGCAGCTTCCTTTAAAAAACCTAAAGTGATTATCCCAATTCTTGTCGTCATGTTCATTCCCGTATTATATAGCGGAATGTTTCTGAAGGCATTTTGGGACCCGTACGGGAAAATGGATGAAATTCCTGTCGCGGTTGTCAATGAGGATCGCGGTGCTGAATATGAAGGAACGAAGCTACAAGCAGGTAATGATTTGGTCGAAGAGCTGAAGAAGAACGCAGCTTTTGGTTGGAAGTTCGTCACCCGCGAGCAAGCGGATGAAGGCATGAAGAATAACGATTACTACATGACGCTTGTCATTCCAAGCAACTTCTCGGAGAAGGCTACAACCTTAATGGATGATCAGCCGCAGCCTGCCGAGATCGTCTATGAGCCGAATGAGGCTTACAACTTCCTGGCCGCACAAATCGGCGGTACCGCAGTGAAGGAAATTAAGAGTAAAGTGTCCGCGAAAGTGACGGAGGCTTACACAGATGTCCTGTTTGATCAGGTTGAGAAAATTTCCAGTGGTCTTGGCGACGCTGGCAAGGGTGCAACTGAGATCAATGACGGAGCCGTCAAGCTGGATGAAGGCGCTCAGAAGCTGAAAGAGAACCTGGCCAAAATGGTAGATGGTTCAGTGAAGCTGCAAGATGGCATCAATCCATTGGCGGATGGCGTGGGTTCCCTAGGTAAAGGAGCCAGCGATTTGAAGACAGGTGCAACCTCTCTGGCTTCCGGTTTAAATCAGTTGGCGGCTGCCAATAAGCAGCTTCAGAACGGGGCCACGGCCGCAAATGAAGGCGGCAATCAATTGAAGGCAGGTCTTGATGCTTCACTGAAAGGTGCTAACACACTGGCTCAAGGCTTGAAGCAGTCGGAGCAAGGCAGCGCATCGCTGGTAACCGGGCTGGAATCTTCAGCACAAGGCAGCACGAAGGTTGCAGAAGGTGCGAAGTCAGTTGCCCAAGGTCTTGAACAATTAACACAAGCTAGCCCAGAGCTGGCAGCGAATCCTGCAGTGAAGCAGCTTCTGGCAGCCAGCCAAGCAGTTGCTACCGGCAGTGAGCAAGTAGCGCAAGGTCAACAGCAGTTGTTGAAAGGCAGCAAGGATTTACACGGTGCACAACAACAGCTTGTACAGGGCAGTGAACAGCTTGTTCAAGGTCAAGAACAATTGGGCCAAGGCGCTGCGAAGTTGATGGAAGGTCAGGCTCAACTTGTAGGCGGTCTGAAGCAGTTCGGCGCGAAGCTGAATGAAGCAGCAGCCGGCGGCAGCAAGCTGGCAACAGGTGCTGGCGCACTTAGCGAAGGAGCTAAGAAGCTTGAAGGCGGTATGGGTCAATTGTCTAGCGGTGTGGCTACACTTGCTGATGGTTCGAAGCAATTGGATGAAGGTGCCGGTGAACTCAAGGATGGCACAAGCAAGCTGAGCGAAGGTTCGGGAGAATTGGCCAGCAAGCTGAACGAGGCAGCGGATGAGACGTCTTCCGTGAAGAAGACAGATGCTCTTGTTGATATGTTTGCTCAGCCGGTAGACGTGGAAGAGCAGAAGATGAATGAAGTGCCGAACTATGGTACAGGATTCTCACCCTACTTCCTGTCCCTCGGATTGTTCGTCGGTGCTTTGATCTCGACGCTGGTTGTTCCGCTTCGCAGCTCTTCCGTATCGGAAGCAAGCGGATGGAATCGCTTCGTAAGCCGTGCGCTCTCCTTCACAGGAATGAGCCTGTTCCAATCCGTAATTGCGGTAATATTGGTTCTCTACGGTTTGAAGCTTGAAGTACAGAATGTTCCAATGTTCTATCTGTTCTCATTTGTTACTAGCCTGTGCTTCATGTTCATCATTCAGGCGCTTGTCACTTGGCTCGACAATCCAGGCCGCTTCCTGGCGATCTTGCTCTTGATCTTCCAATTGACAACATCTGCGGGAACATTCCCTGTGGAACTGCTTCCTTCCTGGATGAAGGCATTTAATCCGTTCATGCCAATGACATACAGCGTCAAAGGTTATAAAGCGGTAATCTCTTCGGGAGAAATGAGCGTTGCCTGGCATCAAACAGGCATTCTGATTGCAGTTGCTATTGTATTCTTGGCCATCACGCTCACCTACTTCCTATCGCATAGAGAGAGTGCAGAGGAAGAAGTAAGTGTTGAAGCTAGTCTGCAAGCCTAAGATCTATACAGAATCATCAAGAAGCCCGTTCTCCGGTATTTAAACCGGGGAGCAGGCTTCTTTTCTTTGTATACATAATGCAAGCTGATTTTGGTGGAGTTCCACAAGTTCATCTCATTTATGCACAGCTTTTATGATCGCTATGCATAAGGGGAGCGCCTGGCAACGGTTCGTTTGCAATCTTTTTGAAATTTATAAGTGATAGTACAAAAGAAAGAGGAGATAGTGCAAAAACAGTGAAGCCGATTTCCGTTAGAATAAACCTACGGAGAAGATATAGAAAGGTTGCGCTGATGATGACAAATAGACATACTGTTATACCGCCTCGGCAGGGACTATATGATCCCGCATTTGAAAAGGATGCTTGCGGCATGGGCTTTGTCGCACATATCAAGGGAAAAGCCTCGCATTCAATCGTTGCTCAGGCGCTCACCATGTTGACGAAAATGGAGCATCGCGGCGGACAGGGCAGCGAGCCGAATTCGGGAGACGGCGCTGGTATATTAGTGCAAATTCCCCACCGATTTCTGGCGCGGGAGGCTTTGAAGCTGGGCTTCGAGCTTCCGGGGTGCGGGGAATATGGGGTCGGGATGCTGTTCCTGTCACAGCTTGCTAAAGAGCGTGCTGCTCAGGAGGCTGCCCTCACTCATATCGTTGAAGAGGAAGGTCAGAGAGTTCTGGGCTTTCGCGATGTGCCAACAAATGACGATATGCTGGGGAAATCAGCTAAGGCCGCCAAGCCTTATGTACGGCAAGTGTTTATTGGCCGCAGCGCAGATGTGGAGGATGAACTGGCTTTTGAACGTAAATTGTATGTCATTCGTCGCCGTGCGGAGCTGTCGATTCGTTACGCGGATGATACGGGGGAGAATTCATTTTATGTATCCAGCTTGTCATGCCGCAAACTTGTCTATAAAGGGATGCTGACAACGGAGCAGGTGGGGCAATTCTACCTGGACCTACAGGATGAAACGGTAGAATCGGCGATGGCATTGGTGCATTCCCGCTTCAGCACGAACACGTTCCCGAGCTGGGAACGGGCCCATCCATATCGCTTTATGATCCATAACGGCGAGATTAATACCCTGCAGGGAAATGTGAACTGGATGCATGCGCGCCAGTCGCTGTTCGAGAGCGAAGTGTTCGGCAGCGATCTGGAGAAGATCAAGCCGGTCATTAATCCGGACGGGTCGGACACAGCAATGTTTGATAACACCTTTGAATTTCTGTACTTGAGCGGCCGTTCTTTGCCGCATGTGGCGATGATGATGGTTCCGGAACCTTGGGACAATCATGCGGAGATGGAGCCGGCGCGCCGGGCCTTTTATGACTATCATAGCTCCTTGATGGAGCCTTGGGATGGGCCGGCAGCTATGGGCTTCACGGATGGGATTCAGATCGGGGCAATCCTGGATCGCAATGGACTGAGACCATCCCGCTATTATGTAACCAAGGATGACTTGATTATATTGTCTTCCGAGGTGGGGGTGCTGGATATTCCGGCGGAGGACATCCTCTATAAAGATCGACTGCGTCCGGGTCGGATGCTGCTCGTGGATACAAAGGAAGGAAGAATTATAGCGGACGAGGAAGTAAAGGCACAGGTCGCTCAGGAGCAGCCTTATGACAGATGGCTTGCCGAGCATCGGATCACCCTGCAGGAGCTGCCGGAGGCTTCTACTATGTCGGAACTGTCTCATGAAGAGATCAGAAATAGACAAGTAGCCTTCGGGTATTCCTACGAGGACCTGCGTAAAGTGCTGGAGCCTATGGCGCTGACGGGAAGCGAAGGCCTCGTGTCCATGGGCTATGATGCACCGCTTGCTGTACTGTCGGAGCGTCCCCAGCGCTTGTACAATTACTTCAAGCAAATGTTCGCTCAGGTGACAAATCCGCCGATGGATGCCATTCGCGAGGAGCTTGTTACTTCGGCGATGACGCTGATCGGGCCGGAGCAGGATTTACTGCACCCTCGGCCGGAGAGCTGCCGGCAGATTGCTCTCTCATCGCCGTTTCTGTCCGATGAAGAGCTAGCCAAGCTGCGCTATGTGAAGCGGAAGGGATTAAAGTCCGCCGTGCTGCCGATCTTATTCTCCGCTACCAAGGGAGTTGCCGGAATTGAGCAAGCGCTGGATGATCTCTGCTTCGCGGCGGATCAAGCGATTGCTCAAGGCAAATCGATACTGATCTTGTCAGATCGTAAGGTGGACGCTGACAATGCGGCAATCCCGGCCTTGCTTGCCGTATCCTGCCTGCATCATCATCTGATCTTGCAGGGAACGCGTACGCAGGCCAGCATTGTGCTGGAGTCCGGCGAGCCCAGAGAGGTGCATCATTTCGCGTTATTGATAGGCTATGGAGCAAATGCCGTAAATCCGTATCTCGCCTTGGCCAGCTTAAGGGATATGATCAACGGGGGCACGTTGCGTGGCGTTTCTATTAGCCGGGCAGAAGTGAACTATAGGAAAGCTGTGAACAAAGGCGTCATCAAAATATTGTCCAAAATGGGCATCTCTACGATTCAGTCCTATCGAGGTGCGCAAATCTTCGAGGCCGTAGGATTGAATCAACAATTTATCGATCGTTACTTCACCCGGACGCCAACCCGGATTGAGGGGATTGGTTTGAAGGAGGTCGCTATTGAGACCCTGGCTTCGCATCAACAAGCTTTCTCCGCAGCGCAAGAAGACCAGGAGAAAGTGCTGGATTCCGGTGGGCAATATCAGTGGCGCAACGAAGGCGAGGAGCATCTGTTCAACCCGCAGACCATTCATCTGCTGCAGCAGGCTGTACGCAGCGGGGATTATAGTCTGTATAAGAAATTTGCCGGGCTTGTGCAAGGAGAGAACGAGCAGCGTTATACGCTGCGTTCCTTGCTTCGCTTGCAGCCGGTTGGACCAAAGGTGCCGCTGGAGGAGGTTGAGTCCGCGGCCTCGATCATGCGCAGGTTCAAGACCGGAGCGATGTCATTTGGCTCGATCAGCAAGGAGGCGCATGAGACGATCGCTGTCGCGATGAACCGCATCGGGGGCAAGAGCAATTCCGGTGAAGGCGGAGAGAACTCCGCTCGCTATGTGAAGGATGCGAACGGGGACTCGCGCCGCAGTGCAATCAAGCAGGTGGCTTCGGGCCGCTTCGGCGTTACTTCGCAATATCTGGTTAATGCGGATGAGATCCAGATCAAGATGGCCCAGGGAGCCAAGCCGGGAGAAGGTGGTCAGCTGCCGGGCAACAAGGTCTATCCATGGGTTGCCGAGGTTCGCGGCTCAACGCCGGGCGTTGGCCTCATCTCGCCGCCACCGCATCACGATATTTACTCGATCGAGGATCTGGCTGAACTGATCTATGATCTGAAGAATGCGAACCCGCGCGCCCGCATTAATGTCAAGCTTGTCTCTGAGGTTGGCGTAGGCACGATCGCTGCGGGGGTTGCCAAGGGCCGCGCCGATGTTATTCTGGTCAGTGGTTATGACGGGGGAACCGGCGCATCGCCGCAAAGCTCGATCCGTCATGCAGGCTTGCCGTGGGAGCTTGGCCTGGCCGAGACGCATCAGACGCTGATGCTGAATCACTTGCGCGATCGGGTCGTGCTCGAGACGGATGGCAAAATGCTGACCGGCCGTGATTTGGCTGTCGCTGCGCTGCTTGGCGCAGAGGAGTATGGCTTCTCCACAGCTCCGCTCGTCTCCGTCGGTTGTATCATGATGCGCGTCTGCCAGCTCGATACTTGCCCGGTTGGGGTAGCGACGCAGAATCCGGAGCTGCGCAAGAACTTCACTGGCGATCCGCAGCATGTGGTGAACTTCATGACCTTTATTGCCGAGGATCTGCGCGAGTGGATGGCCGAGCTGGGCTTCCGCAGGCTGGATGAGATGATCGGCCGTACGGACTGTCTGGATACAGGGAAAGCAGATCAGCATTGGAAGAGGAGCGGGCTTGATTTAAGCTCATTATTGCATACGCCTGTGATAGAGGAAGAGAACAGACGTCGCCATACACGTGATCAGAATCATGGTTTGGAGGAGACGCTTGATGCTGTAGAGCTGCTGAAGCAAGCTGCGCCAGCTTTAGATCGCGGCGAGGCCGTAAGCATCTCGCTGCCGATCTGCAATGTAAATCGGGCGACCGGAACATTATTGGGCAGTGAGGTTACGCGTCGGTATGGCGCGGACGGCTTGCCGGACGATACGATCACGCTGAACTTTGAAGGCTCAGCCGGACAAAGTCTGGGGGCATTTATGCCACGGGGGATTACTATTACGGTCGAAGGCGATGCGAATGATTACACCGGGAAGGGACTCTCGGGGGGGAAGATTATCGTCAAACCTTCCCGATCCGCGACCTTTGCCGCAGAGGAGAACGTCATTATCGGCAACACTTCCTTTTATGGTGCAACAAGCGGAGAAGCATATATCCGTGGTATCGCTGGAGAACGGTTTGCAGTTCGTAATTCCGGTGCCCATGTGGTTGTTGAAGGGGTCGGTGATCATGGCTGTGAATATATGACCGGAGGCCGGGTCGTTATTCTCGGCGATACGGGCCGCAACTTTGCAGCCGGCATGTCCGGAGGCATTGCTTATGTGCTGGATATACACGGCAGCTTCCAGCAGCAATGCAACCAAGAGATGGTGCTGCTGGAGCAGGTAGAGTCCGAGGTAGAAGCTGAGCAGCTGCGCACCTGGATCCTTCGTCATGTGTTATACACGGATAGCACGGTAGGAAGGCGCATACTGGATTGCTGGCCTGAAATGCTTCCAAGATTCGTCCGCGTCATTCCCCGGGACTATAAACGGATGCTGGAACAGATCCGCAAGGCGGAGGAGCTGGGCTTGCAGGGAGAAGCAGCGCTGCTGGCCGCTTTCGAAGCGAATTCACGGGAAATGGCCCGGCCTGGAGCTGGTGTAACTGTTGCTAATGGATCGCTAAAATCCTAGATAAGGCTAGCAAAGCTAGGTATCCAGATGAATCCGGATGAATTCGGGTAAAGCCAGGTAAATCTAGTTAGGGCTTGTAGCAGACAATCGGAGTGCCAAAATCGAATAAGCCGGAAAAGCGACAAGAGCAAAAGACCTGAATGTTGTAACAAGTTCAGGTCTTTTGTCGTTTATTTTAATGAAAATTGCATTCTGTGGTAAAATGAGGGAAATCTTTAACTTCGCGAAGGTGGATATTGCTGCGTGGAGTGTTGGGAGGTTAGAGCTTTGTTGGATTTTGAGCCGGTTGTTCGGCTGAAGCAGGTCAGCAAACGAATTGGTGGCAAGACGATTATCGATAAATTAACACTTGATATTCCCCCGGGCCAGGTGTACGGATTTCTCGGACCAAACGGCGCGGGCAAGACGACGACCATTCGGATGATGGTTGGATTGATGTCAATCACCGAAGGGGATATTGAAATCCGGGGGGCCAGCGTATCGGATCAATTCGAGCTGGCAATCTCCCATGTGGGGGCTATTGTAGAGAATCCGGAAATGTATAAGTTTCTAAGCGGTTATCACAATCTGCTGCATTATGCGCGGATGTCGCCTGGAGTGACGAAGCAGCGAATTGCTGAGGTTGTTGAACTGGTGGGCTTGGAGCAGCGGATTCATGACAAGGTGAAAACCTATTCGCTCGGGATGCGCCAGCGTCTCGGCGTGGCTCAGGCGATATTGCATCGGCCCAGGCTGCTTGTCCTGGATGAGCCAACGAATGGGCTTGATCCGCAAGGAATTCGCGAGCTGCGCAGTTATTTGCGCCAGCTGGCCGAGAAGGAAGGGACGACCGTATTCGTCTCCAGTCACCTGTTGTCCGAGATGGAGCTGATGTGCGATACCGTTGCTGTTATTCAACAGGGGCGGCTGATCGATGTAAGACAGCTGCATGATCAGGACAAGCTGGAGAATGAGCGGAAGCAGACGGTGTTCGAGGTTAGCGATCCGCAGCGGGCCTGGGAATTAATCGGCCAGGGCCAGGTTGTGGATGGCGGTCTGCTGCTTGAGCTGGACCGGAATGCGGCGGCTGTCATTAATGAGCAGCTGGTGCGTGCGGGAATCTTGGTATACCGCATCCGAGTCGTGACGCGAACGCTGGAGGACCAATTTATCGAGCTGACAGGGGGTGTGGGCATTGAATAATTTCATGAACCTGATTCAGAACGAAAATATGAAAATATATCGGCGTGTCCGAACCTGGATTATGTTCGGGATCATTGTGCTAATGGTGCTGTTTTTCGCGATACTGTTCCGTTTGGGCGGAGGCGGTTCAACGATAAGCGCTTGGGATGCGACGGGCCAGCTTTCTTTTCTATTTTATCTAGTCACGATCTTCGCTTCTGTTGTTGCTGCTGATATTGTAGCTGGAGAATTTACCTGGGGAACGATCAAGCTGTTGTTGATCCGCCCATGGACCCGCACCAAGGTGCTCGCTTCGAAGCTGTTGGCCTTAATCCTGTTTACCCTGCTTATTACGGTACTGTTCTTCTTGAGCTCGCTGCTGATCTCTTATGCGATGTACCCGGTTAAGACATCGATGGTGTTCTCGGATAACGGAAGTCCGTTCGTATACTTGCTGGAGGATATGCTCTACAGATATATAGATCTGCTGGTTATTACCTTGTTTTCGTTCATGATATCTACGGTGTTTCGTTCCAGCGGAATCGCGATTGGCTTGTCTATGTTCATTCTGTTCACCGGAGGCATCTTCACGATGCTCTTCAATCCCGTTCGTTATCCATGGGCCAAATATACCTTGTTCGTTAACATGGATCTAAGCCAGTATCGAGGCGGACAAGAAGGGGTAGCCGGAATGACCCTGGGTTTCTCCATTACCGTGCTAACCTGTTACGTCCTGTTATTTCTGGTAATATCCTGGCTGGTATTCAACAAGCGGGATGTAGCTGCATAAAAAAACAAGTTCCCGTTTGCCAGGCAGACGGGAACTATTTTTGATTCTTCACTATGAATTACCCCACTTCGGGCTGTGGTGTTTTTTGCGCTTTTTCCTTGATCGGGGCCACAGCTTTGATTTTCTCCATGGTGCTAACGCCATTTAGAAGGCCGCCTTCGAGAATAATCAGCTTAGAGACGCTGACATTGCCGTCGACCTGCCCGCTGCTCGTAATCGTCAATTTGCCCTTGGTAGATATATCGCCGACGACATGGCCCGCTACGATGATATTTGCCCCTATAATACTTGATCTGGCTTCGCCCGATTCTCCGACGATGACCTGACCTTTACAATCGATCTCCCCGTGAAAGGCCCCATCAATGCGAACATTGGATTCGCATTGTATCTTCCCCTCGGCCATGCTGCCTTGGCCAATCAGGGTGTCGGTCAGGCCGTGTGCCCGTGCATTTTTCCTCCGCATATTTATTCCTCCGTTCGCTATTATGAGTGCTCAAAAAGATGGGTTGGACCATTTGAACAACCTCTAATAATAAATCATTGCAGATATGGCAAAGGATCCACCGTTTTGCCATTCTTCACAATCTCGAAATGCAAATGAGGCCCGGTGCTGCGCCCGGTACTGCCAACTTTGCCGATCGTCTGCCCCTTCTTGATGAAATCTCCCTCAGAGATGCTGATCTTGCTCAGATGAAGGTACCAGCTTTGCAGTCCTCCAGGATGCTGGATAATGATGTATTTGCCGTGCGAATTGTCCTGCGCTGTTGTAATAACTTCGCCTGCCGCCGCGGCATATACCGGATCGCCTTGCTTGGCGCCGATATCGATGCCGGCATGGAAGGAGGCGCGGCCGGTGAACGGATCGGTACGGTAGCCGAAATTAGAGGTAAGCCGCTTTGATAAAGTAGGCCATTCTGATGGAGTCCCTGATAGAGAGTACTGGGTTTGCTTCGCCTTTTTCAAGGTCAGGGGCACATTCTTCTCCATCTCGTCCAGCATGGCGTTCATTTCAAGAAATTGATCCTTCGTATGCTCCGCCAATTGTTCAATCTCATTCTCATGGACGGCGATAAATTCTCCCCCCACCCCCATCTGCGCGTTAGGGTCGTCAACATCAAGTCCTTTCAGTGACAGGGCGGATAGATTGCTAAGAGCACTTGAGTCCGACTCTCCGTACTTCTCAATAAATTTCTGCAGCTGATCCTCCAGCTCGGCAACTCGCTCCATTCGATTCATCATGTCCTGTGATTGGCTGGAAAGCGAGATTACTTCATTCTGAAGTCTCTCGATGGCCGCATTTTTGTCAGAGACGACGGCTTCGAACTTGAGATTCTGCGACTGCAATTGGTCTTCAAGCCTCGCAATCGTCTGGTTGGATTGCAGCTGCAGGCTTATAATCAGGCCCGATATCGATAGAATGGCGACCAGCGGAACGGCAATGATGAGCGGCTTTGACATATGCATTTGCTTGGCAGGCTGTCCTGCTTCTCGCAGGACGAGCAAGGTCATCCGATTGGGGTTCGGTAAGGTGGCACTTCTCATGGCAACTCCTTTCCTCTCACACTAGAAGTAGTACTACGTACTTCTGTTCTGATCACGGTTAATAGAGCTCATATGGAAAACGCGCTTATATACTTTATCTATTCCTTTATCTCTTAAATCATGTCAAAAAACTGCCTTGTCTGATATATCGAAAAACCTTAAATTTGCTGAATAGCCCCGATGAAATCGATCCGGACTCCGTTAGTTCAGATAAATTTTGAACTCGTATTAGACTAGTAATTCCTGCAGAAATGCAGTTTTCATGCACCGATTACCTCTCACTCTCTCCTCTCAATGCCTTCTGTAACGAATAAACGTGAGGCAAAGTGGAAAAGGCTGAGTGGAAGATGGGCGTTCTTATGTGAAAATGTGGTTAACGCCGTATTCCGTAGTGTTCCTAAGCCTTGGACTGTAAATGCCGCAAGATCAGCTCTAGCGATTGCGGCTTCACTTCTTGCAGCAAATCTCCTCTCTGCTGCAGTCTTTCACCGATGTTCAGCAGATTGAATTCAGAGGGATGGGGATTCTTGCGCACCTCATCCCAGGTTAATGGCGTTGATACACTGGCAGCTTGCCGTGCACGTGGGGTGTAGGGGGCAGCTAAGGTCTTTCCACTATAATGCTGGAGATAATCGAAATAAATTTTGCCCTCGCGATCCTTTTTCAGCCGTTCAATGGTGAAGAAGGATGGATATTTCTCCGTAGCGTAGCGGGCTACGAATTGACCGATAGAGCGCAGCTGATCAAAAGTAACGCCGTATTCAATTGGAATAATGATCTGAACGCCAGTAGCGCCCGACGTCTTGGGGACGGAAGAGATGCCAAGAGAAGCGAGGATGTCGCCAACATAAGCGGCAGCTTCCATAATCCGCGGCTCATCATCCTGGCTTGGATCGAGATCAATCATCCATTCGCAAGGCAGAGTGTCCCCTACATAATGCAATGAAGGATGGAATTCAATCGCCGCCAAATTGCCAAGCCAGAGTAAAGTGGGCAGATTGTCGAGCACAATATAGTTGATATCCTCATGCTGGGCGGTTCTGACGAAATCCGGCAGTGGCTCGGGAGCATTTTTTTGATAGAAAAATTTGCTATGGATGCCGCCGGGATATCGGATTGTTGTTAAGAACCGGTTGCGGCAATAGCGGAGCAAATAAGGGGCCAGCTCGGCCAGCCGCTGTAAATATTGCTGTTTGGTAATGCCGGATTCCGGCCAGAGCAGCTTGTCCGGATTCGTAATGGTTACTTCCTCGCCTTCAATCCGGATCGTGCCTTTGATCGATCGTGCCATTGGGGATACTCCTTTCAAGAGTTGAGATTAGAGAAGAGCTGATTACAGATTAGGCTAACCTTGTTATACGAGAACTATAAGAGGATGAGTTCGTAATATTAGTCTTGCCAGTGCCTAGTTAATGGCGGGCTGTGAATAGGAGAAGGATGGACCATGGAATTTACGCCAGTCGTACCGTTTGAACCGATCCGCGTCTTTGAATTTCCACAAGGAAAGCAATGGATTGCCCAGGTCAAATGGGATGGAGTGCGGATGCTGGCCTATATCGATAAAGGGCAGGTGCGCCTCATGAATCGCCGCGGAAATGAACGTTCGCTGCAATATCCGGAGTTCATGAACCCGTCGGAATATTGCCGGGCGGAATCGGCTATTTTGGATGGAGAGATGATCGCCATTGCAGAGGGTAAACCTTCTTTCCATGAAATTATGAAGCGGGACAGCCTTCGTCGGGAGCAGGAAATTGCTTTTGCAGTTCCCAGGATTTCCGTCGTCTATATGATATTTGATATTTTGTATTGCAACGGCAGCTGGGTTACGGACCAGCCGCTCGTAAAGCGGCAGCAGCTGCTGCAGGAATATGTACTGCCAAGTACACGCGTACAACTTGTCCCGAATGTGGACCATGCCGAAGGCCTCTATGCTGTAATGAAAGAGCGTCAATGGGAAGGTATCGTCTGTAAGCAGATTGACAGCAGTTATGCGATTGGCGGCAAGGATGACCGTTGGCGCAAGATGAAGCTGACCTATGACTTATACGCAGTGATCGGCGGGGTAACGTATCGCGACGAGATCGTTAATTCTTTACTGCTGGGCTTATATGACGAGCAAGGAAATCTGATCTATATCGGAAACGTCGGCCCCGGAAAATGGAAGGGAGAGGATCTCTCCCGCATTACAGAGGACTCGTACAGATTGGCAATAGCAAAACAACCATTTGCCGCCCCCTTTTCCGCACCTCCAGGGAAGGTGAAGGGCGCGGTATGGATGGAGCCTCAGCGAACGGTTAAGGTGCAATTTGCGGAGTGGACCCCCGGTGGAACGCTGCGGCATCCTGTTCTTCAAGGCTGGGCTGACGTTCCGCCGGAGACCTGTGTATTCACTCAGCAAATATGACTAATACAGGTGAATGGCTTCATGAGATCGTCTTCTTGGCTGTTTTGCTGGAAGTCTTGCGCTTGGGCTTGGTTACTGCGGCAGGCGTGGCTTCGTTCGTCTCGGCTGGCGCTTCTGTCTCCGCCGCGGCTTCCTTCTTCTTTCTGGTTGAGCTTCGCTTCGTCTTGGTCTCGCCTGGATCGGTGACGATCGGAGCTTTAACCGCTTCGATGCTTGCTTGAAGCGCGGCCATCAGATCGATCACATTGGCCTCCGGCTTAGCTGGAGCCAGGCTGATCTCTTCTCCGGCAATCTTCTGCTGAATCAGGGTCAGGAGATTCTCCCGGTAATCATCGGTATACTTCTGCGGTTCGAAGGGAGTGGACAACTGCTCGATCAACAGCTTGGCCATCGTCAGCTCCTTGTCGTTCACATTGGCGCCCTGCGGTAAATTTGGAACTTGCGATACAGGACGGATCTCATCCGGATAGAAAATCGTCTCGATGACCAGGCAATCCTCCATTACCCGGATGGCTGCCAGGCTGCCCTTGGAGCGAATGGCGATCTTGGCGATTCCGATCTTGCCGGAATCCCGCATCGCTTCGAGCAGCAGCCGATAGGCGTTGCCTCCTGCCTGGTCGGGCGATAAATAGTAGGTCTTCTGAAAATAGATCGGATCGATCTCTGTTAAATCAACAAAATCGAGAATGGTGATCGTCTTCTCCGTCTGTGCGGATAATTGGTCAAGCTCCTCCTTGGAGAAGAGCACGTATTTGCCTTTCTCATACTCATAACCTCTGGAAATATCATCCCAAGTCACATCCACATCACAGGCGGGACAACGGCGCACATAGGAAATCGGGCTGCCGCACACTTTATGAATGTATTTCATGGATATATCCTTGTCTTCTGTAGCCGAAAACATTTTTACCGGTACATGGACCAGGCCGAAGCTGATGGCACCTTTCCAAACGGTATGCATCTGGGCACTCCCTTTCTTTATTAGAGGTTGGTTGGCACAAAGCCTAATTTGATCAGAACACTAATTCGAAGTTCATCCAAGGATGGGTGACCGCGATTCATCGTCAGGTCTACTTGCGATTTTGCGATATAACATTTCATCAGTGTAGCTGTGACTTATAAATTCTCTATCTAACGCGAAGATCGGCAGGAGTCATTCGGCAGTGAATCTTCCCCTGCAACTCTTGATCCGCCTTGGATAATTCTGTTACTCCCATCGCTTCCGTGTTGCGGCTGTCTTGACAGACCTATATAATGATTTAGAACGCATTTTATATGACAGGAACTGACGGTTTTCTTTTAGGATGGCCAATAAAGTCCAATTATATAGTTATCTGTAGATTTTTGATTTGAAGAATCTTGCTGGCGAATGCTGTAGATGAGGGTGGTCAACATATGGATTTCGATAAATTGTCGGCAAAGCTCGTATTTGAGATAAAAGACCTTGCCGGTACAGAGAAGCTGGCTGCTTTTCTGGCGGGACAAGCCTTGGCGGGAACGGTTATCGCCCTCGACGGGGATCTTGGGGCCGGGAAGACGGCTTTTTCGCAATTGTTCGCGAAGCATCTGGGTGTCAAGGGAACGGTGAACAGCCCAACCTTCACCTTGATCAAGGAATATAAGGGGCGGCTGCCTTTTTATCATATGGACGTATATCGGTTGTCGCTGGACGAAGCCGAGGAGCTTGGCCTGGACGAATATTTCTATGGGCAGGGCGTCACCTTGGTGGAATGGGCCAGTCTCATTACGGATATTTTGCCGCAAAATCTGTTGCACCTTTATTTGGAGACCTTGTCCGGAACAGAGCGGAGAATATATCTGAAGGCCCAGGGTCAGCCCTATGACGATTGGATTAACACTTTGACAGAGAATGGAGTCCTTGAACCATGAATATAGACGGTAATCGGCCGCAGCAGCGGCTATTGGCGTTTGACACTTCCACTTCTTCGCTGGCTGTAGCGGTTATGGAGAATGGCCAGCTGCTGGCGGAGCAAAATATACATGCGGAACGCAATCATTCAGCTTATTTGGTCACTGCAATTGAGAAGGCCCTTAAAGCGGCAGGCATAACAAAGCAGGAGCTTGATGGCATCGCTGTTGGCGTAGGTCCCGGCTCTTATACAGGAATTCGGATTGCGGTGACGACAGCCAAGACGCTGGCCTGGGCCTTGCAGATCCCGCTGTTTGGCATTTCCAGTCTGGAGGCGACGGCGCTGGGAGCCTGGGCCACGGAGACAGGACAAGATACAGCGGCACTAGGAGCGTACGCACTAAGGGAAAGTTCAGTGGCGGCGGCGGCTGCCGCGGAATCCATCCCGGCTGCAGGGACCACCGTTGGTGCGGGAGAGCATTGGATTATTCCGCTCGTAGATGCGCGGCGTGGACAAGTCTATACAGCGTTATTCTCAGCTCAAGACAACACGCTGGCTCACCGACTGGAGCAGGATGGCATCCGGCTTATGGACCGCTGGGTAGAACAAATTGCCGAGCTGCTGCAAGCGTACACGCCGGAGGACAGACCGGAAGGGATCTGGATCGTTGGGGATATTGCACTGCATGAAGCGGCTGCCGAAGCTTTGCGCCCTCTGATGGGGGACCGTCTTCATATTGTTTCCTATGAATTGGAAGGAATCTGGATGGGAATCGCCGGAACGGCTCGGAGCCGGAGCGGCGCAGGTGATAATGTTCATGCCATTGAACCGAACTATACCCAGCTTGCAGAAGCGGAAGCAAAGCGGCTTCGCAATGCATAGAGGAGGAGACCATTCATGCGGTCTATAAAAGACGCCGAACTTGGCAATATCGTATTTCGCCCTATGACATTGGATGATATACCTGACATTATGATCATTGAACACGAGTCCTTTTCCTTACCCTGGAGTGAGACGGCATTCCGCAATGAGATGACGATGAATCATTTTGCCCGGTATCTTGTTATGGAGGTTGAAGGCAAGCCGGTTGGGTATTGTGGTATGTGGACGATCGTGGATGAAGCACATATAACCAATATAGCTGTAAGAACGGCTCTGCGCGGCCATCATCTCGGTGAGCGTCTGCTGCGAGAAGTGATGGATTGGGCTGTTGAGCTGGGGATGGTTCGCATGACGCTGGAAGTCAGAGTCTCGAATTATGTGGCACAGTCGCTCTACAGTAAAATGGGATTTGTCCCTACGGGGAAGCGTAAGGATTATTACTCGGACAACCATGAGGATGCACTGATTATGTGGTGCGACTTGCCGGTACGGGTACAGCAGGGCTGAACCGAGGAACAGAGAGGAAGAGAGGAACTTGGTAAATCAAGATTGCTATATATTAGCGGTAGAGACAAGCTGTGATGAGACTTCTGCCGCAGTTGTCAAAAATGGCACAGAGGTTCTGTCGAATCTGATCGCCAGTCAGATTGAGACGCATAAGGCGTTTGGCGGGGTCGTACCTGAGGTCGCCTCACGTAAGCATGTGGAGAATATTACGCTAATGCTGGACGAAGCGATTCGCCAGGCCAATATCAAGCCGGAGGAACTGAGCGCTATTGCGGTGACCGAAGGACCCGGATTAGTGGGTGCTCTACTCGTAGGGATTATGGCTGCGAAAAGCCTGGCCTTCGCTCTCGACAAGCCGCTGATCGGCACGCATCATATCGCCGGGCATATTTATGCCAACCGGTTGGTCCAGCCGGTTGAATATCCTTGCGTCGCCCTCGTCGTGTCGGGTGGTCATACGGAGCTGGTGCTGATGGAGCAGGAGGGCTGCTTCAAGCTGATTGGCCAGACTCGGGATGATGCCGTTGGCGAAGCGTATGACAAGGTAGCACGAGCGCTGGGCTTTCCGTATCCAGGCGGGCCGCATGTTGATAAGCTGGCGCTCGAGGCTGAACAGAGCGAGGAGCTGCCAAGAGCCTGGCTGGAGCCGGATTCCTATGATTTCAGCTTCAGCGGGTTGAAGTCGGCCGTGCTTAATGCGGTGAATCAGCATAAGATGCGGGGGGAAGAGGGCTATCAGCCCGCGATTGCCCGCGGTTTTCAGGAGTCGGTCATCGAGGTGCTGGTAGAGAAAGCGATCCGCGCAATTCGTTCTACAGGCGCGAAGCAGCTTCTCCTCTGCGGGGGGGTTGCAGCTAACCGCGGTCTGCGGGCAAGCCTCTCGGAGCGTTGTGAGCGTGAGCAGATTTCACTAATCATTCCGCCGTTTAAATATTGTACGGATAATGCCGCTATGATTGGCGCCGCTGCTTATCTGAAGTGGAAGGAGAGCAAGTTCTCCGATCTTGAATTAAAAGCCGATCCCTCCTTGTCTTTGGAGGAATGGCTGCTGGAAGTGTAACAGATAAAGGCTGCATACCCGGTGTAACCAGGTTGCAGCCTTTTTTATAATTACTATAGTTACAAGCTCTATTCGGAAGAAGCTGCCGCTTCGTTCATGGCCAGGGTGATATCCGGCGAGTTCCCCATCCGGCTGGTTCCCTCGAATAGGCTGCCTTCTTCAATGGCTAGCGAAGCCGCGGCAATGTTGCCGTACAGCTTGCCCTTGGACGTGATTGTCAGCTTGTTGCTGGCCTGGATGTTGCCGTTCACTTGACCGGCGATCGTCACATTCCGGGCGCTGATCAGGCTGGACTCAACAACGCCTTTCTCTCCGATGGTAACGTCCCCGCCGCATTCTACATCCCCGACCATCTGTCCTTCAATGCGCACGCTGGCGCTGGATTTCAGCTTTCCTTCAAATACGCTGCCCTCCCCGATTAGCGTATCCGTTGAGTTAGGGTCAATTTTTGTGGCTTTATTCCGCAGCATTAATTTCTATCATCCTCTCCAGGAATTTTTAAGTAGAGCAATGGATCGACAGCAGTTCCATTCTTCATAACTTGAAAATGAAGATGTGGTCCGGTACTTCGACCTGTGTTGCCCAATTCTCCAATCAGATCGCCTTGCTTCACATTGTCTCCCTTGTTAGCCAGTGATCGCTTCAGATGCATATAGATCGATTCCGTGCCTGACGGATGCGATAGGGTTACATAATTCCCGCGCGCCGGGCTATAACCGGTATCCGTCACTTTCCCGTCGGCAGCCGCGTAAATCGGATCGCCTACATCCCCTCCGATATCGAGTCCGTTATGTAAAGTGATCTTGCCGTTAAAGGGGTCTATTCTTTTGCCAAAATCCGAGGTAGTTCGCACAGATGTCGTCGGCCAATAAGTCGGTAAAATCTTCAGCCATTGCTTGTACTTCTGCAAATTCCCCTTAGTCTGATCAAGCTTGGCTTGCAGATTAGGCATTTTATCCAGGGTTGCTGACAGGTTATCCTTCGTTTCTGCGGCTAAAGAGACAATCTCATCCTCTGTTAGTGGAATGTCTTCACCACCGATTCCGCCATCAGAAAGTGGCAGCAATGCGGTCAAATCGGAAGATAATCCGGACATTCCGCCCAAAGATTTCAGTTCGGATTCTATCTTTTCCAGCTCGTTGATCTTACTCTCGATATCTTTGGATTTCTCCGATAATTCGAGCAATTCCGATAATAGCTTATCGACATTCTGTTCCTTATTATCTATCGTGCTTTGAAGCTGATCGTTGGATAGAGAGAGCTCTGCTTGCAGAGAGGCAATCCGATCGGAGTGATTGCGGTTCACGATGAACAGAACGAGGAGCAGTACGGCCATGCTTCCAACTGCTACGACTGAGGTCAGCAGAAGAGATAATTTTAATTTGAAGCGAAATACCGGACTGGTGCCTTCCGGCACGATCAGAATAGTAAATCGCTTGTTGGTCGGTTTGAATCTGAATTTCATGAAATCCTCCTGAACGAATAGATGATCATTCTATGGGACCTAAATTTCTTGACGACAAACGAATAGAGGTATTCAAAAAAACGTCCCTGGCTTCATCTAACTGAAGCATTTTGGCACATTCGAAAACCTAAGCTGCGGCAAATCGACCTTTTTGAGCACGAACTATAGTTATCATTCGTCAAAACTTTCCAAATCCCTGCTGTGTGCGAAAATTGTCAGATGTTTGCCTTTATCATTTGTTGGAGGTCTCCATCTTATTCATCTTGTTGAACGAGGTGGGGTTATTTTGTCGGCTATTTTATGTTGTAATAGGGGAGTAGAGCAGGTATATAAGTTAAATTAAGAGATTGTACTGATAAGGCAGTCGAGTGAAATGCTCTTTAGGATCGTTAGTATAGAAAAGAGGTTGGAAGGTATGGAAGAAGTAAAGGGGAGCTTAATTACGGTTGAGACACTGAAGTCTGATCTTATCCGCCTGGGAGTATGTCCGGGAATGACGGTGATTCTGCATTCTTCTTTTAAAGCAATAGGTCCCTTTGTTGTCGGAGGCCCGCCTGCGGTCATTCTGGCCCTGGAAGCGGCGGTTGGCAAGGAAGGGAACGTGGTTATGCCAACTCATTCCGGGGATCTGAGCGATCCTGCCGGATGGGAGAATCCGCCGGTTCCGAAGGAATGGTGGGAGACCATTCGTGAACAGATGCCGGCTTATGATGTGAATCTTACACCGTTATGGGGGATGGGGGTTATACCGGAGATGTTCCGCAAGCAGGATTCTGTTATTCGCAGCAGTCACCCACAGACCTCCTTTGCTGCATGGGGAGACAAAGCCGCGTATATTGCCGGAAACCATTCTTTGGAATACGGCTTGGGAGAACAATCACCTCTGGCAAGGGTCTACGAGCTGGCAGGATATGTTCTGTTGCTTGGCGTGGGGAATGGCAGCAATACTTCGCTGCATCTATCGGAGATTCGGGCGGATTATGAGACCAAAAGGGAGATCATCAATCAGGCGCCGATCAAGAGGGAGGGGAGCAGGCTTTGGGTTCAGTTTAAGGACATTGAATATGATTCATCAGATTTTGCAGCTATTGGCGACGATTTTGAGCGGGAGACCGGCCTGGTCAAGCGCGGCATGATCGGTGGTGCAGAGGCGATGCTGATTCCACAGAAGCAGCTGGTTGATTATGGGGCAGCGTGGCTGCCGATTCATCGCAAGAAGTGATAATGCTAATCGATTCAAGACCTCGCAATTGGGCGAGGTCTTGAGACAATCCAATCCATGTTTGCATTTATTTTCGCTCAAGTCGGGCTGGATCGAACTCCTGAATGATGTTCTCCGGACCTTCTGCTATATCATAGTCCCATTCCAGCATCCCGCCGCTATAGTTATGGACTTTATCAAATCCGTTCTGTTGGAAGTATCTGGCGACTTGATAGCTCCTTCCTCCGCTGCGGCATACGAATACATATTCTCGGTCCATATCGAAATCTCCGATATAATCAGGAATCTCATTCATCGGAATCAGCGGGATGCCCGGAATATGCCCGGCGATGTACTCCTCGGGCTCACGCACATCAATAACTAAAGTTTTATTATTTGAATTTTGAAGTATATGCTGCAATTCATCGCAATCGATATGCGAAACACCGCCGATGATTTCACTCACTCGATTTTCCCCATTTCTTATTCATATTTTGCGACTCCATTATTACGTTAGTACTGCATTCAATTTTCTATCATATCCATATACCGCATGAATTTCAATTCCCACCATCTGCAACATATGATAAATTGAAATAAACATCCTTGGGATCTTGCAGCGACATATCGTCTGCATCCTACAGAATGACTTGATAAGTGAAAATTGTCACAAAATTATAGGAAGAGGCTTACTACAAAAGCATGTGTTCCAAAAATCTGGTTTTCAGCAGCGAAGCTTATGATTTGCTAGGGTTTCTATTCTAAATGCTTCAATGGGATGAAGCTAGAGACTGAGGAGCGGAGCTCATAGGCGAAACCTCTTTAAGCACCGGAAGGACCGGCTGAATTCAAGAATTAATACTAACCTCCAAAAAATGATTCGAAGGGATGATGAACGTGAAAGCTGCATCAAAACGTACTTTTTCAGTCTGGCTATTGATTGGTCTTCATTTATTTTTGGGAATAGGCGCAGTGTTTGGGGGTGCGGTACTGGTGATCGAACCGAGCGGAAGCTTGCTGGGAATGCCCCCCGATATTATGCAAATTGAGCTTTTTCCCAACTATCTTATTCCTGGAATCATTCTCTTGGTGTTCATGGGGATCTTTCCGTTAGTCGTCGCCTGGGGATTAATGACGAGACGGGAATGCAAATGGGCCGATCGCTTAAATGTATTTAAAAAATCACATTGGTCCTGGGCTTACTCCTTGTATATTTCGATTATTCTAATTATTTGGATCTCAGTGGAGACTTATATCCTGAACGCCGTTGCCCTTGTCCATCTTTTCTACATTGGTCTTGGCTTGGCGATTCAGATTGTGACGGTATTGCCACAAGTTAATGAAGCGTATCTGAAAGAGCGGGTGGAGAACGAAGTGAAGATCGAGAATTGATCCGGCTCAAGGGATAGATTGCGAAAAATAGAGGCGAAGCGAAGAACGTGTTTATGGCAGGTACTGGCGATTTAAGGGAAAGCATGTTTTCGGGGTTGCTGTCAAGATGTGGACAAGGAAAGGGCTTAATGGGGCATTTTTGTAATGAAAATCAAAAAAAGTCTTATACGCCAACGGATTAGATTTATTTAATGGAAGTCGGATAATTTTTTCAGAAAAACTGTGGATAATGTGCATAACTTAGTGGATAATTTGGGAAATTGCATGAAAAGCCTATTTTAAAGCGTAAAAAAACGACCTGAGGGGTCGTTTTTTTACATTTATTATCAATTCACATGTGGATAAGGCTGTGATCAGGGAATTTTTACGATTTTATGAAAATCTTAAAGCACATATCTCAAAAGGCCCATTTTCAGTACCAAAGCTTTCATTCGACCTTTTGCTTAATTCTCCATCAGTTGCTCCCATTCCTCATAGCAAGCCGACAATTGCGCCTTATGCTCATCGATAGCAGTTTGCCGCTCCTGAACTGCCGTATAATCCTGATATACTTCCGGAAGGGTAAGCTCATGCTCAAGCAAGGCGATATCCCCCTCCAGCTTGGAAATGAGCTCTTCCAACTGCTCAAGCCGGCGCTGCCGGTTGCGCTCCTCGCGCTTCGCTTGTTTATCCGCTTCATAAGATGCAGCCCCTGATTTTCCTTTTGCGGCGTTGTCATCCTCCTGTAAGCTCGCACGCTCAGCCGGTTTTTGCTTGGCGGCCTCCAGAGCAGCTTTCTCTGCGGCCATTTCCTCCAGCTCCAGCTTCTTCTCTAAATAGTCATCGTAATTACCCAGGAAATGCTGCGCTCCATTCGGATGGAGTTCAACGATTCTTTCAGCCATTTTATTTAAGAAGTAGCGGTCATGGGAAATGAACAGCAGTGTACCGTCATAATCGAGCAGAGCCGACTCCAGCACCTCTTTGCTAAATAGGTCCAGATGGTTCGTCGGTTCGTCAAGAATCAGGACATTGGCTTTCTCCAGCATTAACTTGGCCAGAGCAACGCGAGCTTTCTCTCCACCGCTCAAAGCGGTGATTTTCTTCAGAACGTCCTCTCCGCTGAACAGGAAATTGCCGAGCACACTACGGATACGAGCCTCTTCAATATGGGGAAATGCGCTCCAGACTTCCTCCAGCACAGTATTCTCGCGATTAAGATGCGTTTGCTCCTGGTCGTAGTAACCGATCTTGACTTTGGAGCCCCAGGTTAGCGAACCTGAACGAGGCCGTAGATCGCCGGTTAGTATTTTCAGCAAGGTGGATTTGCCGATCCCATTTGGTCCGATTAGAGCTACTGTCTCACCGCGATTCAGATAGAAGGATACATTTTGGAATAACGGTGCTTTGGAGTCATCATAGCCATAGGACAGTTGATCCACATACAGCACATCCTTGCCCGTCAGAATCTCCGCCTCGAAGGAGAAGCTGGCCCGCTTCAAATCGCCGAGCGGACGTTCAATTCGATCCATCTTCTCCAGCGCTTTGCGCCGGCTTTGTGCCCGCTTGGTTGTTGAAGCGCGGACAAGATTTTTCTGAATGAAATCCTCCATCCGGGCTATCTCGTCCTGCTGCTTCTCATACTGCTTCATGCGACTCTCATATTCAGCTGCTTTAAGCTCAATATAGCGGCTATAGTTGCCTGTATATCGGGTGGATTGATGCCGTTCGATCTCGACGATGGTGGTTACCAGACGATCCAGGAAATAACGGTCATGAGAGACCACCAGCAATGCCCCGGAATAGTTCCGGAGGTAATCCTCCAGCCAGGTTAAGGTCTGAATGTCCAAATGGTTTGTAGGTTCGTCCAGCATTAGCAGGTCCGGAGCCTGAAGCAGAATCCTTGCCAATGCAAGTCGGGTCTTCTGTCCACCGCTCAAGGTGGAGATAACCGTATCGGACGGGAAATTGCTGAAGCCCATCCCATATAATACGCTGCGGATCCGTGTCTCAATCTCATAGCCGCCGTTATCCTTGAACCAGTCCGATTTAAGCGCATAGCGGTTAAGCAGTTCCTGGTAAGCCTTCTCATCAGCCGCCGCGTCCGGGTCGGCAATCTGCGCCTCCATGTCTCTTAGCTCGCGCTCAGTCTCTAATAAAGGGGCAAACACGTTCAGCATTTCTTCCCAGATCGTTCGGTCGGATTGTAGCCCGCTGTTCTGAGCAAGATAACCGATCCGCGTCTCCTTGGCTTTAAAGATTTGCCCGCCATCATAAGATATTTCCTCTGCAAGGATTTGCAGCAATGTAGATTTTCCTGCGCCATTAACACCGACCAGCCCGATCCGTTCTCTTTCCAGAATCTGCAGGTTAATGCCCTCCAATACCGGAGTGACGCCAAATAATTTCGTGATATTTGCAGCTTGAAGCAACATAATGAATTTGATCCTCCAACGAATTTACTAAGTATGTTCTGAAATTACTGCATTAGGTTTTGTGTGATTAAGCGAATCATTAGAGTTCAAAAATTTCGCTTTTCAGTCCGCAGCTTATGCTTCCCATATGCGTTTTATCAAACGCTTCAATGGGATGTAGCCAGGGCGTAAGGAGCGGAGCTATCCGTTTTCGTAGAAATGGCCTCGAAAGCATTAACTTGTGGTTAGTACTTGAGTGAGCTGAGCGAGCATTTGAGATGTGTCGCATTTTTGAATCTCTTCCAATAAACCTACTACTTATATATTGTAGTGTACATGAAAAACCCTGCAAATGCACCGCACTTTAATGATCGCTGTCATGCTATTTGCGAAAAGAAGCTTGGTTTTCATTTTACGCTAACAATGATACACTAGGAGGAAGAATATATACTTTTGACAAAACATAAAATATATCCTTCTTGACGAGAAAGGGGAAGAGGCGTCGTGAGGGATACTTCAGCTCAAAATATATCCGCACAAAAGAAAGAACTGCGTCGCAGAATGACTGTGATTCGCTCCAATGTCTCTGCAGCTTCCCGCAGAGAACAGTCGATTGTTGCCAGTCTGCTGGCAGAGAACGAGGTGCTATCCCCCCTAAGAAAAAGCCGCGGTGGAAGACTGAATGTGTTCTGCTACGTATCATTTCGAGACGAGCCCGAGACGCTGCATTTGATTCAAACTTGCCTGAAGCGGGGTGACCGGGTACTGGTCCCTAAAGTGATCAGCGAGGAACGGAAGCTGACGCTTCATGAAATGAGTAATGTTAATAATCTTAGCCCGGGAGTATGGGGCATCGCCGAGCCGGGAGAGGATATGCCGCAGTGGCCGACCTTGCGTTATACAGAGATCGACATCATTATCGTTCCGGGTCTTGCCTATGATCGCTGTGGCGGGAGAATTGGCTTCGGGGGCGGGTATTATGATGGCTTCATGGAACAAATATCATCGATCCAGAGCACGGGTTTGATCCCTATTAAGGCCTCGCTGACGCTTGAGGAGCAGATCATCCCGGGGCGGATTCCGATGGAAGAGCATGATTTTAGACTGGATATGCTGTTTACAGCATCAGGTATAATATATATATGATAGAGAGTAGTGAGCGCATTTATGGAAACGGAATCAGGACAAGCCCTGACGCACTTTAATGAACAGGGCCGGGCGAGGATGGTCGATATTTCGGCCAAGGAATCCACAGTGAGGGTCGCCGTGGCCCGGACGACGGTGCTTATGGAACCTGCGACCCTGACTGCCATCAAGGAAGGCAAGATCAGCAAGGGAGATGTGCTTGCCGTCGCCCAGGTAGCCGGTATTCAAGGGGCCAAGCGCACGTCTGATTGGATTCCGATGTGTCACCCGTTGATGCTTACCGGAGTGAACATCGTCTTTACGGATAACAACCAGGATGAGTTATATATAGAAGCTACAGTCAGAACGGAAGGAAGAACAGGGGTAGAAATGGAAGCACTTACGGCCGTATCAGCGGCAGCGCTAACGGTGTACGATATGTGCAAAGCGTTACAAAAGGATATCGTTATCGGACCTACAATGCTGCAGGCCAAGAGCGGTGGTGTCCATGGAGATTATTCGCGGATCTGATCGGATCTGATGAACAATTGCGTACAGTAGTGCGCAGAATAAAATGATGAATACAACTTAAATAGAAGTTCCATAAGGGTGAGGAGGATGGCTTCATGGTTTGGAAAACAGCGATTCTTACGGCAAGCGACAAAGGAGCCAGGGGCGAACGTGAAGATACGAGCGCACAGGTGATTAGGGAACTGGTCGAGGAAGAATTGGGAGGCGAAATCATCGAATATCGCATCGTTCCTGATGAACCTGATGAGATTATCGCTGCGCTGATTGAAATGACCGATTATTTTCAAGCCGATCTTGTCTTGACTACCGGCGGCACAGAGCTTGCTATTCGGGATGTAACTCCCGAGGCAACCCGGCGTATCATTGAACGTGAGGTGCCGGGAATGGCCGAAGCGATGCGCTGCAAGGTAATGCAGAAAAATCCGGCCGGCATGCTGTTCCGGGGCATTGTCGGAATCCGCGGGCGGACGTTGATCGTCAATCTGCCGGGAACTCCAAAAGGGGTGCACGAGAACCTGGCAGCGATCATGGATCAGCTTCCGGAAGCGCTGCTTATGGTGACAGGGCAATTCCGTCTGTAAATTGTCCTGTTGCGAGTTGGTTAAACGGCATAGAGCTGTTGGCATAATTTCATGTTTCTGCAAATAAATTTGCTGAACGGGCTGTAACTGTGATCTTTGTTATGGTATGATGTGGGCGTATCATGATGGCGCCCCATCATGAGTCTATTATTTTATGCTAACGGGGGAGAATGAGCATGAGTGCAGGTGCTTTTCTGTTAATTGTTATAGCGGCTCTCGTGTTGTTTGGTCCGAAGAAGCTGCCGGAGCTTGGCCGCGCCGTCGGGCGCACGATTAATGAGTTCAAGAATGCCACTCGCGATATTGTAGAGGATCGTCCCGAAGCTCAGAAAGCGGAAGCGGCTCCTGTAAATGAAGCTGCAAAGCAGGAGGACCGACGTCTGCCAGAATAGAAGATACATATTGAATCCCTTCCTTGTTATTAGGGAGGGATTTTGTTTTTAATATTGCCGCCCACTGGCGTGTTAAGCCGAACAATCGGCCTAAGGAGGACAAGTATGGCTGATGAATTGAAGTCAGAGACGATTGTGGAGCATTTATCGGAATTAAGGCGGAGGTTAATTTACGTGGCTCTCGTGTTCACGTTTGTTCTCGTCGCTGCTTTTTTTGTCGTGCGTCCGATCTATCAATATTTGACGATTAATTCGATAACCGGTGTGGAGATCAAGCTGAATGCTTTCTCCTTCTGGGATGGCGTCGGCGTATATATGAAGATAGCGATGGTCGTTGCCCTAGGCATTACTCTGCCTTTTACGCTCTACCAAATATGGGCATTCGTCAGCCCTGGGCTAAGACCGAGAGAACGCAAGGCAACGCTAAGGTATATTCCCTATGTATTTCTCTGCTTTTTAATCGGAATTGCCTTCGGTTATTTCGTAGTATTCCCGCTAGCGATGCGATTTACCGCCGGGCTGAACAAGGAGCTTGGTTTGATCGAGACCTATGGGATGGCCGACTATTTCAAGTTTTTGATGAATATCGTGTTTCCCATCTCGCTGTTGTTTGAGCTGCCGATCGTGATCTTGTTCCTGACGCAGCTGCGGCTTCTGACCCCAACCTTGCTGCGCAAAATGCGTCGCGTTGCTTATTTTATACTGGTTGTGATCTCGGTGATGATCACCCCTGCGGACCTGTTCTCGGCCTTCCTGGTGCTGATCCCACTTATTATCCTGTATGAGATTAGCGTGCTGCTATCCAGCCGGGTTCATAAGAAGCAGTTGGCTGCGGACGCCAAACGTGCGGAAGAGTTCAGCTAGAGTACGTGGATGTGGAAGATGAACGGGCCATGCGGTGCGGAGCATTGTCATGCTCTATTTGTCCTCCCCATATTGGTAGGATACCTATGGATAAGGGGTGAGGAGTAGGGCTGTCTATCGGCAGCCTCTTTTCTTTTTTCTCCTTACGCCATAAGGGCCCTATAGGGGGTTCTGACTTAATTCTAAGTTTTGCATAAAAAAGATGATGGGAAAACTTGAAATTTTTTTGCGATTTTATTATCATTATAGATGTTGTTAGCACTGTGACGTATCGAGTGCTAATCATTGAAGCGTAAGCTTGCCAATGAACTAATATTATTAAAGGAGGCTCTTTTTCATGATCAAACCATTAGGTGAACGCGTACTGGTAGAACCAATCAAACAAGAGGAGACTACAGCATTAGGAATCGTACTTCCAGATGCGTCCAAGGAGAAGCCGCAGGAAGGCAAAATCATCGCAGTCGGAAGCGGTGCATTGAATGATGGGGTTCGTGTTCCTTTGGAAGTGAAGGAAGGCGATCGTGTATTGTTCTCTAAATATGCTGGTACTGAAGTGAAGTATGATGGCAAGGAATATTTGATTATGAAGGAAAGCGACATCCACGCGATTATTGAATAATTAAGCACTTGGCTTGAATATAACGGCTGAACAGTTGGATTTAAAATATAGGGAGGTATTTATTCATGGCAAAAGTAATTAAATTTAGTGAAGAAGCACGTCGCGCAATGCTACGTGGTGTAGATACTTTGGCAGATGCAGTAAAAGTAACACTTGGTCCAAAGGGCCGCAACGTTGTATTGGAGAAGAAATTCGGCAGCCCGTTGATCACCAATGATGGTGTAACAATCGCGAAAGAGATTGAACTGGAAGATGCATTCGAGAACATGGGTGCTCAGCTCGTCAAAGAAGTAGCAACGAAGACCAACGACGTAGCTGGTGACGGTACAACTACAGCAACGGTACTTGCACAAGCCCTGATTCGTGAAGGCCTGAAGAACGTAACTGCAGGCGCAAGCCCAATCGGTCTTCGCAAAGGGATCGACAAAGCCGTGAAAGTAGCGGTTGAAGAGCTGCAAAAGATCTCCAAGTCGATCGAAGGCAAGCAATCGATCGCTCAAGTAGCTGCGATCTCTGCAGCAGACGAAGAAATCGGCGAACAAATCGCCGAAGCCATGGAAAAGGTAGGCAAAGACGGTGTGATCACTGTTGAAGAATCCCGCGGTTTCTTTACGGAGCTTGAAGTGGTAGAAGGTATGCAATTCGATCGTGGCTATGTATCTCCATACATGATCACAGATACCGATAAGATGGAAGCCGTCCTCGACAATCCATATATCTTGATCACGGACAAGAAGATCAGCAGCACGCAAGAAATCTTGCCACTTCTGGAGAAGATCGTACAACAATCCAGACCATTGCTTGTGATCGCAGAAGACCTCGAAGGTGAGGCACAAACGGTGCTGATCTTGAACAAATTGCGCGGAACGTTCAACGCGGTAGCTGTTAAGGCACCTGGCTTCGGCGACCGTCGTGAAGCAATGCTGCAAGATATCGCAGCTCTGACTGGCGGTCAAGTAATCACCGAGAAGCTCGGCCTGGATCTGAAGAGCACAACTATCGATCAGCTTGGTAATGCACGTCAAGTTATCGTTACGAAAGAGAACACAACGATCGTGGACGGCAGTGGCAACAAAGCCGACATCGATGCTCGAGTGAACCAAATCCGTGCGCAGCTGGAAGAGACCACTTCCGAGTTCGACAAGGAGAAACTGCAAGAGCGTCTGGCTAAACTGGCTGGCGGCGTAGCGGTGATCAAAGTTGGCGCAGCTACAGAAACGGAATTGAAAGAACGCAAGCTTCGCATCGAGGACGCCCTGAACGCAACTCGCGCAGCGGTTGAAGAAGGGATCGTATCGGGCGGTGGCGTAGCGCTCGTGAACGTATATAACGCAGTCGCAGCACTTGACCTGAGCGGCGACGAGAAGACAGGCGCAAGCATCGTTCTTCGCGCTCTGGAAGAGCCAGTTCGCACGATCGCAGCGAATGCGGGTGAAGAGGGCTCTGTTATCGTAGAACGCCTGAAGAAGGAAGAAGTAGGCGTAGGTTACAACGCAGCTACAGGCGAATGGGTGAACATGTTCGACGCAGGTATCGTTGACCCTGCGAAGGTAACGCGTTCCGCACTGCAATATGCAGCATCCGTAGCAGGCTTGTTCCTGACTACTGAAGCGGTAGTCGCTGATAAGCCAGAACCGGCTGCACCAGCTGTTCCTGACATGGGCGGCATGGGTGGAATGGGCGGTATGATGTAATATAGGCTGAAAAGCCTGTAGCATCAAGGGTCTTATCCGAATGAATGTCGGTTGACCACATAGTATAAATAAAGGAGGCTTCTCGTTCTTTTACGAGAAGCCTCCTTTGCTTATATTCCTAGACCACATCCATAACACGGTATATTTGATGGAAATCATGCAGAATCTATGGGTATCGGAGCTAATTGAAATGATGATAGGAGGATACTCCATGACTGATGAGAATATTGTGAGGTCGCTGAATACTTTTCTAAAAGGGCGGTATATGGGAATCCATGCGTATGAGCATTTTATCGAGAAATTGCAGGAGCCTGATATAAAGACACAGTTCCAGCAAATTCAACAGGATCACAAACGGCATGCGATGAGGGTGGCAGAAAGAATCCAGAATCTTGGTGAGGTTCCAGCCGACGATGAAGGGTTTGTCGGTTCTGTACAAGGGTTTATGAGCAAGCTGAAAATGCCCGAGGATACGAAAAGTATTCTACAAAGTGCTTTAAAAGGCGAAGAACACTACGCTGTTGAAATGTCTGAGGAGATCGTCAGAGGTCACCTCGATTCAGAAAGCTACGAGCTGATCCATGCTATTTTGGAGCAGGACCGAAAGCATGTTGAGCTGTTGAAGGGTTTAATCGATTAGTTGAAGCTAGGGAACAAGATATGACTTGAAAATAAATAGGCTATCACATGAATAGATTTTCTAATCATGCGATAGCTTTTGTTTTTTTAATCAGTAACTATTTGGACCTCTGCATCAGGAAGCTCCCACTACTGCTTTTCAGGCGCTACATCAGGAGCGGCTTCCTCAGGAGTCGGATTTAGCTCTATATGGCGACCGTCAATCCACCAGTTGCCATTGTTAGTATTGATAAGGAGCCAATCGGACCAACGCCCAATGACCTGAACGGTTTGTGGACTCAGAGTGGAACCCTTAGGGGAAAAAGCATCCGGATATTTATAGGTATAAGCGTTATCCTTAAGATCGGCGGTGGCATTCATATCCTCAACAACGGCTAGCTTACCTGGTGACGGTTGAACCCAACCAGTCCCCTGGTTGCTAACCACCTGATACCAGTCGCCCTTCTGAGCTGTCACTTCAACCTGTTGTGGCTTCAGATTGGATATGCTGTCTGCAGCTCCAATCTTGCTATACAATTTAGTTTCCGCTAATAGACTCATAGATTGCCGGAGATATTGAACCTTTTGCTTTTCCAGCCAAAGATTATAGGATTTTTGCGCTGTAAATAACGGAACTTCTTTATTTTCGGACCAGATTCCATTAAAAGCACTTAATGGTACGCTTCGTTCTCCAGCATATTCTGCCACCTCGATCGTATAGCCAGGGCGGCCAAACTCTTGGATGAACCAGTCTTTATAGCCTCCGCCGGAAGGGTTTTTCTCAGGCTGAACCAGAGAATATCCTGTAAGCTTGCTTATCTCCGCAGCAATAGCTTTATCTCTAGATAGATTTTTACTAAGCGTGTTGAAGTGCCAAAATAGGATTTGTCCCGAGCTATGATAGGAAATTGTAAGTTCAGGGTCGATCTTGTATGTAAAATTCATCATACTTTGTACTTCTAGAGCTTGAGCCGGCTGAGTGCCTTTATAATTTTGGTGCCAAGGATACGCTTTGGAATTTTTAATAGTGTTCCATTGGGCCGGGTATTGGCGATTCAGATCGATCCCCTGCATATTGGCTTTCCAGCGATTAAAGTTAGCGCTGTTGCCATTGTATTGCTTTAAGGTTTTCGCCAGATTGGCTGGCAGACCTGCGGTTCCTTGCTGTGATAGGGTCACACCATCCGGATTAACCATCGGAACAAACCAAATGCTTACGTGATCCAGCAATTCGCGTACGTTATATTTTGAGATTGTTGTATTGTTATCGTAGGCAGCAGCATAGGTATCAATCATTTTCATTAAAAGAGTTGTCGTTATCCATTCTCTGGCATGATGAGATCCATTAAGAAATAAGACGGATTTACCCCGGCCTAATTTGACAGCCCATAACTCCCGGCCATATTTCGTCTGTCCTATTGTTTCATAAGCTATTAGATCAGGGTAGGCATCTGCGAGTTTTTTAATATCTCTTTGCATAATGGAATAAGAATAGATTTGGTTAGGATTTACGATAGTTGTAGATGCCTTAGCAGATTGCGGTGCTTCAAAAAAAGAGGCTACTAGTAACAAACATAGGAAGAATAGAGCTCTTTTCAATGGAGTAGCCTTTGAAACTGGTGACTTAATCAATACCTCACGTCTCCCATTCATCTGTTAATAAGTAGAAAGTCTAGTGATTAGTTGCGAGTATAAGATAATATACCTATTAAGTCAATCCATTTACTGGAATTAATATAAGGCTAATTTACTAGAGTTGAATGTATAGCGGATCAATAAAAGGAACATAATAGTTTTTATGCTGTTGAATAGGAGCTGCCTAACAGGTGGTCTAAAGGGTGATAAAATCTGAATTTACATGTTGCTTTTAATTTGATATATTGATCGGTAATTCATTTCGTGAAATAACTTTGGATAACCTGGAAGAAGTGGTGAGTAACATGGGATAACTGTAAAAGATATGCTGCAATTGCCTTCCTTTCGAGGAGCAAAGGTACTGACTGGAAAGAGTAATCTTCACCGTACCATTTCCTCTTTATCCGTACTGGAGGTTTCAAACGCGAATTATTCCTCCCGGATCGTCAATTCGGTTCAAGAAGAGTGGTATGCGGAAGAGATGGTGATCAGTTCTTTTTACTCCATTAAAGATAGTATAGAGAAGCAGTGTGAAGCGGTTGAGTATTTGTATGGGCTCGGTGAAGTCGGACTGATTCTATATTATGTGGGAATCATCATTCCCGAAGTACCCGAAGAGGTGCTGCAATTAGCAGCGTCCAAAAATTTCATCATCATTTGCATGCCTGAAAATGACTTTTCACTTCGTTATAATGAAGTGATCTATGAAGTGATGGAAGCGATTGTTCTGAACAATCAGACGATCAACGATAATTTTGTGAACGAAGCATTAGAGAAAGTGTCCTTGCTGCCAGAGCACTCACGAAGCGTTGAAATTACACTTAAATTTTTGTCTGATCGGCTGAAGGCGAACATCATCCTGACGAATACGCATATGGAAATTATGAATCAAGTGATGTGGCCTCGTAATTCATCGTTAGATGTGGCTCATCTTATAGATGTCTATGCTCCCTATTTATTAAATGGCGTGAAGGAACAAGCAGAACCTAATTGCGATTGCTATGTGGAATACAAAAGTGTTCATCAAAAAAACGGAGAAGTATTGTATCTATTTCTAATTAAAGAGAATTCAAAATTACCCGCGAAGACCATCGATAAAATCAGCGAGGTTGTACAGGTGGCCATCAACCTGTGGGGGGATAAGCACAACGAGGTCAGCGAATACGCCCTGGTAAAAGCGATTATTAATGATGAGAGCGATAAAATGCGAAGGCTGGCTCATCTTCTCCATATCGATGTCGCTTCCATTCAGATGATGTGGCTCGTATTTATTCAGGATTTGACAAAAGAAAATCAGATTCGCGAAGAGCTGGAAGAGTATTTGTTCAACTATTACAAAACAGCGGTAATCCAAACCGTCGATCATTGTATCATTGCGCTTATGGGAAATTGCTCTTGCAAGTACAATGAGTATGAGATTGCAGCCGAATATATCGATACAACGAATTCTTCCTCGCTTATATCCGAAATGGTCTATGCCCCCAGAATGAGAAATACGCAAGATGTTCGGCGTATGTACCGGCTGGTCAACAGTGTGGGACGGAAGGTCCATCTGATTTATGAGCATCGTAAATTATATACGGCTGCTGAGATGCGTTCGATGAAACAGGCGATCGATCTGAGCGCACAAGGCGAGGAAGTCCTTGAGGAATGGCTGGCGGTTATTGATCCCATTCTCGGCGATCCGGATTCGCTTAAGACGCTTATGACCTTTTTGCTAGATGCCAAAGGGAATTATGATGCCTGTGGAAAAATGCTGTTCGTGCATAAAAACACAGTGAAATATCGGATTAAAAAGATCAGCGAATTAATTGGTTATGATGTAACGGTGAATTCCGAATTTTATGATGTTTGCATTGCTTGTATGATTTATCGGCTGATACACAGCTAGTTGAATCCGTAACTTTTGTCAAAAGGACAAAAATTGCGGATTTTTTTTGGGTTTTAGCAAAAGACGTAATGCTATGAAACCTTCTATAATAAGAAAAATTCACTTAATGAGGGGGAGAAATGATATGAGAAAGGACGGGGAGCATCAATCTTGGTTCACCCTGGGGATGGTTTGGGCCGGAGCGGTCATCAGTATACCAGGCCTCCTGGTGGGGAATACGCTGATCGCAGGGATGGGTTTATCCAAAACACTATGGATCGCCTTTTTGGGTTATTCCATCATCGTTGTCCTGATGATTCTTCAGGGCATTCAGAGCACGGATCTTGGTAAATCAACCGTTCAAGTCGCAGCTCAGGTATTTGGCAAACAGGGCTCGCGCACCATTTTATCCATTATTCTCGCCATTGCTTGCCTCGGGTGGTTCGGGATTCAGGCTAATGTATGCGGGGCAGCGCTGGCTAATCTGCTCGCGGGGTATGGAATGACGATCCCAGTTCCCCTGGCTTCATTAATTAGTGGTCTGGTTATGGTCTTTTCAGCGATGTACGGGATTAAAGTACTTCGAGTACTTAGCTATATAGCAGTGCCTCTACTTATTGTGATCTGTATCTATGGCTTAATCCAAGCGTTCACGATGGATTCCGTTCATCATATTTGGAGCTACCGGCCTGAGAAGCAAATGAACTTCATGGATGGACTAGCTGTAACAATAGGCTCATTTGCCTTAGGGGCCGTTATTGCAGGCGATTATTCGCAATTTTCGAGAAAACGTTCCGATGTATTGAAGGCAGCATTAATCGGTATTGTCCCCTCTGGGGTATTGATGATTAGTGTGGGCGCAATTCTATCTTTTGCTTATCAGACTAGTGATATTGCAGCTGTCTTTATAAATATTACGACGCCTTTTATTGGGGGTGTAGTATTAATCCTGGCTACATGGAAAACAAACATGGTTAATGCTATTTCAGGTGGATTTGCCCTTACCAACGTATTGCATATTTCCAAGGATAAGGAGAAATGGGCAGTAGGGGTGGCGGGACTCATTGGGACGGTGCTTGCGGTAATCGGAATTTTGAATTATTTTACGCCCGTTATGTCGGTCTTGTCAGCAATGGTTCCGCCAGTAGCAGGGGTTATGATCGCTTCTTATTGGGTTATGAACAAGGGGGATAAGAATCGTTGGAAGGAAACAGAGGGGGTTAATCGTCTGGGAGTGATCTCCTGGCTGATCGGTTCCATCATTGCTTGCCTGCCCGTTGTGCTGTCCTTCTTCCCAAGCTTGCCCCAAGTATCGAATCAGCCATTGATCGGCATCGTTATTTCTTTTGTTCTGTATGTGGTTTGCTACCGGATCATGGCCAGAAAGTCAGTCCTATTGGAGGGAAATTAAATGAGATATTTAGATCAACAAGCGATTGAGAATATTGCCGTCGGCGCTGCATTCTTAGGAACAGGGGGTGGCGGAGACCCTTATATCGGCAAACTTATGGCTCTTTCAGCCATAGAAAAAAACGGACCTGTAAAGCTTTACTCTGTGGATGAAATTGAAGATGAAGACTTCTTCATTCCGTCTGCGATGATGGGCGCGCCCTCCGTATTGATAGAGAAATTCCCGAAAGGCGACGAATTTGTCAAGGTGTTTCAGAAGCTGGCCAAGTATTTGGGCAGAGAGAAAATTTCAGGCACCTTTCCGATGGAGGCGGGCGGAGTTAATTCTATGATTCCGATCGTCGTTGCAGCACAGTTGAATCTACCGCTGATTGATTGCGATGGCATGGGCAGAGCATTTCCCGAGTTGCAAATGGTGACGTTCAACCTCGACGGCATTTCGGCTGCACCGATCGCAATTACAGATGAGAAAGGGAACATCGGTATTTTCGAAACAATCGACAATAAATGGACGGAACGGTTGGCGCGTACAGCAACAGTGGAGATGGGGGCCAGTGCTTTAGTAAGCCTGTATCCAACGACGGGAGCCCAGATCAAGAAAAGCGGTGTCCATCACATCGTGACTTTATCAGAGCAGATCGGAGAGATCATTTCTGCCAAAAATAGAGATGCCAAAGACAAGCTTGAGCAGCTTTTAAGCCTGACCTCCGGATATGAGTTGTTCCAGGGGAAAATAACTGATGTCATTCGGGAAACGAAGGGCGGCTTTAATTTTGGCAAAATGAACCTGGAAGGCATTGAGATGAACAAAGACGAGCAGATGAAAGTTTATTTTCAGAATGAAAACCTGCTCGCCGAGAAGAACGGTCAGGTTGTAGCGATGACGCCGGATTTAATCTGTTTGGTTGACTACGAAACCTTGCTGCCCGTAACAACGGAGAGCTTGAAATATGGAAAACGCGTCCGCGTTATCGGGTTGCCAGCGCATCCCAAGTGGAGAACCGAAATGGGGATTAAGACGGTGGGACCGAGATACTTCGGGTATGATTACGAATATGCGCCGATTGAAGAACTGATAAGCAAGGCGGTGGCTAGCCATGTATAGAATTGGAATAGATGTAGGCGGCACGAATACAGATGCTATTATTCTGGACGAGCATAACCGGTTAATCCATAGCGTGAAATCGCCAACGACACTGGATATAAAGACAGGGATTGTGACGTCGCTGCGAAAAGTATTGCAGGAAGCGAAGGTTGATAAGACAAAAATCACGCATGCCATGCTTGGGACAACACAGTGCACCAATGCGATCGTTGAACGGAAGAAGTTGGCCAAAGTTGGTGTAATTCGCTTGGGTTTCCCCGCTACCGCTTCTGTTCCTCCATATACGGCTTGGCCGCAAGATATGGTAGAAAAACTAACCGGCAACTATGCTCTGGTTCAGGGTGGCTATGAGTATGATGGTCAATTGCTTGGTGAGATCGACAAGCAAGAGATTAATGAGCTGCTTGCGAAGTGGCGTGATAAAGTAGAGGCTATTGCGATTATCGGTGTATTCTCCTCTATCAAAAATGATCAGGAGCTCAAGGTACGTGACTTCATCTGGGAAGCATATGGGGAAAACTACAAGGTTTCCTGCTCATCCCTGATCGGATCTGTTGGTCTGATTGAAAGGGAGAATGCAACGATTCTGAACGCGGCTTTATGCCATGTTATCGAAACTACCGCCACAGGTTTTGCTAATGCGTTAGAAGCGGAAGGGATCAAGGATGTTGAAGTGTACCTATGCCAAAATGACGGTACGCTCATGTCGATTGAATATGCCAAGCAATTCCCGATTCTTACGATTGCTTGCGGGCCAACGAATAGTATTCGGGGAGCTTCCTATTTGGCAAATATTAAGGATACGATGGTTATCGACGTAGGTGGTACGACATCGGATATCGGTGTTTTGCAGGATGGATTTCCAAGAGAATCCTCTGTAGCGGTAGAAATAGGTGATATTCGCACCAATTTCAGAATGCCGGATATCATCTCGGTAGGGCTTGGCGGTGGAAGCATTGTGCGTGTAGAGGGTGGACAAATAACGGTTGGCCCAGATAGTGTAGGCTACAGGATCGGAGAAGAAGCGCTTGTATTTGGTGGGAACACCATGACTGCGACGGACATCGCGGTTCGCCTCGGACTAGCTGATATGGGAGACAAGAGTTTGGTCAGTCATATCGATGAAGGGTTTGCGAAACAAGTTCAATCGGTAATTTCTTCGATCATTGCCAAAGCGATCGATAAGATGAAAACTTCTTCCGAAGATGTGCAGATCGTACTCGTAGGCGGCGGCAGCGTAATTATTCCGGATGAGATTCCAGGAGTAGCGGAGATCGTGAAAGTGGAGAACGGCGGAGTTGCGAATGCCATCGGCGCATCGATCTCTCAGATTAGCGGACAATACGAGCAGATCTATATTTATTCGCGGGCACCGCGAGAGGAGTCGCTTAAGGATGCTGAGGAAAAAGCAGTGAAGCAAGCGGTCATCGCAGGAGCCGATTTCGCTACGATAAAATTGGTTGAAGTGGAAGAGACTCCGCTTGCCTATCATCCGGAAAATGCAACACGATTAAGAGTTAAGGTTGTAGGTAAAATGAGTTAGAAGTTTTCTTAACGACGTAAAATTTTTGCGGAGGCCCCTCATGAATTGTACTATTTATGAGAGGCTTCTTTATGTTTTTCTATCTATCAACGAGGGTAGGCGAATTAAGGTATAATAAGTTATTACAGAATTAGGGAAAGGATTAGATAATCGATGAGACTCCATCAACTTGGCTCCTCTGATCTATTCATTAGCGAAATCGGCCTTGGCTGTATGTCTCTGGGGACAGAGGAACACAAAGCCATCGGGATTATCCATGAAGCGCTTGATCAAGGTGTTAATTTTCTGGATACGGCGGATTTATACGATAATGGGCGCAATGAAGAACTGGTAGGCAAGGCAATTCAGGGAAGACGTGATCGCGTAATTCTTGCCAGCAAAGCTGGCAATCGGCGGATCGAAGGAAGGGAAGGATGGGTCTGGGACCCGAGCAAGGCTTATATCAAATCTGCCATTAAGGATAGCCTGCATCGACTGCAAACCGATTATCTCGATCTGTATCAGCTGCACGGGGGAACGATTGAGGATCCGATCGACGAGACGATCGAGGCTTTTGAAGAATTGAAGCAGGAAGGCTTAATACGTTACTATGGGATCTCTTCGATTAGACCAAATGTGATACGGGAGTTTGCGGCTCGTTCATCGATAGTTAGCGTGATGAATCAATATAGCATTGTTGATCCGCGTTCCGAGGAAGAGGTATTGCCGCTGCTGCATGAGCAAGGGATTGGCGTTATTGCCAGAGGACCGCTGGCCAGTGGGGCGCTAGTTGCGGAACGTGAGATTACGAAAGGATATTTGAACTACACAGCAGAAGAAATTATTGAACTGCGTACAAAGCTAAGTGCGGTAGCTCAAGAAAGTAATCGAACGATGACGGAGCTTGCGATTCGTTATTCGCTCAGTCATCCTGCAGTCGCGACAGTGATCCCGGGTGCAAGCTCGCGGGAGCAACTGCTGGCCAATATTGCTGCAGCCCGTACTCCGCATCTGACCCAAGAGGAGTTAGCAGCCATTAAGCAGATTAGCAAAGCAAATCGCTATGAGCGGCATCGGTAATGATAATAGGTTGTTCAAATAGCTGGCTGTAGTAATCGCACTTATTATGCGATCAAAAATGTCCGAGTGATCAAGCCAAAAGGAAAAGGGTCGTCTCCAGGTCGGAACATCAACTTCCTGAGACGACTCCGTTTCATTTTGATATGGCTGGCTTATTTATTCTACGTTGCTTGTCCCTCTCACTAATTACAAGGTCAAGCCGCCATCCACAAGAACAACGGATCCAACCATGTAACTGGAGCGATCAGAGGCCAGGAAGGAGACAACTTCGGCCATTTCCTCAGGCTGTGCGTAACGGCCGATACGCATGTTGCCAACTTCCTCCGGAACATATCCGCTCGTCATGAACTGCTCTCCCACGCTCTTGGTCAAGGTAGTTTCCACGCCGCCAGGGCAAATTGCGTTGACGCGAATGCCTTTCTTCACATACTCCAGAGCTGCGCCTTGAGTAAGACCAATGACGGCGTGCTTGGTAGCGGAATAGGCGGCTACACTATGTTCGCTGCGGACGCCGGCGGTTGACGCTGTATTGATGATCGAACCGCTTCCCTGCTTCTCCATTACCTTAAGTACATATTTCAAACCAAGGAATACGCCCTTCAAATTGATTGCGACGACGCGATCAAATTCAGCTTCTTCAATGTCAGTCAGAAGGGAGAATTTCTGGATAACTCCGGCATTGTTAAAGAATGCATCGATCCGGCCATAAGTTTCAACTGCTGTATTGACATAGCGCTGTACATCCTCGCTCTTGGAGACGTCAGCTTGGACAAAGATCCCTTCGCCCCCTTGTGCCTGAACCAGCTGTAATGTTTCTTCACCGGTCGTTTTATTAAAATCAACGAGTACCAATTTAGCTCCCTCGCGAGCCATTTTCAAACTGCTGGCTCTTCCGATACCGCTTCCGGCTCCAGTAACAATCACAATTTTATTGGCAAGTTCCATCCTTGATTCCTCCTAAAATTAGAATGAATTTAATTCAATTTAATTATATTTATTATTTAACTATAATTATTGTGTTTTTCTACGATTAATAGTATTATTTTCACATTAAATGGACTATCCTTTAATAATCATTATCATCAAGGAGAAACCTATGCAGCCGCTCTCATGCGAAGAAGTTAACTATATTTGTCAGCATCTTCATCAAGCCCATGGGCTATCAGTCTTTTATGTCAGTGAAGGGGAATTCAAAGCCGAATATGTGGCGGGCAACATGCAAAGAAGTCCGTATTATTTACCGCTGAAAGACCGAATTAAGGGCTGCTTGTCCCAGCAACAGAGCGACTGTCCGATTTTTTTCACGCTAAGTTATTTGCAGTTCTTCTACATTAACCTGGAGAATCAAGCGCAGGCAGCGGCAAAAATCGTGGTGGGTCCCTGCCTAAAAAGTGAGCTGGACAGTACGAATGTGGACATCATCAATGAGCTTTCGCAGCAGGGATTCACTAATATCCGACTTCTAATCGAGTTCTATCAATCATTCCCGGCCGTAGGATATGAACATTTGCTCTCCATTAGCCTGCTGGCATACTATATGCTCTATCAGGTACAACTGCAGCCCTCCTTTGTCGTTAAGATGAGCCACGACGTCATTCCCGAGATGGAGCCTAAAACGGAGCCCGATCTTGAAATTTCAAGCGGGAGAAGAAACCTGATCTTTCATTCCAACCTGTATTACGAGAGAGTGCTGCTTGATTATGTCAGGAGGGGAAGGCTTGATAAAATCAGAGATTTATCCCATTCCACGATTATTGGTGAAAAGGAGTTAGGTACGTTATCGAGGCGAAGCCAGCTTAGAAGTGAAAAGAATATTATGATTATTGGCATAGCTTTAATCTGCCGGGCAGCGATTGAAGGAGGCCTCAATGAGGAGACCGCGTTAACGTTAAATGATTTCTACATTCAGCAGTTGGAGGAAGAGGAGCAGATTTCGGGGATAAATGCTGTTATGGAAGAGGCCGTGACCGAATTCACCCATCGTGTAGCAAATCTGAACGAGCAGCGATACTCTGCCCCAATACAGGCCTGTCAGCACTATATCAGTGATCATCTTTATGAAGATATTACGCTGGAGCAGTTGTCCGGGCTAAGCTTCCTAAGTCCGAACTATTTATCCAGTTTGTTCAAGAAAAAGGTAGGCATCCCGCTAAGTGAATACATTCAACAAGAGAGAATCCATGAAGCGATGAAGCTGTTGACGCTTACCCCATATCCGATATCGGATATTTGCGCCTGGCTTAATTTTCATGACCAGAGCTATTTTATTAAAGTGTTCAAAAAATTTACCGGCATGACTCCTAAGCAGTACAGGAATGCGGAACAGCCTTCCCATGAATTTTGAAAACTTTCGCTGAACTCAATACAAGGCTCCCTTCCAAGGAGCCTTAGTTTATGCGGTTAAGGTTGATACAGAATCGCCATAAGCAACGTAAAAACGAAAAAAACGAGAGTTAAAAAGCCAAATAACATAGACGAAACAAAACGCGAGTTCATAAATACAAGTCTTGGGGAGATTAAACTAAAAATAAAAAGAGTAAACAATATGATAGTAGAGCATGTGAACCCTATTTCAAGTTTTATTTCTTCCACGACAGCTATTGCGAGGAACGTAAAAAGCACCTCTGCTAAAAAGACCAAAAACAAAAAAAATCGAACTACTCTAAAGGCTATTCCTGGTTTCTGAGATATTTCCGTTTCGGTTGCGTCTCCGTAATAACCGGTTATATGCTTGTCTTCTATGTAACTGTAGAACATAGTTTTCTTCTTATTTTCTTCTCTCTGTATGTTCATCATTTGTGCTCTAAAGTTCCTTTGGGTTCGATTGAGCATCAAATCCGGACTCCTTTCATCCCTTTTTTTACTAATATAATACAAAATTCTATATTTTTCTTCCTGCCCCTCTTTTTATCAACAGGTTTTTGAATGGATAATATTAAAAGGGGGATAATTTGACAACTTTCGCTGAATTCAATATAATTTTTCATAAATCTATATTTGATATACGTGGAAAGAGCGAAGTAGCGGCAGTCACTGTTCTCAGAAAGCCAGGGGTTGATGGAACCTGGCAGCATACTGTTTAACCGGCGAATTACACTCTGGAGTATCTTGGGTAATGCCAAGCGGAATAGCTAACGATACATAGCTGTGAGTGGTATGATGAGGTTATAGGCTCTCATACAAATTGGGTGGTAACACGGTTATTCAATCGTCCCTGGATCTGCTGGTGCAGACTGGGGGCGATTTTTTAGTTGGTGCTGAGGTTGCGTATATCTAGCTTCATAGAATAAGAGTTAATAGGAGAGGCGGAACATGAACATGAACATTATTGATGAACTACAATGGCGCGATGCGATTAATCAACAGACGGATGCGGAAGGGCTTCGCAAGCTGACTGAAGAGAAGGCGATCTCCTTGTACTGCGGGGTTGACCCGACTGGAGACAGTATGCATATCGGGCATTTGATTCCTTTTATGATGTTAAAAAGATTTCAATTGGCAGGCCATAACCCGGTTATTCTGATCGGTGGAGCGACAGGAACGATCGGCGATCCAAGCGGACGCCAGACGGAGCGGACTCTGCAGACGATGGAGCAGGTGCAGGCGAATGTAGAATCATTAACCGCGCAAATGAAGAAACTGTTCCTGACGGATGGGGACAACCAACTGCGCATGGTCAATAACTACGATTGGACGCATGATTTGAACGTCATTGATTTCCTGCGTGACTTCGGGAAGAACTTCAGCATCAATACGATGCTTGCCAAGGATATCGTAGCCAGCCGCCTGGAGAGCGGGATCTCCTTCACCGAGTTCTCCTATCAAATTTTGCAGTCCATGGACTTCCTGCACCTCTACCAGAATGAAGACGTGCAGCTGCAAATCGGTGGCTCCGATCAATGGGGAAATATCACTAGTGGTTTGGACCTGATTCGCAAAAAAGAAGGTTCTGAGGCAAAAGCATTCGGCTTGACGATCCCGCTAATGCTGAAGGCTGACGGCACGAAGTTCGGCAAGACGGCCGGCGGCGCGATCTGGCTCGATCCGAAGAAGACGACGCCGTACGAATTCTACCAGTTCTGGGCAAATACCGATGACCGCGACGTAGTGAAATACCTGAAGTACTTCACTTTCCTGGACAGGGAGACGATTGAGAGTCTGGCCGGGAAGGTACAAACCGAGCCGCATAAACGCGAGGCTCAAATTACGCTTGCGGAAGAGATGACAAGATTTGTGCATGGCGAGGAAATGCTGGCTCAAGCTCAACGGATCACAGCGGCGCTGTTCAGCGGAGATATTAAATCGCTGACGGCGGATGAGATCGAACAAGGCTTCAAGGAAATGCCAACCTTTGAAGCAGCCAAGGAATCCAAAAATATCGTCGATTGGCTTGTGGATGTTGGTATCGAGCCCTCCAAGCGCCAAGCGCGTGAGGATATTACGAGCGGTGCTATTACCCTGAACGGAGACCGCATCGGCGAGCTTGAGTTTGAAGTTAGCGCAGATCAAGCTATTGAAGGCCGCTTCATCATTATCCGTAAAGGGAAGAAGAAGTATCATTTAGTGAAGCTGGCGTAGACTTATTCACCGTCATTTTAATAGAGGCATAGTCCCAATTCTCGCCATTGAGAAGGGGACTATGCCTTTTTTACTTCAAAATATGTTCATTCCAACCGACATAAAGAAGAAAGAAATATGATTTCCATCAGGGAGAGAGGTTAGAGAAATGAACAAGAGGAGTACATCCAGGCAGCAGTGGGCGAAGCCGCTCAAGGGAACAAGGGGCATCGTGACGTTTGCCGTAGCTGCCGCTGTAATTATGACCACGATGCTGTCTGCAAACGCCGCTTATGCCAAGCATGATGTTAATGAACATGTGCAGCAGCATACGCGTGCGGAGATTGTGCAGAAGATGAAGGAATATGTGTCCGTACGGACTGATGAAGATTACCTATGGGAAGAAGCTTATGAAGAGAAGCCCAGCATAAATTCTCCTTATTCCCCGGGGAAGCTGCGGGAAGCATACATATTGGAAGGCGTTAAGGCAGTAAACTGGGTTCGTTATTTGGCTGGTCTTCCGGATGACATCGAAGCGGATCTTACGCTCGGCGATCAGCAGCAGGCAGCCGCATTGCTCAATGCTATACATGGGGAATTAAATCATTATCCAGCACAACCTCAAGGAATGAGCGCGATTCTGTACAGCCTTGGAGCCAACGGAGCCAAGAGCAGCAACATCGCTTATGGGGCGGATAATTTCATGGAAGCCGTGGTGGATCTATATATGTCCGATTCAAGCACAGGCAATATCGATCGGGTTGGGCATCGACGCTGGATACTCAATCCGAGTATGAAGAAGACGATGTTTGGCGCTGCGTTAGGACAGTCGGAAACATACGAAGTAGCATATTCCAATATGTATTCCTTCGATAAGTCTCGGCCAGCAGCAGAAGTCGCTTATGAATATATCGCTTGGCCAGCGGCAGGACAGTTCCCGCTTGAAGTATGGCATGAGAAGGACCCGTGGTCGATCTCGCTGAATCCGGATATTTATGATAATACAAAAACAAGCAGTGTCACCGTTAAAATGACCCGCCAATCCGATGGCAAGGTATGGAGTTTCAGTGCGGAGGACCAGGATAAAGTCGGCAAGTATTTTACCGTGGATAAAGGTGGCTACGGGATTCCTTACTGCATTATTTTCCGTCCGGATTTACCAATGGAATACCAGGCGGAGGATCAGTTCCATGTTGAAGTGACAGGACTTTACGGCAAGGGAAGCGGGCAGCCTCTCTCGCTCTCGTATGATACTCAGTTCTTCAAGGCCAAATCGGGAACCGAACCACTGATAGAGCAGCCAACCAGCCCAACAGAGAATTTGGTTCAGATCAGCCCTTGGGCTAAGGAGGATTATCTGAAGCTTAGCGAATATTCACTGTTGGATGGTCTTGAAGGCAGCAATCATGCAAGCCAAATCAGCCGCAAGGAGTTTACCTATATCGCCTTTAATCTGTATAAATATAAATCAGGTTATAAAATGCAGGGGATAGACAGTCCGTTCAGTGACATTGATCAAGCCAAAATCTCTCATGCGGCGAAGCTTGGGCTGATCAAGGGGACTGCGGCAGGACAATTCTCTCCCGATAAGAAGCTGACCCGTCAGGAAGCGGTCGTCGTGCTGATGAATCTCTACAAGCAGCTTGGCGGTGACATAGCCGCATCGGCGGGGCCAAACTTTACTTTTGCTGATGATTCGAATATCGCCGCTTGGGCGAAGGATAACGCCTATGATGCTTATCATCTTGGATTGATTCAAGGGATGGGCAATAATCAATTCCGTCCGCAGGAAAATTTGACCAAGGAGCAGGCCTATGTCATGATAGCCAAATTACTGGACAAATAAGAGGCGGGCCTGCTGTGAAATACAAAACACAAAACCACCGGGATATCTCCGGTGGTTTTGTGTTTTACCGCACCGTTATTGATAGTCTCTCAAGTCACTTGATAATCATGATAAGATGAACACTTTATTTTGTATTTCCACGCGGTAATCTTAGGAGCTATCCCCATTTGCGATCAAGGACATCTAACGTTTCTGGACTGCGGTCTAACGTTTATTGTCTAGAAAGATGGAAACGGTTTCCTTACGATTAATTATGAGATGAGTTTGCGCAATTAATACAAAAACAACAATTTTGAATGGACTGGAATAGGTTTTATTTTATTACAATGGACCTAAGGGAGAGAGAACAGTATGGATTACAAAAATGCCGCATTGCCAATAGATCAGCGGATATCTGATCTTCTGGGACGTATGACGGAACAGGAAAAGATAGGACAGCTGCTGCAAATGTATGGTTGGAAGGCCTACCAAAGAAATGGGGATGGCACGGTCCAGATTACAGAACCATTCAAGCAGCAGCTTCGGCATGGCGGGATAGGCTCTTTATATGGATCGCTGCGGGCGGATCCCTGGACAGAAGTAACGCTGGAGACAGGACTGTCGCCTGCAGAAGGGGCCGCAGCAGTAAATGCAATTCAACGTTATGTTATTGAGAATACGCGGCTTGGAATTCCGATTTTATTCGGAGAAGAGTGCTCCCATGGACATATGGCCATTGGGGCAACGGTTTTTCCGGTTCCTATAACGGTGGGCAGCACCTGGAATACAGATCTGTATCGCGAAATGTGCAGGGCGGTGGCTGTGGAAACTCGCAGTCAGGGCGGAGCCGCCACTTACTCTCCCGTACTGGATGTTGTGCGTGATCCTCGTTGGGGAAGAACAGAGGAGACATTTGGAGAAGATCCTTATTTGATTGGCGAGCTTGCGGTGGCTGCCATGGAAGGATTGCAGGGAGATACGCTGGATTCCTCTGATACCTTGATAGCGACACTCAAGCATTTTGCGGGTTATGGCGCATCAGAAGGGGGGCGGAACGGGGCTCCGGTTCATATGGGGCTTCGCGAATTACATGAAGTCGATTTGTATCCGTTTAAAAAGGCCGTTGAAGCAGGGGCATGGTCCGTGATGACCGCCTACAATGAAATTGATGGTGTTCCCTGCACCAGCCATCGTTACCTGCTGGATGATGTACTCCGTAACGATTGGGGCTTCAAGGGCTTTGTGATTACAGATTGCGGGGCAATAAACATGCTGGCAGACGGACATAACACCGCAGGAAGCGGTGAGGAGGCCGTTGCCCAGTCCCTGCGGGCCGGTATAGATATGGAAATGTCCGGAGAGATGTTTAATAAGTATTTGGCCAATGCCTTGGCTAAGGGCTTGATCGCCACAGAGGAGCTGGATCGGGCTGTATCCAGAGTGCTGGAGGCGAAGTTTCGGTTGGGATTGTTTGATCGCCCCTATGTTGATCCCATCCGTGCAGGTCAAGTCATTGGCAGCCAAGAGCATACCGCATTAGCCAGACAGATCGCTGCTGAAGGAATCGTTATGCTTAAAAATGAAAAGTCCGTGCTTCCTCTAAACCCGGACAAGGTTGGCCCAATCGCTGTGATCGGGCCCAATGCCAATGCCCCTTACAACCAGCTTGGCGACTATACCTCTCCTCAGCCTTCGGGAAATATAGTCACGGTACTGGAAGGAATCGCGCGACGAGTGGGAAAAGATAACAATAGTATCTTGTATGCTCCCGGTTGCCGGATTAAGGGCGACTCCCGAGAGGGTTTCCAGCTTGCTCTGGAAGCAGCTGCAGCTGCTGAAGTTGTGGTGATGGTGGTTGGCGGATCAAGTGCGCGTGATTTTGGCGAGGGTACCATCGATTTAAGAACCGGCGCTTCGGTAGTCACCGCCAACGTCTGGAGTGATATGGAATGTGGCGAAGGCATTGATCGGAGTACGCTGACGCTGATGGGAGTCCAACTGGAGCTAATTCAGGAGATTCATAAGCTGGGCAAACCGATCGTGGTTGTTTATATCAATGGCCGACCCGTTGCAGAGCCCTGGATTGATGAGCATGCTGATGCAATTTTAGAGGCCTGGTATCCAGGTCAAGAAGGCGGCAATGCTGTCGCGGATATTTTGTTTGGAGATGTCAATCCGTCGGGCCGCTTAACGATATCCATTCCAAAGGAGGTGGGTCAGCTTCCAATCCATTATAATGCGCGAAGAACGCGTGGAAAGCGTTACCTTGAAACCGATCTTAAACCGCGGTATCCTTTTGGATTCGGGCTGAGTTATACCAACTTTGCTTACAGTAATGCCCGCATAGAGCCTGCGATCATTGCTCCGGATGGAGAAGCTAATGTATACGTGAACATTACGAATACAGGAGATCGGGATGGTGCGGAAGTCGTACAATTATATGTATCGGACATGATCGCGTCAGTAACTCCCGTTGAAATATCTTTAAAAGGTTTTCGCAAAATTCAGTTGAAGGCGGGAGAAACTCAAACGGTTATATTTACAATCGGCACAGAGCATTTGCAGCTGATCGGGAGCGATTTGAAGCCTGTCGTAGAACCAGGCGAGTTCGAAATCAGGGTTGGGCCGAATTCTGCGGAAGGAACAAAGCTTAATTTGCAAGTTGCAAGGAACCCCATACTATAACGTTCTCACCGAATGGAGGAAAAGCATGAGCCGTATACAACGATTTATTGATTTTTTATCCCGGCATGAGTGGCTTGAAGCTATAGAGATTGAAACGTGGAAGATGCGGAAGGCACGTTATATCGAACCAGGTAGATATGAATATGCAACAGGAGAAGCCTCCGAGCAAAACCTGCAAAACATGCAAAGCGTTCAAGGCACAACTTATTTTTTGTCCAAGCAGCTGGAAATCCCCAAGGCGTGGAATCCGCAACAGGTTGCTCTCGTATTTGAAGCGGGTGGAGAAGCCCTGCTGCGGATCAATGGTGAGACTTACCATGGCCTGGATCGTAACCACTGGTTTGTACCCATGCCTCTGTCCAAGGCAGGCAGTACTCCGCTTCTTGAAATAGAATTGTACGATCCGATTCCTGAGCCGGTTGATCCCTTAAACGCACAGGCTGTTATTAATCCGCCGATTCGTGGTGTTCATAGCAAGCTGGTAAGGGTGAATGAACCGATTCAAAGCTTGAAATATGCAGTTACAGTGGCAGATATGGCGGCCAAGCTGCTGCCTGAGCGTGATATGCGTCGGATTCATACGGAGCAGGCCCTGAATCAGGCTATGGATGCTTTATATGGAGCGGAGCGCAAGGTAATAGAAGATGGCGAATATGTCAGAGGTGTCGAGCGACGTTTGTCTGAAGCGGTAGCCGCCCAGATGCCAAAGGAAGCCGTTCCGGGGACTATGCATATGGTAGGGCAATCACATATTGATGTCGCTTGGTTGTGGCCTGTGCGGGAGACTGTACGAAAGGTCAGCCGGACCTTCTCTACCGTCTGTACTTTAATGGACCGTTACCCTGATTTTAAATATTCACAAAGCCAACCACAGCTGTATGCGTTTGTCAAAGAATACTACCCTGATTTGTACGAAAAAATTAAGGTGCGAATTGCTGAAGGCCGTTGGGAACTGGTAGGCGGTATGTGGGTAGAACCGGACCTTAATATTCCTAATGGTGAATCGTTGGCCCGGCAAATATTGTACGGACAAAACTTCTATGAAAAGGAATTTGGACAACGGTCTCATATTGAGTGGCTGCCGGACACATTCGGATATTGCGCTTCCTTGCCGCAGCTGTTGAAATTGTCCGGGGTTGATTACTTCATGACAACCAAGCTTGGTTGGAATGACACCAATAAATTCCCGTATGATTTGTTTAATTGGGTTGGCATCGACGGCACCAACATCCTTTCGTATCAGAATCATGGCCTGAATGAGCATACACATCCCAAGGATGTTCGGGAGCATTGGGAATCCTTTGGCCAACGTGATGTTCATGATGAGTTAATGCTGCTGTATGGACACGGGGATGGCGGCGGCGGTGTAACGCATGAAATGGTGGAGTATGTAAATCGGGCCAAGCTGATGCCTGGGCTGCCGTTAAGCCGCTTTGCTACAGCGGCGGAATTCTTTGATGCCATTGGGGACAAAGCACTGAAGCTGCCGGAGTGGCATGGGGACTTGTATTTGGAATTGCATCGGGGGACCTATACAACGCATGCCAGAAATAAATACAGCAATCGCAAAGCGGAAGTATTGTTCCGGGAAGCAGAGATATGGAGTCAGCTTGGTGCGAATTATATCCAGCAGGGTGAGCAAGTAAAGGCCATGCTGGACCAAGGCTGGAAGCTGATGTTATTAAATCAGTTCCACGACATTATTCCGGGAACGTCGATTCCGGAGGTATATGTTACCTCTGCCAAGCAGTATGAGGAGATTTTCAAGCTGGGTCGTACAGCCTTGGATCAAGCCGTTCAGGCTGTAGCCTCCAGAGTGAATACAGACGCTGTTGAAGGGACTCCTTATATTCTGTTTAACAGCCTGGGCTGGCAGCGGGACGAAGTGGTTGTGTTAAGCAAGGTTGCAGGATCAGATACAAGTCTAGGAAAAGGACCGGAAGGAATTTCCTTCCGGGATGAACAAGGCCCCCTGGAGTTCGACCTTGTTCCTGCTTCTGAGGGGGATGCCCTGGATGCGATTGTACGGGTAACAGGGATTCCGGCGTTTGGTTATAAGACAATTTGGCTTACCGGGAAGACAGCGGCAGAGGCGAGCTCAGTTTCTAATAAAGAAGCGAATCAAACCCTTGGTCAAGCCGTGGATACAGGTTTTAATCGAGGATGCCAGCCGGGCCAAACCGTACCCCCGGTCTGGGAAACTCCGAATTATGTCCTGACATTTGATACCCGGGGAGCGATTGCCGAATGGCTGGATAAACGGACAGATCGTCCATTAATCTCGGCTGGCGCTAAGGGGAATGACCTGCAATTTTACCATGATACCCCTACTTACTGGGATGCTTGGGATATTGACCCACGGTATGAGAGTCAGCCCGCAGGCAGCGTAGAGTTGGTGAACAGTGAAATTATTGCGATGGGAGCCGTTCAGGATCGGCTGCGTTTCCAATGGAAAATCAGCCATTCTGTCATCACTCAGGAGCTTGTGCTGAATCATCATACCCGGAGAGTTGACTTCAATACTCATGTCAGTTGGCAGGAAGAACATAAGCTGCTGAAGGTAGCTTTTCCAGTAGATATTGTGGCAAGCAAAGCAACCTATGAAATTCAGTTTGGAGCGCTGGAACGGTCTACACATCGCAATACCAGCTGGGAGCAAGCTCAATTTGAGGTATGTGGTTACCGCTGGGCAGACTTGTCGGAGGGCGGCTTCGGGATTAGCTTGCTAAATGATTGCAAATACGGCTACGACATTAAAAATGGCGTGATGCGCTTGTCTTTACTGCGCGCGCCAAAATGGCCTGATCATGGGGCGGACCAAGGCGACCATACCTTTACGTATTCACTGTACCCACACCAGGAGGACTGGCGAAAAGCCCAGGTTGTCAGACAAGCGGCGCAGCTGAATCACCCTGTTCTGGTTGTTCCCTCTGTCTTCCGGTCTGGCGAGCTTAACTCAATACATGCCTGGATTGGCCTTGATAGCGAGCATACCATTTTGGATACTGTGAAGCAGGCCGAAGATGGAAGCGGAGTGGTGTTGCGTTTCTATGAGTCCACCGGTGGGCGGGAGCAAATTAAACTTTGGTGGCCCGATGACATGAGGAATGTCAGAGCATATCTCACGAATTTGCTGGAGGATGAAGCCGAAGAGCTGGCGGTATCAGACGGTGCGATTGAGTTATCTTTTAAACCCTATGAGATAAAGACAATCAAGCTTAAGATCAGCTCATCTTAACATGTCAGCAGTCACTTTATTGATCGGATGATGAAATGACATCCAGGGATCAAATGGAGAGATAATGAATAGCTTAATCAGGTAAATAAGCGACGCTGTGAAAATGGCGGATGATCGCATCTGACTTCCCCGGGAATACGAGCAAACAGGTTACAAAAGCTGCTAAGGGCGGGATAGGCTTCTTTAGGATTTATGGAAGCTTACCCGCCCTTAGTTTTTTTCAAACGATATTTTATCAAGGGAATATAACGTTTCTTGACTGCAATCTAACATTTACTGTCTAAAAAATGTAAGCGGTTTCTCTTAAAATTAAGTTGTCAATACAAATTCATAGCAGGAGGAGGGACAGGCAAATGAAGATGAAATAGAACGGTTAAGAACGCCAGCGAACTCGTCGGCGCCACAGATATATGACAGATAACCGCCTATCTTAGGAAGAAAGAAGGGAGTATTGTAGATGATTAAACTGGCAAGAAGGAAAAGCTTTAAGAGGATAACTGTGACGGCTTTAATCTTCGGAGTGGTTGTTGCTGGATTTCCCCACGCGGCTTTTGCTGGCGATACTTGGCCTTTTGAAGGTGATAGTGCCCATGGGAAGAACCAGCCGAGCGTACATGGCTATACGAGCAGTCACATTATGAACTGGAGTCCGGAAACCGATCCAGATGCAGAAATGCTGAGGTCCTATGTTCCACTGCAAAAGCGCATAGCTCCTTTTTCAGCTACGCAGGCAAATCCGGAGCTAGGTTCGGAGGCGCAAATGATTACTGTTGCGGGTGATTATGGAAACGCCTTTATTGAAAATGCGGCTTATACGAACAAATTTGCCCAATATCATTTTAATTTCTGGCAATATACGGACTATTATTCATATTGGCATGGAACAGCTACGGCCTATACACCGCCAGAATATTATGATGAGACGGCGCAATCCGATTGGCAGCAAAAATGGTTTGAATTCGGTATTCTAAATATTCCTAATCCAACGTATACCGATGCTGCGCATAAGAATGGCGTTTTATCACTGGCCGGAATTTTCTTCTCGAATAATGACCGTGGCCAACAGACCTATAAACAAATGATTGTGAAGGATGAGCATGGCAATTTCCCTGTCGCGGAAAAGTTGATTGAAATGGCTAATTATTTCGGATTCGACGGCTATTTCATGAACCAGGAAGAACAGAGCCCTAATGTTGCCGTAGCTGATATTCCCGATTACATCGCGTTTTTGAAGGTGCTTCAAAAAGGGGGATTGTATGTACAATGGTACGATTCGTTGAATACGGCCACAGGCTCTAACACTTTTGCCAGAACGTTTAATGACAACAATATTTCATTCTTGTATGACAAAAATGATGGAGAGCCAGTTTCGCAATCTTACTTCTTTGATTACGGGATGGGGAGCAGCCAGATTACGGGAGCCAAGAACTATTTAAACCAATTGAATCAAAGCAATGGCACGGATATTGATCTTTATGATGTTGGCTTTGCCGGACTGGAAGCCGGGCGGGACCGTTTTAAGAGCGTTCAGGGCTCGGCGCTAAAGAGCAAACTCGATTCAAAGGGTCAGCCGCAGCTCAGCCTCGCGACATTGGGGGCCGATTTTGTTCATGCCGGGCTGGATGAGGACATGAATCTATCCTATCCGGTTAAACACAGGGCAGAGAACGAATACCAATGGATGACCAAGGTACGTGAACAATTATGGTGGTCGGGGCCAAACATCGATCCGCAAAATACGACGGTGTCTGCGACGAATACGGTTAATGATGTATATGCAGATAACCGTTACTGGCCGGGAATTGCTTCCGTCATTTCCGAGCGTTCGGTGATTGCGGGTACGAATTTCTATACGAATTTCAATACAGGCCACGGCTTGTCTTATTATGTGAATGGCTCAGTATCCAATGACGACGAATGGTCCAACATGAGCTTGCAGGATATTCCTGTAACTTGGCAATGGTGGCAGGACACGGTTGGCAGCAAATTAACCGTAGATTTTGATTATGGCGCGAAGTATAACACAAGCACAAGCCGCTATAATTACAGTAAAATAGGTGGATTTAACGGGGGCAGTTCACTTGTGGTTAGTGGTGATTTGGATGCGGAGAACTTCCTGCATTTGTATAAAACCGATTTGGATGTAATTGCGAATTCCATGGCGTCGCTTACCTATAATAAACCGGCGGCAGATGATGACTCCAGTATGGCGCTTGGTCTCTTATTTGCCGACAATCCAGACGTGGTTGTAAAAGTGCCGGTGCCTGAGTCTGGCAATCAGACAGATGGCTGGGTAACGAAGGACATAAATCTGAGCTCGTATGCTGGCAAGAGAATCGCTGCGTTTGGTCTCGTGTTCGATCCGGGCCAAAGCGCAACCATTGCAGACTATCAAATGAATGTGGGTCAGATCCGAATTACCGACGGTTCGGCAGCGAAATTGTCCGCACCTGGCGGGTTAACGATAACGCAAGCTTTTGCCGATAGCAACGAAATGAATCTGAAGTGGGAGATGGATTCTAATTATAACCAGGTCAAGCAATATAACGTATATGTGAATGATGTTTTTGTAGGCGGTAAGTACGATAAAGTATTTTACATTAAAAATCTCCCTGCCAAATCCGGGGTTGTGAAGGTGGTTCCGGTCGGAACCGATGGCCTGGAGGGTGAAGCAGCAACGGTAAGCTTCGATCTCACAGCTTCTGTATCCGATATTACCGCAGACTCCCGGGAGTCTGGAGAGTTCATCGTATCCTGGGAAAATGCAGCTCCTGCTTTCGGTGAAATTACAGTAAAGGTTCGTTCTTTGAATTGGATTACGACAGAAGAACCTGTGTCTGAACAAATGATCGTTCCGGCAGGGTCAACTTCGGCTTCATTCACGGACATGCCCATCAATGGAGACGATTATTTGGTCACAGTCATCCCTGCCGGAGCGGATCCGGTGTCCATTAGCGGGAACTTTATTGATAAAGTCGCAGAACCCTACGCCGAAGCCTGGTCTTGGGAGGGCAACAAACTGAATTTGCCAATGCCTACTGCGCGTGACTGGCGGTATATGTACGTGTATGAAGACAATGTGCTTAAATCTTTCCCTACGACGTATAGCGTTGGCAACAAGGATCGAATTATTCGCGGACGCAGCACAAAGGCAAGCTTGAGCTTTACTTCAAATGCCCAGCTGGTACACGTGGTGATGGAAGATTACGCCGGGAATAAATCGGAGCCGGTTTACTTGAAAAATTATCAAATCAGCTTTGACACGGATGGCGGCGAGCCAGCCTTGAATCAAATCAGCGCTGCCCATGGCTCAAAAATCGGGGAGCCCACAGGCATTGCCAAAGCGGGGTATGTGTTGGAGGGCTGGTATAACGGAGGTAAGAAGTGGAATTTTGCAGAGGATGTAGTTACCGGTGATTTGACGCTGAAAGCGCATTGGGTGCTTGAAGCCCCTTCATTTACTGTTGACCTGCAGCCTAGTAAAACGGTCAATGAAGGTGACGAGGTGAACCTGTCGGTTGTTGCGAAGGGAAATATCGAATCGCTGACATGGCAAACGATGCCGGCTGGTGGAGACAGCTGGAATTCTACAACGGTAACGGAGGATGTATATTCCTTTACGGCGCAAGCTGAGGATAACGGGACCAGGTTCCGCGTTGTACTCCGTGGAATAGAAGGGACGGAACCTCGGGAAGTGACCAGTACGGAATTAACATTAACCGTAGCTCCCGCTGGAGTGGATATCGATGAACCGGAGATTCATCGGGTTGACGTATCAAGCAATCCTGCGGTGATGGGGAGTCAGGTTACCTTCTCTGTCGATGCGAGAGCAAACGGAACGCTTGGCTATCAATGGTATAAAGACAACACGGCCATTGAAAATGCGGTGAGCGCAACCTATGAAATAGGTCGTGTTACTGCGAACGATGCTGGCAAATACAAAGTGGTTGTTACGAATACGATAGAGTTTCATGGGCAAGCGTATACAGCTGCCAAAGAAAGCGAAGAAATAGATTTTGAAGTGAGCAGGGATCTTGCAGAGTGGAAGCAATTAAATGCACTTCTCACTGAAATTGACGTACTTAAAAATAACGATATTTACACCGCGCAGTCTATAGCAGCGCTCAAAGCAAGTACGGCTTATAAAGAAGCTAAATTGCTGAATGCAGATGCGGACCCAGATGTCATTAAAGAAGCGTATGCAGCACTTTTGCAGGCCAAGAACGATATTCTGGTCAGGGTGGCGTCAGGTGGAGGTCCAGGCAATGGAGGCAATGGCAATGACAATGGATCTGGCTCCAGCTCAGGATCGGGCCAGACACCTGACATAACCCCGGCTCCTAAACCTGAAGATCCGAACACGCTAGTAATTACAGCCCATGAGCTAAGCAAATCTGCAGAGAATGGCAGGGTGGCTATTTCAGTAGAGGCCGGTGTAACGAATATTGAGCTTCCTGTGAATGCGGGTGAGCTGCTGGGCCAGAATGCACTTCAGCTGCAAACAGATAAAGTAACATTAGAGATTCAGTCTGAACTGCTTCATCAATTACAAGCTGCAGTAGACAAGGATCAGCTTAAAGACAGCAAGATTCGCGTGACGATAGCTCCAAAATCATTAAGCGAAGCGGGAATTCATAGTAGCACAGGTATTTCGCTTCAGGGTGGGGCTGTAGAGTTGGAGCTTAGTATTATAACCGGAACGGGGGATGCACATCATCTTTCCGGCTTTGCTCCGCAAGTCAAAATAGCGTTTCCTATGAATAAAATATTAAATGCTGATTTGCTTGGAATTTATAAAATCGCTGCTGATGGTACGCCAACCTACATGGGTGGCTGGCGTAACGGGCAAATGATGGAAATCGAGATCGGCACAGCAGGAACTTATGCAATACTTGAATATAATGTTTCTTTCTCCGATGTTCCAGCGAATCACTGGGCAGCGGATGCTATTAAAAAATTGGCGGCGAAGCATCTGATTCAAGGGGTATCCGAGAATGAATACCAGCCAAATCGTGAAATAACGAGAGCGGAGTTCGTTAAGATAATGGCGAACGCTCTCCAGCTAGATGCGCAAGCTGTGCTGACATTTACGGATGTGGCTCAAGATGCCTGGTATCGTGAGGATTTGGCCAAAATGGTTGAGGCCGGTCTGATTACAGGCCGATCCGAGAGCAGCTTCGCCCCAAATGCCAAGATCAGCCGTCAGGAAATGGCTACGATTCTGATGCGTGCGTATACGCTGGAGCATGGAAGTGCAGCTATAGAATACACGGTCTCTTTTAAGGATGAAGCTCATATTGCAGCTTGGGCACTCGATAATATAAAGGCGGCAGCTTCATTAGGATTGATCCATGGGCGTACAGGAGAGAGGTTTGCGCCTGAAGATTTAGCGACCAGAGCTGAAGCGGCCCAAATCATGGCCAATTATTTGAGTCAGTAAGGAAAAGTTAAAGCAGGGCGGGTGATGCCCTGAAAGATCGCAACGGTTGAATCAATGGCGGTGTCAGGAGATTATTCCTGCTCCGCCATTTTTGACGTTAAATGACGGCATTCAGTCATCATTTCATCAAGAATATATAACGTTTTTCGACTGTAGTATAACGTTTGTTATCTAGAAAGCTGTAATCGCTTTCTTTTATAATTAAAGAGCCTTAGAAATACATTAATACATCGATGGGGGGGACGGAGTGAACATGAAAAAGAATGGACAACAACGCCTGCGCACGCGCTGGCGTAAACAGGATACCGAGCTGACGCTCTTAGCGTTGCCAACTACGGTTTGGTATATATTATTTTGTTTCTTGCCAATGTTTGGCATTATCATCGCCTTCAAGAATTTCAAAATAACGGGGGGCTTCCTGAGCAATGTGTTCAATAGCTCATGGTCCGGATTCAAAAATTTTGAATTTCTGTTCAAGTCCAATGATGCCTGGATTATTATTCGCAATACGCTGGGCTATAACTTCTTGTTCATCATTCTCAATATTGTAATTCCCGTGACATTAGCGCTGATGATTGGCCATCTGCATAATCGTAGAGCGGGCAAAGTCTATCAAACGATGATGTTCTTGCCTTACTTCCTGTCCTGGGTCGTTGTCTCTGCAGTCATTTGGGCTTTCTTGAGCTTCGACAAGGGGATTGCCAACCAGATGCTGCTCCAGATGGGCAGCGAACCTGTGAACTGGTATATGGAACCTCAATATTGGCCATTCTTTTTGGTTTTCATGAATATATGGAAGGGCCTGGGCTACGGCATGGTGGTATATCTGGCTACCATTACCGGCATCGACAGCACTTACTATGAGGCGGCTGTCATTGACGGGGCTTCCATTTGGCAGCAGACCAAGTACATCACGCTGCCGATGATGAAGCTGGTTATCGTGATGATGTTCATTTTAGCAGTGGGCCGGATCTTCTATACGGACTTTGGCTTGTTCTTCCAGGTCCCGCGGGATTCCAACTCCCTATTTAACGTAACCACCACCATAGACGTGCTGGTATATAAACAGCTCAAGACCGCTACCGTTGGCATGGCATCCGCCGCCGCATTTGTGCAATCCGTTATGGGCTGTCTGACCATTCTACTCGCCAACTGGATCGTTCGCAGAATCGATCCGGACAGCGCGATGATGTAAAGGGGGCGAGTCTATGGCATCAAGAACTGAAGGAATGTCGGGTCTCGAGAAGTTTAATCGAATTGGCACAGGTATGAATATTGTTTTTCACCTGATCTTTATTTTGATCGCTCTGGTCTGTGTGGTCCCTTTGTTAGTGGTTCTTTCTATCTCGCTTTCGAGTGAGGACTCGATCAGGCAGACGGGATATCATATGATTCCAACCATGTTTTCAACCGAATCCTATAGCTTTGTTATCCAGCAAGGTACGATGATTCTTCGGGCCTTAGGAATATCGGTATTGGTTACTGTGGTTGGCACGGTCCTGGGTGTCCTGTTGACAACATCGATGGGCTATGTGCTTTCACAATCGAATTACAAATTAAAAGGATTCCTGACCTGGCTCGTCTTTATCCCGATGGTATTTAACGGCGGCTTGGTATCCAGCTACTATATTAACTCGAATTTGCTAGGTCTTAAGGATACGATTTGGGCGCTTATACTGCCGTTAGCGGTGTCCTCCTTTAACGTAATTATTTGCAAAACATTTTTCAAAAGCACGATTCCGGATGGACTTATCGAATCGGCGGAAATAGACGGCGCCAGCCAGTTCCGTATCTTTTTCTCAATTATTTTACCTATATCTTTGCCGGTCTTGGCGACCATCGGTCTGTTTCTATGCTTTGCTTATTGGAATGATTGGTTCCAATCCATGCTGTATATCAACAATCAGGATCTCTTTTCGCTGCAAGCCTTGCTGAATAACTTGATGAGCAACGTAGACGCGCTGGCCAGAAATGCTTCCAGCATGGGCGTCAGCTATTCGATGCTGGTTGCTACCATGCCGAAAGAAACCGCACGGATGGCGGTGGCGATTCTGATCGTATTACCTGTAGCCTTCGCGTATCCTTTCTTCCAGAAATACTTTATTTCCGGTTTGACGGTGGGGGCTATCAAAGGTTGACCTGAAATAAACCAGATTTTCTGGTTTATCATATCATCTCAGAACATGCATACGGTGAACATTCATAGAAGGGGGCAAATATTTGTGAAAAGATCATGGAAGCTTCTATCCACACTCTGTATTGTCATGCTGTTAATGTCGTCTCTTGCCGCATGCGGCGGCTCGAATTCCAAGTCCGAAGGGTCTGGTGGAGATGCGAATTCCACAGCCCAGACGAACTCGGGCGACACGGACAAGGCAAAAGATTCGGCTGATATTCCTACTCTGGTATGGTGGACGATCGGGGGACAGGTTCCAGAAAACTTTAATAAAGCGATCGCTGCTATGAACGAGTATACGGCGGAGAAGATCGGTGTCAAAATCGATATCAAGGTGGCGAGCTGGGGCGATTGGGATACCAAGATCAACACCATTGTGAACACCGGTGAGCCTTTTGACATCATGTTTACGAACAATACGAAATACAATCAACAGGTGTCGATGGGAGCTTTTGCCGATATCACAGACCTGGTTCAAAGTGAGTCGCCTGAATTGTATAAACTTATTCCTGAAAAGGTTTGGGATGGAACGAAGATCGACGGTAAAATTTACTCTGTTCCAACCTACAAAGATTCTTCCGTGACTCAGTATTGGGTATTTGATGACAAATTCGTACAGAAATACGGTATTGACTTGAATAACATCAAAACATTGCAGGATCTTGACAAACCTTTGCGGGATATGAAAGCCGGGGAAGGCAAAAGCTTCTATCCGCTGCCTTTGACTCAAAGTGATGGATTTAGCGGTTTTATGAATAGCTATGATGATCTTACTCTCGGTCTCCAACCGATCGGTGTGAGGTTTGACGATCCATCCCGCAAAGTGGTATCGACGCTGGAGCAGCCGGATGTGATGGAAAATCTCAAACTGCTGCATGAGTGGTATAAGGATGGCATCATTAACCCGGATGCTCCTACTAAGGGCGAGCCGGATAAAGGCCGCGCATTCTTTAGCGCCCAAGCGTTTCCTGGCGCAGAAGCGAACTGGCAAATTACTGAGGGCGTAGAAAAGTACGACATGGTGCAAACCTTTGGTCCGCTGTTTACGACCAGTACGATTCAGGGTTCCTTAAATGCCATTTCCTCCAACTCTAAATATAAGAAGGAAGCTCTGAAATATCTTGAGCTGGTGAATACAGATCCGAAACTGCGCAATATGCTGGCTTTTGGTGAACTCGGTGTGGACTATGAAAATGTAAATGGTGAGAAGGTAATCGAGCGGAAGACGGATACTTGGCCGCTGGCGGCTTATACCCAAGGTACCTTCTTTGATTTGGCGGTGACGAAAGGAGCTCCTGAAGATCAATGGGAACAAGTTCGCAAGCTGAATGAAGAAGCATCCTCCTCATCCGTGTTGGGCTTCGCTTTGGATATCAGCAATCTTTCTACCGAAGTAGCTACCACCAAGGCTGTCTGGGATAAATATCGCTATGAACTGATGACAGGCGCCTCGGATCCGGAGGTTGTAGTTCCAAAGATCGTGGCTGAGATGAAAGCGGCAGGAATGGAGACCATTATGAAGGCTGCCCAGGAACAGATTGAAGCTTATTTCAAATAATGATGTAATTATGAAATGACGGCGTTATTTCAAAAGCTCGAACAGGGGATTAGCCTCTGTTCGAGTTTTCCTATTCCGTTTGTATGCTATATTATGAATACATAGGCCTTTTAGCAAAGGAGGCGTCGCATTATGTCCTTTCTGCAAATCAAAATATATCGCGGCAAATTCATTGCTTATACGGTATTTGTAGTGGCTATCGGTTTGGCCATTGGCATTCTTACCTGCGCCATTCTGTTGTATCAGTGGGTGGATAACGCCCGTAATGAGGCGGCCAGCGCCTTTATCCGCGTGGAAAATACGTTCCAGTATAATGCCGATCGTATTGAGGCATATATGCAGCGGGTATATTCCAACAGCGGTTTAATGGACGATGTCCGCTGCTTTCTCGACCATAGCGCTGAAGGATACCTTACCGGCAGGCTTCAGGAAAGCCGCTATAACCAGCCGCTCGTATCCTTTCCGGATGATATGAAGTCTTTCTTGTACAGCGGGGGACAGGGAGATATCATTCAGGTAAGCTTGCATACCGAGCAGCGGGGGAATGTGATCCGCTTTGACAATAATGGCAGTGCAAGCTTTATGTTCCAGCTTCCTAATACGGACGAAGCTTTTCAAGAGTCTATTCACAAGGGATTTGTGTACCGCAAAAAATTGTCGGACCCTAACCAGATTTCGCGCCAGCTGGGCGAATTTCGATTCTTGGTCAGCAGTGACCGAATATTCAAAAATGTTAGCAATTATCGGGTTGAACAAGCGGCGATCGTCAGCGCATCCGGAGATGTATACCCCATCGTCGGGGCGAACCGTCATACCGAAGAGCTGGCCCGCCAAGCGGTGGCGGATGGGCGCAGCCAGGGATATATGTCCATGGGCGGGCTAAACAGTGTCTTTTTCGTCACGTTTCCCTCCACCAAGTTCGATTACCAGTTCGTTGGTCTGGTCGATCTAGGCATGATGATTAAAGAAAAGGCAGGCGTGCTTCTAAGTGTATTCCTTATTGTACTGTCGGCGATGATCAGTGTTCTGATGCTTATTGTTCATAATCTAAGAGATGATGCGAGGTTCCTCCATCATATTATTCATTCTATGGGACGGGTAAAAACGGCGGATTTTACGCCTGAGACCCCTGCGCGTTATCGGCGCAACGAATATGAAATGATCTCCAGGGAACTGGAGGACATGTCCAGACAGCTGGATAAGTATATCCGCACGGAATATCTGCTAAAGCTGAAGCAGCAGGAGACCGAAATGAAAGCGCTTCAGAATCAAATCAATCCGCATTTCTTATACAACACGTTAGAGGCGATCCGCTCAAGAGCATTAGTAAATAGCGACGTTGACACTTCTGATGCCATTGCAGCACTGGGTGCCCTCTATCGCGACATGGTGAAACATGAAAATATTATTACCATCGGCAAAGAGCTGTCCTTACTGCAGGAATATCTCAAGATTATGGAGTTTAAATATCCGGACCGGTTTTATTATCAAATTAACGTAGAAAAAGCCCTTTTATCGCTGCCTACCGTTAAGTTCTGGATGCAGCCCCTTGCGGAAAACTTTTTCGTTCACGGCTTTAATCCAAGCAATGGCTTCAATTTGATAGTCATCAATGGCTGGGAGGCGGAGGAGCATTTCGTACTGGAAATTGTCGATAATGGCAAGTGGATTGCCGAGGAACGGCTAAATGAGATCCGCGATGCTTTATATCGCAAGGATGATGCTCCGGTGAAGAGCATCGGTTTGCATAACGTGCATACCCGGCTGCATTTCTTCTATGGTGAGGATTTTACCATGGAGATTGGGAACAACGAAGAAGCGGGTGTAAAGATTTCTGTAATCCTTCCAAAGGAGGTCGGTTTACATGTACAAACTTCTGATTGTGGATGATGAGCCCCAGATTTTAGAGGGAATGAAACGGACCCTGGATTGGGAGAAATATGGCTTCGGCTGTATCGAGACGAGCGAGACAATAGAGGATGCTATATCGAAAGCCGTGGCGTTCTATCCAGATATCGCGATCTTTGATGTATGTATTGGCAAGGACCGGGGTTACGATGCTATCCGCAAGCTGAATCAGCTGGGCCTGCCGGCGAAATATATTATCATGAGCGGCTACAGTGAATTTGAATACGCTCAGGAAGCTATTCGCTGCGGGGTTAAGGATTATCTGCTCAAGCCGGTGAATCGTTCCAAGCTGCAGCAGGTTGTGGAGAAAATCATTGTGGAGGATTTGCACGGTACTCTTGAAGGGGCTGATCATGATGATGTCAACATCGATCCCGTGCTGGGCGTTCGCTATGACGGCTTATCCAAGCTGGTCAATCGCATCCTGCTGATGGTCAAGACGGAATATGCTCAGAATATCACGTTGAAGATGGTGGCGGAACAGTTTCGCATGAATGGTACCTACTTGGGGCAGCTGTTTCTAAAGGAAACCCAGATGAAATTTTCAGAATACATTATGGCTTACCGGATGCTGCGGGCCCGTGAACGGATTTTATCCACGGACGAGAAGATCGCCAGTATTGCTCAATCGGTAGGATATTCGAATCCGGGCTATTTTTACATGCATTTTCACAGCTTCTTCGGCAAGTCGCCGTCAGATTTAAGGAAATAGAGATGAAGCTTGGCAGTGGCAGGAAGGAGAGACATAATGCGGAGGCAGAAACATCCCTTCAGAATGGCGAGGCTTGTTATATTTCTTCTGTGCGCAATGGGAGTTGTCTTGTCTTTGGCAGGATGCTCCTGGTTCGCTGACCCCAGAGAGGAGAGTCTCTCCGACGAAGACACGGTGAATCTCATCTATTATACGATCGGAGAGCCGGACAAGGACCTGAAGATCGTCAATGATAAGATCAATGAGATTTTGGCTCAAAAAATAGGCGTGACCATTACTTACATTAAAGTAGGGTGGCAAGAGTATGAAGAGCGGCTGAACACGATGGTATCCGCGGGTACGCCTTTTGATATCGCTTTTGCTCCGGAATACGCCACCTACATTCAACGGGGAGCCTGGCTGAGGCTGGATGACTATCTCTCAAGCGTTAGTAAAGAAATGTATGACGCGATCGATCCTATCTTTTGGGAAGGGGTACGAATGTATGATGGCGGTATTTATGGCGTGCCAACCAACAAGGAGCTGGCCACGCGGGAGCAGTGGATGTATCCGGAGGAGCTCGTAAGAAAATACAATATTGATATTTCCCGGTACAATACATTGGAATCGCTTGAACCAGTGCTTAAAATGATCAAGGAAAAAGAGCCTTCCTATCAGCCCATGGAGCTGGATAAGGATTCTAATAACTTTTTTGCATTGGATGGTTATGAATATATTCTCGACAAAAAGCTTCCCCTCATGGTCCTGTCCCAGGATCCGGATGCTCCGGTCGTCAATATTTTTGAGACGAAGGAAGCAAGACAGGTGCTGGATACGCTTAGACGATATTATACGGCGGGGTATATTAATGAGGATGCCGCTTTACGGGAGACCCAGGGGCTGAAGCGCAATGAACGGGTCTTCTGGAAAGCTGCCGGAGGGGGCCCGCTATCGGAGAATAGCTGGAGCAAGGATCGCGGTTATAAATTAATCGCTCATCCGGTAACCCCTTTGCTGGTTACAACGGAGTCGGTACGGGGAGGAATTATGTCCGTTAGTGCAGATACGAAGCATCCAGTAGAGTGCATGAAATTTCTAAATGTGCTGAATACTGATCCCGAGGTTCGCAATCTGTTCAATTACGGGATTGAGGGGGTGCATTACAATCTCGATTCCAATGGTCAGATCGTTCTGATAAGACCCAAGGACAGCAACGGGGACCCTATACCGGATGCACCGCCGGACTACTCGGGAGTACAATATACTCAAGGCAACTGGTTTATCCTGAATACGATGGGCGGGGATGTTCCGGATCCTCTGGACAAATGGGAGCAGTTTCGCAGCTCGAACAGCCAGGCCCTTAAATCCAGCTTGCTGGGATTCACGCCGGATTTATCGCGCATGCCGATTCAGCGGAAGAATATCGAGATGGTCTGGGAGAAGTATTACCCCAGCCTGATGACAGGAAGCCTGGATGTCGATGCCGAGCTGCCCAAGTTCAATGATGAGCTCAAACAGGCGGGGATCGATGAAGTGCGAGCGGAGGTTCAGAAGCAGCTTGACGACTGGCGTGCCGAGCACAATAGAAAGTGAGGCTTTAGATTCCACATACAGACATACAAAAGCCAGTTCAGCTCCATCATCAGATGGCTGCCGAGCTGGCTTGATTTATAGGTGGAAGAGATGATGAGCTTCTATCTTCTTGGCCTTTTGAAGCGGCCTATAATTTCTGTGGATTGCACGACATTCATAAATGCTTTGGGATCTGTTGTCATGACTGTCTTGCGAACGGAAGGCACCTCGTAACGGGTGGTCACGGTCATCAGCATATAGTTGTCTTCCTCAGTATAGCCGCCTTCGGAATGGAGGCAGGTGATCCCATGATGCAGCTTGCGCAATTGGGAAAGCATCTCGTCCTTCTTCTTCGTGACGATGAAGCAGGTCACTTTAACATGATCTACGTGAATCATATCGACCACTTTTCCCTTAATATAGGTTGATAGCATGGAATAAAGCGCCAGATCCCAGCTCTTATAGAAGCCCAGGACGAGAATGACGATCCCGTTTAATATTAACAGAATATTTCCCATAGCCAAGTCATGCTTGTATGTAACGATGGAGCCAACGATATCAAAGCCGCCGGTAGACCCGCCAACACGCAATGACAAGCCGATGCCGATGGCGGAGACAACCCCGCCGAAGATGGCACCTAGAATCGGGTCTTTTGTCATCTGATATTGTGGAATGACGGCCATGAACCAGGTTGTACTGACAACGGACAGGCAGCTTAGAAGAATATAACGTCTGCCAACCGCTTTCCAGCCCCATACGATTAACGGTAAATTAAGAACGAAATATAGCAGTGAGATGTTCCAGCCCGTCATATAGCCGATAATGGAAGCGACGCCGGTAATCCCGCCGGACAGAAGATGATGTGGGACGAGGAACAGGTTTGTTCCGACGGCGACCAGAAAGGCTGACAGTAAAGTGATAAGTACTTCATGCATCGGTTTCAATGTTGCTTTGATTGGTTTTTCAATAAAGGTAGGGTATTTGCCCAGGTTCATTTTCGAGCCTTCTTTTCTCGGTGTATAGTCATAGATTATTATTATCACACTAAATTATGTTTTTTATCAAGGCACAAAACTATGAAATGAATCACAAAGTTTGAAATACATACAGAGTTTACATTTTGCCATAGTTTAGTTAACTGAGCTCAGGATTTGGAACCTTGATCAAAGAACACGATGCCGCCGAGCGTTTGTCGGTACTGGCGCGGACTCATGCCTGTCCAGCGTTTGAACTGCCGGCTGAAATGAGCGAGGCTGGAATAGCCTAGCATCGATGCGATCTGCGAGATATCCAGGTCAGGCTGGTGAATAAGCTGCTTGGCCTCGTGCAGCTTAAGCTCCGAAAGATATTTACGCGGGGAGATGCCATAGACCTTCTGGAAGACTTCAAGCGCATAGCCAGGGCTTATTTTAAGAGAAACCGCGATATCCTCAATATGAATTTCCCTCTCCCGAAGCCCCTCATTTTTCATATTCTCATGATTGAAATTGGATTTTAGCGATTCGGCAATGAGTCTGGCATAGTGGGCGGCTGTAGGCGGTACGGTTTCCTCAGAATTCGCGGACATCCGCTGGGCCAGCACGCTGAAGATTTCGAACAGGCCGGCCTGGATGCGGAACAGATCGGCGACGGTATATTCGCCTTCGCGCTGGGCCAGATGGACCCAGTTCATCATGCCTGCCCTCAGCCGTTCATTGTCCTCGGAGCCGCAGGGGTAGAACAGCTTGGCGTTCAGGCTCATCTCCTGACGGAAGAGCGGTTCATCCACATTAAAATGGGCAATGAAATAGGTTAATCCGCCTTCATCGGTACATCGGTTAATATGCTTGAAGCCTGGCGGAATCAGCAAAATATCCCCCTGATGCAGCTCATATTTCAAGTTCTCCAACAGGGTTATCTGAATTCCTTCAAGGATCAGAATCAGCTCAAAAGCAGGATGGGCCTCCTCGGGTACACTCCATCCGTTCTCCACCTTCTGCATATGGGCGCCAAATAATTTGACGTTCCAGTCGATGGCAGGAAGCCATTTTGAATGTGAAGATACATAGGAGCGATAGGGCTCAGGAATAATCATGTTCAGTACCACCTTGGATTAGGGCAAATTTCACAGGGATTTGCGTATCTTCATTTCGATTGCGATTTGTCATAATGAATGTACAGTAAAGAATGCTCTAATTCAAGCAAGGAGGAAATGAATAATGAGTTATCCCGTGGAATGGTATTCAACCTCAACGCAGGAGGCTTGGGCAGAGAAGAAGTCATTCTCTTATACAGAAGAAAGCGCTAACCTGTCGTTGAACGGCGAGCTGCATCAGTTGGTGGAAGGTTTTGGCGGATGCTTCAACGAGCTGGGTTATATAGCGCTGCAGCATCTGAGCGAGGAACAGCGTCATGAGATCTTCTATTCCTTATTTCACCCGGACGGCGACCATAAATTTACGATTTGCCGGCTTCCGATCGGGGCAAGTGACTATGCTGAGAAATGGTACAGCCACAATGAGACAGACGGGGATCTGGAGATGAAGTACTTTTCCATCGAGCGAGATTTCAAGTATCTTATACCGTACATCAAAGAGGCGCAATCCTATAATCCGGATTTGAAATTTTTCGCTTCTCCCTGGAGTCCGCCGACATGGATGAAGTACCCGAAGGCCTACAATTACGGGACTTTGCGCTGGGAGAAAGAAATTTTGGAAGCGTATGCGCTGTATTTCGTAAAATTTGTACAAGCCTACGAAGAGCAGGGAATCCCTATTCATCAAATTCACGTACAAAATGAAGTGATTGCCGATCAGAAATTTCCTTCCTGTGTATGGACTGGCGAGCAGCTGCGCGAATTTATCGCTGATTATCTCGGACCGGCCTTTGAACAGTATGGTCTCAATACAGAAATCTGGCTGGGAACGATCAATGCCCCTGACCCATGGGAGGAACTGTTAAAGAAGCGGACAACCGATTTTGACGATTATGCCGGAATTGTGCTGAGCGATCCGAAAGCGTATTCCTATATTAAAGGAGTCGGTTACCAGTGGGCAGGTAAAAATGCAATTAAGCGGACGGTTGACAGCTATCCCGAGCTGCGTTATATGCAGACGGAGAACGAGTGCGGTGATGGTGAAAACTCCTGGGACTATGCCAGATATGTCTATAATCTGTACCAGCATTACTTCTCCCATGGGGTTAATGCTTATATCTACTGGAATATGGTCCTGGAGCCGCGGGGACGGAGCACCTGGGGATGGGAGCAAAATTCCATGATAACGGTAGATCCGCAGACGAAGCAGTATACGTTTAATCCGGAGTACTATGTGATGAAGCATTTTGCCTATTTTATTGCTCCCGGCTCACGCAGAATAGGGCTTCAGGGGGCCTGGACCGGCAAATCCGTCGCTTTCTGCAATCCGGATGGAGAAATCGTCGTGGTCATTAATAATCCGTTCAAGGAAGCGCGCCGTTTGAATTTGAACGCGGGCGATCAGACGCTCAGCTTTGAACTGGAAGCGGGATCCTTTAATACAATTGTCATTAAAAAATAGCCTCAAAGCGGATATTTATTGCACTCTCTGTGGATTTTGCCGCGGAGAGTGCGATAGTCCTGACAGCATGAACAGGGGGATATGAGAGTGGATGCAAGTGAAAATAAGTACAATGAAGCAGGATATGTTCCTGTTTCCTTTAGAGAGAAGCTTGGTTATGGCATTGGTGATTTTACGACCAGCCTTGTGTTTACCGTAATTGGTACTTTTCTAAGCATTTTTTATACTGACATTATTGGAATAGCGCCGGCCGTGATCGGGACTATGATGCTTTTGGTTCGAGTTATTGACGGCGGTGCGGATATCGTAATGGGCGCTATCGTAGACCGGACAGACAGCAAGCATGGCAAAGCGCGGCCTTGGCTGCTATGGATGAGCGTGCCGTTCGGAGGAAGCTTGATCCTTTTGTTTTATGCGCCTGAGCTTGGACCGACCGGAGCAATTGTATACGCTTACGCAACTTATTTGCTGGTAAATTTGATCTATACAGCGATTAATATCCCTTACGGTACGCTGAATGCGCTGATTACCCAGGATCCATACCAGCGTTCTCTGCTGAATATTTTCAGAATGACGCTGGCTATGGCCGGAGCGGCATTAATTACTTTCGTTACGATGCCTATGGTGAATCATTTCGGCGGAGGCAAGACGGGCTGGTTCCTTGCTTTTCTGATTATTGGAGCGCTTGCGCCGTTTATGTATCTAATTACGTTTAAGGCGACGAAGGAGCGGGTTAAGCCTGTTGTTGCCGCTAAAAAGGTGCCTTTGAAGAGAGCGCTGCCCGCCTTGTTCCGCAATAAATACTGGCTGCTTATGGTGGCATTTTGTCTGGTTGTCTATATAGGCAGCGCTTTGACCAGCGGGCTGAATGCCTATTACGCCAAGTATATCTTGGAGAATCCCGATCTGGTAGGCCCATTGGGGCTGGCGAGTCTGCTGCCCATGCTGATCGGTATCCCGCTTACTGCACCGCTGGTCAAGCGCTTCGGTAAACGCAACACGGCTTTATCCGCCAGTGTGCTTGGAATGATAGGCATTGCGATCATTATGATCGACCCGTACAATTTCAACGTTATTCTGATTGGAACTGTAGTCAAGGCGTTATTCATGGCTCCGCTGGTAGGAACGATGTTCGCGATGCTGGCGGACACGATTGAGTATGGGGAATGGAAGACAGGCATTCGCTCCGAGGGATTGGTCTACAGTGCGGGCAGCTTCGGAACCAAGGTCGGGAGCGGTCTGGGAGGAGCGGCCGTAGGCTGGTCGCTGGCGTTTGGCGGATATGACGGAACGCTGGCCAATCAATCCGGGCAAGCCATTGAGGTGATCAAGATGGTGTACCTGTACGCTCCGCTGGTTATCAGCATTTTGGCAATCCTGATTCTTTATGTCTATCAGTTGGATAAGAAATTCCCAGCTATTATTCAAGAACTGAAGGAAATGACTCAAAACCAATAATGATATTCAAATTTCTGTATCTGTATGGGAGGTTATATAAAATGACGACAAGAGATATTCAATCGATTATTCGGCAGATGACGCTGCAGGAGAAAGCAGCGATGTGTTCGGGGGCCGACTTCTGGAATCTGAAGGGCATTGAGCGTCTGGGGATTCCTTCGATCATGGTAACCGATGGACCGCACGGGCTTCGTAAACAGATCGGCACAGCGGACCATCTGGGGTTTAACCAAAGTGTGCCGGCTACCTGCTTTCCCTCTGCAGCAGGGTTAGCGAGCAGTTGGAACCGGGAGCTGCTCGAACGGGTTGGAACGGCGCTTGGGGAAGAATGCCAGGCTGAGGATGTGGCGATTTTACTAGGGCCAGGTGCTAATATTAAACGCTCACCGCTCTGCGGCAGAAATTTTGAATACTTCTCTGAGGATCCGTATTTGTCTTCGGAAATGGCCGCTAGCCATATTCAAGGTGTGCAGAGCCAGGGCGTCGGGACTTCATTAAAGCATTTTGCCGCTAATAATCAGGAATATCGGAGAATGTCAACCGATGTAACAGTAGATGAGCGGACATTAAGAGAAATCTATCTGGCCAGCTTCGAAAATGCGGTCAAGCGATCGCAGCCGTGGACGGTCATGTGCGCATATAACAAGGTCAATGGGGAATTTGCCTCCGAGAATAAGCGCTTGCTTAGCGATATTTTGAGAGACGAGTGGAATTTTCAAGGATTTGTCGTATCTGATTGGGGAGCTGTCAATGAGCGTGTCGACGCCTTGCAAGCAGGGCTTGAGCTCGAAATGCCGACGAGCAACGGCGGCGGGGAAGCCAAAATCATCGCGACTGTCCGAAAGGGGGAACTGTCGGAGAAACGGTTGGATCAGGCGGTTGAGCGGCTGCTTCGAATTATCTTTAAAGCGATGGACGGCAAGAAGGAAAATGTGGTTTACGACAAGATGAAGCATCATGAGTTGGCTAAGGAAGCCGCGGTCGAGAGCACCGTTCTGTTGAAGAACGAGGGGCAGATTCTGCCCTTATCCAGGGCGAGCCAAGTGGCGGTCATTGGGGCGTTAGCTCAAACGCCGCGCTATCAAGGAGGAGGCAGTTCGCATATCCACCCTACCCGTCTGGATTATGCGCTTGAGGAAATTACCCACCTGGTTGGCAGTACGAAGGTGCGATATGAACCGGGTTATGCGCTTGAGCATGACGAAGTGGTGGAGGAGCTTATCCGGGATGCGCAGGAGGCAGCGAAGCAGAGCGATGCAGCCATCTTGTTTATCGGTCTTCCCGATCGTTGCGAGTCTGAGGGATACGATCGCGAACATCTGAGAATACCGTACAATCAGATTGCTTTGATTGAAGCGATCGCAGAGGTTCAGCCGAATGTGGTAGCGGTGTTAAGCAATGGAGCCCCCGTTGAGATGCCTTGGCTCGGCAAGGTCAAAGGACTTTTCGAAGCTTATTTGGGCGGACAGGCATCCGGAAGCGCAATCGCCGCATTGTTATTTGGCGAGGCCAACCCTTCAGGTAAATTAGCGGAGACTTTCCCGCTACGGCTTGAAGACAATCCGAGTTATTTGAATTTCCCGGGCGAAGGAGATCGCGTTGATTATCGGGAGGGGATCTTTGTAGGCTACCGCCACTACGAAGCCAAAAAGATTCAGCCGTTATTCCCGTTTGGGTTTGGGTTGAGCTACACTGCATTTACGTACCAGGATTTGGAGATCCATGCGGACGATATCCAGGATAATGAGGAACTGACGGTTACCGTCACTGTCCATAATGCCGGGAATCGGCCGGGACAGGAGATTGTACAATTGTATGTAAGGGATGTGCAAAGCACCGTCTTGCGTCCGGAGAAGGAGCTGAAGGGCTTCCAGAAGATTTTCCTGGAACCGGGAGCATCCCGCGCTGTCACTTTCCATCTGGATCATCGCGCGTTCTCCTACTACAACGTGGACATGAACAGCTGGCATGTAGAGACCGGGGAATTCGAAATACTGATTGGCAAGTCATCCGCGGAGATTGAACTGGCTCAAAAGGTCATGGTCAGATCGACAGCAGCTTTGCCGCTTCGGATTGATCGCAATACCCTGATCTGCGATTTATTGGCCGATCCGTCTGTGGGTAGTAAAGCACGGCAGGAGCTAGATCATATTCTATTAACCCATCCGTTTGCAAAATTGCAGGAAGATAAAGAATTCAGCGGAATGATGGAGGCGATGATCAATAACCTGCCGCTCCGGGCCTTGAGCACATTTAGCGGCGGCTCCTTCACAGAAGAGATAATGAATGAGATGATCGCCAGGCTTAATCGTGGCTAGCAAGCGGCAGCGCTCTCTTTTTACGTAAAATGAACTTGCAGACTTCATTGTAAGGCGATAGCTTTTTAGCTATCGCCTTTTTGCTATAAGCATGGAAAATATCATACTCCCCAAAGAATTGATCATCGACAAGACCCGAATGCGGATTGCATAATGAAAAATAGTAACCCATTGCACCTATAATTTATGGGAGAATCGTTCCATCGCGTCAAGGAGGGGACTGACAGGAATGTACACTATATTGGTAGTAGATGATGAGGCGATTGTATGCCAAGGCATCAAGGAATTTCTGGAGATATCCGATTTAAGCATCACGCAGGTTTTGATTGCCTCCAACGGTTACGAAGCCTTGGATTATTTGCGGATGGAGTCTATTGATCTCGTGCTGACAGATATTCAGATGGATGGGATGAACGGGATCGAGTTGATGGAATCTATTTTATCCGAAAAACCGGATATTCCCGTTGTTGTCATATCGGCACATGATGAATTTGAATATGCGCAGCAATGTATACGGCTAGGGGCAAGGGATTATTTAATCAAACCTGTTCAGTTGTCACAATTGACCAAGGTGGTTGGCGCCGAGCTGTCAAACCGCGATAAAAAATATAAGCGGCTATTGGAAGAATCATTAAAGCTTAAATTCTCGATGACGGGAATGTTATCTTTGCGATCCTATATTTTAAATGAAGTGATTGCCGGATCATTGGAAAAATCCGATGATTATCTATTTATTTTTGAACAAATTGGTCTAAAATTTGAAGGTCCTTATTACCTGCTGCTTGTTACCGAGCTCTCATGGGGGCGCTCCGGAGCCGAGGAGGAGGTTATCCAGAAGCTGAGGGACCGCAATTTGCTGAAGTATGCGACAGTTAATATTATCGAAGAGACATTGGCGGACTGGAATGCGGTAGCTTTTTATGGCCAAGGCAATCAAATCATTACCATCATGCAGTTTAGCGAGGCGGATCATAAAGAGCGGGATCAGGAGCATGTAGCGAAAATGAATTTGATCGGGAAAAAGATCGTTACGCATATTCAATCCTACTTGCATTTAAAGGCGGTTGTTGGCATTAGCTCTATAAGGCCTGGACTGCACATACTCCCAGAAAGCTATCGTGATTCGGTCAAAGCTGTCAAATGGCATGCGTTATATGATAATCATAATGTTTTTTACGCCGAGGATTTTTCTTTGAAGGAAGCGTCGGGTCAGGTGAATTGGCAAGAAAAAACAGAACAATTGGCGCAAAGGATAAGAACCGGAAAAAAACTGGAGGGGGTACAGGAGGATATTCAATGTTTTATCTCGGAGATTTCCCCTGTTTTTGATAGCAATGACTCGACTGCGGGCATCCCGTTAAGCATTGCTTACAGAGTTTACACCGTTTTATTGGAAATGAAAGAGACGATAGGTGAAAAATATATAGAGCTTGATCCCATCCTGTACTTTCGGTTTCCGCTTACAGGCTCAGAGATCAAGGATCGGCTCTGTGCCTTTTTAGCGGAGGCTGCCGAGCTTATCCTTGCATCATTGGCGGATCGTGATCAGGCGATCGTTCAGCAATCGGTTGGATATATCCGCTTGAATTTCCGAAATAAGGGGCTGAAAATACAGGATATTGCTGATTCTGTGCATTTGAGTCCAAACTATCTGAGTTATTTATTCAAGCAAATTGTCGGTGAGACGGTATGGGAATTCGTGACCAGGCTGCGACTGGAGGAAGCCAGATACCTGCTCGTCAGCACGCCAAAAAAACGCTATGAAATTGCGGATGAAGTTGGTTATGAATCACCCGAGCATTTTAGCCGTGTGTTCAAAAGATATTATGGGGAGAGCCCTAATTCCGTCCGATCGGAGTGAAACTACATTGTTTAGAAGCCTGCAATCACAACGATTAACGAAGAAGGCTGTACTTTTTGTCATCGTATTTATCTTCATTCCCATGCTTCTCATTTTCTGGTTTGCTTCCAATCGCGCCTCACTCTCGATCAAAATGCAGGTGGGGGAAGCCTTGTCCGAATTGAACAAACAAAATCATGCGACGATGGATCGCGTCATGGATGCTGTAGATCAGAAGCTGGTAACCATCATGAGCTCCGATACAATCCAGCAATGGAGAGACGACAGCCAATCCGGTGTTGACCGAAGCTTGCACAAATACATCGCAACGGAGAATGTACTTAGCAATTATTCGACTAATGTGAACTATTCTTTGTTCGTGCTGACCAAGCACCCTGGAAACTATGAGTTTGCACCTTCTACTCATGTATCCGGCGCAGGTGTCTTTTTTATCGAGAGTCTGGATGAAAAAGCTTGGATTCGAAAAGCGGCAGAGATGGATGGAGAGGTCCTGATAGAGCATATTGAGCAATTTGGCTTCAATCAGGATTCGCACAAAACGATAGCCCTAATAAGGGCTGTTATAGACCTTTCTCATGGCGGGAAACCGATCAGTGTTATAGCAGCCACAGAAATCGAAAAATTGCTGATGACGGAAATAAACTCTATTACCCTCCCGGTAGATACAAGAGTATATCTAACAGATAGGAAAGGAACGGTATTGGTAGGCCTAGATGCTGTGGGACCAACCTTCACCATACCTGAGAATGGTAAAGAGCTTTTGCCCGGCGTATGGGTTACGGAAAGTCATATGTACGTCTACCATGACAGTGTTTCGTATGCCAATCGGCTTATTTATGAGATTCCGCTCCGCTCATTATTAGGTTCCTATAATGAAGTACAAGGGATTATACGGATCATCGCGGTATGTTATTTCATCGTTCTTTTGTTCTTCTTATTCTATTTAGGCAAGTCAGTTCTAAGACCGTTGGCGAGATTGGCCAGTCTCTCCCGTTCCTATGAACCAGGTAAAGAAATGAAAAGATATGCGGAAGAAGACCGCAAGGATGAAATTGGCACTTCATACCGTTCATTTTATTTGATGACAGAACGATTGAACCAATTGGTCAAAGAAAAATACGTAATGGAAATCAAGCAAAAAGAGTCTGAACTGAATTTGATGCATTCCCAAATCACGCCGCATTTGCTGTACAATACGCTAGATTCCGTCTATTGGTACGGGCTTCGCGGGGGCGTACCAGAGGTCGCGGACATGGTCAGGGATTTGTCCACGATGCTGCGGATCGGCCTAAGCCGGGGCAAAGAAATCATTACGATTCGGGAAGAGTTGAGCCACGTCGAGGCCTATTTGCATCTGCAGGAAAAGCGTTACAATCACTCCTTCCGCTTCCACATCCATACGGAAGAAGGAACGGATTACTGTTTGCTGCCAAAAGTCATTATGCAACCCCTCGTGGAAAATAGTATTCTCCATGGCATCGGAAAAATGGATGGGGAGGGGGAAGTCTGGATCGGCATAAGTGTTTCCGGAGACTCCTTGTTTATATCCGTTGAGGATAACGGTTTTCGTCCCCTTGATTTGGAGAAAGTTGAGGCGATTCTGTCAGGCACGGCTGATCCAGATAAAGGTTTTGGCATCCGCAATGTACATAAACGAATTCAGTTAAGGTTCGGAAAGGAATATGGACTGACTTATTTCGCACGGGAAGAGGGCGGAACAAGAGCATTGATCAAGCTTCCCGTAATCCAGTCCGAGCAAGAACTCGCCGTCTATATCGCCTGATTTGGAACCGCCCGGGGAAGGGCGGTTTTTTTTGGATAGAATCCGTCATGGAGTTGAGAGGAGCCGTCATGGGAAGCGTATCCACCTTTCTATAAAATAAGTGGTATACCAACATAGAAAGGATGTGGGGGGGTGTTCTCGCAATTCGACAGGGTTGAGCAAAGAGACTTGGTACACCCGCTTATCAAAAAAAGCAAAGATTACATGTGGGGGATTCTATTCCTGCTGCCGGCACTTATCGTCTTTTGTTTGTTTCTTTGGACACCGATTGTTAAAGGGGTAATATACAGCTTTATGCGGGTAGACTTCGTTGGCGGCAATGAATTTATTGGTCTGAACAATTACCGTGAGGTTTTGGCGAATAGTACCCTTCTAATCTCGATCAGAAATACGCTTTATTATATGCTGCTTTGCGTACTGCTTGGCTTCTGGGTCCCCAGTATCGTTGCCATGGCAATCTCCGAGCTGCGCCGGTTTCAAGGGGGGATGCGGTTAATTGTGTATTTGCCGCATATCGTTCCAGCTGTCGTGCTTTATGGCATGTGGCAATGGCTGTACGATCCACTAGGACCGGTGAATCAAATCGCAGCCTGGCTTGGTAGTCATCAATTTATGTGGTTAACCGATAAAAGCATAGCTATGCTCTCCATTGTGATCGCAGAAACGTGGCAAGGATTTGGTGGAACGACGCTGATCTATTTGGCAGCTATTGTAGGCATCCCCAAAGATTTGTACGAGGCAGCCGAAATCGACGGAGCGGGAGTCCTGCAGCGAATCCGCCATATTACGATTCCTGGCATTCGCCACATTTATGTCTTAATGTTCATCATGCAGTTGATCAGCACGTCACAAGGTTTTATGACTCATATGGCTCTCACCGGTGGCGGTCCGAACAACTCAACGCTTACGTATATGTACCAGATCATTAATGAAGCATTTACGAATTTGAATTACGGAAGAGCTTCGGCGATGGGAGTGCTGATGTTTCTGGTGCTTACCTCGCTCTCGATGGTACTTTATTACATTCAAGGAAGGAGCAAAGAAGCATGAGCAATCGGGAACGCAGTATTATGTCTTCGTTTGATTTCAAAAAAAGGACGGTTCAGATCGGGTATGCGCTTATGCTGCTTGTGCTTCTTGCACTTGCCGTGACCATGCTGTATCCATTTGCAACGACGGTCTTCTCTTCTTTTAAGACGAATCAGGAAATATTTACGTTTCCACCCAGCCTATTCCCGCATCAATTTCAATGGAGCAATTATATTGAGGGATTCAAATATGTGGATATAATCCGGCCTTTTATAAATACGCTGCTTCTTTTTGGCGGAAATGCCGTTGTTTCTTTAATGATCGTTAGTCTCGCAGCGTTTAGTCTCTCCCAGATGAAGCTTCCGTTTCGCAAGGGAATCACGATCTTTATTATGAGCACGCTCATGATCCCAAGCGCGACGTATATGATTCCTAACTTTTTAAACCTGCAAAGCCTTGGATTGATCGACTCCTATTGGGCATTCTGGTTGCCGGCAGGGGCGAGCGCATTTAACATTATGCTGTTAAGAAGCTTTTTCGATGGCATTAACAAGGAATTATTCGAAGCGGGCCGCCTGGATGGGGCATCCGAACTTCGCTGTTTTTTCCGGCTTGCCATACCGATGTCTGTTCCGGTGTTCTCGACTTTGCTTATCTTTGCATTCACATCGACATGGAATGATTGGTTCTGGCCGTCGCTTGTCTTGACCTCGCCCGAGAAATATCCGCTTGCGACCGTGGTGTACCGCGATGTTATTCAGTCTTTCGTCATGACCTGGAATGTGAAGTTCAGTGTGCTGACGGTAATTATGATACCGCCGCTGCTCTTCTTTCTGTTCTTTCAGAAAAATATTATGCATGGTCTGAACCTGTCAGGCGTCAAGGGGTAACAGAGTTCCGTGAATCCATCATCACAATCCGTGGATCCATCATCGATTCGAAAATAGCGTCCAAGTATGATGGAGGTGCAACCTACCTTATTGCAATTCAGAAAGGGGAAAAACGAGTGAAAACCAATAAAAAGAATCTGCTTCTCATTGCACTGCTTGCTTTTTCGGTGGTCGTAAGCGCTTGTGGCAGCGGGAATAACGGCAGTAAAGAACATGGGGCTTCCGGAGAATCGTCTGCCGACTCTAATAAGGAAACCAAAGCGGCGCCAGTTACGATGACGGTTCAGTTTCCAAAGGCGGATAATCTGGCAGGGATTGAGATTATTAACAAAAGGCTCGATCGGTTCCAGGAGCAGTATCCTAATGTAACGTTAAAAAAGAATGATTGGCAATATTCGCCGGATGAAATCGGTATTAAAATGGCAGCTCATCAAGCACCCTCTTTTTTCCGGGTACCTGCAACCGAAGGAAAGGTATTGCTAGAGCATCAATGGCTGACAGATTTAACGCCGTTCCTGGCTAATTATGAGCATGCCAATGATTTCAACGAGAAATTGGCAAGCCCATTTATGATTGATGGGAAGATGCACGCCATCCCAGCCAATGGTTATATCATGGCGGTTATGATCAATAAAAAATTATTCGAAGAGAAGAATGTTCCACTGCCAACGCCGGACTGGACCTGGGATGATTTCTATGCGGCGGCAAAAGCAACGGCCGACCCTGCTAAAGGCATTGCCGGATTTGCGATGATGGCCAAAGGCAATGAGGGCGGATGGAACTGGACTAATTTCTTGTACAGCGCAGGGGGCACCACGCAAGTTGTAGCCGATGGCAAGGTTTCTTCGGCCTTCAACTCCGAAGCGGGCGTGAAGGCGATGGAGTTCATGAAGCAACTAAGGTGGGAGGGCAATGCGCTTCCGCAAAACTGGGCTTTGAACTACGGTGACGTCTATAATTTATTCAAGCAAGGCCGGGCAGCGATGGTGCTGGGCGACCGCATCGAAGATGCGATCAATAACGGCGGCATGAAGAAAGAAGAACTGATTATTCTGCCAATCCCGTCGATGGAAAAAGGCGGCGATCACACCGGTGTGCTCGGTGGAAATTATGATGTGATTAATCCGCAAGAACCGGCGGAAACACAGCAAATGGCCTTTAATTATGTCACTTTCGATTTGTTCAAAGACAGCGGGCTTGATGAGCTGAAGCTGGTCCTGGAAGACCGGAAAGCTAAAGGTCAAGTCTACATGTATGGAGCACCTGCTTACTATAAACCGGACTCGGAATATGGCAAAAAAGTTGAAGAACTGGTCAATCAATATCCGGATAACGTGTTTAGGTATGATCCTGAGGTTACCCAATTAATGAAAGGCGTTCCGGAGCCTTCGTACAATGGTCAAGAGTCGTATGCGGAATTGACGAACGTCCTGCAGGAGGTATTTTCAAACAAAGATGCGGATGTAAAGGCCTTGCTCGCTGCGGCAGCAAAGAAGATCGACGAGGAAGTGCTTTCCAAGGTCGTTATCAAATAGCTGTCATAATTTTTAATAGCCCCGCTTCTCTTCACGCGTATCTTCGTTCAAGATGTTCGAAGAGAGTGGGGCTTACAAGACAGGAGGGAGCTTCATGCTTAAGAGAAGATCATTCACAGACCCAACTTCGGGACTGCCGATCCTTGCAATCGGGTGTGAAGGACATGATACAGCGCATCATTATATGACGGCTATGACCTGGCTCTCGGATAGCCGGCATCTGATCGTTCATACGGATATCGATCGGCAAACATTGACGGGAAATGTTGCTCGCGTCGATTCGGAAACGGGAGATGTACAGGTGCTGGAGGAAGGGTTGACTTGGGGACGTGGCGTCGTTTCTTGCGATGATGTTTTATATTTGTTCGACAAAAATGAACTTTACGCTATGGATGCCTGGAGCGGTGAACGCCGAACAATTGGCCTGCTTGAATCCAATTGCACATTTCTGGGACCCTTATCGATTACGAATAACGGCAAGGTATTGGGTGTTTATTGGCAAGAGAATCAGCGATTGATATCCTCTGAACCTGCATTAAGAGAAACGTATTGGATCATCGGCACGGTGGATACCGAAAGCGGGGAAATTCGTGAGGTCATTAGACCGAATTTTGCAGAACCCTACCCTGTAGCCAATCATGCCATGATTAATCCGGTTGATCCGGATTTATTGTTTTACTCCCATGAAGGCGCAACGGAACACATCCCGGATCGGTTATGGACTGTAGATGCCAGAACGGGAGTCGCTCGCAATATTTTTTCGCAAAAAAAAGATGAATACGGTCAGCATGTGGAATACGTGGGACATGAAATTTGGGCTTTCGACGGCAGCGGCTTATACTTCGTGAAGTATCCTCATAGCCCGGACCAACCTTCGGGCATTTTATTCGTGGATCAGCATGGAAAGCGGCATGAATTCATCAATGGAGACTACAGGTATTGGCATGTTGGCATTAGCCCCGATGGCCGATACGCGGTTGCGGATACACAGGAGCCAGGCATGTCCAAGATCGTGCTCATCGATATAGAGACAAGGCGTTCCAAACTTCTGTGCGAGCTGCCTTGCCGTGGGGTCCATCCGGGGCATCCGCATCCATCGTTCAGTCCGGACAGTCGGAAGATTACCTTTACGTTCTCCGATGTGAGTGACGTGCTTTGGGTTGGCATTATGGATCTATGCAATTGCAATAAATGAAAACGCTTACTATTCGGGGGTTGAAATGATACTGCAGAGGGAGGTAAAAGGATATGGCAATAAAAAAGTGGATGTTAAGCTCCATGTTGGTTTTGCTATTATTGACCTGGCCTATGAACGGACTCCTATTCAATAGCAAGTTGGCAGCATATGCAGATGAATCTTTACAGAGCATAGTCATTGGCAATTTTGAAAGCGATGAAGAGGTGTGGAATCTTAGCTTGGGAACTGAGTTCCCCGGAGCGAAAGGCGAATATATACGGGATTCAACGGTGTCCCAATCGGGTGTGTACGCTGGTAAGCTGCATGGGGATTTTAGCGGTGGCGGAAAATACGTAGCGATAGGCAGAAATTTCACTCCGTTAGATATGCAGAAGCTTGAATTTTGGGTTAAATCTGCCGATGCAACAGCGATCGTACTGCGAGTAACGGATTCAACCGGTCAGGTGCATCAGCAGAAAATATCCATACCTTTAGCTGCAGTTTGGCAGAAGATCGAAATTACGAACTTCAACGGTGGAGCAAGTTACCTCCACTTCAATGGAGCTAACGATGGCGTGTGGCACGGACCTGCGCAGGGGATCGGGATTCTGCTGGAGAAAGCCGGATTGAGCAGTAATCAGTCGAGCGGAGACGTGTGGATTGATGCGGTATCTGCTATCGCTCCCCAGCAAGCTCCTCTATGGGAAAACAAGATCGGAACTTTCGAGGACGGTTTTGATATATGGAAACTGGGTCTTGGCACCGATTTTCCAGGAGCAAGCGGCCGATATGTTCGAGATGCGCTTGAACCCAAATCGGGATTATATGCGGCTAAACTACAGGGAGATTTCACTGCTGGCGGCAAATATATTACGCTCGGTAAGAGCTTATCACCGCTTTCGATACAAAAGATTGCATTCTGGATAAAAACGGCGGATGCGTCTTCGATCTCACTGCGCTTGAAGGATGCAACCGGACAAGTACATCAGCAAAAACTCTCGTTAAAACCAACGATAAACTGGCAGAAAATCGAAATTTATAAATTTGACAGCGGTCAAAATTATCTGCATTTCGGTGGAGCGAACGATGGCAAATGGCATGGTCCCATCCAGCAAATTGAATTTTTATTGGAAAAGTCCGGGTTGAACAGTGGCAAATCAAGTGGAGAGATCCTATTGGATAATGTTGTGTTAACAGCGCCTTATCCCGATCTGTCAATCCAACAGAGCAGAATGGGAAATATTTTCTTGGAAAATGAACCTGTCGCCTTCCAAATCACAACGCAAGGAGATGCTGTGAGTTGGAGGATGTACGATCATTTGGATCATAAGGTGTTGGAGGGAATTGAAGGGGTACAGGGAGGGCAATTGAATCTATCCATTCCTTTACAACAGCTGGGTTATTTTAAATTATCGATCGACGCAGTGAAGAATGGCCAGATGATCAAAAGCTCGGAGATATCTTTGGCTCGTCTATCCAATACGGATCCAACTGTAACGGACAGTTCTCCGTTTGGCATGTCGACACACCTTGCATGGGAAACCCCTCAAGGATGGACTCCTGAGTTAAGCGAATTGCTGACCCGGGCTGGCGTCAAAAACTTTCGAGATGAGATACCTTGGGATGCAGTCGAATACGAAAAAGGGAAGTACCGCAAGCCTGCTAATCGCGATGCTTACATGCAAAGAACACAACAGGATGGTCTCAAACCATTCATCATCCTTGACTATACCCATCCATTCTATGATCAGAACAGTACGCCATATACGGATCAAGGCCGTCAAGGATTCGCCGATTACGGGAAAGCCCTGTTGAATCTGTATGGAGATCAAATCCCTTGGGTCGAAGTTTATAACGAATTTAACGGCGGATTCGGTGACCGTGGCAACGGTCCCGCTGACTCTCGCCCGGATTATTACTTCCAGCTGCTAAAGAAAACCTATGAAACGGTAAAAGCTGCCAGACCCGATGTCACGGTGGTTGGGATGGCTACTGCCGGTACGCCACTCAGCTGGATGGAGGAGGTGTTCAAGCTTGGAGGGCTGCAGTATATGGATGCTGTCTCCATTCACCCATACCAAAGCCAGCGATCTCCGGATGGCATTGTTGATAACGTGCGCAGCACGCAGGACCTGATTCGTCAGTATAATCAAGGGCAATTGAAGCCGATTTGGTTCACCGAGGTTGGATGGCCGACGTCTATTGGCGGCATTGGCATTAGCGAAAATACACAAGCCGATTATCTCGTGCGCACTCATGTCCAGGCACTTGCAGAGGGTGTTGAAAAAGTGTTCTGGTACGACTTGATGAACGATGGCATGGATAGCGGTTACCATGAAGATAACTTCGGCATCTTGCGGAATGCGAATGACCCGAAAGGAGCATTTACGCCGAAGCCTGCATATGCGGCTTATGCGGCGATGACTAGAGAGCTTATCGGTGCCCAATTCGTTGATCGGGAATCCTTCGATGCGAATATATCGAGCTATAAGTTTAACAAGGACGGTCAGAACTTGCGGGTCATCTGGGCCAATACCCCCGTACAAACGGTGATCAATACGAATTCTCAGATTCAAATCATGGATATTATGGGGAATACCGAGACGTACACACCGATGGAAGGCAAAGTGTATTTGACGCTTACTGAAGAGCCGATTTACATCAAAAGCGATATTGATGACATTGCTATGGACACAACCTTCAACCTAACAGGAGATGAGGCGGTAGTTGGCGAGCCTATCGCACTTAAAATGGAGATGAATAATGCTTCAAGCAAAGCGCTCTCCGTTTCGTTTACGGTTGAAGGGGAATCGTACCCATTGAGCGCGGAAGCAGGCCAGAAAGCTTCGCAGACTTTTACTCTACCTGGATGGAGAGAAGAAGGTACCCGATATCTCAAAGTGGATTTGACCGCGAATGGAAGGAAAATCGGTCATTTAAAGCATATCATTCAGGCTGCTCCATCATATAGTGTCCGGGTCACTCCTACGATTACAGAGGTGAGTTCGAAGAATGAAGGCTTGAAGGTGCAAATCAATAACCATTCAAAGGCGCAAGGGCTCAGCGTTCAACAAATAGATTGGAAGTTCGGTAATCAATCCGGCAATCAAGCCATAGACTTGGTAATCCCGCCGGATACTATAGATACAATAGATATTCCGCTCCATGGTTTTGACTTTGGAGCTAGCTATCCGGTCCAAGTCACTATATATCTTGACGGAAAAGAACCTTTTGTTTATGAAGGAAACTTTGACTTCAATCCGATCATTCGCGGTACGGTTGAGGTGGACGGTACCGTTGACCCCGGCGTCATCGCACAAACCCCGATCGTCGAGCTATCCAAGGGAACGGTCAAAATGCAGAATTATACCGGTCCGGCCGATTTGGACGGCAGCATATGGGCGAACTGGGATTCGGATAGTTTCTATTTGACGGCAAAAATAAAGGATGATGTTCATTCCGCTCCTGCAAGTGGAGAGGAAATCTGGAAGAACGACAGCATCCAGTTTGCTATGATGGCTGGGATTCCAGGAGAGAATAGGGGCTATTATGAGCTGGGAATTTCCGATACGCCGCAAGGACCGCAAATCTTTCGTTGGCTGTCACCGGATTCCGGTGCTAAAGGACTTGTAACGAATGGCTCCTTGCAGGTAATAAGAGATGAAGTGCAAAAGCTTACGATCTATGAAATGGCACTTCCTTGGTCAGAGATTTCACAGGTCAAACCGAGTACGAATGAAGCCCTAAGTATCTCTTTCCTTGTGAACGATAATGATGGGCCGGGGCGGAAAGGGTATATCGAATGGGGTTCCGGAATCGGGGAGGTCAAAGATTCCAAGAAATTCAGAACTGCGCAATGGATCCATGATGCAGCTTCTCCAATCATCACGGTTCAAGGTGTTGCAGAAGGAGAAAGTTATGCAGATGAGGTCATTCCGGTTGTGACGGTGGAAACGGAGGAAGGTCAAGCTCTAGAAGCTCGGATTCTGTTGGATGGAGAACCATGGACGTCCGGTACACCAATCACGGCTAAAGGGGAGCACCTCTTGGTCGTGCAAGCGGGTGATCCGGCAGGAATAATAACCGAGCAAAAATTGACGTTCAAGCTATACCATAGCACGATACTGGAGACTTCAGACGTTGAGGGAGGGGCCAATGACACGGTGCTGCTGCAAGCTAAGCTGCATGATAAGAACGGTCAAGCGATCTCCGGGGAAAATGTATCCTTTGCTGTGTACGGGGGTGAGCCTATTGGAGAGGCAGTAACCGATGCGGATGGGATTGCAATGTTGAATTACAAGATCCAAATACAAGCCGACCCGAATCAAGAGACTATTTACCCGCTTCAAGCTTTCTACAGCCAAAATGATGCGGCATATCTCTTGGGCAGCGAGGGAACCGGACAGTTGAAAGTGAATCCATCGCCAAGGCCCGATCCGAAAGGTATCCCTGGCAAACCGGTTCTCTCGGACAATCAAGGATACAATACAGGAATAAAGGACGGGACGTATGCGATAGCCATGAACATGTGGTGGGGAAATAACGGTACCACCTATAAATTGTATGAGAATGACGTACTGATCGATACGCAGTCCCTCACGGATCATTCGCCAAATGCGCAAACTGCCGTCACATCCAATCTGCTTCGAAAAAACGGAACTTATCGTTACTATGCGGAGCTTACCAATACATCAGGCACGACGAGAAGTGATGTTCATACGGTAACCGTTACAGAAGCGGCTCCGGCTGTACCCATTCTATCCCATGATAACTGGGATGGTAATGGGAACTTTAAAGTCAGTATGAATATGTGGTGGGGAACAAACGGTACGACTTACCGTTTATACGAGAATGGGATTCTCATCGATACGCAAGTGCTTAATGATAGAACGCCAAATGCACAAACTACTATTACGGTTATTCATGACAAACCTGTTGGCACGTACGAATATCGATGCGAGCTTGCTAATGATTCCGGTGCAACATCCAGCGAGAAAATGATCGTTGTAGTCACGAAATGATTTAATCTGACGGTCCCTCATGTTTAATACGTGAGGGGCTTTGTTTTTTTGATCCAACATTCATTGTTAAACTAGCAGGCCTTAATCATTCCGGTTTTGCTTGCGAAATGCGTTCGGCGTTACACCCGTTTCGGTTTTGAACGTATGGAAGAAATGCGAGAGATCGCCAAAACCGACGGCGGAAGCGATCTCAGTCACAGAGAGCGGTGTATCCCTGAGCAGTCTTTTGGCCTGATTGATCCGATATAACGTCAAATAGCGGTTTAAGGAATGTCCGGTGGCCTGTTTGAATTGCTCGTACATATGTGAACGGGAGACATTAAATTGTTCATGAAGGCGACTAACCTCAATCGGCTCGGCATAATACGCAGACAAGTAGCTTAAAAGGCGCTCTGCTAAATGAAATGCGCTCTGCTCATGATCATCAGCACCCGGGTCAGAATGCTGTTCTCTTGCCAGCATAACGAACAGTTCAGCAAGCAGCGCATGCATCGCCGTCTCGTAGAAATCCGGATGTTCAGTAACCTCGCGGGCAAGCTGCTGGAGTATCGTCTGAAGCTTAGCCATCTTGCTGTCTGATAATTGCCAGATGGGCTGCAGCTTAGGTTCGGCAAGCAGCATGTCGATACAGCGCTTCATATCGGGGGCCTGGGACAAAGTTTGTACATAACGTTCATCCAGTGCCAGCACGATCCGGTGCAGAGGTTTTGTACCGACGACCGAAGAGCGGTGCAGCACATATGGCTTGATGATGGCCACTGTTCCTGGAAGCAGCGGGTACATGCGGTCTGCGATCAACAGTTGTCCTTCCCCTTCCAGGCAAATATAGAACTCGTATCCCCGATGGGCATGCATCTTATTTTGGCCGATTATTCCATCGCGAAAAAAACAATGGACCGGAAAATCATCCAGAAAGCGATTCGTCTCGTTATCTACTTGATAGTCGGCAGAGATATAACTTGCATCCATCATATGAAGTCTCCGTTCCAAAGGAAGATGTTAAGCGTATGATTTGAAATCATATAGCTCCAATTTCAAACATTGGGACTTAAGTAGATTTTAGCATGTTTTGTGAAAGCGTTCTCTGGAATTCCGGAAAAATCCCCATAATTTTTGTACAAGAGACCAAGCGGAGTATTATTAAATCCTTTACAGTTAAAGCAGGCGCCAACCAATTCAATGAGGATTAGGAAGTGGACAGATGGATAAGAAGTCTAAATTCAAGCAACGGGCTGAGCATGTCTTTCATCGTATGATTGATGTTCCGGCGGATGACTGGGGAATGAATATTGAAAGCTGGGATTGGGTACCGGGGGTCGGAGTCATTTCAATTCTGGAATATGGGCAATTGACAGGCGACGCCACAGCGATTGAATACTTACAGCGGTGGACGGAACGCAATAAACATAAAAGCGAGCAGGTAAAAGTCATTAATTCAATGGCGCCGTATGCGATTTTTCCGGCATTGTATCGGATGACCGGGGAACAGTGGTACTTGGACACCGCGACGAAAATTGGGGATTGGATGCTGACGGAAGCGCCCCGTACTCGCGATGGCGCTTTTGAACATACGGTTACGGAGGATGCTCAATTCTCCGATCAAGCATGGGCGGACACGTTATTTATGGCGGTGGTCTTCTTGGCGAGACTTGCAAGGCTGACCGGGGACAGCAAGTATGCGAAAGAAGCGGAATTCCAATTGCTAGTCCATTTACGGTTGCTGCAGGATCCGGAGACAGGCGTGCTGTTTCACGGATGGAATGGCAGCGAAGGCCATCATATGTCCGCCGCCCGTTGGGCCCGCGCTAATGCTTGGGTTATTCTGGCGGCACCCTGGATTGCCGCAGAAATCCGGGACTTGATTCCGTTATCTGATGAAATTGTGAAACGCTATCAGCAGCTGGCGGCAGGCCTGCGGCAGTATCAAAGAGACAGCGGCTTATGGAGCACGGTGTTGGATCAGTCCGGGTTTGTCGAGGAAACATCCGGAAGTGCAGGGATTGCAGCAGGATGGTTAGCCGGAGTGCGCATAGGCTGGCTGGATGCTGTGTACAAAGAAGCGGCCGAGAAGGCGCTGCAAGGTGTAGAGGAATTCATTGCGCCGGACGGAACCGTAGAAGGCGTCTCCGGAGGGACGCCGGTGATGCCGGATATCCCGTCCTATCATCAAATCCCGTGTTATCCAACTTTATATGGTCAGGGACTGGTACTTATCCTGTTATCACTAGCATATACGGAGACGGGGGAATCCCTATGAACAATGTTCTGCTCGCTTTCCCCGAAGGGAAGCATAAGGTGCTGACACTTAGTTATGATGACGGTAGAACGGCGGACCGACGGCTGGTTCGTCTGCTGAATGACTATGGGATCAAAGCGACCTTTCATCTGAACTCGGGACTTGCGGGAGAGGGGGATAGAATCCCGTTGGATCAAGCTGCAGAACTCTACCGGGACCACGAAATTGCAGCGCATACGGTGAATCACCCTACGCTCGCCAGATGTGCAAGAGAGCAGATCGTCAGCGAAATTATTGAAGACCGGAGAGTGTTGGAGAAAATAACGGGTTATCCGGTCCGCGGATTTTCCTATCCCAATGGATCGCTGAACCGTCAAATCAAAGAATTGTTGCCGGCTCTGGGCATTGATTATGCGCGTACGGTGGCAAGCCATGGCGCTTTCCACATGCCGGATGATCTGATGGAGTGGAATCCAACCTGCCATCATAATCAGAATTTGCTTGCCCTGACAGAGCCATTCAAGCAGCTTGACCGGAGACAGTATCTATATTTGATGTATGTATGGGGACATAGCTATGAATTCGACCAGGACAACAATTGGGAGTTAATCGAAAGCTTCTGTGAATCGGTCGGTCGTCGTGATGACATCTGGTATGCCACCAACATCGAGATCACGGATTACCTGAATTGTTACCAACATCTTCGTTTTGCAGCTTCTATGGAGTTTGTATATAATCCTTCCGCTGACTCCGTATGGCTTGATGCCGGCGGAACGATTATTGAAGCCAAAGGCGGCAGCCGGACGCAACTGCTCTAGCTTAGCAAGATATTCGCCGCTACTCTATTATCCCTTTTGAACTGTGATGCTCTTTTTTGGATAATCATAGATTCAGAAGGGTTTTTTTCTATCAGCAGATATTCAGGGCAATTATAGAATGATATATTAATTTCAAAATGGAGTGGATTAATTCAATCTTACAGGCAAATAGGGGGGACTTGCATGCGATTAAGTATTTCCGGAAAGGTCATGATCATCTATGGTTCCATTTGCATTGTCATTATCATCCTGGCCTTTAGCTTGTCTTATTTTGGCATGGTGGGACGTCTGCAGCGTGATTTGAAGGAGACGCACATTGCATTGCTCAAGCAAATCGATAACAGAATCGAGCTTGTGTTTCGGGCAACTGAAAAGGATCTGCTTAATCTGTCGCAGGAGCTTGAATACGTATATTTTATGTATGACAGCTATGAAGATCCCTCCCAAAAATATGCCAATTCCTTCGGCTTATCTAATAAATTGCAAACCCTGGTTCACGCCAATGAGCAATTATCTTCTGTTTTTGTCTATTCGGATACGAGCGGCGATATGATGACCGACAAGGCGTTAATCAAGAACAATGAATTCGAGGACAACTGGCTGCAAAGCTATATCGAAATGGAAGGCTACTCGAAATGGATCGGTACGCATAAGGTGCGGGATGGGGAGAAATTGCAGGATGTCATTACACTGATCCGTCCTTATCCATTGATCAGCAATCCGGGCTACCGTAAAGGGCTGGTCGCTGTAAATATCAATGAGGATGTACTCTACCGGATGGTTAGCGATGTATTTGAAGGCGGCCAGGACGGAGTACATACCTTTATTATTGACGACAAAGGGAATATCGTGACTCATGACGATAAAACGCAGCTATACAAAAATGTGACGGACATTCCTTATATGAAGCAGGTTCTGGATAAAACAGAGAGCGGACAATTCACGGCCGAAGCAAACGGAGGCAAGCAATCGGTCTTTTATATCACGTCCAATTATACAGGTTGGAGAATCGTCAGTGTAATTCCTGAAGCGGAGTTATATCAGCCGCTGGAATCGCTCCGCAATCTGATGGTCGCGATTGTCATCATCATGCTTGTGTTGGCGCTGTCCGTCCTGTTTTACGTGAATCGGCGCACCTTCAAGCCCCTTGACCGGTTAGCCGTTAAAATGACGGGAGCCTCCAGGCAGGGCAAACCGGGTTACACTGTGAAGCTGGATTATCTGGAGAAGGTATTTGACCAAATGCATGTTGACCGCAAGCAATTGGAACAGCAGGTACGGGATTCCAAGCCGATCGTGAAGTGGAGAATGGTGATGGATGTGTTAACGGGTTATCGGACTGAATTTGAATCCGTCAATCGGCAATTGGAATATTCGGGCTTTCCACTATTCCCGCAAATGTTCATTGTCTGTGCGGCAGAAATCGGCAAAGACAGCGGTATGAGCGCCAAGGATGAAACCCTGTACACCTACATGCTCTGTAATGTCGCTGAGGAATTGATCAATATGGAGACCGCGGGTGTAGCGATAGATACCGGTTCAGGGCGGGCCGCGATGATTATCAGCTTCGCCGAGGGAGATGCCGAGCAGAACCATCTTCGCGCATTGGCCATTCTGGAGCTGGTGCTGGATATTATGAAGCAGCAGTTCGGACTGTTGGTGACTGTCGGAGTAGGCAGATGTTATGGAGATATACGCGATATTACAACCTCTTATGCCGAAGCACAAAAGGCGCTGGAATACCGGCTGATCCTGGGCAGCCAAACTGTTATTTCCTTTGAGGATCTAAGCGGCTCGGAGCATCAGGACTTTTACCGCATTCTGAAGATGACGGATCACATTATTGAAGCCTTGAGACAAACCGAGATGGAGAAGATAGCGCATCAGGTTTCCCGCTTATATCAGGATGCAATTGAACATGGCTTGTCTCCGGAGCTGATACGCCACTTCTCCTATGAATTGGTGATGAAATCGCTGCAGGCTGTTGCGGCCACTGGCGTTGATGTGGATGAAATCATGGATAATATGGGCAGGATTCACACGCGCATCTATCGCAGCCGCAACTGGCAGGAGCTGGAGCAAATGGTGCTGAATATTCTTGTGCAAATGGCGGGCAGGGTTGAAGAGAGACGCAAGCAGCGCGGCAGCAATAAATTGATCTTGGAAATGCTGGCATATATTGAAGAACACTTCCGGGAAAGCGAATTTTCTTTGGCACATCTGGCGGAAACGTTTGGGCTCAGTCCGACCTATATCAGTAAATTGTTTAAAGAGCATACGGAGAAGAATTTCATCGATTATTTAATAGAGACCCGGATTCATGCAGCGCTTGGGCTGTTGACGGACAAAAATCGTAAAATTAATGATATTGCCGAAGAGGTCGGTTATATCAATACGCGCAGCTTCCTGCGGGCATTTAAGAAATATACAGGTATGACGCCTTCCGAGCAGCGTGAGCTACTGCAGAATTCAACGACCAAAATCGCCTTGGAATAGGGTTTGTTGCGCTTGAATCATAAAAAAATGAACGGACCATAAAAAATGCGACCTGCCCATGAATAAGAAAAGTCACTAAATATAAAACCCGTCTCTTTTCGGCTCCCCCGGCCCTTCATACAATCAGAATTGTAGCTGCGGATCAATTTGCATGTCATGTTGCGAAAGGGTGAGACTTTATGTGGCGAGAGGAAGAGAAAGTATGAGCGGGCAGTCAGTTTGGGGTCGGGTGATTCGGGATAAGCATTTATATTTGATGCTGTTGCCTGTGATCCTGTTTTATTTTCTATTTAAATACGTTCCGGTGGTCGGAGAGATTATTGCTTTTAAGAATTACAGGTTTGCAGACGGTATATTCGGAAGCGAGTGGGTTGGATTCAAGCATTTTCAAATGATATTCCAAAGCTCGGATTTCTGGAGAATACTCAGAAACACGCTCGTTCTGAATTTGTACAGTCTTGTATTCGGCTTTCCTGTTCCGATTATACTGGCGCTGCTTCTCAATGAGGTTCGGCGGAACTGGTATAAACGTATTGTGCAAAACATGCTGTATATCCCGCATTTCATGTCCTGGGCTGTGCTCGGTACCATTGTCGTGGCCGCGTTATCGCCAAGCACGGGGATTGTGAATCTTCTGCTGAAGAGGCTGACCGGAGGCGAGACGATCTATTTTATGGCAGATTCATTCTGGTGGCCAATCGCCTATACGATCTCGGGCATTTGGCGTGAAGCGGGATGGGGGACGATCCTGTACCTGGCGGCGATGGCCTCGATCGATCCCCAGCTGTATGAGGCAGCTAAAATCGATGGAGCCTCGAAGCTGCGGCAAATGTGGCATGTGACACTGCCCGGTATCCGCGGTACAATTGCGATTCTGCTGATTCTCAGAATGGGGCAAATGATGGATGTCGGATTGGAGCAAACCCTGGTGCTGCAGAACAACTCCGTATTGGATGTCGCCGATGTGATCAGTACGTATGTATACCGGGTGGGGCTGCAAAATATGAACTATAGCTATACGACGGCGATTGGACTCTTTCAATCGGTCGTAAGCGTGATTCTTGTTCTGACCGTTAACCGGTCTATCCGACTCTTCGGGGAACGGGGGTTGTGGTAGTTCAATGAAGACAGATCCTGTAAGCAAGCTCGGAATCGTAAGCGCTTACGTATTTCTCGGCTTTGTGTCGCTGCTGACGTTATTTCCTTTCTGGTATGAAATCGTGGCCTCCTTCAGCAGCAGCAGAGCGATTACATCAGGGGAAGTGTTCCTGTGGCCGATTGAGTTTAATACGGTTGCTTATCAGCGGTTGTTCGATGACGGACAGTTGATTATGGCGATGGGAAATACCGTACTCGTTACGGTGGCTGGAACCTTGTTCAACATGGTGATGACGATTCTGGCGGCCTATCCGCTCTCACGTAAGCGACTGGCTGGTCGCAGCTGGCTCTTGATGCTCATTACGTTTACGATGCTATTTGTGGCCGGCCTGATTCCGAATTTTATTCTGATCAAGTCATTGGGGCTAATGAATTCGTATTGGGCCGTTTGGCTGCCGGGGCTGATCAGCACGTATAACATGTTTGTTATGAAGACGTTTATGGAGGGGCTGCCCGGCGAGATCGAGGAGTCCGCATCCATTGACGGCGCTGGCGACTGGCGAATCCTGCTGCAAATCTATCTGCCGCTTTGCAAGCCGATTCTGGCCGCACTATCTCTATTTTATGCGGTGGGCTGGTGGAACAGCTATTTCAATGTGATGTTGTATATTACAAAATCGACGAAGCTGACGGTTATGGTCAAGCTCTATCAGATGGTAAGCGCGGTAGATAGCAATCTGTTGAACAGTATGAATGGCAACGAAGGGCTGGAACAGGTGCTATTGACACCTGAGGCGCTCAAGGCCGCCGCCGTCGTCATTGTTGTGACACCGATTTTATGCGTGTATCCGTTTCTGCAGAAGCATTTTGTCAAAGGCGTGCTGATCGGGTCAGTCAAGGGCTGAAGGTGTCCGGTTATATAGGCTAGCGTAGTCAACTTTTTCATGAAACCTATAGGGGGATGGAACGATGAAAAAAATGAAATTTGCAGGGAAATCAACCTTTGCTTTGGTGATGACCTTGCTGCTGTTGATGCTGCTATTGGCGGCCTGTGGTTCGAAGGGAACTTCCGGAGACAAGCCGGGCGGTGCTGCAGCGACATCGGAACAGGCTGAAGATGGCCCGAAGCCAGAAATCAGCATCTCAATGTTTGATCGCGGCAAGGTGCCGACAGAGGAAGGGACGTATGAGGATAATCGCTGGACCCGGTGGATCAATGAGCAGTCACCGGTAAATGTAAAGTGGGTTCCGGTGACGCGGAGCCAGGCGCAGGCCAAGCTGAATGCATTGATTGCAGCCGGTGAAGCGCCTGATCTGATCTGGGAATATGATCGGAACTACATTAGTCAATTAGCCAATCAAGGCGCGATCCAGCCGATCGGCGACTATATCGAGAAATACAGTACGACCTATAAATCTTATTTGGGAAAGCACCCTGAGCTTGAGCCTTATTTGAAATTCAATGGTGAAGTATATGCGGTGTCGTTCGTCAGAGAGACGCTTGCCAATCATGGCATGTGGATTCGACAGGATTGGCTCGATAAGCTGGGGCTAAAGGCGCCTGCTACGGTAGAAGAGCTTATTGATGTAGCCCGCAAATTCAAGGAAGAGGATCCGGATGGCAACGGCCAGGCAGATACTGTTCCCATTGCAATGAGCAACAGCGCCAACTCGATTGACCAGGCTCTGTTCTTTACAAGCGAGAATCAATGGTATATCGAGGACGGTAAAATGCAATTTGGCCGGACATTGGATCGGCATGCGGATACGCTGGCCTTCCAGAAGCAGCTCTTCGATGAGGGGTTAATCGATCGGGAATATATTACGGATACGAATTTTCAGCGTTCCGCACAGTTTCTGACCACAGGCAAGGCAGGCATCTATTTTGGAAACTGGGACATTGAGGAATTAAACGGAAACCTAGTTAAGAACGATCCCAATGCCAAACTGGTGCCGCTTGAGTCCGTCAGCAGCAAGTACGGTAAGAACGGGTTGTATCAAGAGGCCCCTCCGAGTATTTTTACCGCATTTAACAGCAAGATGAAGGAAGAAGAGATCAAGGCGGCGATTGAGTTCATTGACTGGATGCTTAAAGACGGCTGGGTGCCGCTCAGATACGGGGAAGAAAATGTACATTACACGATGGTGGACGGAGTACGGCAAAAGACGGATCCTGAGCAGTTTCAGCGGGAAGTGGCTTACGCATCGGAATACGCCATTGTGATGGATAATGAATTGAAGCCGGAAATGTTCCTGGCGATGGCCGCTAAGGACGAAGTTTCTCAGAGTTATGCCAAGGAAAAGGGAAAATCTCTTGAAATCGCTATGAAAAATAAATATCGCAGAGATATTGCTTACAATCCGGACTTTCCTGAATTGAGCCAGTTGATCGCGACATTCTCCCCGATCGCCCAGCAGATTGAAGCCAAAGTGATTACAGGGGGCGGCTCCATGTCGCCTGCGGATGGATTGAATGAGCTGAGGAAAGAGTGGAAGCGGCTAGGCGGCGAAAATGTAGAAAAGCTGGCACAGGAGTGGTATGAAGCGAACAAAGACAATCTGAAGTGATTCAATGACTAATATNGCCATTGTGATGGATAATGAATTGAAGCCGGAAATGTTCCTGGCGATGGCCGCTAAGGACGAAGTTTCTCAGAGTTATGCCAAGGAAAAGGGAAAATCTCTTGAAATCGCTATGAAAAATAAATATCGCAGAGATATTGCTTACAATCCGGACTTTCCTGAATTGAGCCAGTTGATCGCGACATTCTCCCCGATCGCCCAGCAGATTGAAGCCAAAGTGATTACAGGGGGCGGCTCCATGTCGCCTGCGGATGGATTGAATGAGCTGAGGAAAGAGTGGAAGCGGCTAGGCGGCGAAAATGTAGAAAAGCTGGCACAGGAGTGGTATGAAGCGAACAAAGACAATCTGAAGTGATTCAATGACTAATATGGCGGGGTGCTTTCCGAATCCTGTAAAGGGCCGAAGGCACCTATCCGCCGGAAGATACGGAGGTAAACACATGTCAAACAGGATATGGAGCAGTGTTCTGCTGGAGGAAGAGAGCTGTTGGCTGCCTTTTCTGCAAGAAACACTTCAACAAAATCATGGGAACTACAATGAACAAATCAGGCTGCTGCGCACGCCGTTTACATCTCCGGGTTACCATACGACGCTGCGGCATGTGGAGTATGTGTACCCGATTCGTGAATCACTGGATTATGCGCTAGCGATTTTGGATAGCGATGAGGAGCGGTATAGGGGCCGCGCGCTGGATATTCTGCGTACCGTTCTGTCGCTCCAGGATCAGGAAGCCGATTCGCCGACATTTGGCATCTGGTCCTGGTATTACGACGAACCTCTTGATCAAATGTCGCCGCCCGATTGGAATTGGGCGGATTTCATCGGCAAGCGGCTGCTGCTTGTTCTTATTCGTCACGGCAATAACCTGCCGGCCGATCTGCGGCAATTAACACAGCAGGCCATTTGCAACAGCTGTGAAGCGATTATTAAACGCAATGTGGGTCCGGACTATACGAATATTGCCATCATGGGGTCATTTGTAACATTGATAGCCGGAGAATGGCTGGAAAACTCTAAGTTCCTTAATTATGGTTTGCAACGGCTGAGACGATTATATGATTACTCGATGCAAACCGGGGCCTTTCTGGAATACAATAGCCCGGCGTACAGTACAGTAGCGATTCTGGAACTGTCCGCTCTTGCGACCTATACATGTACAGAAGAAGCCAGGCAGCTTGCCAATGAACTGCTGGATACGACCTGGCTGATGGTAGCCGAGCATTTCCATCCGCTGCTGAAGGAATGGTCCGGTCCACATGCAAGATCATACCGGACATTTCTGGCTCCTCTGCATCTATCGTTTTTGCAAATGGCCTGTAGAGGGCAGGTGCAGTTTGTGAGCGAGGAGCAATTTAGCTACAGCTCTGAATGGTATGGCCATGGCGTCATCTGTCCGCAGCGCTTGTATGGGCTGTTTACCGGTATTGGCGTGCGGGAGTTAAGGCAGGATTTGCCTGCCTATCCTGAGTTCCGAACGCGCAAGGCTTACACGTATATGACGCCTGAATATTCGCTGGGCACATTTAATCATAACGTGATGTGGAAGCAGTGTCGGAATTTGCTGGGATATGTTCAAAACGCTGATCAGGGGCACAGCTATGTGCATCTCCGGGTATTGCATGACGGATATGACTTCTGTTCAGCGATATTTACCAGTGAACAGAAGTATGATTTAGTCTTGTATGGCATTCAGTTCGCGCTTGACGGCGGAGATACCCATGTCAATCTGGATCCGATTCATGGGCGGATAAGAGCCTCTGATCTGCGAATCAGGATTGAAATTGGCAGCACGGGAGAGCTGCCGGTATGGGAAAAGTGCGGCGAAGATCGGTTCCTTGCCCAGTTAGGAGAGACCAGGTTGTTGGTTCAGGCTCTATATGGTGTTATGGGCGGATTTGGAAATTTTCGCTGGAACCTTGTTCAGGATGACGATACCGTGGGGCTCGATTATATTTTGTATGAGGGAGAGCCCGCCGAGATCGATTTTCACACGATGGAAGAAGCGTTATTCATGTTTGCATTAAAGTTCTCGGGCCCGAATGAAAAGCCTGAAATGACAACTGCCGTTACCCCCTCGGACGATTCCGTGCGGGCTTTGCTGGAAGCACCTGAACAGCCAATAACACTGACTCTTGCGAAGAAGCCGGCGGACAGGGCTGTCCTCTTTCATGCTTAGTTAGAGATGCGCAAGCCCCATCGCTGAAATTCATCACGATAACTTATTAAGAGTGCAAGTCGTGCCTGCTAATAAAATGATCGGGGTGAGAAGGGTGTTAAAAATAAAACGCGCGAAAGCGCCTATTCGTCTGATGAGTGTATTCTTGGCCGTAGTCATTCTCCAAGGTTCTCTGCTGACCTGGCATGGAGCGACGCCGGGACTCGCGGCTGCCGCAGCAGAAGCTGCGTTAGCTTCGACAGGTGGTTCCTTGCCTGTGCAGCTCGAACCGGTGGAGGATACTTATGTCAATGCGGGCGGGAATGCGGGAAAAAATTTCGGTTCTTCCAATCTGCTGATCGTCAAAAATTTTGAGGCGGATGTTAATTTGAACAGGCAGGCGTACATGAAGTTCGATCTTAGCTCCATCACCGGTGAGATCGGATCGGTTAAATTGAAGGCGTATGCTGTCGATAATGAAAATTCGACGATTGCAGTACAGGCCTACGGGATGGAGGATAGCTCCTGGCAGGAGGATATGGTAACCTGGAACAACAAACCGGAGATTGATCATTATCTGAGCTCGGAGAACGTAGGAAAAATAGCAGGCTGGCATGAATGGGATGTTACCAGTTTTGTTAAACAGCAATTGGCAAAGGGTGACATTGTCAGCATTGCCCTTATTCAGCAGGCTGCCAAAGGTCATTCTGTTTCCCTCAACAGTAAAGAGCATACCGATAACCATCCCTATCTGGAGATATCTGTTGACAGGGCGGAGGAAAGCGCGCCAAGCTGGTCTGCTGGCGCGAGCCTTCAAGCGACGAATATAACCGAAAATGGTTTACAGTTGGATTGGGATGCGGCTAGCGATACCGTTGGCGTGACAGGTTATGCCGTATACCAGAATGGCGTCTTATTGGGGAAAGTAAGCGGAGGTATCACTTCCTATACGGTAACAGGGCTTACTGTCGGCCAAAAGTATACGTTTAAAGTGGAAGCTGGCAACGCCCAGAATAGCTGGAGCAGCGACGGCCCCTTTGTGACGGTGAGGACGCCGACGACGGAGCTGATCCAGCTTCGCCCAGGCAATATATATACCAACGGCGAAGCTGTCCGGTTCAAAGTTCAAACGGCGAGGCCCGCCGTATCCTGGGCGGTTTATGATTATCAGGGAGCGCTGGCGCAGGAGGGAACGGCAGCAACCGTTCAGAACGAAGCCGCCTGGACTGTTCCCCATTTGAAGCATGGGTATTTTACGCTGCAGGTACGGGCGGACTTGGACGGAAGCGACCCGGTTCTGCTCAAAACGCCGTTTGCCGTGCTTGCCCCCCGGGATGAGCCAACAAATGAAGCATCACCGTTTGGAGTTTCCACTCATTTGCACCGCCTTCCGCAAAATTTGACCTCCAATATCGTGGATCTAATTAAGGCGGCCGGCATCCGAACGGTGCGAGGCGGCTATGAATGGCGGGGGATTGAAAAACAGCAGGGCAGCTATACGTTTACCCCCCAGCCCGATTATTACATGAATATGCTGAATAAAGATGATTTTGATTTCTTGTTTGTCTCGGGATATACCAATCCTTTTTACGACAATGACAGTACTCCATACACGGATGCCGGGCGTGAAGGCTTCGCCAACTTTATGAAAGCCTACGTTGATCATTATCAGGACCAATTGGACGTTGTAGAAGTATATAACGAATTTTACGGCAGCTTTGGAGACCGCGGCAATGGGCCTGCTGATTCCAAGCCGGAATACTACTATCCCCTATTAAAGAAAACGTATGAAACGCTGAAGGCTTCGCATCCTGATTTACCGGTACTTGGCACATCGACGGTCGGGGATCTGAAATGGATCGAAGCTGTGTTCAAGCTCGGCGGGATGCAATACATGGACGGCTTTTCTATCCATCCCTATTTATATCCTGGTGCGCCGGAAGGCTACGAGGATCTCATCCTCAATTTGAAGGATTTAATTCGTGAATATAATAACGGGAATTTGAAACCGATCTGGATTAATGAAACAGGGTGGCCCACAGAGCGTGATGCACGGGGCGTAGATGAGAAGACACAAGCGAATTATCTGATTCGGGCCAATGTGGTTGCGCTCGCTAACGGAGTGGAGAAAATCGTCTGGTACGATATGATTAATGACGGTATTCAAAATATTAATGAGGACAATTTCGGTCTGCTGCGAAATCCGGATGATAAGCTGGGAAGCTTGACCCCCAAGCCGGCATATACAGCTTATGCCACCATGACACAAATGCTGAATGCGGCTATGTTTGCAAGTCGGGATGCAACAGACAGCGATATTCGAAGCTACGTATTTCAGAAGACTGGCGGCAATGTTCGCGTGATCTGGTCAACAGCAGACTCCTCGATCCCGGCTGCTATCCATACAAGCACGCCGATACAAATTACAGATATGATGGGAAATACGAGCACGTATACGCCTTATAACGGGAACGTTTTCGTGACATTAAGCAATGAGCCGTTTTTTGTGGTTGGGGAAGTGAATGGAATTGAACGGGATTCGACCTTTGTCCTGAGCGGGGAAGAAGCGCGGATTGGCGATTCGCTGGTTTTCACTTTGGAAACGAATAATACCGATTCGGATGATTTTGCTTTTCAATTGGCTGTGGAAGACCAGATCCATCCTGTAGTGACCCCAAGCGGCCAACAAGCTGTGCAGACGATTGAGGTGGCAAGTGGAATTGAGCCCGGAAGCCGTCTTGTAACAGCGGTATTGTTGAAGGGGAATGATAGGGTCGGTCTGCTGAGAAGCGGGACATCAACGTTACCGCCCTATACTGTCCAGATTCGCCCTATGATGGAAGAACCGGATTTAAATCAAACGCTTAGAGTCGCTGTCAACAATGAGTCAAAGTCCAAGGCGATGCAGCTTCAAAAGGTAGATTGGCGGTTCGGAACCCAGTCGGGGACTGAAATCATGAATGAAGAGATTGCCGCCGGATCCTCTGCGATAGTCGATATCCCGCTTGCCTCCATGAGCATCGGTATAACCAGCAGCCTGAAGGTGACGGTCTATATCGATGGCTTGGAGCCGTATACGTATGAAGGAACGGCCGAATTTAATCCCGTGCCTGCCAGATCGGTGACTGTAGACGGGACGCTTGACCCGGAGACCCTAAACAGCGCATCTACGATCGATTTGTCGAAGGGCACGGTAAAAATGAGCGGATATCAAGGCGCAGGGGATCTAAGCGGCCAGGTCTGGCTAAGTTATGATGCGGATCACTTGTATCTGTCGGCCAGAATAAAAGATGATACGCACACGGCTTCAATGGCTGGGGCCGATATCTGGAATAATGACAGCCTTCAATTTGCAATTTCGGACGGTCTTCCCGGCGAAAAGGCATATTGGCATGAGATCGGAATTTCGCAGACCCCTGAAGGACCGCAAAGCTACAGATGGATGGCGCCTCCCGGCGTGGACAAAGGACCGCTGATCGATAGTCAGCTTGCTATCACAAGGGATGAAGAGCTGAAATATACAATTTATGAATTGGCGTTGCCCTGGTCGGAAATCGAGCCAGTGAGAGCAGAAAACCATGGAGTCATCAGCTTCTCGATGCTTGTTAACGATAATGACGGCGCGGGTAGAAAAGGTTTTATTGAATGGGGAGGGGGAATCGGGGATGGAAAGCTATCTTCGAAATTTCGCTCTATGCAGTGGATGGCTTTAGCAGAAGATATGGTTCCGCCGGAAACGTCGCTTAACATGGAAGGAACGGAGCGAAATGGCTGGTATATCAGCGAAGTGAGGGCGGTGCTAAAGGCAGCGGACGAAACCTCCGGCGTAGCGGAAACGGTCTACAGTCTGGACAATGGAAAGACATGGCTGTCTTATAAAGAGCCTTTGACGTTTACAGAGGATGGCACATATACCCTTACTTACAGATCAATGGATCGGGCCGGGAATATAGAGGAGACACAAGAAGTTATTTTCCGAATTGACAGGACTGCGCCGACAGCTTCCATTCGTTATAGTACTACGGAGCCAACGAGAGAGCCGGTTACTGCCACCATGATCCCCAGCGAACCAGTGACGATTACTAACAATGATGGGAACGACAGCTATACCTTCTCGCAGAATGGAAGCTTCACCTTTGAGTTCATCGATGCTGCCGGACATGAAGGGTCGGCGACCGCCGTTGCAGGCAATATCATTGCAGCCGCTACAGGCGTGCCGGGCCAACCCAAGCTGTCCTCTGATAACGGCTATGATACCGGAATTATGGACGGCAGCTACCGGATATCGATGAACCTGTGGTGGGGGAATAACGGAACGGATTATATATTATATGAAAATGGCGTTCCGATAGATAGGCAAGCCTTAAAAGACGATTCGCCTAATGCTCAATCCGCAGTTACAGCTGTGTTCAATAAGCCCAATGGAACCTATGAATATGTCGCCGAATTAACGAATGCGTTTGGTACAACGCGCAGCGATGTTCTAGTAGTGACTGTAAATGAAGCGACACCGGGTCAGCCTGTACTTTCTCATGATCATTGGGATGGGGATGGAAGCTATAAAGTCAGCATGAATATGTGGTGGGGAACGAATGGCTCAACCTATCGGCTGTACGAAAATGATGTGTTGATCGATACCCAGACGTTAATTAACAAGACACCGCAAGCTCAATCTGCCATTACCGAAATCCGCGAAAAATCGGCGGGCACGTATGTATACTGGTGCGAGCTTATCAATGATGCCGGAACGGTGTCTAGCGGGAAAATAACAGTAATCGTTAAATAAGCGTGCGGCATCGCCCTGACCTTATGTAGGTTTAGGGTGATGCTGTTTTATCTGGCCGATGTTGCAGAGACGAGTCGGATTTGTGCCAATGTTTGACCTTTTTGGCGCGAGATGTGCACTTTCTATACCTTTTGGCTGCGAGACTGGTCTGTCCCGGGGCAATAGGATAAGATGTAGATATCGTCTAATTTAATACTAGAATAGGAGAATGCGGCATGACACAACTGAAGCTTGAAATACAAAGCGCGACCGGCGCTGTTTTGGCGTCCGCTTCGGACCATGGCCAGGCTCATCTGGTTTATGATAAAAACTATGAACCTGGGGATCAAATTGTTCTGACAAGTGAAAATGTAAATGTGTATTTGGTGATTCAGCTAGAGGATGCGATGGACCCGGCATTTGTATATTTAGCGGGGCAGGAGATCCGCTTTATTATTCCTTTTGATGAGAAGAAGATTTCATATTCCCCGAAGACATTTGTAGGTGATTTGCATACGCTTACTGCGCGTCTGGCTACAGACGAGGAGATTCATTCCTATAAAAATCTGGCGCTTAATGTATATGATCAGCATGAGAATAGCACCAGCTATCCTCATGCGTTCGCTAATGTGGAGACTCGCGGGGAATCCGTATTTGCAGCCCGAAATGCGATCAATGGCAACAATGTGAATTACTCACATGGCAAATGGCCGTTTGAATCCTGGGGAATCAACCAAAATCCCGATGCGGAGATGACCGTAGATTTTGGTCGTACTGTTGAGGTGGATAAGGTGGTCTTGACGATTCGTGCCGACTTCCCGCATGATAGCCACTGGGAGCGTGTTACATTAGCGTTCTCGGATGGCAGCCAAGAAACTTTGAATCTGGTAAAAACGCATCTGAAGCAAACGTTCAAGCTTGCGCCGCGCCAAGTGAAATGGGTTACGCTCAAAGAGCTGATCAAGTCGGATGATCCGTCCCCATTCCCGGCGCTAAGCCAAATCGAAGTTTATGGCCGTGAAGCGGCTAAATAATTTGATATAATGTTAAGGGCCATCTTCTGAACAAGAGAGAGGCCCTGTTTTTTTGCAATAGAAGAGGGGGAAGAGGGATGAATATCGAGAAAACACCAAGGGTAGGCGTTGGAGCTGTAATTAAAGATGATCTGGACCGTATACTGCTCGTGCTTCGCAAAAGAGCGCCTGAAGCGGGACATTGGAGTCTGCCCGGGGGCAAGGTCGATTACATGGAGACAATTGAAGAGGCAATAAGACGCGAGATCAGAGAAGAATTAGGCATTGAAATTATGATTGATGGGCTGCTCTGTGTCACGAATCACATCCTCCCCGAGGAGGATACACACTATGTAGCGCCAACTTTTCTAGCTCATATTGCTGCCGGACGGGTAGAAAATCGAGAGCCTCATGCGCTGGGAGATGTGCAATGGTTCCCCATCAACAGCATGCCCGACAAAATTACAGTGACGACAGCGTATGCGCTGAAACACTTGTAGGGAAGACGATTCGTAGGAATAGAATGATATGAACTGATGGCGACGTTAATAAATGCTTGTCATTCGCCGATTTAGGTTGAATAGAATGATACAAGGCTTGCGTATGATCTGATCCACAATGACCATGGGATGTGTACAATGAAAGAAAGTAGGAATTTCACACGAATTGGAATATCTGATCAAAGGAGCCAGAGGCTATGAAATTCTATGAACAGCGGATTCTACCCGCATCAAGGCAGATGAAAGATTTGGAGAAGGCCGTTGCATCATCCTATGAATATCTTGTGTTGCTCGACGTTCATATTTCCCAGTTGAAGCATGCCTGCAACATGGTGCAACAAGCGAACAAGAAGCTGTTCTTGCACCTCGACCTGATTCAGGGGCTGCAAAGCGATGCGCATGCGACCGAATATCTCTGCCAGGAGTATCGGCCATACGGGATATTGTCCACGAAGTCGAGTGTCATTCAAAAAGCGAAGCAAAAGGGCGTTCTGGCCGTCCAGCGGATTTTTCTGATTGATAACAGTGCTTTGGAGAAAAGCTGCAAGCTGATTGAAAACACACAGCCGGATGTGATTGAAGTATTGCCTGGGGGGATGCCAAGCATTATTCGCAAGGTGAAGGAGAGAACGAACCTGCCGATTCTGGCCGGAGGATTCATCTCTACGAGTGAGGATGTGAAGCTTGCGCTAGAGGCAGGGGCGGAGGCGGTGACTACTTCCAGCAAGCAATTATGGACAGACTATGAAAAAAAAGATTTGACAACGTTTACAATTTTAAATAAAATTTGAATCAAGTTAATAATGTTATGGAGACTTGGAGATCTACATTCAATGCATCGCCTTCCCTGTATGTTGGGGATGGGGTGCTAACTTGATGTAGGTCTCTTTGTGTTCTAACAGTCATAACTCATGGGAGGGGACATTATAATGTCGGCATTTTGGGGAGAGTTTATCGGGACCATGATACTGATTGTACTGGGCGGAGGCGTCTGTGCAGGAGTATCGCTGAAAAGATCGTATGCGGCAAATTCAGGCTGGATTGTCATCACGATGGGTTGGGGATTGGCAGTGGCTATCGGAGCTTATTCCGTAGGTACGATAAGCGGAGCTCATCTGAACCCCGCCCTTACGTTGGGGCTTGCGCTCATCGGGGATTTTCCTTGGTCTGACGTCCCCTTGTATATGGCCGCTCAAATGCTGGGCGCCATCGTTGGTGCGATCATCGTGTTTCTGCATTATTTGCCGCATTGGAAGGTAACGGATGATCCTGGCGCGAAATTAAGTGTGTTCGCGACAAGTCCAGCCGTGTATCACCCGTTCTCGAATCTGATGAGTGAGATCATCGGAACTTTTGTCCTCGTCCTTGGCATTCTTGCCATTGGGGCGAATCAGTTCACGGATGGACTTAATCCGCTTATCGTTGGCTTTCTGATTGTCAGCATCGGACTTTCGTTAGGCGGGGCGACCGGGTATGCCATTAACCCGGCGCGGGATCTGGGACCGAGAATTGCCCATATGCTGCTCCCGATTCCCGGGAAGGGCAGCTCAAATTGGAGGTACGCCTGGATTCCTGTTGTAGGCCCACTGCTGGGGGGCTCGTTCGGAGCGCTATTTTACAAAAATATGTTCCTGGGCCGCGTGGATGGTACCATCTGGATCGTGATAGGAATCGCCGCCGTTATTCTTCTCCTCTCTCTGCTCCTCTTCGGCAAAAACGCAAAGCGAAGCGTATCGATGTAAGGATGTAAAAACACTTCATAACTTTTGGCACGGTGCTGTCGATTCATTAAATCATACTTATGAACGGGGGAAATTCGCATGGAAAAATACATTCTGTCTCTTGATCAAGGGACAACGAGTTCCAGAGCTATTTTATTTGATAAAGCGGGCCAGATCGTACACGTCTCTCAGAAGGAATTTACTCAGATTTTCCCGGAGCCGGGTTGGGTGGAGCATAATGCTCAGGAGATCTGGGGTACGATTCTCGCTGTGATCGCTACCTGTCTGATTGAATCTGGCGTGAAGCCAGCGCAGATTGCCGGGATTGGCATAACGAACCAGCGTGAGACCGCCGTCGTATGGGATAAGGAGTCGGGCCGCCCGGTCTATAATGCGATCGTATGGCAATCGAGACAGACGAAATCTATCTGTGATGAATTGAAGGCTGCAGGTTACGAGCAATTATTCCGCTCCAAGACAGGGCTGTTGATCGATTCCTATTTCTCTGGCACGAAGGTGAAGTGGATTCTGGACCATGTTCCCGGGGCGCGGGAAAAGGCGGAACGGGGTGAACTATTGTTCGGCACCATCGATACCTGGCTGATCTGGAAGCTGACCGGCGGTAAGGTGCATGTGACTGACTACAGCAACGCTTCGCGAACGCTCATGTACAATATTTATGATTTGAAATGGGACGATGAATTGCTGGAGCTGTTGACGATTCCGAAGCAGATGCTGCCGGAAGTGCGTTCCTCCTCCGAGATTTATGGCAACACGGTGAATTATCATTTCTTCGGCGAGGAAGTGCCGATTGCCGGCGTTGCCGGCGATCAACAGGCTGCCCTGTTCGGGCAAGCGTGCTTCCAGAAAGGCATGGCCAAGAACACTTATGGCACCGGATGCTTCATGCTGATGAATACCGGAGAGCAAGCGGTTCAATCCTCACATGGCCTGCTTACCACCATTGCCTGGGGAATCGACGGCAAGGTGGAATATGCTTTGGAAGGCAGCGTTTTTGTGGCGGGCTCCGCAGTTCAATGGCTGCGTGATGGCCTGCGTATGCTTAAGGAATCAAAGGATAGCGAGCAATACGCGAGCAGGGTGGACTCCACGGATGGCGTATATGTGGTGCCAGCCTTTGTTGGACTGGGCACGCCATACTGGGACAGCGAGGTGAAGGGCGCTATCTTCGGTCTGACGCGGGGGACGAGTAAAGAGCATTTCATCCGTGCCACCCTGGAATCGCTGGCCTATCAGAGCAAGGATGTATTGAACGCCATGGAGGCGGATTCCTCGATTGGTCTTACTACACTGCGCGTCGACGGAGGGGCGATTCAGAACAACTTCCTGATGCAATTCCAGAGCGACATGCTTGGCGTGCCGGTAGAGTGTCCGCAGGTATTCGAGACGACAGCTCTTGGTGCGGCGTACCTGGCTGGCCTGGCCGTCGGATACTGGGGAAGCCGGGATGAGATCGCGGCGCAGTGGAGCATCGATCGCATCTTTACACCGTCGATGTCGGAAGAGCGCCGCAAGGAACTTTATGCTGGCTGGGGCAAAGCGATAGAGGCGACAAAAGTATTTAAATAACTACACGAATATGCTACAATTTTTAATAAGTTAATATTTAAATTCGGTTGGAGAATAGAGAAGCCGCAATTGCACTTGAGTCCATGACTTTAGTGTTGTTGCGGTTTTTTTGTTACAATGACCCACTTCAATATACCGTCTTTAGGACGAGGGAGGCTAATGGGATGACAGTTGCATTTTCCGCATCAGGACGTAAAGCGATGGCAGAAGCGATGAGACAGGGGCCGCTTGATCTGATTGTAGTAGGTGGAGGAATTACCGGCGCAGGGATTGCCCTGGATGCGGTAACGCGCGGACTGCGTACAGCCGTATTCGAAATGCAGGATTTTGCGGCAGGAACGTCCAGCCGTTCAACCAAGCTGGTGCATGGGGGACTTCGTTATTTGAAGCAATTTGATATCAAAACGGTATCCGAGGTTGGCAAGGAGCGCGCCATCGTCTATGAGAACGGGCCGCATGTGACGACGCCTGAATGGATGCTGCTGCCGCTGCATCGCGGCGGAACATTCGGCAGATTCAGCACAGGGATCGGACTTCGTGTCTATGATTTTCTGGCCGGGGTTAAGCATCATGAACGGCGACGGATGCTGTCGGAGCAAGAGACGAAGACCCGTGAACCGCTGCTTAAGCGGGAAGGGCTGCTTGGCGGGGGTTATTATGTAGAATACCGCACCGATGACGCCCGTCTGACGATCGAGGTGATGAAGGAAGCGGTACGTAATGGGGCGATGGCCATCAATTATATGAAGGTGGATTCCTTCATTTATGAGAACGACAAGATCGTGGGTGTGCAGGTGATGGATCAACTGGATGGGGCAAGGTTGGAGTACCGGGCACGGAAGATTATTAACGCGGCAGGACCATGGGTAGATGAACTTCGTGACAAGGACCATTCCAAGACGGGCAAGCATCTGCAATTGTCAAAAGGCGTTCATCTGGTTATCGACCAATCCAGTTTCCCGCTAAAGCAAGCGGTCTACTTCGATACGCCAGACGGCCGGATGGTATTTGCAATCCCGCGTGATGGCAAGACCTATGTAGGCACTACGGATACATTCTATGGAGGAGATCCGCTCCGGCCCGTCATGACGGAGGAGGATCGCGACTATATTATGGCGGCGATTGATTATATGTTTCCGACGCTCCAGCTTCGTGTGGAGGATATCGAATCCAGCTGGGCGGGCGTTCGTCCGCTCATCTACGAGGAGGGCAAGAGCGCGTCGGAAATTTCCCGCCATGATGAAATCTGGCAGTCTCCCTCCGGGCTGATTACGATAGCCGGCGGCAAGCTTACCGGCTATCGCAAAATGGCCGAGACGATTGTGGATCTGGTGATGAAGCTGCTAAGCCAGGAAGAGGGGCGTGCGTTCGTCCCGGCGATGACGAAGAAGCTGCCGATCTCGGGCGGGCATGTGGGGGGTTCCGACGCATTTCCGGATTTTGTTCAGAAGAAAACAGAGGAAGGTGCACAGCGAGGCGTGGAGGCGGCGCTCGCTAAGACGTGGGCGCGCCATTACGGCTCTAATGCAGACCGGCTCTTCGAGCTTGCGGAACGCTGCCGTGGGCAGGTGGAGGCAAGCGGACTGCCGCTCGAAGTGCTTGTTCCACTCGTCTATGCCATTGAGGAGGAAATGACGGTGAAGCCGGTTGACTTCTTCATCCGACGTACCGGAGCTCTCTTCTTCAATATTCAGTGGGTGCGGGATTGGAAAGCGCCGGCGATTGAGTATATGGCTGCTGTCCTTGGCTGGACGCCTGAACAGCGAGCCGAGTACACGGAGGAACTGGACACCGCCTTGCGTCAGGCAGTTGTGCCTGTGGGAACTCTCTAACGAAACACTGTATCGCTATGCCCCTAAAATGAACAGCGAGCCGACGAGCCGAGTACACGGAGGAACTGGACACCGCCTTGCGTCAGGCGGTTGTGCCTGTGAAAATTCTCTAACGAAACACCATATCGTTATTGCTCCCAAAATGACAGGGATTTAAGTTTAACGAAACACTGTATCGCTATTTGCGAAAAATTCAGTATAAAGGACAGTTTTTTGCCGGAATAGCGATACCTTGTTTCGTTACTGTTTGGAACAGCTTCTTTTAGCTCAAATAACGATACCTTGTTTCGTTACAGGGGCCAAGGGAGTTTCAAATGATTCTCACTGGGTGGGGTCAATCTCAATCAATCAAGCCCTGCCTGCCGATCAGCAATATATTATGGACGAGCGACGTTCAAGAACATAAGAGCCTGCCGACCGCCGTCATGCAGCAAGGCACCGCGCGCTGGGAGCTGCTCACGGTGCGAAAGCTTCCCTACGTTCCCAGGTTGGGCAAGCCTCTTTTCAATCTTTTGCATGATGCATGAAGTGGCGTATTACAGGCAAAGTTATAGCTAGCATGAAAGCCTAGAATATTCCAGCACTAGGAAGTGGGCGGTACTAGAAGCACTTCCAATCCATGCACCCATGCAGAAGGGGAGATTGAGCATTATGGATGACAACGATATCAAAAAGCTGCGATGGTATAATGTCGCGCTGATGGCTTTTGTTTCCGTCTGGGGTTTTGGAAATGTAGTCAACAACTACGCCAACCAAGGGCTAACGGTAATCACCTCGTGGATTCTCATTATCGCTTTGTATTTTGTACCGTACTCTTTGATGGTTGGCCAGTTAGGTTCAACGTTCCGGCATGGCAAGGGCGGGGTAAGCAGCTGGATCAAAGAAACGATGGGTGCCAGGATCGCTTATTTGGCAGCATGGACTTACTGGGTCGTTCATGTTCCTTACTTGGCGCAGAAGCCGCAGGCAATATTGATCGCATTGGGATGGGCGGTAAAGCAGAATGGCATGTTTATCAAAGAGTTGTCCACTCTGCTGGTTCAGTCGTTATCCTTGGTCATATTTTTGCTCTTTCTGTGGATGGCTTCGCGTGGGGTTACCTCCCTCCGGAGAATCGGTACGATCGCGGGGATGTCCGTGTTTGTGATGTCGATACTCTACATTGTACTGGCGATTGCCGCACCTTCGCTGCGGGGAGTTGAAGTGGCAACGCCGAATATTACGTTTAAGACGTTTATCCCTGACTTTAACTTCGCCTATTTTACAACGATATCCATGCTTGTATTTGCGGTGGGTGGTGCGGAGAAAATATCGCCATACGTAAACAACACGTATAATCCGTCAAGGGAGTTCCCACGGGGAATGCTTACGTTAGCGATTATGGTTGCAATCTGCGCGCTGTTGGGATCTTACGCTATGGGACTCATGTTCAATTCCAATAATATTCCCGCAGACTTGAAGATGAACGGACAATATTATGCCTTTCAGATCCTAGGGGAGTATTACGGATTTGGCAACTGGATTATGATTATCTATGCGCTCGCCAACGTACTGGCACAAATATCAGCTCTCGCTTTTTCCATCGATGCACCGCTGCGCGTGCTATTGTCGGATTCCGATGAAACCTACGTTCCTAAGTCGCTGCTCAGGATTAATGAGCGCGGTACGCCGGTCAATGGCTATATTATGACCGCCATCCTGGTGGGCATCTTGATCATCGTCCCAGCCTTAGGGATTGGCAATATGAACTCCTTATTCAACTGGCTGCTCGATCTGAACTCGATCGTCATGCCGCTTCGATACCTATGGGTATTCGCTGCCTTTATGGCGTTGATGCTTATGTCGCAAAAATTTGAGACGACTTATCAGTTTGTGAAGAACAATAAATTCGGCTTTGTTATTGGTTTATGGTGCTTCTTGTTTACCGCCTTCGCTTGCTTGATGGGCATGTTTCCCAAAATCGAACCGCTCACGGGTGAATGGTACTTCCAGCTAACCTTAAACATCGCGACTCCGTTCATTTTGCTGGGACTTGGTTTGATCCTGCCTTTGCTCGCCAGAAGAAATCGCAGGACTTAAATGCAATATGGATTTGCCAGATGCTAAATGCTCCAGGCGGGTATGTTCTGAGCAGCGTCTATAGACCGGGCCACAAGGCTTCGGTCTCTTTCTTTTTGGATCAACAATAGATAAAATAAGAAAATATCAAGAAGGAGGAGCTCGCGAATATGACCTATCAGCGCAAAAAATTTCTGGTTTGGCTTCTACTAGTGATCATCTGTATGGCGTTTATTTTCTATAAATCCTCCCAGCCTTACTATGAGCAGGATCTCAGGCCCTCGTTGTCCGAACATATTCCCCATAAACTGGTGCATAGTCTGCCTGATATGGAGTTTTATTATAACGGTCAGTTAGTGACTTCGGCGATGCCTTATGACTTTATCGAATTTTTTATTCGCAAAGGAGCGCACGTCAGTATCTTCGCTGTGCTGACATTCCTGTCCATTCAAACCCTGCTTGCCTTAAAGTGGAAGCGTGCGTCAGCCATGACAGGGGGAGCTATCGTTGCGCTGCTGTATGCGATATCCGATGAGTGGCATCAGACCTTCGTCGTGAATCGCACAGGTCAGGCCATCGATGTCGGGATCGATAGCGTCGGGATTGCCATAGTCGTGCTTTGCTATGCAATAGCGGGAGGTTTCATTCATTATCGTAAGCGCAAATCCCGTCCATATATACGCTTTTAATTGGAAAGTGGCGGAATAGGTAAAATCACTTATCCTCCGGAATCATTTCCCTTCGAACAGGCACATCTGGGCCGCAGCCCACATACAATGTACAACTGAACTTCATTGTGTGCTGAAGTGGTGTACTAGGATGTGCTTGCCTCTTCAGCTAATCGACGTGGAGGTGCTGTTCATGGAGTTGGTGTCCGCGATTGCGCTGTTTATTAAGCAGTTGACCTTGTTAGTCTCATATGTAAAGAATAATGCCTTTCCCCAGCCGCTGACGGAAGAAGAGGAAACGAAGCACCTTCAGCGAATGGCTGAAGGCGACGCGATATCCCGCAATTTGCTGATTGAGCATAATCTGCGGCTTGTGGCGCATATCGTGAAGAAATTCGATAACACGGGTGAAGATCTGGAGGATCTGATCTCAATTGGTACCATTGGCCTGATCAAGGCAATCGAAAGTTTCCGCCCGAACAAAGGCACGAAGCTGGCAACCTTTGCGGCAAGATGTATAGAAAATGAGATACTGATGCATCTCCGCTCGCTGAAGAAAACCCGTAAGGACGTCTCCCTGCATGATCCCATAGGAACTGACAAAGAGGGGAATGAAATCACATTAATTGACATTCTTGGAACAGAAGAGGATGATGTTGTTGATCGGGTTCAGCTTAAGATGGAGAAGAGTAAAATATATCAGAACCTGGATATTCTGGATTCCAGGGAACAGGAAGTCATCAAAGGAAGGTTTGGACTCGAGCATGGAGGCGAGGAGCGAACGCAGCGTGAAATCGCCAGAGAGCTCGGGATCAGCCGCAGCTATGTGTCCCGAATCGAGAAGCGGGCTCTGATGAAGCTATATCATGAGTTTTACAAATCGAAACGATGAGCAAGGAAGAAAGCAGGCGTCCGGATGATGGATGCCTGCTTTCTTTGCTGTATGAAGATTATCAGAACAATTGTAGGGTTCTCATTATCAAATTCTTAGTTCTAACGAAACTACAGAACGCTATTCTCTAAAAAATAGCGGGCAATTAATTTTAACGAAACTCCATATCGTTATTAGGGAGGAAAAGGGCCCTTAACCCCTAATTTGACCTCAATAGCGATATCCAGTTTCGTTAGATTTTTCAAAAGTCACTTTTGGCTCAAATAGTGATACCTAGTTTCGTTAGAAAGGATTTGGCCCAATCCTACCGCATTAAGTCCCTCTTCGAGGGGCGCCGAAAGTATATTCCACTTTATTCTGACGCACTTGCACCACACCTGCAACCACACATGAAACAAACCGCACGAACCTCGCGTGGAAACCGCATTTGCACCAAACCTGCAACTAAACCTGCAACCGCACTTGCCCGGCACTTGCACCAAACCTGCAACCAAACCTGCAACCGCACTTGCACCGCATTTTCACCACAGCAGTAACCACACCTGCACCTGCCGCTTACGCCACCTATGCTTCTTCTTTCGATTCGGCGGTTGGATTTGGACAGAATCCCGGGTTCGCTGAGCAGAGCAGTTGGGCGTATTGTGGCTGGAGCTTGGAGAGTTCGGTAAAATAGCTGCTTATGATGTGATTGCCGCCGAATGAGCCATTTTGGAAGTTCAGGGAAGAGAAGGTTGGGACATGGCTATAATAGTATTTCTTTTCACGCTTAGGCAGCTTGTAGATCGATGGGGGAGCATGGGTAACAACGTCAAATTCATTGGCGATACGATAGCTTCCTCGTACATATTTTGTAAAAGCCTTTGAAAAGGCCGGGTCGCCCACGCGAGGCCCGCCATATGTGAACAGGTACGGTGAGTTGAATTCGGTATTGGCGGCAATATCAATCGCACACAGTGTCGCCAGTGCGGCGCCAAGGCTGTGCCCGGTAACAAACAAGGGCTTGTCAGAGGGCAGATTGGACAGTGCGGACATAATTCGATTGCGAGCAGAAGAATAGATATCTGTGAAGCCGCGATGCGTGAGGCAGTCCTCTTTTACATATTTGAATTTTTTCTGGGAAGCGATGATGTCGGATATCCAATTAGTCGTGGAGCTGGTCCCGCGAAAGGCCACAATAATTTCCTGGGGGGACTCGAGAATAAACCCAAAAGTTTCCCATACATTGATAATCGATTTCGCTTCGATCGTATCCTTGACCGAATAAGTTAAGGGGACGATAAATGAGCCGTCCTTATTTGAGAATTGCTCATAAGTCTGTCCACAGATGGCGGCCAAAAAGATGGCCCGCTGCGCTTGTTCATCGATTGTCCTCACAAGTATCTCCGCCTTTCTCCTACAATATATTAGGGGCGGCGTAGGGAGATGCCTATATCGTGGAAGATTTTCCGAGATCACGGTAATTTCCCGAGAAGTGACGATAGCTGGATTGTTCAATTGCTGATAGAATGAAACATGTTAGAATTATAGAAATAGAAGGCAGGCTGGGAAAAGTAAGAATTATGTCGAAATCTCTGAATCCGCTTGCATTTACATCCTGATTGTTAGAGAATAAACTAGAAAAGTGAGTCAATCCTCCTCATAACAGAAGTTCATAAAGGTGGGTTCTTAACTCAGTTGCTATGGCTCTGCTTGAGGGATGAAATAAACCATACTGTGTTGCATAAGGGAAGGGAGACAACATTCATGAGCAATACTAAGCATTCCGTAGTTATCGTTGGCTACGGTGGAATGGGAAGCTATCACGGTCACTTGATTACAGAAAATGGAAGAGTAGAGGTCAAAGGTACTTATGATGTGCTTGAGGAGCGTCGGGAAGCTTCGAAGCAAGCGGGCTATCCTGCTTACGACAGCTTTGAAGCGGTGTTGAACGATTCTTCAGTTGAGGTTGTATTAATTGCAACGCCAAATGATGTGCATAAGGATCTGGCTATTCAAGCTTTGCAGGCTGGCAAGCATGTCATTTGCGAGAAGCCGGTTACGATGTCGGTGAGCGATTTCAAAGATATGGTCGCGGTAGCTGATCAGGCTGGCAAGGTCCTGATGGTCCACCAGAATCGCCGTTGGGATGAGGATTTCTTGATTGTTAAGCAAATGTATAACGAGAGAACAATTGGCGACTTATTCCAAATCGAGTCCAGAGTACATGGGGCAAACGGAATTCCAGGCGACTGGCGTCATATCAAGCAATATGGCGGCGGTATGCTGCTGGATTGGGGCGTTCATTTGCTGGATCAGATGGTTGAAATGATTGACAGCAAAATTACTAGCGTTAGAAGCCGGCTTAGCTTCATTCTTGGCGATGAGGTTGACGATGGATTCGAGGCGGTTTTGCAATTCGAGAATGGGGTTACCGCTCTGGTAGAGGTAGGAACAACCAACTATATTACGTTGCCAAGATGGTATGTAAAAGGTACCGAAGGTGCTGCGGTGATTGAAGACTGGTCCTTGACCGGAAGAACCGTAACGCGGAATAATGAAGTGGGCAAAATTGAGCCTAAGCCGATCCGGGCTGGCGTTGGATTAACGAAGACGATGGCCCCGCCATCTGAAGAAGCAACGATTACCGGGGTTCTTCCGGAACCTTTCCAGCGTTCGAGCAGCTTCTACGATAATTTCGCAGATGTGCTTGAGGGTAAAGCTGACCCGATTGTGAAAAATGCCGAAGTATTGCGTGTATTAAATCTGATTGAAGCGATATTCAAGGCTGGAGAGACCAATGAAGTCGTGAAGGATTTTGATACTTACGAGCCTGCGAGCAAGTAATATATGTGTTCAAAAGGTCGGTTTTCCGTACCGAAGCCTATGTCCCGATGTACGTTTTTTCAAAACGCTGCAGTTGGATAAAGCTTTGGTCTGAGAAGCGAAGCTACAGTTTTCACAGAAAACGGTCCCCGGAAGCATTTGCTTAGCGTACATGAGCCTATGAGCCTCTAAGATATTTCCTTAGAAAACAAAGCTAGGTAGGCATCAGCTTAGACCCGGGTGTATTCAAGGTTCGATGTGGAGGTACTTCTGATGGACTTCGTGTAAGATATAGAATTAAATTCGCTATCTTGCTATGCTGATAAAATTCTATATCGATAGAAAACCAATCTTGGAATCCTCGGTCGCTTATCTTTGGATTACATCGATCGTTTTTTATCAAAAGCGGACTTTTGAACTTTCTTAATAAATCTATAAATAAGGAATGAAGCCTGACGGGAGGTGACAGGACTGAACCCGTTAGGCTTTTTCTGTCCGATGTCACCTGAATTTGATTGGAGGTTGAGCGGTGGAGAAGACGATCAAGGAACAGATCATGGAATTGGCTGAAGAGGAATATCGTTTGTTTAGCTCGAAGCTGATTCCAAATATCGATAATATCACCGGAGTACGCTTGCCTGCTCTACGGAAGATTGCACAGAGAATCGCCCGTTCCGATTGGCGTTCCTATTTGGCTGAAGCCGAGGACGATTATTTCGAGGAGACGATGCTGCAGGGCATGGTTATCGGGTATGCGGTGAAGGATATCGATGAGGTGCTGGAATATACAGCGCGGTTTGTTCCCAAAATAAATAATTGGTCGGTATGCGACAGCTTCTGCGGCGGATTAAAGCTTACCAGATCGCATCTGGACAAGGTATGGGATTTTCTGCAGCCTTATCTGCAATCCGATCAGGAGTACGATCTTCGCTTCGGGGCTGTCATGCTATTGGAATATTATGTGCTGGAGGATTATATCGATCGGGTGCTGCAAATTTTGGACGGGATCAGACATGAGGGCTATTATGTCAAAATGGCCGTCGCCTGGGCGGTCTCGATTTGCTATATTAAGCTGCCTGAGCCAACATTGGCCTATTTACAGCATAGTACGCTCGATCTGTTTACTTACAATAAGGCCTTGCAGAAAATTACGGAATCCTACCGTGTAGATCAAGCGACCAAGCAGATGATTCGCAGTATGAAACGCAAAGCCTAATCTCAAAAACCCACCGCTAAAGGCTAAGAGCCTAACGGTGGGTTTTGCTTCATTTCAATTATTTTATAGATTTGAACGCGAGCTGCCCCCCGTCAGGCAGACGGATTTCCAGCTCAAACTCCTTATAGTTGTCAGCCAATTGAAAGGCCTCCAAAGTACGGGAGATCGCTTCCTTCTTCGACGTATCATTGGTTATGTCAAGCTTAGGCAAAATCTTCTCAAGCTGCTCCAATGCAGCAGCTCCTTGCATCTTCTTACTCGTGTTGCTTCGTTCATCTTCAATCTCAGCCTTTATCTTGCCGTAATTGGAATTGAAGTCCACCTCATATTGACCTTTGGCATATTCCACTTCCAGTTCGAATTCGAGGAAATTGTCAATACTGGTAGTTTGCTTCTCAACAGTTGTCTCTTTATTTACATTATCCTTGCTGCCATTCTGGTTCGTCTGCTCCCGATGACTAGCGCCAAAATTAGCATCGCTATGATGCTTGTTGTGCACGATGATTAGCTTCAGATCGGACACTTTATTTTGTGCGACTTTGGTGAGAATCGAGGGCAGCTTTTCCGACTTCTCTTTAGCGGCATCGGCGATCAGTTTGGCTTCAGAGGCCGAGAAACTCTGGGCGGTCCAGGTGGCTTCCTTCTGGAGCTCGGCCAGTACATCTTTGATCTGAGCAGAATCAAGCGATTGTCCGGTTAATGCTTCAATCTGAGCCTGATTGAATAGGACAACCGTCTTGTAATTGTCTTTGTATATGGTGGTCATTGTGGTATCGGTATCGGTAGCATTATCCTTCGAAGCAGAAGGCTTGACTGCATCTTTTTCATGGGTGTTCCCTGTCGCAATCGAATCTGTCTCGGAAGGGGCGGAGGCTTTTACCGATTCCAACGGATTGGATTTCAGACTAGGAATCAGAATCAGGGCTCCCACAATAGCGACAATCGCACTGCGGGCAACGATTTTTGTAGTTTTCCTATTCATAAACTCATTCCTTTCTGTGTGACATTTATCTCTAGGACACTTTAACATAGAACCCGGTCTCTCAAGATTATAAATTGTGAACAATCTTTTAACAAGCGATGATATGGATTACAATCCCGGCTTAAGTTATTTACAATAAGGGCTGAAACGTAAATAATGGAGGGTTATTGATGAGAAAATCATATATAGCCGCATTTATCTATCTATTAATCGGGTTGGGATTCGGTGTATTTGCGAGGGAATTTACGAAAGTACAAGGCTTTGACGGGGATACGGTATTAAATGTTCTGCATACCCACGTTCTTATTCTCGGTTTCCTGTTCTTCCTGATCAGTCTGATTCTATCGAAGCTGTTTTCCGTTCATCAGACCCAATCTTTTAATGCCTGGTTTATCGTCTATAATATCGGTCTGGTTCTGACGATCGGTTCCATGACGGTGCGCGGCGTATTGCAGGTGAATGGCAACGATATGGCAGGCCTGAGTCATATGGCAGGGCTATCTCATTCGATCATCGGCATCGCTTTGATCTGGTATATGCTGCTATTGAACAAAGCGTACAACCAACAATAATATAATGGCACGATCCAGCAAAAAGGCATGGCCCCCAAGGTTAACTCTGGGGGACCATGCCTTTAATAATTAAATCCGGTCCATAGCAGGTTTGATCCGCTTCGCTCCAGCTCCAGCAATTTTGTCTTCATCTCAAGTCCACCGCGATAGCCGGTTAATGTTCCGTTCTTGCCGATCACCCGATGACAGGGAACGGTAATCAGAAGGGGGTTCGCTCCGATTGCAGTACCTACCGCACGAACCGCCGCTGGTCTCTTGATATGAATGGCAATATCCGAATAAGAGCATGTTTGCCCATAAGGGATCGCACAAAGAGCGTCCCATACTTCCTTTTGAAATGAAGTTCCCTCCAGCGCGGTTGGAAGCGAGAACTGCTGTCGTTGTCCATGCAGATATTCACTCAGTTCAACGATATAGGGGCGGAGGATCTCATCGTTTTCCATCAGCTCGTACGCTTTATAGTGCTTCGCCACCCATTTGCTTAGCTCTTCAAAATCCCTATTCTGAGATCCAACGTAGCAGAGTCCTTGCTCGGTAGCAGCCAAGTAAATACTCCAGTCTTCCTGGGACATTTTAGACCAGTACACCGTTCTGTGCGAATTTTGCTTCATAGTGAATCGTCTCCTTCATACGGAATGCTTGCGTGTTCTTTGCGATATTGTGCCGGCGTGAATCCGGTCCGTTTCTTGAATAGGGTGATAAAATAAGCCGTATTCGCTATTCCAACGCAGGCTCCTACTTTGGCGACCCCAAGCCCGGAATGGAGCAGCCGCTGTTTGGCTTTAGCAATCCGTATATGCTGGATGTACTCGACCGGCGTTACACCTTTGATTTTTTTAAAAGTCCGATGAAGGTGGTAGGGGCTCCCGTGACTGACCTCAGCTAGGGCCTGGAGGGTAAGTGAAGCAGAGTAATTATTGTCAATGTAGTCTGTGACAAGATCAATCCATTCATCATCAGGCAAGCGCTGACCGGTTGGCCTGCAGCGCTTGCAGGGGCGGAAATGCTCGGATAAGGCCTGCTCGGCGTTTTCGAACAGGCGAATATTCTCCATTTTCGGCGGCCTGGATTTGCAAGATGGTCGGCAGAAGATGCCCGTGGTCTTGACGGCATAGAAGAACTTACCATCATAGGCGGGGTCATTGTTAACGATAGCGTTCCACCGCTCCTGGGTCAGTTCGGTTGGATGAAGATTCTTAGGCATCTGCTCGTGATGGAATGGCTCGTTAATTGCTGCAGTTTCAGACTTAGCTGGCTTCATCAAGTGTAATCCCCCTGGTTTCGTATCGGCTTCGTATATTAATATACTCCTAAATTGGGATTATCGTACGCTTTTTAAGCTGTAATAGCAAGATAACGAAATGATGGGGAAGGGGTTATTTGAGATGGTCGTATTTGACAACGGGCCATTTCTCTTTACGCAGAGCGTCCAGCAATTCAGGGGTCGCATTGAGGTTAGCTTGCACCAGCTCACGCGGCGTAAGGGCCATCCATTGATTTAAGGAGACGTCTGCAAAGCGGTCGCTCTTGAACATTTCCAGGAACCAGAGGGTGTCATCCCCGGTGTTCTGAATATAGTGCCCGAAGGCGAAGGGGACGTAACCGACATCTCCCGCTCGGACATTAAAGGTGCGTGCGACTCCGTTGCCGCCGAATACAGTCATTCGACCTTGACCCGTCAAGTAATATTGCCACTCATCATTGTTGGGATGCCAGTGCAGCTCGCGCATTGCGCCCGGTTTAATCTCGACCAGTGCAGCCGCAACCGTCTTGGAGATGGGGAAGTTGCTGGAATCAGCGATGCGGACGCTCCCGCCCGGTGTCTTCAGAGGGGTCTGCGCCAGCAGCTTATGCTTGAAGCTAACGGGAACGGCACCGTAGGGAGATGGAACCTCCTGACTAGCTAATGATCCTGGGACCTTGTCTGGAAAAATATATAGCTGCTTATCGGGGATACCCTCGAAAGCCGCTTCATCTACTCCGAAGTTGGCGGCTAGCACCTCTTTGGGCGTATGGGCGAACCAGTCCGAGATGGAGAGTGTATTCAAATCTGAGAAATTGCCGTCATCAAAGACGAGCAGAAACTCACATCCGTTCTCAAGCGCTTGAATAGAGTGAGGGATACCTGCTGGAAAATACCATAGATCTCCCGCCTCAATATCTGCGATAAAATTGCGCCCATTCTGATCTACCGCGGTGATTCTGGCACTGCCAAGCAGCATATAAGCCCATTCCGCCTGCTGATGCCAATGTAACTCGCGTACCCCGCCCGGCACCAGACTCATGTTAACGCCTGCCAGAGTTTTTGCGATCGGCAGATCCCGTACGGTAATTTCTCTTGACCATCCGCCCTCATTAAGCTGCATATGGGTGTCCGAGTAGGACATAACCAGATTTGGCATTAGCCCGGAATCGGTGACCGGAGGCACCAGCATATCAGGGTTCTCCCGGTCTCTCATCACATCCCGCGGTCCATAATCGGGCCCGCCCGCCCCATCGCTGCGTATCGGTTGGGGGATGTGCGGAGGTTCACAGTTGCTTTGTTCTGAATTTGCCATTCAATGATATCCCTCCTTGAACTCGGGCATCATCTACGCCCATTCAAAATATGTCTATGAGTTAGAGCTTGGATAATAGTATTATTCATCGAGGTCAGCTATGCAATAAAGAAAACGCCCCTCACAAACGGCCGGTGTAAACTCGTTTGGAGAAGCGTAGTTATAATTGTTTATTTTAAGGAATGAGGCTGATTCAAGATGCAATTAGATAAGGCCTTCGTCCATAGCTTTACAAATCAAGGTTGCGAACAGGCTATTGGACCACGCGAACCAAGGGCGGCTGAAATCGCTTGGATCATCCGGATGGAAGCCTTCGTGCATATAACCTGTATCGGCATCGGTATCAATCAAGGTCTGGATGAGCTCTTTGATCTCCTCAGGATTGTTGGAAGTCAATGCTTGTACGGATAATGCCATATGCCATACATAGCCACCCGGCGTATGCGGGCTGCCGATTCCTTTGGCATATTTGCCTTCAAAGTAATACGGATTATCGAAGCTAAGCGCAAATCGACGGGTATTTTGATAAATCGGGTTGCTGATATCGGTGTAACCGATATAAGGAATCGTCATTAATCCGGGTGTGCCAGCATCGTCCATCAGGCAGTAGTTGCCATAGCCATCGGTCTCGTATGCATAGATCCTTCCATATTTGGGATGATCCACGATCCCGTAGGTTTGAATGCCGAAGCCAATTTCATTGCGCATCTTCTCGGCGCGAGCGGCAAGACGGACATCGCTATAAATTTCGGTTGCGATCTCCATGATATGACCGAGGATCACTACTGCGAACATATTCCCGGGAATGTTATATCCGTACAAATTGGCATCATCGCTTGGCCGGAAACCGGACCAGGTCATCCCGGTATAGTTGGACGGAAGTCCACGGCCATTGTTCTGAAGTGTTTCTGTATGCTGCTTCGTTTGCCGGGTGAAGTGATACAGCGATCTTTGGTCATGATGCTGTTCCGTAATCATCACATTTACAATAGAAGTGAGTGCCTGATACAGCTCATTTGTGAACACATCTGTCATCCCGGTTTCTTTCCAATAAGAGTAGAGAAGCTGCACCGGGAAACAGAGGGAGTCGAGCTCATATTTGCGCTCCCACATCCACGGATTTAAATCGCAGTCGTCTGAATCTCTGTAGTGCCTATCATTAGCTGTCTCATTAAACGCATTCGTATACGGATCTATATTGATATAGAACATTTGGCGGGAGATGAGTCCGCCGATGATGCGCTGTAGTTCTTTGTCATGTTTGGCAAAAGGAATGTAGTGACGCACCTGCTCTGTAGAATCTCGCAGCCACATAGCTGGAATATCTCCAGTAAACACGAATGTCGTGCCGTCATCAAGCAGTTTTGTCGTCGTTTCCAGCGTATTCGGGAAGGTGTTTCTGAACAGTTGCTGCAGTTTAGGATTATACGCCAGTTTCTTCTCGGCTTCATCCAGAAATTGCGATATCGAAGCGGGTAATTTCATAAGTCGGACTCCTCCTGAATTTTATAATTGTTGGGGTTTTCTGCCCCGGTCCAGCATTTGACTATCCACCGATTCAGCATCTGACCCTCCAATGGAAGTAATTTTGCGTGGGATTATTCGTCCCAGGGTATCCAGCAAATTGTCCTTAGGGCATATACCACTCACGATCCTGGTGACATTTTTCGGATCATAATCATAGCCTCGTATATCAATAGCTGGGCAATGTCAGTGCATTCTTCTTAATTGATGCAATAAATGTATGCGCGTACAAAATATTATCTGGTTGAGGCAAGCTAACCGACATTGCGACTTCTTTAGACAGATTCACATAACTTCAGAGAATTCACAATATGTGTGATTTGCAAGTGCCAACCTCTGAAAAAACGACATAGCTCCACCTGAAAAAAATACATAGTGATGAATTTCAGCGACAGATTGCCGCTGCCAACCTCAGGATGTAAGAAACTCATAAATCCTTATCCAGCAAGGGATCTCACGCTCAGGAAATGACAATGCAGATTCCACATATTTACGATGGGAAGCTGTTTTCACTACAATTTTGCTTGTAAGCGCTAGCAGTTATACTCATCAATTTCCGGTATGAGCCGAATTGAAGAGTGCTTGCGCCAGATGTTTTCCGGGCTGATGACAGCAAGAATTAGAACAAGTAAGGAAAGGAGAGGACTTAGGATATGAGAGTACCGCGTAAGGCTGCTGCACTACAATTAAAAACTGCAGGTGAAAGTTCACTGCTCATGAGAATTCTGAAGAACTGGGAGTTATATATATTTATCGCCCCAGCGTTTTTATACTTCGTGATCTTCCAATATGGACCGATGTATGGAATTCAGATTGCCTTCAAAAATTTTGTTCCGTCCCAAGGAATTACGGGGAGCGAGTGGGTCGGCTTTGAACATTTTAATCGTTTTTTCCATTCCTATTACTTCAAGGATTTATTGTGGAATACGTTTAGCTTGAGTTTTTATGAGCTTGCAATCGGCTTCCCGCTTCCGATCATTATGGCGCTGGCCTTTAATGAGGTGCGCAACGGATTTTTTAAGAAAAGCGTACAAACGATCACTTATGCCCCGCATTTTATTTCCGTCGTCGTTATGGCGGGGATGGTCATTACCTTCTTGACGCCCTCCACAGGAGTGATTGTCAAGTTGATCGAGCTCTTCGGAATCGATGCTCCGGCATTTCTGACGGACCCGCGTTGGTTTAAGACGGTATATGTGTTATCAGGTGTATGGCAGAGCACAGGTTGGGGAACGATCATTTATCTGGCGGCGCTATCCGGAGTAGATCCGCAGCTGCATGAAGCAGCGATCGTCGATGGCGCCAGCCGATTCAAGCGGGTTCTGCACATTAATTTGCCTACGATTGTTCCGACGATTATGATTTTGCTCATTTTGAATGTTGGCAACATTCTTGGTATCGGGTATGAGAAAGTATTGCTGCTTCAAAATCCGTTAAATATGGACTCCTCGGATGTAATTTCGACGTTTGTATACCGATCTGGTCTCGTTAGCGCGCAATACAGCTTTTCGACGGCCGTGGGCTTGTTTAACTCCGTAGTGAACGCTCTGTTGTTGATTACAGTTAATAAAATCGCCAAGCGGACAAGCGAGACAAGCTTATGGTAAACAGGAAGAGAGGAGGGCTTATTGATGGCTACTGTTGCAATTAAGGAATCGAAGACAGACAAAATATATCTGGTCATTAACTATTTGTTTCTTGTTATTGCTCTGATCGTTGTATTGTATCCTCTGTTGTATATTATCAGCGCATCAATCAGTGATCCGAAATATGTAAGCTCAGGAGAGATGTGGTTGTTCCCTAAAGGATTAAATTTAAAGGGGTACAAGCTTGTATTTGACAATCCAAAGATTTGGTCTGGTTATGGCAATACGATAATGTACACAGTGCTGGGAACGATGGTGAATCTGGTTGTTACTTTGCCGGCCGCTTACTCGCTAAGCAGACCTGATTTTGTCGGGCGTAAATTTTTTATGGGCATGTTTCTGGTCACGATGTTCTTTAACGGGGGACTCATCCCAACTTACTTGCTTGTAAAAGGCCTGGGGTTGATCAACTCGATAGGGGCGCTCATTCTGCCAACGACTGTATCCGTCTACAACTTGATTGTTGCCCGTACGTTCTTTGAATCCAGCATTCCGAAGGAATTAAATGAAGCTGCTTATATTGATGGTTGTACAAACTTCAAGCTGTTTATCCGGATTATAATTCCTTTGTCGGCACCGATAATCGCTGTTATGGCTTTATTTTATGGAGTAGGGCATTGGAACAGTTATTTTCCGGCCCTGATCTATCTGAACGATGAAGCAAAGTATCCGCTGCAGATGATATTACGGCAAATTCTCGTTCTGCAGGAAATGTCAGCGGATGCGACAGGTGCAGCCAGCGGTGACGCTGCTATAGCGATGAATAACAAAGCGGAGATCGCAGCGATGGTTAAATATGCGGTTATTATTGTATCTACGCTTCCTATCATTGTTGTATATCCGTTCTTGCAGCGTTATTTCGTTCAAGGTGTTATGATCGGTTCAGTAAAAGGATAAAAGATATTTTCAGCTTATACCCCGTGTTTTTCAGATGCTTTCAACTTAACCCATAATAGTGAATTTCAGAATTAGGAGGGAAAATACTTCAATGAAAATTACGAGGCACCCTAACAACCCGATCGTTGTTCCGGGGGGGTATGAATGGCGGAAAGTTACGGTATTCAATCCTGCCGTAATTATCGATAATGGCAAGTTTTATATGATAGAGCGAACAGCAGGTTCATTGACTCCTTGTAAAAACTACCTTGGCTTACTGGAGAGTGAGGATGGCGTAAACTTCACCCATGTCAAGGACGAGCCCATCCTGACACCGGATGAGCTTGGTTTCCCTTATGGAAGCGTACAGGACCCACGCATTGTCAAAATGGAGGATACATTCTACATGAATTACGCTTTGCGTCCTTGCGCCATGAACTATTACCCAACAAACCGTGGTGTTCCGGAGAGATCGATTCCTGAGTATCCGGACGGCTGGGGCGAGAAGGAGGGCCACTGGCTAACCCGTTCTTCTATTGTGAAGTCCAGGAATCTGATCGATTGGGAATTTGTAGCGGACACCACTCCGCTTGAGATCAATGACCGTGACAATATTCTGTTCCCGGAGAAGATCAATGGCAAGTATGTATTGCTTCGTCGACCGGAGGAATACATCGGCGAGGAATACGGTACGGACAAAGCTGCAATGTGGATTACTTATTCCGAGGATTTGATCCATTGGGAGGAGCCCAGGCTTCTTGCCAAGGCAGAAAATCCGGCATGGGAATCCAGAAAGATTGGGGGTTCTACTCCGCCAATAAAGACAGATAAAGGTTGGTTGGTGCTGTACCATGGGGTAGATGATGAAATAGTGTATCGGGTTGGAGCGATGCTGCTCGATTTAGAGAATCCGGAAAAGGTTATTGCCAGAACGAGAAACTTCATTATGGAGCCTGAGACTTACTATGAAAAATTCGGCTACCAGATCCCGAATGTAATATTCCCTACAGGAAATGTGGTCAAAGATGATCTGCTATATATTTATTATGGCGTTACGGATACGGCAATAGCCTTAGCCACCGTTCCATTGGCTGAATTGGTCGATCACATTCTGAACGAGTCCAGTTCATGTTAACGAATAAGCCTTCCCGAACCGGGAAGGCTTATTGTTTATACAAATTTGTACCTAATCGATTGAACCGCCGTATACCGAACGGTATGTACGGAGGTAGGAGAGGTCGGCTGCTCAGCTAATGGGCAGGCTCCTGCTCGTTTTTCCTTGATCTTCGTGTTGCTTGCGGAATTGTCCGGGCGTGACTCCGGTTTCTTTTTTAAACTTTCGAATAAAGTTTGCGGCGTCCAGATACCCAACCTGCTCGATAATCTCTTTTAAGGGTGCATTCGTAGTAATAAGCAGTCGTTTCACTTCTTCCATTCTTCTTTGCCAAATATATTGCGTGAAATTAATCCCGGTTTTGTCTTTAAACGTACGGCTTAAATAAGAGATGGATACCGAGTATTTCAGTGCGACATGCTCCAGACTGAGCGTATAGTCAGCGTACCTCTGGTCCACATAAGAGACAATATCCTCGATCAGCGATGGCTGATCCATCTCCGTATTTCGTTCAACCTGGTCACATATACGTCTGGTTAAATCGGTTAATCCGGCTTCAAGTTCTTCCAGCGTGTCATAGACGGTATAATGGTTGAGATTCTTGAACACTTCGGTAACACCGAGCTCATGGGATGTCCGCAGCAGGGAGTTCAAGAGATCAGAGCAGATACAGCGCAGCAGGACGGGAGACAAAGCTTCCTCTTTGATCTGTCGAAGGATATCGCCGATCACCTGATTGGCGACGGACTCATTCCCCTGCTTCAAGCTCTGTTCAAGCTTGAGGAATGATTTCTTGGGAATCCAGAATGCCTCTGCTTCGGTAACCACAATATCCTGAAGCTGCTCGAAATAGGTAACGCGTCCGTTTTCTCCTATGATACGGTTATCTATTGCAGTAGCGGCTTCGATAAAGGATTGATTCATACTAGCGAGATCGGGATACGGCAGACCCACGCCGAAATAGGGCATGACCTGGGCTTTCTCGGTAACGAGGATCTTAATCGCTTCAATGACCGCCTCGATTCTTTTCTGCACCGATTCACTGTGATCAGCCGGCATTGAGACCAGCAAGGCAAACTGATCTTTGGTATTAAACTCGATACCGAAAATACGAGCCTGAAGGTTCGGAAGTTCCAGTTCGCTAAGCGTTTCCTGCATGTAGTGCTGAATCGATAAAGCTTCATCGGCTACTGTACAGTCATCCCAGGCCAATATCATAGATAAATAGATTCCTTGCTCCCCAGGGTATTCCAGACCCGAGCGGATGATCATGCTCTCGATATCTGGATCATTCGGCTTACCATGCTTGAACAGCAACAGGAGACACTGATTTCTCACAAAAGGAACCTGGGTATCAATTCTTGCGCTGTATTCATGAATGGTCTGCTTGATCCATTCCCATTCGTTGCGAGTACGGGTGGAATGATTTGAATGGTACTTCTGTTTGGTAAACTCGATGATATCTTTGATCGGATGATACTGCCGCTTAGCCAGAAATACTGCAGCAGCAACGCCTGATATTACCGTAACTAGAAATACGATAAGTATTAATGTCTGGATATGCACCACTTTACTAAAAAACTGATAGCTAGGTATGGTGGTAACATAGGTCCAGTTGTTCTCTTTGGATTTGGTGGATACAACAGAGTGCTGTATTCCATTTAGCTTCATATTGTGTATCCCAGGCTCCAGGGTGGACAGCATTTGAACCGTATCCGGGGAGATTTCGGTTTCCTTGTTGACGGATGTCAGCAGCTGACCATCCTGAGTGAAGATATACCCATTGCCCGAAAAGCTGTTCAGAATCGTATCCATTACACCTGTAAACATGGCCTCGTTAACCATATATACGACGGTTGCGTTGGGATACAGGTCCGTTGGCTTGATCGGAAAAAGCATCGTCAGAGTTGAATCCTTACGTAAATTCACCGTAACATATTCCGCCGGGCGTACGGTGGGCTGATTGATTTCGTTCAGATCATGGTAAATTTGCTTGCTGTCCCAATTATCGTAATGATACAGGTCGCCAAAGACGATATCGATGTCGGTTAGTCCGCGGTAGGAATATATTTGGTTATCGTTATGAAAATAAAGAAACAGATCCTCTAATATCCCGCTGTTCGCCTTGTAATTCCCCAGTGTCTCAATGGCTTCCATGCTGTAATACGGATCGTGAACCATGTAGGAGCTAAGCTTCTGGTCATAGGCGATTCTGCTCGCGATATGCTGAAGTTCGCTCATTCGTTCATCGATTGTAATTTTGGCCTGATTCAGCTGATTAAAATTAGTCTGTTCAATCTCCTTGCGAAGGGCGTTGACTGCGTTCTCATAAATTAATAGGGTAACGAGGGTTAAAGGTATCAGGAAAATCAGGATGTAAGATAGCGTATACTTGAGCAGCAGCTTGGACTTAAAGCCGTTCCAGGATCTGAGAAACTTGGATTCTATAGATATCTTCGGTGCTAATTTGGCCATTGTCGCGTTCTCTCTCCTAAATGTTATCAACATCATATATTAAACATTATAATGTTCTGATCATTATTATGGACGAAAAAGCGACGGCTGTAAAGGAAACGATTTCATTAGCGGTTTATATAGCATGTAAATCTCTAAAGTAAAAAACGACATACTGATCAACAGAGGTAGGTGACTTAGTTCTCAAAGAAAGATCTAGGCTAGTCTCAGGTTCTCTGGCGGACGATCACGAGGAGGACTCGATATGTAAAATTTGCATCCCCAACGGATTTAACAAAAGACATATATTAGACTATAATGGCATCTTGATAAGCGGTCTGTTGCTTCTATTTATGCGATTCAGAGCATTTATCCGTGAAATATGACAATACAAAATCGACATATTTACGCTTAATAACGACCTTGCTTAGAATTACACTGTAAGCGCTAGCAAATAATCATCCAAAACGACAGTTTAGGGAAAGCCCTTGCAAAGCGCAAACCAAACATAATAATGCCGGGGAAGAGGCTCCAGGTGAAGCGCGATTCCTGCACTTATTAATTTGGTTAATTTACTCTAAGGGGAGGCAATGCATGTGATTAAAAAGAAAAAAATCTTCATGTCCATACTTGCAGCGGTTATGGCGTTATCTTTGCTGAGCGGCTGTGGGGGCAAAGGGGAGGGGAGCTCTGCAAGCGGCAACAGCGGCAATGCGGAATCTAAGGTTAATAAGGAAGGCTATCCGATCGTTAATGAGCCCTTGACTTTGTCTATTATGGCTCCTGATATGGGGATTCAGAACTGGAAGGACATGCCTGTCATGCAAGAGATGGACAAGCTTACAGGTATTAAAATCGAATACCGCAATGCGCCGAGAGACAGCTTCGACACCAAGAAGAATCTCGTATTTGCCAGTGGCGACTATCCGGATATTTTCTTTGCCGCGAAGTTGACCCAAGCTGAAGAACAGACCTATGGCAGCCAAGGCATCTTGCTTCCATTGGAAGACTTAATCGATAAGTATGCACCTAACATTAAGCAGGCGCTTGAAGACAATCCGGATATTCGCAAGTCCATTACTGCTCCTGACGGACATATCTATTCTTTGCCGCGTATCGAGCCATACCAACCCTGGTATAGAAACCCGATGTGGTATAACGGTGAAATTTTGAAGGAGCTTCATGTTACCGATCTGCCCGCAACAACCGATGAGTTGTATGATCTATTAAAGCTGTTTAAAGAGAAGGATTCTAAGAACATTCCTCTGTCTTCTTCTTCAGGAATCAAATTAAGAGATATCAGAACATGGATTTTGGGTGCCTTTGGAGCCTATGAGGAAGAGCTCTATGTGGATGATAATGATGTAGTCCACTACACACCTGCTGAGGACTCCTATAAGGGATATGTCACTTACCTGAATAAACTGTGGGACGAGGATTTGCTGGATCATGAGTCCTTCTCGCAAACCGATGATCAAAAGAAAGCCAAGATCAAAAACAATCAGGTTTTGTTGTTCTCTGACTGGCATGCCTACATGTCGCTTGGCGGCCAACCAAGCACGGAAGATCCAATGTTTAGTCCTGTGAAGAGCGATATGGTGGATCAAGCGGTGATTGCTCGGAACAAAGGCTTTTCCACGGGAACCTTTGCAATCTCTAGGACGAATCCTAGTCCAGAGGCATCTATTCGTTGGGTTGACTACATGTACAGTTCGGAAGGACAAATGATGTGGAACAAAGGACCGGAGGGAATCTTGTGGAAATATACAGATGATTCCAAACAAACGATTGAGTATTTGCCTGTACCTAACGGAGAAGACAGAGAGGATTTCCGTTCGAAAATCACGCCTAACTTCGGTATCGCTTCTCCGATGATCGTGCCTGATGAGCCTGTTAAGGACGAGTTTGCGAAATGGGTTGAAAATGAGTCCCAGACGAAGCTGCTCAACCGTGGCGCTCGAGTTCCATTCCCAGCCTTGTTCCTGACAGAAGCTGAGTCTGCTGAAGTTACAGCGCTTCGTTCCGACCTGAGCACTTATGTGGCGCAGATGGAAGCGAAATTCATTACCGGACAAGAAGCTATCGACGGTTGGGATAAATATGTCCAAACCCTTAAGAAAATGGGATCCGACCGCTTCCAGGAAATTTATCAAGTTGCCTATGACCGCTGGAAGAACAGCTAAACCCCTTTATAAAGCTTAATAATAAAAGGAAAGGCGTCCCAATGATGTCTGTAATGACATCAGGGACGCCTTTTATATACGTATTGGGGAACTGTACGTTAAGGGATAATCTTGCCGCCTGCCTTGTAAATGCTGTACCATTCTTCTCTGGTAAGTGGAATGTCCGAGCCTTTGCAGGAATCGATAAGTCTTTGCTCATTGGTTGTTCCAAGTACAACCTGCATGTTGGCCGGATGACGAGTAATCCAGGCTACGGCGATCGTTGTATTGGTTACTCCGTATTTCTCGGCAAGCTGGTCGATAATCTTGTTGAGTTCCGGATAATTCTCCAGGTCGCCAAGGAAAGGTCCGTTGAAGAAGCCTTTTTGGAATGGGGACCAGGCTTGGATCGTAATATCCTTCAAACGGCAATATTCGAGAATACCGCTGTCGCGGTTCACGGATTGATCGACATCCATATTGAAGGCGATGGCTGAATCAATCATTGGCGTATGCGTAATGCTAAGCTGCAATTGGTTAGCGATGATTTTATGCGGGATGTACTTCTGCAGCAGCTCGATTTGGTTCGGAGTCTGATTGGATACCCCGAAATAGCGAACCTTGCCGCTGCTATGCAGTTGATCGAATGCCTCAGCAACTTCCTCCGGTTCCATTAATGTATCAGGACGATGGAGCAATAAAACGTCCAGATAGTCTGTCTTCAGACGTTTCAGAATACCGTCTGTTGCTTCGATAATATGTTCCTTGGAGAAATCGAAGTAACCTGGGCGAATGCCGCATTTGCTCTGCAGAATCATTTGCTCGCGAATTTCCGGGTTCATCCGGATCGCTTCGGCGAAATGGGATTCGCATTCCCCATAGGAAGGTCCGTAAATATCGGCGTGATCGAAGAAATTAATCTCATGATCCAGTGCAGTACGAATCAGCTTCTCCGCCTCGGTTACAGAGAGCTGCTTCAGGCGCATATTGCCCATAACTATATTTGACGCTTTCAAATCTGTTCCAGCGATGTTAATATACTTCATGCTTTACATTCTCCCTTCATATTCTCTACAATAATAGGATAAGTGCTAGAGTTCACTCTATGTCAAATAACAAATGGGATCGAAAATTTATCTGAGTATAGGATGTTCATTGTTATGGCATTTGATCCAAATCTGGAGCCTTAATGGAGGAGAGATTTTCAATGACTTATACCATTTCGCAGGTTGCCGAGAAGACGAACCTGTCCGTGTACACGATCAGATATTATGATAAAGAGGGACTGCTCCCTTTTGTGGATCGCGAGAACGGTGTACGTGTATTTCATGATCAGGATATTGAATGGATTGACTTGATTTGCTGCTTGAAACATACGGGTATGCCGATCAAGGATATTCGTACCTTCATCCAGTATTGCATGGATAATGATGCTGTCGTGGATAAGGGCCTGGAGATTCTGATTCAGCATAAGCATAATGTAGAGCAACAGATCCGAGATACTCAGCGCAGTCTGGAGACGATTGAATACAAAATTAATCATTTGCCGCAAATGTATAAGGAGAAATTCTCGATCCATCATTAAGTCGGCTCAATAAAAAATCCCTCACTCTCTAAATGAAGAGAATGGGGGATTTCGGCTTTAGGGGAGAAAGATTAACGCAATGTTTTCAAAGCGCCGCTCCATGCAAGAACTTGATCAAGCATGCCGTTAAGGTTGGTCAGGTGAAGATCAGCCGGCTTGAATACGGAGAAGTTCTCGAAATCTGTGAACAGGGACAAAGCGGGGTGAACACGTACGTCAGCAACGGACAATTCGCCCAGGATGCCGCGCAGATGTTCAGCAGCACGAGCGCCGCCAACGGAGCCGTAGCTCACGATACCAGCGGCTTTGTCGTTCCATGCTTCACGGGCATAGTCGAGTGCGTTCTTCAGAGATGCCGAGATGCTGTGATTATATTCTTGAACGATGAAGACGAATCCGTCCAAGCTGTTCAGCTTATTATTCCAAGCTGTTGCTTGTTCTGTAGCGTCAGCCTCACCGAGCAATGGAAGCTTGAAGTCAGCGATATCTACGATTTCATAGTTTGCGTCTCCGCGTTCGTCAGCGATTTTCTTCACCCATTCGCCAACCTGTGGGCTTAAGCGACCTTCACGTGTGCTTCCTAGGATAATACCGATGTTTAACTTGGACATTGAGAAATCCTCCTCTGAGATTAAATAGATGAAAATAATAACTTGCTTCAGGAATTATAGCCGCTTCTGTGAAAAGCATTCTTGCCTATTCTTCACAGATCAACAACGTTTAATCCCTAATGAACAATCTTATTTTTAAGTGTCTTAATATCACGATATGAATATAACACACCGTATTTACTAAATCAAGTACCTAACAAAATGTTAGTAAAGAATTTTTTGAAATAGTTTAAAGCCGCAGATTTTTTGTACACATCTGATTAAAAAGCCCACGAATTCAATAAGGATGAACTCATGGGCTTGATGGTATTCGTTATAAAAAGTGTTTCAAAAGGCCTGGTTTTGACAGCACCGCAGTGGATGGTTCCCATTTGCATTATAAGCCTTTGCTTGGGCCGGGACGAATTCAAGATTCAATGTCAAGATCGATTCTTGAATCGCTTCGTGCTAGATATTGAATTTATAGGTTGCCAGTGAACTGATGAAATTGTATATTGCAACAAAAGCTCCTTTGCGTCGCAATAGCTCATCTTAGAGTGGCCTCGTCAGAGGTCTTCTTATCAAAAATAAATTGTTAGCTTCCTCTCAGAAGCCGAAATATCCGGCGGCATTATTGAAGGAGATATCTTCAACGATCTGTCCCAGCAATACGGGGTCTTCAGGCGCTTCGCCGCGCTCTGCCCACTCGCCGATCAGCTCGCACAATACGCGGCGGAAATATTCGTGGCGCGTATAAGACAGGAAGCTGCGCGAGTCGGTTAGCATGCCTACAAAGTTTGCGAGCAGGCTGTGCTCTGCAAACAAAGACAATTGCTGGCGCATCCCGCCGCGGGTATCGTTGAACCACCAGCCGGAACCGAGCTGCAGCTTGCCTGGAGTTTCCCGCTGGAAGCAGCCCATCAGTGTCAACAGCACAGGGTAATCCTTTGGATTGAGGGAATATAAAATGGTCTTCGGCAAGCCCGCTTCACTTTCAGCGCGGTCCAGCAGCTTTGCCAGAGCTTCGGTAATCGGCAGATCATTTAAGGCATCATATCCCGTATCGGGTCCCAATAACTTCAACATCGAAGTATTATTGTTGCGGTACGCATGCATATGAAGCTGCATGATCCAGTTTTTCTCGCGATAGAAGGCAATTAACTGAGCCAGCAGCTCTGTACGGTAAATCGTAATTTCATCCGCTGAGAGCTCCTCGCCGGCTATTCTTTTATGAAAGATCATTTCTAAGGTTTCGGCATCTCCGGCCTTATATTGCAATACGTCAAGCGCATGATCGGACAGGCGGCAGCCGTTGTCATGGAAGAATTCCACCCGATTCTTGAGTGCATGAATCAATTCAGCATAGGAGGAAATCGACTGCCCGCTGGCGCTCTCCAGGCGGCCAATCCATTCCTGGAAGCCCGGGGCATCGATGTTCAGCGCTTTATCGGGACGGAAGGTAGGCAACACCTTGAAATCCTGCTCCTCTTCGGCCAAACGTTGATGATAGCTCAGAGAATCCACCGGGTCATCCGTCGTGCATATCATTTTCACATTAGCATTCTTAATGATATTGCGACGCTTGAAGGATTCTGTGGCCAGCTTGCGGTTCACTTCTTCCCAGATTCGTGGTGCGGACTCTTCATTCAGCAACTCATCGATCCCAAAGAAGCGGCGAAGTTCAAGATGTGTCCAGGTGTAGAGCGGATTGCCGATCGTCTTTGGCACCGTTCTGGCCCAAGCCAGGAATTTGTCATAATCGGAAGCATCGCCTGTAATATGAGTCTCCGGCACTCCATTAGCACGCATTAATCTCCATTTATAGTGATCTCCAGACAACCAGGCTTCAGTCAGGTTTAGAAATGGTTTGTTCTCATAAATTTCCTGCGGGTCAAGATGGCAGTGATAATCGATAATGGGCATCTTGCTGGCATGGTTATGGAACAGCGTTTTCGCAATAGGGGTGGTTAATAGAAAATCGTCATTTAAGAACATCATACCGGCTCCTTTTTATCCTATAAGTTTGGTTTTATAAGGTTACACCTGTTTTGAAAATGGCCAGTTCCCGCACTTCATTTTGTTCGTTGCGTGTTTTTTGGCCGCTGGCTACGGCAATAATGTAGTGAATAAAGTCCTCCAGCACATCCTCCATCCGCGTCTCCAATAGCGGACCGGCATTGAAGTCCATCCAATGTCCTTTTTTGGCGTACAGTTCATTATTCGTGGCAATCTTCACGGTCGGCACGAAGCTGCCGAACGGTGTACCACGTCCGGTTGTGAACAATACAAGCTGGCAATCCGCCGCGGCAAGGGCAGAGGAAGCGATGAGATCGTTGCCTGGTGCTTGCAGCAGGCTAAGGCCTTTCTTGCGCAGTTTCTCGCCGTATTGCAGCACGTCGACTACAGGAGAAGTTCCGGCTTTTTGCGTACAGCCCAATGATTTGTCCTCCAGAGTACTAATGCCTCCAGCTTTGTTGCCTGGTGAAGGATTCTCATATACCGGCTCTCCGTAGGAGAGGAAGTACTGCTTGAAATTGTTGATAAGCGAGACGATCTGCTCAAATACTTCACGGTTCTCGGCCCGTGCCATTAACATCTTCTCGGCGCCGAACATTTCAGGCACCTCAGTCAGCACCGTCGTTCCTCCCTGGGAGATAAGAAAATCGGAGAAGGCGCCTAGCAAAGGATTGGCAGTAATGCCTGAGAATCCATCCGACCCGCCACATTTGAGACCAACGTTCAGCTCGCTGATCGGAACAGGCTGTCGATGATCGCCTTTGGCAGCTTCATATAATTTCTCTAATAGGGCCAGACCTGCGGAGACCTCATCTCCGACTTCCTGAGCGACAAGGAATTTGACGCGTGCTTCATCATAATCGCCTAAGAGGCTGCGAAATTCAGAGACGATATTATTCTCACAGCCAAGCCCGAAGACGAGTACACCACCTGCATTAGGATGCTTGACTGCATCCATCAGAATGCTGCGGGTCATGCGATGATCGTCCCCTAGCTGCGAGCAGCCGTAAGGATGCTTGAGCACTGTAATATTATCGAAGCTGCCTAGGTCCGGATGAAGCTGCTTGAATTCACTTATCATTTGCTCGGCAATGCCGTTAACACAGCCTACAGTGGGTACAATGTAGAGATCATTGCGAATGCCGACCTTGCCGTTCTTGCGCACGTAGCCTTCGAAGCTCAAGTTCCGCTTTGGATAAATAACCGGATGAAGATCCGGTTGATACTCATACGTCTCTTCACCGGAGAGTCCGGTCTGAAGGTTATGCGTATGCACCCATTCCCCTGTAGAAATGGTATCCATAGCCCGGCCAATCGGAGAACCATACTTGTTGATCGTATCCCCTGGATTAAATCCGATGAGAGCCAATTTATGGCCCTGGGGAATATCTTGCTTCGCTTGAAATACCTGTCCCTCAAGCACTAATTCATCGCCGGCTTGAATCGGCCGTAGAGCTACGGCGACTGTATCCCGCGGATTCATCTTCATGAGTGGCTGCATATTACTTCACTCCGATCCTATGTTCTAGGGCAACGCGGCTTCCCATTGCTTCGAGCTGTCGCAGGCTCTCTTCCAGGCTCTCTTCCAGCCTTGGAAGCTGAGTCAGATCCTCGCCCCATAAGTTGTTGCTGCTCAGAATGGACTGGACTACGGTGTCCCGATCCCTCCACGCTTCATCAACAATCGCCAGCACCTCAGGGCTGTCCTGCCGCAACAGGCGATCTCCTCGGTAGCTCAGTAGCAGGGCGGCAAAAGAGAGCATGATAAGCTCAGGCCATTGTCCCTTTTCCTGGTAGTATTTCTGCATAACAGGCAACAGGCGAGTCTTAAACTTAGAGAAGCTATTCAAGAAAATCGATGTTAATTCATGGCGGATGAACGGATTCCTAAATCTCTCTTGCACGGCAGAGGCGTAAGAACGCAATTCTTCACTGGTGAGGTCAAGCATCGGGATCAGCTCGTTCTCGATTAACAAATTCACAAATCTGGAGAAGCTCGGATCGGTCATAACCTCCTCAACCGTCTCAAGTCCGGCTAGCAAACCAAGTGGAACCATGGCCGTATGCGGACCATTCAAGAGATGAACCTTGCGTTCACGGTAAGGTGTCATGTCTTGGGTGACCCTGACATTAAGTCCGGCTTTGGCCAGAGGAAGCCTCTCCTTCAACCATTCCGGACCTTCAATGATCCAGAGCAGGAAAGGTTCGGCCATGACCATATACTTGTCTTCATACCCAAGCTCCTGTTCAAGCTCGGCAGCCTTGTCATGCGGGTAACCAGGGACGATCCGATCCACCAGACTGCAGCAAAAGAGGTTATCCTCATCCAGCCAATTCAGGAACGCTTCTCCCAAATTCCATTCTTGGCCGTAGCGGCACACGATTTCTTTCAATTTCTCGCCATTGCGGTCGATCAATTCACAGGGAATGATAGTGAAGCCCTTCTTGCCCAGTTCAAAGCGTCTATATAGAAGCGCGGTCAGTTTGCCAGGAAAGCTCTTTTGCGGGCCATTGTCGAGCCGATCCTCAGGATCATAGGCGATCCCGGCTTCCGTCGTATTCGAGGTGATGAACTCCAGCTCATCATTTTCAGCTAATTGAAGAAAATCATCGTATTGTGTGTAAGGATTGATCAATCGGCTGACGCTCGTTATAATCTCTCGGTCGTTTACCAGCTGCTGCTGCATAATTCCGTTTATTAACACGGTATAGAGGTAATCCTGATCATCCAGTTGCGGACCGAGGCCCCGGTTGCGAGGTTTAATTAATACTGCGCTGCCGTTAAATAGTCCTTGCTTGTTCATTTGCTGCAATTGCCATTCGACGAACGCCCGCATGAAGTTCCCTTCACCGAACTGGATCATCCGCTCCGGATAGGAGGGGAGGTCCGGATAGTTAGCACGAGATAATGTTTTTACCATCAGATTTCAATCTCCTTTAAGCTATGACTATAATAATGCACACGTTAACAAGTTGGCGTATAAAAAGATATCAGTTTGACAGCCTGTCAGACGAATTGAAATCTAAAACTTTTCAGCTATAAAAGCTAAAAAAATGCTTTTGAGAGACGCTCTATGAAAATAAATGTTCACGTGTTCATTTTATGTTCACTTCGTATTTTAGTCAATAACATAAATAAAGACGGCACAAGCACGGCGCTTTAGAAAAAAGCCTGTGATGAGCGGATTCAGTTGTCATCCCAGGCTTTTCTGATGAGGCTTATATTTCTTGGAGGCTTGCGACCGTCTGACGGATTATCAATTGCGTCTTGACGAATAACTGTTCAGTTGACGTCTCCTTAGGGGCGTTCATCAGTTCAATTAATTTCTGCGTTCCTAATTTGCTAATATCCGCGATCGGTCTATGAATTGTCGTTAGGGCAGGGTTGGTGTACTTGGCAAAGACAATATCGTCAAAACCGATCAGCGACATTTGCTCCGGAATCGCCACACCTCTGGCATAGCAGGCATTCATGGCGCCAATTGCCATATTATCGTTGGAGCAGAGCACCATGGACGGAGGCTCCGGTAAAGACAAGAGGATGTTCATCGCACTGAAGCCGCTCTCCACTGTGTAATCACCAGCTGTAAAATATTCGCTTTTGACGGGAATTTGCTTCGCAAGCATGCTATCAATGAAGCCTTGCTTACGCTCGGAGGCTGACTTGAAGTCAGGCCTGCCCTCAATCATGGCAAGTCTGCGATGACCTTGCGAGATCGCGTACTCCATCGCTTCCTTGACACCGATTCGGTCGCTGGCCACTACATTCATGATGCTTGAATCCTCAAGCTGGCGATTGAGAACCACCAACGGGATGTTGGCCTTTTTGACATGATAAATAAAGGTATTGTCCGCATCGCTCTGGCTAATGACGAGAATGCCATCGAAGCGCTGGGGAGAGATGCTGTCCAGATGCTGGATGCTATCGATACCGCTAACCGACAGGTTGTAGTTCTCATCAAGCACATGCTTGATGCCCTTGATCACGTCAACGAGGAAGCTCTCCGATGTGCCATGGTCGATGGAGGAGAAGAACAGACCGATCGTGTAGGATTTTCTTGTGACCAGGCTCTTGGCGCTGAAGTTGGGAACATAGTTAAGCTCGGCAGCGATTTTTTCAATTTTGTCGCGAGTTTCCTTCTTAATTAACGGATTGCCATTCAGCGCCCTGGATACAGTTGTGTGGGAGACACCGGCAACCCGGGCAATATCTTTTATCGTAATCATATGTACCTCTTAATTTATTATATAGTAGTGTGTTCAAAAAGGCCGCTTTTCAGCACCGAGAAGGTTGGATGAAGCTAGGGTATGAGGAGCGGGGCTGCACGTTTTCGTAGAAAACGGCCTCGTAAGCATCTTGCTTGTAGTTTGTACGTGAGCACCTAAGATGTTTCCGCAGGAAACATAACTTCGTAAGCCTTCGCTTAGACCCAGGTGAGTTCAAGATTCGGTGCCGAATAAACTCCCGGTGTTGCTTCGTAATCAAAAGCGGACATGTTAACGTGTTCATTTTATGTCTAAGCAAGGCAGCAAGTCAAATCGATAAATTGGCCTGCTCCCAGCGGTAGCCTAACACTTCTTCGACATCGGCAATTTGCAAAATAAGCAGAGAGATGTCGGCTTCCGGGTAACGTGAGGTTATCTGGGGAAGCCGTATGCCTATTTGCTCCGGTTCTTCGTGACTGATAACAAGATCCTCAAGCAGGACGGAAGCGCCGATCAGGTCGCCGAATTGTTCCGCTTCGAACGGTTCAAAAGGACCGGATAAGGGGAGATAGAGAACCTCGTCCCAGTCCAATTCGCCCGGATCAGGCTGAATAATAAGCTGAAGTGGATGTATCCCTTCCGAGATGAAATCACAATATACGGCTAATCGCATAGATCAGTTGCCTCCTCTGCCTCCGGAAATCTGCCGTTCCAGTTGGTTAAGAATCCGCATAGTCTCAGGAGACCAGGAGTCAGCGGCCTGCTTCCGATCCGCTTCACGGGCTGCTGCGATCAATGTGCCCTGAAGCACTCTGCGTTGGACTTGATCAAGTCTACGCTCCGCTAGTTCCAGGGTAACCTGGAATTGCTCGGCAATGAACGGAATCGCCTCACAATGCTGATCGGGAATATTTTGTCTGGCCATCATGTAAAATGGCATCGCAGCGTAGAGAACGAACTGCTCGGCCTCCGTTTCCTGGGCATTCTTGAAGAGCAGAGGCATTCGTCGCTGATCACCGGCATGACGCATAACATGGCAGAGTTCATGGAAGAAGATCAGCCGGGCGCTCACTTCCTGCGTCTGTTTATTCAGAAATATAACTTTATCTTCATTATCGGAGAAGGACGGACAGGCCTCATAGATTAGCTCAACGCCAAAGGCTTCGGCAATATGATCGATATCCAGCTGCTCGGGAACCATGATTCCGTGGCTCATATATTCTGTGCTGATCCATTGTTCCAAAGGAGTTTCCTGGTAATAGGAGAATAACATAAATCCACCTCAAATAAGAATGTATGTTCGCAATATATTGGAAAATAATAGCCCTTCGCAGAAAGGGCCTGGTCAAAAGCCAAACTTGATTATTATTAGATTCGTCGTTATAGGCGGAGAATCCTCTATTGATCGGAATTGTTTTTATCTTTGTCTTCGCTGTCTTTATGCAGCAATTTCTTCTTCTGCTCGCGATAAGCCTTAAGCGCGGCTTCCATCATCGCGATTTCGTCAGCGGTGTAGGCTTCAGGACCACCATAAAAAGACATGTTCGTCACCGCTTCCTTCATAGGAGCAGGATCCTGAGTTCTGCCCAGCAAGTAATCCCCGCTTGTATCCAGCGCATCGATGATGCGGCGCAAGGATTCCGGGTCGGGCTTGCGGTCATTCGTCTCATATCGAGACAATTGGACGATCGTAAGCTCCGCTTGAGCGGCTAAATCTTTTTGCGTCAGTTGCTTCAATTCTCTGAGGTACTTGATACGATCACCAAGGGTTTGCATAATGACTCCTCTTTCATCGTTTAGACTATTATAGCATATAGTTACCGTAATGGTAAGATATTATTTTGTATTTAATTGGGAGTTACAAAGATTGACATTACCATAATGGTAATATATAATCGATTTACAGTTACCGTTTCGGTAAAGAATAGAGTTTAGGGGGTAGAGAGACAAAATCACTCGGAGTAATGAAATGAAGACTAAAAGATTCTATATTATAGGTTACCAAAATGGTATTTATAATTCAACTGTCTTATGATCATATATTTTATTGGTGAATCTGGGGAGGGATTGTTATGGCAAGACGCAACACTAACATTTACTTGACTGTATTTGAGAATCTGCCGATCAATCAGACTGCAACAAGAGTGGCCGTGGAGCAGCGGCTTGAAGAGATCCGTCATTACAGGCAGATTGGCTTTATCCGCCGCGAGGCAGGGATCACGGCCAGTTATGAGCCAAGATATCACGGAAATACGAATCTTGTCAGCAAGCCTTCTGAACATCTGGCTATATCAAATGTGGATCGCGAAGCAGAATTGATCCGCAAATCCGAATTGTTGGACAAGGCGATGTGCAGTCTATCCGCGGTACAGCGAGAGGTTATTGAACGAAGCTATCTGAGCCGGGAGGGCGAATATGATTTCATCAGCTGCGGCGAGATGGGCATTAGCGACAGAACCTATAGACGTATCAAGGCAAGTGCGCTGCGAATTCTTGCCGTGGCCATGAAGCTGGAAGTTTTCGAAGATGAGGAGTCTGAGGGCGTGAGGGAATACGCGAAATGCAGTAATACTTAGAGCTTGGTATATTAGTCGGCAGCGTGCCGGCTTTTTTCTTTTCTCAAAAAACGAACATATGTCCGCTTTATGTCCTTTGGATGTCCGATCATTTCTTTTTTGACATGTTAAATTGGTATTGTGGCATAAGGTGAGAATGACAAGAAATTCTGCATCGCCGATCCCACCACCAAAGTCGCTGAATAACATTTCGGCGGCTTTTCTTATTTTATGCCACATATATTTAAACCAATGTAGAGGTGATTATTTATGAAAAAAGTATTGTATGTACCACTCGATGATCGTCCTGTAAATCTGGACGACGTGATCACGTTGGGGCACGCTGCCGGATTACAGCTTATTACGCCCGATCCTGCAGACATTCGGAACCGTATCGATGCGGATGCGGAAGCTTCAGGAGATCAGTTGATTAGAACCTGCTCGCCAACGTTCGGAAATACGGCGAACATTCGCCAATTTATCGTTGATCATGCGGCAAAGGTAGAGGGCTTCATTATTTCGATTGATATGCTCGCTTACGGCGGGCTGATCGGCAGCAGACGACTGCGGGAGAACGGGGGCGGGGACTATCCAAACTATGATTCTTCCACGGCCCATCTGCTCGATGTGATCAGCCAGATCAAAAAACGTTATCCTCATAAACCTGTGTATGTGCTGGACACGATTATGCGGCTGGCGACGACGACTTTTACAGAAAGCCTTACCTACGATGCCTACGTGGAATCGCGTAATTTTATGGGCCAGCCTCGGCAATCTTATACGGCCTTCAGCGATATTCTGAACGGATACAACACTTCAGATACGGATACCCAATACGGCGACACTACAGAGTTTGATAAAGAGCAATATTATAACACCCGTCAGCATAAGTTCAAGACGAATTACTATGTGCTGGATCGCTTGGCCCGCCGCGGTTATATTGACTTCCTGGCCATCGGAGTCGATGATGCGAAGACAGAAGGGGTGCAGATCAACGAGATCCGTTTCGTGGAGAACTTTATTAATCGCTCGCTAGGAGGCTGCGGTGGACAAAATGCGAATTTGGCAATTATTTTGCCTGATGCCGATGGTCTGGGTCATTCCTTAGTAGCGCGTATGGCGAACCATTTAAATAGAGGGCGAAAGAGCAGAACCAAATTTGCGCTGCAATATTATGGCCCGCATGGTTCCACAATTATCAACCCGTATGAATATATGAGCGTCCATGAGAATATTCTTCGTCATATCGATATTGTTGGAGGGCAATATGTCACCGGTTCGCCGGATATTGAGATTATCGCTATAACGGATGCTGCCCAGGTATCCAGTGCTATGACGCGAATAGAGGCAAATGGGGCGGAGAACAGGGCAACGGTTGTGATTGATTTTGTGGGTCAGGGGGCAGCCAATGCTGTGGTAACAGATGCATTGCTGGAAAACCCATATACCGGACGACTTCTCGGTTACAGCGCTTGGAATACAGCCGGCAATAAAATCGGGCTCTCTTTAGGGATGGGTCAGGCCCGCTACCGCTTCCTGGTCTCGGAGAAGAAGGAGGCAGCGCTCGAAGCAGCCATTAACGCGCATGGATCTCTATTATTCAAGCGATTCCTGAAGGATTACTACTATAAAGCAGTAGCGATTGGTGAAATCCGGACGTACTCCAGAAGCCATGGCAAATACAGCAATTTTCCGCAAACGATGGCGGATCAGAATATGCTTGTCTTCAACTCGGCGGAGGATTATGAGCATATGCTTACCTTGCTGCGAGATCGAATGCAAATTCTGGTATCGACTCTGGGAGATAAGCCGGCCTTCTCGATCGGCAGCACCGATCGTGCGCATAATGTGAAGCAAATCTGCGGGGCTTCCTGGAGGCTTGCCGGTTACAACCGTGTTCATTTACCTTATGAAAATCCTGATTTTCTATGGGGTCGTGCCTTTGAGATCACGTTGGCCCCTGCTGTGAAGTTGAAATAGCCGGCTTTGTTTCTTAGCCTTTATTAGTTCAGCAATTAAAAGGTGTCAAGCAAAAGGACCTCATCTACCGCAATCTGCGGTGTGAGGTCCTTATATTAATTCGGTGGGCGTTAAGCCCCTGTAATAGGAATTTCGTTCTTCTTGAAACTAATGCTATCTACTTTCCATATCCCTTCAATATAGACGAATTGTGCCTGCCTGGTCATCGTCACCAAATCCCCGTTTGCATTCTTTCCAATATCAATAGATTGAGAGAATTTCCCTGTTGTAGGGCTTGTATAAGAAGCTGGAGAAGTAAGATCTTTGAACTCGTATTTACTGTTGAGTCCCTTATCCCGAATGATTGAATTAATGAACCGATCTGTAAAGTAGGGTGCAAAGTAAGAACGGACCTGCTGGATGGCGGAGATATCATTGGCTTCGTTCAACATATCGGATAGCTGTCGTAAACGTTCCATCGTTATCTTCATGGATGCCGGTGGCTGCCCGGGATTCATATTCACTACGATTTGCAGATCATTTAATGTAATTGTAGCTTGTCTGATCCGTTGATCCCACGCGACGTCCGCACCTAATGTCTGACTGACAAAACGAAGGGGAACATAGGTAGTTCCTCCATTCATAATCTGCGCTGGAACATCCAGCGTCACCTCGGATTGATTGACCTGAACCTTTTTGGAACCCAGAACCAGCTTTATGGTTGTGTCATCTTTGACAATAGTAATAAGCTGACTACGCTTATCCCATTCAACTTGGGCGCCCAAGTGCTGAGAAACATCCCGAAGAGGAATAAGTACCCGATTGTTCTGCAGTTTCCCATTATCCAGTTCCACAGCGGCAGGACTCGCAAAGCTGGAGGCGGATAATACGGGAATAGCCAGTATGACAGAGGCTAGTAAGGATAGTGTCCATTTTTTAAGCATGCGAACCTCCGAATCTTTAAAATTAAAGTAGCCGTTAATATATTAAACGTAAAATAGGTAGAAATGGTTGCAGATAATTTGGATTTTAGTAGGAAAGTAAGAAATTCAAGCCGTAAAAAACGTGATCTCAAAGAGACCGTATGGAATAGCCTAGGATATTCCTATTTTTTTGGTATAAGAGATGATAAAATACGAACATATGTCCGCTTGTTGTCCTCTGCATGTCCGTCCATTTCCTAAATGGCGTGTTAAATTTGTATTGTGAGAATCAGGCGAACGGGCCAAAGAGGTCCTTAATCGCCGGATAGAACAGGAAAGTCGCTGAAGTTGATTCAGCGGCTTTTCTTTTTGGGAGGGAAGCCAATGCCAACGTGCAATAACAACAAGAATCCGCCTGCCGCGCCATTTACGGAAATCGAATGGAAGCAGCCCAAGCTGTGCATCAGCTGTATATGGGGGCGGCTCGAAGGGACAAAACAATTTTGCAGCCTGCCGCGGTGCGTGGTGGAGAATCAAGGGAAGAAGGGAGCAAAGGCATGATTGAGGTGAGCTTCAGGACGCTGCTAGATGGGGTCATGCGATCACTCGCCGAGCGTTTTCCGGAAATCCCGGTACAGCGTGAGCAGTCTGAGCAGAAGGCCGAGGGGCCTTATTTTTATGTAGAAATGCTGAAGGCTTCACAGGAGCGGGAGCTGAATCGTCGTTATCACCGGGCGTGTTCCTTTCAAGTGCAGTTTGTAAGTGGATTGACAACTCAAGGTCCGAATATGTCGGTGCATGATATGGCTGAGCATCTATATGAATTATTTCGCGAGCTCGATATTGACGGTGCCAGATATATGGGGACACAAATGAAGCATGAAGTTCGGGATGAGGTACTGTTTTTCGACTTTAGCTTTCAGTTCCTAGTTTGGCTCCCGGCTGGGGCAGAGCCCAAAATGCAAACGCTCAAAGAGGAGGAATCTCTGAAAAATGACAGCAAAAAAGGCAGTTAAGCAAATGGAGGAGCGGGAGACGGTCGTGTTCCAGCCGGAAGAGACGCATAAGGGAACAACGTTCTCCAAAGCGCAATTTCTAGCTTCGCAGGCCTATTCCGGAGTGCAGAAGGATATTTTGTCGGTCGTTCTGAAGGATGGCCAGCGGTATACAAAGGCAGAAGCTGAAGTGGAAATAAATCAATTTAAATATAAAGGAGTGAAATAAAATGGCGGGTGGAACATTTACAGTTCAGAACAAGGTAAGACCTGGCGTTTACATTAATTTCAAATCGGAGGCAAAAGCACTTGGCACGCTTGGAGAGCGAGGAATCGCGGCATTCCCGGCACCGCTTCCTTGGGGCAAGAGGGGGATTACGGTGCTGAATAGCGAGACCTTCCTGGAGCAATGCTTGCCATCGCTGGGCTTCCAGCCAACGGATGCGCGAATTCGTCACATTACGGCGGCAATGGCTCATGCCAGTAAAGTCCTGATTTACCGGCTAGGTGCTGAGGGCGCTGTGAAGGCAACAGCCAAGCTTGGAGCGCTGACAGCTACGGCAAAATACGGCGGTACAAGAGGCAATGATCTGCAGATCGTTATTCAGTCCAGTCTGGACTATGAAGGTTTCTTTGAGGTGAAGACGCTGTTGGATGGTGAGAAAGTAGATGTGCAAACCGTCGAGACGGCGGAGAAGCTGCTGGCGAATGAGTTCGTTGAATTCTCGGGAAGCGGCGCATTGACAGAGACTGCGGGAACCGCCCTGGAAGGCGGAGCGAATGGCAGTGGAGGCGCGGGGGAATATTCCGACGCATTGGCGGCTTTTGAAGCAGAGGACTTCAACGTCCTTGGCCTTCCTGTAGACGATAGTGATGTGAAGCAGCTGGCAGTTGCCTATACCAAACGGCTGCGCGAACAGGAAGGCAAGAAGTTCCAAACCGTGGTATATGACTATCCTGCGGCTAACTACGAAGGCGTCATTAGTCTGAAGAACGGTATCGTTACAGGGGATGGCCTGACAGTAGAGCCTATCTATTTGCTATGGGAGATCGCAGCGATGGAAGCGGCGGCGAATGTGAATGAGTCGCTCACTTATACAGAAATTCCGAATGCGGTTGATGTAGCGCCAAAATATACGAATTCGGAGATTGTACAAGCGCTGAATCAAGGTGAAATGGTGCTCAGCGTTGTTAATGGGCGTGTAGTCATCGAGCAGGACATTAATACGTTAACTTCTTTTACAGCCGATAAGGATAAAAAATTTAGCAAAAACCGGGTGCTGCGTGTACTCGATACTATGGCGAAGGACATCCAGTCTATTTTCAGCCAAAATTATATCGGCAAGACCGACAACAATGCGGACGGACGCAATTTGCTGAAGGGTGAAGTGATCACCTATCTGGACCAATTGCAAGGAATCGGCGCAATCCAGAATTTTGATTCACAGAGCGATATCGAGGTTTTGCCGGGGCAGGATGTCGACGCGGTCTGGATTCAGCTCGCAGTTCAGCCGGTAGATAGTGCCGAGAAAATTTATATGAATATTTCAGTTCAATAAGGAGGGACAAACCATGGCATTTTTTAATAAACAGGATGCAGTAAGCGGGAAGCAAGGGAAGGCGTTCGTCATTATCGAGGGGCGGAATGAAGAGCTGTTTTATGCAAAGACGATTGAAGCGACCATCGAGAAGAATAAGGTAGACGTACCTGTTCTCGGCAAGACGAATACCCCACAGCGTTCTGCGGGGTGGAAGGGCAGTGGTACATTAACGATTTATTATGTGTCTTCCGTCTTCCGCCAATTGATGCGCGATTATATCCGTACGGGCAAGGACTTCTGGTTTGATCTGCAGATTGTAAATGAGCAACCGGGCAGCTCGGCCGGCAAGCAGACCGTTATTTTGAAAAATTGCAATCTCGACAGCGTCATTGCGGCCAAGCTGGATGCGACCAGCGACGACATGCTGGATGAAGAACTGCCGTTCACATTCGAGGACTACGACATTCTTGATTCGTTTAATACGATTCAAGGAATTTAAGGAGGAGCAGCATGAGTCAATTAAGTTTATTTTTTGCCCAAAATGTAGTGTCGGAAATTTCCGAGGAAGTGATCATTTCCCCCCGTTTCATGGATGAAGCGGGCAAGCCGATTCCATGGAAGCTGCGCAGTATGACCGAGGAAGAGAACGAAGCGATCCGCAAATCGTCACAGCGCAAGATCAAGGAGAGAGGTATCGTTACGCTGGATACGAACTCTGATGAATATTTGGCCAAGCTCGTTGTAGCCAGCGTTGTGTTCCCGGACTTGAAGGATGCCGAGCTGCAGAAATCCTATGGCGTACTTGGCTCTGATCAACTGCTGCGCAAAATGCTGCTGCCTGGAGAATATGCGACGCTTCTACAGAAGGTACAGGAAGTTAACGGCTTTGACAGAGATGTGAACGAGCTCGCTGAAGAAGTAAAAAACTAATTAAAGAGGGCGACGGTGAGGCGAACTATGCCTACTACGCCCTCCACAAGCTTCGCATTATGCCTTGGGACTTCGTCGAGCTAGAGCCGCGCAAGAAGGCCGCGCTGATCGCGATGATCCAGGTGCGGATTCAGGCGGAGAAACAGGCGACGAAAAGGTAGGTTTTTTAGCTTCGTAATCATGTATAATTGGTAAAAAGATGCATGATTATGGAGGGAATCTAATGAGCCCAAAGACTACCGTCCTATTAATAGGCGGATTACAATTGAAAAATTCTAAAGCCATACTTAGATTGAGCTTTGATGATGAATACTTCATCATTACTGAAAGGAATTGGTATGGACTTAGGTATAAAATAGATAATGTATTTAAAATCCCACTAGGGAACATTGCTATAATGGAAACTCATACAAAAGTTGAGCATCAGTATATAGATACGGAAGTTTCCAAGACGGTAGTACGTAAAGGAGTCTTAAAGCCATATGCTCGCACGAAAACGGAGAATGTCAAAAAAAAGGAAAGCTGGCTAGCAAAATATTTTACCATTTCCTATTTTAATTCCGATAAACATTTTAGTTATATTAAATTTGTTGTACCTGATGCTTGGTATGGTAGAACAAAGCGGTTTAATAAAAAGTTAAAGAAAAAGCATAACCTTGTTGCAAAAAGTCCTGAAGTAATGAATTTTTATATGTTAAAGCTCGAGGAAAAACAACGCGGTAATGAAAAAATATTGTAATTAATGATCTAAGCACTCTCTTTTTGGAGGGTGCTTTTACTTTTTAGAAGGGAGGTAGATTTCCATTGGCGACGATGTCAAAGGCACTTGCTCTTTACGATTCTTCTATGTCGATTATGCCTCGCATGCCTACTCTTCCATTGCCTGTAACCTATGAACCGGAATTTACAATAATTGATCCGGGTAAGAGCATTGTCTCTAAATTTGAAGGACAGCCAACAATCTTGGACGCTGAATACACTGTAGTAGACGATCTCAAGAAGGGAATCGAAGCTGCTGCCGTGGCTCAGGATAAGTTGCATGGGAAAACCCAAAAGATGGGTGCCAATGTAATTAAGTTGTTTTCAACAGCAAAGGAATTCAAATCCGCCATGGATTTCAGCGATGCTTATGTAAATACATTCGCTCGTCTTGATGCAATCAATGATCATCTTCAGACGACCAAGCAATTGCAGGATAAAGTATTTGCTTCAGCCCAGCGCTCACGGGGAAATTATATGGATGCGGCGGTGCAGATCAGTCAGCTTGGTCAAATGGCTCCGGATGCCTTCAAAAGTAATGACGAAATGGTCGCTTTTCATGAATTGGCACAACAGTCCATACGTTTGAGCGGAGGCGATTCGAAGTCCGGTATGGATAGCCTTACGAAAATGATGTCCGCTGGAAGTTTCAGCGGCGGTGACTTCAGCTCCTTGATGGAGTATGCCCCGATGCTGGCACAGGCAGTTGCGGATTATACCGGAAAGTCGAGAGAGGAACTGCTTAATCTGTCATCCAGCGGTGCGCTATCCTCTGACGTTATCAAAAATGCAATGTTTGCGGCATCCGATCAAATTAATGCCAAGTTCTCTGAATTTCCGCAGACATTCGGAGACCATTTTAATAGCATTAAAAACACGGCAATCCGCGGCCTGGATCCCATTATCCAGAAATTGAGTGAACTGTTGAATAGTCCGGGAGCAAGTTCCTTCTTCAGCGGGTTAGAGACAGGGATAAGTGTGGCTATGGGATTGCTCAATATGCTGATTGACGGTGCAATCTGGCTAGCAGAGGTGGCACAATACAATTGGCCAGTGATGGAGCAGATATTGACTACATTAGCAGTGGCGATCATTCCATTGTTAATTATGCAGCTCTGGGGGATGGTAGCACCGATCATGACTGCGGCCGTGGCTTGGATGAGTGTGAATTGGCCCATTTTGCTCGTAGCTGCATTAGTTGGTCTGCTTGTTGCTGCAATGATTCACTTTGGCGTATCTACACAGGAAGTGATAGGGGTAATTGTTGGTGTTTTCTTTGCATTTTCTGCAGTTGTATACAATATTTTTGTTGGTCTAGTAAATGGGGTTCTTCAATTTGCCGAATCTACAGTAAATTTATTTTTTGAAGCTGTCTATTTCGTCAAGAAGTTAATCTATGATTTGGCCATGTTCTTCGGTGAGCATCTATATAATATGCTGCTGGGGGTAGAGGGATTTGCTGGCGGTTTTATGACAACGATTTTATCAGCGATCAACGGAGTTCTAAAAGGCTTCAATTGGCTGGTTGATGGTGTGAATAGCATATTCGGGACAAAATTTAAACAGGCTGAATTATTTGACGAGAACAATATTCATGCAGTAAGTGATAAAGTGAAAAGTATTATGGACTCCTTTGAGGAGCCTGTTAAGACACAAGTTGATTTTGGGCAGATGAAGTATATGAATGTAGGAGCTGCTTACCAGAAGGGGGTTAATGTTGGCTCCACGGGCACAAAAATGGCGATGGATAAGCTAGGTTCATTTAAGGATTCCCTTACCGACAAGTTCAAAAATCCGACGGGAGGCTTGGATATCACAGCTAATCCTTACAATGCGGCTAGTGTTCAGAACCCAGGTGCTGCTTCTATAAACTCAGGATCCAACTCCATCCCGAATGTCGGAAGAGTCGATAAGGTAGGACAAATTGAGAATTCGGTAGATATCAGCAGCGAAGATCTGAAAATGATGCGGGAGCTGGCTGAGATGAAATCGATTCAGAATTTTGTATCCCTTACTCCAACTGTCCAGGTAACGACAGGCCCCGTGAACAATGGTGCGGATATCGATACGATCGTAGCTCGGATAGAACAAACTCTGGAAGATGAAATCGCTGCTTCCGCCGCGGGGGTGTATGGCTGAGATGAGTAAATACTCTATGACTCTTTCTTACAATAATGAGAAAGAAGCGATTGAATTTCCGGTGCTGCCGGCCAAGATTGAGGTTTCCGAATCGGGTAATCATAAAACCTATGATATATCGAAGCTCGGCGAGATCAACGTGCTCAGGAACGTGAAGCTTGCCGAGCTGTCGTTTGAGGGGATTTTTCCTGTGAGCTGGTTTCCGGGGGCGAGTGTTGCGAAAGAAAGGTTATTCGAGCCGAAGCATTATGTCGAGGACATTCAGAAATGGTCCCGTTCCAAGCAGCCGATGCGTCTGGTCTTTACTGGCGGATCAATAGATATTGCGATGTATGTCAGTGTCGAGAAGTTCTCTTGGTCGGAAAGCAGCGGGGCGGTTGGCGATATCAAGTATCAAATCTCGTTTAAGGAATACCGTTTCTACGCGGCAACGAAGATGGAGATTGTGGAAGAAACCAAAGAGGGAGTCAAAACCGCTAATAAGAGCAGTAACGAATCAAAACCCCGTCCCGATACGAGAGTTCAGCCCAAGACTTATAAATTGGTAGCCGGGGATTCGCTTTGGAAGGTGGCCAAGAAGTTTCTTGGCGATGGAGCCAAGTACAAGCAGATTCAGAAGCTGAATGGTATTAAGGACAGTGAGCTGAGGAGATTACCGATTGGAAAGATCATTAAACTACCGTAAGAGGGGGGACAACCGGATGCTGGAGCTGCTGCTGGATAACAAGGAAGGGTCTATATGGGATATATCCGAGCTGGTCACAGATGCAACCTGGAAGACCTCCCGGGTCGGCAAGCCGGGCAGCTTTGATTTTTCCTTTATTGCTGCCGATAATATCAAGATTAACAATGGCGACATCGTAAGGGCGAAGTGGGAGGGTATGCCGATTTTTTATGGATATGTGTTTACAATCGGGAGCGATCAAGAGGAACAGATCAAGGTCAAATGCTATGACCAAATCCGCTATTTGTCCACAAATGAAACCTATGTGTTCAAGAATATGACTGCCGCAGCCATCGTCAAGCGTATTGCGGATGATACGGGCCTGAAATGGGGGCATGTCGTCGATACGAAGTACCGCATTCCTTCGATGGTTGAGGATAATCAGAAGCTGATCGATATTATTTGCAAAGCTTTCGACCATACCGTTATTAATACGGGGAATATCTATAACTTTTTTGATGAATTTGGGGCGCTGGCTGTACGTGATGCCAAGGATATGAGGCTTAATCTGGTAATTGGCGACGAAGCCTCCATGTACGGTTATTCTTTTGAGAAGAGTATTGATAATGAGACGTATAATCGCTTCAAGCTGGTGCAGGACAATAAGCAGTCGGGTCATCGCGACGTATACGCCGCTGAGGACAGCGCGAATATCGCCAAATGGGGGCGGCTGCAGTACTTTCAGAAGGTCGATGACAATATGAATGAAGCCCAGATCAAAAAGCTGATCGAGCAGCTGCATCAGCTAAAGAATCGTGAGATGAAGAAGCTTAAGCTTGAGGCTCTTGGCAATCCGTCTGTCCGAGCCGGTTCTTATCTTAACGCGAGGATTGCTGATCTGGGCATCGATCAATTCTATTTGGTCGACGAGTGCTCGCATCGCTTCAGCGGGGAAGATTATACGATTAGCTTGGATTTGAAGGTGATTTAATGGCACTTGGAGATAAAATAAGAAGGCTCGGCAGTGAGGCCGTGGGCGCCGGTAATCCGGTGGCGGTCCTGTTCGGGACCGTAGTAAAAGTAAATCCTCTTGAGGTGAACGTCGATCAGCGTTTCACGCTCGAAGAGGATTTTTTGGTTGTGACGGAAAGACTGCAAAGATATGAGATTGACCTGAAGCATAAACACGATACAAGTGAGGCCTCTACAAAGGAGGCGTTGCTAGAGAAAGTGGTTATCCGTAAAGGTCTGCAAGTAGGAGACTCAGTGCTTCTACTGCGCGTTCAAGGCGGGCAGAAATATGTCGTATGGGATCGGGTGGTGAAGTCATGATACCGATTGGAGCCAGCTTGACCCCTGAGTTGGAGGAGACTCAGGAGACTAGCCGTACCTATAGGCTGGATTTCCAGAATAACCGCATGGCTGGAATGACAGATGGTCTTGATGCAGTAAAGCAGGCCGCCTATAAAATTCTGCAGACCGAGCGGTTTGCTCATTTGATCTACGGCAATGATTATGGTTTTGAAGGTCATAGCTTGATTGGCAGGAGCAGTGGTTATGTCAGATCCGAACTAAACAGGCGAGTATCCGAAGCCCTTTTGCAGGACGATCGGATATCCGGGATAGCGGATTTTCAGGTAGATATCAAAGACGATCAAGCGGTGGCATCCTTTTTGCTCCACTCGATTTATGGTGATTTTCGGATGGAGGTGAATGCAAATGTATGAGAATCAGACGTATGAGGCCATTTTGCGGCGGATGCTGGAACGGGTGCCGGAGCAAATCGATAAGCGGGAGGGGAGCATTATTTATGATGCGCTGGCTCCTGCGGCGGCTGAGCTGGCCCAGATGTATATGGATCTGGATGTGAACCATAATTTGTCTTTTGCGGATACAGCTACTGGAGAGTATCTGGAGAGGCGGACGCTGGAGTTCGGAATCGAACGGGAACCGGCGACCAAGGCAAGGCGGAAGGGGCTATTCTTTGCGTCCGGGCAGGCCCCGATGGATGTTCCGACCGGCAGCCGTTTCTCAATTCGTGACCTTGATTATACAGCGATCAGCAAAATGAAGACTGGGGAGTGGGTACTCGAATGCGAGACTGCGGGAACTACTGGAAATCAGGAATACGGGACGCTGCTGCCGATCGAGTATATCGACGGTCTTGCCCGGGCTGAGTTGGGGGAGGTCCTCGTTCCTGGGGAGGATGCAGAGAGTGATGAAGCGTTGCGCCAGAGGTATCTTGAGGTGGTTAATGAACAGCCCTTTGGTGGAAATGTTGCTGATTACAAGCAGAAGATCAGTGCGATGGACGGTGTTGGCGGGGTGAAGATATTCCCGGTCTGGAATGGCGGCGGGACGGTAAGGGCGACGATGATCTCGTCGCAGTATACTTCTCCATCTCAGGAACTGATTGAGGAGGTGCAGACCATTCTAGACCCGGAGACGAATCATGGAGAGGGGATTGGCCTTGCCCCCATCGGGCATACGGTAACGGTTGCCGGGGCGGAGGGCATCGCAATTGATGTGACAGCTACGCTTACACTGGCGAATGATACAACGATTGGACAGGTCCAGACTGATGTGGAGGAGGCTCTTCAATCCTATTTTGGACAGCTCCGGCAAAATTGGGCTCATGAGTCAGCTCTCGCCGTGCGTGTCGCGCAAATCGATGCTCGCATTTTGACGGTGGCCGGAGTCGTGGATGTTAGTCACACGCTGCTTAATGGCCAGTCTGGAAATATTCAGCTCACCGAGGAGCAGATTCCACTGCTGGGGAAGGTGACGCTGGATGAATAGGCTGCTTGAATATTTGCCGGAATATTACCATGATATTCTTGATTTTCGTGAGCTTACGGAGACGGAGACTCAGGAACTGCTGACCGTTGAGCAGGCAATGGAACGGCTGCTGCAGGATCAGTTTGTACTGACCGCCTCAGAGCAGGCGATCAAGCGGCGTGAGAAAATGCTTGGCATTCAGGCCGACCCCAAAGCCGAAACTCTGGACTTCCGCCGCAAGCGGCTGATCAACCGCTACTCCACCAAACCGCCATTTACCGTAAGGTATTTGCAGCAGAGGCTGGATTTTTTGGTGGGGGCGGGGCTTTCTATTGTCAGTATTGATCCGCAGAACTATTTACTGACGGTAACGGCTAGCATTGATAATGCAAATATTTTCAAGGAAGTAGAGCGCACTGTGAGAGTCATTAAACCAGTTAATCTGGTTTATCAGCAGAAGACCTCGTTAGGCGATGATATTTTTCTGGAAGAGCGTATTTCTACACAGAAAATTACATGGAATTATAGATTGGATGGAGCATGGGCACTTGGCGAGATGCCATTTGCCAGTTTTGATCCAAAGGTGGTGGTGAAATGATAGAGCAAGCTTTTTTAATGGAGATTGCCGAATACACCGAGAATAAAATTGCCAAGGTCGTATTAAACGATTCGTTGGTAATTACGGATTTCCTCGTGAAGGAAATAAACGATACGAAGGTCGGAATGCAATATCTCATTCCGGCAGCACTGATCTCATTGGTCACTAAAATCGTTCTTGTTGATCATAACGATTCGGCGATCAGCACCAATGAGGTGTATATTCCTATCGCATCAGACACACTGCTCTTACAGACTATTCAAGTGAAGGAGGCGAGCGCCTAATGGCAAAGACAGACTGGAATCTGCGAGATACCGTACGCCCCGAGGAGATGAATGAGCTGGGGCAGGAGGTTAATGAGCATGGCGGGAAGATCGCGGAGCAGGAACTAGAAATCAGTGAGCATGATAGGACACTTCTGAAGCAAGGTGCAAAAATCACTGAGCAGGGTGAGTCCATCTCCGCACTGGAGAATCGCCTTGATACTGAAGAGTACTCCGAGATTACCTTGCAGCCGGGGTTGCAAGTGGTAAAGGCAGAGCGAGATGCAAGATTTAGGTTAGGGAGTATTAAAGGGCGGACGTTGATTAATTTGTTGGGGAGTGCTGGGGGATGTGAGGATAACTTGAGTTGGAGCACTCCGAACGGTACGATTTCTGTCGATACATCACTTAAAGATAGCGGAAGTGCAAGCCTAAAGTATAAGCACAATAACATATCAGTTCCATCAGCGTATGTAAGATCAATTTACTTCAACATTGATCCGTCTAAACATCTGATAATATTGGCATGGATTAAATCAAATAATAAATACATGGGTACAAGATTGGTTACCGCGAGTGGAGGGAATATTCCGACTAGCCTTAATAAGGGAATTGAACCAAACATGTCTGGAGTTGTATTTAGAGCGTTTACACCTACTGAATTAGGTTCCAATACATCAGTTTGCGTTGATGTATATTCTAACGATACCTTTGCAAATGGTGATTCGTTTAACTTTGATTCTGTTCGTGTTTACAATATCATACCAGAAAACTATGAGTCTCTTTCTGCAACACTGAACTCTGAACGATTAAATTCAAATTTTCCTTACGTTTCTTCTGGAATCATTGGTGTAGAGAATCCCTATATAATGCGGTATGGAGAGAATCTATTACCACCCTTTTATGAGTGGTCTACAGGATCAGGAGTAAGTTTCCTAAATATAAATAGTGCATATGACGTTACAGCTACTTTTACTACTACTTCTGCAGGAAACGGATTCCGTGTCAGTGTTCCTGCCCTAGCGAGACAATCATATGTGATTCATTGGGGATTAAATAGTCGAGAGGTAATATGGGTAGGTTACTATGACGCAATTGGAAATCAGATAACAGCAATTAATGCTGCGCATGGGATTGAGTTTATTACGCCAGAAGGCACTACTACGATTTCCTTGTCATGGTATGCACCGAATGGCGGAACCATCAGCCTTAAGAACCCCATGCTCACGTTGGGCAACGAGCCCAAACTGTTCCGAACACGCGAGGACTCTATGCTTGCGTTTCAAACGGAACTCATTGCTTACCCAATGAGTGGTAATGAACCTGATGAGTTATTTGAGCGAAACGGACAATATTTCAAACTGGAAAAGTGGAAAAAGGTTGTACTAAATGAGGAACTGAACTGGAAATATGACTCAGCTACTACTGCTAAACCAGGTTTAAAAAGGGTGTATGCAACTTTACCTTCATTGGGGTTTTCATTCTCAGGATTTGCGACTAAATATAACGGCATGCCATTAGTTAATTCCGGTGAATTTAACGCTCCTGATCAATTTGTAATATGGGAGCAACAATTTGTTTATCTGAGCTTATCAGTCGCAGATTGTGGATGGGGGCCAGACTACACACCGACAGTAGAAGAGGTTAAGGCGTATTTTAACGGGTGGAAGATGTTTAACTGGGACGGAAGTACCGGTGGAGATAACAATGGAGTTAGTACCTATAATGGAGAATCTGGACAGCTAAAAGCTTGGATTCAAATATCAGAGGTTGGTACTTCTGGAATAAGTCGGACTACCATATTACCAAGGAATCAAGCTCCTATTACCTCTAAGTGGTCACCGTACAACCTTATCTATCGCTTAGCCAAAGAATTTGTAAAATCTGTTGTAACAGAAGGCTGTCTAGCACTAAATGGAGGCGATAACATAGTTGAGGTAGGTACGGGAATTATATTACGGGAGCCCGTCTATCCTGCTTATTACTCCGATGGGGGAGTAGGTTACTATTGGCTAAATAACCATGCTGTAGATAGTGTGGTTGGTGGTAATAGTTCCTTTAAATATCTATGTAATGATATTAAGTATATTTATAAGGGTAACAAGAACGAAAAATCAAAGTGGACTACCATTAAAAATCACAGTAGTGCCTCTAGTAATGGAGAAATTGCCTTTATTCAAGCTGCAGATTATGACCAGTTCGGAACCTATAGTGTCACTTATCTCAAATTGGACAAATCCTCCATTAGCCAGATTAATGGTACTGTAGGTAGAAATGAAAAGGCACAACTATCTGATCTAAACCAAGGTGTAGCAGAGGCGTTGCATGGTGTATCTGTATTGACGATGAAAAAAGAGGAGAAGGACAAGGTTCAACCTGTAGTTAACTGGATATATCCAACGTTATTAAACGGATGGACTCTTTCCAGTAAAGGCGTTTTTCCCGCTCAGTACTATAAAGATGAAAATGGTATTGTTCACATAAATGGTATTGTTAATAGTGGTACCAATGGTTCTATTATCTTCACTCTTCCTTCTGGATATAGACCTAAGACAACACATAGGATTTCAGCGGTAATAAACTCAGGGGCAAATTTCAACATTTCGTTTTTTGACATTACTTCCAATGGTAATGTTACAGCAACATTTCCGGGTAACGTCATGCATTTACCGCTTCACTGTTCATTTATAGCCGAGCAATAAGGAGTGATCAACTTGAAAGCAGCACCAAAAGTAAATACGGACGGCCTCTATACAGAGGATACAATCGTGGACGATATCTTCTCTGGTGTCGTCCCTTTTTATGAACCATTACAGGATTCAAAGGGTAATGAGCAAGTGCAAGGAAGTTTGGAAACCTCGGCAGGAGAACAACCCACAATAGCCGGATACACCGTAGGCATACCCGTGCCATCCGGCTTATACCTTCCAAAGTTTGATCTAGAAGGATGGAATTCCCAGGAGGAGGGGGAAGCAAGGGACCCATCATCATATTGGATGGAGGGGCTAACCAAGGAAGAAATTGAAGAATTGACTACCCCCCACCCTCAAGAAGCCAACCCTTTAGATCTACTTGGAGAAGAATTAGCTTTCATGAAGCTTAGTAATATCGAACAGCAGCAAATGATAGCAACTTTAGGGGCGGAATTGTCTGCTGCCAAGCTGGAGATTATTGATTTGAAAGGAGTGTAGGTTTCATGAGTTTTTGGAAAATGGCATTTGAGAAGAAGTGGGTAACTGCTGAGGCCTTGAGAGGTGCGGTGATTACTAAAGCCAATCCTTTCGGAGAGATTACTCCTGAGGAATATCATCTTATCACTTCGATCGAATTTACTTAAAGTCATCTCTTTTTGAATATCGAAAACAAATTGGCCGCTAACCGTCCTCTACATGACCTTACTACGACCTTTATCCAGAGAAATATCATGGTAAATTGATATTGTGGGAATCGAAGAAAGACAAGTGACTTGTTTAGAAAAGAATACGGATCAATCTAAGGCCGCTGAATCAGTTCAGCGGCTTTCTTCTTTTGAAAAACTGTTTTAGGCGGAATTCTGACATTGCTTTATCCAGTTTTCTTACCTAACTTGTACCCTGTCGATTCCACGCCTGAAAGGAGGTGAGTCAAATTGTCATCTATCCATTAAACATGATCCGAAGCAAATTGCTAGAATCGGTTCCTGAATTGAAGGCCGTTTACAACGTCTCAGAACAAGCTGAGATTAGCAGCGCAAAACCGTATGTCATTCTATCTCCTATTACAGATAGTGGCGGTAGCCCGTGGACTGGATGGAGATATCCAATTGAAGTCAGCCTACACGTTGACAAGGTCAGTCCCCAGCAACTTAACTCCATAGCTGAGTCAATTACAGAGTCGCTCAACAATCAGCTTCTAGAAGACGAGCTCACCGACAAGTGGCTGATGCTTTATCCGCAACAATCCGTTAAGGACATCATCGATGAGGAGCGGCAAACGATCAAACGCACCATGAGCTTTACTGTCATTAGCCCTCGTCGGTTAACGGTGGAAAGTCCAATCACTAACGACGACTGGCTGACCTCAATCGCAACCTGGACACAAGATCTCCTGGGAAAAGAGTGGTTCGTATACAGCGGAGCCTGGCCGCTACAGTCAGCTGTACCTGCTGTAATGTGGAGAGTTAGCGAGATGGATATCACGCCTAAGGGAACATCATCCTTTGAGATTCAAAAGCGCTTGACCGCTTTTATTCAAGGCGTTGATTCCAACCAAGAACATAACGCTCTTCTGCAGCTTCTTGAGGCCCTTGGAACATCATCCAGACTGCCGATGAACGAAGCGGATCGCCGCTATCTAACCGTCTCTGGGCCAAAGGTGAATACCAAAGTCACGGCCGATGGTTACACGAATCAAGGAGAGGGGCTGCTCACGGTTACTTTAAGCGGAAGAACAAGCCGTCAACCTGCTGGTACGGAGGGGCCATTGATGCAATTTGTACATTATGAATCCAATTTGAGGTGAGACACTTGTTATTCAAAAAAAGAATCGCACAGCCCAAAGAGACATCCTCGCCGCTGTATTCACTGCAAGAGATGCTGGAGAATGCAGAGGCCATCCTTGGCGTGAAGCCAGAGGTATTGGTTGGGGCCACAGCAAACATGGAGCAGGATGCATTTCATATTAAAGAAGCTGAAGAGCTTGTCCAACAATTTTTAAGGAAGAAGGTGCTGTAACATGGCAGGAGGAACTTGGAATTTAACGAATCAACCGGTTTTGCCCGGTTTGTATATGAATTTTGTGAGTGCGGCCGGAACGGCGATTCAATCTGGAGCACGTGGGGTTGTCGTCGCCCCAGTCAAATCGCATTGGGGGCCAATCGGCCAATTTGTTGAGGTAAATAGTGAAATGGTGATCCGGGAGATGTTTACTGACAACGAGACAGATGGAGCAACAGCATTCTCCACTTTATATCTTGCGCTGCTCGGCGGACCGAACAAGCTGCTGGCTTATCGTCTGGCAGACAGTTCAGCGGCAGAAGCCATTATTCATTTAAAAAATACTGAGTCTAGCCCAGCAGATGCAATTACTCTGAAAGCGAAGTACCCTGGCAAGCGTGGCAATGACTTCAAAGTAACGATTCAGCCAAGCCCGGTCATTGCAAATACCAAAGAACTCAAACTGTACGAAGGTGGTAAACTGCTGCGGACGATTGCACTAGGAAGCGGCGAGGCGGCGCAGGCTGCAACTGCTATAAATGAAGACACGGGCAATCAATGGATTGTCGCTGAGAAAATAGCGGAAGGCACGCTCGCGGATGTATCCGGCGAAGCCTTTGCAGGTGGAGAGAGCGGAATCTCAGGCATTACTAATGCCGATTATATTAAGGCTACGGAAGCTTTTGAGACCCAGGACTTCCATTTGCTGACGCTTGACGGTGTCACGGATGCGGCACTTCGGACCAGCGTTGTTGCTTGGGTGAAACGTGTACGTGGCGAGGGCAAAGGAATTATTGCCACACTTGGCGGCACTTCGGCCGAGGATACAGCCAGTGATGCGGTAAATACAGCGATAGCCCGCAGTATGGCCAGCGATTTTGAAGGGATCGTTAACGTGGGTACAGGGGCAAAAATGAACGGCAAAGAATACTCTTCCTCCCAGGTAGCTGCTTGGGTGGCGGGTCTGATTGCCGGTCAGTCCTTGAAGGAGTCAACAACTTATGCTGTTGCGCCGTTTGAGGATGTAACACGTCGCTGGACTCGTTCCGAGCAAGAGCAGGGCGTGCAGAACGGGGTATTTTTGCTGGTGCATGATGGTCGCAAGGTGAAGGTGCTTCGCGGGGTGAACAGTCTGAATACGCTGGGTGAAGGCAAGAACAGAGGCTGGAAGAAGATCCGCAAGATTCGTGTCATTGACCAGATCAACTCAGATCTGCAAAAAACCGCCGAGGATCACTATATCGGTAAAGTGAATAACACGGAAGAAGGTCGTCTCGCTTTGATCAGTGCGGGCAAGCAGTATTTGCAAACCTTAGCTTTGGAAAATGTGATCGAATCCACCGGGTTCGATGTAACTCTGGATCCTCGTTTTTATGGAAGCGGGGCGCAGTTCGTTCCTGAAGACGATCAGGTCTTCCTGGCGTGGACGGCGGATGATACCGATGTCATGGAACAAATTTTCGGAACGTTTTACGTACAATAAATCGATTATTAGGGGGATAACAATATGGCACAATATCTTGATCCAGGCCGCATTATTATGGGGACGTTCGGTCAGATTTTTATTGATGGAGTCTGGCAGTCGAACTTAAATCATCTGGAGGCCAATGTCGAAGCGGACAAGCGGGAACTGAACCTCGTTGGTACGGAATATACCGTATTTAAGTTGGGACGCAAAAAAGGAACCGGCACAATGAGCGGTTACAAAGTAACCTCGGATATGATTACGCGGGGCTTCCAGAAGTTCTCGATCATTAATAAGCTGGATGATCCTGAGGCATATGGCTTTGAACGCATCCAATTGAACGGATGTATGGTCGATAAAATCCAGCTCGCCAACTGGACTGCCGGCGAAGAGGTCGTTGAGGAAACGGCGTTTACGTTTGAGTCCTATGAGTTGCTTGACCCGATTGTTGCATCTTAATTGACGGAGATTGTTATTTTAGCGAAGTTTCATAAAGTAGGGAGGAAGCCCGGTTATGAGTTTGAATGAACAACTGAATGAACAGGAAATTTTGGACGGTCTCTTCGAGACGGCAGCAAATTTGCCGGAAGAGACCGTTTTTATTGGGCGGTTAAGCCTAAGGATTACGCTGCGTGGCCTAACATCCAGCAAGGTGGACGCCATTCGCGAACGCTGTACGATCCGCAAGACGACCAAGGGGCAGATTACAGAAAAGATCGATAGCGAGTTGTTCAACGCGGCGTTGATTAAAGAAGCTACCTCGGCCCTTGAAGTTGTGAAGAAGTTGGACGGCGGCCAGGAGCAGGCCTTGAAGCTGAGCGGATGGGGCGATGATCGCTTGATTAGCCGTTTGAAGCTGTCAGGTGGTGAAGAGGCGGTTCGCCGAATGCTTTTGGCTGGGGAATTGGATGCTGTAGGCGACAAAGTACTCGAAATTTCCGGCTTTGGGATTGATATTGATGATGTAAAAAACTAATAGACTCCGGCGGCATGACAACGCTGCTCTTCCATCTTTGGACGCGGCATAGTCTTCGCCCCGGGGTGTATTGGTCTCTTCCCAAAGGAGAACGCCTGCTGTTAAGAGCCTTCTCGGAGAGGGAGCTGGAGTTGTTGAACTCTTCTCCCTCAACCTGAGGTCTCTATCAGGCGTGTATGAGGAAGAAAGGAGGTGGCTTATGCCTCAGAAGGAAATCGATTTGGTCATTAACGACCGCGATATCGAACAGGCTGAGAAAAAGCTGCGGAGCATGGACAGTTTATTGCAACAGACCCAGCGACGGGCCGCTGTTCTGGGCCAAACAAGAATGACGCCTGTAATCTCTTTGGATGATCGTTTCACTACAAAAGCAAGGTTAATCACACACAGATTGACCTTACTTGACCGGATGAGCGCGAATCCGATAGTTTGGCTGATTGATAATGCATCTGCTGGAATTAACAAAATTCGCAACTCTTTATCACGGTTAACACAACCCCCTTGGCGTGTGACGATCTTAGGACCAAACTGGGATGAGGCTGCCGGTACGTCTTTTGCCGATCTGTTTGGCAATGAATCGCTCTATACAGAGGTGGGCAAGAAGGCGGGAACAACTTATTTTGAGGCGTTCTTATCTGTTCTGGATCCGCTGAGGATTACGGATATTTTAGGCCAATTATCCATGGCGAATGGTGGTCAGGTATCTACTGGAGATCAAGGGTCTGGATCGGACGGAGGCGGCTGGAAAGAAGGGACCTTGGATTTTGTAAAAGAAGTAGCTGCCGGTATTCTGGTTGACATACTGTCAAAGAAAATTGGTGGGAAAATGAGTGAGTTGGGTGATTTTCTTAGTAAGAAAGTGACACCCGGTAAAGTGAAGGATCCTTTGAAAAGCCCACCAAAGGTTACTTCGGAAATATCTAAAAGTGCATCAAAATCAATTTCCAAAACAACTACAAAAGCAGTCTCAAAGGGAGTTTCTCCTACTGCTAAAGCAGCAGAAGAGTTTGTAAGCACCATTCCTTCACGTCTTGACACATACGGAAGACGCGGAAAATTTTTGTCCAAAACATTACCATTTGCTGGAAAATTGCTTGCTGGCGCAGGAATGCTTCTAACAATTAAGAACACACAAGAATATATGGATAACAGTGGAATGTCGGACCTGGTAAGGAAAGCTCCTAAATTAATATGGGATGATTTGAATACTCCCCCTAGAACAGAAGTTAACGGTAAGCCAGTAGAAGATATGGGGGTTATCAAATATACGATTGAACTTGGTAAAGAAACTTACAACAGAGTGACGAATAAAGAGACTTGGAAGAACACGTACGGTGACGCTCTGAAATCCATGAAGCCTTTTATTTCTCGGGAAAATTTAAGTACCTTATTTTTTGGGGAGGATGTTTCTGATGAGGTAGAAAGAACAAGAGCGGAAAGAGAAAAGAAAAAAGAACAAAGTAATGCAGTTCAAGGAAATACTATAAATGATTCCACATCAAAAAGTATAAATGAAACTCTTAATAAGATTGGGTATATCAATCCGATAGAACGGATTAATCAAATCATTAAGGGTACTAAATTCATAAATTCTGACTCTTCAATTCAATTTCCTACTAATCAATCAGCAGTGTCTGGAATAAATTCGAACAATATCAAACAAGAGGTGGACCATTCCGTTAACGTCTCAGTTACACCTGGCGCCATCAATCTCACAGTCCAAAAAGACGAGATCAACTACGAAGATATTGCTCAAAAAACAGGCAGCTTGATTGCTAATCAGGTTCGTTTTGCAATGATGAATATGAGTTAAAGGAGGGATGAGCGGTGGAAATCCACTTGATCGATTCGGCGGGTAAGGATTTTTATTTTCCGGTGAATCCTGAAGAGATTACGATTACCCGGGGAAACGCCCTGGATACAGTGAATATTGTGGCGCTTGGGGAATTTGATTTTCCGGTCGGAGAGAGGGTGAAGGAAATCGCCTTCTCTTCTTTTTTTCCGGCAGCCTATGATCCAGGTTACTGTAATTATGAGAACTTGCCTGATCCGCAGATGGCCATGAATCAAATCACCTCGATGATAAATAGTAAACGGCCGGTCCGGCTGATCATTTCCGATACGGCGGTCAATGTGCTGGTTATGCTATCGGCTCACAACAGCACGTTCAAAGGCGGCGAGCCAGGAGATGTTTATTTTGAGATTACGGCCCGTACCTGGCAGGAAATGAAGGTACACAATTCTGCGGCAGCTCAAGCTAAAAGCGGTTCATCCAATCGAAGCGATACGAAGCAGGCGGCCAAGACCTACACGGTGAAGTCTGGAGATACCCTCTCTAAAATCGCCAAGCTTGAGTTAGGGAGCAGCGCAAAATGGCAGGCAATCTATAAAGCTAACGCTAAAACGATCGGTAAAGATCCGAACAAAATAAGGCCGGGACAAAAGCTGGTGCTGCCATGATGAGCTATGAGGTTGTGCTGCGGAATAAATATTATTTGAGTGGGCTGATTGAGAGCATATCCTTGACTGATTCGCTGGATATGATCGCTTACCAAGGAACGCTTAACATGAAAATTCCTGCCGACTTTCCCGGAATTGAACCTGGGCAGGAGATCAGGGTGAGCGGGACCCCGTTTGGGGGTTCAAGCAAAGTATATTTGCTTCATCCTGGTGTGGTCTGGGAATGCTCAAGCAGTGTTGATCAGAGCAAGCATATGAGGGTGAGCTTCTACGATAGAACGATATATTTGGCACGTTCGGAGGACGAATGTCTTTTCTCGGCGGGAGGAACGGCTACCCAGCGTCTCAAGAAATATGCTGCTGATTGGAATATTAAACTGGCCCCCTCCCTTCCCGATACGAAGCAAAGATTAAAGAAAGCTGTTTACCGTGCACAGACGATTTACAACATGATTATGTCTGATTTGAAGGAAACCGTAAAAGCCGGTGGTGACATGTACATCCCACGGATGACACCTTCAGGTCTCGGTCTGTTTAAGATCGGAAGCAATGAAACGGTTTGGGTGCTGGGAGGAATCGAGTCATCTACCCAAAACCGTACCTTGGAAGAGACAGTCACCAAGGTGAAAGTGCTTGGGACAGCGGATGGTAAGGAAGATGCACCTTCCAAGGTATTAGCTATCGCTGCAGGAGAAACGGCGAAGTATGGGGTTCTTCAGCGGATCGTTCACGATGATGATGTCAAATCGGTAGAGGCCGCCAAGAAATTGGCTCAATCCAAGCTGACAGGCATCGGGGAAACCTACACCGTTCAGTGCATAGATTTGAATACCATACGTGCTGGAGACAGGGTAAGCTGGGGCGGTCAGCAGTTGATCGTAACGGGCGTAACGCACGATCTTGGGAATCCGGGCCATATGACACTGGACTTAACGACCTTGGCGGATGTAAAAAGGAGGTATTTTCTTGACAGTTGATCCTTATACAGCACTTGCTGTTGCTTTTCGTGATAATGCGATGAAGAAGGCCAGCGAGGTTCTTTCTGGTCTTGCAACGGATCTTGGGACGTTAACGTCAACTGGACTTAAGCTCGATCAGTTTAAGCATGAGATCAAGGATTATTATGTTGCTGAGTTTCCCGGAACTTTGAGATTACCTGAACTGGAACTGACCGGGACGACCACCCTGGGCGAAGGGGAGGGAAAGTTTTTATTTCAAGCCTCGGAGACGAAGGAAGTATCGCTAACCTTGAAATACGCCCCAGGGGACCGGGTGCTGGCCCTGCCGATTAACGGCGGCAATGATGCGATTATACTTTGTAAGGTGGTGAGCGGGGGTGGCTAATCTTTTTCCGGAAAGTATGGAGCAATCCTGGGATGATTCCGGGAATCCGGAGTTGTTGGAAGACGGGGTAAGTCTAGGCCGGAGCTGGCGCTTCGACTTTGATGCCGGGGAATTCGTAATGACGCCTACGCGAAAAATAGCTCAGGTAGATGGGATGGACGCTTGGGTGATGTGGTGCCAGAAGGCGATTCGCACCCCGCGATACAGGCATCTGATCTACTCTCGCCAGTATGGGCAGGAGTTGGATGAATTGATCGGTAGAGGTTACAGCCGAGCCGTACAAGAAAGCGAAATCCAGCGGATGGTGACGGAGACATTAATGGTTGATCCCCGTACGTTGAGTGTGGATGGTTTTACGTTTAGCTGGCAGGAAGACGGATGTCGTTTCTCTTGTCAGATCAGAAATGTACATGATGAGCAGTTCACTTTAGAAGGGAGTGTGAGCTGATGGCAGAGCTGCCGCTTTTTTTACAGGAACAAACAGAGGATGAGATTATGCAGCGTATGCTGGAACGGGTGCCCGCAGATATTGATAAATCCGAGGGTTCTTTTATTTGGGACTCGCAAGCTCCGGTTGCTTTTGTGTTAGCCGATGCCGCAGTTTGGGGGCAGCAAGTGCTGCAGCGCGGCTTCGCGAGCACGACTTACGGTGAGTATCTGGATCTGCGAGTCGCGGAGCATGGGCTTACCCGGCGTGCTGCGGTTGCAGCGATAGGCAAGGTCATGTTCTCGGGGACACCGGGAACGACTGTGCCGACGGGAACTGTTGTGGCAACTCCGGCAGATGAGATTACAGATGAGGCATCGATTGAATACAAGACGTTGGAAGCTGTTGCTCTGGGAACGGATGGATCTGGTATTGTTCCTATCAGGGCGCTGGTCGCTGGCCGAAGCGGTAATGTGCCTGCGGGTGTTATTAATGTAATGTCAACGTCAATCAGCGGGATCACGGCAGTGATCAATCCCAATGAAACTACGGGCGGTACAGATGTTGAGTCAGATGAATTGCTTCTGGAGCGGTTCTATGCGCAGGTTCGAAACCAAGGAACCAGCGGTAATAAGGCGCAATATATGAAATGGGCCGGGGAAGTCGCGGGTGTTGGCGGCGTTCAGGTAATTCCGTTGTGGAATGGACCAGGTACGGTTGGAATTTATTTGCTCGATGCCGATAAACGTGCGGCAAATGCAGAAATAATTGCTGCTGCGCAGAAGCATATCGATCCGACCATGGATGGCCAGGGGGAAGGTGTTGCGCCTGCCGGGCCTGTGGTTACAGTTATGGGGGCGAAAGAGGTCCCCATTGAAATTTCGGTGCAATTGACACTTGCGGCTGGTTCAACGATGGAAGAAGTCAGGGGTTATATCGAGGATGGAGTTCGTGCTTATTTGAAGCAGTTAGCTTTTACGGATACGTTGGTTCGTTATACACGTATAGCTGCCGTATTACTGGATCTTCCGTCCATTGTGGATTATACGAACCTGACCGTTAATGGGAAGGATAACGCAAATATGGAAATCTCACCGGGACAGGTTGCCGTTCTGGGGACGGTGAATGTTTATGAGTAGCTTTCAGCATTTTCAAATAATAAGCCCTAAGGGACGAGAGATGTTCTCTTATCTACCGGGATACTATGAGAGCTCCCGGATTATGCAGTCTGATATGAACAGTAAGGGCGTTGAACTGGATGAATTATATAAAGCACTGGATGAGACGCTGAATCAGTTCTATGTGCGGACGGCTACCTGGGGATTGGACCGATGGGAGGAAGAGCTCGGATTGACAACGGAGCTGGCTAAGCCGATTGAGCAGCGTCGTGCTTTGGTGGAATCCAAGCTGCGTGGGGCTGGGCAATTCTCCGGACGGCTCGTGAAGAATGTAGCTGAAGCTTACGATGGTGGAACCGTGGATGTATCATTTCAGCCTGCTGAGTGGAGCTTCACGATTAAGTTTGTGGACACCATCGGCGTCCCACCTAACCTGGATGATCTGAAGATGGTCATCGAGGGGATTAAGCCGGCTCATTTGAAGGTGGAATATGAATTCAGCTATTTATTGCTTCGGGACATTCATGGAGCAATGACGCTCAATCAAATGGAGCAGATACCCTTAAGTAAATTTGCAGGAGGTGGTCCGGTTGGCCAGTAATACACCTAATCTTAATTTATTGAAAAAAGATCCTATGATCGATGGGGACGATACATTTAATATAAAGACCATGCTTAATGACAATTGGGACAAGATCGATGCCGCCATGGGCCAGGTCGATATTCCTGATGCTTCGCTAACCGTCAAAGGTAAAGTCCAGCTCTCCAGTGCAACGGACAGCGAAGCCGAAAATCAGGCGGCGACGCCGAAGGCAATCAAAGATGCGGCCCTTCAGGCGAAATCCTACACGGATCAGCAGATCAGCCTGGTCACGGAGACAGGCATCCCGAAGCTGGTCAGCTACCCGCTGCTGGTGACGGCCACAGCGGATAATCAGAAGGTGTTCGAGATTCCGCTCGATCTATTCGACGCGAACACAGACACCTTGCTAGTAGCGATTAACCGGGCAGTCTTGGACGCTACGCAGTACACCCTGACCAATACCGTCCGCGATGGAGCCGGGAAGGTTACGCAGCGGGCAAAACTCAATCTTCTATCGGGCGTGGCGGCTGCATCTGAGGTGACAATGGTCGTTTTTAAAAATGTTCCGATTGGTTCAGACGGTGCGATCAATGGGGCGGTGCTTGCTACAGGCAGCATACCTATCAACCGGGTAGACGGACTACAGGGTCAGCTTGACCAGGCTTTTCAAGCTGGCAATAAGCGTAAATCAGAAGTGGTTGCCGCGCTTGTTGCCCTGGGTATATCGGCAGCCACTTCAGACAGTTGGGATTCGTTAGTAGCTAAGCTAAACGGGATCATCAATCGTGGAGCTGGTGGCACCGTTACGCCAGGAACAACCAACCAGACTAAAGCAGCAGGGTACTATAGCAGTGCAATAACGATCTTGGGAGATGCCGACCTTGTACCAGGAAACATAAAAACCGGAGTTAATATATTCGGTGTTATTGGGAGCTTGATAGAGGGGAAACCCTTTGCGAGCGGGAAGATTACCACAGGCTCTGGATATTCTCCATCATTCACTATCACGGGGCTAACCTTTAGGCCAAGAGTTGTAGCGTTCTGGAGAACCCAGGATGCTGCTGATGGGGAGAAAATGGCTATTGTTGGTGACACCGAATTTACAGGAGCTGCGTTTACGGTTGGCAAGGTGACAAGTTATGTCGCTTCTAAGACTTTTTCAAATAGCGGGATGACTGCACAATTTAATATAGGTAACACTACCATGTCTTCCTTAGAATTTAGTTTTATTGCCGTTGGGTGGTAAGCATCTATAACATCGTCAATAGAAAGGAGTTGAACACATATGGCTAAGGGAATCACCTTACAAGAGCTTGATACAGCAGTAATGCAGACAATTACAGAACTGATTGATCAAAAGATAGCTGAAATCCCTACTGCAACAACAGCAAGAAAAGGCATTGTGCAACTAACTAATGCTGTAAATACTACATCATCAGTCTTGGCAGCTACAGCTACCGCTGTAAAAAAAGCGTACGATAGAGCTGATGAGGCTTTTCAATCAGCCAGTGATGGTAAAAATGCGGTCGCTGCCGCTATTACTGGCAAAGGAGTACCAGCGTCAGGCAGCGATACATTTGCGCAATTGGCGGCCAAGATAGGGCAAATAGAGATAGGTAGAAAATATGCTACAGGCCGCACTAGGTGGGCTAATGATGCTGTAACTGTTACTGGCTTAGCATTTACACCCAATATAGTTGCTTATTATTATGAAGACTCATTCTATGGCGTTACGTTACGTAATACCGTTTTAGGGAAACCTATTCAATTTAATAAATACGCTAGCAGTATTGAAATTGATTACAACAGGATCACGCTAAATGATTCGGGTTTTTACATCAGTATATCGAGTAATTTTAATGCTGTTTATCCTTATTGGATAGCAATAGAGTGATAAAGGAGGTCAGAGAAAGATGAACATTTTGCAAATTGGCCATAAATTATATTTTGACAGGGTGAATGGAAATGTATTAGTTGACACCGGAGAGCGTTCTGGCTTTGTGCGAGAAACCACACAAGAAGAGGACTTTGCAGCATATGAAGCGCTTGCCGAGCGAGTGCCAGATACGGTAGGCTGCTTGCAACTAGAGTATGGACAATATTCACGGGACTTTGCTGAGTGCAATAGTTATCGGGTTAATCTGGATACTTTAGAGTTAGAGTTCAGCTATCCAGACCCTGGCGAGACGGAGCCAACGGAGCCAGTATATCGCAAGCCGTTAAGCATCGAGGTGGACGAGCTGAAGGCATCCGACATCGAGAACAAGCAAGCAATCGCAGAACTAACTATGATGATTGCAGCCGATGGGAGGTGATGGACGATGACATTTGATAAGAACAGCGGATTGGTTAAGGTTTGGGTCAGCCTGGTAATGGTAGGAACATATAAGATTGAACAAGTGCCAGCTCTATATAATCTTAAGACAGTAGTAGCAGAAGTAATCAACGGAACATCATCTTAAAGCACGCCCACATGGAGCGTGCTATTTTTATGTCAAAAAATCAACTAAATAGAGTAATTAATTTACAACATTTAGGAGATCTGTGTATAATAGAGTCGAATCGGCCGATTCTAAAAATCCTGAAGGGTGGAAGACCATGAAACTCAAAAAGGTTTTAGCGGTTCTTTTTGCTTGTGTGATGGTACTAACAATGTCATCATCTGTTTTTGCTGCTGATGTGCAACCACGAGCAGCGGGTATAGGGGACACAAAAGATAGTGCAATTTCTCTACTTTCTATGTCTCAGGATCATACATTGTACTTATCAAATGCTCAGGACCAAGACTGGTTTAAATGGACTAACAATACTGGGGCAGGTAAATTGGTTTCCGCATTTGTTATGCCTAGTGGAAACCAGTGTATTTTTAGAGTAGGAATGCAGATCAAATATGCAGATGGTAAAGAGTCGAGTGTTTTCTATGGGGCAATTCCAAATCCTGGAAGCGGTACGCATTTATATCGTGTTTATGTCCCTGAAGGAGCTACAGCTTATATAGTAATTGATTCGACTTATTATGCAATGGAACAGTATCAATTTCTTTTCCGTGCAGAATAATAAATAGTTTTTAAAGGAGGCACCTCTAAATGGGGTGCTTTTCTTTTCGCCCCCGCCCACCCGGGGGCATTTCTTTTGAAAGGGGGAAAGGGGGATGGACGGGGTGCAAACTGAGGTGCTTCAGCGGATTACGAGAGTGGAGACGAAGGTGGACAATATGGACGATAAGCTGGATCGGGCGATTGCGGCTAATGAGACGGCGGTAGAGGCGTTATCCTCGGCGCGGTCGGCTCACCATCGGCTGGACAAGATTGAAGATGCCCAGAAGTGGCTCTGGCGCACCATTGCGGCGTCGATCATTACGATTGTCGTCGGAGCTATTTTAACAGTGATTAAATTGCAGGGCGGGGCGTGAGTACAAGCCGATTACCACCAACCTAGCATATTTTACAGTAAAGGAAGTGATAGCGATGCAGACAAGAAAACAAGGCAACGCCCAAGGTATCGACGTCTCCCACTGGCAAGGCAAGATCGATTGGACGAAGGTAGCGGCGAGTGGAATATCATTCGTTTTTATTAAGGCTACCCAAAACGGTGTGGATGAAAAGTTTATCGAAAACGCCCGAGGAGCAAAAGCCGCAGGATTGATGATTGGTGCCTATCATTACCTGGACAATTCCGTGATGACAGAAGCTGCGGCAAAATCGGCAGCGCAAGTGTTCTACAATGCGATTCAGTCGGCGGGAGTAAAACTCGATCTTCCTCCAGTACTTGATTACGAATCGAAATCCGGTAGTTTAAGCGTGGCGGGAGCTACTGCAGTTGCAAAGGCTTTTCTCAATGAAATCGGGCGATTGACTGGAGTTACTCCGATGCTCTACACCTATCCGGCGTTCATTGGCAATTTCAGTGGACTAAGCCAATACCCGCTTTGGATTGCACGATACAGCACTCAGGCGCCTGTTGACGCATCCGGTTGGACTCGCTGGACGTTCTGGCAATATAGCGATGGCCAAAGTGGAGGTACATTGCCAAATGGTTCGAGAATCGTGGGCGGAATTAACGGACAGGTGGATTTGAATGAATTTGATGGTACCGAGGCCGAATTGAGAAATAAATACGGTTCTAAAAAGGAGGAGCCGAAAGTGGGCGAACGCGATGTGAATCAAGTCAGTGATTGGGCTGCAAAAGACTGGGCAGAAGCCAAGGCGAATGGTTATTTCGATGGAACGAGACCCGGAGCGGCGATAACGAGAGAAGAGACAGCAATCGTGATCAATAGACTAAGAGCGAACTTTCTCAAGCTGATTGCCGGCAGCTCGGCAAGGATTAGTGATCTGGATGAAAGACTGAAACGGATCGAGCAGGGAGGTCAATAATATGATCAAAAAAAGATGGCGCAACTACGCGTTATGGGTGAGTATTGTATCCCAAGTGCTGCTCCTTATTCAGCTTCTGGGACATCTGACGGGACTGTTTGACTTAACCGAAGTGATGAAGCAGGATATTTTGGCCATTACGGATGTTATCCTTGGTCTTCTGGCTACTTTGGGCATTATCTCGAATCCAACCAAGCCCAATAGTGGCGGATATAACTTATAACCCCTCATCAGTTACAGCCACCGGAGAGGACTGAATCAATTGAATACTAGATTAAGAAATCGCCCGTTCAGTCCTGCGATCGGAGGGCGATTTCTTTGTTGCTTTATTTTATTAACATGAACATTACATAGCAGCAAGCCAGCAAAATACCAAACAAACAGATCCACAATACTGCTCTTCCCCAACCCCGGAAGCCATTCTTCGATTTGGGCATGACCAGATGTCCCCTTTCTTGCGTACTTGACCAAAACTCCCTCTAAATTAGTATGCCTGGTTCAAAGGGGACACAGTCATCGTCATACTTTTTTCGAAATTTTCTCACCGGTTCTGCTACTGAGATTCTTAACTGCCCGGAGCTTCATTTTCTAACGAAACGTGGTATCGCTATTAGGGTCGATATAAGCCTATAAAAATTGTAACGAAACACGGTAACGTTATTGGTTTACATAAGTAATTTGAAGGACTCATTTCTCCAAAATAACGATATGGTGTTTCGTTAAAGTTAAATTGCGACTGTTTTTGCTGAAATAGCGATCGGTAGTTTCATTAGAAGTTAGTGATCTATTCTGCTCAACATCAACAGCCATTGTCTTTTTGAGAGGGCCCTTTCCTTTAAAGTTCACCTTCGTGTTCATAAAAAAAACAGCACTTCAAAACATTCACCCAAAAACATTATAACGTTATATTTACTAATCGCTCATTCCGTGTTATCTTAAACATTATAATGTTATGTTGAGGGTTCAAAAAGCACAGTTTTCAGCACTGAGAGGGTTGGATGAAGCTAGGGACTAAGGAGCGGAACGTACATAATGGGTACGTGAGCACCGGAGGGCTCGGGTGAATTCAAGATTCGATGTCGAATAAGCTTTTCAGTGTTACCACATGATCAAAAGTGGACTTTTTGAACTACCTTATATACGAAATGTGGTGAGAAGAATGTATGATAGATTTATTCTCCACAACGTCAAACACGTGGATGGAGAGGAAATCGATATCGTGATTGAGGATGGCAGAATTGTAGGAATTACTCCGGTCGGCCAGGGAATCCAAACACCGAGTCAACCGGATAACGGCGTTACCGCTTCCGATAGACTGGGAGTGCCGAGTCCGAGTCTATCCGTAGACGGCATCACCGTATACGATGGCCAAGGGGACTACGTCTCCAGCGGCTGGATTGATATGCATGTGCATGCTTTTCCGGAGTTCGACCCCTATGGTGACGAGATCGATGAGATCGGTGTGAAGCAGGGCGTTACAACGATTGTCGATGCCGGTAGCTGCGGCGCGGACCGGATCGTTGATCTGGCCCGGAGCAGTCAGGAGGCGATGACCAATCTGTTCGCATTCCTGAACATTTCACGGATCGGCCTAAAAAGGGTTGATGAGCTCTCCAATCTCGAATGGATTGACCGCGGCAAGGTGCTTGCTTCGGTTGATACGCTCTGCGATGTAATCGTTGGCCTGAAGGCGCGGATCAGCAGCAGCGTGGTCGGCGGAAACGGGATTAAGCCGCTGCAAACGGCGCGAAGACTATCCAGCGAGACCGAATTGCCGTTAATGGTACATATCGGCTCGGCTCCTCCGGACATTACGGAGGTAATTCCATTATTAGAGCGAAAAGATATTATTACGCACTATTTAAATGGCAAAAAGAATAATCTGTTCAATGAGCAGGGACAGCCGCTCCAGGTGCTGGTGGACGCGATAGCCCGGGGTGTCCATCTGGATGTGGGCCATGGAACGGCCAGCTTCTCATTTAAGGTGGCTGAAGCGGCCAAACAATTTGGGATTGCGCCAAATACGATCAGCACGGACATCTATCGCGGCAACCGGTTGAACGGTCCGGTGTACAGCATGGCCAATGTGCTGTCCAAATTTTTGCTGCTTGGCTATCCGCTTGAGCAGATTATCGCGGCTGTTACAACGAATGCCGCCGAATGGCTGGGAAGACCGGATCTTGGACGCATTCGCATCGGAGATGCCGCCAACTTAACGCTATTTAGTCTGGAGCAGGAATCCGCCATACTGACCGATTCGGAAGGAGAGCAGCGGACGACGAACCAGTTCATCAAAGCCAAAGGAGTGTATACGAATGGGACATTCATTAAATGCGAAGTACGGGCTTAAGCGCGTTATCAATGCCAGCGGACGCATGAGCATTCTTGGCGTATCTGCGCCAAGCGATACTGTGATGGAGGCGATGAGGCAGGGCGGGCAGAGCTATGTGGAAATCGCTGACCTGGTTGATAAAGCCGGGGATCGCATTGCCGCGATTCTAGGCTCGGAAGCGGCCGTTGTTGTCAATTCTGCGTCCAGCGGGATTGCACTCTCTGTTGCCGGGATTGTCACCAAGGGAGAGCGCCGTCAGAGCGAGCGACTGCATCAGGACCCGATCTATCAGAATGAGATCATTATCCTCAAAGGCCATAACGTTCAATACGGCGCTCCGGTGGAAACGATGGTCTATCTGGGCGGGGGCAAGCTGGTTGAGGTCGGTTACGCCAATGAAGGCCGTGCCGAGCATATTGAGGACGCCATCTCCGAGAAAACGGCAGCTATTTTATATGTAAAATCGCACCATGCTGTACAAAAGAACATGATCTCGGTCGAGGAAGCGTGGGCGGTGGCGCAGCGCAATGGAGTTCCGCTTATTGTGGATGCGGCAGCTGAGGAGGATTTGCAGAAATACGTAAAATGCTCCGATCTGGCTATTTACAGCGGCTCCAAAGCGATCGAGGGTCCGACCTCAGGCATCGTTGCGGGCAGACGTACCTATATCGAATGGGTGAAGGTGCAATTGTCAGGCATCGGTCGCAGCATGAAGGTTGGAAAGGAGACATCCTTTGGCCTGCTGCAGGCGCTGGATGAATATATGGTGAAGGAAGATCGCAGCGAGCAGGAAAAAGAAACCTTGCAGGTTTTAATGCCCCTGAACGAACTGGCCGGTGTGCAAGTGTCAGTCGTACAGGATGAGGCGGGACGGGCTATTTTCCGGGCTAGAGTTCAAATTGATCCGCAGCAAGCTGGCGTAACAGCCAAGGAGGTAGTAGCAGGTCTCATGGATGGAGATATTGCTGTATATACGCGGGATTATGGGGTAAGACAAGGGTATTTTGATATCGATCCGCGCCCGCTGTTAGGGGACGACATCCACGTTATTGAATCCAGAATCCGCGAATTAGCAGGAGGTAAATAAGATGGCTCTAATTGATAAACGTTTCTATAGAGGGCGAGTGGCCCTGAACGTACTGGCAAAGGATATTGCAAATGCGAAGGAAATTTTTGCGGCTGCGGAAGGTTATGTGCTCGTCGGCGTTCTCTCCAAGAACTATTCCTCAGTTGAAGACGCCGTTGAAGCGATGAAACAATACGGCAGTGAGATTGAAGAAGCGGTATCAATCGGTCTGGGAGCCGGGGATAACCGTCAGGCAGCTGTCGTAGCGAAAATAGCGAAGTTTTACCCCGGCAGCCATATCAACCAGGTGTTTCCGGCAGTGGGTGCAACGCGCGCCAATCTTGGAGATAAGGACAGCTGGATCAACAGCCTCGTCTCCCCTTGCGGACAGCCAGGCTTCGTTAATATATCCACGGGACCGATCAGTGCGGCCGCAACTGACCAGGCGATTGTACCAGTGAAAGCGGCGATCGCTTTAGTCAGGGACATGGGGGGGAACGCGCTGAAATACTTCCCGATGCAAGGCCTAAGTCGTGAGGATGAGTATCGTGCGGTGGCTGCGGCCTGTGCTGAAGAGGGTTTCGCACTGGAGCCAACAGGCGGCATTGATATGGACAACTTTGAGCCGATTTTGTCGATTGCTTTGGAAGCCGGAGTTAAGCAGGTCATCCCGCATGTGTACTCATCGATTATCGATAAAGACACGGGTAACACCAATATCGGGCAAGTTCGCGAGTTGACCGCGATTATGAAGAGGCTGGCGGATCAATATGCCTAAGCGGATCGCTGCCTTTGGCGAAGTGATGATGCGGCTTCAAGTGCCGGGATATGATTTGCTATCGCAGGGAAATACACTCAACTATTCTTTTTCCGGGACCGGAGTCAATGTGGTATCCGCGTTGGCCCGCTACGGGCATCAGGGGAAGCTGATTACAAGACTGCCGGAGAATGCGCTTGGAGACGCAGCCGCGGCGTACTTGCGCAAGCTGTGGATTGATACTTCCCTCGTTCAACGTCATGGAAAATACATGGGCCTCTACTTCCTTGAAAATGGATTCGGCGTCAGGCCAAGCCGGGTGACGTATACGAATCGGCTGGAGAGCAGCTTCAATACAGCACCACAGGATGCTTATGATTATGAGGCATTGGCTGCGGAGCTGGATGCGCTGCATTTTTGCGGCATCGCTCTTGCGATGAATGACGGTGTGCGGCAGCATATGAAAGCTCTGGCTAGAGCGGTCAAGCAGCGCGGCGGGACAGTGATTTTTGACTGCAATTACAGGCCTTCCCTGTGGGGAGATAACGGGTACGTTCAGGCCAAGCCGCATTACGAGGAAATGCTCGAGCTGTCGGACATCGTGATGATGAACGAGCAGGATGCCCTCTATACGCTTGGGATGAGTACAGCTCAGGAACGACGTGAAGATCAGCTTGAGGAGCTGCTGCCGCAGGTGTCGGAGCGTTATCAAATCTCTGTGATTGCCGGAACTCATCGATCCATTCATAGCAGTAATGAGCATTCCTTGCGGGGATTTCTTTTGCGCGAAGGTCAATTTACTTATTCGGATATGCTGACTTTTTCCGTCTATGATAGAATAGGGGCGGGAGATGCCTATGCCAGTGGAATCATCCATGGCGAGCTGGAGGGCTTCGCGGCGGAGAAGACCGTTAGGTTTGCCGCAGCCGCAGCGATGCTGGCTCATACGGTATCCGGGGATACGCCGATGGCTTCCGAGCCGGAGGTGCTCCGGGCAATGACGGCATCTGCAGGTGACGTAGAAAGGTAGTTGAACGACAAGTGAGCTTGTCCCGTAAAGATAAACCACTCTATTTGCAAATTAAAAATATAATCAAGGAACGGATTCTGCACGGTGTGTATCCTTTAGGGGAGAATATCCCCTCTGAACCGCAGCTGGAGCAGGAGTTTGCCGTCAGCAAAATTACGGTCCGCAATGCGATCCAGGAGCTGGCCCAGGAAGGTTATGTCGAGAAGGGCAGCGGGCGGGGAACCAAGGTGATCCGCAACAGGGCTGCGTCCAAGCTGTCCAAGTGGAAGCATTTTACGGAGATTCTGGTAGAGCAGGGACATCGTATCGAGAAAAAATGGCTCCGCGCCGAGATCATCCAAAATACGGCGGATAGCGAGTCCTTTCGTCTGTTCGGTGAGCAGTGCCTATGTCTTGAGCGAATCTATTATTTGAACGGCAGCCCTTATATCCACTATACGCATTACTTAACTTTGGAGGCGGGCCCGATCAGTCTGGAGGATCTCAATGCTCAGTCTTTGTACGAGCTGCTGGAGGAACGAGAGTTGTCTCTGGACAAGCTTCGCGATGAGTTTGGAGTTGCTGTACCGCCGGAGCCGGTGCTGCAAGCCTTGCAGCTTACGGCTGGAACCCCTGCCTTGAAGCGGCTGCGTTACTCGTGTGATTCGTTAGAGAGAACCATCGAATACAGCGTAGGCTATTACAATACAGCGCTGCAAAACTATGTAGTGAATTATGAAATGTAACTGGACTTGGCTGCACAAAATAGTGGGCTACCAGGAACAGGCTGTTTCCCGCGGGTAGATCCTGTAGAGAAGCAGCCTGTTTTTATGCGCGAGAGGTGAACGGGAGGTGAATGAGAGATGAGCGATAGGTAAGCGATAGGTGAATAGGTGATCGATAGGTGAATAGGTGAGCGATAGGGAAGCGAGAGATGAACGTACGGAATCATTTGTCGCCTCTAGCTCTAACGGAAATATAAGCTCTTATTAGCAGGGAAATCATGTTTTTGAATTTCTAACGGAAATGAGAGCCTCTATTTGGTCGCAAATGCTCCGTTTTCGTCGCAAAAAGCTAAAATAAGGGATCGGAGTTCCGTTATTTCTGGAAAAGCATTATTTTCTACTAAATAACGAACCTCATTTCCGTTACAAATCTCAGATGGCCTGCCACCAAGTTCCCGTTTCGTTTACCCATAGCTCCCAGCGTGTGGTGTCTGTCGCATGGCAGTCGGATAATCGCATTGCTCTCTCACTTTCTAATTAGTTACTCGTTTGATCTGTTAGAGAGAACCATCGAATACAGCGTAGGCTATTACAATACAGCGCTGCAAAACTATGTAGTGAATTATGAAATGTAACTGGGCTTGGCTGCACAAAATAGTGGGCTACCAGGAACAGGCTGTTTCCCGCGGGTAGATCCTGTAGAGAAGCAGCCTGTTTTTATCCGCGAGAGGTGAACGGGAGGTGAATGAGAGATGAGCGATAGGTAAGCGAGAGATGAATAGGTGATCGATAGGTGAATAGGTGAGCGATAGGGAAGCGAGAGATGAACGTACGGAATCATTTGTCGCCTCTAGCTCTAACGGAAATATAAGCTCTTATTAGCAGGGAAATCATGTTTTTGAATTTCTAACGGAAATGAGAGCCTCTATTTGGCCGCAAATGCTCCGTTTTCGTCGCAAAAAGCTAAAATAAGGGATCGGAGTTCCGTTATTTTTGGAAAAGCATTATTTTCTGCTAAATAACGAACCTCATTTCCGTTAGAAATCTCAGATGGCCTGCCACCGAGTTCCCGTTTCGTTTGCCGTAGCTCCCAGCGTGTGGTTTCCGCCGCATGGCAGTCGGTAAATCGCTTGTTCTCTCACTCTCTAATTAATTATTATAGCCTTATACTGTTTTAAGCAGCTAATTTAGCGGTAATCTTTCAGCTTACCTACTTTGTCGATCTATGCTAACAACAACAGTAGCTTTGAAGCTAATTTATTCTTTATCCTGCGTACATCAACTTTCCCACCAATTACTCTTCAATAGTCCGCCACTCATCGCATCCCGCATCACTCACTGGCCATAGTCAGCCACTCATCGCAGCCCGCAACAGTCACTGCCCATAGTCCGCTATTCATCGCATCCCGCATCAGTCACTGCCCATAGTCCGCTACTCATCGCATCCCGCATCAGTCACTGCCCATAGTCCGCTACTCATCGCATCCCGCATCAGTCACTGCCCATAGTCCGCCACTCATCGCATCCCGCATCAGTCACTGCCCATAGTCCGCTATTCATCACATCCCGCAACAGTTGCTGCCCAATAATGTGCCCTCCATCGCATTTCGCATCTTTTGCACTGTGGGTAACTCCTAACATGCGATGCCCTGATCTGCCTGACAGCAGTCGGTCGACCACAAGTCCAAGCACCGGTCCATACCTCTTCGCTTCACACCTTACCTTCCTCGTTCCTCTTCCCGAAATGCCGATGGCGTTTGGCCGGTGACCTTCTTGAACAGCATCGAGAAATACTTGTCATTACTGTAGCCAACCCGGGCGGCGATTTCGTGAACCGGCGTATCACTGTCCACCAACAGTCGCCTGGCCTCCTCAATCCTGCGGTTAATCAGGTAATTGACGGGGGAGTCGCCGAGATCTTTTTTGAAGCGGTGGGACAGGTAGTGCTGACTGACATAAAGCGTGTCGGCGATATCCTTGAGCGTAATGCTTTGAGTATAGTTTTTATCAATAAATTCCTTGGTCCGCAGGGAAATTTCATTCTTGCCCTTCAGCTTCTGGAACTGATGCTTCACATCGACAATGCGATAGATCAACGTAATCAGCGACATCAACAGGTTATTGCTGAGCGTCTCATAGCCTAGAACCTGCGAGTCGCATTCCTGCAGCATTTCCGACAGATAGCTCTCCACCCGATAAGCGTACTTCTCACAGGAAATGACCGGATCTACGTAAGGGGGGAGCAGCATTCCGTAAGGAACTCCCTCAATATGCAGATTATCCAGACCGCAATAAAATACCTTGAATGGCACCTCGCTCGAAGAACGCTCCTCATGGGGGACGCCGGGGTTATAGATGGCTACATCCCCTTGCTGTAGCACATAGTTTTTTCCACCGATCGAGAACTCTCCGGTCCCTTCCACAATATAGATGATCTCGCAAAAATCATGAATCTGCGGTGGCGCGTAGAAGAAGCTCTCATCCTCAACCTTGCCGGCGAAGAGCAGCTCCGGGACTCTTTTGAAGCGGAAGGTATCGCTTTTTTGGTGGGGAATTTCGATTTTAGGCACAACGGCTCCCTCCCGATAACAATCTAACTTCATTATGCCATAATTCCGGAGCATCTGAAAAAGGGTTAACCCAACCCGCACCCATCTGCCTGGATCATCCACTATGACACATTCTGCTCATCAATTAAGCATTCTCCTGCTTCAAAAAAGGCGGATACATCATCAATGCATAATTCTCTGTCACATACTGATCGTCCACGAGCTCGCCTTCTACATTAAACACCCGCCTGAAAATAAGGTTTTGTCTGACATAACCACCCCATGATTGCTGTGTCATGCTATGTTCTTTTTCATAAATTTCATAGTTGAATTTACTTTCCATAGTGGTGTTCCAGCTCCCGACCAGATGGTCATCGGTCAAATAGACATTCAACTGGTAGGGTTGATCGGTCGGATTGTAAATTTGCAGGTCGAGATAATTGTAAGCGCAGGTAGCGCCGCTGCCAAAGGGCTGATTTCAATTTGAATCGGGGAATACGTCGTAGCTGTGGCGATGTCTCTCTGTAACCTCCAGCGGAGTATGCAAGGTAATCCAGTAAATCAGGTTGGAGAGCTGACATAACCCGCCGCCGATCCCCGGCCGGAAGCTGCCGTAGAACAAGACCATTCCCTCTACGTAACCCTTTCTGCGTGAAGGACGGCCAATCAATTTCCAATAAGAAAATGTCTCGCCAGCCTGGATGACGATACCGTTTACTTTTTGCAGGGCCAGCTTCAGGTTGATAACTTTATTCGTCTGCATCCACATATCTACGTTTTTGAGCTGCCGGATTAGCGGTGTCTGATGCCTGTTCACTTCTATGGGGAGTATAGACGGTTCTTGCTTTGCAGCAAATTTGCTTCGTTCTAAATACCATTTCAAATATCTTCTCCAGCGAAAATAAAATGCTCCAAGGACTAAACGCATCCTAGACCTGGGAATCGGTTTCTTCAATGCAGCTCCCCCCTTATACTGGGTTAAATTGAATAGCTCTTATCGTTCACTTCTTTTTCCAATTATGTTATCATAACTATTAAAGAAGCCGAGTGCTGAGAACACCCGGCTAACCATTGGCTCGGAGGGGATATCCCTTCTGATGCTTATAGGGTAAAACCCACCTTTGGCGCTAACCTTGGGGTGGGTTTTTTACTTTTTCTTGAAATTGCTTCCAATATACGATAAAAGAGCAACGATAAATGTTGCGAATAATATCATAATTGTTATCGCAGCTTCTATTTTCATGGAATCACCTCCTGTCCAGTTCCCCAAATACTCTACCTCGAATCGGAGAAAATGTTCAGAAGGGATACCATGCCCACCCAAGATTCAATTGTCCACTCTATTATACCAATTTTATTCTGATATAAAAGAACATATGTTTGCGTTTTTGTAGAATGCCGGAGGCGGATCGAAAATGCCTAACAGTTTGCGTATTAACGGCATGGCATCATGGTCTTTCACTCCACCCATGTTGTACACTTCCATCCCCAGGTACACTATATTGACCACCTCCTCCAGTCAAAAGACAGCATAGTGGGTTATCGCCCCCTCAGCCTCCTACTAGAATGAAGACATAACCAAGTTAGAGGAGGATGTTGTATGACTGCAAGCGATTACAGATGGAAAGACGGTTTTCCGAAGATCGGGATTCGTCCAACGATAGACGGAAGAAGAAGAGGGGTACGGGAATCGCTTGAAGAGCAGACGATGAACCTGGCGAAGGCGGTCGCCAAGCTGTTAACGTCTGAGCTTAGATACCCGAATGGCGATCCGGTTGAATGCGTGATTGCCGATACCTGTATCGGCGGTGTAGCCGAAGCGGCTGCGGCGGCGAAGAAATTCAAGCAATCCGAGGTTGGTCTGACGATCACAGTTACACCTTGCTGGTGCTATGGTACGGAGACGATGGATACGGATGCCAGCATGCCGAAGGCGGTATGGGGCTTCAACGGTACGGGACGTCCCGGAGCGGTTTACTTGGCGGCCGTATTGTCCGCCCATGCGCAAAAAGGAATTCCGGCGTTCGGCATTTACGGTGAAGATGTCCAGGATGAGGGCGATGATCATATTCCTGATGACGTGCAGGAGAAGCTGCTTCGCTTTGCCCGCAGCGGTCTTGCTGTGGCACTGATGCGCGACAAAGCGTATTTATCGATGGGTTCCGTCTCAATGGGGATTGCCGGTTCGATTGTGAACGACAGCTTCTTCCAGGAGTATCTTGGCATGCGCAATGAATATATCGATATGAGTGAATTTACGAGAAGGATCGACGAGGAAATCTATGATCCTGAGGAATATAAATTAGCGCTGGCCTGGGTGAAGGAGAACTGCACCGAGGGCCCTGACAATAATCCGGAGCTTTTGCAAACTTCACGCGAGCGCAAGGATCAGGAGTGGGAGACGGTTGTAAAAATGACGCTGATCGCCCGCGATCTAATGATCGGCAATCCGCGCCTGACTGAGCTTGGCTTCGGCGAGGAAGCGAACGGCCATCATGCCATTGCATCCGGCTTCCAGGGCCAGCGGCAATGGACAGACCACTTCCCGAACGGTGACTTTATGGAGACGATGCTTAACTCCTCCTTTGACTGGAACGGACGAAGAGCGCCATTTACCGTCGCTACGGAAAATGACAGCCTGAACGGAGTTGGCATGCTGTTTGGCAACCTGCTTACAAATACCGCGCAGATTTTCGCTGATGTAAGAACGTACTGGAGCCCTGCTTCCGTAGAGCGCGTTGCCGGTTACAAGCTGGAAGGTCAGGCTGCTAATGGTATCCTTCATCTGATCAACTCAGGATCAGCGGCCTTGGACGGTACTGGCGAGCAGAAGCTTGACGGCGAGCCAGCCTTGAAGCCATTTTGGGAGATTACCGGGGAAGAGGTGCAAGCCACGTTAGGGGCTGCTCAGTGGCGCCCGGCTTCGGTAGAGTATTTCCGCGGCGGCGGCTTCTCGACGGACTATCTGACCCGCGGCGGGATGCCGATGACGATGACTCGCCTCAATCTTGTAAAGGGCCTTGGCCCGGTACTGCAAATTGCTGAAGGCTATTCGGTTGATCTGCCGCAGGAAGTGCATGATACGCTCGACAAACGGACCGATCCAACTTGGCCAACCACCTGGTTCGCGCCGATCTTAACAGGAAACGGTGCCTTTGCCAGCGTCTATGACGTGATGGATCATTGGGGAGCGAACCATGGTGCAATCAGCTATGGGCATATCGGTGCGGATCTGATCACGCTTGCTTCCATGCTGCGCATCCCGGTAAGCATGCACAATGTAGCGAAGGAGAGGATATTCCGTCCGCGGGCATGGGGCCTGTTTGGTACGGAGCAGAGCGAGGGCGCTGATTTCCGCGCTTGCAAGAATTTCGGACCGCTGTATAAATGACTTCGAACAGAGCTTGAGCGGTTTTGTCTAGGAAAGGGGAAAGAACTACCATGCAAAACATAGATATTCGCAACGAACTGTGCAAATACGCGCAAAAAATTGTTAACCAGGGCCTCGTCGTAGGTCCCGGTGGCAATATCAGTGCCCGCGCCGGAGACAAAATGTATTTGTCGCCAAGCGGTTTTGCTCTGGAGGAGATCCGGGCGGAAGAGTGGGTTGAAGTCGATATTCCCAGTGGGGAAATCAGCGACAGCGGCTATCGTCCATCCTCTGAGGTGCTGATGCATCTGTACGGCTATCGTCAAAATCCGGACATTAAAGCAATGGTGCATACGCATCCGTCTCACTGCATTGCTTTTACATTGATCGCAGAGGAACTGCCGATTATGTTCCCGGATCAAGCGGCATTGGTCGGGCGTACCGCCTTCATTCCTTACGTCATTCCAACGACGGATTTGCTAGCGGATGCGGTGGCTGCCAAGGTAAACGAGGCCAGCTCGATTTTATTGGGCAATCATGGACTTGTGACTACAGGCCGGAATCTGCGCGAAGCTTTCTACCGTACGCAGGTCGTTGAAGAGAGCGCCAAAATATATTTGGCCGCCAAGGCTGCGGGGACGCCGTCCGTGCTTACGGAGGAAGAGGTAGATGCTATCGCGGCGCTGGAGAGCGAGGATTACCGGATTCAGCTGTTGCAAAAAATGAAATGAACAGGCGGTGCGACGAATGACTCACACACCAACCGTTCTGGCGTTTGATCTTGGAGCTGGCAGCGGTCGAGCTTTAATTGGAGAAATAGAGGCAGCCGGTTCTGGCAGCGCCAAACGATTGAAAATTACCGAGATTCATCGATTCTCCAATACGCCCGTTCGTATCGGTGAACATCTGCATTGGAATACGCCCGGGTTGCTGCAAGAGATCAAGACAGGCATTCGCCAAGCGTTCCAGCTTGGCTATAAGCCTGAGAGCTGCGCGATTGATACCTGGGGGGTGGATTTCGGACTGCTTGATGCGAGCGGGGAACTGCTTGGCATTCCGTATCATTATCGCGACCGCCAGACCGAGGGACTGGTCGAAGAGCTGTCTGCGAAGCTGGGGGCTGAGCGGCTGTTCGATGAGAGCGGGCTGCAATTTATGCCGTTTAATACGCTGTATCAGCTCTATGCGATGAAGAAGGCGAACTCTCCGAAGCTGGAGATGGCGAAGACGCTGCTGTTGACGCCTGATCTGCTGAACTATTTTCTAACGGGGTGCAAAGCCTGTGAATTTACGATGGCAACGACGACGCAGCTCTATGATCCGGCGAAGCGGGCTTGGAATAAGCCGCTGATGCGGGAGCTGGGACTGCCCGAGGCCCTGTTCATAGATCCGGTACAACCGGGGACGGAAATCGGGCAGCTTACGGAGGAAATCCGTGCTGAGCTGGGCGTACCAAAGCTCAAGGTAATTGCCGCAGCCTCGCATGATACGGAGTCGGCGGCCGCCGCGGTGCCCGCAGCATCGCCGGTCTTTGCTTATCTTGTCAGCGGAACCTGGTCCTTGCTGGGAACGCAGATGCAAGCACCGCTGCTTCATCCCGATGTATTGAAGCTGGAATTTTCCAATGAGGGAGGAGCGGGGGGCACCTATCATCTTTTGAAAAATATTATGGGCCTATGGATTCTACAGGAGTGCAGGCGCATTTGGGAACAGCAGGGAGAGCTGTTTGATTATCCGCAGCTCGTTGCCTTGGCCGAGACGGCAAAACCATTCGGTTGCTTAATTGATCCCGATGATCTGCGATTTATGAATCCGGATTCTATGCCAGAGGAAATCGCGGCCTATTGCCGCGAGAGTGGTCAGCCTGAGCCGCGGACGATCGGCGAGACAGTGCGCTGTATTCTGGAGAGCCTGGCGCTCAAGTACCGTATGGTGCTGGAGCAGGCCGAACGCCTGACCGGAACGGTGTTTGACGGGTTGCATATGGTCGGCGGCGGTATCCAGAATGAGCTGCTGTGCCGCTTCACGGCGGGAGCGATAGGTCGGCCGGTCTGGACCGGGCCGGTTGAGGCCAGCGCAATCGGGAATATGCTCGTGCAGCTGCAAGCCGGCGGTTATCTGGCTGACATGCAGGAAGGTGTGGAGCTGGTTAAAGCTTCATTTGCTATAAGCACGTATGTCCCGGAGCAGCAAAGCGAATGGCAAACGGCTTATACACGGTATCAGCAGCTGATGGAGGTTATGCCATGTTAAAAGGAATTTCCAGCTTGATTTCGCCTGATCTGATCAAAGTGTTGATGGAAATGGGTCACTCGGATGAGATCGTATTCGCTGACGCGAACTTCCCGGCGGCCAGCCACGCCCAGCGGCTTGTACGCTGTGATGGACATGGCGTACCCGAGCTGCTGGAGGCGATTCTGCCGCTTTTTCCGCTCGATACCTATGTGGATCGCCCTGCAGTCCTCATGGCTGTAACTCCTGGCGATCCGGTGGAAACCCCGGTCTGGGATCGCTACAAGAGTATCGTTGCGCAATATGATACGAGATCAGAGGTTTTTGACGAGGTAGAGCGATTTGCTTTCTATGAGCGGGCCAAGCGGGCTTATGCGGTCGTATCTACCGGGGAGCTGGCGCTTTATGCCAATATTATTCTTAAAAAGGGCATAGTGTCCGGGCCGTATTAACCCTATAATGGAAAGAGAACCAACTATTTTCTTTCCAAAGGAGCTTCTATCTCATGATGTTTACCGTTTGGGTGACGGGTGCCGATCATGGCGTCGGGTTTGAACTGGTTCGCGGATTGCTGCATAAAGGGTATCGCGTGATTGCTGGAAGATATGATAAACGGGGGAAGTCGCTTTCCGAGCTGGTTACAGCTTATGGAGAGCGGCTTATTCTCGTCGATCTGGATGTAGGCAGCGATGAGAGCGTGAAGGCTGCGGTCCAGGCTGTGCAGGAACAAGCTTGTGAGACGGTGGATCTGCTGATCAACAATGCGGCGATTCTCGGCGATATTCAGTCCGGTGTAAGCGATGAGCTCGATTTTTCGGACATGCTTCAAGTGTACAATGTCAATGCGCTTGGGGCGCTGCGGATGACGAACGCGCTGCATGAGATGATTAGGAACAGCGCGCAGAAGCTGATCATTAATATCTCCTCTGAGGCAGGAAGCATCGGGCAGTGCAGCCGGGATCGCTGGTTCGCCTATGGCATGTCCAAGGCCGCTCTGAATATGCAGTCCAAGCAAGTGTTCAACAGCCTGAAATCAGATGGCGTCCGCATGCTCGTCATTCATCCCGGATGGGTGCAGACCTATATGCGCGGAGGGCTTGATGCGGAAGCGGCTCTGACGCCGGCCCAGTCGGCGGACGGAATTCTGCAGCTGATTCGCGAACGGCTCTTAAACCCGTCATCTGCTGTAGCTGAGCAGAGGTTGGAGTTCGTTGATGTGGAAGGGAATAGCTGGCCTTGGTAGAGGATAGTGTTAAATGATGGCCAGATTTTACTATTTTATAAAGGAGTTGTGTTCAATGAAGTATACTGCGTTAGGACGTTCCGGCTTAAAGGTAAGCAAGTTATGTCTGGGTACGATGAATTTCGGTGTAACGACGGATGAGAAGGAATCTTTTCGTATCATGGATGCAGCGCTGGATGCGGGGATCAACTTTTTTGATACCGCTAATATTTATGGTTGGGGCGAGAACTCTGGACGAACTGAAGAAATTATCGGAAAATGGTTCGCACAGGGTGGCAACCGCCGCGAGAAGGTCGTACTGGCGACAAAGGTATATGGGAACATGAGCGATCCGCTCGACGGACCTAACGGGGAAGTTGGCTTGTCCGCATACAAAATCCGCCGTCATCTGGAAGGTTCGCTGCGCCGTCTGCAGACCGATCATATTGAGCTTTATCAAATGCATCACGTAGACCGGAACGTATCCTGGGACGAGCTGTGGGAAGCATTTCATATACATCAATTGCAGGGCAAGATCGGCTATATCGGTTCTAGCAACTTTGCAGGCCGCGACTTGGTTAAGGCGCAATATGAAGCGAAGAATCATCATATGCTTGGCCTTGTGTCCGAGCAGCATAAATACAATCTGCTTTGCCGCTTGCCGGAGCTGGAGGTGCTTCCGGCAGCCGAAGAGCTTGGCATTGGCGTTGTTGCCTGGAGCCCGCTGGAGGGTGGACTGCTTGGCGGGAATGCCTCGAAGAAGGTTCCGGGTTCAAGAACGGAGAAGAACACGCGCTATGAGCAACATGCGAACCAGCTCGACGAATTTGCGGTACTCTGCCGCGAGCTTGGCGAGAGCGAAGCCAATGTGGCGCTGGCCTGGACGCTGGCCCATCCGGCCATGACTGCTCCGATTATCGGCCCGCGGACCCTGGAGCAATTGGAGGGCGCGCTTCGCGTCTGCGATATCGAGCTTGATGAAGCTGTGCTGAAGCGTCTCGATGAGATCTTCCCAGGACCTGGCGGCGCTGCGCCACAGGCTTATGCTTGGTAAACACACTGCGTAAAAACGTAAAGCTGCCAAACGGGCAGACAGCAAACTGTCAAACAGCCAAATAGCCAAACTGTCGTAATACCCCTTGGGGGAGGCTGCCGCAAGCTACTAAGAGCGATGCTGCTGGACGTAAAACGGCGAACAGGGAATCGAACAGAATTCCGGTTCAGTTGCCTGGCAATGAATGCTCCGTTACGCAAGAGCAAAAGTTGTTACGGATTATTCCATGTGCATCATCCATCTTGACAACCAAAAAGAAACTGCAAATCTGCTGTTCTTTGGTTCCGATCTGACATCAAATGACAAATGCCTGCAAAAATGAGTTATTTCTAGTTCATCACGAAAATTCTCCGGCTTCGCTTAAAATCCTATATATTGCAGTCATTTAACTTTATATGCTGTTAAAAAGCAAGAAAACCTGCATTTCTGCAGGTTTTCTTTTTGTTATTCCTCATATTCACTTGTGGTTTGCGGCAACGGTCGATTCGCGGACGATCAGCTCAGGGTCGATGTGCATGCTGGCGGCGCGCTTCGTTTTGCCGGATATGCGGCCCAGCAGCATGTCGGCCGCGGCCAGTGCGATCCGGTCCGCCGGCTGGCGGACGGTCGTTAGATGCGGGCGCAGCTTGGAAGCGATATAATGATCGTCATATCCGACGATCGAGACTCGCCCGGGCACGGAGAGCCCGCTCTCCTGCAAGGCGTTGATAACGCCGAGAGCGATATGGTCGTCGCCAGCGAAGATGGCGGAGGGCAAACGGTCCTCAGCGAGCCAGCGTTTACAGGTATCATAGCCGGAAGCAATCTCGAATTCGCCGTGCACCACTTCGAATGGGGCAAGCCCGTTGTCTTGAAGGGCCCGGAGGAATCCGCTGCGGCGTTCCCGTGTACTGCGGAACATTTCCTGCCCGCAAATATGGGCGATGGAAGTATGGCCAAGCTCCAGCAAGTGGTTCGTAGCCGCGTAGCCTCCTTTATAGTTGTCGATCGTCACCGAATAAGCGTCGTTCTCCGGAAGTTGGTTATCGATTAGCACATAAGGGATGCCACGGCGCTTCAATTCCAGGATATATTTGCTCTCTTCCATCGGAGAGAGGAGAATCAGGCCGTCGACCCGATCCTCCTGGAACAAATAATGGCTGTCATCCGACTCCATGCCGGTAGACACGGAGACGGCGAGGAAATACCCCTGCATGGCCAGAATCTCGTTAAGCTCCTTGACGACAGCGTCAAAGAAGGAATCTTGCAGCGTCGTCACGATCAGGCCGATAATTCCCGTCTTCCCACGGGCCAGACTGCGCGCGGCGGCACTAGGCTGATAATCGAGTTCCTTGATCGCTTCCAGCACTTTTTGGCGATTTTTCTCCCGTACGGTTTCTGCTCCGTTTAATACACGCGATACAGTTACTACGGACAGGCCGGATTTTTTGGCAACATCAAAAATGCTTACCTTCATCTGCATTCTCCTTGCGTGCATTATTCCATCACAATGGCTTATCTTTTAATAATATCCGTCACTTTCTTTTGAATCACCGGCATAACCTCTTCTATAGTTTTATGCCCGGTCTCAATCGGCTGCATTTCGTTGATGAACATATCATTGATTTGCGAGTAGTTCGTAATCAGGTGGTTGAACGATTCAAAGCCGTATTTTACAGCGCCCTCGTACACATTTTTGATATCCTGCGGATCAATTCCTTCAAAATGCTTATAATAGGCCTCAGCTGCTTCTGTGTTCACCGGCGGATTGCCGCCGCTCAGATCAATCGATTCCTCTTGAATGTCGGCGCGAATCAGATACTTGATCCATTCAAACGCTTCCTTCGGATGCTTGGAATCCTTCAATATGAATAGCGGATCAACGTACAAAGTACTGCGGACCTTATCATTTCCGCCCCAAGGCACGGCAGCTACACCGATATGGAATGGAAAATCATTGGCCCCAGCCAGGTTCCATGACCCACCGACAGACATGCCGATTTTTCCGGCAACGAAGGGATCGCCATTTTGTCCGGCTACGCTCTTGCTCCATTCGGAGGTCGGGGATACCTTATCCTTGAAGATGAGGTCGAACAATTTGTGATAGGCGGCCATAACTTTTGAAGTATCAAAATAAGTTTCTGAAGGGACTCCGCCATTGGTCCATGTATCTGCAGAATAAGGATCGGCCCCGAAATAGAGCGGACGATTGTCGCGTTCGGACCAGAAGAAGTCTAATCCGTATTGCGTCTTGGCGATATCATCGGAGATGACCGTCATCGGGCGCGCGTACTCGACCATTTTCTCAAAGGTCCAGTCCTTGTCTTCATAATCACTGGTTGGATAAGGCAGCTGGGCCTCATCGAACATATCCTTGTTGTATAGCATGAGTGTAACATACATGTTCAGCGGAATGCCGTACACATGGTCATTGACTGTATAAATCTTTATTAAATTGTCGGGAATGTTGTTTGCTTCGGCGCTGAATCCTTCTTCCTTGATCAGATCCGTCAAATCAAGCAGCATTCCTTTGTTATAGTATTCTGCGAATCCGCCGTATCCGTAATGGCTTGTCACGTCCGGAGACTTGCCTGCGGCGATCAGTGTTTGCAGCTTACTGTCAAACTGCTCATAAGGCGCTTTATCTACTTTCACTTTAATATTCGGATGTTCCTTCTCAAAGTCAGGCACTAATTTTTCGACAAAGGTGCGGTCCTCGGAATCGATAGTGTAATAAGTGATCGTTACCTGCTCATCTTTGCCTCCGCCAGATTTGGACGAATTGTTGTCCGTTCCCGGCGTCACTTCGGCAGCCGATTTGCCGCCGGAGCAGCCTGACAGTGCCATAACGGCAGCCACAATCAGAGTTAACAGGAAAACGGAGCTAAGTCGCAGCTTATTCATCATTATAAACGAACCCTCCAATTAAAGTAATATGATTAACCTTGCCTAGTAAGCAGACAACGTGTACGGGGGATTATTTAATGCCCGTAAGCACAATCCCTTCCACAAATTGTTTTTGGGCGACAGCGAACAGGGTAACGATCGGCACCATCGCCAGCACGGAAGCAACCATAAGCAGATGCCACGGCGGGATGCGGAACCTGGAAGAGGTTAATGAAGCCATCCCTACTGGCAGCGTGAAGCGTTCCGTTGAACTCAGATACAACACCGGCGCTAGCAGATCGTTCCAGCTGTAAATGAAGGCGAAGATCGCTACGGTTGCCAGGGCAGGGCCGGACAGCGGCAGGGCAATTTTGTACCACATCCGCAGTTCGCCACAGCCATCGATCCTACCGGCGTCGAATAAGTCTTCAGGCAGGGTCGAGAAAAATTGCCGCAGCAGAAAGATGTTATAGGCCGAGCCGAAAAAGGATGGAACAATTAACGGCAGAAAAGTATCGATCCAGTTCAGCTTGGAGAAGAAAATAAATTGCGGAATCATGATCGCCGGATACGGCAGCATCATCGTTGCCAGCAGCAGCATGAACCACAGCTGATTGCCTTTCCCTCTGTAACGGGAGAATCCGTACGCTGCCAAAGCTGATGAGATTAGCGTTCCGAACACAGTGACGACGCCAATAATCAGACTGTTCTTATACAGCGTGCCGAATTGCAGCGTGTCGAAGATTTCGCTGTAATTGCTCCATTGCCAGCTCTCCGGTAGGAAGGTCGGAGGGAACTTGAGCATTTCCCGCTTTGATTTTAGCGAGGTGGAGACCATAAAGAACAGGGGAAGCAGCATGATAAAGGTCGTGATGATCAACGTGATAAAACTGATGATTTGCGTTGTGCTTGCTTTACGCTTGGAGTCTGAGCCCGAAAAAACGGTACGGCGTTTGGGTATCGGTACAGTGTTCATTTGCGTCCTCCTCCCTCATAGTGAACATAGCGGTCGGATGCTTTCATAATGAGCGCGGTACAGATCATGACAACGATCAGCAGTACCCAGGCCAGAGCCGAGGAGTAGCCAGCTCGATATTCCTTGAAAGCGCTTGTATATAAGTTGTAGACATAGAACCAGGTGGAGTAATTCGGTCCCCCTTGAGTCATAACATAGGCCTGTGTGAATACTTGGAAGGAATCAATGATGCTCATGATGAGTTGAAAGAGCAGTACCGGTGAGAGCATAGGAAGTGTGACATGGAGGAAGGTTTTAAAACGGCCGGCTCCGTCAAGTTTTGCAGCTTCGATCAGACTGGCAGGAACGCCCTGCAAACCGGCGAGGAACAGTATCATTCCAGTACCTGCAGTCCAAAAGGTCATAATAATCAAGGCATACAGCGCAGTATCGGGGTTCATCAGCCAGGCAGGGCCATGGATTCCGAACCAGGAGAGTATGTAGTTGAATAATCCGATCTGCGGGTTGAAGATCCAATACCATAACAGAGACATCGCTACCCCTGAGACCATGCTCGGAAAATACATAGCGGTTCGGAAAAAGCCGCGGAAAGGAATCGTCTGATTCAGCAGCAGGGCAAATCCGAGCGCCAGCAGCAATTGAACTGGTACGCCTATAAAGGTATATTTCAGCGTAACGACTACGGATTTCCAGAACAACTCGTTATGGAACATCTCGATGTAGTTGGCCAGCCCGATAAACCGGGGTGGATGAATAATGTCATAATCCGTAAAGCTGTAATAAAGCGATGCTAAAATAGGGTAAAGCGCAAACACGAGGAAGCCGATCAGCCAGGGAGCGATGAATAGATACATATAGAAGGTTTGTCGCCGGCTTTCTTTAAAGGTCACAGCAGCACCAGCCTTTCACTTGTTTAAAGTTTAAGCGCTTTAACTTTTGTGGAGAAAAATATTGAAATAGTTCAGATATTTCGGGATGATTCTACAAAATAAATTAAAGCGCTATAACTTTAAGGAGTTTTAATAACATCATCATAGTGGATTGTTCCTAAATTGGCAATAGTAATATGAGAACTGATTAGATTAAAATTTAATCTTTTCATTAAAGATATAGATGGGGCCGATAATATTGTTCATTTGCACAATGAATTTCGTCCTTTAATCAATATAATTTTTGCGGATAAAGACCTATAATGAAAGCGTATCCAAGATAAGAGATAGAAAATACAACTTAGGAGGAACAGCAGATGGATGGATTTACGATCAGTTGGATTGGAGCACTGGTAGGTCTCGCAATCGCAATCGTATTGATCTTGAAAAAGCTTAATCCTGTATACGCTTTATTTCTGGGGGCGATCGTCGGGGCTTTGATCGGTGGAGCCAATCTGGAACAGACGATCAACGTGCTTGTTAGTGGAACACAAAGCGTGATGGGTACGGTCATTCGTGTGTTGGCAGCCGGTGTGTTGGCTGGTGTCATGATGGAATCCGGGGCGGCAGAGACGATCGCCCAGGCAATCGTTAAGAAATTTGGCGGCGGGAAGGCGATATTGGCACTCGCGCTTGCTACTATGATTATTACGGCGGTTGGGGTATTTATTCCGGTTGCAGTATTGATCGTAGCGCCTATCGCACTGTCAGTCGGCAATAAGATGGGCATCTCCAAGCTTGCCTTGTTGCTTGCGCTTTCAGGCGGCGGGAAGGCAGGGAATATTATCTCTCCGAACCCCAATACGATTGCCGCTGCACGCGGGTTTGGATTAGACTTAAGTGATGTTATGATCGCGGGTTTTGTTCCGGCTTTGTTTGGACTTGTTGTCACCGTTATCGTGGCTTCACTTTTGAAACGCAAAGGAGTAATGGTCAGTGACGCAGAGGCGGTTCAGGACACCGAGATTGATACTTCGAAGTATCCGCCGCTGAAGAAGGCCATAGTTGCACCGCTTGTAGCTGTTATATTGCTGATGATTAACCCGATCGGTTCGATTGCCGGAATCGATGCGCTGTCCAGCTTTAAGGTAGATGCGATGTACATTTTGCCGATTGCCGGGGTAGTTGGCATGCTGGCGATGGGACAAGGCAAGCATATTCTGAAATATACGGCATCCGGATTGAGCAAGATGACAGCAACAGTGCTGATCCTGATCGGTGCCGGCGGGATCGCCGGGCTTATCTCCGCTTCGGATCTGTCTACTCAGGTTGTGTCCTTGATTGAAGCCTCAGGGATCTCGGGAACGTTCCTGGCTCCAATCTCGGGTATTCTTATGGCTGCTGCAACCGCCTCGACTTCTACTGGGGTTATACTTGCTACAGGTTCGTTCGGTCAAGCGATTCTCGATATGGGAACAGCCCCGATGGCGGCTGCCGTTATGGTGCATACCGGGGCGACCGTAATCGACTCCTTGCCGCAAGGGAACTACTTCCACGTTACCGCAAGCAGTATGAATATGAGCATTAAACAGCGGATGGGGCTAATTCCTTATGAAGCGATTGTCGGCGGGACGATGACTATTGTAGCAACTTTAATGTACGGATTCTTGCTTTAAATGCAGATTGAATAAGGATGGCTTTTTAGCGCAATAAAGCTTTTTAATATGTTGGGTGGGGTGAGAGAATGATGGAGAAAACATTTGTACTAGCGCCGGATTCATTTAAAGAGAGCATGACGGCCAAGGAAGTTTGCATCGCAATGGAGCAGGGGCTGCGGAAGGTGTATCCGCAGGCGAAATATATTCATGTTCCGATGGCGGACGGTGGGGAAGGTACGGTGCAATCGCTGGTTGATGCCAGCGGCGGGCAGTTGTATGAGAAGGAAGTTACCGGTCCGTTGGGTCAGCCAGTTATAGCCCGTTTCGGGATACTCGGCGATGGGGGAACTGCCGCAATTGAGATGGCTTCGGCCAGTGGGATTCATCTGGTGACCAAGGAGACCAAGAACCCTCTTATCACAACGACTTATGGCACGGGAGAACTTATTGCGGAATGTCTCGACCGGGGCGTACAGCGAATTATTATCGGGATCGGCGGGAGCGCCACGAATGATGGTGGCGCAGGGATGGCCGAAGCGTTGGGTGTGAAATTCCTCGATTCAGAGGGGAAAAGCATACCGCGCGGCGGCGGCGGGCTGAACAAGCTGGCCACGATCGATGTATCCGGGCTGGATCCGCGCCTGCAGGAGGTCAGCCTCATCGTGGCCAGCGATGTCACAAATCCGCTATGCGGCGAGCATGGCGCATCCCGGGTGTTCGGCCCGCAGAAAGGAGCCACGCCGGAGATGGTGCTGCAGCTTGATAACAACCTGACTCATTATGCCGAGGTGATCCTGCAGCAGCTTGGCCAGGACGTGCGTGACTACCCCGGTGCAGGCGCTGCCGGAGGGCTCGGAGCGGGCTTGCTGACTTTTACCCGTTCCACGATGCAGAAGGGTATTGAAATCGTGATCGAGCATACCGATTTGAAGAATAAGCTGGCTGAGGCCGATTATGTGTTTACTGGCGAAGGCGGTATCGACTTCCAGACGAAGTTTGGCAAGACGCCTTACGGTGTAGCTCAAGCAGCCAAACAGCTCGGCAAGAAAGTCATTGCTGTGGCAGGTTATATCGGCGAAGGCATCGATACCCTCTATGATGAAGGGATCGACGCGATATTTGGCATCGTGCCGGGGGCTGCTGATTTGGAGAAGGTGCTGGCGGAAGGTGCGCAGAATGTGGAGCGGACCTGCGAGAATATCGGCAGATTGATCGCATTGAACTCTAAATAAGGCAAACTGTAATAAGAACCTTCATTTCCGTATAGGTTGGATTTGAAGGTTCTTTTGTAATCGGTGAAAGGAGTAAACGCCCTTTCCGTATTAAGCAGCACCTAGCCCTAGCCGCATTTAATTATACAGCGCAAGCAGGCTCTGGGTTAATTCGAACAGCTCAAGAATATTTCTCGGATCTTTTCCCGTAATCGTCTTGATCCGCTTGAGCCGGTACTGCAATGTATTGCGGTGAATATTCAGCTGCTCGGAAGTGTTGGAGATGCTGCCATCCTGGTTAATGAAGACGCGCAGCGTCTCTAACAGGTCGGCCGTATCTTCAAGCTTGCTGACGATATTTCCATTCTCATGCATGCAGGTGTTGCTTAGCTTGACGAGAAATTTTACTTCATCATAATGAACGACTTTCTTCGGGAGATCCAGCGCCTGCCTTACGTTCATAGCGCTCTTAGCTTGAGCATAGCTGGCAGCGATGCTCGCTTCATGACGACCCGCAGCCATCAGAATATTCGGCTGTCCGGCAGCCATTCGCTCAATAAAGCTGTTCACAGAGCTTTTGTCTTGAATCAGCAGCAGACGGGTGTCTTCATCGATCATGAAAGAAGGAACAAGCAGCAATAGCTTGGAGTATTCTTCATCCAATTTGCAATTTTGAACGAGCAATGCTGTCGTTTTTAGCAGTAAATCGATTTTGTATTGTGCAGCTTCTTTTTGCAGCCTTTGGGAATAGGCTCCGACATGGCTGAGCAGACTTTCCAGGAAAGCTTTTTTGCGATTCGCTTCATCCTCCAGACTTTTCAGGGCAATTCCTTGCTCGATCAGCAGGGAGACCGTCGTCTTCACGATCCGGCAGAAAGGGCTGACTTCCTCGGGATTTCCGCTGATTCCGATTACGCCAACGCGTTTATGATCGATGACGATCGGTTCGTTGGTCCCTTGTTTTTCATAGTGTCCGTCCTTCCAGATTTTCACCATTTTCCCGCTTGTCAGCGCCTGAACCGCCCCCTGGTGAACCGTACCGACCCTTGAAGGATTCCCGCTTCCGATAATGATCCCTTCATGATTCATGATATTGATATTGTAAGGAATGTCCTTCATCATTTTATCGACGATTTCCTGAGCTTGCTCCTTGGAAAGCTGAAACAACTTGAACTCCTCCTCTAGGATGGAATAATCAAAATGGAATCCTGAAATTGGAAATTTATATTGTGCAATTGAACGAAGCCTTTTGGTCAGATCATAGCATAATTCGCCTTCATCGGACATGCATATATATCACAAGTATTTAGCGAAGATGCTATAAATAAACGGGAAGAATTATTAAGCTGGGGAGAGTGTTAATTTATGGATATTAATGCATAGCAGGCAAACTGCCGTTATGATAAAGGTAGAAGTTCATGTTCAAAAGTGAGGCTCTCAGCACCGACGCTGATGCTTTCCATTTGCTTTTTTCAATACGCTTACGTGGGCTGAAGCTTGGGGGGCCCGGGAGCAGAACTGCACGTATGTTCCCAGAAAACGACCTCGACCTCGGTAGCATAGGAGGCTTGTAGGTGATAGGTGAGCACCTGAGATGCTCCGTCTGAAACATGATTTCGTAATCATTCGCTAAGGCGGGGCTGAATTCAGGATTCGATGCCGAATAAGGCTCTCAGTGTTACTTCGTGTCAGAGATAGGATTTATATTCCATCAGCTAGGCTGATGAAATGCTATTCGCAACAAAAATCTGTTGTTGAATCGCGGTTGCTCATCCTTGAATAGCCTTGTTGTGTTGAGGGTTTTATCAAAAGCAGACTTTTTGAACAACCTCTAGAAGAAATAATATGAATATGTTTAAGTATTAGAGGATAGAGAGGTTCATCGAATGGAGATGTCGTCGGTGCTAACGGAACTGTATGCTCTTATTGGCGTGGAAAGACATAGTTATATTTTCTAACGGAACTGGAAGCGCTTAATTGCCTGAAAAGCGGTTGTTTTCTGGCCGAAAAAGTCAAATAAGGTATGCTATTTCCGTTACATTGAAAAAGAGCTTGATTTCATTCCAATAGCGAACTGTATTTCCGTTACATCGGAAAAGGGATTGATTCTCGTACCGATAGCGTACTGTATTTCCTTGAGGAGCTTGGGATTAGCAGTACGGGATGGTTGATTTTAGTTGGCAAAACACGCCTGAGCGATTGAGCGAACAAGGGGACGGTTGCCGCAGTTAACTGGAACAGACCTGCAGTAGAACCACAATAGAGATAAAAATGGGGGATACAAATGAACATCTTAATTATCGAGGATGATCCCAGTATTCAGATGCTGTTGAAATTAAGTCTGAAGGTCGAAGGGTTTCATCCTGTTGTTGCGGGGACGGTCGCCGCTGGTTTGAAGGAGCTTGAGGCTGGAGCCACAGATTTGATCCTGCTCGATTTGATGCTGCCGGATTGCTCAGGCTTCGAGCTGCTTCAGGTGCTGCAGCAGAAATATAAGACGGTGCCTGTAATCGTGCTTACCGCCAAAAATGAAATGAATGATAAAATATTAGGCTTCCAGCTTGGAGCGGATGATTATTTGACCAAGCCGTTTGAGACCCGGGAACTCATTGAACGAATCAAGGCTGTTATGCGGCGAATGCAGAAAACGGTTACAACATCTGAGACCATTCAGATCGGGGTCATTGAGATTGATAAAAATGAACGCTCCTGTACGATCGCCGGGCAGCCACTTAAGACGACCAGCAGGGAGTTCGATTTCCTTTGGCTGCTATGCAGCAATCCCAAGAAGGTGTTCACCCGTGAGGAATTGCTGGACCAGGTCTGGGGTTATGAATATTATGGCCAAACACGCTCCGTCGATATGATGGTAAAGCGCCTGCGCGAGAAGCTTAAGCCTCATGAGAATCTGGTAACAACCGTACATGGGACAGGCTATAAACTGGAGGTATAGCAGATGGAGATGGGGCTGCGCAACAAAATGTTCATACAGCATGCGGTTACGATCGTTATGCTGCTTACGGCGATGTACTTCATCGTCACTTATACGCTGAATAAGAGCATGATCGAGAGCGATACCCAGTCATTGAACCAGTATTCTGCACTGCACCGGATCGAAGCTTTGAAAATCGTCAACGATCAGAAGATCGATATCGAGCAGTTGTTTTCAGGCAAGTACGCTCCCTTTATCGCTTCTCATTTGGGCTCCAGCATTAATTTTCAGGTTCAGCTTTTCGCGCCGGACGAGACCATCGTGGGCAGCAGCAGCGATAAAGAGAATTTGCTGAAGCGAGATGATATCAAGTTTGCGTTAGCTGGCGATACGGCAACGGTGATTGCCGAGGGGGAAGGAACCAGGTATTTAATTTATTCCGTCCCTTTTTGGTATGAGGGGAAAATTGTGGGCGGGTTCCGTTATTTGCTGGACCTTCATGAGAATATCGAGACGATGAATCAAATGCGTATCTGGTTTATCGGAGCCGCGCTGGGTTGTCTTGCCCTTTCACTCGTGGCGAGCTATTCCTTTTCCTCTTTTCTGATGCGGCCTCTGCATGCGTTGAAGCAAGCGCTCAAGCTGGTGTCTATCGGTGATTTCAGCCGCAAGATTGAGGTGAATACCCGGGATGAAATCGGCGAATTGGCGCGAGATTTCAACCATATGTCGGACGCACTGCGGCATCATATCGATATGCTCCATTATGAACAGGGCAAACAGAAGGCCTTTTACGATAACATTACTCATGAATTAAAGACGCCACTCACCTCTATTATTGGCTTCTCTGATCTGATGGCCAGAATAGACCGGCTGGAGGATGTTCAGGATTGCAATTTCTACATCCGCAAGGAGAGCACGCGCTTGTTGAATATGGTCGAGGATCTGCTGCAAACTTCACTTAAAGGCGAAGAAGCTTGGCATATTGCACTGGAACAGGCCGAGCTGGGCAATATTATCACGGACACCCTTCGCGTTCTTCAACCGACACTCAAGAAATCGAATATACTCACTTCCGTCAAAATATTGCCATGTACCGTCTACCTCGATCCTAAGCGTACGCAGCAGGTGCTGTTCAACCTGATCGATAACGCCATTAAGCATAGCGACTGCACTCTGCTTCATATCGAACTTCTTCATGATGAACGGTGTGGTACCGTTCGTATTGTGGACAATGGCAAAGGCATATCCGAGCAAGAGAAAATGATGTTGTTCTTGCCTGCGGAGGAAAAGCAAGGGCGCGAGATCTCCGAGCATTCCCACGGCCTGGGATTGCCTATCTGCAGGCAGTTCATGGAACTTCAGGGCGGGAGCATATCCATGATCAGCGAAGTCGGGCAGGGCACAGAGGTGAAGCTGGAATTTTCAATTTATCCGCCCAATGTAAGCGCTGTTACAAAACTGATACAAAACTAAAATTTTTTTGATATAAGTGGAGGGTAAAGTTAATGCCAGAGGACAAGAAAGGGCTTTCATGGTTTCGCCTCATCCTGCTTCAGGTCATTATCGGATGCTTGCTTATTGGAATCTGTGCCTACTCCTTCCGGATTCCTGTCGATGTGGTCCAAATCGTGCCGCCTCAGCAAGATCAGTTTGAACGAGTCTCAGGCGTTCCGATGCGTGTCGATATCACCTATCCGGGGCTTGGTACAGTTTCTATTGAGGATCCGAAGGAACTGCTGAAATTGAAATCCTCATTCTCCGGGCTTCTATCCGCCGGTAAGCAGCGTGCACAAACCCAAACACCCAGACTGCTGCTGACGGGAAAAATGACTTATTTGGACCAGGAGGATATTCCATTTCAGGTAGAGACAGGTGCGTTCCAATTCGGTAATGAATTGGTCAACTCCCTCGATGTAAGCGCCGGGATACGCAAGCTACAGAGCACGCTAATCGATAAAATCCTGACCACCGCGATGATCGGTTCTGCGGTGCAGAACGGGAAGAACGATGTGTTCACGCTGGATGCCGGCAAGCTTATGCCTCTCTCGCAAGCGGAGAGGAACGATCTTGCCGCGCAGATTACCGCGTCCACGCGTATTATCGATTTCAGTCACTTCACAGATCTGCAGCAGCCACCGGATGCGCATTTTGTGATCCAGCTTAGCAGCGTTGAGCAGACGAAGAGGCACTGGATTCACCTGGATCGGTACAATAGCGCTTACTTCGTGGTGTACGACCTGTTGGATGAGACCAATCAAAGAGCCTATTTCAAGTTAAACGAGACCTCATATTGAACATGAAGGGATGGTTTACCGAAATGGCGAGAAATAAAAGAAACAGCGGCTCAGTCATTATTTTATCGGTCATAGTTATCGTATTGGTAGCGGGGTTCTTTATGTACAAATCCGGAGTGTTTGGCGGGAAAGAAAAACAGAAGATTACTGTCTACTCCATTTTCCAAGAGGAAGAAGCGCGTAAAATACTGGACAAATTCAAGGCGGAGACCGGAATTGATTATGATATTTTGCGTCTGCCTAGCGGCGAGGCAGTATCGCGGATCCAGAATGAAATGTCAAATCCGCAAGCCGACTTCCTGATGGGGGGGCCGGCCGATTCCCATCAGGTTTTGAAGGAAGCCGGTTCACTCGAAGCTTATGTATCGCCAAATGCGTCCGATATTGCTGACAATATGAAGGACAAGGAGGGACATTGGACCGGATTCTACTTGAATCCTGTGGCTATTGGCATTAATGAGAACCGCTGGAAGGAGAAGTACGGCGATGCCCCGTACCCTCAATCCTTCAAGGAGCTGACTGATCCGAAATTCAAAGGTGAAATCGGCATGTCCGACCCGGCGACTTCCGGTACGGCATATACGGCTGTAGCTTCCCTGGCACAAGTGTGGGGCGATGATGAAATGCTAAATTACATGAAGGAGCTTCTGCCTAACTTGAAGGAGAGACCAAAATCCGGGATTGAGCCGATTCAAAAAGCAGCCAAAGGTGAGTACACGATCGGAATTACATTCCTTGGCGACCAATTGAAGATCAAATACCAAGGTAATCCGATTACGAGCATTGTACCTGAAGCGGCTGGTTATGAGGTAGGCGCGTTGTCGATCGTGAAGAACGGCCCGAATACGGAAGCCGCGAAGAAGCTGATGGATTATATGCTTACGAAGGAACCGGGAGAGATTTACACACAGTCCGCTTATGCGGTGTCTGTGAAGGATTCCGTACCGATCCCGGAGGGCGGTATCGACATCAAATCAACGAATTACAACTCCTCCTATGACCTGTTGAAGGCTGCTGCGCAGCGCAAGGAATTGCAGAGCGCGTTGAAAGATTTGAAATAAGAGAGCCACTTAGCATACAGGGGGCATCGGACCTCCCGGAATAACCGATATGTCCATGCCCCTAATAGACAGTAGAAAGGTGGGAGTCGCCCCCTATGATGAAAGAAAAAAAAGGCATTGGGGAGTCGATCAAGAGGCTCTTCAGGGATCCTTCAACGCTCGTACTCGTGTTAACCAGCTTCATATTCCTTGCCTTATTTGTGATTTACCCGTTGATTGTTGTCGTGTTCTCCTCCGGCTTTGACAACTGGGGAACGTTCTTTAGCAAGCCGCGTTATGGCAGAGCTTTGTTAAATACGGTAATCAGTTCCTCGCTTTCTGCCTTTACAGCAACGGCGGTCGGATTTATTTACGCTTATGCGATTCATTACAGCAATATTAGGGGGAAGAAGTTCTTCCGTTTCATCGCTTTTCTTCCATTATTAGCGCCATCGGTGATGAGCGGTCTTGCTTTTCTGCTCTTGTTCGGCCGCGGCGGCATGATCTCGCAATGGCTGAATACAAATTTCCATTTCGAGCTTGATTTGTACGGCTTGCCGGGATTGTGGATCGTACAGACCATTTCCTATTTCCCGCTGGCCTATATGACGATTACCGGTGTACTTCGTTCCATCTCGCCGAATCTGGAGATTGCTGCCCAAAATCTCGGAGCGCGCGGCTTCAAGCTGTTCCGTACGATTACACTCAAGCTGGCTTTTCCAGGCGTTCTTAATGCTTTTCTGCTCGTGGCAATCAATTGCTTTGCCGATTTCGGGAACCCGAAGCTGATCGGTGGCAACTATTCGCTGCTTGCGGTTGAAATCTACGGGGAGATTATTAATAACGAGCCTGGGCTTGCATCCGTGATGGGGATCATCCTCGTTATTCCGGCACTACTTGTCTTCTGGGTACAGAACAAACTGTTATCCAAGGGCTCTTATTCGACGATTACCGGCAAGCCGGTATCCGGTCTGAATCGGATCACTACCTCCAAGAAGATGGATGTCGTACTCTTTTTGTTCAACAGCCTGATGTCTTTGTTCATTATTTCCATGTTCGCTGTGACGATCCTGTTTGCCTTTACGGAAAATTTCGGTCGCAGCAACAGCTTTACGCTTGATCATATCCGCAAGGTCGTATTCAGCTCCTCCAGTCCTGCCGTGATGAACAGCTTGGTTCTGTCGCTCATCAGCGCAATTCTGGCCGTAGCCTTCGCCCTTGTTCTGGCTTATATCGTTGTTCGCAAACCCTTTCCGGGTAAGAAGCTGCTCGATTTCAGCGCGGTGTTGCCAATCGCTTTGCCGGGTACATTCGTGGGTCTTGCTCTGATTGTCGCGTTCAGCAAGGGGCCGATTGTATTGCAGGGGTCAGCGGCACTAATCATCATCGCCATGCTGCTGAAGCAGATGCCGGTCGGGTATCGCGGCTTGTCCGCCTCCTTTAAGCAGGTTGATAAATCGATCGAGGAAGCGGCGACAAATCTCGGCGCCAACAGCCGTAAGACACTGACATCAATTGTCTTCCCGATGCTGCAGAAGACTGTCGTAGCCAACTTCGTCTATGCGTTTATGAAAAATATGAATACGCTAAGTACGATTATTTTCTTAATTACCCCGAAATGGGTGGTCGCATCTGTATCGATCTTTAACTATGCGGAGACGGGCACCTACTATTGGGCAGCAGCCGTAGCGGTCGGACTGATGGGCGCAACGCTTGGCACACTTGGGGTGATTAAGCTGATCTTCCGCTCCAAAGTAAAAATCTTTGATTTTTAGAGGTAGTTCAAAAAGCCCGCTTTTTATAAGAAAATCAGATCGAAGCAATTCAGGGATGAGCGACCGCGGTGCAAAGGTAGGTTTTCTTGCGATATAGAATTCATCAACTTCGTTGATAACTTATAAATTCTATATCTAACACGAAGCTAATCAAAGAAGTAAACTCAACATTGAATCTTGAATTCAGCCGGGCCCTAAGCGAATGCTTACGAAGTCATGTTTCCTCCGGAAACATCTCAGGTGCTCACGTACCCAGACCGTACGCTGTGCTCCTCGGACCCTAGCTTTGTTCAACCTTCTCGGTGCTGAAAACTGGAATTTATGAAAATATCTAAGTTCATTTATATAAGGTAGTTAAATAGAAGGGAGTGGGCATGATGGAATCCAATATTCTGCTAGATTTGAAAGACGTAAACAAGGTGTTCGGTACGAACCATGTCCTGAAAAATATAAACCTGCAAATCGAACGTGGCAAATTCATTACCTTTCTCGGTCCGAGTGGCTGCGGTAAGACGACTTTGCTGCGGTCCATCGCAGGCTTCTATACCATAGATCAAGGCGAGGTTTGGATCGATGGCAAGCTGGTCAATGACTTGCCGCCTTATAAGCGGGGCACTCCGATGGTGTTCCAGGAGTACGCTCTATTCCCGCATATGACCGTCTTCGATAACATCGCTTATGGTCTGGATATTCTGAAGCGGCCGGAAGGGGAAATCCAGCAGCGGGTGGAGGCTGCTATGGCTCAGGTCAAGCTTACCGGGCTGGAAGAGCGGTATCCGCATGAAATGTCCGGGGGGCAGCAGCAGCGTGTCGCCATGGCTCGGGCATTGGTCATGAACTCGCCGATTATCCTTCTGGATGAGCCGCTGAGTAACCTTGACGCCAAGCTGCGTGAAGAAGTGCGGGTCGAGTTGAGAACGATCCAGCAGGAGCTCGGATTAACGGTCATTTATGTTACGCATGATCAGCTCGAAGCGCTGTCAATGTCGGATCAGATCGTAGTATTCAACCGTGGCAAGATCGATCAATATGGTACGCCGCATGAAATTTACTATGAGCCTCGTACCCAGTATGTGGCGGATTTTATCGGTACGACAAACTTTGAGGAAGCCAAGGTTGTAAAAATAGAGGGCGGATTGGCAACGGTACAATACGGGCAGGCTGGAGATACAGTGACTATCGAAGCCAAGGAACAGCTTGCTGTCGGTGAAGAAGTTCTCCTGTGCGTTCGGCCGGAATCACTGCGGATTGAACCGTCGGAGAATAATGATTTTCATATAACAGGCATCATCAAATCATCCATGTTCCTCGGTGAGAAGCAGCGTTATTTCCTCATCGATGAGGTCGGCCAGGAGTGGATCGTAGATGCTTATGATATCGGCAAGAAGGTCTATGACGGCATTGTGCAGATAGGTGCAGCCGCTGACAAGATTCATATCATTAAGAAGCACGGCTCATAGTGCATGGCTAGAAGCGCAAATAGGTTCAGCAAATAGGCTCAAAAAAGGAAAACGACGGTTTTCCTTTTTTGGCGTCTATTCAGACATTCAAGGAAGCTGTTTGGAGAAGCTTGTCCAGACTGCTCAAGAGGGGAGTGGTCCGTTTGAAGAAGAAAGGCCTGATTGTCGTATTGATCGCACTTACTGTGGCAGTTATTGTTATGCTCTATCCAGGGCAGCAAAGCAGTCAGCCGCTGAAAGTCTATGTTATTTTTCAGGAGGATGAGTCGCGTATCCTGCTGGAGAAGTTCAAGAAAGAGACGGGCGTATCCTATGAGGTCATCCGAATGTCTGGCGGCGAAGCAAGCTATCACCTTCTAACGATGAACAAAACGGGGATCGACGTCGTCCTGGGCGGACCGGCGGATTTGCATGAGCAATTGAAGAACAGCGGCAAACTGATCCGTTATTCTCCGCGCCTCAGTGATCAGGTTCCTGATAAATATAAGGACAGGCAGGGGTACTGGACAGGCATGTATATGGGACCGCTGGCGATTGGAGTTAATGAGCAGGTATGGAAGCAGGACCCGTTGCTGGCTGACTTGCCGTTGCCGGAGCGTTATGAGGATCTGCTGCGTCCCGAGCTGAAGGGCAAGATCGAGATACCTGACCCGGAGACGTCTGGAACAGGGTATACGCTGCTTGCTTCGCTCGCCCAGGAGCGAGGGGAGGATCAGGCGATTGCCTTGGTACATGCGCTGAAAGAGCAAAGTGCAACGACTACTTTTTCAGGAATCAGCTCGGCACAGCGGCTGGCCCAAGGTGAGGTCGCCGCCGTCGTCAGCTTTATGGGCGATCAGCTGCGGTTCAGGAATTCAGGTTATGCCATTCATTCCGAGGTCCCTCCTCAGGCTGGCTGGGAGATTGGGGCGGTATCGATCCTAAAGAATGGAAATAATAAAGCAGCAGCGAGAAAACTGGCTGATTTTGTTCTATCGCGAAGCGCACAGACGGATTATATGAATTCGGCATTTTCTTTTCCCGTGCTTCCCAATATTCAGGTTCATCCCCTGCTGACTTCCGTTAATCTGGAGCTTCTCTTACCAACGTACCGGTTCGACATGGCTGCTGAGCATCGCGAGCAATTGCTTGCCAAGTGGCGGAAGGAGAACGGATAAGATCGTGTTCAGTAAATGGCTGACGAATATCAAAATAGTGCAACAAGTAGGCATAATTATGCAGGAGCAGCCTATACGAAAAGTAATATAATTAAATTGTAAACGCTTTAATAGGGTGTATGGTGCAGATGAGTTTACCGGTTATCCGGCAAGTGGTGGCTGGAATCACACTGAATTGCATATTCCGCTGGGGGGTTTTGGAATGTATAAGGTGCTGATTGTTGATGATGAGCCGAAACAAAGAGAAGGGCTCAGGATGTTTATCGAGTGGGAGAATTACGGATTCCGCGTGGTGGATACAGCGTCCAATGGTGAAGAAGCCTTGGAGAAGTATCAGACTTATTCGCCGGAGCTGGTGATCGCGGATATTCGTATGCCGGGGATGGACGGCCTGCAATTAATCGAGAGGTTGCGTGAGCAAGATCCGCAGCTGCATATTTTGATCTTGAGCGGTTATGCGGATTTTGAATACGCCAAGAAGGCAATGACGAACCGGGCAGACGGTTATTTGCTGAAGCCGGTGGATGAGGATGAGTTGATTCAATATTTGTATCGCATTGAGCAGGTGATTGATGAAGCGAAGAAGGCTTCCTTATGGCAGAATGTCTCAAAGGAGTGGACACGTGAAGCGTTCATTCAATCCATCTTGTCCGGGTCGATGGAACATGATGAATTTACACTTCACGAGCAGGCGGATCGACTCGGATTGCTCTGGAGGAAGTATCAGATCCTGCTAGTGGTCTCCCCGAAGGATGAGAGAAGCGATGTGAATGAGGCTAATAGGCTGAGGAGGAAGCTTGGCGCCCGCTTTGAAGAATGCGGCCGCGGTTATGTATTTAGCCATCAAGGTTATGTTGGCGTATTGTTACAGGAACCATTGCTCGAAGTGGAGCATGATGATGTATATCAAGAACTGCAAGAAAGCGGCGCAGCCGAGTTCACTGTCGTGTTGGGAGAACGGGTGAGGGAACTAGGCGATATTCCCCTGTCCTATACTTCTGCACTGGAGTTGATCAAGCAGCAGTTTTTCTTTGAACGGGGCAGAATTCTATCAGGGGAGCTGTTAGACAAGCTTCGGAGTCATGCAACTGATATAGAGGCTGAAGAGAAAAATACCAGTAACGCGGAAGAGCAGCTGTATTATGCTGTAGAAGTTGGCAATCTGGATGCGATTAAGCAGTTTATTGTTGAATTTGGTCATACGTTGATCCGTCGTCATTTCAATGAAGGAGAGATCAAGCAGCGTTTTGTGGAGTTATTGACACTCATCCATGGGAGGGAATTAAAGCAAAGACCAGAGCTGCAAAGCCAGAGTAAGGGATATTGTGATCGGGTCGCGGATATTTACCGCGTGCGTACAATCGGAGATATGTTCGAGCAGGTTGGATCTCTGCTGCAATCGATAGCCCCACCAATGAACGAGGATACGGGCAGGCACCGCGAGGTGCGAATTATGCTGGATCTCATCCACCGAAATTTCCGCGACAATTTGAAGCTGGAGACCTTATCGGGAATTTTTAACTATAATAGCGCTTATTTGGGGAAATTGTTCAAGAATGAGACCGGCGAGTATTTCAATACCTATCTGGATAAAGTGAGAATCGAAAATGCAAAGGGGTATTTGGAGGAAGGACTGAAGGTTTATCAGGTAGCCGAGAAGGTCGGGTATACCAATGTCGATTATTTTCATGCCAAATTCCGAAAATATGTAGGCACATCTCCTTCAGCTTATCGCAAAAAGGCCGGAAATGAATAATTTGTTGTCTTAGGAGCAGGGCAGTCTGAACGGACCGTCGGGCTCTTTTTTACAGAAATTTATAGATTTCTATATGAAAAAGCCTCTAATTATCCCTGTATGAAGCTCCATGAAAGCAAGGTAAGATGGCACTACAGTGAAACGCTTTCATAAAAATATAGAGACGAGGTTAGAGCTATGAATATGGACGGGCGTTATTCTTATCAGAACCCGGATTTGCCGCTGGAAGAGCGGTTGGACGATCTTCTATCCAGATTTACGCTGGAGGAGAAGGTGCAACTCATGTGTCAATATCAGGTAGAGATTCCGCGCCTCGGCGTAAAGAAATATAAGCATGGTACAGAGGGAGCGCATGGTGTGGCCTGGCTTGGCGAAGCGACGGTATTTCCGCAAAATATCGGGCTGGCCTGTACATGGAACCCTGAACTGCTGCGTCAGATCGGCTCGATCATCGGGGACGAGGCCCGCGTCTATTATCAGCGAGATCCGGCTATTAACGGCCTCACCATCTGGGCGCCTACCGTGGATATGGAGCGTGATCCGCGTTGGGGGCGGACCGAGGAAGCTTATGGAGAGGATCCGTATTTAACCGGTGTTCTCTCTACCCAGCTCGTGCGAGGGATGCAGGGAGAGCATCCCTTCTATTACAAGACAGTTGCTACGCTCAAGCATTTCTATGGCAACAACAATGAACTGGAGCGCGGCAGCGCCTCAGTCAGCATCGATCCGCGAAATAAGCGGGAATATTATCTCAAGCCTTTTGAGATGGCGTTCCGGGAGGGCAAGGCAGGTTCAATGATGACCGCCTATAACGGAGTTAACGGGAGACCGTGCAACTTCAATGATGAAGTCTACAAGATCGTGAAGGGCGAATGGGGGATGAATGGCTTTATCGTCGGCGATGCCGGAGATGTACTTGGAACAGTAATCGATCACCACTATGTGGATTCCTATGCCGCAGCCGTGGCCGGATCGGTCAGAGCGGGTGTCGATAGTATCACGGATGAGCAGGATATTTCCTACCAAGCGCTGCATGATGCTTTAAGCGGGGGATTGCTGCTTGAGGAGGATCTTGACCGGGCGCTTCGCAATACGTTCCGCGTCCGGTTTCGGCTTGGTGAATTTGATCCGGCTGAACGGAATCCCTATAGCATGATTCCGGAGTCGAAGCTATGCGCGCCGGAGCATTCGGCTTTATCTCTCAGGGCAGCACAAGAATCGATCGTTCTATTAAAAAATAATGGCCTGCTGCCGTTAGATCGCGATATGCGCTCCATCGCCGTGGTCGGACCTCTGGCGGACGAAGCATTTACCGACTGGTACAGCGGTACGCCGCCGTATCGGGTCACCCCGCTGCAAGGCATCAATAGGAAGCTGAACGGGGGCTCCGCACGGTTCCATTCCGGACTTGATCATGTCCGGCTTCGCTCGGCGGCGACAGGCCAATATGTAGTTGTTTGCGGCGAGCAAGCTCGGCTTGAAGCGGTCTGCCCAGATGCCGAGCAGGCCGAGGTGTTCGAGCGGAATGATTGGGGTTGGGGCAATGTAACCTTCAAGGCGCTTAGCTGCGGCAAGTTTGTGACTGAGACCGATAGCGAACTTTTGGCATCGGCGAATGAAGCCCGCGGCTGGTTTGTGAAGGAAGCCTTCGATGTTGAACCGTCGGTGGGAGACAGCGGTGGTGTTGTACGAATGAAGTCGTGGGAAGGTCGACCGATTATGGTGGATGAACAGGGATGTGTGATCACGGACTGGAGAGATCAGGATGGCCAAGCGAAATACAGGGATCAAGATAAGCAGGAGGATCGGGACGGACAGAAGGCGAAAAATCTTGTCTCCTCAGATTTCGCCATGGATGAATTTATCATCGAGGTCGTTGCAGATGGCATTGAGCAAGCGGCATATGCAGCCAGCCAGGTAGAGACTGCGATCGTTGTTGTCGGCAATAGTCCATTTATTAATGGAAAAGAAACGATCGACCGTCCGGATCTTGTCCTGCCCCCTGCTCAGCAATCTCTGATTCAGGCTGTTCACGCCGCGAATCCGAATACCGTGGTCATCATCGTCGGCAGCTATCCGTTCGCCGTGAACTGGGAGAAGGAGCATATACCAGCGATGATATACACATCCCATGCCGCTCAGGAGCTTGGGCAGGCGCTGGCCGATGTGCTGTATGGGGATTACAATCCAGCGGGTCGCTTGAATATGACCTGGTATAAATCAGTCTCGCAGCTGCCGGAGCTAATGGACTACGACATTATAAAAGGAAAACGTACCTATCAATATTTTGATGGGGAGGTGCTGTATCCATTTGGACACGGGTTGAGTTACACCCGTTTTGCCTATGAGGAGCTTTCCCTGGATCAGATGGCGATCCAGGCGGGCGATGCTGTGTCAGTATCTGTGAAAATTATAAATACAGGAGAAAGGGCCGGGGATGAAGTGGTTCAGCTCTATGTTCGAGCCAGTGATTCCCGTGTGGTTCGTCCGCTTAAGACACTCAAGGGCTTTCAGCGGATTCATCTGGAAGCCGGAGCCTCGCAAATCGTCCGCTTCGAATTGAAGGCGGAAGACCTGGCCTTCTGGGATGTCACCCGGGAACACTACTGCGTTGAGAGCGGCGAATATATGCTCGGAATCGGCCCTTCTTCGCAAGATATGAAGCTGTTTGCCCGGCTGAGCGTGGAAGGAGAAACCGTTCCGCCCCGTTCGCTTCGTGAACCGGTCAGAGCAGTTAATTATGATGATTATAACGGCGTCTATATCGATGAGTGCCGCGAGGGAGGAGAAAGCCTGGCTCTTCGGCAGGGAGCAGGCTGGATCGCATTTCATGATGTGGACTTAGGGACAGGGGCTTCCTGGTTGGAAGCGAGAGTGTCAGGAAATATCAAAGGCGGAGAGATCATTCTGACGCTGGATCGTCCTGACGGATCTGTCGCAGCCAGCGGGAAGGTGATGGCGACAGGCGGCCGTCAGGCATGGTCAACAGTGAGAGTTCCGATAGAATCATGCAGCGGCAGACATCCTGTTTATCTGACACTGAGGGGGGAGGTCCAGTTAAGCTGGCTCCGGCTAGTTTAACATAGGCCTCTCATTGAATAATGCTACAGCGCCGGGCCTTATTATAGAAGCCTTGGAGTAATGGGGGGATCGTTACTCTGGTCCCTCCATGGAGTCCTGCAGCTTATTGCGGAATTCGGAAGGGGAGCTGTTCATAGTCTTTCGGAATACCCGAATGAAATAGCTGATATTGTCATAGCCGACCTCCAACGCGATATCGGATATTTTCCGATCGGTACGTCTAAGCAGCTCGACCGCCTGACGAATCCGGTAGGAGTTGATGTAATCAACTGGCGTCTGTCTCGTCATCGATTTGAAGAAACGGCAAAACTGCCCTTCGCTCATCGGAATCAGCGCGGCCAGCTCAGCTAGTCGGATCGGCTGCCCGTGATGGTCCTGAATATATTGGATGACCGTTTTCAATCTTTCGATTTTGGAAGATTCGCTGCGATTGCTGCTCGTCCGGCTGCAAGCCAGGTTTCTGCTGTGCAATCCGGACAGCATTAGATAGAGATGGCCTTTGACAGCCCCTTCATACCCGGAAAGTCGATCTTCACAGCATTTCTTAATCGCTGTAATATGCTCAAGCAGCTCAAGCTCGTAATCCTCTTGCGGCTTAATCCATCTCGGCAGCGTCGCTCTTCGCTCCTGCAGGGGGATAATGATATTCTCCTGAACCGCGTCATATTGGGCACTAGCCAGTAGATTCGTATTAAAGACGAAAGAGAAGAAGCTGCAGCCTTCATCCCCGTAAGCATGAGCGGCATGGATGTCTCCAGCGTCGATATAGACCGCTTCCCCAGCTTGAACCAGAAAATAGTCAGTGTCAACCTGGAATAAGGTACAGCCCTGAGCACAATAGAAAATCTCGGCTTCATCATGCCAGTGACAGTCTATCACATGCTCGCCGGGCCCATAGCTGTACCAATAAGTGCCGAAGGGAAGCAGTTCACTGCCATGTGTTCTGACCTCTTTGAGAGAACGGCGTTGTGCTTGATCCATGATTCTTCACCTCATCAATATAGTGTTATATATGAAGCGGATTATATAAGTTTATTTCTATTGATATCAGTATAATGCAACTAGAACCTTATTTGAAGCATCTAACGATGCTGTGGACAGAAAGGCGGGCAAACTTATGAAATTTACAGATGGCAATTGGTTGATCCGCAAGGAGTATACGCTGGATTCAGCTGTACAGGCTCATGATTTTAGGGCGGAAGATGATAAATTGACGGCTTACGCTTCGACAACACCGATTCGCGGTCGCGGAGATATGATTAACTCGACGCTGCTAACTGTGCAGTTTCACTCTCCGCAGCCGGGAGTGATTGGTGTTAAGCTGGTTCATTTTGCCGGCACAGTAGACCATGGTCCTCGTTTTGAGCTGATGCAAGGCGGCCAGCATAGCATGATTACGGAGACGAACGAATACGCCGAATTGAAAAGCGGAAATTTGAGCGTTCGGATTAGCAAAGGGGCCGAATGGTCCGTTGATTTCTACCGGGGTACGCAGCGGATTACAGGCAGCCGCTCTAAATCGATGGCGCATATTACGGAGAACGGTGGACAGACCTATGTGCGTGAGGAGCTTGATTTATCGGTAGGTGAACTCGTGTATGGGCTGGGCGAACGGTTCACAGCTTTTGTGAAAAATGGTCAGGCCATTGATATTTGGAATAAGGACGGCGGTACTAGCTCAGAGCAGGCCTATAAGAACATTCCCTTCTACATTACGAATCAAGGATATGGCGTATTTGTTAATGACCCGGGTGCAGTCTCATTCGAAGTTGCCTCGGAGAAAGTAAAAAAGGTGCAGTTCAGCGTTCCCGGCGAATCGTTGGAATACTTCGTTATCGATGGGCCTGGCCCCAAGGGCGTGCTTAGCAAATATACGTCATTGACTGGACGCCCGGCGCTGCCTCCAGCCTGGACATTCGGGCTTTGGCTAACAACCTCCTTTACAACGAATTATGATGAGGCGACGGTCAATTCTTTCGTGGATGGTATGGCGGAGCGGGATTTGCCGCTGCATGTGTTCCATTTCGACTGCTTCTGGATGCGCGGCTTTCACTGGACGGATTTCAAATGGGATGAGGAAGTATTTCCCGATCCGGCCGGAATGCTCGGGCGCTTGAAAGAAAAGGGGCTGAAAATTTGCGTCTGGATCAATTCCTATATCGCCCAGCGCTCCCGCTTGTTTGAGGAAGGCAGAGAGCGAGGTTATCTGGTCAGGAAGGCAAACGGCGATGTATGGCAGTGGAACTTGTGGCAGCCGGGCATGGCGCTGGTTGATTTTACAAATCCGGATGCTTGTGAATGGTATAAGGACTGCTTGCGCGAGTTAATCGATATGGGTGTGGACAGCTTCAAGACCGACTTCGGCGAGCGGATTCCGACGGATGTGGTCTATTACGACGGCTCTGACCCTGTAAAAATGCACAATTATTATACTTATCTATACAATAAAGTGGTGTTTGAAGTGCTGGAAGAGAAGCTGGGCAAAAATGAGGCGGCATTATTCGCCCGTTCAGCGACGGCTGGAGGACAGCAGTTTCCAGTTCATTGGGGCGGCGACTGCTATGCCGACTACGAGTCGATGGCGGAGACGCTGCGCGGCGGCCTATCCTTGGGCTTATCGGGCTTCGGCTTCTGGAGCCATGACATTGGCGGCTTCGAGAACACGGCTCCAGCCCATGTGTTTAAGCGCTGGCTCGCCTTCGGGCTGCTGTCCAGCCACAGCCGACTGCACGGCAGCAGCTCTTACCGGGTGCCTTGGGCGTACGATGAGGAAGCGGTGAACGTAACAAGATATTTCACCCGGTTGAAATGCCGTCTGATGCCGTACCTGTACGATACAGCGATGCAAGCGACAGAACAGGGACTTCCCTCGATGCGCGCCATGCTGTTGGAGTTCCCGGATGATCCGGCAGCTGAAGTGCTGGACCGCCAATATATGCTGGGCGATTCTCTGCTGGTAGCTCCTGTGTTTAGCGAGAAGGGCGAGGTATCTTATTATTTGCCGGAAGGCAAATGGACCCATTTCCTGACAGGCCAGGCGGTGGAAGGCGGTAAATGGCGCAAGGAAACTTATGATTTCTTCAGCCTGCCGCTGTATGTGCGTCCCAACTCGATCCTGCCTGTTGGCGCTAACGATGCTCGCCCAGACTACGATTTTGCGGATGGTGTAGAGCTTGGGATTTATCAGCTGGAGGATCATGTCACGGTTACGAGGACTGTACGGAATAAAAGTGGCGAGACAGAGCTGTCAGTGCGTGTTGCACGTACAGGTGCTGCTGTGTCCTTGCAGGCTGAAGGAGCAGGCAAAGCCTTCAAAATATCTCTACATGGAATAGGTGAAGTAACGCAGGTCCAAGGGGGGCAATGGAACGGGCAAGGCATCATCGAAGTTCCTGTTTACTCCGGAGAGGTGGAAGTCTCTATACAACTTAAATAATGGACATCGCTCCTGGCAGTGCAGTAATCTTGAAGTATATATACAATATCGAATATTATGCTAGTGTAAGCCCTGATTAGTTCAGGCCCGAAATATCCCCTCTTCGAAGAAGACAGGGGATATTCGGTTTTTAAGGAGGCGATGATTTGTGTTAAGCAAGGCGATTCGTATGACCAATAATTTGAAGCTGAAGCATAAGCTGATTATTTCATACCTTGTCGTTGTCATGATTCCTGTATTGCTGGTGGGCGGTGGGGTCGTTAGTTATTTCAGGGCCCAGGCAATGGAACGGGCGATTGCCCAGACGACCAACAATGTTCAGAAGATCAAGACCCAGCTCAGCAATATAATGCGCATGCCAAATGATGTATCGAATACGCTGCTCATGGACAAATCGTTGGAGAAGGTCGCCTCGACCCATTACCCGAGCGTGCTTGAATTAACGAAGGCTTATCTTTCCTTTGACAGCTTCCACCGTTACATTAACATGTATCGCGAGATCGCCGAGATTCGCTTCTATTACCGAAATCCAACTTTGATTAATAATCTGGAGCTTGTTCCAGTTGATGCCAAGATTGAATCTACCAACTGGTACAGGGAGGCGATGGAGAGCCGAAGAGCCATCTGGCAATACATCGATGATGAGGAAGAAATTCCGATTCGCAAGCTCAGCCTGGTCCGGCAGGTAAACTTTCCGGAGACCCATACCAGCGGAGTGCTGATTGTCTCGTTGGATCAGGAGGAATTGAACCGGATGCTGCGCCAGGAGCCGTTCGAGACGCTGATTGCCGATGAGCGGGGATATATCGTCGCTGCCAAAAATCCGGCACTGGTCGGCTCAACCCTGAATGATCTGGATTATGGAGTAAATTTGAATGAACAGGGAAAAGGGGCCCACAAGCTAGATATTCATGGTGAATCCTCCTATATGATCGTAGATCAGCTCATGCCTGAAGCAGGGACAAGCATTCTTAAAATCGTCTCCATTTTCGACACGGCTTCCATTATGGAGGACGCTAACAAAGTCAGCTTTATCGGTCTGCTGATCATTTTTCTTGTGCTGATCATCGCCCTATTCTTCGTCTATATCGTCTCTTTCCTGACGACCAATCGTCTGCTCCAGCTAAGCCGTCAGTTCAACCGGCTGGCGCTGGGAAATATGAATGTCGTGTCCCGGATCGACGGCAATGATGAGATCGGGCAATTATCCCGTCAATTCAACTATATGGTCGACAGCATCCGGCAGTTGATGGACCAGATCGTAGAGAAGACGGAGCAGAACAATACGCTGGAGCTGGCACAGCGGGAGATTAAGCTGAAAATGATGGCCAGCCAGATCAATCCGCACTTCCTGTTCAACGCGCTTGAATCGATCCGTATGAACGCCCACATGAAGGGGGACAAGGAGATTGCCAATGTCGTCCGCCTGTTAGGAAAGCTGATGCGCAAAAATCTGGAGGTCGGCAGAGAGCAAACGCCATTGAAGGAAGAGATTGAAATGGTGCGCTCCTATTTGGAAATCCAGAAGTTCAGATACGAGGACCGACTCAGCTTCGAGGTCAAGGTGGACCCGGCGGCAAGCCACGTGATGATTCCTCCACTAGTGATTCAGCCGCTCGTTGAGAATGCGGTCGTTCACGGTGTTGAAGGCAAGATAGAAGGCGTGCATGTTCAGCTTACTGTTGAGCTGTGCGGTCCAGCTATGCGTGTAACCGTGCAGGATGACGGACTGGGGATGACCCCGGAGCGGCTGGCAGAGGTGATTCAATCGACGGTGAATCCCGAGGAGTCGGAGCAGAAGCGAATCGGCCTGCGCAATGTGCATCAGCGTCTGGTTCTATCTTTCGGTGAAGAGCATGGCCTGGTGATTGCCAGTGAGTATGGGCAAGGGACGCGGATTTCCTTCACGGTACCGATATTAAACGGTGCGGTATAAGCCATTTGTATGTAAGTAGCTCAGGTTATCTATTGGATGTCTAATTATTATATGGTTTTGTCTGAAATCTATCGGGTATTTCCTCTCTGGGTGGTATATTATCATTGGTTTATACAGAGGAGGGAATGGATAGATGGAAACGCTGTCAGCTAGAGCGGATACGGAAAAAGAGAAGGCAATCACCACTCCTGAGCCGCCCGGAAAACGGATGAAAAGGGTATGGCGGAGCATCGTTCAACAGAAATATTTATACCTGATGTCCATGCCGTTCATCATTTGGGTATTTGTGTTCAGCTATTTGCCCGTATGGGGGTGGACGATGGCTTTTCAGAATTATAAGCCGTCCAAATCTTTCTCCCAGCAGAAGTGGGTCGGGTTTAAAAATTTCGTAGAGCTATTCCATGACGACAGATTCTATTTGGTGTTAAGGAATACTTTGGCGATGAGCTTGATGGGCTTAGTAGCCGGCTTCATTATTCCGATTTTGTTCGCAGTACTGTTGAATGAGTTGCGCGGCAAATATTTCAAGCGTACTGTACAGACGGTTTCTTATTTGCCTCACTTCGTCTCCTGGGTCGTTGTAGCCGGAATCATTACGAAGATGCTGTCGATGGACGGCATCGTGAATGAACTGCTCATTCAGCTTCATGTAATAGATGGCCCGATTCAGTTTATGGCTGAGGGCAAATACTTCTGGGGAATTGTAACCGCTTCCGATGTGTGGAAGGAAACCGGCTGGAATGCGATCATTTATTTGGCGGCCATTACCGGCATCGACAGGGAGCTTTATGAAGCTGCGCGAGTGGATGGAGCAGGCCGGTTCCGGCAAATCTGGAATATCACCCTGCCGGGCATTCGCACGACGATTTCAGTGCTCCTGATTATGTCGATCGGCCACTTAATTGGCATCGGCTTCGAGAAGCAATTCCAGCTGAGCAACTCGCTTGTCACGGATTACTCTGAGGTGCTGGATTTATACGCTCTGAAATACGGCATTCAGATCAGCCGATTCTCCTACGGAACCGCGATCAGTATGTTTACTTCAGTGGTGAGCATCATTCTGTTGCTTACAGCTAACGGGATCATGAAGAAGACGACGAAAGAAAGCATCATGTAGGGGGGAGCAGAATGGCTGCGACAAAAGCATTTAATTCCACAAGATCAGATAGGACCTTTGACATTATTAACGTAGTTATTCTAAGTCTCGTGTTGATTATTACGTTGTATCCGTTTCTGAATGTGCTTGCTATTTCGCTAAATGATTCTACAGACACCGTTCGGGGCGGGATCTATATATGGCCACGGGATTTTACGCTAGAGAATTACCGTACGATATTTAGTTACTCCAGCTTGAAGCAAGGCTTCCTGATTACGATATTGAGGACATTATCAGGCACGCTGCTTGGGCTGATCAGCTCTTCAATGCTGGCTTACACGCTAAGCCGTCCTGACTTCAAAGCACGCAGATTCGTCTCGGTCTTCCTGGCCCTGACGATGTATTTCTCCGGCGGCATGGTTCCAACCTATATGCTGATGCGTCATCTGCATCTGATCGGGACGTTCTGGATTTATATCCTGCCGGGGATCGTTAGTGCATTTAATGTATTCATTATCCGATCTTTCATCGATGGTCTGCCTTATGCATTGCAGGAATCAGCGAAATTGGATGGGGCCAATGACTTTAAAATTTATTACAAGGTCATCCTCCCGTTATGTAAGCCGGTATTAGCCACGATCTCGCTGTTCTTGGCCGTAGGCCAATGGAACTCCTGGTTTGATACTTATCTGTACAACGGAAATAAGCCTCATCTGACGACGCTGCAATATGAGCTGATGAAGATTTTACAGAGCACTAATCAGGGGGCGAGCATGGTTAATGCTAATGATCTCGCCAATCAGATGGCCCAGGTATCGCCTGAATCGATCAAGATGGCGATTACGATTGTCGTTACCGTTCCGATTTTGGTCGTATATCCGTTTCTGCAGCGTTATTTTGTTGACGGTATGACATTAGGCGCGGTGAAGGCTTGATACTAAAATAGTGCAGCGGTATTTGCAGGCTACAGCCTGTTATACGATATAACTTCTATTTCTATGAGGGGGATTGCAGAAATGAGATGGAGAAGTCCTAAAATGTTCGCGGCGCTTCTGCTGGCGACTACGCTGCTGATTGGCGGCTGCGGTAATTCCGGAAGCAATAACCATAGCCAAGCGCCTGATAATACGGGCAATAATGGAGGAACGAATGCGGGGCAAAACACCGAAAATACCATGGACACCAGCCCGATGACCTTCACCTTCTTCGGTGCCGATGCGAGCCCGAACTGGAACAATATGCAGGACGATGTCGGCAAATTGATTACGGAGAAGACCGGGGTTACGATCAATGCCGAGTATGATGTTGGCAGTGGCGGCGGAGATCAGAAGGTTGCGATGATGGCGGCGAGCGGCGAGGTGCCGGATATTATTTTTGCCAAGGGCAGCTTGTCCAAATTGGTAGATGCGGGCCTCATTATCGATCTAACGGATTTAATTGATCAGTATGCGCCAAATATTAAGAAGATTTTCAGTGAAAATATGAACCGCTTGAAGTACAGCAATGAAGATCAAGCAATTTATGAGCTTCCTACGAATGTTGGTGTGGATCAGCAGTATTTCGATGCCGGCGGCGGATTTGAAATTCAGCAGCGTGTGCTTAAAGAACTTGGTTATCCGCAGGTCCGTACTGTGCAGGATTTCGAGAATGTACTGAAGCAGTATGTGGAGAAGCACCCAACGACAGACGGTCAGCCGACGATTCCGCTTACGTTGAATGCCGACGATTGGAGAATTATGATCAGCGTGACGAACCCGGCATTCCTGGCCACAGGCGCACCGGATGACGGCGAGTACTATGTTAACCCTGAAACCTATGAAGCAATGCTCCATTATAAACGTCCGGAGGAGAAGGAATATTTCCGCTGGTTGAACCATATGTACAACGAAGGATTGCTGGATAAGGATACGTTTGTCCAGAAGGATGACCAGTACAAAGCGAAAATCGCCAGCGGCCGCGTACTTGGTCTGATCGACCAGGAATGGGGTTATCAGGATGCGGAAAATGCGCTCAAGACGGCGGGCAAGGATGAATACACTTATGGGCACTTCCCGGTCACGCTGACAGAAGAGTATGAGGATCATTCTTTCCAATCCGCCGGAGTTGACGGCTACGGAATCGCAATCACCACGGCTTGCAAGGACCCGGTTCGGGCGATCCAATTCCTTGACTGGATGTCGTCTGACGAGGGACAGGTGCTTCGGAACTGGGGCATTGAAGGCAAGCATTATACGGTGGACGGGAATGGAATGCGTGTGATTCCGACGGAAATTCAAGAGCGCAAGACCAATGATTCGACGAATTTCACGAAGGAATCGGGCGTTGGCTTATACTTGACCTTTGGTGCACGTTATGGAGATGGTGTGAAGGATCCATCCGGCAATTACTATACCACCAGCTTCCCGGAACAGATCGTTGCAGGCTATACCGCTGCCGAGAAGGAAACGCTGGCCGCTTATCAAGCAACAACCTGGAAGGATCTCTTCCCGCAGGAGAGTGACTTCCCGGCCAAGGAATGGGGCGCCTTGTACAACATGCCGGTGCCTACAGATGGCGACTATCAAGTTATCTACCAGAAGACGCAGGATATTATTCGCAAGAAAATTCCGGAGGCTGTTCTGGCCAAGACAACGGACTTCGATAAGATTTACGATGGGTTCCTGGACGATTTAGATCAGGCGGGAGCAGAGAAGATGGAGGCCGAATATACAGAGCTTGTAAAAGCGCGGGTTGCACTCTTTACAGGTAAAGATATTCAATAGCAGTTCGTTCGGGTGGCCTATCAATGCGAGAAAGGACCTCAGATTCCACGTTTTTGTGGAGGATGAGGTCTTTTCTACAGGGATCTGTAATGGCATGAAGAATTAAATATGAATTAGCTGTTGATGAAAACAATGAGGGCGGTGACAGTATTGACGGTGAACAGTGACAGAGAGACTTCCTGGAAATTATGGTATAAGCAGCCGGCTTCCTGCTGGGAGGAGGCCTTGCCGGTCGGAAATGGCAGGATCGGTGGCATGGTTCATGGCGGGGGACAAAGTGAGCTGATCTGTTTGAATGAGGACACATTATGGTCCGGATATCCTCGTGATCCGCAAAATTATGAAGCACTTCGGCATTTGCAGCCGGTCAGGGAGCTTATATTTTCCGGGAAATATAAAGAAGCTGAAGCTTTGGTAGAGAAAGGCATGCTCGGCCCACGGTCAGAAGCCTATTTACCACTCGGAAATCTGCGGATCGATCAGCTTGGGCTTGAAGAAGTGACGGACTATGAGCGTGAATTGAATCTGAATACGGGAATCGCTTCCGTTCGCTTTCGAAGCGGGGGCATAACGATGACACGCGAGGTGTATGTCAGCGCCGTGGATCAGGTATTGGTTGTACATATAGACTGCGAAGACCACTCTCCGTTCACGGTTACCGTAGCGCTGGACTCCCCGCTGAAGCATGTTGCAGAAGCTGTGGAGAAAGCTGGATATCTAATGATGCGTGGCTCATGCCCAAGCCATATTGCAGACAATCATAGGGGAGATCATCCGCAGTCTGTTCTATATGAGGAAGGTCGTGGATTAAACTTCGCAGCACAGGTCAGTGTCAGGCATGAAGCAGGCAGGCTTATGGCTACAGATGATCATAAACTGCGAATAGAGGATGCACGGAGCATCACGCTTTTATTGGCAGCGGCTACTGATTTTCAAGGTTATGATGTAGTGCCCGGGCAGGGGCAAGGCGCAGATTCAATACCGGAGGAGTGTTGTAAATCAGTGATGCAATCGGCATTCATGCGCCGGGATGCTGAACTGCGCAGTAGGCATATCAAGGAGCATCGTGGATTGTTCCGCCGGGTGGAGCTGGAATTAGACAAGGGTCAGGAGTCAAAATTACGGGCCGAGGAGGCTTCAGATAAGCAGTCTGTTCCCGTAATGGATAAGGGGATGATGGCATTAGCCGCAGCAAAACCAACAGATGAACGGCTGATTGCGTACCAGGCGGGAGCATGTGACCCGGAGCTGGAGGCGTTATATTTTCATTATGGGCGATATTTATTGATAGCTTGCTCCAGGCCGGGCACGCAGCCGGCTAATTTGCAAGGGATCTGGAATCCACATATGCAGCCGCCCTGGAACAGCAATTATACGACAAATATTAATACGGAGATGAACTATTGGCCTGCGGAAGTATGCAATTTGAGCGAGTGTCATGAACCGTTGATCAATATGGTGCAAGAGATCAGCGAAGCCGGAGCCCGGACTGCAAGGATCCATTATGACTGCAATGGTTGGACGGCTCACCATAATGTAGATCTATGGCGAGTAACGACGCCCTCGGATGGAAGTGCAAGCTGGGCTTGCTGGCCGATGGGGGGAGTGTGGCTTAGCCGTCATTTGTGGGAGCACTATGCTTACACCTTGGACAAAGTCTATCTGGAGGACACGGCTTACCCTGTCCTAAAAGGAGCTGCCGAATTTTGTATCGATTGGCTCGTTCCGGGCCCGGACAGTTTACTGGTCACAGCTCCTTCGACTTCTCCCGAGAATATGTTTCTGACGGAGCGCGGGGAACCCTGCAGTGTTTCCTATGCGTCAACGATGGATCTGTTCTTGATTCGCGAGCTGTTTGGGCATTGCATCGAGGCTGCGCAGCTCCTTAAAGCGGATGAAGCATGGGTGGAGCTTCTTGAAGATACGCTGGAAAGAATGGCCAGTCCACGGATCGGGGCCGATGGGAGACTGATGGAGTGGATCGATTCATATGCTGAGAGTGAACTGGGACATCGACATGTCTCTCATCTGTATGGCCTGTATCCTGGTTCAGCAATAACTCCGGATGGTACCCCGGAATGGGCTGAAGCAGCACGGCGTTCGCTGGATTACCGAATTTCACATGGAGGCGGACATACCGGATGGAGCTGCGCCTGGTTGATCAACCTATACGCCAGGTTAAGGGATGGGAACGAAGCCTATCATTATGTCAGGACATTGCTTTCACGCTCTACCTATCCTAATTTATTCGATGCCCATCCCCCTTTTCAAATCGATGGCAACTTTGGGGGAACGGCTGGCATGGCCGAGATGCTGCTGCAGAGCCATCGGGGAAGAATAGATTTGCTGCCGGCGCTGCCCTCAGCTTGGTCTTCAGGGCATGTGACAGGCTTAAAGGCCAGGGGAAATTTCACGGTCGACATAGCTTGGGAGAATGGCAAACTAAGCACTGCCTCCATTCTTGCTGCTGAAGCGGGCTGGTGTAAAGTAAGCTATGCCGAGTTGTTGGATATTTCAAGCCAGGATGAAGAGGCCAAGCGAGATGGCGATCGGGTTTGGCTTGAAGCGGGCACGCGTTATTTGGTGAAGTGTGGGGGTTAATTGTAAATCCTACAGCTATACAGGATAGGAATCATAGGATTACCCTGCCTTTTTGCTTCGCCGGAGTTAGTGGAGCTTGCGAAAATGCTGTGGTGTCATGCCGGTGTGCTTGCGAAAGGTAGCGATAAAATGGCTGACATCACGGAAACCGGTATGATGAGCAACTTCTGCGACGGTTAACAGGGAATCCGCAGCCAGCTTTTCTTTGGCTTTATGAATCCTCATTTGCACTAAATAGGCGTAAGGCGAAAGATCGAAAGTATTTTGGAACAGCTGGCTTAAATACCGCCCTGACACATTCAGCACATGGGCCAGATCATTCAGCCCGATATCGGCGTTGCTGTAATTGTTCTCCATCCACCGGAGCAAAGGGGCTAGCTTCTCCATATTACGGGTTACGGACGAATTGCTGACCTGCCCGAATTTACTAAGCAGGCCGAGGAAGCGATAGGCATTTACGGATGCCTCCAGGCCGAATATGTCAGGGCCTTTCCCGATATTTTCGATCATTTCGCCCAGAAAATAGGCCAGCGGGGAATCCTGCTCCCAACGGAAAAAGTTTGATTCACGGATACCGAAGGCGGACAGTATCGCTCCGGCGGCTTCTCCGCCAAAAGTTAAATAGACGGTGGCCCATTTAGCCTCGCCCATTGATTCATAAGCATGCGGAATGCCGGGTGGAAGCAACACGCCGCTGCCGCGAGCCAGCGTAAAGCTGCCTTGGCCATATGAGAGTACGCCTTCCCCCGCCTCGGTTTGCAGCCAGTGATAGCAAGGGTAGCCTTCCGGACGATTGATTTTCTCTTGATTCGGATTGCATCCGATGCTCTCAACCTGAAGCGGAAGCTGCAAATTGCCAGATGGGGCGAAGACGAATCTTTGCCAGGCAGGTTCATCAGCAAGCCATGAAGATCTATTCATAAAGTTACCTCGCTTTTTCTATATGCATGTTTAAAAAGACCAGTTTTCAGCACCGAGAAGTTTGGATGAAGCTAGGAACTGAGGAGCGGAGCGTACGTAGTTTGTACGTGAGCACCGGAAGGCCCGGCTGAGTTCAAGATTCGATGTCGAATAGCTTTATAAATAGACTTTTAAAACAATCTCTTGTAGTTCCATATTATCATATTAGGTTTCGGTTTTATTATATATAAAGCGGAAAGTAATAAAGTTACAATTGAAATATAATTATATTTCTGGATAAAGGATGTGCTTGCAATGATCAATAACAAGCTTCCAAAGATTTGGTACGGCGGAGATTATAATCCTGAGCAATGGGACCCGGAAACCTGGAAAGAGGACGAGCGCATGTTCAAGCTGGCGGGGATCGATGTGGCAACCATCAATGTATTCTCGTGGGCGATGCTTCAACCGGATGAAGTTACCTATGATTTTTCAGCCCTGGATGCGACCATGGATCGCTTGTACAAAAGCGAGGTGTATGTATGTTTGGCAACAAGCACCGCTGCTCATCCGGCATGGATGGCCAAGAAGTATCCAGATGTAACAAGAGTAGATGGGCAGGGAAGAAAACGCAGCTTTGGCGGACGCCATAACTCCTGTCCTAACTCGCCAACTTATCGCAAATATGCAGCCCTTATGGCTGGGAAACTGGCTGAGCGTTATAAGGATCACCCAGGACTGCTCGTGTGGCATGTCTCAAATGAATATGGCGGCTATTGCTATTGTGATAACTGTGCAAAGGCCTTTCGCGTCTGGCTCAAAGAGCGTTATGGAACGATAGATCGATTGAATCATGCCTGGAATACCCGGTTCTGGGGACACACCTTTTATGATTGGGACGAAGTTGTTCCACCGAACGAACTAAGTGAGGAATGGGACGGGAACCGGACAAATTTCCAAGGGATTTCACTTGATTATCGGCGTTTCCAATCGGATAGCCTGCTGGATGCCTATAGGCTGGAGTATGAAGAAATCAAGAAATATACACCGGATATTCCGGTAACGACGAATATGATGGGATTGTATCCCGAGCTTGATTATTTTAAATGGGCGGAGTATCTGGATGTAATCTCTTGGGATAACTACCCCGCTTTGGATACCCCGGTCAGCTATACGGCGATGACGCATGATTTGATGCGCGGATTAAAGAGCGGTCAACCGTTTATGCTGATGGAGCAGACACCAAGCCAACAGAACTGGCAGGCGTACAACTCTCTGAAGCGGCCAGGCGTAATGCGCCTCTGGAGCTATCAGGCTGTCGCGCACGGCGCGGATACAGTGATGTTCTTCCAGCTGCGCCGTTCGATAGGGGCCTGCGAGAAATACCATGGAGCGGTCATTGAGCATGTCGGTCATGAGCACACCCGCGTCTTCAGAGAGTGCGCAGAGCTTGGGCAGGAATTGCATGTGTTGTCTGATAAGCTGCTGGATGCTCGGGCTCATGCCAAGGTGGCGATTTTATTTGATTGGGAGAACCGTTGGGCGGTCGGATTGTCGAGCGGGCCATCCGTAGCTCTCGATTATGTGAAGGAAGTCCATAAGTATTATGACGCTCTTTTTGAGATGAATATTGAAGCAGATATGGCGGGTGTTCATGAAGATCTGAGCAAGTACGATATCGTAATCGCCCCAGTGATGTATATGGTGAAGGAAGATTTTGCAAAGAAAATGGAGGATTATGTAGCTGCCGGCGGCACGTTTGTTACTACATTCTTCAGTGGGATCGTGAACGAGAATGATTTGGTTACGCTTGGTGGTTATCCTGGAGAACTGCGTCCATTGCTTGGTATCTGGGCAGAAGAGATCGATGCCTTGTTTCCGGATCAGCATAATCAGATCGTGATGAAGCAGACTTGGGGAGAACTGCGGGGGGAATATGAATGTGGCTTGCTCTGTGACTTGATTCATGCAGAGGGGGCTAAGGTTCTGGCCGAGTACGGTTCGGATTTCTATCAAGGCATGCCGGTGCTGACCGTAAATAAATATGGCAAGGGCAAAGCTTACTATGTGGCAAGCAGTCCGGAAGCTGCGTTTCTTAAAGGATTCCTGGCCAATTTGTGTGCGGAGAAGGGCATTGAGCCGCTATTAAATGCTCCGGCAGGGGTTGAGACGACTCAGCGTGTGAACGATGGCGTCTCCTATCTGTTCGTGTTGAACCATAACGCAGCGGATGTCGAGGTGGATCTGGGGAGTAAGAAAGCTGTGGATCTACTAACTTCTGAGAGTGTGAGCGGCCGGATGGCTATTCCGGGCCGAGGGGTCAAAATATTGGAGCAGCTTTAAAATCTATTGAAAAATTTACAATAAAGAAGTATTATCCGTATACACCGATAAGCCACTCGTCATCCTGCGAGTGGCTTCATCTATATGGGGAGGAATGAAATTGCAGAATGCAATTCGGAGAAAGATGGCGCGCAGTGAACTTAATCAGGCTATCAGGACAGCCTTTGCAGGCACTAAAAGCATAGCTTATGCGGAAGAGTTAACAGATGGAATGTATAACACGGCGTACACCTTAACCTTGAACGATGGAAAGAAGGTCGTACTTAAGGTTGCTCCCGATTCTTCCATACAGTCGATGCGTTATGAAAAAGGAATGATGCGCTGTGAGGTGGAGGTTCTTCGCCTTTTGCGGGCTCGGGGAGATATTCCGGTTCCCGAGGTGTATTACTATAGTGGCGATCAGACGGATCTGGAGTATTTTATTATGGAATATATGTCCGGTGTAACCTTTGTTAAGGTGAAGAAATCGCTGCCTCAGGAAGAGAGAGAAATCATTGAGGCTGAACTAGGCCGTCTTAATCGCTTAATTAACGATATTGAGGGGGAACGATTTGGCTATTATGCTCTGCAAGAGCAGCAGGGGACGGAGTGGCCGGATGTGTTGAGATCCATGTTTGGTGGAATTCTCGCCGATGCCCGGGATGCCGGGGTAAGCTTGCCTATGACAGAGGATGAGATATGGTCAGTGCTTGATCAAGCGCAGGCCAGCTTGGAAGAGGTGAAGACCCCTTGTCTGGTCCATTGGGATTTATGGGATGGCAATGTATTTATCCGGGACGGCCGCATTACAGGTTTGATCGATTGCGAGCGGGCACTCTGGGGCGATTATTTGCTGGAATTTAACTTTCGCACAGTGTCGGGCCAATCCGCAGCTTTTTTACGGGGCTACGGTATTGAGCAATTAACCCCGTCCGAGAAGACTCGGAGCCAAATCTATGATTTGTATTTGGTTCTTATTTTACATATTGAATGTGCTTACCGAAAATATGAGGATCAGAGGCATATCGAGTGGGCCACAAAGCTTCTGAAGACGACCTGGGAAGGATTTACCAGAAGCGAAGACAAGTAGATTCGGTCAAGTTTCCTATTTACTAATACCCATAATTTCTATATAATGGAACCAGTGAAGCACACTTCTACTTATTTTTGATAATAGAGGTGTGCTTTTTTGTTGTTATATAACTAGCTTTGGACGGGCTTATTGGGTTTGGCTATTCATAGAAGTTTGTTCGAAAACCAGTTTTCAGCATTGAGAAGGTTGGATAAAGCTTGGACTGAGGAACGGAGCGTACGTAGTTTGTATAAGAACACCGAAAGGCTGGGGTGAATTTAAGATTCAACGCCGAGATTTCTTCTTGGCTTACTTCGTGATCAAAAGTGGACTTTTGAATTACATTTAAAAAAGAAGATAAGGAGAGTGGTTGGTGATGAAGAAACTAGTAAAAGTATTGTTGGGGATAAGTCTTGGAATTAGTGTGATCTATTTGGGAGGTTCTTCTGTAACATCACCTGTTGGTGCAGCTGGCAAACAAAGCCCTGTAGTCTTTGGAGCTCCTAAGCTTGCCGTCATCGTTAACGGTAAAAAGGTTATGTTCGATGGCGGTGATCCGGTGATGGAAAATGGGCGTGTTCAAGTTCCTTTGCGAGGTGTTAGCGAAGCGTTAGGAGCAGAAGTGGGTTTCCAGGGGAAATCCGTCTCCTATACCAAGGGAGATAAGACTATTTCATTGACCCTTGGAAGTAAAGTTGCGAAAGTAGATGGAAAATCAGTCACTATGGATACTACAGCCAAAGCGGTAAAAGGTCGGACCTATGTTCCTCTGCGTTTTGTCAGCGAGAACCTTGGCGAAAAGGTAAGCTGGGACAAAGCTGGTAACTGGGTCTGGATCGGGGAAAAGACCATCCTGAGCACGGACGATGAGCAGTTTAGGATGCGGGAATTGGGGGATTTTAGTAAGTACTATAAGAAAGATCAGTACCTATTAAAGAATATTTCAGGTATTCCTTATGAAGGGATTAAAATATTTGATTTTTCACAGCTTCCACTTCAAATGGGGTTGGACTTCATTATTTATGATATGTATCTTGTGAAAATAAATAGGAAGGATTATATTGCCGTTCGTAGTACCGCAAATGGGTCTCCTATATATCATATGGTTGAAAATACTTATGTGAAATATCGGCGTGATGCTACTGCTGGGAATAACCATGGCGACGGGACCGTCACCAATTATTATCCTGTTATTAGCACCAGTGATAAGCTTGTTAGTGGAGTATATACAAATGTTGATTGGGAGAATTATGATCTTAAAACAGCAGATTATATCGGCATTGAAACTATTCATCCTGATAATTATATCGTAGCTTTCAATAATCCTTTTAAATAAAAGGAGTGAAACAGAATGTTCTCGAAAAAGTGGTTTATTTCGTTATTTGCGTTGATTGTAGCTGTAACTTCAGCAGTTATAATTATTCCTAGTAAAGTAGAAGCTGCAATTGGTCCGTCTCGTATGCTTCAAGATGAAAAAGATGAGAATATATATTATTTTGTCGGGATGGTATATTACGAGGTATGGAAAAATGCTAGCAATACGTGGACGAATGGTGTAGGACCTGGAGATCGAGTTCTAATTGATGGGTTCGATTATACTTTCCAATTCAACTCTAATAGGAAGATTAAGGATATACAGGTTTCACAGTTCACATATTTAGAGTATAAATGGGAAGAAATTTTTAATAAATCGCGGACAGGTGAATTGGAAGAAAGGCCACTTCAAGAATATCTAAGAGCAACATCAAAAGAGAATTATACCTATTCAAATACTGATAAATGGACAGGGAAGGGAACTAATGTCGGTTTTTTTTCGGTATATGTTACAAAAGGATATTTAGGAGCTGACAGACCCATCGACCGAAGAGCAGAAGAAGAAGCCAAGGGCCAACAGTTTTCCAAAGGTGTGGAAGGTTGGCGCTACTACTTTCCAACCTTATTTATCATTACCCTTGAACCGGCAGAAGGAAAAGCGGTCATCAAGCACTTCACAACTAAAGGTGATCCTCTTAATGGGATAGATGGGTTTAAAGACTATGAAGTAAAGCTTGAAAAAGATCAACAATATGTTTTCGAAGCAACGCCTTCAACAGTTACATGGGAATATCAGGGGTATAAAGCAAGTAATCAGAAAGCTCCAAGCGGAGGGGAAATCAAACCAGGAAAACCACCGACCATCGTTTATAGTGGGACATACTCAATCTATTACCTCTATTTATACTATGCAGATGAACCTGACTCCTGTGTGCTTGATCCGAATGAATCTGGGTGTGGACCGCCACCACCTCCTCCTGGGAGTGTAGATTGTACAGATCCCCTTCCTGGTCAATCGATCGCTGGGGAAGATTTATACCCTAACGTCAGTGCTGTCATTAAAGCGGATAGCCGCGAAAATGAACGCTTCAATGTACTCGATGGCGTTCCTACGACAGAAAGCTTGTACGGAAATGTATGGTCGAAGGATTACCTTAGTAAATATGAATATCAACAAATGGTAGGCAAGTGTACTTTTGAAGTGAATGTGACGGTTATGCCCTCGCCCTCAGCTCCGAGTGAACCTACTCCTGACCCGAATCCAGATCATGGGGAAGATGCAGGAGAGTCGGGAACCACAGTTCAAGTCATCGTAGAGAAAGAATATTCGTACTGGACGATAGAGAGAATCAAGATTTATCAGATTAAGGAATCCGCGTTGTGGAACTATGCCTTTAATAATGGAGGTATTCGGATTCAGCCAAGTGGGTATAACGCTCCGTATTATTCAACAGCGCAGACTGCAGGTTATGAACCGTCTTCTGTTCCAGAAGATATTACGGTCAACTTTGATGCAGATCCACAGGCAGCTGCAGAGTCAGCCGTGTATGTAAACGTCAATAATGATACTTTTATTTTTTATAATCAGACGTTAATGAGCGGATCAACCACAAGTAATCATGGACCAACACCTAGGCCGATTCCCATAGCTACCATGACAGGAGACAATGTTATTTATAGTCCTAACAACGTCATTCCAATGAGCAAGACAAATAAAGCAAATGAACCCAGTTCAGGGACCATTTATTATGAACAAGTTAATGGGTCCGATACGATGAACTTTGCCATCTATGGTATTAATCCGGTTACCGTACATACTCCGGTTGTTATTTATCCGGGAGTATCGGATGATAAGGCTCATAACCAGAAGACGAATCCGGCATTAAATCGTTCGGCAGTTATTCTGGAGCGTCTCTTTACGGTACAGATGCCGAATAGCGGGCAGCATGCCAAATATCTGGGGTATGGGAATCGTGATTATTTAAATTACATAGGAAGTAAACAGATTCGTTTCCCATTTGATGTGTATAACGAGGCGAAGACTAAGTTTTATCCGAAGAACACCTGGATTGAAGTTGAAAAGTCTGAGGAGTTCTTTACCTTTTATTTGCCGGTATGGGTGGATGAAGGTTTTTACGATGTGGAGTTTCAAACGGTTGCTCATAATGCTCCAGCTGGGGCCACGCATGAGACGAATGCAAACCTGAATTTATCGCATCATATCGCCTATGCTATAGTACCTGTAGATGTAATCGGGCGCGTGTACGATTTTCATGTTACCGATATTGCCGATTACAACTGGGAAAGCGTCTTTCGGACGGAGATAGGACAAGCGTTATCAACTGGGGTTTCCTATTGGGTAGGTCTTAATGGTATAGATGGGGTTACGCGTGGCAATATGGAGAGGTATACGTTACCGATTCGCCCTGGGAGTCATCCTATTTATAAAAATGCGGTGATCAAATCAGGCTATCATTTTAAGTTTGATTTGAAGACGAAGGGCAATATGTTCGGTGCTCAGGATCAGATTCGCATTACTCCGACTTTTTATTTTGTTAGTGCTCAGGATGGTAAGCGAACCCCGGTGGATCTGTATTATCATACTGGGCGCAGCAGTTATGTTAGGATCGGTTCACCGATGGATGAGGTGGAACGTTATGTTGTTCTGAATGAACGGCTACGGAATGTTCCAGACGAGGAATTAACAGATACGGCGCTCTATAAATATGATCACGAGTATACGTTTGGACAGGTTGCCAATATTGGACGCGCTCAGTACGTTCAGTACTATAAGGAAAAGATGACTAAGCAAAAAACAATAATCGGTCGTCTTAGTCTGTTACAGCTTCCTGCGAACGTTCGCACCTTGCTGGGACCGAAAAATGGTCTGCCTGTTGGCGTGGATTCAGCACGGGCCAATGCATCGATTCAACGATGGTATGGGGAGTATAGTCTGCCTGCAGAATTGTTCGCGGTAGAGGCAGGGACAAATGTAGCAGAATATGGACGTACACATCAAGGTTTAACGGATAAGTCTCCGATTTTTCTGAAAGAGGGCTATATTGTCGTGAATTTTAACATTGAGACGATACGCGATGGGCAGATAGACAAGCCATATTTACAGTATGTTTATGCTCCGCTGATGAATCAGTGGCAGCAGATGGAAGGTTTCCGGCGCAAGATTACTGATCCGTATGGGCGTACCTTCACTATGATGGATGGAGATATAGTCTTTTACCACGCTGATCAATCCAGCCGAGATGATTTTCAATCAATGGTAACTCATTAAGAATAAGTTGCCTCATTTTTATGATGAAATAGAGGAAATTTGAGCAGATGAGTTGAATATTATTTTTATAATATTTGTCAACAATTTGGTGCGAACCTCAAGCGAACATGAAATCCCTAGGGGATTCGCACCATGAATATCATTGTTTTTATCCATGATTGGATTAAAATGTAATTTGTTAACCCTACAAATTAATTAATTCAATAAGAAAGTACCGATACGTGGACATTTTCTCCCCAAAATCGGAGTCGCATCCTACACGGATGCGTGGATTGAAAGCCAATTCATTTGGGTTTAGTCATTGGTAAGGGCAGTGTCGCATCCTACACGGATGCGTGGATTGAAAGTGGATTATCACTCTGGTGCTGCGGAATTTAACTCCGTCGCATCCTACACGGATGCGTGGATTGAAAGATCATCTTAAAATAAGAACAAACGTTCTGAAAGGTGTCGCATCCTACACGGATGCGTGGATTGAAAGCTGTATTGCTACCATTGTCCGTCGCTGATATAGACAGTCGCATCCTACACGGATGCGTGGATTGAAAGTTCCCCTTTCAATGCGATATCAATTAAATTACAGGTCGCATCCTACACGGATGCGTGGATTGAAAGATCGTGTCATATCTCCGAGCATTAAAGGGATTGAGCGTCGCATCCTACACGGATGCGTGGATTGAAAGTCCCGTATACTGAATAGCAACCGTACCAGCATCATTGTCGCATCCTACACGGATGCGTGGATTGAAAGCGAACCTCGAACGGAAATACGAAGGATGGCTTGCGTGTCGCATCCTACACGGATGCGTGGATTGAAAGATACCTTGGGTTAGCTGTTAGAAAATCACCGTACCCGTCGCATCCTACACGGATGCGTGGATTGAAAGTGGATACGCTCCGTCCTTCCAGTTTGCGAATAATGTCGCATCCTACACGGATGCGTGGATTGAAAGCGATAACTTCGGTTTATGCCATGCCTGGTGGGTTGGTCGCATCCTACACGGATGCGTGGATTGAAAGCACCAAACATTGTCCCATAATCAATGGTATCAGCGTCGCATCCTACACGGATGCGTGGATTGAAAGATAGCTGGAGTGATTAGCCTAATTAAAGGGGTGGGTCGCATCCTACACGGATGCGTGGATTGAAAGAGAACCCCGAGTCTGTAAAACAGCACTTGATTGGTCGCATCCTACACGGATGCGTGGATTGAAAGAGTTGTAGATGTAGTAGTGTTTCCTTCTTCATCTGTCGCATCCTGCCCGAATGCGTGCATTGAAAGCCGTAAGGCCGCAGCGATTGAAAATAGCGCCCTTAAATCTTGTGTATCCCATTGGATGCGTCATTCAAACAACAAATGTCAAGCTAAACGATTCGCTTCAACCAAAAAGCTGATGCCCTTTTTTTCGGCATCAGCTTTTTTTCTGGATTTCATTCGGCTTTTTTATAGAATTACCAAATGCTTACGCGATTCTCGGGAGCCACGTACATGGCATCTTTTTCGGTTACTTCATAGGCTTTGTAGAACTCTGGGAAGTTTGAGACCGTGCGGTTTACACGTACCTTGTTCGCAGAATGGGTGTCGACGGTTGACATATACTTAGCGATTTCTTTGTTCATTGTAGTACGCCAGATTGTGGCATAACCTTCGAAATAAGCTTTGTAATCCGGATTTTCCGTTTTGGACAACACCTGAAGTGAAGCAGCCATACCGCCGAGATCGGCGATATTTTCGCTTACGGTCAGTTTGCCGTTGTTATACACGCCAGGAACGACTTCAACGCCGTCGTAATAAGCAATCACTTGCTCACATTTTTCCTGGAACTTCTTATAATCTTCTGTTGTCCACCAGTCGACTGCATTTCCGTTCTCATCATAGGCGGAGCCCAGATTATCAAAAGCGTGGCTGATCTCATGCGCAATAACCATGCCGATTGCACCCAGATTTGTCTCATGCTTGGCCTTCAGATCATAGAACGGAGCCTGCAAGATTCCTGCCGGGAACACGATTTCGTTGTTCAACGGGTTGTAATAAGCATTTACGTCGTAGACGCTCATCATCCAGCTATTCTTGTCAACAGGCTGGCCGAGCGAAGCAACTGCGCGTGCTTTACTAGCCTTGGAGATGGCCACAATATTTTCGAACAACGATCCGCCATCCTCGTAGGATTTAATAGTTACGTTATTAAGTGAATCGTCCCATTTATCCGGATAACCGATTTTGATCGTCATTTTATCAAGCTTTTTAATTGCCTTGGCTTTGGTTGTCTCGGACATCCAATCGAGGTCTTGAATTCGTTCTTTATAAACCTCAATAAACTGTTTGACCATTTGCTCGACATCTTGCTTGGCTTCTTGGCTGAAGTAGCGTTCTGCGAACTCTTGGCTAAGATAATCGCTCATCACTCCTTGAGTGATCATCAGGGCGATTTCCTCATTTGTTTTTTCACCTTCTACACCGAACATTTCAGACTGGAACTCTTGGCTGATTTTAACGAAGTCTTCTGACAGCATACTGCCTGTATTCATTAATAATAGGACTTTGGCATAGGTTTTGAGCGTGTCGAGATTTGGATCAGTTAATATTTCAGCTGTTTTATTAACCAAACCGATATCGGTTACAATCACTTTATCCGTGTTGTCGAAGTGAAGCTCTTTCATCACCTTCGCCATATCAAATGACTTAAAGAGTGCGACAAATTTGTCTTTGCTGTAGGCATTATAGAAGTTATTTACGTTTCCTTGATCCTGAATGTCCATGGTCGCTGCAGCCAATTCTTTTTCGAAGGAATACATAACTTCAGCCTGTGTTTTTGCAGATTTCTCATCTGCTCCAGACAGTTTGAACAATTTTGTTAAATAACCAATATATACGTTTTTGGTCCGCTCATCTCCGGAAACATAGCTGTTCTTATCAAGTACGGTGCCTAGGCCCGAGAAATACAAAGTGTTGACATTACTGTCTTTGGCATCTCCCATAACGGCAAAAGAAAGCAAGGAACCGTTCGACATCGCACTCTCCATTTCTAGAGTTGTATCAAGCAATTGCTGAATGGAAGAAGCATTATCAATCGCGGTCAAATAAGGAGCGATCGGCTTGATTCCCCGTTGGTTACGATGCTCCACATCAAGAGCGGTTTTGTAAAAGTCGGCAATTTTTTGCTCTATGGAGCCTGCCTGCTGTGGTTTCTGCACGATTTCATCAATGATGGTTTTGACGCGATCCTCGTTCAAGGTCGCCAGTTCATTAAATACACCATTAGTCATTTCTCCAGCTGGGATAGTGGATTGATTCAGCCAGGTCTTATTCACGAATTCATAATAATCATCGCGTGGATTCGATCCTTTGAGGGCCATCAAGCGTTTCGTTAAGGTATTTAACTGCTCCATGGTAATGTGGTCGGAAGCTCCAAGCTTTCCGTTTGGATAACCGTTAATGATACCCGTCGCTGTTAGCTTGGCAATTTCATCCTCAGCCCATTTCGGGATGTCAATGAATTCAGCAGTGATGTTGGCAATACGCAGATCATTGCCTTTTGGCTCAGGCAGCTCGGAGAACGCTCGACTCAGCATTATTAAAGCTTCAATTCGGGATACATCTTGGTTTTCCTTTGCATCTCCTTGGCCATAGCCTTTCAGAATATCTTCCTTTTTGACACCAGGATTGTAATCATCTACGACTTTCAATAGATAATTCACAACTTCTCCCCGGGTCACATTTGCTTCTGCTGCTTGGGCAAGCCCGCTTGGAAGTGTACTTAATAAAATAGATGAAGATAGTAATACGGCTGCAAGTTTTTTCACGCTGTCTCCTCCTATAGGTTAAATGAAAATTATGTAATTCGGTAAATACGCAAGCAGGTTATGAGCTCCTGTATGGTATTATTCTCCTTATTGTATACGGAATAGAACCTTGGAGGATTCAAAAAATGTAAGCATAGGCAGAGGATCAATAAAATTTCCGGCGATAATTTGCAGCTTAAAGAAAGAAAAGTTATTTTTTTTATCTTATAAAGGAGGAATTTTTCTCCCAAAGAAGAATATAAGGAGGAGTATTCCAAAATGAATATGGGAGGTGATGCTCGTAAAAAATTCGCGAACGAAAATAGAAATTTAGACGAGATGAGCTGTATGAAGAGGGAGTGCTGGGGAAGCTGCTTTTTCATGAATCCTATGGGGAGGTACGGTAATGAGATTAAAGAATACGCTGTCTTTCATCTTATGTTTTGCTCTCTTTTTTTCTGGAATGACGTTGAATGTGTTGGCCGATGAAGCGGAAGCTATCACAGCGAAAGCTGCAAATGGCAGCACCATTAGCATTACAGCAGTAAATCGAGCCATTGCAGCCTCGGATGAAATGATTTTGTTTACTAGGGAAAACAGCAGTAAGCTCACGGATCCCAATCCTTACGCGGCCGCCGCAGTTGTAGACTACCATGAAGGTACTTACAGCGTAACGGAAGTCACTTATCGTGCAGGTGCTGTAGAAATACCAACGAATGGCTTTGTATTGTTTGGTCACGGATCGAGTGAACAGTGGATTAAAGACAATATGAGTCCGGGAGACCCGGTTGAGATTATTGGCTACACGCTACCTGTACCTGTTGTCGGAGGTCCACAGCTCATCACAGAACAGGGCATCCTACCGATCGACGTCGTGGATCAGGATCAGCCGGCCAACACCATCGCGGTTTATACACGACATTTTGGCGAGATGACAAGATCATTTTCTGAAGATACCGTTCAATATATCATTACCAATGATGTGTCGGTGGTGAAAAGCACCTATGATGCTCATGGTCAGAATGGAACCTATATTCCTGCAAATGGTTATGTCATTTCGGTTTCTGGCAGCGCTGCGTCATCCTTGAGTTTAGTGGTGGGGCAGTCCGTGCAAGCAATTAACATAGATATTCCGATTTTGCCCAGCAAATATTTGAAAGTGAATGGTATTGCGGTAGGCATTGATAAAATAAATGGACCGCGTGGAACGGGAGAAGTGGTGTTGTACCAGCCTACGTATGGCGCAACCACTAATCAGAATGCTTGGGGAATGGAGCTTACAGTTGTTGGCAATAAGGTGATCAACATTGTGGCGATTGCAAACGATCCCAATACAGGGGGGTATCTTGATAATAACTCATCCATTCCAGCGGATGGATATGTGCTGTCGATTCAAGCGTCAAGTCCATACTATAACCAACTAGCGGATAAAGTGAGTATCGGCACAGAGGTTGAGCTCGTAACGGATAGTTTAATTTACCAAGCCGCTAGAACCTCGTATGATGCATTTAATCCGAAAGTAAAAGAAGATAATCCCGGAGGCTGGGACAATGTCGCCAATGTGCCTTATCCAGGATTCCGTGGATCGGATCAGTTGATCGTCTATGATCGTAATTATGGCGAGGAGACTGGCACGAACCCATGGGGCAATGAAGTCATTGTTAATGCGAATGGATATGTGACGAACAATGGCGGGAACAACAGTAAAATTCCTGAAGGCGGCTATGTATTATCCGGTCATGGGGTTAAAAATACATGGTTAAAGAACAACGCCCTGGTCGGAGCTAAATTGAGTCTGGATTTTGCAAAAAAAGAAGTGTTGGTGATTTTTACGCCGGAATCTTACTTAGATAAAGCATCGATCAGTATCGATAGTGCAGAGAGAGCGCTCCAATTATCCAAGGATCATTTTATGGATGTGCCTTATGCCGATATTGAACAGAAGATTGTAGAAGCGAAGGCCGTTTATGAGTTGGCCAAACAACGATTAAATGAAAGCGGTACCAACGGGTTGATGGATTTACTGAATGACCTGGATCAGAAAGTTACGGATGCAAGTTATATGAATTTTGAGTCTCCAAAAGTACAAACCAGGGGACTCTGGATGAGGCCGAAGGAAAAGAACCTGGAGCAGGTTCGAGATCATGTAAAGAAAATCAAAGAGACCGGGATCAATGCCATTTATCTGGAAACGTGGTGGAATGGATATACCACTTGGCCAACGTCTTTGCCGGACACCGAATTAAATCCTTTGTATGAAGGCTTTGATGTGCTTGGAGCATTTATTGAGGAGGGCAAGAAACAGGGGATTGAAATTCATGCCTGGGTAGAGAACTTCTTTGTTGGCGGACCGGTTGTGGTGAATCATCCCGATTGGCGTATGATCAGCAGACAAGGTATTGATTATGAAGTGGGCTTGAACAATGCCAAGTGGTATTGGCTTAATCCAGCGCTTCCGCAGGCTAGAGATTTCGTTGCCTCTGTATACAATGAGCTCATCACAAAATATGACATTGCATCACTGCATTTGGATTATGCGAGGTATCCAGATTCCAAGGATTACACGAATGACTTTGGTTACGACACGTATACCCGCAATTTATTCAGCGAGAAATATGGCGTTGATCCGCTTGACCTTCATCCAGGAGATCACTATTGGGATGAATGGCTGCAATTCCGTGCGGACATGATCAATACCTGGGTCGTTCGGGTAGTGGACGAAGCGCATCAAATCAAACCAAAGCTACAAATTACAACTGCGGTATGGCCGAATTATGAGGAAGCACCGAAATCGCATGCACAAGAAGTAAAATACTGGTTAGATCACAATTTAATCGATCACTTGTTCCATATGTCTTATGCGCCGGGTTCGGAATTAACGGTAACGGACTTGAGAAACTCCATGGCATTAGCAGGACACAATGCATTCGTCTCATCGGGACTAGACGCGTTTCAAGGTAATCCTACATCAGCTGTTGTGGATCAGATTATCGAAGCAACAAAAAATGATGGAGCTGGAGCCGCATTATTTGAATTCGAAGGACTATTTAATTATAAGTATGACAAGGTGCTGAAGATTGGGGTGTATCGTAATCAAGCTATTTTGCCCGAATATGATACGACCAAGCCCCTAGCAACCGTAATGGAAGAAATGATCCGTAAAATCAATGAGATTTACGTTCCTTTCCAAGGGATGAGCAGACAGGAAGGCGATACCCTTATTCACAAAATTCAACCGACAGTTCAAGCGTTGAATACGAATGAAGATATGAGAGCTGATACAGCAACCATCGCTAAGCAACAGATCGAATCCCTAAGAAGCGATCTTGATGCCAATAGCTCGATTAATCCCGAAGTGAAAAATCGAATGATACTTGACCTGGATTATGGACTCAAAATGGTCAACATTTATTTCTCCAAAGCCGCATCGAAAGCGCAATTGAGCACACTGACAGTAAGTAAGGGGAAGCTGAACCCTGCCTTCAATCCGTCAATTTATGCCTATCAGGTTGATGTAGATAATACGGTTACTACATTGAACATTACGGCGAGTGCGAGCAACCCGACAGCAAAGATTTTTGTTGACGGTAAGAACTATGCGAGTGACTCGGCGATTCCTGTGCAGCTCAAAGTTGGATTGAATTCGGTGACCCTGCAGGTAATGTCTGAAGACGGTTTGACGATAAATTATAATCTGTCGATAAACCGTGCCTCTATGGGAGACCCAGGGAATAGCAGTGGCAATGGAGGCGGTAACAGTGGCGGTGGTAATATCACAACCACAACACCTCCTCAAGATAAAGTGGAACCTTCGACAAATGTGAGGCTCGACAGCAGTGCGCTATCGCTTAAGTCGGAAAAGAAACCAAACGGACAAACGATGCTGACTGCTATAGTGAGTGCGGATGAATTGAATAAAGCCTTCCAAAGGTTGAAGGAGAGTAAAGAGTCGCCCGGTACTGTCACGATTGAATTGCTGGGTGAGGATGATATTCAACAAGTCGGTATTCCGGTACAATCGCTTATCGATGCGTTGACGAACGTACCTAACGCAACCATCGTAATCCAGGGAAATCACGCCGTCTATGAATTGCCGGTATCATTAACTAATTCGTCCGCGTACATCAAAGAGCTTGGGGCGGATGCCAAGGATGCGGTTCTTTATGTCACGATCGAACAAGTGAAAGGTAAAGATTTGGAACAAATACGAAGTCAAGCTGAACGGGAAAACGCCACACTCGTAGATGATCGGGTGATTGATTTCTCTGTTCGAGTCGAGATGAATGGGAAAATGAAGATCTTCTCGAATTTTGGAAATGAGTATTTGAGGCGTAGTATCATTCTAGCTCAATCTATATCGTCGGATACGGCAACAGCGATTTATATCGATCCGAATACAGGCAGGTTCTCCTTCGTACCTTCCATATTTACAGCACAAGGCGGTCAGACGGTCGTGATGATGAAACGGAATGGTAACAGTAAATACGCTGTGATTCAATCTTCCAGAACATTCAAGGATTTGAAGAATCATTGGGCAAAATCTGATATTGAGTTACTTGCATCCAAGCGTATCATCGAAGGATTGAGCGTGGATCAATTTGCTCCAGATCAAAAGGTTACACGTGCTGAATTCGTAAGCCTACTGGTTCGTTCGTTAGGTTTGAATTCGGACACCAGCATCACGCAGTTTCATGATGTGTCTAACTCCGATTGGTTCGCTGGCGCCGTAGGTGCTGCGGTAAATGCGGGTATCGCAAAAGGCAATGAGGATGGTTCCTTCAAGCCTCATGATTCCATTACGAGAGAGCAGATGGCAGTCATGATTAGCAGAGCGCTATCTTTTGCCGGCAAATCCGTGCAGGCTCCCACTCCACTTGATTTGACCGTCTATCATGATGAGGAAACGATCAGTGTTTGGGCACAAGCAGCAGTCGCGGAGACACTTGATGCAGGTATTTTGAAAGGGGTAACAAGTACGGCGTTTGAACCGAATATTCATACATCACGTGCACAAGCAGCTGTGGCTGTGAAGCGTATGCTGCAATATTTAGGCTTTATCAATTCCTAATGAAATCACGGGGTGCCAGATATCAATTTGGCACCCCGAATTATAAAAATTTATATAGTTGAGGTGACCCAATATGAATATATCCATGGAAAAGCGAGCAAATGTGTTGTGGGTTGATTTTATCGCGAATGGGGTTCGACTAGCGGATCGTGCGGAGAGGCAGCGCCTTGTGAACAGTGCGAAGCAAGCTGGAGTAACCCACTTGGTGGTGGATGCCAAAATCCCCTATGGACATACGACATTCCCAAGTTCTTATGCATATCATGTAAGCCGTTGGTCAGACGGAAGTTATCAAGTATGGGAAGGAAGAGATTTTCTTGCGGAAATGATCGAGGAAGCGAGTGTTGTCGGGCTTCAAGTCATTGCTAACGTAGATGTATTCGCAGAAGGGACGACCCGTTCAAGAGATGGTATTGCTTATGACAAGAAGGATTGGCAGGTCATGCTGTATCAGCCGAGTCTTTCTTCGGAACCGGTAGCCGCTGAAAATGCGGATGATGATACGATCTTTGTGAACCCGATTCATGAAGAAGTTCAACAGCACGAGCTTGGGATTCTGAAGGAGATCGCATCAAACTATAAAATTAGTGGTATAGTGCTTGACCGCTGTCGCTATCCGAATGTCTATGGTGATTTTAGCGAATTAAGCAGGAGAGCATTCGAGCAATATATTGGTCAGCCGGTAGCACAATGGCCACAAGACATTTTTACCTTACAAGAAGGTACGAAACAAATCGAGCATGGGCGCTGGTTCGCGAAATGGACGGAATGGCGTGCGCTGAACATTAAACATTTCGTGCAATCGGCTAAGCAAGTTGTTAAATCCACAAATCCAAGTCTGTCCTTCAGCATTTATGTTGGGTCATGGTATCCGCTATATTACAACGAGGGTGTCAATTGGGCCAGTGAAACCTATCGTTCGAACTTGCCATGGGCATCTGAAGAATATCATATTTCCGCGTATGCCGATGAATTGGATTTCATTATGACCGGTTGTTATTATCCCGAAGTACGAATTGAAGAAGCCGTCCAGAATGGCAGGCCTGCGGAATGGTACAGCGTAGAAGGCGCGATCCAAATGAGCCTAGAGGCAATTAACGGACAGATTCCAGTCATCGCGAGCTTATATTTGAAGGATTACGAAGGAAACATTGATCAATTTGAAAAAGCGGTTCAGATGTGCCAACAACGCACGCATGGTGTCATGTTGTTCGATGTAAGCCATTTGGAAGACTATAGCTGGTGGGGGCAGTTGGATTCTGTGTTGTCAGTGAAGTCTTGATTCATTTACTGATTTTAATACCATGTCAGAAGATGCACTCAAGAAGCGATTAGAATAGAAACGATTTTTCGTTACACCAAACAGGTCGATTATGGTTAGATACCACCATGATTGATCTTTTTTTTCTGGAGAACAACTGTTTCCTGGCATAGGTCTGTCAGGATTTCCATTTATACCGATAACATATGGAAGTTAAAGTAGGGAACTGTATTGGTTAACTTCGCGTCGTTGTTAATCCTTTACTAGAATGTCGCACTGCAGCAGCAGAAACCGAGTGATGTTTATTGGGGAGTTGAATTTGTTTTTCAAAATTTATTATGGACATCGGTTTGATCTTATACAGTATAAAGGAATAGGAGAGGGGACCATTCTCACCTATTCACTTTCACGCTTTGATCCCGTAACGTTCACGCAGTGTATGGATGAAGGCATGCACTTGTTCCGGTTCTGGAACCCATAATCCTGAGGCAGCCTGCTCGAGACAAAGTTCAGATTGGCATCCCCGGATCACTTGTTTAGTAGATTCTATGAATACCTGCGCCGCGTCGCTTCCAAGCGAAGCTAGTTCTTCCAGACTGCCCATCTTATCTTCGGTAACGACAGGATGATCCCCTTTCAGCACGCCTAACGCTGCACGCTCATAGAACGAGCGGACGAGACCTGCGCTCTCCTTGCCCGAACCTTCGCATATGACGAATGCCTGTACGACAAAGGCGTGGGCTTGACGACGCTGCGCAATGCCACAAAATTTGATGCCGCCTATGCTGAGATCATAATCGCCAGGGCAGTATGCGCCATCGATTTCACCCTTGTCGATTGTGTAGCTCGTATTCTGCAGGGCAAGTTTGATTAGCTGATACATACGCTCATAATCCGAGCGGAAGAATTTGTCACCAAGACCTTCCTTCGGAAGGATTAAGGAAATATTCACAACACCCAAATCGAGTGGTACGGCAGCTCCGCCCGTGCTGCGGACAGCCGTCGAGTAGCCAAGCGATTCCAGCCATTTCTGCGCCTTTGTTGCATGAGGCAGTCTGCTGTCACGCAATCCCATCACGAAGCCTCTCGGATGGCGCCATAGATGACATACAGCGGGACCTCCCTTGCCTGTATGTCTGCACAACAGCTCGTCTAATGCAAAAGGATACAGAATGTCAGGCTCCTCTAGGTGTTGCGTGCGATCTAGCACTAGGATATCGTCTAGTCCATCCGAATGAAATGAAGTCTTACATTCCGCCAATTCTACATCCCCCTTATAAAGCATAAAACAGAAATCCAATCTATTCGTATCTTAACACGCATGAGTTCGTTACGGAAAACTAGAGACTCGTCGTAAGTCCTCTAGCGATGACATAAATAAGGGTAGCCGTTAAAGAAATGTGCTAGGATAGATCTAAAGTAAAGAAGATGATCCGGAAATCGCGGCTTATATGTGGGGAGGTTCCATATTAATGAGTGAAGATAATTTAAGCATCAAATTGTCTCTTCGGGAGGCATATGACAATCATGCCAATCTCCGGGATTCAGCACAATTGGAAGATTGGAAGGCTGAGGAAAGAGTTAAAGTGTTAAATGCATTCCGATCGAATGAGGTACAAAGTATTCTAGAAATTGGAGCGGGTCCCGGACGGGATAGCTTATATTTTAAAGAGCATGGATTTGATATTACAGCTGTGGATTTGTCAGAAGAAATGGTCCGTTTGTGCACACAAAAGGGATTATATGCTAAGGTAATGGATTTCTACCATCTGGATTTTGCAGATCGATCCTTTGATGCGATTTATGCCATGAACTGTTTGCTACATGTTCCAAAAGCTCAGCTTCCTGTCGTTCTTACGGAAATTAAGCGCATTTTGAAGCCAAACGCCTTATTCTACTTAGGGCTCTATGGAGGGATTTCCACTGACGGTATTTGGATGCAGGATGCTTATGAGCCTAAGAGATATTTTGCCATGTATCCAGACGAGGAGATTCAACAAATCATCAAGTGTCATTTGCAAATTGAAGACTTTCATACACGAGATATGGGTGAAGGAAATCCCCATTTTCAAGCGATGTTGCTCAGGAACTATTAGGTTAGTCGCCGTAGAATCTAGACATATGAGGAAACCTAGCAATACTTCTATGATCAGAGAGGGGTATAACGACACCATGCCAGTTTATAACAAGCTTGTCCGGGATCTAATCCCGGACATTATCGGAGCACAGGGGAAGCAGTATACCATCAAGACGTTGGACATAGAGACATATATTATAGAACTGCGAAGAAAACTGCAGGAAGAGCATCTGGAATACATATCAGCGAAAACGGATCAGGAGGCTTCTGCCCAATTATATAGTTCCGCAGCTCCGGGTTTCGGCAATAGAGGAAACACCCTTTCATTCCTCTAGAGATTAACACTTTGTATATATTTTTAATTAGCTTTGTTAGTTGTTCATTATCATTTTTCAGTCCCTTTTTCCCTTGTTTGTCCTTATACTCTTCAAAGTCAGCATAAATACGTATCGATTGAGGATCATATTTTAAATCATTACCGATGATGACACCAACATAATCAAATTCCAACCCTTGTGAGGTGTGAACACGTGCTATGGGGGTGGAAGGATCGATTCCTTTTGCATACTATTGTGTAAATGGTTAAAATAACATATTAAGTGCAACGTGATTACGGAAAACAAGGCAGGGGGGAGTCTTATTATGGAACGCATTCAAACAGAGAAACGGTATGAGGAACTGATTAATCGCAATCAATTGACTATTATTAAATACGATGCTATCTGGTGTCCAGACTGCAAGACGCTGGATAAGTTCATGCCAGATATTATGGCTAAACATCAGGACAAAGATTTTTATGCTTTGGATGTGGAACAGCTTGAAGAGATTACGAGCAAAAATGAAGTACGCGGAATCCCAAGTCTTCTGGTGTATAAAAATGGGGAGAAGATAGCTCATCTTCATAGCAAATACGCCAAAACGCCAAGCCAGATTTCCGAGTATCTAGAGACATTGGAATCGAAAAAATAGAGGGAATTGATACGGTTCGTTATAAGAAGCTTATTCTCGCTGTCCTATTACATCGCGTCAGTTCTGATTAAGAATTTAATATCTGATCAGGAACAAATGCTTTTAAAAAAAGGTTCATTCTCATTTGGCTTCCTTTTATTCTCTATCTCAAAAGATTCTTATTGAAACTTCTGTTTCTGTCAGCAGCTTAATAAAAAGGTTATGAAAAAAGCAATCCAGACGATAATCCTGGGCTGCTTTTTTGTGATACCGATAGAATCTAATAGAAATACCCACCTAGGCATAAATCTAAGCGGGTATTTCTCTCTCTATCTTACCTCCACAGAACCCTCCTCTACGATACTAAAGACACTAACAACGCTCCACCAACCGCTGAGAACAACACAACCATCCACGGTGGGAGCTTCCAAAGCATAAGCATGCCGAAGGCAGCAAGTGCTAGACAGAAGTCGTAAGGAGTATGAATTGCTTTGATCCATACCGGATCATACAGGGCGGCAAGCAGGATGCCGACCACGGCAGCGTTCATTCCTTGAAAGACGAATTGGACATTAGAGCGGCGGCGGATTGTATCCCAGTAAGGCAAAGTACCAATCACCAATAGAAATGAAGGCAGGAACATCGCGATTAAAGCGGCCACGGCACCAGCCCATCCGTTCATCACGCTACCCAAATAAGCCGAAAAGGTAAATAAGGGGCCAGGTACAGCTTGAGCTGCTCCGTAACCTGCAAGAAACTGGGCGTCTGTTAGCCAGCCTGATGGAACCAATTCCGCTTGCAGGATAGGAAGGACGACATGACCTCCACCAAAGACTAGGGAGCCTGCGCGATAAAAAGTATCGAACAACGCCAAATGCTTCTAATGATCCCTAACTAAAAAATCCCTCATCCAGATTTTCACTGAATAAGGGAATTCTCTCTTGCCATTAAGGGTTAATAAAATCGTTCGATTAGCTGTTCTCCAAAATCGTGTTCAGCGTCGTACGGTCCAGCCCTTTGACGAGTTTGGTCAACAATTCTTTGGCGGCATCGTAATCATCCGTGTGGATGATGGATGACGAGGTATGGATATAGCGGGAGCAAATACCGATAACCGTTGAAGGTACGCCGCTGCCGCTCAGGTGGACTTGGCCGGCATCCGTTCCGCCTGGAGAGACGAAATATTGATATTTGATCTTATTCGTATCTGCCGTGTCCTGAATATATTCGACCATACCCCGATGGGTAAGCATCGTTGGATCGTAAATTCGCAGCAGGGCACCTCCGCCAAGCTGACCGAACGCTTTCTTGTCTCCCGTCGTATCGTTGGCCGCACTGGCATCTAGGCCGAAGAAAATGTCCGGCTGGATCATATTGGCGGAAGTCCGTGCTCCGCGCAGACCCAGTTCCTCCTGAACTGTAGTACCGCAGTACAAGGTGTTTGGCAATTTCTCCTTATGTAGAGCCTCCATTAACTCGAGCGCCAAACCTACACCGTAACGGTTATCCCAGGCTTTGGCCATAATTTTCTTAGGATTTACCATTGGTGTAAATTCGCAGATCGGTACGATTTGCTGACCTGGGCGCACCCCTGCCGCTTCTGCCTGCTCCCGGCTGTCTGCACCGATATCCAGATACATCGTCTTCAGGTCCACCGGCTTGCTGCGATCCGCTTCACTTAGCAGATGGGTTGGCGTTGAACCGACAACACCGATAATCCGGCCTTGCGGAGTAATAATCTGCAGGCGCTGTGCCAGTACAGCCTGGCTCCACCAGCCGCCAAGCGGTTGAAAGGAGACCATCCCGTGATCGCTAATTCCTGTGGTCATGAAGCCAACCTCATCCAAATGCCCGGCTACCATTACTTTAGGGCCGTTATCGTCTCCGCGAAGCACCCCAAATATACTACCCAGTCGATCCTGCAGAAATTCTGAGGTATAGGCCGACATTTTCTCTTTGACAAAGGCACGCAGTTCACGTTCGAAGCCCGGCGCCGCAGGGAATTCGGTTAGCTGCTTGAATAATTCCAACGTTTTAGTATTCATTTCGCATCTCTCCTTGCAGATGATTTAAATACGGTCCGCTTTCTAATTTGCTTCATGATCCATCGCGCGGACTTGTTAAACAACCTCTTTAAGTATGTACCATCTTGCTATTATTGTCTATTTGTAAAGGGATAAGCCCAAGAGTGGGCGAATATCGCACATTGCATGCGCCTGTAGCATATACTGCGGATAAGTTAAGGAAATGATTGGGAGGCTAACGAAGATGGAGCGTTACTCCAAGGACTGGATCGTAATATTCCTGCTGTTTATTCTGCTCATCATTATTTTGCAGTATTTGTAGGGGCGGAAGGTCGGTCTTTAATTTTTGCACATTTATCAGACAAACAGTGTTTCTCAGGAAACTGGGGGACACTGTTTTTTGCTGTTCAGCCGGATATGGATGATTTACCAAACATAACAAGCCGCCAAGTGGCAAATAATGAATATGCAGTGTTAGGAGAGGAATCAAATCACAAGAAGGAGGGACAATAGTGCCAACAAAGACAAAATCAGGCGCCCGGTTCAGGTTGAACTCCATCTCGTTGACTGAAGAGGACTATAAGCAGATTGCTGATTCCCATAAGCCGAAGTCGAATATCTTCAAAAATTGCTTAAAGGCCTTCCTGGTGGGCGGTTTCATCTGCTTCATCGGCCAGTGCATCCAGCAGCTCTTCATGACCTTTGCCGGAATGTCCTCGAAGGAAGCGAGCAGCCCGACCGTTGCTGTATTGATCATTATATCCGTTATTCTGACATCGCTTGGTGTATACGATAAGATAGCACAGTGGGCAGGCGCCGGTTCAGCCGTTCCGGTTACCGGATTTGCCAACTCGATGTGTTCCTCGGCGATTGAATCAAAGGCGGAGGGTCTAGTGCTTGGCGTAGGGGCCAATATGTTCAAATTGGCTGGCTCCGTCATTGTATTTGGTGTGGTAGCCGCTTTTATCGTGGGAGTTGTACATGTGATTTTTGGCCTAGGGGGGGCGCATTAAAATGCTGACCGGTGCACAAACCTGGGAGTTCCGCAGCAAACCGACGATTATTGGGGCGGCGACCGTGGTTGGCCCAGAAGAGGGAGACGGGCCGCTCTCTTCAAGTTTTGACTTTATCTACGACAACCTGGAGATTGATGAGAAGACCTGGGAGAAAGCGGAGCGCAAGCTGCTCCAACACGCCTCTTCGCTGGCGCTTATGAATGCAGGCATCACCAAAGAGCAGCTCCAGTTCTTTATTGGCGGCGATCTGATGAATCAGATTATTAGCGCAACCTTCGCTGCCCGAGATATTGCCGCCCCTTACCTCGGCGTATTTGGGGCCTGCTCAACCTCGATGGAGAGCCTTGCCATCGCGGCCATGATTGTAGATGCCGGGGGTGCCAAATATGCGATGGCCGGGACGGCCAGCCATAACTGCACCGTGGAGAAGCAGTTCCGCTATCCAACGGAATACGGATCACAAAAACCGGCAACAGCTCAATATACGATTACAGGCTCCGGCTGCGCCGTAGTCTCCTCATCAGGGACCGGGCCTCGCATCACACATGCGACGATTGGACGCATTCAGGATATGGGGATCAAGGACCCTTTTAATATGGGAGCCGCCATGGCCCCGGCAGCAGCCGATACGATCGTCACGCATTTCCGCGATACAGGACGGGGGCCGGAGGACTACGACTTAATCGTAACCGGCGATCTGGCCTCGGTAGGACATGCTATTGTTAAGGATGTTCTAAGCAAGGACGGACTATCCATGGATAAGACCGAATTCAATGATTGCGGGCTGATGATCTTCGATCGGGAGAGACAGAATTTTGTCATGGCTGGAGGCAGTGGCTGCGGGTGCTCTGCGGTCGTTACTTATGGACATATTATGAAAAAAATGAAACAAAGAGAGCTGAATCGTGTGTTGGTCGTTGCGACGGGTGCGCTGTTATCCCCGCTATCCTATCAGCAGGGAGAGAGCATCCCGTGTATCGCTCATGCGGTGGCTCTGGAAAGAGAGGCAGGTTCAGCATGATTTTTCTATGGGCTTTTATCGTTGGGGGACTGTTCTGTGTACTCGGGCAAATCATGTTCGACGTGTTCAAGCTTACTCCCGCACATACGATGAGTACCCTTGTTGTTATCGGGGCGGTGATGGATGCATTCGGACTATATGATCCGCTTGTAAAATTCGCCGGGGCGGGAGCATCGGTGCCAATCACAAGCTTTGGCAACTCGCTGGTTCACGGCGCACTCTCCGAGCTGCAGCGGGATGGCTGGATTGGCGTCATTACCGGGATTTTCGAGGTCACCAGCGCCGGTATCTCGGCAGCGATCATTTTCTCCTTCCTGGCTGCACTTGTCGTCCGACCAAAAGGATAAGATAAGCGGGAACATAAAAGAGCGACTCTAAGCCATTCGGCGAGAGGTACGCTCTTTTTTTATGCGCGTTCAAAAAGTACGGTTATTAGCACTGTGAAGATGGGATAAAGCCAAAGACTGAGGAGGAGTGGAACTACACGTTTTCGTAGAACAGACCTCGCAAGCATATTAGCTTGTGATCAGTACGCGGGCATCTGAGATGTTTCCGCAGGAACCTGGCATCAGCAAGCATTGCTTGTAGTGAGTACGCTGGAAACTTGCATCAGCAAGCATTTACTTAGGCCCAAGTGAAATTCAGAACCGCTGTTTAATAAATTTACAGTGCTGCTTTATGTTGGGCTTAAAATAAATAAGTTATCAACGGAGTTGACGGAATTTTAAATCGCAAGAAAACCTGCCTTTGAATTGCGGTCGCTTATTCTTGAATTGGCCCCAATTGGTTTTTTTGAGCGAAAGCGGATTTTTTGGATGACCTCTATGAACTTGAGTATACTTAGTCTAGCGATATCATGTAAAATAGGGAGATATAGTAAACGATGATTGGAAGGGGACAAGCTTATGCCTGTAAATGAACCAATTACTACGGCACTTTCTGCCATTCGTGATAATCTGCAGAATTGTATATTAGGCAAGTCATTCGAGATTGAGCTTCTATTAACAACGCTACTAGCCGGCGGGCATGTTTTGATAGAGGATGTTCCCGGAACTGGCAAGACCCAGCTGATTAAGGCTCTGAGTAAATCAATCAATGGAGAATATCGCAGAATACAGTGTAATCCTGATATTTTGCCTAGTGACATAACGGGCGTCTCCGTGTTCCATCCTCATGAGGAGCGCTTTGTGTTCCGGCCAGGGCCGGTTATGACCAACATACTGCTGGTTGATGAGATCAACCGGGCAACCACGAAGACACAATCGGCATTGCTGGAAGTGATGGAGGAGCGCAGCGTGACCGCAGACGGCGTAACCTATGATCTCCCGCATCCATTTATGCTTTGCGCTACCCAGAATCCGATCGATTTCGAAGGGACTTATCATCTTCCCGAGGCCCAGCTCGATCGCTTCATGATGAAGATTCAGATCGGTTATCCTGATGCAGAGACAGAGAAGAATATGCTGTATTCCCATCAGCAAGGCCAGCCTGTAGATCAATTGAGACCGGTGACGACGATGGAAGAGATCGGGCAAATGCAGCAGCAAATCCGTGACGTACATGCAAGTGAGATCGTGACCGACTATCTGCTAGAGATCGTACGGCGCTCAAGAGAGCATGCAGACGTTCTGCTCGGTGCCTCGCCTCGGGCCTCGATTGCTTTCCTCACAGCGGTGAAGGCATTTGCATTCCTGCAAGGCCGTGATTTTGTCCTGCCGGATGACATCAAAATTTTAGCTCCCTATGTCCTGGGACATCGAATTTTATTGCGCCCGGAATCCAGACTCGGCAACATGAACGGCAATCAGGTGCTGTTCCAGATCCTGCGGCAGATCCAAGTGCCTGTAGCTGTGGGGAGATAACGATGCGGGGCATAATGAGTGCAGTAAAATCAGGTCTGACTTCCGGGAATTTTTGGAAAGCGGCTTCATTATGGTTCATTTGTTTGTTATACGTATTGTTTCAGGGTGGAAAGACATCGTTCATGCTGTTTACAATGATCAATGTGCTGGCGTTGTATTGGGTCATCTGCAGTCTGGCGGGCGTAAAGCGGGTCAGAGGACAGCGTAGCTTATCGCTGAACGGCGAATTAACGGGGAAGCAGGCCATCCAAGCCGGAAGCCAGGTTGAGGTGAAGCTAAGGCTGCAGTTGCCTACTCTTATTATGCTTCCTTATTTAATAGTAAATGAGCAGTTGCAGCGGCATAACGGAGATTCCTGGAAGTATGAGGATAGCATGGTCCCGCGCCTAGGAAGCCATTTGGAGCTTATCTATCAGACCCCACCGCTGGAACGGGGAAAATACAGCTTTCGGGCGACGGAGTTCCGTTCTAAGGATATTTTCGGTTTGTTGGAGCATGAAGGAGCGTTCCGGGCAGAAGGAGAGTTCTATGTACTCCCGCGGACGATCTTCATCCCGCGCTGGCAATTATTCAGCCGCAACTCCCGCTATTCCGGACCTGAGACTACGATCCTGCAATCGCGCCGTGAGACGACACAAATAAACGGGGTAAGGGACTATATTTACGGGGATCGAATTTCGAGAATCCACTGGAATGCCACGGCGAAGACAGGCTCCTGGAAATCGAAGGAATTCGAGCGTGAATCAATTCCGAAGACGATGATTATACTGGATGCTCATGCTGGCAGTTATGTTGCTCGGGAGGCGTTTGAACTGGCCGTATCAACGGTTGCTTCTTTACTGGAATTTGGAGGCCGAGAGAGAATCAACATGGGATTGTGTATTCTTGGCCGAGAGGTTTGGGGCAGTGCCCCGACGGAGAGTCCGCTTGAGCGCCAGCAAATGCTGCATCAATTAGTAGATATTAGTCCGGAAGGCAGCGGTAATTATCAGGCTCAGCTTGAACAGCGCAAGGAACTGTTTAATGCAGGGGCGTTCTTTATTATAATTACTCCACTGGCAGATCAGCTTCTGTTCGATATGCTGCGCTGGGCCAAAAGAAGCCAAATGGCTCCATTTCATATTCATATCAACAGCACCGGGAATGTGGATTCACGTATGCGTCCCGGATCTCTATATAACCGTCAGGAAATCGCTGGCATTCAGTTATCGTCTCTAACCGAGCTGCCTGTATTGTTAGGGGGTGGCCGCGGTTGAAGCGCTCCGATGAACCGGTTTATTGGTATCGTCTCTTTAAAATGTTATGGATTATCCTGCTAGGGATGCAGTGGGTTAGCTTTACAGAGCCAATCTGGCTCCAAGAGACGACCGATATTGTAACTTGGACACTGATCATTGTGGCGGCGATTGCTATTCTGCCTGTAGCTTCCCTGGTGCGAAATATCGGCAAGCTGCTCTCTATTGTGATTATTTGTCGGATAATATTGATCAGGTATGGGATTTACATGCCGTACGGACGATTGTTTCCCGATCAGATTTTGCAAATGCTTATGGAATTTATCCCATATATTTGGTTCGCCTTAATCACCTGGTTAGCCATGGAGCTTATATCAAGACTACTTCTTACGCGAAAATATATTTTGCTGTTTCTGGCAGCGGATCTGGTCGCTTTTGCCATTCTGGATTCTTTTACTCCTTATCAATTATGGCAAAATGTAGCCTGGACGGTATTTGCCGGCCTCGGCTGGCTCGTCTGTCTTCATCTGCGCGATTATCAAATAGCTTATCCTTATGGCTGGCTTAGACTGCGGAAGTATCCGTTCAAGATTGTCTCCAATATTCTGCTTATTTTCGCAGGGGTATTATTGATCGGCACGAGTGTGCCTCCCGTGTCTCCTATACTTACCGATCCTTATACAGCTTGGAAGGGGAGAAGCGGAGGACAGGGGAGCGGCGGCGAAGTACAGTCTGCTATATCAAATGCGATCACGAACAAAGACTCCGACGCACAGGAAGTTCTCTCCGGTTACAGTCGAGATGATACCGAGCTTGGCGGAGGCTTCGAATTCAATTACAGTCCGGTGATGTCGGTAGACTCGCCGCTGCGTACTTATTGGCGCGGTGAGACGAGACATATCTATACCGGAAAAGGCTGGGCTGACTTTGATAAGGAAAAGCGGGACTATGAGGTCTTTCGCGGAATGACTACCCCTGCGGGCCTGACTCATGAGCAGGCTGGAAATATTGAAATGAGGGAAGTGGAGCAGACCATTACGATGGAGTCGGACGAAGCTTATCCGGTTCTGTTTGGGGGTTACTTCATTACTAAGGTATCTTTACTGGACGAGGATCGTGGCGGAAATCCCAAGCTAAGCTGGGCCGCACAGGAGGGGGAGCTGCGCTGGGGCGGAGGCTTCCGGGGCTCACAGCCGGATTATCCGGTTAAATATAAGGTGACATCAGAAATTCCTGTCATTCCATTGACTGAACTGCGTGGAGCCAGCTATAAGCATCTATATAAGGTTCCCATCGACGAAGCGTACTTGCAGGTTCCCTCTTCATTGCCTGAGCGGGTTAAGGATTTGGCGGAAGAGATTACAGCGGATGGGGATACTCCGTACAAGCAAATGGAGCTTCTCCAGGAATATTTGCGGGCTAACTATGAGTACACGAACAAACCTGATATTTCACTGCGTCGGAGCAAGGATTTCGTGGACAGCTTCTTATTTGAAGTAAAAGAAGGCTACTGCGACTATTTTTCGACCGCGATGGTCATGATGGCGCGTTCGCAAGGAATTCCGGCTCGCTGGGTGAAAGGGTATGGCCCGGGGAGCCAGCCGGATCCCGAGGATATGAGGGGGAGACCGGCTCTAGCGACATCAACAGCGTACCAGGTGAACAATTCTGATTCCCATTCCTGGGCTGAATTGTACTTCGGTGAATACGGCTGGATTCCGTTTGAAGCTACGCCGGGCTTTACGGCTCCGTTGTTATATGCGGATGAGTCGCCGGAGGAAGTTGCAGCGGATGAACCGGATTCAGAGGAGATTGTTCAGGACAGCGCTGTTGAGAACGAGACCTCCTGGTTATCAGCCAACACCACGGCGATACGTTATGTTTCAGGGAGTATTATATTGCTTGCGGTCATCTGGCTTCTGTATCAGTTACGGGAGCGTATCTATTATGGCTTCGTTCGCCTGCGCCTCGGCAGATCGTTGACCTATGCGGATAAGATTGCATACGGAACTTTGCGTACCGTAAAGAAGCTGCAGCGGCAAGGGTTCGAACGTCATGAGCATGAGACGGTTCGCGAAATGTTCGAACGGATCAGGGAGCAGCAGCCCGAGCTCTCGGGGACTCTTGATCATTTGTTACAGAAATATGAAAGTGCTATGTACAGTCCGATGACAGCGACAAATGCGGATTGGCTCAGTGTCCAACGGCTGTGTCACAAGCTGTCCCGCATCAATCATGGCAAAAAATAAACAACCGTCACATGTTTGCATCAGACTTGTCCCTGGACGCTTGCGCCGGGGACATTTTCTTTTTTAAAATATAAGGAAGTCGGGGAAAGATTATGGTATAGTGTGTCGTATGAAACCGAGGTGAACGAATTGTTTGAGAAGTTTTTGCCTGCTTTACGGGTAGACAGTGTGTTTGACATTGATTTGGATAAGCTATATGCCGATGGGTACCGCGGGATTATTACCGATTTGGATAATACCCTCGTAGGAGCCAAGGTGCCTTCGGCAACCCCAGAGTTGACCCAATGGTTTGAGAAGGTGAAGCAGGCCGGGTTGAAGCTGGTGATTGTGTCAAACAACAATTTTGACAGGGTATCCGTATTCGCATCCCCTTTAAATATTGAATTCGTGCATAAGGCGAGAAAACCGTTCGGAACGCCGTTCCACAGAGCGATGCAAATCATGGGACTGGCTCCGGAACAGACGATCGTGGTCGGAGACCAACTCATGACGGATGTATTCGGAGGGAACCGACAGGGTTTATATACTGTGCTGGTGCTGCCGATTTCTATAGCCGATGAAGGTCTCGGTACTCGGATTAACCGTAGGCTGGAGCGTATCGTCAGACGACGTCTAGGCAAGACGGGATTATGGCTTGAGGAGGACAATAGAAAATGACAGAAGTCCAGGTAAGAGAAGACGCTCTTCATTGCAGTGGCTGCGGAGTGCAGCTGCAAGGTGAAGATCCGTCCAAACCGGGATATATTCCGACGCAAGCGCTGGAGAGAGAACCAATCATATGCCAGCGCTGTTTTCGGATTAAGAACTATAATGAAGCATCATCCGTTACGGTAGAGCAGAGCGAATTCTTAAGACTGCTCGGTCAAATTGCCGAGAAGAAGGCGCTTGTGGTTCATATCGTTGATTTATTTGATTTCCAAGGGAGCGTTATTTCCGGTCTGCAGCGGTTCATTGGCAACAATCCAGTATTGCTAGCCGTGAACAAGACCGACCTGCTGCCGAAGGTCTCGAATTGGAACAAGATTCGCAACTGGGTGCAGAAGGAAGCCAAGGATATGGGGCTGAAAATAGAGGATGTTATCCTTTGCAGCGCCAAGCAGAACAGCGGCTTTGACCGTCTGCTTGATGCTGTAGTGCGGCATCGAGGCAATCGGGACGTTTATGTGGTCGGGGCGACCAATGTAGGCAAATCTACGCTAATCAATCGCCTGATCCGTGAATACAGCGACTTGGATCAGGAATTGACAGTTTCCCGCTATCCTGGAACAACGCTCGACATGGTGCATATTCCGCTTGATGATGGTGGAGCGATTATTGATACACCGGGGATTGTGTACCCTTCAAGATACAGCGAGCTGGTAAGTGCTCAGGATCTTGGTACTATTATGCCGGACAAGCCGCTTAAACCGGCTGTATATCAATTGAATGAAGGCCAGACGATCTTCTTCAGCGGCTTCGGCCGCTTCGATTTCATTCAGGGGGAACGACAGTCGTTCACCTGCTTCAGCAGCTCGCGGATCAAGCTGCACCGGACGAAGCTGGAGCGGGCGGATGAGTTGTTCGCAGATCATGCCGGCGAATTGCTGGCCCCACCAAGCCGCGACAATCTGGAGGATCTGCCGGAATGGACGAGGCATGAGTTCAAAATTGCCAAGGGTCAGAAGGTGGATGTCTTCATCTCCGGTCTGGGCTGGGTCAAGGTGAATAACGACATGGGTGCAGTCATCGCAGTGCATGTGCCAAAAGGGATCAAGGTCATGCTGCGTCCATCGCTGATCTAGGTTGTTGATAAGGTACGCATCCAAAGTTCGATTTCGCAGGTTTGGTTAAATTGATTGGGGAGGGGCATCATGGAGGAGACGAATCTGATGCGGGAAAATAACGGGTTGCCGCTGTTACTGGGCGTAATGGGCGACCCGATACTCCATTCCAAATCTCCAGCGATGCATATGGCGGCTTTGCAGGCAACTGGCCTGCACGGCTCCTATTTGCCGTTTCATGTGAAGCGGGGGGATCTGCGCCATGCCATTCAGGGGATTCGCGCGCTCGGCTTTCGAGGCGTGAATGTGACTGTCCCGCACAAAGTAGAGGTTATGGATGATCTCGATGAGATTGATAAAGGGGCGCGTTATATCGGCGCGGTTAATACGATTGTCAACGACGAAGGCCGGCTGAAGGGCTATAATACGGACGGGATCGGCTATATTCGTTCACTGAAGGAAGAAGCTGTCCCCGATCTGTCCGGACGGAAGGTGCTGGTCATCGGTGCAGGCGGAGCAGCTCGGGGGATTATTTATGCCTTGTTGCTGGAGCGGCCAGCGCAGGTGATTGTCGCTAATCGGACAAAGGAGTCGGCTTTGCAGCTTGCAGTGGAATGGGCCCACCTCGGCAATATCACGGGCTGCGGGCTGGAGCAGATCGGTGCTTATATCTCGGGCGTCGACATTTTAATTAATACAACCTCCGTTGGGATGTACCCGAAGATCAATGATATCCCGCTTGATCCAGAGAGGATTCCGGAGGGAATCGTTGTAAGCGATCTGATCTATAATCCGCTGCAGACAGAGCTGCTGCGGCAGGCAGAGCAGAGGGGCTGTACCATTCACAATGGATTTGGTATGTTTGTATATCAAGGCGCATATGCCTTTGAATATTGGACAGGAAGGCCCGCTCCCATCGAGGCGATGAAGTCGGCTGTACTGGCAAGTCTGGGCTAATAGATAGAGTAATGATTAGATTTTCAATACTATTTAATAACTATAAGGGGTTTTGATTCTAGATGTTAAGTGGAAAGCAAAAACGTTATTTACGGGGATTGGCTCATAGCCTTCAACCTATTTTTCAAGTCGGCAAAGGAGGAACGAATGATCAGCTGATCCGCCATATCTCGGAGGCGCTGGAGCGCCGCGAGCTGATCAAAGTATCCGTTCTGAACAACAATCTGGACGATCCGCGAGAGATTGCAGAGGAGTTGGCAGCCGGCGCAGGGGCAGAACTTGTACAATTGATTGGACGAACGATTATTTTGTATAAGGAATCGACCGAGTATAAGCAGATCGAGCTGCCTTAGAGCTGCAGGAGGAAGACCAGATGAGAAAAGTTGGTATCATGGGAGGAGCATTTGACCCGATTCACCTCGGACATTTATTAGCGGCTGAAGCCGCCCGAGAGCAGTATGCCCTGGACGAGGTCTGGTTCATGCCTTCCCATATTCCCCCGCATAAGAGCAAATCCGGGGTTAGCGGTGAGGAACGTCTTGAAATGGTGGCGGCGGCGATCCGCAATCATGCCGATTTCAAGACGCTGGATATCGAGCTTAAGCGCGGTGGCGTATCCTACACGATAGATACGATCAGAGAGCTAAAGCAGCTGCATCCTGAACTGGATTTTTACTTCATTATCGGTGCAGATATGGTGAACTATTTACCAAAATGGGAGGGGATTGAGGAACTGGCTTCGATGCTGCATTTTATCGGACTGCAAAGGCCGGGCAGCTTCCTGGAGCTTGACCTTATGCCCTCTTTCATTCAGGATACGGTATTGCTCGCGGATATGCCGCTAGTGGATATATCGTCAAGCTTGATCCGCAAACGGAGCGCCGCGGGGCACTCGATTCGTTACATGGTGACGGAAGAGGTATATGAATATATCATAAGGAGCGGTTTGTATGCGATACACTCGAAATGAGTTGTTGGACATTGTATCCGCACAAATGCCAGCAAGACGCTGGACGCATGTGGAAGGTGTAATGGCGTCCTCCGTAAGCTTGGCGGAGCGCTATGGAGCTGATCCGGTCAAAGCTGATTTAGCTGCATTACTGCACGACTTGGCCAAGTACTGGCCGGTAGAGCGGCAGGAAGCGGTGATGCGTGAGCATGGACTGAATCCGGAACTGCTGGAATATGATAAGCAGCTATTGCATGCCGAGGTAGCGGCTTTTGTGGCAGAGCATGAGTACGGGATAGAAGATCCGGAGGTACTGGATGCGATCCGTTACCATACATCGGGAAGAGTTGGCATGACGTTGCTGGACAAGATTGTCTGTCTTGCGGATTATATTGAGCCCGGACGCAATTTTCCGGGGGTTGACGACATGCGCGAGCTGGCTGAGCACAATCTGGACAAGGCGTTAGTGGCCGGATTTGATTCGACAATTACGTTCTTGATCGAGAAGCAGAAGATTATTTTTCCGCTGACGGTACTGGCTCGTAATGATTTAGTTAGAAGGCTTGGTTATGATGATAAGTAGAAGATGGGAATAAATAATTGCAGGAGGTAGATTGAATGGCAGTATCACCTATGGAATTGATGAACGCAGCCTATAAGGCAGTGGAAGATAAGAAAGCAATGAATATCGTTGTATTGGATTTAAAAGAGGTATCCCTGATCGCCGACTATTTTATTATTTGCCACGGTAACTCGGATACCCAGGTACAGGCAATCGCGACCGAGGTGCGCAAACGCGCCCAGGATCTCGGAGCCAATATTCGGGGGATTGAAGGAATCGATTCGGCGCGCTGGGTACTCATGGATCTCGGCGATGTGGTTGTTCATGTCTTCCATCGTGATGAGCGGGAATATTACAATATCGAACGTCTTTGGTCTGATGCCAAGGTAGTGGAGAACGTATGAGTTTGATTGCAGGTACGGTCGTATCGCTTCCAGTTGATCGGGAAGTTTCTCCTTTTGGTTATTTTCTTAAGAGTGGAGACCGGGATGTGCTGCTCCATTATTCGGAGCTCACGCATTCGGTGAAGCAAGGAGATACTGTCGACGTATTTCTGTTCTACGATACAGAGGATCGGCTAGCGGCGACAATGAAGCGCCCCATGCTGACGCTTGGCGAGCTGGCCCTTCTGGAAGTGGCCGATGTTCACCCGCGGCTGGGCTGCTTCCTTGAGATGGGGCTGGGGCGCCAGCTGTTGTTGCCAATCCGTGAGCTGCCGGAACTGCGTGAGCTTCATCCGCAAGTTGGGGATAAGGTCTACGTCATTATGGAGCATGACAAGCAGGGCAGACTGAAGGCGAAGCTTGCTGGAGAACAGGAACTTGCGCCGCATGCATTCCATGCTCCGACAAGCTGGAACAATCAATGGCTGGAGGCCATCGTCTATAAACCGCTGCAAATGGGTACCTTCGTCATCGTGGACGGCGGAGTGCTCGGGTTTGGAGTGATCGGAATGATTCATTCCTCGGAGAGAGCGCGGTTGCTCCGCCTTGGAGAACGAGTTCAGGTCCGCGTAACGCATGTACGCGAGGATGGAAGGGTCAATCTGTCCATGTCAGCACCCAAAGAGATCGGCCGCAATGAAGATGCTGATAAAATACTAGCCTATTTGGAGAGTCGATCGACCGGGGGCATGCCTTATTCCGATTCGACGCCGCCCGATTTGATTAAGCAGAAATTCGGCATCAGCAAAGCGGCATTCAAGCGGGCGATTGGGAAGCTGATGAAGGAAGGCAAGGTAATCCAGAAAGAGAGCTGGACCTATCTGAAGTCTGCGGAGCAGGAACAAGCCGATCAAGAATAAGAGTACGTGTTCAAAAGCGAACTTTCTGAACAACCTCTAGGAGAGTCAGGTGAGAAAGATGGGGAATTTGGCTTCATACCAAAAATTTGCTTACGTATACGATGAATTGATGGCAGATATGCCCTACTCTGATTGGCTCTCATTTGCGCATACGGCCTGGGAGCATTACGGCAAGCCTGAGACCGTCGTCGATCTGGGCTGCGGGACGGGGAGCATGACGATTCCGCTGGTGAATTCGGGCCTGACGGTGACGGGTATTGATCTGTCTTCGGACATGCTGTCTGTCGCTAGACAGCGCTTGGAGATCACCTCGCAAGGCGCTCGGCTCTTTCAAGATGGCAGAGTGAATTGGGTGCAGCAGAATATGACGGAATGGGAACTGCCGGAGCCGGTTGATTCTGTGATCTCCTTCTGCGACTGCATAAATTATTTGCTGGAAGAAGAAGAGGTCGTCGAGACTTTCCGCAGAACCTATGAAGGATTGAAGCCGGGCGGGACGTTCCTGTTCGATGTTCATCATCCGAATACACTGCGGCAGTATGATGAAGAGCAGCCCTTCATATTAGATGAGCCTTCGGTTTCTTATATTTGGACTTGTGAGTTCGATGATGAGAGATGCGAGATTGAGCATCACTTGACGATTTTTGCACGCGAAGCGGAGCAGGGTGGGAATCTATACCGCCGCTTTGAAGAGTACCATATCCAACGGGCCTATGATCCGGCCTGGGTGGAGCGTGAGCTGCTGCAATGCGGCTTTCGTGAGATTCACTGCTATGGCGACTTCAATTGGGGAGAATCGGCCGAGGGGGCAGCTAGACTGTTCTATGTGGCCGTGAAGTAATACCTGATGGAATGCGTCAACAAAAGACGCTGCCTTATGCTGTTATCAATCAACAGCGGGCAGCGTCCTTTTGTAATGATTCAGCTAGCGTTTTGCCAGACTGGACAAGAGCCGGGGGATTAATGAATAAGCTCAATCCAGCCAATTTCCATGCCAGGCTTCACAAAATCTATTTTTAGTTCATAGAAGCCTTTTTCCAGCTCAAATCTGGACAGCTTCTGGGTAATCCAGTTGCCATCGGTACCGTTCGTCTGAACGGTCGTCAGAATCTCACCGTTAAGGACGAGATTACATGCGGATTGCGACAAATTGGTAGCTTTATAGCACATATTAACGACGACTCCGTATACTCCCGGTTCAGCGACCTTGAAATAAACCGGTTGATCCTTGGCATCAATGTGGACATTCGTCTCTTTTGACAGTTCTTGGACGGTTTGGCCAGATTGGGTCTCAGGAGCGTTCGTGAAGGCTTGGAATAGAATGATTTCTTCAGCCGGCTTAGGCTCCCTTGCAGATACAGGGGCATTGATAATAAATTTGCAAATATTGATAGCGCATCGTTGCAGCTCCCCAACCGTCAAGGTTCCATTCTTCAGCGCTTCAAGCGTGTTATCTTCTCTGGAGTTGATCTCTGCCCCATTGTTATTCACGACCATATACAAATCATTCTGAGCTCGCACCATAAACGAAGTATATTTCCAGCTTGGTTCTCCGCCGTCTGCCACATCATTCATGATCGCCCACCAGTCTGTCATGACAATGCCCTCATAACCCCATTCATTTCTGAGAATGGTTGTGTTCAGATCATAGTTGGAAGCCGCCCAGTGTCCATTGATCGGATTGTACGAAGTCATGATGGAAGTGGCTTCTCCTAATTTTACGGTCATTTCGAAGCCTTTCAGATAGATCTCTCTCAACGCTCTTTCAGAGACGATGGAATCGACCTTGGAACGAGCCTTCTCTTGATTGTTGCATGCGAAGTGCTTCACGGTCGCACTGGAACCGCCTTTCTTGATACCGCGAGTTACAGCGGCCCCAAAGCATCCGGTTAAGTATGGATCTTCCGAGAAATATTCGAAATTCCGGCCGTTCATCGGATTGCGGTGAATATTGATGCCAGGTCCCAGCAAGGTATCGATCTCATTTTGCAGCAGTTCTTGCCCTTCCATCACATACAGGGATTCAACCAACGAAGTATTCCAGCTGGAAGCGAGCAATGTTCCGATCGGCAGCTGGGTTGCCTTCAAGCCGCTATCCATGCGGATGCCGGAAGGACCGTCAGCCGCGCAGGCTACAGGAATACCATAATCAAGAAGACTATCACCGACCCCGCCGAACGCGGCAGCTGTTCCGGAAGTGACTTTCGGGCTGCTCATTCCTTCGCCTCTGACGATTGTAGCCAGCTCCTCATTCGTCAACTGGGCTACAAATTGTTCAAGGCTGGCTCTGCCGGCTTGTACGTCCTTTAGGAGGATGCCTTGATTTCCGGTCTGTGGATAGGTTTGCGGCAAGCGCGCTTCAATTCTGTCTTTCATCGATACTGAGCGTCTTGGAACCTTTTCGAAATCGATTTCATAAACGCCGTTATTTTTTGGATTTCCAGGCTTAATACGAGTGTAGCTCTCTACAGGAGCCATTGCTTCCTCAAGTTGCTCAACGACGATAAGCTCTTCAGCAATGAATGCAGCTTGGTCATGGATACGTACTTTTTCCACATTCCTTACGCTGTTGCCGACATACACCTCATAAGCGCCTGCTTCAAGCACATAGCAAGATTTGTGTCCGGTTGCACCACCATCATCATAAGAGGCCATGGAACGTACGGGAACAGCGATGGTAAGCGTTTCTGTCTCACCAGGCTGCAGAGTGCTGGTCTTGGCAAAAGCGCCCAAGGCTTTGACAGGCTTGCCAAGCACGCCTTGTGGTGCCTCGTAGTATACCTGAACAACTTCTTTGCCGGCATATGTATCGCCGATGTTCTTTACAGCAACGTCCAATTGCAGCTCTGTATCCAGACCTGAACCAACCTGTCTGGCTCCTGTTACTTGCAGGTCAAACTCGGTATAGGAGAGGCCATAGCCAAATTCAAACTGTACTTTTTCAGGACAGAAAGTCTCGAAATACCGGTAACCGACATAGATATCTTCCTGGTACAGGTTCTTGATCTCGTTGCCAAAATTTTGAGTGGAGGGATAATCATCGATGCTATAAGCGATGGTATCGGTCAATTTGCCACTTGGAGATACGTCTCCGGAGAGCAGATCAGCAACGGCATGTCCCCCGATCATTCCGCCCTGCCATACGTAGATGACGGATTTGATATGGTCCTCGTATTCCTTGTCCTCAATCCAGCTTAAATCGATAATGTTGGATACATTTAATACAACAGCTACTTGGTCAAAATATTTGCAGACCATCTTCAGCGCATCCTGCTCTTCAGCTGTCAGGCGATAGCTGCCTGCTGCATCGGCATTGTCCTTATCCTCGCCTGCGGTGCGCCCGATAATGAAGATCGCTTTGTCGGAAGCGCGTTTCGCTTCTGCCACCAGCTCATCGGATAACGGCATTTCCTTCTGGCACCATGGTTCGGCAGCCCAGCCGCCCCCGCCGTTGTCGAACGGGTTCTCAGCGATCCAGTTCTGATACTCTTCTGCCAGATGCTCATTAATCGTTACTTTTGGATTGCTGCGCAGCCCATCCAATACATGAATGACATATTCCACATTCACGGCGCCGCCTGATCCCGTGCCGCTCCGGTAATAATTAATCTGGCATCTGCCGAATACGGACACCACTTCTGTTTCCTTAATCGGAAGCATCCTGTCCTCATTCTTAAGCAGTACTCCCCCTTCTACGGCAGCCATTCTGCTATATTCGGCAAATCCTTCTAGAGGAATACCAATCTTACTTGTGCTCATTCCTTCTGTTCCTCCCCAAATATATAAATTATATATCTATGATTTAATAATATCCCATTTACACGATCTTTGATATCTGTTTAGTGTCTGTTCAGTTGTTATTTTGCAATCTGAGGCCACATGCGATGGAATCTTCTCGAAATAAGTCAATTTTGTGACAGAGGAAAAGAGCATCAGGATGCTTAACCTGTGCTTTCGCAAATATGGGGGGAAATGATAGAAGGAAAACAGCGTAAGTTGCATATGACCTAGCGAGGAAACGGATTGAAATTTTAAAGCGAAAGTAATATGCTGCAAGCAAATCTGGAAGCACCGATACCCTGCCAGCTTTATGCCGGCAGGGTGGTCATTTTAAATTATTTTCTGGACAATGATGTATATTAAAAAATAACATGCGGAGCAGTATCTACTCTCCAGTAGTCACCGATCTTCTTAAATTTCACAGTGATATATTCTGACTGCAGTGTATGATCCGGATGAGGAACACACAATTTGTATACACGTTTCGTTTCTGTCATGCTCAGCATTTTGGCGGTAGCCTTATCAAATTCGAGAATATTGCCTTTAGCTACATGAAGCTGAGCTATAGCTAAACGTCCATTGTGAGTAATGAGATATTTGTCTACCAAGTAAGCGGCAGCTGTTTCGGTATATACGTTCTTTAAGTAGTCCATCAACTTCGCACGAGTTCCGATATCATCAAATAAATAACGATATTGCTGACCGTTTAATTCGAAACCTTTGTCGGTTTCATCCCCACCACACATTACATGGTAATACCGTTCCTTAGCTTCATTAACTAATGGTGCAACACTAGTGCTGTTCAGCTTAGTAATGACTGTCGGATCGGTAACAACCACTTTCTCCACCGTTTGAGCAGGTATTTGCTTATCCATTGTTTGGGCCGCAGTTGCGCCAACTGTAGATGACAATACACCTATTGCTAAGACCCCTATTGTTACTGTGAAGCTAATCCTCTGACTTAATTTCATACTGTTTTCGCCTCCCCCATTTAAACGAAATAGAATAGATAAAGGTTACACTACTGAAGTAGATTTATCCTCGTATGCCCAATACTTACACTAAAGCTCCTAAGGATTACATTGTTTAACTTACGTTTTCACTTGAAACTGATAATAGGGCAAATAATAATTACCAGGACATCCATTAACTTGTATAGTTAAATGAGAGAAGACAAAAACAAAGCTCATTTTCTATTTGCAGAGTGAACAGACCGCTTAGGGAATGGGAATGTCCCTATGAGGTCTATGTAGTAACCGTATTTTACCGGAAAATGACTTGTAGAGTGCTATTTTATGTTGTAGAGCAAACTAATTCAAAAATGGCCTAATCTCTTATCTCATGTGGGTTTAACTCGTTTCCTATACACTATTGTAGAAATGCCTTTTTATTGCGTCTATATTTCAGTATAATTAGATTAGCCCCGTCTGCATTTTTCTAGAGAGGATTAATCACATAATGAATGAAGTTGTCCCAAAACCGGTGAAAAATTACCGGCGTTCCAAGCCTTCCCAACCGCCTGTACGCATTTATTCGCTTGGCGGACTCGGGGAAATTGGAAAGAACATGTACGGTATTGAATTTAGAAATGAGATCATTATTATCGACGCTGGGCTGAAATTTCCCGATTCCAAGCTGTCGGGAATCGATTATATTATTCCAGATGTCAGTTATCTAGTTAAGAATCAGCATAAAATCAAAGGTTTATTTTTGACGCACGGACATGAAGACCATATTGGGGCCCTGCCTTTTGTGCTCCGTCAGTTGAAGGTTCCTGTGTACGGTGGACCGCTAACAATCGGGCTGGTTCGGGCGAAGCTTGAAGAATATCGGATGCTCGAACAGACGGAATTGCATGTTTTTCAGGAGAATGACAGATTTGCCTACAAGCATCTCGCCGTTCATTTCTTCCGCACTACACACAGTATCCCGGATGCATTCGGGATTGTCGTTGATACTCCATATGGAGCAGTCGTCCATACGGGCGACTTCAAATTCGATTTTACGCCGGAGGACCATCCGGCTAATATCGCCAAGATGGCTAGTGTTGGCAGTGAGGGTGTGCTCGCCCTGCTAGCGGATAGCACGAACAGTGAGAAGGATGGCTTCACCCCTTCAGAGCATCGTGTAGGCAACGCTATTCTTGAAACCTTCCATAATTGCCATGGCCGAATTCTGTTTGCTATGTTTGCCTCTAATGTGAACCGTCTACAGCAGGTTGTCGATGCTGCCATCATGAGCAACCGCAAAATCGCCGTTCTTGGACGAAGCATGGAGCGCGTATTTGCGATCGGTCAGGATTTGGGATATATCCGTATCCCCGACGGAATGTTAATCGATATTAAACAAATTGATAAATATGAAGACAATCGAATCCTGATTATTTGTACGGGCAGCCAAGGTGAGCCGAACGCGGCACTGAGCCGGATCGCTTCGGGTGCGCATCGTTCCGTTTCCATTTATCCGGGAGATTCGGTTGTGTTCTCATCATCGCCAATTCCGGGCAATGGCCCGAATATCAATCGCTGTATCGATTTGCTGATGCGGGCTGGTGCCAATGTCATTTACGGCTCGATATTCGGTATCCATGCTTCCGGTCACGGATGTCGAGAAGATTTGAAGCTGATGCTGAGATTTATTCAGCCGAAATATTTTATTCCGATTCATGGGGAATACCGGATGCTGTTAGCACATAAAAAATTAGCAATGCAAACGGGGATGAACGAGGAGCAAGTGTTCCTGATGAATCTCGGAGACACGTTATCGGTATACCGCAATCGCGCCAAGCGCGGTCGCAGCATACCCGCGGGAGAGGTCATCGTCAGCAATGGCGAGATTCGAACTTTTGAAGAAGAATTGGTAGAAGAAAGAGAAGAGCTTGCCCAGGAGGGGATTGTCATCGTCGTTATGACGGTGGATGTGGCCACACGCCAGATTCTCGCCGGGCCAGATATTGTAACGAGAGGCTTTGTATACATGCAGGACGCCAGACCTTTACTCAGACGGGCGGAGATGGCACTGCGGCGAAGCTTGAAGAAGCTGGGCGAACAAGGTCCATATGACAGCAATGCTTGGGTCAAGACAACCAATCGGGTGTTGCGCAGATTCTTTATCAGAGAGGTTGGCCGGACCCCGCATATTATGCCTTCGATTCTGGAGGTTTAAGCGAGTGTTCGAATTGATGAGATTCTATATCGCAGGAAAATCTACTTGATGGAGCGCGGTCGCTCATCTTTGAATTACCTTGATTGGTTTTCTTATCAAAAACGTCTTTTTGAATCACCTTTTTAAGCGAATAAAGCGCCAGGGGAGAGTGCATTTTAGTTCCCTTTTGGCGCTTTAGGTGTGTTTGGGTTCATTTTTTCTCGAAAAAGTTAATATATGCATAGTCTAATCTGTCCAAGAATGAGATAATAGAACATAAGTAATAAGTCTATGAATAGCAGCGCAATATGAAGACAGATTGAAAGAGATGGTGAAGACGAAATGCATTACCCCAATTCACATCCGGAAGTGATCACCTTCGGAGAGAGCATGGCGCTATTGATCGCTGAAGGAGGCAAAGGTCTTGAATATACTTCTGATCTGACGCCGTCATTTGGCGGAGCCGAGACGAATGTAGCGATCGGATTGTCCCGGCTTGGACATTCTGTGGGCTGGTGCGGGCGTCTTGGTGATGACCCATTTGGACATCGCATTTATAAAATGGTTCGCGGAGAAGGCGTTGACGTATCGCATGCCTCGTTCACGCAGGAAGCTCCGACAGGGCTTATGGTTCGCGAAAATGTAGCCGGAAGAAGCTCTGTGTACTATTACCGCAAGCTGTCAGCGGCCAGTATGATGACCCCTGAGCATTTGGATGAGGAATATATCGCCGGGGCAAAAATTTTGCATATTACCGGGATCACTCCTGCGTTAAGTTCGTCCTGTGCCGAAACGGCTGCAGCAGCGATGGATATGGCAAGACGTCACGGAGTTAAGGTAAGCTTCGATCCGAATCTACGCTTGAAGCTGTGGAGTGTGGAAGAGGCTAGAAAGGTGCTTTTACCGCTAGCGATGAAAGCGGATTACTTCCTGCCAGGGCTAGATGAATTGAAGCTGCTCTATGAGACAGATTCGATGGATGAGATCATTGCCAGGCTTGGTGAATTGTCTGCGGTAAGCATTATTAAAGGCGGCGATGATGAGACTTACATTCTCGAGAATGACAAGCTGTCTGCGGTTCCGTATTATAAGGTGGAGCATGTGATCGATACGGTGGGAGCGGGCGACGGCTTTTGCGCCGGATTTTTGGCCGGTCTCTTGAAGGATTACAGTCTCGAGGAGGCGGTTCGTCTCGGAAATCTGATCGGATCCCGGGTGATACAAGCGATCGGGGATTGGGAAGGCTTGCCGAGTGCGGCGGAAATTGATCGGCTGCTTGCCGGAAAGGCGCATGTTGAGCGTTAATCGTTATAGAGTGGAGTTCATAAGCTTATCATAGATCGCCACATCTACCACGATCGTCACAGGTAAGAGCAGATAAAACCGGACTGTAACGAACATACCAGTCGCATAGAAGAGGAATTTGGACTAACTTGATTTATAGTGGGAATGGTGTAATTGCTAAGGGGAATTTAGCCATTATGATCTATAACGGAATGGTAGCTGCTTAGAAGGAACATTGGGGAACATTGTAACAGAACTGGCAGCAAATTATTTGGTAAAATCGAAATCGCGTCTTTTGAGTTGCTGATAACCGTTAAAATATGAAAATGGCTGTTTTTCACTTGCAAGTGGTTGCAGCGCCCGTCACATGTGGCAAAAAGCCGAAAGGAGCTTCCCAATAGTAAATACTACTTGGGAATAGCTCCTTTTTTGTCGAACAAGCTCTTGCGCACAAGTTTGGCAAACTCTAACGAAACACCATATCGTTATTAGCTCCAAAATCGCGGCGGAAAAATTCTAACGAAACACCATATCGCTATTCGGGTAAAAATGGGGTTTTGAGCAGCACTTTTACTGAAATAACGCTCCCCAGTTTCGTTAGAATTTAGGGAGGCCCTTTTTAGTCGAAATAGCGATACCACGTTTCGTTAGATGGCCAGAGGGTAGATGAGCAGGGCCAGATGCTAAATAGCCAGACGTTAGTGACCGGAAGCTAGTGGTAGAAGTTAGCCAGAGGCATCTGGCCTCAGATCTTCTCCACCATCAAAGGCACAACTTTGCCGCTGTTTACGTCAATCAGACCATGGTCTGTGATTTTCAGGTATGGGCTGACGGGCAGAGAGTGGGTGGCGATGGACATGATCGGGTTGTAATGATCATAGCCAAGCGCTTGCATCGCTTCGCGCAGCTGCTTCACCGCCTCAGCGGCGGTATCCAGCGGATCTTCCGTTAGAATGCCGCCGACAGGCAAATGCATATTGGCCTTAATCTCTCCGTCCAGCGCGACGCAGAAGCCACCTTGTTGCTTGATCGCGGTATTTGCAGCCAGCAGCATATCCCGTACGTTATGGCCGACCACAAGCAGATTGTGATTGTCATGCGAGTAGGTCGTCGCGATGGCTCCCTTTTTAATCGTATCGCCCGTTATAAGTCCAAATGCTTTGCCGCCATGCTTGCCGTGGCGCTCGAAGGTAGCGATCATGCCGCAATCGCTATTTTCCCATTGGAGCAGACCTCCTTCAGCTACCAAATCGACCAAAGTCTCCTTGGTAAATGTTGAGCCGTCGGCAACGGTCATCACCCGGCAGCGATAGGTGCCGTCCTCCACATCAACTGCAGCCGCGAAGTCGGCCTCGTGAAGCTCAGGGAGCTTGACACTTTGGTAGAAGTGATCCGGGAAACGGTACGCTGCTGAGGCTGTCTGTGCCTGTATGGAGGTAACCGGCCCCGAGGCGGAATAAGCTTCCGAGCCTTTCTTGTAAACGGACTGGAGCGTTAGCTCACCCAGATCGGATACAAGCTGGAAGTCCGCGATTTTGCCCGGTGCGATCGCTCCCCGATCATGCAGCTTCATCCGGCGGGAAGGGGAGAGGGTGGCCGCATAGATCGCTTTCTCCGGTGCCATACCCATCCGGATCGCCTTGCGTACGATCTGATTCAAATGACCGCGCTCCCGGAACGAATCGGCCATCACATCATCGGTAACGAAGCAGAAATGTTCGGATACATCATGCTGAATGAGGTAGTCCACAACCTCGGGGGTCATCGATTTCTCCTGAATCTCAATGAACATGCCCGCGCCGATCCGGGCTTCCAGTCCTTCGACCGTTTGATGCGTATGATCGGAATCAACCCCGGCATAGATGACCTGGGCCAAATCCAGATCCAGCAGCTTTGGTACATGGCCTTCGATGACCAGATCCGGATAACGCTCCCGCATATGCTTAAGAATCTGATTGGTCTTGCATTCCGGATCACGGATGACATCTACGTAGTTCATGATTTCGCCCAGGCAGATCACATCACCGGTGGCCAGCAAGGCATCCATATCTTCGATCTCGATCGAACCGCCGGCTGTCTCCAGAGGAGTAGCTGGCACGGAGCTTGGAATGGCGTAGAACATATCTGCGGTACAGCTCCGGCTCGCATTAATCATCTCCAGCACCCCTTCAAGGCCAAACACATTAGCCATTTCATGCGGCTCCGGCACGATGGTCGTTACGCCGTTGCGCAGCAAGCCCTGTGAGAATGACTCCGGGGTCACCATCGTGCTCTCAATATGCAGGTGGATATCCACAAAGCCGGGAAGCATGTACAAACCGCGGGCATCCACCACTTTCTTCGCCTGAAACGTATCTTCGCCGCGCGGGCCAACATATAGAAATCTTCCATCCTTAATCGCGACATTTTGCTGAATCCATTGCTTAAAATAACTGTTATACACATGAGGTTGTAATAATAGCAAATCTGCTTGCATGTCTGTTCCCCCTATTGTTATTCGACAAGTACGAGTTTCTCCGATGGAAACAACAGACGGATTTCTTGCCCGCTCAAATAGGGCTGCTGCATCTCCTTGTTCACGGTAAATTCGCCGAGTGGTGTAACCACGACATATTGATAACTGCGGCCCAGATAAGTGCTTACCTTGACCTTGCCTGTCAACACATTATCGCCGGCCTGGATTTCTTCAAGCGTTCCGGCGATAATATCGTCCGGACGGATCGCTCCCTTCATAGACACAGGCATTCCCGGTACCTTGGCGGCATGAAAATGATCATCCCCGCTGCGCAGGCTGAAGAAAGAGCCTTCATCCTCGCGCTCCTGGAAATCGATGAAGTTGTTGAAGCCGATAAAACGGGCAACGAACTCCGATTTCGGATATTGGAAGATGACCGAAGGCTTGTCGAGCTGTTCGATGATGCCTTTGTTCATGACCGCGACCCGGTCAGAGATCGAGAAGCATTCTTCCTGATCATGCGATACATAGACGGTCGTAATCCCCAGCTCCTGCTGAATTCGGCGGATCTCTACGCGCATATTGACCCTAAGGTTGGCGTCCAGATTGGACAGCGGCTCATCGAACAGCAGCAGATCGGGTTCGATAACAAGTGCGCGTGCAATCGCAACGCGCTGTCTTTGCCCGCCGGAGAGCGCCTGAGGAAAGCGTTTCTCAAATCCGCCCAGACTGACGACATCCAGCATGCTCATAACCCGCCGCTTGATCTCATCCTCTTTGACCTTGCGCTGCCGCAAGCCAAAGGCGATGTTATCGAAGACGGACATATGCGGGAACAAGGCGTAGCTCTGGAACACAAAGCCGAAGTTGCGTTTATTAATCGGAACGCGGGTATAGTCTTGACCGCCAAAGGAGAACTTGCCGTCCGTAGCTTCAAGGAAACCGGCAATTAGGCGAAGTGTAGTTGTCTTTCCACAACCGCTGGGACCCAGCAGGGAGATAAGGTGGCCTTTCTCGATGGAAAGGTTGAAGTCCTTCAAAATATATTGCTGATCATAGGCGACCGATACGTTATCCAGTTGCAATAAATCCATCAATGTATGCCTCCATTCATTGTTTAGTGAAGTAGGTGAGTCCGAGCAGTCTTTCGATCAAAAACATAAATCCTGCAGTGATCAGCATCAGCAGCACCGAGATCGCCGCGATGGTCGGATCAAAATAATTCTCCACGTAAGTCAGCATTTGAATCGGCAGCGTACTAACGCCAGGACCGGTCATAAATAATGAAATGTCCACGTTGTTGAACGACTCCAGGAAGGCCAGCAGCACCGAGGCGATAATGCCCGATTTGATGTTGGGCAGCACGACTTTGAAGAAGGTGGACAGGCGGCTGGAGCCAAGGCTGAGCGCCGCTTCTTCAACCGCGAAATCGAATCCGGCCAGGCTTGAACCGATAACGCGGATAATAAACGGCAGCATAATGACGGTGTGTCCGATCAATAGCGCTGCATAAACCGGAATATGGAAGGTGATCACGACGTACTTCAGCAAAGTAAAACCTAGCACGATCCCTGGGATCAATAGGGGAGACAGAAACAACGCATTCAGCGTCTCCTTGCCCTTGAAGGATGCGCGATTCAGTGCGTAAGCCGCAGGGATTCCCAACAAAATAGCGATCAGATTGCCGAGCAGCGAGACAAAAATAGAAGTTTTGAAGGTGCTCATAAACATATCGACTTCAAAAATATTTTTGTACCAGCGCAGCGAAAAACCGGTTGGCGGGAATTTCAATACGGTTCCAGGCTCAAAGGAGGTCACCGCGATAATCACAAGCGGCCCGAGCAGAAATATATATACGATAAAAGTGAACAGGGCAAGCCCAGGATTTTTGTTCTTCATAGCTCTACTCCTTCGGTTTGAATTTGGCCGCTGCTTTATTCATCAGCCCAATGACGATAAAGGTAATTATCATCATGATGGTGGCGATAGCCGAGGCTGCCTGCCAATCGTTCAGTGTAATGGCATTCTGGTACAGGAATGTAGCTACAACGCGTTTCTTGCCGCCCAGGAGGGCTGGTGTTGTATAGGCCGTCAGACTGCCGACAAAAACCAGGATACTGCCGACGATCAATCCCGGAATGCTGAGCGGGAAGATGATCTTGCGGAAAGCGGTCAGCTTGGAAGCTCCCAAGCTTTGAGCGGCTTGGACCAAATCATGATCGATCGACTCCATCACGCCAACCAGCGTAATCAGAATCAAAGGCAGGAACAGATGGACAAGTCCGATAATCATCGCTGTAGGCGTGTATAAAATGCTGATCGGCTCTTTAACGAGTCCTATGGACGTCAGCAGATTGTTAATTAGTCCATTTTTGCCAAGTATGATCATCCAGCTGAAAGAGCGCACGACCGAGCTCGTAAGTAATGGAAAGATGGCCAGCGCGAGCATAATGCCTTTTCTGCGCGCCGGCTGCTTGGATAAATAATAGGCGACCGGAAAACCGATCAAAATGCACAGCAAGGTTGTCACGACGCTGACAAGCAGGGTCGTACCCAGAATATCCAGGAAATACGCGTCTTTGAAAAATTGTGTGTAAATCCCGATTGAGAAACCGCCATCCTTGAATACAGTCGAGCCGACCGTAAGGATCAGCGGAATAATCATGAACAATGTCAGGAACAGAAAACCCGGTGCAAGAAGCAGGTACAAGTATCGCTTTTTCATGAATGGCAATCTCCTGTTTTTAGAGGTAGTTCAAAAAGTCCGCTTATGATAAGAAAACCTGATCGCAGCAATTCTCAAATGAGAGAGGTGCGATGCAAAGGTACGTTTTCTTGCGATAACGTTCCGCTTCCGGAGACCCCGGTTCATCCCACTGAAGCGTTCCGAAGAAAAGCTGGTTTGGTAAGCATAAGCTTGGGTGTTGAAAACCGTGCTTTTTGAACATATCCCTTTAATAAATGGCAAACATCAAAGAATCCGTTGCCTCACTAATTCGTGCTGTGCAGAACAAAGATAAATCGGTGAACAAATTTCTCTTCTCCCAATCGACCCTCTGGCCAACATTTGCGTTAGGCTCATGCAGAAGGCAGTTGTCCACCTTTCAAGGGAATCGATGATGCCCCTGATCCGATCCATTCTAAGTCCCGTTTAATGAATAAAAGCAGGGACTAGGGCAGCCCCTGCTTCGTGGAATGCATACAAGGCTGCCTAAGATGCCGGAATATTGCAGCAGCAATTAACAGATTGGTGTAAGGGATTAACGGGTGACTTCGCGGTTGAAGCGATCTGTCCAAGCTTTTAGATGGCTGTTAACAAATGCCATGTCCAGCTTTTGCAGCTTTTCGACGACATCCGCTCCATAAGTGACGCCAGCGGCTTCTTCCTCCGTCAGTTTCACGTCCTTGTTTGCAGGGGAATCTACTTTGGCTTTTGCGGCTTTTTCTTGGACTTCTTGGCTAAGCTGCCAATCGATAAATTGTTCAGCCAGCTCTTTGTTTTTGCTTCCCTTAACTACGTTAAGCGTATTGATGATGGCATAGGCGCCTTCTTTTGGCGTTACGAACTCGATCCCGGGAACCGCCTTTTGCAGATCGCTCAGATACATTTGCATGATCGGCCCGGCTGCGGCTTCCCCTTGGGTGAACATGTTTACGAATTCAGAGGTTTTACTGTAATATTTCACGACGCTTGGGTTCAGCGCGGCCAATTGTTCAAAAGCTTGATCTTCGTTAAACTCTGCGCTTCCCGAGATTTTCGATGCGGCATCTACCATCATCGGACCGCTGGTCGAGGTGATGCTTGGCATCGTCAGCTTGCCTTTCAGCTCCGGCTTCCACAGGTCGCCCCAGGATTCGATCGTTGTTCCGGCTGCTTGAGGGTCATAAGCAATTCCCAGTTGGCCAATGGTATAGGCAGGACCATATTCCTCGCCGTTAGGGGCTTGAGCGATCTCATAAATATGCTCCAGGTTTTTGAAATGGCTGCGGTCGATTGTCTCGAAGGCGCCGGCCTCGATGCCCTGCTGCGCGTAATAATCGGACAGATAGATCACATCGACATCGGAGCTGCCTTGCATGATTTTGCTTAGGCGGTCCGCATTGTTGCCTGTTTCAAGCACGATTTTGACATTATGGGCCTTTTCGAACGGTTCGTAGACCTCTTTATTGTAGAAGTCCTCAGCGAAGCCCCAGGTCGAGATGACCAGCTTCTGCGGTTTGCCACCTGTCGTATTGCCGTTGGCGCTGTTTCCATCACCGCTGCTGCTTCCGCATCCGGCCAATACAATTGCAGCAAGGCTGCAAGCCAAAAGACCTTTAACCCATGTTTTTTTCACACTCATTCACTCCTATTAAAAGTTTTTGTACATCAATTTCTATTTCATTTTGAAAAAAAGAAAAGCGCTCTAGGTAGAAGAAAATCTCTAACTAGAGCACTTATTCATTGTAAACAAAGAATAACCGCATCTGCTTGTGGTACTGGTGCGGACAGTCCTTAAGATGCAATCAAAAGGAAAGCGCCGCTAGGTTAATTATTTTTTGGGAACAACCTCTTGTAAGAGAATGTTCGTGACAGCCCACTGCGTGGCAGGATCATAATCCCGAAGCAGCACTTCAATCTGAAGCCCAAGCTCCTCTTCAAGCCGGGATTTCAGCTTCTTCTTGTAAATCATCGACATATAGAAGTCGACTTCATATTTCAAAGCCGGAATCTCGCCCTCCAGAGCCGCAGAGCGGGGGGAACGACGATGTCTGGCATATAATACGATTCCTTCGGGATGTACGCTTGTCTTCAATAATGAAGTACCGAAGCCAAACAATTCCTTGGACACCTCATTATATACCTGGCTCAACTTCTGTTTGAATTCATTGGAATCGTTATGAACCATTGGTCACCTCATACTTTTAATGAACTGGTGATAAGGAGTTCATGCAAGAATTATAATACATAAAAAGAGATGAATTTGCAAGTTATTGTTCGGGTTTTGGGGAATAAGTGTCACAAATTTAATTTTGGATGTATAAAACAGGGTTAATTTACGAACTTTTCAGCCTTAGAGGTTTTGCTGCGAAAAAATTGCGAATCCGAGAAAAATATGTTGCTTGCCTTTCAAATCAGGGCGCGGCTATATTGAAAATGCGGAACGGGCCCAAAAATGACCGCAATCGCAAGGGAAAGGGGAAGACCATGAAAGCAATCAGTCAACAAGGAAAACGCCGATCATTTCACCTTCGTGACAATGCTCAGCTTTACCTGATAATGCTTCCCGTTCTAGTCCATCTTTTTATTTTCAGCTATATTCCGATGTATGGCATAGTGATCGCATTTCAGGATTATTACCCGGGAAAACCTTTCTTATCGTTTACAGATGTGAACTGGGTAGGACTCAAGCATTTCATCAATTTTTTTAACGGACCTTACTTCGGAAGATTAATGCGCAATACCTTCTTGCTCAGCTTTTATTATCTTGTGTTTGGTTTTTGGGTACCTATTGTATTCTCCTTATTGCTAAATGAACTGAAGCATGGCGTCTTTAAAAAGTTTGTGCAGACGGCTAGTTATCTGCCGCATTTTATTTCCAATGTAGTCGTGGCGGGGATGGTATTATCCTTTATCAACGTGGACGGGATAATCAATGTCATTATCCAGATGTTTGGCGGGACGCCAATCGCTTTAAACACCGAACCTGCCTATTTCCCGGCGATTTATACGATTACGAGCATCTGGAAGTCGTTTGGCTGGAGCAGTATTTTGTATTTGGCGGCCATGTCCTCCGTAGACCCGAATTTGTATGAAGCAGCAAAAATGGATGGAGCTAACCGATTCAAGCAGATGCTTCATATTTCGCTGCCCTCGATTCGTCCGACCATCTTTATTTTGCTTATTTTCGCGATTGGCAGTCTGCTTTCGGCGAACAGCGAATTTATTTTGTTGATCTACAATCCGATGGTGTATGAAACGGCGGATGTTATAGGCACCTATTTGTACCGAGACGGCCTGCTTGGCGGCAATTTCAGCATGGGGACGGCAGTTGGGTTATTCATATCATTAATTAATTTTACGCTGTTATATATTGCTAACTCATTAAGCCACAAATATTCAGACTATGCCTTGTGGTAAGGAGGAGTAAGATGGTCTCGGCTCATCGAAATCCAAATAAAATCAGAGAAGGCTCCATCGTCGTTGACATTATTTTATATGCGATCGCATTCATTATCTGTTTGATCACCCTGTATCCATTTTACTTTGTTATCATCATGTCCATCAGCGCGCCGCAAGAAGTAGCTGCCATGAATGTTTTTTGGTATCCGAAAGGCTTCAACCTCGGCTCGTATGAGCTGATCGTAAAAGATATGAAAATGTGGTGGGCTTACTCCAACACACTGATTTATGTCAGCGCCGGGACCTTATTGAACTGTCTAATGGCCGTGCTGGGAGCTTACCCGTTAACGGTGCGAAATCTGAAGGGGAGAAAATGGGTAGTTGCGTATCTGCTGATTCCCATGTATTTCGGGGGCGGGCTTATCCCCTCTTACCTGCTCATAAATAAGCTCGGATTATACAATACGATGTTTGCAGTCATTATTCCGGGGATGGTCAGCATCTGGAACATTATTCTGGTTCGGACCTTCTTTACGACAATTCCGGATGGGCTGAAGGAATCCGCCTTTATCGACGGCGCTTCCCATTTGCAGCTGCTGTTCAAGATTATTTTGCCGATTTCCAAGCCGATTCTGGCGGTAATTGCTATCTATTCCATTGTCGGCATCTGGAACAGCTGGTTTGATGCACTGGTGTATTTGCCGAATGAGAAGCTTCATCCGCTGCAAATGTATCTGTACCGGGTTGTTGTTCAGCAATCCGTCGATCTGAAGATGCTATCGCTGGATGATGCCAAGAATGCAGTGGCTACGATGCTGTCCAATATCCAATTAAAGTATGCGATCATCGTATTCACAACGTTGCCCGTGATTTTTACCTATCCGTTTTTTCAAAAATATTTCATCAAGGGAGCGCTTCTCGGTTCCTTGAAAGAATAGCCCTAAACCGCTTTTCGGGAACAACAAAAAGGTTTGTTCTCGGATCTGTAGACATGAACAGGGTTGCTACATTAAGATGTAAGCGATTTCTTTATTGGTAAAATTGAACCTCCATGCAGATCCGATCGCAATAGAATACTTGTGTTATCAAACATTTCTAGGGGGAATGTAAAAGATGAAGCGTTGGAGAAGATCATTGATGGCATTGATGGCAGCGGTTGTTGTGTTCGGGACCATCACAGCCTGCGGCGGCGGAGAGGTGAAGAAGGAGGAGGGAGGCAGCTCTTCGACGGCGGAGAAAAATGTCAGCAAACTGAAATTGCTTGGGCCCACCGGCTCCAATAAGTACATTAAGTTCGAGGATAGAGATAAATACCCGGTGTGGACGGAAGTCGATAAAATGATACAGGAAGCTGGACTGGAGCTGGAATATGAGCTGGTTCCCAATGAGCAATATAAAGTAGTTATTCAGACTAGAATGGCCTCAGGTTCCTCTCTCCCCGACATTGTGAATATTTCGCAGCTGGATAATACGACGGTTCTGAACCTGGCCAAGCAGGGTGTGCTGCTTGATTTGAATCCGCTAATCGAGAAATATAGCAATGGAAATATTAAGAAGATGTACGATCAGGAATTCCCTTATGCCAAAAAAACGACGACATCGCCTGACGGCAAAATGTACTGGTTCAGTGATTTGCACAAAAAAACGTATCAGGAGAAGGAGCCGGCGCCCGTGGCCTTGAGCATGCTGATCCGCAAAGACTGGCTGGATAAGCTGAATCTTCCGGCCCCAGCCAATGCCAAGGAGTATTTGGACACGTTAAAGGCGATCAGAGACAAGGACGCCAATGGCAACGGCAAGCCGGACGAGGTTCTGGTCTACGATACGAGCAAATTTGAGGGCGCAATCGCCCAATGGTTCGGACTTGGCACCGACATTACGGCGGTGGACGTAGAGAATAAAAAGGTAGTCTCCCCGTGGTATCAGGAAGGTATCAAGGACTATTTCCTCTATCTGCAGCAGCTTGTTAAGGAAGGGGTGCTCGATACAAGCCTGATCGGGGCTACGGGAGAGCAGAAGCAGCAGAAGATGACCGAAAATCAGGTGGCTTCCATCAGCGATTACAATCTGGAAACTTATCTGGAGCCCACGATCAATGGCGGCGGTGATTTCCTTCCGTTGATGCCGCTTCAAGCCGTTGAGCATATAGCCCCGGCTGCGCAATTGGAGCCTCCGTTTCTGGTATGGCAAAAATATGCGATTACCAAAGACTGCAAAGATGTGGAGGCGGCGATCCGATTTTTCGATATGATCTACTCTGATCCTTATGCGGACCTGCTGTACTGGGGTATCGAAGGCCAGACCTACAAAAGGGATGACAATGGAGCAAAAGTATATATCAACAACGGTTCGGATGAAGAGCTGGCCAAATCAGGACAGGTCACCGGGCGCCCGCTATTCGGGGATACCGTATTCCCTCGCGTTCAATTCGCCAATCTGGAGTTCGAGCTGTCCGGCGTATCGAAGGATAAAGCCGACCATGAGTTGAATATGCTTAATTACAAGCCATATTTCGTCAACATGAATGCCAACTACCTGGCGATTCCCGATGATCAGCAGCTTGAGACGAAGACAAAAATTTTAACGAATCTTAGAACCTATTCGGAAGAGCTTGCTACCAAGCTGGCTTTGGGCCAGAAATCTCTCGATAACTGGGATGAGTATATTTCCGAGTTGAAAAAGCTAGGGTTGGATCAGTTGATCGAGATCGACCAGCAGTTGCTTGATAGATACAACAGCATCGAATAACGATTGTACAATCGGGAAAACAGACGTTCTCTCCGTTAGCAGGGGAGATCGTCGTTTTCCTCCTTCTGCTTCATGATGGATTCATAACCGGAGGAGGGGATGGCCTTTGCGACTAGGAAACTTCGGAAGCGTTACGTTTCGAAAAATCTTTTTATCCTATACCGTGATCCTGATTATTCCGATCATTGTATTCAGCAGCTTGAATGTGCAGCGGAACATCAGGGAGGAGAGGCAGCGGCTGCATGACAAGCATGTTTCCGATGCTAATCGGATTGCGGTCGTCGTTGATGATAAACTGCAGGAGCTCAAAAATTTAGGCAAGCTGATGGGTGAAGAATCTTGGGTCCGGAAAATGATGCAGAATACAGACGTATATGAAAATGAATTTGATTTTCTAAAGATGCTGGAAATTCGTAGGAACTTCGAGAACTCCATCAACTCCCTGAATATTCTCTCCTTCGGAATGATTGTTTTTCCGGAAAAGAAACAGATTTTTTCTGCTTGGGGGACCTATGCCGAGGACGATTTTTTCTCCAGCGTGGCTGTATTCGATAATGAGGTGCAGCAGCGAATCGAGAGCACCGCACTCGAACAACAGTATTTCAAAATGCTGCCGCCGGAAACGATGAAGCTGTGGGGGAACAGCAAACGCGTCATTCCGGTCTTTCAAAGCTTGGAGGTGGTGAACCAACCGCGTGGCGTTCTTGTTTTATTTATTGACAGCGCTTACTTCTCGGATTATATGCATCGGTTTGGCAGTATTGAGTCCACCGATATTTTGATAACGACGCAGGGGCAGTCGATTTACAGGCAGACCCAGGCCGGGCTTGCCGGGGAGGAGCAGGGGAGCCAGGGCAGCTATCAGCTTGTGGTATCCTCGCTTGAGAGCGATCTGAAGTACAAAATGTCTTATCTGGATAGCAGTGTGATCGGTATCAACAATCTGTTCAGTTCGCTGCTGGCTATTATGATATCCATCGCGCTTGGCGCTTTAACCGCGTTCCTGTTGGCCAAAATCAGTTACCATCCGTTAGGGGCCTTGCTGAGCAAGCTTTCGGCTGCGATTCGTTATGACGATGTCAGGAGCAGTCCCATCTCCGGTTCCGAATATAATTACATTGAAAAATCCTTTGATCGGCTGCTGCATGAAAATGAGAAGCTTCAGCGATCGATGCAGGACTATGAAAAAGCTGCCAAGTCGAATTTGTTCCAGCGTCTGCTCAAAGGATATTTTACGGATGATCAGCAAATGAATGGGCTGAAAAAAATCGGTATCGGTTATACCGATGAGATGTATTACTGTACGGTACTAATTAGCTTCCATGCGATCCGCGACGTCTCAGATTTCGGCCAGATCCGCAAAATCGAATTGATGACGCTCGTAATTGTCGAGAAAGTAATGGAGCGTCATGGGCTGGATTATGAGCTGTTTGAAGTGACCCATGCCGATAAGGCGCTGATTTTGTCCTCGGAGGCCCTTTTTGGTCAGGAGGGAAGGATGGAGCGAATCGCCGCCAGCATCACTGAAGAGATCGAACAGGCTTGCGGTTTTCATCCGTATGTCTTGCCCGGGACGGTAGAGAAGGGACTGGTTGGCATTAGCAAATCGTATTACACGGCTAACGAAAGCCTGCAGTTTATTATGTTCTCACGCGACCATCTTCCCGATATTCAGGAAGAAACGGCTCAGACGATCGTGGAATACTATTACCCGACAGATTGGGAAGTACAGCTGATCAATAATCTGAAGATCGGGAATCTGGATACAACCATGCAAATCCTGCATGAGATCAGTGCGGAGAATGGGAAGCGCTGCCTGTCCGAAGCGAGTACAATGCGGTTGGTCTCTTTACTGATGGAGACGATGCTGCGGGTGCTGCATGAATTGAATCTGGATACCGGCATCTACGTGAAGCAGTTTGCCAATAAAGCGGAAGGATCGGATGTCGCGGAGCTGTGGAGCTATGTATATGAAGTCGTCACCCTGATCTGCGAACGCAATCGCTATTCGAACTCGATGCCTACGATCGAGGTTGGCAGCCAGCTGCTGCAGTATGTCAACGAGAATTACACCAGTTCCGACGTTTCGTTGAAGCAGCTTGCTGAAATCTTTCAGATGTCGGTCTCCAAAGTATCGAAAATCTTCAAGGAGGTTACCGGAATTAATTTTTATGATTATTTATGCCGGCTCCGCATGGAAATGGCCAAAGAGCTGCTGCGGGAGAGAAAATGCGGCATCGATGTTATTGCCCGTCGCGTGGGCTATGAAAATGTCTATTCCTTCAAACGGGCCTTTGTCCGGTATGAAGGCATCAAGCCCGATGAATATGTGGATATCGCGATGTGAAAGGAAACAGAGGAGAGAAGCGATGTCCCCAGCAAGCTCGGATCAACGTAGCCTGGTTCAAAGTAAGCCCTGTTCAAGGTGAGCTCTGATTAAAGGCAAATCACCCGAATGGCCGCAAAGTAGCATTTATTTTCTTCGAACTTAAAAACCGTCAGGGCAACTTCCCTGGCGGTTTTTCCCGCTTCATGTGCGTAAGGGCCTAAATTGCATAAATATGGTTGACAATGCTGCAAGAGGTCAGTATAATTACAATTAACAATTTGTTAAGTGTTAAAATAAAGGAGGTTCACAGTGTGATATCCAATGAACAGGCGCTGCAGCACTATGACGTCAAGAAATATAGGACACCGGATGGATATACGTCTGATATCGCGGTGTTTACCATTCTCTCAGGCCAGCCTGAGCCTTTTAAACCCCCGGTTATGAAGCTGTATATTATGCTTATCAAGCGGAGCATGACGGATAGTGAAGGGCGTCCGAATATAGAAGCCGGCAAATGGGCGCTGCCCGGCGGCTTCGTGAACCCGGACGAGACGGCGTTCCAGTCTGCTGCCAGAGAATTGAAGGAGGAGACCGGAGTTGACAGCATCCATCTGGAGCATTATGGCGTGTACGATACTCCGGGACGTGATCCACGGGGATGGATTATCTCCAATGCGCATTATGCCATCGTGCCGGAGCATCTTCTGAAGCATCGCCAGAGTGGAGATGACGCCAGTGAAGTTGAGCTATTTCCGGTTGAGGATGTCCTGAAGCTGGAGCTGGCTTTTGATCACGAACGGATCATCCGTGATGCAATTGATGTGATTCGCCGCAAGCTGCTGGAGACGACTGCCGCTAAGGAGTTTCTGCCCGAGGAATTCACTTATTCCGAGCTTCAGGCGGTGCTGCTTACCGTCACTGATGATTCAGCGATTGCGCTGGACGCTTCTTTTGCTCGTAAAATAAAATCACTGCCATTCATTGAAGAGGTTCCCGGCAGGAAGACAACCCGGACCTCTAAGAAGCCAACGCAATTGTATCGATTCACAGAGACCACGACCGATGTGAATCATTCGCTTTACCATGTTAGAAAGTAAATGGGGACGCTAAAATCAGGGAGGGATTCAGGATGACAGAAGTGAAGAAGAGAGCATTAATCAATATTGATTACACGAATGACTTTGTGGCCGATGATGGAGCGCTGACGTGCGGCAAGCCCGGACAGGCGATTGAGCAGGCGATGGTCGACATTACCAAACAGTTTATTGGCAATAATGATTATGTTGTGTTCGCCATTGATCTTCACAGACAAGGGGATCAGCTGCATCCCGAGACCAGGCTCTTCCCTCCGCACAATCTGGAAGGAACGAAGGGACGCGAGTTGTATGGCGCCTTGGAGAAGGTCTATCAGCTGACCAAGGCGTCCGAAAATGTATATTGGATGGATAAGACGAGATACAGCGCGTTTGCAGGAACGGATCTAGAACTGCAGCTTCGCGCCAGGGGAATCACTGAGCTTCATCTGGTCGGGGTATGCACGGATATTTGCGTATTGCATACCGCAGTTGATGCTTATAATAGAGGATTTCATATTGTGATCCATGAAGCGGCTGTAGCCAGCTTTGATCAGGAAGGCCATGTCTGGGCGCTGCGTCATTTTAAAGCCTCGCTTGGAGCGGAGATTCAGTAAAGAGGAGGAATCAGTCATGAAGAACAGTCTGGATAAAGAGGGGCGGCTGGACGCTTATGCTTATGCGGATGACAGCTATGCCCTGCATACCGATAAATATCAGATCAATATGACTCAGGCTTATTGGCAGGATCAAATTCATAACCGCAAGGCTGTATTTGAGGTCTATTTCCGCAAAATCCCCTTCAAGAACGGTTATGCTGTCTTTGCCGGGCTGGAGCGGGTGATCCGGTATCTGGAGCAATTCCGCTTCACGAAGAGCGATCTCGATTTTTTACGGGAGGACGGCTATAGCGAGGAATTTCTCGCTTACTTGGAACAGCTTCGATTTACGGGAACCGTGCGCTCGATGCAGGAAGGTGAACTCGTCTTTGCCAATGAGCCGATGATGCAGATCGAGGCGCCGCTGGCCGAGGCTCAACTCATTGAGACTGCTCTGCTCAATATGGTTAATTTCCAGACCTTGATTGCAACGAAGGCCTCGCGGATCAAGCAGGTGATCGGCCATGAGACCAGCATGGAGTTTGGCACCCGTCGCGCACAGGAGCTGGATGCTGCAATCTGGGGAGCAAGGGCCGCCTATATCGCCGGCTTTGAAGCAACCTCGAATGTCAGAGCCGGCAAGCTGTTTGGCATTCCAACGGTAGGCACCCACGCCCATGCGATGGTTCAAGCCTATCGCGATGAATATACCGCTTTTCGCAAATATGCGGAAGCCCATAAGGATTGCGTGTTCCTGGTGGATACCTATGATACGCTAAGATCAGGGGTACCTACGGCGATCCAGGTGGCCAAGGAACTTGGCCCGAAGATTAACTTTCTTGGTATTCGTCTCGATAGCGGGGACCTGGCTTATCTGTCGAAGGAAGCGCGCAAGATGCTTGACGCAGCAGGTTTCAAGCAGGCCAATATCTATGCGACCAATGATCTCGATGAGCATACGATCATGAACCTGAAGGCGCAGGGGGCGAAGATCGATGTGTGGGGAGTGGGAACCAAGCTGATTACAGCTTATGATCAACCGGCCTTGGGTGCGGTATATAAATTGATCGCGATCGAGGACGAGCATGGCCAAATGCAGGATACGATCAAGATCAGTGCGAATCCGGAGAAAGTAACGACGCCCGGGCGCAAGAAAGTGTTCCGTATCATCAATAAAGCCAATCAGAAATCGGAAGGCGATTATATCGCGCTAATGCATGAGAATCCGCAGCAGGAGGATCCGCTGAAAATGTTTCATCCGGTGCATACCCATGTTGCCAAGTTCGTTACTAATTTCGAAGCACGCGAGCTGCATCATACGATCTTCGAGGCGGGCAAATTGGTCTATCAGCTGCCGGCGCTGGCCGAGATTCAGCAGTTTGCGGCTCAGAACCTGGAGCTGCTATGGGATGAATACAAACGGATGCTTAATCCGGCCGAGTATCCCGTAGATCTAAGCCAGGCATGCTGGGATAACAAAATGCGCTTGATCGCCAAGATTCAAGAGCAGGTAAACCAAAGAGTCCAAGCTTAAGTGAATATTATGTTAAAAAAGTCGGATTTTTGGCGCTGAGGTTTATACTTTTGATAAGCGATTTTACAAAACTCTATAGTTGAATGAAGCCGGGAACAAAAGAAGTGGGATCATACGTAGTTTGTACTTGAGCCCTTAAGAGGTATCCGTAGAAACCATGACTTCATAAACCCCCTGTCTGGTTCCGGTAGGATTTCAAGATTCAATATTAAATAAGCTACCCGTGCCGTGCTGCTTCGAGATCAAAGGAGGACTTTTATATAACCTCCAGTAAGGGAGAGACAAGGGGAGGAATCGGCGTTGGCCAAAATAGGAATCTACGGATCATCCTTTGATCCGATCACGAACGTGCATTTGTGGACGGCAAGTACGGTGATGCACCGTTGCAAGCTGGATCGGGTTATTTTTCTGCCCTGTTCAAGCAAGCGTCCAGACAAGACGATGCATGTCAGCGATGAGCATCGCTGGAACATGATTGTGATGGCGATCCAGGGGAATGATAGATTTGTTGCCGATAATTATGAAATGAAGCAGCCAGGCTGGGAGATTGCGACGTATTTAACGCTTAAGCATTTTAAGGCGCAATACCCGGAGGATGAGATTTATTTTATAATGGGAGCCGATCTGCTGCTGGATATCGGTGAGGGGAAATGGAAAAAATCCGAGGAGCTTATCCGTGAGAACAAGTTCATCGTAATGGCCAGGGATGGGATTAATATGCTCTCGGCAATCAGCAGGTCGCCTATTCTGCGCAATAGCGATGACGGACAAACGTTCCACCTTATCGATAAAGGGCTGGCGATGGAGATTAGCTCCAGCTATATCCGCGATGAGTTCAGATTAGGCGGAGAACCGCGCTATCTAATGCCCGACAGATGTTATTCCTATATTAAAGATCACAAATTATATAAGTAGAGAGGAGCCATCAGCAATATGAGCATTCAACAACAAGTCATTAAAGCGCTGCATGTGAAGCCGGTCATTCAAGCCAAGGAGGAGATCAGACAGCGGGTGGATTTCCTGAAGGCGTACTGCCGCAAGACGAGAGCCAAAGGCTTCGTCCTTGGAATCAGCGGGGGGCAGGATTCGACACTTGCTGGCCGCTTGGCCCAGCTTGCGGTCGAGGAGCTGCGGGCAGAAGGTTATGAAGCGACATTCTATGCGGTCCGTTTGCCTTACGGTACACAGCAGGATGAGGAGGATGCCGCCGAGGCGCTGACTTTTATCCGACCGGATCAATCCCTGGCCGTCAACATCGAGGAACCGGTACTCGCTTTTTCCGAGCAGGTCAAGCAATCGATCGGACATCCGATGTCTGATTTTAACAAAGGCAATGCCAAGGCGCGCATGCGGATGATGGTCCAATACGCAATCGGCGGGGAGACGGGCTGTCTTGTCATCGGTACGGATCATGCCGCCGAGGCTGTGACCGGCTTCTTTACGAAGTTTGGCGACGGTGGTGCAGATCTCGTGCCATTGGCCGGTCTAACGAAGGCGCAGGGGCGTGAGCTGCTTAAGGAATTAAATGCAACAGAGCGTCTGTATTTGAAGGTTCCTACGGCCGACCTGCTTGATGATAAGCCGCAGCAATCCGATGAAGCAGAGCTCGGCATTACCTATCAAGCGCTGGATGATTATTTAACTGGCGCAGCAGTAGACACCAAGACCAAGGCCAGTATCGAGGAACGCTATTTGCGCAGCGAGCATAAACGTCAGTTGCCTGTGGCCCCTTATGACGAATGGTGGAAATCATAATATAAGTGGAGGGCCATGCATGGCCCTCCACTTTTTTTGTGACGAGTAACGAACACCACAGACGCTTGGAAGCGAAGAACTGCCGTTTATAAATTTAATAGTCATAGGCTCCTTTCATGACCGTACCATGATATCCTTCTACATCCCTCCAATTTAAGTCATATTTTATTTTCCTTGCCATATAAATACTTTCGTACCAAATCGTAACCTTACCGCTACCTCAGCGTGTGTTTCGTATTCTCCCCTGGCTTCATTCTGCGAAGTGAATGCTATATCACCTCATTAACACCCATTTGATGTTCACTCAAATTAAACCCATACCGATACCCATGTCCCATGCCTGAAGGTGTACACTTTAGTTTTGCTGTGTTTCCACCTAAGTGTTTTTTGCTATGTTTTCCCCACGATATTGTGTTCTCCATATACCAACCCTACTGATTTATTGCTTCCCACTTGAAAGGGGGTGAGGCCTTGATTTGTGATTCGCATCGCAGTATCGCTAACAAGAGCAAGCCTGCTTAATATCCAAGTAATTTAGCGCAGATAGGGGTACCTGTTGTTCAAAAAAAGGAGGAGAATTCATGATTTACAGCAAGGTATTAAAAAGGGTCGGAATGGCATTCGTCTGCCTGTTGCTGATCATTACGTCAGTCGTATCCGGCGTTGGTGCACAAAATGCAAGCGCAGCCACTTCAAACGGAAACTATAAAATCGTCGGATATTTCCCATCTTGGGGCGTTTATGGCCGCAGCTATAATGTTACGGATATCGATGTCTCCAAAATCACACACATTAACTATGCGTTTGCTGATATTTGTTGGGATGGAAAGCACGGCAATGGCTCTACCGCTATAGACAACCCGAACAAAAATACATGGTCTTGTACCGTCTCCGGTATTCCACTTCAATCCGGTAACGTCCCTAATGGCAGTATCGTGCTTGGTGATCCTGATGCCGATGCCTTGCGCCCTACACCTGGCGGGCCAACCACCGGTTGCTGGGCCGATGCGGCCTGCGGCAACTTTGGAGCCTTGCGGAACCTGAAGGCCCAAAATCCGCAGTTGAAGACGATCCTGTCGGTCGGGGGATGGACATGGTCCAACCGCTTCTCCGATACCGCGGCATCTGATCAAACTCGAAAGAACTTCGCTAAATCGGCTGTCGATGCGCTTCGAGCGTATGGGTTTGATGGGGTTGACCTCGACTGGGAATATCCGAATGTAGAAGCGATCAAAGGCAATAGCTACCGACCGGAGGATAAACAGAACTACACCCTGCTGCTGCAAGAAATCCGCAACCAGCTGGATGCAGCAGGAGCTGAGGATGGCCAACATTATATCCTTACCATCGCTTCCGGTGCGAGTCAGAAATTCGTCGACAACACCGAACTGGGCAAAATCGCTCAAATCGTCGATTGGATCAATATCATGACTTATGACTTCCACGGCGGATCTTTTGAAGCTACGACCAGTCATAATACGGGTCTTTATGGGGATCCTAGCGATCCCTACTACAGCAACGGTTTCTTCGTGGACGGGGCAATCCAGGCTTATAAAAATGCGGGGGTGCCTATGAATAAGCTTGTTGTCGGGTTAGAGTTCATGGCCCGCAGCTGGAAGAACTGCCCTCCTGGGCCGAATAACGACGGTCAATACCAGACCTGCGCGGAAGATAACGGTTCAGTGTTCAAATGGGCTCCCAACGGAACTTGGGATGATACCAACTCCGGAAATACAGGGGTGTTTGATTACGGGGATCTCGCTGCGAACTATGTAAATAAAAACGGGTATACACGATATTTCAACAGCATTGCCAAGGTTCCTTATCTCTACAATCCAACGACAAAGATCTTTATTTCTTATGATGATACGGAATCCATCGGTTATAAGACGGAATACATCAAGAATAACAATCTTGCCGGCGCGATGTTCTGGGAATTCAGCTCCGATTGCCGCACAAGTCCAAAATTCAACTGCACAGGGCCTAAGCTGTTAGATAAGGTTGCTGCTGACCTGAGTCAAGCCACGCCGCCTGTGGATACCGTTCCGCCAACGGCGCCTGCAAATTTGACTGATGCAGGTCACGGCGACAAGAAGGTTGCATTAAGCTGGAGCCCTTCGACCGATAATGTAGGCGTTATGGCTTATGATATTTATAAAAATGGTGCGCTTGCTCTCTCGGTTGACGGAGCAACAACAACCGCCCTCATTAAAGGCCTAACAGGCAGCACAACGTATATCTTTACGGTTAAAGCGAGAGATGCGGCGGGCAACTCCTCTGCGGCCAGCAACGCCCTTTCGGTCACCACTTTACCACCAATCCTCGATAATCAACCGCCAACCACTCCGACCCATCTGGTCGCCACTGCCAAGACCAAAACGACGGTCAAGCTAAATTGGGGGGCTTCAACCGATAATGATGATATCGCCGGCTACGATATTTACCAGAATGGCACGCTAGTTAAATCAACGGAAGGCACAACGGAGACCATTACCGGGCTCTCGCCAGGAACCACTTACAACTTCTATATTATTGCCAGAGATCTGTCCGGCAACCTATCCGCCCCTAGTGATTCTATCGCTGTGACGACGCCTACCGACCCGGTTTTCCCTGCATGGCAGCCTAATACTGCGTATGCAGTCGGGGCTTATGTTACTTATAACGGGAACCTCTACAAATGTACTTATGCGCACACTTCTATCCCAGGTTGGGAGCCGTCAGCCGCTCCAACATTATGGCAGCTTCAATCTGCTCCACCTGCGGATACACAACCTCCAAGCGCACCTGCAAATCTCGCTATCACTGCACAAACATCAACCTCCGCTACCTTAACCTGGACCGCGTCTACCGATAATATCGGTGTAACAGGATATGACATCTATCAAGGTTCGAATTTGATCGGCAGTTCTACGACAACCACGTTTACCGCGACAGGTCTTCCGGCAGGCAGTGCCGTATCCTTCTACGTGAAGGCGAAAGACGCGGCAGGCAATGTGTCGGCGGCCAGCAACGTTGTGACTACTACACCAACGGCACCGGATACAGTTGCACCTACAGTCCCTGCAAATCTGACCTCCACGGCAAAAACACAATCAAGCGTATCGCTGGCTTGGGAAGCTTCCACAGATAACGTGGGTGTGACCGGCTACGATGTTTATAACGGTTCTGCGCTGGCGGCTTCCGTGAACGGCACAACGTTCTCGGCGGTTATTACTAGTCTATCTCCGGCTACGACTTATACCTTTACTGTTAAAGCCAAAGATGCGGCGGGCAACGTCTCGGCTGCTAGCAATATCGTAAGCGTCACTACCGATGCATCCTCTCCTACGGATACAGTTCCTCCTACCGCTCCTGCAAATCTGACTTCAACAGCCAAAACCCAAACTAGTGTAACCCTGGCTTGGGGAGCTTCTACAGATAACGTGGGTGTGACCGGCTACGATGTTTATAACGATTCCACGCTGGCGGCTTCCGTGGACGGCACGACGCTTACGGCGGATATTACTAATCTATCTCCTAATACGGGTTATACCTTTACTGTCATAGCCAAAGACGCGGCGGGCAACGTCTCGGCTGCTAGCAATGCAGTGACAGTTACAACCGAAGCCTCTACACCAACCGTGGATGCATGGGTGGCCAATAAGGCATACGTCAAAGATGATTTGGTGACCTATAACGGAAAAGTGTATAAATGCCTACAGCCGCATACGTCGCTTGCTGGTTGGGAGCCTGCGAATGTGCCTGCTTTGTGGAGTCTTCAATAAATCGAGCAGGAGGGGGCGGTAACGTTCCGCCTCTCATCTTGGAGAGCATGAAAATACAATGTCGTAAAACTAGGCCCTTTTTAGGGCCTTTTTTCATTCTCCTTAAGCAACCATTTGCAGTATAATGAGGGATATACGGCATAAGAGGAGAGGACAAGATGATCGAGAAAATCGTTGAAATATGGGATCAGGGTACATATGCTGGCCAACTGGAGGACGGTTTTACCCCCAAGCTGGAAACTTACATTTTAAAAGGCGAGCAAAAAAGAGGGGCGGTTCTGATCTGTCCCGGCGGTGGTTATGGATTTACATCCGAGCGTGAAGCGGAACCGATCGCACTGGAGTTCAATGCAGCCGGGTTCCATGCCTTTGTCTTGTATTATAGCGTAGCCCCAAGGAAGCATCCGCAGCCATTATTGGACGTGTCCAAGGCAATCCGTATCCTTCGGGAGAATGCGGAAGCATGGAATATTATTGCCGATAAGATTGCGGTCTGCGGGTTTTCTGCTGGCGGCCACCTGGCAGCAAGCCTGGGAGTCCACTGGGATAACCCGCTGCTTCAGGATGAACAGGGGCAGGGCACGGACATTTATCGGCCAAACGCATTAATTCTGAGCTATCCGGTGATTTCAGGCGGGGAGCATGCGCATCGGGGTTCTTTTGATAATTTGTTAGGCGAGGACCCGGAGGAAGCGCTGCTTACTGAGATGTCTTTGGAGGAGCAGGTGAGTGAGAAGACGCCACCAGCGTTCATCTGGCATACATTCGAGGACACGGCGGTTCCGGTGGAGAACAGCCTGCTGTTCGCCCAAGCGATGCGCAGACATGGCATTCCGTTCGAATTGCATATCTATCCGGAAGGACCGCACGGATTATCGCTGGCTACCAAGCTGACGGCCACAGATGAAGGGCAGATCGATCCTCATGTGGCGACCTGGATGGATCTGTGCATCCAATGGTTAAGCCGGCTTTTCTTATAAAATAAAAAAGAGCTGCCACAGTCCCTAAATAAAGGAACTGCAGGCAGCTCTTTGATCTAGCAGGAGATTATCTTGCCATCCATCCGCCATCAACACACAGAACATGACCGTTCAGGTAATCGGAAGCCGAGGAAGCCAGGAATACGGCAGGACCCTTCACGTCGTCAGGAGTACCCCAACGTCCTGCAGGAATTCTCTCGGTGATCGAGGCCGTTCTCTCTTCGTCTGCAAGAATTGGCGCAGTATTGTTGGTAGCCATATAGCCGGGAGCAATACCGTTGATTTGCAGACCGCTTGCTGCCCACTCATTGGCAAATGCCTTCGTCAGACCGGCAACGCCATGCTTGGACGCAGTATAGCCTGGTACATTAATTCCACCCTGGTAGGAGAGCATCGAGCAAATATTGATCATTTTTCCGCTGCCTCTCTCAATCATGTGTCTGCCAACGATTTGTGACAGAAGGAACACCGTGTTGAGGTTAATATCAATAACGTCAAACCAGTCTTTTTGACTGTGATCCTTGGCTGGAGTACGACGAATAATCCCGGCATTGTTCACAAGAATATCTACATGTCCGGTCAGTTCAAGAGCCTTGTCGAAAGTTTGTTGTAAAATAGAATGATCGCTTAAATCAACCGTAATATCGGAGGCTTTCCGGCCCAATGCCTGAGCGGCCTTAACAGTCTCTTCACTGGAGCTGTAGGAAGCGCAGACAATGTCTGCTCCTGCTTCTGCGAGTCCTAGGGCGATGCCTTGGCCCAGCCCACCAGCTGCGCCGGTTACGAGAGCTGTCTTGCCAGATAGATCAAATAAGTTCATGAGTATAACGCTCCTTTATGGATTGGAATGGCCGTGCTCGTAGCCGCTGGTCAAAATTCGGATGCCCATATCCTTGTAGGGTTTAGCAATCTCGGCTGTAAGTCCGCGGTCGGTTATGATGGCGCTGATCTCGTCGAGAGATGCAAAGGTCCGCAGAGCGGATTGTCCGAATTTATGATGATCGATAACGGCAAACGTCTCACGGGCTGTATCGATTAATGCGCGCTTGAAATCAATCAAATCACCGGTATATATGGATAGACCATGTTCTGGATGAACGCCTGTCGTCGATATGAATGCTTTCTGAATATTGAGCTGCCGCACGTAGGCATTTGCTTCCGAACCGGCAAGCATATTGCGTACCCGATATCCCCCGGGAACAACAAGAAGGATCTGATCCTTGGTTGCAAGCTCGCTGATGATATAGACGTCGTTGGTCACTACCGTAAGCGGCTGATTATCCAGCCGGCGGGCAATTTCGAGCGTTGTGCTGCCACCGTCAAGGGCGATAATATCATTTCTGGCGATATGGCGAAGCGCTTCATAGGCGATCTCAACCTTGGCGTCTGCATTTTTGGCAATCGGCTCTTTGGAGGGCAAAATACCGAATTGATCGTCCTGGGCGAGAATCGCTCCCCCATGGATGCGGCGAATCAGTCCCTGTTCCTCCAATTTAGACAGATCCTCACGAATCGTCTTCCCTGTTACCTGCAGCCGCTCGCTCAGCTCTGCTACCGTAACCTCTTTATTCATCAACAATACTTCCATGATCTTCTCGTAGCGTCGGATCGGGTTCATAGCGGGCCTCATTTCTTTTCGTACATTTGAACCTTTATTTTAACTCTTTCATATCTACTGGGTCCATATCGGAGTAGATTTTGTTATCTCCAGCCATGCTCCAGATGAAGCCGTAGTTGCTTGTGCCCACACCACTATGCACGGACCAGCTAGGGGAGATAACGGCTTCTTCATTTCTCATAATGATATGTCTTGTTTCGGTAGGCTCACCCATCATGTGAACGACTACAGCATCTTCAGGCAGGTCGAAGTACACATAAGCTTCCATCCGGCGAGGATGGACGTGAGCTGGCATCGTATTCCACATATTGCCCGGTTTGAGCAGGGTCAAACCCATAACCAGCTGCGAGCTTTGAATTCCGTTCTCATGAATGAAACGATAGATTCTGCGCTCGTTAGAATTGGTGATCGAACCCAGTTCAGCGGATTCCGCATCTTTAAGCGTAGCTTTGGCTGTAGGGAATTCTTTATGGGCCGGAGCGGAGTTCAAATAGAACTTAGCCGGTTTTGCAGCATCCTTGCTGTTGAAAATAACTTCTTTGCTGCCCATGCCTACGAACAAGCATTCTTTATTATCCAATTCGTATACGGTTCCGTCTACAGTGACGCTTCCTGCTCCGCCAATATTGATAATACCAAGCTCGCGGCGCTCCAGGAAGAAGGATACACCAAGTTCCTTCAGATCGGTCTCCAATTTAACCGCTTCCTTAACCGGATGTGCTCCGCCAATGATCATACGGTCTTCATGGGTCAATACGAGTTCCAGTTTGTCAGCTGTAAATAAAGTTGGAATATGAAATTCCTCGCGCAGGCGCTCCGTATCGAATTGCTTAACCTCATTTGGATGAGAAGCATAACGTCTTTCCATGTGAATAGTCCCCTTTACAAAATAGTAAGTTCTTTAATGTTCAATTTACTCCATTTATGTTCATTTATCAAGTTCATTTTGGTTTATTTATAAGTTTAATATCGTTATCCGTAAAAAATGTTGGGATTTGAGTCGTAAGAAGCATGGAGCGCATTGACGGACTTGTAAGAGCTTTATTATAATGTTAATAAATATATTTATTAATTAATTTTTTTATTAATTAAAGTGAAAGGCGGGAGACAATGGCTTCTAGTGCTGTGTTAAATGCAGATATGCGAAAAGGACTTATCCACAAAGAGATTTACGGACATTTCTCCGAGCATTTGGGCAGAGGGATCTATGAAGGCATCTGGGTGGGCGAGGATTCACCAATTCCGAATACCAAGGGGATTAGAAACGATGTATTGAAAGCGCTGCAGCGCATCAATATCCCGGTGTTGCGGTGGCCAGGTGGTTGTTTTGCAGATGATTATCATTGGGAGGATGGGATTGGCCCGCGAGAGACACGCAAACGAATGATTAACAAGCTATGGGGAGGCGCTGTTGAAAACAACCATTTCGGGACTCACGAGTTTATGATGTTGTGTGAGCTGCTTGGCTGTGACGCTTACATAAATGGAAATGTAGGCAGCGGGACCGTGCGGGAAATGTCCGAATGGGTAGAGTACCTTACGTTTGGCGGAGAGTCTCCAATGTCGTCCATGCGTGCAGCGAACGGACGGACGGAGCCGTGGACCGTAAAATATTGGGGTGTTGGCAACGAGAACTGGGGCTGTGGCGGTAATATGCGCCCGGAATATTATGCGGATCTATATCGCCAGTATCAGACCTATGTCCGCAATTACGGCGATAATAAGCTTCAGCGGATTGCCTGTGGTCCCAATGGGAACGATTATCGCTGGATGGAAGTTCTCATGCGCGAGGCATCTTCATTTATGGATTCAATCACACTGCATTATTACACGATTCTCGGTCCGGACTGGGAAAATAAAGGGGACGCCACCGGCTTCAATACAGACGAGTGGTTCACAACGCTGGGGCAAGCTCTGCATATGGATGAGCTGATTACCCGGCATAGTGCGATTATGGATCAATATGATCCAGATCAGCGTATCGGACTGATCGTTGATGAATGGGGAACCTGGTACAATAGGGAGCCGGGATCGATGCCGGGGTATCTGTATCAGCAGAATTCCATCCGCGATGCACTGGTTGCCGGTGTTACCCTCAACATTTTTCATCGGCATAATAATCGGGTAAGAATGGCGAATATCGCGCAAATGGTCAATGTGCTGCAAGCGTTGATTTTAACGGAAGGCGAGCGAATGCTCTTGACGCCAACCTATCATGTATTTGATATGTTCAAAGTGCATCAGGATGCTGAGAGAGTCGAATTCACTTGCGAGAGTGAAGCTTATCGTCATAATGGCCGCGATATTCCTGCCGTATCGGCTTCGGCTTCCGTAGACCAGGAAGGGATTATTCATATTAGCCTTTGTAATCTGAATCATGCGGATAACCATGACCTGACTATCGATTTGCGCGGTCTGGATGAGAGGATCGGGGAGCTCGTTGTATCCGGTACAATATTAGCCGCTACTGAGATCGATGCTCACAATACGTTTGAACAGCCGGATCAGGTTGTTCCACAGCCTTTTAATGCCTTTGTTCTGGAGGGCAGCAAGCTGAGCGTTCAATTGCCGCCTATGTCAGTCGCGGTGCTGGAGATCAAGCAGCAAGCGGCAAAGGCATAAAAGGTACAGGATGAGCACGCAAAATAACGGATGCAAAGGCTGTCAGGAGGAGTACAAGGTGACGGAGGAGAGCATCCGGCGCCTGTTGGCCTCTCCCATGTTCACTTCTGATCATTGTGTAGATGATGAGGTATATGCTGAGCGGCTGCGAATTTGCAATGGCTGTGCCAAGCTGCTGGATGGGGTAAACTGTACCGTTTGCGGTTGCATCATTCCTGTTGCCGCCAAGCTGAAGCGAAAGAGTTGTCCGCTGCCGGGCGGCGCGTTGTGGTGAACGGTATATAACCCAAGTAGCGCTATGTCTTTGTTTAGGCCAGGTGGCAGGGATTCAAGTATAATAAAGTTCTGATATAAGATGCTCGTTATAGTTGCCGAAGCCTTTGCCAAACAGCGTGAGGCCGCCAATATGACGGGCATCTTCTTCTACAGAAAGCCTGAAGGTCCATTGCTTTCCGCGGATGTTGACGTCATTTAGCGTAATCTCCGAAATCTTCAGACGATCTACATAAGTGCCTTCTCCCGTAATGCGCAGCTGCTTGAGCAGGCCATACTGGTTGATATGGTTCGCCCACCATTTTGGTGTGTATTTTCCGCGCTGATCGCCGAAATCGCCGGGGCTTGTCCAGAAGCCGAGCTTGACCCCGTTCAAGGTGAAGGTAATATCCGATGGCCAGTCATTGTTCGTCTCCGGAGCTTCGGAAGCGATTTCCATCGAAATAACTAGTTCCTCCGGATTTTGGCTTGCCAGCAGGAAGTTAGGAATTTTATACTCTACATAGCCTTTCCCGAACCAGAGGATGCCGGCATTCATCCGTTCGTGATCCCAGAAGAATCGGGGGTCATCGAAGCCGCCGATCATATGCTCGGTCGTAGCCAGGCCGCAGGTCGGCTCGATCTGGAAATCGGAATAATGGCCCACCGGAATTTCCGTGCGGTAGCTTTTACGTTCATTCTGCATTTTATTGGGGAAAATAATCTCGATGCCGTCAGCGGATAAGGTGCATATCTTCTGCAGACCGCTCCGCCCGGGGGCCATATGACTGCTGATGAGGTTAGCATTCTCCAGCTTGCGAACATGCATCGTCATTATCGCGCTGCTTAAATTCAGAGCTTCTGCCAGCTCCTTGATATTCATCGGCTTCTCGACCAGCAGCGTCATGATCCTCAGACGAACAGAGCTGGACAGCGCTTCATAGACAGGCAATGATCGTTCGGTAAGATCCAGTTTCATGGCGAGCCTCCTAATATAATTAATAAATATGTTAATTATTAATGATTATATTTGGTATTTTCCCGTTTTTCAATGTGGGATGAGTTTAGGCAGCGTTATTTCTATCAAAAATAGGGTTATGAAGCCGGGATTTTTCCATGAACGAGACGTGTTTTGTTAAAGCGTATAGGCTGCTCTGATTGAGTTAATCATGCTTAGCAGTCTCGAAAGCCAGAAATAAACTGTGGATATACAGCGCAAAATGGAGTATTGTGGATTTATGAACGGAAATGAACCATTTAGGTCCAAAAGAAACGGCCGAGAAGGAAAATTCATTATCGGAAGGTCTGTTTTTTGAGAGAGATGTTTTATCCTTTAGGCAACTATCAAAATCCAGAAGATACATGAGGGTGAGGAGAAACGATTATGAAGAAAATCCAGCTGATCCAAAAGATTGCGCAAGAAGGTGTCGTTGCAGTGCTTCGCGCTGAGACGGCCGAGGAAGTTGTCGCCATGGCCGAGGAAGCGATTGCCGGCGGAATTAAAGTCATTGAGATTACGATGACAGTTCCATTTGCTTTGAAAGCGATTGAGGAATTGTCCCGCAAATATAAATCTGATTCAACGGATGAGGCCGCTTATGCGATTATTGGGGTAGGGACGGTCCTGGATGCTGAGACCGCTCGTGCTGCAATTCTTAGCGGTGCAGAATTCGTGGTGTCTCCGTTCCTCAGCCCTGAGACGGTTACCTTGTGCAACAGATATCGCGTTCCAGTCATGCCGGGAACAATGACGATTAAGGAAATTAACGAGGCGCTTGAGCTAGGAGCCGATATCGTAAAGCTGTTCCCAGGCAACCTGTACGAGCCATCGGTGATCAAAGCCATCAAGGGGCCATTGCCACAAGCAAACATTATGCCAACCGGCGGAGTATCGCTGGATAATCTGAGCGAGTGGATTAAAGCGGGTGCCGTTGCCGTAGGCATCGGCTCCGATCTGACGAACGAAGCGGTGAAGAACAAGGATTTCTCGTTGATCCGCAAGAAGGCGGCAGCTTACGTGGATGCTTATCGCCAGGCGAAAGGCATCTAAATTGAAGTCATTAGCCCATAAGAAAGAGCGAGCTCCGATCCGTTCAGGATCGGAAGTCTCGCTCTTTTTCGGATCATGTATATCGCGCTAATCCAGCGTATAAGGCTGAAGCTCCAGCGGTAACGGAGCCGGGCGGCTGCAGGTACTCTGCATTAGATAATATTGCCCGGAGTCCGAGGAATCGTGGAAGCCCCACATCGCTTCAAGCACATGATAAGCCATCTCTCCATTGGCCCGGTGCGGGCGTCCGGATTGCAGGGCATAGGCCATATCGGCGACGCCGATCCCGCGAGTATTCTCGTTATACCCGGCCAGCAGCGGGACCTCGGTCCATTCGTTCTCTCCAAGCTTGCGATACTTGACCGGACCGCCGAAGGTATTCGGGTCGGGAACGAGCATCGTTCCGTCCGTTCCATGAATCTCAAGCGGAGGCAAGCTGCTTCCGCCGAAAATATCGAAGCTCATGATCAGCGAGGCAATCGCTCCGCTATCAAATTCAAGCGTTCCGGCAACATGAGTGGGTATTTCCACAGGAATCTTCTTGCCGTGCTTCTTCTCGCTTGAGATTGTCCGCTCCTGCAGCGCCATTCCGGTAATTCCCGCGATCCTTGAGATAGGGCCCAGCAATTGAATCAGCGCTGTCAAATAATAAGGCCCCATGTCAAACATCGGCCCTCCGCCATGGGCGTAGTAGAATTCGGGATCGGGATGCCAGTGTTCATGCCCCCGGCTCATCATAAAGGCTGTCGCTGACACCGGACGGCCAATCGCCCCGTCTTCGATCAGCTTCAGCGCTGTCTGGATACCCGCTCCCAGGAAGGTCTCCGGTGCGCTGCCTACGAGCAGCCCTCTCTGTGCCGCAGCTTGTAGAATACGCTGCCCTTCCTGGCGTGTAACCGCAAGTGGCTTCTCTACATACACATGTTTGCCGGCTTCCAGCGCCTTTAAGCAGATCTCCGCATGAGCCGCCGGAATAGTCAGATTAATAATAATCGCAATGTCCGGATCGCTAAGAAGTTCCTCGGTAGAGCATGCGCGGGGAATATTATATTTAGCAGCTTGCGCCTTGGCCCGTTCCACATCAAGGTCAGCGCAGGCGCTCAGTTCAAGAACTCCGAACTTGGCGCAATTCTCCATATATATGTCGCTAATTTTACCGCATCCAATAATGCCAACCTTCACGCTATTCATGTTCATTTCCCCTCTTATGCGTTGTTGTACTGATTGTCACCCATGCCTGTGTATGCTTTGCCGCCCAAAGCTGCTCCATCGCTTAGCGCCAGCTCCTTGCCCTCGGCCGCCCAGAGCAGTCCCCGGATCATCAACTCCTTCACTGGAGGGAGATCGACGATGTCGGCATGGTGGCCAAGAGAGTTGTAATATACTCTTCCCAGACCCCAGCGCTTCGTCCACACAACAGGCATATCCACTGCTTTGTTCAGGCGATGCGGACCGTCAATGATAGGGAAACGAGTCGTAGCCAATACTTCAACGGCAGGATCCACATGCAAATAATATTGCTCCGTACTTACCATAAAATCAGAGATGCCTTCGACAAGCGGGCTGGAGGAGGATTTGATCTCTACCTTATACTCCACGCCATCATTGCCGGGATGGGCTACCCATTGGCCGCCGGTCATAAATTGCCAATCCACATTGTTGCGGAAAGAGTCGCACATGCCGCCATGGCATCCGGCCAATCCGGTTCCGGCCTGGACCGCTGCCGATACATTGTTAACGAGTTCCTGAGAAATCTCTCCCATCGTCCACACGGGAACGATCAGATCCAGACCAAGCAATTTCTCGGCATCTGCATATGCATCCAACGTGTCGGCAACCTCCACCTCGAATTGATGCTCCAGCAAAGCGTTTTTGAAAATGGTCGCTACCTGCTCTGGTTCATGTCCGTCCCAACCGCCCCAAACTATTAATGCCTTTTTCATATGATCGATCTCCTTAATAGAGGTTATTTAAAAGTCGCTCTTTGCTGTTTTTCTTACATTTCAGCGATCTCAACCCAACGACGCTGTTCGATCGAACGTTCGACGGCTTCGAGTACGGCCTGGCATTTTACCCCGTCCAGGAAATTGGGCACAGGTTGTCTGCCTTCGCGTATTGCATCTGTAAGCTCCAATACTTCATGGATGAATGTATGCTCGAAGCCGATCGTATGGCCGGGAGGCCACCAGGCTTCAGCGTAAGCATGGGCCGGATCGGTGGCGAGAACACGCCGGAATCCCTGCACATCCTCATCATCCGAGTTGAAATATACCTCCAGCTCGTTCATTCGCTCAAAATCGAATTTGACGCTGCCGAGACTGCCGTTGATCTCAAAAGAATTCGTAGAGCGATGGCCTGCGGCGAACCGCGTCGCCTCAAAGCTGCCTATAGCACCATCCGCAAATTTGGCCATAAAGAGGGTGGCATCATCAACAGTAACCTGACCTCTAGGCGCATTTGGATTGGTACTGCCTGTAGCACTAAGTCCGGTCATCTCTTCGGCCAGCGGACGTTCTTTAATAAATGTCTCGCTCATGCCGATGACCTCATCGATATCCCCGATAAGATAATGAGACAAGTCGATCAGATGCGCACCCAGATCCCCGAGTGAACCGGAACCGGCGATATCCTTCTGCAGCCTCCATACCAGCGGGAATTCAGGGTCCATAGCCCAATCCTGCAGGAACCAGGCGCGGAAATGATAAATTTTGCCCAGCCTGCCGCTCTCCACCAGCTTCTTGGCGAGCTGCACCGTAGGGGAAAAGCGGTAATTGAAGCCGATCATATGGGCGACGCCAGCCTCTTCTGCGGCTTGAAGCATGTCCCGGGAGTCAGCTAATGTAAGCGCTAACGGTTTCTCGCAAAAAATATGCTTGCCAGCCTTCGCAGCGGCTAAGGCAATCTCTTTATGAGCATTGCTTGGCGCGTTAATATCAATTAAGTCGATGTCATCCCGGGCGACAAGCTGCCTCCAGTCGGTTACAATCTCCGACCATCCTAATCTGGAAGCTGCTTCTGCGACCGCTTGTTCATTTCTGCCGCATAGTACAGCCATCTCCGGTTTGAGCGCCTGTGGAAAGAACATAGGAAGAGCACGATAAGCATTGCTATGGGCCTTGCCCATAAATTTGTAGCCGATCATCCCGACACGAAGCTGGTTCATATCATCCCTCCATGAATCAATAAATTGGTGCTGCTTATGAACATTATAGAAAAAAGGCCCAATTCACACTCGCCAGTTTATGCAGAAATATAGTCAAAAAATGCGTTTTCATAAAATAGTTTTCGCAGATCGGATAATCTGTTTGGAACCGTGCTTAGTAGGATTGCTTTGCCTGTTGTGCATCTTTGATCACGCTGTATTGCAAAGTCAGGCCTTATAAAGCAGTGGGGGAAGTCGTGTGCGGATATTACGGACTGGAATAAGGATGAAACAAAAAATCAGGGTCGCCCTTAATTCATCGGAAGATGATCGGGGTGGCCCTGTTTGCGTAAGACTAACCCAGGGGAGTAATACTAATAATCCATTGATAAATTTCCTTCAAGTAGATAAAATATTATCAACCGCTTTCATTGATAGCCTATAATCCCTCATCTGACCCGTCCGTTTCTTTGAAAGCGGAATCAAAGCCTGGGCAAGGGGGATTCTTTTGTAATAACAGTCTGAGATATAGGGGGAGTATGATGAACTGGCTCAAAGGGAGTTTATTTAGAAAAATACTGATTATTATGCTATGCGTTGCGATCCTGCCGTTTTTACTGGCGAGTTTATTCGCTTTCCGTACAATTTCAAGCTCTATGAAGCAGCAAGTAATCGACTTGAATCAAAATGCAATGGAGATTATATCCAATAATTTGAAAATTTACTTTGACGATTTGAATATGCTGACAAGCTCTTTTTATGTAGATCCGCAGTTAATGAGCTATTTTCGCTCTAAGGAAACCTCTCCGCTCCAGAAGCTCTACATATACAACAAAGTGAACACGATGTATATTAGTCGTTCTGAGTTTCATGGAGTTCAATATATCAGCAAAACTAAAAATCTTACCTTTACCTCCTCGGATGTAAACAACAACGATATAAAACAAATGCTTGGCAACTACGATGAGATCAAAGGTGAAGCTACGGTTTATAGTGTAAAGGATCTGGGCGGCAAAAAAGTACTGCTGATCCAGAAAAAACTGGTGGATTACCCGGGCTCTGAGGTTCTGGGGACGATTAACATTTATGTAGGCCTGAGTGAAATTGACAAATTGATTCATACTCAGCTTCTGCAGGACAGTGCCTATTTCCTGTTGATTAATCAACAAGATCAGTTTCTATACAGCTCGCTGGAGCAAACAAGCGGAGTGCAGCATCTTCAAAGCAAGATGATGAACGGCAAGGGTTCCTTCGAAGGGGAAATGAATGGGAAGAAGGGGGTTTTCATTTATTCGAAAAATGCGAATGATAACCTGCCTTTCACTTTAGTGAAATATGTATCCGACTCAGTCATAAATGAGTCCGCTTACAAGACGATGAGCCAGTCCGTTGTCATCCTGCTGATCGCGATTGTCCTTGTCGTTGTTCTTGCTGTTATTCTATCTTATTTCATCATATTTCCGATCAAAAGACTGCTCCGCAGCATGGTTCGGGTTGAGCAGGGCTACTTTGACATTAAGAGAAAAAGCCAGAGGACGGATGAACTTGGTATTTTGGAGAACCGCTTTTATACCATGGTTCAGAATCTCGATGAATTTATGAACCGGGAATACCGTTACAGGCTGGAATTATCTACAGCCCAATTGAAGATGCTGCAAGCGCAGATTAACCCCCACTTTCTGTACAATACAATGCAGTATATAGGTACGGTTGCATTAAAAATGAAAGCTTATGAAGTCAGCGACAAGATCGCTGAATTAGGGTCAATTTTGCGCTACAGTATGGATTTTCGCAGCGACGTTGTCATGTTAAGCATGGAAATTCGTCATATCGAAGATTATATGTCCATTCAATTGGGGCGGTTCAAGAATAAATTGAGCTTCGACATGGTTTGTCCCCCGGAAGCGGCTACTATCGAAGTACCGAAGATGCTGCTTCAGCCGCTGATTGAGAATAGCATTGTTCACGGGATTGAGCAGGGTCGCGGATACGGAAGCATCCGGCTTGAAATTGAATTGAGTCCACAGGGAGAAGCGGAAAATAAAGCCTTGCTGATTCGCGTAATCGACAATGGGAAGGGAATACCAACTGAGAAAATCGCTGAGATTCACAGCGATTATTTAGAGAATAAATTGCAATACGGTCAAAACGGAATCGGATTAATTAACGTACTGCAGCGTTTGCGCCTGCGCTACGGATCTGATTTTTCGTGGGAAGTGACGAGCGTACCGTATGAAGCAACGATGATAGCCTTGAACATTGGATTGGACCAGGGCGAAGAGAGGAAGGACCCGAAATGAGAGTATTAATTGTTGATGATGAAGAACATGTTAGAGAAGGAATTGAGCTGGCGGTGGATTGGGATGAGTATGGCATTGACGAGAGGCTCCAAGCTGAGAATGGCAGTCAGGCCTTGGAACTCATCCGTGAATATAAGCCGGAGATCGTCTTTTGCGATATGAGCATGCCGGAGCTGAACGGAATTCAATTGCTGGATCTCATTCGTCGCGGTTTTCCGGACATTCAGGTTATTGTCGTTAGCGGATATGATGATTTTATTTATACTCAGGCTACGATTCGCGCCAAGGGTGTGGATTATATATTGAAGCCTTTTAAAAAACGGGATCTTGAGCAAGCGCTGTCACAGGCCGTTGATTTATGCGAGCAGCGTGTGAGCAGCCAACGGACTAGCCGGGATACGGGTTTCCTGGTTCAACAGGCTGACAATGTCGTTATGGAACAGAAAATGTCTCAATTGCTAAAGGGCGATGATACATCTATAGCTGAAGTGGAGAACTATTGCCGGAACCTGGGACTATCACCGGATAACGTAAGAATTTCGTTCATTCTGATGAAGAACGGCTCTCGTCTGATGAAGCAGCGTTATGACGGGGATAACAGCCTGTTCTCTTTCGCTATAAAAAATATGGCGCAAGAGATGCTAGCAGGTTTTGGGAGCCATCTTCTTTTTTGTTTTGAGGAAGAATTGTGGGTTTTGGTTACAGCGGAGGCTTCAGGCAGCGGGATGAGGAATTCCTTAAATTTCTATATTAACAAAATGACAGCAGCATGGCGTTCGACGATTGGATTGGAGACATTTACCGGAGTGAGTCAATATGTTTCGAATTTACTAGAGATACAGCAGCAATATTCGAGTGCACGCGCGGAGTTGATCCAATCTTCTGTCATAGCCGGGCAGCAGTCAGACCTTGACAAACCATCGTTATCCGACAGGGAGCTGCAGCTTAATATTGCGTTGGAGAATGGTGACAAGCTGCGGGTTGAAGAGATAATCCGCGGATTTACAGCAGAGCTTGGGCAGTATGGGCATCTTAGTCTGGCAGAGCTTCAGCGTTATACCAAAGAAGCTAATTATATACTTGAACGGGCCATTCTGCAGATGAACAAGGATCTGGAAGGCGTGTCCTTATCTCCATGGATTAGCTGCATTAAGGAGTGGGAGAGCAGATGGATTCAACAATGGTGGCGGCTGATCGAGGAATGTGGGAACAGTGGTTACGAGGGCAGGAGCATACAGTTGATCCATGACTATATCGAACAGCATTTTCATGAGAATTTCTCCCTGAATGAACTGGCGGAGAGGTTCCATTTTAGTCCCCAATACATTGCCAGAAGATTTAAGGAGAAATACAACATGACCATCATTAGTTATCAGATGGAGCTGCGCATGGAGAAGGCAAAGTCTCTACTGGAATATACCGATCTGCCGGTGGTCAAAATCTCCGAGATGATCGGCTACCAGGATGAGAGCTATTTTAGCAAGGTGTTCCGTAAGCAACACGGCTTGCCCCCATTAAAATATCGCAAGAGGATACAAGGTTCATAAAGTACTATTTTGAGTAAAGATAGTCTATGTTTCGACATCAACGGAATTCTTAGAATAGAAGTGTAGCAAACAACAACTTAGGGGGTTAAGAAAATGCGCAAGGTTATGCTAATGCTTCTCACCAGCGTCGTGGCTTTGTCCATAATCAGCGGCTGCGCTGGTGGAAGCAGCCCGAAGAACAGCGAGGGCTCCAGTGCGGATTCGGGAAGTTCGAATGGCAAAGTAACGATTAAGATTATGGATTTCAAGACAGAGATCACCGATAAAATCAAGGCGATGGCTGCCGATTACATGGCTGAAAATCCAAATGTCACGATTGAAGCTCAGGTTACCGGCAATTATGATACCCTGTTGAAAACCCGTTTTGCGGCTGGCGATGGACCGGATATTTTCATGACGAGAGCTTACACAGACATTCAGGATTGGTCGGAAAGACTCGTTGACTTGTCCGAAGAGCCATGGATGGATAAAGTGATCCCATCCTCAGCGCCAGGGATGACTGTTGACGGCAAGAAGTATGGTTTCCCGCTTGCTGTTGAGGGCTACGGATTTATTTACAATAAGGATATGTTTGCTCAAGCGGGTATCGATAAGCTGCCTGCAACATTAACGGAGCTGAAGGAAGCCAATGAGAAATTGAAGGCCGCGGGCATTTCTTCCTATTCTGAAGGCTACAACTCGTTCTGGGTGCTTGGGCAGCATTTATTCAATCTTCCGTTTGCTTATGAGCCGGACTCGGAAGGCATGATCGCAAAGATGTACAAAGGCGAAGCAAAGATCGCTGATTTGCAAAACTTGAACGGGTTCTTTGATGTCTTGGACATGACGATTGACTACGGTAAAGGCACGGATACAATCGGCCTTAACTATGATAATCAGGTTTCCGATTTCGCCTCCGGAAAGACGGCTATGATGCAGCAAGGCGTATGGGCCATCGACTCGATCACGAAAATCAATCCTAATATGAATATCGGGATGTTCGCGATTCCTCTGAACGATAATCCTGAAGATACGAAAATGCCGGTAGGTGTGTCGACTTATTATTCGATTAACAAGGATTCCAAGGTGATTGAAGAGAGTAAGAAGTTCTTGACCTGGCTGCATGAAAATGGTCAGAAGTATATCGTTGACTCTTATAAGATGATTCCTGCTTTTACGGATTTGGAAACGACGCCTGACCTTGGTCCACTGGCAGAAGATCTGGACAAGTACTTGAAGGATGAAAAGACGCTGATTTGGTCGTTCCAATTGTGGCCGTCCGGAATTGCGGAAGACTTTGCGGTACCTCTGCAAGCCTATGTCGGAGCCCAATATGATAAAGATCAGACTATCCAAGAATTGCAGAACATTTGGGATCAAAAAGCAAAATAAATAGGAATGATTAATATGACGATTAAATCTCGCGGATGGTGGATTTATGCGGCTTTTGTCGCACCGGCTATCCTGTTCTTCACATTAATAATTCTAATTCCCTTCTTGAGAGCTATTATCTTCAGCTTTCAGGAGTGGGATGGAATTAGCAGCAACATCAGTTGGATCGGATGGAGGAACTATCAGAATTTGTTCCACGATGCTTCGTTCTGGAGGTCCTTTACATTCACGGCCAAATATGTGGTCGCAACCACAATTTTGCTGAATGTATTCGGATTATTGCTGGCCCTTGGACTGAACCGGGCGATCAAATTCAGGAACCTGTTGCGGACGGTTTATTTTCTGCCTTATGTTATGGGCTCTGTCATTGTAGGCTTCATCTGGAAATTTATTATTACGAATCAATTTAGTCAAATCGGGGCGGCAACCGGCTGGGCTATTTTTCAAAAAAACTGGTTGAGCTTGCCCGATTACGCCTTCTGGTCTATCGTTATGGTCGCTGTGTGGCAGTCTGTCGGTTATTTTATGATCATCTATCTATCCGCGCTGCAGGGCGTTCCTAAGGATTTGGTAGAGGCTTCGGAGATCGACGGGGCCGGGTACTGGAGCAGAATGCGAAATGTCGTATTTCCCCTGATCAGACCGGCGATTACGATCAATCTTTTCCTGGCTATTGCCAACGGGTTTAAAGGCTTTGACCTGAATTACTCCTTAACGGGCGGAGGTCCCTTTGGCACAACCCAATCCTTAGCCTACCATATTTACACGGAGGGCTTTGGAAGAAATATGTTCACATATGCCTCCTCCAAGTCCGTTATATTCTTCCTCATTCTCGCTACGGTCACTATTGTCCAGTCACTTGTGCTGAAGCGCAGGGAGGTTGAGATGTAATGAAAAAGCGCGAAAATAGATGGAATTGGGTTATATTCGCCATATTATTTGTGATTGCTATCTTTGTATTTTTTCCGTTGTATGTAACGTTTGTGAATTCATTCAAATCCTATAATGAGGTTGTTTCATCGGTTGCATCGCTTCCCAGCACACTTCATTTTGATAATTTCAAGACGGTATGGACGCAATTGAATTTTGGCGGGGTATTCATGAACTCGCTAATTATTACGGTCATTTCCGTAGTCGGCATCCTGTTGATCAGCGCACCTGCGGCCTATCAATTTGTACGCCGCCCCGGTTGGGTGAGTACGGTACTATTCATGCTCATCCTATCATCGCTGGTCATTCCGTTCCAGACATTGATGATCCCTCTGGTGAAAGTTGCTAGTGAGATGTATATGATGGATTCGATTGGCGGGGTCATTATCATGTATTGGGGTTTCGGAATCCCCTTGGCGGTGTTCCTGTATAACGGATTTATCAAAGCGATTCCCCGTGAGCTTGAGGAAGCCGCTCTGATTGACGGCAATGGAGTTGCCGGAGCGTTCTTCCGCATCGTCCTTCCCTTGCTGAAGCCGATCACCACAACGATTGCGATCCTGCATTCTCTATGGATCTGGAATGATTTCTTGCTTCCGTTGATTACGCTTAGCTCCAAGAAGAATCAGACGATTCCGCTTGCTTCATCGGTTTATTTCGGGCAATACATGAATGAATGGCATTTGGCGATGGCTGCTTTAACCATGGCGTCGATCCCGGTCATTATATTCTTCATCATGATGCAGCGCAACATTATCGATGGAATTACGGCGGGTGCGGTCAAAGGCTAAGCAGCGGCTTACAGCAAGTTAGAAAAGTTTGATGCCCGTCCTCCCTCTTCTCGGTGGGGAACGGGCATTTTATATGGTTGGAATGGAAACGAAATGAATGACTTGAGGTGCGGGAAAAGCATCGGACAGAAAGGAAATGATCATGGGAATGAAATATGATCTGGGGACGGGGAAGGAGAAGAACTGGATCGTTGCCGAGTCATCCTTCTCCAGCAGCTTGCTTGGGAAGGCCGAGGCAGTCATGTCTCTGGGCAACGGTTATATAGGTCTGCGCAGCGCTGCGGAGGAGCCGTATGTAGGTGAAGTCAGAAATCTGTTCGTAGCCGGAACCTTTAATAAATCGGATGCGCAGGAAGTGTCGGAGCTCCCGAATGCTGCTGACGTGACTAGATTGAATATTTTTATAGATGGGGAAAGGCTGGATGCGTCTGTACGGACGGAGGATTATGTGAGGGCCCTGAATCTGAAGACCGCCGAATTAAGAAGGTCGTTTATTTGGACAACTTCTTCCGGCAAGCAGGTGGCATTGAAATTCAGAAGGTTTGTATCGTTGGATAACCTGCATGTCATCGCTATGAAGATGGAACTGGAGGCGCTGAACGATGATGTGAATGTGAGTGTTGAGAGCGGTGTGAACGCTCAGGTATCCAATAGCGGGGCACAGCATTTCTTTGAAGGCGAGAAGCGGATTTACGATAAAAAGTATGTGGAGATGGTGACGAGAACGGTAGAATCCAATATTAATTTTATGTTCCACACCGTACATCATGTTACTCTTGCCGATGCCGAGCTGGATCAGCCGTTTATGCGGATGGACCGCCGATTGATTATGCTCAGTTATCAAGGAACCCTGATGAAGGGGCAAAAATTCTCGCTTGAGAAGCTGACAACGGTGCATACCTCCCGGGATAAACAGTTTGACGGAATGGGGCCGCAGGAGATGCGCGGCTGCGCTCTAAATACCTTGAAGCAGTGCGCGGCTGAAGGGTATGAGGAATTGTTCGCCCGGCATGCTTGCGCATGGGAGCAGAAGGTGTGGAGGCAGTATCAGCTGAATATCCAATCGGAGGATGAGTTCGATATATTGGCCGCCCGCTTCGCCCTTTATCATTTAACGGTGATGACTCCGGCTCATGACGAACGGATGGGAATTGCGGCTAAGGGACTGAGCGGCGAGGGCTATCAAGGCCATTCCTTCTGGGATACGGAAATGTTCATCCTTCCGTTCTTTATTTATTCCAATCCCGAGGTGGCGAGATCGCTGCTGATCTATCGTTATTTAGGACTTGAAGGTGCAAGGAAAAAAGCGAGAAGCAACGGCTACGAAGGGGCCATGTACCCGTGGGAAGCCGCATGGCCCAGCGATGGCGAGATGGCCCAGGAATGGGGCCGCGTGGATATCGTTACTGGCAAGCAGACAAAGATCTGGACCGGCTTTATCGAGCAGCATATTACTGCCGATGTAGCCTTTGCGGTATGGCAATACTACATGGTTACAGGCGATCGGGCCTTCATGGAGAATTATGGCTATGAGATTATTTTTGACACGGCCCGATTCTGGGTCAGCCGTCTGGAATGGGATGAAGCAAAGGGGCAGTACTGCATTCATGATGTAATCGGCCCTGATGAGTATAAAGAGCATGTGGATAACAACGCGTTCACAAACTATTTTGCCCATTTCAATATACAGCTTGCTATGGAGTACTACAGTAATCTGAAGGAGAGCGATTCTGACGTATTCCATCGTTTGAGTGAGCTGCTGAATTTGGAGCATGCGATGGAAGCCTGGATGAAATGCATCAATAAAATCTATCTTCCCCAGCCAGGAGAGGGTCTTGTTATTCCACAGGATGATACTTACTTGACGAAGCGGATCATCGACTTGACGAAATACAAAAATCAGACGCATGTGAATACGATCTTTGAGGATTACAGTCTGGAGCAATTGAGTGATATTCAGGTGTCCAAGCAGGCAGATTTGATGATCCTCTTCTACTGGTTAGAGGACAGGTTCAGCAATGATGTGAAGATTGCCAATTACAATTACTATGAGCCGAAAACGATCCATGACTCTTCCTTGAGCCTGTCAACGCACGCGATACTAGCCAATGATCTCGCCGATCGTTCCCTCGCTTACCGATTGTTCAGGCAGGCCTGTGAAATTGATCTGGGACCCGAGATGAAGTCATCTGATTTGGGAATGCATACAGCCTCCATCGGTGGTATTTGGCAGGTGATTGTGATGGGCTTCGCGGGCATGCGAATGCTGCATGGCGAATTAAGGATAAATCCGCAGCTGCCGGAGCATTGGAGCCAGCTGGAGTTTATGATCAATTGGCAAGGACAGCGCCTGGAATTGGAGGTCACGGCGGATCGGCTTATCGTCAAGGCAACGGATCAGGTTCCAGTCAAGCTGAATGTTTACGGGAAGGAATACCGTTTCGACGATGTGCTGGTGGTTAGCCTGACCGAAGCGAGAGGAGATGACTAACATGAAACTGCAAGCCGTATTATTTGATCTGGATGGCGTCATTACCGATACCGCAGAGTATCACTATTTGGCCTGGAAGCAGATGGCGGAGCAAATCGGAATCGAAATCGACCGTGATTTTAACGAACAGCTCAAGGGAATTAGCCGAATGGAATCCCTGGAGCGGATATTGGTTCATGGGCGTAAGGATCACCAGTATTCGCTGAAGCATCGTGAGCAGCTGGCCGCAGACAAAAACAAGCATTATGTGTCACTGCTTGCCGGGCTTGCTCCGGACCATGTCTACCCAGGGATTGGTGAATTGCTCGATCAGTTGACAGAGCATCATGTTCCCTCCGTATTGACGTCGGCAAGCAAGAATGCACCGCAAATATTGGAGTCGCTTGGGCTGGCGGACCGCTTCTATGCGATTGCGGACCCTGACGGGATTTCGGGCAAGCCCGCCCCCGACATCTTTCTGAAGGGAGCAGAATTGGCAGGTGCCGATCCGCGATGCTGTATCGGAATCGAGGATGCCCAAGCCGGAATCGAGGCGATTAAAGCGGCGGGGATGTATGCAGTTGGTATCGGCGATCCGGAGCTGCTGGGAGCTTCAGGTGCGGATATCGTATACAATAGCACTGTAAAATTGAGTTTAGCTTCGCTGTTGCAGGCGTTGAAGCAAAGCTCATCATTATAGGCTTCAACAACAAAATTAGGGCTGTCCTTCAGTCATCATCGGAAGATGATCGGGAGCAGCCCTGTTTGCATTTACACATATTTATAGCTCTTCGTAACTATTGCGCTCATTGACGAGCAGACTGGTGAAGATGAGGGACAACAGAATAATGATCCCAGAGGCAGCCAATTGGATATAAAAGTCATGAGGCCTCGGGAGGGATATAAATTGAAAAATAACATCGGTTAACAGGTAGAGCAACATTTTAAATATTCCCCAAAATACGAGAATGGAAATGATCCATTTGCGAATGGACTTTTTAAGACGAGACCGCCTTGTGGCGCTGAGCTTATCCATGGCAGCCATGAAGATTGCCTCCTTATCAACACTTTTCTATTGAGAGCTGCGTGTATCCGACGGAGCGCATCCCTTGAGTTCTTTGTACACTCGATTAAAAGTACGAATGCTGCCAAATCCGCACTCCAGAGCAATATCCGTGATGCTGGAATCCGTGTTCACAAGCTGATGCTCCGCCATAAGCACCCGGATCGTATTGAGATAAGTTTTGAAATTCATACCGATCGCTTTTTTAAAGGAACGGCAGAAGTGGGATGGATTCATCTCAAACCGCTCCGACATCATCTCAACGGATAAGTCCATCGCATAATTCGCCTCGATAAAAGAAATAATCTTATGGATTTTGGCCCGTTTATTCTCAAACCGCTGGCTGGAGCTTCGGTCAAAGGGAACGGTGGGCAGATACCTGCACAAGGTTCCGAACAATTCCAGCAGACAGCTTTTGATGTACATCGGGTAGCCAGTCCGGGCGTTCTCCTTCTCTTGCAGCATTTGACGCAGTAAATCGCCAATTCGTGAAAATTCCGGCTGAGTGGAATCGATATACGGCGATTCGAAGCGAAAATCAACAGGCCAGGTTTTGGCCGCACCAATCAGCTCCGGCTTAAAGATCAGCATGAACGCTTCAGACTCCAGATCCTTGCTCTCATAATAGTGAATATCATTACTGCAGCAAATGACCATATCCCCCGCCTGCAGCCGTCGTTTCTCTTCATTTACCCCGACGATAATATCGCCTCGCTCCACGTAGACGAATTCCAGCTCATTATGGAAGTGCGGATAAAAGGATAGATTGTTAATCCTATAGATTTCAAGCGGAAGCTCGGCATCCATATTCCAATTTTGATAGACCGATTTCATATATATCTCCATGATCCATGCGTAAAATTTTGTATTTCCTGGCTTTAGTTCATCATACCGAGTTAGGCAATTTTTGTCTAATAGGCTGAGGTGTATCTTATGTTTTCAGCATGTAGACATTCAGATGTTATGAAAATCAGATAAAAATCATTGCTGATTGATGAGGAGGCTGCTTCTCTCTATGTTGTCCATTCTTCTGCTTGTAGAAAGTATGAGTTTACCCTTGCAAAGGAAGTACAGTCCTCGGAGCAGGATGAGTGTGAGCGGAGTAATGAGCGTGGAGCAAAGTAAGCGCTAGGAATTCAAAAGCCCTCTTGATGGCTTCTGTCAGAAGAAGCACTATCAAGAGGGCTTAATGTTGCTCGGAACCAATTTCTAACGAAACAGAGCATCGCTATTTGGGTAAAAATAGGCGATATAAAATTCTAACGAAACAGAGTATCGTTATTGAGCCAAATATATAGAATAAACCCTCAATCCGGTCTAAATAACGATATGGTGTTTCGTTAGACTAGAATCATCACGATTTTTGAGGTAATAACGTGATGTAGTTTCGTTAGAAATACATATGTCCGAGGCTGAGCTACGCTAGAGCTAATTTGGGCCGAAGTAGGCTGGATGCTGGATAGCAGTCGCGGCCTCATTAACAGGCGGAGAGATCGTCAACGGCTAACTGAGTGCGAGTAGAATAATGAGCGTGAAGTCGAGTAATGAGCGATTGAACTAGTTTCCGATATTAAAAGAGGGGATGGTTGTTGAAAAGAGTAAAACTAAAAGTTTATTGGCTTGAGGTTTTTAACTTCACAGCCGTCCGGTCCGTGAACATAGAAGCAAGGCCCCAAGGCCCAGCTTCTATGTTCTTTTTATGACAAACGGCGAGTTATTGCCCAGAAGATAAGAGCTATTCCACTTACGGCAGCGCCAAACAAGCAAACCGCATTCCAGCCCCCATAGGCATAAAGCTTGGTTGAAGCAATCGACCCGGTGGCGCTTCCGATGGAATAGAAAATCATGTAGGCTGCGGTCAGACGGCTTCTTGCTTCGGGGCGGACGTTGAAGATCAAGCTCTGGTTCGTGACATGTACAGCCTGTACGGCTGCATCAAGCAGAATAACGCCAAGAACCAAGAACACAAGCGAATGCTTCAACTCATTGATAGGCAGCCACGATACCGTTAGCAGGAACAGAGCAACGCCGGTTGTTCTCTGTCCCCACCCGTGATCGGCAAGCCTCCCTGCTCGAGCAGCTGCCAATGCTCCTGTTACGCCAGCCAGGCCGAAAGCGCCTATAGCGGTATGTGACAGAGAATGCGGGGGTGAACTAAGCGGCAATACCAGCGAAGTCCATAATGTGCTAAATGCTGTAAAGATCAGCATTGCTAAAATGGCTCGAATCCGCAGGATATGCTCTTCTACAAATAATTGCAGCACCGAATGGAGCAGTTGCAAATAGGAGAGCGAATTCTTTTCCAATCTGCCAGGTTGTGGCATTACCCAATAGATAACACTAACTATCATGAGCATTAAGGCTGCAGAGGTAAGATAGACCGAACGCCAGCCAGCAAGATCAGTCAGGACACCTGCAACGGTTCTTGCCAATAGAATTCCAATAACTACTCCGCTGGTTACAAAGCCGACGACACTCCCTCGTTCGGACGGGGCTGCAAGGGTTGAAGCGAATGACACAAGCACCTGGGTTACAACTGCGAGCAGACCCATAATTGCTAGGCCAAGGAACAGAACCGGCACGGCAGGAGCGGTTCCAATAATGGCCAGAGCGGCAACAGAGAGGAGCATCATGACGACGATCAGTCGGCGCTGATTCAATAAGTCGCCGAGCGGAACCAGCAGAAACAGCCCAAGTGCATAACAAATTTGAGTCACCGTGATTACGATGCCGAGGGAAGAATGAGAGATTCCAAACTCATACGCCAGGGAGTCGAGCAGCGGCTGAGCATAATAAACATTTGATACGGCCAGTCCGCAGGCGATGGCGAATAGGATGGCTATACGACGCGTCATCAAGGGAGCAGCAGCTTTAGCGGCTGTATTTTGTGTTACGGCTAGGTTATCGGGCTTATTATGAATAACAGGTGAATCCGGGTTAAAATTTTGCATGTTTACACCTCGTAGTAATATTTTATACCAATGAGTACAAAATGTTTCTTTGTAAATATATATTTAAGCATAAGGGTGTGTCAAGATGTATTTGACATTAAGAAGCCTGTTGTATAACATTAATATATACTGATCGATATAAAATGTTTGGGGGAATAGAATTGGCCAGGCTTCGTGAGTTTGATGAGGAACAAGCGTTGGATGCAGCGATGCAGATTTTTTGGGAGAAGGGGTTTGAAGCTACCTCTTTAAGCGATTTGACATCCAGAATGGGGATTCAGCGACCTAGCCTATATGCGGCATTTGGCGATAAGAAGGGACTGTTTGAAGCTGCGCTGCGCAAATATACACAAATGCATGCCTCTATGATTAGAGCGCAGTTTCATAATCACCCATCTATCCGAGAAGCATTCCGCATCTTTCTTGAAGGAGTGGTTGGACAGGCCTATGCGGAGAAAATCAACCGGGGATGCTTTTGTCTCAATACGATGGTGGAGCTTGCGCCCCATGATGAAAAGTTTGAAATTCTTACGAGGGAGCATCAGATGTACCTGACGGTCATTTTTCAGGAGGCTATAGAACGGGGAATTCAATCAGGGGAACTTAACCCCCGGCCTAATGCCAAGGCTCTGGCACAGACATTGGTAGTCTCTTTAATTGGATTGACAGTAATGTTGAAGTCTCGTCCGGAGCGCTCTTTTGCAGATAACGTGGTGTCGGGGATCCTTCTGCAGCTAGCTGATTAATTAGCGATGATAGCGTAGCTGGAAGACGGTTTGCTGACAATCAAAAGACCAGTTCTATGAACTGGTCTCCTGCACGTTGGTTGAGATTATTTTCATGCCGGAGTGCTGGTCGTTGTAAGAGAAATGATATTGACCGAGCAGTCTAAATATACAATGCTTCTCACTAATAAATACGGACTTGTTCAGGGTGTTTAATAAGTAGTTTAATCCATCTCTGTATCCGCCCTTATTTAAATAATAAGAGCATAATTCATTGTTAAAGCGAGCTATATGCCCCCCAATAATCTGTCGGGTATACACTTTGTTGAGAGACTTATGCTTAATAATCAAGGAAGGAATATCAAAGCGCTGGAGAATATCATCGATGTTAAAGTGGTAGCGATTAGCGAATTCGATAATGTTTAAAAGGGACAACAATACTTCATCATGATTGGATTCCATGTAAGCTAAGTAATCTGCAAGCACGCTTGCATCACCCGCGGCTAACTTCGTTACCATGGTATTCATTTTGGCCCAGTCCTGAAATTTTTCTTTCCATTTTACAGTTTCCTCATCCTGTTCCTTTACCCAATCCAAGTCGTTATACAATTGTATATATTGCAGCGTTTTTTCATAGTCTCTTTTGTGTTCATACACATCGCCCAGCAGTAAGTTGGCATAAGCTATGTAAGTAAAGAGTGGACGATGCCATTTATAATCGCTATCATATTTGGGCCCTTTTTGATACAGAAATTGAGCTATTTGCTTAAGTCTCTCTGCAATTTCCTCCAGCTTATTCCAACGGCTTAATGCCCGGTATGTATTTGCTAAATCCTTCAACGCTTCAAGCTGATCATACTCGCCCAGACGGTCTACAAATAATTCAAACTGAAGGGCCGCTTGGTAATTCTTTTCCTGGTTGTTTTCGAGTTCACACATAAATAAACGATACTGACAAAGGGCCAGCCGTTCGGAATGCTGATGTCTCTCACTTTGTGCTACATTTTCATACAAAATAATGGCTGCTTCTTTCTTGTTATTCTTGTTGAGATCTTCTGCTACTTCAAACAGGTGTGGGGAATAGATCAGGTTGTCTAGCAATTGCTGAACTGTTTTAAGAAGAAGGTCCAAGTTGCCAACCTCTACACAACCGTATAAGAAGGGCTTGATTTTGCGCCAGTTAGGAGGAGACCCAGCTATAACTTCATCGTAGTACTGATTATAGAAGTAACCTTCAGGTAGTCCCATAACCGCTGTGATGCGGTCTAGCTGTTCCATTTTCAAAGTTCTATTTTCATTGAGAATGTAGCTAAGAGAGCCGATATTTATACCAACCTGCTCAGCAAATTTCCGTAAATTCAATCCTTCTTGAATCATAAAATCATTCAGTATTGCACTAATCGTGGTTGTACGGCTCATATTAGACACCCCTACCATCCATCTCTAATATTTCAATAGTATCCATTATTTAAATGGTGGTCAATTTAGAAGTGCGGCATTTGGTGCATATTAGATCCTCGGTAATGACGATAAATATAATAAAAAAGACAACTCCCTTCAGAATTAACCATTCGTCAGGTTGCTGTCATTAAAAGCGGTAAGTAATATCCATATAAATAAAATCGAGACGACAGGATTTGAACCTGCGACCTCTTGCTCCCGAAGCAAGCGCTCTACCAAGCTGAGCCACGTCTCGGTAAGATGAACCGTTCCGGTTGTTCACTTCAATGAACTAGTGGGAACAATTGAAATTATACGCCTGTTCAAAAAACGTGTAAAGTGACATGCTCTTGAATATTATATGAATGTTACATCATTCCCTGAGCCCCTTCATCTTGAAATATTGTCAGGCATGTTGCGTTAAAAAGAATCTTTCTATATAATATAGGGTGATTCATTGGATATTTGCGACTTAGATGAGGATTATTAGTTTGGTTACTGCGCCATTCAGAGAGCCGGTGGCTGGTGAAAGCCGGTTGGAGCAACAAATGAACTCGCCTCGGAGTCATGATGCAAAAGGGCATAGTCCCTGTAACATCATCGTCCTACCCGCGTTATTGGGTACATAAGGGAGCGAAGGACAAAGCATGTCCAACGCTAACTAGGGTGGTACCACGGGAAATTTCCTCTCGTCCCTAGCGATAACGCTATGGATGAAGAGGTTTTTTTACATTTCAGGAGATGTTTTAGAGGAGGACTCGAGAATCATGGCGGACAAGAACGTACCTCATGACGTGTATCAAGCCCAGACCATTGAGCCGAAATGGCAAGTATTCTGGGAAGAGAATCAAACTTTCAAGACTCGCGAAGACGCGGGCAAACCAAAATTTTATGCATTGGATATGTTCCCTTATCCTTCGGGGGCGGGGCTTCATGTAGGCCATCCTGAAGGCTACACGGCGACGGATATCGTATCACGCTACAAGCGGATGCGCGGCTATAATGTGCTTCATCCAATGGGCTGGGACGCTTTCGGACTGCCGGCGGAGCAGCATGCGCTGGATACAGGTGAGCATCCTCGCGACATTACGATCAAGAATGTGAACAATTTCCGGCGCCAGATCAAATCGCTCGGTTTCTCCTATGATTGGGACCGTGAGATCAGCACAACGGATCCGGACTACTATAAATGGACACAATGGATTTTCATTCAGCTCTACAAGAAAGGACTCGCTTATGTGGCGGAAATTCCAGTGAACTGGTGTCCGGCACTCGGTACTGTGCTCGCCAATGAAGAAGTTATCGACGGCAAGAGCGAGCGCGGCGGCCATCCGGTAATCCGTAAGCCGATGCGTCAATGGGTGCTGAAAATCACCGAGTACGCGGAACGGTTATTGGAAGATCTCGAGGAACTTGATTGGTCCGAGAGTATTAAGGATATGCAGCGCAATTGGATCGGCAAATCCGAAGGTGCGGAAGTCGTATTTGATATCGAGGGTCACGAGGGGGAACTGGTCGTATTTACGACTCGCCCGGATACATTGTTCGGTTCTACCTACGCCGTGCTTGCTCCTGAACATGAACTGGTAGCCAGGATCACGACGGATGCGCAGCGTGGCGCCGTAGAGAGCTATCAGGAAAAAGCCGCTCATAAGAGCGATCTGGAGCGTACTGATTTGGCTAAAGAGAAGACCGGCGTATTTACCGGCGCATATGCGATCAACCCGGCTAACGGCGCGAAGCTGCCGATCTGGATTGCCGATTATGTACTTGCCGGTTACGGTACCGGGGCTATTATGGCTGTTCCGGGTCATGATGAACGCGACTATGAATTTGCGAAGCAATTCGATCTTCCTATCATCGAAGTGCTGTCCGGTGGCGACCTGTCCAAGGAAGCTTATACCGGGGACGGCCCGCATGTCAATTCCGGGTTCCTGGATGGTATGGATAAAGAAGCAGCAATTAAGAAGATGATTGCCTGGCTTGAAGAGAACGGCAAAGGCCAGGGGAAAGTCACTTACCGCCTGCGCGACTGGTTGTTCAGCCGTCAGCGTTATTGGGGCGAGCCGATTCCGATCCTTCACCTCGAAGACGGAACGATGAAGCCGGTTCCTGAGGATCAGCTGCCGCTTGTCCTTCCGGAAGTTGAGCATATTAAACCATCCGGTACAGGGGAATCCCCGCTGGCGAACGTTACAGAATGGGTGAATACGGTAGATCCCGAGACAGGACTTAAAGCTCGCCGCGAGACAAATACGATGCCGCAATGGGCAGGAAGCTGCTGGTACTACCTGCGTTATATTGATCCGCATAATGACAAAGAGCTATGCTCCCCGGAGAAGCAACAGGAGTGGCTTCCAGTCGATCTGTATATCGGCGGTGCGGAACATGCGGTATTGCATCTGCTCTATGCGCGCTTCTGGCATAAAGTGCTGTATGATCTTGGCGTAGTATCGACGAAGGAACCGTTCCACAAGCTGGTTAACCAAGGGATGATTCTCGGCACAAATAATGAGAAGATGAGTAAATCCCGCGGCAACGTGATTAACCCGGACGATATCGTGAACAATTATGGCGCGGATACACTCCGTATGTATGAAATGTTCATGGGGCCGCTTGAGGCGACCAAGCCTTGGAGCGAGAATGGGGTTGAAGGGGCTCACCGCTTCTTGTCCCGGATTTGGCGTTTGTTCGTTGCTGAGGATGGTAGCCTGAACGCGAAGATCGGCGGCGAAGGCAGCGACGAATTCAAACGTACCTGGCATAAGACAGTGAAGAAGGTAACGGAGGATCTTGAGGCTCTGCGGTTCAATACGGCGATCAGCCAGTTGATGATCTTCGTCAACGAAGCCTACAAAGTGGACAGTGTGCCGAAGGAAGCAGCCGAGCACTTTGTACAAATGCTGTCTCCGCTTGCACCGCATATTGCAGAAGAATTGTGGGAGCGTCTTGGAAATACGGGAGGCATCAGCTATGTATCCTGGCCAACTTATGATGAAGCTTGGACTGTGGATGCAGAGGTAGAGATTGTGGTACAGGTGAACGGGAAGATCGTAGAACGCACGAAGATTTCCAAGGATCTTGACCAAGCGGCCATGCAAGAACACAGCATGAACCTGCCTAACGTGAAGCAGGCTGTTGAAGGCAAGACGGTCCGTAAAGTCATTGCGGTTCCGGGCAAGCTTGTCAATATCGTAGTCGGATAATCCATATTGCAGACAGACAAGGACTGGGAAGGCCGGCCGAACCCGGCGGTCTTCCCTCTTTTTATACGATTTTAGAGTTCGGTCAAGAATCTGCCTTTGATAAGGAAGTCGAACTTTTTAAACCTCATTTTTGGAGTAATATGTAGTAGTTCATAGAATCACCGTTCGTTTTGGATTTCACTGAACAATTTGTCTAATTTGTCGAGATCTTCATTATACTTCTGATGCGTGGCGTCGATGAGCCTGGAGAACACGTCCTGCAGCCCTGAATCTAAAATATCAATGCCTTTGGCGGTGATTCCGCCCGGTACGGAGACGCGCCGCTGGAGCTCTTCCGGCGACAGTCCGCCTTCCGTAAGCAGCTTGCCGGTGCCGAGCAGCATTTGCGACCCCAGATACAAGGCATCGCCTCTGTCAATTCCCGTCATCTCGGCCGCAGTTTCGGCCCAACGCTGCAGGATGAACGCGATAAAGGCAGGGCCGCAGCTTGAAATATCAGAGGCGATCCGGGTTTGTTCCTCCTTGATGATTAATGGAGTGCTGATCGATGACATGAGTTGCTCCAGCAAGAGACGATCCTCCGGCTGGATGCGCGAACCATATATGCAGAGCGAGGCTCCGCTTTGCACCGAATGTGTAATGCTGGGAATGATTTTTGCTATACGCGATGGAACGGCCTGCTCCAGCATTTCAAGCTGAACAGGGCTCGTAATGGATACGATAATTTGTTTATCCGTCAGCACATCCTTAATCTCCGATAGGACGCCCGGGAAATCCAGCGGCTTCACACATAGGAATATAATTTGGCTCTCACGCGCGGCTTCGACATTGCTGTCTACGATGCGTATTCCGGGATGGCGTCCTGCAATCCGTTCCGCCTTATGCGGGGAACGATTGCTGATGCAGATGAAGCTTTGATGCAATGCACCGGAGCGTAGAAATGCGTCGATTAGCAGGCTGCCCATAGATCCTGTTCCGATGAAAGCCACTTTCATCCCGTTTCCTCCTTTCGTGCAAATATGCAGTGTTTTTATATATGTATGCATCTTGATTGGATCTTCATGACCTATACGGCACAGATTCTTTTGAGATTGGAGTGTTATATGATGAATAAAGGGTATGTCATCACCTCGATTTGCTCCGCGCTTGCGGGGGCGGTATTGATGCTTCTTGTCCTGGGAGGCAGTCAGGCCTCAGGGATCGAAGGGTGGGTCCCAGTGAACCGGGAGGTAGCGATGACTCTGGAGGATCAAGCGGCTGATATGAATGATATCTCCTCAGATAGGTCGGCTCTGGATGCATCGGCACCGCAAACCGCAAAGGCACAGGCTCAAGGCCAGGCGGATCAGGTTTCGCTTGATATGAATACAGCTGGGCCGGATCATAACAAGGGGAACGCTGAGCCAAATGCTGTAGGTACGGGCACAGCGGATGCACAGGTTAAGAGCGAAGGCACACCACCTGCTGGAGCCCAAGGCCAGAGCGGCTTGATTAATATCAATACAGCCGGAGTGACAGAGCTTCAAGAGATTCCGGACATCGGTGAGAAGAAGGCGCAGGCGATCATTCAATTTCGCAATGAGAATGGCCACTTCCAATCGATAGAGGATTTAACAAAGGTCAAAGGAATCGGCGCAAAAATGCTTGAAAAAATGAGGCCCTTTGTAGGGCTGAGATAGGAGATTAGCGAACAATGAATCATGATCAACGTAAAGATTGGGATACGTATTTCATGGATATCGCCTATATGGTGTCGACCCGTTCCCGCTGTGATCGGCGCCATGTTGGGGCTGTGCTCGTGCAAGGCAAGAAGCTGCTCGGAACAGCGTATAACGGAGCACCCTCCGGTGTTCCGGATTGTTCGGAAGCAGGCTGCATGATCTCCGAGGAATACGAATTAGTTGTTCAGGACGGTAAAGAGACCATGGTCAAAAAACAGCGCTGCATTCGCACGATCCATGCGGAACAGAATCTTCTGCTGTTCACCGACCGAATTGATCGCGAAGGCTCAAGTGTGTACGTAACAGATGAACCGTGCTGGACCTGTGCGAATATGCTCGCAAACAGCGGGATTATAGAGATCGTCTTCCACCGCCCGTATCCCAAGGATACCGACAAAGTCAGGGCCATGCTGGAGCAGGTGGGCATCCGGTTCCGTAGACTGGACACCTACCAGCCGCCACAGGAGACGATAACTGCGGTAGAGAACTGATACTTGGTACCTTGGTATTAAAGATCAAAGTTAAATAGATGACATGATGAAGGAAGAACCTCATCTGCTTAGGCAGGTGGGGTTCTTTGTCGTCTTATAATGTTGTTCCGGGTTCTTACGACAATTTGAACAAGGGGAGGTTAGAAAATCGTGAAAAGCAGACCGTTGGCAATGGTTATCTGCTGCTGGATTGCCGGAAGCGGGTGTGCTGTCTTATGGCATGGAACCTCATTATGGCTAATTTGGGGCGGGCTGACCCTGCTGCTCCCTTTGCCGGGGATCGTGCTCAGATATCGGCCAAGACAGATGTTTTTGTTATGGCTTGCTTTTTCACTGGGAGCTATATATTGGCAAATCAACGATGGAAGAAATGTAAGCAGGATTAGCACTGCGCTTGCTGCAGGTAATATAACTCCGGGTGCCGCTATGGTTAGGGCAAGCGGAATGATCGTCTCCACGGTGGAAGTTGACGGTGATCGGGCCGCATTTACAGCAGCTTTGCAGCTTATAGAGCCTGCGCAAGCTCCAGCTGAAAGCACAGCTCCAGGTGTACATGGGATCGACACCGCTAGTGAACGGGTGGCCGTACAGATCAAGCTGTCTAAGCAGGAAGAGCAGGCTGTGGCCGCAGCTTGGACCCGGGGACAGAAGATCACGCTGTTGGGCAGTCTGGAGCAGCCAAGCAAGGCGCGCAACTTCGGTGGATTCGACTACGGCAAGTATTTACGAACACAGCGTATCCATTGGATCTTCAAAGCCGCCGGCGCTTCCGCGGTGGAGGCAACATCCGGCGGCTTCAGCGGGACGGCTCTGCTGGGCAAGGTGGACCAGCTGCGACAGCGGATCGGGAACCGGGTTGAGCAATTATTCCCGGAGTGGCAGGCGGGGTATATGAAGGGACTTCTCATCGGGCTTGCCGACGAGCTGGAGCCGGATAAATATGCTCAGTTCACCCAGCTGGGTCTGACGCATATTCTGGCGATTTCAGGCAGTCACGTTGCGATTAACGTGGGTCTGCTCTTTGGCTTGCTTCGTCTTTGCAGAGTTACCCGAGAGACCTCGATCTTGATCGTGCTCTGCTTCGTGCCGATTTATGTCTTGCTGACAGGCTTCTCACCTTCAGTCATTCGTTCCGGTATTATGACGATACTTGGCCTCTATTTATTGCGGCAGCGCAGGCTGAAGGATGGGCTGAATGTACTGTCGGCAGCCGCGCTGCTCATGCTGTTATGGGAGCCAAACTATTTGCTAAATGTCAGCTTTCAGCTGTCGTTTGCCGTTACTGCCGGGCTGATTATATTCGTGCCGCAGCTCCTTCCGCTGCTGGGCTGGCTGCCGCCTAAAATTCGCGGCACCGTCGCGATTACTGTTGCTGCGGAGCTCGTCTCTTTTCCTCTGACAATCTATTATTTCAATCAACTCTCGTTACTCTCTCTAGCTGCGAATCTACTAATCGTTCCGGTGATCGGGCTGGTTGCTTTGCCTCTGGGGACGGCGGCATTGCTGGCCAGCTGGATTTGGCTCAGATTAGGTACCTGGATCGCCTATCCGGTTATTCTCGTGAACAAAGCAACCTTTCAGGCTACGGAATGGCTTACCAGTCATAACGGCTTTATGACTTATTGGAAATCGCCAAGCCTCCCATGGATCGCCGGCTACTATCTGGTCATTTACGGTTTGCTGCTGTTGGGCAAGCGGGCGGTGACATTGCGCTCCATTCAGTCTGTTACAGATGATACTGTCCCGCTGCCGGATCGTCCGGCCCGCCCTCAAGCCAAAAGCTTCTACAGCTTTGCGGGAGATGGTTTCAAGCGATGCGCGGCAGTGCTTTCGCTGGCGATCAGTCTCATGGTCATGCTGGTCTACGGTTATCGCCCGCTTAATTCCCCTGGCATGGGGCATGTCCAATTTATTGATGTTGGACAGGGAGACTGCACGCTGATCACGACGCCATCCGGCATTAATATCCTGGTCGATGGGGGCGGCACCGTATCTTTTCGCAAGCCGGGGGAGAGCTGGCGCGATCGGCGGGAACCGTTTGAAGTTGGAGCGAAGACGGTTGTTCCCTTGCTTAAGAAGCGCGGCATCCATCGCCTCGACATCGTCATCGCTACGCATGGCGATCAGGATCATATCGGCGGCTTACAGGCCGTTGTTGAGCAATTCCCGATCGGCGCTCTGCTGTTCAACGGCAGTTTCTCCGAATCGGCGACTTTGGCTAAGCTAATGCAGACAGCAGTGGATAAAAGAATTTCTATATATGCGGTCTCCCGGGGCATGATCCTCAATCCGGACTTTGCAACGAGACTTGAATTTATGGCCCCACTCCTGCATGAACATGACGAAGAAAATCAGGGGGCTCTAGCAATACCCTATATTAAGGAACAAAATGCCGAGTCTGTCGTATTTCGACTGGAGATGGACGGAGCAAGCTTTCTGTTCACAGGGGATACGGATGAAGGGACGGAGCGCAAGATGCTGGCTCTGGAGCATCAAGAATCCTCAGAAGGAGAAGCCGATGAACTGCGCCCGGTAGATATACTGAAGGTAGCGCATCACGGCAGCAAGACGTCAACTTCAGGTTTATGGATCAGGCGTTATCAGCCGGCAGCATCGGTAATTTCGGCGGGGTTGGGCAATACCTACGGACATCCGAATGCCGATGTGGTGGAGCGGCTTGTTCAGTCCGGCAGCATGATTTTTCGGACGGATTTGCAGGGGGAGATCCAGGTTGCCGTGCATCAAGGATTGATCCAGTCCAGGTACAAAAATAATTCATCAGAATAGGCAGTGTTCATAGAAACTATTCACTCCTTCCCACGTCTCATAGTACGACTGGATTTTGTTGAGGTCACTAGCGACCTCTTTTTTTTATTTTTACACTGTGTCCGCTGGATGACGCGTTCTCTTTTTTTTGGTATTCTTAGGTGAGATTGAGAACATATATGTAAAAATAAACTACTTAAAAGTGCATGTTTCAAATTTTTAGAGCCTAACAAGATTTGTCTAAAAAATAGAATAACAATGTTGCAACATATCGCTGGCCGATATCGTCTGTAATGTTGCAAGGAAGGGGGAGCCTTAGTGGTAGAGCAGGGACTCATCAGAGCCGCTCAGCAGGGCGATCGCGACGCTCTAATCACCCTATTGCGTGAGATAGAAACACATGTGTACCGGACGGCCTATTATATTTTGAATAATGAACAGGACGCGCTGGATGCAGCCCAGGAGGCGCTAATCAGGATCTATACGAAGATAGATTCCTATGAGGAGAAGGCGCAATTCAAGACATGGGTTCAGCGCATAGTAACCAATATATGTATTGATAAGTTCCGAAGGAACAAACCTACGGTTTCTATTGAAGAGCATGAGCTTGTTTTTCAAGGGAAAGAGAGTGTCGAGAGGGAAGTGATGTCCGGCTACATAGCAGAGGACATTCGCGAAGCAATCGATCAGCTTCCGGAACATCACCGTTCTGTTGTTGTTCTGAGATATTTGCAGGACTTCTCGTACAATGAAATTGCTGACTGTTTGAATTTACCGCTGAATACGGTGAAATCCTATTTATTCAGGGCGAGACAACAGCTTCAGCATTTACTCCAAGATTATCAGAAAGGTGGTGTGTCAGGATGAAATGTTCGGAGGCGGTGGAATGGATGCATCGTTATTTAGACCATGATTTGAACGATGAAGAAAGCGCCCGATTATTCGAGCATATCCGCATGTGTCGAGATTGTGCCGAAGAATTTGATATATTGAAAAGGCTGAATTCCAGGTTAGAACAGCTTCCCAAGGTTATGCCGAAGATCAGTCTGGTTGATTCGATCCTTCCTCAGCTGGATGAGATCGACAGGGCCCGCCGAGAGGAGGGCAGCGCTTCAGAGGTGCTTCCCGGGATGGAGCCGCTGGTTGCCAGGTCTGCAGAAGCGGCGGCAAGCCGCAGCCGCAGGCAGAGTCCGTGGCGGAGCCGCGCTTTTCGCGCCGGGGCACTTGGCGTAACTGCCGCGTTGGTCCTTGGCATATTCATTTACAATTACCAGCCGCATACGGTGTCCGATGCGGAAATGTCGGTGCAATCTATGTCCAGTAATGATCAGGCTGCCCAGTCAGATCGTACAGATAGCTCTGCTGCTGATGAAGGTGGTGTACAGAGCTACTTAGCACCGGAGGACAGCGGGGATCCGGCTGGTAACGCCGGTGACAGCGTCTTGAGATCGACAGATCAGCAAGATGGCCATGCAGGAGATGAGAACCCTAATGCTGCACGGATGGGGGGGGCTCCTGTCGGGGACAAGAACGATGCTCAGGCTCCAATAAGCAAGCGGGATTCAGCGGACACGACGGCCCCCAATAAGACCGATGCGTCTGCCAGCGATAAGGCTTCGAGTGGACAGCACGGCAAGCAGGAGAAAGCTACGCCTAGCTCAACCGCTTCGGGAAATGCAACAGACTGGGGAGCTGCCAGCGATAAAGCTGCCAAGGACAATCTCAGTTTTGACATTCATAACCAAACAACGGAGGGAACCGGAGATGCCGCGGATTCCACTGAGAACCATCCCTTTACAATTGGTAAAAATATCATGGGCATACTGGCTGCGGATATTTGGACTTCGCCGGACGGAGGCTTTACGGTCGAGGTTAACGATAGCCATCTCTATTTGTATCAGAACAACATAGATAGTATGAACGGCCGCACATTGATTACAGATCAGCCCTTTGATGGTGTATGGGTGCGAGGCTCCTGGTCCGAGGACAGCAAATCGTATCAGTATGAGATCGAGAAGGATGGCGTGACTTCCACTTATACGTTGCAGGCGGATGCTGGAAGCGATGCCGGCTCACCTGGAAATAAGGACCAAACTCAAAAAAATACAAATAAATGAGTCACCTTTTTATGAGATATGGAATAGGTTATATAGATTAGAGAGAAAAGACGGACCCTGATCGTCGTATGACCGCCGGCGGAAAAGTTTCTAGAGCTTTTCAGCCCGCGTTTATATAGATGTTCTGGGACAAAGGGACCTTATGCTAATATAGCGGGGTCCCTTTGTTGCGTTAAATGCGAACCACCCTATGTTGATCTGAAAAATGCGGCTTGGACGAACCGTGTTTTTCGAGATATGATAATACAATGAGTGTTTAAAAAGATGGACTTTTCAAATACCTCTTAAATAGACAAGGAGGGAAAAATGGTGGATGTGAAGGCCGCGATCAAAGAGATCAAACAAGGGAAGGTCTCCCCTTTATATTTGTGTTATGGAACAGAGAAATATCAGATGCAGCAATTTATCGCCTTATTGCAGGAGCAAATTGTGGACCCGGACCAACGCGATTTCGCGCTCGCTCATTTTGATCTGGCGGAGACCCCGGTGGAGGTGGTCATTGAAGAAGCAGAGACGCCGCCCTTTCTGGCTGAGCGCAAGTTGATCATTGCCAAAGATTCCGCTGTATTTACAGCAGGCAGGGACAATAGCAAAATCGAGCATAAGCTGGAGACGTTATTGACCTATTGCGCTAATCCTGCTGAATATAGTGTCATTGTGTTTATGGCTAACAGCGAGAAGCTGGATGAGCGCAAGAAGATCGTTAAGACGATGAAAAGCGAGGGAGTCGTTCTGTCCTTCCTGCCGCTTAGCGGAGCTGAGCTTGTGCAGTGGGTAGTTCGCGAGGTGGAGGGCCGAGGCTGCCGGATTGGAACGGATGCGGCGGAGGCGCTTATCGCTTCAGCAGGGGTACAGTTGTCAGCCCTGTCGGTCGAGGTGGACAAGCTCTGTCTATATACGGGCTCGGGAGGCAAAATCGAGCCGTCCACAGTGGAGCAGCTGGTAGCGAGGAGCACGGAGCAAAATGTATTCGTTATGGTCGAGAATATCGCGAATTTGAAATTGGAGAAGGCGCTCGATATATTCTATGAGCTTCTTAAGCAGCGTGAAGAGCCTATTAAAATCGCTGCCCTAATCGCCCGCCAGTTCCGCATTATGCTGCAGGTTAAGGATTTGGCCAGGCAGAGCTACTCCCAGCAGCAGATCGCTTCTCAGCTTAGTCTGCATCCCTATGCGGTGAAGATTGCCGGTGAACAGGCGCGTAAATTCGAAGCTGCGGCGTTGCGGGGCATATTGTCAGAGCTGGCTGAGCTGGATTACCGCATGAAGAGCGGGCGGGTTGATAAAGTGCTTGGATTGGAAATGTTCCTGCTGAAACTTGGGGCGTAGAGGCGCGGCCTCATGTGATTCATCAAGTTTGTGGGTCGCTCATTTGTTTATTTTATCTTAACGAAACCCCAGAACGTTATTGGCTCAAAAACAAGGGCAATTCAGGTTTAACGAAACACCGTATCGTTATTTGTGCTGAAACTAAGGTCGTAACCTTAATTCGGATATATAGCGATCCCCTGTTTCGTTACAATTTTGAGTTGCTCTATTTGGTGTCAATAAGGATACCTGGTTTCGTTAGTAATAAATCCAAAAAGACCTGAACGAATTCGTTCAGGTCTCTTCAGGCTTCAGTTTATTAAAATGTCGCCGATTACGCTTGAGCCGTAAGGGCGTTCAATTTTTTAGCCAAGCGGGATTTCTTGCGAGCTGCTGCATTCTTATGGATCAGACCTTTAGTAACGGCTTTGTCCAATTTCTTGGTAGCAGCGGCGAAAGCGGCTTTAGCTGCTTCCACATCGTTAGCTGTCAATGCAGTATCAGCAGTTTTAACTACAGTACGCAGTGCAGATTTTTGCGAAGCGTTAAGTTGGCGACGTTTGTCGTTAGTTTTAACACGTTTGATTGCGGATTTAATGTTTGGCATTGCATTCACCTCCTGTAAAACATATATCAAGCCAGATGATTCACAACTTAAAATATTTTATCACGCGTCCCGCCAAATTGCAACGAATTCATCAAAAGTGAATGAACAAAAGTGAACTTGATGAACTTTGCTTGCATAATCGGAATTCCTTTCCTGCACAATAACAGGTATAGGCAAAAGAGGAAATGGAGGTCTGAATCAGATGAATCTGGATTTGCGTGATTATGCGGTAAGAACCGATTTAGCGGTTGAATCGAAGGAAATGGCCGAGACGGTGCATGGCGGTCCGCTGCCCGGCGTACAGGAGCAGGTGGACGAGCATGACGGAATCAAGATTACCCGGCTGGATGTCACTGACGAGAACGCTTCACAGCAGCTTGGCCGAATGATGGGTCATTATATTACTTTAGAAGTGCCGGGCCTGCGTAGTCAGGATACTGATTTGCAGGAGAAGGTGTCGGCAGCTTTTGCTCAGGAGTTTAGTGGATTTCTTAATAAAATAGGCATTAATAACGGGGCAAAGGTGCTGATCGTTGGACTTGGCAACTGGAATGTGACCCCGGATGCACTTGGACCACTTGTGGTGGAGAATGTGCTTGTTACCCGTCATTTCTTTGAACTGGCTCGGGACCAGGTTGCTCCCGGCTACAGAGAGGTTAGCGCTATTGCTCCTGGCGTGCTCGGGATCACCGGTATCGAGTCAAGCGAGGTGGTGCAGGGGATCGTGGAGCGGACGAAGCCGGATCTGATCATTGCTATTGACGCGCTGGCCTCCCGCTCGCTGGAAAGAGTCAATACGACGATTCAGATCGCGGATATCGGCATTCACCCAGGCTCGGGCATCGGCAACAAACGCCGCGGGTTAACCCAAGAAATCCTCGGCATTCCTTGTATAGCGATCGGCGTTCCGACGGTGTGCTACGCCTCTACAATCGTGAACAATGTGCTTGATCTGATGAAGACGCATTTCAACGATGAGAGCAGTGATGGCCAGGGGTCGGAGACAAAGCAGATTATGGGTCTGCTCCATGACCTGAGTGAAGGTGAACGGCTGGGACTTGTCAAAGAGGTGCTCGAGCCGCTGGGACATGACCTGATCGTTACACCCAAGGAAATCGATGAATTCATTGAAGACATTGCCAATGTAATCGCAAGCGGACTTAATCTGTCTTTACATGAGGCGGTAACGCCTGACAATGTGGCAAGTTATACGCACTAGACGGCGATAAGCGATGGAGAATTGCAAATAGCTTCGCCGCCGGCAGGGTCCAATATTCCAAAGGGGCACCGTTCCCCTTTGGAATGTTGGGCCTTCTTTCTCCTAAGCCCGTAGTTCAACGAATCTAGCGGACTTCTTCTTTGTTGTTAGAATTCTAGGTTCTATTCATTCGAATAGATTCATAGATTTGGAGTACAAGGAATGATTCCGATAGAACAACTGGCTAGGGAGGACGGAGGAAGCATGAAATTTAGAGCATGGAATATAGGCAAAATCAAACGAAGCATGATGCATATGCTGGCGATGGGACGAACCTTCTTGTTAATGTCGGTGATGGCGGCCGTATTTTTTGTCTTATTGGGCACCCTGGGAATTGCCGAGAAGAGCCTGAACAATTCACCGGTATCTTCGATGAAGGGGCTTGCCGCTTCGCTGTCGAGCCGTTTTTTTATCGATATGGTAGGCATGGAGCTGCCGCATTCGGTGAATGAGAAGCAGTCGCTCGTCTTTGACGGTAAGAAAATGACGAATTTTGTATTTCAATTATTGACCGATGTTAATCCGGCTGATCCGAAGAGTCTGATCGCCCGGGAAGTACCCGGACTTGGAGCAGACAACCCGATACTTCTGCGCAGCGGCTCAGGCAATAATACGGCCTCGGCTCCGGAGGATTACCGGCCCGGTTCCGGTGCCGATGGCAGCGCGCCGGATCATCAGGAAGGGAACGGAGACGGGGATCAGCCCGCACCAGATTCGCAGCAGGGGGGAGACAACGTCCAACCGCCGGATAAGTCCGGGGGACAGGATCCCAAGGATGATGAATCGCCTATCAAACCGGGCAACAAGAATATCGTGATGATCTATCACTCTCATCCACAGGAATCATACAATCCGCTGTTGGGTTCAAATGTGGACAATCCCAGTTCTTCAAAGGAGGATAAGAACGTTGGGCTTGTCGGCAAGATGCTGGCCAGTGCGCTGGAGAAGAAGGGCGTAGCCGCACTGCACTCTTTTGTTAACTATCAAGCAACAGTGAGTAATTACAATTACAATTATTCATATAAATATTCAAGAGAGACGGTTAAACAGGCGATGGCGGAGAACGGCAAGCTGCAGTACTATTTCGATATCCATCGTGACTCGAAGCGTCATGATAAGACGACGGCAACGATTGACGGGGTGAACTATGCGCAGGTCTATTTCATCATCGGTCATTCCAACGAAAATTGGCGCCAGAATGAGGAATTCGCCAGCTCAATCCATGATCGGATGGAGAAAACCTACCCGGGAATATCGCGTGGAATCTGGGGCAAGACCTCAGCGCAAGGCAACGGAGAATATAACCAGTCCTTATCGCCCAACAATATTTTAATCGAGATCGGCGGTATCGATAATTCCGAGGAAGAGCTTAATAACACCGTCAAAGTACTGGCCGGAATTATCGCAGATATCTATTGGGAGAGTCAGGATACCGAGAAGGCAGGGACGATGGCTAAGGCCGGGAAGAATACGGATAAGACTGTAGCGAGCGTCAATAAAAATACGAATAAGAGCAATACTGATACGAAAAAATAATCTTGCTTCAACACTTAAGTTGATTTTCTAAAATAATGACAGACCGAGTCCGGGAAGGAGCGTTAGTCGAAATGGCCAAAAAGATGAGGAGAACGGTGTTTTATCTAATATTGCTGGCAGCCGGAGTAACTCTGGGCATGCAAATGGGAGATGGAGGTACAGCGGGCACTTATAATCCGCAATACGCCGAGGCTAACGCTGCCTCCAACGGATTTTGGCAGAACGGTTACTATTATAGTAGAACGGGAGCCCAACCCGTGTGGGTGAACGGAAGCACAACTAACGGGAACGGGGGTTATGCCGGGAATACAGGTACTGGTGTTGTACCTGACGGTTATTATGTTGTAACTCCTCAGCCGGGCCAGCCCGGATACCAGACAGCTCCGGGGGCAGAGGTGTCGAAAACTCCGTCGGAGCTGCTAATGCCACCTGCAGAAGCTCCAGGGGTAGACCAGATCGCCGACAAAACGGCTAACCTGCTGCAGCAAATCTCCAAGAAGGGAATTCACTGGGTCGCCTCTTGGTTCAACCCGGAAGGATAATAACGGCTGTTTATCCCCGCACACAGCTTTGTTATACTAATTTTTATAGGTAGAACTTGCATTATTTTTATTGAACACAAAACTGTTATTTTATTGCGGGGGTATTATAAAGTTGAAGAAGATTACGATGCAGCAGATTGCCGATCATTTGGGCGTGTCCAAATTTGTTGTCTCCAAGGCATTGTCCGGCAAAGGCGGGGTAAACGAAACCACGAAAAGCCGGGTCATTGAAGCGGCCTCGCAGCTTGGTTATTTTGCACAGAAGAATGCTTATATCAAAAATCAGGTAGACTTGCATTTTTACTCTGAGGCAAGCGGTAAGCAGTCTGTCATCGTGCTGATGCCTAACATTCGTTTTCAGACGAGGGAGTCGCTCTATTGGGGCAGAATTATGGAGGGGATATCTGCGGAGCTGGAACGTCGCGGGCTGGGAATGGTCATTATATCCGAGTCCCGTGTAGACAACATCATTCATGTTCTGAACCCGGGAGGAATTCTCGGGATGGTTGGCGTGGGGCAGATTGATTCATCGCTTCTGCTGGAGGTACACCGTCTTGGCATCCCTACCGTATTAGTGGATCATGAGGATGCGCTGATTCCCACCGATACGGTGTTTGCCAACAATATGGACAGCCTCTCCAGGCTCTGCAATCATCTGATTGGATTGGGTCATAAGAAGCTCTGCTTTCTCGGCAATCTATCCTTCTCGCGCAGCTTCCGTGACCGCTGGTTAGGCTTTCGTGACGCGCTGGAACGGAGTGGTCTGGAGGTTCAGCAGGGGGATGATCCGCTGCTGTGGCTCCAAGGGGTGGAGACAGAAGCATACGCTGATGAATTAACTGCTCTATTGCAGACCAAGCAACAAGAGAATACTCTGCCGACGGCGCTTGTCTGTGCCAATGATTCGATTGCGCTGAGAGTGGTCTACATTCTGCAGGACCTGGGTGTATCTGTTCCCGAACAAGTCTCGGTAGCCGGCTTTGACAATATTGATGATGCCGCCCGAAGCGAAGTTCCGATGACCACTGTAAATGTTCCCAAAGAGGCCATCGGGCGCCGCGCGGTAAAGAAGCTGATGGAACGGATCGAACAGCCGGATTTGGCTATCGAGAAAATATTGATGTCGACGGAGCTGGTTCTCCGTGAATCGACGGGAGCTGTAAGCAATTAAGTCGGCAATTAATTGGGAGATGAAGGCTGCCCATGTTTGCCGAACCGCTGTGACCAATAACCAAGTCCCATCGTGCCGATCAGTAGAACGCCTGTGATCCAAAATACGGAATGAATGCTCCAGACGCCGCTGATTGCTCCGCCAACAAGCGGCCCGAGCATTCCGCCTATCTGGTTGGCCGTCTGATTCAGACTGAAGGCGCGTCCGCGGAAGTCCGGTTTAGTCGTGCGGACGACCAGACCGTTCAGCGCAGGGAATACAGCGCAGAAGAAGCATCCGTACAGGAAGCGAATCGAAGAGAACCAGTAGATATTATGGAACGGAAGCTGCAGGAGCGTGCCGATTCCGCCAGCAAACAGGCCGATCAGCAATATTTTGTGAAATCCGACTTTGTCGGCATATTTCCCCCAGCGTGGTGCGAAGAGAATACTGGCTATACCGACCAGCGAGAAGACAATCCCTGAGACGAGTGAGGCATCCTTGGCGTTATGCCCCAGATCGACGATATACAAGGACAATACAGGCTCAATTGTCATCACTGAGAATTGCGTAAGCATTGTCAGGATCAGAACGAGGATCAGGGGACGATTATCGGCCGCCAGCTTAAAAGTATGTACAATCGATCCGGAGTCTTTGCTTGGAACGAATGAATCTTCCCTGACCATGAAAATAATCAGAATCGTAGCGAGGAAGCAGAGGACACCGGCACTGCCAAAGGCGATGCGGTTATCGAAGATTTTGGAGAGAATGCCGCCAAGCATCGGTCCCATAATATTGCCGGTTGCGGTCGCGGTAGACATCATCGAAAGGGCGTAGCCTACTTTTTTCTCAGGCGTATTCGTTCCTACGAGGGCAATAGACCCGGGGATAAATCCCGATAAAAGGCCTTGCAGGATCCGCAGGCCAAGCAATTGGTACTCGTTCGTAACGAAGGCGGTAAGTAGATAGATGACGCACAGGACGAAGCCGGCCCGGATAATCATTGGCTTGCGGCCATATTTGTCGCCAACGGCTCCCCAGAATGGGGAGGAGATGGCCCCGGCCAGAAAAGCGCTGCTGAACAGCACACCTGACCATAGCTCGATATGTTTGCTCACTCCAAGATCAATCAGAAAGAGCGGCAAGAACGGAATGACCATTGAGAAGCTGGATGATACAATAAAAGAACCGACCCATAATACCCATAAGTTTTTCTTCCAAGTTTCCACGGTTATCACTCCTGTTGACGATTGCTCAATAGAGTGACCAATGGTGGTATTATTCCATTGAGAATTCGCATAGATTTGTTCAGTTAGCTTCTATGATACTGCAATTGGCACGATTAATCATTAGAACCGATCACTTTCTACATAACAATTGTATGACCGAAGGAGTGAAGGAGCGAGTGGCATTGGCACAACATAAGAGAGAGTCTCACGATATTTTATCGGATCATTGCGACAGTATGAAGCGTTGCAGGGTCTCAACTTTGCTGAGCTGGTTACAACGGATTGCCGATGAGGAAGTAGCCCGACTTGGGCTGCCGATCGAGGAAATGATGCAGCAGGGAATGGCATGGATGCTCACAACAATTGATGTCGAGCTGCCTGCGAATATGCCTTGTTACGGCGACAAAATAACGCTGGAATCTTGGCATAAGGGACACAAAGGGGTCCAATGGCTGCGTGATTTCCGGATTTATGGTGAGCAGGGCGAGAGGATGGGCCAAGCGAGGTCGATATGGGTATTGGTTGATCTTGAGAAGCGGCGGATTTTGCGGCCTTCCGCTTTGCCTCGGGAAATACCGGCTGACCATGAGGATTCGGTAGGGGATGCGCCTCAGAAGGTACAGATCCCGGAAGGCATAGACTTGCGTCCGGCATATGACTATACAGTCCGGCAGAGCAGCATTGATATGAACGGACATGTCAATAATGCACAATTTGCGAGCCTGGGTATGGATGCATTGTCGGCAGAACAATTTGCTAGAGACATGACTCACTTCCGGATTACTTATCATCAGGAAGCGATGCTGGGCGAGACGATCACGATATTGACCGGAGAGGATAACGAACAGCGTTGCTGGATCAGCAGCAGGACGACGGATGATCGAATATTATTTGAAGCGGAGTTGGAGTTTAAAGCTCCTGCCGCTCGTTAGCTCCTCATATACAGAAGAAGTACCCGGGAGACTCTAGCCCAGGCACTTCTTCTTGTTTTTATTACAAGTGGGCGCTCAAAAAGGCTGGCTTTCAGCATCCAAGCTCGTTGCGAATTTGCTCCCTGATTCCCTTCGAATTTATTCGTTGTCAGAGTAGTTCCGATGAAATTCTATGTTGCAAGAAAGCCTGCTTTTGGGCACGGTCGCTCATCTATTGGATGACTTCGAACGGTTTTCCTATAAAAGCGGACCCTTTAACAGCCTCTAAGAGTGTACTCTCGTATATTCCAGATTCCGGTCGACTAAATTCACTCTTTGCTGTACACAAGCGTAAGAGCGAAACGGATCCTCAGGAGTGTTCATGCAGTAATCAAGCAGTTGGTCTATTGTCGTTGTTGCTACATGAATTCGTGTATCGGAGGAGGCGTAGTAAATGAACACTTCTCCACTCTCCCGGGCGATGACGCCGTTGCAGAATACGACGTTGGAGACGTCGCCAACCCGCTCCTCGCCTTGCGGGGCGATAAAGTGCCCACCCGGGCGATGCGTAACTTTGTAAGGCGCTTGCAGATCTGTAAGGAACGCATAGAGAACATATCTTAGGCCGGCTGCGGTGCCGCGGACGCCGTGCGCGATATGCAACCAGCCTTTGTCTGTCTTGATCGGGGCAGGGCCTTGGCCGTTCTTGACCTCTTTAATCGTATGGTAGCAGCGCTCATCAATGATGAATTCCTCGTCGATGCTGGCATGCTCGATAGATTCGGACAACCCCCAACCGATGCCCCCGCCAGATCCGGCGCTGATGAAGCCGTCCTGTGGCCGGGTATAAAAGGCGTATTTTCCATCGATGAATTCCGGATGCAATACAACATTTCTCTGTTGTGGAGATTTGGATTTCAGATCATCCAGCCGCTCCCAGGTGATCAGATCCCTGGTACGGGCGATTCCGCATTGCGCAACCGCACTGGAGAGGTCTCCGGCGGGAGCGTCAGGATCTTTGCGCTCGGTACAGAATAGGCCATAAATCCAGCCATCCTCATGCTGGACTAGACGCATATCATAGACGTTCGTATCGGGATCTTCGGTCTCCGGCATGACAACCGGATGATTCCAAAATCGGAAGTTGTCGATGCCGTTATCACTCTCGGCAACAGCAAAGAAAGATTTGCGATCATAGCCTTCCACGCGTGCTACGAGGTAATACTTATCCTTCAGATAGATAGCACCAGGGTTAAGAACGGCGTTAATCCCAAGTCTCTCAGCGAAAAATGGATTGGTGGCCGGATTGAAATCATATTTCCAGATAAGTGGTGCGTGCTCTGCTGTTAGTACCGGATATTTATAGCGATCATAGACTCCATTTCCGTAAGGGATTTTCTCATTAGGGCGGGTAATCAGATGTTCATAACGTTCTGTAATGGCTTGCTTCCGGTCTTCGAATAGACTCATAGTATTCCCTCCAGGGCTTATGTGATGGAACCAATTAAACTTATGAAATGGGTGTGCAGCGTTCATTTAATGCTTGATCTTTCACTCGCTTTAACATTTCCAGACATGCTCTGCTGTTATGGTAAGGGCATTTCCACGCGCTGACCTTAGGTCCATGGGGGAGAGGACATCCATCTGGGCTAACTCCCCAATACCATTCGCCATAGGTGTGATCAATAAGGTTTTTCTGAATGAACTGCCAGGAACGCAGCGCTGCTTGCTCGAAGCTCTGCTCTCCGCTTAATTGATAGGCGTTGAAAAATCCAACCATCGCTTCAGCCTGCGGCCACCAATCTTTGTTAGCGTCAATCAATCCGTTTGGACCTGCTTCGTTCCAGATTCCTCCGTCAGCGTCCACACCTGTTTCCAGCACGGCAGCAGCCATGGCGACAGCGGTCCGCTGGACCTCTTTTAACAATTCATCATTGCCTAGCACTTCCGCCGCCTCGACAAGCAGCCAGCTCCCTTCGATATCGTGGCCGTAAGAGATATGATCGCCCTTAACGTTCCAGCTCTCATCGAAGAAAAGATTGAAGCGCGTTTGCTGCAAATCGATAATATGCTGCATTGTGACCTGGATCAGCTCGGTCAAGCTTACGGTAAGCTCGGGCGATGGCCATATTCTATACAGATTGGTGTAGGCCTCCAGGATGTGAAGATGGGTATTCATCGATTTTTTCTCATTCAAATCTTTGCGGCTAAGACTCAGGTTATCCGTCGCTTTCCAATCACGGGCCAGAGCTTCGACATAACCTTTGTATACGCTGTCATAACTGTGCTTCTCCAAGAGCTGATAGGTGGTGATAGATAAGTCCAGAGCGGTTTGATGTTTCGTTGCCAAATAGTATTCGGACAGGGCGTATATGGCAAAAGCTTGCCCATAGATCTGCTTCTTATCGTTACTGGGGCGGCCCTGATAATCGACCATCCAGAAGAACCCGCCATAATCGGGGTCAAGAAAATATTCACTCAAATATTGATAAGCTCTATCGGCTATCTCGAGGTAATGGGGGACCTGCAGGGCACGGTAGGCTGCAGCGAAAGTCCATAGGATGCGCGTGTTCAAGACAAGCCCTTTGTCAGCTTCAGGGATTAGCTTCATAGGCTGTTCAATAGCGCCGTAGAAGCCTCCATTGACGTGATCGATGCTGTGCTCGGTCCAGAAGTTCAGGATGTTGGCTTGCAATTCCTGCTGCAATTCCTTGCTCCACTGCTCGAAGCTGATCATTTCATAACACCTCCTTTGTGGGAATCTTAATCTCAAGGACGTTTTCGGCAAAGGTTAATAAAACAGAATCGTTTTGTTGCATAAAAAGCACTCTGAAAACAGCGTTTGTTATCATTTGTTATATAACAATATAACAAACTAAACACCTCATAGCTAATATAAAACGACTCCCCGCTTATTTCAACAATAATTCTTGCTCGCTCCTTCAAATATTTGTTAGTATCTGTTGGTTGTCGAATCGCTGTGCTGCATTTCTAGGAACCGGGGAATGTGATTGCCTCGGGGGAGGTTATTAAAGTATAAGGACCAGAATTATTTGGTGAACTCATAAAGTTGGGAGGATCGACATAGAAGTTGGGAGGATCGACACATGTGTAATTGGGCATCATGCCGGATACAAAACATCGTCGTCATCCCGGCGGCTGGGTAACTCTAACGAAACTGACGAACGTTATTGCCTCAAAAAAAGTGACTTAAAAAATCTAACGAAACTACAGATCGTTATTTGGGAGAAAATCGGGTGTTTAGCTCCGAAAATGTCCAAATAACGCTCCTCAGTTTCGTTACAAATATTTAGTAAGCGTTTTGGCCCAAATAGCGATACCCAGTTTCGTTAGAGTTGGACGCTAGAGCGGGGGTTCGTTCCTAATGTTGTCTTCCCGTGCGCAACGCTGCAGGACGCCGCAACGGGGAGGATTGCCATATACTAGTGGTGCGGCTGATACTTATGTCGCTGTGGCGTATACAACGATCCAGGAAATTGCCGACTACGTGATTGCTACCCATGAAAATATCGCGGATGATGCTGAAATCGGCAGGTTATAGCCGGTTATTTATGTAAATGCAGCTTTTACAATTGTCTAATTGCTGTCCGTCCTTGCAACTGATATAATGAATTGATTGTACTCAAAGGATTTTGTGGTGGGGGTAAGGATGACAGATATTAAGCTTCGACAACAAAAAATTCGTAATTTCAGTATCATTGCACATATAGACCATGGGAAATCGACATTAGCTGACCGGATTCTCGAATATACCGGCGCGCTCACCTCCCGCGAAATGCAGGAGCAGGTGCTCGATAATATGGATCTGGAACGGGAACGCGGCATCACGATTAAGCTGCAAGCGGTTCGGCTGTCCTATAAGGCCGATGATGGTGAGGAATACATTCTTAACCTGATTGACACCCCGGGACATGTGGACTTTACGTATGAAGTATCGCGCAGCCTCGCGGCTTGTGAAGGCGCTCTGCTCGTCGTAGATGCGGCGCAGGGAATTGAAGCGCAGACGCTTGCTAACGTGTACTTAGCGCTTGATAACGATCTGGAGATACTTCCGGTTATCAACAAGATTGACCTGCCAAGTGCGGATCCGGAACGTGTGAAAGAAGAGATTGAAGAGGTAATCGGGCTCGATGCCAGTGAGGCGGTTCATGCTTCTGCAAAAGCAGGCATCGGGATCAAGGAGATTCTGGAGCAGGTCGTACAGAAGGTGCCGGCACCAACCGGCGAGCCGGATCAGCCGCTGAAGGCGCTGATTTTTGACTCGCATTATGACCCGTACAAGGGCGTTATCGTCTATGTGCGTGTTGTGGACGGTCAAATCAAGGCGGGTTCCAAAATTAAAATGATGGCTACCGAAAAGGTGTTTGAGGTTATCGAAGTGGGTGCCTTCAAGCCGCGGATGACCATTGTTGATGAATTAAACGTTGGCGATGTTGGATTTATCGTCGCCGGGATCAAGCATGTCGGAGATACTCGGGTCGGTGATACGGTAACAGATGCCAAGAATCCGACTTTAGAGCCGCTGCCAGGCTATCGCAAGATTAATCCGATGGTGTTCTGCGGTCTCTATCCGATCGAATCCTCGGATTATAACGATCTTCGTGAGGCCTTGGAGAAGCTGCAGCTGAACGATGCATCGCTTAGCTTCGAGCCGGAGACTTCCAGTGCCCTCGGCTTCGGCTTCCGTTGCGGATTCCTCGGTTTGCTTCATATGGATGTTATCCAGGAACGGATCGAACGTGAGTTCAATATTCCGCTGATTACGACGGCACCAAGCGTTATCTATCATATCACGCTGACTAATGGCGAGATGATTACGATTGACAACCCGTCTAATTATCCGGAGATCGGCAAGATTGAATATGTGGAAGAGCCTTACGTCAAAGCGGCGATCATTGTACCTAATGATTTTGTCGGTACCGTGATGGAGCTCTGCCAAACCAAGCGCGGTGAATTCGTCAACATGGAGTATCTTGATACGACCCGTGTGACGATTACGTACCAAATTCCGCTCTCGGAGATCGTCTATGATTTCTTTGATCAGTTGAAATCGAGCACGAAAGGCTACGCCTCCTTCGATTACGAAATTTCCGGCTACCGCAAATCCAATCTGGTGAAGATGGATATTCTGCTTAACGGCGAGCAGGTCGATGCTCTGTCCTTTATCGTTCACCGCGAGAAGGCGTATCATCGCGGCCGGATCATCTGCGAGAAGCTGCGCGAGCTGATCCCGCGCCAGATGTTCGAGGTGCCGATCCAGGCTTCAGTAGGAACAAAGATTATCGCCCGGGAGACTGTTAAGGCCATGCGCAAGAACGTGCTTGCCAAGTGTTACGGCGGTGACATCTCGCGGAAGCGGAAGCTGCTCGAGAAGCAGAAGGAAGGCAAGAAGCGGATGAAGCAGGTCGGCAGTGTTGAAGTACCGCAGGAAGCGTTTATGGCTGTACTCAAGATTGATGATAAATAGAAGAGATATCTTCAACTTCAATAGGGGGAAGCCTTCGGGCTTTCCTTTTGACTTATAAGCGAGCATAAAGACAGAGCTGCCTTTGAATCACAGTCGATCAGCCTTGAATGGCTTGGATCAGATTTCTTATTAAAAGCGGACTTTTCGAACCATATACTATTTAGGAGGCATTGCCGTGAACCATAGAATAAATAATGAAGGACAAGGAATGCCTGAACAGGACATTGAAGTGAAATCATCCGCTCCCAAGGCGGTTTATATTCATATTCCCTTCTGCACAAATAAATGCTTCTATTGCGATTTCAATTCGTATGTGCTGAAGGACCAACCGGTGATGGACTATTTGCGGGCATTGGACCATGAGATGGAGCTTACCGTCAGCCATACACCTCCGGAGGAAATTCGCAGCATTTTCGTGGGTGGAGGCACGCCTACCGTATTGAACCCGCAGGAGATGGAGTTCTTCCTCGCTTCTGTGCGCAAGCATTTTCCAAACTTTGCACCGGATATCGAGTTCTCGATGGAAGCCAATCCAGGGACGACCGATTTGGAGAAGCTAAAGGTCATGCGTGAGGGCGGTGTGAATCGGGTCAGCTTCGGGGTTCAGGCGTTCCAGAATGAGCTATTGTCCGGAATCGGCCGTATTCACAATACTGATGATGTGTACCGCAGCCTGGAGAATGCCCATAAGGCAGGACTGCATAATCTCTCGATCGATCTGATGTTTGGCCTGCCGAATCAGACCGTGGAGATGCTTGAATACAGTGTACAAAAGGCGCTCGCGCTTGGGCTGCCGCATTACTCGATCTACAGCCTGAAGGTAGAAGAGAATACCCTGTTCCATACGCTGTATCAGAAGAATCAACTTCCGCTTCCGGATGAAGAGGCTGAATTGAAGATGTATTTACTGCTGATGGAGCGGATGAAGGAAGCGGGATATAAGCAGTATGAGATCAGCAATTTTGCCAAGCCGGGCTATGAGAGCCGCCATAACATCACATATTGGCGAAATGAGGATTACTATGGCTTTGGGGCTGGAGCGCACGGATATGTAGGCCACCAGCGTCATATTAACATCAAAGGAGTTAACCCCTACGTAGAAGCGGCGAATACGCGGCTCCCACGTCTGGATCAGTTTACGGTTCCTCGCGAGGAAGCGATGGAGGACTTCATGATGGTTGGTCTGCGTATGCTGGATGGGATTCGTAATGCCGATTTTGAGGCCCAATTTGTAGTCAAGCTTGAGGATATGTTCGGCAGTCATTTACGCAAGATGGTCGAATCCGGATTGCTTGAGCGCCATGAGGATGAGGGGGGTTACCGGCTTAGTGAAAAAGGGATTTTATTCGGCAATGAGGTATTTGCCGAGTTTATCGACACTCTCACAGAGCCTAAATAAATATTAGCTCAAATGAAGAACAAAGATCTCGTCATTTTGGCGATTTCCTTTGTTCTTTCATTATATATGGGCTATTGCTCAGAGCCCACAGAATAGAACGAATTTTCCCTCTTGCAGTTTTATACGTCATCATGTATATTTATTCGTATTAAATATTGGAAGTTGGGATTTGAGGGGGAGAAGCTATGCCAGCCGTTGCGGTAAGCAGAAGAGCAACACTTGAGGATGTAGAGCAATTATACTTACTGATTGATGATTATGCACGGAAAGGAATTATGCTGCCGCGCTCCCGTAAAGTGCTGGAACGGCTGATTAATGACTTTGTGGTAACTGAGGTGGATGGAGCTGTCGTAGGTTGCGGATCACTTTGCAAATTGGGCGACGAGCTGGTGGAGATCCGTTCGCTCGGCATCGCCGAAGGCTATAAAGGGCAGGGGCTTGGCTCCATGCTTGTTAAGCAATTGGTGGAAGAAGCGAGAGCGCAAGGGATACCGAAGGTTATGGCGCTGACTTATGAGGTTTCCTTCTTTTTGAAAAATGGCTTCGATGTTGTAGAGAAAGAGATCTTCCCGGAGAAAGTATGGACGGATTGCGTGAACTGTTCCAAGCAGCATGCTTGCGATGAAATAGCAGTACTCAAGATACTGGACTGACTTGACAATCGTCAGGTTGGTTTGGTATTTTTGTAATAGGGTTTAGCACTCGACTCGACCGAGTGCTAACGGCCTGATCAAAATCTTGGATCTAGGAGGGATTTCCATGTTGACGGAACGCCAGAGAATGATTTTGAATGCTATAGTAGACGACTATATTCGCTCTGCGGAACCAGTGGGGTCCCGAAGCATCTCCAAACGTGGCGATGTCGGGTACAGTCCCGCTACGATCCGTAACGAGATGGCAGATCTTGAGGAGCTGGGGTTTCTTGAACAGCCGCATACCTCGGCCGGACGTATTCCGTCCCATAAGGGTTATCGGTATTATGTGGACCACTTGTCCCCATTAGATTTGCTTGCTCCTGAAGAACTCGCTACAATGAAAATGTTCTTTGCGGAAAAACTAAATGCACTTGAACAGGTTGTCCAGCATGCCGGAACGATTCTTTCCCATATGACGAATTACACTTCCATCCTGCTTGGGCCGGAAGTTTTTCATACGTCTTTGCGTCATTTTCAACTGCTCCCATTGTCCGATGATACGGCGGTAGCGATTATTGTGACGAGCACGGGACAGGTAGAGAACAAGACGGTGAAGATTCCGTCCGGCGTCTCAGTCTCGGAGATGGAGAAGGTCGTCAATTTGCTGAATTACAAATTGGCGGGAGTTCCGATCTATAAGTTGAAGTCTGCTCTGTATAATGAGCTTGGCCAGGAAATGCAGCGCTATGTGACGCATTTTGAAGAGCTGACGAAGGTGCTTGATGAAGCCTTCGACAACGGGCAGGATGGCCAACGTCTATTCCTTAGCGGAGCTACGAACATGCTGACACAACCGGAGTTCCGGGATGTTGACAAAATCAAAGACATCCTTGATCTGTTCGAGCAGACACCGACATTAATGAAGATGCTGGCTTCTGCTTCTATAGGCACCGGCATTCAAGTGCGCATTGGTTCCGAGATTAATCATGATGCCTTTGCTAATTGCAGTTTGATTACTGCAACCTATGCGATCGAAGGTGAATCTGTTGGAACGATTGGTATATTGGGACCTACCCGGATGGATTATGCTCGGGTGATACCGATTTTGGATATATTGTCCAAGAATTTGACCCAGTTTTTTACCAAAAAGCATGACAAGTAACTATTAGCGAATGTAAGTCAAGGAGGTGACATCTTGAAGGAACAACAGCCTGTTCAAGATGCAACGAATCAAGAGGAAGAATTGAATCATGGCGTGGATGTGAATCAAGATCAAAGTCATGAGGCGGAGGGTCAGACAGCACCGGAAGCCGAAGCGGTGCCAACCGACGCTGCGAATGAGGAAGCAAACGTAGAGCTTGATAACCTTCGGGCTGAACTGGAAGAGCAGCAGCAGCGGATCTTGCGCGTTCAGGCTGATTATGATAATTTCCGCCGCCGTACGCTGAAGGAGAAGGAAGAACTGGCTAAATATGCTTCAGCCAAGCTGATCTCCGAGCTTCTTCCTGTTATCGATAACTTCGAGAGAGCTTTGGGAACAGTAAGTGACAATGAAGCAGTTGTCGCATATTCCAAAGGCGTTGAGATGATTATCCGCCAATTTGAGAACGTACTTCAGTCCGAAGGGTTGAAGAAAATGGAGACTGTCGGCGAAGTGTTTAATCCAGAATACCATCAAGCCATCATGCAGGTGGATTCGGATGAATACGAAGCTGGCATCGTCGTTGAGGAAGTTCAGAGTGGATATCTGCTCAAGGATAAAGTGCTGCGCCCAGCCATGGTTAAGGTTAGCGGTTAATCGCTATGGGTACCCATTCTGGCGGCTAAGATTGAGCTGCTAAATTTGCAAAGCTGTTTTTACGATATGAACTATTTAAGGAGGATATCCCCATGAGTAAAGTTATTGGTATTGACCTTGGTACAACAAACTCCTGCGTAGCAGTTATGGAAGGCGGCGAAGCCGTTGTTATTCCTAACCCTGAAGGTGCGCGTACAACCCCTTCCGTAGTAGGTTTCAAGAAAGATGGCGAGCGGATCGTCGGCGAGACTGCAAAACGTCAAGCCATCACAAATCCCGACCGTACGATCAATTCTATTAAAAGACATATGGGTTCAAACCATAAAGTAAGCATTGATGGTAAAGACTACACCCCACAAGAAATCTCGGCCATCATTTTGCAGAAGCTGAAATCCGATGCGGAGGCTTATCTGGGACAGCCGGTAACCCAAGCGGTTATTACGGTTCCTGCATATTTTAACGATAGCCAGCGTCAAGCGACTAAAGATGCCGGTAAAATTGCGGGTCTCGAAGTGCTTCGGATCGTCAACGAGCCTACTGCAGCTGCGCTTGCTTATGGTATGGAAAAAGCGGAAGATCATACGATCCTCGTCTATGACCTTGGCGGCGGTACGTTCGACGTATCCATCCTTGAGCTTGGCGACGGCTTCTTCGAAGTTAAAGCGACGAGTGGTGACAATAATCTGGGCGGCGATGACTTTGACCAAGCGATCATCGATTATCTGGTTGCTGAATTCAAGAAGGATCAAGGCATCGACCTGAGCAAGGACAAAGCGGCAGTACAACGTTTGAAGGACGCTGCGGAGAAAGCGAAGAAGGAATTGTCCGGCGTACTTACAACGACTATCTCCTTGCCGTTCATCACTGTTGTTGATGGCGTGCCTCAACACTTGGAGTTGAATCTGACTCGTGCTAAGTTCGAAGAATTGACGGAAGAGCTTGTTGAACGTACGATGGGCCCAACTCGCCGTGCGCTGAGCGATGCAGGCTTGACTCCTGCGGATCTCGACAAGGTAGTTCTTGTTGGTGGATCGACTCGTATTCCTGCAGTACAGGAAGCGATTAAGAAAGTAACCGGCAAAGAGCCTCATAAAGGCGTTAACCCGGATGAAGTAGTTGCCCTTGGCGCTGCGGTTCAAGCTGGTGTATTGACCGGTGACGTGAAGGACGTAGTACTTCTCGACGTTACTCCGCTGTCCCTCGGTATTGAGACAGCTGGTGGCGTATTTACGAAGATGATCGAGCGTAATACAACGATTCCAACCAGTAAATCGCAGGTATTCTCAACTTATGCGGATAACCAGCCGAGCGTAGAAATTCACGTTCTGCAAGGGGAACGTGAAATGGCCGCTGGCAACAAGACGCTGGGACGCTTTATGCTGGGCGATATTCCGCTTGCTCCACGCGGTGTGCCGCAAATCGAAGTTAGCTTCGACATCGATGCCAATGGCATCGTTAATGTATCCGCAACGGATAAAGGCACTGGCAAGAGCCAGAAGATTACGATCACTTCCTCCAGCGGCTTGAATGATGAAGAAATCGATCGTATGATGAAAGATGCCGAGCTGCATGCGGAAGAAGATAAGAAGCGCAAAGAGCTCGTTGAAGCGAAAAATGCGGCTGACCAATTGATCTACAGCGTTGACAAGACCATTAAAGAGCTTGGCGATAAGGTCGATGCCGGCGAGAAAGAAAAAGCGGAAGCAGCCAAAGAAGAGCTGAAGAAAGCTGTTGAAAGCGACGATGTAGATACAATCAAAGCGGCTACTGAGAAATTGACAGAAATCGTTCAACAGCTGTCCGTGAAGCTGTACGAGCAAGCACAGGCGCAAGCAGGTGCCGATGCTGATGCAGGGCAAGCTGGCGGTGCGAAGAAGGATAATGTCGTGGATGCAGACTATGAAGTTGTGGACGACGATAAGCAATAAGAATCATGCCTGCTCATAGGTCGATTTTGATATGAAATAGGCTTTGGTGAATGGGAAGGTCAAAGTGTCGGGCATTTGACGCGCTTTGACTTTCCTTTTGCCGGATTAAGGGAAGATGAACTTTCGGCACGCCAATCAAGCGATAACGGGGGTGGAAGGATGGCTGAGAAGCGAGATTATTATGAAGTGCTTGGTGTGTCCAAGAGCGCCAATGAGGATGAGATCAAGAAAGCATATCGCAAGCTGGCACGCCAATATCATCCGGACGTAAACAAGGCGAGCGATGCGGAGGATAAATTTAAAGAGGTCAAGGAAGCCTACGATGTTCTGAGTGATAGCGGCAAACGGGCGCGTTATGATCAATATGGACATGTTGATCCGAACCAGGGGATGGGCGGAGGCTTCCAAGGCGGCGATTTCGGTGGCTTTGGCGATATCTTTGATATGTTCTTTGGCGGCGGAGGCCGCCGTGATCCGAATGCGCCGCAGCGAGGAAATGATCTGCAATACAATCTGACGATCGAGTTCAAGGAAGCCGTCTTCGGCAAGGAGATGGATATACGCATTCCAAGAACGGAGAGCTGCGACACTTGCTTTGGCTCCGGGGCTAAGCCGGGAACCAAGCCAGAGACCTGCTCCGTCTGCCATGGCAGCGGCCAGCAGGAAGTGGTACAAAACACGCCGTTTGGCCGCATGGTCAATCGCCGTGCATGCAGCAACTGCGGCGGCAAGGGCAAGATCATTAAGGAGAAATGCCCAACCTGTGGCGGCAATGGGCAAGTGAAGAAGCAGCGCAAGATTCATATCCGTATACCTGCGGGTGTGGATGACGGTTCACAAATGCGCATGACCGGTGAAGGGGAAGGCGGGCTTCGCGGAGGCCCTGCCGGCGATTTGTACATTATCATTCATGTGAAATCGCATGATTTCTTCGAGCGTGAAGGCGACGACATTTATTGCGAAGTACCGCTTACTTTTGCTCAGGCCGCCCTCGGCGATGAGATTGAGATTCCGACCTTGAGCGAGAAAGTGAAGCTGAAAATACCTGCCGGCACGCAGACAGGGACTTTCTTCCGTCTAAAAGGCAAAGGTGTTCCTAGATTGCGTGGAGTCGGCCAGGGCGATCAGCATGTCAAAGTCGTGGTCATTACTCCAAGCAAGCTGAACGACGAACAGAAGGAGTTGCTGCGTCAATTCGCATCGCTTAGCGGAGAGCAGACGCATGAGAATGAGCAGTCCTTTTTTGATCGCATGAAGAAGGCATTTCGTGGAGACTGATCCTTTCATATAAAAGTACAAGGGGGCTTTCTTGCAGACCATTTTCAAATGGCTGTAGGAGAGTCCTTTTTCTTAGGAACAGACAAGTACATCTTCAGATAAGAGGGGATGGATATAGGAAATCGTTCTTATCGTTGGGGTCAGCCCATCTTTCCGAGACTCTAGCGAAGGGTTCCTCTTCCGAAACGACACGAGTATTAGCGTCCATAGTCCATCTCCTTTTTGTGGCTACTCTCATATCAATAATAACTTTTTGAAGAAGAATTCTCTTTAAGCGGTAAATTAACTATAAATATTTTTTGTTAATCATATTTCCGGATATAAAAAAGCACTAAGATTGTCTTAGTGCTTTTGGGATTTGGTCTTAATACGTAGCTTCCTGGATTATCGCTGTAATCTCTTCTTCCAGGTCCAGCTTAATGTCATCGCGGAAAGCGCGAATTCCATATTCACGATATACATATTGCATGATCGCTTCGATAATATTCAACTCGACGATATACCGGCTGCGGCCGTTCACCCAAATCTCTCCGCTGTATCCGTACTCCTCATCCCAGCTGAGTTCGACTTGAACGTCGGTGGGACGAACGCCGGTTCTTTCGGCGGTATGGAGGCAAACGGCATTGATAATTTCATCCATGCTGAGAACCATGTAATTAGTACCTTCCTCCACGATCATAATCATCGGGTCCGCCCGGGTGTTGAGGCTTCTTCCTGAAACGCTGGAATAAGGAGACCACAATCATAATGATGAAGTAGATGGCCAGAAGGTTAACCGCCATACCCAGCATGTTGCCAAGGAAGCCCATGTTGCCGAATACGCCGCCAAACAGCATTCCGGCCAGGCCGCCTACCATCAGTCCTTTCATAAAGCTGCCGCCGCTAAAAAATCCGCGGTTGCTGTTCATTCCGTTTGTAGTGCCCGACATTTTATTATTGGTCGTCGTGTCTGACTTCTTATAATTATTGGTTGTTGCCTTTTTGGGTGTTGGCGAATAAGTTCTTGGTCCCGATTTGAAACCGCCACCACGTCTTGCATCGGCCGAGTCAGGACTTGTGAAGGCAATTAGCAGCGTAAACGCCATCACGATCATCATCATTTTCTTCAACATGTTTAGTAGATACCCTCCTGTAAACTAGATATTTAAGTAATACGTGAGAATGGGACATGGGTTTCAAATTTTAATTAATATTTGCATAAAAAAGATTCGCGAAATACATGATAAAACTTCAAGGAAACTGCATTGATTTGCAGGGTTCCTGATTTGCCGGATCAGCCGGAAGGAGAGGCAGGTATTGGTATGGGTGAGAAAAATATTTTGGCCTATTTCAAGAGTCCGGAAGAAGCGGAGGGCGTTGCCCGAAAATTGAATGCTTTAAGGGCGCTTGAAGTATCGGTCGATCGGTTCAGCCGCTACTCTGAACAGAACTCGGGTCTGTTTCAATCCTTGGCAGACCGCACGGGGATGCCGGCGATGACACATGGCTCTGATCTAGCCCACTCCAGTGGGGTGCTATACGCCGCTGATCCCTCCAATAGCGGGATGAGCCATGGCGGGCAGGGAGGTCCTACAGGCCATGATATTCTGCTTACGGCCGTTGTGGATGAGAGCATACATCACCAGGCCCTTCGTATTGTTGAGGAAGCCGGAGGCTTGATCTAACGCAAGAGGAAGGCTGACCAAGTATGATAAAAAGCCATATGAGAATTCACGAGAAGGAGGGATTGGATTTGAATCACTCGCAATCGGGTCATAATCATAGGAAGAGTCCTGCTTCTGCAGGAGCGGAAGGTCATTATGAAAATGTGGAATTCTCCGAAGAGCAGGCCGATCAGGAAGATTGGGAAGCGTTGGAGCGGAGTGAACGAGCGGATGCACGGATGCAGCATCGCAAGAAATTGAATCCATAACGTCCATAGAATACTATCCGAAAAGCCGCGTAAGCGGCTTTTTTGTCAACTTGCCACATTCTATAGTACAATAAATCTTATGCATGAATGCTAAGGAGGAAATCATACGATGATCTGGAAAGAACTTACTATACATACTACTGAGGAAGCTGTGGAAATGGTCTCTAACTTTCTGCATGAGGCCGGGGCCGGCGGGGTGACGATTGAGGAGCATGTTGACAACAGCAAGCCTAGAGATACATCGCTTGGGCAATGGTTCGAGATTCCGCCTAATGATATTCCTGAAGGTGAAGCGAAGCTGAGCGGTTACTTTGCACAGGGCTCTGACATGGATGAGGTTATAAAGCAAGTGAAGGAACGTACGGAAGAGCTTCGTGCTTTTAAGATTGATCCGGGCAAGGCCGAAATTACAGTCAGAGATGTACATGAGGATGATTGGGCGAACAACTGGAAGCAGTATTTCAAGCCGCTGCGCGTGTCGGATAAGCTGACGATTAAACCGACCTGGGAAGAGTATAAACCACAATCCTCAGATGAGAAGATTATTGAACTTGATCCAGGAATGGCCTTTGGAACAGGCACACATCCAACCACTTCACTATGCTTGCGTACCTTGGAAGGAGTAATCCAGGAAGGGGACGAGGTGATTGATGTGGGAACAGGCTCTGGTATTTTAGCGATTGGGGCTTGTCAGTTAGGGGCTTCCCGAGTGCTGGCCTTGGACCTTGATCCGATTGCAGTAACAAGCGCGATGGAGAATACAAAGCTGAATCAGCTTGAGGAACGCATTCAAGTTGTCGAGAGTGATCTGCTCTCAGTTCTGAAGCAGGGCGAGCAGTTCAAGCTGGACGTTAAGCTGCCGGTTCGTGTTGTGGTTGCGAATATTTTGGCCGAGATTATACTGCTCTTCATTGAAGATGTATACGAAGCCCTGCAGCCAGGCGGCTATTATATTGCATCAGGAATTTACAAGAATAAAGAGCAAATTGTACAGGAGGCGCTCGTAACGGCTGGATTCGACATTGAGAAAACGGCGCGGGAAGAAGACTGGGTCGCATTTGTCGCGAGAAAGAGGTAGATTTATGGATTTTCTGAATCAGATTTTACGTGTCCCGCTAGACCAGCTTCCTTTCTTTCTTATCACTTTATTAATTGCGTTTACGGTACATGAATTTTCACATGCTTATTTCGCTAATAAATTCGGTGATCCTACGGCAAAATTGCTGGGTAGAGTCACCTTGAACCCTGCGGTGCATTTCGACCTGTTGGGGATTATATTGCTCCTGATCGCCGGATTCGGCTGGGCAAGACCGGTTCCCGTCAATCGGGACAACTTCAGCAAGCCGCGTACGATGGGGGTTGTCGTCTCAATCGCTGGCCCGCTTAGCAATTTGCTGCTCGGGATTCTCGGCGCTTTTATTTACGTGGTGCTGCTTCGATTTGGGGTTATCCCTCATCTGTTAATGGACGGAAACAGCAAAATTTCGATCGCTCTTCATACTTTTTTCGGAATGTTCATCTATATGAACTTCTTCCTGTTCTTGTTCAATCTGATTCCACTGCCTCCGCTGGATGGCTATCGTATCCTGGAGGATATAGTGCCACGCCGGATGCTTGGCATGCTGCAGCAGTTTGAGAGCTGGTCTATTATTATCTTTTTAGTTATACTTGTTGTTCCCTTTATGCAGCGTTACACGATCGCACCACTCTATAATTTGGCGTATTCGTGGTCGGGGAATATTATATCTTTCTTCAATATGCTCTTCTATCGGTAATAGAAATGGACCAAAAGGTTCAATTTGGATTGAGATGCCAAGCATGAAGCAGGTTCGATATCGAGCTTACAGTGTGCTGGAGGGCTTCATTATAGACTGGAAAGCTTGTATTAAAAGTTGTATGATGGACAATGGTAATTTGAAGGGGTTTATGAACCACGCATATTAAGCTGAGGAATGATAAGGAATGCAGCGTTATTTCATTGAGTCTGAGCAGTTCGGCGAGCAGCAGGTTGTTATCACTGGCGACGATGCCCGGCATATCGGGAAGGTAATGCGTTCCAAGCCCGGAGACGAATTCATCGTTAGCGATGGGGTATCCCGGGAAGCGTTAGTTAAGATTATCTCGATTGAACCAGGCGAGGTCGAAGCTGAGATCGTTAGCCAGCTAGAGCCTGCTGGGGAGCCATGGCTTCAAGTCACGATTGCTCAGAGTTTGCCGAAAGGCGACAAGATGGAAACCGTGATTCAGAAATGCACCGAGATTGGTGCGGCGGCTTTTCTGCCATTTATTTCGGAGCGCACGGTGGTCCAATATGATATGAAAAAAGAAGAAAAGCGCATTCAGCGCTGGCGCAAAATCGCGAAGGAGGCCGCAGAACAGGCCCATCGCAGTACAATTCCTGCCGTTATGGCATCTGTATCCTGGAAGGAATTACTCGCTGCTCTCGCAGATTTTGACCTGGTGTGCTTGTGTTACGAGCAAGAGGATGGTCAGGGGCTGCGCGGTGCACTGCGGCCTTTTGTCGCGGGGCTTGAGACAGGTAACACTTATAGAATAGCAGTTGTAGTCGGGCCGGAAGGCGGCTTCTCGGAGGCTGAGGTGACGGCGGCTGTTGAAGCAGGAGCAGCATCTATCGGCCTTGGACGTCGTATACTGCGGACGGAGACGGCGGCAATGGCCGCCCTGACATGCATCATGTATGAATCTGGAGAAATGGGAGGAGCTTGAGAATGCCATCCGTTGCATTTTATACCTTGGGTTGTAAAGTGAACTTTTATGATACAGAAGCGATCTGGCAAATGTTCAAAAATGAGGGCTATGAGCAAGTCGACTTTGAACAGACGGCGGACGTGTATCTGATCAATACTTGTACTGTCACCAATACGGGCGACAAGAAGAGCAGACAGATTATTCGGCGTGCCGTACGGCGCAATCCGAACGCGATTATCGCGGTCACCGGATGTTATGCCCAAACTTCTCCTGCAGAGATTATGGATATTCCCGGCGTCGATCTTGTGATCGGCAATCAGGACCGCGAGAAGATTATCCCTTATGTGAATCAGATCAGAGCACAGCGGGAGCCGATTAATGCAGTGCGCAATATTATGAAGACTCGTGAATTTGAGGAGCTGGATGTTCCGAGCTTTGCCGACCATACCCGTGCTTTTCTGAAGATCCAGGAGGGCTGCAACAATTTCTGCACCTTCTGCATTATTCCTTGGGCTCGTGGCTTATCCCGCAGCCGTGATCCGCAAAGCGTTGTTAATCAAGCGCGTCAGCTGGTCGCAGCCGGATATAATGAGATCGTATTAACCGGGATTCATACCGGCGGATATGGTGATGATCTGGAGGACTACAAACTGCCTGATTTGCTGTGGGATCTGGATAAGATCGAAGGGCTTGGCCGAATTCGGATTAGTTCGATCGAAGTGAGTCAGATCGATGAGCGGATGCTGGAGGTACTGGAGGGTTCCGAGAAGATGTGCCGGCATTTCCATATTCCGATCCAGGCCGGCAACGACGACGTATTGAAGCGGATGCGCCGCAAATATACAGTGGCGGAATTCGAACAAAAGATTAAACGGATCCGCGAGTTTATGCCGGACGTAGCGATTACTACAGATGTAATTGTAGGTTTCCCTGGTGAGACAGAGGAAATGTTCCGCGACGGTTACGAGACGTTGAAGCGTATCGGCTTCTCGGAAATGCACGTATTCCCGTATTCTACCCGGACAGGTACACCGGCTGCAAAGATGGAAGATCAAGTTGATGAAGAGATTAAGCACGCCCGGGTACAGGAACTGATCGAGTTGTCGGAGACCATGCAGCTAGCCTATGCTGAGAATTTTACAGGTCAAGTTCTTGATGTCATCCCTGAACGGGATTTGGAGGCTTTGGCTGCAGATGGGCATTTAACAGGGTTCGCCGATAATTATTTGCAAATCCGCTTCCCGGGTTCGCAGGATATGATCGGTAAGCTATGCCGGGTTAAGTTAACCAAAGCGGACGCCAACACAAGCGAAGGCGTGCTGGTACGTGTCCTCGACGATTCGATTCAAGCTCTGGCTTAGCTGTGCCTGTTCTACTTATATTACATGAACACAAGGATTTCTCCCTGTTTGGGCAGGGAAGAAATCCTTGTTGTTAATTTAGAGAGGGTTCATACCGTAAAATATTCTTCTGTGGAGTTGGAGTAAAGGAGGTTCAGTGATGTCATATAAACAGATATCCGCTGGGGGTGTCGTATATAGAACGAGCGGCGGACATTTGCAAATTCAGCTTATTACCGATCGCTATGGCAAGCTATCGTTCGCCAAGGGCAAACGGGAAAGAGGCGAGACCGTGGAACAGACAGCACTCCGTGAAATTCGCGAAGAGACTGGCATCATTGGCCGGATCGATCAGTTAATCGACATTATCGCGTATACTTATTCCCACCCCACCTGGGGACCCGTGGACAAAGAGGTTCATTATTACCTGGTCGAGAGCAAGGGCGGCGATCTTCGGCCTCAGCTTGAGGAAATTCGCAGTGTCGCTTGGTATGATCCGCTGGATGCTTGGGAGAAGCAGCGGAAATTGGGCTACGATAACAACGATTTTATATTGGAAAAGGCATTAAAGCTGCTTGGTGTATCAGGGGTATAATCCAGCCACTCTATGCCTTAGAGTCAAGCCTGCTCCATAGCGGTAAGTAACAAAATGGCAGGGCAAGCAATGAACTGATTACATTGAACAAGGTCTGAGAATGGGCGATTTGTACGGCGGCATCGTTGGTTACCCAGGAGACTGCTGTCTGCAGCAGAGATACGAAGGGCAGAAATAATAATGCTCCAGCCAAGTTAAGGATGACATGGGACAAGGCCACGAATTTACCCGACTTGGTGCCGCCGATAGAAGCGATCAAAGCGGTAACACAGGTGCCTACATTGGAGCCAATCACCATGGCAATCCCTAATGGAACAGGCAGTGCACCGCTGGAGACAAGACCCATTGTCATGGCAATCGCTGCCGCACTGCTATGGATCAGAGCGGTTACCGCAGCCCCTGCGAGCGCGCCCCATATCAGGCTGTCCCCGGCATGGTCCAGCAGACGGTCGATAATTCCGTAAGCCTCAAGCTGTGGGCCAATCGATTGCATCCAGCGTATCGCGATCATAATCAGGCTGAAGCCTGCCAGCGCCAGTGAACCATATTGCAGCGGACGCAGAAAATGAAGCCTGCGGCTGGCATACCCGCCCGGGCTGTATTCCTCGCCCATCACCGCAGCTGCCCATAGCAGCAGAGATAGCGTCAGAAGCGGAAGCCCGTAGCTGGAAATATCAAGCGCGATCAGCTCGGTGGTTAGGCATGTGCCGATATTACCACCAAGGATGATGCCGAGCGTTCGGGCATAAGACAGCAGCCCCGCGTTAACCAGCCCGATCGTCATTACGGTCATGGCTGTGCTGCTTTGGAGAACTGCGGTAATGAAGGTGCTCGACAAGAGTCCGGCCCATGGCGTCTTCGTTGATGTATGCAGCAGCTTGATCAGCCTTGGACCGGCCCAGGCATGGAGCGCCGCTTCCATCAGCTTCATTCCGAACAGGAAGAGGGCGAGTCCTAGAGTGACTGGGAGTATTAGATCATGTACCATCCGGCTTCCCCCTTTAGAGGTAGTTCAAAAAGTCCGCTTTTGAGCACGAGGTATACCTGGGAGTAGACTCGGCATCGAAATTTGGATTCGGCCGGGACCTAAGCAAATGCTTACGAAGTCATGCTTCCTCCGGAAACATTTCAGGTGCTCACGTACCCACAACAAGCAAATGCTTCTGAGGTCGTTTTCTGCGAAAACGTATAGCTGTGCTCCTCAGTCCCTGGCTTTATCCAACTGAAGCGTTTTTGCAAAAAACGCATATCGAAGCATACGCTTCGGTGTTGAAAAGCGAACAACAGGTGTACAAGTTACTTATATGCCGACGCTGGGACATCCATGCCCCTGAGGGGATAACTGTAAAGGTCTGATTATTGGCTAGAGAGCCAGACATAATGATTTGAAATCAATGAAGGAGTGGACGCAGATGGCATCCGTTATATTACACAAAAGCCGTAAAAAGCGCTTGGAGCAAGGACATCCTTGGGTGTATAAAAATGAAATCGAGCTTGTGGAGGGGGAGCCACTGCCGGGCAGTCTGGTGCAAATTTATGACCACCGCCGCAAGTTCCTCGCTTCCGGCTACTACAATCCAGCTTCACAAATTACGGTGCGTGCTGTATCCTACCTGCCGCTGGAGAGGATGGATGTCGATTTCTTCGCCGCGCGATTCAGCGAATGCTTGAACCATAGACAGAGATTTGTAGATGGAGATTCTTACCGACTTGTCTATGGTGAAGCGGACTTCCTGCCGGGTCTGATCGTAGATCGCTTCGCGGATGTGCTTGTCGTGCAGCTGTTGACGCTTGGCATGGATCATTGCCGGGAGGCGATTGTTGAGGCGCTGGTCAAGGTGCTGGGGCCGACTGCTATATACGAACGAAGCGATGTATCCGTACGGGAGATGGAAGGCCTTGAGCAGGTGAAGGGTCCGTTATATGGAGATGCGCCTCGTTATGTAACGATCCTCGAGAATGGCCTAAAGATTAAGGTGGATATCGAGCAAGGGCAGAAGACGGGATATTTCTTCGATCAGCGTGAGAATCGGGCTTCGATTAAGCCGATAATGACCGGATGGGGAAGACGGAACGGGATTGAGCTGAAGGAGATTGTCGAGCTTGGAGAAGAGCCTAAACTTCTGCCGGTTAACTCCAAAGGCAAAGTAGTAACCTTCCCGTATTGGGATGGAGCTTCTGTACTGGAGTGCTTCTCTCATACCGGAAGCTTTACACTTCATGCATGCAAATACGGTGCCAAAAAAGTAACCTGTCTCGATATTTCTGAGCACGCGATTGAAAGCGCAAGAGTGAATGTCGAACTGAACGGATTTACGGATCGTGTTGAATTTGTTGTCGCTGATGCCTTTGATTACTTGCGCAGTCAGGCCAAAGGGATGGATGAGCGAACCCGCCGCGCCTTGAAGGAAGGCAAGGTAGACACTTCCGTGCCAATGACGGCAGGAGGCGGAAGGACCTGGGATGTCGTTATTCTCGATCCTCCGGCATTTGCCAAGACGAGATCGGCAGTGAAAGGCGCTTGCCGCGGGTATAAGGAGATTAATCTGCAAGGGCTGAAGCTGGTAAATGAGGGTGGCTATCTGGTTACGGCCAGCTGTTCTTACCATATGCGTCCGGATTTATTTCTCCAGACGATCCAGGATGCAGCTGCTGATGCCGGCAAAATATTGCGGCTCGTCGAGTGGCGCGCTGCGGGCAAAGACCATCCGCAAATCCTTGGCGTTGATGAAGGGCATTATCTCAAATTTGCGATCTTCGAAGTCCGCAGCAAAACCTTTTAAGCCCTCCTTCAGGATAAGCAGTATTGCTCTGTCCGGGAAGGGGAGTGTCAGTACTATATGAAAAACCGGAAGACTCGTGTAGCAGAGTCTCCCGGTTTTTTTGGCTATCTGCGCATTTGCACGGCTCTGACTTTCAAGTTATCCAGATTAATCACAATAATCCCGACGATAATCGTGAAGCCGCCTAATCCGGATACAAGCGATATCGGTTCGCCATATAGAATAGCGCCAACACATAAAGCGATAAGCGGCGAAATATACAGCCAGGTCGACGGGAATACGGGATTCGTCTTGGCAATTAACCAATAGAAGATAGTATGTCCGGTCATTGAACCAAAGACGATTAAGTATAAAAGCGGTAAAACCGCATGCGGGGTAAACATTACCGTGAAATCTACCTTCTCCGTGAATAGAGACAAAATGAGCAATAATGAACCCCCGTATATCATTTGGGCTGCGTTCAGCGCGATGGGAGATTCATCGCGAAATTGCTGCACAACACGGCGTGAATAGACGGTGCCGGCTGAATAGAATACCTGGCCTAGGAGGACAGCTGCACACCCAAGCACCCATAGCTTGCTGAAGCTTACTGTAATGCCTGGCAGGAGCAGCAGTACAATGCCGACCGTCCCCAGGAGACAGCCTATGACCGAACTTAAGGACAAACGTTGCCGGGTAAGAAAGGCCTGCAGCAGCAAAATCATTAATGGAGCGGTGGCCGACAAAATCGCCGCAATCCCTGAGCTCAAATACTGCTCGGCCCAGTATAGGGTGGCAAATACGCCGAAGGTTAAAGCTGCCCCGGTTAGTAACATCTCTTTGCGCAGCAGAAGGGAGAAGCTTGCCTTTCGTCTAGCTACCATGGATGAGAGCAGAATGCCGCCCGCGGCCAGAAAGCGAAGGCCTGCCGAGAAAAAGGGCGGCGCTCCAGCATCAATTCCCAGTTTAATGGCCAGAAAGGTCGTTCCAAAAATAAGACACATTAGCAAGTAGTTTATTAATACCATGTCTATTCCTCCTTAGTATTGTTTTATAATAAGATGAAGGTAATAGAACAGATGACATTGGATAGAACAGATCTGACCGCTAACAGGTATCATAATAATGACCATGTGTAATAAGAGTAGGGGAGGAAGGAGGACCGCTTATGGGCAAACATATTACTCCGAATGCAAACTCGGATAAACTGTTTGAGCAAATATATGACTTTCTATTGGAGCGGATCAAACGCGGGGAGTGGAAGGCGAATGAGAAGCTTCCCTCCGTTCGGGCATTGGCAACGGAATTTGCAGTACATCGCCTGACTGTCTTCAAGGCTTATCAATTGTTAAAACAGAATAATATGGTGTATGTGAAGGATAAATCCGGATATTATGTCCAGCCCGGCAATGAGCTGCCGCCCGGCGCGCAGCAGGACCCGATCATTTCAGCTTATGTTCATGATAGTTACCTTTCCGAGATCCACCAGGTGCAGGCCTCCTATCAGTTCTCGAAAGCGTTGTTGGATCCAAATCTTCTGCCTAATCGCTACCTTTCTGCCTATGTAAAAAGAGTGTTCGATCTGTATCCGAAGGTGCTGGGAACCTACTCGACCACTCAAGGAGATTTGGAGCTGCGTGAGGCGTTAAGCCGTTATTTTACGGAGCGTTATCGTTGTGATTTAGGAAGTCAGGAGATTCTGATCAGTTCCGGTTCGCAGGAAGCCATTGATCTGCTCGCCAGAGTACTCGTGCGGCCGCGGGATGTTGTGCTGCTGGAACGTCCAACCTACAGCCCGGCGATCGACGTATTCCGGAGGCAGGGAGCTGAGCTTATTCCAATTGAGATTACCCCTCACGGGTACTGTCTGGAGCAGGTGGAGCAGCTCATGCAAAAATACAAACCGCGTCTGTTTTACATGAATCCAACCTTTCAAAATCCGACGGGATACACTGTACCTGCGGAGCAGCGAAAGAGTCTGGTTGACCTGGCGGCGGAGTATCAATGCCTGTTAATTGAGGATGATCCGAATCCGGATATTTATTTTGCAAAAGCTCCGCCTGCCCCGTTATTCACTTATGACACTGCCGGATATGTGATCTATATCCGCAGCTTCAGTAAGTATATCGCTCCGGGTCTGAGCATAGCTATGGTTGCCTGCCGACCGGGAATCATGAATTATCTGCTTAAGGCCAAATCCTTGTCCGACAGTGGCACGCCGCTGCTAAATCAGAAGATCTTCCTGCATTACTTCTTCTCGGAACGAATGCAACAGCATCTGGAAAAGCTGCGGATCGCGCTTGCGATACGCAAGGAAATCATGGAGGAGGAGCTGTCGGCTACCGGTTGGCAGTGGAACAGTCCGGCTGGTGGTTTTAACTTATGGATCCAGCTACCGGAATCAACCCTCATGGATAGATTGCTTCAAAGCTCCCGGGAGCAATCGATTACCTTTGTGCCGGGTTCGATTTGTGATCCGCTGAGGGAGATGAACACACGGATCCGCATGAGTTATTCCTACTTGAATGAACAGCAGTTACGTGAAGGACTGAGGAGGTTTATTAGCCTTTATAGCGAACTGTTTGCGGGAGTACAATAGTCATCATGCAGTAAAAGGAGTCATCTCTACTGGGTTGGGATATTTCCTATTTTTGGCTGCCATAGCCACTTGAGCTCGCGAAGTCTTCGCCCTTATCCGCCTTTATCAAACGGTCAAAAATGAACTTTTAGAGCAAGGAGAAAACAACTCGCTTCCCTGACGTTCATTTTTGACCATTAGAAGCCAAATGCGGTCCCCAGCGGCATTCTCGCTTGTAACGGACATTTATGTCCGTTACAAGGGTAGAGTACAGGGGGATCGACGCTAACGGACAAGAATGTCCGAATGATCAGGGCAAAATTCCAAAGTCAAAAGGTCGAAACCATGAGAATTCCCATATTGCTGAGCACGCAAATAAGGGCTTCCTTAAGTCGAAAATTCAACTTAGCGGCAGCCCCTTAATTTTATGACAACTGTAGCTATTCAATATACTGGGTAGTGCGAGTCGGGGCCAAACTGGACTCCCTGACGAAGAGGCGCGGTTCAAACTGAACCCGCTCATACAGCCCAATTTTTTGCTCCTGGATACGCTGAAGCAGCAGCTCGGTCGCCACCTTGGCCACTTCCGAGCCCATAATGGAGACGGAGCTTAGCTTGGGTGTCGTTATCGTGCATAAAATATTGTTATCGATCCCGACGATAGCGATATCTTCAGGCACTCGAATACCGAGCTCTTTGAAACGGTTCAGCAGCCCGATCGCGACCATGTCGTTACCGGCATAGATCGCATCCGGCATATGGGCCAAATTCACGAAATGATCGGCCGCCCTGGCTCCAGTCTGAAGCGAGAAATCCTCACCGAAATAGACGAGCGAGGGGTCCACATGATCAAGCGCATCCTCATACGCGAAAAATCGCTCCTCGATAATCTCCTTCCGCGCACCCGCGTAACCAATTCTTGTTCGTCCAATGCTGATCAGATGCTCCATAGCCAGCTTGCCTTCCTGGGTGGAGAGGCTGACGATATCCGCTTTTGTATCCGAATCTAACTTTTTGCCGTAATTGATAATGGAAATGGGCAATTTGGACTTGTTAATGAGGTCCTTGAGTGTCTTGGGGTAGGCCAGCGGCAAAATAATAAGCCCATCCACGTGGAGCTTCTTAATATCACGCAATACCTCCAGCTCTGATCTCACATTGCCTAATGTATTAATTTGTACGACACGGTAATCGAAATATTTGGCGGCTTGTTCTACCGAGTAGGCAATCTCCGGAATAAAAGCGTTGCGAATATCAGGCACTGCCAGCGCAATCTGCTTCGTTTGGCGAAGCTTCAAATTCTGCGCATTTGAATTCGGCACAAAGCCTAGTTCCTCTACGGCTGCCAGCACCTTGGCCTTCGTCTTTGGACTAATTCCGCCCATATTATTAATAGCCCTAGAGACAGTCGCGATTCCGACTCCAGCTTTTGCGGCCACGACCTCAATCGTAACTTTATTTTTCTCCAAATAGGATCCCATCCTTGCCATTTTCGAAATCATTTCCACAAATGTTAACCTATTATCCACAAAATCATTATAACATACCCTTAATAATGTGAGTATTATCATAGATAAAAATAATATGTCCGTTGACACGACGTTAGCAAAGTGCTAGAGTTTGTTAAGGAAACGTTTCCGAAAAAGACATATAAATTTCCGGATATTATGCTGAATTTTATTTTATTTTTAATACATCTAAGGGGATGGAATAGATGAAAGCACTAAGATGGCATGGTCAAAGAGACCTGCGCTTAGAGAATATTGAAGAACCGGCTGCTAAACCGGGGAAAGTGAAAATTAAGGTCGAATGGTGTGGTATTTGCGGCAGCGACCTACATGAATATACAGCAGGGCCAATCTTTATTCCAGAAGGTACACCACATCCAATCACCGGAGAGAAAGCTCCTGTCGTAATGGGGCATGAATTTTCCGGACAAGTTGTTGAAGTCGGTGAAGGAGTAACGAAGTTTAAAGCTGGCGATCGTGTTACGGTTGAACCCATTTATGCATGTGGTCATTGCGAAGCTTGTAAAGCCGGTTACTACAACCTGTGTTCGACCATGGGCTTCCTGGGTCTTGCAGGTGGCGGGGGCGGTTTCTCTGAATATGTAGCTGCAGACGAAGCGATGGTTCATAAAATTCCCGACAATATTTCCTATGAGCAAGGCGCTTTAGTAGAACCTTCTGCTGTAGCGCTTCATGCTGTCCGTCAGAGCAAACTTAAAGTCGGTGACAAAGCGGTTGTGTTTGGCGCTGGCCCAATCGGTTTGCTCGTTATCGAAGCTCTGAAAGCTTCCGGCGCATCGGAGATCTATGCTGTCGAGCTTTCTCCCGAACGTAAGCAAAAAGCAACGGAGCTTGGTGCGATCGTCATCGATCCTAAAGAATATGATGTAGTTGAAGAGCTTCACAAACGCACCGATGGCGGTGTGGACGTTGCATTCGAAGTTACAGGGGTTCCTCCAGTATTCACTCAAGCGCTGAACTCGACAAGAATTGGCGGCGAATTGATGATCGTCAGCATCTTCGAGAAAGAAGCGGCACTTCATCCTAACCATGTAGTTATGAAGGAACGCAGCATCAAAGGTATCATCGGCTACCGCAACGTGTTCCCAGCCGTAATCAGCTTGATGGGTCAAGGCTACTTCTCGGCCGATAAGCTTGTAACCAAGCGGATTAAGCTGGATGATGTGATTGAAGAAGGTTTTGAAGCACTTCTGAAAGAGAAAAATCAAGTGAAGATTCTTGTAAAAGCAGAATAAGAAATGAAAGAATCATTTCATATATAGAGTAGTTTTGACGATGGTTTCCCGGACCTGAACCGGGGACCATCGTTTTTTTGTGGGTTCGTTTGGATCGAAATCTGTAATGCAGATTTTTTATCTTAAGCCGCGTGAACTAAGGAGATTCCTGCAAATATGCAGAATTATTCACCATATGCCAGGGAATCGAGCTATACGGAGGAAAAAATTGTATTATTACAGAGATGGACTATTGCAGGTTGCCGGATTAGCGGAATTCCTGCATATTTACAGGCTTTTCTGTGAGATGGAGTGAGGACAAGGGAGATATTGTCCATAAACTTCAATTGCCTATATCTAGGAACGTACATTCTTATTTTCTTTTGATATGATATACTGAATCATACGAATAAATTGGCTATTACACGTTAAAATAGACTCCAAGTTGCGTTAGGAGGAAACCATATGTCGCTTCAATTCATTATCGGCCGCTCGGGCAGCGGCAAGAGCAGCATGATCCTGGATACAGTCACCGCAGAAATGCGCTCCAATCCGACGGGCTCGCCGCTGATTTTGCTAGCTCCCGAACAGGGGACCTTCCAGATTGAACAAGCTATTCTAACTACACCTGGTATACCTGGGACGGTGCGGTCCCAGGTACTGGGCTTTCGCCGTCTTGCCTTACGGGTAATGCAAGAGACGGGCGGCTCCGCGCTTGTGCCGATCAGTGAGGAAGGCAAGAAAATGCTGCTCTACAAAATAGTCAGACGCCATCAGGACGAATTGAAGTTGTTCGGAAAGTCAGCCGATCAACTTGGGCTAATCGAGCGTATGAATGATTTATATACCGAGTTGAAGAAGCATAATGCTGACTTTTCGTGCCTGGAGGAACATATCGATCTGTTGGAAAGCTCCTCCAAAACCTCATCTTTGTTAAAAGACAAGATGAGCGATCTTAGCATGATTTTTCGGGAATTCGATACAGAGTTGGCTCGATTTTATATTGATGCTGAGGACCATGTGTTCAAGCTTGCAGAAGGAGCTGGGACATCGACCTATCTGCGCGATGCAAATATTTGGATCGACGGTTTCCAGACCTTCACCCCGCAGGAATATTTAGCGCTTATGGCGTTAATGAAGACGGCCGCCAGTGTGACGGTAGCCTTGACCCTCGATCGTGCTTATGATGACGGATTTCCGCCGCATGAGCTTAATTTGTTCTATCCGACGGCGGTTACATATATGAAGCTGCGCGATATGGCATTAACAGCAGGTATTGAAGTTAAGGATACTGTGCTGCTGGATGCCAGACCTTTTCCTAGATTTAAAGGGAGCGAGACGCTCTCCCATCTGGAGTATGCGTATGAACGTCGTATACCGTGGCAAGGGGATGCTGCGCCCAATGATATGTCTAAATCGCTCCATATGCACGGAGCTGCAAATAGATTAGCCGAGGTAGAAGGAGCGGCGCGCGAGATGGTCAGGCTGGCCCGGGAAGAGGATGCCCGGTGGCGTGATATGGCTATTTTTGTGCGGAATTTGCAGGATTATGAGCATGTGATTCGTCCTGTGTTCGCAGATTACGGAATACCTTTTTTTATGGATAAAAAAGCAAGCATTCTCTATCATCCGTTAATGGAGTTTATTCGTGGTGCGCTGGATGTGGTGCTGCGATTCTGGCGCTATGAAGATGTGTTCCGCTGCGTCAAAAGCGAGTTTCTGCTCCCCCTGGACGGAAGTCTCACACGCGAGGATATGGATGTACTGGAGAACTATGCGCTTGCCAGTGGCATTCAGGGCTATCGCTGGTATGATGGACGACCGTGGAAGAATGCCCCTAGCCTATCGCTGGAACTGACTCAGGATCCAAATGGCGAGGGAATGTCAGATCATAGACAGCTTCGTCGTCTGGAACAGTGCAGGAGTCTGATTAGTACACCGTTGTCTGCTTTTGAAAGACGGCTCAAACATTCGGCAAATGTACGTGAGATGTGCGCAGCTGTCTATCATCTGCTTGAGCAGATCGAAGCGCCGCAGCGGCTCGATACGATGGCGCATACCGCGCTTGTACAAGGTCAACCGCAGCTTGCGTTGGAGCATCGTCAGCTTTGGGATGCTGTTCTTGGACTGCTTGACCAGATCGTAGAGATGATGGGCGATGAGGAACTGGAGCTGGAGATGTTCTCCGGCATTTTGGAGACAGGGCTCAAGGATCTGAAGCTGGGCCTGGTTCCGCCTGCTCTGGATCAGGTATTGGTTGGGAGCACGGATCGGACTCAGACGAGCCATGTTAGACACGCTTTCCTGCTTGGCATTAATGAAGGAATCATGCCTTCAAACTTGCAGGAGGAAGGGGTGCTTAGCGACCAAGAACGTCTACGGCTAAGTGAAATTGGACTTGAACTGGCTCCTGGAATGACGCGTAGGCTGCTTGATGAGAGGTTTCTAATCTATGGAGCTATCACTGCTGCCAGCCATTCTTTATGGCTAAGTTATCCTATCGCGGATGAGGAGGGCAAGCCGCTGCTTCCATCCGAGGTTATACGCCAGATGAAACGGATCTTTCCGGCTTTGCAGGAGGGGTATCTCAACCGAGGGACGGATGTAAGCGAATCGCTGGACAGCCAGCTTGAGCATATACACCGGCCTCTTCCAACCTTAACCAATCTGATCGCGCAACTGCGGAGTTGGAGGTCGGGCTTGACAGTGTCTCCGGTATGGTGGCGGGTACTCGAATGGTATCGAACCCAGGAAGAGTGGCAGGATACAACGGAGTTTCTGCTTGGCTCCTTGAATTATCGCAACCTTGCTAACAGACTTACCCCTGCAACCAGTCATAAACTGTACGGCAAAAAACTGCGGACAAGCGTGTCCAGAATGGAGAAGTTTTCGGCCTGTCCGTTCTCACATTTTGCTGCTTACGGCTTGAAATTGAAGGAAAGGCAGGTTTACCGACTACAGGCACCGGACATCGGTCAGTTGTTTCACGCCGCACTTAGCATGATGGCCTTCAATTTTAAAGATCAGAATCGGAGCTGGGGAAGTCTGACGACAGAGGAATGCCTGCAGGAGGCGGAGTCCGCAGTAGACAAGCTGGCTCCCAAGCTGCAGGGAGAAATTCTGCTCAGCTCGCATCGTTATGGCTATATTACTCGCAAGCTGAAGAATATCGTCGGCCGCGCTTCTATTATTCTGGGGGAGCAATCGCGACGCGGCAGCTTTGAGCCGATCGGACTGGAGTTGGACTTTGGTCCGGGACGTACATTACCGCCGCTGACTTTTCAGTTGCCTAACGGCTGTGTTATGGAGATCGTGGGCAGAATTGACCGCGTAGATATGGCGGAGAGCGATCAAGGCTTGCTGCTGCGCGTGATTGACTATAAATCAAGTCAGACGGATCTGCGACTGCATGAAGTGTATTACGGCTTATCGCTACAGATGCTTACGTATTTGGATGTGCTCTTATCTTCTGCCGAGGCTTGGCTGGGCCGTCCGGCATTGCCTGCGGGCACGCTCTATTTCCATGTTCACAATCCGCTGCTGCAGAGCAGTAACGGTATGAGCCCCGAGCAGGCCCAATTGGAGATGCTGAAGCGGTTTAAGCTGAAGGGCTTGCTGCTGGCTGATCGGGAAGTGATCTCCAAGATGGACGATCAACTGGAAAAAGGATATTCAGATATTCTGCCCGTTGCAGTTAAAGCAGATGGTGGGTTTTATAGCAGTGCAGCGGTAGCTACGCTGGAACAGTGGCAGTCTTTGCTCGGTTCTGTACGCGGCATTATTTCGGATATCGGTACGCGTATTACCGATGGTAATGTAGATATCGCCCCTTATCGGCTAGGCGCCGAGACGGCATGTACTTACTGCCCTTACCGATCGGTATGCCGATTTGAAGGCAGTCATGAGGATAATGGTTATCAAGTGTTGAGCAAGCCGGGCAAGAATGAGATCTGGGAACTGTTTGATGAGCTGGGCAGAAAGGATGAGCAAGAATGAATATGCCGAAACCGCAAGGAAGCTTCTGGAGCGATGATCAATGGCGTGCAATTACGCTGACTGGCGGGGATATTCTCGTTGCAGCGGCAGCTGGATCAGGCAAGACAGCGGTGCTGGTTGAGAGAATCATCCGCAAGCTGTCTTCGCGGGAGCATCCGCTTGATGTTGACCGTCTGCTCGTTGCTACATTTACCAAGGCAGCTGCGTCGGAGATGAGAGGGCGGATTCGCGAAGCGTTGGAGAAGGAGTTGGTGCAGGATCCGGGCAATGAACATCTTACACGCCAGTTGGCGATGCTTGGTCGCGCTTCAATTACGACGCTGCACTCCTTCTGTATGGAAGTGATTCAGCGTTACTACACTCTGATTCCGCTGGATCCGGGCTTTCGAATTGCCGCTGAGAGCGAGACAGCCCTGCTCAGACAAGAGGTTCTGGAGCAGCTGTTTGAGGACAAGTATGCTTCGGCGGCGGACGGGAACCGCTTTTTAAGCCTGGTCGACTGGTTTGGCGGGGAGCGGAGTGATGATGCTGTTTTCTCCTTGGTATTGAAGCTTTATGACTTCGCACAGAGTCATTCTTGGCCGGAACATTGGCTGCTCGAAGCCGCTGATGCTTTTGCTGCTCCGGATGCGGCTGCGCTCGAGAACAGCTTGTGGGTCCAGAGCATTGTTCGCGATACGGAGCTCGCGTTAATTGGGGCTGCAGATTTGCTAAGGCAGGCTCGTACGATTGCCGAGGCTCCGGGAGGGCCACAACCCTATGCGGTTACATTTGCGGATGATATCCAAGTGATCGGCAGCTTATTGACTGCGGTTCAGGAAAGCCCGTGGGCCGGGCTGTATGATATTTTTCAATCCGTAAGCTTTGGCAAGCTGAAGCCGTGCAAGAAGGACCAGACAGACCCTTTGCTGCAGGAGCGGGCCAAAACGCTGCGCGAGGAAGCGAAGAAGCTGGTCAGTGAACTGCAGACTCAGTTATTTGGACGAACCCCAGAGGCTTATCTGGACGAATTGCATCAAGCTGCGCCTCTAATGAGGGAGCTTGCCGAGTTAATTGCCGAGTTTGGTGCTCGCTATCGTACGGACAAGACGGCCAGGGGCTGGCTTGATTTTGCAGACTTGGAGCATTATTGCCTGCAGATTCTGCGGCATCCGGACTCAACTCCGGGAAATTTACAACCATCTGCGGCGGCTCTTGAATATCAGGCCCAATATGATGAAGTGCTGCTTGATGAATATCAGGATACGAATACCGTTCAGGAGGATATTATCTCCCTGATCGCCCGGACTGCTCCCGGCAATCGCTTTATGGTCGGCGATGTGAAGCAGAGCATCTATCGGTTCCGGCTAGCGGAACCCGGGTTATTCCTGCAGAAGTACCGCAGCTACGGGGACGAGATCGGTGAGCAAGGATTGAGAATCGACCTGGCCCGGAACTTCCGCAGCCGCCGGGAAGTTGTTCATGCGGTTAACATGCTGTTCAGACAGATGATGAACGAAAGCGCGATGGAGATCGAATACGACGAACGGGCCGAGCTTGTTTATGGCGAGGGTTTCCCTGACAGCGAACAAAACGGAGATGAATATCGTCCTGAGCTGCTCTTGATTGATCGCAGCAAGGATAGCTTGGCTTCTATGACTGAAGCGGATAGCGCTGATGGCGTAGAGGGTAGCAGTGAGACGGAGGAAGCCATCGAGCTTGAGGCTGTGCAGCTGGAGGCGCGGGCGATTGCAGAACGAATCCGCAAGCTGCTTGGCGAAGGCGGCCGCCCTCCCCTGCAAATCTACGATAAGCAGTTGCGTGCCATGCGTCCGGTTGCCTACCGGGATATGACGATTTTGCTCAGATCGACACTGTCTTGGGCGCCGGTCATGATCGAAGAGCTGCGGCGTGAGGGCATACCGGCCGCGGCAGAGTTGAGCCAGGGGTACTTCCAGGCTTCTGAAGTCGATACGATGCTGTCGTTGCTTCAGGTGATCGACAATCCGCTTCAGGATATACCGCTGGCTGCTGTACTCCGCTCGCCGTTATATGGCTTCTCGGAAGAAGAATTGGCTGAGATACGCCTTGCAGCCGAGCGCGGCCATTTCTATGAAGCTGTTCTGAGCGCTGCTCAGAGCGAAGCAGGTCATTCCGGAGAAACGGAACTGGCCGCTCACGATTCGAAAAGCAGATGGGTAATGGCGGAGGATGAGGGTACAGCAGCAAATCTTCGCCCGGGAGAGAATGCAATTGTAGCGGGTGAAGTGAGTGCAGCTGGGGTTGACCGCGCTAATGAGACCTGTTCGACTGCAGATGGAAGCTCATTGACACTGGGTGTGAGGTTGCAGCGTTTTTTAAGTCAGCTTAGCGGGTGGCGAAACCGTGCCCGTGAAGGCGAACTTAGCGATTTAATCTGGGGGATTTTCCGCGATACCGGTTATTTGGATTGGGTAGGTGGCTTGCCGGGAGGGTCGCAAAGGCAGTCTAATTTGCGGGCGCTGTATGATCGTGCTACTCAGTATGAATCGGCGACATCATCCCGAGGTTTGTTCCGCTTCCTTCGCTATATTCAGCGGCTTAAGGATAATGGAGGAGACTTGGGTGCTGCCGCTTCGGCTGAGGGGCAAGAGGATGCGGTCAGCATCATGACGATTCATAAGAGTAAAGGATTAGAGTTCCCGGTTGTATTCGTGGCCGGACTCTCCAGAATGTTCAATCGCCAGGATTTGAACGCCCCTTTTCTGATTCATAAAGAGATGGGCTTCGGCCCGAAATATATTGATAGTGAGCTCAGAGTCAGTTATCCAACACTGCCCAATTTGGCAATCCGCAGACGGGCACAGATGGAACTGCTGGCAGAAGAGATGCGTGTGCTCTATGTAGCCCTGACACGGCCGAAAGAGAAGCTGATTCTTGTCTCATCAGTCAAGGATTTGGTCAAGTCCGCCCAGAATTGGGGCGGAGTGCTTGAGGTACAGGATGAGCGGTTGCCGGATTATGTGCTTGTACGAGGCCGTTGCTATCTTGACTGGATTGGACCGGCGTTAATTCGTCATGCTGCGGCTGCTGAGCTGCGCAGGTTTGGAGGACTGCCGGAGCTGATGAGCACAGCTCTTGTTGACAGCAGATCGGCTTGGGCAATTGAACTGGTAAGTGCACAGGAGGTAGCCGTACCGGCTGCTCGGATTGAAGCTGCGGCAGCCGGAATGGGGGGAGCTCTCGAGGAATTTGGGTTGAATAGTCTACCGGCTGATGAAGGTGAACATGCAGCAGCGGAATTTGGACGAGATGAGCTTGATACTCTGATCAAGTCCCGGTTGAATTGGGTATACCCGCACACTGCGGCTACAAGAATCTCTGCCAAGACATCGGTGACTGAGATGAAATCATTGCACCGTACCGAAGAAGAAAGTGCGGTCAGCTTGTTTGCCACAGCTGAGATGAAGCAGGAAATGTCCCAAAGTGCGGAGCAGGTAGAATTTAAATTGCATCTGCGTAGACCTCGCTTCATGGAGCAGGCCAAATTGACGGCAACGGAACGCGGAACAGCGTATCATACGGTCATGCAGCACCTGCCCTTTGACAAAGGAAGGGGCGAGGCAGTTGTTGCTGAGCTTCTACAGTCACTAATTGAGAAGAAGATCATGACGGTGGAACAGGCAGCGGAGATCGATACAGCTCGCATTGCTGAATTCTGGAATAGCCCGATTGGGAAATTGCTGGACCGTGCGGACTGGATCAAGCGCGAGCTGCCGTTTAGCTACGGATTGTCAGCTGCCGAGGCGTATCCAACTCTGGCACCTTTAGCTGAGCTGTTTGCCGGGTCAGCAACGCTATCCGAAACTAGCGGAAATATAGTGGATATAGCTTCTACTAGCTTGATTGACGGTAGTGTAAATTCAGCGGATAGCGCGGCTGAGGCTGATAAAACGTCCGATCCCGATAGGCTATATGCGCTTGCTGGACTGGACGGCGAGACAGTTCTGATTCAAGGGGTTGTTGACTGTTTATTTTACGCGGACGGCAAGCAATATTTGCTGGATTACAAGAGCGACAAAGTGCTGGAGCATCGCGGCGGAGTAAAGGCATTGGCGGAGTCCTACCGTTTCCAATTGGACCTGTACGCCAGGGCAATTGAAGATATTACGGGTGTCCCGGTGGAAGAGAAATGGCTCTATTTCCTCGATAGCGGCGACGTGATTCAGCTTTGATAGCCTTGATGGCTTTAATGGCATAGCTTGGGGAATGGACTACAGTGGGTTAGGCTGTTTAGGTTGGCATTGCTGCAGCCATTACCTAGCCCCCCTATCATTTTGAATCGGAATTGTGTTTGGACGCCAGGAAACACCGATTCGTAAATCTCGCTGTTTAATTCGAGATTTAGAGGGACATAGGGGTTGTTTAGCGCAAAGGCAGAGGTTTAACAAAACAGGGGATCGTTATGTGGGTTAGTAGAGACTCCAACAAGCTTTTACGAGACGGTGTATTGTTATGTGGGTCAATAGTTGCTTGAACAAACTTTAACGAAACAGAGTATCGCTATCAGGGTCAGTAGGTGCTTAAAAAACAAACTCTAACGAAACCTGGTATCGCTATTAGGGTCAGTAGGGTCTTGAACAAACTCTAGCGAAACAGGGTATCGTCATTTGGGTCAATAGTTGCTTAAACAAACTCTAGCGAAACAGGATATCGCTATTAGGGTCAATAGAAGCTTCTAAAAACTCTAACGAAACCTGGTATCGCTATTGACTCGAAAAGTGGGAAGAAAGCAAGGATTTCGTCTAGATAACGATACGTAGTTTCGTTAAATGTGAAATGGTCTTGTTTTTGTGGAAATAGCGTGTTCCAGTTTCGTTAGTTCTGCTAATTTCGTTAATATTGTTAGTTTCATAGAGTAATAGAGTTGGAAGGGGAGATGGATAAGTGCGTATTTTGCATACGGGGGATTGGCACTTGGGACGTACGCTTGAGGGCAGAAGCCGTTTGCCGGAGCAGGAGCAGTTTCTGGACGAGCTGGTGGCGATCTCGGAGGCGGAGCAGGTCGATGTCATACTGATGGCGGGGGATGTCTATGATAGTGTTAACCCGCCGGCAGCGGCGGAATCCCTGTTCTATGATGCGGCTGCCCGGCTTGCTGAGAATGGAAGGCAGCTCGTTGTGATCGCCGGCAACCATGACCAACCGGAGCGGGTCGCCTCTGTCTCGCCTTTAGTATCTCGGCGCGGCATCCATTTGGTAGGTTTGCCGGCCGTCGAAGCGGTCAAAATACAGGTGCCGCGCACGGGGGAGATCGCTGCAATCGCCGCCCTGCCATATCCCTCAGAGTCGCGTCTGTCCGAGCTGTTGGCCGGTGAGAGCGATGAGGCAGAGCTGCGCCTCGCATATAGCGCGAAGGTTGGCAAATTAATGAGGCAGCTTGCCGGGGCTTATCGTCCGGATACCGTCAATTTGGCGATGAGCCATATTTATGTTCTGGGTGGTCTGGAGAGTGATTCCGAGAGACCGATTCAGGTCGGAGGCGCTTATACGGTGGACCCTTCTGCCCTTGATGTTGGAGCGCAGTATACGGCGCTTGGACATCTGCATCGCCCACAGGCGGTCAAAGCGGGCAGTTTGATGCGCTACAGTGGCTCGCCGCTGGCATACAGCTTCTCGGAAGCGGGGCAAGCCAAATCGGTAATGCTGCTGGATATTGCTCCGGGCGAGGAGCCGATAATACAAGAATTGTATTTGACGAGCGGGCGACCTCTCGTGCGATGGGCCTGCCGCGGCGGACTGGACGAAGTACGGCGCTGGCTGGAAGAAGGCAGGGATGCCAATGCGTTCATCGATCTTGAGATCAACTTGACGGAAGCGATGTCGCTGGGTGATATCCAGGCGCTTCGCAAAGCGCGTGAAGGGATCATACATATCCGTCCGGTATATCCGGGTCGCGACACGGAAGAGCAGACCTTCTCGCGCGCGGGGATGCCGGTGGATGAGCTGTTCCGCCGCTTCTACCAGCGGCAGAGCGGCGGGGCTGAGCCGGAGGCGGAGCTGGTCGATCTGTTCCTGTCGCTCATCGCCGAGGATGAGCAACAGGATAGCGAGGAGGTGGAGCAAGCATGAAGCCGATTGCCCTAAAATTGGCGGGGCTGCAGAGCTACCGCGAGATGCAGGAGATTGATTTTACCGAACTGTGCGATACGGGCTTGTTCGGGATTTTTGGCCCGACCGGCAGTGGCAAATCAACGCTTCTGGATGCCATTACATTGGCGATGTACGGCAAGGTTGGACGAGCTTCGGGCGGGACGCAAGGAATTATGAATCAGGCTAAGGACAGCCTGTTTGTCTCGTTCACTTTCGAGCTGGTATCCGCACAAGGAGTAGAGCGGTACCGGGTAGAGCGGCGCTTCAAACGGCAAAACGAGCTGTCGATCAGCAATACGCTTAGCCGCTTTGTGGAGATCAGTGATGTTGGAGACCGGGTAATCGCCGATAAATTGGCGGATGTTACCCGGGTTGTAGAAGAGAAAATCGGTTTAAAAATGGATGATTTTACACGCGCGGTTGTACTCCCCCAAGGGAAATTCGCCGAGTTTCTGTCTTTGAAAGGGGCTGACCGCCGCCAGATGCTGCAGCGTCTGTTCCATCTGGAGCAGTATGGAGACCTGCTTGTACAGAAGCTCAGCCGCAAGGTCAAGGAGACCGACCAGACCTTAAAGGAGCTGGAGGCGGAGCAGCAGGGCCTGGGCNGGAGCCGGCGCTGCTGCTGCGGCTGAGCGAGCTGGAGCAGGCCAAGCGCCTGCAAGCGGAGTGCGATGTGCTGCTTGCCGTGCTGAAGCAGCTGCAGGCATCACGCGAAGCAGCGGCTCGTAAGCGGGAACAGTTGGCGACGGAGCAGGCGAAGGAGGAGCAGCTTCTGGCCAAAGCGCAGCAGCGCCAGCGCGAGTTAGAGCAACAGCGCGCGGGCTACGAAGTGGCGCCTGATGAGCGGGAGCGCATACAGGCTGCATATCACAGTGCGCAGGAAATCGCCAGATTGCAGCAGCAGCAAGCTGCCGCAGCTCAGGAAGAAGCAGCGTACCGTGTCAGAGCAGAGCAAGCCGCCCTTCGCCTGCAGGAACTGGTGCAGGCAAAGCAGTTGATTGAGATCGGGTGTCACGATCTGGCGAAAGAGGCTTCAGAGCAGATCGATCATTTACAGCAGCTTAGCGTGGAAGCAGCCTCTTGTCGGCAGTTTTTGACTCAATTTGAGGCGAAGCTGAAGGCATCGCTGAAAGAACGTGAGCTGCATATTTGGTCCCTGCGTTTGGCGGAGCAGCTGCAAGAAGGAGCACCGTGCCCTGTATGCGGCTCGGAGCATCATCCCGGTATGGTTCTAACAGAGGAAGCGTTCGCAGATGAAGCAGCGGAATTGACGCAGATTGGCGAGCTGCTGGGACGAGTACAGGAACTGCAATATGAGCTGTCACGTGATTTGGACACGGGGAATAGCCTGATTGAACAGCTCGGAGTAGACAGCAGTGGAGCGAAGAACCAGGCTGCGGAAGAGCTGGAAATAATCGAAGCGACAGGTACGGCTCGTCAGGAGACCGCTGCCTCTATGCCATCCGCACGGAGTGAAGAGGGAGAGCCCGGGCAAAAGCTGGAGCAATCCGATGCTTTGGCATCACTTGACGTGCTTCAGCAGTCGATCGTTGAAATAGGGGCAAAGCAAGGGCAATTGCGCAGCCTTCTACAGCAGCTGCAGCGAGATGTCCGGAAGGCAAAGGCTGAACTGACAGCACTGCTGCCGCAGCATAGTTCCGCGCAATCGGAGTCGGCTGCCGCTATCGGATTGCTGGAGCAATCGAGTTCAAGGAGCGCAGCGCTCCTTGAGGAATTAACTACAACGCTGGAGGCATGGCAGCAAGCTTATCCACAATTGTCGCTCGATTCCGTAGGACAACTGCAGGAGCAAATCCAGGCGAAAGACCGCCAGCTCGCAGATGTCAGAGAGAGGCTTGCTGTTAGCGTTCCTTATATTGAAGAGAGAACAGCTCGCATTGCCGGTTTAGTGCAGGAGAGCGTGGAGCTTGACAAACAGCTGCTGCAGGCAGAGACGCAGGAGCAAGGGAAAAAGGCTTTGCTGCAAGAGAAGCAGGAGCGGCTGAATACCTGGATTGGCTCAGAGCAAGTAGACCAACTGCTGCTTGAAGTGGAGACTTCCCTGGAGTCCCTGCGCCAAACCGCTGAGCATACACGCAAGCTGCAATTGGAGACTTCTGCGCATAGCAATGAAGCAGGGACGCTTGCTGCTTCAGCGAATCAGGCCGCGGTATCTGCCCGGGAGCAGGAGCAATATTGGGCGGCACGCGGCTCGGAGCAATTGGCTGCATCGCCATTTGCCACAGAGCAGGAAGCGGCGGAAGCGTTAATGAGCGCGGAACAGTCGGAAGCGAGCGCGCAGCGGATTAAGTTACACAGAGATGAGCAGCTTGAACACGAGATCCGCCTGAAGGAACTGGACGTCAGGATGAATGGACGGATGGTTGATCAGGCAGAATGGGAGACCTATCAGCTTGCGTTGTCCCTGGCCAAGCAGCAGGATGAGGCGGCTTTGCAAGGTCAGGCGCGTTCGGAGCGCGATCTGGAGGATTTGGCTTCGCGGCATGTGCGCTGGAAGGAGCTTGAGGGGAGACGAGTGGAGCTTGAGCATCAGGCTGGATTAATGGCCAAACTGCAAACAACGCTTCGCGGCAACACCTTCGTTGAATATGTGGCTGAAGAACAGTTGATGAATGTTAGCCATGCAGCCTCCCAGCGTCTCCGCTCGCTAACGAAGCAGCGTTATTCTCTGGAGACAGATTCGGGCGGAGGTTTTGTCATTTGCGACGATGCAAATGGTGGGGTGAAGCGGCCGGTAGGGACGCTGTCCGGTGGTGAGACCTTCCTGACCTCGTTGGCGTTAGCGTTGGCGTTGTCTGCACAAATTCAGCTTCGCGGCAAATATCCGCTGCAATTCTTTTTCCTGGATGAAGGATTTGGCACACTCGACCCTGAATTACTGGATACGGTAATCACTTCGCTGGAGCATCTCCATCATGATCACCTATCGGTCGGAATCATTACACATGTGGCCGAGCTGCGGGCGCGATTGGTGCGCAAGCTTGTGGTTATACCGGCGGAGAGCGGCGGTGAAGGTTCTAAGGTTGTCGTGGAGAGAATGTAGTCACAGAATATGACGGAGCAAGTGAAGGAGAAGGGCAGCTTGGAAGGGGTCGGTGTATGAAAATAAAAGTATTAATCGCGGATGATAATTCATTTATTAGAGAGGGCATGCGCATAATCCTCAATTCTTTCGAGGAATTCGAAGTATTAGCCACGGTAGAGGACGGCCGCGAGGCGTTGGAATTCTGCCAGGCCAACGAAGTGGATGTGGCGCTGCTTGATGTGCGTATGCCGAATATGAATGGCGTCGAGGCGACGCGTCTGCTTACGGAGACGACAAAGACGAAGCCGCTTATTCTGACTACCTTTGACGACGATGAGTATATTACGGATGCTATTCGTTTTGGCGCTAAGGGCTATTTATTGAAAAACAACGATCCCGAGCGGATTCGTGATGCGATTAAGAGCATCCATCATGGTCACAACGTTTTGCAAAATGTCATTCTTGACAAACTGAAGCTGAATCTTGGCGATCATACGCCCGTCGTGGTTGAACCGCCGATTGATGTCAGTCTTTTCACCGAGCGTGAACTAGAGGTCATGTCCAGCATCGCCAGAGGATTGTCCAATAAAGAGATTTCCAAAGAGCTGTTCATTTCGGAAGGAACGGTCGCCAATTATATTACTTCGCTATTGAATAAAACCGGGCTTGAGCACCGCACCCAAATCGCTATCTATTATTTAACGGGAAGGATACGTTAGAGAGATGGAGCTATGGAATATGGGTAATAAGCTGGTTGTCTTATTATTCGTTGTTTCTGGGGCGTATTTTATGAATGATCAGCCTTCGAGATGGCTGGTATTCTATTTTCTGGTCTATATTGCGATCGATCTATCAGCTCAGATTATTCGCAACCGTTATGCTACACAGGCTGTGATCGGGATTGGAATGGCTTATACACTAGTTTGCGCGTTTTATATTAATCCTTATTTTTTGCTGCTATACCCATTTAGCGTCTTTGAATTGGCGTCGTATGATGATCAGCGGCAGAAATGGTATTATCTTTTGCTGTTCGTACCGCTATGGCTTATCAGCGGCTCTCTGCTTATGCTGTATGGTCTTTTAGCTGTACTGAGTATGATGAACTACCTGCTGATCAGTGAAGCGCGTAACAAGGCCAGGAAGCAGGAGGAACAGCTCGATCAGATGCGGCATTCGCAAGACCAGCTTCGAAGAAAGCTGCATGAGAATGAAGAGTTCATTCGCGTATCGGAGTATACCTATAAGCTGGAGGAGCGCAACCGTTTGTCCCAAGAAATCCATGACGGAGTGGGCCACTCGATGACAGGGGCGCTTATTCAAATGGAGGCGGCCAAACGTATTTTGCAGACTGACCCTGAGTCCGCTGAGACTTTGCTGCAGAATGCTATCGGCATCTCCAAAGAGGCGATCGAACAGATCCGACATACGCTGAAAAACATGAAACCAGCGCTACAGCAACTGGGAATCCAGCGGCTGAAGACGTTAGTAGAGGCGTTCGGCAGTCATTCCAGCCTGGCAACTTCGGTTGTACATGGGGGCCAACTTGAGCTGATTACACCTCTTCACTGGAAGATCATTCAGGAGAATGTGACAGAAGCATTGACGAATACAGCCAAATATGCCGGTGCAACAACGGTTCATGTTGAAGTTCGCGTATTGGGAAAGATGATCAAAGTTGTTGTGAACGACAATGGGCGCGGTAAAGAGAAAATTGTGAAGGGCCTCGGATTGATTGGCATGGAAGAACGGACGGCCTCGGTAGGCGGTACAATCATTGCCGATGGAACCAAGGGCTTCAGCGTCACAACGCTTATTCCGCTTACCGGGGAGAACTAGGGCTAATTTTCTCATATAGCGGTTTTCGCCAGTAGTGAAGTGATAGGCACTAACCAACGGGAACCAATGGCAAAGTGGCAGAGTGCTAGTGCTACCTCTCCAACTCTAACGAAACTGGATATCGTTATATGGATCGAAAAGGGCGGATCAAAATTGTAACGAAACAGGGTATCGTTATTTAGGCGAATTTCCGGCAAAAAGAGTGAATTTCTCTCGAATAACGATATGGTGTTTCGTTAGATTTATTTCGTCGCTTTTTATGGGGAAATAGCGATCTGTAGTTTCGTTAGAGTGTGCACATGAAAATATTCACCCCATCCCCGGGAGGTTCACTGAAAATATGAATCCAAAGAGTCAGACTTTCATTTTGCATACCGGGGAGAACTAGGGCTAATTTTCTCATATAGCGGTTTTCGCCAGTAGTGAAGTGATAGGCACTAACCAACGGGAACCAATGGCAAAGTGCTAGTGCTACCTCTCCAACTCTAACGAAACTGGATATCGTTATATGGACCGAAAAGGGCGGATCAAAATTGTAACGAAACAGGGTATCGTTATTTAGGCGAATTTCCGGCAAAAAGAGTGAATTTCTCTCGAATAACGATATGGTGTTTCGTTAGATTTAGTTTGTGGCTTTTTATGGGGAAATAGCGATCTGTAGTTTCGTTAGAGTGTGCACATGAAAATATTCACCCCATCCCCGGGAGGCTCACTGAAAATATGAATCCAAAGAGTCAGACTTTCATTTTGCATACCGGGGAGAACTAGGGCGAATTTTCTCATATAGCGGTTTTTGCCAGCAGCGAAGGGATAGGCACAAACCAACGCGAACCAATAGTAAAGTGGCAGAGTGCTAGTGCTACCTCTCCAACTCTAACGAAACTGGATATCGTTATATGGACCGAAAAGGGCAGATCAAAATTGTAACGAAACAGGGTATCGTTATTTAGGCGAATTTCCGGCAAAAAGGGTGAATTTCTCTCGAATAACGATATGGTGTTTCGTTAGATTTAGTTTGTGGCTCTTTATGGGGAAATAACGATCTGTAGTTTCGTTAGAGTGTGTGCATGAAAATATTCACCCCATCCCCGGTTACCTGAAAACATAAGTTCAAAAGTCTGACTTTCAGCACCAAAGTGTACATATCCAAATGAAGCTGGGGATTGAGGAGTGGAGCAACACGTTTACTTAGAAAACGACCTCGAAAGCATCCGCCCGCAATAGGTACGATGAGCACCGAAGATGTTCCCGCGGGAAACATTACTATGAAGCATTGGCTTGTATGGAGTACGTGGGCTATCTGACCGCCTGTTCCCGCAGAAACCGCGACTTGTAAGTTCGCCTACGACCGGCTGAATTCAAGATTCGATGCCGAGTACTGCTTGATTCCCTTCGCTTCGTGCTTGATATAGAATGATTTGTTGTCAGCGTAGCTGATGAGATTCTATATCGTAAGAAAACTGCCTTCGGATCGCTTTTGTTCCTTTATGAGGGGGATAGATCGGTTTTTTTATCCAAAGCGTACTTTTTGGACAATCTCTAAAAACATGAAATTTCTAATATGCAAAGGATGAACTTATGCACTGACATAAGGGCATCCTTTTTCTCTACAATAGGATCATTAAGCGGATGAGAAATGATGAATCGAAATGGAGAGTGTCTGGGATGAATGTACTGGAAATTCGCGAATTGACCAAGAAATTCGGTGAGTTCATAGCTGTTGATAATATGTCGCTGGCGGTTCGGGAAGGCGAGATATTCGGATTCCTCGGAGCAAACGGGGCGGGCAAGAGTACAACGATTAATCTGGTGGCTTCCCTGCTGCGTCCGAGCAGCGGAGAGATCCGGATTTTGGAGCGGGACATTATGAAGCATGGCCGCTACGCCAAGATGAATCTGGGCATCGTGCCCCAGGATCTAGCGATTTACAAGGATATGACCGCCTATGAGAATGTCAGCTTCTTTGCCGGCTTATACGGATTGCGTGGAGCAGAGCTCAAGGAGCGGACGCTTGAAGCCCTTAAGTTCGTCGGGCTGGAAGACAAGATTAAAAGCTATCCGAAGAACTTCTCCGGCGGGATGAAACGGCGTCTCAATATCGCCTGTGCGATCGCACATCGCCCCAAGCTGATCATTATGGATGAGCCGACGGTCGGAATCGACCCGCACTCCCGAAATTATATTTTAAATTCGGTACGCAAGCTGAATGAGATGGGCTGTACAATCATTTACACCAGCCATTATATGGAGGAAGTCGAAGAGATCTGCACCCGGGTTGCTATTATCGATCACGGTAAAGTCATTGCAGAGGGAACAAAGGAGCAGCTGGTAGCGACCATAACGGATGTTAAAGAGATTCGGATCGAGCTCAAGAAATGCAGCGCCAACCTCACTGATACGCTGCGCAGAATTCCAGGGGTAAGAAGTGTCGAATTGATGGAACAGACAGTACGGGTCTTCTGCGATCTGGAAGTGGATAATCTCGGTCTGATTCTGAAGGAATTGATCGATCATGATGCGGATATCCGCTCGGTGGAGGAGCAGGAACCCAATCTGGAGACGGTGTTTCTGACGCTGACCGGACGGACACTCCGGGACTAAGAAGCATGAAGGCGAGCTAACGAAAGGGGGAAGGGAAATCAATGAACATTTTACGCATTGCGTATAAAGAATTTTTGCAGGATATGCGCGACCGCTGGACGCTTATATTTATGCTGGCATTTCCAATTGTGCTGATGATGGTTTTGGGATTTGCGCTCAGCAATGCTTTTGAGGGCGGCTCAGCATCGATCGATAAAATCCACGTCCTAGTTAAGGACATGGGAGAGAATGAGGCTCTAACACGCAGCTTCGCAGCCTTCTCCGCAGAGACAGCCAAATCAGGGATTCTGTTCGAGGACCTGAAGGCGGGCATGAATGGTCAGGAGGAGGTAAGGGAGGGCCGTTATGCCGACTATGTGGAACTGACAAAGGACGGCATTGAACTATACAGCAACAGCTTCATTACATTGGAGCATCAAATTTTGCAGGGCACGCTGACTGCGTTCACAGAGAAATACAAGGTGGTCAGTACGATTGCCAAGCTGGAGCCTGACAAAATAGGTGTCGTCAGTTCCAGTTCCGCAGCGCAGGATTACATCCAGGAGACTTCGCTGGTTCCTGACCGCAAGCCTGGCGCACTGGATTATTATGCTATGGCCATGACCGCGATGGTTGCCCTGTGGGGGGCGATGTCAGCCGGTCAGCTGATTGCTGCGGAGGTCAGAGAAGGAACCGCATTTCGGCTCGTGGCAGCCCCGATTAATAAAGGAGAAATTTTCATCGGCAAAGTCCTTGGCAATCTCGTTGTGAATATGCTTTGCGTTCTGATTATTATCTTCTTTAGCAAATTGGCCTTCGGGGCCTATTGGGGCGATCATTTGCCTGCTGTCATCCTCCTGTTGTTATCTGAGGTTATAATGGCTGTCAGCCTAGGGCTGGCTGTTAGCTATACCTTTAAGGATACAGCCAGTCGCGCCATACTTCTGTTGGTAACACAGCTTGGAGCTGTCTTCGGAGGGGCCTATTTTCCGTTCGATGAAGCAGGGATTGAGATGACCAAGATTATGTCATTCATTATTCGATTATCCCCGGTTCGCTGGACGAATAATGCGCTGACAGGCATCGTCTATAGGAATGAGATTTGGGAGATGTGGCCGGTGTTTGCGCTTAATATCGGACTCGCGGCTGTAATGCTGGCGATTGCGGCGCTCATGATGCGGCGTAGGGAGGGACTATAATTATGCTAAAAGATATTAGCTGGCTCGTTATTACGTTGCTGCGTACGACTTTCCGCAAACGCAGCAATCTGATTCTGTATCTCGGTTTGCCCTTGGCTGGCATTCTGTTCTCTCTGTTAATCTATTCGGGGAACGGGCAGGGAGGCCTGCATGTCGGTGTAGTTAATGAGGATGGGGCAGAGATAGCTGCGAATACCATCTCTTTTCTACAGGGTCTCGATCAAGTTGAAGTCAAAAATGTGACGGAGGCCGAAATGCAAAAGCAGCTTGCTGCTGGCAAGCTCGATAGCGGTCTGATTCTGCAGAAGGGTTATTCAGATAGTGTATTGGCCGGAGAACCTGCACATATCACCATTCAATCGTTGAAGGGTGCTCAGGTGACGGCTTACATGAAAGCGATGCTGTATATTTATATTGATAATTTTGCAGCGGTCGGGCAAATTTCTGGCGGTGATCCAAGCCGATACCAACAACTCTATGAAGACTATCAGAGCCAGGGCTTCCATTTAACTGCAAATACGTTGAACGATAAATCAGCAACCGTTGCGATGTCCTCGCAATCGATTGGATTCTTGATCATGTTCATGATGATGTCGGCTATTAATCTATCTGAGCTGATTTTGAAAGGACGAGAGGATCGTACCTATTTCCGGATAATGTCTTCGCCGATCACTCCCAGAACCTATGTCATTTCCAATATCATCGTCAATTTTATAGTCATGCTGATCCAGATTGGATTCACCGTGATGTGCATCAGGTATGTGTTCAAGTTCGAAACGGGAATACCGCTGTATCAACTGGTAGGGCTGCTTGCCTTATTCGCTCTTATCTCAGTGGGCATCTCGTTGTCCATCGTTGCCTTCTCCAAGAGCAGCGGAATGTCCGGGGCTCTGCAGAATCTGATTGTAACACCGAGCTGCCTGCTTGCCGGATGCTTCTTCCCGATTGATATTATGCCGGCATTCTTACGGCGTATCGCTGATTTTCTCCCTCAGCACTGGGTATTGCAAACGATCAGCCAGCTGCAAGAAGGCGGCAGCTTCACGAGCATAGGGTTCAATCTGCTAGTACTGGGCGGATTCATCGTTGTCTTTTTCCTGCTCGCTTCGTATAAGTTCAAACGGATGAATGACATTAGGAACTTCGTATAATTTTTGATTACAAAATAAAACGTGACGTATATCACAGATACAGCTTCAAGTGGCTGTTATACTACAGTTAGCCGACATCTTATAGATGCACCCCGGCGGACGTATTGGTGGCAGAAATGCTCATTTTTGATTCCAATACGTCCGTAGATTCGTTTCCTTATTTGAGAGGAAACAGGGTGCTTCTTTTTTTTGCCTTTTTTCGGTATCATTAAGGTATGTGTTCAGAAAGATCGGTTTTCAGGACTTAAGCGTATGATAACCGATGTGCGTTTCTACCAAACGCTTCAGTTGGACGTAACTAGGGTGAGGAGCGGAGCAGCACGTTATTTGGATAAAACGATCCCGGAAGCCTTTGCTTGAATGGGTACGGGAGCACCGGAGATGTTTCCGGGAAACGTGACTTCGTGTTATTTACCTGGACCCGGCTGAATTTAGGATTTGTTACCGAGTGGCTTCTTTAATTCACTTCGTAATCGCAAGCGGTCTTTTTAAACTGCCCTATTATAAGGAAGTTAGAGGGAACATGCTTGAACACTACTTTGAAGGAGGATAATGTAAAATGGAAAATTGTTTGTTTTGTAGCATTGTAGAGGGGAAGATCCCTTCGAAAAAAGTGTATGAAGACGATACATTTCTCGTATTTCATGATATCCAGCCTGCAGCGCCGGTCCATGTACTGATCATTCCGAAGAAGCATATCGCTACGATGAACGATGTCGGCTCAGAAGATTATGCCATGATTGGTGAATTGCATCGCATTGCACAGCAGATGGCCAAGGAGCTTGGTGTTGCAGAGACTGGCTACAGATTGATCAATAACTGCGGTCCTGATAGCGGACAGGCTGTATATCATATTCACTATCACCTGCTAGGCGGAGCGAAGCTGGGGGCGCTTGCACAAACTTCGGATTCACATGCAAATTGACGAATTTTGTGAATGTCTAATTGCCTGAAATTGTGGAAAAACTAAGGTATACCGCCGTTTTTGCCTCATGCTGATCGGTGTGCATAGGTAAAAAAGTAATAAATAATGAATAGGAAAACAGGGTGTCAGGTTGACACCTTCTTTATTTTTCCCCTATAATGTAGCTTGATGAACCGTGTTGTTATGCTCTTGGACGGTCTGGTCGGAGGGAGGGAAAACTGGTGTCTGAAACTAAAGTTCGCAAAAACGAGACAATTGATGCTGCACTTCGTCGCTTTAAACGTTCCATTGCTAAAGATGGCGTATTGGCTGAGGTGAAGAAACGCAAGCATTATGAAAAGCCAAGCGTAAAGCGCAAGAAAAAGTCCGAGGCTGCTCGTAAGAGAAAGTTTTAGGAGGAATTAGCTACCATGAATCTTAGCGAGCGATTGAACGAAGATATGAAGCAAGCGATGAAGAGTCAAGACAAGTTCAAACTCTCCACCATACGAATGGTACGTTCTACGATTAAAAATCTTGAGATAGATTTGAAAAGAACTTTGGACGATAATGAAGTGCTTGATATCCTAAGTCGTGAGATCAAACAGCGCAAAGATGCCCTCCAAGAATTTGAAAAAGCAGGTCGCGAAGATCTTGCCGCGAGTGCCAGAGCGGAAGTTGAGATCATTGCCGTATACCTTCCCAAGCAGTTAACTGAAGAAGAAATTAAAGTCATTGTACAGCAGACCATCCAGGAAACCGGTGCTTCTTCAAAAGCTGATATGGGGAAAGTGATGAGCGCGCTGATGCCCAAGGTCAAAGGCCGGGCTGACGGTAAGCTTGTTAATCAGGCAGTGCAACAGTCTCTGCAATAGCTAATAGAGGTAAACACCTTCTACATCGTAGAAGGTGTTTTTTCTTGTGTTTTCATAAATCACCACCTCCCCGCATATTTTGTACAGTAGGGGAAGGAGGATTGCCTCATATGAGCCGGTTTGTCCGCAAATTTCGCAAATGGACGGTCGAAGCGCTCGACTTGCCAGGAGATCTTGTTTTTAATTTGCCAAGGCTCACCTTGATCGGAGGTAAGCAGTTGTACATAGAGAATCATCGCGGGGTAGTGTTCTTCTCTCCGGAACAGCTTCAATTGGAGTTAAGCCACGGTTCTCTTGAGGTCGAGGGGAGTGGACTTGTCATAAAGGAAATATTGCCACAGGAAATCGTCATCGAAGGGAAAATCGAAGGGATTAAATATCGCGGAACGGAGGAGTAAGCTGTGAAATCACCCGTCTTTGCCAAGCTGCGCGGCGTAGTCACGATTGTCGTCCGCGGTAAATCGATTGAACTTCTCGTCAATGAGCTAACGAAGAAAGAGATGCAGGTGTGGGATCTGAAGCCGCTCCCGGATGGGACAATGGAGATGAACATCCAGCTGGCGGACTTCTTCAAGCTGCGTCCGCTTCTGAAGCGGACAGGCTGTCGTCTTAGAGTGAAGCGGCGCTCAGGCATTCCTTTTATGATGGTCAGATTATGGAAACGCAAATGGTTCGTCTTCGGATTTGCTCTTTTTATCGGCGTTGTACTAGCATTATCTTCTCTGGTATGGGATATTGAAGTGGAGGGCAATGGCAAAATTCCAAAGGAGGATGTCCTGCTTGCTGCTCGTAGCGAGGGAGTATATCCTTTCCAATGGATTTATCGGCTGCCCAGACAGGACGAGCTCTCCAAGGATCTGGCCCGCAAGCTGCCGGGGGTATCCTGGGTTGGCGTCTCGCGCACAGGAACAAAGATCAGGATCCAGATCGTGGAGGCGTCAAAGCCGAAAGAGCAGGAGTTGATGAACCCGCGCAGTTTTGTCAGCACGTCGGATGCGGTTGTCACACGCATTTATGCGGAGAGGGGCAATCCGGAAGTAAGAAAAAATGACCGCGTTCGTAAAGGGCAAGTTCTTATCTCCGGTGAACAGGGGGGCAAGAGAATTGTCGCCAAGGGAGAGGTCAGAGGTATTGTCTGGCATGAATACAATATCGAAGTACCGTTGCTGCGCAAGCAGAAGGTTTATACCGGAGAGAAAAAAGAACGCGGATATTTATATTTTGGCAAAACAGCGATTCAGCTTACCGGATATGGGAAGGTCGATTTTGAGAAATCCAACACGATGACGAGAATAGACCCGCTGACCTGGAGAAGCTTCAAGCTGCCCATCGGCTGGATGAGCGAGGAGATTATGGAGACGACTTTTATTGAATTGGCGATTTCTGAGGAAAAGGCCAAAAATGATGGAATAGAGGCGGCAAAACGCGATATTATGAGCAAGTACGGGACAAAAAGTGTAGTTTTATCGCAAAAAATTTTGCATGAGAAGACTGAGAATGGTAAAGTTTATATGAAAGTGCATTTTGAAGTAGATCAGGATATAGCAAAAGAACTACCCATCGTACAATAGCAAGGAGAATGAGGCTAATTTGTCAGAACAACTTGTCAGTGTCAAAATAGCGCTTCAAAATGCGTCTGAAGGTTTGTCACTATTCGGCCCTCAAGATGCATTCCTGAAGTTGATCGAGAAAAGATTTACAGCAAACATTGTTCTAAGAGAATCGGAAATATCTGTCCGCGGTCAAAACGGCGATGTTGAACGGCTTGAACAGCTATTCGAGGTATTGCTTGAACTTATCCGCAATGGATATATATTGACCGAAAGAGATGTGCTCTATGCGATTGATCTGGCGCAGGATTTCCGGGCTGATCAATTGCTTGATTTATATAAGGGAGAGATCGCTGTAACCTTCCGTGGGAAGCCAATACGCGTCAAGACGATCGGACAGAAGCATTATGTCACAACGATCAAGAAGAACGATATTGTATTCGGTATCGGCCCGGCGGGCACAGGCAAAACCTATCTTGCCGTTGTACTGGCCATCTCGGCGCTGAAGGAAGGCTCGGTTAAGCGTATTATCCTGACTCGTCCTGCGGTCGAAGCTGGGGAGAATCTGGGCTTCCTGCCAGGGGATTTACAGGAGAAGGTAGACCCTTATTTGCGTCCGCTGTATGATGCGTTATACGACGTCATGGGGCCGGATCAGACAGCAAAAGCGTTGGAACGGGGACTGATTGAGATCGCTCCTCTTGCCTATATGCGTGGTCGTACGCTGGATGATTCTTTTATTATATTGGACGAGGCCCAAAATACGACGCCAGAACAGATGAAGATGTTTCTGACTCGGCTTGGTTTTGGCTCAAAGATGGTCATTACAGGCGATGTGACTCAGATTGATCTTCCGCGAGGCAAGAAATCCGGGCTGATTGAGGCGAGAACCATTCTGAATAATATTGATGAGATCGGATTTGTTGATTTTGTGGAGTCGGATGTGGTGCGCCACTCGCTGGTTCAGAAGATTATTGTTGCTTATGATCGTGCCGCTGAAAATCAGGCCTAGTATAGGAGGGCTGTCTCTATGACCTCAAATGAAATGCAAAAAAAGAGCAAGTTCCAATCGAAGGCTGCAGGATGGAAATATAGCGCTACTGTGCGCTATATTTTGTATGTTCTCTTGATTGTAATCCTGTATGTGAGCATGGCGTCCAAGCTATTGCCAGAAACCTACGATATTGCGGTTGGCTTGCCCAGTGATAAAGAGATTCTAGCTCCGATGGAAATTCCGGACACCAAAGCGACGCTGAAGGCTCAGGAGGAAGCGGCCGAGAAGGTCGGACAAGTCTATACGATTCTTCCCATGCGCAACGAGATTCTTATCGGGCAAATTCTGGACCGAATCGCCCGTTTGAATCAGGATGATCAGGTTTCGACTGAAGATAAGAAGCAGATTTACCATGATGAACTGCCACAGCGGGTTAAGGATTACATACAGAACTTCATTAAGAATAATCGTAATTCGAGCGACTATACGGCCACGCTGTTCCAAGAGGCTACGGAGCGGATTAATGAGCAGCAATATCAAATTTCAGAAGAGACCTTTATTAAAATACCGCGTTTGACGCTCGAAGATGTTAATGAGATGAAGCCGGTAGCCGCAGAGATCGTCTCACGGCTGATGACCGACCAGATCGTTGATGCGCAGACAGCCAGGGCGAAGGTAGCGGAGATGGTCAGCACGAGCTCCTTGAGCAAACGGGTATCTCGCGAAGTTGTGCAGGAGCTGGCTCGTCTTGTGATTACCCCTAACAAGTTCTATGATGAGGAAGCCACCAAGGCTGCCAAGGTAGAGGCACGGGAGAATACCCCAACGGTCTTTATCAAGCAGGGGGATGTACTCGTAGCCAAGGGGCAGAAGATCACAGAAGAAATGTACAATTTGCTTGAGAAGAACGGCTTGCTTAAAAATGAGGTTAACTATTGGCCGCAATTCGCTCTCGTCATGCTCTCTTCTGTGCTTGCACTGGGGCTGATTATGTATATCCGTCAATCGGAAGGGGCCAGCCGCTTCAAATATAATAATTCTCAGTTTGTTATGCTGCTCATGATCATTGTGATTACGATCATCTCGATGCATTTAGCTGCTATTTTGCAAAATGAACAGCGGATTTACGTAGGTTTTCTTGCTCCGGTTGCTGTCGGAGCTATGCTGATTACATTGTTGCTTGATTTACAGCTTGCCTATATTTGCACTATTTTGTTCAGTGCCCTGGCCAGCGTAATTTTGAATGTGCATAAAGGGCAAATTTTCGACTTCAACTTTGGTTTCTTTACGATCGTAATTTCCTTTGCGGCGATCTTTGCGATACATCGAGCCAGCCAGCGATCGACGCTGCTGAAGGCGGGCATAATGATCTGTCTATTCGGGTCATTCTCGGCTTTCACATTGATCCTGTTAGACAATAACAGCTGGACCGAATCCAGCACGCTGTATACGATTGGCTTTGCTGTTGCCGGAGGCCTGCTGACAACGATTCTTGTCATCGGCCTGATGCCTTTCTTCGAGGTTACCTTTGGCATATTGTCTGCGCTTAAGCTGGTAGAGTTGTCTAACCCGAACCATCCTTTGCTGCGCAAGCTGCTGATTGAGACGCCGGGAACCTACCATCATAGCGTCATGGTTGGCAATCTATCGGAAGCGGCAGCCGAGGCGATCGGCGCGAACGGGCTTTTATGCCGCGTGGGTTCTTATTATCACGATATCGGCAAGACGAAACGCCCAAGCTATTTTATTGAGAATCAGAACAATATGGAGAATCCACATGACTTCATCGATCCGAAACTGAGCAAGTCGATCATTATTGCTCATACGACAGATGGGGTCGAGATGTTGAAGGAATACAAGCTGCCTAAGCCGATTCGTGATATTGCTGAGCAGCATCATGGAACGACCTGCCTGCATTATTTCTATCATAAGGCGCTGACTTTGGCTGAAGAGCAAGGTGTTAAGCCTGAATTCACGGAGGAGGACTTCCGTTATCATGGTCCTAAGGCTCAATCCAAAGAAGCGGCCGTAGTAGGAATTGCGGATAGTGTTGAAGCGGCTGTTCGTTCGCTGCGCAAGCCTACGGTGGAACAGGTAGAGACGATGATTGAGAAGATTATTAAGAGCCGTCTGGACGATCACCAGTTCAATGAATGCGATTTGACGATGCGTGAGCTTGATGTCATTGCCAAGACGCTGAAGGAAACGGTGATGGGGATCTTCCATTCCCGGATCGAATATCCGGAGCAGATGAAGAAGACAAAAGCGGCGGAAGAAGAGAACAACAGGGGGCAGGAAGGAAATGGGGCTTAAGTTAGAATGGAGCAACGAGCAGGACAAGCTGGCCATTAGCGACGATTTGATTGCTTTATTGGATAAATTGCTGCAAAAAGCAGGCGAAGCCGAAGGGGTAACGGAAGGCGAGGTTGCCCTGACCTTTGTCGATGACGAGAATATTCATGAACTGAACCGGACCTATCGCGGGATAGATCGGCCAACGGATGTATTGTCCTTTGCGATGCAGGAATCCCTTGATGATGAGCTGGAGATCGTCTATGAAGTGGATGATGAAGAAGCGGATCAGCTAGAGGCAATGACAGACGTGCTTGGCGACATCATTATCTCTGTAGAACGTGCTCAGCAGCAGAGCGAAGACTACGGTCATTCTCTTCATCGGGAAATTGGCTTCTTGTTTGTGCACGGCTTCTTGCATCTGCTTGGCTATGACCATCAGGATGAAGCTAGCGAAGCGGAAATGATGGGCAAACAAGAGGCAGCACTTTCGCAAGTAGGACTGCTCCGCTAATGAGATCAAAGCGTAAATGGAGCGATGTATTCGGCTGTGCATTTGAGGGGATCATCCATTCTTTACGAACAGAACGAAATTTGCGCATTCACGTACTGGCCGGCATCTTAGTGGTGCTGGCTGCGTTGTTTTTTCAACTCACGTTAAGGGATATCGCTCTATTGCTTGTTATGATTGCGCTAGTGATCTGTACGGAGCTGCTGAATACGGCGATTGAGAAGACGGTTGATCTGATCAGCCCGGACTGGCACAAGCTGGCCAAGATTGCCAAGGATGCGGCAGCCGCAGCGGTGCTGGTTGCAGCGATAATCTCTGTGCTGGTTGCGGTACTATTATTCTATCAGCCTGTAATGAGCTGGCTAGGAATGAGTTGAGCCTCCCCGTTGATGGGCTGCATGGCAGCATGGGGAATGAGGCAACTTATGAATTGATGGAATGTTGAATAACCTCCTGAAGGTTTTGGAGCGAATTCAGGATTAAAGGATAATGAAAGGGTTGCATATATGACTAAATCTAAATTCAAATCGGGGTTTGTAGCTATTGTCGGCCGTCCTAACGTCGGTAAATCCACACTGATGAACCAGGTGATTGGCCAAAAAATCGCGATTATGTCCGATAAACCGCAGACGACGCGGAATAAAATTCACGGAGTCTATACGACCGATGAAATGCAAATTGTATTTCTTGATACACCAGGCATTCATAAGCGTCAATCGAAGCTTGGAGATTTCATGAATACAACAGCGTTAAATACGCTTGGCGAAGTGGAGGCCGTCCTGTTCCTGGTCGATGCGGCAGAAGGTCTAGGCGGGGGAGATCGCTTTATTATCGAGAAGCTTAAGGGCTTGTCAACACCCGTTATTCTGGTGCTGAACAAGATTGATCGTGTAGAGCCGGAGGTTCTGCTTCCGTTGATTGAGGAATATAGCAAGCTGCACAACTTTGCTGAAATCGTGCCTGTTTCGGCGATGCTGGGCAATAACGTGAATACGCTGCTTGAACAGCTCGGCAAATACCTGCCAGAAGGACCGCAATATTATCCTGAAGATCAAATTACGGACCATCCGGAGCAGTTTGTATGTGCTGAACTGATTCGCGAGAAAATTTTGCATATGACCCGGGAAGAAGTTCCGCATTCCATTGCAGTGACGATTGAAGATATGCGTGTGCAAGATAACGGGGTTGTTTATGTAGGGGCTGTGATATTTGTTGAGCGTGATTCACAGAAAGGGATCATTATCGGTAAACAAGGCTCAATGCTGAAGGAAGTTGGCAAACGGGCAAGAATGGATATTGAACGCCTGCTTGGCTCGAAGATTTTCCTTGAGCTCTGGGTCAAAGTGAAGAAAGACTGGCGAAACCAGGATCGGGTTCTTAAAGATCTCGGCTTCCATAAAGATGCTTAACTGGGGGTTTGCGGTTGGCGTAAGTCAAACATTGTAAAATAGGCACTCGGGTGAAGGGGAAGAGGAGCGGAGCGTACGCAGTGTGTACGTGAGCACCGGAAGACCCGGCTGAATTCAAGATTCGATGTCGAGTAGTTCAACAGTATTACATCGTAATCAAAATCGGGTTGCTTGAACTTCCTCTAAGCTGGGAGGAATTGCAACGCATAGATCATGTCATCTAGCACATCCTATTCTTTGTAGATACAGACGTCGTTTCCGAAGAGAGGATGAATACGAATGCGAGATTTTTCGTGGAAGTATTTTGCAATGACGGGAGATGTCGATGCTTATTTATTGTATAAAGAGTCTGGTGGAAGTATAGGTGAGGAAGCCAGTACCATTGAGGAACTGAGCCTCGAGGAGGAAGAAGCGGCGGCTGAATAACGCTGTTATGGAGCCGGAGCGGTTGGGGGAACAGGTATGTTGTATAGAGTAGAAGGAATCGTCATCCGCAGTATGGATTATGGCGAAGGGAATAAAATCGTCACACTCTGCACCGAAAATAATGGAAAAATCGGCGTTATTGCGCGCGGAGCTAAGAAGATGAAGAGCCGCTTGGCCGCCATGGTGCAGCCTTTTACTTATGGAGAATATGTGTTCTTCCGTCAAAATGGCGGCTTGGGAACGCTGAATCAAGGTGAGATTATTGAATCTCACTTTTCTTTGCGTGAGGATCTGTTCCTGGCGGCCTATGCTTCCTATGCTTGTGAATTGCTGGACCGTACGCTGCAGGATGAAGAAATCGGGCGTTTCTGGTTCACACAACTGAAGGCCTGTCTGGATGCGTTGTCGACTGGAAAAGATCCGCAGATCGTTCTCCATCTATATGAAATTAAGGTTCTTCAGGCCGCGGGATACGGACCTTCCTTCAGCGCTTGTGTCAATTGTGGGGCTGAGGATGAATCCACCTTCATGAGTCCGCGGCTGGGAGGCAAACTATGTCGAAGATGCCGTCATCACGATCCAGCGGCGCGGGAAATTACAGCGGGGACTTATAAATTGCTGACTTTGTTTGAAAGAATGGATATGAGAAGGCTGGGCAGCATTAGTGTAAAGGATAACACCAGGCAAGAACTGAAGGAATTGATGCGTTCTTTTATAGATATTCAACTGGGGCTCAAGCTAAAATCGCTGCAGGTGCTGGATCAACTGAACAAGTATAATATTTGACATTCTATCTGTAATTATTTATAATTTACTAGAATTTCTCCAGTTAGTACGAGTTTAAAAAGGTCGGTTGGTCAGCATCGAAGCGCAGGATCAAAAGTGACTTTTTTGAGCAATCTCTATATGGAGATTCATGTGTTGAGCGGGACAAGTAATGGAGTCTACATCTGCATGAAGCGAGCCGGGGAAGGTGTAAGCCCGGTCGGATTAGTCCATGAAATGGCAGCCCGGGAGCATGAAGAATTGTTCGTGAAAAGCGGATTTGCTAAACTTTCTTTTTGATAAATATTCAAAAAAGTTGGCAAATCAAGTAGGGTGGAACCGCGGGAAAGCTATAGCTCTCGTCCCTACGTCTGGTTACAGGCGTGGAGGAAGAGAGCTTTTTTGCGTACTCTTCCGGACGCCGGGAGTGAAGCTGAATAATAGATCATCGGGATAAGCTGCAAAGCTTGCAACCGGGCATAATGTTCTGTTCAGCCGATATTTTCGCATTTAACAAACAAAGGAGTTGTGGTTCATGAATTTCCAACAAATGATTCTGACCCTGCAGCAGTTCTGGTCGGAGCAAGATTGCATTGTCGTGCAGCCGTATGATGTGGAGAAGGGAGCGGGGACGCTTAATCCGATGACCTTCCTTCGCTCAATTGGACCAGAGCCATGGAGAGTCGCTTATGTAGAGCCATCCCGTCGTCCGGCGGACGGACGATATGGCGAGAATCCGAACCGTCTGTATCAGCATCACCAGTTCCAAGTCATCATCAAGCCCTCCCCTGACAATATTCAGGAAATTTATTTGGAAAGCCTGAAGCGTCTTGGAATCAATCCGCTGGAGCATGATATTCGCTTTGTAGAGGATAACTGGGAGCATCCGGGCCTTGGCGCTTGGGGGCTTGGTTGGGAAGTTTGGCTGGACGGCATGGAAATTACACAATTTACTTATTTCCAGCAGGTTGGCGGAATTGAAGCTAATCCTGTAGCAGTGGAGATTACTTATGGTATGGAGCGGCTTGCTTCATATATCCAGGATAAAGAAAATGTGTTCGATCTGGAGTGGGTGGATGGAACGAGCTATGGAGATGTATTCCACCAGGCCGAATTTGAACATTCGAAATATACGTTTGAAATCTCGGACGTAAAAATGCTATTCACCTTGTTCAACATGTATGAGCAGGAAGCGAACAAAGCGATGGATCAGCATCTTGTATTCCCGGCATATGATTATGTGCTGAAATGCTCGCATGCGTTCAACTTGCTTGATGCCAGAGGGGCAATCAGCGTAACGGAGCGGACCGGTTACATCACCCGGATTCGTAATCTAGCCCGTCAAGTTGCGGCAACTTATTTGGAGGAACGCGAGAAATTGGGATTCCCAATGCTTGAGAAAGGGGGCGCTGCACATGTCTAAAGATTTATTGTTTGAGATCGGTTTAGAGGAAATGCCTGCCCGTTTTATCCGTGGGGCGATGGAGCAGTTGGCGGAACGATTGGGCAAATGGCTGGATGATTCAGTAATTACACATGGTGCCGTCCTAAGCTATGCATCACCGCGCCGTCTGGCTGTGCTTGTCAAGGATGTGGCCGAGAAGCAGGAAGATGTTCATGAAGAGGTCAAAGGGCCATCCCGTAAAATTGCTTTGGACGAAAATGGAGAGTGGAGTAAAGCCGCGCTTGGATTTGCCCGCAGTCAAGGAGCGGCACCGGATCAGTTTACTTTCAAAGATCTGGGCGGAACAGAGTATGTCTATGTCAGCAAGAGCCGCACCGGTGTGGAGACAGCTTCCATCGTATCGGAAGGACTGCTGGGCATTATGCATGCGATGAATTTTCCGAAAAATATGCGCTGGGGCAATCATGACTTTAAATTTGTACGCCCGATTCGTTGGATCGTTGCCCTGTTCGGATCGCAAATTATCGAGCTGGAAATCGCCGGTGTTAAATCCGGGAACGTAACAAGGGGACATCGTTTCCTTGGTCAGGATACCGTTATTTCAGAACCAGCCAATTATGTTGAAGCCTTGCGTGCCGAGCATGTGATTGTTGATGTAAATGAGCGCCAGAAGCTTATTGAAGAGCAAATTGCGGCACTGGCTTCTGAAAAAGGCTGGAATATCGCCGTTAAGGATGACTTGCTGGAGGAAGTTTTGTTTCTGGTTGAAACACCAACCGCTCTTTACGGGAGGTTCGAGGAATCTTTCTTGAACATTCCCAAGGAAGTGCTTATCACTTCCATGCGCGAGCATCAACGTTATTTCCCGGTATTGAACAACGAAGGAGATTTGCTTCCATATTTCGTAACGGTGCGCAACGGGAACGCTGAGCATCTTGACACCATCTCCCGCGGGAATGAAAAGGTGCTGCGCGCACGCCTGTCTGATGCGAAGTTCTTCTATGAAGAGGATCAAAAGCTGCAGATTAAGGATGCCTTGTCCAAGCTGGAAAGCATCGTCTTCCATGAAGAGTTGGGAACGGTAGGAGATAAAGTACGCCGCATTCGCCGGAATGCCGAGAAGCTCTCGCACCTGCTTGGCGTAGAATCCGGGGTAGCTGAGATGATCAGCCGTACAGCCGAGATTTGCAAATTCGACCTGGTTACGCAAATGGTAGGTGAATTCCCGGAACTGCAAGGTGTTATGGGTGAGGATTATGCCCGCAAAGCCGGGGAGCCGGAAGCGGTAGCCAAAGCCGTATTTGAACATTATCAACCGCGTTTTGCCGGAGACGAGGTTCCTGCTTCGGAGATTGGTTCAATTGTTAGTATTGCGGATAAAATAGATACGATTACCGGCTGCTTCTCGATCGGCATTATTCCAACCGGATCACAGGATCCATACGGATTACGCCGTCAAGCGGCAGGTATTGTACAGATTATTTTGGAGCATAAATTGTCGGTTAGCCTGAACGATATTTTCAAAATTTCCTTGGAGACTCATGCGAATTTCCACGGGCTGAAGCGTACTGAGGAAGAAATTATGCGCGACTTGCTGGAATTCTTCGGTCTTCGTGTGAAAAGAACGCTGTCCGACAGCTTGCGTTATGATGTGGTTGAAGCGGTCATCGCAGCAGGATATGATGATGTCGTCTCCGTTGTTCAGCGCGGCAATGCCCTGATGGATGCGGTGACGAATCAGGGGGACTTCAAAACAACGGTTGAATCTTTCGGACGTGTAAGCAATCTGGCAGCCAAAGCCTCGGCGATGAAGGTTCGCTTCGACTTGCTCAGCGATCCTGCCGAGCAACAGCTCTATGATGCATGGCGGTCGATGACGGAAGACTATCGCAGCAAGCTGGCGGAAAGACACGAAGCGGAAGCTTTAAATCTGCTTGGCGGATTGCAAGCATCCATTACAAATTTCTTCGATAAAGTTATGGTTATGGCGGACGATGAAGAGATCCGTACGAACCGTCTGGCCTTGCTGGCGGCTATCGATGAGGATCTTAAGGTGTTTGCCGACTTTGGCAAGCTGGTCTGGGCATAGCGGAAATGGAGGAAGTCCGGCAAATGGCTCGAATTGTCGTGGATGCGGATTCCTGCCCGGTAAAACGGGAAATTATTGAGACAGCTCACGATTTTGGTGCGCAGGTGCTTATGGTTTCTTCTTATGATCACGAGCTTCAGGCTGAGCAGGGAGTGCAAATTATCCATGTCGACCGAAGCTCGCAGAGTGCAGATATGTATATTGCCAATCATATCGTCAAGGATGATATCGTAGTGACCCAGGATTATGGTCTCGCTGCGTTGACGTTAGCTAAACATTGTAGAACATTGTCTCCCCGGGGCGAATTATATCACCCGGGGAATATTGATTATTTGCTTGAACGCAGGCATTATCATGCCAAAGCGCGGCGCGGAGGGCGCTATGCCAAGGGGCCCAAGCCTTTTACCGACGTGGACCGCGCTCACTTTCAATATATGTTGTCAAAACTTTTGCAAGATTTGCAGGAGAATAACTAATTTTAGCGAATTTATATTTACGGGTTAGAAGTCATTTTAACGGCCTAAGTTCGGCTGTGAAATATTCTAACTTAGGTGCGTGTTCAAAAAGTTTGACTCTCAGCATCAAGAAGGTTGGAGGAAGCCAGGGTGTGAGGCGCGGAGCTGCGCGTTTTCGATAGGAAACGACCCGGGAAGTCTTTGTTTTACGTGAGCCCTGAGGTGTTTGCGTTAGGAAACATGACTTCTTAAGCATTCGCTTGCCCCGGCTGAGTTCGAGATTCGATGTCGAAGGGTTTACCTGCGTTATTTGCGATCAAAGCAAACTTTTTGAATTACCTCTTGAAAGATGAAGGTGGTTTAGATGAGTACCGGAAGAGGAATTCCGGAGGAAGTCATCGAGGCAGTCTTGCGGCAACATGATATCGTCGACACGGTTGGCAAACACGTTCATCTGACGAAACAGGGTAAGTATATGAAAGGGCTATGTCCATTCCATTCAGAGAAGACGCCCTCTTTTACGGTTACACCCGAACGGCAGATCTTCCATTGTTATGGCTGTGGTAAAGGCGGAAATGCCATCAAATTCAGGATGGAAATCGAAGGATTAACTTTCCCTGAGGCCGTAAGAGTAATGGCGGAAGAGGCCCATATTCCGTTTGAAGACGGAATGGGAGGCCAGGGTGGATCGCCCCGAGATATGGAACTTGAGCAGTTGCTGCAGGCTCATGAATGGACCTCCAAGCTGTATCATTATTTATTGAGGAATACAGAGCATGGCAAACCGGCCTTGGAATATCTGAGGTCTAGAGGCATTAATGACAAGGCGATCGATACTTTCCAAATCGGTTATGCACCTGCGCGTTGGGATACACTCGTCCAGTTTTTGGACAAGCGCTCTTTCGATCTGAAAGCCATGGAGAAAGGCGGATTGATCTCTTCCAAGCAGGATGGAACAGGTTTTGTGGATCGCTTCCGTGACCGGGTCATCTTTCCGCTGCATAATCGGACTGGGAAGGTGATTGCTTTTGCCGGCAGAATTCTTGGCGACGGACAGCCGAAGTACTTGAATTCACCGGAGAGTAGATTGTTCAGCAAGAGCCGGACGTTATATAACCTGCATCAGGCCAAGACCGATATTCGCAAAACAAGGCAATTTGTCCTGTTCGAAGGATATGGCGATGTAATCAGCGCCTGGGATTCAGGGGTTCATAATGGCGTTGCCACAATGGGAACGTCGCTAACGGAGAGTCATGCGAACATAATGAGAAGTCTGGCGGATGAGGTGATCGTCTGTTATGACGGTGATAATGCCGGACAAGCCGCGGCTCTGAAGAGCATATCGATTCTGGAAGGAGTCGGCTTCAATACAAAAATAGCCCTGTTAAGCGATGGGCTCGATCCGGATGAGTTCATTCAGAAATACGGAGCCGAGCGTTTCAAATCGCAAGTGTTGGATGGAGCTGTTACATCCGTCAAATTTAAGCTTATATATCTGAAAAAAAACCATATACTGCTAGAGGAAGACGGAAAGATTGCCTATATCAAAGATGCTCTGGAAATTATAGCCCCTTTGCCATCACCTACGGAACGCGAAATCTATTTGCAGGATTTATCAGCGGATCTGCAGGTGTCATTTGACAGTCTGAAGCAGGAATGCAATGAATTGCGCCAGGCTATGCAAAAAAAGGCTCCCGCAGGGGATAATAAGGCCAAAAGGTGGAATAATGGTAGGCATAAAACGGGGCAGGCGTCAATGCCGACGCTGCTGCCTGCTTATCAGGTCGCAGAGCGAAGATTGCTGTTCTATATGCTCCAGGATGAAGAGGTTGCTCAATATGTGAGCAAACATCTTGGAGATGATTTTAACATCGATGATCATGCGGCGATTGCTGCTTATCTATACGCCTATTATGCGCAAGGAAAAGAGCCGGATGCGAGCCGGTTTGTATCCTCGCTTGAGGATGATCGTCTGGAGAAGACCGTAGTTGCGATCGCTATGATGGATATTCCGAGAGAATGGAGCTTTCTGGAATTGGACGATTGCATCCGGGAAATCCGGCGGTTTCCGCTTCTGGAACAAATTAAGCGCAAAAAAGAAGAGATGGTCTCGTCCGAACGAGCCGGTGACTTTATACGCGCGGCACAAATTGCAAGTGAGATTATTGCCCTAGAGAGACAGTAAGAGGTTTGGACTTTGGATGTTTCTAGGGAGGAGGGAGCCCAATATGGCGAATGATCAACATACTGAACTAGAAACGGATTTGACGTTAGATCAAGTGAAAGAGCGCTTGATTGAACAAGGGAAGAAGAAATCTTCTCTGACCTACAAAGAAATTATGGAGAAGTTGTCTCCCTTCGATCAGGACCCTGAGCAGATGGATGAATTTTTTGAGCATCTTGGAGATCTTGGGATAGATGTAAACGGGGACAGTGATGCAGAGCTGACGAGTCGCAGTGACGACGAGGACCGCGAGAATAATGACGATTTCAATTACGATGATGATCTATCGCTTCCGCCGGGCATTAAGATCAATGATCCGGTGCGAATGTATTTGAAGGAGATCGGACGCGTTCCGCTGTTAACTGCTGAAGATGAGATGGAGCTTGCGAAGCGAATCGAAAATGGCGATGAGGAAGCAAAGCGCCGTCTGGCTGAGGCGAATCTGCGTCTGGTTGTCAGCATTGCCAAGCGTTATGTAGGGCGCGGCATGTTGTTCCTGGATCTGATTCAGGAAGGGAACATGGGTCTGATCAAGGCCGTCGAGAAGTTCGACCACAAGAAGGGCTTCAAATTCAGCACTTATGCAACCTGGTGGATCCGTCAGGCGATTACCCGTGCGATTGCCGACCAAGCAAGAACGATTCGGATTCCCGTTCATATGGTGGAGACGATTAATAAGCTGATCAGAGTATCCCGTCAGCTATTGCAGGAGCTCGGCCGTGAGCCTGCTCCGGAGGAAATTGCCGCAGAGATGGATCTGAGCGTGGAGAAGGTCCGCGAGATCATGAAGATCGCACAGGAGCCTGTATCTCTGGAAACGCCGATCGGTGAGGAAGATGATTCCCATCTGGGCGATTTCATCGAAGATCAGGAGGCGTTGGCGCCAGCGGACGCCGCAGCTTATGAGCTTCTCAAAGAACAGCTGGAGGATGTCCTTGACACTCTTACCGAGAGGGAAGAGAATGTGCTTCGCCTGCGTTTTGGACTCGACGATGGCCGAACCAGGACCTTGGAGGAAGTAGGCAAGGTATTCGGTGTAACAAGGGAGAGGATTCGCCAGATTGAAGCGAAGGCGCTCCGCAAGCTTCGTCATCCAAGCCGCAGCAAACGGCTCAAGGATTTCCTGGAATAGCGTTGAATAGACCTTCTGCAGCCAGGCAGCGAGGTCTATTTTTTCATTCTGACCTTAGCCGCGAGTGCATGTAATACACCAAGGAAGTATTGTAATTCCTAAGTTCGATGAATGGCCTTCTTGTTGTTCACTGCTATTGGTCTTTATTTTAACTTTTTTTCCAAGCTAATGCAAATTGCTGTAAAGCTTGTAATTGTTTTCTTCTTGTGGGGATTTTTCTGAATACTTAGTTTGTAAATCAGGTTATGGCAGTAAATAAAACGGGTGGTGTAATTTTCTTAATGAAACTATCAGCAAGATTACAGGTCATTGCAGAGGAGCTTTCGCTTGGATGCAGAATGGCCGATATTGGATCGGATCATGCGCTGCTGCCAGTCTATGCAGTGAAGAATGGCAAAGCCTCCTATGCCGTCGCTGGGGAAGTGAATGATGGCCCCTTGGAGGCCGCTCAGAGACAGGTTGCCGAGGCCGGGGAACATCGTCGTATCTCTGTCCGCAAAGGCGACGGTTTGGCCGTCATCAGCCCCGGAGAGGTCGATACGATTACGATTGCCGGAATGGGCGGAGCCTTAATCGTATCTATACTTTCAGGTGGAAGGGATAAGCTTGAGGGTGTGAAGCGGCTTGTGCTTCAACCGAATGTTGGGGAGGAATTTGTTCGCCAATGGCTGGTTGAGAACGGCTGGTATTTGGAGAAGGAGCAAATCCTGGAGGAAGACGGGAAGATTTATGAAGTGCTGACGGCTATCGCTGATCCTGGCGCTGATGCATTGAACGAGCGGTTGTACCAAAATAAGGTTATGGATGGCGGAATTGTCGTTTCCAAGCCATGGTTATTGAAAATTGGACCTCGATTCATACTGAATCCTTCATCAACATTATTGAAGAAATGGCAAGGAGAAATCGCGAAGCTGGAGAACATTTGCCGTCAGGTCGCCCTATCCGATCAGGAGGCTTCGCGTGAACGGGAAAGCGAACTCAGGCAGGAGATAGAACAGCTTAAGGGGGTATTGGCATGCTGGCAAAAGGACAGACCGTAATTCAGTACATGGAGCAGCTTGCACCTAAGCATGTTGCTGTGGAAGGAGATAAGATTGGGCTGCAGCTGGGCAGTTTAAGCAAAGAGATTACAGGTATTCTCGTTGCGCTGGATGTCAATGAGGAGGTTGTGGACGAGGCTATTTCACTCGGCGTTAATCTCATCGTTGCGCATCATGCGATTATTTTCAGACCGCTCCCGTCGATCCAGGTGGATACGCCTATGGGTAAGGTCTATGAGAAGCTGATCAAGAACGATATCGCTGTCTATATCGCACATACAAATCTGGATATTACAGAAGGTGGTATGAATGATTGGATGGCAGAAGCCCTTGGATTTGAGCCCAGCGCTTCGTTAGAAGATATCCACACAGACAACCTGTACAAGCTGGTTGTATTCGTGCCGAAGGATCACCATCAGCGTGTGCTTGATGCTATGCTTGACGCCGGAGCCGGGGCCATCGGGAATTACAGTCATTGCAGCTTTAATATGGAGGGTTACGGAACGTTTAAGCCTGGGGCAGGGACAGACCCATACATCGGTTCGCAAGGCAAGCTGGAGAAGGTCGAGGAGATTCGGATCGAGACGATTGTTCCGGCGAGTATTCGCAACCAGGTCATACAGGCTATGCTGAAAAAGCATCCGTATGAAGAGGTAGCTTATGACTTGTATCCGATGGATCTGAAGGGCCGTACCTTAGGTTTAGGGCGTGTTGGCAAGCTCGCAGAGCCGGTCACCTTGAAGGAGTTCGTAGAACGTGTCAAAGTGAAGCTGGACGTTCCAGCTGTCAGGGTTGTAGGCGATATGAATCGGTCTATTAAAAAAGCTGCTGTGCTTGGCGGTTCCGGGGGCAGGTACTGGAAGCATGCGTTGTTCCAGGGAGCGGATGTGCTCGTGACGGGAGACGTTGATTACCATACGGCTCAGGACGCTTTTATGGCTGGAATTACGATCGTTGATCCAGGACATAATGCGGAGAAGATTATGAAAGTGAAAGTAGCGGAATGGCTGACTAATAAACTGACAGAGCACAAATATGAGACGAAGGTTCATGCTTCGCAAATAAACACCGAACCATTTGTTTTCATGTAACAATACAGGTGTTTGTATCTGACACCCGAGCGCCCCGGTGAATTCAAGTTCCAAGCCGGGATCACTTCCTGATCGAGCCATATCGCATTTTTGGAACTACCTCTAATTGGACCTTGAGTTAACGTGATATAAGCTGTATACTAACTATTGTTGCATTTCGAAAGTTTGACAGACAATCGCTGGCGGCTTCGGCCGCGAGAGGAAAGTCCGGGCTCCATAGGGCAGGATGCTGGATAACGTCCAGTCAGCGCGAGCTGAAGGATAGTGCCACAGAAATGGACCGCCGATGGCCGCTATTATAGCGGAACAGGCAAGGATGGAACCGAGGTGTAAGAGACCCCGAGGAGCGCTGGTGACTTCGTTCCTGGTAAACCCCATCTGGAGCAAGACCTAATGGGACGCAGCTTCCTTGGAAGCAGCCTTTGCCCGAGGCGCGTCCGGGTTGGTCGCTGGAACCGCATAGTAATGTGCGGTCTAGATAGATGATTGTCACTTACAGCGGGAGGGTAGTTCCCGTTCTTACCGCTACGAGTACAGAACCCGGCTTACGGCAAACTTTCATCACTGTCGCAACATCATCACTAGAGGCTTACCGCAAGTTGTTAAACCTGCGGTCATGCGCCTCAAATACATACGCAAGAAAAAAGGAATTCCTTCGGGACAACCCATACTTTTTTTAAGTTTTTGTTGAAAGTTTGAAAAAGGCAATCAGCGAGGCTAAAATAGCCTCGCTGATTGCCTTTTCATTACGCTTATTTCAATCTTTCGATCGCTCTGTCCATTTTGCGCTCAATGGCTTGCGGCCAGAATTGCAGTGAGGCATCGCCACCTCCTGCGGCTTCAAGCGCAGCGTAGACATCAATTTGCCCGTAACCGTAGTATTTGTCGTGGCCTGCGGTACCCAGATCGATTACATTTTTGCGGATGATATCCATCACTTCTGTATTCTTCAGCTCTGGATTAATAGAGCGGATCAACGCAGCCAGTGCCGTTACATGCGGGCATGCCATCGAAGTGCCGGATAAGGCCGCATACTGGTTGTCAGGATAGGTGCTGGCGATACTCTCGCCGGGAGCCATCACATCTACATAGTCACCGTAATTGGAGAAGGAGGCCTTCTTCAAATTGTAATCGGTCGCTGATACAGACAGAACTTCCGGGTAAGCCGCCGGATATCCGGGACGTTCAGTATTATCATTACCTGTTGCTGCAACAAGAACCACATCATGATCAAAAGCGTATTTAACCGCTTCATGCAGAAATTTCGCATCCGCGTAATTGCCCAGACTCATATTGATCACTTTAGCACCGTTATCAGTAGCCCAGATAATTCCCTGCGCAACAGAATAGGTCGTACCTGCACCGGACTTGTCCAACGCTTTTACCGGAAGTATTTTGCCGCTCCACATCATACCGGCAATGCCTTCGCTGTTGTTGGTATTGGCGGCGATGATGCCGGCGACATGCGTGCCATGTCCGACATCGTCTATCGGATCTTCATCGGGAGCGTCAACATTATAACCTTTCAGCAGCCGTCCCTTTAAATCGGGATGCTGCAAATCAACCCCCGTATCTACAACACCAACGATAACATCATTGGTTCCTTTGCTGAGCTTCCAGCCGCGTGTCGTATCGATAATCGGTAAATTCCATTGATATTCCGAGAATAACATGTCATTAGGAATTAGCGGTGTATCGTCCAGACTCGTCTCGTTGGTCATGTAGAGATAATGGGGTTCCACATAATCAGGCTGCCAATTTTTAAGGAAATAGTCTTTCAGTTCATTCATCGTCAGCTTATCGGAGCGGAAAATGTACGTGTTTACTATTTTTTGAGGCGGCTTACAGTGTAGATCATTCATAATTTTCTTACGGTCCTCGGTGCTTAGTCCATGTTTAAACGTAACGACGATCTCATTCTCATAATAGTGGCTCGCCTTTTCGTTATCATGCCCGGTTTTAACGGTAATGTCCCGCAAGGTGTCGGTCTCAACGGATTCGACCTTGTATTTGCCCTCCTTCGGATAAGGAATCAGACGGAGATTTTTATGCTGATGCTCTTTTACTTTTCCAAGGATACCTAAATCCATGACAGCGATCACTCCGTTGCCGCCCTGTTTTGCCGGCTCTGCCGTAATATAGAACTTCGGATCCTTCTGAGGAAAAGCCGGAGACTCGTAGGATTTGCCTTTCTGCAGCGATTTCTTGGCAAAGCTGATGTAGCTTGCTATCTGTTTTTGTTCCTCGGGATTCGCCTTATAATGCGCGGCGCGGATTTCCTTTGTCTTGCCGTTTGCACTGTCATACCAAAGGATGGATTTAAACTGTTGATGTCCCTTTTGCAGTTCGGTTATACGGGATTTCAGCTTGTCGGTATGAATTTTGCGCGAAGCCTCGGATAGCGCACGGAGATGCCCTTTGGTATCCATTCTGATCAGTCGCTCCGTTGCAGTCATATCCCGGTGCAGCATCATTTGCTTCAAGCGCTGCTCCTCCTTCGGTCCAGGCACCGGCTTCGTTTGTTCTGCAGCTTGTTGTGGGGCCTTCTCATTGAAGGGATACAGGCCGATCACGGTAGCGGCGGCGATCCCCGCAATGCCGACTAGTGCCCATCTGAACCATTTCATGTCATTGCCTCCTTAACGTTGTAGAAGTTGAATGATTTATTCAACTTATATGGCTGATTGGGATATGAATAGGTTGCTATGGAGCCTGTTTTTTTATTCCAAGACCGGGATCGAAAGCGTCAGCAATAGTCTGGTACCGTCCCCATGTTTTGTCTTGTTTTGTCAGCTATTTTGAAGGCATAACGAGCGGTACAGAGGGAACACTGATTCCGAGGTGATTAATCAATGACAAGCGGAAGTAAACCCATCGTAAAATGCAGTGTAGCCAATTGTGTTCATTGGGGAGAGAAAAATATTTGTCAGGCGGACAGCATTATGATCGATATCGACCAAAATGCGACTCGTCAGTACCATGCGGAATTCGCTGGCGAATCCTTCGATTCCGAGAATCAGACGACAGCCACAACATCATCTGCAACTTGCTGTCATACCTTTGAACCCAAGTCAACTTAAGTTTAACCATCTTATATCCCTAGGAGGTGCTGTAGAATGAATGATCAATTTAATGATGACAACCAGCATAATTATTATGGGGAAAGAAAACGTCTTGATTTTCCGCGTAGAGACCATTCAGAACATTCAGTAACTCATAACAACAACCATTCAGACAAGGAAGAATATGCTTCTGAAATATCTCCAACGGCCTCGGTGGGCCCGACAAATTGGGATACGACAGAACACCGCGATAATCGTTCGGAAGGTGCCGAGGCAGAACGAGCAGATACGGATGTTGCCGATAATAGCATTGGCCGTACTGTAGGTTATGTTGGGGTTGGTCTTGGCATTGCCTCGCTGTTCCTCTGGAGCATTGTACTTGGCCCGCTCGCTGCAGTATTAGGGTTCTATGCTTACAGTCAAGGAGCTAAGACCTCGGGAGGCTGGGCGATCGGCCTTGGCATAGTAGCTACACTTAGTTATTTCTTCCTGATCCCATTTACTCGCTGATTTTTGGTCTCAAGGCTGGCATCCTAATGATGTCAGCCTTTGCTATTTTTGGGCAAGCGACCGCTTGGCAAAGACTGAATTATGAAAAAGAGGTGGTCATGATTGCCAATCACGTGTAAAATATATACATATATCTTTTGTACAAGTAGGAGGAGCTAGCCGACATGCAAATTGATCCACGAACAATGGAACAGCTCATTTCGCTCCAAATGAAGAACAGTATTGATCTGCAAGGGAACAAGGCAGCAGATGCTTCCAGTGATATGGATGGTTCTTTGTTTGATATTTTGCTGCAGGAAATGATGATGGCTGATGGCAGCATTACGACAGATGACTATGAAGATCAAATTTCAAATATCGAAGCCCAACTGAACAATTATCTGAACCGTATCAATGGGCAAGTCTCTGACAGCCCGGATAGCTATAATATCGGTTCTATTACTGCGAATATTCCGATGTCTTCCGGTCAACCTATCTCTTCTTCCAAACGCGAGATCGCTGCGGATATTCAGCAATTAATTGCAGATGCCGCTCAGCGCTATGGCGTAGCTCCAAGCTTGATACAGGCTGTAATCGAGACGGAGTCCTCCTTCAATCCGAAGGTGGTATCCTCTGCCGGAGCGAAGGGCTTGATGCAATTAATGGATGGAACCGCGCGTGGACTGGGGGTTACGGATTCATTCGATCCCGCTCAAAATATCGATGGCGGAACACGTTATCTGGCGAATCTGATCCGGCGTTTTGGCGGTAATGAGAGCACTGCGCTTGCTGCTTATAATGCGGGTCCAGGCCGCGTGCAGAGAGCCGGCATAAGCAATGATCAGGAACTGATGGACAAACTTCATTTATTGCCGCGCGAGACGCAGAATTATGTGTTTAAAGTAATGAACGCTCGCAGCAAATATGAAGTTTAAACTTCCAGGATGTGGATGCTTGAATTTTATGAATTAGACGCCTGATTGCAGGGCTGATATATTAAGATAACGAGGGAAAAAACGCACCGGCCACTCCCGGAAATTTGCGTTTTTTCTTTTGGTCTTTTTTTCGGGTTGTATTATGATCAAATAGATGTGGCTACCGTTACAAGTTTATGTTTATAAGGATTTTTGAACTACCTCTAAAGAAACTGGGTGAAATCATGAAATATATGGATTACGCGGCTACGACTCCGCCTCATCCCGAGGTTGCTCGTACGATTGCTGAGGTCATAAACCTGCATTATGGGAATCCCTCGTCATTGCATATTTTAGGGGAGCAGAGCGAACAATTGCTTAAAAAGGCCCGTGAGGTTTGTGCTGGAGCGCTTCAGGTGAAGCCGTCGGAAATTATCATTACGTCGGGTGCTTCAGAGAGCAATAATGCGGCCATAAAGGGTGCCGCCCTGCAATTTATGAATCGGGGCAAGCATCTTATAACAACAGCCATTGAGCATCCCTCTGTATATGAATGCTGCAAGCAGCTTGAAGGCCTTGGTTGGGATGTAACCTATCTGCCGGTCGGCCATGAAGGGACTGTAACAGCGGAGCAGGTGTGCACCGCTGTTCAGGATGATACGGTGCTCGTCTCAATAATGCATGTCAATAACGAGACGGGAAGCATTAATCCGGTGGAGGAAATCGGCAAGCAGCTGAAGAAGCAGCATCCGCGTGTCTTATTCCATGTGGATGGCGTACAAGGATTTGGGAGACTGCCTTTGTCGCTTCAAGCTTCAGGCATTGATATGTACAGTTTGTCAGCGCATAAATTTAGAGGCCCCAAAGGAATCGGCCTGCTCTATGTCCGCGAAGGAATTAAGCTCCAGCCTTTGCTTGCCGGGGGGAGCCAGGAGGGCGGAAGAAGGGCCGGCACAGAGAATATCCCTTATATCGTGGGGATGGCCAAAGCGCTGAGATTAGCCAAAGAGGAACAAGCTCAGGTTTCGGAGCGTTTGCGGCATCTTAGAAAGATTCTGATCGATGGAATTGCGGCCATCCCGAAATTGGTGCTAAATTCACCGTCTGATGGGGCACCGCATATCATTCATTTCTCTTGTCCCGGGATGAAGGCAGAGGCTATGCTGCACATGCTGGAGGAAGATGGATTTCTTGTATCGACACGTTCGGCCTGCTCTTCGAAGAAGGCGGAGCCAAGCCGTATCCTTTTAGCTATGGGCAAAAGTATTGAAGAGGCGTCCTCAGGCATTCGTGTAAGTCTAGGTGCGGAACATACGGAACAGGATATAGAACAATTTCTGGTTGCCCTGCAAAGCGCGGTAACACGTCAGGAAGATTTGAAGGGGAGAGGCTAATGAATTTGGATTATGAAATGCTATTGCTCCGGTTCGGGGAGATTACGGTCAAGGGGAAGAACCGCTCAAGATTTGAGAAGGCGGCTCTGTCTCATGTAAAAGCATTACTTCGCGCCTTTCCGGGAACGGAAGCGATTCATGAATATGGAAGGATCTATGTCAGATTAAATGGCCAAGCTGCTGATCCGGTAATATCCTCATTAAAAAATATTTTTGGTCTGACCTCGATCAGCCCGGTAAAGGTATCGCCTTCCAAGCTGGAAGATATTGTGAGGATTGCCGTCGATTTTATAAAATCAATTCCGGCGGACAAGTATAACACCTTTAAGGTGCATGGACGCCGCGTCTTTAAGGGTTTCCCACATTCTTCACAAGAACTGAATCATTTGGTGGGCGGTCCTGTACTCAGCGCGTGTCCACATTTGAAGGTAGATGTTCATAACCCGGATCTGGAATTGAGAGTGGAAGTTCGTGAGCGCGTAACTTACCTGTTCTGTGAAGTGATTCCCGCAGCTGGCGGCTTCCCGCTCGGAACGAACGGGAAGGCAATGATGCTGCTCTCCGGCGGAATCGATAGCCCGGTAGCCGGTTACTCGGCTATGCGCCGTGGCCTGGAAATCGAATGTGTACATTTCCACAGCTATCCTTACACGAGCAAGAAGGCGGAGGAGAAGGTCATTGAATTAGCGCAGGTGCTGTCCGGCTTTTCCGAAAGAATCAAGGTCCATCTCGTTCCGTTCACAGATATTCAGACCTCCTTGGCCAAGACTGGGCAGGACAACCTGATTATCACGCTGATGAGAAGATCTATGCTGCGCATTGCTACGAAGCTTGCGGAGAAGAACGGGGCACTGGCCTTGGTTACGGGCGACAGCCTCGGCCAAGTGGCAAGCCAGACGCTGGCCAGCATGAATGTCATCGGCAAGGTGACAGACCTTCCCCTGCTGCGACCGCTTGTTATGATGGACAAAGAAGATATTATTTCCATGGCGAAGAAGATTGGTACTTATGATATATCGATTTTGCCTTATGAGGATTGCTGTACTCTATTCGTTCCCAAATCACCGGCAACAAATCCGAATCTGCGGATTGTTGAGCATATCGAGAAGGAGTTAACCGAGCTTGATCAGATGATCGAAGCGGCTGTAGAGAATACGGAGTCAGTCATCGTTAAGCCTCATGTCATTATTCGAAAGAATCAAAAGGACGAGCCGGAAGTTGTCCAAGAGCAGTGGTTCTAAGAGGGGAAGTTCAAGAAGCCTGCTATTGATAAGAGAACCTGATCGGGGTCAATTTGAACGCTCATTAATTTATTAATTGATAACCATCTAAAGACGAATAAAAAAACGGAATCCAGCCGCTAATATGCGGATCAGGATTCCGTTTCTTGTTGGATTACATTTGTTCTCTCGGGGTTTGCCTTCTGTTCTTGGATGCTGCAGATTTCTTACGATATCCTCCGTACAGGATAACGATAATTGCGATGGCAATCAGCAGGTAACGTAAGATGGGCTTGTCCTCGAAGAAGGGAAGAAAATGAGGCTCCTCTGTGATCATTTTGGCAGCTGTATAGGCGAGCACGCCGGCTCCTAAATATACGATCCAGGGAAAACGGTCTAAGAGCTTGATAAAGAGCGTGCTTCCCCAGACCACGATCGGAACGCTAATCAGCAGTCCGATGACGACGAGGATCATATGCTGACCGGCTGCGCCTGCCACGGCGATCACATTATCCAGGCCCATAGCTGCGTCGGCAATAATAATGGTGCGTACCGCCGCCCACAATGAGTCCTTGGCTTCAATGGAGTCATGAGAGCCGTCATCCGTCAGTACCTTATAGGCGATAAAGAGCAGCAAAACCCCTCCGATAGCCAGCAGCCAAGGGATTCTCAGCAGCCATACGACAAGCAGCGTCGCGATAATACGCAGGACCAAGGCACCGCCGGTTCCATAGATGATGGCCTTTTTCTGCACGTTATGAGGCAGCCTTCTGGCTGCCATGCCAATGACAATCGCATTATCACCGGCAAGAATTAAATCGATGAATACGATGTTGATTAGCGAGAGAAAAAATGATGCGCTTATCCATTCCACAATGGTCACTTCCTCTAAAGATGTATATACGTATTAATTCATTGAAAGGATTCATTTGTAAAGCGGATTTTTGAAACAGGCATAGCTTGGCTCTTTTTCTCATACAAGTTGTAAGGGAGGGGTGAGCCGTGGAACAGATCATTTTATTGTCAGAAATATTAATTATTAATCTTGTCCTCAGCGGCGACAATGCAGTTGTCATAGCGATGGCCAGCAGAGATTTGCCCAAAAAACAACGAAAACAGGCCATTTGGTGGGGGGCCTTGGGTGCAGTGTTGCTGCGCTGTATTATGACGTGGGTCGCTGTAGTATTATTGAAAATCCCATTTATCCAGGCCATCGGTGCGATTTTGCTTATTGGAATTGCCTTTAAATTACTAATGCCGCATGAGGAATCCGACCGTTCGGGCAGTTCTGCTACTATCTGGAAAGCGATTCAGACGATTCTGATCGCAGATTTTGTAATGAGCCTGGATAATGTGCTTGCGATCGCGGCACTGGCCAATGGGGATTTGGCTATATTAGTCATCGGTATCGCGATTAGCATTCCCATTGTCGTCTGGGGCAGCAGTGCCATCTCAGTGCTGCTTCATAAATTGCCGGTCCTAATTTATTTGGGAGCTGGCATCTTAGGATATACTGCCGGCGGAATGCTCATTCATGATCCGAAGTTCGGAACACTTCTCAAGGCTCTTATACCCGGCCTCACGGGCATATTGCCGATATTGCTGGCAGGGCTGGTCATAATGTCCGGCTTGTTATTCAAATTAAAAGCACACCGCCAATAATATAGAAGACGGGCTGGAGCCACTCTTGAAATTGTGAAGAGTGGTTTTTTATGCCGAATTCATATAAACTTGAGATAAAGAGGTGTCGTACTTTGCTGCGGCATGTCCCTCATTGTCATCTGGAAGGTGTGTGATCTAATGTCCGATAACAACAAGCTGACGACTGGTATTCTGATTCTATCCGCCGGAATCGTCATCCTGCTAGGAAAGCTGGGTGTATTTAGTTTTCTGGGCAAGGCGCTCTGGCCTCTACTTCTCCTGATACCGGGCATCCTGCTGCATATGTGGTATTTTTGGAGGAAAGGTCCTGTAGAGCTGCTTGTACCTGGCGGGATTTTGGTAGTATACAGCATCATTTTCTTCATCGGCAACTTTGGCGGCTGGCAGACGTTGAAGCATACCTGGCCGGCTTTCCTGCTTGGTATTGCTGTCGGATTGTTCGAATATGGGTATATCTCACCTCAGCGACAGCAAGGGGTATTGGCTGCAGCTCTGATCGTTGGTATCTTGTCGGTAGTTCTGCTGGGCTGGACGCTGTTTACCTGGTCCATTGTCTATCTGTTGGCGATCATACTGATCATCGCAGGTATCGTCCTGATCCTTATGCGCGGAAAAAACCGTCGCGGGTGGTAAAGTAAGGATAGTTCTTGATTTTTTGAGCCTTTTGCGTATAATATAAGGGATGGTCAAGCGTCGGTCTTATTTGCCCGACGCTTGTTTTGTGGTTCTGTTTTCAGCTTGGTTCCAGGAATTGGTTGTCTGCCTGTCATGATGAGTCACACATTATGATCTGAATGGACAATTTAATCAGATACAGAAACGAAAGGATATGGAGAAAAACTATGCATGAAAGAAATAACATTCGCAACATTGCGATTATTGCTCACGTAGACCACGGTAAGACGACGCTTGTAGATAAACTGCTGCAGCAGTCCGGTATTTTTAGAGAACATGAGTCAGTACAGGAACGCGCGATGGACTCCAATGATATTGAACGGGAACGCGGGATTACGATTTTGGCCAAGAATACAGCCATTACGTATAAGGATTATTTGATCAATATCGTGGACACCCCAGGGCATGCTGACTTCGGCGGAGAAGTAGAACGGATCATGAAGATGGTTGATGGTGTTCTGCTTGTCGTTGACGCTTATGAAGGATGTATGCCGCAAACGAAATTTGTGCTTCGCAAAGCGCTTGAGCATAATCTGACTCCAATTGTTGTAGTAAATAAAATCGACCGCCCGGCAGCCCGTCCGGCCGAAGTCATCGATGAGGTATTGGACCTGTTCATCGAGCTTGAGGCAACTGATGAGCAGCTGGAATTCCCCGTTGTATATGCATCTGCTCTTAACGGCACATCCAGTTTGGACCCTAAGCACCAAGATGATAACATGCTTGCTCTTTATGAGACGATCATTGATCATATCCCAGCCCCAACCGAAAAAGTGGACGAACCTTTGCAATATCTTGTAACACTGATGGACTATAATGAATATCTCGGACGCATTGCGATCGGCCGTGTAAACCGCGGGATTATTCGCCAAGGCCAATCCGTAGCGGTAATGATGCGCGATGGCAGCAAGAAGATAGCACGGATCGAGAAATTGTTTGGCTTCCAAGGCTTGCGCCGTGTGGAAATCGATGAAGCTGGAGCAGGGGATATCGTTGCGATTGCCGGTATCAAAGACATCAATATCGGCGAGACGATTGCAGATCCGAACCAGCCTGAGGCACTGCCAGTGCTCAAAATTGATGAACCTACACTGCAAATGACTTTCCTGGTTAACAATAGTCCATTCGCCGGACGTGAAGGCAAGTGGGTTACTTCTCGCAAGCTTCGTGAGCGTCTGTTCAAGGAATTAGAGACTGATGTATCGCTTCGTGTGGACGAAACGGATAGCCCTGATGCTTTTATCGTCTCCGGACGCGGTGAACTGCACCTTGGCATTCTGATCGAAAATATGCGCAGAGAAGGCTATGAACTGCAAGTATCGAAGCCAGAGGTCATCGTTAAGGTCATCGACGGCGTCAAAATGGAGCCGATCGAACGTCTTATGATTGATGTTCCTGAGGAGAGCATGGGTGCGGTTATGGAAAGCCTGGGCTCCCGTAAAGCTGAAATGGTGAACATGATCAATAGCGGCAACGGTCAAGTTCGTCTGGAATTCTTGATCCCGGCCCGCGGCCTGATTGGGTATACCACGAATTTCATGACTTTGACCCGCGGTTATGGCGTGATGAACCATGCCTATGACAGCTATGGCCCATTCGTTGGCGGTCAAGTTGGCGGACGTCATGAAGGAGTGCTTGTATCCAGCGAGAATGGTGTATCGACAATGTACGGTATCCTGGGGATTGAGGACCGTGGCATCCTGTTTGTTGAGCCGGGAGCTGAAATCTACGAAGGTATGATCGTCGGGGAGCATAACCGTGATAACGATATCGTTGTCAACATTTGCAGAGAGAAGCAATTAACGAACGTCCGCTCGGCGACGAAGGACGAGACTGTAAAAATGAAAACACCTCGTTTATTCTCACTGGAGCAAGCGCTGGAATATTTGAATGATGATGAATATTGTGAAGTTACGCCGAAATCGATTCGTCTTCGCAAGAAGATTCTGAACAAAGGCGAACGTGAAAGAGCTGAAAAACATCGCAAAATGTCCGAAGCTAATCTATAATGGGAATATATTCATTTTGATGTGAAGCGAAGGAGGGGCTGGCCTTGCAGGCTTGGTTCGCGCAAAACCCGGTCATTTCGTATATTTTGATTTATGTGCTTATCATCTTTGTATACAACAAGGTGTTTCGTAGCCAGCAGAAGCTGCCGCTTCTGAAGGAGATCATTTTATATCTTTTAATGGCAATCGGCTCGTTCCTCCTGCTCATTTTTCAGATCGACAAGCTGCCGATTATTCAATGTCTGCTCGTCGCTGTCGTACTGATGCTGATGGTGCGAATTCGTTATTTTGTTGAAGGAAGACGCAATAAAAAACAGAAATCGATACCTGCGGCTGGTGAGCAGAGCGAGTAGTATACGTTAGTTGTGTGAAATTTACGTGGAAACTTTATTGCCTTCTCATTCGTATACTCTATGTGACAACATAATCCAGATGAAAAGGTTTTGATTCTATGAGTTCTTACAACAAAGGTCTGCCACCTCGGGATGATCGTTCCAAGCGTTCTTCCGCCAAAGGATCAAAGAAGCCCAAAAAGAAATCTGGTGGCAAAACCTTTAATAAGGTAATATTGACGATTCTTATTGTCGCGGTGCTTGGAGCGGGTGGGTATGCAGGTTATTTGATGCTCACTCTTAATGATACGATCAACAAGACAGGGACTTCAGGCAAAGTGGCTGCGGAGAATTCCGCCAAAGTCAAATCCATTGCCATGCTGTTGTTGGGTACGGATTATCGTCCAGAGACCGGAACTCATCTCAGCGATGTTATAATGGTGATTGCCATGAATCCGAAGACAAAATCGGCTACCATTGTGTCATTACCTCGTGATACTAGGTTCCAAATGAAGGGTTACAGGACGAACAAGCTTAATTCGTTCTACCCCAAATTTCTGGTTGCGGAGAAGAAGTCAGGCATATCGGCCAAGGAAGAAATGAAGACGATGCTTAGCAAGTATATGGATCTTCCGTTGGATTATACAACTGTGCTTAATTTTCAGGGCTTTCGTGATGTCGTTGATGCTTTGGGCGGTGTTGATGTAAATGTCGATGCCAATATGTGCTATGTGGACAATGCGGATGGCACCAATATCAATCTGCAGCAGGGGGCCCAGCATCTGAACGGTGACAAGGCGCTGGATTACGTTCGTTATCGGAAATCGAACTGCAAACCGAAGACGAAACCTTCGAATGATTTTGAGCGCAATCAGCGGCAAAATGAAGTGCTTCATGCTCTGATTGATCAAACCAAGTCTTTAAATGGCGTCATCGGTGCAGGGAAAGCGATTGAATCAATAGGCGATAATATGACGACGGACCTGGAAGCAGAGCAGATTAAAAACATCATTGCCGCTTACTGGAGCATTTCCAAGGAGAATGTAACATTTATGCCCGTGACGGGTGAATGGAAGAGCCCTTATGTCTACATTAATGACAGTGAGTTGAATAAGGCGAAGCAGGCCTTAAAGGACGAGCTTGCCGGAACGAAGCCGCAATCTGAGGGGCAGGAGAATCAGTCGGGCAAGTGATCGATTGAAGGCAAGTTTTGTGTCATGGTATAATACAAATAGATAGTGGGGATTAGTCTTCTTAGTCCCCGGCTTCCTTCTCGGTGCTGAAAACCGGACTTGTTGAAACGTACTTTAAGTATGATCAGGGGGGGCTGGCGTTAATGTCCGAACTCGTTACACAATTATCCGAGCCATTATTCAATGCATTCCAGTCCGAAATGTTCGTTCTGCTCAGTACAGTGGATGTGGAGACGGGAGGGCCGACTTCAAGTGCGATCTCCTGGATTTATGCATTGAATCCCTCCACCCTCCGTTTTGCGGTGGACCACAGATCAAGGCTTGTCAACAATGTGAAGACTCATCCAAGGATTACAGTAACTGTGTTTGGCACGGAGACCATTTATGCGATTAATGGTGTTGCCGATGTAGCGCAGGACCTTCTTGAGGGGGTTCCTTTCAAAATGTGCTGTTTCGACATGAAGATCGACGCGGTACGGAACGCTTTGTTCTATGGCGCTCAGCTTGCGTCAACACCGACCTACAGCAAGGTGTACGATCAGCGTGCTATGGAGAAATTGGACAATCAAGTATTTGCTGCAATGAAAAAAGCCTAGCGAATTTAATTCGCCGGGCTTTTTTTCATCTGGGACGACCTAGTATTTACTGCCAGAGGTACCGGAAGTGTGATTTTTCGACTTTACCTTGCTTTTTTCTTGTTTTGCGGGTTGATGATGGCCTTGCTTGGATGGAACACTCTTGGTACGCGGATGGGTATCGCTTGACATTTGCGGAACTATTCGTCCAATAATATCGGCCATTTCTGTCGCAAAGCCGGAGATGGGATGACCTGCGGAAACCTTCTTGCCAATTTCAGAGATGCGATGGCTGAGGTCCATATCGGCCGTGACGATGGCTCCGGTACCCTGTGGATCTTTACGCAAAGCTTCGGCAACCGTGTACTTGATTCCGCCGACGCGGGCGCGTTCGAGATTTCCGTCAACATCGATACCAACGACAGCTGTCTTACCCATGATGACACAGTGGGCGCCTTTGACACCGGGAACCTTTTTGGCTAGCGATTCCAAATGGGCTTGTCGACTTTTTTGATCATTCTTGCCAGTTGCTGTGGCGTTTGTGTTTTGCTTCTGCGCTGACTTGCCCGTTGTATTGCCTGTGTTATTACCTGTTTTATTGCTTAGACCCTTGGGACCCTGTCCCTTAACATTTTGCGTCCGGGTGGTCTTTTCCGCTGGAGTCTGTTGAGAGGGTGATGCCTTTTTAGATGCTGTTTGGCAGCTAGTTAGCAGTGAGGCCGTTAATAATAAACACAGCCAAATTCGCATGATTTGATCCGTCCTTTCGGAAATGATCTCTTGCCAGATAGGATTCCAGCTTGGTATCTATAACATTTCCCGGACAATAAAAAATATGTATCAAATAAGAGTTCAAAAAGTTCACTTTTCAGCACCGAGAAGGTTGGATGAAGCTAGGGCATGAGGAGCGGAGCGTACGTAGTTGGTACGTGAGCACCGGAGGACCCGGGTGAATTCAAGATTCGATGCCGAGATGCTTTATGATATACATCGTGATCAAAGTGGACTTTTTGAACCACAATACGAATTTGAAGCTGTAAAGACTGCGGTGGAGGGGATATCCGTGAAAAAGATCTTTGTATTGGATACGAATGTTTTGCTGCATGATCCGAACGCTATCTTTGCCTTTGAAGAGCATGTAGTTGTGATTCCGGCGGTCGTGCTGGAGGAAATCGATTCGAAGAAACGCAATGCGGATGAGATCGGACGAAATGCACGCGGAGTATCCAGGCTGCTCGATGGCCTGCGGGAGCAGGGACATTTACATGATGGGGTCGTGTTAGAACATGGCGGCGTCATTAAAGTGGAGATGAATCACCGCAGCTTTGCCAAAGTACAAGAGATGTTTGGTGAGATCAGCAACGATAACCGCATTTTGGCGGTCGCTCTCAACTATCATCTGGAAGAAGCGGAGAAGCCGGAGCCAAGCCCGGTCATTATCGTCAGTAAGGATGTGCTGGTGAGAATTAAGGCCGACGTTCTCGGCTTGATTGCAGAGGACTATCTTACCGGCCGAACCGTGGATCCAAGTGAAATGTACCCGGGTTATTTGTCCATACAGGTCCACCCCTCCGTCATCGATGAGTTTTATACCTTCCGTTCATTGCCTGTAAAATCGCTGGGATTATCCTATTCTCTATATCCGCATGAATTTATTATCATGAAGGATGAGATGGGAAGGGGAAAGTCAGCGCTTCTCAAAGTGAATGAGGATGCCAGCCGACTTGAGCCTTTGTATCTCAGCAATGATCCTGTATGGGGAATCAGCGCACGTAACGCACAGCAGAGAATGGCTCTCGAATTGCTGCTGAATGATGATATTCCACTGGTCACCATTACAGGCAAGGCGGGAACGGGAAAGACATTGCTAGCGCTGGCAGCTGGGTTATTGAAGGTGGAAGATGAGCACAAGTACAAGAAGCTGCTGATCGCTCGTCCCGTTGTTCCGATGGGAAAAGATATCGGCTATTTGCCTGGGGAGAAGGAAGAGAAGCTCCGGCCCTGGATGCAGCCGATTTATGATAACTTGGAATATCTGTTCAATACAAAGAAATCCGGAGATATCGATAAGATTCTGATGGGACTCGGAAGTATCCAGGTTGAGGCGCTTACGTATATCCGCGGACGCTCTATTCCCGGGCAGTTTATTATTATTGACGAAGCACAGAATCTGTCGCAGCATGAAGTGAAGACGATCGTCTCAAGAGTTGGCGAAGGCAGCAAGATTATCCTCGTCGGCGATCCGGAACAGATCGATCATCCTTATCTGGATTCGGCCAGCAACGGTCTCACCTATCTGGTTGAACATTTTAGAGAGCAAGCTCTAAGCGGGCATATCATGCTGGAGAAAGGGGAGCGTTCCAAGCTGGCCCAGTTGGCGGCGGATCTATTGTAGGAGCCGGTTAATCTTAAAGAAAACAGATTAAATAACCATTAATTTACACCGGATAACTCCGGTGTTTTTTATTATGAGAATTTAGGGACAAGGTACTAGAGAGTTTGATACAATAGAGATTAGTTGATTGATTAAATTGGATTCCTATGTTTTGATGGTTGAAACGTTGGAGGGGAAGAACGGGTATGAAGCGAAGAAACCATTGGGTACTTTTTGCACTCCTGCTGCTCGCCTTGATTAACTTGTCACCGACCGAGAAGTCTACGATGGTAGGTCCCAAGGATCAAGACAGAACAACAGAGCCGGTAATACCTCCAAGTCAGGAGAAGGTTAAAGACAACGGTCGGATTAAAGTGGCAGTACGTCTGCCGGAGTCAGAATTCAATGAACTAAAGGCGATGAACGATGCATTTAAGAAGGAGCATTCCACTGAAGTTGAACTGGTCAATGTACCAGTAGAAGAGAATTATGGTTCCTTGCAGCAGCAGTTCGAGCTTGGTGTATCTCCCGACGTCGTCTTGTTGGACAATGTCTGGGTTCGCCGATATGCGGCAGGCGGGTTTCTGCTCCCGACGGAAAGCTATTATTCCGGCTCTTTGACTGGCGAAGTGTTAAGCGCTTCCTTGGCGCAGGATGAGTGGAACGGCTACGTCTGGGGCGTGCCGCTTGATGCCGATCCTTATGTCTGGGTATATGATGCTGAACGGTTAAAAGAAATCGGCCATCCCTTCCCTTCGACAGCGGAGGAATGGCAAGCGCTGATTGAAGCCTGGAATGAATTTAATTCTCCGGCTTATTTGCTGGGGCTGGATTATAATGATCCTTATGCGGTCATGTCATTGTTATGGCAACTGGGCGCCAAAGGTCAAGGCAAGCAGGAATCGGCCGAGACGTTTTTTAATAAGAAGGGCTTGACCGAAGCGGTTCCACTCTTGGAGCAGCTCCAGCCTTATATGATAAATATCAGTGATGATGAGAGCAATGATCAATGGATTGGCAGTAATCGCCAAGGTGCATTGATTATGCTTATTCCTTCTACGGAAGCGAGGAAGTATCCTTATCGAGGGAAAAAGCTCTTTTTTCCAGAGCCTACGGAATCAGGCAATAAAATGTGGATCGCTGGCAGAAGTTTCGTGGTAACAGCCCGGTCTGCGAATCGGGATGCAGCAGGGCTATGGATTTCCGCAATGACCTCGCAAATCCAGCAGCGTCAATGGCATGAGAAAACAGGTCATTTGCCTGCGCTCAAAACCTTATACTATCAGGCGGTGAGATCTGGATTACCGGATTGGATAACGGCTTCCTTCGTGAAGGGACAGGGAATCACCCAGCCGGCAACGGCCAAGCTTCCCGAGCTGATGCAGCAACTGCAGAAGGACTCATGGTCTTTCCTCCATAGTGAAATCTCTGCCAAACAGTATGTGAAGCAATTGGATGCGCTGAATCCCTAGGACCGAACCGCATTAATTGCGTGATTTTAACGATAGTTTGAGTGTAATCATAAGTTCGTTTTCGCTGATCGAGACATCTGTCGCTTCAATAAAGGGAACGAGCTGCTGCGGATAAAAGCCAAGATCGAATTCATCTTCCAACTCGCTTCTTGTAGTGTCCGGCAGCTCAAACCCATTAAATACAAGCTTATCAATATGAAAAACCAGGGCGTTTTGCGGATGATTTTCTATCGTATAATGTCCTTCCACCGATAATTCAAGTCCCTCTTTGCTGCCTTGTACGATCATGCGCTGCTCCGTGAACCGGAACGTCATATCGCCTAGCAGCTTATTTTTATTTCTAAGAAATTGATTGATTTCTTTCTCTCGAATAGCAAGTATATAACCTCCTTTAATTGAAGTGAGGCTGTCTCCGTAATCTTTCAAATAGTCTGAAAAATTAGCCATCGCCTGTGACAGGGCCTTGAAATAACGCCTTACTTCATGCAGTCCGACATTCTGCCAATAGCTTGTTAATTCCTGAATCATTTGTCGCAGCTTTTCGGGATCAGCGCTGGAGCTTATGGAACTTTCCACACTTTGCTGAAGTGCGACCAATCGTTGCCGTTGTCGCAGCAACCGCTGCTTTATACTCTCCAATTCCCGGCTAGTTTGATCCAGACTTTCCCTTGCTTTTCTAAGAGCGATGTATTCTTGCTGATATGTATGAAGGATATCCTGGTTCCGTTCTGAAATGAGCTGGTAGTAATCCCATATTGTAAAAAAATCGCTTAAGCTGTTAACGGATAACAGCGCGGTGAGCAGAGTTTCTCGCTCTCCCATATAGTAGGCGGCGATTACTTTACCGGCACGTTCGCGGCTGCTTTCGATTTGGCTGCTTTTATCGGCGATCTGCTTCGTCAACTCGGCAGCTTCTCGTTCGGCGTCTTGCTGCTGCAGCGTAATTTTACTGATATCCCGATCGATCTCCACGATGGACAGGCTTTGTTCCATAATCTTCTGGTCTTCCTCCGAGATGGGAGCGGCATAAGCAGCGCCCTGCAGCAGAGGAATGGTTGCAAGAGTGATTGAGATACATAGCGCAGCAATGGCTCTGTGCAAGCGATTCTTCAGCTTCAATGCATCCCCCTCCTTCGCTGAATCATGTTATGAGGGCAGCACCCCTATACCTAGGATGTATATGATACAAGCACCGCAAATATATGAGGTTGTTCAAAAAGTCGGCTTGTGATTATGAAGCAAATCAGGAAATGAACCGGCATAGATTATAATATATGAACAACAAAGAAGACGATCCGAGTTTATCGAATCGTCTTCTTTGTTGTAATGAAGAAGCAAGTCGGAGACTATAACGGCAGCCCCATTTGGAAAACCGTCCAATAGCTGAATCCTGTGAAAGCCACAATCATATATCCCCAGAACAACAAGATATAAGTTTTCTCTGTGAATTTCAAATAGCCAAACAGCATGAAGAATGCGGTCTGCATAAAAAATAACAAAGCCATTTCAATGAGGTTCCCGGCAAAAGCCATAAGTCCGATGGAGAGTGTGAAAAAGCCGAGGACGCGGAACATGCGTGCCAAGCGTGAATCCCCCTTTCCTATGTATACGCTTCATCCAAATTCTACAATTTATTATACCCGTAACCTTATCAAGTGTAAACGGAAAGTCACTAAAAAGAATGGGATTCCTGATAAAATGTGATTTTTATTATTGTTGTAACCATGGAGCGCACTGGTGATAGCTTGTATTTTGCAAAGATATGTATGGACAAGGTTGAAAATGGAAATACATTTTAATACCAAATAGATTCTATGAACTCTATGAGAGGCATAGAAATGGAGTAAGAAGTTATTTCACCCATTCGCCTGCCGGGGTATAGGCTGGAGACGGTATATTTAGGATGTCGTTAGGAGGTTTATATTGCATGACAGCAGTGAGACAAGATGCGTGGAGTGCGGAAGATGATTTAATTCTGGCTGAAGTGACTTTGCGCCATATTCGTGAGGGCAGTACCCAACTGACTGCCTTTGAAGAAGTAGGGGAGAAGATCGGCAGAACCGCGGCTGCTTGCGGTTTCCGATGGAACAGTTGTGTACGAAAAAGATATGAGGCAGCGATAGGAATTGCAAAAGCACAACGGCAAAAAAGAAACTATATGAAGAAACAGGGATCACTGACAGGAAGCCCGGCTGTAGCCTCATTAACCTCGGTTGAGCTGGATGAGGGAATCTACAAAAATGACGGCGTTACCGAAGAGACGATCTCGATTGATGCAGTCATCCGCTTTTTGCGCGGGTGGAAAAATACGGTTCAAGACAGCAATCGTCACGTGAAGATGTTGGAAAAAGAATTGCGTATGAAGGATGAGGAGCTGCATAATCTGCGCGAGGAGAATAAACGCTTGTTCTCGCAGGTGAACGAGGTTCAGAGTGATTACCGCGTCGTAAATGATGACTATAAAGCTTTGATTCAAATTATGGATCGGGCCAGAAGGCTTGCTTTTCTTAATGAAGAGGAAGACGAGAGCAAGACAAGATTCAAGATGGATGCTAACGGCAATTTAGAGCGAATTGAATAGCAGAATCAATAGAATTAACGAGGGTCCCGTCGCAATTGTGGCGGGATTTTCTTGTGGTGAAGTGGATTGTACTTTGTATTTATAGGGGCAGGTCTGGTATAAAAATAGTAGATGGTTAAGGAAGGATGGTTGTTCGGATGAACGTAGACATCATTGGAGCGGGGGCTCTTGGACTGTTATTTGGCGGCAAGCTGGCCGCTCGGGGAGTGCGGGTTCGCTTCTGGACGAGAACGTTGGAACAGGCGCGATTGTTGGCAGGAGAAGGAATTCAAGTTGAGGAACCGCATTCCGTTCCTGTGAGCATTGCTTCATCTATGATTTTGGCTCATCCGGTAGATGATATAGTCGGAGGTTCAGGGGATATCAGTGAAGGAGAAAAGCCTGATTGGATATTCATCACGACGAAGCAGCGCAGTGTCGACCATAGCTTGCTTGAAGCCGTTGGACGGCTTGCCGGCCCGGAGACGGGGATCGTCTGCTTCCAGAACGGGATTGGTCATGTCGAGATGTTCCGAAGCGCCTTCCAGGACAGGAATATCTATGTAGCTGTAACGACAGAAGGAGCAAAGCGCAGCGACGCCCGTTCCGTTATTCGTTCAGGCGCTGGTGCTACGCAGATTGGTATCCCGCAACCCGGCGAATTTCTTCGATATAACGATGATTCATTAGATGAGAGGAAGGAGCAGAACAAGGAAGAAGATTTGCTTAAAATGCTTGAATCGGCAGGATTTGAAGCCTTTTTGTCGAAAGACATCGATAGGGAAATTTATAGGAAACTGCTTATAAACGCGGTGATTAATCCGTTAACTGCGATTTGGCGAATCCCAAACGGAGAGCTGCTGAATACGGAATCACGCCAAGTGATGCTTCGGCAGTTATGTGAGGAAGGAATGCGAATCTATGCAGCGCATCAAATCCCTATTCCTTCTAATATGTATGAACAGATTGTATCTGTCTGCCGCTCGACAGCCGGGAATACCTCATCGATGTTAAGCGATGTGCTTAAGGGAGCGCCGACCGAGATTGACTCTATAAATGGACGGCTGGTGAAGTTGGCCCAGGCTGCCAATATACCCGCTCCAGGACAAGAAATGGTATGGCGTTTGGTGAGGGGACTCGAAGCCACAGACGAATAAGGACATAAAAATTAGTTTTAGGTCTGAAAATTACAGTTTATAAGGAGGGTCTGCCTTGGATGTACTATTAACGCCGGTTTTTATATTTACGGTATTGCCAATAATTCCATTTTTTCTGGTCTATTTAATTAGTATTTTCTTGAAAAAGGAAAAGAGAGCTTCATTGCTGCTGGCCATGGATGTGACAACGTTTTTCCTTATTTTGTCTGTCTCCATCCTGTTTAATAACGTATTTCATTCCCAGTTTGGCTTCTATTTAATACTGCTTATTCTCTTGATTGTCGTGGGTTTAATCGGCGGAGCCCAGAACAGATTGAAGGGGAAAGTCGATGTGGGCAGGATGCTGCGCGCCGTATGGCGCCTCGCTTTCGCCGGGGCAGGGATCGTCTACATTATTTTGTTTCTCATTAGCTTTTTTACATATATTTCTGCCATTTAGTTCAAGCTAAGTGAGAAGAGAACGGGCAATACATATTGAAAAAAAATCGCAAATAATTAGCGTAATGAGCTCAAAATGTCAATATTGTATATCTGACTATTTTGTTAATTAAATGTTTCATTTTTATTAACTAGTGTTCTATTTCAGAAAATTTATATTGGATTTTTTTGACCGCTGGTTGTATAATCTTAAAACATATACCACAAACATACTTAAGGGGGACACAGCAAGGATGAAGAAGAGTAAAAGTTTATTGCTTCTTTTGACACTCGTTCTTGCGGTCGGTACGCTATTATCTGCTTGCGGATCGAACGAGAGCAAGAACGGTGCTTCAAACGGCGGCAACAATGCAGCAAACAATGCTGCTAATGAAGGTGACGTAAAGTTGGCTGCGGATCAAACATTGAGAATCAACTTGAGCGCAGAACCTCCAACATTTGACCCAGCACAGGCCCAAGACAGTCAAGCGAACACAGTGCTTAAAATGATGTATGAAGGCCTTGTACGTCTGGATGCTGACGGTAAAGAAGTTCCGGGCGCTGCCGAATCTTGGGATGTTGACGGAACGAAATACACTTTCCATCTTCGCAAAGATGCTAAATGGAGCAATGGCGATCCTGTAACAGCAAAAGATTTCGTATTTGCTTGGGAACGCGTGCTAAGCCCTGACACACAACCAGCTGCACCTTATGCTTACCAATTGTACTATATCAAGAATGCTGAAGAGTTCAACAATGGTACTATTAAGGATTTCAACGAAGTTGGTGTAAAGGCTTCTGATGACTATACTCTTGAAGTGGAATTGGTTAACCCAACTCCATATTTCCTCGGTTTGACTTCATTCTATACGTTATACCCAGTTCATCAATCCGTTAAGGATGATGCAAAATGGGCAACTGATCCTAGCAAAATGATCGTTAACGGACCTTACACGTTGACTAATTGGACAACCGGTCAATCTCTTGAAGTGACAAAGAACGATCAATATTGGGATAAAGACAGCATTAAATTGAACAAAATTTCTATGTCTTTGGTAGAGAGCGGTGCTACTGAACTCGAATCCTACCGTAATGGCGAGCTTGATCGTGCGGGCGCACCTAACGGTGAAATCCCATCCGACCAAATTCCAATCGTACAAAAAGAATTGCCTGATGAATATAAAGTAAAAGGTATCGCTGGTACCTACTACTATCAATTTAACTCCAAAGCTGAACCATTCCAAAACGCTAAGATTCGTAAAGCATTCTCGATGGCTATCGATCGCCAAGCGATTGTAGACAAGATTACAATGGGCGGACAAATTCCTGCTTATGGCGCTGTACCAGAAGGTATTTTGGGCGCTGAAGGTGAATTCCGTACTGAACATAGCGATAAAGAGTACTTCCAAGAAAACGTTGATGAAGCTAAGAAGCTGCTGGAAGAAGGAATGAAGGAAGAAGGCTATACTAAGCTGCCTGATATCACTTTAATCCACAACAACGGTGAAGGACACAAGAAAGTCGCTACTGCAATTGCTGACATGTGGAAGAAAAATCTTGGCGTAGACGTTAAGATTCAAAACCAAGAGTGGGGCGTATTCCTGAAGAATCGTCAAAACCTTGACTATCAAATCGCTCGCAGCGGCTGGTCTGCTGACTTTAACGATCCGATGACATTTATGGATTTGTGGATGACTGGCGCAGGTAACAACGACTTGGGCTACTCCAATCCTGAGTATGACCAACTGTTGAAAGATGCTAGATCTGAATCTGACTTGAAGAAGCGTGATGAGTACTTCGCAAAAGCGGAAGAAATCTTCATTAAAGATGACATGGCTTATATGCCGATCTACTACTACACTAACGTAGCGCTTGAGAAACCAAACCTTAAAGGCGTAGTTGTTGACTACAGCGGTGCGGTAGACTACACTCGTGCATACCTGACTGAAGAATAATTTGTCGGTAAAAATACACAAATGACGAATAATTAAATAGCAAGTTTGGGATATATATGTGGTATTCCATATATATCCCCTTTTTTTTGCATCTTTCTTCCAAGTTATGTGGTCATATGCAAATTTATCGAATAGACAAATGAAAAGGTTTGCCCTAAAATCGATTTATATCGTTTTTTGTCGAAAATTATAAGAGGAGGTGTTAACGGGTATGGTGCGCTACATTGCTAACAAACTATTCTACACATTGGTTTCGCTGTTCATCTTAATCTCCGCCACCTTCTTTCTTATGAAAGCAATACCGGGTGATCCTTTCATGTCGGAAAAGAAAGTTCCAGAGGAGATCAGACAGCGTCTCATGGAACAATATGGTTTGGACAAACCCGTTTTCCAGCAGTACACTAAGTATCTTGGAGATATCGTTCAAGGTGATTTGGGGATTTCAATGAAGAAGATTAACCAAGAGGTATCGGATATCATTGGACAAACTTTCTCCGCTTCACTTAAGCTGGGGCTTGTCGCGATCATTGTATCCGTCATTATCGGGGTGTTGCTCGGATTACTGGCAGCTCTCTATCACCGGAAAATTATAGATAATGTGACGATGGTGCTAGCGGTTCTCGGAATTGCAGTTCCAAGCTTCGTGCTTGCTTCATTGTTGCAATATGTGTTTGCTTCCAAGTTGCATTGGCTCCCTACGATGGGATTCAAAGGGCCGATGTATTATGTCTTACCTGTAGCAGCACTTTCAGCGCAGCCTATAGCCTTTATAGCCCGTCTGACGAGGTCGAGTATGCTAGAAGTCCTGCATGCGGACTACATCAAGACTGCTAAGGCTAAAGGCTTAAGTTGGTTTGCTATTTTGTTCCGCCATGTGGTTCGCAACGGGATTATGCCGGTTGTTACCTACATGGGGCCAATGACCGCGAATATCGTTACTGGTTCGGTAGTTATCGAGCAGCTCTTCGGTATTGGTGGTATCGGTAAACAATTCGTACAAGCGATTACAGTTCGCGACTATCCGATGATCATGGGGATCACGATCTTCTATGGAGCATTATTGATGATTGCTCGGTTGATTACTGATATTGCTTACGGACTTATCGATCCGCGAATCAAGCTTAATGCTAGGAAGGAGGGCTAATCCTTGGATGCTAATCAACAAATCAAAGTGATGCCGGCACCGGCAGACCTGACTGCAAAGGACTTTGCAAGAATTGGTACGGATGAGAAGCAGGCCGAAGTCATTCAGCGGGAGAGCATTTCCGCATTGAAGGACGCTTGGCTCAGACTGCTTTCAAATAAATTGGCTATGACGGCATTGTTTGTTCTGATTGCCGTCGCAATTATGTCTATTATCGGTCCATGGATGTCTAAATTTAACTATTATTCAAATGATCTGTTAAATACGAATTTGAAACCGAACGCAGAACACTGGTTTGGTACGGACGACTTCGGTCGGGATATGTTCGTGCGTACATGGTACGGAGCGCGTATCTCGTTGACTGTAGGTTTAGTTGCTGCTCTGATTGACCTTTGTATTGGGGTTGTTTATGGCGGAATTATGGGCTTCTTCGGCGGACGTGTCGACACAATCATGAACAAGTTCTCTGAAATTTTATATGCAATTCCCTACTTGCTCGTAACGATTCTGTTGCTGGTTGTTATGGAGCCAAGTTTGGTTACGATTATTATCGCATTGACGATTACCGGCTGGATTAATATGTCCTGGATTGTTCGTGGCGAGATTATGCAGCTTAAAAATCGTGAATTTGTGCTTGCATCGCGTTCGATGGGTGCGGGATCGGGACGCTTGTTGTTCCGTCACTTGTTGCCGAATGCACTCGGTCCAATCATCGTTACAGTTACTTTGTCTGTACCGAATGCGATCTTTGCGGAAGCATTCTTGAGCTTCCTTGGCCTCGGCGTTCAAGCGCCGGTTGCATCGCTGGGTTCGATGATTAACGACGCATTGACCGGTTGGTTGTATTATCCTTGGCGCATGTTGTTCCCGGCGGTTCTGATCAGCTTGATCATGCTGTCGTTTAACATTCTTGGCGATGGACTTCGCGATGCGCTGGATCCAAATCTGAAAAACTAGGAGGTGGAATGATGGAGCCGATTTTACAAGTCAAAGATTTGCATGTCTCCTTCTCGGTTAAGGGCGGCGAAGTAAAAGCTGTTCGCGGTATGAACTTTGAAGTGGGTAAAGGGGAAACGGTTGCGATTGTCGGTGAATCCGGAAGTGGTAAGAGCGTAACGGCCCAAACGATCATGCGCCTGATTCCGTCCCCTCCGTCAATTATTAAGCAAGGTGAAATCTTGTTCCAAGGACAAGATATATTGAAGAAAAGTAATCATCAAATGGAAGCTATTCGTGGTAAAGATATTGGCATGATATTCCAAGACCCGATGACCTCCTTAAATCCTACGATTCGCATAGGTAAGCAAATTACTGAAGTACTCATTAAACATCAGAAAATGTCAGCGGGTGAGGCGAAGAAGCGCGCGGTAGAAATGCTTAAGCTGGTCGGCATTAAAAATGCCGAAGCCCGTTTTAATCAATATCCTCATGAATTTTCCGGCGGTATGCGCCAACGTGCGATGATCGCCATCGCTTTGGCTTGTCGTCCGTCCCTGTTGATTGCCGACGAACCGACCACTGCGCTCGACGTTACTATTCAGGCACAGATTATGGATGTCATGAAGGAAATGCAGCAGCGTCTTGGCACATCGATCATTCTGATTACGCACGATCTTGGTGTCGTTGCCGGAATGTGCGATCGTGTTATTGTAATGTATGCTGGTGAAGTAGTAGAGACGGGAACGAAATGGGAGATTTTCAAAAACCCGCAGCATCCTTATACCAAAGGCTTGCTTAGATCGATGCCGCGTCTTGATCAGAAGAAAGGCGAGCCGCTGATTCCAATTATCGGTACGCCGCCGGATTTGATTAAGCCTCCGATCGGTTGTCCTTTCGCGGCGCGCTGCGATAAGGCCATGAAGATTTGTGAGCGTATCGATCCGGAATCAACAATATTTAGCGATACGCACCATGCACGGTGCTGGGATCTGCATCCAATGGCCAAGGAGGTGCATTCGAATGAGTAAGGGCAAAACCCTGATTGAAGTAGAAGGGCTTAAGAAGTACTTCCATGTCGGTGGAGGAAATGTTCTCAAAGCCGTTAACGATATCAGCTTTTCTATTGCTGAGGGGGAAACCCTCGGGCTCGTTGGTGAATCAGGCTGTGGTAAATCGACAGCAGGACGTACGATTTTGCGTCTGTATGAACCAACCGGAGGAAGTGTGAAATTCAACGGTGTTGATATCAATACACTTTCCCCAGGTAAAATGAAGGCGATGCGCCGCGATATGCAGATGATCTTCCAGGATCCGTATGCATCGTTGAACCCGCGCTTTACAGTAACGGACATTATCGGTGAAGCACTCGATATTCACAACATGGCCGGATCGCGTCAAGAGCGGAAGAAACGGGTTGAGGAATTGCTTGATATGGTTGGGCTTAACCCGGACCATGCTACCCGTTACCCGCATGAGTTCTCCGGTGGTCAACGTCAGCGGATCGGGATCGCCCGTGCACTGGCGGTAAATCCGAAGTTTATTATTTGTGACGAGCCGATCTCAGCGCTTGACGTATCGATCCAGGCTCAGGTCGTTAACCTGCTGGAAGATCTGCAGAATCGTCTCGGACTTACTTATCTATTCATTGCCCATGACTTATCTATGGTTAAGCATATTAGTGATCGGGTTGCCGTAATGTATCTTGGCCGGATTGTAGAGTTGGCAGAAAGTGAAGAATTGTATGCCAATCCGATCCATCCTTATACGAAGATGCTCTTATCGGCTATTCCGATTCCGGACCCTGAGGTTGAAGCGAATAAGAAGCGGATTATCCATGAAGACGGCGATAATGGCCCGATTCAATCTGCTAATGGGGCCTCCGGCGGTGGTGGAATGTATGATCTGGAGAACTCCGAGCTTGTGGAAGTTTCGAAAGGCCATTTTGTTTCCATGCCGAACAAGGGTTAATCGAACAGCAATCATGAATGGAATGAAACTCTCACCTGATATGACGTAGGTGGGAGTTTTATTTTAGGTTGAAGGATGCACTTTATCGATAGCATATGATATATTTTTAAGGGATCAAGAGTAGAACGGGGGATATGACCTGATGAATATTGTGCAAGAGCCACTGGCGTTAAATAAACCGCTCTCAGAGGCTTATCTGAATCATTTTTCGAGCGTACAGCAATTATATCAATATGATGCCATGAATGAAGCAAGCTGGAAGGAAAGGCTGGAATGGCTTCATGAATCAGAGCATTTGCGCCTTCCGCGCGGGCAAGTCGTTGAGAGATTGCGTGAATATAATCTGCTACATAATCCGCATGAGGCCGTATCTCGTTCTCTGGATACTTTGGAGAAGCCGGATGCTGCCGTAATCGTTGGTGGACAGCAGAGCGGCCTGTTCACAGGTCCGCTGCTTGTCATCTATAAAGCAGCGACGATTATCAAAGCAGCGCAGCATGCTGCGAAGCAATTGAATCATCCGGTTGTTCCGGTGTTCTGGATCGCAGGCGAGGACCATGATTGGGATGAAGTGAATCATACCTATGTCTTGTCTGCGGATCTATCGGTTGCACGGATCCGTGTTGCACGGGAGACAGAGCAGCGTTTGCCTGTCAGCATGAATGCCATCGCCAGAGAAGAGTGGGAGCAGGCGATCTCAGAGTTGGAGCAGCTGCTGCCTGATACCGAGTTCAGACCCGGGCTGTTGGAACTGCTTAGCCAAGTGTCGGAGGGCTCACCTACATTAAGCGATGCTTTTGCCAAGCTGCTGGGAACCTGGTTTGGCAAATACGGATTGGTGCTGCTTGATTCGGCTGATCCGGCTCTGAGACAGCTTGAGTCGCCGATCTTTGAGAGAATGATCGACGAGAATGACCGGTTAGGAGCAGCTTATCGTGCCGCAGCTGATCTCTGTCAATCCCTTGGCTATCAGGCACAAGCTGATGTTGCCGCGGATGGAGCTAACCTGTTCTATATTCATGAAGGAGAACGTCTTTTGCTGTTCAAGCATGATGGAAGATTTAGAGATCGTAAAGGGAAAGTGCACTTCACAGCGGACGAGCTGAAGTCAGAGCTTGGTCGCCATCCTGAACGGTTCAGCAACAATGTGCTGACCAGACCGCTGATGCAGGATAGCCTGCTGCCGGTACTTGGGGCGGTGCTAGGAACGGGTGAAATCGCCTATTGGGCCTTAACCGGATCGGCATTTAAGGCGTTTGGGTTAAAAATGCCTTTGCTGCTTAACCGGGAGTCTTTTACAGTCATAGAAGGAACGCTTCATAAGCATATGGATAAATACAATTTGAGCTGGGCTGATGTGAGCGATCATAAAGTCTTTGCACAGAAAAAGGAGCATTGGTTGGCTGAGCAGGATTCCTTGCATCTGGATGAACGCTTTGAACAGATCAAGGCTGCCTTTACGGAACTGTACGATCCCTTGATCGAACAGCTCGGGGGAATTCAAGCAGGTTTGCTTAAGCTGGGGGCTGCCAATCGGGAGAAGATCGTCGAGCAGATGGAATATTTGCGCGGCCGGGCCAAAGATGCGCTTGGCAAGGCTAACTCAGCGGGGCTTCGGCATTTCGATCGAATCGAATTATCGCTCTTTCCACAACATAAGCCGCAGGAGCGGGTCTACAATATTTTCTACTATCTGAACCGTTACGGTAATGAATGGCTCGATCACCTGTTGGAAATTCCTTATGATATTTCCGGGGAGCATCGTATCATCTATTTATAGTGTTGGACCGGATACCGCATGGCTTGTTTTGAGGGACTATACTAGCCAAGGAGGAAATGGGATGAACAAAGCAGTTGAAAATAGCATGATTGCAGATTTGCGGCTTGCTCCTGAAGGCCATTTGAAAATCGATTGGGTAGAGGCTCATATGCCTGTGCTTTCACGGATTCGCAAGCAGTTTGAAGCAGAGCAGCCTTTCAAGGGTCTGAGGGTATCCATATCTCTTCATCTTGAGGCGAAAACCGCTTATTTGGCTAAAGTAGTGCAGGCTGGTGGTGCAGAAGTGACGATTACCGGCAGCAATCCGCTCTCTACGCAGGACGATGTGTGTGCTGCCCTGGTGGAGGATGGCATTACGGTGTATGCCAAATATAATCCGGAGCCTGCGGAGTATAAGCAATTGTTGATTCGCGCGCTGGAGACGAAGCCGGACTTGATTATCGATGACGGTGGAGACCTGGTGACCATCCTCCATTCGGAACGCCCCGATCTGCTTGAGAACATATGCGGTGGTGCGGAGGAGACAACGACAGGTATTTTGCGTTTGAAAGCGATGGATAAGGAAGGGCAGTTAAAATTCCCGATGGTCGCCGTCAATGACGCTTATTGCAAATACTTGTTCGATAATCGCTACGGAACAGGCCAATCCGTATGGGATGGCATCAACCGGACGACCAATCTGGTCGTAGCCGGCAAGACGGTTGTCGTCGTTGGTTATGGCTGGTGCGGCAAGGGCGTAGCGATGCGTGCCAAGGGGCTTGGAGCGAATGTAATCGTCACTGAAGTAGATGCGATCAGAGCGGTGGAAGCCCATATGGACGGATTCCGGGTGATGCCGATGACAGAAGCGGCCAAGATAGGCGACTTCTTCGTAACTGTCACGGGGAACCGGGACGTGATCCGGGGCGAACACTACGATGTAATGAAGGATGGAGCAATCCTGTCCAATGCGGGACATTTTGATGTGGAAGTGAACAAGCCGGAGCTAGCGGCGCGTTCCATCTCGATCAGAACTGTGCGTCGCAACATTGAGGAATATCAATTGAAGGACGGACGGAAATTTTATCTCCTTGCGGAGGGGCGGTTGGTGAACCTCGCTGCAGGAGACGGACATCCGGCGGAAATCATGGATATGACCTTTGCTCTGCAGGCGCTGTCGCTTAAGTATGTAAATGAGCAGTACGAGCGGATCGGCAAGACGGTCGTTAATGTGCCGTATGAGTTGGATGAGCAGGTGGCCCGCTTCAAGTTAGAGAGTCTGGGCGTTAACATCGATACTCTGACAGATGAGCAGCGTACTTATCTGGATAGCTGGCAGGAGCACTAAGCCAAGCCGACTAAAGGATATCTCCTTATAAGATGTTGCCAAGCAATATGCTGAAAATAATACCAATTTCCCCTAGAAAGCAGGCTTCGAGGTTGGATAACCTTGAAGCTTGTTCTTTTTTTGGCTGTTTTCATCAATTGAATTTCCAAATATTTTTTTTGCTTTTAGCAGGAATTTTCCTTAATATGTTGAATATAACCATCATTGTGGTGTAAAGTGGTGTAATGTGGGGGAAAGAGGTTAGGGGTGAGCGAAGCCGATGTTTATGGGGGAATTCCAACATAGCATTGATGAGAAGGGCCGTATTATCATTCCGGCTAAGTTTCGCGATCTTCTGGGGACCTCTTTTGTTGTTACCCGTGGTCTTGATCAGTGTCTCTTTGTGTATCCCGTAACAGAATGGGAACTGCTGGAGCAGAAGCTCAAGACTTTACCACTAATGAAATCCGATGCTCGCGCGTTTACTCGCTTCTTCTTCTCTGGAGCTACCGAATGTGAATGGGATAAACAGGGAAGGGTAAACATACCAAGCAACCTGAGGCAATATGCGAAGCTGGAGAAAGAGTGCGTGGTGCTGGGGGTGTCGAATCGCGTTGAGATTTGGAGCCGCTCGACATGGGAACAGTACTTTGAGCAGTCGGAAGAATCTTTTAATGAAATCGCCGAGAAACTGGTCGACTTCAATTTCGACCTGTAAGGAAATTCAAAAAGTATTTTAAGTAATTTAAAGTATTATATCTACTAAATGAGATGTTCGAAAAGTCCAGTTTTCAGCACCAAGAAGGTTGGATGAAGCTAGGGATTGAGAAGCGGAGCGTACGTTTGGGTACGAGAGCATCGGAAAGCCCGGGTGAATTCAAGATTCGATGTCGAATAGACTTTCAGTGCTGCTTCGTGATCAAAAGTGGACTTTTGAATGACCTCAAAAACAGTCTGGAGGGCTGCAGTCTTGTTCCATCACATCACGGTATTAAAGGCAGAAGCGACAGAAGGGCTGAGCATTAAGCCAGGCGGTATATATGTAGATTGTACGCTGGGTGGCGGAGGTCACAGCTCAGTCATTTTGTCACAGCTCAGTGAAGGCGGCAGATTGATCGCTTTCGATCAGGATGATTGGGCACATGAAAACGCCAAAGAGGTGCTTGCTCCCTATCGGGATCGCCTTACTTTGGTGAAGAGTAATTTTCGTCATTTGCAAGAGAAGCTGCTGGAGCTTGATTTTGTTCCAAGGCAGGATGGTTTGCCACAGGTAGACGGTATTTTGTTCGATCTGGGGGTATCTTCCCCGCAGTTTGATGAAGGCGAACGTGGGTTCAGCTATAATGCTGACGCGCCGCTGGATATGCGGATGGATCAGTCCGCTGCACTTACGGCTCGCGATATCATCAACGATTGGCCTGAGAAGGAGATTGCACGGATTCTGTTCCAATACGGCGAAGAGAAATTCTCGCGCAGAATTGCCAAGGTTATCGTAGACCAACGTAAAACCTCTCCAATTGAGACGACGGGTGAACTGGTCGAACTCATCAAGGCAGGCATTCCGGCAGCAGCGCGAAGAACCGGAGGCCACCCGGCCAAGCGAAGCTTTCAGGCGCTGCGTATCGCGGTAAATGATGAGCTGGGAGCGTTTGAAGAAGGGCTGCATGCGGCAGTTCGTTGCCTGGCTCCAGGAGGTAGGGTTTCCGTTATTACCTTCCACTCCTTGGAGGACCGGATCTGCAAGCAGATTTTTGTCAGTTATGTAGAGAAATGCACTTGTCCTCCGGATTTCCCAATGTGTGTATGCGGGGGCCAAGGACAGTTGAAATTGATAAACCGGAAGCCCATCGTTCCCTCTGAGGAAGAGTTGGCGCTTAATTCCAGAGCACGTTCAGCCAAGCTGCGCGTGGCGGAGAAATTGCAATCCATAGAAACAGCAGGGGGAAAGTGAGATGGCGTATACACGTGGAAATCTAGCAGTAAAAGAGAAGGCAACGGCACGTGGACAGAATCCGCGCTACCGTGAGACAACAAAGGTAGTAACTCGCAGGTCACCGCTTCCCATTCGTGAGAAGCTGCTGTATATGGTGACGATTCTTTTCTGCGTCGGCATCATGGGTGGATTGCTATGGCAAAATTCGCAATTGTATGATATTAAACGGCAAGCTTTTAATCTAAACACAGAGATTCAAAATATTAATGTTCAGGTGAAGGAACTGTCGATCCAGAAGGAGAAGCTGGAGGAACGAATTCCTGAAGAAGCAGCCAAGCTAGGGTATGTTGAGCCGGTAAATGAAGGCGTCCATGTTCAAGTACCGAATTCGACGACAACGGAGAATCAGGATACGGATGTTGCAACTGTTCGATAAATTGAGTATTAAGAGGTTTTTATTATGATCAAAAGAATAAAGCTTCGTACACTGCTGATAGGGGGAATCATTACCCTCTTTTTTGCTGTCTTGATGCTCAGAGTGTTCTGGGTACAGGTTGTAGAAAATAATTTCTGGCAAAGTTATGCCGAAAATCAATGGTCTAAGAAGAAGGTGCTCACTGCCACCCGGGGGACAATTACCGACCGGAATGGCGATGTGCTGGCTGTTGATGCTCCAGCTTATACTGTCGCGGTGAATCCGCAAATTATTAATAAATACGAATTGCAGGAGGAGGTCGTACAGGGGTTACATCAACTGCTTAACAAGGATGAGGGTGAATTAAGAAAACTTGTAAATGCCAAGAGAGAGAATGGCGGCTTCTATTCGCAGCGTGAAGTAAGAAATGAAGGATGGAAGATTGATCAGGAGCTTCGGGATCAGGTTGAGAAGTTCTCGGACGAATTGAAGGAAAAGCATAAAATTCCGGATTCAGGTATCTTGCTGCTGAAAGAGAGCAAACGCTATTATCCTAAAAATAGTCTTGCAGCGCATGTGCTTGGTTATACGAATCGTGAAGAAAAGGCGGTATCCGGGATTGAGGCTGCCTTTGACGAAGAGCTGACGGGGCAAGATGGAGCCATTGAATATAAGAGCGATGGCCGTGGGATTGAGATCCCGAAAGCGAGTGAAGTTTATACCCCGGCAAAAGATGGCAAAGATATTCGGTTAACAATTGATGATACAATACAGTATTATATTGAGGACGCGATGACAGAGGCATTCAACCAGCTGAGGCCGATCAGTATGACGGTGATTGCCGCTGATCCGAAGACGATGGAGATTCTGGGAATGGCGAATCTGCCAAGCTATGATCCCAATGAATACTGGGTAGATGTAGACCAGAAAAATTTTTATAATCATGCGATCAAATCGGTCTATGAGCCTGGCTCGACCTTTAAGATTGTAACTTTGGCGGCTACGGTACAGGAGGGCCTGTTCAATCCGAACGGTTATTATATGTCAGGCAGCATCCGCGTACCTGGACAGACCATTCATGATGTCAGACGTTCGGGCTGGGGCAGCATCTCATACATGGAAGGGGTTAAGCGTTCCAGTAACGTCGCCTTCGTCAAGCTGGGTTATGAAATGCTGGGTCCTGATCTGATGAAGCAGTATGTTGATAATTTCGGCTTCGGACAAGCTACGGGAATCGAGCTTCCGGGAGAGGCGAAGGGCGTCGTATCACCGGAGCAGCAGGCAGACTACGCGGCGATGACTTATGGTCACGGTAAATTGCTGGTTACTCCTTTACAGCAGGTGGCTGCAGTGGCGGCCATTGCTAACGGAGGAAAGCTGATGACACCGCATATCGTCAAGTCCATTACGGATCCGCTGACGGGTGAGACAACGGTCACGCAGCCAGAGGTTGTTAAGCAAGTTATTTCCCAGGAAAGTGCGAAGAAAACCGGTGAATATTTGGAGCAGGTCGTCTCGGATTTGAAGATCGGTAGTGGGCGTCATGCTTATATCGACGGGTATCGGGTTGCAGGCAAGACCGGTACTGCAGTGAAGGTTATTAACGGGAAATATGATTACAAGAAGCAGGTTTTATCCTTTATCGGATATGCGCCAGTGGATGATCCGAAAATAGCGATGCTGGTGGTTATCGATGAGCCGCAGGATTCTGATCTGGGCGGTGGAACGGCGGCTGCGCCAATCTTTAAGAAGATTATGAATCAGACATTGCAATATTTAGGCGTGCCTAAGAAATTTGACACCAAGACTACGTCGGATAATGCGAATAACGGAATCAAGGCTCCGGATTTAAAAGGCTTGTCCGTTCAGGAGGCCAAGAATAAGCTTGCCGGTCTGGGCATCAACTATGCAACGCTTGGCAAAGGCACAAAGATTGTCTCGCAATTTCCAAAAGCCGGTGCCATATTAAAGACAGGCCAACATATGTATTTACTGTCAGAGGAAGGGGATAAAGTAAACATCCCGAGTCTGAAAGGCCAGTCTCTGAGGGATGCAATGGAGCTGCTCTCTGCTATAGGTGTGGAAGTGAATATAGAAGGTGAAGGTTATGTTGTCTCTCAAACTCTGACGAAGGAGAATGGCAAGAGGCGAATCGATCTTGTACTTGAGCCTCCGATCAAGGAAGGTGAGGAATCGGGGCAAGATGAGCAGAACGATGAAGCTGCTCGGGAGGAGAATCCCGATGAGAGCTCGGGTTCTTCTCCATAGCTTGTTCTAACCCCTGTTTGTCCTGAATATTTATGATATGAAACCAATTAATGCTCAGGATGAAACAGGGGGGCCGCTTTCTATGAAAATCTCCAGGCTTACGATAAGAAGAAGACTGTTCGTGCTGCTGTTTATGCTATGTGTGCTATTCATGGCTCTTGTTGCCCGGCTAGCTTATGTACAATTGGGCAAGGGGGCGGAATTGTCGGCGAAGGCAGAGGATTCCTGGCGGCGCAATATTCCTTATTCCGCGAAGCGAGGCGAGATTAGTGATCGCAATGGGAATGTGCTCGCTTATAATGTTACGACTCCTACGGTTATGGCCATCCCTGTGCAGGTGAAATCACCGGAGACGACAGCGCATAGTTTGGCGCCGCTGCTCGGGATGAGCGAGGAAGCTGTGCTTAAAGTAATCACTAAGAAAGAATCCATAGTCAGGCTACAGCCCGGGGGTCGCAAAATTACGATGGAAAAGGCACAGGAAATTCGTGATTTGGATCTGCCGGGTATTGTTGTTGCCGAAGATAATAAAAGATATTATCCTTATGGAGGACTTGCCGCGCATATACTGGGCTTCACCGGAGGATACAATCAAGGTTTGACGGGGCTGGAGAGTAAATATGACAGTGAACTTAGCGGGATGAATGGCAGTGTATCTTATTTGTCCGATGCCGGTGGACGATTAATGCCTGGCTCATCAGAGGTCTACGTGGAGCCTAAGGATGGACTGAATCTGCAGCTGACCATTGATAAGTCGATTCAGAGTATTATAGAACGCGAGCTTGATCAAGCGATGGCCAGGCTAAATGCTGACTCCGCATTGACGATTGCGATGAATCCGAAAACAGGCGAGATTTTGGGTATGGCAGCGAGACCCGGATATGATCCGGCCACCTATCAGGATGTTGATCCTCAGGTGTACAATCGGAATCTCCCAATCTGGATGACTTATGAACCGGGTTCTACCTTTAAGATCATTACGCTGGCGGCGGCTTTGCAGGAACAGAAGGTGGATCTTCAGCATGATCATTTCTATGATCCTGGCTTTGCCAAGGTCGGAGGAGCTACACTGCGCTGCTGGAAGAAGGGTGGACACGGGAGCCAGACCTTCCTGCAGGTTGTCGAGAATTCCTGCAACCCTGGGTTTGTTGCTCTGGGGCAGCGGCTTGGCAAGGAGTCTTTATTTAAGTATATTAAGGATTTTGGCTTTGGCAGCAAGACTGGAATCGATCTCAGTGGTGAAGAGAATGGCATTCTGTTCAAACTGTCCCAAGTCGGTCCGGTAGAGCTGGCAACTACGTCCTTTGGCCAAGGGGTGTCGGTGACGCCGATCCAACAGATCACCGCCGTGTCGGCAGCGATTAACGGAGGCAAGCTATTCAAGCCTTACGTGGCCAAATCATGGACGAATCCGGATACCGGACAGATCGTCGATGTTACAGAGCCGCAGCTTGTCCGTCAGGTGATCTCTGAGGAAACTTCACAGAAGGTGCGGGCCGCGCTTGAGAGTGTGGTAGCGAACGGTACAGGCGGCAATGCATTCATCGATGGATACCGCGTTGGAGGGAAGACGGGGACAGCTCAGAAGGTAGTTAACGGACGTTATTCCGCGAATGAGCATATCGTGTCATTTATCGGGTTTGCCCCGGCGGATGATCCGCAAATCGTCGTATATACAGCGGTGGACAATCCGCAGGGAATTCAGTTCGGCGGCGTGGTAGCAGCGCCTATCGTGCGCAATATCCTTGCCGATGCGCTTGACTATTTGAAGATTCCGCCGCGCAAGGATCAGGTTGCGAAGAAGTATAAATACGGTGAGACGCCGGTTGTTACGGTTCCTGATCTGATCGGCTACACAGCGCAGGATATCTATGAAGATATGAACATGAATTTCAATTTGGTGAAATCAGGAGCGGGTTCTATCGTTATCAATCAGGCGCCCAAAGCGGGTACAAGAGTGGATAAGGGCTCAACAATCCGCATTTATATGGGAAGCGAGGCTGAGGCCGAACAAGAGCTTGAGCACGATCATGAGCATGAGTAGCCAAAGGCAAGAAGATATGGACGTGAAAGAAAGATGTACCGTCAACTTATCATTTCAGTGAAATAATATCCTGAATTGAATTTGTTTTGGCGATACTATAAATATCGGTAAGATTTTGACGGAGGGGTCCTATATGCTGCTTAAAGATTTAGCATCTTATTTAATAGCTTCGGAAATTTCGGGAGATGAGAACGCCAATTGTCAGGGAATCTGCTTTGATTCCAGACAAGTGAAGCCCGGCGATTTGTTTCTCTGTCTGCCGGGACATACCGTTGACGGCCATCAATATGCGAAGCAAGCCGCTGAGCAGGGGGCCAGTGCGCTGGTCGTACAGCGCTTCCTGGAAGAGGTTCCGCTGCCGCAGCTTAAAGTGAAGGACAGCCGTCTCGCTATGGCGGTACTCGGCAATGTATTTTTCAATTATCCCAGCAATCATTTGAAAGCCATCGGTATTACGGGAACGAACGGGAAAACAACAACAACCTATTTGGTTGAGCAGATTTTGCTGGATCAAGGCAACAAGCCGGGGTTAATCGGTACGATCGAGCGCCGCTTTGATGGCAAGGCAGTCCCTATGCCGCGGACGACTCCGGAAGCGCTGGACTTGCAGCACTACCTGCACGAAATGGTGCAAGGAGGCGCGTCTCATTGCGTAATGGAGGTATCCTCGCATGCGCTTGAACAGGGCAGGGTCAAAGGGACGCATTTCCGCACTGCGGTGTTCACTAACCTGACTCAGGATCATCTTGATTACCATGAGACGATGGAGGCCTACAAAGCAGCAAAGGGCTTGTTCTTCTCCCGCCTTGGCAACGAGTATCCGCAAGATCCGGCTGAACGGAGTTATGCGGTGTTGAATGCGGATGATGCAGCTTCTGATTATTTTGCGAAGCTGACTTCAGCAGAGACGATTACGTATGGGGTGGACCATCCAGCAGATGTCAGAGCCTCGAATATCTCCGTGACAGCGCGGGGAACCAGCTTCCATGTAGAGACTTTCCGCGGCAGTGCAGACATCGCATTGCGTATGGTCGGCAAGTTCAATGTATATAATGCCCTGGCTGCTATCGCAACAACTCTATTGGAAGATATTCCGCTTGAGAGCATCAAACAGAGTCTGGAATCGATCAAGGGGGTTGAAGGCCGGGTTGAAGCTGTAGACGAGGGCCAGCCTTTTGCGGTTATTGTGGATTATGCTCATACTCCGGACGGTCTGGAGAACGTACTGCGCACGGTCAATGAATTTGCCAAGGGCCGGGTGATATGCGTGTTCGGCTGCGGTGGAGATCGCGATCGGAAGAAGCGTCCGATCATGGGCAAGATCGCGGCGAAGTATGGGGATCACGTTATTATCACATCGGATAATCCGCGGACGGAGGACCCGGCATTGATCTTGAAAGATATTGAGGCAGGGCTTATCGAGGACAATATTCCGCTAGAACGTTACGAGCTCATCGTAGACCGCCATGCCGCGATTCAAAAGGCTATTGAAATGGCAAGCCGTGACGATGTAGTATTGATTGCGGGGAAAGGACATGAGACCTATCAGATCATTGGTAAGGAAGTACATGATTTTGATGATCGTCTTGTAGCCAAAGAAGCGATAAGGGGTTTAGTAAAGTGATAAAAAGAAAATTAGCGGACATTGCCGCCATGTGCGGCGGACAGGTGGCTAATGTCGAAGATAACAACCTAATCATTCATGGAGTAATTACTGACTCCAGACATATTCAGCAGGGATGCCTGTTCGTACCCTTGTCTGGCGAGAGATTCGACGGGCACGCCTTCGTTGCAGACAGTCTGGCGAGCGGGGCTGTAGCCGCGCTGTGGGAACGCTCTAAGGGCAACCCTCCAGGACCGGCTGTTCTGGTTGACGACGCCCTTGAAGCGATGCAGCTCCTCGCTAAGAGCTATCTAGCAGCCGTAGGTGCTAAGGTAGTCGGAATTACCGGCAGCAACGGGAAGACAACGACAAAGGACCTGCTGTATGCCCTGCTGGCTACTACTTACAAGGTGCATAAGACGGGCGGCAATTATAACAATCATATTGGAATGCCGCTTACTATCCTGGCCATGCCGGAGGATACCGAGGTGGCTGTGCTCGAGATGGGCATGAGCGGTCGTTATGAAATCGAGTTTCTTTCAAAGCTCGCGGAACCGGAGGTGGCGATCGTCACCAATATCGGTGAATCGCATTTGGAGCAGCTCGGTTCCCGTCTAGAGATTGCCCGTGCCAAGTTGGAGATTTTGTCGGGAATGAAGACGGGCGGCTTGTTCGTATACAATGGCGATGAACCGCTAATTACGGAGGTGCTGGCTGATCCGAATACACCAAAACCGGAGCAGCTGCATACACTGACTTTTGGTGTAAATGGAAATGATGATATTTATCCGAGCGGAATCATGTTCCTGGAGCAGGGTACCCTGTTCACCCCAAATGTCGGGGAGACACCGCTTGAGCTGCCGCTTCTTGGCGAGCATAATGTTGTAAATTGCCTCGCGGCACTTGCGGTTGCCAGGCATTATGGCGTGGTTGAGGCCGATATGAAGGAAGGCCTTAAGCACGCGGAGCTAACTGGGATGCGGATTGAAATTGTTAAAGGCGCAAACGGGGTAACGATCCTGAACGATGCCTATAACGCGAGCCCTACTTCTATGAGAGCGGCTGTGAATGTGCTGCACAAGATGAAGGGATGTCGGAATAAAATCGCCATACTCGGGGATATGCTTGAGCTCGGAGAAGATGAAGTGCAGTTCCATCAAGAAGTAGGCGAGTATTTAACAACAGAAAATACGGATTTGTTGTTTACTTTTGGGCGCCTGGGCAAGGAAATTGCCGTTGGGGCGAAGAAACATCTCGCTCTGGACAATATTTATGCATACGATGATAAAAGCGAGCTTATTCATAAGTTAATCAGTGTACTGCATCCGAAAGATGTGGTACTGGTGAAGGCCTCACGCGGAATGAAGCTGGAAGAAGTCGTCGAAGCGGTCAAACATAGCAAATTACATCAATAATTACCGGCGAGAGGAGGGTGATCCCATGGATTACGGACTTATCTTATTAACGATTGGAGTATCTTTCATTTTGGCTGTCATATCAGCCCCTCTATTAATACCTTTATTGCGGCGGATGAAATTCGGTCAGCAAATTCGTGTAGAAGGGCCGCAGAGTCATCAGAAGAAAGCGGGCACGCCTACAATGGGCGGGGTCGTCATTATATTAGCTTTTACGATTGCCTATTTAAAATTCTCTGTAGTGAACACGGACTTCTACGTCTTGCTGGTGGCTACGCTCGGCTTTGGGCTGGTAGGGTTTCTGGATGATTACATTAAAATTGTATTCAAACGATCCCTGGGACTGACACCTAAGCAGAAGCTATTTGGTCAACTGCTATTCGCCGGTATTATTACAGCATTGCTTGTATCGGAAGGACATAGCACAGCGATTGGCATCCCAGGAACGGGCTTTGCCTTTGATTTGGGACCATGGTTCTACTATCCATTTATTATTGTGATGATGCTGGCGATCAGCAACGCGGTCAACTTCACGGATGGCCTCGATGGCCTTCTGTCCGGCGTCAGCGGCATTGCTTTCGGTGCATATGCGATTATCGCCATGCAGGCTACCTCCATGGTAGCAGCAGTCTGCGCAGCGGCTATGATCGGGGCAGTGATTGGATTTCTAGTGTTCAACGCGCACCCGGCCAAGGTATTTATGGGCGATACGGGCTCGCTTGGCATCGGCGGAGCGATTGCCGGAATCGCGATCGTGACGAAGAGTGAATTGCTATTTTTAGTCATCGGCGGCGTCTTCGTGATTGAGATGCTGTCGGTCGTCTTGCAGGTAATCTCTTTCAAGACACGCGGTAAAAGAATTTTCAAAATGAGCCCGATCCATCACCATTTCGAGCTGTCAGGCTGGTCGGAGTGGCGTGTTGTCACGACATTTTGGGCGGTCGGCCTCGTGCTAGCTGTCGTTGGACTTTATTTGAACAAGGGGTTGTAGAGATGAAACATCCAGAACAATATCGGGGACGACAAGTTGTCGTCCTCGGTTTAGCAAAAAGCGGTGTGCAGGTTGCCAAGACCCTCCATCATTATGGAGCCATAGTTACAGTCAATGATAGGAAGACGCGAGAAGAAAGTCCCGAAGCTTCTGAACTGGAGGCTTTGGGAATTTCTGTTGTATGCGGAGGACATCCGGAAGGACTGATCTCTCCATCCGTGGAGCTTGTGGTGAAGAACCCGGGCATTCCATACAGCGCTCCGCCTGTTATTCAGGCGCTGGAGCTTGGTATCGATGTGGTAACTGAGGTAGAGGTAGCCTATCATCTTAGTCAAGCGCCGATCATCGGCATAACCGGTTCGAATGGGAAGACGACGACGACAACCTGGATCGGCAAGATGCTGGATGCCGCTGGGCTGCATCCGATTGTAGCGGGAAATATCGGCACTCCGCTCTGTGAAGCTGCCGAGCAGGCTGCGGCGGAGAATTGGCTGGTAGCTGAGCTTAGCAGCTTCCAGCTAAAGGGCACCGAGGACTTTAAGCCCAAGGTAGGTGTGCTGCTTAATGTGGCCGAGACGCATCTTGATTATCATGGCTCCATGGAGGATTATGTCGCTTCCAAGGCGAAGCTGTTCGCTAATCAGACAGCGGATGACATCGCTGTCGTAAATTGGGATGACCCCGTCTGCCGCGAGCTGGTCCCTCACTTGAAGGCAAGATTGATTCCGTTCTCGATGACGGAGGAATTAAGAACGGAGGGGGTATTCGTTACGCCGTCTTATATTGCCGGAGTCGAGGATGAATTGGAGCGGACTGTAGTATACCGTGATAAGGAGGGCCATATCAGTCCGATCATTACCGTGGAAGAGATCGGCTTGCCCGGCCGCTTCAACGTGGAGGATGCGCTGGCTGCGATCGCCGCTTCCATTGCCGCTGGAGCGGAATCCGAGCGGCTTGCTGAGCCTTTGCGCACATTCAAAGGCGTAGAGCATCGGCTTGAATTTGTGGAAGTGAAGCATGGCGTAACCTATTACAATAACTCTAAAGCGACGAATGGCAAAGCGACGATCATGGCGCTTGGCGCCCTGAATAAACCGATCGTCTTGATCGCTGGCGGTCTTGACCGCGGTTCTGATTATATGGAACTGCTGTCATCCTTTGAGAAAAACGTAAAAGCGGTGGTCGCGCTTGGACAGACGAAGGAAAAAATCGCCAAGGTCGCACAGCTTGCAGGTCTAACCGATATCGTCATTGTCGATAATGTTGACAGTGCCGCCTCCACGCTGAGGAAGGCGATATCCGAGGCTGCAGAGCTTGCTGATCCTGGAGATATTGTCTTATTATCGCCAGCTTGCGCAAGCTGGGACATGTTCAGTTCCTATGAAGAGCGTGGACGCATTTTTAAAGAGGCGGTGCATACCCTTTAAGTAGGGGGGTGGAAAAGCCCCTACTTTCCTTAAAAAGGTGGCTGCCACGATGAATAAGAGCCGAAAGGCGCCGGATTTCTGGCTACTAGCCAGTATTTTATCCTTGCTGACGATCGGAATTGTAATGGTATATAGCGCGGGCTCTGTGCTCGGTTTTCATGATTACGGCGATTCCTTTTATTTTGTGAAGCGCCAGGCATTATTTGCTGTTCTTGGCCTGGTGGCCATGTTCTTTACGATGAACTTTGATTATCGCTTGTTGAAGAGGTATGCCAAAATAGGGCTGATCATCTGTTTCGCCCTGCTGGTCATCGTATTGATTCCGGGAATTGGCGTAGTCAGAGGCGGAGCAAGGAGCTGGTTAGGCATCAGCTCGTTTGGTATTCAGCCCTCTGAGTTTATGAAGCTGGGCATGATTCTCTTTCTGTCCTATTGGCTCAGTAAGGAGGATTATAGAATCACTCAGTTTGCGAGAGGCCTGTTGCCTCCGCTCGGCATTATTGGTTTGGCCTTTGGCATGATTATGCTGCAGCCGGATCTGGGCACCGGCACGGTAATGCTGGGAGCCTCGATGTTAATCGTATTTACGGCTGGCGCGAGAATCAAACATCTGGTCGGACTGGCAGCCGTAGGCGCTGTGGGTTTTGTAGGTCTTATTCTGGCCGCTCCTTACCGATTGGCGCGAATTACGGCATTCCTTGATCCATGGTCCGACCCTCTTGGAGCAGGCTATCAGATTATTCAGTCCCTGTACGCGATTGGTCCCGGCGGCCTGGCCGGCTTGGGGCTGGGGATGAGCAGACAGAAATACAGCTATGTTCCGGAGCCACAGACGGACTTTATTTTTTCAATCCTGGCGGAGGAACTTGGCTTCATCGGTGGACTGCTCGTTCTGATGTTGTTCCTGATTCTGATCTGGCGAGGCATGAGAGTCGCGATGACGATTGATGATACGTTTGGCAGTTTGCTAGCGGTCGGGATCGTTGGTATGGTAGGAGTGCAGGTTGTGATTAATATCGGTGTAGTAATCGGCCTTATGCCGGTTACAGGCATCACTTTGCCGCTGATAAGTTACGGTGGCTCATCGTTGACCTTAATGCTTACAGCCCTAGGCATTTTACTTAATTTATCCCGTTTTGCGAGGTGAAGGTATGCGCGTCGTATTAACCGGCGGTGGTACGGGAGGACATATCTACCCAGCACTTGCCGTTGCTAATCAATGTGCTCTTGAGGAGCCTAACTCTGAATTTCTATACATCGGCGGACAGAAAGGTTTGGAGAGTTCGATCGTGCCGAAGGCGGATATCGCTTTTAAGTCGATTGAGATCACAGGCTTTCGCCGTAAATTATCTTTTGAAAATGTGAAAACCGTCATGCGCTTCCTAAAAGGCGTTCAACAATCCAAGCAGATGCTGCGTGAGTTCAAACCGGATGTTGTGATCGGCACAGGTGGATATGTATGCGGTCCGGTCGTATATGCGGCCGCGAAGCTAGGCATTCCATCGATGATCCATGAGCAGAATGCAGTTCCGGGATTGACGAATCGCTTTTTGAGCAAGTATGTAGATACCGTAGCCGTAAGCTTCGAGGAATCAGTGTCCTTGTTCCCGGGAAGCAAGCATGTCATCTATACAGGAAATCCGCGTGCGACTACGGTCGTATCAGCGAATAAGAATAAGGGGTATGAATCATTGGGCGTGTCCAAGGACCGTCCAATTGTGGTGCTCGTGGGCGGAAGTCAAGGAGCGAGAGCCATCAATGAGGCGATGGTGCAAATGGCCGCAGAATTGAATAAATTGCCCGACATTACCTTCGTCTATGTAACAGGCAACAACTATTACGAACCAACGCTGAAATCGATTAAGGGCAAGCTGGGCAGTCTGCCTGGTAATTTATTGATTCTCCCTTATATTCACAATATGCCGGAGGTGCTTGCAGCAACCTCTCTGATCGTTAACCGGGCCGGAGCTTCCTTCCTGGCGGAGATTACTTCGCTTGGCTTACCTTCTATCCTGATTCCTTCGCCGAATGTGACGAACAACCATCAGGAGAAGAACGCCAGATCCCTGGAGAAAGCTGGGGCGGCCGAAGTGATCCTGGAGCCGGAGCTGACCGGCCAAGGACTGTTCGAAGGCATCAGGCGGATTATGAAGGATGCCAACTTGCATACGGCGATGTCTGCCGCATCACGCGGCCTTGGCAAGCCGGATTCGGCACAATTGATTGTGGCCGAGATGAAGAGGTTGTCAAGCAAACGGGCAAAGGCCTAGAAACGGACCCTTGCACGGAATGTAACAGCCATCCGAGACGAGCCTGTCAGCAGCGAACTGGGCGATTGTCACACTCTAGAGCAGAAAGGCATAAGATACCCTATACATCGTGACAATCGTTAGAAGAAAGTTCAAAAAGTCCACCTGCTATAGCCTTCTCGCTGCTGAAAAACGGACTTTTTTGAACACTCGCTTAATGCGACCGTACAGGAGGGAGCGTTCTTGGCAAGTTCAGCTTGGCTGCAGGCAGTGTCTGGTGTCCATGGCAATTCATACGCCTGGGACGAAAGGGTTGCCGATAAGGTCGGCCCATGTGCAGGATCAAAGGGGGACTATAGGATGCAGCAATGGCTCATGGAATTATCGCAGCTTGATGTCGGAGAGATCCTGCCGGACGAACCCATGTCCAGATACACGACATGGAAGATTGGCGGCCCAGCAGATGCCCTGATCATTCCTGAAAATGCAGAACAATTAGCCTGTCTTATGACCACACTGCACCAGCAGCAGATTCCCTGGATGATGATCGGCAAGGGCTCCAATATGCTTGTCTCTGATAAGGGCATCCGCGGCGCGGTGATCAAGCTCGGGAAGGAATTCGAAGAGATCCGGTTTAATGGCAATGAAGCCTGGGCCGGAGGCGGCGCTTCTTTCGTCCGATTGAGCATTATGGCAGGCAAGCAGGGCTTGACTGGTCTGGAATTCGCAGGAGGCATTCCCGGCACGGTGGGAGGAGCTGTCTACATGAACGCTGGCGCTCACGGGTCTGATTTGTCACGCATTTTCAAATCCGCTGAAATTGTTCTGGAGACAGGTGAATTGGTGACCTGCAATGCGGAGGATATGAGGTTCTCTTACCGCCATTCTAAACTGCAGGAGCAACCTGGCATTGTCATACGTGCCTGCCTTGAGCTTAAGGAAGGTGACCGTCTAGAAATTGCGGCCGCGATGGCTGCGTATAAAGACCGTCGCCGGAAGACCCAGCCGTTGCAGCAACCGTGCGCGGGCAGTGTATTCCGCAATCCGCCGGGTGATTATTCCGCTAGGCTGATTGAGGCGGCGGGATTAAAGGGACTGCGTGTAGGCGGGGCCGAAGTATCCAGGCTGCATGCCAATTTCATCATCAATACCGGGCAAGCAACAGCAGGGGACGTTCTTTCGCTTATGGAGCAGATTAAAGACACCATCGCCTCGAAATATGGGGTTCGATTGGTGCCTGAGGTATTCTTCGTGGGCGAACGGTAAACTCGGAGGTGATACATTGGACAAATTGGTGATCGAAGGCGGGAGGCCCTTGTCGGGATCCATACGTATCCATGGAGCGAAAAATGCCGCACTGCCTATAATGGCTGCCAGCCTGATGTGTGAGGGTCAGGTGCAGCTTCGCAATGTCCCTCGTCTGCTCGATATTGATGTGATGCTCGGCATACTGAGCCGACTGGGATGTGTAGCAGTTCAGCAAGGTGATACCGTTAACCTTGACACCAGTGGCGCCAATTCCAGCCATGTGCCGGAAGACTTGATGAAGCAAATGAGATCGTCTATTTTCCTCATGGGTCCTTTGCTGGCTCGATTCGGTGAGGTTTGCATCTATCAGCCCGGTGGGTGCGCGATTGGGGAAAGAAAGATAGATTTGCATTTACGGGGGCTTGCGGCGCTCGGAGCAAAAATTGAAGAGAATGATCATCAAATATGGTGCAGGGCCGCCAGGTTGATTGGCAATGATATTCATCTGGACTTCCCCAGCGTCGGGGCGACGGAGAATATTATGATGGCCGCAGCGCTTGCGGAAGGAACATCCGTCATTACCAATGCTGCACGAGAACCTGAAATTCAGGATCTGCAGCGCTTCTTGAATATGATGGGGGCTAACATTATCGGCGCCGGAACAGACACGATAACGATTCAGGGGGTTGCTTCCCTCGAGCCTTGCGAGTATGAGATTATCCCTGACCGGATTGTCGCAGGAACCGCGTTAATCGCGGCGGCGGCAACGCGGGGAAGCATAACGGTGACACACAGCAATCCTGCCCATTTAACATCACTAATTCATGTGCTGCGCCGCTCTGGTGTTCAAATAGGTGCAGACAATGATATAATATCCGTGAGCAGCAATGGAAGGCCCAAAGCGGTTGAGAAGATCACTACTTCTCCCTATCCTTCCTTTCCGACGGATCTTCAGTCACAGGTGATGGTGCTGCTGTCTCTTGCGGATGGACTTAGCCTGATGAAAGAGACGGTCTTCGAAGGCAGGCTCAGGCATGTCGATGAACTAGTGCGGATGGGAGCCGATATTTCGGTCGATCTGAATACGGCATTCATACGCGGTGTACCCAGATTATACGGAGCGACAGTGGAAGCGACCGATCTGCGAGCAGGTGCCGCATTGGTCATTGCCGGTCTTGCCGCACAGGGCAAGACGGTGGTGGAACAGATTCACCATATCGATCGTGGATACGAACACATTGAGCAGATGTTTGGGCGGCTGGGGGGCGTTATGCGCCGGGAAAATACCGCGCTGAAACAATTGGACCTAGCTTAATAGATTTGGTGCCTGGATTCCCCTCCTGTGGAGGGGATATAAGGCTTTGGTACTGAAAACGGGCCTTGTTGAACATGTCATTGAAAGTTGTCTGCATTTGGAAACCTTAGCTTATGGTAGTATCGCAATGATGTTTATACTAAGAATAGTATTTTACGGAGAAAGAAAATATGATATTAAAAGTAAATGTGCCTATTCTTAAAGAGCCGAGACCGAAAAAGAAAAGCAGCCGTAAAATTATGGTGATTCTCATTTTTTTGTTTATTGCCATCCTAAGCGTCCTTTTTTTTCGCTCCTCATTAAGTAAAATCTCGGACATCAAGTTTCAAGGCAATATATTTGCGACTGAGAAAGAGATGCTGAGTATCAGCGGCCTTGAGCTCGGTGCGCCTTTCTTCGGGACTAGCTCTGACAAGATTGAAGCAAGGCTGGCCGAGCTTCCGTCAATCGAGACGGCCACGGTTAAGAAGTCGTTCCCCGGAACTATAACAATCACGATCAAGGAGTACCCTCTGGCCGCCTATCAGTTAATTTCGGATGGCTCGCTCAAGGGCTTCCTGGCGAATGGGACTGTTATCGAGCTGAAGAATGGGACGATGCCGATGGAGAAGCCCATATTGACGGGGTGGAAGTCCGATGATCCTAATCTAGGCAAGCTATGCACGGCATTGGCGCAAATTCCGGACTCGCTGACTTCGGATATTTCCGAGATTACGCCCTCGCCAACACTGTCTTATCCTGACCGGATCAAGATTTATACCAGATCTCATTTTGAGGTGATATCGGCGATCTCGCTGCTGCCGGCCAAGGTTGAATATATGAATATGATTCTGGAAGTTCAGGACCCTGGGACATTAACAATGCTGGAGGCCGATTCCTATGTACCTTACAGCCAGGATGCAAGCCAGGACGGCAGTGAAAATGATACTACTCATCAGTGACGATCAATGGTAAAATACATTTTATGGACAAGTTTCCTTTCTCCTTCTTTTTTCTTTATGTTTTTGCATCATTGGCGATTGCGATAAGCCGCGTGTATAGTATTTGTATAGACGGGTTTGCATTCGTCCTGCTTGTAAAACTTGGAGAACAAAAAATTTGTAGAAAAAAGAGGGAAAGGTTAACTGACGTTGAATTATTTAGAGAGTATATTTTTCATGCTATTATATTTATTTGGAAATAGGAGGTGCCAAGGGCTTGAGCAACAATGACATCATTGTTAGTTTGGACATCGGTACATCCAAAGTTCGTGCTATTATAGGGGAAATTAATAATGGATCCTTTAATATTATTGGGGTTGGATCTGCCGACTCGGAAGGTATTCGCAAAGGTGCGATTGTAGATATTGACCAGACCGTACAATCGATTCGCAGTGCTGTGGATCACGCGGAACGGATGGTAGGTATTCAAATATCAGAAGTATACGTCGGCATTTCGGGTAACCATATCGGACTCCAAACGAGCCATGGAGTAGTAGCCGTACAAAATGAAGACCGGGAAATCGGTGAGGAAGATATTGAGCGTGTTCTTAAGGCAGCGGAAGTGATTGCTCTGCCGCCGGAGCGGGAGATTATCGATGTAGTCGCCAAACAATATGTAGTTGACGGTCTGGAAGAAATTAAAGATCCACGTGGAATGATTGGCGTTCGCCTTGAGGTAGAAGCTACGATTATTACCGGTAGCAAGACAGCGATACATAATTTGCTTCGCTGTGTCGAGAAGGCGGGACTGAAAATTCACGATCTGGTATTGCTGTCCCTGGGGGCCGGTCAACTTGCTTTATCCAAAGACGAGAAAACGATGGGCTCTGTGCTGGTAGACATCGGTGCCGGGTCCACAACGATCGCTGTGTTTGAAGGCGGCACGATCGTTGCGACATCCACGCTTCCGATTGGGGGAGAATTTATAACAAATGATATTGCTTACGGACTCCGCACACTGACGGATCAGGCGGAGAAGGTTAAGCTGAAGTACGGTTGTGCCTCGATTGAAGATGCCGCGCCAGACATCACGTTTAAAGTAACGAGGATCGGCAGCAATGTGGACAAGGAATTCACACAGGAGGATCTTGCCGCGATCGCCGAGCCTAGGGTACAAGAAATTTTTCAATTAATTCGTGATGAAGTAAGGCGACTCGGATATAGCGATATGCCCGGAGGATACATTCTTACGGGTGGCACGTCATCGATGCCAGGCTTGCTAAAGGTTGCTCAGGACGAATTGTCGACCTCTGTGCGGATTGCTGTACCCGATTATATCGGTGTTCGGGATCCAGGCTTTACGGGTGGTGTCGGAATTCTCTATAAAGTCATCAAGAATATTCGCATTCGCAGCAATGCAAGCCCTAAGAAAGTTACAAACCGCACTAAACCTGTATCCGCGCAGGAAGCAACACGGAAGACAGGGATTATGGAACGTTTGAAAAACCTATTTAGTGAATTCATATAATTGGTTCAGAGGATTGGACGAGCCATCCATGCACAATGAGGGGGAGATGGAAGAGTATGTTAGAATTTGATTTTGAAATGGAGAGCTTGGCTCAAATTAAAGTCATCGGTGTAGGCGGCGGCGGCAGCAACGCTGTGAACCGAATGATCGAGAATGGAGTGCAGGGCGTAGAATTCATTACTGTGAATACGGACGCCCAAGCCTTGCATTTGGCTAAATCCGAGCATAAATTGCAGATTGGGGATAAGCTGACGCGTGGTCTTGGCGCTGGAGCCAACCCGGAAGTAGGCAAAAAGGCTGCGGAAGAATCCCGTGATTTGATTGCTAATACTTTGAAGGGCGCCGATATGGTGTTCGTTACAGCGGGGATGGGCGGAGGTACCGGTACTGGTGCAGCTCCTGTGATCGCTGAGATTGCCAAGGAGTGCGGCGCACTGACCGTTGGCGTCGTGACTCGTCCGTTTACCTTCGAAGGACGCAAGCGTTCCTCGCATGCTGAGACGGGAATCGAAGCTTTAAAAGAGAAGGTAGACACGCTGATCGTTATTCCAAACGACCGCCTTCTCGAGATCGTCGACAAGAAGACTCCAATGCTGGAAGCGTTCCGCGAGGCTGATAATGTATTGCGTCAAGCGGTACAGGGCATCTCTGACCTGATCGCTGTACCAGGCTTGATCAACCTTGACTTCGCTGACGTGAAGACGATTATGACGGAGCGTGGATCAGCGCTGATGGGGATCGGTCTGGCTACAGGCGAGAACCGTGCGGCTGAAGCTGCGCGCAAGGCGATTATGAGCCCGCTGCTGGAAACCTCAATCGAGGGCGCCCGTGGCGTTATTATGAATATTACAGGCGGTTCCAACCTGTCCCTGTATGAGGTTAATGAAGCGGCCGAGATCGTTATCTCTGCTTCAGATCCAGAAGTGAATATGATCTTTGGTGCTATTATCGATGAAAGCTTGAAGGAAGAGATTAAAGTAACGGTTATCGCAACAGGCTTCGAGAGCAAACCTGCTGCGAATCCGGGACGCGTGAATCCGGCGGGCAATGTCTCTGAGGTGCAGGAGAACCGTTCGAACAATGCGCTTCGTCCATTCGGACACCAGAACAACTCGGATCAATTGGATATTCCGACATTCCTTCGCAATCGCTCCCGCAAGGAGTAGCTAACCTGAATAATAAGTCTTCCCCAAAGACCTTATCCCTTTTTAAAGTGGATAGGGTCTTTTTTTATTTTCATTCTATAGATGTCGAACTAAAAAGATCAAGGTAAGAGTCAAAAGGCTTCGATATTCAATTAAGAAGAGAAGCTTTAATTATCGAAACTTGGTAACGTATATAAAACCGCCTCTTTTATTGCTGTGTCGCGGCAAAATCTAGCGGATCGATGGGCTCGACAAAATTAGTGCGAACTTTCATTCAATTTTAGACAGACTTCACAGATAGATGCCTATATACTGTTAACCATCTACGTGTTGGAGGTGCTCATTACAGCTTCTGAATGTACGTTATTGCACTGCACTTTCTGACTTATCTCATAGTGTCTAAAGCTACTTTTATGAACAACCTCTTCAAATAGGGAGCTCATAAAGGGCGGTCTTCAGATCGAAGCTTATTCTTTCAATTATGCGTTTTCCGGAACGCTTCAGCCGGATTGAGCTTGGGCCTGCAAGAGCTGACTTGATGAACTGCTTTAGTAGATGGGGAATGGGCAGGTGAAGGGGACTGGTTGTATACATCGATTTAATATTTTTGCTCAATCTGCTAATCGATGCGAGTCTGCTTCTCGTCACTGCCTGGATGAGAAAACAAAAAATCGTGTTCTGGCGGCTCGCGGCTTCGGCTGCATTTGGGGCTGCTTATGTCGTTATGATGTTCTTGCCGGAACTATCATTTCTCTATACCTTCCTGGTGAAGTTTCTATTCTCGGTCGTTATGTTATGGATTGCCTTCGGCTTCGTAAGCTTGCAATCCTATTTGCGAAATTTGGGGGCCTTCTACATGGTCAATTTCGCAGCAGCCGGGGGAATATTGGGAATTCACTATTTGCTGCAAAGCTATGGTGAGGTGTTCAATGGGATTTGGTACTCCGCTTCAGGGGGACTTAGCTTCTCGCTGAAGGTAGGAACGTTATTCATGATTATCGCCTTCATCGCGGTGTTGCTGTGGTTCCGAGGAGTGATGTCCGCTCGCCGCAGATTGGAACGGATCGATACCTGTCTAGCGGAAGTCACTGTAAGAATTGATGATGTAACGATTCGTTGCACAGGGCTGATCGATACCGGCAACCAGCTTAATGACCCCTTTAGTCGTCTGCCGGTTATGGTGATGGAGACCTCGCTCTGGGAGCAATATTTGCCGGACACATCGGGCAGCAGATGGAGTATGGAGAATGCGGACAACCTTATTCTCACCTGGAGTGATGATGAAGCGTTCTTATGGCGTGATCGATTGCGTCTTATCCCTTATCGTGCAGTTGGCAAAGGGACACAGTTTATGATCGCATTGAAGCCCGATGAAGTCTGTGTGATTACAGAGGGGAACAAGGTTATAACGACCCGGGTTCTTATTGGTCTGGACGGAGGAGTTCTATCTTCCGACGGGGTGTACCGGGCGATCATTCATCCGGCACTAACGGAAGGCAAGGAAAGCGGTGAAAGTCCGGTTAAGGCGGCAGGGCCGGATGATAGGAGGACGAATTCTGCCGGCTAAAACAGGAACGGTACATGGGAGGATCAGGAACATGCGTGTAAAGTGGAAGTTGATCTTGCAGCTGCAGTACTATCGGATGTTATTTATATTAGGACTCAAGAGTGAAGAAATCTATTACATCGGTGGAAGCGAAGCTCTGCCACCTCCATTGACGCGTGAGGAAGAGGAGTACTTATTGGAACGTCTCCCTTCAGGGGATTCGGCGATTAGATCGATGCTGATCGAACGCAACCTGCGGCTTGTTGTCTATATTGCCAGAAAGTTTGAGAATACAGGTATTAACATTGAAGATCTTGTCTCGATCGGGGCGATTGGATTAATCAAAGCGGTCAATACGTTTGATCCAGAGAAGAAGATAAAGCTAGCTACCTATGCCTCTCGCTGTATTGAGAATGAAATATTAATGTATTTGCGCCGCAATAGCAAGATCCGTACGGAGGTGTCTTTCGATGAACCGTTGAATATCGACTGGGACGGCAACGAGCTGCTCTTGTCGGATGTGCTCGGTACGGAGAATGATACGATCTATCGAAACATCGAAGAGCAGGTAGACCGCAAGCTGCTTCATAAGGCGCTTGATAAACTGAGCGACCGGGAGAGGATGATTATGGAGCTGAGATTTGGTCTGGTAGATGGCGATGAGAAGACGCAGAAGGATGTTGCTGATCTTTTGGGCATCTCCCAGTCCTATATTTCGAGGCTGGAGAAGCGCATTATTAAGCGGCTGCGTAAGGAATTTAACAAAATGGTATAGCTCAAAGGGGGCATCCCGAGGTTAAGCTTCTCCTTCCGGAGGAGGAATAAAAATACAGTCCAAGGAGATACTTATCATTAATGTTTCTCCTTGGGAGGTAAGACACGATGACCCGTAACAAAGTCGAGATTTGCGGTGTGGATACCGCAAAATTGCCCGTTCTAACCAACGCGGAAATGCGTGAATTGTTCCACTCTTTACAGCAGGATCACGTAAGATCAGCCAGAGAAAAGTTAGTGAATGGCAACCTCAGACTCGTGCTGAGTGTCATCCAGCGTTTCAACAATCGGGGGGAGTATGTAGACGATCTGTTTCAAGTCGGCTGCATCGGACTTATGAAAGCCATCGATAATTTTGATTTATCGCAGAACGTCAAATTCTCAACCTATGCTGTGCCGATGATAATCGGTGAGATTCGCCGCTATCTGCGCGACAACAATCCGATCCGTGTATCGCGCAGCCTGCGTGACATCGCCTACAAGGCGCTGCAGATGCGGGATAGCCTAACGAACCAGAATTCACGTGAACCGACGATATTTGAAATATCCGAAGCACTCGGATTACCTAAGGAAGATGTTGTGTTTGCACTTGATGCGATTCAGGACCCCGTCTCATTGTTCGAGCCCATCTATCATGATGGGGGCGACCCGATCTATGTGATGGACCAGATTAGCGACGATCGGAACAAGGATGTGTCATGGATTGAGGAGATCGCCTTGCGCGAAGCGATGCAGCGGCTAGGCAATCGCGAGAAGATGATTCTGTCGATGCGCTTCTTTGAAGGCAAGACACAGATGGAGGTAGCTGATGAGATCGGAATCTCACAGGCCCAAGTATCGAGACTGGAGAAATCCGCCATCTTACAAATGCAGAAGCATGTAAAGTCTTAACTTATGTAATAAGACCCCTGTTGTACAAGGGGTCTTTTCTATTTTGCGGCTTGTACATCATTATGGGCAGTGCTTTTCTGTACGTCCGGCTCATATGATATAGGAGCGAGAGGCTGTGGCGAGGGGGCGCAGGCAGTATGGAAAATGTAGTGAGGGCGAGTATGAAGATCTCCGACTTTCAGACAAAGGAAGTTATCAATGTGATTGACGGGAAGAGACTGGGTCATATTAGTGACCTGGAGCTTGATCTTCGCCAGGGGATCATTGAGGCGATCGTAATCCCTGTTAACACGAAGTTCATGGGCATATTCGGAGGAGGCGCCGATCTTGTTATTCCATGGAAGAACATCGTCAAGATCGGGGCGGATGTCGTATTGGTGAAAATGGATGAATTGCGAGAGCCTAAAGTTCAACAGCAGTATGAGACAACCGTCTATATCGAACGGGACGGAAGAGCCGAGCGCCGCAGCTAACCGCTGCGGCTTTGTTTTGAGCCGGGGAGTGTCTAATTATGTTACACTGTAATAGTCTAATAGTGTGCGTGTATCAAAAAGCCGGTTTTCAGCACCGAGAAGGTTGGATAAAGCCAGGGGCAGAGGAACGGAGCGTACGTAGTTTGTACGAGAGTACCGGAAGGCCCGGCTGAATTCAAGATTCGATGTCGAATAAGAGCTATCAGTATTACATCGAGATCAAAAGCGGTTTTTTGAATAACCACATTAAAATGAAGGTTCAAAAAGCCGGTTTTCAGCACCGAGAAGGTTGGATAAAGCCAGGGGCAGAGGAACGGAGCGTACGTAGTTTGTACGAGAGTACCGGAAGGCCCGGCTGAATTCAAGATTCGATGTCGAATAAGCTATCAGTATTACATCGAGATCAAAGGCGGTTTTTTGAATAACCTCTAAATATGGGTATGAGATGAGTGAGGGGATGAATGATGGAACCATATATCAGCAACGATAATGGACAACAACCCGAGAGATACGAGCTGCATTCCTGGCAGCTCAGGATGCCCGACTTGAGCGCGGGCTTTAGCGGAAGACACGGCGGGGTAAGTAAAGCCCCTTATGATAGTCTTAATTTGGCCCTTCACGTTAATGACGATCCGGAGGCGGTCCTGCAGAACCGGAGCTTACTTGCCGAATCGCTTGGATTTGAAGCGGAGTCTTGGACCTGTGGGCAGCAGGTGCATGGGAATCGAGTGGCTGTGGTGCGCGCAGACGATCGTGGGAAGGGCTATCGAGACCTGGCAGGTGCCTTGCAGGATTGTGACGGACTCGTTACAAATGTCCCAGGAATTCTTTTGACGTCTTTTTATGCAGACTGTGTTCCGCTATATTTTATCGATCCCGTCAAGCGGGCTGTGGCGCTTGCCCATGCAGGCTGGAAGGGAACGGTATTGCGTATTGCTGAAGCCGTAATCGGCACGATGAAGAGTGAGTTCGGCTCTGCTGTGAACGATATTCATGCGGCTATTGGTCCCAGCATTGGGGAATGCTGTTACGAGGTTGATGACGTGGTAATGGCCAGGGTCAGGGAGACGCTTGGAGAGATCGGGGCGTCCGGATTGATTACAGATGTGGCCCATACATCACAAAATGAAGGAAAGTTCATGCTGAACTTGAAAGAATTGAATCGAATCATTATGATAAAAGCAGGAATATTGCCGACTCATATCGAATGTACATCATGGTGTACGAGCTGTCATCATGATAAATTCTTTTCTTATCGCAAGGATCAAGGGATAACGGGGAGAATGGCGAGTTGGATTGGCATGAAAGAGAGGTGATCCTTTCTTGTCACTTCAAGATCGGATACAGCATGTAGAAGAACGCATCAAAGCGGCCTGCGACCGCAGTGGACACAACCGCAACGACGTAAATATCGTCGCCGTAACCAAATATGTGTCAGTTGAGATGACGCAAACCGTGCTTGACCATGGGATTCTCCATATTGGAGAGAATCGTCCGCAGAATGCGATCCCCAAATGGGAAGCCCTGCAAGGCCGGGGAACATGGCATTTTATCGGCCACCTGCAAAGCAGAAAGGTTAAGGATGTCGTAGGCAAATTTAAATATATCCATTCTTTGGACCGGATTTCGCTGGCAGAGGAAGTGGACAAGCGGGCGGCAGCAAGCGGCATAGAAGTGCTCGCTTTTGTACAAGTGAATGTATCAGGAGAATCTACTAAGCAAGGGCTTGAACCTGGCGAGGTCGAGGCTTTTCTGCAGGAAATGGAAAGATATCCTCACATTAAGGTCATCGGGCTTATGACGATGGCTCCTGTTGAGGAAGATCCGGAACTGACCCGGCCCGTATTTCGCAGGCTTCGTGAATTGCGCGATGAGCTTAATACTAAGAAGGTTACACGTGAGCCGATGACTGAACTATCGATGGGAATGTCAGGTGATTTTGAAATAGCGATTGAAGAGGGAGCAACCTGGGTACGCCTCGGTACTATTTTAGTGGGGAAAGGGGAGGAAGAATAATGGGAGTTATGAATCGATTTATGAATTTCTTAGGACTCCAGGAAGAAGAAGAAATTGTGGAACGCGAAGGAATTTCTCAGTTGGAAGAGCCTGAGTATGAAACCCCCAGCTTTGAAACCCGTAAGAATCAGAGAGGAAATAACGTGGTTAGCATCCATTCGCAAAAAAATGTGAAAATGGTACTGTATGAACCAAGATCTTATGACGAAGCGCAGGAAATTGCCGATCATTTGCGGTCTCACCGCTCTGTCGTTGTTAATTTGCAGCGCGTCCGTAACGATCAGGCCATGCGGATCATCGATTTTCTCAGTGGTACCATCTATGCCTTGAGCGGCAGTATTTCAAAGATAGGCGGCAATATTTTCTTGTGTACGCCAGATACTGTTGAAATTCAGGGAGCGATTACTGAGATACTATCTGAGGAAATAGACTATAACAGAATAACGAGGTGATGACAGCTTGTCTTCAGTAGCAATCAATAACGTTGTATGGATAGCGTATAATATTTATTTCACTATGATTTTTGTGTACATTTTGATGTCCTGGCTTCCTAATGCTCGTGATAGCTTTATCGGTGAATTGCTGGGGAAATTAGTAGAGCCGTTCCTGGCTCCTTTCCGCAGATTTATTCCCCCGATTATGGGGATGATTGATATTTCCCCGATTGTTGCCTTGTTTGTGCTTCGTCTGGCGGCCGTAGGACTAACCAGTGTACTCAACTATGTGTTCGTTGGGTAGTGGCGCCAATGAAGATCGAAGTTTATGAGCATTTCAAGCCAGAGGAGCGCCAATTTGTCGATCGCGCCTCCGAATGGGTCGTTAATGCCGGGGAATACCATGAAGTCAAGCTGACTGACTTTTTGGATCCGCGGCAATGTTTTATATTGGAGTCATTGGCCAATCGCCATCCGGATGTCGCTGTGCGGATAGATGGCGGCTATGAAGGCGCGGAGAGGTGCCGCGCCTTCATAGCTCCGGATTATAGGGAGCTGGAGCATGAGCCAATGAAGATGAAGGTGCTTAACATCACTTCAGGCGATCAGAAATTTATAACCCTGCAGCATGGTGATTACCTGGGCGCTATCCTCGGTCTGGGACTTAAACGGGATAAAATCGGGGATATCCAGGTGCATGAAGACGGCTGTCAGGTCGTCGTAACGGAAGAGATCGTCGACTATCTTGATCTTCATTTGCGCCAGGTGCACCGGATTGGAGTTATGACTGAAGTGATGGAGCTGTCAGCGCTAAAGCCCGTGAATGCTGAACTGCAGGAGATGGATCTGACCGTTGCTTCATTGCGTCTCGATGGAATCGTCAGTGATGTATTTCGTTTGAGCCGCAGTAAAATACTGGTGCCCATCAAGGCTGGCCGCTGCCGGGTGAACTGGAAGACCGAGGAGGATCCTTCGGCTCCTTTAAAGGCCGGCGATATTGTCGCGCTGCAAGGATTTGGCCGTTTCAAAGTATTGGAGGCAGACGGAGTGACAAAAAAAGGCAGACTTCGTGTGAAAATTGGCAAATTTGTGTGACTCGCTAGCAGGAGATCGGGGATTGTTGTCGAAATTGTCTAAACCCAGAAAATGATTTGTCCGATTGTATATTATATAAAGCAAGCGTCTTTCCGAAGAGGAAGGGATCGAATTCTATAGGAGGTGCGGTTATGCCATTAACACCGCTGGATATACATAACAAGGAGTTTTCCAGACGGATTCGCGGTTATGATGAGGATGAAGTTAATGAATTTCTGGATCAGGTCATTAAAGATTATGAAATTGTAATTAGAGAGAATAAAGAGCTTCACAACCAGCTGCTCTCGATGCAAGATAAGCTTGATCATTTTGCCAACATCGAGGAGACGCTGAGCAAGACGATTATCGTCGCTCAGGAAGCGGCCGATGAAGTGAAGAATAATGCCAAGAAGGAATCGCAGCTTATCGTGAAGGAAGCGGAGAAGAACGCTGACCGGATCGTGAATGAAGCATTGGCGAAGTCTCGCAGGATCGCAATGGAAGTAGAAGAGCTGAAGAAGCAGGCCTCCATCTATCGGGCAAGATTCCGCACTCTGGTAGAAGCTCAACTCGATCTGTTAAGCGGGGATGGTTGGGATACGCTAGAGACTCGCGAGCTGGAACGTTCATATGAAGGTGAACGGGAGCGAGAGCGTGAACGTGAAGCCAAGGAAATCTACTAGGAGTCGTTCAGTTGAATCTGCGTATTCTGTATGCCTGGCAGGTTGACATCCGAATGACAATAAGTTATATATAATATCATATTGTGCAGCTGCTGCACACCAATTGAATCAGACATTTGATGATGGGAACAAGTACGTTGCGTATTTGATCTGCAGAGAGTTGGCATAGGCTGAGAGCCAATGTTCAGGACGCAGGCGGAATATCCTCCCGGAGAAGCAGGGCTGAAGTAGAATTTTAGAAAGTAAGCCTTTGCCGGCGGTCGGCCGTTATACCGAACCCATATGCATGTATGGAGCTGAGTGTCATAGGCCCGGGCGCAGGAAGGAATTCGTGCGAACGTTGGCATTATGGAACAAGGGTGGTAACGCGAGATAGAGTCTCGTCCCTTTTTGGGGCGGGGCTTTTTTTTATTTTCCATGAAGAAGGGAAGAAAGATTACGATGCAAAAAGTAGATGTCAAAGAAGGAGCGCGCAATCGCGATTTGCGCATCTTGAATAAGTGGACGAAGGAGGATACGTTCAAGCGAAGTATCGAAAATCGTGCTGACCGCCCAAACTATGTTTTGTTCGAGGGGCCTCCCACCGCAAATGGACTGCCGCATATTGGTCATGTGCTCGGACGGGTAATCAAGGACTTTATCGGCAGATATCAGACGATGAAGGGATACCGCGTCGTTCGTAAAGCGGGCTGGGATACACACGGACTGCCGGTCGAGCTTGGCGTGGAGAAGGAGCTTGGCATTTCCGGCAAGCAGGAGATCGAAAATTATGGTGTCGAGGAATTTGTGAAGAAATGTAAGGATAGCGTGTTCGGCTATGAGAAGCAATGGCGCGAATTTACCGAAGCTATCGCTTATTGGACCGATCTGGATCATCCATACATTACGCTGGAAAATAACTATATCGAGAGCGTGTGGAATATCCTGGCCACGATTCACGAGAAAGGCTTGCTCTACCGGGGACATCGCGTCAGCCCTTATTGCCCTTGCTGTCAGACGACACTGAGCTCCCATGAAGTGGCCCAAGGCTATGAGGATGTAAAGGATCTGAGCGCCACAGCCAAATTCAAGCTGGATGACAGTGGTGAATATGTGCTCGCTTGGACGACAACGCCATGGACTTTGCCAGCACACGTTGCTCTGGCGGTGAATCCCGAGATGGAATATGTACGGGTGCAGCAGGAGGATGGAGTATATATTGTTGCCAAGAACCTCGTAGAGAAAGTCATGAAAGGCGACTACAGTATTGTATCAAGCCTTAAGGGAAGCGATTTGGTGGGAAAAACCTATACACCGCCATTCTCTTATATTCAGGCTGACAAAATCAATGTCATCGTCGGTGCTTCTTATGTTACCGATACTAGCGGTACAGGTATCGTCCACATGGCTCCCGCTCACGGTGAGGATGACTATCGGACCTGCCGTGAGAACGGTATTAGCTTCGTTAGTGTAGTGAACGGTCAGGGACGTTACACAGATACCGTGAGCGATTTCGCCGGACGCTTCGTTAAGGATTGTGATCTGGATATCGTCAAAACCCTGTCAGAGAAAGGGCTGCTCTACAGCAAGGAGAAGTATGAGCACAGCTACCCGTTCTGCTGGCGCTGTAAATCCCCATTGCTCTATTATGCGATGGAGAGCTGGTTCATTGAGACGACCGCGGTCAAAGATCAGCTGATCGCTAATAACAACACGGTGCAATGGTATCCTGAGCATATCCGTGACGGGCGCTTCGGCAAATTCCTCGAGGAATTGGTCGATTGGAATATCAGCCGCAACCGTTATTGGGGAACGCCGCTGAATGTTTGGGTCTGCCCGGATTGTGGCGGTCAATTTGCTCCGCATAGTCTTGCTGAACTGCGTGCTCATGCCGTGGGGCAAGTTAGCGAGAACCTGGAGCTTCATAAGCCATATGTGGATGAAGTGAAGGTAAGCTGCCCGCATTGTCAAGGCGGCGTTATGGAACGGACATCGGAAGTTATTGACGTTTGGTTCGACAGCGGCTCCATGCCATTTGCCCAGCATCATTATCCGTTTGAAAATGAGGAGACTTTCGCCAGCCAATTCCCGGCGGATATGATCTGTGAAGGCATTGACCAGACGCGTGGCTGGTTCTACAGCCTGTTGGCCGTGTCGACCCTGTTCACCGGCAAAGCGCCGTATAAATCAGTCATCGCTACAGGGCTTGTCCTTGATGAAAATGGCTTGAAGATGTCGAAATCGAAGGGGAATGTGATTAATCCTTGGGAGATCATTAATGAGCTGGGGACAGATGCTTTCCGCTGGTCGCTGCTGTCCGATAGCGCACCATGGAATAATAAGCGCTTCTCCAAAGGGATTGTAGCCGAAGCCAAGTCCAAAGTGGTGGATACGCTTGTTAATACCCATGCATTCCTGACTCTTTATGCCGGTATTGATGGATACAAGCCGGAGGAGCATCTTTACCGTCCGTCCAGCAACAAGCTGGATCGCTGGGTTCTGTCCAGATTGAACAGCTTGATTCGTCTCGTGGACAAAGGGGTTGCCGTTAACGATTTTGTGAATACGTCAAAAGCGATTGAAAACTTCATCGATGAGCTTAGCAACTGGTATATCCGCCGCTCGCGCGATCGCTTCTGGGGCAGCGGACTCGGGGAAGACAAATTGTCGGCTTATCAGACTTTGACTCATGTGCTGTTGACCTTGTCCAAGCTGATGGCTCCATTCACACCGATGCTGGCTGAGGACATCTTCACTAATCTGGGCGGTGGAGAGAGCGTGCATCTTGCTGATTATCCAGCTTGTGACGAAGCGATGATCGATGAGGCGCTGGAGCAGGATATGGAGACCGCGCGGCAGATCGTCGAGTTGGCACGTAACGTCCGCAATGAGACGGGGATCAAGACGCGTCAACCGCTTTCTAGCTTGATTGTTTCTATAAATCGTGATTTCGCGCTTGCCGAGTACAAAGAGATCATCAAAGATGAGATCAATGTGAAGCAGATCGAAGTTGAGCATAGCGACAGCGGATTTGTTGACTTTACACTTAAGATGAATCTCCGCGTTGCTGGCAAGAAATATGGCAAGAACATCGGCTTCCTGCAGAATCATCTTAAGAATCTGGCTGCTGATCAGACGCGTCAGATCGTTACGGATGGTTATATGAGTATTACTTCTCCTGAAGGTGAGGAGCTTCATATTACTTCCGAGGAATTGCTTGTCGAGAAGCAAGCGAAATCAGGTTTTGCTTCTGCATCAGGCTATGGGTTGACCGTAGCGCTAAACACGGACATTACTGCAGAACTTGAGCAAGAGGGATGGGTACGCGAGGTTGTACGTGCTGTTCAGGATACACGGAAGAAGCTGGACCTGCCGATTGAGAAGAGAGTTCATTTGACGCTGGATGTGGATGATGAGCTGAAGGCAGCGATCGTCGCTTTTGAACATGTGCTTCGTGAGAATGTATTGATCACCGATGTGTCGTTCGGCAAGCCGGCGGGGTCGGAGACGATTGAACTGGGTACGAAGACCATCGGAGTTCACATCGAATCCTAAAATTCCAAAGGCGGAATTTTGAACTTCCTAGTTCAATAAAGGTTCAAACATTCCGGTTTTCAGCACCGAGAAGGTTGGATGAAGCTAGGAGTAGAGGAGCGGAGCGTACGCAGTTTGTACGAGAGCACCGGAGACCCCGGCTGAATTCAAGATTCGAAGTCGAACAAACTTACAGTGTTACTTCGTGATCAAAAGCGGAATTTTGAACTTCCTAGTTCAATAAAGGTTCAAACATTCCGGTTTTCAGCACCGAGAAGGTTGGATGAAGCTAGGGGTAGAGGAGTGGAGCGTACGCAGTTTGTACGAGAGCACCGGAGACCCCGGCTGAATTCAAGATTCGAAGTCGAACAGCCTTACAGTGTTACTTCGTGATCAAAAGCCGAATTTTGAACTTCCTAGTTCAATAAAGGTTCAAACATTCCGGTTTTAAGCACTGAGAAGGTTGGATGAAGCTAGGGGTAGAGGAGCGGAGCGTACGCAGTTTGTACGAGAGCACCGGAGACCCCGGCTGAATTCAAGATTCGAAGTCGAACAGCCTTACAGTGTTACTTCGTGATCAAAAGCCGAATTTTGAACTTCCTAGTTCAATAAAGGTTCAAACATTCCGGTTTTCAGCATCGAGAAGGTTGGATGAAGCTAGGGGTAGAGGAGCGGAGCGTACGCAGTTTGTACGAGAGCACCGGAGACCCCGGCTGAATTCAAGATTCGAAGTCGAACAGCCTTACAGTGTTACTTCGTGATCAAAAGCGGAATTTTGAACTTCCTAGTTCAATAAAGGTTCAAACATTCCGGTTTTCAGCATCGAGAAGGTTGGATGAAGCTAGGGGTAGAGGAGCGGAGCGTACGCAGTTTGTACGAGAGCACCGGAGACCCCGGCTGAATTCAAGATTCGAAGTCGAACAAACTTACAGTGTTACTTCGTGATCAAAGGCGGAATTTTGAACTTCCACTTAGGCTATAATAACAAATAACCCAAAGAACGAGCTTGGGGTGCGAAAAGCAGTACCCAGGCTCGTTTCTTTACGTGTAACGGAGGTGCCCGGAATGATTCGGCGTAAAGGAAAGCCAAATGTCAGCCCGGAGAAAACAGAAGTAGAAGATCAGGATCCGTTTAATAAGCCGCCGGGGACACCCGAGGAGCAGATGAGCGAGATGTATCGTTTGACCTTGCAATGGACGCAGCAGCTGGAGAAATCGCGGATTGCTCAATATACCGAGCTGCTGAATCGACCCTGGCGTCTAATTTGGCTGAATATATTGTCAGGAACGGCACGTGGGGTAGGAATCGCCATCGGGTTTACTTTTTTTGCGGCGACGATTATTTATGTCTTACAGGTGCTAGGAGCTTTGAATTTACCGATTATTGGAGATTATATTGCCGATATTGTCCGGATTGTTCAACGTCAGCTTGAGCTTAATACGTATTAGGGCCGCCTTCCAATTCGTCATCATCCACATAGTCGCCGGTATCCATCGATTGTTTCCAGCGCTTGCTGCGGAAAAAGCAAACATTCTCACCATAAATATCGGTGGCGACGAAGCTTTCCAGCGGTTCGACGAAGCCATCCAGCTCTGACGAAGCTTCAATCTCCATATCGTTATAATCCGATATATCCCGATCTTCCGCCATCGCTGGTGTATTGGAGCTTCCAAAGCTCTCAACAATCTGCCAAGCATCTTCACCGTCAAATCCGTTATATTCGTGTTCATCCAGACTGCTTCTGCCGAACGGAGGATACAGAAATTGCTCTTCAATAGGACGCGCTACTGAATGAACGGTTTGCGGGCTGTGCTCCTTACAATAAGCAGTCTCAGGAATAGCACTCAGGCGGTCGAAGCTGATCGGCTTGCCACAGGTGGAGCAGATTCCATAGGTTCCATCGTTCATTTTTTGCAAAGCGGACTCAATACGGGTTAATTGCAGCTCATTATGCTCGATAAGAGCTAGATCCTTACCGCGTTCGTATACCTCCGTACCGAGATCAGCCGGGTGATTGTCCACCGTCGAGAGTTCATTCGTGGTATCACGGAGAGAATCCTCAAGCCCATAGTGGTTATTATCGCTCAACCGATGCTGGATTTCATTTCGAGATTCATTCAATTTGCTTTTAAGCTCAGTGAGCTGCTGCTCGGATAAATGAGACATATCGGTAACTCCTTTCTAGAGGCGAGGTCATTAGAGAATTCGTCTTAGCGATATTTTGCGCAAAACCGCTGCGTTTTACCTGAGGAAAATCCTTTCGCGCATGGACGGTTTTCCTCTTGCTATGCTACAATAGACAGGTCTTGCATGTGGTGAATCCTGCCGATAAATTCAGCAGGGAAAAGAAAAAATGAGGTGAATTCCCGCGTGATTTATTTTTTGATCGCATTGGTTGCGTTTCTAATTGATCAAGGAACGAAGTATTTAATCGCCACTCAATTAATGATCGGTGAGCAGATTCCGGTAATTGGCAACTTCTTCCTCATTACGTCGAGCCGTAATCGTGGCGCAGCATTTGGCATTCTGCAGGAGCAGCGCTGGTTCTTTATCGTGATTACAGTCGTTGTGGTTGTGGGTATCATCTGGTATTTGCAAAAAATAAGGCGTACAGGCAAGAAAATGTTGTCTATTGCACTCTCGCTGGTACTTGGCGGCGCAGTCGGCAATTTCCTGGACCGTGCGGTTAGTGGCGAGGTTGTCGATTTTTTGCAGTTAAATTTTGGTTCGTATACTTTTCCGATCTTTAATTTTGCGGATTCATGCATTGTGATCGGTGTTATTCTTATTGTGCTGGATTCCCTGCTGGATATTCGCAGAGAGAAGCAGGCATCCAGTACAGGTCAGGAGCAAGAGGAACAGCTATGAATTTGGAAGATCAAGAATGGATCGATTCTGAACTGCAGTCGTATGAATGGGAAGCGGCTGAGAAGAACAGAATCGATAAGTTTGTCAAAGAGCAGCTTGGAGAAGCGTATTCACGCAGTGCGATCCAGTTATGGATTGAGGATGGACATATCCTTGTGAATGGCGAATCTGTAAAAGCGAATCATAAAGTAAATACGGGAGATCGCGTAACGCTGACTATACCGGAGGCGGAATCCACGGAGATCATTCCTGAGGATATACCGCTCGATGTGTACTATGAAGACGCGGATGTCATCGTCGTAAATAAGCCGCGGGGGATGGTTGTGCACCCGGCTCCAGGTCATTCTTCCGGGACGCTGGTGAATGCCTTGATGTCCCATTGCAAGGACTTATCAGGTATCAATGGCGAGATTCGACCAGGTATTGTTCATCGGATTGATAAGGATACTTCCGGTCTGTTAATGGCAGCCAAAAATGACAAGGCACACGCCTCATTGGCCGCCCAATTGAAAGAGCATTCCGTTACGCGCAAATATTATGCTTTGGTCCATGGCAACCTGAGTCATGATCAAGGTACCATTGATGCACCGATTGGACGCGATCCTCAGGATCGTAAAATGTATACGGTGATTGAGAAGAACAGCAAGCAGGCAATAACGCATTTTCATGTGGTGGAACGATTTGGCGACTACACGCTGGTTGAGCTTAAGCTGGAAACTGGAAGGACGCACCAAATTCGGGTTCATATGAAATTCATCGGTCATCCATTGGTGGGAGATCCTATGTACGGACGCAGTAAAGGAATCAAGATGGATGGACAGGCTCTCCACGCCGCCGTTCTCGGTTTTATTCATCCTTCCAGCGGACAATATATCGAGTTCACAGCTCCGATTCCGGATGATATGGAAATGTTATTGCAATCGCTTCGCAGCCGCTAGAGCGGCAGTAATATAAATAAAGCAGTCCCTCTGCATACCGGATTTTTCAAATCCTTTGCCGGAGAGGCTGCTTTTTGTATTTTCGCCATTTTGGGATCTGAAGGCCTGAGTGCTCCCCCAGATAAATTCTAATATTTAGTTATCGCCCCAAGTAGTAAGATAAAATCACCAGAACATAAATATGCAGCGGATAGTAAAGATAGAAAAAGTACTTCATGCTTCTGCCTTTCTCACGGTTGTACAGCAGCAGGAATGGCAAAGCCAATATCATTAGCCATTGAACATCGCTTGCGAGTATTGCCGAGACAGATGAATAATCGACACTTAAGAAGAAATAGACTGCTGAAGCTATCAGATAAAAGACGCCCAGTTTTGTTCTGCTTTGTCCAAACAGATAAAATCCGAGTCCTAATAAGACAACAAAATAACCGCCTTCTGTAAATATGATGTTTGGGAATACGGTCATTATAAATCTAAGAAGATACATCATAAATTGAGATTCAAAGCCCGTTTTTGTGATTGCCATAATCAAAGCATAGCTAATAAACGGCAACAGGGTCAGCAATGAAAATCCTAGAACCCTGTAATATTGCTTTGCTTTTAAGCTGATTACAATCTTTTCAAATCCATAGATAAGCAGACAAATAATAAGTAAGGTGGAGAAAATATTGTTACTGATGATACCGCCATTTTTTAAAGGGAAGTGGTCACTTATAATAGAATTCCCGATATTCATAATTAACGATCCAATCCATAATCTGAGCATGTATTTTTCGCGATTGCGGGTATGCCTCATGCCTTCTGTAACCATAAATACAAAGATCGGGGCGGCCATTCTCCCTATTATGTTGAAAGCGAGCGGAATTTCATATACCCCTTGAAACGCAAAATGAATGTGATCAATTGTCATAAAAATTAGCGCCAGTAGCTTAATCTGAAATCCGTTTAAACCTTTTTGCAGCATTTAGTATTCCTCCGAACGCAAGTATTAAATTTATTGTTGCAAGTTTCAGCTCTTCAGCAATCTTACTGGCTGCAGGTTAAATTAGAGGCAGGCGATGTTTAATTTTAGTTAAAATTATGCTTAAGCTAAAAAGTACAAACGATCCGGTGATTAATCCATTCTCTTGAGGTGCGTTTTACAGCATATTTAATATGGCTAACGCAATGCATTCCGGTATATGATGCAGCGGTTAATTAAGATGAACTGGAACGGATGTTCATAAGGAGATGGAGAAACAAAATGACTATAGAGATGTATCAAGAGACGTATATTCAACAGCAGTTTGCAGAGCGGATCGGTGGGGCGAATTACGGTAAAGATACAGCTATTTATAAATTTGAAAAAATAAAGCGGGCAAAGGCCGCAGCGAAGAAAGAACGGCCGGAGCTGGCGTTAATCGATATGGGCGTAGGCGAGCCGGACGATATGGCGAATAGCGCTATTGTAGCCAGGCTGGCGGAAGAAGCAGGCAAGCCGGAGAATCGGGGATATGCTGACAACGGTATCGCAGATTTTAAGATCGCTGCTGCCCGTTATTTGCAGGAAGTATTTCAGGTGGAAGGAATCGACCCAACAACGGAGATTGTCCATTCCATCGGCTCGAAGCCGGCATTGGCCATGCTGCCGACCTGCTTCATTAATCCTGGTGATATTACGATTATGACAGTGCCGGGTTATCCGGTTCTTGGAACTCATACGCATTATCTGGGTGGAATTGTATACACCGTGCCGTTAACAGAGGAAAATCATTTTCTGCCCGATCTGAATTCCATCCCGGAAGATGTCGCCGTAAAGGCCAAGCTGCTCTACTTGAATTATCCCAATAATCCAACCGGAGCTTGCGCTACTGTGGAATTCTTCACAGAGGTCGTCGCCTGGGCTCGAAAATATAATGTAGTTGTCATTCACGATGCGCCTTATGCAGCATTAACTTATGATGGTGTTCGGCCGCTCAGTTTCTTGTCTGTGCCTGGAGCAAAGGATGTAGGCCTTGAATTGCATTCACTCTCAAAATCGTACAATATGACCGGTTGGCGAATCGGTTTTGTGGCGGGTAATCCATTAATCGTCAAAGCATTCAGCGATGTGAAGGATAACAACGATTCAGGGCAATTTATCGCTATTCAGAAAGCTGCCGCCTACGGTCTGGCCCACCCGGAAATTACGGAAGCCATCGCTGCCAAATATTCAAGACGCCACAATCTTTTGGTGGCTGCGCTTAATGAGCTCGGATTCAGAGCCGTGAAGCCAAAGGGTTCTTTCTTCCTTTATGTTGCGATTCCGAAGGGGGTTGCGGGCGGTCCAAAATTTGAATCAGCGGAGGATTTCTCGCAGTATTTGATCCGGGAGAAGCTAATCTCCACAGTTCCGTGGGATGATGCCGGACATTTTGTCCGTTTCTCGGTCACTTTTGAAGCTCACGGAGTTGGGGAGGAGCAGTCTGTCATTGCGGAAATCAAGCGGAGATTGAGTGAAGTGAAGTTTCAATTTTGAGAACCGGTTAAGAGCTAGCAAATACAAGAAGCGTCATTCCTTCATTTTAGGGAGTGGCGCTTTATTTATTGCCATAGAGAGGAAAAATTGTATTGAATAATTATTAACTATAATGTATATTTATAACCAATGAGTTACATCTCACTCCAGCAGGCATAGGGCTGAAAATTTCAGCAGCCAAAAAGCTTGCTTTTCCAGGCGGACTATCTTGACACAGAAGTCGCAATCTGTCATAATTCTCATGAACGAAATAGCACCTTTAATTCAGTCCCGTGAGACTGGCAAGGTAACGTGGAGGGAATACCTGGGCACACTAGTATCTAGTGATTATGTCCGGGATCCTTATGACAGTCATGGTTATTTACTGTGGCCAAGAGACTCCTTGCCTGATCCAGGCAAGGAGTTTTTTTATGCGCCTTTCACGGAACCGGATTAATTTAATCCCGAGGAGGCATTTGAGATGGAAGTAGAAAGCCATGTCATTATGGATGAAACTGCGATTAGACGGGCGCTGACAAGAATCGCCCATGAGATTATCGAACGCAATAAAGGAATTGAGAACTGTGTGTTAGCCGGAATCAAGACCCGCGGGGTATTCCTGGCCAAGCGCTTGGCTGAGCGGCTGGAGAATATCGAGGGTGTCTCCATTCCTTGGGTTGAACTGGATGTCACCTCTTACCGGGATGATCGTTCCAGCGAAGAAAGAGGCACGGAGAAAGCTAATTTCCCGGTTTCCATTCACGACAAGGTTGTCATCCTGATTGATGATGTTCTGTACACGGGGCGTACGATACGGGCGGCGATGGACGCAATCATGGATTGCGGCCGACCGGAAGCCATTCAGCTGGCAGTTCTGGCTGACCGTGGGCATCGCGAACTCCCCATTCGTCCGGACTATATCGGTAAGAACGTACCGACCTCGAGAGCCGAAGAGATTGAGGTGCTCTTGGAGGAGAATGACGGAAGCGACGAAGTCAGAATTTTGCAGCAACGGGGAGGACACTAAAATGATAACGACCGTATCGGCTTTAAAGGAACGCAGCTTACTCGGATTAAAAGATTTAAGCACAGCTGAGATTAATTCGATCCTGGAACGGGCGGCGTTCTGGGACAGTCAGACAGATAAAGTAGTTCCGGTACTAAAGGATAAATTCGTGGCTAACATGTTTTTTGAAAGCAGCACACGGACTCGCTTCTCTTTTGAAATGGCACAGAAAAGGCTGGGCGCAGAGGTTTTGAACTTCTCAGCGAGCGCATCCAGCGTAGAGAAGGGAGAATCCATCTACGATACGGTCCGTACGATAGAATCCATGGGAGTCGATGCAGAGGTGATCCGGCTCGCGCCTTCCGGCGTGCTGGAGGAACTGGCAGAACGGCTTTCCATTCCGCTGATTAATGCAGGTGACGGAAGAAATGAGCATCCTACGCAAGCGCTGCTTGACCTTTATACCATGAAGCAGCACTTTGGAGACTTAAGAGGCCTTAAGGTGTCGATTATCGGCGATATTGAGCATAGCCGGGTTGCACGCTCCAATCTATGGGCATTGCAGAAATTTGGAGCAGATGTGAAGTTCTGCGCACCCGAAAATATGCGCGCGCCGGAGCTGGCGGAATATGCTCCTTATGTTCCGATGGACGAGGCGGTTTGCGCCGATGTCGTCATGATGCTGCGTGTACAGCTGGAGCGGCATACGGAAGGATTGTTCAAATCCAAAGATGATTATCGCATGCAGTACGGTCTAACCGAAGAGAGAGCAGGCAAGCTTGCTCCCCACACGATCATCATGCACCCTGCACCGATGAACCGCAACGTGGAGATTGACGATGCGGTGGTAGAGCATGCGCAGTCGAGAATTTTTAAGCAAATGGCAAATGGTGTCCCCATTCGGATGGCGGTCATGGAACGGGCAATGCACTAGGTCGCAGCTGGCGACCAAGCAGCCATCATTTTTGATAAGCGATACTATAGAAATAATTAACGACTATAAGGACGGTGTATCTTCCATGCAACTCATTATTCGTAATGCAAATGTATTGAACGAGAACGGACAGCTGGAACTGAAGACAATCTATGTGCAGAACGGTGTAATAGATAAAGTGGAGGACAGCGCAGGAACGGATGTGAATATCGAAGCGGATAGCAAAGTTATGGATGCTAATGGCAAGCTGGTGACACCGGGGCTCATCGATATGCACGTTCACCTTCGCGAGCCGGGCTTTGAACATAAAGAGACGATCGAGACAGGTTCCCGCTCTGCAGCAAAGGGCGGTTTCACGACGATCGCTTGTATGCCCAATACGAGGCCGATAACTGACAATGCGGACATGGTGAAGCTTGTTCAAGAGAAAGCCAAGCAAGCAGGGCTGGTGAATGTGCTGCCTTACGCAGCGATTACCAAAGGGGAGTTAGGCCGGGAATTAACCGACTTTGCAGCGTTGAAGGAAGCCGGAGCGATCGGATTTACGGATGACGGAGTAGGTGTACAAAACGCTCAAATGATGAAGGATGCGATGAGAAAGGCCACTTCTATGGGAATGCCGGTCATCGCGCATTGTGAGGATGACTCTTTGGTGGAAGGGGCGCCGGTTGCTGAAGGTGAATTTGCCAGAAAGCATGGATTCAAAGGAATCCCGAATGAGTCAGAAGCGATTCATGTTGGCCGCGATATTCTGCTCGCCGAAGCAACAGGAGCACACTACCATGTATGCCATGTCAGCACCGAACAGTCGATCCGCCTGATTCGCCAAGCGAAGGAGATCGGCATCAATGTGACTACGGAGATCTGTCCCCATCATCTGGTCCTGTCTGAGGAAGACATTCCCGGACCAGATGCTAACTGGAAGATGAATCCGCCGCTAAGATCCAAGCGAGATGTTGAAGCATGTATTGCAGCGCTTGAAGATGGCACGATTGACATCATTGTTACGGATCATGCTCCGCATAGCGAAGAGGAGAAGGCTAAGGGCATGCTCCAGGCACCTTTTGGTATCGTCGGATTCGAGACAGCCTTCCCGCTGCTCTATACGAAGTTCGTGGCAACAGGCCGCTGGAGCCTGGAGATGCTTGTCAAACGGATGACAGCTGATCCGGCCCGGGTATTCGGACTATCTGCCGGTAAGCTTGCGCCTGGAGCTCCTGCCGATCTAACCGTTATTGATCTTGAGCAAGAACGCAGCGTTGATCCGAAGACGTTCGCCACGAAGGGTCGCAACACACCGTTTACGGGCTGGAAGCTGAAGGGCTGGCCGACAGATACGATTGTTGGCGGGAAGCTGGTGTGGAGTAACACGTTGTAGAATTATCGGGCAAGTCGCCCTTGAAATGAAGGATGATCCAGAGAATATAGAAGTGTATAAAAAGGAGTGCAAAGAGGATGCAGGCTAGATTGTTATTAGAGGACGGCACGCTGTTTACAGGTAAATCGTTCGGAGCGGAAGTGGAAAAAACGGGCGAGGTCGTTTTTAATACAGGGATTACGGGATATCAAGAGGTGCTGTCTGATCCTTCTTATTGCGGTCAGATCGTCACCATGACGCATCCGCTGATCGGCAACTACGGAATTTCGCGCGATGATTTCGAGTCAATTGCACCTTCGATTCACGGCTTTATCGTACGTCGGTATGAGCCAAGACCAAGCAATTGGAGAGCGGAATGCAGTCTGGGCGATTTACTTAAGGAGTATGGCATTCCTGGCATTACAGATATTGATACACGGATGTTGACTCGGATTATTCGTCATCATGGCACAATGAAGGGAATCCTTACGACTTCCTCGAAGTCGGTCGAAGAACTGCAGGAGCTGGTAGCAGCAGCTAGCATCGATGAACTGCGCAATCAAGTAGCGCGAACCTCTACACAGCATATCTACAGTAGCCCGGGTACCAAGGAACGGATCGTACTCGTGGACTTTGGCGCGAAGAGCGGTATCCTGCGCGAGCTGAACCAACGGGATTGCGATGTGGTCATTGTGCCGCATAACACGACGGCTGAAGAGATTCGCCGCCTTAACCCGGACGGGATTCAATTATCCAACGGCCCTGGTGATCCCAAAGATGTACCTTACGCTGCTGAAATGATCTCTGAGCTTCTCGGCAAATATCCGATCTTCGGAATTTGTCTGGGACACCAGCTGTTGTCGCTGGCTTGTGGCGCCGATACTGAAAAGCTGAAATTCGGCCACCGCGGTGGCAACCATCCGGTTAAGGAATTGGCAACAGGCCGCTGCTATATAACTTCGCAGAATCACGGCTATACGGTTAACGAGGCATCTATTGCGGGCACAGAACTGGAAGTGACCCATATCAACAATAATGATAAGACGGTCGAAGGCGTTAGACATAAGAAGTACCCTGCCTTCTCGGTACAATACCATCCAGAGGCCTCTCCGGGCCCGTATGACAACAGCTATCTGTTTGACCGCTTCATTGATATGATCCGTGAGCATAAAAGACAACATCCGAGAAAATCGCGTCAAATTGAGTTGATGGCTAGGGCGAAAGGGGAATAATAACTATGCCGATAAATAAAGAAATGAAGAAAATTCTTGTGATCGGGTCCGGTCCGATCGTCATTGGTCAGGCTGCCGAGTTCGATTATGCCGGAACCCAGGCTTGCCGAGCGTTGAGAGAAGAAGGCGTAGAAGTTGTTCTGATTAATAGCAACCCGGCCACGATCATGACGGATACGAATATGGCTGATAAAGTATATATTGAGCCGATTACGCTCGATTTTGTAACGCAGATCATTCGCCAGGAACGTCCGGACGGACTATTGCCGACCCTTGGCGGACAAACGGGCCTGAATATGGCGGTGGAGCTTGCTCGCGCCGGTGTGCTGGAACGTGAAAATGTGAAGCTGCTGGGAACACAGCTGACTTCGATTGAGAAGGCGGAAGACCGCGATTTGTTCCGCGAATTGATGCGAGAGCTGGAGCAGCCTGTACCGGAGAGCACCATCATTACAACGTTGGAAGAAGCGCTTCGCTTCGCGGAAGAAATCGGTTATCCGCTGATTGTCCGTCCGGCTTATACGCTTGGCGGTACTGGCGGCGGAATTTGTATGAATGAAGAAGAATTAAGAGAGATCGTCGCTTCCGGTATTCGGTACAGCCCAATCGGTCAATGTCTTATTGAGAAGTCGATCGCCGGCATGAAGGAAATCGAATATGAAGTAATGCGCGATGCGAACGACAACTGTATCGTAGTCTGCAATATGGAGAACTTCGACCCGGTTGGGGTTCACACCGGCGATAGCATCGTTGTAGCGCCAAGCCAGACGCTGTCCGATCGGGAGTATCAAATGCTCCGCTCGGCCTCGCTGAAGATTATCCGCGCGCTGGAGATTGAAGGCGGCTGTAACGTACAGTTTGCCCTTGATCCGCAGAGCTATCAATACTACGTCATCGAAGTAAATCCGCGGGTCAGCCGTTCATCGGCGCTGGCCTCGAAAGCGACCGGTTATCCGATTGCCAAGATGGCGGCCAAGATCGCTCTCGGTTATACGCTTGATGAAATCATAAACCCGGTCACAGGTCAGACTTATGCCTGCTTCGAGCCAACGCTGGACTATATCGTTAGCAAAATTCCGCGCTGGCCGTTCGATAAATTTGTGCACGCCAACCGCAAGCTTGGCACGCAGATGAAAGCAACCGGAGAAGTAATGGCCATCGGCCGGACGTTCGAGGAATCGATCCATAAAGCGGTTCGCTCTCTAGAGATTGGAACCAACCGTTTATATATAAAAGGAACCGAAGAGCTGGATACTGATACCTTGAACAAGCGCCTGACCAAAGCGGACGACGAGCGGGTGTTCCTTGTCGCTGAAGCCTTCCGCCGCGGCTATAAGCTGCAGGAGATTCAAGACCTGACAAGCATCGACTGGTGGTTCCTGGATAAGATCGAGCGATTGGTGCAGTTTGAGAGCCGGATCTCCGGTGAGATTGAATTAAGCAATGCTACCTTGTATGAAGCGAAAAGACTGGGCTTCACGGACCGCGCTATCGCGGAGCTGCGCTCAGCCGGACATCCTGGCGGCTCGCTTGTGACGGAAGCCAGCATAACGGCCTTCCGCAAAGAGCAGGGCATCCGACCGGTCTATAAAATGGTTGACACCTGTGCGGCGGAGTTTGAGGCCTCGACGCCATATTACTACTCAACCTATGAGACGGAGAACGAAGTTCTCCATACCGATAAAGAGAAGATCATCGTTCTTGGTTCAGGTCCGATTCGTATCGGTCAAGGGATCGAGTTCGACTATTCTACGGTTCACGCCGTATGGGCTATTCAGAATGCCGGCTACGAGGCCGTCATTATCAACAACAACCCGGAGACAGTATCGACAGATTTCAATACATCCGACCGCTTGTACTTCGAGCCGCTCTTCTTCGAGGATGTAATGCATGTCATCGAGCAAGAGAAGCCGCTGGGAGTTATCGTCCAATTCGGCGGACAGACGGCGATCAATTTGGCAGCTCCATTAGAAGCGGCCGGGGTACGGATTATCGGTACTTCCTTGGAGAGCATCGATGAGGCGGAGGACCGCAAGCGGTTCGAAGCACTCTTATCCAAACTGAACATCGCTCAGCCTAAGGGCAGCACAGTAACCTCCGTAGATGAAGCGGTTGGGACTGCTCGCGGGCTTGGTTATCCGGTTCTGGTGCGTCCATCCTACGTGTTGGGCGGACGGGCGATGGAGATCGTATACTCCGACGAGGACCTGCTTCGCTATATGGAGGAAGCGGTGAAGATTAATCCCCAGCATCCGGTGCTGATTGACCGCTACATGCTTGGCAAAGAGGTCGAGGTTGATGCGATCTGCGATGGCGAGACCGTATTGATCCCAGGTATCATGGAGCATATCGAACGGGCCGGTGTTCACTCCGGGGACTCGATTGCGGTATATCCGCCGCAGCATCTATCTGCGGAGCTCAAGGAGAAGATCATCGACATCACGATCAGGATCGCCAAAGAGCTGAAGACAGTTGGTCTGGTCAATATCCAGTTCGTGATCTATCAGAACGAAGTTTATGTGATCGAGGTTAACCCTCGCTCGTCCCGTACAGTACCGTTCCTGAGCAAAGTAACGAATATACCGATGGCGAACGTAGCGACGAAATGCATCCTTGGCCAGAAGCTGAAGGACCTCGGTTATGCAGAAGGCATGTGGCCGGAGAGCGAGCAGGTATCTGTGAAGGTGCCGGTGTTCTCCTTCGCGAAGCTGCGCCGTGTAGAGCCGACTCTTGGGCCGGAAATGAAATCGACCGGTGAAGTGATGGGCCGCGATCCGCGTTATGCCAAAGCGCTGTACAAAGGCTTGGTAGGGGCGGGAATGAAGATACCGGTTAGCGGAGCGATCATCGCTACGGTATCTGATAAAGACAAGGAAGAGGCAGTGGAACTTCTGCGCGGCTTCTATAATCTGGGCTATAAGATTATCGCAACCTCGGGCACCGCTGCGGCGCTTGAAGAGGCGAATATCCGAGTGACCACAGTGAACAAGCTGAAGGACGGAGAGCCGAACATTCTCGATCTGATCCGCAACGGCCAAGCACATTTCGTCATCAATACGCTGACGAAAGGCAAAGAGCCGGAGCGCGACGGCTTCCGGATTCGCCGCGAAGCGGTGGAAAACGGGGTAGTCTGCATGACTTCGCTGGATACAGTCCGCGCACTGCTGGAAATGCTTGAAACGCTCAACTTCTCTTCACAGGCGATGCCACGGACTTAATAGATTAGCTTATAGACAGATTGATATTTCATGCGGCTCCGGAGGCTTAAGCTTCGGGGCCGTGAGTATGACAGGAGGAAGGCAAGAAGCATGAATATATTCGAACAAGCCGCAGGAAGATTAATGGTTGCTCTGGATTGCCCCACGGTGGAGCAGGCAAGACAACTCATCGACACACTGGAGGGAATCCCTTGCTATATGAAGGTAGGGATGCAGCTCTATTACAGCGAAGGTCCGGACTTTGTCCGTGAATTGAAGGATCGCGGGTATTCCGTCTTCCTGGATTTGAAAATGCATGATATCCCTAACACTGTCAAGAATGGTGCGTTTGGCATCACTTCGCTCGGCGTAGATATGTTCAATGTTCATGCCGCTGGAGGATTGAAGATGATGAAGGCTGCCAAGGAAGGCGTGCAGGAAGCAATGGCCGCTTCTCCGGCATTAAAGCAGCCGATCCTGATCGGAGTAACCCAGCTCACCAGCACGGATCAGACGATGCTGAATCAGGAGCTTGGGATTCCGGGAACGGTTGAGCAATCGGTGGTCTCCTATGCCCTGCTTACGAAGGAAGCGGGATTAGATGGAGTTGTTGCCTCGCCGCTGGAAGTGCAGGCAATTAAGAGTGCTTGTAGCAAGGACTTTAAGACGGTTACGCCAGGAATTCGTCCAGCCGGAAGCGCTGCGGGCGACCAGTCGCGTACATTAACTCCACTTGAGGCTATGCAGCAGGGAACGGACTACATCGTCGTAGGCAGACCGATTATCTCTGCCCCAAGCCCGAGAGAAGCTGCACTACAAATTATTGAGGAGATGAAACAAGCATGGTAAACACAAATTCTATGGCTAATCAGATTGCAGATCGTCTGCTTGATATCGAGGCAGTTGCGCTTCGTCCGCGTGAACCGTTCACTTGGACCTCAGGCATCAAATCTCCTATCTATTGCGATAATCGCTTAACGATGTCTTATCCGGAAATCCGCGATCTGATCGCTGAATCCTTTGCGGCAGTGATTCGTGAGGCTTATCCGGAAGCCGAAGTCATAGCGGGGACGGCAACGGCGGGAATTCCCCATGCTGCATTTGTATCGCAGAAGCTTGGCTTGCCGATGGCTTACATTCGCGACAAGGCCAAGGGCCACGGCAAGGAAAATCAAATTGAAGGCCTGATCAAGTCGGGACAGAAAGTGATCGTGATCGAGGATCTGATCTCTACAGGCGGCAGCTCGATCAAGGCAGCCGAAGCAGTCCGAGCAGTTGGAGCAGAGCCCCTGGTCGTGCTGGCCATCTTCAGCTACCAGCTGGACAAGGCGGTTCATGCCTTCGCAGAAGCGGGAGTACCGCTGCAGACACTGTCCAATTACTCCGCCCTGATCGATGTGGCTGTAGAACGTGGAGTTATCAAGGCAGAGGACCTCGACCTCTTGAAATCGTGGAGACAAGACCCGTCTTCCTTCGGTAAATAATCTGCCAAGAGGAAGTTATAGAGCCATATTCCGATTCCCATCCCCAGTGTTAGCTTGGCTAATACATTAGGATAGGGCGGGATATGGCTCTTTCTACAAATATCATCGAGATCCATAGCTTGAAGAGGGATATCGTCATCCCATCCATATCTGATTTGTCATTAGAGTACCCGCCTAAATTATGGTATCTTTATCAGTGAGAGGGGTGAAGTTAACTTGGCAAAGCAGAGACGAGCGGTGTTTATAGGCTCAATTGTGCTTAATGTGGTATTTGTTATAACGGTAGCTTTTTTATCTTATCGATTAACTGAGCTTAATCAGGAGCCTAAGCTTTTTAGCTTCGATGTGGCGACGGATGATTTATTTATAAAAAATGTGGAGTTGGTCGTATATCCGGATTCGATTTACGTCGGGGATCAGTATCTGGAGCGAAATGGGGACGAGAAAAGCTTTGAAGGAGTCAGCTATGGCTTACATCTTGGCGGTCGGATGATAACGTCGGTCAGTCAGGCGAATGACCCCTTCACCTTACCTGATGCGGCAGGCGGACGGACTCTCATGTCTACCAATAATGTATTCAAGGGGACTAATATCAGCAAGGATGATCCCATAGATGTTATCGTGACATATAAAGTGAATGGCAAGACTAAAAATTACACCGGGCAATTTTTGCTAAGTGAAGTGCAGAAGCCTCATTCCAGGGTTGGATCGGGAACGGTGATCCAATTATCGGACCAAGGAACCGTGGTGGCGTATGCAAACCAATCATCAGTGGCGGCTTCTGTTGCTAATGATGTTAAGGGTGGAGCTGCTGACTCTGGATTGTTAATTACAGATGGCGTGGCGAAGTGGAAGGGGACAGAGAGCCAATGGGCATCGGATTCAGCAAGCGACGAGGCCTTTCAGCAGACGATCCGCGAAGCTGTATTCCCCTTGCTGCTGCCCAAGCTGCCTTTTGAGGCAACTCATCGCGCCGTAAACAAGATTGCCGCCCCCTTCGATTTATATCAGATGGTGTATGCCAATGAACAGCTGGGAATACAGCTGGTGCTAGGGCAGTCCAATTCGAAGGTAACTTCCGAACCGGAAGGGAAGAAGGGGCCTAAGCTTGAGAATGGTGCTCGCGCCTGGATTCAAGGAAATGACGGATTCAGTGCCATTTACTGGCGGCATGACGGGTATACGTATAGCTTGCTATCCTATAAAACGGATGGTAGCAAGCTCGTCCCATTGTATGATACTGATAAGCTGGTGGAAATTGCCAATAGCCTTCAATAAAATAAACAGTGTGATTTAGCGGTTAATTCGCGGATCACACTGTTTTTTATTTGTACCCTATTATGGTGTTTATTGCGCCATATATTTAGCCATATTGCGCAGGCTTGGCCATATCGCCGGAAATTCTCCGCCGATATGCCAGTAGGCAAATCCAGCGATTCCCCGCTCTGAAGCCATTTTATATTTCTGAGAAAGTGAACGGGTCTCCTCTAGCCATAGCTGATGGGCAATCCCATTGGCCTGATAAACCGCCTTATACTGTCCCAAATCCTCTTTCCAATTTAACCCGGCACCGTACTTCTGAATCCGTGTATTCTGCTCCGTTAGTGTTACATCCTCCGATGTAACTCCTCCGTTCTTGCTGTTGACGGTCCAATCCCGGTTGTACAGCGGCACTGCCAGAATGACCTTGGCAGCAGGGACCTTCTTCAATAAGGTATCAAGCCCATGCTCCAGCCAAGGCAGGGAGGACACAGATCCAGGGATAGGCGACCCCGACCAATGCTCGTCATAGCCCATCAGAACGATGTAGTCTGCGCTGCTGCCCAGGCTGGCGTAATCAAAAGCTTCCGTCCAGTCTGTATTCCAATCCGGGGAGACGTTGACAGACAGCTTGGCGCCAATGCTGTGCAATTGCATTGCCAGTTCGGACGTGAAAGCGGTCATTGCTTCCCGGTCCTGCGGAGCTACATTTTCAAAATCAAGATTGATGCCTTCCAAGCCGTAATTCACAACAGCCGCCTTAAGCTGGGCAATGAAATTTGTGGCCTCCTGCTTTGAGCTCAGCATCGCATGCGTGTTCTCTTGCAGAGAGCGATTGCCGACCATCGCCCATATCTGTTTGTTGTTCTGTTTTGCCCAGCTGATCAGAGAGGTATCAACATGACTCGCCATCGAACCGTCCTGGTTAAGGAAGAACCAGCGGGGCGAGAGAACATTAATGTTGGACTTGCTAATCGAGCGCTCATATTCTTCCGTAGTCTGACCGTATTGCCAGCCAAGCTGGATCGAAGCGGGGACTTTCGAATGAATGATTTGCTGCCACTTTTCATTCTGGAGGACTCGGTACAGCAGCATGGCCGCTTCCTGCCGGGTCAGTGCTTGCTTAGGGTGGAATGCCCCATCGCTACCTTCCATTAGGCCAAGCCCTGCTGCAGTGGCCACGTAGGGTTGCGCCCATTCGGCGATAGAGGAACGGTCTTTAAAACCGCTAAGTCCATAGGCTCCCGTTTGTTCCTTCAAGGCGCGTATAAGCAGGGCTGCCGCTTCCTGTCTGGTGATTGATTGTGCCGGAGAGAATGTGCCATTTCCGTTCCCGGTAACGAGGCCAAGCTCGCTAGCAGCCTGGATGGTTTCATAATACCAGGCTTGCTTCTTCACATCTGTATAGGTTGGTACGGCCGGAGTAACCGGCTCCATATGTAGCAGGCGAACAAGTGTGGTGGCGAATTCAGCACGGGTCATCACTTGTCGCGGTGAGAAGTGCCCGGCGCTTGTGCCGTTCATTATGTTTTTCTCGTGTAGATAGAGAATGGCTTCCTTGGCATAGCTCTGGTCAATATCCTGGAACGTCAGCGCGTCGCCCTTGGCAAACGTAAGTGGTTCTACCATGAACAGGCAAATGAGCAGGAGAAGAGTGAGTCTAGTAATTTTCATTTTGTAAATCCTCTTTTCCGGTAGATAATAGAAACCTCTGCTATACTATCAGAAAAGAAGCGGTCTATCAGCATTTAAATTTTGGCAATAGAGGCATATAGTCTCTCTAAGGTGACGAGGCATCGCTATTTAAGCAAGATGGCTTTTTCATATTTAAACGAAAGGGGGAACATCCTTGTCTCGAATTGAGGGGTTAAAGTCTATATTTTTTCCGCATCACAATATGGTTTCATTGGAATTCATTCGCCGCCGGATTTAGGAAAATCACGATCTGCAATTTCGTTAGATGAAAAAAACTTATGAAACTTATGCCTAAATATATCTCATTTTAGTAAAAAATCTTGTAACTTTTTGCCATGTGTTTTCGTTTATAATGCATAACGTATGGGATAACTGGGCCAAGCGGCGGAACGAGGCGTTATCCCCTGACGTTAAATCACAAAAATAGATCAATATAGGAGACCGATACAAGATGATGCGATGGCTTCGCAAACCAGTAAAATCCTCTGAACCCGGCGGGGAAGAAGTCGTAGACGCTGTGGCAGCGGACAATACGGAAGAGCAACCCGCTCCAGAGGCTTCGGCAGATGAACATGTTGTTCTTTCAGGCGAGGCTGCAACGGAGCAAGCTGCGACTATTGCAGCTGAATCAGAGCAGGAACATGCCCCGGCAGACCCTTCTTCTGTTCACCAAGAACAGGTAGAAGAGCCTAAGGGGCCGATTCTGACGGTTAAAGACGTTCACCGCTCCTTTCCTGTTGGAGGGGGTGAACTTCATGTGCTTAAAGGGATCAATATGGAGGTTCGCAGCGGCCAGCTCGTTATGCTGAAAGGCAGATCCGGTTCAGGTAAAACGACGCTGCTCAATATGCTGGGAGGGCTGGACCAGCCTTCTTCTGGCGAGATATTTTTTCAGGATCATCCTTTGCATTCCTTAAGCGATAATGAGCGTACGAAGCTGCGCAGGGATCGAATTGGCTTTATCTTTCAGGCTTATGCCCTGCTTCCGCTTCTATCCGCTTGGGAGAATGTCGAATTATCGCTGCGGATGGCAAATGTACCCTCCAGTGAGTGGAAAGCACGCGTCACCCACTGCCTGGAATTAGTCGGACTCGGCAAACGGATGTTTCATAGACCGTTCGAGATGTCCGGCGGGGAGCAACAACGTGTGGCGATTGCCAAGGCGATAGCACACCGTCCGAAGCTGCTGCTGGCGGACGAACCCACGGCGAACCTGGATACACAGATGGGTGCTCAGGTTATGGCCGTATTCAAAAATATAATACATACAGAACAAGTGACAATATGCATGACAACACATGACCCAACAATTTTGGAGGTAGCAGACCATGTCTATGAAATGGTGGATGGAAGATTCATTAACTAAAAGAAAGGGGAGGGTAATCAGATCGCTGGGGCTTTTGTCCATTTGCACTGCGCTTCTTCTATCAACGGGGTGCTCATTGCTTCCTAATGAAGATGAGGAAGAAGTACTGCCGGTCATTACCCCGCCTACAATTTCAAAGAAACCGGAATATGAGGTTCGTTCGGAACCGATTGAGCAGTCCGTGAGCGCTGTCGGCAAAATTATGAGCCAGCGTGAAGAACCGCTCTATTTTACTGAGGATGGACTTCATATTAAAAATGTCCTGGTCAAGGCCGGAGATAAAGTCAAAAAAGGCGATGTCCTGATCGAGCTTGAAGTTAAAGATATGGAGAAGGAACTGCGCAAGAAACGTCTGGATTTCCGCCAGCAGGAATTAACGATGAAGGAAACGCTGCGGAAGAAGGATGAAATGGATGATATTGAATTCGAGAAGGCTTCTATTGTATTTGAAGAACAACGTCAGGAATTGGTCGACCTGGAGCAGAAAATTGCCGACGGATCGTTAACGGCTCCTTTCTCAGGCACGATTGTCTCGATTAACGCTCAGAAGGGGGGAACGATTAAAGCCTATGATTCGTTAGGTGTGATTTCGGATACTTCTTCCCTCGTTGTCGCTGCTTCCTTTGGCAAGGAGGAACTTCAGAAGTTGGCTGTTGGCATGAAAGCCGAAGTTGATATTAACGCGATAGGCGTCATCAATGGAAAAATCAAGGCGATGCCGGCTCCTACGGATTCGTCGAATAATGGAAACAACGGGAACAATGGCAATAATGGCGCGCCGGAAAAGGACTCCATCGATAAATATCTGATTGTCGAGCTGGATAAATGGCCAAAGGATCTGGAGAGAGGACGCCAGCTAAGTGTCAAAGTCGTAACCAATCGTAAGGAGAAGGCAACACTCATTCCGATATCCGCCCTCCGCACCATCGGCTCTCGTACTTATGTGCAGGTTGTTGAAGCGGATGGCTCCAAGCGTGAAGTCGATGTAGAAGTAGGCATGCAGACCTCTACGGATATTGAGATTCTTAAAGGCCTCACACCTGGACAGAAAGTAGTGGGTCGTTAATGGGAGTGCCGATGTTACGTTTGCTATTCCGTAAAATGTGGAACACGAAATGGTTAACGCTGAGCACCTTGATCGGTTTGATCGTGGCGGTCTCCTTTACGGTAAGCATACCGATGTATTCCGACGGAGCGCTTAAGCGCGTTGTTTCTAATACCCTGAAGGAACAAAGTGAAGGTCTTCCGGCCGGTTCTCTGATTATGAGCTATCAGGCAGCCGGAGGGGCGAAGACAGACTTGGCAGGACTTGAAGCTGTTAATAAGTATATTGCTGAGGAAGTTCCGGGGGAAATTAATTTTCCGTTCAAGGCTTATGTGAATGCCCGTTCTTTGAGAAGCGCGGAGGTATATCCGCAGGACCCGACGAAGGTCGATGCGAGCCGCATGCGGACGATGTCGATCAATTCCATGAGCGGCTTGCAGGATCATATCTCGGTGTCGGGCGGCAATATTACTTCCGATAGCTATGACGGAAATGTTCTGGAAGCACTGATGCTGGAAGAAGCGATGTATCGGCAGGATCTTCATGTCGGCGATGTGATGGAATATCCCGTCTCCGGCGGTGCGGGTATCGTTCTGAAGGTTAAGATTGTCGGTACATTCCAGCCGACAGATGAGACGGATCCTTATTGGTATCAAGGGTTCGAAGGAATGATGAACAGCTTCTATGTTAATGAAAAAGTATTTAATGAGGCTCTTCTTAAGAAATTATCGATTCCGATTCATGGTTCCAGCTGGTATTATGCTTTTGATCTACGTGAGATCAAGACGAGTCAACTGTCGCCATTATCGACCACGCTTGACCGATTGAACGTGGAGCTATATCAGAAGCTGAAGGATACGAAGGTGGATCTCTCTTTTGGTGATTTGTTAAATGATTTCCGGAAGCAGAGCCTGCAGATGCAGACCTTGCTCTTCACGCTGGCTGCCCCGATGATCGCCATGGTCTTCTACTATATTGTGATGAATGCTAAGCAGTCCTTGGATAAACAGCAGAGCGATATCGCTGTGCTGCGCAGTCGGGGGGCATCTACCAAGCAGATTATATTCATTTATTTGCTGGAAGGGATTATGTTAGGTGCGGCTGCTATGATATTCGGCCCCTTGCTCGGCTGGTTTATGTCAAAGAGCATCGGTTCCGCGGACGGCTTCCTGACCTTTGTCAATCGGAAGTCCATCCCTGTTGGGTTCAATGCGGATGCGCTGCTTCTTGGAGGATTGGCGGTTCTTATCGCGATCCTGGCTACGGTGCTTCCAGCGGTATCTTATGCTCGCGCCTCCATTGTCAATGCGAAGCGCAAACAGGCTCGCAACGATCGCATGCCGACCTGGCAGCGCTGGTGTCTGGATATTGTGCTGATGGGGGTCGCCGGATACGGCTATTACCTGTTTTATGAGCGCCAAATGTTAACGTTCCAGACGGGGATGACGACGGATGAGCTGCAGGTGCAACCTTTCTTGTTCTTCGTTCCGGCGCTGGCTATTTTCTCGATCGGGCTGTTTTTCCTGCGGATTTTCCCGTGGATTCTTAAGCTGATCGGTTGGATTGGCAAGAAGTGGCTGCCGGTTCCATATTATTTAAGTCTAACCCAGCTGTCACGTTCAGCCTCTTCCTATTATCCGCTGATGATTTTGCTGGTTCTAACATTAGGGCTGGGTGTATATAATGCTTCTGCCGCTCGCACGATTGATCTGAACTCGACGGAGCGTACGCTATATAAATATGGGGCGGACGTTATCATGCAAACCGTGTGGGAAGAGACGCCTGAAACGCCCACCAAACCGCCAACAGGCCAAGGACAGGGAGGTACCGGTGGTGGAGGCAACCCAGGCGGCGGTAATCCGGGAGGAGGCAATCCTGGCGGGGGGAACCCGGGGGGAGGGCCTGGGAATGGTCAAGGCAATAAGCCGACCAAGATGAATTATATCGAACCGCCGTTTGAAGTATTTCGCAAGCTGGAAGGTGTAGAGCATGCGGCCAGGGTACTGCAGACCAAGGGCAATCTTATCATCTCTGGACGTTCAGCAGGCCAAGGGAACATTATGGGGATTGATAACGCTGATTTCTATCAGGTGGCCTGGTTCCGCGATGACTTGTTCCCGGCGGCTCCGCATCAATATTTGAATTTACTCGGGATGAACGAGAGCGCTGCGCTTGTTCCGTCCAATCTGGCGGAGAAGTATCAGCTGAAGCCCGGTGACATTATTACGGTGTCTTTAGCGGAGCGATCTGTAGATTTTATTGTGTACGGAATTTTGCCGTACTGGCCTAGTATGTATCCGGATGAATCTCCGTTCCTCATTGCTAACCTGGATTATATTTATGACCAGGCCAAGATTCTTCCTTATGAAGTGTGGCTCAAGATGAAGCCGGATGCCAAGGTTGGGCCGATCGTCACGAAGCTGACCAGCGAGAATATCGATCTTTATTCGGTCAAGGATGTGCGCAGCGAGCTGGCGACGCAGAAGAAACATCCTACCCGAGGCGGGGTATTCGGGATTTTGAGTATGGGCTTCCTGGTCTCGGTAATCGTATCCTTAATCGGTTATGTGATGTATTGGTTCTTTAACTTATCAAGCCGGGTTGTACAATTTGGTATTTTGCGGGCCATGGGCTTATCGCGCAGACAGCTGACGCTTATGCTGCTGGCGGAGCAGCTGCTAACCGCAGGGTTATCGATCGTGCTTGGGATCGTGATCGGCAAAGTGGCCGGTAAGTTGTATCTGCCGTTCTTGCAGACGGCGGACAATGTCACTTCACAGGTTCCTCCGTTCAGAATTATTTTCAATTCCTCGGATACGATGCAGTTATATGTTGTCGTTCTAGTTATGCTGCTGCTCGGTGCCGGACTTCTGCTATGGCAGATCCGCCGCTTGCGTGTACATCAGGCAGTCAAGATGGGAGAGGAGCGGTAATATGAACGAAATGATCTATTGTGAAGGACTCGTTAAAATCTTTAAATCGGAGGATATCGAAGTTGTCGCTTTGCAGGGCTTGAACCTGACGGTAAATCAGGGTGAGATGATGGCGATTATCGGCAATAGCGGCAGCGGCAAATCAACTCTGCTGAATATGCTGGGCGGTCTTGACCGCCCTTCCGCGGGTCAAGTGAATGTAGGCGGCTGGGATTTGCTGAAGATTCGCGACGATCAGCTGGTAGAATACAAGCGGAACACCGTTGGCTTTGTATGGCAGAACAACGGACGCAACCTGCTTCCGTATCTATCTGCTTTGGAGAATGTAGAAATGCCGATGCTGTTAAGCGGCAAGCTGGATCGGGTCTATGCCAAGCAGCTGCTTGAATGGGTCGGTCTGAAGGATCGCATGCACAGCAAGCTGCATCAGCTCTCCGGCGGAGAGCAGCAGCGCGTAGCCATCGCCATCTCGCTATCGAATCGCCCCAAGCTGCTATTGGCGGATGAGCCGACCGGCTCGGTTGATACGGCAACCGCTGACCAGATCATGAATATTTTCCGCAATGTGAATCGTGAACTTGGAATTACGATCGTTATCGTTACGCATGATTTAACGCTGGCCGGCAAGGTTGACCGGGTTGTTGCCATTCGCGACGGTTTAACGAGTACAGAGTTTCTCAAGCGTAATCCGAATCTGGATCTGGCAACGATGGAGAACGGTGGTTTCCATCAAGGCGGGCTTCAGGAAGTACACGAAGCATTTGTGGTTGTCGATCGGGTTGGGAGATTGCAGGTTCCTAAGGAATATCTTGAAGCGGTCGGGATTCAGGGGAGAGCCAGCATGGAGTTTGATGGTGACAAGATTGTGATTACGGCGCCGAAATCATTAGAGGAGGAGAACGCATGAAGCTTAAGAACGGAAAAATGCGTAAAATGATGACAGTATCCCTGGCGGCCACAATGGCCCTGGGAATGCTTGCTGGATGCAGCGGAGCAAAGGCTCCGGATAGCAACCAAGAGAAAGTACTCCGCATCGGCGTCCTGTATGGCGGCAATATGGATGACTCTTATTTCCGTCAACAGTACACAGATATTTATGAATTTGACAGAAAAAATGTAAAGATCGAAATAGTGCCTGCTATTAATCAGAGCGATTGGCGTTATAATGATGGATCAGAGCCTTATAAAGAGCCGGATTACATGGACGGCATGAAGAAAATTATGACCGGCAGCAATCCCGTTGATGTCGTCGTTGCAGACGTTAGTGTGCTAAAGCAATTGATCCAGGAAAATATGCTGAAGCAGCTTGACCCATTAGTCCAGGAGGACAAATTTGATACAAGTGATTTTGTTCCAGCCGTCATCGATGGCATTAAGGATTTGGGAGAGGGAAATCTTTATGCGTTAACTCCTTCATTCTCTTCATCGGCATTGTTCTATAACAAGAAGCTGTTATCCGATGCCGGGGTTGAGCCTCCGACGGATAAAATGACTTGGGACGATGTATTTAATTTGGCGAAGAGAGTGGCGAAGGGTTCAGGCAAGGATCGCGTCTATGGATTCTCTTTCAATCGTTATTTGGGCAATGATCCATTCTGGGATATGCAATATACCTACATGGCTCCGCTGCAGCTAAGGTTGTATGATGAAAAGGCTGAGACCATGACGGTGGATTCGCCGCAGTGGATTAAAGCATGGGATACGATCAGCAACCTTGTTAAAGAAGAAGTTATCCCCAATAACAATAATGTCAACTATGATGAGAAATGGACTCCGATATCCAATGATTTGTTCTTATCTGGCAAAGTCGCGATGATGATCGCCGAGAGCTATTATATTAACGATATTGCTGACGCCAATACGAATGCAGCCAAGATCAAGGATTACACGCCAGTTGATTGGGATGTAGTAACGCTTCCGACACATCCGGAGAAGCCGGATATTGGCGGCAACATTTATCTTAACAATACGTTTGCGATTAACACCAATGCGCCTAATCCGGAATCGGCCTGGGACTATATTAAGTTCATTGCCGGTGAAGACTGGGCGAAGCTGAAGTCACGGAGCAATTCGTATGAGATGGTTGCCCGGAAGTCTTATATCCAACCACGGCAGGGTCAATCTTATAATATCGGGGCCTTCTATAATATCAAGCCGGTACCTCCGACAAATCCGAAGGATGATAAGCTGAAGCAGGAGAAGCGAGGATTGTATTACGTTGAAAATATCGGCCGAAATTATTTCCAAGAGGTATTAGATAAGAAGAAGTCAGCATCAGAAGCCCTGAAGGAATGGTCGGAGAAGGGGAACAAAATGCTGCAGGAGATCAAGCTTAATCCTAAGACCGAATTCCAGGAAGACGGCACGCCTTTTATTCCTGAAGATAATGTGGATGCAGCTGCTGGATTATCGAGTAGAGGATAATTGAATTATAAAAAAAGTCGCTGGAAATTATTTCGGCGGCTTTTTTTGTACAATTCTGGGTAATCTATATAGCGATGAATCAAATCTGTATGGAGGAGATTATGAATGCATTGGGTGTATTTCAATAAGTTGTATCGTACGAAATTTCAAGCCGGCTGCCTGGCAAAGAGATTAGAACAAGATGGCTGGATTTACGGCTTTGATCGCATGAATGAAATTGAAATCTTCCGCTCCAAGCGTGGAAAGTACGGCGTCAGGTTCATTCCTTGAAATTTTATCCGAGACGATTATCCGTTTCATTTCTATAGATAAGAGCAAAGGTTTACACAATCCCTTAAAGTAACACTTGACAAACTATGGCATACTCATGTATATTATTACTTGTCGCTATTTATTGTCGCGGGGTGGAGCAGTCCGGTAGCTCGTCGGGCTCATAACCCGAAGGTCGTAGGTTCAAATCCTGCCCCCGCAATACTTATTTTAGTCATTTGTCGCAAGGGCCCTTAGCTCAGTTGGTTAGAGCGGTCGGCTCATAACCGATTGGTCGGGGGTTCGAGTCCCTCAGGGCCCATTTATGCGAGAACCCTTGCTATGCAAGGGTTTTTTGCTGTTTATAGGCATAATAGATTAGTAGATTTCAGGGGTAGAATAGAGCGGGGATTTGAGTTTGCTAACGCATTTGCTAACGGCAGCCTAATTATTCACAGGTTCGAGTGGTTTTTCGGAGTATTTATTTAGTTCAGCTTCAATCCGATCGACAGCTTCGTCTTGCATCGTCGGAAGTAAATGTGAGTAGCGTTCGTTAAACATTGCAGGAGTCATCCCAAGACGTTCGGCTCCTGTAGGTCGTCTATGACAGCTTGAAATAGTTTTACCCTACGGATGGAGTCAACAGTCTTTGACGCTGTACAACGAGGCCTGAGCGTGTCCAGTTTACTGTTTGGATAACCTTGAGCTCTCTATTATCAAAATCAATATCTCGCCAACGTAGTCCTAGTATTTCTCCCCGGCGCATTCCAGTGTATATGGCCAGCGAAAAGACGATGTAATGTACGTGGTGCCTTGATGATTTTAGAAAATGAGTAAACTCTTCAACGGTCCAGAATTGTATTTCTTTTTGCTCGTTAGCATTTACTTTACTTCGCATAGATACTTTGCTCATAATGTCTTCTGACAATAGCCCAGATTCGCTATATGCCAGTCTCATGGCACGTTTTAGAACACCGTGAATTCCCTTTACATATTCCTTAGAATATTTTTTTCTTAGTTCTGCATAGAAGGATTTAATAGTACGTGGCGTAAGTGCTTGTAGTTTTATTTTCCCGAGTACGGGTATGATACGCGCTTCTATAATGGTTTTCTCTGTACCATACGATGTTGGTTTGAAGTTTGGTTCAGCATGTGTTTCTAGATATTCTTCGAGATATTCCTTTACTGTAATTTTTGAATCATCAACATGAGTCCCTTTTTCGATTTCAGCAATTTTGATGTGACATGCTGAGCAGGTTTCCTTTTCTGTTTTAAACCCACCTTTAGATTTTTGACGGCGCCCACTAGTTAACGAATCCGAAGGCAAGTCGATTACATAAGTATAGGTTTTTCCTCTTTGGTATACGTGTCCTTTCATGAGTTGTTAATCCTCCTAAAATTTATATGAGACCATGATCTTGGTAACCAGGCAATCCCTTTGCGACTAATTGACGATCCAACTGCTGCAGGACCCTTTTAGTTTCGCGTGACCAGGCAGGCTCATGGCTACGATTCTTCTGTTCACTCCGTTTGCTTTGACGGTAGCCATCTATTATTCTTCGTTTAATTTGCTCTATGCGCTTGACTGCAAGAGCGGGCGGAACGTCAAACACATCAACCAGGCAAGGTATCGCATCTACCATAGTGGGCATGATTGGGGTCAGCTGGAATACCATTGACGATGGCATAGCTGCATATAAAACAAACTGCTCGGCCTCGAGCTCTTGCATTTGGGTGTACGATTCAGGCATAGTCATTTGATTACCGGCATGCCTGAGAAGGTGGCAGAGCTCGTGAAGGAAGTCTAGACGCTGTTGGCCTTTGGGTAAACGGCTGTCGATAAACATGCTATACATGCCGCTGACAGCTTCTAGGGCTCGGCTGCCGATCTCTGCATAATGGACCCATACATTTAACCGCGTAGACAGCTCATCAATGGTAATCTGATCGGGGGAAGTAATACCGGCACTTACATACGTATGCTCTATAAACTCTTCCAAAATAGTCATTCGATAATGTTTGACCATGGTGATAACCTCCAGTAGGGGAATGCGTGTTCGGTTATAAAGCGAAAAGAAAAGCCGTTTCCGGCTAAGAATTAATCATTTACATTATGAGTTATTGACTTTTTTTAATAGTGGATACTGTTAATAGGATTGCGTTAGTTGTTCCACCGCCTATGTTATCAAATGAATATTGAATCGTAGGAACTCCTCTCATGGTAACGACATCACCATCAAGGATATCTCCAGTAGAATTCATATACTCGCCAATAATCGAATTACCATTGTCGTCTAGGATGTGAATTTCAGCTACTGTGCCAATTTCAATTTCTTCTTCTTGGATTTGCACCACATAACCATTGACTTCAACCATTTTATCTATGTAAGGTTTAATATTTTTGAAAAGATGTTTCGATGTTATGCTTGCATCAACTTGCGAGGCTGCATTCTTTTTTGATTCGGCGGTTACAGCAGGAAAAAGTTCATAGTGGTCTACGATATATTTGTTTGTTTTTCCGTCCATCTCACCGCCATCAGTTAAATAGGCAACCGCCATGTTCATAACATCTGCAACTCTTGTCTTTAACAAATAAGGGCGTTGCAGCTTCGGTCAACGATACTCCGGCACAGTTGGCGATTAAGATAGGGCAGATTAATACAGGCAAAAAGTATTTATACCGCTCTGGTGTTGGTCAGAGCGCTTATGTAAATTTTGATTTCGGGTTTGAGGCAAGTATATTGCTCATAAAAGCACCTGGTACGCAATATGTTGCGTTTGATAACAACGGGTTTACAACTTATGGCGGTGGCGCAGGATTAAGTAATATCCAGTATGGCAACATAAAGTGGTCAAACGGGAAGATGGCTGGCATTCAAAACTACTTAATCGGTGATAAGGTATCGTACACGATAGAGGCGTGGGAATAATTAAATATAAAGTATGAAGAGTTTTACGAATCCGCGCCGTATAGGTAGCGGTTATTTTTATGCCCTCGGGATACCGGGGGCATAAAAATAATAAAACGAAGGGTGCTGAAAATTAGAACTATTACAGAATGATAAAAGCAGGCGGAAAGTGAATGCTTGTCCTCCAAATGACCTTTTACTGTCCGAAATAAGGCCAGTGATAACTCTATGTCTTTTATAGAATAAATGTAGCAGAGATAAGATTAATTGCGAACTATAAAAGCGGAGGTATTTATTCATGGCTAAAACTGATTGGAAACTAACGGATGTAGTAAAGCCGGATGACTTTAACGACATTGGGCAGGAAATAAACAAGTTGCGCGGGGATTTGGACAATATTGACATCCCAACTGCATCTTTAACCAAAGCTGGGATTACGCAGCTCTCCAGTGCAACGGACAGCGAAGCCGAAGATCGGGCGGCAACGCCGAAGGCTGTCAAGGCGGCAACCGATGCGGCACGGAAGGCACAGAATGCAGCAGATGATGCAAATACGGCGGCAGCTACGGTACAAAAAGAGTTAAAAGATGCTATCGCTGATATAGTCATAAATGGAACTGAAGCGGTAGAAGAAGTGAAAAAAGAATTACAGGAACTAGAAACTCGCCTTAATACAGCCGATACAGACGAGATCACATTACAACCTGGCTTACAGGTAGTCAGCACGGCCAAGGATGCACGATTTAATCTTGGGTCTATCAAAGGTAAATCGGAGATCAACGGGAGTGGCAGAATCGGCATCATCGGCGCAGAGAATCCCTATGTAATACGGTATGGAGAGAATCTATTGCCGCCGTTTTATGAGTGGAACGAGTCCGCGCAACTCTCTATCCCTGTTTCGGGCAAGTATGCGATGCAGTTGGTCAAAACGTCTGCCACCGACTTCGCAACAAAAGTCAGTCCGACTATGGCCTTGCCAACAAATCGGGCATTTACGTTTAGCGTGGACGTTGACGCTGTATTTACTGCGTCGGGCATATACGGGACGTACCTGAATATTTTTACGGAGGATAGCAACGGAACGACTTCAAATATGGATTTATCAGGTACAACATATTACAGAAACACCTCAGGGACGTACACCATTTATTGCACTTTCACCGTCCCTAGCGACAGTCGTAAAATCTGGACTTTAATAGGCGTAGACGCTGCCTCTACTGGAATGTTTACCTTTAATAACCCGATGCTCACACTCGGCACCGAAGCCAAACCATTTGTACCGCGCGAAGACTCTATGCTTGCCTTCCAGACAGAGTTACACGCTAACCCAACGGACGGCAGCGAACCTGACGTATTGTTTGAGCGTGAGGGGCAATATTTTAAGCTGGAGAAGTGGAAAGAGGTTGTATTAACTTCAGATATTATCGAAATAGCCGCTCTTTCACCAACAACATCTAAGATCTATAAGATTATACGGTTGGTAATTACACAAAAAGACACTTCAAATTTCGCAGCATTTATGACTAAATACGATGGTGCTTCGCTTACTTTAGACAAAGTTAGTTCACCACTCCCTGCCAGTGATATATTTAACGTTGGCGGTATGGGCGGAGTAAATCCAGGTGTTATTTGGATTTCCGTTTCCAACACCTACAGCGGATGGGGAGACGCCTACACACCGACAGTAGACGAGATTAAGGCGTATTTTAACGGTTGGAAGATGTTTAACTGGAATTCATCCAGCGGGGCGTCTATTTATACTGGTGCTGCCGATGAGATAAAGGCATGGTGCTATCGTAAAGATGGACAAACCGGAGTGACTGGCGTTGACTTTACGGGTGAAACGCGAACTTTACCAACTGCTCAAGCTCCAAACTGGACACCGTACAACCTTTTATATCGCCTAGCCAAAGAGGTTGTCGAACCAGTCACGTATGAAGGATGCCTGACACTCCACGAAGGCGATAACGTGGTAGAAGTAGGTACGGGGATTGTGCTGCGGGAACGGGCGATTCCTGTTTTGTCTGGTGGAGCATATCACATTAACAATACTGCCGTTGCTGGATCTAATTTGCTTAACAAGTCCAACGAACTGCTTTCCGTCTACAAAAGCGACAAAAAGTCTAACTCGTGGGTTTTAAGAACAAATCACGCGAATGGGTATGGTGGCGGCAACGCTTACGTTGATCAGGCTAATTATGATCAATCCGCAGCCTACAGTGTCACCTATCTTAAACTCGACAAATCGCCTATCGTCCCGATCACCGGAACCGTAGCCGTGAATGAAAAGGCGCAGCTATCCGATTTGACGGCGGGAGTAGCCGAAGCGTTACACGGTGTATCGGTGCTGACGCAGAAGAAAGCGGAGAAAGACGCTGCTATTCCCGTTATATCATATATAACTCCAACTTTACTAAACAACTGGACAAACTACGGAGCGCAGGCTAAAGTGGGCTACGGAAAGGACAAAGCAGGTAATGTATGGCTTAAAGGTTTAATTAAAGGCGGAGTGATTAGTAATGTACCTGCCGATGGAATGGTGTTTGCCTTGCCTTCTGCATACCGACCTTCCGAGGAGATATCATTTGTAGTACGTTCCGGAGCAGCGACAGGCGTGATCATTATAGACAAATCAGGTAGGGTTCGAGCTTACAGCGGAGACAATACACTGCTATCGCTTAATGGCATTCAGTTCCCAGCAGAAATATAAGGAGTGATGGATTTGAAAGCAGTACCTAAAGTAAATATAGACGGCCTCTACTTGGAGGATACGATAGTGGACGATGCCTTTTACGGTGTCGTCCCTTTTTATGCCGATCCGCCCGCGCTGGAACCGGAGTTGCCGCTTGAAACCGATATCGAAGCGACAGACGAACCGGAGGAAGAGGTTGAACCTGAGATTGTCGGGTATACCGTAGGCATCCCCGTTCCTGCCGGCTTGTACTTGCCGCGTTTTGATTTGGAGGCGTGGGAGTCGAGGAAAGAAGACGAGTTGTCCGATCCATCCGATTATTGGGTGGAAGGGCTGAGCGCGGAAGAGATCGAGGAACTAACCAAGCCGCAGCCACAGGAGCCTGATCCAGTGGATCTCCTGGGCGAGGAGGTATCTGATTTGAAGCTTCAACTATTCGGTCATCAGGAAGCAATCATTAGTATGGATGAAAGTCTTAAACAAACGAAGCAGGACGGTATAGAACTTCAGCAGATTACTACAACGATAGGATCTGAACAAACAAAGCAAGACTTAACATCTTTGGACTTGAAGCAGCAAAACAATGTAATAGGGGCCGAACTGATCAAGAAGGATATTTCTATCCTTGATCTATACATGCAGAATCAGGTTCTTGGGCAAATGTTGGCATCGCTTGAACTAAGACTATTAGCAAAGGGAACAGGGGGCGAATCGAATGTTTAATAGTGAATTTGAAAGACTGTCATACTTCTACGAAAAGAAATGGGTATCTGATGTGCAACTGAAGCTATATGTACAGTTTGGTGTAATCACAGCAGCAGAGTTTAAGGTTATCACAGGTAAGGATTATAAAGCATGATTAGCCCAGGAAAATTTTCCTTAGCAAGAAGGTGAATGAATATGTTTGGTGGAGGATTTAACAATCTTGCATTTAACTCCCCAGCCGAAAATGAAGTTAATATTGTCGATCTATCGGCCCACCTATCAGGTGAAGGGAGGGTTTCTTTAGCAGCTACTTCAATGGATATGCACGCTTCAGCTCACTTGTCGGGCGAAGGGCGAGCTACGGGTGAATATATCAGGGAATACTCCTTGGAGCCTGAAAGAATGAGCGGCGAGGGGCGAGTTTCAGCATCCTTTATACGGGAGATCAGACCAAGCGTGCATATGTCCGGCGAGGGCAGAATGATTGCGGATGCCAATCGTTATCACGTTGACTATATCGAGTTTACAGATGTATTCAAGCCAGGGGATCAGATCATTATTGACTCTGGCAAGTTCAAGATCACTAGAAATGGTATCAATGTATCTCACCTCTACGAAGGTGATTTTTTTGATTTGAACCTTGGTGAAAATAGATTAACCTGGACGGACCCGGCAAGTGGTAGAGAAATTTTGTTCCGTATTACACACAGAGATAAGTTCTTGTATTGAATTGAGGTGAGACTTATTAATGCAGCCTAATGATACTATGCAAGTGTTTGATAAAAATATGAGGCGTACAGGCACACTGATTGATGCATATGACATCGAACGCCGAAGACGTATTAATAGCGATTATGAATTAACGTTCATGGTCCCGATGACAAGTGAAGATTATCAAGAAAAGATACAAATCAAAGGCCACGTTCAAGATGAGCGTGGTCAATTTTATGTCATTCAGTCCCGAAGCCGTTCCCGGGAGGGAAGAAAGCTAACAGCGAATATCTATTGCAATCACATCATGTTCAAGCTCAACGATTTTAAGTTTCCTTATTCAAGTTACATTGATGAGGCATACGGCGTTCATATCACTACGTTAACTGACTCAATCTCAGCGGCTACAGGCGGACGTTTCAAGTTCCAAATTCACGATACATTCGCCTTACATGACGTTAAGGATTGGGGGCGCGGAGACTGCCTACAGGCTCTTAATGATGTAATTAAGATGTATGAATGCGAAGTGGAACCTGATAACTTTGTTATCCATCTTAAAAAGAAGATAGGAGCCGACAGCGGCTTACAATACCGACTTAAGAAAAATATTGTCAGCAGTTCGTTTAAAGACATGGGTGAAAAGCTGGTTACGAAGCTATACGGACAAATGAAGGATGGACGTACATTTATCGGAATGGACGCATCCAAATTAACGGATGAAGAAAGAGGCTTGCTTTCACAAATACCTGGAGCCATTGTAAATGGAAAATTAGAGGTTAACTATCTAATCTCTCCATATGCCACATATTGGGCCAGTGAGAGCGTTCCCTTCTATGATGGCGAACTGATAAATCAGGATATTGAAAAGGCAGAAGACCTCCTTGAAGCCATGCGTGATAAGCTGCGGGAGCAGGAGCAGCCAGAACTTGAAGCTACCATATCTTCAGCTGATCTTTTCAAGATTGATAAAACTGAACTCAAGCCGAATTTAGGAGATGTAGTAACCTGTATCGATCCTAAAATGGATATGAACAAGCTTAAGGCTCGAATAACCGAACTGATTGAATATCCGTATAGTAAAGACAAACACAGCCAGCCAACCATCTCTAATGTCAAACTACGAGATTATGGAGACATTATAGCCGACCTACAAAAGAGCAAGGATCTGGTTGACAATATGTTCTCTAACGGTAAGATTCGGACGGAAGTCTTCGAAGCCACCGCTAAGCAAGTCATTGCAGATATCAACAACAGTAAAACGGAACTTATATATCCTCCAGAGGGCGGAATTTTGGCTCAGGAGAAAACAAATCCATTGGAGCAAGTACGGCTTACATCAAAAGGAGTCGGCATCTCAACCGATGGTTGGAAGACGGTTAGGGCTGCAATCACGGCCAAAGGCGTATTAGCAGAAACGGTAACAGGTCAGTTTGGTAATTTCGTTTCTATGCTGATTGGCAAAGAAAACGATGTTACCCAAATCAATACGCATGGAATAGCTGCCGGTCACGCTGACTTCAATTTAGCTCCATTTAGAGTTGATATGAAGGGGAATTTAGTAGCTAATAAGCTTACAGCAAATTCAGCGCAAATCAATAGTTCCAATTTCAATAATGGGGCCATTGTAGGTTCTTCAATCAATGTAGGCAACGGGGTATTTACAGTAAGTACATCAGGTCATATGATAGCTAATAGCGCAGAAATTAGAGGAAGAACAATCGCTTCATCTTTTGAAGGTGGAGAGGTTATTGGTGGGGTCGTTATCGGAGCTACAATCCGAACAAGTCAACCAGGTAGAAAAAGATTGGAGTTAAAATCTGATTATGCAGACCTTGAGATGTATTCCGGCATATCAGGAAATACCCTTGTTTTCGCTATTCAAGATATGGTTGAAGATGCACAAGTTTTCTTCAATCGGGATGGTTATGTTTATGCTAATAGAAATCTACGATTGGGGGCTGGTGGCAGTGCTATTTATTTACAAGGCAATGTCGCTTTTTCTCCAGGGACATCCGTAACAGGGCTGAATCTATCTATCTCGGATATATCGGGGCTTCAATCAGAATTGAATTCTCTACGCTCCTTAATTAACAGTCACAGACACACCGTCACAACGGCCCATCACAACCACGGGAACTCGGCTAACCTTCAGAATACTGGTGGCGGAACCTTTACCACATCAACTCCGTAAGGTAATATAAAGGGTAAATATACCAACGGGGGATGATAGACTTGAAGAAATGGGGATATTTGTTGAGTGGTGTTGTTATTGGGGCAATGTTAATGACATCAGGCAGCGCTTTAGCTGCTCAAGTAAAAAGCCTGGTAGGTCAAAAGGTAACCGGTGAATATACAGTAATTATTAATGGAAAAGAACTATCTGACAAAGGCTCAGTTATTGATGGTAAAACAAATGCTCCTGTAAGAGCTATTAGTGACGCTATAGGTGGCAAATTGGATGTGGACAACAAAAAGAAGGTGATTAATATTACCACTGAAACAAATGAAGATCAGGATTTAAATGTCGGAAACGAAACTGCATCTAACAAGTATATTGGAGACTCCAAGGCATCACTTGAGAAGCAAAGAGATAGTCTTAAAAATGATATTCTTGCTCCAACAATAGCTGGGCGGGATAAAATATTATCCGAGATCGAAACCCTAAAAAAACTGTGGGACAATCCTGATCTTACAGAAAAAAATAAGCAACTCAAGCAATATGATGATGACATTGCCAAATACACCGAAGAACTACGTTTAGTAGAAGAAGCACTACAAGCACTTGAAAAGTAAAATACGTAGTAATCAAGTATTTAAACAGCGTTACACTTTAAGTAAGGAAAGCCCTCATTTGGAGGGCTTTTTCTATTTCGTGGAAGGATATAAAACATGACCTGTTTGGAGGTTGATCGTGTATGACTCTTAAAATTTTTTGGCACAGGTTTTGGTTATATTATCATAATGAATTTAGACACTATCATTTTCGCAAACGAGATACACACCTAGCTGCTTTAAGAAATAATCAGAAATAAAAGGGGTTTATTTCCTCCAACTCGAAACATAGAGTAGGGAGGGATGTAAGTGTCAGAACTTGATGCTAAACAAAAAGTGTTAATATCTTTATATCTCGAATATCAAAAGGATATACCTAACATGTCTTCAATTAGACATACTGATATTGGGTTAGAGTATGATGTTTTCAAAGTCGCTGTAGACAAATTGTTCAACGAAGGTTTTATAACAGATTTAATCGTTACACATGGTGGACAAGGACTAGTTCCTATTCATATTAACCTGGTTAATTGCCGAATGACAAGATTAGGAATAGATTATGTTGAAAGCAAGCTAGAGATTGAAAAGGAATTGTCTGGAGAAATGAAAGTTAAAAGAGTTATAGAAAAAGTAGGAAGGTGGGGATGGGATCAGTTTAAAGATTTTGGAGCAAGGGTGCTTACGGAAATGATTAAAAAATATCCGTAGTAACTTAGCAGTATTAACAACCTACAATATAACTAGAGAACATTCTCGTTTTGGGAGTGTTCTCTTTTTGTGTTATCCAAAAAATGGAGGCGAACAAATTGGCTCAAATAACATCTTTATTAGATATTAAGATTGACCCAACAAGGCCATTAGAAGAAATTTTTCAAGTGATTAATGCCGTGCTGATGCCGTATCCGGTTGAAAAACAGAAGCAAATACTTGAAGGCTTGGACTTAGAAATTGGTGATGCATTATCAAGATTGGAACCGGAAGAGGATAAACAGCTAGCTGAGATTGCAAAAAGTGAAGAGAGTGAAGAGTAGCTCAGGAAAATTTTCCTTAGCTTAAGCCCTCGGAATACCGGTGGGCAAATTTATTATCTAGGGGGTGATGGGGTGTGGGATCGGAACAAGCCGCTCTTAATGATATTAGCGTAAAGGTAGGAAGGCTTGAAGCTATGCAAGAAAACAGTACCAAGGCGATTACAGATATGGCGGCGAGCGTGAATCGTCTTGTTGAAAAGTTGGATAGATCGGATGACGTGGCAAAGGAAGCATTAGATAAATCAAAGTCAGCGCACAAACGACTTGATGGTATCGACAAAATCATTTTTTGGGTGTCTACAACTATTATCGGTTTAGTATTGGTTGCATTGGTTGGACTGGTTATCACGAAATCTTAAGGAGATGAGCGAATATGGAATGGAACGCAGTACTTGAGTTTATTAACCCGGAATTATTGATTGTGGTGGTAGCTTGCTGGATTATCGGCCTTGTGCTGAAGAAGACGCCTAAAGTGCCTGACTGGTCAATCATCTACGGCGTGACTGTGGTCGCTGTGGCGTTTGCAGTGGTATTGCTAGGGTTTACTGCTCAAAGCGTCTTACAGGGCATCCTATGCGGCGCTATAGCGGTGTGCGGTAATCAGTTGGTTAAACAGTCCAAGAAAGCGGGGGAGGATTCATGAACCGTAAAATCTCGAATACAGGCATTAAACTAATCCAAAACTTTGAAGGCTGCCGCTTAACGGCGTACAAGCCGGTACCTACCGAAACATATTGGACGATTGGTTGGGGGCATTATGGACCTGATGTTAAGCAAGGAATGAGCATTACGCAGGCTCAGGCAGATAACATGCTGCTTGCTGACCTACCTAAGTACGAGGCATACGTTAACAATCCGGCATATGTACCTGTGATCACGCAGCTTAATCAACATCAGTTCGATGCATTGGTCAGCTTCTGTTATAACTGCGGAGCTGGGAACTTGCAGACACTTTGCAGGGGCCGCAGCATTGCACAGATTGCGGACAATCTGACCAAGTATAACAAGGCTGGTGGTAACGTGCTGGCGGGACTGGTCAGGCGGCGTAAAGCTGAACAGGAGTTATTTCATACAGCAGTTAAGGAGGAACCAAAAATGGCAGAGCGGGACATTAACAAAGTAAGCCCATGGGCCGCAGCAGCTTGGGACGAAGCTACGGAAAACGGATATTTTGATGGGACAAGACCAGGAGCACCGATCACACGGGAAGAGGCAGCAATCGTGATCAATCGGGTAGTTAAAAATATCAAGGAGGCAATCGGCAATGAATAAGAAGAGATGGAGAAACTATGCTTTATGGGTTAGTATCGTATCCCAGGTGCTGCTCTTGCTTCAACTTCTTGGGCATTTGACAGGGCTGTTTGACTTAACCGAAGTAATGAAGAATGATATCTTGGCTGTAACGGATGTGCTGCTTGGATTGCTTGCTACTTAGGCATTATCAGTAATCCAACAAGGCCCGGCGGTCAGGGGTATAACTTGTAATATTCTGGAACCGTGATATATTGTAAGTGCGTATGCGGACGCGCCGCTGCGCAAAGAAGCCTACCAACCAATTAAAGTTAGTAGGCTTCTTTATTTTTATTGCAGGTAAGTAGCTGCGGTAACTGTACTATACTCATCTACTTCAAATGATAGTATGTTTTTGAACACTACATAGTCAACTCTTTTGCTAAACGGACCTTTATTGTTATTATGCTTGTCTATACCGTATCTTGCAGGTCCTACGCCGTTTTCTTTGGCATCGTACCAGTCAATAAAGTCGTTCACTTCTTGCATCGAAAGGTCGAATTCTTTTTGTAGACCAGTTGTCATGATGATCGTAAGAATTGCGCGGTCACCGTTTGGCTCAGGTTCTGGATCTGGCTCAGTAATCATTTGTTTTAAATACATATCCCATTCAATAACATCTAAGTTAACTGTGCTTCTATTAAATAAAACAACTTTTTTTACATTATCATAGGTTGAAGGTAGAGAATAGATACCATCATCTCCTGGAATGATTTCACCTTCTACTGAATAGATAACGTTCTCTTTATTATCAAGTAATCTATATGTGAAAACTTGATTGTCGTAATCCTTAATGAAAATCTTAAAAGCGTTTATACTGACGGGAGCCTCAAATTCATATATCAGGTAGTCTGGAATAGCGGTATTACTAACTCCAGCTTTAATATTATGCCATGTTTGATGATTACCATCTGTTACTGCTGTAGTTGATCCCAAGTAGTTTGTTGAGCTTGACCCAGTTTTTATAGTTTTACCACTTAAATAAGAAATGATGTCCTCAGTTTCATTTGCCGCATAGGAAGTTGGAATAAGAGATAATGTTAATAGGATAGTAAGGAACACCGGTAATAATAATTTCTTCATATGTATTCTCCTTCATTTGTTATTTGCATAAACAAGAATACAAATAAATCCATGGATTGTCTAAACAATAATGCCTATATATGTGATTTAATGTTGTGGAATATGAATTTGTAAAGATTCACTCAATAAGAGTGGTCTTTTTTTCATATTGATAAAAGTCTTATAACAGGCATATAATACAAACATATGTTCCTATATGGAGATAATATCATGTTAAGTGATCTCGAACGAAAAGTGCTTCGTATTCTACTCAACTTCTCATCACAGAGGCACCGTATGCCGACAAAGCCTGAATTAGAGTGCACGACAGGCCGACGATACGAGGATATTAAATCCGCTCTGGATGTGTTGGTGCAGCAACATTATATTTTCTGGCCGGATAACCCACGACTTGATACCATTGTGATTCTGGAGGGGTGGGAGCGGGATACATCATTGCCTACACCAAAGCCGACGATATCAAGCAACATTGACTATTGGACTAAGTATTAAGGGGGCGGTGTGTATGGCAGGGTTACTTGATGACGGTGGGATATGGGAGCGAAGTTTTATACTACCTGAACACAAGGAAGCGATGGCGCGCCAAGGCCGGGAGGCAACAAAGAAGACAAGGCCGATCCTGGATGCTCAGGAGCTGGAGCAAATTCAGCTGATGCTGTCAGAATCTTTTCATCAGCACAAACGAATTACACTTCGCTTATTTGGTGAATTTGACGATGTTGAATTCGAAGGCATAGTAACAGCTATTCATACTTATCGTAGAGAGATAAAGTTGGCTATAAATCGGGATGAATGGCAATGGATCCGGATTGGAGATATTTTGAACGTATATTAAGGATTGAAAATAGAAAATTTATTGATTATGCTTATAGGAAATGTAATGTTTTGATACTGGTTTGTAGGATCTCTTACCATAATATTTGCTAACACATTTGCTAACCAACTTATAATAACAGGTAAAAACAAATCGTTCATAAAAGCTGTTGACAATGGATTTATTAAACGGACAATAACACATAAAAACGTTTGCCTCAGCTCAGTTGGTTAGAGCGGTCGGCTCATAACCGATTGGTCGGGGGTTCGAGTCCCTCAGGGCCCATTTATGCGAGAACCCTTGCTATGCAAGGGTTTTTTGCTGTTTATAGGAGATAGAATCCTAGATTTTAGGATTTGATAGCTTGTTGCTAACGCCTGTGCTAGCGGCGATAGTGCTTGGCGCAGTGGATGAATATCTTGCAGTACAAGCATCACCTAAAATAGACTATTAATGAGGGAAAGGTGTCCAATCTTTTTCGATAAAATAGAATAGGATAGTGTGTACTCTATATAAAAGGAGGAATCACACATGAGTGAAGTGGTTGGCGGCGGATTATGGGGTTCAACGGGGGCTATTTTGGTTCTCTTCATTTTGCTTGTTATTATTTCCAGAGCATTCATTTATTAATGGAATGCTTTAAGGACTAATGTATAAGATTCAACTCCCTCAGTTCAACGAAATGAACTGAGGGCTTTATTTATTTCAGCCAATAGGTTGTTGTGGTATATTAATAGGCGAACAAAGCCAGGCCTCCGAGCAGAGAGACCTGGCTTACTTACATCATGGAATACAAGGCATTATTTGATGGAACAAAGGGAATTCGTATTTGGTATAGCTATTATTGTAGATGTTGCTGTATGAAGGTGTGATTAACGGCCGCGCTTTTTGCCTCTCACTTCAGGTCCGCCGCAAAACACGTCTTTTACAGAATAGCAGAATTGATGGTTTGGCACGGGTACACAATGATGTCGTCTGATGATTTCAACGGGATGCACTACGTTTACCACTTGTGGATGGAAGTAATCTTGATACACTGCAGCTGGCGGGTCAAATACGGTTTGTTCTGGACATTTGTTATGGCATTCTGACATTTTTCTTCAGCTCCTTTGTTTTAGGTTCACATCATTATACGCGTGTAACTACTGAATGACTGTATGTTTGTCTATCTATATCTACATCAATGAGTCCATAATATCAGCAAATAACAGGGGGTTCTTTATGAAGGTAATCACGATCAGGCAGCCATGGGCGACCCTGGTGGCTCTGGGGGAGAAGCAGTTTGAGACCCGCAGCTGGAAGACGGAATACAGGGGGGAACTGGCCATTCACGCAGGAAAAGCGATAGATAAGACAATCTGTCAACTGGAGCCTTATCGTTCTGTTCTTCAAAGGCATGGGTATAGCACGGAACAATTGCCGCTTGGAGCGGTGATTGCGGTGGGAAGACTGGAACAATGCCATTATGTTGGAACGGATCTGGGAACTGCGGCAATCCTGGGAGATGACAGCTATATCGTGGAGGGAACGGAATATGCCTTCGGGGACTACACTGAAGGGAGATTTGCCTGGAAAATAGGCGGTATGAGATTGTTAGAGAGACCGCTGTCTGCAACAGGGAGACTTGGGCTCTGGAACCTTCCGGATAATCAGCTATTGAAAATGGATGAAGTGCAGCATACCTGGTCGAAATAATTATTCAACCAGGTAATGCTCCAGCAGCTATTTATTCCTCTTTGTTCTTCTCGTAGGCAATCAGGGTGACTTCATGCCCGGCGATTTGGGTTAACTGATTTTCGGCCTCTTTAATAATGGTGACTGCATGAGCTGTATCGTTCAGAGAGGCTATTTTGTAATGATCGTCTGAATTTTTCAACTTGGGACCCTCCAATGTGTAATGTATAGAATTTCAAGCTTAAGCAGTTCTAAGTTTGCCCATGACAAAAGCAGCTTATGAGAAAAACTTGATTATCTCAGAAGTTACATGCTATAATAACAAACGCAGGATTTTTCTTGTACATAGAAAAGCTGCCCGATAAGACGCATCGTATTTGCGTCGACAGTTAGCCGGGATGGCGGAATCGGCAGACGCACAGGACTTAAAATCCTGGGGTGGGTGACCACCGTGCGGGTTCAAGTCCCGCTCTCGGCATTTGTGCTTACAAGGTCCGTGAAGGATCGCATGCCCCTCATTTTGATGAAGGGACTTGCGATCCTTTCTAATCCTTGCTGAGCAGATGAAGCTTCAAAAAGATGTTGCAAAACCTGAGTGGCTATGTTATTATGTAAAAGTTGATTAATGACATTAACAATTTGGATCGTTAGCTCAGTTGGTAGAGCACGTGACTCTTAATCATGTGGTCCAGGGTTCGAGTCCCTGACGATCCATTCTTTAGAAACGGGCAGAGCTCCCGTTTCTTTACTCCTTATAAGACACTGAAAGACATCAGTGGTTGCTGTCAGGCAGCAAATAAGTATTGCAACACTCAAGTCACTATGTTATTATATAAGAGTTGATAGTGACATTCATAATTTGGATCGTTAGCTCAGTTGGTAGAGCACGTGACTCTTAATCATGTGGTCCAGGGTTCGAGCCCCTGACGATCCATCCTTTAGAAACGGCAGAGATGCCGTTTCTTTGTTGTTTGGGGAGATGCGCGGTAATCGGGATCAATTATCGCACATCTCTTTTTGTTTATAGGACAAAGGTATTATTTTCTGGTCTAGGGTAACGAAATTATTCCTGCTTGTCGATATATTACCTATAGGCCTGAATATGGATTCCGGCAGACATGACAACCAAAGGAGAGAAATGAATGACTGGAAACAGGAAACTGACAGGATGGCTCCTTACAGTGGCGCTGCTCCTGGCTGTCGTATTTCCTACTGGCGCCTTTGCCGCCACAGGAGATGTAGTCTCGATTGATATTGAAGGTTCCGGATCACCGATTGAGCTGACGGTAGGAAAGTCTACCAAGCAATTGAAGGTGTGGGGAACTGTAGAAGGCTCGTCAGTCAAACGCGACTTGACCCGAGCAGTGGATTGGTCCTCCGACCACCCGGAGATCATTAGTGTGAACAACGGATTTGTAACTCCGCTGAAGAGCGGCAGTGCAATAATTACAGCTGTTTATAACAACTCTGCTGTGTCCACGATAGAAATCAAGGCAGTAGACACGTACAAAGATCTGACGCTGGAATATTCAGCGAAAGGGAAGTACAAGCTGGGAACCAATGAGAAGAACTTGACGGTTACTGCTTTAGCGGCTGTCGAAGGAAGTCAAGGGGATACCAAGGATGTTACGGCTGATACCGATTGGTCTACCTCGAACTCCATGGTGCTTACGATTGAGAAGGGGAAAATCACCCTGGTTGGAGAAGGGGAAGCTACGATTACAGCCAAATATAAAGGACTGACGGCTTCTTTTAAAGCGACGGTAAGCTCCCCGTATTCTGAACTAAATATTCTTCGTGCAGGAACAAGCGTAACGGATGAAGATGTAGAGCTCTTGATCGGTGACGACGAAGTAGCACTAACAGCTCAATCGACATTGACCAGTGATAAATCCACCTTGGATGTCACTGCGAAGGCGAAATGGACTTCTTCGGATAGTAATATAGCAACGATTGAAGAAGGTAAACTGAAGGCTAAGGCTGCTGGTAAAACGACGATTACGGCTGAATATCTCGGCGTTAAAGCCAAGATCGATGTATATGTGCGTGCTCCATATGAAGTGATTTTGCTTAAGCCTGCAGAGGATCAGTTGATATTTATCGGTGAAAGGCTGCAGCTTGAAGCAGAGATGAGAAGTCGCGCAAACTCAACAGATTCCGTAACAGGAGCTGCTGAGTGGAATTCATCGAGCCCGTTGTCGGCTACCATATCTCAAGGTTTAGTTACAGGCATGACCGCAGGCTCTTCGACGATTAAGGTTAGTCATCTTGGAGTTAGCAAGAGCATTAAAATAACCGTTGCTCCGACAATTACGGATCTAACTGTAGAGAAGACAGAGCTGGAAATGTATAAGAACGATAAGCTGAGTCTTCCTAAAGTTACGGCTACAAAGCTGGACGATGATAAGATGGATTTCAGCAGCAATGTGAAATGGACTTCGGATAATGAAGATATCGCCAAGATTGAAGACGATAAAATTATTGCCAAGGATTCAGGTAAAGTAACGCTTACGGCGAAGCTGCCTGATTCAGAAGTTAGTTCTCCGCTTAGCATTCGCGGGAAGAGCGTAAGCATTGAGCTTACCGTAAAAGAAAAAGTACTCACTTTCATCATGCCGGATGAAAAAATGAGTCTTGTAATCGGTGAAGAGATATTGCTTCCTAAGGTTACGGCTGTATATGAAGATGGCGGAGAAGGTGACGTATCCGAGGATATTGAATGGACAGTTACCGGTGCAAATGCAGTGGTGAAGACGACATCTGCTGGTAAAGTTGTAAAAGGTCTGAATAAAGGCTCAGCTACTTTAAAGGGAACTTATTCTAATAAAATGATCAGCGTTCCAATGACGATTGAACCTAAAATCACGAAGATCGTCGTTGAGCCTACGAGCATCGAATTGAATGTGAAAAAGAGCAAATCGATTAAAGTTACAGGTTACTATGCGGATGGCAAGAAAGTAACTCTGTCCAGCAAGGTAGGCTGGCAATCTTCCAACGACCAGGTGGCAACGATCTCCTCTACCTCGGTGAAGGCTATTGCAGAAGGAACAGCCACTTTGACAGGCTCCTATCAAGGACAAGCCATTAGTGTGAAGGTGAGCGTAGTTCCGAAGCTGACCAAGCTTACGGTGGACGAGAAGAGCCTGAAGCTCGCACCGGGTTATGTAAAGACCGTGAAGCTTACTGCAGAATATGATACAGGTGCATCGGTATCTGTGAATGATAACGCAGTATGGACGACTTCCAAAGCGTCCGTAGCGAAAGTAACAAACGGGAAGATTGAAGCGGTCGGTAAAGGTTCAGCTACAATCAAAGCGAAGTACGGTGATAAGACAGTGTCCGTTCGCGTCACAGTAAAGTAATTAATTTATTTACAGAGCCGCCTTGGAAAATTCCAGGGCGGTTCTTTTACATTCCTGGTTGATTCAGGTTTGACCTTGGCATATAATTAAGGAACAAATGTTCTATTTCATAACATGAACACAATAACGAACTATGTAAAGCAAAGGAATTGTACAACAATGGCAAAACGCACTACAAAAGGCAAGTCCAGAAGCAAGTCAAAAAGCAGCACACCAAGAAATAGCGTCATCGTGGTTCTGCTGGCTGTCTTTATCGGGTTTTATTTGCTGGAGGGCGGCTGGCAGGATTGGCTTGGTCCGACGGACTCATCTTCCGTATCGACGCAGGCGGGGGAGAATGAAGGGCGCCTGCGGGTCATATTCCTAGATGTAGGGCAGGGAGCTTCGCAGCTCCTGATTAGTCCAAGCGGCAAGACGATGCTGATTGATGCGGGGAATAATGACCGTGAACAGCAAATGGTTGATAGCCTGCACACCTATGGGATTGATCATCTGGATATCGTGATCGGAACGCACCCGGATGCGGACCACATTGGCGGCCTTGATCGAGTGATTGACAATTTCGAAGTTGGCGCCGTCTATATGCCAAAGATTCAGTCCAATACAAAAACCTATGAATCGCTTCTTAGATCAATCAAAAATAAGGGGCTGAAGGTGAAGACGGCCAAGGCTGGCGTGAACCTCGACTGGGACGAAGAAGTAAGCAGCGAGATGGTGGCACCCGTAACAATCAGTGATGATACGAACAACATGAGTGCAGTAGTTCGCATTACATACGGCAATAGCTCCTACCTGCTTACCGGCGATGCCGAGCGGGAGAGTGAGCAGGCTATGCTGTCATCCGGAAGAGAACTGCAGGCAGATGTCATGCTGGTCGGTCATCATGGTTCCAAGTCCTCGACGACGCTGGCCTTCTTGAAGCGGGTCAAGCCGAAGTATGCCGTAATCCAGGTAGGAGCAGACAACAGCTATGGTCATCCGAAGCAAGCGATACTGGACCGTCTGGCAAAGCAGAAGGTAGACGTATATCGCAACGATTTACAAGGGAATATCGAGATAGCCTCCGATGGAATGAAGTATTATATTACGACGGAAAGGTGACACGGTCATGATTGGGATCGTTGAAGGCTTTGAGGAAGACGTATGCCGGATTGAAGTAGAGGGGCAAATGAGGAATGTTCCGTGCAGCCAGGTCGGCAAGGAAGTGAAGCCGGGAGACGTTGTAGAATGGAAGGATGGCTTATGGCTGACGAATAGGCAGAAGACCGAGGCAAGAAGCAAGGAGATCCAGAGATTAATGGATGATGTTTGGGAAGATTAAAGAATGAATTAAAGGGAGGATTACCGTATGTTGTCGAGACCCAAATCTGAGGAATTTTTACCCCATTTTCAGGTGTATGTGAATCTGGTACCGGAAGGTAATCTATTGGAATTATTAAAGGAACAGAGCTCGCAAATCGTCGATCAGCTTGCTTCCGTTACTGAGGAGCAGGGAGCATATCGCTATGCTGAAGGCAAATGGAGTCTTAAGGAAGTGATCGGGCATATGGCCGATACCGAACGCATTATGAGCTACCGGCTGCTTCGGATCGCCAGAGGCGACACAACGCCGCTGCCGGGCTTTGAGGAGCAGCTATTTGTAAGTAATGCTGGCTTCGATCGATTCACGCTGGGGGAACTGCTAGAGGACTTTCAGAACGTCAGAAAGGCTACCTTGTCGCTGATACGCGGGCTGGATGAGACAGCCTGGCAGCGTAGGGGTCATTATGGCGGAGGAGAAGGCTCGGCACGTTCGCTAGGCTATATTATTGCCGGCCATGCGATCCATCATCTGAATATCATTAACGAACGATATCTTGCTTAGAGCTTCATTTATTCCCACTTGCAAAAAGAAGAACGGCCAAGCTAATCCGGGGACGGAAGGCTTGGCCGTTTGTGCTGTTTTTAGAACTGCGTGCCCCAATTACTCGTGAGAGATAATCAGCTCAAGCTTGCCATTCAATTGAAAGTCACCTGAAGAGATAGGAAGAATGAAATGATCTCCCTTGGCCAAAGGATAACTTTGTCCGTTGATGGACAACTCGCCATGACCATCAATTACACTGCAGATCGTATATTGCTTGGCTTCCGGGAAGCTGGCTTTGCCGTCAACATTCCATTTCTCTACGGTGAAGAAGGAGTTGGAAACAAAGGTTGTAATGACGCCATTTTCGATTTCCTTCGTGTCATAGGATACGGCTTGGTAGGCTTGTGGGACAGTAGTTACGTCGATAGCCTTCTCCAGATGAAGCTCACGGGTGTTGCCATCCTTATCTTTACGGTCATAGTCATAGACGCGATAGGTTGTATCCGAGCTTTGCTGTGTCTCCAGCACGACAATGCCTTTGCCTAATGCATGGATTGTACCGCTAGGTACATAGAAGAAGTCGCCGGCTTTTACAGGGACCTTAGTCAAGAGAGCATCCCAATTCCCTGCTGCGATCATCGACTCCAGCTCCAGCTTCGTCTTCGCTTCATGACCGTAAATGATGCATGCGCCCGGCTCAGCAGCGACAATATACCAGCATTCTGTCTTGCCAAGTTCTCCATTTTCATGAACGCCTGCATAGGCATCGTTAGGGTGAACCTGAACAGAAAGATCGTCAGAAGCGTCCAACAGCTTTGTGAGCAGCGGGAAGACGGTGGAAGAGGAATTGAACAGCTCCGGATGGGAGGTCCACAACTCACCAAGTGTCATCCCTTGGTAAGGGCCGCTGTTTACGATACTCTGGCCATTGGGATGAGCGGAGACTGCCCAGCATTCACCAGTGCGTTCATAAGGGATGTCATAGCCGAACAATTGCTTCAGCTTCTGGCCTCCCCAAATCCGTTCTTGAAATACCGGTTGAAGAAAAATAGGTTCATTCATCGTGTTATGCTCTCCTTTTTAGCTATGATTGAAATGGTGAAGCAATGATATTTATTTGTAATCAACATGGATCAGGGCTGCGGCTCCGATCAATCCGGCATCCTGCAGCAAAGCGGCAGGGACAATCGGAGTACTGCGTCCTGATGGGTTCAGCGCATATTTGGACACATAATCTCTGACGGCGCTAAAGAGCGGCTCGCCGATTTGCGAGACCCCTCCGCCGATGACCAGCTTCTCCGGATCGAGCGTGTTGATCAGGGTGACACAGCCAATTCCTATATAACGGAATACTCGATTGACTAGCGCCTTCATCTCTGGATGTCCCTCTGCGGCGAGCGCAAACACTTCTTTGGAAGTGATCTCGCGTCCCAGCAACGCTGAAGCCTGTCTGGCAATGGCCGTGCCGGAGGCTACATATTCCCAGCAGCCTTGCTGGCCGCATACACATGTTCCTGCCGAAGGGTCAATGACAAAGTGACCAACATCACCGGCATTCCCGGTAGCTCCGGTAATCAGTCTGCCATGGCTAAAGATACCCGCGCCGATGCCTGTGCTAATCGTGATAAATACGAAATGCTCAGCATCCTTAGCAGCACCGAGCCATTTCTCCGCTAGAGCTGCTGCAGTCGCATCATTCTCAAAGGCCATCTTGCAGCTAAAATGGCGCTGTAACGATGCTACGATCGGGAAGTCCCACCAGCCCTTCAGATTAGGCGGAGCGGTAATTTCACCTTTTTGCGTATTCAAAGGGCCTGGGGCGCCTATGCCAATTCCAAGAATATTCGACTCTTCCACTTGATGCTCCATCAGCAGCTGCTTGATGGCTGCCGCCATTCTGTCCACCATGACATGAGGCGTTACCGAGTGATCGGTAGGAAGGGAAGTCTTTGCAAGAACCTGGCCTGACGGATCGATAATTCCGAGAGCGGTCTTGGTTCCACCAATGTCGATACCAATTGCGTAATCCAAAGCTATTCCTCCATTAGATGAAATGATAACTTGACAAACTTGACAAACTGTAATTTTGTAAAGTATATTTAGGTTTAGTTTAGCATGTTTTGAAAGGAATGAAAACAATTGGCCAGAAAAAAGAAAATATCGATGCAGGATATTGCGGATAAGCTTAATATATCCAAAAATGCAGTATCTCTGGCCTTGATGAATAAAAAGGGAATAAGCGATGCGACGCGTTATAAAGTGCTGCAGGCCGCAAAGGAGCTTGGCTACGGTCAATTTGCCGCCGAAGAGGCGGGCAATAATATAATAGTGTTTGTTCCCGAACGGATTATGAGCTATCAGGACAACGATCATTTTCAATTTTTTCACGATATGATCTGGGGCCTGGAGAAGAGCATCCGCAGCAGGGGATATAATGCGATCGTAGCTCCGATCGATGAAGAGATGGAGGCCGGTCTGAAGTTGCCGAGGCTGGTATCGGAAATTTCTTATCGCGGCATTATTTTGTTCGGAATCGTGGAGAAGAACTATGCACGTCTCGTATGGGATATGGAGGTCCCATTAGTGATGCTGGACTCCTATTACCGGGATCTGCCCTGCCCAACAGTCACATCGGCTAATATCGAGGGGGCCTACGAAGCGACCTCCGTATTGATTGCCGCCGGGCATCGCGAGATTGGCTTCATCGGTCCGACTAATCTGACGACGAGTCACGAAGAACGCTGGTTTGGTTATTGGAAGGCGATGCGAGATCACAGGCTATCTGTGAGTAGCGAATATTGTCTGACAGAGTCTCAAGGATATGACGAGACAAGGCGCGAAATCGCGGACTGGCTAGATGGGCTGGACCGGGTGCCCAGTGGATTCTTCTGCGGCAATGATCGGATCGCTTATATATTGGCGGGACTTCTACAGGAGCGTGGAATCTCTGTCCCTGAGCAGATCTCCATTGTCGGATACGACGATCTGCAATACCCGGCGATGCCGGAGCTGCAGGTGACAACCGTGCATGTGGAGAAGGAGAAGATGTGCCAAGCAGCTGCTGAACTTCTGTTATCTGTTTCTGGACGAAATCGGGAGATGATGCGAGTCTTCGTCCCGTCTACCCTTGTAATTCGTAAATCTGTCAGAGAACTGAATTGAATAAAAAATAACCGTTCAGGGAAAATCCATCTGACGGTTATTTTTTATTCTAATCAGAAATTAAGAATGTAAAATTTTTCACAAATATAGAGATGGGTTCGCTATTTTATCCCTTTCATATAGCTTTGAATCTTGGGAGTCAGCATGAACAATAAGAGGCTTAATACTAACGCAGCTCCACCAATGACACCAAAGTACATCATTTCAGTCTCGGGTGTATAGAATTTGACGATCTGAGCGTTGATCGCTTGCGCAGCTGCATTTGACAGGAACCATAAGCTCATCGTTTGCGCTGAGAACGCAGCAGGTGCCAGCTTTGTAGTTGCGGACAGGCCAACCGGTGACAAGCATAATTCGCCGATAACGACGACGAAGTAGCTAAGTACTAGCCACAGCGGGTTTACCAAGGAATTGGCTCCGCCGAAGTAAGCTGGCAGTAAGATGATTAAGAACGATAAACCAGCAAATAGCAATCCCAGAGAAAATTTTTGCGGAATCGTGGGTTGACGTTGACCAAGCTTCATCCAGATCCATGCAAATACCGGGGCTAACGTAATAATAAAAAGTGGATTCAGTGATTGGAACCAAGCAGGTGAGATATGGATGCCTGCAAAATCCAGCTGTGTACGCTTGTCCGCATAATTTGCCAGGATGGTTGCCCCTTGCTCTTGAATTGCCCAGAACATAATCGATGCAATAAACAACGGAATATAAGCGATGAGCCGCAAACGCTCCACATTTGTTGTCTTCGGACTACGATACATAAATACAAAGTAAAGGGTAGGTATAAGGATACCCAAGATACCAACCAGTTTGATAAACGTAGCAAATGTGAGAATGCCTAGCGGGATTGTAACAGCAATCAAGATGCCAACAACGACGATGCCAATGCCGATCCTGGTGAACACTTTCTTTCTTCCTTTGGAGGATAAGGGGTTAACAACGCTTGTACCAGCCAGCCCCAGGTTTTTCTTGCGAGTTGTCACATACAGGATCAGACCGATGAACATCCCTACCCCTGCAAGGCCGAAGCCAAGATGGAAGTTCTTCATTCCAACGGTACCTATAATGAGCGGGGACAAGAAGCTTCCCAGATTAATTCCCATATAGAAAATACTAAAACCTGCATCACGACGGTTATCCTGCTCACTATAAATTTCTCCGACCTGACTGGATACGTTAGGTTTTAACATACCTGTACCTAATACGATCAGAACCATGGCAATAAAGAACAGTGCTATATTTCCCGGTATAGCCAGCAGGATATGGCCCATCATGATGAATACTCCGCCATAGAACACGGCCTTGGAGGTACCGATCACCTGGTCGGCGAGCCAGCCTCCGATAATTCCGGACATGTAAACAAGCGATCCGTAGATGGACATAATCGCCAGGGCAATATCTTGTGGAAGCCCTAATCCACCTGCAGTAACTTCATAGTACATAAAATACACCAGGATTGCTCTCATCCCATAATACGAGAAACGCTCCCAAAATTCGGTGAAGAAAAGGGTGAAGAGGCCTTTAGGATGTCCGAAAAATCCTGTTTGAGGGACACTCTGCACTACCTTCTCTTTATCCATGTTCGACATAACAACTCTCCTCTATGATGTTTGTAAAGCGGATAAAAATGAAGTCGTAATGTTTATTATAAACTTTAACCAGAATGGACTTCAATTGACGAAAATAGGAAGATTGTAAATTTGGTGCCCGCTGTGAATTCAAGGGAGCCTTGTGATCGAATGAGGCCAATCTCTTTTTTTTATGAAATGGGGGATACGAAAAGGGTGCCCTTAGTCAATTTTATGACTTAAGGACACCCTATGATTAAAGCTATTTTACGCTGAAAAGTTATTATTTGTTCAAAGCAGCTTCGTAACGTTTTTCAACTTCTGCCCAGTTGATGACGTTGAAGAAAGCAGAGATGTAATCAGGACGTTTGTTCTGATATTTCAAATAGTAAGCATGCTCCCATACATCAAGGCCAAGAATCGGAGTCTTGCCTTCCATGATTGGGGAGTCTTGGTTAGGCAGGCTGTACACGGACAATTTGCCGTTATCTACAGCAAGGAAAGCCCAGCCACTGCCAAAACGAGTTGTGGCCGCTTTGGAGAAGTCTTCCTTGAATTTGTCAAAGCCGCCCAATTCGTTGTTGATTGCGTCAGCGAGCTTGCCGGAAGGCTGGCCGCCGCCGTTAGGGCCGATGACTTCCCAGAATAGGGAGTGGTTAGCATGGCCGCCGCCGTTGTTACGAACTGCAGTACGTATGCTCTCAGGTACGCTATCCAGATCCGCGATCAATTCTTCAACGGATTTGGATTGAAGCTCAGGAGCAGATTCCAGAGCAGCGTTCAGGTTAGTTACATACGTATTATGGTGACGATCATGGTGAATCATCATAGTCTGTTCATCGATATGAGGCTCGAGTGCATTGTTTGCATAAGGAAGTGCAGGTAATTGATGTGCCATGGGTAAATCATCCTCTCTAGTTAATATGTAGCGTCATTGTCATTTCCGACAGTTCTTATTATATAGCTACTTAGATACTTAGTCAACATATATGTATGGTAAGTATATTAATTCATCGCCTTCCATTGACAAAGAGGGATTCGTTCCTCATAATGATTGGTCGAACAGGCATTTTCATCATCGTCATTCATCTATGTATTATGCTCGTTCAAGGTAATCTTATAAGCAGGGGTGAAAAAAAGTGGGAATGGGCATCGTTGTCGTAGAGGTATGCAGCAATAATCTGCTCAGTATGCTGGATTTGGAGCAGTTGGAGGAAGAGTATCCGGAGATCGCCGTTATGCGAACGGATTGCCTCAATTTCTGCGGAATGTGCCGAGCAAGACCTTATGCGATGGTAAATGGGAGCAAGGTGTTTGCCAGGACATCGGAGGAATGCCTCCTGCTGATCAAACAAGCGATAGAGGCCGAGCTTAAAACATTCTATGAAATATAAACTTGTGGGTTAACAAGGACAAACAGCTGCATAGCGTAGATAAATAAGCCTTCGAAAGCATTTGCTTTCGAAGGCTTTTAGGTATAACCAAGACCGATATTATTGTTTATGAATAACATAGACGCAGCGTTTGCCCTGCTGCACCAGACATTCCGTTCTTTCGACCTTCGTATCCAGCAAGGTCTCGAACAGCTTCAACTCACAGTCGCAGGCATGATTGTACTGATCAGCGATTTTTGAGATCGGGCAATTATGCTCCTTCAAGACGAAGCTGCCGTCCTCTCGGGCCGTGCATTCCGTCATATATCCGTTCTCGTTCTGAATTTCGGCCAAGCGGCGGACCTTCTCGTTGAAATCCTTGCCTTGCATCTCGGATTCATATCTACTGGTCAGCTTCTCCTTACGTCGCTCAAATAGCTGGTTAACCAGGTCCTCGCCAGTCTCTTCTGCCAGGGCATTGAGTAGATCGAGCGTCAAGGTATGATAGCTCTTGGGGAACATGCCTTCCGCTGTATCTGTCAGACCGTAAACCGCGGTTGGGCGGCCCATCGTCTGACGGATCATCTTCGATTCAATTAACCCGTCGCGTTCCATAGAGCTAAGATGTCGGCGAACCGCCATTTCCGTAATTTGCAGCTCGTTGGTAATTTCTTTGGCGCTAAGGGGACCGGCTGTTTTCATCATATGCAGAATCCGCTCTCGGGTGGATAAATGTTGTTCCTGACTCATAACAGACCCTCCCTTGGGTGAATAGTCGCCTTGTTATAGAACCTCCACGGCGTCCTTGCAGGCATCTGAACAGAAACCGTGATGCACCTCTTCACAATCCTCACAGCAAATATGTTGTAAATTACATACCGGACAATTAATATAACGATCGTGAGTGGTTCCGCAGTGATAGCATTTGCCGATGACAATGTCCTCATCTGTCCGGTTGATTGGAACGGAGATCCGTTCGTCAAATACATAGCATTTGCCATCCCATAACCGGCCCTGAACCTCGGGGTCCTTGCCATAGGTGACGATGCCGCCTTCCAGTTGGGAGACATCCTTGAAGCCTTCGTTCAGCAGGAAGCCAGTCAGCTTCTCGCAGCGTATTCCACCAGTACAATAGGTAAGAATGGTTTTGTCCTTATAATCGCTCAGATTGTCGCGAATCCATTCGGGGAATTCGCGGAAGGAACCGACCTCGGGGCGAATCGCGCCGCGGAAGTGTCCGATGTCATATTCGTAATCGTTGCGACCGTCAATGACGAGGACATCCTCGCTCTGCAGCTTCTCGTAGAACTCGGCAGGGGACAGGCGCTTGCCGCTCAGTTTATTAGGATCAAGCTCATGCTCATAACGGAAAGTGACCAGTTCCTTTTTGTGCCGGACGAACATCTTCTTGAAAGCATGCTGGTCGGTTTCATCGATCTTGAAGTATATGTCTTCAAATCCAGCGATGGCACGGAGATCATTCATATATTTCTCTGTCTGCTCCACGGTGCCGGATACAGTCCCGTTAATCCCTTCGCTCGCGATCAGAATACGCCCCTTCAGCCCAAGCTCTTTGCAGTATTGCAGATGCTCTGCCGTAAAAATTTCAGGCGAATCAATCGGTGTGAATTTATAGTATAGTAAGATGCGGTAGTTTGTCGTTGAACTCATATATTTCATCACCTATTTAAGATTTTAGATTATAATTAAGATTCTACTGCATTGTAGAGAATTTTGCCGACTTAGTCAATATTAAAGTATAGTAAGTATGTTAAGAGGTTTTTGATATGGAGGAGGAACTGGGATGAATAAAAACGTTGGCTTCGTATATGCACATCCGGATGATGAGACTTTTGGCTGCTCCTTTCTGATCCGGCAAATTGCAGATGAAGGGGGGAATCCCGTGCTGCTCACGGCTACACCCGGTAATGCGGGCAAGACAGGGCGTCTTGGGCCGATGACGCAGGAGGAGCTGGCGGCGAAGCGTAGAATCGAGCTGCAGCAAGCCGCAGATATTATCGGTATTTCCGAGGTCGTTCATCTGGACTTGGGGGACGGTAAATTGAAGGAAATAGATCAGGATGTTCTAGCTGCCCATGTGGCGAATTTCCTGCGTGAGCATCAAATCGAGGTGGTCATCACTTTCCCTGAGGATGGAATGTCCGGACATGCTGACCATATCGCGATACATCACGCTGTAAATAAAGTGGTGTTTGCCGGGCAAGTTCCTTCTGTACAGAAGTTGTATTATAACTGTTTGCCCTCGAAGCATAATGAAGATGGTACAGCGAGTGTGCTGAGTGTAGGTGCGAATGGGAACTGGCAAATGAAGCGCGATGCGCTGGCGGCACATGAATCGCAAATCTGGTCGATTGAAAGAGTATTTGGGGATTTGCAACAGGTGAAGCCAGAATCCTTTGGTCCGGAATACTTCCAGCTCGTCTGGGAACGGGGAGTACATCATCCGCAAAAGCAAGAACAATCGATCTTTGATGATCTGGCATAAAATTGACATAACTTAAAGGCCGGCCTCCCGATCAGGAGGCCGGCCTTTGTTTATGCTTCATACGAGAGGAGCGATTAATGGGCCAAATGTTTTACTTTCATCTTGTTGTTTGGAGCCTCATTGATTGTCTTGTCCTGCCCTTTCTTGTGGAACAAACCGCGCAAGTAAGGCATAAGGTAGTAGTCGAGTCCGATTTTGCCTGCATTAGCGGCAGCTACGACAACCAGTACTTCAAGCAGGAGCATCTGTGCGTTGGTGCTTACGGTTCCCGAGAAGAGGAAGGCTGCGTTCATGACGAGTCCCATCAGGGCTGCGAAGGTTGTGAATGTACCGAGAATAAGTCCGAGACCCACTAGGAATTCGCCTAAAGGAATGACGATGTTAAAGGCGTTAACTCCTGGAAGAGCTATATGCTGCAGGAAGGTTGCCCACCAAGCTTGAACGGTGGGGTGGTCACCTACGCTGTTTGCGATCGCCCCATTCAGGAAGCCGGCTGCATCGAAGCCGCCTGTAAGTTTATGCCACCCGGCTGTAATCCATTGGTAGCCGAGATAAATACGGATTACGGTTAATAACCACATTGCCACTTTGTTTGTTCTCAAGAAATTGTTAAACATAAGAACCACTCCTTATTTGTCTTTGTCATTGTTTGGATGATCATCTTTGATGACTTTATTATAAGTGATATTTTTCACAATACATGTGATTTAAATCACAATTAATAAAATTTGAATAAATAAATTTTGAAGTGTTATTTTAGGCATTAAAATAGCCCGATGTTTGGAATGATCATCGGGCTTGCTTAGATCTCGAATAAGCGGACTATCTGGCAGCTACATCCGTACGGACGACGCCGACATCGGAAGCATTAATCGCGAAGGCATTGCCTCCTTGCCCCGTTCTGGCGCGGGAAGATTGATTTACTTTAACGACATTTTTTCCATCCTTGCTATGATGGCGATTTCTCTTTGTCTTGGCGCGCATTTTAACTCACCTCCTTTAATGAAGTTAGGAGGGACTGCGGCCATCATGATTTGCGAGAGGACCTCTTCTTGCGAGTTTTGTCGATTTTGACGTTTACGGCATTGCTAGCCAGAGCATTTCCCAAATGGGTCTCTGCGTGTGCGGATTGAGTTATTTTAATGACAAGGTATTGATTTTTGCCGATTTTGTATTTATAAGATTTGATGCTGGAATGAACCATTTTGCCAGACTCCTTTCTCGTGGCTGAACTGATCTATATTTATGCCATGGGGAAAGGAGCCGTGGCGGCGAATCACCGGGAAGATTTGTCCCGATCCTAGCGGCTGGTCTAATGGTTTACTTCGATATGCTGTTTAGGTGAAGCTTTATGGGTAAGCAGTTCAGAGACGGTCACGAAGGAGAATCCCCTTTTTTTCAACTCAGGTAAAATTACCTTTAACGCTTCAGGGGTCTGAGAACCGTGGTAGACAAAGTCATGCATAAGCACAATATCCCCATTGCGGGCATTATTCAGCACCTTGCGCACAATTTTGTTCACACCGGGAGAGGCCCAATCTTTCGTATCCTGATGCCAGGACCATAAAATTAACTGCATATGATTCTGCTTGGTCAATTGAATGATGTTCTCATTGTAGACACCCCCAGGCGGGCGGAATAACACGGCTTTATGGCCGGTCGTCTGATAAATAACTTGCTGGGTCTGGTCCAATTCGCTTTTAATGGTATTATATGACAAGGTTTCGAAGGCGGGGTGGCGGAACGAGTGATTGCCGATTTCATGACCGGCGGCCAGCTCTTTCTTAACCAGTTCAGGATAACGCTTGACGCGTTCGCCAACGACGAAGAAGGTTGCCTTCGCATCATATTGTTCCAGCAGCTCGAGAATTTTCGGTGTCAGTTTTGCATCGGGGCCATCATCGAAAGTCAGAGCGATAAACTTGTCTTGGGTAGGGACCTCCCATACGATGTCACCTCGCGACTCATAGTAAGCTCTGTCTTTGGGGACAGAGCGGGCTTCCGCTGAACCGGGAAGATGAACTAATGCCGCGGATAAGATGAGCAGCAAGAGCAGTTTGGGTTTAAGCATGTTCGTAAAGTTCCTCCCTCTACATTTTTTCACAGGATCTTATCATACAGGCCAGGTGTGGCATTCAATTATTGTGGTTGATTTCTTGAAAAAATATCCCTTATCTGAGCGAGGCCCGCTAAAAGGAGGATTTTTGAGATGAGTTATACCTCTCCGCATTGGAGCCGGTCTGTGTTGTTAACGATCGATACGCAAAATGATTTTACACTGCCAGAAGCGGTGGCAGAGGTTCCTGGAACCTTTGCAGTATTGCCAAAAATGGAGCAAATACTTGCCGTTTACCGGGCGCTGAACCTGCCGATTCTTCATGTCGTCCGACTGTATCAAGCGGATGGATCCAATGTGGACCTATGCCGGAGACAGGCTGTTGAGCAAGGCCTGCGAGTCGTTGTCCCGGATACAGAGGGAGCGGAGCTGGCCAGTTCAATTCGCTCGCCTGATTATTGCGGACTGGATTCCGAACGACTGCTTCAAGGGGAATTTCAAGTGATAGATGAGCGGGAATGGATCATGTACAAGCCGCGTTGGGGCGCCTTTTATAACACTTCCCTTGAGCAACTTCTCAGGGAGCGGGGGATCGACACGATTCTTTTTACAGGCTGCAATTTCCCCAATTGTCCGAGAACTTCGATGTATGAAGCTAGCGAACGGGATTTTCGCGTCGTTATGGTAGCTGATGCGATGTCCCAGGTCTATGAGCAGGGAATAAAGGAGATGAGGAATATCGGCGTATATGTATGCAGCCTGGATGAAGCCGTAATGGAAGTGGAACAGGCGGTAGGGAGGTAAGTACTTAAGGATAATGCGAATTAAAAACACACCGTATCAAAAATCCTGTGATGACACGGTGTGACGTGAAGCAAACGTAGAGAATATACCCATTAGAGGCGGGCATGGCTGATTCGTTCTTCCAGCATCTGGCCCGAATCCACATGCCCTGTATTAATCGCTTCCCACAGATAGATCGAAGCAATGGAGCCGTAAGGCTCCCAAATATGCGCAACCTGTTGCAGGTACTTGCGGTCTGACCGTTCTTCCAGATTATGCAGCCATCTGGCGGCACGTTGCAGCCCGGCATCGCCAATAGAGACAATATTCTCACGCCCAAGTCCGAAGATCAGGAACATTTCCGCCGTCCATTTGCCGATCCCTTTGATCGAGACGAGCTTAGCTGTAGCTTCTTCATCACTGAGATCCTGAAGCCGTTCCAGGTCGACCTCTCCGGTTAATACCTTATCGCATAGATCGCGGATATACGCGACTTTGGCGGTAGAGAGTCCAGCGGCACGAAGTTCCTTATCGCTTGGAGCTGAGAGGGCGGCCGGGGACAATTCCCCGGCCAGCTCGATCACCCGGCTGCGGATCGTTGCAGCTGCTTTGACAGAAATTTGCTGACTGATGATCGATCGAGCTATCGAGGCAAAATGCGGCTCCTGGGTGTTCGTCTTTACCTCGCCAATCAAAGTAATTAAAGCACCCATACGGGAATCCGCCTTTGATAGCGATTGGACCCGCGGGTCATCGGCATGTAAGTGGAATGCGATTGAACTCATTTGTATAACAACCTCTCAATTTGATCCGATTTATTCACCGTTTTCAAACATGGCAATATAATTTTCGATTAACCCATCCAAAATCTGCTGAATCTCATTTTGCCGAGTCTGAAGGTCGGATAGTTGATCGGCATCGCAAGCCGTTTCCGGTTCCAGCATTGCTGCATGGATGAACTGCAGTGTCTGTTCCAGTTCGGCGATATCACGCTCCATCTTTTGAATCGTGGACGGATTAGGTCTTGACGAAGTTTCCATCGCTTTGGCTGGCAGCTTCGATTGCTGTAGCTTTGCTGTCGAATTCGGGATTGGGCTTGCGGCTTTCGTTTCAGCAGGTTCAGTTGTTGAAGCATAGTTGAGGGTCAAAGATTTTTTTCTTTCCAGTTCACTTTTGTAGTCCTCAAAGTTCCCAAGCGTCACGGTCATTCGTCCGTTATCAAGAGCCCAAACCTGCCTTGCGATTTTGTTAATGAAATAGCGGTCATGGGATACGGCCAGCACAGTGCCAGGGAATTCTTCCAGAGCATCCTCCAACGCTTCTCGCGAGTCGATATCAAGATGGTTCGTCGGTTCATCAAGCAGCAGCAGATTAGGCTTGCGATACATTAAAATAGCTAGTCGTAGCCGCGTCCACTCTCCGCCGGATAGATTACAAACTTGCTTGAATACATCGGCCCCGTAGAAGAGGAAGCGGGATAGCTGGTTTCTGGCTTCCCCTGTTTCCATTCCAATCTCGGAGCGGAAGTAATCCAGCACGGTCAGCTTCAGATCGGATGGAGCGGACTCCTGAGCTAAATAACCTGTCTCAGTTCTTGAGCCGAGGCGTATCTCGCCTGTATCAGACTCAGTCATACCGAGAATAGATTTAAGCAAAGTACTTTTACCTGAACCATTGCTGCCGATAAGCGCTGCTGTCTCTCCATAGCGAAGCGTATGCGTTATTTCGCTGTACAATTGCCGATCTTCGATGGATTTGCCAACCCCGGTTAATACGAGTGCATCCTTGCCGGAACGGTCGGATTGCTGCAACTGCAGATCAATGCGTTTACGTTCCAGAATAGGTCTTTTCAGCTTGATCATCCGGTCCAACGCCTTTTGCATCGAGGCGGCCCGGCGATGGAAGCCGGGGTTTGGCGGATTGGAGCGGTTGCCCCATTCAATTAACTGCTTGATCGTTTCCTTCATTTTTTGGATTTTCTTCTGTTGCTCCTGGTATTCTGCAAATTGCAGCAGCAGTCTTGCTTCTTTCTCTTCCTTATACTTGCTATAATTGCAATGATAAGTGATAGCTTCGCCATCTTCAATCTCAATGATCTTGGCGGCAACCGCATCGAGAAAATAACGGTCGTGCGAAGTGATGATGGCTGTACCGTTATAAGTGACAAGGAATGATTCCAACCATTCAATAGCCGCCATATCCAGATGGTTGGTGGGTTCATCGAGCAGCAGAATATCCGGATTCTGCAGCAAGATTACGGCCAGGCCAATCTTTGTCTTCTCGCCGCCGGATAAGGTAGAGAAGGGACGGTGATATTGCTCCACCGGGATACCCAGGCCAGCGGTGACCCGATCGATTGAAGCTTCTATTTCGTAACCGCGGCCACGTTCGAACTCATCCTGCTTTTGCCCATATTGCTCTAGCAGGGCCTCAAGTCTGGAGGGCTGCCTGACTGCGTCTGAGGCGGACATCTCGGCTTCCAGCCGCTGCATTTCATCCTTTATCTCCAACAAGCTATGAAAAGCTGACTGAAGTATATGATAGACCGTCTCGCCATTCCCGTAATCCGGGATTTGCGCCAAGGCGCCGATTCGGGCATTTCTACGAATCGACAGGGTGCCTTGATCCGGCGCATCACTTCCGGAGATCAGCTTCATCAGCGTTGTCTTGCCGCTTCCGTTACGGCCAATCAAGCCTACTTTCTCGCCTTCTTTGATCTCAAAGGATACATCGATAAGCACCAGTTCGGCACCGTAATATTTTTGAATATGTTGACTTTGAATCATCATGATTAAGTTCTCCTTCGACCTATGCCGCTGCTGCCTGCCGAAGTAAAAAAGAAGGCTGCAGGAAAAACCTGCAGCCTTCTTAGAAACACACACGTATTACAAGTCCGTGAGGTTAAGGGAGGAGCGGCATTTCGCAATTTGTAATGGATATCGAGTTTCTAAAAATGGACAGACGTATCCCGTTGCGAAATGACTCATGAGTAATGCCAAAAACTGCCATTGGCAGCAGGCTCAATTGATTCCACGCAAATTTGCGATCCACTCTCCCCACCTCCTTTCAAAAACACAATTATTGTAAGTATATGATGGGGGAATCGAAAAATCAAGTAGTGTCTCCCCCAAGTGTCCCCCAATGAGGCTTTCGTAGTTATGTTAGAAAAACAGAAGAGCCCTTGCTGCGCAAGGACTCTCAGTGATGATCTGTAGTGGGCTCGAACCACTGACCCCTACCCTGTCAAGATAGTGCTCTCCCAGCTGAGCTAACAGATCATATTATAAGTGAAGACAAAATTTATCTTATCAGGAAGGGCCAATGATGTCAAACTATTTTTGTATGAATAATGAAGCAAAGTTCTACAATTCCCAACTAGAATAAGCTGCTATTTTTTGATAAAATATGTGCTAGCATGGCGTGAGGGGGACGAGGGTTTGGATAAAGATATGAAGGAAATGCTGGAAGTTCTTATGAATCAGTTTGGGAAGCGATTTGATTCTGTCGATCAAACCCTTGTTGGTATTCATCAACGCCTGTCAGGGATTGAAGAAGACCAAGCGCTCATGAAGCAAGACATACGAGGTATCAAAGATGAACAAAGCCTCATGAAGCAAGACATACGAGGTATCAAAGATGAACAAAGCCTCATGAAGCAAGATATTCGAGGCATCAAGGACGAACAAAGCTTCATGAAGCAAGATATACAAAGCATCAAGGACGATCAAAGCCTCATGAAGCAAGATATACAGGGCATCAAAGAAGATCAAGCGCTCATGAAGCAAGACATAACCGGAATCAAGCAAGACATAATTGGCATCAAACAGGATGTTAAAGAAATCAAAGAGGATCAGCAATTAATTAAACGCGCGGTGCTGGACACCAATGAACGCGTTATGAAAATGGAAACTGTCCTGGAGAATCAGCATAATATCATCGAACTGCTCTCTGCACGCTCAATCCAGCAGGAAGCTGAACTGAAACGAATCAAATAAGCTCATCCGGTGCATTAGCGCCGGTTTTTTTGTTGCATCAAAACTCCTTGCAGCTTGGAATAGTCATTTCAGAGGTTTAATCATTATATAATCTCCATTTATTGGAGATTATATAGATATGACTATAATCCGAACGGGGGTAGTGTACAAATGAAATGCAATCAATCGTGGCTTAAGTTTCACTGGAGCAAACTGCTTAGGATGGTTTTATTGACGGCAATCCCTTTGACCCTAACGGGCTGTGGCCTGTCAGCCAGCCAGAAGACGATGGATAGGCAAGCCAAGGCTCCATGGTGGTCCAGCTCTTCTATATCTGACGGTGTCTACGCTCCAGCTGTTCAGAAAGAGGTATACTCCACGGAACCCTGACTTGGACCTGCTTACTCATCTTCCCATCTGCGCGAATACCCCTTCTTGGTAACATAGAACATCGGGACAATCAGAAGAACAGAAATGAGAATTGCCGCCCCAATCGTTAGTCCGTACACTGATTTAACAGCTCCTTCTCTCCAAGTATTACCCCAACTATACATTAAAATAAAATTTTTGTATAATGATGCAAGTTTTTATTTTAATTACGCACAATAGAGATTTATGAATATGGGAGGGATAGGAATGGCTGCTGTAATTGTACCCGTAAAGACAGAAGAACAGTTGGAAGAAGCCTGCAATATTCGAAAAGAGGTATTCGTGCAGGAGCAGAAGGTTCCGGAGGAACTGGAAATTGATGAATATGATGTAATTGGACCGGATGCTCACCACATTCTTATCGATGTTGACGGAGTATATGCCGCTACAGGTCGTCTCATTTATTACAAGGATAATGCGGCAAAAATGCAGCGGATCGCAGTTCGTAAAGACTTCCGTTCACAAGGAATTGGCAGGGTGCTGCTGCTTGCTATGGAGGAACTGGCCCGTGAACTGGGATTGACGAGATCTGTGCTGGATGCACAGTGTCAGGCAGAAGCCTTCTATCAGAAGCTGGGTTATGTGACGACCTCTACGGAGACGTTCCTTGATGCGAACATACCTCATGTCAGAATGGAGAAATCGTTGGAGCTCTAATTCTCATACATTCCGCAATTTGGGACAAACTATACACATCCCTCTCACGGGAGCCCTGTGAAGGGAAACAATGAAGAGGAGATGTGAGTGTACCATGGAAATGAATACACGCGAGACCTTTATTGCAGTTCAGAAAAATGGAGACGGTGATCTTACCGCCTTCAAAACCTCCAGCGGCCGGGTTCTTGATTATGAGCAGGCGCTGCAGGAAGTGAAAGCCGGAGCTATTGCAGGGGTCAATGTATTCAAAGGAAGGGACGGAGAAATGTACATTCGCGGAGACGCGGATGGCGACCCGACCAACAATTTGGACGCATTGCCAAGGTTCGAATAAATCAATTCCACGATGAAACGATGACAGCCGCAGGCATATGCCTGCGGCTGCTTATATTTATAATGAATAGATCTCATGTTGTCGCAGAAATTGCATTGCGCCTGTATGACCAGCGTGGTTCTCCATATCATCCGCATAATGCATCAGATATATCATCTGCTGAATGTCCTCAGGCAGGCTGCGCAGCTCATCCAGCGTCGTATGCACCGCCCCAGGCGAGATAAACTGAACCTCATGCAAAATGGTGCGGCAGCCCCGCTCGCGAACTAGCTTCCTTAATAACTCTGGTTGGAACGTCATATCCGCGCTATAGAAAATTTCTTGATTGATGTATAGCGAATAACTATCTTTTCCGGGAATGTGTGGCGTCTGAATCAATTCAACAGTTAGATCTGGCGACAAAGGATACGGGATTCCTTCTTTTAGTGTATGTACCTCAAATGCATCCACCAACGAAGAGATGCCTTCCTGAGTTAATCCGCCCTTAAGTGTATTTTCCCAAAGAGGTTGAACCAGCTTCTCACTGATATAGAGGACCGGCTTACGCCCGTATTGAAATTTCATCCGGAAAGCGAGCTCTTCCAGGCCACCGACATGATCTCCATGAATATGGGTGATTAGAATCGCGTCGATCTCATCCGGTGTCTTGCCTATTTGATGCAGGGACATGGGAGCGGTAATTCCGCAATCGATCAGCAGCGTAAACTCCTCGGTACTGAGAAGCGCGTTATTGTTGAAATATTGCTTGGCAAAGGCGCCGCCTGTTCCTAGCATTTGCAAGCTTAATGACATATTTATTCACCTCTTTATTTTGATGCTGCGCTATGTACTAATATATCATTTTCTAATGCCTGCTCGAAATTAATTTCAAAAAAATAAAAACCTTTCATGAAAACAGCGCAACTTGGTTCATAATTTGGAGTATAAATTTACATCAACATGAATCTTATGGAGGGGTAACATTTATGAAATGGAGAAGAGTTGCAATACTCGTTACTATATTCTCCCTGATGGGAGGTTCACTGCTGTTCGCTGATTCAGCTTCTCAGAAAGTTCGTTTGCTGATGAATGGACGTGAGCTTGATGATGGCAGCTATATCATTGATGGGAAGACTTATATTCCGCTTCGTGAATTAGAAGGGTTGATTTATTATGACGACTCTGCGAAGACGGTCTATTATTATAAACCGAATGTACATATCTCTCTGGTTCAAACGTCCGATGGCAAGGTCTTCGGCGATATCAACAAGAGCGGGAAGCTGAAGTTCAATGTATTCACCCAGGTCGACAATTTAAAGACCGATATATCGGCAGTTCGCGTATCTATCACTTCTCCGGACGGCAATACCACTGTCATTCAAACGAGTGAAATTCCTAATCATAAGGACAACTTCTGGTTCCGAACTGAGGATTTTAACTATGACTTCAAAAATGCCGGAAAATATAAAATCGGCTTTTACATGAAATCGGCAGGTGGAGGGGACTTCACCTTAGTCTCTGAGAAGAACGTTAATGTGCTCAAATGACTTGCCGGTAATCTAAATTGACCTGTCCGCTGTAAAGTGTTACGATACCACAAGGTTGATAACTTTAAACTAAAAGCGAGGTATTTTGAATGAGCGAGCATAATCACGAGCACGGCGAAGCATGCGGTTGCGGACATGATCATGACCATGACCACGAGCATGAAGAGTTCGTGTTGACTCTAACGGATGAGAATGGGAATGACGTGGACATGGTTCTCGTTGAGACATTTGACGTAGGCGAGAAGCTGTATGCCCTGCTGCTTGAACGCAACAATCCGGGAGCCGACGGCATCATTCTGCGTATGGAAGAAGAGAATGAAGAAATGGTGCTGTACAATATCGAGGACGAAGATGAGTGGAGTCAAGTAGAAGAAGCTTACAATCAGCTCGTATCCGAATTGGACGAAGCATAATTTTAAGATAAATAAGAGTTGTCTTTGGCATTTATTTTGCCCGGGGCAGCTCTTTTTTTGAATGATAAAAAAAGGACCCTGAAGGCTGCCTCCACAGCCTTCAAGTCCTGCCCAAGCTTTTATTTAGAAAATCGGATCAGCTTCGACAATCACTTTAACGTTCTTGATATAACGGTCTTCAGGCCCTTTTACAGGCAATCCGACCGAGACGTGATCCTGAATATAATCGATATTGTCCTGGGAGATCACCTCACCAGGCAAGAGGATCGGTATTCCAGGAGGATAGACATATATAAATTCGGCAATAATCCGGCCAGCTGACTCCGCAAACGGAACCACCTCGGTATCAGCATAGAAAGCGTCGCGAGGAATAAGCGATAATTGCGGAATTTCCGGTATTTTAACGATCAATTCGTTGGCGTTGCCTTCTTTATAATATAAACTGGACAGCTCGCGCAGAGCGATCAGTAACGTATCAACCGTCTCCTGACTGTCTCCAGGCGTAATCAGACACAGAATATTGTACATATCGCTAAGCTCGACTTCTATCTTGTAATGTTGTCTGAGCCAGTTTTCCGTCTCGTAGCCGGTGATTCCCAAATGGCGGACATGAATCGTCACCTTGGTAGGATCGAGGTCGTAGGTGGCTTCACTGCCGAGAATTTCGCGACCGAAGCTGTACAGGCCTTCAATGTCGTTCACGCTGCGGCGAACATATTCAGCTAATCGAATCGATTCTTCGGCCAAATCGTGACCATGAAGGGCCAGGGTTCTTCTCGCTGTGTCCAGCGAAGCCAGCAACACATAAGAAGTCGAGGTAGTGGTCAGCATGCTCATAATCGTCTGGACACGCTGAGGGTTCACATAGCCATTCTTCGTGTTCAGATTGAGCACAGAGCTCTGGGTCATAGATCCGCCCAGCTTGTGAACGCTGGTTGCAGCCATATCCGCTCCAGCTTGCATGGCAGACATCGGCAAATCCTCATGGAAATGAATATGAACGCCATGCGCTTCATCCACGAGAACGGGAACATGATAGCTGTGAGCCAGGTCAACAATTTCCTTCAGATGGGCGCAGACCCCATAGTAGGTCGGATTAATAACCAATACCGCCTTGGCGTCAGGGTGCCTCTGCAGCGCTCTGCGTACCGATGAAGTCGTAATTCCGTGATCGATTCCGAGATTGGCATCCTGAGCCGGGGATACGAAGACAGGCTTTGCTCCGGAGAAAATAATCGCCGACATGATCGATTTATGGATGTTTCTTGGTACGATAATCTTATCCCCAGGTGAGCAAACAGACAAAATCATAGTTATGATGGCTCCACTGGTTCCTTGCACCGAGAAAAAGGTATAATCCGCCCCAAAGGCATCGGCTGCAAGGTTTTGGGCTTCTTCAATTACGCCCGACGGCTGATGGAGATCATCAAGCGGGGCAATATTGATTAAGTCAATAGACAGAGCATTATCGCCAATAAAATCATGAAACTCTTTATCCATACCCTGGCCTTTCTTATGTCCGGGAATATGGAATTGTACAGGGTTAGTGGCCGCATGCTGCTTAAGTGCAGTAAATAACGGCGTACGTTGATGATCCATTTCGTCGTCTTCCGCCTTTCTTAAAAAATTAACAAGCTTGAGTATAGCAAAAAGCGACCGGAATGCAAGAAAAGATTCCGCCGCAAAGAGGAATTCTGTGATTCAGCAGGTAAAAGCAGCCAAAAAATTGGGCAAACTGATATCAATCAAGAAAGGGAGATTACTTCCCGGGGAGGGGTGAGCAGATGAAACTGACATCAAAGCTGGTTAACAAATCATTGTTAACTCCGACCTTTGTTTGTCTGTGGATTATTATGTTTCTGGTCGAGTTCGTCAAAGGTTCTTTGCTGGTATCGGTGCTTCCGGTCTATATGGGGGATGTGCTGAAGCTTAGCGCTTTCCTGATCGGACTTTCCTTCTCGCTTCAGTATATCGGGGATAACCTGTTTCGAAGCCCAGCGGGCTGGCTTGTAGAACGACTCGGGTTCCGCGTGACGATGGCGGTTGGACTATTGATCACACTAGGGGCGGTGCTGATTCTCAGCTTCATTAAGACGGTAGGCTTTATTGTGCTCGGCTGCGCACTGCTTGGGATTGGTACGGCCCCTTTATGGCCTTGTGTAATGATGGGGATCTCCGCAGTGACGAAGGAGAAGAAAAACTTTGGCACAGCGATGGGAGTTATCCAAATTTCCAGTCTTGGCGGAACAGGACTTGGGCCGATTATTATCAACTTCCTCGTTAGCAGGTCTTACACGCTGGTATTTTGGTTCCTGCTTGCCTGCATGGCCGTGGTGGTCATCATCTCGCTATTCTTGCCTGGCAAAGGAAATAAGCAAATGTACGCCGCAACCAGGGGTGAAGGGCAGAAGGGAAAAATGCGCGCACTGCTGCAAAATATTCGTCATACGCTGCATCACATCCGCCATAATTTGAAGGTAAGCCCGTTCCTCTACCCGGCGCTCTTCCTCCAGACCTTTGCAATCGGATTATTGACACCGGTCATAACGTTATATGTTAGAACGGAACTGGGACTGTCGCCTGAAGCTTACAGCGCTATGTTAATTGTTGGCGGGGGGATCGCCGTCGCCGGATTGATTCCGGTCGGCAAATTAGTGGATCGTTACGGGACAAGCCTGTTTTTGAACGTTGGCTTTGCCTCCGCCGCTATCTCAATCTGTCTATTTGCCCTTACCCGCTCGATTCCAATCGTCTGGGTTCTAGTTATCCTGATCGGGCTTAGCTATACCTGCATTCTGCCAACCTGGGATACGATGCTGTCGCATTTGATTCCGGAGAGGGAGAAGGGAACGGTCTGGGGATTTTTCTTGACGATTCAGGGCTTCGGCATGATTATCGGCCCGATCGTCTCGGGGAAATTATGGGATTGGCTGGGCCCATCCGCCCCATTTTTGGCCAGTGGCTGTTCGATGGGTTTGCTGTTCTTCGTGCATCTCATCCTCTCCCGGCCTAGCTACCGTCTGCGCACCGAATAAGCACGGAGGTTGATTATACGGATAACGCCTGATCCGGAAATCCGGGAGATGGAGGACAGCACACTTATATCTTTTTAAAAAGAGGCTTTGTACAGTGGCTGCAAGGTGGCAAAGGTTTCTTCGATCTTAGCCAGCAGCTTCTCACCATCGAGCAGAATGGGGTCATCGCGTTCGATCCGCAAGCCGCACATCATTTCCGCCTTTTTGACGTTTTTGAGCCGCTCAGCCATCTTCTTCAGCTCAGCGGGGGTAACTTCGGCATGTGGGGTACCTACCGGATTAAAGTGATCCATGGACCAGAAGAAATGTTCGGGCACCATCTTCTTCACCTTGGCCGCATGCTTGTCCAGAAAATCGGCGAATATAAGCTTGTTCGGGCTCTCATAAATCACGGCAAAAATAATGAACAGATGGGTAGAGAACAGTCCCACTTCGAAATGGGGCAAAGCCTTATATCCGCGTTTGGCGCTTGCCAGGGCTACCCAGGTATCAATCGGCGGATTGACCTTTCTCCGGGCATGCTTGGCAACATGGGGGTACATCTCTTCGCCGCATAATGCGGACAGATAGGTGGATAGTGTCTGGCCCAGCTCCTCCAGCTTGGGTCTGACCTGGGCAATAATCGCTCCCATCCTGCCTTCCAGACCAGGTACCGTGAATGCATCGAAATCCTGCGTGGTGAAACCATTGAAATTCGTCATCATGATTAACCTCCATATCCGGTGCTTCAATCAAGCACATTATGTCCAATTTAACTGTATTAGAAGTAATTCAAAACGTTATTTGAACCTATATTTTAGTATAGCATAAACATCGTTATAGCTAGGTTGTCCATTCAACAATACTAATAGGCGTAAACTTTCCTGCGGGGGCCTTTTGCGGCCCTTTTGTTACAGATCGGGCTTAGAGATGGGGAAAATTAATCAATAATCCAAGTTCCGTTACATAATATGAAGTATAAGATAAAGTAAGCCGCAATCGGGAGATGAAGGTGAGAGCTAAACGCAGACAACATCGGCTTTTAGCACTCTCACAAATGATGAGGAGGGAGTGCCGTGAATAAAAGTTATGAGGTGGAATACTGCAACCTGGAACTCCGATTCGACCGTCGGCACATTCAGCAATTGATCCGTGATCTGATCCAAGACGGGTATTCTTTATACTGGAGCGAGAATGAGACGACTTTCATCATCTCAGTCCGCACAGGCCGCAAGCTAACGAAGCTGCGTTTTCAGCGTATAGCGAATGGATACAAGCTGGTTGGCGATTATGTCATTAAGGATGCCAAGCTGGCCGAGTGGCTGGAGAAATTGATCGGCGATCTACGCGGGCATGCTGTCGTAAAACGGTTCAAAGATCGGCAGATCGTGGTCGAGAACATTCTGTTCGGAGAACTTATCCGACAGGTAGAAATCAACGGAGTGGAACATAAGGTGATTTACCAAAAAGGGCCTGTGGTTGATGTGAAGAAAATGGCTGAATTATATATGGCTCAGCTCGCGGAGAAGCAGCTTGAGAGCCTTCAGAAGGAGCTTGATGCAGAACTTGAGAAACTGTATGATGCTCTGCAAAAGGGAGATCAGGAGAGCGCCGAGGCTTGCAAGGAGAAGCTTCGCAAGATCCGGCTCGAATTAATCCGCCTGGAGTGGTAATGAATAGCCTTATCAAGGATGATTGACCGCCCTTTTGAAAATGAACTAAATACGAACAATATAATTTTTGCAATTTGTGCAAAATATTATTGCAGGCCCCCTGACTACCTGGGGCTTATTTTATGAGGATATGATGAAGGTATTCACTTCTATTCACAAAAGAGTTAAAATGATAGTATTGAAAAAAATAAACAGTGAGTAAAGGATGGAGACCATGTCAAAACAACAAATTGGCGTTATTGGCCTTGCCGTTATGGGCAAGAATTTAGCCTTGAATATCGAAAGCAGAGGTTTCACCGTATCGGTGTTTAACCGCTCTCCGCAAAAAACTCATGATTTGCTCGAAAACGAAGGCAAAGGCAAAAAGCTTGTCGGCACCTTCTCCATTGAAGAGTTCGTTCAATCTCTGGAAACTCCACGTAAAATTTTAATTATGGTACAAGCCGGTGCAGCTACCGACGCTACGATTGAGAGCCTGCTCCCTCATCTGGATCAAGGCGATATTATTATCGATGGTGGCAATGCCTACTTCCCGGATACTCAGCGCCGCAGCAAAGAACTCGAAGCCAAAGGATTCCGCTTCATCGGTACTGGCGTATCCGGCGGGGAAGAGGGCGCGCTTAAGGGGCCTTCCATCATGCCAGGCGGACCAGAAAGCGCCTATAAACTGGTAGAACCTATCCTGACGGCCATTTCTGCAAAAGTGAACGGCGATCCTTGCTGTACATATATTGGACCGGATGGTGCCGGGCATTATGTGAAGATGGTGCATAATGGTATCGAATACGGGGATATGCAGCTTATTGGCGAAGCTTATCATTTGCTGAAGGATGTCCTCGGCACGGATGCCAAGGAACTGCATGAAATTTTCAGCGAGTGGAACAAAGGCGAGCTTGACAGCTACCTGATCGAGATTACAGCCGATATCTTCTCGCAATACGATGAAGAAACCGGCAAACCTATGGTTGACGTTATTCTTGACGCAGCCGGACAGAAGGGTACGGGCAAATGGACAAGCCAAAGCGCACTCGATCTTGGAGTTCCGTTGTCCATGATCACTGAATCCGTGTTCTCCCGCTTCTTGTCTGCGATGAAGGAAGAACGCGTGGCTGCAAGCAAAATTCTGAGCGGCCCGGCTCAGAAGGAATTCCAAGGCGACAAGCAGGAATTCATTGAAAATGTACGTAAAGCTCTGTTTGCGAGCAAAATCGTCTCCTATGCTCAAGGTTTTGCGCAAATGCGTGCGGCATCCGATGAGTATGGCTGGGATTTGAAATACGGCAATATCGCTATGATCTTCCGCGGCGGCTGCATCATTCGTTCGCAGTTCCTGCAAAATATTAAGGATGCTTATGATCGCGATGCTGCGCTTAAGAACCTGCTGCTTGATCCTTACTTCAAGAATATCGTTGAGAGTTATCAAGAGGCTTGGCGCAAAGTCATTGCCGCAGCCGTCGAGAACGGTATTCCGGTGCCTGGCTTCTCCAGCGCTTTGGCTTACTATGACAGCTACCGTACAGACCGCTTGCCGGCGAACCTGCTGCAAGCGCAACGTGATTACTTCGGCGCCCACACCTTCAAGCGTGTAGACAAAGAAGGCGTATTCCACCATCATTGGTTCTAAGCCTGACGGAGCAGCCGGGCAGACAAGCCTGTATCTCAACAGAGGCTTCATTAGATAGAGTGAAAATAAGACGTCGCACCCAGCGGATTGCCGCGGCTGCGGCGTCTTTTTGGAATCAGCGGCTTATTTCCTGATGGACTGACGGATAGGCAGTGCCACAGTAACATGCTCTGTGTTATGATATGAAAAAAGTTGCTGCCAAAGTGGAATTAAAGTAGGTGAGATGTTGAGTAGTCCCAAGGATAATATTATACTTGTCGGCATGATGGGGACTGGCAAATCAACAGTAGGGGCGCATTTGGCTGATAAGCTTGGCTACCGTCTGATTGATCTTGACCAGCAGATCGTGCAGCAGGCCGGCTGCGCTATTCCGGAGATTTTTGCAGAGAAAGGTGAAGCTTATTTCCGCGATTTGGAATCGGATGTGCTTGATCGGGTCCTGCAAGAGGAAGGGATCGTTCTGGCCACTGGTGGAGGGGCTGTGCTGCGGGAGAGCAATTGCAAGTGCATGCTCGGACGCGGTCAGGTTGTGGCCCTTGCGGCTACGGTAGAGGAGATTCTAAGCCGGGTTGGCGAGGATAAGAATCGCCCCTTACTGGCCGGGGGCGCGAAGCAGCGGATAGAGACCCTGCTGGATGAACGCAAGCACGCTTACCGGTTCGCACATCATCATGTGAATACGACAGGCAAGAGTGTTGAACAGGTGTCAGATGAAATTTTAATGCTTTGCCGCGGTTAATCATCAATCATAAAGGAGAACTCATAGTATGGATGTTATCGTTAGACCAACGCCTGAGTTAAGGGGAGAGATCGGAGCGTTATCGTCAAAGAATTACACAACACGTTATTTGCTGGTTGCCGCGCTGGCGGAAGGTACAAGCACGATTTATTATCCGGCCCACAGCGAGGACAGCGATGCGATGCGCCGTTGTATAGCTGATCTTGGCGCTGTGTTGGAAGAGGATGAGGAGAAAATCGTCATCACTGGTTTTGGGCGGCATCCGAAGGATATCAAGGAATTGAACGTAGGCAATGCAGGAGCTGTGCTGCGTTTTCTATTAGCAATTGCCGCCTTGTCTCCGGATATAACCTTTGTAAATACGTATCCTGATTCATTGGGCAAGCGTCCGCATGATGACTTAATCGAATCCTTGCAGAGCATGGGGGTTGAAATTGAGCATCGGGATGGCAAGCTCCCAATTACTGTTCATGGAGGCGGGCCAAAGGGTGGCAAGATTAAAGTATCCGGTGCGGTCAGCTCGCAGTTCCTGAGCGCTTTATTGTTCCTCACGCCATTGCTTGAAGAGGACAGTGAGATTGAGGTGGTTAATGACCTGAAATCGAAGGTCGTTATCGGACAAACGCTGGAGGTGCTGGAACAGGCGGGCATCGTTATCCAGGCCAGCGAGGACTTGATGAATTATAAAGTGCCGGGTCGTCAATCCTACCAAGCGAGGGATTATACGGTGCAGGGAGACTATCCAGGGTCGGCGGCGATCTTGGCCGCTGCGGCGGTGACAAATTCGGATGTGAAGGTGCATCGTCTGATGGAACAGAGCAAGCAAGGGGAGCGGGCAATCGTTGATGTGTTGCGGATGATGGAAGTTCCTTTAGCCCATGAGAACGGAGTCGTTCACGTCCGCGGCAATGGCCGCTTGCAGCCGATTGAGTTCGATGGCGACGCAGCGACGGATGCCGTACTCGCCATGGTAGCTGCTGCGGTCTTCGCCGATGGCACATCCCGTTTTTATAATGTGGAGAATTTGCGGTACAAAGAGTGTGACCGCATTACTGATTACTTGAACGAGCTCCGCAAAGCCGGTGCTGATGTGGAAGAACGCCAGGCGGAGATTATCGTGCACGGTCGTCCAGGTGAACTGCCAGGCGGCGTTACAATCAATGCGCATTATGATCATCGCGTTATTATGGCTTTGACTGTTGCAGGTCTTCGTTGCCAGCAGCCGCTGATCATTAAGGATGCGCATCATGTTGCCAAATCGTATCCCGGATTTTTCGACCATATTACCGCACTTGGGGGTAATGTGGAGTGGGTTGAAAACGGGACTTTGTGAACATACATTTAGAGAGGAGCAAGTGAAATGGCATTTGAAAATCCAGGCAGAGAGACAATCAAAGACATTCTAGAGAAGGCCGGAAATATCGCGATTGTGGGTTTATCCGATAAGCCGGATCGCACTTCTTACATGATTGCTGAGGCATTGCAGAGCAACGGATACCGGATTATCCCGGTCAACCCTGTCGTCTCGGGTGAAATTCTCGGCGAGAAGGTCTATCCCTCGCTTAATGATATTCCTGAGCCTGTAGATATCGTCAACGTCTTCCGGCGCAGCGAATATACGCCTGAGATCGCCAAGGAGGCGGTTGAGATCGGTGCTAACGTATTGTGGCTGCAGCAGGGCATTATTAGCGAGGAAGCGGCTGACATCGCCGCTAAAGGCGGGCTCACCGTCATTATGGACCGCTGTATTAAGGTGGAGGATAGCCTCCTGATCGGCAAACGCCACGGTTAAGAGCATCGATCCGAGCCAATATGATCTTGAATATCGTCCGGTATAATGTATGCCGGGCGATTTTCACTTGTCTGCGTGCATAAGTTAAATTCTGGAAGCTTTAAAACGTTCCGCAAGTTAGCTGGGACAAGGCTTCAGGGCATATTTTTTTGCACTATTTCCTTTGACAAAAGAATGAGGCTGGGCTTACCATTAAGAAATAGAGAGAGACTATCCTATAAATGCGTGTTCAATAGTCAGGCTTAAGCCGTGGCTGGTTGAACAACCTCTATAAGGGTTTTAAATAGGTTTAGGGGGTCGAAACATGATACAAGGTATTGGTGCAGCGGCTGGTGTTGCCATCGGCAAGGCATTTGTGCTGCCCACCTGGGAATGGGATGTTCCGGATCGGCGAATGGAAAGTGTGGATTTGGCCAAGGAGTTCGAAAGGCTGTATGAAGGCATTAGAACATCCAAGACCGAAATCGAGTTCATGAAGAACGAGATTAAAGAGACGGTTGGAGTAGCAGAATCTAACATTTTTGATGCACATATCGCGATACTGGAAGATCCTGTTTTTATGAGTGAAATTCGCGGGATTATAGAGCGTCAATACAAAGCGGCCGAAGTGGCTGTTAAAGAAGCGATCGATCATTTTGTAACGATGTTTGATCTGTTGGATGATGAGTATATGAAGGAGCGGGCGCTTGATATTAAGGATGTCGGCAACCGGCTGCTTAAGCATTTGCTCGGAACCCCGGATATTACACTGCCTTCTGATACGCAGCCATATATCCTGGTAGCCCGGGAATTGTCCCCCTCACAGCTTGTCCACTTGAACCCGCAGCATGTGCTGGGGATGGTAACGATAGCTGGGGGCAAAACCTCGCATTCGGCAATTATGGCACGAGCGCTTGGAATTCCACTCGTCTCAGGCCTGGAGGATTCCTTGACAGAGATATTTAAGACAGGCGATCTTCTGGTGATTGACGGGGATGAAGGAGCTATTTTCTTAAACCCGGATCATGTCATTATCGATCAATATACAGCGATTGCCGAGAGACAGCGGCGCCGGAAGGAACAACTGCAGCTGCTCGCTTCGGTGGACCCTGTAACGAAGGATAATGTGCGGATGAAGCTGGCCGGCAATATTAGCTCGGTGAAGGATCTGGAGCTGGCCTTCAAATATGGAGCGGAGGGAGTTGGCCTGTTCCGGACGGAATTCCTGTATATGGATCGGCTGGGCTTCCCAAGCGAAGAGGAGCAGTTTGAGGTCTATCGCCAGATCGCCGAGAAAATGGGGGAGCATTCGGTTGTAATCCGGACGCTGGACATCGGCGGGGATAAGCAGCTGGAATACTTTACAATTCCTGAAGAGGAGAACCCGGTTCTGGGATTCCGGGCCATTCGTATAAGCCTCGATAATAAAGATATTTTCAAAACGCAGTTAATGGCTATTCTGCGGGCAAGTGCTTACGGTAATGTAAAAATTCTCTATCCGATGATCTCCTCGCTGGAGGAGGTTCGCAAAGCGAAGGAAATTTTGCAGGAAGCCAAGCAAGAACTTACCGCTAGAGGAATTGCCTATGACGACAATATACCGATCGGGGCGATGATCGAGGTTCCAGCTGCTGTAGCGATAGCGGATCTTCTGGCTCAGGAAGTGGATTTCTTCAGCATAGGCACGAATGATCTGGTTCAGTATGTACTTGCTGTGGATCGGATGAATGAGAAGATTGCCCAGATGTATCATCCTTTTCACCCGGCGGTGCTGCGCATGCTTCGCCAGACCGTGATGGCGGCGAAGGAAGCGGGAATTCCAATCAGCGTATGCGGCGAGCTGGCCAGCGATGAGAGGGCGCTTCCGATTTGGCTCTATCTCGGGGTAAGCAATCTGAGCATGTCATCGCAATCCCTTCTTCGCGTCAAACACCGGATACTGAATATTTACGCCAGTGAGAGTCGTGAATTAGGCGCCCTTTGCTACCGTCTATCAACAAGCACCGAGGTGGAAGCGGAGCTGGTTCGTTACTTGGGTAGCGAAGCACGTTAATTCTGGTCTGATATAGAACGAGCTATGTAAAACAACAGCACCGGAGGATTAACCTCTGGTGCTGTTGTTTTCTCTAAACTTACTTAGCGGCGAGCGCATCAACATAAGCCTTGCCGTAAGGCGGCAAATCCGGCGGACGGCGTGCAGAGATGATATGTCCATCGACAACAACAGGCTCATCCTTCCAGATTGCTCCGGCATTCTCCATATCGTCGCGGATGCCTGGTGTCGAGGTGACCGTGATGCCTTTCAGGATCCCGGCCGAGATCAATACCCAACCGGCGTGGCAAATCTGTCCGATCGGCTTCTGGGCCACATGCATCTCGCGGATCATCTCCAGTACCTTGGGATAGCGGCGGAGCTTGTCCGGCGCCCAGCCTCCGGGTACAAGGATGCCGTCATATTGCTTTGCAGATATTTCCTCGAAGGAGAATTCAGCTTCTGCGGGAACCCCATATTTACCGATGTATTTTTTGCCTTTCTCCGGGCCGACGAGATGAACTTCGGCTCCCTCTTCGCGGACGCGGTAAATCGGATACCACAGCTCCAAATCCTCGAACTCTTCATCTACCAACGCGATCAATTTTTTTCCAGTTAGTCTCAATATAGTCTCCTCCTGTCTGAAATGAGTCTTGACGAAAATCGATTTCAATATTTTAATTGTATCAAATATAATTAAAGTTTACATACAGCACAGATGTGATTATTGAGGTGATACCGTGCATTTATTTTGCCGTTGCGGCCAGTCCATGACTCTTAGCTTTCGGATGCTAGTTTTCGAAAATATGTATCAAATCGATTTGGTTCCTATTCTGGAATGCGAAGATTGCTCTTATTATGAATTAATTCCATCAATTAAGCAGGATGTAACCAGGCTGTTGGCCGAACTGAAGGAACAAAGCCGAGAAGGAAGAGTTGTTTTTACGAGTGTAAATGAGCTTGCTTCCGTATTGTACGACATTTACAAGTCGGGGCAGGAATTATTGGAGGTGTCCTCATTTAATACTTTTTTGGTGGAGAAATGCGAGGAGCGCATTAATCTCCTACTGGATTTGTACGGGTATGCGAGTAGAGCGGGAGACGCTGACTGGATGGAAGAAATCTCATTTCGCTTAGCGGCTTTATCCTCATTTGTGAAAAAACGCCAATTTTTAGAAACGAAGTAAATGAATTTAAAAGAAATGACGAATAAAGTTGTTTTTCAGTGGCGCATTTTGTTAATATAACATATGGCAAGGTACAGATACTTAAAGTGCGTGTTCAAAAAGACCAGTTTTCAGCCCTAAGAAGGTGATGAAGCTTGAATTACACTTTTTGAATTACCTCTAAATGAAGAAGGGATGGATATGTCATGTATAATTTGCTAAGAATAACATCCATAGAAGACCTTCATAGCGCTTTGCAGCAATCCACTAGTCAGCCGCTTTTGTTGTTCAAACACAGTACTCGTTGCCCGATCAGCGTCGGGGCGCATCGAGAGTTTACAGCATATTTGAATGCGGCTCCCAATGAGGGAGTTATATATGGTTTGATTTATGTGATTGAAGATCGAGAGGTATCTAATGCTGCTGCCGAGCTGCTTGGCGTAAAGCATGAATCCCCTCAGGCAATACTCGTCAAGAATGAGCAAGCGGTATGGAATACTTCCCATTCACAGATTACTTCCGAAGCTCTACAAGGAATTCTGGGATAAGTGAAGCGTTATCATTGCACAAAGTAATATTTTGTCGTATCATTAAACTAATTGGGGTACTGGACCTTACCGGATGAACGAGTGAAAATCTATTGGCAATGGAGAGAAGAATGTGACGGTTACCATTTACGATGTGGCACGTGAAGCGGGCGTTTCGATGGCGACGGTTTCTCGGGTTGTAAACAACAATCCGAATGTCAAGCCGCAGACCAGGAAGAAAGTATACGAAGCGATTGAACGTTTGGGATATCGTCCAAATGCGGTGGCAAGAGGTCTTGCCAGCAAGAAGACGACCACGGTCGGAGTGGTCATCCCAGACATCTCAAATTCAATTTTTGCAGAGATTGCGCGAGGTATCGAAGACATCGCCAACATGTACCACTATAACATTATCCTATGTAACGCAGACAAGAAGAAGGAGAAGGAGATTCGTGTCGTAAATACCTTGCTTGAGAAGCAGGTGGACGGACTTCTTTTCATGGGCGGAGTAGTAACAGAAGAGCATGTTCAGGCATTCCAGACTTCGTCTGTTCCGATCGTACTTTGTGCGACGAGCGACGAGAAGGGCATGTTCCCATCCGTGGATATTGACCACGAGGCTGCTGCATTTGATGCAGTGAGTACGCTGATTCGTCATGGTCATCGCAATATTGCTATGATCAGCGGTACTTTGCAAGACCCGGCGAACGGTTATGCACGTTTTCAGGGCTATAAACGCGCTCTCGAGACGGCTGGAATCGAGTATCAAGAGGATTTGGTGCGGATTGGCAACTACCGCTACGAATCCGGTGTCGAGGCTATGAAGTATTTCCTCGGTCTCAAGAAACGGCCGACGGCTATATTCTCAGCGACCGACGAAATGGCTATTGGAGCTATTCACAGCATTCAGGATGAAGGTCTCAAAGTTCCTGACGACTTCTCCATTATCAGCGTGGACAATATTCGCATGGCATCGATGGTACGTCCGCAATTGACGACGGTGGCCCAGCCGATGTATGACCTGGGTGCGGTCGCTATGCGCTTGTTAACGAAGCTGATGAAGAAGGAAGCGGTGGACAACCCGCATGTGATTTTGCCTCATGAGACGATTTTACGTCTCTCTGTCAGTCATGTGTAATGCTTAACTGGGCCTTAGCTATGCTGATGGCCATCAGATAGAAGATAGACACAAACAAATATATGAAAAAGGTTATCGGGAAAAAAGCTCCTTCTCTGGAAGGGGCTTTTTTAGGGTTTAATGAGCTTAATGAGCTATACATACGAACTGAAGGAGTCGTGGAACTATGAGTAGAATTGGTCTTATCGGAGCGATGGATGAAGAAATCACCCTGCTCCTGCAAGGGATGGATGACAAGGAGGAAGTGAAGCGGGCCGGCATCTCTTTCGTTCAAGGTTTGCTCCATGGCAAGAGCGTTGTCGTGTGCAAATCGGGAGTTGGTAAAGTGAATGCAGCGATGACAACACAGGTGCTGATCGACTGCTTTGGCGTAAATATGATCTGGTTTACCGGAGTTGCCGGGGCTGTCCATCCAACGCTTGATATTGGCGATATCGTCATTTCTTCGTCTTGCCAGCAGCACGATATGGATGTAACACCGCTCGGATATGAGCGCGGAATAATACCTTATCAAGAAATCTCCGATTTTCCTGCGGATGAGGATTTGATCCAACTGGCCCAAGAGGCCTGTGCCAAGCTGTGTACAGACCATAAATTCATCGTAGGCAGAGTGCTCTCAGGGGACCAATTCGTCGCCGACCGTGATCTCGTCAGTGATCTATATGAGACTATGTCCGGAGCTTGCGTAGAAATGGAAGGCTCTGCTGTTGCCCAGGTTTGCTATATGAATAAGATTCCTTATGTAGTACTTCGCTCAATGTCTGATAAGGCGGACGGAACAGCGGATGTGAATTATGCCGAGTTCACAGAGAAGGCGGCGAACCGATCGTTTGAGATTGTAAATGATATGCTGCAGAGAGTTGTCTGAATCAAATTTCAGGATAATCCTGCAAGGCGATCGCGAGAATATCGCGGTTTTTGGCTGTGATCTCCTCCCGGCGCGGGATGCCTTCCCAATGAGACAGATCATCCAGCCAGGTCGCAGGCAGCCGAACCTCGGCCTGATCCTGCCAACGATCGACCCAGGCTTGCGGAAGATGAAGGGAGGGATCAGTATCAAGCCGCCGCTTCAGCGGATGATCGCTCATCTCCAGCCAGAGCAGGCTCCATGCCCGGGGAACAACGCGCCACAGGTCATAACCGCCGCCTCCGACAGCTACCCAGCGTCCCTCGCAGTACATATGGGCCAGCTGGTGCAGGATCGCAGGCATTTCCTGATAGATTCTCATACTGCATTGCATGTGGGACAATGGATCGAGAGCGTGGGCATCGCAGCCGTGCAGACTGAAGATCATATCCGGCTTGTAGTAATCGATGAGTCTGCGGACCGACGCTTCGAAGCACTCCATCCAGGAATCATCCTCGGTATAAGGCTGCAAGGGGATATTCATGCATGCTCCATATCCGTGATGCTCTCCGCGTTCGTGGACGAAGCCTGTACCGGGAAACAGATATTTGCCAGTCTCATGAATTGAGTAGGTGCAAACCTCTGGTTCTGAATAGAAGCTCCATTGTACTCCATCTCCATGGTGAACATCGGTATCAATATAGAGTACACGGGCCCCGTATTGACGCCTGGCATATTCAATAGCCACCGCAGCATCATTGTAGACGCAAAAACCGGCTGCTTTGCCTGAGAGTGCGTGGTGCAGTCCGCCGCCTAAATGCAGGGCATGCGTTGTCTGTCCGGAGAGGACGGCTTCAACCGCTGTGATAGAACCGCCCACCACATACGTTGCAGCATCATGCATTCCGCTAAAAAAAGGGGTATCCTCGTCCATCAACCCGTACTGTTCCGCTCGTGTCGTCCAGGAGGAATCTGGCGAATTCTTGCTCAATTGCTGAACGGCCTCCACATACGCAGGCTGGTGAACCCATTCCAGTTCGCCGGGGACGGCTGGGCGTGATTGCAGTATATGCTCGGGCGCCAGAGCTTGAATCTCCCTCAATAGATCCAATGTCAATTGCAGACGAATCGGATGAAAGGGATGATTGTTATGAAAACAATAATTAAACAGCTCTTCATGATGAACAAATAAAGCGTTTCCAGACATAGCCTCACTTTCCTTCCTTATGGCCCTTAGTTGCAGCTTGCAGCCCATATTAATAAATGCGAGATCAAAAAGGCCAGTTTTCAGCACTGAAGCTTATGCTTCCGATGTGCGTTTCTTCAAAAACGCTTCAGTTGGATGAAGCAGGGACGAAAGGAGCGAAGCGTACGTAATTTGTACGTGAACACCTGAGAGGTTTTCCGCAGGAAATAGGATTTTGTCAGCATTCTCTTAGGCCCGGCTGAATCTAAATTCGAAGTGGAACATGCTTGGTTTGCGTCGTAATCCAAGGTGGAATTTTTAAATATCCTCTAATACATAAAGCGCTGCTGGAAACGAATCCGATCAAACTGCTCTTCCGATTCAATAGGCACTTCTTTGCCGATACGTACCATCAAGCAGTTGGCCGGATGGGAGCAAATCTCCGGATCGTCGGTCGCATACCAGACCATATCTACGGTTTGCATCAGCCGCTCCATCATTTTGCGGTAGTCCCAGACGCTGAGTCCACTGCTCTTTAAATCCCAGTGCCAATAATATTCGGTCGTGAATACAATATATTTCTCCATCTGACTGTCTTCAAAGGCGGTATTAATCATTCTTGACCCCAGCTTCATCGAACGATAGGCATTGGCCACTTCGATGGCGCCCAGCTCGATCAAATCGGGCATTTGCCCTTGTGACCAACGCTCCATTTCATCCGGGTAGTGGAAGGTCACATAACCAACAATCACTTCGTTCACTCTCGCCAGAATGATCCGCCCTTCCGGCAAGCCGGCAATTTCGACCAAGGCCTCATGCTGGTCCTTCGGCCTGCGAAAAGCATCCAGCTCGGGATGCATCTGCAAGGTCTGCAGGTGGGAAGGCGAGACAGGACCTTCGATGACGATCTCATTATCCTGGTAGGGTATCGTATGGCGGATATACGTTTTACGGTGTTCCATGGGACCGCCTCCTTAGCTCTTTCCTCTCACTTATAACAGAAAAATGAAAATTTGAAAAGTATAGCCGTGTCGTAATAACGTGTGCTATAATGATATCCGACACAAAAAGATCACAATTATACATTGACAATGTGATGTTATTTACAAACTTCTCTCCTCTTTTTTGCTTCTTCATAGAACGGATACCATCCTACTCTTTATCAAACTAAATTACCCTTCTATTCATCCCATTTTTGTATCCGTTTTCATATCTTCATCTTTTATTTTCATTTATTTCAATCTTACAGATTCAAGGAGGATGGAACAATGAGTCAACTGCAAGGAGAAATTATTTGGGCGGAGGCCGCCTCATCCCATCTGGGCAGCTATGAAGAAGCGTATGCGAATTTTAATTGGGAGGAAGTAGAGAAGCAATTTTCCTGGTATGAGACAGGTAAGGTGAATATGGCCTATGAGGCGATAGATCGCCATGTTGATGCTGGCAAAGGGGATCGCGTTGCGCTGCGGTTCAGTGATGCAAGCCGCAATGAATCGTATACCTTTCAGGATCTGAAGGACCAGACCAACCGCTTTGCCAATGTGCTGCGCAGTCGTGGAATAGCAAAAGGGGATCGTGTATTTATTTTCATGCCACGCAGTCCTGAGCTATATATTACACTTCTCGGCACGCTTAAGGTTGGTGCGGTCGTTGGGCCATTGTTCGAAGCTTTTATGGAAACGGCAGTCAAAGATAGACTTGAGGATAGCGGAGCCACCGCGATCATTACGACTCCGGCATTGCTGCCGCGAATAAAGCGGGATGAGCTGCCGCTGCTGAAGACGGTATTCGTCGTGGGCGAGAACGTCGCCGAGGATGAGAATACGCTTGATTACCATGCCAAGATGAAGCAGGCCTCCCCTGAAGCGGAGATTGAATGGCTTAATCGTGAGGACGGAATGATCCTTCATTATACTTCCGGTTCAACGGGGAGACCGAAGGGAGTGTACCATGTCCACAATGCAATGGTTCAGCATTATCACACGGGCAGAGTCGTCCTGGATTTGCGCGAAGGGGATGTATATTGGTGCACGGCCGACCCGGGCTGGGTCACGGGAACCTCATACGGGATATTCGCACCTTGGCTGCATGGGGTTACTAACGTAGTCCGCGGGGGCAGATTTGGCCCTGGCGACTGGTATGAGACGATTGCTAACAACCAGGTGACAATATGGTACAGCGCACCAACGGCTTTCCGTATGCTTATGGGAGCTGGTGAGGATATCGTGAAGCAGTATGATCTCTCCTCGTTAAGGCATGTCCTATCTGTGGGCGAGCCGCTTAACCCGGAGGTGGTTCGCTGGGGACATAGAGTCTATGGCCATCGAATTCATGATACCTGGTGGATGACGGAGACAGGCGGGCAATTGATCTGCAACTATCCGTCGATGCCGATCAAGCCGGGCTCCATGGGCAAGCCGGTGCCAGGTATAGAGGCGGCGATTATCGATGATAACGGCAAGGAGCTCCCACCAAACCGGATGGGGAATCTGGCGATTCGTACGCCATGGCCGTCCATGATGCGCCTGATCTGGAACAATGCACCGAAGTATGAGGAGTACTTCCGCATCCCGGGCTGGTATATTTCCGGTGATACGGCTTATATGGATGAGGACGGGTACTTTTGGTTCCAAGGCCGGATCGATGACGTAATCAACTCTTCAGGCGAGCGCATCGGACCGTTTGAGGTCGAGAGCAAGCTGGTGGAGCATCCGGCTGTAGCCGAGGCGGGAGTTATCGGCAAGCCGGATCCGGTTCGCGGTGAGATTATCAAGGCCTTTGTCTCTCTGCGGGAAGGGTATGTGGCTACCGATGAGCTTAAGGCGGAGATTTCCCGTTTCGTCAAGGAAGGCTTGTCTGCGCACGCGGCTCCACGCGAGATTGAATTCAAGGATAAGCTGCCTAAGACCCGTTCCGGTAAAATCATGCGCCGGGTACTGAAAGCCTGGGAGTTGAATCTTCCAACCGGTGATTTGTCCACAATTGAGGATTAGAGGGCTGAGTACGCTGTGAACTGCAGATCCAGCTTCATTCAACCGCAGCGCATTGAAGAACTGCATCCGGAAGCTTGAGCTTGGGTGCCGAAAACCGTACTTTTTATCACGTTGGATGTGACATAAATAAAGAGGGTTCCAGGAAAATCTTCCTGGAACCCTCTGTTTGTGTTATATCCGCTTAGCTGCCAAACTTCACTGGGGATGACGGGATAGATTCGCCTTTACTGTTAAAGGCGGTAACCTTGATCCAGCCATTTGAGGCATCGCTCTGGAAGCTGAACTGCGTTCCTGGCGTAGAGCCTATATTGGAGTAGGAGCCGTCCGAACGATCGGAGAAGTAGATGCCGTAGCTTGTTACCTGGTCATCGTGGGCATTGGCAGCCCAACTCACCGTGTACTGTCCGTTATCTCCCTGAATATTTACTTGAACGGGAGCCGCCGGGAGTGACTGACCATTGGATGAGTCATCCGGATCGTTTGGCCATGGAAGTTCCTCTCTAGGGAAAGGCTGCTCAGGAGTCCATGCGCTGCTAACGATGGCGCTCGGCTCGGATTCCTTGCCAGCAACATCAACCGCCGTCACATAATAACTGAACGCTGCTCCGCCTGAATCAGAGAACTGCGTAGTCTCGCCGACGAGTATTACCTTCCCCGTATTCTGATAATTTATGCCATCCGTAGAACGATACAAGCGATAGCCTACAACATCCTTCTCACTATTTTTATTAAAGGTAATGCTGCCTTCGCCAGTCAGTCTGATATTGCTAGGCGCCGCTGGAGCTGCTCCGTCATCCACCCGCGGGTCGATCTTGTTCGGAGCGTCTTCCCCTGCATCTTTCGGCATATAGTAATCGAGTGAGCGATGGCCGCCCTTCATAACAGAGAAGGCATGCTGCAATTCTTCAATCAATTCTTTGATCGGTTTGGCCCGCTTTACAACAACCTTCTCCCGAACCATATCGGAAGGAGTCGCTTCTTGCGGAATATAGTTGACACCGTCATAAGTGATATATTTCATTCTTACCAATACGTCATCAGGTTCGGTAGGGACATATTTAGCATTGAAAATATCGGTAACCAGCTTGCCGGCCTCTCTCGTTAATTCAGTCGGCAGCTTGCCGCTATAGCCGGAGACCGTCTTGGAGACGATACCGTCAGGCTTTGTAAAACTTGGTGTGACGAACAGTTCTTTCTCGTTCTCGGTCACTTCATTCATAACAGAGGCCCAGATCGAGCGAGCCCGGGATTTACCGGCATCGGATAAGGTGTTGGCCGGTTCCTTGTACCCGATCCATATTCCTAGTGTTACGTCCGGGGTATATCCCATAAACCACACGTCGGCATAATTTTGCGTTGTTCCGGTCTTGCCGACAATCGGAATTTTGCCATAATTCTTGAAGGAAGACTTGATCGATTTGCCGGTACCGTCTGTAATAACGGTGCGCAGCATATCGGTCATCAGATAAGCGGTTTGCTCCGAGAATACTCGCTCCGGCTTAACCTCATGCTTATAGACGATCTTGCCTTTGGAATCGGTGATCTTCTCAATCATGTAGGAGTCCGTAAAATTACCGCCGTTAGCGATGGAACTGTAAGCATTCGTCAGCTCTTCAACGGTTACTCCGCGTGTGAGGCCACCCAGTACACCTGTTGTTGCTCCGTTATCTTTTTCATCCAGGGTAGTGATTCCGAGCTTTCGGGAGAAGTCCCAGGCCTTCTCGATGCCAACCACATCGTTAAACACCCTTAGCGCCGGAATATTTCGAGATTCATTCAAGGCGGTGCGGGCTGTAACCAGACCTTTATAGCCGCCGCTGGAGTTGACCGGAATATGGTAACCCTTCTGATAGTCGCGCAGGATGATCGGCGAATCGTCAATAATGCTGGCTGGCTGGATTAACCCGGCTTCCATAGCTGGCAAATAGGCGGCGATCGGTTTCATCGTTGAACCCGGCTGGCGAACCATCTGCGTTGCATAATTCATTTGCTCGGTGTAGAAATCGCGACCTTCGATCATGCCGAGAATAGCGCCTGTACGATTATCAAGCATGATTCCGGCAACTTGCTCAAGCCCTTTGGTCTTGCTGAGAGGCGAGAAGTTATCGGCATTGTCGGATACCTTATGCATCGAGTTGTATACTTTCTTGTCAATCGTCGTATAAACCCGATAACCCCCGGTCAACAATTCCTGACGCGCTTCCTCAATCATTTGCGGATTTTTGGAAACTTCCTCTTTGGTCATGTTCGGGTTATTCAACATTGCAATAACGATGGCGGCCTGCCGCTCGGTCTCCAGCATAAGATATGGGAAAGTCTCATAGGCTTTCTTCGTCTGCGGAGCGAGCACTCCTTTGATATCAAACGCCAGAGCCTCCTGGTACTGCTCATTCGTAATTTTGCTCTCTTCAAGCATTCTCTGCAGCACAAGACGCTGTCTCTTCAGCGCTCGTTCAAACGCTTCTTCGTTAAACTCCCCTTTGCCGTTGTAAGCGGAGTAAGAAGAAGGGAGCTGCGGCAGCCCTGCCAGATAAGCCGATTCAGCAATATTGAGATCACTCAGATTAGAAATATTGAAAATGCCCTTTGCTGCTGCCTTGATTCCATACACTTGATAGCCGTTGGAACCGTTGCCGAACGGTACCTTATTGAGATAAGCGGTCAAAATTTCCGGCTTGGACAGAAAGCGTTCCAACCGCAAAGCGAGCAGCATTTCCTTGATTTTGCGATCGCTTGTACGATCCAGATTTAAAAAGACGCGGCGTGCCAACTGTTGAGTCAGTGTACTGCCGCCGGTCTGCACGTTTTCATTCAGCAGTTTCTGTTTGACAGCGCGCAGCGTCCCTTTGAAGTCGATCCCTTTATGATCGTAAAAATGATTGTCCTCGATGGCGAGTAATGCATCGACTACAGAATTGGGGATCTCCTCGGTGCTGATTGGCCGTCGATCTTCTTCGGTACGAAGCTGGCCGATAGGATCACCATTGCGGAAATAGGCAAATCCGGTGATTTCGTTATATGCGATTTTCTGCTCGATATCTTCCCGTGAACGTACAGGGTCATCTTTTACGATAGAGGTTACATAGCCGAAGACGGCCCCTCCTGCAAAGAGAACTCCGGCAATAATAAGCATGATGAGGACGCTGAGAGACGTCCAGACCCAACGCCACTTGCTGCGCTTACGGGGAGGTTTCTTGCTTTTCTCGCTTTTCTCGTTTTTATTGCTCCGGGAGATGCCTTGACCTGACGGCCGTCCGGAGCTTTTATCGTTCTCATGAACCATGCAGTATCCTCCTTTATAACAAGCAACATTATAGCATAAAAAATGAGGAAAATGACCGCTTTTTCGCCTTTATTGACGATTTTAAGATTTAAACCAAGCATAAGGGGAATCTTTGATCTTTGAATATTCTCTATTATATACAAAACGAAATGAGGGAATGAGTTGCCGGAAGGGGGAAATAAAGGCAGGGTCTGAACCAGGGGAAACTCCATCATGAAAAAAGCTGCCCCAAGGCTCTAAAAACCTTGGAAGCAGCTCGATCAGCGAACAGATATTAACGGTTGTAGAATTCGACGATTTGCTTCTCGTCGATATCTTGGGACAACTCAGCGCGTTCTGGCAAGCGAATGAATTTGCCTTCCATAGCGTTGTCGTTGTATTCAAGATAGGCTGGAAGATGCGAACGGTTTTCCAAAGCTTCTTTGACAGAAGATTGACCGCGGCTTCTTTCGCGAAGGCTGATTACATCACCCAAGCTTACGCGGAAGGATGGAATGTTTACCTTCTTGCCGTTAACAGTGATATGTCCGTGGGATACCAATTGACGTGCGCCTGCACGGGAATTAGCAAAACCAAGACGATATACAAGGTTGTCCAAACGGCTTTCCAGCAAGATCATGAAGTTTTCACCAGCAATACCTTGCATTTTTTGTGCTTTTTCAAACAAAGTACGGAATTGTTTTTCGCCCAAGCCGTACATATGACGCAGTTTTTGCTTCTCCATCAACTGCATGCCATAGTTGCTGATTTTTCTCCGTTGGTTAGGACCATGTTGTCCAGGAGGGAAAGGGCGTTTCAAATCTTTGCCAGTACCGCTCAAAGAGATGCCAAGGCGGCGGCTGAGTTTAAATTTAGGACCAGTGTAACGTGCCATTGTATAATAGACTCCTTTTTTTACGTTTATTATTGTAGGGTTCTATTTTGCGCGGATTTTGTTTAGTTGTGCGGTGGATAGAAGAATACCGCTCTCTGACAAGAAAGTTCAGCCGCTGTCCTGTCAGCAACAAAATCCGAGAGGGTGCTCGCAATGGTTATGCCCTAAGTAAGACTCTATCCAGTCTTAATCAACAATAAATATTATATGAAATGGGTATATAATGTCAAGTATGAGTTTTTGTTTGAAAAGCGAGAAAATTGTCGATAGGGCATTGGTCCTAAAAATATGGGACAAAATGAAGGATTTTTAATGCAAAATAGTAAAATTGATAGTAAAATAATCATTGATAGCAAACTTCGGGAAATTAATTTTTTTGAAACAACTATTATAATTAAGCACATATGTGATATTTTATACTCCGGGCAGAGTCATTATAGCTTCGCTGTATATTAAGTCGCTGCTGAATGGGCAGTGAAAAGGAGCTTTTATTATGGCAGAACAATCACGAACAGACGTGACGATGACGTTCAGAGCAAATTCAGATTTGCCTTTGCCGCTGAGAATAGAAGAGGAAGGTCAAGCCGAGCAGAAGAACTGGCTGGAACAACTCGATATCAATGATTTCGATTTCCCGTATCTGGACTCGCTTTTGCTGGCATCTTACTCGGACTGGCTGCCGCAGCAACCCTCTTTTCCCGACTCGCATCAAGCCGGGTGGTTTCTCGCCAATTACCTCGGAGAAATTCTCATCTCTCAGCCGCTAATACAGGTTGATATCTCAGATCAACATATAATTTCCAACAACTTAAGAGAGGTTCTTGAACAAAAAGGCACTCTGTCCGTCAAAGACCAGATGGGCGCCTATGTTCTGTCGCCGGTCAAGACACGTCATCACCATGAGGTTTTTGCCGTGTTGGGCTGCCATATTAATAACGTGAATGAGAGTCAGTTCCCATTTGCAGAGATGATCGTGAACACGGCCGCTCAGCATTTGTTGGCTTGCTTCTATAAACGGTTCGAGGCTTTATTTGTGGAAGACTTGCTGAATGCCCAGAATCAGGCGAAGCGGGAGGAGCAGCGCCGTGCCATGCTGTTTCAAGTCATCCAGCGCCTCTCTGACAAGATTGATGTGGACTCTGTTTTGAAGGAAGTATTTGAACGCATCGCGGGCATGTATCCAGACGCGAAGGTAGAACTGTTAATGTCCCAGGATCATCCGAGCCGCGATCCGCGGATTAGAACGCTGCAGCTTCAGGGAGAACAAGACGGCATGTGTGTCCGGGCGTTTATGGACGGGGTTATGCTGTGGGAGGACAAGCGGAAGGAAGATGGAAGCAGCTATGCTGAGATTGCCGTTCCGTTAATTGGCAAGCAGGGCGCTTACGGAGTGTTGCACCTGTTCCTCTCTGATGAGATCGAGGAGGCGGATCTGCAGCTGATCGGCATTCTCGGGGATACGGCAGGAACTGCTTTTGAGAATGCCAAGCTGTACGAGCAGTCAAATCTGCTGATCAGCGAGCTTCGTCTGATTAACGAGTTGGTCAAACGGCTGAATCAGAGCTTGCGTCTGAAGGAAGTATTTAAATTTGCGACAGAAGAACTGCTCTCGATTTTCAAGGCGGAATATTGCTGTATCTCACAATTGGATAAAGAGAGCGACTGCTTCGAGATTATGTCCTCCAATTTTCCAAGAATATTCAAAGAGTTCTTCCCTAAAGATTATGGATTCAACGGGCTTGTCTACTCTACAAGAGAGCCCATTATTTTGTCGGATTACCAGGCTTACGGGAAAATCTCTTCCAAATTCATGGAGGAAACCAAGTCGCGTTCGCTGATCGCAGCGCCGATCATCGTGCGCGGTGAAGTGAATGGGGCGATCATGCTCGCTCACCGGGAGGAACGTTTCTTCTCCTATGATAATTACAAGCTGCTGCAAATCCTGTCGCAGCATATCGGGCTTGCGATTGCTAACGCCTCGCTGCATGCTGAAGTGCGCAGAATGGCGAATCGTGATATGCTGACCGAGCTGTACGCACGCCATTATCTGGACGAGTCGGTGCAGAAGCATCAGCGCAAGGATGAAGGCGGGTCATTGATTATCGTCGATATCGATCAGTTCAAAGGGATCAATGATACTTATGGCCATCAGATCGGGGACAAAATATTGCGCGAGGTTAGCTCCATCGTCAGAAGCGCGATTCGCAAGACGGATATCGCAGCCCGTTGGGGAGGCGAGGAACTGGCCATCTACTTACCGGGTGCCGATGTCGAGAGCGGATATCAGATCGCTGAGACGATCCGATTGCGGGTAGCCAGCGAGACCGACCCGAAGGTAACCGTCTCCTGCGGCATTGCCGAATGGACGCGGGACAGCGAGAAGATCAGTGTGGAATCCTTGTTCTATTATGCCGATATGGCTTTGTACAAGGCGAAGAACAATGGTAGAAATCAGACGCATATCGGTTTGAACCCCGAGCTGTAGCGTTATTTCAAGGGACATCCAATACAGGATGTCCCTTTCTTATGAGGGAATGATGAATAGTTTACATACACGGGGAAAGCCTACTACTGCATGAACAATATGTTCTATAAAGCTGTGAGGAGCTTGTAGTAGAGGAGTCTGATCGCAATATGAGAATACGGTTATCCGTGATAAAGCTAACGGTTGTATTTAGCCTCGTTCTGCCTGTGGCAGCTTGCCAGATCGGGGAGACGAAGACGGCAAAGGATTGGTTCGATCTCACTTATGCCGGGCTTGCGGGCCATGAGCAGCTGACCTTCCAAGGCAATGCAGTTCTTGCTCGCGGGAAGCAGGAGAAGATCGAAGATTCATTCGCTTATGTCGGTGAGTTGAATGATCACCATGAATTAAATATGCGCACGGTTCTCCCCGGTGGACAGGGGCAAAAACTGCAGAGCGCCGAGGTCCAGACAGGCCAAGGACTTGAAGCAAAGCTGCGCTGGCAGGGAGGGGCCTGGATGATCGCGTCCTCCGATGCCAACGCTTTGACCCGTGGGATAGCCCGGTTGAACCCGCTGGATCAACTGGAAGATATCCGCAGGGCAAGCAGAAAGAGCCTGTCGTTAGAGAAGGGCGCTGCAAGGGGGACGGAGGTGCTGCGAATTGAACTTGACCCTCAGGAGGCCAAGCAGCAGCTGAAGGCCAAGCTGGACGGAGAGATGGAAGGGATAAGGACAGACTGGAGCAGCAAGTTGAAGCAGGTTAACTCCAAGTATTCATCTGAGGTTGAGACGGAGATGAACAATCTTTGGGTGAACGGGAACAAGCAGCTGGAGCAAATGATGCAACAAGCGAATGCCAAGGTGATATATTATTTGACCGTGAACCGCAAGACAGGCCTTCCGGCCAGACTCGTATCCGAGACGAGATTATCCTACCCGAATCCGCTCGGAATTACCGAACATGAAGTACTCTATACGGATAATCAGTTCTCGAAGATTAAATAAGGGATTAAGTCGCGCAGTGGCGGGCTGACTTAAAGAGGGTGTAGTGGTACAATAATGAAGAATTAACCATTGTTCAATAGAGATTGTGTGGTTAGGGGCAGCGGTAAGTTACTGCCCGTTATGTGATGAGGAGGCAAGTATTATGAGAGACCCTAGAATTCAAAAGTTGGCAGAAAATCTCGTAGGCTATTCCGTTAATGTTCAGCCTGGCGAGAATGTACTTGTGGAGATGATCGGTGATGAACGCGATCTGATTAAAGCGATTGTTGAAGAAGTGGGGAAGAAGGGCGGTCATGCCTTCGTTGAATTAACGGACAAGGCGCTGCAGAGCGCACAGTTGAAGTATGCAACCGAGGAAGGCATTAAAGCCTGGGCCGAATATGACCTGCACAGAATGCAAATGATGGACTGCTACATCGGGATTCGCGCCGGGTCAAATGTAAATGATACATCCGATGTTCCGGAAGATAAGATGAAATTGTACAATGCTCATTACCAGCATCCGGTTCATAGCGAGCAGCGTGTGAAGCATACGAAATGGGTGGTGCTCCGCTATCCGAACGCAAGCATGGCCCAACTGGCTAATGTAAGCACGGAAGCCTTCGAGAACTTCTATTTTGATGTATGTAATCTGGATTATGCCAAGATGGATCGCGCCCAGGATGCGCTTGCCGATCTGATGAAGCGTACTGACAAGGTACGCATCGTAAGCCCAGGCACCGATCTGAGCTTTTCGATTAAAGACATCGGCGCAGAGAAATGCTCTGGTCAAAAGAATATCCCTGATGGAGAGGTGTACAGCGCTCCTGTACGGGATTCCGTTAACGGCACGATCAGCTATAATGCGGCTACTCTATACAATGGCATCACCTTTGAGAATATTAAGTTCCGCTTCGAGAACGGCAAAATTGTGGAGGCAACCAGCAATGATACAGCTCGTCTGAATGAAATTTTGGATTCGGATGAGGGAGCCAGATATATCGGTGAATTTGCGATTGGCTTTAACCCGTACATTCTTCATCCGATGAAGGATATCCTGTTCGACGAGAAGATCGCCGGCAGCCTGCACTTTACACCGGGTCAAGCATATGATGAGACAGATAACGGCAACCGTTCCTCAATCCATTGGGACCTGGTACTTATTCAGCGCCCTGAATACGGCGGCGGGGAAATCTACTTCGACGACGTATTAATTCGTAAGGATGGTATTTTTGTAATTCCAGAACTGGAAGGTTTGAATCCGGAGAATCTCAAGTAAAGCGCTTGAGCGAAGCGCCTGTATGCACCACCTTTAAGAGAAAATTCCTTGCCTGGAAAGCGGATTCAAGGTATCATTATATTGTATAAATTCTACAGTATCGACGCGGAGGGATTCCAATGGCAAATAATAATCAAGCGATTGTTGAAATTGCTCAGACAGCAGGCAAATTTACTTCTTCTATCGTGTTGCAAGCTGACAGCAAGTATATCGATGTTAAGAGTATTCTCGGCCTTTTTACTACACTTGTTAATACACAGGACTATCAATTGCATGTCCATGGACCGGATGCGGACGAAGCGAAAAAAGCCGTATCGGAAGTGTTCGCAAAACACGGCTTGAAGGTTCAGGTTGTGGCCGAATAAGTCAAGTAACAGGAAAACATTTCCGTCCTATGGGCGGAAGTGTTTTTTTGTATACATATAATATTTTGACATATAATTTTTAAGAGAGTGATTATTTGGAGAGGTTCTTGTATTGGCCCTGAATTTCGTCTAATATTAAGAATAGAGTTGATGAGTGATAAGGACATAGGGGGGAAGAAACAATGACTTCATCTGATATACAGGAGCAAATTAATCTCAAAGCGCTTAATCTTCTGAAGGAAGATGCAGATAAAATAGAGAAACTGATCGAAGTACAGATGGAGAATCTCGCTACTCGTTATTGCCCTCTCTATGAGGAAGTTCTGGATACCCAGATGTACGGTTTCTCAAGACAGGTGGATTATGCGATACGCGCCGGCCTGGTACAGGAACAGGAGGGCAAGCTAATCATAAGCAGACTCGAACGGAATCTGGCATCCCTGTACGAAGCGATGAATAACCGAGAAGCTTAGTCTTTGCGTCAATTGAGCGATATAATTTATAAAGCGCAGAATTCGGGGGCCCGAATCTGCGCTTTATTTTTTGCGGATAGTAAATCAGCGTCTACACCAGGTAGAACGAAACGCCAAGGATGGCATATACGGAAAGCAGCAGCAAGCCTTCATACCAGTTCGTCTGACCGTCCTGAATAATCGATTTGGCGATAAATACGGATACGCCGATAGCTGCAAGCTCGATGATCGTAAAGACGATGTCCATCGGTTTTCCGAACAGATGGCTGACGAAGATAAGGACAGGGGCGACGAACAGGGAGATCTGCAGACTGCTTCCGACGGCAATCTCCACGGCGGCGCCAATTTTGTTCTTCATCGCGAGCAGTACTGCAGCGCTATGCTCTGCAGCATTTCCGATAATGGCGACGACGAACGCACCGACAAAGATTTCGCTTAGGCCGAATTTCTGTGTGAATGTATCTAACGTATGTACAAGCCATTCACTAACGAAAGCAACCATGACTGTAGCAAGGATGAGATAGAGAATGGATCTTTTTTTCGACCAGGCCGGGCCGTGTTCTTCCTCTGCTTCCCATTCCTCCGGCTTGTGCTTCTCAACAACATCGCTCAAATATTTCTTATGTGTAATCATTGAGAAGATTAGCCAGAGAATATAAGCAACAATAAGAATCCCGCCTACGACAAGGCTCAGGGTGGTACGGTCTTCTTCGTGAAGCACATGGGTCTGCAGGAAGATAGCAGGGATGAATAGAGCGATGACCGCGACGATCATTAGAGAGCCGTTCATATTGGCCAGCGGAACATTGAAGTGCTGTACCTTGTATTTCAACCCGCCAGCGAACAGGCTTAGGCCGAGTACAAGCAGCAGATTACCGATGATCGATCCGGTGATGCTCGCCTTGACTGTATCGAACATTCCTTCACGAACGAGTAAAATACCGATGATAAGTTCTGCGGCATTGCCAAAGGTTGCGTTAAGGAAGCCGCCAAGCCGCTGTCCGGCATAGTGGGCGACACTCTCGGTTGCTTTGCCGAGAAACCCGGCTACGAAGATGACGGATATAGCTGAAATGATGAACTGAAGCGTATCCGGCCAATGAGCGTAGTGCCCTAGAGCGCTAAGCAGGAAGGTCAGGATTAGCAAGCCAGGTGAAATAAATTTTTTCATGAAATGCACCTCGGTATACAGGATTTAATGATGGCAGACTCAATTCATTTTTCAATTTAATATACCAACAATTGAAGATTATAATTCAAACATTTGATGTGGTCTATATATTTGCTTTACTTGGTCTTACCATATAAAATATAGGTAGTAGGTTGAAGGAGGGATAACCATGACCGAGCAACTGCAATTGGATATGGGTATGATTAAAATTTCAGATGATGTTGTATCCAAAGTCGCGGGTATGGCCGCCTTGGAAACACCGGGTATTGCTGCAATGTCCGGAGGATTGTCTGAAGGTTGGGCAAAACGGTTGAGTGGCAAGAACGTGCAAAAAGGCGTTACCGTAGAGGTCGGTCAATTGGAAGCGGCGATCGATTTGCGGATTATCGTTCTCTATGAGACTCCAATCCATGAGGTATGCCGCATGTTGCAACAAAATGTGCGGGAAGCCGTTGAGAGTATGACCGGGCTTAAGGTTGTTGAAGTCAATGTGAAGGTTGAAGGTGTAGCATTTAAAGACGATGAGGCATAACTGACAGATGATCAGAGTTATGGATTACATAGTTTTTGACGCTATCCAGCTTTCAGAATTGAATTAGAAAAAGACTGCGGATCTTGATCCAGCAGTCTTTTTTGAATAGAATTACATATTGCGGTGTCTGCGTTGATTTCGTTCGAATACGCTCTCTTCCTTGACCACAACCGATTTGGTTTTCTCCTGCTTCGACGGAAGCGACGATTCTCTGGAAATGCTAAGTACCATTCCCATGGCGAGCAGCATGACAACCAGCGATGAACCGCCATAGCTAATAAACGGCAAGGTTACGCCGGTAATCGGGATTGTACGAGTTACCCCTCCGATGTTGATGAAGGATTGAATGGCGATAAGCCCCATAATGCCAACGCCCAGCAATGTACCGAAGGCGCTGGAGCAGCGCAAGGAGACGAGCAGACCCCTCCATATAAAATATAGATAGAAGAGCAGGAACAAAAACGTGCCGATAAATCCGAACTCTTCACCGATGACCGAGAAAATGAAGTCATTATAGGCATTCGGCAAATAATGCAGCTTCTGAATACCTTGTCCAAATCCGGTGCCTGTCACTCCTCCGTGACCCATTGCAGTCAGCGATTGAATGAGGTTGTAGCTCGTATGCTGAGGATCTGCCCACGGATCAATATACGCTTTGATCCGGTCCAACTGATATTGGCTGCCTGATCCGGCGGATTCGCTAGGGGGATTAATTTTGTTCCATAGCGAGCCGATTCCCAGGACGATGCTGGCACCGAGAATCAGGAGCCCGATCGAACCGAGGATATGCTTCATGTTGGCGCCGCCGGCCAAAATAATCAACCCGGCTGTGGCTACAAGAATCATACAGGAACCCAAATCCGGCTGCAGCATGATGAGTCCGGCCACGAAGCCGACAATGACCATAACAGGAATATAACCGGTCCTCAGATCTCGGAATCGTTCTCCCTTCTTGGATATTAGAGCAGCCAGATACATAATCGTCGTAATCTTGGCCAGCTCGGTCGGCTGGATGCCCAGTGAACCGATCTGGAGCCAGGAACTGGCTCCGTTGATCTTGCTCATAAAGGGAACGATCATCAACAGAATAATAGCCAGGATGAATATCGGTGCGAAGAGCTTGCGGAATTTCTCATAAGGAATATTCATCGTAATAAACATTCCGAAGATGCCAACCCCCGCAAAAATGATTTGCTTCTTCGTAAAATATAAGGGATTATAACTGAATCTCTCACTAAATTGAGTCACGCTGGAGCTGGAGCTAAACACCATGACAATCCCGAATCCAACAAGCAATAAAGTCAAAATAAGCAACTGGAAGTCGGGTGTTCCGCGTCTAGGTCTATCTTGGCTGTCTTTCATCTATTGTTCGCTCAAGCTTCGAGCAGATCCTTTAGCTCGGTTAGTTTGCTATTGGCTGTCTTAATTACTTGTGCCGGGATCTCCGATTCGTATTCGAGACCGTGCGGGAAGGTAGCCCGCCCCATATATACGGCTTCGATAGCCAGAACCGTGTCAGGACGCTCCAGTTTGCCTTCAACGGCACGCGTATTAATTCGGAGGTAGTAGTCATCATTGTTGAATTCAATTTTGTAATCGTATGTAGCACGGTAATATTCCCATTGCCAGCGGATGAAGCCGACTTTCTCAGCGGATTCGTCCAAGTAAGCTAAATCGCTTTGTAATCCGTCTAAACCCGTATTTTCAACAATCATCGTCCAATATGCCCCCTTAAAAGTTCTCCTCTCATGATATTATGTTTCTACTACTTACGCAAGGTTTGATCAACACAGCTCATAGGGGGTTGCTGCCGCTTTCTTGCCCAACCCAGTATCCGAATAAACGGATTTTCTGCTACAATATAACTTAAATATTTTGCAAAGGTTTTAACGGATAACTTTTTGATACCTTACTATAAGGAAGTGATATGGTGGAGCTGGGAGATTTGGAGAAGCTGTTTGGAGCGATGGTAGAGCGAAGAAGACATCTGCACCGCCATCCGGAGCTGTCGTTCAAAGAGAAGGAGACCTCTGCCTATGTGGCAGGTATTTTGAAGGAACTTGGAATAGAGGTCACGGAAATAGAAGGGGGCTACGGGCTGGTTGGCCGACTGCGTGGCGCTTTGCCAGGCAAGACGATCGCACTTCGTGCTGATATGGACGCTCTGCCTATCCAGGACGAGAAGGAGTGCGAGTATGCCTCCGAGGTCCCTGGAGTGATGCACGCCTGCGGCCATGACGGGCATACCTCCGTGCTGCTGGCGGTGGCTGAATATTACAGTAAGCGGCTGCAGGAGCTGCGCGGGGAGATCCGTCTCCTGTTCCAGCCTGCTGAGGAGACCTGTCCCGGCGGAGCGGTCGGGATGATTGAAGCGGGGGCATTGAAAGGCGTTGATGTGATCTATGGCGTGCATCTCTGGACTCCGCTGCCGCTAGGTACGGCGGCCAGCGTTGCCGGACCGATGATGGCTTCGGTAGATGACTTCTTCATTGATATCCAAGGGCGCGGAGGCCATGGGGGGATGCCGCACAAAGCGGTGGATAGCGTCGTAGCCGGATCGTCGCTTGTGATGCAATTGCAGAGCGTGGTTAGCCGCTCCGTAGATCCCCTGCAACCTGCTGTAGTAACCATCGGCTCGATTCAAGGCGGAACGGCACAAAACGTCATTGCCGATCGCTGCCGTCTATCCGGGACTGCCAGATGCTTCGATGAGTCTACAAGACAGGTGATCCGCGAGCGAATCCATGCTCTGGTAGAGGGGATTACCCAATCGTATGGCACCGAGGCCCACATCCACTACATTACTGGCTATCCTAGCCTGGTCAATGATGAGGCAGAAGTTGATCGCTTCCAACGGGCCGTAGGCAAGGTGCCCGGATTACAAGGAGAGATCGCGGCGCAAATTATGCCGGCAGAGGACTTTTCCTATTATTTACAGCAGATCCCGGGCTGCTTCGTGCTCGTTGGTGCCGGCAATGAAGAGAAGGGAATTGTACATCCGCATCATCACCCAAGGTTTGATATTGACGAAGGAGCTATGCTTCATGCTGCGGCCCTAATGGTCTCCATGGCGGAGACTTATCAGGATGAGCATTAAGCTTACGTCAACCCGTGTTATTACAGCCTCGCCCTTAACGGGCGAGGCTGTTCGTATTAGAAGCATCGGTTTGCTGTCCCCGCTGACCCACACTATTGGCTATTAAGAATTGAGCTGTGTAATACGTTAGCATAATCAATATCCCGGAGTAGCTAACGTCAGAGATGAATTTGTTCCAGGCCAGGATTGAATCCGAAATAATAAATAGCGTACTGCCCATCATAGACCCTATATTTCCGCTCATAATGGACAACCAACCCATCAACAGGATGATCAGCAAGTAGATCATAACGGGAAGAATCAGCCCCTCGTTGTCGGTATTATGCATGGCTCGAACCAGTTGGTTCGCTATAAATCCTGCATAGATCAGAAACGGAATGATCGTACATAATCGAATCCATGAGAACTTCCATTTCGTGATGAAAGCGGCGATGTAGAACAGATGCCCAATCAGGAAAGCCGATAGCCCGATGACAAAATAGCTGAGCAGACCATCCCCCAGCATGCAGAAGAAAAGTCCAGTGATCACAAGCAGAGCATAACGCTTGTCGAGCCGGGATCTATGCAAATAAGCGTACAGCAGAATCAGCCACATCGGAATCAGCTTGAAAATAAGCGCAGAGCTTGCGAAGATGTAGATCAGCCCCATGATGAGAATGAGCACGGCCAGCGTTTTTTTGAACATATTGATACCTCCGGATCCTTGGAAGATAAAATCCTCTATACAGATATATATTGGGCGAGGGCGCAAACAGTATAACAATTCAGCATTCAGATGGATAACCGCCAGATGAAAATGCAGCCCCAACCAAGCGCTTGCAATGGGATATCTTCCGAAGCTCAGCCGTTTGTAAATGAAAAAAGCATCCGAACTCTCCTGTTGGAGGACATCGGATGCTGTAAGTCATACAAGAGAGTACGATTGCTTATCGGTTCCCGTACTCAAGAAAGCCGCAGAGATTGAACGTGATCGAATTTGTCTTGCTTCAATCGCTCAACGGAGAAAGTAATTGCTTCGTTCACATGCTCAAAGAAATGCTCTCCTCCGATCGTATAATACAGCCCGTTATGGACCAGGGTCTCTTTCACATGAGGCGGCAGTCCGGCGATCAACAGCTTGCCCCCTTGAGCTCTGAATTGATGGATAATACTGCGGAAATAAGCTTCGCCCGTCGTATCGATGAAAGGGACATTGCCCATTCGCAAAATAAGAAACTTCGGCTTCTGCTTAATATAGCTGGCGACCGTCTCATGAAAATCCTGTGCTGCTCCAAAGAATAAAGGACCTTCTACGGTATATACACTAATGGTTGGGGCGCTGCTGGATTCGTTCCATAGCTGGGTGATCTTCTCGCGCTTTTCGCGGAGATGGTTCGGCAGCGATTTTTTGACCGTCACGCTTTCGCTCATTTTCTTGGTGAATAGAAGCAGTGCAAGCCCAAGGCCGACTTCGACGGCGATGGTCAGGCTTGTGAGGACGGTAAGCAGGAAGGTGACGACAAGAATTAGCGAGTCCCCGGATTTCATCTTGAGAATATGCTTGAAGTGAGCCCGCTCACTCATATTCCAGGCAACGATCATAAGGATTGGCGCCATGCTTGCTAATGGAATCCGCGAAGCCAGCGGGGCCAGAAGCAGGAGGGTGAGCAGAACGAAAATTCCATGGATTACCCCGGACACTTTGGAGGTTGCTCCGCTCTTCACATTAGCTGCCGTACGAGCGATTGCCCCGGTAGCAGGAATCCCGCCGAACAGCGGGGTAATGATATTGGCGATCCCTTGGCCGATCAGCTCCCGGTTGCTGTTATGCTTCGTATTGGTCAGGCCATCAGCGACTACCGCTGATAATAGCGATTCAATAGCACCCAGCATGGCTATTGCAAAGGCCGGGCCGATTAAGAGCTGCAGGGTATCCCAGCTCACGGACGGTATTTGGAATTTCGGCAACGTGCTTGGTATAACCCCGAAGGTCGACCCAATGGTCGGTATACGGCCAGAGAATAACCACCCGGCAATGAGGCTGGAGACGATGATTCCGACGAGCGGGGCCGGTATTCTGGGCATGATGCGCGGCATAATGATCAGAATCGCCAGGCAGATCACCGCTGTAATCACGCTGTATATATTTATCGTGCCGATATGGATAGCGATTTCCTTCATGTTTGCGATGAAGGTCTCATGCTTCTCGATACCGATAAGCCCCAGAAAGTTGGCGATCTGACCTGTGAAGATAATAACTGCGATCCCGGAGGTGAAGCCGACCGTGACAGGCCTTGGAATGAATTTGATTAATGACCCTAATTTGAATATACCCAGAAGACATAAGATGATTCCAGCAAGGATGCCGGCGATCAGCAGATTCTGATAACCGTAGGTGAGCACGACACCGAGCAGGATCGGTACGAAAGCACCTGTCGGCCCTCCGATCTGAAACTTGGAGCCGCCGAACAGGGAGATCAGTATCCCGGCGATGCACGCTGTGTATATCCCGTACTCCGGCTTTACGCCGGATGCGATCGCGAAGGACATAGCAAGCGGAATCGCAATAACGCCGACAACGATGCCGGCGATTAAGTCTTTTTGTAATTGCTTGAGTGAGTATTTCTTGAAAATACCCGTAAACAGAGTATTCACAACTGAGCCTTCTTTCTTAAATTGTTCAATCCTGGTCTTCGTAAATAGAAATAATGTGGATCAGATGATTGTTGAAAATATCTTTGGTAATCACTAATAAATCGGCGACCATAGGGTCGACCAGAGAATACATGACCTGCTTGCCTTGCTTGACTCCGACCACGATATTTTTGGCCCGCAAAATACTAAGCTGCTGGGATACGGCCGAACCTTCGCTTTCCAGCAAAGTCTGTATTTCAGTGACGCTTCTTCCTCCTTCACATAGCAGCTCCAGAATACGAATGCGAAGCGGATGGGCCAACGCTTTGAAGAATTCAGCCTTGAACGCTTGCAATTGGGTATTCATAGAATTCCCCCCACCTTTCAAACCTTAAAGGGTGTGTTCAAAAGCGGACCTTTAAACAACCTCTTTAAAAATTCATATATTCAAATATCTTGATATATTATATTATCATGAAGTGTCAAAGTATGCCATGGGTGATTTTACATAAATAAAAGAGCTCGAAAATCAATTTCGATTTTCGAGCTCTTTGGCTATTGATAAATATCTTATTGTGCTTGAACGTATTCAGCCGATTTGATCCCTGCTTGACGGCCGAAAATAATGATCTCGGCAACGGAGTTACCGCCGATCCGGTTCTCGCCATGCAATCCGCCGACAACTTCGCCAGCCGCAAATAAACCTTGGATGGGTTCTCCGTCTTTATTTACTACTTCGGTATTGGTATTAATCTTTACACCACCCATGGTGTAGTGAATCCCAGGGCCGATTTTGATCGCGTAGAACGGTCCGCTGGACAGGTCGTTGTCCATGCCGGTTGTTCTGCCAAATTCAGCGTCCTTCTTGTCCTTCACGGCATTGTTCCATGTATCGAGTGTCGTCTTCAAGGAATCCGCCGGTACGCCCATTTCTTTAGCTAGAGCTTCGATTGAATCGCCAGCAAGGACAAAGCCCATCTTCTCATATTGCTCAATCGCTTTCGCGCGGGATTTCACACCGGAATCAAATACAAGGTAAGCCGATTTGTCCGACAGTTTGTTAATAGCTGCTGTTACTTTGTCGCGTGTATCCAGTTCATTGACAAAGCGCTTGCCTTCGTTAGAGACAAGGATAGAGCCCTCACCACGTACCACTTCTCCGATCAGATACGATTTATCTTGCTGTACGGTCGGGTGAACCTGGATTTGATCCATATCCACAGTCGTGCCGCCAAGCTTTTCAATCATTTGAATGCCATCGCCTGTGCTGCCTTCCTGATTCGTAGTAACGAGGCCTTCCAAGTCCGGGCGAACTTTGGAGATCATCTCCATATTAGAGCCGTAGCCGCCGGTTGTAACGACTACAGCGTCTGCAGTAATGGTCTTCTCATCTTTTTCATCAAAGAGAACCTTAACACCGTTGACCTTGCCGTCTTTTTCAGTAATTTCCTTCACAGTAGCATTAACGAACAACGGGATTTCCTTTTCTTGGACATTTTTAAGTAATCCGTTAGCAACGTATTGTCCAACTGCGGATCCATCTTCAGGACGGTGTGTGCGTTTCTCGCCCATGCCGCCGGTGATCGTAATATTATTCAATCGAATTCCGATGGAATCCAGCCAATCGATTGCGCTGGCTGAATTGTCCACGAAGAACCGAAGCAATTCTTTGTCGTTGGTGCCATGGCCACCTTTTAAAGTTTCCTCATAAAATAAATCATTGCTGTCCTCAATCCCTTGTTCCTTCTGGAACTTCGTCTCGGACGCGTTCATACCCGAAGACGCTTTAAGCGTATTCCCGCCGGCAACCGGCATTTTCTCAAAAATAACAGGGTTCAAGCCTTTGCTCTTGGCTTCAAGTGCGGCAGACATGCCTGCGCCGCCCGCACCGACAATGATGATATCGTATTTGTCCTGGAGCTGATCCAGTGGTGTGTAAGTCATTTTCGATGCGCCTGAGACAGCTTCATTGCCAGCGGCCTCTTCTGTTTTGGTGTCGTTCTGTCCTTGATTATCTTTCTTGTTCTGGTTCCCGCTTCCGCAGCCTGCGATAACGAGTGCGAAAGATAACATGAGAATCAGGATTGCTGCAGCTTTTTTCTGCATGGTTTTAACCCCTCCATTTTCTATTCTATTAGAACTTAAAGATGCGCATAAAAAAGGAGAGTGTAACTTGAAATGAGAAGTGGAAGATTAGTTCTTCACGGCCCATTTCATTGCGGTTATCCCCTCCTTCGTTTGCATTTGGCTTCTTTAAGATCCCTCTTATTGTAATATAGGATAAGAATAGACATAGTGATTTTATTCACAAACAATAAAATACAATATATGACAAACCGTTTGGAGGTTAGTTGATCTCTTGTTATGATAATAGTTGTTGTAATGAATAGGTTTCGTCTTTTTTCAGAGGGATTGGAAATGCTATAACTTAGGAGTTGCCATCGGGAGGAGAGAAGCTCCTGGTGGGTGAGAATAAATAATGAAGGAAGGTGCAGCGCTTGAATTCCGCTGGAGCATGTATTGTACAGAGGGACGGTACGGTATTGCTGGAGAAGAATCATCCCGGCTTTGAAGAAGCGCGGGCACAATTGATACAGATGGCTGAGCTGGTGAAGAGTCCGGCTAATTATCATACATATCGTATTACCCCCCTATCGCTGTGGAATGCGGCCGCCGGGGGGAAGTCTGCGGTAGAGATTGTGAATGCCCTGGAGTCGATCTCGCGGTGGGCGCTTCCTCCGGCCGTCATCTCAGATATTCAGGTGACGGTGTCAAGGTATGGAAAATTAAAGCTGCTTCCTGCCGAAGGCGAGGAGGGAATGTTATGGCTGGAAGCTGAGGAGGAAGAGGTTTTTCACCAGTTGGAGCTCGAACCCAGCTTGTCTTCCTTCGGGCTGACTCGCATCGGCGGGCTGCGCATAAAGCTCCCGGCTGCCTATCGCGGCAGCGTAAAACAGGAATTGGCCCGTTTGGGATATCCTGTGCTCGATCAGGTGGGGTATCATGCTGGTCAATCGCTCTCCTTTACCTTGAGAAATGTTACTTCGAACGGGGCTATGTTCAAGCTAAGACCGTATCAGGAGCAAAGCGTCGCCGCGTTCGCGAGGGATCAGGAGCAAGGCTCAGGAGGCAATGGTGTGCTTGTGCTGCCCTGTGGGGCAGGGAAGACGGTGATTGGTCTTGCTTCTATGGAACGGTTCCAATGCGAGACTTTGATTTTAACCTCCAGCGTCACCTCGGTACGACAATGGATTGCTGAGCTGCTGGACAAGACGACGCTCACTTCGGAAATGATCGGTGAATATTCTGGGGAGAAGAAGCAGGTTAGAGCAGTTACGGTTTCTACTTACCAAATATTAACGCATCGCAGCAAGAAGGAAGAAGGCTTTAAACATATGGGGCTGTTTAATGAACGGGATTGGGGCCTGATTATTTATGATGAGGTACATCTGCTGCCGGCACCGGTATTCCGCGCGACAGCGGATATTCAGGCGACCCGGCGTTTGGGATTGACGGCTACCTTGGTGCGTGAGGATGGCCAAGAGTGTGATGTGTTCTCTTTGATCGGGCCCAAACGCTATGAAGTACCGTGGAAGGAGATGGAGGAGCGCGGGTATATCGCTACGGTGTTATGCCGGGAGATCCGGGCAGCGATGCCGCCGGTTCTTCAGGAGCGCTACCATCTTGCCGGAGCCCGGGACAAGTTCAGGATTGCAGCGGAGAATCCGTATAAAATCGCTGTCTTAAAAGAAATGTTAAAACGTCATGCTGGACGGCAAATTTTGATCATCGGCCAGTATTTACAGCAGCTGCGCCAGGTTGCGGACGAACTGGATATCCCATTGATTACCGGAAGAATGCCGCAGGACGAACGAGAGCAGTGCTTCCAGGCTTTTCGCAGCCGACAAATTCAGGTGCTGGCTGTATCGAAGGTAGCCAATTTTGCTATCGACCTGCCGGATGCTGCAGTAGCCATTCAAATCTCGGGCAGCTTCGGCTCCAGACAGGAGGAGGCGCAGCGGCTTGGCCGGATTTTGCGTCCGAAGGCGGATGGGGAGACCGCGTATTTTTACACCCTCGTCTCGGACGGAACTCGTGAGCAGGAATTTGCTGCGCGCAGACAGTTGTTCCTGATCGAACAGGGATATGAATATGCGATCATGATGGAACACGGGGATCATTCTTTTAAGTCCGTTGGCTCCAAAAGTATTGAGGGGGTATCGGAAGCATGATCGAAGCGATAATTCGTAAATTCGCCGGTGCTCCGTTCACATTAAGCAAATTGAACGCTGCGGCAGTGGACAGCCTAAGCGGAGCAGAGCTGCGGGCAGCTCTGCCGGACATGCTTCGCAAGGGGCGGGTTGCCGCCGTTAAGAAGTCCTGGGGGGACAGGCTTTACTACATTCCCGGGGATGTATTAATTAACTACTGGAGCCATTGGGACAACCTTGATTCCGCCCGGGTGATACCTGGCAATATCACATTGCTTCAGGCTGCCAAGCGGGGGCTTGTGGCAGATTTGTTCCGCAGCCTGACTTGGATTGCCCATCATGGGCTGCCGCTTACGGCCAAGGGAACTATTCACCAGAAATCGCTGAATAAATGGTTGGAGCAGATTGAGCTGGCGGAGAAGGATCTTGTTGGGCTTGATCTGCATTACCCCCATCAGGAGGCATATCCGGCCCATGCCGCCGTGCTGCTTGATATGCTGCTAGCGCTCGGCCTGATCCGCAAGGAGCGGGGGGCCTGGAGCCTGAATGCTCATGAGCTGTCGGTATGGTTAGGCCGTTCTGCGCAGCAGATGAACGATAAGCTGCTTCGTGAGGTATTGCTACGCTATGTACCTGATGATGTTACTCTATCCCATTTCGCCTTCCGGCTGATCGCAGCGGATTTGGCGGAGCGACAATGGTATTCCATACGTGAAGTTTGCGCATCATTAACAGAGCAGCGAATGCTCCCCGGAGAGCTGCCGGAAGATAAGCAGTTATGGATGAGAAGCTGGCTGGAGGCCCTCAGCGGGATGGGCTGGATGGATCTTGGCGAGAGCCATGATGGAGAGCTTGTATTTCGCTGGAGTGTGAAGCCGGTATTTGTTCAACAGAATAGTGAGGTTAGTGAGTCTCAACTTGCCGCTGAGGCACTTTTCTATATTCAGCCGGATTTTGAAATTATCGTACCGCCGGAGGTTTCCTTTCGGGTGCGTTGGGAGCTTGAACTGTATTGCGAGAGCGTAACGATGGACGTCATGTCCATTTATCGGCTTAGCCGGACCAGCATCGCTGCTGCCACGCAGCAAGGAAGAACGGTCGAGGAAGCTATTGATTTTCTGCACAATGGCTCGGCTGGCATTCCTGATAATGTCTTGCTCTCCCTGAAGCAATGGGCCAAAGAGATGGGGCGGACTTCCCTTGCTGAGGTTCAGCTGCTTCGCTGCAAGGATGAGGAGGCGGCTGGCAGGATCACCGCCCATCCGGAGCTGATGGAGATGTTGGAGCCCATCGGTCCGCTCGCTTTTATTGTGGATCCCATTCAGCTGAACAAGGTGGAAAAAGCGCTGGAGGAACTGGGTCTGGCGCCGCCCAGACCGGGCCTTGGGCAAGCATCGCAGCCGCAGTATATACGGCTGGAGGCCGCTGCGGAGATAGCGGAGCAAGAAGCGGCTCCGAATCGGGACTTTGCTGACCTACCCGCCTGGATATACAATGGCCGCGATTACCAATTCTATGAACGGGACATATCCATACCCAAACGGGATCAATTATTCCCCGGAATGCAGGATATTCCCGCAGTGTGGTTGAAGGAATTAAGGAAATACCATCCTTCTACCGCGCGGAAGATCGCTCAGCAGGCCCTGGAGTGGGATACGAAGATCATATTGCGAATGGACGAGCAGCTGGTGGAACTGATTCCCGAGCGGCTGGAGGGAGATGAGAATTGGCGCATTCATGGTCTGCTCATGCCTCCAGACAGGAAGGACTCGGATAAGGCGCAACGTCAAGTTTCGCTAGGGCCGGAGCAATGGGAAGAGATGCGTATTCTTCTTCCGGAAATATAAGCCCCTTTTCGCTCAGGCAGAGAGTATGATATGATTATTTCGTCGACTATAGTTAATGAAGGAAGTCGCAGTAGGACGGATGAAATGACTTGTCGGCATATAATTGCATAGAATCGAGTTGATCATTCATGAGCGTAACTGAGCGAGTTACGGTTGATATGGCCGAAGTGCTAACATACGCCTATGAATTGGGCGATATGATAAATAACTCTACCGCCGTCTCCGATTATTTATATTGGAAGCAGCGTGTGGATGAAAGTGCGGAGATTCAGGCTCTTGTCCGGAAGCTGAACGCACAAAAGGAACTGTTCGAGGAGACTCAGCGGTTCGGACATTTCCACCCCAACTATCATGAAGCAAAGGATCGGGTTAAGGCGGTGGAACTCGAACTGGAACAGTTCGAAGCAGTAAGCAAGTTCAAGGCAGCCGAGGCTGAGCTTGATGGTATTTTGCATCAAATGTCAGAGATCATTGCTTATTCGGTTTCTGATACAATTAAGGTGCCAAGCAATGATCCGAATCCTTCAGACGGATGCGGTTGCGGGAGCGGCGGGAAATGCAGCTGCGGATAACAGCTGTACAAAGCAACGATTGAAGGTTGCCGCACTTTGAGCGGTGTGGCACCTGCATAGAATCAATCGAAAGGAGAGGAAGCATGTTTCCGGAGCGTACAGGCTACATTATTTGGGTAAACGATTTGAAGGCGGCTAGAAATTTGGAGAAATACGGGAGCGTGCATTACTTATCCCGACGGATGCATTATGTTGTGATGTATGTGAACGCGGAGCGTGCCGAGGATACGATCAAGAATATTCGCCGTCTTCCTTATGTGCGCAAAATCGAGCGTTCGTATCGCAACGAGATTAAAACGGAATACAGCAAGGACGTTCCGGATAAGACCCAATTCTACGGCTTGTAGAATTGAATTATGATCTGAAAAGCGATTGTGATTCTAAAGAGATGATTTATAGAAGCAGCGGCAGATTCGTGCCGCTGTTTTTTATTTTGTCAATAATTCAGAAAAACTAATAATAGTAGGAAAGATCTATATCCTTTTACCTTATCCGTGGATTTCATACAGTTACCTGCCTTGTAGAATTATAGGTTATAATGTAATATAATAGGCAAATATACATAGTTATAAAGTCCTATCGATGCGAGGTGCGGCATGAGAGACAAGGCTACAGAACGGTGGGGAACCTATGAAGCTTTCCATGTTCCTCTGGGCGATAAAAGAATCGCTGATATCGTGATAACCAATCATGCCAAGGTTAGGTACGAGGATCGTATTAAAGATGCCAAGGCCCGGTATGAAGATATCGCTCTTTGGCTGTGGGAACGCCTGAAGCAAGGGCGGATAACCCCTTATTATAGAAAAGAAGAAGATGTATATCTTGTGGATGATGACATCGTTATGGTCGCTGAATTCAGTGAGTTAACCGGAGAATTCGATCTAGCGGGTCGACCGCTGCATCGTATGATTGTCGTGACCTTTCTTGGCTTGATGTCGGAGACGATTGAGCTTCGTGATTTGAAATCGTATTATTCCTGGCTTCGCCATTCGCGGCGTATGACCTTGATGAAAAATAGCCGTAAGCGGAAATAAGGCTTTGTGACACAGGAGACGGTCAGCTGTATGCGCTAGTGGAACAAATTTGTTAGGAGCCATCCTTCGGCCGTTAACCTGCTGGAGGGACGGCCCCTTTTTTTGTAATGAGCGCCATGCTATTGTAAGAAAAGGGGGGAGATCGCGGTGGCTTTAAATTTTCATCAATTACATATTTTTTATACCGTCGCCGAACGGGGGAGCTTCTCGGCGGCTGCCCAGGCATTGCATATGACACAGCCTGCGGTAACGATGCAGATTCAATCGCTGGAGGATTACTTCGGCAGCAAGCTGCTGGTGCGCTCCACGAAAAGAGTTGAGCTTACGGAGGCAGGTCAGACGCTGTATCCTTATGCGAAGCGAAGCATCGAGCTGATGCGGGATGCCGAGAAGGCGATGTCGCGGCTTAACTTTATGTTGGAGGGCAGGCTGCAGCTGGGAGCCAGTCTGACGATCGGGGAATATGTACTTCCGAGGCTGCTAGGTCCTTTTGCCAGCCAGTATCCTCATATTTCGATTGCACTCAAAGTCATGAATACGACGCAAATCATCGATGAGATCGTCGGTCATCAATTGAATTTTGGATTAGTAGAAGCGCCGATTCAGCATCCGGATCTAAGCTTTGAGCCTGTGATGGAAGATGAGCTGAAGCTGATCGTGCCGGCCGGGCATCCCTTGGCCGGGCGGGAGCGGGTGGCGCTCCAGGAAGTGGTCAGCTATCCCTTCGTATTAAGGGAGAAGGGCTCGGGAACACGGCAGGTGATGGAGTCGGAACTGACGTATAGAGGCTTTGAACCAGAGCGGATCGAATCCGTGATGGAGCTGGGAAGCACAGGGGCGGTGAAGTCTGCGGTGGAAGCAGGGATTGGCATTACGATCATCTCCCCTTCCTCAGTGAAGCATGAACAAGCGCTGGGGCTGCTGAAAGTAGTCGATATCGAAGATGCGGAGTTTAAACGGCAATTCTACTCGGTTCATTTGAAGTCGGCTTTGCTGCCGGTTCCGGCGGTTACTTTTCTCACTTTTTTGAGAGAATACGGACAGTTGCTGTAGAGGTTAGTTATGGACATATTGATAGATTGACATATTGATTGTCATAGCCGGGGTTATCGAACTCTAACGGAAACCTGGTGCGCTATTGGCTGCCTACTATGTCTGATTCGCCGTATTTTTAGGATATAAGGTCGCTCATTTCCCTTAGAGTTTCCGGAATCTTTATTTTCTCTATTTAACGTCCTCTATTTCCGTTAGAATGTGTCACAGTTCTGTAGCATAGCTAAGCGGATGGTTGATCTGCCGTTAGAGCAACTAAAAATCTATTATAAAGGGCAATTCGCTTCCAGCACATGTTCTATGACGCAGATGAATGGAGCAGGGCGGGGTGAAGCGGATATCAAATATATGTGCGAGGATGTGCAGGCGTAATGAAGGAGACTCGTGAATCTCGATATGATTTACATACTCATAGCCGGGCTTCGGACGGGATGAACACACCGGAGGAGAATGTCCGATTGGCGAAGGAGAAAGGACTGGCTGGTCTTGCGGTAACCGACCATGATACCGTGGCCGGAATCGCTTCCGCCATGGCCGAAGGGGAGCGCATAGGCGTAGATGTCATACCCGGGGTTGAGATCAGCACTCAGGCAGGCGGCAAGGATATTCATGTGCTCGGTTATGCGCTAAATATTGAGGACTCCGCTCTGCTGGAGCGGTTGGCCGGACTGCGTGCAACACGTGATGCCCGCAATGAGCAGATTATCCGCAATCTTCAAGCCTTAGGCTTGTCGATCACGCTGCAAGAGGTTATCGACGGTCTAGGTCGCAGCCTGCGACCGGATGAGAGCTTGGGACGCCCACATATTGCAGATGCGCTGGTGCGCAAAGCTTATGTTCGCGATATGCGTGAGGCCTTTGATCGCTATTTGGCAGAAGGGAAGCCTGGCTATGCCGCACAACCAAGAATATCGCCACAGCAGGCGATGGAGTGGATTCGCGAAGCAGGCGGCGCTCCGGTGATCGCCCATCCTGGCTTGTACGGGGATGACGAGTTAGTCCGTACGATTATCGAGGCGGGCCAGCCTGCCGGAGTCGAGGTATATCACTCGGACCATGGGCCCGCGGAAGAACAACGATATTTAGCGATCGCCAATGAATATCATCTGATAGCAACCGGGGGCTCGGATTATCATGGCGTCAGACAGGGCGTTGTATTTCATGGCGACCTTGGCAGTTGCTATGTTACAGGAGAGACCGTGGAACGAATCAGGCAAGCTACCCAACAATTGAGAGGGTAAATGCCAGCGATATCTGATATAGTAGAAATGACAGAATCGTATGCTGGAGCCTCGCGTCGTGATTTGCTGCTGCCATCTCTGCGTCTAACGAAACTACAGAGCGTTATTTCCGCAAAAACAGCGGCAAATGAAAATTAACGAAACACCCTATCGCTATTCTGGGGAATTCCCCACGTAAAGCCCCTATTTTGCTTCAATAACGATACTATGTTTCGTTAGAATTTTTGTCAGCCCAATTGGGCTCCAATAGCGATACCGTGTTTCGTTAGGGGAAGGCCTGGCTAAGTTTATGCCATTTCTGCGTCTAACGAAACTACAGAGCGTTATTTCGGCAAAAACAGCGGCAAATGAAATCTAACGAAACACCCTATCGCTATTCTGGGGAATTCCCCACGTAAAGCCCCTAATTTACTCCAATAACGATACCCTGTTTCGTTAGAATTTTAGTCAGCCCAATTGGGCTCAAATAGCGATACCGTGTTTCGTTAGGGGAAGGCCTGGCTAAGTTTATGCCATTTCTGCGTCTAACGAAACTACAGAGCGTTATTTCGGCAAAAACAGCGGCAAACGAAATCTAACGAAACACCCTATCGCTATTCTGGGGAATTCCCCACGTAAAGTCCCTAATTTGCTCCAATAACGATACCCTGTTTCGTTAGAATTTTTGTCAGCCCAATTGGGCTCAAATAGCGATACCGTGTTTCGTTAGAGGAAGGCCTGGCTAAGTTTATGCCATTTCTGCGTCTAACGAAACTACAGAGCGTTATTTCGGCAAAAACAGCGGCAAACGAAATCTAACGAAACACCATATCGCTATTCTGGGGAATTCCCCACGTAAAGTCCCTAATTTGCTTCAATAACGATACCCTGTTTCGTTAGAATTTTTGTCAGCCCAATTGGGCTTCAATAGCGATACCGTGTTTCGTTAGGGGAAGGCCTGGCTAAGTTTATGCCATCTCTGCGTCTAACGAAACTACAGAGCGTTATTTCGGCAAAAACAGCGGCAAATGAAATCTAACGAAACACCATATCGCTATTCTGGGGAATTCCCCACGTAAAGCCCCTAATTTGCTCCAATAACGATACCCTGTTTCGTTAGAATTTTAGTCAGCCCAATTGGGCTCCAATAGCGATACCGTGTTTCGTTAGGGGAAGGCCCGGTCGACTAAATTCAAGCTTTGACGTCGAAGATGCTTCATAAGTTACCTCGGGATCAAAACGACTTTTTAAACTGCCTGTTTCGATGGATGTTCATAAAGTCCGGTTTCCAGCACCAAAGCGTGTGCCTCCGGTGTGCGTTTTTACCAAACAATGCAGTCGAATGAAGCCAGGGCGTGAGAAGCGGGGCTGCACTCGGAGAATACAACTTCGGAAGTCTATGCTTATAGTGAGTGCGTGAACACATAAGCACCTGAGCACTTGAGCACCTAAACCTAAGCACCTAAGCACCTGAGAGGCCACCGTAGATAACATTACCCGTAAGCATCTGCTTGACCCGGGTGAGTTCAAAATTTGATGTACGAAGTCATTTCTCGATTGACTTCGTGTCAGCTATAGAATTTATACGTGAATCAGCTAGGACTGATGAAATCTATATCGCAAGAATTGAATCACAGTCGCTCATTCATGCATTGACCTCGATGGATTTTTTTTATCCAAAGCGGACTTTTCGAATTCTCTCTTATAAAGGATGGCTGTAGAATGACATATAAAATGATAGTACTAGATTTGGATGATACTTTACTTCGCGATGATGGCACGATCTCGCCCCGCAACAAGCAAGCGCTAATGGCTGCGCAGAAGGCTGGCGTAAAGGTTGTGCTGGCATCAGGGAGACCTACGTATGCAATGAAGGCCCTGGCCGATGAATTGGAGCTGGAGCGGTTCGGAAGCTATATTCTATCGTTCAACGGGGCGAAGATTATTAATTGGAAGACGCGAGAGGAGCCGTTCAGCAGCACGTTGACTCCGGAGACAGCTCACGCTCTTTATGAGTTGAGTATGGAGGAGGGCGTATCGGCGCTAACATATGTTGGCGATGACATTGTGACGGAGCAGGCGAATGAGTATACCCATATTGAAGCGCAAATTACCGGAATGAAGATCGTCGAAGTGCCAAGCTTCATCGAAGCCGTTCAGGTCCCTGTTGTGAAGGTGCTGATGGTCGAAAACCCGGACAAGCTTGTACGGGTTGAAGAGAAGCTGAAAGCCAAGCTGACCGGAAAATTGAACGTGATGCGTTCGAAGCCATTTTTCCTTGAGTTCACGGAGAATGGTGTCAATAAAGGTACCAGCCTGAATCATTTGATTAACCAGCTCGGAATCGAGCGCTCGGAGGTTATCGCCATGGGCGACGGATATAACGATGTAGCGATGCTTGAGTTTGCCGGTCTGGGCGTTGCCATGGGCAATGCGCCGGAGGAGATCAAACAGCTGGCCGACTATGTTGCAGACACGAATATGAATGATGGCGTGGCTCAGGTTGTGGAATCATTTATTCTAAATGACCTGATTCCAGCGACATAACACAGGACAGCATATGCAAATGCTCCCCGGTTTATGGGGAGCATTCATTTTAGGGAAATATAGAAGGTACCCTGCACCAGAGGAAGAAAGCGAGGAAGCAGCATGTCGAAGTCGATTGTGGAAAAGCTGAATTTGCACAAGTACGAACGGGTTGCGGTATTAAATCAACCGGAAGGCACGGATTATCTGCAGGCGTTAAGCGGCTATGATACGGTGCTGGGGGACCCGGCGTATGATCTTATATTCACGTTCGTATTGGATATGAAATCACTGCAGGAACTGGTTGACCAGGTTATTAAGCATCGGAATCTCAGCAGCGGGGGGTATCTCTTTGCCGCTTATCCCAAGAAAGGAAACAAGGTCTATCCGACATACATTCATCGCGATGATCTGTTCCCGGGTCTTGGCAGTGATGAGGAGGGTTATATCGGGACAAGCACGATTAAATTCGCCCGGATGGTCGGCCTGGATGATGTCTTTACCGTCGTCGGATTCAAAGAGGATGCTAAAGGCAAAAACAAGAGCAAGGGAAGCCCATCCGCAAAATCAAGTCAGCGAGTGGACGATTACATCGGTTTCATCCCGAACGTGGAACAGGACTTGGAGGACACCCCGGAGCTGCTAAGCTTCTATCGCTCGCTAACCCCGGGATATCATAAAGATTGGGCACGTTATGTCTACAGTGCGAAGCAGGAGGAGACGGTGGCGAAGCGCCGCGAGGAGATGAAGATGATCCTTCGGGCGGGTTACAAGACCCGCGAGCTATACCGCCAGGCCCAAGCCCAATCTTGAGTTTGTTATAAACCTGCTGTCTGGGTTGTATAGATTAACGAAACGAACTGCCCCATCTGCCCTATCTGCTTTAAGCGCAAAGTGCTTGGCACCGTTCCTTGGGGAAACAGCGGAATTCCTTCCCCGAGGATTTTGGGAGTAAGGGTGATATGGAGCTCATCCAGTAAACCGGCTTCCAGGAAGGCGGCTGCAAGCTGTCCGCCACCAACAAGCCAGACATTGCCTTCCGAATCGGCTTTTAAGCGCGGGATCAGCGTATCCAGGGCCTCATTCGTAAATGTTGCATGTGGGGCCGGAGGTTGCTCTGTCCGGGACAAGATATAACATGGTTTATCTGCGTAAGGGAATTCATCGGCCAACTTGAGCACTTCGTCATACGTAAGCCGCCCCATCACTACCGTGCCCACTGTATGGTAAAATTTGCTATACCCGTTATCACCTCCGTCCCCTTCTACATCAAACAGCCAATCAACGCTACCGTCATTTCTGGCAATGTAACCGTCCAAGCTTATTGCAAGGTATAACACGACTTTATTGTTATTCATTTGCTATCGCTCCTTTCTATGGACTATGTTATATTATAATTATGACAAAACTTGACGTAATTAGGTGAGGCGATTGAATCAACGCAGACTGATGATTATGCGTCTGTTGGACGCCAGAAAGAAATTTACAGCTCGTGAACTGGCTGAACGATTTGACGTATCGGTCCGTACCATTCAGCGGGATCTCGATTATTTACAGCAGCTGGGCTTCCCTTTATATACTGAGGTGGGTGCCAACGGCGGCTACCGGGTTCTGCCAAATCGGATTTTGCCTCCTTTGCAGCTTACTGAGCATGAGGCGTTTGGCCTGTTCATGATGATGGAGTACTTGCAGCAGGTGCCTGACTTTCCTTACGGTTCCATACGCGATCAGCTGTCTGATCACTATTTCTCCAGCTTGCCAAGCGATGTCCAGGATCGGATCAGCGAAATGAGCCAACATATTGCATTTTTACAAAATCACGCTGAGCAGCCGGAAGCGCTGACAACACAGATCATCCATGCTGCCATGGAGAAAAAACAGATCGCATTCACTTACGCATCACGCAGCGGGCTGAAGGAAGTGGAAGCTTATCCGATTGGCATTTATTATGAGCATGGTTACTGGTATATGCCGGCCCAAAAGCGTGAGCGGGTGCTGTTATACCGGCTCGATCGAATGCAGAAATTATCAATCCTCCAGGATACGGGTACTTCCGTACCTACACTGAAGGAATGGCTAGTCTCAACAGATAATAGGGAGAAGACAGAAGTGACGGTGCGCTTTACCGATTTCGGGGCAAGGCTGGCCCAGTCAGATCTGGTCTTCAAGCTGGTGAAGGATCATGAGTGGAGAGGATGGGTCCCACCGGAGGAATTTCCGTTTATGGCCCGCAGGCTGCTCGCTTACGGGCCTGAGGCGGAGGTTGTGCAGCCGAAACCATTGCGGGAGTTTGTGAGGGAATTGCTGGAGAGCAGTTTGGCCCCATATCGGCAGGATTTCTGAAGCTCTGAATGACCTGCCGACACAAAAAAACCGTCCGGCGTTCGACGCCGGGCGGTTCTGTTTATTATTTCGTGTAATTATCGAAATAGCCCTGAATATAGATGACAGGCGTACCTTTGTCGCCGCTGCCTGAGGTCAGGTCGGACAGGGAACCGATCAGGTCGGTAAGCTTTCTTGGCGTAGTGCCCTGCGATTCCATAGCGCCAACAAGATCGGATTCTTTATTGTTAATGTACTCGGCGATCGCTTGCTGCAGTTCTTCCCCTCTCAGATGAGAGAAGTTATTATCAGCCAGGTACTTCAATTTTACTTCGTTGGGCGTACCGTCCAGACCTGCCGTGTAAGCCGGGGATACAACCGGATCGGCCAGTTCCCAGATCTTGCCCACAGGATCTTTAAACGCACCGTCTCCGTAAACCATAACTTCTACCTGTTTCCCGGTCTTGTCTTTGAGTACGGATTGAATCTTATCCACAATCGGCTGACAATTGCGCGGGAACAACTTCACGCTGCTCTCGGTGGATTTATTGGAGCCAAGCAAGCCGTAAGACTCATTAAATCCGCTGCCGTCCACAGATTCAGCCAGGATATTGTCCAGGCTGAAGACTTTGTCTGCACCATTTGCTTTTAAGATCCGCTTTGTTCTGAATCTGGTGTGAATGTCGCAGGTCAAGACGCTCTTGGTGTAATTCAGAATCGTCTTCGGGTTGTTGGAGAAGATGACCTCGCATTCAACGCCGTATTCTTCAACCAGCGATTTATAATAGTCGATGTAATCCACACCGGTAAAAGTATGCTTATTATATCCGAAATGCTCGCGGAATTGCTGTTCGGTCAGCACATCCGTCCATGGATTGACGCCTTTTTCATCGAGCAGGTCCAGATCGACCAGATGATTTCCGACTTCGTCAGACGGGTAGCTAAGCATTAGTACGACTTTTTTGGCGCCTTTAGCGATGCCTCGCAGACAGATGGCAAAGCGGTTACGGCTGAGAATGGGGAAGATAACTCCGATCGTGTCATCGCCGAATTTAGCATTAACATCCTTTGCGATATGATCGATGGTTGCGTAATTGCCCTGGGCACGCGCTACGATCGATTCAGTGATCGTCACGATGTCTTTATCACCAATTTCAAAGCCTTCGATTTCGGAAGCCCTCAGTACGCTGTCCACGACGATTGTCTCAATGCTGTCTCCCTGATTGATAATCGGGCAGCGCAGGCCTCTGACTACAGTTCCAACTACTCTTTCCAATAGTATCGCTCCTCGTAAGCTATATTAGAAGTATTTCAAAAAGTCCCCTGTGGGTGAGACGCCGATCGATATCATCCAAGGATAAGCGACCGCGATCCCAAGGCTGGTTTTCTTGCGAATATAGAATTTCATCAGCGCAGCAAGATCTCCAATTAATCCTATATCTAACAATCCGCTCCCCATCCCTTAGTTTCATTACAAACTGAAGCGTTTGGCAAAACGCACATCGAGGCATACGCCTCTAGTGCTGAAAACCGGACTTTTTGACTTGCACTATAAGTTGAACCTATATTCAGCTCATATAGTGTGTCCTCGAGATGTAGAGGTTGTTCAAAAATTCGCAATCTTTTTGAACCTACCCTTGTAATATACAATGCAATAGTGATATAAGTAAAATTAATATATCGAATGTCCGGTATAAGGGGTGATTATATGTCGAGCAAGCTGGATTTATACAAAATATTTTGCAAAGTCGGCAAAAGCGAAAGCTTCTCAAAAGCAGCCAGAGATTTGTATATGACACAGCCGGCGGTTAGCCAGGCGATTATGCAATTGGAGAGCGAGCTGCGCATCCGCTTGTTTAATAGAACGCCCAAAGGAGTGTCCTTGACTGACGAAGGCAGTCTGCTATTTGAATATGTGAACTCAGCGCTCAAATTGATTCAGGCTGGGGAGGAGAAAATCCAGGATTTCAAAAATTTAACGATGGGCGAATTAAAGGTCGGCGTTGGAGACACGATCTCGCGTTATTTTCTGCTGCCGAAGCTGGAGATTTTTCATAATCAATATCCCAATATTAAATTCAAAATTGTAAACGGGACGACCCAGGAGCTATGCACGATCCTAAAATCCGGCGAGGTGGATATTGCGGTCTGCAACTTTCCGCTTGCGGATTCAACGCTGGAGCTTCGGCCTTGCTTCAACATCCAGGACATATTTGTAGGTGGGGAGAAGTATCGGCAGCTTCTGTCCGCTCCGGTGAGCCTGGAGGAGGTTGTGAAACAACCGTTGATATTGCTTGAGAAGAATTCCAATTCCAGACGATATGTGGAGGAGCACATCCGGTCTAGGGGAATTCAGATTGCCCCGGAGTTTGAGCTTGGTTCGCATGATCTACTGCTTGAATTCGCCAGGATCAACCTTGGAATCGCCTGTGTGACGAAGGAATTCTCCCAAGAGTACTTGAAGAAGGGAGTCCTGTATGAGCTGCCGTTAAGCGAAGGGATTCCGCGTAGAAGCATCGGGGTATGTTCTTTGAAAGGCGTGCCTTTATCGATCGCTGCCCAGAAATTCGTAGAGATTATTGAGGATCAGCAGCTATGATATCGGAACGGATCAGAACTGCTCGGAACCGTGCGCGGGGAAAAGTTGTTGACACTGAGCCCAGTATGTATATAATATTTTGTAAAGGTCAGCTTTGGCCTTTATTATTTCACTAATTATTTAAGAACATTAATTAATTACATTGAATAAATTGAAAGGAGTGACAGGATGAAGTCGTTTTTGCCCAATGACATTAAGGATGAGAACCGGAAGATCATTTTTGATATTGTGATGCAGAACCCGGAATTAGCCAAGGTAGAAATTACAGAAAAGACGGCGATGAGCTTTGTAACGGTGAGTAAAATTGTCAATTTTTTTGAAGAAATCGGCCTGTTGACTGCGACCGGAGAAAGTCGGGAAGGTTCTGGCGGCTTGGGGAGAAAAAGAACGGTATACCGTTTTAATGAGAATAGCTATGTAACCGTTGGCATCCAGATCATAGGCAGCAGAATTACTGCACTGCTTATCAATCTTTATAGCAAAGTTATCGATTCGTATTCCACCGAGACGGATATCCCATTTTATAGCGAGCAGTTCGTCTCGATTTTTGAAGACATTATTACGCGGATGAAGGAAGTAGCGAAGCGAACGAATAGCGTTGTTCTGGGTATCGGCATTGGGGTTGACGGCGCGATAAACACAAGGAAGAAGAAGATCCGGATGAGGATTCAGGACAATAAGGAGCAGGATTACAACTATGAGCCGATCATCGAAAATCTGATACATCGGGTGGATTTGCCGATTTTTCTGGAGAACGATGTAAACGCTTCTACCGTCGCTGAGTTCCGCAATCTGGAGAACGCCGGGCAACCGCTGGCCGATCTGGTTCATATCGCAGTCGGGGACGGGATTGGCGGCGGCTTGATTATTAATAAAGAGCTGCATAGAGGCTTCAACGCAAGCGCAGGCGAGCTGGAGTATATGTGCTTTGACCCCGAATACAGGAGATCGCCTTCCTCTGTCGGGTGGCTGGAGAGCAAGCTGGGGATTCAGCATTTGCTGAGCCATTATGACCTTGGCTCTGAAGCAGACATCGAAGCCTGTGCGGATTATGTAGCCAAGCATCTGGCTCTGACGATGGTGAATATCATCAGTGTGCTCGATATTGACCGGATCATTATCAGCGGCAAGACGGTAGCCTTGTTCCCGGATCGGATTCTGAAGAGGACAAGCTATTATGTAGAGCAACTCGCAGAGTGGACCCCAACCATCACTTACAGCGATTCGCAGCACTCGGCGGCTGTCGGCGCGGCGATATTATCGCTTCAGCATGAGATGATCAAAGTAATTTCCGGATAGGAAGTGGACATGATGATTAAAGTTTTTGCAACGGAAGAACAAGTGGCAGATGCGATTGCTGGTGAAATGAAAGAGCATCTGGCCAATGAGCATCCGGTGTTCTGCCTGGCGTCGGGCAGCACACCCCAGAAGAGCTATATGAAGTTTGCTGCCGATGCTGATATCCAAGCTAAAGTTCAGCAGCTCAACATGGTTAGCCTGGACGAGTGGGTTGGAATAAGCAGAGAATCCGAAGGCAGCTGCTATCAAATGCTGAATCAGGATTTATTCTCGCTTGTGCGGTTGGAGCCTCGGCAAATAGAATTTTTTGACGGGACGGCGCCGGATCTGGAGCAGGAATGTCAGAGAATAGATCGATTTATTGCTCAGCACCCTATTACATTCAGTCTGATGGGAATCGGGATGAATGGCCATATCGGCCTGAACGAGCCGGGTTGTCCGGTTCTGGATCATAGCAGTGTCGTAGAGCTGTCGGAGACGACCAGAACGGTGGCTCAGAAGTATTTTCGACAACCTACGGTATTGGAGAAAGGAATTACCTTGGGGCTAAATCAGGTAGCAGGAAGCAAGCGGGTGATTGTAGCGATTACCGGTGCACGCAAAGCCGGGATCGTGAGAGCCATTTTTACTGATCCGGAAGCGAAGCTGCCGGCCCAGGAACTGCTTGGTTACGAACATATCGATTTCTTCCTGGATTCGGAGGCAGCGAAATATATCAAACAGCGATAATAACTGAGGAGTTCAAATCATGAGTAACAGCGTTATTGGAGTAGATATTGGAGGAACAAACATACGGGTCGGGTTGGTAAATGAGCAGCTGGAGCTGGTTCGGAAAGAGACAGCATTAACAAGCCGGTTTCAGCATGCCGAAGAGATTTTCGAATATGTCCAGCGCATGATCGGGAAGGTGGATCACCACAAGGAGGCTGACAGCATAGGTATTGCCTTGCCTGTTCCCTGGAAGGAGCAAACGGAGATTATCTATGATGCGACCAATATTCCCTGCTTGGAAGGAATCAACGTCGAATTTATAAAACGCTTTTTTTCCGGTTATGAGGTTCATTTCGAGAATGATGTAAATGTTGTGACATTGCTTGAATCAGAGCGTGGCGCTTCCCAGGCATATGGACATTCCATCTATATTACAGTCAGCACAGGGATCGGCAGCGGAATTGTTCTCAACAACGAGGTGCTTCACGGCGCCCATGGCTATGCCGGCGAGATTGGAAGCATGGTCATATCCGATAACGGCAAGCGGCATTCGACCTTATATCCCGGAACGCTCGAAGCTTTGTGCAGCGGCAGGGCCCTGGAAGAGGAAAGCAAGAAATTGTACGGCAGCGAGGCTACGGCGCATTTATTATTCGATCGATATCAACAGCAGGACGAAAAGGCAGTCGGGGTGGTAAACACCTGGATTGAGTACTTCTCCAATGCGATTGCTTCATTAATGCAGACGATCGATCCGGATATTTTTGTGATTGGCGGAGCCGTCGTCTATAACAACCAATGGTTGATAGATAAAATTGTTGAAAGCGCTAAAACCAAGGTGTTTGAGCATTTAAGCGACAAAGTCAATGTAGTCCTGTCAAAGTTCGGCCCTGATGCCGGCGTGATTGGGGCAGGGTACATGGCCTTAAAAAACGATAAAGGAGCAAGAACATCATGAAGAAAATGAAAGTTGCTTTGATCGGAGCTGGAAGCGTCTCTTTTGCTCTAGGAGCACTGCAGGATATGGTGTTGTCCGAGCGCTTGAAGTCGCAAGTTGAGCTGGAAATCGCGCTTATGGATATCGAGGAGGAGAATGTGGCGAGAACCTATAAATATGCTACAGCTATGTTTACGGCCTTCTCTCATCCGGCGGAAATCTGGCAGACTACTCATCTGGAAGATGCGCTGACAGGTGCGGATTTCGTTATCGTGGCGATTGAGGTGAACCGTTATTTCTATTGGTCGCAGGACTTTCATATTCCGCGGCACTTTGGCAGCAAGCAAATTTATGGCGAGAACGGCGGCCCCGGGTCGATGTTCCATACTCTGCGCAACCTTGGCCCAATGCTGGAGATCGCCCGTACGATGGAACGGGTCTGCCCGAATGCCTGGTTTATTAACTATACGAACCCTGAAGCGAAATTGGTAGAAGCGATCTCGAAGCTGACCTCCATTAAGATCGTCGGACTATGCCATGGACTTGATATGGGGATTGAACAGCTGTCCCAATTCCTGGAGATGGATATTGCTGAAATCGGGATGGAAGGCGGCGGCTTAAACCACTTCGGCTTCTTCACCAAAATCTGGAACAAAAAGACAGGTGAGGATCTGTATCCGTTGTTCGATGAGAAGGAACAAAAGGCTAACCGTCTGGCGCAATTCGATCATGTCGCATTATCGAGAACGATGTATCGTACTTATGGCTACTACCCTTATCCAGGTACCAACCATTGCGGAGAGTATGTCTCCTATGCGGAGGATTTCTATGCTGGCCTGTCTTTGCAGTACCGTTATGATCCAATTCGCGAGAAGCTGTGGGAGAAGGATTCAAGAACGCCTGATTTTGTATATTGCGCCAGCGGCAATCATCTAGATCAAGGTTTGTTCTCGAAGGTTCAGACCCAGGAGTTGTGGGTGGAAGAGGCTTATATTTTCGATAAAGAGAAAGTGAACCGCAGTAATGAATATGCAATCCCGATCATTGAGGCGATCTTCTTCGATGATGAGATTGAGTTGAACGCGGTTAACTTGCCGAATCACGGTGCAATCAAGGGACTTCCTGATGATATGGTCGTTGAGACTCAGGCAATCGTGAATGGCAGTGGGATCAAGCTTAAGCCGATGACGGTTGAACTGCCAACAGCGATTATCGGAACGATTCATATTCAGGGCACGATCCATAAATTATTGCTCGAAGCTTATGTGGAGCAGTCCAAGACAAAGCTGCTGCAGGCGATTCTATTGGATCCGCAGGCTCCGACTTATTATCAGGCCTGTGCCATGATCGACGAGATGTGCGAGCTGCAACAAGATATTTTACCTATGCTGGAGTGGAAATAAAGGGGTTAAGTGTTGATATGGACAACAAGAAAATCATTAAACTACTGCAGGAGATGACGCTGGCCGAGAAGATCGGACAGCTCTCCCAGACAACGGGAGAACATTATGTTGGCAAAATCGACAGCGAAATGGTGGAGACCGGACCTGGCTTCCCGGATCATAGGCTTGAGGGGAATACGCTGTACACGATAGGAAGCATCATCGGGGTATCGAGCGCCAAGATCACAAATCTGATTCAAAGTGAATACTTGCAGAAATCACGGCTGAAGATCCCGCTCCTGTTCATGCATGATGCGATACACGGGTACAGAACGATTTTTCCGATCCCATTAGGGCTCTCTTGTACCTGGGATGTAAGGATTGTACAGCAGGCAGCAGCGGACACGGCAGCGGAATTGCGCGCTACAGGCATACATGTCAATTTCTCGCCTATGGTTGATCTGGTGCGCGACTCCAGATGGGGCAGAGTGATGGAGTCCTTCGGCGAGGACCCTCTGTTGTCGGGACAGCTTGGCCGGTCGATGATCCGTGGCTATCAAAAAGGCGAGGATGGCAGGATCGCTGACTCGGGAGTAGCGGCTTGTCTGAAGCATTTTGCTGCATATGGCGCTGGCATTGGCGGCAAGGACTACAACACGGTGGATATGTCCTGGAGAGAGTTCTACGCCTATTACGGCAAGCCATATGAGATAGCGCTGCAAGAGAAGCCCAGATTCGTGATGAGTTCCTTTAACACGTTTAACGGGGTTCCCGTAACTGCCAGCGAGCAGATGATGAAGGATATTCTAAGAGGTGCCTACCGATTTGAAGATATCGTTATATCCGATTGGGGGGCTGTAGCCGAGCTGCAGAATCACCGCGTGGCCGGCAATGGCAGGGAAGCTGCGGAATTAGCCTTGAAGGCAGGCATCGATATCGAAATGGTCTCGACCTTATACCTTGAGCATTATGAACAAATTCTGCAAGAAAATCCGCAGCTGCTTCAAGACATTGATGCGGCGGTACTGAAAATTATGCAGCTGAAAAATGAGCTCGGTTTATTTGAAAATCCATATGTGGACGAGGCTGCCGAGTATGAAGTCATTCTAAATCCAGGCTTTCAGGAGCATGCCAAACAAGCGGCCAAGAGAAGCTGCGTCTTGTTGAAAAATGAGCAAATGCTGCCTATACGCAAGGATTGCAACAAGATCATCATCGTGGGTCCTTTTGCCGGCAGCGATCAGCTGCTGGGCAACTGGCAGTGCAAAGGAAGCTTCGAGGACGTAGTTACCTTGTCGGAAGGGATGAAGCGGGTGGACAATTCATTCGCCCTGCATGTCTGCGAAACCCTGAAGGATTGTCCTCAAGATACGCTGGCGCAATGCGACTATATTATCATAGCAGTCGGAGAGGACTGGCAACAAAGCGGTGAGGGGCATAGCAGCGTGAACCTCGAGCTTGCGGCCGATCAACAGCAATTGATCCGTGACGTGAAGCAGACCAACAAACCGTATGCCTGCGTCTTTTTCTCGGGGCGGCCATTAGCGCTTCAGAGCATCATCAATGACATTCCTGCGCTCTTATGGTGCTGGTATCCAGGCACCCAGGCTGGCCATGCAATTGCGGAACTGATAACGGGTCAGGATACTCCGTCGGGGAAATTAACGATGTCGTTCCCGCGTCATTCGGCTCAGGCGCCGATTTATTACAATGAGTACAGCACCGGCCGTCCGGCCAATGAATCGAGCTACAGCAGCAGGTATCAGGATTGCGAGGCAGGGCCTTTATTCCCATTTGGGCACGGGCTGACCTATACCGATCCGCAATATTCTGATTTTCAAATTTCGAGCCATCATCTGGCAGCAGGTCAGGAATTGACCCTCTCTTTTCAGGTAAGCAATCCAAGTGGTTATGACTATTCTGAGATCGTTATTCTCTATATTGAAGATCTGGTCTCCAAGGCTGCTCGTCCTGTGCGCGAGATGAAGAAATATCAAGTTGTGGATGTATCTGCGTATCAGACCGTTGCCGTTCAGATGACACTTGCTCCGGAGGATCTTCAATACTTGGACGCTAGCTTACAGCCTTCGATTGAACCGGGGGAATTTCATATTTATATCAATGATCTTGAACGTCCCGTGTTCACAATAGAGTATCGATAAAATCTTCTGAATGACAAATGATAACGTGTTTCCAAAAGGATGACTAGGCTTGCTCAATTATTAAATTAAATTAATTAATTGTGTAAAATTTATCCATGACACAATTTTCAATATTTGAGAGGGAGCCTGGCACAATTTTGGGGTAACGCTTACATGATCGAAAAAAACTGTCAATGCTGTACCTGAAAAGAGAGAGGAGGTATACGGATGAAGTCCAAGTTTAAACATAAGTTTCTGTCGCAGTGGGAGCTTCAGGCGATGGTCTGGCCAAGCATTATCTTAATGATTGTATTCTCCTTCATCCCGATGTTCGGATTGATCATCGCGTTTCAGGACTATTCTCCGTTATCCGGTTTTACGGGCTCGGAATTTGTAGGTCTGGACAATTTCAAAGCTTTTTTGGGGGATAAAGATTTCTATAATGTGCTGACGAATACGCTGGCTATCAGCCTGATGAAATTGTTGATCGGTTTCCCGCTGGAGATCGTTCTGGCTATTTTAATCAATCAGATTCGATTAGGATTATTCAAGAAATTTACGCAGACGATATCTTATTTGCCGCACTTTTTGTCCTGGGTTATTCTTGGCGGCATGATTATCTCCTGGCTTGGTTCGACAGGGCTGGTGAACAGCTTCCTGCTGTCGATGCACCTCATATCTGAACCGCTCTCCTTCCTGTCCAATGCCGATGCCTATTGGTGGATCGCGACGCTGTCGGATATTTGGAAAGAGGTTGGCTGGGGAACGATTCTCTATCTTGCGGCCATCGCGGGGATTGACCCTTCGTTATATGAGGCAGCTAAGGTCGACGGGGCGAAAATCCTAAAGAGAATCTGGTATATCACACTTCCTGGCATCAAAAATATTATCGTCCTGATGTTTGTACTGCGCGTAGGCTCTGTGCTGGGTGCAAATCTGGAGCAGACTCTCGTCCTGCAAAATTCTTCGAATATGCTGCGCAGTGAAGTAATTGATTCCTATGTCTATCATTTGGGTCTGACACAAGGGGACTTCTCCTTCGCGACGGCGGTCGGGATCTTCTCATCGGTTGTCTCCGTCACACTGCTGATGATTGCTAATGTGCTGACCAAGAAGCTTAGCGACAGTTCAATTTTCTAGAAGGGAGGGAGCTATATGGGACTGGATAAAGGCGAGAAAATATTTAACGTGTTCAACGTGCTGTTCATGTTGTTCTTCGTTTCTATCATCGTATTTCCCTTAATCAACATTATTGCGCTCTCATTTAACGATGGATACGACGCGATGAAAGGGGGCATCTATCTATTTCCGCGAAAATTTACGCTTGTCAACTATGAGACGATTTTGAAGGATTCAACGATTTACCGAGCGTTTGGGGTTACGGCGGCCAAAACGGTGATCGGGGTTATTGGACACTTGGTCATCACGGGGGCTGCGGCCTACGCCATGAGCAAGCCTTATCTACTTGGCAGAAAGATATTCATCCGGATGGGCGTCATCACGATGTTCTTCTACGGCGGAATGATCCCGACATTTCTGGTTGTCAAATCGCTCGGTCTGGCAAATAGCTTCTGGGTGTACATTATCCCTGTGCTATTCAGCTTCTATGACATGATCATATTGATGAACTTTTTCAGAAGTTTGCCGGAATCGATTGAGGAATCGGCCAAGATTGACGGGGCTAACGTATTCCAGGTGTTCTTCAAAATCATTATCCCGCTGTCCTTTCCGGTGCTGGCGACCATTGCCTTGTTCCATGGGGTGTACCAGTGGAATGACTTCTTTGTGGCCAAGCTTTATGTGACAGATAAAACTTTATATCCGATTCAATATTATTTGTATCAGCTGTTAACGAGCGCTGGCGCTGCGAACACAGCCAAAGCAGGGGTATACATTTCCAAGGCATTTACGACCCAGTCTTTGCAACAAGCGACGATGATCGTTACGACCTTACCTATTATGCTGATTTACCCTTTCCTTCAGAAATACTTTATTAGCGGCATGCTTGTTGGAGGAGTTAAAGAATAATGAAAAAAGCGAGGGAGCACGTTATGAAAAAATCGATCATACTTCTGACTTTGGTTGCATTCGTAGTAGCATTGTCCGGCTGCGGCGGCAAGAAAACAAACGCAGAATTGCCGGATTCAACGATTGAAGTGAACAAGGATACACCAAGCTGGGAGAATGACAAGGCCACGGCCGAGCTTGACTGGTATATTAACTTCGACTGGTTCGCCCAGACCTGGGGCAATGATGTCTCCTCCAAGTATATTACGGAGGACACCGGGGTTAACATCACATACTTGGGCGGCAGCGACGACAAGCTCAACACGATGATGGCTTCCGGAGAGCTCCCGGACATCATTACGGTGGATGGAAGCAACCCGTTTGTTAAGGATGCGGATAAGTTCGCTATTCCACTGGACGTATTGGCAGAGAAGTATGATCCGTATTTCCTGGAAAAGGCGGCAAAGCCGGAAACCGTAAAATTTTTCACTAGAGAAGACGGTCATATTTACGGATATCCTAACTTCTCGAACACGAAGTCGGATTATGAGAAGGGCGGCATTTATGCGAACCAGGCATTCCTGGTGCGCAAAGATATTTATGAGCAGCTCGGCAAGCCGGATATGACCACGCCGGAAGGCTTCATTTCCGCTTTGGAAGCCGCTCAGAAGCTGGATGCGAAGGATGAGCTGGGTAAATCGGTGATTCCGATCGGGGTCTCTCCATTTAATGAAGGTTCGGAACCAAACGGAGTATTCAATAGAACGCTGGCCGATTTTATCGGAGTCCCTATGTTGACGAAAGACGGCAAATATTATGATCGTTATACCGATGCGGATTTTCAAAAATGGCTTAAAGTGTTCGTCGATGCCCGCCAAAAAGGGTTGACCGACCGTGACATGATTACGATGACGAAGGACGACAAGGATGCGCGGATCACGAACGGTAGTTATTTCGTTTACTTCGCTTCGGATCTGAACAGCGAGACGGATACGATGACGGTATGGGCGAATGAGAATCAAGGCAAGGAATATATCGCTGTTCATGGCCCTTCTTCAACGACAGGGAATAAGACAGCATTGCCGGGTACTTCGATCGAGGGCTGGACACAAACCTTCATTACCAAAGACTGCAAGGACCCGCAAAAAGCGATGGAATTCCTGACCTATATGGTCAGCGAGTATGGCAACGTTGTAATGAACTATGGTCGTGAAGGGGAAACTTACACGATGGTGGACGGAAATCCTGTTCTGAATGGAGATCTGCTGGAGTTCAAGCAGACCGACCCGGCTGGCTTCGAGAAGGAGATCGGTTTGACAACGCATCTGTGGGTGCAGGATAGCGCTCTGCTCTCTCGTCAAATGGGGCTGGATCAATTCCCGAAAGCATTGCAGCAAGCGAAGCAGTGGACCCTCGATTATGTGGTGCCGCAATTTGAATTAGCAGGCCTGGACGTATATCTGTCCAAGGAATCCTCCCGCAATGCGGAGAAGATCAATCAGAACTGGTCACAGACGGTCGCCAAGATTCTGGATGCCAAATCGGATAGCGAAGTGGATCAGGCGATGAATGAATTCATTAAATATCGCCAGGATAATGGTTATGATAAATTGGTGGAAGAGAGAAACAAGCAGATCGAGGTTAACGAGAAGAAGCTGGACTAATTCTGGAATAAATAAGACAAGAAGAGGACTCCCTTTGCGGGGTCCTCTTCTTGTGTATACTTTGTGATTTTATTGCACGAAATACGATTGTATTTTCCGATGTTCGCTCATTTGCGGGTCTGCGTATTTTTAATCGTACAATATGTACGAAATACACTGATTTTGCTAAGCTTGCGGGGTTAATCGCAAATTTGCAACGAAGCTAGCAAAAGTTAATTTCTCACCACATTGGGCATGTTCTTGATCATTCGCTCGTCCGGAGTAACGAATAGAGTTTTCTGATGATCATAGATCACAAATCCCGGTTTAGCCCCGCTTGGCTTGCGGACATGGCGGATCAACGTGTAGTCGACCGGTACGCTGCTGGAATGCTTGGCCTGGCTGTAGTAAGCGGATAATTGCGCCGCTTCGTTAAGCGTCGCATCACCATAGGAGTTGCTGCGAATCAGCACGTGCGAGCCGGGGATATCCTTCGTATGCAGCCATGTATCGTTCGCACTGCCGACCCGGTTCGTTACGTAGTCATTTTGCAGATTGTTCTTGCCCACGTAGATTTCAATTCCTTCGGAAGAGGTGTAGACATGCAGTGTAGGCTTGTCGTTTTTCTTCTTCTTTTTCAGCTTTTTGCTCCGGTCGCGCAGATAACCTTGCTGTACCAGCTCCTCGCGAATTTCGTCAATATCGTCGAGGGTCGCGTGGGAAAGCTGCTGTAGCAGCTGCTCCATATAGCTGATTTCCTCGCGGGTAATCTTCATTTGTTCATCGATGACCGTCAGGCTGTTTTTGTATTTATTGTATTTCTTAAAATAACGCTGGGCATTCTCCGACGGCGTCAGCAGCGGGTCCAGCTCAATCGTCTTGGTTGCCTGGTTTTCATCGTAGTAATTGATCAATTCTACGGCTTTGTCTCCCTTGCGCATCAGGTGCAGGGAGGCAAATAGCAGCTCGCCCTTAATGCGGTATTGCTCGGCATCTCCGGCTTCGGCCAAGTCCTCTTCCAGCTTGGTCATTTTCTTAATATTTTTGCTTAATTCATTGTGCAGGAAGCGCAGCAGATCGCTGGTCTTCTGCTTTACCGTATCCCTTAACGCCTTGTCGCCGTAGTATTCTTCCATGCAGTCGCTAATGGAATCATAGGTGCGCAGCTCACCTTGGATCAGCGTGAGCTTCACGGCCGAGAATATGCTCTTCCCTTTGGCATTCTCGCCGGTAACCGGCTCATAGCGATGCTCGCGAATTTGCGCCATCAGGTCGGCAAAAGTGCTCCAAAGCGCATTCGCTTTATCCATTGGCATTTCGTGAGCAGCATTGTTATCTGCGGCGGCTCCTGCGGAGTGTTCCTCCGCCTTGTCGCTTGCCCTCAGACATATCTCCTCGGCGATCAGCGGGCTAAGTCCGCTGAAGGTGGATACAAGCCAGCTTTTATCCGCGATCCCGATCTCAGCCTGCCGATAGGTATCCATGAATTGTTCCTTCACGATCTCAAGCGGATGCAGCTTATTCTGCTGCGGAGGCTCTGTATAAGCGAACCCGGGCATAACGATCCGGAAGCTGCTGATCGCTGGGGTTACATGATGAATTCCGTCCAGCTGCGTTCCCGTTGCGGGATCGAGCAAAATAATGTTGCTGTGCCGCCCCATTAATTCAATGATGATGCGCTTCAAGGATTCATCCCCGAGCTCGTCGCGCTGTCGAATGTCGATATGGATGATCCGTTCCATCTCCTGCTGGGTAATGGCTTCGATGACGCCGCTCTCACAATGCTTTCGCAGCAGCATGCAGAACATCGGGGCCTCCAGCGGATTGGGGAAGGACTGCTCGGTCATTTGCACCCGCGGATAAGTCGGGTTGGCCGAGAGCAGCAGACGCCGGTTGCCTCCTCTGGAGCGAAGTTGAAGGATAATGTCGTTATCCGTAGGCTGATGTATTTTATTGATGCGTCCACCTACACAAATCTGTAGTTCGTGAACGATGGAGCGCGTTACGATTCCGTCAAGTGCCATACCATATAATCTCCTGTCTAATAAGGTAGTTCAAAGAGTCGCTTTTAATCCCGAAGTAACTCGGGGGGAGCGTATTCGGCGTCGAATCTTGAATTCAGTCGGGCCGGGCTTAAGCGGATGCTTACGGAGTCATGTTACCTACAGTAACATCTCAGTTGCTCATGTACAAACAACGCCGGGTTGGGTCTTCCTCTAACGAAACACGGTTATCGCTATTTGAGCCAAATTGGGCTGACAAAAATTCTAACGAAACGTGGTAACGTTATTGGACCAAATTAGGGCCTTAACGTGGGGAATTCCCCAGAATAGCGATATGGTGTTTCGTTAGCTTTTATTTGCCGCTGTTTTTGCGGAAATAACGCTCCGTAGTTTCGTTAGACGCAGAAATGGCATAAACCTAGCCGGCCGGGCCTTCCTCTAACGAAACGTGGTATCGCTATTTGAGCCCAAATGGGCTGGCAAAAATTCTAACGAAACGTGGTATCGTTATTGGACCAAATTAGGGCCTTAACGTGGGGAATTCCCCAGAATAGCGATATGGTGTTTCGTTAACTTTTATTTGCCGCTGTTTTTGCGGAAATAACGCTCCGTAGTTTCGTTAGATGAATAATGGCATAAACCTGGCCGGCCGGGTCTTCCTCTAACGAAACAGGGTATCGCTATTGAGCCCAAATGGGCTGACAAAAATTCTAACGAAACACGGTATCGCTATTTGAGCCAAATTGGGCTGACAAAAATTCTAACGAAACGTGGTATCGTTATTGGACCAAATTAGGGCCTTAACGTGGGGAATTCCCCAGAATAACGATATGATGTTTCGTTAGCTTTTATTTGCCGCTGTTTTTGCGGAAATAGCGCTCTGTAGTTTCGTTAGATGAATAATGGCATAAACCTAGCTGGTCGGGCCTTCCTCTAACGAAACGTGGTATCGCTATTGAGCCCAAATGGGCTGACAAAAATTCTAACGAAACAGGGTATCGTTATTTGAGCCCAAATGGACTGACAAAAATTCTAACGAAACGTGGTATCGTTATTGGACCAAATTAGGGCCTTAACATGGGGAATTCCCCAGAATAGCGATATGATGTTTCGTTAGCTTTTATTTGCCGCTGTTTTTGCGGAAATAGCGCTTTGTAGTTTCGTTAGAGTTAGACGGACGCGTTCAACGCTGAAAATCGACTTTTTTGAGCATATCCTCGAAATCTTCAATATCTTCAATTACCTCAATTACCTCAATATCTTACTCCTCTCTATGATGCCATAACTGCAGCAAAAACTTAAGAGCTTCTTCTGTGATAATTTGGGACTGGCTGGAATACATTTACCCTAGGTGGAAAAGCCTCACGCTGTTATCGCACAAAATACGGGAGGGGAAAAAAGGAGAATGGAACAAAAAAACTGGCACCAGTGGAATGGGGAAGAGCTTCTGGAGCTGTTGAACGTGAAGCGCGAACAGGGCCTGACCCGGGATGAGGCGCAGAGGAGACGGGAAGAGAACGGCTGGAACGAATTGTCGGAGGGCAAGCGGGTATCTCCGCTGCTGCTGTTCCTGAACCAGTTTAAAGATTTCATGATGCTCGTATTAATGGGGGCCACGCTCATATCGGGAATTCTGGGCGAATATTTGGACGCCATTACAATTATTGCGATTGTGATCCTGAACGGTGTGCTCGGGTTTATTCAGGAATTCCGGGCTGAGCGCTCGCTGCGAGCCTTGAAGCAGTTGTCCGCTCCTCACGCGAAGGTTCTGCGCGACGGGACCGTCGAGCATATTCCAGCCAAGGAGCTTGTTCCTGGCGATATCGTCATCGTGGAGAGCGGGGACCGGATTCCGGCGGATGTTCGCTGGTTGTCTGTAAGCAGTCTGGATGTGGAGGAATCGGCATTGACCGGGGAATCCCATCCCGTTGGCAAGCATGCCGGGGTGCTTCGCGAGGAGGAAGTGCCGCTGGGCGACCAGAAGAACCTGGGCTTCATGGGCACCATGGTGACCCGCGGCAGCGGCAGAGGAATCGTCGTTCGCACCGGCATGGATACAGAGATGGGCAAAATCGCAGATTTGATTCAAAATACCGATTCCCAAGAGACTCCGCTGCAGCGTCGTCTTGAGCAGCTGGGCAAAATATTGATATATCTCTCACTGGGGCTCACGGTACTGGTCGTCCTCGTTGGTATTCTGCATGGACAACCGCCTGGGGCCATGTTCTTCGCTGGGGTGAGCTTAGCGGTAGCGGCGATACCCGAAGGTTTGCCGGCGATCGTCACAATTGCGCTGGCACTTGGCGTACAGCGTATGATCAAGCGCAAGGCGATTGTCCGCAAGCTTCCTTCTGTAGAGACACTGGGCTGTGCTTCGGTCATTTGCTCGGATAAGACAGGAACGCTAACACAGAACAAAATGACAGTCACTCATGTATGGCTTGAAGGGCGAGCGCTGCAAGTGACGGGTGACGGCTATGAGCCAATCGGTCAGATACTGGAGCATGGGCGATCGGTTGATCTCAAGAAAGATCAGAGCTTGCGCCGGCTGCTGCAGGTTAGCTCGCTGTGCGGCAATGCCGTGATCTATGAGGAAGATGGCGACCAGCAAGCGAAGCGCAAGGGAAAGGATCGGGAGGAAATGACTGCATCGCGTTGGGCACTAAAGGGGGATCCGACCGAAGGAGCGCTCGTTACGCTGGCGGCGAAGATGGGTTTATCTCCAAGCTCGCTCAGCAGCGTATACACTCGCGAGAAGGAATTGCCATTCGATTCTGACCGCAAACGGATGTCGGTTATCGTATCCCACCAAGGCGGCAAAATGGCGCTCGTCAAGGGAGCTCCCGATATGCTGCTGGAGAAATGCTCCTATATATTATGGGACGGCAAGGTGGTTCCCTTCACCGGGACGTTCCGTCAAAAGGTACAGGCCGCTAATGAGGGGATGGCGCGGAATGCTCTGCGTGTACTCGGGTTAGCTTACCGCGATCTAAGACCTGATGATGCGGCCGAGTCAGAAGCGGATGTGGAGTCTCAATTGATATTCATCGGACTGGCCGGGATGATCGATCCGCCGCGCCGCGAGGCACGGGAAGCGATATCGGTCTGCCGCCGTGCCGGCATCAAGACGGTGATGATTACCGGCGACCATGGTCTGACGGCGGAAGCGATCGCTGCCGATCTCGGCATTATCCCGAGAGGCGGACGGACCATGTCCGGCAATCAACTGGCTGCCCTTAGCGATGAGGAACTGGATCGTCAAATCGATCAGATTTATGTTTACTCCCGGGTTGCACCGGAACACAAGCTGCGGATTGTCAAGTCTTTGCAGCGCAAAGGCCATGTCGTAGCCATGACAGGCGATGGCGTCAACGATGCTCCGGCGATTAAGGCGGCGGATATCGGAATCGCCATGGGCATTACCGGCACGGATGTATCCAAGGAAGCCTCTTCTTTAATACTCAGTGATGACAACTTCTCCTCCATTGTGGCGGCGATCGAGGAAGGACGGAATATTTATGAGAACATCCGCAAGTTCATCCGCTATTTGCTCGCTTCCAATGTCGGCGAGATTTTAACGATGTTCTTCGCCATGTTGGCCGGGCTGCCGCTTCCGCTGCTGCCGATTCAGATCCTGTGGGTGAATCTCGTCACAGACGGTCTGCCTGCGATGGCGCTTGGCGTAGACCAACCGGAGAAAGATTTAATGGAGCATAAACCGCGCGGAGCGAAAGAGAATATTTTTGCACGTCGACTGGGCTGGAAAATTATTAGCCGCGGATTGCTGATCGGCTTCTGTACGCTTGGGGCCTTCTGGATCACATTGCATAGCGCACCGGATGATCCGGCCCAGCTAGCCAAGGCGCAGTCAGTTGCTTTCGCTACACTGGTTATGGCCCAGCTGATTCATGTATTCGACTGCCGGAGTTCACGTTCGATCTTCCATCGCAACATCCTGCAGAACCGTTACCTTGTCGTAGCTGTACTATCCTCCGTACTTCTGCTGCTCGGGGTTATGTATATCGAGAGTCTGCAGCCGATCTTCAAAACGGTTCCGCTTGGCTTCCGGGAATGGGCGCTCAGCTTCGTGGCCGCAGGCATACCGACATTCCTGCTTGGGGCAGGCAGCGTCTGGTCGGGGCGCCGTCGCAAGTATAACGGTCCAAGACAGATAATCTCGGCGAAAAGTACAAATATTCGTGCATAAAATCAATACCTTTTAGAACGCACAAAATATAGACTAACCCCATAAAGCATTGCTCTGGCAACTCAAGTCATAAGACACAAGACAGGCGACAGGGCTCTAGGGAGTGGGGTTCAAATGGAATTTACGAAAATGCATGGTCTGGGTAATGATTTTCTGGTGTTCTACGGAGAGCAGGAACTGCCGCAGAATGTCTCGGATTTGGCTATAAAATGGTGCAACCGGTATTTCGGTGTGGGAGCGGACGGTCTGGTGTTTATTTTGCCGTCTGATCAGGCTGACTATAAGATGAGAATTATAAATTCCGATGGTACAGAAGCTGAACAATGCGGCAATGCGATCCGCTGCGTCTCCAAATACGTCTATGAGGCAGGCCATACAGATAAGCTGCGGATGACATTTGAGACGCTTGGCGCCGGCGTTCAGGAGGTGCTTCTCAAGGTAGAGGATGGAATCGTTAAGAGCGTTCGGGTTGATATGGGCGAGCCGATTCTGCAAGGGACCCGGATTCCGACCACACTGGAAGGCGAGTCGGTTATTGGACAGCCGATTGAAGCTCAAGGCCAGCGGTTCAACTTTACAGCTGTCTCGATGGGGAATCCACATTGCGTCATTTACGTGGATGATGCGCCGCATTTTGAGTTGGAAACATGGGGGCCGCAGCTGGAGAAACATCCGTACTTCCCAAGGAAGACGAATGTAGAATTCGCCACCGTGACCTCGCCCGAGCGAATCGAGATGAGGGTATGGGAACGCGGCGCGGGTCCAACGCTGGCCTGCGGAAGCGGCGCATGTGCCACTTTGGTATCCTCTGTACTCAACGGGTACACGCAGCGCAAAGCCTGGGTTGGTTTGAAGGGCGGCGATCTCTATATTGAATGGAACCCTACCGATAACCATGTGTATATGACGGGACCTGCAGAAATCGTATATCAAGGTGAAATTGCATAAAATTTTGTTAAAAAAGGCCTGCGGGCCTTTTTTTGTATGAAGTTCTATCATTTCCTTATCAATTGACGAAAATTATGATAAATTAATATGAAACTAAAGCGAAAAAGGTAGTCAAGCTACCATTACTTATATCGAGGAGGGGCTCATATGAGGCCAGATCTGCGTCAAACGTGGCAAAATGAAGTATTAATCGGCGATGGAGCTATGGGTACCTACCTGCACCAGCTGGGCTTTTCCGTCGGCATTTCCTATGAGGAGATGAATTTGACCCGCCCGGAAGTGATTCAAGATGTACACCGCCGCTACATTGAAGCAGGTGCTAGATTAATAGAGACGAATACGTTCTCCGCGAATTTTTATAAATTATCCAAGTTTGGTCTGGAGGATCAGGTAGCGGATATTAACCGCGCTGCAGCCCGCATTGCCAGACAGGCGGCCGGTCCTGACATCTTTGTCGCTGGCGCTGTGGGCACGATTCGTGGTGGCAAGCGCGTTAATGTGACCGACCAGGAATTGGTCAAATACTTTGATGAACAGATGACTGCCTTGCTGACGGAGGATGTAGATGCGCTCCTTCTGGAGACCTTCTACGATCTGAGAGAGATGCGGCTTGCGCTTGGACGCGCTCGCTATCTGACTCCTTTGCCGCTCATTTGTCAGTTTGCCGTGGATCAATTGGGTAGAACGCTGGATGGCTACTCTATTGAAGAAGCTTTCGGAATTCTCCAGGCGGAGGGGGCCGATGTGCTTGGCTTTAACTGTCATTCCGGACCAAAGGGCATTATGAGCGTTATGGAGAGATTAAATGGCCCGCTGAATATGCCATTGTCTGTATTTCCGAACGCAGGTTTGGCGGATTACGTAGATGGAGAATATGTATATGGGGCTACTCCTGCATATTTTGGTGAATGTGCAGTATCATTTGCCGATTTGGGATCACGCTTGATTGGAGGGTGCTGCGGGACGACTCCAGACCATATCAAGGCTACGGCTAGTGCGCTGGCTAACTATAATCCAGCTTCATTGGCAGAAGGCCGTCCGCTTCCAACTGTTCTTGAATCGATTCAGGTACTTGAGCGTGAACTGAATAATAGGGACAATGGGCGGGCGGACAATACTCCAAATATCGTAGATCAGGTGAAAGAGCGGCACACGGTGATCGTGGAGCTGGATCCTCCGCGGGATCTGGATACAAGCAAGTTTATGGCCGGGGCCAAAGCTCTAAAAGAAGCGGGAGTCGATGCCTTGACACTGGCTGATAATTCTCTGGCTGTGACAAGGATGAGCAATATGGCGCTTGGCTCGCGCGTACAATCTGAGCTTGGACTGCGGCCGCTTATTCATATTGCCTGCCGCGATCGCAACCTGATCGGCACACAGTCGCACTTGATGGGATTTGATGCTCTCGGTATAGATCATGTTCTGGCTGTGACGGGGGATCCGGCCCGCTTTGGGGATTTGCCGGGGGCCAGCTCGGTATACGACCTCACCTCCTTCGAGATTATCCGCATGATCAAGCAGTTAAATGAAGGTACTGCCTTCTCGGGCAAGCCGCTTAAGCATCGCGCCAACTTTGTAATCGGCGCTGCTTTTAACCCGAATGTGAAGCATCTGAACAAAGCTGTAGAGCGGCTTGAGAAGAAAATCGCTTCGGGTGCGGATTACATTATGACCCAGCCGGTCTATGATCCTGAACTGATCGTTGCGATTCGTGAGGCGACCGCCCATCTCGACATTCCGATCTTCCTTGGTATTATGCCGCTGGCCAGCGGCAAAAACGCCGAGTATCTTCATAATGAAGTTCCGGGCATTACGCTGCCTGAATCCGTGCGCAAGCGGATGGAGGGGCTTCAGGGGACAGAGGGTCGTGCTATGGGCGTAGAGATTGCCAAGGAACTGCTTGATACAGCAATGCAGCAATTTAACGGCATTTATTTGATGACTCCTTTCATGTTCTATGAAATGACTGTAGCTTTGACAAATTATGTTCACGAGAAGTCGATGCACCGTGCTTCCCACTTGTCTCGTTCATAATTATCAATTACAATAGGGTAACGGATGTGATGTTCATGTCTCACAGTATGACTGGGTACGGTGGTTCCGCCAGACATTATGGCGGTTATAACATTCAATTTGAGATTAAATCTGTCAATCATCGGTATTCCGAGGTTGTGCTTCGGATGCCCCGAGAGTGGACTTGCTACGAGGATAAGCTGCGGCGGTTAGTTCAGGAGCACGTGAAGCGCGGCAGAATTGACGTGTTCATAAGCAAGGAACGGGAGGATGACAGTTCCTTGCCTTTTGTACTGAACCGTCCGGTTATTGAGGCTTATATACAGGCGAACGAAGAGCTGAAGCGGCATTACGGCATTGACTCTTCGCTCACCGCTAAGGATTTGCTCGCGCTGCCTGATGCGGTGATCGCTCCCGATCCATTGCTGGACGGAGCTGTCACCGGTGAACAGTGGGAGTCGGTTCTTATGGAAGGCCTTGAAGAAGCGCTGGATGGGCTTATCGCGATGCGAGAGCAGGAAGGGCTTCATCTGGTCTCTGATATAGAGCAGCGTGTAAACAGGCTGCAGGAGATCCACACCGACATCGTCAGATTGGCGCCAGAAGTAGTTGTGGACTACCGTAATCGGCTCAAAGGGCGACTCGCCGAACTGTTGGAGGGGGCTTTTGATGAACAGAGATTCGCGATGGAGGTCGCCGTATTTGCGGATCGTTCCAACATCGACGAAGAGCTGATTAGATTGAAGAGCCACTTCGAGCAGTGCCGCGGATTATTGCAATCGGAAGGGCCGGTTGGACGGAAGCTGGATTTTTTGATACAGGAAATGAACCGGGAGACGAATACGATTGGTTCCAAAGCCAATCACCTGGCTCTGGTCAACCGTGTAGTCGAGATGAAAGCAGAACTGGAGAAGATTCGTGAACAAGCGGCTAATCTCGAATAGCGTAACTAAGAGTAAGTGCTCAGAAGCGTCTTTTTGAGCTACCTCTCAGAGTCAAGTAAATTAGGGGGAAAAACCTGGATATGGCAGCGATTAAACTTATTAACATTGGCTTTGGCAACATCGTATCAGCGAACCGAATCATTTCAATTGTGAGTCCTGAGTCTGCCCCAATCAAGCGGATTATTCAGGAGGCAAGAGACCGCCATATGCTGATCGATGCGACCTATGGACGTCGTACGCGCGCGGTAATTATTACCGACAGTGATCATGTCATATTGTCGGCGGTGCAGCCGGAGACGGTTGCTCATCGCTTATCCACCAAAGATGATGACAACGACGAGTAAAATGGAGAGAACTATGGCTAAAGGTTTATTAATCGTATTATCAGGGCCGTCCGGTGTAGGTAAAGGGACGGTCTGCAATGAGTTGCGGGCTAGAATGCCTGAGCTTGTCTATTCCGTGTCCGCCACGACGCGCCATCCGCGCCTGGGGGAAGAGAACGGGGTTAATTATTTCTTCAAGACCCGCGAGCAATTTATGGAGATGATCGAGAAGGATCAATTGCTCGAATACGCGGAATATGTAGGGAATTATTATGGTACTCCGCGTGATTTCGTTGAGGAGACGCTCGAGAGCGGCCGCGATATCATTCTTGAAATCGAGGTGCAGGGCGCGCTCAAGGTGAAGGAGAAGTTCCCGGAGGGCGTGTTCGTATTTTTACTTCCTCCTTCCTTGGATGAATTGAAGGATCGCATTCAAGGGCGGGGAACGGAGAATCAGGCGACGATCGACCATCGCATGTCGGTTGCGGCTGATGAGATGAGATTGCTGGAACAATATGATTACGCCGTAGTTAATGATGAGATTGATCATGCCTGCAGAAGGATTGAGGCTATCATTACAGCGGAGCATTGCAAAGTAAGAAAACCTGCCGATATCTAATATTCGGTAGACGAGTCTAATAGAAGAGGTGTGTTGCTTCATGCTATATCCATCCATTGACAAGATGCTTGGCATCGTTGGTAGCAAGTATTCCCTAGTCGTAGCGGCTTCCCGGAGAGCTAGACAGCTTAGAGAGGGCTCCAAGAGCGATCTTGAGCAGCCAAGATCCCATAAGCAAGTCGGTATCGCGTTAGAGGAAATTTACGGCGGTTTCGTCAAGCTAAAACCGGAAGTTGAAGAACCGGCAACAATCGAGAAATAAAATAGATCGACCTCGTGGTCATATGTTGATTTTGAACAACCTCTAGTTACAACCGCGAGGTTGTTATTTTTTTCTGCTCATATAGGTTATGACTGATTACTGATCCCTTGTAAGACAAAGGGAGTTTGACTTCGTATAACTTGAAAGCGGGGGATAGGACGATGTTAATCGGCAAAAAAATATTGCTTGGCGTTACAGGGGGAATCGCTGCATTCAAGGCGGCTTCGCTCTGCAGTATGCTTGTGAAGCAAGGGGCAGAGGTTCGTGTCATAATGACCGAATCGGCTACGAAATTCATTAGCGAGCTGACCTTACAGGCCTTATCCAAAAATGCTGTATACACCGATACCTTTGACGAGAAGAAGCCGGAGGCCATCGCCCATATTGAACTGGCCGACTGGGCCGACCTGGTGCTGGTTGCCCCGGTTACGGCGAATATGATCGGCAAAATGGCTGCCGGCATCGGAGACGATATGTTGTCGACGACTCTACTGGCTGTCACCGCGCCGATTATGCTTGCTCCGGCGATGAATGTGCATATGTATACCCACCCGGCTGTATCGCGAAATATGGCAGAGCTTAGGTCGCGCGGTGTTCATATGATTGAACCGGGCGTCGGCTTGCTTGCCTGCGGATATACGGGGAAAGGGAGAATGGAAGAGCCCGAAGCGATTGTTGAAGAAGTGAATCAGTTTTTTAAGCGTCAATCTATAAGGGCTGATCTTCCGCTTGCCGGCAAAAAGGTTGTCGTAACCGCTGGAGGAACCATCGAGCGCATTGACCCGGTCCGGTACATTACGAATGACTCTTCAGGCAAGATGGGATTTGCTGTCGCTAAGGCTGCGCAGGAGCTGGGTGCTGACGTCACCCTGATCGTCGCCCGTACGCAGGTGGCCCCTCCGCTGAATATCAATACGGTGCATGTGGAATCGGCAATGGAGATGTATGAGGCTGTCGTCGCCATATGGCAGAACACAGATATTTTAGTGAAGGCAGCTGCCGTTGCGGACTATCGGCCAAAGAGCCCGGCACAGCAAAAAATTAAGAAATCGGGTGACGCTCTACAGCTGGAACTCATTAAAAATATTGATATTCTGCAGACGCTTGGTCAACAAAAGACATCGCAGTTTCTGATTGGATTCGCAGCTGAGACGGAGAATCTGGAGCAGTATGCCATGGATAAGCTGCAGCGCAAGAACTGTGATCTCTTGATTGCCAATGATGTAACCCAGGCGGGAGCGGGCTTTGGCATCGATACAAATATCGTGAAAATTTATGATGCACAGGGACTGGTGAAGTCGCTGCCTATGATGACCAAGGAGGAGACGGGTCTCCATATTATGGAGCTCGCTGCGGAACGACTGGCGGGAGCTGGCAAATGAACTGCAAAATCGCTAGAGTGATCGTCGACGTTCCAAGCCGCGGCACGGATCGCCCCTTCGATTATATTATTCCGGATACGATGAAAGACTGGATCGAGATCGGCAGCAGGGTGGGCGTTCCCTTTGGTCATCGAACAGTCCAGGGTTTCGTTATTGATCTCCGGCCCGACTCCGAGCTGAATTTCGCACGCATGAAGCCGGTTCAGGAGCTGCTGGATCTGATGCCCCCGCTTCCGCTTGATCTCGTTAAGCTGGCCGAGTGGATGAGCCATAGGTATGCTTGCAGTATGATCTCTGCGCTACAGGCGATGATACCTACAGCACTTAAAGGTAAAGCCGAGAAATATATTCAGCTTCAGGAGGAGTTAGACCCTGCGGATGAGGACCAGACGGAGGAAGCTTTGTACGCGTCACCTCCGCTATTAACTGGCGAGGAAGAGCAAATCGTCGCTTACATTAAAGCGAATGGTTCCGTTCCGATGACGACGGCTCATCTGAGTGCCCAATTTGCCGGCCAGGGAGAGACTATCAAAGGCCTGCTGCGGGCTGGCGTGCTGACGGAGACACAGATGATCAAGGATAAAGTCCGCAAGAAGACCATCAAGACGGTGAAAGCCACGGTCGGCGGAGAGGCGGCGGAGGCGGCGCTCGCTTCCTTCAGCGCGCAGGCGCGCAGGCAGAAGGAAGTTCTGGAGTTCTTGCTTGAGGTTGGGGTAACGATATCCCTGCAGGAATTGCTAACCACGCTGGGCGTTACGGCGGGAACCGTCAAGAAGCTGGCCGAGAAAGGCTTTGCGCTTATTGAGGACGCCGAAGTGTTTCGCGATCCTTATCAGAATCGTCGTTTCAAACGAACCGAGCCGCTGCCGCGAACGTCGGAGCAGGAGCTTGTCTATAATAAAATTAGTGAAGTGCTGGATAGAAGATTATATGGTGCTTTTTTATTGCATGGAATTACCGGAAGCGGGAAGACAGAAGTTTATATGCAGACGATCGAACGCTGCATTTCGCTTGGACGCCAGGCGATTGTACTGGTGCCGGAAATCTCGCTGACCCCGCAAATGGTAGAACGTTTCAAGGGGCGGTTCGGCAATAAGGTTGCTGTGATGCACAGCCGTCTGTCTACCGGAGAACGTTATGATGAGTGGCGGAAGATCAGGGAGGGACGCGTGCAGGTGGCTATCGGTGCCCGTTCCGCTATTTTCGCCCCTTTCTCCGATCTCGGATTGATTGTTATGGACGAGGAACATGAGACCTCCTACAAGCAGGAAGAGACGCCTAAATATCATGCTCGAGACGTGGCGATTCGCCGGGCCAGGCAGCACCAGGCTGCTGTTATTCTCGGCTCGGCAACCCCATCGCTGGAGAGTTACCACGCAGCCAGATCGCTCGATAATGAACATTATGCGCCGATGCTGCTGGAGATGAATGCACGCGCTTCGGGCAGCATGCTGCCAAGTATACAGATTGTGGATATGCGGGAAGAATTGCGAGAAGGGAACCGCTCGATGTTCAGCAGACAGCTCCATGCCGGAATAGAGGCCAGACTTGAGCGCGGTGAGCAAAGCGTCTTATTCCTGAACCGCCGCGGCTTTTCGACATTTGTGATGTGCCGTACCTGCGGATATGTGGCCGGCTGCCCGGATTGTGATATCTCGCTTACCTACCATCAGAAGTCGAACAATTTGCGCTGTCATTATTGCGGTTATGCCGTGCCTGCGCCTTCGGTATGTCCAGAGTGCGGCAGCGAGCATATCCGCTATTTCGGAACCGGTACCCAACGGGTTGAGACCGAGCTGTCCAAGCTGTTTCCAGGGATCCGGGTTATCCGTATGGATGTAGATACAACGACGGAGAAGGGCTCGCATGAGAAGCTGCTGCAGACTTTTCGCGAGAAAAAGGGCGATGTGCTGTTGGGGACGCAAATGGTCGCCAAAGGGCTGGATTTTACGGATGTTACATTGGTAGGCGTTATCGCTGCAGATACTTCGCTTAATTTTCCGGACTTCCGGTCTGCAGAGAAGACTTTTCAATTGCTGACGCAGGTGGCCGGACGGGCTGGGCGTCACCAGCTTCCGGGCGAGGTTGTGATCCAGACCTATATCCCCGATCATTATTCGATTGTCCATGCCAGCTCGCATGATTACAACTCTTTTGTACGTGAGGAGCTGCTGCATCGCAAGGCGCTGCATTATCCGCCGTATAGCCGCTTGATTCTTGTAACGCTGTCCCATGAGAAGCTGCCGTTATTGCTGCGAATGGCGGAGAATTTCACGGCGAATTTGCGAGGTAAGGCTCAGCAGCTGGGCTGGTTCGGCAATATGGACCGCTTTACGAGAGATGTTCTGGACATCCTTGGTCCGGTCGCCTCGCCGATTCCGCGGATCAAGAACCGCTACAGATTTCAATGTATGGTGAAGTATCGCGGTTCGCTGGATGCGGCAGAGCTGGTGCGCAGTGTGTCTGAGGCCATGCTGAATGATATGCGCGACTCGTCATTTCAGATCAGTATTGATGTGGACCCGCAGATGCTGATGTAATTATATAAAGGCGGTTGGATGAAGCCAGGGAATGAGGAGCGGAGCGTACGAAGTTTGTACGTATTGGAAGTCCCGAGTGAATTCAAGATTTGATGCTGAATAGGCTACTTTGATATACTTCGTGATTTAAAGCGGGATTTTTGAACTACATATAAAAGGATGGTGTGTGGGTATGGCATTGCGGATTATCGTCCAAGAACCGGATGAAGTGTTGCATCAGGTCGCCAAAGAGGTTAAGAAAATTACTCCAAATGTACAGAAATTGCTGACCGATATGGCGGAGACGATGTATGATGCCGAGGGTGTCGGGCTTGCGGCGCCGCAGGTGGGGATTCTGAAGCGGGCTATTGTCATAAATGTTGGCGATGAGCACGGACTTATTGAACTGATTAACCCTGAGATCGTCAGCAAAGAGGGGGAGCAATTTGGACCCGAGGGCTGCTTGAGCATCCAGGGATTGCGTGGTGATGTGCGCCGGGCGCAGACAGTTACGGTTAAAGGCCTCGACCGTAATGGCAAAGAGGTTACATATACAGGGTCGGATTTGTTGGCAAGGGCTTTCCAGCATGAAATTGACCATCTGAACGGTGTTCTCTATACGGATGTTGCGGAAAGAGTATATGAAATTACCCCTGAGGGTGAAGAAAAGGTGTGAGGAATGACGATGAATATCGTATTTATGGGGACGCCTGCTTTTGCAGTTCCGTCTCTGGAGGCTCTGATTGCAGAAGGCTATAACGTTGTTGGTGTTGTGACTCAGCCGGATCGTCCGCAAGGTAGGAAGAAGGTACTAACTCCGACTCCGGTAAAAGAAGCAGCATTGCGGCACGGACTTCCCGTGCTTCAACCGCAGAGAATGCGGGCGCCGGAAGCTGTGGAGGAACTGGCTGCGCTGCGTCCTGATCTGATCGTTACGGCCGCTTACGGACAGATTTTGCCTAAGGCCGTGCTGGATTTGCCGAAGTATGGTTGCTTGAATGTGCATGGGTCCCTCTTACCCGCTTACCGCGGGGGTGCGCCGATCCAACGCTCGATCATCAACGGTGAGAAGGAGACCGGTGTTACGCTGATGTATATGGCAGAAGGCCTGGATACAGGGGATATGATCGAGAAGGTTGTCGTTCCGATCGAGGATGAGGATAACTCGGGCACGATGTTCGAGAAATTAAGCCTTGCCGGGGCGAAGCTGCTGATGGAGCAGCTGCCGCTGATCCTGAACGGTACCGCCAAGCGGATTCCGCAGAACGATGAGGAAGCCTCGTATGCTTCCAATTTATCGCGTGAGGATGAGCGGATTGATTGGACGGCTTCGTCCCGTGAAATTTTCAATCGGGTTAGAGGCCTGGTACCATTCTCGGGCGCATTTACGCTATGGAACGACGAAGTATTCAAGATCTGGTCGGTAGCTAAGCCAACCAGTACAGGCTCCGCATCGGCTGCCGGGGTAGCTCCCGGGACAGTGCTTGAGCTGTCCGAGCGGGGGATCGAAGTGAAGACCGGCGATGGATCGGTTTGGTTGACCCGTATTCAGCCCGCTGGGAAGAAAGCCATGGAGGCCGCTGAATTTATTCGCGGTGGTATCATGAAGAAGGGCGCGGTATTGTCATGAGCGATATGAAAGGCCACTCCGGCCAGGCTGGCAGCGACAAGAAAAGGCAGGGGAATCAATCTGGAGCTGGCAAGGGGGCGCATGCCGGCAAAAGAAACAACAAAGCGCAGCCTACAGCGCGGGATACCGCTCTGGATGTGTTGACCGCTGTAGAACAGGAGGGGGCCTACAGCAACTTGCTATTAAATGGAGCGCTGCAGAAATCCGGGCTTACCGGTCCTGATGCGGGTCTTGCTACAGAGCTTGTATACGGCACCATATCGCGTCTCAATACAATTGATTACTTTCTGGAGTCCTTTGTCAGCAAAGGGATGGCCAAGCTTCAGCCCTGGGTCAGAAATTTATTGCGGCTAAGCTTCTATCAGCTGTATTATCTGGATCGAATTCCGCCCCATGCGGCAGTGAACGAGGCTGTGAATATCGCAAAACGCCGTGGTCATCAAGGGATATCCGGAATGGTGAACGGTGTGCTGCGAAATGTGCTTCGTCGCAAGGCGGAGTTGTCCTTGCCTGGCGATCTTTCTTCGGCGGCACGGATCTCGCTTGCTTACTCCCATCCGGAATGGCTTGTCTCACGTTGGATTGAGCAGTATGGAGAAGCTGTTGCGGAAGCGATCTGCCTCGCGAATAATGAGCCTCCGTCCGTCAGTATCCGTGTGAATTGTTCGCGGACGAGCCGCGAAGAGATGTTGGCTGTTATGAAAGAGCGGGGGCTAGAGGTTGCTCCGTCCCCTGTATCACCGGACGGGATATTGGTATTAAGCGGCGGCAACATGGCGCTGACAGAATGGTATAAGGATGGGCTTATCTCGATTCAGGACGAGAGCTCCATGCTTGTTGGCGCGGCTGTTCAGGCCATACCGGGTATGAAGGTGCTTGATTGCTGCGCAGCTCCCGGAGGCAAGACATGCCATATCGCTGAACGGATGGAAGGCCGCGGTCATGTGATTGCCAACGATATCCATACGCATAAGGCAAAGCTGATCGATGATCAGGCAAGGCGGCTTGGGCTTGACCCAGTTGAGACAATGACCAGCGATGCGGCCCAACTTTCCGAGCGATTCGCGGCCGAGTCATTCGATCGTATTTTACTGGATGCTCCATGTTCAGGCCTGGGCGTAATTCGCCGGAAGCCGGATTTGAAGTGGACGAAGACACCTGGCGATATTACAGAGATTAACGCGATTCAACGTACCCTATTAGACGCGGTGTGCGGGCTGCTAAAGCCGGGGGGAGTGCTGGTCTATAGCACCTGTACGATTGAGCGAAGCGAAAATGCGGCCATGGTAGATGCATTTCTACAGCGCCATCCGGAATTTTCGCTTGCTGAGGATATGCCGGAGAACTGGCCAGCCTTGCAGGAAGCGAGCGCCAGGGAGAAGACCGGGTTGCAGATCCTGCCTCAGGACTATCATTCTGACGGATTTTACATCGCTCGTCTTGTGAAAACCTCAATCTAAGCGGCGGTCTATACTTAATCTTTGCAAAATCCCTGAAATTACTATATACTGGAATCGGTGAAGCACACTTCTAATTATTGCTTTAAGCGATAATAGGGGTGTGCTTTTTGCTGCGTAAGCCCCTGTTAAGGGCTTCCACTTTAGTGTTATTATATTTTATGCTAAAATAGGTGGAATGAGTATGGTCATATACTTGATACTATAAGAATAGGTGTGTGAAGATGAAACCTTTTATATACGATATGAGTCTGGAAGAGCTTCAGGAATGGGCGGTACAGCAAGGGGAGTCGGCCTTCCGCGGTGCGCAGATATTTGACTGGCTTTATGTAAAGCGCGTAAACTCTTTTGATGAGATGACGAATTTATCCAAGACGCTTCGGCAAAAATTGGACGAACAGTTCTCATTCGTAACTTTGAATGAAATTACGAAGTTTGAGTCCAAGGACGGTACGGTCAAGTTCCTGTTCGGGCTGCATGACGATCATGCGATCGAGACGGTTATCATGAAGCATAACTACGGGAATAGCGTCTGTGTTACCACACAAGTCGGCTGCAAGGTTGGTTGTACATTCTGTGCGTCTACCTTGGGCGGACTGAAGCGGAATCTCAATTCCGGGGAAATTGTAGCCCAGGTTGTGCAGGCTCAGAAGATTCTTGACACGCGAGGCGAGCGTGTTAGCAGTATAGTGATCATGGGCACAGGTGAACCGTTCGAGAATTATGATGCAACGATGAAATTTTTGCGAATTATGATTCATGAGAAGGGCTTGAACATTGGACAACGGCATATTACTGTATCAACGAGCGGAATCGTTCCCAATATATATAAATTTGCTGATGAGGATACCCAGATTAATCTGGCGATTTCGATTCATGCACCGAACGATGCGCTGCGTTCCAAGCTGATGCCTGTCAACCGCCGCTTTCCGTTTGATGATGTTATCGAGGCACTGCGTTATTACATCGCCAAGACCGGGCGCCGTGTAAGCTTCGAATATGCGCTGATTGGCGGAGTAAATGATCAGGTGGAGCATGCGGAAGAACTGGCAGAGGTTCTCAAGGATATGCTCTGTCACGTGAATCTGATCCCGGTCAACCATGTTCCGGAGCGGAAATATGTCAGAACCTCAAGGAATGATATCTTTCAGTTTCAACGTACATTGGCGGACAAGGGCATTAACGTAACGATCCGCCGGGAGCAAGGACATGATATTGCAGCGGCTTGCGGACAGCTGCGGGCCAAACATATGCAGTCTGGTACGAGGTGATTAGGATTGATAAAAACGGCTTATGTAAGTGATGTTGGAAGGGTTCGTTCTGTAAACGAAGACAGCAGCTGGGTTGCCGGCTTGGAACAAGGGTATACGCTGGCGATCGTTGCTGATGGCATGGGTGGACATCAGGCTGGGGATACAGCCAGCCGTCTAACCGTTGAGACGATTGTACAGGATTTGCAGTCTTTGCCTGCCAACTTGTCTCCGCAAGAGTTCGGAAATGAACTGCAGCAAGCGATTTTGCATGCCAATGAAATCGTGTATCGTGAAGCGAAGGAGCATGTAGAGTACTACAATATGGGGACCACGGTGGTTGCCGTCCTGCTTAAGGAACGCGAGGGAATCGTCGGCCATATTGGAGATAGCAGAGTCTATCAATTCCAAAATAACGTGTTGACTCAAATTACTGAAGATCATTCTCTCGTTAATGAATTGCTTAAGAATAATCAGATTAGTGAGCAGGAAGCGAATGTGCATCCACATCGAAATATCGTGACCCGGGCACTCGGAACCGATGAAGAGGTGGTTGCCGACATGTATTCGGTAATGTTAGATGAGGGAGATATACTGCTGCTCTGCAGTGACGGTCTCAGCAATCATGTAACCCCGGAACAAATGATTCATACGCTTGGAGCCGGCGAGCTTCCTCTGGATCATCGTGCTAATCAATTGCTTCAATTCGCCCTGGATGCAGGGGGCGACGACAATATTACCGTCGCGTTGTTGGAGTATCATGATGAGTCCGTGTCAAGCGCAAAGGGGTGGAGTTTATGATCGGTCACGAGTTAGGTGGTCGTTACCAAATTATTGAACGAATTGGCGGGGGAGGAATGGCCCTCGTCTATCGTGCTCAGGATATTCTATTAAATCGTAATGTAGCTATTAAGGTTTTGCGTCAGCAATTTGTGAACGATGAGGAATTTATCCGCCGCTTCCGACGTGAGGCACAATCAGCGGCATCCTTGTCACATCCGAATATCGTTAGCGTCTATGATGTCGGACAAGAGGGCGATGTTCATTACATTGTCATGGAATATATTGAAGGCCGCAACTTGAATGAGATTATCAAAGAGCGTGCTCCATTGCAGGTAGATGAGGCAGTTCGTATCGCATCGCAAATCGCCGACGCCTTGGATCATGCCCATATGAATCATATTATTCATCGTGATATTAAACCTCATAACATATTAATCGGCCGTAATGGCTGGGTGAAAGTGACTGACTTCGGAATCGCACGTGCCGTAACTTCGACGACGATTACGCAGACGGGCTCGGTCATTGGGTCTGTGCATTACTTCTCACCTGAACATGCCAAAGGGGTAACAACGGGCGAGAAATCAGACCTTTACTCCCTTGGAATTGTACTCTATCAGATGCTGACTGGCCGTCTTCCATTCCTTGGGGAGAGCCCGATCAGTGTGGCGCTGAAGCATCTACAGGAGCATTTTGACGAGCCGCGTTCGGTGAATCCAATGATCCCGCAGAGTGTGGAGAATATAATATTGAAATCGATGCGCAAAAATCCAGGCGAGAGATATGAATCTGCCAAGGAAATGCTTCGCGATCTGGAGACCTGTCTGCTGCCGGAGCGCAGGACGGAGAATAAGCTGACTTTTGCCGATAACGAGGATGAGGACAGCACTCGTGTTGTCCCGGCTATTAAGCCGCAAAACAGGCAGTCTGGTGGAGGCTCGAAGTTATCCCGTGATGATCAGGGGTCCGATGAACGGCAGAAGCAGAAATCAGGTAAGAAGCCGATAAGCAGTAAGACTAAATTATGGGTCGGCATTACGCTGATTGTAATCGTTGCGATGCTTGGTATTGCCTGGTATGTGAATAAGCTCGTCACCGTAGAAGAAGTAAAGGTACCGAATGTGCTTAATATGTCCATTGAACAAGCTACTGAGGAGTTCTCCAAGGTAGGTATTGTGGTTGGGGATATTGCTCAGGTATATAAAGAGGGCGTAGATGAAGGAATTGTCTATGAACAGAGCAAGCCAGAGGGAACCGCGGTGAAGGAAGGCTCGTCGATTGATTTGACAGTAAGCAAAGCGAAGGAGCTTCCAAAAATGCCGATGCTGGATAATGCGGCCTATACCTATGAGGAGGCTGTTGCACAGCTGGTAGAGCTTGGAGCTTCGACAGAAAGGATTAGAAAGGATGAGGAGAATTCCGATGTAAAAGCGGGGCAGGTCATTGGGCAAACTCCTGCTGCCAATTCTTTGTTTGATCCGGAGAAAGATCAAATTGTCTTGAAAGTGAGCAAGGGGCCGGAAAAAATCAAGATGCCTAAGCTGGTCGGGAAGACCCAGGATGAAGCGCTGAAGGCGATTGAGGATGCGGGGCTGAAGCTGGCAAAGGACGGAATTAAGCAAAAATCGAGCTATGAGGTACCGTCAGGTCAGGTCATGGAGCAGTGGCCATATACTGAAGGCGCTGACGCGGCACCGGGCTCCGAAGTAACCATATTCGTCAGCTCCGGCTATCCGTCCGATGCGATCGAGTATACCTTCGTGGTTCCTGTTGTTCCGGCTACAGACGGACAAAAGAGCAAAATCCATATTATATACGGGGATGCTCGTGGTGAGAATCAAGACTGGGGTACGAAGACGATCGCCAAACCGCAATATATGTCGGTAAATCTCGTTCTGGCACCTAATAAGGACGGATATGTCTATGTGAACCGCGATGGGGCATTAACGGATACCTACAAGATCTCGTATATTGATGCCAAGCAGGGGACTGTGCCGCAGCCATCACTGCCTGTAACGAATACGCCGGATGAATCAAATAATGAGTCTGATGGCAATAATGGTGACGGTGATAACGGGAACTCTGATCAAAATCCTCCAGATACAGGCAAGGCCAACAATTCCAAGTTAACTGGAAGGTTAACGAATGGAAAGATGAAGGGGTTTGGACATCATTGAAGTTGAGCTTGAATAAGCTTCAATTGTTATATCGTTATACAGACAGATATGAAAGCGAGGCCTGCAAGAATGCCTGAAGGCTTAATCGTTAAGGCGCTAAGCGGATATTACTATGTGAAGCCTGCAGACCCGGCGTTGGATAAGATTGTCCAGTGCCGGGGCCGCGGCATTTTTAAGAAAAAAGGCATAACCCCTCTCGTTGGAGATCGGGTCATGTATAGTCCGACGGAGAACGGCGAAGGGATGGTAGATGAGATTCTACCGCGCATCACGGAGTTGATTCGTCCGCCGATCGCTAACGCCCGGCTTGCGGTGCTGTTATTTTCACTTAAAGAACCTGACCTGAATTTGCAGCTTCTGGACAAGTTCCTGGTACATATCGAACATGAGGGACTGCAAGCGTTGATCTGCTTGACCAAAGAGGATCTGCTCGATGCGGAGGAAGAGGAAGCGGCCAGCGTCACGGAGCAGGTAGCTCACCTCTATGAGCAGATTGGATATGAAGTGTTCATTACCAGTTCTCTGACTGGCAAAGGAACGGAAGCTGTGAAGACGCGCCTGGCCGGGGAGATTAGCGTACTTTCCGGTCAGTCCGGGGTAGGCAAATCGACGCTGCTGAATGCGATGTTCCCTGGATTGTCGCTGGAGACGAGCGAGATTAGCATGAAGCTTGGCCGGGGGAGACATACAACCCGACATGTAGAGCTGATCGAGCTTGAGAATGGCGGATATGTGGCGGACACTCCAGGCTTTAGCCAGCTGGATTTCCTTGAGCTTGGCGTCGGGGAGCTCTCTACTTGCTTCCGCGAGTTCCGCGAGCTTTCAGAGGGCTGCAAATTCCGCGGCTGTACACATCTGCATGAGCCAGGCTGTAAAGTGAGAGAGGCTGTGGATGAAGGAGTTATTGCCGCGGGACGGTATGAGCACTATGTGCAGTTTTATGAAGAAATGAAAGACAAAAAACGGAGGTATTGACTTCATGAATGACATCTATATTGCACCGTCTATATTGTCGGCTGATTTTGCCAAGCTGGGTCAAGAAGTAGTCGAGGCAGAGCACAGCGGCGCGGACTGGCTTCACGTCGATGTTATGGACGGCCATTTCGTGCCTAATATTACATTCGGAGCGCTGGTGATGGGAGCGATTGCTCCGCTGACCAAGCTGCCGCTCGATGTCCATCTGATGATCGAGAATCCTGAGCGATATATTCCGGATTTTGCAAAAGCAGGAGCTCATCTTATTACAGTGCACCAGGAAGCCTGCGTACATTTGCACCGCGTCCTGCATATGATGAAGGAGCATGGCGTCAAGACAGGCGTTGCGATCAATCCGGCAACTCCTGTGTCTTCGATTCGCGAAGTGCTGGAGGATGTGGACCTGGTGCTTGTCATGACGGTAAATCCAGGCTTTGGCGGTCAGGCCTTCATTCCGTCTACTCTTCGCAAGATCAGGGAATTGAAAGAGCTGCGAGAGGAACTGGGGTTGAAGAATTTGCGAATTGAGGTGGACGGCGGAATCTCGGCTGCCACAGCACCGCTGGTTGTGGAGGCGGGTGCGGATGTGCTGGTCGCAGGCAATGCGGTGTTTGGTCGCAGCGACCGCCGCGCCGCGATTCAGGAGATTCGCAGCAGTTTGCAAGATTAGTCATTGCTATATTCTCTTCATTTTTGCCCTGTTTCACCTTGTCTGATTGGCATAGTGATTCGATCTGGCGCATACAATGGGTTACATGAGCGGGTTCTCATGCAGCCCTTTTTTTGTCGGCGAAAATACACAGGGAGAGGGCGCGGAACATACACTATGAATGAGGGCATGAGAATGATGGGGAGGGTGAACGATGAAATTTTATACATTCAAGCTGCCTAAGTTTTTGGGAGGTTTCGTCAAAGCGGTGTTGAATACATTTCACAAAAACTAGGCAGCGACAACTGCCGCTATCATGGAATTCGGCGCGGCGCACAAATCCCGCCTTCCATCACGCGGTTTGTGGCGATACTGTTTTCCGGTTGCTGAAGTGGCAGGAGAATACGAAAAAAGCACCTCTACTAAGAAAAGGTGCTTTTTGTCTATATTCTTATTCTCACCATTATACGCGAGTCAGTTTACCGGATTTCAAAGCCCGAGTGCTGACGTATACGCGTTTCGGCTTACCGTCTACCAAGATCCGGACTTTCTGTACGTTAACGCCCCAAGAACGACGATTACGGTTGTTAGCGTGGGATACGTGGTTACCGCTGCTTGGTTTCTTGCCTGTTACATAGCATTTGCGAGACATTCATTACACCTCCTGTTCCGATACACCTGTCTTGAAAATAACAGTTTATTAGTGAAGTTAACAGTTATTGTTCAAGCCGGCTTAAGCCGGTCGATTTCCTTCTTTTAACCTATAAATGTATAGGAAACCGCATAAAACAATACTTACATATAATATCACAGTAAAAAAACGTCCGTCAACCGATCGACAAACTTTATTTCTATAGTGTGCTTGTCGCGCTTTGTTTATTTATTTATCTTTGTTCTTATAGTACAATATGGTTTAGCCCATAATAATTTCAAGGGAGGAGTGAGCAAGGCGTGGCTATACAACTGGATACCGAATATGGACGTGTCGATATTTCGGAGGAAGCGGTAGCTGTGATCGCCGGGTCGGCCGCCATGGAATGTTATGGACTCGTAGGGATGGCAAGCCGGAAACAATTCAAGGACGGCATTGCTGAATTGCTGGGGCGTGAGAATCTAGCCCGGGGTGTGGAAGTAAAGCTCGATAATAAGCGATTGGCAATTCATCTTTATATCATAGTTAGTTATGGTACGAAAATTTCCGAGGTTGCCTACAACATACAGCGAAAAGTAAAATACGTGTTAAATGAAGTCGTTGGACTCGAAGTGGCTCAAGTCAACGTTGCAGTCCAAGGCGTTCGTGTATCAAGCTAGGAAGGGGAATTCTCATTGAGTAAGCGTTCTATTAACGGAACAGATTTTACCGCCATGGTGCTAGCCGGGGCGAAACGATTGGGAGATCATGCCGAGCATGTCAACTCTCTAAATGTCTTTCCGGTTCCCGATGGAGACACCGGGACGAATATGAATTTAACGATGACGGCTGGAGTGGCCGAATTGAATAATAACGGATCGGGCGGACTTGGCAGTCGGGCAAATACTTTGTCCAAAGGCTTGCTAATGGGAGCCAGAGGGAACTCCGGCGTTATTTTATCTCAGTTATTCCGGGGATTTGCCCGTTATTCATCCTCTTATGAAGAGTTGAATGCGATTCAATTTGCCGCCGCTTTACAGAGCGGGGTGGATACAGCCTATAAGGCCGTAGTGAAGCCGGTGGAAGGCACGATTCTTACAGTCGCGAAGGAAGCGGCTAAGCATGCCGTTCACCAGGCTAGACGCACGACCGATATCGTAGATTTGATGGCTGATGTGCTGGCGAAGGCGAAGGAAGCTCTTGCGAATACACCGGAGCAATTGCCTGTACTGAAGCAAGTCGGGGTTGTTGATTCCGGCGGTCAAGGTCTTGTATATATTTACGAGGGTTTTATGGAGCAGCTGACGGGCAAAGCGAAGCCTATCGATTCGATGCCTGCACAGCCGAAAGCAGGATCCGTCTCGGCATTTACCGCCGTTCATCCGGCCGAACATCATGATGCTACTGCCCAAGCGAAGCTTGATACAGAGGATATTGAATTTCTTTATGATATGGAATTTTTCATAAATCGTACCCTGGGCGGCGTTTCGCATGCGAATTTTGATGAGGATCAATTCCGGAAAGCGCTGTCATTAAATGGTGACTCTATTATCGTCATTGCCGACGATGAAGTTATCAAAGTTCATGTGCATTCTAAAGCACCTGGCGAGGTTCTGAATCTCGCTTTGAAATATGGAGAAATTACTCAGATTCATATTCTGAATATGCGTGAACAGCATCGCGAACTGCTATCAACCGGACTTGATGCTGCTCCGATGCCAGAGCTGTTCGCGGATATTCCGGCTGAACCTGCCCGTTCTGAGGACCCTGCGGAGGTTCCTGCGGACGAATTGGCACCTTACGGATTTATTGCTGTAGCGTCTGGACAAGGGATCTCGGATATTTTCAAGAGCCTTGGTGTTGACGTTGTTCTATCCGGCGGACAGACGATGAATCCAAGCACAGAGGATTTTGTGAAGGCCATTCATTCGATTTCTGCACAGCATGTATTCGTGCTGCCGAACAATTCGAATATCGTTCTTGCCGCTCAGCAGGCTCGCGATTTGCTGGAAGATGAGCGCAGCGTAACCGTTATTCCAAGCAAGAGCATTCCGCAAGGAATCGCTGCTGCCTTTGCCTTCCAGGAAGAGGAGAGCGTTGAGGTGAATACGGATTCCATGCTGAATGCCGTATCTCATGTCAAGACAGGACAAGTTACTTATGCGATCCGTGATACGATGTTTGATGATCTGGAGATCAAGGCGGGTCACTATATTGGAATTGAGAACTCCAAGATCGTGGCGACAGAAGAGCAACTGCTGGAGACAAGTCAGGCGCTGCTGGCCAAAATGCTGGTTGGCGGCGATGAGATCGTTACGCTTCTGATTGGCGAAGAAGCGACGGAGGAAACTACGGAGTCGCTGTTGGGCTGGTTGAATGAAACTTATCCTGATGTTGAAGTAGAGACTCATGATGGAGGGCAACCGATCTATTATTACTTATTTTCGGTTGAATCCTGATCGTCTAATAATTTAAGTTCAAAAAGCTCGGTTTTCAGTACCGCTGCTGAGGCTTCCGATATGCGTTTTTGCAAAACGCTTCAGTGGGATGTAACAAAGGACTGAGGAGTGGAGCGTACGTAATGGGTACGTGAGCACCTGAGATGTTCCGTAAGGGAACATGACTTCGTAAGCATCTGCTTAGGCCTGGCTGAATTCAAGATTCGATGTCGAGTTGCTTCTTGATTCACTTCGTAATCCAAAGTGAACTTTTTGAACAACCTCTTGCAAAAGGGGAATGATGAAAGGGTGAAAATACCTATGAGTCAGATCGTTATTGTAGCAGACAGTACGGGGGATGTTCCTGCAGCGCTGGTTGCTGAATACGGTATTCATATAATACCGATGCGGCTTGCTTTCGGGGATGAGTCTTTCTTGGAAGGAATCGACATCACGGTAGAAGAGTTCTATGACAGGCTGGCGAAGTCCAAGAATCTGCCGACGACTTCGCAGACCTCGCCTGCCCAGTACGTCGAGGTATATCAGAATCTAATGAAGCAGTACCCCGGTTCTCCTATCGTCTCGATACATCTTTCTTCGGGGATGAGCGGCACCTATCAATCCGCTCTGCTGGCCAAGTCGATGGTCGAGGAGGATTCGGCGGAGCCGGTGAATATTACGGTAATTGATTCGCTCTGCGCCAGCTACGGCTTTGGCATGATGGTCGTGCATGCGGCAAGATTGGCGAAGCAGGGGGCTTCCGTTGAGCAGATTCGCACGGAGTTAGAGCGTCTCGGACAGGAGCGTCGGCTTTATTTTCTGGTCGATACCCTGGAATATTTGCAGAAAGGCGGCCGGATCGGCAAAGCGGCGGCCATTCTTGGCACATTGTTGAACATCAAGCCGATTTTGTCTGTAGACCATGAAGGCATCATCTATTCGGTAGATAAGGTTAGGGGCCGCAAGAAGGCGGTATCCCGCGTGATTGAGCTGTTCAGGAGTGATTTTCCGAATCACAAGGATTTGAACGTCGCTGTGTGCGATTGTGTGAATCCTGAAGGAGCGGAAGAAATTATTCAATTGTTGTCAGAGCATTTCACCCTGCATGAGATCGTCCGTAACAGCATCGGTTCTGTCGTAGGCACTCATGTGGGTCCTGGTACGATAGCCATCTTCGTGTGGCCGGCCTAAAGAAGTTGCTCCAAAAGTCCGACTTTTGGGGCGGGTATTAAAGCGAGGGATTTGTACAATGAATTTGCATGAAATCCCCGTAAGGCAAGTCAGCGGCGTGAGTGCTCTCAAAGCAGGAGAGCTTCACGCCTTTGGCATCTTTACGGTAAATGATCTAATTGAATATTATCCGTTTCGTTACGAAGATTATCGGCTTAAATCTTTGACAGAGGTTAAGGACGGCGACAAGATTACGGTTCAGGCAAAAATTATGGGAGTTCCGGTTCTGCAGCGTTATGGGCGTAAATCAAGAATGACCTGTAAAATGGTGGCCGAGGATTGGATGTTCACGTCGACATGGTTCAACCGCCACTTCCTTCGCGATCAATTGGTTGCGGGAAGAGAGATTATATTAACCGGGAAATGGGATTTGAAGCGCAATCAGCTTACAGTATCGGATTCGGAGTTCCCGGATAAGGGGGTGCAGCGGAGTGGCACCGTCCAGCCGGTGTATTCGATTGGCGGGAAAATTACACAAAGCTGGATGCGCAAGACGATTCAACAGGCGATGTTGCAGTATGGGGAGCTGATCCCTGAAATTTTGCCTGAGGCGCTGCTGAAGCAATATGATCTGATGTCGAGAAAACGGGCGATTCAGCGAATCCATCTGCCGCAGGATCAGGCGGAGGGACAGCAGGCCCGCCGCCGCATGGTCTATGAGGAGCTGTTCTTATTCCAGCTCAAGCTGCAGGCTTATCGCGCGATTAACCATGAGCGGATGGATGGCGTTGCTCATCTCGTCGAGAACTCGGTCATTCGGGAGTTCGTGCGCAGCCTTCCGTTCGAGCTGACGGATGCACAGAAGCAAGTGGAGCTGGAGATTTTGCGGGATATGCGCTCCCCTTATTGTATGAACCGCTTGCTGCAAGGCGATGTCGGTTCGGGGAAAACGGTGCTTGCTGCGATTGCGCTGTTTGCCGCGGTGAAGTCGGGACATCAGGGAGCTTTTATGGTGCCCACGGAAATTTTGGCTGAGCAGCATGCCCGTTCGCTTGCGAAGATGTTCGAGCCCTTCGGGATCTCTGTAGGACTGCTTACCGGAAGTATAACGGGCCGGAAGCGCAAAGATTTGCTAGCTTCCTTGCAAATGGGACTGACGGACGTCATTATTGGTACCCATGCTTTAATTCAGGAGGATGTCTTTTTCCGATCGCTGAGCCTGGTCGTTACTGATGAGCAGCACCGCTTCGGGGTGAACCAGCGCAGTGTTTTACGGCGCAAGGGATTCAATCCTGATGTACTGACGATGACCGCTACTCCGATCCCGCGGACGTTGGCGATTACCGCTTTTGGAGATATGGATGTCTCCACGCTGTCAGAGCGGCCAAAGGGTCGAAAGCCGATTTCAACCTATTGGGTGAAGCATGACATGATGGATCGCGTACTGGGCTTTATTTCCCGTGAAATATCGCTGGGTAGACAAGCTTATTTGATTACTCCGCTGATTGAGGAGTCGGAGAAGCTGGATGTTCAGAATGCGATTGATCTGTATGTAGCGATGCAGCAGGCGTTCCCGGATTTCCGTGTCGGATTGCTGCATGGGAGAATGACCCCAGGCGAGAAGGACGAGGTCATGCGGGCGTTTTATGCGAATGAGGTGCAGCTACTCGTATCGACCACGGTTGTAGAGGTCGGCGTGGATGTGCCTAATGCTACGCTGATGATCATCATGGACGCCGACCGCTTCGGCCTGTCGCAACTGCATCAGCTGCGCGGCCGTGTAGGGCGGGGGGAGCACGCGTCTTACTGCGTGCTTATCGCCGATCCGAAGACGGAGGTAGGTCAGGAGCGAATGAAGGTCCTGACCGATACGGACGACGGCTTCGAAGTGGCGCGCCGGGACCTGGAGCTGCGCGGTCCCGGGGATTTCTTCGGCACGAAGCAGAGCGGCGTGC
>NZ_LN831279.1:2489929-2558208 GCF_900069005.2 Paenibacillus sp. GM2 | reverse complement strand
GCTCGAGGCGGCGCGCGATGACGCCGCCCGGCTGGTGGCGGACGCGTCCTTCTGGACGTCGCCCGAGTTCGAGCCGCTGCGCGGCTACCTGCAGCGCGAACAGGTGCTGCAGGGCGAAGTGATCGACTGATGAATCTAGAGAGCGGACTCGTTTTAAAGGAAACCTGATTCGATGCTTGCTGCGGAAATCTCGTGGCAGCCTTTCTTTCATAGAGTAGGGTCCTTTTCCTCTAAGCATAGTCTTGGCGGCCTTTCAAGGGACAGCTTGCCTCTACTGAACATCGTCGGCTGCTTTCCAACGGGTCCTTTCCTTGCTGTTCCGGGGGCCAGGCGCTTTATGAACATCCGATCCCCGCGTCCCTAATTTCATTTTTAAGACACTATGTACAGGCCTCTCGTCATATATCTAGAAAGTAGGTGTTATGAGGGAGGTGCAATGAACATTTGAGTTACCAACAGTTTGGCATTAGTCCGCAGTTAGTAGAGCGGATAAAGCTTAAAATGAAGAATCCGGCCACGAAGGATCGAATCAAAAATTTGGTGGACGGTTTAACAAAATCCGATTTGCAGGACCGTGTGAAGGTACGTCGGCTTGTCAAATCAGCGGCAGGGATCCTGAATGAGCGGTTGACGAGTGTGCAGGAAGAGCAGATTGTCTCATTTGTAGTTGCTCAAAAAATCGATCCGCGCAATACATTTCACCTGATTAAGCTGTGGGGAATGTTCAGATAGCGGAAAAACCAAGAAGTGGGGGTTCTTTTTCTAAAGGGCCCTCACTTTTTTTGTTATGAGGTAGGTAGGTTACTTGCTTTACTTCAAAGATGCCGCTCGGTATAATTCGAACCAATGAAGGTTTATCTATTACTTTATCGTTATGGATGGGAAGGAGAAGCTGAAATTGCAGAGGTTTGGTTTCCCCTATGAGCTTATATTGTATTTTAGCCAGGATCATATCTCTTTTCTCACCAACAAGGTAGATGCCGACGATCACAGCCATCATTACATACAGTTTACGGTAGGACTTGAACAGCCTGTATCCATTACGGTCGAAGGACAATTATTGCAAGCGCCGGGCCTTCTTCTTCAATCCAGCGTTATACATCAATTGCAGGGGCATCAACAGTGGCAATGGTACATGCTGATCCATCCTGAATCGACCTTGGGAGAGTTAGTGAAACGGGCTTATTTGGCGAATTCAAAGGTCTGTGTATTGGGACAAGATCAGGCTGACCCACTGCGGCAGCTTGCTATCAAGCAATTGTATTCGATAACTAGTCAGGATGATTACGACCAGAGCATGAGGCGGTTTATGCAAATTTTACGGCTGCAGGAACAGGATCATAAGCTGGCGTTAGACCCGGATGACCGCATTAGCGACGTATTGCTCGCTATCGAGATGCTTGCTTCCCATGACCTGACGGTGAGAGCGCTCAGCCAGCATATGTATATTTCGGAGAGCCGATTATCTCATATTTTCAAACAAAAGGCAGGTATATCACTGGCAAGCTATATTGTACACCATAAATTAAGAACTGCATTCCAGGCGATTTTCAGCGGGGTCTCGATGACGGAGGCTGCGGTAGAGGCCGGCTTCAGCAGTTCCTCCCATTTCTCTAAGACGGTTAGGGATAAGCTGGGTATGACCGCTCGCTCCATCGTGCAGAATAGCAGATTTTTGAAAGTGTAATGATCTTTACCCCTTTATACTTATAAGCAAAAGAGGGGGATGATCATGGAAGCGTACTTGCAAGCTACAGCTTTAGTAGACTATACTCATCCATCGATTAGGCAGCTTATAGCGGGGAAGGGATGGAATGAGCTTACTGAATACGAACAAATCCGTCAAATTTACGATTATGTAAGAAATCAGATCCAATTCGGCTACAATCGCGGCGACGATATTCCCGCTTCGGAGGTGCTTGCTGACGGATACGGGCAATGCAATACCAAGAGCATCCTATTAATGGCGCTGCTGCGGGGTGTCAGGATTCCGTGCCGAATTCATGGCTTTTATATCGATAAAAAAATGCAAAAAGGCGCGCTGACCGGCATCCTTTATACCTTTGCGCCTGCAAATATCGTTCATGCGTGGACCGAAGTATGGTTTGAAGGGAAATGGGTAGCTTTGGAGGGGGTCATCATCGATGATCCGTATCTCAAGCAGGTGCAGGATAGACTCTGCAGCTATAACGGCGGGTATATTGGCTACGGAGTTGCTGTTAAAAATAAAGCGGGCATCAATCTATGCTGGCGTGGTGAGAGCACCTATATTCAGAGCTTTTCGATTACTGAAGATTTAGGGTATTTCGACCAGCCTGATGAATTTTTCGCCAAGTATAACAATGTCAAAGCCCCTGTGAAAAAGTGGTTGCTAAATCTGCTGCGCAAACGGATTAACCGACAGACGGATGCGATTCGCAAGGGCAGTATGAAATAAAAATGAGGTTAGCCTGGGTTTGCCAGGCCGATCTCATTTTTTGGTGGCGGCTTGCTCTAGTTTGGAGATTTCAATGCTATAATTTTACATATCCATCTTGTTTTTTTACAGCATTTGCTGTATTTTTATATTGACATGATAGTAGGTCAAAAAAGGAGGCAGACATGACATGACTCCCCGTACAAAAGCGCAAAATGAAGAAATTCGAAATCGGCGAATCGCCGAAATCATTCAGGCGGCGGCTGATGTTTATTTGGATAAGGGCATGCTGTTGGAAATTCGTGATGTTGCCCGCTTGGCCGGCCTAGGTTATGGAACAGTGTACCACTACTATAAGAATAAATTAGATTTATTGCATGATTTGCTGTGGCAAGCTTTGGAGCGGAGTGCGGCAACTGTCGATCGATTAATTCATGAATCGCAGACCAATTTCCGTGGCAGACTTCCATTTGGCGTGGAAATATCGGGAGTCATGACCATGGCTAGGACCCAAGAAATAGAACATAAGCTCTGGCCGGCCTTGGTTGCAGATCTTTTGAAGACGTGGGCAGAGGATCATACCGCGTATTTGGTGTTCCAGCTTGGAAATGAGGATTACCGTCAGCTTCCCGAGGAACAGGCTTTGCCGCTAATCAAGGCTTACCGGGAACGCATTGTGATCCCTCTGTCGCATCTGGTTGAACTGGGCGAATCAAGGGCTGCCCCGGTTATATCTGACCTGGGTGCAGAGGCCAGGACGCGGATGCTATTATCGGCGCTGACCGGCTGCACTATGCTGCCGCTTCGACGTGGGACGTTGTCCGCCGAAGCGGAGGGGATTTCCAGCTTTCTATGTGCCGGACTGGCCTGATGATCATCGGTTTGGCGGGCGGGTAAGATAGAAGCTTGGTTTCGCGTCTATCCGTGGATGGGACCATCCGCCGCAGGAAGTCTAAAGGGCAAACCGCTGTCCGAAAACGAAGGAGTGGAAAAGAAAGATGATTATTTTAAAGTCAGCAAGAGAGATTGAAGAGATGAAAACGGCGGGCCAAATTGTGGCTGATTGCCATCGCGAGGTTGCGAAGATCATTAAGCCAGGGATAACGACGCAGGAGATCAATGATTTTGTGGCCAGACATATTATTAAGCTTGGTGCCAAGCAGTTCACAAAAGGATATAACGGCTTTCCCGCGGAAACCTGTGCATCGGTCAATGATGTTGTGGCGCATGGCTTTCCCGGCAAAAAGCCACTAGAAGAAGGGGATTTGCTCAAGCTTGATATCGTTGCTGAATATGACGGCTGGTTTGGCGATTCTTGCTGGACTTATGCTATCGGTCAGATTAGCCCTGAGGCGGAACGTTTGATACAGGTCACAAAGGAGTGCCTCGATATCGGGATAAGCAAGGCACTGCCTGGAAACCGTCTCGGCGATATAACATCGGCGATTCAACAGCATGCCGAATCGAACGGCTTCTCGGTTGTACGCGATTTGTTGGCGCATGGGGTCGGGCGCAGCCTGCATGAGGATCCGAACTTTGAGCATATCGGCGTGGCCGGGAAAGGCCCGCGTCTAAGAGAGGGCATGGTATTTACAATCGAGCCGATGATTAATCAAGGTACGTTTCGAATTACGATCGACGAGGATGGATGGACAGCCAGAACGGCTGACGGCAAGCTCTCCGCCCAATTCGAGCATACGCTGGCACTCACTGAGGACGGTCCGCTTGTTCTGACCGCACATTAACTGCACATTAATGAACAAGATCGCCATTCTAAATAGTGGGTTCATACAGAAACCGGTTAGCCTAAGGGCCTGACCGGTTTTTCATTTGCCTGAATACCAGGAATAACCTGTTGCCAGGGGGAATATTTGTTCGTATCATGAATATAATAGGAACAAACGTTCTTGTAGAAGGTGAGTTTATGATTTACAGTGTGCGAAGTGGGCTGAGATGAGTCCAATTCCTTGGCAAACGCCGGAAGAGGCGAGGTTCGTGAAAGAATCGGTTCTGCTGCCGATGATTCTGGATGTACTGGAACGGGATCGCGCAGCGGTAGTTCGGGCAGAGTTGAAGCTGCCGGAGATATATGATGATCTAATTGATTCGCTGCAAAAGGCAGCAATGGAGGAGCTGTCCCAGGCCAGACAAGGTCTGCGGCAGCATGGAATGAAGATCTATAAAGAGCGCCGGACGGTGCTTGGCGTTGAGGCAAGCTATTTATGCCGAGGGTACCATTATGAGTTTTCTATGCTGTGGGGGCTTGTCAAAGCGGAAATCCTGCAGAGGATTCGCAGTTATCTGAGCGTCTCTTCGGTCGGCTTCCCGGAAGTCAATGATGCAAAAGAAGGGGATGGCTCATGAAGCAGAAGGAACGCGTCGTTATGATGGGGGACTGCCAGTCGTTCTACGCCAGTGTGGAGAAGGCAGATCATCCGCAATATCAGGACCGCCCGTTGATCGTGGCAGGTGATCCTGAACGCCGTTCCGGCATTGTGCTGGCGGCTTGTCCGATCGCCAAACGGTACGGGGTGACGACCGCTGAGAATGTGGGAACAGCGCTGGCGAAGTGTCCTGAGCTCGTGGTGATGAGACCAAGAATGGAGAAATACATTCATGTATCGCTGCAGATAACAGAGATTATGAGACAATTTACCGATCTGGTGGAGCCTTACAGTATTGATGAACAGCATCTGGATATAACCGGGAGCTTATCCTTATTCGGGGACCCGGATACTCTGGCCCGTATGGTTCAGGCTGAGATTTTGCGTAATACAGGAGTATACTGCCGTTTTGGAGTCAGCTATAACAAGGCGGTGAGCAAGATGGCCTGCGACAACTTCGCCAAGAAGAATGCGGATGGCATCTATCTGCTTCCCCGGAATAAGCTTCAGGAGGTGCTCTGGCCGCTGCCGATCCGGAAATTGCTGATGGTTGGTTCGCGGATGGAACGGCATCTTCTGAATATGGGCCTGCCAACCATCGGTCATTTAGCCAACGCGCCGATGCAGCGGATGAAAGCCCGCTTCGGAGTGAATGGGGAGGTGCTGTGGCGTCTGGCTAACGGCATCGATCCTTCCCCCGTCAACCCGAATAGCCATCAAGGCGTCAAATCTATTGGCCATGAGATGACGCTGCCGCGGGATTACTATTCCTTGGAGACGATTGCCATTCCATTGTTGGAGCTGACCGAGCTCGTCTGCCGGCGTTGCCGGGACAAAGGGTTCATGGGCAGTGTGGTTAGCATCAGCTGCCGAGGAGCGGATTTCGACCGACCAACCGGATTTTCGAGGCAATTGAAGCTGTCCGATCCGACGAATGTGACTAACCAGGTCTACGAGGCGGTGATGGTGCTGTTCCGCAAGCATTGGGACGATCTTCCTGTACGCAAGGTAGGGGTTACCCTGTCGGGATTAGTGGCGGATGACGCCTATCAATTGACCTTGTTTGACGAGCGGCCCAAGTATCAGGCACTCGAGAGAGCAACGGATGAGATTAAGCGGAGATATGGAGACTCCGCTATCCTCCGGGCGGTATCGCTAACGGCATCAGGCCAGGCTAGAGATCGGGCCGGCAAGATTGGAGGACATTATCGATGACAGGTAAATTGCAAGGGAACGGGCTGTGGGAATCCTCACGGATGATGCTGCCGGAGCATAAGGAAGCGATCCTGAACAGCAATCGTTATCTGCAGAAGAGAACGCGGGTTCAGCTGGATGAACAGGAGCTGGAAAGGGTCTCGCGAATTGTAATGGAATCGCAGCAGGAGGGAAGAGAGGTGGCGCTTCGCTTATTTGGTGAATATGAGGAGCATCATCTTAATGGAATCGTTGTTCGCCTGGACCCTGGCGAGCGACGGGTGTGTCTACGGACAGACGCCGGGATGGAATGGGTGTTATGGCGTGATATTGTCAGCGCCGAGTTCACGGCGGGATACACCGACGATTAAGACGAATCGGATATGAAGTATGGTAAGGCCGCCCCATGGTGCCAAACGCATATTATGCTATAATATGGGTTACAGCATTTTGGATTGAATGGGGAGATTAATTGATGATCTTGCACAAAGGTGATGCTTTATTTCACCAGGGAGATGAATGTGAGAACTTGTATCGCATTAAGAGTGGCTTATTCAAAGTAATACGACTGCATGAGAATGGAAATGTGGTATTGTTTAATATTTTATATCCCGATGAGATTGTTCCGCATCATTCTCTGGTCTCACCCAAGGAAGTGCTGGGAACAGCGATTGCGCTGGTCCAAAGTGAGGTAGAGGTTATTCCGGCAAAGCAATGGTACCAGGATATGAAGAATGATCCGGACAAGGCGATGGAAGTGGCCATGCAGCTGCAGGAAAAGCTAAGATTTATGCAGGAGCGGTTGGATCACCTGTCAATTGGCACTCCGGCCGAACGGCTGGAGCTATTGGGGAACTGGCTAAGCCAGCATGTCCCGGGCACGCATCTTACCGATTACCTGACTCAGGAGGAAATTGGGCAATTGATCGGTGTGAGGCGCGAGACGGTGAATCGCCTGCTCAAAACATTGGGTTAGGATTTACGCTGGCGGATTCAGCATTATATCGCTGAGAATGGAAGAATGACAAGATCCGTATGATATGCGGCGTTTAATATGAGCCATAATGCTGGTATTTCCTGCTTAGCGGTAGAAGCGCGACGTTTTTGTCATGAACTGAATTGTGGTATAATAATATAGAATCAAAAACAGAAAGGATCAGGATACCATGTGTCCCTTAAGGACGAATCCCCAAAGGACGATTTGGAAACGTTGTGATCTCTCTTACACTTAGCTTCTTACGTGGAACGTCGGTTTGCGACAATACCCTTACGAAAGAAGCGAGTGATGATGCGAAGTATGAAGTCCTCAAGGATCTTCTTCGCAGGGTGTTGGCGTGAGGTCAACCAATCTGCGATAAGAGGGATTCTTTATGAGGAAGAAAGCAGCAAGATGGCAGTATGACGGTAAGCAGTTATTAGTTTTGATGTTTGGTACTTTTTTATTGGCGTTTGCGTATTATCATATTAATTTTCAGAATGGTCTGTCAGAGGGCGGCTTTGTTGGCCTGGCGCTGTTAGGCAAGTATTCATTGAATCTGCCTCCGGCGTTATCGTTGCTTGCGCTCGATGCTCTCGTAATGATGGTGGCTGTATTTTTTAAAGGCTGGAAATTTATTGCAAATACACTGTTCGCCTCGGTGCTGTTCTCGGCATTCTATGAACTGTTCGAGCAATTTTCACCGTTGTCTATAGATCTAACGAACAATTTGCCGCTAGCGGCGTTGGTGTCGGGTCTGTTGACAGGACTTGGTGCTGGACTTGTTCTACGTGCCGGCGGAGCGTCAGGCGGAGACGATATTTTAGCATTGATGTTAAGTGGATGGTCAGGCATCAAGATTGGTACGATGTTCATCCTGATGGATGCGGTCGTATTGATGTTATCCTTGTTCTATTTGCCATTTAAAGAGACGATGTTCACGATTATGGCGGTACTGATTGCCGGTAAAATGATTACCTGGACTGTACAGTATGGTCGTAAAGAAGTGCCATCGCGCAAAGTTTCTTACGGCATGAAACAGAAAACGGCGTAAGCCTCCGGGCTTCAACGTCGTTTTCTTTTTTTCGGATGATTGCGAACGGGCATAGGCTTTGAAATTCTGCTATAATATGGATATAGCTTTTTTGCGGGAATGGAGAGATTAATATGATTTTACATAAAGGTGAGGTGCTGTTTCATCAAGGGGATGAAGGCGTAAACCTGTACCACATTAAGAGCGGGCTGTTCAAAGTGACTCGACTGCATGAAAATGGAAATATGGTGTTATTTAATATTCTTTACCCCGGTGAGATGGTTCCGCATCATTCCTTAATCTCCCCAAAGGAGACGCATGGAACGGCGATAGCCCTGGTGCGAAGTGAAGTCGAGGTTATTCCTGCGGAGAAATGGTACCGGGAGCTTGAGGAGGATCCGCATAAGGCGCTTGAGATCGCCAAGCTGCTGCAGGAGAAGATCAGGTTTATGCAGGAACGTTTGGATCATTTGACGGTAGGTACGCCTGCGGAGCGGTTGGAACTATTGAATAAATGGCTGAGCCAGCATGCGAACGGTATTCCGTTAACCGATTATTTGACGCAAGAGGAGATTGGTCAATTGATCGGGATCAGACGTGAGACGGTGAATCGCTTGCTGCGGGAAATGAATAAATAAGCGAAATCTCCCATCACAAAATAAGAACCCCCGCGTAATCTGGCGATGCAAAGCACGTTGGAGCCGCGGGGGTTCTGTATATATAGGATCGTTATCGGCTGGGCAATTAATCCAGACTATCCGCTGGTCCGAAGAACTCGAAGTGAATTCTTTCAGCGGGAACTCCCCATTGCTTAAGAGCGCGGTTAACGGCCTGCATGAACGGAGTAGGACCGCAGAAATAGAAATCAGCGTTGGAATCAGCAACGGTCTGCAGCCAAGGAAGATCGATATAGCCGTTTTTGTCACAGCTTTCACCAGCAGCCGGAGCTTCATAAACAACGTAAGAGCGCAGGGACGGATGCGCCTCGGTCAATTGGTGAATATGCGCTCTCATCGCATGCTGGCTGCCGTTGCGAGCCGCGTGAATATAGACGACATCGTGGGCCGGGTTCTGCTCCAGCAAGGTCTCGAGCATACTAACCATCGGAGTCAAACCTACACCACCGCTGATTAGTACAACTGGATGCTGGCTGGAAGGTTCCAATTCCAATGTAAATTCTCCGGCCGGCGCGCTAAGCTCCAGAATGTCTCTTTCCTGCACAGCATCATGCAAATAAGTGGATACGATACCGGCTGGCTTATCGGCTATGGCCTCTTCGCGTTTCACGGAGATGCGGTAATAAGCGTGACCAGGTGAGGTGGACAGACTGTAGTGGCGAAGATGGGTGAAGGCTTGACCTTCCGGTTTAACCCTAACTGTGATGTATTGTCCGGGCACATAATTGGCGATTTCCTTGCCGTCTTCCGGCTTCAAGTAAAAAGAGGTGATCACATCGCTCTCTTTAACCTTGCGATCAACGACGAAGCGGCGGAATCCGCGCCAGCCGCCGGGCTGCTGTTCAGCTGCCTGGTACATCTCAGCTTCGACGCTGATGAATACATCGGCGATGACACCATAGGCTTGGCCCCAGGCCTCGATGATCTCATCGGTTGCAGCATCACCAAGCACCATTTTGATAGCGGCGAGCAGATTCTCGCCAACGATCGGATATTGCTCCGGCAAAATACCCAGCGCCCGGTGCTTTTGGGCAATTCCTTTGACAACAGGCAGGATTTCTTCCAGACGATCGATATGTGCGGCAGCAGCATAGACAGCGTTGGCTAGAGCTGTTGGCTGCTTGCCTTGACGCTGATTGGCGTGGTTAAATACATTAAGCAATTCAGGGTGATTTTTAAACATCGTCTCATAAAATTGTTTAGTAATTGTTTGCCCATGAACCTCTAGTACAGGAACCGTCGATTTAATAATTTCAATGGTCTTTGCATCAAGCATAGGGGCACCTTCTTTCTATGTGATAAATCTTACAGTAATAAGTATAGGCACATAGAAATAGCGATAATTGTGATTGGTGTCACTTCAATTATTTACAAAACGTGAATTTAAAAATTGTGCAATTAGATTTGTCACACAAAAAAACAGCGTGAGCTTTAAGGCTTCCGCTGTTTTTGAACGATAGGTTACTTTTGGCTCTGCTGCTCGAACAATGGCAGGTACTCTCCATAACCTCCGCTCTCCAGCTTATCCTTCGGAATGAAGCGGAGCGCGGCGGAGTTGATGCAGTAGCGGAGTCCGGACGGGCCGGGGCCGTCATCAAATACATGTCCCAGATGAGAGTCGCCCTGACGGCTTCTGACTTCTGTACGGACCATGAAATGACTCTTGTCCACCTTCTCCTTGATATTGTAGGACTGCAGTGGACGAGTGAAGCTTGGCCAGCCACATCCTGCGTCATATTTATCCAGTGAACTGAACAGAGGCTCGCCGGATACGATATCCACATAAATGCCATCTTCGGTATGATCCCAATACTCGCCGGTAAATGGTCTTTCGGTGGCGCTGTTCTGCGTCACTTCATATTGAATCGGCGTCAGAACCTGCTTTATTTTGTCTGGGTCGGCAGGGCCGGACCAATGTTGTTCAATGAAATCCTCCCGGCCGGAGCCGATTCGGTAACGCTTGTAGTGCAGCGGATTCTTCTTGTGGTAATCCTGGTGGTAATCTTCAGCCGGATAAAAGACGGAGGCCGGCAAAATCGGCGTTACGATCGGCTTATCGAAGCGTCCGCTCTGCTCCAGTTCGAGCTTCGAGGCTTCCGCTTCTTCACGCTGGCGCTCATTATGATAGAAAATAGCTGTATAGTAGGACTCCCCGCGGTCATGGAATTGTCCGCCTGCATCGGTCGGATCAATTTGCTGCCAGAACAGGGTCAGCAGCTTCCGGTACGGAAAAACGGCCGGATCAAACGTAATCTGCACAGCTTCATAATGACCTGTACCCCCGGCACAAACCTCCTCATACGTTGGATTCTCTTTATGGCCACCGGTATAGCCCGAGATGATCCCGTGTATGCCCGGAAGCTCTTCAAATGGGGACACCATACACCAGAAGCAGCCGCCGGCAAAAGTAGCCAATTCCAGATTAGGCAATGGTGCTTGGTTCATGTTTTTCCCTCCGTTTCGATAGTAGTAAGATTTTGGGATGTGTCGATACTTATTATACCTGTTTTTAAGTAAAATTCGAAATAATTCCGGCAAATAGCCTAGCTAACGGAAATCACCGCCGCTATTTAACCGGAATAAGACCATCAGGAATTCTAACGGAACTGGGGGACCTTATCTGCCTAAAAGAGAGCGCCATAGGCCGAATTTGCCCCGAATAACGCATCTCATTTCCTTTAGAATTTGGAAGCTCTCAATTTTAGCGATATAACGGCTCTCATTTCCGTTAGCATTCCCCACCGATCCGAAGGTCAGCCGTAGCCCTTACTTTATAATTGGAGTAGGCTTGTTCACGAAGTTATATATTGACAGGTAAATTTATATCTTATAATATTATGAGGTATAGTATACGAATTCATATATGAGTGTTAAATGATTAAAGGGGAGTAGCTGTTTCAGTAAAGTCGTCATTACGGGATTAACGTCTCCGGCTTTATTGGCAACTTCAAGTTGTTAGCGAGACCTTTACCATTGCAGGGTAGAGGTTTAATCATAAAGACCTTTACCGCAATCGGTAAAGGTCTTTTTTTATTAGCTTTGAGCCACAATAACAACATTATATTGACTAATTGGGGGAAAAAAGATGGATATTGGCTTGCTGATGGAGTATGGCTGGGTGCTCATTGTTCTGGTAGTGCTGGAGGGATTGCTAGCGGCGGATAATGCGCTGGTTCTGGCCATTATGGTGAAACATCTGGAGGAGGATGTACGGAAGAAGGCGCTGTTCTACGGCTTGGCAGGTGCGTTTGTATTCCGTTTTGCCTCGTTATTTATTATCTCGTACCTGGTTGACGTATGGCAGCTTCAAGCGATCGGGGCAATCTATCTGTTGTATATGGCAATCAATCATATCGTTCGCAAGCTGGTCGTCCATCGAGCTGAAAATGAGGGCGGACAGGATCATGAGAACATCCCGGAGAAAAAGAAGAAAACTTCCGGCTTTTGGGGGACGGTGCTGAAGGTGGAACTGGCGGATATCGCGTTTGCGGTCGACTCGATCCTGGCCGCTGTTGCTCTAGCTGTTGCCTTGCCACCTAGCGGTCTGCCGAATATCGGCGGCATGGATGGCGGCAAATTTATCGTCATTTTGCTTGGTGGATTTATCGGTCTGATCATCATGCGCTTCGCAGCCAACTTCTTCGTGAAGCTGCTTCATTCCCGTCCGGGCCTGGAGATCGCGGCGTTCCTTATCGTAGGCTGGGTGGGGATTAAGCTGGCTGTACACACCTTGGCGCATCCGTCGCTTCACATCATACCTGAAACTTTTGCCGAGAGTACAGCCTGGAAGATCTCATTCTATATCGTTCTAATCCTGATCGCTGTCGGCGGCTGGTTCCTGTCGGGCAAGAAGATCGTAGAGAACAAGCCTAGCAAGGCAAACGGATAATTCAGGCAAATTTTCACATAATAAAAAAACGCTGCTGAAACCATCTATGGCTTCTGGCAGCGTTTTTTGTAACAACCGGTATTCGAATTCAAATCAGCAGTTATATCCCATGGCTGCGCGTGGTTTGCCGGTATTGCTTGGGAGACATTCCGAATTTCTTGCGGAATACTTTATGAAAATAGTTATAGTTCGGAAACCCGGAGCTTTCAGCGACATGCTCCAGCGACAAAGGGCTGAAGGTAATCCGCTCCCGCGCCATATTTAATCGTACTTCCAGCGCATACTGAATGATGCTTGTACCAAAGGTCTCTTTGAACAGGTGGACGGCTCGTGAGACGCTAATTCCAACATGGGCCGCGGCATCCTCCAGCTTAAAAGGAGAGGCGGCATTCTCTTCAATATAGTTCTTGATGCGGTGGGCGAGGTACGACGGATAAGTGGGCAGCGGCTGCTGCAGGAAATTCCGATCGATATCCAGGCACAGGATTCTTAAGTAATACTCGGCTATTTCAGGTGTAGGATTGGAAATCCGCCGCTGTTCGAGCATAATTTGCCGGAAGGCGCCAATTATCCCCTCGGATAAAGGAACCTTGATTTTCTGCGGTCGGTCGTATTTCTCCCACCATTCATCGACCCAGCCTCCGAATAAAAATATATGGTAATCGGCGCTGGAGACCATTTTCTCACCGAGCTGGTTCTGTTCCGCTTCAATTCGAAGCTCGTAGGGCTCGCCAGGCTTGAACAGCAGCAGGTCGCCCGGTTCCAGCAGCTCTAGCTTCCCGTCCAAACGGGCTCGGCAGCGCCCGAAGGACTGCAGGCGAATAAGATAACTATGCAATCCTTCAGGATTCACCATATGAAAAGGCTTGCGGTGAGAAGAGTAGTTAGCGGTTAATATTTGCAAGTCCAAGCGTTCTGTCGGCGCTGCCATGCGGGTTTGCCGAGGGGAACCATGGGCAGTTAACAGTTGAAGGTTACGGCAATCCATCGCTGATTCTCCTTTAAATAATAATAAAATAATGACCAGATTGTTCATGTTTGAATCATATTATTCATTTTAAATGAAAGCGATTTGAAATACCATTGGATTTGTAGTGCTAATATAAAAAATCCTTTTCAGGAGTGGTGTCGTTGGCTGAATGCCAAAGATAGGCACTAGCTAAGTAAGACCTATGAATTCGGCGCACATGAAGATGTTGTGAGTTATAAAGTACACATTTTCGGTGTTCGTCTACAATCATTCGTAATGAGGTGAATCATATGGTGAAGGTAGGATTACAGCTTTATACGGTACGTGATTATTTGGAACGTGATTTTGAAGGTACGCTGCGAAAGGTGGCCGAGCTTGGATACCAGGGAGTGGAATTCGCTGGTTTCTATGGCCGTACGCCAGAGCAGGTGAAGGCATTGCTTGATGAGACAGGGCTTGTTGCTTTAGGTGCGCATACACCATATGAGCGCTTGCTCCATGCGCTGGATGAGGAGATCGCTTATAACAAAGCTATCGGCAACCGTTACTTGGCTATGCCTTATTTGGCAGAAGAGGACCGCGGGCGCTGGGACGAAGTGATAGAGGATTTGAAAGTGATTGGCCAGCGCTGCGCAGAAGAGGGAATGGTGCTGTTCTACCATAACCATGATTTCGAGCTGACACAGAAGCTCGAGGACAAGCCGGTACTTGATGCGATATTCTTTGAAGTATCCGAAGAATTGCTCAAGGTTGAGCTGGATTCATGTTGGGTGTACTTCGCGGGATTTGATCCGCTTGAATATATCGCTAAATACAGCGGTCGCATGCCTCTGCTTCACTGGAAGGATCTCGTTCAGAAGGCGGACGGATCGCCGGAGACGGTTGAACTGGGCCAGGGCGAAGTGAATGTTCGGGATATTGCTGACGCTGCGATCCAGGCAGGTGCTGAATGGCTGGTTGTAGAACAGGATTATTGTGCTAATGATTCATTGAAGAGCATCGAGACCAGTATGGAATTTATACGCGCTTATGCACAAGAAGGAGGAAAACTAAATGTCTAAAACAATAAAAGTAGCTGTAATCGGGTGTGGCGGGATCGCAAACGGCAAGCATTTGCCAAGTCTTTCGCAGGTAGAACAAGTTGAATTGGTCGCTTTTTGCGATATTATCGAAGAACGCGCGACCAAGGCGGCTGCTGAATATGGCGTAGAAGGCGCCAAAGTATTTACAGATTTTCGCAAACTGCTGGCAGAGACGGATGTTGAGGTGATTCATGTATGTACGCCTAACGATTCTCACGCTGAGATCACGGTGGCTTCCCTGGAATCCGGACGCCATGTTATGTGCGAGAAGCCGATGGCCAAGACGGCGGAGCAAGCTCGTCAAATGCTGGACGCGGCGAAGCGTACGGGCAAGAAATTGAGCATTGCATATCAGAACCGCTTCCGCAATGACAGCATGTATTTGAAGCAGTTGTGCGAAGAAGGGGAACTGGGTGATATTTATCTGGGTAAGGCGCTGGCGCTTCGCCGTCGTGCGGTTCCTACTTGGGGAGTATTCCTTGATGAAGAGAAGCAGGGCGGGGGCCCGCTCATCGATATCGGTACTCACGCATTGGACTTGACGCTGTGGTTGATGGACAACTACGAGCCGAAGAGTGTAACCGGACAAGTGTTCCATAAGTTAGGGGATCGTGAGAATGCGGCAAATGCATTTGGTCCATGGAATCCGGAAGAGTTCAAGGTGGAAGATTCTGCATTCGGATTCATTACGATGAAGAATGGTGCGACCATTATTCTTGAATCAAGCTGGGCGATCAATATGGTGGATATCGGCGAAGCAAGAACGATGCTGTGCGGCACTGAAGGCGGAGCGGATATGACGAATGGTCTGCGCATTAACGGCGAGAAGAACAGCCGCTTGTATGACACAAAGATCGACCTTGGCGCCGGCGGTGTAGCGTTTTATGACGGCAAAGTGGAGAATGAAGCTGTCCGTGAAGCGAGAACCTGGATCGAAGCGGTTATTGAAGACAAAGAGCCGGTCGTAAAACCGGAGCAAGCTCTCGTAGTTACTGAAATTCTTGAGGCGATTTATGAATCGGCGAAGACAGGCAAGGCAGTATATTTTGACTAATGGCTTAAACACTATGAACTAAACATATGATAAACAAGAAATAAAGGTAGGAGGAAATACAATGAAATTAGGCGTCTTTATGGTTCTGTTTGGAGATCGTTCGTTCGAAGAAGCGTTGGATATGGCTGCATCCCGTGGCTTGAAGGCAGTAGAGATCGGTACAGGTGGGAATCCCGGGAAGGCTCATTGCAACCCAGACCTTCTACTTGAGAATAAAGCGGCTCGCGAGCAATTCAAGAAAGCGGTGGAATCCCGTGGCCTGATGATCAGTGCTTTGAGCTGTCACGGTAACCCGCTTCATCCGCAGAAGGCACTTGCACAGCAGGATCATGATGATTTCGTCAAGACGGTTCAGCTGGCTGAATTGCTTGAAGTGCCTGTTGTGAACACCTTCTCAGGCTGCCCGGGTGATCATGAGGATGCGAAATATCCGAACTGGCCAGTTGCTCCTTGGCCAAACGATTACCAGGAAGTGCTGGCATGGCAATGGGAGAACAAGGTCATTCCTTATTGGAAGGAATGGGGGGCTTACGCTGAGAAGCATCATGTCAAGATCGGTCTTGAGCTCCATGGCGGCTTCTCCGTGCATACGCCGGGCACCTTGCTTCGTCTTCGCGAAGCGGTTGGTGAAGTGATCGGCGCTAACCTGGACCCTAGCCATATGTGGTGGCAAGGCATTGACCCGGTTCAGGCAGTAGCCATCCTGGGTAAGGCAGGCGCAATTCACCACTTCCATGCGAAGGATACAACAATTGATCCGATTAATGTCAATATGCACGGGATCACCGACATGCAATCCTATACCTTAATGCAGGATCGTGCATGGCAATTCCGCACCGTTGGATATGGCCATGATATGAAGACCTGGGCGGATATTATCAGCGCGCTTCGTCTGCATGGTTATGATTATGCGGTAAGCATCGAGCATGAGGATGGATTGATGTCAATTGATGAAGGCTTCACGAAGGCTGTTCGCAATCTACAGCAAGTAATTATGGAGGACTCTGCCGCTGAAATGTGGTGGGTATAAATCATAAATACCTCGGGTTATAAATAGATTTAAAAATAACGGCTCCCCAAACGGCAGCCGTTATTTTTGTTTCCTTTAATTGCTAAACTTTTTGTATAGTATACTAATTTAAGGCCTATGTTAAGAGTACCGAGTATGTGAAAATGTTAAGGAAAGTATAATCTCGGTGTTAATTTATTTAAAAATATGCTAAACTGAAACAAACTAACTTATTGTAAGTTTTTAACGACAATGTTTCTCATGAAGTAATTGTTTCTAAATAGGTAAGAGGTGAAATGTAATGGATGATAACGGTACATCCATATGTCAGTTGTGTCCGCGCTTTGAGTTGGCTTTCTCTTTGCTGGGGAAACGCTGGAACGGATTAATTATTCGAACTTTAATGGACGGACCCAGGAGATTCAAAGATATTTCAAATGGCATCCCGTCGATGAGTGATAAAATGCTGTCCGAACGTATGAAGGATCTTGAGAATGAGGGTATACTTGTGCGGCATGTGTATCCGGAAACACCGGTTCGGATTGAATACGAATTGACGGATAAAGGGCGCGCCCTGCGTCCCGTTATGGACCAGGTCCAATGCTGGGCGGAAGAGTGGATTGAGTAACGTGGCTAAGCCGTGCCGCTACCTGTGACGGGGGCGGCACGAACATTTTAGTTCAGAAAGGTCGGTTTGGCACCGAAGCTGAGGCTTCCGATGTGCGTTGTTTCAAAACGCGGATGCTGAGCCGCTGTCTGATTCACTTTGTGATCAGAAGCAGACTTTTTGAGCTACCCCTAATATTATAGAGAGTAGGTGTAATTTTGGCTGAGGTAATAGTAATCGGAGCAGGACCTGCAGGGGCAAGTGCAGCTTTGTTTCTGGCAAAGGCAGGTAAGGAGACACTTGTACTGGACAGCAATGGAAGCATGACGAAGAGAGCCTGGATTGAGAATCATTACGGTGTCAAAGAGACGTCCGGACCGGATTTACTGCAGACAGGCCGTGAACAAGCTGAGAAATTCGGCGCTAAGTTCATCGAAGAGAAAGTAATAGCCGTAGACACAAATGGTGAAACGAAAATAACCGTAAAGACGGAATCGGGACGCAGCTATGAAGCTTCTCATGTTATTTTGGCCACGGGTGCGCTTACGGATTTAGCGAAGTCGATCGGTATTACACTGAAGGATGGAAGAGAGCCACGTATCAAGACCGTCATTGACACGGACGCTAACGGACGTACCAGCAAGCCGCGGATTTGGGCGGCAGGTACAGTAGCTGGTGTTAGCGTTCATACGATTATTACCGCTGGCGATGGAGCCAAGGTCGCAATTGAAATTATTAGTGAATTGAACGGTGAACGTTATGTTGACCATGACATTTTAAAATAACTTAAATTATAGGAGAGGCCTTCATTATTTTGAAGGGCCTTTCTTTTTGTCTATTGAAGGATCGAATTGTGATCTCAGGTACTGTGCTGAGTGGAAGTATATGCTACGTTAGGGTCGCATTAAGATATAGAAGGGAGCGCTGAGAAATGTCTCCTATCGGAGTTGTATTATCACAAATCGGTACCCCTCTGGAGCCGACATCCAAATTCGTACGTCCTTATCTGCGCCGTTTTCTGTCGGATCGGCGGGTGATCGATTACTCTCCATGGCTATGGCAACCGCTGCTAAGGGGAATTATTTTGCGTGCGAGACCGCGGAAATCTGCTAAGCTGTACCGTGAAATCTGGCAGGAGGAAGGCTCGCCGCTGCTAATCCATTCGCTGGCTCAGCAAGCTGGCTTGCAATCCCGACTTGGAGCCGAGTACCAGGTTGAACTGGCTTTGGCCTATAGTGAACCAAGCATGGAACAGGCGATGGCTAGCTTGGAATCAGCGGGCATCACACGCATTATTATTGTTCCTTTATTCCCGCAGTATTCATCGACCACGAGCGCTTCAGTATATGATCAAGCCTGCTTCGCGGCACTTGGAAGGAGAAGTGCTAACGGTTCGGTGTCCAAACGTTTTGTGCCAGCCCTGCGCTTCGTGGACGCATATTATAGCGAACCTGGCTACATATCGGCAATGCAGTCACATCTGTCCCGTTATTTGGAGGAGATGGCTGATGCCCCGGATTATTATGTACTTAGCTTCCATGGAATACCGAAGCGATATGTCGCTACAGGCGATCCCTATCCAGAGCAATGTATGGAGACGGCCAGGCTGCTTGCTAACGCGATGGGCTGGGCCCCGGATCGTTATGAGGTGACCTTCCAATCGCGCTTTGGACCGGAGGAGTGGGTAGGACCGGCAACGAGTGAAGTGCTTGGACAATTGGCAGGAAGGGGGATCAAGAGGCCGCTGATCTTCTCGCCCGGACTTGTTACGGATTGCTTGGAGACGCTGCATGAGCTGGCGATCGAAGGAAGAGAGCAATTTGCTGCCGGAGGTGGAGAAGCTGGGCATTACCTCGCGGCCTCTTGCCTGAATGATCATGTGCAGTGGTTGAATTTTCTATCCTTGCAGGTGGAGAAGAATGCTATGGGCTGGACAGACTGAACGAATGAAGTGAGCAGGTGTAATTCGGCTTACGCAACCAATAGGATGGATCGATACAAAAAAACCTTCATCTTCCTTTTGGAGAAGATGAAGGTTAAGGGGATGGTGCCGGACCGATCGTCAGATCCGGCAGATTTCATTTGGACAGAGCTCACAGTGGCACATGTCCTGCAGCATAACAAGATCTTTAATGACGATCATGCCATTCACATATTCAAGCGCATCTTTCTTGCGCAGATCGCTGAGCATACGGTTGACGCTCTCACGCGTAGCACCGATCATGTTGGACAAGTCGGTATGCGTGATTTTCTTGTTAATCAGAATGGAGTCTCCATAAGGCTCACCGTAAGTATTGCTAAGACGGATCAAAGTAGAAGTGAGCGCACCAGGTTTGCCGTACATCATCAAGTCGCGGAATTTAGTCTGGGTCAGCCGGTGATGGATTCCCATCCACTTCATGAAATCGATTGAAAAATCGCAATGCTGACAGATCATGATCTCCAGGTCCTTCTGCTCGATGACACCAACCTCGCTGTCTTCAATCACTTCAGCGGTAAAGCTGTGCTTCATACTAAAGAAAGGATCGGCCTGTCCGACCAGATCGCCGCGACCGTACATATATAGAATGAGTTCTTTGCCTTCATCGGTGGATTTGGTTAATTTTACTCGCCCGCGCTTAATGTAGAATAGCTTATCGGAAAGATCGCCTTCCCAGAAAAGATGCGTCCCCTCGGGATAAGATTTATCCTTCATCGTAACAAGAAGCCTATTGAAGTTTTGCTCGGAGAAACAACTTGTATTGCCGCGGGGCATGGTGGTATTTACGCTTTCACTCATCATCGATTTCCCCTTTTATACGAATTTGTCCTAAATTTTCTGAAAATTTTAAATTATTTTAAATTAATTATATAACGATTATTTGATTTTGGGTTGCCTCTAATACGTCAAAAAGTGTCTAATTTTTAACATTGTGACTAATTTCACTTCGGAAGCGTTATCCAACTGCAAACAGGTTTACTAAACGTGAAACTTAGTTTGTTAAATTGCTTAAAGTTTGGATCCCGGGCCAAATGGAGCATAATATATGTAAGAACATGTTGAAAATATACACCGAAAGATGAAAGTTTTCAACTATTTTAAACTATGTGAAAAAATTCACTATACAAACGAAAATCGATATGCTATGATCAAATCATAAAGAGAAGCACAAAGCTTCCGAGGGATGGACCTACAAGTGAAACATTTCACGAAGTTTAAAAGACAGGTGCATCCATTAACTTTAGGAGGATGAGAGAGATGGCCGTTAAAAATGAAGTTGCGACCAAGGTCCAACAGCCAACTGCGCAAGAGTATGTTCAAACGTTGATTGACAAAGCAAACAAAGCACAAGAAGCTTTCATGAGTATGGATCAGGAACAAATTGATTCCATCGTACAGGCAATGGCGCTTGCTGGTCTAGACAAACATATGTACTTGGCAAAGATGGCCGTAGAAGAAACGGGCCGCGGCGTGTACGAGGACAAGATCATTAAGAACATGTTCGCTACCGAATACATCTACCACAGCATCAAGTATGATAAGACGGTTGGTGTTATTGAAGACAATGAATTTGACAGCTTCCAGAAAATCGCCGAGCCGGTTGGTATCATCATGGGGATCACACCGGTAACCAACCCGACATCGACGACAATCTTCAAAGCCCTTATCGCGATCAAGACTCGTAACCCGATTATTTTCGGATTCCATCCATCCGCTCAACGCTGCAGTGCTGAAGCAGCCCAAATCCTGCTTGATGCAGCGGTTAAACATGGCGCACCTGCCGATTGCATTCAATGGATCGAGAATCCATCCATGGACCGTACGAATGCACTGATGAATCATAACGACATTGCCTGCATCCTGGCCACCGGTGGTTCCGCAATGGTTAAGGCGGCATACAGCTGCGGCAAACCGGCTTTAGGCGTAGGGCCTGGTAACGTTCCATGCTTCATCGAGAAAAGCGCGGACATCGATCAAGCCGTCAATGACCTCATCCTATCCAAGACATTCGACAACGGCATGATTTGTGCTTCTGAACAAGCGGTTATTATCGAAGAACCGATCTTCGATCAAGTAAAGAAGAAAATGATAGCTAACGGATGCTATTTTGTAAATAAAGAAGAAGCAGGTAAATTGACCAAGGGAGCGATTATTGCGGATAAATGTGCTGTGAATCCGGCGATTGTTGGTCAATCTGCTGTAAAAATTGCTGAAATGTGCGGGATCGATGTACCGGCAGGAACTAAAATTCTTGTAGCAGAAATCGATGGTGTAGGCCCTAAATTCCCATTGTCCGCTGAGAAGCTTAGCCCAGTATTGGCCTGCTACAAGGTGAAAAATGCAGAACAAGGCATCAACCTCGCGCTTGAAGTCGTATCGTTCGGCGGAATGGGGCACTCCTCGGTTATCCATTCGAACGATGATGAAGTGATTAAGAAGTTCTCTGACCGTATGCCTACCTGCCGGATCTTGGTTAACCAGCCATCTTCGCAAGGCGGTATCGGCGATATCTATAATACGAACCTGCCATCGTTGACACTGGGCTGCGGCTCGTATGGACGCAACTCGACATCGTCGAACGTAACAGCCGTCAATCTGATCAACGTGAAAAGGGTGAATCATCGTACCGTGAATATGCAATGGTTCAAAGTACCAAACAAGATTTATTTTGAAAAGGGAGCCACTCAATACCTGGCCAAAATGCCTGACATCAGCCGCGTGTTGATCGTGACAGACCCAATGATGGTTAAACTGGGATATGTAGAAAGAGTGGAGCATTATCTCCGCCAACGCCAAACGCCGGTTGCGATTGAGGTCTTCGCCGATGTAGAGCCGGATCCATCGACAACGACGGTGGAACGCGGAACTGAGCTGATGAGCAAATTCCAGCCGGACTGCATTATCGCACTAGGCGGCGGTTCGCCGATGGACGCTGCAAAAGGCATGTGGTTGTTCTACGAATATCCGGACACCAGCTTCCACAACCTGAAGCAAAAATTCATGGATATCCGCAAGCGGATTTACAAATACCCTCGTCTTGGTCAAAAAGCGAAATTCGTGGCTATTCCAACGACTTCGGGTACCGGCTCGGAAGTAACATCGTTCGCAGTTATTACTGATAAAATCAACGGCAATACGAAATATCCTTTGGCTGACTATGAATTGACTCCTGATGTAGCTATTATCGATCCTGAGTTCGTATATACACTGCCAAAAACCGCTGTTGCAGATACCGGTATGGACGTATTGACTCACGCGATCGAAGCTTATGTCTCGGTAATGGCTAATGATTACACGGATGGTCTGGCCATCAAAGCGATTCAACTGGTGTTCCAGTACCTCGAGAAATCGGCGCTTACCGGCGACAAGCTGGCCCGCGAGAAGATGCACAATGCTTCGACATTGGCAGGTATGGCTTTCGCCAACGCGTTCCTGGGTATTAACCATAGCTTGGCGCATAAATGGGGCGGACAATATCATACAGCGCATGGCCGTACGAATGCGATCCTGATGCCGCATGTTATTCGCTACAATGCCAAGAAACCGACCAAATTCGCAGCTTGGCCTAAATACAGACATTTCGTGGCTGATGAGCGTTATGCAGAAATCGCCCGCATTCTTGGCTTGCCGGCTCGCACGACAGAAGAAGGCATCAAGAGCTTGATCAATGCGATCCGTGATTTGAACAGAAAGCTTGGCATTCCTGAGAGCTTCCAGGAGCTCGGATTTGATCCGAAGGATTTCGAGTCGAAGGTAGATTACTTGGCTGACCGGGCCTTCGAAGACCAATGTACAACAGCAAATCCTAAGCTCCCATTGGTTACCGAACTGGCGGAAGTATACCGCGATGCCTTCTACGGAAGATTTGACGAATAATTGAACAAATGCAAGGAAAATCGTGACAAATATCACTTTGATTGTGATATTTGTCACAATCATTTATACGGGATTGATGTATGATTATGACATAAACGATCCCGCATATTTGAGTAGTAGGTGATTGATTTTCATAGGTTCATTAGTGAATGAAATGTGAAAATTATCACAAATTTTAGGGATCACGAGGCGCGAGTATATCCTTCAACCGCGTGCTCCAAACTATATATATGGAGGGAATAAAGATGTCGGTGACTGAGAGAGAAGTAAAAGGTAATCAAGAAGTTCAATCCGCATGGAGAGGCTTCAAAGCAGGCAAGTGGATGAGAGAAGTTAATGTTCGCAATTTTATTCAAGACAACGTTACTTCCTATGAAGGAAATGAATCCTTCCTTCAAGGAGCTACCGCTAACACCAAGGCGCTCTGGGAGATCATTTCTGATCTGACCAAGAAAGAACGCGAAGCAGGCGGCGTACTTGATGTAGATGTTAACACACCTTCCGCCATTACTTCACATGCTGCTGGCTATTTGGATAAAGATAAGGAACAAATCGTTGGCTTGCAGGCAGACGAGCCATTCAAACGCACAATTCATCCGTTCGGCGGGATTAACATGGTTCTCAACTCCTGTCAAGCATACGGATTTGATCTGCCGGGTGAAATTGTAGAACTGTTTACAAAGATTCGCAAAACACATAACCAAGGTGTTTTCGATGCTTATACAACTGAGATGAGAGCATGCCGCAAAGCGGGGATCATCACAGGTCTTCCAGATGCTTACGGCCGTGGCCGGATTATCGGCGACTATCGTCGTGTAGCACTCTATGGTATTAATTTCCTGATCAAGCAAAAGAAACAAGAAAAGCTCAGCCTTGAAGTTGATGTGATCGATGAAGATGTCATCCGTCTTCGTGAAGAGCTCTCCGAGCAAATTCGTGCTTTGGAAGAATTGAAAGAACTGGGTCAAATGTACGGCTTCGACATTTCCAGACCGGCTGAAAATGCTAAAGAAGCGATTCAATGGGTATACTTCGGTTACCTCGCTGCTGTTAAGGAACAAGACGGTGCAGCAATGTCGCTTGGCCGCGTATCCTCGTTCCTTGATGCTTATATTGAACGTGATTTGGCTGAAGGCACGCTGACTGAAGAAGCAGCTCAAGAATTAGTTGACCATTTCATTATGAAATTGCGTATTGTTAAGTTCTTGCGTACTCCGGAATACAACGATCTGTTCAGCGGTGACCCAACTTGGGTAACTGAATCGATTGGCGGTATGTCTGAAGACGGCAGAACACTGGTAACCAAGAACAGCTTCCGTTTCCTGCATACACTTTATAACCTGGGACCTGCTCCAGAACCTAACCTGACTGTCCTTTGGTCCGAGAAATTGCCTGAAGCGTTCAAGAAATTTGCGGCCAATGTATCGATCGAGACAAGTTCGATTCAATACGAAAATGACGATTTGATGCGTCCGATCTATGGCGATGACTACGGTATTGCTTGCTGTGTATCCGCTATGAGAATCGGTAAACAAATGCAGTTCTTCGGCGCTCGCGCTAACTTGGCTAAAGTATTGCTGTATGCAATCAACGGTGGTAAAGACGAAAAATCCGGCGCTCAAGTAGGTCCTGAATATCCAGCGATTACTTCGGAATATCTGGACTATGATGAAGTTATGAAACGCTACATTCCAATGATGGAATGGCTGGCTAAGACATACGTTAACTCCTTGAATGTTATTCACTATATGCATGATAAATACTGCTACGAACGCATTGAAATGGCATTGCATGACCGTGACATTCTGCGTACGATGGCTTGCGGTATCGCAGGTTTGTCGGTAGCTACTGACTCCCTGAGCGCTATTAAATACGCTAAGGTTAAACCGATTCGCAACGAAAATGGCATCGCTGTTGACTTCGAAATCGAAGGCGAATATCCTTGCTACGGTAACAACGATAATAAAGTGGATGATATTGCAGTTAAGCTCGTTGAGTCCTTCATGGGCATGATCCGCAAGCACAAAACTTACCGTAACTCGTTGCCAACACAATCGATCTTGACGATTACTTCGAACGTCGTATATGGTAAGAAAACAGGCAGCACTCCAGACGGACGTAAAGCTGGCGAACCATTCGCACCAGGTGCAAACCCAATGCATGGCCGCGACAAGAAGGGCGCCCTTGCTTCCTTGAGCTCGGTAGCTAAGCTTCCTTACGAACACAGCTTGGATGGGATCTCGAATACCTTCTCGATTGTTCCTAAGGCGCTTGGTAAAGAACCTGAGATCCGTAAATCCAACCTCGTATCGATGATGGATGGATATTTCGGCAGCGATGCTCACCACTTGAACGTTAACGTATTCGACCGCGAGCAATTGATCGACGCTATGGAACATCCAGAGAATTATCCTCAATTGACCATTCGCGTTTCGGGTTATGCTGTTAACTTCATCAAGCTGACTCGCGAACAACAACTTGACGTTATTAACCGTACCTTCCACGGTTCGATGTAATAACGGATCTGAACAGTCTTAGAGATTGTGGCTATACATCAGGCAGCCTCAATGAGAAAGGGTGGCGAACAATATGCTTAAAGGTCGTATTCATTCATTAGAAACATTCGGAACGGTAGATGGACCGGGTATACGCTTCGTACTCTTCATGCAGGGCTGCCTGCTGCAATGCCAATATTGCCATAACCCCGATACCTGGAGCCTGACGGAAGGCAAGGAAATGACAGTGGAAGAGGTTCTGGCTGAAATTGAGCCATATTTGAACTACTATCGTTCGTCAGGCGGCGGATTAACCGTATCCGGAGGAGAGGCGACGCTACAGGCGCCATTTGTCACTGAATTGTTCCGAGAGGTGAAGAAGCGCTGGAACCTGCATACTTGCCTGGATACGAACGGATATAATGAAGGCGATAAGATCCGCGATTTACTGGATGTGACGGATTTGGTCATGCTTGATTTGAAGCACATCGACAATGAGAAGCATATCAAATTGACTGGCAAACCCAATGATCGCATGTTGAAAATGGCGCGCTGGTTGTCAGAGCATAACCGTAAAATGTGGATTCGTCACGTATTTGTACCGGGAATCCACGACGATGAACAGGATTTGATTCATCTTGGCCAGTTTATCGGCGGCCTCCATGGTGTAGAGAAGTTTGAAATACTTCCTTACCATACAATGGGGATTTATAAGTGGCAGGAGCTTGGTTGGGATTACCCTCTGGAGGGCGTTCCTTCTCCAACAGCGGAGGAGATCGAACGGGCGAATCGCCTGATCGAAGAGGGGCGGCAGCAGGTAGTTACAGCGAAGTAATCATTATGTCAGTTAACATGACTTAATCCATATTACTAACCCACACAAACGGTTGAATTTGACGTCACTTGTCAGATTTAACCGTTTTTCTTATTTTATAACTAGATAATATTATCCCCATTATAGAAAAATGTCCTCCTTATCAAGAATGGAATCGCTTTCTATAATGAAGATGTAACATACAAACCGATCTTGAGGAGGGTCCAAAGAAATATGAAGAAGAGTTTGACGCTGTTACTATCCCTGTTCTTCGTAGCTTCAGCATTGCTTGCTGGTTGTGGAAGTTCTAACGACAAGAACACGGCGGACAAAGGCAATGCAGGAACGAATAACAAGCCTGCTAACGAAGCAAAGGTAAGTGACGAACCGTTTGAAATTACGATTCGCCACACACAAATTGGGGAAGCAAAGAAATTCCGCTTGGCTATTCTGGAAGATGTAGTGAAAAAGACGGAAGCTGCAGTTCCTGGATTAAAGATCAAGCTGGACGGTGTGGATTCGGAAGTTAACCGTAAGGAGAAGCTGAGAGGCGAAATGGCCGCGGGTAAGCCGCCGGAAGTGTTTGACGTATTCGGTAGCCCGGATGCAGCGTTGTATGCTAAAGAAGGCCTAATGCTCGACATCACTTCGATCCTTGATGAACTCGGACTCAAAGACAAATTCACCACTTTGGCGCCATTTTCAACAGATGGCAAGGTTTACGGTCTGCCAATCGGCGGCTCAATCGAAGGTATTTTCTACAATAAAGAATATTTCGAACAAAAGGGCCTAACGGTTCCTACAACCATCGCAGAATTGGAAGCGATTGCGGAGAAGATTAAAGCAGACGGCAAGATTCCGTTCGCTCAAGCCTCCAAGGATGCCTGGATTCCATTGATGACAACGAATAACCTGTGGTCCTACTATGCTGGTCCGGACATCACTTATGGATTCAAGACGGGCGAGACAAAATGGACAGATGAGAACATGGTGAAGGCTGTTGCCAAACATCAGGAATGGGTACAAAAAGGCTACTTCAAGAAAGGCGAGCTTGGTTTTGAATATGCAGATATGAGAAACCAAGTAATTACCGGCGAAGCCATCATGATGATGGACGGATCGTGGGCGAACTCGGTATTCAGAGATCCGGCACAAGCGGGTGATCTGGTTGGTAAGATCGGTTACTTCAATATGCCGCCAGTAAATGCAGGCGATCCTATCGTAGTTATGCAGGATGCCAACAATGGTTACGGCTTCTCCAGCACAGTTGCTGAAGATCCTCGCAAATTGGCAGCAGTGAAGGAATTTATCAAGAACATGTGGACGGATGAAATGCAGCTTCGCGGTCTGAAGGAAGACGGTGTGCTTCCTGCCATGAAGATGGATCTGGAGCAAATGAAGACAACATCGGACGATCCGTTGATGCAGGATATTTTCAAGGCTGTAAGTGAAATCGGAACTTCGTTCCCGGCTTTTGATGCACTTGTTCAAGCAGAAGTTAATACAGCGCTGAGCATGGGTATCCAGCAAATTATCGGAGGAGAAATCGATCCTCAGAAGATGCTGGAGAACGTGCAAGCCGCTCAAGATGCTGCCAATGCAGCCGGCGAGTAATTACTTTTTGAACTACTTTATTAGCTAGAAAAGGGCGCCACCCGCCTCGACTTTGTGGGGGCGCCCTTTCTGTCTAAGTGGAAAGATAGATAGATTTAGGAGCAGAAGAAACAAATATCAAAGATTACAACGGAGGTTACCATGAATAAAGCACTAAGAAACCCGCTGATATATGTCTTGTTCATACTGCCTGCCTTCATCTTGTTTCTGGCCTTTTTTATCTATCCGGTATTTACAGCAGTCAACAACAGTTTCACTAGCTGGAACGGGATATCCAAGAACGTTCATTATATCGGATTTGATAACTATGTGCAGGCATTTAACGATCTTGCTTTCTGGAAGTCAGTCAGAAATAACGTCTATTTTATTTTGTTCTCCTGTCTGATTCAAGTTCCGCTCATTATCATCTTCTCATTGTTAATAGCTAACGTGAAGCGCTTTAAGGGGTTATATAAGACAGCGGTATTTATGCCATCGATTATGTCAACGGCAGTTATCGGGATTTTGTGGGGCTTCATCTACAACCCGGATTTTGGTCTGGCGAATGAAGTGCTTGGGCTTTTCGGTGTATCGCCAGTCTATTGGCTGTCTGATAAGAACTGGGCCATGATATCGATCCTGATTACAAATGCTTGGCAATGGACCGGATTCTATATCGTCATGGTGCTTGCAGCTATTCTCTCGATTCCCAAAGAATTGGATGAGGCTGCGGCGATCGACGGGGCAACCGGATTCCAAAGAGCTATCAAAATCACGCTTCCGCTCATTATGCCGATTGTATCAGTCGTTATTATGTTGTCCATCGCTGGTGCGATGAAGGCTGCGGATATTGTGCTCGTTATGACGAAGGGCGGTCCTGCAGGCTCGACGGATGTTATGGCAACATACATGATCCGTTATGCGATTACAAGCTTTAGACACGGCTTCGGTAATTCCATCGCTGTATTGATCTTCGTATTTACGATAATCATCACAGTACTATATCAAGTCTTGATAGCAAAACGGACGGAAAGGATTGAATACTGATGAGAGCAATAAAGAAGACTATTCCGCACATTTTCCTAATGGCCTATTTGCTGATCATTCTGTATCCGTTCCTGTTTGTCATCTTCTCCTCATTTAAGACGAACAATCAGGATATCGCATCTAATCCGTTCGGACTTCCAGGCTCGATCTCATTTGATAATTACGTAAATGCTTGGGTCAATGCAAAGATCAGTACTTATTTCTTTAACAGTTTGTATATTGGGGTCATCGCTGCCTGCGTATCGATTCTGTTTGCAGCGATGCTGTCCTTTGCCGTAACGCGTATGCGCTATAATAAGATCAGTGCAATTGTGTTTCAATTGATTTTACTGGGGATGCTGATCCCGAACAACTCTTTGCTTCTTCCGATCTATGGAATCATGAGAAAGCTGGATATTCTCGATACACATATGGCTCTGCTCCTGCCTTACGTCGCTAATGCAATTCCATTCTCTGTCGTGATTCTGGCAGCTTTTATGCGATCTCTTCCGGGAGAAATCGAGGAAGCGGCGGTAATGGATGGATTGAGCTCTGCCGGACTGTTTGTTAGAATAATAATACCACTAACTATACCGGCGATCGTGACTGTCTTTATCATCAACTTCCTGGGCAACTGGAACGAGTTCTTGCTTGCGAACTATTTCCTGTCCAACGACGCGCTGAAAACGCTTCCGGTAGGTATGGTAGGTTTCAGGGACGCCTACAACACGAACTACGCACAAATGTCCGCTGGGATTGTCTTTAGCGTTCTGCCAGTTATGATTATCTACGCGATTTTGCAAGAGCAAATTATTGAAGGGGTCACAGCGGGCAGCGTCAAAGGCTAATTATGGATTGGTCGGGAGCTCATGCATATGAATCTGCGAATTAAATTGTTTACCGCTTTTCTGGGGCTGGTGATTATCCCCTTATTTATCCTGGGCATTATTACGTTTCTGGTCAGCTTTAATTCGATAGAGACGAAGTATAGTCAGCAGTCGGAATATTCGTTGAAGGCGATCGCCTATAGCATCACGAACGTATTTTATGAAATGGATAATGTAACCGATAATGGCATTGCCAAAGGGGTGTTCCAACAGGCGCTGATAGCCAAAGACCCGGATTCGCAGGATTTGACGGCATCAAGCCAGCAGCTTGAGCTCAATGCCAACCAGAAGAACTTCCGGTCACTGCTGTACAATCATCCAGCGATTGATTATGCGTTTTTGTACAATGTACATGGGCGTGCCGGATCGAATGTGATTACAATTTTCAACAAAGAAAATTTTCAGACCTTACCCTATGAACAGTTCAAGGAACATCCTTTGTATAATGAGGTTGTATCGCTAAAAGGCGTGCCGTTATGGATTGCTCCTCATGAATATCCTGAATTAACCGGTTCGGACAATGTATTTACGCAGATCCGCTTGATTAAAGATTTGAACAATCTGCGCAGCGTAGGTATTCTGGTTGTTCAGATTAAAAACTGGGAATTTGAGAAAATATTTCAGAGCCTCAGGCTGGGCAGCAGTATGAAGGATACACGCTTCATGCTGGTCAATAACAAGGGCCAGGTCTTATATGATTATCAATCCGAAATGGTTGGGCAATCCTTGGAACCGAACATTATGAAAAAGCTTGAGGACGGCGGAAATTATCAGAGCTTCAAGGCCAAGTTCAATGGGACAGAGAGCGTTATCTCGGCCTATGACTTGAAGGAGTATCCTTGGAAGCTCGTCTCTGTAACATCATGGCGTTATTTGTCGCGTGAGGTTGTCACTTTTGCCAATTGGTTCGTGATTATCTTCTTCGTCTGCGTTGTGACCGCCCTGCTGTTTAACCTGTTGTTTATGAACCGGATTACAGGCACGATTGGCGTCATCGTCAGATTCATGCGCAAGGTTGAGGATGGGGACTTGAGCGCGCGCGTGGATGAGAAGGGCGATGATGAGCTATTGCTCCTGCAGCAAGGCTTTAACAACCAGATGGTCAAAATCAATGAATTGTTCGAGCAGGTCAAAAGGGAGCAGTTCCAGAAGGCGAATGCTGAGCTGCGGGTGCTGCAAGCCCAGATCAAGCCGCATTTTCTATTTAATACACTGGAATCTATTAATGTTCTGGCTGTCCAGAATGAAGGCCGCAAGGTCAGCGAGATGGTGCTGCGGCTTGCCAACATTTTACGGATCAGCATTCAGGACAAGGAGGAGATTAGCCTCAACCTGGAAATCGAACATTTAAAAAATTATTTGGAGATTCAAAAGTTCAGATTTGATGATCTGTTCGACTATGAAATTGATATTCCGGATGAAATGATGGGCTGTCAGCTGCTCAAGCTTACCCTTCAGCCGCTTGTGGAGAACAGCATCCAGCACGGTTTTGAAGGGATCGAATATCAGGGGATGATCAAGGTCACTGGAAGGATGGAGGCGGATCGGATTACGCTTCGGGTTGAGGATAATGGAATTGGGATGACGAACGAAGCGCTGTCCAAGATTCAATACCTGGATTGGGATAATCCGGCCTACCATGAATCCGGCGCTTATCCAAGTCATGAACGAAGAGGCCTGGGCCTGAGAAGTGTGTATGATCGTCTCCGGCTTAAATACGGAGTGAGATACGGGTTGTTCATCTGCTCGCAGCCTGGATACGGTACGGTGATTCAATGTGTGATTCCTAAATATGAATTGGGTGATAAAAATGAGACTGAAGGCGTTATTGGTTGATGATGAGGTTCATATCCTGAACAATCTATCGAAAGTGCTGCCTTGGGAGGATCTGGGCTTTGAAATTATCGGCTTGGCTAAAAATGGTGTGGACGCTCTGGAGGCGGCCACCCTGCATCATCCCGATTTGATTTTATGTGATATCCGAATGCCGGTAATGGATGGTTTGACGCTGATCCAGAGGGTTAGAGAACAGGGGTTAACCGGGGAAATCCTTCTTCTGACAGGCTATCAGGAATTTGAATATGCACGTACCGCAATCCGCTACGGGGTTCGCGATTATATTTGCAAGCCGATCAACTACTTCGAACTGGAAGACACGGTAAGGAAGCTGGCAAAGCAGATCATCGAGAAGAAGAAGCAGAAGAACAAAGAGCAGCTTTTAAGCCGGGTAGCTTCCCTGGCTAATGAAAATATTCTGATTCATTCCTTATTGGGACAAGAGGCTGTCAAAGAGGATGAATTGTGGCAGGATGAAGAAGGCGCGGTTCATCCGGACAGCTATGCTGTCCTGCTGCTCGATATGGACGGCTACGCGCACGAGTCCATCTCCTGGCCTGCCCCTGAACGGAAGGCCTGGAATTTGGAGATCAAACTGAAATTGAAGGAGCTGTTCCTGCCCCTGCTCAGAGATTATACGGTGCTTCAGGTCCGCGAAGGAGAATGGTGCATCATCTTTGACACCGTTGTAAATCAGCCTGTAGCGATGGAAGCCCTGAGCTTGGTGCATGAGAACCTGCAGGCGATAGTTAAAGACAAGCCGCATATGCTCATTCGTATGTGTCTGGGGCAAGCACCTCATTCCTTGAGTGAGATATCCGCGGTTTATCAGCGCATGCAGCAGATTTTGATTCTGAACCCGTCGCAGGGATGGTTTACCGATATTTCAAATGTGAGCGAAGATCTGTTTGAGCCTGTTCCTGGCGGCGATCTTGGCGTAGTAGATGCGCAGTGGCACTGGGTTGAGCAATTCGGCAGCGGCCTGCGAAATGGCAATTATGAAGCGATGACGCAAATGATCAGCGATTTGAAAGCTTATGTAGCCCGTCTGAATGAAACCTCGGTCGGCAGGGCCGAGAAGCTGTTGTATTACTTGCTGATTCATTTATTGCGTGAAATGCGCGAGATGCAGATGCTCCCTGGAGAACAAGAGGAAGCCGTCTGGTTGCGGCTTCAGGAATCGCTTAGCGTCAAGGAACTGATATCGTTGATCGTCTCACTGATTGAGCGCTATAAGGATTCGCTCTCAACGAAGAAATCGTCGGAGGTACTGATGATGTCGGCGCAGAACTATATTCAGCAGAATCTGGGCTCTGACTTTGGTATCGAGGATATTTCCGATTTTCTTGGCATTAGCTGCAGTTATTTCTGTTTGCTCTTCAAAAATCATTTTGGGGAGACCTTTGTGGAGTATTTAACGAGACAACGGATTGAGACGGCGAAGTATATGCTAAGCGGCAGTGAGAAGTCGATCACACAGATCGGTGCTGAGGTAGGTTATCAGGAGCGTCGTTACTTTACCAAGGTGTTCCAAAAGTATACCGGTATGACTCCGTCAGAATATCGCTTGAAGGACTCGCCGGCATCTTAATAACAGGGGTTTAATAAAATAAAATATATAAGTTCTCAGCTGTGCTGATGAAATTTTGTGTGGCAAGAGAACCTGCCGTTAAATCGCGGTCGCTTCTCCCTGAAGTGGCCTCGGTTGGTTTTCTTACATAAAGGGTGATTTCAAAATACCTCTAAAAATGGGAAGGTGAATAATGTTGGACTTGACTCAGTGGACTCTTGAGCAGAAGATTGGGCAATTGTTTATTTGCGGATTTCATAGCTTGACGCCTGATGAGCAAATAGCTGCATTAACTGGGGAATATCATGTCGGCGGTGTTGTATACTTCCGTCGCAATGTTGAATCGGTGCGTCAGCTTGCCGCTTTGTCGCACAATCTGCAGAAGCTTCCGCGCAGCCATTCCGAGGTTCCGCTCATTATATCGATCGACCAGGAAGGCGGGATGGTTGCCCGTCTCGATCATGACGGAATTAGCCGGATTCCTGGGAATATGACGCTTGGAGCCGTAGACGATCTGCAATTGACCTATGATGTAGCCAAGCTGGCTGCTGAGGAGATGCTGGCGCTTGGTATCAACATGAACTTTGCTCCATGTATTGATGTGAATAACAATCCGGCCAATCCAGTCATCGGTGTCAGATCCTTTGGCGAGGATCCTGCCAAGGTAGCCGGGCACGGCGTAGCAGCCACCCGCGGTTATCAAGAGCATGGCGTCATTGCGACGGTTAAGCATTTCCCAGGGCATGGGGATACGGCGGTGGACTCGCATCTTGGCCTGGCTGTTGTGCCGCATGACAAGGAAAGGCTGCACCAAATCGAATTGCTGCCTTTCCGCAAGGCGATTGAAGCGGGGGCCGATGCGGTGATGACAGCGCATGTCATCTTTCCGGCCTTTGAGAAGGAAGAGATCCCGGCTACCTTGTCGCATCGTGTGCTGACAGAGCTTTTGCGCGAAGAAATGAGCTTTGACGGTGTTATCGTAACGGATTGCCTGGAGATGCATGCTATAGCTAAGAGCTGCGGTATCGCCGAAGGAGCGGTGCGGGCCATTGAGGCGGGGGCCGATCTTGTGCTGGTCAGTCACACGCTTGGCGATCAGATTGCCGCTATTGAAGCAGTGCGGGAAGCGGTCGCAAGTGGCCGAATCAGTGAAGATCGAATCGATCAATCGCTGCAGCGGATTTTGGAATTGAAGGCGAAGCGAATCTCTTCTTCCACGGGGACCGACCCTCAGAGTGTACCTGTTCCACTGACGCCTCAAGCGAATAGTGAGGCGTTGCTAAGGGAAGTTGCCGAGCGTAGTGTAACGCTTGTACGGGATTCCGGCAATCTGCCCCTGAGCGGACAGAAGCCTCTGCTGGTCATCTGGCCGGAGCTGCGGCATCGCACTGAGGTTGATGAGCCTTCGGTACATCAATACACACTGCTCAACGCTTTGCAGCCCTATAGCGACAAGGTCAGCTTATCGGTAATCGGAACACGCCCGGATGAAGAGGAATTGCTGGAGGTGCTGAAGCGAAGCACTGATTTTGAACAAATTGTCGTGGTCACCTACACGGCGGAAGGCGGGATTCCGGAAGGACAGAGCCACCTGGTCAATGCGCTGAATCGAATGCACGGCTCCAATGTTGTCGTGATTTCGACCCGGAATCCGTATGATGTCGAATCATTTAAGGATGTGGGCACGTATATCTGCTTATACGAAAATCGCCAATTCTCTCTGGATGCCGTTGCCAAAGTATTGATGGGTGAATTTAACCCGCAAGGAAAACTTCCGGTTAGCCTGAAGTTGAATTAATCAGGGAACTAATTAATATAATTATAGTCTAGGCCTGGCAGAGAGATCGTTCTTTGCCGGCCTATTTTTATGAGGAAAGTCAGGGGGAATCGCAGGATAACAACACAAATAATAGATAAATAGATCAACAACAGAAATTAATCTGGTAAATATCTGGAATGTTAGATACAATAACTTCGTTGTTGTTTTTTTATTTTTTGACAAGAAGCAACTTTTTTCGTTTACATGCGTTTAACATTATGTGGTTGTCAGAGAGACAAAATGGGAGTAGAAGGAGCTAGACATGAATTTCAAAAAATTAATTATTACTACGATTATTATTGCGTCACAATTAGCAATGGTTATTCCCGTAAGCGCTGAAGAAGCGGTTAAGCAAGATCCGGTTAGCGTTGTGGGGCAGCAATCTTCTGTTACATCAAATAATTTGGGAGCTAACGATGCTGCCACTCCGAATAGCGATACAACGAATTCTGGTCAAGAAGGTCAAGCGACTAACGATGATTCGACGGATCAGAACACATCTGTCACTGGAGAGAACGGCAAGACCGAGGGAACCGGTGATAATAACGGTGCGGAAGAGGGCCAGACGGAGCAACCGACCGGGACTGACGAAGGCCAGGATGTCGATGGCACGAATCCTTCAACGACCGATCCTGCTACGACAACGGGGAACAATGCGAATACGAATGCAGCTAACGCAGGAGCCGGACAGTTGGTTCTTATGATGAATAGCAACAAGATGTACCAGAACGGCAAAGAATACATAGCGGGCTATCCGATGGAAGTCAAGGATGGCGTCTCCTACGTATCTATCCGAGCGATTGTAGAGCGTGCCGGTTTACAGCTTTCTTTTGACAATAGTACAAAAGAGACGATTATCTCACGGGGGAGTGATGAGCTTCGCTTCAAGCTGAATACGACGAATTATCGGGTTAACGGTGTCGTGACAACGATGAAGGGCAAGTCTTACTCTGCCAAGAATAATTTCATGGTGCCATTGACGGCAATTACTAAAGCGCTTGGCATTCAATATTCCGTAGATAATGTGGGGAAGCGCGTAATTCTGAATCTATCGACGAAACCTGTAGCTTCCTTCTCGATTGGCAACAAGGAAGTGATCGCAGGGGAAACAGACGTTCAATACTTGACAAATTCCTATTCCCCGAACGGGCTTCAGATCATAAATGAGGAGTGGACAGGACGTCAGGATAAGTTCATGGACCCGGGGGCCTACACGGTGACTTACCGTGTTCAGGATTCTAATGGGCAGTGGAGTGATCCGTTCTCTCTGACCATTCACGTTGGGAAGCCGCATACTCCCCCTCTTGCCAATTTCATGACGGACAAAGATACGTATAAGATGGGTGAACTGATCACTTATACTGACCTTAGTTCAGATGAGGTAGGCATCAAGGAAGTCGTATGGGAGAACAATGACCGCGCCTTCTTTACGCCGGGGCAAATGACGATCCGACTGAAGGTAGTCAATGTATTCGGACTATCTTCAACGGTGGAACGTACGATCACAATCACGAACGAGACGTTGTATAATCGCGACGATTTCAATAAATTATTCACGCCGATTGGCGAGAAATACGCTTTTGACGGCACATCTGTTCCATCTTGGGAGAGAGTGAACTACTCGATTTCTTCCGATCCTGTAACATTGATCCGCAGCAACAGCCCGGAGACCGTATATTCGGAAGGTAGAGTATATAAAGAGACGGCAAGCGGCGCAATTCGCTTTATGGTTCACCATGTTAACGCCACAGGCAAGAATATGAAGATGTATGTTGTTGCTACGAATAAGAATGAGACAACGACTCGTCTGACCCAGACTAGCCTCGGTTTTGGTGGACCAAGCCAGTATGCAACAGCTGCCGGAAAAGTTTCGGTTGAACGATACTACAAATCCTTGCAAAGCGGCGCCCAATATAAGGATGTTTGGATTGCTCCAGGCGAGAGCAAGGTTATTATGACTGAGCTTAATGCTACAACGATGAAGCAGGGAGACGTAATATCCCTATTTGCTGATATGAACAGCGATCAGGAATTGGAATTTAATGTAATCATGATTGATCCTAATAAAGATCCTCTAGCTATTGCACAATCGCTATCCCTTCCAAACTTGAAGGAAGATGTTCACAATCGTGGAACCTATGAGGATTCGACTCGATATTTGCAATATAGTGATCTGGTTGGAACTACCCGCCAAAGACTGCTTATCGGTGACAATTCTAATGATCCGTTCCAGGTTGGGTATGATGGCATAACAAATGCTTATAAGCTGAATGCGGGCAACTTTGGAGTGCTGTATAAAGTGAAGCTGTATCGTGTGGCTCCAAATACACTGATTACGTTTAATCCGCGTGGTGGCAGATATTCCGGTTCGATCATGGTGAACGGCGATATCGTACAATTGTCTACAGGAGGCTCGCTGAGCGCGCCGAATGATGCCAACGTGTTGTTCCGCACAGGTGATCGCGAACAGACCGTTGAATTTGTCTTCACAGCTGCACCGGGCAGCAACTTGTCCGTTAACCTGCTGCTCCAGCCGTTGCCTGAAGTGAAGCAATAATTTACTACTAGAAGCGTTCCAAGTCATTTATGTTGGCTTGGGACGCTTTTTTGTTGTATCTTTAAGCCAAGTTGAACTTGCGAAGTGTGCGAAAAAAATACCTGCAATTTTAACTCTCTAATTGTTGGATGGTGTCTAACAATTGGAGCGTAGTTCATTTGACGGGTGGTCATGATTGATATGTAAAAATTCCAAAGAAGAAGACCGGGTTAACGATAACTGGATTAATGAGTATTATGTGCCATTTGTAGTCTTGACCATTACGCAGCATACTTAAATCAATACTGCGATGACCGTTAAAATCTGAAAAAGACTGCTTTTCACTTTTAAGCGTTGTTGTCCGCTACAAGTACAACATTGGACGATCGTACAAAACGCTGCCATAACATATACGGATTTGCGTTGGTTATTGACAACGGGGCTTGTTGCATTGACGGAGGACAATTTTTGCGGCATTATTAAGAGAGATGTAGTGTAAAAGACGCATGGAAGGTAGCTCAGATGGGAGGAATGTCACATGCTGTCGACAGAGGATATCATCGGTGTGATGTCTGCCCAGGGTTTGCGAATCACCGACCAGCGCAAAAGCTTGGCCAAACTGTTCGCAGAACGGGAAGGTTATTTGACGCCAAAAGATGTATACGAGTATATGGGCAAACAATACAGCGGGCTTAGCTTCGATACCGTATACAGAAATCTCAGGGTTATGGAAGAGCTCGGCGTGCTTGAGCAAGTTGTATTTGAGGATGGACTGAAATTCAGAGTCGGCTGCAGCAAGGAAGGGCATCATCATCACCATATGATCTGCTTGCAGTGCGAGAAGACGTACCCCATTCATTTCTGCCCGATGCCAATGACGGATGCTCCTGAGGAGTTCCAGATCGTGAAGCATAAATTTGAAGTGTTTGGTTATTGCAAAAATTGCCGCCCTGACAAGGGTCAAGACCCGGCTTACAATCAGGGTAAGGAACCGGGCGGAGGCGCATAATATGGGCATCGTTCGCAAGACTTTTCAGGCGCCGATCCATGTATACCGTAAATTTATTTCGCCGCTGAAGCCTCCAACCTGCCGCTTCTATCCAACCTGCTCGGCGTATGCGCTGGAAGCGATCGAAGTGCATGGGCCCTTGAAAGGCTCCTGGCTGGCTGCTAGGCGGATCGTGAAATGCCATCCATTTCATCCAGGGGGCGTGGATCTGGTACCGCCCAAGAAGACCCATGTCAAGTATAAAGATAAGGCAGGGCGGGTATAACTTGACAGCAGAGATGTCTTTTCTTAATATAATGCTATATGTATAGATTCAATGAGTATAAACTTATTGAACTATTACCTTTATAAATGTCCAGTGAAGGGATGAGTACAGAGCGTTGCGTCCAGCAGCAGAGAACCGGGGAAGCTGAGAACCGGTCTGGAACAGCTTTGGAATATGGTCCTGGAGGAATTGCTTTCGAGCCGGGTTTAACTAGACCGGTAAGGGAGCAGCGCGAATCCGGCGTTAATGGATGGTTGCGACAGCGACCAACTGAGCCCGTTCGTCTGTAAAGGCGCGGGGAATTTGGGTGGTAACACGTGAGAGATCTCTCGTCCCATGGTGGGGCGGGAGTTTTTTATTTTTTTTAAGGAGATGACAGTATGTCTGACAAGAAAACCTTCTATATTACGACACCGATTTATTATCCGAGTGCTAAGCTGCATATCGGCCATGCTTATACGACCGTAGCCGGCGATGCTATAGCACGCTACAAACGGTTGCGCGGCTATGATGTTCGCTATTTGACAGGATCGGATGAACATGGGCAAAAAATCGAGCAAAAAGCTCAGGAGAGCGGGAAAACACCACAACAGTTCGTCGATGATATTGTTGTAGGCATTAAAGAGCTGTGGAAGAAGCTTGACATTTCTAATGATGACTACATCCGTACGACTGAACCACGCCATAAAGAGGTTGTTGCCGAAATTTTTGATCGTCTGTTGAAGAAGGGCGACATTTATAAGGGCGAATACGAAGGCTGGTACAGCATTCCCGATGAGACTTACTATACAGAGTCGCAATTGGTGGATGTCATCAAGAATGAAAAGGGGGAAGTTATCGGCGGCAAAAGCCCGGAGAGTGGCCACCCCGTAGAGCTGGTGAAGGAGGAATGTTATTTCTTCCGGATGAGCAATTATGTTGACCGCCTGCTGAAGTATTACGAGGAAAATCCTGAATTCATTCAACCCGAATCCCGTAAAAACGAAATGATCAACAATTTTATCAAGCCCGGTCTTGAGGACTTGGCTGTGTCCCGCACTACTTTTGATTGGGGCGTTAAAGTCAAGGGCGATCCGAAGCATGTCGTCTATGTGTGGATCGATGCGCTGACCAATTATATTACTGCGCTGGGTTATGGCAGTGATAACGAAGAGATGTTCAACCGTTATTGGCCTGCCGATGTGCATCTGGTGGGCAAGGAGATCGTTCGTTTCCATACTATTTATTGGCCGATCATGCTGATGGCGCTTGATCTGCCGCTGCCGAAAAAGGTATTCGGACATGGCTGGCTGCTGATGAAAGGCGGCAAAATGTCCAAGTCGAAAGGCAATGTCGTTGATCCGAACGTGCTGATCGATCGTTATGGCCTCGATGCTACACGTTACTATTTGCTGCGTGAGGTGCCGTTTGGCGCCGATGGCTCGTTCACCCCGGAGAGCTTCGTACAGCGGGTAAACTCTGATCTGGCTAACGATCTGGGCAATTTGCTGAATCGTACCGTGGCGATGGTAGGCAAATATTTTGAAGGCAGCGTACCTGCCTATCGTCCGAATGTAACGGCATATGATACGGATCTGGCCGACATGGCGGTGCGTACGGTAGAGAAGGTAGAGGAAGTGATGGAAAATCTGGAATTTTCCGTTGCTCTGACCGCAATCAGCGCATTTATTAGCCGGACGAACAAGTATATCGATGAGACACAACCTTGGGCGCTTGCCAAGGATGAAGCCAAGCGCGATGAGCTTGCTTCTGTCATGGTGAATCTGGTGGAATCGCTGCGGATCATTTCGATTCTGCTGCAGCCTTTCCTGACGAAGGCTCCGGCGAAAATCTGGGAGCAATTAGGCATCACTCCAGGCGAATTGACAGCATGGGACAGCGCCAAGAGCTTTGGCTTGATTCCGGCAGGCACAAAAATAGGCAAGGGCGAGCCGATCTTCCCACGTCTTGAAGTGGAGAAGGAGATCGAGTTTATTGATAACTCGATGACGGGAGGTGTGCCTGCGGCGGCGGAAGCTGCACCTGCTGCCCACACACCGGCCGTGGAACAGCCGGAATTGAAGGAAGAGATCGGCATTGATGATTTCGCTAAGGTGGAGCTGAGGGTAGCTGAGGTGCTTGCCTGCGAGCCGGTGCCAAAAGCGGATAAGCTTCTGAAGCTGCAGCTTGATCTTGGCTTCGAGCAGCGTCAGGTTGTATCGGGAATTGCGAAGTTTTACAAACCGGAGGAGCTTGTAGGGCGCAAGGTGATTTGTGTGACGAACCTGAAGCCGGTGAAACTGCGTGGTGAGCTGTCGCAGGGCATGATTCTTGCCGCATCGCAAGGGGATCAGTTGACGCTGGCAACCGTGCCTAATTCGATGGCTAACGGTGCTGTCGTGAAGTAATAGCAAGTCATAATAATACCGCCGGGGCTTAACGCCTCTGGCGGTTTTTTTCTGGGAAGATAATATCTGGAGCCGGCTCCAGATCAGGCCTTCGAATAAAACGGGTACATCTTGTCAACAAATACTGATATAGAGCGGGATAGAGCGTCTAGCGGCTCATAGATTCAAAGGGGCAGAAGCAGTCAAGACTTGCATAGTTTTGGCTGCTCTTTGTTTCCACGGGGTTTATTATTATACACAATATAGTTGACAAGACTTTAAATTTGCACATATAATCCTAATTGTAATCATTACGATTAAGTGCGGAGGTTGTGAATTCATGGTTTTAACAAGACGTAAGTTAGGGACTGCAGGATTAATCCTGCTCATGTTGATATTTATCGTTATCTTGTCGGGCTGCGGCAAAAAGAGCAATGCTGAAATCGTTCCAGGCAAGGTAAATGTAGTTACAAGCTTCTATCCTATCTATGAATTTGCCAAGGAGATTGGCGGAGCTGAAGCGAATGTGACTAATTTGCTGCCGACCGGGGTCGAGCCGCATGACTGGACACCACGAAGTAAAGAGATTCTGAACACATCAAAGGCGCAGCTATTCCTATATCATGGTGCTGGTCTGGAAGGCTGGGTACCTAACTTTCTGAAGGGGCTTGGCAGCGATGCAGTCGTGAAGCCGGTGGAGGTTAGCCAGGGCGTATCCTTAATTACCGCTGAAGGTGATGATGGACATCACCATGGAGAAGAAGCGGTGGAGCACGAAGAACACGACGAAGGAAGCGAAGCAGAAGCGGAGAGCAGCCATCATATTGATCCTCATACTTGGGTCAGTCCGAAATCGGCTAAAATTATCGCAGAGAATATTAAAAATAGCTTCATCGAAGTCGATCCGGATCACCAAGCGGATTATGAGAGCAGATATGCGGAGCTTGCCAAAAAATTGGATGATCTCGATGCGAAGTTCTCCACTAAGCTCGCAGGCACGAACAAGAAAGAAATCGTCGTATCCCACCAAGCTTTCGGTTACCTCTGCCGTGATTATGGCTTGACACAACATGCCATTATGGGATTATCACCTGATGCTGAGCCTAGAGCGCAGGATATCGTAGCTTTGTCGAAGACGGTGCAGGAGGAAGGAATCCAATATATTTTCTTCGAAGAACTGGTATCCGACAGATTGGCGAAGACATTGGCTAACGAGGCCGGAGTTAAGACATTGGTGCTCAATCCGGTGGAAGGACTGACGAAGGAGCAAGAGAAGAACGGGGAGAATTATTTTACCTTGATGGAGAAGAACTTGCAAAATCTGCTGCTCGCTCTACAATAAGGAGAGTCAGATGGTTCGTACAGAGCAGGAAGGCAGAAAGGAAATTGTCTATGAAACCAGAAATATCAATGCCACAAGAATATTGTCATGATAATGTCATTGAACTCGATCATATCTCATTTGCTTATCAAAATCAGAAGGTCATTTCCGATTTCAGCTTTGTTGTCAAAGAACGGGATTTCGTGGGCCTAATCGGCGCGAATGGCGCGGGCAAGACAACCTTGATGCGCATGATGGTGGGGCTTCTCCAGCCCAATTCGGGCGAGATCAAGCTGTTCGGTCAGCCGATTCGCCAATTCCGGGATTGGGAGCGGGTCGGTTACGTGCCGCAGAAGAACTCTTTTAACCCATTGTTCCCGGCAACGGTGCGCGAGGTGGTGTTATCGGGTCTATATAGCAACAAGAAATTGTTCCGTCGCATCGGGGCGGCGGAGCAGAAGAAATGTGATGATGCGCTGGAAGTCATGAAGATTAGCGATCTTGCAAATAAACGGATTGGACAACTGTCCGGCGGGCAGCAGCAGCGCGTCTTTTTGGCCAGAGCGATGATTAATCATCCCGATCTGCTCGTCCTGGATGAGCCGACGGTCGGCATCGATGCCCAGACGCAAGCTGATTTCTTTGAATTGATTTGCCATTTGCATGCGCATCACCAAATGACTTTTCTCATGGTATCTCATGATCTTGATTTTATTCATGGGTACATGGGCGTTGAACCGCGGGCTCACTGCGGAGCTATCGGACTTTACGTCCGTCATTCCCATGATCCTGAATGTGCGATACCTGATTTGCAGCATTCCTTATTATAAGTGATTTAACGAATAATCCTAATCATTTGAGGCTGCTGTTGTATGATACGTAAATGAGGAGATGGATTTACTTGGAAATATTAACTGCGGATTTCTTTCTAAGAGCGCTGACAGGCGGGCTGCTGATCGGTCTTACCGCCCCCCTGATCGGCATTTTTCTTGTCTTGCGAAGATTGTCCATGATCGGTGATACCCTTGCCCATGTGACGATAGCGGGCGTTGCGCTTGGATTCCTGATTGAGGTGTATCCGATCGGAGTTGGTCTTCTCTTCGCCGTTGTAGCATCATTTGCAATTGAAAAGCTGCGTAAAGCCTATAAGGGGTATGCGGAACTGTCCATTGCCATTATCATGTCCGGGGGGGTAGCGCTAGCCTCATTGTTCTTTACCCTTGGAATGGGTTACAATACAGATGTTAACAGTTATTTATTCGGCAGTATCTATACGCTTGATCAAGTTGATCTATATGTTGTTGGTGCGGTTACGCTGATCGTCATTATCACTATATTCCTTCTATTTAAAGAATACTTCCTGTTAACATTTGAAGAGGATGCAGCATCTGTCAGCGGATTGCCTGTCAAGGTCTTGAATATGCTGCTGACTGTGCTTACTGCCCTTGTAATTAGTACTGCGATTAAGATTGTTGGAGCATTGCTTGTCTCCGCTTTGCTTACGATTCCGGCTGCGACGAGCCTGCTGATTGCCAGGAGCTTCAAACAATCGGTTGTGTTCTCAGTGGTTATCTCCGAGATTGCCGTCGTCGTTGGCCTTGTCATCGCGGGAGTCTGGAATCTGGCCCCGGGTGCAACGATAGTATTGTTCCTGATTGCTATGCTCATCCTGACGATTATGGGTAAGCGCGGCTTATCCGCCTAAGTTAGGGGTGTTCGGGGTATAGCAAGTTGAGAGATCATGATAGAGAAATACGGTAAGACACCGGGAATCAAGAAAATGGAACAGGGAGGCTGTTATGACCGATATTCATTTAGGAGTCGCCTTTGCGGCAGGAGTAGCCTCTTTCATATCTCCTTGCTGCTTGCCGCTGTACCCGTCTTACTTGTCCTATATTACAGGCATGTCGGTACAGACCTTGAAGACGGAACAGAATCGCAGAGAGGTCCGCTTCCGGACATTAACGCATACACTGGCCTTCATCCTCGGTTTTTCAGTTGTGTTTTATACCCTTGGCTTTGGGGCTGGGTTGTTCGGCGAGTTCTTTAATCAATATCGCGATCTGATTCGCCAGCTCTCCGCCGTGCTAATTATGGCAATGGGCTTGTTCTTGTTAGGGATCTTTCAACCGCAATTTCTATTAAAAGAGCGCAAAATGAATTTGAAGCTAAACAAGGCGGGATACATAGGTTCTTTCATATTTGGTATCGGTTTCTCAGCGGGCTGGTCCCCTTGCGTTGGCCCTATTCTAGCAGCGATCATCGCGATGGCTGTTAGTGAACCGGGTGCCTGGTTAGGTATGATCACGGCTTATACATTGGGGTTTGCTCTCCCGTTCTTTATATTAGCCTTCTTCATTGGACAGACGCGTTGGATAGTACGTTATTCTGCGGTCGTAATGAAGGTTGGCGGCGCTCTCATGCTATTGATGGGCGTGCTTCTGTTTACGAATAAAATGACGCAAATTACCATCTGGCTGCAGTCTATTACACCGGAATGGCTCAAATTCTAGTTATCCAAAGCTATGAAACAAACGAATAAATGCGAGTTTAAAAAGCACGGTTTTCAGCAGCGAGGCGGATACTTCCAATGTGTGTTTCTGCAAACCGCTGCAGTTGGACAGAGCCAGGGCCTACGGATGAAGCGTATGTTTTCGAGAAACGCGGCTGTGAAAGCGTTTATGAACTGCCTCTTAAGAGGTCCGGACTTGCCAATAGACAAGCATAACATGTATCATTAACAGAGTAACGGGCAGATATATTCTGCTTGTGTGAACTCATGGAAAAGAGGTAGTCAGATGCCAACGCCGAGCATGGAGGATTATTTGGAGCGTATCTATAAGCTCATTGATGAGAAAGGATATGCACGGGTTTCCGATATCGCGGAAGGTTTGGAGGTACATCCTTCATCCGTAACGAAGATGATACAGAAACTGGATAAAGACGAATATTTAATTTATGAGAAATACCGTGGTCTGGTCTTGACGAATAAGGGCAAAAAGGTAGGAAAGCGTCTTGTTGATCGTCACCAACTGCTTGAAGAATTCCTCGAATTGATTGGCGTTGATGATAGCAACATCTATAAGGATGTTGAAGGAATCGAGCATCATTTAAGCTGGGACTCGATCACCTGCATCGCTTCACTCGTAGAATATTTCAAACGGGATGAGTCCAATATCCGAGAATTGCGTGAAGTTCATCAGGAGCTTCTGGGCGAATCATAACTTTAGCATCTGTCTCATTTAGGCAGATGTCTTTTGTTTCTTTAGTACCATTTTTTCGTCTGACCGCAACTCCGATCATATGATAAGCGTTAGAATTAAGAGCGGTTATTCGCAAACGACTATCATATCAATCGGAGGTATCAGATGAAATTTCGAACATGGTTTATTCCGCTGCTTATTCTATTGATCGCCTGGCCTTTTGCCGGGCCGGTACGGACGGAAGCAGCATCCGCCAGCCCGATCCAAATCTATCTAAATGGGGAGCTGCTCCCAAGCGATACTGCGCCTTATTTAAAGCCTAAAGAGAATGTCACTATGGTTCCGCTTCGCATCATTAGCGAAGGCCTGGGAGCTAGCGTGCTTTGGTCACAGGCAACAAAGACGGCGACCATTCAGAAGAATGGCAACAAGCTGGTGCTAATCACTGGTCAGCGTGTTGCCGAGGTGAACGGACGCTTGGTTACGCTCGACGTATCGGTTGAGAACATCCAGGGCCGCACCATGGTACCGATTCGCTTCGTCAGTGAGCAGCTTGGACTCGATGTAGTCTGGAGTCAGTCCCTCAAGACGGTATCGCTAACTTCCCGGGATGGAGATCCTCAGCTGCCCGGAGAGGAAGGACAGAACCCGCAGCCGCCTGTGAATCCGCCTCAGGTCAGTAATGAGCTTCGCGGCGCATGGGTCTCCACGGTGTATAATCTGGATTGGCCAAGCAGTACTTCTAACGGGAAGGCAGAATCGCAGAAGCAGGATTATGTGAAGCTGCTTGATGATCTGCAAGGAATGGGGATCAATGCCGTATTCGTTCAGGTGCGGCCATCCGGAGATGCCTTCTACCCATCGGATCTTGTGCCGTGGAGCACTTATCTGACAGGCGTCTCAGGCCAAGATCCTGGTTATGATCCGCTACAGTTCATGATTGAGGAGACTCATCGCCGCGGGATGGAATTCCACGCCTGGTTCAACCCGTTCCGGGCTAGTGTGGATACCAATACGGCCAAGCTGGCAGACAACCATGTGGCTAACGCTCACCCGGAATGGATCGTCAAGTTTGCTAATAAGTTGTATATCAATCCAGGGATACCGGATGCTCGCCAACATGTAATTGATACGATCATGGAAGTCGTGAACCGTTACGATATTGACGGTGTCCATCTGGATGATTACTTCTACCCGACAGGGGAGACAAAGACGAGCTATTTTGAGGATGACAGCACTTATAAACAGTACAATTCCAAGCAGTTGAACAACAAGGGAGACTGGCGGCGCGACAATATCAACGATTTCGTGAACGATTTGGGCAGAAGTATTCATCAGGTGAAGCCCGGTGTATCCTTTGGCATCAGTCCTTTTGGAGTCTGGCGCAACAAGAGTACAGACCCGACAGGTTCAGATACGAAGGCCGGCATCACCGCTTATGATAGTACGTATGCGGATGTAAGAGCCTGGATCCAGAATGGCTGGGTTGATTATGTAGCCCCGCAAATCTATTGGAGTATGAGCTTCAGTGTCGCCAAGTATGACACGCTGGTGGATTGGTGGGCGAAGGAGGTCGCAGGCAGCCGCGTCAAGCTGTATATCGGCCACGCGCCTTACAAGCTGGGAACCTCTGAAGCAGGCTGGAACAGCGCCCAGGAAATTATCAATCAGCTGACCTATAACCGCAGCGTACCTGAAGTTAGCGGCAGCATCTTCTTCAGCGCCAAGGAGCTGAGAAAGAATCCATTAGGACTTATACCTCTTTTGCAATCATATTATTATAATTTATAAGTTTTTAATTTCCCGATTAAAAGCAGTAGTCATAGAAACAGCCCCTATCATCATACATAAGCATTAGACTTGTGTATGGGATGGGGGCTTTTTTATATGCTGATAAACGGTGTATTTGAAGGAGGAGGCGTCAGGGGCATCTCGCTTGCAGGGGCGGTCCGGGCAGCAGAGCTCCATGGCGGGAAATTCCATAAAGTTGCAGGAACTTCGGCGGGCTCTATTGTAGCTTCCTTGATTGCGGCAGGTTATGATGCCGAAGAGATAAAGGATATTATTATGACGACGTCGTTCAGCAAATTTTTGAAACGGGCGCCCATTTTTAATATTGCGCTGATCGGACCAGCAATGAGAGTGCTTTTGAAAAAGGGCCTATACTCAGGTGAAGCCCTGGAGCAATGGATCAGACAAATATTGCTTAAAAAGGGAGTGCGAACCTTTGGTGATCTGGAGAAGGGACGGCTGAGAATTATCGCTTCGGATATTACCAGCGGTAGGATTCTGGTTCTGCCGGATGATCTGGAGAAGCTCGGCATTAAGGCGGAAGGGTTTGAAGTAGCGCGCGCCGTGAGGATGAGCTGCAGTATTCCCTATTTCTTCGACCCGGTCCTGCTAAGGCTGCCTCCCAAGGCAGCGAAGGGCAAGAAGTTTGCGGAGCAATTCCTGCATATCGTTGATGGCGGTCTGCTGAGCAATTTCCCACTATGGCTGTTCGACCGCGAGACTCTCAGGAGGGGGGAGAAGCGGATTCCGACGGTTGGCTTTCAGATGGTTGGCAAGAACAGCAATCAGCCCCATCTCATCCGCGGCCCGTTCTCCATGCTGGAGGCTATGGTAGCTACGATGCTGTCTGCTCATGATGAGCGGTATATCGAGCAGACCAATCGTTACCGGACCATCAAAATCCCTACCCTCGGCATTGGCACTACCCAATTCGATATTACTCAAGAAGAAAGCCTGCTGCTTTATGAATCCGGACTCAGATCCGGAGAGCGCTTCTTCAAAGATTGGAATGACCAATATTATGAGGCGCAATTCAAAAAGTATCAGCAGGCTAATGAAATTTATAAAGATTGATTTTGATCACGAAATAAATGAAGAAGCAGTCTCGACATCGAATCTTGAATTCAACCGGTCCGAAGCAGATGCTTACGAAGTCATGTTCCCTTACGGCAACATCTCAGTTGCTCACGTACCAACTACGTACGCTCCGCTCCTCAGTCCCTAGTTCCATCCAACCTTCACGGTGCTGAAAATCGAACTTGCTAAAATTATATTAAAGTTAATACATCCTTAATGGTACCTCGGCAAGTCGTCATCGTTTTTGCCCTTTTGACCATCGATCACTTGAAAAGGATAAGCTTTGCGCTTCTGTCCGGTTGAGGTCGAGCGGCGTTCTGCCGCTAATTTGGACATCGTCCGGGCGGAAGGCTTTACTTTGGGATTCTGTTTTCTATACTTACGCGGAGGATACTTATAGAGCAGGAATACGATTCCTACGACCAGGGCCGGGATTAAAATTCCGGTCCAATTTGTTGATCCTCTGCCAAACAGTCCATCTACAATACCAAAAGCTGCGAGTGCGATCAGTGCCCAAAATATGATGGCCTGTTTCTTCATATCTACATCATCCTTTCACGGGATCCAGAGCCGGGTGATTCGGTGCTGGCTGAAGGGCTCCCTCTTGTTCAACCTGCGCATCCAGTTCGCGCATCCGGTTAAAGGAAGCGATCGATACTTCAAGCTGCTCCAGATTCGGTTCCTTGGTCGTTAACAGCTGCAGCCATAATCCGGGATAACCGAGATAACGAAGGATGGGGATATCTCTCATCGCGTTCGTAATCCGCAGCATTTCAAAGGATACGCCGATAACTACAGGCAACAGGAGAAGACGGATATAAACCCGCTCCCATAGTGTATCCCAACTAAAGATAGGCAAGGAGTAAATAACCACTCCAATAATAACCGTCAAAATAATGAAGCTGCTGCCACAGCGATAATGCAGGCGGCTGTATTTCTGTACTTTTTCTGGGATCAGCTCTTCACCCGCCTCATAGGCGCTAATGACTTTATGTTCAGCCCCGTGATATTGAAATAACCTCTTGATCACAGGGGTCTGGGACATGACCCATAAATAGGCGAGCAGAAGGACGATCTTGATAGCTCCTTCAACCAGCGTATGCAGGGCCTGATTATCAAATGCGTGCTGGAACAGAAATTGCTCGACAATCGCAGGGACAAGCGTAAAGATTATCTTCCCGACGATAAAGGAAAGTACTCCGGCGACAGCAACGCCAAAAATCATTCCCATTGACCATCCGGACTCCTCTTTCTCCTTCTGCTTGGCGCGTTCTTCTGGTTCCAGCTCGTCGTCAGCCATTGCCTCTGCCGAATAATTCAGGTGTTTAGAGCCTTTGGCACTGGAATCGATAATACTGACCAGTCCGCGAATGAGCGGGATTCTACGCAGCCGCTTCACCCAGTTCTTATCTTGTTTGGGGACTTCGAGAAATGTGATTTCTCCATCCTTACGGCGTACTGCCGTGACGTTAACGTGTTTACCGCCGAACATAACTCCTTCAATGACGGCTTGACCGCCGTAAATCGCGGGTTTTGATTCCTCAGGCAAATATTTCACCTTCCCTAAAGTATTAATTGATATTTAGTGATTCTCTCGATTCCGGCGGACGAAAAAGTATAGGTCTAACTGGAATGATTCCATTGTATCGAAATTCGCGGTCAAATTCTAGTTTGTTTAGATTAGTGCCTTTTAAATTGCGCATACTAATCCATAAACTAGGAATAAGTGTTCAAAAAGGTCGATTTCCAGCACGGTAATCAAAAGCGGGACCTTTTGAATTACCTTGTTAAGAGAAGGGAAGATGCTGTATGGACCCGCAAGGTCATAACCCTAAAAATGGGACGAATATTTGGATGTTTACATTAGAGATCGGTTTGTTTGGTGGGCTAATCTGGGGGGGAATCAAGGGAGTTTTTTATTTTATGCGCTTAACGACGGTCGTTCCCGGATTTATGGTGGAGCCTTTTTTCAAAAGCCAATTCTTGAAAAGCCAACCTGGATATTATGTCGGCTGGGGGGCTTTTATCGTCTTTTCGCTTCTGGCCACTCTGATCTACGTGCTTCTTTTCCGCAAGTTTAGCGGTCCGCTGCCGGGCATTCTCTATGGTATTGTCTGGTGGGTAATTCTGTTTGTTCTGGCCGGCCCGGCCTTGCATTTAATGGATCCGCTCCGCAAGCTGTCTATGAATACGATCATTAGTGAATTTTGTCTCTATTTGCTATGGGGGCTCTTTGTAGGATATTCTGCAGCGCATGAATACACGGATGAGAGAAAGCGTGAGCCGGAGGAAGTGATGGATAAGTCGCGCAAGAATCCTCTTAAGAAGCCTACGGAGAATCCCCAGCATTAGGGACAAAAAGCTTCTCAATTGACTCCTTCCTATGTTAAAATTACTTTTGGTTCATGTTCGAAAAGTACGGATAATCTCTTTTTGAACGGTATCGTTACTGGTTATATCAAAGGAAGGGTGATCAGCGATGTATAACATCCTGGTGCTGAACGGGCCTAACCTGAATATGCTTGGTGTTCGTGAGCCTGGAATCTACGGCTCCGAAAGTTTAAGCGATATCGAGGTCAAGCTGAGTAAGCTGGCAGAAACCGAGGGGTTGTCCCTCACGTTCTTTCAATCGAATCATGAGGGTGAACTCATCGATAAGATTCATGCGGCTTACGGGTCATGCGACGGCATTTTGATTAACCCGGGGGCGCTTACCCACTACAGTTACGCGCTGCATGATGCGCTGACTACGGTGAAGCTTCCGGTGGTTGAAGTGCATTTATCCAACATTCATGCACGTGAAGCCTTTCGCCATCATTCTGTCATTGCGCCGATAGCCATTGGACAGATTTCCGGCTTTGGATCGTTCGGATATGAGATGGGCCTGTTGGCATTGAAACGTCATCTGAGCAAGTAATGAATGCAGGATGCGCATGGATTTGCAAGAGAAAGCTGATATTAAGGAGAGTTAATTATGGTGAGCACACGTGTTACTCGGCTCCGCGAAGCGATGGCCAGCCATCAAGTGGAAGCCGTTTTAGTTACCGGTGATGTGAACCGCCGCTATTTGACGGGCTTTACCGGAACTTCTGGTTATGTCCTGGTTACGCAGCAGAAGGCTTACTTGCTGACGGATTTCCGCTACACTACGCAGGCCGCAGAGCAGGCCAAAGGGTTCGAAATCGTGAAGCATGCCCCGGTCGTTACGGATACGGTCAAGGAACTGCTTGCGACAGAGCGGATCAACCGGCTTGGATTCGAGGAGGACAATGTTGTCTTCTCGACCTACCGCAGCTATGAGAGCGGACTTGCGCCTTGCGAGCTGGTTCCTGTCAAGGGATTGGTTGAAGGTTTGCGGACGTTCAAAGATGAAGGTGAACTGGCGATTATGAAGCAGGCAGCCGATTTGGCTGATCGCACCTTCCTGCATATGCTGGATGTAATCAAGCCAGGGGTTACCGAGCAGGACATGGCGCTTGAGATGGAAATGTTCATGCGCAAGAATGGAGCGACTTCAAGCTCATTTGATACGATCGTTGCCTCCGGAGTGCGGTCGTCTCTACCTCATGGCGTTGCCAGCGGCAAGGTTATTGAGAGTGGAGATCTGGTTACTTTGGATTTCGGGGCGCTGCTGGGTGGATATTGCTCGGATATTACCCGCACGGTGATGGTGGGTACGCCGGATGCCAAACAACGTGAAATATATGACATTGTTCTTGAAGCTCAGCTGCATACGCTTGAGCATCTGCGTCCCGGTATGACCGGACGCGAAGCGGACGCTCTTGCCCGCGATATCATCACTCGCTATGGCTATGGTGAACAATTCGGGCACAGTACAGGGCATGGACTTGGGATGGAGGTTCACGAAGCCCCTAACCTGTCCATGAGAAGCGATACCGTTCTGCAGCCAGGTATGGTTGTGACGGTTGAACCGGGAATATATATTCCGGGATTCGGCGGAGTACGGATTGAAGATGACGTCGTCATGACGGAGAAGGGCAACCGTCGTTTGACGGAATCGAGCAAAGACTTTACGATTATTTCGTAGATTAATTCTTTAAGCTATTTGAGGAGGTTCTTTTAGTGATTTCAGTTAACGATTTTAAAACAGGCTTGACCGTCGAGGTTGACGGCGATATTTATACGGTGCTTGATTTCCAGCACGTTAAACCTGGTAAGGGCGCAGCATTCGTTCGCTCTAAATTGAAAAACCTCCGCAACGGAAACACCGTGGAAAAAACATTCCGTGCCGGTGAGACGATTGGACGAGCTTTGATCGAAAACCGCGATGTGCAATATTTGTATGCTAGCGGTCAAGATCATGTATTTATGGATAACGAGACTTACGATCAATTCAGTTTGTCTGAAGAGCAATTGAAATGGGAACTCAACTTCCTGAAAGAGAATATGAACGTGAAGATTGTCAGCTATCAAGGTGAGATTCTTGGGATTAACCTGCCGAACAGCGTCGAGCTGAAAGTCGTTGAGACGGAGCCTGGCATCAAAGGAAATACGGCGACCGGCGCAACCAAGAATGCGAAGGTTGAGACTGGCCTGAACGTTCAAGTCCCTTTGTTCATCAATGAAGACGACGTACTGCTCATCGATACTCGCGAAGGCAAATATATTTCCCGCGCGTAGTTTTCTGGCGTCAAGAACGGCGAAATGCTGTGGAACGATAATTTATCTCTCCATCTATTATTAGGTGGAGAGTTTTTTGTGCATATACGGATGTAAATGCAACCTTTGAATAGGAAATTCTTAAATATCTCTACAAAAAGCATTGACTTCATTCGGGTTTTCCGTATTATACTGTTTTAAAGCATTACTGAAGCAATAGAAACTAAAATGTAATGAGACAACGAAGCAAAAGAGTGTTGGATATCAGGGAGGGAGTTAGTTTGGCAGTATATGTTATGAAGTTCGGGGGCAGCTCGGTAGGAGATGCTGAGCGCATGAAACGTGTCGCCCGGCGGATTATTGAGAAGCAGGACGAAGGCCATCAGGTGATGGTTGTCGTATCGGCTATGGGAGATACAACCGATGATTTGATTGATCAGGCGAATATGCTTAGCGATAATCCGCCACAACGTGAGATGGATATGCTGCTGACGACAGGGGAACAAATATCGATCGCTTTGTTGTCGATCGCGATCCATGAGCTGGGCCGTAAGGCATTATCCTTTACGGGGTGGCAAGCCGGATTCCGCACAGAAGCGGAGCATGGCAGAGCGCGTATTACGGATATTCGACCTGAACGTGTGCAGCGGGCTCTGAACGAGGGCAATATTGTCATCGTTGCCGGTTTCCAAGGGATGACCGAAGAGGGAGAGATTACGACCTTTGGACGCGGCGGTTCCGACACTACGGCAGTGGCGCTGGCTGCAGCGACAGCTGCAGATTATTGTGAAATATATACGGATGTGGATGGAATTTATTCGACAGATCCGAGAATCGTAAAAAATGCTCGCAAGTTAAAAGAAATCTCGTATGACGAGATGCTGGAGCTGGCCAATCTAGGCGCAGCCGTATTGCATCCGCGCGCTGTTGAATACGCCAAGCAGTTCCAGGTTCGTCTCGTCGTTCGTTCGAGCTTTAATCATAATGAAGGCACAGTCGTGAAGGAGGAAGCTACAATGGAACAAGGTGTAGTGGTGAGCGGAATTGCTTATGATAAAAATGTAGCAAGAATCAGTATTTTGGGAGTCTCCCATGTTCCAGGAGTGCTTGCTAAGGTATTTGGCTCTCTGGCCGATGCGAAGATTAACGTAGATATTATCGTACAGAGCGGCGTAGAAGACGGCAAAGCCGATTTCTCCTTTACAGTTGGCCTGGATGACCGTGAGAATGCCCTGAAAGTACTAAGTACGATTCGATCGGAAATTCCTTACGATGACGTTACTTCGGAAGACGGGCTGGTCAAAATTTCAATCGTAGGAGCCGGTATGGTTAGCCACCCGGGTGTTGCTGCTGAAATGTTCGAAGTCATCTCGCAGCAGGGTGTGAACATCAAGATGGTCAGCACCTCGGAGATCAAGGTATCCTGTGTGATCGAAGGCACGAAGCTGAATGAAGTGATTAAGGCCCTTCATACCGCTTACGGCTTGGATACGGAGAGTCAGGTATTCGTCGGAGGTCCGCAAGATCGCCGCTAGGCTCTGATAGAAGCGATTCAATATAATAAGACGAGAAATGAAGTAGAAGTCGTATGACCGAGTGATCGGTTATACGGCTTCTTTCTTTTTGAACAACCTCTAATAAAAGAAGATATTTGGGCATATGGATAAGAGAGTGCGATGGGACGAGAGGAGGTTCATATGCTTGATAAATTTGTAACCAGTATGTCGTTGATCCGGATTCTATCAGGAACGATCGAAATTATGGCAGCTTTGCTTATGCTAAGGCTAGGGCGCGTTGATAAGGCGCTGGCCGTCAACTCGGCCCTGGCTCTTGTTGGGCCAACCGTGCTGATTGTAACGACTTCCATTGGGCTCGCAGGAATGGCGGATAAGCTGTCATGGGGCAAAATGCTATGGATTGCTATAGGTGTTGGTTGTCTCTTAATCGGTATTTTAAAAAAATGATAGATTCCCCGTCATAATCATCGAGTACAAGCATACACATGAGATATGAATATTCTTCACTAGAAGCAAAGCTAGTTCTAGAGAAAATACTAAAAGCGCATGTTCAAAAAAGAAGAGCAGGCTTTGGGGGTACGAGAATGAACCCGAATTGGTTGATGGTATTTCCCGACAAACTCCGACATCTGCTGCTTAAGCTGCCTCCCTCGATCTTTGCAAAATTGGAGGAGATTCGCATTCGCGAGGGGCGCCCGCTGGAAGTCAACACGGGGGGGCGATTCTACTTCCTTACGGCGGAAGGTGGAATGACCCGGGATGCCGGCGCTGCATTCAGAACAGACAAGCAGGATAGCAAGCACCTGCTCGATCTAATTACCAACCACTCGATGTATACGATGGAAGAGGAACTGCGGCGTGGATTTATCACGATTGCAGGCGGTCATCGAATCGGACTTGCAGGGAGGACAGTGCTTAGCGCCGGCAAGGTGGAGTATATCCGCGATATTAGCGGATTTAACATCCGGATTGCCCGTGAGGTGTGCGGAGCTGCCGATCCGGTATTACCTCAGCTGCTGGATTTCAAGCAGAACAGCGTGCTCCATACTCTGATTCTGTCGCCACCCCAGCACGGGAAGACAACTTTGATCCGCGATCTTGCCAGACAAATTAGCAGCGGAACCTGGGGCCATCCGGAGGCGAGGTGGCCGGGATTAAAGGTGGCGATCGTCGATGAGCGATCGGAGATTGCCGGCAGCATGAACGGTGTTCCAAGTTATGATGTGGGACCACGTACCGATGTGATGGACGGATGTCCGAAGGCGGAAGGAATGATGATGATGATACGCTCCATGTCGCCAGAGGTGATGGTGGTTGATGAAATCGGCAGGCCGGAGGATGCTGAGGCTTTGGCGGAGGCGCTGCACGCAGGAGTTCGCGTGATAGCTACCGCGCACGGGTCGGGCATGGATGACCTGAACTCTCGACCAGCGCTCTCCAGGCTGCTTCAATCAGGTTTCTTCCAAATGTATGTGGTCTTGAGGCGCAGCGATCAAGGCTTGTCATTTCGGCTCTGGGATGGCAAGCGAAGAGGGGTTCCGCTCTATAATCCGGGAATGAAAGGCAGGGAAGCGGATGCTTAAGATGCTGGGAGCTGTACTTGTCATAGCCGCTACAACGCTGGCCGGATGGGTGCAGGCAAGGCAATACGCCAACCGTCCACAGCAGATCAGGCGCCTAATTCTCGCGCTTAAACGGTTGGAGACCGAGATCATGTATGGTTTCACGCCGCTGCCGGAAGCACTTATCAGAATTGGCGAGCAGAGCGGTGGAGCCGTCGGAGCCGTCTTCCTCAGGGCGGCGCAGAATATGAAGCCGCCGGATAACAGTACAGCGCAGGAAGCGCTGCAGCTCGCGATCGACGCAGGCTGGAAGTCGACAGCCATGAAGACGGCAGAGCAGGAGATTATGAGGCAGTTCAGTTATACGCTCGGGACAAGCGATCGTAAGGACCAGCTTGGACATATCGCCACAGCGGTCCGTCAGTTGGAAAGCGAGGAGCATGAGGCGCGTGAAGAGCAGAGCCGCTACGAGAAGATGTTCAGAAGCTTGGGACTGCTGTTCGGGGCATTTATCGTCATTGTGATGTATTGAGATCAAGTCTCCTTGTCCAATTGTCACCGGTGAAACTAATTGTGAGGTGCCATATCAATGAACATAGAAGTGAACGCAATCTTTCAAATTGCAGGCATCGGAATCATTATCGCCATGATCCATACGGTACTGAAGCAGATGGGGAAAGAAGACATGGCCCATTGGGTGACGTTGATCGGATTTGTTGTCGTGCTGTTCATGGTCATCCGCCTGCTAGACAATTTGTTCCAGGAGATCAAATCGATCTTCTTGTTCCAGTAGGTGAGCGGCTGTGGAAATGATTCAGATTGTAGGAATCGGGTTATTAGCAACAGTGCTGATCCTCGTTATAAAAGAACAAAAACCGATGTTTGCCTTCCTGATCGGAGCAAGCACGGGTATATATATCTTCTTGTATCTGATTGGCAAGATTGGCGGAATCATCGATGTGTTAGAGGAACTGGCAGCCTCCTCTGGTGTGCAAATGATCTATCTGAAGACGATTCTCAAGATTATAGGCATCGCCTACATCGCTGAGTTTGGAGCACAGATTGTCAGGGATGCCGGCCAGGAGGGGATTGCTTCAAAGATTGAATTGGCGGGCAAAGTCATGATTATGGTCCTGGCCATTCCGATTATCAGCATCATCATCGAGACCGTCATCAAGCTGCTGCCGACATAGCTAAGGTGGGACCTGAGATGAGATCAATACAATTGAGCTTTGCACATAGGACGCTGATCCTGCTCGTCCTGGGCTTTTTAATCCTGTGGCCGATCCGAGTCATGGCAGAAGGGCCAGACAACAGCTGGATTGAACGACAGGCCGAACAATTGCCGACGGATGAAGTGGAATCTTATTGGCAGAAGCTGATGAAGGAGTATGGCGGTTTTTTTCCCGATCAGAAGGTTCCCTCTTTTATGGACATGTTGGTCCAGGAAGATCAGGGATTTTCCTTAAAGACAGGCTTCCTAGGTCTGATGCGATATATGTGGCATGAAGTGCTGTACAACGGACATATCCTGGTCACCATCGTACTTCTGTCGATCTTCAGCATGATACTGGAGACGCTGCAATCCGCATTTGAGCGAAAGCAAGTGAGCAAGGTCGCGTACTCGATCTGCTTCATGGTCATCCTGGTGCTGGCGATCAATAGCTTCCATGTAGCGATTAATTACGCCACGGAGGCGATTACCGGGATGATTGACTTTATGATGGCGATGGTCCCGCTGCTCTTCACCTTACTTGCTTCCATGGGAAATGTGGCAACAGTGTCGGTGACTCATCCGCTTGTTGTATTTATGGTTCATACCGTAGGCACGTTGGTTCATACCGTGGTATTTCCATTATTGTTCTTCTCGGCGGTTTTGCATATCGTCAGCACTTTATCAGACAAGTATAAGCTGACCCAACTTGGCAATTTGCTGCGAACGATCAGCATGAGCTTGCTGGGCATCCTGCTAACCGTATTCCTTGGCGTCATATCGATCAAAGGGATCGCGGGCTCCGTCGTCGATGGCGTAACGCTGCGGACGGCGAAGTATTTAACCGGAAACTTCGTTCCGGTCGTTGGGAAGGTGTTCGCTGATGCCACCGACACCGTGATCTCAGCTTCGCTGCTTGTCAAAAATTCAATCGGTCTGGTTGGGGTAATCATCCTGTTATTCTTATGTGCCTTTCCAGCCATTAAAATATTGGTTCTCGCATTAATCTTCAATCTATCTGCAGCGGTGATGCAGCCGCTTGGAGATGCGCCGATTGTGACTTGTCTCGATACGATCGGCAAGAGCATGATATACGTATTCGCGGCCTTGGCCGCAGTGGGACTGATGTTCTTCCTGGCGATCACAATTATGCTGACTGCGGGAAATGTGACGGTGATGATGAGATGAGGAACTGAGGTAAGGCGGTGAGGCAATATGGACTTCCTGGGGGAGTGGCTGAAGCAAATCATTATTATTGTTCTGTTCGCGGTCTTCATTGACCTGCTCCTGCCGAATCGGGCGATGGAACGTTATGTCCGCTTTGTGGTCAGCCTGTTGATTCTGCTAACGCTAATTGCTCCTGTAGTTCGCATCTTTACACCGGAAGCCAAGCAGAAGTTAGAGATCGCGCTTGCGGATAACCTGAACGATTCAAACAGCAGTAACACGCAGCAGAGTACGCTGGCAATCTTGCGCCAAGGCGAGGAGATGAGACAAAAGCAGGAAGCCGAAGTTCTCCAATGGACGGCGGAGGAGGCAGCCCGACAGATGAAGCAGTCGATAGAACAGGAGACAGGCCATCCCGTTAGCCGCGTTACCGTCAAGCTCGTCAATGAAACTCAGGATTCCCGCAATTCATCTGAGTTCCCTGCCCAGTCGAAGCAATTAGTCTACTCTTTAGTTGAGGTGGTCATGGCTTCGGAGAGTGAAGCAGCAAAGGGGGACGAGGAGGGGCAGTCCGATAAGAAAATTACAGTCCCGCCAGTCCATCAAGTGGAGATCGATGTTGATTTGAAATCCTCATCCTCGACTGATCGATCGGAGAACCCCAATCTGGATGACCAGACGCAGGCCGTTATGGCCGACAAGGAGGGGGCCGTCTCTGAGACTCCTGAAGCGGATCTGAAGAAGAGCGGTTCTGGACTGGAAAAACAGATCGAAGACCTGCTAGGCGAGAGGTGGGGGGTCCCTCGCGAATCAGTGACGGTAATGACGCAATAATGAACATTTATTTGTGGAGGTGAAGTGATGCCTGGATGGTTGAAGAAGCTGGAGCAATGGATCGGCAAAGGAGAAGACGGCAAAAGAGCGCAATCCTTCCGCCTCGTATTAATTCTCGGTCTTGTCGGTCTGGCGCTAATGATCATATATTCCTTTGTCAACGTGAAGCAGATTGATTCCGGCGGGGATGGGAGAGAGCCACCGGTGATGCAGAATGTCTCGGCTCCGGCTACACCGGGAGCAGAAGGGGAGGGGCCTTTTGCCGAGATCGAATATTCTCTGGAGAGCAAGACCAAAGAGATATTGGAAAAAATCGTTGGGGTGGGCGCCGTTGATGTGATGGTCACTGTGGACTCTACAGAAGAGGTTGTTGTACAGCGCAATATGAAGGATACACAGGAATTAACGGATGAGACGGATAAGGACGGCGGCAAACGCCATGTTACGCAATATACTCGTGACGGTCAGATCGTCACTTACGAATCCTCCGGCAATGAACAGCCGATTATTACGAAGAAAATCAAGCCCAAGGTTCGCGGTGTCCTGGTCGTAGCGAAGGGGGCCGAGAACAAGACGGTCAAAGGATTAATTGTAGATGCTGTGGAGAAAGGACTGAATGTTCCGGCCTACCGGATATCGGTCGTACCCCGCAAGCAATCACAATAGAAAAGGTATTCAAAAAGGCCACTTTTGATCGGAAAACCAATTGAAGCTGTTCATGGATGAGCAACCGCGACTCAAAAGCAGGTTTCCTTGCAACGCACGCTGCGCTTCTCAGACTATAGCTTTTATCGAACCTTCTGGTTACTGAAAATTGACCTTTTTGAACCTGATTGCAATGAGGAAATTTTAGAAAGTCTGGTTTTGATTATGAAGTTATTCAGGAAGTGAATTCAACATCAAATCTTGAAACACTCACTTTTAAAAATGATTAGGAGGAATTACACAATGAAATCGAAAAGACAGACAATTTGGCTCGTATCTATGCTCAGCTTGATGGTAATCTTGTCAGCTTATTATTTGTTCACAGAGGATAGCTCGACCAAAGGGAAGAGCACCGATGGCCAGGTAGCCACGATGGATCAGAATGGAGGGGCCTTAAATGGTCTTGATACTTTAAATAGTCAGGATGACATGGTTATCAATGAAGTAGAGGCAGGGCAAGCACAGGATGATAGCCTGGCTACTGATGACAATGCTGCAGGAGTGAGTGCTGATGAAGGAACCAAGGGCGGGGCTGCTGATGATGGCAAAGAACCGGCCGGGCAAGGCAAGGATAACCAAGGCAAGGATGACAAAAACAAACAGCCGGACAACGCGGGCGATAAATCGACGAAAGACAGCTCGGCCACGGAAAATACAAACGATGAAGATGTTTTGAAGCAGTTGGAGTCGCAAGGCATTTCAGGTTTGGATAATTTGACAGCCTACCAAGCAGAGCGTTCCAATAACAACAATAAGAAGTACGACGAACTGATGAAAACCATGAATGATGAATCCAAGACCTTGGAAGAAGCAGCAATGGCTCAAAAAGAATTAAGCGCCCTGGAAGAGAAAGAAGATAAAATTTATGATATTGAAGAGAAGCTTCAGCAGCAATATTCCAATGCGATTGTTAAAGAGAATGGAGATAATTACCAGGTGCTTGTAGTCAGCGAGAAGCTCGAAGCCAAAGATGCTGTCAGTATTATGGACCTGGTCATTAAGGAATTGGGCGTATCCCAGGATAAGGTCAGCGTTCAATATGTGACCCAATAAGGGAATTGTAACCGCTAGAAATCGACTTTTTGAACCGGCATAATAAATGAAAATACGTCAAAATAGCTGAAATTACGGGAAATAATCCGGAGAGTCCAACAAAGCTTGGACTCTTTCCATTTTGATTGATTGTGATATAATACATAAAGTTATAATGCCTGAATAAGGCCAAGGCTTTGCGAAGCTGAAGGAGTGATCATGAAGATGATGTTTAATTTGGATGAAATCAAAGAGTTAATTGAATTGGTGGACAAGACGTCCGTACATGAATTAGAGCTTGAGAATGAGGGCTCCAGACTTTGTATCCGTAAACCGGGCAAGACTGAAGTGGTGCATGTTCAGCCATCAGTTGAATCTGCCGTGGTTCAATCTGTAGGACCTATGTCTATTAGCGCTGCTGCAGGGATACCAGCTGCTGCCGAGCCTGCGCCTGCACGTCCAACCGAACAGGATTCGAACCTACATACCATTGTATCGCCTATGGTAGGGACGTTCTATCGCGCTTCATCTCCGGATGCCAATTCTTTTGTTAATGTTGGCGATCGGGTTGGAGAGAAGACAGTCGTCTGTATTATCGAAGCGATGAAGCTGATGAACGAGCTGGAGGCCGAAGTCAAAGGACAGATCACCGAAGTATTAGTCGAGAACGGCCAATTGGTGGAATATGGACAGCCTCTCTTTTTGGTGAAGCCTGAGTAATCGCGGCTGTATCATCTAGCTTTTCCAAGGAGGATGGAAGACTGTGAAATTTAACAAAATATTAATTGCTAACCGCGGTGAAATCGCGGTTCGAATTATTCGCGCCTGCCGCGAATTAGGAATCTCAACAGTTGCCGTATACTCTGAGGCAGACAAGGATTCTCTGCATGTACGCATGGCGGATGAAGCTTACTGCATCGGGCCAACGGCTTCGAAAGACAGTTATTTGAATCTAACGAATCTGATGAGCGTTGCAACGCTTACTGAATGCGACGCCATTCACCCGGGCTATGGGTTTCTGGCGGAGAATGCGGATTTCGCCGAGATCTGCAGCTCATGCAATTTGTCCTTTATCGGTCCTTCTCCGGAAGCGATCACGAAGATGGGCGATAAATCGGTGGCTAAGCAGACGATGAAGCTCGCTAACGTACCGGTTATTCCAGGCTCGGAAGGTCTGATCGAGGACGTGGAAGAAGCCGTTATGATCGCTCGCGATATCGGTTATCCGGTCATCATTAAAGCAACCGCCGGAGGCGGCGGCAAAGGGATTCGTATTGCCGAGGATGAATCGTCCCTGATCCAGCAGATTACGACTGCACAGCAGGAAGCGGAGAAGGCGTTTGGTAATGCGGGTGTGTACCTTGAGAAATATTTGACGGGCATGAAGCATGTCGAGATACAGATCATGGCTGACAAGCATGGCCATGCTGTGTATCTAGGGGAGCGTGACTGTTCGGTACAGCGCCGTCGCCAGAAGCTGGTCGAGGAAGCGCCTTGTCCGGTATTGTCCCCTGAGAAGCGTCAAGAAATGGGAGAGGCCGCGGTAAGAGCGGCGCTTGCTGTAGACTATTCCGGGGCAGGTACTCTGGAATTTCTGCTTGGTCCGGATGGACAGTTCTATTTCATGGAAATGAATACGCGAATTCAGGTTGAGCATCCTGTGACGGAAATGATCACGGGCGTCGATTTGATCCAGGAAATGATCTCTGTGGCAGAGGGGAATCCGCTCTCCTTTACCCAGGAGGATATCCAATTGAATGGCTGGGCGATGGAATGTCGGATTAATGCCGAGGACCCTTCGCGTAATTTCATGCCATCTCCGGGCAAGATCGGCTTCTATCTTCCTCCGGGTGGTCCTGGAGTACGGGTTGATAGCGCTGCTTATCCCGGCTATATGATCTCACCGTATTATGACTCCATGATCGCCAAGCTAATCGTCTGGGCTCCTACTCGTGAGGAAGCCATAGCCAAGATGAAGCGGGCGCTGTCCGAGTTTGTGATTGAGGGAATTCATACAACGATTCCGTTCCATCAGAAGCTTCTTGAACATCCGGTCTTTATTCGTGGTAACTTCGATATCAAATTCCTTGAAGAACACGAGGTTTAAGGTTGGACGGCTAGTTTGTCATAATGTGCTTGAAATGATATAGTATGTATAATAAGTGCGCGGTTTCTAAGACTTGGAACATAGCGTAAGACTTATTGAGAGGTGGATGAATAGAATGAGTGCATTGCCTACGGAGTTCGAACGGACTGAAATTGGCGAGATTCAGATTGCACCAGAGGTCCTTGAAGTGATTGCGGGACTTGCTACAGTGGAAGTAAAGGGCGTTGCCGGTATGAGCGGTGGATTCGCTGGAGGCATTGCTGAATTGCTTGGCAAGAAAAATTTATCCAAAGGCGTTAAGGTGGAAGTAGGCCAGCGTGAAGCGGCCGTTGACGTATCCGTGATTGTGGAATATGGCAACCGCTTGCCAGAGGTAGCTACCGAAATTCAACGCAATGTGAAGCGTTCGATCGAGACGATGACGGGTTTGACCGTAATCGAAGTAAATGTACAGATTCACGACGTTATTTTCAAGGCTGCCGAGAAGATTGAAGAAGTGGAACCTAGCCATAGGGTGAAATAATATGAAGTAACAAACCCCCGACCGTATGCGTCAGGGGTTTACTATAATTTTTGTATAAGAGAGAGCTCATCGAGCAGGCTTATTGACTCTCTCTATAAAACCTTAGTACTACCACCCGTGAAGGAGGCTATCCCTGTCGTGGCCAAAATTTTGGACAGAATCCTATTACTCATATACAGTTTATGTGTTGGAGTATTATCAATTCTAGCTATTCTACTAATGACGGGCTCGTACACGCTAACGCTTAATAAAGAGCAGGGGCACACCCTGTTGATCTCTTCGATCGTAGCGGCTTCCGTGCTGATCTTGCTTAGCATCCGTTTCTTCTACATCTCCGTTCGTCGCGAGCGCCATACGCAGTCCTCAATCGATCAGCGCACGGATTATGGTGACATCCAGATTTCCGTCGACACGATCGAGAACTTGTCCTACAAGGCGGCATCCCGAGTTCGTGGAGTGAAAGAGGTTAAGACAAGAATTAAGATTACTGAATCGGGTCTGGAGATCATGATTCGGGCTGTCGTTGACGGCGAATCATCGATTCCTGCAATGACCGAAGAAGTACAGAAGCAAGTCCACGATCACGTGGAGGAGATCACGGGTATCCCGGTAGCCTATGTTTCAGTATATATAGCTAACCTCGTCCATTCGCCTGTCATTAAAAGTCGGGTTGAATAGGAGGAGTGGCCGTGTTCTGGAAGCAATTATGGGAGAGTCATAAAGGAAGACTGTTAGGTGTAGCTTCGGCTATATTCCTGTGCCCGATCTATCTGTTTTTCGGATTTTGGAATATGATGTTCTGTGCCCTCCTGCTGTTTGTGGGTTATACGGTAGGCAAGAACAGAGATCTGGATCAAGGTCCGCTCGTTCCGTGGAAAGAGCTGAGAGAATGGCTGGCTACGCGCTGGCGCCCTTTTAAATGATTCCTGTGATATGTTTTCTCCGGAAAAGAGTTTGGTTTGTCATTTTTGTGGAGAAAACATGTTACAGGTTTTTTTTGTTTGAATGCAAGGATTATAAGAAATATAATGAGAATCGGTCGTATTTTAGTTCATAATAGATATATGGATCTGTAGCGATATGAGGCTGACGGCTTAAGCAAGGGCCCGGGCCATTAATCAAGGAGGAAATACATGAAACGGCGGTTAGCAAGAGAAATAGCAGTACAAAGTCTGTATCATATGGAAATGAACGAGGTTGAGGCTCAGGAGGCGGTGCGGATGTTGATCGCTGAGGCTACCGGAGAGAACGAAAGTGAAGTAGAAATCAAGAATGTTGATCAGGCTGAGGAGTTCGTACTGGAGCTGGTGAATGGTACGTGGAGCCGCAAAGAAGAGATCGACCGCGTTCTGTCGGACTATTTGAAGGGCTGGCAAATCAGCCGTCTGTCCAAGGTAGATCGTCAAGTGCTCCGTCTTGCTGTTTATGAGATGGTGTACCGCGAAGATGTGCCGGGCAAAGTAGCTGTGAACGAAGCGATTGAGGTAGCCAAGCATTTTGGTACCGGCGAATCCGGCAAGTTTGTTAATGGCGTACTCGGCAAGATGGTCCATGAAATCGATCAGGTCAAAGAGAAAATGTCGTAATCAGGGCGACAGCCATAGCGACGTCATGTATCTTTGGAAAATAGGATGGCCAGTCTAGCGCACTTTTGATGCAGTTTTCAAAACGCTTTTTGGACAACTTTAAATGCGTGAATCAAAGCTGGCTTTCAGTACCGAAGCTTAGAGTTCCGATGTGAGTTTTAAGAAACTTCATTTGAATGAAGTTAGGAATTGAGGAGCAGGGTCACACGTTTTGGGGAACACGACCTCGGAAGCTTGTGTTTGCAATGAGTGCCTGGGAAGTTTCGTAGGAACAAGAGTCCGTAAGCATCTGCCTGGCCGGCTGAATTCAAGATTCGATGGGAATAGCTTTCTGTGTTATTTCCTGTTAGATATAGAAATGTATTCGTTATTAAGGCTTTGATTGAAAGGCTATATCGCGAAAAAACCAACAATTGGATCGAGCTCGCTCATCCTTGAATGATCTCGATCGGTTTTCTTATCGCAAGCGGACTTATTGAGCAATTTCATGGGAAAAGGGGATAGATGAATGACAGCACCTATTATTAGCGGTAAACAAGTGTCTGAGGAAATTCGTGCGCGATTGCGCGCGGAGGTAGAGGCTCTGGTGAAGCAAGGACTGACGCCAGGTCTGGCCGTAGTTCTTGTTGGTGAAGACCCGGCATCACAAGTGTATGTCCGCAATAAAGAGAAGGCGTGCCATGATCTGGGCTATTACTCTGAGGTTCATCGCCTGTCTGCTTCTACTTCCCAGGAAGAACTGTTAGCGCTCGTCGATCGGTTGAACCGGCAAGCGAATATTCACGGGATTCTCGTGCAGCTGCCGCTTCCGCGGCACATCGACGAGAAGTCAGTGATCGATGCGATTGCTGTGGAGAAGGATGTGGATGGCTTCCACCCGGTTAATGTCGGCAATCTCGTCATCGGCGATGATAGTTTGCTTCCTTGCACGCCTGCTGGCGTCATCGAGCTGATCAAGCGCACCGGGATCGAGATGTCAGGCAAGCATGCGGTAGTCATCGGACGCAGCAATATTGTCGGGAAACCGGTATCCTTGCTGCTGCAGCGTGAGAATGCCACTGTGACAATGTGTCATTCGCGCACCACGAATATGAAGGAACTGACGAAACAGGCTGATATCCTCGTTGTAGCGATCGGCAAAGCAAACTTCGTGGATGCCTCTTATGTCAAACCAGGTGCAGTTGTCATTGACGTAGGTATGAACCGCCTCGATAACGGCAAGCTGGCTGGAGATGTAGATTTCGAAAGCGTGAAGGAAGTTTCCGGTCCAATTACTCCGGTTCCCGGCGGAGTTGGCCCAATGACGATCACGATGTTGATGAACAATACCCTAATTGCCGCCAAGCGGTTAGGCGGTTTGGCTTAGTAACGGCATGAAGAGCTGCCGTTGGGTTGGTAAGGATGTAGTGTCGGCATGAAGCGCGGCGTCTGAGTAGTACTATGCAGTGCTGGCATGGAGTGCCGCTATGGCGTAGTGCTATGGAGTAGTGCTATGGAGTGCCGCTACGGCGTGAGGTGTCGCTGTAGAGTGGCACAATGGCGTGGTGGTATGAAGTAGCGTTATAGAGTGGTAGTGTGGAGTACGGTATGAACTGTGCTGTAGAGAGGTACCATGATGTGCCGCAACATTTCTAACGAAACTACAGATCGTTATTTCACCAAAATCAACAGCAAAAAAATTTTAACGAAACACCATATCGTTATTCGCCCGAAATTTGGGCTTAAGACCCCAAATATGCTCAAATAGCGATACCCAGTTTCGTTAAAATTTTTGGGAGCGCTTTTGGGCTCGAATAGCGATACCACGTTTCGTTAGAATTTGTTTAGGTATCTTATTGGCTTATGGGATGGCTGGAAAGGGGGAGGCCCCATGGAGCAGCGTATTTTATCGATTAAGGAATTGAATCGTTATATTCGTATGAAGCTGGAATCGGACTCCTTACTGCAGGACGTGTGGATTCGCGGGGAAATATCGAATTTCACCCATCATTCCAGCGGACATATGTATTTTACTCTAAAGGATAAAGACAGTCGGATTAAGACGATTATGTTCGCTTCCCATAATCAGCGCTTGCCGTTTATTCCGAAGGAGGGCGCGCGGGTGATCGCTCGCGGCAATGTCTCCGTCTATGAACGGGACGGGCAGTATCAGTTCTATGCGACACATATGCAGCCTGACGGAATCGGCAGCCTGTATTTGGCTTTTGAACAGCTAAAAGGCAAGCTGGAAGCGGAGGGGCTATTTGCACCGGAACGCAAGCGGCCGATTCCTCGTTATCCGCATGTGATCGGCGTGATCACCTCTCCGACGGGAGCGGCAGTGCGGGATATTATAACGACGCTGGCGCGCCGCTATCCGCAGGCAGCGGTTGTGTTGTACCCGGTGCTTGTGCAGGGCAAAGCAGCGGCTCCTTCAATCGTGAAAGCGATACGCAGGCTGAACCAAATGGGCGAGGCCGACGTCTTGATCGTCGGCCGGGGCGGCGGCTCGCTTGAGGAGCTGTGGGCGTTCAACGAAGAGCAGGTCGCGCGGGCGATCTATCAGTCGGAAATCCCGGTCATATCGGCCGTAGGCCATGAGACGGATTTCACGATCGCCGACTTTGTCAGCGACCTGCGAGCGGCTACGCCCACCGCGGCGGCAGAGCTCGCTGTGC
>NZ_LN831279.1:2326929-2489874 GCF_900069005.2 Paenibacillus sp. GM2 | reverse complement strand
CCGCAGGGAGCTGGCGGTCAGCTCGCATGGCCGCCTGAGCGCCCGTCTCCTGCGGCATCACCCGCAGGAGACCCTGCTTTATGCGAAGCGCAGGCAGGGCGAGATGGAGCGGCAGCTGAAGCAGGCGGTGACAGGAATGCTCAAGGAGAATTCTCAGCGGCTGCATTCCAGCATACGTCAGTTGGATGCCCTGAGTCCGCTTAAGGTCATGGCCCGAGGGTACAGCCTTGTCTATGATGAACAGCATAAATCGTTAATCAAATCATTAAATGATGTTGAACCAGGGGATATGGTCAAGATCAAAGTTACGGATGGCGAGTTGGATTGTCAGGTATGGGGCATGAGCCGGGAAGGAGATGAGAACAATCATGACAGATAAACAGGAAATGAGCTTCGAGGAAGCGATGAATCAATTGGAGACGATCGTAAATCAACTGGAGCATGGAGATGTTCCGCTGGAGAAAGCGATCGATCTGTTCCAGCAAGGCATGCAGCTGTCGCAGCTGTGTGGTCAGAAGCTGGCACAGGTGGAGCGCAAGATCGAGATGATTGTGGAGGAGGACGGCGAGATCCGAAAGCAGCCGTTCATTCCGCAGACAGAGGAGAGCGAGACGCTTGGGTGATACATTGATAGCACATTATATCGAAGAAATTTCCGGCTTGGTCACTTCTCATCTGCGCACCATCTTCCCTGCAGATTGGGAGATTCCCACCAATCTGCATGAATCCATGCAGTATTCCTTAATGGCGGGAGGCAAACGCCTTCGTCCGCTGCTGGTAATTGCCGCCGCGGAATCGCTGGGCGGCAGTCGCGAGGCTGCTTTGCCTGTGGCCTGCGCCGTGGAAATGGTACATACCTATTCGCTGATCCATGACGACTTGCCGGCGATGGATGATGATGATTTTCGGCGCGGCAAACCGACCAATCATAAAGTATTCGGCGAAGCCATGGCAATACTCGGCGGTGATGGGCTGTTGACCCACGCCTTCTATAGCGTTGTTGAAGCGCATCGCAAACACGGAGTTCCGGCGGAAGCTGTGCTCTCCATCGTAGAGGAACTGTCGCAATTCTCAGGTCCGGCCGGTATGGTCGGGGGACAAGCTGCGGATATGGAAGGTGAACAAGGGATAACCGGCCTGGAACAGCTTCAATATATTCATAAGCATAAAACTGGAGATTTGATCGTATTCTGTCTCAAGGCTGGGGGGCGGATTGCCGGAGCTTCGGCAGCACAACTGGAAGCGCTTGAAACCTATGGACGAAATATAGGGCTCGCTTTTCAAATCCAGGATGATATTCTTGATCTGGTTGGCGATGAGAGCAAGCTGGGCAAGAAAACTCAGAGCGATGTGAAGCAGCAGAAGGTAACCTATCCTTATTTTATTGGACTGGATGCCTCTAGAGCTGAAATGGAGCGACTTACGGCCGAAGCCAGACGGATTGTGTCGACGGGCTTGATCGGCGAACCGGACAGATTGCTGCAGATTGCTGATTATCTGCTGCGCAGAGACCATTAAATTGCAGGATAATTTCATGAATTTGAGATTCCTATGGTATAATGTAGACTATTATCAACAATGAGAAATCCAGTTTAGGAAGCGGGGAAAAATAATGCTGCTTTCGCAAATAAATGATCCGTGCGATCTGAAGAAATTATCTGTCGATCAACTGCCGACTCTTGCTGAAGAGGTGCGGCAATTTCTGATCGAGAAATTGTCGGTGACCGGCGGACATTTGGCATCCAATTTGGGTGTAGTTGAGTTGACGATTGCTCTTCATTATTGCTATAACAGTCCAAAAGATAAATTTATATTTGACGTTGGCCATCAGGCGTATGTGCATAAAATATTGACCGGCCGGATGGATCGCTTCGACAGTCTGCGCCAGCACAATGGCTTATGCGGCTTTGTCAAGCGCAACGAAAGTGAGCATGACGTATGGGAAGCAGGACATAGCAGCACTTCGTTATCCGCTGCCATGGGGATGGCGCTGGCCAGAGATCTCAAAGGCGCGGACAATAAAGTCGTAGCCATTATCGGTGACGGTGCTCTGACCGGGGGAATGGCTTTTGAAGCATTGAACCATATCGGTCATGAGAAGAAAGACATGATGGTTATTTTAAACGATAACGAGATGTCGATCGCTCCGAATGTCGGTGCGGTTCATAATTATTTAACGAAAATCCGCTCGGACCGTAATTACTTGCGGGCCAAGGATGAAGTTGAACAGCTGCTTAAGAAAATTCCCGCCATCGGTGGCAAATTAGCCAAGACGGTGGAGAAATTTAAAGACAGCCTGAAATATATGATGTTATCGGGCATTTTGTTCGAAGAGCTTGGATTTAAATATTTGGGGCCGGTGGATGGTCATGATGTCGAAGGTTTGATTGAGGCCTTTACCCAGGCTAATAATGTAAAAGGCCCTGTGCTTGTCCATGTCTTGACGACTAAGGGCAAGGGTTATTCTCCGGCGGAGAAGGACTCCTTTAAATGGCATGGAATTAGCCCATACAAAATCGAGTCCGGTCAACTTCTGAAAGCGGTTGGCAATCCGACTTATACCGATGTCTTTGGTCAGACCCTGATTGAACTTGGCGAACAGGATGAACGGATTGTAGCCGTCACTCCAGCAATGCCAGGCGGCTCGGGACTAGTTAAGTTTGCCGAACGGTTCCCGGACCGTATGATAGATGTCGGCATAGCTGAGCAGCATGCGGCCACGATGTGTGCGGCCTTGGCCATGGAAGGCATGAAGCCTGTATATGCTGTCTATTCGACGTTTATGCAGCGAGCTTACGACCAGATTGTACATGACATTTGCCGCCATAACGCTAACGTGATGTTTGCGATTGACCGCGCAGGCTTTGTCGGGGCAGATGGTGAGACGCATCAAGGTGTATTTGACATCGCATTTTTGCGCCATGTGCCAAATATCGTACTGATGATGCCAAAAGATGAGAATGAACTGCGTCATATGATGAAGACGGCGCTTGAATATAATGACGGGCCCATTGCTTACCGTTATCCGCGAAGCGGGGTTCCGGGAGTACAGCTTGATGAGGTATTGACTCCGATTCCAATCGGAACCTGGGAGACCGTGCGAGAAGGAGATGGACCGATCATAATTGCTGTAGGTCCGATGATTCAAATCGCTGAGGAAGCGGCAAACACATTGAAGCGCGATGGGATTTATTTGAATATCGTCAACGCGCGCTTCATTAAGCCGCTCGATGAGACCATGCTGCTGCAATTGGCGAAGTATAACAGACAGATGATTGTGATGGAGGAAGCCTGCGATGCAGGAAGTCTGGGCAGCGCTGTACTGGAGTTCTACGCTAAGCAGGGGATCGCAGGCCTGGATATTAGCCTCATGGGCATCCCTGATCGCTTCATCGAGCACGGCAGTGTGAAGGATCAGCTTCAGGAGGTTGGTCTGACGGCGGATAAGCTGGTTGAGAAGGTCCGCAGCTATCGGGCCGGACAGAAGTTTGCTTTTACCCAAAAAGCGAATCAATAACTGACTAAGCTCTATCCGGTTAATAAACCTCGCGAGAGATGATTTTTGTATCAGTCAGGAGAATTACATGTCAGTATCCAAGGAAAGATTAGATGTCCTGCTTGTTGAGCAGGGGTATTTTGACAGTAGGGAAAAAGCAAAAGCGGCCATTATGGCCGGGTTAGTCTATAGCGGGACACAACAGCTAGAAAAGGCTGGAACGAAGATTCCGCGAGATACGGCGTTATCGGTTAAAGGAGCTGTCCATCCTTATGTTGGTCGAGGCGGCTTGAAGCTGGAGAAGGCGCTGAAATGGTTCCAGATCGAGATGACCGGCCGTGTCATGCTTGATATCGGTTCTTCGACAGGCGGGTTCACGGACTGCGCCTTGCAGCATGGAGCCAGCTATGTCTATGCTATTGATGTTGGCTACAATCAGCTCGATTGGTCGCTGCGTAATGACGAGAGGGTGAATGTGAAGGAGCGGACCAACTTCAGGTATATGACCCCTGAGGATCTGGACGGTCCAATCCCGAATTTTGCCAGCATTGACGTTTCTTTTATATCGCTCAAGATCATTCTTCCGCCGCTTCTCGAACTGCTGCAGCGTCCCGCTGATGTCGTCGCACTGATTAAGCCGCAATTCGAAGCCGGGCGTGAGAAGGTGGGCAAGTCCGGTGTCGTTCGGGACCCGAAGGTCCACATCGAAGTGCTGGAGCAGGTCCTTGAAGAGGCGCTCGGCCTTGGATATGCGCTGCAGGGACTGACTTACTCGCCGATTACTGGCGGGGAGGGGAATGTTGAATTTTTGGCGCATCTGCGCCTGACTGAAAATTCAGTCCAGGAGGCTGATTCCGAAGCAATCTTGAAGCTTGCCCGTCAGGTGGTTGAGGAAGCTGGAGCAGTGTTCAGTGTGAACCCGTCGAAATGACGGGTTTTCATTTTTTTGTGGATTAGCGGAGGATTATATTGAAAACAGAACAGATGTTCCCTATAATAGGAGGTAAATAAAATGTTGCCTTCATGACAGGAGCTGGCCTTCATTTCGTCGAATTAATCTCTGAGGTGATTTCGGATGGGAGATTACTCTGACGGTTTATTGATGCTGCTGATTACGGGAATTATTCTGTTCTTGATTTACCGGACTTTTCGTTCCTGGGTACGCAAGCCTTTTACACTCAGATCCGGCATCGGATTTGAGATGAACGAGGAGATTCTGGATCATCCGGCGGTAAATATGCTGGAACAGGCAGGTTATGAGGTCCTCAGCGACAAGCTGAAGGTTCCATTAACCTTTAAGGTGGATGAACAAGTTTTTCACAGCCGTCTGTTTATCGACTATATTGTCGTCAAGAATAGGGAATTCTATATTGTTAGAACCTCCCGAGAACGATTGCCCATCGAGTGGACAGGCAGCGGCATGCGTAAGGATTTTCTGAGCTTCCTGCTGCTGTATCCGGATTGCGCCGGGGTCTTGTATATTGATTTGGAGCAAGAGACCATCCGGGAGATCGTCTTGACAGCAGGAGAATCCGAAGAGGATGAAATAGCCAATGAATGAACATGGAGGATGTTATGAAAGGTCAACGACATATTAAAATAAGAGAAATTATTTCAAATCGGGAAGTTGAAACACAGGATGAATTGGTCGAAGCGCTTAGGGAATCCGGCTTTCAGGTTACCCAGGCTACAGTATCCCGCGACATCAAAGAATTGATGTTGATTAAGGTTCCTACAGATGACGGTCGTTATAAATATTCGTTGCCGACGGCACAGCGTTATAATCCGATCCAGAAGCTGCAGCGCGCGCTGGTCGATAGCTTCGTAAGCATCGATCATACCGGCAATCTGGTGGTCATCAAATGCTTGCCGGGGACGGCCAATTCGGTTGCGGTTCTGCTCGATAATATGGAATGGCCGGATCTTCTTGGAACGATCTGCGGAGACGATACAATTTTAATGATCTGTCGGGACGAAGCGTACAGCCATTTTGTAATCGACCAAATTATGGGTTTTATTTCCTGATTTGTGATATTGCCTTAATTGGGAAAGGGGTTGTCGTGCGTTGTTAGTCCATTTATCGATCCGGAATTTGGCGGTTGTGGAGGCAGTAGACGTCAAATTTCATAATGGATTTCATGTTCTTACCGGTGAGACAGGTGCAGGTAAATCGATCATTATCGATGCTCTGGGTCTTTTAGCTGGAGGCCGCGGCTCTGCGGATTTGATTCGCTATGGCTGCGAGCGAGCGGAGATGGAGGCTTCCTTTGACCTGCCGCCAGCTCATTCGGTATGGACCACACTTGCGGATTTCGGCATTAGTGCAAGTTCAGAGGAGCTATTGATCATTCGTCGTGAGATCAGTGCCCAGGGCAAGAGTACTGCACGAATCAATGGTCAGCTTGTCAATTTGTCCATGCTGCGCGAGGTCGGGGAGCAATTAATCAATTTACATGGACAACATGAGCATGGAACCCTGCTTCGACCGGAGCTGCATCTGGGACTGCTGGATGCTTATGGGGCTGAGGCAATCCGTCCTGTTAAGGCGAAATACCAGGATACATACTCTGCCTATGCTAAAGTCGATAAGGAATATAATGATCTTCGCAATACCAGTCAGCAAGCGCTGCAGATGCTCGATTTGTATCGCTTTCAAATTGAAGAGATCGCAGCGGCTGGATTAAAAGCTGGTGAAGATGAATTATTACTGGAGGAAAAGAACAAGCTATCCCATAGTGAGAAAATGATGGACTCGATATCTCTGGCTTATGATCTGCTTTATGGGTCCCAAGGATTGGAAGCTGTTGCGAAGGCATTAGCCAAACTGAATGACGTTGCAGGCTTCGATCAACGCGGTATCGGCCCGATGCTGGAGCAACTGCAAAGCGCTTATTATCAGCTTGAGGATGCCTCCTATAGTCTGCGTAATTACAGGGATAATATTGAATTTAATCCCGAGCGCCTGGAGGAAGTGGAGGATCGGCTTGATCTGCTGTCTTCCCTGAAGCGCAAGTATGGTGACAATGCCGAGGATATTTTGGCTTATTATAATAAGATTCTCCAAGAGACGGAGACGCTGGAGAATAAGGATGAATTGCTGGATAAGCTTGAAGCCAAACGTGAAGAGCTGCTGAAGCAGCTGCTTGATGAGGGCGAGCAGCTGAGCACTGTGCGGCGCCGGATGGCGGAGGAGCTTGCTGCTCAGATCGAAATAGAGCTTAAGGAACTGCAGATGGAGCGGACTTCATTTAAGGTGAAGCTGGATTGGAATGAAGACACTCAGGGCGTAGATTGGCTGGGCAGAAAGATCCGTCCTGGCCGTCATGGTATCGATGTTGCCGAGTTTCTAATATCGCCCAATCCGGGGGAACCCTTGCGTCCTTTGAGCAAGATTGCTTCCGGCGGGGAATTGTCGCGGATTATGCTGGCGATGAAGAGCATCTTCGCTCGTCATGATAATGTTCCTGTACTTATATTTGATGAAGTGGATACAGGGGTGAGCGGGCGTGCCGCCCAGTCGATCGCCGAGAAGCTGTTCCGCTTATCGAGAACATGCCAGGTCTTCTCCATTACGCACTTGCCCCAGGTAGCGTGTATGGCGGATCAGCAATATTTAATCGAGAAGATCGTAGCGGATGGGCGGACCATGACTCAGATCGAGGAGCTTAGCGAGGAAGGGCGCGTAAATGAATTGGCCCGCATGCTTGGGGGCGTCGAGATTACTGAGAAGACGCAGCATCATGCCCAGGAAATGCTTAAGCTGGCTGCGGCTCAAAAGGATTCAATTTGAGGCCGGAACAATGATTGACAGTAATAAAAGACCTGCCCCAGGGTATCTTATAGGTACGCAATTGGCGACCACCTTTTCGTCAAGCGAAGAAGCTAAAGGGAGTGTGACAGCCATTGAACCCGAACCTAACCAAGAGATTACTCGGTCTTTTATTTGCCTTTTTCTTATGTTTTCTCGGTTCAACCGCGGTAAATGGACAATCCTTCAATTTGCCGGATGAGCTGCGCTTGTTCCAGGGGCAGGGTACACAGCTAAATTTAGCTTTGCCCGTACAGGCATCTGTTAGCGTTGATCGACCCGATGTGCTTACGCTAAATGGGCAGGCAGTTCCAACGATGACAGTCTCCCTAGGCGAACCGCTCAAGCTGGATAGTGTCGGCAGCGGTGAAGCAAATATCCGCATGAAATTATTCGGACAAATTCCTCTCAAGACCGTGAAGGTTAATGTAATCCCTGACTTGAAGGTCATCCCCGGAGGGCAGACGATCGGAGTGAAAGTGAAATCCGCAGGCATCCTTGTCGTAGGTCATCATCAGGTAGCAACGAACCATGACAAGTTATCCCCTGGTGAAGTGGCCGGACTGAAGACAGGTGATTTAATTACCCATTTGAATGGCGTCGAATTAAAGGATGTCAAAGATGTTGCGATTATTGCAGACCAAGCGGGCAAGAAAAACCAGCCGATTAAAGTTACTTACAAGCGCGGCGGAAGAACTTATACGACATTGCTTACTCCCGCTTTTGACAATCAGGATCGTTCCTGGAGGATTGGGTTGTATATCCGCGACTCAGCTGCAGGTGTTGGAACATTAACTTTCTACGCGCCCAAGCATGGGGTATATGGAGCTCTGGGACATGTCATTACCGATATGAATACCCAGACCCCGATTGTCGTAGGCAGTGGGCAGATTTTGCAATCCAGCGTAACGTCGATTTCCAAGAGCGAGAGTGGAGAGCCTGGAGAGAAGCGAGCTCATTTTATTAAAGAAGGAAAAACTCTTGGAACCATTGAACGGAATACTCCATTTGGCATCTTCGGTAAAATGGGCGAAAATCCTGAACATAGTGTCTATAAAGACGGGATCCCTGTTGCTTTTTCTGAAGAAGTAAAGGAAGGACCGGCAGAAATTTTAACCGTTGTTGAAGGGCAGAAGGTGGAGAGGTTTAAAGTCGAAATCATTCATGTATCCCGGCAAAATGCTCCGGAGACCAAAGGATTGGTGCTGCGTATTACAGATTCGCGCCTGATCGAGAAGACCGGAGGAATTGTACAAGGAATGAGCGGCAGCCCTATAATCCAGAATGGCAAGCTAATCGGTGCAGTAACCCATGTCTTTGTGAACGATCCGCGTTCGGGTTATGGTTGCTTCATCGAATGGATGCTGCAGGATGCAGGAGTTCTTAAGCATAAACCAACTTACCAGGATCTTAAGGCTAGTTAGCCTTAGGATCTTTTCTTTAGAGGAAAATTGTGTTGTTGGACAGGGATAATACAGCTCCGGGGCGATAAATATTTTGTCGCTGGCGAGAGGTGTTTTATGCAAAGCTTTGTCGAAATTAATAAAAAGTTATCGCAATCTGTAAATAAATAATATATTATATCTTAAACGAATAAAAAATTAAAGAAAAAAATTTTTCGACAGAAGGAATTTACTTTCGCATGTCGAATCCTTAATCTGGAAGAGAAAGTAAGTTAATAATTTATTCAAGTACTTAAGGAGGACGTCGTCAGTGCAGAAAATTGAAGTGTTGTTGGCGGATGATAATCGGGAATTTACGAATTTGCTCGGGGAGTACATCTCGGAGCAGGACGATATGATCGTCTCGGGAATTGCTTATAATGGCGAAGAAGTGCTGGAGATGATCGACAACGCTTCTAAAATTCCGGACGTGTTGATTCTGGATATTATCATGCCGCATCTGGACGGTCTGGGCGTATTGGAACGGTTACGCGAAATGAATTTGACTCCGCAGCCCAAAATTATTATGTTGACCGCTTTTGGTCAGGAGAACATTACGCAACGTGCTGTACAGCTTGGAGCATCATACTACATCCTTAAGCCTTTCGATATGGAGGTTCTCGTCAATCGTATTCGTCAATTGGTGGGCGTATCGGCGGTAACAATGGGGACAACGCCATCCTCATCCTTCAGCAAATCGAATGTTGTTCCAATTGGCAAAGGCAAAAACTTGGACGCGAACATAACAACTATCATACATGAGATCGGGGTGCCTGCGCATATTAAGGGATATCAGTATCTGCGCGAGGCCATTACAATGGTTTACAATAACATTGAAATCCTGGGAGCCATTACGAAAACTCTGTATCCAGCGATCGCTGAGAAATTCAAGACGACACCTTCCCGTGTGGAACGCGCCATCCGTCATGCCATCGAAGTTGCTTGGACGCGCGGCAACCTTGACTCCATCAGCCACCTGTTTGGCTACACCGTTAACATCAGCAAATCGAAACCAACTAACAGCGAATTCATCGCGATGGTAGCAGATAAGCTGCGGATTGAGCATAAGGTGTCTTGAAAGGGTAAAGAATAGGAAATACCGCTCTTTATCGGCTCCTTCGGAAACCGATAAAGAGCGGTATTTTTATGACGAATTCGATCTAAGAATAGGCGAACATGGAGTTGACTTGCCAATCCCACCCTGCCGTTCTATACTGACTCATATACTTTATAACGTCGTTTTTTATACAAAGGTAGGGATTGGGATATGAATACAGCGCAGTTTCAGCAGTATGTTAGAGAGTACAGCAAGGAGAAGGGCTTTGAGTCGAGCAGTATTGAACAGCGGATGCTTTATTTGATGACCGAAGTAGGGGAGCTGTCGAAAGAAGTTCTTGAGGTGTCCTTCGATCCTGCAGCAGAGAAGAAAGAGAACCTTGGCTTTGAGATGTATGATGTCGTCTGGAATATATTCGATTTGGCCAACAAGCTGGGAATCGATCTGGATCAAGCTTTTAAGAAGAAAATGAAGATTAACGAACAGAGGACTTGGGGGTAGCTACGGCTAGCTATGGCTAACCGGGTGAATCGGTATCTGTGTCCGAAATACATAACGTCAAGAGGCCGGTAGTGGAGCTTGGCGTTTTTTTATTTTTATGAGGTCGGGTGACTTGCTTAAGATTTGCATGTTATGATAAATGGAAATATTAAACAGGGGAGATGTCGGTGGCTTTTTATGTGAAGTATAGGGATCAGGAAACCGATAGCGAGAAGGAGATCCGGTATATTGTCAGGTCGTCGGCTGAATCAGAGGCTGAACGGTTGCGAGAAGAAGGGCAATTGGACGTTATCGTAATGGATGAGATGCGTAGGAATATTAAAAAGTATGAACCACGCAATTTGGTTTCGATGATTTTATTCGCGTTTGGAATTGTGTTGATTATTTTGTCGCTAGTGATCGGAATGATTATAGGTATTATGGACAGTCGTCTAAGCAAGGGTCTCAGCTTATGGAATGCGCTTGTTTATTGGATTTATGGTGGGGCTGCCGGCTTTTTATTCATTGGCATCGCTGAGATTATTACATGGCTGCAGCGGATCCACGCCGCTATTCAGAAGTCTGAGGGGAAGCCGGAGTAATACACTGGACCAGGTGGAAATGTAACTGATCTTTCAGCGCTCTTTTATCTCTTATGCTACAATAAATAAGTGAAATCTCGTCAGCATCATATGAATAGCTATATTAGTGTAAATGGGAGGACGAAGGACGTTGGAAGAGACAAAGGAGATTCAAGCGAGGCTTGAACAATATAGAGATAGATTGGAACAGTTGGATGAAAAAGTTCATAACAAGCAGTGGATCGGAGAATTAATCGATCAGCTGCAGCAGTTGGAAGAGGAAAATAAGCGATTGAAGAAGACGATTCTTCGTCTCTCGGCCAAGCATAATCCAAGGATGTCTACCAAGTTGAAGGATGCTTTGTATGAGTGATCGATTTTTATGCAAGCTGTTATTAGACTATAAAAAAACTCTTTCCCAATGCGTACATAAATTACAGCAGGGAGAGAGTTTTTTGTTTAAGTCCGGGTCGCAATGGGAGCAGAGTGATCGGTTACTCCGTGACGGTACCTTTCTTGTGGCGCTTGCCATAGCCGCGTTTGCGGTCGCGAAAATAAATCCAGCCCGCCAAGAAGCTGATGCCAGCTGCAAATAGCAATAACCCCACAATAAAATTCAACCAGTCGAAGGTAGGGGCGGCCAAGGCGTCATTGCCATGCTGGGAATAATAAAGGAAAACAGCATCCTTGATTTTCAAAAAGCCGATCATAGCTGCGATGCCGGGAATGACCAGAATAACAATCGCAATAAAACGGGAGATCATCAGCTTCATCGTATATGTATCCCTTTCCTTTCGCGAACAGTAATGAATTGGAATTATTCTAATCATACCTTCTTCTTAGGATTCTGTCTATTTACAAGCCTGATTTGTAATCATTCAAAAACGAGGTAAAATGTAGAATATAGCAAATGTAATTATTCGAAATAGAATGGTGGAGATATATTTATGGCGATAACATGTGACGTAGCTGTGCTTGGTGGAGGGACGGGCGGATATATTGCCGCAATTCGTGCCGCGCAACTGGGTAAAGAGGTCGTAATTATAGAGCAGGACAAGCTGGGGGGAACCTGCCTTCATCGCGGTTGTATTCCTAGCAAGGCGCTCCTCCGCAGCGCGGAACTATATTCGCAAATGAAGGATAGCGCCAGCTACGGCATCGAGACGAGCGGCTTGTCGCTGGTATTCCCGAAGGTGCAGGAGCGGAAGCAGGCGATTGTAGATCAATTATATAAAGGTGTTCAGTATTTGATGAAAAAAAATAAGATCACCGTTATCCAAGGGAAAGGCCGGGTGATCGGTCCTTCTATTTTCTCGCCAAAGAGCGGCGCTGTTGCGGTCGAGTTGAATGATGGAGAAATGGAGACAGTTGTTCCGACCAATTTGATTATCGCGACCGGATCGCGTCCGCGCAGCCTGCCAGGGCTTGTTCCTGATGGAGAGCATATTCTGAGCAGCGATGAGGCGCTCCTGCTGGAGGATTTGCCTGAATCCATGATCATCGTAGGCGGCGGCGTCATTGGCGTTGAATGGGCTTCTTTGCTTCAGGATTTCGGTGTCCATGTTACTGTAGTTGAAGCGGCGGGACAACTGCTGCCTGCCGAAGACGAAGAGGTGGCCCGCGAGCTGCAGAAACATTTGCTTAAGCGGGGAATTAAAGTGCTGACAGGTGTCAAGGTATCGCCGGATACCTATGCTGTGATGGACGGCCAGGTACATATCTCGGCCCAGCAAGGGGAACAGACGATTGAATTACAAGCGGACAAGCTGCTCATTTCGGTTGGAAGACAAGCTAATGCCGAGAATATCGGCCTGGAAAATACGGATATTGCGTTGAGCAACGGGTTTATCCGCGTCAATGAGCATATGCAAACAACGGAGCCGCATATTTATGCGATCGGCGACTGCATCGGCGGTTTGCAGTTGGCTCATGCAGCCAGCCATGAAGGTTTGGTTGCCGTGCATCACATGGCCGAAGAAGAGTTACATTATGATGAGAACCAAGTCCCACGCTGTGTGTACAGTCGACCGGAAGTGGCATCTGTGGGTCTAAGCGAGAAGGAAGCTAAAGCTAAGGGCCATGAGGTTAAGATTGGCAAAGCTCCATTCTCGGTGATCGGCAAAGCGCTGGTACACGGTGATAAAGAGGGCTTTGTAAAAATCGTGACCGATGCGAACAGCCAGGATATTCTTGGTGTTCAAATGATCGGGAATCATGTTACAGAGCTGATTAACCAGACTGCAATGGCGGCCATCCTGGATGCTACACCTTGGGAACTGGGGCAAGTGGCCTTTGCTCATCCTTCGCTGTCCGAAATTATCGGGGAAGCGGCGCTGGTTGTAGACGGCCGAAATATCAACTTTTAATTTCCCCTAACGAAACATGGTATCGCTATTTGGCTCCAAATAAGCTGCAAAACATTTTAACGAAACGCGGTATCGTTATTTTGGCTATTTGGAGCTTAATGCCTGAAATTCTCGCTAATAACGATATGGTGTTTCGTTAGATTTTATTTGCCGCTGTTTTTGAGGTAATAACGATCTGTAGTTTCGTTAAAATCTGCCCCACTTGGCACCCTGATTCCATATCGCGCACTAACAGGCTTTAGGTTCATCTAATCTAATTGCATGGTATTGTTCTGAGTATCAGAAGGGTGGAAACCGGCTTTTCGAACAAGTGCTTTTAAATGTTTTCTTTTTGCCGGGAAAAGGTTTATAATAAGGTTAACCCAAGTCTTAGTACCAGGTTTTAAGATAAGGCAACATAAGACGTTATAAGATACGGGAACCATATGAAGGAGGTAACTCCATGAACGCAAAAAACTCAGTTCAAACGAAGCCAAGACATGAGCAGCTCGGATTATCAGAAACCGCAGTAGTAGACATGTATAAATATATGGTGCTCGCTCGTAAATTCGATGAGCGCTGCTTATTGCTCCAGCGAGCAGGCAAGATTAATTTTCATGTTTCCGGCATTGGCCAGGAGAGCACACAGATTGCTGCAGCGTTTGCGCTAGATCGTGAACGCGACTATTTTCTTCCGTATTATCGGGACTACGGATTTGTACTTTCCGTTGGCATGACCTTAAAGGAATTAATGCTGTCAGCCTTTGCCAAGGCGGATGACCCGAACAGCGGCGGTCGGCAAATGCCGGGCCATTTTGGCAGCAAACGCCTGCGTATCGTAACTGGCTCCAGTCCTGTAACGACACAGGTTCCGCATGCGGTTGGTGTAGCATTATCGGCGAAAATGCAGAAGAAGGATATCGTCTCCTTCGTAACCTTTGGCGAAGGCTCCAGCAACCAGGGGGATTTCCACGAAGGGCTTAACTTCGCTGGTGTGCAGAAGCTGCCGGTTATTTTTCTGTGTGAGAACAACCAGTATGCGATCTCTGTACCGATCAAGAAACAGCTTGGTGGCAAGGTAAGCGATCGTGCGCTTGGCTACGGATTCCCGGGAATTCGTGTGGATGGCAATGATCCCCTTGAAGTATACCGGGTTGTGAAGGAAGCGCGTGAGCGTGCAGTCCGCGGCGAGGGGCCAACCTTGATTGAAGCGATGATGTACAGACTCTCTCCGCACTCGACCTCGGATAACGATCTGGCTTATCGTACCAAAGAGGAAGTCGATGAGAATTGGAAGAAAGACGGCCTCCCAAGAATGAAAACTTATTTAATGGAATGCGGCTTATGGAGCGAGGAGCAGGAAGCAGCGCTAGCGGAGGAAATCAAGCAAGAGCTTAAATTAGCCATTGATGAAGCTGAGCGCGCTTCGTTCCCGAACCCCGAGGATACGCTGCTGCATGTATACGCGAACGATGGGGAGGGACAATGAGATGCCGGTAATGGAATATGTGGATGCGCTTCGCCTGGCTATGCAGGAAGAGATGGAGCGCGATGAACGAGTCTTTGTACTGGGGGAAGATGTTGGCGTCAAAGGCGGCGTGTTCACTACGACGAAAGGGCTGCAGCAGCAGTTCGGCGAAGAGCGGGTTATCGATACGCCGCTGGCTGAATCCGCGATTGCTGGTGTAGCGATTGGAGCGGCGATGTACGGTATGAGACCGATCGCCGAGATGCAATATTCCGACTTCATGCTGCCTGCTACGAACCAGATTATTAGTGAGGCTGCTAAAATTCGGTATCGCTCGAACAATGACTGGGATTGTCCGCTCGTGGTTCGCGCACCGATCGGCGGCGGTATTTTCGGCGGATTGTATCACTCCCAATGTCCGGAATCGATCTTCTTCGGTACACCGGGACTGAAAATTGTAGCTCCTTATTCAGCGTATGATGCGAAAGGGCTGCTGAAGGCTGCAATTCGCGACCCTGATCCGGTGCTGTTCTTCGAGAATAAGAAATGCTACAAGCTGATCAAGGGCGATGTTCCGGAAGAGGATTATACGGTTCCACTGGGCAAAGCCAACCTGCTTCGCGAAGGCGAGGACATTACAGTGATCAGCTACAGCCTGCCGCTTCATTTCGCCATGCAGGCTGCGGAGGAGCTGGAGGCTGAGCAAGGCATCACTTCGCATATCCTGGATTTGCGTACCCTTCAGCCATTGGACCTAGAAGCGATTATCGCTGCGGTCAAGAAGACCGGGAAAGTGCTGATCGTTCACGAAGACAACAAGACAGGCGGCATTGGGGCTGAAGTATCGGCGATTATTGCTGAGGAATGTTTATATGATCTCGATGCTCCGATCCAGCGGTTGTGCGGGCCGGACGTGCCAGCGATGCCGATTAATCCGCCGATGGAGAAGTTCTTCATGCTGAACAAAGACAAGTTAAAGGAAGCAATGCTTCAATTAGCGCTATATTAAAATATGCTGTTCAAAAAGGCCGATTTTTCTGCACCAGAAGGTTGGATGAAGCTAAACGAATGGGCCGAGCTGCAGTTTCGGAGAAATGACTTCGTAAGGATAGGCTTGCAGGATGATGTGAGCCTCTGTGATATTTCCGAAGGAGACATATAACTTCGACTTGCACTGGCTTAGCCTAGGCTGAACTTAAAGATCCGATGCCGAATAGCCTCCCGATTTTCTTCGTGTTAGATATAGATTTATAGGCTTTCAGCGGAAGCTGACAAGAATTCTATATCGCAAAGAAAACAAACTTAAAGTCGCGGTCAGCTCATTCTAGAGTTACTTCGATACTTTTTCTTAACAAATCGGACTTTTTGAACAACCTCTAAATGGGAGTGAGAGCATGTTCAAGAAAGTAATGAATGATATTGTGATGCCGCAATTGGCAGAATCGCTCGTATCGGCTACGGTCGGCAAATGGCTTAAGAAGCCGGGCGATCCTGTAGAGCAATATGAACCAATCTGCGAAGTCATTACCGATAAAGTAAATGCTGAGATTCCGTCGACTCTGGACGGGATTATGGGTGAGCTTCTCGTACAGGAAGGCGAGGAGATTGCTGTAGGAACGATCATCTGCCGGATTGAGACAGAGCAAGCCGTGTCTGCTGCGGAGCAGGAGTCGCAAGCGGCTGAATCTGTACAAGCTACCGCAGGCGCTTCCGTAGATAACGGCGATTCACAGCGAGCCAGATACTCGCCTGCAGTTCAGACCTTAGCGGCTGAACATGGTATAAATCTTCAAGCGGTTCCAGGCACAGGGCTGGGCGGCAGAGTGACGCGCAAGGATGTATTGCATTACATCGAGAACCAGGGCTCTGCTAATGCGGCCACCGCGGCTCCGGCGGCCTCGCAATCGGTACCTGCAACGCAGCCTCAGACTGCACCTGTACAAGCTGTAGTAACGCCAGGTATTATTCCTGCGGCTCCCGCTTCAGAGCCTGTACGTCATTCAGGCCTGCACCTAACCGAGACCCCGCGCATTCCGACGATCGAAGTAGAGGGCGGACGCTCCGAATACTTCATTGATGTTACGCCGATTCGCAATACGATTGCGACCCGGATGCGTCAGAGCGTATCGGAGATTCCGCATGGTTGGATGATGATCGAGGTCGATGTAACCAGCCTTGTACAGCTTCGCAATAAGCTGAAGAACGAATTTAAGCAAAAGGAAGGCATCAACCTGACTTATTTGGCCTTTGTTCTTAAAGCCGTTGTTGGTGCGATTAAAGACTATCCGATTATGAATTCCGTCTGGGCGGTCGACAAGATTATCGTCAAGCGGGACATCAATCTGTCTCTGGCCGTTGGTACTGAAGACTCTGTGTTAACTCCAGTCATCAAAAATGCCGATCAGAAGAGCATCGCCGGTCTTGCCCGGGAGATCGATGAGTTGGCTTCCAAGGTTCGCGCAGGCAAATTGAAACTGGACGATATGCAGGGCGGGACTTTTACCGTGAACAATACCGGTTCCTTCGGTTCAATCCTGACACAGCCGATTATCAATTATCCGCAAGCCGCCATCCTGACCTTCGAATCCATTGTGAAGCGTCCGGTGGTGATCAATGATATGATTGCGGTTCGTTCAATGGCGAATCTGTGTCTGTCACTGGATCATCGTATTTTGGATGGCGTCATCTGCGGCCGGTTCATGCAGCGCGTGAAGGACAATATCGAAGGCTTTACGCTGGATACGCAAGTTTATTGATTCTTCTGGGGGACACCATCATGAACAAACCATTATTAGCAAGCTATACTCCGATGATTGAATACAGGGAAGCTTGGGATAAGCAAAAAGAATTAGTAAAAGCGATCAGCGATGGACAGCAGCAGGAGCACCTGCTGCTTCTTCAGCATCCGCCGACTTATACGATTGGCTCTCAGCAGCATCCTGAGCACTTGCTGCTCAGTCCAGAGCAGTTGCAGGAGCAGGGGATCTCACTGGTCCAAATCGACCGTGGCGGGGACATTACCTATCATGGACCGGGCCAATTAGTGGGGTATCCGCTATTGCTGCTCGATGGTGAGAATGGCCTTGATCTCCACGGTTATTTGCGTAATCTCGAACAGGTGATTATTAATTATTTGGCCCAGTTTGGAATCGAAGGGTCTAGAAAGCCGGAATATACCGGTGTCTGGGCCGGAAATGTCAAGATTACAGCGATTGGCGTCAAGTTCAATAAATGCCGTCATCGTCGCGGCTTTGTTACGAGTCACGGCTTTGCTTTTAATATCAAATCCGGCATTCAGAACGAGGGCTTCCAGGGGATAATTCCGTGCGGAATTCAGGAATTCGGGGTCACTTCGCTGGAAGATGTCACGGGCCAGACCTTTACGGTTGAACAAGTGGCCCATGACATCATTCCTTATTTTAATGAAGTCTTCGGTTATGAGGCGATATGGGAAGATGCTAACGCATGAGCAGAGGTTCAAGCAGTGCAAACAGTGTAGAACCTACCATGGCAAACAACATCAGATAGACTACGATTTTTAACCATTTTTTAGACATACCTTAACTCCTTTTAAATATAGATTTGTTAAAGTTGGTTTACCTTCTATAATATCGTAAACGCGAAAGAGAGGAAAGTCCAATGATCAATAAGGAAAGATTGATTCAACTCTTCCTGGAATTGGTCCGCATTGACAGCGAGACGAAGCATGAGCGGGAAATTGCCGATGTTCTGATTCATAAATTTACGGAACTGGGACTTGAAGTTGTTGAGGACGATTCTATGGCCAAAACGGGACATGGTGCCGGAAATCTGATCGCGACTTTGAAGCCGAGCGTTCAGACCAATGCCGAGCCATTTTTGTTCACGAGTCATATGGATACGGTCGCTCCCGGAGCAGGAATTAATCCTATCGTTGGGGAGGATGGCTGGATCCGCAGTGACGGTACGACGATTCTTGGCTCTGATGATAAGGCTGGTGTAGCCTCATTGCTGGAGGTCATTCAAGTGCTGCGCGAGCGCAATTTACCGCATGGGCAAATCCAGTTCGTTATCACCGTAGGTGAGGAAATGGGCATGACAGGCTCTCGGGCGCTGGATACTGGCTTGCTTGATGCCAAATTTGGCTTTGCCTTTGATTCCAACGGGGATGTAGGCACGATCTGTGTAGCTTCTCCTTCCCGTGCCCTCATTACGATCGATATCTATGGGAAATCGGCTCATGCCGGGGTGAATCCGGAGGATGGCATCAGTGCGATCCAAGTGGCAGGCAAGACGATTGCGCGTATGACGCTTGGACGGATTGATGAGGAGACTACAGCGAATATCGGCAAGTTCGAAGGCGGGGGAGAGACGAATATCGTCCCTGATCATGTGAAGCTATATGCCGAGGCGCGCAGCACCTCGCAGGCGAAGCTGGAGCGACAAATTGCCGGAATGAAGGAAGCGGTGGAATCGACCTGTCGGGATTATCATACCAAGGGAGTCTTTAACAGTACGATCGTATATCCTTCCTTTCACCTCTCCGAGCAGGAGCCAGTGGTTGTTCTGGCGCAGCAAGCAGCAGGGAAGCTGGGACTGTCAGGCACAACATTTATGTCGGGTGGCGGCAGCGACGCCAATATCTTCAATGGACTGGGCATTCCAACTGTAAATCTGGCTGTTGGCTATGAGGACATTCATACGACACGTGAACGGATCAAGGCTGAGGATATTGTGAAGACTGCTGAGTTGGCTTTGGAGATCATTGCACAGACCGTAAAATAAAAATAGTAATCAACGACAAAGAAAACCGTTCAACAGCCGTTAAGGGCTTATGAGCGGTTTTGTTTGATGTTGGCGTTTAAATGCTCCGGCAGATTACTTCTTTGTTTGTCAGTCCCTGTCGAATGCCAATGCGTTTGCTCGACTAAAGCCAGCGTGTCCAAAAATCCGTGAATATACTTCTCGATTTTAAGCCGTTCATCCTGATCCGGGTGGTACAATTCCATCCGCCTTCTCAGTCGCAGAACCTTCTCCTGGAGACGGCAGGCGGCTGCGCCATAACGCAATGAAGCCATGGAAGGGCAGGTTTCAGCCAAGGCGGTAAAGATCGCAGCGGCTTCTTCATAACGGGTTTGATCATACAGAATTTCTCCGTATATCCTGGCGGCCTCCTGATAAGGAGCCTTAGGGGGAAGCAGCTTATGCTCTATTTCGAGGAGGTGCTGCTCCGCCAGTTCTCTATAACCTGCCTCATAGAGGCTGGAAATCAGGACGCATTGTAACACCGGGTCGCTGTTACCGGTCAGCTTAGCGGCTGCATTCAACATGCCGGATGACACGGAGTACTGAATAAGCTCGGAGCGGTCAAAATAATTATATTCAGGCACCTCTGCAGAATCGCTAGTGCTTTCCAAGCGGGTAAGCATTGAATTTAGTTCTTCTGTGCGCTCCAAATCCGGAATATCAGACGTGCTATCTAATTGCGGCGGTCTGTGTGCCATTATTCATTCACCTCTTTTATATTCTACTATTTGTTGGCCCGCGTTCGAATAAAATCTCTAACTTTGGCGGATTTTCCTGCTTCTTTTTGCCATTGGTTGAGCATAATACGAACTTGCCAGGCTTTGCCTTGAACACGAACTGATTTTTTTGAAAAATAGCTTTTCATGAGCGCTGCTCCTTTACATGGAGGTTTGGTATAATAAACCATATGTCCGAAGCGGACAAGTTATGAGTGACTTAATGAAGGATCGAATATTTCATGAGGAGGATCATAGATCATATGACAGATAAACTGATGGAGAAGACCATTTCGACTGAGCCGGTTTTTAAGGGGAAGGTAATTTCATTACAGGTGGATACAGTAGAACTACCGGACGGAAGCACAGCTACGAGGGAGATTGTGAAGCATCCCGGAGCAGTGGCCGTGCTCGCTTTTCACAATGAAAGGCTGCTGATGGTTGATCAATTCCGCCAAGCGATGGGCCGCTGTGAGCTGGAAATTCCAGCAGGTAAGCTGGAGAAAGGTGAAGAACCGATGGAGGCTGCTGCCCGTGAGCTTCAAGAGGAAACCGGCTATCGCTGCGAGCGTATGACGCATCTGCATTCCTTCTATACGGCTCCAGGCTTCTCAGATGAGATAATTCATCTGTATTTAGCCGAGGAGTTAACGAGCGGGGAGATGTCGCCCGATGAGGATGAATTCCTTGAGGTCTACGAGGTTAGCTTTGAAGAAGCTCAGCAATATCTCGCTGAGGGGCGAATTGCTGATGCCAAGACGATGGTAGCCTTTTATATCTGGCAGCAGCGCAGGCTGACTCAGCAGGCAGGGAAGTAGATGGCAATGAATAGCTCAAATGAAATGAACCACGCAAACCTCTCCTCATATTTTGCTGATTTGCATATTCATATTGGCAGAACCGAAGCGGGGGATCCGGTGAAAATCAGCGGCAGCCGTAACCTCACGTTTGCCAATATTGCTAAAGAAGCTGCCGAGCGCAAAGGAATTCAACTGGTCGGCATCATCGATTGTCATTCACCTGGTGTTCAAGCGGATATCATAACCAGCCTGGAGCAGGGGCAAATGCAGGAGCTTGCAGATGGTGGCATCGCATACGAAGGGACGACTCTGCTGCTCGGCAGTGAATTGGAAATCAGGGAGCCAGGCATGGGGCCGGCCCATCTGCTCGTATTTTTTCCGTATTTCGAGACGATGCGTTCCTTCACAGAATGGTTGAAGCCAAGGATGAAGAATGTCCAGCTTAGCTCGCAGCGGGTATATGTGCCTGCGCGCGAACTGCAGGAAGAAGTGTATCGGCGGGGCGGATTGGTCATCCCTGCGCATATTTTCACACCGCATCGGAGTATATACGGAAGCTGTGCTCCGCGAATTTCAGATGTGCTCGATCCCGGATTGATCAGTGCGGTTGAGCTGGGCCTGAGCGCAGATTCAGAGATGGCCGGGTTGATCAGCGAGCTGGATCAATACACGATACTAACAAACTCGGACGCACATTCCTTGGGCAAGATTGGCAGGGAGTACAATAAAATGATGTTGCAGGCCCCGACTTATCGGGAGTTTGAATTTGCCCTCCGCGGCAAGGACGGAAGAAAGGTTGCCGGCAATTACGGTCTCAACCCGCGGCTTGGGAAGTATCATCGCACATACTGCGGCAGCTGCAACTACATCATTGATGAAGCGGAAGTATCGGTGGATCGTTGTCCATATTGCGGAAGTACCAAGCTTGTACGGGGGGTTCTGGACCGAATTCAATCGATCGCCGACCGTAGAGAATCGAGTATACCGGAGTTCAGGCCGCCGTATCATTATCAGGTCCCGCTGGAATTTATCCCGGGCCTGGGGCCGTCGAAGCTTAATCAGCTATTGGCGGTGTTTGGTACGGAAATGAATATTTTGCATCATGTCTCCAAGGAGCAGTTGTCGGAGGTCGTTGGTGAAGAATTGGCAGACAAAATATGCGCTGCCCGCGCCGGTACATTGCATCTTCAGGCTGGAGGCGGCGGGATATACGGCAAGGTTGTGCAAGAATAGCAGGACATGCTGGAACTTAAGCATAAGGGAGCGGACTTCTTCATAGCTTGTATTATCAGGATAATCAAGGTTACATCTTGAATCCTCAGAGATATTGAAGCTGGATTAGAAGGGGGCTCCCAATGCTGCAACCAATTCGTCACTCCTTACGGGATCAGACACCGTTATATGTATTTGTCAGTGTATTATTTTTGATGGGGGTTGTGTTCGGCGCACTGATGGTCAATGCCTTAACATTAGAGCAGCAACAGGATTTGTCTCGCTATTTGGGGGACTTTTTCGTATCGGTGAACGATGGAGGAACTTCATTCCAGACCTTATCCTTCTGGGCAGTAGCAAGCCTGCATTTGAAGTGGCTGGGCTTGATCTGGCTACTGGGTCTTTCGGTTATCGGATTGCCGGGAATTCTTATTCTTGATTTTCTTAAGGGAGTTCTGATCGGCTTTACGGTAGGATGTCTGGTCGGACAGTTCACATGGAAAGGTCTGCTGTTCGCCATTGTGTCCGTCGCCCCGCATAATTTGATCGTTATCCCGGCACTGCTGATCGCGAGCGTAGCCGCGGTGGGATTTTCATTAAGCATTATTCGCAATCGGGTGCTTTTGCATCGCAGCGGAAGTGCGGCCAGGCCCTTCTTTTCGTATACTTCGCTAACGCTGGCTATGGCGGCGATCCTGCTGGCTATTTCCACCTTTGAGACCTGGATATCTCCCGAGCTCATGAGCTGGGTGACCCCGCTATTGATATAGGTTCTCACTCTAGCAAAATGTTTGACTTTGTTGATTAACTCCCCCTATAATGAAAGAAGCGAATTATTAAAGCAGCTTAATGTCGGCGATGCTTGGGGAGGGAGAACGTGGAAGTGAAAGTCGAGAAAATCAAACAAGAGTTACAATCCCATGGCTATAAATTGACGCCCCAGCGGGAAGCCACGGTTCGCGTATTGCTCGAGAATGAAGAAGATCATCTTAGTGCTGAAGATGTATTCATGCTCGTTAAAGATAAAGCTCCTGAGATAGGTTTGGCTACCGTATACCGGACCCTGGAGTTACTTAGTGAACTTCATGTCGTTGAGAAGATCAACTTCGGCGACGGTGTAGCCAGATATGATTTGCGAACCGATACGAACAAGCATCACCACCACCATTTGATCTGCGTTCAATGTGGGGCAATGGATGAGATACGTGAGGATTGGCTTGGGCCATTAGAAGAACGTCTGGAGAAAGAATATAATTTTACGGTTCTTGATCATCGTCTTGACTTCCAGGGGATCTGTCATCGTTGTAAGGATAAGGCAGATAAAACGGACAAGACGGAAGAGTAATAGCCGGAAGATGGCCATTATAATTAAGTAAATGACAATAAGGCAGAGCTGATTAACCGCTCTGTCTTATTTTTGTCTTCGGTTGTACGATAGTCGAATCTGTTATTTGCTTGCTTTTGCATGTACAATAAAAGGGGTAGAAGCTCTCATAAACCTGGCGGATTAGATATATACTTGTACAAATGCGGTTCTCGTTCCATGGCGGAACAGGTCGGCAATCCGTGGCAAAGGTAGGGGAGAGCGATGGTCATTTCTTTGCGCAAGAGTCTACGTCTATTGAAGTATGTAGTTGTATTTATTATGCTTGCTTATGCTTTATACAAAGCGTTTAGCTACCTGGATGTAGCTTTGCTCCCGATGGATAAATATCGCATTCCGGAGGGCTCAGCGGTGAAGGCCTTTCATGCAGGAAGTATGGAGGCGGTAGATCCGGAGACCCCGCTGCAAAGGTTGAAGTTATTTTTTTGGTATGGTGAATAATGATAGATTAGGATGAGAGAGGGCGATGAATTGCAACAGGTTATTGCCTCTTTTATATCGCAATTGGCGGATCGTAAAGGTCTGAGTGAGCGAACGCAGGAAGCATACACCCGCGATTTACAGCAGTTTGCAGCTTATTTGCAGAGCCGTGGAATCGATGATTTTAATGAGGTCACCCGGGCCGGGATTTTGCTCTATTTCTCCGCTCTGAAGGAGAAGGGCAAGTCGCCAGCGACCATCGCCAGGGTCACTGTGACTCTACGGTCTTTTATACATTACTTGCTGCAGGAGCGGATGATGGATCATGATCCGTTCCTGATGATTGTGTCTCCGAGAATGGACAGGACTCCACCTGAGACGTTAACCATTGAAGAGACGGAAGCTTTGCTGGACATGCCTGATCCGGATACCCCCTTGGGATTAAGGGACAAGGCGATGCTTGAATTATTGTATGCTACAGGAATTCGAGTAAGCGAGCTGATCTCTCTGGAGGTAAGCGACATTCATTTGCAGCTGCAATTTCTGCGCTGTGCAGGGGAGAATGGTAAAGAGCGAATTATTCCTGTTGGGCCCATAACGATAGAATGGCTGGGCCGTTATTTGAAGGATTGCCGTCCGAGATGGGTGAAGGAAGCGGGCCAAGGCCCCTTGTTCACAAATCGTCAGGGAGGAATGCTGAGCCGTCAAGGGTTTTGGAAAATCGTGAAGAAATACGGGGCGGAGGCCGGGATCAACAAGCCGATTACTCCACACACTTTACGACATTCCTTCGCTGTGCATTTACTTCAGGGTGGGGCGGACGTGCGTGCTGTGCAAGAGATGTTAGGCAATCAGAGCGCTTCGACTCTACAGCTCTATTTGAATAAATCGGGAGGAAATCTAAAAGCGGTGTACGATTCCTTTCATCCCCGGGCAAAGCGGCAAATAGAAGATCGATCCGACCGTACCAAGGAGTAAAAGATGCGTAAGGCCCTTTAATATAACTTAAGGAGAAATGATAATGACACTTACTAAAGAAATGATTGTAGAGGCGGCCGATTATATTTCGTCCGTGGCCCAGATGAAGCCGGAGGTCGGGCTGATTCTCGGCTCTGGTCTTGGAATTCTTGCCGACCACATGGAACAGGCGGTCAGCATTTCCTATGCGGATATTCCTCACTTCCCGCAGTCCACGGTAGAAGGACATGCTGGTGAGTTGTTAATCGGTCAAGTGCAGGGCAAGCCGATCGCTATGATGAAGGGCCGCTTCCATATGTATGAGGGTTACGGTCCTGAATTGACGGCATTCCCTGTGCGGGTCATGAAAGAACTGGGCGTAAAGACGCTGCTCGTTACCAATGCGGCCGGTGGTGTTAATACCTCCTTCACTCCAGGCGATCTGATGCTTATTTCCGATCATCTCAATATGACAGGGAAGAACCCGCTGATCGGTGCCAATGACGATGAGCTTGGACCGCGTTTCCCGGATATGTCGCAGGCTTACAGTCGCAGATTGCGCGAGCTGGCCCGGTCTGCTGCGGACAAGCTGGGGTTCTCGCTCCAGGAAGGCGTGTATGCTGGATTGCTTGGGCCGTCCTATGAGACCCCGGCAGAGATTCGCATGCTGCGTACACTGGGCGCGGACGCTGTCGGCATGTCCACTGTCTCAGAAGTCATTGTAGCGAGCCATGCGGGGCTTGAGGTGCTTGGTATCTCCTGTATCAGCAACATGGCGGCGGGGATTTTGGATCAGCCTTTATCCCATGCCGAAGTCATGGAGACGACGGATCGTGTACGCGAGCAGTTCCTTCGTCTGGTACAGACGATCATACCGCAGCTCTGATTAGGAGATCAAGTATAATAAAACTTTAACCAAAGCGACGTTCCTGTACAAGGCATAAGCCTCAGGGGAACGTCGCTTTTTTTATTGATGACACGTCATGCAGGAATATAATGCCATGAAATGGAGCATACTAGGTTAGCAGAATCCAGACTTTTAGTATAAAGGGGGAACAACCGCTTGAAGAAACTGCTAATCAGTGGGCTAATGGCTCTTATATTGACAGTATCTGCAGGGCCTATCGCGGCTTTGGCAGAGGACGGAGGGGCGCGCGATAACGCAGAAGTACTGACGCTGGCGGAGAATGCTCGTTCCGCTATCCTGATAGATGCGGACACCGGGACGGTTATTTATGAGAAACATAGTCATGAGAAGCTGCCGCCTGCCAGTATAACGAAAATTATGACGATGCTGCTGACGATGGAAGCGATCGATGAGGGTCGCTTGAAGCTGACAGATAAGGTGACGACGAGTGAGCATGCTTCATCGATGGGCGGCTCGCAAATTTTCCTCGAGGTCGGGGAAGAAATGACGGTCGACGATCTATTGAAGGGAATAGCAATGGCCTCCGGCAATGACGCTTCCGTGGCGTTGGCAGAGAAGATCGCAGGCTCGGAACAGGGCTTTGTCAAGCTGATGAATGAGCGGGCTCAAGAGCTTGGGCTCAAGGACACCCATTTTGCCAACTGCAATGGATTACCGGTAGCCGATCACTACAGCTCTGCTCATGATATCGCCATGATGAGTCGCGAATTGCTGAAATATGAGGGGATTACGAAGTACACAGGTTCCTATCAGGATTACTTGCGCAAGGATTCCCCTAAGCCATTCTGGCTCGTGAATACGAACAAGCTGGTCCGCTTCTACAGCGGGGCAGATGGCCTTAAGACGGGCTATACCTCAGAAGCCAAGTTCTGTCTGGCAGCGACAGCGAAGCGCGATGGAATGCGTTTGATTGCGGTCGTGCTTGGAGAGCCGAATACAAAGACGCGTAACAGTGAAGTATCCGCGATGTTTGACTATGCATTTTCGCAATATGCGCTGCAACCGATCTATAAATCCGGCGAGGTGATCGGCAAAGTGAAGGTTCAGAAGGGGGAGGCCGCGCAGCTTGAACTGACCGCTACCAAGACGATGAGCGTTCTGGTCAAGAAGGGCTCCAAGCTGGAAAATATTACGCAAAAGCTGGTTGTTCCCGAGAAGATTGCCGCCCCTGTCAAGGAAGGGCAATTGATTGGCCAACTGCTGATTGTCCAGGATGGACGGACGCTGGCTGAGTTCGATCTGAATGCGGCTACCGCGATTAACAAGGCGGGCTTTTGGACCTTATTTAAACGAACGGCCGCACATATGTTTTTTGTAGATTAATAGGTTTTTTCTTCTAGTTTTGTCATAGAGCAGGATTCGTTCGAAGTCATGTAGAATTGTTGTGTTCATGTCAGGGAGGAGAGTGAACAGACGTGAATTTGCAAATGGAAACTGTTAGGCATCGTGAGACGCTGATTGTACGTTTATCCGGTGAACTGGATCACCATACAGCGGATTTGGTGCGTATGCGTATGGATGAGGAGATTGGCCGAGAAGGCTGCCGTAATCTCCTGCTCAGTCTCAAATCGCTGCAATTCATGGACAGCTCAGGGCTTGGAGTTATACTCGGACGTTATAAGCTGATTAAGCAAAAGGGCGGAAAGATGGTTGTCAGCGATGTGAATCCTCCGGTATACCGCTTACTGGAGATGTCAGGCTTGTTCAAGATTATGTCTATTTATGAAAATGAGAGCAATGCGCTCTCGGAGTTGGAGGTCGCTTTATGATGGAGAACAACCGTAACTTTATGACCTTGCAATTCGCGGCAAAATCGGAGAATGAGTCCTTCGCCAGAGTAACGGTAGCCGCTTTTGTCTCTCAGCTGGATCCGACGATGGATGAGATTACAGATTTGAAGACCGTAGTGTCTGAAGCGGTCACAAACTCTATAATCCATGGTTATGAGGAAAATTCGGAAGGGGTCGTCACGATTTCCGCCTGGATTGAGGAGGATACGATTACCCTGCTCATCGAAGACAAAGGCCGCGGGATCGAAGACCTGGAGCTGGCCAAGCAGCCGCTATACACTTCCAAGCCGGAGCTGGAACGGTCCGGGATGGGTTTTACCATCATGGAGAATTTTATGGATGAGTTCGACGTCGCGAGCGAGGTTGGCGGCGGCACTTCGATTCGGATGAAGAAGAGGATCGTATCAAAGAAAGCTTTATACAATTAGGGGTTGGAGATATGGATGCCGAAGTGAAGCAAGCCTCGAGAGAGTATTTGGACGATGCGGAAGTGAAAAGGCTGATCGCCTTGAGCCAGGCCGGAGATAATGTGGCCAGGGACAGGCTCGTAAGCTGCAACACAAGGCTGGTCTGGTCGGTCGTGCAGCGGTTTATGAATCGCGGCTACGAGCCGGAGGATTTGTTCCAAATCGGCTGCATCGGACTGTTAAAGTCGGTGGATAAATTCGATCTAAGCTATGACGTCAAATTCTCAACCTATGCGGTTCCGATGATTATCGGGGAAATTCAGCGCTTCCTGCGTGATGATGGAACGCTGAAGGTTAGCCGTTCGTTGAAGGAAATGGCGAATAAGGTACGCAAGAAGAAGGACGAGCTGTCCAAGGTGCTGAACCGGCTGCCGACGGTGAAGGAAGTGGCGGAGGAGCTCGGGGTAACGCCGGAGGATGTCGTATTCGCCCAGGAGGCCAATAAACCGCCAGCCTCTATCCATGAGACGGTGTTCGAGAATGATGGCGACCCGATTACACTAATGGATCAGATCGCCGATGAGTCCCAGGAACGCTGGTTCGACAAGCTGGCTCTGCATGAGGCGATCGACGGCTTGTCAGAGCGGGAGCGGCTGATTGTGTATTTGCGCTATTATCGCGATCAGACGCAATCCGAGGTTGCGGCCAGGCTTGGCATTTCCCAGGTTCAGGTGTCCAGGCTGGAGAAGAAAATTCTACAGAGCATTCGCGATCAGATTGCTCAATAGCTGTTCCAGTGGATGACGTTGGATCGCTGCTCTAAGATTTAGGTCTGTGATAAGCTCGATGCGATTGAAAGACAGGGGTTGTCTCAAGGGTTGAATTTTTGACCCTTAGACAACCCCTTTTGCATGCCCATAGATGCTGCTGATCCTCATGTGCTTTGGTGCAGTCCGGAGTAGTAGCCGGACATTTTGGACCGTTAGCGTCCAATTTTTAGTTCGTCCTGCTTGTAACGGTCAATTTTGTCCATTATAGAGGAAAGGAGCGCGGGAAACTGCTGATTTGTGCTTCTAAAGGTCAAAAGTGTCCGTTAGGGTACAAGATTGTGTTGTTCTTGTTCTAACGGACATTTTTGACCGTCTTATTAGCGCCTTAAACCGCGAATGTCATAACTTTCGAGTAAATGTAAGTCTCCCTTGGCATACTATGGACATTACGAAAAAAAGGGGTGGCTATCATTGAATCCAATACCTCATCCCTGCATTTATGTTCGGCTGCGCAAGCAGGTCAGGCTTCCGGTTGGCTCACCCATTCATCTCCGCGACATCGCTCGCGTACTCGCCGAGCCTCATCAAGAAGAAGTCCTGCTAAATTTGGAGCTGGAACGTCCGGAGAAGAGCGATGGCAATCTGATCGTGATTGATACCCTGCAAGTGATTTCTGTGATCAAGCAGCGCTTTCCGACGGCTCAGGTGGAAGTAATCGGCGAGTCGCATGTGCTGATCGAAATGATCGTGAAGGAGAAGAAGCCTTCACTTCTGCTATTTGCGGCTGTCTGGCTCCTGCTGTTCTTTGGAGCCGCATTGACGATCATGAACTTCCATGCTGATGTAAGCATGCCGGAGGTTCAGGTGCGAATCGTGGAGATGATTACGGGTCACCGGGACGAGCACCCTTATCTTTTTCAAGGCGCGTACTCCCTTGGCATCGGCTTTGGGATGATCATCTTCTTCAATCATCTATTCAAGAAGAAATGGAATGAGGAGCCTACCCCGCTTGAGGTCGAGATGTTCCTGTACCAGGAAAATCTGAATCAATATGTGGTTGCTGAGGAATATAAACGGATGAGCGAACAAGAGGCTAAGCAGAAGGGGGAGAAGCCCCTTTGAGCGTTGCGGTGATATACGGTGGTCTTATGTTTCTCGGATTTGCTGGAGGAGTCGCCGTCGGTGCCGGGGTTATCGCTTTATTTATCGTGCTGGATATGATTCCACGTCTCGCTCAGATTACACGAACCTTCGATAAAGTTCACTGGTATGAAGGCGCGATGGTCAGCGGCTCCTTTCTCGGTACGATCGCTGATTTCTGGAATTGGAAAATAGCCGGACCTTGGGCGTTCAGCGGTGTTGTCGGCCTGTTTAATGGTATTTTTATCGGCATGCTGGCGGCCGCATTAACCGAGGTGCTGAACGTTCTGCCGATCATTGCCAAACGGCTTCATATGCAGCGGTACTTATTTGGCTTGCTGCTGGCGATGGTGTTTGGGAAGGTAGCTGGCTCGCTATTCGAATGGTTCATTTACAATCCGTAAGGAAATTCAAAAATCCGCTTTTGACCACGAGGTAGATCAGGGGAGCGGATTCGGCATCGAATCTTGAATTCAGCCAGGCCCTCCGGTGCTCACGTACCCAAACCGTACGTTCCGCTCCTCGGCCCCTAAGCTTCATCCAACCTTCTCGGTATTGAAAACCGGATTTTTGAATCTTTACTGAAATGAGGAAATTTAAAAATCCGCTTTTGACCACGAGGTAGATCAGGGGAGCGGATTCGGCATCGAATCTTGAATTCAGCCGGGCCCTCCGGTGCTCACGTACCCAAACCGTACGTTCCGCTCCTCGACCCCTAAGCTTCATCCAACCTTCTCGGTGTTGAAAACCGGATTTTTGAATCTTATTGAATTAAGGTGAGGAATTGTAACCGAAGGCCGCTTTAGCCCTGTTGCCCATTAATGAATTTCAAGAATATCGCAGCCATATTTTCGAAGGGAGCTATTATACGATGGACCAAGAAAATGATCATATCCGGGAACATGCTGATGGCGAGAATATGCCTGGCTTTATTCAAGAATCGGATCAGGAAAAACAGGCGGAGCAGGATACCGATAAGAAGACTCCTGCAGAGGAGCCTCATATAGGCATTTGGACCAAAAAAGAGGTTCAGCAAAAAAGGGACGCAGAAAAGTCTGACTCCCTCGAGGATTCCATCATATATTGGCAGCAGAGCGATAGAATCAGCAGAAGTCTAGCCACAACGAAACGAACGCTTGAAGAAGTGATCGGTCTTGGCAAGAGCTTTGATGTCGTCTTCCGCGAAATGAGCTTCGCTGGCAAGAAGACGGGCATGCTCTTCATTAATGGCTTCGCAGACAGCGAGATAATGCTGGAGATTATTAAACGGCTCACTTATTTAACGCCGGACAATTTGTCCGGGGGGGCAATGCGATCCTTTTTCGAAATGTATATCCCGCATATTCAGGTGGAGAAGGCTGAGGAATTAAGCGTTGTGATTGATAACATCCTGATCGGGATGAGCGCTTTCTTCATAGAGGGCGAACAAACGGCGATTATTATGGATACGCGTCAATATCCGGTGCGTAGTCCGGAAGAACCGTCGCTTGAACGGGTCGTTCGCGGAGCCAGGGATGGCTTTACGGAGACGATGCTGACAAATGTGTCTCTGGTGCGGCGGCGGCTTCGTGACCCTGGGTTGAAGTTCGAGGCCTTTCAGGTGGGCAGGCGGACAAAGACAGATGTAAGTCTGGCCTATATTGATGATATCGCCGATAAGCTGGAGATTGGAGCAGTCCGGAAGAAACTAACCAGCTTAGACATAGACGGAATTCCGCTGGCCGACAAACAGCTGGAAGAAGCTATTTTGCACAGAGGCTGGAGCCCGTACCCTCATGTCCGATATTCCGAGCGCCCGGATGTCGTCGCTTCCCATTTACTCGAAGGAAGGATTGTATTATTCGTTGATACTTCGCCCAGTGTCATTATTTTGCCTACGACCTTCTTTGATTTATGCCAACACGCCGAAGAGAACAGGCAAACTGCTTTCATGGGCACTTATCTAAGATGGGTCCGCTTTTTTGGTATTTTTGCGTCGCTATTTCTACTGCCATTATGGCTGTTGATTGTGATGCATCCGGAATTCAAGCCGGCTATACTAGACTTTGTCGGTCCGCATGATAAAGCGAAAATTCCTCTAATCGCCCAATTCCTGCTTGTAGAGTTTGGCGTGGATTTGATGCGCATGGCCGCAGTGCATACTCCAACGCCGCTGGCCTCCGCAATGGGCTTGATCGCGGCGATTATGATCGGTGATATTGCCGTTAAAACGGGCTTGTTCATCAACGAGGTCATTTTGTATATGGCGATCGCAGCGATCGGGATGTTCGCAACGCCAAGTTATGAATTGGGGCTGGCCAATCGGATGGTCCGGTTGTTCCTGCTCGTCGCGGTGGCTATATTTGGCGGGCCTGGCCTTGTTGTCGGAACAACGTTGTATATTCTGTTCCTAACTTTTCAACGTTCCTATAACTCGCCTTATTTGTGGCCATTTATCCCGTTTAATGCCAAAGCAATGGCTGCGATATTGTTCCGGGTTCCGGTTATGACATCCAAGCAAAGACCGTCTTTCAACAAGCCGCGTGACCGCACGCGGATGCCGCAGAACGAATAGATGGTGGGCGTGTCTACCAAATAACACAAATCATGTTCACAATAATCCATTTTTCAGTTCACCGTTTGTTTGCTATACTGGTGTAAAATTGAAAACAGTGGAGGATTGCATAGATGTATTTACACGGTACGAGCAAAATTAATACGAAAGGCCATCTGGAAATCGGCGGCTGTGATACAGTAGAGCTCAAAGAGACCTACGGCACACCGCTCTATATTGTAGATGAAGACCTTATACGGCAACGGAGCCGTGAATATATGGATGCCTTCCGGGCATCCGGTTTGTCCTTCCAGGTTGCATATGCAAGTAAAGCCTTTTGTGTTATGGCTATGTGCCGGCTGGTTGAAGAGGAAGGCCTGTCCCTGGACGTAGTATCAGAAGGCGAATTGTATACTGCACTGCAAGCAGGCTTTCCTGCGCAGAGAATTCACTTCCACGGCAACAACAAGACGCCATTTGAGCTGGGGATGGCTATTGACGCGGGCATCGGCTGCTTTGTAGTCGATAATTTGGTGGAGCTGCATATGCTGCAGGCCATTGCGTCTGAGAAGAACGCTGTGGTAAATATTTTGCTTCGCGTGACTCCTGGAGTCGAAGCGCATACGCATGAGTATATTTCAACCGGACAGATCGATTCCAAATTTGGTTTTGATATCGGAAACGGAGCTGCCTTCGAAGCAGTTAAGGCGGCGGGCTTGTGCAATCATCTGAATCTGCTCGGGGTGCATTCACATATCGGTTCGCAGATTTTTGAGGTTGAGGGGTTCCAGTTAGCGGTTGAGCGAGTTGCTGATTTTGCGGCTCATGTCAAGGAACAGCTTGGTGTTCTGTTTAAAGTAGTTAATCTTGGCGGGGGCTTTGGGATAAGATATACGGAAGAGGATAAGCCGCTGAAGGTTGCTGATTATGTCAAAGCAATTACGGACGCTGTTAAGCAGCACTTTAGCCTTAGCTATCCTGAGCTTCCGGAAATTTGGGTGGAGCCTGGTCGCAGTATTGTAGGCGATGCCGGTACTACGCTCTATACGGTTGGAACGAATAAAGACATTCCCGGCGTACGCAAATATGTAGCTGTCGATGGGGGCATGACCGACAATCCGCGTCCGGCTCTTTATGAGTCCAAATATGAGGCATTGCTGGCGAACCGTGCTTTCGATTCCAATGAAGAGACGGTATCGATTGCCGGTAAATGCTGTGAAACAGGCGATATGCTGATCTGGGATATTGAGCTGCCAACGGTAAACACCGGAGATCTATTAGCAGTGGCTTGTACGGGAGCTTACAATTATGCGATGGCAAGCAACTACAACCGGATTCCGCGTCCAGCTGTTGTATTTGTTAAGGATGGACACAGCGATATCGTAGTAAGGCGCGAGACGCTCGATGACATCGTTGCTTATGATACGATTCCTGAGCGGATTTCAAAGCAGCCCTCCTACAAATGAGAGTCTGAGGATTAAGAGCGGGCTTTTGTGTCAATAATGATTAGAACCGTGAGGAGAACGCATGAATGGCGCATTCTTCACGGTTTTTCATTTTGTATAATTGGCTTCCTCTTTGCTCTACCGGAGATTTCATAGTACACTGGAATAGGTTTTTGACTAACGATTAAATAAGAGGAAGTGACCGATATGAAAAAAGGGAAGATCGTATTGGAAAATGGCGGAGTGGTTGAAATTCAATTTCTGCCTGAAGAAGCACCAGGTACGGTAGCAAACTTTGAGAAGCTGGCTAATTCCGGTTTCTACAACGGACTTACGTTCCATCGCGTAATTCCGGGCTTTGTAGCCCAAGGGGGATGCCCGACCGGAAATGGTACAGGTGGCCCTGGCTACACCATCAAATGCGAGACAGCAACGAACGTAACAAAGCATGAACGCGGTGTTTTGTCCATGGCCCATGCGGGTAAAGATACTGGCGGCAGCCAATTCTTTATCGTATACGAACAACAACCACATCTTAACGGGGTACATACCGTATTTGGCAAAGTAACCTCCGGTATGGATCTTGTGGATCAAGTACGTCCTGGCGACAAGATGCAAGAAGTAACAGTTTGGGACGAATAGTACAAATGTATGCAATAAGAGCCTGCGAACTCGCAGGCTCTTTCTTGTAGTGCTATTTTCTAGAACTATTGCTGATCGGACTTTTCATCCTTGATTTCTTCGCGGAATCCTTCAATGCTTCTTAGACGTTTCTTGTTCTTGTCCTCGATTTGCTGCTTTTCCGTACCGGAGATTTCATCGGCATGCTCGCTCAGGTAGTCCTGACCTTCACGAAAATTTTGGATGGTATTACTTATATGTTTGCTTAATTTTTGCGCGTTGTCCGAACGATCGTCGGGCTTAGCCATGGAATTGCCTCCTTTAAGTCTTGATTGTAAAATCGACGCTGGACGTCAGTGATTATCATCTGCTCAGCAAGAGATTTTATTCACAGAATGCTTGCCTTATCTGCGGAGAGTCTGTTCGATCCTTGATTTTTTAGGGGGATAGTGATAACATTCGTTATGCAACAAAGTTTTGCACAATCGAATAATTTTTCCTTCGGGGTCGGGTGCAATTCCCAACCGACGGTGATGGCATGCGTTATTTGATGGGGCTTCTTAAGCCTGATGAGATGCATGCACGAGTCCGTGACCTGTATATCACTTGATTTCTAATCATGAGATATATGGCTGAGCCGGTGAGATTCCGGGACCGACAGTATAGTCTGGATGGGAGAAGGAAGACGCAGCAGAGCTTTTGGCTAACATTATGCGCTGGGACATACTTAAATATGTCGCATATTTGCAGCCGTTAAGTTCTCATTTTCACAAAGTTAATGTGCATAATGTACATAGCTTCTGTTACAGCATAGCCATGATGGCTTTGTCTGTTCAGCGATGTGATTTTTTTGCGTACTCACTCTCATAATAACCCTGATGGATTAGAATCCGTCGGGGTTTTATTTTTGGGTTCTACAACAGATTAGATAGTGAGGGAGGTGGGAAAAGTGCAGCTGCTGAACGATGAGTTTTATATGGGTCTTGCTCTGGATATGGCTGAGCGTGCTTTGGGCCAGACTGGAATTAATCCTGTGGTCGGCGCGGTTGTCGTCAAGAACGGGGCTGTCATAGGTATGGGTACACATTTGAAAAGAGGAACCGCCCATGCGGAGGTTCACGCTCTAAACATGGCGGGTGCTGAGGCCGAGGATAGTACGGTCTATGTCTCCTTGGAACCTTGCAGTCATTACGGAATGACGCCTCCATGCTCGCAGCGACTCATTCGGGAGAAGGTAAAGCGTGTCGTTGTAGCTTGTGAAGATCCAAATCCAAGTGTAGCAGGCAGAGGGATCGAGATGTTGCGCGAGAGTGGCATTGAGGTGGAAGTCGGAGTGCTGCGTGAGCGGGCGATTAAGCTCAATAGAAAATTCAACAAGTATATTACCACGAAGTTGCCCTATATCACTCTTAAGACAGCGAGTACTCTGGACGGCAAGATCGCCTCGAAGAGCGGAGACAGCAAATGGATCTCCAATGAGGCTGCCCGCGAAATCGTGCACACCTTGCGTCATCAGCATCAGGCGATTCTGGTGGGGGTCGGAACGGTCATCGCCGATGATCCACTGCTTACAACAAGGTTGTCGGTTCCGGGGTTATCTCCTGTTCGAATTATCGTGGATTCAGCCTTAAGGGTTCCCGGGAATAGCCAAGTCCTAACGGATGGCAAGGCACCGACCATTCTATTGACAACAAGCCGTGCGGCTCAAGACAGAATAGATGCACTGCGCGAGCAAGGCATTGAAATCATCATATGTGGAGACGGGCCAGAGGTTGATCTGGAACTTGCCATGCGCCTGCTTGGCGAACGTGAGATGGCCTCGATTCTGGTCGAGGGTGGAGGAAGGATCAACGGGTCGATGCTGCAGCATCATTTGGTTGATGAATTGATGATATTTATGGCTCCCAAACTCATTGGCGGCCTTGAGTCTCCAGGGAGCTTTATCTTTGACGGCTATGAACGAATGCAAGATAGCATAGTGTTAAAGGATATGGAAGTGGAGCTCATTGGTGATAATATTTGTGTCAAAGGACAGCCGATGTATTCCGTATAACCTGATACAGGGCAACAAGGAGGCAAGATCATGTTCACTGGAATTGTTGAAGAGATCGGTACGATGAAATCGATCAGCCATAAAGGGGAAGCGATGGTTCTCGGTATTCTGGCCAGCCGCATTATGGACGATGTGAAGCTGGGGGATAGCATCTCAGTAAATGGTGTATGCCTGACCGCCACTTCCCTGGAAGCTTCCGGCTTTACGGTAGATGTCATGCCACAAACTTATCGACATACGAATCTGAGCCGTTTGAAGCCTGGCAGCAAGGTGAATCTGGAACGAGCTATGACTGCTGGCGGACGATTCGGCGGACATATCGTACAAGGCCATGTGGACGGAACCGGCACGATTGCAAGCATGCGTCAAGATCAAAATGCGGTCCTCGTTGAAATTGAACCCTCGGAGCCAGCTCTTTTTAAATACATTATCCCGCAAGGCTCGATTACGATTGATGGCATCAGCCTGACGGTCGCCAGCGTTGAAGGAGGAAGGTTCAGGGTATCCATCATTCCACATACCTGGAGCGAGACAGTGCTAGCGTTAAAACGTGCGGGGGACACGGTCAATCTGGAGACGGATGTGCTAGGCAAGTATGTGGAGCATCTGCTGAAATTTAACCATGACCCATCAAGCCAATCGCAAAGCGGCAATCCTTCAAATGTAAATTTATCATTTCTAGTTGAGAATGGATTCGCCTGACATCATCAGGTCTTATAGGGAAATGAATGAACGCAAAGTTTGAAGTTACGGTTCCTTAGATTCATTTGAAATTTGCAGCAATAGCAGGAGGGGATTCATATGAAAGATATTCAATTGGATCGAATTGAAGATGCGATTTATGACTTAATGCGCGGCAAAGTCATTATCGTGGTTGATGATGAGGATCGGGAGAATGAGGGAGACTTTGTAGCGCTAGCTGAGAAAGCCACTCCGGAAGTGATCAATTTTATGATTACGGAGGGTCGCGGACTCGTCTGCCTGCCGATTACGCAAGAGCGAGCAGAGGAGCTGGAACTGCAGCCGATGGTGGCGCAAAATACGGATAATCACGGGACAGCCTTTACGGTATCGATTGATCACCAGGCTACTTCAACTGGAATATCCGCTCATGAGCGTTCATTGACCGTTCAGAAGCTCATGGACCCGGCGGCCAAGCCAAGCGATTTCCGCCGCCCGGGACATATGTTCCCACTGATTGCCAAGAAGGGCGGTGTATTGCGCCGCGCCGGGCATACGGAGGCCGCTGTGGATCTGGCTCGGATGTGCGGGGCATACCCGGCAGGAGTGATCTGCGAAGTGGTTAAGGAAGATGGGACGATGGCGAGATTGCCGGACCTGGCTGAAATGGCCAGAACCTTCGACCTGAAGCTGATCAGTGTCAAGGATCTGATCCATTATCGCAATGAGAAAGAAAAGTTGGTCAATCGCGAGGTAGAAGTGAATATGCCAACTGATTTCGGTGATTTCAGGGTCGTTGCCTACACCAATGATGTTGACTCCAAGGAGCATGTGGCGCTTGTAAAAGGCGATATCGGTGGTGATGCACCCACACTGGTGCGCGTGCATTCCGAATGTCTCACCGGCGATGTCTTCCATTCGCATCGTTGCGACTGTGGCCCGCAATTTGCGGCAGCACTGAGTCAGATCGAGAAGGAAGGCAGAGGTGTACTGCTCTATATGCGTCAAGAAGGACGCGGTATTGGGCTGATCAATAAATTAAAAGCCTATAAGCTGCAAGAGCAAGGCTTCGATACGGTGGATGCCAATCTGAAGCTGGGGTTCCCGCCAGATCTGCGCGATTACGGGATTGGCGCGCAAATTTTGAAGGATTTGGGAATTCGCGAGATTCGTCTCATGACCAATAATCCGCGTAAAATCACGGGCCTTGAGGGTTATGGCCTGAAAGTGGTTGAGCGGGTGCCGATTCAAATGGAAGCCAATGAAGACAACACCAGGTACTTGCATACCAAGCAGTTAAGAATGGGGCATCTGCTGCAATTTGATGATATCGAGCAGGATGAGTCCTTATAATATTAACTTTACTGTCTAGAAACTAATACAACAAACAATTTGAGGGGAATGGATAAATATGGCACATGTATTCGAAGGACATTTAGTATCTGAGGGTTTAAAGTACGCGATCGTTGTTGGACGGTTTAATGAGTTTATCACGAGCAAGCTGCTGAGTGGAGCGTTAGACGCATTGAAGCGGCATGGTGTCAAGGAAGAGGAAATATATGTAGCCTGGGTTCCCGGGGCGTTCGAAATTCCTTTCGCGGCACAGAAATTAGCGGAAAGCGGCAAATACGATGCAGTCATTACGCTGGGAACCGTCATTCGCGGTTCAACAACACATTATGATTATGTCTGCAACGAAGTCGCTAAAGGCGTGGCAGCCATCGGCCTGAAGACAGGGGTACCAACCATCTTCGGAGTGGTAACAACCGAGAATATTGAGCAAGCGATTGAACGTGCTGGAACGAAGGCAGGCAACAAAGGCTGGGATTCGGCGATGGCGGCGATTGAAATGGCGAACTTGACGAAACAGCTAAAATAGTGCTTATTTAATGTAGTACCCTTTTTAGGGTACTGCATTTTCATTTTATTCGAGATGTTTATGTTACGTAGGCATTTTTATGGGTGGAGGAAGTTCATTGACGACGGTATTATATAAACTGGAAGCGTTCGAGGGGCCACTTGATCTCCTCTTGCATTTGATTGATAAAGCGGAGATCGATATTAATCAGGTCTCGATTAGCGAGATAACCGACCAGTATCTTGAATATTTACATAACATGCAGGAGCTGGAGCTGGAGGTTACCAGTGAATTTCTCGTCATGGCGGCCACACTACTATCGATTAAGAGCAAACAGTTGCTTCCCAAGCCGCCTGTTATCGAGCTGGATGAAGATTACGGCTATTATGAAGAGGAAGAGGACCCGCAAGAAGAACTGATTCGCCAACTGATTGAGTACCGGAAGTATAAAGGAATCGCCGAACAGCTGCATGAAATGGAGTGGGAGCGAAGCCTTATTTTTACGAAGGAACCTGAAGACTTAACTCCATTTTTGCCTGAAATTCAAGAGAATCCGGTGAAGGGGCTGCATACCCAGGATTTAATAGAAGCCTTTCAGAGGGCGATCCGTAAAGCGGTTAAACGCAACTCGGTAGCGCGAATCCATCGCGATGAGATCTCTGTGAAGGACAGGATCCAAGAAGTGGTCTCCGTGCTCGAAGGAAGCGGTAGAGGAGGCCGGTTGCTATTCTCCAAGCTGCTGCATGAGGAGATGTATCGTCATGAGATTGTCGTTACGTTTCTGGCTATCTTGGAATTGATGAAGATGAAGCAAGTGGTTTGTTATCAGAACAAACTGTTTGATGATATAGTTATTGAGTGGAGAGGTGAAGGTTCGGCCGATGAATTTTCAGGAATTGAAATCGATTATTGAAGGTTTGCTATTTCTTGCCGGGGAGGAAGGAATCAGCGTTGCACAGCTGGCGGAAGTAACCGAGCAGCGTAAGGAGATCATTAATGATGCTCTCTTGGATTTAAAGAGCTCTTTCGAACGGGCGGAACGGGGGCTGCAGGTCGTCCAAATTGCCGGCAATTATCAATTAGCGACTTTGCCTCAGCATGCGCCTTATTTTGAGAGACTGGCATATTCACCTTCCCGGTCCTCCTTATCCCAAGCGGCGCTTGAGACATTATCGATTATCGCTTACCGTCAGCCGATAACGCGGATTGAAGTAGAAGAGATTCGTGGTGTCAAATCGGAGCGGGCTATTCATACTTTGGTGAACAAAGATCTGATTGAAGAAGTAGGACGGGCTGAAGCGATTGGCCGACCGATTCTTTATGGGACAACCAAGGCATTTCTCGACTATTTTGGGCTTGCCAATCTGAAGGACCTGCCGGCTATGGAGGATATCCAGCCCTCAGATCAGCTTGAGGAGGAGACACAGCTCTTGTTCAGGAAGCTGGAAGAGCAGCAGCTGACCTTTGATGATGTGGCGCGTGACAAAGTGGAATTAACGAATAACGACGAATAGCCGTTCGAATAGCCTTTTTTTGTTTTTTGCAGTAATTGACCTTTACCGTAATAGGTAGAGGTTTTTTTACGTTGCGAATGTTTCTTATAGTGAACAGCCATACTATTAAGAGCTTATTATCTGAATAGCATGGAGGGCGTTCTCGTGTGGATTTGGCTCGGAAGCAGCCTGTTCCTGCTGTGTCTCATCATTGTGTTACTCCTATTATCGCATATCAAGCTTCAGTTCTTTGCCAAGAGGAGCAATAAGAATGACATGGTTACGATCGATGTTACATTGCTCTTTGGCCTGATCTCGCTTCACTATAAAATACCGGAGATTGAACTGAAGAATTTGCAGGAAGGATTAATTTTCCGGGGAGAAAACAGCAATAATTTGAACGAGGGACAGACGGCAAATCACGAGCAGGCAATTAATAAACATAAGATTGAGCAATGGGCGGATGATTTTAGAACAATGCTGGAAGCTACCCTTGGACTTCGCGGCTGGATGAAAGCCTCATTGAAGCATATTAAGGTTACCCAATTGGATTGGTCCACTAATATTGCCCTATCCAATGCGGCGCATACTGCAACGTTAACCGGTTTCGCTTGGGCGCTCAAATCGACCCTTATCGGATTTTTATCTTATCGCATTTCACTGCAACAACGTCCCAAGCTATTCGTGGTACCTAAATTTGGATCTCCTCCTTTATTTGTCAGCCAATTAAAATGCAAAGCGCGTATTCGCCTAGGTTATGCCTTATATGCATCGTTTGTATTGATCTTTCGGGTATTGCGTGAGAATAAAGGGCTGCGCAAATGGCTTAAGATATTGTCCAAAGCCAAATCAGCAAAATCATCAGAGCGCGAATGAGACTTCAAGGACCTTGAGGACTTAAATCCCATACATACAACATGCGCGGTATGAGCAGACTACGAAAAGCGTAGGAAGTCCTTATTCAACCCAATTCTTAAGGAGGAAGTTACAATGGCTGAACATCCAATTCAAGGGCTAATGCAAACGGCGATGGAGAACATTAAAGAAATGGTTGATGTGAATACCATTGTCGGTGAACCTGTTCAAACACCTGACGGTAGTGTGATTCTTCCAATCAGCCGTGTTGGTTTTGGCTTTGCTGCCGGAGGCAGTGATTTCTGTGTTGAGAATGATCATAATTATGAAAAGAGCAGCTCCAGCGGTTCTGATGACCATGCTAAAAGACCTTTCGGCGGTGGTAGTGGGGGCGGTGTCTCCATCAATCCGATTGCTTTTCTTGTTGTAGGTACTCAGGGAGTACACATTGTTCCACTCGATAATCAGACTCATTTGGCTGAGAAGATGATCGATGCGCTGCCGAATGTAATTGACAGAATTCAATCGATGATTCCAAGTCGCAAAGAAGATGAGCCTAAAATCGAAGTTCATACAGAATTATAAAAAGGAAATCTAAAAAGTCCACTTTTGATAAGTGCAAGCCTGGCTTCACCCAAGGGGCAATAAACGATCCTTTCCGGAAGCTCCGGGAGGGTTCTTTTTTTGAAAAAAACCATCCTTTGAATCGCGGTTGCTCCTCCCTGAATGACTTCGATCTGGTTTTCTTATCAAAAGTGGTCTTTTTGACTACCCTAAGTTGGGACATACTATCTTGGTGAAATGCATATAATGATACAAGTTCGCCAAGCATTCAGCCGAAAGGAATACGACGATGAGAATGACATCCAAGATACGCTTTATATCCTTGTTGACGAGTTGCCTGCTGCTGCTATATCCATTAGCGGTACAAGCTGAAGAGCAAGAGAAGCCAAATAGACCGCAGAGCCCGGGGGATCATGCCCAAGCAGCAGCTCTGCTAGATGTTGCCTCTGGCAGGGTGCTCTATGAGCATCATGGAAATGAAGAGCTTCCGATTGCCAGTCTGACGAAAATCATGACGGCGATTGTGGCGATTGAACATGGGCGATTATCCGATAAGGTCAAGGTGGGTCGGGCTGCGTTCGGTAAAGAGGGTTCGTCGATTTATCTTCATTTGGGCGAAGAGATGACCTTGGAAAATATGCTGTTTGGACTAATGCTGCGCTCAGGGAATGATGCGGCTACAGCGATTGCCGAGCATGTCGGCGGTTCGGAGGAAGGGTTCGTTCGTCTGATGAACGAGAAGGCGGCGCTGCTAGGGCTTAACCACTCACAATTTCAAAATCCACATGGATTAGACGCCAAAAATCATTACTCTTCTGCAGTAGATCTGGCCAAGCTAACGGCCTACGCAATGCATAATCCTGATTTTAAAGAGATCGTTAAGACGCAGGTTAAACAGGCACCGAATCCAAATGATCCTTGGGATTATAAATGGATTAACAAAAATAAAATGCTGCGCTTCTACGAGGGAGCAGACGGTGTAAAAACAGGTTATACGAAAATAGCCAGACGTTGTCTGGTCAGTTCAGCAACCCGAAATGGCCAGCAGCTTGTAGTGGTAACGATTAATGATGGGGATGACTGGAATGATCATCGCAGACTGCTTGATTATGGCTTTGGGCATTTTCCGCTTGTAGAGATCATCAAGAGAGGACAAAGCTTGCACAGCGGTGTTGTTGCCGGTACAAGCTTTAAGTATGCTCTAACCTCAGAAGAATCGGGACAGATCGGGAAGAAGCTGGTCTTGCAGGAGGAGAACGAGCTTAGCTTCGGCAGGCGGGGAGAGCTGCACATTATGTTGGACCAGCAGCTAATCGGCAAGATTCCTGTCTACAAACGCGGCAGCCTTCCGCCGGTTCCGAAACGGTATCAGCAGGTTTATAGCTCTGGCAGCATGCGGCCGGATTGGTTTACCTCATTTCAGCATGCATTAAGATCTTTGTTATTTTCGGGGGATTAAGGGAAAAAATGGATTGGCTGAAAGTTAGGGGGACGAGGGGATATGGTAAATAAAATATGGCTGGGACTCATCGTCATCGGCTTCTTGTTCGCCGCGGTCAAGGGTGATATCAATACGGTAACCCAAGCGGCCTTTGACGGCGCTGCAACGGGAGTTACGGTTTGCTTCGGTCTGATCAGCGTACTTGTCTTCTGGCTAGGGATGATGCGGATGGCGGAGGATGCGGGGCTAATCAAGACGATCTCCAAATTGCTGGGGCCTGTAGTATCTTATTTGTTCCCCGATGTTCCAAAAAACCATCCGGCGATGGGCTTTATTCTCACCAATATGAGCGCAAATCTGCTCGGCCTAGGAAATGCCGCTACACCGATGGGAATCAAGGCGATGCAGCAGCTTCAGGAGTTGAATCCGGACAAGGATACGGCTTCTCCGGCGATGTGTACACTGCTTGCCCTCAATACGGCGAGTATTACCTTGATTCCTACGACCTTAATCGCGATCAGGCTTAATTTCAACTCGGCAAATCCGGCGGAGATCGTAGGCTCTACGCTTATCGCTACCGCGATCGCAACGATGGCGGCGATTGTAGCCGACCGATTCTACCGCAGGCGCTACTCCAAGAAAATACCGCCGCTAAGCCCCCCGAATACGATGACCTTGAAGAGGTAGAAAGGGGTGAGCTTCATTGCTGGAGTGGATTAATCTTCTGTCCGCCTGGGCTGTCCCGGTTATGATCGCATTCATTCCTTTATACGCTTATTTCAAAAAAGTACCTGTATACGAGTCCTTCGTGGACGGAGCGAAAGATGGCTTTAATACGGCGATTGGAATTATCCCCAATTTGGTTGGCATGATGGTGGCGATTAGCGTCTTTCGGGCTTCAGGGGCGCTGGAGTTTTTTGTCGGTCTGGTATCGCCTTTGTTTGAATATTTACGTATTCCTGCCGAGGTGCTGCCGTTAGGCCTGCTGCGTCCTTTAACAGGCACCGGCTCTCTAGCTTTCACAACAGATCTGATTAAAACCTATGGACCGGACTCCCTGATCGGACGAATTGCCTCAACCATTCAAGGGAGTACCGATACCACCTTGTACGTACTAACCGTTTACTTTGGGGCTGTCGGGATCCGCAACGGGCGTTATGCGCTCAAGGTTGGTTTGTTCTCCGATATTGTCGGATTTTTCGCTGCTGTGTTCATTTGTTTGCTCTTATTCGGCTAATACTTTTTAATAGAGAGTTTACATATAATCTAACCGCCTTGGGGGTGTTCCTGCTTGGGCGGTTATATTTTTGTAAAATGAACAGCTTTCTTGCGGCCTATTGTGAATTTCATCTCCTATAGGTATCATGTGTATTGAGGTGACTAATGAAAAAATGGAAAGATTACAGAAAATACTAGCCAATGCTGGCGTAGCTTCGCGCCGAAAGTGTGAGGAATTAATATTGAGCGGCAAAGTGATGGTCAACGATGAAGTCGTGACCACGCTTGGCACAAAAGCTGACCCGAATGTAGACGTCATTACCGTAAACGGTAAAACCATTGGTGCAGAGAAGAAAGTATATCTCGTATTCAATAAGCCAAAGGGCGTCATCACAAGTGCATCAGACCCGCAGGGAAGAAAAATAGTCACCGACTATCTGAAAGGTATTAAAGAGAGACTATATCCGGTTGGACGTCTCGATTACGATACTGAAGGCCTGCTTATTTTAACGAATGACGGGGATTTTGCCCATCTGCTGACTCATCCTAAGCATCATGTATCCAAGACCTATTTGGCCACGGTGAAGGGCGTGCCTCATGGCACCGAATTAGACAAGCTTAAGCAAGGGATTATGCTTGAAGATGGAATGACGGCCCCGGCAGAGGCCGAATATCATGATATCGACCCGGAAGGGAAGCAATCGACGATATCGATTACGATCCATGAAGGAAGAAATCGTCAGGTGCGCCGTATGTTCGATGCGATATCACATCCGGTCCTCAAGTTGAAGCGGATCTCCTTTGGTGATTTATTTCTCGGTAATTTGAAGAGAGGGCTCTATCGCCACTTAACGAAGGAAGAAGTAGAAGGTCTGTATAAGCTAGCTGAAGCAGCAGGTAAAACAAGCAAACCTTTGAAAAGAGAAAGCTCGGACAAGCCCGCTAAACCCGCTAAACCCGTCAAGCCCAACAAGAACAAAGGAAATTTCAAACCGCGAAAAAAAGAATAGCCCATTCAGACACATAATATTCATAATTCCCCTCGCGAAAAATATGGCAATTTTCGTTATAATGTTCATAGGATGTTCACGATTTGTTCATTGATTTATGAAAATTGTCATAGTGAGGAGAATTGATATGGGGAAGGCGAGACGTCCTGTTCAAATTATAGTATTGCTCTGCATTGTAGTGTTAGGAGCATATGCCATCAGTTCGGCGGTGTTCGGCCGGGGGAACGACAAGCCTGTGGTTGGCGGCAAACCTCCAGCGGTAAAGCTGCTTGGACTTGATGGCAAAGTACATACCCTGGACGAATATAAAGGCAAAGCGATCGTCATCAATTTCTGGGCTACCTGGTGTACCTACTGCGTAAATGAAATGCCTGCTCTGCAGCAGCAGTGGGAGAAGTGGCGCGACTCTGGAGTTGTTGTGCTTGGCATCAACACAGGGGAAGATCAGATGACGGTAACTAATTTTACACAGCAGCTTGGTACTGATTTTCCGATTCTATTTGACACAGATAACGAAGCTGTTCGCGATTATGGAGTCGTACCGATGCCAACAACCTTTTTTGTAGATAAAAAAGGGAAAATCGCTTCTATCCAACAAGGTGAGCTGAATCTGAAAACATTGAATGAGCAGATTAAGCGGCTTGTACAGACTGAGGGGTAGAGGTTATGGCATGGATAGAGAATACAAAATGCGAATGCGGTCATCAAAATCGGGTCGGCACGGTCCTGTGCGAATCCTGTGGGAAGCCGCTGGAGGACATCGGCGATTCCAAGGGACTGTTGGAAATGCGTTATGATGGTGTGGCCCGGCGTTCCCAACGCGTAAACCCTAATTTTATCGATCGGATCTGGAACTTTTTCTCATCGGTGAAAGTTGCGGTTTATTTAATTATCTTTACACTGGTAGGCGCCATGCTAGGCACTATTTTTGAGCAGGAGAGCAATTTCATTAATTTTGACCCGACCACCTTCTATAAGAACAAGTACGGGCAGATCGGTGAAATTTATTATAAGCTGGGTCTCTCCCACACTTATGAATCCTGGTGGTTCGTCCTGCTGCTGGTGATGATCGGCGCGTCCCTCGTCATCTGCAGCCTGGACCGCGTGTTGCCACTTTACAAAGCGCTTTCAAAGCAGCGTATTCCTAAGCATATGCAGTTCCTTACGCGCCAGAAGGTCGTGTATCAAGGGCTTGTAGCAGAGAAAGGCAGCGAATGGGTAGAGCGGGCTGTCAAGCCCCTCAGGAAGAAAGGCTATCGCGTGCATACAGAGAAGGCTGCGCTTCTTGCTGAGAAGCAGCGCTTCAGCCGCTGGGGCCCCTATATTATACATATCGGGCTAATCATATTCTTATTGGCCGTACTGTTCAGGGGCTTGCCAGGCTTGCATTATGATCAGCATTATTGGTTCCCTGAAGGGGAAGAGACGAAAATTCCCGGAACGGATCTTTATTTAAAGAACGAGAAGTTCACCGTGGAGTATTATTCCGAGGACGAAATGTCCGAAGAATTCCGCAAGACCGGTAAAGTGGTTCCGAAGCTGTTCGAGACGCAGGCGGTTCTATATGAATGTACTGCGAATTGCGATGATCCATCCAAGGAACCTCTGCTCAAAGAAGTGAAGCGTCATGCGATTCAAGTGAATGACCCTTTGACTTATAAAGGGCTGCGCGTATATCAATTTGATTTTGACTTAACTCCTAAGCTCCGTTCGGTTCAGCCTGTACTGGTGGATAAAGTGACCGGCGAGCAATACGGAAAGTTCAAGCTTGAGATGAACAACCCGCAACAGGAGTTCAAGCTTGGTCCTTACACCTTGGAATTGAAAAATAAGTTTTTGGATTTCTCCTTAAATGAACAAGGGCAGCCTATTTCAAAATCCAGGGACCCGAATGCTCCGGCATTTCTCTTCATAGTGAAGGGTCCGGATTTGCCTGAGGAAGGCAGTCAGTTCATCTATTTTCCGAAGCAGATCGATAAAGAGCGATTCCAGCAGGATGCGATTAATGAGAAGCTTGGCGGACTGCAGAACAAGCTGGAATTAGACGTACAGTCGATGGAGGACATTGACATCATCGCTTCGTCCAGCTATTTGAATATTCGGATTGACCGGGCCATGCCGTTTGTCTGGCTTGGACTTGGAATCGTTATGCTTGGTTTGATCATGAGCTTCTATTGGCAGCATCGGCGAGTCTGGCTCCGCATTGATGAAGGAATATTGACGCTTGGAGCGCACACCACGAAGAACTGGTTCGGCATGCGCCGTGAAGTATCTTCGTTTCTAAGCACGATGGGCATAGAAGCAGATGAGAAGTCATTGGAAAATGGGGGGGAATAGCTATGAATTTTTTGGAAATCAGCCGATATGGATTTATGATTGCTTTTTTTCTGTACTGTGCTTCTTTTATTTTTTATGTAGTTGCTGTTACGGGGAAGACGTGGAAGAATAGAGACCCGCAGCGTCATGAACGGAAGTGGGGGAGAATCTCCTTTGTAACCTCTTCCTTGGGCTTGCTGTCGCACCTGGTTTACTGTGCATTTCGCTGGGCCTACAGCGGGCATATTCCGGTCAGCAATATGTATGAGTTCATGACATTCCTGTCTATGATGGTGATGATAGCATTTACCGTGATCTTCCTGATCTATCGCAAAATATTGCTGGGCATGTTCGCATTGCCGATCGCAATCATTATTATGGCGTATGCCGCCGTGTTCCCGCAGGATGTACAACCGCTCATCCCTTCGTTACGCTCAATCTGGCTGTATATTCATGTGACGCTGGCAGCGACCAGCGAGGCCTTCTTCGCGGTTGGTTTTGTGGCCGCGCTGCTATACCTGCTTCGCACGATCGAATTCGATAGCAACGAGAAATCAGCACGCCGCCAAAAAAGATGGATTGAATTTACGCTATTTTCTATTATTATAGTAGTGGGCTTTATTGTGTCGGTTTTTGCCTTCCGGGCCGCTGGATATGAGGCTGTATTTACGCAAAATCAGACAGTGATTGACAGCCAAGTACAACAAGATAGTACAATAGAACAACAGGGAGTTTACCATATGCCGCCAATTGTGGCGCCTTATCAGAGTAAGGCCGAGTCTGTACCATCGTTCCTTGGAATGGATCGGGCTTGGTTTGAAGCGCCGTCATGGATGAGCGAAGCCAGCTCGGCCCGTAAATTGAATACGGTGATATGGGCTCTAATTGCCGGGATTGTGCTATATTTATTACTAAGGCTTATTCTGCGCCGTCCGTTAAGCAAGGTACTAGCGCCTGCCGTCAAAGGGATTGATCCGAATGATGCGGATGAGATCAGCTATCGGTCGATCGCTATCGGATTTCCCATCTTTACACTTGGGGCACTGGTATTTGCTATGATTTGGGCCCAGCAAGCATGGGGCCGTTTTTGGGGTTGGGATCCCAAAGAAGTATGGGCGCTCATTACATGGCTCTACTACAGCGCTTATTTGCATCTGCGCTTGTCTCGCGGCTTCCACGGACGCAAGGCATCTTGGATCGCCGTGATTGGTTTCCTTGTGGTAATGTTTACGCTCGTGGGTGTTAATCTCATTATTGCAGGTTTGCATTCTTACGCGGGCACAGACTAACAATATTATTAATCCTATAATTCGCTCTGGTGAATGGGTAAGATGATGAAGGGGTTGTTGTTGATGTCAGATCAAGAGAATCGCATTTTGGTGGTTGATGATGAGGAGCGTATTCGTCGATTGCTAAAAATGTATTTGGAAAAAGAAGGATACGAAATCGATGAAGCTGAGGATGGAGAAATCGCCCTGAAAAAAGCGACGTCCAACGATTATGGCTTAATTCTGCTTGATGTGATGCTGCCGGGAATCGATGGCATTGAAGTGTGCAATCGATTGAGACAAGTAAAAGCGACGCCGGTGCTGATGCTGACGGCTAAGGGTGAGGAGATGAACCGGGTTCAAGGCTTTGAGGTCGGTGCAGACGATTATGTCGTTAAGCCTTTTAGCCCGCGTGAAGTCATTTATCGTGTCAAGGCGATTATGCGCCGCGCTTCTGCGACTGCTTACTTGACCAAGGAAAGCGGAACCAGCAACAACATCGTGTTCCCTCATCTTATTATTGAACATGACGCTCACCGTGTTACAGCCAATGGGCAGGAAGTCAGCCTGACTCCTAAGGAATATGAATTGCTGCACTATTTGGCGGTATCGCCGGATAAAGTATTCTCACGAGAGGAATTGCTGAAGGATGTTTGGAATTATGAATTTTTCGGCGATCTTCGAACAGTAGATACGCATGTAAAACGCCTGCGCGAAAAATTGAATAAAGTATCTCCGGAATCAGCGGCCATGATCACTACAGTATGGGGTGTTGGTTACAAACTGGAGGTTGCTAAGTAAGTGAGCTTCTGGAGATCGCTGGTCGGCAAGCTGTGGATGACGATTATTGGCCTGGTTGCTTGCGTACTGCTGATATTGGGATTATTCCTGCTGCCGTATATCGATACGAACTTTACGAATTCAGCGGCAATTAAGAAGATGTTTGTGATTGTGTGTGTGATTGGGTTCTCACTTACCACCTTCTTTGCGTTGTTCTTGTTCACCAAGATTACGCAGCCGATGCAGCAGCTGATTCGCGCGGCAGACTCGATTCGCAAGGGGAAGTATGATACTCGGCTGTCGCTTCGCACAAGCGATGAGATCGGAACTTTATCGATTACCTTCAATCATATGGCTGAAGAGCTGGAGAATACTATCCGAAGCTTGAAGCATGAGAAGGAGCATTTGTCCAGCGTTCTTAGAAGTATGTATGATGCAGTTATTACACTGGACCGCAGTGGCGCAATAATATTGACGAATCCTCCGGGGGAGAAAGTGCTTGAGCTCTGGGGCGATCTTCCGGACTCGGTCTCCGAGATGGAGGAAATGACAGAGGATGATTATTGGAGCGGAATTCCGAAGCCGCTCATTCCTATGTTCCATCGTGTACTTGATCAGGAAGGCGACCAGAGCATGAATATTCATGTGAAGAAAGGCGTATGGTCGGTACATATGACCCCGCTCGCCTCAGATGGGGAGATTCGTGGTGCGGTAGCTGTCGTGCGGGATGTAACGGAGCAGGTCAAGCTGGAGAAAATGCGCAGCGACTTCGTCGCCAACGTCTCCCATGAGATTCGCACACCGCTCTCGATGATGCAAGGATATAGCGAAGCCCTGCTTGACGGCATGGCGGCAACGCCTGAGGAACAAGCCGAGCTTGTGCAAGTCATTCATGATGAATCCCTTCGCATGACCCGCCTCGTCCGCGATTTGCTTGATTTGGCCCGGATGGAGGCAGGTTATATTGATATGCCGATGGCACAAATGGACTTTCGTGAGCTGGCGGAGCGGATGCACCGCAAATTCCTGGTGCGGGCCAAGGAGCATGATATCACGCTTCAGCTGGAAGTTGATGATTCGCCGATGTATCTGGAAGAGGCCAATGAGGACCGGCTGGAACAGGTACTCACGAACTTGCTTGATAATGCCTTTAGGCATACGCCGGATGGGGGAGAGATCGGAATCAGCGCCCATATCCGCGAGAGCAAGCTCGGCAAGGAGCTGCATGCCTCGATTAAGGACAGCGGAGCAGGGATTCCTTCCGATGACCTTGCTTTCATCTTCGAGAGGTTCTACAAGGCGGATAAGGCCCGTGTTCGGGGAGAAACGGTAGGAACCGGACTGGGATTGTCTATTGTGAAGAACATCGTGGATTCGCATCAAGGTACGATTCAGGCGGAGAGCGAGCTGGGCAAAGGGACGATATTCCATATGATATTGCCTGTCGAAAGGCATCAATAATTTGAATGTAGGACCATCCTGTTTGCAGAAAGGATGGTTTTTTTGTTGAACGAACAAGAGAAATCTTGTTCAACGTGGAACATGTTCTTTGAATTCCGAATAAAAGAAAGCTGTCCCCCTAAACCGTGAATAACGACGGGGAGACAGCTCTTATTTGAATAATTTAGATAAATGCGATTTGCTGCGCCTTATTGATCTCCGGCAATTGAGTCAGCTTGCTAATGACCCCAGCAGGAGCGGCCTTGTCCACGGTAAGAACCATGATCGCGGCACCGCCTACGATCTTGCGTCCAACCTGCATCGAAGCGATATTGACTTCATTGCTGCCAAGCAGAGTTCCTACATGACCGACCATGCCTGGAATATCATTGTGGGATACGAAGATCAGATGGCCTTCTGGAGCGATATCCACCGGATACTTGTCGATTTGGACGATTCTTGCGCCATAGCCGTTCAGCAGTGTTCCAGCGATGGAATGTTCTGTGCCATCCGGCGCTTTCAGCGTTACGCTGATCAAATTCGTGAAGCCTTTCGTTGCCGAGGCTTGGGTGACTGCCACTTTCACATCGCGCACCTTGGCCAGATGGATCGAGTTAACGATGTTGACATCGTCCCCGAAGTGGCGGGACAGCACGCCTTTGATAATATAGCGGGTTAATGGCTGAGTATCCACCTCGGCCAGATCTCCGGCATAATCCACGTGAATTTCTTGCACCGCCTGTTGATTCAGTTGAGCGGCAAGCTTGCCAATCTTCTCGCCAAGCTCGAAATAAGGCGTAAGCTTATTCATTACACTTGGTGCAACCGGCGGCATGTTCACGGCATTCTTGAACGGCTCGTTGCGAAGGATATGCAGCACTTGCTCCGATACGTCGATGGCTACATTCTCCTGGGCTTCGACGGTGGAAGCACCCAGATGCGGAGTAACGATAATCTTAGGGTTGTTCAGGAAAGGATGATCCGCTTCCGGCGGTTCCTTCTCAAATACGTCAAAGGCAGCTCCAGCTACAATACCTTGATCGATTGCTTCCACGAGGGCCATTTCATCAATAACTCCGCCGCGGGCACAGTTGATGATGCGCATGCCCTTCTTCATGATCTCGAATTGAGGGCGCGAGATCATATGCTTGGTCTCCGGAGTCAAAGGAGTATGGACCGTAATAAAGTCCGCATTACGGACGATATCCTCGACGCTGGACAGCTTGATTCCGAGCTTCTCTGCACGGTCTTCGGTCAGGAACGGATCATAACCGAGAATATCCATGCCGAATGCTTTGGCCCGCTTGGCAACTTCCGAACCAATTCGGCCCATACCGAGCACGCCAAGCTTCTTATTGCGAAGCTCTACGCCAAGGAATTTACGATCCCAGGTTCCGGAGATGGTCTTGGCATAAGCCTGCGGAATATGGCGGGCAAGGGCCATCATCATTGCGAAGGCATGCTCGCAGGTTGTAATCGTGTTGCCATCCGGCGCATTGATAACGATAATTCCGCGTTGCGTTGCCGCTTCGAGGTTGATGTTATCAACGCCCACGCCGGCGCGGCCGATCACCTTGAGATTTTTACCGGCTTCCATAATTTTGTCAGTCACCTTGGTCTGGCTGCGGACAAGCAATGCGTCGTATTCAGGAATGATTTGAACCAGTTCATCTTCGCTAAGTCCTGTCTTTTTGTCTATTACGACGTCACTGGCTTCCACGAGCTGTTGAATCCCCAGATCACTGATCGGATCCGATACAAGAACTTTAAACATGATTTCTTTGCCTCCTAAATATGGTCTTTTTTTGTATATATAAGCTGAACTGGTAGTTCAACCTCTATAAATGTGCTCGTTCAATCGCCTTGCCGGATTGTCATTGCTCTATCACTTCAGCGATTTCCCGTTATACTGCGACAAAGACACAACGTGTTATGAAGCAGCTTAGCGTGTATCCAGGCAACAAAAAAACTCTCAATCCGCATACTACTACCGTAGTAAGGGACGAGAGTTGTTCGTGGTACCACCCTAATTCACTGCCTCTTCGCAGAAGCAGCCTCATTTGTCGTTAAGACAAAACTGATAACGGAGTTCTCCGACTGCGCCTACTTGAGCTTCAACGCAGTGACTCAGGATCGCTTAAGCTGTTATGTACACTACCGGTTCGCAGCACCACCGGCTCTCTGGGAGTTTCATAGCAGCCATGTTCCTTCATTGTTTTTCACGAGTATGATTTTTCATAATGTACCATGGTCTAAGAAAGGTGTCAATACTGTGAATGGTACAATAGCCCGGGGCCGGGGCGCTCTTGAATCTGCCCGTTTTTTTAGTTATGATTTTGTTAATGTCGAAAAAACTCTGTTTTTCTGTCTGAAACCTTCAGTCCTCGAAGAAAAAAGGCAGTTCAGGAAGCGACTCGGATTTATAAAAAGCAGGTTTCCATTTTAGAAATTCATTTTCTTGAATAGCTTCTGTTTCTGTGAGAATTTTCACAACGGACTGCACAGAATTAAGATTGAGCGATGATGCTTTTCCGCTAGTAATCATTTGATCAATCTTAGCCGTCATATCTTGAGGCAGATAGTTCACATACATTTTGTCCTTAAGCATAATATCAGCGACAGCTTTATTTTTTATGGCGAAGGAGTATGTCTTCCATTCCTTGATCGTAGCGTTTGTATTGAAGTTGAATGAGTCTGGAATGGATTTGTCGTATTTGGAACTCCATTTCAAGATGGATGCATAGAATTTATTTTGAGCCTGAAGCCCGAAATTTACTGCGCTCTCCAGAAATTCATCGTTCGCCTCCGGGCGATCGGACAGCTTGGCTAATGTAATAACGCTCGTCTGTTTGACTGATCGATCGATATTCTCATCAAAGAGCCGCAGACTCTTCAGAATGTCGGCCTGTGCTTCAAGCAAAAGCGGAGAGTTGCTGGACACCTGATACGAGGCAACTTCCTTGTACTGATCCTGGGCAGATTTACGCAGCTGCTTCAGCGTTTGACTGGAGATCGCATCCCCGTCGCCATGAGCGCCTCGATGGTACCTGTCCATGGTTGAGACGTAGTTGTTCTTGAAATTCTGGTACGGCTGAAAGACGGTAAAATAAAAGGTGACCAAATCCTGCTGCTGATAGGAACCATCGGATTCAAGCACATAGTCATAATTAGCGATGCTGGCGTATTTCGCCTCCGTCTTGCTGACGCCGATCTGCAAGCCCAGAAAGAACGTCCCGAAGGCGGCGATCAAGGTGAAGAGAAAGCCCATTGTAAACAGCATCTCACCACGGGAGGAATTCGATTTGCGATTCATGAGTACCGCTCCTTAATTCATATTTTTCAGTCCATGAGCGAACAAATATGTATTCATCTCAATATCATTATAAAGGACAGGGTTTGACAAATTATATGAAAAAGTTCAAATTTGACAAAATCAAGATACAAAAGGTCGATCCCGGTCAACTGAATGAGCGAATCTTGCTGATCAATTTGTATCTTACTCAAGGACTTACTTTATTTATCGGTCTAATCATTTTGTTATTTCAGAAGCGAAACCCCCTAAATGTGTTAACATTTCCTGAACATCCTGAATTTGCATACTATAGTATCGGATTGGCCGGTATTATGTTTTGTGCAGATATGCTTATTTCCAGATTTGTCGGAGAGGATAGCATGGACGATGGGGGAATTAACAATATGCTCTTTCGAAGCCGTCCTATCTGGCATATTGTACTGATCTGCCTGGTAGTAGCGATCTGCGAGGAGTTGCTGTTCCGGGGAGCTGTCCAGCATGGACTTGGCATCTATTGGACGAGTATTCTGTTTGCAGTGATTCATGTCCGTTATTTGAAGCATTGGATTCCGACCGGGTGGGTATTTTTGAGCAGCTATGGACTGGGTTATATTTATGTTCTGACAGGGACGCTGTGGGCGCCTATTTTATGCCATTTCATTATCGACCTTGTATCCGGGCTAGTCATTAAATATCGGAGGGAAACATGAGTGAGCGTTTGAGCAGGGTTGAACGGTATCAACGCAGCCGTGAGACCAAACACACCAAGAGCAGACAGCGTCGCTCGTCAGAAGCGAGAGCCAGTAGAACAGGACCGGATTTCTTGGCGGACTACCAGAAGGAAGAGCATGAGGACTTATCCCGGGAGGAGATTCCGTTTGTGAACGAAGCTCCGGATGAAGCATTCCAGGAACAAGACGAAGCTGATGGAACCAATATGAAGGACCTGCCGACACGCAAGCAAATGTTTCCGTCACAACGGCTGAAGCTGCAGAAGTGGTTCCTCAACTCGCTATTATATATCTTTATAGGATTGCTCGTCTTTTTGTTATGGTGGGGCATCAGCAAATCCCCCTGGGGTCAAAAATACGGTCTGTAGATGAAGCTCAAAAAGCCCGCTATCGATAAGGATGCCAATTAAAGTCATGCAAGCATGAGCGGCCGTGATCCAAAGGCCAATTTACTTGATGAACCTTTTTTTACAAGGCGTATTGGCTTGACTTTTTGAGCAAGCTGCATATATGATGTAGACCACAAGAACATAACCGGAAAAATGCCGATGAAGAGATTCCAACTCAGAGGCGTTCTCGCCAAGATAGAGATGTCTATCCTAAGTTTAACGGACCGCCCGTTATCGCGGAACCAAGTGATTGAAGCAGCATTGTTGCGCTTCAGTAAATTGGGTGGCACCGCGAGCAGAGCGCTCCTCGTCCCAAGGGATGAGGGCGCTCTTTGTATTTTTATCAAAGCCAAAAGGAGCGGTTAGAAATGCTGGATATTCACTGGATTCGAGACCACGCCGCCGAAGTGCAGGCGGCTGCGAACAAGAAAGGGATCGAGGTATCTGTAGAAGAATGCTTGCGGAAGAACGATCGGAGAAAGGAGCTGCTGCGGGAAGTTGAAGGGATGCGAAAGAAGAGAAATGAAGGTTCCGCTCAGGTGGCTGAGCTATTGCAAGCAGGAAAGGCTGATGAAGCCGAGCGAAGCAAAGGCGAGCTCAAGCAGCTTAACGAGCGGATTGCGAGCCTGTCGCAGAAGCTGGATCAAGTGAATAGTGAGCTTGAACGCCTTATGATGCTTATTCCGAATGTCCCTTCTCCCGATACGCCGGAAGGAAGTTCGGATGCGGACAATGTCGAGGTTCGAAGATGGGGAGCGCAGCCATCATGGTCGTTCGATCCGCTTGATCACGTCGATTTGGGCATCCGTCACGATATGATTGACATCCCGCGCGGGGTTAAGGTTGGTGGGAGCCGCAGCTATTATTTGAAGGGGATGGGACTGCTTCTCCATCGCGCCGTTCAGCAGCTCGCACTGGATTTGCTTCTGGAACATGACTTTATTCCGTTTGACGTTCCAATGATGGTTCGCGAAGAAAATATGATGAACACCGGCTTTTTTCCAACCGGCCAAGATCAGGCTTATGCTGTACGGGACGAATCGCTATGGATGGTGGGTACGTCCGAGGTGCCGCTTGTCTCCTATTATGGGGGAGAAATCGTGGATGTGGAGAAGCCAATTAAGCTAGCCGGTATTTCGAATTGTTTTCGCAGTGAGGTCGGGTCAGCGGGAAGGGATGTCCGCGGATTATACCGGGTTCATCAATTTGCCAAAGTGGAGATGGTTGTTATCTGTAAGCCTGATCCTGCCTTGTCGGAACAATTGCTGCAAGAGATTACCGCGCATTCGGAGCAGCTTCTGCAGGCCTTGGAGCTTCCCTATCGGGTGATGGCAGTATGCGCTGGCGATATGTCGCAGAAAACCTACAAGCAGTACGACCTTGAGACCTGGATGCCAAGCCGAAACAATTATGGCGAGACGCACTCGGCATCGGATCTGCATAGCTTCCAGGCGAGAAGGTCGAATATTCGCTGCCGGGATGAGCAAGGGAAGCTGCAATATTGCTATACGTTGAACAACACAGCGGTCGCTTCGCCGAGAATATTAATCCCGCTGCTGGAGAACCATCAGCGGAAGGATGGTTCGATTTCTGTTCCGCCTGCCCTGCGCAAATATTTGGGCGGGCGCACTGAACTGCTACCGCAGAATTAAGGGAATCAGCCTGTTATACAATGCTTTCCTGTATTTATGTCGCATGAGTTTGTTTTAAAGGGCGAACAATAAGTGTGATTTTATCATAACTAAGGAGGTTGTTCAGGTGAGATCTTCCACATTCTTATGCGGAGTTATCCTCGGTGCCGCTGCTGGAGTCATGGCATCCAAACGTAAATTCAACTGGATGTCAATGATGAGCGAGGCAGGTTCAGCTTTGAGCCTGGCGGGTATGAAGACGGGGAAGGAATGCCATAACGGGCAGGCTAGATCGACGAGTAGCCGTGGGAGCACGCTGAGTGCCCAGGTGTTTCCCAGTCAGAGCTCATCGTCCACAGCGGATCATTCGAAGGAATACACTGTAAGCCAGATCAAAGATTTTATTAAGGGGAATCCGGAAGTGTTGCATGAAGTTGAGTCCATTCTTAAGGAAAGCAACACACAGATTCCAGGATTGTAATATCTGAATAGAGCCAACCAGTAGTTGAAACTTGCTTTATGGAATCATTTTTCGCAGAATACGATAATTCGGCGAGAAATGATTCTTTTTTTGCCTAACATTATTACGTGCATTTACGCAAAATAAATGATAACATACATACAAAGAACCATTTCCATCACATATTAAAGCACGTTTCATAATTTGTTATAACAACGGCATGAGAGGAGGATCCTGTATGAGGATAGAAAGACTTGGCCAGGATAAGATACGGATTTTCCTTACTTTTGATGATCTGAGCGAGCGTGGTATTCAGAAAGAGGATATGTGGCAAGAGATTCCCAAGGTTCACGACTTGTTTACTGAAATGATGGATCAGGCATACAAGGAAGTTGGATTCGATGCTACCGGTCCTTTAGCTGTTGAAGTGATCGCTTTGCCTGCACAAGGGATGGTCGTAATTGTTACACGCGGGAAATATGACCATCATCATCCTGGATTTGGGTCGTCTTATGAGGATGAATTGCCGGATGAAGTATATGAAATGGAAGTAACCTTAGAGAGCAGTGACACCATTCTGTATTCTTTCGATGATTTCGAAACATTGATCGAAGCGGCTCACGTTCTTAATCATATGCTTGAAAATGTCGGCAGACTGTATAAATATAATAACAAATGGATTCTGCAAGTAGATCCTGAGCCTCTTGAAGAGACCAAGATACAGGCCATTATCGCAGTTATGGCGGAATTCGGCGATGCTACACCGGTAACCTCAGCTGTGCTGGAGGAATACGGGAGCATAGTCATCGCAGAGAATGCTGTGGAAGTGATATGCAGCCATTTTAAATTACAAAATTAAGCAGACTTTTTAGGTCAGCTATTTTTGAGATAAGGGACGATACAAGGAGGTATCCCGTTTGCTAATTTTCTCAATCTTAACTGCAGCGGTCGCTCCAGGTATCGCCCTGCTTACTTATTTCTATCTCAGGGACAAGTACGATGCTGAACCGTTGCAGATGGTTCTTAAGGTGTTTCTGATCGGATTTCTGGTCATTTTGCCGGTCATGATATTTCAGCGCGGTCTGACGATTTGGCTGGGAGACGGCCCGATGGTGCAAGCTTTTGTTGTCTCCGCCGGCGTTGAAGAGGCGTTAAAATGGTTTGTTCTATTTTATCTTATATATCACCATACCGAGTTTGATGAGCCTTATGACGGTATTCTTTATGCAACGGCCATATCGCTTGGCTTCGCAACCGTCGAGAATGTAATCTATGCCTTTGCCAGCCACGCTACCATGGGAACGATGATGGTCCGAGCTTTGCTGCCGGTATCGGGACATGCCATGTTTGGCGTTATGATGGGATATTACTTGGGTCGTGCGAAATTCTCGACCGGGTGGAGCAACCGGAAGTATTTAATCTTCTCGCTTCTGCTGCCTTTATTCTGGCACGGGGTCTATGATTGGATATTAGATAACTTATCGCAATATTGGATATGGTATATCGTTCCGCTGATGGCTTTTTTCTGGTATGGAGGCTTGGGCAAAATCTATCGGGCGACAAAACGTTCTCCCTTCCGTCTTACTGAGGCGGGAGGTCAAGATTAATATGACTACAAATTGGGCATCCTAAATCCAGATATTGCGGGTAAATGATTCGTTAACTGGAAGGGGTGCCTTTTTGCTATGCGCATCAAAATTACTATAACCTGCAAAGCATGTGGTGAACGTTTTATTTTGCGGGGGAGGAAAGATAAGGATAAAGATCAGATCGAAACAGGCTTTAAGCAGTGTCTATGCGACAATCGCGATGATTTTTTGATCGAGGAAGCACTATAGTTCGGTGTGGATATCCTAATTTTCCAGACTGTATGAATAAAGCTTCTTTTTTCAACTCAAAATAAGCACAGCTTAGATGAAGAAAGGAGCTTTAGCCAATGTATAAACGTTTGAGTGCGATTTTATTTCCTATTGCCACTCTTTTATTAATCGGCGCATTGGTATGGGGTTATCAGGAGAATCAGGAGAAGAACTCGATCTTGATCAAAGCCGAGAACCAATATCAGCGCGCTTTCCATGACTTGTCGTATCACGTCGATCGGCTTCATAGTCAGCTTGGCAACACGCTGGCGGTTCATTCGGCATCGACCGGCTCCCAGCGCAAGGGTCTGGTTAATGTCTGGAGAATTACAAGCGAAGCGCAAAATGAGATCAACCAGCTTCCGCTTACGATGCTCCCTTTCAGCAAGACCGAGGAGTTCCTGTCACGGATCTCTAACTTCTCTTATCAGACAGCGGTTCGCGATTTGACCAAGCAGCCGTTAACGGATAATGAGGTTAAAAATTTGAAAGAGCTCTACAATAGCTCGGCACAAATCTCCAAGGATCTTCAAGACGTTCAGGACAAGGTTATCTCCAATCGTCTGCGTTGGATGGACGTAGAGACCGCCTTGGCGACGAATAAAGAAGCGAAGGATAATACGATTATCGATGGCTTCAAAACGGTGGATAAAAAAGTAGGGGAATACCCTGAGCTTGACTGGGGCCCGTCCGTATCCAGCATGTACACCAAACGGTCGGTGAAGAAGCTGGGCGGGACTCCGATTACAGCGGCGAATATCAAGCAAAAAGCAGCTCAATTTATCGGGCAACAAAACGGTGACATCAAAGTTGTCGAGAATGGACGCGGTACGGAGTGGGCTTCCTACACTGCCAAGTCCAATGGCAAGAAGGATGAGACTTATACGCTGGATTATACCCGTAACGGCGGACATCTGATATCCTATTCCTGCGAACGGACAATTGGACAGAGATCACTAGGCTATAAAGAAGCAAGAGCTGAATCGGAGAAGTTTCTAAAGGAGAAAGGGTACCCTGATATGACTCCGGTATCCTATGATCAATATGACAATATCGGCAGCTTAACCTTTGTTAGTAAACAAGGAGATGTCTTGATCTATCCGGAGAAAGTTACGGTGCGTGTAGGTCTGGACAACGGACAGGTTACCGGGCTTCAGGCCAGTGATTATGTCTATGAGCGTGAGGTCAACCAGAAGATTCCAAAGCCGAAACTGACGGTTGAACAGGCGAGGAAGTATTTGAATTCTGACTTTAAGGAGAAATACAACCGGCTTTCGCTCATTAAGAATGAACTGTCTGACAAAGTGCTGACCTATGAATTTGGCGGTTCAATCAACGGTACGGAATATCGTATTTATATTAATGCAGAGAACGGGACCGAAGAGAATATCGAAGAGGTAAGAAGCAATAAACCAACGAATCAGACGGAGAACTCCAATACCCCACAAAAGCAAAAGAATAAGAAGCAGGCTTAACAACTGCAAAACCCAAACAAGAGCTGGATCGAGCGCCTTTTAAAAAGGAGCTGATCCGGCTCTTCTTGCTTTAATGAAATGTTTTGAAATTCTGTATCTCCTGTCTGGGGATAGCGTGATATAATTTAATGTGTAATGTTGACCTAGGAGGTGAAAGCTTGTACCCGAAAGTAAATGATCTTGTCTACATCCATGTCGCTTCTGTTGACAAGAAGGTGCAAGAGAAGGAGTATAAATCGCGCATTGCCGACGATGATGAAGATTCATTTTTGATTGAAGTACCGATCGAGAGCGGAACAGGGAGACTCAAGCGGCTTGTTATTGGGGACGAGCTTTCTGTATATTTTCTGTCTGAGGGCGGGATCAAGAATTTTTTTAATACATACGTAACCGGCTTTGCAGATGATAAGGTACAGATGATACGGATTCGCAAACCGGAGCCAGAGACGATTACCAAGATTCAACGGAGGGATTTCCTCCGGGTGGTGGCAGATCTGGAGATCGCGGTAAGAATGAAGGACAACGCCCGGTTTGTCACCTATACCGAGGATGTTGGCGGAGGCGGTGTCTCTTTTAAATGCGACAGTAAATACAAGCTTTCCCAAGGGGATCAGTTATATTGCTGGCTGCTGATTCCATACAAGAACGGTTCCATTGATCATGTCCCTTTTGAAGCCGAGATTGTACGCATTAAGAAGCTGGAGACCGATCGATTGATCGCCATGCTGAAGCTGGTCAGTATCTCCGATATGGAGCGTCAGAAGATTATTCGCTACTGCTTTGAACGGCAATTTGACTTCAAGAATCGTTGATCATGGAATGATTCCCCTGCCTCAAATTAGGAAATACCTAAAGAGAGTGTTCCAAAAAGTCGCTGCACCTTTCAATAGCAGACTTTCTGAACTACTCTAATAAGGACAGGGGGCGATCAGGGTGAATGACCGGGACGCACGCGAATATACGGAGCTGTTCTTGCGGGTTTGCAGGCCGATTGAGCGGTGGCTGAGAAGAATTATCCTATTGCTGGTGATCAGTTTATGTCTGCTGCAAGCGGCACTTCGGATCCCTGAAATCAGACATTGGCTTTCATCCGCAGATAAGTTTGAGGGGGTTCCGATTCAACGGGAAAATAGGCGCTAATATTACTCTTTTCGCGCTATTCTCTTTTGCATCCCTTAGTTATGTGTGGTATAATTTTCACGTCGCAGGCAAAGCCTGCTTTTTTCTTGAGACCCGTTTTTGAGGAGGAATGCCCCATTGGCAAGTGCAGCGTCTAAAGCTAACGGCAGAATCAACATCGCGATTGACGGGCCAGCCGGGGCAGGTAAGAGTACTATTGCCCGTAAGGTAGCAGGCAAGTTGTCCTATGTTTATGTAGATACCGGTGCGATGTACCGGGCTGCCACCTGGTCTATGCTCCAGCAAGGCATATCTTCGGAAGATGTGGATCAAGTGTTGCAAGCGGTAAACCGTCTGGAAATCGAGCTGATTCCCGGAGAGAACGGACAGCAGGTGCTGGTTGATGGCAGAGATGTCACAGAAGAGATTCGTTCGATTGCCGTTAACGCCATAGTGTCCCGATATGCGCAAATCGAGGGGCTGCGGAGCAGGCTTGTCTCACTGCAGCAGCAAATGGCTTTGCGTAAAGGGGTCGTCATGGATGGCCGTGATATCGGAACTACGGTGCTCCCGGATGCGGAAGTCAAAATATTTATGACCGCAAGCATTGAGGAGAGAGCTCTTCGCAGATACAAGGAAATGAAGGAACAAAGCGACATCACTTTGGAGCAGCTTGAACTTGATATCGCAGAGCGTGATCGCCTTGACCGGGAACGGACGATATCTCCGCTTCGTCAGGCTGAGGATGCGATTCTACTGGATACGACAAATATGTCGATTGATGAGGTTGCTCAATTTATCGTATCCCGGGCGCAGAGCATACAAGGGAGAGAGGGAGAAGTATAGATGATTTATAGCTTTTGTCGCGCAGTGCTTCGAATAATCTATAAGGCACTGTTCCGTTTGGAAGCGAAGGGAATGGAGAATATTCCTCAAGAAGGGGGAGTGCTGCTATGTGCTAATCATATCAGTCTGCTCGATCCTCCAACGATCGGCATTTTATTGGATCGCAAGGTTCATTTTATGGCCAAGAAGGAATTATTCGATATCGTCGGCCTGGGCTGGCTAATTAAAGAGCTAGGAGCTTTCCCTGTCAAACGCGGCAGCGTAAGCAAGGAATCGATCAAGACTTCCCTGACTTTGCTTCGTGATGGACATGTAATGGGCATTTTTCCTGAAGGCCACCGTGCCAAAGGGGAAGATATGGGAGTAGGCAAGAAAGGGGCCGCAACCTTTGCGCTTCGTAGTGATGCAGCCGTCGTTCCTGCAGCGATTATCGGCAATTATAAGCTTTTTCGTAAAACGATTGTAGTATACGGCGAGCCGATCGATATGGCCCAGTTCAAGGAAGCGCCAAAGACCGAAGCGGTTGATCTGGCCACAGATGCCATTATGTCCCGAATTGCAGAACTGAAACAATCGATATAACTGGAAAACCTATTTTATTGCAAATGCATGAAGATAGGGGATAATTGGTAAGCTATATCCGTGAATTGTTTTGAACTACGCTACTAGCGAGTTTAAATAAATGGTTTTTTTTGAATTGAGGAGGTTATTGACATGTCGGAAGAAACAAAGAATGGCTTGGAAGCCGTTGAGGCAAGCCAAGAAGAAATGGAGCAAATCGTATCCTTGAAAAAAGGGGACACCGTAACAGGAACGATCGTCAAAATCGAGGATAACCAAGCTTATGTCAGCATTGGATATAAATATGACGGCGTTATTCCTATTCGTGAATTGTCCTCCGTCCACCTGGACAACATTGCGGACGCCGTACAGGTTGGTCAAGAGGTTGAGACTAAGGTTGTCAGCATCGACGACGAGAAGGAGCGTCTGGTTCTCTCCAAACGTGCAATCGACAGCGAGAACGCTTGGGATGAATTGCAAGCTCGCTTGGACAGCCAAGAAACCTTCGAAGTTACTGTTGCCGACGTTGTTAAGGGCGGCCTCGTTGTTGACGTAGGTCTGCGCGGCTTCATTCCGGCTTCCATGGTTGAACGCCATTTTGTTGAAGATTTCAGCGATTACAAAGGCCGTACGCTTCGCGTAAAAGTGAAAGAAATCGACAAAGAGAACAACAAAGTAATCCTGTCCCAAAAGGATGTTCTCGATGAAGAATTCGAAGCTAACAAGCAAAAGGTAATGGCTGGCCTTGCTGAAGGTCAAGTAATCGAAGGTACAGTACAGCGTTTGACCCAATTCGGCGCATTTGTTGATGTGGGCGGCGTGGACGGACTTGTACACGTATCTGAAATCTCGTGGAGCCATGTTGACAAACCGGCTGACGTCCTCTTTGAAGGAGATAAAGTCAAGGTTAAAGTCCTCAAGGTTGACCCTGAGAAAGGTAAGATCAGCCTGAGCATCAAAGCTGCTTTGCCAGGACCTTGGGATTCGGCTAGTGAGCAATTCCATATTGGCGATATCGTGAGCGGTGAAGTAAAACGTCTTGTTAATTTCGGAGCGTTTGTTGAAATCGCTCCAGGCGTTGAAGGACTTGTTCATATTTCGCAAATTTCTCATAAACATATCGGCACGCCGTTTGAAGTGTTGAAGGAAGGCCAAACGGTTCAAGTTAAAATTTTGGACCTCAACGCATCTGAAAAACGTGCGAGCCTGAGCATTAAGGAAACGGAAGAAGCACCAGCTCCGGCGCCTAAGAGCGAGAAGCCTTCGAAAGGCAGCAGCGTAAGAAAAGAAGATCTGGGCGATAATCCTAATGTTTCCCTTAGCAACCAAGGACTTAGCATTACTCTGGGCGAACGTTTTGGAGACAAGCTGAGCAAATTGAAATAAGCGGATATTAGCTTTTGAGATCGGCGGACCCTCTTATGTGGGTTCGCTGTTTTTTTTGGCAACACTATAGTTAGCCAATTCAGTATTTTTTTGCTATGATTATTTAGGCGTATTTTTTACGGGATAATCAACAGGAAGTGAATATAGATTTTGAACGATTTTAGGAGGAATGCTTATGGCAAGACCCGTAGTGGCCATTGTCGGTAGGCCGAATGTAGGCAAATCTACAATCTTTAACCGTTTGATTGGCGATCGTCTGGCAATTGTTGAAGACAAGCCGGGAATTACACGGGATCGGATCTACGGCACGGCGGAATGGAATGGGGTACCGTTCAGCGTTATCGACACGGGGGGTATTGAGCTTAGCGATGAAGAACCGATTCTGAAGTTGATTCGGATGCAAGCTGAACTGGCGATTGAGGAAGCTGACGTAATCGTGTTCATGTGTGATGCTAAGACAGGAGTGACCGGTGCGGATGAAGAAGTAGCCACCATGCTCTATCGCAGCGGTAAGCCTGTCATTGTCGCTGTTAACAAGGTAGATAACATCGGGCGTCAGGATTTTATTTATGAATTTTACAATCTCGGCTTCGGCGAGCCTATTGGCGTATCCGGCAGCCACGGCACCGGAATCGGCGATCTGCTGGATGCGATCGTTGAGAATCTGCCAGAGCTGACGGATGATGAGTACGATGAAGATGTGATCCGGGTAGCCTTGATCGGACGTCCGAACGTGGGTAAATCCTCGCTTGTTAATGCGATATTGGGCGAGGAGCGCGTAATTGTCAGCGACATCGCCGGAACAACCCGCGATGCTGTCGATACTCCGTTTGAGAGGGACGGCCAGAAGTATGTATTGATTGATACGGCTGGTATGCGCAAGCGGGGCAAGGTGTACGAGACGACTGAGAAATATAGCGTAATGCGTGCGATGAAGGCAATCGAGCGCGCTGATGTCGTGCTAGTGCTCATCAATGGGGAAGAAGGAATTATTGAACAGGACAAGCATATTGCCGGCTACGCTTATGAAGCAGGCAAGGCTTCTGCATTTGTTGTGAACAAATGGGATGTCGTTGAGAAGGATGACAAGACGATGCACCAGTTTGAGCAGAAGATACGCGATCATTTCTTGTTCATGACCTATGCTCCCGTCGTATTTCTGTCAGCAAAGACGAAGCAAAGACTCCACAAGCTGCTTCCGGTTGTGCAGCATGTTGCTGATCAACATACGAAGCGGATTCAGACTCATCTGCTGAATGATGTCGTCTCGGATGCGGTGGCTATCAACCCGCCGCCAACGGATAAAGGCAGAAGACTGCGGATTAATTATGTGACTCAGGTAGCGGTTAAACCTCCGACGATCGTTGTGTTTGTTAATGATCCGGAGCTGATGCACTTCTCCTATGAACGTTATCTGGAGAATAAGATCCGCGCCGCTTTTGATTTTGAAGGTACGCCGATCCGTCTGTTCACGCGGCGTAAGTCTGATGAGGGTTAGGAGAGGACGACAAGTTGATTTTATCCGTCATTGCAGTTCTTGCTTCTTATTTGCTTGGTTCGGTCAGCTTTAGTGTGGTGATTGCTAAGGCGATCAAGGGAATCGATATTCGTCAGCATGGCAGCGGCAACGCCGGTGCTACTAATACGCTTCGGGTACTTGGAAAAGGGCCGGCGATTCTCGTGTTAACGCTTGATGTGCTGAAAGGGATCGCCGCAGTCTGGATAGGGCGCTGGCTAGGCGATGGTTCTGTATGGTTGCCTGCGCTATGCGGGATTGCGGTTATTATTGGTCATAATTGGCCGGTCTACTTCCGTTTCCGTGGAGGCAAGGGGATTGCTTCCACAATTGGAGTTATGGCATCCCTGTTCTTCTTTCCGGCATTATATGCTGGAATAATCGCGATTCTTTCGATCGTATTTACGAGATACGTGTCTCTAGGTTCATTATTATTCGTGTTGTTAACGCCTGTTTTTCTCGTTATATTTGAAGGCGTTGGTCCATATTTTTGGGTTAGTTTGCTCATTTGTCTCTTTGCGATCTGGAGACATCGGACAAATATCGTCAAGATTCTGCAGGGCAGAGAGAATAAGCTAGGTTCTAAGGGAGGGAGCAACGTTGGCTAGGAAGGTTGCTGTACTGGTAGCGGGAAGTTGGGGAACAGCGCTCGCAAGCGTGCTGGCGGATAAGGAGATGAATGTTGTCATCTGGACTCGCAATGAGTCGCAAAAGGACGAAATCAACCGTCTCCATACCAATGGGCGGTTCCTGCCTGGGGTTACTTTACCTCCGAATTTGACCGCTACGACGGACATGCATGAGGCGATGGACGAGGCTGAGGCCGTAGTTATCGTCGCCCCTTCAGCTGCGATTCGTGAAGTTGCCCGGCAGATGCGTCCATATTGGACGGAAGAGATGTTGGTGGTGCATGCTACCAAGGGCTTTGAAACCGAATCACTCAAGCGTATCTCTACGGTAATTGCGGAGGAACTCGAATGCGAGGAAGGGCAGATCGTCGTTCTCTCCGGACCGAGCCATGCCGAGGAAGTTGTGAAGCGCTGCCCGACGACAGTGGTCGTAGCGGCTCTGGACGACTCAATGGCTATTCGTGCTCAGGATCTGTTCATGAATCCTTATTTCCGCGTTTATACGAATCGCGACATGGTCGGGGTCGAACTGGCGGGAGCGCTGAAGAACATTATCGCGCTTGGCGCGGGGATGTCCGACGGTCTGGGCTTTGGGGATAATGCCAAAGCAGCTTTGCTGACACGCGGACTCGCCGAGATTACTCGAATCGGTGCGGAGATGGGGGCCAATCCGCTTACTTTTGCCGGGCTGGCGGGAGTTGGCGACCTTGTCGTTACTGCGACAAGCCGTCATAGCCGTAACTGGCGTGCTGGTTATATGCTTGGCGAAGGCAAGAAGCTGGAGACGGTGTTAAGTTCTATGGGCATGGTTGTGGAAGGAATTCGCACCACGAAAGCGGCCCATACGCTTTCTGATATGTACAAGGTACAGATGCCGATTACCCAGCAGCTCTATCAGGTTCTGTTCGAGGGTCTCGATCCCAGGACAGCGGTGGAAGCTCTAATGGGGCGCGATAAGAAGACGGAGATGGAACTGATGTCCATCGAGACCTGGGAAACCTGGCATAAGTAGATAAGAGCATACCGTTTTCCGTCAACCAGGAAGCAGGCTGATGGCAGGGGATGGCCTACTTATTTTCTGAGCAGGAAGCCCACTCACCTTTTTCGTTCCGTTCTCATACTATGGGAAAGAGGACAACGGAGGAGGCGAACGAATGAACAATTTTTCCAAGGATGCTCTTAATGCCATCAACAAAAAAAGTGGTAAAAATATAACAGAAGGCACAGTCAAGAAGCTGGCCAGCAATGTGAAGCCGTCTACTATGCAAAATGAAGCCGAGCTGCGCAAGCTGATCAAACAGGTATCAGCGGCTGCCAAGGTGCCGGTTACGGAGAGTACTATAAATGAAATCGTCAGCGCAGTGAAGAAGAGCGGCATGAACGCGAGCAATATGCAAGCTCTGATGAAAATGATGATCAAGAAGTAAGTGGGCATTGATCTCCATTAATCATGGTGCTGCTATGTCGGGAATGGTCCTGCAGGAGATATAAATTCCTGTGGGGCTTTTTTGTTATTTTTATTTTATGCAATCGCGTAGCCTGTTTTCGGTCGAAATGCTATAATATTCATCATATCAATCAATGGAAATTTATAGCGCGTGTTCAAAAAGGTCGCTTTTCCTTGAATGGGCCTTGATCAGATTTTCTTACCGATGGTGGACTTTTTGAATAACCGATTATAGGAGTGTACAATTATGGTTCTGGATGCAATGACCAAAATGTGGCTGTCTATTGCCGCAATTCTCGTCATGGGCTTGTCCGTATTTCTGATTACGTTTGCAAGAACCAAGACGAAAGGGCTGCTTAAGGGGATACTTTCACTGGTTGCTTTCGTAATTATGTTGGCGGGCTTCCTGACGGGACTTATATCGATTACATAGATGGATTTCAGGCAGACTAAGAAAAGAGGGAATGACATGACAGATGGGATCAAGTCTGACATTAATAAGTATCCCGGGATGATCCCTGCATTAACAGAGCTGGCTGCAAGATTGCAGGAAGCGGAAGGCCTTTGGATGCTGGGGGGAAGCAGCAGCTTGCTGCTGCAAGGGGTGGCGATCCCCGCTGCACCGCGGGATATCGATGTATATGCGGATTTAAATGAGGCGAACCGGATTCACGAATTATTGCAGTCTATTGCGGTAGATGAGCCGCATTTCGATCGAACCGAGCGTTATGTCTCTGTATTAAGTCATTACTCTTTAGGCTCGATTTCGATAGAATTGGTCGGGGGATTCGAAGTAAGGTCGGAAGGCGGAGTCTATAGGACGGAGATCGCCGAGGTGCTGGCCTCATCCGCAGTGCAGACGAGGGTGCAGGGACAGTCGCTTAGCTTGATGCCTCTGGCTCATGAGTTCGTCTTTAACGTACTGAGGGGCCGTCCTGACCGTTATGTGAATATTGCCGCTGTGATGCGCAGGGAACCGCAGAAGCATATGCCGCTGCTGGCCGTCCTTCTGAAGCGGAATCAATGGAATCGGGACCAGATCGCAAGGATGGCCGAGCTGTTGGATCAGCCGCTGCTATCATGGCCCTGGCAAGAATCCGACTATTAAGCCTAGCACATAAAGGATTGGAGGATAAGCGCTGATGGGACAGACACAGATAAGATTTAATCCTCCGCAAAAGGTAGTAAAAGTACGCCCAGGGACAAGCGTTCTCCGTGCTGCCCGGGAAGCCAGGGTGCATATCGCCACACGTTGTGGGGGGAAAGCGGCCTGCCTGATGTGCAAGGTCAAGGTGAATCCCGAACATGCCGCTGCGCTGCGGCCTCCTAATGATGCCGAGAGGCGCAAGCTTGGCTCGCTGCTTGACGAAGGATACCGTCTGGCATGCCAGGCAATCATCTGCGGCAGTGCTGAGGTTGAGCTGCCCGAGGACCCTCTGAAGGCGGCGATTAGAAAGCAATTGGAACAGCAAAGGCTGGATGAGATATAAACAAAGGGGGATGCTTGTTGAAACGCTTGAACCGTCATATCGTGAGCCGGCAATCCAGGATTTTTCCGGGTCTGGTTATGCTTGCCTGTCTGCTAATTCTATTATCGGGATGTATGTATCCAGGCGGGCAAGAACAGACCCCTACAAGATCTTACAGGGAGAGCGTCGAGCGTGTTCAACGGGCGCTTGATCAATTCCAGACCGACACGGGCATACTGCCGATCATTACCGCCGGCCCGGAAACGCCGAGATATGAGAAATACCGGATTGATATGATTCAGCTGCATGATAAGGGTTATTTGGAGGAGATGCCAAGCGCCGCATTTGAGCAAGGAGGCAGCGTTTATTTCCTGGTCTTAAATGAGGAAGTGGACCCTACAGTCAAGGTCATGGATCTATTAACCGTTCAGAAAGTAAATGATGTACAGCGAATGGTCGATAGCTACCGCAGCAAGCATGGCGGGGCTTCGCCTGTCCAGGATGGGCCGGAGGCTTACCCGGGTCTGAAACTGGTTGATTTGAAGCTGGCCGATGCACAAGACTATAAGGTGAGCAGTGTTTTCTCCGGTCAGGAGCAGCCGTTTCTTGTAGATGATGAGGGTATCGTCTATCTTGATTATGCCTTTGACATCATGCAGGTGATTGATAAATCCCAGCTGGATGCAAAGGAAGATCAGGAGAAGGATCTTAGAGAATATTTAACGGATCATTCCTATTACGTCCCTGTCAAGTCGCTGCCTTACAGCTGGTCGGAAGGAGCGCCTGCAGCTATGGCAACCGGGAAATAGCGTAACGATTAGTAGTATAAATAGGGCAAGTAATATAGGAATTAAAGAAGATTGCCGGATATTTTTTGGCAGTCTTCTTTTTTTATCCGTCATAACTAACCTCATATAATCATATGGATTCTATGTGGCGGAATCATGCCCGTAGGGCGTCTTTGCGACGCTTCAATTAAAAAAACGGTTTCTCTTGAAATTCCGTCATAAATCCGCGTCTGGTACATATGATGATACTAGTCCAAATGCATGTACGAGTTAACGCCGCTTTCGTTCAGTCTCACTCCACAGCGGTTCGCGGCGGCGGGCACGGGCAAGAGGAGCTGCCGCTCCTATTATAGCAGTAGGCGTTAAGGAATGAGAATGACGAAGCGGATGCTCTCAAAGCATTTTTCCTTCGGCAAAATTTGAGGAGGGGATATCATTGGTATTGGAGAAAGTAGACATTTATAAGGACATTGCCGAACGAACTGGAGGCGACATTTATCTCGGAGTTGTCGGAGCTGTCCGCACAGGGAAATCAACATTTATCAAGCGTTTTATGGAGACCGTCGTACTTCCGAACATCACCAACGAAGCGGATCGGGTCCGCGCAGTGGATGAGCTTCCGCAGAGTGCAGCCGGGAAGACGATTATGACGACAGAGCCTAAATTTGTGCCTAACAATGCGGTACAGATCAAGGTCTCTGAAGGTCTTGAGGTAAATGTAAGGTTAGTAGACTGTGTCGGTTATGCGGTAGAAGGCGCTAAGGGCTACGAGGATGAGAATGGTCCACGCATGATCTCAACGCCTTGGTTCGAAGAACCGATTCCGTTCCAGGAAGCAGCAGAGATTGGCACGCGCAAGGTCATTCAGGAGCATTCCACGCTAGGCGTTGTCGTTACGACGGACGGGACGATTGCTGATATTCCGCGTTATTCCTATGTGGACTCGGAGGAACGGGTAATAGCGGAATTGAAAGAAGTCGGTAAGCCGTTCGTATTGGTTATCAACTCGACAAAGCCGAGTAGCGAGGAAGCACAGCAGCTTCGCGGAGAGCTCGCCGCTAAATATGATATTCCAGTCATCACGCTCAGTGCAGCTACGATGACTGAGGAAGACGTAACAGGCGTTCTGCGAGAGGTACTGTATGAATTTCCGGTTCATGAAGTTAACGTCAATCTGCCGAGCTGGGTTATGGTGCTGAATGAAAACCACTGGCTGCGCAGCAATTACGAGAATTCTGTACGGGATACGGTCAAGGATATCCGCCGTCTGCGGGATGTGGATCGTGTCGTCAGTAATTTTATGGAATACGACTTCATCGACAAGGCTGGCCTCAGCGGTCTCAACATGGGGCAAGGTGTAGCGGAGATTGATCTCTATGCGCCGGATGACCTGTATGACCGCATCTTGATGGAGGTCGTTGGGGTTGAGATTCGCGGCAAGGATCATCTGCTTCAGCTGATGCAGGAATTTTCACACGCCAAGAGGGAGTATGACCGCTTCGCCGAGGCGCTGGAGATGGTCAAGACAACGGGCTACGGCATTGCCGCTCCTTCGCTGGCTGAGATGGCTCTCGACGAGCCGGAACTAATTCGTCAAGGTTCGAGATTCGGTGTACGCTTGAAAGCGACAGCTCCATCGATTCATATGATCCGGGTCGATGTCGAATCGGAATTTGCTCCGATTATCGGGACAGAGAAGCAAAGTGAAGAGCTCGTTCGCTATCTGATGCAGGACTTCGAGAACGATCCGATTAAGATTTGGGAATCCGATATTTTTGGTCGCTCCTTGCATTCGATCGTCAGAGAAGGAATTCAGGGCAAAATTGCCATGATGCCGGATAATGCCCGCTACAAGCTTCAAGAGACGCTCGGCCGCATTATCAACGAAGGCTCCGGCGGCCTGATCGCAATCATCTTGTAAATACATTCAAAGGCTTAGCTGCCAGCACCGGAAGGCCCGGGTGGGTTCAAGATTCGATGTCGGGATAACTTCCTGAATTGCTTCCTGATTCAAGGTGAACGCAGGTCCAAATGAATGAAATATCCGGTTTCCTCCTCTAAGTAACCGTGTGCTGCCGATGGGCTGCATGCGGTTACTTTTTACCTATTCATCGCTACTTGAAGTTAAAGAGCTTGAAAATATTGATTTCCTGTATTACTATAAATTTGTTCCGCGTCACTGAAAAGAGTGTAAAATTCAACTTTTATCAGGTATAAACAGGGGAATCACGCGGTTTAACGTATATTCTGCGGCAAAACGGAAACACAGAATATCAGAGTGAAGTATTTTATAGAGTAGGGAGGTGAATTGTAATGAATAAATCTGATTTGGTATCCAAAGTAGCTGAGAGCACAGAATTGTCCAAGAAGGATGCAACCAAAGCGGTTGATGCTGTATTCGAAGCTATTTCCGAAGCACTTCAAAGCGGAGACAAAGTTCAACTGGTTGGCTTTGGTAACTTTGAAGTTCGTGAGCGTTCCGCACGTAAAGGACGTAATCCGCAAACCGGAGAGGAAATCGAAATCCCTGCGAGCAAGATCCCCGCTTTCAAACCGGGTAAAGCGCTCAAAGACGGAATTAAATAAGATTTCTACATATCTTCTTTTGCGAAGGACCGTGGGCGTTAGTTCACGGCCTTTTCTTTTAGGAGATGTTCTGAAATAGAAAAGGAGCGGTTGATCATGGAGCAGCGTCATCAAGATGAGAATGAAACCTCAAATGGCGGGGATTACTTCGTCGTCAAGGCCAAGGACCAAGGCGTAACGGTCATCGGCTTAACGCGCGGCAAAGACACGCGGTTTCATCATACGGAGAAGCTGGATAAGGGTGAAGTGCTCATTGCGCAGTTTACTGATCATACCTCCGCCGTGAAGGTGAGAGGCAAAGCGGTCGTATATACGAAACATGGGATCATCGATACGGAAGAATGATTTTGGGATTGCAGGCATAGCCTGCTTTTTTCTTTTGTACAATGGAGATAGGGACAGAATAAATACGCGTTTAAAAGGGGGCTCCGATTGGTTTGTTAATCAACAGGGGACTTCTTAAACAACCTTATGAGACTGTATTTCCTTGATTACAGAAGAAGGAGGAAGGCCCATGAGACGGAAATGGCTGCTTCAACTGCTTATCGTATCGATCTTGAGCGTGGTCCTTCTGGCGGTTCTATCCAAACTGGACGGGCGGCTGCTGGAGAATGCAGCGGTCCATACGGTCTTTGCTGCTGGCCAGCCAGGAGAGCTGAACGATGACAATCTGGTAGATGGATTGATTGCGCTGCAGCTTCCTGTGCCCATATCCAAGGTGGATCTGAATGGCGGGATTTTGTCTGTGGATTTGAAGGTCACGGCTGATCAATTCGACAAGGGTCGGTTATATGCCGGGATGGCGGAGTTGAGCTCATTTGCGTTCGAGCGGACGACGAACGTTGATCAGCTGCTGCTGCGCCTGGTTGCCGAGGATCGCTGGCTGGGCACAAAATATTTGCTGCTGGCCGCGGATGTTCATAAGAATGAGTTGCCCCAGGGTGCGCTGGAAATGCTGCGAAATCACGGAGATCAGGAGTTGTCTGATGATTTGCTGCAATGGTTCCATATTACGAGGACGAATTTATGGCGGCAGTCCGTAAATTGAGACAGGTCTTTCGTGCGCTGGGAATTAACATGTGATATAATATACAGGATTGTGGCATCGCTATTTTTAACGATTTGGATGCCAGTAATAGGTGCTCGGAGGCAGAGGATGAGACTTGATCGCATAACGGAACTGGCAAGAAAATATGTTGAATATGACATGATTTCAACTCACACGGAGCTTCCGGACTTCCCGGTACCCCGTGTTCGTTTGCTTTATACGTTTCTGACGGACAGGGAGGACGTGACGCAGAAATCGGCAGAGAACTGCGCGTTAGCGGCTTTTCTAGTACAGACAGGAATGGATACGCACGATCTGATCGATCTTGGCGACGGTGAGCAGCAGGAGAGCAAGATGCGCTCCAGGCAGCTCAAGGTGCTGGCCGGAGACTACTTCAGCAGTGTATTTTATGCCCTGTTAGCAGGAGCTGGAGAGATCGATATGGTATCGGCGATGAGCTCGGCGATATGCGAGGCGAACTCGCTCAAGGTCAAGCTCTATACGAAGCTGAAGCAGATGCTGCTGACGGCCGAGGATTATCTAAAAGAGAGCACTCAGGTGAAGATGTGCCTGTTCCTCGCTTTCTCCGGGCTGCTGGATAAATCCAAGCAGAATGTCTGGAGATTGATGCTTACTGAGTTAAGCCGCTGCGAAGTTGTGATGGATGAATTGAAGCACAGCTCCAGTATACCGGAAAAGCGACGCGGTTACGCTTACTTACATATTCTGGAGACCGGGACGTCGGAAGATAAAGAAATGCTGCGTCGTCATAGTGTCGGAGAACGGGAATGGGGCTCTATGCTCATTAAATACAATATGAAGGAGCAGCTGAGCGGACTGCTGCAGCAGTCTTTAGAACGCGCGCAGATGCTGCTTCAGGAGTGTAGGGGAGACAAGCTTCGCGCCGAGATCCTCTCTGTGCTGGAGCCGTTCCAGAACGTACTATCGATACAGCGCCGAGCGGCGCAGGAAGGCTGAGGTGATCCCCAGAACATGAACAACGTTACTTCCAAACCGAAGGAACAATTCGTTCACTCTGTATTCGAGAGCATCGCTCCCAAATACGATATGATGAACGATCTTCTAAGCTTCCGCCGCCATAAGGCATGGCGTAAATTTACGATGAAGAAAATGAATATGCAGCCGGGAAATACAGCGATCGACCTCTGCTGCGGCACTTGCGACTGGACGATCAGTATGGCTGAGGCGAGCGGGGGGCAGATTACCGGGCTCGACTTCAGCGAGAACATGCTGGAATTCGGACGGAGGAAAGTGAGCGATCGCAATCTCAGTGACAAGATTTCTCTCGTACAGGGGAATGCGATGGCGCTGCCGTTCGAGGATAATAGCTTTGATTATGCAACGATCGGATTTGGGCTTAGAAATGTACCGGATCTGTATCAGGTGCTGCGCGAAATGCGCCGCGTCGTGAAACCAGGCGGCATGGTCGTATGTCTGGAACTGTCCAAGCCGACCTGGCAGCCGTTCAAAGGCATTTATTATTTCTATTTTCAGAAGATGCTTCCGCTACTAGGCAAGATGGTGGCGAAGAGATATGAACAATACAAGTGGCTGCCTGACTCGCTGGCCTCGTTCCCAGGTCGTGAGGAGCTTAAGGAAGCGTTCCGCGAGACGGGATTGGAACGAGTTGAGGCTTATCCTCTTACCGGCGGCATAGCTGCTTTACACATTGGAATCAAGGAGTCGCCATAATGCTAAAAAAGACGATCACATTTCTGCAGATGATCAAGTTTGAACATACGATTTTCGCCTTGCCCTTCGCTTTTATGGGGGCGTTACTCGGCTCGGTGGCTATCAACCATGTGCTGCCAACCTGGGCACAGATCGGTTGGGTACTTATGGCCATGTTCGGAGCGCGCAGCGCAGCGATGGGGTTGAATCGTCTGATCGACCGGGTCAGCGATGCCAGGAACCCGCGCACCAAGGGGCGCGCCATACCGGCAGGGCTGTTGAAGATCGGCGAGGTTATTGCCTTTATCATTTTCTCTTTTGTATTATTGTTCTGGGCCGCAGCGGAGCTGGAGCCGCTATCTATGAAGCTGCTGCCGATCGCAGTCGTGATGCTGGTACTGTATTCTTATACGAAGCGCTTCACTTGGCTCTGCCATGTTGTGCTTGGGCTTACCGTTGCCTTAGCTCCTCTGGGCGGTTGGGCGGCCGTAACTGGCAAGGTCGATGCCTCCGCTATGGTCCTCTATCTGACAATATCCTTCTGGATCGCCGGATTTGATATTATTTACGCTTGCCAGGATGTTGAATTTGATGCGAAGGAAGGTCTGCACTCGATTCCGGTGAGATTCGGCGTTGCAGGCGCGCTCAAAATTGCTAAGGCATTCCATATTGCTACTGCGCTTGGTTTCGTATTGCTCTTATTCCTGGCCAATCTCGGCTGGTGGTATATTGCAGGTATGGTTATCGCTTATCTGATTCTATTCTATGAGCATCATATTGTGTCTCCTACGGATCTCAGCCGTCTGCAAACTGCATTTTTTAATATGAATGGAGTATTGAGTATCGTCGTCTTCACCTTTACGCTAATTGATTTGGTGGTGCAAAGCCATTGATGAGTCAGAACAGACGAAAAGCGATGGTTGTTGGCATCACGGGAGCAAGCGGGTCGATCTATGGGGTGAAGCTGATTCAAACCTTGCTTGGGGTTGGTTATAATGTGCATCTGGTTGTTTCCAATGCCGGCTGGCGGGTGATCAAGGAGGAGCTTGGCTGGGATGTATCCGATCGCAACCGTCTCATTGAAGAACATTTTAGCGGCTATGAGGGAGATTGTGTCTATCATCCGATTAATGATATCGGGGCGTCGATCGCCAGCGGGTCTTATCTGGTAGAGGGCATGATTGTGATGCCTTGCTCGATGGGCACCTTGTCTTCGATCGCTAATGGGACCTCGGATAACCTGATGGCGCGGGCGGCCGATGTTATGCTGAAAGAGGCTCGTCCGCTCGTGCTTGTTCCAAGGGAGACTCCGCTGCATGCCATTCATTTGGAGAATATGTTGAAGCTGGCCAGGCTGGGAGTAAGAATCATCCCTGCTATGCCGGCGTTTTATTTCGGTCCTACCAGCATCGATGATTTAGTGTCTTTTCTGGTAGGGAAGGTTCTGGATAATCTAAGAATCGAACATGCCTTGTTTAAGAGATGGGGGGATCACAATGAACAAGCGGGAAAATGACGACATCCTCATCGGCAAAATCAAATATACGAACTGCTGGCCGATGTTCCATCACTTTAAGCCTGATGCCCTTTCGCAGAAGGCAAGTCTCGTTACGGAAGTACCGTCTTTACTAAATCGTAGGATGCTTGAAGGGTCGCTGGACATCTCGCCGGTCTCCTCCTTTGCTTTTGGTTACGGTGCGGAACAGTTCGTTCTGCTGCCGGAGCTGTCGGTTAGCTCCAACGGCCCGGTAAATTCCATTTTGCTCTTCTCACGCAAGCCGCCGGAACAAATTCGGAACGGAGTGATCGCGTTAACGAACACTTCGGCGACCTCGGTAAACTTATTGAAGATCATTATGGAGAAAGCATATGGGGGAAGCCCAACCTATTGGGATAGCGAGCCTGATCTGGATCTTATGATGGCGAACAGCGACGCCGCTCTGCTGATTGGGGACAACGCGATTTCAGCCTCCTGGCACAATCGGGAGTTTATCGTTACGGATTTAGGGGAAGTCTGGAAACGATGGACAGGGTATGGAATGACGTTTGCCGTATGGGCGGTTCAGAAATCATTCGCCGAGAATCGGCCTGAATTGCTTGCCGAGGTGAGCCGTGCTTTCCATGAAAGCAAGCGCAGAAGCTTAAGCGATCTGTCTTCGCTGGTTGAAGAGGCATGCAGGGAAATTGGGGGCACTCGCGATTACTGGCGTCATTATTTTAACAATTTGTGCTATGATTTTACTGAGCAGATGCAGAACGGGTTAGCCTTGTACTTCTCTTACGCCTATGAGATGGGGCTGCTGAAGCACAAGGTACATATCCATGTATGGAATGAGAATATGCTGACACGGGTGAAAGAATGAAGCTAATAGACATTTTCGGCGCGCTGAAAAAGGATATGGATTTTATTGAACGGCAGCTCTACAAAAGTATTGAAGGCGGGGATGAACTGCTGAGTGAGACGAGCCTTCATTTGCTGAAGGCGGGCGGTAAGCGGCTTCGCCCTGTATTTGTCTTGCTTGGCGGAAAGTTCGGACAATATGATCTCGAGAAGCTGCAGCATGTGGCTGTCCCGCTGGAATTGATCCATTCCGCCTCTCTCGTCCATGACGATGTTATCGACGATGCTGGAACACGTCGCGGCAAGCCTACCGTCAAGGCGAAATGGGACAACAGAATTGCAATGTATACCGGCGATTACATATACGCCAGGGCTTTGATGATGGCTACAGAGCTGAAAAATCCGGAGATTCACCGGACCCTTGCCAAAGCGATGGTACAAATGTCGATTGGCGAGATGGAGCAGATCCGTGATTTTTTTAATACGGAGCAATCGGTGCGTAATTACTTGCTAAGAATTCGCCGTAAGACGGCACTTCTTATCGCAATCAGCTGTCAGCTGGGTGCGCTCGCTGCCGAGGCTCCCAAAGAGATCCACTCGCTGCTGTACCAATATGGCTATAATGTCGGTATGGCTTTTCAAATTCGCGATGACCTGCTTGATCTATGCGGAACAGAGAAGACCATTGGCAAGCCACCGGGCAGTGATATGAGGCAGGGCAACATCACTTTGCCAGTCATCTATGCGCTGCAGGAAGAGAAGCTTCGGGAGCCGCTGCTTGCCGAGATCCGCGGAATTCATGCTGGCGATGGAAGCGGCAGCGTGTCCAAAGCGATCGATATGATCGTCTCAAGTCAGGGAATTACCCGTGCGGAGCAGTTGGCCGACCGCTTTATTGATAAAGCGATGAATGCTTTGGCGGGCTTGCCGGAAATGAAGCCAAGAGCGCATCTGAAGGAAATCGCTTTATTTATTAACAGGCGCACCTATTGAATACTACTTAACGGAACGCCATTTTTCTGTTAAAATACCAATGAAACCGCTATCTATAAATTTTTTCATGTAGAATGACAATGTAAAAATCGGGGGAGATTGCCTTGGAACGAACTTTTTTAATGGTAAAACCGGATGGTGTACAGCGCGGACTCATTGGTAGAATCGTTAGCAGATTTGAAGACAAGGGGTTCAAATTGGTTGCCGGTAAGCTGGTTCTAGTTACTGAAGAGCAAGCTAAACGTCATTATGCCGAGCATGAAGGCAAGAGCTTCTTTGGTGAATTGGTTGACTTTATTACGTCCGGTCCTGTGTTCGCTATGGTCTGGGAGGGCGATGATGTAATCGCTTTGTCAAGGCTCGTTATCGGTAAGACCAAGGTGACAGAGGCGCTTCCAGGTACGATTCGCGGTGATTTTGCGGCTCACACGCCATTTAATTTGATTCATGGCTCGGATAGCCCGGAGAGTGCTGAGCGGGAGATCGCTAACTTCTTCGAGTCGGAAGAATTACCGGGATATCAGAAGACGATTGACTCATGGATATAAATAAAATCGGATTTGGCGCGCTGCAGACAGAATCGTCAGATTATGATGCTGCCGATTATGCGGGATTCATTCAGAATGTAAAGCATAGTACAGGCATCGATTTGGCCCAGTACAAAGAAGCGCAAATGAAACGCCGTCTGACAACGCTGCGCAACAAAAACGGATACTCCAGCTTCACTTCCTTTTTCAAGGCGATGATGGATAACAAAACTCTGTTTTATGAGTTTCTGGATAAGATGACGATCAATGTATCTGAATTCTGGCGCAACCCGAACCGCTGGGAGGTGCTCCGCGATAAGGTGCTGCCCGTGCTCAGCAACGGGAGATCACGAATGAGAATATGGAGCGCTGCTTGTTCAACGGGGGAAGAGCCTTATACCTTGGCAATGATCCTTGCTGATCAAGGGCTGCTGCAAAGTACATATCTATTGGCCACGGATATTGATGAAGGGGCGTTATCCAAAGCGGCGCAAGGCCTATACCTGGAACGCTCGCTGAAGGATGTTCCGGCCGAGGTGAGCAAGCGGTACTTTACCCAGGACGGCATGATGTATCGGTTCGACGAAGGTCTGAAGAAGCAGGTCACCTTCAAGAAGCAAAATCTGCTGGCCGATTCTTTTGAGGAAGGCTTTGATCTGATCGTATGCCGCAATGTAATGATCTACTTCACCGAAGAGGCGAAGCATGATCTGTACCATAAATTTGCCCAGGCGTTACGACCGGGAGGGGTCCTCTTCGTTGGCAGCACCGAGCAGATCTTCTCGCCGGGGCAATATGATCTGGAGACTTCAGAGACTTTCTTCTACCGCAAAAAAGCTTGATCCCACGCAGTATATTCCTGATGCTCTTGTCCGATAATGAGAAGTAACAGATGCAGTTCAAAAAGTCCGCTTTTGAACACGAACGATCAGGTATCTCGTGGAGGTCAGCTTATGGACAAGAGGAAGGTAATTAACGCATATCGCCGCGGGTTTCTTACCGCACAGGAATGTGCTCAGGTGCTCGGGATTGAGCGTCGGCAGCTCGAAGATCTGCTTACAGACAGTACAGAAGAGCTGTATCGGCATTCTTCTGCGACCGCAGGGCATAGACAGTCGGCAACGAAATAATACGAAAGCGCATCATCCTTCTGTGATTCAGGAGGGGGTGCGTTTTTGCTTTAGCTGTAAGAATTTATCTCCTATATAGTCACATTTCGATTGAGATGCTAGAATAGAATCTAACTTTGATCCGGTTGAGCCTTCGCGGCTTACGGTTTTCTTGTCAAAAGGAAAGATCATATACTATAATGAGCAGAGTAATTATCGGATTTTAGTTCTTTACAGTTTAACAGTTTAAAGGGGGAACGCAGCATGAGTTTGCGTTATTTAACGGCTGGGGAGACACATGGTCCTCAGTTGACTGCTATTATCGAGGGATTGCCCAGCAATCTGCATCTGGATTTTGAGGCGCTTAATAATGAGCTTGCCCGTCGTCAGAAGGGCTATGGCCGTGGCAGACGGATGCAAATCGAGAAAGATACCGCGGCTATTGTTGGTGGCGTTCGCCATGGATATACGACCGGAGCGCCTGTCGCTGTCGTAGTAGAGAATAATGATTGGACGCATTGGCGAAACATTATGAATATTAAGCCTGTTGAAGGCACTGACGAAGAGAAACGTCGTGTTCATCGTCCTCGTCCGGGTCACGCTGACTTGAATGGCGGGCTCAAATATGATCTGAAGGATCTGCGCAATGTGCTGGAACGCTCCAGTGCACGTGAGACCGCAGTACGTGTTGCTGTTGGGGCGATCGCCAAGCAATTCCTGGGCCGCTTTGGCATTAAAATCGGCGGTCAGGTGAAGAGGATCGGCGAGATCGAAGCTCCGCCCCATCATTTGTCTCTGGATGAGCTGATAGAGATCACTGAACAATCCTCTGTCCGGGTAGCGGATAAGGCTACAGAGAAGAAGATGGAGGAATACATCGATAAAATTAAGGCCGAAGGCGATTCGATCGGCGGGATCGTTGAATGTATCGTTGAAGGCGTGCCAGTTGGACTTGGCAGTCATGTGCAATATGACCGCAAGCTTGATGGGCGTATCGCTCAAGCGGTGATGTCGATTAATGCCTTCAAAGGCGTGGAGATCGGCATCGGCTTTGAAGCGGGCACAATACCTGGTTCCCAGGTGCATGATGAGATTCTGTACAGCGAGGAGCGCGGATACTATCGGGCAAGCAATCGCCTTGGCGGCTTCGAAGGCGGGATGACGAACGGCATGCCGATTGTTGTACGTGGGGTCATGAAGCCGATCCCGACGCTTTATAAGCCGCTGCAGAGCATTGATATTGATACGAAGGAGCCATTTACCGCTCAGGTGGAACGCTCGGATGCATGTGCTGTACCCGCGGCGAGCGTAGTGCTGGAGCATGTTGTAGCTTGGGAAGTGGCGAAGGCTTTCCTTGAGAAATTCGGCGGCGACTCCATCGAAGAGATTGAGCGCAACTACAAGGGCTACCTGGCTCAATTGGAGGCCTACTAATGAGAACGCTGGAAGTAGATTTGGGCGATCGATCTTACCCGATCTATATTGGCGGAGGTTTGCTGGAGCAAGCAGGCGCTTATTTTGAGCGTCATGGATTAACGAAGAAGAGCCCGGTGCTGATCGTTACAGATACGCATGTGGCGCCGCTGCATTTGCAGAAGGTTGAAGCCTCATTGCAGTCGAGCGGTTACCGGACCATTCATCACATTGTCGAGGCCGGAGAGCCTTCCAAATCACTAGCCGTATTTGAGGAAGTCATGACGACGGCGATTGAGAGCGGTCTGGATCGGAAATCTTCCGTTGTAGCTCTCGGAGGCGGTGTGGTTGGCGATTTGGCGGGATTCGTGGCTGCTTCTTACATGCGCGGGGTAAACTTTATACAGATGCCAACGACCATTCTGGCTCATGACAGCAGCGTTGGCGGGAAGGTAGCGGTCAATCACCGTCTGGCTAAAAACATGATCGGTGCCTTCTATCAGCCTGAGATGGTTCTCTATGATGTCAGTTCATTGCAGACCCTGCCGGATCGTGAGGTTCGCGCAGGCTTGTCCGAGATGGTGAAGCATGGCTTGATCTGGGATCAGCAGTTCGCCGACTGGTGCGGGGACAATGCGGGAAAATTGCTGTCATTGGACACGGAAGCACTGGAATATGGTCTGATCCAGGGCTGTGAGATTAAAGCGAAGGTTGTAGCGGCTGACGAGCGGGAGCAGGGACTGCGCGCGATCCTCAATCTCGGCCATACGCTTGGTCATGCGATTGAGGCCACCGGAGGTTATGGCGAGTATTTGCACGGCGAGGCCATCTCCATAGGGATGGCTGCAGCGGCTCTGATTGCCGTTCATCGCGGCAGAGAGGCAGCGTTATATGAGAGGACTGTAGAGCTTCTGCGAGGATTCGGACTTCCCACAGCCATGCCAGAGCATTTGGAGGAAGAGCAGCTGATCTCGGCCATGATGCATGATAAGAAGTTTACAGAGAACAAAATTGTATTCGTACTCCCGGTTCAACTCGGAAAGGTAGAGATCGTCTCCGATGTAACGCTAGACGAGGTGCGCCGGGTTATCGCGGAATTGAAAGGGGAAAGACAGAATGTATAATCGCGGCATCCGCGGAGCAACGACGGTAGCTCATAACGAGGAACAGGAAATTTTGGACGCTACAGCAGAGCTATTGAAGAAGGTCGTCGCTGCCAACGAGATATTGCCTGAGGATATTTGCAGTGTCTGGATCACCGTTACGCCGGATCTTGATGCCGCATTTCCCGCCAAGGCAATTCGTGTGCTGCAGGGCTGGGATATGGTTCCGCTGATGTGTTCGACCGAAATTCCGGTCAAGAACGCGCTTCCGAGATGCATCCGACTGTTGATTCATGTAAATACGAATAAAACGCAGCGGGAAATGAAGCATATCTATATGAATGAGGCGAGAAGCCTTCGCCCCGATATCAGCACGCAAGCTTAGTGCCCGGATAATGATGTCTGGTTTAGGCAAAAAAAGAAAGTTGCCAACTTGTAAAGAATCATGTATATTAACTTTAAGATTTTGGTTAAGAATGTTTATTGAGCTAAGTAGAGTTGAGATGAGCAGAGCTGAGTTTAGCTGAGAGAGTAGTCTAGTTCAGATATTATGCCTGAAATCGTCAGGACATACAGTGGATGAATCTATAGGGGAACCTATACCACGGGACGGGTGTATTTATTGTTCCGTAGAAATTATGAGACTCCAGTTTATTTTGGAATCCGTTATTTCTGTGATTTTTCATTCCTTATGCCTGTTGGCATCGTACAGGACAGACATCACTTTATACTGTGAATCTAAGCAACCTCTACTTCGGTAGAGGTTTTTTTGTTTTCAGCTTGAACTACTCGTATTACAAAGATGAGAAGAAGGAAGTGATCGAGCATGACAACCCCACAGGTTGAGCAGGTAATTGCACTGGCCAAAGACTATAATTTGATTCCGATCGTACGCACATTGCTGGCGGATATGGAGTCGCCTATCCGTATTTTTCGGCGTATCGCCGAGCGGGAACGGGCATTTTTGCTGGAGAGTGTAGAGGGTGGTGTGAATTGGGCGCGCTATTCCTTCATCGGCAAAGATCCGTTTATGATGATTACCGCTAAGAAAGGCCAGCTAGTTGTAGAGCGCGGCGGCGTCAAGGAGCAGAAGCAATCGCAAAAGCCTGTGGAGGAGCTTCGCTCCATCCTGCGGGGTTTCCGAAGCCCGATGCTTCCGGAACTGCCTCCTTTCACCGGAGGAGCTATTGGTTTCTTTGGATATGATCTGCTCCAGTATTATGAGAAGCTGCCGGAGCACCAAATTGATGATCTTCAGATGAATGACCTGCAGTTCATGTTCTGCGACCAGATTATTGTCTTTGATCATGTGAAGCAGCGCATTCTGCTGATTGCCAATGTGCATGTCAAGGATGGAGCTCTCGAGGAGGATATACGCAGGGCTTACCAGGAGGCGGAGCTTAAGCTTGATGAAGCAGCCGCATTTCTGCAGGAGGAGGACCCGGCCGAGAAGTTCAACCGGCAGCCGATTCCCGCGCAAGTGGAGCTTGGGGACGTTCGGTCCAATCTAACGAAGGAACAGTTTATAGCGAACGTAGAGAAGGGCCGGGAGTATATCCGGGCCGGAGATATATTTCAAGTGGTATTATCGCAGCGGTTCCATATCGAGACAGAGGTTGATCCGCTGCATGTATATAGAGTACTGAGAACGCTGAATCCCTCGCCATATATGTATTATCTCAAAATGGACGACGAGATTATCGTCGGTACATCGCCTGAGGTGCTAGTGAAGGTGGAGGGAGAGCGGGTCGAGACCCGGCCAATAGCCGGTTCGAGACCACGAGGTGCGACGACTGCGGAGGATCTGGCGCTTGAGGCCGAGCTGCTGCAGGATGAGAAGGAACGGGCGGAACATCTGATGCTGGTTGATTTAGGACGTAATGATCTTGGCAGAGTATCGGAGTTCGGCAGTGTAAAATGCGAGTCCTATATGAATATTGAGCGCTACTCGCACATTATGCATATGGTCTCCAAGGTATCCGGCAAAATGCGAAACGACAAGGATTTCTTCGATGCCTTTCTGTCCTGTATGCCGGCGGGAACCGTATCAGGCGCGCCGAAGCTGAGAGCGATGGAGATCATCGCCGAGCTGGAGCAGCAGGCCAGAGGAACTTATGCCGGAGCGATCGGATATCTGGGGTTTTCAGGGAATATGGACTCTTGTATTACAATCCGGACGATTGTATTCAAGAACGGCAAGGCTTATGTGCAGGCCGGGGGCGGGATCGTATGGGACTCGGTGCCGGAGAATGAATATCAAGAGTCAGTGAATAAGGCGAAGGCGCTGTTAACGGCCATTCGGATGGCTGAGCAGATGTTCCCAGTGCAAGAGAAGGATGAAGCGGTGATTAATCAGGATTATTTATATGAATACACGCCTGCGGGGCTAAGAAGGGAGTAGAGAGGATGAACGGACAACAAATTGTGCAAAGCGGGTTGCAGCGGGTCATTGCCGGCCAGCATTTGGCAAGGCAAGAAGCGAAGGAAGTTATGGAAGTCATTATGAGCGGAGAATCAACTCCGGCACAAATTGGCGGCCTTCTGACGGCTTTGAGAATTAAGGGTGAGACGATCGAAGAAATCACTGGGTTTGCCGAGGCGATGCGCCTGCAGGGCAACCGGATGTATACGGAATCATCCCGGTTGTTGGATACTTGCGGCACTGGCGGCTCTGGCATTCACAAATTCAATATTTCAACGACCTCGGCTATCGTTGCCGCCTCGGTATCTGTTCGTGTAGCCAAGCACGGCAACCGCTCTGCTTCTGGCCGCGCCGGCAGCGCAGATGTATTAGAGGCGCTTGGCGTGAATATCCATCTGGATGCAGAGCAGGCGAAGCGCTGTCTCGACCAGATCGGAATCTGCTTCCTGTTCGCGCAGATTTATCATCCATCAATGAAGTATGCGGCAGGGCCGCGTAAAGAATTGGGAGTGCGGACGGTATTCAACATGCTTGGTCCGTTGACGAATCCGGCCGGTGCTGACCGACAGGTGCTGGGAATCTATGATGCCGACAAGACCGAGACGATTGCTAGCGTACTTCGTGAGTTAGGCTCCAAACGAGCTCTTGTTGTAACAAGCAGGGAAGGGCTCGACGAGATCAGCATCTCCTCACCAACCCTGATCTCGGAGCTGAAGGACGGAGAAGTGAACACCTATGAAATTCAGCCGCAAGATATCGGCTTGAAAGCTTATCCGCTTAGTGAAATGATGGGAGGAGACCCGGCTACGAACGCCGAGATTATCTCGAGGGTGCTTCAAGGCGAGAAAGGGGCTTACCGCGATGTGGTGCTGGCGAATGCCGGCGCATGCATTTATGTGTCTGGCCTGGCTGACAGTATCCGTGAGGGAGTCGTCATTGCCGCCGAGTCGATCGATTCCGGGAAAGCATATAGCAAGCTGCAACAGCTTATTCATACAACGGAGGACTTAAGTTATGTATCTTGATAAAATCGTCGAGACGAAGAGACAGGAAGTTCTGAAGCTGAAAGACCGATTAACACGAACGGAAGCAGAGCGGCAAATCGCTTTGCTTCCGTCAACACGGGGATTTCATCAGGCGCTCTCCGTGAGGAAGAAGCGGCAATTAGGGCTGATCGCCGAGGTGAAGAAGGCATCGCCATCCAAAGGGCTGATCCGTCCTGACTTCAATCCATTGGAGATCGCGCGCAGCTATGAGTCGGCAGCAGCGGATTGTATTTCGGTCTTGACCGATGAGGTCTATTTTCAGGGAAGCGGCTCTTATTTGCAGCAAATCCGCGACCATGTCAAGCTCCCGCTGCTGCGCAAGGATTTCATCATCGATGAAATGCAGATCTATGAGGCCAGGCTCCTCGGGGCAGATGCGATTCTGCTGATTGCTGCCATTCTGGATGACGAACAGCTTCACAGGTTTATGCAGACGGCTGCTGCACTGGATCTGGACGTTCTGCTTGAAGTCCATGATCGGAATGAAATGGAGCGAGCTCTATCGTTAGAAAATGCCCTGCTTATCGGAATCAATAATCGAAACCTTCATACGTTTGAGACGCGCCTTGAGGTAACGGCTGAATTATCCTCTATAGTACCCGCGGGAGTGACGCTGATCAGCGAGAGCGGAATTCGTACTTCTGAAGATGTGAAGTATTTGGCCCAGACTGGTGCGAAGGGGCTGCTCATCGGCGAGACGTTTATGAGACAGCCGCGCGTCGATCAAGCGGTGAATGAATTGATGGGTGTGCTGGAGCAAGATGGGGTTGGGGCTGTCTTGCGGAAGGAGCGTTCCTGAAAATGAATGAAACTACCGTAAAAATATGTGGACTTCAATCCGTTGAAGTGCTAAAATCGATGATACATTTACCCGTAGATTATATTGGATTTGTCTTTGCCAAGAGCAAGCGGCAAGTAAGTACAGCCCAGGCGGCCGAGCTGGCGTCGCAGCTGAAGGGATGGAAGACTTCAATACTCCCAAAGAGCGTTGGCGTCTTTGTAAATCCTGAGCTGGCGGAGTTATCCTATACGGTGAAGACAGCGGGGCTGGATGCGGTGCAATTGCATGGAAGTGAAAGTCCGGAGTTCTGCCGGGAGGTGCGGGAACGACTGGGCGTTCAGGTGATCAAGGCCTTCTCCGTGCAGGAGAACGGAACCCTGAGTGGGGAATTAGTGATTGAAGATTATGCAGGCGTCGTAGACGCTGTTCTGCTGGACACCTATGACCCGGTTTATGGCGGTGGTTCGGGAATATCCTTTGCCTGGGAGAAAGCTCTCCCTTATCAGGCTTGGGCCAAGGCGCAAGGTGTTCCTTGCTGGATCGCCGGCGGGTTGAATCCCGATAACGTAAATGAACTAGTAAGCAAGCTGCACCCGGGTGGTGTAGATGTATCGAGCGGTGTGGAGATCAATGGAAGCAAGGATATAGATAAAATAACAGCATTTGTGGAGAGGGTGAAGGGGAAGATGGCACAAGTTCCTGATGAGCACGGGCGGTTCGGTCCGTTTGGCGGCCGTTATGTCCCGGAGACATTAATGAACGCGTTAATTGAGCTGGAGGAGTCCTATAATCGATATAAGGATGACACCGGTTTTCAGGCGGAAATCGCCTATTTGCTGAAGCAGTATTCAGGTAGGGAGACCCCGCTGTATTATGCGGAGCGACTGACCGAAAGCCTGGGTGGTGCGAAGATCTACTTGAAGCGCGAGGATTTGAACCATACTGGAGCCCATAAAATCAATAACGCGATCGGCCAGGCGATTCTGGCAAAACGGATGGGCAAGAAAAAAGTCATTGCCGAGACAGGCGCAGGCCAGCACGGGGTGGCTACAGCTACGGTTGCAGCACTGCTCGGTCTGGAGTGCAAGGTATTCATGGGAGAAGAAGATACGAAGCGTCAACAGCTTAATGTGTTTCGCATGAAGCTGCTTGGCGCAGAGGTCGTGCCGGTGATGTCCGGAACACGCACTTTGAAGGACGCTTGTAATGAGGCGCTGCGCTACTGGGTCAGCCATGTCGAGGACACCTTCTATATTCTTGGTTCGGCGACCGGACCGCATCCTTATCCGATGATGGTCCGCAATTTCCAGCGAATTATCGGCGATGAGACGCGTCGCCAGATATTGGACGCGGAAGGAAGACTGCCGGATATGCTCGTCGCTGCGGTTGGTGGTGGCAGCAATGCGATCGGCATGTTCTATCCTTTTATTGAAGATACAGCTGTACAATTGGTTGGTGCCGAGGCAGCGGGAAGAGGCGTTGATACGGAATTTCATGCGGCAACGATGACGAAGGGAAGCAAAGGGGTATTCCAAGGCTCGCTTAGTTATTTGCTGCAGGATGAATACGGACAGGTTAAGCCGGCGCATTCCATCTCCGCGGGTCTCGACTATCCGGGTATCGGTCCGGAGCATTCCTATTTGAAGGATATAGAGCGGGCGCGGTACTACCCGATTACCGATCAGGAGGCGTTAGATGCACTTCAGCTGCTGAGCAGAACCGAAGGAATCATTCCGGCGCTGGAATCGGCACATGCTGTAGCTCAAGTCATGAAGATGGCGCCGGAGATGAGTAGTGAAGAGATCATCGTAATCTGTCTGTCAGGGCGTGGAGATAAGGATGTGGAGTCGATTATGGCTTACACGGAAGGGGGCGCTGCGCTATGAAATCCACGGACATGAATCTGATGGATCAGACCTTTGCCCAGCTTCGCAAGGAAGGCAAGGCGGCACTGATTCCTTTCATAACGGTTGGTGATCCTGATGTGGAGACAACTTTGGATATATTAAGAGAGGTCCAGCTGGCCGGTGCAAACATCGTTGAACTGGGCGTCCCTTATTCCGATCCATTAGCTGATGGCCCTGTTATTCAGCGGGCATCAGAACGTGCGCTTGCCCATCAAGTGACGATCGAGACCTGTATCGAGGCAGCCCGCCGAGCCAGAGAGAGCGGTATTCAAATGCCGATCGTCTTATTTACTTATTTCAATCCGGTTCTGCAGACTGGGTTCGGGCGCTTCTTCCAGCTCGTGCAGGCAGCAGGTATTAGCGGACTTATTATCCCTGATTTACCGTATGAAGAATCCGAGGAAATTTTGCATCTGGCGGATGAAGCGAATGTTCATCTTGTGCCGCTAGTGGCTCCTACCTCAAATGAAAGAATTCAACGCATCGTATCCCGGGCTCGTGGGTTCATTTATTGCGTGTCCTCGCTTGGCGTTACGGGGGAAAGAGCTTCCTTTGCCCAGGGGGTGGATGATTTCATCAAGACTGTGAAGAAAGGCACTGATCTTCCTGTCGCCGTAGGCTTTGGTATTTCCAACCGAGAGCAGGCCCAGCATTTTGCCGGGTTCTGTGATGGGGTCGTCGTTGGGAGTGCCATTGTGCGCAAGATCGAGGAAGCATTGCCATTATTACAGAACGAAGCGACGAAGGAGCAGGGCTTGTTGCAAATTCGTGACTTTGTGGCAAAATTAAGAGTGTAAATTTCATTTGGAACGAAGGAGGAGAAATACATGCTGCCAAAACCGCAAATCGTGAACCTCCCGGTCTATCAACCTGGTAAGCCGATTGAGGCAGTCAAGCGGGAGCTTGGCCTTACAGAAGTAATCAAGCTCGCATCCAATGAGAATCCATATGGCTGCTCTCCACGCGTTCGTGTAGCGATCGAAGCGGAGCTTGCTAATATCAGCATTTATCCTGATGGAAGTGCGGTAGAATTAACCGAAGAATTAGCGAGTCATCTCGGGGTCCATTCCAATCAAATTATTTTCGGCTGTGGATCGGATGAGATTATCGCCTTGATTACCAGAGCGTTCTTCCTTCCGGGAGACGAGACTATTATGGCGGATCAGACCTTCTCCGTCTATAAGAGCAATGCCGATATCGAGGGCGCAGTCAGTATCGAGGTTCCTCTGCAAGCAGGAACGCATGACCTGGAGGTGATGCTTCAGGCGGTTAATGATCGGACCAAGGTGATATGGATCTGCAATCCTAACAACCCGACCGGGACTATTGTGCCTGAGGCGGATTTGGTCGCTTTTCTGGATCGAGTTCCTGGCCAAGTGCTGGTCGTGCTGGACGAAGCCTATGCCGAGTACGTTACTGATCCGTCCTATGCAGATGGCATCCGTTTGCTGGATAAATATCCGAACCTGGTCGTGCTTCGCACGTTCTCCAAAATTTACGGTCTGGCATCCCTGCGTATCGGATATGGTGTAGGCCAGCCTGCGGTGATCAAACTGATTAATCAGGTGCGTGAGCCCTTCAACACCTCGCGAATCGGTCAGGCCGCAGCGAGAGCATCGATTGCAGACCGCCAGTTCGTAGCGGAATGCCGCGAGAAGAATGCCAAGGGCATTAAATACTTAAATGATGAGTTCGACCGTCTGAAGCTGTCTTATTTTCCGGCTCACGGTAATTTTATTATGGTTGATGTGGAGACTCCGTCCCAGGAGATGTTCCAGGAGTTGCTTAAGCTGGGAGTCATTGTCCGCAGCGGCTTCTCTAAATATCCGAATTCCATTCGGGTAACGGTTGGCTCAGAGAGCCAGAATCAGAAGTTTATCGCTGCTCTGGAGCAGGTGCTTCAGCAGCGTAAGGTACGAGTCTAGCGAGTGTATATAACTAGCCATAAATGACCTCAATGAGCTTTGACAAGTATCCTGTTTATGATGAAGTAAATAATCTTAGTAGAAGTTGAGTGAAAATTTATGACTACAAAAATTGCAATATTTGGTGTTGGATTGATCGGCGGGTCTCTGGCCCTATGTTTTCGCGGCAAGCCGGGGATTGAGGTGGTTGGCCACAGCCCCCGCTCCCGCTCGCTTGAGGTGATGCTGGATCGGGGTGTGGTGGATTCCGCGACCCTCTCGATGGAAGAAGCGGTGCGTGACGCCGACTTTATATTTCTATGTGTGCCAGTAGGCAATCTGGAAGAGTATCTGGAGAAGCTGTATGCGCTGCCGCTTAAGCAGGGGTGTATTATAACGGATGTAGGCAGCACGAAGGCTTCGATCGCTGCTGCGGCAGAGAAGCTGTCGCGGCCGGACGTGTATTTTATTGGCGGCCATCCAATGGCCGGCTCTGAGCGGTCCGGGGTGGAGGCGGCTTCGACGCTGCTGTTCGAGAATGCATACTATGTTCTAACGCCGGCAACAGGCGTTCCAGACGAGGCTTACGCCAAATTGGAGGAACTTCTGCAATATACAAGGGCCCAGGTCGTACGCGTTAACCCTGTACAGCATGACGAGATCGTTGGTGCGATTAGTCATCTGCCGCATATTATTGCGGTAGCGCTCGTCAATCAGGTGTGTGATTACAATGCCTCCAACGGCTTGTACCGAACCCTTGCGGCCGGTGGTTTCCGCGACATTACGCGGATTGCTTCCAGCGATCCGATTATCTGGCGTGATATTCTGCTGAGCAATCGTGACGTGGTGTTATCGCTGCTTAAGGATTGGAATGAAGAGATCGGTGGTTTTATCTCCATGCTGGAGGACAGGAATGGGGAGGGGATCGTCGATTCCTTCGTCAAAGCAAACCGATTCCGCAGCGAGCTTCCTGAACGACGCAAAGGCATGATTTCCTCGCTCTTTGATTTGTATATCGATGTCCCAGACCATCCGGGGATTATCGGACAGATTACGACCGAGCTTGGGGATCAGAACATCAACTTGAGCAATATTCAGATTATCGAGAGCCGCGAGGATGTGCCTGGCCTGCTGCATTTGTCCTTCCGCCAGGAAAGCGCAATGGAACGAGCCAAAGAACATCTGCAATCGATGGGTTATGCTGTATACGTCTAATTACTATACTTATATGAACTTGACGGAAAGCGGGGTCTTTAGGACCCTGCTTTTTTCATTTTGATAATACATATAAGCTCGAACGATCTAAAATGAATAAAAAAAACGCCACTTCGTGTTGAAGTGGCGCATGCTCACTAACGAGCAACAGATATTGGATAGGAGTGGAGAGAAACCATACTGTGCTTTTATTATAATGTATCCGTTTTCATTCTGTCAACACATTTTTTTAGCGCTTTCATTGGAGATTAACTACAAATTTTCCCTTTTACAGAGAGGCGCCATCAGGGCTCATTCTGTAGTTTGGCAAACACGACAAGCCGCATCTCATGTTCTTTTTTCTTGCGGCTGTATTTCCCCGTGCAAGTAATCAGATTAAGCCTGTATTCATCCGTATCGCCAAAAATTCTTTCAAGCGGGGCTTCAGCTGTAATGAAGGTCTCGACGCTTTCAACTGCATAGATAAGTCGTTGCCCTGTCTTATTAGATACGATAATGGTATCGCCTGGACGCAGTTTCTTCAAATTAAAAAAGATCGCCGGACCGGTATAGCTGTCTACATGTCCGTCCATAATGACGTTCCCTTGGCCTCCGGCAAGAACGCCTGGCTGCAAAATGCCGACGACTTCAGTATCCTCTGGCACATCCATTCGCCCATCCTCCGCAACCCCCACCGGCATGATCTGAGCAAAGGCATTAATGCTTGGAATATACAGATGATGGGGCAGGAATGGCTCAACCGGAGCATTATGTACAGCATTTTCGGATGTTTTTGCTGGTGGATTAGGCTCTATAATTTCGTTGTTGGATTGCGATTGGGCTGAGGTCTGTGGAAGATCGGTTTGTTTCTCCGCAGTGTTCCTCGTCTCTGGGGCCGAACAGCTCGAGCAGGCTAAGGCTATAAGGCATGTAACGATTGTGAGCTTCCATTGCAGCATGTTCAGTATTTTCATCTTGATAAATATAGAAAGAGGGGAATCCCCCTCTCTCAGCTCCTCTATTCTGTTTGTTCGCTAGCGCCGCCAAAGCCAGAACGAGGCATTTCAGTGGCCTTAGTCTTGATGCTCTTAGCCTTAATGCTCTTCGTATGCATTTTGTGTTTGCCCGCTCTTTCCTTATGCATCGATTTGGTATGCATCTTATGCTCATGGGCCTTGGTATGATGAGCAGGAGCCGCACTAACAGCCGATGCGAAGGAAAGGAGAAGAGTTGCGGATAGCAGGACAGCAGATAGTTTTTTCATGGGCTTTTTCCTCCGAATAGATATTTTATTCCCCGGGAATTATCGTCCCCCAAAATGATTTATATATATATGGGAAAATACGGTGGCTGTTAACAGCCAGTCCAATGTTAAAGTATATCTTGATGACAAACGGGACACATTGATCTTTAATAATATCCACAAAGGGGAAATCAGCATGATCTACATTTACAACTGTTATGGGGGAACACATACCTCCGTCTTAGCTGCGGCTTATCATTTGAATCGGTTACCACGCGACCGTAAACCTTCCAAGGAGGAAATTCTGAATACGTACATGTTCGATAAGCTGCTTCCGCAGGAACATGGCAAATTGATTCATCATGGCAAGGACGATCAGGGAAATGACATTTTCAGTGTGGGGAGAGGCAATTCCAAAGCGGTAATTCCAGCGATCACCAGTTCATTTCAACTGTTGGCCGATAAAGAAGAACTGTCGGAGAAGGTTATATTGTCCAACACTTCACCGACAGTCCCTTTGATGATGACGATCGGGGGCTTCTGTTCAAGACAACTCAGGCTCACGAGTCTTGGCCGGGCCCTTCTGGTGCTGGGTGCCCAGCAAACCTATAAAAATATAATACAAGTGGTTGAGGATACGACTCGTGCAGGCAATACCTCTTCTCCAAAAGTAAAGGTGTTGAACAATGAAGGAATAAAGCTCTAGGAAATGTAATACAAACAGCTTTATAGCGGAGTGGGTCCGGTAGTGTAATCGGCGATTTCCGTCGATCCGAAGAACAGCAAGCCAATAACGATGATTAAAATAAGAAGCTCAGCAAATCTTTCGCCATCAAACTCTCCCAACTCTGAGGCCCCCTTTACGTCATACTGTCTAACCGTGCACATTTAATCTGTCATTTTCTTCATCGCGGCAAATACGTCATTTAATGTAAGATCACCATTGCTCTGAAAAAATGAGACCAGCGTATCTATGTTCGATCCGTTGCCGGAGCTGAGTGTTTTGTATTGGCCAATCAAGCTGATAACGACAGACGCTTCCCTGAACAATTCGACGGAGTCGACCTTTAATTTACCGGTTAACAGCAGGGCGGCAACAGCGGCTTCAATGCTCCCGGGCTTTTGCTGTTTCGATTTGGAAGATTTGCTGTTCGAATTATTGTTTGAATTTCCATTTTTAGAGCTGCTATTTCTGGCTTTATTGCTTTTGCCGGGAGAAGACATAGGATTACCTTCTTCCGTTTGTGAAATTAGAAAACGCACTATAAGAGTAATTTATGCCGCGATGAGGGTTAGTGTTATCCTATTCGACTACATGGCGTTGTCTTAGCCCGGACATATTTTTATCCGCCCCTCTTCTATGGTATAATATTGAAGGATTGCAATATGAATTGATAATGACGCCATCATATGGATGTTTTTTTAATAATTACATAAGCAAACCGCAACTTTTTTAATCCTGTTCGGTAATAATGTATAAGAATCGAACGGGGAATAAGCGCATGGATGGGCGAGGAGGTTCGCACTTAAATGACGGATTCCCAAATGATTCGTGAGATAAAAGAAGGCAATACCGAGTTATACTCGGAGTTGATGCGAAGGTATCAACGCAAAATTTTGGCATTTGTATATCACATGCTGAAGAGCGCTCAATTGGAATTGATGGCAGAGGATATTTGTTCTGAGACTTTTTATAAAGCATTTCGAAGTTTGCACTCTTTCCGTGAAGTAGATGCTTCCTTCTCTACCTGGCTTTATACGATTGCAAGAAACACCGTTTTGAGTGAATTACGTAAGCAGCGAAGCGGCAATGTGCCGTTAGAGGAGAGTGGATACATACCTGTTGCTCCGCATGAGCTTGTGCCTGAACAGGCGATTTTGCGCAATGAACGTGTTGGCCTGGTTCGCGAAGCAATTAACAATCTTCCGGAAAAGCAGCGATCGGCTCTGATATTACGCGAGTACGACCAACTGGACTATCAGGAAATCGCCTGCATTCTAGGTCAAAGCGTAAGTGCTGTGAAATCCTTGTTGTTCCGAGCACGCAGCAGTGTAAAAAGTCAGCTTGAACCCTATTTCTATGAGCCGAGCTACGAGCATTATGAAGGGATGAAAAGCAGATGAATTGTAGAGAGGCGGAGCAGTTATTTCCACTACTTCCGGATCTTCCGAAGGATGATCCTCTTAGACAAATGTTGGAGTGGCATGTTATAGGCTGTGAAACCTGTGCGGTTGAATATCGTTTCTGGCAGGAAAGTCTGGAAGCGGTCCATGATCTGCCGTTTGAGATTACTGAAGAACAAGCCGAGTCCGTGAACCGCAAGGTAATGGATAGAATCTACTCGGAATCTCCCTGGCTTGCTCCGGATGTTCGAGACCCCGGATTTCATAAACGGATCAGCAGGCGTGTCTCATTATGGGCAGCATGCTTCCTCGTGGTCTTCCTATGCAGCACATTACTGTTCGTGATGGGCGGGAAATTCGAAAAGGACTCGGAATATGAATCTTTGACCGGTGTGCTGCCGACTGCGGTGGCTACAACCGACAGTGAGAAGACAAGCAATGTCTCCTTCAGCTTGCCGAACGAAGTCCGCGGCATTGTCGATCCGTTCGTAGTGCAAATGGGCCCGACTTATCCGCAATATTGGATGTACTTGTCGATGGGGGGCATGGTTCTTGCCATCGTGTCCTGGAAGGGCATCCGCCGCTCCAAGAGATAGCGTGAGATTGGATAGGCGCTTCTTCCCCGGAAGAAGTGTTTATCTTTTTTTATATAGGAGTACTTCGAATTAGAGGATACTAGAGATAATTTTTGGGGAGGTTGATTATGCTAGTTGGCTTGATACGTCATGGATTGACAGATTGGAATAAGATCGGGAGAATTCAGGGACAGAGCGATATTCCCCTTAATGAAGAAGGACGTGGTCAGGCGAAGAAGTTAGCGGAGCGTCTGCTTGCGGACCAGAAGTATAAATGGGATTTTGTCATTACCAGTGGCTTGTCTCGGGCTCAGGAGACGGGGGAGATTATTGCCAAAACGCTGAATATTCCGTTATATGATCCGGATTCGAGATTGGTTGAGAAGGCCTTTGGTCAAGTAGAAGGACTAACAGCCGAAGAGCGTGAGACGCTTTGGGGAGTAGATTGGAAGCAGCGGGATCTTGGTCAGGAGAGCGATGAAGCTATTCAGGAGAGAGCTTTGTCATTTTTGAAGGAAATTGGTGAGAAGTATAGCGATAATAATGTGCTTGTAGTCTCTCACGGTGGATTGCTAGCCCAGTTGTTTACAGTTCTATATCAGAATAAGTGTACGGAGCGCATCGGCAATCTCTCCTTAACTATACTGGAGAAGAATGATCACAATTGGGATATGCGCCTCTATAATTGCACACGCCATCTGGAAGATAAGTAAGTTTTGGAATGACCTGTAACCTATGAGACCGGCCCAAATGGGCTGGTTTTTTTTGGTATGAAGGAATAATTACCGTCAAATTTCCCATAATGGTATTAAAACGGCGAGGCGGTAACATATGAATCTGGCGGATATGCTAACTTATGCTGATATTACGCAGCTCAGCAGAATAGCGAACCATTATCGGTGTGATTGCAACGGAAACTCCAAGCTTGAACTGATTCAGTCCATCCTGCAGACGGTAGGGCGGCGAGACTTCGTCGAGCATCATGTGGACGGAATGAGCATGGAGGATTTACGCTTCTTGAACGCTCTTCTGTTCGATGGCCGCAAACAATTCAGTCTTGAGGATCTGCTGGCTTGCGTCAAGCAGTCGCGAGCAGTCAAAGCTGAGCGTGATCAGGAGCAGGAGCGGGAGAATCCGCGCGAAGTTATATCTCGGTTTAGACAGCGCGCCTGGCTCTTCCAGGGAGCGACTCCGGCAACACGTTACCTGTTCGAGGTGCCCGACGACTTGCGTTGCAGGTTTCGCGAGGTGCTTGAGAGGCGTATTAAGTCAGAGGTTATTCTGGCAGAGCAAGAGCCAGTCCTCTATCGGGAAGAGCCCGATCTCATGGCAACTGACCTGCTGTTGTTCCTTGAATATGTCATGAATCATAGTGTTGCTCTTAATGCAGAAGGTGTGATGTATCGGCGCAGCCAAATGCAAATCATGGAGATGCTTCATGTAAGCGAACCGCTTGTGGGCAAAGGCTGGAGATTTGGTTATGGCCGTCGATTCAAGGATTATCCGAGCCGTTTTTCGCTGCTCTACGACTATGCCTATCATGTCCGTCTGATCAAGGAAGAAGGGGACAGCCTCAGGCTCACCTCGACCGGCCTAGCCTATCTTAAGGAAGAACATCGTGAAGCGATGTTGCAGTTTGTTGCCTTCTGGCTAAGGCTGTACAAAATACCGATCCCGAACCTGCTCTCGATGATCTATTGGATCGAACGATCTTCTGCAGACTGGGTCAGTGTGAAGTCATTGTACCAGAACCTGGGGTCTCTAATCGCTCCTTTCTTCTATGACACTCCTGAATCGATATTCGAAGAGCGGATTTTGCGCATGATGCTTCATCTGGGCATGATCCGTATTGGAGAGAGCGAAGTTGGAGAACGGTATGTTCAAACCACTGGATTTGGCAAGATGGCAACTAAGCAGCTGCATAAGGACTAGCAAGATAATACTTAAGTCGTTGACAATAATGTACCTAATTGCTACAATCACTCCCAACTAAACGGCGGGAGAGTGATTCGTAGTGCTGATTGAATACCTGGGAAGAAGGCCAAATCTGGATTCATCGGTATTTGTGGCCGAGGGAGCGAAGGTCGTCGGTGATGTAACGTTAGGCAAGGATTCAACAATATGGTACAACGCGGTGCTTCGCGGAGATCTGGCGCCAATTATGATCGGTGATCGCTGTAATATTCAGGATGGTGTGATCGGGCATGTGAATACCGATCAGCCGCTTATTGTTCGGAGCGAGGTATCTGTAGGCCATGGTGCGATTATTCATGGCGCAACGATAGGCCAAGGTACATTAATCGGGATGGGGGCAATCGTCTTAAACGGTGCTGACATCGGTGAATATGCTTTAGTAGGAGCAGGATCTTTAGTAACAGAGAATACCAAAATTCCACCCTATACTCTTTCTCTAGGCACTCCTGCAAGAGTCGTACGTGAATTAACAGAAGATGATTTGCTTAGGATGAAACGGACGATGGAAAGTTATGTAGTGAAAGGCAAAGAATATAGGATCTCATGACAATGTATTGGAGGTGCATCCTATGGATCAAATGAAGGTTACTTATGAAGCGATGCTCAGTTTAGCGGCAGAGATGGTCTGGGATGAAGCGCTGCGCAAGCGCCGGTCGGAGCAAATATATAGCGAAATTGATTCTGCCCTGGCCAAAGGCGATGAGGTGGCCTTCCGACTTCTTACGGATGAACTGAAGACATTGAAACATTAAAAGAAATGCCACCGGCATTTCTTTTTTTGAGAAAAAAGTAATTCGATAACAATAGGTGGTTCGTAGGTTTGTTGCTTTGTTTGTAAAACTATTTGACGAGTAAACGATAGTTCACTATAATATTTAGTAAACTATCGTTTACTTGGAGGCGTCCACATATATGGATACAAAAGAAAAGATATTACAAGTTTCGTTAAAGCTATTTGCTCGTGACGGTTACGAGGGTGTATCTGTAAGAAATATTGCTGAAGAACTCGGAATTACAAAAGGTGCATTATATAAGCATTATGAAAATAAGCATAATATTTTTGATAGTATCATTCAACGTATGGAAAAAATGGATGCCCAGAAAGCAAAAGAATTTGATGTTCCAGTTGGTACTTTTGAAGATGCAGAATACGATTATCGTAATGTGGCATTCGGAGATATCAAAGCATTTAGCATTAAAATGTTTAAATACTGGACTGAAGATGAGTTCGCCTCAAACTTTCGCAAAATGCTGACATTAGAGCAGTACCGTAATCCTAAAATGGCAAGTTTGCTAAATCAATACCTAACTGGTGGAGTTATCGGTTATGCCAAAGATTTAATAGGTGAATCTGTATTAAATACAAAAAATAGTGATAAGGATCCTGAAATTCTTGCACTGGAGTATTTTGCACCAATTTACATGATGATGGGAATATCGGACAGTATGGAAAATAAAGCGGCTGCCAAAGAAATGGTGGAAAAGCACATAGATTATTTTATGGGAAATTTAAGGTGAGAATAGTATGAAAACCTATAACAAAAAAGTCGACTATCTATCCATCGCAATAGCAATATTGGCAGCAATAATTTCTGCAATCAGCCTGTTTTATAATCACCCTATAAATATAGGTGAGCAAGTAGAAACTGTCGGGGGGCAGATTGTTAAGCTGTATGGACGTGGCATTTATCACAACGATTCGCTATCCATGGCAGTTCAAGCAAAAGGTCAGGATTTGGTTACTCTTTTCCTAGGTGTGCCGTTTCTTGTTTATTCTTTGTATTTAAGCAGAAAGAATAGTTTTCTAGGCAGATTCTATCTAACAGGAACTTTGGCATATTTTCTATATACTTATGTGATTTACAGTTTTGCTGGTTCTTATAACCCATTTTTCATCTTGTACGTTGTTATAACGGGTTTATCATTTTTTGCTTTTATCGCTTGTATGACTTCTTTTGAGCTACCAAAATTGAAAGATAAATTTAGCGAAAAATTACCAATTAAGTATCTAGGTATTTCAAATGTAGTATTTGCTTGTTTAATTGCATTTAATTGGCTCTCTCGTCTTACTCCGAAGAGCCTAAGCATTTACTTAGAACACTATACGACTTTGCCGATCCAAGCGATGGATTTAGGAATTGTCTTGCCAGTAATCGTATTCAGTGCGGTAATGCTTATGAAGAAACAGCCATGGGGCTATCTTCTTATGCCCATCATGACTATGAAGATTTTGACCTTGCTAATAGCACTTGATGCAATGATTTTATTTATGTGTCTGAATGGTGTTGAGGTGTCTATCGTAGAAATGGTTATATTTCCGTTATATACGTTAGTGGTAGGATTTAATTTTTATTTGATTCAAAAGAATCTGAAGAAATGAGGTAACGTATGAGTAAAATAGCTGTGATCTACAAATCTACTTATGGGGCAACTAAGAAATATGCTGAGTGGATTTCTGAAGAATTAGGTGCAGACTTGATTGAGAGGGATTCCGCTAAAGCTAATATGCTAATAGATTATGACATCATCATGTACAGTGGTGGAATATATGCCAGCAGTATCAGTGGGTCTGATTTGGTATCTAAGAATGCATGTAAGCACCTAATTGTATTTACTGTTGGTCTGACGAATCCAGAAACGATGGACTACACGGATATTATGCATAGAGCCTTTCCTAATCAAAATATTCAGCCACAAAAGGTATTTCACTTGCGAGGTGCAATTGACTATGGCAAGCTAGGCTTTCTGCACCGCAACTTAATGAAAATGCTAAATAAGGCAGTAGAAAAGAAAGCTGAGTCAGAAATGAATGAAGTTGAAAAGGTGATTAAGGATACCTATGGTAAACAGGTGGATTATATAAATAGAGAATCGATAAGACCAATAATTGCCTATATTCAGGGAATTGCGTAAAAGAAAATTAATAATGTGAATACTCAACTAATGGGTAGCCTCCTATCCGCTTGGATAAGGAGGAGGGAATGCTCGTCCGATCTTGATGATTAGGAAAATCCACCTTTTAAATGTGACATCTCTGTGACTATAATAGGAGTGATACTAGGGGAGGAATAGAGCATGAAATTTAGTGAAATTGAGTTATCAGCCTGGGAGGAATTGCGTCCTTACCTCGATACCTGCTTAATTCCGGTTACCGCTCTTTCAGGAACGGAGCAGCCATACGAAGTGACCGGCAAATTGGAACGGCTGCGGGATATTATGGATTGCATCGAGATTCCGTTCAAAGGCAGGGTCGTTACATATCCAGCTTTTCAATATGGGGATGCACAGATTACGGAGCTTATCAACAATGTATGTCGCAATACCAAATTATCGGGATTTAAATATGCCATTGTGATATCGGCCGATGCGGCGTGGACGTCAGAAGCTTTGGCTGATGCGGATCTGATCGTGACGTCACAGGCTTTTCCAGACTATAAGACGCCCGAGGGAGCAGAGCAAATCAGACTAGCTGTTCAAGCGATTTGGCAAAATTCAGGACTGAATTAATTGTGACAAATTATCGACACTTTAATGACAAACCTACTGTTTATCCTTGGAAAATATGTGTCAAATTCTTGACGCTCTCAAAACGCTAATATATTATTAAACTGACTTACATATTCATGTGATTATTGTCATTGAAAAGGGAAGATCGTTAAAGATCAATTGGCGAAAAAAGGGGGTTGAAGACATTATGAGCAATCAGCATGACGAGCATGAATCGTCACATAAACCGCCCATCCGTAAGGAAATGTCCAGGCGGCAGTTTCTTACATACACATTGGGAGGCGCTACCGCATTTATGGTGGGCGGAGTGACGCTTCCGATGGTTCGTTTTGCCGTAGATCCGATTTTGCATAAAAAGGGCGAGGGCGCTTTCATTAAAGTGGTCGAAGCCAGCAAAATAACGAATGAGCCGCAGGAGTTCAATTTTGAACTTCCACAGCAGGATGGTTGGTATTCCAGCATTGCCTCGCTCACGGCATGGATTCGTAAAGACGAGAGCGGCAAAATTTATGCGCTTTCACCGATTTGTAAGCATCTGGGATGTACGGTCGGATGGAACAGTGACAAAAGCTTTCCTGACGAATATCACTGTCCTTGTCATGGGGCGCATTATACGAAGGATGGCAAACAGCTTGCTGTTGCGCCGAAACCGCTGGATGAGTACAAGGTTATGTTGAAGGATGATTGGGTTTATCTCGGCGACATTGTCGCCAATACAAGAGTGAAGTAAGGAGGCGTAGATTCGGATGTTTAAGAATGTATATAACTGGATTGACGAACGTCTCGATATCACGCCGATTTGGAGAGATGTTGCTGACCACGAGGTACCAGAGCATGTTAACCCGGCGCATCATTTCTCTGCCTTTGTGTATTGCTTCGGCGGACTGACGTTTTTTATTACTGTAATCCAGATTTTATCAGGGATGTTCCTGACAATGTATTATGTACCAGATATTAAAAACGCTTATGCCAGCGTTGAATATTTGCAGACCCAGGTTGCCTTTGGACAAATCGTTCGCGGGATGCACCACTGGGGAGCAAGCCTTGTTATCGTGATGATGTTCCTGCATACGCTGCGGGTATTCTTCACCGGCTCTTACAAAGCGCCACGGGAAATGAACTGGGTTGTCGGGATGCTGATCTTCTTCGTAATGATCGGCCTCGGTTTGACTGGTTATTTGCTGCCATGGGATAACAAGTCTTATTTCGCAACCAAGGTTACGCTGGAAATCGCCAATTCAGTTCCGGTGCTGGGGCCGGTCATTAAGGAATTGCTGCAGGGCGGAACCATTGTCGGCGCCGAGACGCTGACCCGCTTCTTCGCGATCCATGTCTTCTTCCTTCCGGCTGTACTGCTGCTACTATTGGTAGGGCATTTTATCATGATCCGCAGACAAGGGATCTCCGGACCTCTATAAAATTGTGAGTAATAATAAAGTGAAGGGAGGCATTTACATGGCTCACGGAGATAAATCGAAAGAAAAAGTCGTATATGTCGGTGATTCACGTGTTCGTCAAGGCGACGGCTTCGTTACACCTCCCGATTACACGGCTTATCCCGGGAAATCTGAAGCGTTCATTCCGAACTTTCTGCTTAAGGAATGGATGGTTGGCGTTGTGGTACTCGTAGGGTTCCTCGTGTTGACGATTTCCGAACCGGCGCCGCTCGGTTTTCCGGCTAACCCTAGTGCTCAGGTCATTCCGATGCCAGACTGGTACTTTCTGTTCCTGTATCAGTACTTGAAATATCCATATGCTTCTGGAGATTTTGTCGTTCTTGGAACGCTGGGGATTCCAGGCGTTGCCTTTGGTTCTCTTCTATTGGCACCATTTCTCGACCGTGGCAAGGAGCGCAGATTCTATAAGCGCCCGATTGCTTCATCTTTGATGCTTCTATCGATCGCATCGCTGGTCTATTTGACTAACTTCGCCTGGACTCATTATCAGAACGAGCTGAAGGCTACTGGGCTTCAGCCAGAGCATATTCAGCGTGAAGAGCAGGCGCGCGAGAATCGGGAGAAGGGATTGCCAACAACGAACGTTACCCAAGACAAGGAAATTGCCATCGTTGATAAGGATGATCCAGCAATGGAATCCTTTAAGAAGGCTACTTGTATCAGCTGTCACGGGGCTGACTTGAAGGGTGGCGGCGGCCCGTCGCTCCGCGGTATTGGCGACAAGCATAATAAAGAAGAAATTCTGACGATTATTAAAGAAGGCTATAACGGCAGAATGCAACCTATGTATGATACTGCGAAAGGAAATGGCCTTAGCGATGATGATATCGATCATTTGGCGGAATGGCTTGCGAAGCAGAAGGCCGAGGCAGTAGAATAGTAATAACTATGAACCTGATCGTAAATACGATCAGGTTTTTACATATCTATCGGGCCAGTCCCGCTTAAATGAGGAGGAGATTCACGCTTGAGGCTGTCGACTTTATGGAGCAAATCCTTGCTCGGGAATAAATACATATTATGGTGTCTTTTCATGGTGAATCTGCTTGGTACGATTTACGGCTACATTTGGTATGATCATCAGCTGCGGGAGACTTGGGCGACTCAGCCGCATTGGCTGATTGTATTTGTTCCGGACAGCCCTACGGCTAGTTTGTTTTTCACCGCCGCTTTATTATTTCTGTTGTTCCCCGAGAAATTGGGGAAGTTCTATTTTATCCGAACCATTATTGAAGGGTTGGCCGTCGTAACAAGCATCAAATACGGAATCTGGGCGGTCACGATTATATTTGCAGGAGCTGCTCAGGGGAATACGCTGGTATGGCAGGATTGGATGCTGGTGGCATCCCATCTGGCTATGGCGGTTGAAGCTTTGCTGTATGTTCGTCTGTTTAAATTTGGCACCTTAATGCTGATCGGTGCGTGGAGCTGGACGATACTGAACGATATTATTGATTATAGCTTCGGAGTTTACCCTTGGTTGCCGGAAGTTCTGTGGAATGATGTGAACGCGGTGATGATCTTCACCTTCGCGCTAACTTGTGCCAGCGCACTAGCCGGCTGTATCGCCCTTCGGGCAGCCAAAAGGTGGTAGCGGGCTTCGCGAACTATTTGAACTACCTCATCTAAATAAAGGTTCAAAAAGTCGGGTTTTCAGCACCGAGAAGGTTGGATGAAGCTGGGGTCAGAGGAGCGGAGCGTACGAAGTTGTACGTGAGCACCGGAAGGCCCGGCTGAATTCAAGATTCGATGTCGAAATACTTCTCAATCCACTTCGTGTTAGATATAGAATTTATAAGTGGTCAGCGGAGCTGATGAAATTCTATATCGCAAGAAAACCTACCTCTGAATCGCGGTCGCTCACCCTTGAATGACCTCGATCGGTTTTCTTATCAAAAGCAGACTTTTTGAACTACCTCATCTAAATAAAGGTTCAAAAAGTCGGGTTTTCAGCACCGAGAAGGTTGGATGAAGCTGGGGTCAGAGGAGCGGAGCGTACGAAGTTGTACATGAGCACCGGAAGGCCCGGCTGAATTCAAGATACGATGTCGAAATACTTCTCAATCCACTTCGTGATCAAAAGCAGACTTTTTGAACTACCTCCAGGTTCTAAGCTTGGACAGCCTGCCATAACATGATGGTAGGGAGGGATGTCCGTGAAATGGAAAGGATCTTGTCTATTAGTCGCCTTATCGATGATCCTGCTGCTTCTGCAAGGATCCCAGGCTTATGCTGACGGGCTACCAGTCGCACAGGCCGCGGATATCAAAATAACGGAGCAAGAAAGGGCTGACAAGCTGCGGCAGTTGGAAACGGCTACAGAATCGCTGTACCAGGACATGCAGCAGGGAAATACGCAAAAAGCGAATCAGGATATGGAACAGGTCATCGATTCGTTGGAGCGCCTATCTTTCAAGGGATTGACTTCAGTAGAAGGAATTCATGCGTTGGCTGAGAGCATAATGGATGTTAAAGAGACATTAGCCAAGGCCGTAGATGGGCAAGAGGAGTGGATTAGCTCATCGGCGCGGCTTAGGCTTGCCGTGAACAGCCTTACACATCCGAAGCAGGCCTTATGGCATCAGTATTACAAAGTACTTGGCGAGGATCTGCAGCGTATGAATCAGGCTCGTACTGCCGGGAGCGGAGCTGCACTAAGAGAAGCTTATCTTAGCTTGAAATCGCATTATGAATTAATTCGTCCAGCAGCAGTGATCCGTAAGGACATTACGGAGATCAGCCGTTTTGATTCTTGGTTGTATTATACGGATAGCTTGACGAAAGAGAAGGAAGCGGATATGTCCGCGCTGGCTAGTGCTTTACAGCAAGGAGAAGGGTTCATTAAGGAATTGTTCGGCAAAAAAGGAGATGAACCGGCCTTTCTCCCGATTGGCGGATACGGAAATCCGTGGAACTGGAGCTTGCTGATCGGCGGCTGGATTTTGCTGGCCTTATTCTACACGGCTTACAGGAAATATCGAGCGAACCAAACCGTGATCTCGGTTCCTGGCAAGAATGAGAAGAATGATCGTTTTCGCTTCTGATTAATGAAAGAAGAGGTGCCCCTATTGTGCCGGGGCACCTCTTTTATTATTCTTCGCGGAAGCCCTCTCCGTGAACATCGCGCACATCGTTAATGATAATAAAAGCCCGCGGATCTACCGATTTGGCGATGCTTTGAAGCCGTCTGATCTCCTGCCGCGATACGACGCAGTAAGCCATCGGCTTATCCTGCTTCGAATAGGCTCCTTTGGCGGGGATCAGAGTGACGCCGCGCTCCATCTCATTGGTGATAATATCTGCAATCGCTTCAGCATGATCGCTGATGATCATAAATGCTTTGGCGGAATAGGCGCCCTCCTGAATGAAATCGATCACCCTGGAGGCGATGAATACAGCAACGAGCGTGTATAGAATATTTTCCTTACGTACATAAAAGAGAGATAAGCCAATGATGACAACGTCTATGCTGAGGATGACCTGCCCCATGCTGAGGCCAAATTTGCGACCCAGAATCCGGGCGATAATATCAGAGCCGCCGGTTGTGCCGCCGAAGCGGAAGACGATGCCAAGGCCAGAGCCGAGCGTAACGCCGGCATACATCGTGGCCAGAATATAATCAGTCTGGAGCATTTCGATCCAGCCCTGACTAAGAATATGTTCAAATACCCATAAGAAGAAAGACAGGGAGCAAATTCCGATACCGGTCAGTATCATCTGCCGGCCGCCGAGTACTTTCCAGCCGAGCAGGAATAAGGGGATATTGATGACCAGGTTCGAGATGGATGGAGAGATGGCGAAGGCATACTTCAACAGGATCGTAATACCAGTAACGCCGCCCTCCATGAGTTGATTCGGAATGATAAAATACAGAAGGCCAAAGGCATAGATGGCTGTTCCAATAATAATCGGAACAATGGATCGCGCATAATTTGTGATATTTTTCATAATACTCGTTTCTTCCTTTACTGGTGAGTAGTATAATCAACTTACGCATTCTTTCATAGCGGTAGTCCCAAAAGTCTGCTTTTTGGAAGAAAACCTTCGATGCCACGGATAGCGATTGCGATCCAGAGATTTTCTTATGATATAGAATTCATCAGCTCTGCTGATACCGAATAAATTCTATATCTAAGCAGGAAGTGAATTGAAAATTAGCGGGACTTTTTGAACACGCACTCATAGTATATCTCCAAAAAGAATTTGTTTTCAATTTCCTGTTACGATAACATAATAATTAATTTAGATAACAGGGTGGGATGATAGGATGGATGAGAAATCTCTAGCTGAAATGCAGCGTGAAGTGGACAAGTATATATCACAGTTCAAGGAAGGGTATTTCAGTCCGCTGGCTTTAATTGCACGGATGAGCGAGGAACTCGGCGAACTGGCCCGTGAAGTCAATCATACATATGGAGAGAAGCCTAAGAAGCTGGATGAACCGGAGGGTTCGATTGAGCTGGAGTTGGGAGATATTCTCTTTATTACGATTTGCTTCGCCAATTCGCTTGGAATTGATCTTACGGAGGCCCATGATAAAGTAATGCTTAAATTCTCGACTCGCGATGCGGATCGTTGGACGAAAAAGGACACCGAATAAGTAGCGCCTTCATATGCTGTAATAGTGAATCAGCCCATCTGGCAAGGGGGACAGCAAATGAAGGCAAAACAGTGCTTAAACGAAGCTTACCGCAGCATTTATGAGAATGATTTTGAGCAGGCGCTTTATTGGTTCGAACAGGCATTGAGCGTTGAACCGGATAATGCCGATATTCATTATCGCCATTCCATCACTAGCGCCCGCAGTAACTGCCTCGATAAGGCTCTGGCACATGCCCGCCTCGCAGCGACACTTGCGCCCGATCATGCAGAATATATGCTTCATTTCGACCGCCTGAGAGCCAAAGAGCTGCTGGGGATTGCAAGAAGGCATCTGGAGGGAAAGACAGAGGATAAGATGAATCGCTCTGAAAGGGCCGTTCGCTTGCTTGAACGAGCCGGGGAGCTGGACCCTGTATCCGTTGATGTGCAGGCATGGTTAGCGATCGCTTACGGAGAGATGGGGAGATATGATACAGCCCTGTCCGCTCTGCGCGATGCTTACGCCTTGCCACAGGATGAAGTGGTTACGAGGCAGTTGACTGAATTGGAACGACAATTGGAGAACAAATTGAATCAGTCATCATCTTAGTTCAAGTGAAGGGGGATTAAAAATGGGGGAACAAATTAGAGTAGCCGTTGTCGGTGCAACTGGCAAAATGGGTAAAGAAGTCGTTAAGATGGTGCTTGAGGATCCAGAGCTTCAATTAGTAGCTGCCGTAAGTCCGTCAGAAGAAGGATTGGACGCAGGAACATTTGTTGGCAAGCCGCAGTGTGGAGTGGCAATTACCTCTGATCTAGAGCTCGCTCTGCTGGAGAGCAAGCCGCAGGTTATGGTAGATTTTACGACACCGCAATCCGCTTATGCCAATACGGAATTGGCAATCAGACTTGGCGTGTCTCCGGTGACCGGTACGACCGGTTTTACACCGGAGCAGATCGAGCATCTGGACAAGCTATGCCATGATAAAGGGCTAGGCGGGCTCATCGCTCCCAATTTTTCCGTCGGCGCTATTCTGCTGATGAAATTTGCGGCCGAAGCGGCTAAATATTTTCCAAATGTGGAGATTATCGAATATCACGGGGATCAAAAGCTCGATGCGCCTTCCGGCACAGCAATCAAGACGGCCGAATTGATCTCGATGAACCGAAAAGAACATAGACAGGGCAATCCGAATGAAGAGGAGACCATTGAAGGGGTGCGTGGCGGCTATTATAATGGCTTCCGCATTCATAGCGTTCGACTTCCGGGCATTTTTGCGCAAGAAGAGGTCGTATTCGGGGATTTTGGCCAAACTTTGAAAATTCGCCATGATTCTTATGATCGCGCAGGATACATGCCTGGTGTTAATATAGCAGTGAAGAAGGTTTTGAACTGTAAAGGGATGATTTACGGTTTTGAACATTTTATGGAAGAGTAGGAGATGACACAGGATGCTTAACATCGCATTTATAGCTCATGACAGAAAGAAAGAAGACATCGTCAATTTTGCAGTAGCTTACGAGCATGTATTTCAAGGTAAAAATCTGTATTCAACAGGGACAACGGGACAACGAATTATGGAATCTACCAATCTGAATATTCACCGTTTCTTGTCGGGCCCACTCGGCGGCGATCAACAGATCGGGGCGCTGATTGCCCAGAATGAAATGGATCTTGTCATTTTCTTGCGCGATCCATTGATGGCCCAGCCGCATGAACCTGATATTACAGCGCTGCTTCGCCTTTGTGATGTGCATGGTATTCCGGTTGCTACGAATATGGCTTCGGCAGAAATTCTGGTTCGCGCCTTGGATCGCGGTGATTTTGCTTGGCGTGAATTGGTTGAACTCCTCAAACCGGAGTTAAAATAATGAGTGAACCGCTTGATATATTAATTTTTGGCGCTCATGCAGATGATGCAGAGATAGGAATGGCCGGTACCATTGCCAAGCAAGTGGCTGCCGGATACAAAGTTGGCCTCTGCGATTTGACGGAAGCGGAGCTATCCTCGAACGGTAATGTCGTCCTTCGCAAGCAGGAGGCTGCTGCGGCTGCCCAGCTACTCGGGGTCACGGTGCGCCTGAATCTCGGACTGCCCGATCGTGGCTTGAACGGCTCTGCGGAACAGATTGCGGCGATAACGTCGGTAATCCGCGAATATCGGCCGTCCATCATTTTTGCGCCCTATTGGGAAGATCGCCATCCGGATCATATCGCTTGCAGCAAGCTTGTGGAGGATGCGGCATTTAATAGCAAACTGCGGCGTTATATGCCGGACAAGCCTGCGGTAGCTGTACCGGAGCTCTACTTCTATTTCATTAACGATTGGAGAGCTCCCGATTTGCTCGTAGATGTGACGGATAATTATACATTGAAAGTGCAAGCCCTGGGTTGCTACCGTTCACAGTTCGGTACGGAGCCGCGGGAGGAAGAGATCGCGCTTACGCCGCTGAATCAAGGTTATGTTGAGCGGGTGAAGGCCCGGGATTCATTGATTGGCCAGCGTAAGCTTATTCCTTATGCTGAGGGGTTTGCGGTCAAGACTCCGTATATTGTTAATCTATTTGGAACTCGGAGTTCATAAATTATACAGGAACACACCGACTAAATTATAAGGAGGCCCCCGCCAATGAACCAGCATCTAAAAATTGGTATTACATGTTATCCTTCACTGGGAGGTTCGGGGGTTGTTGCGACCGAACTCGGTAAACTCTTGGCAGAGAAGGGACATGAAGTTCATTTCATTTGTCACGGAGTACCTTTCAGACTGGGAAGTTTCCATAAGAACATTATTTATCATGAGATCGAAGTCAGCGACTATTATGTGTTCCGCTACCCGCCTTACGATCTGTCCCTGGCTACGAAGATGGCCCAGGTTGCCAAGACGGAGAATCTTGATATATTGCATGTACACTATGCAATGCCGCATGCCGTGTGCGCCTTTCTGGCCAAACAGATGGTTGGGGAGCAATTGAAGGTAGTTACGACGCTGCATGGAACGGATATCACTGTGCTCGCTCAAGATGAATCGCTTAAGGATCTGATCCGACTTGCTATTAATGAGAGCGATGCAGTTACTTCCGTATCGCGGGATTTAATCAAGGAGACCCGCGAGGTTCTTGATATCACAAGAGATATCGATTTGGCGTACAATTTCGTAGATGAACGCGTGTATTATCCTAGACCTTGTCTGGAGTGCCGCGATGACTTTGCCGCTTCTGAAGAGAAAGTGCTCATGCATATTTCCAACTTCCGTCCCGTCAAGCGGGTCAGCGATGTAATCGATATCTTCGAGAAGGTCACCAGAAAGATCCCTGCCAAGCTGCTGCTTGTCGGCGAAGGTCCTGACTTGCCGAAGATTCAATGCAAGATCAAGGAGATGGGCCTTAGTGACAAGGTGCACTTTCTTGGCAAACAGGATGATATCGCTCAGGTTATCTCGATGGCTGATGTTTTGCTGCTGCCATCGGAGAAGGAGAGCTTTGGGCTCGTCGCCTTGGAGGCGATGGCCTGCGGTGTGCCTACAGTCGGATCGGTAGCCGGGGGGATCCCTGAACTTGTTACGCATGGAGAAAGCGGATTCCTCGCCCCTATTGGCGACACGGAGCAAATGGCCGAATATTGTGTCTCGCTGCTCTCCGATGCCAAGCTGGCGGAGCAGATGAAGCAGGCTTGCCTGGATCGCGCGAAAAATGATTTCAGCAGCGACCGCATTACCGCTATTTATGAAGCTATTTATTATCGTGTGCTGAATCGCGAAGTGCCTGGCCTTACATCGGTGAGCTGATCATCTCTGCGGCTTGTCCATTGGATGATGCCGGGTAATGCTTTGAATCGCGGTTTTCATTTTTGAATTGACTCCGATCGGTTTTCTTATCGAAAGCGGACTTTTTGAACAACCTCTCATCGATTAATTAGCATGGAGGCTTATAATAGAATGGAATCATGGAAACAGGTAGACCCCCTGATGTATCGTCAGGGGGAAGCGGTGTTACAAACACTGGTCGCGCATAATTTTGAAGCCTATTTTGTTGGAGGATGCGTGCGTGACGAAATAATGGGCCGCGAGGTTCATGATATGGATATCGCTACTTCGGCTAGACCGGAGCAGGTTATCGAACTCTTTGACCGTACGGTGCCAACGGGGATCCAGCATGGAACTGTGATGGTGCTCATGGGCGATTATTCATTTGAAGTAACAACCTTCCGCAAAGAATCGGAATATGAGGATCATCGTCGGCCTTCTCGGGTCGAATTTGTCGATGCGATCATAGAAGATTTGCAAAGACGCGATTTCACGATGAATGCAATGGCGTCTGGCCTGGATGGGCGACTGATTGATCCATTTGGCGGACGGGAGGATATCGCGGCTGGCTTGATTCGCTGTGTGGGTCAGGCAGGGGAGCGATTCGAAGAGGACGCTTTACGAATGATGAGGGCGATTCGCTTTGCCTCTGTATTTGGTTTCAGGCCAGTAAAGAGCTTATGGAGAGCCCTTATAGCCGGAAGAGGCAGGTTGTCCTTCGTCGCCATGGAACGAATTCGGGCGGAATTCGAGCGGGTTATAGAAGGGCCGCGTCCATTGCGCGGACTGGCTCTGATTCAGCGAAGCGGTGTGATTAATGAAGTGAAATATCCGGTGTCTGCTCGCGGGCCATTTCGGGAGAGCTATATAAGAGCAATGGAGCATCCGTTGGTGTCCGGTCAGGTGAAGCGACTGTATTTGCTGTTAAGAGGACTTAATATCCATGCGGAAAAAGCAGAAGGGTTGATGCGGCAGTGGACGTTTTCTAACCGGATCGTGGAGCGGACGACCAAACTGATCAGCTTCGATGAACAATGGCTGGATCGTCGGTTTGCTCTATCTCCGGCGGATCAGCAAGATATAAAGGAATTAAGACGCGCCTGGATTATGTTGGAGCTTGCATATGGCAGCGAGACGGTGGTTAACTGGCTGGAATGTCATCAGGCGCTGTTGCAAGAGGTTGCCCAAGCCAGCTATCCTGTTCCTGAATGGAAGCGGCCTGCTGAGCTAGACATCTTGAACCGGCTGCTAGATCAAGCCAGAGAGTGGCATGAAGGCATGACCGTATACGAGCTGCGTGATCTGGCGATAGCTGGAAGTGATGTGATACAGTGTACTGGTAACAAGGGAGGACCCTGGCTTGGACAGTTAATGAAGCAAATGCTGGAGTCCGTAGCTATGGGCGAAATGGTCAACGACCGTGAAGTCTTGCTGAAGCATGTGAAAGACGTGGTGAATTGAGATGGAATCTAATCGCTTATTGCAAATGCTGCTGGATCACCCGGGACAATATATATCAGGCGAAGAGCTAAGCCGGCGCCTGTCGATCAGCAGAACAGCGGTCTGGAAGCAGATAAATAAGCTGCGACAGGACGGCTATGAATTTGAGGCGGTCTCGCGCAAGGGATATCGTCTGGTTCATTCACCAGAACGAATCCAAAAAGAAGATGTACTGTCGAGATTGCAGACTGTAACATTTGGACGCCAAATTCATGTTATGGATGTCGTTAAGACGACGCAGGATGAAGTCAGGGCCTTGGCCGAGCAGGGTGTAGCCGAAGGAACGCTGGTGATTGCTGAAGAGCAGACCGTAGGGCGGGGAAGGCAAGGGCGGAAGTGGTACTCTCCGTCCGGCAAGGGGATTTGGATGAGTTTATTGCTGAAGCCTCGTCAGCCGATCTCCTTTGCAGCTCAGCTTACGCTATTGACAGCTGTGGCTGTATGCCGCGCCTTGCGCAAGGTCAGCGGGGTTGACGTTGGCATCAAGTGGCCCAATGATCTGCTTATTGAAGGCCGGAAGCTGTGCGGGATTCTGGTTGAATCGATTAGCGAGGACGAGCTGCTCAAATATTGTATCGTCGGAATTGGCATCGATGTTAATCTGCAGTTGGAGGATATACCGGAAGAGCTTCGCTCCGTTGCGACTTCGCTTCGAATCGAGAGCGACAGCAAGCAAGACCGTGCTCTTCTGATCGCGGAAATACTGTATGAACTGGAGCAGTTATACCATTTGTATAATGAGGAAGGCTTTGCTCCGATCGGTCATTTATGGGAAGCCTTATCCGTAACGATCGGTCGTCAGGTGCAGATCCGAACACCGCAGGGAGAGAGCAGCGGGGTTGCTACAGGTTTGGACTCGTCAGGCGCTTTGCTAATCACCGATCAGCATGGGCAGGAGCGAACGATCTATTCCGGGGAAATTCAGTTGGGCAGGATATAGAGGTTGAACTAACCTCTTTATTGATAAAAAATAATTTGTTATACTGTTCGCAGGAGGCGGTATCGAGTTTATCGAACTGCACTCTTTTCGAGCGGTATAGCATGGCGATTTAGCAGATTTAAGTATTCATCAACGAATAGCTTGTTACACAAGCTATGGGCATGTAGCATTAGTGCGTGTTAGCTCTACAAATGAATATAACGTCAGTATGCGTTGGATTCTGCTCTGAGCCGAAGAGGACCGAGACAGAAGGGACGATCGAAAGTGACTCTTCTTTGGATTCGGACCTTTTTAGTGCGTAACTAAAAGGTTTTTTTGTTGTGTTCGAGATACCGCATCGAAAACGACAAACCAGGAGGAGATAGGATTATGGCTGGAAAACAAATGTTGAACATTGTGAAAATGAAACGGATGAAGCAGGAGGGCGACCCGATCTCTATGATCACGGCTTATGACTATCCTTCAGCGGTGCTCGCTGAAGAAGCCGGGGTTGATATTATTTTGGTCGGGGATTCGCTTGGCAATGTTGTGCTGGGTTATGACACGACGATTCCCGTTACACTGGATGATATGGTATACCATTCCCGTTCAGTGGCGAGGGGAGCCAGGAATACGTTCATCGTGACCGACATGCCGTTTATGACATATCACGGAAGCATCGATGAGACGATGCGCGGGGTAAGCCGGCTTATGCAGGAGGGCCATGCCCAAGCCGTCAAGATGGAGGGCGGGGCGGAGATCACCGATACGGTGGAGCGAATCGTTCAGGCTGGTGTTCCGGTGCTGGGCCATATCGGACTTACGCCGCAATCTGTCAATCAAATCGGTGGATACCGGATTCAAGGCAAGGATGAAGCTGATGCGAAGCGTCTGCTTGAAGATGCCAGAGCATTGGAGCAAGCAGGTGCATTTGGCATCGTGCTGGAGCTTGTGACGGAAGAGGTCGCAGCTTATATCTCGTCCGAGTTGTCTATTCCTACTATTGGAATTGGTGCTGGCCGCGGATGTGACGGTCAGGTGCTTGTCTATCACGATGTACTAAAATATACTTCGAACTACCGCAACAAACGGTTTGTTAAAACCTTCGGAGATATCGGAGAGCAAATCCGCACGGGCATCTCCGCTTATGTGCAAGAGGTTAAGATGCGGCAGTTCCCTGCAGAGGAGCATGTATTTACCGCTGAAGAGGGAGTATTGGATAATCTGTATGGTAAAGGAAAGGCGGAAACTCATTCATGAAAGTCTTCACAGCGATATCTGAGCTAAAGGAATTTCTGAAATTCGGGCGAAATACCGCCGATAGGGATGGCAAGGAACTACAAATTGGACTGGTCCCCACGATGGGGTATTTGCACGAAGGCCACGCCAGCCTGTTGAGGAGAGCAAGGGCGGAGAACGATTTGGTTGTACTGAGCATTTTCGTTAATCCGATTCAATTTGGCCCAAATGAGGATCTGGATCGTTATCCGCGGGATGCAGAGCGCGATCTGGCCTTGGCTGAACACGAGCGCGTCGATGCCGTATTTATGCCAGGTGTGGAAGAAATGTATCCACAGCCAACGAAGACGAAGGTCGCTGTTGCGGAGCTGACCTCGAGCTTATGCGGAGCAACCCGCCCTGGTCATTTTGATGGGGTAACGACGGTGGTTAGCAAGCTGTTTCATATCGTTGTGCCAAACCGTGCTTATTTCGGTCAGAAGGACGCCCAGCAGGTCGCTGTTGTCGCACAAATGGTCAAGGACCTCAATTTCGAGGTTGAGATCGTTCCCTGTCCAATCGTTCGTGAGCACGATGGTTTGGCATTAAGCTCTCGGAATGTATACCTAAGTGTTGAGGAACGCGAGGCAGCGCTAATTCTGTCCAGCAGTTTGAAGCAGTTGGAGGAAGAGGTATACAGTGATCAAGCGATAACCGTGCTGGAAGCACGCCAGCAGCTTTTGCAGAAGATTGACAGTGAACCTTTGGCAGAGATCGATTATGTAGAGATCGCCGCCTTTCCAGGCTTAACTGCGCTTCAGGAGACGAACTCCCTCCACAGTGAACTGAAGGCGCACGGCGCGATTCTAGTCGCTGTAGCCGTTAAATTCGGCACGACAAGACTGATTGATAATGTATTGCTAACGGGAAAGGGGGAGGCTATCCGTGTATAGAACGATGATGAAGTCCAAAATTCACCGTGCAACGGTTACCGAAGCAAATCTGAATTACATTGGGAGTATTACCATTGATGAAGATTTGATGGAAACCGCCGACCTGCTGGAGAACGAGAAGGTGCAAATCGTCAACAATAACAATGGGGCCAGGCTGGAGACTTATGTCATTCCAGGGCCGAGAGGCAGCGGAGTCATTTGCCTTAATGGAGCGGCAGCCAGATTAGTTCAGCCAGGGGATACCGTAATTATTATTTCTTACGCCCAAATGTCGGATGAAGAAATCAAGAGCTACAAGCCGACGGTCGTATTTGTCGGAGAAGATAATAAACCCGTGGAGACGGCATCCAAAGAGCTGCATTCAACCGTTCGTTAATCCGGCGGCGCTTAGCCTGATTCCTGAGTATGGGTATGCAATTAATGCCTGCGGGAATGAAAAGTCCCCCCGAAACAAAAAATGAACTTAAGGCTCGCACTGATTTCATTTTTTAAGGGGTGGGATGCGGATGATGTTTCAACATATGTTTGCGGAAATGAACGAAATGTTGGATGAGATCTCAAAATTTTATCCGATGGCCGAAGGAACACAGAAGCAGGAACTCACGCATAAATGGAATCTCCTCAAGCACATGAGTGACGAAATTATTGAAGAATGGCTGAATTTTGAAGAGAAGATGGGAGCGGTCAGGCAAAGCTGGAGTGAAACTGAGCCTGCAGGCTTTGTTCTTCCTGAAATGAAGTGCGATGCTTATGAGAAAGGGGAAGGCTACTATAAGCTCCTGATGTTCTCAAATGCACTCGAACAATTCCAGAACGTGGTGCATGATTATCCGGATGGTCTGGTTGGCCGAACTTATTTAGCGATGTGTCATCTGCATTTGCAGCAATTATCCGAAGCTTCTTCACATTTTATTGCCGTGCTGGAGAAGACGACCAGCAATCGGCTTCGTTCCATTATTTATAATGCGCTAGGCTGTATCGAGGCTCAGCGGGGGAAGCGCGCAAAGGCGAAGGAATACTTCGCTCTCGCTCATCGGAGCGATCCGACGCTTCCTGAACCGTTGATGAACCTGCAGGCCTGCGACAGCAGTACAGGGAAGCTGAAATTTGGAGATGAACTGTCTCCCTTAATGTAACGTACAGAATGAATCGAGCCGAGCTTATCAGCGTTTTATTGTCAGCGATGCACTCGACATATGCCGAGGCATCGCTTTGTTTTTGAACCTTAAACGGACCTCGTTCAAAGTTTTCTTGTCTTTTATTTAAAATGTCAGTTAATTTTCAAAATGGCTATATTCTGTTATGCTGTTTATGAGACTGGATGGAAGGGACTTTGGAACGAGAAAATGAAATACGCGGTACTTGATTTTGAAACTACAGGCAATCAGTCCTCGGATGAGATTATTCAGGCAGGGCTGGCCATTATAGACCATGATTTGACAATTTCACAAGTTTATCGCTCTTATGTAAATCCGGGAATCCCGATACCTCCATTTATTACAGGCTTGACCGGAATTACGGAAGAAGATATCAAAGATGCGCCCGGGTTGGACGAGGTTATGATGGAGATGGTTCCATTACTCGATGATGCAGTTCTGGTTGGACATAATGTAGCTTTTGACTTCAATTATTTACAGAGCGCTCTCGATAAGACGGGATATTTGCCTTTTTCCGGACGCATTCTCGATACGATGGACTTTCTGAAAATATTCTTTCCTTCGCTATCCACCTATCAGCTAGGTATGGTGTCGCAGGAATTCAATGTGCAGCATGATCGGCCTCATCAGGCAGATAGCGATGCGCTTGCAACGGCTCTGATCTTTCTCAAATGTCTGGATGAGATCGAGCAGCTGCCTCTGCTGACGCTGCAGCGGCTGTCTGATCTGTTCGACAACGAGGACAGCGATCTGGCCTGGTTCTTTGATGCGATGCTTCAGGAGAAGCAGCAGAAGGAGCTTGGCGTTAATCCGGAAGGGTTCACGTATTATCGGCAGTTTGCCCTCCAGGTTGATGACTGGATGGATATTGAGCCGGCTCGGGATCATATGCTGGTGAATCCGCTCAAAGATGTGTCCTATGAACAGTTCATGGAGCAGGTTCGGGAACAACTGCAGCTGAAATTGCCTGAATATGAAGAGCGAGAAGCCCAGACCATGATGCTGGATCAGGTGATGCAGGCCTTTGCCGAGGACAAGCATCTCTTGATTGAAGCTGGTACAGGTACCGGGAAGTCGCTCGGATACCTCCTGCCTGCCATTTACCATAGTGTGAAGCAGGATGAGAAGGTCATGATCAGCACTCATACCATTAACTTGCAGGAGCAGCTCCGGGAGCGGGATCTTCCGTTGTTAACGGAGGTCGTGCCATTTCCGTTCAAGGCCGCTATCTTCAAGGGAAGGCAGCATTATTTGTGTTTGCGCAAATTTGAACATAAAATAAATAGAAGAGATTTCACAACCCCAAAAGAAGAGGTGATGACGGCCGCACAAATGATCGTGTGGCTCGCTCAGACGGAAACCGGGGATGATGAGGAGCTGAATCTGGGAAATCGCGGGGGCGATTTCTGGGAAACCGTGGCCAGTGAGTCCGATTCATGTCTTGGACGTTCCTGCCCTTGGTTCCGCAAATGCTTCTATCACCGTGCCAAGCATGAAGCGGGGGTAGCCGATGTCGTCATAACGAATCACTCCAAGTTGTTCACCGATATTCAAGCCGGACATCAACTTCTGTCGGGCTACGATCGTCTGGTCATCGATGAAGCCCATCATCTTGAGGATGTGGCCGGCAAGCATCTCGGCTTGCAGCTTAAATATTTTACAGTTATCCATACTTTGACCCGGTTGTTCAAAGACAGCAAGACGGGGCAGCTTCCATCCTTGCACTTCATGCTTCAGCAAACCGGGGCAGAAGCGGCGATGAAATGGATGACGGTCATAGACGAGATGTATCCGTCATTGATCGAGGTGAAGGAGAATTGGGACAAACTGAGCGAATTGTTGTTCGCTTTAATACCAGAGCGTTCCGATGCCGCCCCTGGAGATCCGGGGCAGTTCGTAACCCGACTTTTACCCGATAAGAAGCCCAAAGCCTGGGATGCTCTGACTACATTAGAGAACTCGATCTACATTACCTTGGGGGATATTCTCCGCAAAGGGGAGCGGATGGTAGCCGAAATTCGCGAGGAACAGGATGATTACGGTGCAGAAAGCCTGATTACGGATATCAGCGGACTGCTCAAGGATTTGACTAATGAACGTGAGACGCTTCGTTTCTTTATGAAGCTGGAGGATGAGAATACGGTATACTGGCTTGAAGCTAATGGGAACTACCGCAATCGTTCATTGCAGATCTTTGCCGTACCGATTGATGTCAGCGCTCAATTAAAGGCCTATTTCTTCGACAAGAAGAAGAGTGTAGTGATGACATCGGCGACTTTGACCGTTGATAAATCGTTTCAATATGTGATTGAACAGCTCGGTCTTCAGGAAGCAGCTAATACAGACCGCTTGATGACCGCAATGCTGCCTTCTCCCTTCAATTATCGGGAGCAAGCCTTGGTGCTTATACCGCGGGACTTCCCGAGCGTTAAGGGCAGTGTAGGCGATAATTATTTTATTCAGACGCTGGTGCGTTCTTTAGCCGATACCGCCATTGCTACCAAGGGGCGGATGCTTGTTCTTTTCACATCTTATCGGATGCTGCGACAAGTCTATGACCCGTTAAAAGAGCTGCTGTCTGATGAAGGCATCATTGTTATTGGACAGGGGATGGATAGTGGCAGCAGAACGAAGCTGACCCGTCGTTTCCAAGGGCAGCAAGCTTCGGTACTGCTCGGGACGAGCAGCTTCTGGGAAGGCGTAGACATTCCTGGGGAAGCGTTAACGAGCCTGGCGATTGTTCGCCTGCCGTTCCAGCCGCCGAATCATCCGCTGGTTGAGGCTAAGAGCGAGCGGCTTCAGAGAGAGAAGAAGAACCCATTCATGAAGCTGTCGGTGCCTCAGGCGGTCATTCGCTTCAAGCAAGGCTTCGGGCGTCTGGTCCGGTCTTCCGCGGATCGAGGAATTGTCGTTGTATATGATACACGCATCTTGGAATCTTATTATGGCAAATACTTTTTGTATTCTTTACCGGGACCGAAGATGGAACATATGACATTATCGCAGATGGTCCCACGGATCTCGGAGTGGTTAAACGATGACGAAGAGTCGTAATTTCTTCGAAATGCGCCTGTAGGGGGAAAATATATGAAATCAGAAAAAATTTCAGATGCGGTTGTACGCAGATTGCCTGTATACTTGCGGTTTCTTAATGAATTAAGCCATCGCGAGGTCTTGACGGTTTCTTCCCAGGAGCTCGGACAGAAGCTGGATCTAAATCCAGCTCAAATCCGCAAAGATCTCGCTTATTTCGGCGATTTTGGTCGGAAGGGGATCGGGTATGACGTCTCATACTTGATCGAGAAAATACGGCAAATTCTGAATTTGGACCAGCAGATTAATGTGGCTCTCGTCGGAGCCGGTAATCTGGGGCAAGCCTTGTCCAATTACAATACCTATGTGAAGGACAATATGCGGATTATCGCAGTTTTTGACGCCAACCCGGACAAGATCGGCAAGAAGATCAAAGATATTACGATTCAGCCGATCGAGGAGTTGGAGCAGACGGTTAGAGACAAGCATATTCAGATCGGGATTATTACGGTGCCTGATGTGGAAGCGCAGCGCGTTGCTGACCAGCTTGTTGCCGCAGGTATAGGGGCGATCCTCAACTTTGCGCCTACAATTATTAAGGTTCCTTCTGACGTGCGTATCCATGCGGCAGATTTCACAACAGACCTTATTAGTCTTGCTTATTATTTGCAGAGCGGAAAGGAATTACCGGAAGATGAGTCGTAAATGGTTGATTAAGAATGGCACATTTGCAGTGCTGGACGAGAAAAATCCGATCGTCCACGGGTATATGCTGATCGAAGGAGATACGATCTCTTATATCGGCGAAGAGCGCCCGGAAGGCGTAGAAGGTGCGGAGACTTTTGATGGCAAAGGCCTGCTTTTCATGCCGGGCCTCGTCAATTCACACGGGCATACGGCGATGTCATTGCTGCGTGGTTTTGGAGACGATATGGTTCTTCAAGAATGGCTAGAGCAGAAGATGTGGCCGATGGAGGCAAAATTCACTCCTGAGAATGTCTATTGGGGTGCTTCTTTATCCGTCCTGGAAATGGTCAAAGGTGGAACCACGACCTTCTTGGATATGTATGATCATATGGATCAAGTCGGAAAGGTCGTGGAGGAATCGGGTATCCGCGGTGTTCTAACGCGCGGTGTTATCGGCCTCTGCCCACCTGAACTACAGGATCAGAAGCTGGCCGAAGCGATTCGCATCGCTCGCGATTGGCATGGCAAGGCCGAAGGGCGGATTACAACAATGATGTCGCCGCATGCGCCGTACACATGCCCGCCGGATTATATTGAGAAGTTTGTACAGGCAGCGCATGATCTTGATTTGCCGTTACACACGCATATGTCCGAGACACAAGCGGAGGTCCAGCAAAATGTGGATCAGTACGGCGTACGTCCTGTTCAACATCTGCTTAACCTGGGCTTTTTCTCTCGTCCATCTTTGGTCGCTCATGCGGTACACCTGACCGGCGAGGAGATTGAGATCCTTGCCGCTCATAAGGTGGCTATCTCCCACAACCCGGGCAGCAACCTTAAGCTGGCTAGCGGGGTAGCACGGGTGCCGGAGCTGCTGAAAGCAGGCGTTACGGTGTCGCTGGGGACAGATGGCCCTGCGAGCAACAACAATCTCGACATGTTCGAGGAGATCAGACTGGCTGCTCTGATTCATAAAGGAGTATCCGGCGATCCAACAGCAGTACCTGCCCTTGAAGCTCTACGCATGGGAACAGAGTATGGGGCAAAATCGCTCTACCTGGACAATACCGGCAAGTTGGCAGCCGGAATGAAGGCCGATATGATCGCCGTAAATACCGACCAGGCTCACTTCTTGCCGCGGACTGATTATATCTCTCATATCGTCTATTCAGCAGGTCCCAAGGATGTAGAGCATGTATGGGTCGATGGCAAGCAGATTGTCCGTCATGGCCAATGTCTGACGCTGGATGAGGAGCGCATTCGTTATGAGGCGCAAACGGCCTTTGAAGGACTTCTCGGCCGGTAAGGCAGGAACTCGAACTCTAACTGGGAAGGAAGAGAAGGTTGAAGAATAGAACCAAATGGATTCTGCTCTCCATTGTGATCCTGCTGATCATCTTCTTTGGCCTTTACCGCTTTTATTTATATATTCAAGAGGATATATGGCAGGGAGAGAATGCGGCGGTTGCACAGGCCAGACAAGAGACCGGGCTTGTTGAATCGGACAAGGTATGGAAGTCGGTCTGGGATGAGGTGTGCTGGGTCGTTCAAGGTAAAAATGCGGATGGCGTTGAGGTCATGGTCTGGTTGCCCGAAGGGAAAGCGGCCGTAGAGAAGCCCTTGTCCGAAGGGGTATCCGAGCCGCAGATTCGCAAGATTATTCAAGATCAGCTGCCTGGAATCAATATTGTCAGACTGACTCCGGGTATATATAACAATCAATATGTATGGCAATTGTTCTATAAAGATCACTCACATTACTATTACCGTTTCTATAGCTTCAGCAATGGGGAGTCTCTATCAGAAATGTTCACATTGCCAAATCGTTAGAAGTAAGACAGATAGCAAGTCCTGTTCCAAAAGAAAAGCGAAATCGCAGCATGAATATGCGATGATACGCTTTGTTTCTCTTTTGAACAGGGCTTGTTTTTTTTATAAAAGAGGAGAGTAGCCAGGGATATGGAAACATTTAATATCTTAGATTTAAAAGAGTGTTCACACTTCGCTTTCTTCTCTTGTATAAGATGTGATATACTAAATTCAGTTGTTTTGATAGATTAAAATATATACTATTTATATATCATATTGAAGGGGGACATCTCGTGAAACTGCGAATTGGAACGATCGCAGCTAGTGTTGCGGTTTCCGCACTGCTATTGTTTGGCGGCTGGTATTCTTATCAGCATTGGGTGGTAGAGAGCCCGTTCGAGAAGACCGTGAAGCAATTTGACGGCGTGAACAGCGTCGAATCCAATATAAACCGGCAGCAAGTAGCCTTGAAGCTGGACCTTAAGCCCGGCACTGACCTGGGCGAGCTGGTCAAGTATATTCAAGAGGATGGCAAGAAATGGGTAGGGCAGCGTAAGTTGTCATTTGAGATTAAAGATCAATCGAATCGTGATCTGAACAGAGCATGGAACAAGGTTTTGTTCCCGATTGCCCAAGCGATGGAGAACAAGCAATATACCGATATTCATGCAGCGCTTGATCAACTTCAGCAGCAAAATAAATCGATTACAGCGAAGGCTGAGATGGATGATAAGAATGTGTATATTACGCTTACTGACGGCAAAGCCAGCAAATTTATAATCCTGCCTCGCGTTCCGGAGCGAATGGGGGCATGGCCAAATGCGTAAGAGAATAACGGAAATTATCATTGGTGTGGTTCCCGTACTGCTTATCTTTCTAGCGTTTATCGGCGTTAATATATTGCCTGTAGTGTTCATCGGCCTGATCGTTGGCGGTTTGTTCGTTCTGGCTAAAATGCGCGGTGGGATTGCTGTAGGCGCGGCACAAGATCGCAGACGCAGAAAGGATGGACCGGCAAAGCTGACGTTCGCAGAGATCGGTGGCCAGGAGAGCGCCAAGCAAGAATTGATCGAGGCGCTTGATTTTATGGTTCGTTATGAGGAAATAACGAAATTTGGCATTCGGCCCATCAAAGGTATCCTGCTTACAGGGCCGCCAGGAACCGGGAAGACGCTGCTGGCCAAAGCCGCTGCTCAATACACGAATTCCGTATTTGTGGCTGCTTCCGGCAGTGAATTTGTTGAAATGTATGTCGGGGTTGGGGCAAGCCGAATCCGCGATTTATTTAAGGATGCGCGCACCCGTGCCGCGAAGGAAAATAAAGAAAGCGCCGTGATCTTTATCGATGAGATTGATGTGATCGGCGGTAAGCGCGAGGGTGGACAGCAGCGTGAATACGATCAGACATTGAACCAACTGCTGACGGAGATGGATGGGATCTATACTTCGGATACACCTCGTATTCTGTTAATGGCGGCTACCAACCGCAAAGAGATGCTCGACAGTGCCCTGGTGCGCCCGGGCCGCTTTGATCGTCATATTCAAGTCGATCTGCCTGACAAAAGAGGACGGGTGCATATTCTTCAGCTCCATGCCCAGAATAAGCCGCTGGCCGACCATGTCGATCTGGAGAAGGTGGCTGAGGAGACATTTGGCTTCTCGGGCGCGCAATTGGAGAGCGTGATGAACGAAGCGGCGATCTATGCGATGCGTGATTCCGAGGACCTGATCACACAACTGCACCTGTCGTTAGCGATCGATAAGGTCATGCTTGGGGAGAAGACGGATCGCGAGTCAACCGTGGAGGAAAAGCGGCGGGTTGCTGTGCACGAGCTTGGGCATGCCGTTGCTGCCGAGGTTGTCTCGCCAGGCAGCGTCAATCAAGTCGTGTTAAGTCCGCGCGGCCGGGCGCTTGGCTATGTTCGGCATAATCCGCAAGACGAGAAATATTTATATACCAAAGATTATCTTGAAGGACAGATTATCGTCGCTCTGGCGGGAGCGGCGGCGGAGGAAATCTATTACGGAGGACGAAGCACGGGTTCAAGCAATGACTTTGAGCAGGCCTTGAACATTGTTCAGACGATGATGACCTCCGGCCTTACCTCTTTGGGAATTATGAATATGGATATGGTGACGAAGGAAGTGCTCATGAGAGAGAATTCCAGAATACTGGATGAGCTTGCTGCCAAATCCAAGCAAATTCTAACCGACCACTCGGCGATATTCGACAATGCCTTGGAAATCCTTTTAAAGGAAGAACGGCTGTCTGGAGAACAATTCCGATGTCAATTTAGTGAAATCAGTTATTTACCGGCATAAAACTTGATGCCGGTTATTTTTTTTTACTTTTTCTTCGTGCTAAGATATTATTATATGTTGGGTATAAAAAGATGTATTATTCGACATCTGGGGTACAATATTACGTAAGATCATGAAAGGATGGAGCGGAAGAACCATGAATTTCAAAAAGATAGGTGTCATAGGCGGCGGCACAATGGGGCAAGGGATTGCCGAGATGCTTGCAGCCAAAGGACTGGACGTACTGCTCGTTGAAGAAACGAACGACAAGCTGAACCATGCTTACGGCATGATTGAGACGAGCCTTGATAAGCAGCTCGAAAAATGGGCTATCACCAAGGCGGAGAAGAAACTGATCTTATCCAAAATTCATAAAGTAACTCATTTTGCCGAACTCGGTACCTGCGATATGGTCATCGAGACCATTTCGGAGGATTTGGATGCCAAGAAAAAGGTATTCAAGCAATTGGATCAGGTATGCCCGAGCAATATTATTCTGGCCAGCAATACTTCCACACTCAGCTTGACTGAAATTGCCGGCTCCACGAAATATCCGGAACGCGTGATTGGTATGCATTTCATCTATCCGGTAGCTAAGATAAATCTGGTTGAAATTATTCGCGGATTAAAAACTTCGGAATCCACCTTCGAAGAGACAAAACGCTTCGTGGAAGAAGTTGTTGATAAGCACGGAATTATGGTCTATGAATCCCCTGGCTTCGTGACTTCCCGAATCATCTGCTTGATGATTAATGAAGCGCTGCATGTGCTAGGAGAAGGCGTAGCTACGGCTGAGGATATTGATGATGCAATGCGCATCGGTTATCAATTCCAATACGGTCCGCTGGAAATGGCCGACCGCTTTGGTCTCGATTCGGTCCTGGCTGCTCTTGAGCGCATGTTCCGTGAATTCGGCGAACTTAAATATCGCCCTTCCTTCGTGTTGAAGAAAATGGTTCGCGCCGGATCTCTCGGTGTGAAAACTGGTGAAGGATTTTTCAAATACGATAAGGATGGTGACCGGGTGTGAAATTGCTCGTAATTAATGCAGGTAGTTCATCTTTGAAATATCAATTGTATGATATGACCGATGAATCGGTATTAGCTAAAGGCCTGGTTGAACGGATTGGCATGGATTCTTCAATTCTGAATCATAAGCCAACAGGCAAAGAGGAAGTTACTGAAGTTAGTGAAATCCTCGAGCATACAACGGCGATCCGTAAGGTGCTTGATAAATTGACTGATAAAGAGCATGGTGTTCTGAACTCCGTAGAAGAAATTCAAGCCGTAGGCCATCGCGTCGTTCATGGCGGGGAAGCGTTCAAAGGCTCTGCGCTTGTTACAGGCGATGTGAAATCGGAAATCCGCCGTCTGTTCGATTTGGCTCCTCTTCATAATCCCCCAGCTATTCTAGGGATTAACGCAGCGGAGAAAAATATGCCTGGGGTTCCTCAGGTTGTTGCCTTTGATACAGCTTTCCATCAAACGATGGACGAGAAGGTATATTTGTACCCGATCCCGAAAGTATTATATAAGAAGCATCGGGTTCGTCGTTATGGAGCCCACGGTACATCTCATGACTATGTAAGCAAGATAGCGGCAGAGTACTTGAACCGTCCGCTCGAAGATCTGAAGATTATCACTTGTCATATCGGCAACGGCGCGAGCCTAACAGCTGTCAAAGACGGCAAGTCTATGGACACTTCTATGGGCTTGACGCCGCTTGAAGGCCTTATGATGGGAACTCGCAGCGGTGACCTCGATCCAGCTGTCGTAACGTTTGTTATGAACAAAGAAGAGCTGTCGCTAAGCGAAGTTAACTCCATGTTGAACAAGCACAGCGGCTTGTTGGCGATTTCCGGCAGCAGCAGTGATATGCGCGATATTACGGATGGCATGGCGGAGGGCGAGCCAAATTCAACATTGGCATTTGAAATGTATGAATACCGTCTGCGCAAGTATATCGGGTCTTATGCCGCAGCGATGAACGGCGTTGATGTAATTGTATTTACAGCAGGTGTAGGGGAAAACTCTGTAGTCGTCAGAGAGAAGGTATGTGAGAACCTGACTTACCTCGGTGTTGAGATTGATCCGGAATTGAACAAGGTACGCTCCGGCGATCCGCGCCGTATTTCTACGCCAAATTCAAAGGTGGAAGTATTGGTTATCCCGACCAACGAGGAATTGATGATCGCGCGTGACACATACCGCATCGTTCAGGAGAATCACTAGTTTACTTAAAAGTAAGTGTTCAACCTATTAAGAGGAGAGATAAGGGCATGGCGAACAAAAGCGTGATTCGTCAAGTTGGCGAACATGTTGGCGAGACTGTCGTCATTGGCAGCTGGCTCAATAACAAGCGTTCCAGCGGCAAAATTCAATTCTTGCAGCTTCGCGACGGTACCGGATATATCCAGGGCGTTGTCGTGAAGAGTGAAGTGGGCGAAGAGGTATGGGAGAAGGCCAAGAGCTTGACCCAGGAATCTTCCATGTATGTGACCGGAGTGATTCGTGAAGAGCCCCGCAGCCAATCCGGCTACGAAATGACAGTAACGGATATTGAGATTATTCATTTGACCGAGAACTATCCCATTACGCCGAAGGAGCACGGGGTAGACTTCCTGATGGATCATCGCCACCTATGGCTGCGCAGTCCTAAGCAGCGTGCGGTTATGGTTGTCCGGGCAGAGATCATCCGCGCGGTCCAGGAGTTCTTCAATACGAACGGATTTACAAAAATGGATCCGCCAATCCTGACTCCGACCTCGGCGGAAGGGACAACGAATCTGTTTCATACAAAATATTTTGATGAGGATGCCTATTTGACTCAAAGCGGCCAGCTCTATATGGAAGCTGCAGCAATGGCTTTGGGTAAGGTATATTCCTTTGGGCCGACATTCCGGGCAGAGAAGTCGAAGACTCGCCGTCATTTGATTGAATTCTGGATGATTGAACCGGAGATGGCATTCACGGATCACGAGGAAAGTCTTGTCATCCAGGAGAACTTCGTTACTCATATTGTGCAATCGGTATTGAAGAACTGTCGTCCTGAACTGGAGACGCTGGATCGCGACATCTCCAAGCTGGAGAATATCAAGGCGCCGTTCCCTCGCATTTCGTATGATGAAGCGATCGAATACTTGCATACCCAAAACTTCGATATCCCATGGGGCGAGGATTTCGGGGCGCCCCACGAGACCGCCATTGCGGAACGTTACGACAAACCGGTGTTCATTACGAATTATCCGGCCGGCATCAAGGCATTTTACATGAAGCCTGACCCTAACCGTCCTGAAGTTGTATTGTGCGCGGATATGATCGCGCCAGAAGGCTACGGCGAGATTATCGGGGGATCGCAAAGGATTGATGATCCTGAATTGATGGAAGAGCGCTTCAAGGAGCATAACTTGTCGGCAGAAACCTATCAATGGTATCTGGATTTGCGTAAATATGGTTCTGTACCACATTCCGGCTTCGGTCTGGGCCTGGAACGTACGGTTTCCTGGATTTGCGGACTCGAGCATGTCCGTGAGACGATTCCGTTCCCGCGGATGCTGTACCGCTTATATCCATAAGCAAGGTGGTTAAGATGGAGATGAACGATAGCTGGAAAGTATGGTCCAAAGGGATTTCCTTCGGACTTGAGGCGGCGATGGTGAATATTCCTCATGTTCTGTTCGTCCATTACCGGCAGCTGCATTTAGATGAAATGGAAGTCATGCTGCTTGTTCAGCTGCTTTCATTCAAGCAGGTGGAGCATAATGATTTTCCTTCTATCGATCAACTGGAGCTGCGGATGGGCACAGCGCCCGGCGGGCTCTCCCCTGTCATCAGACGGCTGATGAAGGAAGGCTGGCTTAGTATCGATGACTTCATGGATGAGGTTACCGGGATTCAATCGGAGCGTTACAATCTATCGGGGATGTATGAAAAGCTGGGGAAATGCCTGGCTGAGCAGCGTGCCGCCGGCCGGCAGGCCGAAGCGCAAGCCTCGGCACCTGCGCCGAAGGAGGAAGAGCAGCGTAACTTATTCGTTATTTTCGAGAAGGAATTTGCTCGTCCGCTATCGCCGATGGAATGTGAGACGATCTCCGGCTGGGTAGATCAGGACAGTTATCCGGAGGACTTGATCCTGCTGGCTCTGAAAGAAGCGGTATTTGCCGGCAAGGTTCATTTCCGCTACATCGACCGGATTCTCCTGGAATGGAGCCGTAATCGCGTCAAGACGGTAGAGGATGCGAAGGCCCATATTCAGAAATTCCGTACCGGGTCCCGCTAAGATGGACAGGAATAGGAAGCAATAATGAAATGCATAAGAAGAGCCAGGTCTCCGCTAAGGAGCCTGGCTCTTTGTTATATAGCTGTTACTGATTAGGCGCGGGACCAATCAATCTCCATGGTCCCCATTGTCCAGTCGTACCTGGCTCCTGGTTCTGCGTCCACCAGAGTGCTTCCCACAACTGTCCGTTGTGCAGGACAATCTCACCTTCTGTGTATACTCTGACATTATTCCAGACGAGATATTCACCGAAGCGGTCAGGATCGCCAGGGAAGCCTGGAGCCGGAGTTGTAGGCGCAGACGGATTCTTGGATAAATTCACGTCCATCACTTGATAGAAGGCATTTGGCGTATCGGCGATATCCCATACAGCGACGATAACATAATATCCTTCACGGTCATTAGGAACGAAGCAATCATTATAGACGTCATCCGGCGGGATTGCGCCATCATCAACATATCTGCAGAACAACTCCAGATCGGAGCGCTTGAGCGGCGAATTCGGGTCCCAGCCTTTCTTGGTAATATAGTAGTCCCAGGTGTTCGTGCTATGGTTAGCGACGATCTTCCAGTGGAAGGTATGTTCACCGCCGGTCATATTCACTTTGCTCCAGCGAGTTGATGTTTGTGCATCAAGCTCCAGGAACTTCCCGGCACTGGCTATATTGCCATCAGGCACGCCAAACTCAGGGAAATCACCACGGCCTTCTACGCTAAAGGGTTCGTAGACGATGGCACCACAGTTGGTATTTTGTCCCGTAGAACACAGATGTGCACGGCTATCTACAACATAGCCATGTGCAGAAGCGCTATTTGCGAAGATCAGAGAGCATGCAAAGATGAGAAATAAGGTACCTGCTGTAACGTAGAGCATCTTCAGTCTTGAGAAATGAGTACCAGCAAAAGCTTGAACCGTCATATTAATCTCCTCCTTCGTTTAAATAAAATAAATCCCTCTTTATTCTAGTTAATACAAAGTTAGCGCTTACATATGACTGAATTCTAGGATCATGTAGATCTCAGAAGTGCATTCGCAGCAGTGAACCGCTCTCCTCCTTTCCGGACTGGCAATTATGATCAACTCCGAAGCCAACAAGGCTCTATCCCCAATTCAACCGATAATAGGAGTCGAGCTTCTTCAGGAGATGATGTCGGTAGTCTGTAGAAGAATCTACTAAAGCTATGAAAATAAACGCTATATCCATATGTCGTATATTAAAATTTTTAATAGTTAAATTTGTTATATATTATTCCAAAATACTGGAAATGTCAATTACTTTACAAAAAAAGATACATTTTTCTTTATATGTTATTTGGTAGCGCGTTTATGGTGACATAATTCTACAAATAATTCTTTTCTATGAAATTCTATTCAGAATGCTAACTAAGTTGCTATATATCCGTTACATAGTACAGGGAACAAATCGCAGAAAAAATATAGTCGACGACAACGAAAAAAATTTGTAAATGATGCAGGGGTTGCCCAGGTAGCCAACGTCTATTATAGGGAAGGAGGGGAGAAAGATTGGTGAAAAGGATGAAGTGCGCTTTATTCAGAAGCTCAGACAAGGGGACCGGGAAGCGTTCCGCGAGCTTGTGCAGACTTACCGGAACCATGTCTATCGAATAGCTTACTCTGTACTGCACGATGAGCAGGAAGCCGAGGACGCTGCGCAGGAAACCTTTCTGCAAATCTATAACTCTCTCTCCGAATACCGTGAGCAAGGCTTCAAGACCTGGTTGACCCGAATAGCTCTACATAAAGCAATTGATCTGAAGCGCAAGCGAGAGCGCCGCAGGGAACAGCAAGGGGACGTAATCGAGTTGGCTTCGCAAATGCCGATCCAATCGGAGCATATCCTGCAAGGACTGCTCGCCGAGGAGCAGAGGGATGAGCTGAGACAGAAAATCAAGCAGCTTCCGGACGGGCATCAGACGATCATTACGGCTTTTTACTTGAATGGCAAAAGCTATGGGCAGATCGCCGCTGAGCTGGATATCACCGAGAAAACGGTGGAATCCAAGCTGTATCGCGCGAGAAGATGGATGAGAGAGCATTGGAAGGAGGAGGAATGGTAGTGAGACCACTGGATCAAGCTTCCATGCAGATCTGGAAGGCGTATATTCAAGGAAAATTAACTTGGGAAGAAGAAAAGCGGCTGGAGAATATGCTGCTTGAAGATGAGGAAGCTGCACTCCTCTATTCTGAGGCTCTATCATCGTTAGAGAGTGAACTGCCGGAGATGAGAGAGGATGGGCCTTGGCTGGAGGGACTGATGGCCTCATTGCCGGATTCTTCGGATAAAGCTGCAAACCCTGACAAGGAGCAAGGCTCAATCGGCAGATGGTTCAACCAGGCTTGGCTGCAATACGTGATCGCTGCGTCGATTACTATGCTGCTGATGACCGGCGGTTTCTTCGATCATTTATTCTCGAGGGCTAATGAGGCAATCCACCGACCTAATCAGGAGATATCAGTTAGCGATAGGCTCATGAAGGCGACTACCGGTTGGTTCGATAAATGGAATAAGTAAATGAGATAACATGACTAATACTTGATACAGAAAGGAAGGAATGACATTGGTACATTATCGCAATCGTTTGCTTGCGCTTATCTTAAACCTGATTCCCGGCCTGGGGCATCTTTATTGGGGGAAGAAGGTAAGAGGCGTGCTCTACCCGGTATTTTTCTTCGGGGGAATTTTGTTCGGAATTCTATTAGCTATAGCTTCGAGAGAGGAAGTGTTCCTTGCTGTAACGGCTATTGCAGCGTTTATTCTCTGGTGCATCTCCATGCTCGATCTTATCATCGTGCTGCTGCGGGAGCCGGCTGCCGTTCAGCAGCCTGTTATTGCAGATCCGCTTGATCCGTTGGGAATTATCCCTCCACCGATGAGTCAAAAAGATAAGGACACGGAGCGTTTCTTCATTATTCTGCTCTCGTTCGTGCCTGGCCTCGGCCATTTCCAGCTGGGACTGATGCAGAGGGGGCTGTCCTTCCTGATCTCGTTCTTCGGGCTGTTTACGATGCTGCTGTTCGTGACAGGCATTACTCATGAGTCGGTGTTTCTTCTGTTTCTTGGGCTGCTGCCTATCATCTGGCTCTATTCAATGTTCGATGCAGTTGGGCTCGTTCACCGCAAGCAGGCGGGGGAGCTTATCCAGGACCGCAATTTGTTTGATGAATGGGAATCCGGCCGGATCGACGGCAGACGCAGCAAAATTCTGGCTACCTTGCTATCGGCTTTTCCAGGCGCGGGTCAAATGTATCTCGGCCTTCAGAAGCGCGGTTTGCAATTAATGGTGCTGTTCCTCGGCAGCTTCTATGTGATCGATGTGCTGCGTTTAAAAGTGTTTCTATTCGTGATTCCGATCATCTGGTTCTTTAGTTTGTTTGATGGGCTGCAGCATATTAGTCGTTATGGTGTTCTGCCGCTAGAGGACCGGCCCTTGATCGATAGCAAAGGAAGTTACCAGCACTGGCTTGGCATCATCCTGATTCTGTTAGGCGTCTATTATGTCTCTATGGATCTCTTGGTTCCCATGATCGAGAGATATTTCCCGGGACTGCGCATCACATACTTCGTATACGAATATTTGCGTCCTGTCCTGATTGCCTTCCTGCTAATCGGCGGGGGCTTGAAGCTTTTGTCTGCGGGCACGCGGAATAAATCGGTACTCTGAGGCGATAAGCCGAGGGGACATAACTATGCTAACTTTAACCAGAACATAAACGTCTATAATTAGAGGCTTCGCTCCCAAAGAGCTGTTGCCTCTCTATTTTTATATGTATGTCTATTTTTGTTACCATTCAGAGGTAAGAGTCGGACAAAAGGAGATTGCTTATGTTCAAAATATTCATTGTAGAAGACGATCCAGGCATTGCTGGCAGGCTAAGGGAGTACTTGCATCGCTTCGATTACGATACATATGCGGCGGACGATTTCGATACGATCAAGCAGCAATTCGAGCGGTATGAGCCGCATTTGGTGCTGCTGGATATCAATCTGCCCAAATTTGACGGCTATTACTGGTGCAGACAGATTCGCAGTCAATCGACATGCCCCATCATCTTCATCTCAGCTCGCGAGGGCAAGATGGATCAGGTGATGGCGCTTGAAAACGGAGGCGATGACTATATTACAAAGCCGTTCGACTATGACATCGTGATTGCGAAGGTAATGAGCCAGCTGCGTCGGGCTTATGGATCATATGCTTCTAGCGCCGGGGACAGGACGGTATCCGTGGCTGGACTGTCACTGGATAAAGAGCGGTTATTTCTGTCCATTGGTGAGTCCAAGGTGGAGCTGAGCCTAACCGAGATGAAGATTCTTGATGAGCTCATGGGGCGGATGGAGCGGATCGTCAGCCGGGATCGGCTGCTGGAGAAAATTTGGGATGACCAGAAGTTTGTGGATGACAATACCCTTAATGTGTATGTCACCCGCGTACGCAAGAAGCTGCAGATGTTAGGTATAGAGGATGCGCTGCAAACGGTGCGTGGGCAAGGATATCGACTGGTGCCCCATTGGGAGGGCGAAGCGTGAGATTGTTTCTGAAGGAGCAGCGTCCGCTTATATTCATCTATTTATTGCAGCTATCTGTCATATCACTTGTTTATTGGCTTGATGGATACCGCAATATAGCTGTGATCCTGTACGCCGCGCTGCTGAGCGGCGCTGTATTGCTGCTCTACTTGACTTACCGCTACATCACCCAGCGCACCTTATACCGAAGTCTGGAGCAGCGGACAGGCCCAGCGTTGGATCTATTTAAGGAGATTCACCCCGGCACGCCGTTATCGGAAGCGGTATATCAGTTGTTGAAGTCGCAATACCGCAGCTACTTGGCCAGCCTGAACGTTCAGGAGGAGAAAATCCACCATCAGGTGCAATTCATGAATCAATGGGTACATCAGATGAAAACACCGCTTTCTGTGATGCATTTAATGCTTCAGGACGAGGATGACCCTCGCTTTCATGCGTTTGGAGATGAGCTGGACCGCCTGCAGAAGGGACTTGATCTGGTGCTTTATACGGCAAGACTTGATGCGTTCGAGCATGATTTTGTCGTGGAGCAGCTGTCGCTGAGCGGCTTGATCAAGACGGTTGTATCTACGCAGAAAAGGCTTTTTATCCGCGGCAGGGTGTATCCGGACATCGCGGTACCTGACTTATTGTATGTACATTCGGATGAGAAGTGGTTGACCTTTACTATCACGCAGCTAATGACAAATGCTGTGAAATATACAGTCAAGGCTGGAGGAAAAGTTTATTTCCGCGGCTTTCTTCAAGAAGGTCACACCGTCTTGGAAGTGACAGATGAAGGAGTCGGAATTCAAGAGAGCGATCTGCCGCGTGTCTTTGATGCTTATTTTACCGGGGAGAACGGACGCAGCTTCCAGGAGTCTACCGGAATGGGCTTGTATCTGGCGAAGCAAATCTGTGGGAAGCTGGGGCACCGGCTGGAGCTTGAATCGAAGCCGGATCAAGGGACGACGGTACGGATTATTTTTGAAGCGTAATTGTATCTCAGGGGGAGACGCCTCTAACCTTACAAACAAGTAAGGTAGTGTAAGATTAATCAATGGCAGCGATGATCTGCCACTTAGTATACTCAAATCAGCGAAGGAAAAGGAGCGCAGTTCATGCCGGTTCTAGAAGTTAACGGGTTGTCCAAAATTTACGAAGGCAAAAAAATATCAACGAGAGCGCTGGATCATGTGTCCTTCAAAATCGAAGCGGGACAATTCGTTGGGATTATGGGGCCCTCCGGCAGCGGCAAGACGACGCTGTTGAATGTGATCGCTACGATTGATGAGCCGACAAGTGGAACGCTGACTCTGAACGGACAGGACCCGCAAAAGCTGAACAAGGATGAGACAGCTCTGTTCCGCCGACGTCAGCTCGGGTTCATATTTCAGCGCTTCAATCTTCTTGATACTTTGACGGTGGAAGAGAATATTGTGCTGCCGCTGACCTTGGAGGGACTGCCCATCCATGAGATGAAGAGCAGAGCCCAGTCGCTCGCCGCCAGGCTAGGAATCGAAGCGATTATGAAGCAGTATGCAGGTGAAATATCAGGTGGACAGATGCAGCGGACAGCCATCGCCCGCGCTCTGATTCACAAGCCTTCGTTGTTGCTCGCGGATGAGCCGACGGGCAATCTGGATTCCAGATCCTCGCGTGAAGTGATGGAAGCGTTCGAGCTTATTAACCGTGAGGATAAGACGACGATTCTGATGGTCACACATGACGCTATAGCCGCCAGTTATTGTCATCGCGTCCTGTTCATCAAGGATGGAAGAATTTACAACGAGCTTTATCGGGGGGATAACAGACAGGTTTTCTTTCAAAAGATTATTGACATGATGTCGCTGCTGGGAGGGGAATCTCATCACTTTCCGACAGTTCGCCTATAGCAATGTGCTGCGCAATAAGCGGATTTATGCCGCCTATTTCTTAAGCAGCTCCTTCTCGGTTCTGATCTTCTTTGTCTGCGCATTGTTCTTGTTCCATCCCGATCTTGCGAAGCAGCCGCTGTATACTCCGGCCAAGGTCGTGCTTGCGGAAGCGGTGTCGATTATGTATGTATTCTGCTTCCTGTTTGTGTTATATTCGGTCGGTTCTTTTCTCCGCTCACGAAGACATCAGTTTGGAACATTACTGCTATTGGGCATGACGGATAAGCAGCTCCGTAAGATGCTGTTCTATGAAAATATGCTGATCGGCGCGGGTGCGATTGTCGTTGGGATGATCGGCGGTTTGCTCACCGCCAAGCTATTCCTCATGGCAGGCTCCAATCTGTTAGGGATTGTCTCGCTTCCGTTCCACGTCTCGCTATATAGTCTATTGCTTACAATCGGGGCCTTTGCCTTGCTGTTTCTCGTCATTTCTCTATGTACGATGATGCTGCTTGGCTCTACCCGTCTCATCGATCTCTTCCAGTCGGATCGTCACCGGGGAGCACCGCCGCAAGCTTCCAAGCTTTTGTCGCTATTCGCTGCTCTATTGCTGATGGCAAGCTACTATCTGGCAGCTTCGGCTACGGCATCCACCGTATTAATTCGTATGGTGCCGGTTACGTGTATGACGATCGTGGGGACCTATTTCTTGTACACTCAGCTTAGCTTGTCATTGCTCGAATGGGCCAAGAGAACGATTGAATTTTATTGGAAAAAGACGAACCTGGTCACGATCTCGAATCTGTCTTATCGCTTGAAGGATAATTCGAGAATGTTCTTTCTCGTTACGATTGTCTCCACAGTTACCTTCTGTGCGATCGGCGTGTTTGCTTCGATCAACCGGCTGTCGGATGAATTCGAGGCGGATTATCCGGCGGATATCGCCTATGTAGCCAAGCCAGGAAGCAGGCTTGCCTCCGAGCATCTGGAGCAAATCCGCTCCGAGCTTCAAGCCAGGCAAGTACCGTATCAGATGGGCGGTATGGACTTGATCTATGTCAAGGTGAAGAAATCCACGCTTGATTCCGGGCCGCGCACCATGGCCTTGGTCGGCTTCGCGGATTATGAAGCAGCGGTCAAGGCGGCCGGTCTTAAGGTAAATGAGCATCCGCCCGGAGCGCAGGAAGCGCTGATCCTGCTTAGCTCGCAGCGGGAGAGGCTGTTGCTGGAGGAGCGTAAGCCAGCGGAATATACGCTGGAGGAACGGGGAATCCGCTTGCGAGAGACGGGGATTACTGAGCATGTTGCCGTGCCGGAATATTTAACTCCCGAGCTTGGGAATAGTCGCGAGGGAACCTTCTCCGGTCTGGTTGTGAATGATTCGCTGCTGCAAAACCTCAAGCAGAGGGAACGAACGGAGCGATTTACAGGCTTTTATGCCGATCAGCAGGAGCAGACCGTAGGAATGGCTATGGAGCTGACCAAGCATGGCAAAATGGATTATGAAGCGGGTAAGCCCTATGCATTGACGGTAAGCGGAACCCTGTTCGAGGTGCAGAGGAGCTCGTATGGTGCGCTGTTGTTCTTCGCACTCCTCGTCGGGACCGTATTTTACATTGCCGCAGGCAGCGTATTGTACTTTCGTCTATACAGCGATTTGGATTACGACCGCAGGCAGTATGCTGCCCTGACGAAGCTTGGTTTAACCCACCAGGAGATGGAGAAGGTCGTGTCACAGCAGCTGGCCTTATTGTTTTTCGTTCCGATCGGGGTGGCGATGATCCACAGCCTGTTTGCATTTATTGCTCTGCAGAGTTATTTATATATGTCCATTGCCTGGGAAGCCGGGCTGATTCTGAGCAGCTTCTGTCTGGTACAGGTAGTCTATTTCCTGTTCATCCGGGCCCGTTATTTGCGCAATTTACAGAAAGCGATCAGAATTTACTAATTGAAATGAAGCCGGGGCAGAGAGAAGGGCCCGCTTCAAATTTAAAACATAGTTTTCTCGGAGGTATACATGGAAAATTGGATAACGAGCATTATGGAACAATTCGGATACTTCGGCATCTTATTTCTGATCGCTCTTGAAAATGTGTTTCCGCCGATCCCTTCGGAAGTTATTTTAACGTTTGGCGGATTTATGACTACTTCTACAAGCATGACGGTAACAGGCGTAGTTATCGCCTCCACGTTAGGTTCGGTGCTGGGCGCCGTGATTTTGTATGGAATTGGCTATCTGCTTAATGTAGATAAGCTTGAAGGGATAATCGAAAAATACGGACGTTATCTAAGAGTAAAAAAGGAGGATATACGCAAGGCCGATTCCTGGTTCGATAAATACGGTTACTGGACCGTATTGTTCTGCAGGATGGTGCCGTTGATCCGCAGCCTGATCTCTATTCCGGCCGGGATGAACAAGATGAAATTCAGCTTGTTTCTGCTCTTTACGACCATCGGGACATTGGCCTGGAACGTAATTCTTGTCTGTCTAGGTGCAGCTGTCGGCGGCTCCTGGGAGAGTATCGTCGGGTTTATGGATGTCTATTCCCATATCGCCTATGCAGTGATCGCTGTCGGTGTACTCGCCTTTGCCGTGCTGTTCTGGCGTAAGCGAAAAAAAGTGCAGTCCTAGAGCAACCTGCCACTCCATCAATCTATATAGCTTAGGAGCGAAAGAAAGCCAATGGATATCATTTCTCTTATCAAAGCATTTATTCTCGGCATTGTAGAGGGGCTGACGGAATTTGCCCCGGTCTCGTCTACAGGGCATATGATTATCGTCGACGATATGTGGCTGAAGACCGATCTGATCTTCACCTCCAAGTATGTCGCTAATACGTTCAAGGTAGTAATTCAACTCGGGTCCATTCTGGCCGTGCTCGTCGTGTTTAAAGATCGCTTCATCGATATGCTTGGGCTGTCACGGTTCAAAGCCGGGGGCCGGGGAGAGCGGAGGAGTGAGAGCATGCCCGGGCGGTACCAGGGCAGACGCTTGAAGCTGAGTCATGTCATCGTCGGTTTGATCCCGGCAGGGCTGCTTGGCGTGCTGCTGGAGAATTATATTGATGAATATCTGTTCTCTACCGGCACAGTATTGATCGGTCTGGTCGTTGGAGCAATTCTGATGATCGCGGCCGATCGCTTCCGCCCGAAACGTCCGGTGATCGAGACGGTGGATCAGATTACATACAAGCAGGCTCTCTCTATAGGTTTGTTCCAATGTCTCTCCATCTGGCCGGGCTTCTCGCGCTCCGGATCGACCATATCCGGCGGCGTGCTGCTTGGACTTAGCTATCGGGCGGCGGCGGACTTTACATTCATTATGGCGGTGCCGATCATGGCCGGTGCCAGTGCGCTCTCCTTAATTAAGAATTGGCAGTACTTTACCCCTGACGCTCTGCCCTTCTTCATCGTTGGATTTATCGCGGCCTTCCTGTTCGCCTTGCTGTCGATCCGTTTCTTCCTGAAGCTGATTAACCGGGTGAAGCTGGTTCCGTTTGCGGTGTATCGAATCGTACTGGCAGTCGTCATCTGGTTAGTATATTTCTAGCATAGTTCCAGGAAAGATTTCTGATGAAAAGATGATCTCTATCCCGTTCTTTGAACCCTCTGTCGGAAAATCCGGCAGGGGGTTCGTGCATTAGAAATAAACCTTTATATTAGGCAAGAGCCCTGAATTTAAAATAAAAATGCAGGTATTTATTTTCCGGGCAAAGAAATAGATAGAGTGGAACATGCGTCTAAGGATTTGAATGACATGTATACGGGAAGGAGGCTAATCATGCGATTTATGATGATTGTCAAGGCTACATCCGATTCCGAGGCGGGTGTGAAGCCCAGTCCAGAGCTTCTGGAAGCGATGCTCAGGTATAACGAGGAATTGGCAAAGGCTGGCGTTCTAGTGGCCGCAGACGGCCTGCAGCCAAGCTCGGGCGGAATCCGCATTTCCTATCCGGAGCCCGGAAGGAAGCCCCAAATAATAGACGGGCCGTTCACCGAATCCAAGGAGATTATTGCTGGCTACACCCTGATCGAGGTGAATTCACGGGAAGAGGCGATTAAATGGGCGCTGCGGATGCCGGACCCGCATGGTCAAGGGCAAGGGGAGATTGAGCTGCGGCAAATATTTGACCCGGAAGAGTTATCGTCGGACGCGGACACCCAAGCCAAGATCAGAGGGCACTTCGGAGGATGAACGTTGTTTAGAATGGAACAAGAAATTTTTTTTGGAAAATAGGATTGACTGTTGTCGATTTTGCGATTTCCCGTTCGTTGTTAAGATAGAAACGGCATCCAAGCGGTTGAAGCATGCCGGTTTCCATCTAATTTACGGGGAAAGGCAGGTCGTTGAAATGAATGCAAAATTAGTTCCTTATCTGATGTCGGAGGATGCAAGATCTCAGGCGGAGTTTTACAAAAAAGTGCTAAGCGGCGAGATTCTGGCCATCAAAACATATGGTGAGGTGCCGGGGACTCCCCAAGGGATCAAAGATAAAGTGATGCATATGGTTTTATCTTTGGCAGGCGGAAATACGTTATTCATGAGCGATATTTTTGAACCTGTGGAGGGCAGCCGCAACATAAGTCTGTCATTGACTTTCGAGCTTGAGGTGGAAGCAAGGCAGGCCTTTGCAGAGCTGGGGGAAGGCGGAGAAATCCGTTATCCGTTCGAGCTTCAGCCATGGGGAGCCTGTTATGGTGAAATCCTGGACCGGTTCGGTGTGACGTGGCAGTTTGCTACAACCATCCGAGCATAAAATTCGAAGAACGCTATTTTGTACCCAAAGGAGAAGAAGATATGAATCAAGAGGTCACGAATTTTATCAATGGAATTAAGGAGACTTGGCAAAGGGAAGCGGCGGTCAGCTTGCGTGAGTTGGTGTATCAGGTTATCCCGGATGCCCAGGAGCGTCTCCAATATAAGAAACCTCATTTCTTGAAGAATGGAAAATATGCCGCTGTAATTTCTACATCCAAGGATGCGGTCAGCTTTACGATTTTTAATCCGGCGGGGATTGAATTTCCCGAAGGAATATTCGATGGCCCGCCGGAACGAAAAACATTGAAGCTGCGCCAGGGGCAGACTTATGACCCGGAGCAGCTGGCGAATCTTGTGGCCGCGGCTACGAGTATATAAACCTCCGCATAAATAACCCTTCGATCATTTTATGACGGAGGGTTATTTTGCGGACAATTCCTTGTACATGCTGCGATACGCGGCAGGGGTGAGGCTCTCGAATTTCTTGAATGTCTTAATGAAATAGCCCGCATCGCAGAAGCCCAGGTCATCGCTCACTTGATTGACCGACAAATCGGTTGATTCAAGCAGCTGTCTGGCCCATTCAATCTTCAATCTGGCGATGAAAACCGAGAAATTCTCTCCAGTCTCCTTGGTGAAGATCCGGCTGAAGTAGCTGGGACTGAGATGACAGAGCTTGGCCATCTCCTTTAAGCCGAAGCTTTCCTGCTTATGCGCATAAATATAATCGAAGGCAGGCTGGAGTACGGCATTGGACGAGATGAATCGGTCGGCTCCGTTTTTTAGCTTCGTGTTGATTAACGCCCCCGACAACTCCTGCTGGATCGATTGAATTTTACGATAGGTACGGTCGGCTGGGTCCAGCACCTGGCTAGAGGCGGGAGCGGAAGCGTCCAAATTTGAGGTCAGCATTCCTTTGTACAAATCGACGGTGGTATGCTTCTGAATCGCTTCTTCCACGATATAAGTGCTTAATTGCAGCAGCAGGTCCACGCATTTCGTTACTTCATCATAGGATAAGACCGGCAAAGCCTTGTAATGCTCCTCCAGCGCTTGAAACTTGCGATGCGTCTCCGCATTGGGAGGTCGCGATACGACCTGTTCCAGCAGAGGCATATCCGGTTCGCGCAGCTTAAGCTGGCCGGCCATAATGGCACCAAGATATTGATTGTTGATAATGATTGGTATGGCGATATCGATAATATTGAAATGGCATAAATAGATATAAGGTTTATTCTGCCGCACGGCTTCAAGCCCGCCGCGTGCATCGCATTTTTGACAATACTGCGAGAGGTGGGAGTCCTGACGTACCCCTTGGCAGAAGGGCTGACAGTAGCTGTGTCGGGTCACGGGAATCCCCTTATAATCGACCGTTAAAATAGCCATTTTCGTTACAAGCGATAGAGCATCCTGCAGCTTCTCCCATTTCTCCAGATCTATGATTTCCTCTAAGTCAAATCGGGACTTGGACATGATCGTAGTCTCCTATCGAAGTAATAGAAACACTATAACAATTATAGCGAATAGTTCTACTGCAGAACAAGAAAATACAATTATATTGCCCAATGGCAAGAAAATACGATAAGAAAACGCTTTAAATCAAGCTCTTTGTTTCATGCTTCTCAAAATAGTGCATCCTATAATTAGTGTATAAATGATTTGAGGAGGATGTAAGATGAGAAGAGCGTTTATTAGTCCAACGAAATATGTGCAAGGGGAAAATGAACTGTTAAATCTGGGCTATTTTGTGAAGACCTTTGGTGATTCTGCGCTGTTAATAGCACATCCTGATGATGTGGCCCGCGTGAAGGATAAGCTTGAGGCAACTAAACATAAATTCAATATTACCTTTGTAGAAAGCGGATTCCATGGGGAATGCTCGCGTCAGGAAGTAGCAAGATTGCAGGCGTTGGCCAAGGAGCACAACTGTGCATGTACGGTGGGTCTTGGCGGCGGCAAGGCGATTGATACAGCGAAATGTGTAGCCGAAGGCGAAGCTCTGATCATCGTGCCTACGATTGCGGCTACCGATGCGCCTACAAGCCATTCCGCTGTTCTCTATACTCCAGAGGGAGAATTCGATGATTATGCGTATTTTAAGCAAAGTCCGAGCGTAGTCATGATCGATACGACAGTCATCGCCCAAGCGCCGACAAGATTTCTCGTCGCCGGGATGGGAGATGCGCTCTCAACTTATTTTGAGGCCAGAGCTACGGCCAATTCGTATTCCAATGTGAACGCCGGATTGCCGTGCGGGGTTCGCGAAGGCGTATGCGGTGATGCCAAAGGGACGATTACAGCGCTGGGACTCGCCAAGCTATGTTATGAGACCTTGCTGGAGAACGGATATAAAGCCAAGCTGGCCTGTGATCAGAACATTGTAACTCCGGCTTTGGAGAATATCGTCGAGACGAATATTCTGCTATCCGGATTAGGTTTTGAAAGCGGCGGGCTGGCTGCGATTCACGCCATTCATAACGGCCTAACAGCTCTGGAAGGAACGCATCATTATTATCATGGGGAGAAGGTAGCCTTCAGTACGATTGCCCAATTGGTACTAGAAAATGCCGATCGGGCCGAAATGAAAGAAGTGTTGGATTTCTCCCTCTCTATCGGTCTGCCGGTATGTCTGGCAGATATCGGTGTAGAGCATGTGAGCTATGAGGAATTGCTTGAGGTGGCTAAAAAAGCATGTATCGCTGAAGAGTCCATCCACTCGATGCCGTTCCCGATTTCCGAGGATGCGGTTGCGTCGGCGATTATGGCTGCGGACCATTTGGGACGCCAATATAAATTAACCAAGGAGATTTAAGATGAAAAAAATAATGAATAAGCCTGAAACCTTGGTTCGGGAAATGTGCAATGGGCTTGTCTTAGCGCATCCTGAGCTGGATTTCAACTACAAATTCAAGGTCATTTCCAAAAAGAAAAACAATCCTGATAAAGTGACGCTGATCAGTGGCGGCGGGAGCGGGCATGAGCCCGCTCATGCCGGATTTGTAGGCAGCGGAATGCTGGATGCGGCTGTATGCGGCGACGTATTCGCTTCTCCATCGCAAATCCAGGTATATCAGGCGATTAAGAATACGGCAGGCAGCAAAGGAACGCTGCTAATTATTAAGAACTATAGCGGCGATGTTATGAATTTTAAAAATGCAGCTCATCTTGCCAGCGAAGACGGCCTTGAGGTGGATTATGTCAAGGTGGACGATGATATCGCTGTTAAGGATAGTCTCTATACGGTAGGGAGAAGGGGCGTCGCCGGAACGATACTCGTTCATAAAGTTGCTGGAGCGGCAGCGGAGGCAGGCTTGTCATTGCCTGAAGTAAAGGAAGCGGCGCAGCATGCGATTGATAATGTGCGCAGTCTCGGCTTTGCTTTTACCTCCTGCACGGTTCCAGCCAAAGGTACACCTACCTTCCAAATCGAAGATCATGAGATGGAATACGGGGTGGGGATTCACGGTGAGCCGGGCATTCGCCGGGAAGAGCTGGTGTCTGCGGATGAATTGGCAAAGCGCATGATCGAATCGTTATTGGACAATCTGCAGCTGAGTGATTCGACGGAGCAGGAGGTTGCCGTATTAATTAACGGGTTTGGTGCCACGCCGCTTCAAGAGCTGTATCTGCTGAACAATTCGGTGATTCGGGAATTAACCGCGAAGAACAAGCGGGTGTTCAAGACGTTTGTCGGCAACTACATGACAAGCATCGATATGGCGGGTGCCTCCGTGACCCTAATGAAGCTCGATGATACGCTGAAGAAATGGTTGTCTGCCCCCTGCGACACGTTGGCGTTAGCCGTTAAAGCTCCGTTCGAACCGGTAAATTATACCGAGGTCATTCGTGAGGAGAAAGCGGCAGACGAGGTATCGTATAAGAACGAGACCGACCCTGCGGCAGCGGTTATTCAGAAAGATCGGCTAACGTTGCAAAATATCGTCTACCTCGTCGATCAAATGAGTGAGGTCATTATCGAAAATGAAGTTCCGTTCTGTGAGCTCGACGCTCACGCAGGGGACGGCGACTTCGGAATGAGCGTGGCCAAAGGTTTCAAGCAGTTGAAAGTGGAATGGAAAGAGATTATCACTCATCATAAGCAGAATATCGGTGATTTCCTCGATGCCTGCTCGCTCGTTATTATGGAGCACTGCGGTGGTGCCTCTGGACCGATCTGGGGATCGGGCTTCCGGGCTGCCAGCAAGTATGCTCAGCAGAAGCAGGAGCTGTCCATCAGCGAGGTTGCTGAAATGATGCATGCCGTAGTCAAAGGAATCCAGGATACGGGGGAAAGGTCCTTTGGCCGGGGAGCCGTCGTTGGCGACAAGACGCTTATCGATGCGCTGGCGCCGCTCGCTGACGAGTGGACGAAAAGCGCTGAGCAAGGCGATAACCTGAAGCAAGCGGCGGTTAAGGCGGCCGAGGCTGCGGTTCAAGGCGCGCAGCAGACAGCGGAAATCGTAGCGCGGATGGGCCGGGCCGGTGCGGTAGGCGAACGGAGCATCGGTTACCCGGATGCGGGGGCGTACGCGCTAGGCGTTATTTTCACGGAGTTGGCGAAGGCAATGAAGTAATACGAATTGTCCTTGAGAAGCTTCGCCTAGTTCCAATGAATACCTGTATAGCTAACAGAACAGCCCTCGCTGGGAGTCATCCAGCGAGGGCTGTTCTGTTAGCTATACAGATGGGACAAAGGGCAAGCCTCTTTGCCTATTTCCTTCGAAGTTATGTAAAGATGTATCTACAGTTGTGTACCGCTAAAAAAAAGAGGTGCTTGATAGCGATTATCGAAGCAGGGCGAGGCGTCGATATTCCAGCTCGATCATAAATTCAAAGGCTTCCAGGTGCCGTTTGGCTTCAAGAATGCTGCTGCCCCAGGCATAAATGCCATGATTTCGCAATACGAAACCGGGAATATCGGGATGGATCGCTCCGGGCACCAGCTTGGCGACGGAAGGAATATCTGCATAATTAGGCAGTACGGGAATTTCAATCGCTGCACGCTCTTCCCAGATTCCGAGCTCTTTGATCAGTTCGTTGCCGTGAACCGGAATAAATCCCTGATCTCCGTAAACTTCGCTAATCAAATTATTAAACACTGTATGTACATGAAAAATAGCGCTGCTGCCGGTCATTCGGTAGATTTTAGCGTGGATCAAGCTTTCCCTGCTTGGCTTAAGAGAGGTTGTCTCACAAGCATTGCCCCCAGCGTCAACGAACAGAAAATCCTCCGGTGTGTGCTGCATCGCTTTATCCTTGCCACGGGAAGTGATCGCAAAATAAAATTCGTCTGGCGCATACTTGCCGACACGAGCGGATAAATCGCCGCTTGTACCCGGGAACCAGCCCTTGGCAGCCAATAGTTCTTTCACTTCTTTAAGCTCGGCAAGCCTGGCTTGCTTCTCTTCCAAGGCAATTTGTGCAAAGGCCATCATGGACTAATGTCCCTCCTTAAAGTGCCATTCTCCTCTAACTCGCAGGATCCAATATAGGCCTGTACGCATAGCTGTCTGCGCGCCAAGGCCCTAGCTGATTTGAAGTGAATGCATAGTAGCCAGCGTTTATGTATTCCTGCTGGCCATAATACCCTGAAGCTGGCCCGATCCGCCAGGACAGCATCATCGAGCCGACTTCAGGGTTCGGCCATTCCTTAGCACAAGCCTGGAACTGGCTTGGCCTTGCAGATGCGGCAAGCTGCCAGTCATCCGGAGCAGCTTATTGCAATGTGTCCTTCACAGCTTGCCCCATCTCACGCGAGCGTTCCTCTGCTCTGCGGACGGCGGCTTTAACCGCTTCTGTAAAACCGCCCTCACGCAGAACATCCAATGCGGCCTGGGTCGAGCCATTTGGAGATGTAATATCTGCGCGCAATTTGGCCGGTTCCTCGCCGGTCTCGCGCATCATGACAGCCGCGCCGAGCACGGTCTGTATCGTTAATTCCCGCGCTTGCTCTGGCGACAGTCCGCCCTCAATCCCGGCAGCGATCATCGCTTCCATCATGAAGTAGACATAAGCCGGGCCGCTGCCTGAAACACCGGTCAGAATTTCCATCTTCTCTTCCGGAATGACCGAGACGGTTCCGACCGCTTCGAACATCGTCAGCACCTGCTGCTTCTGTTCTTCGCTGACTTCGTCAGAGAAGGCGATCCCAGTTGCCCCGTAACCAATGGAGCTTGAAGTGTTCGGCATCGTTCTGGCGATCGGGGCGGCGAAGCCAAGCAGCTGCTGAATCGTCTCGATGGACAAGCCAGCGATAACGGAGACGAGCAGCTGCTTCTCCGAGAGGTGAGGAGCGATCGCAGTAATCGCGTCTTTGGCGTCCTTCGGTTTCATCGCTAGTACGATGATTGAAGCTTCTTCCAACAGTTGGTTCTTTTGTTCCTCCTGATTGCTCGTGACCACTCCATATTGATTCGTCAGATAGGCCAGACGCTCCTGATTGCTGCGATTCAGCATCGATATCGAGGCAGGCTTGGCTACCTGCTTATGAATGAGTCCGCGGACGATCGCTTCAGCCATGGAACCTGCGCCATAAAAGCTGATCGTACCTGGCTTCGAAGAGTTTTTGTTTTCGTTAGTGACCATGGTATGACCTCCACTGTGGATTACTGGATTGATATTGTCTAAGTATGCCCGAAGTGGGGCTAAGTAAAGCGGAGGAGCAGCATCAGCGTAGCTTGGACTTGATTTCCGACCTCTAACGGAACAGACAGCCGCTATATTGCAAATTTCAGGCCTTTCGGAAAAGTAACGGAAATAGGTTCCGCTATTCGCTGTTCCAACAGATGATTTTAGCATTATTGTTTTGTAATAAGGTCCCCAATTTCCGTTAGATTTGTCTTAACTCGCTTTTCAGCAACCATAACGTACCGTATTTCCGTTACCTATCAGATAGATCCATTTAGCCGCGCTGAGCCTGACAACTCCATATCATTGTTAAACGTTCTGTCCAGAAGAAGAGAGATTTCCTATTAATCATAGCTATGATTATCCGATGTCAATCTATGATTGAAATTGGACAACACGGCTGCAGCCCATGTCATTATCCACGGATTTGACCATTGCCGTGAATGATATATTTGGTTGATGTCAAGGCTGGAAGCCCCATCGGACCTCTGGCATGCAGCTTCTGTGTGCTGATGCCGATCTCGGCGCCGAAGCCGAATTCGAAGCCATCCGTGAAACGAGTGGAGGCGTTATAATAGACAGCAGCCGCGTCTACTTCCTGCAGGAAGCGTTCGGCATGCTGCAGATCCTCGGTTACGATGCACTCGGAGTGCTTCGTGCTGAAGCGGGCGATATGGGCCAGCGCTTCATCCAGATCCTTGACGATCTTGACATTAAGAATATAGTCGTTGTATTCAGTGGCATAATCCTCATCGGTTGCCGGTTTAGCCCAATCGACGAGAGCTCTCGTCTGTTCACAGCCTCTGAGCTCCACGTTTGCTTCGCTGAAGCGCTGCGCCAAAGCAGGCAGATGCGCAGCGGCGAAATTCTGATGAACGAGCATCGTCTCCATCGAGTTGCACACGGAAGGGCGCTGTACCTTGGCGTTGAGCGCAATGTCTGTCGCCATCGCTGCATCTGCGGTGGCATCCAGATAAGTGTGGCAGATGCCTGCGCCTGTCTCAATGACCGGAACGGTGGCGTTGTTGACAACGTTCTGGATAAGCGAGCTGCCGCCGCGAGGAATAACGACGTCAAGCAGGCCATTCAGCTTCAGCATCTCGTCCACCGAGGAACGGTTGGAATCCTCGATCAATTGCACCGCATCGCGCGGAATAGACGTCGAATCCAATGCTTCATGAATGATCTCGACGATCTTGCGGTTAGAGGCAATGGCCGCTGATCCGCCTCTGAGGACAACGGCGTTGCCCGTCTTCAGGCAGAGGCCGATGGCATCAACCGTCACGTTTGGCCGCGCTTCATAGATCATTCCGATGACGCCGAGGGGAACGCGGCGCTTCGCAATATGCAATCCATTTGGGCGTTCAAATGTCTCCAGCAATTCACCGATGGGGTCCGGAAGCGAGACAATTTGTCTCAATCCTTCTGCGATAGCTTCGATGCGCTGTTCATTCAGAGCAAGCCGATCGAGCAGAGATTCATTGGTTCCATTGTCGCGTCCGCGGTCAAGATCCTCCCGGTTGGCGGCAATGATCGCCTCGTTGTTCTCCACCAGCGCATTGGCGGCGGCAAGCAGCGCTTCGTTCTTCAGCGCGGTAGTCAGTCCGCTCAGGGCGGAGCAGGCCTTGCCTGCAAGTTGTGCTTTCTGTCTCACTTCACTCATTTGAAATACCTCCTCAGTATTTATATATGATGATCAAGCTTTCAATGAAATCCACTCGTCGCGATGTATAACCTCCAGACGATGGACGCTGTTCATCGTCTTCACCACCTCCGAGCTGGGCAATCCCATGATGTCCTGCATTTGATCAGCATCATAGTTCACAATGCCGCGCCCTAGAACCTCGCCGTCGGGGTTCACTACTTCCACGACATCCCCGGCCTGGAAATGTCCGGTCGATTCACGTACCCCGACTGGCAGAAGGCTGCGCCCTCCATGTATCAGCGCTTCCTCTGCGCCGGCATCGACCGTCAATGTGCCGATCGGAATCGAGAGGAAGCCAAGCCATTGCTTCTTGCGCGGCAGCGCCGAGTCATTGGCTTCGAAGTAGGTTCCCTGTCCTTGCCCGTTTACAGTTTGCGCCAGTTGCCCCGGCTGATTGATCTTGCCGATGAAGACAGGAACCCCGCCGCGCGAGGCGATCTTGGCCGCATCGATCTTGGAGCGCATGCCGCCGGTTCCGACAGCGGTTCCGGCACCGCCAGCGATTTTATAAATGTCATCATCGATTTCCTGCACACGGTCAATACGCCGAGCTGACGGATCAATACGTGGATCCTTCGTATATAATCCGTTCATATCCGTCAGGATGATCAACTGATCGGCCTTAATCAAATTGGCGACCAGGGCAGATAACGTATCGTTATCACCGAATTTCAATTCATCGATAGAGACCGTATCGTTCTCATTGATAATGGGGAGGACGCCTCGGCCAAGCAGTTCCTCCAGCGTCATGCTGGCGTTGCCCATCCGCTTGCGGTTCTGAAAATCGGAGCGTGTCAGCAGAACTTGTGCGGCTGATACGCCGTGTACAGTCAGGGCCTCGCGATAGTTCTGCATCAGCAGCGCTTGGCCGACAGCTGCCGCGGCCTGCTTCTCATGCAGCAGCTTCGGCCGCTCGGCATATCCGATTTCGCGGAATCCCGCTGCGACCGCTCCGGAGGTGACGAGCAGAATCTGATAATTTTCAGCTTTCAGGGCAGCCAGCTCGGAGGAGAAGAAGTCGATTGCTTTCCGGTTTAGTTCCCCTTCCGAAGAGGTTAATGAGCTGCTGCCTATTTTGACAACGATGCGTCTTAGCATGGAGTTCACTCCCAAAGATAAGTTAATATACAAAAAAACTTCCGCCTTTGCTTGCAAAGGACGAAAGTTTCACTTCCGCGGTACCACCTTAATTGATGATTGCTCATCCAACTTGATTACCCGGTAACAGGGGCGCTGTCCGCTCTTGACGAGGCGGCCGCTCGGGGGTAGGTTTCGAAGAGTGCGAAGTGCAAATTCTTGCAGCCGAGGAATCTGCTCTCTATGGTTCGCATCGCTCTTGTACTTGGTCCCGTCAACACGTTTATATATTCTACGTATGTAGTCGGTCATTCTCCGGAGAATATCCGGGAGAGGTTTTCTTGTTAATGCTAGAATACCATGTGTCGCCGGGCTTGAAAAGAAGCGCTGGCCAAACTGTTCCTGAACACACTTAGATTTTACGGATGTGATATTTTTTGAAGGGTCTATTGACGATTGGGAAAATCAGGGTCATTAGTGCTGCAAGAAGGCGTGCGGAGAAAAGTCTGGGTACTGTTTGCGAAGCGTCCTCAGCTATAAGCGGTAAGGTGATGCCGCTCGACCGTCCGGGTGACGGCAGTCTGAGGGGAATCGCGGTAGATTCAACAGTGATTGCTGGCTGTGGGACTTGTAATCATGGTAGATATGTGTTGGCTGCTTGATCCGGTCACCCGAAGTCTTTAGAGGTAGAGCACAGACCGGGCTCCTCCTGGGATGCATCTGCAAGCCCTTTAGCCTCCGCCTCTACGTTGAAGTTAGCCTACTAGCTCTATACTTCACTAGAGAGCATTACTTTACTTGAACATAGAAAAAAGCTGCTCACTTGCAGCTATTTTCTATTTATGTCTGGAGTAGAGTATATGATCTTACTTCCGTTTAGCGTGGGAATGACTGCATCGGGAGACCCGGATAAGTCGGGAATGGGGGCGGGGCTGCTTGCTGCGATTGTTGTCCTGCTTGCGGATTTCCATAGGCCGGATAACTGCTTGCCATTACTGTCCATCCAGGCCTAACTGATATCGGATAGGTCTGCATTTGCTGCGGCATAGTCTGGTATGGGGAGGGGAACCTGGGAGTGACGGGTTGAGAAAGTTCCGGAACGCCGTTAGCTTGGTTTGGCTGGCTCCACTGAGACCTGGCTCGTTCTGCGTGTCGTTGAGTTGAGCCTGGCACCTGCTGGAATTGTACCGTTTGTGTGGGCGGGGTGCTTCGTTTCTGATTGTTTGAAGAGCTTGAAGGGCCAGTAGGTTTACAATCTTTGGGCGGGCCAACAATGACGGTTGAAGTGATAGGAGCCAGCGTCTCTTTGACCTCGGCTTCATTCAGACAGTACGTGTCGGCAAGCACATTGGCAGGAGTTAATCTGAGAATATCCGAACCAAAAATAACCTCAGGAATCGGTGCATCAAACACGGCTAACAGATGGGTGTTATCCCTCGTTGCAATTTCATAATGCCACCAGCCTTGCGGCACATTGGCAACCTGACCCGGTCTGATTGGAAAATGCAACAATTGGCTCGTGAAAGGATTGATTAGTGAGACGACAGCCGAGCCGGCAATACAATAGACTAATTCGGAAGCATTTTGATGATAATGGGGCTCTACCGTCCCGCCATTGCTAAGGAATATATCGAGCAGTGAGTTGTCCCCAAGCGTATTCAACTGATTGATTGACAGGACATTAATATAATTCTGATTGTCTTTTTTAAAGAACGGGTTGTTCTTCAAGTCATAAGTAAATTGGACATTAGGTGAGGTATAATCCATGTAGGAGATCGACATACGATGTTCTCTCCATCCTTCCGGTTGAGATTGATGGAGTATTCTATGCATTCGCCCAGAGAAGAGTGATTGGGCTTTATTTTGATAGAATCATGGATTGCTTTGTTGGCAGATTCCTTATATAAGGGGGATAAAAAAGTGGAGGCTAAGACCAAGTGGCAAATGGCTCTAATTCAAACGGACATCATGGCAGGGAAGCCGGATCGAAACCGGGAAATGTTGCAAAGTAAAATACAGCAGGCTGCGGAAGCCGCCTTAAAGCCCGATATGATCGTTCTGCCTGAAATGTGGAATACGGGGTATGCGCTTGAGCAAATGGGGGAGCTTGCCGACCCAGAGGGGCGGGAAAGCCGGCGCTGGATTTCAGAATTTGCACGCAAATTCAAGGTTCATATCGTTGCCGGGTCCATAGCTGAGAAGAGAGGAAATAAGGTATATAATACGATGCTGGTCTTCGATCGGACGGGCGAGGAAGTCGCGGCCTATTCCAAAATTCATTTGTTCGGGCTGATGCATGAAGACAAGTACCTGGCGGCAGGAGATCAGGCGGTTACCTTTGAATTGGACGGGATAAGAGCCGGGGCGGCGATCTGTTATGATATCCGCTTCCCCGAACTGGCTCGTACATTGTCGCTGAATGGGGCGCAGATTATGTTCGTGCCGGCCCAGTGGCCGCACCCACGGCTGCAGCACTGGCGCACTTTGTTGACCGCGCGGGCGATCGAGAATCAAATGTATGTGATCGCCTGCAATACGACAGGGAGAAATGGCGATGACCATTTCTTCGGACATTCGGCGATCATTGATCCGTGGGGGGAGTGGATCGCCGAGGGCGGGGAGGCAGAGGGGATCATTACCGGCCATCTTGATTTAACCCTCGTCCAGCAGGTGCGAGAACGGATTCCCGTGTTCAAGGATCGTCGACCGTCGGCTTATGAATTGTAGCGTTCTGCTAGCGTTTGCTTAAATGTCTCGATGAAGGCCTCCGCGGCTTTTGATAAATAGCGTCCTTTACGATAGGCGATCACGAGTGTCCGGCTAGGTTGCGGGGCGGCCAACGGTAGATATACAGGAATCAGCTCACTGCGCCGGGCTCTCGCTATGAAGTGGGGGACGAGTGTAATTCCCATCCCGGCAGCCACTAAAGACTGGATGGTCTCTATATTATTGCTCTCAAATACGACGTTGGGTTCAAAGCCGGCTTGACGGCACAGATCTATCGTCATTTTTCGGAAGCCTTGTCCTTTCTTCAGGACGATGAAAGGCTCATCCTTCAACTCCGTCAATGGGATTCCATCGCGTTCTCCGGCCCTGCTTGCCAGCGGATGCTGGGGGGGGACCGCCAGTTCGACTGGCTCCTCGCCAATCGGCTCATAGGTTAGCGTCGGCTCCTGCAGCGGCAGAGAGAGCAGGCTCAGATCCGTACCGCCGCCAGCCGTCAGCTTCTCTAAATGGAGCGAAGTGTCTTCTCGCAGTACGATGTCAATATCCGGATAAGCGGCCTTGAACGCGGGCAGTACATACGGAAGCAGATGCGAGCCGGTAATCGGCATACTGCCGATGACAACGCGGCCGGCGCGAAGCTGGGAGATATCGTCCATTTCCTGGCGCAGCTCCTTCACGGCATCCATTATCTTTCGGGCATGCTCAATGAAGCTTTCTCCAGCATAGGTCAACTCCACCGTACTAGTATTGCGCTGAAACAATTTGACACCGAGCTCCTGCTCCAGTTTCGATAACTGCTGGCTTAGCGAAGGCTGGGCGATATGCAGCTTGTCGGCCGCCCGCGAGAAATTTTTCTCCTCAGCAATTTGTAGGGTATATTGCAATTGTCTTAGTTCCATCCGATATCTCTCCTGATTTATAGATTTAGCGTTGTGCGGATTTGCTGTCTTATTTGTTTTACCTATAACTATTATATGATATATAGGCTTGATTAGTCAGATAGAATATCCTGTTCCGGTAATAAATGTCGATCATGTTTGTTATAGGCGATTCATTCTATGTATAATAGGGATAGTAGAACTCATGGGAGGTATTTTGTGTGCAAAAAGTATGGAAAGAGGTTCGAGGCTGGGGCATTTCAATCATCATTGGATTTGTGCTTAGCATATTAATTGGAATTTTCGTGATTCAACCCTATAAAGTGGATGGACATTCCATGGAGCCTACGCTGAAGGACAGTCAACGGATCTATGCCTGGAAGATCAAGCATACGCTAGATAAGCTGCCTAAGTATGGAGATATCGTTATTGTAGACAGTCGCGTGGACCGGAGCCGTACTTTTATGGACGATTTATTAGAGCATCCGATCATTAATCTATTTTCCGGCCAAGCGGATAATGAAATTTTTTATGTCAAGAGAGTTATCGGACTGCCGGGGGATACGATCGAGGTTAAGGACGGCTATGTGTATCGCAACGGGGTTCAGCTCAGCGAGCCTTACATTAAAGAACAAATGAACCTGGGTCCGGCTCAATCCTGGGACGTCCCGCAAGGTGATGTTTTTGTGATGGGCGATAACCGCAATCATAGCAATGACAGCCGCAGCATCGGCCCCGTACCGCTGGATCATGTGATGGGAATTGATTTTAAGTAGACTTTGAAACTTTTATCAGGCATCCGTTGGGGTGCCTGTTTTGATTTTCCAGGTGCCTATGCGCTTATGATTGTAACGAAACACCATATCGCTATTTCGCCATAAACCACGATAATTTATTTTTAACGAAACACCATAACGTTAATTGGGCTAAATTCAGTCTGAAAGCCATTAATTTGGTGAAATAACGATCCCCAGTTTCGTTAGAAATCAGGAGGGCCCTTATTAGCACTAATAGCGATCCCTAGTTTCGTTAGAAGTCAGGATGTCTCTTAAAAGCACCAATATCGATCCCTAGTTTTGTTGTTCTTAAAAGCACCAATGGCGATAACCAGTTTGATTAGCAATCAGGATGGCTCTTAACAGCACTAATAGGAATTCTGAGTTTGGTTCTAAGTCAGGATAGCCCATATAGAACTAGTGGCGATTCCTAGTTTCGTTAGCAATAGGCCAGACTCTATCGGCACTAATAACGATCCCCAGTTTCGTTAGCAATAGGATAGTACTTATTAGCACTAATATAGCGTTCCTCAATTTCATTAGCAACCAGGATGGGCACTTATCATCAATAGCGATAACCAGTTTGATTAGCAATCAGGATGGATCTTATCCGCACTAATAGGAATCCTGAGTTTTGTTCGAAGTCAGGACAGCCCATATCTGCACAAGTGACGATTCCTAATTCCTTAGCAACCTGCTCCTATCCGTTCCAAGACGATCCTCAGTTTCATTTAGAAGTCATTAGCAATTGGTAACTCCCTTACGCCTAAGAACCTTCCTCTCAACCACTGCTCAAGTGCAGATTAACCTGCTTTATCCAGTCCTTGCTTATAGGTTAAACCTATCATCATTATAGTTATAATATCTTGGAACAATGAAGAATTAAGTGATATATTGATTTCAATATACAAGTCGCTGGCTAGTGGCAGAAGTGCCGTAGCTGACTTGTTCAATGTTCGAATCCTTGTGTGGGGTGAATTTTAATGAGCAACCAAAAGAAAACGTTGTATGAGAAAATTTGGGACAATCACGTAATTTATCAGGAAGAAGGCAAGCCTAGCATTTTGTACATCGATTTGCATCTCGTTCACGAGGTAACGTCACCGCAAGCCTTCGAAGGCTTGAGATTGAATGGACGCAAGGTGCGTCGGCCGGATTTGACATTCGCAACCATGGATCATAACGTTCCTACGAAGGACCGTTACAATATTACTGATCCTATCTCCAAGCAGCAAATCGACACGCTGTCGCAGAACTGTAAGGAATTCGGTGTTACGCTATATGATCTGGATACGATCGACCAAGGTGTCGTTCATGTTATGGGACCTGAGCTTGGCTTGACACATCCGGGCAAGACGATCGTGTGCGGAGACAGCCATACTTCAACACATGGCGCCTTCGGTGCGCTGGCTTTCGGGATTGGCACGAGCGAGGTTGAGCATGTTTTGGCAACCCAATGTCTGCAGCAAGCGAAGGCGAAGACGCTGGAAGTACGTTTCGTCGGCAAGCGTAAGCCGGGCGTTACAGCCAAAGACCTGATTCTCGGCGTCATCGCCCAGTACGGAACCGATTTTGCAACGGGTTATGTTATTGAGTATACCGGTGAAGCGATCCGCTCGCTTACAATGGAAGAGCGGATGACGGTCTGCAACATGTCGATCGAGGCCGGAGCAAGAGCGGGATTAATCGCACCTGACGAGACGACCTTCAACTATTTGCGTGGACGCGAGCATGTACCGCAAGGAGCGGATTTTGATCGCGCGGTAGCTGATTGGTCTGCTTTGAACACGGACGAAGGTGCTGCGTATGATCGTGTTGTTGAATTTGACGTGGATTCATTGGTTCCGCAAATAACTTGGGGAACGAGCCCGGGAATGGGTACTAATGTGAATGCAACTGTACCTAATCCGGCTGAATTTACTACAGATAATGAGCGCAAAGCAGCCGAAAAGGCGATTGAGTATATGGGGCTTACTCCAGGCACCCCAATGACAGAAATTGAGATCGATTATGTGTTTATCGGTTCTTGTACGAACGGTCGGATTGAGGACCTGCGTGCAGCAGCGGAAATCGCCCGCGGTTACAAGGTGTCCAATAAAGTTACGGCAATTGTTGTGCCGGGTTCCGGTCGCGTGAAGCTGCAGGCTGAGAAGGAAGGACTGGATAAGATCTTCACTGAAGCCGGATTTGAATGGCGTGAAGCTGGATGCAGCATGTGCCTGGCGATGAACCCGGACGTATTGCAGCCAGGTCAGCGCTGTGCCTCTACTTCGAACCGCAACTTCGAAGGTCGTCAGGGCCGCGGTGGCAGAACTCACCTCGTCTCTCCGGCAATGGCTGCAGCTGCGGCGATTAAAGGCCGCTTCGTGGATGTACGTGAGTGGAATGTCAACAGCGAAATCGTGAGCTAAAATAGTTTGTTCAAACTCGGTGCGGAAATCGAATTTTTTGAACATGTACTATAAGTAAGAGGGGAGCATTATCATGGATGCATTTAATAAAGTAACGGGTATCGTTGGTCCGGTAGACCGGGTGAATGTGGATACGGATGCGATAATCCCAAAGCAATTTTTGAAGCGTATTGAGCGTACTGGATTCGGACAATTTCTGTTCTATGAATGGCGCTTCGACACAGAAGGCAATGTGAACCCGGAGTTCGAACTCAATAAGCCGCGTTATAGCGGCGCATCGGTTCTGATCTCCCGTGCCAATTTTGGCTGCGGTTCCTCCCGGGAGCATGCGCCATGGTCGATCCTTGACTATGGGTTCCGTTGTGTAATTGCACCTTCTTTTGCGGATATTTTCTATAATAACTGCTTCAAGAACGGTATTCTGCCGATTAAATTGTCGGAGGAGCAAGTGGAGGAACTGTTCCAGCGCACAGCACAGCATGAAGGCTACAAGCTGAGCGTCGATCTGGAGAGCAAGACGATTACTGATGAGTTCGGGTTAAGCCTCTCCTTTGATCTTGACGAGCACCGTAGACAATTTCTGTTGCAAGGGCTGGACGATATCGGTCTGACACTGCAGCATGAAGAACTGATCACGGCCTACGAGCAGCGCAAATTCGCTTAAGCTGATCATTCCAGCGATAGCCGATTCCCCTTCCCTCCATTCCGGAGAAGAAGGGAGTCGGCTTTTTTATGTTAATAGAATGCCCCGAATTTAACGACAAGTGGATTGGGTAAGAATACCCTTCAACATGAAACTTTCTTCATGAGAAGTTCGTTATGAATTTTGTATGCATTTGTCATTCTATGAAATAGGAGTCTATCAGAAAACGCTATTATCTGATATCATGGAAGTTATTAGCAAACTGTGCGGTTATTGATTATTGGTTTGTCGGACGGTTGTCAGGAATTTGTCGTAGGTCGGATGGATGTCGTGTGATGGAATGTCGGATGCCGGAAATTTGCTTTGTCAGAATCTTGCTGCAGAAGTTGTTGGTGCTGCTCGCACTTGCTGCGACCTCGCGGTAAATTACGAGAATGGTAGGGATAAGATGATGAAGAAATTGAGGTTCATAGTACTGTTCATGCTCTGTTTGTTCGCTATTCCGGGAATCAGCCAGGCGGCATCCCCGGTCAGCACCCATATTTACCTTGACGGTCACGAGTTGGCGCAGCCTGAGAAGGCGCAGGCCGGCATCGTTGATGGGAATGTGATGGTACCATTGCGCGTTGTGTTGGAGGGACTTGGATACGATGTTGCGTGGGAGAAGGAGACAGGAAGCGTTATGGTCTCTCAGGCTGACATTACTCTTAAATTCGTAATTGGCGAGAAGCTGGCACAATCCGGGGATCGGGAGATCCCTCTAAAGGCGGCACCGTTTCTGCAGAATAATACTACCCTCATCCCGCTTCGCTTCGTAGGCGAAGAGATGGGGCTTCAGGTAAGCTGGGATAATAAGACGAAATCGGCTCATTTACATAGTCCTGACGGCGGATCGGGTTCGGGCGTCGGAGGAGGCAAATCCGCTTCGAATCCTAATGAGGCGGGCGGGACTCCGGAGAATGTTCCGCAGCAAGGTAATTCAAACAATGGAGGAAGCGCTGTCCCTTCAGCTCCCCATGCGATGCTGAATGGGATCAGCTTCAGCGATAATCGTCTGCAACTTTCGGCTTCTAGCGATATTGAGCCAAGTGTGTTCAAAATGGACGGGCCTGATCGGATCGTCATCGATCTGCCGCAGACCTCTTTCTCCGAACAGTTCGCAAGTGCCTTGCCGCTGGATGATACCATGCGCGGGGAATTTGCTGTTACGGATCATCCTAGCGTATCTCAGATTCGCTATGCTCTATTTACCCGTAATCCCGATACGGTTCGCATCGTGCTTGATCTCAAGGCACCAAGCCCATTTTCGGTTACTAGAGATGGACTTGGGCTGATCACGATAGATTTGACGGAATCTACGGGAGTTACACCGCCCCCTGTTGGTGGCAGCGGAAAGAGAATCGTTGTTATTGATCCTGGCCATGGCGGGACTCAACCAGGGGCTATAAGCAAGAGCAAGAAGCAGGAGAAGGATTTCACCTTGGCGGTCGGGTTAAAAGTACAAGCTCTGCTGGAACAAGAGCCGGATATCGATTTCGTTCTAACGAGAACAACTGATATCACAGTAAGCCTGCAGGACAGAGCCAAGCTAGCGAATGACCTGAATGCGGATATATTTATATCAATTCATGGGAACAGCATTGATCCGCCCGCTAACCCTAGCGGCTCCGAGACGTACTATACTAGAGAAGAGAGTATCCCTTTAGCAAATGTTATGCATAAGCATTTGGTAGCGGCGACAGGGCTTGCTGATCGTAAGGTGCGCTACAGCAGTCTTCATGTTACGAGAGAGACAAAGATGCCTGCGGTGTTGCTTGAGGTGGGGTATTTGAGTCATGATAAGGATGAAGCTCTGATGTATACTGAGGATTTCCAGCAAAATGTTGCCGAGGGAATCGTTGCAGGTATTAAGGAATATTTAGGACTGTAATTATTCACTTAGATATTTGAAAATGCGTAAGTCCCAAAGGGGGAATGTAGGATGAAGAAATTATGGCTTTCAGGATTGCTGGCAATATTAATTATCGCGGCTGTTGGTTGTGGACAGAAACCGGGGACTTCGCCGCAAGGAAATGAAACCTCATCAATCCAGGACCCGGTAGCTGCGACTCCGGATTCAAATGGCGGTGGGGACGATGCCGGGCAGAACGGCCAGAGCGGGATTACCGATCCGGGCACCCCGGAGCAATTGCAGGCTGATATAACGGTGTATTTTACCGATGAGGATATTATGGATTTGAAGCCGATTAAGCGTGAAATCACATATACTGATGCAAATGATAAGTATGAGACAGCCTTTAAAGCTCTGCAGATGGCCGATGAGGGATTGATATCGCTGTGGGATAAGGTTGAACTGAATGCGTTAGATTTCTCAAAAGGGCAGCTCGTGATTGATATTACACTTCCGCCTGAGGCGAGGCTTGGTGCTGGTGGAGAATCGCTTGCGATCGAAGCTTTGAAGAAGACGATGTTCCAATTCGATGAGGTGGAGAGCATCGAAGTGACGGTGGATGGAGAGCAGCTTGAGTCGCTGATGGGGCATGTTGACTTAGACCATCCAATTATTAGATGATCGTCCCAAATTCTGATAGCAATAGTTTCCGAGAATCTCGGAAACTATTTTTTTGTATTTTGCAAAATAAGAAAATTGGCATATTATCGCAACTTTTGTGAGTTTTGGACGTCTAATATTTCGTCTGATGGTGGCCGGGGCTGTTGTCAGTTGCCCGACATCATAAGTCAAAATACTTGAATGGTAGGGGTGAAGGATGAAAAAAATTGGCTTCGGTGTGTTGATGTTTTTTGTAATGTTTATGTTAGTCCTTCCACAGACTGGACATGCCGCCTCGGGTGGTACAAGCATCGTCTTGGATGGAAAAACGCTGAATTTGCCGGCGAACGGTCAGGTTCAGAATCTAAAGGGCAATGTAATGATTCCAATTCGTGTCGTCTCGGAGGAACTGGGTTTTGACGTCAATTGGGAGAAAAAGACGCGCACGGTAACCATACAGCAATTAGATACTGTATTGAAACTGGTCGTGGATCAGAGCACGGCTATCGTCAATGGTGATAGCGTAAGCCTGCCGATGGCTCCGAAGCTAGTGAGTGACACGGTGATCGTTCCGCTTCGCTTTGTAGGGGAGCAGATGGGTCTAGAGGTAAGTTGGGATAATAAAACGAAAACCGCATATCTTGTATCTCCAAATTCCGGATCAGGCTCAGGAAGCGGTGGAAACGCCGGCAGTGGCAATCAACCGTCCAATCCTGGGCAGGTAGAGAATTTGGCCAACATCAATGGAATCAGCTTTAGTAACAATCAGCTTATGATTGCAGTGGACAAGAATGTGAAGCCAAGTGTGTTCACGATGAATGGCCCGGATCGGATCGTGATCGATATTCCGAATGCTCGCTTCAGCGACAGCTTTGCGAATGGGCAGAACCTGGACAGCAACAAGAACGGATCACAGGAAGTGAGCGATTATCCGGGGATATCACGAATACGCTATTCGTTGTTTAGCGACAATCCTTCGACCGTAAGGGTTGTAATGGATATGGACAGTGCCAAGAAATATAAGCTTGTGAACAACAATGATGGACTTGTCATTATTGATCTTAATGCTGATGATTCTACATCTCCGGGAACTACCCCGGGGGGCGGTGACAATGGTAAGAAGCTAGTTATCATTGATGCTGGCCACGGAGGAAGCGATCCGGGAGCAATCAGTATAACCAAGAAAAATGAGAAAGACTTTACCCTGGCTGTTGCCCTGAAGGTACAGGCGTTGCTTGAGAAGGAATCGCAAATTGAAGTGGTTATGACGCGGGATAGCGATACATATCCGACCTTGAGTGATCGCTCCAATCTTGCTAATAAGCTGAATGCGGATATCTTTATATCTATTCATGGCAACTCAGGACCTTCAACAGCGTCAGGCGTAGAGACGTATTATACACGCTCAGATAGCGCACAGCTTGCTAATATTATGCATAAGTATCTCTTGGAGTCCAGTGGGCTCGCAGATCGTAAAGTCAAAACGCAAAGTCTGCATGTAACCCGGGAAACGAAGATGCCAGCCGTACTGCTGGAATGTGGATTCCTTAGCAATAGCAGTGATGAATCCAAGATGTATACGGAGCAATTTCAGGATAGTGTAGCTAACGGGATTGTAAAAGGAATTAAAGAGTATTTCGGCATGTAATCATACGAATTACTTATAGTCTGAGTTCAAAAAGTTCGATCGTGATCGGACTTTTTGAACTACCTAGATAAATAAATGTTCAAAACGACTGAATTTCAGCACCGAGAAGGTTGGATGAAGCTAGGTTATGAGGAGCGGAGCGTACGAAGTGGGTACGTGAGCACCGGAAGAACCGGGTGAATTCAAAATTCGATGTCGAGCCACTTCTTGATTCGCTTTGAGACAAAATCGGACTTTTTGAACTACCAGATTAAATAAATGTTCAAAACGACTGAATTTCAGCACCGAGAAGGTTGGATGAAGCTAGGTTATGAGGAGCGGAGCGTACGAAGTGGGTACGTGAGCACCGGAAGAACCGGGTGAATTCAAGATTCGATGTCGAGTCACTTCT
>NZ_LN831279.1:2320203-2326748 GCF_900069005.2 Paenibacillus sp. GM2 | reverse complement strand
CAAAATCGGACTTTTTGAACTACCAGATTAAATAAATGTTCAAAACGACTGAATTTCAGCACCGAGAAGGTTGGATGAAGCTAGGTTATGAGGAGCGGAGCGTACGAAGTGGGTACGTGAGCACCGGAAGAACCGGGTGAATTCAAAATTCGATGTCGAGTCACTTCTTGATTCGCTTCGTGATCAAATTCAGACTTTTTGAACTACCTTGCATAGGAGGTTACGACGATGAACAGAAAACTAATTGTATCAGGAACGCTGGTTCTTCTGCTCGTCCTGAGTACCGGTTGCGGACAAAAGCCGCAGGTTTCCCCATCTAATGGTGTTACTCAGGAGCAGGTGGGAGCCGATGGAAATAGCGATTCGCAGAGCCCAGATAATGAGCAGGGAAGCAATAACGGGCAAGGTCATGCCGGTGATTCAGATTCAGGGCAATCAGGCAATGGAGCTAACCAGGAAACTGGGGGAAACTCGGTGAATGAGAAGAAAACAGCAAAGATCGAGACTTATTTCAGCGATGACCAGATGCTTGAATTGCAAAAAGTAGAGCAACAAATCACCTATACAAGTGATGAGGATAAGTATTTGGCGGCGCTAAAAGCTCTGCAAAGCACGCAGGATCAAAAGCTATTCCCGTTGTGGGGAAAAGCCGTGTTCAACTCTGCCAAACTGCAAAATGGTAAAGTTGCTGTAGATTTGTCTTTGCCGAATGAAGCAAGGCTCGGCGCTGGGGGCGAAGCGATGGCTCTTGACGCGCTTAAACAAACTCTTTTCCAATTCTCTGAAGTGAAATCAATCCAGCTGCTCGTTGACGGTCAGCAAGTGGATACACTGATGGGTCATGTGGAGCTTGAACAGCCGCTGACAAGAAATTAGCCAAAATTGGAGGAACTAGGGTACCTTCTGTCGAATAGAAATCTATAGAAGTTGAGTTCAAAGGGCCGGTTTTCCTAATTAAAAGAAGCTTTATTGATCAACCTCTAGAGATTATTTTGTAGAAAGGGAGAATTTAATGTCATCATATAAACGCAAGTTTCAACGGAATATGAACAGAGCGGTATCTACGGTGCTAGCTACAGCATTATGTCTGGGAGGAGGCGCAGCAGCCTTTGCGGATGGAGTACAGGAAGATGCTTCCCAAGTGCAAACGCAAAATACTTCCTCCATTCAATTATTTACTGATGTAAAGAGCGGCTTCTGGGCGGAGAAGCATATTTATAAATTAGCTTCCGAAGGAATTATTCTCGGCGATGCCGGGAAATTCCGTCCGGGAGACAGCGTTACCCAGCAAGAAGCAATTACTATGGCGATTCGCTTCATGAATTTGAATTCGAAACTGGGCAGCGGTGAAAATGCGCCTAAGGAATTGGCGGTTGGCAATTACTTCAAACCGTACGTCGAGCTGGCTCTCCAGGAGAAGCTGATCGACAAGGCTGAGGAAATCACCAGCATCCGGGAGAAGGAAGAATGGGGCAAGAAGCCAGCTTCCCGTGAGTGGATCGCGAAAATTCTAGTGCGTGCCCTGGATAAAGAAGCAGAAGCCAAAGCTGCTGCGGGAACTTCGACCGGCTTCGCCGATGAGAGCAGCATCTCGGCAACGGCTCGCGGCTATGTTAATGTAGCCGTTCAACTCGACCTTACAAAAGGGGTTGAAGGTAATAAATTCGATCCGCGCGGCAATGTGACTCGTGCGCAACTCGCTACCTTTTTCAGCCGCGGCGGAGAACATGTGAATCCGGGTTATGACAACGTATATGAAGGTATCGTTACTTCGTTGAAGGATGACAGCCTGACCTTGTTTGTGAACGGTACGACAAGAACCTTCAAGCTGGATAACCGTTCAGCATACTTTACGAAGGATACAGAAACGGCAGCATCCAAGTCAGCTATACAGCTGTATACGAAGGTGCTCGTTGTAGATAAAGTCGGATCGGCCGCTTATGTTGAGGTGCGGGATGCCAGTCAACAGCTTGAGAAGACGGAAGGAACGCTGCTTAGAGTGCTTAGCGGTAACCGGATGTTATTATTGGTGAACAATGATTCCGTGACTTATACTTATGACGCAAATACCATGTTCCTTGATCAAAACGGAAATACAATCGCACCGGATAACCTGACTCCGGACAGTACGGTAGAAATTCAACGCGAGACGTTCACAGCGGAGAAGAAGCCGATTATCGTACAGGTTAAATCGGCGATCGTGAACAAGAGCGGAAATGGCATCGTGGAAGATTTTGATCTGACCAAGAAGACGATCAAGATCAGAGAAGCTTCCGGCACGGAAGAGACTTTCAAATACGATGACAGCACCATTATTCTCTATCAGGATCAAGTGCTGAACAACCTTGGCGAACTGCAAAAGGGTGCTGCGGTTGAATTCACAGTGAAGAATAATGTGCTGACCAAGCTCGAAGTCACACAAGGTATCGAGCGTACAGTCACAGGCACGCTTCTTAGCATTGAAGGGAAGTCGTTGATCAGCTTCACAAATGCGAACGGCAAGGACGAGATCAAACGTCTTGTGGAGAAGCCGCTTATCGTAATCAACGGGATTGCTGAGCCAACGCTTGATGATCTGATCGCTGACGTCAAAGGCGGAGACAAGGTCAAGCTAACGATCAATCCTGAAGAGCAGGTTACGAAGATCGAAGTAACCGGCCGTCAGTCCGAATCCGTTGGCGCCGTATCGGTCGTTAAATATGAGCCTAAATACAAAGCTCTGATGGTCGTCGATTCCGCAAAGAAGGTACATGCGTTCACATTGGATGAGAAGACTAAGGTCGAATACAATACCGCTACACCAACGCTTGCCGGGGCAGAAGCTCTGTTGACCGAAGGAAGAAAGATCAATTTGACTTACATCGGGGACCGTGTGCTTGCCCTGCAGGTCATTTACAAATATGACGGAACCTATGTATCAACAGATACGACCAAGAAGAGTATAACGATTCTGCAGGCTGATGGTAATAAGATTGAAGTGCCATACCAAGGCGCATCTCCATCGGTATCCATCTATGGAGTTAGCAATGCCAGCCTGTCGAATCTGAAAGCAGGAGATCCTGTGACGGCCATTCTGAGCACCAATCAGGATGCGCTGCAGACACTGGCTGTCAAGAAAAATGTTCAGTTCGAGATTTCGAATGTGAATGTAACCAACAGCCGGATCAGAGCTGTGGCGAATGGCATTTCTGATGAGTTCTACGTTGACCAGGCGACCCTGTTCGGGGAGAACGGTGTCGCGATTAAAGTTAACGAGCTGAAGGTAGGCCAGACCATTAATGTTAGCTTCAGCGGGCGTACAGCCACTTCTCTGCAAGTTGTGAAATTGTCGCTTGGCAAGGTGGACCAAGTGGATGGCTCTGTACTGAAATTGAAAAAATTCGATGGTACGAGTGAGACATTTTCACTGGGCAGCGGCGTGAAGGTAGTCCGTAATGGGTCTGCAAGCTCCGGCAGTTCCAGCCTGAATACCTCGGATCATGTGGAGGTTCGCAAGGACACGGATGGCACGCTGCTGGTCAAAGTATTGACTTCGATGGAGCGCCAAGTGTCACGTTACAACACGTTGACCAAGGAGCTTTCCGTACTCAGATCGAGCGTGGCGGATAACAATTATCGCTTCCCGATTACAGATGATATATATATTCACCAAGGTGACACGACTTTGTCCGTGCAATCACTGAAGGAAAATGATAAAATTGTTCTGTATTTCAATGGCGACAAGTTGATTGAGATCGAAAAACAATAATCGTTTTCGTGAGAAGAACCGTCTTGATGCGGGATGTTTCCCGGATCAGGACGGTTTTTTAACCGTTAATGCGGCTGAATGACCTTAGGAAAGCAGGTGAAGAGATGAAAGCTGAGGCGGTTCGTCATATTTTGGACAGTATCGCCGTTATGTTCCCGGATGCTCACTGCGAGCTGAAGCACAGCAATCCGTTCGAACTGACCATCGCCGTTCTGTTGTCTGCGCAATGTACGGACGCTACCGTCAATAAAGTAACGGCTGATTTGTTTCAGAAATATAAAACGCCAGAGGATTATGTCTCTGTCCCGCCTGAGGAGCTGGAGCAGGACATCCGGCGGATCGGTCTGTTCCGCAGCAAGGCCAAGCATATTCAGAGCTTGTGCAAAATATTGATTGAGCAGTACAATAGCAAAGTACCGAGTGACTATAATAAGCTTGTTCAATTGCCTGGTGTTGGCAGAAAGACGGCGAACGTTGTCATTTCGAATGCTTTTGGCGTACCTGCCATAGCGGTGGACACGCATGTGGAACGCGTCAGCAAGAGGCTTGGACTGGCTGGTTGGAATGATTCCGTGCTAGAGGTCGAGAAGAAATTGATGAAGCAGGTTCCGAAGGAAGAATGGACCGTGACTCATCATCGTCTGATCTTTTTCGGCCGATATCATTGCAAGGCTCAAAATCCGGCTTGTGCCGGTTGCCCGCTGCTGGATGTATGCCGCGAAGGAAAAAAGCGTATGAAAAAGTCACAACTTAGCAAGGATAGAGATAAGTGACGAAACCAGATTAAGATAGTGAGGATGAGAACCAAGATGAAGTGTATTTCTGTCTATACTGACAACTTTGAGCAATTTTCCGATGTATTTGAACAAGTGATGGAAATGAACCTGAAGGAAAATGATGAATTGGAGCTGGAGGGACTTACTGTTAGCGATTCCGGTGAAGTTCCAGCGCATTATCTTGAGCGCATGGCTGTGAAGCCGGAAGTCGTTGTGATGAAGGACCGCCATAAAGGTGTGATGATTCTCCAACATGGCAAAGTGTTCGAAATTCTGATCCCAACGGAGACGGATCTGCTTGAGAACGCAGAAGAGAGCGCTACTGTATAGCTGCTGTAAAGTTACCTATATAATAGAATGCGTGATGGCTGAGCGGGTGAGATATTCCCTGTTCGGCCTTTTTTGTCCCGATGTTAAATGGCGATATAACGTGTAAAAAAGGCGAGAAAAGTTGGGTTGAGGATGTGATCGTTTCAATTTATATAGATAAAAGAAGGAAATCATACATAAATTCGATTGATTGCAAATGAAGGCTTCCATGTGATGAACATGTAGGGTAAAATGTATGTATTTCGAAAGGGATAGAGTCAAATTGAACTGTCCCGTTTAATAAATTTGCTCAAAAGGTCCGGTACTCCTTGATTGACTTCGTGAATAAAAGGGATTTTTTGAACTACCCACTATAAGGAGAATTATTTCAATGGAAACGATTACAGATAGACAAGGCAGCAACCTGAGCAATCGCCTTGTCCGACTTGGTGAATGGTACAAGAGCCAAGCTGATGGAGTAGCATCCGGAGAAATCGAAGATCTCCTGCATAAGCTGGCAGCCGATGAGTTGACCCTGGCTTTTTGCGGCCATTTCTCTGCTGGTAAATCGAGCTTGATCAATATGCTCTGCGGGAAGCAGGTGCTGTCATCCGGACCAATTCCGACGACGGCGAATATCGCTGCGCTGCGAAACGGAGCTCCGCAGGTCAGGCTAACCAAGGTCGAGAGTGAAGCCGGTAGTAATAAGGAGTTTATTACCCTTGCTCCGACTGAGTTGGACAAATATTGTCGTGACGGAAATACATATGCAATGATTGAAATTTGGGATGAGATCCAGCTGCTTGAAAATAGAGGCGTGCTGCTTGATACTCCCGGCGTCGATTCAGGGGAAGCTGCACATATGGTAGCTACGAATTCCGCGCTGCATTTGGCGGATGTAGTATTCTATGTCATGGACTATAACCATGTGCTCTCTGAGAGCAATCTTTCTTTTGCCAGACGCCTGGCGGATTGGGGCAAACCGCTGTATTTGGTAGTGAATCAGATCGATAAGCATCGGGAGAATGAACTGACCTTTGCCGATTATCGCAAGTCTGTCGAGCAGGCCTTTGAGCTATGGGGGATTGTGCCAGCCGGTGTATTCCATATCTCGCTTAAGGAGCTTGGGCATCCGTTAAACATGCTTGAGCGGCTTACGGAGACGATCGTTCATTTGCAGCATAGCCGTACAGAACTGCTTGAGTATAGCATTAACTGTTCGATCCGTTATGGTGCGGAGCAGTTCATTGCGCGTGCCATAACCGAGGGAGAAGAACGGGAGCAGGAGCTGCTGGAGCTTGTCGGCGGAGAGGCGGCCATGCAGTTTATCGCAGATGAACTATCAGCGTTTGAACAGGATGCAGAACGCTATGATGAACAGATTGCCTACACGAAATGGGTAGCAGAGCTTGATTCTCTGTTGAATAATTCTTATATTATGAATCCGTCCTTGCGAGCCGCGGCAGAAGCTTATCTGGAGAGCCGCCGTCCGGAATTCAAGACCGGATTCCTGTTCCACCGCGGCAAGACGCAGCGTGAGCAGGAACGGCGCAAGCAATTCTTCCTGGCGAAGCTTGGGGAACAGACGGCTGCGCAGGTAGACTGGCATGTGCGCGATTTGCTTCGCAAACTGGGCCGGGGGTTCGATGCCTGGGATGCAAGGTGGGAGCAGCAGCTCGACGAGCGTCTGCCGCAGCTGGAAGAGTCATGGA
>NZ_LN831279.1:2231014-2320017 GCF_900069005.2 Paenibacillus sp. GM2 | reverse complement strand
CGCAGGGCTCGCGCACGGCCGCTTCACGGTGGCGCTGTTCGGAGCGTTCAGCGCCGGCAAATCGTCGTTCGCCAACGCCTTGCTTGGCGCCTCCGTCCTGCCCGTATCGCCGCATCCGACGACTGCGGCGATCAATCGCATCCTCGCGCCAGAGGACGGGATGGAGCATGGAACAGGCAAGGTCATGTTTAAGACGCAAGAGGCGATGCGGCAGGATCTTGCTGATTCCTTTGAGGCGTTGCAGCTGGGAACGTGGAAAGAGCGTACCTGGATGGCAGAGGTCGATAAGCTGCGGGCGATTGATGTTCCGGCAACAGGGCGTGCCCATTACAGCTTCCTGAAGGCGGCTGCGGCAGGCTGGGGAGACAGCTTCTCCAAGCTGGGCACCTCTGAGATTGCCGATCTTGCTCAATTTGCTTCCTATGTTTCGGTAGAGAGCAAAGCCTGCTTCGTAGAGCGGATGGATCTCTATTATTCCTGCCCGCTGACCGAGCAGGGAATCGTTATTGTGGATACGCCTGGTGCAGATTCCATTCATGCCCGTCATACTGGCGTAACCTTTCAATATATGAAGAACTGTGATGCCTTGATCTATGTAACGTATTACAATCATGCATTCTCGCGGGCTGACCGGCAGTTTCTGGCTCATTTAGGCCGGGTCAAGGGCAGCTTCGCGCTCGATAAAATGTACTTTATCGTCAACGCTGCCGATCTCGCAGCGACGTCCTCTGAGCTCGCTTCGGTGGTGGAGCATGTCGAGGACGGCTTGCGCAGTGCCGGTGTAGAAGCGCCGCAGATTTATCCGGTTTCCAGCCTGCAGGCGCTTACCGCCAAGGGCATGGGAGATGACCAGCAATTGGCCAGCTCGGGATTTGTGGAATTTGAGAGCGTATTCTTTCATTTTTTGGGAAATGATCTGGCGGGGCTGGCTGTTCAGAGCGCAAAGCGTGAGCTGAAGCAGATAATCCGCCAGGCCGATCAATGGGCTGCCACCCTGGCACAAGGCCAGGAGGCAAGGCAACTGCAGCAGAACAACTTACAGCAGGATAAGCAGGTTTTCCAGCAGCAAACGGGTGAACTTGCGGCGGAAGATAAATCCTCCGAGGTTCGCCAGGAAGTGTCTGAGCTGCTCTATCATGTGCGGCAAAGATTGCGCCTTCTTGCCGGAGATTTGTTCACGGAGTACTTTCATCCGGTGCTGCTGCAGGACGATGGCGGCGATATGAAGCGCAAATTTGCGGCGTCGATGCATGAATGGCTGTCTTCGCTGGCGATCGAGCTGCAGCGTGAGCTTCAAGTGACCTGCTTGCGGATGGAGAACCGCTGCATCACCTGGTTAAATGAGGCCGGTGAACACTGGATTCAGCAATTGCAGCAGCGATTGACGCTAAGCCCGGCATTAAGCAGCGGAGAGTTGTCTGCCTGGAGCATGCCCGAGGTACTTGAGGCAGAGCTCGAACTTCAATTAAATACGGCCGAATACTGGCCTTATTTTAAAAATCCAAAATCCTTCTTTGAGGGTGGAGGAAGAAAACGGCTGCGTGAAGCGGTCGAGGAACCTTTGTCAGGCGTATTAAAGGAGGCTGTAGACAGAATCGAGGCAAGATTAAGCGATTATTACTGTCTGGAAATGGTTCAAAAGTTTGCTGAATTAACGGCAAGATTTAACTTGCAATGGGAGGAATGGGAGCAAGGACTGGCTAGTCTGTCTGAGGGAGAAGGCGAAGGGGCTGAGACCTGGCTGCAAATTACAGCCGATTTGCGCGTCTTGGCTGAAGAACTCAAACAGTAATAGCCGATGTAAGAGAAGACAACTGTCGGAAGCCATGAGCGAAATGTAGAGAAAGAATTGACAGAAACCAAAGAGAGAGCAGAGGGTTCACTAAAGAGAACTCTTTGAACAACAGCTAGATCAAAAAAATTTCAAATGGGCTAAAGACTTAGGCGGATTTTCACTATCTTTTACAAGAAGTCCTAAGTTGCTGGAGGTAATGACATGGAGGTTCTGAAGCAACTCTCGGTTTATTATCGTGAGCGGCGTTACTATTTAATATTATCTATACTGTGTCTGGCAGCTACAACCGGGCTGGGCCTGGTATATCCGCTTCTGCTAAGGAAGCTGATTGACGATGTCATCAGACAACAACAATATAATCTGGTTGTGGGCATCGCTCTGACCGCTTTATCTATAGTGGTGGTCAAAGCATTTATGCAGTTTCTGCACGGCTTCTTCGGCGGTCGATTGGGCAACTATCTCGCCTATCGGCTGCGCAATGCCTGTTATGAGAAGCTGCAATTTCTGTCCTTCCGATATTATGACCGCGCGAAGACAGGCGATCTGATGTCGCGGCTTACCGGCGACCTCGAAGCGATTCGAAACTTTGTCGGCTTCGGCTTTGCTCAATTGCTGAACTTGGTGCTGATGGTCACCTTTGGGATGGCTGTAATGATGTCGATCCATTGGCAGCTTACACTCATCACGCTGGTAACGATTCCGTTCCTGGCAGGAGTAGCCTTGAAATTTGAATCGAAAATTCACCCGGCGTTCCAGGAGATGCGTCAGGCGCTAAGCTCGCTGACCACAGCGGTGCAAGAGAACATTACCGGTGTCCGTACTGTTAAAGCGTTCGCGCGCGAACCGCATGAAGTTGAGAAATTCTCGCATCGGAATGAGCGTTATAAGAATAATCAGATCTTTGCAGCGACACTGTGGAGTAAATTCTTCCCGGTGATGGAGCTGCTTGCTTCGATCAGCGTGGCAGTTCTGTTGGCCGTTGGCGGAACGCTGGTGATTAAAGGCCAGTTGACCCTCGGCGATCTGGTCGCATTCTTCAGTCTGATCTGGTTCATTATCGGCCCGATGTGGGGACTGGGGTTCCATATTAACAACTATACACAGTCCAAAGCCTCAGGTGAACGGGTGCTTGAAATTCTGAACCATAAAATTGATGTGAAAGATAGCGAGAACGCGACCGATCTGTCAGCAGCTGATGTAAAAGGCGAGGTCGCTTTTGAGCATGTTACTTTCGCTTACGGCAACAAACTGCCGGCTGTCAAAGATATTAGCTTCGAGGCCTCGCCAGGCAAAGTAATCGGTTTCCTTGGCGGAACGGGTTCCGGCAAATCGACGATTATACAGCTGTTGATGCGTGCCTATGATGTGAATGAAGGAAGCATTAAGCTGGATGGGCAGGATATCCGGACCGTTAGTGTACAGAGTCTGCGCCGTCAGATCTCCACGGTATTCCAGGAGACTTTCCTGTTCTCATCCAGTATTCGCAATAATATCTGCTACGGGATGAATGATGTTTCCATGGAAGAAGTGATTCGTGTATCTCAGTTGGCCAAGGCTCATGAATTTATTATGGAATTGCCGGATGGCTATGATACGGTTGTTGGGGAGAGAGGAATGGGGCTATCGGGCGGTCAGAAGCAGCGGATTGCGATTGCACGGGCGCTGCTGAAGAACCCGAAGATTCTTATCCTGGACGATGCGACCAGTGCGGTCGATATGGAGACCGAGCAGGAGATTCAGGCCGGATTCCAGGAGGTTATGCGCGGGCGTACGACCTTTATTATCGCTCACCGTATTTCCTCGCTTCGACATGCCGATGAGATTCTTGTATTGGATGAAGGCCGTGTCGCTCAGCGAGGAACGCATGATGAGCTGATACAGATACCAGGACCTTATCAGGATGTCTATCGTATTCAATATGCCGATCATTTGGCCAAACAAGATGCGCGTGCGAAGAGAGGGGAGGCATAACCCATGAATACAGAGGCACAGACTTGGCAACAAAAGCCACCGCAAAAGGGCAAGGTCAAGACGAAGATTGAGGATCGCTTTGTATATCAAGACGATGAGATTATTGATAAAGCATTTGATTGGCAGCAGTTCCGTCGCTTATTTGGCTATATGAAGCCTTACGCCCGGAAAATGCTTCCGCCGGTCATTCTGATGACGGTGCTTGGAACAATCACGAAGCTGACGGTACCGTTCTTAACGAGTCTGGCAATCGATAAAGCGATTGCCCCCGAAAATGGCTCAACCAGCTTAACGCTATTATACATTTTGTCCGCTTTGGTGGTCGTTTTGTACATCATTCAATGGGTAACCGGGGTCTACCGGATTAAGTATACGAATGTGATCGGACAGAGGGTTATTTATGACCTGCGTTCCGACCTGTTCCGTCACATCCAAAAGCTGTCGTTCAATTTCTATGACAAACGACCTGCAGGCTCTGTGCTGGTCCGCGTTACCAATGACGTTAACTCCTTGCAGGATCTGTTTACCAACGGGGTCGTCAACCTGATGATCGACTGTGTTCAACTAGCGGGGATCGTTGTCATCCTGCTGTTGATCAACTGGAAGCTTGGTCTGGCCGTGATGATTACCGTGCCGATCATGTTCCTTATCTCGACCCGGCTGCGCCGCAGAATTCGGATTGCCTGGCAGGAAGTACGGATGAAGAACTCGCGTATCAATTCGCACTTGAATGAGTCGATTCAAGGGATTCGAGTAACGCAGGCTTATACGCAAGAGCATGAGAATATTCACTACTTTGATGTAATGAATGCCGATAGCAAGAAATCATGGGATAAGGCTTCGGCCATGAACCAGATGTTCGGCCCGCTCATCGATATTACCGGTGGGGTGGGTACATTCATTTTGTTCATCCTTGGCGTCTATTTGATCCAGCAGGGTCAATTGACAATCGGTCTGCTCGTTGCGTTCAGCAACTATGTGGGCAACTTCTGGGAGCCGATTAACCGTATGGGGCAGATGTATAATCAGCTGCTCGTGGCGATGGCCTCCTCGGAACGGATCTTTGAATTTATGGATGAGGAGCCTAACATTGCCGACAAGCCTGGAGCAATGGAGCTTCCAACGATTCAAGGCGATGTTCGATTCAAACATGTCGTGTTCGAATATGAGAAGGGGCGTCAGGCCCTCAAAGGAATCGATCTGGACGCGGAGCCGGGCCAATCGATCGCCTTGGTTGGTCACACCGGTTCAGGTAAGAGTACGATCATTAATCTGCTCAGCCGGTTTTATGATATCAATCAAGGCCAGATTCTGATCGATGGCCATGATATCCGCGATGTGAAGGTAGAGAGCCTGCGCAAGCAGATCGGGATCGTGCTTCAGGATACGTTCATCTTCTCCGGTACGATTCGCGATAATATTCGCTTCGGCCGACTGGATGCAACGGACGAGGAGATTGAAGCGGCAGCCAAGGCGGTTGACGCTCATGACTTCATTACGAAGCTGCCTAAGGGCTATGACACAGAGGTTGAGGAGCGAGGCAATGCCTTGTCAATGGGACAACGCCAGTTGCTATCCTTCGCCCGGGCTCTGCTAGCTGACCCGCGTATCCTCATTCTTGATGAAGCTACGGCGAGCATCGATACGGAGACAGAAGTGAAAATTCAGAATGCATTGAAGGTGCTGCTGAAAGGTAGAACTTCCTTTATGGTGGCACACCGTCTGTCGACGATCCGCAGCGCGGATAAGATTATCGTACTTGATCATGGCGAGATTAAAGAGATGGGCAACCACGAACAATTAATGGAACACAAGGGAATTTATTGTGGATTGGTTGAAGCCCAATTCCGCTATATGTAGAAATTTGTCGAACTTATTCGAAAAAGAGATCTAGAATGTCGATCTGACTATTGCATTATAGGCTGGAAAACCTGAAAATAGAATCAGTAATATATTTTCATATTTTCAGGGGGGATTCTCGACTCATGTGGGGTGCTCCAGTGTCTAAATATGCCAAGAGCATCATGCTCCTTGGCGGAGGAGAATTGGGCAAAGAAGTAGTCATTGAGGCGCAGCGTCTAGGTATCCGTACGATTGTCGTTGACAGATATGAGGATGCACCGGCCATGGGTGTTGCTCAGGAATCCTATGTGCTTGATATGTTGGATGGAGAAGCGCTTAGGTCATTAATCGTTCAAGTTGCTCCGGATCTGATTGTCCCGGAGATTGAAGCGATTGCAACACCCGTGCTGGTGGAACTCGAGCAGCAAGGATATAAGGTCATTCCTACTGCCAAAGCAGCTCTGTTGACGATGGATCGTGAAGGAATACGCAGATTGGCATCCGAGGAGCTTGGATTACCTACGGCGAAATATTTGTTCGCTGACAGTCTGGAGCAGTTGCAAACAGCTGTTGGCGAGATTGGTGTGCCCTGCGTAATCAAACCGTTAATGAGCTCATCCGGCAAAGGACAGAGCGTCTGCCGTAAGGCAGAGGATGTCGAGATATGCTGGAATATGGCCCTTGAAGGCGCTCGGGCTAAGAAGATGAGAGTCATCGTAGAAGCATTTGTGCCTTTTACGAGCGAGATTACGATGTTAACCGTCCGCTCGGTATCTGGGACGATATTTTGTCCGCCCATTGGCCATATCCAGAAGGATGGGGATTATGTCGAATCGTGGCAGCCTCATTTCCTGAACGAAGAACAGCTCAAGGAAGCGCAGCAAATTGCACAAAAAATTACAGATGCGCTTGGCGGATATGGGCTATTTGGTGTAGAATTATTTGTGACGGATCATGGCATTATTTTCAGCGAAGTGTCGCCAAGACCCCATGATACGGGAATGGTGACGATGGTTACGCAGGATTTGTCAGAATTCGCGCTTCACGTAAGAGCAATTCTAGGTCTTCCGATTCCTTCGGTTCAACTTCTGACGCCGGGCGCTTCAGCTACTTTAAAGGCAGATCGCGAAGGCGAAGAATTCCAGATCGCAGGAATGGAAGAAGCATTGGCATTACCGAGAACCCAGGTTCGAATGTTCGGTAAACCGCTCAGCAAGCCGGGAAGACGGATGGCTGTAGCCCTGAGTGCAGCAGAGGATGTTGAAACGGCCCGCAGCCGCGCCAAACAAGCGGCAAGTACATTAAAGGTGGTATGGTCAAATTGAGTAGTCAGGTGAGTGCTCCTGCGTTAGTTATTCGGAAGGGTTGCTGTGATGATGTCCATCATTTGCTTCCTCTGATGCGACAGCTTCGTTATCCAACAACGTTCAGCGTGCTTAAAGAGCGCCTTCGCATGTTGGAGGATAATCAACAGCATCATAGCTTGGTAGCCGAGGTGGATGGAGTGGTACGCGGTACCATCTTCCTGAAGCAGTATCAGACGCATGATATGAACCGACCTATTACCCAGATCATCGCTATGATTGTAGATGAGGATCATCGAAGCAATGGCATCGGTAAACGGCTTATGTCTGAAGCGGAATCCTGGAGCAAAGAGCGCGGGAGTTCGCAATTGTTCTTATCTGTAGCAGGCGAGAATAGCTTGTCTGCCAAATCATTCTACGAGCGCATGGGCTTCACTTGTACCGGACATCGTAGACTTAGCAAAACATTAGCATAGAAATCCATGAAGATAATGAAATGTAAACCCGGCTCCCTATTCGGAGAGCCGGGTTATTTGTCATTCTTGATGATGAAGCAGGCTGTCAGTTCGCCATATATAGATGCGTCGCCTCCATGGCTGACTCATCCAGGTACTCATAGTAGCTTTTCCTGTAAGAGACCAGGGAGCCGCGAAAAACCAGTTTCAGCATGGAGCAGGTAGACAGATCATCCGGCGTTGTTAGCGCGGCCGATTTATTGCATAGCTGCAGTCCCGCTCTCTCAAAGACAGCACTGACGAATTGGGAGCAGAAATAGGAATTCTCCCCGCCAAACTCCATATTCAGGATGACGCCCAGAATACCAAGAAAATTGTAGCTGTACAGTTCACTGTTCTCCTCGAACTGGCGCACGAAGTTTCTCATTTTGATATAAGTAGCTTCACTAACCGTGCAGCTATACACCGCACATGTTGCCCGCTCAAAGATCCCTGAATATATATCTTCCTTCACGAATCCGCCAATAAGCGGAATCAGGGGATGCTTCCTCCCGAAACTGTACATTTCTCTTAATTCCGGATCAAAAGCTATGGAAGCGTGATTATAAGGGGCTTTCGTATATATACCGATCATTTTCGTCACAATGGTTTTCGGATTGCTTAGTAAGATGTAGATTTGCTTCGTGTTATTCATCATTTTTCAACCGCCATTTTCTATTTAATTAGTTAGCTATTTACAAATGATGTATCCATTTGATATTACCATGGTAATCGTTTCCGGGGAATAGCGAAATAGTCCGGAGACGGAAATTAAAACTAGACTAAGGTCGTAATTGAATAAGGAATCCACTAATTTACTTTTATGGGTGAGTACGATAAAATCGATGGCAATCAAGTATTACCTCTATATAAAGAGAAAGCGGGAGATTACATGTATAAGTTAATCTTGGCTGATGATGAAGTCGATGTAAGGGAGGGATTATTGGAGCTCATTGATTGGGAGAGTATCGGGTATAAGGTTGTTGACACAGCTGAAAATGGTAGAGAAGCTGCTGAAATGATAGATAAGCATATGCCTGACGTTGTCGTTACGGATATCCAGATGCCTTTTATGGATGGATTGCAGTTAACGGAATGGATTCGGCAGGTGCATCCTACCATTAAAGTAATTATTCTGACAGGCTATGAGCAATTTGACTATGCTAAACAGGCTATCCGGCTGGATGTCACCGAGTATGTGCTGAAGCCGTTCTCTTCGGAGGAGCTTGCGGATATACTTTGGAAGGTCAAAATGGAAATTGATGAAGAGCTGAAGATGCGGAAGAACATCCAGACATTAACCGAATACTATCATCGCAATTTGCCTGTATTGCAGCGGTTGTTCTTATCTTCTCTAGTATCCAGACCGCTATCCGAGCAAGAGATTGCAGACAAATGTCGGAGTTATGCTCTGCAGTTGGAAGGGCAAATGTACGTCGTCTCGATTATCCGGCTTGACCCAACGGTTCGCTTGGATCGGGCAGGTGGTGTGGATGAACAGGCTGCGGTGGAATCGATCCTGCCGCGTGATACCGATGACCAGCAGTTAGAGTTGTTTGCGGTACTGAACATTGTTGACGAGATCATCCGTGAGCATCCTCGCGATCAGGCGTTTATTTATCATGATGATGTTGTGCTGTTAAGTGTATATGACAATCCAAATCCTGATCGAGTTATCGACATAACATTGAAGCTATTGGAAGAAATGAGATTCAGTATTGAGAGATACCTTAAGCTCTGCACGACGATTGGGGTCGGGACGGCCTGCGCGTCCTTGTCTAATTGTTACTACTCTTATAAAGAAGCCATACATGCGCTCGATTATCGTCTTGTGCTCGGCGGGAATAAGATAATTTATATCGGTGATGTGGAAGCTCCCGAAGAGAAAGTGTTTGAATTCGATGAATTGAAGGAACAGGAATTAATACGCTGCTTGAAGTTTGGCAGTGATGAGGAGCTGGGACTGCTGCTGGAGCAGCTGTTCAGAAATCTTTTGGACTGTCGGAAATCCCTTCAGGATTTTCAACTGCGTCTATTGGTCATATTGACCGCGGTGATCAAGGCGGCTAATGATATACATATTGATTTTGAAAGATTATTTGGAGAAGGCGGGGGATTTATCAGTCAGATCTTCAGATTCACGCAAGCTGATGAGGCCCGGGGGTGGTTCATCGATATATGTATGAAGCTGAAGCGGATGATATCGAGTCAAAGGCAGACCAGCTATAACCTGCTCGTGGATCAAGCCAAAGCATATATTATGGACCATTACTGTGATCCGGACATTTCGATTAATAAAGTTTGCGCCTGTTTACATATTAGCTCAGGGTATTTCAGTAATATTTTCAAACGAGAGACGAAGCTTACTTTTGTGAATTACTTGCAGAATGTACGCATGGAGGCGGCCAAAAATCTGCTGGCCTCCACGGACAAAAAATCATTTGAGATCGCCGAGCTGGTGGGATTTTCGGACCCGAATTATTTCAGCTTCTGTTTTCGCAAGAAATACGGTCTGTCTCCTAAAGAGTACCGGAATGGGGCCAAGATCGTATGAAGTCCTGGCGGCGTGCAATGACACGCTTTTTGCGAGGCTTCCACCTGCATAACATCCAAGTCCTGCTCTCGGCTTCTTCCATTATCGTGACAGTGCTCGTTGTTGTGCTGGCAAGTCTAATGCTGTTCAATCGCTTCTCTAACGTTGCTGAGGAGAATGCCTACCTGAACCTGAAGCAGATCGTGGAGCAGGTGAATTCAAATTTGGAACTATATGTCAGCGGAATGCAGGACATTTTTGAAGTAACTCAGAACAAAATCGATCAAGTTTCTGAGGTATCTTCGAATCAGCAACTGGGAGAACAGATGGAGACGATATTGAGTACACGGGAGGATCTCGTCTCTATTGCGCTGTTTACGACAGACGGGGTGCTGGTGAACAGCGTCCCGGCGCAGCCGATGCGCAAAAATACACGACTGACAAAGCAAGCGTGGTTCGAATCAGCGCTTCTCGCTCCGGGCACACTGCAATTTACGCCTCCGCATATTCAGAACCTGTTCAAGAACGATTACCGCTGGGTCGTCTCGATGAGTAAAATGATAGATTACAAGGATGAATCGGGAGTCAAGCACGGAATTCTAGTTATCGATTTCAATTTCCGGACGATCGATCAACTAAGCCAGCGCGTGAGCCTGGGGAAGAACGGTTACGTCTATATCATCGATGGCATCGGCAATATCGTCTATCATCCTCAGCAGCAGCTCATCTATGCCGGTTTGAAATATGAGAATTTGGAACCAGTGCTGAATTACAAGTACGGCAGTTATCTGGATGAACAAAATGGGGAGCAGCGAATCATTACCATTCAGACGGTCAAAACCGCAGGCTGGAAAATCATAGGCGTCGCTTATGCAGATGAGTTCCTGGGCACGAAGAAGGAACTAGCGGACTTTTTATACCAATTCTTACTTGTCTCAATTTTGATTATCCTGATCATTAACATCTATGTCTCGGCGACGATATCCAAACCGATCCGGCGTCTGGAGCAGTCCGTCAAGCGGGTGGAGAAAGGTGATTTCACACCGCAAATTTCCGTAAGCGGAGTCTATGAGGTCGAGCAGCTGTCAAAGCGCTTCAATCTGATGTTGCGCCGGATTCGTGAGTTGATGGATCAGATTATCCGGGAGCAGGAAGCAAAGCGCAAGAGCGAATTCGATGTGCTGCAATCGCAGATTAACCCTCATTTTCTGTACAATACGTTGAATTCGATTACAAGAATGGCTGAAATGGGTCGCAATCAAGAGGTAGTAACAACCATTACCTCACTGTCCCGCTTCTTTCGCCTTAGCTTAAGCAAGGGCAAGCCGATCATTACAGTCAAGGATGAGCTGGAGCATATCAGGCATTATTTGATTATTCAATCGATACGATTTAAGAATAAGTTTCATTATGTTATCGAAGCCGAAGAAGAGGTGATGGATTGCCTAACCTTGAAGCTGATTCTGCAGCCGCTCGTCGAGAATGCGATTCATCATGGAATTGAGAACTCGATGGAGGACGGAATGATCGAGATCAAAGCGCAATTGCAAGGCGAGAGGCTTCAATTCATTATTCGTGATAATGGCATCGGAATGACACAAGCGCGGCTCGCCAAGCTGTTAACAGGTGATATCCGCAGCGAGAGCGGTTCCGGAGTGGGCGTGTACAATGTGCAGGAGCGAATTCAGCTCTACTATGGACATCCTTATGGACTGCATTACGAGAGTGAGCCTGAGGAAGGGACTACGGTCACGGTGACACTTCCGGTACATCGCGCTCCAGGTCAGGTTGAGGGGGAAGAAAATGAGATCGGGAAATAGCTTGCTGAAGGGGCTGGCGCTGGCCCTTAGTCTGCTGGCGCTTGCGTCCTGTGCGCCTACAGGGAGTACCCCTGGAAGCGATAAACCGTTAACGATTGATATGATCGTCAAGATGGATCGCGGGGATTACTGGAGCACGATACGTATGGGTGCCGAGGTGGCAGCCAAGGAGTATAATGTAGAGCTGAATTTTTTGGCCCCAACTCAGGAAAACGATTACAGGCAGCAAATCGAGCTGATGCAGGAGTCCATTGTTCGAAGGCCGGATGCGATTGTGTTGGCCGCTAGCGATTATGAGGCGCTGGGACAGGTGACGGATCAGACGTCCTATTATAATATTCCTGTCATTTCTATGGATTCGGAGGTCGCTTCGACGAAAGTAAAAACTTATGTCGGGACGAACAATTATGAAGCCGGACAAGCAGCGGCCAAACGCCTTAGCGAATTAACGGGGGGCCGGGGGGAGATCGGCATCATTAATTTTGTGAAGGGAGCGCGCAGTACCGATGAACGGGAAGAAGGCTTCCTCGACTATATGGCCCGCTTCCCTGAAATCCAGGTCATGGATATCGTCTACAGCGGTTCGGATGAGACCTTGGCGTATGATCTTACCCGTAAAATGCTTCAGCTCCATCCAAGATTGAACGGGATCGTCTCGCTTAGCGCGGAATCCTCGATCGGTGCGGGATTAGCCGTGGAGGATATGGGGTATAGCGGCATTGTAAATATGATCGCCTTCGATAATCCGTCCGAAATGCTGGAGCTGCTGCAGGATGGGACGATCCAGGCGATGGTGGTGCAAAATCCGTTTAATAATGGCTATATGGCGGTATATGCTGCAGTACAGGCGGCACACGGCGCCAAGCTTAGCGACAAAATTCCCACGGATGTGAAATTGATTGATCTCGATAATATGCTCTGGCCGGAAAATCAGAAGCTGATGTTTCCTTTTGTAAAATAGAGGTCGTCCTGAAGTCATTAGAATTTTGATATAAAAGCGCAGTTTTCTTAATTCGAAAGTGCCGCTTAATCCAGCATAATGTAAACGTATTCATATAAGGAAGCTCAATAAGGAGGTCAATAGGCATGAAAAAAATGATGTCCGTCATGCTCGGATTCGCACTGCTCGGAGCAGTAATGGCTGGCTGCAACAGCGGCTCCGGCGGGGGAAGCGGCAGCGGAGATACGCCGAAGGTCGGCGTAGCCATCTACAAGTTCGATGATACCTTTATGACAGGAGTGCGCAATGCGATCGAGAAGAATGCCAAAGGCATCGCTCAGGTTGATATTGTCGACAGTCAGAACTCACAGCCGACGCAGAATGATAAGATTGATTTGTTCCTGACGAAGAAGACCAAAGCGCTGATCGTGAATCCGGTGGATCGTACTGCGGCAGGTGTCATTATCGATAAGGCCAAAGGCAAGGATGTTCCGGTTGTGTTCTTGAATCGCGAGCCTCTTCCGGAGGATATGAAGAAATGGGATAAGGTTTATTATGTTGGCGCAAGAGCCGAGGAATCGGGAACATTGTCCGGGCAAATCATCGCGGATTATTGGAAGTCTCATCCTGAAGCCGATAAGAATGGCGATGGGGTCCTGCAATACGTCATGTTAAAAGGTGAACCGGGGCATCAGGATGCTGAGCTTCGTACGCAGTATTCCATTCAGGCTTTGGAGGATGCGGGAATCAAGGTTGAGAAATTGCAAGAGGATACGGCGATGTGGGATCGGGTCAAAGGCCAGGAGAAGATGGCGGCCTTCCTGGCGGCCAAAGGCGACAGTATCGAAGCGGTATTCGCCAACAATGATGATATGGCATTAGGGGCAATTGAAGCCTTGAAGGCAGCGGGTTATTTCAATGGGGATAAATATATGCCGGTTGTCGGCGTAGATGCGACGGCTCCTGCAATTCAGGCCTTGGAGCAAGGTACATTGCTTGGCACGGTGCTAAACGATGCGGAGAACCAAGGTAAAGCTTCGATTAAGATCGCTTCGCTCTTGGCCCAGGGCCAAGAAGTTAATCTGGATAGCGTAGGTTATGAAATTACGGACAATCAGTATGTCTGGATTCCTTATCAAAAGGTGACAAAAGAAAACGCAGCAAATTTCAAATAAGCGGCTTGATTGGCAATCGTCTGTCTCGCGATTCTTGGAAGGTTCGTAGCCGAAAGGTGCGAACCTTTCATATTTAGCAAGCAGAATGCTCGAAAAACCTAGCTGCGCCTCTATGCGGAACAGTAAAATAGGAGGCTGACATAATGACAAATCAGCAGTATCTACTTGAATTGAAACGGATATCCAAGGAATTTCCCGGTGTCAAAGCGCTCGATAACGTTAGCTTGCAGGTCAGGCCGGGAACGGTTCATGCGCTGATGGGAGAGAACGGGGCAGGAAAGTCAACCTTAATGAAATGCCTGTTCGGCATCTACAAGGCGGATGAAGGCGAAATTTATTTGGACGGGCAGAAGGTAGACATTAATCATTCGCGTGACGCACTTGAAATGGGCATCTCGATGATCCATCAGGAACTTCATCCGGTGCCGTTCCGCAGTGTGATGGAGAATATTTGGCTTGGGCGCTTCCCATCCAAGGGATTCTGGCCCTTGCGGTTTATAGACCATACAAAAATGTACCGGAATACCGAAGAATTGTTCGAGCAACTGGATATCCCTATTAAACCGGATACGATCGTGGGGAAGCTGTCTGTCTCGCAAATTCAGTCCATTGAAATAGCTAAGGCCGTCTCCTTTCATTCCAGAATTATCGTCATGGACGAACCAACATCATCTTTAACCAGCGTTGAGGTGGAGCATTTATTTAAGATTATTCAGGAGTTAAAGAGCAGAGGCGTATCGATTATATATATCTCCCACAAGATGGAGGAAATTTTGAGGATTTCCGATGAAGTCACCATTATGCGCGATGGCAAAAAAATAGGCACCTGGCCTGCGGCAGAGCTGACGACCGACCTGATTATTTCCAAAATGGTAGGTCGTGACCTGACGCAGCGTTTTCCGCAGCGGCATAATGTTCCGAACGGGGTTGTGCTTAAGGTGGAAGGGCTAACCTCTATTCACCCTAAATCCTTCAACAATGTTTCCTTTGAGCTGCGAAAAGGAGAGATCCTCGGAATTGGCGGATTAGTGGGAGCGCAGCGGACGGAACTCATCGAGGCATTATTTGGCCTGCGTGAGATTCAGTCCGGATCGATCTGGATCAATGACAAGCATGTACGCATCAAGAGCCCGGCTGCCGCCAAGCGGTATGGGCTGGCGCTGTTGACCGAGGAGAGGCGCACGACAGGCATCTTTCCGGTACTGTCAGTGCATGAGAACGCGGCGATTGCCAATATGCGCAAATATATTCGGCCCTATGGGCTGCTGAATGAACGGAAGAAACGCGATGAGGTCAATCAGGTAGTGGAGAAATTGCGCACCAAGACGCCTTCTCCGAAGACGCTGATTATGAATTTATCCGGGGGAAATCAACAGAAGGTGCTGCTTGCCAGATGGCTGTTAACCAGCCCGGAAATTTTGCTGCTTGATGAACCGACGCGAGGAATCGATGTTGGTGCCAAGTATGAGATTTATACGATCATTGCCGATCTGGCAAAGCAGGGCAAGAGCATCATTATGATCTCATCGGAAATGCCGGAGCTTCTTGGCATGTCCGACCGCATCATGGTGATGTCGGAGGGGAAGATCACGGGCATTTTGGATGGTCAGGAAGCCTCGGAAGAGGAAATTATGCGTCTAGCCGCTCAGCATTAGAGTCCGAGAAGGAGAGAATAGGAATGAATATCAAGAAAACTCAGAGCTTTATAACAGAGAACGCGATCTATATTGTACTGGTTGTACTGGTGATCGCAATTGCCGTTTATGACCCCCATTTTATCGGTTTTAATACGCTCCGCGATATTCTGATTCAATCTTCGACCCGGGTCATTATCGCGTTAGGTGTCGCCTTCATTCTGATTACAGGCGGGACCGATCTGTCGGCGGGACGGATGGTCGGTTTGACTGCGGTCATATCGGCTTCGATGCTGCAGGAGCCGGATTATGCACGTCGCTTCTTCCCTGATCTTCCGCAGCTCTGGCTGTTCATCCCGATCCTGATCGCGATATTTGTAGGCGTTATCTTTGGCTTGATTAATGGAGTCATCGTCTCCAAGTTCAAGGTTCCTCCTTTTATTGCTACTTTGGGAACGATGGTGGCAATATACGGGATCAACTCTTTGTATTTCGATACGGAGCCGAATAATTCACAGCCGATCGGCGGACTTCGCGACGATTTTACGACGCTTGGATCAGGCAGCTTCGGTAAAGGAGACTTATCCTTGCCCTACATCGTTATTTTTGCGGTTGCTATCTGTTTTATTGTGTGGGTTCTGTTCAACAAGACCCGGTTGGGTAAAAATATGTATGCGATTGGCGGAAATATGCAAGCTGCAAAAGTATCCGGGATAAATGTAGTGCTGACGCTAATCCTTATTTATTCGATCGCAGGCGCTTTGTATGGCACTGCTGGCGTGCTGGAAGCCGCTAGAACCGGCGGGGCAACGAATAACTACGGGAATATGTACGAGCTTGATGCGATCGCTGCCTGTGTCGTTGGCGGCGTATCGACAACAGGCGGAATCGGTACTGTTCCTGGCGTCATGGCCGGGGTATTGATCTTTACGGTCATCAATTACGGTCTGACCTTCATCGGGGTAGGCCCTTACTGGCAGCAAATTATTAAAGGCGCTATCATCGTGACCGCGGTTGCATTTGATATGCGGAAATATGCGGCCAAGCGCTGATGCTAGTATATTCTTGTTATCGATAAGTCTTAACAGAGAGGAATGGGGAAATCCCCTGAGCTGTTGGCAACAACAAGCAGGGGATTTTCATGTTTGGGGGATATGGAAGCTCGGCATATATTTCCATCAAATTCCCATGCAAGGAAAGGACAAGCATGGTAAAATTAGAGAGACTATTTTCCAGATTGCTTATCGTGCTGAGGAGGGGATGTATCATTGAAGAAAATGAAGATGAAGACCGCAAAATTGGGATTGATATTCTCCGTATTAGCAGTGTCACTGGCAGCTATTCCTGCTGGGCATGGAACGGCAAGTGCGGCTGCTGCAAGCAAAAGCAAAAGTATGGCGGCAGTATATGCGCAGGTTCAGGCGGAACGGGCTGCACAGGTTGTAGCGCTAGTTAATAAAGAACGGACTTCGGCAGGGCTGAAGCCTTTGATTGTACACACGAATTTATCGAAGATGGCCAAGGACAAAGCAATGGATATGTTCAGGAGCGGTTATTTTGACCATACTTCGCCGAAATATGGTTCTCCATTTGATATGATGGATGCGTATCACATTACTTATCTCTACGCAGGCGAGAATATTGCCAAAGGACAGCGCTCGGCTGAAGAGGTCGTGAAGGATTGGATGAACAGTCCCGGCCATCGCGCCAACATCTTGAATCCCAAATATACGCTGATCGGCGTAGGTTATTATAACGGGTTTTGGGTTCAGGAGTTTATAGGCAAATAGGCTGTAAACTTGCTCTCATAAAGACAGAATATAAAAAAAGGGGCCGTGGCGGATGTTACGGTTCTTTATTATGCCATTTACCGCTTGGAATCTGCATACATATCAGAGGAGGATAACTTAAGGCAGGGAGGAACTGACGAATGTCATTTTTCAAGCGGGAACAGAATATGACAAATTCAGATTACGGCATCACAAGCCGTGAGGCGGTTGATCTGAAGCAGCTTGCCAATAAGTGTATGGATGGGGATTATTCAAGCGGAGAGGCAGAGGCGGGGGATGAAGTTCTTCTGCAGCTGCAGGTGCAATTGGATGATACGGAGAGAGAGCTGGCTGAACGGATCGCTCTGGAGAGGAAGTTCAAGCAGCTCTATGTCGAGCAGCAGGCCTACGTCAATAGACGTATTCGCCAAGCCCATATGGCAGCCATTGCTTATCAGGAGGATTATGCTCGTCGTGCGCTGTCTGAGAAGAGGTCGGCTGAAGCAAAAATGAAGGAATATTTGGCGAGCTACGAGCTGTATAAAGCGGAGGCGGAGCAGCTTCGCAATCAATTCGCCCACTTGCTGGGCCAGCTTGAAACCGTGGAGCAGGAGCGGCGACAACCGGGGGGCCGGACAGAATATGGTGACGGATCGGTGTCTATGCCGGGCAGTCAAAGCTCTTTAAGCGGCACCGGTTATACGGACGGAGGGTAGGACCATTCATAAATATGAGCAAAGCAGGCCTGGGAAGTGATTCTCAGGCTTTTATGTGGAGTTGCGGAACAGGGTGTGGTATGTGCGTTCTGACCGATAGATGACACAGGAGCTGACTATGAATCTGGCTATTTTGCCAGGCCCGCCTGCAGCTCCTGGTATTATTTCAAATCCATCCAAATCCAATAGACGTGGGTATAACTTGTAGTACAAGTATCCGATAAATAGACTTTATCATTGAGCAAGCAGTCCAATCTGTTAATGGGAAAAATGAATAGGATGGTGTGTACTCTAAATGTAAGGAGGTATGTACACATGGGTGAAGTCCTGGGTGGTGGATTATTTACATCAACTGCAGCGATTTTGGTTCTGTTCATTTTGCTGGTTATCATTACTAGAGCTTTTGTATTTTAATTGATTCCTCTAACTATCAGCTTCCACATTCAATAGTTGAAGATGATATGTAAATACTCTGCCCATACCGCCGCGCAATTTGATAGAATCCGTATAAAAGAAGCGACTGACCTGACTGGTTGGTGGCTTCTTTTTTTCTGCATTTATAAATGAATCTCATCTCCGTTAACCGGGCCATTATTCCAGTAAATTGGCAGTGGATTAGAATAGATGATATTATGGGTGCTATCAGAGTGTTCCGGCGATCATAAAAAATCACATTCTCGTCAACAATGAATGATCCTAGAGGGTCAATTTTTATTTCAATTGTTTAATAAATAGGATAAACTCAATAAAAATGAACATACACGAGCTCCTGCGGCTATACCTGTGATAGAAGTTGGTTAGATTAATTAAAGGATAGGGTCAGGGATTCGGACACAACACAGGAGGAAGACGACCATGAACAAAACGTCGCGAATATGGCTAGTTACGGGCCTGCTCTCGGCGGTATCAACATTGCTGCTTATTGTTGGATTCATATATGCCGTCTATGATATGACGGCTCCGGCAAGCGAGGCAAGTAAGGTCAAGCCCGACAGCAGCTTACAAATGTCTGTCACGGCAGCGCCGTTTGATATCACTTCCATTGGCGATTCGCTCGCCAAAGGTACCGGGGACGATACAGGCAACGGATTTGCACGCAGAACGGTGCAGTTATTATCGAAGCAGGGCAAGTCATCCAAATTAGTGAACAATCTCGGCATCAACGGGCTGACAACGAAGGCGCTGCTGCCGATGCTTGATGAACCAGGGGTCCAATACGGCCTCAAGCAGGCCGGAATCATTATTCTGTCGATCGGCGGGAATGATTTGTTCGCAGGAGCTCAGAGCTATCAGAGCAGCGGGGAACTTCCGACCGAAGCGGAGATGGAGGCCGCGGTAAAGACATCGGGTGAAAATTTTAGGAAGATCGTTAGCAAGCTGAAGCAGATTAATCCCGATGCACAGCTGGTGTATGTTGGCTTATACAATCCCTTTGCCGATTTGAAGGACATGAAGAAGGCTGGGGATCAAGCGGTGGCGAATTGGAATCTGAATGTATTGGATACAATGAATCAGTATCCGGACACGATTGTTATTCCAACCTATGATCTATTTACGAGCAACCTGGATCGCTATTTATCGGGTGATCATTTCCATCCGAATGGCGACGGCTACCAGAGGATCGCAGAGCGGATTGTACAGAGCATCGCGCTGAACTAGGTTAAGGAGGCGAAAATGCGATGCATCATCAAACGAAGACAAATGATGAGATTATTTTGTCGGTGGAGCATTTGAAGAAGCGGATCGGCAAGCGCTGGATCGTGCAGGATGTATCCTTCGAGGTGAAAGCCGGAGAGATTTTTGGATTTCTCGGGCCAAACGGAGCGGGCAAGACAACGACGATTCGCATGCTGGTTGATCTGATTCGTCCGACTGAAGGGCATGTAGCGATCTGCGGATTCGATGTGCAGAAGGATCCGGAGCGTGCGCTTAGCCTGGTGGGGTCCATCGTGGAGAATCCGGAGGTATATACATACCTGACGGGCTGGGAGAACCTGGAGCAATTCGCCCGGATGATGCCGGGAATCGATGCGGCGAGGATTCAGGAGGTTGCTGATCTGGTTGGACTCGACCAGCGGATTCATGATAAGGTGCGGACGTATTCGCTCGGAATGCGGCAGCGACTTGGAATCGCCCAGGCGCTGCTCGGCAGACCTAAGCTGCTTATTCTGGATGAGCCGACGAATGGTCTTGATCCGAAAGGGATTAAGGAAATGCGCAACTTTATCCGCCTCCTGGCGAAGGAAGGGCTGGCCGTGTTCGTCTCAAGCCATCTGCTTAGTGAAATTCAAGTACTCTGTGATCGTGTGGCGATTATAAGCCGCGGTCGGGTTCTTGAAGTCGGCGCTGTTCATGAACTGCTTGACTCGAGAACAGGGTATGTGGTCTGGGAGCTGGAGCCGTCTTCTGCAGGAGAGGCGATGCTGTCTGACCTTGGAATCAGCATCGTTAGAAATGTGGACGAGGTGCTGGATGATGCGATCCTTGCCGGATTTGGCGGCGAGGCGCTCGTAACCCAGATGCAGGTGGACCAAATTGCGGATATCGTGCCTCGGCTCGTAAGTTCCGGGCTTCAGGTCCGTTCCGTTCAGAAGGTAATTCCAACGCTGGAACAATTGTTCCTTGAGATGACGGATGGTGAGGGTGTTGAATAATCTGCTGCTGTTAGTTAAGAATGAGACGATCAAAATGATCAAGAAGAAGCGATTTTACGTCGTTCTGTTGGTGCTGCTCGTTCTTGTCCCGATGTTCACCTATGCCCAGATGCGTGAAGCATCTGCCAAGCGGGAGAAATTCGGTGCAGACTGGCGCCGGGAAGTCCAGCAGGCGATTACGGATAATCAAAATTCACTCGGCAGCGACCGCGTGCCTGAGGAGTGGAAAAAATACCGCAAAATATATATCGAGCAGATGAAATATTATCTTGAGCATGATGTGAATCCCATCCAGGCTGGCGGTGTATCGTTCACCCGTGAATTTCTGGATAACGCATCTACGTTGTTCATTCCTCTCCTGATCATGGGTGTCGGGTCAGACATTGTATCCTCTGAGCGAACAGCGGGGACAATCAAGATGCTGCTTACCAGGCCGGTGCGAAGGTGGAAAATCCTGCTCAGCAAGTTAATTACGTTGATCATGTTCGTCTCGTTGATCATCCTGTCTACGCTGCTCGTATGTTACTTAATATCCGGAATATTTTTTGGCTATGGCGGATTTCAGCTTCCGGTATTCAGCGGTTTCCAGCTGCATGGCAGCGAAGTGGATATGTCCAATGTTCATGCTGTACCGCAGTGGAAATATATCTGTATGCAGGCCGGGCTGATCTGGTTCGTTGGAATTGTAGTAGCGATGCTGGCCTTCATGGTATCTGTGCTCGTACGCAGCACTGCCGCGAGTATTGTCATTATGATGGCCGCGCTGATTGCCGGCAATATTCTCAGCAGTATGGCATCAGCCTGGACAAGCGCCAAATATTTGTTCATGGTCAATCTCGGTCTTACGAACTATTTATCGGGAACACCGGCTCCGATCGAGGGCATGACACTGGGCTTTTCACTCGCTGTTCTGGCGGTTTGGGCGGCTTGTTCGGCAGTCGTTTCATTCCTTGTCTTTACGAAACAGGATATCTTGAATTAAAATGGACAAGGATAACAAAACATTTGTTTGCATTTGTAGTATATTAGAGGTTGTTCAAAAAGTCCGCTTTTGATTACGTAGTCAATCAGGAAGCAGATTCTGCATCAAATTTTGAATTAAGCCGGGTCCAAGCGAATGCTTGCGAAGCGATGATTCCTGCGAAACATCTCAGGCGTTCACGTACGAACAACGTGCGCTGCGCTTTTTAATCGCTGGCTTCATTCAACTTTCTCGGCGCTGAACACCGGCCTTTTTGAACACGTATATTAAAGACTACATAACGAAAGTAAAAGGGGGAGCATGAATGGCGGAACAAATCGATTTGTTCGAAGAAGCTTCCGGTATCCGTTCCGGAAGTGAATCTTCGGGATACGACGCGGACGACATTCAAGTGCTCGAAGGGCTTGTCGCAGTACGGAAACGGCCAGGGATGTATATTGGCAGTACGAGCTCGTCGGGACTTCATCATCTGGTCTGGGAAATTGTGGATAATGCTGTCGACGAGCATTTGGCCAAATTTTGTTCCAAGATCGATATTACATTGAATAAGGATGGTTCTGTAACCATAGTAGATAATGGCCGCGGTATTCCGACTGGGATGCATAAGATCGGTGTTCCTACACCGCAGGTCGTCTATACGATCCTGCACGCTGGGGGCAAGTTCGGCGGCTCCGGTTATAAGAAATCCGGGGGGCTGCACGGGGTTGGCGCATCGGTAACCAACGCTTTATCCGAGTGGCTTGAGGTGGAGATCTACCGTGAGGGCAAAATTCACCGCATGCGGTTCGAGTACTGGGTGGATAAAAAAGGAGTCGAGCATGTCGGCGAACCGGTAACGGGTCTTGATATTATCGGCAATACGAATAAGTCCGGCACGAAGGTAACGTTCAAGCCGGATATTCGGGTGTTCCCGAATGGAATCGGCCTTAATTATGATACGCTCGCCGATCGTTTGCAGGAGATCGCTTTTCTGAACTCAGGTCTGAAAGTGACTTTGAAGGATGAGCGTTCCGACCGTTCTGACGAGTTTTTCTACGAGGGCGGTGCGAGCCAATTTGTCGAGTTCCTGAATGATGGCAAGGATGTCCTCCATGAAGTGGTTCATTTCTATGCGGAACGGGATGAGATCGAGGTTGAAGTAGCGCTGCAATATAATGTGGGCTATACGGAGACCTTGGTGTCCTTTGTGAACTCGATTCCTACGCGGGGCGGCGGTACACATGAGACTGGCTTCAAGACAGCATATACGCGTGTCATGAATGAATATGCCCGGAAGAATGCAATCCTGAAAGAGAAGGATAAAAATCTGGAGGGCAATGATCTTCGCGAAGGAATGATGGCTGTCATCAGCGTGAAGATGTCCGAGGTGGAGTTCGTCGGCCAGACGAAGGATCAGCTCGGCAGCGCTTCCGCGCGAAGTGCCGTGGAGTCTGTCGTATCCGACAAGATGGCTCTGTTCCTGGAGGAGAACCCCCAGGTCGCTCAAGTTCTGATCAAGAAGGCGGTGCAGGCCTCCAAGGCGCGGGAAGCAGCGCGCAAGGCGCGCGATGAGATGCGGAGCGGCAAGAAACGCAGCGAGAGCACGAATCTCGGCGGCAAGCTGTCTCCTGCACAGTCGAAGGACTATGCCCGCAATGAATTGTTCATTGTCGAAGGCGACTCCGCCGGTGGCTCGGCGAAGCAGGGCCGGGATTCCAAGTTTCAGGCGATTTTGCCATTGAAGGGTAAACCGATGAATCCGGAGAAAGCCAAGCTTGCCGATATTCTGAAGAACGATGAGTATCGGGCCATTATCGCGGCGATCGGTGCGGGCATCGGCACGGAATTCGCTGTCGAGGACAGCAATTATGCGAAGATTATTATTATGACGGATGCTGATACAGACGGAGCACATATTCAAGTGCTGCTGCTTACCTTCTTCTATCGTTATATGAAGCCGCTGATCGATGCCGGACGGGTCTACATTGCCCAGCCTCCGCTGTACAAGATCACGAGGCGTTCAGGCAAGCTGGAGACCGTACGTTATGCCTGGAGCGATGAGCAGCTGCAGAATTACTTGAAGGAATTTGGTAAAAACTTCGAACTGCAGCGTTATAAAGGACTCGGGGAGATGAATCCGGATCAGTTGTGGGAGACGACGATGAATCCGGAGAGCCGTACAATGCTGCAAGTGAAGATTGAGGATGCCGCGAAGGCGGAACGGCGCGTATCCACCTTGATGGGGGATAAGGTGGACCCGCGCAAGCGTTGGATCGTAGAGAACGTCGATTTTACGGAGTATGAGGAATAGAGGGTGACTTGATTTGAGTATGTTGGAGAATTTCTTACCGGCTTATTTGGAAGAGGTCGTAGGGGATCGCTTCGGTCGGTATTCCAAATATATAATTCAGGACCGTGCCATTCCTGACGTGCGCGATGGGCTCAAGCCGGTTCAGCGGCGGATACTGTATGCGATGTATGATTCGGGGAATACGCCTGACAAGCCTTACCGCAAGTCAGCCAAGACGGTCGGCGATGTGATGGGAAATTATCATCCGCACGGTGACTCCTCGATCTACGAGGGTATGGTGCGGATGGCTCAGCCTTGGAAGATGGGGCATGTGCTGGTTGACGGGCACGGCAACTGGGGTTCCCAGGATGATGACCCGGCAGCAGCGATGCGTTATACGGAGGCGCGGCTGTCGCCGATCGCTATGGAGCTGCTGCGCGATATTGAGAAGCGGACGGTTCCCTTCAAGGATAACTTTGATAACTCGACATTGGAGCCGGTGGTGCTGCCGTCCCGTTATCCTAATTTGCTTGTCAACGGGGTTAGCGGGATTTCGGCCGGGTTTGCTACGGAAATTCCGCCGCATAACCTGCGTGAGGTTATTGACGCATGTATTGCGGTTATGGAGCGGCCGGAGCTTGAACTGGAGGAGATCGCCTCCTATGTAAAAGGACCGGATTTCCCGACTGGCGGAATCATCATGGGCGAGGACGGCATCCGCGAAGCCTATCGCACCGGGAAGGGACGCATCTATTTGCGTTCCAGGACGGAAATCGAGAATATGCGCGGCGGGAAGCAGCAGATTGTCGTGACGGAGATACCGTATCAGGTTGTGAAGTCCCGTCTTGTAACGGCTATGGAAAATATTCGGCTGGAGAAAAAGGTAGACGGAATTGCCGAAGTTCGCGACGAGAGCGGACGCAACGGATTGCGGATCGTTATTGAGCTGAAGAAAGATGCGGATGCCCAGGGGATTCTGGCTTATCTGCTGAAGAAGACAGACCTGCAGGTCACTTATAATTTCAATATGGTGGCGATTGTCAACAAAGCCCCTCGCCAGCTCGGTCTGAAAGCAATCCTTGAGGCTTATATTGCTCACCAGCGTGAGGTCGTTACCTTCCGCACCCAGTATGAGCTGGATAAGCTGGAAGACCGCGCCCATGTGCTCGAAGGTCTGGTCAAGGCGTTGAATATTCTGGACGAAGTCATCGCCGCCATCAAGGCCTCGAAGAACCGTCAGGATGCGCAGAATAATCTGCAATGGATGTTCGGCTTTACAGAACGCCAGGCCGATTCCATCCTTACTTTGCAATTATACCGTTTGACAAATTTGGAAATTACGTCGCTGCAAAAAGAGCTTGACGACATCACTAAGAAAATCGCCGTATTGCGCGGGATTCTGGAGAGCGACAAGAAGCTCGTGGCCCTGATCAAAAAAGAACTGCTGGAAATTCGCGAGAAATACGGAATTGACCGCCGTTCGGAAATTCAGAGCGAGGTAGAAGAGCTTAAGGTCAATCTTGAGGTTATGGTCGCGCAGGAAGACGTGCTGGTGACCCTGTCCAATGAGGGCTATATTAAGCGGACCAGCATGCTCTCATTCACTCGTTCCGGCGGAGAGCGCAATGGGTCTGGGGTGAAGGAAGGCGACTATATCAAGCATGTGCTTGATGTGGACACACTGCAAAATATACTTATTTTCACACAGCGCGGACAATACTTCCTGCTGCCGGTGCATCAGATTCCTGAGTTCAAGTGGAAGGATAACGGGACTGCGATTGTCAACGTCATTCCGCTGGCCAAAGAGGATTCGATCATCGGTGTCATTCCGCTTAAATCGTTCGATGAAGCGGGCGTCAGCCTTGTCTTCGTAACAAAACGCGGACAAGTGAAGCGTACAGAATTGAAGGAATACGAGACGAAGCGGTCGACGGCAGTCGCTGCTTGCAAGGTAACAGATAGGGACGAAATTATTACTGTTCAGGTTAGCCGTGGCAATCAGGACATCGTTCTGTTAACGAAGCAAGGAATGGCTATCCGCTTTGCCGAGAATGAAGTGAATGCGATGGGCCGTGTATCCGCTGGGGTGAAGGGCATCGGGTTGAAGGAGGACGACGAGGTCGTCAGCGCGTTATGGGTTCAAGGCGATGAAGGCGAGCTGCTTGTCATCTCCGATCTGGGTTACGCGAAGCGCAGCCTGCTGCTCGATTATCCGCTCCAGAACCGCGGTGGCAAAGGCGTTCAGACGTTTGAATTCAAGGAAGGCAAGCGCGTGAAGCCGAATGGCACCCGGATTGCAGGCGGCTTCCACTGCAAGGAACCGATCACAATCATCGCCATGACCCGGGAAGGTCAGGCATACAGCTTCAGTTCTGAAGCAACGCCGCTGGCGGATCGCAAGTCGATTGGCAAAATCATGGCCCATGTGGAGAAGCAGGATGAAATTGTGGATCTGCTGGAATCTTGATTGCCTCTAGGCAAATTATTGCTTGGATCTGCTGAATAAATAAACCTAAAGAACCTTCAAATCCGCCAAGCGCGGGAATGAAGGTTCTTTAGGTTTGTTCGCCTATACGTTTGTACCGGGATTATTTAATTTCCGTGGATGTGAAATAATCCAGGACCATGCACCCGGCTCCTTGGGCCACTATATTGTAGGCTGTAGAGGATTGCACGATCTTAACCTGACAGTTAGGATAAATAGCCACCCGTTCATGTGCAGTTCTTGAGGCTTCTTCGTAGAACAGCGGCTTAGGGACAAGCGTTCCACCGCAAATGACGATATCGGGACGCAGCATAAAGATTAGATTAGCCAGACCTATGCCAAAATAATAAGCCGCTTCCTTTACAACCTCCAGGCAAAGCGAATCCTGCCCGTCCATGGCCTCCAGAATGTGGTGAAAGTCTACCTTGTCCGCATCCATATTTTGTTGAAGCATCGATGTTTGGCCCCGCTTGAGCCGGTGAATGACTTCGTGGTGAATCGCCGGCAGGCTGCTGTAGGCTTGCAGACACCCATAGGCACCGCAGGTGCAACGCCGTCCATGTATATCGAGGATCATATGGCCCAAAGCATCATCCATCTCATTGATTTGATGGACAAGCTTGCCTTTGAGGATCATGCTGCTGCGAATCCCCATGTCGCTGGAGACAAAAACCAAACTGTCTGTTTCCTTCCAATAGTTCAAGCGGTATTCCGCCAGTGCCGCCAGGTTGGTTCCATTATCGAGAAATACAAGCGTATCATTTTTCTGCTCTAAGTATTTGACGAGGTTGAAGTCGTGCCAACCGTCTGCAGGAAATAAATGAGAATCAACGATGATGCCTCGCTCAAGATCTACCGGATCAAGGACGCCAACACCAATTCCCAGCATTTTCTCTGCGGGAATATCGTGTTTGGCCAGCAGTTCATTAATACACCGGGATACATAGTCCAATGTATATTGAGCCGTGCATTGTGAATCCATTTTCAATTTCTCTGTTCCAAGAATGGTCAAATTTAGATCGAGAAGCAGTACGGTTGTATATAAATTGGTGAGCTCTACGCCAATTAAATAGAAGGCGTCAGGCCGGATGACGTACATTAAAGGCTTACGTCCGCCGCTGGATTCTCCTAAGCCGCTATCATGAATCAGTCCCGCCTGGACAAGTTCATCCAGTAGACGGGCACAGGTGGTAGGTTTATATCCCGTCATCTCGGAAAGCGTCTTTACGCCTATCGGACCCCATTGACGAATAAAGCGATATAGAACTTTTAAGTTTTTCGTCTTTTGAGACGTGATACCGATAAATTGCCTGAGCATAATTCTTCCGAACTCCATTCTAATCATTAAATTATGAGTAGTTTACTCTATTTTGCAAAAAAGAAAAAGCAGGTGCAAGGCAATTTTTAGCTCCTTCTGACAGAAGTTGTGGCTTATATCGTAATGAGCTGAAGTATAATCATGCTTAATGATTAACTTTTTATCAAAATGAGATTTAGTCTATTTACTTTATCCGCCGAGTCATTTAAACTTTCAGTGATGAATGATTCTGGGCTAGTTTAACGAGTCATTTATCCTAGGTTTACCAAGAATATAATTCGTTCAACATTACTAAGGAGGAAAGATTCATGCATAACACGCAACAAATTCTGGAAGCGAAAGATTTCATTATGAGTAAAATTAATGATCGTCCTGCCATCGGATTGATTCTGGGCTCTGGCTTGGGAACACTGGCCGACGATATCGAAAATCCGGTAACCATTCCTTACGCTGAAATTCCTCATTTTGCCAAATCTTCCGCTGTCGGCCATGCCAACGAGTTGGTGATTGGACAGTTGAAGGGGAAGACAGTAGCTGCCATGAAGGGGCGTTTTCACTATTACGAAGGCTTTACTTTAGATGAAGTCACTTTTCCAGTGCGTGTCATGAAGGCGTTGGGCGTCGAGAATCTGATTATTACAAATGCCTGCGGGGCGGTGAATACCAGCTTTAATCCCGGGGATTTAATGTTGATTACGGATCATATCAATCTGGTTGGCACGAATCCGTTAATCGGACCCAATAACGATAAATTAGGTACTCGCTTCCCGGATTTGTCTCAAACCTACAATCCTGGTTTGCGTCATCTTGCAGGGACAGTAGCTAATGATCTTAATATGAAAATACAACAGGGTGTTTATGCTTGGTGGAGCGGACCTACGTACGAGACTCCGGCTGAGATCCGTATGATCCGTACGATGGGAGCCGATGCAGTTGGGATGTCGACAGTTCCCGAGGCGATTGTAGCCGTTCACGGAAATATGAAAGTACTTGGCATCTCCTGCTTGACGAATATGGCTTGCGGTATTTTGGATCAGCCTCTGAACCATGAAGAAGTGATTGAAGTGGCCGGTAAGGTTAGAGTGAATTTTATTGCACTAATTAAAGGCATTTTAGAAAAAATGGAATAGTGGGTGTAGGACAAGACAGGGATCTCCCATGCTTTAGGAGCCTATCCAGAATACATTGTACGGAGGTCAACAAGACGATGAAAAGGGTATATCTCGCCAGTCCATTTTTTAATGATACAGAGATCGCAGTTCTGGAACAGGTAGAGAAGATTTTGGCCGACAAAGGCCTGAACGTGTTCTCGCCATTCCGAAAAAACAATGAAAATGCCGAGTTCGGTTCCAGACAGTGGTCGATTGAAACCTTTATGACTGATATTAAATATATTAAATGGTCTGAAATTGTGGTGGGCATCTATCATGGCAACTATTCGGACACGGGAACAGCCTGGGAATTTGGCTACGCTTATGCGACGGACAAACCGGTGATTCTGATTCACGTTGGCGAAAACAGCAACCTGATGGTTCATGAGGGAGCCCATGCTAATATCACATTGGAAGAGCTTGCCGACTATGACTTTGATAAGCTGCCCAGTTCTTTCTACTCAGGCGAGATGCTGTAATCATAGCCGGAGCACATGACGAGGGAGTGTCAACATTGACACTCCCTTAAAATTTGTCCTACGGTTCAATTCCCCATATTAACACACCGTTATCATACAATGTGATATGATTGTTCTCTGTATATGAGCGGGCCGAAGAGAGGAAGGAATAATCATTGGCCTGATTGTAATTGGACCAGTCTCCTTGATGGAGACGCGCCATAATCTCGCCGCTATTGCCACCTGCTGCCAGCGTTCCTGCTGCGGAGGCAAAGGAAATCTCCAGATAATGATCCGCACCGGTTAACGGTTGGGCAAGCTGGTGAACGGCTCCGCTCAGATTCGTACAGCCAAGCTGAGCGTAATCACAATCGAAAAATTGCGCCTGATTGCTCTCGGCGGTATACCAGTAACGCAGCGTCAGATTCTCATACGGAATGGCTTCGGTTCCCTGATTTTTTATTTTGAAATGCGGGCGGATCTGATTGTTGTTTACTCCGGTCTCCGCAGCTTTATATTGAATGGATAAATTGCCGACTGTTATTTCCTTGGGGATGACGGATACGCTGGCGGAATCGGCGCTTGCTCCCACGCTGTTCGCAGCGTTCACCCGGTAGTAGTAAGTGCTCCCGTTCGTAAGTCCCGTGTCTAGATATGTGGTTGCAGTAAGATTAGCTGCGACTGCTGTATAGGGCCCGTTAGCGTTGTCGCTGCGTTGGACGGTGTAGCTGGTGGCTCCGGGCGAAGCATGCCAGCTGATTGTCGCCGATCCGTTGCCCGGCTTGGCCAGCAGTCCGGTTGGCGCCGGGGGAACCGAAGGCTGGCTGGTTCCGCTCTTCGCATTCATATTCAAGGCGTGGCTCTGAATCACGGTTGCCGTGCTGCTTGGATAGATGACCCGGAAGCCATCATAATCGGGATAGAGGCTGTTATCATCCTGAATGCCGGTCAGAATCCAGAACTGACTTCCTGCTCCATTATACTGCTCGATGGTGGACAGCCAGGTTTGATAGACCTGGTCGCGGGTCGCCTGATTCTGGTAGCCGAATTCCTCCAGCACGACAGGCTTGCCGATGGCATCGCCCGCTTCGATATGATCAATCATCCATTGCGTGCCCCATTCCGGCGTCTTGTTCCAATGGTCCGGATAGAGATGACACCTTGGATAGAATGAAATGCCAAATAAGACAACCTTGTGCATTTTCCTATGCTTGTCCTGAAGTAGTGATAGAACTGCAAGCCGATAACAATTAGAGAATCAACACCTCCGATTAGAAAAATATAGAAACGTTTACAATAATTATATTACAATAATTATAAATGTAAATCCCAAAATTCGAGCTTAGATTCACTATAAGGAAACCAGATGGTCGACAAAGGCGCGGATGATCGAGTTCTCCAACGTATCCTTGCGGTAGACAAGACCTACCTTTTTTCGCGGGGCGGGATCGGCAAGGGATATAATGGCTACCTTGTCGCTAACAACGGTCCTGCCATAGGATTTGGGCAGAATCGTACCGCCTACATGCTGCTCGGCCATATGTAATTGGGATTCCAGAGTGGACAGCTCCATTACAGGATTTAGTTGAATCTCCAGCTCGGCGCAGGCGGAATCTATCATCTGCCGGACCAGAAATTTCTGCGGGAACAGGACGAGCGGGAGATTGGCCAGCTGCTGAATCGTGATATTGGAGCAGGCAGCATACTCATGGCTGCTGGAAATGGCCAGCACCAATTCTTCATCATAAAGCGGCCGATAAGCCAGCTGTTCATCGAAAAGGGGCAGAAATACGACGCCTACATCCAGATGATTGTGCAACAAGCCATCCCGGGTCTCTTCGGTAGCAAGCTCTGTCACGGTCAGTTCAATTCCGGGATAGAGGCGATGGAAAGCGACCAAGGCATCGGTTAATAAATGGTTGCCAGAACAGCCGATGCGCAGCTTCCCTCTCTGCAGTCCGGATAGTTCATTAATTTCCAGTCGGGCCAGCTTAATCTCGTTAATTACTCGGTGGGCATGACCGAGCAGAATTTGACCGGCTTGTGTCAGTATTGTTTTCTTGCCAGAACGGTGAAATAACGGTGCTCCCAGCTCGCGTTCCAACAGCCGAATCTGATGGCTTAATGTAGGTTGGGAAATGCCCAGTTTCTCAGCAGCCCTCGTAAAATGCAGTTCCTCGCATACGGCCAGAAAGTACTCCAGCAATCGATGTTCCATTCGCAGGCTCCCCTTATCGATAGATAATTTCTATGATTATAATCGATACCATATTATTGATCAATAGAGATTAAATCGCTATAGTTATTAACAATAAATATCGTACCTAAAGAAAGGGAGCGCTTGATATGGAACCGTTACAAGTGATTCGGACTAATCAGCCGAAGAACAAGCCAAATGAAGGGGAGCTGGGCTTCGGCAAATATTTTAGTGACCATATGTTCGTTGCGGATTATACATCAGAGCGAGGCTGGCAAAATGCTAGAATTGTTCCTTATGGACCTATAAGCTTGGAGCCGTCAGCAATGGTGCTTCACTATGGACAGGAAGTATTCGAAGGCATGAAGGCGTATCGGGGGATGAACGGAGAGATCCATCTGTTCAGACCGGAGAAGAATATCCAGCGCATGAATATGTCCTGTGATCGATTAGGTATTCCACAAGTGGAGCCGCAATGGATGCTTGAAGCGATCTGCAAGCTGGTTGAGACCGATAGTGACTGGATTCCACAGCAGGTGGAAAATTCGCTCTATATTCGTCCGTTCATTATTGCCACCGAGCCATGCCTTGGTGTACGCGCAGCGAAGGAATATCAACTGCTTATCATTACTTCACCGGTTGGAGCATATTATTCCAGCGGGCTGGCGCCCGTATCCATCTACGTAGAGGATCAATATGTCAGGGCGGTACGCGGTGGAACAGGGGCAGCCAAGACTTCGATCAACTATGCTTCAAGCATCAAAGCGCAAGAAGAGGCCAAGCGTCAGGGTTACTCTCAGGTGTTGTGGCTGGACGGCGTTGAGCAGCGTTATATCGAGGAAGTTGGAAGTATGAATGTATTCTTCAAGGTGGATGGCGAGGTCATTACGCCCGAGTTGAACGGAAGTATTTTGCCAGGGGTTACGCGGGACTCCGTGATTGCGATGCTGAGGCATTGGGGAATCCCTGTGACGGAGCGCAAAATTACCGTCGAGGAGCTGTTCGAGGCGCAGCAGCAAGGAAAATGGGAGGAAGCCTTTGGCACAGGAACCGCTGCGGTAATCTCCCCGATCGGCGCGATGAAGTGGGGGGAGCAGAGCATTCAGATCAATCAGGGCCAGATCGGAGAAGTTTCCGGGAGACTGTATGATGCGATTACAGGAATACAGCAAGGCAGGATTGACGATCCTCTGCACTGGAGATATCGGATCGGGTGAAGGGGTTTGTGAATTTATAGGATCATCGGACAAACAGATTGGAGCAGGCTGCCTAAGAGTGTTCCGTCATAAGACAGTATAAAACTATATTGTTTATGGGCAACTGCCGAACTGCCAAATGAAATGTCTAAAAGAAGCGTATTTCTCCAAGTAGACAGTACGCTTCTTTTTTGTTTTGTGTCCTAATAATAGGAAAGCCCTGCTTGACGCTCGGATTTTTTCATGGCATTTCCTCTTTTTAAATAAATGGTGTCACTAATTGACACCATTATGGATTATACTATAACCAAGACCACAGAGAAAGGATCAAATGCCTTATGGAAAAACTATTTTTGGTATCCTCCTTTAAGGATGTAGCTGACATATTTGCAGACTTCGAGAAAGACCTAAACGGCAAAACCGTCACCTTTATTCCGACTGCAAGCAAAGTGGAAAAGGTCGTGTTTTATGTGAGCGCAGGAAGAAAGGCTCTTGAAAAGATGGGACTGATTGTTGACGAGTTGGATATATCACTCGCCACAACCGCTGAAATTACCGCAAAAATAAAAAACAACGATTTCATCTATGTGACAGGGGGCAACACATTTTTCTTGTTGCAGGAATTGAAAAGAACCGGCGCAGATCAAGTAATCATTGATGAAGTCAATGCCGGAAAACTGTATATCGGAGAGTCTGCCGGAGCAATAGTTACATCTGCAAACATTGAATATGTCAAAGGGATGGATAGTGTAAAGAAAGCGTCGGGCTTAGAAAATTTTGATGCTTTAGGTTTGGTGGAGTTTTGCACTGTGCCGCACTATACCAATCCACCCTTTAAGAAAATTGGACAGAAAATAGTGGACACCTATTCCTCCGTATTAAACTTATCCCCGATTAGCAATAACGAAGCGATAGTGGTCAACGGTAGTGAAATAACTATCAAAAGAAACTGAACTTCTGACTATGAAACGGAACAGGCTGATTTAGAAAACAAACTGGAGCAATAACAAGCGGAACTGGACGAACAGGAGCAATACGCCGAAGATGTAGAACGGTTTATCCGCAAGTGCAGGCAATACACAGATTTGCAGGAACTCACGCCCACCATCTTGAATGACTTGGTGTGCAAGGTCTTTGTGGATGCCCCGGACAAGTCGAAGGGCAAACGCAAATATTCACATCAGCTATGATTTGGTGGGGATGCCGGAATTGAATACCCCGATACATGAAGAAATGGCGTAGCTTTTAAGCTACACTTCAGGAATATACTGTTTTATGACGGACTGCCTAAGGGGCGGCCTTTTTTTGTTCCATGTCAGTCTGAGCGCCCTGAATCTAGGTTTGCGATCAGAAATAATTGAATAGGAAGAACCACTTTTTGTCCCATGGCAGGATTTTGAAAATGAATGTCGAAAAATTAATTACACGCGATTGTGATCACTCCACATCTGTTACGTCAACCTGCTGCTTTGTGGCTCAAGCGATATCAACTTCACGAATGCATGATATATTCCGATAAACGGGATATCCCTATATTTTATGAGTTAAGTTATTGATTGGAGTTCAACCTGGGGAGGGATCGGATTGCATACAGAGGAATTTGTCAAATTACTTGGAAGAATCATGAAGGATTTTCAGACCCATATGGAAGATCATCTTGCACCTTCCTTAACAACCTCGCAATTGAGTGTTCTGGAAGTCATGATTCAACAGGAGAAACACAGCTTGAAGCCTTCGGATCTTATTCCGTTCCTCTCTACTACGCCTGCTGCCGTAACGATGCTGCTGGACCGGATGGAACGCGGTGAACTGATTCGTCGGGAGCGCGATGAGACCGATCGTCGGATCGTATGGGTATCCCTTACGGAGAAGGGAAAAGAAGAACTCGAGCGCGGAGTCTCCATTCGGGATACATATATCAACAGTATTTTGGACCGAATCTCAACGCATAATCAGCAATTGCTGGTTTATTTGCTTGGGAAAATCTCAGGCGCGAAATCCTGAACAATACAAGGGGGAGAATCATAGGATTAATGAATGAAACAGGTGGACCTTTTACGCCGGAGACAAGTCGCCAGAGTTGCGATTTGTCTTTTTTGCTGAATAAAGGATGAAATTACAGTGCCGGGAATATATTTAACAACATACATATTCTTGACCCCATCAACCGGCAGGGTGGTGATATATAGTGGTTTTCTCAATCTTGCAACTTATCGGCGGAGTGATTCTGGCTATCGGCTGGATTCCTCAGATTTTGCAGATTATAAAGACGAAGTCCGTCCGAGATCTAAGCCTGAAATCCTACTTGTTCATGTTATCAGGAATCGCGCTCATGGAGATTTATGCTATCGATTTAGTCAGTAATGGTGCTGGAATTGCATTTTTGATGACAAACAGTCTATCTTTATTAGTCGTGCTGTTTGTAATTATGCTCGTGCTGCGATATAGAAAATAAATGATCCATAAGAAAAGAGCTGTTCCGTGCCGCGACAAATCACTGGGCTAATGGGAAAAACGTTGATATGGACGAGCTTACGGCGCAGAACAATCGGAATATATCCCGTTGATCCACGGTATTAGAAGAGCGCAAGGAACCAGGCCTGCAATAGAGGAGGGCTGCTTTCTATCATGAGGATACGAGGCATTATTTTCACTTATGGATGGTTCCAAGATCTAAGTGGATGAAGCCGTTTGGAAATTCAGTAGAATCGTTAAGGCCCGTCCTTGTGTGCCAGATACCATAGGAAAGATGTGGGGAACAACATGGGCGGGGAGCTAGCGGGAATTGATCAATTAAGAGAGGGATTGCAGGGGATATAGATGCGGTTTAAAATAAAAGAAATGGAGAATTCAAAGGAGATACCTCGTAAATGACAGAAGAACAGCTTCCCTACAAGTTCAGTTTCTCGATTACTTACAAAGAATACAAGTCACTAACCCTGGCTCATTCGAAAAATCAGTTGATTTTCATTGGTGTATTCATTTTTGTGGTGTTTATAGCAACCACATGGATCAAAAGTTCAAATTTTGACGTGATGTTGTCCAAGGCTCCAATAGGTATTATTCTCAGCCTTGTTCTGACTTTCTTCATGTGGTTGCTTACACTTTATAAGTCTAGGCGGGCTTTTGAAACCAGTGGGATACTGAAGAGTGAGCAGACGCTAACCTTATCCGAGGACGGAATACAGATGGCGATTGAGACCAATGATTCGCTGATTCCATGGAATGAAGTCGCTAAAGTAAGTGAGTCGAAGGATCTGTTTATTATCTATCTGACTAAAAACCAAGGTGTGCTTATCCCTAAAAGCGCTGTGGAAATGGCTAGAATCAGGCCGATTCTCCGTTCCTTTCTGGACAGCAGCAAATTACGGATAAAGTAAATTTTATGTCTGAAATAAGCATCACCCAGCCTCGGGATACTTGTCCGCGAGAACCGGGTGATTTTTATTGCAACAGGGTTATTCGCTTATGCAGCCACGTCTGAGCTTTTCAGCCACCGAATGGCCATCGCGGACGTTAATAACATAAATACGCTATTCATAATGAAGAATTGCAGGGTGTCTGCTGCGGTTAAGCTCTCCTGGCTTAATACGCCCATTCCGATCGTCAGTAGGGAATAGGGAAAATACAAGCCTATCTTCATCACATACATCCCCAATCCGATAAATACGGCGCATACGCTAATACCGATAGGCACCGCAAAGCTGCGGATACGCATCGAGAGCAGGAGCTGAATCGCACCGATCATGGTGGCTGCGACCCAGCCGCGGGTGATCCAGCCCAAGGTCTCCGGGGGATAATGCTGCCGCAATCCCAGTAGTAAGCCGGCAGTGCCGTATAGAGCAAGAAATAGCAGCTGAACTGTGAGAATAAGGAGGCTGATGATGACCAGCTTGGAGATAAATACGTGCGCAGCAGAGCATGGGGCGCTCATGACCATGTTCCAATTTTTATTTAAGTGCTCCAGCCTGCATACATAAGCACAGCAGATAGCTATTAATACTGGCAGGAAGAACTCGCCGTAGAAGAGGCTTACCTGTGTCCAAAGGCTATACCACTCATTTTGCAGGGCGCTCTGGTTCAAATAAAAGTTGGCGCAGCCGATGAACACTGCCAAAACAGGCAGTGTGACAAGGATCAGCCACATCCGGGAATGACGCAGCTTAAGCTGCTCAGCACGAATACATCTGATTAACATAATGGTCCTCCTATAATGTGGTTTATTCAACAGGTTAAGTTACTTCTACACTTCCTGCCTGGATACGTGGAAACTGCCCATGATGTAAATAACAATCCCCATGATGACTAGAGTGGCTGGCAGTATAAATCCAACCGGTCGGGTTACGAACCGCATAATTGAGCCCGCATAATCGTAGGTAACTGGACTAAGCTCGGTGTAGTAGGACCAGACGAATAGATGTCTGACCCTCGCCGGAAACAACTGCGACGTCATGCCGATGAACCCGCCGATCATTCCGAGACAAAGACTAAATGCTTGATTCTTGACAGACAAGGACATCCACTGTTGGAGCGCGATAACCGCCTGATTGGTCAAAATAGCTCCGCCCATAAACGGAATCAGCAGAGGAAACAGTGTGGACCATTGAAATTGATGTATCCTGCCGAAGCCAATCATCGCCGCAGACTCAATCAGGATGGAGAGCAGCATCAGGGCTGAGGCGCAAAAATACTTGGCGGCATAGATCCTGCCGCGGGTAACGGAGACGGAGAGCAGCAGCTTCCAGGTGCTGCCCTTATGCTCCATATCACAGACGCGGGATACGATTACCGCGGATAAGATCGGAAGAAATAACCCGTTCATCGAGGCCGTTGTGGTAATCAGCCCTTCCCAGCCTGCAAGATCCGGATTGCGTGAGAGGGAGATGCTTGTTGAAAGGAAGATCCAGGCCAGCTCTACGCTAAGGAACAGGGCGATCATGAGAAACAGATGTCTTCTGCGCAGCTTATAAAATTCCAGACCCAGCATACTCATTATAGGCTGCTCTCCTTTCCCGTCATTTCGAGGAACAACTGCTCCAGACTTTTCCTCTGTTCCTCAATGCGAATGACATCTATCCCTGCATGGATAAGGGTCTTATTCATCCTGGCGACCTCGCGATCCCCAACACTTTTCAGCGTCAGGTATTCACCTGCGCGCAGCGATGGCAGCCCTTGATGGAGAAGGATTCTCTTAGCCTCCATATTATTGGCTGTCTTTATTGCTATACGGCCTTCGCTCTTGCCCCGAAGCTGGTCCATGCTTCCCTGAAATACAAGCTTGCCTTGGCTGATAATGCCTACCGAGGTCGCGATTTGCTCTATCTCTGACAAGAGATGACTGGAGATAAGCACAGTTATTCCGTAACGCTGTGGCAGCGATTGAATCAGCTCCCGTATTTCTCCGATTCCGGCAGGGTCCAGCCCATTGGTAGGTTCATCGAGAATCAACAGCTTGGGAAAAGCGATCAAGGCCATAGCAATCCCCAAGCGCTGCTTCATCCCAAGCGAGTATTGACTTACCTTCTTGTCCTTTTGCTTCTCTAATCTGACAATTTGCAGCACTTCGTTCACATTTTGATGCGGAACATTACGTAAGCTCTGCATGATTCTCATGTTCTCAAGGCCGGTCAGATGTCCGTAAAAGGAAGGCGATTCAATCAGCGAACCGGTTTGACTGAGTATAGGGCGACGGTGTTTGCTGAAATCTTTGCCAAAGATGGTAACCTTACCGTCTGTCGGCTTGACTAATCCAAGAAGCATCTTCAGCGTGGTTGATTTTCCCGCCCCGTTTGGCCCCAGAAACCCATATACATCACCCTCGTAGACGCTTAAATTCACATTGTTGACACCATAGGTATCTCCATAACATTTTGAAAGGTTATGTGTTGAGACGATTGCGTTCATTTGACTTCTCTCCCATCCAATTTCTAGATTCACCCTCTCAGCATATAGCCAGGACCCTTCTTGAACCTGAAGACTACCTTACGAGAACCTTAAATCGCTGTACGAATTGCCGCGGCTGCTGATTCACCAGAGCTCCCTTGGTATAATGACCATGGGTGATGAACAAATGGAAGATTTAAAGCACAAGAAATTGCTGATCGTTGAGGATGAGTATGAAATCCGCCAGATGGTGGATCGTTTTTTGCGTAACGAGGGTTATTTTCGCATATTTCATGCGGCTAATTGTCAGGAGGCTCTGGCCATCTGCCGGACAGACAAGCCGGATATCGCGATCCTGGATGTCATGCTGCCTGATGGCGATGGGTTCGCCCTGCTCACTTCGATCCGCCGCTTTTCGGCAATGCCTGTCCTGTTTCTGTCGGCTCGGGGAGAGGACGAAGACCGGCTGTTGGGCCTTGGGCTTGGGGCGGACGACTATATGGTGAAGCCATTTCTGCCGCGTGAGTTGGTACTGAGNAAATCCGCCAGATGGTGGATCGTTTTTTGCGTAACGAGGGTTATTTTCGCATATTTCATGCGGCTAATTGTCAGGAGGCTCTGGCCATCTGCCGGACAGACAAGCCGGATATCGCGATCCTGGATGTCATGCTGCCTGATGGCGATGGGTTCGCCCTGCTCACTTCGATCCGCCGCTTTTCGGCAATGCCTGTCCTGTTTCTGTCGGCTCGGGGAGAGGACGAAGACCGGCTGTTGGGTCTTGGGCTTGGGGCGGACGACTATATGGTGAAGCCATTTCTGCCGCGTGAGTTGGTACTGAGACTTAATATGATTTTGCGGCGGGTATATGCTTCTCCGACCGTGGAGCATATGCCGGTCTTCGGACTCGGCAATTATATCGTGGACTTGGAGGGCGCGGAGGTACGCAGTGAGCAAGGAGTACAGGCTTTAACCGCCAAAGAGCATGCGCTGTTAGTGAAGCTTTATCGCGAACGGGGGCGGATCGTTACTAGCGATGCGTTATGTCAGGCCGTGTGGGGAGACGATTATTTCGGATATGAGAATACGCTAATGGTGCATATCAGAAGAATTCGGGAGAAGCTAGAGACCAATCCCTCTAGCCCGGAGCACTTAATAACTGTAAGGGGGCTTGGCTATAAGCTGCTGGTGAAGGAGGGCTAACATGGACGGAACTGCACGCATTTTAAAGCGTTTTGCCAGGACAACCATCGTCATTTCCGTGCTTTTGCTCATCCTAAACTTCATATTGCTGGCAGTCTGGATCTTCAAGGGAATGAATGAGGGGCAATCTCCGGATAGCGTTACACAGCAGGCAGCAAACGCCCTTCAATTCTCTGCCGACGGGTATTCCTTCCCTGAGGAGGGGCAGAGGCTCCTTGAACAGAACCAGGCCTGGGCCATGCTGATTAATAGCGAGGGGGATGTAGTATGGGATTACGATTTGCCACCCTCGCTGCCCCGATCCTATACGCTTACCGAGATAACCCAATTTACGCGCAATTACTTAATGGATTATCCTGTGTATGTCTGGGAACATGCGAGCGGGTTGGTTGTGGTGGGTTTCCCGAAGACAAGTATAGCCAAATATCAATTTAATTTTCCCGTCGAATGGGTCCAGAGCCTGCCTTTCCGAATCGTTGCCCTGATCATTGGGAATGCGCTGCTTGCTCTTGTGCTGTCTCTTCTGATCGGCTCTCGTCTGATTAAATCGATCCAACCGCTTCTGCGCGGAATCCATTTGCTGGCTCATGAACAGAACGCCTATGTAGAGCCTAAAGGAATGTTTAGTAGCCTGGCTAAGAGCATCAATCACACATCCTTATTGCTGGAGCAGAAGGATGCCGCGCTCAAAGCGAGAGATGAAGCCCGTTCCAATTGGATCGCCGGCATATCGCATGACATCCGCACGCCATTGTCAATGGTGCTGGGCTACGCAAGCGAACTGGAGGAGAGCAAGGCCGTACCCGCAGAACAGCGTCAGCAGGCCGCCATTATCCGGCAACAAGGCGAGAAGCTTCGTTCCCTGGTCAGCGATTTGAACCTCGTTTCTATGCTGGAGTACGAGATGCAGCCGCTTCATCCAAGAAAGCTGCGGCTTTCGGTGCTGGCCCGGCAGATTGCTTCCGATTTTCTGAATCAGGGGCTGGAGGATAAATTTATGCTGGATGTGGATATATCCGAGGAACAACTTCAGGTGAATGTCGATGAGCAGCTGCTGACCCGGGCAATTACAAATTTAGTGCAGAACAGTATTCATCATAACCCCGAGGGGTGCCGTATTATTTTGCAGACGAGTGCCCTGTCAGATGGACAGACCTGTCAGATTATTGTAAAGGACGACGGGCAAGGTGTCGCGGAGGGTGATCTGCCTGACCTGCTTGAGCTTCCTTATTCATCCAGAAGACAACGTCCGGCCCATCATGGGCACGGCTTGGGGCTGCCTCTGGTAGCCCGGATTGCCAAGGCGCATCAGGGACGGTTGCTGTTGATCAGCGGGGACGGTCAAGGAATGACAGCGATCATCGAGCTGCCTGCAATGGTCTGAACAGACTTTTAGAGTAGAAAGGAACTTCACTCCCTCCCCGTCCCCATGTATAATCATGATGAGGTGGAACTTGGTTGAAGCAATTCAGCCAGAGCAGAACAGCGGATAGATACAAGGCCGATCCTGGCTTATAATATCAAGTCAGCTCCCCTATGAATTGAAGACAAAAGAACCGGCGCTAGACATAAAGAAACGGCAAGTGAAACTTTATAGATAAGTGGAGGGAAAAAGGATGATTCTGGAAAAACTCGAATTGCTGACAGCAAATCTGCAAGCCACGAAATTATTTTATCAAGAGGTGCTGGAATTGCAGCTTGTTGAAGACAAGCAAGATACTTTTACGGTCCAGGCAGGGGCGACCCGCATCCGATTTGAGGCAACGGAGGGCTATAATTGTCCATTCTATCATTTTGCGCTGAATATCCCCGAGAATCAATTCCGCGAAGCGAAGAGCTGGATTCAGTCCCGGGTGCCATTGATTCAGGAAGAAGGGGATGACGAGGTATTCTTCACCTCCTGGAATGCCCACTCGGTATATTTCGAGGATCCTTCGGGCAATATTGTAGAATTTATCGCTCGTCATAACCTCTCAAATGCGATCTCTCATTCTTTTCATAGCGGTGAGATCAACGGCGTGAGTGAGATCGGTGTAGTTGTTGATGAGGTTATCCCGTTTGTAAGGGCCTTGAATAAGATCGGTCTGCCTAATTGGAAAGAGGATAGCGAGGGACTCACTCCGGTAGGAGATGAGCATGGCTTATTTATCGTTGTCAAGAAGGGGAGGACCTGGTTTTTCTCGAATCAGAAGCCTGCGGAGTATTACCCGCTGCGAGTTTCCATACAAGGGATCGGCCGGCTTGCCTTTGCAGGGGATTCCACGTTTACTGTGATAGAAGCATAGCGAACAGGAAATTATGTGACTACTCTACTCTTTGCTTAGATTTCAACTGAGGAGGAACCGAACCCCCATGTATGAATTAAAGACAAAAGAAACCGACCGCAGTGTTATCGAGTTTATTGAATGTATTGAGAATATTAAAAAGCGTGAAGATGCTTATCAATTGCTCGATATTTTCACGGAAACGACAGGTTACGAAGCGAAAATGTGGGGACCAAGCATTATCGGCTTCGGAAGCTATCACTATAAATACGACTCAGGTCATGAGGGGGATGCGCCGCTTGTAGGTTACTCACCCAGGAAAGCGAAGACGAGCTTGTATTTTGCCACAGGTGACCCCGAACGGGAGCAGCTACTGCAAAAGTTCGGAAAACATACAGCAGGAAAGTCATGCGTTTATATTAACAAAACAGCTGATATTGATGTATCAGTCTTGCAAGAACTGATCCGGCAATCGGTTGAGTTTTTGAAGAGAACCTATCCGAATGCATAGGAAATAAGAACCTCATCTCTGGAACAAATCCGGAGGTGAGGTTCTTTTGAATTATATGGCTTAACCTCTAGTTTACTGGGTAGTAAATCGTCATGCTCAGGCGGGTTAATGCATTGCTTGAATTGTGGTAGGTATGGGGTCTGTCGGCCTTAAATCGTAAGGAATCGCCTTTCTGGATGGTGTATTCCGCTTCCCCTAGCCGAACGGTTACTTCTCCGTCAAAGACCGTAATAAATTCTTCGGTGCCTTCCCGGTGCGAATCCGAATGAACCGTTCCCTTTGGATCGATTTCAATCGAATAGATTTCAAAACGCTTGTCCTCCTGGAAATGGAAACAGGGAGCTATCCGGTATCTCCCCTTGTCCTCGGATAATACTTGCATTTCATAACTGCGGACGACTGTCGCATCAGGCTGCGGACTATAAATTAGCGAAGTGAAGGAAACCTTCAATCCGTTCGCTATTTTCCAAATGGTTGCCAGCGTGGGACTGGACTCTCCTCTTTCGATTTGTCCGATCATCGTCTTGCTTACTCCGCTTAATTGCGACAGCTTCTCCAGGCTTAACTTTTCCTTCTCTCGAATGGCTTTCAGATTATTGGCTAGAGCAAGATGAATTTCCTCCAATTAAAACACACCTTCTTTTCGGGTTTACAATATAACGACCGATTTGTATAATAAATAGCACGAACGTTATATTGTCTATTATGGACATTATAACATACATCATGGAAGGGGAGAGGGAATTGCCTTGGTTTTCATTTATGATCTTTGTCGTAACGACTAGTTTTACTCCAGGTCCCAACAATATCATGGCTATGGCTTATGCACAGAAATATGGCTTGAGAAAAATCATCACGTTTTGCTTTGGTGTGGCCGGAGGTTTTTTTCTAATTATTTTGTTAAGCAGCGGTTTTAATAGAGCGCTTACTCGATTCATGCCGGTGATTGAGCTCCCGTTAACCATTTTTGGCGCAGTCTATATGTTATACTTAGCGTTCAGTATCGTGGTTAGTAACAAACATGAAGCTGAAAGTGTCAAGGAAGACCATAATTTATTTCTGGCAGGAATACTGCTGCAATTTATGAACCCGAAAGGGATATTGTTTGGCATAGCGGTTGTCTCCGCCTTTATTCTCCCTTATTATCATAGTTATTCCAGCTATTTTGCTTTCGCGCTTCTTCTGGGGATTATCGGTTTATTAAGTACCTTTAGCTGGGGATTATTCGGAACCGTGTTTCAGAGGCTGATCTTGAGTCATCAGAAGATTTTTCGTGCGGTTATGGCAGTTTTGCTAGTGTATAGTGCGATTTCAATCATGATTAAATAGGAGGGGCGGGAGCGGAGATGATGAATTGGCCTACGACGTTTATGGAACCGGAAAGCTTGAGGCAGCGGTTAGCAGCGATGAGTATTCTGGATGTTATCTTGTGTTCAGAGGATTGGCTGCGCAGATACCAGTATAACCCCCGGTGGGATGAGGATGCCGCTTTGGCCTCTGTAAGAAATGGTGCAGGAGACGAAATTTATATTGTATTTACGCCAGAAGGAGTCATCGTGAAGGGGTTTGATCATGAATCGGGAATGAGTCCCTATGCCAGGGAGGATGGGGAGATCTGGCCGGGCATCTATGAACAGACACCCTCTTCCTTGCTTGACAGGTTGAATGACGAAGCACTTGGCAAGGAGGACGTTACTTTCTGCTTATGGAGAGAATCCGGGGATCAAGTATGGAGATGCGGTGAGATAGACTTCAAGGGACTGGATGACGGTTCCCGTTTTCTGTTAGGAATGATCTACGAAGCTCCGCAGGATTATGTGGACTGGGCGGAGGACTATTATGATATGAAGCTGCCTGTCGACATAGTAGCCCAGGTTTACAAAGGTGAGCCCGTTAGTGAAGAGATGATCCTAGCCTTGAATCCGGAACGAGATGTACGGATTGTGCTCAAGGAGATATATGAGATAGGAAAATAACATAATATTAGTTCGGAAATCCCCTAACCCAGCCTGAGATAAAATATATCAAGGGAGGGTCCATAAAAGCATAAAAGCGCTTTGCGGGTGGAAGGTAAAAGATCAGCAACAAGGTGACGATGGCGAATGGAGGCCAAGATGAAGTGGTATTTATTAGCAAGAGTATGGGGACCGTCGTAGCGGGTGAAGTGGATGGCAAGCGGCAGTTGCCGGTTAAGCATATTTTCCTGACGTCGGTGATTGAGACGGTTCCATTTATCAATTCTACAGATAGAATCGTGATCTACGGCAGTGCGGACTCTTTATTCGGAGATGAGGCTTTACAGCAAATCGCTCCCCAGCATAGTCATGGAATTATAGAAATCCCCCGGAGCGGATCATGGACTGGAGACAGGCAGCGTTAGAGAGAATTTGAGTCGAATGCAATCTATCGTTGATCTTTATGCTCAATTCTTAACTTCAGGAGCAGTACAGAAATGAACAAGTCCAACTAGGCAAGGACCCTCGAGAAGAGGGGCTTTCTTGCTGCAGAAGCGCAGTCGCAATTTGATGAAATGGTTCTATCCTTGGCCCTTGGATACTACTTGCTGCTCAAGGTCCGGCTGCCGCTTTTCCAATAAAATTGCAGCGCTAATCTTGCGCAGCTGCATGCAATGACTACGAAGAGCAGAGCCCACACAACCGAAGGAAGGATTGTCATATGGGCCAGATTGGTTGCGTCCCCCGCTTGATCGGGGCTGATAATCGATTGTGCCAGCAGGAAAATGGGACCTACAACGGATTCTTCGAGGCAAAGGAAGGCCAGCAGCAAGTAATAGAAATTGCGCACCCGTTCCCCCAAGAAATAAATCAGTACATTTAATAGGATGAAAATGAGCAGCCACCATAGCCCGTAGCCCGAATGCACAAACAGTACAATGGTCAGCAAGGCCAGCGCGCTAATCACGATAAGCCCGGCTGTTTGCTTCCGCTTGTAATAGCCGTAGAACATCAAGATGGAACATAAGGAGGATACGATATAGCCGGCGAGGGAGACGGTGATCTGGCTCCAGCCGGGCTGCAGTAAAGAATAAGTCACCCCACTATGATCCGGGTTAAGCTCAATCCGCAGTACGCTTCCGGACATAATCAATGTCAGCAGGGCATGGCCAAGCTCATGAAACATCGTATCGAGAATACGAAACCAGCCGGAGAACGGGATCAGCCGGGTCAGAAACGCAGCGCCTAGCAAAAACAGCAATGCCTTAAGCCATCTATTCATACCGTACTTATTTTTCATAGGGTGTCCTTTCATAGGGCCTTATGTTTAATGAAAATACAAATCAATGATAAATACACAGTACATAATCATTATAAGGGAAAATAGGTAAAATGCGACTGGAATTTCGGGTTATCCCGAAACATAGAACGAGATTAACTGATGCATTAGTACTTTCTAGCAGCATCAAAATCAAGAAGTCACCAAAATGCTAGAATAAGGTCACCAAAATAGTAGTTTCCATTTTCGTTGTCCGTTTATAATCGGCGCGTAAGCATGTATTTGGAAGGAAGGGAGGGAACTAATTAAGCTTTGCGTTTATGGATAGCGGGTTCACTAGTTCAATCTTTTAGTCATATCATTCTAAATCAAAGGTGGTTTTGAAATGAGGACAAAGATGGTTAGCAAGCTGATGGCCGCCGTAATGAGCACATTGCTTCTGACAGTAATGACAATGCCGCTTCCCACGCATGCCGCAGCTGCGGATGTCAGCATCAATTGGAATGACGTAAAGCAGGAAATCGACGGATTTGGAGTCTCGCAGGCTGGCTGGTCAGGCGCGATATATGACCTTCAGGAGCCGGCGAGGAGCGAAATTATGGATCTCTTATTTACGCAGGATCAAGGAATCGGCTTGTCTATTCTGCGGGGCGCTTTATTCGCCGAATACAACCCGGCACCGGGTCAATTCGATTTTACCGTCAGACCGGACCAGGTTTGGGTAATGCAGCAGGCCAAGGCCAGAGGTGTTGACAAGCTGATTGCATCGACGTGGAGTCCTCCGGCCTGGATGAAAACCAACAATTCAACGACGCATGGCGGGTATCTGAAGCAGGAGAATTACGGTGACTATGCGCTGCTGATGTCCAAATTTATTAAGGAGTACAAGCAGCAATTTGACCTCGATTTGTATGCGGTCTCCATCGCCAATGAGCCGAATTCAATGACCTTCCTTACCTGGGATTCATCGGAGTGGAACTCAACGAACTTCCAGGTGTTCCTGAAGGATTATTTGAAGCAGGCTATGATAGATGAAGGCGTGTCCCAGACGAAAGTCATCGCCGGTGAATCTTCCTGGTGGTCTGAGGATCTGATCAAGGATTCGTTAAATGATCCTGCCTCGGCCGAGAGGCTTGATATCGTTGGGGGACATAACTACCCGATTCCGATTCTGAATCTGGAGATGCCAACTACGCCGTTCTCCACAGCCGTCTCCAAAGGTAAAAAAGTATGGATGACCGAGGTGTCCAAGGTGGACTCCTATGATCCTGGCATCAATTCCGGTCTCAAATTCGCCAAGCAAACCCATGACTTCATGACGAAGGCGGGTGTCAATGCCTGGATGTACTGGACAGGGGCGATACCCGGCGACAATGATGAAGGCTTGATTAATGTGGATAAAGATACCAGTACCTATAAGATAACAAAGCGCTTTTATACGCTCGGGAATTACAGTAAATTTATTAAGCCGGGATATGTCCGGATCGGTGCGACCGAGAATCCTAAATCCAATGTGTATTTCTCGGCTTACAAAGATCCTGCTACAGACAAGTTCACGATTGTAGCGATCAATACCGGGGATGCGACCGCAGAGGTCAATCTGATTCCAAACGGCTTTACCGCCGGAACATTGACTCCATACACGACGGATGATCAATTGAATCTGGCCCAGGGGCCTGCTGTAGCGGCTAACAATGGAAAATTCCAGACCATTATTCCGGCTCACAGCGTTGTAACCTTTGTTGGTCAGAACGGCTCGCCAGCTCCCCAAGAGCAGACCCTTATCGATGAGCTTGACGATTGGTCTAAGACTTTCTCTCATACCAGCGGACTTGCGATGGATTCCAGCAATAGCGGATATTTCAACGGCGATAAATCTCGGGTTAAGCGCCTTAATGGAACGACAGAGAGCTTCGTATATTCCCTCCCGAACATGATCTCCTTTAGAGCGGATATGTATCAATTCAGCGTTTGGGACGGTATCGCCTTCTATGCTTCTTCCGATCAGGTGAATTGGACAAAGCTGGCTCATGCCAGCACCCCAGGGGTATATATGGGCAGCCAATGGTACCAGAAAACCTACTATTCTTCAGAGCTTCCACCGCCGGGAACACAATATTTGAAGATCGAATTATCAGGCAGTGATTCCTGGGAGAAACAGGTGTCCCGGATGACGATTAAATACGCGATGTAGATACAAGAATACGCATTGAAGAGGGGGGCATCGTGCATGCCCTCTATTTCTAATTCCCGTAAGTTAGAAAAGTAAGTTAATATTAGTAGAGACAACAGTTTAATGAATGTATCAACAAGGAGGGCTATTGAACAAGTCTGGTTCAGAATCCTTCTTAGAGAATAAATAGGGAAGGAAGAAGCAGTCCGCGCGAAGGCGCGGATTTTTGTATGCCGTTATAGGCACCGGGGATAGAAGATTTTAAACCAGAACACAGAAAAATTTCAACTATACAAATATCGCGCAGATCAATAATATAAAGGTGCAAGTTTTTACTTTTTATTACATAAATATCTTTTTTTATTTCGTTATCCATCACATAGGTTTAAAAGAAAATTTTTCATCATTTCGTCAGCAAAAGAGCAGCGATGTTCATTGAAAGCGCATACCAATACTCCCCAGGACGGCACGTTTATTCAATTCTGTTAATACACGTAACCCCTAGCCGCATAATCTGTCTCATTACATTCAAAGATTCATAGAATATGGACCAGATACAGCTTTGTTGGAACCTGCAGCTTTTAGCCTACTGTTTATTTTATTACAGGGGCCCGGAGCAAACCTTTGCTCTAATAAAGGGGGTGGTAGCCAATACATTCAAAAGGATGAGAAGCAGACGATTTTCCCTCATGGCACAGGAGACCGCTGACTGGAACAAGTGACGGTGTACCGGACGGTACGCCAGTTAGGAATTGAACCGCAAACCATCAATAATTAAGGAGTGATCCCATGAATTCGAGTTTATTCAAACGATTAGTGGCGATTGCGGGAGTTGCAGCTTTGGCGCTGACGTTACTTCAGCCTTTTGGGGCAGAGAAGAGTTATGCTGCTGAAGCGCATGTCGACAATCCGTTCCTGGGGGCCACGATGTATGTGAACCCCGATTACGCGGCGCTGATCGATACTTCCATCGCTCAAGTTAGCGACAGCACTTTGAAGGCCAAGATGGAGACCGTTAAATCATATCCAACAGCCGTCTGGCTGGACCGCATCGCTGCGATTAACGGCGGTGAGGAGAATGGCGGTCGGAAGAGCCTGGAGCAGACGATGGATGCTATACTCGCCCAGAAACAGGGGAATACGCCTATCGTCGCTCAATTTGTAATCTATAATCTGCCTGGCCGGGACTGTCATGCCCTGGCTTCCAATGGAGAGCTGCCTTTGACAGCGGCAGGCTTGCAAACTTATAAGACGGATTATATCGACCGAATTGCCGGGATCTTCGCAAATCCGAAATATTCAAGCATCCGGATCGTCGCTATCATCGAGCCTGATTCGTTGCCGAATCTGGTGACGAATCTGAGTGATTCCAGATGCGCACAAGCGAATTCCACCAATATTTACAGAGATGCCACGCGTTATGCACTCGATAAGCTGCATGCGATTCCTAATGTGTACAATTACATGGACATTGCACACTCCGGATGGTTAGGCTGGGACAGCAACCGTCAACCGACGATTGATCTTTTTACTTCGGTGGTTAGCGGGACAGCGGCAGGACTCGCCAGTGTGGACGGATTTATTACGAATACAGCAAATACAACCCCACTTGAGGAGCCGAATCTGCCTGATCCGAACTTGACGATTAATGGCAATCAGATCAAGTCAGCCACTTATTATGAGTGGAATCCGTATTTCGATGAAGCTGATTTCACCGCTGCTTTGTATTCGGGCTTCGTGGCCAAAGGCTGGCCATCCAGCATTGGCTTCCTGATTGATACGTCCCGGAACGGCTGGGGCGGACCAAACCGGCCTACTAGTGCCAGCGGAACTTCCGTTAATGCCTATGTTGATTCCGGGCGGGTCGACAAACGCCTTCATCGGGGCAACTGGTGTAATGCCAGCGGTGCCGGCATTGGGCAGCCCCCACAAGCGGCACCAGCAGGTTATTCGAACTCGCATCTCGATGCCTTTGTATGGGTGAAGCCGCCAGGTGAATCGGATGGCTCAAGCTCCGAGATTCCGAATAATGAAGGCAAAGGCTTCGATAGAATGTGTGACCCGACTTATACCAATGCCAATGGAACCTTAACAGGCGCACTGCCAAATGCTCCGGTATCCGGACACTGGTTCCATAATCAATTCGTAGAGCTGGTTCAAAATGCATATCCGGCGATTCCAACAGGTGGCGGCGGAACACCTACAGTTCCTGCTGCGCCGACGGGATTGACCGCTGCTGCGGGCAATGCTCAAGTAACGCTGAGCTGGGCAGCGACAAGCGGAGCGACAAGTTATAATGTGAAGCGGGCAACGACAAGCGGCGGCCCCTATACGACGGTAGCGACCGGCGTCACAGCGACAAGCTATACGAATACGGGTTTGACGAATGGCACGCCGTATTACTATGTCGTTAGCGCGGTGAACAGCGCAGGGGAGAGTGTCAATTCTGCACAGGTGATGGCCACGCCGCAAGCGACAGCGACTGTGCCAGCCACGCCGGCAGGTTTGACCGCTGCTGCGGGCAATGCGCAAGTAACGCTGAGCTGGGCAGCGACAAGCGGAGCGACAAGTTATAATGTGAAGCGGGCAACGACAAGCGGCGGCCCCTATACGACGGTAGCGACCGGCGTCACAGCGACAAGCTATACGAATACGGGGCTGACGAATGGCACGCCGTATTACTATGTCGTTAGCGCAGTGAACAGCGCAGGGGAGAGTGTCAATTCTGCACAGGTGACGGCCACGCCAAGCGGCGGCGGAACAGGAACATCCAATCTGGTACTTCAATATAAGGTTGGAGACACTAGCGCTACTGACAATCAGATCAAGCCTCAATTGAATATCAAGAATAACGGAACTGCTGCTGTAAATTTAAGTGACCTTAAAATTCGCTACTATTTCACGAAGGATGGCAATCAGGACGTTAATGCCTGGATTGACTGGGCTCAGGTAGGTTCAGCCAATATTACTAATACTTTTGGCACAGCCTCCGCTACGAAGGCGGACACCTATATTGAGCTGAGCTTTAGCGCTGCAGCCGGATCGATCGCAGCCGGAGGGCAGTCGGGGGATATTCAGTTGCGGATGTCGAAGGCGGACTGGTCTGATTTTGACGAGAGCAATGATTATTCCTATGACGCCACAAAAACAGCCTACACAGATTGGGATCATGTCACGCTGTATTTGAACGGCGTACTAGTCTGGGGGATTGAGCCTTAATAAGCTCGACCGATCTCATATTCATTCAATTTCGTTGAATCCATGAAAGATGGTGAGAATGAGTGTTCAAAATATTGGCTAAAACTCTCTTGATCGGTTCGCTCGTGATCGGAGCCGTGGGACTAGGCGCCGCAGGTGCGGGAACCCAGCAGGCCAAGGCAGCCGCTAATTATTACCATACATCCGGGAATAAGATCGTCGATTCCGCTGGAAAGCCTGCCGTGTTCAACGGGATTAACTGGTTTGGATTCGAGACAGCAAACTATTCGCCCCATGGCTTGTGGACCAGATCTATGGATGATGTACTCGATCAGATGAAGTCTCACGGCTACAATTTGATCCGTCTCCCATACAGCAACCAGATGTTTGATGCCGGTTCAGCGGCGAACGGAATTGATTATGCGAAGAATCCGGACCTCAATGGTCTGACTCCGATCCAGATCATGGATAAGCTGGTTGACAAAGCGGGCGCCCGGGGCATGAAAATATTCCTGGATCGTCATCGCCCTGATTCCGGCGGACAATCCGAGCTTTGGTACACTTCCGCCTATTCGGAACAACGCTGGATCGATGATTGGAAGATGCTGGCCACTCGTTACAATGGAAATGACACCGTTATCGGAGCGGATCTGCACAATGAGCCGCACGGCACGGCCAGCTGGGGGACCGGAAACCAATCCACAGATTGGAGACTTGCCGCAGAGCGTGCGGGCAATGCAATTTTGTCCGTGAATCCGAACTGGCTTATCATTGTAGAAGGAATCGAGAAGAATGTGCAGGGCTTTAGTGACGGCTACTGGTGGGGAGGCAATCTCAAGGGAGTTGCCAACTATCCGGTCAGACTTAATGTCCCGAATCAACTTGTCTATTCCGCCCATGATTATGGTCCGGGCGTGTCCAATCAGACCTGGTTCTCAGATCCGTCATTCCCAAATAATATGCCGGGGATTTGGGATGCGTACTGGGGATATATCAGCAAACAGAACATCGCTCCGGTCATCGTCGGTGAATTTGGCGGTCGCGGTGTTGATCTGACCAGTGTCGAGGGCAAATGGCAGAACAAGCTGGTAGATTATATTGGAGCGAACAATCTTTACTGGACTTATTGGTGCTTGAACCCGAATTCCGGGGATACGGGGGGGCTCCTGCAGGACGACTGGACTACGTGGAACGCACCGAAGCAGACGATGCTGGATAAGATCATGCAGCCGCTGAGTGGCGGAGGCGGGGGAACGAATGTGCCTGCTGCTCCAACCGGATTGACGGTTACGGCAGGTGATGCGAAGGTGAGTCTCAGCTGGTCGGCTTCGGCTGGAGCGAGCACTTATCATGTGAAGAGAGCAGCGACGAGCGGTGGCCCCTACACGACTGTGGCAACGGGAGTCGCAGGCACGTCCTATACCGATCAGGGGCTAACGAATGGAACCGTGTATTACTATGCAGTTAGTGCTGTAAATTCCGCAGGTGAAAGTGCCAATTCAGCTGCAGTCTCTGCTACGCCAGCGGGAGGGGGAGGGTCCACTCCTACCGGCAATCTGGTAGTTCAATACCGGGCTGGCGATATTAACGCAACAGACAATCAGATTAAGCCATTCTTCAATATTAAGAACAATGGAACGACTGCTGTAAACCTAAGTGATCTCAAGCTTCGTTATTATTTCTCGAAGGATGGTTCACAGAGTATGCAGTCCTGGATCGATTGGGCATCCATTGGAGTCGCTAACATCCAGCGGACCTTTAACGATGCTTATGTTGAGCTCAGCTTTACATCAGCAGCAGGCTCAATTCAGGCAGGAGGCCAGACGGGAGAAATTCAGCTGCGAATGGCCAAGTCGGACTGGTCGAACTTCGATGAGACGAATGACTATTCCTTTGATCCAACCAAAACAGCCTTTGCGGATTGGAATAAGGTCACCTTGTATCAGAATGGCACGTTGGTATGGGGAGTAGAGCCTTAGAAGGAACAAAATGAAATGGGAAAGGGACCGCTTCGGCGGTTCTTTTTTATGTTTTACAGCTCATGCGGATATGTCAGATGAAATAAGTTGATTTCATTATAATAGGGTGATTCTCAAAATATGGAATGCATGATATAACTGAAAATAGTATTGTAATCAGAAAGTGCAAGGTCGAATTGCACAACAGGATGGATCGGTATGAAAATAATGCAGGGGTGCGTGGAAATATGGAATTAAGGTCGTCGGAATATATAGTGAAAGAACGAATACCGGCCAATTTATTTAGAAGTATTGAAGCGGTCGGGGGGAGATTAACCATTACCAATGAAAGACTGCTGTTCACTCCGCATATGATCAACATTCAGACAGAGCCTGTTGAGATTAATATGGCCGACATTGTTGGAGTCGAGAAGCGCAACACGATCGGTCTGGTACCTAATGGCATCAAAATTATCAATCGCTATGGCAGTGAATTCAAGTTTGTCGTCTATAAAAGAGCCCAATTGATTGAGCTTATTAATCAGTACAGGGCTTAAAATAATTATTTTTCAGGAGGAGCGTATGATGAGTGCAAACCCAATTAAAACGGTGCATTTGGAAGAGAAGAAATTCGTCGGCTTCCCCGTCACTTCCAGCTTTTCATTCCATGATCCTAACCGGATCGAGGAGGCAAAACGTCAGTTCCTTGAGCGCAGGCATGAGATTAGAGAGGTAGTTCATCCTGAAGAATACGTATGTCCACACTTCGCCTCAGAGGTATTGTTTACTTATTTCTACTGTATGGAAGTTAGTGCGCTTGAAAATATCCCGGAAGGGATGATCGGATTCACGATTCCAGCGCGTAATTATGTGACAACGAGATCGGATACCGATCCTTATGAAGTACTCCATGCCTACATCAAAGACAGCCGAATCGAACATCATCCAAGAGCGCTGGCTTTGGAAATATATCGATTTGCCGACCCGGAATGGCCGGGAAAAGTCGATGTATTTGTTCCGATAAAGGAAGGATAGTCTCAAGAAACGGGGATTTCTCTTGATTACACAAGTGCCGGAGGTTAGCGCGTATGCCGCACGTACAGGTTCAGGATTTGCACATGTTTTATGAGCAGCTGGGTACAGGAGAACCGATCATTTTTTTACATAGCAGCTATTCAAGGGGGATATTGGCTTTTGCCAGCCAACTGCTCGATTTTCAAAAGAGTTACACTTGTTATTACCCCGACTTTAGGGGGCATGGTCGAACACGTTGCGAGAGGATGGACTGGAATTCTCCCCGATTGGCTGAGGATATCATTCACTTCATGGATGTGCTTCATCTGCCTAAGGCCCATCTGATTGGCTACAGCTTGGGAGCGAATGTAGCTCTGTATTGTGCGGTTGAGCACCCGGAGCGAGTTGCTTCCATCGTTACGATCGGAACAAGCGGCTTTGCCGAACCCGCCGGCGTCGAGGAGTTTGAGCCGGAGTGGCTGGCCCGGCACGGACAGCAAGAACTGATCGGGCAAATGCTTGAAAGACATGAAGAAGCGTATCGCGGAAATTGGCAGGAATTTATGCGCCAATCGGCCAATGAATGGCGTTACTACCCCCAGTTGACGGAGGATCAATTAAGTGGGATTTGCTGCCCAGCCTTATTCATTTCCGGTGAGCATGATCCTTTTGCAGGAGAAGAGAAACTGCGGAAGTTAAGCTCGCTCGTTCCAAGGTCGCAGTATTTCGTTTGCCCGGACTGCAGCCATAGGCCACACACAGTTCGAGAGAAGCCGGTGCTCGTGAATGATTCGATCCTTCAGTTTCTTAGCCGAATTTCTAGCTAAGCTTGTGAGAAATATCTCTTATAAGGGGTTAAAAGGTGGATTGCATATGAATCTGGAACAAAGGAAGCGTTGGAACGAGAATCACAAGCAATTAACTGGCCTGATCTTTGCGGTGGACAAGCATGCGCAGGCAATTGAGCTTTTTCTGAATCAGCACGCTTTATTGCATTCCTCGCCAATGAGTCCTTCGGGCGTTACGACGCTGGAGGATCATTTATTGGATCAGATGGCGGAGCATGTCTTTCGCACGTATCCTGTGAAAGTGCCGGGTACGAAGAACTCCATTGCCTGGCATTTATGGCATATCACCAGAATCGAGGATATGACAATGAATGTTCTTCTGAACGATGAGAATCAGATTTTCGAGATTGGGGATTGGAAGGATAAGCTGCAGGTGAATTATATTCATACGGGGAACGGGATGACAGAGGAAGAGGTCGCTGATCTAAGCTTGAATATAAATTACTCCGCTTTGCTGGCATATCGGTTCGAAGTAGGGCGCAGGACTCGTGAGATCGTCGCCTCAATGCTGCCTGGACAGTTTAATCAGAAGGTTGACCCGACCCGAATTAAGAAGCTGGGTGATCATGGGGCTGTTAAGCAGGGAGAATCATGGCTGCTTGATTATTGGGGGAGCAAAAGGCTAGGCGGATTAATTCTGATGCCTGCGACCCGCCATCTTTTTCTGCATTTGAATAAAGCGCTGCGGATCAAAGAGAAGCTGCAAAAAAAACCATGAATGGGGAAGGGAACATACAATAGTGCAGTTTGATCGGCAAATTTATGCTCAACGAGGCAATGAATAGGTATAAAAAGACGCTTCGCCCGCTAATTTCATGGGTCTGAAGCGTCTTTATTCATCTTTAGAAACGGCTGATGTCCGCATTCGTTCATATCCGGGCCAACCCGGCTAGCCGTAGGAGAGGTGTGGATGGCTTGTTTGCACGAGACGAAGGCCCATTCACAGATGGGTGCTCGAGACCAAGTTCTCCGCAATCTGCGAATACATCCGAGAATCCCACAAATTCCATGGAAATTGGGAAGGAGGAGAAGAGACAAGGTCGACCGGCTCTTTGGTGATCGGATGGGGGAAACCAACGTACAGCGACCAGAGCGCAATTTGCTGGCCGGGCTTGTTGATATGTGCTCCATATTTCTGATCGCCGTATAACGGGCAGCCAAGCTGGTTCAACTGCACGCGGATTTGGTGCGGACGCCCGGTGTGCAGCTCGATTTGTACCAACGACAGTTCGTGCTCAACCGAGACGCTAAGCACCTGATAATCAAGAATGGCTTCCTTGCTGCCAGGCGTCCCCTTGGCCACGACAGATACCGTATTGGTCCGCTCCTCCTTCAGCAGTGTGTCAATCAGGCGTCCATGCTGCTGCGGTGGCCGTCCATGAACGACGGCCACATAGGATTTAGCGAATTTCCGGGTACGCACAGCATCGGAGAGGCGCGAGGCTGCCTTGGACGTCTTCGCAAAGATCATGGCTCCGCCAACCGGACGGTCCAGGCGGTGGACAAGGCCCAGATATACATTTCCGGGCTTATTGAATCTTTCCTTAATATCCGCCTTCAGCAGATTTAACAGGTCAGGATCTCCGCTGGCATCCTCTTGGGTCGGAATGTTCACGGGCTTCTCAATGCCGAGCAGATGGTTGTCCTCATACAAAATTTTCATTGCCGGATGTCCCGTCGTCCAGGACACTGCAGGAACCATCATTATTCCTCCCAGCGGCCGAGAATACCGCAAGGCAGATTCATGCCGGATTTCGTAATCGGGAGACCCAGCTCGCCAGCAGAGATTCGTCCGCCGTACCGCTGCTTTACAGTCATCGTTAGAATGTTGTTCAGTACTGTTGGCGAAATTCCCGTGGTATAGGAATTGATCAGGAAGAACAACGGTTTATCCGACAGGATCGACAAGCAGGATTCCACGAACGGATACAGGCTTTGTTCCAGCTTCCACGTCTCCCCCGATGGTCCCCTGCCGTAGGAAGGGGGGTCCATGATGATCGCATCATAGCGATTGCCGCGCCGCTGCTCGCGTTGTACGAACTTGAATACATCGTCCGTAATAAAACGGACAGGACGATCGCCGAGTCCGGAGAGAGCAAGATTCTCCTTGGCCCACTGCACCATTCCTTTTGCCGCATCAACATGTACAACAGAAGCGCCGGCGGACGCACAAGCGACGGAAGCGCCGCCGGTGTAAGCGAACAGGTTAAGTACATTAATCGGGCGCTTTGCATTGGAGATCTTGTCCATCATCCAGCGCCAGTTAGCCGCTTGCTCCGGGAAGAGCCCCGTATGCTTGAAGCTGGTCGGTTTAATATAAAATTTGAGCGGATCAAAAGAGATCGTCCAGCGTTCAGGAATCGGCTTCTTCATCTCCCAGCTGCCCCCGCCGGAAGAACTGCGGTGATAGTGTCCGTGCACATCCCGCCATGCCTTATCCTCGTTAGCGATCGGCCAGATAATTTGCGGGTCCGGACGGCGCAAAATTACGTCGCCCCAACGCTCCAGCTTCTCTCCATTTCCTGTATCGATAACTTCATAGTCATTCCATTCATTAGAAACGTACATTTACTATAATCCTTCCTTCCAAGACAAGGTAGTTCATTGAATTCCCGATCACGAGCAGCCTCCGGGACGATTCATTCGGTAGTTATTGTACCTTATTATAGGGTCTCCATGCTACTGATTGACGAATCTTGACCGAACCAAAAATAATTATAACTGACTTAGGACTGTGAAAAGACGAATAACTATGATAATCTTTACACAAAAATGCTTTCTGCATGACAGATTGGAGAGAACGTCGAAATGCTTCGAGATTTTTTTTCATATTATCGTCCTTACCGGAATTTATTCCTGTTAGACTTCACTTGCGCAGTCGTGGCAGGGCTGCTGGAGCTGGGATTCCCGATTGCAGTTAACCAATTCGTGGACAAGCTGCTTCCTGGCAAGGACTGGTCGCTAATCGCGATGGCCTGTGCCGCGCTGCTCGGAATATATATTTTGAACACGGTGTTGAACTATATTGTTACTTATTGGGGACATATGCTAGGGGTTAACATCGAGACGGATATGCGCAAGAACATGTTCGAGCACTTACAGAAGCTAAGCTTCAAATTTTATGACAATCATAAGACCGGTCACTTAATGTCCCGCTTGTCGAATGATCTCGACAATATCGGGGAGGTCGCTCATCACGGACCAGAGGATGTATTTATCGCCGGTATGACCTTGGTTGGTTCATTTTTGCTGATGCTGTCGATTAATTGGAAGCTGGCTGTATTGACCTTCTTGGTGGTGCCCGTTCTCGTCTGGGCTGCGCTGCATTTCAATCGTCAAATGACGAAAACCTATCGCGGGCTGTTCGGGGCACTGGCAGATTTCAACTCCCGGGTGGAGGAGAACATTGGCGGCATTCGTGTCGTTCAAGCTTTTGCCAATGAACAACATGAGAATAAGCTGTTCGCCGAGAACAACGGACTCTATCGCCGCACGAAGCTGCGCGCCTATAAGATTATGGCCGGCAGCTTCTCCGTCAACTATATGCTAATGCGGCTAGTCTCTTTATTCGTCATGATTTGCGGGACCTGGTTCGTTATTCGCGGCGAGCTGTCCTATGGGGAATTCGTCGGCTTCCTGCTTCTGGCCAACGTCTTCGTTCGACCGATCGAGAAGATCAATGCGATCATTGAGAGTTATCCAAAAGGGATAGCCGGATTCAAGCGCTATATGGAGATCATGAATACCGAGCCAGATGTAGCGGACAGAGCGGACGCATCGGAAGCGGGCCAGTTAAAGGGAGATATCGCCTTCCAAAATGTAAGCTTTGGTTACGACGGCAAGGATAGGGTATTAAATAATATTAGTCTGAACATCCACGCTGGGGAGACCATCGCCTTTGTTGGCCCTTCCGGTGCCGGTAAGACCACTTTGTGCAGCCTGCTGCCGCGGTTCTACGAGGTGGATGAGGGCCGGATTACAATTGATGGCACAGACATCCGGGATGTTACCCTCTCCTCATTGCGCCGCAACATCGGGATTGTCCAGCAGGACGTATACTTATTCTCAGGCAGTATTCGCGAGAATATTGCTTACGGGAAGCTGGGAGCCAGCGATGAAGAGATATGGACCGCGGCGCGGCGCGCCCAGCTTGAGGGCTTTATCGAAGCGCAGCCTGAGGGGATGAATACCGTGATTGGGGAGCGTGGTGTCAAGCTCTCTGGCGGACAGAAGCAGCGTCTAGCTATCGCCCGCATGTTCCTGAAGAATCCTCCAATTCTGATTCTTGACGAGGCTACCTCGGCACTGGATACAGAGACGGAGCTGGCGATTCAGCAATCTCTTGCTGAATTATCGGAAGGAAGGACAACGCTGGTGATTGCGCATCGACTGGCAACGATCAAGAATGCCGATCGTATCGTTGTTGTAACGGAAGAGGGCATATCAGAGCAGGGACGTCACCAGGAGCTGGTGACGGCAGGCGGCCATTACAGCCGCCTGCATCAGGCGCAATTCGGCGCTATCCAAGCTTAATAGTGTAGGTTTAAGAAGCCAGCCTATCGATAATGACTTTGTGATCAAAGGGAAATTGTTGGAACTACCTCTTATAAGTAAAATAGTCCTGCGCAGCGCGCAGTTGAAAACCGGCTGTCTCATAAAGCTTCATGGCAGCCGGGTTTTCTATGGCGACATCCAGCCATATGGTGTGTCCGGCGGCCATCTCCCGAGTGATAACCTGCTGCAACACCGCTTGTCCAATCCCTTTGCCTCTATAGCGGGAGTGAATAACAAAGCCATAGATCCAGCTTCGATCCTCCAGCCTGGAGATGCGGATTTTACCGACGATATGGCCATCCGCAAGGATCAATTCATTATCGGCCATGTCCTGTGGGCTCAGCCGGATATAATCCTGCAGCGTCTGTTCATAGTCATCCTGGAAGCCATCCGTGTCGAGCTGACTGAGCAATTCCGCATCCTCCGGCGTGGCAGTACGAAGCGATATGCCCGGACGCACATTGCCGAGTTTATTCTCTGCCGAGGCATATTGCATCTGGTATTCAGTGAAGGAATAACGGCAGCTGACCCTATTCAGGAAAGCTTGGCCTGAGACAGAAGCCGCTGGCGTATTAAGCAAGATGGAAGAGTACCTTACTGTATCTTCTCTAGTAATTCCATCTTGAAGTAATCTTGTAAAAATCCCTAATCTCCGGAAATCGGGATGTACCATCCCGCAAATCTCCATACTTCCACCGATAATATACTTGCCTAAGAAGGCGATGAGTCGACCATCCATGTATTCTGTGAGGTGGAGGCGATTGTCTTCCGCCGGGTTAAGCAGCATATCCCAATTCAGCTTAAGGCTGATCTGATCATGTTGTTCACAGATCGTCTGCAGCTTTTGCAATTCATCTATATTTACTCTCAACATATATCTACCATCCTTTGCTAGTATTCTAGTATAAGGAAGCGTGGATTGGCAATGTCACAGAAAGTGCGATTTATTCCCCCTCTAAATACATCAAATTCTTGACAAATTCATTTCAGCAGAGTAGCTTGGGATTATTATACAAAAAACGGAGGAAGGCAGGGGAGAGCTATGGAGAAGAATGTTGTAACGATGAAGGATGTCAGCTGGCGGCGTGAAGGAAAGACGGTGCTGCGGCAAATCGATTGGACCGTACAAGAAGGAGAGCACTGGGCTCTATTTGGCCTCAATGGCTCAGGCAAGACCACTCTGCTTAATTTGCTCTGTGGTTATATCTGGCCGACGAGCGGGCAGATCAGCGTACTCGGCCATAAATTTGGCGAGGTAGATTTAAGAGAATTGCGCAAATCCATCGGCTGGGTCAGCTCTTCGCTGCAAGAGCGGCTGCATGGGAATGAGAAAGCGCAAAATCTCGTTGTGAGCGGTAAATTTGCCTCGATTGGTCTTTATGAGAAGCCGACGGAGGCGGATTTTGAGAAAGCTGCGTCCCTGATGGAGCAATTGCGCTGCGGACATTTGCTGGACCGTACCTACCAGACCTGTTCGCAAGGAGAGAAGCAGAAGCTGCTGATTGCCAGAGCCTTAATGGCGGCACCGCGTCTGCTTATTCTTGATGAAGCGGCGAACGGCCTTGATTTCATATCGAAGGAAGGGTTGCTGGACAGCATCAGTGAACTGGCGAAGCAAGCTGAAGCCCCAAGCATGATTTATGTGACACACCACACAGAGGAGATTTTGCCGATCTTCTCCCATTCCTTATTGATTCGGCGCGGCGAGGTATTTGCCCAGGGCAAGACACAGGAAGTATTGAATAGCGATCGACTATCCGATTTCTTCGAGATGCCGGTTGATCTGAATTGGAATCAAGGACGGGCCTGGCTATCGCGAAAATAAACTCTGTTATCCATTTTGCTACTTTTTTCAGGGTGCAACGTACTATTAGTAATGTATGATCAAAAAGGCCCGTTGCCAGTACCGAAGCTTAGGCTACTGAGGTGAATTTTATCAAAAATGCTTCCATTGGATGAGGCTGGGGTGAACTTTTTGAGCAACCTCTACAGAATAGCAAATTAAACGGAGGGATCCATATGGAGACGGGAACAAACCCGGGAGCGAAGAAGCCAGTCAAGCTGCGAGGATTAACAGGTCTTATCATTACGGTCATTATTGTTGGAATTATTGCAATGGGCAGCTTCACACAGATTGAATACGGGCATGTTGGATTGTATAAGACATTTGGGAAATTGAATAGCGACGTGTTATCCCCAGGAATTCACTTCAAGATTCCGTTCATTCAGTCGGTCATTCAGGTGAATACCCAGGTGACCAAGGCAGAGACGGATACGACAGCCTCCTCGAAGGATTTGCAGCCGGTGTCAACCCATGTTGCCGTTAACTATTCAGTAAATAAAGAGTCGGCCTACAATCTAATGAACAATATTGGAGGGTCCTTCGATACGATCATTATCAACCCGGCCGTACAGGAGATCGTCAAAGAGGTGACCGCAAGATATCAGGCCGAGGATCTGATTGCCAGGCGCGATGTCGTAGCCGGAGAGATTAGCGAGCTGCTGACAGCCCGGCTTGCCAAGTACGATCTTATCGTCAATGAGATCAACATCGTGGACTTTAAATTTTCCGATGCTTTCAATCAGTCAATTGAAGCGAAGCAGGTAGCTCAGCAACAGGCACTTAAAGCCAGCAATGATCTGAAGCGGGTCGAGATCGAGGCCAAGCAGAAGATTGCCCAGGCCCAGGCCGAGGCGGAGTCCCTTAAGTTGAAGAAGCAGGAAGTTACGCCGGAGCTCATCCAGTTGAAGCAGATCGAGGTTCAAGAGAAGGCGCTGGAGAAATGGGATGGGAAGCTTCCATCTGTAACAGGCGGGGCAACACCGTTTATTGATATTCAGTCGTTAACCAATAAATAATATTGAATAAATGCCGCCCCAACAGGGGCGGCATTTTATGATTGCTGCTGTTTTCGCCTGGAGGCGTGGCTGCGGATCAGATAGGCGATCCAATAGATGATAGGAATGAGTATTTCGCCTGCGATCATTACTCCCGGCAATCGCATTGACAGGAAGTCATGCAATTCGGTCTGTGTCCGCGACATAATCATGGATAGTATCAGGATGAACGCGGTTGTAGACAAGGTGAATATGCGATGATCCTTAACCTTGGTGACCTGCGAGATGCAAATAGAGGTGATGAAGATAATGAAGCATATTTTAACAAACAGGCTTGTCAGCCAGAGAATGATAAGAATCGGGTCCCCTGTCTGCAGGAATGATCCCGTCTGAATAAAGGCGGTTAATTCCAGATCGGGATAGGACAGGTTTGCCGTGATCTCAGGGCCGAAGGCGGACAAGACAAGGAACATATGAAGTATATTAATCACTACGGCGAACAAAATGGCCGCAAATATGGTCCTATATGCTTTTTGGGGAGCTTTCAAATAGGGCATTAACAGAAACAGAAAAGAAATTTCGCCGAACAGTCCGACGTTTAAATAAATGCCGTTTCCTAATTCGGCAGGGGTAATATGCGTAAAGAAGGCAGGCAGCATCCCTTTGTTGAGCTCGCGGAGAGCGAGGAACGGAATAATGAAATAGGACAGGGCGCTGAACAGAAAAATCCCTTGCGCTGCCCGAAATATCGTCAACAATCCTGAATAGACGGCGTAAGCTACAGCCAGGCAGAAGATTAGCAGAACAGCCCAGGCCGGTGTCCCGATGAGATATTCGGTGAGCAGAAAATCGGACATCTGTCTGATGGTGCCGGCACCAAGTATAATATTCACCAATATAACCATGATCATAAAAAATGTATGCGGTATTTTGCCAACCAGCTCGTGACCGTATTCCACTACAAATTCATCCGGTCTTGACTGGCTTACTTTCAGACCGGGGTAGATCAGCAGCCAGGCTAGAAAAGCCCCTAACAGCGAAGCGAGCAGGGCAGAATATTTACTGGACGAAGCTAAGGGATTCTCAAGAAAGGCTGTGAAAGTGGTAAACATGGACATGCTATACATTGTAAAAATCTGCAAGGAAGTAATTTTTTTCATTTTCACAGCCTCCCACAATTATTTGCCCGCAGATCCCGTGAAAATGTGATTTGCGATGAACTCGATGAACAGCAGCAAGTTGTACTTTTCCCTAAATACGTATTGAATCTCGATCAGGATCAGAAGGATCATTGTGACCGCTTGACTGGTCAGCTTCTTCCTCCGGCTCATTTTCAATTTATGCTGATTATGCCCGTCAAAGAGCATGATCAGAACAAAGGCAAGTCCGATCCAGACCATGTTCTTCCTCCGAATTTTAATTTTTCTCAGTTCGTCCTGCCGAGCGGTAGAAGGTTCCGGTAAGGTTTAGCGCGATGTCTACGTCAACTTCGATCTTCACTCGATCTGCATAATAGTCATCCCATTGATCCTTGATTTGGTTCCATACTTGGGGATAACGCCAGTCCAGATAGTCGCTAAGCCGGAAGGCATCGCATTTTACCTGTTTTGTTGCTTTAAAGGTTTGATGCATCAAGGATTCTATATCTTTGTTTAAGGTTTCCCGCAGTTTGATCATCATTTCCGCATTTTTGACGTCAATATTTGAGTTGGAAGAGAAGATATATGCGGTGCCTTTGCTATTTACCTTAAAGACCACTTGATTGTTTTTGAGCGTAGGTTTAATTTTCGTATTGATATTGTTGATTTTAAATGTAATTTCCTGCTTGTCTGTAGGTGACTTGATGACCGATATGGCAGAATCGACTTGCGAAGTAATCCATAAAGCGCCTCGAAGCTCCTCATTTGATAAATGCCGCTCAGCGACCATTTTTCCATTGGATATAATGACGGCCCCTTCCGAGCTGGCCCAGAGATTTTTCCCCGAAGTAACCACCTCGCTGGTGGGCAGCTTCTCGAAGCCAATTCTTGGAATCAGAATATCTCCGGTCTTATACTTGGCCATCAAGAAATCCTTGATGGTTGTATTCAGGGTCAGCCGGTCGTCAATAAACTTGGTGAGAACCGTTGAGATAAATCGTTCCGATGTGGTCGGAGCTTTTTTTATCTCCTCTACATTTTCCTCAGTGACGAATAAATTGGCGCTAATATGAAAATTGGGCTGTCTGCTTACCAGGTCAATAACCATGTCCAGACCTTCTCTGGCGAGACGGCTGCCGACGACAATCACGCGCGTTTGGCCGAAGAAGATATCCCGCGAAGCATCCAGTTGAATATCCCGCAATATGGGGCCAATCTCCTTGCCTTTTTTGGAGATGAAAGTGAACGGTTCACCGCCACCATTGTTGGAGCCCCCAGTCTGGTTTGGAATCATTCGATTGGGAAGGGGGAAGCCAAGAGAGATTTCCAGATCACCGTCTTCTAATCGATCGATGGTCATCATGGTTGGAAAGGCCCGATTATTTAATTCTACAGATGACCAGCATCCACTCAACAGGGGGACCAACACTAGCAAAAATATTGTAGTGAATAGCCTAGTCTGCCACTTTTTCATTCATTTTCACCCTTTGGTTCGGACCATCCGCGCGCATTCTTGGCAATTCTATGCCGATTATTGGAAGTGATTGACGGCCGGGTACGCATGAACGTCCAAGGCAGTCGTATGAACGTATCGCCCGTATCCTCCTTAATCAACGGTGTTAATGGAGATAAATAGGGCACCCCGAATGACTTCATTTTAACTAAGTGAATGTAGATGAAGATCAAGGCGCAGGCAATTCCGTAAAGCCCAAACATAGATGCCAGAATGATGATCGGAAAGCGGAGCAGCCTGACGGATAAACCAAGATCGTAATGCGGGATAATAAAAGAAGCAATTCCGGTCACCGATACTACGATTACCATAGTTGCCGATATGATCCCGGCCTGAACGGCCGCCGTTCCGATGACGAGCGCCCCGATGATGGACACCGCTTGCCCGATTGATTTAGGAATACGGATCGATGCCTCCCGCAATGCCTCGAAGGTGATCTCCATAATGAACGCTTCATAGACGACCGGAAAAGGTACAATCTCACGCGCGGAAGCGATTGTAATCAGCAGCGGAAACGGAATCATCTGCGGGTGGAATGTCGTAACCGCGATATAGATAGACGGCAGCAGCAAAGAAATAAGCAAGAAGAGATAGCGGATCAACCGAATAAAGGAGCCGGCGATAAACCACATATTATAATCATCCGGCGATTGCATCAGCATGTACAGAGTAACCGGGGCGAGCAGACATACAGGAGTTCCGTTAAGCATAATCGCGGCTCGTCCTTCCAGCAGAGATGCGATAACGATATCCGGCCTCTCTGTGTATTCAACCTGAGGGAATGGAGAGTAAGGATTGTCTTTGATGAACTCCTCAATGTAGTAAGAACCTATGATGCCATCGATTTGAATATAGGATAACCTGCGCTTCATTTCGGCAATAAGCTCCGGCTTACAGATTCCCTCTATATAAGCAAGAACCAATGGGGTCTGGGTTTTTCTGCCTACGACAATGCTTTCGGTTTTTAGGTCAGGTGTCTTCAAGAGCCTTCGCAATAACGTCAAATTCGTTGGCAAATCTTCAATGAAGGATTCCCGCGAGCCGCGAATTATGGATTCGTTCGGGGTCTCTTCAATAGAGCGCGTCGGGTAAGAGGCCACCTCAAAATTGATCATACGCTTGTCGCCATCGATGATAAGGGTAGCGCAGGAGTTCAGAATATGGGTCAGGCATTCATTGAGATCAGAGGTAATCGTATAGTTCGACACAGACAAAGATTTGCGCTGAAACAGAGCTTTATATATAGTTGCGGATTCCGAAGCCTCCGTCTGCAAATCTTGCAGGATAAAGCGCTGGAGCGAATCCTGGTCTATCATTCCGCTAAAATAAATAATCGCGCAGTTCTCACCGGATGTCAGGGTAAATTCCCGAAAAATGATGTCGGAGCAATTGTTGAAGCGCTGCTTGAACCAATGAAGCCGTGTCTTTAGACTAGGGCTGTCTGTTTCCAACTCGGGCCATTCCGTCTGTGGAGGTTGTCCGGTTTTTGCTGGCGCTACATGATTATTTTGTTCCTGTATCCGTTTCTTTCGACCCCAGGGTGACATGACAACATCTCCTTTCCAACCCAAATTATGTTTGTTAAGATTAGCGATTGGGCTGGGTTTTATGCAAATGAATCTTAAGTACTATTTAGAGAAAGCGCTTTTTATTCGATATTAATAGTGCGAAGTGCCGCGATTATTGTGATACAGTTACATACACCTATACGTCATAGATTCGTCAGATGAAGAAGGCCTAAGTCGAGAGGAGGCTGAGTATTTTATGAAAATGCATATTACTGATCTCAAGGATGGGGACCGGTTGCAATCGGATTTGTTTACCCGTGCCGGGCTTCACGTATTACCAAAGGGAACGAGCATACATAAGGAAGAAATTGCTCTTCTGTACAGGCAGAGCATCGACTATATCGACATCGAGCCGCGGGTTGATTCAAGCGCTTTATTCGGGCTTGATCGCAGGGGATTCTCCAGCCGATTGCATGAGAACTTCGAGCTCACGATCAAGGGATACCAGTCGATCTTCCTGGAGGCGTTGACTACCGGGAAATTCAATCAATCGATGGTGGATGACAAGCTTCAGCCCATGCTTGAGGTCATAGATGAGAAGAAGGATGTTGTGTCCCTGCTGATTTATTTCGGGCAGGATGACGTCAACATTTATAATCATTCCTTACAAGTAGGACTCTTGTCTTATTACATCGCCTATTGGTTGGGTTATTCCAAGCAAGAGTGTATAGCGGTTAGTAAAGCGGGGTATTTGCATGATATTGGCAAGAGCAAAGTACCGCAGGAAATTCGCAATCAATCCCATCCTTTGAGCGATGAGGAGAAGGTGGAGCTTCGAAAACATACGAGATATGGCTACGACATTATCCGGGATTCGATGACCGATGAAATGATTGCCTTGGTGGCCTTGCAGCATCATGAGCGGGAGGATGGCTCCGGCCATCCGCATGGATTGTACAGGGATCAAATTCATCCGTACGCTCAAATCGTGGCGGTAGCGAATGCATATGTTGATATGACCGCTCCGGATGACAACGGCAACAAGCTTGCGTTATTGACCGTGCTTCGCAAAATATATGAACTTGGTTTTGGTGTATTAAATGAACGGGCAGTTCAAGTGCTGACCCGCAATCTGATGCCTAACTTTATCGGGAAGAAGGTACGGCTCAGCAACGATGATACCGCAACCATTGTATGGACGAATCCTTCGGACATCTTCCGGCCGTTAGTGCAATCGGAGCAGAAGTTTTACGATTTATCGACGGAACGGAATATCGAGATTACAGATGTATTTATGTAATTGGCCAAATGAAGGCCGCTGCCGGAATATCCCGGACAGCGGCCTTCATTTGGCCTCTGGCGCTTTAGGTTTCATATCTGTTTGATGGTCTGTTTGGTTTTGCTCTGCTGTTTATACGGCTTGCGTGACACCAAGCTGACTAGTTCGAGCAGCAGCACCGGCAGAGAGACGTTCGTCGGATATGCCAGATATCGGGGCTCCCATCTTGGCGCAAATTTCTCTTTATAGTTCCTGAGGCCGGTAAATCCATAAAGGCTCTCACCATGCTCGAACAGAATATGCGCGAGCTTCTCTTCCCGCATCGCTGCCTGACTTTTGCCTACACTGGCTAACGGAGCCATTCCAAGATTAAAGCGGGCATAACCTTGCTCCCTGGCGAATTCGAACAGACCGAGGAACAGCTGATCCATCGTTCCATTTGGCACTTCTGGAAGATGGCGCATGAGGTCTACGGACAAAGTAACGTCATGGTCATAGACAGGAGCGATGGAAGCGAAGGCGATTACCTGGCCTTCTTGATCGCTAATCAGAGCAAGGGGCGCGAGCTGCAAGTAATTTTCATCGAACCAGCCGATGGAGAAGCCTTTTTCTTTTTTTCCTCGAAGCCATTGATCTGAAATATATTTCAGCCTCTGCATCAGCTTCTCCGGATGGGGCGGAGGTGCAATCTCAAACCGGAAGCCCTCTCGTTCGAAGCGGTTGTGCACCGCTCTGAGAGCTGCATTACGCTTTCCGCTCAAGGTAAAGCTGCTCAAGTCTACCAGCGCTTCTTCACCCAGCTTGAAGAAACGGTACCCATTCTCATGATAGAGCGGCAGATAGTCAGCAGTCGTCTGATAGAGCACGCTCTCTAATGCATATTGATCGGCATAGCTTTGGAATTGCTGGATCGCTTCGCTAACCATTTCCTTAGGTCCCAGCGGATCCCCCAGTACAACGAGCTTGTTGTGAATCTTTGCATAAGGGATCAACACTTGATGGTCCATTGCCCAGAAGAAGCTCTTATCTCCGGTAAATAACATATGAGTAAGCATATTGCCGGGATAGTGCTCCAGGAAATCGCATAGTTTAGTGCGATCTGCATGACTAATGCCAGGCATATTCAGCTGTTTTGGACGAAGCAAGTAATAGAGGGTCAGCAGAAGCCAGGCAAGAAGCAGTCCGCTCACGGCCGAGAGAATGAATGCGCTGGATCCTAGCAGCTTTGGCGCATGCTCGCCAACGTGAAAATGAAAAGGCTTCTTCAGAAAAGGACGTGTACTGGCCCCGATGAAGTAATATACTCCAGCAATACATGTCGTAATGATCATCCAACCGATAATATGATATTTTCGGAGAGGAACCGATAATCTGTAGAATTGCTGTCTTGACATCCAGAGCAAAAGTGCGATGACCAGTAGAATGATGGCCTCTTCATAATCAAATCCCTTGGCCAAAGTAAAAATAGCACCGCTGCATAGCAGGAGGAATGTCCAGGAATAGGCGCGTTTGACCCGCAGCGATATTCCCCGCGACAGCACGATCAGCATAATGCCGATGACGACGCTTAGCTGATGGGATAGACGCATAATCGGTAATGACAGAATATTCTCAATGTAGTGGAACCGGTAGAGCAGGGCGGGGGTAGCGGCTGATAGAATCAACAGCGCCCCCGCGACAAACACAAGCTTGCTTAATGACCAGGCGCTAACTTCCCCGATGAAACCGAGAGGGCCTGGCCAACGGCGCAGCTTCTGCCATTTATTTTCGACATTTGCCGCCTCAACGCTCTCGTCCAATGACTTCCTTGCAGGTCTTGCTTGCGATAATTCAGCAGATGCACCCGGAGGAGCCCCTTTCTTGCGATCCCCTGAAAATTCAAAGGCCGCCATAATAAGGCCGATCAACCAGGGCAGAATGTAATACAGAATTCTGAACAAAATGAGGACAACTGCGCTTTTCTCCGGAGAATGTCCGAGCAGTTGAAGTCCAAGCAGCGCCGTCAGATCGAAGCCGCCAATCCCGCTGGGCGCCATACTGATCATACCGGCAATCGCTGCTACTATATATATCCCAAAGATTGCAGTAAAGGATAGATTCGGGAAAAAAGCTCTGCAAATGAACCAGAAAGTAAGCCCGGCGAAAAGCCATTCCATGAAGGAGACGGTAATTACCGAGACGATGGTTCGCCACTGCATCTGCCCGCGGTCGCGATTGAACCATTTAGAGAACAGCGTCGTTCGCTGTAGAAGGACAAATAACGGCAAATATAATGCGGAGCCCCATACTGCGTAGATGAGCCAGTGATGGACCTCTGTAATTTGACCAGCGGGAAAGACCGCGGAAATATTGAACCAGGCAAGCAAAGATAATCCGGTAAACGGAATGGTGGATAGGAAACCAACGGCAGCGGCAATTGTGGAGTACGAGGTTCCGCGGCTGCGCAGCAGCGCGGTCCTTATGCCTGCTCCGGTAAGCCCGGCGAAGCCCAGCAGGTTGCTGGAGGTATTCGCAATCCATCCGTATCTGAACGTCTGCCCGCGGCTTAGCGGAAGCTGGAAATGACGTCTGATTAACAGGTCATATAGGGTCATGATGGAGACTGCGATGAGGGAGAAGCAGAATAGAAACAATAAGGTCTCCGGGTGAATATGGCGCAGATAGTACAAGGTTTTACCCCAATGAATCGTACGGAATTCTTTTTGGCCTTCCCAATACACGAGACCGATGATAACAATGGGAGGAATGAGCCGAAGTGCTTTAATTTGATACAGGGTGGAGATCCATTTTTTTATATGTAATCTATTGATGAGACTTCGAATGCGCTGCATATTAAATAAGCTCCCTTATGGCATAAGTAATTATATTATGGTGTCCGGTAAAAGAATATGTCAAACCTTGCCGTCACACTGAAGCTCATCTTCGCGGTAAAAAGACGGATCCGCTTCGCTGCTTTGCCAGTGTCATTCTCCTGCCCTGGGCATATGCTGAATAGACGCATACCTATATGAGGAGGAACAAGATTATGGTGGACTTATTGCAGGAGCCTAATTTGCAGCTCGCGGCAGATTCGAATCAGGTGTTGAACTATAAGCGAGATCCGCAAAATTATATAACTCAGGTGTTCGGCAGGCAGCTTCCGGCGATTAAGACAGGGTTCTTTAATGTTCATATGACGAAGGGGATTATCATTACACCACACTGGCATACAAATGTCGATGAAATGGTGTTCGTCATATCCGGCGAGGTTATTACGGCTGTGTTTAATCCTTTTACCAGAAGATTGATGTGCTATTATTTGAAGCCAGGACAAATATCGCTGCTGCCTAAGGGCTGGTTCCATTGGATTATTGCTGAAAGTGAACATGTACATTTGCTTACGATATTCGATCAGCCAACACCGGATATTGTTTACGGGGCGGATTTCCTGCGCGGTATTCCGAAGGAGGTCATGCAGCGTGCCTATTGCATTAATGAGGAGGATTACGCGAAGGCGGTAGCACCGATTCAGGAGGCAGTTATTCTAGGTCCTCCGGTCGGTTGCTATACTGAATCGGCAAATATATCTCCCAATATGAAGGGCTCCTGATCCTGGCTGATTAGGAAGTGATATAATGGGGATTAGATACACTTGGATTTATACTAAATGAGGTGGAACTATTTGTAGTAAATTACATCAAGTCGGTCGGCGGGACATTCCTAGAGCGGCCGCTGTAATGGCCGAAGCTTTTGCGATGGATGACCCGCTATACCGTCATATTTTGCCGGACGAGAAGTCAAGATTACAGGTGCTGAACATATTTTTCAAGCATTATATCGAGATGTTATACCCCTATTCTGACCTGGTAACAACCTCGGAGCGCTATGAAGCGGTAGCCCTGATCTTTCATTCGGAACGGGAGCCGAGAACATGGCGTTCAAAAATGGGCTATTGGCTTGGAATTGCCAGGGCAATAAGTAAATCCTTGCCGATCTGCCGTTATATAGGGCTTCACGGCTTCGTACGCGGCATCTTGATTCTTCGCCAAATGGACTCATCCTGGCTCTCTATGCTGGGAGGGCATAAATATTTACATCTGGATATGTTAGCCGTTCAGGAACCGTATCGGGGGCAAGGTTATGTCTCGCAAATCATGAGGCCTCTATTGGAGAAATGTCAGGAGGAAAAGGCAATATGCTCGCTGGAGACGCAGACGGAGAGCAACTTGCCGATGTATGAGCATTATCATTACCATATCGTAAAGACCATTCCGCTGCCCGGAAGCTCATTGCAGCAGTATTGTCTTCTGAATGATTTATAGGACTTCATCTGTAATGGAGGCCAAAATAACAGGGGACCCTGGATAGGGTCCCCTGAAATATTATACGCGCTCAACGGCCGCTTTGAATTGATCCAGCGCTTTGCTGAGCAGAGCGCGAGGGCAGGCCAGGTTAATACGAAGGAAGCCTGTTCCTTGTTCGCCATAGATGGAGCCTTCGTTGAAGGCGATCTTGGCTTCCTGATACATCAATTGCTTCAGAGCATCGGGATTCAGCCCAAGCTTGCGGCAATCTACCCATAGCAGATAAGTTCCTTCCGATACAATCGGATTCAGCATAGGGATCTGCTCCTTAATGAACGAAACCGCATATTCCATATTGCCACGTACATATTGAAGCAGCGCTTCAAGCCAATCTTCACTATCGTTATAAGCAGCGATAGTAGCCGGGGGCCCGAAGAAGCTGACTCCGCCTACAGCAAGCGTCTGAACCTGCGCATCAAACAACTGCTTAATCTCGGGATTTGAGATGCAAGTAAACGAGGAATGAAGGCCGGGCATATTGAAGGTCTTCGATGGTGCAAGACAGGTGACAGTACGGTCGGCGATGCCCTTCGATAGCGTTGCGAACGGAATATGCCTCTTGTCGGCCAGGATCAAATCACAATGGATCTCATCGGAGATGACGCGGACATCATATTGCTCGCACAGCCGTCCCAATTGCTCCAGCTCCTCTCGATCCCATACGCGGCCGCCCGGGTTATGAGGACTGCAGAGCAGCAATAGCTTGGCACCGTTACGCATTAAACCCTCAAGCTGTTCATAATCCATCTCATAACGGCCGTTGCGAAGCAATAAAGGGTTCAGGGCAACCCGGCGACCGTTCTTGCGAATCACATCGTAGAACGGATTATATACTGGTGATTGAAGAATCACCTGATCACCTGGTTCGGACAATACCTGGATAGCAATCCCGAGCGCAGGAACGACTCCTGGCGTATCCGTCAGCCATTCAGGCCGGATCTGCCATTGATGGCGCCTGCTGAACCAGCTCATTATAGCATCCAAATACTCCTGTGTTCGAATTGTATAACCATACATCCCTAATTCAGCCCGCTGCTTAACGGTCTCGATGACGGCCGGCGGACAACGGAAATCCATGTCGGCTACCCAAAGCGGAAGAACCTCCGGGTCGCCAAACAAGCTCTCAGCTTGGTCCCATTTTAAAGAGAGCGTTCCTTTTCGTTCGAATTGTTCATCAAACTGATAAGTCATATTTTACTGCCTTCCTTTCTAAGTTGCGAGATGATCTATTTATCTGCAGATATATCATGCAGTTATTCATACCCGTTAATGATCAGTTCCAATTCTCCGGTTGTAGAGTCGATCAGCAGGCCGTGAACCGGAAGGTTAGCCGGGAGGAGCGGGTGATTTTTCACAATGCCAACCGTATGAATGATGCCTTCCTTCTCGTTATTCACACCACGCAGCCATTTGTTCAGTCGGATTCCGGAATGCTCCAATGTATCCAGGACTTCGTTGGAAATGCCGCGTTCCCGCATCGTTTCGATAACTCTATCCGAGTTTATGGCAGCCATCCCGCATCCGGTGTGTCCGACGATGAACACTTCCTCTGCTTTTAACTCATAGATCGCTACGATAAGACTACGCATAACGCTACCGAAAGGCTGCGAAATAATTGCTCCGGCATTTTTGATTATTTTTGCATCGCCGTTTTTCAGATTCATGGCCTTCGGAAGCAGTTCTACCAGTCTTGTATCCATACAGGTAACAATAGCCAGCTTCTTATCGGGATATTTGTCAGTGATATAAGACTCATAGTCCTTGTTCGCAACAAAGTGGCGGTTATGCTCTAGAATAGTTTCTACACGGTTCATAGTGTGAACCTCCTTTCAAATTAAGCGGGGCTCTAATATGGACAACAAATAATAAATCCGCTTAAAATTTAATTATACGTATTTGAAAAAGTATCAGCAAGAGAACTGTGCAAATAAAAAACTTCTGCTAATCCGTAAATGGATCGTCAATGGAAGGCCCTTTGTGGTCATCCGCTAAGCCGGGTTGCCATGAGCTTCGATGTGGAAGGCATATGATATCCTGTTCACCATACAATCACTTCCAGGAAAACCGCTGTAAAATTTCAAATATAAATCTGCCGTATATACGAGCTTGGGGGTATCCCGCTTGAAGTCACGTTGAATTATAGGGCTCGTCTGTGATAATGTCATGGTGTGTTCGTTCTATTTATGTAGCTGGATAACATCTTCTAGATAATGAACAGAGATGGGCCCAAATCCAAAAGAGAGGTGAATATGGGATGAATCAAAAAACGACGGAAATCTGGGAGCAGTTCCGGGATCTTCTTCGCAAAATGACCAGTTATGATGAAGCAGTTGCCTTATTGCACTGGGATCTGCGAACCGGAGCGCCAAAGAACGGAGCCGAGGCGCGTGCCGCTACAATCGGTACGTTGGCTACGGAACATTTCAAGCTGCAAACTTCCGAGGAAATGGGCGTTTACTTAGCTTATTTGAATCGGCCGGAGGTGCTCGCTGAGCTTGATCAGACGGGCAAACGTCTCGTTAGCACCGTGCAGGAGCAATATGACTATAACGTAAAGATTCCGCCGCAGAAGTTCCAAGAATATACAGAGCTTGTCTCACATGCGGAGACACTGTGGACCGACTTCAAGAGAAATAGCGATTATGCCGGCTTTGAGCCTTACCTAACAAAAATTGTGGAAAAAACACAGGAATTCATCGACTACTGGGGACCGAAGGCCACTCGTTACGATACGCTCTTACATATGTATGAACCTGAGCTGACGGTGGAGAAGCTGGATGAAGTCTTCGGACGCCTTCGTGATCGGCTTGTACCTCTGGTCCAGCAAATTGCAGAAGCTGCGGACAGACCGGATGCGTCCTTCCTGGACAGTACATTTGATATCGCCAAGCAGCGCGAGTTCAGTCTGGCTATGCTGAAGGAGATCGGCTATGATCTCGACGGGGGTCGGGTCGATGAGACCGAGCATCCGTTTGAGACGACGATTAATCCGGGAGATGTGCGGATAACTACGCATTACTATGAGGATGATCTGACAAGCGCTTTGTTCAGTTCGCTGCATGAGGGCGGTCACGCGCTTTACGAACAGAACGTGGATTCCAAGCTGAACGGGACTCCGCTTAGCCAGGGGACTTCGATGGGCATTCACGAATCACAATCCCGCTTTTGGGAAAATTTTATCGGTCGCAGCCGTGAGTTCTGGAATCGCTACTATGGAGAGCTGCAGCAGCAGTTCCCAGAACAGCTGAAGGATGTGTCTGTCGATCGATTCTACCGGGCGATTAACCGCGTGGAGAGCTCGCTTATTCGCATTGAGGCAGATGAGTTAACCTATAACCTCCATGTTATTATTCGTTATGAGATCGAGAAGATGATCTTCAACGAAGGTTTGGCCGTTAGCGACTTGCCGCAGGTATGGAATGAGAAATACCAGTCCTATCTCGGAGTTACCCCGTCCAATGACGGTGAAGGAGTGCTGCAGGACGTGCACTGGTCCGGAGGCAGCTTTGGTTACTTCCCTTCCTATGCGCTTGGCAATATGTACGCAGCCCAATTTGCCCATACCATTCGCAAAGAGCTGCCTGAGTTTGACAGCCTGATTGCTGCTGGCAATCTGGAGCCGATCAAAGCTTGGCTAACTGATAAAATCTATAAATACGGCAAATCGCTCAAGCCTGCGGAAATTATTAAGCAGGTGACAGGCGAAGATCTCAATCCAGACTACCTGGCCGATTATTTGGAGCAGAAGTACAAAGAAGTTTACAAATTATAATTGGATATCCAAAGAAAAAAGGTGCGAAAACCATAAGGTTTCGTACCTTTTTCTTTTTACAAAGTGTCAACTGTCTTTGCGACTACTCTCTTTTGAGAATCAATCTACTTCCTTAAGCATTTTTTCAATGCGGGTTAAACGCAGATTTACTTCTTGCATTTGTTGTTGCAGCAGATGTGCATTTTCCTTATCCAGTTTCAGCCGTTCGTCAGCGCGCTTCCCCATTCGTCGAGCAATACTAATGACATAATAGATTATGATGATAAATACGAGTAAAGGAATCAAAGTAATAATAATATTGGGATAGATAATACTCAAAATGATTCAGCTCCTCATTGCAATTGATTTCTGACGGTTAAACTGCTTGCTGCCTTAGCGATCAAGTCCTCATTCAACTCGATGCTGAAGGGATTGATCTCATAATACTTCATTGCTTTTCCGTTATCGGAAATTTCATGGTATCCATTGACCAGATTGGCGTCCTCCAATCTTTGCAAGTGCAAATAGAGCAAGGGTCTGCTAATACCTAACTCCCTGGCAAGCTGGCTCACATATTTTTTTTCCTGACGAAGCATTGCAATAATATGGAGCCGATATGGATTTGACAATGCCTCCAAAATCTTTAAAAGTTCATCACCGGTTAAATTGTTTTTCATATGTAATAATTTTATTACATGTGATATAAATAAACAACACTTAATAAGCAGTTTGGATTGAATAGAAAAACGGACTTGAGTAATCTCAAATCCGTTTTTCTATATTTCCAAAGATTCAGAGGACATTTGATTTATGAGCTAATCTTCGAACACGATGAATTCCTTGAGGTTATCGCCAATATAACTGCGATCTTCTGTAGGGTTAAGGGAGAGGATGCTTTGAATTTAGTGAACAAGGGGGAGGTGGAATCCAGCAATGCTTGGTTACGGACGAAATCTTCACGCGTTACATTAAACTCGTCCAAATTACGCGGATGAGGGTAGGCTTTAAGAACCAACCCGATGTCATCGAGAATTTGCAGCATAGGTTCATCCCCCAAATAGTTGACTCCGGATTGGATTGCCGACCAAATTTTGGGCTGTGCCCCAAAATACGTACTCCACCAATAAAATTCTTCTAGCGACTCAACCGCGTGATCATAAAATACGTGAAATGAAAACAATCCCCGTTGACGCTTGGTAAGATCACTATAAAAATCTTCCTTGATCACTTCGCTATTTTCTAAAGGATGATCGGCCATTCTTTGCTTGTAAATGCGTATTAGCGGCTCGAAGCAAACCTGGCACACTTCTTCAGGTCTTAGCGAATCCCATTCAAATCTTTTCAACTTTAAAATCAGTATATAAATCACGTTCCTCTCAACATTATACAGCTAAAAATTGAAATGGGATAAACCTGATGTGGATCTCGACAATAGAGCGGCATCACACCTCTCCGGTGACTTAACCATTTGCCCAGTTCACGCATACACATAGAACAAAGCCTAATTTTATGGTGACTGTGAAAGAGGTGACAGGCATGTTCAAGCGAAATGCGATGCTGCTGATGGCTCTTCTGCTGCTGTTGACGTCGGGATTGACGGGTTGTGCAGGCGGGGGCGGGGCGAAGATCAGAATCGGTGAGGTTACGCGTTCAGTCTTCTATGCCCCCGAATATGTTGCCCTGGAGAAGGGATTCTTCAAGGAAGAAGGTCTGAATGTCGAGCTGCAGACGACGGCTGGCGGAGACAAGACGATGACGGCGTTGCTGTCCGGTGCGATAGACGTAGCTCTGGTGGGAGCTGAAACATCCATATATGTATACCAACAAGGTGCGGAAGATCCAGTCATTAATTTTGCCCAGCTAACACAGACGGATGGTACCTTCCTTGTAGCAAGGGATGCGACAGGTGATTTCGATTGGTCGAAGTTGAACGGGAGTGTCTTCCTCGGTCAAAGAAAAGGCGGGATGCCACAAATGGCTGGTGAGTTCACACTCAAGAAGCATGGAATCGATCCTCATGCCGATCTGGAATTGATTCAAAATATTGAATTCGCCAACATAGCCGCTGCGTTCGCATCAGGTACAGGGCAATATGTTCAATTATTCGAACCACAGGCTTCGATATTTGAACGTGAAGGCAAGGGCCATGTTGTAGCTTCGTTTGGAACAGAGAGCGGACAGCTGCCTTATACGGTGTTCATGACCAAGCAGAGTTATATGAATAAGCATAAGGATGCCGTCCAGAAGTTTACGAACGCGATCTATAAGGCCCAGATGTGGGTGGGATCCCATACGCCGGAGGAGACGGCGAAGACGATAGCGCCGTACTTCAAGGATACAGATATGGACATTCTGACCAGTTCAGTGAAGCGCTATCTCGAGCAGGGAACCTACGCTACAACACCAGCCCTGCATGAAGATGCCTGGAACAACCTGCTTGATGTTATGGAGAGTGCGGGAGAACTGAAAGAACGCGTAGAGATGGCAAAGGTCGTTAACAACGATTTTGCGGAAGCTGCCGTTAAGGCGAGTTCCAAATAATTAACCGGATGGAAGGGAGTGTGAGCGGTGGTTCCTGTCGTAGAACTGAAGGATTTGGATCATTTATATTTAACGGATCGGGAAGCGATACTTGCACTCAAGGGGATCAATCTGGCTGTGAATGCGGGGGAATTTATCAGTCTGGTTGGCCCAAGCGGCTGCGGCAAGACCACGCTTCTATCACTGATTGCCGGATTATTGTCCCCGTCCCGGGGGCAGGTGCTGCTGCATGGCAAGCCGATAACGGGGCCAACTCCCGAGATCGGCTATATGCTGCAGCAGGACTATTTATTTCCTTGGCGAACGATTCTGGGTAATGCACAGCTTGGTCTTGAATTAACCGGAAGATTAAATGAACGCAGCACCCTTATGGTCATGGAGCTTCTGGAGGGGATGGGGCTGGAGAATACAGCGAATCAGTACCCGCATCAGCTCTCAGGGGGGATGCGGCAGCGGGTCGCGCTCGTCCGTACTTTGGCAACAGACCCGGATCTGCTGCTTCTGGATGAGCCTTTCTCGGCGCTTGATTATCAGACGAAGCTTCAGCTGGAGGATCTTGTTGTGGATACGCTGAGGCAAAGGGGCAAGACCGGGATACTAGTCACGCATGATTTGTCAGAAGCTATTGCGGTAAGCGACCGGGTTATTGTGCTTGCCGCAAAGCCGGGAAGAATGAAGAGTACTTATGAAATCCCGGACAATATTCGAACACTGCAGCCTTTTTATGCTCGAGAGGAAGAGGGCTTCAATGAGTTATTTCAGGAAATATGGCGCGATCTGGAGACTTCGGAGGAGAGGGGGATGAAGGATGTCGCTCACACAAACTTTGAAGGTTAAACATGAGGAGAAGGATTGGATTAAGGATCAATGGCACAGGCATCGCCGGCAAAAGAACAGGCGTAAACGTCTTGTGCTAAGTACGCAATTAGCGCTTCTGTTTATTTTCATCGGGTTATGGGAGCTGGCTGGCCAATTGAAATGGATTGACGTCCTAATCTTCAGCTATCCGTCCAAGGTCGCCCGGCAAATTGCCAAAGATGCCTTGTCCGGAGAACTGTGGCCGCATCTTGGAATCACAGTAGCTGAGACGGCGGTTGGGTTCTTGCTTGGCACGTTGATCGGAACAGCTCTGGCCGTCCTCATCTGGTGGTCGCCGTTTCTGTGCAGAGTGCTGGACCCCTATATGGTAGTGTTCAACAGCATGCCTAAGGTGGCACTAGGGCCGATATTTATCGTGATGTTCGGAGCGGGTTATACAGCGATCGTGATTACGACCCTGTCCATTACGGTTATCGTAACGACTCTGGTGGTATACAACAGCTTTAACGAGGTTGACCAGAACCTGATCAAGGTGATTCGAACATTTGGCGGCTCACGTCGCGACGTATTCTTAAAAGCGATTTTGCCTGCCTCATTTCCTACGATCGTATCCACCTTGAAGGTGAACGTGGGTATGGCCTGGGTAGGTGTCATCGTCGGAGAGTTCCTCGTAGCCAAAATCGGGCTAGGCTATTTGATCGTTTATGGTTTTCAAGTGTTTAACTTCACCCTGGTGCTGTCCAGTCTGGTCATTATTGCTATTGTGGCGACGGCGATGTACCAGATGGTCGTATATATTGAACGCAAACTGCTGAAGGAGCGGTAAGCTCCTTCTTTTTTGTTGCTGCCGCATTGCCCGTCGTTAGCAAATCGAGTACGATGATGAAGTGAAATAGAGCGAATGATATACCTAGAAATTTCAGGTTAATTTTGCGCAAATGTTCAAATGGTATATCTATAGTCTGTTAATTAAAGGGTGATTAATTAGATGGGATTCAGAGTTATTAAGACAGCGATCGCCACGGTACTGGCTATCATCATATCCGATGCGTTTAACATCGAAGGCGCACTATCCGCCGGCCTGCTGGCCATTCTGGGAGTTGATGTAACGCGAAAACGCAGCATTGCAACGGTATCCTCCCGGTTTTTCGCTTCTATCTTAGGATTAATAATGGCGTTTATTCTTTTCTACATACTTGGCTTCCATATTTGGGTGTTGGCCGTTTACATCTTAATCGCATTCCCACTCCTTTCCCGCGCGAAATTCAAAGAAGGGATCGTTACAAGCTCTGTCGTGGTGTTCCGCGTATTCGGCGGCGAGATGATCAGTCTGCAGGTGATGGCAACGCAGATCGAATTGCTATTGATCGGTCTGGGCTCTGCTATGATCGTAAACCTGCTCTATATGCCGAAGGAGGAAGATAAGCTGTTCAAAATCCGCTTTAAAGTGGACGGGCTATTTTCGGTTATTTTTAAGCATATTGCGGCATCTCTGCGCGATCCGGAGCATCTATGGGATGGCAAAGAGCTGATTGAGGCTGGAAAATGGGTAGACAAAGGTCTGGCTTCTGCGAATCGCGCCCTTGAGAACCAGTTGATCTCGCCGAATGAGGCATGGAATGTTTATTTCTATATGCGCAAGCAGCAATTGGATCGAATTGAGGGGATGCTTGAGATGATCTCTCTAGTTTATGAACGGATTCCGCAAGGGGAAGCTGTAGCTACACTGTTTGAGCAGCTTAGTATTGATGTAACCCGGGAGTTCTATTCGGGGCAGACGGAGGAAATGCAGCTCCAGCTTGACCAGCAATTCAAGCAGATGAAACTGCCAGCATCGCGGGAAGAATTCGAGCTGCGTGCCCATCTCCTGCAACTCTCCCGCGAGCTAGCTTATTTCCTTGATATCGCTAAGAAGGACAAGTCGCGTCGTACGGTTCAGAATACGGCTGGAGCTGAGGCAGAAGAGTCCTGAGCCAGGAAAATACACATGTTTTGTTCATATTGTAGCGAATAAAGAACCTCTCGGGGTGCCTTTGCACAAAGGGCCGAGAGGTTCTTTATCGATTGCGAAATAACCAGACAACAAATATTTTGAGTTATCATTACATATATATTTTTTAAGGATTATGGATGGATAATGCTTGACTTATAGGCATTCACATAATTATTTATGCTTACATATTCAACATTTGCCTATGTCCCGCATACATATGTATGGAATGATGTATGGAGGAGGTTCTAACATGTCATTGAAATATCAAAGTAGAGAGATTATCACGAAAGCGATCTGCGGAAAAGGTCGTAAGTTCTCTACCGTAACACATACCGTGACTCCGCCTCACAAGCCGTCTAGCATTCTGGGGGCCTGGATTATCAACCACCAGTATGAAGCGGTAGCGGCCGGCGACGGAATTGAAGTTATTGGTACTTACGATATCAACATCTGGTACTCCTATGATAAAAATTCGCAGACCGAGGTAGCAAAAGAAACGGTGTCTTATGTAGAGAATGTTCCGCTCAATTACCTGGATTCCAGACACCGCCCTTCAACGGTGGAGGTTACTGCGGAGGCAACGCAAGAGCCGAGCACCGTTGAGGCAAGTGTGACTGGCGACGGGCGGGTATCGATTCGTGTAGAACGTGAATTCGCCGTAGAACTCGTGGCAGAGACGAAATTGAATATTCTTGTCGTGCCTGGCAATGCGGAAGACAAAGAATATGATTTCGGATCTGACTCCGAGGATTACGAGGATTTAGATCCAGACCTCCTCGACGACGAGCTTTAGGAGAGTGCTTCAAGAAGCGAGCTGCTGCATTGCAGTTTGAGCCCCGAAGCTTTTTGACATCCTTAAAACGTATGTTCAAAAAGTCAGACCTTCAGCACCAAGCAGCACCGAGATTCCTGCTCCGATAAGCGTTGTCTTGATAAGCTTTGGCTGATCGTCTAAATCGTGATCCGAGGGGACTTTTTGAGCTACCTCTTATAAGTGCGGTTCAAAAAGACCGGTTTTCAGCACCGAGAAGGTTGAATGAAGCTAGGGACCGAGGAGTGGAGTGTACGTAGGGAGTACATGAACCCCGGAGGGCCCGGTTGAATTCAAGATTCGATGCTGAGAATACATCCTGATTTACTTCGTGTTAGATATAGAATTTATTTCGTTATCAGCGGAAGCTGATGAAATTCTATATCGCAAGAAAACCTACCTTTACATCGCGGTCGCTCATCTCAGAATAACTTCGATCGGTTTTCTTATCAAAAGCGGACTTTTTGAGCTACCTCTTATAAGTACGGTTCAAAAAGACCGGTTTTCAGCACCGAGAAGGTTGAATGAAGCTAGGGACCGAGGAGTGGAGTGTACGTAGGGAGTACATGAACCCCGGAGGGCCCGGTTGAATTCAAGATTCGATGCTGAGAATACATCCTGATTTACTTCGTGATCAAAAGCGGACTTTTTGAGCTACCTCTTAAGAAGCGGGTAATTGGATTATAGTCTACTATATGCGGCAGGGGCGTCGTCGTCGAGGGCGGCTGCCCTCTTTTTGTTTTTAATTTTGAGGGATTGAATGGTCCATGCCTGGGTAGTCGGGTTGTTAACGGTTTATCTATGGACGGGGATCCAAATGGTATTAATTCAAGCTGAGTGGGGGTGTCACGAAATGAATGCTAAAAAAAGCCATATCCTGCGAATCTGTATGCCCACCAGTGTATCTTCCCGGGAAATGACCCATAAGCTTAACGCGTTAGCTGGGCCCTACCGTGTTCTGCAAGACCCTGTTGCCAATCCTCGTACATGGGAGAATGACTCTGCAATCGGTATAAACAACCTCGTCTACGGGCTGCCAGAGGCCTATTTGGCGGATGAGGTTATTGAATGGAATATCAACCGCGAGCTGGGTCGTTATATGAAGCTTACTTTAACTGAGCGAGAGCAACGTCTGATTACCGCTGGTTTACTTGCTTCTTTTGAATCCTCCTCCAGGCCCGGTAGACAACGAATATACAAGCGCCGATTCAAAGTGAGCGTATTTCATCTGCGTGCCCTGCGTGCAATTCCGCTAGGACGCTCAGGAATTGTCCGTTCCCCCGGGCTTGAACCGGAACAGGGCACACCCTTATGGAGGCGGCTGGGGAAGACGGCGATTCGAGCGCTGTATGCGTATGGTCTTGACATGGGGGAAGTGGTTATCGCTGCAGGCGAGGAAGGCCAGTATACGGTTGAAGAGGTCTCACCCATCCTTGATTTTGCCGATCCTGCTACGGTGCAACTGTACGCGGAGGCGATGACGGAGCATTTGCGGGAGCTGGATCAGTTCTCCAGCGAGGAAGCCGAGGTGTTCATCGGAATGGATCCGGAATTTATACTCTATAACCATCATACGGGCAAAGTTGTGCCTGCTTCGCGGTTCCTCAGCCATCACGGAGAAGCGGGCTGCGATGTGCTTCGTTTTCAGGGCCGCAGACTGCTGCCGCTGGCGGAACTGCGCCCTGCTCCAGGGCGTGAGCCAGAGGAGGTTGTCCGCCATCTGCTGCATGCTTTTCGAACGGCAAATACTCACATTTCTGACCGAAATCTGCTCTGGCAGGCCGGGGGGATGCCGCAACGCGGCTTTCCGTTAGGCGGTCATGTCCATTTCAGCGGAGTTCCACTGACCAGCGAATTTTTACGAATTCTTGACAATTATTTGGCGCTCCCTGTATTTCTGCTTGAGGACAACAGCAGCTTTCGCCGCAGGCCGAATTACGGATTTCTGGGCGATTACCGAGTCAAAAGCTATGGCGGCTTCGAATATCGCACACTGCCCAGCTTTCTCATCTCGCCTCTAGTCACCAAAGGAGTTATCGCTTTGGCCAGGCTAGTTGCGGAGAATCCGGGACATTTCAAGCGAAGACCATTGCAAGATGAGGAAGTGTTCCGCGCTTTTTACAATGGTCAGCCGGAGCGGATCAGGCCATCGATCCTTTCGCTATTATCAGATATCGCGGAGGCCGAAGGCTTTGGTCGCTATGAAAAATATCTGGACCCATTTTTAAAGGCTGTAAAGTCAGGGGCAACTTGGGATGAATCCACCGACATTCGCAGGCCCTGGAAAATACAAAATCACTCGTAAGCCTCCATTCCTTTCTGTTATAATAGACTTCTAGTGCGAGTTTATAAATGGACTCTAAAAATGTCTATTATAAATGGTAATGTGGAGGTTTCTCATGGCTAACTATACGCCGATGATTCAACAATATTTGAGTGTGAAGGCTCAGGCGAAGGATTCCTTTCTGTTTTTTCGTTTGGGCGATTTTTATGAAATGTTCTTTGATGACGCAATTCTGGCGTCCAAGGAGCTGGAGATTACGTTAACCGGCCGCGACGGAGGCACTTCCGAGAAGATTCCAATGTGCGGCGTCCCCTATCATTCGGCTGAGACCTATATTCAGCGCCTGATTGAAAAAGGCTATAAAGTGGCGATTTGCGAGCAGGTTGAAGATCCTGCCACGGCCAAAGGCGTCGTCCGACGTGAAATTGTACGGGTGGTTACGCCAGGTACGATCATGGAAGGCAAGACGGTGGCGGAGCATACGAATAATTACATACTGTGCGTTACCGAACAAAGCGGCAATATGGCGCTGGTGGTCTGCGATCTCTCAACAGGCGAGCTTTATGTTACTTCCGCTCCTGCCAATAAAGAATGGCTCCGTGACGAGATCGGACTGTATGATCCGTCCGAGATCATTGGCGACGCCGAGCTGCTTGAATGGATCAAAAGTCAGGCGTCCACGCTTGGCAAGCCAGTTGTGTATACCCCCTGGGATCGGGGAAAGGAAGAGACGGGACGCAAGCAATTTGGTGAAGCAGCCTGGCTAAGGCTTGAACCGGAGCGTCAGCAGGGAATTTCTCTGCTTGTCGGATACCTGAGCGAGACCCAGAAGCGTTCGCTGGGGCAGCTTACAAAGATCACGGCCTATGAGCCAGAGCAATATATGATCCTTGATCCATTTACCCGTCGTAATCTGGAATTGGTAGAGACGGTGCGGGAGCGCTCTAAGAAGGGATCTTTACTGTGGCTGCTTGATAAGACCGAGACCTCGATGGGCGCGCGCCTGCTGCGTCGCTGGGTTGATAAACCGCTGCTGCAGAGAAGCAGAATTGAGGAGCGGCTGGAGGCGGTTGATGCGCTGCATCGCGACTTCATATTGCGGGAGGACCTTCGCATCTTGCTTGGCGAGATCTATGATCTGGAGCGTCTGACCGGACGGATTGCCTTTGGCAGTGCAAATGGGCGGGATATGATCGCCCTGAAATCTTCCTTACGGCAAGCACCGGCACTCAAGCAACTGTGTGCGGCTTCAGCATCTGACACGCTGCGTAAAATCGCTGACAGCATCGATATATGCGAGGACCTGGCCGAGATGATCGAGACTTCGATTGCGGACGAGCCTCCGATATCGCTGCGTGATGGTGGAATTATTAAGAAGGGCTTCCACGCTCATCTGGACGAGCTCCGGGAAGCGGGCGTGAACGGAAAACGCTGGATCGCCGAGCTGGAAGCATCGGAGCGGAAATTGACCGGGATCAAGTCATTGAAGATCGGTTATAACAAAGTGTTTGGTTACTACATCGAGGTGACCAAGGCCAATTTGTCCATGCTGCCGGAAGGGCGTTATGAACGGAAGCAGACGCTGGCCAATGCCGAACGTTATGTCACTCCGGAGCTTAAGGAGAAAGAACGTCTCATCCTCGAAGCAGAGGAGCAAATGGTCGACCTGGAGTACGCGCTGTTCCAGGAGGTGCGCGAGAAGATCGCGGCGGAGATCACGAGGCTGCAGTCCTTGGCGGAGAGAATCGCGGAGATCGATGTGTATCGCTCACTGGCTATCGTTGCATCGGATGGAAAATTCGTCCGTCCGGTCCTCAGTGAAGGTTACGACATGGTGATTGAACAGGGCCGGCATCCTGTGGTGGAGTCGGTGCTGAGCGATGCGGCATTTATCGCCAATGGGACTGATCTGCGTAAGGATGCAGCAAGCATTCTATTGATTACCGGTCCCAATATGGCTGGGAAGAGTACGTATATGCGGCAGGTTGCGCTTATTTCCATCCTGGCGCAGATCGGCAGCTTTGTACCGGCGGGAAAAGCAGAAATACCGCTGGTGGACCGTATCTTTACACGGATCGGGGCCGCTGATGATTTGATCGGCGGGCAGAGTACGTTTATGGTCGAGATGGCCGACATCCAGATCATGACGGAGAAGGCGACTCCGCGCAGCTTGATTATTATCGATGAGCTGGGGCGCGGAACGTCGACTAGCGAAGGCATGGCCATCGCGCAAGCGGTAATCGAATATGTACATGATCATATCGGCTGTAAGGCGCTTGTCTCAACGCATTTCCATGAGCTGGCTATGCTGGATAAAAGTCTGGCGAGTCTCCGCAATTACAGCATGGCTGTACAGGAGAGCGGTGACAAGGTCCATTTCCTGCGCAAGCTGATCCCAGGCGCGGCAGACTCCAGCTACGGGATCTACTGCGCCCGTCTGGCAGGGCTGCCGGAAGGCATCATTGACCGCGCATACGGTTTGCTGCAGGGCTTTGAACTGTCGGCGGCGGAAGCGGCAGCAGCTCGGCAGGAAGATCCTATTGCGCCGCTTGCCGGAAATCGGGGCACAAATGCTGCCGGACTTGGAATAAGCGGTCAACATACTTCTGAAGATGTGAGGAGCGTAGCTTCGAGTGAACAGATTTCTACGGGAAAACTTGAAGCTGACTCCGTTGTTGGTGAGGCTGGTACGGATTACTCTTCAGTACGGCAAAGCTCGGAAACGGGGGGGACAGGCCAGCCGGAAGGGCTTGGTCCTAGCGGCAATGGAACAGGAAGCAATGGCTCCCTGTCAGGTGCTGCCAATGTGGATATCCCTGGTGCAGCTCAGAATGCGGCCGGTGAGGTTGTCCAACTATCGATGTTTGAGGATGATCTGCCCGAGCCAAGACAAGGCAAGCAAGCCTCTGCTGTTCATCAGCCGGCTGCGTTGAAGCAGATGGTGAGCATGGTGAAGCATGCCGATTTGATGAACATGACACCGATTCAGGCGATGCAGTTGATTAATGAGCTGAAAATGAAGGCAAATGAGCTGTGAACAAGTCATTATAAACTCTAACGAAACTATAGAGCGTTATTTCCGTAAAAATAGCGGCTAAAAAAGTTTAACGAAACTACAGAACGTTATTCGGCAAAAATCAACGTCTTGAGCGGATAATTTGCTTAAATAACGATACCCTGTTTCGTTACGATTTCTGGCACTACGATTATGGTTAAATAGCGATATCCAGTTTCGTTAGAGGAAAGTCTGGGCCTAATCCGGGGTCTCAGGGTAACCCAAAAACGATGGGTAAGTGTTTTACATGGTGGAGTGGGCTCGTGTTCGTAGTATCTGTAAACACCAATACTTTAGGTGAACGTTAAATACTTAAAATGATGTTTGTCCGAGTTCTAGCTTTACTTTATTAGTTGTACTATGGCTACTATTGCGATTATTTAGTTGAAGCACCATACTGAAGCATGATGAGGAATGGATTGATTGAGGGGGGAATGAGCAATGGCTAAAATAGTTGTCCTGGACGAGCATATTGCCAATCAGATCGCCGCGGGGGAAGTTGTAGAAAGGCCCGCCTCTGTGGTGAAGGAACTGGTGGAGAATGCAATCGACGCCGGTGCTACGAGCATTGAGGTACAGGTGGAGGAAGGGGGACTGTCCCTGATTCGGGTCATTGATAATGGCTCAGGGATCGATCCTGACGACTGTGAGGCAGCGTTCTACCGTCATGCGACGAGCAAGCTGCTGCAGGGCCGCGACTTGTTCCAGATTCGCAGCCTTGGCTTCCGGGGTGAGGCTCTGCCGAGTATCGCCGCTGTTGCCAAGGTAAGATTGGTAACAGCGAATAGCGATCAAGGCTTGGGACGGGCTGTTGAGATCGAAGGCGGGAATTTGAAGCTGAACGAAGAAATCGCCACCCCTCAAGGAACAGATATTACCGTTAAGGAATTATTCTACAATACCCCGGCAAGGCTGAAATATATGAAGACAATTCAGACCGAGCTTGGCCATATCTCAGATGTCATGTACCGGCAGGCGCTCTCCCATCCGGAGATTGCGTTTACCTTCCGGCACAACGGAAATATGCTGCTGCAAAGCCAGGGCGGCGGAGATTTGCTGCAGGTCATTGCAGCGATCTATGGAGTGAACACTTCCAAGGGCATGGTAGCTATTGAGGCGGAAAACCTGGATTATCGCCTAACCGGTTATATTGGCCGACCTGAGCTGACACGTTCGAATCGCAGCGGAATGTCGACGATCGTTAACGGCAGATATATCCGCAACCAGGGTTTGCATCAGGCGATGCTTCGCGCTTATCATACGCTGCTGCCGATTAATCGCTATCCGCTTGGCGTGTTGATGCTGGACATGCATCCTTCCCTGGTCGATGTCAATGTGCATCCGGCCAAGCTGGAGGTGCGATTCAGTAAGGAGCCGGAGCTGAACGGCTTCGTTGAGGAGAGCATTCGCTCCCTGCTGTCTGAGCAGGTGCTGATTCCCCAGGTGGTGAAGCAGAATATCGGCCGAGGCAACACTCAGGCTGTGATTCAAGAACAGTTCCACTTCACGCGTCCTGAGGTGACGAAGGACGCAGAGGAGGGCCGCGCGGGAACAAGCGGCCCTGCCGATGGTTCGGCCGCCGGCAACGT
>NZ_LN831279.1:2159917-2230849 GCF_900069005.2 Paenibacillus sp. GM2 | reverse complement strand
CCGCGGCGCCGCAGGCACTATACGGCGCTCCGCAGGAGGCGCCGGAATTGCCGGCCTTCCCGGAGCTGGAGCTGATCGGTCAGCATCATGGCACTTACCTGATTGCACAAAATCAGGAAGGCCTGTACTTGATCGATCAACATGCCGCACACGAGCGTGTCAATTACGAATATTACTATGAGAAATTCGGGCATCCAGCGGATGCTTCCCAAGAGCTGCTGCTGCCGATTACCCTTGAATTTACGCCATCTGACAGTGAAAAGCTGAAGGAGAGATTATCCTGGTTCGAAAAGGTCGGGGTGATCCTAGAGCACTTTGGCGGGGGAACCTTCCGCGTCGTGTCACACCCGTACTGGTTCCCGGGCGGGGAAGAAGCTTCGATCATCGAGGAGATGGCGGAATGGGTGCTTAGCGAACGTGCGATCGACCTCTCCAAGCTGCGGGAGAAATCGTCCACCTTAGTATCCTGCAAGGCGTCGATTAAGGCGAATCAGAAGATTACGGCAGAAGAGGCAGATACTTTATTGCAGCGGCTTGCCGCCTGCAAGCAGCCTTATACTTGTCCGCACGGACGGCCGATCATTATTTCATTCTCGAATTATGATCTGGAGAAGTTGTTCAAGCGGGTTATGTGAACGGAGGAATTCATGTTTTGATTATAACAACAGGTGAACATAGCGCTGAGGAGTCGGTGCAGCGTGCGATGGCCCTCTCCAAGCAATCAGGGGCCAGATTTGTTCCGCGAAATCGGATGTCACTGACCAAATTGGCCGAGCGCTACGGAGATGACGATATTCTCGTTATTCTGGCAGGTGGTGCAAGACTGCATCGGACAGGGGCGGAGCCGCTCTCCTTCCATCCCAGCATGGCTTTCGTCCGGGGGAAGCGCCTGCTTCGCGGCGAGCCGGATGCGATGCTCGAAGCGGCTGGCGTACGCCCGGGCGATACAATTATTGATTGCACGGCTGGTCTGGGCGCTGATTCTTCGGTGTTCTCTCTGGGCGCGGGGCCTTCCGGGCGAGTTCTCGCCCTGGAAGATTCCTTACCTCTCTGGGCGCTCCTAACGGAAGGTCTTGCGTATTATGAGTCGAGCGTGGCTGACTATAACGCGGCGCTGCGGCGGATCGAGACCAGGCATGTCCATCACTTGCAGGCGCTTCGGGGGATGCCGGACAAGAGTGCGGATGTCGTCTATTTCGATCCTATGTTCCGCCATCCGATTATGGAATCGGCAGCGATCTCCCCGCTTCGTACTTTTGCCAACAATGAAGGGTTAAGTCAGGAGGCGGTCAAGGAAGCCTGCCGGGTTGCCCGCAGAAGCGTTGTGCTGAAAGAAAAGATGGGGAGCGAAGAGTTTGCAAGACTTGGCTTCCGGGAGGCCCGGCGCGCTCATACCAAAATTGTCTACGGAGTGATTTCACTTGATGATTAACGACAGACCGAACTTGCTTGTACTGGTCGGCCCGACAGCAGTCGGCAAGACGAAGCTGAGCATTGAGATTGCCAAGGCCTTCTCCTGTGAGATTATATCCGGTGATTCCATGCAAGTTTATCGTGGTATGGATATCGGTACCGCCAAAATACAGCCTTCTGAAATGGAAGGAATCCCCCACCATCTGATCGATGTGCTCAATCCGGATGAACCGTTCTCGGTAGCGCAGTTTCAGGATAGCTGCCGGCAACTGATTCCCGCGATTGGGGAGCGGGGCAAGCTGCCGTTCATTGTCGGAGGAACGGGCCTGTATGTGGAATCTGTCTGTTATGAGTATCAATTCACAGATACAGGCGCCGACGAAGAATTCCGCTCGCAGATGCAATGTATAGCAGATGAGGAAGGGAACGAAACGCTGCACGCCAGATTAGCAGCTGTCGATCCCAAATCTGCAGAGAAACTGCATCCTAATGATGTGCGCCGGGTAATCCGGGCTTTGGAAATATATCATCTTAGCGGGACAACTTTATCCTCGCAGTTGGAGTCACAGAATAAGCAGTCTCCATACAACTTATGCATCATCGGTTTGACAATGGACCGTCAAATGCTTTATAACCGTATTGAGCAGCGAATCGATGAGATGATGGAAGCCGGACTTGTAGATGAGGTCAGAAGCTTGCTTGGCCAAGGCTTCACCCGAAACCTTATTTCTATGCAGGGTTTGGGTTACAAGGAAATCCTCGAGCACTTGGAAGATGGGGTTCCCTTGGAGGATGCTGTGACCAAGCTGAAGCGGGATACGAGACGATTCGCGAAGAGACAGCTCTCCTGGTTTCGGCATATGAAGGACATATCCTGGGTGGATGTGACCGATCATAAAAATTTTTCCGGGAATTTAGAGGCTGTACGTGCTATAATAGCAGGAAAGTTTCAGTTAAATCTTGAATATAAATCTAAATACTAATTGATCCTATTGGGGGTACGACGAATGAACAAATCCATCAACATCCAAGATACATTTTTGAACCAGCTTCGCAAAGAGAGTATACCCGTAACCGTATTTTTGACGAACGGCTTCCAAATTCGCGGAACGATCAAAGCCTTTGATAATTTTACGATTGTCATTGACAGCGATGGACGCCAGCAAATGGTGTACAAGCATGCGATTTCTACCTTCCAGCCACAGCGCAATGTATCCCTGATGCAGGAGTCTGCGGGAGAGGTATAATTTGGAGTTTGAAACTTTTTGACCTTCAGTACGTTTAAAGGTATAGGACTAAGAGTGGAGCAACCTGATCAAAGGTTGTTCTTTTCTTTCCGACTAAGAATACTGGTCATTAGAGAAAAACAATCATCTGTCGATTTTGCTGTCAAGTGAGACTGGTATGAAGGGAGTCAGAGAAAAATGTCTACTAAGAGACCTTCCAGACTGGAAAGGAGCAGCAACCCGAGTCACAAGCCGGCCAAGCCGAAAGGAACAAAAAAGAGAAAACTTACGGCAAGACGGATTATGTGGACGTTATTTTTCACTGTAGCGATTGCCATTATATGCGCGATTGCGGGATATCTCTATATTACCGTCAACGGTGAGAGAATTCTGAGCGAAAATGAGGATAAGCTGTTTATTTATGAAACTTCGAAGGTATATGATCGCAATGGAAATATGATGGGCGAATTGTCGGTGGACCGCAGCGAGCCTGTAGACTCCGATAAAATCCCTGATCTTGTGAAAAAAGCATTCGTTGCTACAGAAGATAGACGTTTTTATGAACATAAAGGCGTTGACCTATGGTCCATCGGACGCGCTGCTGTGAAGGACGTCATGGCCCGTTCACTCGTTGAAGGGGGCAGTACGATTACGCAACAGCTGGCCAAGAACATGTTCTTGAGCCGCGACAAAACCTTCTTCCGTAAAGCAACCGAAATGTCCATTGCCATGGCATTGGAGAACCATAAGACGAAGGATGAGATTATTACACTCTATTTGAACCGGATTTTCTTCGGTCAGAAAGCGTATGGAATCAAGGCTGCGTCACAACGTTATTTCGGAGTCAGCAATCTGGAAGATTTGAAGCTGTGGCAGATTGCCTCCTTGGCGGCGATTCCGAAAGGCCCGTCCAAGTACAATCCGGTAGCCAATCCGGAACTGTCCAAGCAGCGCCGGGGTGTCGTGCTTGATCTGATGTTCGAGCAAGGTTATATTTCGGCCGAAGAACGCGATGAAGCAAAGGCTGTGGATTATGATTATGTTCCGCCGGTGAAAAACGAGAGCTATCTGGCTTTCAAGGATTATGTCATTAAGGAAGCCGAGGAGAAGTACGGGCTGACAGAAGACGATCTGAACCGCGGTGGATACAAAATTTATACAACGATGGATGCTCAGGCGCAAAAAGCGGTTGAAAAAGCATTCGACAACGATGATTTCTTTGAGAAAAGCAAGGATGATCAGCAGGTCCAGGCCTCGATCGTTATTATGAACCATCAAAATGGCAGCTTAATTGCTATGCTGGGCGGACGCGACTATCAGCGCAAAGGCTTCAGTCGCATTGAAAGCCGCAGACAGCCTGGTTCAGCCTTCAAACCGATCGTGTCCTATGGTCCTGCGCTGGAGTCCGGCAAGTTTAATGTGAACTCGCAGATCAGCAATGAGAAGCAGTGCTTCGGCGACTATTGCCCGCGCAACTTGCATGGTTATTCCAAGACGATCGATATGACCACGGCGTTGACCAAGTCCGAGAATATCCCGGCCGTATGGTTATTAAATCAGGTTGGAGTTAAGACAGGTGTGAAGTACGCCGAGGAAATGGGCATCAAGATGGATAAGAATGACACCAACCTGGCGATTGCGCTCGGCGGTCTTACGTATGGTACGAATACCATGGAAATGGCTGGAGCCTTCAGCGTGTATGCGAATGGCGGGGAGTATAACGCACCTTATTCCATCAAGCTGATTAAGGATCATGGCGGCAAGGATCTGTTCACTTACAATCCGCCGAAGTCAAAGCGGGTATTTAGCGAGACCACCGCTTATTACATGACGCAGATGCTGCAGAATGTTGTTAACGATGGGACGGGCCGACGTGCTAAAATCGATCGTCCGCTGGCCGGTAAGACAGGAACGACGCAGCATGGTATTCCAGGTCTGAAGAGCAGCAAGAACCGTGACGTCTGGTTTGTTGGTTACACCCCGGAATGGACAGCTGCAATTTGGGAGGGTTATGACAAACCGGATAAGGACCACCTGCTCAACGGCAGCAGTGGTCAAGCCGCGTCCTTGTTCGCGACGATCATGAAGGAAGCGCTCAAAGGTGTTCCAGTGAAGGACTTCCCTGTTCCTTCCAGCCTGGAGAAAACTCCGGAGCCGCCGCAGGAAGAAGTTCAAGTTACAGCACCTGGCGATTTGAACGGTTCCTACGATGAAGGAACAGGAACCGTTACCCTGAACTGGACGGGTGTGGATCAGCCTGGTGTGAACTATCGCATCTACAAGAGAGAGGCTGCGGCATCGGAATTTGTGCGCTATATGGATGTAGTCACCACGTCAGCCGAAGACCTGACTGTGACGCCAGGAACCGATTATGAGTATTATGTAACGGTCTACGATCCGTCGAGCGACGCCGAGAGTCAGCCGTCGAACATCGCTCAGGTCTCGGTTCCTGCTGAAGATAACGGTGGAGAGGGCGAAATTATTCCGCCTCCAGATGGCGGTAATACACCAAATCCTGGTGAAGGCGGCAACGGTGAAATAACGCCTCCACCTAATGGTGGGGGAACGGGGGAGTCCGGCAATGGCGGCACACAGCCTCCTGGCGGTGAAGGAACAGGACCAGGAAACGGTAGCGGGACTGAGCCCGGCAATGGGGGCAACGATGGAAGTGAATCTACGGGGACTACCCCAGGTGATTCCAGCACCAATCCGCCAGGTACAGGTACCGACCAATCCGGCAACAGTACTGGCGTTCAGGACAGCGGTACCGGTGGAATGTAGACCGCCTCGGGTCTCAAGGATATTCCCAAAGATATAGATACACCGAGATGTGAAAAGGTTAGAAATAGGATTGCGATAGAACCCTGATGTTCTTACAAAAGCATCGGGGTTCTTTTGCGTATTTTTTTTGCGGTTTTTGCAGATTCGTTTTTGAGTGAACCCCTCAAATGTGGTAAGCTGAAAGTACATTGTGCCAGAGAGGTTTTGAACATGAAGCGAAAATTCGGAGATCGTGCGAACTGGCGCCGCGTGACCCAGCGCCAGTTCAAATCGAAGTATGTTGAAGGTGACACATTTACAGGTTATGCCACGTTTTATGGCATTAATGCCCTGCGGGATCCTCTTTGGAAGACGTATGGAGGTCATACCTTTCGCATTGCCGATAAGGGTTACACCTGGCTTCAATACTATCCTAAAGGAGCCCACTATGTAGTAACTGCGATGTTTGATGACCGTGGAAGCATTGTGGAATGGTATATCGACGTATGTAAAACCCAGGGTGTTACGGATCAGGGTGTCCCGTGGTTTGATGATTTGTACCTGGATATTGTTGTTCTGAAGAACGGCGAGGTGTTCTTGCTGGATGAAGATGAGTTGGATGATGCACTGAGCCGCGGCCTTATCAGCGTTAGAGACTATGATTTGGCGAAGGAGACGGCCCGCGATGTGATGAAACTGATTAAGAATCAAGCGTTCCCTTATTTTGCGATGTCGCTTGAGCATTACCGGACCGGCTACGTTCAATCTGATTCTAGCAATCCTGGAGGTTAATGATGGCTCGATACCGCACAAGCTCGCCGTATGTCGGGAACAGAAGAAGGGGCAAACGCAAATTCGTCTGGGTTCTGCGCATGGGGTTGACATGCATTCTTATCGGCATTTTATGGTCGGTTTATGCATTGGCTCAGATCGGCAGTGTATACAGGAATACGGCTGCGACGACTGCCGCTTCGGAGCCTGCAGATGTAGGTATTATACTTGGTGCAGCGATGTGGGGCGATCAGCCCAGTCCGGGACTGCAGGAGCGGCTTGAGCAAGGGATCGCTGCTTACAAGGCCGGCCGCTTCCACACGTTCATACTGACGGGTGGGCTGGACAAGCCGGACTACCGTTACACAGAAGCGGAAGGAATGGCGATCTATCTCGAGCAGCACGGTATTCCGAAGGAAGCGATCCTGCTTGAGAACAAAGCGACCAGCACCTATGAGAATTTAAAATTCAGCAAGGAGATTATGGAGGAGCAGGGGTTAACCTCGGCGGTGATTATTACCCACACTTTTCACGGCAACCGTTCTTATGAGATTGCGAAAGCGCTGGATTATTCCAACCCCAAGCTATCGCTTACAGAGACGCATGTGCTTAAGCGTGTTCCTACCATCTTGCGTGAAATTTTGGCTTATACGAAATGGAAGATAGATTCTGTATTGCTCGCTATTGGCTGGAAATGACAAAACTTCTAATATCGGACGGGGAAAGAGAATACATTTAAAGTGCGTGTTTAAAAAGTCAGACTTTCAGCACCGAGAAGGTTGGGTGAAGCTAGCGACTGAGGAGCGGAGCGTATGAAGTTTGTACGTAAGCAAAAGAAGGCTCGGATGAATTCAAGCTTCGAGTGCTGCTTCGTGATCAAAGGGGACTTTTTAAACAACCTCAAAAATGTGTAAGCCCCTACCCTATAAAGAGGTGATCTACGCTATGTCAGGGCGAGTAATGGCCAGAAGTGGCCCTCCCGAGGAGAGGCCTTCAAGACAAATCAATATTGTTCTGCGCAACTCGGAGCCGCCGGTTGTCTCGCAGAGCGTTCCGGACAGTGAAGCTCATCCAACTGCCAAGGTTATGCCGCAGAATAGTCTGTTTACAGATCTGCAGAAGGAATTGGACGGACTGGTGGGGTTGGATCATATTAAAGAATTGATGTATGAGATATTTGCGCTCCTGCAAATCGCCTCAATGCGCTCAGAAGCTGGACTGCTGTCCGGGGCGCAGGTGTTCCATATGGTCTTCAAAGGCAATCCGGGAACCGGCAAGACGACCGTCGCCCGATTAGTGGCTAAATTTTTTCAGAAAATGGGTGTGCTTAGCAAAGGCCATCTGATCGAGGTCGAACGGGCAGACCTGGTAGGAGAATATATCGGGCATACGGCCCAGAAGACTCGCGATTTGGTCAAGAAGGCGATGGGCGGCATTTTGTTTGTGGATGAAGCCTATAGTTTGGCACGCGGCGGTGAGAAGGATTTTGGCAAGGAAGCTATTGATACATTGGTTAAAGCGATGGAAGATTCGAAGAACCAGTTCATTTTGATCCTTGCGGGGTATTGCGACGAGATGGATTTCTTTCTGGACACCAATCCGGGATTGCCTTCGCGCTTCCCGATTGTAATGGAGTTTCCGGACTACACGATCGATCAGTTGATTCAGATCGCGGAAGGTATGGCCAAGGAACGCGACTATATTTTGATGCCGCAGGCGATTGTTAAATTGAAACAGCATCTGCTGCGGGAGAAGCTGGAAGGCGAGCATGTGTTCAGCAATGCCAGACATGTCCGCAATGTCATTGAGCGTTCGATTCGGCATCAGGCCGTGCGCATTCTGAATCAATATAGCGGCGGCTCGCCCGGTAAATTGGAGCTAATGACGATTCGCACCGAGGACTTGAAGCTTGATAAGTAATTTGCTTGAGCATTTATTTATGCAGCTGTTTCCTTCAAACCGAATGAGTTATTTTAAACATAGAAGTTAGATATCTCCAGGGGGAGGCAAAGTTCCAGTACAATCTTGTTTGTTTAGGATATAGCTTTTTTTGTCTGGAATTGGTTGACCTGGATCTTGTGACGAGAAGTTGAACCTGTGGTTGACGCGGTTGGACGGCCGTTCCGCATTTTTGCCGGAGCGGTTGGCCGACAGTACCATAAGGTTCAGCTTTTCAAATGATGTGCAGCGAGAATGTGAGGGAATAAGGGAGAGAAAAGTTGGATGGCGGTATTTTCAGAAGACATAGTAACCAGGATGGAAGAGGCGGAACGTCAAGCTGAACAGCAGTTCCGTGTAATGGATCGTATTGTGGACAAAAATCAGTTCAAAGTGATCGAAGCTTTTCAGAAGCATCATGTGAGCGATTTTCATTTCGCAGGTTCGACCGGCTATGCTTATAACGACCGGGGGCGCGAAGTGCTTGACCTTGTCTATGCAGATGTGTTTGGCGCAGAGGCGGCGCTGGTTCGACCGCATTTTGCTTCCGGTACGCATACTATTTCTACAGCGCTTTTTGGCGTGCTGCGTCCCGGGGATGGGCTGCTCTATATTACAGGCAAGCCTTATGATACGCTGCATAAGGTGATCGGCAAGCCTGGGGATGGAACGGGTTCTTTGCAGGATTTTGGAATCGTGTATGACGATGTGGCATTGCGGGCTGACGGCATGGTCGATTGGGATATGGTGGCCGAGAAAATAACGCCCCAGACAAAGGTGATCGGTATCCAGCGCTCGCGTGGATATGATTGGCGAGATTCCTTCACCGTAGAGCAAATTGGCGAGATGGTAAAGCGCGTGAAGTCATTGTCCCCAAGCTGTATCGTTTTTGTCGATAACTGCTATGGAGAATTTACCGAGGAGCAGGAGCCAACAGAAGTAGGAGTCGATTTGATGGCAGGCTCACTGATCAAAAATCCCGGCGGTGGGCTGGCCGAGACCGGCGGATATATTTGCGGACGAGCTGAACTGGTGGAGCTGGCGGCGAATCGTTTGACTGCGCCGGGCATCGGCGGAGAAGTTGGTGCCATGCTGGGTACGACTCGGGGGATCTACCAGGGCTTGTTCCTGGCTCCAACAATCGTAGGACAAGCCGTTAAGGGAAGTATTCTGGCTGCAGCCTTATTCGAGAGAGTCGGCTTTGATAGTAAGCCACGCTGGAATGATCCGCGTACGGATCTGATCCAGGCGATCTCCTTCAGCAGCTCGGAGCATCTGATCGCTTTTGTTCAAGGCATTCAGCGGGCAGCAGCCGTTGACGGACATGTTGTGCCTGAGCCATGGGATATGCCGGGGTATGAACATCCGGTTATTATGGCAGCGGGAACGTTTATTCAAGGGGGAAGTCTCGAGTTATCCGCGGATGCGCCGATTCGTGAACCTTATATCGCTTATATGCAGGGCGGACTTACCTACTCCCACGTTAAGTTCGGTCTGTTGACCGCATTGCAGACGATGAAGGATCGTCATCTGCTATAAAATTCTTGTGAGTAAACCTGACACCACTATTGACATGTCAGAATAACTTACATATCATTAATTTATGATAATTAAACTGGAAGGTTGAGAGCGATGAGTGACGAAATTCGCAGAAATATGGCCTTGTTTCCGATTGGTATCGTGATGAAGCTTACGGATTTAACAGCTCGGCAAATTCGTTATTACGAACAGCATGAGTTGATTGTACCCGCGCGCACATCCGGGAACCAACGTCTGTTTTCCTTTAATGATGTGGAACGTCTGCTCGAGATTAAAGCCTTGATTGATAAGGGAGTTAATATTGCTGGTATTAAGCAGGTGATTGCTCCGGCTAATGGCGAATCTGAAGAAGCAACTGTAATGACGCGGGACACTGAAGAAAAACGCAAGGAAATACCGACTTCTGAGCTCTATCGCATGCTGAAGCAGGAATTGTTCACGAAGCAACGTCCTGGTCAGGTTTCATTAATCCAGGGGGAATTATCCCGCTATTTTAAATTAAAATAACTGTTGGGAGATGTTAGCGTGAGTTACACCAAGGAAGATATTCTGCGAATCGCCAAAGAAGAGAATGTCCGCTTTATCCGTCTGCAATTTACAGATTTGCTCGGAACGATTAAGAACGTAGAAATTCCGGTAAGCCAGTTGGAGAAAGCGCTGGACAACAAGATGATGTTCGACGGTTCATCCATTGAAGGTTATGTGCGGATCGAAGAATCTGACATGTATCTGGTTCCGGATTTGGAAACCTGGGTTATCTTTCCTTGGATTAGCGAGGATCGGATTGCCCGCTTAATCTGCGATGTGTACATGCCTGATGGTACGCCATTCGCCGGTGACCCGCGCAATATCCTGAAGCGTGTGCTGAAGGAAGCCGAAGAGCTGGGCTATACTTCAATGAATGTCGGCCCTGAGCCAGAATTCTTCCTGTTCAAGACGGATGAGAAGGGCAACCCCACTATGGAGTTGAATGACCAAGGGGGGTATTTCGACCTTGCACCGACGGACCTTGGTGAGAACTGCCGCCGTGAGATCGTGCTAACGCTTGAAGAAATGGGCTTTGAAATCGAAGCATCCCACCATGAGGTAGCTCCTGGCCAACACGAAATTGACTTCAAATATGCGAAGGCCATTAAAGCTGCTGACCAAATTCAAACCTTCAAATTGGTTGTTAAGACGATCGCTCGTCAGCATGGCTTGCATGCTACATTTATGCCGAAGCCGCTGTATGGCGTGAGTGGTTCCGGAATGCATTGTCACCAATCCCTGTTCAAGGGGAAGACAAATGCTTTCTATGATGAGAAGGATGAGCTTGGCCTGAGCCAGGACGCTCGCCATTACATGGCCGGTATTTTGACCCATGCGCGCGCTTTTGCCGCTGTAACTAATCCAACTGTGAACTCTTATAAACGTCTCGTGCCCGGTTATGAAGCACCATGTTATGTAGCCTGGTCCTCCAGCAACCGCAGCCCGATGATTCGTATTCCGGCTTCCCGCGGGATTAGTACTCGCGTTGAGGTCCGCAACCCTGACCCGGCTGCTAACCCATACCTTGCCCTTGCTGTAATGCTTAAGGCGGGTCTGGATGGCATCAAGAGAAAGCTGCCGCTTGTTCAACCGGTTGATCGTAACATCTATGTGATGTCTGATGAAGAGCGGATCGAAGAAGGTATTCCAAGCTTGCCAGTAGACCTCAAGGAAGCGATTGGTGAATTGGTGCGCAGCGACATCATGGCTGAAGCGCTTGGCGATCATGCGATGACCCACTTCTATGAATTGAAAGCCATCGAATGGGATATGTTCCGCATGCAAGTCCACCAATGGGAACGCGACCAATATATGACTTTGTACTAATCGAGGAATCCCTTGCGCCGTATGGCGTGGGGGATTTTATAGTTGGGCGAAATATAAGCTGCAAGGCTGGATTCACAAAGTGCCCGACAGTTATCCAACAAAGTGCCCAACAAATGCCTGACCTAACTACAAGCCGATAACTGTTGCCCATCCTAAATGGTACAAGTATGTACTATATAGACGGAAAATAGGTGAATATGTCCAAACTGTTTATCAAAAGTTGAATAGGATAGGGTGTACTTTAAAACAAGGAGGTAAGCACACATGGGTGAAGTCGTTGGCGGTGTAGCTTGCGGCGGTGGATTCGGAGGAGGACTGTTTACATCAACAGCAGCAATTTTGGTGCTCTTCATTCTGCTTGTCATCATTACAAGGGCCTTCTTTATTTAATTGATTCATTTTAGTTGCGTGACTACGGTGTCATTTGTAGCGCAATCGAAATCCGATGACACCGGGTCAATAGCTCCGCTGGCTTTATGCCGGCGGAGCTTATTTATTTTCTGATACAACTTGCTTTAGAAAGGACCGCGGCGGATATTGAATGTAAGATAATATTTAGTTACCTTCGCTTGATTGTACGCACAAAAGCCACGATTGAAAAAATCAGTGCAGTCAGACTGGAAGCAAAAACTAGAAATTCCACGTTTCTTACCCCATATCGCGTAGTAGTATATAGTTACATCAAGAAAGATGCTGCACGCCTAAAATGATAATTATTACGCCCAACATGATAACTGCTTTTCCTGCAAACTTTACATATAAAATCCTTGCTTCACTGGGATCCCTGTCATCCCCGATTCTTTTAAACCACCAAGAATACGGATTTTTAATGGCATATATGCCTACGGCAGTCGCGACGATACCTAATAATAGGCTAAAGTAAAATATATGATCACTCCTTATTAGCTCTTATTAGCGAATCATAAGTTTAAGTAAACCAAACGGTTCCATTTGATTTTTGGGGGAATTTAGGGTCATCCCCAATCGCTCTTGCGAACAACATCTCTGACTCTCGTCCTACGTATAATCCCCGGCAATATGTCCTTCAGAGCTAAAAAAATTTGGTTGAATCATGTATAAATGAGTAAGAACGAACCAGATCGGCTTAATGCCTCTCACGGATACTACTTATTTGGGGATTATGTGATTTCCAGTGTCTTACAATAAATACGATAGCATAATAAAGAAGAGGGTCAAGTAGGCGGAGGCAACAAGGAACTGGTATGGTGTATTGAATACCTTTAGCCTGTCCCGGAACATAAATAATGTCCTTAGAACTTCCCGCAGGGAAGCTCAAGGACGGAGTTGTATTCTGATTTGCTGACCTTTTGAAGCATTTGGGTCAGACTCACATGCTAGAAGGTGAGGATAGGAGGGGGAGATCCCCCTTATGTTCTATTAATCAGGCATAATCCAAACAATTTCGCAAATGCGAACAATAAACTTCTTATGTCTTTCTTCAAGCACGACATGGTCTGGTTTGACATCGATGAGGCATCCGTCAAGTCTGCCGCGGGTAGTTTCAAGAACGACAACATTCCCCTTAAGTGACATCAAACACTCGACGACGCAATGATCTACAGGGTGAACAACGAGAGATTGAGGCATGTGATGCTTATAGGGCATGTTAGATGTATTGGGCATATTAGACATATTAGCCATTGTGGGCATTTGGTACATCATAGGATAATTGCTCAAAAAATTACCTCCCAATTTAATTTATAGGCCATTCTATGCTCATGCCTATAAAGCAACTGGGCAGCGGCCCAGTTACAAAATAAAATTTATTCAACGAGTTAGAAGCGGACTTTGCGTTAAAAGACGAATCGTAAAAAATGACAACATAAAAAGGCATCCCTGATGGGATGCCTTATGTCATCGTTGCAGCATAAACCGTTGATACTAGGCGCTTGCTGTCAATTTTGACGGATCGCTTCTATTTTCCCGCTCGATGGGGATTTGTTCAGACAGGCACAATCCATTGTATTACATGAAGATTAATGAAAATCCCGGAAGAGGCCGATGACTTTGCCGAGGATGCTTACATGCTTCAAACGCAGGGGCTCCATGGTCGAATTCTCCGGTTGAAGACGGATATGATCCTTTTCCTTGTAGAAGGTCTTGACCGTTGCTTCATCTTCCTCAGTCATCGCTACGACGATATCGCCGTTATTCGCGGTCTGCTGTTGTCTTACGATAACATAATCGCCATTATGAATTCCGGCTTCAATCATGCTCTCGCCGACAACGGATAACATGAAAATCTCGCCATCGTTCGCATAATGATTAGGCAGCGGAAAGTAATCCTCTATATTCTCGGTTGCCGTGATCGGCACGCCTGCTGTTACTTTGCCGACGACAGGAACGCGTGCCACCGAATGGGCGAACAGGCCGGCGCTTTCGGATTCCTCGCCAAGCAGCTCAATAGCTCTCGGTTTGGTAGGGTCGCGTCGAATGAATCCTTTCTTCTCCAGACGATCCAGATGTCCGTGTACCGTAGAGCTGGAGGCTAGTCCAACGGCTTCTCCAATTTCACGGACGGAGGGCGGATATCCTTTCGTTCGTACTTCGCTGCGAATAAATTCCAAGATTGCTTGCTGGCGGCTGGACACCTTAGACATAACCAATCAACTCCACTTAGTAACGTTTGGAAAAATTATAACATAGAACTGCCGTTCGTACAAACATAAGTTCTAACATATGCGTTTTTAATCCCGTTTTATAACTATCTGCCGAATAGAAGCCGTAAAATGCTGCAAAAAAAATAGAGAACGAATGTTCGAAAAAGTATTGAATCAAACAAATGTTCGTGTTATATTAATTTCAGTAATAAGAACACTTGTTTGGAGTGAGGAAAATGCTTAAATATAGCACTTATAAGAGTATTTATACGGAGCCAGTTCATAAATCTGCTATTTCGTCAGGGAGCCGGAGTGCCCATCTTTCTAGAACCGCTAAGAGAACGATGCTGGTGCTAGTACTGCTATTGTTAACCTGTACAGGAGTAGTCTCGGCTTTTGCCTCATCAAATGATAATGCGGATAAGAAACCGTTGGAGACAGTTATTGTGATGCCGGGTGATACGTTATGGGAGATTGCTTCCGAGCATAAACCCCAAGGCAAAGACATTAGAAAATATATAGATTCAATTAGACGTGTTAATGGAAAGCATGTAAGTTCGATACAAGCCGGAGAAGTGCTGGTTCTCCCTAATTGAGCTGCTGTAGGTTCGTTCTGACAAGTCCGCGAAATGAATGTCGATACTGTTTTACGATGAAGGAAAATTACTATATAATGAAGAGAGCTTGCACTAAAGGCGGCACTGCCTTGACAAGCTCTTTTTCTCATGTCAGAGTATGAATAATTGTTGCTTTGCATGAGTAGTAAATGCGGCTTGCATCTGAACCTTTTCTATATTATGAGGATGAGAGCTGTAATCATAAAAGATTAACGACTTGGGGAGGGAATTATGGATATAGAATCTGTTGTTGCGCGAATCAATGAATTGGCCCGCAAACATAAATCTGTTGGATTAACCGAAGAAGAGATTCTGGAGAGAGCGAAGCTACGCGAGAGATATCTCGAGAATTTCCGGGCGAATTTCCGTCAAAGATTAGAACAAATCGAAATCGTCGATGAATAAGCCGGCCCCTTGGGGCTGGCTATACATAACATGTGGCTTGCGACATGTACGGGGCTTGATGGGCTGGACAAGGCGTAGGCTTATCATGTTGATAGCGCTATTAATATGAGGAGGACAAAGTATGGGTTCATTTGACAGAAAAGTAGAACGCAATCAAAAAAGACTGAACCAAAAAGGGAAAGGGCCTACGATCACGACAGGCAAGGCATCCGATCCGCGGAGATCGCTGGGTGCAAGAGGGGAGGGCGACATTTTCCGGGGGCGAAATATCATCCTGCCGGGCGTGTTAGTGTTCATCGCCTTGTTGTATTCAACCGTTGGAATGATCGGTAATTCAGCAGATATGAGTACCTGGCTCTATTGGCTGACGATTGGGCTGTACTTACTGCTTGCCTTCACTTTGTTCATGAGAAGACCCTACCTACGGATTAACAAGAACTGGGTATATACAACCAAGTACAACCGCGATCGTATTCTGGAAGCGGGCAACATTAGCAAAATCAAAGTGAGCCGCAAGAAGATTATGATCGTGCCCAAGATCAAGGATGCGAACTGGGTATTCTATCGTACCCGCAATCAGTTTGATACGGCAGCTATGGGAGACCGCCTGGAGCAGTTCGCACATACTCATCATGTTCCGTTTGAGAGAGAATAAGAAATTTCCGGAGAGCGCATAGCAAGTGATGATTTTGGCATGGGAGAGGGAGGAGTGGTCGAAGTGACCATAAAAGCGGTATGCTTTGATTTGGATGATACATTGCTCTGGGATGACCGGAGCGTAAAAGAGGCTTTCGAGGAGACCTGTCGCAAGGCTGAAGCAGTAACAGGCTGCAACCCGACAGAACTGGAAGCAGCTGTCCGCAGGGAAGCTAGGGAATTGTATGAATCCTATGAGACATTTTCTTTTACGAAAATGATCGGGATCAATCCATTTGAAGGGCTTTGGGCTAACTTCTCTGCTGGGGAACAGCCGGAGTTCCGTCAGCTTGAAGAGCTGGCACCGATCTATCGCAAGGAATCCTGGCATCGCGGCTTGCTTGCCCTAGGCATCGCTAATGAAGAATTAGCTGCCGAGCTTGCGGAAGGCTTTGCTGCAGAACGCCGGGGACGTGCTTATGTATATGAAGAGACGTTCCAAATTTTGCAGGAGCTCAAAGGGAAGGTTAAGCTGCTTCTATTAACGAATGGCTGCCCTGCCCTGCAGCAAGAGAAGCTGGATGGAGTGCCGGAACTATCCGGTTACTTCGATAAGATCATTATCTCCGGCAGCTTTGGCAAAGGCAAACCGGATTCCACGATTTTCAGGCATGCGCTTGAGCAATTAGGAACAGAGCCCGAAGAAACCTTAATGGTTGGGGACAAGCTCACGACCGATATTCGCGGAGCGCTTAGCGTTGGCATTAAAGCCGTTTGGATCAATCGGGATGAGAAGACCCGTAATGATGAGATTGTGCCGAATTATGAAATTTCTCACCTGTCCCAATTGCACCAGATTATGGACGAATTAGCTTAAAAGATCTCGTTGTTAAGATTCATGAGGAAAGGAAGATAGCATGCGGAGAAGAGGCTGGAGTGTTCTGTTATTCGCACTTGTTCTCATTGTGATTAGTGGTTGTGGAGATAAAAAATCCGACAATCATGCAGACAACATGGCTATGGAACCCATTCAGGTGGAACTTCAAGTGAATCCGACGGAGATTCAATCAGGCGAGAAGGTTCGTTTTGAGGCCAAGGTTACGCAACAAGGGAAGACGGTAGATGACGCGAAAGAGGTTATGTTTGAGATCTGGAAGGACGGGGATCCCGAGGAACAGCATAGTAAAGTCACCGTTAAGAGCGCTGGAGAGGGAACCTACGTGCTGGAGAAGACCTTTAAAGAGGCGGGCAACTATCAAGTGATCTCCCATGTTACGGCCAGAGATCAGCATTCGATGCCATCGGAGAAATTTACAGTTCATGAGTAAAGCTAAGGATGCAAAATGTTGTATTTAAAGACTGCTCTTCATTACGAGGGGCAGTTTTTTTATGTCTTCATTGTGTTGCATATTTGTAAAGGCGAAGCCCCTCATTCCTTAGCGAATAGAGGGCCATATTAGTTCGGCACAGAACGATTGCAGAGGGAGAGGACCGCGTTTTACTCATTCAAGCAAAACGCAGAGAATTACGAACGTTTTTAATCTCCTTACGAAATTTATTCGTGTTTCCAATTCTCATTAGCTTGATGCGATTACCTGTTCATTAAGTGACTTTTCATAGAGTTAAATATCTGCTGTGATGGGATGGCCGCGTTTGAGTCAACGCTTCAAATTCAGTGCTAAGGTCAGTCATGGCGCGCACTTTCCGATTTGCAATTGCATCTTTTCTTAATGGCAGACTTCTGATACACTAAAACTTAACGTTTTGCGGGAGGGATTGAACATGAGTAAACCAAGTCTAGAGTCCAGAATGAAAGAACGAATATTAATCCTCGATGGGGCTATGGGCACCATGATTCAGCAGAAGGACCTGTCACCGGCCGATTTTGGCGGGGAAGACCTGGACGGTTGTAATGAAATGCTTGTGCTCACCCGTCCGGATGTGATTCAGAACATTCATGAGCAATACTTGGAAGCGGGAGCCGATCTAATTGAGACAAATACATTTGGCGCCACCTCCATAGTCCTTGCCGAATACGGGCTGCAGGACCAAGCGCGCGAGATTAACCTGGCGGCTGCGCGTCTGGCGATTGCTGCGGCTGATAAATATAGCACGTCGGATCATCCGCGTTATGTTGTTGGTGCGCTTGGCCCCACGACAAAGACATTGTCGGTTACAGGTGGAGTAACTTTTGACGAACTGATAGACAGTTATGAAGAACAAGCGCTGGCACTCATCGAGGCGGGCGTCGATGTACTGCTGCTTGAGACATCACAGGATACGTTAAATGTAAAGGCGGGAAGCATCGGAATTACCCGAGCTTATGAGAAGTCCGGAATCAGACTGCCGCTGATGATATCTGGTACGATTGAGCCGATGGGAACGACCCTGGCTGGACAGAATATCGAAGCCTTCTATATCTCGCTGGAGCATTTGAAGCCGATCTCGATTGGACTCAACTGTGCAACAGGACCCGAATTCATGCGTGATCATATCAGAACTTTATCCGATATGGCCAGAACGGCGATAAGCTGCTATCCAAATGCCGGGCTGCCTGATGAGAATGGTAATTATCACGAATCACCGGATTCGCTGGCCCAGAAGCTGGCAGGTTTTGCTGAGCAAGGCTGGCTGAACATCGCAGGTGGCTGCTGTGGGACGACCCCGGCTCATATTGCTGCTATGGCGGATAAGATGAGCCGCTATGAACCGAGAGCGATTCGCGGCGAGCATCCGCCGGCATTATCCGGTATAGATCCCGTTTATGTTGAAGCGGACAACCGTCCGTATATGATTGGAGAGAGAACGAACGTCCTCGGATCGCGCAAGTTCAAACGCCTTATCGTCGAGGGCAAATATGAGGAGGCGTCGGAGATCGCCCGTGCTCAAGTGAAGAATGGAGCTCAGGTCATCGATGTCTGCGTCCAGGACCCGGATCGCGATGAAGCCCAGGATATACAGCTTTTCTTGGAGCTTGTAGCCAAGAAGGTGAAGGTGCCGCTGATGATCGATACGACGGATTCCAAGGTGCTGGATCTCGCTCTGACATACTGTCAGGGCAAGTCGATAATTAACTCCATTAATCTTGAAGATGGCGAAGAAAAATTCGAGAACGTAACTCCGCTGATTCACAAATATGGGGCAGCGGTTGTTGTTGGTACGATCGATGAGCAAGGACAAGCGATCACGAGGGAGGGCAAACTGGCAGTGGCCAAGCGTTCGCATGATTTGCTCGTGGGCAAGTATGGCCTTTCCGCGGAGGATATTATATTTGATCCATTGGTGTTTCCGGTCGGAACAGGAGATGAGCAATATATAGGCTCAGCTAAGGAGACGATCGAAGGCATTCGTCTAATTAAGCAGGAGCTGCCAGCTTGTCATACCGTGCTTGGAATCAGCAACGTCTCCTTCGGCTTGCCGGAAGCGGGACGTGAGGTGCTAAACTCCGTCTTTCTGTATGAATGTACGAAGGCAGGGCTCGATTATGCGATTGTGAATACCGAGAAGCTGGAACGTTATGCTTCCATTCCGGAGGAAGAACGTAAATTAGCTGAAGAGCTGATCTATAATACGAATGACGAGACTTTGGCTGCGTTTGTTGCTGCTTTCCGTAACAAGAAGGTAGAGAAGAAGGAGAAGGCGATAAATCTTTCTCTCGAGGAGCGGCTCGCTTCTTACGTAGTAGAAGGCACAAAAGAAGGACTGATTCCCGATCTGGAGGAAGCGTTGAATCGCTACAGCGCGCTTGAGGTCATCAACGGTCCGCTGATGGCAGGCATGGAAGAGGTCGGACGGCTATTCAACAACAACGAGCTTATCGTGGCGGAGGTGCTGCAGAGTGCTGAGGTCATGAAGGCGTCCGTAGCCTTCCTGGAGGACTTTATGGAGAAGAATGAGACATCTGTCAAAGGCAAGATCCTGCTGGCTACCGTGAAGGGCGATGTGCATGATATCGGTAAAAACCTGGTGGAAATCATTCTCTCCAATAACGGTTACAAAATCGTGAATTTGGGCATAAAAGTACCACCGGAGCGTATTATTGAAGCTTACCGCGAGGAGAAAGCCGATGCGATCGGGCTATCCGGTCTGCTCGTTAAGTCGGCGCAGCAGATGGTTGCTACCGCTCAAGATCTGCGCGGAGCAGGAATCGATGTGCCGATCATGGTTGGCGGAGCGGCGCTGACACGCAAATTCACAAGGACAAGGATTCGTCCCGAGTATAATGGACTTGTCGTTTATGCCAAGGATGCGATGGATGGGCTCGATCTGGCCAATAAGCTGATGGATAAGGAACAGCGTGAGAAGATGCGGCTGGACATGGAAGTGGAGAAAGAAGCGGATTCCAAGGTCGCCGAGAAGGCTCCGCTGCCACAGCTAACCCGGGTTGAACGCTCAAAAATATCGCTGGATGTGCCGGTATATCAGCCGCCTGATCTGGAACGTCATATTTTAAGAGATTATCCGATTCAGCACATTATTCCGTATATTAACATGCAAATGCTCTTAGGCCATCATTTGGGATTGCGGGGCTCGGTGGAGCAGCTGCTCGCCAAGAACGATCCGAAGGCCGTTCAATTGAAAGAGACGGTGGACGAGATACTGGCACATGCCGCCCGTGACGGTATTATTCGGGCGAATGCAATGTATCGCTTCTTCCCGGCACAATCATCAGGCAATGATATTATCGTGTACGCTCCGGAAGATCACAGTAAAGTTCTCAAAACCTTCAGCTTCCCAAGACAACAGGTTGAACCGTATTTATGCCTGGCGGATTTTCTCAAGCCTGTGGATAGTGGTATGATGGATTATGTAGGTTTCCTCGTCGTTACGGCTGGACAAGGTGTCCGTGAATTGTCAGAGAAATGGAAGGACAGCGGAGATTACTTGCGGTCGCATGCGCTGCAGGCCGTTGCTTTGGAGACGGCTGAAGCTCTTGCCGAACGGGTGCATCATATTATGCGCGATATTTGGGGCTTCCCGGATCCTCAGGATATGACGATGAAGCAGCGCCATGGAGCCAGATATCAAGGTATAAGAGTCTCCTTTGGATATCCGGCATGTCCGAATCTGGAGGATCAAGGCCCGTTATTCGAGCTGATGAAGCCGGAGGATATCGGCGTTGAGCTGACGGAAGGATTTATGATGGAGCCGGAGGCTTCCGTCTCTGCCATGGTATTTGCGCATCCTCAGGCTCAATACTTTAATGTAGATAAAGCCTAGATTGAATAGCGAGAACCCTCCGGTTTACGGAGGGTTCTCGGGCAATTTGAAGGGCTATAAGCCTTAAGGAGGTTAGATTCATGGAATTATATTTCATGGGCACAAATGCCGGGGTTCCGTCATTGGAGCGCAATGTAACATCGCTGGCGCTCCGCCTGTTTGATGAACGGCGCAGCTTCTGGTTATTTGATTGCGGAGAGGGGACCCAGCATCAAATACTTCGCTCGCCCCTCAAGCTTAGCAAGTTGGAGAAGATCTTCATTACGCATCTTCATGGTGATCATCTGTTCGGGCTGCCAGGGCTGGTCTCGAGCAGGGCCTATCAGGGAGGAAATACACCGTTGACCCTATATGGTCCGCCGGGGCTAAAGCAATATATAACGACCTCCCTGAATATTAGCGAATCAAGAATCGACTATCGACTTGATATCGTTGAACATGAAGGTGGGACAATCTTTGAGGATGAGACCTTTTGCATCGAGTCCGAACTGCTGGACCACCGGATTGCAAGCTATGGCTATCGGGTCATCGAGAGGGACCTCCCGGGCAAGCTTGATTCTGTAATACTTGCCAGTCACGGGATCAAGCCAGGTCCGCTATATGGCAAGCTGAAACGGGGGGAAAGCGTGGAGGCCCCAGATGGTGTTATCATAACGCCGGATGAAGTGCTGGGCAAACCTAAGCAAGGCAGAATCGTCACGATCCTTGGAGATACGCGCCCTTGTCAGGCTGTGATCCGTCTGTCAGAGGGAGCCGATGTTTTGGTTCATGAATCCACTTTTCTCGATGAATTGGCGCAGACAGCCCATGATTATCATCATAGCACCGCAAAGCAGGCTGCTAAAGCGGCGAAAGCCGCAGGCGCAAAGCAGCTCTATCTTACGCATTTCAGTTCAAGGTATAAATCCGAGGAACAGCTCCACCGTTTGCTTGTTGAAGCGAAGCATACCTTCGCAAATACCGAACTGGCAAGAGAGCATGTGACGTACCCGGTAGCACGAGCTGGTGAGGAAGAACAGGGTGGGAAATAATAGCCTTGATGAATTATTTTCCGGGAAAGCGCAGGATTTGACAGGCGATTGCAAAGTTTGCTAAATCCGGGAAACGGGATAGTTCCACTTCGATTTTGTTCGACGCGGCCAGACGGGATAACACGGTAGTTTGACAGGGGTACATCCCATTTACTGTTTATTTTGACAGCGAATTGTTCGGAAATTTGCTTGTCCTTTTGTTTTCCATGTACAATGATATTTGATACAGAGGAGGGTAAAACGATGAGCAAATTAACAGCCGGCTGGAAGGCTTATCTTATAGATTTAGATGGAACTTTATATCATGGAAACCGTATGATACTTGGAGCGGATCGATTGATATCAGATCTCCAGGCTGCTGATATCCCTTATCTGTTCGTAACGAACAATTCTTCACGGACACCGGCAGAAGTTGCAGCTCATTTACAGCAATTGGGAATCCCTGCCGACGAAGAACATGTATGCACTTCGGCCGTAGCTGCGGCACAGTACGTAGCTGAGCAATACCCGGGCAGTAAAGTAGCCCCGATTGGAGAGAATGGATTGCTGGAGGCTTTGCGTGAAGCGGGAATCACGTGTGATGAGCAGCATCCTGATGTAGTGATTCAGGGAATTGATCGTTCTTTTACATATGAGAAATTAACGAAGGCGGCTCGGACGATCGCGAGCGGTGCGCGTTATGTGCTGACTAATCCCGACCTGCAGTTGCCAGCACAGGATGGACTGATGCCAGGAGCAGGTACTATCGCTGCGGCGATTAAGGCGGCATCGGGTGTCGAACCGATCGTGATCGGCAAGCCGTCGGGAATTTTGATGAAATTCGCAATCGATCGGCTGGGCCTCCGCAATAAAGAGGTCGCAGTCATTGGCGATAATATGCTGACAGATATATCGGCCGGGGTCAATGCCGGCTGCGGTACGATACTGGTGCTGACTGGTGTAACCACAGAGCAAAATCTGGAACAGTATGTTGCCGGAACAGGGATTCAGCCCGATGTGATCTGTGGTGACCTCGATGAGGTTCGCAAGTTGGTGTGCGGAAGGGGCTTTTAAGGGCCAAAGCGAATTCAAGATTCGCTGTCGAGGAGGCCTACCGATTTGACCTTGTAGTCACAAGTGGATTCTCTGAACCACCTCTAAACATAAGAATGAAGGGAAGATGAGCCATGCCGGAACTGCCGGAAATGGAAAATTATAAAGTACAACTATCACAGCATATCTTAGACTTATCGATCACTGCCGTGACGGTTAACCGTGAGAAATCGATTAACGTAGAGGCGGAGGCTTTCCGCTCCGGGCTGCTGGGCAGACAAGTCGTGTTTGTGGAGCGGCGCGGGAAACATCTCTTGTTCCATCTGGACAACGGACGTCGTCTGCTGCTGCATCTGATGCTTGGCGGACTGATGTATCTGGGCTCATTCGAGGATCGTCCGAAGCGGACTACCCAGATAGAGATTACCTTCGGCCCTGACCTTGTGCTATATTTCATGGGATTAAGGCTGGGGTATCTACATATCCTCAGTGCCAAGGAAGCGGAAGAAGCGCTGGCTCATCTGGGACCGGAGCCACTCGGACGGAGAATGAACGAAGAGAAATTTATCAGCCTTCTACAGCATCGTCGCAGCAGTCTGAAGACCGCTTTGGTGAATCAGGATATTATCGCGGGGATCGGTAACTGTTATGCGGATGAAATCGCATTTGCGGCTGGACTGCGGCCGTCAGCCAAGCTGCAAAACTTTGATACAGCAGATTTCTCGCGTCTGTACCATGCGATGTGTGAGGTGTTGGTTAAGGCGACTGAAGCCGGAGGTTATATGGAAATGCCCGTATTTAAGGGGGATACCTTGACAGGCGGTTCCAATGATATCTGTGAGGTATACGATCGGGGCGGGGAGACTTGTTCCCGCTGCGGAGATCAGATCGTAAAGACAGAAATGGGCGGGCGTAAAGTGTTCTACAGCCCGGGTTGTCAGCATGATCGATGAGATTAAAGTAGGCGGACATTTCAGCATTCGTTACGGATACTCCGGTGCTGCAAAGACAGCGCTGCAGATGGGAGCAGGGGCTTTTCAGTATTTTCCCAAAAATCCAAGGGGTCTGTCGGTCAAGTCTTTCGATGCACGAGATGCTGAGGCTTGCCGCCAGCTTTGTCTCACAAATCATATTGTGTCCGTGGCCCACACGCCCTACCCGAGCAATTTGGCGGCTGACCCGGGCAACGGAGACGGACTATTTCAAAGGGTGGCGGAATCGCTGCGGAACGATCTGGAGATCGCTGAAGCCTGCGGTTCTATCGGAATAGTAGTTCATTTTGGCACAAATAAGGCTGGAAACCCCTTACAAAATTATCAAAATATTATACAATGTATAAATAAAGTGCTTGCAAATTGGCCAGGCCAGGCCAAGCTGCTCATCGAGAACCAGGCGGGGGACCATGGGGACATGGGAATGACGCTGGAAGAGATGGTTCAGATTCGCAAGCTATGTGATTCTCCCGAGCAGATTGGGTTCTGTCTTGATACCTGTCACGCCTTTGCTGCGGGAATGTGGATGGGGGAGAAAGATGATGAATTTGCGGCTAAGGCTCAGCGGCTTGGATACTGGGAAGCTCTCTCGGTCGTTCATCTGAATGATTCCAGGTACCCGCTTCATTCTCGGAAGGACCGCCATGCCAGAGTCGGGCAAGGATTTATAGGAGAATCAGGTTTCAGACGGTTGCTGCAGATGGATGCCATCCGGCATGTACCGTTTATTTTAGAGACCGCTACTGGAGCGGATGGAACGTATAGAGAGGATATGGAGCTGATAAGGCGGTGGGCCGAGAGTTAGTGCTGGAATAACAGCGGAAAGGAAGAATAACGTGATTCATGTATATATGGACGATTTTCGACGATGTCCAAAAGGGTTTACATTAGCTCGCTCGGTGGAGGAGTGCATTGAGCTGCTGCGATTGACTGAAGTTGATATTTTATCGCTGGACCATGATATGGGCCCGGACGAGAAAACAGGTACCGAAGTGGCGGTTGCGATTGCCAGGGAAGGCCTGTATCCCCGTGAAATCTATTTACACACTTCAAGCATGTGCGGTAAGAAGAGCATGTACGAAATTTTATATCAAAATAAACCGGAGCACGTCGTGCTGCATAACTGCCCGATTCCGTTCGAGCGACTGGATGCTATTGCGCGTCAGGAAGAACAGCGTGCTGGAAAGTAAGAGAGGTTGCACAACTTGAATATTCATATAGATAATACAGATGAGGCGCAGACCATCACATCGGCGCGATATGTGTGTACAGCGAATCATGGATTCGCTCCGTATGCACAAGAGGAGCTGCGCAGATTATTTGGTTCGGTTAAGAGTGCTGTACTTGTCCCAGGAGAAGTTCTGCTGGTCACTCTGCCCCAAGAGCCACAACAAATTGAGCGCCAGTTTGCAGCCGTGCAGCCGTTATTTTTGCGTCATATGTTTCCGGTAGGCTGGCAATGGATGATGAACGAAGAGAATTCAGACCAAGCCTGGGAAAATGATCTTGTTCAATACCTTTTAGAGGATGAGCGGTTAACAGGAGCAAAGGTCGCTATTCAGCCCCGGAAAGCCGAGAGTGCATTATGGCAGGGGAGTGCGGTGTCGCTCAAAGACATGCTTCAGACGCGATTGGATGAACTTGGAGCTGAGTTTGTGGTGAGGGATGCGGATTGGATCATATCTGTATTCATCAGCAAGGATCAGGTCCTGGCGGGAATCTCAACGCCGCAGCAGAATTTATCGGACTGGAATGGCGGAGCGATTCGCTTCCAGCGCGAGGAAGGGCAGATTTCACGGGCGAAGTTCAAGCTGCTGGAAGCAGAAGCGGTTTTCGATATTAACTTTTCAGCTTTTCATGAAGCGCTTGATATCGGGGCAGCTCCAGGGGGCTGGTCTTCGTTCCTGTTGGAGCGAGGTCTCAAGGTAACGGCGGTTGATCCGGCAAAAATGCATCCATCGATATTGGCTTCACCGCAGCTGACTCATATCCGTAAAAATGCAGACAGCGTTAAATTTCGCGATGGAGAGTTCGATTTGCTCGTATGCGACATGAGCTGGAATCCGAAGCAGACCGCCAAAATGGTCATTGATCTGCTGTATGCGCTTGTTCCGGGCGGAACGGCAGTGGTTACTGTCAAGCTGATGAGCAAGAAGCCCATGGCGCTTATTCAGGAAGTGATATCCCTGTTTGAGGCGGCGCAAATGCAAGTCCAGCGTGCTAAACAGCTGTTCCATAATCGTGATGAAATCACTCTGTATATGATTAAATATTAATGCCGTGAATTTTTTGGTGTACGAGTTTACAAGACCGGTTTTTAGCACCGACAAGGTTGAATGAAGCTAGCGCATGAGGAGCGGAGCGTTCGTTTGGGTTCGTGAACACCTGAGGTATTTCCAAAGGATGACATTGCAAGCATCTGCTTAGGTCAGGCTGAATTCAAGATTTGATTTCGAATAAGCTCTCAGTATTACTTTGGGATCAATTTCGGACTTTTTGGACTTTCTGCAAAAAAAGAGTTTGATTTCTCGCAAGTATGTGCTATACTGATTCCAAAATTATACATTAATAACAATAGGGAAAGCATCCCGTTTAGTCTCGGTTAATCTGAGCTGAACGTGATTGCTTTCCCTTTTTGTGTTGCAAAGGAGGTTATTGCTTGCCGCATATGGCGTTGCTTGCTGAAGGAGATGTAATAGCGGGACGATACCGGATCGAGCGTTTGATCGGACAGGGCGGCATGAGCCACGTTTATCTGGCTGCGGATTTGAAGCTTTCAGGGAAGCTTTGGGCAATCAAGGAGATGGCGGCCCATATGCCAAGAGAGCTGCAATTGGAGGAAGAAGCAGCCCTTCTGATCGCGATGAATCACCATCGCCTGCCGCGGATCGTTGACTTCTGGTCCAGTGATTCGGAAGGCCGTTCTTATCTTGTCATGGACTACATCGCTGGGGTTCATCTGGACCAGCATGTGCAGAGGCTGGGCCGAGGCTTCAAGCCGGAAATGCTGATCGGGATTGGAGTGCAGATTTGCGAAGGCTTGCATTATTTGCACAGTCGCAAGCCGCCGATTATTCATCGCGATCTGAAGCCTTCAAATTTGTTGATCGATGGGAAGGGGGAGATCCGCTTTGTAGATTTCGGCATCGCCCGCAAATTTAAGCCCGATGGACTTGAGGATACGATCAAGCTGGGGACGATTGGATTCGCAGCTCCGGAGCAATACGGGGGCCGGCAGAGTGATGGAAGGGCGGACTTGTATTCTTTAGGTGCGATACTGCTATATTTGGGCACTCATTGCAAATATACGGAATGCACGTCAGAGGCCATGACCCTGCTTGCCAAGCGTGGATTTTCTCAGCTTGCTCCTGCGATTGAGAAATTGCTGCACAGCCTCCCGGAAGAGCGTTTCCAGACAGCGCAGGAAGCGGGCGCTGCGTTAAGCAAGCTGCTCGAACGTTCGCAAGCTGGAAGTGCTGGAGTCAGGGGAGGAGTGCGGGTGGGGGGAGCTGGGGCGGCTGCTTCTGGCCGTTCAATTGTAATAGCGGTGATGGGAGCGGGTCCGGGGGTCGGAACGACGCATACAGCGGTTTCACTTGCTCATTCGTTGGCCAGATATTCGAGAAGGGTCGCTGTACTTGAGCTGGACTCCCGGGCAACGGCGTTCGAACGGATTTTTCACAGGCTGGGGGTGGAGGGGGGACATTCCAGACAGCTTCCCCATCGACGCTCTCGGATTGAAGGCGTTGATTATCTAAGGGCCAGCTCGCGGGTTGAGATGCTTGATCTGTTTGCGGAGGACTATACCTATATTATTTGTGATCTGGGTTCCAGCAGGCGCAAGGATCTGCTTGAGGAATTTATCAGGGCGGATTTGGCGATTTTGGTAGGTTCAGCAGTTGCTTGGAGGATAGATGAAATGGAACTGTTCTCCGCCGATGCTTCTGGTCAGATCAAACGATCCCCGGTATACTGCCTTCCGTTTGCGGGGGGACCAGACGTTAACAGGCTGCAGAAATTATTGAATACGAAGCTCGTCTTTGCACTGCCAGCCGTAAGTAATCCATTTGTTCCTGGACAGGCGATGGAGATGGCATTGCTGCAGGCATGCAGTGAAGTGTTGCCTCAAGGCATCCGCCCAGTCAAACGCGGATTCTGGTTGTCGGGCAAGAAGTAATCAAGAGGAGGTGAGAATCTAGTGATTAGGAAACGAACAAGGCAATTGATTTATGCGGGCTTGGTTGGTGCAGGCATCGTCGGGGTTGCCTTCACAGGGTATGCTGTCCATGCTTCCAGCCGATTGGAGCAAATGCGGACATCTCTCATGAAGCAGTATGAGGGTGAGATATCTGCCTTAAAGCAGGCTTCCGGTGACGTTGTCGCCGGCTGGACTTTATTGCGGGAAATCCCGGCTGGCGAACGCATTGCAAGGCAGGATCTGGCGTCGATTGTTCTACCCGTGAACAGCGTTCCGGGCGATTGGTTACATGCCTCCGAAGATATCGTCGGCAAGAGCCCCAAAATTACGGTCGCCCCCAATACGCTGCTTACCGGCTCTTTGTTGTTTGAGGAAGGGGCCGTTGCTGACGATCTTCGTTATCGTGAGATGGGTTTTATTCAGCTGCCGGGTGAACTGAAGCAGAAGGATGTCGTCGATATTCGGATTCAGTTCCCGACCGGACAGGATTACATCCTGCTGTCCAAGAAACGGGTTGAATCGCTCGCTCCAGGCGTAGTGAACTCGATCCTCAATGAGGAGGAGATTCTGCTGTTGTCCAGCGGGATCGTAGATGCTTATTTGCATAAGGCCTCCATTTATGCGCTTAAGTATGTGGAGCCATATTTGCAGCGGGAAGCCATACCGACCTATCCGCCGAGCGACGCCGTGCTTCAGGTGATCCGCAAGGATCCGAACATCATAGATTTGGCGGAACATGCGCTAACAGCTTCGATAAGAGCAGGGTTGGAAGGAGACTTGGCTTCGGTGACGTCGCAGCATGCGGCTGAATTTATCAATCAGAAATCTTCAGCAGCATCTGTTCGTAGCTCACGAGAGGGAAGCGATTCATTTGCGCTTGATGCTGGGAAGGAATAGCCGGTAATCGGGTGAGTTGATGAGATGTCCAGGTTTATTGGGAGGGAATCGGATGAAACGTTGGTTATTTGCCGGTGTGAGTGATAAGCGGGAGCTTATTCTCTACATTTGCAAGCTGCTCACTGCGGCCGGACAGCGTGTGTTGCTTGTAGATCGAACGGCCGGGAGCAAATATCAATATCTTGCCCGTAATAGAGAGGGCACTTTACCACGAATCGAGTTCTGCGGCTTTGATATCACAAATCGAGAGATGCAAGCTTCGGAAGCGGGAGCGGAATTACCGGAAGCCATCTATACTGGGGACGAGAGCTACGACTTTGTACTGTATGATTTTGAGCTGGATCAGCCACAGGCAGGACTCCGCTCACAAGTGGATCAGATCCTATGGGTGACCACCTTTGATTACTATGAGGTGGAACGAAGTGCGGACTGGTTCAGACAGTGGCTTAGCTCGGACCCTGAACTTGCGGGGGTTTTTGTTCATCCTGTTCTGATAAGAACGGTGGAGAGTTACTTAACCGCAAATTACATGATGGGTCTGGCCGAGGATTTGCCGATAGAGTGGAATACAGACGTTGCGTGCATTGCCTGGAGTGAGTTTAATACGGCCATCCATTATGAGAACGGGCATGAGCATAAGCTTCATATCGACAAAATCACCCGCTCTTATAGAAGAGCCCTGATCTCTCTAATCTTACAGCTGACCGGATGGACCAGAAGCGAGGCAAACAGGGCTATGCGCAGTGCAAGAAGGAGGGCCATATGAGCCGAATTGTTGTTTGGGATTACAGTTATAACGGTGCTGCGGATATTGCCGCTGCCATCGCCATTGCTGCTTCGCTCTACCAGAGACGTCGCATACTGATCATTAATGAAGATGAGCCAGGTCAGGGAATAGAGCGTGGCTTTCCGGTCTATGACGAAACAGCCGTTAGAGATGGCTCAGAGATTACAGAGACCGGGACGGAAGCCCTGCTGCGGCTGCTTATGAATCGGCGCCTATCGCGATATAACTTAGCGGATTATACTAGACCGCTGATTAACAGCCGTCTTGACCTCATTCCCGGTACAAGGGGAGGGCTGGGCAAGCAGACAGCCGCTGTGCTGCAGCAGTTATATGGGGCTGCAGAGGAGGTGTATGAACTTGTGTTCCTGCATCGCAGCAGCATAACACTGCCTGTTGCCGAAACGGAGGCGGCGCTGCTGTTGCCTGTGCTGCAGCAGAATCGAACCGAACTGGATCCGTTTTTTGCATATTACCGTTCTTGCTCTGAGGCAGCGAAGAACAAGGTAAAAGGTATCATTCTCCGCCATTACGATCGTCAGGCCAAATGGAATATTGCAAATATCAAACGGTATTACGGCTGTGAAATTCCGCTGTACGGCATCGCTTATGATACCGGGTTCGCAGATGCTTGGAATGAGCATGACCTGCTCCGGTATTTCCGCCGGATACAGCTGCTTGGCCGAATGAGGGCAAGGCGCGGGACCCTGCTGGAAGCTTTTCAGCAGATTGGTGGCGCAATGGCCGCTGCGTCAGACACATATATGCCCCTGATATCCTTATCTGACGACAAGGGGGCCTAGCCATGGATCGACTTGCGAACGGAATTGGAATAGGCTTGATCATGCTGCTTGCGCTCCTGCTTGTCTGGCTTAAGGCCAGGGCGGTGTCTGAACAAACCTTTGCGAGCCGGGTAACCCATGAACGCTATAGCATTCCCGATCTTATTGCTTATGTGAAGTTTCAACTGCATGAATTAAGCCGCAACAAGATTAATCAGTGGGGGATGGGTGAGGAGGCTTGGCTCCGTAAAGTAAAAGCGAGAACAGAGTTGCGCCAAGCGTTGCGGGGGTGTACTTATGGGGACCGTAGCGACAAGCGATTCGTTCAAACCTATATCCGCGATTTGCTGCTTGAAGGATACGGGGTTACGGAGGAGAGCATTGAGCAAATTATTCCTTTTCAACAGCCCGTCAGGCTGACTCATCAGGATCGGTTCGAGATCATTTTCTATCTTTATCGCCAAAGATACGGTGACGATGCGCTGTCGGTGCTGATTGAGCAATATGAACTCGACGAACCGAAGCGGATGAATGAAGAAGAGAAGGGATATATGTACGAAATCAGCGTCGAGGAAATGGATTACTGCTTCGGCAGGGAATACCGACAGCTTAGCTTTGAAGAGAAGCTGGATCTCGTTGTTCAGCGGGTCTATCAGTCGTATAAAGGTTTTTCTGTTATCGACAGTATACTAGAGCAGCGAATTGATGGAGTAAGCGGCGGAGTAAGTGGAATATCCGAATCGGTTCAGTGGGGTTGTGAACAGGATGAAGTAAACGGAGCCGGAATTGGGACGGTTCCCGGTGTTCCATTGGACGAAGATGGGCGGGAAGTCTCCCGGGTATGGGAGAGCGTGTGGATCTTTTATAAAGGCAAGAGCATCAGGCTTCCTTTCTTATCCTTCGGCAGCGAGTTTGAGCTCAGGAGGATCTGCCAAAATATATATAAATACAATTTGCCGGGTCAATTGTCGGAGGCCAGCGGATTTAAAGTGAATGATATGAAGGATGGTTCCCGGGTTGTCGTGGTCCGGCCTCCGTTTGCAGAGACATGGGCTTTCTTCGTCCGTAAATTCGATACCCAAGGAGCGGCGCTTGAGCAATTAATACAGGGCTATGGTGCAGATATACCTATTCAGCTTCTGAAATATTTAATGAAGGGGAGTCGAATTACTTCAATTACGGGATCACAGGGCTCAGGCAAAACGACGCTGTTAATGGCGCTGGTTAAACACATTTATGCGTCTTACACACTGCGGGTCCAGGAAATGTCCTTCGAGTTGAATCTGCGAAAGCTGTATAGCGCCCGAAATATACTCAGCTTCCGGGAGACCGAATATGTAAGCGGACAGGCTGGCCTCGACTTGCAGAAGAAGACGGACGGGACGGTGCATATTCTTGGCGAAGTCGCATCGGATGAGGTTGCATCCTGGATGATTCAAATGGCACAGGTAGCCAGTCTTTTTACCGTGTTCACGCATCATGCCAAGACCTTCGCTGACCTGATCGATTCATTAAGGAACTCATTGTTGAAGACAGGAGTCTTTCGGGATGAACGGGTTGCCGAACTACAGGTCGCCGGGGTTATCGACTTTGACATCCATTTGCGCAGAGATATTCATGGCCATCGCTATATTGAAAGAATTACTGAGTGCAGCCGCCGGAGTGACGGTGGGGCTGATATAGATACCGGGGAGCGAACCTATCAGGCGAGGACGATAGTTGAATATATCGATGGCGGATACCGCGCTGTTCAACCGATTACAGATCGTTGCCGTAATGAAATGCAGCGTGAAATGATGCCGGAAGACGCCCGCCGCTTCGAGCAATTTCTGTCTCAGTATTGGGGGGAGCAGATTGGAGCTTAAATCGGTCTTGTTGTGGGTCGCGTTTATATCATTTCTATTATTTGGCGGCATCTATTTGATCGCTTTTGAGATTCGCAGGCGTGAGGAGAAGAAGGCAGGAGAGCTCGGAGTGAAAGCGGCTGCGCCGTCAGGGTTCTTAAGCGGATTGAAGACAGTTGTGGCGACTTTGCTGTTGCGATCCTATGCCATATCGATGAAAATACCGCCTTTGCGGTTATATGTGCTTAAGGTTCGCGGCCGTATTTCATTGCTGCAGACGTCGGATGAATTTGAATTAAGGCGGCAGGTGATGAAGCTCGTATATTTGCTGCTGGGTATATCCGGGACGGGAATTATCGCTTTGACTCTGATGCATCCGAACATGTTGTTCTTCCTCACTGTCATCATTACCGTTGCCGTTATTCATGGGCTGATGCTTGAAGCTTATGTAGCAAGGCTGGAAAAGAAGCTGCTGCTGCAAATGCTGCGGTGGTTCACTGCGGTTAGACATGCCTACCATGCTCATGAAATGGTAGCGGATGCGATCGATGAAGCGAATGATAGCTTGAGTGAGGAAATCGTCAGACATGGGGAACGGATTTATGAAGCTCTGACTTCGGCTGAACCGGATAAAGAGCTTGACCGTTATTATGAGACGGCGCCGACTCGCTTCCTGAAAGGATTTGCTTCGATCTCCCGGCTGATCATGGAATATGGAGACCGCAAGGATGCACAGCAGGGATCGCTTTATTTGCGCGGGATTTCCAGCCTGACCGGGGAGATTCAACTAGAGCTGATGCGTCGGAGCAAGCTTGATTATTTACTAAAGGGGCTCAGCCTGATTGCATTAGCTCCTATATTCTTCACGAAGCCCATTGAGCTTTGGGCACGGCGGAACTTTCCCCTGATGGACCAGTTTTATTTGAGCAAGCTCGGCATCTCTATTCATATCGGTCTATTCATTATTATACTGCTGAGCTATATCCTTCTGCAGAAATTAAAAAGCGAGGAAGCTACAGCCTATCGCGCCGGCTCGGATGTTTCCTCCTGGGAGGCGAAGGCTTATCGCTGGAAGATAGCAAGAATGATCGTAAGCTGGTTCTGTCCGCTACCTGGCTCAGTGCGTTATGACCGCATCGCCGATTTGCTTAAGGATACGAATCAGACTCTGCGCGTTGAATTGCTGCAGGTTAGGCGAACTGCTATTTTTGTTGGATGTCTGCTCGTTATAGGCTGTTCGATTAGCTGGACGCATTGGAAGAGCCGGGAATGGATTATCGCTGAGCCGCCGACAAGCTACGTATTTCTCGGCTCCCTCTCGAAAGAAGAAGCGAAGGATGCCAGAGAGATGGCCGAGTTGGATCGGCAGGTGCTGCGGAGTCCAGGAATGTCTGTGGCAGCGAATGATGAAGCAATCGCTCAAATCGTGACTTCGGCAGCAAAGGAGCTCGGTTTGAAGCTGGATGAAGGCAAGACGACTGCGATTGCGCAGCGCATTATGGACAAGCTGGCTCGCTATCAGGCTGAATATTGGAAGTGGTGGGAGGTCATGCTTACCTTCATATTACCTTTGCTCGGATATTACAGTCCGATCTGGACGCTTCGATTCCAGCGCAGATTAAGGCTGACAGATATGAGACATGAGGTGTATCAGTTCCAGACGATGATTATGATCTTAAGACAGTTCGAACGGATCTCGGTGGAAGCAATATTGGAATGGCTATACAGCTATGCCCTTATTTTTAGAGCTCCGATCGAGAAATGCCTGGCTCATTACAGTGCAGGAGCTCAGGAGGCTCTTCTGGGATTAAAGGATGAGACCGCCTTGGAAGAGTTCCAGCGTTTAATCGAGCACTTGATTCAGGCGGAGGAGAAAATACCGGTTCGAAAAGCGTTTGATGATCTACAGAGCGAGATGGGCTTTCAGTTTGAGCGAAGACGGCTGGAATATGAAAAGGATTTGGATAGGAAGGCCGAAATGGGCCGGATGATCGGTTTTGCACCGATGTACTCACTGATTTTTGCTTATTTGGTCGTTCCACTCATTTGGATGAGCTTCAAGCAGATGGATGTCTACTTTCAACAAATTCAAAATTTATGAAGCTAGTTCGAAAAGTCCGCCTGCTCTATTCATAGATGGGCGACCGCCGACCGCCGGCCGCGATTCTAAGGCAGGTTTCCTATCGATATGGGAATTGGCTGATAACGTATAAATTCTATATCTAACATGAAGCAAATCAAGAAGTAATTCGGCATCGGATCTTGAATTCATTTGGTCCTAAGCAAATGTTTCCGAAGTCGTTCTTCCACTGGAAACATCTCAAGTGCTTACCGAACCAACTACAAGCCTTTGCTTCCGAAGACGGGTTCTGCGAAAACGTGCAGCTCTGCTTCTCAGACTCTGGCGTCACCCAACCTTCCCGGTGCTGAAAATCGCACTTTTGTAACGATATCTATAACTTATTAGGAGGAATAAAAGTATGAATAACGCTTCATCCGCATTAAAGGTAGCGGCAGGAATCTTCCTGACGATTGCATTAATTACAATAGTTGTTGTCTTGTTCGTCTCGGCGCAAGAGGCGACAAAGACGGCGCAGAACAATTTCTCCGACATTCAGACTGAGCTGTCCCAGGCCTCTTTTACAGTGTACGATGATACAACGGTTAGCGGTTCACAGGTTACGAATGCGCTTCGTAAATTTAAGGAACGCGACCAATTTGGAATTCAGGTGCTTACCGGCAAGAACCACCAAGGGGAATGGTACGGCCATACTCTGAATATTATCGGCAACGCAGATGATTATGGTTCTGTCATCAATAGGAGCAATGCAGACATTAGCAACTCGTGGAATGAGAAATTAAATGAATATGTGAACCCAAGCGGTAAATTCAAGGCCCGGGTTGTCAAGGATCAATCCAATGTTGTGCGCGGCTTGATCTTTACGCAGACGACAGTAACCCCTTAATGTTCCGTACGCTCAAAGATATGATGTGGCTGCTCTGTTCCACTGTAATTTGCATGGCCGCGCTTATATATACTTTGGATCACAGTGAGCAACAAGCCCTGGTATTGGAAGGGGTGGTTCCCTTTATACAGAATCAGAAGGTCAGTGTAAATACACAGACCTGGACGGATCAAACGCAACGAAAGCAAAACATATACACTGGAGCACAGATATTATATGGTCTGGCAGATTGGCTGGATGATGGACTAGGTCTTCAGGTCGAAGGAACCTCCATATCAAGAACGGATGATATTTTACTGCTGACTGTCATCAAGCAGGATCACAGTTATTACTGTGATGCCGAATATGATGAACTGGGCCAACTACGTAATCTTTCTTTTCAATGTGTTCCAGGAGGCGTTGCTCCGTGAGTAATCCACTGTCCAAAATAGTCGCGGCGTTGCTTGCAGTTGCCCTTATTGTACTTTTCCCGGCCGTTCAGGCTGCCGAGCGTGCAGAAAATATGGCAGTACTGACCGCTTACAATGCGATGGTTCAGTTTACAGATGCTGTGCGAAATAAAGGTTACTTGTCCGCCGTCATGTACGAAGACTTCGTGCGTGAGTTGGCTGTCTCCGGTCAGGTCTATGAGGTGGAGCTGGAGCACAAACATAAGAAATATCATCCTGAATATGATGACCCAGCGGATGGGGATACGTTCCAGGAACAATTCAGTGTAATCTATGATTCATACTATACGGAAGAACTGCTTGGTCGGTTATTTCCTGACTCAGGGGCAATGGATGAGACCGACAGGCTGTACAAGCTGGAAACAGGCGATTTCTTCTCGGTTGCTCTGACGAAGCGGTCGAAATCCCCATACCAGGTGCTGGTCGGATTCCTGCTGACCTCTTCCGCAGCTGGCAAAGGTGCGCAGACGCTATATTATGGAGGGATGGTTCTGAATGAAGATTACTGATTGGGCCATCATCTTCGTGCTCATCGTTGGTCCATTTCTTGAGGCTTTATCTCTAAATTCCATGGATTTGCAGGAGGTCAACCGCCTGCAGCTCCGCTATACCACTGCGCTTCGCACGGCGGTACAGGATGCGGGAAGCGTGTTGAACCGTAATGAGCTGCAGCAATTCGAGGTGGGCTACAGTTCGGATAAGTATATGCGGACGGATAAAGAACTGGCCTTGTCCATCCTTCTACAGTCGCTTGCAATCAATTTTGGCATAGCAGACGATTCGCTGGTTCAGGCCGCATTAATGAAATATATTCCCGCGGTCGTAGTCATCGATTATGATGGCTATTGGATTTATGCGCTGGATGAATTCAACAGTGCAAATGGAGAGCCCAGGCTGGAACATCGCTGGCACCCGAAGAGGCCCTATGTATACACGGATAGCGCTGGGAACAGCGCCGCGTTTAGCTTGGATTCTTATATTCGGGTTATTTCTTCCACTACTGGCGAGGAGATGCGGGGATGGTTGGAAGATCTTGCTCCTGCAACTGCGATTCCGCTGCTGCAGGATGCGGAAGTATTCGAGCAAGTAAGACGTTCCACCATCGTACGTCAGATCGAAGAGGATTTGCAGCAAGTGATCGCTGTGCATAATGAATTTACCGCCAGATTAGGCTTTACCTACACCTTTACGCTGCCGACAATCCCCAAGGAGGAATGGAATAATACATTGGACGATGTCGGAGTTATTGCTTTTCTGCAGGGGATTCCTATAGGGAATCATTACTATAATAACTTTGCCCTTGGCGGCGGCAGGCTGCGAAAAACGGAAAGGCTTGAAGGCGGAGTCGATCCAACAACGGGGATCAAATATTATTATTTCGCAAAGTGTGAGCTTCCCTACAATACTGAAGAGGTGTTTGCCCGCAAACAGGAAGCGGCTGCACGAGGTTATTATGAAGCGATTTGCAGGCGATAATAGAACAGGCGCCACTCGGATAAGAGTGTGCGCCTGTTTGCGTAGTATGCTATGTTATTTAAAGGAAGCATATCCTTCATCGGCCATAACGACGCTGCCGTTAATAGCGCTTGCGTTTGGTGTGGAGAGGAGGTATACCGTATCCGCGATTTGTTCAGGCATAGTCAGCTTATTGCCCATTACTTTGGACTTCATTGCATCAACCAGGCCTTGATCCTTATAGCCTTGGATGATAGGTGTATCTACGGCCCCTGGGGCTACAGCAACAACGCGGATGCCATGAGGAGCGAGTTCAAGAGCTGCAGATTTCGTCATCATAATGACGGCGCCCTTGCTGGCATGATAGGCGAAGGTACCTGGAGAAGCCAGAAATCCAAATACAGAGGCGGTATTGATAATGACACCGTGGATTCCCATTTCTCTCATTTTCTTGCCAGCGGCGATAATCCCATGGGCTACCCCATGCTGGTTTACATTAATGACAGCATGATAGTCTTCCAGCTTCTGGTCCAGAACGGGGGTCAGACGGCCAATCCCGGCGTTATTGAACATTATGTCAATCCGGCCATAGGTTTTAACGGCTTGGTCAACTAGAGCTTCGACATCTTCATATTTCGATACATCGGTTTTTACGAAAATAGCTTCTCCGCCATTTGTCTTGATCTGATCGACGACTGCTTGTCCGGCTTGTTCATTAAAGTCAGCAACGACAACGCGGTCTCCTTCAGCGGCGAACTTCAATGCGGTTGATTTGCCGATTCCACTTGCACTACCTGTAATAACTGCAACTCTCTTAGTATCCATATGAAAACTCCACCTTTCTTGAAGTTGTAATTTATCTTCGAGCTCATTGTAACAAATGTCATTGTTTAATAAAATTTATATATATTTATCTGCAATTAAATATTACTTAATAATTACTATTCAAAAAGCTAGGATTTCCCTACCCCCAAAAGGGCTTTCTGACTACCACAAATTGTGAGAGGCGGGTTGTAAATGAATCTGGAGCAGCTAGAGTATATCGTAGATGTGGCCAAGACGAAATCGCTAACTAAAACGGCGCAGCATGCGCATGTTACTTTGTCTGCTGTCAGTCAATCCATTTCTATGCTTGAGTCTGAACTGGATGTTGTATTGTTCCATCGCTCCCGCGGAATCGGGGCGGTTCCAACGGCTGAGGGGCAGGCATTGATCGAGATTGCGGGCGAAATCATGAATCTTGTGAAGCGTCTGAAGGAGGAAGCGGGCAATTATAGCGAGCGATTAAGCGGGGAGTTGTTCATCGGGACCATCCCTGGACCCATGCACTTGTTAATGGAGTTGATCGCGGATTTCAAAATCGATTATCCGGATGTGAAAATACAGATCATTGAGAAGGGACCGAAAGATATTCTTGATGAACTGCACAATAATCAGATCGATATCGGATTTATCGCGTTGAATGAGAAGCAGATCAATCACACTAAAACACTGCGTTTCGAACGAACCTTTACGGGTAAAATGGTTGTTGGGGTTCGAGCTGATTCTCCGTTGGCTTTGCGCAAGTCCATTCATCCCCGGGAATTGCTGAAATATACGCTCGTGTTATACGACGACGAATATATCAGATCCTACATCACAGAGTTCGTGGCCAAGTTCGGGGAGCTTGATGTTTTGTTCATTTCCAACAATGTTCCGGCGATTCAGAAGGCTGTGTTAGGTGGTCTGGCGTTGACAGTCGGTCTGGATTACTCGTTCAAACATCAAGAGCTGCCTGAGAATATTGTGCCGATTGAGCTGGAGAATCACTATCCGGTATATTATGGCTGGGTAAGTTCGACTCAGAATCAGACCAATCCGATCATTAAGCGGTTCATCCAACGGTTGAAGCATGCCTGATGCAGACTGTTTTCGGTCTGGTTATTTCGATATAACATTGCATGAATTGCTAGGTTACGAACGATCGTTTGTTATGCTACAATAAATTCTTGAATGTCCGCAATCGGACGGAGCGATGATGAGGATATTTAAAGAGGATATTTTCGGGCAACACTGTCTACGGACAACAACGGATTAAATAATAATGAATTATATGATAAAGGGGTTATTCAGTTTCTATGAGCTTATTGACAGTCGAGAATGTATCTCATAATTTTGGGGATCGCACATTATTTAAGGATGTATCCTTTCGTCTGCTAGCCGGAGAGCATGTAGGTCTGGTCGGGGCGAACGGAGTTGGAAAGTCTACATTAATGAACATCTTGACCGGACAGCAATTGAGGGATTCGGGCAAGGTGGAATGGACGCCGAAGGTTCGCTATGGTTACCTGGATCAGCATTCCAAATTAACGCCAGGAAAGACTGTGCGTGATGTGCTGAAGGATGCTTTTCTGCCGTTGCTTGAATTGGAGAAGGAAATGATGGAGATCACCGAGAAAATGGGTGAAGCCACTCCAGAGGAGCTGGAAGAGCTGCTCCTGCAGATGGGAGATATTCAGGAGCAGCTTGAAATCGGTGATTTCTATCTGATCGATGTGAAGGTTGAAGAGATGGCTAACGGGCTTGGTCTATCGGCGATCGGTTTGGATCGCGATGTATCTGCGCTAAGCGGGGGTCAGCGTACCAAGGTGCTGCTTGCCAAGCTGCTGCTGGAGAAACCTAATGTGTTGCTGCTTGACGAACCTACGAACTATCTGGATGTAGAGCATATTCAGTGGCTTACTAACTATTTGCAGAATTACCCGTATGCCTTCATTCTAATCTCGCATGATACCGAGTTTATGAACCAGGTGGTCAATGTCATCTATCATCTGGAGTTTGCCAAGCTGACTCGCTATACTGCGAACTATAGCAAATTCCTGGATATGGCGGACATCAGCAAAAATCAACATATAGATGCGTATGAGAAGCAGCAGGAATTTATTAAAAAACAGGAAGATTTCATCCAGCGCAACAAAGCTAGATATTCGACTTCTGGACGGGCCAAGAGCCGTGAGAAGCAGCTTGATCGTCTGGAACGGATCGACAAGCCGGAGGAAGCGGCTAAGCCTACCTTTAACTTTAAGGAATCCAGGGCCAGTGGGAAGACGGTATTTGAAGGCATAGACTTTGAAATCGGCTATAGTCATCCGCTGCTGCCCAAAATGTCGATGACGATTGAACGCGGAGAAAAAATCGCTATCGTCGGCTGTAACGGGGTAGGGAAATCAACCCTGCTTAAGACGATTTTAGGTGTGATTCCGCCAGTTAGCGGAAAGACATATCAAGGGGATTTTCTGTTCCCGGCTTATTTTGAACAAGAGGTGCGTCCCGGCAATTCAACGCCTATTGATGATGTGTGGAACGAGTTTCCGCATCTGAACCAGCATGAGGTGCGTGCGCATCTGGCCCGCTGCGGTCTGAAGAATGATCATATTACAAGGCAACTCCGGGCGCTGAGCGGTGGCGAGCAAGCCAAAGTACGGCTCTGCAAGCTGATGATGCGCGAGACGAACTGGATTCTGTTCGACGAACCGACGAACCACCTGGACGTTGTAGCCAAGGAAGAATTGAAGCGCGCGCTCCAGGAATTCAAGGGCACCGTGTTGCTCGTTTCTCACGAACCTGACTTCTACGAAGATTGGGTTACGAAGGTATGGGACGTTGAAGCGTGGTCTAACAAGTAAGTCTTCTCTAACGAAACGTGGTATCGCTAATTAGGCCCAAAAGGGCTGATAAAAAATGTAACGAAACTGGGAAACGTTATTGCGGCAAGTTGAAGGGAAAAAGCCGTGATTTTGCTCGAATAGCGATATAGTGTTTCGTTAGAATTTACACACCGCTGTTTTTGCGGAAATAACGTTCTGTAGTTTCGTTAGGTTTCTGTGCGCCGCTGTTTGGTGGGAATATCGACTGTAGTTTCTTTGGGTTTCTGTGCGCCGCTGTTTGGTAGGAATATCGACTGTAGTTTCTTTGGGTTTCTGTGCGCCGCCTGTTTGTTGGGAGTATCGATCGGTAATTCCGTTGTTCCGTTGGATTTCTTGCTTAGTCTCTCTAACGAAACGTGGTATCGCTAATTAGGCCCAAAAGGGCTGATAAAAAATGTAACGAAACTGGGTAACGTTATTGCGGCAAGTTGAAGGAAAAAAGCCGTGATTTTGCTCGAATAGCGATATAGTGTTTCGTTAGAATTTACACACCGCTGTTTTTGCGGAAATAACGTTCTGTAGTTTCGTTAGGTTTCTGTGAGCCGCTGTTTGGTGGGAATATCGACTGTAGTTTCGTTAGGTTTCTGTGCGCCGCTGTTTGGTAGGAGTATCGACTGTAGCTTCTTTGGGTTTCTGTGCGACGTCTGTTTGTTGGGAGTATCGATCGGTAGTTCCGTTGTTCCGTTGGATTTCTTGCTTAAAGTCTCTCTAACGAAACGTGGTATCGCTAATTAGGCCCAAAAGGGCTGATAAAACATGTAACGAAACTGGGAAACGTTATTGCGGCAAGTTGAAGGGAAAAAGCCGTGATTTTGCTCGAATAGCGATATAGTGTTTCGTTAGAATTTACACACCGCTGTTTTTGCGGAAATAACGTTCTGTAGTTTCGTTAGGTTTCTGTGCGCCGCTGTTTGGTAGGAGTATCGACTGTAATCTCGCTATATTCTGTGTGACGCCTGTTTGTTGGGAGTATCGATCGGTAGTTCCGTTGGACTTCTTGCTAAAGTCTCTCTAACGAAACGTGGTATCGCTAATTAGGCCCAAAAGGGCTGATAAAAAATGTAACGAAACTGGGTAACGTTATTGCGGCAAGTTGAAGGAAAAAAGCCGTGATTTTGCTCGAATAGCGATATAGTGTTTCGTTAGAATTTACACACCGCTGTTTTTGCGGAAATAACGTTCTGTAGTTTCGTTAGGTTTCTGTGCGCCGCTATTTTGCGGAACACGCTCCATAGTTCCGCTAGATTTCTGTGCATCGCTGCTCAGTGGAAATAACGTCCCGGAGTTTCGTTAGAGATCATGATAGAGCGGATTCGCAGGAATCCGGGAAAAAGGGGGAGTTCCGGTGGAGGATCGGTATTCGAGGCAGAAGCTGTTCCGGCCTATAGGAATAGAGGGTCAGCAGAAGCTCCTTCATTCCAAGGTACTCATTATTGGAGCGGGAGCGCTTGGGACGGGCCTGGCCGAGTCGTTGGCCCGCTCCGGGATCGGCCATCTGGTGATAGCGGATCGCGATTATGTCGAATGGAGCAATCTTCAGCGCCAGCAGCTGTTCACTGAGGAGGACGCTGCTTCCCGCAAACCGAAGGCCGTAGCGGTGAAGGAGCGGCTTTCCGCCATCAATTCCGAGGTGCAGATCGAAGCGCATGTGCTTGATGTTACGAAGGAAGAGCTGGAGGGGCTGCTTCCCGGTGTTCAGCTCATTCTGGATGCGACGGATAACTTCGATATCCGGCTGCTCATCAATGATATCTCGCAGAAATACCGTATTCCGTGGATTTACGGCGCCTGTGTCGGCAGCTATGGGATGACCTATACAATCCTCCCGGGGGCGACTCCATGTCTGAACTGCCTGCTTGAGATGGTACCGATCGGAGGAGATACATGTGATACGGTTGGCGTTATCCCTTCTGCGGTGCAAATTGTCATTGCGCACCAGGCTACAGAAGCTATCAAGCTCCTGACCGGTCAGGAGGACGCTTTGCGCCGAACGCTGCTGACCTTTGATCTGTGGAAGAATGAGCAGCTGGCGATCAAAGTGGATTCGGCCCGGCGCAGCGACTGTGCTTCTTGCGGTGAAGCGGCGAATTATCCGTATTTATCTGCTGCCGGCACAAGAAAGACAGAGGTGTTGTGCGGCAGAGATACTGTTCAGATCCGTCCTGCGCAGCCCAGGAAAGTGGATTTGCCTGAACTGGCACAGAAATTGGGAAGACTCGATGAAGGATTGGTTGAATTGAATCCTTATCTGCTGTCCTTTTCTGTCGGGGAACATAGAATTGTCTTGTTTGCAGATGGAAGGGCGCTTATTCACGGGACAAAAGAACCGGCTGAAGCCAAAACTATCTATGACCGTTATTTCGGTTAAGGACTGATAACATAAGTTTTCATTTTAATGGCCATTCCTGACTTATACGGGAATGGTTTGTTTATTTTTTGACCACTTTAATAATACGTTATGATTCAAGGCGAACAGAACAGCCTCTTATTTAATAAGGTGGATGGTTCGGAAGGCAGGGGACAATATGAAGGCTAGCTTGCTATTGATCTCAGAGGATAATCATGGGGGAATGAAGTGGCAAAATGACCTGAAGGGAGCAGGATTCAAGGTTCAATTAGTCTTTGATTCGGAGCAACTGGATCGGGAAATCGTCGGAGAGGCGGCAGAGGTGATCTTAATTGCGGGTGAGCTGCCTTTTGTTCTCAAGATGATGACCAGACTAGGTGATGAACCGGCATTTCCGGTTATCGTCCTGCAGCGCTCGCCGAAGACAGCGGATACCGTAATGGCATTCCAATATGGCGCGAATGAGGTTGTCAGCGAAAATATAGCCATCGAAGAGCTTAATGCGCGAATCGTCAGCCTAATCCGATTATTTCGCCGCATAATGGATGGTCATTCAGATGAGCTGTCCTTCGAGGATTTGCGAATGGAGTTGAAGAGCCGCAAAGTGTTCCGGGCAGGTGAATTGATTCGGCTGACACCGAAAGAGTATGAACTGCTGAGGCATTTGCTCAAAAGAGTAGGTGAGGTCTGCCAAAGAGAGGCGATCCTGCAGGAGGTATGGGGCTATGATTTTGCTACCGGCACGAATGTAGTTGACGTGTATATTAGACATTTGCGCAAGAAGATCGACAAGGGCCGGCCGCGTAAATTGATCCATACCGTGAGAGGAACGGGTTATATGATACAATGAGGGCTGCTCCCTGGCCATATGGCACAGCGGGAGCAGCCCTCGGTTATTGTTAGGGTGATATTGTTAGGGTTTATGCAAGGTTTGGGTGATCAGTTATAAGAAATTGCAAGATTGATAAGGCACTAACTAAACTTGATATTGTTATTGAGTACTAAAGTACACGACGCGCTTTCAGATAAGTCTTCTTCCAGTTGCCGGAGTTCAGATCGGAGATCGTTACGCCTGGTTTGCCGTAAGTGTGCAGGATTTTACCGTTGCCCATATAAACGGCGACATGAGTAACGTTCTTGCCGGTAGCGCGGCTTCCGCTGGAGAAGAATACAAGGTCTCCGGCCTTCAGGTTGCTCTTGGATACGGCTTTGCCGACCTTGGCTTGAGCAGCAGAGGTGCGTGGCAGAGTTACGCCATATTTTTTGAAAATATGCTTCATGAAGGAAGAGCAGTCGAATACTTTTGTAGTAGAAGTAGAAGCGCCGAATTTATAAGGGGTTCCCATAAAGGTCTTGCCATAGTTGACGACTTGCGTTCCCTTGGATGCTGCGGTAGCTTCAGCCGTTGTATTCGAAGACGATGCCGAAGCGGCGTCAACGCCTGTGACCATGAATCCGCCAAATCCGATTGTAGATGCAAGGCCGACAGCCAAAAGTTTTTTGGATATGCTGTTCATTTTCATGTTGTAGTTACCTCCAAATGACTATAAATAGATTTAGTAGTTTGGGTTAACCGAATCTAGTTAACCGGCTCGAGATAAACTATAACAGAACTTTAATCCCCTAATAATTGGAATGGGGTTGCTTAAACTGGATACACCAAGGATTTGAGGGCGATTATTAAAATATGATTAAAGTTACAAAATATTAATTTCTTGACAGATTCATAGTCTTGAAAACAATGAAAAAACCTTGGTCCTCCAAGGTTTTTATGCAATAGCATATCCGATTTTCAAAAGTTACAATTTTGTATTAATTGCATTTCAGTCTTTACTTTGAATAATCAATAACAGGCCGCTGGCAACGGAAATCGTTCCTGTCTTGTCTTCCAGGCGGTTGCTTACAGCGAGGGATTGACCCATTATTAATGTGGCATTATGTAATGGATATTGAAAGCCTGTCAAATCAATGCCTGTTACCTCGGGAGTGACGGGCAATAAAGAGACATAGGTGAAGCCCTGGTCCTGAATTGCAATAGTTGAATCGGTTAAGGTTACATAATTGTTGTGATCCCGAATGGCGCATGGAATATGGTGCTCCAGGCCTTTAACTAACAGGTGAATATTAGCCAGTGTATGGTCGAGTCTCGAACCGGTAACACCGAACAGGACAATCTGTTCCGGCCGCTGCTCTACGGCGATATCGAAGGCAAGCTCCGTATCGGTCAGATCTTTGTTAATTGCATCGCAAGCCAGCATTTGCTCACTGTGTCCAGTGATGTTCTCCAATTCAATCGGACTTACAGAATCGAAGTCGCCGACAGAGTAATGGGGCCTGATACCATGATCGATGAGGAATAAAGCTCCCCGGTCCGCACCAATGATCAGATCATCTGAATGGATTTCTTCTATAAAAGAGGGATCGATCGATCCTCCGGCAAAAATAAGTACACGTTGTGCTGCCATCCCTACTCTTCCTTTCTATATCACGCTTTGCGCCTTTGTTCAGTATAAGTTAAATTTATCCCTTGCACAATTAATGGAAGCGAGTCTACAATGGATTAAGCAATGAGATGAGACGTGAAGGAAGGGCAGTGACGTACGGGGCATGGAACTATTTGAAATATTCAGCGTTATAGGCACGGTTGCCTTTGCGTTGTCTGGCGCTTATGTGGCGATGGAAGAGGAGTACGACATTCTTGGAGTACTTGTATTAGGTTTAGTTACGGCTTTTGGCGGAGGAATCGTCCGCAATATCGTCATCGGTGTCCCGGTTACCATGTTATGGTCCCAGGGAGGACTTCTTCTACTGGCAATTATATCGATTGTTATCGCGTTTATCCTGCCTTTATCGTGGATTCACCACTGGAAGAAGACAGAGGCCTGGTTCGATGCCATCGGACTGGCGGCATTTGCTATTCAAGGAGCGCTCTATGCGACAGGTATGAAGCATTCGATTCTGGCCGTGGTTGTCGCCGCGATGCTAACAGGGATCGGAGGCGGGATTATCCGCGATCTGCTGGCCGGACGCAAGCCGCTTGTATTGCGGGAGGAGATTTATGCAGTCTGGTCTATTGTCGCTGGACTTGTCATCGGGCTTGGCATTGCCAAGTCGACCGTAAGCTTGCTGGTGTTATTTATCCTGGTGGTCTCCTTCCGGATGCTGTCCGTCTATTATAAATGGAAGCTGCCGCGCCGTTCGCTGAAGTATGGAACTGTAGCAAATAATCCTCCGGTGAATCAGGATAACAAGAACGATCAGACGAAGGCGCAAATGTAGCATAATGTACTATTATAAAGTATAGAAATGAAACTCAATAAAGACAGAGCGAGCTGCAAGGGTTGATCCCCCGCGGCCCGCTCTTATTTTATATCGCTTATTATTTTAGAAAATACATCAATGCCTCAGGCAGCTCTTTCTGCCAAAATCCCCATAAATGCTGGCCATCCTTCTCGAAATATTTCACCTTGGCGCCTCGTTCTTCAAGCAGCTTCTTCGCTTCGCGATTCAACTCCACGAAATTATAGGTTCCAAATGAATTGGTAAACTTGTCTTCTTGTAAACCGATAATCATATATAGGGAAAGATAGGATAAATCCTGTTCGGCGGCAATCAATTTCAAGGATGGTTCATAGTATGCTCCGGACATGCTGATGATTTTGGAAAACAGTGTGCGGTTTTTCATAGCGATATGTAAAGATACAGAACCGCCGAGCGAGTCTCCAGCGAGAATGCGCTCTTGTGCTGTACGGCGAACGGGATAATTGCGTTCTACAAAGGGAATAATTTCTTCAATAAAGCATGCGGTATAAGCCTCAAACCGATCTCCTTCCGGAGAATATTCCGCGGTACGAACGGAGGTGTCTACTTCTACGCCAACGATAATAAACGGATCCACATCTTCATCTAAAATCAGCTGATTTGCGGTTGTGGCTATGCGTCCGAAGTTAAAAAACTCTTCGCCATCCTGGCAGTAAACCACCGGATAACTGATCACTTCATTATAGCCAGGGGGCAGGTAGATCCGCAGAGACCGTTTCTCTCCCAGATGCTTACTATCGATTTCTTCTTTAATAATGGTTCGTTTCAGATAGCGCGAATCTGTCATTTTGCAGGTACACTCCTTTTGCTTTGCAGATGTATTTAAGTTAACATAACCATTAGGACAAGTGTTACATACATCCGCAAATCTTGATTTCTGTTACATAAATTTGATTAAGCTGTTATACAAACAAAAATAATTATTTTAGTTATTTAAGCGCATTTCCTTTGACTTAACGACTAAAACAGTTGTATAATAATTCTATAACAGAGATCAATGATATTCAAATCTTTTGTCGAGGTGAAAAAAATGAGCAAGATTCCTTATGAAGTATATACGGAGGACGTCGAAGCTTTGTCCGTGTTGTCGCCTGACGGTGAAATTATAAACAAAGCAAAAGCTCCTGACTTAACCGATGATCAATTGAAAGAACTTATGTATCGCATGGTATTTACCCGTACTTGGGACGATCGTGCAGTAAACCTGGGCCGTCAAGGACGCCTGGGCTTCTATGCGCCTGTTTCCGGTCAAGAAGCTACAATGGTAGGTAGTGAATTCGCACTGGAGAAGGAAGATTTCGTCTGCCCTGGCTACCGCGACATGCCGCAGCTTGTATGGCACGGACTTCCTCTTTATCAAGCCTTTTTGTATTCCCGTGGACATCAACATGGTGGACAAATTCCTGAGGGCGTAAATGTATTAATGCCGCAAATCATCATCGGTGCTCAAGTGCTTCATGCAATGGGTATTGCGATGGGCTTCAAATTGAAGCAGCAGAAGCATGTAGCTATCACTTATACGGGTGACGGCGGTTCTTCCGAAGGCGACTTCTATGAAGCGCTGAACTATGCTGGAGTATTCAATCTTCCGGTTATTTTCTTTGTGCAAAATAACGGCTATGCTATTACAACTCCTTTCGCTAAGCAAACCGCAGCTAAGTCGATCGCTCACAAAGCGGTTGCTGCAGGCATCCGCGGTATCAAAGTTGACGGTATGGACGTATTTGCTGTAATTAGCGCTGTACGTGAAGCTGCCGATCGCGCTCGCAATGGAGAGGGAGCAACGCTGATCGAAGCCGTTACTTACCGTTTCCGTCCGCACTCCTTGTCTGACGATACTTCCAAATATCGTACGAAGGAAGAAGAAGGGCAATGGAACGAGAAAGATCCAATTGCTCGTCTTGCTAAGTATTTGGAGAAGAAGGGCCTTTGGACTGATGAAGATACAGCTCGTGTCAAGGATGAAGCTAAGGCTAAAGTAAATGAGCAAATCAAGAAAGCTGAACAAACCGAGAAGATGACAGTTTCCGGCTTGATCGACAGCATGTTCGAGACAACTCCTAAACATTTGGAAGCTCAGAAGGCTGAGTTTCAAAAATAATTAATATTACCCGCAAGGGATAAAAGCTGATTGGTTGTTCTAGTTCTAGTGAGGAGGAAATGAAGCAATGGCACAAATGAATATGAAAGAAGCAATTCGCGATGCGATGCGCGTAGAGATGAAACGGGATCCAAACGTACTTATTTTCGGCGAAGACGTTGGCCATGCCGGCGGCGTATTCCGTGTAACAGAAGGTTTGCAGCAAGAATTCGGAGATCAGCGTGTGATCGATACTCCGCTTGCTGAATCGGCTATCGGCGGTATGGCGGTAGGCCTTGGCGTTCAAGGCTTCCGCCCGATCGCGGAGATTCAATTCGTAGGTTTTATCTTTGAAGCGCTTGACCAAATTCTTGTTCAAGCTGCACGTATGCGTTACCGTTCCGGCGGCCGTTATCATTCGCCGATCGTGTTCCGCACTCCTTTTGGCGGTGGGGTAAAAGCAGCAGAGCTGCACACAGACTCCCTTGAAGGCCTGATCGCACAAACTCCAGGTATTAAATTGGTCATTCCTTCGAATCCTTATGATGCCAAAGGTTTGCTGATCTCGGCGATCCGTGACAATGATCCGGTTTTCTTCATGGAGCATTTGAACCTGTACCATGCGTTCCGTGATGAAGTTCCTGAAGGTGAATACACAGTAGAGCTTGGCAAGGCTAATGTAGTTCGTGAAGGCTCCGATGTAACGATTCTTTCTTATGGCTTGATGGTTCATACAGCGGTTAAAGCTGCTGAAGAGCTTGAGAAGAACGGCATCAAAGCTGAAGTGATTGATCTGCGTACCTTGGTACCGCTCGATATCGATACGATTCTTGCTTCTGTGAAGAAGACGAACCGCGTTATCATTGTTCAGGAAGCTCAAAAATCCGCTGGTATCGCTGCAGAAGTCATCGCTCAAATCAATGAGCATGCTATTCTGCATTTGGAAGCTCCTGTGCTTCGCGTATCTGCTCCGGATACTGTATATCCGTTCGCTCAAATCGAAGATCAATGGCTTCCAACACCTGCCCGTATTATCGAAGGTGTTCATAAAGTACTCGAATTTTAATTAAAACGTAAGTTATAGGAGGTCCTCCAGGTGGCAAAATTTGAATATCGGTTCCCAGAGCTTGGTGAAGGGTTGCATGAAGGCGAAATTATTAAAATGCACATCAAGCCTGGCGACAAAGTAACTGACGAAGACATTATCATGGAAGTACAAAACGACAAGGCTGTCGTTGAAGTTCCTTGTCCGGTAGAAGGAACGGTTCAAGAAGTGTTCGGTACGGACGGCGCTATTTTCCGCGTAGGTCAAGTGGTTGCTATTATCGATGCAACTGGCGATATTCCTGAGCAAGATACTCCGGCTGAAGAAGAAGCGGCACCAGCTCCGGCGCCAGCGGCTGAAGCAGCACCAGCCCCTGCGGCAGCTCCGGCAGCAGCAGAAGCTCCGGCAGCACCTAACCGTGAAGTGTTGGCAACTCCAAGCGTACGCAAATTCGCTCGTGAGCAAGGCATTGATATCACGCAAGTCACGGGCACAGGCAAAGCTGGCAAGATCACTCGCGAAGACGTTGAAGCGTTCAAGAACGGTGGCGCAGCTCCGGCAGCACCAGCAGCTTCCGCAGATGCGGGTCAAGCAGCCGAAGCGGCAGCCCCTGCAGCAGCGGCAGTATCAACTCCGGCTGGCGAAGAAGAACGCGTTCCATTCAAGGGGATTCGTAAGGCGATCGCTAATGCGATGGTTAAATCGGCTTACACAGCTCCGCACGTTACAATTATGGACGAAGTGGACGTAACGGATCTGGTTGAATTCCGCAAACGTATGAAGCCAGTAGCTGAGAAGAAGGGCATCAAGGTTACTTACCTGCCATTTATCGTGAAGGCACTTGTTGCAGCTTCCCGTAAATTCCCGGCTCTGAACGCTACAATTGATGAAGCCAACAATGAAATTGTATATAAGAAACACTATGACATCGGTATTGCTACCGATACAGACAACGGCTTGATCGTTCCTGTAATCAAGGAAGCTGATCGCAAGAGCATCTGGATGATCGCTGAAGCTATTACTGATCTGGCAACTCGCGGTCGTGAAGGCAAATTGTCCGCTGCGGAAATGAAGGGCAGCACGATCTCGATCACAAATATCGGCTCCGCCGGCGGTATGTTCTTCACTCCAATCATCAACTACCCTGAAGTTGCTATTCTGGGTACAGGCCGTATTACAGAGAAGCCGGTTGTCAAGAACGGAGAGATCGTTGTTGCTCCGGTAATGGCTCTGTCTCTCAGCTTCGACCATCGTCTGATCGACGGTGCAACAGCTCAAAACTTTATGAACTACATCAAACAACTGCTTGGCAACCCTGAGCTGCTTGTTATGGAGGTGTAACAACATGGTAGTAGGAGACGCTTCAATCGATATCGATACACTAGTTGTAGGTGCTGGTCCCGGTGGATATGTGGCGGCAATTCGTGCCGCCCAGCTCGGCCAAAAGGTCATCATCGCTGATAAATCGGAACTCGGCGGTGTGTGCTTGAACCGCGGCTGTATTCCTTCCAAAGCGCTGATCGCGGCTGCTCACTCTTATGAGTCCGCTAAGCATGCTGACGTATTTGGTGTAACTGCTGAGAATGTAACCGTAGACTTCGCCAAGACACAGGAATTCAAGAACAGCGTTGTTAACAAAATGACTCAAGGCGTTACGGGTCTGCTCAAAGGCAACAAGGTCGAAGTGTTCAAAGGCGAAATCATGTTTATCAATGATTCGGAAGCTCGCGCATTTAACGATCATGAATCTTTGCGCTATCGCTTCAAGCACTGTATCCTGGCAACAGGCTCCCGTCCAATCGAATTGAAGCCATTCCCATTCGGCGGACGTATCCTGTCCTCGACAGAAGCTTTGAACCTGCAAGAAATCCCTGGCAGCCTTGTCGTTATCGGCGGCGGCGTTATCGGTGCCGAGCTGGGTCAAATGTTCTCGAAGTTCGGTACGAAGGTAACGATCATTGAAGGCACGGATGCAATCCTTCCTGGCCTTGATAAGGATATGACTCGTCTCGTGGCGAAGGGCATGGAGAAGACAGGCATTGAAATTGTAACGAATGCTATGGCTGAAGGTGCTGAGCAAACGGATAAGAGTGTTACGGTTAAATACTCTGTGAATGGTGAAGCCAAAGAAGTTACCGCAGACTACCTGCTTGTCACAGTGGGCCGTCGTCCTAATACCGATGGCGATCTTGGTCTTGATCTGGCTAACATCGAATTAACGGATCGCGGTATGGTGAAAGTAGACCATCAAGGTCGCAGTGTAAGCAATCCTAAAGTATTCGCGATCGGCGACATCGTTCCGGGTCTTGCACTGGCTCATAAAGCTTCGTACGAAGGTAAAGTGGCTGCGGAAGCTATCTCTGGCTTGCCATCTGTCATTGACTACAAAGGCATGCCGGCTGTCGTATTCTCGGATCCTGAATGCGCAAGCGTGGGCTACACCGAAAAAGAAGCTAAGGAAAAAGGCTTCAAGGTTAAAGCCGGCAAATTCCCGTTTGCCGCTAACGGACGTGCAACTTCCGTAAATGCTCCTGATGGCTTCATCAAGATTGTAGCTAATGAAGAGAACAACGTTGTACTGGGCGCACAAATCGTCGGCATCGAAGCTTCCAACCTCATCGCTGAGCTTGGTCTTGCGGTTGAAATGGGTGCAACGCTTGAGGATATCTCTTTGACAGTTCATGCTCACCCAACCCTTGGTGAGATCGTTATGGAAACGGCTGAACTTGTAGAAGGCCATCCAATTCATATGGTTTCTCGTTAAGGCAAGGTTTTAACCATTCATCAACTCAAAATCCTATAGCAGGATTTCTCCTAAGCTTATTGTTAAGGCAAGACCATTAGGGTCTTGCCTTTTTTTTGCTGAAAATAAGCTGAAGCATGCTGCAAGTTATACTTACTGCGCCAAGCCAAAACAGCCAATGGACGGCGGTTAAGTATGAAGAGACGATGAGCAGCAGTGCGATGGTGATAGATACATAATAATCAACGCTGCTGGGTTTCTTCCGAATGAGATTTTTTGTTTTTGAAGCAGCTTCTTGGACTTTACTGCTTGCATAATCCGTTTTTTCCTTAATTTGATTCGCGGCTTCTTTTACTTTTTGCTGAGGCGTTCTATTCATATAGATTTTATTCATGATTCATTCCTCCATATCGCCGTCTGGCGAATTCAGATAACACCCTTTCCAGAGCGTCGGCTGTAATCAACGGGGCCGTCTTATCGGTTTCCAGATTCGCATTCTGCTCAAATCCATCCAGTTCCTCACCATCAAAGCGATATAATTTCTGCAATAACCTCCAGAAGGATTCAATTTCGTCTGAGGTGAAGTCATGGAACATATCCGCCAGAAAGTAAGTGGACCTCTCGGAGCAGGCAATTAACGCTTGTTTACCTTTAGGTGTAATTTCAACATTGATAGAGCGTTTATCCGATGGGTTTGGTACCGTCTGAACATAACCCTTGTTCGCTAAGCTTGTAATTAGCTTGTTCGCCGTCTGCTTAGAGGTACCCAGCTTTTTGGCGATATTCATTAATGTGGTATCTACGACAGGTAAGTGGGCGATAGCAATCAGCGCCATATGCTGCCGCGAAGTTAATATTTCCAGCGTCTCATCTCCCCGTATTTGGACCTTATTAACTACCGAAAATAATGTGGCATAGCTCTGCTGCATGAAATGCAGCTCCTGCAATAAGCGGTTGATATCCATAAGAGGCTCCTTTAAAAATTAGTAACCATGTTGACTATATTAGAATACCTCATTGATAATGATAAGTCAACATGTTGACTATATCTGTAATATGCCGTCGCCTACTCTTAATTCATGAAACATGAATAACTTGTTTGATTCTGGAATGTTATGAAATATAATGTATTCTAACAAGACTCTATCTAATAATCTTATATCGCGAGGTTACCCATGATTAGAAGATTAAGATTACGGACATTAGTAATAGGCGGATGTATCACCTTTTTCTTTGTCGTATTGATGATAAGGGTATTCTGGTTACAGGTGATGGAGACGGAATTCTGGACGGCGTATGCGGAGCAGCAATGGTCCAGAAAGCAAACCCTGTACGCAACCCGGGGGACGATTACGGATCGCAACGGCGAGGTTCTGGCGATGATGGCCCCTGCTTATACGGTATCCGTGAATCCGAAGCTGATTCATAGTCTGGGCTTGCAGGAGGAAGTGGCTGAAGGTCTTAGTGAGGCGCTTGGCAAGAACAAAGCCGACCTCATCAAGCTAGTAAATGCGAAAAATAAAGAGGGCAGCTTCTATGTACAGCGCGAGGTGCGTTATGAAGGCTACAGGATCGATCAGGCTCTGAGGGATCAAGTCGAGCTCTTGGCCCGGAAGCTGAAGGACAAGCATGGGCTGGATGATGTAGGCATCTACCTGACCAAGGAGCAGAAACGTTTTTATCCTTGGAAGAGTCTGGCTGCCCATGTGCTGGGTTATGTGGATCGTGACGGGATTGCCATATCCGGTCTGGAGTCATTATACGACGAGGAATTAAAGGGGCAGGACGGCTCTTTTGAATATAAAAGCGATGGCCGGGGAATTACGGTTACAAGGGCGGATGAGATATTCAATCCAGCCAAAAACGGCATGAATATCGAACTGACGATCGACCATACGATCCAATATTATATTGAAGAAGCGATGAAGGAAGCTTTCGATGAGCTGAAGCCGATTAGCATGACCGTAATTGCCGCAGATCCGAAGACGATGGAAATATTGGGCATGGCAAATCTGCCTACCTATAATCCGAATGAATACTGGCTGGAGGATGATCTGGGCAATTTCTACAATCATGCGATCAAGTCGGTGTATGAGCCAGGTTCGACCTTCAAGATCGTCACCTTAGCAGGGGCGGTACAAGAGGATTTATTCGATCCGAAGGCCAGATATATGTCGGGAAGCATCCGGGTGCCAGGTCAAACCTTGCATGATATTAAGCGTTTGGGCTGGGGGGAGATCGACTATCTGGAAGGAGTTATGCGCTCGAGTAATGTGGCCTTCGTTAAGCTCGGCTATGAAATGCTCGGACCAGAGCGATTGAAGCAGTATGTGGATCATTTCGGATTCGGGCAGAAGACAGGCATCGAACTGCCTGGTGAAGCGGCGGGTGTAGTAAGCCCGGAACAGCCATCCGAATATGCCACTATGTCATACGGGCATGGCAAACTGATGGTTACACCCCTGCAACAGCTGGCAGCAGTAGGCGCTGTGGCCAACGGGGGCATGCTGCTTAAGCCTCATATCATTAAATCGATCACCGATCCCCAATCTGGAGAAGTCACCAAGACTCAGCCAGAGCCTGTTCGTCAAGTGATCTCCGCGGACAAAGCCAAGGAGGTCGGGGAATATCTGGAGCAGGTTGTATCTAACAGTGAATACGGAACCGGGCGTCGAGCTTATATTGATGGCTACCGCGTTGCCGGCAAGACGGGTACAGCCGTTAAGCCTTTCAAGGGGCAATACGATTATACCAAGCAGGTCGTGTCTTTTATCGGATATGCGCCGGTCGATGACCCTAAGGTCGTGATGCTGGTTCTGATCGATGAACCAATGGACTCGGATCTGGGCGGGGGCAAGGCAGCAGCCCCGATATTCAAGAAAATTATGAACCAGATGCTCCAGTATATGGGCGTGCGGAAGACCATTACAGAGCCTGGGGACGATGGGTTTGGCGAGAAAACAGCAATGCTTAGGACTCCCGATTTAAGCAAACTAACTTTACAGCAGGCATTAACCGAGCTTCGCGATACGGACATCCCTTATGCCTTACTGGGGAACGGGAAGGAGCTTGTCTCGCAATTTCCGAAACCGGGAAGCTTATTGGTGAAGGGACAGCAAATATATCTTCTGACGGAGGCCGTAGACCATATCCAAATTCCCGATCTCAAGGGCCATTCGCTTCGCGATGCGCTGGAATTGTTATCCGTGCTGAATATTTATGTTACCTTTGAGGGAGAAGGCTTTGTCGTCTCACAGTCGGTCTTGGAAGACAGCGTGAATAAGCAGGTGAAGCTTGTGCTTGAACCCCCGGGCGGAGTGCGCAGCGAGAGTGAGGAAGATGAGGAAGCGATCGAGGCAGAGAGTGAAGATATGGGGTAAGGGCGGGCCGTGAGGCTCGCTCTTCTGTTATTTTGGACCGGGTCTGTATGCAGTATTGAATAGACCGTTTCTTTTTGTTAAAATAAAACCGTCTGGACGGTATAGTGAAATTGTGCGTCTAGAGCAGATATGGAGGTTATGATCATGGCGAAATCGAAGCGTTCGCTTCTGCTTGAAGCTGCTTCTGCAATTATAGTGGAGCAGGGCATCAGCCGTTTAACTCTGGATGAGGTGGCCGCTAGAGCGGGCGTCAGCAAGGGCGGCCTGCTATATCATTTTTCGAGCAAGGATGAGCTGATCCAGGGATTAAATGAGGAGACCATTCGCGAGTTCCGTGAATTGCTGCAGCAGGAGCTGGAGGAGACGGGCAGCTATACAAAGTCATATTTGCTAGCAACGCTGCGACAATTAGAAGGCCGCGGCCCTTATAATGCAAGCTCCAGCATGTTGGCGGCGATCGCCACCAATATGGAGCTGATCCAGCTCTGGGATGAAGACTATCAAAGGTTCCGCACCGAGATGGTGAAGGAGGGGCTTTCGTTCGAGGCTGGTATGATCATTCGCTTGGTTGCGGACGGGTTTCTCTACTCCTGGTTGTTCAATAGTGACCCGCTCAGCCAGGAGGAAGGGCGAAGAGTTATTCATTTTCTGTTAGAATTCATCGATAAGGAGAAGGACTTATGAGCTACTTGATGCTAGGTCTAGCGATTGTAATGGAAGTTTTCGCTGCGACAATGCTGAAGCTGTCGAACGGCTTTGCCAAATGGGCTCCGATCACCGGTGTCATTGCGGGATACGGGCTGGCATTTTGGCTGATGTCACAAGCGTTGAAGTTTCTGCCATTAGGATTCGTATATGCAACCTGGAGCGGCATCGGAACGGTCCTGACTGTTCTGGCCGGAATGTGGATATTCAAAGAGAAAATGAATCGTCAAGCCTGGGTCGGTATGGGCATCCTCATCGCTGGCATTGTCTTGTTAAATGCAGCGAAGTAAAGGGAGGCATGGATATGTCCGGTATTCTATATTTAACGTTGGCGATCCTCTTTGAAGGTTTTGCCACGACGATGCTGAAGTTATCGGAAGGGTTCACTTTGCTTGGACCCAGTCTCGGCGTTGCCGTAGGTTATTTGATCTCCTTCACATCGCTTAACTTTTCCTTGAAGCATATTTCCCTCTCGACCGCCTATGCGACCTGGAGCGGAGTAGGAACGGCTTTGTCGGTAGTGATTGGAATCGCTGTCTTCGGAGAACCTATTAACCTGCTGAAGATCTCCGCGATTGTGCTCGTAATTATCGGTATTGTTGTAATGAACCGGGCCAGGGTTGAGAAGACGGAGGGGCAAGCAAGCTCTCCAGGCATGTAGCAAGGGCGCCGATGCGAGCTGCTGCCATAATGCAAATCATAGACAAACTTAATTTATGCATCTATACTTTATTAAGTAACTATATTTATACTGAGAGCTATTATATTATGAACTATAATACGGCCGCAGTCTGGTATTTTTCAATAGGAAGGTTGGGTTCATCATGAGTCAGAAAGTGTACCAAGGAGAAGAAATCGAAGTATATTTTGATGCGGAGAAATGTATTCATTCCGGAATATGTGTGAAGGGGATGCCGGAGGTATTTGATCTCAAGAAGCGTCCATGGGTGAACACTTCAGGCACCTCAGCCGATAAGATTACGGCTCATATTGATATTTGTCCCAGTGGAGCGCTGACCTACAAGTGGCATACCAGGCCAGCCGATAACGAGATCGAGGAGGAGTGAGATTCATGAGCAAGGTTCAGCACCATGTGCAGGAGCATCAATTTTATATCGAGGTTCACGGGGAGACTATTGCTGAAATGACCTATAGCATATCCGGCGAGACACTCTATATTATCGATCACACGTACGTGGATGATAAGTATCGCGGACAAGGGCTGGCGGAGGATTTGATGTCCCATGTGGCCGATTATGCCAGACGCCATCAGATCAAGCTATTCGGGTTATGTCCGTTCGCCAAGAGACAGTTGGAGACGAAGTCGGAATATGCCGATGTAAAGTATTAATCTGTCAGATACAGACTAAGACGGGTTCTTGTTCACAAGCACCGGTCTTTTTTATTATGCGAATGCTGCAAAAATGGTTGACCGCAGCCTCCAATCTTGTTATATTTCTTGGAATAATGTGGAGGTGGGGTGTCTGATGAAGCTGATCATTTTGTTTGGGCCGCAAGCCGTCGGCAAAATGACGGTTGGCCAGGAGCTTGAGAAAATAACCGATCTGCGGTTGTTCCATAACCATATGACGATCGAACTGGTAACGCCTTTTTTTAGCTATGGCAGCGAAACGGGAAAAAGACTGGTGAACTTGTTCCGCGAAGAAATTTTTGAAGAGGTGTCCAAAAGCGATTTGCCGGGATTAATCTTTACTTATGTGTGGGCTTTTGATCTTGCTGGCGATTGGGAATATATCGATCGACTTAGCAAGAAGTTCGAAGCTCGCGGAGCCGAGATTTATTATGTTGAGTTGGAGGCCGAGCTGGAGGAACGACTGGAGCGCAATAAGACACCGCATCGGCTGCAGCATAAACCAACAAAGAGAGATATTGCTCGCTCGGAGCAGGACTTGATCAGCACAATGGAGAATTACAGATTGAATTCTTACGCCGGAGAAATTCAAAAGAGTAATTATTTTCGCATGAACAATACGAATCTCAGCGCAAATGAAGCGGCTAAGACCATTAAAGAGAAATTTGAGTTGTGATTTATAAACACCAGGTTTGCAGGCAGGTGAATGTGATAAATGAAAGTTTGGAAGTTAATCGTATCCGGTTGCATCATAGTGCTCGCCATGCTTCTCATGATGTACTTGAGACCCGCAAAAATTCATAAAGAGCTGCCTGCGCTGATTTATTCGACGGATAAGAAGTTTGAGCAGCATACCACGATCGCTATCGAGGGAACGGCCTACCCTAGTCTGACTGGAAAAGATAAACTGATCGGGAAGCTGACGGTCGATCATGATCTGCAATATGAGGTGAAGCTGGAGTATAACGGGGATTACTATTTTTATACCCTTTTGAATCCCCATCATCCTGACAAAGAGCTTGAAACGATAGGTACGGTATACGTATCAAAATCTGTTGATCTCATTTGGTTTATGTCCAAAGATATTAATGAACGTTACAATATAGATGGTTATGTGTTCGGACCTGCGGGGAATTATACGGAGGCAGAGAAATTAATCATTCAATTGATGCATCATTAATTGAAAGAGTGAGAGCAGTAGCAAATCAGTTCAGCACATCAAGATAAAACCAGTATGGAGGACAAAATACGATGATACCTATTAAGCTGCCGAAGGAACAAAAGCAAGAGATTGTGGAGAGTGTGAAGGAATATTTTGAAATGGAACGGTCCGAGAGCATCGGTGATATCGCTGCGGAGCAATTGCTCGATTTTATGCTCAAAGAGCTTGCTCCCTATGTGTATAACAAGGCGATCGACGATGCTCGTCAGGCTGTTGAGCAGAAGCTGGTGTCGATCGAGGAGGAATTATACTCTTTGAAGAAGCCGCTGCGTTAATCGGCTGCCAGCGGTGAGGGGAGCTTTTACGCGAAGAATGGCTCCATCGCTTGCCTGTGCGCCTTGCCGTTGAAATAACAAGAAGGGATATGAAAATTCCATACCCCTTAAGCAGGCCGGCCGGTTGACCTACAGGAAGAAGGGAAGCAGAAATAGATCATTAATCGCATAAAACGGTATCCGCCTGCGGAAGAAGCGGCGTCGCGGAAAGAAGCCGGGATGAAAACCGAACTGTCGCTTGTTTGCCGGCATCCCTGCCATGACCTCATCGGTTGGAATGGCGAGGGTGACGAAGTCGTTGTCGACATGGGCGATGAAGCCGTCATAGTTCTGTCCGTCTTTCGTTGCGATGCCGACATATTTATTCATGCAGTTCCAGCAAATTTGTTGATAATCCATAGCTACCCTCCTTACAGGAATGGTTCTCAACTATAGTCTATGGATGATAACCCAGAGTGCACACGACATTCGCCCACCCTGATGAGAAATAGCGCGAGCGGAATCGAACGCTAGCTTATTCCAACAAAAAAGACGAGGATACCTACGAAAATTGCTACTCCACCGCTGATCCGGGTGAGCGTTAGATAAGTATCGCTGGGTTCGGAATCTCCGTCTACTTTCCAGCCTTCTTTTAAATACCAGGCGAACTCCGGCTTCGCTAAATTGAGTACACCGATTATGATACATATTATCCCTATCAGAAAATTCAACGGATTCAACTCCTTTGGAATAATTACGCGCGAGCAGAAATAATGTTTCGGTGAAATGAACGTCGAGCTTTGGATGTGACTCTAGGGAAAAGAGGATACAAGATGAGCAGCGTAGCGGGTAAGATCAGCGGCATTTTTATTCCGGTCAAAGATTTCATCGCCGCCCGTCAATGGTATTGAGACCCGGCGATATCGTTCCGAATCAAGCAGCGGCGAAGCGATTATCCAACGGATGGGGAAGGACCTGGTCTGGCCTGGGATATATTTGTTCATGTTGATTATGAGCAATTTGATGTTTTAGAGCAGCAATTACGCGCGAACGGGGCCAATATTATTAAGGGTCCGATTGAAGCAACACATAGTAATAGGATGACCTTCAAGAACATATATGTGCAGGATCGGACGGATATAGGATTGTATTCGGATAAAATAGAGAGGCTATCTCTCGTCATGGTGACGAAGGATAGCCTCTGCTTCATTTTAAATGAATAAATTAATGCCTGATTGATCGGCTTTGCCGAGATAGTAGCCGACTCCGGCGACCTTAACGCCGTCGATCAGCTCCTCGTGCTTGATGCCCATGACGTCCATCGACATTTGGCAAGCGACGATCTCCACGCCTTGCCGGATCGCCGATTGAATCAGCTCTTCCAGGGAGGAGACATTATTGTTGTTCATCACCGAGCGGATCATCTTCGCGCCCATACCCATCATGTTCATTCTGGATAGGGACAGCTTCTTGCTGCCGCGCGGCATCATCGCTCCGAACATGCGTCCGATCGTATTTTTGGAGACAGCAACCTTCTCTGGCTTGCGGATGATATTCAGTCCCCAGAAGGTGAAGAACATCGTCACTTTCTTGCCGCTGGCCGCCGCACCATTAGCGATGATAAAAGAAGCGATCGCTTTATCCAGATCGCCGCTAAAGACGATCATCGAACTTCCTTCAGCGGTTGCTTGCGCCGCAGCGATAGAGGTCGCCTCAGTCAAGGGAGCTCCTTTTTCTACATAGGCTTCAATTGTACCGTTCGGATTTTTGCTAACTTGTCTAAGCTGGTTGCCGGACATTTTGACCCAGGCCTGAACATCCTCGTAGAAACCGGCATCTGTTGCCGTAACATGCAAGATGTCGCCGCTGCTTAGCTCATCCATCTTCATCCTAAGCTGAACGAGCGGTCCGGGGCAGCATAATCCGCATGCGTCCAGCTCAGCAGCAGCTTGAATCATTGGTTCAGCCGTGGAGGCGATCTGTCCCTTGGCCGCAGTGCGTTCCTGCTGCAAGTTTACTTTATTAACCGGTTGCCCCGCAGGGGGTGCAGCTGCTCCGCCGGGCTTATAGTTTGCCATTTGATAGGTTTTGTAGCCGCCGGACAGGTTGCGCACCTTGAAGCCTTTTTGCTGCAAAATCCGCGATGCCGTGTACCCTCTTAATCCCACTTGGCAGTACACCCAGATCTCCTTGGATGCATCCAGTTCATCAAGCCGGCTGCGCATCTCATCGACTGGAATGTTCAAGGAGTCAGGAATATGCCCATTCGCATGCTCAAGCTCGGAACGAACGTCGACCAGGATGGTATTTACCGTATCTCGCTGTGCAAGCTGCTGTGCCGTGAACACTTGTGTTCTTCCGCTCAAAATATTCTCAGCGGTGTAGCCGGCCATATTTACCGGGTCTTTTGCGGAAGAGTACGGCGGCGCATAAGCCAGCTCCAACTCGGTTAGATCCGCAACATTGCCGTGAAAACGAATCACGGTAGCAATATCATCGATCCGCTTGTCAACACCATCATAACCAACGGCTTGAGCGCCAAGCACAGTGCCTTGATCATCAAACAGCAGCTTTAAGGATAGCGGAGTTGCTCCCGGATAGTAAGCGGCATGGGAATTGGGATGAACATAGGATACGTGGTAGGGTAATCCCAATCGCTGCAAGGTTTTCTCGTTATTGCCCGTTGCTGCCCCAGTTAAACCAAATACTTTGATAATGGAAGTGCCCTGTGAGCCTTTATAGGTTGTCTTAAGACCATACACATTGTCCGCAGCGATCCGCCCTTGCTTGTTGGCCGGCCCTGCCAGCGGGATCGCTGTCTTGTTTCCATTAACGAAATCGACAACTTCAACCGCATCGCCTACTGCATACACTTGATCCAGATTGGTCTCCAGATGATCGTTCACGATGATATGGCCCCGCGGTCCGAGTTCCAGCCCGCTATTCTTCAAAAAGCCGGTATCCGGGGTAACCCCAATGGCAAGAATGACAATCTCGCCAGATAATGAGCTTCCGTCAGCGGTTTGTACCTGGATCCGATCGTCTGTCTCCCGGAATGAGGCTACAGTCTGCGACATCAGCAGACGCACACCACGCTCTTCCAACTCTTTGGCCAGCACAGCCGACATTTCAGAATCAAAGGGAGCTAAAATTTGCGGTCCGCCTTCAATTAAAGTAACATCAAGACCGATATCGCGCAGATTTTCAGCCATCTCTACACCGATGAAGCCGCCCCCGATGACGATTGCCGACTGCACTTTCTCTTCGACGACACGGGCTTTGATCCGATCCGTATCCGGGATATTCCGCAGCGTATGGATTCGTGGGCTCTCGATGCCAGGCAGGTCCGGGCGGATGGGCTTTGCGCCCGGGGAGAGGATCACTGCATCATAGCTCTCCTCATATTCGCCGCGCTCCTTGCTGCGGACAAGTACGGTCTTGTTGTCCGGACGAAGCTCCATAACCTCGCTTTCGGTACGAATATCGATATTAAAGCGCCGGTACATGGCTTCCGGCGTCTGCACCAGCAGCTTGGACCGCTCCTTGATGGAGTCGCCAATATAATAGGGAAGTCCGCAGTTGGCGAAGGAGATGTAGGCATCCCTCTCGAACATGACGATATGCGCTTCTTCATCCAGTCTCCGCAGCCGTGCTGCCGCGGTCGCGCCCCCGGCGACACCACCTACGATTAATACTTTTCTGCTCATGCTTGTTCCTCCTCAAATAATGCTGTAATCAGCTTTCTAATCTTCTCATCCACAATTCGATAATGGATCTCCAGTCCGTTGCGCTCAGCCTCTACGATCCCGGCGCTGCGTAATTTCTGCAAATGCTGCGATACCGTCGATTGCGGCAGATCCAGGCATTCCTGCATATAAGAAACATTACACCGCTGTTTATCCATAAGTCCCCGGATAATACAGAGCCGAACCGGATGGGCCAAGGCCTTCAATATTTCCGCGGCCTGGTTATTAGCTTTAAAATTGTTGTCCACAAGGATTTCACCTCGACCTATTTCGTTATATCGTAATATTACGATATAGTGATATATAAGTCAAATCTACATTTTTAAGTACAAGCGTGCATATAAATAGGGAGTAATAACAAACGGTTTAGCTTGCTTCAATGGATTGAAACTTAACAAGCTGTGCTTGATTTCTTATATAATGAACTGGTAAAGTTGAAACGGGCCAAATTTTAAGGAGATAAGAATGAACGCTTTGAAAAGGAGATAAGGCAGGAAAATGGACAATATTTTGAACTTTTTGAAATCAATTATTTTAGGGATCGTAGAAGGGATTACCGAGTTCTTGCCGGTTTCCTCCACAGGCCATCTCGTCATCTTCGAGAACCTGTTAGGTTTTGAGGGGACAACCCCTTCCTTTGTAGAGATGTATACTTATGTAATTCAGCTTGGGGCCATTCTGGCCGTGGTTGTCCTGTATTGGACCAAAATCAAGGACACGCTGGTGAACTTTTTTCCCAAGAAAGTGGGGTTTGAACGTTCCGGGTTCAGGTTCTGGCTTATGCTGGCGATCGCCTGTATTCCCGGCGGTGTATTTGGTGTTTTGCTGAACGACCTGTCTGATAAGTACCTGTTTACACCGGTTGTCGTAGCTGTTACGTTATTCTTCGGCGGGATTTGGATGATGTATGCCGAATCCAGGTTCCGGAACAACAGTGCTCCGGGAATAGGCGGGGATGAACTGAATGTAACGGTCAAGCAAGCGATTATTATCGGCGCTTTCCAATGTCTGGCGATCATCCCGGGGATGTCCCGTTCCGCTTCGACGATCATTGGCGGCTGGGTTGCAGGGCTGTCTACAGTAGCAGCTGCGGAGTTCTCGTTCTTCCTGGCGATTCCGGTTATGGTTGGCATGAGCTTGCTGAAAATTGTGAAGATCGGCGGACTGACAAGCCTGACTGGGACAGAGATTACTTCCCTTATTATCGGCTTTGTCGTATCCTTTATCGTTGCGCTGGCGGTGATCAGGAAATTTATTTCCTACTTGCAGAAGAAGCCGATGAAGGTATTCGCTATCTACCGTATGATCTTTGCGATTATCGTACTGGTAGCAGGGATTGCAGGATTTTTCCACTAATAAAATAGTTCATTGAAGTCAAGATGCCTGGGCCTGGGGGAGTAACCTTTATCGCTCAGGCTTCGTCTTTTTATAGAGGTCCAAGTCAGACGGGTGGTGAGTATATGATTATTTGGATTAATGGAGCCTTTGGCTCAGGCAAGACGACCGCGGCATTTGAGCTGCAAAGGCGAATTCCTGATTCTGTCGTGTATGATCCAGAGCATGTTGGCTACTTCATCAGGAAGCAATTGCCGAGGTCCATACATAAAGGGGATTTTCAGGATTATCCGATGTGGCGGGATATGAATTATGCCATGCTGAAGCATCTGAGTGAGGCGTATAGCGGAACCGTTATCGTGCCGATGACAATTACGAATCGGGACTATTTTGCCGAGATCGTCGAACGATTACGGGCTGACGGGGCGGATATTTGTCATGTGACTTTGCTGGCTTCCAGGGAAACCTTGGCTAAGCGTCTTAAAGGACGAGGGGAGAGGGCGAACTCGTGGCCGATCCAGCAGATAGACCGCTGTCTGGCCAGTCTTGGTGCAGAGATATTCGCTGAACATGTCGATACCGATGGATTGACAGCGGATGAGGTGGTCGAACGGATTGCTGCGGTTAGCGGTGTTACGCTGCTGCCTGATGCGAGAAGCCGCTTCCGGAAGGCGCTTGATCGCAAGCTGATTACAATCCGCCATATTCGCTTTTGATAAGAAAACCTCCAACGAGGTATTCAAGGTTGTTTGAAACGGATTTAAAGGCAGGTTATCTTGTGATATAGAAATTCATCAGCATAGCGGATTTTGAGCTCGTATTTTAATGCCGGAGCAGGATCAAATTTTGCTACATGTAAAATTGCAGTCTGTTATAATAAAAAAGATATGTTATAAAACGAGTATTTGAGGTGTGCGCTTAATGAGAAATTATTTGGATTTACTACAGGATGTAATGGATCATGGGACGGAAAAAGAAGATCGGACAGGCACGGGGACTTATTCGGTATTCGGCAGACAGTTGCGCTTTGATCTCAGCGCAGGATTCCCGCTGATAACGACGAAGCGGATTCATTTGAAATCGGTAGTACATGAACTGCTCTGGTTCCTCAGCGGGGACACCAACATTAGATATTTGAAAGAGAACGGGGTTCGCATTTGGGACGAATGGGCGGATGAGAACGGTGATCTGGGCCCGGTTTATGGCTCGCAATGGCGATCCTGGCCAACTCCGGACGGAAGAAGAATCGACCAGATTGCAGACGTGATCGAGTCGATCAAGAACAATCCGGATTCGCGCCGTCACTTGGTCAGCGCCTGGAATGTAGCTGAAATCGATGAGATGAAGCTGCCGCCTTGTCACTTCGTATTCCAGTTCTATGTAGCTGACGGGAAGCTGTCTTGTATGCTGACGATGCGCTCTGTCGATACTTTCCTCGGTTTGCCATTTAACATCGCCAGCTATTCACTGCTTACGCATATGGTTGCCCAGCAATGCGGCCTGGAAGTTGGCGAATTCATCTGGTCGGGGGGAGACGTTCATATTTACAAGAGCCATCTGGAACAGGTGAAGACCCAATTGGAACGGGAGCCTTATCCTTTGCCGCAGCTTGTAATTAAGCGCAAGCCGGATTCTATCTTTGATTATGTCTATGAGGATTTCGAATTTGTTGGCTACCAGCATCATCCTGGCATTAAAGCCACTGTTGCGGTATAGAAGCTAGCTAATGATAGGCCTGCCTGTAGAGCGGCTATTTGTTGAACGGATTCCGGAAAGGAGGATGCGAAATATGGGAATAACATTTATTTGGGCGATGGCCAGGGACGGCGTGATTGGCCGGGATAATGATTTGCCATGGCGTTTGCCGGCGGATATGGCCTTCTTCAAAGCACAAACGACGGGGAAGACCGTACTGATGGGGCGCAAAACCTGGGAGTCGATGCGCAGCCGTCCGTTGCCGAACCGTCGTAATATCGTTATGACGAATGATCGCTCCTATCACGCTGAAGGTGCGGAGATCGTACATACGGTTGAAGAGGCGTTGGCTCTGGCGGATGGCGAAGAGTTAATGGTAGTTGGCGGGGCCGGGATTTTCCAACTGTTGCTTCCTTACGCGGACCGCTTGCTGGTGACGAAGATTGATGAGGACATTGCCGGAGATACTTTTTTCCCGGCGATCGATTGGTCCGAGTTCCAGCTGGAGCAGGAAAGCGAAGGAATTCGTGATGAGAAGAACCCTTATCATTACCGGTTTTTGACCTATGTCAGGCGTCATACGTCTGCATAATAGTGCAAAATATCATTTTATTAATCCATTAATAACGTTCCCCCGGGGTGCTAACATCAAGTTACACGATAACGGGAGGGTTCGCTGGCGGTTGCATTTCGTAATGCGCTGCATAGACAAGCCGGATCAGTCGATCCGGCTTGTCTGCTCTCGTTGGCAACGGATGGGGGAAATAAGATGTCTACACCAACTGGATTTATGGAGTATACCCGTCAGCTACCGGGGGACCGCAGTCCGCTGGAACGGGTTCATGATTGGCAGGAATTTCACAAGCATCTGACTGAACAGGAATTGCAGACACAGGGAGCGCGCTGTATGGATTGCGGAACTCCCTATTGTCATACAGGGATCGAGATGATCGGCGGCACCTCGGGCTGTCCGCTGCACAACTTGATTCCGGAATGGAATCATCTCGTCTACCGCGGCTTGTGGAGAGAAGCGCTGGAGCGCTTGCACAAGACGAATAATTTTCCGGAGTTTACAGGCCGGGTCTGTCCGGCTCCTTGTGAAGGTTCTTGTACAGTAGGGCTGATTGGCCAGCCGGTAACGATCAAGACGATTGAACAAGCGATTGTTGACAAAGGCTTCGAGGAAGGTTGGATTGTAGCGGAGCCGCCGGCTTATCGTACGGGTCATAAGGTTGCGGTTGTTGGCTCAGGTCCGGCAGGGCTGGCCTGCGCAGCGCAATTGAACAAGGCAGGACATGAAGTGACTGTATATGAACGTGCGGACCGGATTGGCGGTCTATTGATGTACGGCATCCCCGCAATGAAGCTGGATAAGCAGATCGTACAGCGCCGCGTTGATCTTCTCGCTGCCGAAGGCGTGAAGTTCGTTACGAATACGGAAATTGGCAAGGATATTATGACACAGCAGCTGATAGATCAATATGATGCGGTTGTATTATGCGGTGGGGCGACGAAACCGCGCAAGTTCGAGATTGAAGGCAGCCATTTACAGGGCGTGCATTACGCCATGCCTTTCCTGAACGGCACGATCAAGAGCTACCTCGACTCCGGGCTGCAGGATGGACAATATACCTCGGCGGCGGGCAAGGATATAATCGTCATTGGCGGTGGAGACACGGGCTCAGACTGCGTCGCTACAGCTCTACGCCATGGCTGCCGCAGCATCACGCAATTTGGCACGCATGCCAAGGCGCCGCTGGAGCGGGATCTGCTTGCCAATCCGTGGCCGCAATTCCCGAATGTCTATACGCTTGATTATGCACAGGAAGAGGCCAAAGCGCTTTACGGGCAGGATCCGCGGGAATTTTCCATCATGACTACCCGCTTTGTCGGCGATGAGCAAGGAAATTTGAAGGAGCTGCACACCGTTCAAATCAAACGTACAGTCGATGAGGAAGGCCGTAAAACCTATAAGCCTGTACCCGGGACGGAACGGGTCTTCCCGGCCCAGCTGGCGCTCGTTGCTATCGGATTTGATGGACCGGAGGCGACGATGATCGATGAGCTGGGGCTTGAGAGAGACCGCCGCAGCAATGTCAAAGCGCGTTACGGCAAATATAACACGAATGTTGACAAGGTGTTTGCCGCCGGGGATATGCGCCGCGGGCAAAGTCTGGTCGTGTGGGCTATCCAGGAAGGCCGCGAGGCGGCGCGGGAGGTCAATAAGTTCCTGACTGGGGACGGTACCCTATCTTGAGGAGAAGGTTTGACTAACGATAACATCGCATTTACCTAACGAAACGTGGTATCGCTATTTTTAGCTTAAATACGCTGCTGGGAATTTTAACGAAGCTGGGTATCGTTATTGCGATGAATGAAGGGCTTAACGACCGAATTTTCTGCTAATAACGATTGGGGTATCGCTAGATTTTAGAGGCCGCGAATCCTGAGGGAATAACGATCTGTAGTATCGTTAGCCGAAAACTTGGAGCGAAATATGTGAAAATATGCTATAATAGAGGTTAGCTACAGGGCTGCGCGGAGCGCGGCCCTTTTTATCTGTGGAACTGGAATGCTAGGAAAGAGGGGCGCTTGAAACAATGAAAACGCTCGTAATTGCGGAGAAACCCGATATGGGACGAACGATCGCTGCGGTGATTGAACCGCGGGCGAAGAATAATCGCTCTTATCTGGAAGGAGAGCAATATATCATTACCTGGGCGATCGGACACTTGCTTGGTTTGGCAGAGCCTGATGCTTATGATGATAAGTATAAAAAATGGAATTTCTATGATCTGCCGATCATGCCAGAGCAATTCAAGATTGTACCGAATCCGAAGACAAAGGATCAATTGAAGACGATCGGCGAGCTGGCCAAGCGTTGTGATGCGGTTGTAAATGCCTGTGACGCCGGGCGCGAAGGACAATATATCTTCGCTTTGATTCAGCAGCGGCTTAAGCTGATGCAGCCTGTCAAGCGGCTATGGATCTCTGACTTGACCTCGGAGAGCATCGCCAAGGGCTTTGCCGAGCTGCGGAGCAGCGAAGAGTTCGCGAATCTGACGAAGGCGGCGCGGGCGAGAAGTGAGGCCGACTGGCTCGTCGGCATGAATGCCTCGCGCGCCTTTACGACGAAGCATAATACGCTGCTCTCGGTCGGCCGGGTGCAGACGCCTGTACTCGCGTTGATTTATGATCGTCAGAAGGAAATCGAGAGCTTTGATTCCTTGACGTATTACGAGATCAAAGCCGAATTTGAACAGGACGAGCGTTGCTATATCGGAACCTGGCAGGGAGATCGATTGACAGACGCGGAGAAGGCGCGGTCTCTAGCGGATAAGGTGCGCGGCAAGCAAGGCCAGGTCGTGGAATATGAGGTTAAGGAGACGAAGGAATATCCTTATAAGCTGTATGACCTGACACTGCTTCAACGGGATGCGAACGCAAAGTTTGGTTATTCGGCCAAGAAGACGCTTGATTTGGCCCAGGCTTTATACGAACGTCATAAGCTGATTACATACCCGCGTACGAACTCCAATTATGTCACCGAACAAAATATCGAAGGCATGCACAAAACGCTGCATATGCTGAAATCTACAGACTATAAGGAATTGGCCGAGGGCGGGAACCAGAAGCTGGTGCATGTGAATAACAAGTCGGTCTGCAATCCTACTCGTGTGGAGGATCACCATGCCATTCTGCCGACGTTAAGAAGGCCGGGAACGCTTAGCAAGGAAGAGGGGAATATTTATGACCTTGTCGTCCGCCGCTTTCTGTCGCATTTCTATCCGGCGGCGGAATACAAGCAGCACACGGTAATGACGGAAGTTGAGAAGGAATTGTTCAAGACGAATGTGAAGGAACTGCTGTCCTTGGGCTGGAAAGTGTGCTTGCCGGGTGATGATAGCAAATCCCCAAAGCGCGGCAAGAAGAAGGATGAAGAGGAAGACCCGGAGGAAGAGGTCAGTGAGCCGTTCTCTGTTGACCGCGATAAGCCGGTGTTATGCAAGGAAGCAGAGGCGAAGGAGAAAGCCACTCAGCCCCCGAAGCCTTATACCGAAGGCACGCTGCTCAAGGCTATGGAGAGCGCTGGCAAGCAGCTTGAGAATGATGAGCTCCGCGAAGCGATGAAGGATGCGGGGCTTGGAACGCCGGCGACCCGGGCCGCCACGATCGAGCGGCTGAAAAGCGTTGGATATATCACGATGCAGGGCAAGCGGATCACGGTCACGCAGAAGGGCCGCACCGCCATCGAATTAATCAGACATGCGGGAGTAGAACTGTTAACTTCTCCCGAAATGACAGGTCAGTGGGAACGCCGATTGTACCAAATTTCCAAGGGAGAAGCGACTAGCGAGAAATTTATGGAGAACGTAAAGAAATTTACGATCTCGATTATTGAGAAGGTACGCGTACAGAAGAAAGCGGACGCTTCGCGGTTTGCCGGTGAGCCGGAGGAGAAGGGTAAGCGCGGCAGTCGCACAGGCTCTCGCTCCAAAGGGGGCGACACCGCGGCAGGAGACGCTTCCAGGAGGGGAAGCGGCGCCTCCGGCAGCGGACGGACCGCCGGA
>NZ_LN831279.1:1501644-2159759 GCF_900069005.2 Paenibacillus sp. GM2 | reverse complement strand
TCGAAGCGTTGGCCCCATGCCCGCGCAGCGGCTGCGGCGGCCAGCTGATCGAAGGCCGCAAAGGTTATGGCTGCACTCATTATAAGCAGGGCTGCGGCTTTGTGATTTGGAAAGAGTATGCCGGCAAAAAAATTTCGCGTACGATGCTGCAATCTTTGCTGGAGAAAGGCCATACGCAAATTTTATCCTTCAAGCATTCAGATGGAGACTACAAAGGGCGAATTACGCTGCTTGATCACGAGAGCGGAAAGTTAAGCGTAGAGCGGACAGAGGGTTAATGACAAAAAAACGGGTTGATGGATTCTTTCCATCAACCCGGTTTTCTGTGGAGCTATTTTCAGTTCATGGCATAACACTATCTGGATCTGTGCGACATTGTCTTAGAGCCGCGGGCTTGCCCGGAGGCGGAAATAATGGACGTGATCTCTTCGAGCGAAGCTACCGTATATAGATAGGAATCATTCCGCGGTGCCAGCTCGATCAGATTATAGGACCATTCATCGGGATGCTTGATATAAATGGCATGGATGCCTGCTGTGAGCGCTGGCGAAATGTCGGTGCGCAGACTGTTCCCGATCATCCATGTATTTTGACGATGGAAGGGGCGAGAGCCCAGAATCTCTTCTAATGCATCGATATTTTTATGCTGGCGGATAAAGATGCGATCCTGAAAATAATCGGCCAGCTTCATTTGCTCGATTTTCCGTTGTTGAATTACGGTCTCGCCGCCGGTGTACAGGTACAGCTCATGCTGCTGCCGTTGCAGAAAATCAAGCGTGTCCACCATACCTGGATAAGGCTCAACGGATTGCTCATATACGCTGAGGCCAAGCCGCATAAGATGCTTCTCTTTGAGCTCCTCACGGCGCTCGCCGAATTGCTGGCAGAAGTAGCGGTAGGTGTCGATCAGCGATTCCGGGAAATGCTGACTGGCAAATCCAATTTGCTGCACGCCGGCCACATCGATTTCGATCTGTTTATCACGGATTTCCTTGATCGGCAGCTGGTATTCGCTGAACCATTCCGATACGAGGTCGGCAAATTGACCGAGAATCAGTTCGAAATACTTGTTGCAATAGATCAAAGTATCATCAAGATCAAAAATGATTTGTTGCTGCACAGTCTGTTTCATCTCTATCACTCCTTCTTGCACTTGCGCTATATCCTGTTTCTCCTAACTTACCAGAGGCAGCAGCAGAAATGCAAATATCGTTCCTCATGCCAGGCTAACCCTTAAATACGAATATAGGACTCCAGGAACATCTGCAGTTCGGATACGCCGTCTGGCCGAATGCTGAACTTCTCCGTACTGCGATCGGTAAGATGAACGCGAAGCATACCCGCGGATCTGAGAATCATCAGCTCATGGTGCAGTTGGGCTCTCGATTCATTGGTGTCCCGGATCATCTCCTGCATCGACTTCGGTTCATTCGCCAAATAGCGAAGCAGCTGCAGGCGTTCCGGCTTGGATAACGCTTGGGTCAGCCGCAGCAGGCAAATTGGCGGCTCGTCCTCATCAGCTTCCGGAATATCGATCGGATATTGGATAAGCAGCTCTTCCTCGAAGAAGCAGTACGTATTTATCGGTCTGAAATGAATGGATGGAACGAGAATAATATGCTTCACGGGAAGCTCCTGATCAAGCACAAGCCCACCCGAGGCAAATTCGATGAGCGGTTCGGGATCTATTTTCTCAAGCAGCCCCTTCTTCTCCATGGCGTCTTCTTCCATTATGGACGCGTATTGCTCCTCGATGCTTTGAAAGTAACTGTCATGCCAGATATTAAGGAGCGGCGCATAGTCAGCCTGAAGCCGTTGCACGTCTTCCAGGGTCGCAGCGGGAACATATGGAGTAATCCGGGCGAGCAATGAATCGGTATGACCGTGAGACAGCTCCTCCAGATAACCGGGGATTTGTACCGAGGAGTCGCGATCCAGCGCCAGGGCGTAGAGCAGGTCGTAATCGCCAAACGGATAATCAGCCGCCTCGGCAAAGGCTTGCCGCGCTTCCTCGCTAAGGTTCTGTTGAATGTCGTGAATCCATTCGCGTCCGATGTCCAGATTGTTAATCCATTTTCGTGTAGTATATAACATGAAGCTGCTGAGCAACTCATAAATCGGTGACACATCGACTTTTACATCATAAGCCATCCGTCAGTCCTCCCAGAACTATAATGCATACCTCTTAATTATGCTTGTGAGAATAGGGCTTGTCTACTATAATGTTTAGGGGTTGTTTTACCGGTTACCTAAACTTAGAGATTGATCAAAAAGTCCGCTTCGGATCAGAAAACGGATCAAAGTCATGGTTTCTGCGGAAAACTCTCGGGGCATATGCACCCAATACAAGCAGCGGCTTACGAAGTTGTTCTCTTCGAAAACGCGCTGCCCCGCTCTTTAGACCCTGGCTTTATCCAACTGAGATTACGAAAAAATCACATCGCAAGCATAAGCTTCGGTGCTGAAACCGACCTTTTTGAACCACACACTTAAAGGGGAAATCGTCATATTGTCATGACGGTTTTCTTTTGTTATGCAGGGGGAAGACATCATGACAATAGCTTCAAATTCTAGTAAATTTCCGTTAAAAGTATCGCCATTTTTCTTATTGACATTAGTCATTATTATATCGGGTTTAAGCCAGGGATTGCTTTTGCCGGTTCTTGCCATCTTTATGGAGGAGCGCGGAATCCCTTCCTCTGTGAACGGGATGCATGCCGCTGCTCTCTATGTTGGCTCATTTGCCATGACGCTGGTTGCCGAACGTGTGCTTGGACATACCGGCTTCAAAAAGCTGCTGATCGGCGGCATGATCGCCGTGATGATCGCTTTGCCGATCTTTCCGCTAGTTTCGAACTTGTCGGTATGGTTCGTACTTCGTCTGATCGTCGGAATCGGAGACAGCGCGATCCACTTTACCTCACAGCTCTGGCTGCTTATGCTGTCGCCCAAAGAACGCCGCGGACGGAATCTTTCGCTCTATGGGATGTCCTACGGGCTGGGCTTCAGCTTCGGCCCCTTCGGGATCCGATTGTTGAGCTATGGTCAGCTGCTTCCATTTTTACTACTGTCTATCCTTACTGCAATAGGGGTACTCCTCATCATACTTCGCATGCCTAATGAGTATCCGACGAGAACAGCGGGGAGCGTAAAGGAGACTCGTAAATACGGACGGATCTACAGGCTGGCCTGGTTTGCTCTGTTCACATCCTTATTATATGGATATATGGAATCAACGATGAACAGCAATTTCCCGATTTACGGGCTGCGGATTGGCTTAAGTGCAGAGCAAATTGCAACCCTGCTTCCTTTCTTCGGAATCGGGGGGCTGATTTTGCAGCTTCCGCTAGGAATGCTGAGCGACCGTTATAGCCGCAAGGTTGTATTAATGATTGCGGGCCTCGGCGGAGGGGGATTGTTCCTAATCGCGCCGCTGGCGGGAAATAACTTCTGGGGATTAATGCTATTGTTCCTGGGTGCCGGAGGCCTGGTGGGTTCCTTCTTCTCGCTTGGACTTGCTTATGCCGCCGATCTGTTGCCGGCAGCGCTGTTACCGGCTGCCAATGTGATCGCTTCTTTCCATTTCAGCCTCGGTAGTATTCTTGGGCCTAATGTCGGTGGAGCTGCGATGGAATTTATTAGTCCGGGTGCGTTATTCATCCTTCTGGGCAGTTTATATGTATTATTTACTTTAGCTGGACTGGGCTTTAGAAAACAAACTCTCGAAAAAAATGAAAATATGAACAGGCTGTAATGGATTTTCACGGCTATTTCCAATACACTATAGAGTAGAGTGACTTTTGAACTTTTGAACACGAACTGATATAGATATAGGTACAACCAAAGGAGAATCGGACATGATCAAGGTGAGCCACTTAAAAAAATCGGTGGATGGGAATAAAAAGCAAGTACTGCGTGATATCAGCACGGAATTCGCCCAAGGAGAACTGGTCGGCATTGTAGGTCCGAGCGGCAGCGGAAAGAGTACGCTGCTGCGCTGCCTGGCGCTTCGCGATTCATGGAACAGCGGGGACTACACATGGAATGAGGACAAGCTGATTCAAGGCGGGGGCAAGGGAACGCATAAAATGCGCTCCAAGTTTGCTTATTTGGAACAAAATCCTTCCCTTTATCCGGAGAGAACGGCGCTTAAAAATGTTTTGATCGGACAAGTTGGTCAAGTATCGGCAGTTCGCCGCTTTACGGGTATGGTCCGGTCGGATGATTATATGGGAGCGATGGACGAGCTGGAGAAATTCGGCTTGCTCGATAAGGCCCATGTAAAGGCTGGCAAACTTAGCGGTGGAGAGAAGCAGCGGGTGGCCATTTGCCGGGCACTTGTCCATGGCGCGAAATTTATCGCCGCGGACGAGCCGACGATCGGACTGGATCCCAAATCAGCTGAGAGAGTCATTGAGACGTTCAGCCAGCTGTGCAAAACCCAGGGAACAACCGTAGTGACCGCACTTCCGCTGGAGCTGGCTGAGAAATATTGCACGCGAATTTGGGGTATCCAATCTGGGGAACTTAAAATAGACATCGTTGGGAGACGGCTGACCTCCGGGGAGAAGCGATTAATTGATTTAGCATGAAAAGAGTGATGAGTTTGAGAGGTAATTTAAGACGCTGGCTGACGATATGCTCCGGATGCTTGCTGCTGCTCTTGCTGAGCGGCTGCAGCATCATTGATGATCCAAAGGCATTAATGCGCACGCCGCAGCTGTCCTCGGATCGGGAATCGCTGTTCAACGTCATCAATGTCGAGACGAAAGGCTCGATTATAGCGCCCAAGGATGTGAAGAGCTCGATTCGAACCGCTGATCTGGACAATGACGGCGTGAAGGAAGCGATCGTCTTCTATGAGACCCCGGACGAGACGGTACGAATCCACGGCATGATCCTCAAGCAGGAAGGGGATAGCTGGAGCGTGAAGGTTCGCTTTGATGGCGAGGGGCAGAATCTTGAAACCTTCGATCTGAAGGATTTGGGCGGCGATGGTCGCCTGAATATTATCGCAGGCTTTTCCGGCGGGGGAGAGGATGTACAGAAAGGTTTGACCGTCTATTCGTATGATGGCGAGAAGGTGGACAATCTGCTGACCCTGCCGTACAGCAATTTCCTCATTGATGATCTGAATCAGGATGGACAGCTGGATATTACAGTCATTAACTTGAAGCGGGAACAAAATGCCACCGTAACTACTTATCAGCTGAGCGGATCATCGTTCAAGGAACTGGATCAAATCCAGCTGGATGATGCGGTGGAGGAATATTACAATACGGTGAGTGGCAACATTACACCAAAGCTGAGGGGAATTATCCTCGATGCTTCATTTGGTGCCCATTATGCATATTCTCATATGCTTGTGATGAAAAATGGCAAATTTGAGGACCTGGTACCGTCGCAGGACTTCACTTTCAAGAACTACCCGGTATACAGTGGCGACGTGGATGGCGATGGCATCCTTGAGGTGGCACGGTCAGAGAAGCCGATTGGCTGGGAGGAACCTCCGTATGATATGCCGCTCTTCTCTTACTATCAATGGGATGAGGGCGTCGGCTGGAAGTTCGTCAAGCAGCAATATATGGACCCTTCGGGCCGATTCTACTTCAACTTCCCCAAGGAATGGACCAATAACGTAACGATCGATCCAAAGTCCAATCCGGATGAACATCTCTGGTTCGTCAAGGTGGACAGCGGGGAGACAGTGGCGGAAATACGCTTCTTCTCCCTATCAGAATGGGAGAACTACAAGGAACAATGGGAGCTGCTGGCCTGGGATTACGACAAGGTTATCGGTTTCTATAGCAAGACGAATATGAAGGTGAATAAGGGCGAACAGGAAATTAAGCGATAGAGGCTGTTTATGATAGAGGGAGGAGACGCGAAGTGAGCAAAGTTTTGATATTGGAAGATGAAGAATCGATCCGCAGTTTTATCGTGATTAATTTGAAGCGGAACGGCTTCGAAGTGTTGGAGGCTGCAGATGGGCACGAGGCGCTTGCCAAGCTGCAGACCGTGCCGGACATCGATATTGCATTGCTTGATGTGATGGTTCCAGGCATCGATGGCTTTGAGGTATGCCGCAGAATCCGTGAGACGAATGAGCGGATCGGGATTATTTTTCTGACAGCAAAAGTACAGGAACAGGATAAGGTTTACGCGCTGTCCGTCGGAGCGGATGATCATGTAAGCAAGCCGTTTAGCCCGACAGAACTGATCGCCCGCATCCATTCCCTGCTGCGAAGAGTTAACGTATATCGGGAGAGCAGCACCAAAGTTACATTTACTTCCGGTCCATTCACGCTGGACCTGATCTCTAAGCAGTTTAAGCGTGGTGGTCAATTGATAGAACTGACACCAACTGAATTTTCACTGGTCCAATATTTCCTGGAGAACGAGAACTCCCCGCTAAGCCGTGATCAATTGCTTGATCATGTATGGGGCAAAGAATACATGGGCGATCCGAAAATTGTTGACGTCAATATCCGTCGGCTTCGCCAGAAGATCGAGAATAATCCTTCCGAGCCGATGTTCCTCCAGACTGTATGGGGATTTGGCTATAAATGGAAGGGCGAGGGACAATGATCAAAAAGGGTATCGGACGACAAATCGTAATGCATTATTTTATCGTCGTATTCGTAACTCTGTTCATGGTTGAACTGATCTTCTCCTTGGCCATTCGCATGTACTATTACGATACGATCTATAACCATATGTCGAACCATACGACATGGGCGTCCGATTATTTTCAGAAATTCGTAAAGCTGAATGCGGATAATGACCCGCATTATTTTACGGAAATGCTTGATGCCTTTGAATTGAAGGATACAGAGCTTCTGATTCTCAACCGGAAAGGCAATGTCAAGGCGAGCAGTAATCCGTTCCAGGATGAGAAGGCGATCCAGACGAGCGATGTACTGCAGGCCGCATCGGGCAGTGTAGGCAAATGGATCGGCAGGCAGCCGTCAACAGGAGAAATGGTCATGGCTGTATCCTCCCCGCTTCAGGTACGCGGGGAGAACGCCTATATCGTTCGCTACGTCACTTCGCTTGAGGCGGTTAATTCCAAAATGATGAATCTGACCCTGCTGTCCTCAGCGGTATGCGTTGCCGTACTGGCGCTCGTTACTTTGTTCAGTATCGGACTCGCGAATTCGATCGTGAAGCCGATCAATAACATCAGAGCCGTATCCGCCCAGTTAGCGAAGGGAAAATTCGATACACGCATTGAAGGCGAATATAAATATGAATTAGGCGAGCTGGCTTCGACGCTCAACTACATGGCACAGGAGATTGTTCGCAGCAACCAGATCAAGGATGATTTCATCTCGTCCATCTCCCATGAACTGCGTACTCCATTAACGGGCATCAAGGGCTGGAGCGAGACACTGACCTCCGGCGGCTTCGATCCGGATGAGACAAAGATCGGGATGAATATTATCTCCAAGGAGACCGATCGGCTGATCGGACTGGTTGAGGAAATGCTGGACTTCTCCAAGCTGCAGCAGAACGAGATGAAGCTTGTGATCGGTCGTGTCAAGCTGCAGGAATTGCTGAAGGAGATTATGCTGAACGTGTGGGCGAAGGCGGAAAAGAAGCAGATCCAGATCAAGCTTGATGATAAAATGGATAAGCCGATTACCGTTATCGGCGATGCCAATCGCTTGAAGCAGGTCTTTCTGAATCTGGTTGATAATGCGATTAAGTTCTCCCATGAGAATAGCTGGATTCATCTTGTCATCAATCCCATTTCCGCGGAGCAGGTTCAAGTCGAAGTGGTCGATAGCGGGATAGGGATCAGCGAGGAAAATCTTAGCCGGGTTCGCGACCGCTTCTTCCAGGTAAATCACCAGGGTGGAGGAACCGGACTTGGACTGGCGATCAGCCAGCAGCTCGTGGAACTGCATCACGGCAAAATGGATATTCGCAGCGAGCTGGGTGCTGGTACCACGGTCTCTGTCACTTTGCCGATGCCGATTCATGATCCTGAGAGCCGGGACGAAGAGGTAGAGCTAATAAACAGTGAGGATCAGAACTAAATATGTAGTTACATCAAGAAGGGACTCTCTAAGGATGCTGTACTTTAGAGAGTCCCTTTCATATATAATCCCAAAAGTCGGTTTTCAGTACCGAAGCTTATGCTGCTGATGGGCGTTTTGCAAAACGCTCAGCTGGTTGAATCCGGGGTCATTCTCAGATGACTATGACCGGTTTTCTTATCCAAAGCGGACTTTTGAACTTTATCTAGGAAGGCATGCCTTCTGCTCTAAGCCGCGGCGTCTTCTCATAGACCTCCATAAGCAATCTGCTTGGCTGTGGAATAAGCGCAGGCTTGGCGGTAACGGTCTCGCCGGGACCCACAACGGCTATATCGCCTAACGTTCCTTTAATCATTGCACCGTCCTTAATGACTGCACCTTCACCGATAATGGCCTTTTCGATCCAGACATTGCGTCCGATCTTGGCGCCAGGCATAATGACGCTGTCCTTAATCTTCGTATATCGGCCGATACTTGCCTCGCCAAACACAACCGATTGCTCGATCTGTCCCTCCAGCTCGCAATTCTGATGCACCATCGAGTTGCTGATCTGTGTATTACGGGCCAAAAGGCTTGGAGCACCGGGCAATCCATGGGTGAACATCGGCCAGGCTTCATTATTCGTTAGCTTCCAATCTGCGTTCTCGGCCAGTAAGTCCATATGTGCTTCCCACAGACTTTGCACAGTCCCTACATCACGCCAGTATCCCTGAAATTCATAGGCATGCAGCGGCTCCCTGCCAGCCAGCATTTTCGGAATCAAATCCTTGCCAAAGTCATGGCTGCTTTCTGTATCTGTGGCATCATTCAGCAAATGCTGCTTCAGGAAGTCCCAATTGAATAAATAAATCCCCATCGAGGCCAGATTGCTGGTCGGATGTTTTGGCTTCTCCGCGAATTCCGTAATTCTATTCTGCTGATCGGTGCACATCACCCCAAAGCGATGCGCTTCCTCCCAAGGCACTGGCATGACGGAAATAGTTGCGGTTGCGTTCACAGACAAGTGATAATCAAGCAGCTTACGGTAATCCATATGATAAATATGGTCGCCCGACAGGATCAGTACCTGATCCGGCTTGAATCGATCCACATACTCGATATTTTTGAAAATTGCATCTGCTGTTCCGGCATATTCCTTCACACCGGCGTTGTAGGATGGCAGCAGGGAAATACCGCCATGCTCATGTTTCGGGAGGTTCCATGCTTTACCCTCGCCAATATGTTCGTGAAGCGATTCTGCCTCGTATTGAGTAAGTACGCCAATGGTATCGATCCCTGAGTTCACGCAGTTACTGAGAGGAAAATCGATGATCCGGTAGTGGCCGCCGAACGGTACGGCGGGTTTAGCAAGTTTGGAAGTGAGCGGGGATAATCTGCGACCTTCACCTCCAGCCAGCAGCATTGCAATACAATTTTTTTTATTCACTTCGTTTTTTCCCTCCCGTGTGGTTTGGACTGTGTTGTTCTTACATACACTAGATATGAATGATGTTGTTGAAATTAAAGGTATGGAAATTATCAGAAATTATTACAAAGAAATTTGTAAAAGAGCATTTTAATTTTCAATATCGGGAGTTAAGGCAAAATTATGGATAAATAGTGGTTCAAGCGGTCCCGGCTGTTCATTAGCCTCTATAAAATTATTTGGAGAAGCAGGTGATTATACATTGTCCGAACGAACTGAACTAATTTCTAAGGATGATATTTATTTGTTTCATGAAGGAACACTATACCGAAGCTACTTAACCCTGGGTTCGCATCTGGCAGTCGAGGACGGTCAGTCCGGTGTTCGCTTTACCGTATGGGCGCCCCACGCGCGGCAAGTATCGATCGCCGCGGATTGGAACCGGTGGAGCGGGGAGAATGATTTACTATATAAGATACCCGAATCGGGATTTTGGACTCGTTTTTTTCCGGGAGTAGAGGAAGGAATTTTTTACAAGTATGAAATTATCGGCCAGGACGGGGTCAAAAGCTTGAAGGCCGACCCTTATGCAACCTATGCCGAAGTTCGTCCGGCAACGGCATCCATCGTTAAATCGATAACGGGCTACACATGGCATGACGAGAAATGGCGACGCAGCCGCAGAGCGTTGTATCAAAGGCCGCTGAATATATATGAATTGCATTTCGGAACATGGCGTCAAAGGAAGGACGGCAGCTTCTATACATATCGTGAGATGGCAGATATCCTAATTCCTTATGTAGCAAAAATGGGATATACGCATATCGAGTTAATGCCGCTGGCCGAGTATCCTTATGATCTGTCCTGGGGGTATCAGATTACTGGCTATTATGCGCCGACAAGCCGCTATGGCAAACCGGAGGATCTGATGTACTTCGTGGATCGCTGTCATCAGTCAGGGATCGGGGTTTTGCTCGATTGGGTGCCCGGCCATTTCACGAAGGATGCGCATGGTCTGCGGCGATTCGACGGTACGGCACTGTTCGAATATGAGGATGAGGCCAAGGCCGAAAAAACGGGGTGGGGGACGCTGAGCTTCGATTTCGGCAAGCCGGAGGTCAGATCCTTTCTTATCTCAAATGCCTTGTTCTGGCTGGATAGGTATCATTTCGACGGGCTGCGGGTCGATGCTGTAACCAGTATGCTGCGTCTTGATTTTGAGAAGCTGCCGGGTCGGCATCCGCTGAATGAGTTTGGAAGCGTGGAAAATCTGGAGGCGATTGATTTTCTGAAGCAATTGAACCGGGTCGTCTTCGAGTATGACCCGTATGCTCTGATGATGGCGGAGGAATCCAGCTCCTGGCCCGGGGTTACGGACCCCGTGGATAAAGGAGGGCTTGGTTTCAACTACAAATGGAACATGGGCTGGATGAACGATACCCTCGCCTATATGGGGACGGAATTTGATCAGCGGCCGGAAAGTCATCATCTGCTTACCTTCCCGATTTGGTATGCCTTTACGAATAATTACACCCTGCCTTTATCGCATGATGAGGTGGTGCATGGCAAGAAGTCCTTGCTTAGCAAAATGCCTGGAAGTTATGAGCAAAAGTTTGCCGGGTTAAGAATTTTGCTCGGTTATCTGATGACATCGCCGGGGAAAAAGCTGCTGTTCATGGGCGGGGAATTTGGCCAGTTCATTGAATGGCGGGATCAGGCGGAGCTGGACTGGCTGCTGCTGGATTATGAAATGCATCGCAAAATGCTGGAATATACCCGCTCGCTGAATCATTTCTATTTAAGAGAGCCTGCCTTGTGGGAGAACGATCATCACGGCAGCGGTTATCAATGGATTAATCCGCATGATAATATGCAAAGCGTCATTTGTTACTTGCGAAAGGGCAAGCGAACCGAGGATACGCTGCTGATCGTTATTAACTTTCAACCTGTTGCACGGGAGCATTACCGAATCGGTGTACCGCAGTATGGGGCATATGTCGAGATGTTCAACAGCAATTTGGAAGTTTATGGCGGCGCAGAACAGATTCGCATTGCCCCATTGCATAGCGAGCTGAAGCGCTGGCATGATTGTCCGTATAGCCTGGAGCTAGCCCTTGCGCCACTCAGCTTCATCGTTCTGAAGCCGGCGATCAGATCCGGGCGGAGGGTGAAGCTCCGCTTATCGAACAAGATTAAACCAGGCACTAAATCACCAAGGAGGAAGCATATATGAAAATATTGTTCGCCGCTGCCGAGGTTGTCCCTTTTATTAAGACAGGTGGGTTGGCTGATGTGATCGGTGCACTTCCAAAGGCGCTGCAAGAGGCGGGTCATGATGTGCGAGTGGTGCTGCCTAAATATAAGGATATCCCGTCCCATTTCACCGACCAGATGACGCATTTGGGGGCGATGGAAGTGCCTGTTGGTTGGCGCAGGCAGTATGGAGGGATCGAGTATTTCATTCATGAAGGGATGCCAGTATATTTTATCGATAATGAATATTACTTCGGCCGGGATGGTGTTTATGGTTACCCGGATGATGGGGAGCGCTTCGCTTTCCTGAACCGGGCAGTGCTTGATATGCTGCCGATGATTGAATTCCTGCCGGATATTCTCCATTGTCATGACTGGCATACAGCGATGATTCCGCTGCTTCTTAAGGAGCATTATCAGAGCCATATAGCATATCGTTCTATCCGAACGGTATATACAATTCACAATCTGCTGTATCAGGGGATTTTCCCCCGGGAAGTGCTGGGCGATTTACTCGGGCTGCCGGATTACTATTTTACGGCGGAGGCAGTCGAATATTACGGCAATGTGAGCTTTATGAAAGCGGGGCTTGTGTTCGCCGATCATGTTACGACAGTAAGTCCCACCTATGCTGCAGAAATCCGCACCCCTTACTATGGCTATGGAATGGACGGATTGCTGCGCTCGCTGGGGGATCGCTTGTCAGGGATCGTAAATGGGATTGATGCAAAGCTTTATAATCCGTTGACGGATGAGGATATATACGTCAAATACCGCAGCAGCCTGACCAAGAAAAGGCAAAATAAACTGGCGCTGCAGCAGGAATTGGGACTTCCCGAGCAAGCCTCCGTTCCGCTCATCGGTATGGTGACGCGGCTGGTTGAGCCAAAGGGCCTCGATTTGCTGACGCGTATTCTGGATGAATGGCTGAATGAGGATGATGTTCAATTCGTACTGCTTGGTACCGGGGATAACAGCTATGAGGAATGGTTCAGAGAAGCGGTTCGGCGCCATCCGCAGAAGCTCTCTGCACAGATTTTGTTCAGCGAACGGCTGTCGCGGCGGATTTATGCCGGCAGCGATCTGTTCCTGATGCCTTCACGTTTTGAGCCCTGTGGCATCAGCCAGCTATTGGCCTTGCGTTATGGAAGCATTCCCGTTGTGCGGGAGACGGGAGGGCTTAATGATACCGTGCATGCCTATAACGAATATACGGGGGAGGGCAACGGATTTACTTTTCATGACTTCAACGCCCATGATCTGTTATATACACTGCGCCGGGCTGTCTCCTTCTATAAACAACCGGAAATTTGGGAAAGTCTCGTCAAGACAGCGGTGTCCGGTGACTATAGCTGGCAGCAATCGGCAAGACAGTATAGCGAAATCTACGCAAGGCTGAAGGATGTATAAGAAAAGCCGGGACTGGCGTGATCCGTTGGTTAATGGATCGATCTGCCAGATCCCGGCTTATTTATGTTCATTTGATATGACGATACAGAATACGGAAGCCATAGGGGTCCAGGCTGATGTTCATTGTACCCGAGTCGGGAGCAACTCTCTCGCCGGTCAGGGCGTCCTGCCAATCGCTAGTCTGAATCGGATGGGATAGCACGCACGCTTTATCCGTATTATTCATCCAGACTGTGAAATGCATACGGTGATCCAGTCGCTCATAAATGATGCAGGGATTGCCGCTATTGGCTTGTAGAAAGCGAAAGCGTCCTTGTCTAAGCACCACATGCTTCTTGCGCAAGGCGATCATCATTTTATAGAAATCGAACAGCTCACGATCTTGCTTCTGCGGATCCCATTCCATGCATTTGCGGCAATCCGGGTCCGTATTCCCGGTTAAGCCAATCTCATCGCCGTAGAAGATGCAAGGCGTGCCGATATAAGTGAATAGGAAGACGACGCAGAGCTTGAGCTTTCTTTTGTCACCGCCCACCCGTGTCAGTAACCGTGGTGTATCATGCGTACAGAGCATATTGAAGATCACTTCGTTCGTCTGCTGCGGATAACGCATAATAAGCGAGCCCATCTCATTCGAGAAGTTGTAGCCATCCATTCCGCCGCAGAAAAATTCAAGCACCTTGTCGGCAAAGGGATAGTTCATGACGGAATCAAATTGATCGCCGAGCAGCCAGTTCAGTGAATCGCTCCAGACTTCCCCGATAATATAAGCCTCCGGATTCACTCTTTTCACGACGTTGCGGAAATCTCGCCAGAAATGGTGATCGATCTCATTAGCGACATCAAGACGCCATCCGTCCAGCTTGATCTCCCGGATCCAATATTCAGCTACCCCAAGCAAATATTCCTTCACTTCGGGGTTAGCCGTGTTGAATTTAGGCATATTCCCATAGAAGCCAAAGGTATCATAGGTGGGCATCCCATCCTTGATCTTAACCGGGAACTCGTTGATATGGAACCAGCCTGCATATTTGGAGTTCTGCCCATGCTTCAGCACATCCTGGAACGGCGGAAACTGCTCGCCGCAATGATTGAAGACGGCATCGAGTACAACACGAATACCACGTTCGTGACAGGCTTCGGTAACTTTCTTAAGCAGTGCGTTATCACCGAAATGAGGATCGACCTGCCGATAGTCCGTCGTATCGTACTTATGATAGGATGGCGAAGTGAATAAAGGTGTGAAATAAATGGCGTTGATCCCCAAATCGACCAGATGATCCAAATGATCCAGCACCCCTTGTAAATCGCCGCCGAAGAAATTATCGAATTTCGGTGTGCCTCCCCAATTCTCCACGGGCTTCGGGTCATTATCCGGATTCCCGTTAGCGTACCGTTCCGGGATAATCTGATAGAAGACGGCTTCCTTGGCCCACTCCGGGACCTTGAATACGTCGATTTCATGAATATAGGGGAACTCGAAGCATTCTCCCGGCGGGGATGGCGGATCATGCTGCAAGCCCGAATCGAGCATGTAAATCGTCTCCGTTCCGGCAACGAGCTTGAAGGCATAGGATAAGCGCCTGTAGCGGGGGCGAACATCAACCTCCCAGTAGTCAAACATCAGATCATGAGCCGCTTTCTCCATTTTGAACTCCTGATAGGTACCGGCCCAATTATATTTATCCCCGGTCATGGCAATGACCTGCTCCAGATCATCACGCTTCGTTCTAATCCGCAGATGAATCGTTGAATTATCGTAGGCATAGGCCCACTTATCTCTTGGAACATGATATAGAGCTTCCAGCAGCATAGATTCAACTCCTTTGTCCTATTATGTCCAAGCTTTTTGGAATTGAATAAAAGGCAGGGCAATAAATTAAGCGAATCTCATAAATATTCACTAACGTTTTAACGCGACACAGCGAGTGAATGTAATTTTCTGCACTTCAAAATCGTCATTTTAGAATGTAGTAGCCCCAACAGCACGAATTCCCCCATTCCCCCAACAATACGCCGCCACTAACTATACCGGCTAGACTAATCCGTATGTTCGATACGCTGAGCCGTTGGTGAAGGTGAGCGGTTTTTGGCCCAGAAAGATCTAACGGAAATCAGTGCCGCTATTTGGCTTGAAAGAGCCATTTTTGAATTCTAACGGAAATGGAGTCCCTTAAATTGAAGTTTTTCAGCAAAATATAGGTAGATGATCCCCAAATAGAGGATCAGATTTCCGTTACAATTACGGAAACGTCGAATTCGCCAAAATAGCGGAACCAATTTCCGTTAAGATGGATTGCTGTGATATTGTTAACTTATCAGCTTCGTTTAATTAACCACAGCTTAATTAACCCTCAATACTTGGATAATAATCTGTGAATAAATGATGAAGTATCATATTTTACCTTTGCATATATATGCATTTTGTTTTATAATTGGCCAAGTGATTATAGATTAAAGAAAGCAAATGACAGGAGAGAGAGAAATGAAAAAGTGGGGAACATTAGTTATAGCTCTATTGATGGTAACCAGCTTGCTTGCCGCATGCGGACAAAATAAAAATAATGATGGGAGCGCGCAAGGAGCAGGAAGCGATGGCGGGAATTCAGACAAAAAGGTCATCACGCTTGGCACCAGCGCAGACTTTGCTCCATATGAGTTCCATATTAAAAATGATCAAGGACAGGATGAAATCGTCGGCTTTGACATTGAAATCGCCAAGGAAATTGCCAAGGATCTGGGCGCTGAGCTGCAAATCAAGGATCTGCAATTCGATTCGCTAATGAATGAGTTGAACAGCGGCCGGATTGATTTTGCCATTTCCGGTTTAAGTCCAACACCTGAGCGTCAGAAGGAAGTAGATATGTCTAAGATTTATTTTACGGCAACGCAGGCTGTTGTCACTCGTACCGGTGAAGAAGGCAGCTACAAGACGATGGATGCGCTGGTTGGCAAGAAGATTGGCGTTCAAAAGGGTTCGATCCAGGAGGATATTGCCAAGACGGTCCAGGATGCCAAGATCACTTCCCTGGCGAAAACTCAAGATATTATGATGCAGCTAAAAACAGGCCGTGTAGACGTAGCTATCATCGAAGGTCCAGTAGCAGAGGCGTATATAAGCAATATCGAGGGTCTGACCATTGCAGAGGCTCAGCCGGAGGCTGAGGATGACGGATATATTGTCGCTGTGAAGAAGGGCAATAGCGAGATTCTTGATAAGGTCAACGCTACCTTGACACGCCTGATGGAAGATGGAAGCCTAGAGAAGTATATTCAAGCAGCCAGCGAATTGGCTGTGAAATAAACATTGGATTTTTAAGGAATTGCTCTAGAAAATAGCGGAGAAGCTTCGCTATTTTCTGCTTTTTAGCAAGTTTTCTGATGAATTTGGGAGGAATGGTCTGGTTATGAAGTTTTTTACGATGTTTTGGGATTACCGCGATTACTTCTTCACCGGTGTGCAGTATACGCTCTTATTGGCTGCGATCGGTGTTATCTGCGGTTTTATTCTCGGGCTTGTGGTTGCTTTGGTGCGGATGTCGCCCTTAAAAATCGTCCGTTTCATCGGCCATGCTTGGGTAGAGTTCCTGCGCGGAACGCCGATGATGGTACAGCTGTTGATTATTCATTATGGCTTCTCGCAATTATTCGGCGTTAACTTTACTCCGATTCAATCGGGTGCGATTACTTTGTCCATCAATAGCTCGGCTTATTTGGCGGAAATCTTTCGCGCAGGTATTCAAGGCGTGGATCGTGGACAAGGGGAAGCGGCGCGTTCACTCGGGATGTCGCAGGGAATGTCGCTGCGCTTCATCATCATTCCGCAGGCGATTAAATCGGTGCTTCCGGCCATCGGCAATGAATTCATAACGATTATTAAAGAGTCCTCTATCGTCTCCATTATCGGTGTGACCGAGCTGATCTTCCAATCCGGCTCTGTCGTTGGCATCACGTATAACGGGATGACACCGTATCTGATCGTTGCAGTAATTTATTTTATTCTGACATTCACACTATCTCGGGTTTTGGGTGTGTTCGAAAGGAAGTTGAAGGCCAGTGATAACCGTTAAAAATTTGCATAAAAAATTCGGTCATCTCCATATTTTGAAGGGGATAGACCTTGAGGTCCCGCAAGGGGAGGTTGTCGTTGTAATCGGTCCAAGCGGATCGGGGAAGAGCACGTTCCTGCGCTGTCTTAACATGCTGGAGACTCCATCTGAAGGCGAGATTCTGTTCGAAGGCGAATCGATTACCGTACGAGGGCACAACATTAACTTGACTCGTCAGAAGATGGGGATGGTGTTCCAGCAGTTCAATCTGTTTCCGCACAAGACGGTGCTCGATAACATCACCCTTGCGCCTATACGCGTGAAGAAGATGGACAAGAACAAAGCAGAGGCCGTAGCGATGAATCTGCTGCAAACTGTCGGTTTGCAGGATAAGCGGGATGCCTATCCCTCACAATTGTCCGGTGGGCAGAAGCAGCGGATTGCCATTGCCAGAGCGCTGGCGATGGAGCCGCATGTAATGCTGTTTGATGAACCGACCTCCGCGCTTGACCCCGAGATGGTCGGAGAAGTGCTTGATGTTATGAAGAAGCTGGCCGACAAAGGAATGACGATGGTCATCGTTACGCATGAAATGGGCTTTGCCCGTGAGGTCGGCGATCGCATCATCTTTATGGATCAAGGCCAGGTTTTGGAGCAAGGCTCGCCACAGCAAGTATTTGGTGCGCCTAAGGAGCAGCGGACGAAGGAGTTCCTGAGCAAAGTACTCTAACCGAGCGATATATTTGCGCGAGGAATGGAAGGGGCGATCCCGGTAGTAAATACTACTTGGGGATCGTCCTTTTTGCTAGTATCGCGAACAGGGATGCTCAAGGTGCTACCAACTCGACTTTTATTCGATCAGGGTCTTCGAAAAACAAGGCATAATAGTCTTCTCCGCCGGCGAAAGGATGCCTATCCTGATAAAGCACGTTTAATCCTCTGGACCGAATCTTGACAGTCAGCTCATCCACTTGTTGCCGTGAATTCGCATGGAATGCCAAATGGTTCAGCCCCACACGACATCGATTGTAGGGAACGTCCAGGTATTTCTCTTTGGCTTGAACAAACACTAGATAAGTGTCTCCTAATTTCCAGCTCCGGCCTTCTTCCCATTCCTGAAACGGCGCATAACCAAGCTCTGACAGAAACCATCCCCAGAATTCTGCCGAACGTTTAAGGTTTGAGACGTAAATCTCGATATGATGCAGCAAGCCCAATGCTTCACCCCTCCAACCCAATATTTTCGCTATGCGGAATACCATCCTATCCGTTCTTTACTACTATAGAGGTCGAACCAAAGAAAGAGCAAGTCCGGCTTTTCCAGTCCACATTTCTCATGTTGAGTTGCGCTTATATAGTAAACATATAACTGTATTTGTCATTAATTAAGATTAAAAATACCTTGTTACATCAGGCTTTGTGCGCAAATGGTAACAATTACATGAGCTATTGGTTACAAAGTTGTGATATATTCAATGAGCCGAAACTTACTAGGACAAGTGCGGGGGACGATTTAACGAAAGGCCGATTTGAAATGGAGTCATTTACAGATTGGCTATCTTGGGGTGAAGCGCGGCTGATAAAGTAACAAAAAATGAATCTATCATTTGTTACTATTCTCGCGTAGGGAAGCTTCCTTTTCCCGAATCCGACAACTAACTCCGCAGGCGAAATCAAAGGAGGACAACATGAAGAAACAACATACATGGACATTCAAGCGCATGATGAAGACAGCATTGATTACCGCTGGATTATTTGGAGCGATCCAATCCGTTCCTGCGCTGGCCGACTCGTTACATACAGCGAAGGAAGGAGATACATTCTATACACTTTCGAAGCAGTATGGAGTGCCGATGGACAAGCTGATGACCGCTAATCCGACTATCCAGGCAACCAATATATACGAAGGTCTTAGCATCACAATTCCTGATAACAAGAGCAATACGATGTCTGCTCCAGAAATGAAGGCTTCATCTGCCGACAGCGCCATTCTGCTGCCTACGCTAAGCGTACTTGCAGATCAAAAGGTGGTTGAAGCTTGGGGCAAGAGCTTTAATTACTCCAAGACGATCAGCGCCAAAGCGACGGCGTATTCTTCAGCTCCAAGTGAAAATGGCGGATATGGCGCGGTAGATTATTATGGCAACCCGCTCAAACTAGGAACGATTGCAGTGGACCCGAAAGTGATTCCTCTGGGCACCAAGGTGCTCGTAACCGGACATGATCATGAAGGCCTGCCTAAGAAAGCTTTTGTAGCGACAGCGACAGATATCGGTGGAGCGATCAAGGGCAACCGGATCGATATTTTCATCCCGGGCAGTACTTCCTTTGTGAACCAGTTTGGTTATCAGGATGTTAAGTTGTTTGTATTGAAATAGCAGATTATAGATTCATCGATTTTATAGGGCCGTACCGGACAGAAGCTGTTCCGGTACGGCCCTATTTATTACAATTTATTTTTCTTGGTTTGGAGCATATCGGCCACATTAACGAATTGATAGCCTTTGGATTTCAATTGTTCGATAATCTCGGGCAGCGCCTCGATCGTACCGTTCAGGTTAGAGCCCGAGCCGCCTCCGGCATGCTGGAGAACGATCGATCCGGGACCAACCGTTTCAAGCACGTTCTGCTTGACCTTGTCCTTGTCGAGCCCCTTCCAATCCAGAGAATCGACGTTCCAGTTTACGACTCTGTAGCTATGCCGCTTCGCCCAACGAACCTGAGCTTCATTAATATCACCGTATGGAGGCCGAATCAGCTTCGGGCGATAACCGACGATATTTTGAATCACCTTTTCGGTCCGCAGTATTTCGGACTGGAACTCCTGCATCGAATGCTTCTTGAATTGATTGTGAGTATAGGAATGGTTGCCGATGATATGGCCATCACGGTGGATTTGCCGAACGAGATCAGGATGTTTCTTGGCCCGGCTGCCTACGACGAAAAAGGTGGCTTTGACACCTTCACGCTTCAGTATTTTCAACACTTGCGGCGTGAATCGGGGGTCTGGCACATCGTCGAAAGTAAGTGCGACCTGCTTCACCCGAGGACCGCGGAATACAAAGGTCTCGGAATATTTGCGCTGCAGCTCGGCTAGATTAAGCGGCTTTTCACTGCTCTCAGTGGATGTAGGTGCCGTGTCCTCCGTACCCGGTGCACCCGGTGACGACCGTTTGGCTTCAATGCTCCCAGAGCTTGGGAACAACATGAGCAGGATGGTGCAGACGATCATCCAGTGTTTGAGTTTTGTGGACATAGCATTACCTCTTCTCCAAAATAAATGTCATGTTCTGGTATGCCCATATTCATTGAAAAATATGAGAAAATGGTTAATTTTCAAGGTAAGCGTTTTACTCAGGGCTAAATCGTTTTGGGGTGATGTTTATCACAGACTAGTAGGCGAGAAAAATTGCATCCTTAAATGAAGTGTATAAAATCAAGCAGGCGTCTATAGTGTGTTCAAAAAGGCCGGTTTTGCAGTAACGGAGCTCATGTTTCCGATATGAGATTTTTCCAAACGCTTCTGTTGGATGAGCATAGGAACTGAGAAGAGGGGCGCAGGAAGTTGGTCGTGAACAACTGAGAGGCTTTCGCAGGCCACATGGCTTCGTCGGCTTTTCGGATCGGAAGTGGGCTTTTTGAACAACCTCAATAAGAAAGGGGACTGAACAATTTGACGGAAGTCGTATCCAATGAGGAAGTAGCACCAGGAGTATTTCGTCTGGCCGTTGCCGGTCAATTCGTCGGGAAGATGGGCCAGTTTTACATGATACGCGCATGGGACCATTATCCGCTGCTGTCCAGGCCGCTGAGTATTTTCGATATTACGCCTGGACGGATCGAATTTCTGTATTTAGTCGTTGGAGAGGGAACGAGACTATTCTCAAATTTGAAGCAAGGGGATCATGTGAGGCTGGAAGGTCCGTTTGGAAATGGATTTGAAGCTCCGGAAGGCAAGACGGCATTTGTTGGCGGGGGAATCGGGATTGCCCCGTTTTATTATGCCCTGCGCCAGGTTCCGAATGCCGACGTGTATCTCGGCTTTAGCCGCGAGTCTTACATGGTAGAAGAATTCCGTGCAGCTTCCGCTGCACAGATACATGTCAATGTGGGTGGCGTGATTCTCGACGATCTCGATTTTGAGCACTATGATACGATCATAGCCTGCGGACCCCATCCGATGCTGCACGCTGTGCAGCGCAAGCAACAAGCTTCATCCGGACGAGCCAAGGTATATGTCTCACTAGAGAACCGGATGGCTTGCGGGATTGGGGCCTGTCTGGTATGCAGTGTAAAATGTAAAGACAAACGGAAGAAGGCTTGTACGGATGGTCCTGTATTTCCGGCAGAGGAGGTTGTATTCGAATGATCGATTTATCATGTTCTTTCGGCAAGCTGACGTTTAAGAATCCGCTCGTTATGGCCTCCGGAACCTTCGGATTTGGACAGGAATATGGAGCGCTCTATGAGCTGAATCGCCTTGCGGGAATTTCCGGCAAAGGGCTGACCCTTCACCCGAAGGCAGGCAATGACGGCATAAGAGTCTATGAGACGCCATCCGGGTTGTTGAACAGCGTTGGCCTGGAGAATCCGGGAGTCGAAGCTTTCCTAAGCGAGGAGTGTCCGCGCTGGGAGCAGCTGGATCTGATTCGCATTGTGAATCTGGGCGGGAATACGATGGAGGACTATGTGGAGGGAGCTGAACGAATCGAAGCGGATGCCAAGCGAAGGGCGCTTGCGGGTAATCCGGCTGTCGACATGATTGAACTCAATATTTCCTGTCCCAATGTCAAAGCGGGCGGGATGGCCTATGGCATCCAGACGGAGACGGCACGGGAGGTCGTCAGGAAGGTACGTGCTGCGACGTCGCTGCCGCTTGTCATCAAATTGTCTCCGAATGCGGAGGACATTGTAGGCATGGCCGTCATGTGTGAGCAGGAAGGGGCCGATGGCGTATCCCTCATAAATACTTTCTCGGCGATGAAGATCGATATATACAAACGCCGCAGCGTGTTTAACAATCTCTATGCCGGCTTATCCGGCCCTGCGATCAAGCCGATCGCACTGCGCATGGTGCATCAGGTAAGCAAGGCTGTATCGATTCCGGTGATGGGAATGGGCGGGATTTGCAGCGGAACCGATATTATCGAATTTATTATGGCCGGGGCAGCAATCACGCAGGTTGGAACCTATAATTTTATGAATTTGCGGGCTGGAGAGGACTTGCTTGATCAAGTGGAGCAATTTATGATCGCCGAGAACATTTCTACCTTGGACGAAATCCGCGGCATCCTATAGAATTAGGAGAGGATGTTCAGAGGAGGCAGGAAGAATGGCGTTTGAGGATATTAAATTGCAGGCTGTTCCCATGGGGCGCGATCTGGTGATCTTGATTACCGGCGGGGTCGAACATATCGGTGCCGCTTCAACGGCTTATTGGAATGGTGAAAATATAGAGGTTGAGACCACCGCAGTACCGGGGCATAAGGAGCATGTCTTGACGGTTAATATGGCTAGAAAAGCAGCACAGAGGCTGAAATGTACCGTGACTGTCGTTATGGGAATTCATTATGATCACTTAAGCAAGGCTGAAATCACCGAAGTGTCGGCTCGTACGGAAGCTGTGTTCGGCGATTATCTCAGCGCCTGTTCCGAATAGGAAGGAAGGGGAAAAGACATGGACAAGACAGCAGCAACAAACGAAGATAAATTCCGTCGCCATGCCGTATCCGTCGAAGCGGCCCAGGCTCGCATCATGCCATTCGTCGTCCCGGGCGGAACGGAGCAAGTGAAGCTTGCTGAATCGATGGGGCGGATTCTGGCTGAAGATGTGGTTGCACCCCATCCGTATCCGTTCTTCCGCCGTTCAGGCATGGACGGCTATGCGGTCAAGAGCAGCGATACAGAGCATTGTCATGCGGAGGAGCCGGTTCTGCTGCAAGTGGTAGATCAAATCCCTTGCGGCAGTTTGCCTTCTGTACCTCTTGTTCCCGGCACAGCGGCTCGCATTATGACGGGGGCGAAGGTGCCCGATGAGGCGGATGCGGTTATTATGCTAGAGATGACGGAGCTGGAGATCCAGGATGGACGAACTTATATCAAGCTAAGACGGCCGATTTCGCCGGGCCTTAATATTACTCCGGTCGGTTACGAAATTTCCGCAGGGGAACGGCTTCTGGAGAAAGGACGCAAGCTGTCCGCTGGCGAGATCTCTGTGCTGGCTACCTTCGGGTTGGCTGCGGTTCCGGTAATGAAGCGTCCGCGGGTGGCTGTGCTCTCTACCGGTTCCGAGCTGCTGGATGTGGATGAGCCGCTGGTGGATGGCAAGATTCGCAATAGCAATACCTATATGCTGGCGAGTCAGATTATTGAAGCGGGAGGGGAGCCTCATCTGCTTGAAGCGATTCCCGATCAATTGGACAAGGCCCGGCGGATCATCGGGCAGGCTTTGATCAATTATGATGTTGTGATTACGACCGGTGGAGTGTCCGTCGGCGATTACGACATTATGGCTGATCTGGTCAAGGGGCCGGATGTAGAAATGCTGTTCAACAAAGTGACGATGCGCCCGGGCAGTGTGACGACAGCAGCGGTGAAGAACGGGAAGATGCTGTTTGCGCTTTCCGGTAATCCCGGCGCTTGCTTCGTCGGCTTCGAGCTGTTTGTACGTCCGCTGCTTGGCGGGATGCTTGGCCGGGAGAAGCCGTTTCTGACGGAGATCCCTGCGGAACTGGGCAGCGATTACAAGAAAATCAACAACTTCACCCGGTTCGTAAGAGGAAGGCTGGATTTTTCCTCCGGGAAGGCAATCGCTTATCCGGCAGCGCTTGATGAATCGTCTGTCATGGTCACGATCAAGGACAGCGACGTGCTGATCGTCATACCCCCAACGACCACAGGGCTTCAGGCCGGTGAGCAGGTTAAAGCGCTGAGGCTGCCTGGCGGGGGCTGGTGAGAGATGAGTAGGCCTGCGCCGCCCGCTGTTATGCAAATCGTCGGTTATAAGGACAGCGGGAAGACAACGCTGATCAGCAGGCTGCTGCCCTTGTTCAGCCATATGAAGCTGCGAGTAGCCGTGATCAAGCATGATGCTCATGGCTTTGAGATCGATCATGATGGGACGGATACGTATGCTTTTCGCCGTCATGGCGCAGCAGCGATCGCTATCACATCTCCTTACCGGACGGCCTTGATAGAAGAGCAGGAGACTTCCTTGATGGAATTAATCGCGCGATTCGGCGGTTACGATCTGATTCTGGTGGAGGGTTATAAGCGAGAGGCATTTCCGAAGATTGTGATGCTTCGCAGCGAAGAAGATCGGGTACTGCTGCAGGAGCTAAATCAGGTGAAGGCCTATGTAGTGAGGGAAACAGAGACGGCAGGGAATGGAAAAGCGGCGAATGAAATCCCCCGGACTGCAAAAGCGCAGTCCGGCCCTGCGCAATTGGCAGGGACTGGACAAGCCTTGCGGGGAGGGGAAGTCACCGCCGCGCCTTTCGCTCATTTTGCAGCAAATGAGCTTGAGAAGATAGCGGCCTGGGTCCTAAGCGAAGCGGGGCTAACGCCCCTTGCTGAATAGGATAATGTACTATTCAACTCGCCGCTCGATCGCCTCGGACATCGTCTTGTCGGTCAAGTGAGCGTATACCTCGGTCGTTTCGGTCGAGGCATGGCCAAGCTGCTCCTTCGTCTTATAAATGTCATTTTGCAGATAGTAATCGGTAGCAAACGAATGGCGAAGCTTATGGACAGTCAGATAAGGTTTGCCAAAGCGTTTGGCATATTTGATAATCATTGCTTGGATGGCTCTCTTTGTCATTCGCTTGCCTTCGGCCTGGCCGTTGGGAAGCGCGACGAAGAGGGCTTTTTCCCGTTTCGGGGTGCGGTATCTGGTCTCCCGCAACGTTAAGTAATGGACGAGGTCGTCTTTGGACTGCTCGCGGAAATAGACCGGGGTCTTGAACGTCTCGTCATTGTTCCCTTTACGGTATACGTAGAGCAGCTTATTGTTTAGATCCAGATCATTCACATTCAAATTAACGACCTCGGATACGCGAAGTCCGGAATTCAAAATAAGGCTGGCAATACAGGCATCGCGTTCTTTATTATGCTCGTGCGCATACAGCGCCTGCTTATTATTTTCGATATCATGTCCATATCCTTCGGCAATGTAGCTAATGAACTCAATAAGTTCATCCTCTTCAAGGATCTTTCCCTTCAGCTTGGCTGCCGTATCCTTCGGTTTATGGATGCGCTTAATTTCCACCTTGGCCATAATATTGCGTTTCAGCAGCGGGTAGAAGTTCTCGTCCTCGGCGATTTGACTTAGATAATGAAACAGGGAGCGGAGGGAGGACATTTTGCGTGAAACCGTGATCTTGGAGTTCGTCCCCTCTGTGCGAGTCGTTAAATGCAGGCGATAGCCAACGATGCTCTCCATTCGCAAGGTTTCCAGCTCCAGCAGAGTCACCCCTGCGTTATTTACAGCTGCAGATAATCCTTCGGCACGAAGCCAGCCCAAAAATTGCTCATAATCTCTTATATATTCCAGCAGTGTGGAGGGGGAGAGATCCGGCAGCTTATAATCGATGAATTGCTGTACGAACCAAGGCATGTGAACTAACCGTTCGTCCAGCTTCTTGCGATCGATCACCTTTTGTACATTCATTTGTTATTACACCTCCAGCTTGCGTGAGAGAAATATGTAATCCGGTTCCCCACGGGATTGCTCAACCGTAAGCACCTCGACATGGCCAAAATATCGCTTCATTCGTTCTGCAAATTCAGGAGAAGCAGTGGCACTCCAGAAGGTAATGCACCCACCGGGCTGAAGCAGCTTATGCAATTTACAGAAGCTGTTCTCGTGATACAGGGAATGATTCTGCTCGAACACTTTCCAATCCGGGCCGTTGTCAATGTCCAGACAGATTAGGTCAAATTGCTCCTCCGCCACTTCCATCCATTCGATGAGATCTGCGTGAATGAGTCGGGTTTTAGGATGCTCCAATGCCCGACCGGACTTATCCGCCAGTTCCAGCTTATTCCACGCAATAATCTTCTGCTCGATTTCTACGACGGTCACTTGTTCTACTCGAGGGTGGATCAGGGCCTCCTGCAGGGAGAACCCGACGCCAAGTCCGCCAATCAATACATGATGAGGCTGTGAGACATATTGTAAAGCACAACGCACAAGCAGGCGCTCTGATTTCCCATTGTAGGTTGCCATGAGAAATGTGCCATTGCTGATGATTTCGTAATCTTTTCCCCTACGTTGAAGCTGGATTTCGCCTCGGGGGGTCATCGCCCGCTCGATAATCTCCACAGGATAGTCGCTATAGTTCATAAGAGCGCATCTCCTTTGCTTAAAATAAGTGTTCAGAAAAGGACGGTTTTCAGCACCGGGAAGCTTGGATGTTAAATATAAACCCTAGTTTATTGGTTATTAGCAAAACTGACTTAAATCCTACTTTCTATTGTACACGAATGCGGCTTGAAAATATCAACAAATCTCATTTATTATAAAATTACATCATATGAAAAATTCATAATAGAAAGACCCAAAAACGTATCTTGCTGCTTCGAACAATAATGCAAATTTTACATTTTTTAGCGCTAACATCCACCGTCAAAAAGATGCAGTTGAAAACTCCAAAGCAGAAAAAAGCTCTTTCAATTAAAGGTTCGGTTGAGCTTCTTCAAGAGAGCGCCAAATTGTTCAGCTTCCTCATCGCTCCAATCCTTCAGCAGATTGCTGATCCGTTCCTGCCGCGCCGTTCTCGCTTCCTGAAATTTATGCTGCCCTAATTCGGTTACCTCCAGAAAAAAAGCTCTGCCATCAGACGGATCAGGGGTGCGCAATACATAACCTTTCTCTTCTAACGAAGATACCTGTCTGCTGACGGTCGATATATCAAGATGGAATTCATCGGCCAAAGTCTTAATTCCAGCCTTTCCATGCCTCATTATTTGATGCATTAAGATATAGGCCGAGCGGTCAAGCACCTCGTGCTTACGATTAGTCATTCTGCGGTATAGGATTGCAAGCTCAAGCTCAATCTTATCCAGATTATAATGTTCCACTTCAACTCACCTCAAATAATTATACAAGCTGTATTATGTCCACCAACTAATAGTAACACATTGCGCATAGCAATATAAATTCAAAGCAAGTTGATCGAAATTGTATTGACAAGATCGAAAGTAGTTGTATAATACAATGATGTAGTTGTATTGTACAATTACATTTTATAGAAACAGAGATGGAGGGAAATGATACATGTCTTCAAAATCAGCGGCACTATCTGCCGAATCAAGTCTATTGGAGCCGGAACAGACCGCAACGAGCTTGCTTAAGCAGCCAAGAGCGGTATGGGCTGTATTCTTTGCCAGTATCGTTGCCTTCATGGGTCTGGGGCTGGTCGATCCGATTCTGCCAGCGATTGCAAAAAATTTAAATGCCAGCAGCAGTGAGGTATCCTTGCTGTTCACAAGCTATAACGCGGTGATGGCGATTGCCATGCTGATTACCGGCGTGATATCTTCAAGACTGGGAATAAAAAGAACCTTATTGCTCGGCATCGTTATTATTGCGATATTCTCATTTTTAGGCGGCTACTTCGACAATATATGGATGATCATCGGCATGCGTGGAGGCTGGGGCCTCGGTAACGCGTTGTTCGTAGCTACCGCATTGTCAGCGATTGTTACTCTCTCCGGCAGCGGCACGACGCAAGCGGTCATTTTGTATGAAGCCGCGGTCGGTTTAGGCATTTCTGTCGGGCCATTGCTTGGCGGATGGCTCGGAGCCATCAGCTGGAAGGGCCCTTTCTTTGGCGTAGCTTCATTAATGGTTGTAGCTTTCATCGGCCTTAGCGCATTTATGCCTCGGTCTAAGGTTTCAGCTTCGGCAGGCGAAAGTTCCGGAACACCTTCCAAAACCTCAATTTCAGCACCCTTCCGTGCTTTGAAGCATCGCTCTTTACTTGTTCTCGGATTAACTGCCTGCTTCTACAATTTTGGATTTTTTACACTGATGGCTTATGCGCCTCTAGTACTGGGTGAGATGGGCGTGGATGAGCATGGCCTCGGTTATATCTTTTTGGGCTGGGGAATCTTGCTGGCGATCACATCTGTATTCGTGGCCCCGATTTTGAAAGAAAAATTCGGCACCATTAAGTCGATGAGCGCGTTGTTGTTCTTGTTCTCTCTCTGCCTGCTTGCGATGGGGATCTGGACAGATTCCAAGCTGGCTATCATTATCTCCGTAATAGCTGCCGGTGCGTTGCTGGGCAACAATAACACATTGATTACAGCTGCCGTTATGAATGCAGCTCCGGTTGAGCGCTCTACAGCCTCGGCTGCCTATAGCTTCCTGCGCTTTATCGGCGGAGCGATTGCCCCTTATTTGGCGGGGAAATTAGGCGAAAGCTTCAATTCTCATGTGCCATTTATTGTGGGAGCTGCCTTTGTGCTCATCGCTGTCCTGTTCGTCTTTATGAACCAGCACCATGTCAAGCATGTGGATGATGCTCCAAGCGGACATTAATACCAATAGCTGCTTTGGATGGGATTCATTTTTTGGATGAATTTTAATCCCGGCCAATCAATACTCTGGAACGATCGATCAGCAACCGGATCCGTTCCAGGGTATTTTCATTTTATGGACACAACACCTTCGCGACATATTTCGTGATATAATGAGCTATTGTCTGCTACGGATTTTTCAGATGCGTAAAGGGGTTATTATTTCATGAAATTTACGGTTAATTACTTATCATTCTTCGTTATTCAGGTTGAGGGCAAGGAAGGCCAGACAGTCAAGAATTACAAGCATTTTCAGACGATGGACGGCTACGAGTACGTGGACAGTGAGATCCGTTCTTTTCTGGACGGGGAGTTCTCACGGATCGCCAAGCGCAAGGTGGAGAAGAATCCTGCGGTGGAGCAGGCTCCAACGAAGATAGGGCGTTTTATTGTAGAACCTGGCTATGAGCTGGACAGCAATCCGAACTTCAATATGTTCGCGAGACTGCGCGGAGCTGAGGATAAGGAAGATTACAAGAATGCCTGTGATGATCTGGTTCGCAGCTACCTGGATACGAGCTCCGTTCGCGGAGGAGCTTTGATCGTTATACAGGCGAAGCTGGAGAAATATTCGGAGGATCCGTATATCTTCGTACTGAAATGTGACTTTGAACCGAAGATCGCCCGGATTTCTGATGAACGCAGCCTGATCAGCACGGTTGAGATGGCGATCAGTGCGCGTAATATGAAATCAATCCTATATCCGCATATGTATGAGGAAGGGATGGTTGACGAATGGGAATTGAAGATTCATCAATCCTCCCATGCCAAATATTTTGAAGATTTCCTCCGCTTTGTTACGTATGAGATGTCGATCCCGGAGATCGTCAATGAGCAGGTTATGGAGTTCGTCCAGACTTATGTTGAGAACAAATGGCCGGATGAGAACGAGGAAGAGCGCCAGCAGGTAGAGAAGGAAATTGAGTTATGGGCGGCGAGTGAGAAGCGGGTGATCCAGGATAAATGGGAGCCGGCAGAGGTTATTGAGGCCGCCGAGCGTATTGTAGAGATTAAGCCGGAGATTGAACTGAAATTCAGAATCGGCGATACGGTCGTTAAGGGAAAATTAGCTGACTTCGGCAATGAGGTTCATATCGCCAAGTTGAATGGCCGTTATGCGGTGATCCTCGAAGGTGAATCTATTTCTTTTGATAAGGCATTCTCTCCGGTAGAGCTGCTGCAGCCGGATTCATTTGAGGTTGTCGCTCAGCGGATCATGGATAAGAAGGTAGAGGTAGAGGACGATGATTTGCCTCCTTTTTAGGTTTTATTTTTGATCATCATACAACAGGCAACAAGCGCTTATTCGCTGCGGAATAGTTTACCGCCGGATAAGCGCTTTTTCTTGTGGACACATGCTCCTTTTGCATGATTTGGACAGTTATGGAAAGACTACATGTTGCGAATATTACGTCGAATTTCGGTAATCTCATGGCTTTTGAGCCGTTAGGATGATAAATATGTGGAAATTCATAGTATCCCATTTTCCGGGGTGGGACGTTATTCTTCAAGCGGTCATGTCATTGGTTCTGCCGGTGGTCTTCTACTTTCTGTCTAATTGGTTGAAATCCCAATTGAACAATCGCAGCTCTGCAAAGAGCAAGGGGGCAAGTACGTCGAAAGCTGCAAGTAATAATGACGGGGGAGAGACTCCCGGCGAACAGCCGGTAACGGGGAACTATGACCGTGATCTTGCGGTGCTTAAGCAGCAATCCGTTCGTCATTGCGATGTTCATATTCGGGAGTTCATCCTCCGGGAAGAGAAAAAGGCCGCTCTTCTGTATGCAGATGGTCTTTATGATAAAAATCTGATGGATACACGGGTGCTGGAATCATTGATGAACCATTGTGGGGATGACCCCCCTATTCCCATTACGAGGGAAAGTCTGTTGGAGCAGATTCTGTCCATTAGCCAAGTCAGCGATACTCGCCATCTGGATCAGGTAATAGAAAGCATATTAACGGGTTCTGTAGCGCTGCTGGTTGAAGGGGTAGAAGAAGTGGTGTTTATGAACGGATCTGCCGGAAATAGCAGGCCTATAGAGGAACCGGTATCCGAAGGCCTGTTAAGAGGCCCGCGCACTGGCTTTACAGAAACCTTAAGCGAGAATACCGCCTTATTAAGGCGTCATGGCAGGAACGAGAGCCTGCAGATGACCAAATTCAAGGTTGGAGCGCGCGCCCAAAAGGATCTGATCATCGCTTACATGAGGGATATCGCCAATTCTGAACTGGTCGAAGAGGTTATCCGCCGGGTTGAAGCGATCAATATGGACTATGTGGCGGAATCAGGTTATGTGGAGCAGCTGATTGAGGACAACAGCATGAGCCTGTTCCAGCAGGTCCAGAACACCGAGCGGCCGGACCGGGTCATCGGTGCTTTAATGGAAGGCAGGGTAGCCATTTTACTTGATGGAACTCCCTTTGCATTAATTGTTCCCGTGACCTTCAGCATGCTGCTCCAGTCGCCGGAGGATTATTACGAGCGCTGGATACCAGCTACACTACTGCGGTTGTTGCGATTTTTCACCGCTTTTTTAGCCGTATTTACACCCGCTATATATATCTCCTTTATTACCTATAATCAGGGACTGATTCCTACTGAGTTAGTAGTCACGATTATAGAGGCCAGGCAGACCGTCCCGTTTCCCTCGATAATTGAGGCGCTAATTATGGAAGTTTCGATTGAAATCCTTAGAGAAGCCGGCATTCGGCTGCCCAAGCCAATCGGCCCTGCGATGGGTATCGTTGGAGGTCTGATTATTGGCGATGCTGCGGTAAATGCGGGGATTATCAGTCCTTTCCTGGTTATTGTTGTGGCGGTAACGGCTATATCATCCTTTGCTATTCCATCCTACAGTGCCGGGATTACTCTACGGATGCTGAGGTTTCTGGCGATGTTCTTTGCGGCGTTTCTGGGGCTGTTTGGAACCGTGCTGTTTTTCATCTTGATCTGCAGCCATCTGTCGAAGCTGAAGAGCTTTGGCGTACCATATGTCAGCCCAATGTCTCCATACCGGTTGAATGACTGGAAGGACTTTGTATTTCGCATGCCATTCAAGCTGATGAACCGGCGCCCCATCCTGATGAAGACGAAGGATTCCAGCCGCAGAAGTAAATGAGGGCGTGATCGAGGAGGATTATATGTTAACCGAGGATAAGAAAATCACGACTTCACAAACCGCAGTGATTATCAGCAACTGTATGCTTGGGTCGGGGATACTCACTTTACCAAGAGTACTTGCTGACAAGATGAATAACTCTGATGGCTGGATATCCATTATCCTCGGAGGCATTCTGGTCGTGCTGACCGGAACCTGCATCGTTAAGCTATGCCAGCGATTTCCGGGCAAGACACTTTTTCAATTTTCCAGAGATCTTATGGGAAAGTGGCTGGGAAGCTTGTTCAATGTTGGAATTGCGGCTTTTTATATTTTTATAGCTGCCTTTGAGCTGAGAGTGATGTTCGAAGTAACCACGCTCTACCTGCTTGAGGATGTTCCCCGATGGGGGATTATGATGTCCTTTATTTGGGTTGGCTTATATCTAATCCTGGGTGGGCTTGGGGCGATAGCCCGATTATACGAGATCATACTGCCAATCACTATCGTGGTATTTGTTTTTTCGATGATTCTGAGCAGTAAAGTGTTCGAAATAGACAATTTGCTCCCTGTGCTTGGTGACGGAGTTCTCCCAGCATTGCAAGGTGTCGGTTCAACCGTGCTCGTATTTCTGGGGCATGAAATTATGTTCATCCTCACCGCTTCAATGAAGCATCCCGGAAAGGCCGGGACGGCGCTAGTTATGGGGATAACGGTCCCTTTATTCCTGAATCTGATCGCTTTCATCATGGTGATCGGCGGAATTAGTGTGCATGGGGCCGTCAGCAGTACCTGGCCGATCGTGGATTTATTGCGAAGCTTCGAGATTAAGGGGCTTTTCTTCGAGAGGTTCGATTTCTTCCTGCTTGTTGTCTGGATCATGCAAATTCTAACAACCTTCTCTATTTTGCAATATATATCTACAACCGGGATTGCACAAACCTTCCGAACAAGCAAGAAACCGATTCTATATTTATCGATGCCGGTCATATTTATCATTGCTTCGTTTCCCCGAGACGTAAATGAGCTCTTTCAGTTCGGTGGCTTCTTTGCTAATGTCGGGGTTGCTATATTCATCATTCTGCCTCCATTAATGCTGCTATATGCCATTATTTTCAAAAAGGGGGATGCGAGGTGAAATGGATCGACTGAGACGATATATACTGGCTATCTTCCCGCTCTTGCTTTTGCTGACTCTTACTACCGGGTGCTGGGGAATTAAAGAAATCGAGGATCAGACGGTACTTGTGGGGCTGGGGATGGATGTGGCCGAACCATCGAAAGAAGAGAAGGAGCTGGCCATGAATGGGAATGCCTACCCCAAGAAGGATCGGGTTACACTCACTTTTCAAATTATTCCTTTTCAAAAAAGACCAACTTCCGGCAAAGCGGATAAATCAAGCAGCGATTTATATTCGAATATTCAGGAAACCGGGGACTCTCTGTTCCAAATGATCCGTCAAATGGCCACCCGGAGATCCAAGCCAATGATGGGTCATCATGTCAAAGTGATTGTTATTTCAGAGGAGCTTGCACAGCGAATAGAAATTGACAAGCTGTTGAAATTCGTGCTAAGGGATAACGCGATCAGACCAAGCTGCCTTGTATTAATGAGCAAGAGCAAAGCGAGCGAGGTGCTCGTCAGCAACAATTCCGGCGAAATCCCCTCCTTGGAGCTTACCGGCCTGACCGAGAACGGGGGCAAAGCCAATAATGTATTACCTCCTAAAAATCTCACCAAGCTGAACGGAATCATAAATTCCGGCACAAGCTTTACTTTGCAGAATCTGTCCAGCTCCAAGGATGAGGTAGCTATTGCCGGATCCTCCATCATTCAAGGGAAGAACAGGAAATGGATCGGATCGTTATCCGTGCGGGAGACTCAGGCACTGTCCTGGATTCATGGGTCGATCCATGGCGGGGTGCTTAAGACTTATGACAAGGATGGCAACGTGCTGATCTACGAAGTGATCTCGGCCAAGTCAAGCACAAAATCGCAGGTCAATGGGGACAATATCTCGTTTCATGTAAAGATCGAGACGAAGGGAAGGCTTATGGAGAACTGGGATATGGAGGAGTCCGCCGGCAACGAGGAATTTATCAGCGAAGCGGAAGAAGCCTTCAAGCAAGAGCTGAATACGATGATGAAGGATGTCATTCATAAAATGCGTGATGTATACCAGGTCGATGTTGGAAGATTCGGGGATCATCTTCGGATGCAGCATCCGAAGGTTTGGAGGAAGGTGGAGCAGGATTGGGATCGTGTCTTTAGTAAGTCGGAAGTGACGTATGATGTTGATTTGATCATTGAGGATACAGGCTCTTCCGTTAAGTAACTTGCTCCCCGGGAGCAGGGGCAATACAAAAAAATAAAAATAACGGTTGACTAAAATCTAAATTTGTGAATATAATATGATCAAGTTTTTGAAAAGATTGGCTATGAAGAGGAGCAGGTCATACGGGCGCTTATGTCCAGAGAGCGGTGTAGTTGCTGAAATCACCGCCTTAATCCCGAGCACCAACTCGCCTCTGAGCTGCTGTCCTGAACCGCTGATTAGCGTTAGGGATGGCCGGTCTGCATCCGTTAACGTGCGCAGATAGCGAATATTTTCGCTCTGCCTGAGGCTGTACATTAAGCAATGTATAGTGAAGCTGGGTGGTACCACGGAAGCTAACCCCTTTCGTCCCATGGCGCATTTGATGCGCGGGATGAGAGGGGTTTTTTGATTTGTTATTGATTGTTCCGGCGTAAAAAAGCCTGGAAGTACATGTTTAAAAAGAGGGCTTTTTAAACAACCTCTAATCGAATAGGGAATAGCTAAGATAAGGACCGGATACGAGGGATTATGTCCAGAGAACGGCGAACATGCTGAAATCGCCGCCTTAATCAGCGTATCAACTCGCCTTGGAGCTGCATCTCCGAACGCTTCTGTATATAGCGGATGGAAGTAATTAAGAGATGCCGGGTTTTGCCCGTTATTGCATCTTTGGATCTGACCCTAAAGTGGTTATGATTCATCTGAGGCCGTAAATTACAGTTTGGCAGTTTCAGGGTCCGCCTGGAACCTGCTGGCTTGAGGTAGACGGCAAAACAAGGGTGGTACCGTGGAAGAGAACCTCTTTCGCCCCTGCACAGGTTATTTGGCCTGTAGCAGAGGCGTGAGAGGTTTTTTTAATATCATTTTGAAGGGATGGAACAGAAAATGAGGAAAATTTACGTGTTTGATACGACATTGCGTGATGGGGAACAATCGCCGGGAGTAAGCCTGACGACGGAGGAAAAGGTGGAGATTGCGATTCAGCTTCAGAAGCTGGGGATCGATCGGATTGAAGCGGGCTTCGCCGCAGCCTCTCCGGGAGAGATCGAGAGCATCCGTGCGGTATCAAGACAGGTCAAGAATGCAACGCTGCTGAGTCTGGCCCGTTGTCACATGAAGGATATCGATGCAGTTGTAGAAGCGCTGCGTGAGGCCGAAGATCCTTGCCTCCATCTCGTGTTGGCCACATCGCCGATCCACCGGGAGCATAAGCTTCATATGGATAAGGCAAAAATTTTGGAGACGGCTGCATCAGCGATTCGCTATGGCCGGAAGTTCTTCAGCAAGGTTGAATTCTCCGCAGAGGATGCCAGCCGCACCGAGATCGATTTCCTCTGCGAGGTGACCAAGACGGCAATTGATGCCGGAGCTTGTGTTGTTAATTTACCGGATACTGTGGGTTTTGCAACTCCCGAGCAATTCGGCAATATGTTCAAGACGATCAAATCTAGTGTACCGGGTATTGAGAAGATTCAGCTAAGCACGCACTGCCATGATGATCTGGGGATGGCGACGGCCAATACGCTGGCCGCGATCGCAAACGGTGTTGATCAGTTTGAGGGAACCATTAACGGGATTGGCGAGAGAGCGGGGAATACATGCCTGGAGGAAGTCGCGTTGGCCCTGGAGACGAGAAGTGATTATTACGGGGCGAAAACATCCTTGAACTTGAGTGAGATCTACCGTACTAGCCGTATGGTCAGCAAATTAACCGGGATGAGCGTGCCTGGCAATAAGGCGATTGTAGGCGCGAACGCATTTGCTCATGAGTCGGGCATTCATCAGGACGGTATGCTGAAGAATCGCAGCACCTATGAGATCATTACGCCGGAGACGATTGGCGCAAGCTCAAGCAAGCTCGTGCTTGGCAAGCATTCAGGCCGCCATGGGTTCAAGGAGAAATTAATCGATCTGGGCTATGAGCTTAACGAGGAGCAGCTTAATATCGCTTTTGCCAAGTTCAAGGTATTGGCGGACCGCAAGAAGAATATTCTGTCCGAAGATATCCGGGCTTTGCTGGACGAGAAATTGGCAGAGGGACCTAAGCCGCTTACGCTGGACAATATTCAAGTGTCTTATGGAAATAAGACGATGCCTACTGCAGCGGTTCGTATTATGAAGGAGAACGGGGATAGGGTAGAAGAGGCCGCGGTGGGCAACGGATCGGTGGATGCTGTGTACCAAGCGATTGCCAAAGCAACCGGCATTGCTGCCGAACTGGAAGACTACGCAATCCATTCGGTAACCCATGGAACGGATGCGCAAGGTGAGGTTCATGTGGTGCTGAGGCAGGGGGAGGCATCTGCTAACGGCCGCGGCGTGAGCACAGATATCATCGAGGCGAGTGCGAAGGCTTATCTGGAAGCGATGAATCGTCTCATCAGCCGCCAAGACCGCGAGAAGCGACGTGAAGGAAATATTGTGATTTACTAAATAGAAGGTCAGTTTACTTATTCCAAAGCGAACTTTGAACAACTTCTGAGGAAGTGGGTGAATGCATGAGTGATGAAGCGGCAAAGAGAAGAGCGGTATTAAATCATTCTGGTGTGATTGACGCACGTACGCTGGCGGATTCACACAAGCGGCTGGCCGAGCTGATCAGACCCGGAATGCGCGTACTGGACATAGGTTGTGGAACCGGAGCAATTACGCGGGGAATTGCAGAGATCACTGGCCCGGAAGGTTTAGTCATTGGCATCGATAACAATCCGGATTGGATTGCCAAAGCGAGAGCAGAAATGCAGGGAACAGCGGGGATCTCCTTTGAAGTCGGAGATATCTATGATCTTCCGTTGGAACAGCAATTTGATATCGTGACTTCTGCCAGGGTGTTGCAATGGTTGAGCCGCCCTTACACGGCAATTGAACAGATGGTCAAAAGGGTTCGAAGCGGTGGAAAATTGCTCATACTTGATTATAACCATCATAGAATAGAATGGAGTCCACCGATTCCGTCGTCGATGCAAAGTTTTTACAATGCTTTCCTGAGTTGGCGCTCAGATGCCGGGATGGATAATGAAATGGCCGACCATTTGGCCGAGCTGATGGAGAGGACCGGTGAACTGAACGATATCGTATCTCTGTCCCAACTTGAATTCACTCAACGCCAAGATCCGGATTTTATCCACAAAGCACTGATCTGGGCTGAGGTTGCTGATTTCAAAGGCAAGCAGATGGTGCAGGATGGTTATATCTCAGAGCAGGATCGGGCCAGAGCGGAGAGGGATTACCGCCTTTGGGTCCAGAGCCAGGGTGAATACCAGCAAATGTATCTCCAATCCGTCGAAGCAACCAAAATATAAATATCATGTTTTACTAAAAAAAGCAGCCAATTCGCAGGTTAACCCGCATGTTGGCTGCTTTTCTTATTTTACAGTTCAAGTTCGGCAATAGCGGCCTTGAGTTTGTTGGCTGAAGCTTGGAATTTCTCAAGTTCTTCATCATTAAGTTCAAGATCGAGCACTTCTCGCACTCCTGTACTGTCTACAATACAAGGTACTCCAAGATATACATCCGATACTCCGTTGTAGTCATTCAACAGGGTAGAGACGTTCAGGACGGAAGCTTCATTCTTCAGAATAGAGACGATGATCCGATCGAGCGCCAGGGCAATGGCATAGAAGGTTGCCCCTTTTGCATTAATGATCTCATAGGCGGCATTCTTGGTGCTCTCGAAAATACTTTCCCGCTCTTCATCTGTGAATTCCACATCGATCCCGGCTACGTTAGCTAGGCTCCACAATGGCAATTCGGAATCCCCGTGCTCCCCGATAATATGAGCATGAATACTGCGCGGATTGATCTCCTTCGCCTCGCCGATCAGGTAGCGGAAGCGTGCGCTGTCAAGCAGCGTGCCGGAGCCAATGACCCGGTTGGAAGGGAAACCGCTCTTCTTCAAGGATACATAGGATAAAATATCCACTGGGTTCGTAGCGACAAGGATGATACCATGGGTATTGTACTTCACTATGTTCTGGATGATGCTGTCAAAAATACGGGCATTGCGCTTCAACAGGTCGATTCTTGTCTCGCCGGGCTGCTGGGACGCTCCGGCTGCAATGACGATAATGTCGGCGCCAGCGCAATCGCTGTAATCGCCCGCCCAGATTTTCATGCCGCCTGTAAAAGGCAGACCGTGGTTCATATCAAGAGCTTCCCCTAACGCTCTCTCTTTGTTTGCGTCAATCAGAACCAGCTCTGATACTCGTTCCCGAAGCAATAAAGTGTAGGCGGTGGTTGCTCCAACGGCACCGGTACCGATAATAACGACTTTACTTGAAGAAACTTTAGGTTCCATGATCTTCACTCCTTATTGGCTCGATAAGTAGTACATATATGTATGTACCCGGTAAATCGTACTTCATTCATTGTACATGAAATGGGTTAAATTTGAAGCAAAAAGTTATGATTTAAACTACAAAATTTTAATATATATTGTCGAAAGAAATATGCCAACATGGATTCGTTATCCTTGGTGATGGTTTATTTATGTCATAATACGACGCATTTTATGCAGGACTGCCTGCTAGTGATTCAGATATACTTACTTAGCCGTAATAGATTGTAACCATTCTGTAAGGACGGCGTAAGTTAAATATATTATTCTATTAATGTTAATATAAATAAAGATAGGAACAGCGGTGATATTGAATGTCTAATTCCAGAAACACGCAAGATCCAGTCATCATGAGACCAAGAAAATCGAGAAACAAGAGAAAACGTCGAATTAAGCCCATTGTTACTATCGCGATAATTTTGGCGTCGGCTGCAATTATTTTATCTGTAGTTGCATCGAAGAGTTTAATGAATGATAAGACAGGTTCCTCGGCTACGGTCGTATCTCCTCAATTGGAAAGTCAGAAGGACAATTCCACTTCCTCGGGACCTGAAGCTGTTCAAGAGGGTGATAACCCTGCTGATAATTCTTCAAATAAGGATGGAAATTCAGACCAACCTTCCTCTAACACGAATTCTGATGATCATGGCAAGCAGGAGGAACAGGATCAAGGTCAAGGGGCTCAAGACCCTAAGGATTCCGGCAAGGACGACTCCCAGGCAGATAAGGATCAAGGCAAGAACCAGACTCCGGCAGATAAGAACAACGATGCTTCGAAGAAGCCGGTGGAGAAGGATGATCAAAATAACGCTAAGAAAGTGATCTACTTAACGTTTGACGATGGTCCCGGCAAGTTTACATCACAGATTGTCAAAATACTTAATGATAACGGGATTCATGCTACTTTCTTTATGGTCGGCGGGAATTTGTCAGGCAATGAGAAAGCAGTAAAGAAGGCGTATGAGGCAGGCAATTATATCGGTATGCATAGTATGACTCATGATAAGAAGAAGCTGTATGATCATGGCAGTGGTCCCTTCATTAAGGAGTTCCAGAAGGAACAAGGAATGATGGAGGAGATTATTGGAACGCCGCCATGGCTGATCCGTGCTCCTTACGGAAGTGCGCCAATGATTGATAAGAAATTCCGTGATGATATCGTTGATGCTGGCTTCAAAATGTGGGATTGGACGGTTGATTCCATGGACTGGAGTTATTCGAAACACCCTGAGAAAATTTTGCAGCAGGTGAAGAAGCAGGTTCATCGCGACAGAGAAGTCATTCTTATGCATGAACGATCTCAGACCGTTAAGATTTTGCCGGATGTGATCTCCTATTTGAAAAGTAAAGGTTATACCTTTGCCGTCTATAAGCCTGATCAACATTTCTCGGTGAATTTTGCCAAAGACAATAGATTGTAATTAGCTTGTAAAGCCGTAATAGCTCAATAATTAAGCTTAGTGAGAAATGAAAGAGTCCTGGAGAGAAATCATATAGTATAATGATTGGAATGAACGAGATGTGAAAGCGAGGTTTTAGTTCTTGAGAAGGTGGTATACGTTAATCGTGATTGTCACAGTAGCGGGCATGCTGCTGACTGCCTGTTCTTCCCAAGCGCCTGCAGTTGATCCTAAGGATCAAGCGGGTGAGCTTTCTGAAGAAGGACAAACCTTGACTGTTATTAATATGGATTCCGTAGGAAATAAACCGGCTGCGAATAGTCCTGCTAATGAGACACAAAAATATGAGATTCAGACTAGGTTGACGGATTTTCAGCTGCTGGGGGATTCCACGGGCCTTGCTTGGGGAACAACCCGCAGTGAACTTCGTCTGTACATGACAAATGACAGCGGTGAAACTTGGACCAACATATCTCCAGCAACGTCGGTGTTATTCTCCAGCAATCCCCAATATGGGAAAGACATTTATTTTGTGAGTCCGACCCACGGCTGGATTATCCGTAATTTTAGCGAGTCCGGCGAGGCCATTGTGCTTCGGACGATTGATGGGGGAATTACCTGGAAGATGACCTCTTTGCCCAAGGCAAATGAGGTTGCTTCCGTATTCTTTATTAGTGAGGACCGGGGCTGGATCTTAACGATTGATAACAGTCAAAAGAACGATACAACGAAAACGCTGTATTTAACCAATAATGGCGGAGCAAGCTGGAAGAAGGTAATGAGTTCTCCATTGTTCCCGACAGGGCCTGAGGCCACGAATTCAACGCCAATTCAGAGCAACTCCGTATCCATGACATTCTCAAACGACAAGCTGGGATACATTAGTGCGGTGGAGTTCGGACATCCGGAGCTTTATGTGACGAGGAACGGGGGAACCTCCTGGAATAAGAGCGATCAATTCTTCGATATGAGTAAGTATAAGAATTGTTCCGGTTTTCTGACGGGGGCGCCTACTTTCTTCAATAATTCGGATATCGGCTGGATTCCGGTGGGATGCTCACGGGATGATGCTGTGAAGTATAACGGATATTTTACAACGGATGGCGGGAAGACCTGGACCTATGCTCCATTTGATATCGATTGGATTACGGAGACGAATAAGGGAGCTGCCCCATTCTTCCTCAATAGCCTGGAAGGCTGGAATATTCGTAACGGTGCGGTATACCACACAACGAATCAAGGAATGACCTGGACCGCATTGCCGGTTAACGGGAAGCTGCATGATGTGATGACGGATTTAGCATACAATCAAGTGGTAAAATTGCAATTTTTCACGGCGAAGTTCGGCTGGCTGCTTGTGGCCAAGAGTGACGGGAAACGCTCACTGCTTATGCAGACTTCGGATGGGGGAAGAAGCTGGCGCGTGCTGTAGCACATGCCGGCTTTTTTTATAGGGCCAGTAAGTAGAGGAGAAATTGAATAAAAAGAATTTGTGATATTTCTAATATTGTGAAAATAATCACATGTTGACCTGAAACTTTGTGATATATTTAACTTGTAAAGAGGAACAGAAATAACAAGAGAGACTCTAACGAAAATGAAACTTAGGAGTGAGTAATCATGAAAACCATGAACCAAGAGCAAACTACCCGCAATTATCTGCAATTCTGCTATACTTGTGAAGACGCTCATCTGTGTACGACAGAAGAAGCTTGCCAGGATTGCTGGGCCAAGAAAGGGATGTTGGAAGCAGAACATGACGGTGCCGAAGAAACACGTCAACTTCTGCAAATGTACTATGCATAACTCTATAAGCCAAACGATCGAAATATAGCCTCCGATTCCAAAAAGGAATCGGGGGCTTTTGCTGTTATTTTAGGACAAGATCTCATATTTTCCTACATTTGCAAATATCAAGTTTTAAGTAAGACGGCATATACATAAAAAAGACAGGGCTTCAAAGGGCTCGCGAAGACACCGCTCGAGTTGGATCTTAGGAGGGAGAAGAATGGAATCATGGGCTGAAATGCTGGGGGTAATGAATACCGCTTTTCCGATCTTTCTCGTCGTCATCTTTGGGGTGATTCTCCTGACATCGGCGAGTGGAATTAGACGTTATTTTGCTAATAACCGACAGCCTGTACTAAGTGTGACTTCAGTGATCGTGGGCAAACGGACCGAGGTATCTCACAGGCATGATACGGAGACGTCCGTGAATCGCTCGGATACGAAGTATTTCGTTACTTTTGAGGTTGAGAGCGGGGACCGTCTTGAATTTGTAGTAAGCGGGCAGGAATATGGCCAATGCTCAGAAGGAGACGAAGGAAAGCTGACGTTCCAAGGCAGTCGTTACTATGGATTTGAACGTCTTGGTCGAACCTATCGCGGACTTCATGAGTATTAAGGCCTCATAGTACAAGAATGCTAAGAGCTGTCCTGGGCGGACAGCTCTTGTTGTATGCCTATATATAATAGATAAGACTTGATTAGTGCGCTAAAGATTCGGTCCGGGACAGGAGCAGCTTGGCTACCGACCTGCCGCTGGAGAAGGCGCGTTCCGCCAATTCCCCTTTGCCTTCGCAACCGTCACCGCAGAAGAAGAAAGGCACATCCGGAAGCTGAAGCGGCAACATTCGATTCGTAACGATATTTTTGACGCTGGATACCATAGCTTTCTTCGACATCCGCTTGACTTCGGTGACCTCACGCCAGCCCGGATAATACGTATCGAACAGCTTCTCCATTTGCTGGACCTTGTTATCCAGGTACTGCTTCTTCTCTTCCTCGCTTAAGGAGTCATCATTTAGATAAGCGATGCCTTGCAATAACTGCCCACCGGATGGAGCCACGGTATGGTCGGTGGCCGACACATCACTGATGAACAGCTTGTTGTCCATATCGCTAATATAATGGAACGGTCGCGAGACCACTGTGGAGAGGCCTATATCATATACTAGTACCTCATTTGGCGTGTTGTTCTTGTACGGCTCGAATGCTTGATTCCAGGATGTGGTCTCAAGCAGCTTGGCGATTTGCTGAACCGGCATCGCCATAACAACTCGGTCGAACTCAAGTGCTTCCCGGCTCTTGGTGTTCAGAATGTACTTGCCATTCTCCATCCGAATGGATTCAACAGGCTCCTTGAGAGCAATATTCCACTTCTCATTCGCTTCGACTTTACCGCGAAGCTGATTGGTAATGGAGGACCAACTGCCTAGGATGTAGCTTACCGGCCTGCCGGAGAGGAATAAATTGTGATAATAATCAGCGATGACTTCGCCGGATACTTGGCGAGCATCCTCTGGACTGATGAAGAAGTTGGAGCAGACCAGATGCTCCCATAGTTCTTTGACGTCCTGGGATGCATTCGTGTGATCCAGATACTCTCCCAATGTGCGGTGGTTCTTCAATTGATGGAGATGCCCGATTACGGCAGCAATTTCAGTAATGAACCTGACTTTTTCCCGCTTGCTGAGTACATCAGTCTTCATAATATTAACAAAGTCGAGTGGAGCCGGCGTGAGAGCCTCATGCTTGGCATACACTACTTTGCGCTTATCGACCTGCTTGCTCTGGAACTGAAGACCCAGCTCATTCTCCATATTATGCAGCGTGTGTCTGTCGATTCCGTAAACCGCATGTGCCCCAAAATTCAATGTAAAACCCGATTTCTCATAAGTGAACGCTCGTCCGCCGATTTGCGGGCTGCGTTCGAACACCGTACCTTCGGTGTCTGGACTGTTGGATAAGTAAGCGGCGGCAGTTAAGCCGGCAAGTCCACCGCCAATGATCGCGATTTTCATGTGAGAACCTCCTAAAAGGTGTTATGGAAGGAGCTCTGGGTGAGTACGCATATGAAGTGCTGTATTTTATCCATATTCATTTACAGTATATGCTATTCATGTAAGCGCGTCCATAGAAATAGACACGAAATATTCAAAATTGAAATCGCATACAGCGCGAATATGATTTTTAGTGGATCGATGTCTTTGCCATCATATTCTTCTATATTGTTGCACCAATATAGGCTCCTGCACATACGATATAGCGTTGAGAAGTGAGGAAAGGGGGGCGGTACGTGGCAGTCATAAAAACGAACTCCTCAGATGTCAGTCTCCTGGCAAGATTGATTCGCGCTGAGGCCGAAGGCGAAGGCGAGCTCGGAATGCTCATGGTAGGGAACGTAGGCGTGAATCGGATTCTTGGCGATTGCCTTGATTTCAAAAATATCCGCAGTATGGACGATATGGTGTTTCAATCACCTGGCGGCTTCGAGGCAACGCAAAAAGGCTACTTCTATCAAAGAGCGCGCGATCGGGATATCCGTCTGGCCCAGAGAGCGATTAACGGTGAGAGGACTTGGCCAGCCAGCAACGCATTATGGTTCTTCAGACCAGCCGGAGATTGTCCGGCTACCTGGTATAACCAGCAGAATACCGGAAGATTCAAAGCCCACTGCTTCTTTGCTCCTTCCGGCGAAGATTGCCCAAGTGTATATTAGCGCTTGACTGTAATTTTATTTTAAGGAGGAAATTGATTCATGTTCACACAACCTTATCGCCCGGCCGGTTATAATGCCGGATATGCGGTTCCTCGCAGTTATTCGTCAGGAGGCAATTATTCACCGATGTCTACAGGACATCCCCAGACTACTACCATGCCGCCGCAGGTTCCAGTAGGCAGCCCGATGACTTCAGCGGGAACCGTTGTGCCTACCCAAACGCCAGTTTTCGAGCAATCCTATATTGAAAATATTTTGCGCCTCAATCTCGGGAAGATCGGTACCTTCTATATGACTTATGAGAACAACTCGGAATGGAACGCAAAAATTTTCAAGGGTGTGCTGGAAGCTGCCGGTCGGGACCACATTATTATTAGCGACCCGAAAACCGGGGTCAGAACGATGCTCCTGATGGTGAACTTCGACTATGCTACCTTTGACGAGCCGCTGAAATATCAATATCCATATGCTTCGGGCAGTGTACCTCCTACAAGAGGCTGCTGCTAAAAGCAAGAAGCGAAATAGGAAAGCAACCGCTGTCTAGCGTCTAGTTGTCTGGAAAGCCAGCGTCATCGAACTTATCAGGCGGTCAAGAGTGAGCATTTGTAGAGCCAGAAAAAACAATTACATGTTTCTAACGGACATTTCTGACCTTTAGAAGCAAAAATTGCGGTTATACGCAACCTTTGCCCTTGCCATGGACACAATCGTACGGTCCGTTTCAAGGGCAAAGTAACAAAGCAGCAATGCTAAGGGTCAAAAATGTCCGGGTGATCAGGTTAAACGCAAAAGGGGCATCTCCAAGTCGGTAAATCGACTTTTGAGACAGTCCCTTTTTCCTGTTATTTAACACATTGTGGAATCGTGAGAATAGAGTGGATATTTTTCATAAAAAACGCCTGTACCCCAGTCATACACTATGGTTTGACTGTGTAGTGTATAATAATATAATTATAGATGTAGTTCCAAAAAGATCGTTTTGGATAAGAAAACCAATCGAAGTCATCCAAGAATGAGCGACCGATTTCAATGCAGGTTTTCTTGCGATATAGAATTTCATCAACTCCGTGGATAACGAGAATCCATTCTATATCTAACACGAAGAAACACGGAGCGCTTATCCGACAGCAAGTCTTGGATTCAGCCGGGGTTAAGCGAGCTTACGAAGCGATGTTTCCTGCGGAAACATGCTTGGTGCTCACACACCAGCTTCAAGCACAGGCTCACGAATTCGTTTTCTATGAGATCGTGGAGCCCACGTCTTTGCCCGTAGCTTCGTCCAACCTTCTCGGTGCGGAAAACCGATCTTTTTGAACACTCATTTAGTTCATTGATGTAACAACTTTAAAAGGAGATGAGTTCATTGGGGAGTTGACAATATATAACCGTAATAAACAGCAATATTATTTTATACCGCGAAGGAGGTGCACCTATTCTCCGTAATAAGCGGGAATAGGATACGTCTTGACTGACCCCTTACCGAGTCTTTTTTCATTAGGACTGATGTTGTTATTGGTCTTGCTAAACGGTTTTTTCGTATCGGCCGAGTTTGCGATCGTCAAAATCAAGAGCGGCCGGATTGACGCTTTGGTCGAAGAAGGACGCAAGAGTGCTATGACTGCCAAGCACTTATTAAATCATCTGGAAGGTTATTTATCCGCCTGCCAGCTCGGAATTACTTTATGCTCACTGGGGCTTGGGTTCCTTGGTGAACCGGTTGTAGCCCGGATTCTAACGCCTGTATTCGCATGGGCAGGAATGGGTGAGAGCTCGGTTCATGCGGCTTCATTAACGCTGGCTTTTGTGCTTATCGCTATGTTTCATATTGTGCTCGGAGAGCTTGCTCCGAAGACCTTTGCGGTGCGCAAGGCCGAAGCTGTGACCTTATTGTTTGCGCCGCCGATGAAAATATTTTATAGAATTATGTATCCGGCTGTGTGGTTGCTTAACTCGATGTCTGCAGGTCTGTTGAGATTATTTGGCATTACGCCGGTCTCCGGACTGGAATCATTGCATACGGAGGAAGAGATCCGTGTGATGATGAAGGAGAGCAGCGAGAGCGGACTGATTGACAGCACGGAAATGTCGCTGGTTGACAATATTTTTGAATTTGCCGATACAACGGCAAGAGAGATTATGATCCCACGTACCGAGATGATCTGTCTCTACACCCAAAATTCTATGGATGAGAATTTACAGATTGCTCTGGAGGGTACTCGCACTCGTTATCCTGTATGTAATCAAGATAAGGACCATATTATTGGTTTCATTCATATTAAAGATCTGATACGCTCTAATACAGATGATTATTATCATTTGATTCGTCCGATTATGGCTGTGCCAGAGTCCATGCCGATTAGCAATCTGATGAAGCAGATGCAGCGCGGCAAATGTCAAATCGCGATTCTGATTGATGAATACGGTGGAACCTCCGGTCTTGTTACGCTAGAAGACATCATTGAGGAGATCATTGGGGAAATCCAGGATGAATTTGATGAGGAGCGACCAGGTATTGAACAAATCGGAGAGGATGTGTATTCCATTGACGGTCTGATGCTGATTGATTCGGTAAATGATCGCTTCGGATTAGAACTGGACTCTGATGATTATGATACGATTGGCGGATGGCTTTATTCAAGAATTGAAGTATTGCCGCCCCAGGTCGGTCAAACTGTGGAATATGATGGTTGTATATACATCGTAGAGGAAACTGACAACAAGAGAATTTCACGCGTCAAATTGCTGAAGCAGGAATTTATTCCATTGGAAGAAGCAGGCGCTTAGACCATAGATAAATGAAGGGCACGGTGATCATTTCATCGTGTCCTTCGTTTACAGAAAACGATTACAGCATAAAAACTAGAAGTTTCTAGCAGAATTTAGAATTTATTGATAAGAGTAGGTTCAATAAGTCAGACTTCCAGTACTCAGGGTTACACTTCCAATGTACTTTCTTTATTGGATGGAGCTAGGGACGGAGAAGGGAACTTTTTGGGCAACCTCTAAGGGAGTGTGAAAAGGTGTCATACCATTTAGACATGCAGTATAGTCGCAAATTTGAATTTATCAGCAGCCTACATAGCTATATATGCCGAAAATCTCACAAAAAAATTGATCTGACACCAAACTGGGCTCAAAAAATTAAACAACAGCTTACTCCCGAATTGTCCGCGATGCTCGATGAGTTAGAAGTGAATGGAGACTGGAAATTCTCATACCTGCTCATTTTGCTCTCGACGGGAATGAATGAGATCGAAGAGGTAATCGCTTGGCTGCAGAATATGTCTGTCGGGGATCTCTATGAATTGTTTGCGCCATACGGCAATCAGTTCCCAACGAATATGGGGGACTTCCAGCAGAGAATGATCACGGTTTTCAGCGAATGGAACCGGCAATACTTCGAACGATCTGATCCGGCTATTCACGAAGCCCTGCTCGCCCATGATCAAGAGAGACGAACGGCTATGGGACATATTAGGCAGGAAGCATTTATTGATGAGACGACAAATGGCTTGGTGTTTGAACCTGTCTCCGGAGTGGACAAGCTGCTTCTCGTCCCGCAATATCATTTCCAGCCGATGAATGTCATCATGCAATACGGAGATGTGCTGTTTTGTCACTATTCGTCCAGGACGGATATCGGAGAAGAGGATTTTATGCCAACGCATGATTTTCGTACAATCCGGGCGCTATCGGAGAAGAGCCGCTTAAGAATACTTCGTTATTTGCATCATGGACCTCGCAGTTTCATCGAAATTGTGCGTGAAATGAATTTGTCCAAAGGGATCACCCATGATCATATTGCCAAACTGCGCAGCGCCGGGCTTATTTATGTGCATTTTCAGGGCGAGACCGTGACGGAATATAGCTTGCGCCGCAAAGCGCTGAATGAAATTCAGAGCAAATTACTCGATTATATTGAAAAATAGCAGACGGCCTTTTTCTCGCAGATGCGAGGGAGAGGCTATTTTTTTACTTATATTTCTTGAGGTTTCGTTAATATAAGAATTCTTTATCAGTTCTCTCTTTACAGAACTGATGAACGTACTTATAATAAACACTAACAGTTTCAAAGCATAGTTAGTTTGTCGGAATAATCGAAATTCTACATATGCTTAATATTTAAAGGATTTACAAAATTATATTTTCAAGAGGGGCAGGAGAGGTCTCATGAGAAAAAGTGCAATTTTGTTAACTTCATTAATATTGGCGGGTTCATTGCTATTGTCCGCGTGCTCGAGCGATAATGCGGGGAATACGGCAAATACCGGAACCGGCAACGTATCCGGCAATTCCAGCAATTCAAATGCGGAGAACAGTGCTGTCGATGCGAATCAGCCGATTGCCGCGAGCGATATGGCAAAGTTGCCAGCGCTGGCCCAGAAGCGTACAGATACAATTATTGTTGGCCTGACGAATCCAAGCGGTGCCTTCACACCTTATTTTCAACAAAGCGGCTATGACGGCAATGTATCTTCGCTACTGTACTCCAGACTCGTCACACAGGATGACAAGGGGCTGGCCGTTCCGGAGCTTGCAGAAAGCTGGGATATTTCCGGTGATCAGCTTACTTACACCTTCCATCTGCGCAAAGATCTGAAATTTAGCGACGGTTCTCCGATGACCGCGGATGACGTAGCTTTTACCTGGACTTTGCTATATGACAAAGCTTATGATGGCGATTCGATCATTCCTTCGATCGGGATCAAAGGCGGGCAGGATTACAAAGATGGCAAGACCACCACTATCGAGGGAATTCAAGTTGTTGATCCGCTCACCGTGTCCGTTACTTTGGAGAAGCCTATTGCCACAGCACCGATTGTACTCGGCGGCGAGGTTCTGTCCAAAGCGTATTATGGCAAAGATTATAAATTCGGCGATCTGGAATACATCAAGAAATTGCATGAAAATCCGGTGGGCAACGGTCCTTACAAGCTGGAGAAATTCATTCCGGGCCAGGAAGTTCGCATGGTAGCCAATGAATACTTCTACCTGGGCAAGCCGAAGACGGAGCATTTCATTTACAAAACCTCTGAAGGGGATACCTGGCAGTACCTGGAGACCGGGGAAGTAGATTATGGTTCCTTTACAGCCACACAGGACAATCTGAAGAAGCTGAAAGATATGGGGTACTTGAATATCGTTCCTTACACTCCGAGTGTATATGGCTATCTGGGCGTCAATCTGGAGCATGAAGCTTATAAGGATAAAAATGTGCGTCAAGCGCTCGCCTACGGATTGGATCGTCAGGGGATTTATGTCGATGCCAACCAGGGAGCAGGGCAAGTGGCGAATATTCCTACAGCTCCAATCTCTTGGTCTTACACCGAAGATGGAATCAATCCTTATGCTTATGATCCGGAAAAAGCGAAGCAAACCCTGGATGACGCCGGCTGGACTGTTGGTTCGGATGGAATCCGCGAGAAGGACGGCAAGAAGCTGACTCTGCACTTCCTGGGCAGCAAGAGCCCGGCTACCGATATTTTTATTGCGGTGGCTACAGAGAACTTCAAGGAGATCGGCATCGATTTCCAACCTGAGGTATTCGCGGACTTCAACGCCTTGGTTGCTAAGTATGAAAGCGGGGATTATGATCTCGTATCCTTCTCCACGCCAATTCTGAGCGATCCTTCCGACGGTGTGCAGCAGTTCATCAATGGAGAAATCAAGGGTTATGACAATCCGCAGGTGAAGGAACTGTATTATGAAGCGCTCTCTACAAGCGATACGGAGCAGCGGAAGCAGTATTATGCGGAAATGTACAAAATTTTGAACGACGAGCTGCCGGTTATTTTTACAAGCTACAGAAAGAGCTATTATGCGTACAATGGCCGGCTGGACGGGGTGATCAACAATCCGTTCGCAGGATTCCAGGATGTTAATCATTGGTCTCTGAAATAAATTATTAATCCACTCATCCCCTGTACTGTCTGACAGTATGGGGGATGCATCATAAGGAGCCGATCATGAGCACATATCTTGTTAAACGTCTCACTTATATGATTATCATTCTGTTTGCCGCGTCGCTGCTCATTTTTTGCTTGTACGCTTTTACGCCTGGCGATTTTATCAGCGGCAACCTGAAGCTTAGTCCTGAGCGTAAAGAGGAGCTTCGGCAAATTTACGGGCTGAATAAACCGGTTCTTGAACGATATGCGATTTGGATGAAGAACGCCTTCCATGGAGACTTCGGCTATTCTCTGGCACAGCAGAAGCCGATTCTCCAGCTTTTTAATGAATATATATGGAACTCCTTCCTGCTGGCGATCGTCTCCACTTTCTTTACTTGGCTGATCTCGGTCATCATTGGCGTTATCGCAGCATACAAGCAATATTCCTGGTTTGATTCGCTCATTATGGTTGTCATTTTTGCCGCGATGTCGATCCCGTCCTTCTTCATCGGTTTGCTGCTGATTAAGGGCTTCGCTGTCGATTTGAAGTGGCTGCCTCCGGGAGGTATGACGACGACTGGGAGCAATGCGACCGGATTTGCTTATGTGAAGGAAGTCGTTCAGCATATGACGCTGCCGGTCGTAGTTATGACGCTGCTTAGTCTCGGGTCCTTAACCCGTTACTTCCGCAGCAATATGATCGATGTGATCAAGCAGGATTATATTCGTACGGCCCGCGCCAAAGGGCTTAAGGAGCGTAAGGTACTGTTCACTCACGCTTTGCGCAACGCCTTGCTTCCGGCGATCACGCTGGTCGGCTTCGAGCTGCCAGCATTGTTCGGCGGTTCCTTGATCATCGAGAAAATATTCAACTGGCCCGGGATCGGACAGCTTTATATGTCCTCCTTCTCATCGCGGGATTATCCGCTGCTGATGGGCTTCACGATGTTCATTGCTATTCTGACCGTGATCGGAACATTGCTGTCGGATCTGCTCTACAAATTGGCTGATCCACGAGTGAAACTATAAGGAGGTCGTACACCCTATGTCAGCTCTGAGTGGTAATCTGGCCTCCGGAGGGGCGAAGGCACCGGTCAAGACAACGGCCGTGAAGTCTTCGCTGTGGAGGCAGTCCCTAAAACGTCTATTGAGGAACAAGCTCGCGGTTAGCGGGTTTGTCATTGTTATTTTTATGATCCTGCTTTGCTTTATTGGCCCGCTCTTCTCGCCGTATTCGGGCAATCATAACAATCTGGCGATGATGAATAAGGCGCCTAGCGCCAAGCACTGGCTGGGAACAGATCAGCTTGGCCGCGATGTTCTGACTCGCGTGATGCTAGCGGGCCGTATTTCCTTGACCGTTGGATTCGCGTCGATGGTTCTGTCGGTATTTATCGGCTCTTTGCTGGGAGCGATCGCCGGGTATTACCGCGGTGTTGTTGATCAAATTGTTATGCGGATCGCCGATCTGCTGCTGACGATTCCCAGTCTGCCGCTGCTGTTCATCGCCGGCGCGATGTTGTCCGCCTGGAAGGTTCCGACCGACTATCGGATGTACATCGTGATGATCATGCTCAGCTTCGTAGGCTGGCCGGGTCTGGCCAGGTTGGTCAGGGGCGAGATGCTTAGCTTGCGTGAACGCGAGTATATGCAGGCGACGATTGTGCTTGGTTTGCGGGATCGCCGCAAGCTATTTCATCATTTGCTGCCGAATATTACACCGTTACTAATCGTTATTGCTACGCTAAATATTGGGGGATCAATCCTGATGGAATCGGTGCTGAGCTTTTTCGGATTGGGTGTCATTCAGCCAACTCCCACTTGGGGGAATATGATCGATTCAGCCAACAATCTGATCGATTTCCAAGAGAGGCCTTGGCTATGGATTCCGCCAGGCCTGTGTATTTTCATCACCGTCATTGCTATCAATATTTTTGGTGATGGACTTCGAGATGTGTTGGACCCCAAAAATAAAAGGTAGGTGGCTGTCATCATGGCAAAGCATTTGCTCGATATCGAACATTTAAGCACTCATTTCTATACAGAGGAAGGTACTGTGAAGGCGGTTGATGATGTCAGCCTGCAAGTACGTAAGGGAGAGACGGTTTGTATCGTAGGTGAGTCCGGCTGCGGAAAGAGCATAACCGCGATGTCGGTCATGGGCCTGATTCAAGGTCCGAACGGGAAGGTTGTGGGTGGCAGGATCGATCTGGACGGAACGGATTTGCTCCAATTGAACAAGAACGAGCGGCGGGTTATCCGTGGCAAAGAGATCGGGATGATCTTCCAGGAGCCGATGTCTTCGCTGAACCCGGTGCTGACCATCGGGCAGCAAATCATGGAGCCGCTGATCGAACATCTGCGGATGAGCAAGAAAGAGGCGCGCAAGCGGGCGATCGAATTGATCGAGCAGGTGGGCATTTCGCGCGCTGGACAGATTGCGGACTCTTATCCGCATGAGCTTAGCGGCGGTATGCTGCAGCGGATTATGATCGCCATCGCGATCTCATGTCAGCCGAAATTATTGATCGCTGATGAGCCAACGACGGCGCTGGATGTTACGATTCAAGCGCAAATTCTCGACATCCTGCGTAATTTCCGGGAAGAGACAGGCATGTCGATCCTGCTGATTACGCATGATCTCGGCGTTGTTGCCGAGATGGCCGATTATGTCATCGTGATGTATTCCGGCAAGGTTGTAGAGGAAGGCGAGGTTACCGAATTGTTCGCGAATCCGAAACATCCGTACACCCAGGGTTTGCTGCGGGCCAAGCCGATTCTGAATCAGCGGCAGGATGAGCTGTACTCGATTCCGGGGCAGGTGCCAAATCCGCTGGAGCTGACGGAATCCTGCTATTTCCATGATCGCTGTGAGCATTGCATGGAGATTTGCAAAGTTCGCAGACCTGAGCTGAGGGAGCTTGGTACGGAGCAGAAGGTCGCTTGCTGGCTGTACGAAAAGGAGGCGGCGGTTCATGTCTAAGCCGTTATTAGAAGTTAATAATTTGAAGAAGTACTTTCCAATCAAATCCGGTCTTTTGAACCGTACCGTGGGTCATGTGCGGGCCGTTGATGATATAAATATTGCAATTAATCCAGGCGAAACCTTCGGATTGGTCGGGGAATCCGGCAGCGGGAAGAGCACGGTTGGCAAGAGCATTGTACGCCTGACGGAAAAGACGTCGGGGGACGTTATCTTCCAGGGCCAGGACTTATATGGCTTATCCCCGCAGGAATTGCGCAAAATTCGCCCGCGGCTGCAGCTGATCTTCCAGGACCCGTACAGCTCGCTGAACCCGCGGGTACGTGTCGGCGATGCGATTGGCGAAGCGCTAATCGATCATGGCCTTGTACCGGCGGGGGAGGTGAGGGAACGGGTGGAGGAGGTGCTGGCCTCCTGCGGCCTGTCATCTTATCATATCGATCGTTTCCCGCATGAATTCTCCGGCGGTCAGCGGCAGCGGATCGGGATCGCCCGCGCGCTTGTGCTGAATCCGGATCTGATCATTGCTGATGAACCTGTATCGGCGCTGGATGTCTCGATTCAGGCGCAGATCATTAATCTGTTTCGCCATTTGCAGGAGACACGCGGCTTAACTTATTTGTTCATCTCGCATGATCTGAGTGTAGTAGAGCATTTGTGCACGAGGATCGGCGTGATGTACCTCGGTACGATGATGGAGACAGCACCGCGAGACGAGCTGTTCAAGAACCCGCTGCACCCCTACACGAAGGCCTTGCTGTCAGCGGTGCCTATTCCGATTCCGAAGCTGAAGCGAGAGAGAATCGTGTTGAAGGGGGATATACCGAGTCCAGCCAATCCGCCAGCAGGCTGCAAGTTCCATACCCGCTGTCCGTTCGCCGTAGAACGCTGCAAATCCGAGGCTCCGCAATTCCGCAATATGGGCAGCGATCATCATGTAGCCTGCCATTTGGTTTAAGATCAGTAGCGGCGGTATTGGCTCCTGACTCCGGCGCCCCTGAGTCATCATAGGTTGACGCTCTATCAGAACCCCTCGGTAGGAAATCAAGCCTACCGTCTACGATAACATCTTCAAACTCGTTTGATTCCGTAGCATATGGTGGCAGGTAGGAGCGAGTTCTGCGTGAAATGTAGGGCGCTGGAGTTAGGATAGCAGTTTAGTGTGGAGCTTCAAAGTTAGAAGCTAGGTGCGGAGAGTAGAGTAGAAATAAAATGCAGTAGCTTAGAAGCAGAGTAAAAATGAAGTGTGATAGCTGAGTGCGGAGAGTAGGGTGGGAGATGACGTGCAGAAGCTAGAGTGTATAGGTGGTTAGAGTAAACTTGAAGTTGGAAGCAGGGGGTAGAGGTAGAGTGAAAGTGAAGTGTGGAAGCTGAGTACGGAGAGTAGGGTGGGAGATGATGAGCAGAAGCTAGATTTAGGTGTTAGGGTGAAATTGAAGTGTAAAAGCAGGGGTAGAAGTAGAGCAAAAGTAAAGTGTGGAAGCTGAGTACGGAGAGTAGGGTGGGAGATGATGAGCAGAAGCTAGGTGTAGGTGTTAGAGTAAACTTGAAGTTGGAAGCAGGGGGTAGGAGTAGAGCAAAAGTAAAGTGTGGAAGCTGAGTACGGAGAGTAGGGTGGGAGATGATGAGCAGAAGCTAGATGTAGATGTTAGAGTAAAAGTGAACTACAGAAGCTGGGTGCAGAGGTTAGAGTAGAAGCAAAAGTGTAGAAGCTAAGTGTAGAAATATAGTATAGAAATATAGTGTTGAAAACAAGGCGCAAAGCCAAAGTGTTAAAACTGAGCCTTAAGAGCTAAGTTCGCAGTGCTAACGGAAATGTAATCCGCTAAATGGCCGAAATCAGCAGGTTATAAATTCTAACGGAAATGAGGGACGTTATTTGGGCTAGATCCGAGTAATATCCCTCGTTTTTGGTCTAATAACGTACCCCAGTTCCGTTAGAAATCCAAATGGCCTTATTTTACGAAAATAAGGGCTCTGATTTCCGTTAGCCGTATAATGAAATTCAGCAAGTTTATGCGTCAGGAATTTTAGGGTTACCATGATAGCTTCCAACGCTCCCATCTCCTACATTGCCCTCATTCGCTTATCACAACACACTTATCACTCTTATCGTACTTATTCACGCCACTCCGCACTTATCTCCCCTAATCTCCCCTACCGCACTTACCGTCTTTACCGCATTATCTACTTACCCACCAACTGTTCCTAACGCATCAATCGCCCTCATTCGCTTATTACATTTATCGCCCCTAACGACTCAATCATACTAAGTCGCACTGCTAACGGAAATATGATCCGCTAAATGGCCGAAATCAGCAGGTTACAAATTCTAACGGAAATGAGGGACGTTATTTGGGCTAGATCCGAGTAATATCCCTTATTTTTGGTCTAATAACGTACCCCAGTTCCGTTAGAAATTCAAATGGCCTTATTTTACGAAAATAAGGGCTCTAATTTCCGTTAGCCGTATAAAGAAATTGGCGTGATGATCTCCCAATTCGTCATAATGCCCCTGTAATGGACATTATTGTCCGGTATAGGGGGACGACCGTATTGGGGAAGCATGTTAACGGTCAACCATGTCCGATTGGTCCGGCGCAACAAGGGGAGTACCAAGCCTTGTGTATTCCCCGCCTTTAGGGCACGAAAACGGAGTCCTCAGTCCCCGTGAATCCCTGTCCTTGGTGAAAAACGGAGTCCCAGTTCCCGTGAATCCCTGTCCTTGGTGAAAAACGGAGTCCCAGTTCCCGTGAATCCCTGTCCTTGGCGAAAAACGGAGTCCCAGTTCCCGTGAATCCCTGTCCTTGGTGAAAAACGGAGTCCTCAGTTCCCGTGAATCCCTGTCCTTGGTGAAACGGAGTCCTCAGTCCCCATGAATCTCCGTCATTGGCGAAAAAAACGGAGTCCCAGTCCCCGTGCAGCCCACGTCATTGGCGCGAAAACGGCGCCCCAATTCCCTGTGTATTCCCCCGCCTTTGTGGCGCAAAAAACGGTATCTTAAGTCCCGTGAATCCCCCACTTTTGACGCAAAAAAGGGGCTGTCCCCAAGTCGGATAATCGACTTGGGAGACAACCCCATACGACCGTGTGAATGCACATGGCTCAAGAGCATTATTTAGAACGCCCAAGCGCCTTGCTTGAAGATTGGTTCTTCCTGGCCGTCTTCGGTTACTCCGAAGATGTCCATCTCGCCGGAGCCGACCATGAAGTCTTCATGGGCGAAGCTGGAGTTCAATCCGGCTTCAAATAGCTCATCCTTGCTCATTGCTTTGCCGCCTTCCAGGTTGAAGGCATAAGCGTTGCCGATCGCCAGATGGTTCGAGGCGTTCTCGTCGAACAGCGTGTTGTAGAACAGGATACCCGATTGGGAGATCGGTGAACCATGAGGAACCAGCGCCACTTCACCAAGATAGTGGGAGCCTTCGTCCAGTTCAATCAGATGCTTCAGAACGGATTCGCCAACTTGGGCAGAGCTGTCGATGATACGGCCGTTCTCAAAGGTTAATTTGAAGCCGTCAATAATGTTGCCATTGTAGCTTAGCGGTTTCGTACTTGATACGGTGCCGTTAACACCATCTCTTTGCGGAGCGGTGAATACTTCCTCTGTAGGCATGTTAGCCAGGAACGTATTGCCCTGGGCGTTGATGCTCTCGGCAGCAACCCACAGATGTCCTTTTGGCAGCTCGATCGTCAGGTCGGTTCCTGGTGCGATATAATGCAATTTCTTGTATTTCTTGTTGTTCAAATAATCAGCTTTCTCTGACAATGTCTTGATATGCTCGCGCCATGCAGCGACAGGGTCTGGCTGATCGAGGCGAACCGTGCGGAAAATGGCTTCCCATAGCGCTTCAACCTGCTTGTCCTCCGGCAAGTTCGGGAAGACCTTAGCGGCCCAGGATGGGGAAGGAACAGCAACGATGGACCAACTGAACTTGTCCGCCATCTGTAATGCGCGGTACTTGCTCATGGCAGCTCCGTAGGTCTTCTGATGGTTTGTAATCCGTGTTGTTGATACACCGTTAAGAAGGTCCGGATCAGAGGAGATGACGTGAAGTACAGCAGCGCCGTTCTCAACGAGTTCAAGCATTTCACCAGCGTACCATTTAGGCTCATCGAGGAACGATTCTTCAGCGGCCATGTCGTAACGAAGGCGAGTGATCGTATCATCGCTCCAGTTCACTTTGACTGTTCTGGCTCCTGCTTCATAGGCCTGTTTCACGATAATACGCACAAGTTCTGCAGAATCAATAGTAGCATTGACGATCAGGGCCTGGCCCTTTTGCACATTTACACCGATTTTGACAGCTAGTTCGGCATACTTCTGCAGTTTCTCTTGAAAATTCTCAATAGCCATAGTTACTCCTCCAATTAAAAAGGGTTATTCTATTATCATACTACGAATTACCGTTACTATCCAACAAGAACGAGGATTTATTTAACCGATGGTAATTTTTCCTTCCGGATAGCGCAACAGGTCCTTCTTGGGCTTTGGCCTTATCGCGTAGGCTAGTGTCAAAGGTCCAATCCGTCCGATGAACATCACAAAGCAAAGTATAATTTTGCTAATCATGGTTAGCTTTGGCGTCAAATCGAGACTAAGCCCCGTTGTTGCGAAGGCGGAGGTCGTCTCGAACAGAAGGGGAAGAAGCTCTCGATCCTCCAATGCCGACAATACCATCGATACGGAGATGACCAGAGACAGGGCCATCAACGTCTGCGTAATAGCACGCAGAATCGACTCCTGGGGCAGTCGCTTTTTAAAGAAGACGATATCCTGCCTGCCGCGGATCATGGAATACACTGCCCCGAGCAGAATCGCAAAGACGGTGACTTTGATTCCTCCACCAGTCGAACCGGGAGCCGCACCGATAAACATAAGCAGCACGATGAAAAATTGGGTGGAATGGCTCATGCTGCTGACATCTACCGTACTGACCCCTCCGGATCTGGAACTGATGGAATGGAAGAAAGCCGCCGATATTTGCTGACCTAGCGGCAATTCTCCAAGGGTAGCGGGATTGAATATTTCGATGGCGAAAATAACGAGCGCACCGACCAGGATCAGACAACCCGACATTGTTAATACAATCTTCGAATGCAGAGATAATTTTTTGGATTTAGGGTACTGCAGCAGATCATGAATGACGATAAACCCTATACCGCCGAGGAAAATAAGCATCATAACAACGATATTTATGTATAGATCATTGCGAAAATGACCAAATCCGCTAGAACTGTAGTAGGATCCGAACAGATCAAAGCCACCGTTGTTGAATACCGATATACTATGGAAAATACCGAAATACATGGCCTTGCCAAGCGGCATCTCCATAGCCCAGCGGGCAGCCAGCAGCAGAGCCCCGGTGCCTTCAATCGTAATCGTATAGTAGATGACGCGGCGTATCAGTGCGAGCAGGCCGTCCATGGAATTGTAATTGATCGCTTCCTGCAGTACGAGACGATCCTTGAGTGTAATCCGTCGGTTCAGAGCAAGAGCAATCAACGTTCCGAAGGTCATGAAGCCCAGACCGCCCAGTTGAGTAAGTAAGAGGATAACGATCTGACCAAACAATGTAAAATGGACGCCAGTATCTACAACAGCCAGTCCGGTTACACAAGTAGCCGAGGTAGCTGTGAAGAAGGCGTCTACCAAATTCAACTTATGCCCGTTCACGGAGGAAATGGGCAGAGATAGCAGAAATGCGCCAATGATAATAATAATGCTGAAGCCGTAGGATAAGATTTCGGCCGGTGTCAGAGAGCGCGGTGCTTTTTTTCGCTGTGACAATCAATCTTCACCTCATCATTGTGGTTATTGCTATTGATCAAAAAAATGTTACGATATTGCAGTAAGGAGGTGCTTCTACCTCGAATAATGATTATAATTGAAAACTATGGGAATATCGAATCCATGAAATAAAGGAGCAAACCATAATGAATTTTAATGTACTACAATCCGAGATGTATAAAAATGAAGATGGGACTTATGTAGGCAAGACGATTTTTCAGATTGACTCACATAAGGCGAATTATGAGATTACATTTTTCAGCAAGAACAGTCGGGACTGGGATTACAGCCTTCATTTTGCCAAGGAATCAGGGGACGAAGAAGAGCTTCTGGCGGTAGATGAACGGATCGAGCAGGACGACGAATGGTTCGATGGTCTGCTGGACGCAGCCTGGAATACATATTCAGTAGAAGAATAGGGTAATTCTGCGAAAGGACTGAGGTGACAGCCCTTGATGGATAAACCGTACTACCGAAGAAGTCTTGGTATTATTATGGCGTTAACGATCATCTATTTATTATCCAAGGTCAGCTTTATCTTTAATCCAATTGTTACCTTGGTTCAAATACTGATCGTTCCGCTGACAATTTCTGCTTTCCTGTATTACCTGCTGCGTCCGATCGTGATCTATTTGGAAGAGAAGCGGATGAATCGGGTTCTGTCGATTCTGCTGATCTACCTCATGTTTGCGGGCGTAATTACGGTCTTTCTGGTCGTTGTCTGGCCACCGCTGGAGCATCAGATTACCGAGTTCATTAATAATGTGCCGAAACTGATTAACGGACTACAAGCACAGATGAATGAAATCCGGGAAAATCGCTATTTCTCCATGTTCAATGAATCGGATCTGTCGATTACGAATAAGCTAATGGAGTATGCCAACTCAGCGATTCAAGCAGCCAGCGGCTACATATCGCATGTTTTTAGCTTTTTGAATGACTTTGTTATCGTAGTCGGTACGGTACCGATTATGTTGTACTACATGCTAAAGGAAGATCGTCGGGTCAGACCGATGCTGGTCAGTGCGCTTCCGAGCAAATACCATGAAGATGGGGATCAGGTTCTGCAGGAAATTGATGGCATGCTGCGAGGTTTTATTGCAGGACGGATGATCGATGCTGTTGTTCTTACCGTGATGAGCCTGGTTGGCTTCTGGATTATAGGCCTGCCTTATCCACTAATGCTCTCGTTAGTTATGGGCCTGTTCAGCTTTATCCCTTATTTTGGAACATTATTGGGAGCCATACCTAGCGTTATTGTTGCCTTTACTATTTCTCCGGCTATGGTGATATGGGTCATTGTAGTCGTAGTAGTATCGCATCAGATCGAGGCAAATTTGATCTCGCCCTATATCTATGGCAGGACCATTAATATCCATCCATTAACAACGATTATTCTGTTGTTGATTGCCGGTGATTTTGCCGGAATTCTGGGGATGCTGTTGGCCATACCGGTATATATGATGATGAAAATAATTGCTATTCGTGCCTTTAAAGTATACAACATCCATAAATCATAATTGGTGTGAGCTTTTTATCATGTAACCGTGATCAATATCATATCTCCATCCCGGCATCATAAGAGATGATTAATTTACTAAATAGTAGGTGTTCAAAAGCGCATGATTTTGAACAAACGCTTAATCGAATTAACTCTCGGGGGGATGGTATTTATGGCGGTTACCGCCAAAGCAGGGAAGTATTTCTACGCCTGGAGCAAAATACTCCCTGACGGCTCCTTCTGCCTGTCGGATCAAGCCCTGCAGGAATACTATATTACTACTGAATCCAACGTCATTCTAATGTCTGGCCGGAATACGCTGAAAGGCTTCAGCGTTCTCTGTAAGGAGAGGATTTCTAACTCTCCGCTCGCCGCAATTTTTAATAATGTGCCACAGGTACAAAATTTTACGGTTCCTGCGGGTGAGGCTGTTACGTTTAAGCATCGGCTTTTCTGCTGGGCGTATCTGGACAAGGATCGGTATATACACCTGCCGGAGGAAACATGGAAGCAATTCGGCGTTACTCCAGGAGATCGGTTATTAAGCATGCGGGCCAACCATCTCGGATTTGATAATTTATCCGAGGGACCGTACATTGATTTAGCCAAGCAACTCCGCGATATGATTATCTACGAATAATCGTCAGTTCAGCAATGGAAGCTAAGCGCATAGATCGGATTAAAGAGTACTTTCGCCTATTGTAAGGGGCCATGTGCTCTTTTTTTCTGCGGACAAGCGGGTTAATGTAGAATGCTGCTGCACAATGTATAATAGAAAGGATGGAGACTAACGGGATGGAGGGACATCCCGATTAGAGAGGGAGTCGTTGTATAACATGTTTGACCCGACGATATTTGAAAATTTGAAGGTTGTGATGGAGGGGGCCGTATATGATCTAGACCTGAGCGGACAGGTTCTGGTCATCGGCCGCCATGATCGTATAGAATTGTCTACGATGTCACGCTATTACTCCCTGCGATTTTGTCTGCCGGAGAAGGAGCATATTCATGCAGAGCTTCGCCTGTGGGCCGATACAGCGGATTTAGCCAGCGAAATTCTGGAGCTGGACGGCCATAAACCGGGCTGCTCGATCCAGCCTGTATTTTCTATCCCGATTCATGATCCTGAAGAAGAATGCAAGCAAATCATCCGATTGATCGAGGAGATCTGGGGCGCTTGCTACCAGCCGAGACTGGAGATCAGAACGGCTTACGGGGATAAGCAAGCTCCACATCTGTTGAAGGTGTCGCTGCAATTCCACCGCAAATTCGGCGAGGAGATTGCGGACGACTTTGCTTCCTTGCTGGAGCATATGATGATCTTGCTGGATCGACTATAATAGGCGAATATCTATAAGGATGATTGCTGCGTTTTACAACAAACTATTGACATTTTCATGTTAGTGTAACTATCATTGTTACAATGGATGACGAAAGGGGGAGATACTCTATGACGATCAGTTCAAGATTTGCTGTGGCTATTCATATATTGTCACTGCTCGAGCTGAACAAAGATGGCGTCTCTACTTCAGAATATATTTCCGGTAGTGTTAACACCAATCCAGTCGTTATTCGCCGTATTATGAGCATGCTTAGCAAGGCCGGTCTTGCCAATGTTCGCCCGGGCGTTGCCGGAGCTAAATTGGCCCGCGATATCTCGAAGATCACCCTGCTTGATGTATACCGGGCCGTGCATGTTGTGGAAGAGGATGGCCTGTTCTCTGTGCATGAGAAGCCGAATCCCGACTGTCCGGTGGGTAGGAATATCCAGTCGTCGATTGAGCCGATTTTCTCGGCAGCGCAGAAGGCGATGGAGGATGCCTTGGCGAAGGTGACGCTCCAGGATATTGTTGAGGATATCGGTGGCAAGGAAATTAATGTCTGTGAATCATAAATGAAGGAACCACAATATCCGATTATTATAAATACTCAGCCTCCTGCGATAGTAGGGGGATTGGAATAAATCAAATTATCACCGGCATGGCTCTGGCTATGCCGGTGATTTTCATATGTTTGAAATGCAAGGTACTCTTAGGCGGCGGGATGCTTCAAATACTTCGAGGCATTCAGAGGGCCGAGAGCAGTTGCTTACGGTAATTTTGGGGCGTTAAGCCTGTCTCTCTACGAAATACATATGAAAAATAGCTGGCGGTTTGAAAGCCGCATGTTAACGCTATCTCACAAATCGTTCGGTTTGTTTCACATAACAGATCATAACTTTTGGCGATCCGATAATTCATTAAATAGGTATTCGGGGTTTGGCCGATGTATTTATTGAACAATTCACAGCATCTGCTTCTGCACACAGCCCCGGAGGCTGCGATATCATCAAGCGTAATCTTCCTGTCATAATGCTGGTGAATGAATCCGGTCATTTTCCAGACTAAAGTCTGTGCTTGATCATTCGCACCATACGTGGCAGCTTGCTGAATATGCTCTCCCACATTGGCACAAAGGAGTACGGCTTGCGCAAGCAAGCGCAATGGATTGCAGGTATCGCTAAACATCTCATCATAAATCTGGCGAAGTAGGACCAAAGCTTCCTGCTGCCAATCGATTCGGGGAGTCATCAGAATGAAGTTCTCGGTTTCCAATCCGAACTTCTCGTCCAGATATACTTTGACAGGCTGCGAATTTTCAGAAAGCAACACAGGATGAATCACAACGGCAATGAAAGTGCAATCTGCTCTATCTGCGGAAAATCCGTAGTGCATGCGTTTGCTGTTCACGAAAATACCCTGATGAGCCTCTAAATGAACTATTCTTCCATTCACAAAAAAATCCATTGCTCCGTCCAGTACATAAATAAACTCTAAATCCGGGTGCCAGTGACATGCGGCGGCGTATCCGTATCGAAGCAATTGATCTTTATGAACATATAGAGGGAAATCGGGCCGATTATAATGCAGCCGCTCCGATAAATCCGAGAACACTTCCAAGGGTGAAGACATCGTTGCACCTCTTTTATATAAATACGATTTTGATATAAATATAGTCGATGTTTGTAGAAGTTCCAAGCATAATAAAATACAATTTTGATATTAGCTAAAAAGGAGGAGCATGTGATGACCCATAGTATGACCCAGAAAGAGAGAAAAGAAAAAGGACGGGTATACCGTTATGATGATCCTGCAATTATGGGAGAACAGCTTAAATTTATGGAGAAGCTTTATGATTACAATAGCACCAGACCTTTAGAGCAAACGAGGAGACAGCAGCTGCTAAAGGAGATGTTTGCAGAAATCGGCGAGGGTTGTCATATAGAACCCCCATTACATGCCAATTGGGGTGGTCATCATGTGCATTTCGGAAGCGGGATATATTGTAATTTTAATTTAACCCTTGTGGACGATGCGCATATTTATGTAGGAGATCATTGCATGATTGCACCGAATGTTGTCATTGCTACGTCAGGCCATCCTATTTTACCGGTATTGAGGGAACAAAATTACGTATATAATCTTCCTGTACATATAGGAAGCAATGTTTGGATTGGTTCAGGCGTTCAAATACTGCCGGGGGTAACCATCGGCGATCATTCAGTAATTGGGGCAGGAAGTGTTGTGACGAATGATATTCCTGCAAATGTGGTTGCATTTGGAGTGCCATGTCGGGTTGTGCGCGAAATTGGGGAGAAAGACGAAAAATACTATTTTAAAAATAGAGAGTTAGATATTAGTCTTTCTGATATATAACATAACATCCATTAATCCAAGAGGAACCCGGGAGCATTTATATGCGATCGGGTTCCTTTTTTGCAGGCTTGCATAGCTTAAGCTCAAATTAATGATTGACAACAAAAACAGTTGTAACTATAATGATTACAGGTGTTGTAACCGAAATGATTACATTAAACAATTATAGATAGAAGGAGGGATAGAAATGAAGGCAACGATTCATCCTAAAGCAGAGATCGGGATTGTAAGTTTGAAGATTACGAATTTAGAACGTTCGCTGCGTTTCTATCAGGAAGTGATTGGGCTCCAATTGCTGCGCCGAGAGGGTCAACTGGCTGAGCTTACCGCTGATGGCAAGACGGTTCTGCTTATTCTGGAAGAGAGTGAACAATATCATGTGCTGCAAGGCAGAAGTGTATCCGGTCTATATCATTTTGCCATTCTCGTTCCGGATCGGGTCTCTCTGGGCTTGGCCCTGCGCAACCTGATTAAACATCAAATTCCAGTCGGTCAAGGGGATCATCTCGTCAGCGAAGCGCTGTATCTGAATGATCCGGACCGTAACGGTATTGAGATTTATGCCGATCGTCCGCGCGAGACATGGTTAAGAGATGAACAGGGTGAGTATAAGATGACTACGGACCCTGTTGATATTGAAGGATTGCTGGACCTGTCACAGCAGGCGGAGTGGAGTGGGTTGCCGGCAGGAACCAAGATCGGACATGTCCATTTCCATGTTGGCGATCTGAACCGGGCCAGACAGTTCTATACGGAGGTTCTGGGCTTCGATATTGTTGCTCATTATGGACATGATGCACTATTCATTTCGGCCGGTGGGTATCATCACCATATCGGATTAAATATATGGGCGGGTGCCGGGGCGCCTCCGAACCCGGAGGATGCCACGGGGCTGCGCTATTTTACCATAACGCTTCCAGATCAGGAGGCTGCCCAAGATATAGTGAGACGTCTGCATGATGCCGATGTAACCTATCAGCATGGTGCCGGGTTCATTGAACTTACTGATCCATTTGGAATCGGTATTCGTCTCGTTGTTCAGTCAGGGTCTTAAGTATTGCTGGTTAGAACTTACTATATAAATATCATCAATAAATGGAGGTAATAACAATGGCTAAGATCGCAATCGTAGGAGCAACAGGCAAAGCAGGCAGTCGTATTATGAAGGAAGCGCAGGAACGCGGACATGAGGTAACTGCAATCGTGCGTAATGCTTCCAAATTGGACAATAAAAATGTGTCTGTAATCGAGAAAGATGTATTTGAGTTAACTGCAGCAGATGTAAAGGGCTTTGATGTTGTAGTCAATGCGTTTGGGGCGCCGGCCGGCCAGGAGCATCTTCATGTTGATGCCGGCAACGTGCTGATTGAAGCGCTGAAGGGAGCGCCGAACACGAGACTGATCATAGTTGGCGGAGCAGGCAGCCTGTATGTGGACGAAGCGAAGACAACCCGAGTGATGGATACTCCGGGATTTCCGGATATCTTCCTTCCGACGGCATCAAATCAAGGAAAGAATCTGGAGATTTTACAAGCAACCGATTTGATCAAATGGACTTTCATGAGCCCATCGGCCAACTTTGCAATCGGCAGACGGACTGGGGCTTACCAGACAGGGAAGGATCATCTGCTTGTCAACTCCAAAGGAGACAGTTATGTCAGCTATGAGGATTTTGCAATCGCAGTGGTAGATGAGATCGAGCATCCTGCCCATATCAACGAACGCTTTACCGTTGTGTCGGAAGCTTGATTCATATATAGATAGATGTCATTGAAATGCCCGCAACGGGATAAGTTGCGGGCATTAATTTTTGTTATTTATTCAAATGGAAAGGAACCGTAGTGACAATGATGTTCCTTCTGTAGAGCAAGAAGGCGCGTATCAACAAGCTTGACTGGTTATGAAGAATGTTCTGCCAGCTTTTCTTGGGAATAAATTGCGGAATCACTACAGTTACCCGGTAATTGTCCTCACTGGCCTTATGCTCCACCGTATCGATGAATTTGGATAACGGATTAATGATGCTCCGATAATGAGAATGCAAAGTAACCAAGCGAATATCCGGTTGGAACTGGCACCATTTGGCCTCGAATTGTTTCTCCGTTTCTCTGTCAAAGGCCACGTAGACGGCAAAAATCTGATCCGGTTTCAGGGATTTGGCATAATTCAATGAATTCTCTACCACATGGGTAATCCCCGCGACAGGTACGATAATGACATTGCCTTTAATCGGATTCTCTTCCATATAAGAAGTAATTCTTAATTGATCTCCGACAGCCTCATAATGGTTATGAATCCGGTGGAAAATGAAAACGATCAATGGCAGAAAAATGAACACAGGCCAGACCTGCGGGAATTTGGTAATGAAGAAGATCATCATGACCGTAAAGCTGATTACAGCTCCAATTGCATTAATGCTTAGCTTTGTAATCCATCCATCCGGCTTCTCACGAATCCATTTCATCATCATTCCGCTCTGAGCTAGTGTAAAGGGAATAAATACCCCTACGGCATACAGAGGGATAAGTTGGGAAGTTTCGCCCTTAAACATGACAATTAACAGAATCGAAGTTACTGCTAAAAATAAAATCCCGTTAGAGTAGCCTAGGCGATCTCCCCGAACGGTGAACATGCGGGCGATATATTTGTCCTTCGCCAAATTGACGGCGAGCAGCGGAAAAGCGGAATATCCGGTATTGGCAGCGAGCACTAGAATCAGCGCAGTAGCCGCTTGAATGAAATAGTACATAAAGTTTCTGCCAAAGGTCATGGCGGCAATCTGCGAGACGACCGTCTCTTGGCCCTTTGGAGCAATGCCATAAGTATAAGCGAGGAAAATAATTCCGCTAAACAAAAAGGCAAGCAGTATTCCCATTGCGGCCAGCGTCTTGGCTGCGTTTCTGGGCGCGGGATCTTTAAAGTTCGGAATCGCATTCGATATAGCTTCGACCCCGGTCAAGGCCGAGCTTCCTGAAGCAAACGCCCGAAGCAGAAGGAAGAGGCTGATTCCGGTCACAGGAGTGCCAAGAGCTGCAGGATGCTCCGGTACGAGGCTTCCGGATAATGTCTTGAAAATTCCCGTTCCGATCATGATAAAGACGGCGAATACAAAAATATAAACAGGATATGCGAGGATAGAGGCCGACTCCGTAATTCCACGCAGGTTTAAAATCGTAATGATGAGGACCAGGGAGCAGGCAATACCTACATTGTAAGGGTGAAGCTCGGGAAAAGCGGAAGTGATGGCATCCGTTCCGGCTGAGATACTAACCGCAACCGTTAATATATAATCAACGAGCAAAGCTCCTCCAGCAAGCAGTCCAGGATTAACCCCCAGATTATCCTTCGAAACTACGTACGCTCCGCCCCCGTGCGGGTAAGCGAAAATGATCTGTCTATACGATAAGACAAGAGCCAGCAGCAGAATAAGTACCCCGATAGCGATTGGAACGGAATACCAGAGCGCTGCTGCACTAATGGTAATCAGTACGAGCAAAATTTGCTCCGGACCATAAGCGATGGATGATAAGGCGTCAGAAGACAGAATCGCCAAGGCTTTTGTCTTGTTAAGCTTTTGTTCCCCCAGTTCATTGGATTTTAAAGGTCGGCCAATAAGCAGCCTTTTAATTGCAGATAACATGTTAAGCACCACCAGCGATGTAATGTGACTCCATTTTGCCCGTAAACAAGCTGTTTTAGGCTATTTAAAAATTTCCAAGATCATATACTACTCCGAATTTTGGGGATTGTAAAATATATTTTTTATTAAAATCATGCCGCTCTGAATAACAAAAGGTAAAATTCGTTCCAAAATGCACATTTCTATTTCTTATGAGGCAGAGTGCGCTTTCTTACAATGAAAGTACAACAGATACTACATTTGCTAGACAACTGCCAAGGAGGAGAGAGAATGAAGCAGTCCAAAAAATCCTTACAGCTCAGCATGGGGATAAAGGAGCAGATCGCCGGGTATTTATTTGTCACTCCCTTAATGCTGGGACTGATCATTTTAAGTTTGATTCCGGTGATTGGTTCCTTGCTGCTTAGTTTCACGAATTGGAACTTTGTTGCCGGAATCGGCGCTATGAAATTTGCCGGGTTAGGCAATTTCGAAAAGCTGATTCACGATAGCGTGTTCATGAAGAGCCTGGTCAACAATTTAATATTCGTCATCATTGTTCCAATTACCATGATTGTTGCACTATTCCTAGCCATTCTGATCGATAAACATATTTATATGAAGGGTTTCTTTAAAGTAGTGTATTTCCTTCCATATATTTCGAGTATCGTCGCTATAGCCATGGTATGGCAGGTGTTGTTCCATCCGTCGCTGGGGCCGGTCAACAATTTGCTGATCTCGCTTGGCGTAAATAACCCGCCAAAGTGGCTTGCCGATATCGATTATGCCCTGCCGTCGCTGATGATGATTCAATTATGGATTATGCTCGGCTACAACATCATTATTTACATAGCCGGATTGCAATCCATTCCTAAGGATCTCTATGAGGCTTCCGAGATTGATGGGGCAAACGCATGGGTGAAGTTCCGCAGCATTACATTGCCTTGCGTATCGCCTACGACATTTTTCTTATTAGTTACAGGGATCATCGGTACGTTCAAAATTTTCGATCTGATTCAGGTGCTGACACAAGGGGGACCGGCCAATTCTACGACGGTTATCGTCTATGAATTGTATGATACGGCCTTTAACCAATTAAAGACGGGTTACGCCTCGAGCATGGCGCTGGTTCTGTTTGTCATCTGCCTCATCATTACAACCCTGCAAATGCTGGCCCAGAAAAAATGGGTTAATTATTAATAACTCAACGAGAGGAGGTACTCAAATTGAAAATCAATATGTCGAAACTAATATGGACGATCGTCATGGCGCTGATCGGAATTTTATTCGTACTGCCTTTCATTTGGATGCTGTCAACTTCCTTTAAGCCCGAGACGGATGTATTTAAATTTCCGATTGAATGGATTCCGAAGCATTGGAACCTTATAGAGAATTATAGAACTGTATGGAGCGGTCAGTTTCTGCGCTATTACTGGAACTCGATATACATCACCATCACAACGACGGTTATCAATGTTATCGTCTGCGCATTAGCGGCCTATGGCTTCTCCAAATTACGCTTCTGGGGCAGGGATACGATGTTCGTATTTGTACTTGCCCTGTACATGGTACCGCCTCAGGCTTCATTGGTGCCGCAATTTTTACTGTTCAATTGGTTCGATCTGATCAACACGCATACGGGTCTTATCTTGCTTAACAGCTTCAGCATTATTGGAGCCTTCATGTTGAAGCAGTTCTTTATGGGCGTTAACAATGAGTATCTTGAGTCCGCGAAAATGGACGGAGCGGGTTACTTCCGCACCTTCTGGCAAATCGCTTTGCCGCTCATTCGCCCAGGCGTGGCTACCTATGCCATCCTTCGTTTTATCTGGACCTGGAATGATTACCAATACCCGTTGATTTTCCTGAAATCAAAAGAGCTGTTTACGGTTCAGCTTGGGATCAGACTATTTGGGGATCAATACGGAGATGTCTATTCCTTGATGATGGCCGGGGCGGTATCCGCTATTCTTCCGTTGCTGATTATTTTTGCCATCGGTCAGAAGCAGGTTATTGAGGGAATCTCGCTGGGGGGTGTGAAGGGATAAGGAAGTCAAAATAGTTTCGCTTCCGTAAAAATAGGAAACTTCGAAACCAATTTGAGTATGGTAGGCTGTTGATGTAAGCGATTACTAAAGAAAAGTTGAACGGATGATTGTACAGAAGAATGCTTCGGGTGAAATGTTCCCTGCAGATTCTTAAGTTCAGCTTTAAGAAGTCGCTTAAGTAGCTATAGTATTTAGAGGAGGGTCTATATGAGGATGAAAAGATGGTCAGTATTGTTGTTAAGCTTGTCTCTTGCTCTAACGGTTACAGCTTGCGGTGGCGGTAATGCAAAAAATACGGAACCACAGGCGAATGGTGCGAACAACTCCGGAGATAAGCCGGCGACAGAGCAGGTTACGCTGAAGCTTAGCACATGGCAGACGGATGCAAAAGCACAATGGAGCAAGATCATCCCTGAGTTTGAGAAAGAGCACCCGAACATTAAAGTAGAGCTGGATCTTCTGAATGAAAAGGGCGATTCGGTAGCTTCGATGCAAAAGCTGGATCTGATGGCCGCATCAAATGATCAGCTGGATATCGTGGAATTGCCTTATACGAATTATACTCAACGTGCGGATATCGGCTTGTTCGAACCGCTGGATGATTATATCGCGAAAGATGGCTACAAATATGAGGATGAATACTTGGTAGATACGCATGTGAACGGCAAGATTTATGCGCTTCCATCATCGATGCAACGCTGGTTTGTTATTTTGAACAAGTCGATGCTGGATGAAGCAGGCTTGCCAGTACCAACGGATTGGACCTGGAAGGATTTCGAGCAATATGCGAAGACCTTGACCAAAGGGGAAGGCGCTGAGAAACGATTTGGTGCTTATCTTCACAACTGGCCGGATTATTTCCAATTGCAGTTGATGAGCAAGCCTTCTGACAATACGTTCCTGAAGAACGATGGAACCTCGAATGCCAAGGACCCGCTCCTGAAGTCAAACCTTGAAATGATGAAAAGAATGATGTATGAGGATAAGAGCGCAAATCCATATGAGGACATTATTTCGCAGAAGCTAGCTTATCGTAACCAATATTTCAACGGACTTGCAGCCATGCTGCCAATCGGCGACTGGATGGTAGCGGAATCCGGAGGTACGGATGCCATCCCGGCTACTTTTGAAACGGTATTTGCACCGCTTCCTAAATTGGAAGGAGAAAGCCAGCACTATTCTCCGGTTCAACCGACTTATATGGCGGTAGCGTCAAAATCCAAAAATAAAGAAGCTGCCTATCAATTTGTTAGATGGTATACCTCCCAGGGATTGGAGATTGGCGGAAGAGTATTCTCCGGCTGGGCTAAATCCGATACGGATAAGCTGGTAGATACGATCGTAAATTCGTCCAAGGATCCTTCGAAGATTAATGTGGAATCTTTGAAATACACGATGAAGAATTCTATGCCTGGATCTGCTTCGGTTCCTGCCAAATATGCGGACGAAGCGAAAAATGTGGTAATCCCTGAAGCAGAACTGTATCTGATGAATAAGCAGGACATCGATAAGACGATCGACAGTATTGATCAGAAGATTACTGAAGTCGTCAATAACAATTAAACTCCCTCTTCGATTAAAATAGTAAAATTTTTGCACCGGATAAGTACAATAATAACTCTGGTTCTCCTAATAGCAGGGCTATACAATGATGGTATAAGGGAAAACGTTATGTTTTCCCTTATACCAATTCATCTAAGATGTGGGGCCTGTAAATTATGAATAGGTTTAATTTCTCTTTGCGCAGAAAATTGATTTGGTCGGCCTTGCTTTGTTTTCTTCTACCGCTCGCCGGCATTTATCTGATGACCAATTATTTGACGAAGGATCTGCTTCTGGAGCGTGCGGTCGCCAGCTCCGAAGATGGATTGCGGGCCATTCAATCAGAAGTAAACAGCGTATTGGACCAGACCCTGGAGATATCCAATGTGGCTCTTATGAATTCGGAGATCAGGCAGCAGATTCAGTGGGGCCAGAAGAAAAAGGGGTCGCCGGAGGAGAAAGACGACTATCATCTAAATTACAGCAGGCTGATCCGCATGCTGGATGAATTGTTGCGTCAGTATGATGATTTTTATGTGACTATCCTGGGAAAGAACGATTTTACATATACCAATTATTCGTATAGCGATTACAATCCTTATAAGCTATCTAGTCAGCCATGGTTTGAAAAATTGGATCATGCCCCGGCGTTCTCCACCTATTGGGTGGGGCTGCAGCCCAATTATTATGATGGAGTGGAGAAGAAGGAGTCCTATGTACTCACCATTGGCCGTCCGATCCGAACTTCATCCAATAGTATCATCGGATATGTTGTGATTAGCGTAAATGAGCGCAAAATCAACAGCTTGCTCACCAAAAACAGGGGCCAAAACCAACAGATCATGCTGCTGAATGAAGAAGGGACGGTGCTGTCCCATTCAGACCGATCGCTTATCGGCAGCAGAATGGACTGGTGGAGCCAGGATGAGCATGAGCGTACAATTGATATTAATGGCGATAAATATGTATACGCCGAGCAGTCTATTCATGCAAATGACTGGAAGCTGGTGAGTCTCATTCCGTTATCATCGGCCATTTCCAAGAACAGACAAATCTTATTGATCAGCTTTGTTCTTCAGGCTTTGTTTTTCACTATTTTCTGTATTTTATTGACGGTATTGATAGCAACCTTTACGAGGCCAATTCGTGATTTAAGCCGCTTTATTACTCATATCGGGCGGGGCAGACTGGATATGCGCTCCGGAATCCGTGGGCATAATGAAGTAACCTTGCTGGCCCGAACGATTGATAACATGCTGGATCGGATTGAGTCCATGGTGGATCAAATCACGATCGAGCAGGCCGGAAAACGCAAGGCAGAGCTTGAGATGCTGCAGGCCCAGATTAACCCGCATTTTATGTTCAACCTGCTCAATTCCATCCGCTTTAATATTCTGAGCCGGGGGGATCGGGAGAATGCCGAACTGATTGAATCGCTGTCGTCTCTGCTGCGCATGACCATTAACCGTGATAATGAGTTCATCACGCTGCAGGAGGAGATCGATACGATCGGGCACTATACCCGGTTAATGAATTTCCGTCATGCCAATCAGGTCCGGCTGGATGTGAGCTTGAATCCAGGCTGTGAACGGGCGCTCGTGCCAAGATTTATGATTCAGCCTTTTATTGAAAACGCAATCATCCATGGTTTTGAGCAATTTGATGGGGATATTTTCATTGAGGCGGAACTTATAGAGCAGCAAGGCAGCAGGGATATCAAAATTACCGTTCGTGATAATGGGGCGGGCATGAGCAAGTCGAGGCTGGAAGAGCTGCACGCCAAAATGAATAAGGATCAAGGCGATGTCAAGGAGGGGCCAGGACAGGGCTTCTCCGGAATCGGGGTACTGAATGTATTTCAGCGATTGCGCCTGATTTATGGCGGGAAGGTATATACGGAACTGCAAAGTGAAGAGGATGTTGGGACGGTTATCGTCATTCAATTTCCGTATGAGACTAAAGCGAGGTGAGCCGCATGTTGACAGCGATTCTGGTGGATGATGACTATCCGGTGCTGCGCTATCTTTCCGAGAATGTGGCATGGGCAGAGCTTGATATCGAGTTGATGGGCTGTTATTCGAATGGCCTCGAGGCCTGGGAGGGATCGCAGAGGAGATGGCCGGACATCGTTATTACCGATATCGGGATGCCCAAGATGAATGGTCTTGAGATGCTGGAGAAGTTCTGTACAGTGAATCCGCAGCTTCGGTCGGTCATTCTGTCCTGCCATAATGAATTCGCCTATGCTCAGCAAGCGATGAAGCTGAAAGCGAGCGATTATATCCTGAAGGAGAGCCTGAATGTGGAACAGCTGCAGCAGCTGCTCAGCCATATATCAGCAGATCTGAGCAAGGAGAGAAAACAGACCGCGGAGGCGCTGCGATATATGCAGATCGAAGCGATGAATCGCTCAGCCCTCAAGGAGAATTTCCTGAAGGATACGTTATATCAGCTTTCCTGGACGAAGGAAGCCTGGCTCAAGCAAGCGAAGCTCAACGGGTTAATGCTCGATGCCAAGCACTATGTTCCGCTGGTAATAAGCGTGGATCGCATGTCCGATATGATTCGTACCCGCCAAATGAACGATCATACGATGGTGTTTGCGGTGGAAAATGTCCTGCAGGAAGTATTGGATGCGATGCACCGCAGTGTTATTTTCCGCTATAGTCAGCATGAACTGGTCATTCTCGTCTGCTGTGAAAATCCTACCAAGGAGCAGCAGCTGTTATACTACTCTATACCCAAGGCGATTCAAGCGATCAAGCAGTATGTGAAGATCTCGGTCACTTGCCTGCTGGGTCGCCAGGGAGACACGCCGGAAGAGCTGCGCCGCATCTTGCTGCCGATGCTGAATGATGGCAGTCAGCGCTTCTATTTAAGGGAAAATGAGCTGCATCGGTATGAGAAGGCTGTATTCTCAACGGAGGATATGTATGGGGAGTACGCCGCCTTTTTCTCGAAAATAAACGATAGTCTGGCGCTGAATCTGCAGGAGCAATTGAAGAACATTATCGACGAATGGGCACGATGGGTTGAGGATCATCGCTTCCATCCGGCGAATGTGAAGGAATGGGTGCTGCAGCTGCTCATGGAGCTCCAGATGAAGACGATGGTGACGCTTCGGGCTCAACCGAGTCTATCTGAAGATAAGCTGTACGATGTCGTTAACAGTATTCACTCGATGGAGCATCTGAAGAGCTGGATTATGGAATATTTACTGAAGCTGTCCAGAAAATTAAGCATTCTGTCGATCCGTTCCAAACGAACGGAGGTCATTCGCGCACAGCAATACGTCATCCAGCATGTGACTGAGAAATTAACGCTGGAGGACATGGCCGCTTATCTGAATTTGAATTCCAGTTACTTCAGTCGCTTATTCAAACGCGAGACCAATCAGAACTTTATCGAATACGTCAACATGGTGAAGCTGCAGAAGGCGAAGCAGCTGTTGGAGCAATCCAGCAAGACGATCGAGGAGATCTCGGACTATTTGGGCTACGCGAATAAAAGCTATTTTATTAAATTATTTAAACGGGAAATCGGCATGACGCCGAGCGAATACACATCCTGGAATGGATAAAATAAATCTGGGGAGATGAGGAACAATGTGGAACGCAGCAATTGCGGACGCACTGGTTAAGCTGAGACAAAATATCGTCAAGCATCCGGGCGTGCTGCCTCATATCATAGAGGGACAACGCTATGAATGGGGAGAAAATAATGATTGGATCGAGGGATTTTACATCGGTATGATGTGGCTTGCCTATGAATATGGGCAGGATCCATTTTACAAAGAATCGGCAGAAGCCTATCTGGCCAATTTCAAGGATCGGCTGGAGCGGCATGTCGCTCTCGATCATCATGATATCGGATTTCTATATTCTTTGTCGGCGGTGGCGCAATGGCGTGTCACGGGAAGCAGCGAAGCGAAGGAAGTAGCGCTTCAAGCGGCGGATGTATTATTGGAGCGCTGGCGGCCCCAAATCGGGATCATTCAGGCTTGGGGTCTTGAGGATGATCCGGAAAATGGGGGGCGGATAATCATCGATTGTCTGCTGAATCTTCCGCTGCTGTTCTGGGCATACGAGCAAACCCAGAATCAGAAATATTATGATGTCGCGATGCGGCATGCGTTGGCCAGCCAGAAATTCCTCGTTCGTGGTGATGGCTCATCCTATCATACTTTTTATTTCGATCGGGCTAACGGAAATGCGATTCGCGGGGGGACACATCAAGGTTATGAGGATGGTTCAACCTGGACGCGTGGCCAAGCCTGGGGGATTTACGGCTTTGCCTTGGCCTATCGTTATACGAAGCACGAGCCTTTCTTGGAAACGTCGAAGCGTCTCGCAAAATACTTCATCGAGCATATGCCTGAGGATAATGTGGTGTATTGGGACTTTGATGTTCCGGTTGAAGCCGGCACGCCGCGAGACAGCTCGGCCTCGGCGATCACCGCGTGCGGTTTGCTGGAGCTGCTGGAATGGATTGCGGAGGAGGACTCCAGCCGTCAAGGCTTCGAGGAAGCTCTGGGTCGTACCATGAGAGCGCTGGTAGAGAATTATGCGACGACGGATATTCCGGAGGCGGAAGGGTTATTGAAGCATGGCTCCTATCATGTACGAGGGGATCGTGCGCCTGATGATTATATGATCTGGGGCGACTACTTCTATTTGGAGGCTTTAGTTCGGCTGGAGAAAGGGATTAAGGGTTATTGGTATGTAAAATAAAGCAACGCCAAGTCCGGTTTTCGGGAGCTGTCCCGAGACCGGACTTTATTTATGGTGGGAGCATTGTTATTGTCGGGATACACCCGACTGGGAGGGATAAAGGCGCTTCAGTCTACGCTGTTCATCCAGCAGCTGCATCATGGTTAGCTGCACGCGCTTGCTATAAGGTGTTGCAAATGCAGGATGCGCCCAGTTTATCGCTTCCCATGGATCTTGAGTAATATTGTATAGCTCGTATTCATCCTGCTCCGGCACGGTTTTGACTTGTAAACTGCATTCCGAGGGACAATCTTTGGCCAAATTGCCGCTTAGCTGTGAAGTCAAGATCACGTCCCTTACCCCTGGATCACTCCAGAACTGGACATTATCAAAATAATGCGACAACTTCCAAAGCTCCTTCTTGCCGTTATTCTCCAAAGTCATCATAACGGTTTCAATATGATTTGGCTGTACCACAGCAGGATAAGGCTTGCCAAGCGGATTTAACTGTCGCTGCCCTCGCGTGACATCATCATCGGTCATGAAGTAGATCGGCTCATCTGCGATGACTTCGCCGTTCTGATTCAATACGAGGCCAGCCAGATTGCGTCCTGCTAGCGGTTTGGCTTCGCTGAATCTGATTTGCAGTCGCCGTTGTATTTCAGAAACATCAGCTCCGATGAGGCCAAGCATGGTGGGCAGAAGGTCAACATGGCTTGTAAGAAAGTGATTGTCTTGTGCCCGCGGGAACAGATGCTTATTGTGTATCATCAGAGGAACGTGAAGAAATTCTTCATAGGCACAATACCATTTTTGATAGAGGTGCCCATGCGAGCCCAGCAGATCCCCGTGATCAGAGGTGAAAATAACGATCGTATTGTCATAGAACGACGATTGCACAAGGACTTCAAGCACTTTTTGCATTTGCTGATCGGCATTTTTCTGAAGTTGGTAATACAGTCTTCGATAGAATGATTGATCAATGATCGGTTGCAGGGCTTTCGGATAAATGTCGCGGTAGCTTGCCTGACAGCGCGGCTTGGTATTTAACGGCTCATTATTAGTGGGTGAAGGGGCAACTTCCGGCAGAGTCTCTTCTACCGCAAAGCGGAACATAGGCAAATGGGCGGTAATTGCACCGTACAATACGATATCATGGGGGTTCACAAATGAGGTTACAATCAGCCAGGGTGGCGAACTCACACCACTTTTCTGCTGGCAGTCCAAGGTTTCAATTAATTGAACCGCTTCCTCCGCGTAGACAACGTCGCGGCCGCTAAGTCCATTTGCCGCAGAGGAGCCCGAGTTCCGGGGATTTTTGCCATGGGGCTCAGGGCCAATCCACCTGAAATCCGAAATCGTTCAGCCGCTCCGCCCGTTCATACAATTGTGCCCCTCGCGGATCAGGTACTCCTGTTTCAGGATCATAGCTGGGCACACTTGTATGAGTTCCCGGAACGGTGATGTCCTCGTCAGACACATGCCATTTCCCTTTGTAGTAAGTCTGATACCCCGCCTCGCGAAAATAGTCTCCCATCGTTGGGACGGTATTTCGATCTAACCAGAACATATCTGCATCGAATGCACTCTTGGCAACACCATTCGTCTGTGTAACCCCATGAAGAGAAGGATAATGGCCGGTCATTATTGTTGCGCGGCTCGGGCTGCATGCGGAACTCCCGATATAATGCCGATGAAACTCAAGACTATGTTGTTTCAAAAATCGCTGGGCTAGTAGATTCTGCCTTTTCCACTCTCGTATTTCCGGATTCTCGTAAAGGGGAGGATAGCGTTCTTCATCTACCAACAGAACAAGGATATTGGGTTGGTTTAATCGTCGTTCAGAACGAGCTACGGTATCATTCATATCTAACATCTCCAGATCATTATTGGATAGGGGAAAGCCTCCCGGGAAAGGACAGCTGATATTAGATTATGATCTTCATGAATCCGGCATTACACAGTATCTCATACCTGTTCATCCATGTTACAATATATGGAATCGAACAAGAAGACTCGTGATCATGAATCAAGGAGGAGCGCTATGCTAGAGAAGAGATTGATTCAGCTCTTAGGCGAGGAAGAACAGATCATCAAAGATCTGAAGCTGATACGGCGGCTGGATTTGCCTCAGAGTTATATCGCGGCCGGGTACATTCGGAATTATGTCTGGGATCGGTTGCATGGATACGGAAACCGCGCTACATACAATGACATCGATGTGATCTATTTCGATCCACAGAATACATCAGAGGAACGGGACCAGCTGTTAGAAGATGAACTGAAGTGTAGCACGGGTAATGATAAATGGTCGGTGAAGAACCAGGCCAGAATGCACATTCGTAATGGTGAGCTTCCGTACCTTTCTACGCTGGATGCGGTACAGCGCTGGCCTGAGACGGCCACAGCTGTTGGAGCCATGCTTGACGAGAAGGATCAAATCATAATTTGTGCCCCACATGGACTGGAAGATTTGTTCAAGATGGTGGTCAGAAGGAGTCCGTTTTTTGCGGATCAGGCTTATTATCTGGAACGGGTCGGGCGGAAAGAGTGGGATAGATTGTGGCCGTTGTTGACCATTATGAAGGATTAGTGATTAGTCTATCATGCCATTATGAGACCGGAGAAGGTCATCAAGATCATAGGCATGTCCGGTGGCATCGCAGCCAGTCAGGCTGAAGCGATGGGCAGGATGAGGACAGCCTTTTTGCCGGAGGCGCTGTTCCCCAAGCGAGAACAGCTGCAAAAGACTGCTAAGGAAGCTGTGTGGTCCCCATTATATGGTGTTTGAGAGCCATGCCGAGTTGATGAACCATTGGTATTACCTGCTTAAATATTTCAATAACAAGTCCATGGCGCAGCACAAGCTGAAATATTTAACGATGAGCAAATCTCCAGTATTCGGGACAAATCGCGTTTCTTAATCGGTGATCAGGATAGGCTCGGCAAAGAGCAGGCAGAAGAGATAGACTTGGAGATCATTCGATACTTTATAGGTTCCTAAGGGTGCTTACAAGGTAAGGAAGGAGCTGTTCGATGGACATGAAGCAGATGGAATTGCAGCAAATCGTTGAGCTTTTCCTGGAAGAAGCAGAGAGCAATCTAATTGGTGTGTATTTACACGGATCTATGGCGATGGGATGCTTTAATCCGAACAGGAGCGATCTGGATCTTCTGGTGGTGCTCCGCAACCCCGAGTCGGCTGATGACTACCGCAGAATAGCTAAGCGACTGATTGAGATTGAATCCGCATTGCCCCATGGGGCCACAGGAATTGAACTTAGCGTAATATTACAAACCTGCTTATCGCCCTTTACTTATCCAACACCGTTTGAATTTCACTATTCCGCCGCTCACAGGGACAGATATCGATCGGATGGCAGTTATTTATGCGGCGGCTTTGAAGATCCGGATTTAGCGGCTCATATCATGATTACTTATTACAGAGGAATTGCATTATTCGGCCAACCGGTCAAAGAAGTCTTTAAACCGATAGATAGCAGATATTATATTCAGTCGATCCTAGCGGACATTGAGGACGCGCCGCGGGGCATCATAGAGAATCCGGTGTATTATACGCTGAATTTATGCCGGGTTTTGCTGTTTTTGAAGGAGGGGAGGATCTCCTCCAAACAGGAAGGCGGGGAATGGGGAGCTCAAGCGCTGCCGGCTCAATACAGAGATTTGATCGGGAAATGCCTTGCTGAATATAAAGGCAAAGATAGCTTGAAGCTAAAGCCTGATCGAGGGCTGTTAGCTGAATTTGCCGGGTTCATGATGAGGGAAATCATGAAGGCAGGCAATTTGAAGCAGGAGGGTGAGGGATTTATATCGGAGCTGTAGATGAGAGGTTACATGAATTAGGAATTATACTGCCGGAGGCAAGTAATCCGGCTGCGAAATATGCCAACTACGTGATCGTAAATGGGCTTATGTTCGTGTCCGGCAAGGGTCCCGGTTCGAGCCCGGAGGGCAAGCTGGGCAGTGATTTTACGACGGAGGAAGGCTATCGGTATGCCCGGGAGGCCGGAATTGAGGTGTTGGCCGTGGTAAAAGAAGCGCTAGGCAGCCTGGATCGGGTGAAAAGAGTAGTGAAGGTACAGGGCTTTGTCAACGCGACGCTGACCTTCGAGGAGCATCATAAGGTGCTTAACGGATTTTCCGATCTGATGTATGAATTGTTTAAAGAGCGGGGACAGCATGCCAGGTCCGTGTTTGGGGCGGTATCGGTAAGAGATAATCTGCCTATCGTTGTGGATTCTATTTTTGAAGTGGATTAGTTGTTTATATTCATTCTTTTCCTCGATTTTCTGCTGTATCTGGTTGAAAATGGTTATATAACCCTATAAGGAGTGAAGGAATGAACTTTACCGTTCGAAAAATGCAACCCCCGGGCGATTATGCCGAGATTGCCGATTTGCTGAATTACTTACTCTCTGAGGAGACTCATGCCGACAATTTGGCCTCGGAGGATTCGAAGATTCCTGAAATGGGGACTTTGGGGCAGAATGAATCGGGACTGCTGACCGGTCATGATCGTATGCGGATCGTTGCTGTGAATGAGGATGAAGCTATCATGGGATACGGTATATCCTGGAGGGCTCCATGGACCGCAGCCGGCGAGCTGAATCATTGCCTTATTGTGAACCCTCATTATAGGCATCAAGGGATTGGCGCAGCTTTGTACAATGCGCTGGAACAGTGGGCTAATGAAGTTGGCGCCAGCAAGCTGAATTATGAGGTGCATGATAATCAGGACAGCTCCATAGCTTTTGCCAGAGAGCATGGCTATGAACAGGAGAGACATCATTTCGAATCTGTGCTGGAGCTGAACTCATTCAACAGGAGCCTGTTCGAATGCATCAATCTCCGTTACCCCATTCTCCGTTTGACGGACATCGATGATCCTGACCGGGAACAAAGGCTGTACGAGCTCTATAGAGAGACGACACAGGATATCCCCGGTATCAGCGGAGAATTTTGATTTTCTCGAATGGAGAAAGTGGACGCTGGAACTGCCGGAATCCAGGCCTGAAAATATACTGGTAGCCATGGATGGGAGTCATTTCATCGGAGTTACTCATTTGCTGCACTTTGAGACGGCGAATAGCATGTATAACGAGTATACAGGTGTTCGGCGAGATTACCGTGGCCAAAGGATCGGGTTATCGCTTAAGCTAAAAGCTATAGAGCTTGCAGTGAGCATGGGAGTAGAATATATGCGCACCAATAATGATTCATTGAATTTTCCTATGCTAACGATTAATCGCGACCGTCTCCAATTCAAAGCCGTACCGGGCCGTTATAAAATGGTTAAGTTTTTGCAGCAGGTATAAGGTTGTTTTGGTGGAAATGATATATGAGTGGATTTCGATCAGGCCTGCATCCGCAGGCTTTTTTAATCTTAATCAGTGCTTGTTGTTGTGCAAGGAATCAAGTAGAATGCACCATATATAAAGCTATGTTGCTTAAGGAGTGGGACTATATGAAAACTCATATTAATATTGTCAGACATGGACAGACGGAATGGAATGTGATGCACCGGATGCAGGGACACCAGGATTCGCCATTAACGGAATTAGGAGTTCAGCAGGCCCAATGGCTTGGGGAGGCGCTGCAGAACGAGCCTATCGACGTTATCTATGCCAGCTCAAGTCCCAGAGCACTGAGAACAGCGGAACTGATCAGAGCCGATAGAAAGATTGATATTTTCGAGACGGATGAATTTAAAGAGATTAATCTGGGGGCCTGGGAAGGAATGACCCAGGAGGAGATCGAGGTTGTCTACCCGGATCAGATGGAATACTTCTGGAAGGATCCGGGAAGATTTGGCGTGGCCGGGAGCGAGACCTATCAGGAGGTATTTAACCGTGCTCATAAGAGGCTAACGGAAATTGTGCGCGAGCATGAAGGCAAGTCCATTCTGATCGCAACGCATACCGTGGTAGTTAAGCTGTTGATGGCCTACTTCGAGGAGCGTCCGCTGCAAAATTTATGGGATCTTCCTTACATCCATCCGGCATGTCTCTGTAAAGTCTCTGTTGAAGGGGATGATTGGGAGATTCAACTGCACGGGGATACAAGCCATTATAAATAAACCTGTCTACAGGAGGTGAGAGGATGCTGGAATTCGTAATATGGATCTTTGGGGTATTTATTACCTGGGTCGTTATATACAGCGCAGTCCGCACTGCAATCGACAAGTCTGAGACCGCAAGGAACATACAAGAGATACGGGATTGGATAGGGGAGCGCAGAGATAATAACTTTCATTAGAGCTGGGGGCTTGCAAATGTTTATGGATCTGACTCATTTAATACAGAACGGTCTGCCTGTATATCCCGGAGATCAGGAGACATCACTACGGCAATCCAAACATATCAGGCAGGATTACTATAACAATCATCAGCTGGATATTAACATGCATGCAGGCACCCATATTGATGGTCCTATGCACCTATTGGATGTTCAGCGTTATTTAAGCGAGTTCCCGCTGCAGCATTTTATCGGTGAAGCTTGCCTGCTGGATGTCTCAGGACAGGAGATCATCGATTATGAGGAGAAGTATGAGTCGTTAATTGAGCCTCAGCAGATTGTGGTTCTCTATACGGGCCATAGTAAAGTTTATGGTCAAGAAGAGTATTTTACGAAATATCCGGTTTTGACTAGAGAATTTGCCGAGCTGCTCGTGCGAAAGCAGGTTAAAATGATTGGACTGGACACGCCGTCTCCTGATAAGTATCCCTTTGAGGTACATAAATTGCTATTTCAGCATGATATCCTGATCCTGGAAAATCTAACGAACGTAGAGCAACTATTAAACGTGGGGCGATTTGAGATTATCGCATTGCCCATGCTTATTCAGGCCGATTCAGCAATAGCGAGAGTGGTTGCCCGAATAGATTGAGAGGCATAGTCATAGAGGAGGAAGCGCGGATGCGTTATACGTTTAAGGAAATGACGAGGGATACGGCTGTGATTATCTCTCAATGGGAATATCCGGCGCCATATCATTTTTATAATATGGACTCTGATGAAGAAGGGTTGGCCGAGCTGATGAACGGTGATTATTTCGGGGTGACGGACGAGGCCGGACATATCGCTGGTTTTTTCTGCTTTGGACTGTCTGCCAGGGTGCCTGGCGGTTATGCAGCCGGTTTCTATATGGATGAGCAGCGTCTGGACATCGGCCTTGGTATGGATCCTGCTCTGACGGGTCAAGGACTCGGAAGTGAGTTCCTCCAGGCAGGCTTGCAGTGGTTACAGCAGCAACACGGGCAGAGCAGGTTCAGACTGGTGGTAGCCAGCTTTAATGAGCGGGCCAGACGGGTTTATGCAAAAAACGGCTTTGAACCAAGAGGCTTGGTATTATCGAGGGTTCATGGAGAAGATGTTGAATTTTTATGTATGGAAGCTGATTTATCGTAAATTCAAGATTCGAGGTTGAGAGTCTGTTTTCTGATTCACATTGTGAGCCCAAAGCGGATGATTTGCCAATGGGAAGTGGTAGGTTTTGATCAGGACGATGAATAAGACGATTGGGCTGCTGGCGCATGTTGATGCAGGGAAGACGACATTTGCCGAGCAGCTGCTCTATCATACAAGCAGCATACAAAGTAAGGGACGGGTGGATCACCAGGACTCTTTTCTCGATACACATGAACTGGAGAAGGCGCGCGGCATTACGATATTTGCTGACCAGGCGATGATGAATTATGAAGGGTCCGGCTATTGTCTTATCGATACGCCGGGACACGTTGATTTCTCGGCAGAGATGGAACGATCCCTGCAGGTTATGGATTATGCCATTGTAATCCTTAGTGCAGTGGAAGGGGTTCAAGGACATACGGAGACGGTCTGGCAATTACTGCGGAAGCAGGGTATTCCAACCTTGTTCTTCGTTAATAAATTGGATCGAACGGGTGCGGATCTAGAAGCGGTTGTGGAGCAAATTCATCGACAGTTAACCCCGGACATAGTAAGAGTGAATGGACAATTAAGCGCTGCGCATCTCGAAGAGGAGTTAGTGGCTGCCGTAGCCGAGCACGATGAGCAGCTGCTGGAGGATTACCTGGAGGGCGATTACGATGATCATGCAGTTGTCGCCGTGATGGCTAGGCTGATCCAGAAGAGCGAACTGTTCCCGGTTATGTCCGGTTCAGCGCTAATGGATCGGGGCATAGATGATTTTCTTCATAATTTGGAGCTGCTGACCGGCACGGCATACAACCGGCAGGCTCCATTCGCTGCCAGAGTCTATAAAATACGCCATGAGCTGCAAGGAACAAGGCTTACCTTTCTGAAGATTACGGCGGGGAATTTGAGGGTTCGCGATGAAGTGAATTATATGAGCGGCAGCGGTGAAAAGCTGCAAGAGAAAGTTACCTCTCTACGTATTTATAACGGCGAGAAGTTTACTCTGGTCGAGGAAGCTGAAGCAGGCCAGCTGATCGCGGCAACCGGGCTGTCGGCAGCAGCGGTTGGGGCCGGATTGGGGGAGCTGCAGCAGCGCGCCAGGTATGAACTCGTGCCGGCGCTCAAATCCAAGGTTCTGTTCGATCCGGAGCTGTCGGCCAGAGAGGTGCTGCGTTATTTTCAAATGCTGGGCGACGAGGACCCTTCGTTAAATGTTATCTGGGATGAAGCTCTGCAGGAACTGCATATCCATGTGATGGGCGCGATTCAGCTTGAAGTACTGGAGCAGGTCGTTATGGATCGCTTCAAGCTGAAGGTCGCCTTCGGTACGCCGGAGATATTATATAAAGAGACGATTGCCGGCGAGGTATATGGTTGTGGCCATTTTGAGCCGCTGGGCCACTATGCGGAGGTTCATTTGAAGCTTGAGCCTGGGCCGCGAGATTGCGGGGTCGTGTTCCAAAATAAGTGTCATCCCGATCAACTAAGTACCGGTTATCAGAATCTGGTAGGTCAGCATGTGCTGGAGCGTGAGCATCACGGGCTGCTCACCGGATCGCCGCTTACGGATGTGATTGTGACCTTGCTGAATGGACGTGCTCATAACAAGCATACGAGCGGTGGAGATTTCCGCGAGGCGACGCATCGAGCTCTGCGGCAAGGGCTGGAGCAAGCGGAGAACATCCTGCTGGAACCTTATTATGCCTTTAAGATCAAGGTCGATTTGGATCTGATCGGTCGGGTGATGTCGGATATCCGGCAAGCACATGGTTCATTGGAACCCCCGGAGACGCATGGAGATCAGGCATATATTAGCGGGACAGCACCGGTAGCTACCTTTATGAACTATAGCGCTGAGCTGGCTTCCTTTTCAAAGGGGAAGGGGGCACTGTCCATGCAGTTTGGCGGTTACCAGCCGTGTCATCAGGCCGACAGGGTCATTGAGAGTCGCGGTTATCATAAAAATGCAGACCCGGAGTATACCTCCGCATCGATCTTCTGCGCCAAAGGACAGGCATACAGCGTTCCATGGGAAGAAGCGGATGATCATATGCATGTGCAGAGGTGATGCAGTACGCCAATTGTACTGCTTGAACAGTTGAATATGGTGTGAACGAATTCGCCAATAGCCGCCTGAATTCGCGTAGAGTATGTTGAACGGCTTGTTTTCATGCTTCTGTACGATATATAATAAACTGGGTAATCATCATGCTTTGGGGTTGAAAATATGAACTTGATACTCAATAAATCGTCACCACCTGCCATTTGTTCCCGATAAATCAACATAAATAATAATGAGGTGTGAACAAGATGGGACGTAAATGGAATAATATTAAAGAGAAGAAAGCTTCAAAAGATGCAAATACAAGCCGGGTTTATGCTAAATTTGGCGTAGAAATTTATGTGGCAGCTAAGAAGGGCGAGCCGGATCCCGAATCGAACCGTGCGTTGAAGGTCGTTCTTGAACGTGCGAAAACTTATAATGTGCCTAAGGCAATTATTGACCGTGCGTTGGACAAGGCAAAAGGCAGCGCAGACGAAGTGTACAATGATCTTCGTTATGAAGGCTTTGGTCCGAACGGTTCGATGATTATCGTCGATGCGCTGACGAACAATGTGAACCGGACGGCGTCTGCTGTACGCGCCGCTTTTAATAAAAATGGCGGTAATATGGGAGTCAGCGGTTCTGTTGCTTATATGTTTGATTCTGCGGCGGTATTCGGGGTAGAGGGTAAAACTTCGGATGAAGTGCTCGAATTGCTGATGGAAGCGGATGTGGATGTTCGCGACATTCTTGAAGAAGATGAATCGGTCATCGTATATGCCGAGCCGGATCAATTCCAGGCTGTGCAGGATGCGTTTAATGCAGCAGGGGTAACGGAATTTACCATCGCGGAATTAAGCATGATCGCTCAGAACTATGTAACCTTGCCTGAAGATGGGCAAGCTCAGTTCGAGAAGCTGGTGGACGCGCTTGAAGACCTGGAGGATGTGCAGCAGGTGTATCACAACGTTGAGCTTGAAGACTAAGATCGATTGCTATATAATAAATAGCCACGACAAGAAATCCTTATTCCATAAGGGTTTCTTGTTTTTGTCGGATAATATCCGGAATAGATCATCCCGCGTGACCGATACTAAGGGATACCTTTGATAGTTCAGGCGGTGTGGCAGCTATGAATATTAAACTTACATTTTCATATCTATTCCTGTTCAGCTTATTATGCTTGGCCGGATTTGGAATGATCGCTTATTGGATCGGTGGAGCACAGCTTCATCATTTTGATCATACGATAATTTCTTGGGTGCAGGGGCAGGAATCGGACTCTCTGACGAAAGTAATGAAGCTGTTCACATGGATTGGCAGCCAGCTTCCTGTTATCGTTATTTTGTTGCTAACGCTGATTTTCCTCTATTTTGTGCTGCATCATCGCAGTGAACTCGCGTTTCTGATCGTTATCGTATCCGGGTCGGCACTGCTCAACCTGTTGCTGAAGCAGCTATTTCGCCGGGAGCGGCCTTCACTGCATAGACTTATCGAGGAGACGGGCTTCAGCTTCCCCAGCGGTCACTCGATGGCCGCCTTCAGTCTCTATGGGGCGATTGTCTTCCTGGTCTGGAAGCATATTCCCTATGTATTGGGCAGGATCGCAGTCATTGTTGGCGGGGCTTGTCTGATCCTAATGATCGGCATTAGCCGCATTTATTTGGGCGTTCATTATCCCAGCGATGTGCTGGGCGGATATTTCATCAGTGCATGCTGGCTGACGGCATCGATCTGGCTGTATCAAGGGTACCTGGAGGCTTCTTCTGAGAGGAAGCGAGATTATCGGGGGCAGCCGCAGTGACATCCCACGATGATCAAGGTATAATGTGTTCTACAACGAAAGATATGGATATTCCCGCACCAGGATGGTCTTACAACGGACGATGCGCTGGTGCGGGATTTTATTTATTTTAATGCATTGCGGTGATATTAAGGGGATACATATGGAGATGCATCATGAGGCAAAGGAGTGTAGCAATATGGCGAAAAATAATGACTTACCGATTATGGCATTCAGCGGACAGCAGGATTTTGAGGCTTGGCTTGCACAGAATCACGATACTTCAGCAGGAATTATGCTGAAGATTGCCAAGAAGAATTCCACCATCTCTACAGTGTCCTATAGTGAGGCGCTCGACTGCGCATTATGTTATGGGTGGATTGATAGTCGAAAGGAGAAGGCGGATGAGGAAACCTGGCTGCAGCGCTTCACTCCCCGCAAAGCCAGCAGTATCTGGTCGCAGGTCAATAAGGAGAGGACGGAGGCGCTTATTGCAAGCGGAAGAATGAAGCCGTCCGGTTACCAAGCGATTGAGGCTGCCAAGCAGAACGGACGATGGGATAACGCGTACGAATCACAGAGCAAGTCTACCTTGCCGGAGGATTTCGTGAATGAGTTGAATAAGAATCATCAAGCGAAGCAATTTTACGATGGGCTGGACAGTCGGAATAAATTTGCAATCGTATTCAGAATTAATAATGCCAAGAAGCAGGAGACGAGACAGAAGCGGATTGACCAATTTATCTTGATGCTGGAACGGCAGGAGAAGATTTATCCGTAGGCAAAAAAGGGATATAAGGGAGACGATAATGTTTATATTCATGGATGAATATATTAAGTTATCAGGGATTGTCTATGATAAGAAAATCCGGAAAGGGTGTATTTAGTGGAAAATCCATTTTTGAATAAGCTGGAGCATGTGCAGATTCCGGTGAGAAACCTGGAGGCCTCTGTTCAATGGTATACTACTAATCTTGATTTTCGACTGCAGAGCAAGTCAGATCGGAATCGACAGGCTTTTTTGACCCTGTCTGAAGGGCCGATGTTAATGTTATGGGAGACGCAGGATGAGGGGCGGGCCAACTTTACGGTCAACGGGCAAACCATGCCCGTGCTTCTATTTAACACAACGAAAATTCATGAGCTGCATCAATTATTGAAGTCTTTGAAAAGTGAGATTACTACGTATCAAGATGAAGGGTTCGGTTGGGTTCTGAAATTCTTGGATCCCGACGGGAATATGTGGGGAGCTATTCAATACAAGTAAGTGATTATAAGTAAAGTTGTTTAAGTCTTCTCATTGCAAAGCATACATGCTAACATAGACCATAATTGTATATATCATACTAAGGAGTTGCTTATTGTAATGAGGAGAACAAAAAGGAGTTTCTGTGCCGGTGCTATAGCGGCCGTGCTGCTTCTCACAGGTTCTGCGCCTTCGGTATCAGCACATCCGGGCAGGACGGATGCCAACGGCGGACATACCTGTCGTACGAATTGCGAGAAGTGGGGACTTGAGTATGGAGAGTATCATTACCATAATGGGGGAGGAGCTGGCAAATCCAATTCCTCCAAGAGCAAATCCAAGACAACGACGACAAAGAGTAAATCAACGACCAAGAGCAAGAGTACAACACCAAGCAAAGCCAAGCCTGCGGCGCCAGCCTATGCAAAATCCGGACTGGTCGTATATGTGAATGGGGCGAAGCTTTCTTTTGACAGCGCTCCATTGATCTATGAGAACACCAATTTGCTTCCTCTGCGTGAGATCGCCGAAGCGATGGGGGCGAGTGTGACCTGGGATAAGCAGGGTGGAACGATCACGGTTGAGAAAGAAGATCGCCTAATGATTTTAAAGCTGGGCAGCAAGACGGTACATTATAACGGCAAGGCTGAGGCCGCGAGTGCTGCACCGAAGGTAATTCAAGGGACGACCTATGTGCCTGCCCAAGTCTTCGCCAGAGGCCTGGGAGCCGCGGTCGCCTACAACTCAAGCACAAATACTTTGGACATCACTTACGAGTAAGGATAGACTAATAGAAGACGGTTTGTCAGGAAGAGAGGGTCAGCCCATCTGCTCCGGCAATCCGTCTTTTTTTATCTTCCGTTATTTATTTTCATCCGCTGCAGGGAATCTGAGGGTTACATGGGTTCCCTGATTTACCTCGCTCGTTATCGTAATTCCATACTCCGATCCATACATTAATCTGGCACGGCCATGCACATTTTTCAGACCATAACCCATAGGCTTGGAATCAAGCAGTGAAGCGAGTTGCTTCGGTTCTATGCCAATCCCGTTGTCTTCGACCTGGAACACGATACAGCCGTCTTCCAATTGGCCGGAAAGCTTGATCCTGCCGCCTTCATCTCTATTCTCAATACCGTGAATAATCGCGTTCTCGATGAGCGGCTGCAGCATCAGGTTTGGCATATGGTACGGTAGGATGGCCTCGTCGATCCGGTACTCTACGTCGAAGCTGTTGCTGTGCATAAGCAGCTGTATTTTCATATAGGACTGGACATTCAAAATCTCGTTCGAGACGAGAATCATATTGTTCCCCTTATTCAGAGTTGTACGATAGAACGTGGACAGAAGCTGAGCCATCTCGCTAATATCGGTCGCATGAATGCGCAATGCCCGCCAGTTGATTAACGACAAGGAGTTATACAGGAAATGAGGGTTAATTTGCGCCTGCAGGGCTTTCATTTCATATTCCTTACGGGCGATTTCTTCCCTGTATACTTTATTGATCAGGTCTTCCGTTTTGACGACCATATTGCCGAAGCCGCGAATCAGATCACCGATCTCATCCTTGGAGTCGCTATGAACCGTCACTTCAAGCGAGCCTTCCTCAACGGTCTTCATATTATGGCGTAATTGCTCAATCCGAGAGATGAATTTATGAGAGAATAAGGTGCCCGCCACAACTACGGCAACGATGCAGGCAATAATCATAAGCAGTACGGTAGAGACAATTCTCCATGCGGATTGCGTGATCAGACTGGTAGGCTTATACAGGAACACCTCCCAGCCCGAGGTAGGGATGCTTGCGTGCAGCACTGTGTACTCCTCGCCGTTCCAATGCATTTCATCTACGGACGGATGACGGAAGAGCGATTCCGGGTAAACCTGATCCGGCTCCGACGAATAAACCGCTTGCCCTGCGGCATCCATAATAAGCAGCTCTGCGCCTTGGGTTTCCAAGGAATCAAAAGGCTCCAGCAGGCTCTTGGCATTGATGCGGGCGTAGATAATATTGTCCTTCGGGTTTTTAATCTTCGTATTAAGCACCCGGCGCACGCTATAAATATTGTGGCGGTCAGAGAACCACAGGATATTCGTCGATTGCATCACGAGCGGATACCATGTTGCAGTGCGGACCTCACTAAGGGGGCGTACGGTTTGTCCATGCTGATGCAGATTAGTGTCGGTATACAGCGTCAGCTGCTCTATGCTCGCGTTCAAATTACGGGCAGTATAGAAGTTCTGGTCGATCACATTAACAAGCTGATCATACATTTCAAAAGTGCTGGTATATGTATGATTGGCCGCATTTACAATCTCTTGGTTGAAGCTGAGGAAGTTGACGATCTTGTTATACGCTTCCAATTGACTATTAAGCGTTAACGCACTTTGGTTAAGCGCAGCGTTAAGATCGGATTTGGACTGATTGATCAGAAGTGATCTTGTCTCGGAGAAGCAGAAGCTCCCGAGTACGATGACAGGAATCATGCTGATGAGTAAAAAGGCAAATTTAATCTTCGACTGGAAATTCATATCATGGATGCGTTTCTTCAGAGAGTGCCAGCTTTGCATCTTTATTCTCCCGCCGCTTCATAGCCGCTTTGGTTGTACTGTCTGAATTTCTCAGGCGTCTGCCCGTAGAAATCCCTGAAATTCTGGCAGAAATACGAGAGGTTACGGTACCCGACGGAACTGCAAACATCGGCTATCTTCAGATGCGTATGGGTCAGCAGCTCCTTGGCCTTCTGCATCCGTACATTTTTGATATATTTATTAATTCCGCAGCCGGTTGTTTTCTTGAACATCGAGCTTAAATAATGGGGGGATAAGTAGACCCTGGCGGCCAGCAGCTCAAGGTTCAGATCCTCGGTATAGTTCTCCTCGATATATTGCTTTATCGCCACAATATCCCGGTTCAGAGCCGGTTCGAGATACCCTGTGCTCTGCTCAAGCTTGGCGATCCCTTCCCGGATCATATGCTTGATATTGCGTAAATCCTCGGCTTTATATATTTGCTCAATGCCCAGATTGATCTCTCGTTCAGAAGCGTTAATCCAAGACATGATGCTCTGATACACCGTAGAGAAGGTATGCTTGACATATAATTGCGAGAATTGAACCTGTCTTACATACTTCTGATAGAGCAGTTCTATATTCGCCTTCAGGCTGAAGAGATCCCGCTCCCGAATATTGCTGCGGATTTGTTCGATCAACTGGTTATCGGCCAGATCAGGGAAGTCTTGCTCCGAGAGCATGATCTCATTCTTTACATCAAAGATGAACGTATCCGGCAGGAAGAAGCGGTACTCCATCAATGGCTCCAGTTCAGGCAGTACTCCGGCCAGATCATGAATCGCTGTCAGCCCTTTTCTGATGCCGATATAGCAATTTACGCGGTATTTGAGCAGGATGCTATCGTGGATTTTTATCGCTAGCTCCTGATAGGAGAGGCTGGAATGAACCCCTTTGCGTTCAGGGAATAAGAGTAAACTCTGGCAACCGTTTAAATTAAGGTAGTCTGCCGGAGTTCCGATCAGGGACAATAGATACTCTTCAAACTCCGGATCCGCGTTCTCGAAGAAATCCTTCTCGAATTCCAGCAGCAACACGCCTTCATAGTAAGTAGGAAAATCATGCCAAAGCCCCTGCATGGATGGCGGTTCCTGAGCTCCATTGATCAAGGTAAACAGAATATGTTTCTTGGCATACGCTTGTTTCATCAGAGACTGTTCATCCTGCTGCTGACGATCTGTCAACTCTGCAATCACTTTATTCATCGTCGCTTGGAAAGCTTCCACATTAACCGGCTTGAGCAGATAATCAGAGACTCCCAGAGCGATGGCGGTCTTGGCATATTCAAATTCAGCAAAGCCGCTGAACAGGATCACTTTCAGTTCAGCATGAAGCTCCAGCACTTGTCTGGTCAGCTCGAGGCCGTCCATTTGCGGCATTTTTACATCCGTAAACAATATATCTACTGAGTGCTCCTGTAAATATTCAAGAGCCTTGCGGCCGTTATCGGCTGCCTCTACCTGCAGCGGCAGGGCCAGTTCTTCAATAAGAAAGGCAATCCCTTCGCGTTCATCCTGATGATCGTCTACGACCAATATCGTTAACATCTGTATCCCCCTGCGCTCATTGTTAGCATGATTTTATTATATCATCTGTCTGGCGGGCAATTTGGAACCACGAAAGTGAGTATTTTTTGATATAAAACGTAATTTTTTTGCGTTTACGATTGTTGGGGATCAATCTTAGAATAGAAGAGTAATTGGGAACGCAGGTTTTTGAAGCAAGCCGGCGCTTTGAAACCGTATCATTTGAATGATCAAGCAAGATAAAATGGAATCATATTGAATGAATGAGAGAAATACTGGGAGGTCTACTAATGTTATCAAGAACAAAACGTGCATCCTCTATTGTAATAGCAGCCTTGTTAGCTGTATCCCTCGTCGGTTGCGGCAATTCCGATAATGCGAGCAATGGCTCCGCAGCTGCTAAATCGAGTGACCCGGCCTGGGGAGAGGCGATGACGACTCCTTTTGGCAAATATCCAGAAACTGTATCTTATACCGTGGGTCAAATGGCCACGAACTATTCTACACTTAGCGGAACGCCTTATGAAAAGGATAACGCGACAAATAATGTGTGGACCAGGTACTTCAAGGAGAAGCTCAACGTCCAAAATACAACGAAGTTTGAAGCGAATGATGGCACCGATTACAGCCAGAAGGTATCGATGGCGATCGTCAGCGGCGACATTCCGGATATTATGGTGGTTCCTGACTATTCAACCCTGCAGCAATTGTATGATAATGATCTGATTGCTGATCTGACCGATGCCTATGAGAAGACGGCCAGTGACCGCATTAAGGAAATCTATGATTCGTACGGAGGCAGGGTGCTGGACAGCGCTAAATTCGACGGCAAACTGATGGCGATTCCTACGACGGAAATCTCGCACGGCCCGGGGATTCTCTGGCTGCGCAAGGATTGGATGGATAAGCTGGGTCTTCAAGAGCCGAAATCACTGGAAGATGTAGAGAACATTATTGCCCAGTTCATTGAGAAGGACCCAGGCGGGAACGGATCGGGAAAAACGGTCGGACTTGTCGTCGATAATGAGAATGTAGCCGGGATATCCGGTGGCCAATATTCATTGAACAACATCTTTGCCTTGTACGGTGCTTATCCGAAGCAATGGATGGACGACGGTAACGGCAATGCGGTATACGGATCGATTCAACCTGAAATGAAGCCCGCTCTGACCAAGATCGCCGAAATGTACAAGAAGGGTTTGATCGACCGTCAGTTCGCAGTACGAACCGGCGATGACCGTAAAGCGCTGCTGACAAGCGGCAAGAGCGGGGCTTTCCTGGATAACTGGTGGGGAAGCTGGACCGTTGCGGATACCCTCAAGTTGAATCCGGATGCGGAATGGGTATCTTATGTGGCGCCTCAATCCGAAGACGGTTCGCTGACGATGTTCACAGGCAATCCTTCCAGCAGCTATCTTGTCGTTCGCAAGGGCTTCGAGCATCCGGAAATGGCTATGAAAATGGTCAGTCTGCAATATGACTACCAGCGCTACCAGGAGAAGGATGCCGATACACTGAAGGCCTTTGAGGATTATAGTAATCTGAACGTATCCGGATCGCCGATTATCGTCAACATCGACTATTATGATGCCTTCTATCGCAATGTTGACATTATGAAGGAAGCACTGGAGAGCGGCGATACCAGCAAATTGATCAGCAACAATGATATTACCGCTTATAACTCCTACAAGAAGTTTATGGACAGCAAGAAGAGCGGAGAGAAGCCGGATCCTGTGTCATGGGCCGGATATACCTCCAGCATCACTACGGCAAGCATGGTGAAGAACGCGAATATCAAGGAAGTAAATCCTGTCTTCTTTGGAACTACCCCTTCGATGTCGCTGAAATGGCCAACGCTATCCAAAATGGAGCTGGAAATGTATCTGAAGATTATTACTGGGGATCAATCTCCCGAATCCTTCGATAAGTTTGTAGACAGCTGGAAGAAGACCGGTGGGGATACCATTACGAAGGAAGTTAACGAAGCAATTGCTTCCAATTGAAGTTGAAAGAGTTGATCCGTAATGAAGAATAAAAAAGATCAGGCGGCTTTTCACGCCATGATGCTGCCGGGCATGATTTTTCTGATTATTTTCTCCTTTATTCCGATGTTCGGGATTGTCATGGCCTTTCAGAACTATATTCCTGCTAAAGGGATCAGCGGTTCACACTGGGTCGGTCTGGATAATTTCAAGTTTATGCTGCAAATTCCCGACAGCAAGCAAATCTTCGCCAATACGATTGTTATAGCTGTGTGGAAGATTATCGTCGGTACATTGGTATCAATCATTTTTGCTCTGCTGCTGAATGAAGTTCGAATACGGTTCGCGAAGCGTTTTATGCAAACGATTGTCTACCTGCCGAACTTCCTCTCTTGGGCGATTCTGGCCACTGTTGTCATGAATATTTTCTCTTATGAGGGGCCGATTAATGCCTTCCTTGGCTGGTTTGGCATTGACCCGATTCTGTTTATGGCCAGCAATACCTGGTTCAGACCGATGCTGATATTAACGGATGTATGGAAAGGCTTTGGCTACGGCTCGATCATCTATCTGGCTTCATTAACATCGATAGATCCGGGGCAATATGAAGCGGCGTCGATCGATGGAGCCAATCGCTGGAAGCAGCTCTGGTATATAACGCTGCCGGGAATGCTGCCAACGATTATTCTCGTAACGACCTTGAACCTGCCTAACGTGCTAAATGCCGGGTTCGACCAGATCTTTAACTTGTACAACCCTCTGGTCTATCAAACGGCGGATATTATTGACACCTATGTGTACCGGGTAGGTCTTGTGGAAAGACAATATAGCTTGGGGACGGCAGTAGGGCTACTGCGGTCGGTAGTCGGTATTGTTTTGATTCTTTCCGCGAACAAGCTTGCTCAGAAACTTACTGATTACCGTATTTTCTAGAAGAAGGGGGTGGCTCCCATTACCGCTCAAACTTTAAAAAGCCGCATTGCCGATCTTGTTATTTGGATTCTATTGCTGGCATTAACCTTATCTTGTCTTGTTCCACTGCTTAATCTGGTGGCGATATCTTTCAGTGATAACGCGGCAGCTTCCGCGAATCTCGTAAGTATATTTCCGGTGAACCCGACCTTAAGCTCCTATGACAAGCTGCTGTCGGACTCCCAGTTCTGGCGTTCATTTATGATCTCCGTTGAACGGGTAGTGCTAGGCTTGCTCGTCAATATGACATTAATGATTCTGACCGCCTACCCGCTTTCCAAGAGCCCAAGGCAATTCCGGGGCCAGAAGGTGTATATGAACATCGTGATTTTCGCCATGCTGTTCTCGGGCGGTCTGATTCCTACCTTTATGGTCGTCAAGGAGCTTCATTTGCTGGATTCTATCTGGTCGCTGATCCTGCCCGGGGCTGTTCCGATCGGCAACGTCATCCTGCTGATGAACGCCTTCCGCGGGGTGCCGAAATCGCTGGAGGAAGCGGCGACGATCGACGGAGCTTCGCAATGGACCATCCTGCTGCGGATTTTCCTGCCTGTGGTATTGCCAACATTGGCAACGGTGATGTTGTTCACGATTGTCGGTCACTGGAATGACTACTTCGGAGCGTTGGTGTATATTAATAAAACTTCCAACTATCCGCTGCAAACGTATATTCAGCAGTTAAGTGTAGAGGTTCAGAACATTACCGATCCGGAGAAATTGATGGAGCTTGCCAAAATTTCCGACCGGACGCTGAATGCAGCCAAAATTGTTGTCTCGACCTTGCCGCTGCTTATGATCTATCCTTTCATGCAGAAATACTTCGTGTCAGGAATTGTAGTAGGTTCTGTCAAAGAATAAACCTGCTGCGGTTAAATAAAATAAACTCGCCAGGGGCCGCTGTGATCTTTCATGGCGGCCTCGCGTCTAGGCGAATGTAATGAATACAGGAGGTTAGCTATGCATAATCATCAACCGGGCAGCAAGGCTCTGGATGAGATGAAGATATTCGTTCCCGCGCAAGCGAACAGGGCCATTTCATTTACCAATAAAGAGGCGGCTTTTTACTTCACCCAGTCTCACGAGACGAATCATATGGAACATGCTCACTTTGCAGGCCTGAATATTGCCAAGCAGCGGATTTTTAGCGGTTACGGACTGAGGGCTGATCAGGTGGAGCTGGATAACCGTAAATCCGAGGTTTACGTATATCCTTACAAGCTGGAGCGGATTTATGGCGGTGGTCTTACAGAAGAGCTATGGATGTTCGATGCCAAAAATATTGTAGAGATCGGGATCGCCGGGGCCGTAAATACGATAGGAATCGAATTAAAGGGCGAGCAGCTTGATCCTATTGGAAGCCAAGAGGAAGCGGTTATCTTTCATTCCATGGAGGGGAATTGGATCATTGCTGTGAGTTCCATCGATGGACAAGCGGTTCAGCTTGAGGATCATCTTATATCATCGAAGGCAAATACCGGCGGGTTTTATATTGCCGTCGCCAAGACTGCGGATGAAGCGATCGCCTTGATTCATACGGCGAGAAGCGATCGACGCCGCTGGAAGCGAGAGCGTATACAACGTATGGAGAAGTTCCTGCAGCAGCAAGTTCCTCTGGCCAGCAGTGATCCGGAGCTCGTACTAGCAATGGACTGGATGAATATTACGATGGACCAACTAGTGACGAAGCAGCAGGGTGACGGCATATATGCCGGACTGCCTTGGTTCAATGAATATTGGGGGAGAGATCAGTTTATTTCTTTGCCAGGAGCTTGCCTTGTAACAGGTCAATTCGAGACCGCCAGGAATATTCTGCTCTCCTTCGCCGAGTTCCAGAATACGGATGAGCTGTCGATCTTCTTCGGTCGAGTGCCCAATATCCTGGCTCCAGAAAATATTGATTACCATACGACAGATGGTACACCTCGCTTCATTATCCAACTGCAGGATTATGTGAAGTATTCCGGAGATACGCAGATTATTAAAGAGCTTTACTCTGCCGTCCGCAACAGTATTGAAGGGGCAATCAAAAATTGGGTGGACGATAAAGGCTATCTGATGCATGCGGATAATGAAACGTGGATGGATGCGAGGGACGCCGATCTGAACTCTTATTCGCCGCGTGATACGCGGGCCAATGATATTCAGGCGCTGTGGCACAATCAGTTACGCGCTGGCGTTTACTTCGCGGAATTCATGAACGATAAGGAGAACGCCGGCAAATGGAACGAAATTGCCGCGAAATTGCGGCTGAATTTTGCTACTGATTTCCGGGATGAGACGCATCCTTATTTGGCGGATCGCCTGGACGCGCAGGATCAAGCGGAATTTGCCCTAAGGCCGAACCAATTGTTCGCCTTTGACCTGCTCGAAGATGAGGATTTCAAATGCCGTGCGACGCGCACAGCCTGGGAAGAGCTGGTCTACCCATGGGGCGTTGCTTCTCTCGATCGGTCTCATCCGTTATTTCATCCTTTTCATCTGACCCCTCACTATCATAAGGATGCGGCTTACCACAACGGGGCGGTATGGCTATGGCTGAACGGGATTGCTATGCAGCGGATGATTGAGCTGGGACAGGAGGAGACGGCATATAAGCTGTTCAAAAATATGAATTGGCAGGCTTTGAATCTTGGAGTCGTCGGTGGATTAGCTGAGAACATGGATGCCTATCCACAACCAGGCGAGAGATGGGCCAAGCTGACCGGGGCTTATCTGCAAGCCTGGTCGAATGCCGAGCAGCTTCGCGTATGGTATCAGTATTTCCTCGGTCTGCGCCCTGATCTGATTCAGCACACCTTGACGATTGCGCCGAGAATTCCAGCGGAATTGCAGTCGCTAAATTATCTGGTGAAGGTAGGGACGGGCCAGATCCAAGCCAGCTATAAGCGGAATAACGCTTATCGGACTTATCATTATAGCTTCGCTGATATTGCTGTCGGGGTAGTCATAGACATAGCACCGTTTGAAATCGCCAGGCTTGAGGTTCAGCCCGGTTGCGAATTAACGGTGAAGCAGATGGAGGATCATCTGCAGCTTACCCTGCAGGACAAGGACGCCAAGGTTATCAAGGAGCTAAGCGCTAACTTATCTGCAGCCCGGACGGTTGAAGCCGAGCGAAATCGCAAACAGCTCCTTGGTATTGCATTTGCGGAGCCATTAGACTTGGGGCACCACCCTGTAATTAAGCTATAGAACTATTAGCCAATTTAAGAAGCATTCCTTATATAGCGGGGCAGCTATTTGGGGAATGCTTTCATCATTTCATCCTTTGAATTTCAAATAAAGGGTATCCGTACCCTAATTATAAGATGTATAATCATGGAAAGAAATAAGCGAGAAAGGGCGGTCGATCATGAAGCTGTTCCCTCAGTTGGAGACGGAAAGATTTATTCTACGCAAGCTGACGGCGGCGGATGCCGGCGATTTATTCCATTATTTCTCGAATGATGAAGTAACCAAGTATTATGAGGTAGAGAGCTTCGTAGAGCTGAAGCAGGCGCAGGATCTAATCCAGTCGTGGAACAGCCGTTATATTAAGAAGATCGGGTTCCGCTGGGCGATTGCAGAGAAGTACAGCAATAAAGTGATTGGTACATGCGGTTATCGCAATTGGGTAAAGGATCACTACAAAGCGGAGATTACCTTCGAGCTGAATCCGACCTACTGGGGACAGGGAGTGATGTCGGAGGTGCTGCAGGAGATTATGCGCTTTGGCTTCGAGGATCTGGGTCTGAACCGTATTGAAGCCTACATTGATCCTGACAATATCAGATCCAGATATTTGCTGGAGAAGACGGGATTTTATGAGGAAGGTTATCTGAAGCAATGCTTTTATGAAAAAGGCCAGTTCGTCGATGCCGTGTTGTTCTCGTTATTGAAGGAGCAATACCGCGATAAGTTAAAATGAAGCTAAAAATCAGCAAATCCGCAGGACGGAGATGCTGATTTTTTGTGTTCGGCATAAAACCAGCCAGACCTAATCAGATGGAATATTATTGAAAATAGACATCATTTCAGTAGTTTTGACCATTATATGCAAAATATAAAGCTTCTATAATTAAATAAAATCGTAGAGAGGAGGATTATTCAGGAGATTCCGGCGCTTTTAGTAGAATCGTTTACTTTTTAATTATATGACTGAGGAGGAGTACAATGCATAATAGATTTGCTGTATGTTTCCTTGTCGTCGTCATGCTTGTCTCGAGCTTGTTCATCGGTTCAAGTGCTCCTGCAACGGCAGCAGGCGGTACCAACCTGACCTTGGGCAAAAATGTAACAGCGAGCGGTCAAGCTGATGTTTATAATCCAAACAATATCAAAGACAGCAACCAGGCAACCTATTGGGAGAGTGCCAATCAGGCATTTCCGCAATGGATACAAGTCGACCTGGGGACAGCTACCAGCATAGATCAGATTGTATTGAAGCTGCCGGTCCATTGGGAGACGCGCACACAGACGCTTGCGGTTCAAGGCAGCATGGATAGTTCAAATTACAGCGATATAGTCGCTTCCAAGGATTATGAATTCAATCCTCAAGCTAACGGCAACGCGGTAACGATCAGCTTTGCAGCAACGACCACCCGCTATGTTCGGCTGTATATAACAGGAAATACCAGCTGGCCTGCCGCCCAGTTATCCGAATTAGAAATCTATGGCGCGGATGATCCGCTTCCTCCGGTAGACCCGCCGGAAGGCAATAATATCGCTGCTGGCAAGCCGATTAGCGCTTCGTCGAACACGCAAGCTTATATCGCTGCCAATGCTAATGATGATGACCTCAACACCTACTGGGAGGCTAACGGCAATCCGGGTACGCTGACCGTGGATTTAGGTGCGAACCACGATATTACATCGATTGTACTGAAGCTAAATCCGTCATCCCAATGGGGTGCACGCACGCAGACGATCCAGGTATTGGGCCAGGACCAGAATGAGTCCTCGTTCCACAGCCTTGTTCCATCCCAATCCTATGCGTTTCATCCTGCAACAGGCAATACGGTGACGATTCCGGTTACGGCGACAGCAAGGCAGGTGCGCTTGAATATTACGGCCAATTCCGGTGCTCCGGGCGGGCAGATTGCTGAATTCCAGGTATACGGTACACCGGCTGCCAATCCGGACCTGACCATTACCGATATGTCCTGGTCGCCTGCATCTCCTTCGGAGGTCAACGCAATTACGTTGAATGCTACGGTCAAGAATAAAGGCAATTCTGCATCTGCAGCAACGACAGTTCATTTCTATTTGAATAATGAGCTTGTTGGCTATACTCAAGTGGACGCTCTGGCAGTGAATGATTCGGCGATTGTCTCGATCAATGCCGGGGTTAAGACGGCGAGCGAATACAGCGTCAGCGCCAAGGTGGACGAAGCGAATACGGTCATTGAGCAGAACGAGGCGAATAACAGCTATACGCACCCCGTATCGCTGATCGTATCGCCTGTTGCAAGCTCCGATCTTGTGGGGACCGTCACTTGGTCTCCAAGTACTCCGCTTGAAAGTGATGCCGTATCGTTTACAGTCAATTTGAAAAACCAGGGAACCGTAGCTTCTGCTGATGGAGCGCATGCGGTTTCGGTTATACTGAAAAATTCGGCGGGCGCTACCGTGCAGAGTTTCACGGGTTCCTATAATGGACAATTAGCTGCAGGGGCGTCAGCTAATATAAATATTCCCGGCACGTGGGCAGCCGTAAATGGCAGTTATACGGTAACGGTCGTCGTCGCTGCCGACGCAAATGAACTTGAGAGCAAGCAGGCGAATAATACGAGTATCGCCAATCTTACCGTGTACTCAGCTCGGGGGGCAAGCCTGCCTTACAGCCGCTACGACACGGAAGATGCGGTACTTGGCGGCGGTGCTCAATTGAAGACAGCGCCCACCTTCGATCAGGCATTGACTGCATCAGAGGCCTCCGGCCAGAGCTATGTCTCTTTGCCGTCTAGCGGCTCTTATCTGGAATGGACAGTGAAGCAAGGACAGGGTGGGGACGGAGTTACGATGAGATTTACGATGCCGGATTCCTCCGATGGAATGGGGCTGAATGGGTCCCTGGACGTCTACGTCAACGGAACCAAGTCCAAGACCATCCCGTTGACATCCTATTATAGCTGGCAATACTTCTCCGGCGATATGCCGGCGGATAATCCGGGAGGAGGACGCCCGTTGTTCCGGTTCGATGAGGTGCATTGGAAGATGGACACGCCTCTGCAGCCAGGAGATAAGATTCGTATTCAGAAGAATAATGGAGATGCCTGGGAATATGGTGTGGACTTCATTGAGGTCGAGCCTGTGGCGGCAGCGATCGCTCGTCCGGCTAACTCGGTATCTGTAACGGATTACGGAGCAATTGCGAATGACGGTCAGGATGACCTTGACGCCTTCAAAGCAGCGGTAAATGCAGCGGTCGCTTCCCACAAAACGCTGTATATTCCGGAAGGCAACTTCCATCTCGGCGGCATGTGGGAGATCGGCTCTGTCAACAATATGATTGGTGATCTTCAAATTACGGGTGCCGGCATCTGGCATACGAATATCCAGTTCACAAATCCCAATGCTGCTTCAGGTGGAATCTCGCTCCGTATTAACGGCAAGCTGGATTTCAGCAATATTTATCTGAATTCAAATCTGCGCTCACGTTATGGCCAGAATGCCGTCTACAAAGGTTTCATGGACAACTTCGGAACCAATTCCACGATCCATGATGTGTGGGTCGAGCATTTTGAATGCGGCTTCTGGGTTGGTGATTATGCGCACACGCCAGCTATTCATGCCAATGGCTTGGTGATCGAGAACAGCCGGATACGGAATAATCTGGCCGATGGCGTCAATTTCGCGCAGGGAACCAGCAACTCTATTGTTCGGAACAGCAGTCTACGCAACAATGGCGATGATGCTCTGGCCGTCTGGACGAGCAATACGAACGGAGCCCCTGCAGGCGTTAATAATTCCTTCTCCTATAATACGATCGAGAATAACTGGCGGGCTGGAGGGATTGCCTTCTTCGGGGGAAGCGGGCATAAGGCGGATCATAATGTAATCACGGATTGCGTTGGCGGCTCCGCCATTAGAATGAATACCGTTTTTCCCGGATATCACTTCCAGAACAACACGGGGATTGAGTTCTCCGATACAACAATCCTCCGATGCGGAACGAGCAAAGATCTCTACAATGGAGAGCGGGGAGCGATTGATCTTGAAGCCTCTAATGATTCGATTCGCAACGTGACCTTCAATAATATCGACATTATCGACACACAGCGGGATGCCATTCAATTTGGCTACGGCGGAGGCTTCGAAAATATCGTGTTCAATAACGTTCATATCGATGGCACCGGACTTGACGGAGTGACGTCATCACGCTTCTCGGGCCCGCATCTGGGCGCAGCCATATTTACCTATACCAATAATGGCACAGCGGTGTTTAATAATCTGACCACTCAGAATATTGCGTATCCGAACGGAAATTATGTTCAAAATGGCTTTAATCTGATCATTCATTAATAAAACATGCTGATATCCGGCATCCCAATCCATGATACCCGCCGAGGTTCTTCCTCGGCGGGTATTTATTCATAACGAATGCCCCCCGATAATTCCTCTAATTGCGCCCAGTCCGAGATGACGAGCTGCTTCTTCTCTTTGATAACCACGTTCATATCGATCAGCTTGTGAATAACACGGTTAAGATGCCGTGGGGTGGTACCGATTAATGAAGCAATCTCAGAAATATGCGGGGTCAGGATTTCTTTGCCGAATTCATTTTGTTGCCTTGTCGTCAATAGGTAGCTGGCGAAACGTTCCTCCACCGAGCCTAACAAATTGACTCTTGAAGCGGTGGTGCAGGTTTGCAGCTTATAAGACAGCTGTCTCAGCAGCTCATGCAAGAAGCCATGCTCCTGCATGAGAACGGTATCCACCGTTGGCTTATTTATGAATAAGAAGGAAGCGCGTTGAACGGCTTCGACTTGGGACTGAATGACAACCTTCTGAATTAGCTCGATATCTCCAAATACGGATAAAGGATGGCAGAACCGCAGCAGAAGGGACTTGCCTGTCTCAACACTGGACGAGACCCGGGTTCTGCCTTCAACTTGAAAATAAATGCCGTCCAGGTCAGCACCTTCGCGGAGTATGACCTCGCCACGTTCGTATGTGCGAAGCTGTAGAGGGAGCTTGTCCGGCTGCGAAAATATGTGCTCCAGATGATATTGCTGGATATAGTCATAAATGCGTTTCTGATCAAGCTTCGTCTTCATAAGTATCTGGCTCCTCCTATAGTAAAACGCCGCGTCTAGCAACATAATCCTACTGTACCCCAGAATTGGGAAATCCGGCAAATCGTCTTGGCTTTCCGGGTATCTCTTGCATGGTTGCTTATCACTGACAAGCATTTTTAACACTTTTTTTCAAATGAAGCCATTTTTGAATATCCCGTAAAAGTATAAAAAATCGGAGTTTTATTATATAGTTTCAATAAATCCCCAAGGGTACCGGCAAGAAAACGGAAGCTGAGGGGAAGAAGCGAAAAGTAGAAGAGATTCAAAATTCCGGACATATGTCCTTTTCATTGCACAAATAATTGCTATGATGTAGAGGCAATACGCTTATTAAGGGAAAAGAAGGAGTTCAACGATGAAGTTTGTGTTTGATTTGGACGGGACGATTATCTTCTCTGGCAAACCTCTAAGTGAATCAATGACCCAGGCGCTTGATCAACTGGTGGCCGCGGGGAATGAGGTTGTCTTCGCTTCTGCAAGACCGATCCGCGATTTGCTGCCGGTGCTGCCGGCTCATCTGCATCCATCTCCAATGGTTGGGGGAAACGGGGCCTTTGTAGCGAATCAAGGCCGGATTCTCTCGACGATTCATTTCGATGAACAGACGAAGGGGCGCATCACCGGATTGATAGAGAAATATAAAGCAGGTTATCTTATCGACAGTGAATGGGATTATGCGTATTCCGGGGATGAGTACCATCCCATTCGGCGCAATCTCGATCCTGAGCAGCGGGCTGAGAACAGGCGCCTGGAACAATTGGATGAACTGGTGAAAGCCGTTATTCTGCATTGCGAGGAGCCGGAACAGATGCTGGATGAGCTGCGACAGCTTCCGGTCGTTATCCATATGCACGGTTCTGAGGATATTATCGATATCAGTCCGACAGGTGTAAGCAAATGGGCCGGTCTTCAGGCGCTTGGCTTGCAGCCGCAGCAGTTCATTGCCTTCGGTAATGATACCAACGACATCTCGATGTTTGAGCAAGCGCAGCACTCCGTTTGCGTTGGAGATCATGAGGGTCTATTGAGAGTGGCAAGCGAACAGGTCCCTGCGGATGAGGGCCAAGTGATTAAGAGAATAGAGAAGTTTCTGGTTTAATATAAAAGGGCAGTCCTGTTTAAGTGCAGGACTGCCCTTTTTACTATAATTGCCCCGAATGACACTCCTTATAAACCATGAAGTGATATAAAGCCTATCGTCTTATTTTACAATAATATATTTCCGGCCTAGCAGCCACATGCTGCTGCTGATGGCCAGGAAATAGAGCGGCATCGTCAGCAGCGATCCATTATGCAGCAGGCTCATGCCCCAGGTTGCCAAGCTCACCAGCAGGTAATAGCCCAGGCTAAATACCGCACCTGCGGTACCGATAACATCGTGGAAACTAACCAGAGAAAGGCTCAGACAGTTCGGCAGGGCAATGCCCGATCCGATGAGCATAACAAACAAGGCAATCAAAATACCGAGCAGCATCCAGATATCAGGCAGCATGGATAAGCTGCTGGCTCCGGTTAGAAGAAATGCTCCTCCAGTCATTACCAAGCAGCCTATATGGATAATTTTCTCCGGCGCAACCTTGGTTAATAGTCTCTTGGAGATCATTGCGCCAAGGACGGAAGCCATGGCAACGATAATACCCAAGAAGCCGTAGATTCCTGGTGACATGCGGAAATATTCAATGAACAGGAACGGTGCTTCCGCATAATAGCTGAACAGAACACCGTTGATGCCGCCAATGAGCAGCCCGAATACGAGTACTCGCGGCGATGCCGCCATTCTTCGCATAACCGGCATAACGGCAACTTTCGTCCGGGTGGATACATCTGTCGTTTCCGGCAATCTTAAGAACGCATACAGGAACAGCAGAACACTCATGAGGACTAACGCAAAGAATACTGCCCGAAAGCCAAAATATTGGTCAATCCAGCCGCCAATCAGCGGCCCGACAGCGGGAGTGAAGGCGATAACCGCAGATATTTGTGCGAACATCACATGGCGTTTCTCTCCGGATACACTTTCACGCAGCATGGTCTGGGTGATGACCGATCCCGTGGCTGCTCCGAAGGCCTGGATGAAACGGCTGGCCAGCAGCAGCTCGATAGAGCCTGAGTAATAGCACATTAGACTTCCAACCCCATAGACAAGCAGTCCGCTGAGCATAGCGGGTCTGCGGCCGATCAAATCGGAAAGCCAGCCCCAGCAGAAGACGCCGATCGCAAAGCCGATAAAATAAATGCTCAGTGTTAATTGTACAGAGCTGTTGGAGACACCAAGCGATGCCGAAATATCCGGCAGGGACGGTGTGTAGATGGTCTCGCTAATCTGTGGAAAAGCGACAAGAACAATCATTAATAACAGCGATGGAACCGCATATTTTTTCATTTTATTTAGCCCTCCTACAAGCTAATATTCTGTCTATGAATGACAACAAGAATATGAGCCTAGCTAGGGAAACGGGGGCATCATAACAGCAATACGGCCGTATATCATCATTTCGTTCAGATTCCTTTCATATGTATGTGTAGGAGGGTTGATCAAATATTTACAATACTCGGGTTACCTTAGCATATGGCGGAATGTGGAGTCAAACGCAAATCCATTTTTTAGTTGGAATGAACGAGGATTCAAAGTAAAATGAGAAAAATAAGCCTGAGCTTGGCATGATTGAGGTAGCAAGAGACAGGACCTGGAGGTGGGTTGGATGCAATTTGTAACAAAACGGTTGATCATTAGGGAATTTAAGCTGGAGGATATAGCAGATGTTCACAAATATGCTTCGAACCCATTGGTGACGAGACATATGATCTGGGGGCCAAATACGGAGGAAGAGACCAAGGAATATATGGAAATGGTCATTGGACAGCAGCGGCAAATGGTTCGTCAGGATTTTGAGTTTGCTGTAGTGCTTGGGGGAACGGGAGAGCTTATCGGAGGCTGCGGTCTTCACATCAGCGGGTCCAGACAAGGGGAGATGGGGTATTGCTTCAACCATCCGTACTGGGGCCAGGGATATGCAACGGAAGCTGCGGGCGCGATGCTTCGTTTTGGGTTCCAACAACTGGGCCTTCACAGGATTTATGCGACATGTCGGCCGGATAACCCCGGCTCCGCCAAGGTCATGCAGAAGAACGGGATGAAGTATGAGGGACATTTGCGAGAGCATTTGTGGCATAGGGGAAAATGGCATGATTCTCTCCAATATTCGCTGCTGGAGTCCGAATTCAGCGCTGTGGAGCCCCGGTGATCATCTGTGAAGTCGATAATATTGGTTCATGCTTATGACTTGTAACAGGCTTCGTGGAGACGATGAAGAATGGAGCGCCGGTCTTCGCCGGCTTTTATTTGAGCTAGACGGAATTAAACAGCCGATCTAGCTTTTTTTGTTATAAATTCATTTTTATAGGTCAAATTTGGTTGAAAGCACAAAAATTCTATGTTATCGTTGATAACGAGAATCATTCTCAATTACAAAGAGATATTGGAGGGATACCATGGTACAAGAATATGATATTTGGTGGCAGGAAGGCGATAATGGTGATCAGGAGATGGAAGAAAGCCATCAAACGGGATGGCAACAAGTAATTGAACTTATCGATTCCGAGGATATCGAGCATCGCAAAGTATTGGATTTCGGCTGCAATCAGGGAGGGTTCTTGCGAGCCTTATATGATTGCATCACGTTTGACCACGCTTGTGGTATGGATATGGCAAGAAAAGCGATTGAGGTGGCGAAAGAACGCGTCGGCGCTTACCCGATTGAATATTTTCATACCGGAGATGCCAATTCATTAAACAGAAAATTCCACACCGTTGTGAGCACCTCGGTTTTATACTTAATTGAAAATTTGGATGAGCACTTTAGCACGATCAGCAATGTACTTGAAGAAAACGGGGTTTATTACGCCTCTTTTGCAGATCAATCGAAAAATCCAAGCTTACATTATATGAAGGAAAAAATCGATAAATTTGGCGCGACAAAGATGCAAAACAAGACGCTGACAGAAGTAGTCGATCAGCTGGTTGAACACGGATTTTCTGTTGAATTGCGAAAGGAGCATACTAAACCGTTTTACGAGGTGACACAGTATAAAGAATTTTATTTATCTGTGGATGACTATATTATGGCTTGTGAAAATTCTTACTTGATTAAAGCGAAAAAAGTGGGTAGAGGCAAATGAAAAAACGAATTACAGGTATATTGTTGGGACTCGTCATGCTCTATACTCCGGGTTGCGCATCCCATGAATCCAATGCTTCAAACCAGCAGAGCCAGGAAGTTCCTGGGATTAATATTGCGATTACCAGTGAAGGCAAGGCGGATTTATTGGATGCTACGTCTTACGATTCGGCAATGGCTTTGTATGGCGCCGTTTATGAGCCGTTGGTAGAATATGGGGAAAAAGGAATATTTAAACCGGGGTTGGCAGAGTCGTGGGAAATCCTGGAGGGCGGCAAAAAATATGTGTTTCATTTAAAAAAGGGAATGAAGTTTTCAGATGGTAGCGATGTCAATGCTGAAGCAGTCCGATTTACGATAGAGCGGGCAAAATATAAGAATCCATCAACCACGTTACAGACCTTGATGAATCTGGAAAAAATCGAGGCCGTGGATGAGTTAACGGTTGAGATGTATTTCTCTGAAGTGTCTAATCAAGTGTTAGCTGAATTGTGCCAGACACGGCCCTTAAGGGTTATGAGTCCCCATTCGGTTGCAGGTCAGGACATTACAGGGGAGTTTAAACAGGCCATTGGGTCAGGGCCATTTATCGTGAAGGACAGCACGGCAGAGCATACCGTTTTGGAACCCAACCCCTACTTTAATCAGGGGAATCCTGTGAGTTACCAAGTAACCTTTCAAATGATTGAGGACGGCAGCTCGAGAACTTTGGCGCTCAAAAGCGGTGAGATTGATATTGTAGGTGGGACATTAAGCAATATTACGGATATGGATATTGATGTCCTAAAATCAGATCAGAGCTATCAGGTCCATGAATTTCCGGGTACGATGTCTCACTTCTTGGCCTTCAATCCGGATAATAAGCTATTAAACAGTCCCGTCCGAAAGGCCATCGAACTGGCTATTAATAAAGCAGCCTTATCCAATAAGGAGCTGACGGGGTTATTCCAGCCTAATGTTCAGTATGTGACGGACGGCAATCAAGAGGCATCAGTCTATGATGTGAATAAAGCCCGCCGTCTCTTGGAATCAGAAGGCTATACAGAGAACAAAGACGGATATTATGAAAATGAAAACGGCGGGCTAGTATTTGACCTGGTGATCCAAACCGCGGAATTCCCTGAATGGAAAGAAAAAGCGGAGCTGATCGAAAGCGATCTGAAAAAAGCAGGTGTAAAAATCAATATTAGCATCCAGGACCGTGAAAGCTATTACGATGTATTGTGGAATACCAAAAAATACGATTTAATCTTTTACCGTACTTATACAGATGCATTGCTGCCATACAGCTTTTTAAATTCCTTATACCATAACACAAACGAGGCTCATGGTGTGCTGACCAATGATTCCAAGCTCACGCAGCTATTGGATGATTTTGGACAAACCGCAGATGCGGGGCAGCAGCAAACCATCTTTGATGCCATTTTCAAACGGATATCCGAAGAGGCATTGGCTATACCTATCGAATATAAAAATGAGCAGTTTGTAACGTCTCGTAAAATTGCCCAATTTCAATATTCCGGCTTATCGGATGCGCCAATCGACTTTAAAGCGTTAATGGTGGAATAAGATGAATAAAGCGTTTTTGCTCCGAAAAACTCTGCGTCTTCTAATGAGCTTGCTTTTATTTTCCTTTTTATTGTACGGGCTGCTCTATCTCTCAACCGGTGATCCGGCGTTAGGGCTGCTTAGAAGGCTGGGAGTGCAAGCTGCGTCACAGCAAGTAATTGAGGAGACTAGAGCAGGCTTGGGAATTAACGGAGGATTTTGGCAGCAATATATCCGCTGGCTTTTTAATATGATGCAAGGCGATTTTGGACGCTCATTTATGACGAATGCTCCAGTACTGTCAGCTATTGTGGACAAACTAGCGGTAACTCTGCAGTTAATGGGCAGCTCCTTTATTCTCTATGTTGCTTTTTCCCTTGGCCTGGGGAGTATGATAGGAAATTTCTCTTTCGCTCAGGGACTGAAGCCAATATTATCTATTGTGCTTTCCTTCCCGATTTATTGGCTCGCCTTATTAGCTATTTTTATTTTTGGGGTGCAGCTAAAGTGGTTCCCCTTCATAGGAAGCAGTACTAGCAAGCATTTCATGTTGCCCGTCATTGTCATTTGTCTGTCAGAAGGCAGTTATTTAGCGAAAATGGTAGGGGATCTGGTAGGAACGGTGGCCCATAGTGAACGACAGGTTGTGGCCAAGTTCAGGGGAATAAAGTGGTATTACCGTTTCTATTACCAGCTAAAAGAAGTGTTTGTCCCGTTGATTACCTTGTACGGGAATAGCTTGACGCATTTGTTTGGAGGCACGATCCTGATCGAGATTATTTTCAGCATTTCGGGGCTGGGAAAATTGCTGATGGACGCCATTTCGGCAAGGGACTATCCGGTCATTCAGGGAATAACCCTGATCGTCGCGTGCGCAACCTTCTTATTAAATTATTTGATGGATTTGCTTATAGAAAAAATGGACAGCAGAATACAGATTCATCCTCAGAGGGGGAAGTGATGAGAAGGAAGGCAATACTTGCTTTGGCTTGCAGTATCATTTGCTTGCTGGTTGTTATGCAGCTTCAAAGTCCTTATACCATTGATAAAGCAAATTCTTTACAAGGGATCAGCTGGGAGCACTGTTTTGGCACAGATTACTTGGGAAGAGATTTGTTCAGTCGGGTCATTTACGGGAGTCTCAATTCTATTGTAGTTGCTTGTATTTCTTTATGTGGCGTGGTGCTGCTCAGCCTTATTATAGGCGGAATTGCTGGACTGCTGGGCGGTATAGCAGATGCAGGTCTTATGATCGTGGCAGATATTATGATTAGTATTCCGTCCATCCTGTTAGCGCTGGTGTTTACAGGTTTATTTACCAACTCCATGATGACTGTCATGTTTGCGTTAGTGATTAGCTGGTCCGGCAAATACATCCGATATATTCGCAATCTAGTCTTAAATATCCGCAAAGAAGAGTACATTATTTTGGCACCGCTGCGAGGCTCCTTTCGCATGCATACATTAGTTCACCATATTTTCCCCAACGTGCTGCCAGAATTGCTCTCTTTATTTATGACGGATCTAGGCAAGGTTATTTTAAGTATTTCCGGATTATCTTTTTTGGGCATTGGCGTTCAACCGCCTACACCAGAACTCGGAACCATTCTATACGACGGCAAAGCCTATTTCTTTATCACACCGCGGCTATTTATTTTTCCGGGACTTGCGCTAAGTGCAATTATGCTGATTACGCAATTGGCCAGCCGGCAAATAAGTAAAAAGTGGGGGCCAACTCATGATTAAGTTAGAAGAATGTTCAGTACAGTGGAAGGAACAGCAGCTGCTGTCCTCGATCAACTTACATGTATATGAAGGGGATTTCTTTTGCTTAATTGGCGAAAGCGGGGGCGGGAAAACTTTGCTTAGCCGCTTGATGCTTGGTTGGCTGCCCAAAGGTTTCGAGGTGAGCGGCACAATATCCGCAAAGCAAGATAAAATGGAAATTATTTTACAAAACCCGATCGGGAGCATGCAAGCAAACAGTAAAGTCGGTGCTCAGTTTCACCATTTATTAAAATCAAAAGGTATTAAAGAGAAGCGAAGAAGAGAGCAGCAGATGATGCAAATCCTTGCATCAGTGGGCTTCTCCAATATGGGGGAAATATTGAACAAGCGGCCTTTTCAGCTAAGCGGCGGGATGTGTCAAAAGATCGCGATTGCGATGGCCTTGATTTCGCAGCCTGAAATTATTATTGCTGATGAACCGACCAGTGCCCTGGATGCGGAAAGCCAGCAAAATATGATGACCTTGCTGTGGAATATTTACCGGGAAAGGGGCCTGACGATCGTATTGATTACCCATAATTTGAATATGGTGAGGGAATACGGAACCCATGTAGGCATTGTAAAAGAGGGAAGGCTGATTGAGGCAGGCACAACCAGGCAAGTCTTAACGAACCCTCAAGAAAAATATACTCAGGAGCTGATAGAGATATTTGAACGGTGATACTCATATTTTGCAAGTTTCCCAGTTGACCAAGGCTTACCGGCATCAAGTTATTTTTCGAAATCTCAATCTGGTTATTAACAAAGGAGAATGGGTAGGGGTTATTGGTGATAATGGCTCCGGGAAATCCACCTTGGCCAAAACTATTATGGGCTTAGAAGACGGTGCAGAAGGCTACATTTACTTGGGTAATCGAAGCAAGGATCACTTCAGTAGGAAAGAATGGGTACAAGAGGTTCAATTAGTGACGCAGTATACCCGCAATGCGCTGGATCCAACGAAGAAAATAAGCGAATTACTGCTTGAACCATTACGATTATTCCAACTGGCTAATAAGAAGGAGGGCCTGGCAAAGATAGGGCAGATGTTAGAATCCTGTAGTCTGTCCTTGGACCTATTGGATCAACGGCCCCGGGAAATAAGTGGCGGCCAATATCAAAGAATATGCATTGCCCTGGCTTTATTGGTTCAGCCCAAGCTAATGATATGTGATGAAGCCACCGCAAGCCTGGATATGATTAATGAATTGCGAATCATTGAGTTGTTAAAGCGGAATACGGAAATGGCGGTGCTGTTTATTTCCCATAATCAAGAATTAGTTACCCGGGTGTGCGATAGATGTATCTATATGAGGAAGTTTCTGTAGCCCTAGAGATTCTATATCGCTGCGGTGAAGAAATGGTTCAGGAAGTGGTCAGGACCACCCAGGCTAAGGATAAAAGGGTTGCTTATTCATATTTTCCGTAATAGAATTTATGGATATGATAATCGTTCTCATTTAAAAGAGGTGAAAAGTTTATGAAGAATACCGATTTTCATCTCAACTTCAATTTATTCTTTGATGGCCTGGGACTACAGCGGCAATATACCGACCGCTCTGAACCGATGAAGCTGAGCTCGTTCATGGGGACGGGGCAGGTTCAGCGTTATGTGCCTCGCCAGGATATGAATATTGTCGTCTCTGAGATGACCTTTCAACGTGAACTTGATATCTCGCTTGAAACCGGCATGCCGATGATCGAGCTTCACTATTGTTCACAGGGCACTCGGCAGTTTAGTGTGGATGGGGAGGAGTATCATTTTGCTCCGGGCATGATCAGCTTGCAGCTTATTCGCGAGACAAAGGTACGGTTCGAGTTCGAGGAAGAACGGCCTTATCAAATGCTCGGAATCGGGATTCCGGTTTCTACTTTTCATCATTTCTTAGAGGGGGCTGACCACAGCAGGCCGGTTGATTTCAATACGCTGCTGGGTCAACGGAATTACCGCGTCTTCCAGGAGAAAGTTGATCCGGCCTCTTCCATGGCTATAAGGCGTCTGATGCAGACATTACAGCAAAAAAGCACCAGTAATCTGGAGTTGGAGTGTAGTGTGCTGGAATTGCTGTCCTCCTCGTTTCAGTCGCTGCTGATTGAACGTAACACATCGAATTTATCGAATAGCGATATAGACAAAATAAAAAGGGCGCGGGAAATCATTCTGGAATGGATGGCGGACCCGCCTACACTCATGGAACTATCGCGGATGATCGGCTTAAATGATTATAAATTGAAGGTTGGCTTTAAAGAGATGTATGGCACAACGGTCTTCGGATATTTGCGGGAGAAGAGGCTGGAGAAGGCGCTGCTTCTGCTTCAGGAAGGCAATATGAATGTTTATGAGACCACGCTTGCCGTCGGATATTCTAATCCAAGCTATTTTGCGCAAGCATTTCGGGATAAGTATGGGGTAACCCCGGGAAGTCTGACGCGACGTTCTTCAATCTCAGGCCCTTAATGCTCAAATGTAAAAAAATATTGCACAAATGAACTGCTCTTTGGAGCAGTTTTTTTGTTATCTTGCCCATTCCCTTGAACCGTATAAATATTCCGTCCAGTGGTGGAGAGGGAGCTTTCATCCAAGGTAATATGAACAAGTGATAATGAAAATCATTTGCATTGACAAATGAGGTTCGAAACAGCGATAGATGGGAGTGAAAGATATGAAATACAGATTCACTGTAATGTTTCTTATTGTATTATGCGGCATGATATCGATCGCTGCCTTCAATCCGATTATCGGCCCGCTATCCCGGAATTTGGGCCTTAGCGAGTTTCAGTCGGGCTGTCTGGTGTCGGTAGCCGGTCTTTGCTGGCTGCTCGGAGGCTACTTCTGGGAGAAACAAACCTTCATGAGCCGGAAAAAGATGCTGGCGTCCATTATGTTTGTCTATTTGATCACGCTGGTCGTATTTGCTCTCCTTGCGGATTATGCAGCGGCTCATGGGCAGGGTTCAGCGGGTTTATTCTGGGTTTTCTTCCTGCTGCGCGCGGTCGCAGGCTTCTTCTTCGGCGGTATCCCGGCCAAGGCGCAAGCTTATGTGATGGGCTGGACAACACAAGAGACGCGGACGAAGGGGATGGCTTTATTTGGAGCCGCGAACGGACTCGGGTTCGTATTAGGCCCGGCGATGAGCGGCGGCATGGCGGCGATTGGACTGACCGCCCCGATGTACGCTGTAGCTATACTGCTTGCCCTGATGATGATTCTGCTGGGGTTGCTGATCGAAGATGAACCGCAGCAGAAGGCGATCCGCAGCGCCAAGACTTCTTCGCTCTCGCCGCTGGATGGAAGAATTCGCCTGTATCTATGGGTTGGTCTGATGCTCTCTTTTGCCTTGAATATTGTTCAAGTGACCATCGGTTTCTATGTCCAGGACAATCTTGGTTATGATGCCCGCCAGGCCACACAATTGATCGGGCTGGGATTGGCTCTGTCAGGAGTCATGGTCGTACTCTCGCAGATCGTAATCAGCAAGCTGAAGTGGAAATCGGATCATGTATTGCGGATTGGATTGCTGTTTGTTGTACTCGGTCTACTGGGGCTTGTCGCCTTCATCCAATATGCCTATGTTGATTTCCTGCTTCTCGGAATCGGGATTGGCTTTACATTGTTGGGCTATAGTGCAGGAGCGTCGCTGGCCGTACGGGATGAGGAACAGCGGAGTGTCGCTTCTTATATCGCCGCTTTGCAGGGAGGGGGCTCCTTCCTCGGACCTGTGACAGGAACCGCATTATATACGGCAAATATAGCCGCTCCGTATTCATTTTGTGTGCTGTTGATTTGTGTAACCGGGCTCTTCTCATTAAGAAGAAAGACGGTTCGTGTTCCGTCTGACCTATCGCAATAAGTCTTCAAAATGAAGCGGGCAAGCTGAAAATAGGAAGGGAAATGATCAATAAGGGGGTAGTTCAGAGATGAAAGTGCAGAGAGTGGCACGTATTAGTACGTTTGGTTTATTGATTTTTATGTTGCTGCTGGTCGCCGGTTGCGGCAGGTCTGACAAGGGACAGGCCGGTACAGTTCCGAGCGAGAGGGCTGCGGTGACTGGAGGGAATTCATCGCAGTCGCCTACACGAACAGTTCAGGACGCCAAGGGAGAGGTCACCATTCCCGCTGAACCCAGACGAATCGCTGATATTTCCGGCTCTACGGAAGAATTGCTGGTGCTTGGCTTCCAGCCTATATTAACCGGGAATACCGATATGGGAAATCCCGCTGAAGCAACGCCGCTTCTTAAAGAGAAGCTGGATCCAAACACGCTCATCGGCGGCTGGTTCCAGACAGAAGTGGATGTAGAGGCCGTGATGGCAGCCGAGCCCGACTTGATTCTGGCTGGGCCAACGCAGGAGAAAATCTATGATCAACTGTCGAGAATCGCTCCAACCGTTCGGGTTCCTTATGGTTTTAATGCTTTTCGGGACCGTTTTGCTTTTGTCTCCGCAGTGCTGGATAAGCATGAGGTGATGGAGCAATGGATGGCGGAATACGAAGCTCAAGCCGTCAAGGACAGGGAGAGAATTCAGGCGAAAACCGGGACAGAGAACTTTGCGATCATTGAGGCGACGCAGAAGGAGATTCGAATTTATTCCCGCACCGGCATCGCCGACATGATCTATAACGATCTCCGGCTTCCCCCGGCGCCGGGCTTGCCTGAGCCTGATGCGTGGGGCGGCAAAGTGACTAGCCTTGAGGGGCTGTCCACGCTGAATCCTGATCATCTGATTTTGATGGCCGATAGCTCGGTTAACGTTCTGGAGAAGAGCAGTATCTGGAACAGCCTGAAGGCCGTTCAGGCAGGCAAGGTATATCGTATGACAAGCCGCCAGAATTACAATGAAGCCTTCTTTGCCCTGGGCAAGAAATCGCTGATGAACCAGCTTGTCGAGGATATCCTGAAAGGCTCACAATAAGCGTTTTGTGAAGGAGGGATTTAATTGACTCACAAAAAAGGCATGTCCCGATTGTTTGAAATCGCCGGAGAAAGACGAGGTTTGTTAATACTCTCCGGTTTGCTGTCTTCGATAAGCGCCGTCTGTATGCTGGTGCCCTATGCCGCTGTATATTTCATTCTGAAGGAGCTGCTGGAGCATGCTGCCGAGCCGTCCATGGCCGATGGAGCGATGATGGTCCGTTGGGGAATTATCGCCCTCTGCGGTCTGCTGGGAAGCCTGGTCATGATGTATGCCGGAGGGATGGTTTCGCATGTGGCCGCTTTTCGAATTTTATATGGATTGAGGGTGAGATTGTCGGCCCACATCGGCAGGCTGCCGCTAGGCTGGTTGAATGGGACGTCAACGGGCGCGGTAAAGAAGACGATGGAGCAAAATGTAGAGAAGGTAGAGACCTTTATTGCCCACCAGCTTCCCGATCTTGTTCATGTCGCGGTCACCACTCTATTCATGATTGTGGTCATGTTCCTGCTCAACGTATGGCTGGCTATCGCCTGCATTGTACCTATCGTTCTTGCGCTGATTGTCCAGGGTTTGCTGATGTCCGGCTCTAAGACGCAGGAGAATGTGCGGAAGTATCACGATTCACTGGAACGGATGAACGCTTCTGCTGTTCAGTATGTAAGAGGAATGCCGGCCATTAAGGTATTCGGGCAAACGGTGCAATCCTTCCGTCAATTTTATGAAGATATGATTCGATATCGTGATTTTTGTTTGAAATATACCGACCAATTCCAGACCGGATATCTGGTATTCAAGGTGATTCTCGGCTCCTTCGCCGCGTTCGTTCTGCCGGTAGGCGTGTATCTGCTAAGCCGCGATCCGGGAAACGTTGCTTTCGCTTCCGTGCTGCTGTTCTTCCTGATCATGGCCCCGGGCATCTCTTCTCCGATGTTCAAGATCATGTCTTTGACCTCAACGCTGAGAGATATCCGCGAAGGGGTGGAACGCATTGACCGGATTCTCGAGGAGCAGCCTGTAACGGAACCGATACATCCGCAGCAGCCGGAGTCCTATGATATCAGCTTCGATCGCGTCTCCTTCGCTTACGATGCGGGGGCCGGAAGCATGGAGGCCTTATCGGATATTTCGTTTACCGCCAGACAAGGGGAGGTTACGGCGCTTGTGGGCCCGTCCGGAGCGGGCAAATCGACGGTGGCAAACCTGGTGCCCCGGTTCTGGGATGTGAAGTCCGGAGCGATTCGCATCGGCCATGTGGATGTCCGGGATATGGCCACCGCTGATCTGATGAATACCGTTGCTTTCGTATTTCAGGATTCATTTCTGTTCTATGATACGGTGTATAACAATATTGCCGTCGGTCGGCCTGACGCATCGCCGGAGGAGGTGCATGCAGCTGCGAGGGCGGCGCAGTGTCACGCCTTTATAGAACAGCTTCCGCAGGGCTATGACACACTGATCGGCGAAGGAGGCGTATACCTGTCCGGCGGGGAGGAACAGCGGCTGGCCGTTGCCAGGGCGATCCTCAAGAATGCCCCTGTGCTTGTGCTGGACGAGGCCACTGCATTTACTGATCCCGAGAATGAATATGAGATGCAGCTGGCCCTGAAGGAGCTGATGCAGAAGAAGACGGTCATCGTGATCGCGCATCGTCTGTCCACAATTAAGGATGCGGAGCAGATTCTCGTGATGGAGAGCGGACGCATCGCCGAACGGGGAAGGCATGAGAAATTGATCTCGGCTGGAGGAATCTATGCCCGAATGTGGGCTTCCTACCGGCAGACTGAGAATTGGAGCATCGGCCAGAAGGAGGGGGTGGATGAACATGAACATGCTGCGCAATATTACCTCGGGTAATCCCCGCGCCCTAATCAGACCGGTATTGTATACAACGCTGGCCAATTTGATTAGCATAGTTCCTTTTGTGCTGCTGGTGGAGGCAATCAGGATCATCTTTCAATCATTTATCACACCGGGGACTGCTCTCGATATGACACGTTTGTGGTGGGTATGCGGGGGGATGGCCTTGTCGTTGATACTTTTATATATCAGTGAGGTTCCTGCCTATCGCGCTCAGTATCGCATTGCTTACAGCGCCGCCGCTGACGGCCGGGCCCGTCTGGCCGAGCATTTGCGCAAGCTGTCGCTGGGCTTTCTGAACAAGCGGGATCCGGGGGACCTGGCCAATATGATGATGGGCGATTTCACGCTGCTGGAGCACGGCATCTCACATCTGGTCCCGCAGATGCTGGGGGCGATTGTCATGCCGCTTCTTGCTCTCGCAGGGCTATCGGTGCTCGATTGGCGCATGGCCCTATCGTTGTTCGCTGCGCTTCCGGTCGCTATTTTGCTGCTGCTATTGACCACCGGCCTGCAACGCAGGCTGGGGGCCCAGCATATGCGGGCCAAGATCGATGCGGCCAACCGTTTTCAGGAGTACCTGAACGGCATTCGCGTCATTAAGGCCTATAATTTGGGCGGGGAGCGCTTTGCCCGCCTGGAACGCTCATTCAAAGAATTAATGCGGCAGAGCATCCGGCTTGAAGGCTTGTTGGGGCCGATTGTATTGATGGCGATTGCCTGTATTCGGGCCGGCTTAACCTTTATGGTTATTGTAGGCGTTCATTTGCTGCTCGGCGGCAGCCTTGATTTGATGACCTTCGTGGCCTTTCTGATCATCGGAACCCGGATCTTCGAGCCGCTGACGATTGCGCTGGTTGGTTATGCGGAGTTCCGTTATCATGAGCAAGCCGGAGAGCGCATCGTCCGGCTGCTGCAGGAACCTGTGATGCAAGGCGACAGACAGCCCGCAGCAGGACATGATATCGAGTTCAGCGAGGTTACCTTCGGCTATCTGGAGCAGCCTGTTCTGCAAAAGGTAAGTCTCCGGATGCCGACAGGCTCCTTTACTGCTTTGGTCGGGCCTTCAGGCAGCGGAAAGAGCACCATGCTCCGCCTTATCGCCCGCTTCTATGATCCGGATCAAGGGACAGTGACCATGGGCGGCGAAGCGATTCATGCGATGGATCCGGAGGCGCTGCTGCAGAAGGTTTCCATGGTGTTTCAGGATGTGTATCTGTTCCAGGACACGATTGCTAACAACATCCGCTTCGGGAAAGGCGATGCAACCCGGGAAGAGATCGAATCCGCCGCACGGCTCGCCTGCTGTCATGAGTTCATTATGAAACTTCCCGAAGGCTATGACACGCCGGTCGGCGAAGGAGGCAGCACGCTGTCGGGCGGAGAGAAGCAGCGGATTTCCATCGCCAGGGCGATTCTGAAAGACGCTCCCGTCGTGCTTCTTGATGAGGCGACAGCTTCGCTGGACCCTGAGAATGAAGCGGAGATTCAGAAGGCGATTGACCAGCTTGTGCAAGGAAGAACCGTTATCGTGATTGCGCATCGCCTCAAGACGGTACGTCATGCCGATCAGATTGCTGTATTGGATCAGGGGCAGATTGTGGAGACAGGCCGGCATGAAGAACTGTTGTCCTTGAACGGTCTGTATGCCCGTCTGTGGCGGCGTCAGCATCAGACCGGCGAGTGGAGTATTTCTTCCTGAGCAACGACTTGATCACATAGGCCCTTTTAACGATTAGCTAAAGGGAGTTATAATAATAAAAGTTAATTTTTACAGCTTTTATGAGTATATCAAGCTCTCAATGCTAATTGTTAAGTAGAGTGATCATCTATTGAAAGGGCTGTGCGACGATGTCCGTAATGACGAAGAAGGCTTTGGCTTCCACTCTTAAATCGATGATGCAACAATCCTCCTTGGAGAAAATCACGGTGAAGGATCTGGTGGCCGAATGCGGAGTAAACCGACAGACATTTTATTATCATTTTCAGGATATATACGATTTGCTGGGCTGGATTTATAAGACGGAGGCGCTGGACGCGATATCCAACTGCCGCACCTATGATACCTGGCAGCATGGCTTCCTGAAAATATTCCATTACGTTTTAGACAACAAAAAGTTCTGCCTCAGTACCTATCGTTCCATGGGGCGGGAGCATTTGGATCTCTTCCTGCACCAGGCGGTGTTCGACCTGTTGATGGGTGTGATTGAAGAGGTTAATGCCGGCAAGCAGGTGCGATCGGAAGATAAGAAATTTATCGCCAACTTTTATACTTTTGCGTTCATCGGCATCATGCTGGAGTGGATTCGCAATGGCATGGGGGAAGACCCCGGTTTGATTATTGACCGACTGAGCATCCTGGTTGAAGGCGATGTGGAGAAGGCGATCAATAAATATGTGCACATTAGCTAGCGCGGGCCGGCCGGAATACAAAATTAAATATTTAGACATTTTAAGGGTTATGTATAAATTTTATACATAGCCCTTTTACTGTTTAGTGTAAACGCGCGGCAGGCGCAGTATAGTGAGTTTGCAGGGAAAATAATCATGTGTAGGTTGCGCTAATATGAATCTAAATGGAGGTTATAAGCATGTATTACAGCAATGGAAACTACGAAGCTTTTGCCCGTCCTAAAAAACCACATGGTGTGGATCAAAAATCTGCCTATTTAATTGGCTCAGGTCTAGCCTCATTGTCCGCGGCTGCCTTCCTCATACGCGATGGTCAGATGAAAGGTGAAAATATCCATATTCTTGAGGAACTCGATATTTCCGGAGGCGGATTGGACGGCATCTATGATGACGGCAGAGGATTCATTATTCGCGGTGGCCGGGAAATGGAAAACCATTTCGAATGCCTCTGGGATTTGTTCCGCTCCATTCCTTCATTGGAAACAGAAGGTGCATCGGTACTGGATGAATTTTATTGGCTCAATAAAGAGGATCCGAACTATTCCCTACAGCGTGCGATTCTCAATCGGGGCGAGGATGCGCATACCGATGGCAAATTTACACTGACACAAACCGCTTCTATGGAAATTATCAAATTGTTCTTTACTCCGGAAGAAGCGCTTGAAGATTTGAAAATTACAGATGTCTTCTCCGAAGATTTCTTCAACTCGAATTTCTGGCTTTACTGGCAGACAATGTTTGCGTTTGAACCATGGCATAGCGCGATGGAGATGCGCAGATATGTGACTAGATTTATTCACCATATCGGAGGATTGCCTGACTTCTCGGCCCTGAAATTCACTAAATATAATCAGTATGAGTCACTTGCACTGCCGCTGATGAAGTACTTGGAAGAACATGGTGTAACCTTCCAATTCGCGACGACCGTAACGAATGTAGAATTTGAGATTACGGGAACAAAGAAAGTGGCTAAAAAGCTCGTATATGTACAAAGAGGACAAGAAAAGCACATTGATCTGACTGAAAATGATCTGGTCTTTATTACAAACGGCAGCAATACCGAAAGCTCTACGCTAGGAGATAACAATACTCCTGCTGTAATGAATACTTCCCTCGGCGGAAGCTGGGAGCTGTGGAAGAAAATCGCGGAGCAGGACCCTGCCTTTGGCCGTCCGGATAAATTCTGCGGCAACATTGCGGAAAGCAACTGGGAATCCGCTACCGTTACAACGCTGGATGACCGCATCCCTCCTTACATCGAGAAAATTTGCAAACGGGACCCATTCAGCGGCAAAGTTGTAACCGGCGGTATTGTTACGGTGAAGGATTCGAAATGGCTGATGAGCTTTACGTTGAATCGCCAGCCTCACTTCAAATCCCAGCCGAAGGATCAGCTCGTCGTATGGGTGTATAGCTTGTATTGCGACGTGCCAGGCGATTACATCAAAAAACCGATGAAAGACTGTACAGGGATTGAAATCACCGAAGAGTGGCTCTATCATATGGGCGTACCTGTAGCAGAGATTCACGATATGGCCGTAAACTCCGCCAACTGTGTTCCTTGCATGATGCCGTATGTTACCTCATACTTCATGCCAAGAGCAGCAGGGGACCGTCCGAACGTCGTGCCTGATGGCTGTGTCAACGCTGCTTTTATCGGCAACTTCGCCGAGACACCGCGCGATACGGTGTTTACTACGGAATACTCCGTCCGTACCGCGATGGAAGCCGTATATACCTTGTTGGACATTGACCGCGGTGTTCCGGAAGTATTCGGATCTGCTTATGATGTTCGTGTGCTTTTGGATTCCACCGCGAAAATGATGGATGGCAACAAGCTTACCGACATGGAGCTTCCTGATACCGTGAAACTAGCTGCAATGACGGGGATAAAGAAGATCTCAGACACCAGAATCATGCAGCTGTTAAAAGAATATAAGTTGATTTAAACTGGGGAGCATTAATCGGGAAATCGCCTGGATGGGCGGTTTCCTTTTTATATATTTTTGATTGACTATTTAATCAATGAACATTATGATTCTTTTATAAGCTAAACTTGCATGAAGGAGGCGGTACGTTATGTCCCCAAGAATCGATGAACAGAATCAGCAAATTCGTGATGCGCGCAAGCAGCAATTGCTCGAAGCCGGGGCGAAGGTGTTTGGGGAACGAGGTTATGCGGGAACAAAAATAAGCGATATTGTCGGAGAAGCCAAATTAAGCCACGGTCTGATTTATCATTATTTTGCTTCCAAAGAGGATATTTATATCGAGCTGGCCAGAACTGCGTTTATAACGTCCTATGAGACGATCCGTGAGGTTGTGGAGAGCGGCGGAAGTCCGTATGAACGGCTGAAGGCGCTGACGGAAGGAATCTTTGCTCATACTGCAGAAAGCGGTTATTTCTTCCTGATCGCTTTGCAAACCAATACTTCGAAGACGGTGCCCGCAGAGGCCACGGCAATATCGAGGGAATACGCTCAACAAAGCATGCGATGGCTTGAGCGATTATTTCGCGAGGGTCAGGAGCAAGGGGAGTTCATTGATGCCGATCCCTTGAAGCAAGCCCTTATGTATTCTTCCATGCTGAACGGGGTTGTATTCACACGCCTGACCTATCCCGAACTGGAGGACTTCCCGCAGGTGGATCAAATCTTGCGAATTTTCGTGCATGCACGTGCAGAGGAGTGATCTTATGGAAATGAAGGGATTATCCATATATAGAAACGAGCAGGGGAGAGACCGCTTCGTGGCAGCCTATGACCAAGCATTAAGCGAGTGGCCGGTCTCCTACGAAATAAGCTATGTATCCACCCAATTTGGGGATACGCATCTTATCCGTTGCGGGGATCCAGCCGATCCGCCTTTGCTGCTTATTCATGGCATGACCGCTACGTCCCTGATGTGGAGCGCTAATATCGCTGAGTGGTGCAGCGGGTATTACGTATATTGCGTCGATGTTCCTGGTGATTTTGGCAAGAGCACGCTGCTGAAGCCGTTATCCAGTAAAGAGGCGGCCGCACAGTGGTTATTGGAGCTGACCCGGGAGCTTGGCTTGGAGAAGTTTCATTTACTGGGGCATTCGATGGGCGGATTTATATCTTTGAATTTTGCGGTGGTTCATCCGGAACGCGTGAGTTCACTGACTTTGCTGGCGCCTGCCGGCTCCTTTGCACCTTTGTCCAGGATGTTTTATTGGCATATGTTTCCGGCGGTGATGCTGAAGACACAGTGGTTGATCGACCGGGCATTTGCCTGGTGCATGTCGAGGCATAATAGCCTCGATCAATTACCCGCTTCTTACCGGGCGCTGATGTCAGCAAGCTATAAGAACTGTTTTCCACGGCTGGGTCTGCTTCCTACGGTCTTTACAGAAGCGGAGCTTGCTCAATGCTCATTTCCAACTCTATTGATCGTCGGGGAAGATGAGGTGATCTACCGTCACTCCCTTTCGGATGTACAGGCGAAGGCGCGCCTGCTTCCCGATATAACCCTCGCAACCGTGCCCAAGGCCGGGCATCTCCTAAGTATTGAACAGAAGCAGCGGATTAATCAATTGGTGATGAAATTTCTGGGTAAGCATGCGGGGAATGTTACGGTGTAGATGGTGTAGGGTAGATAGTCCATAGCTCTAACGAAACACCATATCGTTATTTTCGGGAAATTAGCACCTACTCAAATTTAACGAAACACTGTAACGCTATTTTGGAGAAAATCCGCCCTTTATCCCTTTATTTACTCAAATAACGATGCCCAGTTTCGTAAAAGTTTGAAATCTCTCGTTTTGAGGCAAATAACGATGCCCAGTTTCGTTACAAGTTGTTGAGCACTAGAGCAGACCCCGTTTTGCGGTCTCAAAGGTATACATTCTAGCACAGGACTTGATCTCACCGGGAAGGTATGCTAATTTTAACGATAATATGATAATGATTATCATTATCATATTATCGTTTTCGTTATTACATCTTTCCAAGGGAGAGGTTCTCTGTGCATACCAATGAAACATCACATACAAAAAGCGGCTTTACTGCAACAGATGGCGTGCATGCGACTAAAGCGCAAAGAGCGGGCACATATAATAGGGCGGATCTGCTGGAAATCAAGACGTATATGGAGAGTCACTATGATGAACCGTTGTCGATCGCACAGCTGGCCAAGATGGCAAACATTAGCCCCAAATATTTTGTGGATTTATTTAAAAAAACGTTCGGCCAAAGTGCGATGGAATATTTAACGGATGTCCGCATTCGGCATGCCAAGCGGTATTTGGCGGAATCCGAAGAGCGGCTGCGGGATATTGCCAGGAAGGTAGGGTATAAGGATGAATTTTATTTTAGTCGTAAATTTAAAAAGGAAGTGGGTGTAGCGCCCTCTGAATTCGCTAAAAATACCCGCAAGCGTGTGGCGGCATGTTCCCCCTCAGCGATCGGACATTTGCTTGCGCTGAATATCATTCCGCAGATCGCCCCCCTCGATCCCAAATGGACTCCGTATTACTACAACCTTTACAGCAGCGAGATCAAGTCGCATCTTATTCTCACCAGCCCTTATTACAAATTAACATTTGAGACCAATCTGGGTAGGCTGAGTCAGGCCCATCCGGATGTTATTATCGGTTCTGAACGGCTGCAAATGAGCGAAGATAACCGGTTGAACTCAATCGCGCCAGTACATTACATCACAGACCAAAAAGGCTGGAGAGATCAACTGCTTGATATCGCCGCATATTTGGACAAAGAGGCTGCTGCACAGCAGTGGATACGCAATTACGAGCGTAAGGTCCAGGCTGCGCGGGAGCAGTTAAGCGCTTCGCTGGGGAGGGATCGTATTCTGGTGCTGCGGATTTACCGTACGCAAATGTTCGCATACCGGAATCGGGGACTCCAGGAGCTGCTTTACGACGATTTAAAACTTCGGCCTGCTGGCAGCAGAGAACTGCACAGCCACTTGCCTATGGCGCTGCAGGAACTGCAAGAGATAAATCCTGAGCGGATTTTGTTGACCATATGTCCGGAGGCTTCAACACGCAAATTCTGGTTGGCATTGCAGCATTCGGCCGAGTGGAAGCAGCTCCAGGCTGTACGGAACGATCATGTATATATGATTAATGCCGATCCCTGGTTTGAATATTCAGCGGTGGCCATGGCCCGGATGCTGGATGAAGCACTGCTCTTATTTACCGGAAATTGTCCAAATATACTTCCGGATAATGACTATGGTGAATCCTTGGCAAAATAAGTATACTCAAAGTCGATTGAGAACGATTATCAACTAAGGGGGATATATCATGTCAAGACTTTGGGGTACGAGAGAAAAGGGAAGGAAAACTCTATTTTTGGTTTTATTAAGCTGTGTGATTGCAGGGAGTCTGCTGGCGGGATGCAGTTCCCAGGCGAAGAACGGCGGTGCGGCACTCGAACCTGAACAGCAGGCCGGAGAGGTTAAAGCATCCGCTGATTCTGGCAATAAAGGAAATGGCAGTGAGGAAAAGCAAGAACGGATCATAAAGGACGAGCTTGGGCACGAGGTTAAGCTGACCGGTACACCGGCGAAGATCATTGCTCCTTATCTGGAAGAGTCTCTGCTGAAGCTGGGGGTAACTCCTGTTGCCCGATATTCTAATGCCAAGGATGGACATCGCGATTGGATAGAGGGCTTAAACGATGTGCCGATCCTGGATTTTTCCGAAGGATTGCCTTCGCCTGAAGTTATGATGTCGTATAGTCCGGACCTTATCATCTTGCAGACGGAAACCTTTGCGGCAAATGGGGTTTATGAGAGCTATGCGAAGGTTGCACCGACTTATGTTTTTAAAAATGCCTCCGGCAATATGGAGCAGTCGCTTGCTGTCATAGGGGATTTACTCGGTAAATCGGCTGAGGCTGAGGCGGCATTGCAGGATTACCGCGAGAAAATCAATGAGGCTAAAGAGAAATTAAGCAAGGTTATGGAGAATAAAAAGATTGCAATTATCCGCTTTGCTCCTAAAGGAATCAATATGATGGGAGGCAACTATTTAGCCGGGTATGTGCTCCATCAAGAGCTGGGACTCGGCAAGACAAAGCTGATCGGGGATGCCAACAGCGCTGCCCTCTCATTGGAGGTCGTTCCCGAGCTGGACGCGGATTACATATTTGCTATCGATCAAGGGGGAGACCGGGCGATGATGGATAGCCCGATCTGGAAGAGCATGCCGGCTGTCAAGCAGGGACATGTCTATGAGGTGGACAGCGGCTATTGGCTCGGAAGCGGCCTGATTGCTTATGAGAAAATTATCGATGATGTGCTGCGGTTTCTGATTCCGCAGGAGGGCTAGCGATGGAACCGATAATATCAGAAGCAGCGCCTTCGGATGCTGCATATCAGCAAGTGAACATCCCCTATGCCGAGCAATGGGGAATGACTTCACGCGAGGGGCGAACCTATCGGATTATTGCAGCTCGTCCCTTGGGAGAGCCTCCGCCCGCCGGATATCCGGTTATCTACTTGCTGGACGGGAATTCCGTATTCGGCACGATGGTAGAAGCGCTGAGGCTGCAATGTCGCAGACCGGATCATACAGGAGTGATGCCTGCAATAGTCGTCGCTATTGGTTATGAGACGAACGGTCCGTATGCGCCGGAACGCTTCTATGACCTTACACCGCTGCCGTCGATGGAATATCGCAGGCGTTTCGATAATGAACGGATTCCTGAGCAAGGCGGGGCAAGGGAATTCCTGCACTTTATTGAAGAGGAGCTGAAGCCGCGAATCGAAGGGAGATTCCCGGTCGATCGCACGCGGCAGGCGCTGTTCGGACATTCTCTTGGTGGATTGTTCACCGTGTATGCGCTGTTCAGCAAGCCGGAAGCCTTTCAATATTACATCGCAGGCAGTCCATCGCTGCACTGGAACCAGGAATATATGCTGGACTTGGAAAGGGAATTTATCGCTCTGGCCAGAAAGCTGCCAGTCCGGGTCAGGGTGCTCTTTGGTGTAGGGGAACTGGAAAAATCGCATGAATGCGGCAACTGTGCTCGAGCCCAAGCGCTTAGCGAACGACTGGCAGCAATTTCGGCGGACATCGGGGTTAGGGCCGAATACCAGGAATTCGCTGGGGAAGGCCATGTGTCAGTGTTGCCGGTATTGATCAGCCGCGCGCTGAGGTTCGCATTACATCCATGCTCTGAAGAGGAATAATCGGGGAATGTTCATCACCTAGACATTGACTCCTTATGCTTTTATCGTTATAGTACCTTTGTGCTTCAATGCAAGAAAGCCTGAAAGCAGGGAAGCGCAAAGGCGATAAATCATTCTGCAGCTTCAGCGGAGCTGAGAATATTTATTTCCGGGCAGCAACCATTGAATAAGGAGTCCTTACACCATGAACCGAGAGCTAAGTTTCTCAAAAAGTATTTTTCTTATTGTTTTTATTCTGGCGCTTTTATTTGTCTCCATATTTCTCTTGAAATCGGAGCCGCATTTGCCACTGTTGGCAACAACCGTGGGTACAGCAACGATGCTGCGCCTGTTTGGCTTCCCCTGGAAGAAGCTCGAATCGGCGATTATTCAGGGAATCCAGACGGCGATTATGCCGATTCTTATTTTGTCACTGATCGGCATTCTTATCGCGGTATGGATGATGAGCGGAACAGTTCCAACGATTTTATACTATGGGATGGACTATATTAAACCGCAATTTTTTGCGGTGAGTGCGCTATATGTTACGATCATCGTCTCGATGTTTACCGGCAGTTCATTTACTACGGTGAGTACGGTTGGTGTTGCCTTCATGGGCATTGCCTTAACGACGGGAATATCTCCAACCTTGGCTGCAGGGGCGATCATCTGTGGGGCCTGCTTTGGCGATAAAATGTCGCCGCTATCGGACACGACGAATTTTGCCCCCGCTGTAGCAGGCGTCTCCATATTCACACATATTCGCAATATGATGTACACAACGATCCCGGCACTGGTTATTACAACTATATTTTTTATGTTCGCGCCACGGCCTGAGGCAATGGATCTATCTTCTATCCAGCAGATCAAGCTGGCCCTGGAAGAAGGGTTCCGGATCCACGGGTTGACGCTTCTGTCGCCAATCGCTGTCATCGCTTGTTCGGTCAAACGGGTGTCTATCATACCAACCCTAGTCATAGGGATCGTCACCGGACTTCTGATTACGGCATTCGTTCAGCATCAGACGGCAATCGATGTCTGGTTCAGCGTTATGCAGAGTGGGTATCATAGCACGATCGCTAACGGGACTGTAGCTTCCATCGTGAATCGCGGTGGCTTGCAGTCGATGATGTGGTCGGTATCGCTAATTCTGATCGCTCTTTCTCTAGGTGGCTTGTTGCAGCATTGCGGTGTAATCGATGCTTTTTTCCGCAAAGTAATTCAGCCCTTGAAGCGAAGCAGCGCTATCGTTCTAATGACAGGCGCATCGTCCATCGCGGTAAACGGGATGACTGGGGAACAATACTTGTCGATCCTGCTGCCTGGCCAAATGTTCAAGGACGAATATAATCGCAGAGGCATTCCGGCCAAGACGCTGTCGCGTACGCTGGAGGATTGCGGCACACTTGTCAATCCGTTGATTCCATGGGGAGTCAGTGGTGCTTTCTTTGCCGCGACCCTTGGGGTTCCTGTCATCGAATATCTGCCTTACGCGACCTTCTTGTGGCTGAGTCCGTTCATCACATTTGCCTATGCCCTGATCCCGAGCTTGCAGAAGAAGTCGCTTGGTCAGGAGCAGGTAGTCTCAGGGTAAAAAAATATGGAGCCTGGTATAGGGGTCCGGCTTACAAACAAACAGGGTTTTGGAACGAGTTAATTCCGTTTCAATCCTGTTTATTTATTTTGCTGCCAAATCTATGGTATGTGTCAGAGGATCGCTTTTTTATGGTGCCCACTTTGTATATAATAGGATTAATGCACCAATGGGTGGGAGGACAGGCCGTGAATAAAGAAGAACAGGTCATGATGGCTTTAAGGGACGTATTCAACAAGATGGCTTGGCTTAATAAGTTTAAGATGGAAGACAGTCTTAAGGGATATAAGCCTACCGAAGTACATTGCATCGAATACATTGAGAAAAATGTGGATTCCAACGTCACCAAGCTTGCTGAATCCTTTTATATGACTAGAAGCGCTATGAGCAAAATAACTAAAAGGCTCATAGAAAAGGGCCTTATTGAAAGCTATCAGAAACAGGATAATAAGAAAGAAATCTATTATAGGCTTACTGAGCAGGGGAAAGTCATTTATGAAATTCATGAGAAATTGCACAAAGAGTTTCAGGAGCGGGATAAAGCCGTATTTGAGCAGGTGACTGTGGAACAATTCGACAGCATGCTTAGCTTCGTGGAAAAGTATAGTAAGCATCTGGATGGAGAAATAAAAAAAATGGGTATGGACATGAAGTCGGAGTAAATTGAATAATGAAGATAAAACCAACAGACAGCCTAACTCTACAGAGTACGGGCTGTTTTTTTCTCTACTTTTTTGTTGACAAGGAAACAAAACTACCATATTATTGTTGACGAGGAAACAAAACAATGAGTTTCGAAAGGAGAATGTAATGTTTAGACATCCATCTGATAATAAACAGAAAACAGATCAAGCGGTAGATAAACACGCTTTAATATTCGGTCTCATTTCTGTGTTTCTTTGTGGAATAGGCTTCAGCATCATCGCACCTGTTGTCCCATTCTTAGTGCAGCCTTATATAAGCAATCCGGGAGAACAAGCTATAGTAGTTACGCTGCTTACCTCCGTTTATGCAGTCTGCGTATTTTTGGCGGCCCCTGTACTTGGAACTTTGAGCGACAAATATGGACGGCGTCCGCTACTCTTGGTATGCCTTTTGGGCTCCGCAATCGGGTACTTCGTTTTTGGTATCGGCGGAGCTCTATGGGTGTTATTCGCAGGTCGCATCATAGAAGGGATCACAGGCGGCAGCATAGGTACGATTTTCGCATATTTTGCAGACATCATTCCTCCGGAACAACGAACCAAATATTTTGGATGGGTGAGTGCTGTTGTAGGTGTGGGCACCGTCATCGGGCCAACTTTGGGAGGATTACTGGCCAAGTTTGGTTATGCTGTACCGATGTATTTTGGAGCCGTAATAACGTTATTGAATGTGGCTTATGGATTTTTCTTTATGCCGGAGAGCCTCGACAAGAAGAACAGACTGAAAGAGATTACCTTTGTGAGGCTGAATCCATTGGCACAGCTTGCCAATATCCTTTCCATGAAAAACTTGAAATGGCTGCTTGTCTCCGCATTTTTGCTTTGGTTGCCAAACGGATCTTTACAGGCGGTATTCTCGCAATTTACGCTGGATACCTTCAGCTGGAAGCCAGCAATCATCGGGCTTATGTTCTCAATATTGGGTGTCCAGGATATCGTCTCACAAGGTTTCATCATGCCGAAGCTGTTGATAAAACTTACTGATAAACAAATCGCAATTCTTGGAATGGGATCAGAAATTATGGGCTACGGCCTTATTGCGCTGTCTGCTTTGCTCTCTTTCTATCCGCTTCTTATCGCTGGCATGTTCATATTTGGTTTTGGCGATTCGATCTTTGGGCCTTCATTTAACGGGATGCTGTCCAAGTCTGTAGATTCCAGTGAACAAGGGAGGATTCAAGGGGGGAGCCAATCTATTCAGGCTTTAGCGAGAATGATTGGACCTATCATTGGAGGTCAAATCTATGTAACTATGGGTCATGCCGCACCTGCTTTTATGGGGTTGATCCTCATTGCAGCAGCAATCCCCATTTTGTATAAGCGGACGCAGGCGGATAGAAATATAAGTCATCCCTAACGAAACTACGGATCGTTATTTCCTCGAAAACGGTGGTAAATTTATTCTAACGAATCTCCGTATCGTTATTTAAAGGAAAAACCAGCTTTAAGCCAATCATTGCGTTTAATAGCGATACCTAGTTTCGTTAGAATTTGAAACCACCTTTTTAGGCCGATTAGCGATGCTCAGTTTCGTTAGAGAAGGTTTTTCAATGATTCGTTAGCCAAAGGAGGTGAGCACGCTTTGTTCAATAAGCTCCTTGAGTTCTTGGCAATGTGCTTCGTACTGCTTGGCAGTAATGCTTCCGCTTTTTAGGCGCTCATCCAGCTGCTTTTGCAATTGGTGGGTCTGTAGCTCAATGACTTGATCAATATCGCCGTCTTGATCCGCCGCAATGTCATACAATGATTTTCCCTCATATAACGACTCGTACAGTTCCTTGTCAGAGGGTTGATTCAAAGCTTCTAGCAAATCATCCTTACCAGGATTCTTATTGTCGGTTGCTGATAGTCTGGCGACCGGACTTGCGCTTGTGATGGAGCCGCTTAACGCGGTGTTTCCGAAGGAAATTACGGCTACCATCGTTCCGACGATCATCACTCGCTTTATGTTCATATAGAAGAACCTCGTTTCATAGTTTTGAGTACCTGATGTTGGGTTAAGTGAGAAATGAATTCTAATACTATTGTAGACAACGAACCTGAAGCTAACCTTAATTGTTCTTTAAGACCAATTTAAAAATAGGGCAGAATAGGTTAATAAAATAAAGAGGCGGCTTCCAGTATGGAAGCTGCCTCTGATTTGCCTGACTGATCAATAAATTCGGAAATTGCCGCTTAGAGCAAGTAGGGCAAAAAAATACAGACAATTGTCGTAATAGCGCCGTTTGCCGCTGCGAAGGGGGGTATTCCAGAACAGGTGTACAAATCGTTCCGCATCAGGTCCGTCCGCAGCCAGCGATGCCGCCGCATTGGTCGCCAGCAGCCCTATAGGATGCAGCGCCGCTTCTTCAAAAGGCTGGCCGTCAATCGTATAGCGACGGTAGTCCGACACGTCAATATCGCGGAAGAAACGTTGAATCCGGTTCGATTGCTCCACCTGCCAAGGGTCCTTCCGGAACCATTCCCAATCGAGGGCAATATTCGCGGCAACCCGGTACGCATCGCTGAAGAAATGTCGGTAGTCGCCATGGGGCTGGGGCTCGGCAGGTGTTCCGTCGTAATTCGCATATTCTGCTGCCAGTCCGGTGACCGGATGACAGGCTTTATGCAGGTAGCTTCGGCTTGCCTCAGCGGCTTCGCTCCAAAAGGCTCGATCCTGCTCATCCGCGTACAGGGCGAACAACTCATAGAAATGGGGGAGATGATAGGAAGGATCGCTAAAGGAAGATTCCGGCACGAATTTGATCAGCTTGGTTGCCGGATCAAACATCGGATCGCCTTCTCCGTTTTCGCCTTGATGCAGGCAAGCGCGGAGAATTGTTCTCGCCTGTGCCGAGTAGTCGTAAGGCTCTGGCCCGTCTCCCCAGCGATTTGAGGCGAAGAATAACGCCATGGCAAAGAATTCTTCACCATCTGGTGCGGGTCCCGGAGACAACCTCGTTCCATCCGGTTTGCAATGCCAAGCGAAATAATCTTTATAACGTCCTTCCGTATGCTGCATGAATTGCTTAGCGAATGTCCACAGCCGATCAAATTCCTCTTTTTTGTTCATCTGAACAGCCATCATCATTCCGTAGGATAGGCCTTCGGTTCTTACATCAAGGTTGCCGGTATCCAGCAAATATCCTTTATTCTCGTCCAACTGGTAGTAGATCCGCACATCCGAATCCCCGTAGAACAGTTCATTCCATGTGCTTTCAAGCTTTGCGTTGATTTCTTCCTCAGAATAGCCGATTTCCCTGAACAAATTTCTATATTGCTTCGTGTTATAAGCCGCTTGCTCGAAAGTTGTCATCGCTTCCTCCAGGATATCTTTTTGTCCAAAGTATACCATATTGAAAGATGTATAAATTAAAGTGTTTCCCCTAAATAATATAGATTTCCGAAGGGAATCAGTAAGAAAAAACCATAATTGTGATGGAATTCACATATTAAAGAAAGCTTACCTTTAAAGGTTTGGTGGCGGATTAGTGAAGTCTTGTCAGTAGTCATGCTGACAATATAGCGTTTTCATTTTGTTGAGTATCTCTCCGATGTCCAATACGATAGGTACATAACGAGCGGTAATTATCCCAATAGTCCGCTCGCAAAAAACTATAGGGAGGCTGTCATATGGCCCAAACAACATCTTCCACTTCATCTGGATCTGCACGGGTGGGAGTCCAAAAATTCGGACGTTTCCTAAGCGGCATGGTGATGCCAAATATCGGGGCGTTCATCGCATGGGGCTTGATTACGGCTTTGTTCATTCCAACAGGCTGGATCCCGAATGAATATTTAGCCAAACTCGTTGATCCGATGATCAAGTTTCTGCTTCCGCTCTTAATCGGCTATACCGGGGGTACGATGGTTCATAAGCAGCGCGGTGGGGTAATCGGTGCCCTCGTTACGATGGGAGTGATCGTCGGTACGGATATTCCGATGTTCCTCGGCGCCATGGCTGTTGGACCTGGAGCCGCCTGGGTGCTTAAGAAATTCGATAAAGCAGTAGAAGGCAAAATCAAATCCGGCTTTGAAATGCTGGTAAACAATTTCTCGCTGGGCATTATCGGCGGTGGGCTCGTTCTGATCTCATACTCCATCGTCGGGCGTATTATTGAAGCGGTTACAAGCGCGCTCTCGGCGGGTGTGGATTTTCTGGTCAGCAATCATCTGATTCCACTGGTCAACATACTGATCGAACCAGCCAAGGTCCTGTTTCTTAACAATGCGATCAACCACGGCGTACTAAGTCCAATTGCCGCCGAGCAAGCGCTTAGTGCGGGTAAATCGCTGCTGTATATGCTGGAATCCAACCCGGGTCCCGGTATTGGCATCCTGCTGGCTTACATGTTCTTCGGTCGAGGCAGCGCCAGACAGTCAGCGTCAGGAGCGGCGATTATACATTTCTTCGGCGGGATTCATGAGATTTACTTCCCGTACATTTTAATGAAGCCTCGACTCATTCTCGCCGCTATAGCTGGTGGTATAACAGGTACGCTTACATTCTCGCTGCTGAACGCCGGACTTGTTGGTCCGCCTTCGCCGGGAAGTATTATCGCTTATTTGGCTATGGCTCCGCGTGGAGAGATTATTCCGGCATTGAGCGGTGTGATTACCGCAGCGATTGTCTCCTTTGGTGTTTCAGCGCTATTGCTAAAGACGGAGAAGAAACAAGAAGAGGACCGCGATGAATTGGAGGAAGCAACCAAGCGTGTCAAGGATATGAAAGCGGCAGGTTCGCTCGCTGCAAGTGGGGTTGCAGCAAGAGAAGCAAGCGCATCCATCGCGATGGAAGCTTCAGGTGGACTGAAGAGCAAGGAAGAGGTTCGTAAGATTATTTTTGCTTGTGATGCGGGAATGGGATCAAGCGCTATGGGAGCCTCCATTTTACGCAAGAAAATGAAAGCGGTAGGGTCAGCGATCGAAGTTAGTAATACCGCGATTGGCGACATTCCGTCCGACGCAGATATCGTAGTTACGCATAAGACCTTAACGGATCGCGCCCGTGGAATTGCACCGCAGGCCGAGCATATTTCTATCGATAATTTCCTGAAGAGTCCGGAATATGACGTGCTTGTTGAACGATTGAAATAACAGTTACACCGATAAGCCACAGGGTAGGCAATTGTCAGCATCCTACGCTTATTGCAACCGCTTTTTTGGAGGCATGATCTATGGAAATTACACAGCGCATGAGACAGATCCTGGACTTGCTTCTCCGCAGTCCCTATGAATCCACCGTTGCCGAGATTGCCCAGAGTATTCGCGTGAGTCCGCGAACGGTGCATAGGGAACTCGATGCGGTAGAGAGCTATTTGCATCGCAGGGGGATCTTGCTTCACCGGAAAGCGGGTTCGGGTCTTAGTCTGGATGGGGAGCCTGAGCGGCTTGAGCATATTAAGTCAGAACTCCTCACTCCGGCTAACGCGGAATACTCAGCGGATGAACGCCAGATCTACCTGCTGTACAGATTGCTTGAATCTCATGAACCGATCAAATTGTATGCGTTGGCTCACGAGATGAAGGTAACGGTGTCCACAATTTCCGCAGATCTCGATGATCTGACCGATTGGATTGACAAGCAGAAGCTTCGGCTTATACGGCGGCGAGGTTATGGAGTTGAGATCAAGGGTTCTGAACCCGCCATCCGTGAAGCTATTCGGGATCTTGTTGGAATTCGCTTCGATGACTTGACACTTATCTCGGGAGCTGATCAGAACTTCCTTCACCCTGTGGATCGCCGGATAGCGTCGATGGCTGGCGTCAACTCGATTAGGACGATCGAAGAGATATTGTGGAAGTGGGAAGAGCAGTCTCTGGAGGAGTCGTTCAGTGAAGAGGCTTATACGGATCTGCTCATTCACCTGTCGATCGCTGCGGACCGTATAGGGTCGAAGAGGGAGATCAGCGAGGCGGAGGCGGGTCGGATGCTCCGCGACAGACAGGGAGCCCCTGACGAACAAATCGCGGAGGTCGAAAGCTTGTGTCACCATCTTGGCGAAGCATTGAAGCTCGAATATTCAACGTTTGAGATGAGATATACCGCCAGCTTATTGGAGAAGGCGAGAGGGCACGCGAGCGAATCATTGCCTGCTGATGACCTGGAGCTGGCGGGAGCGGTCCGATCCCTGATTCATTATATGGCAGAATTCGATGATCAGGATTATATGGCGGACCGTTCGTTGAGGGACGGGTTATTCACTCATTTGGGAGCCGCTCTGGAACGGATCACTGCCGGACAGCGCATTCGCAATCCATTAATGGATACGATTCGCAAGGAATATGGGGAATTGTTCGGCCGGGTTCGGCAAGCCGCCCGTGCGGCTTTTCCCAACAGCAATATCCCGGATGAAGAGATCGCTTTTCTAGTCATGCATTTTGGAGCTTCCCGGGAACGGATCGGGCAGATTCATCCGAACATGCGGGTGGTCATCGTCTGTACGAGCGGGATCGGTTCCTCCAAGCTGTTGGCTGTACGACTGCGGAGGGAGTTCCCACAGATCAAGATCGTTGGTCAGGCTTCATGGTATGAGGCAGTGCGAATTCCAAGATCGGATTACGATCTGATCATCAGCACGGTGGAACTTCCTCTGCGCGAAGATCAATATTTGAAGTTAAGTCCGCTGTTGAATGAAGAGGAGACGGTTCAGCTTCGGAACTATATTAAAGGGCGAGGCTCAAGGCAGCTGTTGCAGGAGCAAATGCAAGATAGTTTACTGCATCACACGATAAAGGAAGACTTGCGTACGGCTGAGAAGACGGCAGTGAATCAAGAACAGCCGGTTGGAATGGCGGCAATAGAGGATCTGCGTTATCTCAACAAAAGTGTTCAGCTGAGCATCGAGATATTGGAAGCATTCCGTGTGATTCCGCTGCAGATCAGCGGCACGCCAAGTCTCATGAAATGGCTGCAGGCCGCATGTCATCATCCTCAGATTCAGGAAGCCGTTGAAGAGCCCGATGTAGTTGCGAGACTCCTGCTTGATCGGGAGAAGAATGGAACGCAGATGATTCCCGGAACGGAATTAGCGCTCTTTCATACCCGATCGGATACGGTGAAGAGGCCTCTACTGATGTTATTTGAGCTTGACCACAGCTTCAGTATGGAGGAGCCAGGGGCCGCTGAATTGTCACGGTTTCTGCTGATGCTGGCACCAAAGCAGTTATCTAGAGAAAGTATTGAAGTGTTAAGTGAAATAAGCGCTACCCTGTTAGATATAGAAATCATGGAAGCGCTTGCGAATGGTCAGGAGCAGCAGATCAGAGAGCTGATGTCGGCCCATCTTCGCACTTATCTATTAAACAAACTGGAGAGAGAGTGATCATCGATGAGTATTTTATCCGCAGAACAGATTCGATTAAACGTAAAGGTATCAGATAAATACGAAGCGATTCGCCTGGTTGGTCAAATGTTGGTTGATACCGGGCATGTTGATGAGGACTATATCGACAAAATGATTGAACGCGAAAACAATTTGTCTACTTATATGGGGTCTGGGCTGGCGATCCCTCATGGCACCAATGAATCCAAAGCCATGATCAAATCGACAGGACTTGCTGTATTGCAAATTCCGGACGGTGTGAATTTTGGCGGGGATGAGCCGGCAGTGCTTGTTGTCGGGGTTGCGGCACAAAGAGGAGAGCATATGGGAATTCTGACCAACCTCGCTATGGTCTGCTCCGATGATGACAGCATGGAAAGTTTGCGTACCGCCACATCCGCTGAAGAGATTCTGAAGATCTTTGAAAGCGGGATGGAAGAATGAAGGCCCTTCATTTTGGAGCAGGCAATATCGGTAGAGGTTTTATCGGGCTCTTATTGTCCGAGTCGGGTTATGATGTCGTCTTCTCGGATGTAAATGAGACGGTTGTTCGGGCTTTGCAAGAGCGCGGAAGTTATGAGGTCAAGATCGCAGATGAATCGGAGCAGCGCATCCCGGTGCATAATGTATCGGCTATTGATGGGCGAAATCCTGCTGTAATTGCCGAAGAGGTGGCCTCAGCGGATCTCATTACGACAGCTGTTGGCGTAACGACGCTTAAACATATCGCTCCGGGCATTGCTGCAGGAATTAAACAACGCCTGGAGCGCGGCGGCTCTAAGCTGCATATTATTGCTTGCGAAAATGCGATCGGAGCGAGTACGCAATTAAAAGAGCATGTTATGGAGCTGTTATCCGTTCAGGAGCAGGAAACGGCAGCCTCGCTGATTGCTTTTCCAGATTCGGCTGTAGATCGTATTGTACCTATGCAACACCATGAAGATCCGCTTGAAGTCACGGTGGAACCGTTCTATGAGTGGGTTATTGATCGGCAGCAAATGTTCAACGAGGCTCAGGAGATTAACGGGGTTCGCTATGTTGACGATCTGATCCCTTACATTGAGCGCAAGCTCTTCACCGTGAATACGGGTCACTGCAGCACGGCTTACGCCGGTTATCGCAAAGGGTATGCAACAATCCTGGAAGCGGTGAGAGATGAAGAAGTCATCAACCTCGTATATGGAGCGCTGCGGGAGACAGGGAGCATGCTGGTGGAAGCTTACGGCTTCAAGGAAGAGGAGCATGAGGAATATATCCGTAAAATTATGAACCGTTTCCGCAACCCTTATCTAAGCGATGAGATTGTTCGAGTTGGGCGTTCACCGATTCGTAAGCTGTCACCTGAGGATCGCCTGGTTCGCCCGGCGCTTAAAGCCTGGGAACAGGGGGGCGTTACCGAGCATTTGGCCAAGGTCATGGCACTGGCCCTCAAGTTTGATTACGCGGGGGATCATGAAGCCATGAAGCTGCAGGAATGGATTGCTGAAAAGGGCGTTCGCCAGGCTTTTTCTGACATAAGCGGGCTTGCTCTTACGCATGAATTAACCCAATCCGTTATGGAGGCATATGAGAAATAAATAGAGAAAGAGGAAGCCGAGCTCCTGAGTATTCCAGCTGGGCTTCTACAATAGGAGGGATTGGAATGGGCCATTTACTGACTGGCGTACCTGCTTCACCAGGGATTGCTATCGCGAAGGCTTACCGGCTGGAAATGGAAGAATCCATACCACAGCGTCAAGAGATTGAAGACAGAGCTGCCGAAATGCAGCGTCTAAAAGAGGCCATTGAGTCAGCAAAGGCTGATATCGACCGGATCAGGCAGCAGACCCTGGAACGGTTGGGGCCGCAAAAGGCAGAAATATTCGAAGCGCATCTATTTCTACTGGATGATCCGGAATTGAGCGATGCGGCATTGGCTCGGATCGAGCGCGAGGGCGTCTGCGCGGAATATGCCTTGTATGAAGTGGCGGCAGCGATAATGGACGCGCTGCGCTCCATGGACAATGAAATGCTGCGCGAACGGGCGGCGGATGTCGGGGATATTACAAGACGAGTCATCGACAAGCTGGAGGGACGTGCGCATCATGCGTTCTCCGAGTTGAATGACGAGGCCATTCTATTTGCCAAGGACCTAACTCCATCGGATACGGCCCAACTGAATATGGATTATATACGCGGCTTTGTTACGGAAATCGGCAGCCGTACCTCACATTCTGCCATCATGGCTCGTTCCCTAGAGCTTGCAGCTGTAGTTGGCGCAGGGAGCGATGCATCATATATCAAAACAGGCGACACCGTTATTTTGGATGCAACGCGAGGCGAGATTATTGTAAATCCTTCGCGCAACCAAATAGAAGATTACTTCGAGCGCAAGCGTAAATATGAAGATAATGTATGGCGAATGAAAAGCTATGTGGATCGCCCCTCGCTTACTGCGGATAAAGTGCACGTGGAATTAGCGGGGAATATCGGCGGGATCGAGGATCTGGAGAAGGTTTTGGCCAATGGTGCCGATGGGATTGGATTGTTCCGCACAGAGTTTCTGTATATGGGGCGTTCAACGTTCCCTTCGGAGGAGGAGCAGTATTCCGTCTACAAGCATGTACTGGAGAAAATGAGCGGCAAACGGGTCGTCATCCGCACTCTCGACATCGGGGGAGACAAGGAGCTGAGTTACATGCAGCTGCCGCAAGAGATGAATCCGTTCCTTGGCCTTCGGGCTATCCGTCTCTGTCTGGATCGGGAGGAACTGTTCCGTACGCAGCTAAGAGCATTACTCAGGGCAAGCACGCATGGGAAGCTGGCTATAATGTTCCCGATGATCTCCCTATTGAGTGAGCTGCGTGAAGCGAAGCGGATCTTGCAGGAAGAGCGGATTCGTCTGGAGCAAGAAGGAGTTATGGTCGCAAGCGAGCTTGAGGTTGGCATCATGATCGAGACTCCGGCGGCTGTCCTGGCTGCGGATCGATTAGCAGAGGAAGTAGATTTCTTCAGCATCGGGACTAATGATCTGATCCAATATACGATGGCTGCGGATCGGATGAACGAATCCGTCTCCTACTTATACCAGCCGCATCATCCGGTGATCCTTCGCATGGTGCAGCTCGTCGTTCAAGCTGCGGATCGCCATGGGAAATGGGCGGGGATGTGTGGGGAAATGGCGGGGGATGCGTCAGCGATTCCACTGCTGCTTGGTCTTGGCCTGCATGAGCTCAGCATGAGTGCATCATCGGTGCTTCCGGCACGGGAGCTGCTGTCACGGTTGTCCAGGCAGGAATGGTCACGGCTTGCCGCAGAAGCGCTGAACATGAGCAGTCAACAAGAGGTGCTTGATTTCGTAAATAACCAGCTGAGGAGTGAAGCATAACGATGATATCGCAAGTATTTACCGTCATACACCCGCAAGGATTTCATGCGCGACCATCCAAAGCCTTTGCCGAGAAGGCCCATTCATTTCCTTGTCAGGTGACTTTATATAAAGGTGATAAGCAAGCTAATGGGAAGAGTCCGCTTGGGCTGCTGACGCTTGGAATCTCAGCCGGGGATGAGATTAGACTTGAGGTCAAAGGCGAGCAAGAAGTGCAGGCCTTCCGGGAGCTTGGCCGTATGTTAACGCAAATTTACGAGGAATAGAATTAACGATAAGCAACCGTCCTGGCCTATGATTTCAGAAGGCCGGGACGGTTGTTTTTGTGTATGTATAAAAATGACGTCGAAAATGTGCATTGCAGATACCGAAACAGGAGTATAAAATAACCATGAACGAAATGAGATTGAGAATCATTATCGATCGATAGATTGTTTCGTTGATCATTTATATAGGAGAGGATCATGTTATGGGAAAATCTCGCCGATGGGCAGCGGTCTGCCTGGCTATTCTGCTTAGCCTGTCTGTGGCCCTTGTCGGATGCGGCAAGCAAGGGGAGTCAAATCAGCAGGCTGGACAATCCGGCAAAGAAGGGATTGCTCAGCAGCAGACCAATCCTGTGGGGGAACAACCATCAAGCGGCACCCGAACCGTAAGCGATGAATTCGGAGAGGTTGAAATCCCTGTCCATCCTCAGCGAATTGCCGGAATCTATTTGGAGGATTATTTGGTTGCGCTTGGCATAACACCGGTCGTTCAATGGTATCATCCCTCCTGGGGCAAGCAGGACTATCTCGATCTGAATGTTCCCCAATTTGATATTACGGGCAGCATTGAAGCCTTGCTGGACGCGTCCCCGGATCTGATTATCGTAGATGGAGTTGTCGATGCCGCCAAGTACGAAATATATTCCAAGATCGCTCCCACCTATCGCTTGCCTGAGAATATACTGCAAAATCCTCCGGAAATTCTTCGGACAATCGCGGATCTGGTGAATCAGAAAGAGAAGGGCGAAGAAGTGCTTAAGCAATATGACCAGAAAGTCGCCGATGCCCAACAGAAATTGAAGAGCGCAATCGGGGATGAGACAGTGGCCGTTATCCGTCTGAATATTGGGGATAAGACACTTGCCTTATTTGGCCTTGAAAACCGGTACACAGGCAATATCTATAAGGAAATCGGCCTGACGCCTCCAACCATGGTGAGCGAGATGAAGGATTTCCATGCGGTTATCTCAGAAGAGGCGCTTCCGGAATTAAATGCGGATCATATCATTGTGTTCCCTTCGAACGGCTATTGGGATTCGGCAGAAAATAGAGAAGCCGAGAAATGGTTCGACAGCCCGTTATGGAAGTCTATGCCTGCCGTGAAGAATGGACATGTATATCAGGTCGACCGGACGCATTGGCAATCCGGTGCGATCTACGCGAATATGAAGAAAATCGATGATTTGCTGAATATCTTCATTAAATAATTCGTGATATCAGAATTGAAGAAAATACCGTCAGGAGAGCGAATCCGTATTTGGATTGAGCTTTCTTGGCGTTTGTTATATCTATTTTTATATATCTATTGATAGGAAAGGGATACGATGAGCCACGCAGGATTAATAAACCTACACTACTCCATGTTATTTTCTATGTTTGGTCTGGATTATTGCTATTTGCCCTTTGAATTAGCCGATACGGCGATGACAGCGAAGCATCATATTATACTCATTACAGTTCGCGGAGAAGGAAGCCTCACTATCGATGAGGCCTCTCTAAATATGAAGCATAGTAGAGGCTATTTAATCCCACCCGGCTCGGCCTATCGCATCAGGCCGGGCAAGGAAGGGGTTAGCTATTATCGGGTACTGTTCGGGATGCTGAGGTTGGGAGAAGACGGCAGCACCGCTGGGGAAGAAGTCATTCCGGAGCGGATATTGCGTCCAGGTGAATTGAACTGTCAACCGTTCTCCCAATGCATAGATCGCCTTGAAGTATTGTATCAAATGAGGGATTGCCGCGATGAGCTTGAGCTCTTTGAGCAGCAGATCAGGTTCCAGGAGTGGCTGCGATTCATTTTCAGGCAAAATGGGCTTGCGGGCACGGAGAGGGATATGCGACAAGCTGTGGAGGCATCGATTCAGCATATTAAACAGAACTATCAAGATTCGTTGACGGTAGATTACCTGGCCACGCAGGCGAATATCACACGCTGGCAGTATACACGCCTTTTTAAAGAAATGACCGGTAAGGTGCCGCTGGAATATATTAATGATTTCCGAATGGACCGGGCCAAGCAGCAACTGCTAATATCGGAAGACCGCCTATTCGAGATTGCGCAGAACGTCGGGTTTAATAATGAATATTATTTCAACCGCCGTTTCAAGAAGTCGGTGGGCGTGTCGCCTGGACAGTATCGACGCAGTTATAGGGGCAAGAAACGGGTATTTGCGCCATTTTTGGAGGATTTCCTGGTGGCCCTTGGCGTCACCCCTCTCATACAGTGCACTCAGGCCGAATGGGGGAAGCAAGAGTATCTCAAACTGGCTAATGTGCCTGTATTTGATATCGGAGCGGGAGATATGGAGGCGCTGTCGTCACATAAGCCTGACATCATTATCATGGACGGCGGGTTCAGTCGCTGGATTGCTTCAGATGTGCTGGGAAGCCTCGCGCCGATGTACAGTCTCTCTCATCCTGGAGAAGATTGGCGTTCCACTTTAGAGACTGTCGCAGAATTACTAGATTGCAGATCAAAGGTTGTCGATATTATCGGAGACTATGAGCAAAGATCCGATAAGGCGCGTAAGCTGCTCAAACCTTTGCTGCATCGACAAAGCGTAGCTTTTCTGCGCATCTCAGCGCTGGGGATCAGTCTATACGGGGGTGAAGACCATGGCTATACAGGCCCGATCCTGTACCGTGATCTCGGTCTGACGCCTCCGTTGCTTGTGAAGAAATTGACCCGGGATTCGAGAAAAGTATTGCTGGAGCCACAGGAGCTAGTGGAGCTAGATGCGGATCATTTGTTTATAACGTTCGATAAGCGTCATTCTACAAGAGAGAGGGAAGAGAGGGAGATTCTGAACTCGCCACTTTGGCAGTCGCTTCGAGTGGTGAAGGGCGGCTACGTATATGAGGTGGATTTTTACACATGGATGAACTATGGAATTCTATCACACCGCCAAAAAATAGATGACGTGCTGGCGGCGCTAACTTCAGGCTAGATTTATTCTCTACAGAAAAAAAGGATTGTCTGTATATCTATCTCATGGTAAATTGATAATGATTATCAGTATCAACTATAAAAGGGAGAGGATATATCTTGCATAAATCTTCAAGGTTGTATGTTTTATTAGTCTGTCTGCTAGGATTAGCTGTGTTATTGGCAGCATGCGGACAGTCTGCAGGGGATTCATCTTCCTCTGGCCAAGGGGAAAAGAACAATACTTCAGGTAATGTTCCGGCAGCTTCATCATCAAATGCCTCCGATTCAGCGGAGACGTTCATATTCCAGGCTGGGAACGGAGACGTTGAAGTTCCTAAAAATCCGCAGCGTATCGTCGATTTGACGAATTTCTATACTGGCTATTTCCTGGCGATGGGAGTGAAACCTGTCGGCGTACTCTCCGGAGCGATGGAGAATCCGTATTTTGCAGGGAAGCTGGACGGGACGGAGGATCTCGGAGTGGATCCTTCGCCGGAGAAGATTCTTGAGCTTAATCCGGACTTAATCATTACTTTCACCGGCAGCGAGGGAATCGACAAGCTGGAGCAGATTGCCCCCGTCGTAGCTATCGACTACGGGAAGAAGAATTACAAGGATCAGATCATCGATTTCGGCAAGCTGACTGGTAAAGAAAAAGAGGCTGAGGATTGGGTAGCCGGGTGGAAGGCAAAAGTTGATGAACTGAAGCCGAAGGTACAAGCGGCAGTCGGGGATAAAACCGTATCTATTCTTAATCCATACGCCAAGGGATTGTATGTCTTTGGCCACAACTATGGTCGTGGCGGAGAGATTATCTATGACGAATTTGGTCTTAAGGCGCCGCCTGAAGCGCAGAAGGAAGCGATCGACAGCGGCACAGGCTGGGCTTCCATCTCGCTTGAGAAGCTGCCGGAGTATGCGGGCGATATCATCTTCACTTGCCCTTGGGCCGGCGATACAAGCGATCCGAAGATTGTCTATGACAGCGCGATTTGGAAAGGACTCCCCGGCGTAAAAGCAGGCCACGTATTCCAACTGGATCCGCACGGCGATACGTACAATGATCCGGTAACGCTTGAAGCACAGTTAGAGTTCATCTCGAACAGTCTGTTATCAGTAAAATAGGATGAACAGTCCAGCAAATGATGCGGATTGGCTGTATTATGTCCGGTTCAGATTGACTGAGGTGGTGATGATCGAAAGCCGCGGTGATAGCTATCAGCTGTTGTTCAAGGCCTGTCCGGCTCCGATACTGCTCGCCTCCCATTACCGGCATGGCTCCATTGTGATAGACGGGATTCTCAACCCTCTGTCCCCGGATAAGGTGTTTGTGATCCAGCCGGGACAACGGGTTGAGATAGACTATCCTTTTATAGGGCAGCAGATTTTGTATTTGTTTTATTATGAGATGTCTGCAGGGGAAGGCAGCCATATAGGTGCCGATGCAATTCGGCGGCTGCCGCAGGTCGCTGCGGTGTCTTCCCAGGAACAGCTGCTTGGCCTCTGTCAGAAAATCGTCGAACACTGGCATACCGATGATGCGGCAGACCGCCTGGCTAGTGAAGCGGGGTTTCAGGATCTGCTACATTTGCTGTTGAAGAGACAAGGCTGGTACGGGGATGTTCTGGAGCAGGTGCGGCTTTTCTTGGAACGCCATTATACAGAGGTTATTACTGTTGACTATTTGGCAGGCATGGCTGGAATGAGCAGGTATTACTTCATGAGGTCCTACAAGGAAAGATACGGGCAGAGCATCATGGAATATCTGACGGAAATCAGGATGAACAAGGCCAAGCAGCTGATGGAGGAAGGTTTTGTACTGCGTGAAATTACAGAAGCGGTAGGGTATAAAGACCCGCAATATTTCAGCAGTCAATTCAGCAAATATTCCGGCATGTCGCCAAGCGTCTATGTTGCCAACCGCAAGGAGAGGATCGCTGCGTACAGCTGGCCTAATATCGGCCACCTGCTGTCGCTGCAGATCATACCCTATGCAGCTCCGATCGATCAGTCCTGGGCGGATGAATACCGGAGAAAATATCGCTTTGACGTCAAGGTTCCCTTAAGCCATGATTATGATTTCAATCGGCAGGCGCTGTGGCGCGCTCGTCCCGACAAGATCATTGCCCTGGAAGAGATGATCCCGGATGAAGAGAAGGCCCGGCTGCAACAGATTGCGCCGACCTTATTCCTGCCTTGGCATAGTGCGGACTGGAGAGTTCATTTGCAGATGACTGCAAAGTTCTTGAACCGCGAAGCAGAAGCGAAAAAATGGCTGGCCCGTTATGATGAGCAGGCAGCAGCCATACGCATGAAGGTTCCGACAGATTTTCAAGCAGGGGCCTGGCTTATTCTCACTCTCTGCCCGCGAGGAATAAAAATATGGGGAAGAAGAGCGGGCACAGTTCTGTACGACGATCTCCAGCTTCCTTGCGCTAAAGGCGTTGAACAGATCGAATTTACAACATTTGAGGAGGTCGGGCAGCTGGGGCGATTTGATGCGGATGTAATGCTGGTTCATGTGCTTAAGGATGCGCAATCGCAAAGCCTGTGGCAGAAGACCCGGTTGTCCGAGGACTGGGGAAGGCTCAAGCCGGTGTGCCATGGTCAGGTGCTGCAGACATCAAATGCTGCATGGATGGCTGAACCGATTCTCGAATATACAGCGAATCGCCAAGAGCTTTTATTGCAGGAACTGGATCAGTTATTTAGTGCGCTGTAAGCAGAAATATATAGCATTATCTCGTATTCCTATGCGTGTCGAGCATGATATATAATGTCCCTATCGATAATGATAATCAATATCAGTAATGGAGGGGACAGGATGTTATCAATAGAAAGACAAGCGGTTGCAAGAAGGACTGCGACCACTGAATACAGAAAATTTCGGGGGATTGCACTACTGCTGATAGTGATTCTAGTCATTACGATGTTATCGGCTTGTGGCGGTAAAGAGAAGCCGGAAGAAAATCCGGGCGCCGCCAAGACGGAAGCCAATACACAAGCTGCGGTCCAGTCTGAGTCGTCCAAAGAGAATGAAAAAGGGAACACCATTAAGATCAAACATGGGTTTGGAGAAACAGAGGTTCCTGTACATCCACAGCGAGTTGCGGTGTTCGGGCTGGAGGATATTATGCTGTCTCTGGAAGCGCCGATGGTGTACGCTTATGATTTCAAAGGCTACTATCTGGATGATCAATTGCAGAAGCTGAATATTTCCCTGTCGGGCAGCGCTGACTTCAAGCCGAACCCGGAAGCTATTCTTGAAGCCGATCCCGATCTGATCATTGTTCAGCAGTATTCCACCGATGAGAAGGGATACGCTGAGCTGAGCAAAATTGCACCAACGATCGCATTCGCACCGGATGATTGGAAGTCCTCGATCGTTGAGATCGGCAAGGCATTAGGGCTGGAGGATAAAGCACAAGCTGTGATTCAGGCCTATGAGGAGAAGCTCAAACAGGCACAGGATACCATTATTCAGGCGGTGGGTTCAGATAAGACAGTAGCCTTTGTCCGTCCATCGGACAAGAATTTGCAAGTGTTCTTCCCAAGTTTCAATCTGGTCTATACCGACTTCGGATTGAAGCCAGATTCCAGCATCGCAGAGCTTCAAAAGAAGTCTGAGGATGATTGGGGAGTTAATCTATCACTAGAAGAATTGCCTTTGATTACTGCTGATTACGTGTTCGCGATCTACGGCGGTTCGATCGACACAGAAGACGCGCATCAAGAGGCGATAGGAACTGCAAAGCAGATTGAACAACTGCAGATATGGAAGTCGCTTCCTGCTGTGAAGAAGAATCAGGTCTTTAAAGTGTCATCCAGACACTGGATGTCTTCAGGGCCGATTGCGGAGAGCATGGAAGCGGACGATGTCGTGAATGCAGTGACCGACAAATTCTAGCGATTGCCCGCAGCAATGCAAGTATAAATGGCCGCTTCATTAAGCGGTCATTTATGCTGAACTGCAATTCTGATAGGTAAAGGTGGCTTAAAATGAGTCTTAGCAAGATAGATATAAATCTCACCCAACAGAATGAAGAGGTTAAGAAAGTGACGTTCCGTTCACACCCGTGGGCGGCAGCCATCATTCTGATTGGAGGCGTAGTGGCGCTGATTCTAAGCATCGGTCTGTCCGTATCCTTTGGGGCGGCGGATATCAAGTTTACAACCGTCTGGGAGGCGATATTTCGCTACAATTCCGACCTGACACAACATCAGATAATTCAGGAACTCCGGCTGCCGCGCGTTCTCGGCGGAGCGATGGTTGGCACTTGCTTCGCCGTGGCCGGCGCTATCATGCAGGGAATGACGCGCAATCCGCTGGCCGACTCAGGTCTGCTTGGCTTGAACGCCGGCGCTGGGTTTGCCTTGGCGCTCTGCTTTGCCTTTTTCCCGGGCCTGCCATTTATGTACCTGATTCTGTACTCCTTCCTGGGAGCCGGAGTCGGGGCAGGGATTGTCTACGGCATCGGCTCTATGGTCAAAGGCGGACTAACACCATTGCGTCTTGTACTGGCCGGAGCGGCCGTATCCGCATTGCTGTCCGCGCTTAGCGAAGGAATTGCTCTTTATTTCCGTATCGGGCAGGACCTCGCTTTTTGGTATGCAGGCGGTGTTGCCGGTACGAGCTGGATGCAGCTTAAAATCATGTTCCCTTGGGTGCTTGTGGCTGTCATTGGAGCGATTATTTTGTCCCGCTCGATCACGATGCTTAGTCTGGGCGATGATGTTGCCAGGGGCCTGGGACTTCGCAGTGGCACGGTGAAGTTGTTCGGCGCTGTTATTGTGCTGATTCTGGCCGGAGCTGCGGTCTCGGTAGTAGGCGCTGTCGGCTTTGTAGGCCTGGTAATCCCTCATCTGACCCGGAAGCTGGTTGGAGTGGATTACCGCTTGATTATCCCGTGCTCCGCCGTTCTTGGGGCTTTGCTCGTTGTGTTTGCGGATCTGGCGGCAAGAATGGTCAACCCGCCGTATGAGACTCCACTTGGTGCTCTGATCGCACTGATTGGGGTACCCTTCTTCCTCTATATTTCACGCAAGGAAGGGAGGGAGCTGTAATGACGCAGCCAACATTAGAGATGGACAATCAAAAATCGGATATTTCATCTGCAGACAGACGTCAGCATAGAAGAAGCGTTATCGTTCTGCTAACGCTTGGGCTGCTTATTATCATTGCCTTTGTACTAAGCATGAACACCGGCTTTATCCGCCTCTCGCCACTGGATACGATCCGTACCTTGTTCGGGGGAGGAACCGAGAAGGAACAACTGATTCTATTTGATTTTCGCTTGCCCCGCATCGTAATCTCCGTGCTGATTGGCGCCGGATTGGCCGTGTCTGGCTGTATTATGCAGGGCATATCCCGCAATGCGCTTGCTGATCCGGGAATCCTGGGCATTAATGCCGGAGCCGGATTGGTTGTATTGATCTTCGTTGCCTACTATCCGAATATGGGCACCGCTTCGATATTTCTGCTGCCTGTGCTGGCATGGATTGGCGCGGGGGTGACGGCAGCGATTATTTTCTCCTTATCCTATAAGCGGCATAAAGGTTTGCTGCCAACGCGTCTGCTGCTGACCGGTGTAGCCGTTGCCGCTGGCATCAGCGCGGCGACGATTGTTATTACACTACGAATTAACCCGGAGAAGTATCAGTTCGTGGCGACCTGGATGGCCGGAAGTATCTGGGGAACGAACTGGAAGTTTGTGCTGGCGCTGCTTCCATTCATCGTGATTCTGCTGCCGTTTGTATTCTCCAAAGCGCGGACGATGAACGTGCTCAATCTGGGGGAGATGACCGCAACCGGTCTGGGTGCGAAGGTGTCCAGAGAGCAGATTGTTCTGCTTGCAGCTGCTGTAGGACTGGCGGGCTCCTGTGTAGCCGTCAGCGGCGGCATCGGTTTTGTTGGCTTGATCGGACCGCATTTGGCGAGAAGGCTCGTAGGGCCGAAGCATCAAGCGTTATTGCCGGCCTCCGCTTTGACCGGATCGTTCATGGTTATCGTAGCGGACATGTTGGGCCGTTTGATTCTGCAACCGTCCGAGATACCGGCAGGGATTATCGTCGCCATTGTCGGGGCGCCATATTTTTTATACCTGCTAGCTCATTCACGATAATAGAGCCGAATTTGCGATGGGGGTTTTATCCTAAATTTGCAGGAAGGGAGCGTATACTCTGTGCTAAGTAAGTTTTTCTCCTATTATAAACCGTATAAAACCTTGTTCCTGGTTGATTTCTGCTGTGCCGTTGTCGCAGGGTTACTCGAATTGTTCTTCCCGATTGTCGTGAACCAGTTCGTCGATGATTTGCTGCCAGGCGGAGATTGGATGCTGATCTTCTGGGCTTGTCTCGGACTGCTCGCAGTGTATGCGCTGAATAGCCTGCTGCAATATATTGTCACCTATTGGGGGCATCGGCTGGGCATCAATATTGAGTCCGATATGCGCAGCAAGTTGTTCAACCATGTGCAGAAGCTATCCTTCCGCTTCTTCGATAATAACAAGACCGGACATCTGATGGCCCGAATGACCAGCAATCTGATGGAAATCGGAGAGATGGCCCATCACGGTCCGGAGGATTTATTCATCGCGGCCATGACGCTGATCGGCGCATTTGCACTGATGTTGACGATCAACTGGAAGCTGGCGCTGCTTGCCGTCGTCGTCATTCCCGGACTGGTCTATCTGGCGCTCTATTTCAACCGGAAGATGATTCACGCGTTCCAGCGCATGTTCCGAGACATTGGCGAGTTTAACGCCCGGGTGGAGGACAGCATTGGCGGGATTCGCGTGGTGCAAGCATTTACTAATGAGAAATTCGAAGCCGAGCGTTTTGCTGAAAATAATGAGCAGTACCGGCAGACGAAGTTTTTCTCTTATAAGATTCAAGCTCAGAACCTCTCGATTAGCTATTTCCTGATGAGGATCGTCATTTTATTCGTCCTCGTCTGTGGTACCTGGTTTGTCATTAAAGGGGAGATGACGAGCGGCGAATTCGTCGGATTCCTGCTGTTATCCAATGTGTTCCTCGGACCGATCAACAAGATCAATGCCGTAATCGAGAGTTATCCGAAGGGGATGGCTGGCTTCAAGAGCTACATAGAACTGCTTGAGACCGAGCCGGATATCGATGACAGCCCGGATGCGATTGAGGTTGATCAATTGCGCGGCGATATTGAGTATCATCAAGTTACGTTCGGCTATGAGAATGAAGCCAAAGTGCTGGAAAATGTCGATCTAAGGATCAGAGCCGGGGAGACGATCGCTTTTGTTGGTCCGTCCGGTGCCGGCAAGACGACGCTGTGCAGCTTGCTGCCGCGCTTTTATGAGGTGGAATCAGGCATGATTACCGTCGATGGCATCGACATTACCCGGATGAAGTTAGCTTCTCTACGGAAGCAGATCGGGATTGTTCAGCAGGACGTTTTCTTATTCTCGGGCACCATTCGTGAAAATATAGCCTATGGCGATCTGACCGCAGCGGATGCGGAAATTTGGGAAGCCGTCAAGCGAGCCCGGCTGGATGAATTTATCGCCTCATTGCCTGATGGCCTGGAGACGGTGATCGGGGAACGCGGCGTGAAGCTGTCCGGCGGACAGAAACAGCGGCTGGCGATTGCTCGCATGTTCCTGAAAAACCCACCGATCCTCATCCTGGATGAAGCGACATCAGCCCTGGATACAGAGACCGAAAAAGCGATTCAGCAATCCCTTAGCGAGCTGTCGGATGGCCGGACGACACTGGTTATCGCGCACCGCCTGGCTACGATCAAGAATGCGGACCGGATTATTGTAGTTACGGAACAGGGAATCGCCGAGCAGGGCAGACATAAGGACCTGGTGGCAGCCGGTGGAGTGTACAGCAAGCTGCATGAGGCTCAATTTGGGTCATAAAGGGTTTTTGAACAAGATCGTTTTAATAGAGAATTCAGACTGAAAAAAAGGGGGACGCTTCATGGTTTATCGCACCAGGCGTTATTTATGGCAATCCTGTATTGCTATTTTATTTGTTGTGATGCTGTCCGCTTGTGGCCAATCGGCACCGGGGAGTGCGCAGCAGCAGGAGGCTGACACAGGGAAGGAGTCTGCGGCAGCAAATGTTGGTGAGAAGGCGGGGACCAGAGTGTATACAGATGCGCTTGGCCGAGAGGTCACCATTCCAGCTCACCCTGAACGGGTACTGACAACCCAATATTTGCCGGAGATGCTGGCAATCGGGATGAAGCCGGCAGGCGCGGCTACGCATTTGCTAACCGGCTTTGCGTCCATTAAGGACCAGATCGGCGGGATCGAAGATATCGGGGCCGCAAATGCGCTGGATCTTGAGAAGGCACTGGCGCTTGAGCCTGATCTGATTATTGCTAATGAGTACAATAAGGATCAACTGGATCAGCTGAATAAGATCGCCCCTACCGTTGTGGTTCAATGGGAAGGACAGGATGCCTTCGAGCATTTCAAAGCGGTTGCTGATGTACTGGGCCAATCAGATAAAGCGGACGAATGGATTCAGAACTTCGATAAAAGGGCAGAAGATGTGCGAGCTGAGCTGTCAGCTTATGTAGACGATAAAGAAACCTTTGGTGTCGTTGTAATCGGTGGATATGAGAAAGGGCAACTGAGAGTCTATGGAAGCGGTAATGTCGGATACACCTTGTTCGACGCCCTGAAATTTCCGATGACTGATATGGTCAAGCAGGAATGGGAGAAGGGGAATCATGAGGCCGGGGTTAGTATTTCAATGGAGAAGCTGCCGGAATATGCTTCTGCAGATCGCCTGTTCGTCGTCAAGTTTGACAATGATCCTGATTTTGTGAAAGAAGTGGACGACAGTTCGCTCTGGAGGAATCTTCCTGCTGTGAAGAATGGTAAGGTATACGTTGTTGATGATGGTCTCTGGTTTTCATATGACGTCATGTCTTTGAAGGCCCAATTGGAAGATGCCATCAGACTGCTCAGCAAATAATCCGGAATAATACGATAGATTCGGATGTGCAAAGCCCTTCAACCTGTGGTTGAGGGGCTTTTTTTGACGCAGAAAGCCGTGGATTAGCGATGTAGTGTATAATTGTAGTAAAATATATCGCCAGGGCGGATTCTTTGACTTTGGAATATAGTCCGTACTACATACAAGAGAAGAGGGAGAGCAGTATGCGCAAGGACAATCTTGGATATCGTGAGCCTCATGAGCGTCAAGAGCACAGGGATAACCGGGACCATGAGCACGAAGGCTTGAACAAGAAGCATTCTAAAAATGCGCAGACTTTTCGCCGAGGAAGAGCGCTCGCTTTTCTGGAAAGGCTAAATATAAAGCGTTCGACATTAGTACAGCAGCTGGAGCAGCCGGAATTCGAATCGATCAAGTCGGTCATTAGCGGAGAATTGAAAGCGACGGATGCGATTATTGAGGAGTTTATCCATACATTTGAGCTTCGCGAGGCATACCTGGAGAACGAGCAGCATTCTTGTAAGAAGGAATAAATAAGCAGCGCCTTCATTTACTACAAGAGAACAGAAAGAGAGCAAATGAGAAATCATTTGCTTTTTTTGGTGCCTAAAAAGAAAAAATGTTGACAATCCGTCTGTATTTCGTATACATTTGTATACAAATAAGCGATGTATACGTTTGTATACAACCGAAGGAGGAAATTGAAATGCGAGAAGGAAGACAGGAGCGCCGGGAGCATTACAATTACAAAGAACATAGGGAGAGGAGGGGGAAGCGCAATGAAGAGGCCGACAAGAGGCCGCCTTCAAGAGCACAGACCTTCCGCCGAGGAAGAGCACTCGCTTTCCTGGATAAGCTGAACTTGCGGCGGGCAAGCTTGCAGCGGCAAATGGAGCAGCCGGAATTTGAATCGATCAAGACGATCATTAGCGGGGAATTGAAGGCGACGGATGCGATTATCCAGGAGTTTATTCATACCTTTGAGCTGCGCGAATCTCTTACCAGAAATGAACAGGAAACTGGCGGGAACGATCTGCCAAATGACGATAATCCACCCGGTGAACAGCATGAGGAAGCTTAAAGGTTATTTAAAGCCTTATTTACTATGGTGTGCACTGGCCCCTCTGCTAATGGTAGTCGAAGTGTTTATGGATCTGCTCCAGCCAACACTGATGGCGAGCATTGTAGATCAGGGGTTAATGAAGAATGATCAGGCGCATATCATTACAACCGGTCTATCGATGCTTGGAGTGGCATTGATCGGCTTGCTTGGGGGCGCAGGCTGTACCTTGTTCTCAAGCATCGCTTCACAGAATTTCGGCAATGACTTGCGAATCCGCCTGTTCGAGCATATTCAGTCGTTCTCGAATCGCAATCTGGACCGGATAAAGACAGGATCGTTGATCACAAGAATAACGAATGATGTTGTGCAGCTGCAGACGTTTGTACAGATGATTTTGCGGTCTTTTGTGCGATCACCGCTGCTGCTGGTTGGCAGTCTGGTGATGGCGATTCGGATCAGTCCCAAGCTTACTCTTATCCTGTTAGTATCTGTTCCGCTGCTATTTATCCTTTTATATGTGCTGATTAAGCTTTCTTTTCCATTGTTTGCGAAAATGCAGGTAAAGCTTGACGGTGTCAACACAGTGCTCCAGGAGAATTTGTCCGGGATCCGTGTGATCAAGGCATTTGTTCGTTCGGAGCAAGAGCAGCGCCGCTTCAATGCGGCGAATAGGGAATATACCCGCACGGCAATTAAGGCGATTCGCCTAATGGCGCTGAATATGCCGATCATGACATTGATCTTAAATGCGAGTATTGTCGCTGTGTTATGGTTCGGAGGCCTCCAGCACTGGAATGGCGAGCTGGCTGTCGGCGAGCTGATTGCTTTTATCAACTATGTCACACAGCTGCTAATGTCGATGGTAATGCTGAGCAATACACTGACCTTTGTGTCCAGGGCCAAGGTGTCAGCGGATCGGGTGAACGAAGTGCTGGAGACTGCCGATGACATTGTTGACTTGCCAGATGCTGGGCAGGATGTTATACATTTTGGACGGATTGAGTTCAATCATGTGTCGTTCGCTTATGATGATGCCGATGAAAACCTGGTTCTTGAGGATATCAGTTTCGTTGCCAAGCCTGGCGAGACAGTGGCGATTCTTGGTGCTACGGGTGCCGGCAAATCTACGCTTGTCAGTCTAATACCAAGGCTCTATGAGGCTACGTCCGGTTCGATCAAGATCGATGGCACGGATGTTCGGGGGATTAGCCTGGATCATCTGCGAACCCGGATCGGATTCGTCATGCAGCAGACGATTCTGTTCAGCGGTACGATTCGTGACAATATCCGCTATGGCCGTCCTGAGGCGGGGGATGAGGACGTACAGCAAGCCGCAGTTAGAGCGGAAGCTGACAGCTTTATCAGAGGGTTCCCGGATGGGTATGATACTTTACTTGGACAGCGCGGCATTAACTTGTCCGGGGGGCAGAAGCAGCGGCTGTCGATCGCCAGGGCGCTGCTAATACAGCCAATGATTCTTATTCTGGATGACAGCACCAGCGCCTTGGATGCGACCACAGAATTAAGAATCAGGCAGCAGCTTAAAGAGCAAATGCGCAGCAGTACCAACATTATAATTGCCCAGCGGGTCTCGTCAGTGATAGATGCTGATCGCATTCTTATCCTGGAGAACGGTCGAATCGTGGCGCAAGGAACGCATCTTGAGCTTATGCAGAGCAGTGAAATATATCAGGATATACTGCAGTCGCAGCTAAAGGGAGAGGAGGAGACTTATGTCCAACCTCAATCATAGAATAGCTATGCCAACTCCCGGACGTCCCGGCGGCTTTGGCGGAGGTGGCCCAGGGCGCGGCGCTGTACCGATCATTCGCGCCAAACATCGGGGGGCTACGATCAGACGTATCTGGGGGTACCTGAACCGCCAGCGTGCAGGGCTCGTAACAGTGTATGTGTTCACGATACTGAACGCTCTTGTGTCCCTAATCGGGCCGTATATGCTAGGCAAGGCAATCGATACCGCGATCATACCGGGTGACTACAGCCTGCTTATCCGTTTCTGTCTGCTTATTCTCGGTATTTATTTGTTAGGCAGTGCAGTTGCCTGGATTCAGGCGTATGTCATGACCGCTGTCTCGCAAAATACCGTAAACGAGCTGCGGTGCGATCTGTTCGCCAAATATCATCAGCTCCCGATTCAGTTTTTTGATACACACAGCAATGGAGAGCTTATGAGCCGGGCAACCAATGATATCGATAATGTAGCGAATACGTTGAATCAGAGCGTAACTCAGCTATTGAATAGCATTATTATGATCAGCGGTTCGCTCGTTATTATGATGGTACTCAACATTCCGCTCACTCTGGTAGCTATGCTAATCATCCCGCTCGCCCTAATATCAAGCCGGAAAATCGCCGGGTTAAGCCGAAACTATTTCAAAAAGCAGCAGCAGCATTTAGGCGAGCTTAACGGGCTTGTCGAGGAGACGGTAAGCGGACTGAAGGTAGTCAAGCAGTATCGCAGAGAAGAAGCCGAGGTGCAACGGTTCCGTAAGATCAGCGGGGAACTGAATCGGGCCGGGATTCGGGCACAGATCGTGTCCGGCCTTGTCGGTCCTGCTATGAATATGATCAACAATCTTGATTTTGCGTTGATTGCCGGTGTCGGAGGATGGATGGCATATCACAGTCTGGCTACGGTCGGAGTCATCGTCAGCTTCCTGAATTATTCCAAGCAGTTTGGACGGCCGATCTCCGAGCTTGCCAATCAATACAACCTGATTCAGTCGGCGATTGCCGGGGCGGAACGTGTATTTGAAGTGATGGATATGATATCTGAATACAGTCATGAGGTTAAGGAGGAACTGCCGAGGCTGGGCGGAGAAGTAGCATTCCGGGATGTGTCCTTCAGCTATCATTCGGATCGCCCCATCCTGACGGGAGTTACCTTCACGGCGAAGCCCGGGGAGAAGATCGCGTTAGTTGGACCGACAGGTGCGGGCAAGACAACAATCATCAATCTGCTCACGCGCTTCTATGAGGTCCAGGAGGGTTCGCTGCTTCTCGATGGCCGGGACATTCGGGAGTTGGATAAAAATGCACTGCGCAGACAGCTTGGGATTGTCCTGCAGGATGCGCATATTTTCTCGGGAACGATTCGCGACAATATCCGCTTTGGGCGCCTTGATGCAAGTAATCAGGAGGTGGAGGATGCAGCCAAGCTGGCCAATGCGGATGGATTTATTGCAAGACTGCCGCACGGGTATGAGACGCAATTAAGTGCGGAAGGCAGCAATTTAAGCCATGGGCAGCGACAATTGCTGACCATTGCCCGGGCGATTCTCGCCGATCCGGCCATTCTCATTCTCGATGAAGCAACCAGCAGTGTTGATACGCGAACCGAGATGCATATCCAGAAGGCGATGAGCTTGCTGATGAAAGGACGCACCAGCTTCGTGATTGCCCATCGGCTTAAAACGATCCGGGATGCGGACCGGATACTGGTCATCCAGGAGGGGCGTATTGTTGAGCAGGGCGATCATGAGCAGCTGCTTGCGCTTCAAGGGGTTTATAACGAACTGTACAATAGCCAATTTAAAAGGGCGGAGTTGTAATTAACTTTAGGGAATTGATAAAAGACCGGTTCAGAGCATATTTTCATGCTCCTGAGTCTGGTCTTTTTGTTAATTTTACCCTGGGAGGATCGCACAAATTTGTGAAATAGTGAACGGAGTGAAGCGGTTATAAGTGTTATAAAAAACTTTGATCACCAGCCTTTTTACAAGTGCAAAAATTACTAATAACAGCGTAGTGACGCGGCTTTCCAAGCTTAGGCACATCGTATGGTTTACCCTGCTGGTTGAAATTGTATTTTCAGGATTAACATATTATTTGTTAAAATAACTTATCTGATGGTAGGAAACCTGCCATGAGGATGAAGCGGAGAAATTTTGGGCGTGGGACTGAAAAGGGGAGAACATATGAAGGCTAAAAAGCTCGCATGGTTTACTATAACATTGCTGCTCTTCATGCTGACCGGCTTGTCTGGTTGGGGAGGAGCTGCCGCGGCAGAGCCGGATTCCGGCAAAACTTATGTGATCGGTACAGATATTACGTTTGCACCGTTTGAATTTCAGGACGTGAGCGGGCAATTTGTGGGGATTGACATGGATCTGTTGGAGGCCATTGCCCGGGATCAGAATTTCAAGTATGAAGTGAAGCCGCTCGGCTTCAATGCAGCGGTTCAAGCGCTGGAGTCAGGGCAGGTTGATGGTGTCATCGCGGGGATGAGTATTACCGATGAGCGAAAGCAGAAGTTCAATCTATCTGAACCGTATTATAATTCCGGCGTAGTGATGGGGATTAAAGAAAATAATGAAAGCATCAAAAGCTATGAAGATTTAAAAGGAAAGAAGGTCGCAGTCAAGACGGGGACCGAAGGCTATCGGTTCGCGGAATCCATCGCGGCGGAATACGGCTTCAGGATCGTGCCATTTGATGAATCCTCACAGATGTATGACGATGTGAAGACGGGGAATTCCGTGGCCTGCTTCGACGATTATCCGGTCTTAAAATACGGAGTGGAGCAGAAAAATGGTCTGAAAATCGTAACCGATATGGAAAAGGGCGGTTCCTACGGTTTTGCTGTGAACAAGGGCAAGAATCAGGAGCTTATGGATAAGTTCAATACCGGTCTCGCAAATCTCAAGACAAGCGGGGAGTATCAGACGATATTAGGCAAATATCTCGGCGAGGATGGCTCTGCACCGGTAAGTCAAAGCCGCTGGGGACTGGTACAGGAATCCCTGCCGGCGCTTCTTAAAGGTCTGGGCAAGACGTTGCTGTATACGATCGTCTCGTTATTTTTCGCTTTCATTTTGGGACTTATTTTCGGATTTATGAAGGTGAGTCGAAATCGCTTCTTGCGCGGCGCAGCTACTGTATTCGTCGATTTGTTCCGCGGTATTCCGCTCATCGTGCTCGCTTTCTTCATTTATTTCGGAATTCCGCAAGCGCTTGGCTTCACAATGCCGTTGTTCCTGGCGGCAATTCTGACGCTCAGTCTGAATGCAGGCGCTTATGTGACAGAGATTATCCGCGGGGGTATCCAATCCGTTGACCGGGGACAGATGGAAGCGGCTCGTTCGCTGGGTCTGCCTTATCGCAAGGCAATGATGAAGATCATTATTCCGCAAGCGATTCGTGTAATGATTCCGGCATTTATTAACCAGCTAGTGATTACACTTAAAGACACTTCGATCTTGTCTGCGATCGGTCTTGTCGAGCTGACGCAATCCGGCAAGATTATTATTGCCAGAACATTTGCTTCGTTTGATATTTGGCTGGTGGTCGCAATGATGTATTTAGTGGTTATCACCATTCTAACGAAAATTTCTGGTAATCTGGAAGGGAGAGTGCGCCGTGGGTAAGATTCGTGTCGAAGGCTTGAAGAAAAGCTATGGCACCAATCAGGTGCTGAAAGGAATCGATATGCAGGTCCGGGAAGGGGAAGTCGTCTGCTTGATCGGGCCTTCCGGTTCGGGAAAGAGTACCTTTCTTCGTTGCATTAATCGTTTGGAGGAGATTACGGCAGGACGGGTTATCGTGGATGATCAGGACATTAATGATCCGAAGACAGATATCAATAAAGCCCGCGAAAATATCGGCATGGTATTTCAGCACTTCAACCTGTTTCCACATTTCAACGTGCTGAAGAACATTATGTTCGCGCCGATTGAGCTAGGGAAGCTGAATGCGGCGCAAGCACGTGATACCGCGCTGCGCTTGTTGGAAAGAGTCGGGCTGTCGGATAAAGCCGATGTCTTTCCCAACCAGCTGTCGGGCGGGCAAAAGCAGCGTGTTGCGATCGCTCGCGCGTTGGCGATGAACCCGGATGTTATGCTATTTGATGAGCCAACCTCGGCACTTGACCCGGAAATGGTTGGTGAAGTGCTTGGCGTTATGAAGGATCTGGCCCGCGAAGGGATGACGATGGTGATCGTTACGCATGAGATGGGCTTTGCCCGTGAAGTGGCCGATCGGGTTGTATTCATGGACGGCGGGTATATCGTTGAAGAAGGTCCGCCGGACGAAGTGTTCGGTAATACGAAGAACGAACGTACCATCAGCTTCCTGGAGAAGGTGCTGTAATAACTGAATCCCCTAATAGTGAATAAGTGCTTGAGCCAGGCATTTATTCACCATGAGGGGATTTTTGTATAGTTTTTATAAACCGTCGGATAGGTTTGACGATAAAGCTGGTGCGTACAACCCTATTGCATGAATCGCTGGAAATCCAATCATACTATCAGGAAGAATCTGAATTCCCCTAAGAATAATCAGAAAGAGTGATTCCTTTGAAATGGACGTCCGTATCCTATTTGCTTCTCTTGCTGCTGCAGAGCCCTGAAGCTGCTCCAGAGCAGGATGAATTGACGATAACTCACGAAGGGAAGCCCATCTCAAGCCTGACCCGGGAGGCTCATCGTCTGCCGGTTTTTCCCCTGCTCGATATGGGGCGATATGAACGATGGATGGATGAGTTAGATCGGATTACTTATAGGGAAGCAACTAATGCGCGTATTAACAGTTCAGGAAAAATCGATCCGGGGCAAAATGGCTATAAGCTGAACAGAAAAGAATTTTTGAAAGCCTACTATGAATATATGTATAGCAGCGGTTCTACTACGATCGAGTTGCCGACCTATCCGGTCTATCCACGGGTGGATACGGAGCTGCTTGCTTCGCTGCGCTCCAAGCAGATTGGCTACTATATAACTTATTACAACTCCGGTAATGCCGATCGTTCTTATAATATCGCCTTGGCAGCCAAAGCAATTGACGGCACGGTGGTATTTCCCGGAGAGACCTTTTCCTTCAATCAGGTAGTTGGAATTCGTACGACCGACAAAGGGTATAAACGGGCGGGGGTTATCGTAAGAGGAGAAATGTCAGAGGGCGTGGGAGGCGGGATCTGTCAGGTATCCTCGACGTTATTTAACGCTGTTGACCGGGCCGGATTGAAGGTGGTTCAGCGCTATTCCCACAGTCGCCATGTGTCATATGTACCTCCCGGCAGGGATGCTACGGTCAGCTGGGGAGGTCCTGACTTTGTCTTTGACAATGAATACAACCAGCCCATTCTGATTCGTGCATTCGCCGGGGGTGGAAGCATGGTTGTGAATATTTTCTCATCCGATGTCATTGAATATTCCCCCAAAAAGATTCCTAGCATGTCCGATCGGCTTCCGGAAGAAATGAAAGATATCCGTATACAACCTGAACCAGTTTCGGGAAGATAAACAACAAAATGCTCAAAAATTGTGGATCACCTTAAAGAAAAAGACATGTTATACATAGTCAAATTATGCTAATATTTTGTGGAACGTTATTACGTCATTGCTGACATATTTCTACATAATCAGTAATGGTTTTGTAACGCTGACATTCATAGGGGGGATTCATCATGTTTAAAAAGTTACAGACCAAGCTTATTCTTATTTTTGCGTTATTGCTTATTGTAGCTATGGTTGCCTCGCAATTTATGACCGGCTATAAAATGAGCAGCAGCTTTAAAAAGGAACTGGATTCAATTGGCACTGAAGAAGCGGTGGCGCTCAAGCAGATAACGGATTTGCGTATTGATAATTTCGCCAAGGATATTTTGCAATTCAGTGAACAGGATGAGATAAGAGATATTCTATTGAATAAAAGCACGCTTACTTCATCCATGACAAATGAAATGAAATCCTATACGAAGAATAACCCGGAGGTATCTGCGATTTATATGGCGGACTCCAAAAAGAATATGTATGATCCTGAGGGGAATGTATATGAGTCAACCTATGATCCACAGTCCAGACCATGGTACAAGCTGGCTAATGACAATAAAGAGCATGTGCAGATCAGTCAGCCTTATGTGGATTTGATAACCAACAAAATGAAAGTTGCGATCTCTAAAGCGATTGTAGAGAATAATCAGGTTCTCGGCGTCATCGCGCTTGATTTGGATCTTGAGCATATTACGAATCAAATTAATGAGACCAATGTTGGATACAATGGCTACGGATTCATTCTGGATTCAGCGGGAGATCCGGTGGTATTGCCAAACTCAGACGGCAAGAATCAAATGGACAAGCCTTATGTTGCAGAAATGTATACAAAGGATAAAGGTAAAATTCAGTACACCGATGAGGGAACGAAGAAGATTACATATTATACAACCTCAGATCTGGCAGGCTGGAAGATCGGTGCTATATATAAGGAAAAAGAACTGCTGACGCTAGTCAATCAGATCCAGCAGGCGAATTTAATCATTACGCTGATCGCTATTATCCTAGCCAGCATTATCGTTTATTTTGTAGCCAGATTCTTTACGAAGCCCATCACTCAATTAACGAAAAGCGTGCAATTAATGGCCGAAGGCGATCTGACGGTTCAAGGCGAGGTTAAATCCAAAGATGAGATCGGGCAATTAACCGCTCACTTCAATTTAATGGCGCAAAAAATGCGCGAGGTGATATCTCGGGTTATTGATTCCTCGGAGAAGCTATCGGATTCGGCGGTTAGTCTCAGTGCGGTATCTGAGGAGACGAAAGCAACCAGTGAAGAGATTGCTCATGCGATGACCGATGTGGCCAAGGGTTCGATGGAAGGCGCGACCAATATAGAAAATATGCAGCGCGTGACCATGGACCTCGATTCGCAGTTCACGTTAATTCAAGATACGATGGATGAAATGCAGGATAATTCCAACAAGACGCAGGAGGCAAGCGTGGACGGCAGGGATAAACTGGTTGTTCTCCAGACGCGTTCCGATGAATCCTTCCGTGAAATCCAATCTATTGAGCAGGTATTAAGCATCCTTGTTGAGAAAATTAATGATATCAAAGAAGTAGCGGCAACGATGAACGGCATTTCCGGACAGACAAATCTGCTGGCCCTGAACGCTTCTATCGAGGCGGCGAGAGCCGGGGAAGCCGGCAAGGGCTTCTCGGTGGTAGCATCGGAGATTCGCAAGCTGGCTGAGAAATCAGCCGAACATGCCGATCATATTCGCAACACGATCGTTGGCATTGTCGAAGAGGCAGAAAATGCAACAGAAGCGATGACCAAGACGAAGGAGATTACACTAGAACAAAATGCAGCGGTTAAAGATACAGAGACGGCTTTTATGACGATTCAGGAATTGATGAATCAAGTCATTCTGTCTATTAATCAGATGTCTGATGAAATGAAGAAAACCGTGACATTAAAGGATGATGTAGTACATTCGATCGAAAGTCTATCCGCGATTTCAGAGGAATCGGCAGCCGCTGCGGAGGAAGTCAGCGCTTCAACGCAGGATCAGCTGAAGGCGATCGATACGGTCTCGCAAGCCGCGGAAGACTTAAGTCAGTCCAGCAGCGAATTAGAGCAATTAGTCAAGCGATTTACGATATAGGATCAATCAATAGGAAAAACGGCGGCAGTCCCAGACTTGATAGCTTGGAACTGCCGCTGTTTTTTTGCACAATGGGGGTGGACGCCAGAGATCATGGCGCAAGCCGTGGCAGATGAGTAACCGTTGGAATAGGCGCGTCAATAACGATCCAGCACCAGATTTGTCTTTAAGGAATCGGCAGGCACGAGCCATCCTTTGTTATTGAGCAGATTCATCAGGTTAGTACGCTTGGAGGCTGCCGTCTGGTAATCGTCGGTCTTGAAAGAAATTTCCACCACATATTCCGTTTCGCTGCCGTTTGCGCCGATAATCGGCCACACTTCAATATCTGTCTCCAGTCCTTCAAAGGTACCGCTGTATCTGCTGGCCAAAATCGGACCATGCGCATAGGCTTGCAGCAATTGGGCCGTTCCCCAGCCTGGCGCATTCGTCTTATCAAGCTTGCCAGGGATTTTGCTTACCAGCAAATTGAGCGCCTCGGCTTCATTAGGCAAATTCAGCCCTTTGGAGGTCGATTCTTCTTTATCGTTCGAGAAGCTCAGCGTCTGTTTGCTGTAGCCCCAATCGACCTCAGCTTCGTAATTCGTGTCGGCCGCGCTGAAGCCATCAAGGTTAGCCTGGGTCAAAGCAGCGTTGATATCTCCATTCACCACGGCATAGCGTTTCTTATACGTCAATTCATATTTCTTTTTATCTTCTTTTTTGCGGAAACGCACGTTCCAGCCTGAATCGTTTAGTGACAGATCCGTTGTATCGAAATATTCTACCAGCATTCTTGCGGCAGGCTCATTCATCTGAAAAGCATCTTTGACCTCATTTTTTAGCGTAAAATCCGGCTTCAACACAGCATCGTTGCTTAGCAGAAATTTGACTTCATAGCTTGGCACGGCGTTGGCTGCGGCCTCAACCTTAGCCGGGGATTGCCAGCCTGTAGCCAACATTACCGCGCTTAATGCGGCAATCATGAAGGATTTGCCCAACTTGATCTTGTTCAACTTCATCATTTCAGCTCCTTTAAATTGCAATATTGAAATCTATGGTTCTATATCTACCCTAAGGCTGAAGTGTCAATTTCAGATGAAATGAACGGCGGATTCCGATCAAAAATTACAAGATTTATTCTTGGTCGCCCAAGAGCGGCTCTTGGACAGAACGGCTCCATTCTTGAAGAAGCTCGATGAACCGGAGGCTTGTAGCAGACATATAGCGGTCCTGATTAGTGATGGCATATACCTGGCGTTCGGCGGGGAGGCCGGGGATTGGCCATATCTGCAGCAAGCCGCGGTCAGCCTCCGATTGAACAGCCATTCTGGAAATGAAAGAGATGTGCTCGCCGAGCATAACCGCCTGTTTGATCGCTTCCAGAGAATCGAGTTCTAGTCTGGAGAAGGGGCTAATCCCATGCTGTTCCAGCCATTGATCCGTTATTCGCCGAGTACTTGATGCCCTGCCATGCAGGACGAACGAAGAGGCGGCGATCAGTTCCGGCGTCCATTCCTCTGAGACGGCGAAGGGGTGGGCGGGGGAGCAGGCCAATACAAGCTCGTCCTTGCATAGCGCATAAGCCTTTAACGGATTTTCATGGAAGGAGCCGGTAGAAATGATGCCGATATCGATTTGATGCGAGTGCAGCATTTGAGTGATGGCCGGAGCCGTTTTGACGGATAGAGAGAGATGAATGCCGGGATAGGACTTGGAGAATTCATCAAGCAGCTTCGGCAGGATATATGTTGCAGGTACATAGCTGGCCCCAATTGAGAGCGTTCCTTGCCGCAGGGTATCAAAGTCTTTGACGACCCGTTGGGCTTCTGCGGCGAGTGCATTGATTTTGGCTGCGTAATGAAGCAGGGCATAGCCGGCATCCGTTAGTATAATTCGCCCCATGCGAGTATCGAATAATTTTACGCCAAAGTCGCGCTCCAGATTTTTCATATGAAAGGTGACCGTAGGCTGTTTAAGTCCAAGCAGGTCAGCGACAGTGGTGATCTTATGGTGCTTCTCCAGCAGTTCTATAATCTCCAGCTTCAATAAATTAAGGTTCATCATCTATATTCCCGCCTTTATAGTCTTAGATTCTCTCCCTATAGATTTAATCTATGAATATAAACGCAGTTCATTGAAATAATTAATTTTCATTTTACATAACTCTAATACTCCCTTTGATTCCCGCAGGTAGACTAACTTATGTAGGAACGTAAATAGCAAGAAAACGTACCAAATGCGAACAAGGAAGGGAAATCATCAGATGGATTTGAACATAAGCGGTCTTGGCAAGAGCTTTGGCGGCACTGTCGCGCTGCATCCAACCGAACTGAGCATCCGTCAGGGGAAGTTCACTACGCTGCTTGGCCCATCGGGCTGCGGCAAGACTACACTGCTGCGCTTGATCGCCGGGCTGGAACAGCCGGATACAGGCAGTATCCGCTTCGGCGAAGAGGTGCTGTACAGCGCCGGCAAGGAAGTGCCGCCTCATCGGCGCGGCTTCGGGATGGTGTTCCAGGACTTCGCTCTGTGGCCCCATATGACCGTGTTTGAGAATGTAGCCTTTGGGCTCCGGGCGACCGGGCGCAAGGACGGGATTCAGGACAGGGTCATGGAGGCGCTGGACAAGGTCAAGCTCGCCGGAATGGAGCAGCGATATCCTCATCAGCTGTCAGGCGGTCAGCAGCAGCGGGTGGCCTTCGCAAGAGCTGTGGCAACCCGGCCGAAGCTGGTGCTGTTTGACGAGCCGCTGAGTGCGCTTGATGCTGTGCTGCGGGATGAGATGCGCCTGGAAATGATGTACTTGGTCCGCGAAATGGGGCTTACCGCTCTCTATGTGACTCATGACCAGATGGAGGCCATGTCCATGTCCGATCAAGTGATTGTCATGCAAGGCGGGCGAGTATTACAGCAGGGTTCGCCTGAGGAAATCTACAATTTGCCCAAGCACCCTTTTGTAGCCCGGTTCATTGGGAAGTCAAACTGGCTGGCTGACGGGCAGTCCATGTTCAGGCCGGAGCATATCCGCTTTGAACCAGGCAGCGAACAGGAGGTTCAGTCCTATCAAACTGTCGTAACTCAGGTAAGTTATGTTGGGGATCGTTATGAGGTCCGATTGAAGACGAATGACGCGACCGAGCTCTGGCTGGCCTACTATCCGGAGCGGCTGAGCGAAGGGACAGAGCTGACCATCCATGTACCACAGCGATGCATTCACCGCTTGAATGAAGGCTAATCAAAAGTTACTAAAAATGATTAAAGGGGAAATGATCATGTTCAATTTAACACGTAACGCCTGGAAAAAAGGAAGCGCGCTCGTTCTATCCTTAGCGCTTGGCGCCGCATTAGCCGGCTGCGGAAGCGGCGATGCCAGCCAGAATACAGCAGCTCCGGCAAGCGCAGAGAATAAGCCGGCCCAAGCTGCGGACAAGGTTCTTACGGTATATACCGCAGGCCCGGAGGGACTAGCGAATAAGCTGATTGAGGAATTCCAGACGCAGTCGGGGGTAAAGGTGGAGATGTTCCAAGGCACCACCGGTAAAATCCTGGCCCGTATGGAAGCAGAGAAAGCCAATCCGGTAGCCGATGTCGTTATCCTTGCTTCGCTGCCGTCAGCGCAAGGTCTGAAGAACGAAGGATTGACGCTTGCTTACCCGGAAGCCAAAAATGCCGATAAGCTGAATAAGGATTGGTCCGATTCAGAAGGCCATTACTTCAGCACAAGCGCATCGGCGCTTGGCATCACTTATAATACGAAGCTGGTAACGACCCCGCCGACTTCCTGGAGCGACCTGGCTAAGCCGGAGTTCAAGAACCAGGTGAACATTCCCGACCCGTCGCTGTCCGGATCTGCGCTGGATTTCATTACAGGTTATCTTAGCGATAAGGGAGAGGGCGGATGGTCTCTGTTCGAGCAGTACAAAGCGAATGGCGCAGCGATGGCTGGCGCCAATCAAGAAGCGCTTGATCCGGTTATTACCGGCGCGAAGAGCGTTGTGGTAAGCGCGGTGGATTACATGACTTATAAAGCGAAGGCCAAGGGTGAGCCGATCGATATTGTCTATCCGCAAGAAGGAACGGTGATCAGTCCGCGTCCGGCAGCTATTCTTAAGTCCACCAAGCATGAAGAGAATGCAAAGGCATTTATTGATTATCTGCTCTCCGATTCAGCGCAGAGGCTGGTCTCCGATGCAGCACTTCTGCCAGGACGCACAGATGTGAAGGCCGAGAACCGCGCTAACTTAGATGAAATTCCGCTGCTTACGACTGATTGGGCATGGATGGGCGAGCATGGTCCGGAAGTAACCGATCAGTTCACGAAGCTGTTCAAATAATATGAATAATACGGTACTGCAGCGTCAATTTAAAATCTGGTCGATGGTGCTTGCGCTTCTGGTTCTTGGTCTCCTCATCGTCGTGCCTTTGGCCGAAATCTTCATACAAAGCGTATACCGGGATGGGCAGCTGACATGGTCAGCCCCATTCCGCACGCTGGCAAATTCCGAGATGGCGGCCGTGCTGTTATCCTCGATCTGGCTGGGTGTATGCGTCATTCTAGGAACGACCGTGCTCGCTTTGCCTCTCGCCTGGGTCATGGTTAACACCAGGCTGGGACGGCTGCGCTGGCTGGAGATCGTATTCTTGGTTCCCTTCATGACACCGCCTTACATCGGTTCGATGGGCTGGATTCTATTCATGCAGAAGAACGGCTATCTGGAGCAGCTTGCTCCTGGTCTCGCAGGATTAGGCCAGTCTTTCTTCTCCTTCGGAGGTATGGTTGCGATTATGAGTCTTCATCTGTATCCCTTCTTGTACCTGCTGCTGCGCGGGGCGCTGGAGCGGATCGGTGGGAATATGGAGGAAGCGGCAGCGGTTATGGGTGCGTCCTTCCTGTATCGCTTCCGCCGCGTGATTGCTCCGTTGCTGCTGTCGGCATTTGGGATGGGAGCCATGCTTGTCTTCGTGAAGACGATTGCTGAATTCGGTACGCCGGTTACGTTTGGCAAACGCATAGGCTACCAAGTGATGACCTCGGAGATTCATAAGTATATTTCCAGCTGGCCCATCGATTTCGGCAAGGCGACCTCTTTGGCATCTGTACTGCTAACGACTTGTTTGCTGATCTGGTATGCGCAATCTTTGTTGAACCGCAAATATACTTATGGTCTGGTTGGGGGAAAAGGTGTTCGCCACTCCTCGATGAACAGCGGCCGCTGGCTGCAATGGGCAGGGGGAATCTATGCGGTTCTGCTTCTGCTTATATCTGTGGGCATCCCGTATTTCTCCATCATCGCGGCTTCTACGATGAAGCTGCGCGGAGTAGGGCTCGCCTGGAACAACTTTACGATCGATTTCTACAAGGAGCTTCTGCGCTGGAATTCACCCAGCATGAAAGCTTTGTTAAATAGCTTATGGTTGTCTTTGGTTGCTTCTACGATTGCCGTGGTGCTGGGCACCTGGTTTGCTGTAGCAATCGGGCGCTCCAAATTTCGTCTGCAGCAGTCAATTGATCTGTTCAGCCTGCTGCCTAATACAGTGCCGGGAATTGTCCTGGTCGTAGGATTGATTTTGCTCTGGAATGCCCCGTGGATGCCGATTCCGCTGTATAACACCTACGGTATGGTTATCCTCACCTATGTTGTATTATTTGTCCCTTATACAGTGCAGTACGTCAAGAGCGCCTTCACTCAAATTGACCCTTCGCTATTCCAGGCCGGTCAGGTGTTTGGTGGAAAGCCGGGATATATATTCCGCAGAGTGCTGCTGCCGCTCATCATTCCGGGGATGCTGGCCGGATGGATGATGACCTTCACCATTGCTTCGCGTGAGCTTGTTGGCTCTTTGCTGATCTTGCCTCCGTCCGTGCAGACCTCGGCGACGTATATTTACGCCCAGTTCGAGCAGGGGCAAGTATCGCTCGGCATGGCAATGGCTGTGATCTCCGTGGGAATCACGACGATCCTGCTTATGCTGCTGGAAGTCCTCGGCTCCCGGAAGAAGTGGAACACGGCCTAATGGAACTGAAAATATGGGGTGGAGCCGGGGAGCATGGCCGTTCTTGTTATGTGCTAACAGGAGAACAGCATCGGATTATGCTCGATTGCGGTGTCAAGAAGGAGGGAACGGGGCAATATCCCCTGCTTGATGTCCATCTGATTCCTGAGCTGACGGCCGTATTTCTGTCGCATGCGCATGAGGATCATTCTATGGCTCTGCCGCTTCTATATAAACACGGTTATCAAGGAGAGATCTGGACGACCGGGCCAACGGTATCTCAGTTGGAGCTGTATTTTGCAAATTGGGGTAAATATGTGGCGAGCCGTAATGGGGAGCTTCCCTATGAACCCGCACATATCGCGGCGCTCAAATTCCGTATCTTGGAGGATGAGGTCCCGGCAGGACAATGGTTGCAGCTAAATGACGGGTTGCAGTTGCAGTGGGGGAGGAGCGGTCATATGCTCGGCTCGGTCTGGTTCCGGATTCAAATGGAAGGGCAGCTGCTGTTCTTCTCAGGAGACTTCAGCCGGGAATCTGCTCTGCTGGCCGCTGATTCGCCACGTGCACCACTTCCTGAGAGCCCTACTGCTTCTGCGTCGTCCATGTCAGAGACCCTCTTATCCATTATGGATAATGCATACGGAATGGATGATGAATCCCAGGAGCAGAAACTGAATGCACTCCGGCAGTTTACGCTTGAAGTATTGGGGCGTGGAGGACATGTGCTCCTGCCGGTCCCTGCGTTTGGACGAGGACAGGAGCTGCTGGTATGGGCGCTCGGCACCTTTTCGGATCAGCCGGTCCTGCTGGAACGAGCGATCTATGAAGGGCTGCGACAGATGGCGGAATGGGAAGCTTGGCTAAAACCGGGGAGCCTTCATACGATAGAGGAAGCGATACTTGCACCTCATGTGTATGTTCCGGACACTCAGGAGGAAAGGCTGCGGCTGCTGGAGAGAGAGGAGCCGCTTATCATCTTCACGACGGATGGCATGATGGAATCGGCCCGTGCCCGCTGGTATGCGGAACGCCTCTCCTTATCATCCGCTCATGCGATCGTCATTACGGGCCATGCCAGTGACGGCACCTTTGCTAGGCGGCTGCTCCGGGGCGAGACGGAGGAGACCTACTGCGAGACAGTACAGATGGGTTACAAAATCCATCAGGGCCTGGAAGATGTTCGCTATATGCTGCAGGAGGTTCCCAGCCGTCACACCGTGTTGGTTCATGCTCCTAAGCCGGAGACCGACCGGGTCGTTGCTCGCCTGGCTGGGAAAGGCTACCCCGGTTTGCACTCCTTGCAGGCGGGAGATAGATTACCAATTTAGAAATACAATAATCCTTCGTCAGACGTTAGCCTGACGGGGGTTTTTGGCGTTCTCGCTGAATCTTCTGTGATGCTTTTGTCGGCCTGCAAAGAAGAAATAGATACTCGGCAGGGAGATCGAGGCCATAAAAAGAAACATAATTGTTCCACTAAATAAAGGTAGAAGGGATAGATATTTACCCCTTAATAAGACAAATTTATCCCTAATAATACATAAAAAGATAATATTTAACTTATATAGGAAATATAACCCAAAATGCTGTATAGATATGAAAATCGTCGATGTATTCGTTTTCTTGCGATATTAAGCGGTTTTACTATGGGAGGAGGATTGGGCTAGTCTTAGCATGAGAGAACTAGAAAGAGAAAGAGAGGAGAACCCAACTTGTCATTTTTATTGTATGTAATAGCAGCGGTATTTCTTATATTTCAAGCTCTGTATACGGTCATCCCCCTTGTCTGCAGTAAGGTAAAAAGGCTCGATCCCGAGCTGGCGGAGAAATCGATAGCGGTGCTCGTCCCGGCCTATAACGAGGAACTGACGATCAAAAATTGTCTGGATGCGATGGCCGACCTGAAATATAGCAACTATGAGATTATTATCATTAACGATGGGTCCAAGGATAAGACCCTTTCCAGGCTGGACGAACTGCTGCAGCTCGAACTTGACTGCCGGACTCCCGCGCATCAGTTAGCCTACAAGCCTATTAAAGGCGTATACCGCTCAGTCCATTACCCTCATATCCTCGTCATCGACAAGCAAAACGGCGGCAAGGCCGATTCCCTGAATGCAGGGATCGATTATGCTGCATCCGAGATTGTCATTACGTTGGATGCCGACAGCATGCTGGAAACCAATGCTTTGAAATACGTCAATCAATATTTCCATAACAGCGATATTATCGCCCTCGGCGGCACCGTGAAAATTGTACAAGGCGCGGAGAAGCGGGACGGAGCTATTGTCGAGAAGTTCAGGGGCTCAGGGCTGATCAAAAGTCAGATTATCAATTATACACATGGCTTCTATGTACGTAAATTAACGCAGTCCTTTTTTAATTCCATTGTCGTCATATCCGGCGCGTTCGGCGCATTTTACAAGGATGTCCTGGTACAGGTGAACGGATTTCGCAGCACGGTTGGCGAAGATATCGATATTACCTTGAAAATTCACGAGTATTTGAAGGCCAATCGCTTGAAGAAGAAGCTGGTGTATGCGCCGGAGGCGGTCTGCTACACGGAGTGTCCGGAGAATTTGACCAACTTCTACAAACAGCGCATCCGCTGGCAGAAGGCGTTCATCGATTGTGTTCTCATCTATTGGTCGCGGCTGTCGAGCCGTTTTGGCGTAGGGGTAAACCTGTTCTTTGCTATTGACGGCTTTATGCTGGGTACCTTTTCAGCATTTATGATGCTTGTCTATATCGTGCAGATGATATTTTTTGCCGACGGCAATCTGATCCACGCGTTGATCTTCTTTCTAATCACCCTGGTGATCAATGGGCTACAGATCGTAGTTTCATTAGGCCTCTGCAGAAAATACGGCAGCAGCTATACGATTCAGGACTATATTAGGATGTTCCTTTTTAGTCAACTGGATCTGCTCACCTATCGCAATGTACTGCTATATATCAATATCGCCGGGACGTTCAAATATTTTGATAATGATGAAGGCTGGGGGTTTGTGGAGAGAAAAGGCGTCGCAGCCATTAGTCAAAATATCGCATCCAGATCGCATTCAGGATAGAAGGAGGACTCCCATGAATACAGTTATGGAAAGCAAACGAATCCTATACGTAGATTGCTTGAGAATTTTATCGATTATTGCTGTGATTGCCCTGCATTACACGGCGGAGATACTTACTGCCTCGAATGATTTTCATACGGCTTCCTGGTGGATCAGCAATTTTTTCAATTCCATATCACGGTTTGCCGTTCCTGTCTTTTTTATGATTAGCGGAGCGATGATCCTGCGGACAGAGGTTCAATCCTATCAGGCTTTTTTTAAGAAGCGGATCGTACCCTTATTAATTTCACTGGTCAGTTGGTCGCTGATCTACGGGTTGTACAACCAATATGTGATTTTGAAAAGCGAGATGAATGGCTTCGAATTTCTGCTCGATTTTGGCTACCGTCTGCTGACCGATCGTAATTATGTGCATCTTTGGTTTATTTACGCGATTATCGCCATTTATTTGACAGTTCCGTTGCTCAGCAAATGGATCAAAGCTTGCGGCGAGAAGGACCTGAGATATTACTTGTGCTTATGGTTTGCTGTAAGCATCGGGGGCCGCTTGCTGAACGATATCGTGGAACGGCTGACAGGGACAGGGATCAGCATACCGCTCTTAAACATACCGTTCTTTACGGGGTATCTCGGGTATTTTATATTAGGCTACTATCTATATCATTTCGATCTGCCTGTGAGAATGAAGAATAGAATGTTCAATCTGGGCGTCCTTTCGTTTTTTATTGCCCCCGTTGCGACTTATTTTGTGTCTGTACAGAGAGGCGTGCTTGACGAAATGTTCTACGGCAACTATTCCATTACTACTTTTTGTATGGCTGTCGGCATGTTCGTTTATTTCCAGGCTAAAGAGGAGGCGCTGAACGCGAAACTGAATCATAAAGTACAAAAACTGCTTGGCTCCATCTCCAAAGCCAGCTTCAGCGTATATTTGATTCATCTGTTAATCGAGATGATGGTATCGGGCAAGACACCGCTTGAGGCTTCGTTGCTGGAGGCCATTCTGGGACTCCTGGCGAATATTTTCCTCATCCTTATAATCAGTTATGTCACCGTCAAGATTCTGAATTTAAATAAGGTCACAACCTATATTCTATTTGGCGGAAGAGGGTGACTCCATGAAGATCAGTTTATATACGAAAGTGTTCGTGATAATATTGCTGGCGGGCATGGGCCTTTATTTCTATCAAATCTCAAGCGCTGAGGATCATAAAGTGACGGCAGTGTACGTGGAAGCCTGGAGGGATGCAGACAACGTCCGTTTATCCGAGAAAAATGTGGATATCGCTTATATTGCCTTTGCGAAGATTGCCGGAACAAAGCTCTATTTTCATGAAGATGAGGCGACAAACGAGCAGATAAAACGTAATATTCAGAAAATGAAACAGAGCAACCCTGCAACCCGATTCGTGCTGGCGATAGGTGGATATGGGGTGGATGGCTTCTCCGATGCTGCACTGGACGGCAACCGTTATTTATTTACGGAGAGCATTCTTGAGATGATCCGAGAGCTGGATCTGGACGGCGTGGATATCGATTGGGAGTACCCGGCATTTCATGCCTGGAATACTCAGAAATCTCGGCCAGAGGATACGCAAAATTTCACCAGCCTGATCAGGGAGCTGAGGGAGAAAATGTACCGCCTGCCATTCAACAGCAAGGGATATCTGTTAACCTTCGCTGCAGGTACGCAGGATTGGTATTTTCAGAGCGTTGAGGTCCAGAAGGTAGCTGAATATGTCGATTATATCAATGTGATGAGCTATGACTTGACGGGCCAATGGTCGAAGCAGACCGGCTATAATGCCAATCTATATATGGACCGCGGGAATAAGTCACAGATGAGTGTGGATCAGATCATAAAGATGTATCTTGATCACGATATTGACAGCAAGAAGCTGTTGCTGGGTATTCCCGCCTACTCTTATGCCTGGCAGAAGGTGAAGGGTAGCAAGCATGACGGTGCATTTGCTCCCGGACAAGCGGTTGATATCGAGCGGTTGGATCTCACTTATAAGGTGATTCAGAAATCCTATATGAACAAAAATGGTTACAAGCGCTACTATGATGCTCAAGCGAAAGCCGCTTATCTCTATAATGGAGATATGTTCATCACCTATGAAGACCCGCAGTCACTGCTTGAAAAGGTGAAGTATATCCAGCAGCATAATCTGGGTGGCGCGATGGTCTGGGAATACTCCCAGGATGCCGAGGACGGGATCGTAAGGTTTCTGGGAGAGCAGCTGCGTCAATGATCCAAGGGAGGGAGTCAGTCCGGCAGGGCCAGTATAAATCTTTTATAGTATAATAAATACTGGGATGTAGGATGAACAGAGAGAGAGGGTAATGGATGCCTACTATACTGGTTGCTGATGATGATGCAAATATTCGCGAGCTTGTTAGTTTATTTCTACGCACCGACGGATTTACAACAGTCGAGGCCGCAGATGGCCAAGAAGCGCTGAACATCTACGGCTCGACGCAGGTGGATCTTGTTGTGCTTGATATTATGATGCCAATCATGGATGGCTGGACCTTATGCAAGGAGCTCCGCCGAGCTAATCCCGATCTGCCCCTGCTTATGCTTACAGCGAGAGGCGAAACCTGGGAGAAGGTGAAGGGATTCGAACTGGGGACGGACGATTATTTGACGAAGCCGTTTGATCCGCTGGAGCTGACGGTTCGCGTAAAGGCTTTATTAAAGCGATACCGAATTGGCTCCACGCAGACGATTCAATTCGCCAGTGTTATCCTCGATCGATTGACATATAAGGTAACGAGAGGGGCGGAGGCGTTCACTCTGCCGCTCAAGGAGTTCGAATTGCTGTATAAGCTGGCTGGAACACCTGGCCAGGTTTACACGCGAGAGCAGCTGATTGATCAAATTTGGGGACTTGATTATGTGGGGGATGAACGGACGGTAGATGTGCATATTAAGCGATTGCGCGAACGGTTCGCGACTATATCCGATTTTCGGATTGAAACCGTGCGCGGGCTAGGCTACAAGCTTGAGGTTTGCGAATGATCAAATCGTTATATACTCGGGTTGTAGCCACTTTTTTGGCCGCTATTCTATTGGGGACGGTCATTGGTTTTGTTATTACATTTTGGGAATATAGAGAGAAATTGAATGAAACGATGCATGCCACCTTATCTAATTTCAGCCAGGATATCGTCCGGATTTACGAGATTCTATCCGTTGATGAGGCGAACTTGTATGTGAGCGGGATGAAACAGCTCAATATTTACCATGTTCGCATCTACGATGAAACGGGGCAATTCCAGTCCTACGGAGCGCTAAACGGACAGTCCCCGGCCACTGTGACGATGGAGCAAGTAAAAAAAGTATTGGGTGGGGAAACCGTTCGAGTGGATGCTAGTGCGGCTTCCCCGCATCTTCTGGGATTGCCGTTGAACACGGAAATGGGCACGAAAGCGATGTTTGTGGAACAGCTGACGCCCCCTGCTGCTTCCTTTAACATAAAGTGGTTATCTTCGTTTGTGACCTATACGTTAATGGCAGGCAGTCTGCTGATTTTGGTTGCCTCTATATTTCTGGTAAGACCGATTAAAAAGCTGACAAGAGCTACCAGACAAATCGCAGCCGGGGATTTCAATGTCGAGCTGAACATTAAGCAGCAGGGAGAGATCGGCACTCTGGCTCGCAGTTTTGAAGAGATGATGCATGATCTGCAGCAGCTGGAACAGATGCGCAGGGATTTCGTATCAAACGTATCGCATGAGGTTCAGTCGCCGCTCACTTCGATATCTGGTTACGCTAAGGCGCTTAAGCATGTATCTATCTCTGATAGCGAGCGAAGCCGATATCTTGACATTATCATTGCTGAAGCGGAGCGGATGTCCAAGCTGAGCGATGGCTTGCTGAAGCTGAGTTTGCTTGAATCGCAGTCACAGCAGCTGAATCCGGTTTCATATAGTCTTGACGAACAGATAAGACGTGTGATTGTGGCGATCCAGCCGCAGTGGTCGGCACGCAATATCTCTTTTGAGCTTCATCTAAAAGCAGTGACTGTAACAGCAGACTATGATCTTCTAAATCAGGTATGGACCAATATCATTGGCAATAGCATCAAATTCTCGGAGGATGGCGGTGTGATTGCCGTCAGCCTCCGGCAGGAGGCCAAAAATGTAGCCGTGCAAATCACCGATAGGGGAATAGGCATCTCTGCCGAGGATCAGAAGCGTATCTTCGAGCGATTCTTTAAGGCGGATCGTTCCCACAGCCGCAAGTATGGCGGCAGCGGCATGGGGCTGGCCATTGTGAAGCAAATTGTATCTCTTCATCAAGGTGACCTCCTAGTAGAAAGCGAGCTTGGCCGGGGGACAACGATTACGGTCGCTTTGCCCATGAATATTCCGTCAGAGTAATTTTCTATGCTACGCTAACATAGCAAGTATTGCTTGCTATGTTAGCGTAGCATTTTTTTATTTATATCTGTTCATATTCAGTTCATATTGTCGTCATGAGGAGTACATATTCGTAAGGTACACTTCATTTTATAGCCAGGGAGGCTGAATAAACAGAGATAGATAGGAGAAGATGATCGTGCCACAAACCGAGGACATGAATATAAAGAACAGAACGAGGGCCCAAAAAGTACGAAGCATTTTGCTAAAAATCGCAGGAGCCATCATCCTTGCAGTTGTGCTGTTTATGGCTGTTATTTTTGCAGTGGATAAGATCAGCAGTCGTTCGGAGCAAAAAAGAATCGAGCATTACGGTCAGCAAGTATCAATAGATGGGAAAAATATGAATGTATTGATTCAAGGGGAAGGAGAGGAGACGATTGTTCTCCTGCCTGGTTATGGAACAGCAGCACCGGCGCTTGATTTTAAGTCGCTAATCGAAGAGCTGTCTCCATCCTATAAAGTCGTCGTGGTCGAGCCCTTTGGATATGGATTAAGTGATGATACCAAAAAAGACCGCAGCACAGCGAATATTGTAAGCGAAGTTCACGAGGCCTTGCAAAGTCTGGGTATTGACCGGTATATTCTGATGGGCCATTCTATCGCCGGAATTTACGGGCTGGACTATGTGAACAAATATCCAGATGAAGTCATTGCTTTTGCCGGAATCGACAGCAGTGTGCCAACGCAGAGCGGTATGGATGTTAAATTTCCAATCAATAAGCTTAAATTTCTTAAAAACTCAGGTTTAGCCAGATTGCTGTTGAAAGTATCGGGCGACCCTTATGCCCAGCTTCCCTTTGATGATGAGACCAAAAAACAAATGAACCTGATTATGCTCAAAAACTTGTATAATTCCAGCAGCATGAATGAAATGGAACATATCTATCCTAATTTCGTGGCAGCCCAAAATTTGAGATTCCCGGAAAGTATTCCTCTGCTCTTATTTGTACAAGCCCATGATATGGCCAGAGAAGACTGGATATCCCTGCATGAGGAGCAAGCCAAAGAGTCCCGATATGGAAAAGTGATCCCCCTTGAAGGAGACCATTATTTGCACCATACTCGCTCAATAGAAATCGCCGAAGGCCTTAAGGAATTTATGAATGATATAGGTTCAAAAGTAAAATAATTTTGTTACCCCCTGTCAGATAAGATGTCCGGCAGGGGTTATCTATCCTATCGGGACTTGCGCCTGTTGCTATAAAACCGCATCCCCGCGGGAACTCCTTTAATTTCGAGAATACCGTTATATATAAGTTCTCTCAACCGATATTCAAAATAAGCATCTCCAATACACTGCTCACAATACCCGATGGCTTCCCCGATCAGCCGGGCTGATTTGAGAAAATCGCTATGGCCGGTTGCAGGTTTGAGCTTATCCAGAGTGTCCAGCAAGTATGAATCATAATAATTGGCAGGCACCTCCAGTACGGTGTTATCCTGCCAGATCCGCAGCGTACCCGTCTGTTTGCTAATCCACTGCCATTCTTGCTGTAATTGCTTGATATCGGCAGCTAGCATGGCGAGATTGTCCGGGCGGAGGAAGACTTCCCTTAATTTGTCCGGGGGGATTTCGCCGGAATGCCTGTAGTGAATAGAAGCATCGGGGCGATTGAACATTTCCTCGGCAGCTGCTCCAGCATCATATACCACAATGGAATTAGGTTTGTTACAGAGCAGATCTATCGCGTGCCGCACCGTACCTCTGGACCTCTGACCTTTTGCCAACTAGCTTGCAGCAATCTGACCTTTGACCAACTGGCCAATCTCTGACCCTCTGACCTGTGGCTATGACCTCTGACCGTCCGAACTGTTTCCAACTAACCTCTGATCATTTAACTCTGGCCGTCATTGGCCACCGTACCTCTGATCTGTTGCTACTAACCTCTGCTCTAACCTCCGATTTCTAGCCACTAACTATCTAACGAAACGTGGTATCGCTATTCCGGCAAAAAAGGACCTCCGAAAATTGTAACGAAACTGGGGATCGTTATTTAAGTAAAAATGCGGCCCAAAGCCCTATTTTCACCCGAATAGCGATATGGTGTTTCGTTAGAATTTATTTGCCATGGTTTTGGAGTAAATAACGATATGGAGTTTCGTTAGAGTCAGTCAGCCCCCATCGGCAACGTTGTCCCATGGATTGGGGAGAAGATCAAAGTTCGGATGACCTCTGATTTCTGACCAACTGAGCTCTGGTCAACTAACTTGTGGCTAACTAACTTCTGATCCACCAACCTTTGGATACCCAATCTCAGACCACCGTGGCTTTGACCGTCTGACTTGTGGCTAACTAACCCATGACTACCGACCTCTGATCGATCTCTGGTTATCCGGTCTCAGACCACCGTACCTCTGGACCTCTGACCTTTTGCCAACTAGCTTGCAGCAATCTGACCTTTGACCAACTGGCCAATCTCTGCCCCCCTGACCTGTGGCTATGACCTCTGACCGTCCGAACTGTTTCCAACTAACCTCTGATCATTTAACTTTGGTCGTCATTGGCCACTGTACCTCTGATCTGTTGCTACTAACCTCTGCTCTAACCTCCGATTTCTAGCCACTAACTATCAAGCGAAACGTGGTATCGCTATTCCGGCAAAAAAGGACCTCCGAAAATTGTAACGAAACTGGGGATCGTTATTTGAGTAAAATTGCGGCCCAAAGCCCTATTTTCACCCGAATAGCGATATGGTGTTTCGTTAGAATTTATTAGCCGTGGTTTTGGAGCAAATAACGATACGTAGTTTCGTTAGAATGAAGTTGATGTTACCCACATGGTATTCACCAAAATAGTGTTCCGGAGTTTCGTTAGAGGTCAGGGAAGCTTGGCCCGCAGCGTTTCGATGAATCCTCGTGTGAGATCTCTCTCAACAGTAACATGTATCTCGGAAGGTTCGCAAAACCTGTGGAAGCAAGGGGCCATCATTTCTTTTCATAGTAAATTTATTTCGCGATATGCCCAGGCAAGGATATAATAGAATAATAACTTTGACCAATATGGGGGAATGGAAATGTATCCAACGAAACAGCAATTGGATAATTATGCGGAGCTGGCCGTTAAGGTAGGGGTTAATGTTCAGCCCGGCCAAACGGTCGTGGTCATGGCGCCTGTTACAGCGGCCGACTTGGTTCGCTTGATTACGCTCCATGCGTATAAAGCGGGCGCTCACAATGTCTATGTTGAGTACAATGACGATCAGCTGTCCAAAATAAAATATCATCATGCACCGGAAGCAGTATTCTCCGAATATCCGGAATGGCGTGCGAAAGCGATGGAGGAATACGCGGAAAAGGGAGCGGCTTTTATCCAGATTTACTCCCCGGACCCGGATTTACTGAACGGGGTTGAACCAGCACGGATCGCCACCGCGGCCAAGACGGCTGCCACTGCGCTTAACAAGTACCGCAGTTATTTGATGGCCCATCACAACGCATGGACGCTGATCTCTTATGCTACTGTGGAATGGGCAAGCAAGGTGTTTCCGGACGAAAGTCCAGAATCCGCACAGCAAAAGCTATGGGAACGCATCATCGATGCGACTCGCATGGACCAGGACCAACCGGTAGAGGCATGGGGCAAACATAATGCCAAGCTAGCTGAAATGGTCAGCTTCTTGAATGATAAGCGTTACAAGCAGCTTCAATATGAAGCTCCCGGCACATCGCTGACGATTGAGCTTCCTGAAGGCCATGTCTGGCTAGGTGGGGCAAAGGAAAATTCCCGTGGCATCTGGTTCAATCCTAACATTCCGACAGAGGAAGTCTATACGCTGCCCAGCAAGAACGGCGTAAACGGAACGGTACGCAGTACGAAGCCGTTGAACAATAACGGAGTAATTATCGATGGATTTTCTCTGACATTCAAGGAGGGGAAGGTCGTTGATTTCAGTGCGGAGCAAGGGGCTGAAGCACTGCAGAAGCTGCTTGATACCGATGAAGGCGCAAGATATCTTGGTGAGGTCGCGCTGGTTCCTCATGATTCGCCGATTTCCAACTCGAACGTCATTTTTTATAATACATTATTTGATGAAAATGCATCCTGTCACCTTGCGTTGGGTCAAGCGTACCCGGTTACTATTGAGGGCGGAACGGACATGAATGAACAGGAACTGGCGAAGCATGGGGTAAATAAAAGCTTGATTCACGTCGACTTTATGATCGGAGCTGCCGAGTTATCCATTGATGGTATTACCCAGGATGGTCGGACAGAAGCGATTTTCCGAAACGGCAACTGGGCTTTTTAGATGGATGATATGATAATTGAAGCATAGGTTTGGTTTATAATACTATCTATCTGAATGTCCAGGAAAGGGAGTTTATTGTGTTTAATCTAACGGATTGTATCGGATTTATTACGAATACTGCTTCCAAGAAAATAGTTGATGCTTTTAATGAACGCTTGCGGGATAACAATATTACGCGAGTAAAATGGATTGCTCTGTTCTTCATCGGTGAGGAGAAAAATATCTCTCAGAAAGAGCTGGCCCAAAAGATGAACGCCAACGAATCCTCTATAGCCAGGTTATTGGAACGGATGGAGAGAGACGACTTATGCGTGAGGGAGAGAGATACGGCGGACCGCAGAATTATTAGAGTCAACCTGACTTCCAAGGGAACGCAACTAAGAGCGGAGCTGCTGCCATTAGGACAAAGCTTCCATGAAGATGCAACGGATGGGATTCCTGTGGGGGACCTGGAGATTTTCAAGAACGTGCTGGAAAAAATGGTTGCGAATGTAACCAAAGAACAATGAAATATCATTAAAAAGGCAATCTCGCTACGGCGCTGTTTATAGCGGCCGCGAGATTGCCTTTTTTGGTGCTAATCGATTTTAATGATACCTGTTGTATGCAGAAGAACCAGAAGAACAAGAACCGGCGCGATATACCGAAGCATAAACAGCCATATCTTGAACCATTTCGATTTCAGGCCCGCTGCTTCCGCAGCGCCCTTCCAGAAGTAGCCTGCGAACAAAGTCGTAATGAGTCCGCCGATAGGCAGCATTATATTCGAGGTGATGAAGTCAAGCCAGTCAAAGAAGTTCTTGCCGCCCAGATCGGACAGGGCAGGCACCATCCCGAAGGACAGTGCGGATGGAAGTCCAATAAGCATAACTAGAGCGCTGATAATGATTACGGACTTCGTACGGCTCCAGCCCCAGCGGTCCATCGTAAAGGAGACCGGTACTTCCAGCAGCGATACAGCCGAGGTAAGGGCAGCAATGGCTAATAAGATGAAGAACAAACCTCCGAAAAGCGATCCGAACGGCATTGCTGAAAAAGCGGCCGGAAGCGCCATGAACACAAGACTTGGACCGGAATCGGGAGCAATGCCAAAGGAGGCAGTCGTCGGGAAAATAATCAGCCCGGCAACAAAGGCATAGATCAAATCGCCAGCTCCGATAGCGAGCGTAGCCGTTCCAAGCGATTGACGTTTGTCCACATAAGCGCCATAAGTTAGCAGAATCCCCATGCCAAGCGATAGCGAGAAGAAGGCATGTCCCAGAGCAACCAATGCGGATTCAGGGCTCAGCTTGGAGAAATCAGGGTGCAGGAAGAAGGCTACTCCTTCTCCCGCGCCCGGAAGAGTTACGGAGCGGATCATCAGACCGATGAGCAAAATGATCATCCCGGGAATGAGTACTTTATTAAATTTCTCAATTCCCCCCGAAATCCCTTTGATGACTACAAATGCAGTAATCAGAATGGCTATCGCTTGCCACACAATCGGCATATACCCGCCAATAAAGGAAGCGAATTGTCCTTCGTAATCAGAGCTGCTGAACAAGTGACCGCTAAAGGATTGAACAGCGTAGTTCAGCGTCCATCCGGCAACGATAATATAAAAGGTCAGGATCAGAAAAGGTGCTATAACTTGCAGAATCCCGAGTTTTCCGAATACTTTCGAACCGCCGGCCTTCACAAACGAAGTAGCAGCGCTGCCCCTGCCCGCACGGCCAATGGCCAGCTCGGCCAGCAGAACCGGCAGACCGATCACGATCAGACAGACGATAAAGAGCAGGAAGAAGGCAGCCCCTCCATTTTCGCCGGTAATGTACGGAAATTTCCACATGTTTCCGAGCCCGACGGAACTGCCAATAGCAGCCAAGATAAACCCTGACGAGGAAAAACGATCGTTCTTTCCTGACATCTCTGGGCCTTTTTTCGGTGTAGTCATAGAAGCTCCCCCAGTATTAATATAAATATTTTCTTATTATATTGCATTTTTGTAAGAAAACCATGGAAAATTGTTTCAAAAAAGAAAATCTTATTTTCGACAAAATACTTTACAATGCAATTAATGCAGTGTAAAGTATTATTAGATCACAAGTGAATTATTTCACAAAAAATAAGGAGCTGACAGAAATGAAGAAAGATGTTAGACAAATGCTGAATGATTTTACAGGTGGATTGCAGGAATTGTCCGGTACGAATGGGGAGAGCGTTAATGCGTTTATGAACTTGCTGGGAACCAACTATGCCGATGGGGCCATTGATACGAAGACCAAGGAACTGATCAGCGTAGGGATCGCCGCTTATAACCGCTGCGAGTATTGCATCGTGTTCCACGTCTATAAAGCGCTCGAAGCAGGAGCAACCCGTGAACAGATTATTGAAGCGGCTATGGTTGCCGTGGCATTTGGCGGCGGACCAAGCATGGCTTATTCTGTTACCTTGCTGAAGGATTCGATTGATGAGTTCGAAAAGGACTTTAAATAAAACTTATAATGATGTGATTCATGGCAACCTTCTGACTGGTTCGGGAGGTTGCTTCTTCAAGTAAGGCCAACCACTAATGAATCAGCGGAGGGAACATCATGATTATCAAGCTGGAACAGCTCACAGGACACGCCAAGCAGGCGAAAATCGGGAAGCTGAATGTTGCCGAAGGAGATCAGATTGAAATTGGTCAACCTTTACTTCAGTTAGAGAGTAAGAAAGGAAATTCACCTGTACATTCTAAATATAAAGGCAAGATCGAGAAAGTGTTGGTCGATGAGGGGCAGGAAATTGAAATTGGTCAGAGCCTATTTGAGATGACTGCCGAAGAGACTGCCGCGGCGCCGTCAGAAGTAAAACCGAAGCTGGATTATTTCGGCGGGCTTCTGAAAGGGAAGAAGGAGGATGTACGAACTGATCTGCTGGTTATCGGCGCGGGGCCGGGAGGTTATGTCGCTGCCCTCTACGCAGCCAAGAAAGGTATTCAAACCGTGCTGGTGGAGAAGGATTCCATGGGAGGAACATGCCTGAATGTGGGCTGTATTCCGACCAAGGCCTTAATCAAATCCTCCGAAGTTTTTCACCAAATGATGCAGGCCGATGATTTTGGTCTTTCTGTGAAGGAAATTGAGCTGGATATGGCCAAGGTGATCGATAAGAAGGATGAGATTAAGGGCAGCCTGGTGTCAGGGATTGAGTATCTGCTTGGCAAAAATAACGTTCGCGTCATTAAAGGCGACGCTTCATTCCTAAATGATCACCAGGTGCTCGTCAAGAATGGAAAAGATGAATATACGATCGAAGCCGACAATACCATTATTGCCACTGGATCTCAGATCGCAGATATTGCTCTGCCTGGAATCGATCATGAGTTTGTCATGAACAGCACTTCAGCTCTGGCCTATCGAAAAAATATCAGCTCGGTTACGATTATTGGCGGCGGCGTCATCGGTATGGAATTCGCTTTTCTCTATTCCAACTTTGGCATTCAGGTCAATGTCTTAGAATTCTGCGACAGGCTGCTGACGATGGTGGACAAAGACGTCTCGGAAGAGATCGCTCATATTGCTGCCGAGCAGGGAATCGGCGTATTTAACGGAGCCAAGGTGACCCGGATCGAAAAGGACCAGACAGGCAAAGCCGTCGTTATCTTTGAACAGGGCGGAGTCGAAAAGTTTATAACGAGCGAGAAGGTACTGGTTGCAATTGGCAGAACGCCGAATATAGATGGGCTGGAGCTTGAGAAGACAGGCGTCAAGCTGAACGACAATCGAAAAGGGATTGCGGTTAATGAGCATTTACAAACCTCGCTGGCTCATATCTACGCGATTGGCGACGTCACGAACCGAATTCAACTGGCCCATGTCGCTTCCCATGAAGGAATAGCGGCTGTGGATCATATTCTGGGTACGGCCGCTCATATGGATTATGAAATGGTGCCTAATGTAATATTTACTTCACCGGAAATCGCTGAGGTGGGTCTGAATGAAGACCAGGCCAGACTCCTGGGCAGGAACATTCAAGTGAGCAAATTCCCATTCCAGGCCAATGGCAAAGCATTAACGATGAGAGAGGGACGGGGCTTCATCAAGCTGGTCAAGGATCTGGACAGCAACAAGCTGATTGGCGCTTCGATTATTGGGCCAGAAGCATCGGCTTTGATCAGTACATTGACGATCATGATCGGCTCAGGCATTCCTGAGGAAGAGATCGCTCATACCATTTTTGCACATCCCACGACGGGTGAAGTGATTCATGAGGCGATACTCGGCTTTGGAGTAGGGGCTCTGCATTACGATGAATAGGATTATCCTGTCCGAAGAGCATAACCCGTACTATAACCTGGCGTTGGAGGAAGCGTTGCTGCGAGGCGTTAACTCGGACGAGGTCATCTTGTATTTATGGCAAAATGAGAAGACGGTTGTGATCGGCAGAAATCAGAATCCGTATCTTGAATGCGATGTACTGCAACTGGCGACTAACGGAGTCCGGCTGGCCAGACGGATCTCGGGCGGAGGCGCCGTGTACCATGATCTGGGCAATCTGAACTTTACTTTCATTTATCTGGAGCAGCATAAAGATCTGGAACGGCAGTTGGATGTGATTAAAAAAGCGGTTGAAGCCCTGGGAGTTGCGGTTGAGTGCTCTGGCAGAAATGATCTGACCATCCAGGGACAGAAATTTTCCGGACATGCCTTCTATGCGGAGAACGGTCATGAATTTCATCACGGAACTCTGATGGTAAATGTAGATTTGAGCCAGTTAGGGCGGGTGCTTAGACCCTCGAAGCTAAAAATGCAAGCCAAGGGAATCACATCCGTGAAGAGCAGGGTCGTTAATCTACAGCAGCTTGCTCCTTCCTGTACAGTCGATCATTTGATTGACCTGCTGGTTACCAGCTTTGCAGAAAGCTATGGAGAGGTGCAGCTGCTCAGATATAATAATGAAAACTACATTCCGGCGCAGTTAAGTTTGTATGCGGATTCCAAGTGGCTCTACGGCGAGAGCCCGAAATACGACGTAATACTGGAGAGAAGAACCTCGCAGGGGTTGATCCAAGCTTTGCTGGATGTGGAGAACGGATTGATCCAGAGGATTAAAATCCATACCGACAGCCTTAGGATCGGGCCTTATGAAGAGGTTGAACAGCAATTTACCGGCAAGGTATTTGACCTGCATTTCGAGGAGCAATTATTTGCTGCAATTGAAGACTGGTTTGAGTCTGGCTCCTCAGCATAATAGAAGTGGAAGACACCCTTGTAATCATTGGTTAACCGGAACGGTTCCGATAGATGATCAAGGGTGTTTTACGTATGTAACCGTATTGCAGGCTGGAAATTTCCATGTTTACAGCCAGGCCGCGGTTATGCGAAGGGACTAAGAGGAGCAGGATGTTGCAGCCTGATTGAGAATCCTGAAAATAATAAAGGACCTTCAACAATAGACCTGGATATGTCCATGGATATTTGCACCTCGTTTTTGACTACTAATTCGTTATAAGCTTATTATCATACGCGAATGTCCCCTCACAACAAGGCTGCCTATCCAAACAATTGGGTTTGCTGATATTCGTCTGGAATGAAGGAAGAGGACTAAATAAGCTATAATGGATTTACGTAACAGACAAGGAGGATATGGCTCATGGAATATTTAGCACTCTTCATCTCCCTTATTGCCTTGATCGCATGTCTAAGTGTGTATAACAAAGTATCTGCCTTAGAGGCGCGGATCAAAGCGATGCCGTTCCCGGGAACCCAAGCAGTTCCCACAGCTCAAGCGGAGGGATCAATCTCGTACTCTGGGCAAGATGAAGTTATTCGATTAATACATGAGGGCAAGAAAATCGAAGCTATAAAGAAATCAAGAGCTTTGTATGGAATGTCGCTACTGGAAGCCAAGCAATATGTAGATGATCTGACACTGAAGGTGTTGAAATAGAAGGGGATCTCATCATGAAGAAGTATATTGTTATCGGAGCAGGGATTTTGGGGGCATCAACGGCTTATCAATTATCTAAAATGGGAGCAGATGATGTACTTATTATAGATCGTGAAGAACAAGGACAGGCCACGGATGCAGCGGCCGGCATCATTTGCCCTTGGCTATCGCAGCGGCGCAATCAGGCCTGGTATCGCCTGGCCAAAGCAGGTGCGGGCTTCTATCCGAAATTCATCGAAGAGCTGGTGAACGAGGGGGAGACAGAGACAGGTTACGCTAGAGTTGGCGCACTTAGCATTCACCATGATCTGGAGAAAGTAATCAGGATGGAGGAACGGGCCCGGCAGCGCAAAGCGGATGCGCCGGAGATTGGCGAGATCACGCGATTCGATGAGACAGAAACCCACCGCAGGTTCCCATTATTGGAAGAAGGATATCATTCCGTTCATATTAGCGGAGCAGCCCGTATAGATGGACGTGCTCTACGGGATGCCTTGCTGCGTTCAGCAGAGAGACATGGGGCGAAGCGGATTAAGGGAAATGCTGTGCTGGAGTTCCAGGGAAATCAGATTATAGGAGTTCGGGTGGGTACAGACATTTACACTGCGGACATGACGGTTGTCTGTGCGGGAGCCTGGGCCAGGGAGCTGCTTCAGCCTCTCGGCATTCACTTTAACGTTCACTTCCAGAAAGCACAAATTATGCATTTACGGGCTGAGCATAGCCAGGATACAGGGAATTGGCCTGTGATTATGCCGCCATCCGATCAATATTTACTTGCGTTCGAGCACCAAAAGATCGTGATTGGAGCGACTCATGAGAACGAGGTTCAGGGCTATGATACAAGAATAACTCCAGGTGGAATGCAGGAAATATTGAACAAAGGGCTAACATTAGCGCCAGGCTTGGCGGACAGTACCTTCCAGGAGGTTAGAGTCGGCTTTCGGCCGTTTACCCCTGGATTTTTGCCGGTGATCGGACAAATCCCTGGTTGGGAAGGACTTATTACGGCTAATGGTCTCGGAGCCTCCGGACTTACCATGGGTCCATATATCGGAGGTCAGCTTGCCAAGCTGGCCTTGGGAATGGAGTTGGATATTCAGCTTGATGACTATGATTTAAGAGCAGCCATAGAAGAGCAATAACTATGGGATAATAAAAAATCGACAGACTTCAAAATATGACAGACTTCGACAATCGGGGTCTGTTATATTTCTCTTAGGCCGAGAATAAAAACGTTTTTATTCCGGTCGGTGGGAGGTGAATCTAACTAAGCGACTTTACCAAAGCTTATAACTATTTAAAATCGGAGGTACTGTATGGTAAAAGGAAATCGATTTCATAAAAAGGGATTTCGAATTTTTCTATCAACGATTTTGCTGCTGGGGGCCCTTGTGGCAGATTGGAGTCTGGGGCATACAGATGTGGTAAATGCGGCGAGCAGTTTGTCGGATGGCGATTTTTTGAAGACGAACGGTACATCCATCCGTAAATCCAAGGGAACGGGAAGCAATGTATACCTGCGGGGTACAAATGCTGGAGGCTGGCTGGTTCAGGAGTCGTGGATGAATCCAACGAACGCTCCGGATCAGAAGACGATGATGAATACATTCAAGGACCGCTTCGGCGCCGCCGCACGGGATGAGCTTATTTCTGTCTATGAGGACCATTACTGGACCACACAGGATTTTGATAATATTTCTGCGATGGGAATGACTGTTGTCCGTCTACCTTTTACGTACATGAATTTGGTAGACGATTCCGGAAATTTGAAAGCGGATGCATGGGCGCGTCTGGATTGGTTTGTGGAGAACAGCCGCCAGCGGGGGATTTATGTCATTCTGGACATGCATGGGGCATTTGGTTCTCAGAACGGTATGGACCATTCCGGAGAGATCAATGATGGCAATCAATTGTACGGAAATCCGAATAACCGCCAGAAGACCTTATGGCTATGGGAAAAAATAGCGGAACACTTTAAGGGGAATCCGGCTATAGCCGCTTATGACATTCTGAATGAGCCGGGAATTAAAGCCGCGGCGACAGGCCGTACGCAATGGGATTTCTACAACGAAATTTATAATCGGATTCGGGCAGTAGATGGTGATCATATCATCATGATGGAATCTTGCTGGGATGCTGCGAACCTGCCGTATCCGCAGGAATATGGCTGGACTAACGTCGTCTACGAATATCATTATTACCCGTGGGATTCAGTGACCAGTGCTCCCGGCCAAGCGGCTTATATTTCGAGCAAAGTGGCGGATATCCGCAGCCATAATTATGGAGTGCCGACATTCGTAGGGGAATTTACATCCTTTGATGTGGAGGACGCCTGGAAGAATACGTTGTCTACATTTAATCGCGAGGGCTGGCATTGGACCACCTGGACTTATAAAGTCACAGGCAGCAACAACTCTTGGGGCATTTACAATCTCAATGCGGAAGCGGTAGATATTTACCGTGATTCGCAAGAGACGATCCGTCAGAAATGGTCCAAGGTTGGCGCAAATTACAGTGCGGTGAATAGCAAAATCTACAATGTGATCAAGCCTTATTTGCAAGGATCAACAGATCCCGGCAGTGGCGGTTCATCGTTATTCGCGGATGGGGAATATTATCTGACCTCGGTTGCCAACGGCGGGGTTGTCTCCGCGGAGAATGGAGGGGCTGAGCCATTAGCAGCCAATCGTGCCTCTGTAGGAGGGGCTTGGGAGACCCTGCGGCTGGAAAATAACAGTGACGGGACCGTCTCCTTCAAATCGATGGCTAATCAAAAGTATGTCTGTGCGGTAATCGATGAGAGTAATCAGCTATTGGCTCGCAGCGCCTCCATCGGCACCTGGGAGAAGTTTGAGCTAGTTAGTACCGGGAACGGCGATTACGGAATCAAGGCGCTGGCCAATGGAAAATTCGTCCAGGCGAATCTGAATTCGGGCGGCAGGCTGGAAGCGACTCAGGATAAGGTGGCAGGGGCTTGGGAAGCCTTCAAGATCACAAAAATGGGCGACTCTTCCGGACTGGACTTTGACAGCTCTCTAACCGATAAGTCCGCAGAATTTTATGAACATGCGAGCTATCAAGGCAAGTCCATTAAATTGAGCAAGGGCGAATACACCTATAACGATCTGGTCTCTAAAGGCATCGGCAACGATACAATCTCATCGCTGAAGGTTCCGCAAGGCTATAAGGTTACCTTGTATGCGGATGATCTTTATAAAGGCGGAGCCAAGGTCCTGCTGGCGGATGCGCCGTCTCTTGGCGATTTCAATGACAAGACCTCTTCGATTAAGGTCGAGCAAGTAACCCTCGGGAATTTTGACGAGGGGGGTTATACGTTGACCGCGATCGTAAACAAGAAGGTCGTCAGTGCGGAGAATGGAGGCAAGGACCCGCTCGTAGCCGATCGGAATTCCAATGGTGGAGCCTGGGAAACCTTCAAGTTAGTGAATAATGGGGATGGAACGGTCTCCTTCCAATCGATGGCCAACAATAAATATGTCTGCGCGGTGGTGGATGAGAAAAATCAGCTTCTGGCCCGCAGTTCAAGCATTGGCACCTGGGAGAAATTCTACCTTGAGAAGATCAAGGATTATGAATATGCAATCTATGCGGTTGCCAACGGCAAATATATTAAGGCGGATCAACAGAACGGAGGCAAGCTGTTTGCTTCCAGTGATACGATTGGGGGAGCTTGGGAGGCGTTCTGGGTTACGGGAGTGAATTAAAGCGAGAATAAACAGCGGGCGGAGCTGAAGCTCCGGCCCGCTGTTTTTGTATTTAAAACCGGGGATAGAAGATCAGAAAGAAAGTCCGACTTGAGAATCGACGATTTTATATTCAAAATATAATAGACTAAAGTGTAGGCCAATAACTTGGAGCGTTGAATGGGTCCAAGTGGCAAGAATGATATGAGGAGCAGGTGTGAAGCTATGATAAATGTGGAGCGGTTGGCGGAAGTGTTCGCTAATGATTCCTATGAGATACAAAGTGTATATCGTCTGGTGATCCAGCCGAAGAGCCTGTTGCGGGAGTTCAGAACTTTAAAGTATGGATTTCTCTTTATAACCCGTGGATCCAACCAAATAAACGTCAACGGAACCGTCTATGAATTGCAGCCGGGCTCTGTATTTCACGCAGCCCCAGGCATGCAGATGGAAGCGCAGGTTACAAGTGAAGCTGAGCTTGAGTACTATTCCGTTTACTATAATCTGGATAAGTACTATTCAGAGAACAGCCATCATGAGTGCAATGCTCATTTCAGACTGGAATCCGGAGTGATTCCGCGAGTGATAGAATTATTGCTGATGCTTCAGCAGAATATCCATACCCCTGGAGGGCTGGGAAAGCTTCGGGCGAAGGAGCTGTTTCTAAGCATTATGCATCAAGTGCTGGTTGGGCATAAAAATCGGGAGCTCAGCGGTTCGACCGACATTGCAGCCATAGAAGAAGCCGTTGCCTATATTAAGAGAAATTATATGAACCCCTTAACACTTGAAGAACTGGCGGAAATACATGCAATGAGCCCTAAGCAATTTTCTTATTTTTTTCATAAGCATACAGGTGTCCGTCCCATTGATTTTGTTATCCAATATCGGATGGAGAGAGCAAGCGAGCTGCTGCGGGTCGGCAATTTCCCGATTCGTGATATTGCAGTTAGTGTCGGTTATGCTAATCCGCTTTATTTCAGCCGGGCGTTTAAGAAAAGATTCGGAGTGTCCCCATCCGTATACGCGCGGCAAGCTTGCATTCAAGTTTCACCTGGATGCGAGCAAAAAGATTCATAGATCAGGGATAGCGATTTTAATAATTGTGCATGCTGCATTTACTATTTGTGTATTTGCATTTGCTAGAGTCCTTGCTACACTATCAATTGAGAATGATAATCATTGATAACGAAAGGGTTAATGATTATTCTGTTCTCTTGAAAGCATTTCGAGATTAGTGCCATTTCTGAACGAATGACGATTTTCAGAGTGGGGAAAGGGTGGAAGAAGCAAAGTGAATGCACATCGGCAATTATGTATCGGATTTTCTTTATCAGCAACCTGGATGAAGGGACATGGCTGGCGACGTCCGGATAGCGGCGTAGAGAGAATGAGTTCGATCGATTATTATATCGAATTAGCCAAGCTGGCGGAAAAGGCCAAGCTCGATTTTCTGTTTAGAGCGGATTATCTATATGTAAGTCCGCAGATGCTGGGCGATTCCGCTAATTTTGGCAGTCCTGATCCGACGATGATATTCGCGGCGATCGCTCGTGAGACGGAGCGGATTGGACTTGTTACCACGATCTCCACTACTTTTAATCCGCCGTATGTTGTTGCCAGACAGCTGCAATCCCTGCATTGGCTTAGCAACGGGCGTGCGGGCTGGAATATTGTAACCTCGATCGAAGGAGCTGAGAACTTTGGCATGGCTGCCATGCCATCCCCGGAAGAGAGATATGCGCGGGCGAGCGAATTTACTGATATAGTGCTTAAGCTCTGGGCCAGCTTCCCGCATGAAGCGGTGCTGATTGACCGTGAATCAGGCCAATTTACGGACCCTAAGCAAGTGTCCCCGATCGATCATTCCGGAGAGTTCTATAAGGTCCAGGGACCGCTCACCTTGCCTGCTCATCCATCGGGAAATATCCCGCTGTTCCAGGCAGGAGCATCGGACATCGGTCGGAATTTCGCTTCTTCTGTTGCGGATGCCATCTTCGCGGCAATGCCGGACGTCGAGTCTGGAGTTGAGTTGCGGCATGACCTGAGGAGGAGAGCAGAGGAGTTCGGTCGGGACCCGAATACGATCCGAATATTGCCGGGCCTCTATTTCTTCCTGGCCGATACGCGCGAGGCGGCCCAAGAGCTGTTCGAGGCGGCCAATGCGCATTTAAGCACCGAACGGAGATTAGCATCGTTAAAATCTGTGCTGGGCCTGGATTTAAGCGGCTTTGCTCTGGATTATCGAGTAACTGAGGATTTGCTTCCTGATCCGGATCAGCCGGTCCGCAGCCGAACGCATGCCCAACTGCTCCGCCGCTATATTATCAACCACCAGCCGACCGTGGCAGAGGTGCTGTCAAGACCGGAAGTTCTCGGCTCCGCGCACTGGGTATCGGTTGGAACGGTGGAGGACGTATTGAATGACATTATTCAGAGATATGAAGCAGGGGCCATCGATGGTTTTATCGCTCTCCCAGGCGGCTCGGAACAATCGATGGAGCTGTTTTTCGAGCAGCTGATGCCAAGATTGGTGGAGCTGGGCTTATTTAGAAGTGAATATTCGGGTTCAACTTTGAAGGAGCATCTAGGGATTAGTGGATGCTAGCTGCTACCCAGGAATCCGGTGAAATAGCCAATTAAAGCGAGGAGATTGAGAGATGCATAATAAGGAACTGTTTGATGTCACGATTGTAGGCGGTGGACCTGCCGGGCTGTTCTCCGCATTTTATAGTGGGTTACGTGAAATGAAGACGAAAATTGTTGAATTTCAGCCCTTCCTGGGCGGAAAAGTACATGTCTATCCCGAGAAGCTGATCTGGGATGTGGGCGGTTTGACGCCGCTTCCCGGCTCGCAGCTGATTGAACAAATGGTAGCTCAAGGTTTGACCTTTCAACCGGAAGTCGTTCTAGGAGAGAAGATAACGTCCATCGCCAAGGATGATGAAGATCATTTCGTGTTGCACACCGCATCCGGTCGGAAGCATTACTCCAAGACAGTCATTTTGGCTATAGGGGGAGGGATTCTGAAGCCGATCAAGCTGGATATTGAGGGAGCGGAACGGTTCGAGGTAACGAATTTGCATTATACCGTAAAATCACTGGAGCGCTTTAAGAACAAGACAGTGCTAATCTCTGGCGGCGGCAATTCAGCCATCGACTGGGCAAATGAACTGGAGCCGATTGCCAAGCGGGTTTATTTGACATACCGCAAAGAAACGTTAAAAGGACATGAGGCAGAGGTTTCACGTCTTGAGAGAAGCTCAGTGGAATGTTTACTGAATACATCGATCGAGAAGCTGATTGCGTCGGAGGATCATCAGCGGATCGAGACAGTGGCGCTGAGAACGAATGAGACGGACGCTGCGTTTGAATTGGAAATCGATGAAATGATCATTAATCATGGCTATGAACGCGATAAAGAATTGCTGGCCAACAGCGAGGTGCAAATCGAGCTGAAGGATTACTGGATTGCAGGCAATCCGTCGAGTGAGACATCGGTGCCGGGTCTTTATGCCGCCGGTGATATTCTGCATCATGAGGGCAAGCTTCACCTGATTGCCGGGGCTTTCCAAGATGCCGCGAACGCGGCGAACAAGGCCAAGCAGTATATTTCACCAGATGCGAATGAGCATGGAATGGTGTCCTCACACAATGATCTGTTTACGCAAAAGAATCGTGAGTTGATGCAGCATTTATATATTAAGAGTTAAAGACAGGCTGGAGGAAGCAATATGAAGAGATGGTTAGGTAGTATAGCTGCGTTGGTGATTGTGACTGCGATGTTGGCCGGGTGCGCCGCTGCGCCAGCGGCTTCGCCTTCAGTGAGCGATAGCAATAACGGGCAGTCGAACGTGAACAATACGTCTGAAGCTGGAGCAACGGATACAGGCGTATGGCCCAGAACGATCACGGACGCTGTCGGTCATGAGATTGTACTCCAGGAACGGCCGGAGCGCGTTGTTGTGCTTCATCCCCTGTACTTGGATTACTTCTTGGCGCTGGATACGCCTCCGGTCGCTTCGGGTAATGCCAAAAGCGCGTTGGAGGAATTTGCAACCCTGGAGCCATACCGAGGAACGGTTGAAATCGCTGATTTGGGCAGCGGCAGAGACTTGAATCTGGAAGCGGTGATCGCGGCGAACCCGGATGTGATTGTAACTTTTAAAGGACATGTTGACGCGAATTATGATGAGCTAAGCAAGATTGCTCCTGTTGTGCAAATTGACTATGGAGATACTTGGGAGAATGCCACGATGCTCTGTGCCCAAGTTATAGGCAAAGAATCATTGGCAGAACAGCTTATCAACGATACTAAAGAAACCATTGCGAAGACGAAGGAACAGATGAGCGGGGTGAAGGGGAAGAGCTTTGCATTGCTGCGGGTTGACGGAAAAGCTAATTTTACTGCTCAGGGTGCCAAGAATACAGTCTATTACAATGATGTCACGGGATTTGGCCTGTTGAAGCCGGAGGGATATCCCGAAGAAGGGCAAGTGCTATCGCTGGAGGCATTGTCGGCGATGAATCCCGATTATATTATTATCCAGCATGATCTTAAGACGGCTCAGGCAGCGGTTCAAGAGAAGGAAGCTATGGACGTATGGAAATCGCTCACAGCGGTTAAGGAAAATCACGTTCTATTCTTTGATAATTCTCTGAACAGTGGGAGCATTCTGGCTATTCGTCTGGCAGCGGAAAATTTCATGAAGTTGGCCGGGCAGTAATCCAACAGAACTTAGACCCAACAGTATACAAAAGCAAATAGCGAGCAGCCGGTTATATACACAAGGCCATTTCTCTGTAGCAAAAGCTGCAGTAAGGAATGGCCCTTTATTACAAATGTGTTACCATCCAAATTCTTTATGAATTAGAAATAAAAAGTATATTTTCGCTAAAATCCCCTAAATTAATCCTCTAATGGCATAAATAGTGCTTTGTGTTATCGCTTCCACCCTGAGATAATAGAATCACAGATTAGGATATTCGTTTCTGCTTGGCAGAGCATACCCTATAGGTTACAAAATTGTCATCTCAGAGGAGGAACAACATATGATTAATTTTAAGAAAAGCTTGATCGGCAGCCTGGTGGTTACTGCAGTAGTCTCGGCGGTCGTTACTCTTCCAACTCCATCGCATGCAGCATCTGCCAAAGACATGGCATCATCCTATACCACAACAGAAAATGTTCAGAGTCAGGCCACAGCCAGTTCTACGATTGAAAAAGTAATTCAAACGGGAATGAAATATTTGGGTACCCCTTATGAGTTTGGCTCTAACCGCAGCACGACGACAACATTTGATTGCTCCGACTTCATTCGGCAAATCTTTAAAGAAGGTGCGGGCATAGTTCTCCCTACCGATTCAAGAAAGCAGGGGACATGGATTAAGGAGAACAGTACACCTGTCTATAGCATAGACAAGCTCAAACGTGGAGATATCGTGTTCTTTATGAGCTATAAAGGCTCGAGCAGCTCCGCCTATAGTGGAATCGATAAATCGCAGCAGCGGATTACTCACGTAGCTATGTATCTGGGAGATGGACAGCTTCTGCACACGTACTCGCAAAAAGCGGGCGGTGTGGTTGTGACTGATTTTTCATCCTCCTGGCAAAATCGCTTCCTATATGGAGGCAGCGTATTGAAATAGAAATATGAACCGGACCGTCCTGGTCGATACCTTAGATAAGCCGCAGGAATGCGGCTTTTTTTGTTGCGCATATCCTTTTATTAAACATATAAGTTATTCACTACATGAATTAATAAAGTTCATGTTATATTATTTCTTGAGGGGAGGAGAATCATACATGCTAATAAGAGAAATTGAGGAAACAGATAATAAGCAGGTTGAGCAGCTCATAAGAACCTGTCTGATAGAATTTGGCGCAAATAAACCGGGCACAGCGTGGGCCGACCCCAATTTAGGAGATTTCTATCATCTGTATAGTACAGAGGGATGCAAGTATTGGGTCGTTGAGCTAGATGACCGGATTGTGGCCGGCTGCGGGATTGGACCGGTGGTTGGCTTCCCTGAAGTCTGTGAACTGCAGAAGATGTATGCTTTGCAAGAAGCGCGTGGAACCGGAGCAGCGAGTCATTTGCTTGAGACTGCCCTTGATTTCGCCAAGCATCATTATAAGCAATGTTATTTGGAGACGCTGAGCAACATGATTGCGGCTAACAAGTTTTATGCCAAAAAAGGGTTTAAGCAATTAGACAAGCCTCTGAATGCGACAGAGCATTTCGCTTGTGACGCATGGTATATTCTTGATTTATAAAATGTTTTAGGTGGCCGAAAGGCGGCGGAACACCCTATATGCCCGCGGATTCTACATAATCCCAACACCCTGGGGGATGATAACAGAGATTCCTAAATTTCGATGAAGGGGAGTTTATGGTGTCTCAAAATAAAAGCCCTGCGACAAGTGAGAAGAAGTTGAAGTGGTGGCAGTTGTCATTGCTTGGGGTCGCCTGTACGGTAGGTACAGGTTTTTTTCTGGGGTCCCATATCGCTATTCAGCTCGGGGGCCCCTCGGCAGTTATTGCTTATGTATTAGCAGCTGTTGGAGCCTATTTGGTCTATGACAAGCTGTCGCAAATGACAGCGGATGATCCGATGGAGGGCTCTTTCCGCTCTTACGCCAAGAAGGCCTTCGGCCGTTGGGCAGGATTCAGCAGTGGCTGGGTGTACTGGTCGTCAGAACTGCTGATTATGGGAAGCCAGCTAACAGCACTTGCCTTGTTCTCAAGATTTTGGTTCCAGCAAGTACCGATGTGGTGCTTTGCTGCTGGATATGGCATTTTGGGTCTTATCATTATTTTCATCGGGACCAAAGGGTTTGAACGGATGGAGAGCATTTTTGCTGTAATGAAGATCGCGGCCATTTTCATGTTTCTAGTGATTGCCATACTTGCGATTGCCGGCGTCCTCAGGACCCATGCTCACGGACCGTCCATTCCCAGGGACTGGTTCCCCAATGGTTTGATTGGGTTTTGGGCGGGGCTTATTTTCGCCTTTTACGGCTATGGTGGTCTGGAAGCGCTGGGACTCATGACAATGCGGCTGAAAGATCCTAAGGAATCCCCGAAGGCCGGCAAGGTCATGCTCTTGCTGCTGATGTTCATCTATGTCATCTCAATAGGTCTGGCGCTGATTCTGGAGCCCTGGCAATCCTATACAGTCAGAGAAAGCCCTTTTGTCGTGGCTCTCGTGGATTACAGGCTGTCCTTTGTTCCGCATTTGTTCAACGCCGTCCTCATTATTGCCGGATTTTCCACGATGACTGCCTCATTATTTGCGGTCACGACTATGATTGTTACTCTAGCCAGGGACGGGGACGCACCGCGATTTTTTATTAGAGGGAGAAAAGTGGAAGGAAAGAAGCCCTTACCGGCTATAGGCTTGACGACGGCAGGGCTGCTCGCCTCGGTTGTGTTTGCTCTTTTAATGCCCAGAAGCGTATATGAATACATCACCACGGCCGCAGGAATCATGCTTCTATACAACTGGCTGTTTATTTTGCTGATGTCAGGAAAGCTGCTTAAGCTTACAAGCTGGGGAAAAGCCAAGCGTTACATCGGGATGGCGCTGATCAGCCTGACGCTGGTGGGGACCCTGTTTCATAAAATCAGCCGGCCCGGATTTTTTATTAGTCTCGGATTTATCGTCATTATCGGGTGCGTTACTCTAATCATGCGGCATTTCTGGAATAAGGCTGAGGGGGCTAAGCAGGATTTGTCCAAGAGTGAAGAAGAAGCCCAGCTTTCCCCAGGCATTAATTCCCGAACAAAATACGGTATGCCTCATATCCGAAGTAAAGGCCGAATCCGATAAGCGATAGACCGGAGATGACCGAGACAGCGCCGATAAGGCGCCCGGTCAGGAATCGTCTAAACATGCTGGCCACCAAGGCCATGGCCACATCCCACAACATGATGCCGGCCATGATAGCACAGCTGTAGAGCAGCACCCTTTTGGCGTCGTATTTAGCGATCATATCCGCCAGTACCGATCCGTAGATCCCCATCCAGAACAGGATGGAGAGGGGATTAGAGATGGACATCACGAATCCGGCGCTAAAGGATTTTACATGCGATTCATGACCGCCACGCATTTCCATTCCCGTTTTGCCGACCGTTAGCAAGCTTTCCACTCCGATGTAGGTCAGAATGAAGAAACCAAATAACAGAAGGAACGTTTTCATAAATGGAATGTTAAGAAAGTGAATAACGCCAAAATATACAAGCAGCATAAAAATCCCATCCGCTACCATAGCGCCAAGCCCGACTAACCAGGCATGGAGAAAACCTCCCTTGATCCCCCGGTCTATCTGAGCGGCATTAATCGGCCCGATTGGCGCAGCCAACGAGAGTCCAAGCAATAAATGGCTGATCCATATATTCAATATTCATACCCCCAAACCTTAGCCCTGTGTTATATCCTATGAGGGAAAATGACTTGTACAACTAAAATTTTCCTTGTCCTCATTCCGTTATCGATAGTCGATGGGGGATAATCAATCCGGACAGGTTATTCTTTAATCTGGGCATCCTTGCTATCCGCGATCTGGGAGATTTGAATTGAAACCTCCTAATGTCACTGCAATAGAGTAGCCGATGCTTTATACTATTTTCCTGCTTGGAGGATGGATAGAGGTCACCAGAGTTTTCAGTCGAAAACGGTCTTTCAAATGAAGTGATTTTCTTAGACATATGAGGAAACACTACGTTAAATGTAAATATCCCGCATCGTTTGTCGTTATAGCTATATGGCGCTTGTCGTAAAAGTAGTTGCATTGCAGGACACATAAAGAACAAATGACTGAGTTATAGTGTATACATCGAGAAAAGTCTGATTACAGAGAATTCTGTAGGTGAAAATATGAGAAATAGAAGCATTACCTTCAAACTGTTTATTTTATCTGTCATCTTTTTTGCCTGTTTTTATCTTATGATCATTCTGTCGCAGTTCTTCTTCTTTGAGAAGTTCTATCAGAATTACCGCATAACTAAGGTGGAGCGGGAACTGGATAAATTCGCCTTGAAATATACGCAGGAGAAGGCAGATAACAGAGAGCTTCTGCTGGAAGCTGTCAAATTTATGAGCCATAGCCGCAGTCAGCTGGCTGTCGTCAATATGGACGGAAATATGGTGATGGAAGACCCTTACCGATTGGTGCTGGAGCTTCCCGATCATAAGAGGGTTCTCGTGGCGCTATCTCTTTTTATGAGTATGAATCCGGATAAGTTCAGGGATGCCAACTTGAAAATTGGAGACGAGCTAACGATTTGGGGCGAGAAGGACATTCGTGAGGATGAATCCGTTGTGGTCTTTTACCCGGATAAAATCAATAAGCTGAATTTCAGCCCCGCCTCAATTGGCGAGAACTATGATAATGACTCCACGCAAATCTCGGGTACTGTCGTCGATCTTGTCCTGCCGAATATCAAGAATTGGAACCAGCGTCAGGGCTTGCTCATGTTCGCTTTGTATGAGCATTTTCCGCTCTCAACGGAGGTTAAGGAACAGCTTAATTCGATGGTTAAGCAGGAATTCCAGTGGGTGGAGCCATGGAGCGGCACAAGCAATTTTATTATTATTGAGCCGGTCATGAAGGAGAATGGGAAAAAGGATCTGCTGTTTACCGTAACCTCCTTACAGGAGATTAGCGATGCGAATGAGGCGTTGCGTTGGTTGTTCATTTATGTTGGCTGCGGGGGGATTATACTGATTCTGATCTTGGCGCTCTTCTTCTCCAAAATGGTTGCAAAACCTTTAATTGCATTAAATATAATGGCCAAAAAGATGCTCAACTTTGAATTTGGATCCTTAAAACCGATTCGGCAGAAGGATGAATTAGGCAGCTTGTCTATGAGTATGCTGACGATGTCGCAGAAGCTGGACAGTGCGCTGCGCGAGCTAAAAGAAGCGAATCAGCAATTACAGAAAGATATGGAACAGAAGGAACGCATGGAAAAGACGCAGAAGGAATTTTTCACCAATGCGTCCCATGAGCTAAAAACCCCGTTAAGTATCGTCAAGAGCTTCGCCGAAGGCTTGAAGGACGGGGTGAACTTGAACAAACAGGATCATTACGTCTCCGTCATTGTCGAAGAGGCAGAGAAGATGGAGATGTTGATTACTAATATGCTTGATCTGGCCAGGTTGGATTCGGGAACCATCGAATTGCGAAAAACATCCCTTATGCTCAGTGAATTGGTGGAGAAGGTCGCCAGCAGGCTGATGTACCCATTGCAGGATAAGGGATTGGAGATTGTCGTAGTGCCGGTTAATGAACAGCCTGTACCGGCTGATCCGCTGTGGTTCGAGCAGGTCGTCTTGAATCTGATAACGAACGCTATTCGTCATGCAGTAGCAGGAAGCACGATTCTCATAGAGGTGATCAGTACACCGGACCTTACTACCTTGTCCGTCTCCAACCAAGGGGAAACCCTTAGCGAAGAGCAGCTTGACCTCATCTGGGAGCGATTCTATCGCGGTGAAGCCTCGCGCAGTCGGCAGACCGGGGGGACCGGCCTGGGACTCTCGATTGCACAGCAAATCATGGATTTGCATGGCTGCAGCTATACGGTGAGAAATCTGCAGGATGGCGTTCAATTTATCGTCGAGTTCCCGGTCTGATCCGCGGATAGTTCATTCAGACGATCTGGAGTTCAACCAGGATTCGGCTGTGAATGGAAACAGATCCAGAAAGAAGGAATAGCGTGAGTAAACATGTGCTTATAGTGGAGGATGAAGCGCGGATTCGAGAGGTGATCTCGGATTATTTCATCCAGGATGGCTGGCAGGTCACGGAGACGGACAATGGGCGCGATGCATTGAGCTGGTTCGAGGCCCTTTATCCCGACCTGGTCATATTAGACATTATGATGCCTCAGATGGATGGATTTGAGGTATGCAAAGAGCTGCGGCTTCGTTCAGGGGTTCCTATTATTCTATTAACGGCCAAATCGGCGGACCAGGATAAGCTGCTAGGTTATGAGCTTGGCGCGGATGACTACATGACGAAGCCGTTCAGTCCAAAGGTATTGGTTGCCAAGGCAAACTCGTTAATGAAACGTGTTATAGACAATTACAAACCGGATGGATATCGATTCCTGTTCGGTTCTTCCGTTCTTAATACGCTGGCGCACCGGCTGGAAGTAGATGGTGTAGAGGTTGAATTAACGCCCAAGGAGTATGAACTCCTGCTGCTTCTCATCAACAACAAGAATCTGGTTGTGACCCGTGAAGCCATTATCGCCCGGGTATGGGGAATTGAGTTCGAGGGAGATAACAGAGTTGTAGATTCGCATATTAAGAAGCTGAGGTCGAAGCTTGGCTATGATTCACAATTTATCCGAACCGTGATTGGCGTCGGCTATAAATTTCAACAAGAAGAATCCCCCGCTCAGAAAGGAGAATTATAATGAGTTGGAAATTCATACCTAACACTTGTACATTCGTTAATTTATCTGCGGGTGTTACCTCTTTGATATTAACGATTCACGAGCAGTATCGGCTTGCTCTATTCTCTATAGCAATTGCAGCGCTTTTTGATGTGTTCGATGGGTACCTGGCACGGCTAATGAACTGCAGCAGTGATTTTGGCAAGCAGCTGGATTCCTTGGCGGACATTGTTTCTTTTGGCGTGGCGCCCGTGTTTCTGGTCTTATTGCATAGAACCGGGGAATTTCATTGGCTGAGTGCTGTAGCAGCCATTATATTTCTAGTATGCGGTGCCTCAAGACTTGCTAGATTCAACATTTCGATATCAAGCCCTCAATTTACGGGCATGCCTATCACCTGCGCCGGTACTTTATTGGCCTGCTTGTCGCTTACGAACCATTTGAAACCATCGGTCATTATTGCGTTTATCGTAGTATTATCCTTTCTAATGGTCAGCCGTATTCCGTTCCCTTCACTTAAGAATATCAGCATCAGGAAATAATCGGAGATAATATTATGGAGACAGCTATTGATTTTATAACGCAATATGGATATGCCGCAATTCTAGTATTGTTGGCGCTGGGGATTGTAGGACTTCCGATCCCGGACGAGACATTGATGTTGTTTGTTGGTTACTTAGCATCAGAACACATATTGAACTATTTTTTAGCCATTATTATTAGCTTTATCGGTTCTGTGACTGGAATGGCCATTACTTATGTGATTGGGAGAAGAGTGGGTTCAGCGATTATTGAGAAATGCGGGAAATGGGTTGGACTGACTCCCAAACGATACGATAAGGTCAAGAATTGGTTCAACAAGTACGGTGCTTGGACGATTGTATTCGCGTATTTTATTCCCGGCATCCGCCATGTTTCCGGTTATATGTCCGGGATTTCCCATCTTCCATTTCGAAAATATATCGTCTTCTGCTGTACAGGAGCCTTGGTGTGGACTATTTTGTTCATTTCGCTGGGGTATTTTATCGGTGGCCGGTTCTTGCAGTAAGCAGCGTAAGTAAATTTAGCACAATAATCATCCAACCAGGTGCAGCGTCAGATTCAAATCCGCAGGGATGAACCGCTGGCATATTGAAACTGAGAAAACTGTTGTATCCACGGTATTTAAATGATCTGATGCTGCAATAGGAGCTATCCGAAAGGTTATTTTTATAAGGCCATGCCGTAAGGGGAAAAAGCCGCTAATGCCGTGGAATGGTGTAAAGGACAAAAGCCGCAAAATGCGGGTGAAATGTCGTAAAGGGCAAAAGCCGCAAAATGCGGGTGGAATACCGTAGAGGGCAAAAAACGCAAAATGCGAGTGAAATACCGTAGAGGGCAAAAGCCGCAAAATGCGGGTGGAATACCGTAGAGAGCAAAAAACGCAAAACGCTGTGAGGGAAAATGCTGTGGAATGCGGGTACAAATCCGTGAAATGCCTTACTCTGGACACGCTTGGTCTTCTTCGCTTAGATAGGAGATCAATTGGGCAGCTGCTTTGGACAGTACGCTTTTTGGATTAAAGCATGGGGTACGAAAAGCTGCGGCAATATTGGGGCGGCAAGAATAGTCACCTCTTTGTGGCAGGCTAACGGAAATCTGTGCTGTTATTAAGCTTGAAAAGGCGAATTTGGAAAGGTAACGGAAATGGAGTCCCTTAAATGGAGTTATTCAGCGAAATCAGGGGGATTATCCCCCAAATAGCGGATTGGATTTCCGTTACAATTCCAGAATCGTCAAATTCACCAAAATAGCGGACTCAGCTTCCGTTAGAATGAGCAACCGTAGAGGCTCCCGCACAAGAACCCGTAAAAGCACTCATAAAGAGGCTCCCGCATAAGCATCCATAAAAACTCCTGTATGAGCATCTCCCGAATGAGCAACCGTAGAAATTCCCGCACAAGAACCCGTAAAAGCACTCATAAAGAGGCTCCCGGATGAGCACCCGTAAAAGGCTCCTGTATGAGCATCTCCCGAATGAGCATCCATAAAAGCTCTGGTAAAGAGGCTCCCGCATAAGCATCCATAAAAGCTCCGCATGAGCTTCCCGCATAATCTTCCGTATGAAGCATCCCACGTTAAGTTGACAACGTGGGATATATAACATATATTGTTGGTAATAAATTGATAATAACATTGTGTTACTAAGATTGGATTATGATGACGGTGCAGGTGACGATGAATGGAATTAAGGGATCGCAATGGGTTGACGGAACGGGAGTTCCTGGAACAATATCGAGCTGGAGATTATGAGCGTCCATCGGTGGCTACAGATATGGTTATCTTTACGGTGAGTGATACGGAGGAAGATAATTACCGCAAGCTGCCGGAGAAGGAGCTGCGCATCCTGCTCATTCAGCGTGGCGGGCATCCATATCTGGGACAGTGGGCACTGCCAGGGGGATTTGTCCGCCCTACGGAGACGACGGAGCAGGCGGCTCAGCGTGAGCTGCGGGAAGAGACCGGCGTAGATCATGTCTACCTGGAGCAGCTGTACACCTTCAGCGAACCGGGTCGCGATCCGCGCACCTGGGTGATGAGCTGCTCTTATATGGCGCTGATCGATAGCGGTCAGGTTGAGGTTGAGGCCGGAGATGATGCGGACCATACCGCTTGGTTCCAGCTCTCTTATCGATTGCTGCGGGAGTCAAAGGAACTGCTGGAGGACGGGTATATCAAGATGAGGCAATACGAACTTAGCCTGATCCATGGAGATATCTGCTTGAATGCTATCGTAGAACAGAAGATTACATCGACGGATCAGGCCCAGGCAACGGAGTACGCTATTATCTCCAATCAAGGGCTTGCCTTCGACCATGCGAAGATTATCGCCTGCGCTATCGAACGGCTGCGGGGCAAGGTCGAGTATACGGATATTGCGCTTCATTTAATGCCCAAATGGTTTACCTTAACAGAACTGCAGCAGGTATATGAAGTCATTTTGGACCGAGACCTGCTGAAGGCGGCATTCCGCCGCAAGATCGCCGATCTTGTTGAAGAGACGGATCATTATACGGAGAACGCCGGTCATCGCCCTTCGAGGCTGTACCGGAGAAATAGGGAGAGGATTTAATTGATCTATAACATCGAGGAGCTGCGCAAAGCTCATAATGCAGGACAGAAGTTGAAATATGTGTTCTTCTGGGGACATACGCCTCCGTCTGAAGGCAGCATCAATCGGAGCTGCTTCAGCCAATGGTGGAAGTGCGAATTTACGGTGGACGGCAAGCGTTATTCCTGCACGGAGCAATATATGATGGCGGAGAAGGCGCGCCTGTTCAACGACGGGGAGATGGAAGCCGCGATTATGAACGCCAGGCATCCGAAAGAGATGAAGGCCTATGGTCGCGCCGTGAAGAGCTTTGACAATGAAATCTGGGAACAAAACTGCTATGAAATTGTGAAGCGAGGCAACTTGGCTAAATTTTTACAAAATCTGCAGCTGGGGAATTATCTGAAATCGACGAAGAACCGGATTCTCGTGGAAGCCAGTCCGCTTGACCGTATCTGGGGGATAGGAATGGGAGATAACGATCCTCATGTGGAGAATCCGCTGAAATGGCGGGGACGCAACTTATTGGGCTTTGCACTGACTGAAGTGCGGGATCAGCTGATCCTAGATGATAACAGGTAGGGGATTACCATGAATCGAAAAGAAATTGCACAAAATACACTGCAATATATTGAGCAAGGATATTATGAAGTAAATGGACGGCGTGTTGATTTCGCTGCGGAGCAGAAGCATTCCGAGGATCGCAGCGTGTTGATTACGCCTGAACAAGGGGAAACGCTGGTGCGCGCTTGTACGCCGCCTGCGCATGGAGTGCAGGCGAAGCAGAACGTTGTTAATGCGGCAACAGTCAAGGCAATCCTTGATTTCACACAGGCGGGGGTAGAGCGGGTTGGTGTACTGAACTTCGCCAGCGCCAAAAATCCCGGAGGCGGCTTCCTGAATGGTGCAATGGCGCAGGAGGAGAGCCTTGCAGCATCCAGCGGTCTATATGGTACTCAGCTGCGCAATGAAGGTTATTACAAGGCTAACCGTGCCTGCAAGTCCATGATGTATACCCATCATGCGATCTATTCACCGGATGTGGTATTTTTCCGGGATGAGCGATTTGAACTGCTGGAGCGGCCGGTAACGGCTTCCGCATTGACGCTGCCAGCAGTCAACTATGGACAGGTGCTGTTGAAGGGAGAAAATGCGGAGCAGGCGCTTCAAGTCATGCTCGATCGCATGCGTCTTGCCCTAGCTATTTTCGCTGAACGCGGGGATCGCAACCTGATTCTTGGAGCATACGGCTGCGGTGTATTTCGCAATGACCCGGTCAAGGTTGCGGGCTGGTGGCATGAGCTGCTTATTAAGGAGGGTTACGGCAAATGCTTTGAGCATATTGTATACGCAGTCCTTGACAACTCCAAGGATCAGAAATGCATTCGTGCATTTGACAACCGTTTCGGAGGTCAAGTAGGCTAAAGTTATACCGCTGAAGCCAGCGGTAATGATGCGTGATCAAGGGGGAATTATTAATTAACCCTATTCGCACTTTTGAGGAGGTCATAGATTTTGAAATATTTCTCCCTATTTGCTTCCAAAAATGATATTGATGATCTGGAGGGCAAGATAACGAGCGTGTTTGCGAGAAGCTATAAGATTGATAGGAACGGCAGTGACTATCTTCTGCAATCCAATTCATTATTCAAAAAGCAGAAGCTGACGATTCGAATCTTGACCGAGGATGCCAATCCTGATTATTTCGAAGCAAATATTCCGGGGATGATGGGCTTTTACGACCGTATCCCTTTTGCCGATGAGCAGTTAAAGGAACTGGTGTTAACGCAAATTTCCGTCTTTAATACATTGCTTGCGCTCGAAGCGGAGAAGGAGCTGAACGAAGGGCAATGGCAGCTCTGTCTCGAACTGATGTCTGCGCTTGGCGGCATCGGATTTCTGCAGGATGGCACCCTGCTTGACAGTGACGGGCAGGCGGTCGTTCATCCGGACGGAAGCTCGGGCCCGGCGAATTTCAGACCCCATGCGTGTACGAATAAAATTATGGGTCCGCAGCAGACATCTGAGGAAGGGGCGCGGAGAAAGCAAACGTCGATCTCCTACATACGAGAGCGCGGTATACCTTATCTGGAGTCCATGCCTGAGCTTCCGCCTGCAGCGGAATGCCAGTGGAAGACGCCGGAGGAAATTGCCAGAAGGGCGATAGCCCTGCTGATCGTTATTCAGTATGCTTGCGATGTTGCCCAGGGAGAAGAGCTTGGGGAATCCAGGGACTTTATCCTCAATTTATTGCAGAAATTTGGCGTGGAGGAAGAGCTGACCGACAAGGAAAGGGAGCTTCTGCAGGACGAGCATCCGACGAATCAGGCAGCAATCAATATAACTTGGCAATATGAAGCTTATTGGGCGTTGATCTGGGCGCTCGGGCTTGTGGAAAAGCTTGATTTTCCCGATCAGGTCTGTGACTGCGACTATGCAATTCAGGTTGTCTCGCAACGCGATTCTTTTGAGGACTTCTATCGGGAGATATCGATGCGCAGTCAGGCGGAAATTCTTGATGAAGCCGATAAGGTCTACAGGCTGCACTGGGCATGCGTAGACCGTAGAATCCATGGTCAGGAGGCACCCGCGGGCATGAGTGAGAGCATTGTCATGGAGAGACGCCGTGGTCTGTTCTGGCTGATCGGACGCTTTGATGAAGGCTGGGATGATATATCGATGGACACATAGCCATAGCTAAATATTTATTGTTTACATGAAAGACCGCCTTTGATGGGCGGTTTTCTTTTTTTGTGGTATCCTTATAAGGCGTTTTGGTGGGGGAATATTCTCCACCTGCCAAAGAAACGATATATACATAGAAGAGGTTGTTCAAAAAAGTCCGCTTTTGATTTGAGAAGTAACTTGACATCGAATCTTGAATTCAGTCAGGCCTTACAGTGCTCACGTAGGTTTCGCCTACGCTCCGCTCCTCTGTCCCTGGCTTATTCAACCTTCTCGGCGCTGAAAACGGCCCTTTTGAACACGCATTATAAGTAATTGATGAATGGAGTGTACAGCATAGATGATACTTGCATTATGGATAGTACCGCTTGTCACATTGGTTATATTCCTCTGGTTCTATCTTCGGGACCCAAGGCGAATTATTAATGGCTTTCTGTTCAACATATTTGCCCTTTCAACAGGTGGAATGTGTATTTTAGCGGCGATAACGTCCGATATTCCGATTTTGAGAATACTGGCGATATTTCCGGTCATTTTAATCTTTCTTGTGTTGCTCTTCGGGGGATTCGCCCTGGCAATCCTCTTGATGATTAACGGGCGAATCTTAATCAAAAAAGAAGGACGGAAGTTTTCGAACTATCTCGCCTTATTATTAGGAATCTGCATCTTGGCTTATATCGTTCTTTCTATTATTCAACCGGTGAGTTACATGCCGTGGTGGGTACAAATTCTATATTCCGGGGTAACGTTCTTACTGTTCTATTTCTTCATCGATCTGTCCAGCTTCCTATCGGCTTATTTCCTGTATCAGTTCAATCATCCGAAATTGAATCAGAACTTTATCATCGTACTCGGAAGCAAGGTCATCGGCCAAAGAGTTCCCCCTTTGCTCGCAAATCGCATTAATAAGGCGATTGAATTTTATAATCGTCAAAAAGCGGTGACAATGCCGCCGAAGATCATTCTCTCCGGGGGAAAAGGGTCGGATGAACAAGTGTCAGAAGCCGAAGCGATGCAAACTTATGCAGTGGATAAGGGGATTCCGATCGAGGATACGCTTCAAGAGAATCGTTCCACAAATACTTATGAGAACATGGTGTTCTCCAAGCGGATTATGGACGATTTAAGCGGTGGCAGCCGATATAACAGCATTTTCACAACCAATAACTTTCATTTATTCCGGGCTGGCATGTATGCGCGTTTGGCAGGGTTGCCCAGCCAAGGAATCGGAGCCAAGACGGCTCTATATTACTGGCCAAATGCCATGATTCGGGAGTATGTGGCTGTTGTAGTCATGAATAAGAAGCGGCATAGCATCGTCTCCGGTGTCATATTAGGGATTCCGGTTATCATCCTGATGTTCTCACTTATTGTAAGATGATACAGCTTTGATTCGAATTTAGAACAAAGAGGGAAATATCCTGGATACAACGGTTAGTAGCTTTGCTCAACTCTACCCGTCATTTTCGTCGATCTCTGTGCAAAATTCGAGGGGAATTAATGATCTGCATGCGCGGGAAAATGCCGCAGAGAGGGCGTGGGTGAGTTGTAGCTGGAGCATATGAAGGGATTAGCTCAAGTGCTTAAAAAAAGACTCCTGTCCAGTACAGGAGTCTTTTCATATATCTTGCGGCAATTACTCGCCCCAATATTGCTGAGCAATTTTTTGCCCTTGGTCAATCTTGGCCCATTGCTCGTTCTCGGTTAGTTCATTGCCGCCATCACAGGAAGCAAAACCGCATTGATGCGAGAGCAGCAAGCGTTCTTTCGGAATAATCTTGGACGCTTCCTCCAGCAATCTGAACACACGGGATTCGTCGTCAAGCGTATTTGTCTTGCTCGACAGCAAACCGAGTACGATTTCAGTATCGCTTCTGTCCTTGAACACCTCAAGAGCCTCAAGCGAACCCGCTCTGTCATCGTCCCACTCCAGGAAGAAGCGGTCGTATTTCAGCTGTTTCAAGAACAAGTCGGCAATTTTGCTGTATGAGCCGCCGCCCATATTTCGAGAATCATAGTTGCCGCGGCAGTTATGAGTCCACATTTTCAAACCGAGGCTGTGACCGTAGTCAATCACTGTGTTATTGATATCGATAAATTCAGCCGCTAATGCTTGAACGGTCTCTTGGTCAATATTTTCGCCGGTGTAAGGGGAGTTAGGGTTGTCATCCGCAAAAATCTCCCACAAGCAATCGTCGAATTGCAGGATTTTGCCTCCAGCGGCGGCGTATTCCTGAACGAACTCTTTATACGCCTGAATAAGTCCCGCTTTTAACTCCTGTGGCGTGGAATAGACGGAATCTTTGCCGCCAATATTGTCCGACCATGAGAGCTCACCAAAAATATGGGAGGGCGATGGGACACAAAGCTTCGTCTCCCGGTTGCCGGCAATATCGGCCTGTCTTTGGAAAATCTTGATGAAATGATGGTTTTTGCCGCTAAGCGGCGCGGTAATACGCAGGCCGATATCGCGGCGTGTCTCGTACTTTTGGGTCTCGTCCTTGTCACGGAAGAAGTAGCCGTGCTCAGCAATATAGCGGCTGATACCTGCGAATCCCCAGACAAAATCCAGATGCCACATCGACTTGGAGAACTCGCCGTCCGTTATAATCTCCAGTCCATGCTCTATTTCCTGATCTATCACTTTTTTAGTCGCTTGATGTTCGCACTCCTCATATCCCGAGAAATCGGCATAAAACGGATACGCAATATCGTCGCGATGTTCGATTTGGTGTTTGTAGCTCAGCAGGTCCTGAGGGCGAAGCAAGCTGCCGACCGTTTGAAATTTCTTGCTCATAGGGTAGTCCTCCTAAAATGTATGGTACATAAAATGTAATACAAATAGGAGTATATAGGGTAACGCCATTATTCTATGCTATGTTATAGCTATTAGCTATATCTAACCATCCATAAGAACATCGTATTCGGATACTACCTGTTTTAATTCTTCCAGATACATCATGGCCTGCTTGGTCAGTTGTATTGAATGATGCGCAATCCAGCCAACCACGATCGTATCTTCGATACGAAGCGGCACGGCGATAATGTTATCCCCATTCAAATCGGCGCTGACAATGCCCGTTGAAATCGTATAGCCATTGAGGCCGATCATCAGGTTGAAGATGGTTGCTCTATCGCTAACGCGGATCGTCTTCTTGCTATATGCCGTGCTGAGAATTTCCTCGGAGAAATAGAACGAGTTGTTCTCCCCCTGATCAAAGGAGAGGCAAGGATACTCCTCCAAATCTTCAGGCGTAACATACTCTTGCTTGGCAAGCGGGTTCAACGTACTGACAAAAATATGCGGTTTAGCGGTAAACAGAGGGTGGAAGGTTAACCCATTCTCGCGCAGCAGTTTTTCAAGGACTCTTCGATTAAACGGGTTCATATATAGAATGCCCAGCTCGCTTCTCAAGGTTTTGACATCCTCGATAATTTCATGAGTCCGCGTCTCGCGTAATGTAAATTCATACTCATCCGCATTGGTTTTCTTGACCATATTCACGAACGCATTCACGGCAAAGGCGTAGTGTTGAGTTGAAATGGAGCATAGGCGGCGGGTCGGTTTCTTGCTTAAATAGCGCTGCTCCAGCAAGCTTGCCTGCTCGACGACTTGACGGGCATAACCTAGAAACTCTACACCGTCTATGGTTAGAGTAATGCCTTTTGGGGTTCTGATAAAGAGCTCGACACCAACCTCATTTTCCAGGTCTTTTACCGCATTGGACAAGCTCGGTTGTGATATAAAAAGCCCCTCCGCCGCCTTATTAATCGAGCCGCAGTTCACAATTTCGATAAAGTATTTGAGTTGTTGCAATGTCATCGGATTTTCCTCCCGGTATTGTGTTGGATCAGCTGTTGCCTTACACTGAAATTTAACTTTCTTTCTAACTATACCATTTTAAAATGAATTGGATGAGCGGGTACTACGGATAAACACAAAGTTTAATAACCCGGCAGGATGCCTTCCTGGGATAGACAGAGTATAATGCACTTATATGAATATGAAAAAAAGGCAATTATCGAAATAAGTAGGTGGTCTGATTGACTCTTAATATACTGAACAGCGAGGTGCACAGCCTCTTTGATCAATTTACGGATCTGATCCAAGGACAAACCCGGCGACGTTCATGGGAACAGCATATCACGATTCCTCCGCAGGTTGGAGAGGGAAGCATTTTGAGAATGCCAATCCGTCCCGGTATGGAGATTGTTGTAACCGACCTGACCTATGCGCAGGATATGAAGCTTCGCATTCAGGAAGCCTGTCCGCTGTTTGAGCTTAGCTATTGCCTTAGCGGAGACATTTACTGTGAATGGGATGGCAAAGAAAGCCATACTCGTCATTGGACGGGCAATGTGTTGTTTTTCGAGGATGAATTGGTCCATGAGGAGAAGAAGGCGGACGTTCGTCATCAAATGCTGGAGGTGCGCTTATCCCCACAAGCGTTGTTCCATTATGCAGCTGATCTGAGCGAGAAGCATAAAATGGAGACTTGGCTGACCCGCCATAAAGGGCATATTAATCCTTACCCGAATACACCGGAAATCCATCGATGTGTGTCGGATATGATGAACTGCTCTTATGATGAGGCGCTGAAACGACTGTATATGGAGAGCAAGGCGATGGAGCTGATCGCTTTGTTCGGAGAAGTGGAAGGTTATGAAATCGAGAGCCCTAACCGCTTTCTGACGCGTGATGATCTGCTGAAACTGGATCAAGCCAGGGAACTGGCGATTCGTTATTTCGAACAGCCGTTGTCGCTTCAGGAGCTGTCGCGCAGAGTCGGGCTTAATGAATTCAAGCTGAAGAAGGGCTTCCGGGAGCGTTTTGGCACGACTGTATTCGAGCTGGTGCGGAAGCAGAGGATGGAGAAGGCCCTCTATTATATGGAGGTACAGCGGATGAATATAGGGGAAGCAGCGGTAGCTGTGGGTTACAGCAATGTCAGCAATTTCACGACAGCTTTCCGTAAAATTTATGGATACAATCCAAGCGAATACCTCAGAAGGTTCTCCCATTAGTTAAAGTCAATAGAATAGACGAGAGGTTACCGGCGGGATTTCGGACATGATCAGCATGTCCGGAATCCCTTTTTGGCTTTTTCGGCTCCTTTTACAGGTAAAGAAAATACCTTTGCAGGTAGAACGCCGATTCATTATCACTGATAATGATTATCAATTGGTCATGCCGCTAATTTTATCATTTGCTGGAATGAGAAGCATGTCCAAATTTGCAGAATTTTCAGGGGAGGCAATCATGAGAAACTCAAGCATGAAATTAATTCAGTTCACTATACTGTTGACGGTGCTCGCTTTATTTAGCGCTGCATGCGGCAATTCGTCGCAGCAGGGAGCTCATTCTGTGAACACCGATAGTCAGGCTGTGGAAGGAGGAACAGAGGCGGGACAGCACGGCAGACAGCATTATCCGGTTACGCTGCAAATTTATACGGACGAAGGGACGGAAATGAAGCAGACCATCGAGAAGGAACCGCAAAAAGTAGTTGTGCTTGGAACAGCTATGGCAGAGCTGATGATTCAATTCGGGCAAAAGGATAAGATTGCCGGGTTGGCCTATCTTGATCAGTCCTTCTCTCCGTATACGGAAGAAATCGCCGAATTGCCGCTCCTAACGGAGCTGTGGCCGAGCAAAGAAGCCGTTATCGCCTTGCAGCCCGATTTGATCTATTCGATGTCTTCGGCATTTAAGGAAGATCGGTTAGGCGGGATCTCCTTCTGGAACGAGAGGGGCATCCAGGTGGTTCCCGCATCGAATTTCAATATCGGACGCAGCATCGCTAACTATTTCGAGGATATTCGGAACTTTGGAAAAATCTTCAATGTCGAGGAGCAGACCGATTCTTATCTTCAGCAGCAGCAAACCAGAATCAATGAGATTACACAGAAGGCACAAGATGTGAAGACCAGGCCTAAGGTGCTGCTGCTGGCAAGCGCCGGGCGTGAAAACTACGATTATTATCCTCCATCCTGGTGCGTGATCGATGAGATGGTGGAAGGCGCGGGCGGAGAGTATATGCAGTTAGCGGACGGCTACATCGAATTGCAAATCGAAGCGATTATCGCTGCGAATCCGGATAAAATCATCCTGACCCATTTTCAGGAAAGCGACCATGAAAGCATTAAGAATAAGCTGCTCTCTAATCCGCGTCTAAAGAATATGAAGGCGATTCAAACCGGGGATGTCATGGTGGCGGACTACACCAATGCCATTCGAGGGGGCTTGCAGCTCACAGAATTGTATGAAGAAGTCGCTCAATTCGTACAACCCGAGCTATTTGGGGGACAATAAGCATGGCAAGGCCGCAAGCATATAAGAAGATCAAAAGTCAATCGGCTGACATCGGGAAGCTGGCAAGCAAGCCATTTTCATTCGTGATGATCATATGTGCACTCGTTCTTGGTTTGATAGGTTCGATTGGACTTGCTTTATCGATTGGTCAAGTTTCTGTATCCTTTGGCGATGCGATGCGGATCGTGGTCAACCAGATGTTTGGCAGCTTACCCGATCATCCGGATGGGACGCTGCCAGCCGGGGCGGTGGATATCATTTGGAATATTCGCTTTCCAAGGGTATTGCTGGCGATGATTGTGGGTGCGGGACTTGCATTATGCGGGACGGTCATGCAGGCCTTCGTGCAGAATCCGCTGGCGGACCCTTATATTCTCGGGATCTCGTCAGGCGCCTCCTTGGGGGCGACCTTCTCCATTATGCTGGGGATTGGGACGGCTAGTCTGGCAGGAAACATGGGCGTAGCGTTTTGGGCTTTTATAGGGGCGTTAGGAGCAGCCGGAGCGGTGATGATATTAGCCAATTTAGGCGGGAAAATATCATCGGCCAAGCTGGTGCTAATGGGTACTGTAGTCAATGCACTATGCAGCGCATGCTCCAATTTCATTATTTATATGGCGAGCAGCTCCGAGGGAATCCGCTCGGTTACATTCTGGACGATGGGCAGTCTCGCTTCTGCCAAGTGGGATAGCTTGCCGTTGGTTGGAGGCATAACGGTTGCTGCCATCTTCTTTTTTATGATGCAGTCACGGGTGCTAAATACGATGCTGATGGGGGACGAAGCAGCTATAACGCTTGGTATGAATATGAAAGCCTATCGAGGATTATATATGGTGATCTCTTCAGTTCTGACCGGGACGCTTGTTGCCACATGCGGCATTATCGGTTTCGTTGGGCTTATCATTCCGCATATTGCGAGGAGCATGGTGGGTTCAGACCATAAACGATTGCTGCCGGTAGCCATATTATTTAGCGCCATCTTCCTGGTTTGGACGGATGTGCTGGCAAGGACGGTTATACCTAACAGCGAACTGCCCATTGGAATTGTCACGGCGCTTCTTGGAGCCCCCATGTTGATGTACATGCTGTTGAAGAAGAACTACGGATTTGGAGGTAACTAGTATGGAACTGGCCGTCAATGAGATTGTAGTAGCCGTGAATGGCGTCCAAATCGTGAATGAGATTTCACTGTATGTCGGGCAAGGTCAATTCGTAGGCATCATCGGACCAAACGGCTGTGGCAAATCCACCCTGCTAAAATCGATCTATAAAGTAATTAGGCCCAAGCGGGGGGCGGTATTTTTGGATCGTCTCGATGTGATGAAGGCAAGGCCGAAGAAGGTTTTCCAAAAGATGGCCGTCGTTGGACAATTTAATGATATGAATTTTGATTTTACGGTGCTTGAAATGGTGATGATGGGGCGCACTCCGCATAAACAGCTTCTGGAATCCGATCGCAACGAGGACTACGCAATCGTCCATGAAGCCCTGCAAAAGGTTGATCTTCTGGAGTATGCGGAGCGCAGTTACTCTACGCTCTCCGGCGGCGAGAAGCAGCGAGTCATTCTGGCGCGTGCCATTGCCCAGCAACCGGAGCTGCTCGTTCTGGATGAACCGACCAATCATCTGGATATCAAATATCAGTTGCAGCTATTATCGGTCGTGAAATCATTGCAGATCGGCACTTTGGCCGCCTTACATGATCTGTCGCTTGCGGCATTATACTGCGATGTGCTGTACGCGGTCAAAGACGGGGAGATCGTGGCGAGCGGGACGCCGGAGCAGGTGTTGACCAAAGAGCTGGTCCGGCATGTCTACAATATTGACTGCGCCATCTACAACAATCCAGTGAACGGGAGAATAGCCTTTGCGTTTCATCCGAATGGAGACTGCTGCAGGGAAGGGAGCTGCCATAAATGACTTTGAATAATCCGACTGCGGCCCAGGTGAGTGAACTTGATCCAATGCCGCAGGCCCATCCGCGCCGCTGGTTCGCCTTAATTCTGATTTTGCTGCCAACGCTGTTGATTTCGCTGAACAATTATATGATGCAGGTGGCGCTTCCCAGCATGCAGGCGAGCATTCATGCCAGCTTCGCTGAAGCACAGCTGATATTCTCCGGATATTCGTTAGGGCTGGCCATCGCTTTGATCCTGGGCGGGAAGCTGGGAGATATGTATGGACGAAAACGCATGTTATGGATCGGGGTGATGGGCTTTACTTGTATGTGTTTGTTCGGCGGAATGGTGTCGGACCCGACTTTACTCATTATCATTCGCATCGTTCAGGGACTGTCGGCGGCGATGATTCAACCGCAGGTTTTATCCATCATGCAAAGCAGCTTCCTCCCCAGTGAAAAAGGCTTGGTCTTCGCCATTTACGGCGCAGTGATCGGTATCGGATTCACGTTGGGACTGATCCTGGGCGGTTTATTGGTCGACTGGAATTTATTCGGTCTTGGTTGGCGAATCGTGTTTCTGTTTAATGTGCCGTTTGGATTGCTGGTGATGATGGGGTTGCCTATCGTCCCCGAATCCCGCGGACAGAACAGTCAAGGTATTGATTGGTTCGGGATCGCATTGATTATTCCGGGCTTGCTCATGCTGATCTATCCATTAACCATCGGGCAAAAGCAAGGCTGGCCGCTATGGATCTGGGGCTGCTTGGGAGTGTCCATCCTGCTGCTATTGGTCTTTGTGCTGTTGCAGAAACAGAGAGAAGAGACGGGGCGCATCCCATTGGTGGGGCTGTCCATTTTCAAAATCAGGTCATTCCGTGTTGGCATTATTACAGAGCTGGTCGTATATTTGAGCATGTTTACGTTTTTCTTTATTCTGAATTATTATTTGCAGTCGGGACTGCATTATGGCATTGCAGAGACGAGTTTTGCCTTTCTGCCGCTGGGACTGGGATTTTTCACCGCCTCATTATTGTCATCACGGATGGTGCAGAGATGGGGGGCCGCGGTATTAAAAACGGGAATGCTTACGATGGGAGCCAGCTTATTAATACTGATCTGGTCCTTGCAAGTCGATGCAGTCCATTTATTCCATTGGCAAAATATCATGATTCTATCGGTATACGGACTAGGTCTGGGCATGGCAACGACACCGCTGGCTAATATGATCCTGCATCAGGTGCCATCGGCATTAGCAGGAACCGGTTCAGGGCTGTTTACCACCTTGATGTATTTGGCGAATGTTTTTGGGGTAGCCTTAATTAGCATTTTGTTCTCGGCTGCCCTGCGCTCCCCCCTTGCGGAAGCCAGCCTGGAGGACTATGTCCGGGCTTTCTCCCTAACAACCGCCGCAAGCGGTGGATTGGCAATAGCGGCATTTGGCTGCATCAGCAGGTTAAAAGAAGAAAGGTTGAGAACGTAATTGATTGACAAGCTTGATTATCCTTAGTTAATTGATTAATATAAGTTAACTAAAATAATAGGATGATGAGCATGACCAATACGGATATTTCACTAAGGGAGATTAAGAAGGCGAGAGCAAAGATAGCGCTTTATGAGGCAAGCCTGTCCTTAATGGAAGATAAGATGTTTCATGAAGTTATGGTAGAAGAGATTTGTCAGAAAGTGGAGCTATCGCGCGTTACTTTCTTTAAGTTTTTTCCGAAAAAGGAAGATGTGCTGATCTATTTCATGCAAATATGGCTTACGGAACGGATAATCGAAATCGAGCACCTGCAGAAGCGTGGCTTCGATGCGATCAGGCATCTGCTCTACAAAGTCGGAGAGCAAGCCCGGACAATTACGGGCATTATGCCAAGCCTAATATCTTTCCTCGCCCAAATGAAGATGCATCCCCATTTGCAAGTTTTAAGCAGAGCGGAAATCCGGCTTTTGTTCCCCGATGCAGAAGAAATAGGAAGCCAGGCGCCAAATCTTTATGAGCTTTTTAAGCGTTGCATGGCAGAAGCCGCAGAATTGCAGCAGCTCAAGCAGGGAATATCCGTCGATAATGCGGTGAAGGTCTTGTTTACGATCTTTTATGGCTCTTTCCTGACCGCACAGCAATACGCTTCCACTGATATTAATGGCTTCTATGAAGTCCATCTTCAATTGCTTGAAAATCAATAATAGAAGAAGTATGGAGCTATCGCTATTTATGGCTAGTTATTCGCCCCAAAGCCGATACCGTTTTTACGGTATTGGCTTTGGGTATTTTTTGGGGTGGGAAGAATGGCCTTGACTCACAAAATTGATTTACATAAATAAAATAATTTACTCAAGTAAATATTTAAAATATAATTGGCTTATAGGAATTATGATCTCAATTTCGGAAAGGGCGGTTGGTATGGCTACAGGGATGGATGAGCTGCATGTCGTTATCGGAACAGGGCCGCTGGGAATGGCGGTNATGGCCTTGACTCACAAAATTGATTTACATAAATAAAATAATTTACTCAAGTAAATATTTAAAATATAATTGGCTTATAGGAATTATGATCTCAATTTCGGAAAGGGCGGTTGGTATGGCTACAGGGATGGATGAGCTGCATGTCGTTATCGGAACAGGGCCGCTGGGAATGGCGGTTATGGAGGAACTTCTTCGCAAGGGAAAATGCGTGCGGATGGTGAATCGAAGCGGTCAGGCTAGTGTGCCCTCAGGCGTAGAGGTTGTCAAAGGGGATGCTGTTGATGGCAATAGCATCGGCCATGCTTGCAAGGGGGCGGCGGTTATATATCATTGCGCCAAGGCTCCTTATACGGAATGGCCGCAGAAGTTCCCGCCAATAATGAATGGCATCATTGATGCGGCCGTGAGGGAAGAGGCTAAAGTCGTCTATGGCGATAATCTGTACATGTATGGAAGCAAGCATCGGGTTCTTACTGAGGATGTACCAAATGGCGCAACCGGGCACAAAGGCAGAACGCGCGCTCAAATGGCTGATGTGCTGCTAGATGCGCATCATCGCGGCAAAGTACGGGCAGCGATCGGCCGTGGCGCAGACTTCTATGGTCCTGGTGTTCTGGAATCCGCTTTGGGGGAACGAATCTTCAAGGCGGCGCTAGAGGGAAGGGCTGCGGAGGTGCTGGGAAATATCGATATTCCTCATACGTACCTCTATATTCGTGATTTTGCAAAAGGCTTGGTGACGCTGGGAGCGCGCGAAGAGGCATTGGGGCAGATTTGGCATATTCCGGGCGCAGCTACAATAACGACGAGACAAATCGTCAATATGGTTTATGAGGCGGCAGGCAGGCGGCCCCAATTTCGCATTGCACCTAAACTTTTGGTATCTCTGATGGGCTTGTTCAACGCCAACATGAAAGAGATTAAAGAAACCCTCTATTTATTTGAGAAACCGTTCATTGTTAACACTAGCAAATATGAGCAAGCCTTTGGTACAGATACAACGCCCCATGAGCTAGCGATTGCAGAAACGTTAGATTGGTTCAAACTGTATGCGAAAAGCTAATCAAAAGTGATATTATGGATACGAGTCTGCTTGTTAACACAGAAATTACCAACTCGAAAGTAAAGATGTGGAGGCGTTACTCATGAAAATATTCGTAGCAGGGGCAACGGGAGTGATCGGATGTCTGCTGCTCCCCAAACTGGTGAAAGCAGGGCATGAAGTTGTTGGAATGACGCGCGATTCGGGACGTACGGAGCTGATCCGCGGTTTAGGAGCTCAAGAGCACGTTCTTGATATTTTTGACCGGCAAGCCGTATTTTCTGCTATAAAGGACATCCGGCCGGATGTAGTGATTCATCAGCTTACTTCATTGAGCGATCGAAACTTCCAGGATAACGCCAGAATCAGAATCGAGGGGACTCGCAATTTGGTGGATGCTGCGAAGGCTGCAGGTGTGAAGCGAATGATCGCCCAGAGCATCGCCTGGGCCTATGAATCAGGTGATCAGCCAGCTAGAGAAGAAGACTCCCTTGATCTAGACGCTCCATTACCGCGAAAAATAAGCATCGATGGCATCGTCGCTTTGGAACAGGCCGTGGCTGAAGTTGCGGATCATGTCATTTTGCGTTACGGGATGTTCTATGGCCCTGGGACATGGTATGACATTCAAGGTGAAATGGCGAAGCAAGTGCAGAATCATCAACTTCCGGCTACAGATGGAGTTATGTCATTCCTGCATGTCAAGGATGCGGCCCATGCGGCATTATTGGCTCTAAACTGGCCATCCGGTCCCGTCAATATCGTAGATGATGAGCCTGCTGCGGGAATCGACTGGCTACCGATCTACGCAAAAGCCCTGCAAGCCCCTGCTCCGGAATATCAGGAGGGAAGACAGGGGTGGGAACGCGGAGCATCGAACACTAAAGCGAGGACTGTATATGGCTGGGAACCACAATATCCTACCTGGAGAACGGAGCTGCGTCAGATGTAAGCTAGCACAGCCTCTTCATCATCCGCTGATGCCGGATCAATGATGAGGGAAAAATTCAGCAACTATCCGGGCGGGGAAAGAAAATTAATTATGTGGAACATTTGACTTCACCAAGCATGACGACATGGGAGAGTATCTGAAGGAAATCACTCACGGTGGGGCCGATGTCGTCATTGATTGTAGGCATGGACGGCAAGAAGTCTGCTCTGGAGTATATCGAACAGAAGCCATTACGCATCGTACGCCGTTGGAACAAGCGAGCGATGCTTATCGTATTTTCAATGATCATGAAGAATTGCATTAAGGTTATATTGAAGCCTTAAGTCTTAAGTCTCTAATTGCGTAAGGAGCTCGGCAAAATATTGATTAGGATGAAGAATTCCATTAATATGGATATAGATGATACAAAATTTAAATATTACTGGACGGACTAAGCTGAACATCTTCAAGAGATCGTGTTCATGTCGCAAGATATGGAAATTATCCTTGAGGGTGTTTTTTCATTGATAGATGCATTCTATGACTGCAGGGGAGATTGCTAGAATAGTGAGCCTATTGCGAGTGCGAGGAGGAGATCCGAAATGAAGCGCCGTACTTGGTATATTTGCTTAAGTTTAGCAGTGCTCATTTTAGGAAGTGCCGGGGTATACTCTGCTTTGCAGACGCGAACCTCATTTAAGGAACTGGTTCTCGACCAGATGAATGCCTCTGAATCGGTAAATGAAATGCGGATAATTAAAAACCGGCATCAACCGGACGGAAGTGAACAAACAATTACCGATCAAGCGATAATCACAGCAATGATGAAAAATTTATCCGATATCAGGCTGCGGAAGGGTTCTGCGCAGGGGAATAGTGGGGATGAATATGAGATCTGGTTCCATACCTGGAGCGGCCCAACCTTTGGCATACATTATGGAAGTCCGAATTACCTGCGCATTTATAACGGGTCCAGCAATCAGAAGAAATATAGCTGGGAATACAAAGTCGTGAGCCCATTTGATCCTAGTGTCATCGAGGATCTGTTCAAATCAAACACAAGGAGCGATTGACCTTGGCCAATTTGCAAATCGGCACGTTCGTACTGAATATCGAATTGCTGATCTATTTCATAGCGGGTATTGCAGGGGTTCTGATCGTCCGTTACAGGGATCGGAACCATGCGGAGAGGGAGAGGCGAGCAGGACGGGCCTGGAACGCCGTTTTCCTCTGGATCATCGTCTGGAAAGCCAGTCTGATGTTATTCGATTTCCAGGGTGTTATCCGCCATCCGTTGTCACTGGTCTTCTTTAGCGGTGGGCTGAGGGGCGTCTGGCTTGCCTCGATCATCTCACTCGCTTATTTATTTCTGCGTAATTATCGCCCGGATGGAAGCCGAGAGGCATTGAAGGTAGCAGGAACCTGGGGAGCCGGAATGGCTGCAGTTTCGTTCCTTGCTCTTATTCTGCTGGATGATTCATCCGGTACGGTTCATTATGTGGGATTCGCTATGGCGGTCGTATTGCTGGCTATCTTGCTTCAATCGACGTCCAAAATCGCGAGCCAATCGCTCGGCATTCTACTCCTCGTCGCCATGCTCGGCTTTACGATTTTTGACGGGACTGTTGGCCAGAGCGCCCGTGTTGATCAAGCCGCTCCTGACTTTGAACTGAGGGACTTGGATGGCAATACCGTTCGGCTATCCGACTATCGCGGCAAGACCGTTGTTCTCAATTTCTGGGCGACATGGTGCCGCGTCTGTCAAGCTGAGATGCCCCACTTGGAGAGGTTCTATCGTGATCAACAAGATCGGAATGTGGTCTTGCTGTCTGTGAACGCAACGAGCCAGGAGAGAAGCGATGAGCTTGTGGGAAAGTACGCGAATCAAGAAGGGCTTAGCTTCCCTATTGTGTTGGACGAGAGTGGAGAGGTGCTAAGGGATTACGCAGTAACAGCATATCCAACCACCTATATTATTGATCCTTCCGGCACCCTCCGTAATCAGTACTTGGGGGCGACGAGCTATGAGACGTTGATGAAGGCGGCAAGACCTATACGGTGAACCTATTAAAGCACCGATATAGTATATAGAAGAATTAGTAGAGAATGTAGTATAATTTGCTAACCTGAGGTGGCGATCCTATGACAAACAATCTCCTTGCTGAGATCCGCCGGCGTTGTATTGAGAATGGCATGCAGCCAACCGATGTCCCTTCTCCATTAACAAAGGCGACTGAAGAACATTTACAGCAGCAACAGAGGCTATATGCCGACATCCTAGAGGTTACGGAGATTTTTGGAGAGAACACCATTAAGCTGTTGAATGGGCAGATGGTACTATTTCTCGTTACGGACGACAAAGGTCTCGTTATTGATTCCTTCGGGGATCGGATCATGAAGGAAAATCTATCGCAGCTCAACATTAAAGAAGGCAGTTTGCTCATTGAGCGGGAAGTGGGAATTTGCGCCACGCTGATCGCCCTGGACAAGAAGATTCCTTTCCAGACAGTAGGGACGGATCATTTCCATCTTGCTTTACACGATTCTGCTTGTCATAGTGTTCCCTTTTCTTTCCCGGACGGTTATGGAGGACAAGGGGTGCTGGAAGGTACAATCTCTTTGATGACCAGTGTCGTTGAATTTAGCAACTATCCGCTTGCCATGCTGGTTAATATGGTAGAGTCCATGGCGAGAGAGTTGATCCTGAGAAGAACGAATCAGCGTCAATTGGATTTGCACCATTTAATGGTCAATAATCTGGACACAGGGATTCTCTTGGTAGATCACAAGGGACTTATTGTGGATTATAACAAGGTCGCGCACAATATGATTCCGGACTTCATCGCGGTGGGGCGGTCGTCCCTGCACATCGCTGAGCTGGGCCCTTATTTTCGGGAAGCGATTACGAATGGCCTGCCGCAGCGGGACTTTGAGATCCACTACAATGACAAAGGAGTACATACGATTTGTCTCGTGGATATCATTCCTATTTTTGAAAAGGGAAATATTGAAGGCGCATATGCTCAGTTTCGCGATATCACGGAACGTTATTATTTAGAGCAGCAGGTAATTGTGAGTGAAAAGCTCTCGGCGATTGGCAAGCTGGCAGCGGGTCTGGCGCATGAGATACGTAATCCGTTGACTACGATTATGGGCTTTGTGCAAATCACCCGTTCACGGCCGCTGGACCCTGTGACTACACGATATCTGGGTTATGTTCATGAGGAATTGGAGCGTGTCAAGAATCTCGTCTCCGATTTCGTTACGATGTCCAAGCCCTCCGTCCCGATTATTAAACCGATTGAAATCAACACTTTTCTGGATAGCGTGCTTCGATTTATGGAAGGGCATGCCGCTTTGCATGATATAAGCTTTGCTCGCGACTACTGTACCGTGGACGAGGAGATTTTGCTGGCTGATGCTGCTCAGATCAAGCAGGTGTTGATTAATATTTTGCAAAACGCCGTTGAAGCTTCTGAACCCAAGGATATCGTCACTTTGAAAACAAGGAAGCTGGGCAATAGTCTGGTAATCACGGTCTCTGACAATGGCATCGGGATCAGTCCGGAAAATCTGACCAAAATTCAAAATCCTTTCTTTACAACGAAAGATAATGGAACGGGCCTCGGGTTATCTGTTTCTTATCGTATTATTAATAATCACAACGGAGAAATTACCATCGATTCAAGACCGGGTATAGGTACGGATTTTAATATTCATTTACCTTTGACATGCGACGACCTAGACGACATAAAGGAGTGTTCAATGTGAAAAGTGTTGTGCAAATCTTAGTTGAGTCCCTCGTAAACCTTGGTGTTTCACATGCATTTGGAATTCCGGGAAAATCGATTGCCCCACTGGTATTGGAATTTGGCAACCAGGATATTGAGTTTATTTTGGGAAGACACGAGAGTGGATCCGGCTTCGCTGCCGGAGGTTATGCTCTTACGAATAACAATTTGGGCGTTGTCGTAGCCACCTCTGGGCCAGGAGGCACCAACCTTGTTACAGCCGCAGCGCATGCCAAAATGAACTGTCTGCCGGTGCTCTTTATAACCGGGCATCAGTCCGCTGCTGAAATGGGAATCCCGCAATGTCAGGATTCTTCGCAATTTGGGATTGACTTGGCGGAAATTATGAAGCCTGTTACTCTGTTTAGCACGATGGTGACGCGGGCCGATACGTTTCCTGCGATTCTGACATATGCTCTACGAGAGGCCTTGACCGGAAGAAAAGGACCCGTGCATCTGTGCATTCCTTTTGATGTTATGATCTCACCCGTAAGTGAACCACATATACATTTACCGTCCAGAGGGACCGATTTTATGGCCACCAATCTGACAGAGGTGGTTCAACGGCTGAAGAGTGCTCGCAAGCCTGTTATTCTTGCCGGCAAAGGAGTAGTACTCTCGGGCGCACAAGAGGCGCTCGCCGGGTTCGCCGAGAGATTCCAGCTCCCTATCGTCACAACTCCGGGTGGCAAGGGAAGCACTCATTCATCACATCCCCTGTATGATGGACCTTTGGGTCTGGGCGGACATCGAAGAGCCATGGATTTGCTGGAATCAGGAGTTGACTTGCTCCTGGTGATGGGTTCGCGGTTAAGTGATACGGCTTTGGCTGGTCTGGACCGCTCTCATTATCCTCAGCAGATAATCCAGTTTGATATAACACCTGAATTTATGGGCGGCATTGTTCCAGCTGAATATATGCCTGTGCTGGGCGATTTACGAACCACTCTGGAAGAGATTTTACGTTTACATCCACAAGAAGAACCCATTCCTGTACATACAGCTACACCTGCACCTTATCATGATCCACTTCCTATTCTGGAATTTCTGTCTGTTGCTGAGGTCTGCCAGGCCGTTAGTGATATTATTCCGGAGAATACCACGATCTTTGCCGATGACGGTGCTCATGGCTATCACGCTGTTCGCTGGCTGGATCTTAAGCCCGGTGTGAAGTTCTTCTTCGATTCTTATTTCGCCTCAATGGCTAATGCAATCGGAATGTCCATTGGCGCTAAGTTCGCCGACCGGGAACGGAACGTTATCTGTCTGACAGGGGACGGCTGTTTATTTATGCTAGGCTCTGAGATTTCCACTTGTGTAGCGGAGCAGCTTCCGGTTATATTTATCGTCATCAATAATGGGCAATTAGATATGGCCTTAAAAGGGATGCAGCAGTTTACCGGACGGACGGATGGAACGATCTTTAAGCAGCCCCTTGATGTGGCCGCTTACGCCGCTTCGATGGGGGCAAATAGTGCAAAGTGTTCGACGATTGACGAGTTTAAGCAGGCCCTCAAACAGGCGCTAGCCTTGAACCAACCATACGTCATCGATGTGATCGTGGATAAAGAAGAGATCCCCTCTTCATTAGCACGGGAAATGAAGCTCGGTTAAATCATTCCGATGACATATCAGGATGATCTAATCGAAATACAAGGAGGGTGAACAGCGGTGCTGAGCGAGAACCTCAAGAACAGACTAGGGCAATTGGTCTGTGAACATCAGTTTGAACATGCGCTGGATTATTTACAGGCTTCCGTACGCCAAGGCATTCGATGGTCCAAGAAGGAAATAGAGAACTACAGAGAAGCGGGCGCCTCCCGCATTGGGGGGGATCCGGATTTGCCGGTGGGTGTGGAATGGCCGCTCGATTCGGAGGGAACGCCGATGACGTTTCTCGCTCAACTGCGTTTGAGTGAATTAGCGGCTCAGGAGGAGTCTTCGCTGCTTCCTAAGGAAGGGATGCTTTATTTCTTTGTGGGCGTGGATGAGCCTGCCTACAATATTGAACATAAGGTGTTATATTTGCGAGATGAGGAGCTAGAGGAGGCTCATCGTCGGCTGGCTCCTGAACAAACATCGCTGGAGGAGCAATTCAAGGGTTATCGGGTGGAAGCCAGATCCACGATGGAGCCACCGAATTATGGTTATGTGGATTACGAGCTGGTGGAGGATGAGGAGCATGATTACGAGCAATATGAGGACTTATGCTTTGAGCTGACGGAAGCGAACTCGAACGATCTTGCCGTTATGTTTGGATATCCTGCGACCCAGCACGGGGATTGTGAATATGAGGCGGCGCTGCAAATGCTGACGGGTGCGGAGTACAATTATTCCGTACAGGATGCGATGAAGCAAATCGCCGCTCACTTGAAAGGCGATGCGCACAAGGCAGAGCAGGAGGTTCGGGATACGCTTCTGCTTCTTGCCCTGGACTCGGATCAAGAGGTTGGGTTCTGTTGGTGGGACGCTGGGGAACTGCAATTTTTCATTCGCAAGCAGGACCTATTGGCAGGGAATTTCTCACATACTTATTGCTCTTTATATTCGAGTTAATGTTTTACTATAATTTGTAATTGTGATACGATATGAGGCAGGAGATGTACGAGAGGAGCATGAATTATAATGGCAGGTACCCTTTAATGGTTCCATAATTGAATGGCTTTGCGGATTCCCTTTGCAGGAAGGGATCAATTGTCCATTTCTAATTAGACCATTATAGGATCGCTGAATTCATGTGCTATAAACGCACCGAGCGAATACCAATTTATGGTGTTCGCTTTTTTGGTTGGTGCGCATTCATCTCCTATAGTACGTTGTTTGGCGTTCCCGCAAGGAGATGCTAATCATGACAAAATTAATGAACAAAATTGCCATTGTTACTGGCGCTAGCCGGATAAATGGTATTGGTACGGCAATTTGTAGAGAATTGGCCCAACAAGGCGCTGATATATTCTTTACGCACTGGTCCAGGTATGACCGGAAAATGGATTATTTTATCGAAGAGGATATGGATTGGCCACGGCAGCTGATGGAGGAGATCCGCGAGCTTGGGGTAAGGTGTGAATCGATGAAAGTAGATCTCACGCTCCCCGATGCCCCCAAGCTCCTGCTTGATGAAGTTCATAAGAGATTAGGCTCGCCATCCATTCTTGTAAATAATGCAACCCATTCGGTAGATGTAGATTTTCGTTCGATCACAGCGGATATCCTTGATGCTCATTATGCGATGAATGTGAGAGGAGCTTGTCTGCTAATGGTAGAGTTTGCGCGACAAATCGAAGGGAAGCATGGGGGCCGAATTATTAATATGGTGTCAGGTCAGGACAAGTCGCCTGAGCCAGGCAATTTGGCTTATGTAGCGACCAAGGGAGCTGTCTCTACCTTCACTAAGTCCGTTGCTATTGAACTGGCGCCGCTTAAAATTACGGTGAATGCTGTAGATCCCGGACCCACAAACAGTGGATGGATGTCTCGTGAATTGAAGGAACACTTATTGCCCAGATTTCCTATGGGTCGCCTCGGTGAACCGAGAGATGCCGCGAAGCTTATCGCATTTCTGGCGAGTGAGGAAGCGGAGTGGATTACGGGACAAATCATTCACTCCGACGGGGGCTTCTGGTAATGTAACGTACTTTGCAATAACAGATAAAGACAAAGAGAGGAATGTTCCTTGGCAGATGCTATGCCAAATAACGGTATGAAGAAGAATCATGTAGTGATATTGCTAATTCTATTTATAGTCGCTTTGTCCGCTTTGCGTATTTTGTGGATGGAGGTGTCTCCCCAGCGGGCGCGTGTTTCGATTCAGAATGGTCAGTTGGATTTACATGATTGGGACGCAGAGGACGGTAAAATCCTGTTGCTGGATGGAAAGTGGGAATTCTATCCTTCACAATGGCTGATACATGGGAAGCTGCTCCAAATACCAAACGGGAGTCCCCTTAGATTTATTGATGTCCCCGGAGGCTGGAATAAAGCGCTGGATTCCGAGGAGCCAACCCCCTATGGCTACGGTTCTTATCGTTTGCGCATTCATGTAGATCCGACGGAGGACATGAACTATGGTATTCGCATACCAAGTGTACGCACGGCCTCCGAGTTATACGTCAATGGCCGATTGCTGGCCAGGTCCGGGCAGATCGGGGAGACAAAGGATAAATATACAGCCAAGAACCTCCCTTATTCCTCTACATTTGCGGCGGATGAGAAGGGCGAGATCGATCTGGTCATTCAGGCGGCTAACTATGTGGATAGCCGAAGCAGCGGGATTATTCGTTCCATCAAATTCGGTTCGGAAGCCGCTATTACCCGAGAGATGAAGCTGTCCATTTCAATGCAGTTTCTAGCAGTCATTATCTTTTTGATGCATTCCATTTATGCCCTTCTGTTGTACCTGCTTGGCAACAAAGAGAAGCGTCTGCTTTATTTTTCATTGTTGACCTTGTGTATCACCTTTTCAAATGTGCTAAGCAATGATGAGAAGCTGTTCCATCAACTCTTTTATATGGGCGCGGGCTGGGATTTTCGGCTCTCTAATGTCTCATTAATGATCGGCGTCTATGCTTTGTTGGAGTGTACGAACCACCGCATGCTGCGATATTGGCGCAGGATATACCCGTTATATAAGGGATTAATCTTAGGTACGGCGGTCATTACGTTGTTTCTTGCACCGAATCAGGTGATTATGCTCTTCCCGCTATATTTTCTGTTAGGGATTACTGGAGCGGCGATTGCATTGGTAGCTATCTTCAAGCTAGTCAGCAAGGATATCAAGAGCAACCTGCTGCTGTTATCTTCGATTCTGGCACTGGTTCATCATGTCCTCTGGTCATTATTCTGGCGAGATAGCGGTATGAGCTATGTTCATTATCCATTTGATCTGATTATTGCAATGGGGTGCCTTGCTTCGGTCTGGTTTAAAGACTATTTCAGAATGCATGCCAATACCAAGGAGCTTGCCGCCACCTTGCAAAGAATGAACGACCATAAGGATCAATTTTTAGCCAATACATCACATGAATTTAAAAATCCGCTGCATAGTATTTTGAACATGTCGCAATCGGTATTAAAGAGGGAACGTCATCTGCTGCAGGAGAGAAGCATCAAAGAGCTTGAAACGGTTCTCACTGTAGGGCGGCGCCTCAGCCTGATATTAAATGATTTAATTGACGTGATGAGCTTACGGGAAGGCAATCCGCGTCTGTATAAAAAGGCCATCCGCCTGCAACCGGTCATTACTGGAGTCATGGATATGCTGCAATTTAATGCCGAAGTAAAATCCGTTCAATTTGTCAATCAGGTTGCGGAGGATTTTCCGCCAGTCCTTGCGGATGAGAATCGGGTCGTGCAAATCGTCTTTAATCTACTGCATAATGCGGTGAAATACACCAATGAAGGAACGGTATCGATTAAAGCCACTATCCAGGATGGCAGAGCCAATATCGAGATTGCCGACACCGGAATGGGGATGGATGAGGACATGCTCAAGCGTCTATTTCATCCCTATGAACAAGCAGCCGCGAATGACACGATGATTGAAGGCGGTTTTGGATTGGGCCTGAGTATCAGCAAGCAGCTGGTTGAACAGCATGGAGGTCGTCTCAAAGTATCGTCTATCCTCGGACGAGGATCCCAATTCTCCTTTTCGCTGCAGCTTGCGTCTGATGATGCCGAGATAGAGAATGAAATCTATACGATTTCGGACTCTTATGCCCAGCTGACAACCGGTCATATGCCTGCACTGCATCAAGTCTCAGCCAGTCTGGAGAAAGAGGAGCCGACTCCGATAGCAAAGACCTCGATGGCGAACCCAACCGCTTCCGCTGAAATCAGCCGCGAGCGACCGGTCATACTCGTTGTGGATGATGATCCCGTCAACCTGCAGGTACTCGAAGCCATTTTGCCGTACGAGGAGTATGATACGACGATGGTCACAAGCGGCAAGGAAGCGCTGGCAGTCCTGGACGCCAAGGAGTGGGATCTGGTTGTCTCGGATATTATGATGCCGCAGATGTCCGGTTATGAGCTGACACGAATCATTCGCGAGCGGTTTACCCTGACCGAGCTTCCTGTCCTGCTTCTTACGGCACGGAGCCAACCGAAGGACATTCAATGCGGTTTCCTCGCCGGGGCCAATGACTACGTGACCAAGCCGGTGGAAGCTATCGAGATCAGATCCCGGATCGAGGCACTCGTCACGATAAAACAAAGCGTCCAGGAGCAGTTGCGGTTAGAAGCAGCCTGGCTGCAAGCGCAAATTCAGCCTCACTTCTTATTTAATGCATTGAACGCTATCGCGGCTCTAAGTGATGTTAATCTGGATAAGATGCGTGATTTGCTGGATCAGTTCAGCCACTTCTTAAGGCATAAGTTCAGCTTTCATCATATGGATGGGCTTGTACCGATCGAGGAGGAGCTTAGTCTGGTACGCTCTTATCTATATATTGAGAAGGTCCGGTTTGATGAACGGCTAGAGGTGATATGGGAGGTTGATGAGTGTGAACGATTGAGAGTCCCGTTTCTATCCATCCAGCCTTTAGTCGAAAATGCGATACGACATGGCATCATGAAGCGCACCCGCGGAGGAAAGCTGATCATTCGGATTGCTGTCTATGAGTCACATACCGAGGTTACCGTCGAAGACGACGGAATTGGCATGGATGAGGTTCAATTGCAGCGAGTACTGGAGAGAAGAGCGGATCGCAGTTCGGGAGTTGGCCTGATCAATACGGATCAGCGCTTAAAACGGCATTTCGGTTCGGGTCTTCATATTGAAAGCGTGTTGGGCGCAGGCACCAAAGTTACTTATTATGTATATGACAGTTGAGTTGTATGTGAACTACGGCGGATTGTAAATATCTATGGATTTTATAGGGGGCCAGCGGCAATGCAAAATGTGGTGGATCGGCGTCTATTCAACCAGCTTATTGCTGGCGGGAAGCGGGATAAGCCCGAGCAGGTTGTAAGACATCTGGGTGCTATGCAGGCACAGGATTATCATCAGGCTTTATGGGCGATTGGATTGCGCATGCAATCCGGTACCGTTGCGGACGTCGAGCAAAACATGGCCGACCATAAAATCGTATTGACCTGGATGATGCGGGGTACGCTGCATTTTGTGCCTGCGGAAGATGTAAAGTGGATGTTGGAGCTGTTGGCTTCGCGTACCCTGGCGCAGGATCATCGAAGGCTGGAGCAATTGGAGCTGAATCAGGAGATTATTCAACATGCCAGCACAATAATCTATGATGCGCTGCACGGGAACAAGCGGCAATCTCGGCCCGAGCTTATGCAATTGCTGGAGGAGGATGGGATCAGTACGAAAAACCAGCGCGGGTATCACCTGTTATGGTATATCGCCCAATCTGGTTTGATCTGTCACGGGCCAAAGGAAGGGAAGCTTCAAACTTTTGTATTGCTGGATGAGTGGGCGCCGAATGCCCAAAAACGATCTATGGATGAAGCGATAGGTATCCTGGCTGAACGTTATTTTACCGGGCACGGTCCAGCTACGGTCCAGGATTTTGCCTGGTGGGCCGGTATCACGCTCTCCCATGCCCGACAGGGGATTGAAGCGGCAAAATCCCGCCTAGTTTCGGAGAAAATAAACGGCCACGAATACTGGTGGGGCGAGCCTGTTCTGGTCGGGTCAAGGGATGCTGAACCGGGTGTTTATCTGCTTCCGGGATATGACGAGTATCAGCTTGGCTATAAGGATCGCAGTGCGGTTTTAAAAGCTGAATTCGCCTCCCGTACGATCCCCGGTAACAACGGAGTATTTATGCCAACCATCGTCATCGATGGTCAAATCGTGGGTATATGGAAACGAGCTATCAAGAATAAAGGGATAGATATCGAATTTGATTTATTTATTCCATTGGCAGATAGAGCAGAGGAGATCACTATGGCCGCAGAGCGCTATTGTGCATTTATGAATCTTCCTTTAGCTTTGACATCTTTTAAGGAATAACAGCCGGCCTTGAATGGAGCATTGGACTCACCGCTGACAGCAGCAGAATTCTGGCAGAAAAACGGACAGGTATAAGAGGAGTTGCTGGGGGAAGCATAGAATATTATTTAGCAAGTGATTCCAAACCGTTCGATTACTAGAGGCTAAGGAGCGTGCGTCATATGCAAGAAAATTTATCCAATGAAGAGTCTGCATTGATCATGCAAAGTATTCAGCATTTCTTGCTAAAATTACGAGGAGAGCTTGAAGATCCTTCCGATAAGGAATTTCTCCATCATCAGATTAAAGTTGCGCAATCAGTATTCGAGAAGGTTCTTGATTTACGATTATCCGATGATGGCACGACGGTCAGCAGTGCCGGGGAAGTCCCTGTTAAGGATATGGCTTTCAAAGCCAATTACACGTACCATGGCCGCGATAAAAATACCAGAACAGGAAGTATAGTCGTTCAAGTAAGCCATAAGGCGTATGTGAAGCAAGCGGTTAAAGATCAACTTCACAAAGAACGCGGCTGGGAACCGGGATGGATATTTGTAGGTACGATTCAACCCGTAGACGACAATGAAGCCAAATAAAGCCTGGGGATAGCCGTTAATTAATCTGATTTGCTTTTTATTTTGCGGAAAAATGATAAAGCTGGCCAATAGGCCAGCTTTTTTGTTGGGCGTAGAGGGGTTGCTATTCGATTTTCCCTTCGTACACAAGCTCATGCAGCGGGCGGCGGCTGTTGGGCACTTCACGCTGCTGAACGGCTTCGGGCAGTAAGGATTTATCCCCATGGTATCCAAGAGCGATAAGGGCATGAATCTCGAAGCTTTCCGGGATATTCAGCATTTGTCTGGCTTTATTGCGATCGATGCCTCCCAGGGCGTGAGTAACCATACCCAGCATGGTCGCCTGAATCGCCATCGAAGCCCAGGCCGCACCCGCATCGAAGGCATGAGCGCCGTTTGGATCGCCATTGTCTCTTTGTGTATCGGAAGCAACCACAATCAGAACCGGGGCGGTCGATACCCAGGTTAAATTGAATTCATTGATGAATTGATGGAATACGCTGCGCTGCTCCTCCGTTTTGGCGAAGATAAAGCGCCATGGCTGATCATTAAAAGAAGAGGGTGCCCAGTGTGCGGCATCCAACACCGTATATAGATCTTGATCGCTCACTTCACGAGTTGAAAAAGCGCGCGTTGACCAGCGATTCAGAAAGAGAGGGCTGACCGGATACTCGGAGACGCGTGTAGCCTGCACCTCCGCTGAAATTTCATTAATGATGGTTTGTACATTGCTCATCTGAATATCTCCTTCCAAAGGTAATTTACTTTTCCAGTATATGTGACTTACTTAAGCTTATCAAATTACCTTTCGAACTCTATCGGTTTTGCAAAGCAAAAACATAGTACGAAAAAAATATTTTCGTATAAAATGAACTTTTATTACCTTAATGGCCTCTTATCCATGAAAAGGGGAGTGAGCATGAAAGTGAATCATCTTGTCAAACAAGCCCAAAAAGGCAATAAGGAGGCCTTATTACAACTCATCCTGGCCGATAAGGACGCTTATTATCGCCTTGCCTATGCCTACATGGGGAACGAGCATGACGCGATGGATGCAATGGAAGATATGATTGTGACCCTGTATGAAAAGATCGATCAGTTGAAGAAAAGGGAAGCCTTTTACAGCTGGAGTAAAACCATCCTCGTGAATCGCTGCAAAACATTACTTCGTAAACAGAATCGATTTGTTCCACTAGAGGATGATAAGGGACCCTTATTTGCTGCATTAACAGACGATAATCCCTATCGTGATACCGAGTCCGAGATGAATATGCAGGTATTGCTATCCCATCTTAATGCACAGCAGCGTGAAGCGATTGAGCTTCGTTATGTGCATGACCTACCGTATCAGACGATTGCGGATATAACCGGCGCACCGCTTGGAACTATTAAATCGAGAATCTCGCAAGGAATTCAAAAGCTGGAGATTGTGATCGGAGGTGGATCGTTATGAGAACGGTCGATAAGAAATTCGAGGAATACAAACAGAATCAGTTACAAGCTCCATCAGATCTGGAGGGGAGACTTCGCAATGCATTGCAGCAAGTTCCCGTAAAACAAAGAAAAGTAAATAAAACGGTGGTATGGATTTCTTCAGCTGTGGCAGCGCTAATTTTAGTGGTCGGAGCTTATGAGTATCCTGCCCTGGCTTATTATTTTAACAAAGTTAGCTTAAACTCTCTTAGCTTTGCCGAGGTGATGGAGCAGGGATATGGTCAAAAGGTGGATAAAAGCCTAACGCTTAATGATGGCACTGTTCTTACCATTAATGGACTGATTGCGGACGATAATGTATTTCGCATGTATTATACGATCGACCGACCGGCAGGAACTGAATATACTGACGAAGATTTCTTACGTTATAGCTTTGTTCGGGTGCAAGGGTTCCTGACTCAGTCCAAGTCGCTTGGCGGAGGCGGGTCTCCCGGTAAAGACAAGAGCCAGTTCATCGGGGAAAGTGAATTCGAACCCGTGAGCCCGTTTGCTCGAACGTTAACCCTTGTATTTAACGAGTGGCTGGACAATGGGGAGAAGGTATCCTATTCCCTCTCCTTCGATTTTGAGGCAAATAAGGCGATGAAGAGTATGATTAAAGAAAAGCTGTCCGAATCCATTGCGGTTGATAAAGGCACGATTCACTATGACTATATTACGGCTTCGCCTACCTCGACTATTGTTAAAGGGCATTATGATCTTGAAGAGTATCCGAGGTTTTCTGGAGAAACCAAGCTTTATGTGAATGGAATAGAGGTTGGGAGGACGAGGGCAGAGGCGCATAATCCCGACTTTTCGCTTCAATTTGATCCGTTTCCTACGGACCAGATTCAATCCCTTGAGCTTGTACTTGAAAATTTTGAAGGGTACCATAAAATCAATCAGCCCATCTCGCTGACCTCGCCATCCGATCGATCTATGAAGGTGGGGGATGAGAAGCTGTGGATTCGGAGCGTCGCTAAGACCAAAACAGGTTATGATATCGTTATTGCCAGAAGACAGTTTACTTTCCTGGATACGGACAGTTTAGCCATCCAAGCGGGGGGAAAGACAGTGCCTGTAGCATCAATCTCCGCGGAACGTCCCTGGAACCTGAATAACGGCAATATTCTGTGGGAGCAGACGTATTCATTTGACACGGAGGATAAACCGGAATCACTCATTTGCGACGGATATCAATATATAAAAACCTACAATAAGAAAATCTCGATCCCAGTAGATCGCAGAAAATGACATGTATATAGATAAATAAAGATATGAAAATAGGAATCACATGCTTGCGCCGTATGGCATATGTTGTCCCCCACGGGTATGCGTTATAATCAAAGCGAACGATGAGAATTAAGCATAAAGATGTCGGTATGGTGAATAGATGATCCAACCGCATCAAAAGCCGATTATACGGTGCAGCCGTGGGGGAGCTGTTGGACAGAACGGCGGAAATGATAAATGCACAAGAGATAGAGGGAAGCTAACATGAACAAAACCGAACGGCAACTTGCCATTACGCTTGAACTGCAACGGAGTAACGTGGTCAGGGCGGAGGATCTGGCGGCTCAATTTGAGACGAGCGTGCGGACGATATATCGTGATATTCAAGCGCTTAGCGAAGCCGGTGTCCCGATCATCGGAGCTCCCGGGCAGGGATATTCTCTAATGGAAGGGTACTTTTTGCCACCTGTTGGTTTTACGGCGCAAGAGTCTGTAGCCCTGCTGATGGGAGCGGATTTTGTCGAGCAGAAGCTGGATGGCGAATACGTCAGTGCTGCCAAGGCGGCCAGGCGCAAGATCGAAGCGGTTCTGCCAGAGCAGGTGCGCGGCGAATCAGAGCGTGTACGGGAAGCGATGCGCCTTCTTCGTGTTGGAGAATCGGTAATGGGGCGGAAGGAGAAGAATTATCTTGGACAAGTACGACGCGCAATTCTGGAACATCGCAAATTAAGTTTTACGTACCTGAAAAAGATATCAGCTTCAGACGGTAAACGTGAAAGCAGGCGAGAGGTTGATCCATACGGACTGGTGTTTGTTCAGGGAAACTGGATGCTGATTGCATACTGTGATCTACGACAGGATATCCGCCATTTCCGGTTGTCGCGGATGACCGAGCTTACGGTGTCGGATGAGCGCTTTTCCATGCTGCCCGGGTTTGATCTGAGCCGTTACCGCCAGCCGGACGACCGCAATTTGTGGATACTGGTTCGGGTGAATTCTGATATTGCCGACAAAATTGTTGAGACCGGGAATTATTATATGGAAGCGATGGAGACGGAGCAGGATTATCTTCTGGTCACCTTTCGCGTTAGACATCCCGAAGAGCTGCTGCCTTATATTCTCGGCTGGGGTGGTGATGTCGAGGTTCTGGAGCCAGCAACGCTTCGGAACAGGATCCGGAAAGAGGCCGAAAAAATACTAAAACGCTACTGACATACAGATGTCAGCAGCGTTTTTTTATATTGGATATATATCTGAGATTGATGAGGAGTTGTTTACTTGATGAAAAGTACAAAGGAAGCATTACAGGAATTTGAAGCAGCCGTAGAGCGATATTTATCCGAACTGGACAACCTTGAATGGGAGCAGCTGCTTCAAAAAACGAATGAAGAGGAATGGTCCATCGGCCAAATGTACCTGCATTTGATTCAATCGGCGCAATTTATGCATTTACAACATGTCGAGCAATGTTTGGCTGAAGGGAATGACACCTTGGCCCCCGAGGATGAAAAAACGGAGCAAGGCAGAAGCATATTCGAGCAAGGAGGCTTTCCGCCGATTCGGATCCGGGTTCCGGCTTCGCCGCAATATACCCCGCAGCAGCCGGTAAGCAAGGCACAATTGAGGGAAGGGTTATCCGGTGTAGTAGAAAGGATGAGACGAACGGAACCCGCTTTGAGTCAGGCATCGCAAGAGCACAAAATCGCTCATCCCAGATTCGGTGCGTTAACCGCCATAGAGTGGTTCTTACTGGTTGAAATGCATTATCGCCATCACTTCTTGCAGTTGGAACGTTTGAAAAAGGAGCTTTGAACGAATCATGTCCGGTTTGTAAGTTTATTAACCATGTTAACTATGTAGTCAACCCTTTTATAATGAAAAGGGCAAATCTGGCCTGAAATACAGGGGAACCACCAAAGGATGAAAAATCCTGCAGGGTGGTTCTTTTTTTCTTGCGCATCCTATGCCAGAATTACAGAAGGGGGCGATGAAGAGTGTTCCAGGATTTCAAGCTCGTTGACGACCGTCCGGTCGCGATACAAGTGAAAGAATACGTCAAACGTTTAATTATAAAAGGGGCGCTTCAGGCGGATCAGAAGCTGCCTTCTACAAGAGAAATGAGCGAATTGCTCAAAGTGAGCCGCAATACAGTCATTGCCGCCTATGAAGGGCTGGAGGATGACGGATATACGTATGCTCTTCCCGGGAAGGGCAGCTATGTAGCAGCAATGGTAACGAGACTGGCCGGAGACCACGGTGATTCTGCTGCTTCCTCCGCCTGGCAGATTGACTGGAAGGGGAGAATGAACGAATATGCCGGGGCAGCGGTCGAACTGGATATGATGAAGCAAGGCATCCGCGCCCAGAAAGGGACGATCTCGTTCACCAGCATCGCTCCGGATGAGCATTTATTCGATCTCGGAGATGTGAAGCGAGCTTTTATGGATCGGATGGCTATCGAAGGGCAGGTGCTGCTGAACTACGGTTACGCCAAAGGGTATAAGCCACTGATCGATTATCTGATGCGTTATATGGAGAATAAAGGCGTCGATATCAGCGGCAAGGATATGTTGATTACAAGCGGTTTTACCGAGGGCTTCGACATTGTCCTGTCTGCACTGCGTCCTTCCGGACGCCGCGGAGCAGCGATTTGCGAAAATCCGACCCATCATACCGCCATCAAAAATTTGAAGCTGCAGGGGTTTGAGATTACCGGCATTCCGATGGAACGGGACGGTATTGATGTGGAACAGCTTGAGCAGGAGCTGCAAAAGCAGACGAACTGCTATGATCTGGCATATCTGACGCCTTCCTATCACAATCCAACCGGGATCGTGATGTCGGCAGCCAAGCGCAGTGCTGTTGTAAAGTTAATGATGCGTTATCAGATTCCGGTGATTGAGGATGGATTTAATGAGGAGCTGCGCTACTCAGGAGCGCATATCGCACCGATTATTGCGACAGCAGGGCAAGGGAATGGCGTGATCTATATCGGCAGCTTCTCCAAGGTGCTGTTCCCGGGCTTGCGGGTTGGTTGGGTGCTTGCCGACCGGGCGCTGATTGACAATCTGGAGAGCATTAAGCGAGCGCGTACGATTCATACATCAACGATCGATCAATCGATCCTGTATCAATATTTGCTGAACGGGAATTTCGATAAATATGTCAAAAAAGCCCGAACGGAATATAAGCGCAAATACGAGCTGACGAAGGCCTGCTGTGAAGCATATCTTCCTGAGGCGCAGCTGTCTGGCGACGGAGGCTTGCATTTGTTCCTTACCTTCCCGGCAAGCGTAGACACGCACGAATTGCTGGAAGCCTGTACGGCGCAGGGGGTTATTTTTACACCGGGAGACCGATTTTTTATCGCAGAGGACGAAGGAACAAATACGTTGCGGCTTGGATTCTCACGAGTCTCGGATGAGCATATCGCGCTGGGGATTCAGATTATCGGCGAGCAGGTTCGAGACCTTCTTAAGGCATAACGATAACTACAGACAAATGAGGTGTCATGATGAAGATTGGTGTGATTATGGGCGGTGTTTCCTCCGAGCGTGAGGTTTCGCTCCGGACAGGTCAGGAGATGATCCGTCATTTGGACCCTAGCCGTTATGAGGCGGTCCCTATGGTGATTGATCAGCGTGCGGATTTGATTGGGCAGGTACAGCAGGCTGAAATAGATCTCGCGCTGCTGGCTCTGCATGGTCAATATGGCGAGGACGGCACGGTACAAGGAGCGCTGGAAACGCTGGGAATTCCGTATACAGGCAGCGGCATTCTGGCAAGCAGTCTCTGCATGAATAAGCGGCTATCCAAGATGCTGCTTGCGGCAGCGGGCATAAATACGCCGACAGGTCTTTGCTGGCAGGGAATGGAGGACTATAATCCACGGGCGGTAGAACGGTTGGGTTATCCGGTGATTGTGAAGCCAAACACGGGGGGATCAAGCATCGGCATCCAGCTCGTGCATCATGAGACCGAACTGCTGAAGGCTGTTCAGGAGTCCTGCGCTTTGGATCAGACGATCTTGATTGAACCGTATATTCATGGCATGGAGATTACCTGCTCGATTATCGATGGGGAGCTGCTGCCGATAATCGGTATTCGCTCCGCCCATTCGGAGTGGTTCGACTACACGGCAAAATATGAGACTGGCGCTGCTGAGGAGAAGGTGATCGAGCTTCCTCCAGCTACCCATCAGCGTGTGCGCGAGGCGGCGCTTGCCAGCTATCAGCTGCTGCAATGCAAAGTTTATGCCCGGGTCGATATGATCTTGTGTCAGGATATCCCTTATGTACTGGAAGTGAATACTTTGCCGGGAATGACTGCTGGCAGCCTGCTGCCCAAGAGCGCGGCAGCGGCAGGAATGACCTTCACACAGCTGCTGGATCGTATTATTTCCTGCTCGCTTCGGGAGCGGGAAGAGGAATGGGGGAAGCTGCAGCATGTATAACGAGAAGAATGCAGGGCCATTTTTGTCCTCCAGCGTACGGGAGATTCGGCCATCAGGAATCCGCGCTTTCTTTGATCTGAATACGGCGGGTGGAGATACAATCGCTCTTGGAGTGGGGGAACCGGATTTCGTTACACCAGAAAAGGTGCGCGAGGCCTGCATTCAGGCCTTGCGTGAAGGGAAGACCAAATATACCTCCAACGCCGGCTTGATGGAGCTGCGGGAGGAACTCTCCTCTTATTTAGCTAACAGCTTTGCGCTTTCCTATGACCCCTGTGATGAGATCTTCGTGACGGTCGGGAGCAGTGAGGCTGTGGATCTGGCACTGCGGGCCGTGCTTGATCCGGGAGATGAAGTGCTGATTCCGGCGCCAAGCTATGTAGCCTATGAACCCATCACCCATCTGCATGGCGGTAAAGTTGTTGAGGTGATAACGAAGCCAGAGGAGAAGTTCAAGCTGACGGCACAAGCATTGCGGGCGGCGATTACGCCCCATTCTAAAGTTTTGATGCTTAATTATCCGAGTAATCCGACCGGAGCAGTTATGAACAAAGAGGATTGGCAGCCGATTGCGGAACTTGTGATCGAGCATAATCTGGTTGTTATTTCGGATGAAGTGTATGCCGAGCTGACCTATGGGAGGAAGCATGCAAGCCTTGCAGCCTTGCCGGGGATGAAGGAGCGTACGATCGTGATTAGCGGCTTCTCCAAGGCATTCGCGATGACAGGCTGGCGTGTCGGTTATGCTTGCGGCCCGCGTGAGCTGATAGCCGGCATGCTGAAAATCCATCAGTATACCGCCATGTGTGCTCCAACAATAGCACAGATTGCAGCTTTCGAATCATTGCGTTATGGCCTGGCTGCCAAAGATGAGATGATGGCGAGCTACAATGAACGTCGCAAGCTGTTTGTGGCGGGATTAAATGCGATCGGGTTAACCTGTCATGAACCTGAAGGCGCATTTTATGCCTTCCCTTCTATCAGCTCTACAGGAATGTCATCGGAGCAATTTGCTTTACGGCTATTGAAGGAAGCGAAGGTTGCGGTAGTGCCAGGTCATGTATTCGGATCGGGAGGAGAGGGCTTTATCCGCTGCTCCTATGCTACCTCGCTCGCTGAGTTAGAACAAGCGTTGGAGAGGCTGGGACGCTTCGTACAGGTTTTGCAGCCGGTTTGAGGCAATGAAATAAAACAGATCACTGGATGGGGAAGCTGCACCATTAAGTGATCTGTTTTTTGTTTGGAGATTGCTTGTGAGCCAGGCGGCTGGCGGAGTGTAGGGTATCTTGAGTCAATGATATATTTGATATTACTTCCTTCTTTCATATGATAAAGTGATCATGTTTTTGACTGAGCATTGGTTCAAGAGGTGACGGATAATGAAGAAACATACTGTGATATTATTTCTGGTGCTGGCGAATATTTTCTGGGCCGGGAATTATATATTTGGCAAATATGTAGTTGCGGAGCTGACCCCCTTGCAAATGACTTTTTCAAGATGGTCGATCGCGGTGATTTTACTCTTTCCGATTGCTCAGTGGATTGAGCAGCCAAATTGGAGGGATGTCTGGTCCCGTTGGAAAATACTCCTCGTCATGTCGCTTACCGGCATTATTGCTTACAACTATTTGCTGTATGAAGCGCTTCGCTATACTTCGTCGCTCAACGCCTCGCTTGTTAATGCTGTAAATCCGGTATTGATCGCTTTATTCTCGGCGCTTATTTTGAAAGAGAAGATCCCTTTTAAGAATAAACTGGGTCTGCTCGTGTCTTTGTGTGGTGTACTGCTTGTTCTGACCAAAGGACAAGTGCTGCAAATATTTAGACTTGAATATAATACTGGGGATTTGCTTATGATTCTGGCGATCCTGGTCTGGACCTTTTATTCGATTCTTGGCAAGAAAATCCTATCCATTCCTCCGATATCGGCTACCGCCGTGTCGGTATTGATTGCGCTTATTATCCTGCTCCCTTTTGTGCTGTATACCGGTCTGCAGATTCCTCATAGTTCCCAGGCATTGGTTGGCATTATCTATATGGGGTTGTTTCCTTCTGTTGGCGCCTTTGTCTTCTGGAATATTGGAATACGCCAGATGGGACCGGGGCGAGCCGGGATTTTTATGTATTTGATAACGGTATTCACGGCAATCATCGGCCTGATTTTGGGTCAACCGATTACATTTATTCAGATTTCCGGGGGGCTGCTGGTGTTTATCGGCTTGTATCTATCCAGCAGCAAATCGCGAACGCTCAAATAACACCTTGCTATCATAAGGAAGATTTTTCTTGTCCATTTTTATTTGAAATCTTGGTATGGTAGAGAATAGCAAATGGATAAGAGGTGATGAATTCTTATGATAAAGAAACGCTGTTTGTTCTGCGATGAGATTGTACCGACTAAACCGGAAGGCGATTATGATCAATATTTAGGCTGTTCCTGTTCACCGGACGGGTCCTATAGCTTGCATAGAGACAGCTACGAATCGATTAATTCGTTGCCACACCCCAAGAAGCGCAGCATGCTTCATATCATATCGGCCTATCTCCGCGAGCAAACGGATCGCGATGAAGCAGTCGTATTATCGGCCAATGATCTGGAGACGATTGTGAATACGCCGACGATTCCTGTGACAATAGAAGACAAAGGGATCCGCCTTCTGCAATATTTATATAGGCATTCGGATCGTGCAGGGGAATCCGTGGTCATTCATCCGCTCTCCAGCAATTATAATCTGACCTATTCCCCTAATCTGCAAGAGCTCGTATATATTATTGATAAATTAAGGAACGAGCAGCTTATCATTAGAGAAGGAACGAGCTTTCAACTTACGGAGCAAGGCTGGCGCGAAGCGGCGGCAAGTGCCGGGGGCAAGAAGCTGAAGCCATGCACGATCCTTATCGCGAATGATGGGGATTTGAGCCAGGAATGGCAGGGAAGAATATTACCGATTGTCGAGCAATATGGTTATCTGCCGCGATTGCTTACACATGCAACGGCAACAACGCCTCATGGCGAAAAGTACTCCCTGGAGCTTATAGCGGACAGTAAATTGATTATCGCGGATGCAACGGGACAATCCCCTGAAGTATATTTTGCAGCGGGGTACGCCCTTGGGCTGAGCATCCCGGTAATTTGGAGTATGAACAGTCGCGATGCGGATACCCTCAACGTAAAAATACAAGAGATCCGTCCAATGATCTGGAACTCCGCGGAAGAGCTGATATCCATCCTCCAGCAGAGATTAAATAGTTAGTCATACAGGCAGCTGTCGTCTGAATGATATCCCCCAGGAATGGCAACCTAAGGTAGTGGTATACATCTCATTTTCCAGAGGAGGATATGTGCTATGGCTCACCAGAAAAGAAGGAAAGAAGCTGCCTGGAAGTCTCGAAAGCAAGAACAGCACCCTCATGGCAAGATCAAGTCGTTAAAGGAATTGTCCAGCGAATAGGAGAGTATACTTCATGCCTGACAAAGACTGTCGGAAATTTCTCCGGCGGTCTTTTTATGCAATAATGTTTCTACAAGAGTTTAAAGGGAGTGATACATATGGCGCGTGTGTTATTTATTAATGCTGGGTCAGAGGGACATATTAACCCCACGATCGGAGTAGTGCAGGAGCTAATATCACGCGGCGAAGAGGTCGTGTACTTCTGTATCGAGGCTTTTCGGGAACGGATGGAGAAGACGGGGGCGACAGTGCGAACCTTTGACGATCAGAGGTTTATTAAGGCTTTTATCTCCGGCGGCAGAAATTATTTGCTCGAAAGGATCAACGGGCTTTTGCTTACGGCCGATATTGTTATCCCGAGCGTCCTTGAACAAATTAAGGGAGAGCACTTTGATTATATCATTCATGATTCCATGTTCGGCTGTGGACGGCTCCTCGCGCAAATTCTTAAGCTGCCGGCTATTAGCTCGTGCACTACTTTTGCCGAGACCGAAGCCTCCGTCAATCAGACGCTGCAATCGTTTATGACCGAAGCTCCCGCAGAGATTGCCGGACCGATCAAAGATAAATTTTATAGCCTGGCGAAGATGGTGAAGGATCAATATGGAGTAGAGAGTCCTTCGCCTTACGAAGTATATTGTAATCCCGCTCCACTCACGCTTGTATATACAACGAGAGAGTTCCAGCCTGAGGCGGGAGCATTTGATTCATCCTATAAATTTGTTGGACCCTCCATCTCTGCACGGTTCAATCCAGACAGCTTTGACTATACAGAGCTTAAGCAGAATGGCTCCATTTACATCTCCTTGGGAACTGTCTTTAATCAAGCCGTGGAGTTCTATCAGCTCTGTTTCGCGGCCTTCAAGGATACGCAGCATAAGATCATTTTGTCTGTAGGGGATCGAGTTCAGGTCTCTGATCTGGGAAATATCCCCGAGAATCTTATCGTGAAAAATTATGTTCCACAAACGGATGTACTTCAAAATGTGAAATTGTTCATTACCCATGGCGGGATGAATAGTGCCCATGAGGGCCTCTATTATGGCGTTCCGCTTATCGTTCTCCCCCTTAGTGCGGATCAGCCCTTGATTGCCGAGCAAGTCGCCCATATTGGAGCGGGCATCACCTTGCAAATGCCATCCTTGACAGCAGACCAACTCCGCGAAGCGGCAGATCATGTGCTGAACGAAACCTCTTTCCGGATAGCCGCTGCAAAAATGCAGGATTCTCTGCGATCTTCCGGTGGGTATCGTCAGGCGGTGGATGAGATTTTCAATCATATAAGGTAAATGCTGAGAACACCTGTCTTCCCAACTCGTTGGGGAGATTTTTTTTGCAGCCCTTAAGTAAAATCCCCTGTCAGTTTCATAGGCCTATTCCTGGTTCGATCGGTATGGGAATAAAGTCTAATATTTATTTTTTTATCCATTTTTGAGTGTAAATGATCGGTTTGTAAGGTATGATTATCCACAATAGAAATTAGGAATTCCAAATGCTACGGAACATGGAGGAAACGACATTATACTAGTCTGCTCGGATAAGATTTTTCTCTACTGCATAAGGTGACATGAATATAGAGGTTCTGAATCAGAACAAGAACAGTCATTAACGGATTTCATAGGAGGTGTCCCATGAATATGATCTGGTCCATCCGAACCGGAGTCCGGGATTTTCTGGAAAATATCATTTGCATTTGCCGCTCATGGATCGAGAGGTTTCCGTTCATTAGAACGGTGTACACGATAATTTCCTGGATATCGCTAATCGCCTTTGTGTTAAGCTTGTTCTTCTTTAAAGAATCACGCACGATGCTGGTGCAATATTTATGGTCATTCTATGTGCTCTTGCAATTTTGGCTTCTGTGCCGGAGCAAGACGCTGCCCTGGAAACAAATCATCCCGTTTGTGCTGGCCGGCGTTTTTCTGGTCGTGCCTTTTACAACGCTAACGGTTAATACCTTCCACCTGATCTTCAACGGAAGAACTTCCGACACTTGGTCTGTAGCCGTCGTAACGCCCATCTTCGAAGAGCTGTGGAAGCTGCTTCCTTTGGCCGCCTTCCTGTTGTTCTCGCGCCGGGCTTCAGCCTTGAGCTTCAGCGATTACACGCTGATGGGTGCCGCGACGGGCGTAGGCTTCCAACTGATCGAGGAGCTAACCCGGAGGTGGCTGAATCCTGGCACATTCGGCTACGGCTATACCTTGCTGGGCGGCAAGACGATTCACTGGGATTTGTTCTCGCTGTTTCCCGGTCGTTTCGAGGAAAGTATATTTCCAACGGTGATGACCGTGGGTCATCCTGTACATACCGCTATGATCGCATTGGCGTGTGGCATCGCTTACAGGCTGCGATCAAGGCTGACGAAATGGATTTTTTTGTTCCCGGCCATCATTCTGCTATGGTCCATCCTCGATCACGCGGCGTATAACGGTCAGTATGAATTGCCCGGATGGGTGCTCAAGCTTCATGACTGGACCGGCAGCGGATATAAGACTCAGCCTGTATTCCTGCTGATGCTGATTGTTTCGCTAGTTGCCGATTACTGGACGTTGAACCAAATACGAAAACGGCTGCCTTTATTGCCGAATGAACGGTTCCTTAATCCGTTTACCGAGCTGTGGAATATGAGTCGCTCTTTTTTGGTTGAGCGTGGGAAATTCATGTATTGGCTGGGCTTTTATCGTGAGCGCAGAGAGCTTGGATTCGTTATGCTCTATGGAAACAACGAAGCGGCCAGCAGACGGGAGCCTATAGATGCCAGGGTCAAAGCGCTTTACCGGGTCCTGACCGGACTTGCGCTGATTCTGCTCGGGGTTGGTTGGTTTGCCGGCATCGGGGCCTATGCCGGAGGAGGGGAAGCGTCCTGCTTCGCCTGTATGTTTGATTCGCTGCAGAACTGGTGGGATCGCCTCGACGGGTACCAACAGGGGGCCATTCTGCTCGGCGCTCTTGCTTTATCGCTGCTGTTCGTCGGATTTTGGCCCGCGTTTGGTATTGTTATGACAGGTTGGGGCATCGCCGGGAGCGGTCATGAGATTGCCGGCTATATCCGTCATCCGAAGAGGCTGCTCACTCCCGAAAATGCGCTATCCGTCGCGATAGGGATTGTATTAAGCCGGATTCCGTTCGGCAGAGCGCTGAAGTGGGCGGGACGGAAAGCGCGCCATTATGGGCGCAAGCTTCTGGATAAGTTGGGTTCCCGGAAGCCAGGGGTCAGTGCTCCTGAGCCCAAGCCCCCAAGGCTGTCAAAAGCCGAATTGGACCACATCAGAGAGACTGCTCCGGATTATTATCAAGACCTGATGGACAAATACGGAGATCAAGGGCATTATTTTCATAGAACCGTTGATGATTACGAGAATTTAGCTAAAGATCCCGCCAAAAATTTTAAAATAAACGGGAAGTCAAAAATCGAAAGACAGGCCGGACTGGAGCTGGAGGCCCGAGGAGATTTGCCGGGTCCTATTCGCAGGGATCCCAATCCGGCCGGGGCAGAGTTTATTGATGGAAATGGCGTCAAATGGGATGTGAAAGGATGGCACTCTAAGTACGCTCCCAAGGGATACTCGCTGGATAAGGCGATCTCTGACATTGAAAAATCGCTATCCACGGGCGAAAATGTAATTATCGATACAACGAAAATGTACCCGGAGCATATCGAAGAGGTACGTGTTCAACTTCATCGATTAGGTTTAAGTGATAAAGTGCTATGGTGGCCATAACGGAAAAAGTCCCGGAAGGAGGGTTAGCATGGATATGAACAACCTTTTTTTGAAACATAACGAATGGGCAATCTCAGATGGTAAAAATGGTGAAAAATTAGAAATTGAACATGCCGAAATGAGCGGAATTGAGATGAGGGGATTAAATCTAAGCTGTTCGTTAATTGTGGAATCCAATTTGAACCGGGCCATATTAACAAATAACGACATGAGCGATGGCTATTTTTTGAGTACCTCCTTCGATGGCGCGGATCTATCGGATAGCTTAATCAGCAAAGCCGTATTTGATTTTGCCTCCTTGAAAGAAGCCGTTTTGAAAAATAGCATCGCGATCAAGGCGTCCTTTGAAGAGGCGGATCTTAGCTCAGCTGATTTGTTTGCGGCCGATTTGCGCCGGGCCTCATTTCGAAAGGCTAACTTAAGTCACGCTAATTTTGCTGCTGCTGATTTATCGGGTGCTATTCTTGATGGAGCGCTGCTCTGCGGAACTGACTTCAAAGCGGCAAGAGGGCTTGATGAGGTATCCGCCAATTATGTTATCATCGGGACAGCAGCGGAGCCCGTGAGGCTGGAGGGGGAAGCGGTACACCAGTGGCTCTTGGAACAGGGAAGAGGGTAAAATCAATGGCATTCCGACAACAAAAGTCCGTATAGGAGCTGGTTAGGCTTATGCGGACTTCTTGGCATGTTCTTTTTGCCGGCACGGACCTCCTCAATTTTCATTTCTGCGCGTGTCCTAAGCTAACCTTTTCGTTTTTATACTAGTTGCAATGATGATCTGTTTGTCTGCTTCTGAAGAGGTGTAAGCAATCTAAAAAAATAATTGAAAAATTTTCTGATGCCATGTCGATTCTCTCTATCGTCGTTCGTTGTCTATATAACAGCGAGTTCAGCGAGGCGCGGATGAAGAACATCCGAATGCGCGCGACGCTTGGAAAACAACCTTATGACAAGGAAGGACGGAGAATCAGGTTATGGGAAAAATCATAATGCAGCAATTCGTATCATTGGATGGCGTTATGCAGGCGCCAGGCGATCCGAATGAATACGAATATGGCGGCTGGCAGATGCCGTATGTAGGCGAGGAGCACCTGGAACGGATTGTTGAACAGGCCCATGCGGTGGAAGCGCTTTTGCTCGGCCGCAAAACATACGAGGGTTTCGCGGCCTCCTGGCCATTGGCGACTGGTATGCGAGGGCTGGCTGAGCGGATGAACCAAATGGCGAAGTTCGTTATGTCGAGAAGCTTAAGCCAGGCGGAGTGGAATACTTCAATCCTTCTTGGTGAAGCGGCTGAAGAAGCCGTCAAGCTCAAGCAGCAATTAAGCGGAGATTTGCTCGTCGTTGGCAGCGGTGATCTTGCTCAGACGCTGATGAAGCATCAGCTCATTGATGAATATCGACTCTGGGTTCACCCGGTGATCTTAGGCGACGGGCAACGATTGTTCAGAGAAGGAAATGAGAGAGCGTCAATGCGTCTCATCGAGGTTAAGACATTGAAATCAGGGGTTGTGATTTCTACCTACGAGCCGGAGAAATAGAGATTAGAGATAGATATGAAAAGGAGAATGTACGATGTATTCAGTAATTTCAAAAGATGGCACATCCATTGCTTATGATCGTGTTGGTCAAGGACCGTCGCTAATATTTGTAGGGGGAGCATTTAGCTACCGTAAATTTCCCGGACAGGTGCAAATGGCCAATCTGTTATCAGCCAATTTTACCGTTTTCAATTACGATCGCCGCGGGCGCGGCGACAGCGGAGATGCATCAACCTATTCGATTGAGCGTGAGATTGAAGATCTGCAGGCGATGATTGACGAAGCGGGGGGCTCCGCTTATGTGTGGGGCTTATCATCCGGAGCCATTTTAGCTCTGCAGGCTGCGGCGAGAGGGGCGAATATTCAGAAGCTAATCCTTCATGAACCTCCCTTTGTCGTTGATAATGCCGGACATAAGCCGCCGCAAGACTTTGCCAGACAAGTATCCGCCCTGATGTCTGCGAATCGGCGAGGCGAGACGGTCAAATATTTTATGACCCGGGGAATGGGGGCGCCTTCATGGGTTGTTAGCATGATGCGGGTCATGCCCGGCGTATGGTCTAATCTGACATCGCTTGCTCACACTCTGCCTTACGATGCGGCCCTGCTCGATGGATATATGGATGGCAAGGCTCTTCCTGCAAAATTGTGGGATGCCGTTAAGATGCCAACGCTGGTCATGGAAGGTACCGAGAGCCCGGTGGCACTGCGGCATGCGGCCCAAGCATTAGCGGATGTACTCCCGAATGCAAGATTGCTGAGCAAAAAAGGCCTCGGTCACACGAAAAAGCTCAATACCAAGCAGGTTTCATCCGAGCTCGAAGCATTCTTTAGCACTAAATCGTAATCACACCCTGCTCATGATTTCAGGTTTGGCCGAGGCGCGCTTGTATATTGGCGCATGACCATGAGCTGTACTCAATTCGCTGCTTGCTTGCGGCTGAGTCTCAGCTTTCACTGCAAAATTGCCTGTGGAAGCTCTTCAACTGTAAGTGAATCCATCTAACTAAGGAGAGATCGACTTATGAGATTTATGTTGATTGTAAAAGCAACAACCGATTCGGAGGCCGGGGTTATGCCCAGTCAAGAGCTTATTGATGCGATGCAGAAATATAACGAAGAATTGGTGAAGGCCGGTGTGCTGCTGGCCGCCGACGGACTAATGCCTAGCTCAAGCGCAATCCGGATTGCTTACCCGGAGCCGGGGGGCAAACCGAAATTGGTGGACGGTCCGTTTACGGAGTCCAAGGAGCTCATCGCCGGATATACGCTGATCGAGGTTAAATCGAGGGAAGAAGCGGTCGAATGGGCGCTGCGCATGCCGGATCCACATGGGTTGGGACAAGGGGAGATTGAGCTTAGGCAGGTGTTCGAAGTCGAGGAATTGATGGACAATCCCGATACACTGGCCAAAGAAGCCGCGCTTCGCAGGCAGGTTGAGGAGCAGAAGAACGCGTGAGCTCAGTCCAGACACATCGAACCATTGATGCGATATGGCGGATGGAATCGGCGAAGCTTATTGCAGGGCTGACACGAATGGTGAGGGATGTGGCCCTCGCGGAAGATCTGGCCCAGGACGCGCTGCTTATTGCCCTTGAACGCTGGCCGGAGACCGGCATTCCGGACAATCCGGGCGGATGGCTGATGACAACCGCGAAGCGTCGCGCCATTGATTTTATGCGCCGGAGCAAGCTGCGCGATCAGAAATACGGTGAGATTGGCCGCACAGCTCCTTTATATACAGAAGATGAGGTGGATCAAGCTTTGGATGGCGAGATCAGTGATGATCTCCTTCGTCTGATCTTTATGACATGCCATCCGGTACTCTCCCAGGATGCCCGGGTAGCGCTGACGCTTCGTCTGTTATGCGGTCTGACCACCGATGAAATTGCCCGCTCTTTCCTGGTAGCAGAGTCTACGGTTGCTCAGCGGATAGTTCGGGCGAAGAGAACGCTTAGCGCCGAGAAGGTCCCTTTTGAAGTGCCTGAAGGGGAGGAACTGGATCAGCGTATGGCCGCGGTACTTGAAGTTATTTATTTAATGTTCAATGAGGGGTATTCCGCGACTTCCGGGGAGCATTGGATTCGGCCTTTGCTATGTCAGGAAGCGCTCAGGCTGGGAAGGATACTGGCTGAGATTGCGCCATATGAACCGGAAGTTCACGGACTGGTAGCGTTGATGGAGATTCAAGCTTCGCGTCTAAAGACCAGGATTAATGCGAAGGGAGAACCGATCCTGCTTATGGATCAAAATCGCGCAAAGTGGGATCAACTGCTAATTCGCCGCGGCATAACGGCGTTAGAGCGTAGCCGTAGGCTAGGAAGGCCGCTCGGCCCTTACGCTTTGCAAGCAGCCATATCTGCTTGCCATGCCGCGGCGCGTTCCCCAGCTGAGACGGATTGGATCCGTATCGCGGCGCTTTACGAAGCGCTTGCCCGGTTAACGCCCTCGCCGATCGTCGAATTGAACCGGGCGGTCGCGATATCGATGGCCTTTGGTCCCGCCTTCGGACTGCAGCTCGTTGACGAGCTGAACAAGGAGCCTGCCTTAAAAGGGTACCACTTGCTCCCCAGCGTTCGTGCCGATTTGCTGGCAAAGCTGGGAAGGTATGATGAAGCACGGTCAGAATTCGGACGCGCGGCATCGATGACGCGGAATGCCCGTGAGCGCGAGCTGCTGCTTCAACGGGCAGCTGATTGTGAATCGGGGACATATCAATAATCTATAGATCATGATGATCATGAGGTCGAAGGGAGAACCCCCCATATGCGATTTATGCTTATAGTAAAAGCAAATGGATTCTCGGAGACGGGGATTCATTACAGTCAGGAGTTTGTCGATGCCATGAAGGCATATAAGCGATCTTTGGTTGAAGCCGGGGCGCTTCTGACTGCCGAAGAGCTTACCCCCAGTTCCAGAGGCATCAGGATATGTTATCCGCCGGAGGGAGGGCAGCCAAAGATCCAAGCGGGCCCTTTTCCAGTAGATCAAGAACTTGTGGCCGAATTCGTAGTGATCGATGTTCAAACAGAAGAAGAGGCCCTGGAATGGGCAATTCGCATGCCGATTCCAACGGGCCTGGGGAGTACAATCGAGCTAAGAAGCCTCCATGAGAACGCAGATTCTCTATCAGAGCCCGGCATACATGCCTTGGAGGCTGACTTGCAGGGTTATCTGCAGATGTTAAGAAAATTATAGCCGCATTAGATGACCAGGCTTAACAATAGGATAACGCCTAAGCCAGCTACGGATATAATCGTCTCAAGCAGGGTCCAGGTGGCAAAGGTCTCCTTCATGCTTAAGCCAAAGTATTCCTTGAACATCCAGAAGCCGGCATCATTTACGTGCGAGGCAATAACACTGCCGGCCCCGGTTGCAAGCACGACTAGAGCCAGGTTCACGTCGGTTTGTCCTAACATGGGGAGGACCAGACCGGTAGTCGTTAAAGCGGCGACCGTAGCAGAGCCCAAGGAAATACGCAAGATGGCAGCGATGATCCAGGCCAGCAGGATTGGCGACAATGAGGTTCCCTGGAATAACTCTGCTACGTAGTCGCCAACGCCTCCATCAATTAATACTTGCTTGAAGACTCCGCCTCCACCGATGATCAAGAGCATCATCCCGATATTGGAGATTGCGGTGGAGCAAGATTCCATGACCTGCTTGATTGGAATCTTTCTTGCCAATCCCATCGTATAGATCGCAACTAATAAGGATATCAGCATGGATACATCCGCGTTCCCGATAAATCCGATGCCTTTGACAAGAGCATTTTCCTGAAACCCTATCGTTTTTTGCAGCAGAGTAATAAATGTACCGATAGACATAAGAATAACGGGCAGCAAAGCGGTAAAAACACTAATTCCAAACCCGGGTGTGTCTTCGAGTTTAAATACTTTCTGTTCGCCCAGGGAGCGTATATCCCCTGTTTTTGTAAATGCTTCGGGCACCAACCGTTTAGCCAGCTTCGTAAATAAGGGGCCAGCAATGATCACCGTTGGAACAGCTACGATTAATCCGTATAGCAATACATGGCCAAGGTTCGCTCCGAGTTCACCCGCAATTGCAGTTGGTCCTGGATGCGGCGGCAGAAATCCGTGCGTCACAGACAGCGCTGCGCCCATCGGAATGCCAAGATAGAGAATAGAAACTTTCAATTCTCTGGATATGGCAAAGATAATCGGAATTAATAATACCAGACCTACTTCAAAAAATAGGGCAATACCAATAATGAATGAGGCTGTTACAACGGCCCATTGGATGTTCTTCTCACCGAATTTGTTCACCAGGGTCATAGCGATCCGCTGAGCGCCGCCGGAATCGGAGAGCAGCTTGCCCAACATGGCGCCAAGACCAAAGATAAGCGCTAAGTGGCCTAAGGTTCCGCCTAATCCAGACTCAATGGTCGTTACTATGTTATCCAGCGGAATGCCAAGTGCTAATGAAACCCCGAAAGATACAATAATCAGCGATACGAAGGTGTTTAATTTTAGGAACATAATTAGTATCAGTAATGCGACTATCCCAATGGCTACAATAATTAATGGCATCGTAAAATCCCCTTGCTGCTTTAGATTAGTTTAGATGAGTTGTCCTGGATCAGACTTCTCTAATAATCGGTTATGCGTGTATATTCATCTGTTAATACTCTGGACAGGTTGATGCCTATATATTTTTTGACTTTGGTTGCGATTTCGGGCCGATCATGAACGATCCAGGTTATTTTGCTTAATGGGGACATGGGGTGGATCGGGGTGCCTGTACGTCTATAAACTTCATGGCCGTTCAGTTCCTCTTTAATCTTCCGAGCCCATGCTTCACTGCGATTATCCGCCCAGGTGGTACAGGGGGTAACCTATATTTTCGGTTTGAACGACTTCGCCTTGAACGGTGAACAAGACCGATTTGGTGCTTGTGGTGCCAATATCTATACCTAACATGTAGCTGCTCATGATGTTGTTTTACTCCTTTAGTTAACCATTTGCGCCTCTACCAATCAGATAAGGTTTTCCATTACAGATTTTAAATTATCCCGAATCATATTTTCATAGGCAGCACCATTAGATTTCACAGATAGAGAATGGAGTACCTGACGGAAAATGAAAATCGGCAGTTCTTTTTTCACAAAATGGCACCGCTTTCTTTACTGCGGGAACTCATGCATATTTAAAGTTTGCAGGCTAGGAACAGATGGGCAGAAGCATTTGCAAGCTCCTTTCAGGATAAATAAATACGGATAAATCGGTCAAGGCTTCACCAATCTCTTCGTTATAAGTATACTTGTATACAAGTATTATACTCTGGATAGTTCATTATGCAAGCGTTTTATTATTGAAATCATAGAAAAATGATTTGCTCTGAAATTGAATCTAAACCTTCAAGCATACTTGAAGGTTTAGATTGGGATGCGGAGAGGGTGGGGGATATATTGTTAGCTTAAAGGTTGTGGGGTGAGCTTATAAGCTCATCTTTACAGCAATAAATAGTAGGTCAATTTATGAAACTTGTCTTATCCAAGTTAAGCACACAATCAGAATCAATGGCTCCACATAAAATAGCATCATCTTCATATTTGGAGGTGATTATATTGACTCTGTTTGAGATTCGTCGTTTTGCTAGACGGCATTTTGGCCGGCGTGTAATCGTAGTGCTCAGGTCAGGCAGGCGCATAGAAGGCGTTATTGTCTTTGCAGGGCTTTTCTCTCTTATTCTTCGTGTTAGAATTAGAGGCGTGTTTGTAAGACGGAGAATTTTTTATAGAGATATTGCTAGAATAATACTAGTGTAGAGACTCATTAAAGCATCCCCACCGATCAGGGTGGGGATGCTTTTGTCTTTACGAACGAAGCGTCAGGGAAGTCTCGGCGACCTCGACCCCATTTACGAGAAGCACAAGATTGTGAGGACCCGGATAATGGCGTCGTGTGGTCAAATTAGCCCAGCTATGGCTTCTTGTCCCGGTGAGATGTACACCGCCGGATAGGGTCTTATCGGAGAGCAGAAATAATTTGCGCGACGGTTTCCCGTTTGCCTTAATGAAGTAAATCCCGTATTCGATCCGAATATGCAGGGATTCGCCTTCACGGACATCAAGGCTATATTGTATTTCGCTGCTATCGCCAATCCTAAGAGACAACGGCTGTACAGAGATTGAAGCTGACGTGGCAAGCGGAGCTTCCTCTGTAGTGCTTGCATAGCCAAATAACTTCATGGCTTCAGGATTCGCTCCGCGAACCAGGGTGCGGCAGCCATGCCGTATGATCCAATCTGTATCAGGGTGCGAGCCGATCCAGCGGCGTCCGGTCTCAAGCACCAGGGAGGGGTTGTCCTTGGAGATGTCGTTGAGGTTATTAGCCACGCTCTTGCGTACATATAGGGAAGGGTCCGCCTTAAGCAGCTCAAGGATGGACAATACCGGAGCGGGGTCCTTCTTAAATATCGGAAGGGCTTGTCCCCAGGGAAGACGCGGACGGCAGCCTTCGCTGGCAAGCCGTCTTACATGCTCATTGGCGTGCTCAGCCCATGAAGACATCCGGCGCATAACCCGTTCAGGGTCAGCCAGGATAAAGGTTCGAACGGCAAATTCGGCGGACGATTTTTGCGTAAAGTTCTCTAATGCGTTCATTGAGAGCTCCCAGTGCTGTTCCTCCCGACCATATACTTCTACAAAGTCCGGAAAGAAAAGATAGGGAAAACCAATGCAGCTGTCTGCAATGGCATGCAAAATCTCCAGCGTGGCGGCATAATCATGGGGCAGATACAGCCCTAGCTTCTCGGAAATCCGCCGTGTCCGGGCTTTAAGCGGAAGCGTATCCCATATATCATCCATCACCGCTGTTACAAACGCCATAGCATCAAAAACGCTATAAGCGGATTGCACCTTTTTACTAAAATCCAATAAAAACTTTTCATTATAGATATCTTTTAATAATTCCGCCAATGTATATCCTCCTTCAACGTAAGCATAGATCGATTTATGTCTTTGTAACTATATCCGAATTTTATCAGATCTAACCTGACAGCAGTATGGCATGTTATGCGCGAGAGCTTCGCACAGCAATTTTCCAATTAAACATGGAAAGCAACGTTATCGCACCTAGTTAACGGTCAATCATTGTCCGATAGATCAGCTCGAAAATATGGGCATATCAAGATTGTTGCCCACGCAAAAGGGCATCTACAGGCCGGAAATCGACCTTTAAGATGCCCCTTTTATAATATGCTGCGAGCCGCCTTGTGAAAAGGGCCGGCAGGGTGGTTTACTTTGAGCTTACACCAGCTCCAATACGACCATCTGATGATTCTCTAAGTAAGGAACCGTATACTTGATTTCGCCATACTCGCCGGTCTTATAGGGAAGTTCCTCCATAGAGGGGGCCAGATAGACCCGCTTCATTGCAGCGGAAGCGGGCAGACGCAAACTGACGGCAACCTTCTGCAGCGGCACGATGTCCTCGATGACTTCAACACGCCCCTTCAGCACAGGGGCGGCATACAATAAGTGATGGATATAGCGGTTTTCCTCCGCTTGATATTGCAGTGTCGCGATACCCCGGGCTGGCAAATCGCAGCGCAGGGACGGCTGCGGCAGCAGCCGGGAAAGAGCGTGCAATACTGTCTCCTTCAGGACGAGGTGGCCGTTGTCGGCATAGTCGCCGAATACATTCCAGGCGATATAGATGCCGCTTTGGCTTTCAATCATACCGGGCCCGTTATCCTCCCCGGCGCTTGGGGTATGCAAATGCGAGCTGAAGGTAAAGACGTCGCGGTTGAAATACGGATTCTCCCGTCGGCCAAGCGAACGGCCTCCGTTAAGCTCCACCAGTTGTCCTTCACTGTACATCACATAAGAAGCAGGCAGAAGGGGGCCCGGGGAGAACTGCGGATGAAAATAGGATGGCTGGTACGGGTTAGCACCTTTCCAGTTCAATCCCAGTTCAAGCATAAAGGTATCGCCGGCCGCATTTAGGCCGGAACGCCCTGTAGCCAGAACTTTTCCGCCGTTCGCTGTAAATTGGTTGATGAGATCCCTTAATTCCGGCCATACCGGCACCTCATCGGGGAGGACCAACACTTTGTAACGGCTGAAATCCGCATCGACATCCACGATGTCGTACAAATAATGACCTTCGGTCAGAATTCGCACTGCGCCTGCATCAGCCAGGTTGGCTTGCTGGTCCTGCTGCAGGGTGTCCGGGCAGGCTTCCCGAGCCGCTTCCAGTGACAAGACGGCGATGTCTGCCACGGATGAAGTGTTACGACACCACGGCTCTTTTGCTTCTACTTCAGCATAGGCGGCGCCGATCAGGGCATAGGTTGCTTCATCCATCTGTCCCGAAGGATGAAGCTGGTCGCCGATCGAGCATTTGGCGCCATGAGCGAGGCTAAGCGCCGTCTCGAAGCGAAGCGCGTTCGGATGCTTGTACCCGCCGAATTCGCCCCAGGAGGTGTGGAACTTGCCCGTCATGCCCAGATAGTCCATGCCCAGCGACTGGACGTAACGCGCCGAAAGCGGAAAGTGATCATAACCCCAGCCCCCGGTTGGCAGCGATTCAAGCTCCAGATGGCTGTTAACACGAGCAAGATCACGGCGGCCCCGCAGTTGATGACTGCTGTTATGAAAGACCGGAAGGCCGGGCTTGACAGCATCGATAGTTTCCCGCACTCGCCGGGTATAGTTCAGGTAAGTTCGTTCGCCCAAGGCGGCTACGGCTGCTTCGTCGCGCGGATCCTGTCCGGCCTCCCGAAGCGCGGCCACGCAATACTGGCATCGGCATTCGCGAATCCCGACGATGTCGAGGAAGATGCCGTCCGCATCATAGTTGGACACGATCTCATGGATTTGAGCCAGCAGGAGGTCCAGATAAGGGGTATTAAAGCAAAATTCGTGGTAGCCTGGCGTCATAAAATCTCTCACCCAGCGTGTTCGATCCTCTGCATCACGGATTAGCCATTCGGGATGGCGTCTGGCCAGCTTTTCGTCGAGGCCTGCGGAGAGATAGACGGGGGTTTTAACGCCGATTTCATGAGCGGAGTCAATCATTTCGCCGAGCAGGTCGAATGAGAGATGCGGATGCATCGTATTAGCTTCACTGGGATGGTAAGCCCAGCCGTGATGGCATTTCGAAAAGACAGTAATCGAATCAACATGACCAATACGCAGCATATTCTGGAACTGTGATCTGGAAAACTGGCTTCCGATGCCCGGGATGGCCTCAGAAGTATGAAAGTCGAGATGAACTTGGCGAAAACGCATGTGTGAACAGCCCCTTTAGCGGTAGATTAGAACGATTTCTTGTGTTCAATGTACCTCTTTTACCGGGGCGCAACCAGTGATAATATAAACTTTGAATAGCACAAAACGGACTTGTAGATTGGAGAGAATCAACGTGTATTGTCTGGAATTTGCCATTCCGCCACTGCCGCAATTTTTAATGGCAGGACATGCCGTATGGAAGCCGGGAGATCAGCATTTCGCCCGTATCTTTGGCGTATACGACCTGCTTCTGGTAACGCGGGGAACGCTCTATATGACGGAAGAAGAGACGGAATATGAAATTGGCGCAGGAAAGATGCTTGTGCTGGAAGCGGGGCTGCCGCATTTCGGGCATCGCTCCTGCTCGGAGGATACGGAGATTTATTGGGTGCATTTCGTCCATGGACATCCGGCGGCACATATCCGACAGGAGGATATTCCTTGGTCGACCCTGCTGTCCAAAGGCACGAACGAGGATGTCGAGCCATCCTCGCAGCAGCGGGTGTACTTGCCGAAATTCGCTGCCGTCGATGTACAAAGCATAGAGCCGCTGCTGCGCGAGTTGGACGATATCCACAATGGGTTAAATGTAGAAACTGCACTTCGGCTCCATCTCTTGCTGGCCGAGCTGTTCGCGGCATTGCAGGCAGAGTGTGTGCGGACGTTCGAACCGGAGCCATCCTTGCGGCTGGCCAGGGCTGCCGTAGCGTATTTGAACGAACATTGGAGGCAGCCGTTCCAGCTTGCAGAATTGGAAGCAAGCTTGCATTTCCAGGCCAATTACATCACGAGATGCATGAAGAGACATATCGGCAAAACCCCGCTGCAGTATGTACTGCACCTGCGCCTGGAGGAGGCCAAAAAACTGTTGGGAGGAACGGTGCTTGGCATTTCCGAGATCGCGGAAAAGGTAGGAATCCGCGATCCCAACTATATGGTACGACTGTTTACAGCCAAGCTGGGCATGACACCTGGGGCTTATCGGCTGATGCTTCGTCAGCAGAGGAAGGGAGAGGAAGCTTCCGGGGAGCAGGAACAACTTGACGGATGATACGGAGCATATCATCGCATTTTACATGATTGGCGTGTCCACTTAAAAGAAAAATCTAAACATGCAAAAAATCAATACCATTATTCCCAAGGCAATAAGTAAACTGACTAAGTCCCATAATACTTCCTTTAGGCTGCCGACTCCCATTTTTTGCTTCTCTTCATGCCGCTGCTTGTGTACATGGGGATCGTATTGTCCAGGCGGGTTGCGAAAATCATTCATAAGGTTCTTCTCCTTTCTGCTTCATATTGCCGGATATCCGTTTGGAACTAGGAAGTAGATCACAAGGGAGGAAATCGAGGATTCAAGCGGCGACACCCGTTCTAATGATTATGCCCTGATTATAGACTTCTTTCCATCTCATCTCTATAATAGGAGAAACATAAATGAAATCGCTTACAAGGGAGATGCTATGAAAATTCGTTCCGGCAATTATTACACCCGTCTCTTAATGTATAGTCTGCTGATTGGCTCTATTCCAGTGATTATAGTTGGAATTATATCATATTACAAAGCTTCCTCAATCGTTCAGGACAAGGTGAACCAGAGCAGCATGGCGGCGCTTCAGCAGACTCAACTTCGCGTGGAGCAAACTCTCAAGACGATCGATCATTCGGTTACGCAGTATATTAGCTCGCCTCTTGTGGTAAATGCCATGTCGCTCCCATATTCAGCAGAGCATTATCAGGTTTATAGTGAAATGTACCAGAACATGGTGCGCAGCCAAACCTTCGAGCTAACCATAAACAATATGACGGTGCTCAATTTGAGGGGGCAATGGGGCGTCGACAACAACAATATTTTTACATTCGACGATGTGTCGAATCTGGATGATCTTCTAGGGTACGAGAAGCTGCCTTCATTTTCCGTTTGGGTAACGGACAAGAACGAGAGTTCGCCAAGCATTAGCCTTGTGAAAAAAATCCCGCTGAATTCGCTGAAAGCCGATGGCTTGGCTATCGTGACCATCGCTGAATCGCAGTTGGCCAACCTTCTGACAGCCGACAATCAGCTTGGCAGCATTATGGTTATGGATCAAGCTTACCAGCTATTGTCCCGGAGTGATCAGAAGCTACAGCAATCCGGCTTGGAGCAGCTCGTGGCCAAGATGCAAAGGCAAAGTGAAACAGAAGGGCAATTTAACGTTGAGCTGGATGGAGACAACACCAGCGTGATCATTCGCAAGTCAAGTTATAATGGCTGGACTTATGTCTCCGCTATTTCCATTAAGGATATTACCCGAGATTCCCGCTCTATAGGCTGGGTTACTCTGTTTGTATGCCTGCTCATGGTTCTGATCACCGGCGGTCTGGCATGGCTTGGTTCCCGGAAGTTCTATCGGCCGATTGGGAAGCTGGTCGCAACGATAGCCAACAGGTTTGGGGATCCGCCAGATGAAGCCCGCACCGATGAGTTTGCGATGATTGGCTATCGTCTGCAATCCATGCTGCAGACGGAATCCCGCCTCTTGGCACAGCTGACAGGGCAAGTGCGGGAGCTGAAGCAGTTTTTCGTTATGAAGCTAATCCGCGGCGAACAGAAAGAATCTCAGCTATCAGCCAGACTGAAAGAATATGGCTACCCCATCGATTGGAGCTGGCATGCCGCACTTGCCATTCAGATCGATGCGCTGGAGAAGTCCCAATACAGCGAAAACGACCGTGATCTGCTGCTCTTCGCCATCGCCAATATCGTCGGCGAGCTGATCCCTCCCGAGGAAAGGCTGGATCCTGTGCTGCTGGAGCAATCCCAAATTACCGTGATCGGAGGTACCGGATCGACAGATGTGGAGTACAAGAGCCGGTTATTTACCGTAGCGGAGCTGATTCAGACAACCGTGCTGCAATACTTGAAGCTGCATATTAGCATCGGCATCAGCCGCCCCCAAAAACGGTTCGCCGAAATTTCTGAGTCTGCCGAGCAAGCACTGGAGGCGCTTCGCTATAAGATTCGGTTTGGCACAGAATCGGTGCTGTTTATCGATGACGTCCAGCCTAACGACCTGGTGTCCAGTGTGTTCCCGCACCGTGCAGCAAAAGAGCTCTACGACGCCGTTAAGCTCGCGGAGCGAACAAGAGCCGAAGAGCTGCTGGAACACTGCATTAGCTTGATCTTCGCAGAGCAAGCCGACTGGCGCCAATACCGGATGGCATTGGTCAGGCTGTACACGATGCTGACGGAGCTGGGACAATCCGAGACAGCAGCAGCGGATACGAAGCAGGATTCCGCCGCAGAGTTTCCGCCCGAACAGGAAAAGCAGCTTTTTGACAGATTGCTTGATCTAAAATCCCGGGAGGAAATCCGCCTTTGGTTTAACGATACCGTTATCGCTCCGATCATATGCAGATTGGAGCAGCAGAGCAAGTCTCATGCCAAGAAATTATCGGACCAGCTCACGAATATGATCCATCAGAACTTCGATACTGAGCTTACGCTTGAAGCTTGCGCCAAGCAATTGAATTATCATCCCAACCATTTAGGCCCGCTGTTCAGCCGGGAAAAAGGGATCAGCTTCAGCGAGTACCTGCAGAACTATCGCTTGCACATGGCGAAGCAATGGCTGATCGAAACGGATATGAAGATCGGGGATATTGCGGATCGGCTAACCTATACCAATCCTCAGAACTTTATTCGCTTCTTTCGCAAGATGGAGAATATGACGCCCGGACAATACCGGAAATTGCATGGCAATTCGAAAATATGAACGCTCCAGTCGAAGACTCCCGCGATAGGCTGCCAGCCCGTCGTCGGGTTTTTTTTATTGTGAGGTTACGAAGGGGGGCAAAGGAGAGGCAAAAGAGGGGCGGCGGAGGCATTCCCATGATTATTCCATACGTGATTCTGATTATATTCCACACAGCGGCAAACATCTTTCCTGATGATTATCCCTTGATTATAGACGCCGGCTTGCCGGGGCGCTTATCTTGAGGGTACCGCACAAATAACACGAAGGTGGAGTCGAAGATGAATCAAAGCAAAGCAAATCTTGCGATTGAAATATCTGCCCCGATCAGAAAACGAACCTACTTCTGGGGACAGATACGGAGAAACAAATGGCTATACGGGATGCTGGCTCCCGGGGTGCTTTATTTTCTATTATTCAAATACCTCCCGATGTGGGGACTTCTGTTAGCTTTTAAGGATTACCAGCCTTTCTTGGGCTTTTTCGGCAGTAACTGGGTGGGCATGAAGCACTTCGAGCGGCTGTTCCATGACCCCGCGTTCTGGATGCTTTTACGGAATACCCTGGTGTTGGCCGGATACAATATTTTATTTTTCTTTCCGGCACCGATTCTGCTCTCTCTTATGATTAATGAAGTGCGCCGGGACAAATTAAAACGGGCTATACAGACCGTGATCTACATCCCGCATTTTGTCTCATGGGTCGTGGTCGTCGGCATCGCTTATACCTTCTTTACCATTGACGGCGGATTAGTGAATGAAGCCATCATGGCGATGGGAGGGGAGAAGATCAATTTCCTCGCCAGTGCGGGCTGGTTCAGGCCGATGATTACCTTGGAAGTTATTTGGAAGGAGACGGGCTGGGGAACGATTATATTCCTCGCTGCGCTGGCAGGGGTCGATCCTCAGCTATATGAAGCGGCAAAGATGGACGGTGCAGGCCGGCTGCGACAACTGTGGAATGTGACGCTGCCAGCTATACGCTCCACGATTGTCATTCTTTTCATCCTTCGGCTGGGCAGCTTCCTGGATACGGGCTTCGAGCAGATCTTCCTGATGCTGAATCCGATTAACCGCGAGGTGGGAGAAGTATTTGATACTTATGTATATACGGCGGGGATTACGCAAGGGCAGTTCAGCTTCAGCACCGCTGTGGGGCTTTTCAAATCGCTGGTTGGATTTGTGTTAGTCATCAGTTCCAACTGGTTGGCCAAAAGATTCGGCGAGGAAGGGGTGTATTAAGCGATGAATCAAAAGAATCGAAGCTGGAGCACCCATCTGTTTGACGGACTTAATCTCGCCATCCTGCTAGTGGTATCAGCGGTGATGATCATTCCGTTTATTTACATCATCCTGATCTCCTTTGCGACCGAGCAGGAGGTGCTGTCCAAGAGTTTTCTTATATTTCCAACAAAATTTTCGCTGGAGGGCTACCGTTATATTTTCTCCACTCCGATATTGCTTCGCAGCCTGGCGGTGACCATCGGGGTGACGGTGATCGGCACATTGGTCAACCTGCTGCTGACCGTGTTAATGGCCTACCCGCTTGCCCGTAAAGATCTCTATGGACGCCGACCCGTCATGCTTATGGTTATCTTCACGATGTTATTTAACGCCGGGATTGTGCCTACTTTTTTGATTGTCAAAGAGCTGCACCTGACCAATACTTACTGGGCGCTGATTATTCCTAGCGCGATCAGTGCTTTTAATATGATCATTATCAAAAATTTCTTCCAGCAGCTGCCTGATGGCCTGGAGGAATCGGCCAAGATCGACGGTTGCAATGACCTTGGGATTTTATTCCGCATTGTTATCCCTCTGTCTCTGCCTGCGCTGGCTACCTTTTCCCTGTTTTACGCCGTAACGCATTGGAACACTTTTCTGAGCGCTATTTTGTATATCAATGACTCGAAAAAATGGCCCATCCAGGTTTTGTTAAGACAGATTGTGATTCTATCGGAGAAGGGGTTGTCTGATATGAATGAGGCGCCTCCTCCACCATCTAAAATTATCAATATGGCGGTTATCGTGTTCTCTACCGTTCCGATCCTGTCCATATATCCATTCCTGCAAAAGCACTTTGCCAAAGGAGTGCTGCTGGGTTCGGTTAAGGGATGACTTGTTCATCTTTTAATATAATATTTTTAGTATAACGAGGGGGAGTAAGACATGAAGCAGCTAAGCTACAAAGTGTTCCTAATGAGTCTGTTAACCATTCTGGCAGTAGCAAGCTTGTCAGCGTGCGGAAGCAATCAGGAAGGAAAGGGCTCACAGGCAGGCGGAAAGCTTTCATTTACCATGATGAATCAGTATTCCTCGACCGAGCCGCCCAAGGCTGACAATCCGATTATCAAGAAGATCGAGGAGTATACGAATACCAAGCTTAATATTACTTGGGTTCCCGCGTCTGCCTACAATGACAAGATCAACGTTTCTATCGCCTCCAATGATCTGCCTCAAGTATTGATGATCGCGGACACCAAATCCTCATCAATCATCAATGCGGAGCGGTCGGGCATGTTTTGGGAGATCGGACCTTATCTTAAGGACTATCCTAACCTGAGCAAGTACAACACCAATGAACAGGTACTGAACAATATCTCAGTAGATGGCAAGGTTTATGGTTTGTACCGCGCCAGAGCGCTGGCCCGCCAGGGCATCACCTTTCGGCAGGATTGGCTGGAGAATCTTGGCCTGCAGCAGCCCAAGACGATCGATGAGCTCTACAATGTTATTCGCGCATTCGCGCTAGACGATCCGGACAAAAATGGCAAAGACGATACATTCGGGCTGGTAGAAGCCGAGGATTCCGGTGGCGCAGGCTCCACAGGTCTGCTTGGATTCCAGACCATCGCCTCCTTCTTCGGTGCGCCCAACCAATGGGATATTCAGGATGGCAAAGCGGTACCCGAGTTTATGACCGAGGAAAATATGGAAGCCATGAAGTTCTATAGGAAGCTGTATGAGGAAAAGCTGATAAATCAGGATTTTGCGGCCACTAAAATCAGCAAACAGCAAGAGCAATTTTTCCAGGGCAAGGCCGGGATGCTGTTCACAACCCTTGACTTTGTGATCACCGGAGGCAACGAGTTGAAGAAGGCGAATCCTGACGCCAAGATCGATATTTTCAGCAGAATTGAAGGACCAAAAGGGGAACGGGTATTTGCAACCACGGGGTATAATGGAATGTTTGTATTTCCGAAGGCTACAGTCAAGTCAGAGGCAGAGCTGAAGCAGCTGCTTGGTTTCTTCGATAAGATCGTCGATGACGAAATGATGTATACCTGGACATGGGGGATCGAAGGGGTTCATTACACGAAGGGGGAAGACGGCGAACCGGCCATCTCTGACCAGACAGCGTATGCCAATGAGGTGTCTCCGCTGAAGCAGCTGCCTACCTATGACGGCTCGCTGATGATCTGGAAAGGGAAAGGGGAAGCGGACAATAAATTCCGCACGATGATGAAAGACAACGAGGCCATAGCTATATCCAACCCGGTGGAGCCTTTGATCTCTCAAACGGCGGTGGAGAAGGGGACGGAGCTGAACAAGATCATCGCTGACGCCCGTGTCAAATTCATTATGGGAACTCTGGATGAAGACGGCTTCAATAAAGAAGTGGAGAAGTGGCGCTCTCAGGGTGGGGATCAAATGATCCAGGATTACACGGAGCTGTACGCAAAGCAGGCTGAGAAATAATCGGGCTATGGCTATTTCAAGAAAATGAGGTGCGTTATGAGTTATTTGCTGGAGGACTTTGCATTTGATCTGCGGGCTAGCCTTGCACCTAAAGAGCATATTTGGGTATGCAGCGGTTATAGCACCGTAGCTCCAGAGCGAAATACGGTAATGGGGGTCAAGGGGTGTTACTCGCCCCCTTTTGCTGCTAAAAATCTGCAGATCGGGATTCGAATGTTCGCGAACGGTCACGAAATTGAGGATACTGGAAACCTGGGCAAGGGAGACTGCGGAGTGCTTTACGCTGAAGAGCACTGGCGCCCTGATCGGATTATCCGCCGAGGCACCTACCACCATTTTGTCAGGGAAAGGTTGATTTCCTTAAGCGTTCGCAGCGAGCTCGTTCCCTTGTTGAATGCTCATGGATTTGTGTTGAAGGTAATCGTCCGCAACCGCAGCGGAAGTTCGGTACCGATCAGCTTATGTCCGCAAGTAGCACCAGACAAACCGGCTTATGTGGCTTATGACAGGTGGGACTATGGCTGGCCGGAGACGGCAGCATCCCCCGCTCAGGAATTGGGGATCGATGGCAGCAAAAGCGAATCTGAAAAGCTGGCCTTTGCGGTGTCAGGAATTTGGGAGAATGAGCAGGCTCGAGTAACTCTATTGCAGGAAGGAGCTTGGGAAGCGGAGCTGGCCGATGGGGAGGAGCTGGAGGTTCGTCTGGCCCTCCTTATGACCGAGTCTGGAGTGGCATACTACACGGATGATACGCTGGCAGAGCTGGAGCTGCGGACAACAGCGGGTTGGAAGAAAAGATTGGAGGAAGCCGGCCAACGTCTGCCTTCCTTGCAATCCGACATCCCCGGTCTGGAAGATTACTATAAACGGTCGTTAATTAGCGGTCTCGTCTGTTTATGGGAGAACCCGGAGTTCGCTATGACGCCGTTTCCTGCGGTATCCGGTGTGGAGGGGGCAGGCATATGCTGCTATCCGTGGGATGTTGGCGGCTATGCAGCTAAGACGATGGTTCTGCTGCTTGGCCCGGAGAAAAGCCTGGAATTGGCCAGGCTGATGGTGGCAAGCGGAATTGACCGCCACTCCCGGTTTGCCCCAAGCGGCAGAGGAGCGGACGTTCCTTATTCCTATAGCATGTGGTCCTTTATCCATTTTGCCTGGTCCGCTATTTTGCTTCACGGGGAGGGGAGCGAGCTGTTCCCGACAGTGAGGCTGCTGACGCTGCATGATGACCAGCACCTGGCCGAGTGGAATGATTTGCTGGATTACGGCCTGCAGCACAATTTGCTGGAAATGCGCGGAGCGGGCTACGAGCATATCGTAGCCAGCCCGAATGCCGAGCGGGCCTGGAGCTACGACCGTCTGGCAGAGCTGGCGGCGCATTTGGAAGCGAACCATGAGCCGATCAAGGAGTGGCAGGAAAAAGCGGAGCGGATTCGGCGGTCCATCCGGGAACATCTGTGGGATGAAGAGGCTGGCTGGTTCAAAGCGCTCTATCCCGAAGGGCATGAGGAAATCATCTACTCGATCCAATATTATGACGCTATGCGCTTTGGTGCCTGCACCGGGACGATGATGGACGGAATGCTCAGACAGGTTGCAGACGGTGCGTTCCTCGGCGCTTACGGGGTCAGCAGTGTATCTGCCAGGGACGAACTTCATTATGAGCAGAACGATCCGGACTGGTCCGGCAGCGGATCATATACCGGGGACGGACCGATGCTGGCTTTGACTTTATGGGAAAAAGGTCAGAGTGGGCCGGCGTGGAACGTGCTTAAGCGTTTATTGTGGATGGGGCAGCATCTGCCTTACTATCCGCAGGAGCATTATTGCGATCGACCGGCTGTACCTGCGCATAAACGGGCCAATGTAGTAGCAGGTCTATCGGGGATGGAAGCTCTGCTGTTCGGGATGGCGGGAATCGAACCGGGATTGGACGGCAGCTTGTGGATGCATCCAAATCCGCCGGAAGAAGGTTCGGTGCGAGTTTCTGGCTTCCTGTTCCGGGGACATAGCCTGGACATCAGCATGAGCCCCGGCTTTTGCGAGATTTCCTGCGATGGCGGCATCGTCTATAGCGGTGCCCCGCAACGGGTGCTGGCAGGCCGGTTTTCCGCAGGGGGAGAGAAGCTGCACATTCAGGAGGTATAACCATATGAACAAGGAGTCTTATGATTTTGATATGATCATCGCGGGTGCGGGCGTCGGAGGGATCAGCGCGGCGCTTGCTGCCGCAAGATTGCAGATGAAGGTGCTGCTGCTTGAGCAAGCCGATGAAGTTGGGGGAACCGGCGTATTCTCAAGCGTGTCCTTAATATGCAACTTCCGGGATTCCTGGGGAAGACCGATTACTAGCGGCATTCACCGGGAGCTGTTCCCCGCCTCGTACACGCATTACAATGAGAAGCTCGTTCCAACCTATGATGAGCGGGATTTGAAGGCTGCATATGAGAGGCTATTGGCCTCCGAACCGACCCTGACGTTATGGACCCACTGCCAGGTGTCCCAAGTGGATACGAAGGACGGACGAATTGTCCGTCTGCATCTTCAGGGCAGCCGGACCACAACGGTTACCGCCAAAATCTATCTCGATGCCACTGCCGACGGCAATCTTTCCGCGTTGGCGGGCTTGCAATACAAGCTGGGCAGAGAAGGCGATGGCAGGCTGCAATCCGCCACTGCGACTTTCAAGGTCAGCGGGGTTGACTGCTCCCGGCTGAAGGAGCCGGATATTCGGCAATGGTCAGCCATTCATTCGCTGCGCAGGGAGCTGCTGCCTTATTACCTTGATAGGAAAGCAGCAGGCCTCACCAGCAACCCGCGGCAGAGCATCACCTGTTTTCCTTATCCGGACGGCGAGTCCCTGCTGTTTAATTCGACCTCGGTGCTGGATGTAGACCCGACCCGTCCAAAGACGCTGATTCGGGGGAAGGAAGAAGGAATCCGCCAAGCGCAGGAGCTGTTTGAAGCGATCCGGCAGCATCCGGCTTTCCATCATGCCAAGCTGGAATATATCGCCCCCAAGCTGGGAATCCGGGAGGGGCGGCGAATCGTTGGGGAATATGAATTGACGGCAGAGGACTGTCTTGAGAGCCGGCGCTTTGAGGATATGGTGGCCGCTTGCGCCTATTCCCTGGATATTCATAGTCCGGATGGAGGCGCTAGCCGGCTCGAAAGCATTCCGGAGCCAGGCTACTACCATATTCCATACCGTTCGCTTATTCCCAAGGGCTGCACCAATCTATTGCTAAGCTCCCGATGCATCAGCGGTACTCATGAAGCCCACAGTTCTTATCGGATTATGGCCTCGGTCAGTGCGATCGGGGAAGCGGCGGGAACGGCCGCTGCGCTCTATGTCTTGCAAGGGCTCCAGGATGTCAGGCAGGTGGAGAGCCCTCATATCCGGTTCATCCTGCAGCTGCGGGGGCAATTTGTAGAAGGGGAGGTGAAGCGGATTGCTATGCCGGCCAGCCCTGCATGGGCAGAAGAGGCCCGATAAGATGGTAAAAATCCCATCATCCTAGAAAACGCTTACAGTGAGGTGGTTGTATTCCAGTCAAGATAAGGGAGTGAAAAGTCATGTTCATGAAAAAATGGATGATCCGTTTGGTGCTTGTTTTGCTGGTATCCGTCAGTATTATTCCGGGGGCGGCGCCTCGGGCCGCCGCTGCCCAGCCTCAGGCCGAGGTTATTCTCAGCTCGCCCCCGATATACCAAGGGGTTAACAGGGCTTGGCCCGGGGATGCGGACAAAGATCCGACACATGCTGCGACGACCAGGAAGGGCACGGCATGCTGGACAACATCGCAAGATCCGCTAAATCCTTACTTGTATGTCGATGTCGAAAGCACAGTAAAACCTGCTGACGCAACCTATGCGATTGTGTCTGTGGACTACTATGACGCAGCGGCAACGACGGTAGCCATTGAATACGACGGCCAAAACAACGCGTACCAAGCTACTCCATGGATGCCCACCAGCGGCAGTCAGACTTGGAAGAACCAAATCTTTGAGCTGAAAGGAATCAAGTTCGCCAATCGTACAAACGGTGCGGATTTCCGTCTGCGCGTTCACAGTATCAATGGCGTTATGCCAGAAATCTGTTTTGCGCGAATCCAGGTGACCTTTGCGACGACTCCAACGCTATCCGTAATGAATCCGAGCCTGCTCTTCACCACCCAATCCGCAAACCTGGACTTCGGGACGGTGGGTGACTCGGTCTCCTATGAAATTGCAGACGATCAGGGTGCGAGTCTTCGCACGGGATCCATTCCTGTGGGTGCCAACGGACATGCTCCGCTATCCGTACAGGATCTGGGTCCGGGATTCTACAATCTCACTTTCTCCAGCGTCATTGACGATCATCCGATAACGCGCACCACCACATTTGGCATTGTGACCCCGACGCCAGCCGGGGCCTTGAGTCCCGATTCCTTTTTTGGGATCGACACTCATTTTGGTCACTACAAAGCGCTGGAAGGCGGGCTGATGAACGCTTTGGCGACCATCGGTTACGGTCACATTCGAAGCGATGTGAACTGGTCGTTAATTGAAAAGCAGCCAGGCGTGTACAACTGGGCCGGATATGATTTTGAAGCCAGATCACAGCAAGCTCTTGAACTTGGTATGACTCCCCAGGGGGTTCTGGCCTACAGCAACGCCAATTATGACAACGGTAAAACACCAAGTTCCGAGGAGGGGCTGGCCGCATTCGGCCAGTTCGGGAAGGCTGCTGCCGAGCATTACAAAGGCAAGGTCAGCGATTTCAACGTCTATAACGAGTTCAATGGCACCGGCTTTAACAACGGGGCTTGCGGCACTTCCGCAGCCTGTTATGTACAGATGCTTCAGGCTATGTATGGACCGATTCACGAAGGAAATCCCGACGCGAACGTTATTGGCCCGATTCCATCCACCATTGACGATAACTGGAATAATGCCTTTTTTGCGGCTAACGGTATCAAATACATGGATACTTTTGCAACGAATGTCTACGGGTACGCTCTCGAGGGAGCGAATACCCCGCCCGAGCGCACATTGCTGGTGTCGAAGCTGCCTGCATTGGTACAGCAGGTGAAGCAGGAGGCTGGGGATCGGCATGTTCCTGTATGGATAACCGAGAACGGCTGGCCAACTTATGCCGCTGCCTCTACGGAGCAGCAGCAGGCGGACAATCTGGTGCGTGCGCAGGTGCTGGCAAGGGCAGCAGGCGTAGATGTCTTCAGCTGGTACTCGGCTATGGATGACGGGACGGACCCCAATAACAGAGAGCATCACTTTGGACTGTTCAGGCAACCTGTGGATGGTGTAGTTGGTGTAGCCCCAAAGCCTGGGGCAGTTACAAACGCCGTGCTTATTCGTGCGGTAACCGGAAAGGGTATTGAAGCTCGCGAAAGTCTCGGCTCCGATACCGCCTACTCATATCCGTATACGGGAGGAGGTTCTACAACTCGAGTCATGTGGTCCACCGGCAGTGAAAGCGCTGCTCTGAACACTACCCAGCCTCTGATCGTCACGAATGAATACGGGGCGATAAAAACGGTAAATCCGACTAACGGCAAGATCATTCTCACGCTCAACGGCAGCCCGATTTACGTCACCGGCGAAGTTGACAGCTTGGGCGTAACACAATCAGCGCTCTCGATGAAAGTTGTCGGACAGCCGATCAAAGGAGATGCGATCTCTGTGACGGTGACGGCAGATCGTTCGAACCCTAAGACAGACCTTCCTAATGAGTTGACGCTTATTGCCAGCGGGGCACAACCTGTTAAGCTTCGCACTTCCCCGGGCAAGGCAACAAGCGCCACTATCAATGTCCCTGCGTCCCTGCTCCTGGGTCAGCGAACCATAGCCGTGGATGTGACGAAGGTGAAGCCGGGGAAGGGAGGCAAGGACAAACACGAGCCAAGCCTTGTTGCCGGCTTGAGGGCAACCACCCATGTCGTAAAGCCGTTCGAGATCAGCGTTCAGCCAACAATCACATCGAAGGCAACATCCCGAAGCTATTTTCTCGATCTTGATCTGAAAAATAATCGCAACCAAGCCTTCACGGCCACCCAGGTTACCTACCAAGTCGGTCCGGTGTCCGGGGAGCTGACGGATGCGGTTCAGATCGCTGCGAATGGAATGGTCTCGATGCGTGTTCCGCTCCCCGATGTCCCGTTATTTGATGCTTTGAGCTATAGTGTGACCGTTGCCAGCGGGAACGGTTCGGACATTTCAGCCGGATCGATATCCTACTCGCCTATTGAGCTTGCGGACCAATATACATTGCCTGCCATCGACCTGGCGTCGCAAGCGGCATGGGTGTCGCTCTCCGGGACGCGAAGCAGCAACAGCGATCTCAGCGGGCAGCTGCGCATCACTTATAACAGCGACGGGCTTATCATCGACGCTGTGATCACGGACGACAAGCATTTCGGCGCGCGCGCGCCCGACGCCTTATGGCAGACCGATTCCATCCAGTTCAGCACTTACGACCGGGTGCCAGGACAGGAGGGTGGGCAACGCGTTGAAATCGGGGCGGCGCTTCTCGACAGTGGACCGTCCGTTTACACCTTCGCGGCACCGGATGGCCAGCAGCCGGGCCCAACCCCTGGCGCTCAAGCGGACATCGTTCAAGATGGCAGCACTATGCATTACGTCATCTCCGTCCCGTGGGCTTCGCTTGGATTTAATGGACCGCCGATGCAGCCCCTTGGCATATCATTCCTGGTAAATGACGATGACCAGGGCTCCAGTGGCGATTCTCGCGATGGTTTCTTGCAGTGGGGCTCGGGAGTCGGCACTACGCCGAAGAACCCTGCCTTGTTCCGCCACGCACAACTGGTGCAGTAAAGAGCAGGATTCTGTCCGCGGGTGATGAAGAGATATGTACGCAACGGGATATGGATTTAAAGCAATCAGAGGCAGCCGGGAAACCGGCTGCCTCTTTCTTCTCTTACCATTCCACTTCGCTTCGGTGAGTGCTCCATCACTTGATCGATTTACTTTGACCAGCTCTACAAAAGCACTTAAGCATTTGATCGCTTTTAAGAACTATAAAAATGAACACCGGTGAGAAGTTAAACATAAATGCTCCCCGCAGTGAGGCCAGCAAAATTAGCAGCCACATCAAGATAAACTCATTATATATCACGAAGGTTGTATCTCTGCCGCTTTGTATCGTAATTGTGTTTGCAGACCAATAATCAGCGTTAAGCTGAAAAAGCTTTTGTAGATGCTTCGGTCTCTCACCAAGAGGCTCATGAGGGTTCTACTCGCCGGTTCTTATAATAGTAAATTTTGTCCTCTTCATTAATTTCACGCAGCACTCTGCACGGGTTCCCTACGGCGATTACACCGGGAGGCACATCTGTTGTGACGATGCTTCCTGCGCCAATGACACTGTTCTTGCCAATCGTTACGCCAGGATTAATAATGGCGCCGCTTCCGATCCATACGCCATCTTCAATCACGACAGGGAAGGCATACATTTGCCCGGTCGCCCGCAATTCCGGATCAACGGGATGCCCTACCGTACATATCGTTACATTGGGCCCGACTAAGACGCCCTTGCCGATCGTAACCGTCGTGTCATCTATAATAGTCAAGTTCGTATTGGCATAGAAACCGTCTCCAATAAACGTATGGGAGCCATAACAAATATGCAGGGGAGGCTCGATCCAGCAATTCGCCCCATAACTCCCAAAGAGCTGATGAGCCAAGGCGGCTCTTTTTTCTGCCTCTGAGGGTCTGGTTTGGTTAAAGTCATATACCCGTTCTTTTCCTTTTAGGCGTTCCTCCGGCAATCCTTCCCCCATATCCGTAAAAAGCTTTCCATTTTTTATATTGTCGCGTTGAGACATGCTTACGACCCTCTTTCTGCACAGAATTGATATCTTATTGAATTATTTTATAATTATAGTGCATAATAATTTTCGATTATATCGAAATTAACCATATTTATATAACAATCGTATTTTGGGAGGGCAATATGGCACAGCTGAATGTTGCTGAAAATCTGTCGGAAATCATTGAATACGATACACCTTATCTTCCTATTCGTACGAGACGATCCAAATTATCTTATTTTTATAATCGCAGCGCGAGCTGCCACTGGCATATCGATTTGGAGTTTATATATGTTTTGGATGGCTCCATGAACTACTTTGTGGACGGGGAGAACTATACCCTTCAAAAAGGGGAAGGTATTTTTGTGAACTCAAATCGGCTGCACTACGGCTATGGACATAAGGAGGAGGACTGCGATTTTCTCGTGTTATTGCTTAGCCCTCAGCTGCTGGTGCGGAATTCTCATATAGAGAATAAATATATTCGGCCGTTATTACAGGATCACCTGAGCAATGCCATTGTGTTCAGAGAGGAAATTGTCTGGCAAAAGGAGGCGCTTGATTATATCAGAAAGCTGTATGAGCTATGTCATGCACAAGTGGAAGGTTATGAGCTTCTGGCCCTCAGTCAGTTTGAGTTATTATTTTTACTATTATATCAGAATACGGTTGGCTATCATGGACTGCACCAAGAGTACTCCAGGGATATGAACGCTCTTAAAAATATGCTGGGGTACATTCAATCCCATTTTGCCGAAAATATCAGTTTGCAAGAGATCGCTGCTGCTGGATCTGTGGGCCGTAGTAAATGCTGTACTTTATTTAGAAATTCTTTGAAAAAATCGCCGATAGAGTACCTTGCCAGCTACCGTATCCAAAAAAGTGTAGACTTCATGACTAATGATAGTCTTAATATGACAGAAATCTCCGCTGCCTGCGGGTTTAATAGTTCAAGTTATTTTGCTGAAACCTTCAAAAAAACATGGGGAGTCTCTCCAACTGAGTACAGAAAAACAATAACTAGTAATTAACTCGGAAAATCGGCCGTTTTTCTATTATAATGAAGACACAGATAGAGAAAAGGTGGAGAGGATCATAAGATGCAAGAGAATTTGCAAATCAAGCAACATGGGGTTGAAGTTAGCGGAGAGAGCTTCTTACAGGGAGTAAAAGACTGTATTCCTACCTTATTGGGGTACTTGAGCATCGGATTTGCTGCCGGAGTGCTGGGAAAAACATCAGGACTAAGCATCACTGAGATCACCCTGATGAGCTTGCTAGTCTATGCTGGCTCCGCTCAATTTATTATTGCCGGGATGGTGGCGGCAAATGGCTCCGCTTCGGCTATTATCTTTACGATATTCTTTGTGAATCTTCGGCACCTTTTATTGAGTGCGGCATTATCGCCTTATTTTCGCCATTTATCTCCCTTGAAGAACATGTTAATAGGCTCCTTGCTCACCGATGAGACATTTGGTGTTGCCATGGCTCAGACCGCGAACAAGACATACATCAGTGATCAATGGATGCACGGCCTAAACATAACCGCATATCTGAATTGGGTCATCGCCAATATTGCCGGAGCCTTCTTGGGACAGTGGATTACAGATCCCCAGAAATTTGGTCTGGACTTTGCCTTGCCAGCCATGTTTATTGGATTGCTGGTTCTGCTGATGGTCAGCCGTTCTAAAGTGGCTGTAGATATTGTGGTCGCTGTAAGCGCAGTGATCATTGTTGTAGGCGTATCCCTGCTGACCTCAGGAAGTGTAGGCGTCATCATAGCTACAATTATTGCCTCGACAATTGGAATGGCGGTGGAAAAATGGAAGTAAGATGGTCAATTCTTCTGATTATTATCGGGGCATCCATTGTTACCCTCATTCCAAGGGTGCTTCCGCTTGTTGTGCTTAGTCGCATACAAATACCGGATTGGGGAATGCGCTGGTTGAATTATGTTCCAATCGCCGTCATGGCGGCGCTGGTCGGACAAGAGCTGCTTATGAAGAATGGAGAATTGTCTCCCTTACACAGCAACCTGGAGTTATTGGCGGCCTTGCCAACTTTCATTGTGGCTAAATTCACGCGGAGTTTACTAGGAACTGTAGTAGTCGGTATTATTTCTATCATGGTGTTGCGTTTCATTTTCTGAAAGGCGAAGTTGTGATCGCTGTCAGGATCTGTTTTGAAGGGCAATTCCTATTTAGGTAAGGTTGAACTGAAAACAAGGTAGGACGCTCACTTTATAAAGTAGAGAATTATATTCATTCAGGATTTAGAGAAAGATTTGAAAAAAAAGAAACGGATGCCTTTAATTGGGCATTCGTTTTTGTGTCATCGCGAAACTTTGGCAATGCTCTTTTTCAGGTTTATCAGGGGTAAACCCAAACTTTGAAGGGGACGAGAAATTTCAGGCCGGTCGGGTTTCGTCAAACAAAAAACTTGGTCAAATGACCAAGTAAAATAAATAAATTGAAACACTAAAAACGCTATGATATAATCAATAGCGCATTTCAAATCAAAGTAAAGCTGATTATTATAATTACTATTCCTAATTTTATTGTACACCAGTGACTTCTGATTTGTCAATGCCCATTTTTCGGAATGAAAAGGAGTGTGTTCAGAAGAATATGGAAGCGAAGGAATGGCAGATAGAGCAGGCGCGACTGGATCAGGTTAGAGAGAAGCTGCAAGCAAGGATCGACGAACTGGAGCCGGAGGTTACCGGGACGCGTGAGCAGGCTTCGGAGATGCGCAGGCACTTCTGGGAAGAAGTAACGGTCAACACAAGCTCGGATGAGGACTTTGAGGAGACCTTCCATAACATTAATCAGCAAGCCGCAGTTTTATCCGAGCGGGAGCGCCGTCATCGCATGCTCAGCCAGCAATGGAAGAGCTTGCATCGGCTGCTGCCCTCACCTTATTTTGGACGCATCGATTTTCAAGAGGACGGCTTGAATTTGACGGAGCATATCTATATCGGTGTAGCTTCTTTCGTTGAAGAAGATGGACTAAACTTCCTGGTGTATGATTGGCGCACTCCCATTGCCAGTCTCTACTACGATCATTCCCTCGGTACGGCCTTTTATGACACGCCTGTTGGCAGGATTACGGGATCGATGGAGTTGAAGCGGCAATATCAGATTCAAAATGGACAAATCCGCAACATGTTTGATGCGAATGTTACGATCGGTGATGAGCTGCTCCAGCAAGTCTTGTCTAAAGGCGCGGACTCGCAAATGAAAAGCATCGTAGCGACGATTCAGAAGGAGCAGAACGCGATCATTCGTGACGATCACAGCCGGCTGCTTATTGTGCAGGGAGCTGCCGGCAGCGGCAAGACCTCTGCGGCTTTGCAGCGTGCAGCCTACCTATTGTATAAGAACCGCGATACACTCAAGGCCGATCAGATCGTTCTTTTCTCGCCGAATCCGATCTTTAACAGCTATGTATCCTCTGTACTTCCGGAGCTGGGGGAGGAGAATATGCAGCAGACGACTTTCCAGGAGTACCTCGAATATTGGCTGGGTTCATCCTTGCGCCTGGAGGACCCGTTCGATCAGATCGAATATGTGCTGACCGCACAATCAATGCCGGAGTACGAGGCTCGGCTTCAGGGAATGAAATACAAGGCTTCGGAGGCTTTCTTGACAGCTTTGCAGAATTATGCCCTGTGGCTAGGGCAGGAGGGAATGCTCTTTAAAAGTATTCGGTTTCGCGACCGTGATCTGATCACTGCGGAGCAGATAAGCACGCAATTTTACAGTTATGACTTTACCCTGAGCCTGGCCAATCGGATCGATCTGCTGCAGAAATGGCTTATGAAGGAGCTATCGATTCTGGAACGCAAAGAACGCGAAGCCTGCTGGGTAGAGGAGGAACTCCAATATCTTGACATTGAACAATATGAGGAAGTTTTCGGCGAGCTGCATAGGGATCGGGAAGTGTTTGATATTGCCGAGCGTTATGCGGAAGTGTACGAGATCATAAGCAAAAAGCGCCGGAAAGATGAAGGTGACTTCGACTTTGCCGAGCAGGAGAAAAAATCGCTTAGCCAGAGGATTGTGAAGCAGAACTTCAAACCGGTAAGACAAAACGTGAAGAAATTATCTTTTATAGATGTCCGGGGGTTATACGACCAATTGTTTGAAGCGGAAGCGCATTATCAAGAGAAGACGCAAGAGGGGGAGATTCCTGCTCTATGGTCTGAAATTTGCCGGCAAACCAGAGAGAAGCTGGGTCAGAATGAATTGTTTTATGAGGATGCGACTCCATACTTGTATTTAAAAGAACTGATTGAGGGTGTTCGGACGAACACGGAGATCCGCCATGTCTTCATTGATGAAGGACAGGATTATTCGGCATTTCAATACGAATATCTCAAGAAGCTGTTTCCTCGTGCCCGCATGACGGTGCTCGGCGATTTTGCGCAGGCGATCTTCACGCAGTCTACAAGATTGCATGGGGATGATTCGCCGCTGGTCAGGCTTTATGGGGAAGATAAGACCAGCTTGATCCGCCTGATGAGAAGTTATCGTTCAACACGGGAGATTGTAGAGTTCACAAAGGAACTGCTCCCGGAAGAGTCGGAGATCGTGCCGTTTGACAGAAGGGGACCGAAGCCGATTCTTGCCAGATTAGAAGGCGGGGAGATACGTGATGCGCAGATACTGCAAGATATTGCGGTACTTCAAGCCGAAGGCTATGACTCGATTGCCGTTATCACGAAGACAGCGGCGGAAAGCCGTGCAGCCTTTGAATCATTGCAGGCACAAGGAAGCCTAAAATTGCAGCTGATTACGAAGCAGACGATACAGTTTGATAAAGGTGTGATGGTCATTCCCGTATATCTGGCCAAGGGGATTGAGTTCGACGCCGTCTTAATCTATGAAGCCTCGTCTCAAGCCTATAGCCGCGGCAATGATCGCAAGCTTCTATACACCGCCTGTACGCGGGCCATGCATGAACTGCTGCTCTACTCGACTGGCGATTGGACGCCCTTTGTGGAGAACATAAACCGCAATTTATACGCTTAATGGTCAAAAGTGTCCGTTTAGCGCTCCATTTTGGGTATGCAGCCCTTGTAATGGACCAAATTGTCCGTTACAGGCTGAAAGATCGCAGAAAACCGCAACTCAGATGAAATGGGCCGACTTAGAGGATTATCCATTCAATGAGTCTGGGAATCAGGTGGAGAATATTGAGAAAGTTTCCTTATGCAGATAGACTTGGCCAGTTCACCGACCAAGTCTATCTTTTATTAAATCAACACAATTTACAAACCGCTGAACACGATATTCCGCAGCTTGCGTGTAATCGCCATCGTACCGGCATCTTTTTTCTGGATCATAAACAGGATGGTCAGACCGTCTTGAGGGCTGTTGCAGAAGTATGCTCCAAGCCAGCCGTCCCAGCCATATTCGCCGGAACTGCCGATCAATCCGGCTTTTTCCGGGTTGGTCATGATGCGCATTTGGTTGCCATAGCTATAGCCGTGGAAAGTATGCCATGTATCAAAGCCTTTTTGCTGCCAGTCCGTGAGAGCCGCTGAAGTTAAATATTGAACAGTTCTTGGCCTTAATAGCTGAATACCGTTGCAGCTTCCCTGATTCATCAGCATCGTTGTAAACCGGGCGGCATCGTCAATTGTAGACGCCAGACCCGCTCCGCCAGATTCGAATGCGGGCTGCTGATCCATCTGATGTTGTATTCCCAGATGGGTTTCCGCAAACAGCTTCAAGCCGCCTGCACCATCATCCTGATAGGTTTTCACCAGGCGGGATCTTTTTTCCTCAGGCAGCCAAAATCCGGTATCTTTCATCTCTAATGGGTCGAAAATTTCCTTTTGCAAAAACTCGCCGTATCGCATGCCGCTGACCGACTCTACAATTGCGCCAAGGATATCCGCCGATGCTCCGTATTGCCAGCTCGATCCTGGCTCGAACGAAAGGGGGCCCTGCCCCAGGCGGTTCGCGAACTCCAGGGTGCTCATGGGATTCTTACCATACAATCGCTCGTTCATTTCTTGAAACAGTGCTTCGGTATATTGCCCAGCCTGATCGGTTCCACCATATACTAATCCCGATGTCATGTTCAGCAAATCATGAATATTAACCTCGCGACTGGCAGGTACCCATTCACCGTTGTTCTCGACCTGCGGGTTATTAAATCCTGGAATATAGCGGCTTACCGGATCGAATAAATCGATCTCCCCGCGTTCCAGCAGCATCATGACGGAAGTGGCGGTAATCGGCTTTGTCATCGAATATAAGCGAAAGATAGAATCCCTGGTCATCGGGCGTCCCGATTCAATATCGGCCAAGCCGTCTTCATGATAAAAAACCATATTTCCATCCTTAATTACCATAAAGTTCGCACCGGCGATTTCCTGACGATCAATACTTGCTTTTAGCGTTTTTTTCAATTGGTTGGCTAATTTCAGTTCCAGCATGTTTGCAATGACCCCTTCACGAATAAGTTCACTTCAGCGTAGCGTATGTAAAGCCATTTACTATAGAAAATATTAAGCGCTTTCGCGACGGTTGTATAGAAGAAATAACACCCGAGTGCATTTGTTTGGTTTTTGAAAACATGCTAGCATCCAATTATACTCATATGGAGAATGGAAAAAAGTCTCAAGCTTTTGGGAGGCAAGAAAAACAGGGTGAGGTAGTTATATGACAAGCACGATATTGATTGTGGAAGACGAGCCTATTTTACGGGAAGTGATGAAAGATTATCTGCTGGAAGAAGGATACGCGGTGCTTGAGGCTGGCGACGGCAAGCAGGCGCTGGAGTTGTTCCAATCGCATGCAGTAGATTTAATCATACTCGATATAATGCTCCCAGAACTGGACGGATGGTCCGTATGCAAACGGATTCGAAAAAGATCTAATGTTCCAATTATTATGTTAACAGCCCGTTCGGATGAGGACGATACCCTGCTGGGGTTTGAACTGGGAGCTGATGACTATGTAACCAAGCCCTACAGCCCTCCCATCTTGCTGGCACGGGCGAAGCGGCTTTTGGAGAGCAAACAGAATCGGGAGCAAGAAGACGATACATTATCCGCCAGCGGTATTTCCATTCATTTTCCGTCCCGGACAGTTAACGTAGATGGGGAAAACTGCAGTTTGACGCATACGGAATTTGAAATTCTAGCTTATCTGATGAAAAACAAAGGCGTTATTATTACCCGAGAACAGCTGATTACAAAGATCTGGGGGTATGATTTCGTCGGTGACGATCGCACCGTTAACAGCCATATCCGTAATTTGCGTGCCAAGTTGGGGGAGCGTGCCAAGCACGTTGCCACGATTGTTCGGTCCGGCTATAAATTTGAGGAGAAGCTATGAAACAAGGCATTGTTCTTAAGCTGTTTCTATTAACGACGGGGTTATGCTTGTTCATTCTTGCCGTTATTTTTACCTTGCAAACCGTATTTTTCAAGCAGTTTTATGTTCATCAGAAAGTGAAGGACGTGAACGCGGCGCTTCAAACCTATGAACAGAACTACCTGAATAATGCAGCGGACACACAGGGGATGGCAAAGCTGGAGCAAGATTTTTATCAAAAGTATAACACCTGGATTACGACCGTGGACACCCGGGGAAATTTAAAATATACCGACGACTTCAGCATGGAGATTAAGCTGGCCCCTTCGGATGAGATTATGTTCTCCAATCAAACCATGACCCTCCCTCTATACAGTGTAATCAACGTGGAGGACTTCGGCAGCGATAACCCGTTCCTCACTCCTTGGATTCAGGAAGGGCAGGAAATCGCTATGGAAGGTTTGATCATGAACGGTCAACCGGTGATCCAGAGGATGGGCAATCCCAACCTAAGAGACGAGAGCCACCTGGAAAACCGACACATGGTGAAAAAGGAATACGAGATCGTCACCCGGTATGAGAACCCGATCCAATATCATGAGAAATATCCCACATTTCTGATCAAAGGGACCATTACAAAGGTTCGGATACCGGAAGGGGCAGGTGTCTCGCGTTACACCAATCACTTGATGCTGGATCGTGTCCTGGCTTTCCAGGCGGATCTACTGTACGGCGACTTGGAGGATAGTAAAAATGCCAATCGGATCATCGATTATGAAGAAAACCATGTGAATTACAAAATTTTCGTGAATCGCATTCAAGATCGCGACGGAAATCCCGCATACCTGTTCGCGATGACGTCACTCCAGCCGGTTAATGAAGCCGCCGGGATGATCAAAAATTATTATGTGTACATCATTGTTGCCACTTTGCTTCTCGTCGTGCTGGCATCGTTCTATTACTCCCGTCAGATCACTAGACCGCTGCTGCGCATCAACCGTACCACACGGCAAATGGCCGATCTTGACTTTTCGGAGAAAATTCCGATCACAACGAAAGATGAAATCGGGGATTTGTCGCGTAATATTAACGTGCTCTCCGAACGCCTGCACTCCCATATTCTTCGACTTGAGCAGGACATCGAGAAGGAAAAGCAGCTGGAGAATACGAGAAAAGAGTTTATCTCCGGCGTATCCCATGAGTTGAAAACTCCACTAAGCGTTATCCAGAGCTGCCTGGCAATTATGAAGGATGGGGTAGCAAGCCATAAACGGGATTATTATTTCCAGGCGATGGAGGACGAAGTGAAAAGAATGGATCTGCTGATCGTGGACATGCTGGAATTGGCCAAATATGAGTCGGGGACTTATACCATGGCTATGGATTTCTTTTATATCGACGCCGTTATCGATCGGGTATGTGAGAAGTTGGCTACGGACATCGAGGCGAAGCAATTGCATTTGAATACGTGGCTGAAGCCAATCGAAGTGATGGCCAATGAGCGCCGGATTGAGCAGGTCGTTGTCAATTTCCTCAGCAACGCGATTCGTTATACACCGGAGCGGGAATCCATACTCATCAGGCTCTTGGAGGATCGGGACACCGTAAAAATTTGCATTGAAAATAAAGGGACACGCATTCCGGACGAGCAACTGGAGAAGATCTGGGAGCGGTTTTATCGCGGGGAGCCTTCCCGCCAGCGGTTGGCCGGCGGCACCGGCTTAGGCCTTGCCATTTCCAAGAAAATCCTGGAGATGCACGGCGTGCCCTATGGCGCAATTAACACCTCCGACGGGGTGATATTTTATTTTCAATTAAATAAAAAAGCGTAGAACTTCGGTTCTGCGCTTTTTTTGCACTTGTTACCTGCTGGAAATCGAATTCTATAAATGAATTTGACATGATCTGCACTTCTTCTACATCTCTCTCTCTTATTCTTTTTTACATGGGGAGAGGAGATGGATTGAAAATGACAGCAAGAACAAATCTGGATCGAGGTTGGAGAGAAAGAAAAAAAAGAGCTAAGCAGCGCAGGCGGCAAATAGTTATATTTGCAGCCATCGGCTTGTTTGGTTTGGCCCTGTTGAGATGGATACTGCCGCTCAATACAGCCGCGATTGCGGAGCAGCAAGGGGAGCAGCCGGTGTACCAACAACTTGCGAGCAAGGTGAGCAAGGCTGATCCGAAAGACGGGGAGGCCAGGCCGGAGGGCAAAATCGTCTATTTAACGTTTGATGATGGTCCGAGCGAATGGACAGGTAAGTTTCTTGACGTTTTAAAGGAGCATGGCGTCCAGGCGACCTTTTTTATGCAAGGAAGCAATCTGCGGCATAAGGATTTGCAAAGCACGGTGAAGCGCGCGGTTGATGAGGGACATTACATCGGCGGACACAGCATGACCCATCAATACAAGAAGCTGTATGAAGAGGGACAATTCGTATCCGAGATGAAAGACAACCTGGCGCTGATCCATGAGATTACAGGTACCCATCCACTTTTGGTGCGTGCGCCGTATGGTTCAGTGCCTGGGTTGGACGATACGGGGCTGCGCGACCAAATTGCCCGGGAAGGAATGAAAATCTGGGACTGGACCATTGAATCAAACGACTGGAAACTGAAGGATCATCCGGAACAGATTGTGGAGAACATCAAAAAAGCGACCAAGGTTGATTTGGAAGTTGTATTGATGCATGAAAAGCTGCAGACGCTGCAGGTTCTTCCGGAGATCATTGAATTCTACAAAGAAGAAGGATACCGCTTTAGGGTTTACGGCGATCACCAGCATTTCCCTATGAACTTTCAAAAGGATCATCGTTTGTAGAAGTAGCCTTGGCTTTAGCAATTCTCCAAATGATTTTGATATGATCTGCACTTTATCTTTATCTCCAGAGATTACACTTGGTTCCGGAAGAACAAGTCTAATTGCCGAAAAGGGCAGGGCTCCTTACTGTACAGAGCAGAGCCCATAAAGCTCTGAAATTAAAGAAAGAGAGGAATTTAAGCTATGAGAAAAATGATGATGATAGTGCTTCTGGGGGGGCTTGCACTCAGCTTGGCAGCATGCGGAAATAGTCTCGCAGAACAGCAGCAGTCGACAACTGTGGCTCAGGGGCAGGCCATGAATTCAAGCGGATTAACCGAGACACGGTACCAAACCATCTATAAAAATAGCGTATTTATGGGAGATTCCATTACCGAGGGGTTATCCTTCTATGACGTTCTCAAACAGGAAAATGTGCTGGCAGGTGCAGGCAAGACGGCGGAGTTTGCATTAGAAGATATCGATGAATTGACCAAGCGGAGTCCGAAGCAAGTGTATATTCAATTGGGATCGGACGACATTCTGTGGCCTGTAGACAACCCCATAGCATATTCGATACAGAACTATGCAAAGCTGATCGCCAGGATCAAGGAAAAGCTGCCGCAAACGCAAATTACGCTTCTGACGGTAACCCCGGTTTCTGCCAAAGCAGTCAAGCAAGAGCCGAGATACAACAACATCAGCGATTATAACCAGGCATTAAAAGAGCTGGCAGAGCAGGAGAACATCGGATTTGTTGATCTGTCCCCATTATTCACAAGCGGCTCTGACGCTTTGTACGATTCGGACGGCATTCATTTTAAACCCGAGTATTATACAAAATTGCTGGATCTGCTGAAGGATCAAGTGAAATAGCATGAGAACGGGTCCATCTGTTTGGAGGTGTGAATATTGGTCTTTAGCAGCCTGATCTTTCTATTCCTCTTTCTGCCGTTCACCATTCTGATCTATTATCTATCGCCCAGGAAGCTTCGAAATGCTGTCCTGCTTATAGTTAGCCTGATCTTCTATGCATGGGGCGAGCCTTTATATATTCTGATTATGTTATTTTCAACTGTGTTTGATTATTTCAATGGGCTGCTGATCGATAAGTATAGGCATCGTAAGCCCCTTGCAAGGGCAATATTTATAGGTTCTATGACGGGGAGTTTAGGGATTCTTGGATTTTTCAAATATGCCGGTTTTGTGGTCGACAATCTCAACCAGCTGTTCCATCTGCATCTCCAAGCCGCTGATTTGCCTCTGCCGGTAGGCATATCCTTCTACACCTTTCAGACGATGTCTTATGTGATTGATGTCTATCTGGATAAAGTGCCGGTGCAGCGGAATTTTATCTCTTTTGGCGCTTACGTGACGATGTTCCCACAGCTGGTTGCCGGTCCCATCGTGAAATACGGAGATATCGCCAGGCAGCTCGATTCCCGCAGGGTGACTCTGGATCGATTTGGCGAAGGGGCGGAGCTGTTCATCAGAGGTCTCGCCAAAAAGGTGCTCTTAGCCAACAATATGGGGCTATTGTGGACAAGCGTCAAAGCCACTCCGATCGAACAATTGTCGGTGTTATCTGCTTGGCTTGGCATCATTGCGTTCACACTGCAAATCTATTTTGATTTCAGCGGGTATTCTGATATGGCCCGCGGACTTGGCAAAATGTTTGGTTTCGATTTTATGGAAAACTTTCGCTACCCTTATATCTCCAGGAGTGTGACGGAATTCTGGCGCAGATGGCATATTTCGCTGGGCACATGGTTTCGGGAGTACGTGTATATTCCGCTTGGCGGTAACAGGTCAGGGCTGAGGAAGCAGCTGCGGAATTTGTTGGTTGTATGGTTTTTAACCGGTTTATGGCATGGAGCCAGCTGGAATTTTATCGTGTGGGGGCTGTATTTCGGTTTCTTCGTGATGATTGAGAAATTGCTGCTGCTAAAGTGGATGGAGCGCGGACCTGCTTTTGTCGCTCATCTCTATACGCTGCTGGTTGTGATCATCGGCTGGGTATTATTCGAAATGGACACTCTGACATCCGCCGGACGCTTCATCGCTGTGATGTTCGGTTTCGGCGGGCATGGCTGGGCGGATCAGCAGGCGCTTTATGCTTTATCAACAAATGCTATATTATTAGTCGTATTGGCCTTCTGTGCCACTCCGTTTCCCGCAAAGATTTTATCGTCTATGCAAGAGAAATGGCAGATCGCCGGCAGAATTACTGTTCCGTTGATCTATCTTCTGTTCATAACTTTATCGACCGCTTATTTAGTAAATGAAACCTACAATCCATTTTTGTATTTTCGATTTTAAGGGGGAGCGGCCATGGACGAACCTATCAAAACCCATCGGAAATTGCTGGCGTTATCGCTCCTGCTCTTTATAGGAGTAGTTAGCACGTTTAATCTTATGGCATCGGACCGAGAATTCTCGGAAGCGGAGAACCGGATGCTGGAGCAGCTGCCGGCTTTCTCACTGAAAACACTAATGTCGGGAACCTTTACTTCCGATTTTGAGAAATACATGTCTGACCAATTTATTTATAGGGATATTTGGATCGGTGTGAAAACCGATACGGATCGCATTACGGGGAAAAAGGAGAGTAACGGAATATATCTGGGCCAGGACGGGTATTTGATTCAGAATTTTATCCCCCCGACCGAAGAGGAGCTGCAGGAGAAAGCGGACGCTATTCAGGCGTTTGATCAAGCCACACCCGGCTTGAACAAGTTTGTGATGCTGGTTCCAACAGCAGCGGCTCTGTATAAAGATAAGCTCCCGAGATATGCCATCGTTGGCGATGAAGAAGCTTATCTGGGCAAAGTCAGGCGTTTGCTGCCGTCCCATATTCATTTTCTTGATGTGTTTCCCGCTTTGTATGCAGGACGGGAGCTGCCTATATTTTATAAAACAGATCATCATTGGACGACCGAAGGTGCTTATATCGCCTACGTGGAGCTTTGCAGGCAAATGGGGTTGACACCTCAGCGTAAGGAAGATTATAGCATCCGCCAAGCATCCGCCAATTTTTATGGTTCATTGTATTCCAAGAGCGGGTTCAGGCATTTGCCTCCCGACAGCATAGATCTGTATCTGCCGAAGGATCCGGAGAACTATACTGTAACCTATGTCGATGAACAGAGAAGCACGGATACGTTATATGCAATGGAACAGCTTCAAAAGAAGGATAAATATGCTGTGTTTCTGAATGGCAATCATGCGCTTGTCCATATCCAAACGGCTCATCCGGACGGGAAAAAGCTGCTGGTAGTTAAAGATTCGTATGCCAACAGTTTCATTCCGTTCTTATTGCCGCACTTTAGCGAAATTGATGTGGTAGACCTGCGTTACTATGACGGAGAGTTAACGACGTTCGTAAATGAGCACGACATCGATGACATGCTGCTGCTTTATAATGTGAACACATTTTTTGAAGATCCATCAATAAATGATTTATCGGAGTGATAGTATGAGAAGACCATGGAAGGATAGAAGCCGTTTTTTCCCCGTAGTACTGGTACTGGTAATTATCGCTGCGATCTACGTGCTTACCGGATGTTCAGGCCAGGATGGCAGGACGGCTGACCATTTGTCGGCCGCTCAAATCGGAGCAAGCATCGAACAGGCTGTGAGCTTGAAGGACCTGAAAGCGGGAGATCGGACCAAGCTGCAGAAATTGTATAAGCTGAATGCGGACAATGTGGATGATTTTATTCTTTATATTTCAACATCGAATGTAAGAGCGGATGAATTGGTTATCGTCAAGCTTAAGGATGCCAGTCAAGCCGAGAGCGTCAAAGCTAAGATTCGACAGCGAATCGATGCGCAGAAAATAAAATTCAAGGATTATCGGCCAGACGAATATTATTGGGTAGAACATCATGTCCTGAAAACGAAGGGACCTTTCGTCTTGTTCGCCGTTTCCAAAGAGGCGGACAAAATAGAGCGTGCGTTTGACGATGCATTTTGAGGCAAATTTTACAAACATAAGGGGGCTTGACAGCTCCCTTTTTTGTAAAGATTTTATTGATTTTACCGTTTGCCGCTTTATTGTTTAAAAGTGTCAAAGAATTTTTATTGCAAAATACTTTTATTAGGTGGATAATTGCGATAATAGATCGAGAGTGAACCCAAGTTCAAAGGTTCTTCTGTTCATCTGTTAAATAAATAGGAATAAGGAGCGTGTACGTATGCACGAAAAATTAAAAAGCGAAGAAGCAGCATTGATCAAACAGGGTGTCCAGGAATATTTGCTTAAATTACAGAGTGAGCATAAAGACGCTTCAGATAACGAATTCCTCAATCATCAAATCGAAGTTGCCCAATCGGTATTCGACAAGGTTCTTGGTCTAAGACTATCCAAAGATGGCAAGACAGTAAGCAGTTTTGAGGAAAGTCCTGACGATATGTTAGTGTTTAAGGCAAATTATAAGTACCATGGACGGGATAAGAAGCTCAGAACAGGGGATATGGTCGTTCAGGCCTGGCATAAGAATGCAGTGAAGGATACCATCAAAGATCGCCTGCAAAAAGAGCGTGGTTGGGAAAGAGGATGGATCCATGTAGATACCATTCAACAACTGGAAGCAATAGCTGATGCCAATTAAATAAGAGGTCATGGAAATCGCGGCTTTTTATTCACGATGTAAGTCTCCGCCTAAGGAAGGACGGGGCTTACATCGTTTGTTTGCTTAGCTTTATTTTTCTGATACCAGGGTTTCTCCGTGCTGTAGATCCTCGTTTTGTTGCAATATTCCTTTATACATAAATTTGGATATCTTGTCTTCGCATATGACAAATGCCTATATAAGGTTCATAAATAACAAACAGAGAGGTGACTTAATGGCCATTTACACTGCGTTATTGAGGGGAATCAACGTAGGTGGACATCATAAAATCAAGATGGCTGAATTGAAAAGTATGTTCCAATCGATGGGCTTCGAACGAGTACAAACGTACATTCAAAGCGGCAATGTGCTGTTTGAAGCGGAGCAGGATGCAGATTCATTACGCGAGCGGATAGAACATGAAATCGAGAAGGTTTTTTCTATTTCAGTCACCGTTATCATCCGAACCTCTGAAGAGCTGGATCAAATGATTGAAAGCTGTCCATTCTCTGCGGAAGTACTCACCGAAGCGCAGGCATCAGCCCAGGTGGAGACTTTTTATGTCGCTATGCTGCTCGATGCACCTGCTCCAGACAGAATCGAACGGCTTAAAGCATTTGCTTCGGAGATTGATGAATATCATGTTCAAGGTCGGGAAGTTTATTTATTGCTCCGTGAAGGCGTTCGTAATTCCAAGCTGGCCAATCAACTTGCCAAGATGATTGTACCTTCAACCGTGCGCAATTGGAAAACAATGAACAAGCTCCGTGACTTAGCAAAATCTATGGAAGTATAAGCGATCAAAAATTGGGTTATCGCGGAAGTAACTCAGGGTCCAATGAGCTGGATCGAAATCGCGCCAAAAGGTGCAGCAACCAGCATAGTCCTTCATAGTAAAGCGCTCGTTGCCAAGATGAACCCGGACATGAATCTGGGAACGCCTTCTCTTATGTACTTCACTGAGAAATTCGATGAGTTATATTGTGATCTGAGAAATAAAAATGTGAAAGTTGGAGAAATTGTGGAGCTCCCGACCGGCAGAGTCTTCAACTTTGCGGATAATGAAGAAAATTACTTTGCCGTAGCAGAAAAGGGATAAGCATTGCGGCAGGGGAAGAGGGCTATATCCGAGGAAGATATAGCCCTCTTCCGTGAGAGATAAAGCTGCTAATCGCTATGTTGGAGCGAGTTGTTGGATTTTATATTTGGTTCATTAGATAGCTGAATTCATCTACAAAATCTTGATAATTTGTGGCTTTGGTTAATTTTTTAATGTTTTCCCATTCTGAGAGCGTATTGATAAAACTCTCAAATACATGGCTAAACAGTTGTCTTTGTGTTTTATTGATTGCAATCATCGTGATGATTTGGACTTTTTCTTCTCCCCACTTTACCGGCTTCTCATTAATAATGATGCATGTTCCCGTTCGATAGGCATCCATCTTTAAAGAGTGAGGCACCGCCACATTGTTGTTAAAGGCTGTTGATGACATTTTCTCTCGTTCCAATACAGAATCGTAATAATCTTCTTTGACATAATGCTTCTCGTACAGCTTCTGGGACATAAATTTAATATAGTCTTCCGCGCTATCCAAATAAATGTTTCTCAGGAACAGCTCTTCGTCAAAAAACATCTCAAGATAATTTTTCACGTTCAAAATATTTTTCCGCTCGCTTAATTTAACCATCAGCGTTTGAATCTGCTCGTAATCTTCCTTCGTAATAAACGGGTGAACAAAAATCGTGGGAATTTGCGGCGACTTCACGGGAAGCGTCGTAATAATAAAATCAATTTTGTTGTTATGCTGCAAGTTGTCAATTTCTGAGGTGACTTGCATAATCTCCATGACATCCTTGAATTTAGCTTCTATTTTTTGAACCAGATTTAATTGCATACCGTAGTAATTGGGGCAGACCACAGCGCATAATAGCTTGCTTTCCAGTTCTTTTTTTCGCTCGAAAAAGGAGCCGATATGAAAGGAAATATAAGCGATCTCATCCTCAACCATCGTAATATTCTCCATTTGCTGCAATTCGTTTGAGATAAAGACTGATATTTCGTGTATTAGGGGATAGGTGTCTTTAAAAGTATACGTTAACGGATTTTTGGACCACTGCTTGTTCTTCGCTCTAAATATTAAGTTGCGAATATGCAGCGTAAATTTAACGATGAATTCATCATCGGAGAGATCGATAAAATAAGATTCATAAACCTTCTCCAGCAACGTTTGCACAAGCTCGATATAATGCTTGTCCACAAAGTTGGTTAACGTATCTAAAGTTAAGGTTTGATAATTCAGCAGTGTCGTTTTGCCGGACAGGAGAATCATAAGATAGCTTCTTTCGGCTTCATTAAACTCAATCCCAAATTCGTCTCCAATCATCCGGGCAATATCGATAGCAGCGTTCATCTCCAGGCTGCTTTTCATGTCCTTTGCCTGATTATGCTCAATGGATTTGTTGCTTTTGATGCGGTCCATCGTGATAACCAAGTGTAAAAGGATACTGTTGATCTTATATTCATTGATGAGCAAATTATACTTTTCTAGGGTACTGGTAACGATATATTTTAAGCGAACGATATCATACCCCTCAAACATTTCCTGAACTTTAACCGTACTCAAAAATTGCGGAGAAGTCTCCTGGGTGATAATGTGGCTCATTAACTTTCGCTTTTCCGTTTCCGCTCCGATCAGGATCAGTCGATCGCCTTTGCGCTTCACTTTTAATTGAAACAGGACAAGCAAATGATTAGCGCTTAGAATATCATTCTCAATGGTGGAGGTACTGACAAAAATCTTGTCGCTTAAATCGAAAATATCGAGTCCTTCGGTGTTTACAATTAACTCCTTCAGAACCATGTTCATTCGTTTCGAAGGGGTATCCTGAGATTGAAGAGCAGGCACGGTCTTCTGATTATTCTGTGTTATTAATTTATATCCGTTGGAATTGGATGCAATCCTTGTCGTATCGCTGTTAATTGTTCTTACATAGTTACGGATGGTTCGGGTAGAAACCTTAAAATGATTCGCTAAGGAAGCGGCGGTCACCCAGTCATTCCGGGCTTCCAGGTAGTTGAGAAAAGCTGTTATTTTGGAACTCTTCACCCTCTAACCCTCCTGATCCTTTTGGACGAAACTTATCCCTACTATTAGTATAAAGTAGATTTGAAAATACTCAGTTTCTAAAAGTTTCCTACCCTCAGGAAATTTTTTTGTTTTCACAAGAACCTTTCTTATAGTAGTAACCCGCTTGGGTTGAATTGATTCCAGGCTTTCCTGGGGGTAGGAAATTATATTATTAGTTTAGGATTTCGGCATGTGCCATACTGAGCTTGTAAATCAAAAGGAGGTCAAACATCATGACAAAAAAAGTCTTGTTAGTTTGTGGCGCTGGGGCATCATCCGGTTTTATGGCTGCGGCTGCGCGAAAGGCTGTTAAAAAAACAGGCGAAGAGATTGAGTTTAAAGCTAAAAGCGAAGCGGAGCTTGCAGAGAATTTGAGTACGATTGATTTGTTGCTCGTTGCACCTCATTTGAAGTACATGATTGAAGATGTAAAGGACGCATGTGAAGCAGCAGGCGTTAAATACGGCGTCATTCCACAAAAAGTATATGGTTCGCTGGATGGCCAAGGGTTAGTCAATGTGGCCAAACCATATTTGGAAGGCGGTAAGTAAGCATGGAGAAAGTGACCTTGGAGGAACTTGCCTTAATATCCATGGAAGTGATCATGCATGCCGGCAAGTCCCGCGACTGTGTATTTCAAGCCGTGGATAAAGCCTCAAAAGGAGAGTTTGACGAAGCAGACAAACTTATGGCAGAAGCCAATAACGAAATCACCATTGCCCATAAAGCACAAACCAAGACGTTACAAAAAGAAGCAGAAGGAGTCGAATTCCCGTTCTCGCCGTTATTTGGTCATGCCCAGGATACGTTAATGACTGTTAAATCCGAAATGAATGTCATGCGGGAAATAATCAAGTTATATAAGAGACTGTAGGGAGGGGCCAAAATGCTGGATAAGTTGATGTCATGGATGACAGATGTTTTTGCGCCAAAGGTGAATGCATTTGCAAAGAACCCATGGGTTGCATCTGTCCAAAGCTCGATGTTAGCCGCGATGCCAATGGTATTCATCGGTTCATTCGCCACCATTTTGTCTATTGTCAAAGATTATTGGAAGGGCTTTCCCGATTTCTCACTGCTTAGTACCTTCTCGTTTGGTTTGTTCTCGCTGTTTCTGGCGTATTTAATTCCGGAAGCTGTGATGAACAATAAAGGTCATAAAGGGATTTCCAAACAAGCCGGGCTTGCCGGTCTGGCATTCTTTATGATCTTGGTGTTCCCTATGATCACCGAAGAGGGGAGGATTAGCTTTGATCTCAACTCCTTTGGTACGCCGGGCATGATTGCCGCTCTGATTGCCGGACTATTTGTAGGCATGATTATGAATTTATTTGCCAAATGGAAAATCATTGGCGAGGACTCCGCTATTCCGGACTTTGTAGCCACCTGGTTTAATACATTAATACCGATTACTTTAATCATTCTGATTGGCTGGTTATTCACCTTTGAATTAAATATCAACTTGTACGACATCGTGAATTCCATCTTTTATCCGCTCATCAATCTGGGACAAGGGTTCTGGGGACTCGTAATCACCTGCTTCCTTGGATTCGCCTTTCTCTACACGTTTGGAATATCGAGTTGGGTGATGTATCCGATTATGAATGCTATCGCTCTGCCCGGAATCGCCGAGAATCAGTCCAATTATGAGGCGGGCCGTGCTGTGACCAACATTTTCACGAATGAGACAGGCATGATATTTCTGATCGGCGGAGGTGGGGCTACATTAGCGCTGGTGATTATGCTGGCCTTCATGGCGAAGTCACAGCGGCTGAAAATGATCGGCAAAGCTTCCTTGATCCCCGCTATTTTCAATATTAATGAACCGGTAGTGTTTGGTGCGCCAATTGCATTTAACCCCATATTGATGGTACCGATGTGGATCAATGGGATCGTTGGGCCCGTGCTAACCTGGATCGTGATGAAAATGGGGCTAGTGCCGATCCCGCATAAGCCGTTCCAGCTCTGGTATATGCCGGTGCCGATTCTGAGCTGGATTGTCACGGAGTCGATTCGTGGACTTATTTTCTTACTGGTATTGTTTGCGATCAGCTGGGTGATCTACTATCCGTTCTTCAAGATTTATGATAAGCAGGCCGTGAAGCAGGATTTGGAATTATTGGACGAGGAGGACTAAAAACATATGCGAAAGAATGACTATCCGAATTTCCCGCAAAATTTCTTATGGGGCGGTGCTATTGCTGCCAGCCAAGCGGACGGTGCATATATGGAGGACGGGAAGCTGCCCAATTCATCCGATGTACAGCCCTATCTGAAAGGCTTGTCGAACCTGGAAATACAACGTTTGGAAATGCAAGGCATGACCTTGGAAGAAGTGAGGAAGAATCTTCAGGATGAGACGAGCTATTTTCCAAAACGCTTCGGTATTGATTTCTATCATCATTATGAAAGCGATTTAGAACTGCTGGCTGAAATGGGCTTCAAAACCTTCAGAACTTCGATCGATTGGTCCAGGGTATTCCCGAAGGGGGACGAAGCCGAGCCTAATGAAGCGGCTTTAAAGCATTATGGCAAGATGATCGACAAAATGAAGTCCCTCGGAATCGAACCTATCATCACGATGCTGCATTATGAAACTCCAATTAACATCACGCTGGAATATGGCGGGTGGAAGAATAAAGCGGTCATCGATATGTTTGAACGTTACGGCAAAGTGTTATTGGATCGTTTTGGTGATCGGGTTAAGTATTGGATCGTAATTAACCAAATTAACATGATACAAGTTGAACCGTTCTTGTCTTTGGGGATCTGCAGTGATCAATATGTTCCGATTGAAGAAGCTGAATACCAAGCGGTTCACAATCAGATGGTTGCTTCTGCCAAAATTCGAAACTACGCGAAGGGTTTAAATTTCGATCTGCAAATCGGCACGATGATAGCTGACGGCACGGTTTATCCTTATTCATGCAAACCGGATGATATTGTACTGGCCCTACAGCATAACCGTATGCAATATTTCTTTACGGATGTGCAGCTGCGCGGCGAGTATCCAAAATACGCGCTCAATTACTTCCGGGAGAACGATTATACATTAGATGTCACTGAAGCGGAGCTGCAGCTTTTAAGAGAAAACACGATGGATTATATGGCCATCTCCTACTACTTCTCCCAAATGGTAGATTCGACCCAAAATACGAATAAACCGGACTCGACGACGAATAATCCCCATTTGGAGGCCAGTCCATGGGGCTGGAATATCGATCCGCAAGGATTGTACCATACGCTCTCTCAATACTGGGACCGTTATCAAAAACCCATCATCATTGCCGAGAACGGGTTCGGGATGCATGACCAGCTTGAAGACGGTACCGTTCATGATGATTATCGCATCTCCTATTTGAGCAGGCATATCGAGCAGGTTGGCCGCGCAATCTATGATGGCGCTGAGGTGATTGCCTATTGTGCCTGGGGGCCGATTGATATTGTCAGCTGTTCTTCGCAGCAGATGTCCAAGCGTTACGGATTCATATACGTCGATCTGGACGATGAAGGCAAAGGAAGCGGAGAGCGCATCCGGAAGGATAGTTTTCATTGGTATAAGCAGGTCATCGCGACCAATGGCTCAGAAATTTAGATTGATCCGTCATTTTAGATAGATCCATCAGGATAGGAGTGAACTTTAATGCAGAAAACCTATAAGATTACCGATGAAGACGGGATCCATGCCCGCCCGGCCACAGCGCTGGTCAATACGGCAAATAAGTTCAAATCCGAGGTGTTCGCAGAAGCCAACAACCGTAAGGTTACGATGAAATCCATCCTTGGTGTGCTTTCCCTGGGACTTGAGTCGGGTGACCTTGTTACGTTCATTACGGAAGGGGAAGACGCGTCCGATTTATTGGCAGCCTTTGACGATGTTTTCTCCCAAGAAGGGTTAGGCATCGTTTACAGGTAAGATCAAAGGCCGGGTGCATCGCGGTGAGGGATTGCCGCTGCCGAAAGCCTGCTATCAGCGAGGAGATCATCCTTGTTGTGATTGTAAAGAGGCCTGTTTACTCCCTAGTAACAGATCTCTGATGCTTGGACAGCTCGTTATTCGCTGGTGCTCCATATTCACTGGTGTGGTGGCGGTCTCATTCGCTAACGAAACTGGGACACGTTATTTGGCCATAATTGAGACGAAAAAAAATCTAACGAAACTACAGATCGCTATTCGTTCGAGAAAGGGTGTGAACATGGCTTTTTGGGCCAAATAACGATCCCCAGTTTCGTTAGAATCTGAAGCAAGGCAAATATAGCTAAATAACGATCCCCAGTTTCGTTAGAGTGGGGAGCAAGGTATACGGCTCGTTAGAGTGGGGAGCAAGGCAATTGGCTAAATAACGACACACTGTTTCGCTAGAGTGCGAAGCAAGGGAATATAGCTAGAAATAACGATACCCAGTTTCGTTAGAGTGGGGAGCAAGGTACACGGCTCGTTAGAGTGCGTACCTAGTCTCGTAGAGGCCGATGAGGCGGAACAGATCACAAGGCGGGTTCAACAAATGAACACCTTATGGGGTAAACGTGATCGTTCGAAATTAGAAAGAGCATTCAAGTATGGTCCGCAGGTGTATACTAGCCTGGCAGACAAACCGAATGCTCTTTCATAGGTCTTTTTAATCTACTCTTAGCTTATATTTTCCGCTATGCTGCAGCTTTACATGGACCTTGACGTTCACTAGCGATTCTTTGTCGATCATAAACCCGCCTTCCGATTCCAACTCCCGCCATTTCTTCGGATTTTCACGATACAGGCACTCGGTAAGGTTGAAGATATCAACTTTGCGGGCTACTCCCTTCATAAAGGTATGTCTAATCTGCTTTTCGATGGCCTGAGCGGCCATTTGCTCGATTTCCTGCTTCTTAAGATTACGCCGGAGTTCATCTACGTAAGCGTTCAGTTTCAATTTGATCGTGAAATTGACGTGCCCATTCCGGACAACATGATGAACCTCGCTTTTGGGATTCTCAAGTACAATCGCCGCTTCAGGTTCGATATCATTCGGAATGTCGATGATCGAGCGCTGCAATTTCTTTTGCATCCAGCGGTAGCCTTGCAGATCATCTTCGGAGAACCAGTCTTTGGCCACAGTACCCTTGAAGAAATAAGCGCCATCAATTTTGAACATTGGCTTCTGATCTGTGTCTTCCGTCCATGCTTGATGATCAATCGCTAGTGAAGGAAGAAGCGGAGCCCCCGCAGGCTCATTAATAAGAGCTACGAGCTTATAACCGTGTAGTGGCATGATGCTTGACCGCTGCGAATAAGTCATCTCGGGAGATTCCATTAATGTCTGAAGCGGAGAAATGTTCAAATTCGATTTCATTGCGAAAATATCCCGCATCGACTCCCGGGTTCCGTATACAGGAATGTTATATCGAATTTCCCGATAACGATTGACGAAATCGTATGAGGATCGAATTCGTTCTCCATCCTTAAGAAACTCATCACTAAAGACGATGGCCTTCACATGTCCCCAGAACACCCTGAGCTGAGCTGTTGAATAGATCGAGTTGAGGGACTGGGTTACCGTCGAACCTTCTCCTTTGCCAATCCAGGTAGGCACGTTTTTTCCCGACAAATTGGTCTCGGACTTGGCTACGTTGGCGAAATTAAGCACCTGAACATACGTAACATATTTTCCATCTTTATAATCAAACCCTATCGCGGTTACATAGGCCATGTTCTGAATATCCTTGGAGTTCCAGCAGGACGTTAGCAAAAAAATAGGAATCACACTCGCCAGCAGCAGGAGCTTGCATCTAACCGTACTCATTGCGCATCTTCCTGCTGATGATCTGGGTCGATCGGTTCCAGCCCGGCTGGACGACTGCGCATCTTGCTCCAGGGAAGCCGCAAATAGCTCTTTAACAGGTCCTTGAAATTAAGTGGGGATATCGGCATGAGATAAGGGATGCCAAATGACTTGAGCCTGGACATATAGAACAAGAGCAGCAGCATCGATAGAATAAGCCCGTACATCCCGACAAAAGAGCAGATCAGGAAGATTACAAAACGCAGCACGCTGACGATGGAACTCAACGATTGATTGACCAGTGTGACTCCCATCACCGCTGTAATCGATCCAACCACAACGACAGAAGGAGAGACCAATCCCGCCCGGATCGCCGCATCTCCGATAACGAGCGCCCCAATCACCGTCAATGTCTGTCCAATTGAGGTAGGGAGCCGTACACCTGCTTCGCGGAAAATCTCTAATAGGAGCAGCAGAATGAACATCTCCAACTGTGCAGAGAAAGGGAGCCCCTGGCGCGAAGAGGCGATGGTTGCCATCAGCTGGAACGGAATCTGGTCCTGATGGAATGCGGTCAGGGCGACCCACAGGCCAGGCAAGAGAATCGACATCCAAAAGCTGAACAGTCGGATTAATCTGACAAAGGAGACATATTGAAAACCAAAATGAACATCCTCAGGTGATTTCAAGATAAGTCCGAAGGTGGCGGGACCAATGAGAGCGAGCGGGTTCCCGTCTACAATGATGACAAATCTTCCGGCAAGAAGAGCATTTACGGCATAATCGGGTCTGCCCGTGGTGTCCAGTAACGGGAAAATCGGGTATTTCACATCGGATAGAGCTTCCTCAAGCTGATTGACGCTGAAGAGTCCATCGACACCAATCTTAACGATTCGGTGCTTAACTTCTTTCAGAATTTTCGGTGAAATAATATCGTCTATATACATCAAAGCGATCTTTGTTCTTGTTCGTCTTCCCACCATAAGCGTCTCGCAGCACAACGAGGTGCTGCGGATCCGCTTGCGAACCAGAGCGATGTTTGTGGCGTATGCCTCAACAAATCCATCCTTCGGCCCTTTAATGGAAATCTCGGTACTGGATTCTTCCGGAGAACGTTCCGGCAGGTTGCTGATATTCAGCTTGAACAGATCATTACTATCCGTAAAGGAGATCAGCAGATCGCCCTCAAAGATGGAGTCAACGATCTCTTCCTCGGACACCTCCTTGCTGAAAGGAATCAATGGCAGAGCGCCAACAGCCTTGTCCTCTAGCAAGTTCTGAAAGTGATCGCCCTTGAACATTTGGTTCAGCTCCGGAATCACCGTATGCACAATTTGCGCACCGTCACAAAGTCCCCCGGAATAAATAAGCATAATCTCACAAGTTGTCCCCTGGTCCTGAAAATGAAAGGACTGGAGAAGGACATCGGAGGCCTTCTCGAACAAATCGGCCAGCTTCTGCTTGGTCCAGACCGAGGTTTGGTTGTGCTGTTCGCTCATGATGTCTCCTCCTTGGCAGGTTTGGCGAACCGGGCGATGACCGCCCAACTGACGGTTAAGACAACAGCAAGGATAAGTGTGGTGATAAGAACCAATTTGAACAGCCCCAAATAGAACGTATTGTATCTTTGGAGAGCAACCGCCAATACGAGGTAAATCGTTGTGATTAACGTAATGATCCGATTGCGTAATTGGGGATTCCGATGTGCAAATAAATCCGCAATTAGGAACTGAGCCAGGCTGATGCGAATCGTCGCTCCGGATAACCACTGGAACACAGATAGAAAGTCAACATGCTCAACATAGTTTCCTAGCTTCACTAGCCGCCACTGCTCATAAGGAGATACCATCTGCTTCGCGGATTCCGTCGGGCCGAATTCGGTGATGCCGCCAACCAATGGACCCAGCGAGATATAGACAAGCAGCGAGGCCAGAAGCATGATTTGCCAGGGCTTCATCGTTGACTTTAGACGATGCTGGAGCAACAGAATTAGAAAAATCTCGCTTAATGCCCCTCCGGCATAAATCATTCCGTTGGCGATAGGCTTCCAGCCATTTTCAAAAACAGGCAGCAGCAATAACCAATCCTTCTCCGGCATGTTTGCAATCGCCACAAAGTAACCAAGAACAAGCACCGCAGGCAGTAGAATACCTGAACCGATAGCGATAGCGGTAATCCCATGCTTGGCTGTATAGTGGCAGACTATAATCAAGCCGATAATAATTAAGGTTTGTGGAGTGGCCGGCAAATAATTAGATACCGTCCACACCGTAGTCTGTGTCACTGTCATATTTCCGATAATAAATAGCAGCAGAACGACAGGAACCAGCATGACCCAAGATAAGAAGGGGCGGGTCTTCTTTGCAAGCCATTCCTGAAGATGCTGTCTCCCGGATTTCCTCATAATATAGACAATCAGGACAGACCAGGGGACATAGAGAATACCTGTGAACAGTAGCGATATCCAGGAATCCCTGCGGGAAGCATCGAGCAGGATAGGATTAACGATAACGTGGCTTAGCAATCCGTTGAAGAGCATGATGACCATAATGACCTGGGTAATCCCAACTTTACCGCCCGTTTTGTCCACAAGAACTCACTCCATAGCAATCGAATTCAATATTTAGCCGACTTTGGTTTAATATAGCTTGAGCATTATTCACCAAAATATGCATCAAATTGCTGTACGAGAGAATGATCAAATTAACGAGTCTATAAAGAAATAATAGCCGCTTTCCGGCCGTATTTAGTCTGTAAATCCGATCAATATTTTTTCTGAAGTACGAATTTTTATTAATTATGCAGTTAGCGGGGATGATTTTGGGCAGCTGTCTTTGTGGCCATGATCACCGGTGTTAATTCAAGGGTCATTTCAGAAACCTACGTTACAGGAAGTAGCTGTAATATCAAGGTTTCGTCGACAAAGATGGCCCAGCTAAGCAATGTAACAATAAGCGAGAGAAAATATCATTAATATCATTAAATATAAGAAATTTAATATGTATAGCGACTGTATCCAAAAGCTTCGATTTTTCCTTTCCAGCCACCTATTTCTAGTGATGCAAATAATACAGATCATGGCCAGTATAATTTGGATACAGGAATATTCCCCTGAAAAAAAATGAAATTAAAGTGTTGACAAAGAAATTTATTAGCACTATGATTGCTGTAATCTAATATTGGATGCACGATGAAAGAGCGAAGTAGCAAGTTTGTCACTGTTCAGAAAGCCAGGGGTTGATGCGACCTGGTCATACAAAACTTTGCGAATTACACTCCGGAGTACCTTAGGTAATGCTAAGCGGACTGGCAATCGATATCATTGCTACGAGTGGTATTAATGGTGAACTGCAGCGCCATTGATGCAATGTGGGTGGTAACACGGTTAATAAATCGTCCCTATGTCTACAATAGACTAGGAGACGATTTTTTTATTTTCTAAACTTAAAATTCACCAGGGAGATGAACTACAATGATGAACATTATCGATGAATTGGAATGGCGCGGTGCCATTAATCAACAGACAGATGCAGAAGGATTGCGTAAACTAACAAGCGAAAAATCGATTTCATTGTACTGTGGTGTTGATCCTACCGGTGACAGTATGCATATAGGCCACTTGATTCCATTTATGATGTTGAAAAGATTTCAGCTCGCAGGACATCGTCCCGTTATTCTGATCGGCGGTGCGACAGGTACAATCGGTGATCCGAGCGGACGCACTACAGAGCGTACATTGCAGACGATGGATCAGGTACAGAACAACGTGGATGCTCTGACTGCACAAATGAAGAAGCTTTTCCTGAACGAGGGCGACACGGGTCTTCGCATGGTGAACAACTACGATTGGACGAAGGATATTACTATCCTGGACTTCCTTCGTGACTTTGGGAAGAACTTTAGCGTCAACACGATGCTGGCCAAAGATATTGTAGCTAGCCGTCTCGATTCGGGAATTTCCTTCACAGAGTTCTCGTACCAGATCCTGCAGTCGATCGACTTCCTTCATTTATTTAAGAATGAGGATGTGCAATTACAGATCGGCGGTGCTGACCAATGGGGCAACATCACAAGCGGACTTGATTTGATCCGTAAGAAGGAAGGACCTGAAGCGAAAGCCTTCGGCTTAACGATTCCACTGATGCTGAAGGCAGACGGAACGAAATTTGGCAAGACAGCCGGCGGGGCCATCTGGCTCGATCCGAACAAGACGACTCCATTTGAATTCTTCCAGTTTTGGGCGAACCAAGATGACCGGGATGTCATTAGATACCTGAAATTCTTCACCTTCTTAACGAAGGAAGAGATCGATGCTCTTGAAGTGAAAGTACAAACTGAACCTCATAAACGTGAAGCACAACGTGTGTTGGCTGAAGAGATGACGAAATTTGTACACGGCGAAGAAGCGCTGGCCCAAGCGAAGAAGATCACAGAAGCATTGTTCAGTGGCGATATCAAGTCGCTGACCGCAGATGAAATTGAACAAGGATTTAAAGAAATGCCAACATTCCACGCTTCCAAGGAAGCAAAGAATATCGTAGACTGGCTCGTGGATCTGGGAATTGAACCATCCAAGCGTCAAGCACGCGAAGATATTACGAGCGGAGCTATTTCTCTGAATGGTGAGAAGATTTCGGATACCGAAATGAATGTAACAGTGGACAACTCCTTCGAAGGACGCTTCATTATTATCCGTAAGGGCAAGAAGAACTACAACCTCGTTAAACTCGGAGAATAGCTGACATCAGCTATTCTCTTCCCTTAAGAATGGAGGCGAGGATTAAGAATGCTTGGATCGTGGAAAAAAACACTGGAGCTAGCATTTATTAATCATCGTTTGATATCGGAAGTAAATCGAACCAGACAAGTCAATTGGCTAATCATCGATCTAGGCATCGGTCATGTAGCTGCGGAGCATATTAATGAAGTATTAGATCAGATGCTGCTCGGATTAAATCGGTTATTCAAGTACAAGAAAGTGAAGCAAGCCAGTCTTGGTTACTTCCGAATGCTGGACATTATAAAGGAAGAAGAACAACTATCTCCGGTTATTCATATCTTGATGCCAACGATCCGAGGTTATTTTCAAGGGCGATATTATATTAAATTAAGTGAATGGTCTTCCTATTGGCGTAGAGCGCTGGATATGAATCCCGACTATAATCTATCGTTGAATGTTAATGTATTAAATAATAAGAGTGATCAGCCATCCATTACGGACAAGATGGAGAAGGGGCTAGTCCTCTTACATAATGACTTGGATAAAGCGCCAAAAAGAAATGCTGATTCAATTACCTCAAGAAGAATGATCGGTTATAGTAGATTGTTAAAAGAACAAATGGATTTCTTACAACCAAAATTCGTCTATAAATTACAGGATTACAATTTATATGATGCATTTGCCAATAATGCCTTCGAGTTAATTCTTGATTGGCATCCAGGATTAAGAGAAGATGCAAAGCCATCCCTTAAAACGCTATCAAATCTATGATTTTCATCACAAATATAAGGTGTATTCTGCAAAAAAATAAACCGATTTTTCACTGTTTTAACAGCTGAAAATCGGTTTATTTTGTTTTATTTTACCAGTAAAATGAACGCTTAAAAAATTAGCGAAATTCAAAATATTAGAAACAATGATGGATATTACTTTTTCTGTAAAACGGGTTTTGTAACTCGATAACGTGATTAGCTATTCCCCATAGCGCATAAGTATTCCTTTTTATTAATCTCCCCACAGCATATGACCACTATATTCCTCAACTTGGGGTAATGTGCAGTCATAAGTTTCTTTAGCTCAAGCCATCATAACGATAAGCAAAGTCAACAGCCAGCCATCATTCGTTGCCGATTTCTTCAAGTGAGGAGGAGAGTGCCGCCTATAATTCAGTGGACTTGTGCATGGATAATTCTCCAATATAGGGATTGATAATTATTCAAATAACAGAATTGTTATGCATCACTTTTGCCTGAAAGTGCTTTAACCCATGAAAGCGAAAATGGTTTAAAGCACTTTACGATGAAATAATAAAACCTTTAAAGTAAATGTTAATAAGATTCTGGAAATTATCAAAAACACCTTATGTGACAAGGCTTTGAACCAAATTGACACAACAAAAAATTAGGCGTATATTGACGATGAAAGTTAATCGATTAACGAATTCATAAATTTTCCTTGCACCACAACTTCAAGATTCATCCATTTATTTGTAATACATCAATTATTCATATTTGGATGGGTTAAGAAGCTAGACTAGAGAGAAAGAAGGGAGACTTTATGGCCAATTCAAAAAAATTAACCCTATTCGGGTTGATTGGTATCACGATGGCCTTCTTCGGTACTGTACGTAGTGTGCCGACGCTCGCTATCACCGGTTGGACACAAATTTTCTACATGCTCGTTGCAGCAGTATTATTTGCACTTCCAATCGCTTTGATGTCGGCTGAACTGTCCACAGGATTTCAAGAAGAGGGCGGACCACAAGTCTGGGTAAAAAAAGCAATAGGAGAAAAATGGGGATTTGTTACCTCATGGCTCTTATGGGTTCAAATGTTTTTCGGTATGGTTATGGTTGCTTCAACAGTAGGGGTACTGTTCGGATATGTAATTAATGTACCTCATTTATCTTCAAACAACTTCTTCATCTTTGCAGTTATTTTGATTTCTTACTGGGGCGTTACACTCTTGAACTTGAAGTTCGACATGGTTAAGATCGCCGGTAACTGGGGTTCGATCATCGGTGTATATATTCCATTCTTAGTACTTGTCGTACTTGGTCTTGCTTACATGTTCAAGAACGGAATTAATCCGTCCGGTTACTTAGCTAACTTCAAGGCCGGCGATTTGTTGCCTAATCTTAGCGACCTGGGCAGCCTGGCTTATCTATCCGGTATTATCTTCATTTTTGCTGGGGTCGAAATCTCCTCAGTGCATGCGAATAATATCGAGAATCCGAAGCGCAACTATCCAATTGCAGTTATCGCTTCCGTAATCTTGTTGGTTATCTTCAACCTGATTGCCGGTTTGACGGTTGCGAACGGTGTTCCAATGGGCAAAATGGAGCTCTCCAATATTACTCAGCCTTATATGATTTTCTGTGCGGACCTGGGTATTCCATCTATTTTTGTTAACATCATCTCCGCGATGATCCTGATCGGTGTGCTTGTTCAGCTCAGCGCATGGGTACTTGGACCAAGTAAATCGATGATTAAAGTTGCAGAAGACGGCAACTTGCCGCCATTCTTCCAGAAGAGAAACAGCAAAGGTATTCCAATTACCTTCGTAATGCTTCAAGCCATAGTTATTTCCTTGGTATCGGTGATGTACATCGTCGTGCCTGACGTAAACAGTGCCTTCCTGGTTATCACAATTACAACCACGATTTTGTACTGTATCGTCTATGCCTTGATCGCTATTTCCGCAGTTCGTCTGCGTTATAAAGAGCCGAATATGAACAGACCGTTCCGTCTTGGCAAAGGCAATGGCATGATGTGGTTTGTCTCTCTGCTGTCGATGCTTAGTGTTGTGATTACCATCGTGGTGAGCTTGATTCCACCATCTATTTTGCCTAAGAGCTTCTCCACGGGATACATCATTTACCAAGTCGTTGCGACGGTAGTAATGGTGGGCGTTGCCCTGATTATATACAAATTCAAGAAACCTAGCTGGAAAAAGAGCAATTAATTACAGCTATTTCGTACTAATCCTTTTTATAACTTTATTATACGGAGGTACTCAACATGAACTATTCAATCCCTGATATTAACCTCAAAGCATTATTCCTTGGAGATAAAGGCGAGAACGTCGACTTGTTTAAGGAAATCTTACTAAAAATGGTTGATGAGCATGTCGGCTGGCGCCAGAATTATATGCCTCAGGACTTGCCGGCCATCACTCCTTTCGATAAAAGTTCTAAGAGCTTCCAGGATACCGCCGACCATATGCGCAGCGTATTTAACGTATTGTCTTCGAAGCTTCGCTCCGAATCGCTGCCTTGGCACACTGCGGGCCGCTTCTGGGGCCATATGAACTCCGAAACCTTGATGCCATCGATTATCGCTTATTCAGCAGCGATGCTCTGGAATGGGAATAACGTGGCTTATGAATCCTCTCCAGGCACATCGCAAATGGAAGAAGAAGTGGGGCATGAAATTGCCAAACTGATGAGCTACAAAGCAGGCGAAAGCTGGGGCCACATTTGTGCCGACGGTTCGATTGCCAACCTGGAAGGTCTCTGGTATGCGCGTAATATCAAATCTCTTCCACTGGCTATCCAAGAAGTTGCACCTGAATTGGTGGCAGGAAAATCCGAATGGGAACTGCTGAATATGTCCACGGAAGAAATTATGGACCTTATTGAGAAGATTCCTGATAAAATGGATGAGGTGAAAGCTAAATCAGCTCGGGCCGGTAAACATTTGCAAAAGCTTGGCAAATGGCTTATTCCACAAACGAAACACTATTCCTGGCTGAAAGCTGGCGACATTATCGGTATCGGCTTGGATCAAGTTGAAGCTGTTGATGTTGACAGTGAATATCGCATGGATATCGACAAGCTGGAAAAACGTATTCGCGAATTGGCCGCTGAGCAAATTCCGGTTCTCGGGGTTGTGGGTGTTGTCGGTAGTACAGAAGAAGGTCAAATTGACCACATCGATAAAATCATTGAACTTCGTGAAAAACTCGCTAAAGAAGGCATTTATTATTATGTTCACGTTGATGCTGCTTATGGCGGTTATGCACGGGCCATCTTCCTTGATGAGAATGACGAGTTCATTGAATACAACAAAATTAACGAAGTGTACAAGAAATACAACATCTTTACAGATATGAAGCTTAAGGATGAATGGTTAACTGAAGATATCTACAATGCCTTCAAGGCGATGAGCAAAGCGGAATCCGTAACGATTGACCCTCATAAAATGGGTTATATTCCTTACTCTGCTGGTGCGATTGCGATCCGTGACATCCGTATGCGCGAATCGATCTCTTACTTCGCCACTTATGTATTTGAAAAAGGGGCAGATATTCCGGCATTGCTTGGTGCTTATATCCTTGAAGGTTCCAAAGCCGGTGCGACTGCAGCTGCTGTATGGACAGCTCACAAAGTATTGCCGCTGAACGTAACTGGCTATGGTAAACTGATGGGTGCAAGTATCGAAGGGGCATACCGCTTCTACAACTTCTTGAAGAACAAGAAATTTACCGTTGGCGATAAGACAATCGTTCTTCATCCATTGACCAAGCCGGACTTCAACATGGTCGACTACGTATTTAACGAAGAAGGAAATACCGATTTGGCTCGAATGAACAAATTGAACCATGACTTCTTCGATTATGCTTCCTATGTTAAAGGCGGCCTGTACAGCAATGAGTTTATTACTTCTCATACTGACTTTGCAATTCCTGACTATGGCAACAGCCCATTGGAATTCGTGAAGAGCCTTGGTTTTACCGAACAAGAATGGGATCGCGCCGGTAAAGTGACTATTCTTCGTGCTTGTGCATTGTCTCCATATGCTCACGATGCTGAGACTTTTGAAGATTATGCAGCCAAGATTGAAAAGGCCATGCAACAAAAGCTGGAAAGAATCTACATGTACGAAATGAACTAATCTGCTATAAATAAGGAAATGCGTAACACCCAATTGTGGTTGTTGCGCATTCCTCATTTCTCCAATATAAGGGGTGCTTTAAATGTCCAACATTAGAAAAGTGCTGACGGTCGCAGGCTCAGATTCCAGCGGTGGCGCCGGTCTGGAAGCCGATCTAAAAACATTTCAGGAATATGGGACCTTCGGGTTCTGCAGCATTACTTCCATAGTCACCATGGATCCCGATAATCACTGGCATCACGAGGTTCAGCCCATTGATACCGGGCTGGTTCTTAAGCAAATTAAGACGGTAATGGCTGGCGGCAAGCTGGATGCGATGAAGACCGGCATGCTCGGCTCAGTTGAAATTATTGAAATGCTGAGCAAAGTGATTGAGGAGCATGAGATCAGCAATATCGTAATCGATCCGGTCATGGTCTGCAAAGGTGAAGATGAAGTTGTTCAACCCGAGAATGGTCAAGCGATCCGCGAGCTTCTGCTGCCGAGGGCTACAATTACAACACCAAATCTGTTCGAAGCGGGTCAACTTGCCGGAATCGCGAAGGTAAGAACGATCGACGATATGAAGGAAGCCGCACGTCGCATTTATGAGCGTGGCGTCAAAAATGTCGTTATTAAAGGCGGCAAGACCCTTGAGGCGGAGAAAGCAGTTGATCTGCTGTATGATGGACGTGAATTTACGCTATATGAAGCGGACAAGCTTGAGACGAATCATAACCATGGGGCAGGCTGTACCTTCGCGGCTGCTATCGCTGCCGGATTAGCCAAAGGAATGAACGTCAAGGATGCTGTCTCCAGAGCAAAACAATTCACTACAGCAGCTATTCAAGGCGGATTTGCTTTTAACCGCTTTGTTGGTCCTGTCTGGCACGGCGCATATAACAAGGCAGAGGGACGCATTGAATAGCAAAGACTCCTTTTGTCCACTCTAAGATCAATCTATAAAAATGACCACCCATTCAACTGGTGTTTAATACATGATAAGGAGTTCAGCTTATGAACAAAGAGGTCACTCTAAAAGAAAGCCTATTTCTTTTAGTTGTATTGTTAGCCATTATTGGAGCTTGTATTATCGGCTTGGGCATGGATCCGCAAATTCCAATCTTAGTCTCTCTGGGCGTTATTATCGTATTTGCTAAAATTAAAGGGGCTTCCTGGGATCGGATTCATAAAGGAATTCAGAACGGCATTTCTCCAGGACTGATACCTATACTTATCTTTATGTTAATTGGTGCATTAATTAGTGTCTGGATTTCAGCAGGTACCATTCAGACGATCATGATTTATGGCTTTAAAATTTTATCCGCTAAATATTTTTTGCCTTCCGTATTTGTCATTTGCGCGGTCGTAGGAATTACGGTAGGCAGCTCATTTACAACGATCTCAACCGTCGGCATCGCTTTCTTCGGCATGGGGCAAATTATGGGCTACCATCCTGCCATTACGACTGGTGCTATCATTTCAGGTGCCTTCTTGGGCAACAATATCTCTCCATTATCCGATACCACCAACCTGGCATCGGCCATTGCTGAGGTCGATTTATTCGATCATATCCGTTATATGATGCGTGTTGTCATCCCGGCATTCCTCATCTCCTTAGTCTTCTTCGCAGTCACGGGACATGCCAAGGTATTGACAACCGGACAGGAAGTCAATGAACTTGTAAACACACTAAGCACCTCATTCCCTATTTCTGTTGTAACCTTAATTCCTGTTCTTGTGCTCTTCTTATGTGCTTGGCGGAAGGTACCCGCTATTCCGACACTGCTGTTAAGCATTCTGTTTACGATCGGTGTGATCTACATTTATCATCCGCATACCAGTTTATCGGATATTTCCGCGCTGATGCAAAATGGATATGTAGCCAATACAGGGGTTGAGAGCGTGGACAAGCTGCTTACACGCGGCGGGATTCAAAGTATGATGTGGTCCGTATCCCTAATCCTCTTGGCGCTTGCTCTGGGGGGACTGCTCGTCGAAATGAATATCATCAAGACGATCATCTCGCGTATTACCTCCTTCGTAAGCACCAAAGGCAAGCTGATTCTTATGACGGGCTTAAGCTCGATGGGCGTCAATCTGCTGCTTGGCGAGCAATATTTGTCGATTATTTTACCGGGTGAAGCATTTAAAACTCAATACGATGCGATCCAATTGAACCGTAAAGAGATGTCAAGGGTCTTAGCCAATGGCGGAGCAGCGGTTAACGCTCTGATTCCTTGGGGAGTCAGTGGGGTATTTATCACGGGCACATTAGGCGTATCCACGCTGGAGTATCTGCCGTTCGCTATCTTCTGTATTGTAGCGCCGATCCTAAACATTCTGTACGGATTTCTGGGCAGAAAAACGGCAAAACCAGCGCATTAAGTTCCATTTTGACGTAAAAAAAGTTGGTAGTAGAGCCAACTTTTTTTACGTCAAGGTCTAAGCGAGGTGAGGATGGTAATAATTGCAAGTGAAAATAATTGCTAAATTGTGTTATACATAAATCAGGGGCTTTCATGACTCGAGGAGGGACTATTAATGCTTATTGATGAATTAAAAGGCAAAGCATTGGATGAATTTATAGAAGGCATCCTAACTTTAGAGACAAAAGAGGAGTGCTATGCTTTCTTTGATGATTTATGTACGGTTAATGAAATAAAGACTTTAGTACAACGTTTTCAGGTTGCGAAAATGCTGTATAACAATCATACGTACAGTAAAATTGAATCCGATGCAGGAGCGAGTACAGCCACCATTTCGCGGGTGAAGCGATCTCTGTACCATGGCAATAACAGCTATGAACTGATGTTCAGTCGAATGCAAAACAATCCTCAGTCCAACAAGAAGACAGATTAAGCAGTGTAAAATGATTTGGGGAAATTTTTAATACTGCCAATAGGGTAAAGCGCTTCCAAAATATATGATTTTGGTATTATTGGATATAAAAGATATTTTCTTTCTTATAGGTGAAAATGAGAGGTAAAGAGAGGAAAGTCGAACATGATTCTATCCGAATCGCGTTCGACTTTTTTATTGGCCTCATTTTCTTATAGGACCTTGAAAGACGATAAGACCGCTGAAACTAAGCCCTACCATTCGGGAAAGCAGCAAGCTTGCTGCGACGCCACTTGATAATTAATCACATAAATGATTATACTCAGCAGTTCTGCAGTATCTTCGTCAAGCAGATTTTTATTGGATTAATGATTGACAGTTTTTAACACAATAAGGATAATAATTGTATTCATAGGAAAAGGAGGTATGAGACTAGGCTTTTAAATGTAAAAATCTCGTAGATGTAAGATTCGATTGTACCTTGACACACTATATCCCTATAAAAGGAGTGTACAAATGTACGATAAAATCGTAGACATTTTATGCGCTATTAAAGACCAGCCGGAACTCCGCCATTCTCTTTCCCTCAATACGGATTTAAACAATGAAGTTGGCCTCGATTCCCTGCAAATGATCCAGTTTATGCTCAAGGTTGAAGATCAGTTGAACGTGGTCATCGACTATGACCAATTCGATTATGAGCATCTCCACTCGATGGATACTTTCATTTCTTTTCTGAAGAGCTGCCAGCCACAAGAGCAGCCGTTATACGAAGATGTCAACCCATAAAGTCCGTGTAATTTCCACCACCGTTATGGGTACCTTTGATCCCGAAACCCGCTGGAGAGATCCAAATCTGACCCGGCTGCCTGCGATGCCGGACAAAAACCGTGAGGCAATTGTCCTGTGTATGGACGAGCTGCTCTTTCCGTTCTGTGGGCCGGACGATATCCTCTACAGCCGCTGTAAACTCGATCCGGTACTGCAGGAGTACCTGAACGGATTAGGATTTTCCTTCCGCAGCCATTATCACTACGATCTGAATGATCCGAATGAACCGCTACCTGAACCGGATATCTTCAAGCGTTGTATATTCAGACATGCGGTCGATCCCGACCGGCATCTTCAACCGATGAACAAGGGGCGGCCATTTGCCGATTCCGGGTGGTTATCCCCATACGCCATCACGGCGGATACGGAAGCGTATCAGCAAGCAGCAAGGCCGCTCAACCCTTTACCGGCCCTTGAGACGGTGATACGCGTTAATTCAAAGCTATATCATAATCGGCTCCTTTGGCGAATCGGGGCCAAGTGCTGGGGGACTGAGGTGAATAGTGCAGCGGAAATAGAGGAGACTGGAAACTTACTTCTGAAGCGCGGACCGTATTTGCTAAAAGATCCCTTCGGTGTTTCAGGGAAAGGGAATCTGCTTATCGACAGCGAGGTTATGCAGCGAAGGATAATGTCGCACTTGAATCAACAAGAGAATAGCGGAATGTATTCTCAATTCTTGCTCGAGCCTCTGCTGCATAAGGAGACGGATTTCAGTTCGCACTGGTTCATCCGGGTAAGTGGTGAGAAGGAGCTTATCTCGATTCAGCGGATGATTAACCACCAGCAAAATTACAGCGGGTCTATCCAAGCCGATCAAGCCTTTATCCACTTGTTGGAGAAGGCAGATTATTTTGCTGTGATAGAAAACGCACTTCGGCTTCTGGCGGAGGACGGCTATTTCGGCTTTGTCTGCATCGACTCCATGATCCTTAAGGGCGGTGAAGTCGTGCCTATTGTGGAGATTAACGCCCGCAAGTCTATGGGCCTGATTAATGCTTATCTTGATAAACATTGGGGCCCATATGGGTGTACAAGCTGGCTTACCTTCCTGTCTCTTGGTCTGCCGGATGGCTTTGTATTCGGGAGACTGCTGCACATTCTGCGTGAATCCAATCTTCTCTTGACAGCCCCGGGCAGCTATGGGATCGTTCCTCTCTCCTCCAATACTGTAATGGTCAATGAGTTTCTAATCCGCCGCCGTATCGCGGATGGCATACAAATTAAGCCGATCATGCCAAAGGGAAGACTGTATGTATCAGTAGTGGGGCGTGATGACGAACACCGCAGCGAACTGCTCCAAGACCTGCGGCAGGTGCTCGCCGATCTATCCATTAAAGTGTACAACTAAATCTGAGCTCGGAGGGCGGCTATGCATTCAACCCCGATAACCTTGCTGGCGTCGGGAAATTCGCTCGGCGCATACATTCCGGCTATGCATCTGTACACTTACCTGCAAAGCAGGGGGGCAGGTGCAGACATTCTTGTTCTGGAAAACTTGTATCATGAAGAGGTTCGGCTCAAGATTCATGCAACTAAAAAAGCGTTTCATGCTGATTTTTCCGTGGCTCGTATGGGGCATAAGCTGGCCAAGCCGGTGGATTCTTCTCTGGACGAGGAAGCGGTCCAAAGGCTGCTGCGTAGCTGGAAACAGGCCGGTGTCTTTCGATTTGCTGTGTTTACCGGCTTTTGGATACCGATATTGGAGCGCTATAAGCAAGCGGTCGATAAGCCCCTGGATATTCAGCTAATCCGGTTGGATGCCTGGGACACGCCATCGTTTAAAGTACACAAGCAGCTATACCCTGGTTACGACAATGTCTGGTTCTATGATTCTTCGAAGCTGTCTCCCAGCAGCTATATCACGTCGGATAATGTGGGGCCTCTGCCATACGCGGAGCGTGCCGGACGCCTTCTGATCCATGGCGGCGGCTGGGGGATCGGGACTTATGCCAGTACGATCACAGAGCTTCGCAGGCTCGGTTATCATCTTGATGTGATCGTCTATGATCCTTCCGAAGTCGGAGAGGACGATGGCATAACACGCTACTATGGGGCGGAGCCTTCATGGGATCCGTGGAGCCGGGATGCACTGGGGCGGCATACGTTTCCGCCCATGATCCGGTATGTCCGCAGACGCGGTGTTCTTAGCGCTTTCCCGCTCGGGGCTTACTCTGCATATACAGACCTGCTGCGGAATTGCGCAGCAATTATCAGCAAGCCGGGCGGAGCGACTCTCAACGACTCGCTGTCATACGGAATCCCGTTTGTCATGCTGGAGCCGTTTGGGGACCATGAGCTTCATAATTCCGCCTATTGGGAATCCTGCGGATTGGGTGTCCGGTTCGATAAATGGAAAGCGCGGGATTTTTCGAAGCTTCATTTAGAGGGCATCTACAGATGTTTGCTGGAGCAGCGAGCAATAATCAACCATTTTGGGGAGGAATACTTATGCAGCCGAAAACAACAGTTGCGTTTGACCAAGTGACATTCAGCAATATGAAAAGAACTTTGATTCCACTGGCGGAAACGGGAAGGAAGCGCCGGGAGGACCCGACTTACGCGGCTCCCGTGCCTTACGAGATCGGGATCAAGCTTAATAACGGCTGCAATTTGCGCTGCAAGCACTGTTTTGAATGGAATCCGGACGGCTTTCATCACGACTTCACGAGAGAAGTGAAGAACGATGAAATCGAGATTCCCGTCGTGGAGAAGCTGCTAGAGGAGACAAGGGAACGCAAGTCGCGCGTATTTCTATGGGGCGGGGAGCCGCTGTTCTACTCCAAGTTCGACGAACTGGCGGAGCTGCTGGCCAAAGAAGAACGGTATACGACCATTTGCACGAACGCCATTCTCATTGAACAGAAGCTCGACTCTATTCTGAAGATGTCGGAGAATCTGGTCATGCTGGTTAGCCTGGAAGGCTTCGAGAAAGAGAATGACGCGATCCGGGGCAAAGGCACGTTCCGGAAAGTGATCCACGCGATACAACTGTTGCTGGATTTACAGAAGGAGGGCGTGTACAAAGGCAAAGTATCTGTTGCTCTGACCGTAAATGACCAAATGGTCGGCCAGCTCTATGACTTTATGGAATTCTTTGAAGAGATGGGGGTAGACTCCGTATATTTCTGTTTCCCTTGGTACATTCCTCCCGATACAGCGGAGAAAATGGACAGCTACTTTGATGCCCATTTCCCGCACCTTGCCGCCCGCTTTGCAAACGATCATAAGAACAGCTGGCACTCGTTTACGTTCCATATCTCACCGAACAATTTCGACACGCTTATTGAAGAACTTAAGCGGGTTAATTCCCGCGTATGGAATGTTCGCATCCGCTATCAGCCGGCGCTGGAGCCTGAAGAAGTGGAAGGGTTTATCCGCGGCAATGAGAAGCCAGCCATGAACCGGACAAAATGCTTCGCGATCTCGAATCGGATGGATGTGATGCCCGATGGCAAAGTGAACCCTTGTAAATTTTTTCCGGAATTCAGTGTCGGCAATTTGTACGAGGAGAGCGTGGCGGATATATTCCACGGCGAAGACCTGCGGAAGCAAAGAGAGACTTTGGCTTGCGGTCTGATGCCGATTTGTTCAAAGTGCGTTCTTCTCTACAATAATGGAGTTTAAGCGGTTAAACTTTAACCCGTCCAGGCAAAACAAGCGATCATTCAGGAGGAGCGGAGATGGACTATAAGCCGGACTATATCCGTGTGAGGGAGCTGCACAAGTCTTTTGTATACTATCGAAAAGAAGCTGGACTCAAAAATTCATTCAAAAATTTATTTGCTCGCAAGTCTCTGCTGAAGGAAGCGGTTAAATCCGTTTCCTTCACGATCGGACCTGGCGAATGTGTTGGATTTCTCGGACCCAATGGGGCAGGGAAAACCACGACGCTCAAGATGTTATCAGGCATTCTGTATCCCACTAGCGGGGAAGCTAATGTCCTTGGTTATGTGCCATGGGAGCGCAAAAATGAATTCAAGCGGCTTTTCTCCATTGTGATGGGCCAGAAAAACCAGCTTTGGTGGGATCTTCCCGCCGTTGAATCCATTTATTTGAACAAATGTATTTATGATGTGCCGGATGAGCTTTATCGCCGAAGCCTTGCCGAGCTATCAGAGATGCTTGATGTCCGGGAGCTTCTGAACGTACAAGTGCGCCGGCTTTCCCTGGGCGAACGGATGAAAATGGAATTAATCGCCGCGCTGATCCATCGGCCCCGACTGCTTTATCTGGACGAGCCGACGATCGGCCTTGATTTTCCCTCGCAAAAGAAGGTCAGGGAGTTTCTGAAATACTATAATGAGCAATTTGGTGCCACCATCCTGCTGACGAGTCATTACATGAAAGATGTGGAGGATCTTTGCAAACGGACGATTATTATTAACGAGGGAAGTTTGCTGTATGACGGGGATCTGCACAAAATCAACGAGCTCTTTGACGAGCGAAAAATAATTAGGCTTCGCTTCTCCGAGCCTGTTGCCACGCTGCAGTTGGCCAAATACGGGAAAGTAGTTATGGAAGACGGCTACAACGCTGTTCTGGAGCTTCCCAAATACCTGTTAAAGGAAGTATCGCGCGCCGTGTTCGATTCGTTTCCAGCGGTTGACTGGACGATTGAGGATGTACCGCTGGAGGAAAGCATTTCAAGGCTCTATCAGAAGGAATCCGTCGGATGAACAGACGCAAATTATACTTGACTATATTTTCAATGGGCGTTCAGCATTCGATGGAATACCGATTTCACTTCTTCCTCAGTCTGATAGGGGCTGCTTTTCCGATCCTTGTTCAATATTTTATCTGGACCGCGGTCTATCGCCATTCCGGTCAGTCGGCGCTGTTTTCCTATTCATACGGTCAAATTATTTTGTATACCATTTTGGCGGGATTGGTATCCAAGCTGATCTCTACCCAGTTCGAGCAGCAGATTGCCGATGATATCAAAAATGGCGGGCTGAACGAGTATTTAATTAAACCGGTCAGCTACTTCGGGTATCGGTTGGTTTCCTTTTTCGGTCAAAAGGTGATTTATTATGGGATTACGGGGTTGCTGCTGGTCGGATTAATCTGGATAGCCTCTTCCAGGGGGGCGCTTGAAGTCCAGGTCACACGGTTGCTGGTTTTTGCCTTCACACTCTGGGGAGCGCTTCTGCTTAACTTTCTTATCGCCTATTGCCTCTGCGCCAGCGCTTTTTATCTGCATGAAATCTCCTATTTTTTCGTCATTACAAGTCTGCTTGTCAATATTTTGAGCGGAGGCATGTTTCCGTTGGAGATATTCGGGGACTCGGTGGTGAAGCTGCTGGGTTACACGCCATTTCCTTATACTATTTATTTCCCTGTCAATGTTCTTAGCGGCAAGATGGAAGCGGCGGCGATGTACCAGGGGCTGCTCGTTCAATGCGGGTGGATTTTGCTGTTCTTTGGACTCTCCCGTCTGACGTGGCATGTTTCCATGAAGAAATATTCGGCGGTCGGGGGGTAGCGGATATTCCAAATGTTGAAAACCATAAAAAAATACACGCGCCTCTACGGCATGTTCATCAAAAATTGTCTTATCGCCCAGATGGAGTTCCGCGGCAACTTTATGATGAGCCTGATTGTTGAATCCGTCTACTTGATCGCCAAGCTGTTGTATGTGCTGGTCGTGTTTCGTACGGATCTTCACGTAGAGGGGATACCGCCTGAAGGGCTGCTCCTGTTTATAGGCATGCATACGGTGGTGACCGGCCTCTATGTAGGTTTGTTTTTTACAAACTTTATGAAAATTCCCGAGTATATTAAGGACGGATCGCTTGATTTAATGCTGACAAAGCCGGTTTCCCTGCAATTTATGGCTTCCTTGCGTTATGTCGATTTGGCGCTGCCAATTCCCGATATTCTGGTTGGGTTCGCCATGATCGGAATCGGCTGGCATGCGATGGATATCCCGCTTATGTTCCCGCAGCTTGCAGGGTTTGCACTGCTGCTGCTGGTCTCGATTGTTATTACCTATTGCTTGATGATCATCCCGGCGCTGCTTTCCTTCTGGTTCATCCAGACGGGTTCCGTGTCAGAGATCGCTCATTCTGTCTGGGACGCCAACAATTTCCCCATGTCCATTTACCCAGCCTGGGTCCGTCGGATCGGCACCTTTGTTATTCCTCTGTTTCTTATTACGAATTTTGGACCGATGTTCCTGCTGGGACAGCTTACTTGGCTTCACGCAGGACTGTCGCTGGCCGCTTCGCTTCTGCTCTTTGCAGCCGTAAGGCTCTTCTGGAAGCGGGCCTTGAGGGTATACAGCAGTGCAAGCAGTTAGACTTAGCCGCTACTTAACCATTCGCTAGAAGGGGGAGAATCAGATGAACGCCGTTCAGCTTCCTGTGTTGGATCCGCCGCTCAAAGGATTTTTGCGCTGGGCCTATACGCTTTCGATCACTAGCGCCCACGAAGAGACCGTTCCCTGGTATTATAGCAACTTTATTCAGCTGTCCTGCAACAAAAAATTTCTGGAAAAGGGCAGACAGTACTATATCGATTTTTTTCGAGGCAAGCCCAACGAATTGAACTTCAATAATCCATTTCTTCTCACTTGCTCCGTCAATTATACGATTCTGGAAAGTTTGCCATTGGAGTCATGGCCGAAACTTTTCGCGGATCAGATCCGCAACGGTTATTACTGCATCGTGTTTTTGGATGAATCCAAGCTATCTCCGGCGGCAGCTTATCAGAGGGAACCGTTCCCGCATCATCTGCTTCTATATGGCTTTGATTGGGAGGAGAGCAGCTTCCATGCCTCAATGTTTGATAAGACGGGAGTATATCGCAATTTGCTGATCCCGTTCCGGGAGTTGGTGGAGGCCATCCAGTCGATGAGACAGCTTCTGAACAACAACCTGACGGCGGACCATCATACGTATTTCTATAAATACGAACCGCATTCGCCTTATCCTTTCGACAAAATGGCTGCGATCGACCAGCTGCGCGACTATCTTAACGGAGAGACTCATTTAAATCGGATCAATTACAATCCTGACGAGGAGGAAGCTTTCGGAATCAAGGTCTATGACTATTTGCAAATGTACTATGATGCTGTGGAGAACAACGATGCCCGGTTGGTAGAACGCAATGATGTGAGGCATCTTCATGTCCTCTGGGAGCACAAAAGAATGATGAGCGAGCGTATTGAATATCTGGTGGAGGAGGGGATCATTCCTGATGACCGGGAGCTTGTGGAGGGCTACAAGGAGATTAGCAAAAAGATCTTGAAGCTTAGGGATCAGTACATTCGCCATGAGATTCGCGCGGATAAGGACGTGTATAAACGGCTGCGGCTGCGGATTAATGAGCTGCGGGAGGAAGAGCCTGTATTACTGCAAAAACTGATCAGTCGGCTTGAGGGCAGAGCTCTGTGATTTGCTGCGATAGTAAAATCAAAATCACTTTGCTCTTCAACCAACGGCAAGGCGATGTTATCCGATACAATAGTTTCATTTTAGCTAACGTTTATAAAGTTAACAGAATATATATTATGTTAACTTGCTAAATATCACTGGAAGCAAAAGCAAACTCGGATGAAACAACGAGTTTGCTTTTTTATATACATATCATTCCATTTCATGCTGCATACTAACTGTTATCTCATTTCATGGGGGGAGCATCATGTGGGAAACGAAATTGCGCGATTTACTTGAACAGAACTCGGATATCGTATTTCGCAAAATGGAGATTCAGAGTGAAATAATGATACTGGTTTATATAGAAGGCCTAGTAAATGATGTTTACGTACAGGAACAGATCATACCTTCCTTATTTCATGGGAGCAGGTTTGACACCGTTCCAAAGTATACCCTGGATGAAGTGGATCAAGCGCTGCAGGCATTGTTTAACGGCAGTGTTCTTGTGCTGACGAATCAGAGTGAATTCTCCTATGTTTTCTCGGGGGAAGGCATCCAAAGCCGTTCTATCGTAGAACCGACGAGTGAGCATACCCTTCGCGGCCCCAGAGACGGGTTCGTTGAATCCATTTCTACCAATCTGTCGCTCATCCGAAGAAGGTATCCCGACACCCGTCTGCAGGTGAGAATATCCCGGATTGGCGCACACAGCAAGACCAAGGTTGCCTTGGTCTATGTCGATGGCATCGTAAATCCCGATATTCTTAAGGAAGTGGAGCAGCGCATGAATTCAATCCAGATCGATGAGCTGCTGGATAGCGGAGCGGTTGAGCAATGGATTGAGGATAGCTGGTATTCTCCCTTTCCTCAGGTGCAATATACAGAACAGCCAGTAAGAGTGGTATCGGCCATTGCAGAAGGGCGGATTGCCATTGTCGTGGATGGAACTCCTATAGTACTGATGGTGCCGCTTACCTTCTCCATGCTGTTTCAGGCTATGGATGATTATTCGGAACGCTGGCTCGTTGGATCGGCTATCCGCTTCATCCGCATTATCGGTTCAATTCTCGCTTTAATTCTACCTGCGCTTTATATTGCATTATTGTCCTATCATCCGGGGATGATTCCAACTCAACTGACGTTATCGATTGCCGCTTCACGGGCCGATGCTCCTTTTCCCGCCTTTGTTGAAGCGCTTCTGATGGAAGCCACATTGGAACTGTTGCGGGAGGCCGGTCTGCGTCTGCCCGGTTTTATCGGGCAAACGATTGGAATCGTCGGTGGGCTGGTAATTGGTCAGGCGGCTGTGGAGGCGGGCATCGTCAGTCCTATTATGGTTATTGTTGTGGCGCTGACCGCAATTTGTTCCTTTATGATTCCAGCCTATAACGGTGCGATAGCAATACGACTTCTGCGATTTCCGCTTATGGTTTTCGTGAGCTTCCTGGGGATGTTGGGATTAATCCTGGGGGTTATGATCATCATTGCCCATCTCGTCTCGTTAAAATCCTTTGGAGTAAACTACTTGTCCCCGTTTGCTCCTTACCAAGCGGCGGATTGGAAAGATTCCGTCATCCGGGCTCCGCTTCCTTTGCTAAAAAAGCGACCATCCGTACTCAAGCCTTTGAAAGAACAGCGATTGAAGCTGGATCAACGCAAAAAGGGGTGGTAGCGCCTGATGATTAAAGACAAAATCACAAATATACAAATGGGATTTTTGCTGTTCTCGGTGATGGTAGGTGTCGGAATATTGTCGCTACCTCAGCAGGTCGCTAACCAGGCTGGTGTGGATGGGTGGATCGTAATTATCCTGAGCGGCATTCTGGCTGCAGTCTCCGCCTTATTGATGGCGAAAATCGGTGAACGTTTTCCTGAGAAAAGCCTGATTGAGTATGGACCGGTACTCATAGGCAAACCTATGGGTATCATGCTATGCCTTTTATTCTTAATCTACTTTATCGTATTTGCCAGCACGGTCACCCGGATTTCAGCCGATGTGACCAAGTTGTATTTGCTGGATGATACGCCGGTTGAGGTGGTTATTCTCAGTACTTTTCTGACCAGCACCTTAATCGTTCTGCATGGCATCAACGCAATTGCTCGCTTCAATCAGTTCATTCAGCCGATCATTCTCTTTTTGCTGATCCTTGTATTGCTGCTTACATTTAGCGGGGCGGATCTGGGAAATAATCTGCCGATTCTTGGAGACGGAATTCAACCGATCATTAGCAGTTTGCCCTCGACATCGTTTTCATTTTTGGGATTTGAAGCGATCCTATTTCTGCTGCCGTTTATGAAGACACCGCAGAAATCTACCCGTGTTATTCTTGTTGCGTTCAGTATTGTTATCTTCCTTTATGTGTTTATTGTCATTGCCTGTGTAAGTGTACTGGGTGCCAAGGAAGTAGGTTATGTGAATTACCCGACGCTGACGATCGCCAAGAATATTCAGTTTCCAGGAAGCTTTATAGAGCGGGTAGAGTCGATTATGATGATTAGCTGGGTCCCATTTGCACTGACGACCATGCTGCTGCTTCATTATTGTTCCAGCCTGATTCTGGCCAAGTTGCTTGGCCTTAAGGAACATCGCGTGATTTCTATTTTGTTGATCCCGGTCGTCTATATGCTGGCGGTGCTGCCCCAAAATGTACTGGAGGTTGAACAGTGGAGCCAGGGGGTTGGAGCGTTTGGCGNTCGTCTATATGCTGGCGGTGCTGCCCCAAAATGTACTGGAGGTTGAACAGTGGAGCCAGGGGGTTGGAGCGTTTGGCGCTTCACTTAATCTGGTAACTATCGCTGTCTTGTGGTTGGGGTACGGGGTGAACAAAAGGAGGGGACGGATTTGACATTTCGCTGCCTAAAAAAGATCGCTATTCTGCTGCTTATTCTTTCATTGACCGGGTGCTGGGATCGGCTGGAAATTGAGAATCGTATTTTCGTCCTTGCCGTCGCGATCGATAAAGTTGCTAAGAAGGAAGGAAAGATACTGTATGAATTGACGATTCAGGTGGCAGAGCCAAAGGCTTTATCCGGGAAGAGCCCTCCGACAGACATCAAGCCGGTCTGGAATGTCAGTGTCACAGGCTACTCCATATTTGATTGTATGCGCTCGATGGCCACCGAGGTGGCCAGGATTCCATTTTATGAGCATTTGCAGGTAATCGTGATCAGTGAAGAACTCGCTAAAGAAGGCATCGCAGCACCGATGGATCTGTTCCTGCGGGATCATGAGCTGCGCAGAAAGACAAATCTAGTGGTGGCGCCAGGCCAAGCGAAGGATGTTCTGGACATTAATCATAAATTAATCCCCGTACCTGGGGTTTATTTGAGTATGCTCACGCAGGAATCGGTCAATAAAACCTCAAAAATGCCTCAAAATTCAACCGTTGATACTTTTTCAGTCAATTTCAGGGCGAATCGCAATACTTTGTTGACAAAGGTAGAACCTCGCGAAGACCATGTCATTATGCAAGGCGGGGCGATTTTGAACAAAGATAAGTTTGCAGGCTGGCTGAACAGCAATGAAGTGAGGTCGTACCAATGGGTGATTGGAACCGTACGGGCAGGGAATTACTTGACAGTTAATGATAAAGAGAATCAAGTCTTTACCACGTTTGAGGTGAAAAATATGCGGTCCATTATTAAGCCTCATATCCGTAATGGGGACCCCTACTTCACAATACGGATTATTGTGGAAGGAAATATCGGCGAGGACAGCATCTTACCGAATTCGACCCCGGGAGACTTAAGAAAAATCGAACAAATGCTAAATCAAAATATTCGTCACGATGCAGATACCGTTATCCAAAAGCTTCAAAAAGAGATTGGGCTTGACATTTTCGGGTTTGGAGAGCAGTTACGCAGGCACAAGTATGCCTATTGGAAGCAGCACGAACAGGATTGGGAGAACCTCTTTCGAACCGTAGATGTAAATGTTGAGGTAGAGACCTCGATACGCCGGATCGGTCACGTCAAATAACAATCCATTTGCCGATAATAACGACGCAGCAGAGCAGCAAGCAGACGTAACCTCCGTATTTTGCAAAAGCTGCATCGTATGATAGCTTCCGGTCCGCATAGCTGACGGAATAACGAAAGCGCAAAAAGAGGCCAATTCCTGCCAGCAGGGTCGCCAGGTAAGAGGAGGAATCCGATTCAATAAAGGAGGTCAAAATGCTCATCTGCAGGACACCTCATTTAAGGGATAGTTGTTGAATTAGCATTCCCCGAACAGAAAACTATAATCATTGTGTCACATCAGTCCAGTGCTTCGCATCAGACAGTGAATAGCCCGATAAACGCTGGCGGTATTCTGTCGGTGTCAGACAGGCGTATCTTTTGAATAATTCAGAGAGTCTTCCTGCACTTTGATAGCCTACGGAGCGTGCGATTTCGTGAATAGACAGCTCAGTTTGGGCGAGCAATTGCTCCGCTTGGCGAATGCGGCTTTTCTGGATATATTCCGTTATCGTGCAGTGATGGACTAGCCGAAACAGTTGTTTTAACTTGGTCGTGCTCATATACGAAATTTTGGATAACTGTTCCAGGGATAAAGGAAGGGAATAATGGCTTTCTATATAGGATGAAACCTTTTGAATTTGCTCCCGGTCTTTGATCGTTATCGACGGTTGCCGTCTGCTTGCTCCGGACAGTTCCCTCTCAATAATAAGCGCTATAGCTTCGTATATTTTCCCTTCATAAAATAATGCCGAAGCCAGGGAAGAACCGCGATAAGCAGCAATTTGACGAAGCAAAACAATCAACTCGGGAAACGAAAAGGTATCTTCCATTCCCGTTAAGATAGAGTATAAGCCATCGGACTGACTCCCGTATTTTTGCTTTAGAAATTGATTGCAAAATTCGGGAGTATACTCAATGCCAATAGTTCTAACTGGTACATGCTTATTGATGAATGCGCGGTATTTCCCCTCTGTTCCCCAGTAGCACCTGATCCTCCCTTGCTGCAGTTTATTCTCTTTGGAGTCCAGCTCTGTACCTGAGATTGATTCGTAATAAGTGACCGTCAGCAGCTCAGGCAGGGTCAAATCGATACAGAAATCCTCATAGAAATAAAAGTCATGAATGAGAATAGAAAATAGTTGATTGTAATTGTAAATCCAGTAATAGCCTTGTCCCCGCTTGGAATCCAGTTGATATGTATTGCCGGCCGGATTAAAACTTTCGGCATGCTCGCAATTTATGAAACCGTTCTCCAATAGTAAGTACTCAAGAGGGTGTGAACACATTGTTGAAGCCCCTTTCCTTGATCAGACGATTCTTCTCCTTGATTAGCCCAGTTTGCTGTAGAGCTATTTTAAAAAGCGGACGCTTTCTTATAATTAAGAGTGATAATCATTATCATTATAGCAAATTTGTCATGACAAAAGATCGTTTGCAGAAAAAGGACGGGGATTGAGTATGAATCAAGGGAAAATGAATGACAAAAAATCGCTTTCTGTCAAGGAACTGATCACGATCGGCGTTTTTTCAGCGCTATACTTTGTATTTATGATGATTGGGTCGGCTTTCTTTGCGCCTAATCCGGTGTTGACCTTTTTAATGCCGGCGGGAGCGGCGCTGCTGACCGGGCCAGTATATCTATTAATGATAGCGAAGGTTCCGCGCTTTGGTCCTATTTTGATTTTAGGTATTGTGCTGGCGGTGTTCACGTTCGTGACAGGGATGTACTGGCTCTGGTCGCTAGCTTGTATAGCAGCAGCTTTTATCGGGGAGTGGATCGCCTCGCTTGGTAAATACAAACGAATGAGCGCCAATATAGCCAGTTTTCTCATTTTTTCGCTTCATCCTATGGGTTCGTATATTATGCTATGGCTTAATCAGCAGTCCTATAAGGAATATCTGACGAATCAAGGAACAGAGGCGGCATATATGGACACGATGTTGTCCACCGCTCAGGACTGGATGCTTCCAGCTATGATCGCCGGAACGCTGCTGTGTGCGTTGATTAGCGCGCTGCTCGGCAAGAAGCTGCTTAGAAAGCAGTTTGAGAAATCGGGCGTGCTGGTCAGATGAGGGAGAAGACAGGAACGGTTGGGCAAAGTGTGGCAACAGCTGCAATGTTGACGGTCAAGCTTGATCCCAGAACGAAAATGTATCTTTTGTTGTTAGCCAATGCCGCCGTCTTTTTATCGCCTTCTTTGGAGTATGAGCTCCTCTTTATGGCTCTTATTTTCCTGCTTTATTTATGGATGGGGATGTATTCTCTTCTGTTTAAAATACTGCTGAGTTATAGCTTCGTTATGGCTGTGCAGTTGCTGAGCGAGCGATTTTTACCGGGGGTCTGGCAGTTGATGTTCGTATCCTTTGCCATGTTTATCAGGAAGATTTATCCGTGTATTGCGCTGGGAAGCCTGCTGATTGGAACGACCAAAATTAATGAATTCATGACCGCATTAACACGAATAGGGCTGTCCAAGAAGATCATTATTCCCTTTGCCGTGATGCTGCGCTACTTACCGGTGATCGGCGAGGATTGGCGATATATTAAGGATGCGATGAAGTTAAGAGGTATCACGCCTTCAATGCTTGGTTTTATAAGACGGCCGTTGATGACGGTAGAGTGCATTTATGTTCCTTTAATGATGGCTGCCTCCAAAATTGCCGATGAGTTGGCTGTTGCCAGTATAACGAGAGGAATAGAGAATCCGAAACAACGCACCTGCTATGAGCGAGTGTCCTTTCAATTCTCGGATGTGCTGGCAGCTATAGTATTTACATCATATGTTGCGGCAGGAGTGTGGATATGATAGAGCTATCTCATTTTTCATTTGCTTATGCCGGCGGACGTGATGAAGGCTTGAAACAGATTGAGCTTTGTGTCGGCCAAGGAGAATGCGTGCTGTTGTGCGGAAAAAGCGGCTGCGGCAAGACAACAGCTATCAGAGCTGTAAATGGCCTGATTCCCCATTTTTACGATGGAATCAAGCAGGGGCGGGCGCTGTTGTACGGACAGAGCGTGGAGGACATGCCCATGCATGAAATCAGTGGACTGGCGGGCACGGTTTTTCAAAATCCGAGATCGCAATTTTTTAATGTGGATACGGATAGTGAAATTGTGTTTGGCATGGAAAATCTGGCTTATTCCAGAGCGAAAATGGAGCAGCGAATGCAGCAGGTTACGGAAGAATTGCATTTGCATCCATTGCGCCGCCGCAATATTTTTCACCTGTCCGGAGGAGAAAAGCAAAAAATCGCTTTTGCCAGTGTATATGCCATTGCGCCGGATGTATTTTTACTGGATGAACCGTCAGCCAATCTGGATGCCGCTGTTATTGAAGAATTGAAGGACATGATTTCTTTGTTGAAGAAGCAGGGTAAAACCATCCTTATCTCCGAGCACAGGCTGTATTATTTGCGGGATTTGCTGGATAGAGCGTTCGTGCTGGAACAGGGGGAAATCAAGGCTGTTTATTCACGCGAGGAATTTTTGCAGCTAACGGATGCGGAGAGGGAGCAACTGGGACTGCGCGCGTTCGATTTGGAGCAAGTGCGATTTGGCGCCACCTGCGACAATCGAGGCTATAACACTGTCGGCCAAACGGCTGGCATTTTCGATTGCGGGAAGCATCGTCCACCGTATGAACTGGCGATAGAGAATGCGGCAGCATCACATCGTAAAAAAGCGGTCTGGAAGAACGTTCGGTTTACGGCCGTTAGCGGTGAAATTATTGCGATAACGGGGCATAACGGAGCTGGCAAAACAACCCTGGCCAGAGCTTTGTGCGGGCTGCAGAAGCTGGATAACGGCAGCATTTCCTTGAATGGGCGGAGGTTGACTCCCCATAAGCTATCCAAACTGGCTTATATGGTCATGCAGGATGTGAACTACCAGCTGTTTGCCGAGACGGTGGAGAAAGAATGCGCCTTTGGCGTCAAGCGAGCTGATCCGCATGCTGTGCGGGAAGCATTGGAGCAGATGGGGCTTGCGGAATTCGCCGAACGCCACCCGAACACTCTATCGGGCGGACAAAAGCAACGGTTAGCCGTGGCTGCCAGCCTCGTCAGCAAGAAGGAGATTTTGGTGTTTGACGAACCGACAAGCGGCCTCGATGGAGACAGTATGTGCAGGGTAGCCTCTATTTTACGCAATTTGGCTGCGGCCAATAAACTGATTTTCGTTGTTACACACGATCCCGAATTGATCGCCTCCTGCTGTAGCCATATAATTCAGCTGGGAAAGGGAGGTTTGCTGGAAGATTGCCGATTGGATGAAACCAACTGGCCGCACGCTATTTATCATTCTATTTTACAATAAAGAAAAGGCGGTACGGAAATGGAAGGAACATGTAACAAACCCCGAAACCCTGTAGCCATCTTGCTCGCGTGGGCGGGAAAAAACAAAATATATTTGTATTTGTCGGTACTGTGCTCGCTGACTAGCGGATTATGTACGATCGTACCCTACCTCGTCATTTATCGATTGATAGAGCGTGTGTATCATCATGTTTTAACAGAGTCATATTTCCTGCAGCATGTACTGTTTCTAACAGCGGCGCTAATTCTGCGCTTCGCCATGTTTGCCGTGTCTGGCGCTTTGTCTCACAAAGGAGCTTATCGGACCCTGTTTGATGCGCGATCCAGGGTCACTGAGCATATGTCGAAGGTATCGTTGGGTTCCTTAAACGAACGGCATACCGGGGAAATGAAAACCTTGCTGAATGAAGAAATCGAAAAGCTGGAGCTCTTCTTGGCCCACCATTTGCCGGAGCTTATTTTCTATATGAGCGGTCCAATCGCCGTGTTTATTTATCTGTGCAGCATCCATTTGCCACTGGCCGCGATTTCTTTTGTTCCACTATTGCTTGCGGTTATGATTATGGCCGTGATGTTTCGCGGCACGAACCAGCTGATGGACCGGGCAACGCGCTCGATCGCGGCATTGAATGCGGCCGTCATTGAGTATATTCAAGGAATGCGCCTGATTAAAGCTTATCGTATGAGCGGCAAGTCATTTAAAAAATATGCCCGGGCGGTAGACGACGAGTTTGGCGTATGGAAGGAAATGTCCTTAAAAATGGGCCCTCCCTATGCCAGTTATGTCATTATGATCGAATGCGGCTTGCTGCTAATGATTCCGATTGGAGGCATGTGGCTGCTTAGCGGCAAGTTGAGCGGCAGTATTTTTATTCTGTTTGCATTTGTAGGCTCTTTATATTTAACCGAGCTGCGTCCGCTGCAGGAGCTTGGCTCCAACTTTGCCCAAGTGTTAAATGCGGTCAGGAAATGCCAAGCGTTTTTGGAAACGCCGATTTTTGAGCGGGGCGAGGCTTTTCCGGATCATTGCGGAATACAGTTGAGAAATGTCAGCTTCTCGTATGAGGGCCGGCAACCCCAATTACAGCATGTCAATTTGTCTGTTGCCGAGCATGAGAAAATCGCGATTGTCGGCGCTTCCGGCGCGGGGAAAAGCACAATTGTACAGCTTATATCCCGTTTCTATGATGCGGATGAGGGGGAGGTACTAATCGGCAATGTCAATGTGAAGGATATCGACTATGAGGAATTGCTGAAGCATATCACCCTTGTATTTCAGAAATCTTTCTTAACAAGCGGGACCGTATTTGAAAATATTGCTATGGGCACAGACGCCCCTCTGCAGGAAGTAAGAGAAGCTGCAAGAAAAGCGCAAATCGACGATTTTATTCAATCCTTGCCGCACGGATACGATACCAGGATAGATAGCTGGGGCAACCGCTTTTCCGGAGGAGAGAAGCAGCGGATTGCCATTGCGCGTGCTATATTGAAGAATTCTCCAATTCTTGTACTCGATGAAGCCACTTCAGCGGCAGACCCGGAAAATCAGGCTGAAATCGATAAAGCGATCACGGAGCTTTGTCAGGGTAAAACAGTAATCATTATTGCGCATAGACTGGGGATCATTAAGCATTGCGACCGGGTTGCGGTTGTGGAAAATCAGACGATTCAAGCTTGCGGTACGCATCAGGAACTGCTGGAGAAGAGCCTTTATTATAGGGAAGCCTGGCAAAGCTATAGCAATGCCAGGGAGATTGTATACGAACTGGGTGAAGGGGGGCAGCCCGATGCATGAACAGCAGCAGGCTTTTCAGAAGAATGTCTCTTTTTACATTTCTGTTGTATGCAATGTACTGGAAGGGATGCTCGCAGGCTTTAACTTTATCGTGCTGTATCATTCTATTGAGGTGCTGATGACGGAGAGGCTAACGTCTCATTTGCTGTACCGGACTGTATTTCTGTTAATCGTTATATTCTTAGTCCGTCTGGTTGTCTATGCGTATGGCTATACAAGAGGACAGATTGGCGGAGCGGCCGTCAGTAGAAGTTTGCGGCTTGCCTTAGGGGATAAAATGAGGCGAATTCCGCTGTCCTTCTTCTCCAAAACGCAAGCAGGCGAGTATATTAATACGGCAACCGCCAGTGTGAACAGCTATGAAAATGTATTAACGCATAAAATCGGCGATATCATTAAAAATATCTCATTTACTTTATTGCTCACAGGTTTTATAGCTACCGTATATATACCTGCTGGGGCAGTTATATTTTGCGCAGGTCTGCTGCTGATTCCGTCGCTTTATTATTCTTTTCTTATGGTGAACAAGTACGGCAACCGCAAACAGGAAATCATGTCTGCCAGTACCAGCGCGGTGGTCGAGTATATAAACGGCATACAAACCTTGCGGGCTTATGGGCTGGGAGGCGGTAAACACAGAGCAACGACAGCCTCAATGAAAGCATATAGCGACATTAGTTATACCTACGAAGTGAAGATAATCCCGATTGGTGCGGTATTCAGCATGTTGAGCTGGTTGAGTCTGCCGGTCGTCTTATACTTGGCCGGGGCTCAATGGATGGAAGGAAATCTGGCTGGTCCTTCTTTTGTTCTGGTGGCCATTGCACCGCTATTTACTAACAAGTTGTTCGGAACGTTGTTTATCGATCTGACTTCCTATAAAAATCTGATGATTTCCAAAAAGCAAATTGAACACATATTTGCGGCGCCGGAAGAACCTGCAAGCGAGAGGGAATTTGTGCCCGAGGATTACAGCATTACCTTTAAAAATGTTGATTTTTCATATCAAAAGGGCGAGCAGGTTTTGTATGGCATCAACATTTCGATAGAGTCAGGAGCATTCACGGCTATTGTCGGGCCTTCCGGCTCAGGCAAATCTACGGTATTAAATCTTATAAGCAAGTATTATGAACCTGATCATGGCCAGATTTGCATAGGCAAACAGGATATTGGAAAGCTTGATTCCGAAAAGGTGCTGCAGGCCGTTTCCATGGTCGATCAGGAGGTTTTTCTGTTTAATGATACGGTTCTGAACAATATCCGCTACGCGAAGCCAGAGGCATCGGAGCAAGAGGTAATGGCGGCGGCTAAGGAAGCTAATTGTCATACGTTTATAGAACAGTTGGAACAAGGTTATGATACGATGGCTGGAGATAACGGCAACAAATTTTCCGGTGGAGAGCGGCAGCGTATTTCTATAGCGAGGGCGATTTTGAAGGATAGTTCGATTTTGCTGTTGGATGAAGCAACATCGTCTTTGGATATAGAAAATGAATGGGCTGTCAAGGAAGCTACTCAACATTTGCTGAATAAACAAAAAACGGTTGTGATGATCGCCCATACGTTATCCGTTATTAAACATGCGGACAAGATTGTAGTTATGGATGGGGGGCGTGTAGCCGAGGAGGGAACCCATCAGCAGCTTCTGGAAAAAGAAGGAAGATATGCAGCTATGTGGCGTACGGAGTACAAGCTTAATTCGATGTGACTTGGAGTGGAATGTATTATTGGGAATAAATAAAGTGCCTTTTGATCATTCGTTCAATGATATAATCTTATGTAAAACAGAAAAAGCTATATTGAAGAAGTTCAATTATGAATATTGAATTATCACACGATAAGTGAAATTGGACGATGATCAGGAGGGCTTATGAATATCGAAGAAATAAAGCAGATGATTAATTCCGGGGAAATGTATGATGATGCAGGAGTAGAGGTATCAGCGTTGAGAACGCATGCGATATCCAGATGCCGGAAGTACAATCACAAAGTAAATACCAATGATGATTACGATATGTCTATTTTGACAGCGTTATTTTCTGAAGTTGGGGAAAATGTGTATATCGAATCCAACTTTCGGTGTGAATTTGGTTTTAATATTTCCATCGGAAATGATGTTTATATCAATCATGACATGATCATTCTTGACTGCAACGAAGTAAAGATCGGCAATAACGTCTATATCGGTCCCAGAGCCGGACTATATGCAGCAAATCATGCTGAAGATCCTTACGAACGTGCTGACAAAGGGGTGTATTCCGCCCCCATAATACTGGAGGACAATGTATGGCTTGGTGGTGATGTTAAGATTACGCAAGGCGTGACCGTAGGCAGAAATAGTATTATCGGGGCAGGAAGCGTAGTCACTAAGGATATTCCTCCAAATTCAATTGCTGCCGGGGTTCCATGTAAAGTGATCAGGCCGATCCGATTTTCAGACCATCGCTGGAAAAGACCCACGATTTAACCTAACATATTCATTGTTCAGAAGGGGCTATAAGACAGCCCCTTTTTTTGTCCTTATTAGTATTTGATATAGCTATTGTGTATAAAGTATCACTGAGATTGACCTGAAATGGATTTCATACTTTATCATCAAAGGGAAGGTTCTCTTGATCATGCGGATGGAGGTTGGGATTCATGTATACTACCGTTATTTTTGACATTGATGGAACATTGATTAACACAGAAGAAGCGGTGTTGAAATCCTTGCAGAAGCTGCTGTTGAATAATTATAGTCGGAAAATGAGCCAACAAGATCTAGCTTTTGTGCTTGGAATCCCGGGGGCTGTATCCCTGCGCCAGCTCGGTATCGAAGACATTGATGATGCGAATAAATGCTGGAACGATCTTATGAGGGATTACCGGCATACTGTTCATGTATATGAGGGAATTCAGGAACTGCTGTTTGAGCTAAAGAAGCAGTCGATACTTACAGGGATAGTCACCTCAAAGACGAACCAAGAATTTATGGATGACTTTGTTCCTTTTGGTCTTGTTGGCGACCTGCCTTACACTGTATGTGCTGATGATACGAGGCAACATAAGCCTCATCCCGAGCCTTTATTGAAATTCCTTGAAATTACCGGTGCCCAGGGAAAAACATCCTTATACATCGGAGACACGATCTATGACTATGAATGTGCCAGAGATGCGGGGGTCGATTTTGGATTAGCATTGTGGGGCTGTAAACAACCTGATCTTATACCTGCCAAGTATAAGCTGGAGCATCCCAAAGATCTTCTTTCCCTTCTAAAATCCCGATAATGGTATTAAACGATAGCAAGAGAGTGAATATATCGGATGCCCGGCTAAAGCGACGCTAAAAACGAGGAGAGGGCGGCGATTCGCCTGTTAATGATTTCGAAGGTTATATCAAGGGGGGATAAGCTTGGAAGATAAGTGGCTTGCATGGGCAAAACAACTGCAGTCTATAGCACAGGCGGGGTTAACCTACTCTAAGGACTCATATGACCTGGAAAGATTTCAGCAGATACGAGACATGAGTGTAGAAATTATGTCAGGGCATACAGGTACAGAAATGAAATTAATCGAAGAACTTTTTGCCAATGAAACGGGCTATGCTACACCTAAGGTTGATATTAGAGCGGTAATTATTAAAGATGATCATATCCTTATGGTTAGGGGAAAAATGGACGGGAGATGGGCTTTGCCTGGCGGTTGGGCTGATATTGGTCTATCTCCTACAGAAGTAGCGGTTAAGGAAGCGAAAGAGGAGTCAGGGTTTGAGGTGAGGGCTATCAGATTGTTAGCAGTACATGATAAAAAGTTTCATCCGCATCCTCCTTCACCTTATCATGTGTATAAGCTCTTTATACAGTGTGAAATTATTGGGGGGCAAGCTGCGATAGGGGCTGAAACCAGTGAAGTTAAATTCTTTAGTGAAAATGATTTGCCTGAGGAGCTGTCTATTGAGAGGAATACGGAATCCCAAATCAGAATGGCTTTTCGTCTAAGTAGGGAGAAGGAGCAAGTGGAATGTGACTGATGGTCGGGGGACTAACTGCAATTTGATATATGATTTTTACGGTTATTCGCGTGAGTTGGTACAGTGTTTTTTTCGCTTTCGGCATATTAATTTGCCTGGCACGGGTCCATTGGCTAGAGTATGGTAGAAGTAAGAAAGAGGAGAAGGTGACGATGGCAAACATTAAGGAAATCGCAAAGCGTGCCGGCGTATCCGTGTCAACGGTTTCCAGGGTATTGAATCAGCATCCCTATGTGTCGGATTTGAAGCGGGCAGCTGTACAACGTGTGATTGATGAATTGGACTATACTCCAAACCGATTAGCTGTTGATTTAATTCGTAATGAAACGAGAAGCATCGGTGTAATCATGCCGTACAATAACAATCAGGCATTTGATCAATTGCTTCATGGCGTGCTTAATCGATCGGTTGAGCTTGATTATACCGTGGTGATTTTGCCTACCAAGTACGATCCGGAAAAAGAGCTAAGCTACTTAAATATGCTGAAAAATAAACAGCTTGATGGAATTATCATTACCTCTCGTTCGAATACCTGGGATGTGATCCTGCCCTATACAAAATACGGGACGATCGTGGCTTGCGAGCTTTCCGATCATCCTGAGATTGGCTGTGCCTACATGGATCGATATGAATCTTACATAAATACGTTTCAATTATTAAAGGATAAAGGGCATTCCCTCGTTGCTTTTACAACGGCAAGAGGAGAAGAGAGCAATAGTACGAAGCTGACGTTAAAAGCATATCGGAAAATCTTTGGCCATCTGCCGCCGGAATACCATATCAGGGACTGCCATAGTATGGAGGATGGGGAAAGAGCTGCTCAACAACTGCTTCATCTGGACCCCAGACCCACGGCAATTTACGCGAACGGGGACGAGGTTGCTTCAGGCATCTATCGGTATGCGAAAAACCTGCAGCTGAGAATTCCGGAGGATCTGGCGATTATCGGTCAGGAAAACCAACCCGTCGGCATTGGGCTAAGCTTATCTACGGTTGATCATCAACTAGTAAAAGTGGGGGAACAAGCTTTTGATCTAACCATTAACAAATCCAAGGACAAGATAGAGATTCCATATCAAATAATTGTACGGCAAACTACATAGCTGAATTTAGTAAAAACCATCAACCGGATGTTATCAATGAGATGAAGAGGGGGAAACGGAATGAAAACGATCAAGTGTATGATGGACCACCTGTATTGGGCGGACGGACGCATCCTGGATGCTCTCGAGGAGAGTGAGATGAAGAGCAAGCAGCTTTTGAAACTGGTTCGTCACATTGCGGTCGCGGAACGAGTCTGGCTGTCCCGATTGCAGGGCAAAGGGAGCTCCCAATATTCGTTGTGGGAGGAAGCGGAAGACCTGACAGCGATTCGGACGATGTTCGTAGAAAACGCCGAGCAATATCGCGTTTATATCGAAGGGTTAGAGGAATCCGACTTGGATGAGATGGTCAACTATGCGAACCAGAGCGGGGTTCCGTTCCGAACCTCTGTTCGGGATATCCTGTTGCAGGTTCTCTTACATGGGCAATATCACCGGGGACAGATCAACCGGGCACTTCGAATCGAATCCGCAGAGCCAGTTCAAGTCGATTACATCACGTTCACGAGGCTGTAACTGGTGTTAGATAACTTCACGGACTCGATGCTACATTTGGACATATGCGCGAACATGGTTCTAAGCGCCGATTTTATTTCCGTGGATCATTCAAAAGAACGGCCACTGTTCGCATCGTTTGCGACAGGGCCGTTCTTTTGTTTTTCGTAGGCTAGCCTTAAATAACTATTCTTGCCATACACTCATAGGGTCCCATGGCTTAATCTGATTTCCATATTTTCCGGCTAAAAAAGCTTTCATGTCTTCCAGCTTAGCAGGCACCTCGTTCCAAATTGGAAGGGGGGGTAACCCTCGTTTGCTTTTCAATAGGATGTCCACTGTAACATACAAGCGTTCTGGCTGAATCCAATGAAGGAAGCGGGAAATATCAATTTTCTTGGTCAGGGACAAAGCATCCATTTCGTCATTGTAATACTTGTTGAACTCGCTAATCAGGTTCAGGAGGTAGTCTCTTTGCTCTTTCACAAAGTCCAGGCCGCAGATGGCGCCATGTCCTGGAACAACGATTTCAGGTTTAATTTCATCAATAATGCGATCAAGCACTTTAACCCAATTCAGGGTTCCTTCTTCGCTGTATGCTGTACAACCGTTAAACACGACGTCACCGGCGAACAGCACCTTTTCTTTTGGCATCCAAAGTAGTAAGTCACTGTCGGAGTGGGCCGGAGCTACGTTGTATACCATTACTTCCGTATCGCCAAGACGGATGTTGATATCGTCCTGTATCTCAATATTCGGGAGTACCCATTCTACACCTTCCAGGTCGAATCCTTCAAATTCCGCTGCAAAAAACCGCTCGCCCGAGGTCGATTCCGGAGAATACTTTCCTCTTCTGATGACGCTGTCCATCCAGGCGATATTTTCGGTGAGACGTTCTCTGGACGCTTCTTTATGCATAATAATGCAAGCATCTTCAAACACTTTATTTCCCCAGGCATGGTCGCTATTATAGTGCGAGTTCACCACATATGCGGGAGAGCCGCCGTTGCTTACTTCCTTAAAAGCTTCCCGCATTTCCCGCGCATGGAACAAATCGAAGAACGTGTCATACACCAGCCCTTCACCCTTGTTGATGAACCCGGCATTGGCCCAACTGATGCCTCGATACGGCGAAATACCGGCAAAGACGCCATCTGCGACTTCAAAAAATTTAACGCGAGGTTTTTGAATAATACGTCCATACTTCATGAAAATTCTCCTTTGAGTATATGTTTTAGGGATAAGGCATGCTGACTAAGGCTTATTATAGAGAATGGAAAACAAAAATGCAAGCAAGCACTTGCATGCATCCATTCAATGCTATATGATAGTAGCAGAACAACATCACACTACATGCATAGAGGCGCTGATATGAAGCTAGTAACTTTTAAAACCAATACATCCCTGGAATCTTTGTTTGGCTCGTAATTAACGAGAAATTGGGGAACTGGACCATTTCTGATTACCCCCGGATGAAATCGACAACCCGCTGGCATTGGAAGTGGATGTACGCATCGGGGAGAGATTGCACTGGAAGGGGAGCACATTCGAGTATTCTGCACATCCTGCAAAAGTGATGGAGGAGGTTCTCAAAGTTTCCACGCGCCTCCCAGGTACGATGATAGGAACGGGAACGATACCGGATTGCTGTGCAATCGAGATCGAGCAATGGCTGTTGCCCTCTGACCGAATCCAGATTACATTTGATAAATTAGGCACACTCACACAATTGGTGTCTGATCATGTCAAGATTACGGAACCAAGCCGCAGGGAACTAAGAAGCGATTTACTCTAAATAAAGGTTTATGTAAATGATGAACCCTGGCCTTGATGTGCGTATGCAAAACTTGTAGTAGAATAGGTTTAACATTTGCAAAAGGAGAAGTACAATGCAAACTTCAGACAGAATCATTGAAGCCGCGACACGGCTCATCAAAACGAAGGGCTATCGGGGCGTTAGTACCAAAACCATTGCAACGGAAGCCAAAGTCAATGAATCTACGATTTTCCGGCAATTTGGAAGCAAGCAAGGCATATTGGAAGCTATCATTGAAAGACATTCGGATATCCCGCAATTTGAGAAGCTGTTAAGAGAGGATGCGACCGATAATCCGGAAATCGATCTTTTCAATATAAGCCAGCAGTACCGTTTGTTTTTCCATAAAAATGCGGACATCATTTTAATTGGGATCCGCGACAAAGGAATGCTTCCCGAATTGGACAGAGTGCTGGCTGATCCGCCGGTAAAGCTGCACTCCTTGCTGGTTGAATATTTTGAACGACTGCAGAAGAAAAAAGTCATAGCCATACAAGATGAGCGTCTTTCCGCTATGTCTTTTCTCTCGATGTGCTATGGATTTCAGATGAGCGAGCTGATTCACCGGGATTATCAGTCCCATCTCGTCACCGAGGAAGAGTTCTACAAGCACAGTGTCCCATTGTTTGTAAAAGGGATGTTATCTCAGGCATAACGTTGGCTCAGTACATATTGGTATAGAATACTCAAAAAAAACCAAAGAGGAACAGAAGGGCCATGACAATTTATGCCGAGGGAAAACAACATGGTCCCATTGAAAACCGCTATTTTAGTAGCTTTTTATTTTATCGGTACAAGTTCTGTCCCGAGACAAGGACAAGAACTTGTACCGATTGCCGTAAAGGACAACTATGCAAGGTATTTATCACATTTTGGTTTTCACACTGTAGAGAAGAATGTAGTAACAACGTGGTTCAAACGGATTTATAGACATATGTACAAAATACGAGTTTTGTGAATATATCTAAAATAAACCCGTGTAAATTTAATTCCCTGCAATTCTTTGTCCTCAGCTCGGGTCAGGAACTTGTTAAAACAAAAAAGTCGCGATTTCCGCGACCCCTTAAACTTAAGCGTATGCTCTTGTCCTCCGACCAACATCGATTCGTAAATATTAGTCCAGAAGGCTGTAGATCTGAATGCTCTCCACCTTGGCATCGTTGATATGAAACGACATCACATCCACATAATTGGATGGCTCGTAACGGAAGTCATCCTCCTCATTAGGGGCTCCATCACCAAGCAGTTTCCCCTCAGGGTAGGCCGTTTTGAGTGTATCAAGGCTATCTCCTGCTTTAATGTTTCGCGCTGTCGCGTACTTAGGATCTGTAATTTCAATATGAAAGATGGAGTCTTGTTTACCTTCCGGTATGCTGATTGTTTTAATCTCCAGACCAGGATACGTATAAACCTTTTCTGTAAAACCGATTAACATATCCATGTTTGTACCATCGTCGGCACTATACGTATGAGATTTCAAGGTATCCGGTTTGCCCAGCATCTGTTCCATCTGTTCTTCATTCGCTGTATCCGAAATCGCAATGGTGTGCTCATTATAGACAAAAGCAAGCTCCTTCAGCACCACATTGCCTTCCTTCTCTATCGAACCTTCCTTAATAGCTTCAGCACTCTGTCCTTCCGAGTTTTCTGAAGCAGGCGAAGTAGAATTTGATGCTCCTTCGCCTTTGCCCGGTTCGTTCGACGTGTATTTTTCAGCCGAGTTCTGCGCCGCTTCTGGCGACTTGGCACCATTGGACTGACAGCCCGTCAGTGCTATCGTTAGTAAAATGCTCAGCAGGATAACAGCTGTAGCTTTGTTTATTAATTTCATCATGATCCCTCCATAAAACGTGTGATTTCTTCTTATAGAGTGATTATAAAAAAAGCGTTTGTTAGTCTCATAACAGAATTGTACCAATCTTGTAACGTCAACTATTTGCGCGCCTGGTTTACGCACGGGGTAACACAATCGTAACGGTCGTTCCTTCCCCGATTTGACTTTCCATGTCGATATATCCATTAAACCGTTCTACAATCTCTTTGCAAATAGAAAGTCCAAGACCTGAACCGTTCGCTGTGCTTGCATTTTTTGCCCGATAAAAGCGTTCCTGCACTCTCTCCAGCTCATCGCCCGCGATACCGATACCTTGATCACATATCCGTATAACTACCTCGCTTGGCGTATGTTCCAACTTCAATTCGATTAGCGATGGACTGCCTGAATATTTGATGGCATTGTCCACAAGGTTGGCGATCGCATGGGACATCAGCATTGGATTCACGTTGGCGCGGACTCTCGTCAGCAGCTTATCCTCCGGTTCCACTTCCGCCTTACTGAACTTAATCTCGATTCCTTTATCTTTGGCCTTGGCACCCATACTCCTTGCGACTTGCTGAATTAGTTCGTTCATTTCCGTCTTCTCGACTTCCAGTTCGTTAGATCCAGCCTTGTCGAATCGGGATAGCAACAACAGTTCATTAATCAAGCGCGTCAGCCGATCCGATTCCTGCAGCAGATGAGCATAGATTTTTTGCAACTCCTTGTTCTCGTTCTCCCCTTCATACAAGTATTGAGAGAAACCACGAATTGCTGCCAAGGGTGTTTTTAACTCGTGAGATACGTTGGAGACAAATTGTTTCTGGTACTGAATGTAATCATGAAGCTGCCGTCCCATGGAATCCAGTCCGTCTGCCAGCATGCCCAGCTCATCCTTCCGGTTTAGATGAACTCTCCGAAACTCCTGTCTGGAGAAACTTTGCGCAGCGCCAAGCAACAGCTTAATCGGCTTGGTTGTGTTGCGGGCGATCCACAGACTGGATAACGTAATCAGTACAATAAATCCGCCTGCACCCGCAAACAGGATATAACGGATTTGATCCATAATCGCATAAAAGTAAGAAATGTCCTCCACGAACTCATACACATAAGCGTTTCGGTAGTATTGATCCTGAATGGGAGTGGCAAAGTAAAGCAGATGATCTTCCGTTACGGTGTAGGCATAACTGCCGCTCAGGGCTTTCTCAATATTCTTTTCAAAAATATGAGGTTTGCCATCATTAATGATGATGCCATCCACAGCCAAGCCCAGCAACTGCTTGGAGCTATCATAGATACGTACTTCCTTGCCTGAAGCTTTCAGCTTTTCCAGAGCAAGTCTGACGATTTCTTTTGTCTGATGCTCTCCTGTTGATGATCTATGCTGTGCCAACACCTCACGGAAGGACAATTCGGACAGATCCGCCTTCTCCATCATCTGTTTTTCAATGGTAATGAAGCTGTAGTAATCGATGGCTTTATTCACCGCAAAAATGATGATGCCAAAGGACAGTACGGAGAAAAACAAATAATTCAGCAGTAACCGGGTTGCATACTTCAGGCCTCGCCACCTCCAAGTTGATAGCCAAATCCATAGATCGTCCTAACATACTTTGGTTCGTCCGCGTTATCCTCCAGCTTCTTCCGTAATCGCATGACGGTCATATCCACACTGCGACTGTCTCCTATGAAGTCATATCCCCATCCGATCTGCAGCAGCTCATCCCGGGTAAAGATTTTGTCTGGCCTTTTGAGTAACGTTTCCAGAATTTTGAACTCTTTGGCCGTTAAAGACACGGGTACACCGTTTTTCAGCACCCTTCGGCTTTCCAGATCAAATGTCAGCTCTTCATGAATGATGCGTGTAGATTTCACTTCTGTTCCTTCACTTGATTCCTCCTTGCTCTCGTTTCTTCTCAGAATCACCTTGATTCGAGCGAGCAATTCACGATTGTCAAAGGGTTTGGTCATGTAATCCTCCGCCCCTAGCTCTAGTCCCAACACCTTGTCGATTACCTCATTTTTGGCAGAGAGCATGATCACAGGAACGGCACGTTTCCCGGTGATTTCCTTGCATAAGTCATATCCGGAGCAGTCAGGCAGCATCAAGTCAAGCACCACCAGGTCCGGTTGAAAAGCATTCAGCAGCTGCAGGGCTATTTTACCGTTTTCAGCCGTTTGAACGACGTAGTTTTCTCTTCTCAGTACGAGCTCAATTAAATCTCTGATTGCGACTTCATCGTCAATGACAAGTATTTTCTTCAATGTACACCCCTTCTAGCCTTGTTCCTCAGCTTGAATGATCATTTACCCTCATCTTAGCACAGACGCTTTAGATTCCTCCACCAATGGAAGATGAGGTATATTCCACTGAGCTCAACTGTACTTGATCAAACAATCACTAAGAGATATATAATACATATTCCCAGCTTTCTGGATTAGCTCATTTTTACCAGCAATCGTCCTATCGCATAGAGCTGCCCGGACGTAAAAAACACCTTCAAGGTTGTTTCCTTATCTGATGATAAGACGACATTTTCCTTGAAGGTGTTGTGATTGAGTAACCCTACAGGGCGAGGGTACCCATTCTTCAGTTTACTTGGCTTACACGTTTCATACTATCGCGTCGCTTTTTACGGCGGAGAATGATCGGAACCGAAATCGCTGCAGCGATCGCCAACAACGGAGCTAATATACCAGCTAGGTGAAACGACGAGTTATGTGTAGAGAAAACGCTAAAGTCCCAAAGTCCATGCAGGAACATGGAGGCCAGGAGCGATCCGGTCGACCTTCTGGCGAGGTAGAAGATTGAACCGAGGCCGAAAGCCATCACTACCTGGAATAGCGCACCCGCTCCGAGGCCCAGAAACATGCCCGGCAGGTGGAAGATTGCGAACATCGCTGTTGAGAGCAGCCAGACTCCAGTTTCACCGAATCTGCTACGCAGAGCGACTATTAATTGACCGCGGTGGATCATCTCCTCATTGAAGCCGACCAGGATGCTGCCGACGATAAGATACAGCCACATGAGGGGCGTTACACGGGTGAAATCGCCGATCAGCATATTCACAATCGCGATGACCGCCATGATAATCGGGAGCGTCATCGTCCATCGAGAAAGACTCCGCCTTTCTACCAGGGCGGGACGCCACCATCCGTAGATCATGAGGACTGTGAGGGTTAGTATAGCGCCGCCGGACAGCGTTGCTACGTACCCGAGAAGAAGGGTACGCTCACTCTCGCCCACTTTCATATAGTCGATGCCGTTGAGCACAAAGATTCCGTAGAAGACTGCAATGTAGAGAAAATATGTGAGAACACCCCATCGCACGCGAGGACGAACTCGAAGGGCGGGATCCATAATTTCTTGCTGTAAGTTCCTTTTGGTTGACATCATAAACACTCCCACTATAAATTAAAATTTTCTAGCATAGCAATGCTGTTGTGTGGGCTTATACAATTACCGCAGTCCCGCTAACAACAACCATTAACATGCCTTCGCGAATAACTTCATAATCAATATCGACTCCAACAATCCCGTTAGCCCCCATCACCGAAGCTTTTTGGGTCATCTCGGCAAATGCTGCATCCCTTGCTTCCTGAAGCTTACCTTCATAAACGCGCGAGCGTCCCCCTACCAGATCGGTAATGGAAGCCTTGAAGTCTCTGAATACGTTAGCCCCCATGATCACTTCACCAGTGGCAATGCCCAAATACTTCCTGATTGGTGAACCTTCAATAGTTGATGTAGTGGTTATGATCATAAGTTATCCCCCCTTAATTCATTATGAACGACACCTTGTTTTCCTTGTGGGATATTGATTGCTTTGCTTATTCATTATGCTAACAGCCCAATTGAAACAGAGCCTAAACGAACCGCTAAACATAAGCTTAATTAATCTTCTGGCATTTAGGTTCTGTTAAAGTGGCGCCTCCGGCCATTTATTATGGCAACTTTTGTGTACACAAATCGCATAAGGACTACTGTATTTCCACTTTATACCCTTCCTTCTTCAGCAATGGAACTACCCCTTCGTCGCCTAACATGTGCAGCATTCCGACGACGACCAGATAGGTTTCTTTTTTTCCACCAAGGTATCGATCCCCCCATCCGGAGCAAGGATGACCCCTGCAGTTGGGTCCAGTGTTTGGAGCAGCAATTTTTCCTGCAGAGCGTCTGAGTAGTTATTGTTCGTTTGGAACTGGAAATCAATAGTTTCCAAAGCAACAACCGTTTTCTTCCCTTTGTTGGCCTTATTGATCAGGTAATGGTCAATACCAATGTCTGACTGATAGCCTTCTTTGTCAGCGATAACGCCCAGAATGTTTTGTTGGACGAACCACGGTTTGAAATTGTCGAAGCTGCTTTCCGGCAATCCATTTGCTTTTAGGAAAGCGGCGACTTTTTTATACGTTATAGCGGAGATATGATCTTTCAATGTTGTACCGTCTTTATAAACACCCAGTTCCAACACCAGTTTTTGTAATTCTTCGGGAGCGACCTTCGACAAATCGACCTCAACGCTCAAGTAATCAGCTGCATGGAGCGCATTCTCAATCTCCGGACGCAGCGGGTACATTCCTTCAAGCACGTAATGAAGTGAACCCAGCATAAACACAGTGTTGCCTTTATGCTCTACCTTCCATAAATAGCCGTGGCTGCCAGCGGTTCGCTGCTTAGAAATAAGGTTTATCTGGCGCGAGGAAGGATTCCATGCCACTTGATAGCCTGCAGCCTCAGCGAGAAAGCGAAGCGGCACATACGTTACATTCCGGACTTGCTTTGGCGTTTATAGTAGCATTAGCGTTGCCAATCTCCAGGGACAAGGAAATGCCGCTTTGGGTACCGCTGACGGTATGGGTCGCTTCATTCCAGCTCACTTTGACGCCGATCTTCTCCAGAAGCAGACGCATCGGGACGAGTGTCACCCCTTTTTCTACGATCAATGCCGAGTTGCTGAACTGGATTTGCACACCATTAACCCATATCGTCGAGACTTTCTCTGCTGCATACACCGAAGAGAGTCCAGAGGTAAGCAGGGATAAAGATAGCAATGAGACAATTATTTTTTTCATTTGCGTATAAGCTCCTTTTCGTGAATTGATCCCTCATTTCCTAGCCTATCAACCCTACTAAAACAGAACCTAAACAAATCGATGAACAATACCTTAATGTTGCTCACGGAAGTTTAGGTTCTGTTAATGTGTGTATGCTACTATGGGAAAGGGTGAACACAATGACCAATCTATCTGATATTAAAATCGCAATCGTTGACGATGAGCCCTCGATTGTTACAATGCTCCAAATGGTGCTCCGCAGGGAAGGGTTTCATCGTCTGTACCCGGCTTCCACATGTGCAGAAGGACTTGACATAGCGGCGCGCATTGCCCCCGATATCGTCCTGCTCGACATCATGCTCCCTGACGGCAGCGGATTAGAGCTCTGCTCCAAGCTCCGCGAATATGGGAATCCGCATATTTTGTTCCTGACGGCCAAGGCTTCCGATCTCGATGTCCTTCAAGGCTTCGCTATGGGCGGGGATGATTATATCACAAAGCCCTTCAATCCCTTGGAGGTAGCTGCTAGAATTCAGGCGCGCATCCGCCGACTGGAGCAGGAGGCTCCTACACCCATGCCAATAAAGCGGCCGGATTCAGGGGTTTACCGGTTAGGCCGTCTTACCGTTAACGAGGCGGAGGGCGAGTTGATCGTGGATGGACAGCCTGTTCCATGCCCCGCACAGGAGTTCCAACTGCTGCTGCACTTCTGCAAGCATCCGGGAATCGTATTTTCCAAAACGCAGCTATACGATAAGGTTTGGGGGATTAACGGATTGGGAGATGATTCGACGGTCATGGTACACATTCGGCGCATTAGGGAGCGGATCGAGATCGAGCCCGGTGATCCGAAACTGCTCGTTACCGTCCGCGGGCTCGGATACAAGCTGGTGAAGGAGTCGCAGGTGCGATGAAAATACAACAACGCATGGCTTTCCACTTTGCCTATCAATTGATCTTTTATTCCCTACTGATTCTGGCCATTACTCTGGTAGCATGCATCCTGTACTTTCAGAATGCGAAGAACAATGAGATACGCCGTAACTTTCCAGCAGGCGCCCTGCAGCTGATCGCTCAAGAAGCTAGCTCCAAGGATGGGACCATTCAAATTTCCCCCAAGTGGGTTAAGCTCATTGAGGATAGAGGAATGTGGTTGCAGGTTGTGAATGCCGAAGGAAGGGTAATTTATGATGTAAACTCAACTCCGCAGCATGCGCTGCCGCCCTCCTACTCCACCGCTCAATTGCTTGAAATTCAAGAGACGCGTACGCTTGGGACTTATGCCGTAAACACGGAGCTGAATTTTGCCTTCAACGAGCCGCATCTGTACATGCTGGGATACCATAGTCCTGATCTCGACCAACTCGTGGCTTGGTTCGACGCTTACGGCCAGAAGGGGATAGTGCGAAGTGAAGCGATCCCCTCTTTGGACCAGCGGTTGCGCGAAACCGGCAGCTATCTGCAGGTGATCGACCCCGCAGGCAAAACCATACAAGACATCGGCGATAAAGCAAACGCGAAAAAGGCGTATCGTCCGCTGGATATTCTGGCCATCCAGCAATCACCCAGCAATTATGACACGAATATTGTCTCCCAGCGGGACAAGCAAAGCGGAAAGACCTGGATCCTCTATACGCCTAATCCAACTGGAGGTCCACTGAAGCATCCCGTGCTGGATACGGCAACGCGTGGGCTTGTATGGTTTTCGGGTCTAATCCTGCTCTTGGCGGTTCCGGTCTCCATATGGCATGGATACCGTTATGGTCAGCCGCTCATTCTGTTCGCAGGCTGGTTCGAACGCATGCGCAAGGGTCAATACGACGAAGTGCTGACCGCCAAGGACAAGCGCAAGGTATTCCGCCGCAACGGTACGATGCGAACCAGCTACAAACTTTATAGGGAAGTCATTGAATCCTTCTATCAGATGACCCATCAATTGGCACAAACGGAGAAGGAACGTGAGAAGCTGGAGCAGGCACAAGCGGAATGGATGTCAGGGATTTCCCATGATCTGCGCACTCCCCTCTCCACCATTCAAGGCTATGGATATATGCTCGAGAGCTTGCCTGAGCAGTGGAGCCAGGAGGAGATGCGGGTTATGGGATCGACGATTCGGGAAAAAGGGGATTATATGCTTGAACTGATCTCTGATTTTTCCATGATTCATCAGCTTAAGCAGGGAGATTCGATTATGAATCTTCAGGAGTTGGATTTGGATGAGCTGGTGCGCTGCTCGGTATTGAAGTACGTCAATGACGCCACGATGTCTGACTATCAGTTTCACTATGTTGGGGAGGAGAGTCCCCTAATGGTAAAAGCAGATGAGACCTGGCTTCAGAGGCTGATGGATAACTTGCTGTCCAACGCCGTTAAGCATAATCCGCAGGGTGTAGTCGTCACTGCATCAGTCGGCAGAATAAACGGCAAGGCCGGTATACGAGTCATCGATAACGGCAAAGGAATGGACGAGGAAACGCTGCATCATTTGTTCAAGCGGTACTATCGGGGAACGAATACGGAAGAATCGACGGTTGGCTCCGGGCTCGGAATGAGCATCGCCAAAGCCATTGTGGAAGCGCACGGCGGCGAAATCCAGGTGCATTCCAAAGTATGGCAAGGCATGAAGATTGAGATTCTATTGCCCTGCGATGCTATATGATTTTGTCTAACTGTTGTTATGCGTAATTAAAAGGCAGGGAAATTCCAACAACTTATGAAGCCAAGAACCGGGTAATAAGTCGTTTAAATTTTTTAAAAAGTGATTTGTTTGAGGAACTTCATTTTTCCTGTATAACTATTAGCGACGGAGCCATAATAAACTTGCTTGCTTATTCCAAATAATGCACAACTGAAAGGAGAAAATTAACATGGCTCAATCTAGTTCAAACAGCCTGGTTATACCTCAAGTCAAAATGGCCTTGCAGCAAATGAAAATCGAAGCTGCTCAGGAATTGGGTATTCAAATCCCTCAGGATGGATACTATGGCAATATGACATCCCGCGAAACTGGTTCTCTTGGAGGATACATTACTAAACGTCTTGTTCAAATGGCTGAACAGTCTATTCAAGGGCGTCACTAATTATTAATTTCGGCCCCAATTAACTTGCTGCGAATATTACCAAAGATTCAATAAATTATTAAAGAGGCAATCTCATCGTATTGAGATTGCCTCTTTAATGAATCTTAGGAAGCGCTTATCTGAAGTTCATGTCGGGTGACAAAAAACATAGTAACATTAAAAGCCGCAGATTATGCGGCTTTTATTAAACATTATCATGTCTTGTCGAAACATACTTGTCGAAACACAACTGTCAGCTGCGCTTTACACCGCTATCGTTTTTGATAGGTCCCTCGTCTTTAGCATCGCTGGATTTCTTCGTACCTTTACTCGTATAAGGTTTCGGGGCGCTTTTGGCCCGGCGGGCTTTTGCGTCCCAGCGGGTCCAGCCTTTCTTACCCGTGCCTCTACCTGTTCCACTCTTGCCTTTTGGTTTGCTCAATAGATCACTCCGTTACATGCGGTATTCTTATTTTGGTCATAGACTAATTCACCAGCATGTTGAAATATACACCACTTCGGTCAGTATGTACATACTGTATGTTTCAAAGCCCTGATCCTGTCAGCTTTCCCCATACAGCGCTATTCCACTTGAGTATGCTTCCCCCCCGTTCCAAATTGCCAACTTCTATTGTATCATGCTTCTTCCGGACCAAAGGTCGAGCTTGCCCCCGCCCGTAGCGCTGAAATGCTGGATATGCAGGGTATTCGCGAAACTTTTGAACCCTCCTGCCTGTTAGTCTAACAAAAATCAGTTTCCATTGCGGTTGTTAGTCATCATCAATCTTGAATCAATATTCAATCAGCTCCCTCCTGCCCGCTTGCCTAAAAAATAGAGAAAAACCCCAATCTCAGCTGCATTAATGTTGCTGAAATTGGGGTTCTATCTGCATTCATACTGATGGCAAACTATATGGCATCTTGTAGTTCAAACTGGCTGTTATAAAGTTCCGCGTAGAATCCGCCTTTCTCCAGAAGCTCGATGTGATTGCCGCTTTCTATAATGTCTCCATCTTTCATGACCAGAATCATATCCGCGTTGCGTATCGTCGAAAGTCTGTGGGCAATAACAAATGATGTTCTACCCACCATTAGCTTATCCATCGCTTCCTGCACTTTGCGTTCCGTGCGTGTATCCACCGAGCTTGTCGCCTCATCTAAAATTAAGAGGGGTGCATTTTGGATCATGGCTCGCGCGATAGTAAGAAGCTGCTTTTGTCCAGCCGATAAGCTCGCTTTGTCATTCAATACGGTGTTGTACCCATCGGGAAGCGTTCGTATAAAATGATGCAGTCCGACGGCCTTACATGCAGAAATGACTTCCTCCTCCGTGACGTCTTGTTTGCTGTATTTGATGTTTTCCAGGATTGTTCCCTCAAAGAGCCATGTATCTTGCAAAACCATGCAAAATTGTTCGTGTACGTTTTCCCGGGTAGTTTGATGTGTAGGTATACCGTCAAGCAAGATCTCGCCGCTATCCAGCTCGTAAAAGCGCATTAAAAGGTTAACCATCGTCGTTTTTCCCGCCCCTGTCGGGCCAACGATCGCGACCTTTTGCCCCGCTTTGACCATAGCTGAGAAGCCGTGGATTATCGTTCTATCTTTATCATAGCCGAATTTCACGTGTCTAAATTCTACATCGCCTTTAATATTACTTAGTATTTTTGCTTTTTCGCTTTCATCAGCCATTTCTTCTTCTTCGAAAAATTCAAAGACGCGCTCGCTGGCGGCAGCGGTTCTTAGCATGGTTTGAGCTGCTTGGGCCAACTGCGCTAACGGCTGCGTGAAGAGGCGTATATACAACATAAATGCAACGATTACACCAAAGGAAATAGTGCCGTTCATGGCAAGCACTGCTCCGACTACGCACACGGCTACATAACCTAAGTTTCCAATAAAGCTCATAATAGGCATCATCAATCCCGATAGAAATTGTGATTTCCAGCCGCTGTCATAAAGAGTTTCATTAATTTTCTCGAAGGTCTCTTTCGCCGCTTTGCCGCCGTTATAGGCTTTAACCACATTATGCCCCGAATAAATTTCCTCAATATGACCATTGATTTCCCCAAGGCCTTCTTGTTGCGCTGTAAAATGTTTCTTTGATTTTGACATGATCAGCATCATTAACACAAAACCGACAATGGTAGAGCCGATTGCGGTCAACGCCAAAATCCAGTTCGTGTAGAACATCATCACTAGAGAACCAACGAACATGGTTACTGCGCTTACCATTGTACCGACACTCTGATTTAGCGTTTGTCCTATCGTATCAACATCATTCGTGGCACGGCTGAGTACGTCGCCATAGCTTGTTTTATCAAAGTATTTAAGCGGCAGCTTATTAATTTTATGAGAGATGCCGGTTCGCATATTTTTCGATATTCTGGCGGTTACAGTTGCCATTATATAGTTTTGAACAAAACTTAACAGCGCAGAAGAAGCATAGAAGAATACGAGTATGATTGCAATATTCATTACAGCATCCATATCAATGGCCCTCACGACCGGTTGCCCGTTTATAAGCGCAGGAAGCCCTTTGGTAATTTCATTGGTCATATCCTTTAATTTATCAGGCCCTATGATTTGTAATACAGTACCGACAGCCGCGATGATGAGGGCTATGACAATAACGGGCATATAATTTTTGCAATATTGAATTAATTTGCCCCATGTATTCTTGAAATCTTTTGGTTTTTCGGTGTGACCTTGCATTCCGGGAGGTCCCCCCATTGGTCCTCTGGCGGGTCTTCTGCTTTCCGTATTTTCACTCATGATATCAATTCCTCCTCACTCAATTGCGACATAGCGATTTCCCTGTATACATCACAGTCGCGAAGCAGCTCTTTATGTGTTCCGTTTCCGACCACTTTGCCTTCATCCAGTACGATGATTTGATCGGCGTCCATGATGGTTCCAATTCGCTGCGCCACAATCATACTTGTCACACCAGTAGTTTCCCTCCTCAGCACGCTGCGTAACACACGATCTGTTTTATAATCCAGCGCCGAAAATGAATCATCGAAAATATAGATCTCAGGTTTACGGCAAATTGCACGAGCAATAGCGAGACGTTGTTTCTGACCACCCGATACATTTGTGCCGCCTTGTGAAATCGAGGCATTGTAACCATCCTCCATCTTTTCCACAAAGTCCGCACCCTGTGCTATCTGTACGGCCTTTTTAACTTCCTCTTCACTGTAACCCTCGCTGCCATTATCTCCATAGGCCACATTGGAACTCACCGTTCCTTTGAACATAACCGCCTTTTGCGGCACATAGCCGATTTTATTGTAGAGCGATTCCATGCTGTACTCTTGTACATTCACACCATCAATCAGCACTTCGCCTTCAGTCGCATCGAAGAAACGCGGTACCAGGTTGATAAGGGTTGACTTCCCGCTTCCGGTAGAGCCGATAAACGCGATCGTTTCCCCCTGTTTCACTGTGAAGCTGACATCATGTATAACATAATCAGCTGCATCCGGGTACTTAAAGCTAACATGATTAAAGGTGACCTCGCCTTTTATTCCTTGTAAGCCCTCAGTCACAACACCGTCTTTTATAGTCGGCTGCGTATCCAGCACCTCATTAACACGTTTGGCGGAAACGCTGGCTCGCGGAAGCATAATAAATATCATCACTAGCATCAAGAAGGCCATAATTACTTGCATGGCGTAGGATGAGAATACAACCATATTGGAGAATAGCGTCAATCGATCCGTTGCTTGAGCCGCATTGATTAGATATGCGCCAATCCAGTAAATAGCAAGGCTAAGCCCGCTCATAATCATACTCATCACCGGCATCATTATCGACATGGCCCGGTTGGTGAACAAATTGGTGTAGGTAAGTTCTTCGTTTGCCGTTTCAAACTTTTGTTCCTGGTAATCCTCGGCATTGTAAGCTCGAACCACACGCAAACCTGTAAGGTTCTCCCTAGCCACGCGGGTTAAGTTGTCGGTGAGCATCTGCATTTTTCTGAACTTCGGCAGTACGAATACCATAATGAATGCAATCATGACCAGCAAGATCAAAACAGCTGCACCTGTCGCCAGCGACCATTCATATCCTTTTCCAGCAATCTTCGTAACGGCCCAGACCGCCATGATCGGCGCTTTGATGATGATTTGCAATCCCATTGTGACAAGCATTTGAATCTGCGTAATATCGTTGGTGGAACGGGTAATCAGACTTGAAGTAGAAAAGCGGTTTATTTCCTCCATGGAAAAAGACTCGACCTTGTTAAACAGCATACTGCGAAGCCTTTGTGAGAAAGACGATGCAATCCGCGCTGCAAAAAAGCCGACCAAAATCGCGGAAACAAGACTCCCTAGCGCACACAGGAGCATGAACCCCCCGGCTTTCCAGATTTCACTCATCTCACTGCCTGTCGTTTGGACAAGCTGAGTAATTTCCGCCATATAATCCGGCAGTTTCAAATCAAGCCATACTTGCAGGGCAATGAATACCAGACTGATAACCGCTTGTATCCATTCTTTGGGCTTAAGATACTTAAAAATTTTTATCATGCACAATCCTCCTGTTTGTTAATATTGCTAAAATTAAATAGTGGCAGCTTTACGAAGAATAACAAGGGTTGCGTTCCGGGTAACTCTTATACCGGAAATATAACGGTAAATATGCTGCCTTTCCCCGGTTGACTTTGAACGCTAACGTCACCGCCGCAAAGTACCACTATCCGTTTTACAAGTGAAAGTCCAAGCCCGTATCCTGTTTTGGAATGTGAAGTATCGCCCTGATAAAATTTATCGAAAATATGAGCTTTCGTCTGATCATCCATGCCGGGTCCGTCATCCTGAATAATAAACTGGATCTCGTCATTTTTATTTACAAGGGTAATATCTATAAAGCCATATGGATCGGTAAATTTAATCGCGTTATCTAAAAGATTAATCCATATTTGCTGTGTCAAATCTTCATTTCCGTTATAAATCACCTTATCCAAATTCACATTTACGGTAATCTCTTTTGCAGACCACTTGGGCTCCATTAAAACGATAGACTTTCTAATTTGTTCATCTAACCTGAACGGGGTTTTATCGACAACAATTTCAAGGGTCTCGTATTTGGACAGAGTAAGAACATTGGTGGAAAGTGCAGCTAAACGCTCAGATTCCGTTATGATAATGTCAAGATACTCCCGTTGTTCTTCGTCCGAAAGATTATTCTCCTTGAGAAGTTTTGCAAAGCCACGTAAAGATACGATAGGTGTTTTAAATTCATGGGAAAAGTTGTTAACAAAATCGCTTCTCAGTGTTTCTATACTCGAAAGTTCTTGGGTCATTTTATTAAAGCTCTGAGACAATTCTTCCAATTCTCCAATGCCTTTTAGATCTACCTTAACGCTAAAGTCTCCTCCGGCCACCTTATGTGTGGCATCAATTACCTTGCGGATGGGATTCAGCGCTTTTTTACTAAGAAAGGCCGTAAGTGCAGTTCCAAGCAAAATGCAAAGACCAAAGAGAATAAATAACGGGATAATGTGATTCCCGCTGCTCCCTCTCGATTCCGGTACAAAATGATCCGAAAGAGAAATAACTCCAATATGCTGCAAGAGGACAACGCTCGCTCCGATCAGCAGAAAAGTTGACACCATCACACCAAACACAAACATCACTAAGGTTATAGCAAGACTTAATCGCTTCTTAAAAAAATCTCTCATGTTTTTCTTACCGCCTTATAGCCAAGCCCCCGAATGGTAACAATCTCAAACTCTGACCAACCCCGAAATCTGTCCCTCAAGCGGTTGATATGAACATTAAGCGTGTGGTCATCGGTTTCAGATTCCATCCCCCAAATTTCATCCATAAGTTGAAGGCGGGTAAAAATCATATTTGGATATGAAAGCAGCTTAAATAATAGGTAAAACTCTTTTTGCGGTAGTGTAATCACCTGATCTTCACGGGATACGGTGAGCGCATCATAATCAAGCACGACCTTGTCGACAGTTAATTTGTGTTCACTGGCAATCTTTGCTCTGCGAAGAAGTGCCTTAATACGAAGTACCATCTCCTGCTCATCTACAGGTTTTGTCATATAATCATCCGTACCGACCAGAAACCCCTTCCTTTTGTCATTGGGCTCCTGCTTAGCTGTAACCATCAGGATCGGCAAATTCTCCCATGAAAGTCGGAGCTGCCGTGTTAATTCATAGCCGTCCATATTCGGCATCATTAAATCAAGTACTACTAAATCAAAATGCTGCTGTTCCATTAATTTAAGTGCGACGATGCCGTCCTCCGCCCAGTATGTTTCAAACCCGTTCTGTTTTAAAACGGCACACATCAGCTTTCTGGAGTTGGTGTCATCTTCTACGACTAATATTTTCAGCATATCCAATGCCTCCATTTACCTTGTTATTGCTAATCAACTTTACCACCCATAAGTAAACTGAAAATCAATTGGAACAATTTCACTTGATTTTCAGTTTACTTTGCACTGCTACCCTATTGGTGCACACAAAACAATAGAGAGGTGTTTACGCTGAAACTCAAACTGGAGAGAATCAAAAAAACATATAATAGCGGCGAGGTTGTTACAGCTTTAAAAAGTATATCACTGGGATTTCGAGAAAACGAACTTGTTTCCATACTGGGTCCGTCAGGCTGTGGAAAGACCACACTTCTTAATATTATTGGCGGTTTAGACCGTTATGATAGTGGCGATTTAGTAATAAACGGTTTGTCCACAAAAGAGTTCAAGAACGGTGATTGGGATGCTTACCGTAACCGTTCTATAGGTTTTGTATTTCAAAGCTATAATCTGATCGGACATCAAACGGTATTGCAAAATGTTGAGATCGCGATGACTTTATCTGGCGTATCAACTTCCGAAAGAAAACAACGGGCCAAGCAGGCATTAATAGAAGTCGGACTTGCAGACCATTTGAACAAAAAGCCCAATCAATTGTCGGGCGGTCAAATGCAGCGCGTCGCCATAGCAAGAGCGCTCGTAAACGACCCCGATATTATCCTTGCGGATGAGCCGACCGGAGCACTTGACAGTCATACCAGCATTCAAGTCATGGATATTCTAAAGGAGGTAGCCAAAACCCGTCTTGTCATTATGGTGACCCATAACGGTGAACTGGCAGAGGAGTATTCGGACCGAATTATCCGTTTTTTAGACGGTGAAGTTCAGTCGGACAGTAATCCGATTGTGGAAGCTGAAGCAGAAAAAGCATTTGTACAAGCAGCCAAGGAACAGAAGTTTAAGAAAACCTCGATGTCACTGATAACAGCAACGGCGCTTTCCTTTAAAAATCTGCTGACAAAGCGAGGCAGAACGCTTATTACCGCATTTGCAGGAAGCATTGGCATTATCGGTGTTGCCCTGGTTTTGGCTCTTTCCAACGGACTGTCTACCTATATGAGCAGTATGCAGTCCGATACACTGAGCAGCTTTCCCATCACCATCAGCACGGGCGAGCAAACCATAGATTTGACCGAACGCGGCCCGGGTGGTCTTGAAGGAAATCAGGATGCTGCAGGCTATACAGAATATCCGAAGGATAACGTGATGTACTCCTATGATCGCGAGAAAAACAGTACAAAGCATAGTAATATCATTACCGAAGACTATCTGAATTATATCGGAAAACTTGAAACTGAATTGCCTAATGCCGTCAACAATATTTCCTATATGCACGGAGTAAATCTCAATTTGTTGGCAAAGGGACAAGACACGGCCGTAAAGTTTGAAACAACTTCTACTTCAATGGGAATGATGATGGGCGGCAATAGCACCTATTTGCAGGAGCTTCCTGAAAATAAGAATTTTATTTTAGCCCAATATGATTTAATGGGTGAAGGAAGCAGGCTGCCTACAGAAAAAAATGAAGTCGTCTTAGTTATGGACCAATATAATCGCATTGACAAAGCATTTTTTGAGAAACTTGGTATTACTGAGGATACCGAAAATTATAAGCTGACCGATTTTATTGGCAAAACCATATTAAAGGTCATACCGAATGATGATTACTATACCAGGAATGGCGATTTATTCACTGCGGCTGCGCCTACAGATTATGAAAAACTGTATGACAGTGATACCGGAACAAAACTCACAATTACCGGCATTTTGCGTGCTAAAGAAGATGTGACAAGCAGTTATCTATCACCGGGTATTGCATATACTACGGCACTCACCCAAGAGGTAGTTGGCGATGCGCAGAAGAGCGAAATTGCAACTGCCCAAAAAAAATCGGATAAGGATGTTATGCTCGGCATTCCCTTAGACAATAAGGCGAAGGACAATGCGCTGATCATGCTTGGAGCTGATTCTACTCCAACAGGCATCAATATTTATCCGAAGGATTACGAGAGTAAAGACAAGATCAAGGATTACCTTGATAAATTTAATGATGGCAAATCAGACGATGATAAACTGATCTATTCGGATATGGCGGAAATGATTTCTTCCATAACAGGAACATTACTGGATACCGTAACTTATGTTTTGACCGGATTTGCTGCTATTTCTCTTTTGGTTTCGACAATTATGATCGGTATTATAACCTATGTTTCGGTCATTGAGCGCACCAAAGAAATCGGCATCCTTCGCAGTGTAGGGGCACGTAAGAAAGACATTTCAAGGGTATTTAATGCGGAAACGATGATTATAGGTTTCACGGCAGGAATGATTGGGGTAGGTCTTTCCTATCTGCTTCAAATCCCAATCAATACTATTATATCTAATCTGGCCGGAATTTCTGGCGTTGCAAATCTTAACCCGCTTCATGCAGCTGTGCTGGTTGCCGGAAGTATGATACTCACCTTAATTGCCGGATTTATTCCATCAAGGATGGCGGCAAAGAAAGATCCCGTTGTTGCACTTCGAAGCGAATAGCCATTTTAAAGACGGCCTACCCTGGCACGACTAAAAGAAGGACACCTATTATGGCGATAGGTGTCCTTCTTTTTTGTATCCATTTTATATTTAAGCACCTTTAATACTAATTATGACTTTTCCCTTGGCCCTTCCACTTTCCAGGTAGTGAAAGGCTTGCTCGGTATCTTTCAAAGGATACACCTTATCAATCACAGGCCTAATGAGTCCGCCTTCCATAAATTCCTTGATAACCTTCAATTGTTCCCCGCTCGGCTTCATAAACAGGAAGTGATATCTCGTTTGACTCTTCTTCTCCTGGGCTTTGATCTTACGGCTCGCGATGGAAAAAATGGCGGTTTTTAGCCAACCCGCTTTCGTTTCCTTACCAAATCTGGCGTTTGGTAAGCCGGAGATGGATACAATCTGTCCGCCTGGTTTTAGAATGCGGAATGATTTTTCCAAAGCTTCTCCTCCCAAAGTATCAAAAACAGCGTCATATCCGGTAAGGATTTCTTCAAAATTCTCTTTTTTATAATTAATAATTAGATCAGCCCCCAGCGATTTGACCAATTCATCGCCTTTTTCACTTGCGGTTGTGGCAACAAATGCACCCATCAGCTTGGCCAATTGGATAGCGAAGGTTCCTACACCTCCCGAACCTGCGTGAATCAAGATTTTTTGGCCTTTTTGAAGATTTAAAATATCAACAAAAGCTTGATAAGTTGTAAGTCCAATCAGGGGGATCGATGCTGCCTCCTCAAAGGTTAGATTCTGCGGTTTCAGCCAAAGATCTTCCTCGTGAACAGCAATAAACTCAGCTAATGTTCCGATTCGGTTCTTGCGTGGCCTACCGTAAACTTCATCCCCGGGTTTAAAGGTGTTCACCCGGCGGCCAACCTTGACTACAACGCCAGAGAAATCATTTCCCAAAATGAGAGGGAACTTGTAATTTAAGAGTATCTTCGCTTTCCCCTGCTTAATTTTATAGTCAATAGGATTTAAGCTGGCTGCATGAATTTCTACAAGTACATCCTGTTCTCCGATATCCGGCATAGGTTGTTCTGTCATTACAAAGGGAACCCTTTTTCCGTATTTCTCAATAGTTATAGCCTTCATTTCTTATCACTCCCTTATGATTATTGGTTTAATCATATAAACCAAATGGTTAAATTAAATCTCACGATGTATCCACTTAAGTCTTCTCTAAATTACTGAGGTCCAGTACATTCGTCTTCGATGGCGGTTATTAGCGATTTGAGTTGCTCAAGTGGTTTCCGGACAGTCAATACATAATAGTTCTCTACGCCCTTTTTCGCGGATTTAATAAAACCGGACTGTTTCAATACCTTTAAATGATGAGATATAGCCGGTCTGGACAAATTGATATGACTTGTTATTGTATTAACATTAAGTCCCGATTTATTCTGAGCTAACAGCATAATAATAGCTTGACGGTTTTCATCAGTCAGCACCTCCAATAGAGGGATGCAATCTTTAAATTGTTGAAGAATATCCTCGGTTTGCTGGCTCATGCAATCCACCTCTTTAGTCCATTGGTTTAATCTATTGAACATAATTATAGCTATTTTCTTCACAAAATCAAGCCCATGCTCACTAGCAACACCTCAAATTACTCACGGGTATGATCTTGCCCGCATGAATGGGAGCTTGGCCGCCTTCGGCTGTAACTAAGATTCAAGAAACTAAGTCCTGTAAAAACAGCTAAAAAATAGTCCGCCCTGCATCGCAAGAACGGACTGTTTTTTGTTATTGTGCTATAAGGCTGAAATATACATCGTCTCTTCAGTCAAGACGGATATGCTTTACCCTCATTGCTCACTCTTAAGCATGATTTGATTAATTAAATCACGATTCCGACTGTTAAAAATATCATTATGAGAAGATACGGTCCCGCTTTGATGTGCTTCAGGCTGCAAATATAGCTTAGCCTGGTTCACTGCATTCGCCGCATCTTGAAAAGCCCCTGCAATCAATTGCAATTTCTTATCATATTTCAGGATATCGCCTGCTGCATAAATCCCCGGTACAGTCGTCCCGCTTACTCCATCACCATCAATATAGTGACCGTCGATTAATTTCAGATTGACTTTGCTGTTCTCCAATAATGATCGGTCCCGTTCATAACCGTGATTGATGATCACTTCGTCAATGGCTAGTACCTCTACCTCACCCGTCAGGTGATTGGTCAACTCAACGGTTTCAATCCTCTCGTGATTAGGATGGGCAATCAGCTTCGTAATCGTGGTGTGAAAGAAACATTTTACAGAACTGTTCAGCAGTTGTTTCACTTGAGCCTCATGTCCTGACAAAGTATCCTTGCGATAAGTCAAGTATACTTGACGGGCAATAGGCTCCAGTTCGTTGGCCCAATCCACCGCAGAATTTCCTCCGCCTGAAATGACAACTGTCTTATCCTTGAAGCGCATGAGTGATTTGACGGCATAATTTAAATTCGTCACTTCGAACTTCTCTGCACCCTCCAGGTCAATTCTCTGAGGCTCTAAAATGCCTCCCCCGATCGCTACGATGACCGTTTTTGTATAGTGCAGTTCTCCTGAGGCAGCCCGCAGTACAAATAAACCGGAATCATCACGTTCAATCGACTCCACTTTCTCATTCAAGACCACGGTCGGATGAAAGGTTAACCCCTGGGCAACCATCTGTTCAATTAATTGTTCGCCCAGAATGGGGGTAAGTCCCCCCACGTCCCATATCATTTTTTCCGGATAAACATGAACTTTTCCACCCAGCACCGGCTGATACTCGATCAACTTGGTTTTCATTTCTCGCAGACCGCTATAAAAAGCAGCGAACAGACCGGCTGGCCCCCCGCCAATGATTGTAACGTCGTATAATTCCTCATGGTTGATCATTCGAATCTCTCCCTCGCAAAGACATGGCTATATCACCCTATTGAGATAAAACATTTTCAACAATCGTTTTGACCCCTAGTTCGATTGCCAGCGGACCCCCTGCCGCAATTGAACTATCCAAAGGGTAGATATGCTTGTTCTTGACGGATTGAAGAGAATTCCATACCGAATCGCTCTCCAAATCTTTCAAATAGCTTTTTAATTTCTGGGAAGACCCCCCTATATCCGCGACGAACATATAATCGGGGTTCATATTCGCCAGCCCCTCCATCGAAATCAGTTCTCCTTTTGAAGACATATCGACATAGGAGGTTGGAGGATTTAGGCCAAGACCATTGTCTTTGTTGAAAATAAATTGTGTAGTAAAGGCCCAATATTGTTTATCTCCCAGCATCGTGACGCCAAACGTTTTGTCGTTATAGGTTTGAAGCTTCTCTCTTGATTCAGCGATGAACGCTTCAATCCGTGCGATTTCCTCTTCCGCCTTCTCTTCTTTTCCGAAAATTATTCCGTATTCCCGCAGCGCCCCTTGCCAATTATTTTCATTGCTGTCAACAGTAATGACAGGAGCTATTTTGTCCAACTGCCCGTTGTAGTTCGCATATCGGCTTGAGACCGCGATAATCAGATCCGGATCAATCTCCAGCAATTTCTCTATATTGGGGTTGGCGATTGAGCCGATATCCTCAATTTCATTATTCTTATACGGTGCCAATGACTCCCACTCGTCAAGCACATCGATATCTGTAGCGGCCACCGGGGATTCGCCAAGTAAGAACAGATGCTCGAAATTACGGAAGAAAAGGAGCGCAACCTTTTCAGGTTTTTTCTCCAACACAACCTCGCGGCCAAGTGCATCCACATAAGTTTTCGGCCAGTTTTTTGCTTCCCCCTCCTTTTGTTCGGAATTGGCGACCTCCGTTACAGGCGGGGTATGGTTCGATGATTCAGAGCTGTTAGCTTTAGGTGTTCCGCTACATCCAGCTAGTATACTCATACTTGCTAAAAGTGCAATGGAGACGATCAGTCCCATAAACTTTTTCATGCTAATTCCTCCATTTATCTTCTTTGTTTTGCCTTGTCTGGCTTGGCTATGCCAGTTTAGCAAAACCGATTTTAGATGTGAATGGAGCCATCCTGAAATCCATATGGATTATTCCTGAACTTGATCCTGAACTCACCGGGGGAGACACCGAACTGTTTCCTGAACAGTCGGCTGAAATATAAGGCATCGGCATAACCAACGCATGTGGCCACCTCGCCTATTGGCGCATCGCTGGCTAACAAGGAGTCTTTGGCCTGGTTAAGACGATAGGCCATCAAGTAATTGCCCGGTCCCATACCTGTGTATTTCTTAAACACGTAAAATAACCTGTTTTCATTGATATCATTTTGTTCCGCTAAAGCACGCACGGTCAGCGCATCCATATAATGCTCGTGTATGTAATTGGATATTTGCTCAAATAACGCTTGATCACCGTCGTTGCTTTGATTTCGGACGCAGATGAAGAGTTCCTCCAGTACGCGGCGGAATAAGGTCTCTGTCTGAAAGGCTGTAATACCTCCCGGCTGGCGGGATAATCGCCACAGCAGTTTAAGCAGTTCCATCAGACGGGGGCTCTGGCCCGGTGAGAGCTGGAAATGCGTTTTTTGCAGAGAAAAGCTTGGGGGCTCTGGAATGCAAAGGCGATAGTGTATAAGCAGATACTCCCACCTGTCATTGCCAATAACCTTTCTGTCCAATTTCATATTTGCTCCCCCATGAACCACATTTCCCGGAGTGAGTAAATAGGGCGTTCCGTTGAAGACAAATTCCGCTTCCCCTCTTAAAGGAAATACAAAGCCTGGAAATGCTTCGGTATATCCGTTACAGAACCTTCCCGGTTCCTGGCTGTACCGGCTAACTTGTTCTACCTGAAAAGAGGTTTGCGCAAAATGCTCAGCCAGCTTGTTAATGTCTATTTTCATTTTACACCGCTCCTCTGTACTGCTTTAATGAGTTATCCAATCAACAAATCACATGATTTTATATTACTTTAATTGATATTGATTATCAATATCAATTAGGGGCGCGTCTATTATCGTGGCAACCGTTGCCGTTACTATGGAACCAGGCTATCAGCTTTTGCTCTGAGCTTGGGAATAGATCTTATATACGTAAAAACAAAAAAAGCCGCGATTTTCGCGACTCCTTAAGCGTATATATTCTTGTTCGAGTACTACAGCGTTTCTTCATTTACAATACGTTATACGAAGCCGCCAGATGAGCCGATTTTTTGCGATAATCGGTCGCGATCCCTGCCTGCACATTCAGCAGTTGAATCATATCCTTCGTGTTTTGGTCCATAGAGCCTTCCTGCTCGCTGTGAAGCGCCTTGTCCCCTTCTTGCCTCTGAGGTGCGGCATCACTTTGCGGCTCCTGCATCTCGCTGAGCAAAATCCGGCTGCCGTCCGCCCGGACAATGTACTGCCTGATATAACCGTTCTCTCGGCATGTAACCAGTTTGCCGCTGCTTTCTTTTGATTTGTTCGACGGATTGTCAGTCTGTTCTTTGCCAAGCTCAAACATATATTCCGCTGGCCGGCGGATATCCTGTTTAGGCTCCTGAAATTTCAATCTTGCCGTGGTGCCTGTTTCAAGCCGCATATTACTCTACTCCTTTTTCTGTCTATATCTTCTCATATATGTATCGGCATTCTATTGAAATTTGTTCAATGTTTCTGGCCTTAAGCGCTCGCATTCTGTAACACTCATGCGTAAAGGACTTCATCTTTACTTCTTATCATATTCAATAAAAATGGTCTTGGGCTCAAATCTTGGTTCAAGGCCATCATGGAGACTTGTTCTACTACTCAGCATAAGCTAAACAAAAAACAAGGGGTGAGTCTCCCAACAATGAAATATAAAAGTACCACGATCAAGAGTAAATGGACGAAAACTCAGTGGTTGCTAAATGATCCCTTTTTCCAAAGATACGTACCGCGTACATTATTATTTAACAAAAAAAATCTACTCGCTATGCTGGATGACTATAATATCGTCTTCTTAAAGCCCACCAATGGATCAGGCGGAAAAAATATTATCCGAATTCGTAAAATAGACAAGGGTTACCAGAGCCAGCTGAATACTACTAAAACAGTGTACTCAAGTGCAGCCCAATTGTATCGGGCTTTAAAACGCTTTGCGGGGAGCAGACCTTATCTGTTGCAAAAAGGAATACGCTTAGCCAAAAGCAAAGGCAAGCCATTCGATATCCGGGTTATGGTCCAGAAGACCAGATTTGGAGATTGGGTCAGCACGGCCTTATTTACCAAAGTAGGTAACCCCAAGAAGGTAGCCACCAATTATAATCAGGGCGGAACCATTGGCACTTTCAGCAAGACGATGAACGGTGCCGATTTCAACTCCATCTTCACCCCGCAACTGGAATCAGAACTCAAAAGAATGGGTGTTGCCGTTGGCCGGAACTTTGACCGTCATCACCAAGGATTCCAAGAACTCGGTCTGGATGTAGCTGTCGATTCCAAGGGGAAACCCTGGATTCTGGAAGTGAATACTCGGCCGCAAATATACCCCCTTAAAGCATTAAAAGATCAGAGCCTATATAATAAGATTCTGTCCTATGGGAAGCAATATGGGCGTCTCAAATAGCCATAAAGTGAAATGAATGCTACTTATGGCTAAACTGCCGGGCTCTATGCCCGGCAGTTGCAGGTTATTTATAAAGCTATTTCTATCACTCTACGAAAAGTCTAGCTCTATTAGATACGAGATGATTAACGTACTGGATCGCTTAAAGTGCTGTCAATGCCCCGTTCCTTCTTCCGTTTGGAGCGAATCATAAAAACAAATGGCAGAGCCAGTACTACTACAAGCGTTGACAAAATGTTTAGATCGTTAATGCCCATCGTGGTTGATAGCTGGACTAAGCTCGATCCGACGTCCCCATCCTTTAGCTTGTCAGCGTGATCTGCTGTACGTGAAGCTAGCAGCGTGGTGAAAAGAGCCACACCAAACGATACGAATACATTTCGCAACCAATTCTGAATGGAGGAGGCATGGCCGATATACTCGCGTGAAACCTCCTCCATGCCGGCTGTCGTCGCCGGCATTAGCACCAGAGCCAGACCTAAACTGCGGATTGTCATCCATAAGAGCGTATAAGCAGATGAACTGTCGATTTGAAGCCACGCTAGCGGCAAATTTCCTGCAATCATCAGCAATACGCCAATAAGTAATAGCGGCTTGGGTCCAACCCCCTTATATAGTCTGCCAACAACCAGGGACATTATTGCCATGGCAAGCGTGGACGGCAACAAAATGATCCCTGTATCAAGTGGCGAATGCCCCTGAACATTTTGCAGGAAGACGGGCACGAGAAGCATGCCTGAAAAAAAGTTGATCATTACGATACAGAGCAATATGACCGTCATCGTGAAGCGTCGATTTAGAAACACTCTGAGCTGCAGTAGCGGCGACTCGATGGACATCTCGCGCCACAGAAAGAGCGCCAGCGCCAATAGTCCCCCGCCCAGACAAAGCAGTGTGCTAACCGATCCCCAGCCCCAACCGGAGCCTTGCGACAACGCGATCAGCAGCAGCGAGCTGGCGGCGATGACTGTCAAAAGCCCCCATAAATCGAATCCCTTCGGTACGCGCAGGCGATAGTAAGGAATGAAGAAAAAGGCAGTAACGATAGCAAGCACACCGAGCGGCACATTGGTCCAGAAGAGCCATTTCCAGGATCCGTGCTGGATAAGCCAACCTGCATAGCTCGGTCCAATCGCTGGCGCCACGATCGAAGCGGCAATCCAGATGCTCATGGCGACAGACTGCTGGTGTCGCGGTATGATCTGAAATATCATCGTCATCGATGCAGGCACGATAATACCGCAGAATGCACCCTGAATTATGCGGAACACGATCAGCATCGGTGCGTTCCAGGACAAAGCGCATAGTACGGAGGCCACCGTCATGCCAAGCAAAGCGAAAATATACAGCCGCTTGTAACTGTAGCGTTCACCGAAATACCCGGCAGTTGGCGCGAACGTGCCAAGCGCCAGCATAAAGCCTGTCAATGTCCATTGCACGACATTTAAGTCGGTGGAAAATTCTTTTTGCAAAACCGGTAAAGCTATATTAATCGTATTACTGTTCAACAGCGAAAGGAAATTTCCCATGAAAATAGCTATTATTATGGGGATAAACTTCATAGGCTTCTGTGTTTGTGGCTCTTCGGTGTTGATTAAATTCTTTTTTTCCATAGCAGGTTAAACCATCCATTTACTTATTGTTTACTTGTTAACAAAATATCTACTCGGACACATCCGCGGCAATTTCATTCCAAGCATTGCCCGGACGGGCTGGAACGTCGGGGGGATCGGCTGTTTACCCAATACTGCCTTCCATCTCCAGCTTGATGAGCCTGTTCATTTCCACCGCATATTCCATGGGCAGTTCTTTCGTGAACGGCTCGATGAAGCCCATCACGATCATCTGGGTCGCTTCTTCCTCGGACAGGCCTCGGCTCATCAAGTAGAAGAGCTGATCCTCGGATACCTTGGAGACAGTCGCTTCGTGTTCCAGCGTGATATTGTCGTTCATGATCTCGTTATAAGGTATCGTATCTGACGTGGACTCATTATCGAGAATAAGCGTGTCGCATTTGATGTTAGACTTGGCGCCGAAAGCTTTTCGTCCAAAAGTAGCCAAACCTCGGTACGTCACTTTACCACCGTGTTTGCTGATCGATTTTGATATGATGGTCGATGTCGTATCCGGAGCCAGATGAATCATTTTGGCCCCGGCATCTTGGTGCTGCCCCTTGCCTGCGACCGCAATCGAGAGCATGTTCCCCTTTGATCCGCGTCCTTTTAACACTACGGAAGGGTATTTCATCGTCAGCCGCGAGCCAATATTGCCATCCACCCATTCCATGGTTGCGTTTTCTTCAGCTATCGCCCGCTTTGTCACCATATTATAAATATTGGGCGCCCAATTTTGAATAGTTGTATATCGCGCCCGGGAATTTCGCTTGCAGATAATCTCTACAACGGCACTATGAAGCGAGTTCGTGCTGTAGATCGGTGCCGTGCAGCCCTCTACATAATGGACAAAGCTATCCTCTTCCATAATAATGAGCGTTCTTTCGAATTGTCCCATGTTCTCCGAATTGATGCGGAAGTAAGCTTGCAAAGGAACCTCGCATTTTACCCCTTTCGGAACATAAACAAAGCTTCCTCCGGACCATACCGCGCTGTTCAGTGCGGCAAACTTATTATCGCTTGGCGGAATAATGGTGCCAAAATGTTGACGCAGCAGTTTGGGATGCTCGCGCAGCGCTGTGTCGGTATCTGTAAATATAACCCCTTGTTCCTCCAGCTCTTGTTGGATACTGTGATAGACGACTTCGGATTCATACTGAGCCGACACCCCGGCAAGAAACTTCTGTTCCGCTTCCGGTATGCCAAGCTTGTCAAAGGTTTGCTTAATCTCGATCGGCACTTCCTCCCAAGTTTTGCCCTGCTTCTCGGAAGGCTTGACATAATATTGGATATCATTGAAATCCAGGGCTCCCAAATCGCCCCCCCATGCAGGCATCGGCATACTTTGGAACACTTCCAGCGCCTTTAGCCGAAAGTCGAGCATCCAGTCGGGTTCTTCCTTCATCTCCGAGATGGTAGTAACGATCTCACGAGTCAGTCCCTTACCGGATTGGAACACTGCTTGATGCGCATCTTTGAAGCCGTATTGATATTCTCCCAGCTCCACCATTTCCTTGGCCATATGTTCTCATCCTCCTTATTCAGCAAATATGCTTGCTTGATCCGATTCCTTGATTTGTCCCAGCTTCTGCTCCACAAGCGCTTGCAGCTGGGTGGCTACACCTTCCAGCGGTACTTCGGCCACGACGGGAGCAAGGAACCCATATACGATTAGCTGCTCCGCCTCCACCCGGCTAATTCCTCTGGACATCAAATAATACAGCTGTTCCGGATTAACTTGTCCGACGCTGGCGGCGTGTCCGGCTTTCACATCGTCTTCATCAATCAACAGGATCGGATTGGCATCGCCGCGCGCCTCGGGATGCAGCATCAATATTTTTTCGGTCTGCTGTCCGTTCGCGCCTGTTGCCCCCTTTTCAATTTTGGTGATTCCGTTTAATATGGCGGTTGACTGCTCTCTCATCACCGCTCTGATTACCATATCGCTTGGCGAATTCTTGCCGATATGAACCGTCCGGGCTGTAATATTCATCGTCTGACGACCGGATCCTACCAAGATGGACTTTAAATCCGAACCAGCCCCTTCGCCTTGGAGCACGGATACTGTATCGCTCATCGTCTTGCCCCAATTCATTTCGCCAATCAACCAGTTGACCTGTCCGTCGTGTTCAACAATGGCGCGTCGATACGTCAGGTCGATCAAGTCTCTTTCCAGTTGGTGCAATGACACGACATGGACCTTTGCCCCTTCGCCGACGAATACTTCCATAACGGCTTGGTTCACCGCCACAATCTTGCTTAAGGAGGACATGGTATTCTCCACCAGTGTTACGGAGCTGCCCTCCTCGGCTACCACCAATACATGCGGCATAAAGAGCGTATCGGATTCATCTACACAAAATAGCGTCTGCAGCGGGGCCTCCACATGAACCCCCTTAGGGATGTAAATAAAGGCTCCGCCGCTCCAGTGTGCGGCATGCTGCGCGGTAAGCAGATTCTCCTCCGTCTTCACGGCTTGCATCAAATAGGGCTTAACCAGTTCCGGATATTGCCGGGCCGCTGTTTCCAAATCGGTTAAAATAACGCCTTGCTCCCCCAGCCCTTCCGTCAAGTGCTTGATCAAAGGGCCTGAATTTTGCTGTACCAGTACATTGTCAGAGTACACCCATTTTCTGATGGATTCCGGTAATTCTTCGAGAAATGTCAATAGCTCTGGCTTGCGGTATACGCCTTGCTGAGGTAAAGGCCAGCGCTGCAAATTCGTCTTCTCCAGCCTGGGCAACTGCAGGGTACTGATGGCATCCAGGCCTCTCTTCCTCAACATCGTCAGCCAATCCGGGTCTGCTTCATAGCGAACTTGTTCTGATGCCCGGTTCTCTGCACTGTTCATTGTCATGTTACGGCTCTCTCCTTTCAGATACGCGGTGACTTGGTTTGCATTGGCATTTGAAACGATTCTTCTTCGTCCGGAGCAGCAGATTCCTCTGTAATCCCCAGTTCTTCTTTGATCCACTCATATCCGTCGGCTTCTAACCGCTCCGCCAATTCCGGCCCCCCGGATTTTACGATGGTTCCTTGCATCATTACATGTACGAAGTCCGGCTTGATATAATTAAGCAGTCGCTGATAATGCGTAATAATTAAAAATCCGCGGTCTGGGCTGCGCAAAGCGTTGACCCCTTCAGCAACGATGCGCAGCGCATCAATATCCAGACCGGAGTCGATTTCATCCAATATGACCAAAGGCGGTTCGAGCATCAGCATTTGCAAAATTTCATTCCGCTTTTTCTCCCCTCCGGAAAAACCCTCGTTCAGGTAACGATGCATAAATTCCGGGTTCATCTCCAGCGTCTGCATGCTCGCTTCCATCATCCGTACAAATTTGATTAACGAAAGCTCTTGGCCTTTTTCACGCCTTGCATTGATCGCACTGCGCATGAAGTCAGAATTCGTGACCCCGGTGATCTCACTCGGATATTGCATAGCCAGGAATAATCCTGCCCGGGCCCTTTCATCCACTTCCATCTCCAGCAGATCTTCCCCGTTAAGTGTAACAATCCCCTCTGTCACTTCGTACTTGGGGTGCCCCATCAAAGCTGAGGCCAATGTACTCTTCCCCGTTCCATTCGGTCCCATTACAACATGAATTTCTCCGCCATTCACCTCAAGGTTCAGACCTTTCAGGATCTCTTTGCCTTCTACTGCCGCCTTTAAATGTTCGATTCGCAGGTTCACTGTCATTTCATCGCCACTCCTTTTCATTTGCCTCATTCAACCCGTATTCTTACAAAACTGCTGACCAGGTACATATCCGTTTGATCTTATACTCATCATTTTTAGGCTTCCGTTACCATACCTCCCCAGAACACTTTTGTTTTGTTTACTAGTAAACATAATATGTGATAATGATTCTCAATGTCAATGATGATTTGAGAAAAACCTTGGTTGCGGCACTTGCTGAATCCGTTAAATTGTGATATTTTAATTTCCGAGTTAACAATATGGAGTGTGATTCCGAATCAATGGATTATCCTGTCAATATTAAGGCGTTAATTTATGAACAGTTGCTTCACTTCTCTCATTTGCATGAACAGCGAATGGAGCTTGAACTTAAAGAGATTCAAGATATGGTGCAGCTCCGGCAATTGAAAAGCATCCCAGGTAATTTATCGACTATCCATGTGCTGGATTGCATCGGCCATTATGAACCGATTAATCATTCCGCGATTGCAGAGAAATTAAAATTGTCCAAGGCAAGCATTACCAAGATCAGTAAGAAGCTGCTTGAGCTTGACCTCATTCGCCGGACCCAGCTGAACGACAATCGTAAAGAGGTGTATTTTCGTCTAACGCCCCATGGGAAGCAGATGTACGATTTGCATCGGGATTTGCATGAAGAGGAGGAACAGCGCTTTATACAATTTTTGGGAGATTACTCCGAAAGCGAGCTGCAGACGATTTTCAAGTTTTTTCAAGGTATGTCCCGGTATGTAGACAAGAGATAAAAAAATTTTTTGGTATTATTGTTTACTAGTAAACAAATTTAGCAAGGAGGAATTATATTGGATTATCCCCAAGCGATCAAAGAACGCAGAACCATCCGGAGATTTAACACAACACCGGTAGCGCCAGAACTGGTCGTATCCTTGATGAATGATGCGGCCAGTCTATACGAAGCTGAAGGCGCGCCGCGCTGGCGCTGCCTTATCGCGAATACACCTGAGGCGTGCCATAGGTTGGTGGACAGCATGATGGCCAAGATGAAGGAAAGCCGCTTCGGTAAGCTCATCCCCGCTAAAATGATCGATTTCTTCGTCAAACGAATAACGGATATTCCCGCTCACCTGATCTTCATTGCCGAGTCTGCCTCCGATCGGCGGAAGAGCGACGAAAATTACGCTGCAGTCTGTAGTGTAATGCAAAATTTTCAGCTGCTTGCCTGGCATCGCGGGTTGGGCGCGCTATGGGATACGGACCCTATGTTTCATAGCGAGGCGTTTCTTGCAGAAATCGGATTGCAGACCGGTGAAAGATTTGCCGGGATTTTGCATATAGGGTATTTCGATAAAGCACCGAGAGCCCGAAGAAGAACGCCGGCGGAGCAGAAATGGACTGCAATCGGCGGTGGGAAAGCGGATGAGCTTCAGCCGGGTCACGTGCGCATTGCGGTGCCGAGCATTCTTGAAGTGCTGAATGATGCCGTCTGGGCACCAAACGATGGACTAAGGGAGCCATGGCGCTTTATCCATGTGACGGGCAGCCTCGCTGCCACAAAACTCTCGGATTCATCCGGAAATGCATCATCAGCTTTTCTCCTTATTGTAGCCAAGCAAGAAGTTGATCCCCACAAGCAGGAGGAGGATTACGCGGCGGTCTGCTGTTTGATCCAGAACGTCCAACTGTTGGCTAAATCCAGATCATGGTACTCGCGCCGATCAATACCGAATTGGATTTATGACCCGAATCAGTGTGAGCCGTTTGGCATTCAGCCGGGCGAGCGGATCGTGGCGGTTCTGGAATTCAGAGAAGACGATCGACCGTCGGGCTCGCACTCCTCCCCTTCCCCATTCCTTAACATCACGCAGCTATGAGGGGATATTAAATATCTCGTATGAAACGGAATTAGCACCCTGACCCAAAGAAAAAACAGTCTCCCCTAGCGGAAGGGGGACTGTTTGTCGTCATCCTACTAACCCTGCATTCTTTAATAGCTTCTCTATCCCAAATTGATCTCCCGGATCTTTTCCGGTGCCACTTTCGGTTTTCGGTCTTCGGTAAGCAGGCCGTTGACCTCATGCTGCACATCTGTAATCTGCGTATAACAGTAGCCGGAAATAAACGGAATTGCTTTGATCGCTCTTGTTATGCTGCCGAATCGCTCCAGGAAAGCTTCCTCACTATCAACCTGATTACCGTAACCCCAGCCATGCTCGCTCTTGAAAGCAATCCCTCCAAACTCGCTGATCATAATCGGTTGGCCTTTATAACTGTAGCCTTGGGCGAACGCAAATTTCCACTCGTTGTACGTACCGATGCTGCCCGTAATCGAGTCTTTATCCTTGTAGGTTTCATACAAATCTTCGCCTCGCTCCACGTAATCATGAAGCGTCAAAATATCAGAAATAGTGTGCTCCCATCCATCATTGGTGATGACTGGACGATAAGGATCGATCGATTTGGTCAAATAATAAATGCCCTCCGTAAATTTTTGCTGCCGGTCGTCATGGATAATATTTTGAATGCCCCAGGATTCATTAAAGGGTACCCAGGTAATAATGCAGGGATGATTATACTGCTGCTGTACAACCTCAATCCATTCCTTGGTAAAACGCTCCACAGCTTCGTCGTTATATTCAAAAGCAGCCGCCATTTCGGACCAGACCAACATGCCTTTGACATCACACCAGTACAGGAACCTGGCGTCTTCAATTTTCATATGCTTGCGCAAACCGTTGTAGCCCATCTGGGCAATCGCCTCGATATCTTCTATCAGCGCTTCTTCCGACGGCGGTGTCAGATGACTTTCGGTCCAGTAGCCCTGATCCAGGATCAATCTTTGGTAAAGGGGAATATTGTTCAGCAGGATTTGGCCATCCCTGATCGAGATTTTGCGCATGCCAAAATAGGAGCCCACCCGATCGATCTCTTGTTCTCCTTCATACAGCACAAACTCCACATCAAATAGATTAGGATGGTCCGGGGACCACAGGTTTTGCAGCCAAGGTCCGTTGATGCCGCTCATCATGCCGGTTTCCACCATAAGCCAGGCTCTGTCCACCGAAAGGCTCAGCTTTCTTACTGTCTCCCCTTTAAATGTAATTTCGGTCTCCAGCCGCAGATTATTTTTCTTCTTTGTACCGTTAAAGCGAAAGTCAAACCGCACCTTTTGGGCGTCGATGTCCGGCGTCGTTTTCACCATATCCAGGCGGGTTTCATGGACATGCTCAAGCCAGACGCTTTTCCAAATGCCAGTTGTCTGCACATAAAACGAATCATGATTCCGCCCGGCCCAGCGCTGCTTGCCTCGAGGCTGCAAACAGCTATCGCTGTCTTCCACTTTCAGCACCATTTCATTTTCAGCGTCTTGAGCCAGCAGGTCGGTAATATCAAAGGAGAACCGAGCATATGCCCCTTCATGCTCTCCCGCATAACTACCGTTCACCCAACAGGTGGCTTTATAATCGACGCCTTCGAAATGCAGGATTGTTCGTTTCCCTTCCGCCTCAGGGGACAGTATCAGTTTTCTGCGATACCAGACCTGCGCATGGAACTTCTCCTCACCGATCCCGCTCGCCCGGGTTTCATAGGTAAATGGAACGTTTATTTGGAGTGCGGCCGGAAAATGGTCCATCCAACGTTCAGCAACCCCAACTTCGTCATCATCGAAACTGAAATCCCACTCCCCGTTCAGATCCACCCACTTATTTCGTACAAATTGGGGTCTTGGATAGTTTTTTATATAAAATTTCGTAGCTGCTGTGGACATTTTAGGCACCTATCCTCTCTCTAATCACTGAAGTATACTCTGTATTTCTTATCACAGATTACTATCTTGTATAGAGAAAGGAAATGACTTATCCTATCTAATAACTGATCTATTATCCTTTTGAGGAGTGGACTTGATTGATACATTTGAAGCGATGCGGTTATCATGTGATTCATCCGGAAGGCTTTACGGTCGATCGCCCGGAAGGCTCCGGGGATTACGTATTTTTACTCTTTCGCAGCAAAATGGAGCTTAGGGTGCAATCGCAGAATGTGTTTGTTGAACCCAATAGCTTTATTATTTTTAACAAAAACAGCCCGTATTTCTACCGGGATACCGAACAACCTCTGGTTCATGACTGGTTCCATTTTGAAATGGAGGCCGCAGACGATTTTTTTGATCGATTGAATCTGCCTCTAGATACCTTAATCAAAGCCTATGACCCCTTTTATATTTCCAGAAAAGTGAATGAGATTCATTGGGAGAATTTACAGAATGGAACCTTTCGACATGAGATCATCGATTATACCATTCGTTGTCTGTTCATGAAGCTTAGCGATATACGAAATCATCTGGAGCCACATCATCAGATCAGCAAATACTATGATCAGTTCCTGAATCTGAGAAATGAAGTTTTCAGTTCCCCATCTACCTGGTACACTGTCGAGTTCTTGGCGGATAAGATGAAGATGAGTCGATCTTATTTTCAGCATATCTACAAACAAATTTTTGGCGTGTCGGTAATTTACGATATTATCCTTAACAGACTAGGGTATGCCTCCTATTTACTGAAGAACACATCGTATACGATCAGCCATATTTCTGGAATTTGTGGTTATGAGAACGATGTGCATTTTATGCGGCAATTCAAAAAGTTCATAGGACTAACGCCAAGTGAATACAGAGAAAGGCCTGATGTTGCCGAGCTGCCGTAAACTGCAAGCACTGGGTTTTGTTAAAAATAGGAAGTGATCTTTCCCGTCTACATCGAAATTCCAAAGTTTCTTCTTGGGGATGCAAATTGCTATAGAAGTTATGGAAAAAAGGTATTAATTAAAACAGGAGCTAAGCCCATAGATTGGGCTTAGCTCCTGTTCCTTATTGTACAGGCCTAAGGTCAGGATCTGATTCAGGTCCTCCTGGCTTTGGATGGTGTTCAAGCTCTTCTCCTGGATGTTAAGCAGCCTCTCGACTTCCTCGATGAACCACTGCTGTCCTTCACTTTGCTGAATAAGGCTTTCGCATATGCGCTCGCTGTAGGCTTAAGCTGAAAACCGGCGGCTTGTGCGGAAGTCGCAAATCCGCCTAGACTTTCTAGCATCAGAGAGAATACTTTACCACAAATTGGATTGGAAATAGTTTGTTTCGCTCCAAATAAACTCTTTTTTTATCTGAATATGTAGAAAATGAGATTTAAGTAAATAAGTGTGGAGGTGATTGAGGATGATATCGCTGAATCTCTCATTTAAAGAGAAGATGAAGGGTTGAGTTTCATGCGTTGGGGAGATGAACAAAAAAAGACTCACCATCTCAGCCCCGTACTACGTACGCGCGGAGCCTATGGTGAGTAAAGTGAACAGCTTTATTATTTTTTGATAGTAAACTGTAGCGCTCGTCATTTCATTGGGGTTGTAATTTTGCAGCTTCTCTTTCTGCTACCACTTTGTTTAACTTCTCCGACATGAATAACATTAGAATTGCCAAAATAATCAAAAATAAAGGATACAAGCCTATGCTAACATGGGCTGCAATGAAGCCAAAAAGCGGAGGCATAAAGGTTGTGCCGACATAAGCGCTTGCCATTTGGATACCGATAATAGCCTGTGAATTTTCTTTGCCAAAATTGAACGGTGTAGAGTGAATAATCGCAGGATAAGTAGGCGCACACCCCAGTCCAACGATAATTAGCCCAATTAACGCCAGTACATCCGTTGTTACGGGTAAGGCAATGAAAATGATGCCTGCCATTGATGTGAAGATTCCGATGCGAATCAATAACTTATCGCCCAATCGATCAGCGATGAATCCAGAAAGGAAGCGACCGAATGTAATTCCAAGGAAAAACAGGGATGCAAAACGAGCGGCTACATTAATATCTACTCCCCGATGTTGTACCAGATAGCTGCTTGCCCAAAGCATGGTTGTTTGTTCCAGTGCACAATATGAGAAGAAGGCAACTAGAATAAGAGGAACCCCGTTTATTCGAACAGCTTGCTGCAAACTTAGCGGCTTAGATGAAATCTCTTCCTTAGAGTTCTCTGCATTTCTATTCTTCCACAACGGCAAACTGATAAAGAGGATCACAGTCAATATAATCTGAATGATGCCGATCGTGCGATAACCATTATTCCACCCATAACCGCCCGTCAGATAATAGCTCATAATATAGGGACTGACAGCCGCGCCAACACCCCAGAAGCAGTGCAGCCAGCTCATATGGCGGGAAGCATAGTGCAGAGCAACATAGTTATTAAGTGCGGCGTCAACCGCCCCTGCGCCAAGACCATAAGGGATCGCCCATAAACATAACCAGACAAACGAATGTGATATGGANCATAATCCCACCAAAACCCGCCCGTCAGATAATAGCTCATAATATAGGGACTGACAGCCGCGCCAACACCCCAGAAGCAGTGAAGCCAGCTCATATGGCGGGAAGCATAGTGCAGAGCAACATAGTTATTAAGTGCGGCGTCAACCGCCCCTGCGCCAAGACCATAAGGGATCGCCCATAAACATAACCAGACAAACGAATGTGATATGGAGAAGCCGAAAAGAGCCGCCGCTGTCAACAAAACACTGATTGCCGTTACGAGTCCGGTTCCAAGCCTCCTGGTGAGTTTATCGGAAAGCAAGCTGGAAATAATGGTTCCGCAGGCAATAATCATAGTAATCAATCCGGCATAAGAAACAGGAACACCGAATTCTGATTGCATTACAGGCCAGGCAGATCCAATTAGGGAATCCGGCAATCCCAAACTAATAAATGCCAAATAAATGATAATAAGTAAAATCGAAACCATCCATTCCTCTCCATTTCTATTTCCTTTTCTGTTCTTTAATCGCAGATCACGATATTTATAATTATAGTTTCAATTATTCAAATTAACATAACAAAAATATCCGATTTTATAACTATAGTATTATTTTCACCGAGGTTTAAATCTGGCGCAAAATAAAAAACCGCGATTTTACGCGGTTTTATGCATATATGTTCCTGTTCCCCTACTGTTATTCGATTGCATCAGGCGATTCAAGCTCAAGCTGCACTTCTACGTTGCCAAGCAGATACCAACCGTCCGGTTGTCGGCCGGTATTGGCCAGTTGAACGGCGGGCCGATGGGTATGCCCATGCAAAATAGCAAGCTCAAGCTGATAACTGCCCAGTGGCATATCTGCCGGAATCCATACGTTACTGTCGAAAAGGCTGTCCCCGGGGAGCCACTCGCAGATATTGGCATCCGTGATAAAAACTTGTGTCGCTCGCTCGCCTTTAAGTCTCAGAGCTAAAGGAAATTTCTTATAGCAAGGAGCGACGCCCAGATTCTCCCACCAGGAAGCAAACGCCAGCTTGCCGCCCGGTTTTACCGTCTCAGGGAATGAGAACTTGCGTAAGGCCAGACGATAGCCCATTTTTTTGAGCCAACGATCCACGTTGGGCTCCCATTCCTTGGGGATCGGTGAAGACTTTGCGTTAAAGGATGAGATATGCCATTTCAACGATTGATCAATAATGTAATCGATATCCCACCCCATATCCTTCCAGTGCTGAACCACCCAGCATACCTCCAGCGAAACGGGAGCCTTCTTCCACGCGTCCTGCATGCCTGAGCGTATAAGCTGCTGCGGATAATAATCGTTCATATGCGACCAGTCATCCGAGAAATCCCACGCTTTGCCGCACACATCCCCCAGACAATCGACACGCCAGCCTACATTAGCTTTAGACAAGCCGTAGCCGTTCGTCTTCTTATCGGTCAGCAGCATCACAAGCGGTGTTTCTTTGAAGGAATCCGTGTAGGCATCGACCAGCGCCTCTCTTGTTGTACGGGTTAGCAGATTTGAACCGATGCCTTCCCCCCAGGAGCCTACAATGGAGAGATCCACACTTTCCATATCCGGGTGGCCATCGTATCTTCTGCCCAAGGCGCGGATAAAGTCTCCGAAATACTCGGCATAAGTCGGATCTTCCGCATCAACCATCCAACCTGGCCCATCAAACTTCTCGGGCGGTTTCCCTAGTAATTCCCGATACCAAGCGGGAACGTCTTCTTCTTCGTTAGCACCATAAGGGGCTATTCGAAGCATTAGCGTTTGTTTGCGCTGCCGGGCTGTCGCGAGGGCCTTGTCTATGAGCTCCCAATTGTAGCTGCCCTTTTCCTGCTCTATGTATTTCCAGTAAATCCTGAAATAAGCGATTGAAGTCATTGGATGATTTTCATTCTCCAGGTTTCCATCGAAGTCTTGATATACAATGGGGGATCCCTCTGTCCAACGTTTTCCTTCGTTCAATTTGTCTCCATTAAAGCGTTGAAAAGTCGTAAATCCGATTCCGGGGTTCATCAGAACATTGTCGATTAATTTAGGTCTTGTAACCATGACTTTGCAAGTACTCATTCCTTCCACTCCTTCCGGGTTCGTTACTTTAATCATAAATGAACCGAACAGCAGCTCAATATCAATTTATTGATTTTACTTTTGTTCTTTTTACTATTTTTGATAGGACGTATTATGGAATATTCCGGTGTAGATTTGTTCCTATAAAAATGGTAGATTAGGGATTAACAGAGCAAATGTTCGTATTTTATTTTGTGGAGGGTGTTGGAATGGACAAGAATTCGGTTTATAGACCAAACATTATAGGCGCTGGCGAAGTTGGCAGTGCTATCTCGGTTGAGATGGACAGGGAATCTATTCACCAAACAAACAGCCTTTTCTGGGATACAAAAGGAAATGACATCTTAGGGGCAACCTCGCTTCCTTACTATGGAGCCTTTGTCTCAGAAGAAAAATGCCAGCTATTTGGTGATGTCTCGGGAAAAAAGATGCTGGAGATCGGCTGTGGAACTGGTCATTCCTTGCAATATCAAGGGGAACGCAATGCATCTGAACTATGGGCTTTGGATATATCTGAACAACAAATCGAGAAGGCAAAGCAGCATTTGACGGACTGCGGCCTTTCAGCTCAATTTATCTGTTCTCCCATGGAAGAGGAATGCGGCATACCGGTGGATTATTTTGACTTTGTTTATTCGGTTTATGCCATAGGCTGGACCACCGATCTGGAAGGTACCTTTGGCCGCATCGCTTCTTATTTAAAACAAGATGGCGTATTTATTTTCAGTTGGTCCCACCCTATTCACAAATGTGTTGCTGCAGAAAATGATAGTCTTGCTTTTAAAAAATGCTATTTTGATGAATCCTGGTATTCGGTATCTCTTGAGGAGGGTACCCTAACCTTGTCGGACCGTAAACTATCAACCTATGTGAATGCACTCTCAAAGGCCAGGTTTGTTATTGAGCAAATGATCGAGCAATCGGATGAAGATATCATACAATCGCGAGGAGACAACAACGATTTTGCCCAAAAAGCCAAGATGCTTCCCGTAACCTTTGTCATCAAGGCAAGGAAGCTATAATCCGACTGAACGTAATAAACCAGGGATCTAAGCAAGGGAAGTTCGCCCGGATCCCTGGTTTTTTATGGTTGAATACTACCGCCTCTTCACCTTAAAGCCTTCCTACTCCAGCAATGGAACGACCCCTTAATTAGCTCTGGATAAAAGTTCAGAGCTGCTAGCTGGGGGCGGAACATTTATGGTGTTTGCTTCCAGGCTTCCTGATTTAATTCTCCATTTATTGCAGCCGCGGCGGCAGCTCCTGATGCGGCTGCCGCAATGGATTGATGCATTCGTGAAGACATGTCACCCGCTGCGTAAACACCAGGGACACTGGATTTTCCAAATTCGTCGACGGCGATCACTCCCGTCTCTGATAGGCGGCAGCCAAGGGACTGCGGCAAGTCCGTTCCCGGAACCAGTTCCGACTTGAAGAAGATCCCCGTACACGGAATTTCTGTCCCATCCTCAAGCAGAACATGGCTCACCATGCCCTCATAGGATAAAATGGCACGAATCGGCGTATCGAATAGCGGAATATGATGATCCCGCAAGTCATTGCGTTCAGCCTCACTCAATTCATCGGGGCCATTTGTGCAAACGGTAAACCGCTTCGTCCACCCCGACAGCAATGGAGCGAAATGCATGAGCGCATTTCCTCTGCTGATGACAACCAGCGGCTCCTCCCTTAATTCCCAACCGTCGCAATACGGACAAACAAATGCACTCTTTCCGTAGACCTCGGCCAATCCCGGAATTCCAAGCTTGCGATCCTTCATGCCTGCGGCAAACAGCAGCTTTTTGCTGGCGATCTTCATCCCGGCGGCCGTCTTCAGCAAGAAGCTTCCGTCCTCCCGCGTGATCGATACCACGGTATCTTCCACTTGGGAAACCGACGGATAAGCACGCAGTTGCTCCTTTGCGATACGTCGGAACTCGCTCGGGCTGATCCCGTCTCGCGTTAAAAACCCATGGGCCTCCCGGGTCACGGCATTGCGCGGACGTCCCTCATCAATCACAATTGTCTGCTTCCTGGCGCGTCCCAGCATAAGTCCGGCGCTTAAACCGGCGGGACCTCCCCCGATAATCGCTACATCCACTTTGTTCATAAATGCTTCGTCCTCCTCGTTAAGTGTTTTTCGATATTTAAGGCAACTGCAGGCTAGAACGCTCCTCCCTGTCGTACATATGCTGATTTTGCAGACGAACAAGCACTTTGCCGAACCGACCGCCTTGCTGAATTTCCACCTGATCACCGGGATAACGCTTATCCAGATGACGGGAGATCACATCACGGACCCTCTCGTCGACCGTGATCCCGTGCATTTTCAACCGATTGATCGTATCATTGAATGCGGTCTTTCTGGAGACTGTTATTGTTTTCATTTCCTGGGTTACTAATGATTGATAAGAGTATCCCTTTAATAGCAGTAGCTGGGTCAGGTACATCATCTCCAAATGTTCGGCCTCTCGGGGCCGAGCGGTGACAAGCGGCCATATCTCGTCAACCAGGCTGTGCTTGTGGGAACCTACCGACAAGCTCATATAACAGAACGCCCTCGCGCAGCTAAGCACCTTCTCTACACTGGCCCAATCGACCAGAACCGGGCACATGGAGACAAAGACAATATCAAAGGCTCGCTTCCATCCCCTTACCTCAAGATCGATATGTTCGAAGGGTTCGTGGACCACTTTGACGGCTCCCTTCCCCAAGCCCGAACTATTCTGCTGAAGGAGCTCAACCAATGGCCGGGAGGTTTCCACCGCCGTTACAGCTGCTCCCCGCTCCGCGAAAGGTACGGAAAATCCCCCCGATGCCGCACCTATATCCAGAATAGAAGCTCCGGAAAATTCAACGCCCTGGTCCTCCAGCCAGTTCATAATCCGTCTGGCCCTTCGCCTCCCATCTTCGCTAAACACCTCTTTATTGAATGACTTGGCGGATGAATCAAAAGAATGCGCTGGATCGATGCCAGCCCTCTTCATTTTGTTGACTCCCGTATTTGAATCCTCTTTCCAAGCCTGTTCCCATACCGACGAATCAAACAGTTCATTTGTCATTGTACTCATCACCTGCTTTTTTCATAATAAATTTAAATGAATATTACAGACATTAAAGATAGTGGTTGTCTGTAATTAGCCTAAAAAACATCCTGCTCCAAAATCGAAACCGCCCTTGAACAAGGATACAGCCTTTAAGGGTTGAACCCAACTTATCGAAAGTGTTTGCATGAAACCACTATGGTTTAGCGAGGTTCATTTTGGGCGGGATATACCCGAGTTGCCTGCCAATTTTTACAATTTGTCCTCTATGATGAAATTCATGGGTGATCGTGTGCGTAAAAAGCCATAATTCGGTTAGCTCCATGCTATCACTTTGCCACGATGCTTGAAGGGCAGGATCCCATCTGTTCTTAAATTCATTTAGAAATTCATAAACCAGTTCATCCGTTTTCTTAAAAACTTCACGCATTTCCTGTATATTGTGAATGGACTCCGGTGTTATTTTGGGTAGTGATTTACCAAGGGCGCGAGTCCCCAACCATACCTGATAACACTCGGCTACGTGAGCATGTAAACGGTGAATAGATACTCCACCCAAGGTTTCAAGTTTTTTAACATAATCTGTAGGGGACATAATTTCGCAATAACGAAACAATGATTCCCTTGTGTTTTGGATCAAATCATACTGGCTTTCGAATACATTCATGTTTCCGCTCTCCTTTTGGCAATCAGTTGAATAGCGGTATCGCTTATAACCAATCCGCCTACATATCCGCCAGCCGTGCTTTCAAGCGCCTCACCCCCATTATCGATTTAATCATGCCGATGATTAATCACAGACTTTAAAGACATTTAGTGTCTTTAATTAAGCTAAAAAAGGGAATCATACGACGATATTCAGATCACGCACAAGATCAGACATTTTCTGATTTCTCAAGTGTTCTTCCATCTTCTCTTCTGCCGATAACACGACCTTTTGAATCGGGCATCTCGGTCCATGATCGAAACTGCAATCGAACAAGGAGGCCGAGCCTTCAATCGCATGAATAATATCGAGGAACGAAATATTTTCCCAATCACGCTTGAGGCGGTACCCGCCATTCACGCCCGTTATCGATTCAATCATGCCCGCCTTCACCAACTTGGTCAGTATTTTGGACAGATAGGTTGGAGACACCTTTTGCCGCTCCGCTAGCTGCTGTACACCGATTGGTTTCTGAGGAGTTGCCACAGTAAGAAAGAGCATCGTATGGAGGGCATAATCAGTAGCCTTGGAGAACTTCATTCATGATCACCTCAAACACAGACTTAATAAGTCCATAATATCTATTATGTCTCACATCGTCAAGGATGCCTGCCATAAATAACGGCAGCCGATCGCAGGGTCGATTGCCGTTGTATGATTTTCAGCCCAAGTGCCGCTTCCTTCTTCAAGGCTTGTATATGCTCATACGTCTTGGTAGATAAGATTAGGCACAACATAGATATAGATAAGCTCTGCGATCAGTTCAATAATGGTTTGAGTTACGACCACTGACGCAGCTATGGTGGCCATCTCCCCCGGTAAGGTAAGGGCCAGTGGAAGCACAACAAGCGAATTGCGTGTTCCCCCGCTAAAAATAAGTGCTCTGCCGTCTGACGGCCCTATTCTAAAAATAGTTGCGATAGCTCGTGAAATGAATGGGGAGGCGATATGGAATAATACGTAGATCGGTATCACAGCTACAATGATATTGAATTCCTTTACCACCCTGTCGATTTGCGAGCCGATCACCATGAAAAGCACAAGTGCCATAAGCGGAACGGGCAGCCATGCCGTAAAGTCCAGCGCTTTAACACCGCCAGCGTTTCTTCTCGCCAAAAATTGAATGACCAATGCCAAAAATAAAGGAACAATAATTAAATAAGTAAAAGCTTCAACGAAGGGGCCAATTCTTACGATTTCGGATGCCTCGGCACCGATAAATAACCAAAGGTAAAAAGGCAGCATTATCATTTGGACTACAAATAGCACTGGAGTAGACGCCAGAATTAACTTTTCATTCCCTTTGCCCAATTGAGTAAAAACAATGACATAATCTATACATGGAGTTAGAAGCACCAAGAAAACCCCTATCAGAACCGGGCCAGGCTGAGGAAAAAGCTTGGTTAAGGCGAGTACAAGCAAAGGAATTAAGATGAAATTGACAAGCAATAAGGCTCCTATAAAGCGTCTGTTGGAAAGTGCTTCCCTTAATTTCAAAAAAGGAATTTGACAAAACATACTGAATAAGAGGATAGCAATTATGGATGAAACCATGGGTTCCAGAAAGCTGCCAATTTGCGGACTTAACCATCCCAAGGTTCCTCCAACGATTAATGCCACTGCATATACGCTGATTTGTTTCTTTTCTAGACTTTCTCTTGAAAACACCTATATGTTCTCCCCTTTTATTCGGATTCCACGCTGACATTATGCCTGAAAACGATGGCCGGGTAACTGGATATCACACCAGTCTCCTATATCGCATTGGCCAAATTCATTACTTCCCACAGCGGCTACTGTACCGTCCGATTTAAGCCCGATAGTATGAGTGCAGCCCGCCGCTACGGCCACCATCTCACGCCAGCCGCTTACATTGCATTGGTCATGTTTATTCAGGCCTGCAGCCACCACGGTGCCGTCTGATTTAAGACCGATGGTGTGATAACTCCCCGCCGATATCGCCACAATACCGCTCCAACCGTTTACGTCGCATTGGCCATGCTTATTCAAGCCCGCAGCTACCGCCGTGCCATCTGATTTAAGACCGACCGTATGAAGATAACCCGCTGCTACGGCCACGATCTTGGTCCAATCACTTACGTCGCATTGCCCATGCCGATGATTCCCCACAGCCGCCACCGTACCGTCCGATTTAAGGCCTGCTGTATGCCAGTCCCCCGCCGTAACTGCCACCATCTCACACCAATCGCTTACCTGGCTTTGCCCTTCATGATTCCGGCCGGCCGCCACCACCGTGCCATCCGTTCTGATTCCCACGGTACGACGCCAACCTGCTGCTACCGCTGCAATATCTTGCCAGCCGCTTACATCGCATTGGCCGTGCCCATTCCAACCCACGGCGACTACCGTGCCGTTTGATTTCAGCCCAACGGTGTGAGCGTTGCCTGTGTTCGTCGCCATATGAACATTGCCCGCCGCAACCGCCACCATATCACGCCAGCCGCTTACATCACATTGACCCCGTTTATTATCACCCACGGCCACCACGGTACCGTCCAATTTAAGACCTACAGTATGACGAAGTCCCGCCGCCAGGGGATATTTAGGCCACCGTTCTACCATGAGTGCCATATCTTTCGTTGAAAAGTCATCCATCTTCTACCTCCTGACCACTTAAACGCACATCTAAGTATCTACTATTTTCATGCAAGATTCCATATTCACATCAAATTTCTTAATGGATCATCGGAAAAGTTCAACAGATTGTAAGAGTGAGAATCATTTACTTCATCTCATTTATGGTGTATATACAAATTATGGCATCTATACAAATTTTGAAAACTATGAAAGCTGAGGTAGATCGTCTAATGAGAAAACAATTGCTCTTGGTTTGTATCGCTTCAATAATCGCTTTAAGCGGATGTGCAGGTCAGCAGTCAGAAAGCAAAGGAAACATAGATAGTGAATTGGTGAATATCAAACAATTAGTTAATGATTACAGTGCCGGTAATATAGAAGACCAATCCGCCTCGATTAATTCAACACAGCTCATAGTTACTAAGCAGGATAATAGTCAGTTAACCTATGCACTGCCAAAAGACGAGTTCTTTGTTTCGATTGCACCCTATATTGAGCAAACACATCCCTGCGCCACTCACAGCTTGACGGGTTGCCAAGGTGAATTGATGAATGAAGAGTTTGAAATCTACATCGAAGATCACGAAGGGAACGTTATACGTGATGAAACAATAACGTCAAATTCCCATGGGTTTATTGATTTATGGCTTCCAAGAGATCAAGAATACAGGATCACGATTACCCAAAATGGAAAAACCGTAAAATCCGATTTCTCAACGTTTGAAAGTGACGATACCTGCATTACAACTATGCAATTGGCCTAAAAAATCCGAGCTCTTTGTCCTCCGTTCTTATTTCAATGCCTAAAGATGAGATCAATATTAGATGATCGTACAGCAAGTTCAATACATGGAGAATAGCTTTGCTAATTCGGGCAATAATTCTCATCAAAATAGAAGGAGCAGCTGCCGTTGGCAAATCTGCTCCTTTATGAATGATGACAAGTTCATTTTCCCGATCAGGTCCGTCCGATCGCTTACATCCGTTTTTTATAAGCCCTCATCGCCAAAAGATACGCTACAAGCAGTATTCCAGCACACCACGCTAGAGCGACCCAGATATCATTGCCTACGGGCTGGCCTGAAAGTAACGAACGGATCGCCTCCACAATCGCGGTTACCGGCTGATTTTCAGCAAACGCGCGAACGACGCTTGGCATTGACTCCGTCGGTACAAAGGCTGAACTGATAAACGGCAGAAAGATAATCGGGTAGGAAAAGGCGCTTGCTCCATCCACTGATTTGGCCGATAATCCGGCGATCGCCGCGACCCAGGTCAAAGCCAGTGTAAACAGCATGAGTATGCCCGCTACTGCAAGCCAGGACAGCACCCCTGCCGACGAACGGAAGCCCATAATTAACGCTACGAGAAGAATAACGACAACCGATATGGCATTAGATACCAGTGAGGTCAATACATGACCCCACAGTACGGTGGAACGTGATATTGGCATAGAGTGAAACCGCTCGAATATGCCTCGTTGCACATCGGTAAACAGGCGGAAGGAAGTGTAGGATACCCCGCTGGCAATCGCAATAAGCAGTATACCGGGCAACAGGTAATTTACATAGTTATCCGTTCCGGCCTGAATTGCACCTCCCAGCACATAGACGAACAGCAACATCATTGCGATCGGCATAAAGGTAACTGTGATGATAGTGTCCATACTTCGGCTAATATGACGCATGGAACGCCCGAACATAACTCCTATATCATGCAAGAAGTGCTTCTTGATGGCTTCCAATTACTTTTCCCCCTTTTTACCGACGATCGCGAGGAATACTTCCTCCAAAGTCGGTTGTTTGGCAACATATTCTACCTCAGCTGGCGGGAGCAGCTTTTTTAGTTCTTCGAGCGTGCCTTCGGCAATAATTCTTCCTTCATGTAGAATTGCGATTTGATCGGCAAGCTGTTCTGCTTCTTCCAGATACTGTGTAGTCAGGAATACGGTCGTACCGTTGTCAGTAAGCTCCCTCACGATCTTCCAGACCTCGATGCGCGACTCGGGATCAAGCCCAGTAGTGGGTTCATCAAGGAAAATGATCTGAGGATCTCCTACAAGGCTTAGGGCAATATCTAGCCTGCGGCGCATCCCCCCCGAATAAGTAGATGCTTTGCGGTTGGCGGCGTCTGTCAGATCAAAGCGTCTGAGCATGGAATCCGCCACCTGCCGGGGATTGTTAAGGTATCTCAGCCTGGCAATCATGATCAGATTTTCTCGTCCGGTCAATATTTCATCCACGGCGGCGAATTGCCCGGTCAGACTGATTGCCTGCCGCACGTGATCCGGCATGGACTCCACATCGAACCCGTTTACGGCAGCTTTACCGCTGTCAGGTTTGAGCAGCGTGCTGAGAATTTTAACAACCGTTGTCTTCCCTGCCCCATTGGAGCCGAGCAAGGCGAAGATACTGCCCTTTTCCACCTCGAATTCAACGCCCTTCAGGACTTGCAGCTGCTTGTAGGACTTTTGCAGTCCTTTGACTTGGATTGCCAATGCTGACATATTTCTCCCTCCTTAAATAATCGTGACTTTTGATAAATCGACAACCCATAGGCCTTTGAGCGCAGCGTAGGTCAGCTTATCCATCGCCGCATCGTCAAAGCAGACGGTTTTGAAATCAAGGTAAGACTTGTTTGTCATAGAGAAAGGCAAACGGAATGACACGTTCTTGAGCGTCGCTCCTCGAAATGAAGCGTTGATCAGTGAAGATTTATCAAACTTGACACCAATAAAGGTCTGCCCGTCAAAATGACTCCCGCGCAAATCGCAGGATTTGAAATCAACGCCATTAAATACACAATTCTCAAAAGTGGCTTCTCTCAGGTCCGTCTTGGTCAGCCTGACATCGGTCAGTCTTATATGATTGAACTTCGCACCTTTCATGCTTGAGGTGATCACATTGGTGCGTACAAGGACGGATTTGTGGAAGCTGGCATCGGTTAGGTCAGTAACAGAGAAGCTGCAGTCTGTCAGATTTGCGCCGTCAAAATTGGCTTTTTGCGCATTGCTGGTTGCAAACGATGTACCGGTCAAGTCGGCACCGGCAAAGTTGGCCCCCTGTAAATCGCTCACTTTGAATTCGCCCTCGTGCAACGTAACGCCCGCGAAGTCGCTCTCTTGCAAATTGATCGCTCGGAGATTAATCTGCACCTGCCGTTCCAGCGAACGGGAGAGATTGGCAACTTCCAGTAGCGTTTCCTCAATGTCACCGATGCTATCTATAGTCATCTCAAAAGCGGTCTCATCGTCCTTCCCCTCAGCTTTAAGTTCATGGAATCGCTCCTGCAAATCGGAGAGTAAGTCGGACTTTAGTTCTTCCACGCTTTTTAATCCGTCGTAGGGCGCAAAAACCCCGTTTAAATAGCTATTCAATTTCTCATTCATCACAGCAAACCTCCCTATAATAAGTTTTCAAGCACGCGCTTGGCATACTCCCAATTGCTTTTGTTGCGGGCGTAAGTCGCCTTGCCCTTCTCGGTAATCCTAAAATATTTACGACGTCCGCCCTGAGATTCATCGCCCCAATACCACTCGATATCGCCATCAGCCTCTAGCCGCCGTACGCTGGAGTACATGGTAGCTTCTTTCAATTCATACTCGCCCTCAGAGCGCTGGGCAATCAGCTTGACAATCTCATAGCCGTAGCGGTCAGCTTCAGAGAGGAGTCGTAATATCATCGTATCGGTATGGCCACGCAGCAGGTCTGATGTGATTTTGTTATCGCTCATATAATTACCTCCATATTTGCAGTTTAAATTAAAGTACTATGACAGTCAAGGTAGTATGTTAACCAAAATACCTTGTTGAATTCTTTTCTTACTGTTCACCTGGGTTGGCAGGGCCAAGGGTTTTGCTGTTAAAATACAAAAAAGCCGCAATTATGCGGCTTTAACCATATCTCAACTTATTATATAATCTGACATCGGCTGTAAATTCAATCCAGTTCGCTGCCCTGATGTATGTTTGTTAGATAAAACGTGTGATCTGAGCCAAAGGCAGACGGGATGACCCATATGCAGGGGCTGATGCTTCACCAATGGCAATGAGCAAAATAGGGATTTCATGCTGAGGAAGATTGAATTTTTCCGCAAATTTAACCTTGTCAAAACCACCCATCGGTACTGTATCGTACCCCATATCCTTGGCTAATAGCATAATTTGCATCGATACGAGCCCTGCATCGAAGTGTATAATATTTTTCAATACGGCTTCGGGTAAGCTGCTATATAAAGTCCGGGAATTTTGAATCATGAAGTCCGCTACTTCACGAGTCATAAACCCCTGTTCATAATTGGCATCATAAATTTGCTCTGCATTTTCATACATGCTCAGATCGCCAAGTACAGCAATAATCGCTGAGGAAGTCTCCACTTGTTCCTGATTATTGGCGATGGCACGCAGCTCTTTTTTCACTTGTTGATCCTTAATGACAAGGAATCGCCAAGGCTGCATATTACTCGATGAGGGTGCGGAAATCGCTTGTTCAAGCAGATGTTGCAGCTTTTCTTCCGGAATGACAACTCCCTCTTTATATTTACGTACGGATTTGCGATCATGCATTAATTGTTCTATTGTGGTTTGTGTCGTTGGCATCCTGGATACCCCTTTCTGGTTCACTTTTCAATTTTTCTGCTTCGCCTTCAAACTTCTTGATTAAAGCTTGAAGCTGCTTCAATTCTTGCGCTGTAAAACTGCCGAATAACTCCAGCATATATCGATTCTTATCAAGATCACAGTTGTTTAAGGTTTCTTTCCCCGCCTCTGTAATCTGTACAATCACTTCCCGATTATTTTGCGCATTGCGATTGCGGGTGACATAGCATTCTTCCTCAAGTATTTTTAAGTGTCTCGTTATAGCAGCCTGATCAATTTTCAACTCATGTCGTAACTTCATTTGAGACAGCTGGCCTTTTTCAAGCAGCTTGTACAATATTTCGTATCTGGTTAAGCTAATGCCTGTTCGCTTCTCAAAGTATTGGGTTACGTGTCTATCAATATTTTTGATCATGAGGAAAATCTGTTTCATTTCCTGCTGAGACAGCGCCATTCGTTTCCCACCTCCATATATGACTAATCAATTATTGACTTGTCAATTATAAAACAGTGATATTAATTTATCAAGAAGCTGCTTAAACTTATCGAAAAATACCCCGCCAAACCAAAAAACTCCTGTTTGTTCCAGGAGCTCTGGGAGCATCGTTTTTTCAGTTATAAAGGATTTATTCGTTCATAGCCAATTTACTTCATTGCTGCTTTTTTGTATTTCATAACCTTCCTGTACACCGATTTATCTGACAACTTATTAAAAATATAAGGATCCGGATTGGTGTTAACTTCAATGATCCAAGGAATCCAGGACTGATCGAATCCGATATCAAGCCCGATCTGTTGGATTCCGGGATATTTCTTATGAAGATGCTTTGCTGTTACTACTCCCAATTTATCTAATTTCCGGATGATTTTATCCGTTTTACTTGCTGACAGATGCGTGACGAACAATCGCTTGACATCCATTAGCTTACCACCGCTATGATAATTAGTTACAATCTTCTCCGGCGGGGCAACTCTACCTATGAGGCCTGTCGTTTCCCACACTCCTTCGGGACTTAACTGAACCATCACCCTTATATCAAAACGCCTTTTTTTGTATTTCACCAAATGAATCCCTTTTTGGATCAAATAGCTTTTCTTCTTAGTGTCACTTAATAGGGATTGGTAGAAGCTTTCGAAATCCTGGAAGCTTTTTTCTGCGAGACCAAGCTGGTAGGTATACTTATCTTCCGCTCGCTTCTCCACGCGGATAACTCCTTTTCCGTGAGTTCCGATCTCGGGCTTAACGTATACCATTTCGTATAATTTCAACATCGTCCTAAGTGTAGATTTGGAGAATTTTCGGGTATCCGGAATATGAGCACGAGCTTCCTTATTCCCAAGGAGCGCTTTAGTCTTAAGCCATTTGCTCAATACATACTTGCGACGTTTCTTTAATACCATCGCCATGATTGTTCTCCCTTCGCACGCCTGCTGTTTTAACTAGGAAATTAGAATATACTATGCTTCTCCCAGAGAAACGAAGACAGGTCATTTGAAGGAATTCCGAAAATTAGATCCCCTCTCCAACATATGACGATGTAACGCTTATTGAATTTGAATGCATTATTAAAATGAACATGCATAGAAAGCCCGGTAACCCCTATTAAATGGAGGGCCCCGAGCGGAAGGAATGAGCTTGAGATGCTCGAATTAAATCTGAATTTGTTGGCAGCTTAGAATACAATCCATGAAATAACGATAAACTGCACGGAACCGATAATTTCTATGATGCCTGCCTTCATCGGTTTGATCTGCTTTCCTGACAGGAGGAGTGTGCGAATTAGCGGAATGATGAAAGGCAATGTCATCCAGGGATAACCGCATGCCCAAGGGATGAAGAGCAAAAGGATATGGTAAATTCGTGCAGCTGCCTCCCATTTTTTGTTGCCGTGCTCACGGAAGATCGTCTTCACGAAGAAGGCCGTCCCCATAAAATACAGGAAATTAAAAAGAACGACAAACAGCATCGTTAAATTCCAATCTCCATCCCCATACAGATAGGCTGCAGCGCCTCCGATGGAGAAGATCAGAATGGCGCAGAGATCATTCACGAGCGCTCGTTCTGCCCTCTGCTTCACATGCCATATATTTACGATCAATAACAAGACGAATGGAATGGCAAAATAGAATAACGCCGGCATGTGGTAAAGCGGATACACGAGAGCGGCCAGTGCGATAGCTCCATAAATGGCTGACCACTTCAACAGATGATCGCGCTGCTTCCTTCGTTTCAAAGCTTGCAGCGTAGGATACGATGCTAAATATAAGCACAGCCAGGCGATGAACAATAATATATGATCCCACTTAGGCGTCCCCGCCATCACCCCGAATAGAAATGGCACGCTGACCATTGCCCAGCCACCATGCTCATGCGGAATCACGATGCCCTGATTTGCAGCCTTCAATCATTTCACCTACTTCATAATCATGTTCGCTGCCGCCCAGTTAGGAGCAGCAATAAAAATGAAATAACTACCATGGAAATCGTCCATAACCATGCCATCGTCATATTGCCGGAATCAACCGCTACGAAGATCGCTGTGGGTACGGTTTGTGTCTTTCCTGGAATGTTGCCCGCGATCATCAGTGTCGCGCCGAATTCGCCCAAACTGCGAGCGAAGCTCAGAATATAGGCGGTGATCACCGATGGAAATGCAAGCGGCAGCGTGATATAGCGAAAAACCTGCCATTCATTCGCGCCGCTCGAACGTGCGGCATCGGTTATTTGTTGATCAATGGTATGAAATCCCGTCTTCATCGTCTGATAGACGAGTGGAAACGATACGACAACCGAAGCAATCACCGCAGCACCCCACGAGAAAATAATCGGCGCAGAGAACAGCCATTCCGCGAACTGCCCGATCCAGCTTCGTCGTCCAAGCAGGATGAGGAGCAAGAAGCCGACGACCGTGGGCGGCAGCACAAGGGGCAGCATAAATGCGGTCTCAAGTAAAATCTTCCCCTTCACCTTGCTTCTCGACATCGGCCATGCCAAAGCCACTCCGAAGAGCGTACTGAGAATACTTGCGATCAGCGCAACCTGTAGAGATAACCGAATAGGCATCCATAGCTGAGCCCAGTCGACTTGCAGCATACTCATTTCGAATTCGGCACGGAGAATCCGTATTTTGTGAAGACGTCTATCGCTTCCTTCGACTGCAGATAATTGTACAATTCCTCAGTTTCCTTCGCATGGGTTGTCGCTTGGACGATTCCGACAGGATAGGTAATCGGCGTATACAAGGCAGGATCGACGGTGTAGGCCATTTTCACCTGATCTGTTGATAATGCATCGGTTTTATACACGAACCCCGCGTCTGCATTTCCTGTCTCAACATATTGCAGTACTTGGCGGACATCTTTGGCTTGCACCAGCTTGGACTGCAGTTCGTCCCAAACGCCGGCGTTCGTAAGAGCCTCTTGCGCGTATTTTCCCGCGGGAACCGACTCCGGTATTCCGATAGCGATTTTGTGAATATCCGCATTCAGGAGATCCTTCGCTTCTTGAACGGATATCGATGGCTCGGTAGCGGTAATCACCACCAATTCATTGGCGAGCAAGTCCTTCTGTTGATCCTGTGTAATCAGCTTCTTATCCACAATTTTAGAAGCCGCGGAGAGGAACAGATCCACCGGTGCCCCTTGCTCAATCTGCTGCTGCAATGCGCCGGAAGCGCCGAAGTTGAAATTAAGCTTTACGCCGCTCGTCTTGGCCTCATAATTTTTCTGAATTTCTTGCAGCGCATCGGTTAAGCTGGCTGCAGCGGAGATCGTCAGTTCAACAGCCTCTCCCTTTGCACCGGAGTCCTTACTGGTTTGTTGATTGCCGCAGGCTGAGATCAGCAGCGTCGTGACCAATAGCAAGGCAAGCAAGCCCCATTTTCTTTTCACTAAAACATGTCTCATATAAATCTCTCCTTATCCACCAATTTGTGACATTCTACGCGCAGTAGGCGTGTGTGTAATCGCTAGATCATCGTTCAAGAAATGTGACATTTCATGATTCTCAGGCTTGGTACCGAGAGCATCCAGAAACATTTGCCGTATTGCCTTATCATCCCCGATAACACGCCGGACATGGAATTGTTCCGTCCAGGCTAGACATGGCTTGATATAACCGTCAGCGGTAAGCCTTAGCCGGTTGCAAGACTGGCAGAAATGCTCGCTAACCGGATGGATCAATCCAAAGCTCCCAAGCGCCCCGTCCAGACGGTAATTCTCCGAAGGGCCATTTCCTTGAACCGTTGCCACCGGGCCATAATCCCATCGCTGCTCAGCACAGACCTCCCTCACCCGGGAGAGCGGCAAGTACAAGTTCTTCCACGTCGCATCGCTATGTCCAATCGGCATATACTCAATGAACCGGATATGGATGTCCCGATCCCGTGTTAATCGGATAAATTCCGCGATTTCATCATCGTTTAATCCTCTCATCAGCACCACATTCAATTTGATGGGGCGGAGGCCAGCCTCCACACAAGCATCGATGCTATCCAGCACCTTCCGGACATCACCCCCGCGCGTAATCAGCTTGAACCGATCCGGCTGAAGCGAGTCCATACTGATGTTCACGCGTGTAAGCCCAGCTTCCTTCAAAGCTGACGCTTTGGCCGCAAGGAACATGCCGTTTGTCGTCAGCGAGATATCCTCAATCTCGGGGATCTGCGCAATCATTGCCACTAACTGTTCAAGGTTTTTTCGAACCAAAGGCTCGCCGCCCGTTAAGCGGATTTTACGAATCCCCATCCCTGCTACGACACGTACGACTTCGGTGATTTCTTTGAACGTCAGAATTTTCTCCGCAGGCTCGAACTCCATTCCTTCTTCGGGCATACAGTAAACGCAGCGCAAATTGCAGCGATCGGTCACTGATATCCGCAAATAATGATGCTCTCGGCCATAATTATCGATTAAGCGGGGAATGTTCATTGTTCGACACTCCTTTCCGAAGTTCCTTCTGGTCTTCCTTCCGCATCTCTGCTAATAATGGCCGTCCGTCAGGATAGACCTGCCGATTGAGTTGATCGCCAATCCACTCGGCGTCATCTTCCCCATGTTCTTTTTTCCAGATGGGAACCATCTGCTTGATTCGTTCAATGACGTATTCATTCGCTTCATAGGCCGCTTTGCGATGCGGTGAGGAGACGGCGATCACGACGGCGATATCCGATATCTCTAATCGGCCTACGCGATGCGTCACAGCAACGACGGTATCTGCCCAGCGTTCACGGACCTCGTGCCCGATCTGCTCCATTTGTGCGAGCGCCATGGTCAGGTAGGCTTCATATTCGAGGAATATCGTTCGTTGGCCATAGGTCCATTCACGCACCGTGCCAAGGAATAACGTGATTGCCCCGGCTTCCCTCCGCTTCACTTTATTCGAAACTTCCTCCGGCACGATCGGTTGATCTGTAATCACATACATCGAGCTATTCATAGGTTCCTCTCCTAACTACACGCGCCTTACATATTATAACGGACATAATCCCCGCTTTTGCCGCCTTGCTTTTGTTCCAAGTAAGCCGGACCCAGCACCCTATCTTTATCAAACGCTTTGCACATGTCATAAATCGTGAGCCCCACGGTTTGGGCCGCCGTTAAAGCTTCCATCTCGACCCCCGTCACCCCTGTCGTCTTGACCTGTATACGAAAAGATATCGTCTGCGCATCTTCAACCTCGAACGTAATATCAACCCCCGTGAGCGGAAGCGGATGGCACATAGGAATGAGATCCGCCGTCTTAACCGCCACTAACCGGGGGGAGCAATGCGACCGTGTCATTTGCCGCTATGACAGAGGTCGGTTCGACAAATTGTTCATTAACCGCAATCATGACATGATCGAGCAGCAGAGCCGGATAGCGAAGCTTCAGCTCAGCGATGAAATCTGCTGCCGAGATTGGCCCCAGCTCTATTTCCATGCTGGACGTTCCTAGCTGTTCACTCAAATGGGCGAAACATAATATTTTCATAAGTTTAAGTTCACACCCCCTTATTTTATATCATAAGAAATTAATTAGATTAAGTACCTATAATACCGTTTTTTGGCTTCAAGCGGATCTGAGGTGCCATGAATTAGGGCTCTACCATCTTGGAAAATAACGAGGCGATATCCGCCCTCTTGAATTTGAAGCAGATAAGGATTCAGATGCACAACGGCATGCAACTGCAGAGCCTTGGAGGCTACCAGATTCAAATCCAAAGGCTCTTGGCGTGGATAACGAACCCAGACGGAGGATCGACCGCATAACACTTCTGTTCTCATCGCTGACTCCGACTTCAGATAAGGATAGCTTGGTTGTGCCCCGCAGGTGGGACAGGCCTGCTGCTTCACGGCTCTATTGATCTGAATCGATTGCTGTATGTTCGACCAGAGATCAAAGACGGTATATCGATTCGACATTCGCGCAGGGTTTCCAGACAACCATTTCAGCGCTTCTGCCGATTGCATCGCAACGACCATCTGCACCGCCGGCGCAATAATTCCCTCGCGATCACATGATGCCGAACCGATCGGCATCCGTTCCAATACACAGTGCAGACAAGGGGTCTGTCCTGGTATGAAGCCGCACACTGCACCATAACTGCCCGAACAGGCACCGTAAATCCACGGAATTTTATATCGATAGGCGACATCGTTCAGGATATATCGTATTGGGAAATTGTCCGCGGCATCAAGCATCAAATCTACCTTCCTGTTATCCAGCAGCGCACTAAGCTCAATGGCTGTGCAATCCATGACCTGTGCATGCACGGTAATCTCTGAATTGATCTGTCGGAGACGCTTCGCCGCCGCTACAGCTTTGGGCAATTGATCTATCGCATCCTGTTCGCAGTAGAGCGACTGCCGCTGGAGATTGCTCCATTCCACATAGTCACGATCGATGATGGTGATCGTTCCGACGCCTGAGCGTGCCAGGAGCTCCGCATTCCCGGCGCCCAGCGCCCCCGCTCCAAGGATCAGAACATGCTTTGCCGATAATTCTTGCTGACCTGCCGGGCCGATTGGAGCAAAGTTCTGTTGTCTGCTGTACCGATCGTATGACATGGGTCACCCCCTTATCAAGGATTACTTTCGTTTACGATATACCACATAGCTGCGTGATAGATATTTGATCGGCAAGCTTAGCATGTGTACGAGTCTCGTAAAAGGAAAAACAGCAAATAAAGCCAGGCCGAGAATAATATGAATCTTGAAGATCCATGGCACGGTGTTCATTAATGTATAATCGGGCATAAATCGCATTACCCCGCGTAGCCAGGGCCCGATCGTCTCCCGGTAATCAAAGCCAGAGCGATCCGTCATATTGAACAGCGTCGATGCCATACCTACCACGATAATGAGCGTAAGCAGAATAATCGACAGCATGTCGCCAAAGCTGCTCGTTCTACGAATTCGCACATCGGAGAAGCGGCGGATCACAAGAATGATACATCCGATGAGCGTCATCAGCCCTGCTGCTGAGCCAATCCATAGCGCCATCGCATGATACAGATGATCCGAGACACCAATCGCTTCAAGCCATGACTTCGGAATCAGAATCCCACCGACATGGCCAAAAAAGACAAACATGATCCCGACATGAAATAGATTGCTTCCCCAACGAAGCTTCTTCTTCTCGAGCATTTCGCTCGATTTTGCCGTCCAACCGAACTGATCCGTCTGGTAACGATAGTAGAGACCGACCAGGAAAATAATAAGAATCATATAGGGATAGATAACCCAGAGGAACTGGCTTCCCCATGACATTACGCATTCCCCCCTACGTTGCCGTACCCGGCAGCGGCCCACATCGGTCCGCATCCAAGTGAGGATGGCGTACTTCCGCAACCAACAAATGCCGTCATATCAAAGGACCCCTCTGTTATGCCCGATTGATCCAGGGTAAGCAATATCGCATCAAGTACATGTCGATAGGGACTGCCTGCATGGTGCAGCGCATCCCGGATACTCACTAACGCTTTGCGGAACGAAACGAGGAGGCCCATGCCCCTCTCTTCGTTTGCGATTGCCACATATTCCAATACCAGAGGTAAATAATCCGGCAATTCATCCGTGTCGAGAACGATCTCTTCTTCCTCGTACACTTGCTTTAACTTTAATAATGCCGGACCGCGTTCTCGATCATCCCCAAGCTGTGCGTAAGTCAAATACAAATTCGCCTTTTTGCTAAAATCAAAGGTCTTCACATAAGCCGCTGTAATGGCCTCCGCATCCATTCCTGCGAATTCAACAAGACACTGACCCGCGAGCTCTTGCAGGGACTTTGCCGACTCCGCTTGCTCATCCTGGATCAAATGGCACCAATTCACATACATCTCATCCGCCGTGTCTTGCCATGTAACATCCGGATACTGCAATAGCTGCGAGAATAGCATCCAACTGGAACGCCGCGTAAACTCCTTCATATCCAACCTCCTTTTTTGATGAGTAGCAGGCTGTTAACCGCCGCAAGGCCCCGGGCCGCCCATCATATTCGTAAATCCGCAAGCACCTTGCTCGGAATAGAGATCCGCGAATTCCTCACGATGCGCCGACGGTATGACAAAGCGATCCTCGTACTTCGCAATGGCCAAGAGGCGGTACATTTCCTCTGTGTCTTTGGCGGTCATCCCAAATTGCTCCAGTAATACAAGGTCAGGCGACTTGTTCAGGTTAAGCGAACGCATATGGGAACGCATGACAGCCATCTTCTTCAACACGCGAGTAATCACTTCGGTATCGCCCGCAGAGAGCAGGTTTGCGAGGTATTGTACGGGAATTCGCATATCATCAATCGCCGGGAAAATATCGTCCGGCGTCGCTGTCGCCCCTTTGCCTTCCACCATGTTCGTGATCGGGCTAAGCGGCGGAACATACCAGACCATCGGCAATGTCCGGTATTCCGGATGCAGCGGAAGCGCGATTTTCCAATCGACCGCCATTTTATAGATTGGCGAACGCTGCGCGTGCTCAATCCAATCTTCGGGAATATTCGCTGCGCGTGCGGCAGCAATTACCTCAGGGTCCTTCGGATCGAGGAAAATATCCAGCTGCGACTCGTAGAGTTCCTGCTCATCAGTCACGGAAGCCGCTGCTTCCACCCGATCTGCATCGTAGAACATGACGCCCAGGTAACGAATGCGCCCTACGCAGGTTTCGGAACATATCGTGGGCAATCCCTGTTCAATTCGCGGGAAGCACAAGGTACATTTTTCGGCTTTATTCGTCTGCCAGTTGAAGTAGACTTTCTTGTACGGACAGCTGGATACGCAGAACCGCCATGACCGGCAGGCGTTCTGATCGACGAGCACAATTCCGTCCTCGTCACGCTTATACATCGCACCGGATGGGCAGCTCGAGACACAGGAGGGATTGATGCAATGCTCGCAAATTCGTGGCAAATACATCATGAACACCTGCTCGAATTCCATTCGCACCGCCTCTTCGATGCCCGCCATATTCGGATCGCGGTAACCTGACTCATGAACCCCCGCAAGGTCATCTTCCCAGTTCGGTCCCCATTCCAAATTCATATATTCGCCTGTAATTTGGGATTTCGGACGAGCTACGGGCTGATGCTTGCGTTCCGGACTTTGCTGAAGCTTCTCGTAATCATAGTCCCACGGTTCGTAGTATTCATCGATCGTCGGTTGATCCGGATTGTGGAATATATTCTTCAATCGGTTGGCGCGGCTGCCGGAGCGCAGCTCCAGCTTGCCGTTCTTGAGCATCCAACCGCCTTTATACTTGGCTTGATCCTCCCATTGCTTGGGGTACCCGATGCCCGGCTTGGTCTCAACATTGTTGAACCACATGTATTCCGCGCCTTTACGGTTTGTCCATGTGTTCTTGCACGTAACCGAGCAGGTGTGGCATCCAATACATTTATCCAAGTTCATGACCATCCCGATTTGCGCTTTAATCCTCAAGCCAATTCACCTCCTCAAGTTTGCGAATCACGACATATAGATCCCGTTGATTCCCTGTTGGTCCATAGTAGTTGAATCCATAGCTCAACTGCGCATATCCGCCGATCATATGGGTCGGCTTCACATGAATCCGGGTCGGGCTGTTATGCGTTCCACCGCGCGTTGTTGTCACATCGGTGGCAGGCACGTTAATCGTCCGATCCTGTGCATGGTGCATATAAGCCATACCGCGCGGCATCCGGTGGGTAACCACTGCACGGGCAACAACAGCGCCATTTTGATTAAAGCATTCGATCCAATCGTTATCCTCGACCTCCGCAGCGGCGGCATCGTCCTTATTGATCCAGACGGTGGGGCCGCCGCGGAACAGCGTAAGCATCGGCAAGGAGTCGAAATACATACTATGAATCGACCATTTGCTATGCGGAGTCATAAAGTTCAGGACGATCTCCTTCCCCTTCGCCGCCGGGCGCTTCTTGTTCGTATGGAATGGCGCATGCTTCATCGTCGGTTTGTAGACCGCCATATTCTCGCCAAATTCGGTGAGCATCTCATGATCCAGGAAGTAATGCTGACGCCCGGTTAACGTTCGATATGGAATCAAACGTTCCACATTGGTCGTAAATGGCGAATACCGGCGTCCGTGCTGCTCGGAGCCACTGAAGGCGGGTGAAGTAATGACCGTCTTCGGCTGTGTTGTAATCTCATTGAAGGTGAAGCGTTCTTCGATGCGGTCCTCTGCCAAATCCTTGAGTTGAAGCGCGGTTTTCTTCTCCAATGCCTGCCATGCTTTGACGGCCATTTTTCCGTTGCTCGTCGAAGACAGAGTGAGTATCGCTTCCGCCATGTGTCGATCCGTGAAGAGCTTCGGACAGCCCTCGCTGATCCCGGGCTCATCGACAACGCCGTTCACTTTTTTCATCAGCTCGTATTCATCGGCCGCTGACCAGTTCATCCCTTTGATGCCGTAAGGCTTATCTTTAATATTCGGCCCAAGCGCCGTCATTTTCTTATACACCTCGGCATAATCCCGCTCAACGACTACGAATTTCGGCATTGTCTTGCCTGGGATCGCTTCGATCTCTCCCTTGCTCCAGTCGAGGATCTTACCGAAAGGCTGCGCCAGCTCATCCGGCGTATCATGCTGCAAAGGTACGGCGACAATATCGCGCTGCGGCGCATCAAATTGCGTTGCTGCCATATCGGAGAAGGTCCTGGCAATCGTCTTGAACGTCTCCCAATCGGACTTCGATTCCCATAATGGCGGCACCGCCGGATTAAATGGATGAATGAACGGATGCATATCCGTCGACGAGAGATCGCTCTTCTCATACCAGGTAGCCGCTGGCAGGACGATATCCGAATACACGGCGGTTCCGGACATGCGGAAATCGATATCCACCATGAGATCAAGCTTGCCCTCTGCCGCCTGTTCATGCCATTTTATCTCCTCGGGACGGATCGTATCCGCATCATCATTTAATAAGCCGTTATGCGCACCAAGTAAGTATTTTAAGAAATATTCATGCCCTTTCCCCGAGCTGGAGATCAAATTTGCGCGCCAGACAAACATCACTTTCGGATGATTCACCTCGGCATCGGGATCTTCGATCGCGAACTGCAATTCCCGATTCTTGAGCTGAGCCGCAACATAGCTCGCAATCGCCTCGGGGGTATCAACCCCCTGCGCGGCCGCTTTGTTCGCCACTTCAATGGAGTTCGCATTGAACTGCGGATAAGACGGCAGCCAGCCCAAGCGTGCGGCCATCACATTGTAATCTGCATAATGCGCATAACGCGCTTTGTCGACCAGGGCTGACGTATGTCCATCCACCGGATTGGATTCGAATCTCCATTGATTCGTTGCAAAATAGAAAAAGGATGTTCCATTTTGCTGTCGTGGCGGCAGGGTCCAGTCTCTTGCAAAGGCAACATTCGCCCAGCCTTCTGCAGGACGCAATTTCTCCTGTCCGACGTAATGCGCCCAGCCGCCGCCATTGACCCCTTGACAGCCTGTCATTAAGACGAGGTTCAGCACGCTGCGATAAATCGTATCCGAGTTGTACCAGTGGTTAATGCCTGCCCCGACGATGATCATCGATCGTCCTTCGCTGTCTACTGCATTCTGCGCGAATTCTCTCGCAATCTGAATGACGGATGCACGGTCAACGCCCGTAATTGGCTCCTGCCATGCGGGGGTATATGCGATGTTCGCGTCATCGTAGTCGCTTCCAATGGTCGGATCGACGCCATACTGGGCGAGCATAAGATCGAACACAGTTGTGACGCGGTATTCCGCGCCCCCTACCCCCGTAACGGTACGGTAAGGGATGCGCCTGGAAATCGCGGATTTGCCTTCGTCGGCGAAATAAGGAAGCTTGATCTCAAGCCGGCCCTCAGCAGAATCCCTAAGTCCGAGCTGGGGTACAATTTCTTCAGCTGTGAACGTGTCGACCATTTCCAGATTCCATGTGCCCTCTTCCCCCCAACGGGAGCCGATCGTACCATTAGGAATGCGAAGTTCACCGGATTTCTCATCTATGAGAACCGTCTTCCATTCCTTGTTATTTGTATCGATTCCAAGATCGTTTGCCGTGAGGAACCGATCGGCTGTGAATACGCCATCTTGCTCCTGGAGCAGTACGAGGAATGGAAAATCGGTATACTTCTTCGAATAATTTTCAAAATACGAAGTACTTTGCTTCACATAGAACTCGTTGAGGATGACATGCCCCATCGCCATAGCGAGTGCGCCATCCGTTCCTTGCTTCGCTGCAAGCCATTTATCGGCGAACTTTACGAATTCCGCATAGTCCGGACTGATCGATACGACTTTGGTTCCGCGGTAACGAGCTTCCGTCATGAAATGTGCATCCGGAGTTCTTGTCATCGGCAGATTTGAACCCCATACGAGCAAGTAACTCGAGTTGTACCAGTCGCTGCTCTCAGGAACATCTGTCTGGTCTCCCCATATTTGCGGCGAGGCCGGCGGCAAATCGGCATACCAGTCGTAAAAGCTGAGCAGCGGCGAACCGATGAGGGATAAGAACCGTGAGCCCGCGGCATAGCTTACCATCGACATAGCCGGGATCGGGGAGAACCCGATGATGCGGTCCGGACCATATTGCCGGATCGTGTGGATCATGGAAGCGGAGATGATCTCGGATACCTCGTCCCAAGTCGCGCGAACCATGCCGCCTTTCCCGCGAGCCGATTTATATGTCAATTTTTTGTTGTCGTCCTGTACGATAGATTTCCACGCTGCAACGGGATCGGGATGCCGGCTCTTCGCTTCACGCCATAGATTCAGCAGCTTGCCACGAATATAGGGATATTTCACACGCAGCGGACTATAGAGGTACCAGGAAAAGCTGGCTCCACGCGGACAGCCGCGCGGCTCGAATTCCGGCATGTCCGGTCCTGTCGTCGGGTAATCCGTTTGCTGTGTCTCCCACGTCACAATCCCGTCTTTCACGAAAATTTTCCAACTGCATGAACCTGTACAGTTCACGCCATGGGTTGAGCGAACAACCTTATCATGCTGCCAGCGGTTCCGATACATATTCTCCCAAGAACGATCGGCTGTGGATTCTTCGCTCCACCCTTCCGCATTCGTCTCGCGCTTACGGAAAAATTTCAGCTTTTGGATTAGCGGATTGGTCTTGTTCATCTTTCCAGCTCCTTGCGCCTTATGATATTTCTATTGTAGAGGCTGGGGCTGGTCGATAAGAGGGGGGAACTCCCTCATTTCACAGTAGGGATTTCCCGATATCGATCATTGAAATGACTTGCGCTCTATAGATTCACTGCGTGATTGCGGGATTGGTTCTGAATATCCACAGGGTCGATTTCACTGAACACGCCGACATAATAATTTGTCTCACCAACATCATTTTTGATCCCGTTAATGGTCAGATGCTGCAAATACAATTCGCCATTTTGCTTTTTGTTCCAGATGTTGCCAGACCATGCGTTTTCTATTCCAAGCTGCCTCCACATAGCTTCATAGAAGGTATTATCATGCTTTCCGGATTTCAAGAAGCCTGGCTTCTGGCCAATAGCAGCCTCACTGGGGTAGCCCGTAATTTCTGTGAACGCCGGATTGACGGTTAGAATCAGCCCTTTGGAATTAGTAACCAATACGGCTTGCGATGTACCTCGTACAATTTGTTCCGCTAATTTCACGCGATCCTGCCAATACATGTAGAGAACAAGAAGCACGCTGCACAGCGCGACCATTGCCAACGCCATGAATCCGATCGCATAGTGACCTGTCATCGCAAATAGCAAGGATAACATAAGCGGCGGGAAGAATCCGCCCAATCCGCCCAGCGCCGATATCAACCCGTTCGCAATCCCGGATTGCTTCGCGAAGTAAAGCGGAACCAATTTGAAGATCGTACCGTTACCCAATCCCGCGCATAAACCGATTAACAGACAACCCATAGTGAAGAGCGGAATCGACGGGGAGAAAGCGAGCAAAATGCCGCCGATCGTAAGTCCGCTGAATACGAACAGCAGTATTTTAAATGGATTGAGCTTATCCCCAAGCCATCCTCCCACCGGCCGCATAAAGGTAGCGAGAGTTACGAACCCGGCGGTACGTAGACCCGCATCGACTTTACTGATCCCGAAGGTATTCACCAGATGGTTGGGCAAGAAGACGGTGAACGCTACGAAGGCCCCGAACGTAATGAAGTAAAAGAAGCAAATCAGCCACAGTTTTTCATTTCTATAGATGCCTTTAATTTGCTCCATCAATCGGGTATTGAGCTTCGTTTCCTTCCGATCGCCTATGAAGAAGTTGGCAAGGGCAAAGATCGCGAGCAGAATCAAATAGGCCTGAACTGTCGAACGCCATCCGATCTGTGTCGCCAAGACCGGGGCGAAAAATGTGCTTAGCGCCGAGCCCAAGTTCCCCAGTCCGTAAATCCCGTTAACGAACCCATGTCTTTCTTGGGGATAATATTTGGGTAAAGAGGTTACCCCTACGGAGAATGTTGCACCGGAGATCCCTAAGAACAACCCGCCTATAATCAGATCCGGGAAGCTCTTGGCTTGACTGATGTAGAATACAGGAGCGAGCAGCAAGATGAAGCTGATCATAAACATGTTGCGCGCCCCGTATTTATTGGTCCAATAGCCGAACGGAATCCTCAGAATCGAACCCAGGACAACCGGGACCGCCGTGACTAAAGATAGCTGTCCCGGTGTTAGTGAAATACCGTCTTTAATAAATACAATTAATGATGACAAGATGCCCCATACCGCAAATCCGAGAATCAGACTTAACGTTTGCAAGGGTAATATCGCTTTGGATCGTTTCATTGCTTATTCCTCCTCGTGAAATCGACTACCTATCGATCATTATCCGTGGAGACTGTCACGAAAAAAATTGGGGAATTCCCTCATTTGCTTTCTAGGAAATTCCCCATCTCGGACTTAAGCTATTTAGTTCCAATTCAATTCATCCAATAATAATCGCGTGGGTATGGTAAAGCGCACGGACTGTTGTCGTTCTTCCACCATAATTTCCAAGTTGCATTTCAATGCGATGAGCTGTTCCTGAACGGGGTTAAACAACTCCCGGGATAAATGGCAGACTCCTTCGCATTCATATTCAACCAACGTATGCCCCCTATCGTCCTGTCCCAGCACAATCTTCGCTGCCGCATGGGATTGGATACAGCGGCATACGAGCAGTTCGAGAATCGTTGCGATCTGCTCTTGGCGCTCATCGGGCAATCGCGTAATACGCTGGTCCAGCAGTTCACAGGTGACCCCTTGAGCACGAAAATTCCGTAAATGCTTAAGCAGCGGGCTTGATTGAAGCATCTCCACCTTGCTGTGCATAACCTCTGACAAAGGCTGGATCGTGATGCTGTCATATAATGCTGCCAGTATGGAGGCTGCTTGTTCCACACGCTCAATCTCCTGCCGGCTGAATAGCCTCTTCTCCCGCTGACCTACGAGCAGGACGCCGTAAGATTCCTTCTGTTCGATCCGTCCCGAGTCTACCGAGACCCCTACGCCAGAACGTAATGATTCCACGAGGAAAATAGGATATTCCAACACCTCATCCTGCACTTCTTCAGGAAAGGAGGTCACCACATGAGGGCGTCTGGCTTGCAATACCTTCCCTGCCATTCCGTTGCCCATTCGCACCGTGATTTTCTTGTAACGCTCTGAATTGGCGCCAAGTGCAATTTTCCAGTATATATCCCGGTAATTGGCATCAGCCAGTGCCACGGCGACAAAATCAAGCGCCATGTCTGACTTCAGCTGCTGCAATTCCAGTTGAATTTGCTGCTGAATCGTCAGCGGTTGATCGCTTTCATTAATCAAAATCGAGCAACCCCCTTCTATATGCGAATTTCATCAGTTCCCGTCGATTATTTAATTGGAGCTTTTCCATAATATTGGCCTTATGGTTCTCAATCGTCTTCACGCTGATCGTTAGCAGGTCAGCAGCCTCTTTATTGGTGTAGCCTTTCGCAACAAGAGTCAAAATTTCTTTTTCCCGTTCGGTTAATGTCTCGAACGCGTCCTTTGTTTCCCTTGTCTGGGCTTGCAAGTAACCTTCGATGACTTTTTTCGTTGCTGTCGGATGCAAATAAACCAGTCCTTGATGAACCTGCGTAATGGCCGTCACAAGTTCCGAGATTGGGGCCGATTTGAGAATATAACCGGAAGCGCCTGCTCTCAGCGCGCGAAATAAGTACTGCTCATCATCGTGCATCGTAAGAATGATGACCTTGACCTCCGGCATCGATTGCAGCAGTTCGCTTGTCGTATATAGTCCATCGCGACCATTGGGCATGCTTAAATCCATAAGTACAAGATCAGGATGCAGTTCAAAGGCTGCCTTCATGCAAGATATGCCATCCGCTGCTTCTCCCACGACCTGAATCCCCGGTTTCGTATCCAGAACAGCACGAAGTCCACTGCGAACAACCGCGTGATCGTCGACAATTAACACTTTGATATCCATCGTATACACATCCTCTTTGTTTACATAGCGTGTTGGTCGCCAATGGGCACCTTGACTTGAATCGCTGTTCCTTGTCCCGGTGTCGATTGAATATCGAATTCTCCGCCCAGAATATTGACGCGCTCCTCCATACTATAGAGTCCAACGCCTTGACGCAATTCGGTTGTCAGCATAAATCCGATTCCATAATCGCGAATATGCAGCTCAGCGAACCTCGGCAGCAGCTTTAATCTGACATCGACGACTTCGGTATGCGAATATTTCGCAGCATTGGTAAGCGCCTCTTGAACGATGCGGTAAAAAGCAATTTCATGCGCTGCTGGCAACCGCCCGCTGTCTCCTTCAATTGTGAACAACACTTGAATTCCGAATTTCTGCCCATATAACCTCACATAGTTGCGAAGTGCCGCCACAAGGCCGATATCATCAAGCGCAGAAGGTCGCAATTCAACGGACAAATCACGAATATCTTCAATGGTATGACGAATGGATGCCTGCAAAGCATCCAGGGGTTTTTCTGCTGCGTCAGTCTCCTCCGACTCAAGTGAAGCTTTCAGCATCTCTGTCTGAATCAAAATACTGTACAAGGACTGACCAATTCCGTCGTGCAGCTCTCTTGAGATGCGTTTGCGTTCATTTTCTTGCGCGGACAAAATAGAGTGGGTAATCATTTTGGCTATCTGATGCTGTTCTTCCTGACGCTGTTCCTCCACTTCTTGTATACGAATAATGTTCAACTGGCCATACATGGGATCCCGATATTTCGAGACGCTGGCATTAAGCGACTTTGTCAAACCGCTTGGCGTCGTCAATTGCAATTCCACAGCCTGTTGGTTAGGCAACGTAATAAAACATTTTTGGTAGGAACAAATCTTGTTTAACCCCGGATAATTCGAACATAGATTGCAGAAATTGATCGAAACCGACTCATGATCCATATGGATCATCTGACCGGCAACAGGGTTCATTCGAACAATATTTAGGGCATGATCCAGCACCAGAATTCCATCCGGACTATGCTTGAAGACATTCGAGAGCAGTTCCTGCTCGGAGCGGAGCTTGTGGCTCTGCCAATAAATAATAAAGAAAAACATCGTGGTAATCATCAATACAAACAAAAAAACCGGCACATATTCCGGCCAGCCTCGACTCTCCTCATGAAGGACGGCGCGAATCGCAAATACGATAATCAAGGTGGTGCTCAGGGTTAAGATCCCGTTCTTCACCATGAATTTCGCAAATGCTTTGGTTCTCTGAAACGTGGATAACAAAGGTGCTCCTCCCCCCATCCTTATTTACTGAAAGTCTATCATTGATTAAATTGGGCAAAGTGTGATTCTCATCACGTGTATGCCTTAGAGCATTCTCTTCAGCAGTTCTATAGCGACCACATTTCCGTTCGTCAAGAACATACGTTCTGTATCGTTAAAATAAGCATATGTAGGCGATAAACGGACAAAAATGGAGGATTCGCGAGTTTATTAACATGAATAGTCCATAAGTGGAACGGCTGTGTGAATCTATTGCCAACTTTATAAGCTCTGAAAAAGCAAAGGACACTACATATAAATATGTAATGTCCTTTTTTCGCGAAAACACCTCAGCTACATGGAAATAGTCTTTGTTGCAACGGTTTGTTGAAAGGCCTGATCATGTTCAACAATCACCATGGTTGGATTAAAGGTTTGAACAAGCTCTTCAATCTGTACGCGCGAAAAAATATCAATAAAATTCAACGGTTCATCCCAAATATATAAATGAGCTTTTTCACATAAGCTTTTGGCGATTAGCAGCTTTTTCTTTTGTCCCCCAGAGTAATGAGATATATCTTTCTCAAATTGTATCCGATCAAAGTCCATTTTGCGTAAGATCGATTTAAATAACGATTCATCAATCTCATGTTCCTGGATAAAGTCTGATAACCTCCCCTTCAAATGAGAAGTATCCTGCTCCACATAGGATATGATCAATCCACTGCTTAAAGTGATTAAGCCGGTATGCGGTATCGGATAACCTAAGATAAGCTTCAGGATACTGCTTTTTCCGCTCCCGTTTTTCCCATCAAGTACAATCCGGTCGCCTGGCTCAACGATAAAGCTAATAGGCTTATTCACGATCTGTTCATCGTACTTAACAGACAAATCGGACAAAACAATCCATTCTTTCGAGTGAAATTCCAAGGGTTCCAATTTTAAAGGCTCGGTTTTTTCCACATTTTTTAGCAGCTTGGACTTTTCTTCAATCGCTTTTTGTTGTCTTGACTCCATATTCTTTGCTCTCTTCATCATCTTTGCCGCTTTATGTCCTACAAACCCCTTGTCCAGCTTGGAACCCGAGTTTGTTGTCCCATTTTTTGAAGCTTCCACCTGATTAGACCAACCTGCCGAACGCTTTGTGGAATCCTTTAATCTCCCGATGTCTTTTTGTAGACGCTCATGGGTTGCCTCTTCATATTCCTGCTGCCTATCAAAGTTCAACTTCCATGAAGAATAGTTCCCGCTTTGAACCTCAATATTCGCTCTATTGATCGACAGGATATGGTCAACGCATCCATCTAAAAAGATTCTGTCGTGTGAAATTAAAATGAACCCTTTTTTCTTCTTCAAGTAATTGGAGACCATCTTGCGCCCTTCAGTGTCTAAATGATTGGTTGGCTCATCAATTAACAGAAATTGACCTTCCTTCAAAAATAGAGCGGCCAGCAGCACCTTGGTTTGTTCCCCATTTGATAAGGTTCTAAAAGGGCGGTACATGACCTCGGCATCCACATTTAGATAAGATATTTCACGAAGGAATTCCCAATCTTCCGCTTGGGGACAAATTTCCTCAAGGACCTCATAAGTATACTTGGCGGTATCCGAAACCGGATATGGGAAATAATTAAATTCTACCGATGAAGTGATCTTCCCGCTATACTCATAATTCCCTAATAAGAGATTAAAAAATGTGGTTTTCCCCCGTCCGTTCCTACCGATAAATCCAAGCTTCCAATCCGTATCTATTTGAAAGCTGACCCCTTCAAAAATGTTGTCATAGCTGCCCGGATAAGAAAACGTTAGGTCTTGAACCTGTATGATTGACATGTTTTGATTCCTCCGTATAAGTTTGATAGATTTTAGCGGCTTATACGGAGCATTACATGTGTAACGATGGCGTCTGTGGTACTCATTCCTTCCCTCCTTTATTGTCAAAGCTTATAGACCAATCTATGGGAGAATAAAAAAATCCTCCCAATTCATCATTGGAAGGATTAGTCTCTCACTTTGGATCAAATCAAGGGTGGGTTGCTCACCATTAGAACCATGGATATTCAAGTATAAAATGATTTATACAAATGGATAGACTAATCCTATATTTTGTAGTTTGAAGTTATTCATTTCAAATAAAAATATAGATTAGTTATTCATTGTCCATCCATCAGTCCTCTCATCATTGTATGCTTCTTATAGTAACAATTATTTTTCGGGAATACAACCTTAGTAACCATCAGCCGGTATCCTTATTATTCTCTCTAAAATTTTTCGGCACTAATAGCATACTCCCGTCAAATAATGAATTATTTCAAACTCCAGAGGGCGGGGACATTAGGCGGCTCCCAGCCGAGGAGCGAGGTGTGGGGTTGACGGCATACATAGGTTTTTCCGCCATAGGTGACCTCATCATTTACTTTATAGCCGACATTGGGCGCCCAGGCGTCAGAGCTCCCTTGCGCATCCGTCGTTGCGCTGACGGAGCTGCCCGGCGAGACATTTCCTGCGGCATCCTTGGCTGTCACGGTGAATTGGTAGCTGGTGTTGGGGAGTAAATTGGCGATCGTAGCCGTGGTCCCGCTTACTTGAACGACGTTTGTTCCGTAAGTTACGGTATAACCGGTAACGCCGATATTGTCCGTTGATGCAGTCCAGCTTAGGGAAACGCTTGTCGATGTTGTTCCGGTTACGATGAGATTCGCAGGGGCCGTAGGCGGCTGATCATCCGGAACCGAGGGACCTAGCGCATCAAGGTATGCGCGATGACTGTTGGAGAACTCGAAATTGTTGTATTTGTCCCAGTTGATCGACCAGGTCATCAGACCGCGGAAATTTTGAAATCCACTGGTACTGCTGCGCATTTGGTAACCAGGAAGCTGTATTCCTTTCATAATCGCATCAAGCGCTTTCTGAACCTCTGCGGTCGAGGTGAATCCTCCTCCGGCATTGGCATTTGCCGGCAAACCAAGCAGCACCTGATCCGGCCGCAAGCCCGTGAAGAATTGATTGGAATTGCCTGCAATCGGGAAGCCCGCGAGCAGCATGTCAACCATAGCTACATGAAAGTCCGCACTGCCCATATTATGATACTGATTATCCAGCCCGGTGATCGGCCCCGAATTGTAATTTTGCACCTGCAGCCAATCCAGTATATCCCTCGTAGCTTCGATCACAGGCAAATAGGCCCCGGCCCGACTGTCACAGCTAATGCAGCTTCCGCCATAGAAAGTATAACCAAGCTGAACGAAGAAGGTTTCCGGCGCCATTGTTAAGTAGAATTTATCCGTTCCAAAATGATCGTTAATCGTACGGAGTGCTGAGATCAGATTTACGATAACCGGCGTTGTTGGATGCTTGAAGTCGTTATCCCCGGCATTCAAATAAAGAGAATGCCCTTCAAAATCAACATCCAGACCATCAAAGCCATATTTCTCAATAATGGCGGTAACCGAGTTGACAAAGTTGTCGCGGGCGCTGGTCGTGCTCAATTGAACCTGGCCGTTGGCGCCGCCAATTGAGATGATGACTTTCTTGCCCAGACTTTGCAAATAAGCGACATCCGCCTTAAAATCCGCATCCGTGTAATTATAAGGGGTGAATCCGATCGTCCCGTTCGTTACACCGGATACAGGCTCTGCGAACGAGACGTTAATGACATCGAACTTCGTGGATACATCACGCAGCTTAATAAAACCTGAGCCGTTATCAAAATTATGCCAGTAGCCAACGATCGTCTTGCTGCTTACGGCCGCTTGGGCATTAGGCACAGCGACAGAACCGAATTGAAACAGTGTAACTATCAACGCAACAATCAAGGCGCCAATCGAAATTTGGCGAGGTAAATAACGATGGATGTTCACTTTGGATCTTCCTCCTTATTTTCATCCCATTTCACCGCTGATAGCGGTTACAATCTGACTGAAGGCTAATCGCATCCCCCCTCTCCGGCTCGGGAAATCGAGACCTTACCTCTCATAAATATGAAGGGGGTTGCAAGGTATAAGGGGAAAATATGTAGTTCATGGGGATAAAATTGTCTAATCCCTTGAATTTAAAAAAGCCACCCTCCCTAAGGAAAGTGACTGTACAGGCTTCAATATTTCAGTTTTGTATCCCAAGGCAGGAAGCTCCATGGACAATCCGAGTCGGTCAGCTGTCTCTGAATCGATTCAAGATGTGTTGAAGTGCTGGAGGCATCCAGCTCTTTCTGCCAAAATTGCCGGCCGATAATATAGGCGAGCCCATATTCAGTCCAACTTCGATAAGACTGCTGGACCTGATTCGCATTGTTCAATAGATAGGACCAGGCGTATTCTCGCGGGATATATCCGACTTCTGCGCAAAAGTGACATATGGTGGCCGCGCGCCCCAAATCCCAGGCGAGAATGCCGGATTCAGGGAGCAGCTTGTCATATCGTTGCACAATCCGGGCATTGATCTCCTTATATTCGTCCTGCAAGGATGCGATGTACAGGTCCTGCTGCTTTGTGGTCATAACCCGAAGAATTCCCCGGAGTTGGTTAAAATCTGTGCGGTGGCCTTCTTCAGCTAGCCAATTCAGAATTCTATAGGCACTCTCTTCATCTACGATGCTCCACCCTTCACGCAAGAGCACATTCTTAAGAACATCGAAACTGCAGCTTTCTTCATCAGGAGCGTATTCATGGGCATAGGTAAACCCGTTCGCATGCAGCAATATATCGCCTGCAGCCAGCGCCCAGAGTTGGCTTGAGCTAAGCAAGGTATTCATTTAAGATCACTTCCCCCGGGAATTCAATACGTAGCGCTTCATCATCAAGAACATCAGGAAAATCAAAATCCATAGCCGTCTCTTTTAAATAGCTATAAGGATTCATGCCTAATCTATTTAAGAGCTTGCCTCGTTTGCTATAATGCTCCTCCATATACTTAAGCCTTCTTGCGTAATCCGGATGGTCAGGACGTGCCTCTACAGCACTTCGCGCTACTTCCAATCCAGTCTCATGATCGCCAAGCCCGTAGAGAACCAGACTATAATAACTGCTCGTATCTCCGCGCAGTCCTGAATTGTAGGCGGCCTGAAAGTAAATTTTAGCCTTATCATACATATTGGTATAATACATAAGAATTCCGCTATAGAACCAGACATATGGATTCCGATCATTTTCAGAGATATGATCGAAATACCTTCCTACCGAGGTATCGATCATCCTTAGAAGCGAGTCCTCTATACGATTCCAATTTTGCAATTCAACGAATACCCTCACAAGCTGCAACAAAGCCCATTCATTGTTCTCTTCCAGCTTAAGCACCTTCTCAAGCGGATCAATCGCCTCGTCAAAACGGCGGGATGCTAATAGAGAAGCCGCATAAATCTTCACAAAAGCGCTTGGATCTTCGACGCCATCAAGATGTTTGAGAAGCTCTTTATATGCGGTGACTGCTGCATCCCACTCTCTAAGGTACATACTGCTGTTGCCTATGAACAGATTCGCATAGAGTTGCAAGTCTTCCAATTCATAGCTCAGGAACTCGCGCATATTTGTCCGGCATAACTCATATTCCTCCATGCGATAATGGGCTGTCCCTTTAAAATAATAGGCAAAATAGAAGTTTCTCTTCCCCAATGCGATATTAAGCATATCTATACATTCGCGGTGCTTGCCGATGTTCAGCAACACTTCACCGTATTCAAGGAAATAGATCGGATCACTCGCATCATCCAATTCAGCGTTGTTAAAATGGAAAGAACTCTCGGTATATCGTCTCAGATGATAATAACAGTCGGCGATCCCGACATGATACAGACGGTGCCCCTGCTGCTCCAGAGCATGCTTGTAGATTCCAATCGCGTCTTCATATTTCTCTGATTTTCTAAGCGCCTCCGCTTTATAATAGAGCGCCTCGTTATGAGCAGGCTCCAGCTCCAGCACCTGGTCGATCAAGGTCAGACTTAACTTGTGATCCCCCAGAAAATAGGCGTTGCGCGCGGCCGCCAACAGCAGCTCAAGCCTGAAGCTATGATCCGAATCCTGTTCCTGAACGGCTGCCTTATAATAATGAGCGGCCTCATCATAGCGTTCAGCCTGGTGGAGAATATGTCCGTACAGATAGTTTTGCCTAACATTCAATGTCCCGTGCTTCTCCAGATAACTTAATATTTCAAGGGTTGCGTCCTGGAACAGGCCTATCTCTTGATAAGCTTCAACGATTCCAGACAGCCATTCAATAAGTTCGGGATTGGGTTCCAGATGCGTCAAAATAGACTCAAGCCGGCTGCAGTACCTCATTAATTGATATAGTGCATGCATATCCCATGAGCAACGCTTCAGGATGCGCAGATAGGTATGAATCGCTTCAATATCTTGCTTAAGCCCGGTAAGACACTGAGCCAAGCCTGTAAGGGCCTGGGGATGATCCGGTTCATCATTTAGAATTAGAAGATAGGCCTGTCGGGCTTCTTCATAGCTGCCTGTCTTGTAGAGCACGTTTGCCAGTTCAATATAATAATCGGCATCACCGGCCGAAGCATCCATCCCCTGTAAAATCCGCAGCGCCTCATCCCACTTCCCCTGCTGCATCCAGTATTGACCTAATAATCGGCACAGATCAGGCTCATTCGGGATAAGCTTGGCAGCTTCAAGCAAATAATGCTCTGAGCGCTCATAATCATGATGAATTAAGGTGATTTGTGCTTTCCCTCGCAGCGACAGGAAATTCTCCACCACCTCATCATCCAGTTCGCATTTGGCAATAAAATCATAGTTCAAATCCCAATAAGCTTTTAGCTGTCGATAGAAATGAAAGAGATAGGCCTCAGGAAAATGCTTCTCCAGCCATGGTGTCATACTGGACCACTGAAAAGACTCATCAAGCGCTCTCCACACGGCGCCGGGAGCCCAGGATCTCTCCATAAGCATTCTAAGCAACTCATATTCCAGCATTTGACGCGTCTCAAGCCCGATAAACCGATCATCATCAAGCAGTGATTTCCAACGACTTACCTCTACCCGAGCGTGAATATTATCGTAGAGCGCGGCTGCTTCGTGGAGAAACTCTACAGCCAGAGCTGTGGGGATATCTAACTCCTGCGCTGCCTCCGGTTCGTTATTCTCTATAATGGAAACCTTAGCGGTTTCAGTATGAGGGGCATCAGCCATCTCTTCATGAGCGACGGCATAGCCGTCTTGTTCAATATCACCGGCTTCATCTTCACGCGTACGAAGCTGATGATATTGAACCTCTTCTACCACCGCTTCATAGGCTGCACGCAATCGCTGGAAGCCTTGCGGATCATCCTCCGGATGCGTCACCTTAAGCTTGGCTGCATAAGCGCGCTTGATGGCTGCCAGATCGTCTGTAGGTTCGATGCCTAAGAGGCTCCAGAATTCTGTCATCAGAATTCTATCCCCCTCTCAATCGTATCCAGGTAAGCTTTGTAATCGGCAACGGCCTGTCTTATTTCCCGGTCATCCTGACGGTTCAGAATATCCTCGAACTGGCGCAGCAGCATCGCCACCTGATCGCGCGTTCTGCCCAGGGATTCTTCATACAACCTTTCCCCGCGAGCCAGGAGCAGCTTAATGTCCATGCGATCACGCGGATGAATCTTAATCTTGGAGAGTTCCTTAAACCTCTGCTCGATCTGTTCTTTGGAGAATTGTCCAGGATGCTCTTCGAAGATCACCTGCTTCTTCTCATCTGTGCTGACCACGGTAGTCTCTACCTCAAGGATGCCATTAATATCATAGGTGAAGCGAATATCAACGGCTTGCTCCCCCTTCCTGCCTGATGGAAGATCAACCAGGAATTCGCCAAGGGCGATATTGTTCTGGATCAGTCTGCTCTCCCCTTGATAGACGTCAATTCGCATCGAGGTCTGCCCGTCATGGATCGTATAGTAGCGTCCGATTTTGCTAACGGGAACGACTGAATTCCGCTCAATGATCGGACTGAAATGGCCGGATTCATATTGTCCCGCGGAAATTTCCACAGCCATGCCCACGCCTAAAGTATACGGACAGACATCGGTAAGCACGATATCGTTCACAGCTTCATGCCGCGCCTTCATTCCTGCTTGAATCGCAGCTCCGATCGCTACCGTCTCATCCGGATCGATATGCGCGGAGGCCAATCGATTGAACATTCTGGCCACAAACGAAGAGATGATCGGCATCCTCGTCGCCCCGCCGACGAGAATAATCGCGTCGAGGTCGGACGGACGAACTGCCGCATCACGGACTGCCCGCTCGATCGGCTGTCTGAGCCGCGTCAAGAGCGGTTTGGCCAGATTTTCGAAGTAATCTCCACTTATCTTGCAGGGCTTCAGTGACTCCGGATGGCTAAGCTCCATCACGGCTGCTTTGCCTTGGGACAAGGCAATCTTGGCCGCTTCGGCTTGCTTGCGAATCGCTCCGGTCAACTTGTGATCTTCGAGATTAATGCGCCCGATCTCCTGGCGCGAGATGAATTCCTGGTACAGCAGCTCTGTGAAGTCTTCGCCGCCCAGATAGTTGTCACCAGCGACAGCCTGAACCTCCATCAGATCTTCGAACCGTTCAAGAATAGAGACATCAAAGGTGCCTCCACCGAGATCAAATACGAGAAAGCGGGTATCCGGGTCCTCTAAATGCAATCCATAAGCAACCGCCGCGGCCGTAGGCTCGTTAATGAGACGTTCTACCTTCAATCCGGCGAGCAGTCCCGCTCTTCTCGTCGCCTGTCGCTGGGCATCGTTGAAATAGGCGGGAACGCTGATTACCGCCTCGGTAACTTTCGTCCCCAGACAGACCTCAGCATCCTCCTTCAGAGCTCGCAGCACAAAGGAGGACAGATCCTCAGGGGTGAATTGATAGTTTCCCAGCTGATAGATTTTGTTCGTCCCCATATATCTTTTGAACACGGAAGCGGTCAATTGCGGGTGGGTAATTAGCCGTTGTCTTGCGACCTCTCCAACGAGCACTTCCCCGTCTTCTTCCACACTGATAATAGAAGGCGTTAAATGCCGACCGAGCGAGTTAGGAATCATCTTCGGTCCTTCAGGCGTAAAAGCGGCGACAACGCTGTTCGTTGTCCCCAAGTCAATTCCAATAATCGTCAAAGTCTATACCTCCCATAGCTATCAAAGCTTAGATCCATTATTATGAGGTGAATTTATGTAACAATGCTGGGATAAGATGATCCCTACTCCTAAAGTCTAGTAATATGACTTATCTATGTTATCGGTCCGAAAATACCGGTTCTTAAGACCTATTAACACTTTTAATAATAGTTCTTGCACCGTATAGCGAAAAATCCCCCTCCTGATCATTATTGTCCAAGGAGAGGGATTCAGCGAAGTAAGCCTAGTCTTCGATATCCGCGTAGTATTCTTCTTTCATCTTTTCCCAGTGATTCTTGTCTGCTTCGGTTATAGCTCTGAGCACTCGGCAAGGATTGCCAACCGCAATGACACCATCCGGAATATCCTTGGTTACGACGGAGCCGGAGCCGATAATGACGTTATTCCCTATCGTTACCCCGGGATTAATGACGGTATTTCCTCCGACCCATACATTATCGCCGATCGTAATTGGTGTCCCGAATTCCAGCAGCGTATTTCGCACGTCTGCATCAACGGGATGTCCGGCCGTAAATACGCTAACTCTCGGTCCGAACAGAACATTGCGGCCGATCTTCACCTTGGCTACGTCCAGAATAATGCAATCAAAATTAGCATAGAAATTGTCACCAACCGAAATGTTGCAGCCGTAGTCACAGCGGAAAGGAGGTTCGATATACACCGACTCTCCTACCGATTCGAATAAATCTCTGAGAATCTGCCCTCTATAATCTTTTTGTTCCTCTGTCGTGTTATTGAACAAGCGCGTAAGCATGCGGGACTTCTTGCTATCCTGGGCCAATTCCCCTGTACCTGCCATGTAGAGCTTGCCTGCCAGCATTTTCTCTTTATTCGTTGCCATCTCTCTCTACTCTCCTACCTGAATGTAATATGTGGACTGAAGTCATAACCAATCCGTTTGATCGTAACAGAATCCGGACCTGATATTCAAGCTTTCAGGCTGCGGAGTATATCCGCCAATTGGGCAATTCCTGTATCGATTCGTTCCTCGGATACATGGCTGGCGTTCAGCTTGATGAGATTTCTTTGCAAATAACCAGGCCAATAATGCTTATCCATCGGTTCGAGGAGAATGGAACGCTTCTTCGATTGCTTTATAATCTGCGGCACCGATAGATGCTCCCCCAGAACCAGATGGGTATGAATGCCTGGATATTTCGATGGGTCGTAATGGAATATCCCCTCACTACGTTCACTCTCACGCCTCAGCGCCGCATCAAGCCGCTTTGCCCGCGAGAAATACAGGCTGCGCAGCTGCTCTTTATGGCGGGCGAACATCCCGCTCTGGATATATATTTCGAGTGCGCCCTGGGAGAGCATGGAACTGTCAATATCGATAGAGCGCTTATATCGGATGAACGGTTCGTTCAGAGGATCGGGCAGTACCACAATGCCGACACGCAGTCCCGGAAAAATGATCTTGGAGAAGCTCTTTAAGTAAATCACACGTGAATCCGTATCATACGCAAATAAAGGATCCGATTTGCCGTCTTGCTCCAGATCAGCCATATAATCATCCTCTACGACATAGACGTCATATTTATGGGCCAGTGCAACGATCTCTTTTTTCTGCTGCGGAGTGTAAGACGCCCCTAGAGGGGAATGCAAGCGAGGGATAGTATAGAAAAATTTAATATCCCCTGTCTTGAACAGCTCTTCCAACCGATGCATATCTATCCCTTGAGCTGTGCGATAGATCCCTTGCACCGGCAGCCTGTGTGTCCGAAGATGATCGATGTATAGATGATAACCTGGCTGTTCGATGAGTATGGTCTGCTTTCCATTGGGAAAAGGAAGTAAAGTCAGCACGGCTAGAGCCAGCTGTACGCCAGAAGTGATGACGATGCTGCGCTCCAACGCGAATACTTGGGATTCTGCCAGCTGCTGGCGCATCACCTTGATTAGCGAAGGCAATCCTTGCGGCGTTCCATATAAGAATAAGTCATTCTTGTACATATCGATCGCTTTGTTAATGCAATGCTGGAAATCGAGATAAGGGAATAGTTCCGGGTCTGGCGCAGAAGTGGCGAAGTCGATCATGGCCGGCTCCTTCCCTTCGCCCCGGCTGCTCTTCTGTACGACATAATAGCCACTTCGGGATACTGAATAGATCATATGGCGTCGCATCAGCTCATTGAGAGCAGCCAGCACCGTGCTTTTGCTATAGCCATATTGCTTGGCCAATGTCTGGATTGAAGGAAGTTTGCTCCCCTGCCGGAACGTTCCATTTCGAATGCCGCTTTCGAGTTCATCAGACAGATGTATGTATTTTAGCAATCGAATCAACTCCTTCTCGTCATCTGTACCGGTACAAATAAACTTTTTGGCTATTGTAGCACAACCCTTCCCACCTTACTATAAGGGTGAGCCGTTTGATGATCCATACATCTATTTGAAGCAATTTATTGAGGAGGAGTATCCGTGCAAAGTCGGCAAACGAAGCTCGCTTATACAGCGGCTATATTCAATGCTTTGATTATTGGTTTTTCATTTCTTTTTGTTAAATTAGCGCTCCAGGTTTCTCAGCCCTTGGACACGCTTGCCCATCGGTTTACGATAGCGTTCATAGCTACTGCTATTTTAATGGTTATCAAGCGACGTCGCATTCAACTGGACTTAAGGAGCCTGCTAACCTTAATTCCGCTGGCTCTGTTCTATCCGTTTCTTTTCTTTGTACTGCAGACCTTCGGGTTGGTATATACAACCTCATCCGAGGCCGGGATCGTAAATGCGCTAGTTCCCATTTTTACGATGCTGCTGGCTTCGGTATTTCTCAAAGAACGCTCCAGCCTGCTGCAGAAATTATTCACTGTGTTAACTGTTGCCGGCATTGTGTTTATTTTCGTAATGAAAGGCGTGCAGTTAAATTCGTCCAGCAGCCTGGGCATCGTACTTATTTTGTTATCTGCGCTGTCCTTCTCGTCATATAGTGTGCTTGCTCGTAAAATTACGCAGAAGATTCATCTGCTGGATATTACGTTTGTTATGTCCTTGATCGGTGCCCTATCCTTTAATGGGATCTCTGTGATTCGCCATGGTGTTCAGGGCAGCATAAATCATTACTTTGATGCCTTTACTGCGCCGTCATTTATCCTGTCTATTCTCTACCTTGGTATATTGTCATCGCTCATAACCTCTTTGCTGGCTAACTATGCTCTAAAGTACATGGAAGCTTCAAAAATGAGTATATTCAGCAATGTAGGGACTATATTTACGATTATCGGAGGGGCCATCTTCCTTAAAGAGCAGCTCGCATACTACCATCTCATCGGTGCTGCTATGGTCTTGATCGGAGTCTTGGGCGTTAGTCTGACTAAACCTGGAGATAGCTTCTCCAAGCTGCGTAAAACGCGACAGGGTTCGACATCCACCAAATAGTATGAAAGGCGTCATTTCATCCATGTCCTTATTGGATGCCCTGGTCGTACAGGGAGCTTCAATTATCATATAGTTGACGTAATGATAGTTATGTAAACTATACGACATCATAAAAGACCACCCCCTGGTGGTCTTATTGGTCTTTCATTAAATTTGTCGCAGGTCCTTTATTCTGACGTTGCTGCTGAACAATGAAGCATCACTGCGAACGGTGAACGAAGGATAGTTCGGATCTGCGATGATCTTCATCGTCTGATCGAACAAGCTCTGCTGCTGACGGTCAACATACAGCTCGAACGCATCAGCTTCTACTTTAACATCCGTATCAAGCGGCTGATCAATAATCTGAAGGGTCAGGACGCCATTGCAGCCGCAATCTTCCGTGTCATAGAACAGTTTAAAGTAACCGGGACGTGCTCCCATATATTCATTCAGCTTCTTTTCTGTAAATGGATCCATATGAACGTTCAAGGCCAAGCGCTCCTTTTAACTTTAGTTGTATAGACTATTATAGCATCCATCGGTAGCCTCATGCTCTTAATCCTGTTTCTATTAATTAATATAATGAAACATTAATGTGATATAATTCTTTTCGCAACTGGATTGCTGTATAAATCATTTCGATTCCTGACATAATATCTCAGAATTCAACTACAGTACTTGGAGGGAATCAAGTGAATCAGAATTCACAAGCCCAGCAGATTTCACAGCTGATTCAGCAATTAAAACAGCAGACGAACCAGGCTTCGATGGCTTATCAGCAGCTTATGCGTCAGGAAGAGAGCAATGCTATGCAGCTAGAACAGCTGGCTCAACGTGAGCGGCAAGCTGTGCAAGTCATTCAGACCGCGCTTCAAGGTCACCAAACAGCCATTCAGCAGCTGCAGCAAATCTCTAACCTGGCTCAGCAAATGAGCAGCATAATGTCCCAGTCGGCAACTTATATGCAGCCTCAGTACAATACGAACCAATCGATTCCAGGCCCGTCCATGGGATATATGAATCAGCATCGGCAATAGGTCTGGCCTTTCCTGAACAAGAAGTGACTTCGCTTCAAAGATGTGTGAAGATATGACTTTGAACGAAGTCACTTTTTCTCCCCTATTTCATCGATTGGCAGCAAATTCTGCACAATTTCTGCGCGTCGCCCTTCCAAAAATGGCGGCAGGCTTAAATCTTTCCCCAGTTCTTCAAGGCTTGAATCAGCAGTGAATCCAGGTCCGTCCGTAGCAATTTCAAATAAAATCCCGTTTGATTCGCGAAAATACAAACTTTTGAAATAAAACCGATCTACAACCCCCGAAGTATAAAATCCGCGTTCGTTTACCGCCGCTTCCCAATCACGCAGCTCCTCTTCATTCTTAGCCCGTATCGCTAAATGATGAATGCTTCCTTTTCCCGGCTTCTCTCTGGGCCCGAGATCTTGTCGAATAAGAATTTCCCCGAAGGACTGCCCGGCGACAGATTGGTAAATTGCCTCCTTATCGGAATGAGAAGCTTCAACGTAACCGAATAACTCTGTCAGCGTGTTGGCAAGCCGATCCAAATGACGAACCGTGATCTCAATCGTCCCCATTCCCAGAATAAGATGCTGAGGGTCCACCTCGGAGCCTGTCCAGGCCTGCCAGGTATTAGGAACCTTCTCGCCGTTATTATTTAGCAGTACCATGCGCAGGCCTTCCTGATCCTCAAAATGCAGCGCATCCCGTCCTGCATAGCTCGTTATTTCCCCATGATTTACCGCCAGGCGTTCGAACCGCTCTTTCCAGTAAACCAGGCTCTCATATGACGGAACCAGCAGTCCGATTTGCGTAATGGCATTGCTTCCGCGAACCGTGCCGCCTATGTTGGGTATTTCAAAAAAGGTGAGCTCTGTGCCCGCGCCTCCACTCCGATCCCCGAAGAACAAATGATACATGGAAGGATCGTCCTGATTCACAGTCTTCTTCACCCTGCGGAGCCCCAATACTTGCTGATAGAAATCGTTAATTATTTTTGCGTTCTTGCTAAGCATTGAAATATGATGATGTCCGGAAATGGTGTGCATTTTCTATTCCTCCCAGCATGAATTGATTAGTCAAGTGATAGAGTAAAAATACTACTCTGTTGGTAATTCCTTTTTTTTGCTATTTTTATGAACCTTCGTCATAAGTGTATAAAGTGTTGTTTGTTCGTCTTCCGTTAAAACCTCTTCAAAGAAAGACGACTGAAATTTAAGCTGCTCCGGCATAGCCTGATCCAGGATTCCTTCCCCCTTCTCCGTCAGGCTGATGGTCTTCGTCTTCCAGTCACATTTGCGTTGGATGTAACCTTCATTCTCAAGCCGAACCAGCATGCGCGATATCCCACCTTGAGTCACCGTCACTCGTTCAGCCAGCTCCATTTGCGTAAGCGGCTGATAAGTCCGGATCTGCATCAGCACATCGAATTGGGCCGTCGTCAAGTTAAAGCGTTTCAGAAATTCATTCGACATTTGGTTGCTTTGGTTTGTAAATTTCACTAAACGCAGCCAAATTAACGTACCTAAAGTATTCTCCTGCATCTAACGTCCCTCCTCAGCACCGTTTATATTATCACTTTACTACTCAATTGATAATAATGCAAATGCGAAATCCAAGCTCATTTGAGAATTATTCCTCATTTATAAGCAGATTTATCATTTCGTTAGAAAAAATTACCCCTATATTATAGAAATATCCCCCTGTCTTGAAATTAGAACATCAGTTAATATTTTCCTTAGCAGCTAAAGAAACCGCATACATTATACTTTTAGGGGGAATTGTGTTGAAAAAGTATTCATTTATGCTTCTGAGCCTGCTCTTGCTCCTCTCTATGTTCTTAGCAGCGTGCGGAAGCAGCAAGAACGGAAGCAACACATCTGCGGATGGAAATGCGAACAAGAACAATACAACGGATACAAAACAGGAGGAAACGAAGAAAGAGGCCGATCCTGTTAAGCTGCGTGTATTCTCCACGTTTGGAGGAACTGACGCCGCTCGTGAAGCTTTCCAACAAGCGATTGACGAATTTACAGCCGCCAACCCTAATGTGACTGTTGAAAATGACACCATGTCGGCTAATGACGACGGTTTCCGTACGAAGGTAAATACAGATATGACTAGCGGCAACGAGCCGGATCTCCTCTTCTACTTCATTGGAGCTGATGCTGAAGGTTTTGTTGATGCAGGCAAGGTCGTTCCGCTCAATGAGATCCTGGACGCTGATGCCGAATGGAAGAACGGATTTGCGCCAAGTGCACTTGGTTTTGCGAAGCAGGCTGACGGAAATATCTATGCTGTCCCGTTGACCGGGTTCTACGAAGGTCTCTTCGTGAATAAGAAGATCTTTGCAGATAATGGCCTGGAATTGCCAACGGATTGGGATAAACTGACCACTGCGGCGAAGACGCTATCGGCTAAAGGAATTATCCCGTTGTCAGTACCATTTGACCAATCTCACTACATGATTGAATATACAATTCTGTCGGCTGCCGGCCCTGAAAGTCAAAATAAAGGCTTGAAGGATGATGTAGATCCAAACTGGGAAAAGGCATACGCCGCGATGAAAGAGCTGTATGACCTGGGCGCCTTCCCTAAAGATGCGGCAACGATTGATCTGAGCATGTCCGGCAACTACTTCAGCGAAGGACTTGCTGCGATGACCATTGAAGGTTCATGGGCGATTGGCGGTTGGAGTGAGGAAACCAGAAATAACGCTACCGTTATTCCATTCCCGCAAGTTCCTGGCGGCGCTGGAAGCGGCAACAATGTGGTCGGCGGATTTGGTTCCGGCTTCTATATCTCCAAGGCAGCTTATGATAATGCCGCGAAGAAAGACACTGTAGTTGCATTGATGAAACATCTGACATCTCCGGCTAGCATTCAGAAGATTGCCAGTGCTAACGGAGGAACACCGGCTGCTGAAGTAGAGCTTACTGGACTTCCTCAAGTAGCCCTCGACGGATTTGCAATGGCTGCCAAAGCAGATTCGATCAATTCGCCGGTAGACAGTAAGGTTGCTCCTGAAACTTTCTCAGACCTTCGTGCTAGCGTGCAGCAGGTTGTAACAGGCAAGAAGACCCCTGCTCAAGCGATCGAAAGTGCTAAGAAAGTGGAAGATGCAAATAAAAAGTAAACTTTACCTCCCCTCCACCCAAACTAAATAAACGGATGTGCGCCGCCCAATCGCTTTATCCCCGGGCGGCGCAGCCGTTTTCAAATTGGTAGATTCAACAAAATACACAATAACAAAGGTGATGATTATGAAGGGCGATCGTAAATATATCTTCATGTTTCTCCTTCCGTCAGCAGTGCTTATGGGGCTATTTCTGTATTATCCGTTCTTTAAGAGCTTTTATCTCAGCTTCTTTCGTACCAAGGGCTTCTTCGATAAAAAATTTGTCGGCTGGGACAACTTTGAGCGTTTATTTACGGATAACCTGCTTGGCGCAGCTACCCTGCACACGCTGGAGCTGATGCTGTATGTGCTTCTGTTCCAGGTCGGAATTGCACTTATATTGGCGGTTCTTGTGGAAGGGATAAGCAGATTAAAAGCTTTCTATCGCACGGTTTTCTTCTTCCCGGTCGTCATTTCCGGCACAGCGATCTCGCTGCTGTTCGTGCTTTTCTACAACTACAATTTCGGCTTACTCAACAATCTGCTGGCGAATTTCGGAATCGACAAGGTACTCTGGCTGGATGAAGGAAATGCACTAAAAGCGGTAGCGATTCCTACCGTATGGCATTATGTAGGCTTCTATTTCATACTGTTCTTAACCGCGATGTCGAAGATTCCATCGGATTATTATGAAGCAGCCCGTCTGGAAGGCATTGGCGCCTTCAAACGAACGACTAAGCTGACAATTCCACTTATTATGAGCGACATTAAAGTCGTTATTACTTTGGCTATTACAGGGACGCTTAAGGTGTTCGAGTTTGTATGGGTCATTACGAGCGGGCAGAACGGCTCTGAAGTACTGGGGACGTACATGTACAAGAAGGCTATGGTCGACCAGAACTTTGGCTATGGTTCAGCCGTAGCGATTTATATGGTGATTTTCGGTGTATTGCTGGCCTTGTTAGCCAATCGTTTGTTAAAAAGAGACGAGATTACATACTAAGCCATATAGGGGTGTACAGTTATGGAACCAACAATTTCAGTGAAACCTAATGTCCAGCGTGGAGAATTCAGGCGGTTCAAGCTGAGTACCGTCTTGATATATGTCGTCTTGACTGCATGGGCAATGACGACGATTTACCCATTATTCTGGATCGTGAACAACTCGTTTAAAGTGTCCAGAGATGTCATGAACAACTCGTTCAGCGTGGCTTGGCAGCCTACTTTTGTGAACTATACAACCGCCCTCGACCGGATTAATATCGGCAAGAGCTATATTAACAGTCTGATCATGTCCGGGTCCACGGTCATTCTGGTGCTTATCTTTGGCGGATTAGCTGCTTACGTGCTGTCCAGATTCCATTTTACCGGGAAAAAAGCGATCTATTCCCTGCTCTATGCAACGCTCTTGATTCCGGCATTTGCCACCGTCGTACCTGTGTACGAGCTGTTGATTAAGACCAGTATTGTTAATACGTACTGGGGGCTGATTCTCCCCCATACGGCAGGCAACCTGACCTTTGCCATTCTCGTAATGGCCGGCTACATGGCTACGATTCCTAAGGAGCTGGAGGAAGCCGCATTTATGGATGGATCGAACCGCTGGCAAATGTTCTACAAAGTGTTCGTACCAATCTCTCAACCTGTCTTTGCTTCGGCCAGCATATTCGTATTTCTGTGGTCCTATAACGATCTGTTCTCGGCATTGATCTTCGTCAATAAAGAGAACGTCCGTCCGATCGTCGCCCTGTTGAATGAAATCAGCTCGCAATATGGCACGGACTTCGGCTTGATGGCTACAGCGGTCACATTGACGGTTATTCCGGTTCTCATCGTCTATCTCTTTATCTCCAAATATATTCAAAAGGGTCTGACTGAAGGTGCTATTAAAGGATAACAGCTCCCTAGGTAGTATCAGCAGCTCTTATATGATGAAAAAAGAAAGGTCGAGTTAGGCTTAAATGCCATTTAACTCGACCTTTTTCTTTATTTTGATGTAGAAATACATGGAGCTTGTATTTGTGGCTTGCGACTTGCAGTTTACATAATATTTATTACGTAAACTTAGACTTAGAATTGTCTATAATTTGCTTCGCAACACATCGGCCAGGCGTCTAATGCCTTCGGCAATATTCTCGTTTGACATATTGGAGAAATTCAAGCGCAGCGTATGATGTCCCCCACCGTTCGGGAAAAAGGAAGCGCCGGAGACAAAGGCGACATGATTGTGCAAGCAGTCCTGAAGCAGCTCTGCGGAATCGATGGACTTGGGCAGCTCCAGCCATATAAACAGGCCTCCCTGTGGCGTGCTGTATGACACACTAGGCGGGAGATACGCCTTAATACAGGAGACCATCGCACTGTATCTTTCTTTATAAACCGCTCTGATCTTCTCAATATGCGTCTCCAGATCGTACATCTCTATATATTTAGCCGCCACTCTCTGTGCGAAGCTGTCGGTGTGCAGATCAGCGGATTCCTTTAACGATACGTATCTGGCCATAAACGCTTCGTCGGCACAAATCCAGCCGAGTCGCAATCCCGGAGAGAATATTTTAGAGAAGGTACTTAGATAAATAACCCTGCCTTCTGTATCAAAATGCTTTAGCGGCGGCAGAGGCTCTCCTGCAAACCTTATCGCTCCGTAAGGATTATCCTCAAGGATGACAACGTCATACTGATTGGCCAGCTGCACCATTCTCTCTCTTCTCTCCAGCTTCAGCGTGCGGCCGGTTGGATTCTGGAAGTCCGGAATCGTGTAGATGAACTTCACCTCGGGATGGGCCTGCAGTTTCTTCTCCAGCTCTTCCATGATCATCCCGTCTTCATCCATATCGACTTCAACGAATCTTGGGTTGTATACCTTGAAGGCGTTAATCGCCGCCAGATAAGTAGGGCTCTCGCAAATAATGATATCCCCTTCATCGATGAAGAGCTTGCCGGTCAAATCAATCGCCTGCTGTGAACCCGAGGTGATCATCACATTCTCATAACCGGACTCAACGCCGATGTCCCTCATTCTCTCGCAGATCGCTTGTCTTAGCGGGATATATCCTTCCGTTGTACTATATTGAAGCGAGGCTGGGCCTTGCTCTTTTAATACGGCTTCACATACTACCTTCATTTCCTCAACCGGAAACAGCTCCGGAGCAGGAAATCCGCCAGCGAAGGATATCACTTCGGGTCTCTCTGACATTTGCAGCAATTGATGCGTACCCGAAGGCTTAAATTCACGAATTCTTTTGGAAAATTTATTATTCATTCTGCTACCCCTTTGTGTTAAACATGCTAGTCTTAAAATAAATGACTTGTATAGATCACTGATGCAAGTTGTTCTCATATATGCAAAATCCGGACTTCTCCCCCAAGCAGGTGTATCCGTTCTTACTATAAAAGCTGTTAAGCGCGGCATTGTCCGCAATACAGTCCAGGCGAATGGTATCTTTGCCGTCGAAGTGAATACCGTCCTTGCACCATTTTAAGATCGAGCCGCCTAACCCGATGCTGGCATACTTCCGGCTGATCGCGAGCCGATGCAGGTACAGCGCACCATCTCCATCGTAAGCTTTCGACTCCCAGAGGCGGCGATCCCACTCGCTTGGCTGCCGCAGGAGAATGACCATTCCCGCGATCCCGTCTTCTGATGTGCAGACGAATACATCGCCGTTCAGGATTGCTCCGGCCGTATTATGGGAATCCTCCCCCGTCAGCAAACCGCTCCATTGGGATGAGCCTCTGCTACGCAGCCATTCGGCTGTCTGGATCAGGAGTGCGGCAACTGCTTCTGTGTCTGCGGGCTTCGCTTGTACCATTCTAAGCCCTTCGCCGATATAGTCTTCTGTAATTCTGAATGATCCGTTCAATATAGCTTCCTCTCCCAAACCGTCATCATATTTTTCTAATCGTTCCTCGTCATTGCTCTTTATTACTCTTCATAGCTGCGCTAATCAAATAATTATAACTTAAAAGGAGTTCGCCAGTCGAGTCTGGTATCCTCTGAGCTAAATATAATCTTTGTATTCATCTTGTGAATTTTGCTATAATTCTCTAGAGATCGTTGATGATTGGTATTCAATATTAATTACATAGTAAAGGGGAAATCTCTTCATGATCATTAAGCCGAAGACTCGTGGTTTTATTTGTACTACGGCCCATCCGGAAGGATGCGCAAAACAAATTGAACAACAGATCGCATATGTGAAAGCACAGAAGAAAATTCAAGGACCTGCCAATGTCCTCGTCGTAGGAGCTTCAACCGGGTACGGACTGGCCTCCCGGATTGCCGCAGCGTTTGGCGCCGGTGCGAATACGATCGGCGTATTCTTCGATAGAGCCGCTGAAGGCGCGCGTACAGCAACCGCGGGCTGGTATAATTCAGCAGCCTTCGAGCAGGCGGCACAAAGCCAAGGCTTGAAATCCTTCAGCATCGTTGGCGACGCCTTCTCGAATGAGATCAAGGCGAAAACCATTGATCTGATCAAGTCCGAGTTCGGACAAGTGGATCTGGTCGTATACAGTGTAGCATCGCCGCGTCGTACTCATCCGGAAACTGGTGAAACTTTTACGTCCGTAATCAAACCGATTGGAGAACCCTATTCCAACAAGACGATGAATTTCCACACCGGTGAAGTATCGATGACAAGCATCGAACCAGCTACAGAAGATGAAGTTAGACAGACGATCGCCGTTATGGGCGGTGAAGACTGGAAGATGTGGATCAACCAGCTTCTGGAGGCTGGCGCGCTCGCTGATGGAGCAACTACGGTAGCTTACTCCTATATTGGTCCGGAGATTACCCACCCGATTTATCGTGAAGGAACAATCGGCAAGGCCAAGAACGATCTGGAGCAATCTGCGCATCAATTGCAGGCTCTTCTCTCGGATAAGGGTGGACGGGCCTTCGTATCGGTGAACAAAGCTTTGGTTACCCAATCCAGCTCGGCGATTCCGGTAGTGCCTTTGTACATCTCTGCTTTGTACAGAGTCATGAAGGAGAATGGATTGCATGAAAATTGCATCCAACAGATGTATCGTCTGTTCTCGGAGCATCTATATAACGAAAATGCCAAGGATGCGAATAGCTTGATCCGCATTGACGATTGGGAAATGCGCGAAGATATCCAGGCTGAAGTCATGAAGCGCTGGGCGCAGGTTGAGACGGATAATGTGGATGAATTGACGGACCTGACCGGCTATCGCCAGGACTTCTTCCAATTGTTCGGCTTCGAAACTGAAGGTGTCGATTATGAAGCGGACACAGATGCAAGTGTAGAGATTCCTAATTTGGTCTAAACATAAAGATATCCCGTTCTCTCTACTTTCGTTGGAGACAACGGGATTTTTGTATTATTCGGCTTCAGTTGTTTCTACGGAAGGTTCTTCCGTCTGATCGGGTTCATCAGCAGCGTCGCCGGGCTGTTCAGCCTCAGGATCGTCCTCCGCCTCCCACTGACTCTTGAAGAAGAGATTGTAGATCTTAACAATAATAATCTTGAAGAACATATATACTGGAATGATGATCAACATCCCGATAATTCCGAACAAATCGCCGCCGGCCAGAACGAGAATAATCGTCGTAATCGGGTGGATATCCAGCTTCTTGCCGAAGATCAAAGGTGAGATCAGATTATCCTGAATTTGTTGAGCCACGAGAATAATGATCAACGACCAGATCGCCATCGACGGTGATTCGATCCAACCGATAATCACGATCGGAATAGAGGACAGAATCGCCCCGAAGAAAGGAATGAAATTAAGAATGACTGCGATCACAGTAAGCAGCAGAGCATATGGCAATCCAAGGAAGAGGAAGCCAATATACATCAATATGCCCAGGGCCACATTGACCAGCACCCGGCTAATGATATACCCGCTAAGCGCGCTGTCGATTTCTGCGGTTACCTCTTTGACATCCTTGTAATAATGTCTCGGGAAGAAGCGGGCTATTCCGCCGCTGAATTTGTTCCCTTCCTTCAACATGTAGAACAACAGAAGCGGCGTCGTGAACAAAATAATGGCAAAATTGGAGAAGAACGAGAATAGTCCGGATACATAGTTGCTTAATAAGGAGAAGCCCTTGTTTAGGTATTCAGACATATTGGATAACAGACTGAAATCTTCAGGAATGAAGTTCGAAAGGATCCCTGTCTGCTCCAGCTCCGTAAGTTGATGGCTGAATTTGTTCAAATAATCCGGGGCACTAAGCAGCAGATTTGTGATCTGAGTACTGAGCGCCGGCCAGACACCGAGAATGAAGCCGGTAATGAGAATAGCCAAGACCAGATAAATCAGCAGTATGGATATGATCCGTTTGATCTTATGCCGCTCCATATAGTCCACCAGTGGACGCAGCATATAATAGAGGAATCCCGATAACAATAATGGAATCAGAATCACTTTGGTTAATGATCTGATCGGTGTAAAGAGAAACTCTACTTTGGAGCATAAAAAAACAATCAAAAGCACTAGTGCTGCAGCCAGGCACACTTTAATGAACTTATTAAGTCTACTCACTCGACTCCCCCATTATTTATTAATATTTCTATAGTATTTCCTCATTATATCCTTAATCTATCATTCTGTTCAAATTTAATTGAAATCTATTTGTCCTGCGAGATGGGATTCCCGAATTCATAGAAATACATAACAAAAAACCCCTTCTATATCCTACAGAAGGGGTTTTACAGTTTGCAGTTCGTATTAAGCTTGAACCGCGGCTTCTTCTCCCTGCGGAGCTTGTGCATTCACTTTATGGCTTTGATTCGAAGTGCGCAGCGGCAGTTCCTTCAGGAAGAAGGCCAGCAGCAGTGCCGCACAGAGAACAAGGGCACCCGTGAAAAATACAGTGGATAATGTGCTGCTCAGCGCATCGCGGATCGTATCGATCATTTGCGTGAACAACGGCTGTACTTCTTTAGGAAGCTCCGCCATGGTTTTCTCGATCAGCGGCTTATTCATCAAGGTCGTCGGATTCGCAAATCCTTGCAGCTGTTGAGCCAGCTGTGGATCGACCTGACTGAAGTCCGGTGCTGACGAAGAGGTGAAGGCATTCTTCAAGTTTTTGGTCAAACTGTTCGACATAACGGTTCCCATTACAGCAATCCCGATCGTACCGCCAAGATTCCGGAACAATTGGGTCGAAGCAGTTACGACGCCCAGTTCCTTGTGAGATACGGCGTTTTGTGTTGCCAATGAGAATACCGGCATACCCAGACCAAGACCGATACCAAAAACAATCGTCGTAGCGATCGTAAATGCGATGTGATGCATAAAGATCATTCCGGTCATCCCGATAACCATTATCGGAATCCCGATCAAGGCGAAGCGCTTGTATTTACCGGTCTTAGCAATGAGCTGTCCAGTCACAGCACTGGTGATCACCATAGACAGCGACATCGGGATCGTAACATACCCTGCATAAGTCGGTGAAATTCCAAGTACGCCTTGCACGAAGAACGAAATATAGATCATCGCGCCCATCAGACCGAAGTTCATGATGAAACCGATGAGGTTAGATACGGTAACGACACTGTTCTTAAATAAATGCAACGGAAGGACAGGCTCTTTTACCTTTGCTTCTATAAAAATGAATATAGCTGCTGCTACAACCGTTACGGCCAGTAATCCGAGAATTTGAACCGAACCCCATGCATATTCTGTACCTGCCCAAGAGAATGCTAACAGCAGTGGCACAATCGCTATCGTCAGGAACAATGAACCCATGTAATCGATATGCTGGCCAGGCTTGCGATCCACCTTCGGAAATAGAACCATAATCATAATAAATGCTACGACACCAAGTGGAAGGAAGATCCAGAACAACCAGTGCCAATCGATATGGTCAACCAGGTAACCACCCAGCGTTGGGCCAAGTACACTGGAGAAACCGAATACCGCTGTCATCAGGCCCATCCATTTACCGCGCTCTCTCGGGGCGAATAAGTCACCAACCGCCGTAAAGGCTGTTGATTGAATAATACCTGCGCCAACCCCTTGAATACCACGATAAGTGATAAATTGGAATACATCGTGGGACGTACCGGTCAGAAAAGCCCCTATCATGAATAATAATATCCCGATAAGAATGAACGGCTTGCGTCCGTACATGTCGGACAGTTTCCCGACGAGAATCGTGGCGATGGTCGAAGTTAACAAATAAATGTTGATTGTCCAGGTATAGTAATCCATCCCGTCCAATATAGCAATGATTCTAGGCATTGCTGTACTTGTGATTGTCTGGTTAATGGCTGCAAAGAACATGGCGGCCATTACGGCAATCATGATCGTAATTTTACGTTTAAGCGATAAATGCTCCATATGACTTTCTTTTCCACCTCGGTTTGTTTAAGTTAGTTATCTATATTAACCAGCATCTGGGCGAAGATCCGCCTTAAATGCTGAATATCCTCTTTGGATAATTGATCGAACAATCTCTCGATCATGGCTCGATAGGTCTCTTTGACCGCATCGATAGCATTAACACCTTCTTCCGTAATAGAGACATAGACTACCCTTCTGTCATCCGTAGCCCTCTCCCTCTCTGCGTAATTCTGACTGCACAATTTATCGGTCAAGCCAGTAATGGCTGCAGAGGTCAGATTCAGAGTATCGGCCAATTCAGATACCTTAAGAGATCCACGGCTGTTCAAGCTGTACAGAATTTGAAATTGAGGAAACGTGAGATTCATTTTGCAGGCTCCGCGATTCCAATCCTGGGATGCTTTTTTCATGAGTAGTCTGAACATGTTGGATACTTCCAAAATTTCTTGATCTATGGCCAACCAAGTCCCTCCTTATCCAATAGAATCATTTCATTATTGGAAAGTTAATTGCTAAATTAATAAACAATTAATAATTAAACTGTATAACTAATTTGCATAGACCAATATACATTTTTTCATGAAAAAGTTCAAGTGTAAATTTTATTTTTATACAGAAATCATAAAAAAACAAAGTCAGAACAGCTAGCTGCGTAAACATTGCTTCTATATATAATATGAAGAAAATAAATATTAGTAAGGCAGCCAATAAAGCTTTCCTTACCTTCTCCATAGCCGAACATTTAAGAAGCAAAATGGCGCAGATTTATATTACATATATGTATTAGTAGAGATTTTAAGTTTGGGAGGTTAAAAAATGGTCATTACGCCCAATGTACCGAATCTACCCTATCAGCTGCTAGATGGCATTAAGCACTTTGAGCTGATTGCCGAACCGGTACAGCAAGAAATATTACCGGGGGTATTTCTCCAGGCATGGGGGTATAACGGAACTACACCTGGGCCAACGATTCTGGTCTGTCCGGGTGATTGGGTGAACATACGGGTGTACAACCGCCTTCCCGTTGCCACGAGTGTGCATTGGCATGGGCTGGATATTCCCAATGTCATGGATGGAGTCCCCGAAGTGGAGCCTTCGCCTCGCATCGAGCCTGGTTGTTATTTTGATTACCGCTTCCGGATCGTCAACCCGCCAGGAACTCATATGTACCATGCTCATTATCAGACGGTTCGTCAGGAAATGATGGGATTAAGCGGCGGATTGATCATTTTGGAGCCCACCCAATCACCCGCAGGACCAGATTATTTCATGATGCTGCATGAATTTCATGCTAATGGGCTGGATAAAGGAATCGTACGGCCAGGAAGCTATTCACTGGACCCCATTAGCGATATGTTTAACTTCTTTACAATCAATGGACGCTGTTATCCCTATACTTCGCCGCTTCCGGTAGCCTCTGGAGATCAGGTCAAGCTGCGACTTGCTAATGTGGGCATGAACGCCCATCCGATGCATCTGCATGGTCATCAGTTTATCATCAGCGCTTCCGATGGCAATACAATAGCACCCTGTAATCGACTCACCAAGAACACGATTCCGGTCGCCTCGGGCGAAACCTTCGATATCGAATTTACCGCCAACAATCCGGGAATCTGGCCCTTCCACTGTCATATCCCCCATCATGTAGCCAACAACTTTACCGACCCGACTGGCGGCATGTTCACTACTGTAATCTATCAAAGATAAAAAGATAGCTTAGGGAGAAAACAGAGTCGATCTCAGCTTTCCATGCCCATTTCAAGCGGATTTCTGCTATAATATAAATTGCATTAAATGTAGATTTAATGCAATTTCTCTTTTAAACGATGAAATGGATGCGATTCTGATGAACAACACAGCGATTGCCGAGCAATATGAACGCGAATTACAGCTATTTTCGATTTATATGAAAGACCGCGAATATTCCAAGGAGACGCAAAAAGCTTATCTCTTCGATGTGATGCATTTTCTTCATAACCTGGAGGGAAAAAAGGTTGCCGAGGTATCGGATTTTGATGTGATGAATCACCTGACCCTCGTCCGGGAGGCTGGAGCGGGAGCAAGATATCGAAACCGATGCCAATCGGCGATCCGACTCTTCTATAAAGTACTGGTTAAATTCCAAATGACAAACTACAATCCGGCTTTGAATATTGAAAGAGCAAAAGTAGATAAAAATCGGAAGCCTACCTATTTAGAGAAGCCGTTCCTCGATGCTTGTCTTCAGCTGATTGACAGCAAGTATGTTGTCCGAGATATCACGATCGTAGCGCTGATGGCCTACGCAGGCTTGCGGGTCAGCGAGATCGTCCGGCTTGATATCCATGATTTTAATAAAGAACGAGCCGAGCTTGGTGTACTCGGTAAAGGGGAGAAATGGCGTTACATTCCCCTCCCTGCCGAAATGAACGAGCTGCTGCAGCATTACTTGAGCGAACGGATCGAACCGAAAAATAAAAAAGATCAATATGCCATGTTCATATCCCAATTTGGACGGCGGATTAGTAAGCGTATGGTGCAAACGGTGGCGGAGAAGACCTTCACAGCACTTCAAGACGAATTTCCGGAGCTTCAAGGGATGAAGCTGTCCGCGCATAAGCTGAGGCACTCTTTTGCTACGGATTTACTGCGCAGTGGAGCTGATCTGCGTACCGTGCAGGAGTTGCTTGGACATGAGGATATTTCAACCACGCAAATCTATACCCATGTCTTGGATGAGACGAAGAAAAAAGCGATGAACAATATTCAGCCGGATCTTGGCAGATTGAAGCTGAGACAAGAGCACTAAGGCCGCCCGCCCTTCTTATTTAAAATAAAAGATAATGTGCTGGAAGCGAACCCTCACGTCGGTGACGTTCCTGTAGCAATGGGGCTTGTCGGCCAAATATCTTATGGCGTCTCCGGTAGACAGCCTATAGGTCGAATCCCCAATGCACACTTCCATCTCCCCTTCGGTAACAATGATGTACTCCTCTGTCCCTTCGTTGTGTGGCTCTGAAATATGGTTCCAGCCCGCCTCCAGATCGATGGTGAACACCTCAAACCTGCGATTCTGGTCATAGGGAAATAGCGGATACACTTGCATTTTTCCGTCATTTTCCATGATCGGTTTAATATCCTTCAGAGCGATATGCTCAATCTCCTGCTCCTCTTCCTCCATAAAATAAGAAAAAGACACATTTAACCCCGTTGCGATCTTCCATAACGTCGATACCGTCGGGTTGGACGCCCCCTTCTCGATTTGCGCCAGCATCCCCTTGCTTACGCCGGTAAGCTCAGCTGCTCTGTCCAGGCTCATATTTTTTTGCTTTCTGATATGCTGCAGGTTGTTGCCAATAATTTGGTTGAAATCCTTCATACCATCCTCCCGAATTTTGTTCAATATATTGAATTTATATATAATATATTATACAATCTATTTCATAAGATTTCCATCTACTATAATGTCGCAATAATGATTCCAGGGAGGAGCGAATAAGATGTCAGCCCCATTGAAAAAAAGCGCGGAAAAGGTACAAAACATTCTACGAGACTTCGGGCACGAGCTACAGGTTATTGAGCTGCAGGACTCCACCCGCACCTCGGATGAGGCTGCCCGTACCATCGGTTGCAGAGTCAGCCAAATCGCCAAGTCTTTAATATTTAAAGGTAAACAATCGCAGCAGCCGATCCTAGTGATTGCTAGCGGGACCAATCGGGTTAATGAAAAGACGATTAGAGCTTATCTTGGGGAGAAGCTGGAGAAGGCAGATGCAGACTTCGTGCTTGAGCATACCGGCTACGCCATCGGTGGGATTCCCCCTGTTGGGCATCATTCCCCGATCAAGACCTTTATAGATGAAGATCTACTGCAATACGAAGAAATTTGGGCAGCAGCTGGAACGCCTAACGCCGTATTCAGGCTCACACCGCAAATTTTAACAGAAATTGTGGATGGAACCGTCATCTCTATAACATAGAAAAGGACTGTAAATAAAGGTGCTTTCGCATAGGGCCGAAAGCTCCTTTATTTTGGGCTCCATAAGTTGTCATAAAACCAAAAACGCTGTAAAAACAGCATGATTAATGTCATTAATTAATAGAAAACATCTGAATATAAGTTATATTAATATTATTAATCATTTATCACATGAATACAATATAAACCCCATTATACTTGCATTTTCCGTTTTTTTCATGCGCCCATTCTACCTATTAACCTTTCACTTCGGGTAGTTCAATAAACGGCGAGACCCAGGCTGAGAAGGATAGCTCTCTGTCCCAGGTTACCTCGTTAATGGCGTAAGCACAGCCCCAATCCAAGACCCGCTGATGCAGCATATGTACCCGAAATCGTTCGGCAAACCCGGATTTGGATGGGGTCTGAAGATAATATTTCCGAATAAACCGGGTTGCCACCTCTCTTTCCCCACGGTCCAGATACATATTCATGATCCGGCTTACATCGGCCAAGCCATCACCGAAATAGCCAGTAGTAAAGTCGAATATCCCGCTTAAGCTCCATGCATCACCTTGACGCTGGAAGAGCAAATTATCCAATTTATAATCCCCCATGACAAAAGTCGGGGCAGAAAGCTCATTAAATGCCTGCTCGGAAGCTCTAAGTACATCCTCCATCCACGCCAGATCCTGAGCAGTAACCATGGAGTAATTCCCGGCATCACTAAGCCAATACCTGATCCGCTTATAAAGCCAGGAGGTGTATCCTTCCGGAAATTCAGCGATGCTCCCCTCCAACGGCTTGTATTCTCCGAAACTGTCAGCCTTCCAGCACTGCATTTGGGCGAGTGTATCGGCCAGTAAAGAGGCAACTTGATCCCGTTCGGTCTCACTGAGTCCGGCATAAGTTGCAGGATCGCTTAAATGCACGCCGGATAGCCTGGACATGATGGCGTATGACCAGCCAAGGATGTCCTCTGCTTCATCCACGATATAGACCAGCGGAACCGGTAAGGATGTCATGCTGCGCAAATGCTCAATATAATATTTCTCCTCGATGAATTGGCCCGGATAAAGCGGATTTCCCTTCAGCACATACTCGCCTGTGGAGGATTGCAGGAATAGGGTCTGTTGACCAACTCCCTTCGAGGTAGGCGCAAATGAGATCAGTTCACCCAGATTAAAGCGATGCAGCACTCGTTGCAACAGCTCGTCAGTGATCTCTCCCAGCTTCGGAGAGGAGAAGAATATTTCCGTAGTCATCTGGTTCAACTCCCTTGATAGATTATACGTCCCTGGCTCCCACTATCAAAAGACAACTAAAGTCTAAGTCCGGGCTATTATGTCCGAATTGGGATGAGCAGGGCTTGGTTCTTGAAATAAGCATATCCAAGCTGTATATTTTAGACAATATAAATCTCAAATAGTCCGATCTTCTGTCTGCAGAACTTCTACTTATGGGACTAATTCAACAGGCCGAAGAGCAAAACAAAAAGGAAGCCTTGGGGAGGATGCCATGAAGGTTAAGGATGCACGTGCTGCCGCCGTCCACTGGGTGACCAGCCGCGCCAGCCAGGAAGCAGGGTATATGGGGGCGTACTTCAGCGGCTCAACGATAGAACTGCCGGAGGAGGAGGAGCTGCCTGCCGCTTCTGATATCGATGTCATGGTCGTACTGGACCGGAAAGACCTGCCCCTTAAACCGGGAAAACGAATCCATTGCGGCGCGCTGATCGAGATCTCCTATATCTCCTGGCCTCAGCTTTCATCAGCCAAGAACGTTCTGACATCCTATCATCTGGCCAGCGGATTACGGACGGACACGATCCTGGATGACCCTACGGGAGATCTGCGTGCTGTACAACGCGAGGTATCGCGCCATTTTGCAGAACGGGCATGGGTACGCCGTCGCTGTGAAAATGTGCTGCAGTCGATCGAGATGGGGCTGGGCTCCATAAATCCTTCCGCACCGTGGCATGATCTGGTTACATCATGGCTTTTCCCGACGGGAATAACCACTCACCTCCTCCTTGTCGCCGCGCTGCGCAATCCAACGGTTCGAAAACGCTATCTCGCTACGAAGCAAGTTCTTCAGGCATACAGACGAGCGGATGACTATCAGCACCTGCTGAAGCTGCTCGGATGCGAGAATCTCAGTCCCCAGCGTGTCGAATTGCATTTAAATGAACTGGCCGGTACCTTCGATGCAGCGTCCGCCGTTGCAAGCACACCGTTCTTCTTCAGCTCCGACATTACGGCAGCAGCAAGGCCGATCGTCATTGACGGAAGCCGGGAGCTGATACGATCAGGCTATCACCGCGAAGCCGTCTTCTGGATGATGGCGACCTTCGCCAGATGCCACAAAATTCTTGCTGCGGATGCCCCGGAGCTTCATGCCCTGTACACGCCGTCCTTTCATGATATGGCAGCCGATCTTGGCATCCGCTCATGGGAGGACATTCAACAGCGAGCCAAAGCAGTCAGCGATTTTCTTCCCTACCTTCGCGAAGTCGCAGAGGACATTTTGCTCGCTAATCCGGAGATTGAATGATACGACCGTATGCAAAATCCCCCTCCGCTCTGGAGGGGGATTACATTTTCAGCTATTTCGTTCCTCTTTGAAAAATATAGGCAGTCGAATTTCAATTCGTGTACCCTGATGGAGCTCGCTTGTAACGCTAACGTCTCCCCCATGTGCCTTGACAATATCATGGGTGATGGCCATGCCAAGCCCCGAACCCTTATGCAGCTCCCCTGTGTTCGTTCCGCGATAATATCGGTCAAAGATCCGCTCCAGTTCATCCTCCCGGATGCCTTTGCCATTGTCTTGGACACAAATCCAGACATCGAGACCGCTTTTCTTAACCCCGACCTGGATCGCCACCTGTTCATCATTATGGACAATCGCATTGTAAATCAGATTGCTAACCGCTCTGCGGATCAGAATTCCATCAACATCGATATTGATCACCTCGTTGCTGCAATGAAAATCAATGTTTCGGTTGGCATATCGGGCATCATTCAGCGTATCGATCACAATGTTCCGGACCAGGCCAACAATATTGACATTTTTTTTGTTAAGCATCATTTTTTTATTTTTCAAACGGGTCGATAAATTCAAATCCTCGATTACATCCCGCAAATACAAGGACTTGCTTTCAATAATCTCCGCGTATTCTCTCATTTCTTCGATCGAAAATTGATAATCCTTGTCCTTCATCATTTCCGCATAACCTTGAATGGAAGCAAGAGGGGTCTTAATATCATGCGAAATATTTCCGATCCACTCTTCCTTCATCTGATCCAGCTTCTTTCTTTCCTGCTCGCCTGCTTGCAGATTCTGGGACAATACATTGATGTTATGAAATACTTCTTTGTATACACCTTTTGACTCATAATACACATGATAGTTCTTGTGAGCCAGCTGTTTGATCCCGTTAATCAAGGCGTGAAGCGGCCGAGTCAGCCTTTTGCTGAAAATATAGGCGATGCAAAGCGCAACAAATCCGTCAACCGCAATGACGACTAAGATGCCAAGCCTAATGGTCCGTCCGATTACTCTATAATCGTAAGTTAGCACATACCGTTGTAAATTACGGTCTTTGGTGCCGATCAGATAGCTGTAACGGTAATCAGCCCCCGCCTTTTCGCCAATAAAAACGGTGGATAAAGTCTCCTCCTCCACATATTTATAGGTTTGGATGATATCCATAGGCGTATATTTTGTTTTTGCTTTTTCAGGAACATCGTAGCCATAGAGAACCTTGCCGTCCTCGTCCAGCACTTGAAGCCAAGCTTGCTTATTCTGCAATTCAGCCTTTCCTTGGTCGGTCATGGAAATTCCGGAGGGGGATACCCTGATCTGGCCTGCAAAGGAACGAACAAAGGACACCGCCGAATTATCTTCACTATGCAACAGAGGACCATTCAATTTCAATTGCTGAATATTTAACCAGATCAGCACGAAGATATTCATGATGATGACGATAACAACGATCAAAACAACGGATAACAAATATCGCCCGGTCAGCTTCCATTTCATTCAGCTATTCATCCTCTATTGCCAATTTATAACCGAGTCCCTTCACTGTAACCAAATACCGAGGGTTGGAAGGGTCCTCTTCAATCTTCTCGCGCAGCCGCCTAATATGTACCATAACGGTGTTGTCGAATCCGAAAAATTCTTCACCCCATACCCGCTCAACCAGACTTTCCTTACTGATGATCTGATTAGGGTGCTTAAGTAAATGAGTCAGCAAACCAAGCTCCTTGGGCTTCAGCTCTATCACTTCCCCTTTTTTTCTGACCTCGATTTTTTCTTCATTAAACTCGAAAGGCCCCGCCTTAATGATAGGCGGCTGCGATTCCTGCACCGGAGCAACTTCCGGCCTTCTGAACCGCGCTTTGATGCGGTAAGCGACTTCCTTCGGACTGAAGGGTTTGGTGATGTAATCATCGCCGCCAATGGCAAATCCTAAAATTTTGTCAATCTCCTCGGTTTTCGCGGATAAGAAGAAAATCGGGACATTGGAAACATGGCGGATTTTTTTGCAGACATCATAGCCTTCCCCGTCCGGAAGCATGATATCCAGAATTACAAGATCGGGCTGTGTATCCTGAAATTGCCTCCAACCGTCCCCAGCGGTCGAAGCCGTATAGACCTGATCGATCCCCTCCTTGACCAGAACCGTCTTCAGCAGCCGCAAAATATCAGCCTCATCATCTACGATTAATACCTTTTGATCCCATGACATAGCAATTCCAACCTCCTTTCAAAGAATCGGAGATACGGGTTAAGCTGCTGAAACCTAAGCAGCCTAACCCGTATTTATCTCCCACCCTGCGATTTACTATAACAAGCGAAGGCAAGCTATGGGAACTATTTTTTATTCCTGATTAAAAAATTTGGACATTGGATTTTCCGTCTTTTTATCCGTCGTGACCTTTCCAGTCCCGTTCATCTCGTAATATTGATAATAATCGGAAGTGAAATTTAGTGCAGTCAACGCTTGCTCCGCATATGGCTCAACCATTCCATCCTTTAGTGTATCCCCATTCCAATAGAAATGAAGCATTAAACGGTTCTGATTGTATGGATGTTTAATAATATAAGCACCTGCCCCTTCTTTTTGATTCATCATCTTTTTCCAGTCCCAACCGATATTTTTGGATTTTTGAATAATGCCCGGCTTTAGAGCTTGGATGAATCCGTTTGTTTTGGCGTTGCCGATGACGATAATATTACTAGCCGCCAGCTCCTTGCTCATTTTCTGCTTCAACATCTGGCGTTCTGTAATTACAGTGGGTTTGATCCCTGTAAATGATAACGTGGCCTGCAACTGACTCACCAGCGCTTCCTGCTGCTGCTGCGCCTTAGCCCCCACCTTATCGCTTGCCACGATGGTTAGCGGTTCGCCTGCATACACCTTGTCCATGATTCTGCTCATCGTCTCGTAAGGAAGCCCGGGGATCTGGTTCAACGAAGCATGATACATCTCTTTGAACTGCTCGCCCATATATTCCATTTTTTCAGTCTCGGACAATTGGTATTCCGGTTTCAATACAAAATTTCCTTCATGCAGCGCTTTGTCCATCTCATCGCGCGCTTGTTTGCCAAGTGTATCCTCTATCGTCTCCAGTAGACCGGCAATCGTTGCATTTTTATATTCATAACGCTTGAAATATTCTCTCATAAATGCATCGAATTTCTCTTCGCCAACCAATCGGTATAGCTGGTAGATAGCCTGCCGTCCTTTGCCATAGTATACCGGATTCGCATTATCTCCAACTTCCTGGTTGGTGGAAGCGATCGGTTCGTCGAAGGAAGAATCATCATATTGAAGCATCTTGAAGCCATTCATCGTATCGCCCTGCTTCTCCGCAAAATAGACCTTGGAGAAATCAGCGAAACCCTCATCCAGGAACGATTCTGTCTCCGAATTGTTGCCGATCAGGGCATGGAACCATTGATGGGCAATTTCATGTACAAACACATCATCATGGGCAGCGTCAACATTGCTTCCTTTCAAGCCCAGTTGGATGACCCGGGAGAATTCTACCGCAACACCTTCTACATAAGACTCGGCAATTCGAAATTCAGGATAGGGATACTTCCCGTATTTTTCATTAAAGAACTGAATGACTTTGAAGGCTTGGTCGATGTATTGATCGATGACTTTTTTCTTGTCCGGCACATTGTCAAAATAATAGTATTCAACCGTCAGGCCGTCGCGGGTTACACGCTCCACCTTATAATTAGGGCTTGCAAAAAAGACGAATTCACGCGTATTGTTGGCAACTGTCGATACAACCTTGCGTCCGGCTTCCTTATCCTGCTGAGTAGTAATCGTTCCCGGCATCAATACCTGATAGGTATCCGGTACGTTCAGTTGAACTTCAAAATCCGAGGACGTGTAATAGTCAGTTTCAAACGTTGTGCTGTAAGGGATATTGTTCCATTGATGCTTAGCTTCTTCATAAACCGCCAGCACCGGGAACCAGTGCGCACCATTCACGATATCCTTATAATACGACAAACGTTCAGAGCCATATGGAATCTGGACATCGAACTCAAGCTGCAGGGTTATCGATCCGCCGGGCTTAAGTCCCTGCTCAAGTGCAACGGTCAAAGCCTGATTTTTATTCTCATAGGTCAGGGCCTTACCATTTGCCGTCACCTGATTGATATCGATTCCGCCCAGAAAAATATCCGGCGTAAGTTGAGGGTTTTCTTTTTGGAGTTCTTCATTTTTTCGTTTGAACATCCCTGCCTGGGTCTCTTTCGAACGATTGGCGTCAGCAAACGTATGAAATACCAGTTCATGGAGCGTATCCTGGGTTGTGTTGCGGAACGTCACGGTCTCGCTGCCCCGGATATGCATGTTTTTCTCATCCAATCGGGCATTGATCCGGTATTGAAGTGGCGTTTGCACCTCAGAGACGTTCACCGCTTGTCCTGCCTTGGATACCGATACCGGCGCTGCCAGCGCGTGAATACCGCTAACAGCCGGGCTCACTGCCAAGGCCGCTGCCACCGAGCAGGCGATTGCTTTTCGGGTAATGGATTTAAAAGCTGTATGTTTGTTCATATTATTCTCTCCTTTTATATATAAGGCATCAGTTTTAAGGATCGTCTCTTCCGATCGCTTCAGAAAGGCTGCATCCTCTTCCCCTCGCTTTATTACAATTTCTACAGGTTTCATTCCTGTATCCCTTAGTTCCCGCTGCCTTCCAGCTGCTGTCTCGCTTTCTCCGGCAGCTCGCTAGCCTGCACTTCCTGGTAGGAGCTTACTTTATCGCCCTTCAGGTATACCCGCAGATAAGCTTGCTTGCGCAGATCTTTATCTGCTGTAAACGTGAAGGATTTTTCTTTTCCGTCTTTATTAAAGCCTTGCATCGTGTATTCATACTGAGTGAATAATTTACCGTTATCGGACTTTCCCTCGATTTTTTTGCCGCTGTCCTGGATTTGCACGAAGTAACTATCCGCTCCAAACCGGTTAATGTTGACATTTTGGATGAAAACAATAAGTCCGATCAAAATTACTACAATAATACTCGTTCCAATAATAAGTCGCTTTTTCATCGTCTTTCTCCCCATTCATTTAAATTAAAGTGGTGTGACTTCCTTTGATTTACCCCTATCGAACCCGCTTGCTTGTTCCTTTTCTTCCACAGTGTATCTACTTCACATTCGTTACGATTCGGTAGTACGCATTGACGGTCAACGCATAATAGATCAGGTAGATACATGTGTAAACCCCCATGCAAATGACTACTGGTATTACCAGATTGGTATGCATCAAGTTGGATAATGCCGATAAGGCAACTGCGCAATGGGCGATCCCCGCAATTAGCGGCAGCGCAAAAATGAAACCAACCTGTTTGCCGACCGTTTTGCGGATTTCCTTTTTGTTGACGCCGATTTTGTGCAAAATCAAATACCGGCCTTTATCGGAGCCTGCTTCTGTCAGCTGCTTAAAGTAAATGATGCTGCCTGTTGCGGCCAGGAACACAAGCCCCAAAAATCCGCCCATAAAGATCATGAGTCCAGACGCTTCCATCCCGCTGGAATAGCTGTCATAGAAGCTTGAAAACCTCGCTTCATTCGGTAAAACCTTTTTAATGTCCGCAGTTAATGTCTTAGCTTTATCCTGATCAGTAATGCTGTAGATCTCAAGCTTGTTTACTGTAGCCTTCGGCTGCAGCTTCCCAAACACCTCATCACTGACGACAATGGTGGTATAGACGGAGCGTTGGTTCAAAACGCTATATTTGCGTAAAGCCTGGAAGGTGACCTTCTGTTCTTGCTGTTCGTCCTTTAAAGTGATGGTCTTGCCTACATAGTCAGGCGACATCCCTTCCATATAGGCTGGGTCCAGAACAACCGCTTCATTTGCCTCAAGCGACAGCTTACCGTCCCTATTCTGAACCTCGGCCAGTTGATTGAAATCATGCTCAGACAAAATGGTAAAAGCCATTTTCCCGTCAGAAAAGACGGATTCAAGAACACGGCTGTCTCCATTCATTTCAAGCACCGGAATGGATTGATGGTAACGCAGCTTGTGATCAGCGGAATTTGCAACCAGGTCTTCGACCTGCTTCGCCTTACTATCGTCTGTGGCTATAAACAACATGCTGTTAGGGTTAGCCAACTCGGCATTGCTGCGATTGTTGTAATAGAAGCTGTAGGCTGTCCCGACAGCCGTTAATGTAGTTGCGCTAAGCACCGCAATAATCGTCAACGTGCGGGCATTCCCTTTGATCCGGTAGAGCAACTGCGAGGTGCCGATAATGTTCATCCCTTTCCAATAACTCTTCTTGCGAGCTCGGGATAATTTCAACATCACAACGGTCAGCGTGCTGAAGAGGAGATAGGTGCCCAGGATGACCGTAAGCAAAATTATTAGCGGGGTCACCAAAAACCCTAACTTCATCCATGCCTTGGACTGAAGCAAATCCTGCAAGGCGAGCCAGTAACCGATCCCGATCATAATCAGCGAGATCAGCGCCGTAATCCACGATACCTTTGGCTCCCGCTCATGCTCTTGGTCAGCACGAAACAGTTCGATTAATTTAAAGCGGTAAATCAAACGATAGCCTTGGAAAGATGTGATCAGGGTGATGACCATAAAGACGATAATGGTATTTATCACAGCTGATAAAGAAATTGAGAATTGACTGAGCAATTCATAACCCATCGCCTTCATCAGGATCATTACGAAAAACTGACTGAGGGCTGAGCCCAAGCCAATCCCGATAATAAGCGCCAATACGCCCATCAGAAAATTTTCATAAAACAACATGCGGCCGATCTGCTTTTTACGTACCCCGAGTAAGGAGTACAATCCAACTTCCTTTTTGCGTTTTCTAGTGAAAAATGAGTTAGAATACCAAATAAAAATCGCTACAAAGATCATAAGTACGACGGACGCCCCGCTGAAAGCGGAACTGATTTTTGGCGAGCTTTCGGAAGCCGACTTGATCGTTGTATCGTATTTCAAAGAAACAAATGTAAAGTAAATTACGATACTGAAAATCATCGATGCAAAGTATAAGAAATAATTCGTAAAGTTTTTTCTGATGTTTTTGCGGGCAATACTAAACAACGTCATGATGCTCACCTCCGAGCTCTGCCAGAACCTCCAAAATCTTTTGGAAAAATGTCTTTCGCGCAAAGTTCAGATTGCGTATTTCTGTAAACAGCTGACCGTCTTTGATGAAGATGACACGACTGCAATAGCTGGCCGCATACGCATCATGCGTTACCATCATAATGGTGGATTGATTCGTCTCATTCAGACGGCTCAGACTCTCCAGTAGACTGGTCGCCGATTTAGAATCCAGCGCTCCGGTTGGCTCGTCCGCCAGAATCAGGCTTGGATTAGTTACAATGGCGCGTGACGCCGCTGTACGCTGCTTCTGTCCCCCGGAAATATGGTAAGGATATTTGTCCAAAATATTTCGAATGCCGAAGGTGTCGGCAATTTCGCTTACGCGTTTCTCAATCTCGGCCGTCGGCACTTTAGATAAAGCAAGAGGAAGCAGAATATTCTCTTTGACTGTCAGCGTATCGAGCAGGTTATAATCCTGAAAAATAAACCCGAGCTTATTGCGGCGAAAATCCGAGAGCTTTTCCTCATCCGTCCATGCGATCAATTCACCGTCGATTATCACTTCTCCCGAGCTTGGCGTATCGATGGTCGAGAAAATGTTGAGCAGCGTTGATTTCCCCGCTCCAGACGGACCCATTATGCCGACAAACTCGCCTTCCTGGATCGTTAGATTAATCTCTTGCAGCGCTGTGTATATATTTCCTTTCGTACCAAACGTTTTGGTAACATCTGCTGCTTGCAAAATAGTTTTCATATGGTTAATCTCCTTACATACATAAGTTAGCGAACACAAATGTTATAATAACGGACGTACCTTACCGCATATTAATCCGAACCTTACATAAACCTTAAAACATCATTTGCTGGCGAAAGACCGCCGGAAAGATGAAGTCTCGTCAAGGACTGCCCAAACGTCAAAAACCCCCAGAGCTCGCAAATAAGGCGAACCCTGAGGGTGGTGTTTGATTCTATAATTAATATGCTAAAACTCCATAATCCATGAAAAATCAAAAATAATGGCACAGATCAATAACGCACTTAACAGCAATAGGAATATGAGATACAGAACAGTCCCCCGTCTAAAAACAGACAGCGCCATGCCGGAAGCCTGGGCATAATGTGCGGCTGTTAATCCCGCCAATATCCCCATGATCAGAAACCAGGGTTCATAGAAACAGAGGTCCCATATGGCAAGATGATTCATATCAACTTCAGCCCATCCCTGCAACCTGAGCGGAATGGCTCCCGCCAAATAAAGCAGCTTCGTAATAATCCCTGTGATGCCATGAGCAACTAAAAAAGCAGCACCGGCAAGCGTTGGCCCCAGGACTAGAAGACGCGGGAGCTTTTTTCCTCTAAACACCGGAACCCAGTCCGGGACTACGCTTCCCCTTGGCCCGCCCAGGCCAAGCAGAATAAATCCACATAGCAAAATCAGGACACCGGCCGCATAGCTGGCTACGCTAAAGGCATCCGGATCGGAAAATTTCCCGTAACCGCCGATCACAGTACCTGTAGCGGCTTCATAGAAACGTACAAAAACCGCGTAAAGAAGCGCCCATAGAAAGCCGGTATATGCTGGCCAGACCGACTTTCTTGTAAAACGTTCAAAGGCATTTAAACCTGGCATCGAAGCCATCCTGTTCCCCCTTGTCCTGTGGAGTCAGCCATTCTGGATGTTCCGTCGGTATTTATCGGGTGTGCAGCCGACAACCGCCTTGAAATCCTTGATAAAATGAGACTGATCATGGTACCCCAGTTCTATGGCAAGCTGGGACAAATCGATCGGCATCTGCAAGTCCATTGTCTCAGCAGCATTTTGCAGACGATACAGTCGAATCACCCACTTGGGGCTGATACCAACATATTGGTCAAAGAGACGTTGAAGCTTGCGGATATGGATCTGAAAATGCTCGCATACCGCATCTACCTTGGATAAATCCTTCTCTGCCATGATGAAGTCAATGATCCGATTGATCTGAAGCACCTGCTCGTCCTGCGGCGGAAGCTTGGACAAGAGCAGCTGATCCATGATTGCAGCCATCGCCTGTTCATCCCCCTGGGAGAGAATATTTTTTTCCAGTTCCATCCCGTCTATATCGAGTATAGCCCTCACTTCCAGCGGACGATCTAGCAAACCGGAGACAGGCTGCTGCAGGAATGGATAAAAGCCCCCGGGCTTGAATTTGACCCCAAATACCAGACCTTCTCCATAAATGGGGTAAGTGAATTTCTGCGTTGCAGGAGCATAGATCATCGTCTTCCCCGGTTCTACAATCAGGTTAAGGCAAGGATTCGGAACAACATGCTGCATATAAGGCTCATCATCCTGGCTGTTCCAACTGACCATCCAATAATGCTTCACAAAATAGCTCAGCGCTTCCGCTGCGGGCAGGCGGGACAAATTGAATCTCTTCTCTCCTCCCTGCAGATTCAGAACTCCCATACTCGGCCTGTGGGTATTGGCGGGCAAGCTTAATCAACTCCTGTCTCCCCATCAAGAACATCTGTTCTTGTCGTGTTTTTACAATACATCTTCTTCACTTGCAAGGTATCCTGAGTTTAACATAAAATTCCTGAATCCGGGAGTTCTATCAAATTTGAAATATCATAAGGAGTGTGGCAATATGACAAGCTTAAAATACGAATTTTATATCGGAGCAGAACCGGAGCAAGTATGGAATCTGCTAGTGAAACCGGAAGGTACGCGGAAAACTTTTTTCAATTGCGTCTTTCAGTCGAGTTTTATTGCCGGAGAGCCCTTCGCCTACATCGGACCGGGGGCCGACGGGGATGAGACGGTGCATGTATACGGAGATATCCTGGCCTATGAACCGAACAAGACGTTAAGCTACATTGAGCATCCGGGCCCTTCCTATCAAGAAAATCATCAGAAGCTGACCTCGCGTGTGACCTTCACCCTGGATACAGTTGGCAAATGCACGAAGCTTACGCTGATCAATGATCAATGGTCGGACAACCATCCTTCCTTGCAGAATTCAGAGGGACACTGGTGGGCGATACTGAGTAATATCAAGACGGTCGCCGAAACCGGGAATACGCTCGACTTCGCTGGGTAAGAGCAAAGATCATATGTACCATTGCAGAAATAAAAAGGCGGATGCCCTTTTCCTCTCGGAATGGGCTCCACCACCTTTTTAATGTCTTAACTTAGGGCTAATCCATCGTGCCGATCGATTTAAACCGGGGCTGACTATCGGCGCTTAACCCCACTTCCTCCCGCAATTCGATCAGCGCCTTTTGCAGGTCCTCCTGCTTCACATAGACGAAGGGACTCTTCCAGATGCTATCCATCTTCAAGGTTTGTATTTGATTGGGCTTCAAGCTGCTGAAATTCAAGATCCCTTGCCGTATTAGCGATTCGGGAAAATCTGAGGTCACATGATCACCGATGATGTCCAGGATTGTCCCCCATTGGCTTATTCCTTGGAATGCCCCCAGCTTCTCCAGAATCTGCTTGATCACCTTTTGCTGCCGCTCATTGCGGGCAAAATCGGAGGATTCCTGCGTGCCTTGATTGGACTTCCGATACCTGACATAGTCAAGCACCTGCGAGCCATCGAGCTTCTGTAGTCCTTTTCGCAAATCAATATTCGTTCCATCCGCGGTGTCCCTGTACTTCATATCCATCTCGACATCGATCTGCAGGCCACCTAACGCATCCACCGTCTTGCGCAAGGCATCAAAGTCCATCACCACCATATAATCAATCGGCAGATCCAGCAGGTTGCTATAAAATTGCTTCGTATTTGAAATAGCCGCCGTTTTGTCCTTGATATAGTAATAAGCGTAATAGTAATTGGCTTTGCGAGAACGTGCAAACTCGGACTTGACCATTAGATCGCGCGGTAGAGATAAGAGCTTTGCAGAGCGCGTATCCGGGTTGTAGCTTACAATCATAAGCACATCCGTATTCACCGTACCTCCGCTTCCGTCTCTGCTATCAACGCCCGCCAGCATGAAGATCATAGGCTTAAGCTGCGGAGCTGGGACTTGCTGCTCCGCATTATGATCGCTGCCTGGCGCGGAGGATTGATACTTCTCAGTCAGATTTTCCGGAGAAGCAATGCGATGGATGGTCGTCTCCGCCTTATAGTATATATACCCCACATAGATGCAAACACCAAGTATAAGCGCAGTTAACGCCATACCTGCGATTTTTAGAGCCTTTCGGTTTATCTTGCTTTTGCTTTTGCTTGTACTTTTACTTTTGGTTTTGCTTTCACTAGTGTTGCTGACAGTCATATCTCGCTCAACCTACCTTCCTTACTATGCCCTCGTACAGGTCAAGGCCAGCGTTCAGGGATCTATTGGCCAAAGACCAATGCTGGAACAATTGTTTCACCAGAATAGCGCTCAATACGCCCAGGAGGGCTCCGGTAATGACATCAAACGGGAAATGAACGCCGTTCCAGATGCGGGAAAATGAGACCAACCCGGCAAGCAGCAGCCAAGCGGTTCCGTCCTTTCTGCGATACAAGAAAATAGCGGTGGCAATTACAAAGGAGCCTATCGAATGATCACTCGGAAATGAGGCATTCGCAGCATGCTCAATGAGTGGATGGAAGGCATATTGAACGAACGGTCTATCCCGATAGAAGAAATGAGCAAGAACACTTCCTGTTCCAAAGGCTGCACAGGCAGCGAAGAGTGCGACTAGAACCATTTTCTTGTTCTCTCGTCCGCGGCTGAACCAATATATGATGATTCCCAGGTAAAATAGATATTCTGCTTTTTGCGACAATATGCGCATAGCCGGATTCAATCCCGGCAGGGATAATGCGAATTGATGAATGGCTTCAAAAAGAGAATGATCGAATTGAGCAATGTTCAACATAAAAACCTTCTTCCTGATGTGCGGTATAGTCTATTGCAAGCTTGCCTGTAAAATTCTCAGCTGGAAATAGGTCCCTCCACTCCGTGAGCGTGGACGCTTAACACCAAGCCGATAGCGATCATATTGCTAAGTAAGGAACTGCCGCCATAACTGATAAATGGCAATGAAATTCCCGTCAGCGGGACCAGACCGATTAGCATCCCGATATTGACGAAAATCTGAAATACGAGCATCCCGATTATGCCGACGACAATATACGCCCCAGCGAGGTCTTTGCTATCCATCACCATTTGCACCATGCGATAGATCAGCGCGAAATAGAGAATCAGGAGTACGGCTGAGCCAATAAATCCGTAATTCTCGCCGATAACGACGTAAATGGAATCGGAATAGGCATAAGGAATATAACCCATTTGCAAATAATAGCCATCACCGCCGGTTAACCCTCCCGAGCCGATCGCCCGCATGGCATTTTTAACATGCCATGATTTGTCCGGATCGCTTGCAGGATCGAGAAAGGTTTGAATTCTCGCCATTTGATGCGGTTCTACGAATTTGGCCAGCAAGTCATGGTTCGCATAATACAGCCACAGGACCGCACCGATCATCGTGATCACGAAACCAAGGAATACAATCATATAGACCAGGCGGACATTCCCCATCCACAGCATGCTGAGCAGTACTCCGACGAATACCAGTGCAGTGCCCAGATCCGGCTGCTGCATAATGAGCATAATAGGCACCATAAAGACCAGGCAGATCGGAAGCAGGTCACGGATCGGACGAAGCGTCTCTCCCCTACGTCTGCCCAGCATTTGAGCCACGAGCAAGATCGTAAATATTTTGACGATCTCCGAGGGCTGCAGCTGAAAATGTCCAATATTTAACCAACGTACAGCTCCATTGATATTTTCGCCGGTGAAGCGGACCAGAATAAGCAACCCGATACCCAGTCCATAGAAGAGATAAAGCCATTTGCCCAGCAGGATTCTATAATCGAACCAGGCAAGTGCCAGCATCGGGATGCAGAAGGCTATAAACAGATATATATTGCTGATATGAAGCCCTTCCAGCTTCGTATTGTGGGTTGCCCCGTAGATCGAGATCGTTCCACAGCCAACCAGACAGAGCAGAATGAACAACGTTAATTCATCCAGCTTCATAATTTTGTGTTTAAGCATATGTCGTATGACCTCAATCCTCCAGCTTGCAAAAAAATACTAAAAATAGGCATCACAAATAGTCCAATGAGCGCTCATACGCCTTCTGTAGACGCAGTGCCCCGGACTATCTGGCGGGTCATAACGATCGGAGATATCTCGTCCGATACCCGACCCTTATATGAATTTGTGTCTCTAGCAATTACTCAAGATCAAGCTTGCCGTGATATTCCTTCTTCTTTACGAGCTCCAACTGCTCATTATTCCATTCATAAATATCCAGTCCATTGCCAGCCGCTCCTAATGACCAGCCGAGCGCAAGCTCCATTCTGCCATCGTGATTAATATCCGGGAAGCCGGCATATTCCAGCCCGTATCCAAAGCCTTTGATCTCGGATACGATTCGCCATGTGTTATCCTGCTGCTTGAATAATGCAGCCTTCAATGCTTTGCCCGATGTCCCGTTCTCTTCATATACGACGACCGCTTCATTTATTCCATCGCCATCCAGATCCCCGAAGGAGATATCCTGTCCCTGTTCACCTTGCATAGGGACTACCAATTGCGCCTGATCGGGCAGCAGCCTCATAAGCTCTTGACTCATATTGTCCCGCTGGGGACGGCTAGCAGAGGCGGGCGCCTTAATCATATCGACAGGTGTCGCCGGAATACCGCACCCCCCGAGCAGCAATAAGCTCGTCAACAGGATTCCTGTCCGATTAAGTCTCTGAAGCACGTTCATGATCATCCCCCTGACCATTCAAGGTTAGTACCTATTTTAATCGCAGCTGTCCTGCAAGTGGTTATGAAAAAGTTAAATTTTATTCTATCCACCCGCTTTGCCCTGAAAAACCGACTTTTATGAACCACCTATAGGCAGCAAAATAAGCACCTTCGTTCCTTTGCCTACCGTACTGCTAATACGCAATTCTCCGTGATGCAATTGAATGATTTGTTCGGATATCGCCAGACCAAGCCCGCTGCCTGCGGCATGCTGATCCGCTTTATAAAACTTGTGAAGGACATTCGCCAACTTATCCTCAGCGATCCCGGCCCCGGTATCCTCTACAACGATAACGGCATTCCCTTGATACCGATAGGCCCGGATTGTGATTCTGCCGCCAGAATCGGTATATTTCAGCGAATTATCCAGCAGATTGATCAAAACCTGCTTCAGCCGGTTCAGATCAGCTTGAATATGGGGAAGCGCTTCGGGCACTTCTACCTCAAGTGCCACGCCCTGCCTGGCTGCCCTTGGACCAAGCTGGTTGGCGGTCTGCCGAATCAATGGCTCCAGATCAACAGAGGCAAGCTGCAGCGTGATTCTCCCATTATCCAATTTTGAGAAGTCAAGCAATTCATCCACTAAATGAGTTAATCGGTCGCTCTCCGCCTCAATAATATCCAGTCCTTCGTGAACAAGCTGCTGGTTATCGCGACCGTTTGCTTTGAGGGTAATGACCCAGCCTTTGATGGAAGTGAGCGGTGTTCTTAATTCATGTGAAATGGAGGAGATAAAATCATTCTTCAGCTCTTCGCTTTTCAAAATTCTTGCAGCCATCATATTCAGCGTCTCTGCCAAGGAACCCAGCTCATCCCGGTAACGCTTGCGTACACGAATGCCGAAATCCCCTTCCGTCATCCGATCGGCCGCTTGCTTCAGATCCTTGATCGATCTTGTGATCGTCCAGGACAGCAGCAATCCAAGCGCCGTAACGATCGCAATGACCAGAATGCCGACAATGATAAGAATAACCGTGATCTGATGGATCGTTTGCAGCGTTGTTGTCAGGGAGGTCACGAATCTGACCTCGCCTAGCGTAGCGCCGTGTTCATGCGCTTGAAGAGGATAGGTTACCGCGAGAATCGGCTCAGCGGTTACCGGGTCCTTCCCCTTCCATGTGCCGGGCATCCCGGAGATAGCCGTCTTTACATCCGGATATTCCTTCATGGACAGGTTCCCCTGCGCCCCGTTGGAATCCTGCAATAGCTCGCCGGAAGAGGTAATGATCTGCACCTGGGCTTCGGAATTGTGCGCGAACCCGCTCAGCAGACGTTCCGATTGCGCCGCCAGATCCTCTTCCGCAAAATATTGCTGATAAAAAGAAGCGGACAGTTCAGCCTGATTCATCAGAATCCGCTCGACATTATGAAAATAATAAAACCTCACCGAAGCGATCAAGAAGATTTCAAGAATCAGCACGGTGAGGCAGATCACGACCATATAGCTTCCCACGAGCCTTTTCTGTATGCTCATGCTTCTTATCCGTCCTTCCCCCAGCGGTATCCAAGGCCCCATACCGTCTCAATCCACTGCGGATCGGAGCAGTCATCCTCGACCTTCTCACGGAGCTTGCGCACATGCACATCCACCGTCTTCGGATCACCGACAAAGTCCTCACCCCAGACGAGGTTCAACAATTCGTTGCGGGATAACGCCGTGTCAGGATGCTCCAGAAAGGTTCGGAGCATCTGGAATTCCTTGGGTGTCAGCTCAATGACTTGATCATGCTTGAACGCTTTATTGGAATTGATGTCGATGCGGATCGGACCGGATTCCAGAATATGCCGCAGCGAGGTCTGGCGGTTATCCGTACGACGCAAGATGGCATGAATACGCGCCACAAGCTCAAGCGGATTAAACGGCTTGACGATATAGTCATCGGCCCCGATCTCCAGCCCTTTAATCTTGTCCAGATCTTGCCCCCGCGCGGTCAGAAATACAATTATGACAGAGGGGTTCTTCTCCCGGATTTGCCTGCAGATTTCAAAGCCATCGCTATCCGGCAGCATAATATCCAGAATGATCACATTCGGTTGATGCAAAGAATAGCACTCTATGGCCGACACGCCATCCGCAGCTTCATACACGATAAATCCATTATTAGACAGGTTAATCGAGATAAAGCGTCTGATATGATCATCATCTTCACAGACCAATACTTGATTTCGCGCTATAGTATCCAAGATTTTGCACCTCCCAACCATGGATGCATTAACGATAAAATGGATGTTACTCGAAATTGCAGAGCTTGTCAAAAATCGTGAAATTCAAAAACTCCAAACCCAAACAAGACCGGATTTTCTCCCCCACATTCTTTTCAACAGCAGCATATTTGAACTCATACCGTTATTATTTCGATAATGCTATTCGTTCCAAAACGACTGCCACCCCATCATGATCATGGGTATCGGTAATCTCGTCCGACAGCTGTTTTAACTCCTCCACCCCATTGCTCATTGCGACAGACCATCCGCAGGTATGAAATAAACCGAGATCGTTCATATCATCTCCGAAGACGATGACTTGATCTGGCGTGATACCCATTTCATGACACAAGACAAGGAGTGCAGCCTCCTTCGACGCTCTGCTTGATGAAATTTGAACAAGCTGCCCTTGATCCGTGACCAGTATATTTATTTCTGATCCGAACCTGGTCTGAAGCGGGGGGATGTCCATATCTCCGGAGAATAAAATTTTCGTTGCGGCATGCTTGCGGAGCTCCTCCAGCGGCGTTACGATCGGATGACCTTTCACCCTCATTAAAGTCGCCTCATCATACTCCTTCAAGCTGAACCATTGATCCTCAACCTCCAGACTAATATCCAGTCCGGGATTACAACGCAGACAATAATCTAATATCGCGGCAGTAAGATGCGCTTTTATCGGTTCGTGACGGGAAATCCCGGTATGCTTGCAGCTGATCATCGCCCCGTTATAGTAAATAAATGAACCTATTTCCAGCAGCTCTTCCGGGAGAAATCGCCTCACAGCCCTTGGCGGGCGTCCGGTAGCGAAGATCATCCTCATCCCCAGTCCATGACACTGAAGAAGCGCGCTTAAGTTTCTGTCCGATACCTGTTTGTGCGAATTTAGCAGCGTTCCGTCTAAATCCAGCACGACAGCTGCATATCTCATCACTGGCTCCTGAACCCGGCCTCTACTCATCCTGTTCCTCCTTTAAATTTTAAATAAAAAAACGCCTCGGCCTGGATGCTCTAATCCGGGTCGAGACGTGTTTGTATGCGAGCTTTGTCTGTATTCATTAACACTTCAAGTTTACTTTACGATGACCAGTTCCGGTTCAGGCACAAAATTGAAGCTTTTATGAAGAGCTTCCTGGACGATCTTGATGAGCTCAATTACATCTGCCGCCGTTGCTCCACCGCGGTTCTGGATCACATTGCCGTGCACCGGAGAGATCATCGCCTTGCCGCGAACCGTTCCCTTAAGCCCAACGCTCTCCACCAGCTTGCCTACCGGCGTACCGATCGTATAATCGTTCTTGAACACGGAACCGCAGGAAGGGTATTCGAAATGATTTTTGCCGATCCGGTCAAGAACGACATTCATCATCGCCTCAGGAACCGGCTGATTCCCCTGCTCTAATGAAGACAAATAACTGCGATAAAAACGATAGAAGCTTGCCAAGCTGGAATTATCGATGCTCTCCTTAACCAGGGGACGGTTCAAATAATCGTTGATCCGTTCAAAATCAAAGGCGGCTCCTGCTGTTTTCAGCTTTAAATCAGCTCCGGTGATGAACCAAGGCTGATGTTGGAAAATGGATTGCTTGTAAGCAAATTGACAATCATCCGTCCGGATGCTTTGGATACCTCTCCCCGGGGCCTCCAGATCGATATAGTATACCGTATCTAAATAATCGCACATCACATTGTCAAAATATTTGGCATTCATGTAGACTCCACCGCCCAGCGTACCCGGCAGCAGGAAGGTGAAGTGATAATCTGTGAAGCCGCTCAGATCGCCGAATAGCGATAGCATCGATAGCGGAGTTCCTGCCGACACATATAGGAAATCTCCTCTGGGCATAACTTCGATATGGTCACGCATCGATATATAGATCGTCTCAGGATCGGGATGATCGGGCAGCAGCAGGTTCGATCCCATCCCGAACATAACTGTTTGCATTCCACTGGATTGAGCTTGCTCTAACAAGAGTACAATATCCTCAGTACGTCTGGGCTTGGCGACAAACCGGGCCATCCCTCCGATTTCATAAGTTGAATATTTCGATAAATTTTCATTCTCTTTGCATATCTGGGTTAGTCTGTGATCCCAAAACATGGGTAAGTCTCCTTTCAACAATAAGAAAACCTCTAGCGAGGCCATTCAAAGAAAAACCGCTAATGAAGCGGGCTCTGTAAGTAAGTGTTCAAAAAGACCGGTTATAAGCACCGGGAAGGTTGGATAAAGCAAGGGACGGTAGAAACGGAGCCCAGATAAAACCTTCGTAAGCCCCTAAGTTGTTTCCGTAGGAAACATAACTTCGGTCGGTTTTCTTATCAAAAGCGAACTTTTTTGAACAATCTCTATAAGTATATATAGTTATAGGTCTCTATACAAGATATGTGCCTGATTTCCGATTTGCGCTATGGAATAAGAATGCGAGGCTTGAATAAGGCAGCGAATTTCGACGGAGACTACACGAGTAATAGGTTGAGGTAGTACAATATAAAGAAAGAACTCTAAGGTTGTGATCGATATGAACGGTTCCAGAACAGCCAGTCTGTCTGTGTTCAGCAACACTTTTATCGTTATATTAAAGCTTATTGTTGGCTTCCTGACCGGCTCCGTTGCCGTGATCTCGGAAGCGATTCATTCTGCTCTGGACTTGGTAGCCTCGTTGATCGCTTTTATATCCGTTCGTATCTCAAGCCGGGCCGCAGACCGCGGTCATCCGTACGGGCATGGAAAAGTAGAAAACATATCGGGGACCATCGAGACGCTGCTCATCTTCGTGGCCGGCTTATGGATTATTTATGAATGTGTGCAGAAGCTGGCTCATCCTTCCCCGGTCGAGCTTCCGCATCTCGGAATTATCGTCATGTTCATCGGTGCAGCGATTAACTTCGTGGTTTCGATGAAGGTTAAGCGTGCCGCAGCCGAGACACATTCCGTAGCGATGAAATCGAACGCACTGCATCTCCTGACCGATGTATATACTTCGCTTGGCGTGGGAATCAGCTTGTTTCTGGCCGCGCTCACGGGCTGGACCATTCTTGATCCCCTGATCGGAATCGTGCTTGCCTGCTATATTATGTGGGAAGCCTACAAGCTTATGAAAGAATCCTTCCCTCCATTGATCGATGCTCAACTAACGGAGTCGGAGGAAGAGCAGATTTTGCAGGCCATTGCTCTATACGAAACCCAATACATTGAAATCCATGATTTCCGTACCCGCCGCTCCGGCCCGGAGGAATATATCGACTTTCATCTCGTGCTTCCATCCAAAATGGACATAGAAACCGCGCATCGGCTTTGCGATAACATTGAGACCGCAATTAAACGCATTTTTGAGCGCGCTCAGATCCTAATACATGTGGAGCCTGAGCATGAGCAGAAGCATGCCGGCATCCATATCGCTCCCAAAATTAAATAAGAGAGACCGCAAGCCTCCCCGGCTTCCTGTTCACGGTCTCTCTTCTTCTTTGCATTAATTAAATTTTCTCAACACAATGACTGCATTATGTCCGCCGAAGCCAAAAGAATTGGACATGCCGATTTGCAGGTCCTTTTTTCTCGCCTCATGCGGGACATAATCCAGATCACAGATTGGATCGGGATCGTTCAGGTTGATCGTCGGCGGGATAATGCCCTCCTGCAGGCTCTTGACGAGAGCGATCGCTTCAACGGCACTTGATGCGCCAAGCAAATGGCCTGTCATCGATTTATTGGCGGTTACGGGAACATGGTACGCCGCAGCTCCAAACAGCTTCTTAATTGCCTTCGTCTCCGAGATATCCCCTATCTCCGTACTCGTCGCATGGGCGCTGATTACATCAACCTGCCCCGGCTCCATTCCGGCATCCTTCAGCGCCAGCTCCATCGCATGGTACGCTCCGATTCCCTCCGGATGCGTCGCCACCATATGATAGGCGTCGGAAGTGGCTCCATAGCCGAGCACTTCGGCGTAAACCCTGGCATTTCTCCGCTCGGCATGAGCCAGCGATTCCAGCACGACGATCCCCGCACCCTCCGCCATCACGAAGCCGTCCCGATCGCGATCGAACGGTCGGCTCGCTTGTTCCGGCGCCTCGTTGCGGCTTGATAGTGCCCCAGCGTTGCCAAAGCTGGCCAGGGAGATTTCCGTAATCGCTGCTTCCGTCCCCCCGGCAATAATAACATCGGCGCCGCCCGCGCGAATCAGGCGTGCGGCCTCGCCTATCGCGGTATTGCCTATCGAGCAGGCTGTTACCGGAGAGAGGGTTGGCCCGGTCGCTCCATATTTAATGCTGATCATTGCCGCCGCCATATTAGAGATCATCATCGGCACCAGTGTCGGGCTGACTCGCTGCGCTCCTCTGTTCTTCAGCTGATCATGCTGATCGATCAATGTCTGTATGCCGCCTACGCCTGATCCAACGTAGACCCCCAGGCGCTGCTGATCGATCTCCTCCAGATTCAGCTCCGCATCCTTAACGGCTTGTTCGGCAGCAACCATAGCGAGTTGACAGAAGCGGTCCATACGGCGCGCTTCCTTGCGTCCAAGCTCCGCTTCGGCGTCGAAATCTTTTACAAGCCCGGCAATTTTTGCTTTATGTGCTGAAGTATCAAATGTATCAATCGATGATATTCCTGATTTACCATGTACAAGACTGTTCCAGAAGCTGTCCACTTCATGTCCGACAGGCGATATAACGCCCATTCCTGTAATCACTACTCGTTCCATCGTTCAAACTTCCTTTCTGTCTCATCCAGCTCAGTTAAGAACCTTGCTCACCATCCATCTTGTCACTTTTATTATGCTATTACAAGTTGTGTGTTATCATAGTATAAAGACTACTAGTCTAACGAGTTCGACTTCTGGAAGGGGGAATGATTGATGAAAGATCAAGGAAGGCTCCAGGCCTTATCGGAATTTCTCAAGGCTGGCCGGGCCAAGATTTCGCCCGAATCCGTCGGGTTTGCGCACGGTTCGCGACGGCGTACGCCTGGATTGCGGAGAGAGGAAGTGGCGCAGCTGGCCGGAGTAAGTCCGACCTGGTACACCTGGCTGGAGCAAGGCAGAGATATTCAGGTATCCGCCTCTGTACTGGATTGTGTTGCTACAGCGCTGCAGCTAACCGTTGACGAACGGAAATACCTGTTTTCCCTGGCCATGGGTCCTGTCTCTCCTGCCGCCCGCTCCAAAGGCGAGCTTGCAGAGATCAGCCCCGCTCTGATCAAGATTATTCAGGAGCTGCGCTACTGTCCGGCGATTATCACGGATCGCCATTATAATATCGTGGCCTGGAATGCAGCGGCTTCACAGGTATTCATCAATTTCGACAGCATTCCCTTTGAACAGAGAAATATGATCTCCCTCCTGTTTACGAGAAAGGAATTACGGCGGCTCGCCGTCAATTGGGAAGACTTCGTCAGCGGCTTTCTGGCGATCTTCCGCGCTTATTATGGCCAGTATGTAGAAGATGAATGGTACGAGCAGTTTATTGCGGAAATGAACCGGGCCGCGCCGGAGTTCAACGCCTTGTGGCAGCAGAGCAAGGTAAGTACGGCGCCGGAGGTGCTGCTTGAATTCAGACACGCCAAAGCCGGCAAGATGTTATTCCATCTCACCTCCTTCCAGGTACAGGGGGACGCCGATTTGCGCTGCAGCATTTACACCCCTGCCGCTGAATCAAATACAGAAAATAAGCTGAGAAGACTGCTGGAGAGGCAGCAGGCAGTTGGCCCAAACAGCTAAGAAAAAAACCTGCAAATATGCAGGTTTTAACATAGAAAGGGCCTATTCTTTTTAATATTCTGCAATACGCATCCATTTCCTGATTCCAGATATTAATCAACCATAAAACCGCATTTTTGCAGGAAGCGTCCGCTCAGATCAAGGTAAGTTTGTTTTTTTATTTTATCGTTCATTCCATTGCCTAGGCCTGCAACAGCTTATGTCTTATCGTCTCGATCTCATCCGCACAAAGACCATTCGTGGTCAGATATTGCTCTGCACCGCCATAAACCGAATAGAGGTGATCGAGCATAATCTCCATATTTTCGGGTGCACTGCCCATAAAGGCACGGTACTCCTCCAGCGACATTTCCGCCGGGTGATCCTTCACCATCTCATCGATAATGGGGGCCAGGTTTGTCTCCGTCTCGGCATAATCGCTAACAATGGTCTCCCGAGAAACCCCTGCCAGATCCAGCAGAAGTGCAGCGATAACTCCTGTCCGGTCCTTGCCAGCAGAGCAGTGGAACAGCAGCCCGTCCTCCGTCTCCGCAATGCGGCTGAATACTTCTGCGATCAACAGCCCGGAGGTATCAAGCAGTATTTTATACATATCCCCCAGGTTGCGAATATCTCTTAACTTCGTAGTCGCTGGATTTACCAACGAGATGTTATAATAATTGACCCCTTGATGATCTGCAAAAACATCCTTCTTCGCTGCCGTCTCGTCACTGAAGCGCAGATCAATTATCGTCCTTACTCCCAGCTTGAGAATCAATTCCTGATCGCGCAGCGAGAGCTGGTGCAGACCATCTGCACGGAACAAACGTCCTCGCTGTACCATTTCACCGGCCATTGTCTCATATCCGCCAATATCACGCACATTATAAGCTCCGTCCAATTTCAGCAGACGCTCCAAGCCGTTCGGTGCCGTTCTCAATAGAATAACCGCCTTTCAAATGATCCAGGTCATGTCGGATTCCTATCAGCAAGTCCCCAGGCAAATCCGCAGCTTCCTACTACAAATTATAGGAAACCTGCAGCTCTTCCGTCAATTTTGTGCAGAAATATGAAGGAGTAGGTCTAACCTGCCCATATATCTCCCTCTAAAAACAAGAAATCGAGGAGTTAGTCCTCGATCTCTTTACGCCATTCCTGGCGGCTTCTTTTCCCCGATTTAGAAGAGCTTGTGCTTGAACGTCCGGCGTTTCTCTTCGCGGCGATCCTTTCTTTTCTCATCTGAAATCGAATCTCACGCTGCATCTTATGGTAGTTCTCAAGTCTCTTCCGGTCAAGCTGGCCTTCGTCTATCGCCTGCAGTACCGCACAGCCCTTCTCGTGCTTATGCTGGCAATCGCTGAACTGGCACTGTTCCTTCAGTCGCTCGATATCCTCGAAGGTACGCTCCAGGCCGCCATCATCCTCCCAGATCGATAGCTCCCGCATTCCTGGCGTATCGATAAGCACACCGCCCTGCGGCAGCAGGAACAGCTCGCGATGCGTCGTCGTATGGCGTCCGCGGCTATCGTCTTCGCGAACGTCCTGCGTAAGCTGCAGCTCAGCTCCGGTTAACCAGTTGATGATCGTGGATTTGCCGCTTCCGGATGACCCGGCCAGAGCTATCGTTGTACCCGGGTAGACGTAAGTCTCAAGCTGCTCCCTGCCGATGCCAAGATGAGCCGATACGCTAATTATAGGCACTCCGGGAGCAATCAGTTCTGTCTCGGCGATGTAGGAAGGAATATCCACACAGAGATCGCACTTGCTCAGCACGATCACCGGATTAACCCCGCTGTTCCAGGCCATGATTAAATAACGTTCCAGGCGGCGGACATTAAAGTCGTGGTTAAGCGCACAGACGATAAACAGGGTGTCTACATTAGCAGCGATAATCTGCTCCTTCGTCTCAAACCCCGCCGCTTGCCTGACAATCAGGCTCTTACGATCCACGATCTCATGGATAATCGCATCATCGCCTTCATTCATTATCTTCACCGCAACCCAGTCTCCGACACCCGGATAGCTTCTCAGCTCCGTGGCTTTGAGGCGAGCTTTGCCGGATAAAGTCGCCCAACTCGTCCCCCGCTCACTTCGAATCTCATACTTCTGGCCATGATCGGCTACAATTCTCGCCGGCTCCATTTGGCCTTTTACACTGTATTGCTCGGCAATATGCTGCCATTTAGGCTGCCATTCCGCAGTCCATCCAAATGCTTCTAATTGATGATTTTCCAAATGATGTTCTCCCTTTCGTCTTCTCCCGACAGATCAAGAGATGCGTAAAGGATATCCCTGCGCTGCAGCTTTCCGGGGCACATAGTTACTCATCCATTACGATAGACAGTAGAGAAATGACTCTTTCCCCGGTCATCTTGACGCCATTTCCGAAGCATTTCACAACTGCCAATCACCGTAATGTTGAAATCGAGATAAGCACATACCAAAAAGAGCATCCGCAGAAATCCCTCTACGGATGCTCAAGCATATGCCTATCTGATGAACTCAAAACTTGCCACCGTTGTAGGCAATTAACTACAAGCCGGGCAAGGGACTTCGATCAGAGGACAAATATCCGTTCGGGAGACGTATTTTTATAAGCAACATATACAGCAATGATCCGGTTACTCATACAACATCGCCTCCTTCAACAATTTCCCATAGTTTATCGGAAAGCCCCAAGGGAAGTCAATGGACAAAATAACTATAGTCATCTATTGGTATTGCTCTTCGTGATCGGAGGCGAACTTCAGAAAACCTCTTGGAGGTTGTCTTTTGGAGAGAGGCTCAAGTATAATGATGTGGCATAATCATCACAATATTACAAACTAGTTGCAGGAGGACTTATTGGAACTAATATGAGCATTTCTTCCCTTATTACTGTCGTCGCCGGTATTATCTTTGTACTGAACATTTTGTTCGGTCTAGTCATTGTCTTCAAGGAGAGGAAAGATATCGGCTCGACCTGGGCCTGGCTCCTCGTCCTCTCCTTCATCCCTGTGCTCGGATTCGTTCTGTACCTGCTATTTGCCCAGGATTTTCGCAAGATACGACTTTTTCATTGGGATGATTTCAAAAAGCTGCACTATGAACAAACATTACTCACACAGATGGGGAGCATCCAATCAAGCCGTTTTCAGTTCAAAAATGAGGTTTCCAACAAATATGACGATCTCATTTACATGCATTTGAACGAGAATCACGCCTTGCTGACGGAAGATAATGAGATCGATATTTTTACAGATGGCAGGGAAAAATTCGACCGGCTCTTTCAGGACATTAGAGAGGCGCAGGAATCGGTGCATGTTCAGTATTATATTTTCCGTCGGGATCGTCTCGGCAAGGAATTTCTTGATCTGCTGACGGAAAAAGCGAGACAAGGCGTCAAGGTTCGTCTGCTGTATGATGAGCTTGGCTCCAGGCAGCTAACCAAGGGCTTCTTCAAGGAGTTTTTCGCAGCTGGCGGCGAGGCGGAAGCCTTCTTCCCTTCCAAGCTCCATCTCATCAACCTGAGAATTAACTATCGCAATCACCGCAAGCTCGTCATTATTGACGGCAGGATCGGATACGTCGGCGGGTTTAATGTCGGGGATGAATACCTCGGCACAAAGAAGAAGTTCGGCTACTGGCGCGATACTCATCTGCGGGTTCAAGGCAGCGCGGTCTATGCGATGCAAATTCGCTTCATTCTCGACTGGAGTCAAGCCTCGCAGCATAACGAGATTACATACGAGCCTAGCCTGTTCCCGGACATAGAGACCAAAGATCAGGTAGGTATGCAGATTGTTACCAGCGGTCCCGATTCCAGACTGGAGCATATCAAGAACGGTTACATTAAAATGATCATGTCCGCCAAGCACTCCATCTACATTCAGACGCCTTACTTTGTTCCGGACCCGAGTGTCTTTGATGCGCTGCGAATCGCCTCGCTATCCGGCGTGGATGTCAATATCATGATCCCGGACAAGCCGGATCATCCGTTTATTTACTGGGCTACCTTGTCCCATATCGGGGAGATGATGAAGCTTGGTGTCAATGTCTATCTCTACAAAAAAGGCTTTATCCATGCGAAGACGATCGTCGTGGACAATGAGATTTCTTCGGTCGGAACCGCAAATATGGATTATCGCAGCTTCCGCTTGAACTTTGAAGTCAATGCATTTATATATCATGAAGCTACCGCCGAGAAGCTGAAAGAGATATTCATGAAGGACGTCAAGGACTCCACCCTCCTGACTGAGGAAGATTATGAGAAACGTCCGCGATGGGTCCGCATGAAGGAATCAATCTCCCGCTTGCTATCGCCAATTTTGTAGCGAAGTGGACCCGAAACATACTTAACCTTATTACACTTAAGCACAAACAAAAGCCAACCGGGTGATCAGCCTCTGCTAATCATCGGTTGGCTTTTTGCTATTAGGCTATCCTATGCGGCGGCTTACAATGAGCAAGAGTCATCTGTGCAAGCTGCACCGTCAGAACCGAGGAGGTCGAGCTTCGCTTTGGGATTCTCCTCTTCCCATACCTGATTCAGCGCGCCCAGAAAGGCTTCCACGGGCTGTGCGCCGCGAACCGCATACTTGCGATTGAGTACGAAGAACGGCACGGCTTGAACACCCAGTTTTGCCCCTTCCTGCTGATCGCCAATGACCTGCTCTTCATATTCGTCGCCAGCCAGCATTTGCTTCACTTCAGCGCCATCCAGCCCAACCTCGGCAGCCAGGCCAGCCAATACGTCATGATCCCCGACATGCTTCGATTCGGTGAAATAGGCAGCCAGAAGGCGCTCCATCATTTCCTTGCTCTTGCCCTTCGTATCCGCATAATGACTAACGCGATGGGCATCAAGCGTGTTCGTCATCACCGCCGTATCCAGGTGATAATCCAATCCGACTTCACGCGCCTGCGCAGATACCTGCTCATTCATCCCTCTGGCTTGTTCAACGGAAACCCCATATTTATGTGCAAGCATCTCGTCCATCGATTCGTCATATTGCTTCGGCGCATTCGGATCGAGCTGGAAGCTCTTGAAGACGAGCTCCACCTGATCTTTATGAGGGAACTGCTCCAACGCTTGTTCAAACTTCCGTTTTCCTATATAGCAAAAGGGACAAGCAATATCTGACCATACTTCAACTTTCATCTAGAATCCTCCTTATTTTATTCCCGACCTTAAGCCGAGACACCGTAGTCCATACATGCGAACCATAGCTGTAACTATGACAATTACATTATAAAGCATTTGCTTACAAAACTACAGCACCTTAAATTAATTAATTTAAAAAAATTGTGCCTTTTATTACAGACCTCTTTAAAGTCCCAGTGCTATATTCGCGTTAAACAACGTTTAAATCACAGTTTGAAGGAGACCCTTTGTATGCTACTTCACATTGGACTGGATATTGGTTCAACTACAACTAAACTGGTTGCCATTACAGCAAATGGCGAGATCATACATCAGAGATACGGCAGACATTATGCGGATGTGAAAGGTACGACCTTGCAAATGCTAAATGATGTAAAGGCTGAATTTCCGGACGCTGCCGTATCGATGAACATAGCCGGATCTGCAGGACTATCCTTGGCAGAGCATGTGGGACTGCCCTTCGTTCAGGAGGTTATCGCCTGCACAGAGGCCGTCGAGCAATACATACCCGCCACCGATGTTGTCATTGAGCTGGGCGGCGAAGACGCCAAAATCATTTATTTCACCGGCGGGCTGGAGCAGCGAATGAATTCCGCCTGCGCCGGAGGCACTGGCGCTTTCATTGATCAAATCGCCGCTTTGCTAAAGACCGATGCGGAGGGAATGAACGAGCTGGCCAAAGGCTGCAAGACGATCTATCCGATCGCTTCCCGCTGCGGCGTGTTCGCCAAGACCGATGTGCAGCCGCTGCTCAATGAAGGCGCCCGCAAAGAGGATATCGCCGCCTCCGTATTCCAGAGCGTCGTTACACAGACGATCAGCGGGCTGGCCTGCGGGCGTCCGATTCGCGGCAACATCGCTTTTCTCGGCGGCCCGCTGACCTATTTATCCGAGCTGCGCCAGCGCTTCGCCGAGACGCTGAAGATCGCTGACAAAGCGGTCATCTTCCCCGCGAACAGTCTCTATTTCGTAGCACTCGGCGCAGCCATCAAGAGCCGCGGCAATGAGCCGATTGCGATCAGCGATCTATGCTCGCGCTTCGAGAGCTTTACGATGATGGGCAGAAGCCGCAGCACCGTCTCCCTTCCCCGCCTGTTCCAGGATGAATGGGAACTGCAGCAGTTCCGTGAGCGCCATGCCCAAGCCTCGGTCCCCAAGGGGGAGCTGATAAGTTATGGCGGCCCCCTCTTCCTCGGAATCGATGCGGGTTCCACGACTACCAAGATCGTGCTGACCGGAACGGATGATGAGCTGCTCTATACGTTCTACGACAGCAATCACGGGAATCCGCTGGAATCGGTACGCAGCGGTCTGCAGGCAATGTATCGCGAGCTTTCAAGCGATGTCTACATCGCCAATGCCGCGGTAACGGGCTATGGCGAGGGATTGATCAAAGCCGCATTCAAGATCGATATCGGCGAAATCGAGACGGTGGCCCACTACAAAGCGGCGGCCCGCTTCTCTCCGGACGTGGATTTTATCCTCGATATCGGCGGCCAGGACATGAAATGCATCAAGATCAAAAACGGAGCGATCGATGGACTGATGCTGAATGAAGCCTGCTCCGCCGGATGCGGCTCCTTCCTGGAGAGCTTCTCCGGTTCGCTTAACGTGCCGATCAAGCAGTTCGCGGAAGCGGCGCTGCTTGCCGATGAGCCGGTTGACCTCGGCTCGCGCTGCACTGTCTTTATGAACTCCAAGGTGAAGCAGGTACAGAAAGAAGGCGTCTCCTTGGCTAATCTGTCCGCGGGGCTCTCCTATTCCGTCATCAAAAATGCGATCCAGAAAGTGCTGAAGCTGCGCAATACCGAGGAGCTTGGCGAGAACATCATCGTTCAAGGCGGGACATTTTACAATGAAGCGGTGTTAAGGGCCTTCGAGCTGCTGATAGGCAAGCAGGTTGTTCGGCCGGATATCGCCGGGATGATGGGTGCCTATGGCTGCGCCTTGATCGCCAAGGAGCAATACAAGGACGGATCAAGCGGCCTGTTGTCGCTATCCGAGCTTGGGGAATTCACCTGCTCGGTATCCCATAGCCGCTGCGGTCTATGCGGCAATAACTGCTCCCTGACGATCAATCGCTTCCAGGACAAGCGCTTCTTCATCACCGGCAATCGCTGTGAACGCGGCGCCGGCATGCGCAAAGAGAAAAGCAATCTGCCCAATCTTTATGAATATAAATATGACCGGATCTTCGGCTATGAATCACTGCCTGTTGAAGAAGCAATGCGCGGCACGGTCGGAATTCCAAGAGTTCTCAATATGTATGAGAATTATCCATTCTGGCACACCTTCTTCACAAAGCTTGGTTACTGTGTGATCCTCTCGCCTCGTTCCAGCAAGAAATTGTATGAGCGGGGCATGGAATCGATCCCTTCCGAGTCCGTCTGCTACCCGGCCAAATTAACTCATGGCCATGTGGACAGCCTGATCGACCAGAAGGTCGATTTCATCTTCTACCCTTCGGTCGTCTACGAACATAAAGAAGATGGAGAAGCGAGGAATCATTTCAATTGTCCGGTGGTCACCTCCTATCCTGAAGTAATCCGCGTTAACATGGATCGACTCAAGGAGGCGGGCATTCCGTATGTTCAGGCCTTCCTGACTTTGGATAACCCGAAATCACTCAAGCAAGAGCTGGCAAATACTTTTACACAGATCCCGCGCAAGGAAATAAATGAAGCCGTGGATGCCGCCCTTGCAGAAGCAGATGCCGTCAGGCGGGATATTCGCCGCAAGGGTGAGGAAACGCTGCGTTTCCTGGAGGAGAGCGGAACAAAGGGGATTGTGCTCGCCGGCAGACCCTATCATGTTGATCCGGAAATTCACCACGGGATTCCCGAGTTAATCAATACGTACGGGTTGGCGGTATTAACCGAGGATTCTATCGCCCATCTTGCCGAGCCGGCCAATGATCTGCGTGTTGTCAATCAATGGACCTATCATTCCCGTCTCTATCGCGCGGCCAGGGTAGTTGCCAAGCGCGAGGAGGTCGAGCTCGTACAGTTGAATTCCTTTGGCTGCGGTCTTGATGCGGTGACGGCCGACATGGTTCAGGAGATACTGGAAAGCAACCGGAAGATGTATACGATGATCAAGATCGATGAGATTAACAATCTTGGAGCCGCCCGCATTCGAATCCGGTCGCTGCTGGCCGCGATGAAAGAGCGTGAGCATAAGACTGTGAGAGCGGATCGGACAGAGACGCTATCCGGCGGTACAGTCCTGTTCACGGAGGAAATGAAGCAGAATTATACGATTCTGATCCCGCAAATGTCGCCGATTCATTTTGAATTATATGAGGCGGTGCTGAACAGTGAAGGCTATCGGGCTGAGCTGATCCCGGAAGTGACGCCGGATACGATCGATGAAGGACTGCGCTTCGTGAATAATGATGCCTGCTACCCGGCGATCCTGACCATCGGCCAGCTCGTTCATGCCCTGAGAAGCGGCAAATATGACGTCCATCGCACGGCAGTTATTATGTCTCAGACAGGCGGAGCTTGCCGCGCTACAAATTATATCGCGCTGCTGCGCAAAGCGCTTAAGGATGCCGGCCTGGAACAGATTCCGGTCATCTCGCTGAATGCGGTCGGCCTGGAGAAGCATCCCGGCTTTGAATTCTCGCTAGGCCTGATCAAGAAGCTGATTGCGGCTACCGTGTATGGCGATGCCCTGATGCGGGTCAGAAACCGGATCCGCCCCTACGAGCTTCAAGCGGGCAGCACCGATGACCTGTTCCGTAAATGGATGGACACTTGCCGGGCTTCGCTATATCATTTCAGCTTCCGAATTTACAGGAGCAACCTCGCCCGGATTGTGCAGGACTTCGACACGTTGCCGATTGCAAATCAGCGTAAGCCGCGAATCGGTGTCGTTGGCGAGATCCTCGTCAAATTCCATCCCGGAGCTAATAACCATATTGTGGAGCTGATTGAACAGGAAGGCGCAGAAGCGGCGATCCCCGACATTCTCGACTTCTTCCTCTACTGCAGCTACGGGCCGATGTACAAAGGCCAGCATCTCGGCAAGAGCAAGCTGGGAATCGCAGGCGGACGCAGCGTGATTTATTTCCTGGAGCAGTTCCGCAAGCCGCTCAAGGATGCACTGCTGGTAAGCGAGCGCTTTACCGCGCCGCTGACGATCTTCGAGCTGGCCGATAAGGCGAGCCGGCTGCTGTCTGTCGGCAATCAAGCCGGGGAAGGCTGGTTCCTGACCGCGGAGATGATGGAGCTGATTGAGAGCGGAGTAACGAATATCGCCTGCATTCAGCCGTTCGCCTGTCTGCCGAATCATGTTACAGGACGTGGAATGCTTAAGGGCCTTAAGGAGTTGTATCCAGCAGCTAACATTACAGCGATTGACTATGATGCCAGCGAAACGGAGGTCAATCAGATCAACCGTCTGAAGCTGATGCTGGCCACTGCATTCAAAAATATTGAAAGAGCCGGGGTGAGCCTATGAAGCAGTCATCTAAAGAACATGAATTATCAGCGAAAGAGCATATTTTAAAGGTCACTCATGATTATATTATGCAGACCGGCTTTGAATCCGTAACGACAAGGAAAATCGCGGCACTGGCAAACGTAAATATTGCAATGGTGAATTACTATTTCGGCTCCAAGGATAAGCTGTTAAACGAGACGATCAAGACGATCCTCAACTCATATAAGGGCTGCTTCTCCATTCTGGATCAAGTGGAACTGCCCGCCAAGAGGCGCATGGAGATCTTCCTGACCGAATACGCCAGAACCTTTCAGAAATATCCGGAGCTTCTGAGGCAAATTGTAAGGCATAGCAGCTTCCCGTTTGACTCCCAATTTGAGTTCGCTCATTATGTGAAGACAATGGGATTTCCAAAAGTAACCGCTGTCCTGAAAGAAATGACAAATGAGCTGGACCCGGACAAGCTGATACTGACGAGCGTGCAGATTTTTGGCGCTTTGCTCTTCCCCATCCTGATGGAGCCGATTATCGGTCCGATGTATCATTGCCCTATGCCTGATCTTGAGCAGCAGGTTGCGGATATTCTAAGTAGAATATCATAGCTCAGGAAAAGTTAAAACCGGAGCAGCCCCATTTTGAAATCAGGGCTGCTCCGGTTTTTTGCGCTAATTCGTACATATGGTTATCTAGGATGGGCTACGCCGACCGGCTCCATCATTAGCTCCAGGAAAGGCGGTGCCCCTCTCCCTTCCCGGAATCGCCCAGCTGGCGATAGTCGCTTGGAGTCATGTTATATTTGCGACGGAACACCTGGGAGAAATGCCTCATATCCTGATAGCCCACCTTCTCCGCGACCTCGGAAATTTTCAGGCCCGGTTGGCTCAGCAAGCGCCGCGCTTCCTCCATTCGCAGATGGATAATATAGTCCTTAAACCCTTGTCCCACCTTCTGTTTAAACAACTGGCTAAAATAAACCGGATTTAGAAAGACGACGGAAGATATTTTCTCAAGCGTAAGCTCCTCCTGATAGTGAGCTCGGATATATTTTAGCGCCAGTTCAATGGCTTCATTGTTATGATTATTATCATGCTCGGGCTCGTTGAATTGATCGATTGCCGCTTTCTTCAGAAGCTCAACCTGGCTCGGAATGAGGGAGAAATTGTCCAGCTCCTCCGAGGCGATGATCCGGAATGGCACCTTCAAGCAGTGCTTCAGCTGGGTCCTCAGTTCATCAAGCAGCACAGGCAGCTGGTGTGGCAAATCCGGTGTTACCAGGCCTACGAGATGACAGAGCGAAGCGCTGGCTACGACACCATAGCCAATATTGTCGATCAACTCCGTCAACACATTTTCCACAATAAAATGCTCCAGATGTCCGGATCGCTTCTGTTCGATTTGTACCATCACCACATAGAAATAAGGCGGCTCCTCCAGCAACGCGTTCAAATCGATACCGCCAAGGTCCAATCCGGTAATCAGCCTGGTTAGTGCGCCCTCCCGAAGCAGGCGCACATTCTGCCGCAACAAATGCGTCTCCTTGGAGCGCAGCGTGCTTTGCTCAATTTCCTCGCTAAGCTGCTCCACCATATCGATTAACGCTTCTTTGCCGATTGGCTTAAGCAGGTAATCCCGGGCGCCAAGGCGCACCGCTTCGCGGGCATAGGCAAATTCGGAATAAGCCGAGATGACCACCCATTTCACATGAGGGTGTCTGCTGCGAGACAGCTCCATCAGTTCAAGCCCTGTCATGCCAGGCATTCGTACATCCGTTAAGACCAGGTCGATAGACTCGGTTCTGAGCAGCCAGGCCGCTTCATCCGCTTTCGCAGCCAAATGAACGGAATATTCAGGAAAATGATGAGCTAACGTACGTTGAATCCCTTCGCGGATGATGCTCTCATCATCAACAACCAAAATGTTCATACCTCTGCTCCTCTCGTATCGGATCTTGGCATTACAACAATAACTTTGGTTCCTTGCCCCGCTTCGCTATGTAGAATGAGACCATAGGGCTCGCCGAACATCAGCCTTAATCTTTGATCAACATTAAAAAGCCCTATACCGCGGCGGCTTACAGCCAATCCCTCCACTTGCTCGATCTTCATCTGCGGTTCCAGCTCGTGCTCGGCTCCGCGGCGGCCGGGAAGCAATATATCCGAGAGGCGCTCCAGGGTAGCCGTGTCCATGCCCACCCCATCATCCTCTACGATCAACAGCAGGCGGTCTTCACCTTCCTCACTATAGACATGCAGCGTGCCCGATTGGGCCAGCGGTTCAAGGCCGTATTTTACAGCGTTCTCGATAATCGGCTGCAGCGTCATTTTTGGAATTTTGGAATCCAGATGCTGCGGTGGAACCGAAATATTTACATGCAATCTCTCACCGAGACGAGTCTCGATAATCGTCAAGTAATTGCGCATTTGCTCCAGCTCATTGCCCAGCGTGGAACTGGCACCTTCCTCCCATTCGCTGTTATAGCGGAACATGCGGGACAAGGCCAGGATAACCCGGCCCAGACGGTCATTTTCCCGTTCATCCAGCATCCAATAGATCATATCAAGCGTATTAAACAGGAAATGCGGGTTCACCTGGGTCTGAAGCGCTTGAAGCTGGGCGTTCTTCTCGCTGATCGATGCCAGCTTAATCCGCTCGATCAGGTCATCGATTCGTCCGACCATCCGGTTGAAGGAAGCGACAAGCACATTAATCTCTTCATAGGAACCGGCCTTCACTTCCCCGCGGAAGTTCCCCATCTCTACCTGCTTCATTTGACGGATCAGTCGCTTAAATGGCAGGGAGAAGGTCCGCGATATGAAGCCGGCCAGAAATGTAGCGGCGATAATGACGCCAATAACGACAGACATTAGATACTGTCTGGTCTTCCTCAATTCAAGCTGCATATCCGACATCGGGGTCTGACTAATTAACGTCCATTCCGGTTTTTGAATCGGCGCGGCTGTAAGCAAGGAGCCGTTCATTTCCTGGATTCGGATGCCGTCGATACGCGCTGTAGAAGGCCAGTTCTGCGGAATGCCCGTCTCCTCCCCACCCTGAGCGGTGCTGATGATCTCCATTCCATGTTCATCGCGGATCGCCACAATGCTGCCTGCTCCCAGACTGGCATTGGATAACGCGGAGATGATCGCGGAAGCATCCGTCTCGATCAGCACGACGCCGATCTTCTTAAGCTCGGTCAGCTCGAACAGCTGACGGCCAAAAGCGAAGACCGGCTTGTCGAATCCCCCGCTCATCAGCGACTGAGGGTACACCCCCAGCCATTTCATCTCCCCGGAAGACTGACGCAGCATCCGGAACCAGGCCGTCTCCGCATATTCGCGAACCATTCCGCCCATAGAACGTTCATAGCTGTATACCCGGCCGGAATAGGTAACAATATGAATCCCTACGATATCATCACGCGAATAAAAGATTGCCCCTAATGTATCGGTAATCCGTTGATCATTATTAACTTGCACCACCGGATTATCTTTATTGCCGCGATCCTGCAGGAGACGAATCAACTCGGTATTGCTGTTCAGCGATTTAGTAACGCTGTCATAGCTTTTTAACAGCAAATCAAATAACCCCGCGGTCTGAGACATGTTCTTCTCCGCAATGTCACTCACCTTGGTTCGTATTTGCTCGGTCGCCCGTTGATAGTATAAATAAGTCGTTATTAATACTAAAGCTAGCATACCTACTAATAATAGTAGAAACAGACGGGTATGAATTGAACGGAAGCTTCTCATAGTAAACCTATTTTACCCTTTGACTGCCCCGGCGACCATCCCCTTCGTAATCTTCTCTGCGAGCAGGAAGTAGATCAGGATGACAGGCAGTGCTCCGAGCACGAGGAAGGCCCCAATTCCCCCATAATTGACCGAATATTGGCTGACGAAGCTGTATACGCCAAAAGGTAATGTTTTTAACCGCTCGGCTGTAACGAAGGTGGCAGCCAGGATGTATTCATTCCAAATATTAATGAAAGTCAGTATGCAGACAGTCATCATCGGCGGAACCGATATCGGCAGTGCGATATTCCAATAAATCCGGAAGACGCCCGATCCGTCTACAATGGCTGATTCTTCGATCTCGTGCGGAATCGAGCGCATGAAGCCGCTAATGATAAATACGGCAATTGGCGTCTGAAAAGCCATATAAGGCAAAATGAGCGACAGATGCGTATTCAAAATCCCCAGATGCTTGAAAATGATCATCAGTGGAAGCAAGGTGCCCTGCATCGGGATCATCATCCCAACGAGGAACACCATCAATACCACATTCGCAAATTTCCAACGGAATCTGGCGATGGCGAATCCAGTCAGCGAAGCCAGTACAATAACACAGAGCATCGTTACAGAAGTAACAAATAGACTATTCAGCAAATAGCGGAAATACTGCCCGCCTCCGAGCGCATCGCTGTAATTCTGCCATTGCAGACTGGCTGGCAAGGCGAAGAAGCTTCCGGAGAGAATCTCCTCGTTCGTCTTCAAGGAATAGATCAGCAGCCACAGCAAAGGATAGAGCTGAGTAACGATCAGGATCGCGAAGATCACATAGACGATGGAAGTGGTTATTGAGAAGCGTCTATGTCTATAATTCCGCACAGTAGGTTTCCGCAGGACAGGTGCCGTGTGACTCATCTTATCTCCCCCTCTCTTCTATGAATACCGTTTGTCCAGCTTGCTGAACAAACCGTTGATAATAATCGTTGCTGCCAGACATAGAATGACCAGGAAAGAAGCGATCGCACTGCCGTATCCGTACTTCATGGATAAGAACGACATATTGTACATCAGGCTGGCCACGACCTCTGTCGCATGTGCCGGACCTCCGCCGGTCATCACCATAATCAAGTCAAAAGATTGCAGCGAACCGATAAACGATAGCACCACCGAAATTTTGAAAATCGGCACGATCAGCGGCAGCGTAATGTAACGATCTGCCTTCAGTCCGCTGGCGCCATCGATCTTGGCCGCTTCGTAAATATCGGAAGGAATATTCTGAATGCCGGTAAATTGAATCAGAATATGATAGCCAAGATACTGCCATAAAGCGACGACGATCACGGAATAGATCGCTATCTTCGGCTCGGTCAACCAGGAGTGCGTCCAACTGTTAAGCCCTAATGACTCCAGAATCTGATTAAGCATTCCGCCCATCGAAGCCGGATTGTAAATGGTCTTCCACAGTTGTCCAATCACGACAACGGATAGAATGACGGGCAGAAAGTAGCTGGAGACGAGAAAGTTGGGCTTCCTGACATAGCGGCTGATTAATATCGCTATACATAAAGCCAGAGGCAGCTGCACGCACATGGATACTCCGGCAAGCAGCATGGTTCTTCCAACAGCGGGCCAGAATATAGGATCGTTTGTCAGCATTTTCTCGAAATTTTTAAGACCGATAAACTTAGCCGCGCCGATCCCGTTCCAATCCAGCAGGCCGCTGTAGAAGGAGACAAGAATCGGCACGAATACCAGCAAGCTGTATATGAATAGACAAGGCAGCACAAACGCAGCGATCTTCCATCCGGACACCTTAAGCACATTCATGATGTTCCCTCCTATCTAGACGTTAATGTAGAGCAAGGAGACCGAAGAGAGCTTGGGATCTCCAGCTTTCTTCCGGTCTCCTTCCTCAGCGTCCGTTATTCTTTATTCTCTTCGTAGGCCGTCTGATGCTCTTTTGCAACTACGCCCGCATCTGTCTTGGATACGAACAGATTCTGAATGCTGCTTAGATGAGCCTGTGCCGTACCCGGGTTCATCGTATTATCGAAGGCGAGGTCTCCCCCTTTAACATCCTTGAACAGTTTCAGAACTTCCATCGCCATATCGGAATATCCGGCCGCTTTGAAATCACCGTCCACCGTCTGCGCCAGACCGATCGCGCCTTTCAGATTGAACATTTCCTTCGGATAGTTGACCAGGAAGTAGTTCAGGAAGTCGAGAGTCTCCTCCAAATGCTTGCTGTCCTTGGAGACGGCGAACGCGCTGCCCGGAGCAAGCATGAATTCATCCGGATTTCCCTTGCCGTTAACGGTCGGGAACTTGAACACACCGACATTTTGATTCTCGTTAGCTGTCGATTCCTCAATACCGCCCGTAGCCCAGCTGCCCATAAAATACATCGCGGCTTTGCCTGTCTTGAACAAGTTCTCGCCTGCGTTATAGTCGAAGGACGTTGCTCCTTCCTGGAAGGCTCCAGCCTGCACCAGATCTTCAAAGGCATTAACCGCTTCGGTGAACGCCGGATCTTCAAAAGTCTTCTTGCCATCGATCACATCCTGGAGGAAGCCGGGGCCGCCATTCGTACGGAGCAGAATATTCATAAACAGGAAGGAACCGGTCCAGGAATCCTTCTCGCCGATCGCCATCGGCTGAATGCCCTTCGCCTTAAGCTGCTTCACCACATCAACCATTTCCTCGAAGGTGGTAGGAACCTTGACCCCGCCTTCTTCGAACATCTTCTTGTTGTAATAGACAATGGCGATATTGTTGCCGTCCGGAAGCGCATAGAGATTGTTGTCGAAGGTGTAATAATCCAGAATGCCTTCTTGGAAGGTTCCCTTCAGTCCATTTTTCTCTACCATCTCGTTGAGCGGTGCAAACAGGCCTGCATCCACAAATGGCTTCATCTGCGCAGCCGGGTTAACGATCGTAATGTCCGGCACTTCCTTGGAAGCCGCCTGAGTTTTCAGCTTGACCTTCTGCTGGTCGGTATTCAGCGAATCCAGCTCAATTTTGACATTTGGATGCTCGGCTTCATAATTGGCAACAACCGTGCGAAGCATTTTGTACTTCGGATCGGTCGGATCCGGATAAATGTTCTGGAAAGTAATCTTGACCTCTTTCTTGCTCGTGTCTTCTTTGTTGCCGGCGTTCGTCTGACTGTTCGTGCTGCCCTCATTCTTCCCGCCATTGTTGCTGCTAGCGCTTCCATTATTGCCGCTGCCGCAAGCAGCCAGTCCCAAAGTCAGTGCGCTGGCAAGCAGTGCAATCATCAGTGGCTTGAACTTCATCCCGTTAATCCCCCTTAGCCAATATTTAATTTCTAGCTTCATTATGTTGTAAGCGGGATCATCTCACAATGCGTGATCTTAAGGAGTCATGTTTGTAAAATTAAGATTTTTCCAAAAAAACCGGGTCATCCCAGCTCAAGCTGGAGATTTCCCGGTTTGCAGATATTACCTAGTTGAATTCTTTATGATAATTACAAATCTAAATCTACGGGGACAACCGCCTGTTTCACTTCATCGGCCTCCTCCCGGTTAATAAGCATAGCGGCCAATAAACCGACGCACAGGATGCAAGCTAGCAGAATAAATGTAATCAGGTAGCTGCCGCTCTTCATGGAATAGAGTGAAATCACCGGACCGAAGCTGGTACCAGTAAACAATATAAACGTATAGACGGATACTGCTATTCCGCGCATCTTCCCTCCCAATTGGCCTACAAGCGAAACCAGGGAAGGCACGGCAATGGCGATGCCTGATACAAAGATGATACTCATGATAACCAGCAGCGGCAGATGAGAGATCATTCCCATAGAAGCCAAGCCGATGATTGCCAGCAACAACCCGGCCCGCAGCGTAACACGCACACCCAGCCGCTTGGATATTCTGCCTGCGAAGGGAGACACGAGCATGCCCAATATGCCAATCATTCGCACATAGAGGATCTCTTGCTTGCTCAGTTCAAAGGGAGCTTGGCTCAAATAATTGCCGAGCACCGTATACATGCTTACAAATGACATAAGCAGTACAAACGCTACCAAATAGCATAGCAGCAACTGCTTCCGGACAAATACTTTGCCGATTTGCTTCATAGGTTCCCAGATATTAGCATGGGCTTGCTGGATGCCTCCTTTTGGAAGCAAGAAGAACACCACGGCCGCGGTTAATGCGTACACTATTGCCAGGGTATAAAACACAGCATTCCATCCGTATTGCTCACTGATTACACTGCTGATTACTTGCCCCACGATCCCTGCTGCCAGAAATCCCGTACTGATAAACCCGATTGTTGTAACCCGTTTTTCCGCCGGATACATTTCCACCGCATAGGCAAGTGAAACCGGGGAGAAGGTTGCAGCCGCAGCACCTTGCAGTCCCCTTAGAACCAAGACCCAGGCAAATTGATGAACAAATCCAAGTATGAAAGAGATCATCGCCAGAAAAAGCAGTCCTGCGAAAATAACGGGTTTCCGCCCGTATTTATCCGATAGAGCGCCATAGATTAAGCATCCGAGGGCAAAGCCAACTGAAAAGGTGCTTCCCGCAGCAGCTGCCTGTGTCTCGGAAATACTGAAAAGCTGCGCGAACACGGAAATAAGCGGAATGGTGACATATAAGCTGGACATGACTACGAGTCCGGACCAGCATAGAATGACGGTCATGAGTGAATAGTTTCTTGCTCTATTAGTTTGTTTAATCATTGCACACCTCTAATTTAATATAGTTCATAGACAGATTTTGCCGGAAATTGCATCTCATACAGCGCCTTGTATCTTCCCTTTTGCCGCAGCAGTGTCTCATGATTCCCCAGCTCTATGATCTGTCCGTGCTCCAGGACAACGATCTGATCTGCGCTTTGAATTGTCGAAAGCCGATGGGCAATCACCAGACAGGTCCGCCCTGGCAGAAGCAAGGATAACGCACGCTGGATATGCTGTTCCGACTCCGTATCAAGGGACGCCGTAGCTTCGTCCAGAATAAGGATACGTGGATTGGTCAAGAAGGCTCTGGCCATGGACAGCCTTTGCTTTTGCCCGCCTGAGAGCTTGACCCCTCTTTCCCCAACGGGCGTCTCATACCCTTGAGGAAATTCAGCAATAAATTCATGCGCGTTCGCAGCGACTGCCGCCGCCTGAATTTCCTCGGCTGTTGCTTCCGGCTTGCCGTATGCAATATTTTCACGAATTGTTCCGTTCAATAGAATGACTTCCTGCGACACAATCCCCATTTGCTGACGCAGTGATTTCATCGTCACATCCGTTAACGGATATCCGTCAATATAGATATCGCCTCGTTGAACGTCGTACAGACGGGCAATCAGAGAAGCAATCGTTGATTTGCCTGAGCCTGATGAGCCAACCAGCGCAGTCGTCTGATTACGCCGCAGCCGCAAGTGGAAGTTCTGCAGAATCGGTCTTCCCTCCTCATAAGCAAACCCTACATCATCGAACACAATATCCCCCTGAACAGGAGGGAGTACTATCGCATCTTCCTTATCGCAAACCCTTGGGACAACCTCCAGCACTTCTTGAATCCGCTCGAAGGCGGCTGCAGATTGCTGTAGCTTGGTTATTAATCGGCTGAAGGAACGGATGGGCGCTTGCAGCAGGCGCAAGTAGGCCAAGTAAGCGACAATCTCACCTACAGTCATACGGTTGTGCATGATCTGCCATGCTCCAAACAGGAGTACTACGGTCATGCCTATAAGGTTAAACCAGTTGATTATAGGCGCGAAGATGGCTGATAAGCGAGACGCCGCTACGATGGCTGCCCGGTGCTGCTCACTCCATTTTGCGAACTCCATGGCTTCCTTATCCTCACTTGCAAATGACTTGACCATACGAATGCCTGACAATGTATCTTGAAGTGAGTTATTTAATTCCGCAGATATTTGCCGGACTGTTCGATAGGCTCTTTTAATGCGCAGACTGAAAAATCGCGATGTAATGAATAGAAAAGGCAAAGTAATTAAAGTCAGCAGCGCCAGCTTCCAATCGGTATAAAACAAGTAGCCGACAATCGCAATAAAAGTAATCATGTCTGCGAGGATAGAAAGACTGTCAGCGGAAACCAGCTCTTGCAGTTGATTGACATCCCCCGTTAACCTTGCCATTAAGTCGCCTGTACGATTGCGGTCGAAAAACGTCAAATCCAAACTTAGGGTGTGCTTATACAGCTTGTTCCGCAATTGGAGGATAGCTCTCTGACTAACAAGCGTCATCACGTAACTGCTGCCGAAATTAAACGCCCCCAGCAGCAAGCCTGCCAACACAATAAGCCCTCCCGTTTCCAACAATGCGTTATACCTCTTAGCAGGTATAATCTGATCAATAATGTTCTTGGTTAGCTGTGGAATCATAAATTCTAGCACGGAGATGGCAATAACAGAAATAGCGCCAAGCATCAGCAGGCTCCATTGTGACCTGGTGTGCATGAACATCTCCTTCACCATCATGCGCAGCGTAACCCAATGAGGTGTACGCGCTTTCTGTTGATGCATGGAACCTTGTGTTCGTCTCATGTTTGATCACGTACTTTCATTTCAATATAAGCGTAAATAGTTGATTAAGATTAACTGGATCGTATTTCATGTAATTAGATTATCTAACTATATGTTCAAAAAAATTATCTTCCTGCCCCCAGCCGATTTTCGATATTTTTATTTAACTTGGCCAGGACGCTTCTCAACACCTCCTGCTCTTCTTTAGTTAATTCCTCTACCATAGATGCGCAGGTCGACCAGAAGTTAGGCAATACTCGCTGCAGCAGCGATCTGCCTTCCGGGCTGATGCGGACATGGGTCATGCGGCCGTCCTTGGCATAGGGCTCGCGGATAATCCAATTCCTCTGCTCCAGCCAGATCAGCAATGACGTCACTGAGGAGCGGCGTATGCCGAGCCGATCCGCAATTGATGATGGTGTAACCAACTCTTTATCCGCGTGAAGCGATAATAACATTAACAGATCGAGCTTGCTCTCGGTGATATCAAAAGCAGATAAGTCTTCATCCACTAGGTCGAGTACGTTATCCCCCAGCCACAGCATGACCAATCCCAAATGAGCCGCGTTCTGATCCGTCTCGGATGAGGCAGTACGCTCCATAAGCTTCAAATACGGATCTATTCCCAGTTTAGGCAAATGCTGCTCTGTTGTGTATTCTTTGGCCGGCTTTCTATTCATCATGCACACCTCCTTGCCCATATAGTTAGATTATCTAATTATATGTAATATAACCTACTTTTTTTCTCTTGACAAGTCAGATCAATCACATTTTCGGATGGTCTATACTCCGTCAGCCTGAATCCATCCATCAGATCGTCATGGGACATATCTTCCCTGTACGAAGAACAGCAGCCCCGCTTGAAGCCGGAGCTGCTGCCTTACTTGTAATCATTTATGCATGAAAATCAAGGCCGGAGCGAACTTCCTTGACGTAGCCGCTGCGGATGACGAAATCGCCAAAGTGCTCCCCTGTCCGTCTATCTGCTGCAAAGTGCTTGAGGATCGGCGAAAGTGAATCCAAAATTTCCGCTTCGCCGATATTTTCCTTGAACAGCTTGCTTAAGCGGTCACCGGCGAAGCCGCCGCCCAAATACATATTGTATTTGCCAGGCGCTTTGCCGATGAAGGCAATCTCGGCTAATGCCGGTCTGGCGCAGCCGTTCGGGCATCCGGTCATGCGGATGACGATGTCCTCCTCCACCAGCCCCACCTCCTGCAGCATCGGCTCGATCTTATCCAGCAAGGAAGGCAGGTAACGCTCTGATTCAGCCATCGCCAGACCGCAGGTCGGAAAAGCGACGCAAGCCATCGAATTTCTGCGCAAGGCTGTGTAGTTAGCCCCATCGGATAATCCGTGCTGCTGGATGAGCTCGTTAATCTTTTTCTTCTTATGACTGGACACCCTGCCAATCACCAGGTTCTGGTTCGCGGTCAAGCGGAAATCCCCCTGATGGATTTTGGCAATCTCCTTAAGACCGGTTTTAAGCAAGTAGCCTTCCTCATCCTTAATACGTCCATTCTGAATAAATAATGTATAATGCCATTTGCCGTCGCTGCCCTTCACCCAGCCATAACGGTCGCCGTTATGCTCAAAATGGTACGGGCGTGCATCCTCCAGACTCCAGCCGAGCCGCTTTGTCAATTCTTCGATGAACCAATCGATACCGCGATCATCGATCGTGTATTTGAAGCGGGCATGCTTGCGCACCGCACGATCACCATAATCGCGTTGAATCGTTACCGTCTTCTCCGCCAGGTCCACAACCTGCTCCGGTCGGCAAAAGCCAATCAACTGCCCTACCTGCGGATAAGTATGGGTATCTCCGTGGGTCATGCCCATGCCTCCGCCAACCGTTATGTTGAAGCCCTGCAGCTTGCCATTCTCCACGATCGCGATAAGGCCAAGATCCTGTGAATAGACATCTACATCATTGGAAGGTGGAACAGCAACGCCGATTTTGAATTTCCGCGGCAAATAGACCGCGCCATAAATCGGCTCCTGTTCTTGCTCCTTGCTCGGCGTCCCCTCCACCTTCTCCCCGTCCAGCCAAATCTCATGGTAGGCGAGCGTTCTTGGCTCAAGATGCCTGCTCAGCTCGCTGGCCCAGGCATAGACCTGCTCATGAATCTCCGACTGGTACGGATTCGGGTTGCACATTACGTTGCGGTTTACGTCTCCACAGGCAGCAATCGTCGTTAATAAGGAATCATTGACCTCCTTGATCGTCTGCTTCAAATTCCATTTCAAGAGCCCGTGCAATTGGAAGGATTGCCGCGTCGTTAAGCGAATCGTGCCATTTCCGTAGCGATCGGACAAGGAATCCATCATCAGCCATTGATCCGGTGTCACAACTCCACCCGCAGCGCGGACGCGAAGCATAAATTGATAAGCCGGCTCCAGCTTCTGCTTATTACGCTCATTGCGCAAATCACGGTCATCCTGCATATAGCTGCCGTGAAACTTCATTAATCGGTTATCATCCTCCGGGATGGACGCGGTAATGCGATCCTCCAGCGTCTCCCGCAGATTGCCGCGCAAATATTTGCTGCTGCGCTTAATATCCTCCACATCGCTATGCGGCGCACTGTTCGGCGATAGTAAGTTATTGTCTGACATCGGCCATTCTCCTTTCGCAAGCCTTAGGGGTAGTCCATAAGTCCACTTGAAAAACGCATGCTTGAAGTACAAGCTTCGCTGCTGAAAGCGGACTTTTGGGCCCTCTACAATACTCTTTTAGTACACATCTCTTAAGTAACGCTTCTCCTGCTGCATCCCGGCCAAATATTGCCCAGCCTGCTCTGCATTCAAGACTCCCTCACGTTCAATGATTTGAAGCAGCGTCGCCTGAACGTCATGAGCCATTCTTTTCTCATCTCCACAGACGTAAACAACGGCCCCCTCTTCCAGCCAGGCGAACAGCTCGCGGCTGTGCTCCAGCATACGATGCTGTACGTACACCTTCTCGGTCGTATCCCGGGAGAAGGCTACATCCATCCGGGTGAGGACGCCGTCCTTCAGCCAGCGCTGCCATTCAATCTGATAGAGGAAATCAGTCGTGAAATGCTGATTCCCATAGAAAAGCCATGATTTTCCGGTTGCCCCCGTCTCTTCCCGTTCTCCCAGGAACGCTCTGAACGGAGCTACGCCGGTGCCAGGGCCGATCATAATAATCGGTGTATCCGGATGCTCCGGAAGCCGGAATTGATCGTTTTGCTGAATGTATACCGGCAGGTGCTCGCCTACCTCTGCACGCTGTGCCAGCTGCGTTGAGCAGACGCCGTACCGTTCCCGGCCATAGCTCTCATAGTTCACCGTACGTACCGTAATATGAACCTCCTCCGGATAGGCGGTTGGACTGCTGGAGATCGAATACTGGCGGGGGGGTATTTTTCGTAAAAGAGCTGTAATTTCCTGCGCCGAATGCCCTTTTAACGAGAAATCCTGTATCAGATCCAGCAAGTCGCGCCCGTTCAGATACGATTTCAGCTCCGCCTCATGCCCAGGCTGTACTAGCTCTTGCAACCGGGCATTCCCGGTTAAGGCCGCGGCCTGGGTTAACAACGGTTTCGTTAATACTGTAATTTCATAATGGGTCAACAGAGCATCGCCAACCGACCTCTGCTCGCCGTTCTTGTTGATCGTCACGGTTTCCTGACCCGACCAGCCCATCGCTTCCAGGATATCCGTAACGAGCTGTGGATGATTCTCCGGGTAAATAGCCAGGCAATCGCCTGGTTGATACTGCAAACCTGAGCCTTCCAACGATAACTCAATATGCCGTGTCTCGCGTTTTGAGCCGCGTCCGTTGAGGTTCAGATTTTCAAGGATCTCAGCCTGAAAAGGATTTGTACGGGAGTATGCGGAGGAGTTTCCGCCGGTCTGATCTCCCGCAATCTGAGACGTGCTGACGTGGACAGCACCCCCCGCGGTCGTCGCGTGCCCTGCATTTAGCGCAGCCAGAACTTGATTCATCCATTCCGCCGCTGCCTCATCAAAGTCGACATCGCAATCCGCCCGTTCAACGATTCGCTTGCCGCCAAGCTCCTCCAGACGTTGATCAAAATCCTTGCCTGTTTGACAGAAAAATTCATAGGACGTATCACCCAGCGCCAGTACTGAAAACTCCAGCCCTTCGAGCTTTGGAGCCCGTTTGCTGTGCAGGAACTCGTAAAATGAGATCGCTGCATCCGGCGGCTCGCCTTCCCCATGCGTACTGACCAGGAGCAGAAGTCTCTCCATCTTCTTCAACTGGTTGGGCTTCAAATCTCCCATCGAGACCGTCGTTACCTGGAAGCCTTCTCCCTCCAGTCTGCTTGACAGCTGCTGCGCCAGCCCTTTCGCATTACCAGTTTGACTGCCGTATAACACCGTCACTTCTTTGGATGCCGGAGCCCCCGCCTGCACTGCTGAAGAAGGCTCACTTGCCGTAAGCATCGCAAAATCCGCCGTACTTACAGTTGCTGTCTGACCAGCTGCCGCTGAGGCTATTGGAGCCGCTTCTACTGCGGCAGTTCCCAGCAGTGCCGTGAGATAACCGCTCAGCCACACCCGCTGTGAATCGTTCAGGCCCGGTAACAAACGATTTAGCAGATCAACCTGCTCTTCATTAAAAGGACTATTCGTAACTTGCAAGACCAATATCTTCACCCCGTCCAACGTGCACATTTTAAGAAGGTTGTTCAAAAAGCCCGCTCTAGACAAAAACGATCTGCTTGAACACACATTTTAAATTCCAAGTATTTATATCAGAATTGTATAAACTGAAATTAACATAGCATGGATATGAGGTCAATTAGAATGATCTTATGGTATTTATCAATAATATTGATAAAGTCAGCCGGCCCTCCTTATATAACCTCATCCCGGAAGATTGCGTTATAATGGAGATCGGGTCCTTTTAGAGGGCTTGGTGTACAATTGTACTGAAGACAAGCGAGTCCAAGGAGGAATAAGCAGTGGATAACTTCAATCAATTATTAGAAAAATACGCTGAGCTGGTAGTAAAGGTAGGCGTTAATATTCAGCCGGGACAGCTGCTGATCGTACAAGCCCCGATAGAAACGGTAGACTTGACGCGTCAGATCGTCGGCAAGGCCTATGAGGCTGGAGCTAAGCTTGTCCAGGTGGAGTGGATCGACGAGATGATCTCGCGAATTAGATATGAAAAGGCGTCAGAGGGCTCCTTCAGCTTCTACCCGAAGTGGGAAGCCGACAAAATGGAGCAGTTTGCGGAAGCGGGTGGCGCTCTGCTGCATATTAAAGTGCCTGACCCGGAGCTGCTTCATGGAGTTGATAGCTGGCGAGTATCTACCGCGGTGAAAGCAGCGGCCATTGCCCGTGAGAAATTCAGCCAATATACACGCAACAATATCATCAGCTGGTCGCTGATCAAAGCCCCAACCCGCGCTTGGGCCGACAAGGTATTTGCCGATCTTCCGGAAGAACAACGAATCGAGGCGATGTGGAAGGCGGTCTTTGCCATAAATCGGGTTGGTGACGGTGATCCGGTTCTGGCTTGGCAGGAACATATCAAGCAGCTCAAAGAACGTCAGGAGTTCATGAACAACAAGCGCTACCGCAGCTTGCATTACCGGGCACCGGGTACCGATCTGCGCGTTGAGCTGCCGGAAGGCTATAAGTGGCTTGGCGGAGGGGACGTAAATGCTTCCGGCACTTATTTTGTCGCTAATATGCCGACCGAGGAGATCTATACCATGCCGCATCGTACAGGCGTAAATGGGAAGGTTCGCAGTACGCTTCCGCTCAATTTGAACGGCCAGCTGATCGAAGGAATCGAGCTGACATTTGAGAACGGAAAAGTGACCCGCTTCGATGCCAAATCCGGCCGTGAGCATCTGGCCAAACTGCTGGAGACCGACGAAGGCGCCACCCATCTTGGCGAAGTCGCGCTCGTTCCGCATGATTCCCCGATCTCGCGAATGAACCGGGTGTTCTATAACACCGGAGTCGATGAGAATGCATCCTGTCATTTTGCTCTGGGCAGTGCCTATCCGGTCAATATTGAGGGGGGAACCAAACTGAGCAAGGAACAGCTGCTGGAACGAGGGGCTAACGTGAGCCTGACCCATGTAGATTTCATGGTTGGCTGCGCTGAGCTGGACATTGACGGCGAGCTTCCTGACGGCACGCTTGAACCGGTATTCCGCAAAGGAAATTGGGCCTAAGCCGTAAGCCATGCCGTAGGTTAGACCCGGGGAATGGAGCCACATCTCTGTAACATAGGAATATAGAATCGTTCACTATAGGGACTGTCTCTAAAAAGGTATAACACGAAGATGCAAAACTGCTTAATCCCACCGCTCAAGCGGTCAAAAGTGACCATTAGAGCAAAAAACAAACTAACTACTTTGCCTGGCTAACGGACACTTTTGTCCGGGGCGCCGGGCAACAGCAAGTGAGGCATGTCAAATAAGGGTCGTCATAAAAATCGATTCCCGACTTTTATGACGGCCCCTTTTACATTAAAAAACCTGCGCCTTAACCTGATTAACAACCTCATCGATGGAGACAAACTCACGGTGTCCATTCTTGCGAACAGCTAACTCGACTTCCCCCTGCTCAGCGTTCTTGCCTACAGTAATCCGCAGCGGAATGCCAATCAGGTCTGAGTCCTTAAATTTAACGCCTGCACTTTCATTCCTGTCGTCATACAACACTTCAATCCTATGCTGCACCAGCTCCGCATAAAGTTTGTCCGCAGTTTGAACCTGCTGTTCATTCTTGCTGGAGATTAGAATCAGATGGACTTGGAATGGAGCAACAGGCATAGGCCAGATCATTCCCCGATCATCATGGCCTTGTTCAGCGATCGCGGAGAGCAGCCGCGATATTCCAATACCGTAGCAGCCCATAATCATCGGTTGCTTTTGGCCGGAGCTGTTCAAATAATGAGCTTGCAGCTTCTCGCTGTATTTCGTGCCGAGCTTAAAAATATGCCCCAGCTCTATCCCGCGCGAAAATTGCAGCCGCCCCTGCTGGCAATTCAGGCAACGATCCCCCTCTGTTACGCTGCGGAAGTCGCCAACCTGCTCCAGCTTGAAATCCCGTCCGGGACGCACATGAATTTCGTGAACACCGGCTTCATTCCCCCCTGCTATCCCTTCCCCCATACTGGCCACCTCCTGATCCACCAGCACAGGGATTTGGAGTCCGCAAGGGCCAATGGAACCGGCAGGCGCCAGCCCAAGCTCCTGTAAGGCACCCGGATCGACAATTTCGAGACTCACGCTGTTTAAATACTTCATCACCTTAAGTTCATTGACCTGGTGATCACCTCGGACGACTACAGCGACCCTTTGTTGATCCGCCTTATAAACAAGCGTCTTGATAATTTGCTGAGCTTTTACCTGCAGGCCGGCGGCGAGTTCGTCAATGGTGCGGATGCCTGGAGTAAGGATTTTCTCGCGCGGTGGCACTTCGGCCGAAGTCACGACGGGGGCAGCTCCGTCTCGGCCAACAGCAGCTTCTAAATTTGCTGCGTAATCACAGCAAGTACAGGATGCAATCGTATCCTCGCCGATATCGGCCAAGGCCATAAATTCATGGGTCTCCCCTTCTCCGCCAATCGCTCCCGCATCTGCCTCCACAGCTCTGCAATTCAGCTCCATACGCTCAAAGATGCGCTCATAGGCCCCATACATTTTCCGATAGGAACGATCTAATCCCTCCCAATCTGTGTCAAAAGAATAGGCATCCTTCATCACAAATTCCCGTCCGCGCAGCAATCCGAATCTTGGACGACGCTCATCTCTGAATTTGGTCTGAATCTGGTACAGCGTAACCGGCAGTTTGCGATAGGAGTTCATCTCATCCCGCACCAAAGCCGTAATAACTTCCTCATGCGTGGGTCCGAGAACGAACTCCCGTTCATTGCGGTCAGATAGACGCATCAACTCGGGACCATATACATCATATCGTCCTGACTCCTTCCAGAGATCGGCAGGCTGGAGCGCCGGCATCAGTATTTCCTGGACTCCGATCAGCTCCATCTCCTCACGAATCATCCCCTCTATCTTGCGCAATACTCGTCGGCCCAGCGGCAGATAGGTGTAGATCCCTGCGGCCAGTTGCCGAATAAATCCGCCTCTCAGCAGCCATTCATGACTCGCCGTCTCCGCTTCCGCAGGCGATTCTCGTAACGTGTTCAGCAGCAAAGTGCTCTGTCGCATTGTAACAACCTCCTTGTTATAAAAAACAAAAAGACACATTCGTTAGGGACGAATGTGTCGTGTTACCACCCTATTTCAACAATGATGCTAAGCGGTCGTTCAAAAAGCCTGCTTACCTGTCATTGTCCTCTTCTTCGGATAACGGCCGAACCCCGGTAACGGTTATCCCGTTACAGCTCGCAAGTCGGGAAGCGCTCCTTCGTCGGAAGAATCCTCTCAGCCTGCGGGATTCTCTCTCTGCACCGCGAACTACGGAACACTTGTCTTGGTCATTGCTTTTTTGAAACTTTATCATGTGCAGGTGGGATAGTCAACACTATAGCAGCTCAGCTACTCGTGCAGCGGTCGCTTCGCCGTTGGCGATGCAATCCGGGATCCCTACGCCGTAATATGAGCAGCCCGCCAGGAACAGGCCGGGATACTGCTGGGCAACTTTACGCTCCAGCGATTGGACGACCTCATGATGCCGCAAGTGATAGTTGGGCATAGCATCCGTCCACCGCGTAATTGCATAGGTTGTTGGCGGCGGCAGCTGACCGATGCTCTGCTGCAGATCGCACATCGCTTCCTGCAGCATTTCCTCCTCAGATAAGCCTTGCAACCGTTCATAGTGCGGGCCTGAGCTTTTATAGAACAAGCGAACCAGCAGCTGATGATTTGTCGATGTGTGGCTCCATTTCCGACTGGTCCAGGTAGATGCCTGGCATTTCAGGCCGCTGCTGTCGGCAACGATGAAGCCCGTTCCGTTCTCCGGAAGCAATTCATCGCTTACGTCAAAGCCCATATATACACTGATCAGGGAACTGCCGATCAATTCAGCGAAGTCTTCGTTCAGATTTTCATTGGCAAGCATCGATTGAGCTGCTTGATGCGGTACACTCAGAACCACGCTATCCGACACCAAGCTGCGTCCGTCCTGCAAATCCAGCGTGTATAACTTACCGTCTTGTATTACACGGCTGACTTTGCAGCCTTTTATCCACTCGATCTCTGACAGGGCCTGCTCCATCCGCTCAATAATCGCTGAGGTGCCGCCTGCAAAGGATAGAAACTTCTTCTCCCCTTGCGATTTGAAGGTCTGGCGATTCTCCGCAAGTCCCTTCATAATACTGCCGTGTTGATTTTTGTAATCCAACAGGTAAGGCAGCGTGGAAGCAATCGTTAATTCATTCAGCTTGCCGGAGTAGACCCCTGATAATACCGGAGCAATTTGCTTCTCGACGATCTCTTTGCCAAGAAAAGCTTCCAGGAACAGTCCGATCGAATCATTCTTCGTGAACGTCTCATTCGTCGTGTAGAAATCTTTGAGCGCCTCCACCTTGCCCTCTGCCGAGATCAGTCCGCTCTCAGCCAGAGCCTGGAGACTGAGCGGGATGCCGAAGACCGCGTCCTCGGGTATTAACTTCAGCTTACCGTCCGCATGCAGATAGGATTTACCCGTAGCGTTATAGACGACTTCTTCCCGCAATCCCAGCTCATCGATCAGCGGATCTACATTCCGCTTGCGGGCGACGAGCGAGTCGGCCCCAACCTCCATAATAAAGCCGTCCCGCTTCACTGTATGGATCTTCCCGCCCAACCGTTCATCCGCTTCAATCAGTACAATCTCCGCAGCAAGCTTCCGTTCCCGGATGATTTTGTGCAAATAATAAGCCGTGGACAATCCTGTAATTCCTCCACCAATTACCGCAACCTTCTTCAATCTATTCCACCTCGATCAAGGGTTATGTTCACTCTCCCCATCATAACCTACTTGTCTCAAAGCGGACAATATTCCTACTATAAAGTTCCATTAATATACACATGAATGGCATCGCGCAGGAATTGGGCCAGCCCGGTCTGATGCTTGTCATAATAGTCACGGAATCGCTCGTCCTCGACATACATTTGGGCCAGGCCGGCATGGGCCTCTTTGTTGTAGGTGTCCCAGTAAAAGGTCAGCCACTCTTTGTGCAGCTCGGCAGCGCGCTGAGCCTTCTCCCCTGCCGGATCCCCTGTCTTGTATGCCTCCAGCAAAGCCGCGATCACTTCATCGGCAAGCGCCGTCACTCGCTCATATTGTTCAGCAGTCATATTTCGCAGCTTACCGTTTGCTTTATCGATCGTATCAGCCCCGTACTTTTCCCGTATTTCGGTCCCATATTGCCGCTCATTCTCAGCGATTAGCTGTTCTTTGAATCCGGTAAATTTCTCTTGATCCGACATTGTTATTCTCCCTTCCGCTTCGGATATCGTATGATCTACATTCGCAATCAGCAGGTCTAGCTGCCGTTTGCGGTCAAGGAGCTGTCTGCGATGCTGCTTCAGCGCTGCAATCCGGTCAAAGGACGGGTCCGCAATCACCTGTTTGATATGATCCAACGGTAATCCGAGCTCGCGAAAAAATAAAATTTGCTGCAGCAGGTTAACCTCGGCTGGCCCGTAAATCCGATACCCCGATGAGTTGATTCTTGCCGGCTTAAGAAGGTCAATCTCATCATAATAGCGCAATGTCCTCGTACTGATTCCGGCAAGCTGACCCAGCTTCTGAATGGTGTATTCCATCTGTATCCCTCCTGACAAGTTCAATCTACACCTTTACGCAACGTGAAGGTCAACATCTATTTTGTAATTCCCATAATAAAAGTTCTATATGTGCACATGCCAACAGGCAGACGGTCAGCATAGAGGGCTTGTGGTCAATAGAGGAACGATTGGCACGGTTTAAACGAATTTATAAGAGCATTTGCTTCCAAGGGAAGCGCACCTTAACCTCTTTGGCTCGCTCCTCGCATAACTTCATAATATCGGCACTTATCGTCTCCGGAATATGTGGGAGATGCTTCTCATATAACATGAGGCTGGCCAGCAGCTGATGCTGATTCTTGAGGTATAAGCTTAGCTTAATGCTGCGCAGCAATTGCAGCGCCCCCTGGGTATGCTCTCCTTCGTTCAGCCAATATACCGCACATTGGTAATACATTCTACTATACCGATCGCGATCTCTAATCTGATTCTCACCGCTTAGCGAGAACGCCGGGTAAGAATCAGCGAATCGATATAGCAAATCCTTCAAGTCGGGATCGAAGGAAAATTTATATTTATTAGCCGCCATTAACGAGGCGGTTAAGCCTTCTACTCTTAATAGCGGATACTCATTCATCAAGTCCACGAGCTGCGGAAGCCGTTCCAAATGGCCGTTCTTAACCTCTAGTCCCAATAGCCTCCCCTGGGCCAACAAAGAAAAGCGCTCCGCTTCCAGTTTGTCTTCTGGCAAAGCATCATGAATTTGCGGTAAAACGAAGCAGCGTTCGAGATATTCCCTAGCTTCGGCGTATGCTCCTTCGAACTCGTACCCTTCAGACATCATCAACAGAGCATGTCCATAGTAGTTCGCCAAGGAGCGTCTAAAAGGCAGCCTGCGCCGGAACCGATGCCCGTTCAGCTTCCTCTGCAATGACTCCGCCCGCGTTAGCATTTCGGCGATATATTGCCGAGCTTCGTCCCAGCGATCAAGCACCGCATAGCTTCGTGCAAGCAGGTAGAGCCCTTCCAGGACATACTCATCGCGCAGGCGATGACGAAATGGAATGAACCGCAGCATTTCCTCCGAATTGCCGGACTGTGTCTCGCTAGTCATGTAAAAGATCCGGAAATAGCTCATGACGACCTCATCCGTCACTATTCTATCATCATCACTCATGCTTATTATTTTCTCATATAATTCGGTTGCAGGTTGCCACATGCCGTTGGCAAACAGCGACTCCGCCTTCTCGAATAACTCTTGATACGGCATGGCCCGTTCCTCTCCTGAAGAGATTCCGCGATCAGTTACCATGGGATGTCTCCTTCGAATGGCTAACATAAATATAATGAATTGGGAGAATATAAATATATAAAGATCAATTACCTTTATATTACTATTTTTAACCCATAAGTTCAATTGAACCTCATATGCATGTTATAGATCAACTTAGGTTGCTACAATCCTTGTAGGTGATGAACATGAGCTTCGATTATTCCCTGATTGGCAGACGCATTAAACAAGCCCGGGAAGAACAAGGAATTACACAGGAAATGCTGGCTGAGAAGCTGGATGTCTCCAACGCATACATAAGCAAAATTGAGCGTGGTAAAACACCGATTAATCTGGACAGGCTATCTCAATTATGCGTAGTGCTTGAAGAATCTCCAGAGTATATTCTGAGCGGTACCAATAAGCTATCCAATGACTATTTGCGTAATGAAATTATAGAAATGCTGGAAGATTGTCCACCGGAGAAGATAAAGTTAATCATGCAGGTCATTAAACCGATTGTTGAATTCAAATCCCCAAAAGGCTGACACCCGCCGTGGTGCCGGCCTTGCTTTATTTTATAGAGGAACTTGTTTATCATTAATGTGATAGATCGTGTAAGAGGATGATGTAAAGCGATGCGACATTTATTAACTCAGACTGCGATACATATGTTCTGCGGCAAGGCGGCTTATGAGGCAGGTCAGACTTATTATGAGGCAGGCAAGGTTTCCTATACGCTCCGGAATACGGAGCAACAAACCTATGCGGCCATTGTATCGGGAACGGATGAGTATGAGGTGAATTTAGCGATCCATTCGGACGGTGCGCTGACCGCGGATTGTAGTTGCCCAGCTTTTGCTGCAAGCGGCAATTATTGTCCGCATATCGCTGCTGTGATGATTGGCGCCTATAAAATACAGAACGATACTGGACGATCGTCTGGCCGACGCGATTTGGCTGCGGATCAGATGGGCGCTAATCGGGCTGCCCCATTAAGACGAGATACACGACGACAAACACCGCATCGCAGCACGGCCCAGGATACGCGGCTGATGCGCGATATTACGGGACTGTTCGGCAAAAGCAAGACCCGACTGACACGGACCGGGTCCTACTTCGATGCCAGAGAGCCCCTTGATACTGAATTTATATTAAAGTTGGATTCGTACGGATATGAGAAGCAGATCTTCTCGATGGAAATGAAGCTGGGAACGAAACGTCTATATATTGTAAAAAATATTAAGCAGCTTCTGGAGCAAATTGATCTTGGCGGCAAATATGCTTTTACGCCTAATTTCACCTATGATTCACAGCTCCACAGCTTCCCTGCTGAGGCTTCCGCGATTGTACAGAAGCTGATAGAGATCCAGCGGAACGAGCATTTAATACATGAGATGGCTGATCATAATCATCTTCGTTCCGGGTATCCCGAGGAGCGCGGTCTGGTCATACCTCCTTTCGCCTGGAACGAGCTGCTCGTACTGCTCCGCTCCTGCCCTTCCGTCAAGCTCGAGGCGAATGGCATATTATACAAAGGATTTTTCGAATCAAGCAGGCCCCTGCCGATCCAATACGCGATCAGGCATTCTGATGAGGATGATTCCTGTTCTTTTGAGGTCGAAGGTCTGGATGAGATCACGATTCTCGATTCCTATAATATGGCGCTAATCTATAACGAGCTGATTACTCTTGATCCGCAGCAATGCTCACAGCTCCATGAGCTTAAGAAGCTGCTGCGGGTCTATCGCAAGGCCAGGGTCGGCGTTAGCGCCGAGCAGATGTCCCTGTTTATCGAGAAAGCTCTGCCGGGATTGATGAAGCTGGGTGAAGTGAAGATTGATGATTCCATCACAGATCGGATTATACGTAAGCCGCTGCAGGCCAGATTGTATCTGGACCGTTTGAAGAACCGGCTGCTGGCGGGGGTGGAATTCCAATACGGGGACGTAGTTATTAACCCGCTTGAAGATAAGGATCTGCAGCGCGGCAGCGACCTCATCCTCATTCGTGACGAAGACCAGGAGCGGCGAATCCTTGAGCTGATGGATGAGAGTTCTTTCGTACGAACGGAGAGTGGCTTCTTCCTGGATGATGAGAATGCGGAGTTTGATTTTCTCTACTATATGGTGCCGAGGCTGGAGCAGTTCGTTGATATCTTTGCCACAACGGCTGTTAAGTTGAGGATCGAGCGTCCAGCGATCCCGCCGAGAATCTCCGCGATTTGGGATGAGCGTACAGATTGGCTTGAATTCAAATTCGAATTGAATGGCATTTCCGACAATGAAATCCGCGAGCTAATCGAGGCGATCGAGGTCAAACGTAAATACTACAAGCTGCCAAGTGGTTCCCTCATGCCGTTGTCAGACGAGAAGTTCAAGCACATGACTCAGTTCGTTCAGGATTCAGGAAAATTCCAGTTCAACGAAAATGGTGATGGATTCCGGGTGCCGCTAGCCAGTTCATTCCATCTTCTGGATGAACAGCGTTATACGGAGCTATTAAAACCGGAGAAGTCACTGCGCCGTCTTCTGTCGAATTTGAAGAATCCCGACAATTTGGAGTTCGCGCTGCCCCCGAGTCTTGCTCCGGTACTCCGCGATTACCAGGTCTTTGGATATCAGTGGCTGAAGACGCTCGCCACCTATCGCTCTGGCGGTATTCTGGCCGACGATATGGGGCTGGGCAAGACGCTGCAAAGCATCACCTTCCTGGTCTCAGTGCTGCCGGAAATCCGCGAGCAGAAGCTGCCGGCGATTATTGTGGCCCCCGCTTCTCTCGTCTACAACTGGCGGAATGAACTGCGCAAATTTGCACCGGAAATACGGAGCATGATCATTGATGGAGGTAAGAGCGAACGAATTCGTCAGCTGCAGGAGCAGGATGGATTCGATATTATCATTACCTCTTATCCACTGCTGCGCAGAGATATTGAACAATATTCCGAACAGCCTTACCATACCTTGATTCTGGATGAAGCGCAGAACTTCAAGAATCATACGACACAGACGGCGCATGCCGTCAAAGCGCTGCAAGCGAAGCATAAATTTGCATTAACCGGAACACCTATCGAAAATTCGCTTGAGGAGCTTTGGTCGATCTTCGATGCCGTCTTCCCCGCCCTGTTCCGGGATCGACAGACCTTTAATGATCTGTCGCGGGAGAGCATCGCCAATCGGATCAAGCCATTCCTGCTGCGCCGCTTGAAGACAGACGTTCTAAGCGAGCTGCCGGATAAGATTGAATCGGTGCAAGCTTCAGAGCTGTTGCCAGAACAGAAGAAGCTGTATGCGGCTTATCTCGCTCAGCTTCAGCAGGAGACGCTGAAGCATCTTAACGAAGACAGCTTCCAGCAGAATAAGATTCGCATTTTGGCCGGGCTTACCCGGCTGCGTCAATTATGCTGTCATCCTTCCTTATTTATTGAGGAATATGAAGGCAGGTCGGCCAAGTTTGATCAGCTCTTCGAGATTGTTGACGAATGCCTTAGCTCCGGGAAGCGAATGCTAATCTTCTCGCAATTTACGCAAATGCTGGGGCTTATCGGACGAGAACTTGGATATGGCGGTATTCCTTATTTCTATCTGGATGGGCAAACTCCTGCTTCCGAACGGATTGATCTCTGCGACAGATTTAATGAAGGAGAGAAAGACATCTTCCTGATCTCTCTGAAAGCGGGCGGTACGGGGCTTAACCTCACCGGAGCGGATACTGTCATTCTGTATGACTTATGGTGGAATCCGGCTGTTGAGCAGCAAGCTGCGGACCGGGCCCATCGTATCGGGCAGACCAAAGTCGTGCAAATTATTCGTCTCTTGACCGAGGGAACCGTTGAGGAGAAAATGTATGAACTGCAACAGAAGAAAAAGGATTTGATCGACGAGATCATCCAGCCTGGACAACAATCCATATCCAGCATGTCTGAGCAGGAGATCCGTGAGATATTGATGATATGATGCTAATTTAGCAAGAGCAAGCCTGGTTGAGTATGTATCCGGGCCTGCTCTTTTTTGTGCAGAGAATATATAAGTTTACATAACTATTATTACGTTAATTAAATGTTTACACCGATTGAATCACTCTTATCCGCTATCCGCCAAAATGATTTTACCGTTCGTTAGTTCATTCATGATTACTTCAATTCGGCGGGTAGACTTCAAATTCATACAGCGAATAACCATAAGGAGTTCCCCGCTCGGTTCCATACATCTTTACATATCTGGCCGACACATTGTTCAGAGGAATATCCTGTACTCCCCCGCTGCCATTCGTCTCGGTATATACGTCCGTCCAATTCGAACCGTCGTTGGAGACTTGAATTTTAAATTTGACCGCATAAGCCTCTTCCCAATGCAGTTTTACACTACCCAGCGCTTTTACAGCACCTAGGTCAACGTAGATCCACTGCGGGTCGCTGCCTTCGCTGCTGGCCCATCTGGATTGCAAATTGCCATCCACGGCCCGCTCCGCTTCAAAGCTGATGCCTTCAATGGAGCTGGCTGCGGCTGCTGCGTTCAGAGCCAGATTCGGCAGAGCTGGCTGCTCGGCTAGGCCAGGCTTCCACCAGTTGCCGGAGATGTACAGCATATTAAGAAGGTTATAGCTGTCGCTAAAGTAATCCTCCTTCTTATTCTTCATCCAGTCCCAGCCGGCATTAACCCAGGCCTGGTTGCTGCTATCCGCCGTCGCTGCGGAGATAAAAGGAGACACAAATACCGCTGTCGCATAGTCCCCAACCTCTGCTCCATTCAGCTTGTAGCCATTTTTTATTTTCGAAGGAGTATTGTTGGTCTTGCCTTTGATCCAGCCCGTCAGCTTATCAGAGATCGCTTTACTGCGCGGGTCTCCATACATTGCATAATCCATGACGATTCTAAGCGGAACGCGGCTGGCGTTATAATAATAAATATTGGTCTCTTTGAATTCATCGAGATACCATTCAGGTGCAGGCTTAGGTGGGTTGTTGACGACAAAATCCGAGATTAAACCTGTCGTAGGAGAGTAAGTATTGCTGAAATCATGATATACAGAATAGAGATTATCAATCAGTTGAATCCATACCGGATCCTGAGTCACCTCATAGAAAGCTCTCAGATGGCTGAGCATCCAGTCGGAAGGCCTTGTATTAAGCGCATTCTTGGCATCCCAGTCGCCCAGGTTCAGCCGATTGTTCGTCGTTACATAACTGGCCTTAATACCGTTGGTAATCATCTGCTTCGCTTCTTGCAAGTAATTGATCATACCGTCCGATCCCCACTGCTCATGCGCAAGAATCAGAGAATAAGCAATATCCAGATCCCCATCGGTTGCTGAATCAAAATGTCCTTGGGCATTTTTGTTGTCGGCAACGACCCAGCCCATCAAATTCGGATTGATCGAACTCTTATAAGCCCGAGCTGTCTTGAACAATCCGTTATAGATCGTCTGCGCGTCCGGATCATGTCCGGCCATTAGCGCGGTAATGATCATCCCATACCCTTGTCCCTCTGAAGAGCCTAAGGCTGTGAAGCCGCCCGGATTTCCGGTGATTTCACCTTTGACATAATAACCGCCAGGCAGTGAGCTGAGGTTATTCTTCAAATACTTGCCTTTCCAATAGTCATAGTACTGGGCAACCGATTGATTCATCGCATTCTGGGTGACATGGTCCGGTTTGATAATGCCAGGATAGCTTACCTGTTGTGGAAAAGGCTTCTTCTCCCCTGCTGCATAGCTGCTTTGCGTAGGCGCCACCGATCCCGCCCCTGCCAACAAGATGGCAATGACCAGACTGACAAGCATCTTGTACCTTTTACTCCGTTTTGGACTGGACCCTGTTGTTGAAGCTGTGGCTGCTGCTGCAGATCGTGCATGAACATCGAGCTTTGTCCGGGTGTTACCCCTCGTCCTTGTCTGAAACATCGCTATTCCTCCTTTAATTGTGTGATTCATATGCCGCTTGTGCCGACTGAACTACAACATGGAAGATGTGTTATGTCTGAAGCAAGGATGTCTCATGCTTGTATAATATTACATTTATTGAAAATAATAAACCAGATTCGAATTCACAAAATCTATGCATGATGCATGTACAGGAGGAACCAGCCTATGACAAGCCACAATCAAGATCATTCCCGGGATGAAGCGAAGCTTCGCAATAAAATGGACCCTTCCGGCGACTCATTACAGGAGAAGCAAAAAATGAAACAAGGCGTCGATATTGAGCCTGAAGCGGATGAATGGGTCGCAAAACCGGCTGCATTTACCGATACGGATCAGGAATAATCAACAGCTTGACGTGAAATCCGCTACAGCGAAGAAGCTGGGCGGATTTTCTCATTCTGGTAGCCATCCATAGATCACTTGTTGACGTTGTTGTTATACAGGTTGCCGCCGCCAATCCGCACATCATCATGGGCTGTCGTTCCCGCAGCCGCACCGGTAGCATACACGACATAACCCGCTGAATCATCAAGATGAACCGTGTTATGGTCAAAAGAATTATTCTGCCCGGTCGGATACGCCGTTCCATGCGTCCGAACCTGGAATGCATCCGTAATATTGGCATTGCCGTTGCGATAGCCCTGATTATAGCGAACGATCGTATTTACACCTTTGACATCAATGAAGCTATCCGCGCTATTCGCTCCGCTGATGCCCGTGCCATTAAAAGTGCAATACTCAACAATCGTTCCACTTGCCCCTTCCTTGATATCGATATGCTCCGCTGTGATCCCGCCATCAAATATCGTATGGCTGATTACATTGTCGTACACCAGATGTTCATAATTGGAGCTGGAATCCGAGCCGACATAAGCCCCTTCCCCATAACCCGGCTGATATTTACCCGTATTATAGATCGTGGAATACTCCAACCTGTTATACGAGCTGCCATCGCGAAAATGAACCCCCTCGTCACCGATCTGATGTATTTTCAGGCCATGAAGCAGATTATTGTTGCCGTGATCAATCACGATCCCCTTTTGTGCCGTATCGATTTCCATATTGCGGATTTGCCAATAATCTCCGGTTAAATGGATGCCGTAGGACCCGTCGTTCACGCTTGTTCCTTTTAGTACAGCCGGGTTGTCCGGATCACAGCTCGTCAGCAGGATCGGTGCGGCTTCCGTGCCATTTTGACCGGAATAGAATAATCCTTGGCCTCCGGGATCCCCGCTTGTCGCCTTTACTCCTGTGTAGGTGCCTGGAGCAATCGCAATAATGTCGCCGGGCATGGCCGTCCGCATGGCATTCTGAATAGCAACAGCGCTGTTCAGCGCGCTGCTACAGACCGGAGTCGAGCCTGAATCAGCCAGCGTTCTAACCATCACCGTGCTACTGGGCGCTGAACGGTTGCCCGCGCTGTCTCTGGCTATAACGTAGTAGCTGTACAACGTATCCGAATCCAACGCGCTATCCAGAAAAAAGACCCCCGCTGTATCCGCTGCCAAATTCCCATTGCGAAATACTTCATACCCCGCAACTCCGCCGCTGGCCTCGGCCGGGCTCCAGCTTAATTGGATCTGCGTACCTGAAGTCGCAACACCAGTAACATGCGTTGGGGCTGCAGGAGGCTGCTCATTACCGCCAGGATGAGTGCTGCTGCCACTAATGATAAGCTCCGGCCCATTCACGCCCTTCTCCCTGCTGTTCAGTGTCGTGTACTTGCCTGCGCTTTCTTGAAGCATGAAGGAGACAATGCCGTCTCCGGCCGCTTCTGCCGCTACATAGCCGGTCACATCTAATTCATAATAGACTGCGGTCGTATTCATCGGAACGCTGCCGGCCAAGCTTCCCTGGACCGGCTTATTGTTCCAGGTGATCGTCGATTCATTCCAGTTATCAGCAGTCTGATAGGCGGATAGAACCGTATTGTATGATGAGCTTCCGTAAATTCTGAGCTTTGCGCTCGTTACATTTGAAATTCCGGAGAGATTAAATTTCAGGAAGGCTTGGCGAGAGCTCGCCGTATCATTCTTGACATACAAAGATGTAGAGGCTCCATAATTGGAGGAGGAGTTGCCTTGATGCACATAAGAGTCACCGATCGGACTTAGTGTCACAGGCGAGGCCATTGCCATAGTCTCTGTAAAAGATAAGCCAAGAACCAGGACCAGAAGGCATAATCCCAGCTTATAGAACAACGAATGAATATTGCGGATACTGCTAGACATACGAATCACTCCTTTTTATTTTCGGTTGATTCTTATGTTTGCGGGTCCACGCTTGTCAGCTGAAGGATCTCTATCCTCCCTTCCTAACAGGCTTTTTGATGCCGATTAAACACGGGTTGTCCCTTCAAGTATAAAGCAAGCAGAACGGAACAGATATGAGCATTTTTACCTATTATTGGAATTGTAAATTGCTATTAAGTCTTCTGGCATGCAGCAAAAAAGCAGCCAAACCATAGGTTCAGCTGCTGAGGTCGTGTTAAAGTCCTTGTTCCACTAACGAATCACTGAGCAAGCAATCCGTGCTCCGGAATTGCCGGACGGATCGGTAACGTAGTCATCGGCTTTTTCATGAATCATAAGCGAAGTGCCGCCAGGCTTCAGCAAAGAATTTGGGGAACCCTTCTTAAGCGTCACCGTCTTGCTCTCCAAATCGGTGTTAACCGTTCCATCTGCCTTGACTGTAATGTTAAGCAGGTCGCCCGCATGATATCCCTTCGGATTTTTGAATCCATGCTGCTTCCCTTCCGGGTTGAAATGGGCCCCGGCCGACGTAAAGTCCGGTGGATCGCATTTTCCCGTCTCATGGAAATGGATGCCGTGTTCTCCCGGCGGGAGATTTTTAGCTTCGATATGGATATGGACGGCGTCTGCTTTTTGCGTCAACACGGCTGTGCCTATCTCTGCGCCTTTGGAATCGATGATCACTGTCTTGATTTGCAGTTCCTCTGATTTGGCCCAAGCCGAATTCATAGGTGCAACTCCGAACATCAGAGAACCAAGGATGCTCAGGCAGATGAGTTGTTTTTTCATAGTGCGGATTCTTCCTCCTGTAGATGTTTTCGCTTCCTTCCACAGGATGTCCCATTTGGATAAAAAAGATAACTTCACGACAAACACTTCGTCCCATATTGCTATAACGATTAGAAATCCGGTATGTCGATCACAACTTCGCGTCCTGTCTGTGATGAGCACAAAATGCCGTCCAGAATGGCCTGATTGCGAACAATTTGTTCTCCCGGAATCGGTGCTGGCCCGCCTTCGCGAAGCGCACGCACAAAATCCCTGATTTTCTCAGCGAAGACATCGATCTCATGTTCAATCAAAGGAATAGCGCTTTCCGTATGATGCCCCTGAATGTCATGGAACAGGGATACCGCACCAACATGGCCATCCCATACGCCGCCCCAAGGCCCCTGGCTCTTAGGCAGCACCTTGAGACCAGCGTCCGTGCCAAGGAACATCGTCGCTCCGAGCGAATCCATATGCATCGCCCAGGAGGTCTTGAAATTAAGCACGAGATCATTCTCAAAGCGAATCATCGCTACCCCGAAATCCTCGACATCAAACCGGTCTGCCTCCGGATGATATTTGGGATTGGTGCCGAAGTGATTCGACGTATACGCCGATACAGTCAACGGCTTAGGGTATCCCAATGTGTTCAAGGCGAAATCGAGCGAATAGCAGCCGATATCAGCCATCGCGCCCGCGCCGGAAATCTCCTGACGAATGAAGGTTCCTCCCGGCATGCCGCGGCGGCGTCCTCCACCGGTCTCCATGTAGTACACTTTGCCAAGCTGTCCGCTCTGCACAAGCTCCTTGATAAGACCCATGTTCGGATCGTATCGGGGTTGGAAGCCGATATTAAGCATTTTGTCAGCTTCTTTGGAAGCCTGAACCATGCCTATCGCTTCCTCCAGTGTGACCGACATCGGCTTCTCGACCATCACATGCTTGCCGGCATGCAGCGCATCCAGTGTCGTTAGGTAGTGTGCGGCATTAGGCGTACATATACTGACCCCATCCAAGTCCAGCTCCAGCAGTTTGTGATGGTCATCGAATCCTACAGCCTGTTGCAGACCCCAATTGTTAATAAAATGATCCGCCCGTCCCGGAAAAATATCCGCCACTCCTACAATTTCGACATCCTCGATATCCTTGTAGGTACGTGCATGCACACCCGCGATTCCCCCGCTACCGATGATGCCAATTTTGATCGTTCTGCTCATGTGGTCTTCTCCTCCTGCATTCCTTCTTTAAAATATTCTATTTCACAATTTTAAGTAATAGTCGCAGCGTATGACCTCTCGCTGTTCGCCGAACCCAACGGATTGACGTTGGGCTCAGTCTGATCAGCGATCCCGTAATCGAGGATTATTTATAATATTTGTCGCAGATAGCGGAGGCTGGCTTCGATCGATTCCAGCTGTGGAATCTCGTATTCCTCCTGTTCGACAGTGTACCATTCGATGCCAAAATGCTTGCCGGCTGCCGTTATGGTCTCGAAATCGAGAATGCCTGTGCCGATCTCCGTATTGCGCTGATCCTGCTTGCTCTTCATGTCCTTGATATGGAGAATTCGGCAGCGGTCTGCAAACGATTCTATCCAGTCCGCAGCGCGGAACCCGGCATATTCTGCCCAGTATGTATCCAGTTCAAAGAACAGATGCTCAGGCGAGGTATGTTGGGCCAGCAGCTCGAGGCCTGTCAACCCGTCATGCTTCTGGAATTCAATGCCGTGATTGTGATAGCCAAAGCGGAGCCCCTGCTCTTTGCAGCGTTCGCCAATGCGATCAAACCTCTCAGCAGCCCGCTTATAGCTATCCGCGTTCTCACGCAGCTCTTCAGGTAGGCCCGGGCAGATGATATAGGGGCTGCCGATGGCAAGCGAATAATCCATCATCTCTTCCAGTCTGTCGGTTAGATCAGGCATGCCGATATGACTTCCAGCCGCTCGCAGCCCGTATTCATCCAGCGACTTCCTAAGCTGCTCCGCTGATGTGCCGAAATATCCGGCAAACTCAACCCCGTCGTAGCCAATCTCCGCTACTTTTTTTAAGGTGCCAAGAAAATCTTCACCTGTCAGTTCTTTAATAGAATAAAGTTGCAACGCAATATTTTCCATATTTCATGTCCCCTTCCCAATCCTTAGGTAAGGTAAAGATACCAAAATCATAGAAGAAGTAATACAATGAAGCTACTTAAAAATATCAAATATTTGTTCTTGGTGCCGCAAAGGTTATTTTTTGCATACGGGGCAACTGAGGTTGAGGTGATGAGATGATGAACGAGCCCTATTTTGAATCCAACCGGACCCAGGACGGGTCGATCCACTATCCTTATGAGAGTATGATCCATTACGGCAAAGAGCCGCGCTGCATTGTGCCATCTCACTGGCATCTGTATATTGAAATCTTATATTTGCTATCCGGGACGGCCAAGGTCTATTCAGGAGGCGAAGCCTATGTCCTCAGTGAGGGCGACCTCATCCTGATTCATTCCCATGAGACGCATTCGATTTATTCTCTGGATCATGAGCTCTCCTATATCGTTGTCAAATTTGATCCGGAGATTCTGTACTCGACTTCCCGGACATTTTTAGAATCAAAATATATTCTGCCGTTCACCCTGGCTGAGTCTAGCAATCAGCGCGTCTTCACGGCTTCCGAGATTAGAGATACGCCAATCCCGGACATGATCTGGGAGATCTACCATGAATTCAGTGCCAAAAGCTTTGGCTTTGAGCTTGCCGTCCGTACGCTGATTTGCCGCGTCTTCCTGTGGTTTCTGCGGCAGCCTCGTCAACAGCAGCATTGGAACTGGGAAGTGGCGAATTCCTTGAATGACAGCGACTATCAAATGCTGCAGAAGGTGTTCGAATATATCGACTATAACTATAAAAGCGATATTAATGCGCAAACCGCAGCCCGTCTGTGCAATATGAGCTACAGCTATTTCTCCCGAAGATTCAAGGCGATCATGGGCAAGACTTTCACAAACTATTTGAACTATATCCGTATTACCGAAGCTGAGAAGCTCCTGCTGACAACGGATCAGAGCATGACCGAGATCGCCCTGGAGGTTGGCTTCTCAAGCTCCAGCTACTTCATTCAGCAGTTCAGACAATACAAAGACATCTCTCCCTACCAATTCCGCAAAAAAGGAAAAGCCTGATACCAAGGAGTATCAGGCTTCGTATGCCGATTGCAATTGCATTCAGCAGCAAAGCAGAAATAGCAGAGTCCAACGCAGCCACCGCCTCGTCCAGCCCTAACAAAAACAGGGCTAATTAGCGCTGCTACATGCTCTAACGAAACCAGGTATTGTTATTTAGCCTTGCGTCACACTCTAACGTAACAAATTGCTAAATTTGCCCCTGCTGTACATCCTAACTAATGTAACCGGAGACTCCTATTGGACTATATCGCCCCTGCTCCAGACTCTAATGAAACTGTGTATCGCTATTCGGCTATACTAGCACTGTTTCGCAACCTAACTAGCGGAACCGGGAACCCCTATTCGACTATATCGCCCCTGCTTCACACTCTAACGAAACTCTGTATCGCTATTGGGCTATATTAGCACTGCTTCGCAACCTAACTAGCGGAATCGGGAACCCCTATTGGACTATATCGCCCCTGCTTCACACTCTAACGAAACTCTGTATCGCTATTCGGCCATATTTACCTTGCTTCGAATTCTAACGAAACTGTGTATCGTTATTCGGCCCAAATTGCTATGTTTGGGCCTTGTTTTGGCCAAATAGCGATCTGTAGTTTCGTTAGATTTTTTTACATCTCAATTTTGCCCAAATAACGTGTCCCAGTTTCGTTAGCGCAATAGGTTACACACCTGCGCTTACGGAACTGTCCGAGCAATAGAGTTAGAACCTAGGGAGGAATCAGGTTTCGTATATTGGTTTCAATCAGCAACGCAGAAATAGCAGAGTCGGTCGCGAAACCGCAGCTTCATCGGGTCCTAACGAAACTGGACTATACTTGCCTTGCTACCACTCTAACGAAACTAGGTATCGTTATTTAGCTATATTAGCCTTGCGTCACACTCTAAAGTAACTATTTGCTAAATTTATCCCGCTATACATCCTAACTAGCGTAACCGGAGATCGCTATTTGGCTATATCGCCCCTGCTTCACACTCTAACGAAACTCTGTATCGCTATTGGGCTATATTTACCTTGCTTCGAATTCTAACGAAACTGGGTATCGTTATTCGGCCCAAATTGCTATGTTTTGGCCTTATTTTAGCCAAATAGCGTTCTGTAGTTTCGTTAGATTCTTTTACGTCTCAATTTTGCCCAAATAGCGTGTCCCAGTTTCGTTAGAATAATAGGTTACACACCTGCGCTTACGGAACTGTCCGAGCAATAGAGTTAAGTCAGGTTTCGTATATTGGTTTCAATCAGCAACGCAGAAATAGCAGAGTCGGTCGCGAAACCGCAGATTTATCGGGTCCTAACCAAACTGGACAATATCTCGGTAAATGGTCCGCTGGGATACATTATACTTCTCCGCGAGTGCCGAAGCTGATAAAATCTCATGATTCAGGAGCATGTAGGCCATGGAAATCAGTCTTTCCAGTTTCATATCCTATCCCCTTATTATGAATTTCACTTCCAGCCTCCCTGATGGTGGTGAAGCTCAAGTCCAGCTCTTAGCCCTTCAACATCCAGTCCGTCGACAGCAAAAGCCTGACGCACCAGCTCCGGTGCGACAAACTCGTCATACTTGCCTAAATATGGCGCTTCATCAGGCCCGAGCAACATGGATGGATCTGCGCAAGAACCACATTCGAGCAGGATCTGCTCCAATAGCGCCTGACTGTCCGCTTGGCCGGCCACCACGAAATAATACGGCTCCATCGGCACGATGGAACGGAGCGACAGGCGCTGGGAGAGGTTATTTTTGAGCAGCCGCTCCAGCGTGCGGAACTGCTTGCTGCCAACCCATGGCAAAATAAATAACGAGTCGCCGCCAGCCGGAATGACGGCGGATCTCAGCAGTCCGCTCTCCTTCGCCAGACGGCGAGCCCGCTCAAGCCGGTTGACGGCTTGCGGCGAAAGATACGGATAGATCGTATTATCCGCCAGCACCTCACGCATTTTCCTTAGAACCAAAGTATGAATATCCCCGCCGGCCCCTAGCCACAAGGTATCCACTTTGCCTAAGGCCTCTTTGACGTACACCGCCTTATGCTTGGTGTCCACCTCGGTGACCTTCCACAGCTTGCCTGCCAGTGAGAAGCAGTATCCAGGCGGCGGCACGGTCGTAATCGAGCCAATTTCCTCTGTTCCGTTATATACCGCATGTTCCTCGTCATCCTTGAACACGGCGTAGAAACGGAAGTTGTTCACGATCTTCTCACCCGTAAGGCCGATAATCAAAGTCTGCTGCTCGGTCCACTGAATATGATCCGTCTGCAGCAAGTAATTCAGGAACACTTTGTACGTATCCGGGGAGATCCGGCTAAAGGATGGCAGCGACAGCACATCGGAGGCCAGTTCGACCGGCGTCGCTTCCCCTTTACTCTTCAATATACTCATCGTCTGGTGGTAGAGAAGACCGATCGGCATTTGCCGAATATCCAGCGGCTCCACCCAGCGGTCGCGGACATAAAGCTCGATAACTGCAATCGCCCGCAGCAGCATCCAAGGCATACGCGCCGGCAGCATCGCATCTTCGTCCTCCTCCTCCGGACAGACGAACAGCATCTCGGAGGCCGCGTCTCCGCGCCTCCCGGATCGGCCCAGCCGCTGCACAAAGCTGGAGGCGCTATAAGGAGCGCCCAGCTGTACGACTCGTTCCAGCTCTCCCAGGTCGATCCCCAGCTCCAGCGTCACGGTTGCGGCGGCAACCGCCGGGCCGGGCTTATCCTTCAGCGCCGCCTCCGCTTCCTCGCGCAGCATGGCGGAGATGCTGCCGTGATGCACGTAGAACACATCGGGCTGATGGCGGTGAGCGGCAAGCCTGCGCAGCTCCAGCGTCGTCAATTCCGCATCGGAACGGCTATTGGTGAATACTAACGTTTTTTTCAAATGGGTACTGTCGTAGATGAAGCTGTAATAGGCCTTGCGGGCATTTTGCAAATGCTCGGCCTGCTCCTCGTCCCGTGCATCCGGGAACGAGAAATGCTCCACCCGCAGCCGCAGCTTGCGTCCGCCAGGCACGGAGACTGCGTCAACCGGCTGATTGCTGCCCGCACCAAGCCAGGCCTTCGCTGCTTCATAGTCACTTAGCGTTGCGGATAAGCCGACACGTCTTGGCGAGCAGCTTGCCATTCTCTCGATCCGCGCGATCTGGCTCAGCACCTGGATGCCCCGATCCACGCCCATAAAGGCATGAACCTCGTCGATAATGATATATCTGAGATCATGGAACAAGGCGGGGATTGCATTGGGCCGATTCATCAGCAGCCCTTCCAGCGATTCCGGCGTGATCTGCAGCACACCGGACGGATTACGCATCAGCTTGCTCTTCTCTATCTGCGAGACATCGCCGTGCCAATGCCAGGCGGGAATATTGCCATCCCGTAGCAGCTCTTTGATCCGTTCGTACTGGTCATTAATGAGCGCCTTCAAGGGGCCGACATACAAAATACCTACGGACGCGGACGGACGCTCATGCAGTTCGGTCAAAGCCGGAAAAAAAGCCGCTTCCGTCTTCCCCGACGCCGTTCCCGCGGCAATCAGCATATGGTTCGGCGTATCCATGCAAATTTTAAGCGCCTCAACCTGGGCCGGACGAAGCGTCTCCCATCTTTTTCGGTAAATAAATTCCTGAATAAATGGCGCCAAGCGATAAAACAGCTGATTGGCTTCGCCGCTCATAATTCGAACTCCGCCAGAAAATCATCCAATTCGTCCTGTGACTCCCCTGCCTCCGTCGTATGTTCCGCCCTTCGCTCACCCAGCAGCTGACTGAACGAAACCTCCGGATTCTGATGCAAGGTATGCAGTAAATCCATAAAATCACGTACTACCTCACGTGGGGTTAGCAGCTCGTCCGCCCCCATTCTGCCGACAGCCATCTCCATAAATTGAATGAGATCCGCATCTGTTAAAATTGGGGTATAAGCAAAATGCAAACCATGGATCTGCCGCAGCTTCTGCAGCAAAATCAAAATCTCTTCATGCGAGAGCATCTCCAGTTTAAGGATCGGGCCGGTATAGTTGCGGTAGCCCGCCCTCGCAAAGCGGCCTTCCACCAGGCGGGAGCGCAGCGCTTCATAGCTGAACAGACCGCGCCGTTCATCCTCGACAAACTGCGGCGTACCGCCCAGAAAAATGCCGAGATGCTCCGTTTTGCCCTGCATCGTGTCGTTAAACATAGTCAACAGCTTTTCATAATTGCTTGTGCGAGCGATGCTGTTGGAAATTTTATATAAATTAACGCCTTCGTCGATAAATAGCAGCAGACCTTGATATCCGATCGCCGCTACAAATTCCGACCACAGCTTGATATAGTCATACCAGTTGTCATCATCGATAATGACGCTCACATCCAGCTCTTTTCGCGCTTCGGTCCTGGTCGGGAATTCGCCGCGCAGCCAACGCAGCGCTGCCTGCTTCTGCCCGTCTTCTCCAAGCTTATGGCCGTTCCAATAAGCCGCCAATACGCGGGCGAAATCAAAGCCATGCACCAGATTTTGCATTTGCGCCGCAACCGTGAAAATCCGCTGCTCGACGGCCACGGTTAATGCCGGGTCACCGGGACGCAAGCCTTCGTCCTTCATGGCCTCCTGCTGTATCGTCGTAATCCACTTCTGCAGGACGGCCTCCAGCGCCCCACCGTCCGGCCGAGTACGTGTTGACAGATGCGTCATCAGCTCACGGTAGGTGGCCAGGCCTTGTCCTTTTGTACCGACCAGACGGCGTTCGGGCGACAGATCGGCGTCAGCCGTCACGAAATCGCGGTCGAGCGCATAATTGCGGATCGTTTGCAGCAGGAAGCTCTTGCCGCTGCCATAGCGCCCGGTAATCAATCGCATGGCCGCTCCGCCAGCACTGATATTGTCCATGTCGCGCAAAATAGCCTCGACTTCAGCCTTCCGCCCCACCGCGATATGCTCTAAGCCGATTCTAGGCACCACACCCGCAGTGAATGAATTTATCAGCGCGGTTGTCAGCCGCCTCGGGATTTTGATATCGGCTATGTTTGGTTCCATCATTCCACTTCACCTCGTCCATTTCGTCCTAATTCCTAATCGAGGTAGTTCAAAAAGTCTGCTTATGATCACGAAGCGAATCAAGAAGTTACGCAGCATCGAATCTTAAATTCAGCCGGGCCTTCCGGTGCTCTTGTACAAACTATGTACGCTCCGCTCCTCAGTCCCTGACTTCATTCAACCTTTCCGGTGCTGAAAACCGACCTTTTTTGAACACGCCTCAGCCGTGCAAAATAATCTATATAATCTTCAGCGATTGATTCGCCATCCACCAACAAATCTCCGATCGTCTCCATCGCAAGCTCGTTGATTTCATCGAGCAGCAGCGCAGGCATGGTCCCGTATTTCTCGGCAATTTCGTACAGTCGGCCGCTTGTCTCTTGCAGCGCAAATAAAGCTTCGAGATGAGCCTGTCCCAGCTGTCCTGCAAACAGCAGCCAATCTTCATCCAGGCCGGAAGTATCCCGGACGATCTCCTGATCCGAATCGGTATAGGATGGGCCATCCCCATCCCGCATCTCTACCTGTGCCTCTACCTGTTCCTGCAGCTCCGGCCCTGCTTCCGTTACAAGCTCCATATCCTGCGCCGCATCCTCCACCATCCGTTCATCCTCGACGGTCAGCAGGCTCCGCACTTCTTCACTATCCTTCTGCAGCGTGGCCAGCCGTTCGGGATCTATAGAGATCACAGGTCCGGCAGGCTTGATCGCTTCTGTATATTCCTTCTCCAGAAAGCGCTCGACCAGCATCTGGGTCTCCTTCATTAGAGAAACACCACGCAGCCGCCCTTTGAAGTGTTGAAGCTCGCGCAATTTATTTTCCGTACAGCGGATCAGTTGAGTGATGTAATAACGGAGCGGCGGGCATTTCCGCAATTGGAAAATACGCAGCGGCAGCGTACGCCCATATAACTCGGCATCATATACCGCACTGCGGAACAAATACCGCTCGACCGTCTTTCCATTTCCTTTATAAAACGTATCGATCAGATTTTTGCCATTGGTTTTCCGCAAATAAGAATCGACCAGCGCCACCACCTTCGGCATATATTCCTCCATAAGCGCCCGACCTCCGGTTACGTAAAACTTACTGCGCTGCAGGTCATAATCCGAGAACGCCAAAATATGCTCCAACCGCAGCCTGGAAGGCTCGTTCTCCAGAATTCTTTTTAATTCCAGATCGTAGAGCTCCCCGGCTTTCGCACTAGTGGATCGCATGATAATATCCATCAAGGGCAGGTCCAGCTTATGCAGCAGTGCAAAATCACAAACCCATTCCGCTATGTAATTACTCAGCTTCGGGTACATCGATTGGTAAGCGTTCCATAATGCCATAAGCTGATGATAGCCTTGTTGCGGCTCCTCCCAGCCAACACCGTGAATCAGTTCATATAGATAGACAAAAATATAGGATAGATCGGTAAACGGATAACGTCCCTGCCTCAACTCGCTGCGCCAGTAAAAATACCAGCTCTGCTGTGCTTCATCCATCTGCTCGAAGGTAGGCCAATAGCTCATAAACGGAATATACAGAGACGGCTCTCCTTCCCGCCGCTCCCATTCCCTGGCTTGCCTCACAAATCTGCGTTCTCTCGCAAGCCCTTGCATAGGCAGAGAGGACCCTTGAACAGGGCGATCCTTCCGCTCAGGTATGCTCATTTCCTGCAATGAGCCGCTCTGCTCTTGTGCTTCACTTATATCGATCTCTACAAAGTCCAGCGATTTGTTATATGCATTCATGGAACTCCCATCACCATTCATCCCATTTTTATTCTCGTCTCAAAACTCTCTGATATGATCATAACATTTTTATTGATGCTAGAACACATGTTCTATAGACTAGTATAAAAAAAATTTGCTAGAAAGGCGAGAGTATAATGCCGTTTGAGACAGAGCTTAGAAGCTTTCTCGTGGAGGCCAAACAAAACACCTGCGCCGCTGGCGGAGACACCCAAGCTGAACCTTCCAGATTAGGCGCCAAGGATTATCCTTATGTTAACGACAATTATCCATATTTGGACAGTTATGTAGGTGAGCTTGATTTTGCGGGCCAAGAGGTCGTGTGGAAAGACGGCAGCGCCGTATGGGCTATGAATTATTTCGGAGCGACCATAACCCTTATAGAAGGTTTTCCCGAGTTTTTATTTGCAGCCTTGAAACAGGTCAGTCCGGAAGCTCCTTTTCGCGGATCTGCACACTATTCCAGTGCTTCTTTTAAGTATGTATGCCGCTGGAACGGTGATCTCGGAAAGTTCAACGGCGAGGAGCAAATCATTTATCAAGGCAAGGTCATATTCAGCCTTCTCTTTCACGGGGGTTATGTAAAGTAGGTCTAGGGGAATTGCAATATTTCCCATAATTCTCGAACCAGCCAGAAGCCATAGCGGCTTCCAGCAGGCTCGCATGTAAATTAATTAACCGCTTTTCCATGTACTGTAACAACCTTATCCCAGCCGACATTATAGCTCGAATGAATCGTTACGGCAGCATCGACAAAGTGCAGCTCCAGCGTAATACAGAAAGGAGTCTCTATCGCCTGCAGCGTTAATATAAGCTCGTCTTGCGATTTCCAAGTGAAGCTGCCTGCGGTGCGAGTATCCTTCCCCTCTATAGTTACCGTGGATTCGGTTAGCCAATGCTCCCGTCCCAACGTGATGCTATCTTCACTTTCCAGCTTAAAATCCAGTCGTGCCCTATCTTTGTCGAATTTGATACACAGATTCTTTAATGGGAACGGAGCTTCCTCGGTCCGGTCCTGTTCGATTTCATATCTTGTTCCACTAACTTGAGCCTCCAGCATTGACTTGCTTCCGAGCTTTGGAACCTCAAGATGCAGCTTGGCAAGGCATTCACCCAGCGCGACCGAGCTCTCATCTTCCGCGATCGGCTCAGGCAGAAAGCCCGGCAGCAGATGACCCCAGACGCTGTTCATTATGGCCTGCATATCGCCTGTACCTGATGTGATCGCGATAACAGCATCTTGCTCCGGCATGACTATACAGAACTGGCCAAAGGCGCCATCTCCCCGATAGATTCCATGACGGCAGCGCCAGAATTGATATCCGTAGCCTTGCGCCCAGTCGCTGTCACCACCGTCGCCATTGGAAATCTGCTTGCGGGTCGCCTCATGGACCCACTCCTCATCCATGATTCGTACCCCGTTCCAGAGCCCCCTCTGCAAATATAATTGACCGAGCTTGGCGATATCCTCTGTCGTAATGTTCAGTCCGTAACCCCCCGTATTTATCCCGCGCGGGCAAGTATCCCATGTCGGATTCTCAATACCAAGCGGTTTGAACAACCGGGGGGTTAAGTAATCCATCAGACTTTGTCCCGAGGCCTTCTGCAAAATTGCAGACAGCATATAGGTAGCCCCGGTATTATACAGAAAATGAGTCCCCGGCTCATGCGGCACAGGCAGTTCAAGAAAAGCTCTGACCCAATGGCCGTCCTCGGCGGCAATCAGAGCATCCATCGTATCCTCGTCATGACCTGTCCCCATCATTAGCAGATGGCGGATTTGCATCGCGCCGAGATGTTCAGGGACATCCCCCGGAAGATCATCGGGGAAAAATGAAACCACCGCGTCATCCAACGTTATAATGCCTTCGTGAACGGCCATACCTATCGCTGTCGAAGTGAAGCTTTTACTCAATGAGAATAACATGTGAGGCAGCTCCGGCGCATAGGGGGCCCACCAGCCCTCTGCAGCGACCTGGCCATGCCGCAGCAGCATGAAGCTGTGCAGCTCGCTCTTATGCTTCCCCACATCATCCAGAAAAGCAATGACTTGCTTCGCCGCAATCCCCAATTGTTCCGGCGTAGTTCTCGTTAATGATCTGTTCGTCATTTGCATCCGTTCTTCTCTCCTCATGGGCGCGAGCAGCCTAACCCATCAAAATGTATAAAACTTAAATAACACAGCCAATCATTACCATTATATCGCCTCTTCCTAAACGATCCTATTACAATTCATATAGCGCTTTGGCTCCCGGTTCAGGAAAACTTCTATTGAACAGATGCCGCCTGTATAATAAACTGAGCATAATATCATCGGCCCGGAATTGTGGATCAAAGAGTGGCACAGATATCAAACAGACCTCAAAAGGATAGGATAAAACTCATGAAATCTGCTTACACCGTGAAATCATTTAATTTTCTCTTTTTTGCTCTATTGTCCATGTTCATCCCGTTTCTGCCCCTCTATTTCAGCGACCGGGGGCTGAGCGAGACGCAGATTGGCACCATTGTCGGCATCGGCGGCTTTATTACCCTGATAGCCCAACCGTTATGGGGCATGATCAGCGACCGGCTGCGCACCATCCGCAAAGTCCTGCTGCTGCTTGTAATCTGCTGTACGGTAACAGGCTATTCCCTATACAGTACAGACCATTATCCCCTGATCCTGTTATTCGTCATGCTGACCTATTTCTTTTTGATGCCGATCGACCCGTTGACGGAGAGCTTGAATTTCCGAGTGGCCGAATCCGAAGGAATCAGCTACGGTTCATTGCGAACCTATGGTGCATTAGGCTATGCGGTGATGTCGCTCGCTGCAGGCTTTCTGATGACGGAATACGGTTCGCGCAGCCTGGGCATCACATTCGCAGCGCTTGGACTGATCAGCCTGGTTGTTGCCTTTTTGATGCCGGATGCTCCGGTGTCGGGCAAGCCGCTGACGATCAAGAGCCTGAAAAATTTCCTGAGCAACAAGGAGACTCTTCTCTTCCTTATTTTAGTGTTTATAAGCTCCATCCCAGCCCGGATGAATGATACCTATCTGGGGCTGTACATTAAAGACCTCGGCGGCAAACCCGACCTGCTTGGGCTGGCATGGTTCCTGGCGGCGGGAAGCGAAATTCTGGTCTTCTCTTTGAGCTTCTGGTGGCTGCGCAAAAATAAGGAACTGGCCCTCATCGCTATAGCTGGGGCGTTCTACTTTATTCGCTTCTTCATCTCCGCCTGGATCAAGGACCCGAATTGGCTCGCGTATATCCAGCTGCTGCAGATATTCACATTCCCGATATTCTACACCGCTGCGATTCAATATCTATACAGGATCGTGCCTGTAGAATGGAGGGCGACAGGCCAGACCGTATTGGCCTTGCTCTTCTTCGGCGTTTCCGGCATTATCGCCTCCTTCGCCGGTGGGGCGCTGTACCAGGCTTTAGGCGGTCATACCATGTACCTGACGATTTCCGTGCTGTCGCTAATCGGAATGCTGTTCGGTATCGTCCTCTACCTCAAATACGGCCGAAATAAATCCGAAGAAGCCGCTTCATAAACCATAGTGCAGCAAAACAGAGCATAAAAAACGGGTACTCCCGGTTCATCCGGCAAGTACCCGTTTTTTATACGTTACAATCTTTTTGATAACCAGTTTTAATGGAACTCTACATCGACCTTTTTTCGATGATCGCCATCAATTTTGCGCATCCGCACTTCCAATACACCGTTCTTGTAGGTGGCTTTGACATGCTCAGGGGTTACATTAGCCGGCAGTGTAACCAGACGGTGGAACCGCCCGGAATAACGTTCCCGCCGATGCATATGCTCCTCCTTGACCTCATTCGTCTTGTTCACAGAACCGCTGATGGACAGAACGTTCCGATCCACTTCAATCGTGACATCCTCTTTCTGCTCCAATCCCGGAATGTCGCACGCGGCAATGACTTCATCGTCATTCTCATACACGTCCACATTCATCTGGCCGAAATGCTGTGGCATCCCCTTCATAGACGGGAAATCATGAGTGAAAAATTGATCCATCTCGCGGCGTATATTATCCAAATGGCGGAACGGTTCATATGGTACTAAAGGCATGAGATATTTCCTCCTTGGTCTGATTCGGCATTTTCGCCATTATTGTTGCCGAAGTCCCGTAAAATATCCACAAACAGATGCCATAGATTTGAATGCCAGCTGGCCAATAAAGCCTACAGCTTGCGGTATTTTTTCAAAGCTACAATATTTAGAATAATAAACAAAGCTGCGAACAGCACCAATACCGCTAAATCCACGGCAATGTCTGCGAATCCCAAACCTTTGTACATCACGCTCTTCAAAGCATCAGCTCCGTAATATAGCGGCATAATTCTAGCGAGCACCTGCACCCAGGCATCCATATGCTCCAACGGAAAAATACCGGCAAAGAAAATCTGCGGAATGATGACGAGCGGGATGAATTGTACCATTTGGAACTCCGAGGCAGCGAAGGTGGATAGCAGAATCCCCAGCGACAAGGCCACAAAAGCCAGCAGCAGGTTGGTCAACAGCACATACCAGATCGATCCGGTCATATTCATGTCAAGAACCAGGGTTGAATATAAGACGACAATCACCGTTTGGACAAAAGCAAAGATTCCGTAGCCTGCCAAATAGCCGGTAATTACTTCTCCCCTTCGCACCGGAGTGGACATTAATCGTTCCAAAGTTCCTGTCGTTCGTTCCCGCAGGAGACCGATTCCGGAAATTAAGAACACGAAGAAGAAGACAAAAAATCCGATCAGGATAGGACTGAGCGTATCAAAGAAGGTTGTATCCGCACTGCCGTATACATACTCTACCGTAAGTTCCGGCTTGGCTGCCGGAGCTGCTCCATCTTGCTGGGCCGCTGCGGTAAGAGCTTCCGTTACCTGCCCGATCTTCATCTGCAGCGCTTTCGATTGAGAAGGATCGCTATTTTCGAGAATCAGATGAATTCGTCCATTTTGCATTTCAAGGATCGCATCCAGCTTATCCTCGACTAAGGTATCCCGATCCGCTGTATCATAGATCGTCATCTCAAGCCCCTGCTGCTCGAGCACCGTAGTCCATTGCGAAGGAAGACCAACCGCGCCAATGGTAGCGTCAGCGGCATTGCCTGTGTGATTGAACAAATAATGCATTAGCGACAAGACAAGCAGCGGAGCCAAGAACAACAAGGCCAACGTTCGCTTGTCCCGCAGCATCTGTTCGCAGATTCTTCTGATCAGCGCCTTGATTCTCATACCGTACCGCCCCCTGCCCGCAAGAATACTTCCTCCAAGTTCGCCGCATCGTACTGCTGCTTCAGCTGCTCTGGCGTACCCTTGGCCAGTATCGTTCCCTCACGCACCATCGCCAGCTGATCACATTTATCCGCTTCATCCATCACATGCGTCGTTACAATGATTGTCTTATGTTCAGAGGTTTTCAGGCGGACAAGCTCCTTCCAGATCGACTGCCTTAATTCCGGATCAATGCCCACTGTTGGCTCATCCAGGATCAGCACGGAAGGATCATGCAGCAATGCAATCGCCAGCGACAATCTGCGCTTCATCCCCCCGGAATAGACGGCCACTTTTCTCCCTAATTCATCCGCCAGGCCTACCAGATCCGCTGCATAGGCGATCCGCTGCTTCTGTTCAGCCCGGTTCATTTTGAACATGGAAGCGAAAAACCTCAGATTCTCCTCCGCTGTAAGCTCACCATATAAAGCATCCGATTGCGCCATATAACCGATCTGCTGAAGCATGGACAGACTAGGCATGCGCGTCTCTAGCACTCGAACTTCCCCTTCATCCGACAATTCCATACCCACCATCATTTTGACTAGCGTTGTCTTGCCTGCGCCCGAAGGGCCGATCAGCCCGTATATTTGCCCCTTTTCCATTTGAAGATCCACTTTGTTCAGTACGGTTTTGGAGCCGAAGCTCTTGCTAACCTGCTGTACTTTGACGGTAGCCTCCATCTTTTCCGCCTCCTAAATAAATGAACACTGCGTTGATTATCTTCTGCGATTTAATTATAATCAATGCATATTTCAACTACAATAAACAGAATTCCCGGAAGTGATCATTATCCGGCAGTTTTGAATACATGTTGATTGGAAACTGGAGGAATGATAGATGGAATCATCAAGAGATCAGCGGGTTATCCGGACCAAAGCCATGATTCGCACCGCATTCACCGATTTAATCGAGGAGAAAGGCTTTGATGCGCTGACCGTGAAGGATATTACGACCCGGGCGGAGATAAATCGGGGGACCTTCTATTTGCATTACCGAGATAAATATGATCTTCTGGAGCAAAGCGAGCAACAACTGATCGAAGGCCTAATCGGGATCTTAAGTACGATACAGCCAGCCGTTCTGAATGACCTGATCGATATCGAGCAAATTATGCCGCAAATTGTGAGCGTCTTTGAATATTTAGGCGAGCATGCCGACTTCCTGAAGACGATTCTTGGGCCCAAGGGAGATCCTTCCTTTCATGCACTGCTTAGAAAAATGATGTCCGAGCATTTGTTTGAGAAAAATGTGGTTCCGTTCATCCGTAAAGAAAATACGCTGGTGCCAACGAATTATCTGGTCTCTTATATTGCCTCGGCACACTTCGGTATTATTCAGGAATGGCTGATGCAAGGGCGCCAGGAATCGCCGCGGGAAATCGCGGCAATTATGTTCAAGCTGTCCGCCCGCGGTCCGCTTTATGCCGCAGGTGTGATTAAAGACTCCAAGCAAGCTGCTGATCGGGGGTAACCGTCATGGATAAGCAGAAACTGATTCGGAAATTTGATAAACAGTCGGTATTATATGAGGAACATACGCGCAAACGGATGCTTAAAGAATGGCGGCAGCAGATTATTGAGAATATCCATGGAGACGTGCTGGAGATCGCCGTTGGAACAGGGGCTAACTTTCCGTATTATGATAGGGCTCGCATTCATCTGACCGCGGCCGACTTCAGCCCAATGATGCTTAGACGCGCCGCCGGAATCGCAGATGAGCTGCAAATGCAGGTTCATTTCATCGAGAGCGACATCGAAAAATTGCAGCTGCCTGAGCAATCCTTCGATGCCATTGTATCGACCCTCTCCTTATGCGGCTATGACGATCCGGTGCAGGTTCTTCGCAATCTGAAGCGCTGGTGCCGGCCTGGCGGACAGATCCGCCTGATGGAACACGGGCTTGGAGGCAATATCATCCTGCGGTCAGCCCAGCGCGTGGTCAATCCCATCGCTCACCAAATATCCGGCTGCCACTGGAATCGCGACATCATTCAAATGGTCAAAGGCTCCGGTCTGCAAATCGAACGGATGGAGCGGCATATGGGAGGAATGATTTATCTGATCTGGGCGACTCCCGGCAAATCCGAGATAGACCCTGCAAACCACCTATCTCAGGGGTAAAAGGGCACAGGCTGAACCCCTCTGTATGAAGCCTTTATCCGTGCAAATCGGCCACGATTTCCGCATACTTCTTTTCCGTCAAAGTATAAAAAGAAATGATAATTAAGCTTAGGCAAATGCCGATTAAAGGGAAGATAGACATCATCAGGTTGATCCCCTGCAAGGTAGACGCGGATTGCAATCCATTCGGCACATACCCGAAGAGGGTTAATCCGTAGCCGGCCGCCGCACCGGCAATCGCTGTGCTTACCTTGGCGGTAAAAGTACCCACAGAGGTAACGATGCTCTCGGATCTTTTTCCCGTCTTCCACTGGGCGTATTCGATGGTATCGGCTTGCATGGAGGCGACCAGCACCAGGCTGAAACCGATGCTAAACATGCATACAGCGTTTACTATGAACAAATAGGCGATTTGATCTGCCTGTCCGAAATAGAACAATAGATTGCCCAGAATCCCGATCAAGCCACCGGCGATGTATGTCTTTTTCTTTCCCCATCTAGCCGAGATCCGCGGGATGGACAGCGAATATGCAAAATCACTCGCCGATCAATATATCCGTCAGGTGGAGAACGCCCGTTCCAGCGCCGAGCTGACGCGATTAATTCGGGAGATGTACTTGACGTTCACCTCCAGCATTAAAGAACTCTCCAACAAGGACTACTCCGTTTTGGTTAAAAACGCGATTCGCTATATGCATACCCATTTCTTCGAGAAACTGACCTTGCAAGAGATCGCCGATAAAATCGGCAAGCACCCTTCCTATGTATCAGACCACATTCATAAAGAAACCGGGATGTCATTTATAGAGCATCTGAACCAGATCCGCATTAAGGAAAGCAGACGTTTATTGACGCATACACCGAAATCCGTTTACGATATAGCGATTGCTGTTGGCTTTGAATATCAGAATTATTTCGCTAAGGTTTTCAAGAAAACGGTCGGCGTTACACCGTTACAATATCGCAATGGGCAAAGGGAACCCCATAAAGCTCCAAATCCGGTTAAACCTATTTCCATGCAAAAAGGCTCAGGTCCTCAATGATGGACCTGAGCCTGAGCAGGTGTCACTTCACAAAACGCCCGATAAAACGGACCACAACTTGCTCATATTGCTCCGAATTGACGCGGTATGCTTCAGCATGCCCCGCCCCCGGCACGATGTACAGCTCTTTCTCCACCGGGCTGTTCTCATAAACGGTATGTACCATCCCGGTTGGAACAAACGTGTCATTATCGCCATGAATGAACAGTGTGGGAGTCTGCGACTTCCTTACTTGCTTCAAGGCTGACGCCTCTCCGAAGAAGTATCCGGCCCGCAGCTTCGTTAACAGGCTGGTGGCGTGCAGGATCGGGAAGGCTGGCAGATGATACATCCGCTTCAACTGAAAAGTTAATTCGTCCTTCACCGACGTATAACCGCAATCCTCCACAATCGCCTTCACATTAGCGGGCAGCTTCTCCCCGCTCGTCATCATCACCGTGGCCCCACCCATCGATACACCATGCAGGACGAGCTGGGTATTCGCTCCATTTACGTCGATAGCACGCTGAATCCATTTCAGATAATCCTTGCGCTCCGGCCAGCCAAAGCCGATATAGTGGCCCCCGCTTTGACCATGCGCTCGTCCATCCGGAAGCAGGACATTGTAGCCCAGCCGCTCATAGTATAGCTTGGCAAAGCCGCTCATCTCCATCGCACTCCCGGAATAGCCATGTGCGATGATCGCCGTCTTGTTTGAATGCTCGCGAGCTGCCAAATAATAAGCATGAAGGTGAATCCCGTCGTGCGAATCCATTGTCCAGACCTCGAAGCTCTGATTCTTCCACCATTCCCGATCCTCATTCAGGAACTCTTTGGCCGCTTCTGATAGATCGCTTGGCTGCAAATCCGGGCTATCGTTCAGGAATTCCTTCACCGTTCGCGCAATGGCGACACGATAGAAGTAGAAGCTTGTGATCGTAAATAGGATCAACAAGAGTACAATTATGGCTACAATTACGATAGTCATCCTGTCTTTGAATCGCTCCCTAATTGAAGTAATACGATGATTAGAATCTTCATCGTGGCTCCTTAAATATAGCAAAGTGGATGGGAGCCTTCAATGTTAGCCTTAACCTTCTATGTTTGCCGACTGCACGCGTTTCTTCGATCTTAGTCCAAACTGAACCGCGCAGTACAGCAATAGGAACAAGACCATAAACCCGGCTGAATAGCGGTACATTACGGAATAATTGCTAAATGAAGCGATTAGGCCGAGAATAATCGAGCCGATGGCGACCCCGAAATCCGTTGAATTATAGAACATACTGTTGGCTGTTCCATATTGCTCCGGCGTTGAGGTGCGGATCATCCAAGCCTGAAGCGTCGGTTGAATCGCGCCGAAGCCAAGCCCGTATAACAGAGCGGATACGATCAATAGCGGCAATGATCTTGTATAGGACAATACCACCATACTAGCCACTACAAAAATCGCTGCCGGAATGAGAACTGCGGCATGTCCTCTTCGGTCAAAGAGCCGACCGGATATCGGGCGGACAATTACGATGGTAATCACGTTAAACAAGAAGAACAAACCGACCTGTTCCAGATGAATAAACTGGCCGAATAACGCGATGAATCCAAGCAGCCCGCTATAGGTAATGCAGAGAATTGCATTCAGCAGAGCGGGGAACCACATTTTATGATTGAACTTCGGCTTGACATGATTGTCGCCGGACTGCTTCGCCGTCTTTTTCTGGCCGTACGCGGACGGTTTTGCTATTGCACGGGAGAACAGCAAAATCGGCAGGATCAAGATGACGGTAAGTGTAGCGACGATCGTTAGCCTGCTAAATCCGTATGCACTCATCACGTTCAAACCTACCATTGGCCCAAATGACATAGCCAAGCTGCTTGATAAACCAAAATACCCGATCCCCTCGCCCATACGACTGACCGGGATGATCTGCGACGCCAGGGTGGGCAATATCGTGCTGGATATCCCAAAGCCCAGACCAAAGCCCACGCGCATCGTCAGTAAGCCGCCAACACTTTCAGCCAGCGAGTATATGCCGGTCGCTATCGTTGCGATAATGAGTCCAACATAGAGCAGCTTATCGCGCGGCACGCTTTTGATAAGCCCGGCGGTCAGAAATCTCGCCATAATCGCTGATGCAGCGAATACGCTGGTTACCAGGCTGACCTGAAAATCACCAGCATGAAATTCATTTTTTACGTATGCCGGAAAAGTAGACAACAACATCTGCAAATTCAAAAACATCAAAAAAGAACAAATCGTTAACGAAATAAAGGATTTCGTCCACAATCGTTCCTGGTCTTCCAGTAACATATCTCTCCCACTTTCTCTATTTAAAAATCCTTGTTCACCCCGCTGAAGTGACGATCAATACGATGAAGAAGCTCCATCATCACTTCGTACTCCTGTTCAGTGACACATTCCAGAAGCTCATTTTTCATTTCTTGTTCATAGCCTTTGCCGGCTTCAATCATTGGCTTCGCCTTCTCTGTGCTGAACACCAGATAGGAACGGCGATCCTGCTTGCCCTTTTGCCGGTAAACAAGCCCCTTGCTCTCCAGTTGATCCAGAATACGTGTCGTTGTAGGGTGATCCTTGCTGGTCCGTTCGGCGATCTCCTTCTGTATCAGCCCTTCAGCACTATCTACTTCAAGCAATACCGACCACTGCTCCGGAGTGAGATCGAAGGGCTTCAAGCGATGCTGCAAGTACATCGACAATTTGCGATAAGTCACCCCCATCGTGAAACCTAAGGTAGGAGTATTCTCCTGCCCCGCTTTAGTTGGCATTCCGGTCACCTCATATCCCATCATTTAATTGTCATAACAACTATATGATAAACAACTATTCGTTGTCAATGGAAGTTATTTTCAGGAAAAACATGTAAAAGCCCCGTCGCTTCAAAAAACGACGGGGCTTAACTCCCTATATCGAACCCATTATTGATCGTCATTCGCGTCTGATTCTACATAATATTTCAATTGCGACAGCTTATTATCCCAGAAGCGGTCGAAGTACGATAGCCAACGCTTCAATTCAAATAGCGGGTCTGTATTCAGGCGATAGCGTGTCTCTCGGCCAACCTTCCGTTCCTGAACCAGTCCCGCATCTGCCAAAACATGCAGATGCTTGGAGACAGCGGTACGGCTCATCGCAAAATGCCCGGTCAATTCTTTCAAGGGCAGTTCCTGATCCCCCAAGATGCTAAGTAATTCGCGTCGAGTCGGATCAGCAACAGCCTGAAAGACATCCTGCTTATTCCTGGCCGCTTCCATCATTAGGCCTCAAGATGCGATTTCAGCTTGAGAACCAGACCGCTCCAGCCCCCGTCCATATTGCCGCGAATCACGGTATGCGGCTGTCCGAATTCAGTCACCTGGTCCGCACTCCAGCCGCTATGAATGACCGTTACTTCCGTCTGCTCACCTCTGTCCGACAATTCAAAAGTTAATGTCCAATCCTTGCCCCAATTGAAGGAGAGACGGTTCGGCTCCTCTACTAAAGTCACCTTGCAGGGGGAAAGTCCAAACGGCCCCGCATTTAATTGGAATTCATGCCCGACGACCGCTTCAAGATCATTTGGCATGAACCAGGCAGACAGACCGTCTGCTGTAGAGACAGCGCTCCATACTTTGCTGATCGGGGCATTTACCAAAACGGAATGGCGAATATCCGGCAATTTTTGATCCATATTGTTGTCCATATAAAGTGTAAAACTCCTTTCGAATTAGGAAACTGTTTGGTTTCTAATTAGAATTATATGAAACCTTCAGGTTTCATGTCAACTTCCAAAAAAGGCCGTATCCTTCATCGCTAGGATACGGCCTTATCAAACTATTTATTAATACACTCCGCGGATATGCGCGGCTACTTCGTTCTCGTAATACATGCGCAGCCGTTCCAGTTCCTCCGGGCTGAAGGACGGTACATTCAACGTGCCCAAGTTATCTTCAACCTGCTTCACATTCTTGAAGCCAGGAATCACGCAGCTGACTTCTTCGTGGTCAAGAATCCAGCGCATGGAAGCCCGGGCCATATCCTCCCGTCCTTCAGCGATCCAGGACAAGCCATTGGCAAGCTCTACCCCTTTGGCGAACGGCAAGCCGGCAAAGGTCTCACCAACATTAAAAGCCTCGCCATTAGCGTTGAAATTGCGATGGTCGTTGGAGCTAAATGTCGTGTCTGCCTTGAATTTTCCAGTCAACAATCCGCTTGCAAGCGGAAGGCGGACAAGCAGCCCCACTCCGGCCTTGCAGGCCGCCGGGAACAACTCTTCGGCTGGTTTTTGACGGAAAAGATTAAAGATCACCTGCAAGGCCGACACGCCGGGAACACCCACACAATAGAGCCCTTCTTCAACCGTCTCTACACTGACGCCATAATGTCTGATTTTGCCTTCCGCTTTAAGCTTGTCCAACACTTCAAAGACTCGTCCATCTTTAAGAATCGCAAACGGAGGGCAGTGAATTTGATAGAGATCAATCCGCTCCCGCTGCAGCCGCTTCAGACTATTCTCACAGAAGTCGCGGATCGATACCTCTGAATAAGTATTCAAATCATGAATATCGCCAGCACGGCAAAATTTCGTCGCAATATGAATCTCATCCTCTTTGCCCTTTGTCGCTTTGGCTAGCAGTTCCTCAGCATGTCCGCCGCCGTATACGTCTGCGGTATCAAAGAAGTTGACTCCTTGCTCCATCGCTGTCTCCAACCCGCGGAGAGCATCCGTATCGTCGGAGCTTCCCCAGTCTCCACCGATGCCCCAGGTTCCGAAGCTTACTTCACTGACCTTCAAATCGGTATTGCCCAACTGCCGGTATTTCATCAGTAACTCCTCCCCTAATCTATCGATATCAGAGAGCTTGTCCGTGAACGCGCTCCCACACAGTAATCATATCTAGTTTATATAAAAAAACGTTTTCATTCAAGCTAAACAATCAGTTCTCTTCGCTGCCCTGTTTCCCGGCATAATTAGGCTCTCCAGGATCCAGATCGATCACGACACGGCGAGGTTCTACCAGGGAGTATTGATGCTCGCACCGCCAGCGCATTTCTTCGCTAATCCCAATCGTCTCTCCGTCCTTAATGATATCGCCCTGATTATATAGATAATAAGCGATATTCCCCAGATGCTCAGCAACCTCATTGGGCTCCAGATCAAAATAATGACACTGCACATCGGGAATCCCAAGCGCAGCCAGCCCCACCGAATCCATAAGTCCCTCCGCTCTTCCGCTTCCGGTTCCCTCTACATTATAGAACCGAATATTTAACGCACCGTATAATAAATTGCCTTGCTCTACAGCAGACAGATATTCGTTAGGCTCAAGCAGCTTATCGCTTTCACGGAAATATATCGCGTCACAAGGGCAGGCCTCCAGAACCGCACGAAGCGCACCGCTAAACAGCTGCAGCCGTGATTGAGGCTCTAAACCTGCAGCCATCATGTCTACCAATAACAAAGTATGATTGCATTGCTCCAAGGTTTCAGCGGCTTCCTGCCAATGCCAGGACTGCTGCAGCGCTGTGTTGTACTCCTCGGCCGGGCGATGCTCGATATTCATCAGGTTGGTCTGGGCCGGCAGCTCTCCTTCCGTATATTGAAGCCTATAGTTCAGATGGAAAAAATGCAGCAGCATGCCCTCATATTCCTCATTAGCCTCCCACACGGCAAGCTCCTCAGCCGCGGATTTTTCCGCTTCCGGCATGCTTGTCCTGCCTGTATAAAGCTCCATTTTCTTATATAGTAAATCCCGATCCAGCTTCGGCTCCTGCTTGTATTTCAGTTCAACAGCATAGATACGTGCGAAGCCAAAATCGTCCTCTTCATTCAATATCTCATTCATCTCGTTCAGCCCCTTATCCCCTTGTCTTTTACGTATTGGACTAATCTGCTCTACGTCCATGATCTTGCAGCCTAGCGTTCTATCACTCCCTCGTCAGATACCGTACAATGCTCCAGCACGAGCCAGAGATTGTTGTTATCATAGCCTGCAATAACCCCCTGTACCAAATAACCTGGATACATCAGCTCCGGTCTCGTATGGGTTCTGAGCTCTTCAGAATCCGCCACTGCATAGGCCCTATCGCTTAGCTGTATTATCACTCCTTGGGGATAGAACATTCTAATAATACCGTTAACAAGGGTACCGGGGGCATAATCCAGCTTGACCTGCTCCCAGCCCACTCTATAAGAGGCAACCGCCTTGTCCCAAATTTCATTGAACTGCTCCTGAGAAATATCTTCATCCCCCTCGAAACATTCAATCTCCCCTTCCGCCAGATAGAACTCGGGAGCGATAGACAGCTTATAACAATCATTCATGAGGGTCACTTGCCGATAAGCGATCATTTCATCATCTACTTCGAAATAATAATATTCCTGTTCCTCAATGCCTTGCGCTCTAATATACTTCAATCGTGCACCTCCTAACTTTTCCTCCTTCTGCCCGGCATATCAATCATCTTCCAATCAATACCTTTCCATTATATTCATTTATCCCCTGCAAGTCAGCCGAAAAAAGACGATCCCCCGCTGCATCAAGCGGATAGATCGCCGTAGTAGATTACTGTTCTAATCGTTGCTGCATCACTATTTTTTGTTATTTGGAAGGGATTGGATTAAGAAGCGCCCGCGTTTGTTAAAGCGGCCATCATCTCACGGTATCCACGGTTCTTGGCATGCTGCAACGGTGTCACTCCTTGGTTGTCGGCCAGATTCACATCGGCTCCACCCGCGATCAGCAGATCTACGATCTGTTGATGCTCCTTGCCGCCATCGCCAAGAAGGATAGCTTCCAGTAAAGCGGTCCAGCCGAGATTGTTGACGTGATTCACATCAACATCCGAATTGGCGAGAAGTTCACGCACGATCTCGACATGCCCGCGATCCGCTGCCGGTATGAGCGCTGTCCCGCCAAATCGATTTGTCATCGTCGTATCGGCTCCCGCAGCGATGGCTGCTTTCAGGAAATCCATCTTCCCTTCCGCACCCGAATGGAGCAGCGGATTATCGAGCCGATTGTCCCGAATATTCAAATTTGCTCCTTGCTTAATGAGAAGCTCAAACATTTCAAGTTGATCGGTATGCACCGCAATCATAGCCGCCGTACGACCTTCCCGATCTGTTGCATCGATATCAGCTCCCTCAGCTAGCCGTTTCTTCACGGTTTCCTGATCGCCTTCTATTACAGCTTGCCATAAATCACGGTTCAACTTGTTCATTTCTTCGCTCTCCCCTTGGGTTGCTTGTAGCTCCCTATCAGATAACAAGGAGTAGAGCCTGGTCTCGCAGCCTGTCAGCATAAGCATCAAAATGACAAGAGCCATTCCGTACCAAATCGCGGACTTCCCTCCTTGCCGCTTCATGAGCATCACCTGCCATCTTGTTATGAAGTTCGCCTTTCCCCAATCGCGCTGCTGTATTCATATGCTAACACGAAGGATCTCATATGGATAATATAATAAAAATTAAATTTAGTTAGGTTTTACATATAGTCGGATATGCGACCTGCTTTTGGGGAAAGTAACGACTAATGATGTGTCATTTCTCAGAATCGAGGTTTCGAAATGTTACCTCTCGCCCTATACCGCCACTTAACGATCTGTCTGCGGAATTTATCCGAACGCAAGCACGGAGCGCTCATCGTTGTGGAACGAAAAGATTCGCTGGAATCGCTCTTTTCATCCAATATCCCGATTGGAGGAACGTTAACTCATGCCTTGCTCGAATCGATCTTCTATCCGGGGAATCCGCTTCATGACGGGGCCGTTCTGATTCGCTCCGATACCGTCGTATCCGCCGCCAATATTCTGCCCTTATCGAGCATCCATGTCACCGACAAGAAATTGGGCACAAGACATCGCGCGGCGATCGGCTTGACCGAGCGCTGTGATGCTCTGGTCCTCATCGTATCCGAGGAAACCGGACAAGCCTCCTTTGCAATAAGCGGAGTGCTGCACCCGGTCAATGTATCGCCCTTTGAATCCTGAACGTCAAATCCCCTCAGAAGCTGCTCAACAGGCAGTATTTGAGGGGATTTTCATACAATATGCATTTTATGATATGGACCTAACTTTCGTTAGATCATAATAGGCTTCGCGGGTTCACGCTCACTTTTTCTTGCGAAATAAGGAGATCCCGCCAAAACCGCTAATAACAGCCAAGTAGTACCCCAGGTCATACCACCATCCCGAATTATTGATCTCATAAATCCGAATGTCATGGTTGAACAAGCCGATGACCAGAGAGATCGGGGCGACCCAGCCATGCCAGATTCCCCAGAAGAAACCCGCCTGATTTTGTGCGCTATACGTTCCATCTCCAGGCACACATCCTGACAGAAGTACCATGAGAGCAAGCAACATGGCAGCGAGCAAGAAATACTTTTTTGATTTCATTTTCATCCTCCTCCAGAACTTTTTCTTTCAAGATTCTTTTCAAATTCTAGTTAGTCCCCTTTAACCGTTTCTCAAGCAGCTTCATTTCCTCATTCGCTTCTCTAGTTATCATCTTCAATATGATCCCCAGGATTAATGAGAATATGGAGATCACAGAGCAGATTACCGTATAAATGGACCCTCTTAAATCATTGGTAAAATTGTATTTTATAATTTCCGAGAAGTGGCTGGTCATAAAAAGAATCACCATCAATATGAAAAACAAAGCAAAGCAGACGAAGCAAAGATTGGCCATTTTATTAGTCCGTTCAAAATACAGCATTCAAGTCAATCCTTCCATTTATTTCTTATTTCATGTAATAAGAATTCAACCTGCCGGGAGTTTTTCACAATAATCACCCTTTTACCTGTCGAATATCTCTGCAGCTTCTCCATCACTGCCGGCCTTTTATCTCGCCTGAAATTCCAGCTGTATTTGATAAATGGCCAGTCGATGGACTCCGGACAACCTTCATTTAAATCGGGCCTGGATTTGCCATGATATTGTATTCTCCTCTTGATCACTCGGTAAGTGGTGACCCAGGGGGAAAGATCCATGAAGAAGATGACATCCGCTGCCTCCAAGCGAATATCCAGCGTTCTCCCATAATAGCCATCGATGATCCACTGATCTTCTTGCACCAAATGGTTAATGAACTCATTCCACTCTTCCGGCGGGGTCTCCTGCCATCTCGGCTTCCAGAAGTAATAATCCAAATGATGAACAGGGACGTTCAAGATTTCTCCAAGCTTGCGTGCAAAGGTAGACTTTCCTGACCCATTTGCTCCTATAATCATGATCTTCATATGAAATTCCTTACTATAAGTATTTTATAATGCCTCATTATTCGCCATCTCTGATATCATTGCCCGGAAACCTATTCTATGGTAACATTTGGGGTAATATCAATGAAAGTAGGCGATTTAAATGACAGTCAGCTCTTTCCAACTCACCACTAAATTAGAGGTACGGAAGGCTTAATATCGGTTAACCCATATTACAAATCCTATCTTCCGTATCCATAAAACGGAGGAGAACAAGAAATGTTCAGTTATTATAGTAATCTTTGTACGGAAGTGTATGACCTTACTAAGCCTGTCGGGCAATCCATCGGTGGCGATATCGAATACTACCTGGACAGACTCAAATCCTGTAAAGGAAGAATCCTGGAAGCAGCTGTCGGCTCCGGTCGTATGCTCATCCCGCTGTTACAGGCTGGACTGCTGGTGGATGGAATCGATTATTCTCCTGAAATGTTGGCATCTTGCCGTAAACGCTGTGAAGAGAGAGGTCTGAATCCTGTACTGTATGAGGAAAAGCTGCAAAGCTTCTCACTGCCTCATCAGTATGAAGCGATCATCATTCCCACGGGGTCCTTTTGCCTGGTTGAAGAGCGTCAAGACTCGCTTAATGCTCTGCAATGCTTCTATGATCATCTTGTTCCTGGGGGACGAATCATCATCGACTTGATCCTACCCGAGACGATTGAAGCAGGAAAGATTACGACTTCCACCTACGCTCTCCCATCCGGCGATGCGATTACTTTGGAGGATAAGCTGGTTGAAGTGAATCTGCTCCATAATATCACGGTCTCCTACCTGAAGTATGAGAAGTGGCGCGAAGGGAAGCTTATCCAATCCGAGCTGCAGCGGTTTGCGCTGCACTGGTACGGAATTGAAGAATTCAAGCTGGTGTTGGAACATATCGGCTTTACAAACATTGTATGCTCGGCCGATTATGTGTACAACCAGAACCCGACGCATAGCACTCAGTCATTTACATTTGAAGCAGTTCGAAAATAAAGCGGTTGAAGTCCTGGATAGATGATCCAGGACTTTTTCTTGCGCTTCCTCACTCATTGTTGCAGTGTAATAGTCTTAACCCAGCTCAAATCTTTGCCCAGCTTCTTTTCCACATGCACATAGTATAGATTAAGGCTTTTCAGTTCAGTTAACCTGTCTATTTTTTGCATTGTAAACTTAAATTTATATTTCCCTTGCTGGTTAGGAATGGCAAACCCCATAAGATCCATTCCTAACCCTTCATCCACCTGATTTCTCAATATGTGCTCGGCTTCAAACGAAGTACTAATAGTACCAGGAGTATACAGGCCATCTTCAGAGATGAAATTAATATTGCTAAGTCCTTCTGCTATTGGGGCAATAAAGTGACGGGCTGGTTCATCCTGGATTCTTTCGACATCAAGCTCGATTAGATAGTAATCCGTATCATAAGGCTTAATGCTTGCCTTCATTTGAATATCACTCGCTGTCATTGAAGGTGAAAGAGTATAATAGTAATAATAGGAATAGGCGATTATCGCTAGAATAACGATCAGTGCAGCAGCAAAAACAAGTATTTTCTTCATGCTTACATCCTTTCGGAGGGTTTTCTCACTTACGGAGTCTCCCCCATTTCAATAGCTCATCCCTTACTGCGCGAATTCCCACTCCGGATTCCATACCACTTCCCATAAATGACCGTCTGGATCTTGAAAATAACCCGAATAACCTCCCCAAAAGGTATCGTGGGCTTGCACAGTTATCGTTGCCCCCGCTTGCTGAGCTTGCTCCATAATCAGATCCACTTCTTCTCTTGAGCCTACATTATGACCAAGCGTGAATTCAGTGGGACTAGGCTTGGCTAGATTTAGCTTCGTATCATAGGCAATGTCTGCACGCTTCCAAATCGCAAGCCGTAAGCCGGCATGTAATTCGAAGAAAGCAACCGCACCGTGCTCAAATTCAGTGCCTATAATGCCTTCCGTGGGCAAACCAAGTCCATCGCGATAAAACTGCAGTGCTCTATCCAGATCGTCTACACCTAATGTAATGACAGTAATTCTAGGCTTCATATACTACCTCCTAATTTGGCAAGGAATGGGCCAAAGCTTGGAACATACTTCTCTGCTGATAAGTCACTTTTGCAGATCCTTAACCAGATAAATTAATAGTTCATCATCCACAACGACGGACTTTCCGGGTATAACAGGAACATTCTCATAGGTTAGGCCATTTCCGTCCGCAATATAACCACGGGACATGTACATTCGCTGCGCATTTCCGTAATCTTTATATAACCCAACACCCAACCCGATGTGCTTTGAGGTCTCGCTGGCGATCCGCTCCAATTCATCAAACAAGCGGCTGGCCATTTTCTTTCTTCTATACTCCGGAAAAACGTTCAGATCATTGATCTCGGGGATTTGATTGTCGCGAAAATAGGGGTACTTCGATGCATACAGCAAATGACAGCAACCGGCCAAGCATTCCTTATAATAAGCTATTAATGTGATCCGCTGTCCTTGCCGATTCTCTTCGAGACAATTGAAGTAATACTCTCCCTCCGTGTACCAAGGATAACGTTCAGCAAACTCCGCATTCAGCATATGCGCTTCTTCTATAGTTGACAATTTGTTAATCCGGACTGCGTCGTTCATTCTTTTCCCTCTTTTATAATCTTGATATTTTTTGCTTCGGCCTGCGCAGGGTAAGACTCGTCGATCCCACCCTTAACCTGATATTGAATCTTCTGGCCTGGCTTCAAGCCCTTCTTCTTCGTACCAAGCCAAATGGCGTCACCGGTATATTCATCCATCATATCCTTCCAGCTCTTGCCGGGGAACTCCTTCTCAATGACTAAAATGTGTTGATCAGTCACTTCCAGAATATAGCCTTCCCCCTGAAATTGAGAAGCACCTTGATGGCATCCGGTCAGCACTATAAAGACCATAACCCATATAACCATTTTCTTCATCGCTCTCCGTCTAGACCTCCTTATACATATACACCATCGTCAGGTCCTCATTCACCTCTTCCTGCTTATATATCCGATACCCTAATTGGTAATACAGGGCCAGATTTCTTGTACTTTTAAACCCGGTGAACTGCTCCATTCTCTTCACATGACCATGGCTTCCACTATGGCTTGCATTAATCTTTGGCCGATTCCTTGATTCTGATACTGAGGCTTGACGATAAGCTTCCCTATCAAGCAGACTTCAGCTTAGGGTTTTGCCCGTACAGAACCAACTATTTCCTCGTGAACAACGGCCTTTAAAATAATCCCTTCGTCAAATTCCTCTTCTAACTCGCCGATAGTCTGCTTGAGCGGAGGAATCATCTCCCCATAAATCTCAGCCTCACTCTGATAGGCTTCATACTGCAGTTTCAGGATGCTGGGCAAATCAGATCTTTCTGCTTTTGCAATATCCAACTCAAGACCTCCTCTTCCTTCCTAATCACCCTCCATGAATTGCATAAGGTGTGATGCTGCCCGGACAAACGAGGCGACGCTTTCCAGTGGGGGCTCTAACGAAACTACAGATCGCTATTGCTGTGAAAATCAGAGTAAATTAAATCTAATGAAACCAGGCAACGTTATCTGTAGTAAATGAAGGCTATAAGCCTCTTTTTGGGGTTAATAGCGATACCCTGTGTCGTTAGAATTTTTAGCAGCTTCATTTAGCGCAAATAACGATCCTACGTTTCGTTAGCTGCCACAATCGTAAACTCCCAAGGGAGGTTTTCATTCACCCAGCCGCGATGCTCCTCGAATCTTTGCAGCCGAAAACCCGCAGACAGCACGGAATTGATAATTTCACTCAAGCTGTATAACCGAATGGAGACATCAGGGAACTCCGCCTGCTCCTCTTCGGCAAAAAACTCCTTATAAGCTACGCTGCCACTCCTTAGCTCCCTATCAAAATAGTTCACGTTCCCCTGACTCATCATGCATTTTCGCAAAGGATGGAAGTCGCTAAGAATCAAAGTCCCTCCCTGCTTCAATAATCGAAACAGAATGGACATAAATTTATCGATCTCACTAAAATAGTGCAGTATCCCGCCTTCCAAATAAAGCAGGTCAAAATATCCCCCGTATTTCTGCAGGTCAATTTCATAGATATCTGTAACGATATATTCTATGGTCGTATTCGCAACTTCGGCCAACTCCAAAGCGTATCTTCTATTTTCCTCAGAGATGTCGAACACGGTCACTTCTGCTCCTAATAATGCGAGGGGTACCGCCTTTCTTCCGTTAGATCCGCAAAGATTGGCAATCCTTTTCCCTGCAATCTGCTTGAAATAAGGGCTGTGCTTTTTTAAGCATCCTAAGGGGTTGGCTAGTATTTGGCTTGCTTTCTCTTGCGGGGTACCGTCCCTTTTGTGCCAAAATTCATATGCCCGATGCTCCCAGGCCTTCTTATTCTGTTGACTCTGTTCTCGCATCTTTCCTCTCCCCTCTCTTCTAACTATGAATACGACTTCCTCACAATTTGATTCCACTAATCTATCATTCGAAGCAATTACTACCAGTTTAATCAACATCATGACCGCGAACAAGCAAAATGAAAGAGCAGCACAGGAACCGATCTCTCTGCACTGCTCCACGCTTGCTTAACCGCCTAAATTGCCATCCGACTTAAACGACGACTTCGCTACTGGCTTACCCGGAACGTTCCAGTTCCGAAAGCGCACAACACGCCGTTATCCATTTTGGCGAAGGCATGCGCGGTGATCATGGTGCGACTGGAATGGATCAACTCGGCGGTGACAATCATCTTGCCGCTGCTTGATTTGGCCACATAATTCATATTCAGATTTGTGGTCACGACATTACAATTCGGGCGGTTCACCATCGCTAGAAGTCCCATTGCAGAATCCAGCAGTGTAGCATGAACACCGCCATGGACAATCCCAATCATATTATGATGATGCGGCTTAATTTCCAAAGTAACGACGGCCTGCCGCTCATTAACCGTCTCCACCTGGGAGCCGAGATAATCCCAGAAAGTTCCCTTGGCCAGACGCTCCCATTCCTGCATTTGCGCATCCTTATTACAATCCTCCGCTTCCACCCGGGCTCCTCCTTTCTCTATACAGCACAATTGCACGTTATTTTTGATCGTTGCTCCATTTGGCTTGCTCCTCTTCGATCAGCCTGCGGCGCAACACCTTGCCCGCCATTGTCTTTGGCAGACTATCCCGGAATTCATAGACCTTCGGGACCTTATAAGCAGCCAGCCTTTCTTTACAGAACTTCTTCAGCTCCGCTTCATCCAGCCGGGTCCCACTCTTCGGCACGATATAAGCCTTCACGGTCTCTCCGCGGTAAGGATCATAAATTCCGGCCACGATCGCTTCCTCTACACCAGGATATTCGAACAGAATCTCCTCAACCTCGCGGGGGTATATGTTGTATCCGCCTGCGATAATAATGTCCTTGCGACGGTCCAGAATGTAGAAGAAACCGTCCTCATCCATTTTGCCGAGATCACCGGTAAGCAGCCATCCATCACGCAGACACTTGTAGGTCTCTTCCGGCTTGTTCCAATATCCTTTCATCACTTGCGGCCCTTTCACCGCCAGCTCCCCAATCTCACCAAGCGGAACCTCCTCCAAGGTATCCGGCTTCACGATCATTGCCTCTGTATCCGGGAACGGGATGCCGATGGAGCCCGTTTTCCGCTTCTCCCAAATATTGTTCGCATGCGTCACCGGCGAGGCTTCGGTCAGGCCGTATCCTTCAATCAGCTTCCCGCCGGACAACTGCTCAAATCGGGTCTGCACTTCCTGAGGCAGCGAGGCCGCGCCGCTAATACAGACCTGAATCGAGGACAAATCGTACCTGCGGACATCCGGATGATTGATGAGCGCCACATACATGGTTGGTGCGCCGGGGAATACAGTAGGCCGCTTGCGGTCAATCGCCTTCAATACCTGCTCGATCTCAAACCGCGGCATCAGCGTTAATGTACATCCAAGCGAGACAGCCTGGTTCAGCAGCACCGTCATCCCAAACACGTGGAAAAAAGGAAGCGCTGCCAAATATATTTCCTTACCGGGCCGAGAACGATAGAACCACAGCTGCGTCTGAATCGTATTGGCGACCAGATTGCGATGCGTCAACATAACCCCTTTGGCGAAGCCGGTCGTTCCCCCGGTGTACTGAATAAGCGCCAGCTCATTCTCGGTGTCAATCGGGGCCAGGTAAGGAACAGGCTGCGAGTTTTTGAGCAGCTCCTTAAACGGTACAATCCGCTCGTTATAGTTGACCTTTACCGCAGTGCCATCTTTTCTGGCCTTTAACGGATATAGCATGTTTTTAGGAAAAGATAGCTCATCCTGCACTCTGGCGACGAGAATATAATCAAGCGGGTGCTGCTCCATCGCCTTGCTCACCCGATCCACAAGAATGTCGAGCGTAACGATAACCTTTGCTCCGGCGTCGTTAAGCTGATACTCCAGCTCACGCGGCATGTACAGCGGATTGGTCATCACGACCACTCCGCCGATCAATAACACGCCATAATAAGCGATAACCGCCTGTGGACAGTTCGGCAGCATAATCGCTACACGATCTCCCTGCTGCACGCCAAGATTGCGCAGTGCGTTCGCGAAGCGATAAGTTTTATCCAGCAAAGCCCGGTAGGTTGTCGTTGCCCCCATGAAATCAAGCGCCAGCTGCTCGGGATATTGCTGCGCTGAATCCAGTAGAAATTGCGCCAAATGCTGCTGCGGATAATCATAGGTCGGTGGTACTTCGGCGGGATAATGTTGCAGCCAAGGTTTTGCCTTCATCCCTTCCACCTCCGTTTCAAATGGTCATTATGAGATGTAGCCTTCCGACTGAATCACCTGGGCCGCAATCTCCCGCTTTAATGCCACCAGATTGAGCGGCGTTCGTTTGGACCATTTCTTCAAGACGGAGAGCTGTGTCCGCAGCATATCGCCGGAAGCGATCGCACTCAGCACTTCTCTGGCCCAGTTCTCTACACGCCCGAATTCATCCTGGATATAAGCCGTTGTCAGTAAAATCGCCAGTCTTGATTTCTCTTCAGAGGTAGAGCTGATCTGTTTCTGCGTCCGCAGCAATGCGCTCTCCATCGCAAATATCGAGATCATAATGTCGGCAAGGCAGCTGAGTACCTCCTGCTCCTGCTCAAGCTTGGTTTGATAGGTCTGCACCGCACCTGCGCCGACAAGCAAAAAGATCCTCTTGGCCATTTTCAGCAAATGAGCCTCTTGCTCGAGAACGCCATCTCCCTCCGGAGGACTGACTCGCTCCATCATCTCGGCCTGCAGCTCCATCGCTTTTTGCAGCAGCGGCAATTCACCCTTAAGCGCCCGCTTCATCAGAGTGCCGGGGATCAGCAGCCGATTAATTTCGTTCGTTCCCTCAAAGATACGATTAATCCGCGAGTCGCGATAAATCCGTTCAATCCGGTACTCCTTGGTATACCCGTAACCCCCATGAATCTGTACCCCTTCATCAGCCACGAAATCCAGCGTCTCCGAGCCAAACACCTTGTTGATCGAGCATTCCAGCTGATACTCAGCGATCGCTTTGGCGGAACGGTAGCCGACATCGGCAGCACCAAGATCAACTTCCGCCAGCCCGGTATCAAACAGCCCCGCCGTCCGGTAAACCATACTCTCCAGCACATATGTGCGGATGTTCATATCGGCGAGCTTTCGGCCAATCAGCGGGAACGAGGAAATCTTCTGGCCGAATTGAGTCCGCTCGTTCGCATAATGAGCCGCAAGCTCAAGCGCGTCCTTGGCTGCCCCAACACAGCCTGCAGCCAATTTGAACCGGCCGATGTTCAGTATATTAAAAGCGATCAGATGCCCTTTGCCCACTTCCCAGAGCAGGTTCTCTGCCGGAACCTTGACGTCCTCGAGGATCAGCGGACAGGTGGACGATGCCTTGATGCCCATCTTTTTCTCCTCCGGCCCGATGCTGACGCCTTCCATCGTGCGTTCCACGATAAAGGTGCTGAACTGCGTGCCGTCTACCTTGGCATAGACCATGAAGATGTCGGCAAATCCGGCATTCGTAATAAACTGCTTCGTGCCATTAAGCACATAATGGCTTCCATCCTCGGATAATTGCGCCGTCGCCTTGGCGCCCAGCGCATCCGAGCCCGACGAAGGCTCCGTCAAGCAATAAGCGGCGAGCTTCTCCCCGCTGGCCAGACCTGGCAAGTACTTCTGCTTCTGGTCTTCCGTTCCGAAGTAGACGATCGGCAGCGTCCCGATCCCAACATGCGCTCCGAACGACAGCGCGAAGGAGGACGCTTTGGTCAGCTTCTCATTGATCAGCGTGGTGCTGACCTTATCCAGTCCCATTCCGCCGTATGCCTCCGGCACATCCGCACCTAACAAGCCTAATTCGCCGGCTTCGCGAAGTAATTTCACCGTCAGATCATAATCCAGACTTTCCAGTTGCTCGTCATGGGGGGCAATTTCCCCTTGCACAAATTGCTTCGTCATGTCGGCGATCATCCGCTGCTCTTCCGTGAAATCCTCCGGCGTCACTATATTCCGAAAATCCTCGTCTTCGATCACAAAGCTTCCGCCGCGTACTTTCTTCATCGCTTGCTGATTCATCCGATCCTCTCCTTTTGAATTGATCCATTGCATCCTCTTCCTGCTTGAATCCTATTCATACTTGACTTCTCTTCATACATGAATCCTGACGTCTGAATCCCGGACGTGTGAGCTGGGATGTGTGAGGCCTGGGGGCCGAGTTCGTCGTCTGAGTTTTTCGTCTGTGGGCCTTTGCTTGAGTAACTTTGCCTCAGGGCCCCGTGCCTGGGTACACAGCCTGAACACGTTACCCTCCACCTGTTGCCTAAGCTCGTTGTCTGTGGGCCGTTGCTTGGGTAACTTTGCCTCAGGGCCCCGTGCCTGGGTACACAGCCTGAACCCCATTCTCCCACCTGTTGCCTAAGCTCGTTGTCTGTGGGTCGTTGCTTGGGTAACTTTGCTCCAGGACCCCGTGCCTGGGTACACAGCCTGAACCCCATTCTCCCACCTGTTGCCTAAGCTCGTTGTCTGTGGGTCGTTGTTTGAGTAACTTTGCCTCAGGGCCCCGTGCCTGGGTACACAGCCTGAACCCTTACCCTCCACCTGTTGCCTAAGCTCGTTGTCTGTGGGTCGTTGCTTGGGTAACTTTGCTCCAGGGCCCCGTGCCTGGGTACACGGCCTTGATCCCATTGCCCCCACCTGTTGCCTAAGCTCGTTGTCTGTGGGCCGTTGCTTGGGTAACTTTGCCATTCCGCAACACTCCCCCTACCCCAGCCCGTTACCTCGGTCAAGTTTTCCAGCGACCGGTTCTCTAACGAAACTACAGATCGCTATTACCGCCAAAACAGCCCGTTTTCAGATCTAACGAAACTACAGATCGTTATTTGAGCTAAATTCAAGCTTCAGGCCTCCATTTGCGCTAAATAGCGATACCACGTTTCGTTAGAATTTTTAGAGGCCTGTTTTTGGCCGAATAGCGTTACCACGTTTCGTTAGAATTTTGGAGACCTGTTTTTGAGCAAATTAGCGATGCCCTGTCTCGTTATGCAGCCCCGGCAACTCTATCCATGCACCTCAAATACTCCGGCTGCCCCCATGCCGCCGCCGATGCACATCGAGACGACGCCATAGCCGCCGCCGCGCCTGCGCAGCTCAGAGATCAGCGAAGCGCTTAGCTTCGCTCCTGTGCAGCCGAGCGGATGGCCGAGCGCGATCGCGCCCCCGTTCACATTCACTTGCTCCTCATCCAGCCCAAGCTCGCGAATAATATGCAAGCATTGCGAAGCAAACGCTTCATTGATTTCATACAAGGCCACATCCTCGGCCGTAATTCCGGCCATCGCCAGCGCCTTGGGGATCGCTTTAACCGGTCCGACGCCCATCAGCTCCGGTTCAACGCCGCATACCGCAAAGGAACGGAACGTCGCCAGAGGCTCAAGCTGCAATTGCTCCGCCTTGTCTCTGCTCATGACGACCAGCGCGGCAGCGCCGTCACTCATTTGCGATGCGTTCCCAGCCGTTACCGTACCGCCGGCCTTGAAGCTCGGCGCCAGCTTGGAGAGCGCACCCAGCGTCGTATCCGCGCGCACACCTTCATCCGTATCAAAGATCTTGATCCTCGATCTCAACTTTCCGGAGTCCTCGACATCCCTGAACTCCGTCCGGATCGGAATGATCTCCTCCGCGAACTTTCCGGCGGCAATCGCCGCCGCAGCCCGCTGATGCGAACGCAGGGCAAAGGCGTCCTGATCCTCACGGCTGATCCCGAACTTCTCCGCTACGCGCTCGGCCGTATGCCCCATCCCGATATACACCTCCGGATATTGCTCCACGATGCGCGGGTTCGGCGACACCTTAAAGCCGGTCATCGGCACATGGCTCATACTTTCAACGCCCCCGGCAATAATTACATCTGCGTGCCCCAGCATGATCCGTTCCGCAGCAAAAGCGATCGACTGCAGTCCCGAGGAGCAGAAGCGATTCACGGTCAGGGCCGGAACCGTCACCGGGAACCCGGCATACAGCGCCATAATGCGGGCAACATTCAGTCCCTGTTCCCCCTCCGGCATCGCACAGCCGATGATAACATCTTCGACATCTTCTTTTTGCAGGCCAGGGGCCCGCTCTACCGCCGCTTCCAGTACGGCTTTGCCCAACTCATCGGCACGGGTTTGAACGAGGCCGCCTTTTTTCGCCTTGCCGACCGCTGTCCGCGCCAACGATACAATGACTGCTTCCCTCATGATCTTTTCCCTCCCCAGCTAATTCCGCAGCGGTTTGCCTGTCGTCAGCATATGCTTCATGCGCTGCCTTGTCTTTACCTCACCGCACAGACTCAGGAATGCTTCCCGCTCCAGGTCGAGCATATACCGCTCACTGACCCAGGTACCTGCGGGCACATCTCCACCAGAGAGCACATGCGCCAGCTTCTTTGCGATCAGAAGATCATGATCGCTGATATACCCGCTCTCCCTCATGCCGATGGCTCCAAGCTGCAGTACGGCTTTGCCTTCGGCGCCCACAACGCGCAGCTTACTCTCCTGCATCGGCTCATAACCGGAGCCGGCCAAGCGCAGCACCGCCTGCTTCGCTTCATAAATCGCGTAGTCCGGGTTGACTACCACCCGGTCGCTCGCTCTCAGATAACCGAGACGCTTCGCATCATGTCCGCTGGTTGACACCTTCGCCATGCCAATCGTCTCGAACAGTCGATTGATATACGGCTGCAGATCCACCTCAGGTAAAGCCTGCATACTCGCCCGCAGCGTCAGCTCCTTGCAGCCGCCACCGGCGGGAATCAGGCCAACGCCAACCTCGACCAGGCCATAGTATGTCTCCGCCGCGGCGATCACCTGATCGGCGGGCAGGCAAACCTCAACTCCCCCGCCAAGCGTCATTCGGTGCGGCGCAGCAACGACGGGCCTCTCAAAATATTTCAATTGATACATCGTGTTCTGGAACAGCGCAATAATATCATCGACCTCATCCCATTCCTCATCCTCCGCTTCCATCAGCAGAAGCATCAGATTAGCGCCGACGCAAAAGTTGCGCCCCTGATTGGCAATGACCAATCCGGCATAACCACGCTTCCTGACCTCTTCCTGGCTCTGCGTAATCATGCTGAGAATATCCTCGCCGATCGCATTGTTCGGGGAATGGAACTCCAGACAGGCCACGCCATCGCCCAGATCAAGCAAGCTTGCGCCAGTGTTGCTTCGAAGCACTTGCTTCTGCTCCTTCAAATCACGCAGCGAGATGATCTGCGGCGGCTGTTCTACCGCTTTGTATTTTCCGCTCAGCACATGGAACAGCTGGCCTTCTACTCTTTTATAAAATGAGGTGTTGCCCGCTGCGATCCATTCGCTAACCCAGCCCGGAATTTGCAGACCCTCGGCTTCCATCCTTCTCACAGACGGAACCAGGCCAATCGCATCCCAGGTCTCGAACGGCCCCATCTCCCAATTGAAGCCCCATTTCATCGCTTCGTCGATCTCGCGGATATTGTCCGCGATCTCACCGAGCTTGGCTGCGGAATAGAGCAGCACAGGCTTCAACACATTCCAGGCCAGATCGGAATAACGATCCCCTCCGCTGAGCAGCGCCTTTAGCTTCGCTTTGCTTCCTTTCGCGGCCTTTGCGGCTTGCAGTGAACCTGAGGACGGCTTTACCTGCGGCTCGTACGTGAAGCCCTCCAGGTTCAAAGCCAGAATCTGGCTCTTGCCCTGCTCTTTGAGCTTGCGATAGAAGCCCTGACCCGATTTCTCGCCAAGCCAGCCCTGCCTCACCATCTGCTGAAGCGGCTCCGGCACAGTGAATACCTCGATCTCGCTTTCATCCTGCACATGCTCCCGCACATTGTCCGCAACATGGAGGAAAGTATCGAGGCCAACCAAATCGAGTGTGCGAAAGGTTGCGCTTTTCGGACGTCCCATGGCCGGACCGGTTACAGCATCTACCTCCTCAACGGTATATCCTCGCTGCAGCATCTCGCGCAGGGTGACCAGCAATCCGTACGTGCCAATGCGGTTGGCAATAAAATTAGGCGTATCTTTGGCAATCACCACCGTCTTGCCCAAAGCACGCTCCGCAACTTCGCGCAGCCGGTCGACATGTGCAGGCTCTGTGTGCTGGCCGGGAATAATCTCCAGCAGCTTCATATACCGCGGAGGGTTAAAAAAATGCGTTCCCATGAAATGCTTACGGAACTCTAAGGATCTGTCCTCACTCATCGCCTCAATCGATATCCCTGATGTATTGGTGCTGACCAGAACGCCAGGCTTCCAATGCGGCTCCATCTTGGCGAGAAGGTCCCGCTTCACCGCCAGATTTTCTACCACGACCTCGATCACCCAGTCCGCATCCTGAATCCAATGCAAATGGTCTTCCAGATTGCCGGGCCGGATGCGAGCCGCAAATGCTTCATCATATAGCGGCGCTGGCTTTCTTTTGAGCAGACCGGCTATAGCTGCTGTAGCGAAGCGGTTCCTTACCGCCGAATCCTTAAGTGAATATCCCTTGGCCTGCTCCATTTCCGTCATTTCCGCAGGCACGATATCGAGCAGCGAACAAGCAATTCCCGCATTGGCAAGCTGCGCCGCAATCCCGGAACCCATAATGCCCGAACCGATAACTACGGCTTTGGAAATCGATCTATTCATCTACACCTACCTCCAACCCATGAAATTCACTTTAAATGCCGTCTAACATCTTTTAAATGCGCAAGCGCAGGGTAAACCTAAGGTTCCGTTAGGCCAAGGACCCGCCAAATACCGACAGCTCCACAATCTCGGCAATATCCTTTGTCCTCACATCAAGCTCCTTCATTTTGACTCCGTCCTCCAGCATCGTAAGACAATACGGACATCCGCTGCCGATCATCGTTGGAGATACCTCAAGGGCCTGCTCTGTCCGAGCCAAATTAATTCGCTTGCCGCCCGTTTCCTCCATCCACATCAGACCGCCGCCGGCTCCGCAGCACATCGCATTCTCACGCGAGCGCTTCATCTCCGCCAGCTCCATCCCGGGAATCCGGCGAAGAATTTCCCTTGGCGCTTCATAAATACCGTTATACCGTCCCAGATAACAGGAATCGTGGTACGTCATTTTTTCCCGCACCTCATGGCGAAGCGACAGCTTTCCTTCTTTGATGAGCCGCTCCAGCAATTGGGTGTGGTGAATGACCTCAACATCCTCAAGTCCGAATTCGGGATATTCGTTTTTAAAAGTGTTAAAAGCATGTGGATCCGCCGTCACAATCTTACGTACCCCATACTGCTGGAACAATGCGATGTTCTCCTGACACAGCTGCTGGAACAGGAACTCATTGCCCATCCGCCTTGGCGTATCGCCGGAATTTTTCTCTTCGTTGCCGAGAACGGCGAAGTTGATGCCCGCCTCCAGCATAAGCCTGGCGAAAGAACGGGAAATTTTACAACTGCGCAGATCATAAGACCCCATCGAACCAACAAAGTACAAATATTCAAATTGCGGATTGTCATGCACCGTCGGCACAGACAGCCCTTCCAGCTCAGCGGTCCAATTCAAGCGTTCATTTCGGCTGATCCCCCAAGGGTTGCCCTGCCGCTCGATATTTTGCAGCGCCCGCCTACCTTCTTGCGGAATACTGCCCTGCATGAGTACAAGGTGACGACGCAGGTCAATAATCTTGTCGACATGCTCATTGCCGACAGGACATTGATCCTCACAATTCCGGCAGGTAGTGCATGACCAGATTTCCTCCTCTGTCATCACATCCCCGATCAGCTCCAGCTCAGCGGCGCCTGTTACACCGGCAGTCCCCGAATCGCTTCGATCCCGGACCCCCCAGACTGTAGACTGCCAATCCAGTGTTGGACGAATGTCCGTAATCGGTGGCAGAGGTTGCAAAACGGCTAACTTATTTGCCGCTTCTTCACTTCCCGCCGACACCTCCTGCAGCATGGCTCCGGCCTCACCGCTCTCTGTTGGCAGACTTGAATCTATCCAGGCTACAGCTGAATTTTTCAGCTCACCTAACTGATGTGAAGCGGTTTGTGAAGAGGCAAAGGCATAGGATGGCTGCCATGGCGATTTTCCGGTCTGTTCGGTACCGACATCGATCAGATGATCGCGCAGCTTCGTGATCAGGTGCATAGGCGACAGCGGTTTGCCCGTATTAGAGGCTGGACATACATTCGTGCAGCGCCCGCATTCTACACAAGCGTAGAAGTCGAGCATTTGCTTGCGTGTAAAGTCCGTGATCGCCCCGGCTCCAAAGCTCTCCGCTTCTTCGTCCTCCAGATCGATGCGGGTCAGGCGACCCGGCGGTTCCGTACGACGCAGCCAAATATTAATCGGTGCTGTAATCAGATGAAAATGCTTCGATTGCGGAATATACACTAGAAAGATTAACAAGATGAAAAGATGCAGCCACCAGAAGAGGTAGAAAAGCACTTCAGCAGCAGAGGTGGATAAAGCTTGGAGTGCTAGAGATATGAGTGAGGATATGGGTGCATAGAGAGATGGGTCTAATTGGAACCAAATACGCTCCAGGCTTAATGAGAGCAAAACCGTCAGCATAATGGACGAGATCAGGATGAGAACAAGGCTAGGTTTCCAGCCTTTCTTCAAGCGCGGCAATCGTTCACCGTATCTGCGATAGGCCGCATAAGCGATTGCGATCAGAATCAGCAGAACCGTCACTTCCTGGCTAAGCCCGAATAGATGATAACCAGGCAGCGGCAGATGCCCCCCTTGGGTGAGTCCTTTGACAATCAAATCGATGGCACCAAACTGCAAAATAATGAATCCGTAAAAAATCACGATGTGCATGATTCCGCTGCGCCAGTCTTTTAGCAATTTCCGTTGTCCGAATACCTGGCTCAGAAATTCGCTCCAGTGGTTCCAGGAGAGCCTGCTTCTGGCTCGAAACTCTACGGGACGCCCTAGGCTCAAGTACAGATAACGATGGTATACCGCTTTATAAAATAAATAAATGGCATAACCCGTTACCAGCAGGAACATAATCCATTGCAGCATTTGCCACACGTTTACTTCACCCGCCTCCTTTTGAAAGTTGTTCAAAAAGTCCGATTTTAATAAGAAAACCGATCGAAGTTACTCAAGGATGCGCGATCGCGATGCTAAGGCAGGTTCTCTTGCGATATAGAATTTCATCAGCTTCGCTAATAACGAAACAATTCTATATCTAACACAAAGCAGCACGGAGAGCTTATTGGGCATCGGATCATGAATTTAGCCGGGCCCAAAAGTAGAGGCTTACGAGGTCATTTTCCCTCAGAAAATATTTTAGATGCTCATGCACTCTCTACAAGCAAATCCTTACGAAGTCGTTTTCTACGAAAACGTACGCTCCGCTCCTCATGCCTAGCTTCATTCAACCCCCCGGTGCCGAAAACCGACCTTTTGAACACCTCTTAAATCAAAGATTCATCTTGACAACAAAAGCGCTTTCACCTAAGATGAATAAAAAATGAATGAGTGTTCATTCATTCGATTCAAATTTTAACATTGAGGTGTCAGGATGACAAGTAGAAAACAGGAAAAATTTGAAATGATTTTGGATGCCGCGGAGAAGGTGATCGCCGAGAATGGATTTCACGGATCGCAGGTGGCCCGAATCGCCAAAGAAGCCGGAGTTGCGGACGGTACAATATATCTATATTTCAAAAACAAGGAAGATATCCTCATTTCCCTGTTCCAGAATCGCTTGGGCAGCCTTGTGGAGTCGTTCAAAAATAACATCTCTGAACAAGACAGCGCCGAGGAAGCCTTGTACAAAATATGCGATATCCACTTCTCCCTACTCGAGGAAAATATTCATCTGGCCTATGTGACACAAATCGAGCTGCGCCAGAGCTCCCTGGAGCTGCGCAAAGCGATTGGTCAGGCCGTAAAGCCCTATATTCAATTAATCGAGCATATTCTGGTAAAGGGCGTTGCAGACGGGAGCTTCCGTAAGAGCCTGGACACGAGATTAACACGTCAGTTAATCTTCGGGGCTATGGACGAGGTCGTCACCTCATGGCTGATTTCGGGACAGAAATACTCCCTGACGGCCCAGGTAGCCAACACGGTGGATTTTTTCATCCGAGGCTTAAAGCAGGTCTGAGATTGAGTCGGTCAAACTTGGACTTTTTGAACTACCTCTAAAAAAAGATTTGAAAGGAGTATGATGAATGAACATCTTCGTAATCCTGAAACAAACCTTTGACACCGAGGAAAAAATCAGTATACAAGAAGGCAAAATTGCCGAAGCTGGCGTCAAGTTTATTCTCAATCCCTATGATGAGTATGCGGTTGAAGAGGCGTTGCGTCAGAAGGAACAGCATGGCGGTGCAGTTACCGTAGTATCTGTTGGCCCGGCCAGGGTCGCCGAAGCACTAAGGACAGCTCTGGCCATGGGGGCGGATCAGGCTGTTCTGATCCAGAATGACGATAGCGGGAGTGATGAATTCACTATCTCCTCGCTTCTGGCCGCTTACTTCCGCGATCAAGCCTTCGATCTCATTCTCGGCGGCTATTTCTCGGTCGACAACGGCGCTGGCCAGACCGCGGTGCGACTGGCCAGATTGCTTGAAATTCCCCATGCCTCCGCCATTACCCAACTGCAAATGACTTCCGATCAAGCTACCGTTACCCGCGATGCGGAAGGCGATACCGAGAAGATTGAAATTCGTCTGCCTGCCCTTTTCACCGCCCAGCAAGGCCTTAATGAACCGCGTTACCCTTCCCTGCCCGGGATTATGAAGGCCAAGAAGAAGCCTTTTCTCACCCTGGAGCCGCAGCAGCTAAATGGGATTGCGGACATATCCCCGAAAACAATACGCACCGCCCTCTCCCTGCCCGCCGAACGCAAGAGCGGCCGCATACTGCAAGGAACGATTCAGGAACAGACCGTAGAGCTAGTACACCTGCTTAGGAGCGAGGACAAAGTCATTTAATAAAATGAAGGAGGAATTTCCTATGGGGAACACCTATGTCATCGTAGCCGAGACCAAGGACGGGCGACTGCGCCAGGTCAGTCTTGAGGCGGTTCAAGCCGCCGCCCTGGCCAGTCATGAAGAGGATCAACGGATCGCCCTGCTGCTTGGACATCAGCTCAAGGAAGCTGCTGACCAGCTGGCACTTTATGCAGAGGTAATTATGATCGATCATCCTGATTTGGCCGCCTATCAGGCGGAGACCTATTTTGCAGCGTTAATCCAAGCCTTGGAACCGCTCAAGCCCCATGCCGTATTCTTCGGCCATACCGCCATCGGGCGCGATCTCGCCCCACAGCTTGCCGCTCATTTAAGCGCCGGGCAAATCTCCGATGTTACAGCGATCTCCGATACCGGCGAGGCCATCACTTATACCCGTCCCCTCTACGCCGGAAAAGCATTCGAGAACAGACAGTTCAACAGTTCACCTCAAGTCATCACGATTCGCCCTAACAATATTGCACCTGCTCAGCCTGCTGACACGCCTTCTTCCATTACCGAATTATCCTATACTCCATCAACTTTGCTTCGCAGCGCAATTCAAGAGGTTGTTAGTAAATCGGCTGGGAGAATCGATCTCACGGAAGCTAAAGTCGTCGTCTCTGGTGGCCGTGGAGTCAAGAGCAAAGCGGGCTTTCAGCCTCTCCAGGAACTGGCCGATGTACTTCAGGGAGCTGTCGGCGCTTCACGTGGCGCTTGTGATGCCGGCTACTGCGACTATTCATTGCAGATCGGCCAGACCGGTAAAGTGGTCACACCTGAAATTTATATCGCCTGTGGCATTAGCGGAGCGATTCAGCATTTGGCCGGAATGAGTCAATCCCGCATCATTATCGCCATTAACAAAGACCCGGAGGCCCCGATCTTCAAAATCGCGGATTATGGAATCGTTGGCGATCTCTTTGAGGTCGTCCCCATCCTGACGGAAGAATTCAGGAAACTGCTCGTGACCAACTAAGTGCAACAGATCAGTACGCAAATAAGGGCCAACCGTTCATAGAACTAAGGTTTGCCTGAATAAACACGAAGGCTGCCCCCGCGAGACCGCTATGCGATCTTCTCAGGGACAGCCTTTATCCTATTAATAGCTTATTTTGCGACTTTAATGCGGTCTTCGACTGGAGCGAATTGCTTCTCGCCCGGCTGTGCCGTTGGTTTGCCAAATGGCATTTGGGCGATCAGCTTCCAGGAAGCTGGAACATTCCACTCCGCCTTCACAGCATCATCAATCAGCGGGTTGTAATGTTGAAGCGTTGCACCAAAGCCTTCATTGGCAAGCGCAGTCCAGACAACCAATTGCAACATGCCGCTGGATTGGTTGGACCATACTGGGAAGTTGTCTTTGTAAAGCTCGAATTGTTGCTGCAAGCCTTCAACTACAGCTTGATCCTCGAAGAACAGCACTGTACCATAACCAGCGCGGAATCCGGCCATCTTCTCAGCGGTAGGTCCGAAGTTTTCAGCGGGAACCACCTTTTTCAGAGTATCCTCGGTAATATTCCACAGCTTGTCATGCTGCTCATTCAGCACGAGCAACACGCGGGAAGATTGCGAATTGAAAGATGAAGGAGTGTGAAGGATCGCTTCTTTTACGATTTCTTCAATCTTCTCATCAGAAATAACCGTTTCCTTGTTAATTCCATACACACTGCGTCTGTTCTTCAGCAAATCGACAAATTGACTCATTATTATTCATTCTCCTATCCATTTTCATCTTATTTTGGCCTTAAAACTGCAAACCATTCAACAATTATAGGCCAATTCTCTAAAATAAAGTTCTGTACTAACTATTTATTAGCGACTTATATTTATATATTACACAAGCGATCTGCCTATTGCAAGTGCTTTTTCATAAAAAGTTATCTACATTCAAAAAGTAAGCGCATAACAAGGACTAAACGGGTATTCAGCACCAACGCTGACTACGATTGGGGCCAGACGCGGGATGTCCTCACTGACTCATCCCATGATGAGCGCCTGTGGACGCAAGCTTTGAGTAGGCTGCGCAGTTGGAGCCCTTCTTTAGGTTTATTGCACATAGTGCCTCAGTGAGATATAGCCAGGAATGGAGAGGCGGACTTTTTAGCTCCCTTCCTCTATAAGCATGACCAATGATATATTCCTATCCGGGTTTACATGGGTTATACTGGAAAAAACGATTATAGGAGTGTTACATACCTTGGCAAGAACGAAAATCTTCATAAGTTCTGTGAACGAGGATGGGCTGAAGCCGCTGCGCAAAAGCGTGTTTCATGAGCTTCAGACCCTTGGCCATGAGCCGGTGATGTGGGAGGAGAATATCGGACCGTGGCTGGCTAGCGCTGATCCCGTTACACTCTGTCTGCAAGCGGTTGAGCAATGCGATATCTATCTGTTGTTCATCGCCAGCAAGGCCGGCACCTATGATAAGGCGGCGGAAAGAACGATCACTCACCTGGAATTTATCAAAGCGCAGGAACAGGAAGTTACCATCCTGGTATTCGCGGATGTCGAGGTTAAGCGGATCTTCTTCAGTACCGTCAAGCCGCTGCTTGACCAATATATCGATCAATATATCAGCAAAGAGGAACGCTTCCCTTCCCCGCTTCATATGATGGATGCACTTCGTAAACATAAGCAAGTTCCCGGGCATATCGACCCTTATGTATGGTATTTCCTCTACGACATGATTTTGCGCAGCGTGTATGTAGATGATTTATCATTGGGGGTACCCATCGACTGGAGAAGCTATTTTAGCGATCTACTGCGCAGGGGCTCCCTTCTGCTTCCGCTTGAGGAGTCCATCCAGCTTAGCGGCAACCGGCTGGAGCAATTGGATGAGGCTTTTGATCTGATCGCTGGTTTAATGCCGCAAATGCAGATCAGCGGCTTTCGTGACGCGGAGAAATTTCTGAATCTGATTAAGGATCGCGCCTGCGGGGGTATGATTGAACACGGCTACGGGAAATATATGACGGAGAGTGTCGGAAGCTACGGAGATTGCTCCGCGATAACCCTATATGTGAGCCAGGAGGATCAACTTCATCTGGTCGCCAAATGTGGCAAGGCGCAAGGCCCTCCGTACTATAAGCTGGACAACAAGAGCTCCTATGCCGTTTTAACTTACCAGATGGGCGATCAGCGTGAACAGGTCTTCTTCACCGCCGCCAAGAATATGTTCTACTATTGCATCCGTTCCGGGCCTTATGTCATCACTTTACATTATCCGGCTGAACCTGATTGGGATTATAGGAAGTTTATCCGCTATAAAGAAAGTGTAAACCATGCTATAATAAGTAAAAATCCTGTTATTATCGAATTCATAAAACTAAGTCTAGGAGGGATGCAGCGTGGGTAGCGGTGTATTCGTATCCAAGAATGGACGGGTAAGCAAAGCGATTGGAATTCAGCCCAAGGAAGCATTATTATTTGCCCCTCCTAAGAAGGATTCGTCGCAAATATTGGAGGAACAGCGAATTGCTGTGAAACGTAACAGCAAACAAATCAAGGATCGATTCGCCCAAGCAACCAAACGGGCATGAATTAAGTCGCTTCCCTGATTGACGTTTATGAACAAGGCCTGTGGCCGGTTTTTATACCGGCTCAGGCTTTTTCTATTTGTCCGCTACAGCAAAATCTGTAGTCCTGAGAACCAAATGGTTACGTATGCCCGGGCAGCCTGGACGATCTGCTCTTCCTCGCTATAAAGGCGAATGATCTCAAAATATCCTTCCAAAAACGCAATCGCCAGCGGCCGCGCCGCATCCGAGTTGAGCTGCTTCGCTGCTGACATCTTCCGGTTATGATCCGCAAAATGCATCTCAACATGACTAACAAAGCGATCAAAAAATTCATTTCTTATATTTTCTTGCCGTGTTCCCTTGCTTTTGTACAATAAAATCAGCAAACTCTGCCGATATTCGCGCAGGAACTCCGCCAGCAAGCTCTCTAATTGATCCAGGATCATCGGCATACGATCCGCCGAGATCTCCTCACTATTTTCCATAAGCTCAAGCAACCGTTCGTATGCCGGCATCGTAACGGACTCCAGCAAGGCTTCTTTATTGGGAAAATAACGATACAAGTTGCCCACCGATACCCCCACTTTAGCCGCGATATCCTTCATGGATGTCTTCTCATAACCGGGATCCAGGAACATATTTTGTGCCACTCTCAGCATAGCTTGCCGCAGCTCGTCTTTTAAAACCTGCATAAGCGTGAACCTCCATTCACTTTTAAATATAGGCATGTCCGAACTGAGTTGTCAACGCACTTCTAAAAGGGGATGAAATGATCTTGACTTTATAAATGGATCAGCGTATTTTAAAAGTGAATTACAATTCATTATTGGAGCCAAGCAACAGCGCGTGAACGGATCTGGATGTTACTACACTATTTTATGAAGAGGAGCTGGAGGATTTATGATTGAAGCAACTGATTTGACATACAAGTATCCCGGAAGCAAGGAACGGGTTCTGCACGGGCTCAACTTCTCCATTCCGCAGGGGGAAATATTTGGTTTCCTGGGTCCCTCAGGTGCCGGCAAGAGCACGGCTCAGAAAATCCTTATCGGCATCCTGAAGCAATATGAAGGGCAGGTTACCGTTTTGGGGAGAAATGTCTGCGAGGCTAAATCTGATTATTACGAGAGAATTGGCGTGGCCTTTGAGTTTCCTAATTTTTATGGGCGATTTACCGCGCTGGAGAATCTCCGTCTGTTTCGTTCTCTCTATAAGGGAGCAACGCACAAACCTGAGGAGCTGCTGGAAAGAGTCGGACTTGCGAAATACGGCCATACCAAGGTAGAGAACTTCTCCAAAGGAATGAAAATGAGGCTTAACCTGTGTCGTGCGCTGCTGAATCAACCTGATATTTTATTTCTGGATGAGCCAACCTCTGGACTGGACCCAGTAAATGCCCGGATAGTCATGGAAATCATTCTGCAAATGAAAGCCGAGGGGAAAACGATTCTGATTACAACGCACAATATGCGCACGGCAGAAGAAATTTGCGATCGGATCGCTTTTATCGTTGACGGACAAATCGCCCTTATTGACACCCCTCGTGAATTAAAAGTGCAGCATGGCAAAAGGCGTGTCCGGGTGGAGTACAGGAAAGGGAAGCAAGTAACACAAGAACATTTCGCATTAAGCGGAATCGGGGCTAATCCGATATTCACGGAACTGCTGCTTCGGGAAGAAATTGAAACGATTCATACGGAGGAAGCCACTCTGGAGGAGATTTTTATCAAGGTAACGGGGAGGAATCTGGAATGAGAATGGCGGGCGCCATCGCATACGATATTAAATTGCAGCATAGACACGGATTTTATTATGCTTACCTGGTGATCAGCCTATTCTACATTGGGTTATTGCGCCTTTTGCCTGCTTCCTCTCGTGAAATGGCCGATATTTTGCTAACGTTTACCGATCCAAGCATGCTTGGCTTTTTCTTTATCGGTGGCCTGGTGTTGTTGGAAAAAGGCCAGGATATTCATCATACGCTATTTGTTACGCCTTATAAGCCTGAGGAGTACATGGTGTCAAAAACACTGTCGCTTACTTTGTTATCTATGATCAGCAGCTATTTGATTCATATCAGTCAATTTGGCTTTACGACAAATCCTCTGTTGTTTATAACCGGTGTGTTCCTGACGTCTGTATTTTTCACGCTGCTGGGCATGGCCGTGGCCTTTCGCTCCCGCTCATTAAACGGTTTCTTCTTTCTGTCTACTGTGGTGACATTCGTGTTCATGCTGCCGATAATGGACTATCTTCCTATCTGGTCTACGCCCTTTTATTATATATTGCCAACTCAAGGTTCGTTCATCCTGCTCCGTGCAGCCTTCGAGCCCATGCCCTGGTTGCAAATCCTATATGCGGTTCTGCTGCTTGCAGGCTGGGGTGGTCTTGCTTTCCTCTGGACGCGGTATTCTTTCCGGAAGTTTATTATGCTGAGGTTGGGAGGGGATGGATCATGATTCCTGCACTGCGTTTACTCCGCAGCGATATGAAGCTCGTTGGCCGGGATTCCATGTTATTCTTCTATCTCCTTGCCCCCTTATTTCTTATGTCCGCTCTAAAATTTGGAGTGCCGGCGGCAGACAAAGCGCTTGCGATTTACTTCCAATTCAACTTATCCGAATATTACGGTCTTATTACCGCGGTATCCCTTCTCCTGGTTAGCCTGATTCTCGGCTGTATGTGCGGATATATGATGCTGGATGAGCGGGATGACCATTTGATTCAATATTTTGCAGTGACGCCACTATCCCGCAGCGGCTATCTGGTATGCCGACTCGCCACGGCGGTTATCCTGTCCGTTGTTTACGATGCGATCCTGCTCTTGGTGGCGGCCCCCGAGTCAGTGAGTACAGCACAGGTATTATGCCTGGTACCGATGGCTGCGCTTGAAGCACCTGTTATCGCATTGTTCCTGGTTGCTTTTGCAGCTAATAAAGTGGAGGGTCTTGCCCTATCCAAAGGAGCGAGTCTGATCGTAGCCATTCCGGCGGCAGCATGGTTCATACCTCCCCCTTTAAAATATGGATTAGGCATCTTTCCCCCTTTTTGGATCTACGAAATACTGCGCCGCAGCTATGAAGAAGGTCCGTGGGGAGCGCTGCTGCTCATATTGACTGGATTATGCGTTCATCTGCTGGCCGTGTATGTGATGCTGCGCAGATTTTTGCGGAGACAGGATTAACCTTATACGCATGATTTCTAAATACGCCCCCAATGTCAAAAAAATAACTGACGATTTGGGGGCGTTAAATGATAAAGCGCTAATGACTATCGCTTAGCCGCTTAAGCGATCAGCTTCAACCCAACGGCTGCGGACAGAACCATAGCGATGAACAGTATCCTTCTCCATTCTCTGGATTCTCCGTAGAGAATCATTCCAACAAGCGCGCTGCCCACCGTGCCAATTCCAGTCCAGATCGCGTAAGCAGTTCCCATGGAGATCGACTCCATTGCAATAGATAGCAATACAAAACTAAAAATAAAACCGCCGAACAAAAGGGAGAAGGATACGATGTCCTTACGCTGGTTCAGCTTATTGATTCCGGCCACGCCCAGCACCTCTCCGAATCCGGCCAACACAAGCAAGATCCAAGCCATGACTATCCCTCCTCCTTCACTCCATGCTCTTTCGTAATCATTTTCAGACCCACTACGCCGGCTAACAGCAGCAAAATCAATAAAATTTTTGCCAGCTTGACCGGTTCATTGAAGATTAACATCTCCGTCAGTACGGTACCCGCGGTTCCGATGCCTGTAAATACCGCATACGCCGTTCCTACCGGCAGCTTCTTTGTCGACAGAATCAACAGATACATACTGAACACAATCGAAAACGCAGTTCCCATCCATTCCAGTGCGGTCCCTGCATGCTTCAGTCCGATGACCCAGCTAATCTCAAGCAATCCAGCAATGAATACTAGTGACCAGTTACGGCTCATTTCCTCACTCCTCTCTAACGATGTTCAGATGGATACGCTAGTTAAGGTTCCCTTCACATCACCTCTCCTCTCCGAGACCTCGAAAAAACCAAAAAAAGCCCGGAGAAGATATCCTTCTGATATCCTCCCGGGCTTTTATCCCTCCGTGTCCACAGACTTTTGTGCCTGTGCGTTCTCTCTCGGACCAGTCCAGCATCAAGCCGCTGCGGAACCCTAGAGAACAAATTGTACTCTTAAACTTATCAATACACACTTATTTTAACATCTATCTTAATTCCATGCCACCCTTCAAAAATTGCTGTATCTTTATGTTAAGTTGCTTAATTGAACTATCGTTAATGAACGATTCATATATCCTAACTGAGGGAAAGCCGTACTAATACTTACACCTATTTCATCTCCTGCTGCTAAAGGGGCTTGAATCACAAAAGAGGAACTGCTTCTATTTGGTATCTTGAAAAAGGTCGTTGTATCCCCAAAAATCGGCACACCATTGTTAGTAATAATGGCATTTAAATAAGGTTCTGACGGATCTGGATCAACTGTGGCTTCGGCATTAATAGAGATTGTGATTTGATAAATTCCACTTTCACCGACGACTAATTCATTACCCGATGGACTAACTGTGATATTCATGGATAACGGACCGACGATACTAAAGGGTACAGGTTCAAATGCAGCCCCGGGCGTCTCTATGCTATTTCCCCTTAAGGAACCATAGGCCAACACAACCTCTCCAGTGGCTCCCGTAGGACCTGGTAAGCCTGTGGCTCCGGTGGCTCCGATAGCACCTGCAGCCCCGGTAGCACCTGTGGCCCCAGTAGCGCCGGTAGCGCCTGTGGCTCCAATAGCACCTGCAGCTCCAGTAGCGCCTGTAGCTCCAACGGGGCCTGGCTGGCCCATAACCCCTGCTGGCCCTATAGCTCCCGTAGGACCTACAGCTCCAGTAGGACCTGGCAGACCCATAGCTCCTGTGGGTCCCCTTGCCCCCGCAGGACCTACAGCTCCAGTAGGACCTGGCAGACCCATAGCTCCGGCAGGGCCCGTGGGTCCGGCGGGGCCCGGCAGACATATGGCTCCTGTAGCTCCAGGACGTCTTCGTCTTCCTTTTGTATTGTGATGGCAAGAATTATTACGTCGACGTTTTAGCTTTGGCACACGCCTTTTAGAAGGATATTTGGAGCAGAATGTCATTTTTACATCACCTTTTTTAAACAGGATATTCCGTTTCCAGCATAGGTACTGTATTAATACCCATAAAGACTTATAGAATGGGCAGAAAACTTGTTTCGGGTTTTTACGCTGCAGGCTTTACACTCTGTCTGGACAAATTATAACGTTGCATCCCGAAAAAATTCTTGACCGAATGACAAAAGTATTTATATCAATTATGGATTAGCCCTCAATGCGATTAACACGAGAACTAGGCATCCTTAAAATATTCCCTCGCTTGTAACCCGCTCCCTAATGTTTTAACATAATAATTGCAGAGTTATGAGAGTTACTTACTTAGACTTTAAAATAGACAAAAAAGGAGTGTAGACAAAAATGGACAGAAAGCTATTTTCCACTTTTACGATCAAGAATACGACATTCAGAAACCGGGTAGTGATGTCCCCGATGTGCATGTACTCTTCACTGAATAAAGACGGCAAGGTATCTGATTGGCATCTCGTCCACTACCCGACTCGGGCAGTTGGCGGCGTAGGTCTGATTATTGTCGAAGCTACCGCTGTATCGCCTGAAGGCCGGATCTCTTATAGAGACCTTGGAATTTGGGATAACGAGCATATCGAAGGGCTGCAAAGACTTGTATCGCTAATGCAGCAGAACGGAGCCAAAGCCGGTATCCAGCTTGCCCATGCAGGCCGCAAGGCTGATCTTGAAGAGACGATTCTGGCTCCATCGGCGATTCCGTTCGCTGCTATGAAGACGCCAAAGGCCGCCGATCTTGAAGAGATTCAGGGAATCGTGCAAAAATTCCGGGATGCGGCTCGCCGCGCTAAAGAAGCTGGATTCGATGTCATTGAACTTCATGCCGCTCACGGTTATTTGCTGAACGAGTTCCTGTCGCCGCTCTCCAACCATCGTGAAGATGAATACGGCGGAAGTGCCGACAATCGTTATCGTTTGCTCGGGGAAGTGATTGAGGCTGTCAAGCAGGAATGGGACGGCCCTCTATTCGTGCGCATCTCCGCCGAGGAATACGCGGAAGGCGGCAACCATCTTGAGGATTACATCCATTATGTCCGTAAAATGAAGGAACAGGGCGTTGATTTGATCGATTGCAGTTCAGGTGCCCTTGTCCCCGCTCATATCGACATTTTCCCTGGCTATCAGGTGCATCTGTCCGAACAGATTCGCCATCAAGCCGAGATTCCAACTGGCGCGGTAGGACTTATTACAAGCCCGCAGCACGCAGAGGAGATAATCGGCAACGGCAGAGCCGATCTGATCTTCCTCGGACGCGAGCTGCTGAAGGACCCCTATTGGACCTTGCATGCAGCCAAAGAGCTAGGCGCTGAGATTCAGCCCCCGAAGCAGTATGATCGGGCGTTCTAAGGATGCACGATATGGAAAAAACTCAGACAACGCTTAACTACAGAAATATCCTGATTATGACTGCAGTAGAGGCCGAGCGCGAGGCCGTGCTGCGCGGCATTGCCAGGGCTGCGAGTGAGCAAGGTTCTGCGGAGCAAGCAAAGTTTGATGTGCAATTATGCGGGGTCGGCCCCATTTCAGCGGCTGCGGAAACCGCCGCCTATCTGGCCGCCAATCCGAATTATGATCTCGTCCTTAGCGCCGGCATCGGCGGCGGCTTCACAGAACGGGCCGAGATCGGTTCGATCGCCATCGCCGATAGCATTATCGCTGCCGATCTGGGAGCCGAGACCGGGGATGGCTTCTCCAGCGTGGACAAGCTTGGCTTCGGTTCTTCAAGCGTTCCGGTGGCGTCTGCCCTCTCTGAAGAGTTGACTAAGTCGATTCAAAATGCCGGATGGGCAGTATGCAGCGGGCCTATTCTAACCCTTTCCACGGTGACCGGAACTCAGAAAACGGCCGATGAGCTGAAGCAAAGAATTCCCGGAGCTGTGGCAGAAGCCATGGAAGGTTATGGTGCGGCATTTGCGGCTCACCGCCTGAACATCCCCGTCATGGAGATCCGGACGATCTCCAATGCTGTGGGCCCGCGTAATCGTGAGCTATGGCGGATTGGCGACGCCCTGCAGGCGCTTGAACAGGCCTGCTATATTTTAGCGGAGGTATTACAACGATGAGAATTGCTTTTTCACCCTGTCCTAATGACACTTTTGTATTCCATGCCCTGGTCCATGGCCTGATCCCGGGAACTCCTGAATTTGAAGTGACCTATGCCGATATCGATCGAACGAACGGATGGGCGGCTAAGGGAAAAGGCGGAGATATTATGAAGATATCGTTTGCCGCTTTGCCCTGGGTGCTGGATAAATACGCCCTGCTTCCGTGTGGAGGAGCGCTTGGGCGCGGCTGTGGACCGCTTGTATTGACCAAGGGGAATTCCGAGCAGCTTGGCGATCCTGCTTCCCTCTCCGGCCGACGCGTTGCAGTACCTAGCGAACGCTCCACAGCATATTTGCTGTTCCGGCTTTGGGCCGCCCAACATGTACCGGGAGGCGTTGGCGAGATTATTGTCATGCCGTTTGATCAGATCATGCCTGCGGTCCAGGATGGCTCCATCGATGCCGGACTGGTCATTCATGAAGCGCGTTTTACTTATAAAAACTATGGTTTGCAGCTGATGGCCGATCTTGGCAACTGGTGGGAAGAAGATACGGGCTTACCGATTCCGCTAGGTGCGATCATTGCCGACCGTTCCCTTGATCTTGCCTCGATTCGCAGCTGGATCAAGCAATCCGTAGAATATGCCTGGGCCCATCCGGAAGCATCAGCAGATTATGTACTTAGCCATGCTCAAGAGATGTCTCCTGACGTTACGCAAGCCCATATTAATCTCTACGTGAACAAATACTCAGCAGATCTGGGCGATGACGGCTATGCTGCGATATCTGCACTGCTCAGCCGCGCCGCCGATGAGGGGCTGGTTCCGGCCATTGATCCTGCAGCATTGCGAGTATAGGAAACGGATATTTTTCAGGTAAGAGGCTCGATCTAAAAGGAAGCCCAACTAATAAAAAGCTGCAGCCAAAAATCGTTAAAACGGTTTTAGCTGCAGCTTTTTGTTTGCGGAAATCCTATTGCCAGCGCTTCAGCGTAGGAAGCAGCCCCTGCATCATAGAACGTGCTGTCTCCTCACTCATGCCTCCCGGCTCATCTGACACCATATGGGGAACACATATCTCGACCATTTCATCCTTTGTCACATCCGCCGTGAAGCTCCCCTCTTTATAGCAGTAATGACAATAGTCCTCGCTAATCGATCCATCTGCTTCCGTCCCATATTCAGCTTCAGGCTGGTTCATCGGCATAGCACAGCTCTGGCATAGCTTCATTTCATTCATCTCAAATTCCTCCATTCAAATATTCAGCTTGGCTCCATCCATTGCTTTGATAAAAGCTTTGTATTTGCTGCTTATGCTTCTTGTCATGCGGGATAAATCCGCGCAAATAGCTGCGGATGCTAAACCTTTTACCGTCTCCGTCCACATAATCCCGCAAATACTCCTCTTCCTGCAAACCGGAAATAGCGCGGATAATCTTCGTGCGATACTCTACGAATTGATCATAGATTTCCAGCTTCGTCCTCGATTTCGCATACCGGATCGCTTGAGCATTAAACGGATTGAAGTCCTGATGCTTCACAGTCAGCGGTTCTCCCAGCTTGATCTTCTCAATCGCCTCCTCGTAGAAATACTTATCCCAGAGCATGATATGACATAACATGTCCTTCACCGTCCACTTCCCTACTGCAATCGGGGTATCCCAATACTGATCCTCCAGGCCGCAGATTGAAGCAACGAACGGGATCAACCCGTTATACTCCTCCACCATTTCCGTACTTGTCTTTGCCACTCGTCCCCTCCTCCCTACTAATTATTAGTTGTAAAATCATTGAATCTATTTTTATTATATAGATGCCTAACTGACAGCTTGCTGTCATATTAAGATTATGTTTCTATCATTTCTCCCTTTTTTGTTCGCCGAATCCGAAGTCATTGCCACATTTACTTCAGAAGAATGCCCCTAAGCATGAGAACGGCATACGTTCTCTGTTAGGGGCATTCTCTACTTTTTAGTCATGGATAATATTTATCACTTCGGATATTTGCTCGGTTAACCTTAATTATATCTTCCGATCATATTTTTTAATTTACTGGCTATAATTTCACGGATATGTGCGGGCTCGAGCACCTCAGCCATATCGCCAAAAGACAGGATATAGCCGTACACCCAGTCATCCTCCGGATAAGACACTGTTGCAATGAAACTTCCATCCTCACAGCGGGCGACCTGCTCCTCTTCAAACTCATCATAAATTCGGTACAATAACGCGCCGTTTATTTTCAGCTTTAATGTAACCATCGCCTGGGATGCCCAGCCTGTCTGTTCCTGCTCCACATGGTCGGTCGCCAGAAGACTTCGGGTACAGTTCTCTTCAAGCACAATCAGGTCCTTCATCCTTGACAGCTTGAACACACGCATCGCCTGTCTGTCCAGGCAATACGCCCTCAAATACCAGGTCCTCCCTTTGAACCAGAGCTGTATCGGTTCTACCGCCCGTGCTGTTTTCTCATATGAACTTGCACCATAATAGTCGAAGGAAAGCCGATGCCGTTCCAATATAGCGGTCTTGATAAGCTGGAAACGCTCCTGCTTCTCATCGCCCCAGTGAGTAAAATCAACTTCAATCCAGTTCGCTTGCTGGAACCCGAACATTCCGCTCATTTTCGTAAGAATCCGATTGACCTCAGGATAATGAGTTGCCTTCATGCCCTGAAGCACGGAGAGAATGTCCCGCTGCTCCTGCTCGGATAGCAATGACTTGTTCAGAACATAACTCTCAAGCAGGCTGATTCCGCCGCCCTTTCCTTTGTTCGTATAGATCGGAATGTTGGCCTCGCTAAGAATGTCCAGATCCCGATAGATCGTGCGCGGCGACACCTCGAAATGATCTGCAAGCTCCTTGGCGGTGACGATCTGCTTATCCAGTAAAATATATACAATTTCAAACAAACGCGTAATTTTTGACATGATTCCTCCTGCATCGCTTCCAGCGATACATTTTCTTAACTCCCCTTATTTCCCGAATCGGCGGCGATACCCGCATTTGCGGCACAGCTCCTCGACAGCTTCCCTGCGTGAGAATCCTTCGTACAAGCGATTTGCGCGCTCCCCCTCTACAATTTCAGAGAATGGCTTATCGTACACATTGCCTAAGTTAATAACTCCCTCTCCATCCAGGCAACAAGGGATCACTGTACCATCGACTAGAATTCCCGCCTGGTTGCGCAGCGCATGACAGAACCCGCGTCCATCATCCTCTTCCGCTTTCAGATCAGGCCAATCGAACTCTACATCCTGATTTAAATAAATCCGCTCAGCAATTTTAACACCGCTGCCAGGAACTACCTTCTCCTCAATCCGGTAATCCAGTCCGAACTCCTCTTCGATCAAACCTAGAGTAGCTCTATTGCGGCTGCGAATATGATTCTCGACATTATCCCTCGTTAGATTCCAAAGTCGGAAGGACACGATCAAATCCGATAGCGCCGTCGCTTCGCGTACGAAATTGAAGATCTCCCGCAAATAGCCTTCACGATTCTCAGACCCGGCATGTCCGTCAAAGCTGTGCAAGGAGAAATTCATTTGCCTTAACGCAGGCTTGCCGAGCAGCTTCGGAGCTGCCTTATGAATCAACGTCCCATTTGTTGTTATATTCACTTTAAAACCTTTTTCATAGCTTAGATCAAGCAATTGATCGATCTTGGGGTGAAGCAGCGGTTCGCCTTTTACATGAAAATATATGTAATCCGTATGCGGCTTAATGTCATCCAGAATTTTGTTGAAATCCTCCACTTTAATAAAACGGGCTTGTCTCTCCGTGGGCGGGCAGAAACTACAGGCCAAATTGCAAATGCTCGTCGTCTCAATATAAAATTTCTTGAATTTCTTCATATACGTTCTCTCTTCTCCAATCTCAAGCACTCGCCAGCGATGATCTATCAGATCATTCACATAATTTTGTCCAATCTACTTCCTATTCTAACTGATCTGTCCTAAAAGTCACGGTAATTCCACCGTTTGATCTACTATTCATCCACGAACCACAACGCCATGCCGGATTCCTGATGTCTAAGCTTCTTCCGACCTGACGTTGCGATCCGTCCTCCTTATCCGCTGCTTCGCAAGCTGATTTTTACTTGTTCCAGGATAATCGGCGTACCGGCAAATACGGTATCATCCCCAAGCTCAAGCATTAATGAATCGGCGGTGACCTCATATATTTGCCCCTCCTGCAAAAGACCGTTAATATACAAATTCGAGTAATTGCTAGGGTCGGGACCAAGAAACTGAGTGGCATTATTTCCATCATCATTCTGGAATTGTTCTACAGGTATGACCACGGAAGCTTGCAGGTCTGAATCAGGAAAATAGAAATAGCGGAAGGGCAATACGATGACGCTTAAATTACTTCCCCCGGGTGGTCCTGGTGGCCCTTGTGGTCCCGCAGGCCCGGGAGGCCCCGGATCTCCTTGAGGACCGGAAAATCCCCGCAATCCCTGGATTCCCGGTGGCCCGGGCGGTCCCTGATCTCCCGGCGGACCTGGAAGCCCTCCAGGCCCTATGGATCCGGGTATCCCTTGTGGCCCCGGCGGACCTTGCGGTCCTTGGGGGCCATGCGGTCCTGGAAGCCCTTCTGAACCTTGCAATCCCGGTTTGCCTTCCGGACCTCGTGAACCAGGTGTTCCTATGCCAGGGGGATTGTTCCAACCTGCGTGGCTATCCGGGGGCAGATGCGACGGTTTATTGGGGGGTGGAGGAGCACAATGGGGAAGTTGGATTACTTCCTCATGATGTTTCCTCCAACGCCGTTTATTCTTCTCGAAGTGATGCGTTTTATTGGGATGTCTCTTTCCTTTGCGCCACTTGGCTAATTTTGCATGCTGCCCTATCCGTTCCAATCTAAAGGCATAGGAACGTCTGCGCCGCTTTATTCTTCGTCGGTTAAGACTGCGTAAAACCATTAACCCACCTCCTCGATCCATGATTCTTGACTATGTTATCTTATGTTGAATCCATGGCGAAGAAATGGACACATTACCCAAATTCGGGGCAAATGTTTAAAAATAATCCCTATGTAGAAACGCCGTTGCCATTCTATAAAATAATCATTATATATTATAAATCGAGAATCTCTCGATCTAGTCATATATTTATAAGGAGTGAGAATCCATGGCCGTTATTAAACCGGTATTTACAGCCACAGCAAGCGCCCCCGTTGCCAGCGGCGGCGCAGTTACAACAACATTAAACCCGGACACAACCCGATATTTTGCCACACTGACTGCAGGCATGTTAGGAGCTACGGATACTACAATTCCAGCCGGAAGCTTCGTAGACGACACGGATACTGCAATCACTGCGCTGCCAGCGTTAACCGCCAATGACTACTTCAACGTCTATATTAACGGAGTTATTCAGCAGCAATCACTATCCACACTGGCAACAGACAGTCTTGTATTGACCGCGACGACGCCCGATCTTTCCGCCGGTACGCCAATCCAACTGGAGATCGTCAGCTTTGCCAACGTATCATCGACTCTGTCAACACCACCGGATATTTCCGCACCCGTCATCACAATTACTTCCTGAATCAAGCGACATGCATCAAACAGGAGGCTGCTCATATTACTGAGCAGCCTCCTGTGCTGCCTTGCGTTATAAAGGTTACTTATTGCTCGATTGTGCTGCTTTCTTCTTCGTTTTCTTCGTGTTTTTCCAATCCTCAAGCGAGGACCCTGTATCCACCTGCAGCAACCCGCTCTTGGACATGCCGATTTGTTGAGAAGAATATATTCCCGTATGCCCCGAGAACACATAGCTTACGATACAAGCCATGAACATATACAACGCCCCTTCGGAGCCGAAGATTTCAACCCCCATGATAAAGCAGGCGATCGGTGTACTCGTTGCCCCGGAGAAGACTGCGATAAAACCAAGCGCAGCCAGGAAAGGGCCATATATATGGAGTAGACTTGCCAGGGAATGCCCAAGGGTCGAGCCGATAACGAATAATGGCGTTACCTCGCCTCCCTGAAATCCGGACCCAAGCGTAATTGAAGTAAATAGAAGCTTCCATAAGAAAGCGAATGGAGATACTCCTTCCGTCAACGAGGAGGTGATCAGAGGTATGCCCAACCCCAAATAATCACGGCTGCCTGCGATATACACAAGCGCAATGACGATTGCACCGCCAACGGCGGATTTTATTATCGGGTTCTTAAATACCCTGGAAAAGGTTCTCTTAAAAAAATGAGTGAGCTCACTGAAGCAGAGACTGACCAGGCCGAAGATCACGGAAGCCAGCAGGACTTTTAACACGACACCAACAGACAAGGGCGGAATCCAATCAACGGAATAGCTCGTATGATGGACGCCCCATACATGAGTCGCTACTATGTCTCCAATGAAGCTGGCTGCAAAGCACGGAATAAGCGCGCGATAACTCATCAGGCCAATCGCAATAACTTCAAGGCCAAAGACCGTTCCGGCAAGCGGTGTGCCGAACACGGAGCCGAAGCCGCCGCTGACGCCGCACATGAGTAAAATCCGTCGATCCAGCGCATCGATTTTAATCATTTTACCGAACCACTCTGCCAGGCTTCCTCCCATCTGTACTGCCGTTCCCTCCCGTCCGGCCGAGCCGCCGAATAAATGCGTAATCAGCGTGCCCAACAGGACAAGCGGGGCCATTCGCAATGGAATAGTCTCCCCTCCATTCTGGATCCCTTCCAGAATCAAGTTATTCCCTCTTGAACTGCTGCCGCCGAACCTCATATACATATAGCTGACCAACGCTCCGCCAACAGGCAGCAGGAATAACAGCCAAGGATGGGAAATACGCTGCTGTGTTACGTAATCCAGACTGTGCAAGAATAAGGCCGAGGCACTCCCGGCGAGGATTCCAACTATCCCACCAAGAACAAGCCACTTCAAAAAAGAGCCCAAATAAGCAATATGCGGGAAACTATACAACAGGCGTTCCCTCTTCTCCCCGTTTTGTTCATTCATCATCTGATTCCTCTTCTCTGGCTTAATGTTGCTGCCGCGTGAAAGGCTAGATACTCCGTTTCTCCCAGCGCTAAAAAAAACAGACTCCTACCAGGATATCCATACCTGGTAGGAGTCATTAGCCTCACGGCGGTTATGGCGAACTCCATCGCCTATATTATTCAAATCACTACGAGAAATTATATTACATTAGCAGAGCAACGTCAATCCAATTTCGATCCGGATGGCAATGACAAGCTGCTTAAGCTTGGGCAGGCAGGTGCCATGCCTGCTGCATAGAATGGAACAAAAAGCGCAGAGAAAGGTGAATGCCAATTGACCAGTTTTCGTAAAGCGTACTTATTGAAGCAGCGCATCGCCAACACCATGCTTAAAAAGCGGGGAATCCACGGGATTGGTGTCGGATTGAAGGAACCGGGCAAGCCGGGCAAGGGTGCGGCCGTCATCGTCTATGCTGCTCCGGCAGCGGCAACCGCTAGCCCCCGCAAGCGCAAAACCTCGCACACCCGGCAGCCGTCAACGAATATTGCCAAGAAAATATCCGGCGTCCCGGTACGGGTTGTTCGTTCCAAAGGCTTCAAAAAGAATGCTGACAGCGGTAAGTTCATGAAGCGCATACGTCCGGTGATCGCCGGGTACAGTATTGGCAGGGCCAATGAATCAGGCACCGCCGGACTGATTGTAAGTACCGATCCTCAGGGCTTAGATCGATATATCCTTAGCAATAACCATGTGCTCGTAAACAACAATTCAAACCGTACTTCAGCGACGATTCAGCCCGGCGGCGCCGATGGCGGGACGATCAAGAAGGATCTTGTCGGTTACATGAGCAAATACGTCAAGCTGCATAAGAAAAAAAACAATTATATAGATGCTGCCATCTCTCGCCCGCTCAGGAGAAGCTTGGTGAAGCCGAAATATGCTGTGTATGGAAACGTTCCCGGATATATTACCAGCTACAAAGTAGGCGATAAATTCAAGAAGGTAGGTAGAACAAGCGGAGTGGTTACAGGCACAGTGGAATCCATTCATACGGATATCCAGGTAAATTACGGTGATTATGGGGATCTGGGGACGATTACCTTCAAGAATCAGAGCATCATACGCGGCAAGAACCCGGTCTCTTTACCCGGAGACTCTGGCTCCGTCTGGCTGACGAAGAAAGGCAATAAAGCCGCAGCCGTCAATTTCGCCGGTTCTGATAACGGCCTTCTCTCCATCTCTTACCCGATTGACTGGTTCATGAAGGTATTCGGTGCAAGAGTCGCCAGAAGCGGTAAGCAGTCTCTCTCCTTACCAAACCGCGGCAAACAGAAACGCTATCTATATACACATCCATTATCCGCTAAGACGCTAAAGTCAATCTCCTGCCGCACATGCAAGACAAACAACAAGTCGAAATAACCTCACGGATGAACAATTGTTGACTGGGAAATGAGAACTTCCGATGAACCGTAAACAGGACCTGACGGATAGTCAGGTCCTGTTTAGAGATATAATAATGAAGATGATGTGGTTATTCCATGAAATCCTTCAAGCGTTTGCTGCGGCTTGGATGTCTTAGCTTGCGCAGCGCCTTGGCTTCAATCTGACGAATCCGTTCCCGTGTAACACCAAATTCCTTGCCCACTTCCTCCAGCGTACGGGAGCGCCCATCGTCCATTCCGAAACGCAGTCGAAGCACATTCTCCTCACGCTCTGTAAGTGTATCCAGCACTTCCTCAAGCTGTTCGCGCAGCAGTTCGAAGGCAGCTGCATCCGCTGGCGCCAGCGCCTCATGATCCTCGATAAAATCGCCCAGATTGGAGTCATTCTCCTCACCGATTGGCGTCTCCAGAGAGACCGGCTCTTGGGCAATCTTCATAATCTCGCGCACCTTCTCCGGCGAGATCTCCATCTCAGCGGCAATCTCTTCCGGCGTTGGCTCGCGGCCGATTTCCTGAAGCAATTGTCTCGATACGCGAATCAGCTTATTGATCGTCTCAACCATATGCACCGGAATACGGATCGTCCGGGCTTGGTCGGCAATCGCTCTCGTTATAGCCTGACGTATCCACCATGTTGCATACGTACTGAATTTAAATCCTTTGGAATAATCAAATTTCTCTACCGCCTTGATCAGGCCCATGTTGCCTTCCTGGATCAAATCGAGAAATACCATACCCCGGCCGACATAACGTCGTGCGATACTTACAACAAGGCGCAAATTCGCTTCCGCCAAACGGCGTTTCGCTTCTTCATCACCTTGTTCTACCCTTTGTGCCAACTCAATTTCTTCTTCAGCCGACAACAGAGGAACGCGTCCAATTTCTTTAAGATACATTCTGACCGGATCATCGATTTTAACCCCAGGAGGTAACGATAGGTCATCTGTCAAGTATGATTCAGTATGTTTTAAATCCTCTGCCATCAGTCAGACCCCCACCCTAAAAATAAAAAACAAATAACTCCCGCTTTCAATATTTCTACCAGCAGTGTGCCTATTTGACAATTTAGTGCGTTTATGCTAATATAAATTTAAATATTGCATTGAAACGCCTGTGTTTTGGCTATCCGTCATTTTAACATAGTTTTTTAATAATTACAAGTCTAATTAACAAACAAGACACGCAGATCCTTATGGATCTGCGTTTTCATGTTTTCTCAGGTTAATATTCTTCTCTTGAGACGATGAGCACATCCCGTACTCTGGAGCCGCGGAGCAAATGCATAAATAATGCTTCATTATTGGGCAAGCGCAGCTTCTTCGGCTTCGCTTGCCCAATAATGAGCTGCGATGCGCCCAAATCCTCCGCCCTAGCCAGCATCTTCGCTGTTGTCTCCTTATGCCGCCTCGTCTGCAATAACTCAAACTGGCCGCCTAATTGCTGAGTTAAGCTTCTGATCTTGACCAGCTCTGGTGAATCATTTCTTATATTATTATTTCCCACATAGACCACATGCCATTCCGCTTTGAGACGGTAGGCCAGCCTGAAGCCGCGACGGATAATCCGTTCAGCACCATCGCTATGAGTAATACATACAAAGATGAACTCTTTCTTACGCCATGGTCCCCGCAAAGACGTCCTGCTCTCCCAGGACTCCAGGCGTTCATCCACATCATCGGCCAGCTCTCGAAGTGCCAGTTCCCGAAGCGCAATCAGATTTCCCAGCTTGAAGAAGGAGTCCAGCGATTGCTCCACTTTCGCAGGAGCGTAAATCTTCCCTTCACGCAGCCTCTGCTGCAGCATCTGCGGAGTGACATCAATCAGCTCAATCTCATCCGCCATTTGCATCAGCGCATCGGGAACCCGTTCGCGAACCCGTATCCCGGTCAATCGTTCAACTGCATCATTTAAGCTCTCCAGATGCTGCACATTCACCGTCGTAATAACGGAAATTCCCGCTTCGAGAATTTGCTGTATATCCTCATATCGCTTCTTGAACCTGCTACCTGGAACATTGGAGTGTGCCAACTCATCGATCAGAACAACCTCGGGATTGCGCTGCAGGATCGCTTCTGTATCCATTTCTTCCAATTCAGTCTGCCGGTACGGCCATTTTCTCCGCGGAATCAGTTCCAGCGTTCCGATCTGCTCCTTTGTTTCCTCCCTCCCGTGAGTCTCCAGCAATCCGATGACAATGTCGATCCCTTTGGCCTTAAGATGATTGCCTTCCCGCAGCATCGTATAGGTCTTGCCTACGCCGGGGGCAGCACCGATATATATCTTTAGCGAGCCCTTATGAAGACTCCTGGTCCGCTGGTTGGCTTCCTCCTGGCTTGGCCGGCGAAACGCAGCGCTTCTATCTGAATTGGGCTTGGCAGGACGCATGGCCATGATCCGCTCGCCCTCGCTCTCGGCGCGATCAGCCATCAGGAATAAATCCGTGCTTCGCAGCTTGCGCAGCAAGCCTTTTATCACTGAGCCTTTTCTTAGTTCCTGCCATAAGCTCATTTTGGAGTGACCCATTACGATCCGTGTCACCTTACGCTCCAACGCCAGTTCGGCGAGCTGACCTGCCAGTTTCCTTCGTCCTTGTAAAGGCAGCTCGATAAACTCAGCATCAATCTTATCGCACAGCTGCTGAATCGAGCTCTTAAAGGCGGCTTGCTCCGGCGTCAACTCCACGCCCGCCTTCACATAAACGACGACGATTAGCTCACCATTCAGCCGCTTGGCGATCTGCTGCCCACGCCGGATATAGATCGAGCCATTCCAATGATATTGGACGGAGACCAGAATCCGTTCCGCGGTCCCTGAAGGGCCGACAAGACCTTCCGACATGCGATGCTTATCCAGCATATCGCTCATCCCATCGGCCATCAACCTGAGGGACAGCTCGCGAAGTACCGCGACATTGTCCCTGTGGCAAATAGCTAGAGGGACTTGATGACCAAGTAATCCGTCTTCAACCCGCTTCAGCAAGGTTTCCGGTGATACATCGATGAATCTGACCTCATCGGCCATATCCAGGGTTTCCGGCGGCACGGTATTTTCCGCGCGGATTCCGGTATAATGCCTGGCAATGATGTCAGCGCCGGACAATTCATATACATTGATCGTCGTTATAACGCTGATCCCTTGTTCCAGCAGAAAAGAGATATCCTCGAGACGGGTTGAGAAGCGCGCCCCTTCCCGATTGCGATGAGCCAGATTGTCAACAAGCACTACTTCCGGATTGCGTTGCAAGAGCTGTCCCAGAGGAAGATCCTTCTTCTCTATCCCTTCCTTCATCCAGTGAATACTCGGCCAACGTTCGATTCCGTGCAGCTGCTCCACGGTCTCTTGGCGCCGGGAAGTTGTGACTGCACAGGCAATCACATCGATTCCCTGCGATTTAAGAATCTGCCCCTCGCGCAGCATATGATACGTTTTGCCCGCGCCGCTAGTCGCTCCGATCAGGATCTTAAGTTTGCCACGCCGCATTCGTTCCATATATTGCAATATTTCTTCCGGCGTCTTCCTTCGATAGGTCATCGGTATATCCACCTTCCGCACATTCTTCAGCCAGAACAAGTTAATCAGATTGGATCAAACTAAGAGTTGATTTTTAGAAGTTGCTCCTGCAGCTCCATATTAAGCCGCAGCACATTCACTCTCGGTTGACCGAAGAGGCCCAGATCCCGTGCGCTGGTTGCATCCTGTACCATCCATTCCAGTTTATCCACCGCAATGCCGGTCAGCTTGCTGATTCGCGGAATCTGCGATTCCGCCGCTTGCGGCGTAATGTGAGGGTCAAGTCCGGAGCCCGAGTTCGTCATTAAATCAATGGGCAGTTTGCTGAACGGCGCGTCCGGATTAGCCTTCTTCCATGCGTCCAGCGACGACCCGATCCGCTGCATCAGCTGCGGGTTGGAAGGCGCGTAATTGCTGGAGCCTGAGCCTGCCCCATTATAATCAATACTGGATATTCGTCCATGAAACAGCTTCGGATCCGTGAAGGATTGACCGATCAATTCGGAACCAATAACCTTTCCCTGGTTGTCCTTAATTAAGCTTCCATTAGCCTGCCATGGGAACAGAATTTGTGCCAAGCCTGTACTTGCCAGTGGGTAGACAATTCCGCAGAGAATGATAAAAATGATGCTGAAGCGGAGAGCAACCCATAAGGCCGAGCCCGAGACAGATAACCACGATTGCTTACCGGATTTAGTAACTGCCATACTTGATTACTTCCTTTCTGAATCCATAAATTAGACCCATAAATGCACGAGCAGGTCGATCAGTTTAATACCGATGAACGGGGCCACCACACCGCCCAAGCCAAAGATCAGCAAATTTCTGCTTAGCAGACGCTGTGAGCTCATGGGCCGATACTTGACTCCACGCATAGCAATTGGGATCAAGAGCGGAATAATGACCGCATTGAAGATTAGGGCGGACAAAATCGCCGAGAGCGGCGAACCAAGCCTCATCATGTTAAGTGCATCCATCTCCGGGATAGCCAGCATAAACATCGCTGGAATAATTGCAAAATATTTGGCGATATCATTAGCAATACTAAATGTAGTTAATGCACCGCGCGTCATCAAAAGCTGCTTGCCGATTCCTACGACCTCGATCAGCTTGGACGGATCAGAATCGAGATCCACCATATTCGCCGCTTCCTTGGCGGATACCGTCCCGCTGTTCATCGCCAGACCCACATCCGCTTGCGCTAATGCAGGAGCATCATTCGTCCCGTCACCGGTCATTGCAACTAGCTTTCCTTGCGCTTGCTCACGACGGATGACATCGATCTTATCCTCTGGCTTGCATTCAGCGATGTAATCATCCACCCCAGCTTCTCTGGCAATCGTAGCAGCGGTCAGCGGATTATCACCGGTGCACATAATCGTTCGAATTCCCATTTTCCGCAATTGCTCAAATCGTTCTTTCATGCCTGGTTTAACGGTGTCCTTGAGATGAATAATGCCATAGATCACTTCATCCACCGCAACCGCCAGCGGCGTCCCGCCCGCCGTAGCCACTTGATTAGTTGTTGCCTCCAGGTCATTCGGAATAGAACCGCCTAGACTGCTGACCCATTTTGTAATTGCATCCACAGCGCCCTTGCGGACTTTCCTGCCATCCTGCAGGTCGACGCCGCTCATACGCGTCTCCGCTTTGAACGCAATGCTCTCCCCGGCAGCGGCTAAGGATTCGTCATATTCGAGCCCCTGTTTGCGAAGCAATTCAAGCACGGACCGTCCTTCGGGTGTCTCATCGAATTTTGAGGTTACCGCAGCCCAACGGGCAAGCTCCTCTTCAGCTCTACCAGCAACGGGGAGAAATTCCGCCGCCATTCGGTTGCCAAAGGTGATCGTCCCTGTCTTATCGAGAATCATGGTGTTGATATCTCCGGCGGCTTCTACGGCTTTACCGGACATCGCCAGTACATTGTATTGTGTCACCCGGTCCATTCCGGCAATCCCGATGGCGGACAGCAGTCCTCCGATCGTTGTCGGGATTAGACAGACCAGCAGCGATACCAGTACGGTGATCTCCAGATGAATATTCAGATAATCAGCAATCGGCTTTAAGGTAATAACCACAATCAGGAAAATAACCGTTAATACGGTAAGTAAAGTCCCCAAAGCAATTTCATTTGGCGTCTTCTGACGTTCTGCACCTTCAACTAATGAAATCATCCGGTCGATAAATGACTGTCCAGGATCGTTCGTAACACGAACAACAATCCTGTCGCTGGCGACCAGAGTTCCGCCTGTAACGGAGCTGAAGTCGCCGCCAGCTTCCTTAATGACCGGAGCCGATTCCCCCGTGATCGCAGATTCATCCACCGAAGCCAGCCCCTCGATAATTTCACCGTCTGCCGGGATCATCTCCCCTTGCGAGACAACGACAATATCGCCTTTGCACAACTCGGAGGAAGGCACGCTTTTCGTACTGCCGCCTATTAATCGGTTTGCCATAACTTGCTGCTTCGTCTTCTTCAGGCTGTCCGCCTGGGCCTTCCCTCTACCTTCCGCAAGAGCTTCAGCAAAATTCGCGAACCATATCGTAATCAACAGGATTAAGAAGATGGCCACATTAACCCCCGTATTGTGATCTTCCCCAAGCAATCCGGGGAACAGGATTTGCAGGAGTACGAGGAAAGCTCCGATTTCTACAACGAACATGACCGGATTCTTGATCATCCACAGCGGATTCAGCTTTTTCAAGCTTTCCAGCGCGGCTCCTCGCATCATTTTTCCGGATAACATCGATTTATGCCCAGTGCTCATGTTTAGCACACCTCTTTAAATTATTTTAGCGTCAAATACTCAGCTACAGGACCTGCGGCAAGCACCGGCAGAAAAGTAAGAGCTCCGATTAGCAATACCGTTCCTACGAGAATTCCAGCGAATAATTTATTGTCAGTCCGCAGCGTACCGATCGTCTCCATGACAGGCTCTTTCTGCATTAAGGACCCTGCGGCAGCTAACAAAGCAATCATGGATATATAGCGGCCCAGAAGCATGACCAAGCCGGTCATAATATTCCAGAATGCAGTATTATCCGCGAGGCCCTCGAAGCCGGAGCCGTTATTTGCGGCAGAGGATGCATACTCATACAGCATTTGCGACAGACCGTGATACCCCGGATTTGTGACTGCGTCGTACCCTAACCCTGTCATAGCGCTGATTGCTGTTGGCGCAAGCACAAGCAAGGGATGGATAAGAATCGCAATGGCGATCAGCTTCATCTCCCTGGCTTCAATCTTCTTGCTAAGGAACTCCGGCGTTCTGCCGACCATTAATCCACAAATAAATACGCCGAGTATGGCGTACATCACCATGTTCATAAGTCCGACGCCCTTCCCGCCAAAGACGACGTTCAGCATCATCTGGGCCAGAGCTGCCAGGCCGCCAAGCGGAGTAAGCGAATCATGCATATTGTTAACGCTCCCCGTAGTCGCAGCGGTCGTAATCGCCGTAAAAATCGCCGAGCCCGCAACCCCGAAACGCACCTCTTTGCCCTCCATATTACCTTGCGTGACGTCTATTCCAAGCGTATGGAAGAGCGGGTTCCCGGCCTTCTCGCTGAAATAGACCAAAGATAGAAATCCAAGGAACAAGACCATCATCGCGGAGAAAATAACCCAACCTTGCTTCTTATTGCGGGCAAATAAACCGAATGTATAAGGCAGTGATGCGCTGATCAGCCACATGGACCACATCTCTATTGCATTCGTCAACCCGCTGGGGTTCTCGAACGGATGAGAGGAATTTGCTCCAAAGAATCCACCCCCGTTCGTACCCAAATGCTTGATGGATTCCAGCGAGGCCACCGGCCCAAGCGAGATTCGCTGTACAGTCCCTTCCAGCGTGTTCACAGCCGTGGCAGGCTGCAAGGTTTGCGGAACCTGGAGCGCCACCAGCAGAAACGTTACGATCAGCGAAGCAGGCAGAAGAATACGAACGATCGCCTTTACAAAATCCTCGAAGAAATTCCCCAGCCGTTGGCCTCTCCCGGTAATCCCGCGGATAAAAGCAATAGCAACGCATAGACCTGTAGCCGCCGATGTGAACATCATCATGGTGATTACAGCCATTTGCGAGAAATAGCTCAGTGCTGTCTCCCCGCTATAATGCTGCAGATTCGTATTGGTCATGAAGCTGATTACCGTATTGAATGCCAGCGTCGGCTCCATACCACCGCTTCCTTCGGGATTCCAAGGCAACCACTGCTGCAGGCTGAGAAGCAGGAAAGCGATGGTCATCAACACCACATTGGTGGCCAGCAAGCTGATAATATATTTCTTCCAATCCATCCCTTCGCGCCGCCGGTAGCCGGCTATGCTGAAAATAAACCGCTCTGTTGCTCCGAAGATGCGATCACTACGATTCGGTACATTGGAGAAAACATGATATATATAAGTTCCGACCGGCTTTACCAGCAATAATATGACGCCGATCACGATGAACATTTGTAAATAATCCATTACACACTCACCCCATCAGGAATCCTGTTTATAAATTTTAAGCTCCGGCTTATTGCTCAAGCTGTGGCTTTGCCGTAAGCAGAAATCCAACCTCTCCGCTCACGGAATGGATGACATAAGAAGCTCCGAGCCCTTTGTAAATCATGCGCGGATTTTTATTCGGAGTAATAATGAAAATCTGATCCTGCGTCCATCTCCGGCAGATTTGCAAATAGCGACAAGTTAATGTCATACTCAGTTCAAAAATATAGCAGCGGCCGATTGGAAACGGCGGAACGATCCAGCTCTGCTCGTCATCCGTCTTGATGCGCAATACATGTCTTACGCCCAGTTTATGAAGGACTTCTTCCTCCTTCTTGTTGTTCACCAGTACCGCGAAATTACGCTTCGCTGCCATCAGCAGCAAAATGAACTTCAGTCCAACCGGGTTCGGGGCTGCTACCAGAACAAACTCTCCCTCCACTTGAGAACACCCTCCTTGAATTTGCAGAGGACAACACAAAAGAAGCCGCAGGAAAGATAGTAACCTTCCCCGCGGCTTTATGGGTGGTCTTGGACCCACTATTCGGCCTTTGGTGGTTGCCTCTTCCTTGACGCTTACGAGGTTAGCTGACGGATTCGGGCGCGGAAGTCGCCCTACCTTGAAGAATAGATTATCCTCCAAGCGATTCACCCCATGGAACTAAGGTTGAGAAGCCCGCGGAGCGGACATCACTCAGTACCGTTGGTTCCCCCGCTGCTGTCCTATCCACGACAGCATTCAGCGTTTTTTGATGGATCATTTCATTGTATTTCAATTCATTTTTCAAATTAGGGCGCAAAAAACCACAGAGGCAAACGGTCCTCTGTGGCCGAATTTATTGCGGCTCGCAGTCACCTTTCCTCTCTCATACCCACGCTGACGGAGTTAGCTGACGGATTCGGGCGGTGAGAGTCGCCCTACCCGAGAAGAGTCCATGGTCTCTTCCTCAGGATTCACCCCTGTCCGAATGGGCCTGTGTTGGCTCTCACACCAGCCCTGGCCCTTCAGACGTCGCGCAAGCCGCATTGATCATCACGCAGCAAGCACTTGTTGGTTCCCCCGTTCCCTGGAATATCCCAGAGATTAAGCGATCGGAATTGGTTAATATTGATTATGGATTATGGATTGAATCATACCGCTGCAAGGGTTGACTGTAAAGCCAACTTCCTGGCAAAAAAAGCGATAAATTTAAAGGAATACGAAAATATACCGCTTACATTGATATGGCGCTCTCTAATTTTCGCTATAGCTCATTTCTACTCTTGATTTTGAATTCTTTTATAAGAATTCCACAGATTATAGCAAACGATCTCTGGACTCTCCCCTTTACTGGAACGTTATACTCGGTAAGCAAGTGCAAACCCTATCTATATTGCCTTCGGTTCGACGCTTGGCGGCTTCGTTGCCATAAACAGTCGATTGATCGATGTGTCCTGGTCCGGGGGAATAGTCACCATTGCCGCCGCTGTTTTGACCGGGATTAGTTACCGTCTGGATCATCATAGCTCACAGCTATGCAGTGATCCGGCAGGCGCAAAATGTTAATACTGCACTGGCCAGCCAGCAAAATTTTACTCATGCCTCTGCTTCGCTATAATAGAGTTAGTTCATTATTTTGCCAAAAAGGAGCGATATTTGTGAAACTAACGTATCTCGGACATTCATGCGTATTTTTAGATACCGGCGATTACCGTCTGATCATCGACCCATTCTTGACCGGAAATCCTAAAGCAGCTGCTGTGGCAGAAGATATCGATGTCGATTATATCCTGCTTACCCATGGGCATTCGGATCATATCGGGGACGCTGAGGCGATTGCCAGAAGGACTGGAGCCACCATCGTAGCTATTGTTGAACTGGCCGACTTTTTTAAGCAAAAAGGGCTTAAGGCAACCGGGATGAACCTGGGAGGCTCATCCAACTTCCCGTTCGGCAAGTTAACCTTCACCCCGGCTCTCCACAGTTCATCCGTAGAAGTGAACGGAACCAATGTCTACTTGGGAGTTGCTGCGGGCATTGTGCTTAATATCAACGGCTTCATCGTCCATCATTGCGGTGATACCGCACTGTTCAGCGATATGAAGCTCATCGGAAGCAAACATAAGATCGATCTCGCCTTCATCCCGATCGGCGATTTCTTCACCATGGGACCGGAGGACGCCCTGCTCGCTGCCGAATGGATCGGCGCCAAGCACGTGGTCCCGGTTCACTACGATACATTTGGCCTCATCAAGCAGGACGGAGCACAATTCGCCCACCAATTGCAAAAGCTTGGCATATCCGGCCATGCCCTGCTGCCGGGCGAAAGCCTCGATCAAGCTCAATTGGAGCGTTAACTGACCATTCTCGTCTCACTTCATCGACCGCTCTATTTATTTTGTATCCGGGCCATTAGCCCAGCTGGTCAGGCCATCCGCCCATAACCGACCGCACCGGCTGCACCTACCGCCCAATGCTGGCCTGATACTGGCACGATGCTAGTCCGATGCGGGTACGATACTGGGCCAATGCTGGCCTGATGCTGGCACGATGCTAGTCCGATGCGGGCACGATACTGGGCTAATGCTGGCCTGATACTGGCACGATGCTAGTCCGATGCGGGCACGATACTGGGCCAATGCTGGCCTGATGCGGGCACAATGCTAGTCCGATGCGGGCACGATACTGGGCCAATGCTGGCCTGATACTGGCACGACGCTAGTCCGATGTTAGTCCAATGCTGGACCAATGCTGGACCAAATAAAAATAGCTGCTTATCAGCAGCTATTTTTATTTCTAACGAAACTACAGAACGTTATTGGCTCCCAAAAAGCGGGAAATTATTTTTAACGAAACACCATATCGTTATTTGGGCGAAATACCAGCAAAAAGAGATAATTCTTGTTCAATAGCGATACCCAGTTTCGTTAAAAATCTCAGCGCCCCGATTTGAAGCCAATAACGATACCACGTTTCGTTAGAATCTCCAAAATAGTAGATTACGCAATCGGGTCCATGTTGCCTTCCCGAATCAAATCGGGAAGTACCATATCCCGACCAACATAATGCCGTGCGAAACTTACAACAAGAAGCAGATGCAGATTCGCTTCAGCAAACAGCGTTTCGCTTCTGCATCACCTTGTTCTCCCCTTTATGCCAGCTCAATTTTTCATTAGCGCTCCCTTGAACAGACAGGCACAGAGGCGCTTGCTAATCCAAAGCTAGTCCAAAAGTTCCTTCCCTTTTGTCTCGGTACCTAGCCAGAGGACGGCAATCGCGCCGATCAGAACCGTAACGAAAAACAGCCAGAAGATCGAACTGATCGCTACCTCCCGGGCTACAAGCCAGCCAACCAGGAACGGAGCGATTACCCCGCCAATCCGGCCGAAGGAAGCAGCGAAGCCAACACCTGTCGACCGGACCTTGGTCGGATACAGCTCCGGCGTATAGGCATACATGCCTCCCCACGCCCCCAGATTAAAGAAGGACAAGCAAATTCCCGAGGCGATCAGCATCCCTTCCGTCGTTGCGCTGCCAAACCAGGCCGCGCTTGCAGCGGTAAGCACCAGGTACAGGACTAATACGAATTTCCGGCCGAACTTCTCTATGAAGTAGGCAGCCGTGAAATAACCCGGCAATTGAGCCAGGGTCATAATCAACACGTATTCAAAGCTCTTGACGAGGCTGAAGCCCTTCAGGACCATGACCGAAGGCAGCCATAGGAACATGCCGTAATAGGAGAAGACTACAGTAAACCATAAAATCCAGAGCATGATCGTCGAGCGTCGATGAGGAGCTGACCATACAGATTGCAGCTTCTCTCTGACCGAAAACCGCTGTTTCATGGCATTCGATTGCTCGATAAACCGCGGCGGATCTTCAATTGAGCGACGCAAATACAAGGCGTACAAGACTGGCACACCACTAATGACAAAAGCCATCCGCCAGCCGTAATCCGGGATTACAAAATAAGCGATCAGCGCTGACAGAATCCAGCCGAGGGCCCAAAAGCTCTCTAGCAAAACGACAGCCCGCCCCCGATCCTTGGCGGGTACAGATTCCGAGACCAAGGTGGATGCTACGGGCAGCTCACCGCCAAGCCCAAAGCCGGCGATAAAGCGAAGCACGCACAGTATGGCAAATCCTGTAGCAGCAGCGGACAAACCGCTCGCTGCAGCAAAAATAACCAGCGTCCAGAGCAGCACCGCTTTACGGCCGAATTTGTCGGCCATCAGACCCGCCAGAGCGGCCCCGAACACCATGCCGATCGAGTTAATGCTTGTGAACAAGCCTGTTTGTTGTGGGGTCAGCCCCCAGTCCGCCGCCAAAGCAGCGGCGATAAACGATATAATCCCGACATCCATCGCGTCGAACATCCAACTGAAGCCAGCGCTAAATAACAGCTTCCTCGTCTTCGGCTTCGCCGCTATATTTGCTGTACTCATTGTGCCACCCCATTCTCCACTCATATCTCTATTTTACATTATACTTTATAGGCGATTATGCCGTCATGCTGCGGTCCCGCTTGATCATATTCCGATTTCTGAACCAGAAGATGATGGTAAGGGCGACCAGAAAAATAATATAACTGAATATTAGCTTGCGAAGATCTGTGTCTGGAAATACGACCGATGCGCTTAATATTCCATACAGCCATATCCCGGACAGGTTGCCAACCATATTTGACCATGTATACGATGATAGCTTCATATTGGATATAGCCGACATGAACGAGATCAAATTGTTAGGCATAATCGGCAGGGTGCGCAGAAATATTACTGCCCATACGCCATACCGCTCCAGGCCTCTTTGCCATTTCTCATATTTTTGCAGCTTACGCAGCCATTTGCGGTTGAACCAGTCAGCGAATAAGTAGCCGCATAGTAAATATATGATCATCCCGGCGGCCGTTCCGGCGATCCAGCTGGCGATGAGTCCATCCGCGATCCCCAATACGGAGATATGCAGCATGACGATTGTCGCAAACGGGAATATGCCGATCGTTCCTTGCAGAAGCGCCAGCGGAATCGTAATGATCAGTATAGAAAAACCGCCCAGCTGTGTGGCATTAATCAGCCAACTCGTCCATTGTTCTATCCATTCATTCAAGCGATTTCTTCTCCATTCTCGACTCTTCGGGCCAAGATGTGTAACAATATCACTTTGCAGTGAGAAATCTCTTTCGGCCCAAAGCTCGATTAGTGTTCAACTCTTCTTCCCAAAATAACAAGATCGCGCTCAATTCCATCCATATTAGCAACACGAGGCAGGTGCGCCCACCGTTCAAACCCGAACTTCTCTAACAGGGAGAGACTCGGCTGGTTGTGGGCAAACACAAAACCAAGCAGCGTATTCACCGCGATTCGCGGACAGAAATCGATCGCCCGCTGAAGCAGCAGACTGCCCAAGCCCTTACCACGGCATTCTGCGGAAATATAGATGCTGATCTCCGCCGTCGCCAGATAAGCTGGTCGTCCATAGAACGATTGAAAGCTGAGCCATGCAACGATTCTTTCCCCCTCCTTAAGTACCCATAGCGGTCTAAAATCCGGGGCGTGCTCTTCAAACCATAATAGGCGACTGGCTACAGTGATCGGCTCCAAATCAGCCGTAACCATCCGTCCGGTAATCGTCTCATTATATATATCTACAATGCGGCCCAGATCTTCAAGAACCGCATCCTCAATGACATATTGTTCATCCATCCGTGTACCTCTCCTAGTTCTGCAAGTCTGACTGTAATCAACCTTGTATCGTCTTCTTGAACTGTTTAATGATGCCGAAGTGCATCCCTTCGTGGTACAGACTGAAGCTCAGCAAAGATCCGATGCGATCCATCGTGAAGCCTGAGCTAGTCGTAAATGGCTGTACCGTAGGTTCATTCAAGCGCCCAGACAATAGTCTTCTGATCTCTGACGGCTGCTCTCCAGCGATTCGGCACACCTCCGCGAAGTCAGGTTCCTGACCCGTCCATTCCAGCGGTGATGTTCCGTTAGCGAACCATTCCCGATATTGCTCCGGCAGCCCCGAGGGAAGTCCAGCGAGAAGAAAGGCAAAACGGTCCTGTACGAAGGCGATATGCCCCAGATTCCACAAAATATGATTGCGGAACCCATCAGGAATCGTCCGCACCTCTTCCTCTGTTAACCCCTGCACCATCTTCAAGGTTTGACTTCTTATAAATTCAATCTGATCAAAAATAGCTTCATTTGTACTCATGCTCATTACCTCCATCGATGTCTTCACATCTCTAATTTAATCTGAACATAGTGCTCAACCAATGGAAAGGGATCATAATAATGGTGCAGTAATTCCTTCCATTCTTCGTATTGAGGAGATTGTCTGAACCCAACCTCATGATCGGTAATCGAATGCCACTTCACGAGCAAAATGTACTTATTTTCGGTCTCTACGCATTTATGTAGCTCATGTCCCAAATATCCACGCATTTGAGAAATGATCTTCGATGCCTGCCGGAAGCTGCTTTCAAAATCGTTAATCGTGCCCGGTTTCACCTGCAGATGGGCTACTTCAAGTATCATCGTCACCATCCCCTCCGTTTTCCTGATTATAGCATGGCATCTTGGCATAATGAATCGGATTTTTCCAATTGTCCGATTATTAGAAAACCTCTAACAATGCCACTAACAGCGTCAAGAGCACAGAAGCACTAAGAACAACAGAAGCAGTAAGAGCGCTGAAGCCCCAAGAGCATAACTACATCAACAGCACTAACAGCCAATGACTCCCAAGTCACTAACGCCACACAATGCCACTAACAGCTCCAACAGCACAGAAGCAGTAAGAACACAGAAGCACCAATAGCACTAGCAACATGACTAACGACACCGCCAGCAACCAACAAGCATCAACAAGCGACCAACAGCACTAATAGCCCCAACAGCACTAATTCCCCAACAATCCGCCGCTACTAACTACACCAGCTAGACGAACCCGTATGTTCGATAACGCTGAACCGCTGGTGAAGGCGAGCGGGTTGGTCCACTAATCGTTTGCAGAAAGATCTAACGGAAACCAGTGCCGCTATTTGGTCTGAAAGGGCCGTTTTTGAATTCTAACGGAAATGGATTCCCTTAATTGAAGTTTTTCAGCAGAATAAGGCAGACGTTCCCCAAATAGAGGATCAGATTTCCGTTACAATTACAGAATCGTCGAATTCGCCAAAATAGCGGATTTAATTTCCGCTAGAGTCTGGCGCATCAATGACTTCAATGGTACCAACAGTAGCTACACCAGATACCCCAACTACACTAACCCCACTAACCCCACTAACCCGTATGTTTGATACGCTGAGTCGCTGGTGATAACGGGACCGACAGCGCTAATAACACAACACTACCAACGATATGACCACTCTAATTCCCCTATCACCCATCCCGTTCAATCAAGAACAGCTCGTTCATTCATGAATCCTATATCCAAAAAGGGAAAAGGACCCGCAAACCCGCTTCAATAGCGGAGCTGAAGGTCCTTATAACCCGTATTTCTTCCCTGTACACACTCTTCCTTGCACAGATTTATGGATTGCCTATCCTCTAAGAGCCGAGTACGACCCGATCATCGCTCAGCTTATGACCGCTAATCTGTTCGAACTCTCCGAGCAGGCCTTCGATCGTCAGCCGCTGCTTCTCCTGCTCATGGATATCGAGGATGATGCGGCCCCCATCCATCATAATTAGCCGATTGCCAAGGCGAATCGCCTGTTCCATGTTGTGCGTGACCATCAAGGTGGTGAGCTTCAGCTCGCTGACGATCTTCTGTGTGAGCTGGGTGACCAGCTCGGCCCGTGCGGGGTCCAATGCCGCAGTATGCTCGTCAAGCAGCAGAATCTGCGGCTCGGTAAATGTAGCCATAAGCAGGCTGAGCGCCTGACGTTCTCCACCGGACAGCGTTCCTACCTTGGCGCGCAGACGGTTCTCTAGGCCGATCCCAAGCTTGCGAAGCTGCTCTTGGAACAGTTCTCTTCGTCCGGAGTTAATCCCGATGGAGAGACCACGACGTTTGCCCCGCGAGTAAGCCATCGCCAGATTTTCCTCGATTGTCATATGCGGAGCGGTCCCGGCCATCGGGTCCTGGAATACCCGGCCGACCCAACGGCTGCGCTTATGCTCGGACAAGTCCGTAATATCGTTGCCGGCAATATGGACCGTACCGGAATCCGGCTTCAGCGCACCCGAGATCATGTTCATCAACGTTGACTTACCGGCGCCGTTGCTGCCGATCACGGTCACGAAATCCCCTGGCTTCAACTGTAGATTCACGTTAATTAGCGCGATTTTCTCATCGACGGAACCTGGATGGAACAGCTTGGATAAATGGGTAATCTGCAGCATTATAGTCCACCTCCCACACTTCTCTGCTCAGCGTCGGAGACGAGTTCCAACGAACGCTTGCGAGCAAGCGCCTTCTGCTTCCATGACCTGCGTACCGTTGGCAGCACCAGCGCGATGATGACAATCAATGCCGTAATCACCTTCAGATCGGTCTGTTCCAGCCACTCGATCCGCAGCGCCAGAGCGACAACCAGACGGTAGACAATGGAGCCCAACACAACGGCCAGCGTAGCAAAAAATACATTGCGGGCACCGAATATTGCTTCTCCGATAATGACCGAGGCCAACCCGATCACAATCATTCCGATTCCGGCGGAGATATCGGCAAATTGGGATTGCTGGGCAATTAATGCTCCTGATAAGGCTACCAGTCCATTGGATAGGCTGAGCCCCAAAATAATTGTATTGTCGGTATTCGCGCCAAAGCTTCTGATCATCCGCTGATTGTCTCCGGTTGCCCGCAGCGCGAGCCCAAGCTCAGTACGAAAGAACAAATCGAGCAGAAGCTTAATAGCGATGACCACAAAAGGCATCAGCAACAGCGGTGATACGGAGCTGAATATCGTCTTCTCGCCAAGCAGCCCGACATTCGGCTTCCCCATAATTCGCATGTTAATGGAATACAATGCGATCATCATCAGAATTCCGGATAAGAGGCCGTTGATACGACCCTTGGTATGAATAAGCCCTGTAACCATACCGGCTAGCAGTCCGCCGCCAAAGGCGCAGATGGTAGAGACCCAGGGGGATACCCCATTCGTAATCATGATGGCTGTTATGGCTCCGCCGGTTGTAAAGCTGCCGTCCACCGTCAGGTCTGGAAAGTCCAGGATGCGAAAGGTAATGTAAACGCCGAGCGCCATCAAGGCATACAGCAATCCGGATTCTAGGGCTCCGAGTAATGAGTTCATCATGATGATACTACCTCCTAATTATGGAACACCTATTCGAGAATATTGGTTTCTTTATCCTTAACCTGGTCCTTCATTGCGTCCGTGACCGTGATTCCTTGCTCTGCCGCAGCTTTCAGATTAAGAATAAGATCGAGCTTCTCTGGCACGGTAACCTTCAAATCACCGATCTTCTTGCCTTCCTTGAGGACTTGCAGCGCCATTTGTCCTGCTTGATAGCCATGATCATAATATTTGAAGCCTACCGTAGCAAAAGCCCCCTTCTCAACGGAATCGCGATCGCTCGAAAAGAATGGAATATCATTGTCATTAGCCACTTGAATAACCGTGCTAACCGCTTCGACTACTGTGTTATCGAGTGTAATATAGATCGCATCGGCTCGACCTACCAAGGATTCCGCAGCCTGCTTCACTTCCGAGGTATTCGTAACCGAAGCTTTAACGAGCTTAATCCCGTGCTTTTCCAGCGCCTTTTCTGCCAGATTAGTCATAACCACAGCATTAGGCTCGCCCTGGTTAAGCACAACACCCACGGTCTTTACCTCAGAGAAATTCCCAGCGATAAAGTCCATCAACTGAGTGATAGCCTCAGGGTTTGTATCAGAAGCACCCGATACATTACCGCCCGGCTGCTCCAGATTATCCACCAATTTAGCATCGAGCGGATCCGTCACCGCTGCGAACATGACTGGCGAATTTTTCACCTGACTGGCCAGCGCTTGAGCCGGAAGTGTAGCAATGCCTAATACCAGGTCGTATTTCTCACCAGCAATTTTCTGGGCAATCGTCATATTGTTATTGGGGTCACCTTGCGCATTGTTGTAATCCAGCTTCAGATTCTCCCCTTCTATAATTCCCGCGTCCTTCAAGGCTGCCAAAAAGCCCTCACGAGTTGCATCCAGCGACGGATGCTCCACAATTTGTGAGATAGCAATCTTGTACTGCTTCCCCGAGCCCGAGCTACCACAGCCAACCACAGCTACCAGCATGATAGAAATGACTAATAATAGACACAATTTCTTCCCCATTTTCAAAAGACCCCCTCAATTTAATTTACTGCATTAACAATTCACTTAATCGATGCGAAATCCGGTTAACGCTTCTATCCATGAAAGTATAAAAGCGCAAAAACGTGATCTTTCTCACGTTTTCGGAAGATTATATTATTCTCATATTAAATGGCGGTCAATTTCTAGTCAATCCAAAATCTATGATTTGGTGGAATTTGGGTGAAAAATTGCTTTTTTTTCGCTTTTCCCAGAGATAAGAACGTCACAGTAATCGGAATACATAGAACTTATAATAAAAAAAATTTGACGCAGCTATCTGCTCAAAAATCTATTAAGAAAGGAGTGAAGACTATGGAAAATCTGTTAACCTTGTTGGGAGTTCTGATCGTGATCGTCGGATTCGCCTTGAAATTGGACGCGATTCTGATCGTAATAATTGCTCTAATCGTGACGGCTCTCACCGGCGGGCTAGGCGTGGAAGGAATGCTTGAACTGCTAGGAAGCAGCTTCGTCAACAATCGTGGGATGGCTATATTTATTATCATCATGCTGGCAACCGGAACTTTGGAGCGCAACGGGCTCAAAGAATCTGCTGCTGCATTGATCCAGCGGTTCAAGAAAGTCTCCGCCGGAATGATCATCGATATTTACGGGGTATTCCGGATGATCTTCGCCGCATTTAATGTCAGCTTCGGCGGTGTTGCCGGATTCGTTCGTCCTATCATACTTCCTATGACATTGGGAACGATCGAATCCCGCGGTCTAAAGATCAATCCTGATCATGAAGAGGAGTTAAAGGGAATGGCCTCCGGCATGGAAAATATCTGCTGGTTTTTTGGACAAGTCCTCTTTGTCGGCGGCGCTGGCGCACTGCTGGTTCAGTCCACCTTGAAGGACCTGGGTTATGAGGTGACATTGGGCCAATTAGCGGCCGTAGAAATTCCTGTGGCTATTACAGCGCTGGTCGTAGCGAGCGTGTACTTCTACTTAAAGGAACGCCGCTTGTCGAAGAAATATTATTCTGCTGACAATAAGGAGGAGATGTAATGTGGCGTTCTTTACAGACCCGAATATTTTGATGAGTACCAAGTTACTGGAGATTCTCTATATATTGATGGGCCTGGTCCTGATCTATACCGGCATACGAAATTTGGCAGACAAGACCAATCCGCATCGATACGGCACCCTCTTCTTTTGGAGCATACTGGGGATGGTTATCGGTGCAGGGCATTGGCTTCCGCCGCTAACCAGCGGAATCCTGATTTTTCTAATGACTATTCCTGCGATTGCCAGGCGTGTTGGCAAAGGGAAAAGTCATCTTCCCGCAAAAGATTACATGGAGAACATGTCCTCAAAATTAGGGATGAAAATCTTTATTCCCGCTTTGAGTATCGGTATTTTTGCCATTTTGTTTGTCCTCTTTACTGAGTTGGGAGCTCTCGTGGGAGTGGGCGCCGGAGTCCTTGTAGCCATGATCATCCTGATGTTCTTTTCCCGCGACAATAAACCGACGACATTTCTGGATGATGCGGCGGATATGCTTGGGACGGTAGGGCCCTTAAGTATGCTGCCCATGCTGCTGGCCTCCTTAGGCGCTGTCTTTACAAGCGCCGGCGTCGGGACGGTCATCTCCAATGCAGTTGGACAAGTCGTACCTGAAGGCAATGTCACCATTGGAATCATTATTTATGCTTTAGGCATGGTCCTCTTCACCGTAATTATGGGCAACGCCTTTGCTGCGATCACAGTAATGACCGTAGGGATCGGTGCGCCTTTTGTTTTCAGCCATGGAGCCAATCCGGCACTGATCGGAATGCTCGCCTTGACTTGCGGTTATTGCGGTACACTGATGACGCCAATGGCTGCCAACTTTAACATCGTACCCGTTGCTATTCTTGAAATGAAGGATAAATATGGCGCCATTAAAAATCAGCTGTTTGTCGCATGTTTCATGCTCATTTTCCAAATTGTGTATATGATATTATTTAAATAAGAAATGGGGGATGAATTAATGAAGGTTTTAGTTACGGGATTCGATCCATTTGGCGGAGATAAAGTGAATCCTGCTTATGAAGCGGTAAAGCGGATTCCGGAACTATTAGCTGGCGCTGAGATTATCAAGCTAGAGGTGCCAACGGTGTTCAGAGAGAGCGGTGAGGTGCTCAAGCAGGCGATTAAGAAACATCGGCCGGAAATTGTGATCTGCGTTGGTCAAGCAGGCGGACGCGCCGCTGTATCCCTGGAACGCGTCGCTATCAATCTGGCAGAAGCGCGGATCCCGGACAATAAGGGCAATCAGCCCTTCGATACAAAGCTTGAGGAGGATGGGGAAACGGCATATTTCACATCTCTGCCGATTAAAGCGATGTGCCGGAGGATCCAGGAGCATGGGCTCCCGGCCTATATCTCTTATACGGCGGGAACCTTTGTCTGCAATGATATCATGTACCGTCTATTATATATGATCGATCGGGAGTTCCCGGAAATTCGCGGCGGCTTTATCCATGTGCCCTTCTCACCTGACCAGGTGATTACCCGCCCTGTTGGGACCCCGTCCATGTCTTTGAGCGATATCGCCCAGTCATTAACCTATGCTGTAGAAGCAGCGGTGGAGACAACAGAGGATATATCCGGAAATGCCGGCACAACACATTGAGTTTCCAGATCAGAGCAGGTTCTTTCAGAACCTGCTCTTGTTTTTCATGCCCGTTACTGCTTGCGCTCCATATAAATATGCTTCGCCTTGATGATCTCCCCTGAAATCTGCAGCAGACCAAAAGAATATTTCGGTTCACGCCGCTTATCAGTAGGAGAACCGGGATTAAACAGAAGCAGCCCGTTCTCTCTCTTGAGTAATGGTTTATGAGAATGCCCGAACAAAATGGCATCGACCTCCTGCCCCTGGAAGATCTTCATCGCCTTCTCCCGTGCATTGCCGCGGCCTTCAGGCAGAAAACCGTGAGTAAGTCCAACCTTATGTGAACCCAACTGGAGGATTTTGTGATAACCAAACCGCTGGATGATCTCTTCAGGATCATTATTGCCGGCCACCCCTTCAACTGGAGCAAGCGCAGACAGCTGCCTGTAGACCTCCATGCTGGTCCAGTCCCCTAAATGGATAATCAGATCCGCATTGCGGAATTGAGAGACCAGCGCAGGCGGCAGCACTGATGCTCTCTTCGGCATATGGGTATCCGATACAACTCCGATCTTCATCATTAGCGCAGCGGCGAAGCCGCCATACGAATATACGTATGCCTGCGACCTCGTATCGCGATGGACAAAGCCATAATATTGTCCGGAATCGCAATTCCGGTGTATCCTGCATCCCCGATATGAAACACATCGGCTCCCGCCCTTTTTGCACTTAATGCGATCGCCTTGACTGTCTCCGTATCGGCCCCCTCCTGACTCGTACCGATCGCGGCCAAAGCAAGCACCCCCTTCTCCTTCACCTCGGTAATGATCGCAGCCAGCTCCTCCTCGCGCAGCCCGGGGACTGTGCCCGGAGCAGGCAGAAGAATTATATCTGCTCCTGCCTCCGTAAAGGCAAGCGCCGCTTCCCGATCGATCACTTTACCGCGCGTTCCTGCACCATGCATTTTCCCGGCGATAATCAGTCCGCCAAAATGCTCGTTCGCAAGCCGGATCGCCTGAGCAATCTGCTCATTGGTAACCCCTGTCTTCGGATTGCCTGTCAGGCATACGAAGTCGGCCCCTAATTCCCTGGCTTTGACCAGACTTGCAGCTGTCGCCCTGCGCCCTTCAGGCAATTGATTCAACTGTTCGAGCACTTCCGCAGCAGCATCCACGGGCTCCAGATTAATTCCGACCGGCAGCCCTGTTAACCGCTTGACTTCAGCGATCGGATTGTGGATTTGCCGCTCCTCACCGGTAGGGTGAAACACATCAAGCGGGGCCAGTCCGCGGACTACGGGGTTAAACACATCAAACACATTAAGCAGAATCATATCTGCACCGAAGGCCTTGGCCAGCTCAGCATTACTGATCTCCGGCAGCATCGGCTGAGAGACGGCTACCGTCTCCGCGATGACCGTTCGCCCTTCGGCAGCAAGAATCGCTGCCTTTAATTTTTCCCGCGCCATCCTACGGAAGTCGGACGCACGGCAATCCAAGATCCTCTTCATTGGCTCACCTCATTTTTTGAGTAATTACCAACATCCAAGCTCATTGCTTCATTTCGTTCTAACACGCTGGATAACACTTTAAACCATCCTACCAAGAAGTATAACACCTCACTGTAATGAATTCCCAACGGATCAGAAAAACTTCTCCCCTGCCTTCGACCCTGTAGTATAATGTTAAAATGCTGAAAAAATAACGGCCCATTCGTGGTGCCTATGATTGGAAAGGAAGAAATCATTATGAGTCTTACAGCAGATGGACCATCTGTCTCTACACCACCACCTCAAACTCGATCGCGCCGTCTGCAAGCGGTGTTGATTCTCGGCTGTTTATCCGCCTTCGGCCCATTCTCCTTGGATATGTATTTGCCAGCCTTGCCAGCTCTGGCGAAGGATCTGAATACAACGACTTCGATGGCTCAGCTCAGCCTTACCTCTTGCCTGCTTGGTCTGGCGATTGGGCAGCTCATCGTGGGTCCTTTGAGCGATATGCGCGGCAGACGGATGCCGCTGATCATCTCCCTGACTATGTACGCGATCAGCTCTTTGCTCTGCGTATTCGCTCCAACCGCAGGCTTGCTGAATGTACTTCGCTTCATCCAAGGTCTGTCAGGCTCAGCTGGCATCGTGTTATCCCGTGCCGTCGTACGCGACATGTACTCCGGTTCTGAACTGACCAAGTTCTTCTCGATGCTCATGCTGGTGAACGGGGCAGCTCCCATCCTGGCACCGATCTTCGGCGGTCAGCTGTTGGCCTACGTATCCTGGCGCGGCGTATTCGTCGTATTGTCCATCATCGGCGTTGTGATGATGCTGTCGGTTCTCCTTGGCCTGCCCGAAACATTACCGAAGGAGAGACGTCAATCCGGCGGCTTAGGAGTCACGCTTCGCACCTTCCGCAAGCTGCTCGCGGATCGCTTGTTTATTGGATATTGCTTGTCTCAAGGATTGATTACTGCGGCTATGTTCGCTTATATATCCGGCTCCTCCTTCGTTTTGCAAAATATTTATAGCGTATCCGAACAGACCTACAGTTTAATCTTTGCGATGAACGGGGCCGGCATTATTATCGCGAGCCAGCTTACCGGACGTCTGGTCAATCGCTTTAAAGAGACCAAATTGCTTCGCTTCGGATTAGCCCTGGCTGCGATCTCATCCGTTGCCCTGCTGATCGCCATTCTTGTTCATGGAGGCTTGCTATCGATCCTGATTCCATTGTTCTTCGTCGTCTCCTGCGTCGGAATCGTCGGAACCGCCAGCTTCACGCTGGCCATGCAGGATCAAGGCGAATCGGCAGGCAGTGCCTCCGCTTTGCTCGGCCTGCTTCCTTATATTCTTGGTGCCGCTGTAGCACCGCTGGTCGGTCTTGGCGGAGACATGAATGCCCTGCCGATGGGGATCGTGATCGCCGTTGCGGATATCGGTGCTGTCATCTGTTATCTTCTCATCGTGCAAAGAAAGAATTATAATCTGAAGTAGCAGATAAATCAGTCAGGGCTTATTATGAAAATGCTAGTAATGAGGAGGTTTCTGCCAAGATGGCTAAGCTGCTATACAGCGTCGGCGGCGTTCTCATCCTTGCCGGATTACTATCGGGTTTCCTCTATTTCGGATGGGTAGAGCATGCCTGGGGCGCTGCATTTACGGTCATCGGATCCGGATTTCTGTCCGGAATTATCTTTGTAGCGCTCGGTGCGATTATCGAACGTCTTGATATGAACGCCTATTATTTGGAAGAACTTCTGGACAGAACACCGCCGTTGCCAGAGAGCAACAAGCCTCGCCCGGCTAAGCATTCATACCTTAAGGACGATTATGCAAAAACCCCGCTTGAGGCTCTGAAGGGCTACAAAATGAACGCTAAGGACTGAACTGGTATCCTGCTATCTGATGATCCTGCTTCATATACGGCAAAAAGACAGCATCTCCCGCAGAGATCTGCTGCATAGAGACGCTGTCTTTTCTTCATTTATGTTACTTTAATCCCTTCACTTCGAATCCGTAGATTCGCGCTGCAGTGTCTCCGCCCTGCGTCGGCTTCTCAACGATCAGCTTGGCATAGCGGGCCGAAGTCAGCGCAATTGCATGTTTGCTGACTCCCTTCGTATTGTCATTGATATCTACGACATCCGTCCAGTTCTCCCCATCCAGGCTAAGCTGAATTTTGAAGCTTCTCGTATTGAACGCCGCTGGCTCTCCGCCTGCTTCGGCATGCTTGATGACGAATTCGCTGACCTTATGCTCCCCGCCAAGATCCACGGTCAGCGCATGCGGCGCATCGCCAACCGCACACCATTTCGTACGGTCATCGCCATCAACGGCAAACTTAGGTGCTTCCTTCTCATTCACAAAGCTGGATGCGGTCGCCTTCTGATTCAAGGCAAGATCCGCAACTCCGCCAGCCGCTTCCTTTGTCACCGTAATCATCTGACGAGTCACCGCATCTTCGCCTTCACTATTTTTGGCTGTGAGCGTAACCGTATAGGTTCCTTCTTCTTTATAAGTAACTACTGGATTTTGTTCCGTGCTGGAAGAAGGTTCACCACCCGGGAAGCTCCAATTCCAACTCTCCGTAACTTCGGATGATTTATCTGTAAATTTCACCTTATCCCCAGGCGCGATTAGGGTCTGATCCGCTTCAAAGGCAGCTACTGGCTTCGGATAAGCCGGCCACTCAAAGGTAACCCCAGCCGGTTTGCCTGCCTCATAGTGACGATTCATCGGAATAACGACCAGCTTCGTCTCCGCTTCCTTCTCAAGCCGTCTCATTTCCGGTATATAATAGACCGTATTTCCAGTCAGCCCCATCAGTTCATATTTGCCATCCGGCTTCACGCGATAAACTTGGTAGTACAGCACATCCTCCTGGTTCTTGGGAGCACTCCATGACAATCTGGCGTCGCCGTAAATGCCATCGCGGAACTCATTTTCCGTTACTTTGATATCTGTAACCGCCTTTGGTGTCTTGGCGTTATCATTCACTTGGGTTACCGCCAACTGGCCGATATTCGCTTGGTAATTCTTAATCGCCGTCGCGCTCTCAATTTCCAGCGACAGGCCGACGATCGTCCGGCCCTTATATTGATTCAGGCGCACCTGACCTTGCAGCCAATCCTTGCTGTCCCCAACCTGCGTCCATTTCTTAGGTTCGAAGAAAGTATACTTATCCGGAACGTCTGAGAAAGCAACGCCGATCTTCACCTTGCCAGCCTCTGAATTCGATTGATAGATCACCGATAATTCCGTGGTTGCTTCAACCCGCATATTCGCCTTATACAGCTTCAGATGCGTCGGATTTGCAGGTGACAGGTCCCCTTCCAGCTTCAAAGAGCTGCCTCCATTATAGGCTGTGCTGAAGTCAAAGCTCGGAGCAAGCGGAGCTGCACCCTCCTTCGTCTCGGCGATCCAGCGCCAAGTCGGCAGAATATCCTGGAGACTGCGGTTGCTCCAATCCTTCTCGCGCATCACCTTGCCGTTAAGCGCATACAAATGTCCGTTGCCGGTATTAAAATGCGTGATAAATTCCGAGCCGTCAATCACACTCTTATCGACAATATCATGCGCAATGCCTCTCCAGGAGTACGGATTGTCCGCCTCAGATGATGCGGTATTTTGCGGATTTTTGTTGTGGCCAACCCAGAATATTTCTTCCTTCTCCATGTATTCCTCTTGCGTCTTCGAGCTGTTAAACGTCCAGTCCGGACGATAGATGCCCAAGGAGGTCGTAGCCTCTTTGCCATCCGGGAAGAGAACCGGCCAATTATACTCCCCATTGTATCCGTTCGCTTCCACATCAATGCCCGCAAACAGATCATACGGGCTGCGGCCAAGCTCTGCTGCTTTTTGCGGTGAATTCAAATAAGGCGTCACGTAGTCGTACTTGCCGTTCACTTCATCCTTGTACTGCCAGCGGAAATCGAGGAACATCTGGTCGGAGACGCGGGTCTTGTCATCCTGGAAGAACAGCTTGTTCTTGTCGGTGAGAGCGCCCTGCCATTTAATCTGCCCTTCGTCGATCATGGAATCATACCAGACAACCTCCATCTTGGGCCCCTTGATCTGCTGCATATACTTCAGGAACTGCTGCATCTTCGCCGCTTCTTCCTTATTGGCCCCTTGAGTCTCTTGGTTAATGAACCAACCGTCAAAGCCATAATAGTTAGCTGCTTCAATCAGCTTATCAGCTACCGGAAAGGTTCCGTCCTCGCGCTGTTGCAGCAGATCCTTCATCCAATCGATCTTCCCGCCATGCTCTGTTTGCGGCAAGAACACCGTTCCTAGCACGGGTACGCCATTCTTATGAGCGGCATCGATCACATCCGCACTCGGCGGTACGATCAGGCCTTCGCCGGCTGATCCGCCCCACATCACCAGCTTATCGATATACTGCCAGAAACTGAACGTATAGGAATGGAAGTTCTCCGAGCCTTGAGACGGAGCATCGCTCGTACTCGGATACATTGAAGAAAGCGCTGTCACTTTTGGCTGAACTTTAGCGGTATCATTGGTCTTTAAGCCCTGGAAACGCCCCTCCTTCAACTCCACTGTCCCCCGGTTAAATGGCGCATCCTTATCCTTCGCCGCAGACCATTCCAAGAGTGTATTCGGATACCAATACGAGGAATGGGGCTGCGCAGCTTTGGCTTGGCCGCTGAAGCCGAACAAGGTCATGGCAAGCACTGCGCTCCCCGCCATCATGGCAATCTGATGCTTCCTCTTGGATCTAATCAAGTAATTATCTTTTGCTCGTTTCATGAAATTGCCTCCTTTGTCTGATTAAAAATCTATTGAAGCAGTCCTCTTTAGAAAGAGAGAAACGGTTCATCCTTCAACCGTTTCTCCAATTGTTGCCTTATGAATCGATTATTTTTGCTCCGCTTTCCAAGCATCAAATTGCTTTTGAGCTTCAGCGATTACTTTATCAATACCTGCATCCTTAAACTTCTGGATTGCCTTCGGCAAATATTCGTCCGGATCTACAGAGCCTGTGTACAGCGAAGGAATGAATTCCTTAGCTACGTTCGTTACCGAAGCCACTTCTGTTTTAACAGGAGCCGTATCGAAGTTGAAGCCAAAGGTTGGTGCTACGATCGCCGAGGAGTTGAATTTCTCAAATGCATCCCATTTATCCTTCGGTTCACCGTCATGCAGATAAGTCAGGAACATATTACCAAGCGCAAAGCCTGGCATAGCATAACTCTCTTGCATGGCAGGAAGGTCTTCAATGTACGGATCTTCCAGCTTCTTGTAGTGCACATCTTCAATACCGTATTGAATCAAGTTGCGCAGATAAGTATCTGTGTTAAGCAAGTTCAGGAACATCATCGCACGCTCAGGATTTTTCGAGTAAGAAGAAATCGCAAGCATGGAACCGGCAGCAGAGCTAGTGTAGATGACAGGATCTTGCATCGGTCTGGTGATGATGTCGTAACCGGCGCTTCTTGACCAGCCAAGCTCCGCATACGGTTGAGTAATCTCACGGTCAACCAGCCATTTGCCGGTCTTCATGTTGTCGATGCCATCCAAAGTAGCGATATCCTCGCGTACATAACCAGCTTTGTAGTAGTTGCGCATTGTATTCAGAGCAGCTTTCAATTCAGGTGTTTCCAGCAGGTTTGTGAATTTGAAATCCTGCGTATCCAGATACATACCGATCGGAATTTCGTCACCGAGCAGGAAGTCTACTGGCAGATATGGCTTGAAGCTCTTAGGAACGGCCAATGGAGTAATGTCCGACGGCTCGTTTTCTTTGATGGTTTTCAGCAATGGCTCAAGATCCTCAAGAGTCGTTACGTTGGAAATATCGAGATTATATTTATCAACATACTTCTTGTTGAAGCGCCATACGAATTGTTGTGCCAATTCCTTGTTGGCCGGGATACCATAGTTAACTCCGTTTACCTTTGTACCTTCCAGGAAACGAGGGTCAAGCACTTCCTTGATTCCTTGGCCATACTTATCAAGCAATTCATTTAATGGCATGAACGCGCCTTTTGCCGCGTTTGGCAGGTAGTCGAATGCCCAGGAGCTTGTAAACGCGATATCGTAATCTTCACCGGAGCTGGTGATCACCTGCATGCGCTGGCTATAATCGCCCCAGTCAATCATCGTAATATCTAATTTCGCATTGATCTTCTCAGTTACATATTTATTGATCTCTTCCTGTACCTTAGGCAGATCCTTCTGGTTAGGTCCGATCAAATACAGCTTCAAGGTTACCGGGTCCAGCTTGGAAGCATCAATCGTACCGTCATTCTGAACGGCATTCTGCTCCTTACCGGATGATGCGTTGTTCTCTTTCTTGTCTCCGCATCCGGCAAGCACTACGGACAGCAGCATAACCAGCGCGAGTGACAACAATGATAACTTCTTCTTGGTCATTTTCTTTCCCCCTGACTAAATTTTGTGTTGCATTTATTGAAACCGCTTAACAATTTGCCCGGATAACCGGCCGACCCCATGTCCGGCCAATTTCTGAAGCGAAATGTTGCTGCGGTGACAACCATAATTAGGTTTTTACTAATGAGTGTTCAAAAAGTTCGGTTTTCAGCACCGAGAGATTGGATGAAGCTAGGGTCTGAGGAGCGCAGCGTACGAAGTTTGTACGTGAGCACCGGAAGACCCGGGTGAATTCAAGATTCGATGCCGAGTTACTTCTTGATTCGCTTCGTGATCAAAAGCGATCTTTTTAAACTTCCTGATTGGCTTAGCCCTTCACGGAGCCTACCGTCAAGCCCTGTACGAAATAACGCTGGAAGAACGGATACGCCAGAACGATTGGAGTGGTTGCCAGAACAACCATCGCCATCCTCACCGTCTCCTGCGGAATCGTTGCAGCAAAGTCTACCGAAGAACCGATGTTTTGCGCATTCTGAATCAGGAAGTCCATGTTCTTCTCAATCTTCATCAACAAGAACTGCATCGGAGGCGTAACCTTCGGGCTATTGAAATACAACAGCGCGTTGAACCAGTCATTCCAATATCCGAGCGAGCTGAACAACCCGATCGTAGCAATCCCTGGCAGCGATACCGGCAATACGATTCTGGCAAAGGTCAGGAACTCTCCTGCCCCGTCGATTTTCGCAGATTCAATGATTTCCTCCGGAATCGTAGTCTGGAAGAACGTCCGCATGACGATGATAAAAAAGGCGTTCATCGACAATGGGAAGATCAGAGCCCAAATCGTGTTCTGCAAGTGCAGGAACTGAGTCATTACGATGTAGCCCGGAACCATACCGCCTGAGAATAACATCGTGAAGAACGCCAGGAAGCTGAAAAATCCGCGGAATTCAAAGCTTCTTCTTGATAGCGCATAGGCGTAGGTCGTAACAAGCGTCAAGCTGAGCAAGGTTCCCAATACAGTGATGAGCAGCGTTACCCCGAAGGAACCCAGCAGCTCGCTGCCTGATTTGAAAATATATTCGTAAGCCTGTGTACTTAATTTGCTTGGAAACAAGCTAAAACCATTAAGCGCCAGTGTCTGTTCATCGGTTAGCGAGATGATGATGACGAAGATGAACGGAAAGACGCAAGAGAATGTAAACAATCCGATGATGACGTTAAATATTGCGTTCCAGAAAGGCGATATAGAATTGTAATCGCGCTTCTTTTTTCTCCCCGCTTCTAACGGTTCGGCGGGCTGAGTCGTAACTTGTGGCATATGAGCACCTCCGTTAAATTAGAAGATCGCATGATCTCTTTCGATTTTTCTGACGATGTAGTTCGCGAGCAAGATCAGCACCAAGCCAACAAGTGATTGATACAGCCCGGCTGCCGTACTCATTCCGATATCACCCATATTGATCAGGCCGCGATATACGAAGGTATCGATAACGTTGGTCACTGGATACAGCGCACCCGAATCCTTAGGCAATTGATAGAACAGACCAAAGTCTGAACGGAAAATTCCGCCGATAGCCAGAATCGTCAAAATAATCATTAACGGTTTAAGCAGAGGTATCGTGATATAACGAATTTGCTTCCACTTCGTCGCCCCATCAATGACCGCAGCTTCATAATAGGATTTATCGATACCTGTAAGAGAAGCGAGATAGACGACGCTGTTATAGCCAACCCCTTTCCAGATCCCGACAAGTACAAGGATGAACGGCCAATACTTCGGTTCGGAATACCAGCTTATTTTGTCTCCGCCGAAGAGTGTAATAAGGTGGTTCAGCGTTCCCTTATCCATGCTCAGGAAGGTAAAGGCGAAATAACTGATAATAACCCATGATAGGAAGTGCGGCAGGAACATCCCTGTCTGATACACCTTCGCCATCTTCTTGTTCACCAATTCACTCAGCATAATCGCAAAAGCAACCGCGATGATAAGCCCCAGGAAAATGAAGAACAGATTGTACAATATCGTGTTTCTGGTAATGATGTAAGCATCATTAGTTGAAAACAAATACTCGAAATTTTTGAACCCGACCCACTTGCTGTTAATCACGCTGGCAAAGAAGCCATCGCGGCTAATTCGGAAATCCTTAAATGCAAGAACCGTACCGAACATAGGCAAATAAGCAAAAATTAAAAACCAAATTGTCCCTGGCAAAATCATGATCAGCAAGGCCCTGTTTCTAATCACTTTTTTCAAAAATGCTGCCATGATTCTCTCCCCCCTTTACTGCTGTCATCCTCTGGTGCCTAAAAAGCCCGCTTGGATGGAATATGGAATCTAGCATCTTCTAACTGCTTCTATTTTCCCAAGAAAGCGCTGCCTGCAACAAGTTGAAAAATGCTCGAATCATATGTACAAATTAAAGAAATATGTACAAAATTAAAGAACCGCCCGTATTACACGGACGATTCCCAGCGCTGGTAAAGGATATTTACTTCGTGTACATATGCCTTAGTTCTGTCGGAGATACCCCCGCATATTTCTTGAACTGCCGGTAGAAATAAGACGTATCGATATAACCCACGCTGACTGCAATCTCCGCCGTCTTCTGATCCGTATGAATTAACAACTGCGTTGCTTTCTCAATCCGATACTGGTTCACGTAATCCGAAAAGCTAAGGCCAACCTCCTGCTGAAACAGCTGACCTAAATAGTTCGGATGCATATCCAGCTTCTGGCTTAACGTTTTAAGCGACAATTCCTCGGCATAGTGCTCTCTCACCTGCTCAAGCAGCATGGCCACATGCCCGCTATATTCCTGCTGAACGGTGTCTCTGTTCCCCAGGCTGCGCTGTACCACAGAGCTAACATGGCGAATCAATCCCTGAATCGTGTTCATCCTGGCAAGCGCGGCAAATACCTCGCTATAATCGGGGTGAGCCTCCATATCCTTCGCACTCAGCATAAGCTGAATCGCCATATTCATACATTCGCTTCTCGGGATAATATCATGCTCGAACTGCCCGAGGAGCAGCGACTCGATGAATTCGATAACAGGCTCTTGTTTCCCATCGATCAGTAGTCTCACATAATGTTCCTGATCCCATATTACTGAATGAGCCCCCTCCACTTTCGTATGCGGTCCATTCATATATACCGTTTGATCCTGACAAGAGATCAGCCATTGCTGGAACACCTGCTTGGCTTGCTTGTAGCTGTCCTGAACACCATAGAAATCGCTGCTTACAGCACTGCTTACCGCCCATACCGGCAATCCCGTCATCTCAGAGATTCTCCTCGCCGTGTCGGGGGCATTCTCCAGTATGGACTGATGATGCTCGGGATGATCAGAGACATACAGCATCACCAGATCTTCGTCCGCATCCGGGAAGCAGATCACCTCATCCTCTTCTTCGATAGCTTCCCGTGCGATAACTCCGCATTCCTCGCACAATCCGTGCAGACGGTACAGCCGGGAGATCGGCTTCTCTTCCGAGATGACGCGGAACATCACGGCCTGAACATATTTATAATGGAGCGGAATTCCCAGCAATTCGGCACGATGCTTGAATTCCTGACCTTCGATCTCGCCCAGAACCCAGCGCTGCAGAATATTGCTGCGCAGCACCCTCCAATCCTCCTCATACCGGAACAGATTCAGCTCTTCCCGCTCCCAATCTCCGCGAATATGTCGGATCGTCGATTCCAGTTCATCAATGTTAATCGGCTTCAATATGTAATTCTCAATTCCGAGCGTAATTCCCACTTTTACATACTCGAATTCCTCATAGCCACTCAGCACTATAAAGCGCGTGCGAGGATGAATCTGCTTCACCCTGCGGATCAATTCCAGTCCGTTCATACGGGGCATCATAATGTCCGTAATTAATAGATCGATCGGTTCCTCCATAATCCGCTGCAAGGCGGTCTCTCCATCATTCGCCGATCCGGCTATTTCAATACCGTACTGCTGCCAGTCGGTAATCGAGCTGAGACCTTGAGCGATCAATGGCTCATCATCTACAAAAAACACCTTTTTCATTAAAGTATCCCTTCTTTCAGCATCGGTATTTCCATGCGCACCTCCGTACCTTTTCCAGGCTCACTGGACACGCTCAGACCATATTCCTCCCCATAGTTCATCCGGATTCGATCATGCACATTAATCAGTCCGATTGAAGGATTGCTCTTCTCCATGAGATTGGAGGACAGCTGAGAAGCTCCGGACAACATCTTGTCGATCTCCTGCATGCGCTCGGCCGGAATTCCCGTTCCGTTGTCCCGAACAGTAATTACCACCCTTTCCCCTTCCCGCACCGCAGAGATCCTCACCTGATTGTCAACATCGAGAGATCGGAATCCATGCACAATATAATTCTCTACAATCGGCTGCACAAGCAGCTTAATGATACTACAGCCACTGATCACAGGCTCCACCTCGATGGCGACTTCAATCCGGCCCTCGTAACGGATTTGCAGCAAATCAAGATAGATAGAGCACATCTCAATCTCTTCCTTGATCGTAATCACCGTGTCTTTCTTCACCATGCCTTTGAACATCACGGAAAGACTATACACCATCTTGCCGACATCCCGAGCTCCCTCCGAATATGCCTTCATCCGAATCGACTCAAGCGTATTGTACAAAAAATGCGGGTTAATCTGGGATTGCAGAGCTACCAGCTCAGCATGCTTCTGTTTGATTTCCGAGGTGTACATTTTATCAATATATTGTTCAAGCCTCTCACACATATCATTAAATCTTTGTGAAATTTGTTGCAATTCATCCTCCCCAGGCATCTGAATCCGCGTTGACAGGTCTCCTTCCCCTATGCGGCTCATCGAGACGATGATTCTGCGAATCTTCTTGGAGAATTTCCTCATCACGGTAGAAGTCAGCACGAAGCTGGCCACAAAGAACAATAATGTAATGAGTATCAATGTATTGCGAAGGCTGCCGGTGCTTGCCTCAATCGAGGATTTGGACACGATGCCTATGACGGTCAATCCGGCATTCCCGGTATCGAGCACATTGATCCTGGAGGGTTCATCCAAGTCGACCCATTTGCCTGCTGTGTTCAACTCATAGCGATAAGGATAATCCTGTCCAACATATTCCCCTGTGGAATCGTATAGAACCTTGCCTTGTGAAGTCATGACCAGCATTTGCCCATGCGTAGCAGGTACCCGACTGCTTAACCAATTTGCCAGCTGCTTGCTGTCAAAATCAACGACCAGCATGCCAATTCGATCCAGTGTCCATGGATCCTGAAGCTCCCGCGCATAGGAATAAATCTGGGCAGAAGTCGATTTTGCCGTGGTACCGGCTTCCGGACTATTGCTCACCGTGTCCCAAGTGTAGGCGCGGCGCGTCATCAGCCAATTGTTCCATGTCTCATCGGAACCGCTTTCATATTGCAACTGTTGCTTCTCTCTTTCAAAATTCATGCCAAATTTGCGCGGGTAGCTGTAGATGGACACCCTCTTAGCCCCAGACTCCTGCTCCATATAATTTTTAACTAAGGTGCTGTAGGAGCGCAGCCGCTGCTCATTCGTCTTCGTAAATTGATTCAGACGGTAACCCAGATAGTTTTCATAGGGATTATTAAGAAAATAGACCAGATCATCGCTAAGCGTCGCATCCCCATAGATCTGCTGAATCGTATTCTGAATATTCTCATATTGCCTATTAAGATAAATGCTGAGAACCTGCGCCGTCTTCATATTGGCATCCGTCTCTTCGCGGATAATCCGCTGCAGCTGATACTGATACACCAGAACCGCTGCGGTTACGAACAGCACCATCATGACCGCTGAATACAACAGAATAATCTTGTTGAACATTTTTCGCTTCAGATGATTGAGATAAAATCTGCGAATCTTTGACACGAAGGAACACTCCTGTCCATTGATATACTGTCCGCGTTACAGTGTAACACTGCTTCTCCAAATCGGGCAAACTGATTTTTTGTGAAGGTTACTTCTGTCAAAGATTCGCTATTTCATAAAAAAAGAGACCACGGACGTATCTACTTCATACGTGCGCAGTCTCTATTCCATCGCGGTTCACTATTGATAGGTCTCAACCATCTGTACATATTGCCGGTGCAATACTTCAACTTGTTGTTCGGCTTGACGCTCCGATCCGGACAAATGATCCATGAGCTCATCCACTTGGGATGCCTTGGTGATGACCTGATTTAATATCTCCTTGATCCGTCCCTGAACAAACCAGTCCGTAATCAAATTATCGAAGAAATAGTCGGTAAAGGTGAGAAAGCCTTCGATCTTCATATCTACAGCTAAAGTACCGCCTACATCGCGCAATTCCTTACTGAATCGCTGCAGATGGTTCTCCGCCCGATACACATGCTCCATCGCCTCATCAATGCGGCTGTGCTTGATATGGGTCGAGATCATACCCCCGCCCAACATATCATAAGTGCCCCAGTTCCTGGCCGAATTCAGACTCTCCTCCGCCAGTTTTAAATCCTCCTGTACACTTCTTCCCGCATCCAATGCTTCTTGCAATTCTTTTTTCTGTACCATAAGTTCAGCGAGACGATCCGCAAGCTCCCTTAACTCCGGGTTGCTATCCAGAATACGTCGTTCCTTCTCCTGAAATAAATGCTCATAGTCCGCTTTCGAATTGTGAACCTCCCGAATCCGCTGCTGTACTTGCCCGATCTGCTGCTGCACATCCTGAACCGCCCGTTCGGCATGCTCATACTTAACCTTCGCCTCCAGCGCTTCCCGCTGCTCCTGGTCAAGCTTCTCCAGCTTCTTGCCGAGGATCGAGTAGATAAAGGCGGATAACGATGTACCGCTTAGGCGTTCAACATCCTTCTCCTCAGCAGCCAGCTTTCTATATGATTGATCCCTAGTACGCTCCAGCTCGGCCAATTCTTCCTGCAGCTGATGGAGCCTGGCCTCCCATTTCTCTATCCCGCGTGCCTTTTCCTTCATCGCAGCAAGCCGTTCATTCAAATCCTCAAACATTCGCATCCCTGCTTTCTGAAAATGGATTCCTAGTTCGGATTAACGTTCAAACTCCCCAATCATAGAGGCCTGGATAACTCTCGTCCGACCGAACGGAACGGATAATTATGCTGATAAGAATAGCGACAAACCCATATAGCCCCCAAGTTGCATTTCATATCCGGCTTGCAGCAATAACACGATGGACGCTCCGCCTGTCATACAGATGAGACATTTTATCCGAAGACCCTTCCAGAACCTATTTTGACTCTTGATAGTTATAACGTAGAGAATGCAAATTGGTTTCATCCATCAAGTATCTGAGCTGGATTCCCAGGTTAGGGCCCCTAACCTTTCCGCCTCCTGCACTGCCAACTCGCAAACTCGATGACTCTCCAACATATCGCTTATTGAAATTTGAGGCTGCTTGCCCTCCCGAACACAACTCAGGAAGTGATCTGTCATATCGACAAAGCCTCTTCGGTATAACACGGGGTCCCAATCCTTGAATTTTAGATGCTTCTTCTCGCCATTCGCAAAATGAACGGTAGTATTCAAGCCATCCACGACCCATTTATTACCGGGATTCATCACCTCAAGAATTTCTTCATTCGTACCGGAGTCGCGGTTCATCACTCCGATACACGTAAACCCCTCACCTTCCAGCTGAAGCGTAATATGGTAGAGCTGTCCTTCATGAATATAAGGCGAAACCTTCACCTGCTTCACTCCACCTGGAGCTAAGTAACGCAGGGTATCAATCACATGGATGAAGTCGTCAAAAATAAACCGCCGCGCCATGTCAGGCAGGGCAATGCGATTCTTCTGCAGCATGATCATTCGCGGTGCTGCTTCGCTTTTCAAAGAAGCGACCATGGGTGCATAACGGCGGTTGAAGCCCACCATAAGCAGCACTTGCTTCTCCTCCGCCAGCTTGGCAATCCTCTCGCATTCCGCATAGTGATATGAAATAGGCTTATCCACAAACACATGAATTCCGTGAATGATTAATTGTTCAGCGATCCGGGCATGCGATTCTGTCGCTGTATGTATGAAAGCCGCCTGGATTCCGGACTGGATGAGCTGCTCCACACTTCCCGCCGTCTCGGCGACCCGATATTTAGCCTGTAAATGCTCCAAAGTCTGGCTATTTCTCGTACACAGCACGAGCTCGATATCTTCTCGATCTGTCATTACCGGTAAATACGCCTTCTTGGCAATATCGCCAAGTCCTATAATACCAACACGCATTGTAATTTCCTCCCCGATAGGTTCTCACGATTCCATGTCTCCACTATATTCTAGCTTTTTATAGAAATCAAAGCGGCTCCCATGCAAAAGACGAGGGGATCCCCTCGTCTTCCCGCCTATCTGCAATATCATATCCAAAAATGCCTCTGCTGCATTTCTTTTGCCTTTCCTCATAACTGGCTTTGAGCTTTTTTCTAATGCGTTCAGTTGTTACGGCAAGATTCTGTTTCATGAGGTCTTCAAAAGTACTTTTCAGATCAAATAGTAACTGTTGTTCCATGTCCGGATTCGCCACACCTATTCGTTTTGCGTCTCGATTTCATTTTATCTTATGTCGTCTTAAGACATCAATACGTTATCCTTTACGATTTGTTCAGCTAATGTACAAATCGAAGCACGGTGACTGTCAAAAGGACAGTCACCACAATTCTAGGCTCTCCCAAGCCTTACATTTCTCCTAGAATCCCTTATAACCAAATATTTACTTGATGTATGCGTTAATAGTTATTGAACCATCTTCAGGAGTTACTTGGAGCCATCCCCACTCAAAGAGCAGGGAGCCGTTCTCATCGGTTCCAGATGAATCCGATTGATAATGCGTCATCAGTGTGGCATAATCGTCTTCCGTCGTGTTCTCAAAGATTACGCGAAAATAAGATTGGTACTCCTTGTTGTCAGTTATGCCGGAGGTGAAATATGTGTTCCCTAACGTGCCAACTGTCTGTTCTAAAATATCGGGAATGTCAGCGTTGTCAATGCTGGAAAAGGTATTGCTTGTTATATTTCTTTCACTGCTGCAAGCAACAAAAGTGAACGACATCATCAGCGCGAGGGCAAGACAAATAAGACTGCTTTTTGTAAGTCTCATTGTGTTTTCATCCTTTCAAATTTTTTAACCTCTGATTTCGAATAAGTGCTCAAAGGTCCGGCCGGGGGTTTCCCCCTCGGCTGGACCTTTTTGGAATCAAATGATTAAACAGATTGTTTTACAGCTTCACAGCCCAAGTAAAGTCAGTTGGCCAGCGCTTTAGCGGCCGCACGTTCTCCTCCAAGCCGACCGGAAGTAAATGAATAACCGATCCCGACGCCGTTGCCGACATAGGTATCATTAAACAGTACGCCTTCCGATTCCAGACCCACGGCGAACAATCCAGGAACCGGCACCCGCTTGTCATTCAGTACCTGAAAATCGGTATTAACGAGTAAACCGCCTACTGAGCCGAGATTGTTGATCTCAGCGATAATGGCATAATACGATCCACTCTCTCCCATCGATTGCAAATAAGCCTTCGATTTGCCGAACTCAGTATCCACCCCGGTACGAATAGCCTCTTGATATTTATTGAAGGCGTTCTTCAATACATCGGCATCCATACCGGCGTTCTTCGCCAGCTCCTCGATCGTGCCGCCCTTGTACCCGTCTCCGTTCTCCACCATCGAGTCAAAGACTTGCTGTGCATTTTTCCATGGCGTATCCAGCTTGAATTGAGCTTGGAAGTCGGCATAAAACTCCGGTGGCATGCCTGGAAGGCCAGGCGCTCTCACACCGTTCATGCCTTGTGTCGTCAATGCATCAATTTGTGATTGAGATACAATAACCAAATGATAAGGACCGTTAAAGGCACTTGTATTAGCGGCAGCTACCGCTTCTAACGTGGCCGCCTCATCGCGGAATCTTGCCCCGGATGGCCCGACATTCATAAAGTTTGGCAAGTAGCTGAGCATCAGCGGATAGCTGGCTTCAAATGAAGTGTATTGCTCCTTCAGCTTACCAGTAGCTCTGGCAAGTGTTTGGTGCAGCATTTGGCCGCCGAAGTTGTCCGGGACCTTGGCTCCCGCTGCCCAGGCCATCTCCAGTCCTTCGCCGATATTTTGCCCCAGCCCGCCATTGATGCCTTCAAATCCAAAGGCCTCCTTAACCATCTCTTTGTTGGCCGCATAACCGCCGGTGGCCATTATGATGCTCTTGGCTGTAACCTCAAGTGTAGTACCGTCCTTCTTCTCGGCTACCACTCCCGTAACTTCGCCATTCGTTCCGGTTATCAGCTTTTTGGCGGTCGTCTCAGTAATCACCTGGCCCCCGTTTTTCTCAANCCTCCGCCAATTTTTGCCCCCGCCCCGCTATTGATCCTTCAAAACCAAAAGCCCCCCTTAACCATCTTTTTGTTGCCCGAAAAACCGCCGGTGGCCATTATGATGCTCTTGGCTGTAACCTCAAGTGTAGTACCGTCCTTCTTCTCGGCTACCACTCCCGTAACTTCGCCATTCGTTCCGGTTATCAGCTTTTTGGCGGTCGTCTCAGTAATCACCTGGCCCCCGTTTTTCTCAACGGATTCCGCCAGCATGTTCCTCAATAATTCCTGACGGGCATCATAAGCTGGCAGTACGTGCAGCGGCTCACCGGCGAAATTCATGAACATGGTCTTATAACCTTTATCCGCCAGCCAGTCATACGTTTCTCCAGACTTCGTGACATATTGCCGAATTGCAGCAGCATCAACGCGCCAGTGATTGTTATATATCCAGTCGGCTATTTCCTGCTCTACGTTAACTTTCAAGCCTTCATTCACCGATGCGGAAGAATTATAAAATTTACCGGCCCAGGACAAGTTGCTCGCACCGCCGATCGTTGCCGTTTTCTCAATAATAATGACTTTGGCCCCTTTGTCTGCTGCCGATACGGCTGCCGATACACCTGATGCACCAGCGCCTACGACAACTACGTCCGCCGTAAGCTGTTCAGTTAAACCTTCGCCCGGCTTCTTGACTACATTAGACTTAAAAGCTGCAACATCCCCTCCCGCCTGCTTTACGGCATCCTCTACCGCAGCCAGCAAACCGGCGCTTGTCTCGGATGCCCCGGATACGGCGTCTACAGCTAACGTCTGTCCATCAATAATTTGCTGCTTTAAGGTGTCGATCGCGGCATCGCCAATTCCTGCGGTTTCACCTTGACTTAGCACTTTAATATCCGTAAGTTGATCCTCTGTAAAGGTAACCTCGATCTGAATCGATCCCTCTTTCCCCTTGGACTCCGCCGTATAGGTCCCAGGTGTAAAAGATATCTTGTTTACGTTATTTTCATTTTGCTTTGTTACCTGTTTCGAATTACTGTTCGCTGAATTTTCCGCTTGCGGCTTGTCTGAATTTCCTTTGCAGCCCCCCAGCATCGCCAGAATCATAATCAAACATACTGAAACGATCGCAAATCTGTAGACGGATTTTCTGCGCATTTCTTAATCCTCCTCCTTTTGGTTATGCAGCCCCTCTTCTTTTGTCCCAAAGGTTACAGCCAAAGCATAAACATTGGTGCAGCTCCAAGGTCAATGAAGATTATGTGAAAAAAATCTCAAAGTAGGCCAATAAATTGGCTTACCTTGAGATTTAATCCTTCGTTAGATATATGACAATGTCTTGATCACAAACTGATTAGCCAAATTAAATCAATAATTAAAAAGGAATATTGACTTCCAGATAAGAACCAGGAGCCTTCTGAATATATTCATTCAACAACAATTTCCCTGTAATATCTCCCTTAGCCTTATACCCTTGCGCAGCCAATTCATCCAGCATAAACTGGAAAGCCTCAACCGTGAAGCTGTCCTCCGCCGAAGTCCGGATTACCGAAGATAGGCAGCGAACGGAGGGAAGGTTTTCCACACCATCGCTAACCCTGACATTTAAATTCAGCATATCGTCCTGCGTCAAAGTCATTCCCCAGCTGTATTTGAGGGGATAATTGTCTGGCGCATCATTCCAGTTCTCGATCCGGAAGCAAAAGTATGTGAAGGGCAGCAGTTCCATCCATTCGTTAACCGTTTCTTTTAAATAAGGCTCCTTCAACAATCGGTCCTGACTTGTCTGCTTGAGCCGGTATCTGGGCGGCAATAGCTTGATCCGACACTGATGCAATCGTTCCTCAATCTGCCCCAGTTCAGTCTCGATTTCGTCCATCTTCTTCAGGAGCAGCGTACTCCTGCGAATTTGCTCATCCAGATTCGTCTTCGACTGAAGGAGCTGCTGTTGAACCTGCTGCGCCGTCGCACCGTTAATCAATTCGGATACGTCCTGCAGCGGAATATTCAAGCTCCGGTACAAGCGGCTCATCAGCAAGCTCCTAACATCCAGATCATTATAATACCTGTAATTGTTGCTGTGATCCTTAAGTGGCCTTATAATGCCCTGTTTCTCGTATAACCGTAAAGTATCCGCCGATACGCCGATAATTGATGCAAATTCACCGATAGAATATCTCATACGATCCCTCCACTACAAAAATACCCTAAAAATATTGTTATCTATATCTTAAGGTATAAAGTAGAATGACATTGTGAATTTTTTCTCATAATAATGTGCTAGCTTTATTGGCATAAACAAGGCTCAATACCCATTTCTTTTTAATGCCCGATATACTGTTTCACGACTTCAAGGGGAAACATAGTATGCTTGGCAACTTCTTCAGCCGACATATCCTGACTAAAAAAGCGTTTGATAACGGTAATCATATCCTCTGCAATCTCCACAATATGCTTGTCCGGGTCATATACCCGAATGCCACGCTGCCCCCATGGGTATTCCTTTATTTCATGGACCCATTGCAAGTCGGGTATGCTTTTCATTTCGGCGTATACTTTGTCTAAATCTTCCACTTCAAAATAGACTTGAAAGTTGTGTGACTGTTCTTTTACACGATCGACCGCTATCCCAAAGAATTCAGCATATCCTTGTTGCAGAGAAAAGCCCTCAAAGGTTACATGTGCGCCAATATCCATTACGATATTTTGATGAAGCACTTTTTCATAAAAATGCTTGGAAGCGGATATATCCCTAACCGCTAAAAGGCAACCTTGATATTTCATTTTTCATTCCTCCTTTGAGGAAATTGTATTGTATATTTCCGTTCCGTCATAGTAAAAATCCGACATGGTTTTCATATATTTTTGAGGGCTAACACCACTAATCGCTTTAAAATCTTTATCAAAATGGGCCTGGTCGAAATATCCGGCTTGTTGTGACAATGCCGCAAAAAAACAAGGCGATTTCTGAATTTGCTTTAACACATAGTTAAAGCGAGTTAAGCGTGCATAGTCTTTAATATTCATTCCAATTTGCATAAGAAACATGCGGTTTAGCTGTCGCTCACTATAACTGGATTGCCGGGCGACTTCTTTCACTTGTACTTGTCCATGACTATTAGAAATCACTGTAGTTGCTAATAACAAAGCATCTGAAATAACCTGCTTTTCCATGCGCCTATATAAAATTTTATCGCAAGTGTTTACCAACTCTATTATGGTTTCTGATATTACAAAGGCTTGGTGCAGCGAATTAAAAAGTTCGCTGTCGATATCTGCAAGTGAAAGGCGTTTGTCAGCAAATTCTGCTTGGCTCTGGCGTGTGATTTGATACAAGCCATAGGGCGAAAACTGAATAAGTAACAGGACATGGTAACTATTTGGTTCCATGCCTAACAAAACAGGCGTTAGGGATGCTCCCCATAGTTCGGCGATTATAGCGGTTCCATCAAAAGCAAGCGATAATGTTCCGCAAGCATTTGGCATGAGCGTATAGTTTTCCACAAACATATCACTCGCTGGAAATACGATGTTGTAATATAGGATATATTTTCTCAGCCCCACATGAGAGGGGTACATATTGAATTGCTTGTCATTTTGAGTGATCAAATTGTTCCCCCTTATTTTTCAAAGTAAAATATCATGGTTATTGGTTTTTAATTAAATCATATATTTCTTGTTTACCATACTGCTTTTTAATTATTGGACATCTTAAAAGTATCCTTGAAATCAACTTATTAAGCGTTTCGCTAACCAGCCCAACTAAGCAAAATCAAGCCTTTTTGAATAAAAGTAATAAAGCAAAAATGAACAAGACAACCGAGCCGCTATGCTTTAGTAGCCCGAAGTGATAAAGTCATTTAAACTAATGATTTTACCGCCTTTACTTTCATAGTAGGCGAGCATTTCGTCAATTTTCCTTCTATACATAACTGGTAATGCAATCTGATAGGACATTAACACCATAGTTAGCTTTGCGCATGTTGAAACAGGTTCATTTAACACAAGCAACGGCATCTGCTCCTGCTATGAAGAACTCACCTATTTTATTTTTACTAATAAAGTCTGCGAACTCCTCACTGGTTAATGCGCTTCCTTTGCCCCTTGATCCCAACACAAAATTTTCCACATAGCCTACAAGCCTTGATTGCCTCTTTCACTTTACAAATATTCCCTGTTATGACCTTATTCCTGTTCGCGAACTGTACTTCTTAATAATAAAATTCATATATCAACATATAAAATTTCAGCCTGCAATGAATCAAAATGTCATGAACCCGGTGTTTTATGTTACAAACCGGCATTGAGGAGCAATAATTTAAGTCCCGAATGTACCGCTATAAACAGACGAAATCGGCTGGATTGTGCCGATTGTGTTTACTATAATAGCTTTCTATAATATTCCGCAGACGGTTGGTAGCCAATAACTTTGTAGAAGGCTGCTGCCCTGCGAGTGGCCAAGGCAACAAGTTTTGCGTCGGCTTGTTTCGCTGCACTTTCAAAAGCCTGCATCAGCTTTTTTCCGATCCCTTTTTTACGGTGCTCTTCTGACACCATTATTTCTTCCAACCAAGCCACGTTGCCGTTGGCATAGAAAGCGTTATGAACAAAGCCAAGACAATAAACCAACGATATTGCATTCATCCGCTGCAACAAAAATATAGGCTGTTGGATTGTGGAAAAGCTCGTCAAACACTTTTTCAAACAGGTGCTGTTCTGTTATGTAAGAGGTGGCAAAATCCTTTACTAAGTAAAATATCTGTTCTTTGTCAGCAGGGGTTGCTTTTCTTATATCCACAAGGTAATCTCCTTACACTTTCCTTCATCTTATGTTTAAGATAGATGAAGTAATTGATAAACCAATGACGTTCCTGTTGCTCTATGCTCCATTTCTTGCGAATCCGCCGAGAGAAGAAAATGACATAGCTGCCACGTAGTCGGATTGTATGCAACGATAGAGCAAGTAGTTGATGCATTATTACAGTCTGTATCAAAGATGCGCTTTGCCTTGTCTTGCAGGTCAGAGAAATCCAAGCGGGGCAATACCGGCGATTTTGTGATTACCGCATACTGCTTAGAGTCATGCTTTTCTATCTTTTGATGAAGTACCACCCATGTGTTTACCGGTGTCCAGCCAAAGGAGTTGAGAATATTATTAAAGGGGCCATCCAATAAAAAATGATTCATCCCCTCTGCACCTTTCCAAAGATAGAATGGAGCGTATTCATTTTGTATATTGCCATGTTTGCCAAACTCCGCAATGAGATATGCTTTCATGAATAGATCCAAAAAGCCATCGGTTTTATAGCCATTATTCTTCACTCGGTTTTTTATTATGCTCATGTCATAATCGGAAGGTAATTTAACATTGTACTGCATTGCAATCATAGTTCCAGCCTCCGTTCGTTCTTTACGTTTTTTCTGTACTAAATCTTTCACATTCCTCTTTAATCTTCCCTACTTCCAATTGTACCTTGTTTTTGAATTTTCCCGAACAAAGCAATAGATAAGAACCACACTACCGAAAACCATGCTTACATACCGAATGACATTGCTTACTTCGCTGGAATAAGGAGAGAGCAACTGGCTTGTTAAAAAATTAGACATCATATGCACAAAAGCACCTGCTAATATGCTGCAAGAGTGGAGATTATGCGTCAGTAAAATACTACTCAGCCTTTAACTGGCTGGATAAGCGTAGCGGCTTGACCAGAGTTACATATATTCTAGCCTGAAAACTTCTGCATCCTTTAAATATGCAAGGATTAGCTTATGCGGGCTTTCCGGCGTTGAACTTAACTGCGGTTGAAAAAGAGTAGCTACAAAAAATCGGTTCTGTGGTATTTCGAGTATCCTTACGTCTCCGTTTTCATCCGTTCCAGCAATGACAACACCGTGTGAAGTCAACTGATCCGCAAAATTACTGCTTAGCCCGAAGCTGCAATTATACCGCTCCTCCGTTTCTACTAAGCCATAAATTTGAGCAACCTTAGTACCGTCGGACAATAAAATTCTTTGTGTTTCTCCAACGAGTGAACAGCTTAAGCCGGAGATAAACACATTAGGCATGTAGGGGTCAAAATCCGGGCGCTTAACTTCCGGTAAATCAAATACATCGCGTGCAAACTCTAATACAACATGCTGAAAGCCTCCACATGTTCCGATAAAGGGGAAGTTATTCTCCCTTGCGAACTGAATCGCATTCATTGCTCCTTGTGCACTTTTATATGGGCTGCCCGGCGCACCCCAAAAAGCGTTGAAAGTGCTCAATTTCTCTTTGAAGTCGGACTCTAACGAGTTGGTAGAAACCCATTGCGTTTCCTGCTTCAGGCCTAAGAACGCAGCACAATGCCTAATGGCTTCATTAGTAGCAATATGTGACGGTCGTGCATCATAATCACCAATTATGCCTATTCTAATTGAATCCATAAATATATCCTCCTTTGAAATTTTCTGTTAATGTACTCCTTTATAGTTACACAGTTGATGTTGCCCTTGTATCCTCTCCATAGCGAATCTACATTTGTTACTGAAAGGCGAAGACTGGTACATTCAGGGGTATTACAATTTGATTATCAAATTCCGCCGCGAAGCAGGTATTGGAGATCCGAGCCAAAAATTTTGTGATACCCTCTAATGAGTCATCCAGGGTAGGATTCCCATTCCTGTGGTAGTAGCTCATAAATGAAAAACGGGGTATAATCTTCTATCAACATAGGACTAATAACCAAATAAATTTCTCCTTTCCTATGGGTGTTTGGGCATTTCGAATTTCTCCAAGGCTCGATTTAAAAAAGCGTTAAAAGGCTGCATTGCTTCAAATATCTCAGCAGCCAAATGCACAAATCTATCATCTGTAATCTGCTCATCCGTAAGAGTATATTCCAGATACCAGCTTTTGTTTTTTAGGTATTCAGATTGCGGGTGTTCCTTATCGTATCCGCGGGGAACATTCTTCAGTGTATTACCTTTAACCGTAAAATGCTTTTTAAATGTTGGATCGGTTATAATGCGCCTCCAATCCTCACCGTTTTCTACAATGTGATCTCTGATCATTGTGGTAGCATCTTTGAACATATCTGCAAATAAACCGCCACCCAAGAATGAACGTCCGTTAGGCTTAATGAATATGTAATATCCGACAGGTATTGGTAATTTCCCTTTCGACGATATACATGCTCTAAAAGAAGGATTATATGGGGTTTTATCCGCACTAAACCTTGTATCACGAACCAGCTTGAAGGTTAGATCTTTAGGTGCATTATGAAGGACACTGCTGTCGGTTCTGCCTATTTCAAGTAGGAGGGACTGTATCAAGTCCTCAAATTCTTGATTTGCCTTTTTGAGTTGTTCTTTATTTGCGTGATACCATTCACGGTTATTGTGGTTCTCCAAACCTGATAAATAATCAAGGATGATATTCGCATTCATATACTTCCCTCCAACCAATTAGATGTAATAATAGGTCTCCTTATTAGTTCTAATTTATGAGCTCTCTATCATATAAGGCAAGCTTTTTACTCCAAAGCCGGCAGAATGATTAAAATATAGACCTAATAATCAATGGAAAAAAGAAGAAATTGTATTTCTATTTTTTGAGTATTCTCTTTAGGTAGGGAATATCCAACAAATTCACCGTCTCAAAACTTCCTTTATAAAACACGCCCCAGTTATTGAAAACACAAGGCAATTCCTTTGCTTTTTGTAGCGTATCCACATGAATGAAAGATACCGGAACATCATTCGTTTCACAATACTGTTTTATCGTCTCCATGTTTTGATAGACGAAGGGGCACTGTATATCGTAATAAATGGTTAGCTCTTGGCTTTCGATTTCTTCTTTTTTAGCGTTTTGTGCAAACTTTGGTGTTGTTCCGTCAAAAGAAAGTGCAAGTAATTCATAGCCATTATCGGTAGTATCAACAACCTCAAAGCCGAACTTCTTTGCAAATGATTGGTCGGAAAGAAAGGATTTTTGTTTTTTTGCTCCAAGCATACAAACGCCGGATTTACCCTTTTCTTTAGCATCAGCCAAACAATATTCCATCAGCAATTTTCCATACCCTTTTCCTTTGTGGCTTCCGGTAGCCCATAAGCAATACAGATAATAATAGTTATCACCAGTTATGGGAACCCAAGCTGTTTCAAGAGGAGCATACTCAATAAAAACAGTAGCTTTTGCATTTAACTTTCTAAAGACATGACCTTCCTTTAATCGGTCAGAAAGCCATTGCTTCTTTGCGTCAATACCTGGATGGGGCTTTTTACTGCGGATAATGCAGCATAAATGCTCATTGACAAGGTTTTCTATTGTTAAGTTTACAAAATCAATATCCATGTGTACCCTCGCTTCAAATTAATATCCATTACCTCTAAATTCAAGTGTACGGCAAAACCATCTGCACTATGGTGCGGTTAATTGTAGGCTTTACGGCGCTATGCGCCCCGCACCCACTGCCTTTCCCAAAGAACAAGATAAAAATCTCATGTCACCCCTTGACAAAACGCGTTCTGCAATTGAATACTGGGCACCTCATCATTACGCCCCAATTTACAGGCGAATTTTTCTATCATGCATAGCACCTCCAAATAGAAACAATCTACAGTTACAACTACAAAATTGTAATTTGTCAGCTTCCAACTACGCCCTGATTTTACTTAATACATTCTTCAACTCTAGTAACAACATCTGAAAAGCTGTTTTCTTCAAGTATTTTTTCTTTTAACAAATAAGCTGTTTTCTTTAGCTCTGTATCGTTCAAAACTTGCAGGGCGTTTCTATAAAGTTTATTTGCCGTCATGTAAAATGTACGTATGCGCATTCCTATCCCAAGTTCGGCTATTCGCTTGGCGTTAGCGATCTGGTCATTGATAATAGGCATTGCGAGCATAGGAACGCCAAAGCTCATAGCTTCGTTAACGCTGTTCATCCCGCAATGCGTGATAAACAAATCGGCTTTTTGCAAAACCTCAAGCTGCGGCACAAAAGAGTAAGCGAAAATATTCCGGGATACAGGACCAAGCTTTTTCGGATCTATTTTCCCTGTGTTCAGGATTACGGAAAGATTTTTGCCTGCAAATGCCTTTATACACCGTCTACAAAAAATCCTACTTCTGATTATGCTCCCCATTGAGATATAAATAATAGGCTTCTTCATAGCATCGTATGGAATTTGCTCATGGGAAGCAATCGCAGCTTTCATGGGCGGACAGACAAAAACATAACGCTCGTCAAAGCTTTCATGTTTTGATTGAAACAGCTTTGGCACATACACCACATTCAGCTCAGGTCTGTCATTGAGCACAGAATCAATCAACGTTTTCCCGCTCATTCCCATCTCGTCCGCGTTTTTCTTTCCCATCACTTGCATGTCGATTAGCTTACAGAAAAATTTAAAGACCGGACTTGCATCGCCCATCGTTTCAGAACTCCATGCGGGCTGTGAAAACTGTCGCACACATGGAATACCCAATTTCTCGGCTATAACCTTGCCCGGGTAAAATAGCATTTCATAGATCAGCAAATCAAACTTCCTTGTAAGTTGTATTGCCGTATCAAAAGCCGCCTTGAAGCAGCGAGTTTTTACTTGTTGCTCCGTCAACCCCTCCGGAAAATCGGAATAGGGGACAAATTCAGCGCCCGTTGCTTCAATCTTATCCTTATATACAGGTGAATTGACGTACACAACTGAATGGCCCCTCTTTACCAGTTCGGCAGCCAGCGGCAAAGTTGGATTCGTATGCCCTGAGTAAGGGACGTTTATCATCAGAATATTTGCCATAGTTCCCCCTCTACTGCATTTATATAAATAATTGGAATACTCATTATACTCATAATGGATAGTTCAAACACTTTCTGTATCTTAGGCAACCCAGTTGATACGTATAAAATTGTCCAGAATATTCAAGATGATAAACGATGAGACATATGCTAGCCACACCCATGAGGGATTAACAATTATATTTTTGGTTGCTTTGATGGAAAAGAATTTTCGATAGATCAGAAATAAGCATAGAAGTGAAACAGCGATTGACATTATTAAGGGGATATAGCTAAAAAAAGACCAACCAAAATATTGTGCCCATGCTTCACCCTGTTGCGTTTCATCCTCCATTCCACTGCTGAATGCAATCATGCGTATAATAACGATTACACATGGGATAAGCCTGATAATGGCATTACTGAACGCCACTGCCAAAATGCTTTTATGCAATAATGTATTCCGGTACTTTAACCGTAGGAAAATTATCGTAAATATGATTGCCAATAATAGTGTAACAGCTGGGCCCATGTCTTTTAGGATTTCGCCGCCTGTCCAGCCTGTGCGAAAATCAGCATCACGAGGATACATATATACATTTCCGACGCGATTAAATCCTGTGCTGACGGAATAACCAGCCAGCCAATTACTCAATCCATGCGCACACTCATGAATAAATGTTGATACGACAATGGCAATATTGCATATAAGAAACCATGATAGGAAGCCTTTACTTTTATTCAAAACCACATCTCCTTTCTATTCGCTTTTTCGCAATAGGAGCACATATGTTTTCAAATCCTCATTCAACAAGTGCTTCTATAGAGCCATCTGTATCAATCCTTATTACTCGACTTGTCCAATCTGGCCCGAAGTTGGTTCATTCGTTTTTGTGAAGGCGAACGCTATAGTATTCTGCTTATTGGGAACGGAATTTTAACGATAAGTAAATCTGCATCTGAGTATACTGAGAGCCTTGTCAAAAGCATCAGCGGGGTTTGGCATATTACACATTCCATTATTCAGAAATTCTCCATATTCAAAAATATCGTTATCAAACCTACAATGGTTTACAATGTACAACTGCCGAAAATGCTTATACTGTTCATTTTATTTACCATGGGATGACGGTAAGCGAGGGCCACCGTTCACTCCATTTTTTTACTTTTTGCAAATATATTTCTTCCGTAATTTGAGTTTTGTTTGCTCTGACAATCATCCCGAATAAATCATTTAATCCAAATGGAGCATACACCTTTAATTTGTTGTTTCCCATACGGACACCTATTGAAGTTGCGGTTGTAGGCCAAGAATTAATCGCATTCTCAATAGAATTATATGGAATTATGTCATATCCGAAATGCTCTTTATACCAAAGATGTACTCGCGCTTGATTTTTTATATCAAGCCTTATTTCGCACGGATTCATCACACTTGTTATTCTTTGAATCACTGCCTTTTCTGCTTCTAAAGATAAGTGTCCTCCAGTTTCTGAAATTTGTCTTATGACCAAGTTGTCTTCCCTTCACTGTTAACAATACCGACTTTCAACTTAGTGCAGTCCTTTTCTGATTGGTCATCGAACCTGCTTCATATAACTGTCTAAAGATTTTCCCTTAATTTTGATATCCGGGGTAATACACAAGTTAGATACATTGTTCCGCATTACATTCCAATAGTGACTAACTACGTACACCATGATCCGCTGTTTGGCATCTTCAAATACTTTCTGACCAACCCCATTACCAAAAGTACTACGCCCAACGATAACCACATTACTCAAGTATGTCTTCAAGTCCCATGTTAGCAGCTCTGCTGCGCTAGCTGTATTCTCATCCACAAAAATAATGCGATCAGCGTATTGAATAAATTGATCATCTGTAGTCATGCTAAAATCCTTTATCCTGAAATAATGAACATCATCTCTCACTTCATATTGGACATCACTACATTGAGGGCCATCCAGTTCTCTGGATTCAGTTTAAGGGCTATTTTGTAAGATTCCACGGCTTTTGCATCATCTTCTAGAGCTAAATACGCCCTAGCTAAACCAGACCCTAACTCAGGATCATCAGGATTACGGTCTGTCGCTTGCTTCAGATAAATGACAGCCTGCTCATAATTACCAAGCTGATACTGACTATCGCCAATAAACCAAGCTATATCTGCATTTCTTTCAAACGTAAGCTGATCCGCCTTTTCTCCAAACTCGACACAACGATAATATCTTTTGCCCCAATGCAGCGCTTTAATCTTGCTAACATAACCCTCTTGATCCTCTGGAGCTAATTCGATAGCCTCTTCAAAATAGGGGATAGCTGCTATATATAAACCTTGATCCATATAATATGACCCACCTGTAACGCATCCTCAGCCAGTATCTGCTTAGCCTTGTCCATGGCTCCCAAATCGTTATACATTCTAGCTAGCCAATACTAATATCGGTTTGATCAGGGTATTGATCCTTTAACTTCCAAAAAAAAGAAAAAGCCTCATCATATTTATCATAGTTATAGTAAAGTTCACCAATCTTTATTTTTGCCTTCCATCGATCGGGAAACCTTTCACTGGCCTTTTTATAAAATTGTTCAACCTCATCAAATTCAGCAGTACCCTTTATTATTTGTCGTAGTATACCAGATGAGAAACGAAAAAAAATTCATCTCACTCCAAATAGAGTATTTTTGTCCCAAATTACACAAATAGTTCAGACCAAAAGACAAACACCCTCGATTCAATATAGAAGCGAAATCGTTTGTCTTTGGTTTGCTATATAATTATTACCCCGCTTATCACACTGGTATTCTTAAGAGTTGTTGGCTTCGGATTATACGGGTACAATAAAATAGATTAAAGTAATTTTAAATTATTAGATTTAAAGAGGTTATCCCGCCTCAATGACTCTACGCTCACATGGATTCATTACACAGCAATTCCAGAATGAAAGGAAAGACAATTCATGATTATTAAACCTAGGACTCGCGGATTCATCTGTACAACCGCTCATCCAGTTGGATGCGCCAAGCAGGTACAACATCAAATTGATTATGTCTCCAAGCAACCCACCATAGATGGACCAAAAAATGTGCTCGTCATCGGAGCTTCGACCGGTTATGGACTGGCTTCGCGCGTAGTCGCAGCTTTTGGAGCCGGGGCAAACACGATCGGTGTGTATCGCCCAAGTGCGGCAACGGCTTCACGAACCGCTTCCGCCGGCTGGTACAATTCCGCGGCTTTTGAACAGGCAGCTGAAGCAGCGGGTCTCAAATCCTACAGCGTGACAGGGGATGCCTTTACAGACGAGATCAAAGCCAAAACAGCAAAAGTCATTGCGGAGAAGCTCGGCAAAGTTGATCTGATTATCTATAGCGTTGCAACAGCACGCCGCACAAATCCGCGAACAGGTGAAACCTTCAATTCTACCTTGAAGCCAATCGGTCAGCCGTATACCAACAAGACAGTTAATTTTCACACAGGTGAAATCAGCCCAGTGACACTGGAACCTGCAACAGAGCAAGAAATCGCGGATACGGTTGCTGTCATGGGCGGAGAGGATTGGAAGCTATGGCTCGACACCCTGGAAGAAGCCGGGGTACTCGCTGATAATGCGGTTACGATCGCCTACTCCTATATTGGCTCGGAGATCACTCAGCCCATCTACCGCGACGGTACGATCGGGCAAGCGAAGGATGATCTTGAACGTACCGCCCACGAATTGGATCAGCGGCTGAACAACATCGGCGGACATGCTTATGTCATCGTCAGCAAGGCGCTTGTGACTCAATCCAGTTCTGCCATTCCGGTTGTGCCGCTTTACATGTCCGCTTTATATAAAGTGATGAAGGAGAAAGGCATTCACGAAGGAACGATCGAACAGATATATCGTTTATTCTCCGAACGGCTATATGGCCCGGATATCGTGCCTGTAGATGAAAAAGGACGCATCCGTATTGATGATTGGGAAATGCGTGAGGATGTACAAGAAGAGGTTGCGAAGCTATGGGAGCTGATGGATACCAACAACATTTTCGATCTGTCCGATCTCTCCGGCTACCGTAAAGAATTTTTCCAGCTATTCGGCTTCGAGATAGAGGGAATCGACTATGAAGCAGATATTGACCCAGCCGTTGCTGTTCCTCATGTGGAGTAATGTGTTACTGAAGCTATTTGGCGCGTAATCATATTCAGATGCTATTCACAAAATAGAACGAAGGGCTATGAATGCTTGATCTATTCTTTCCGCCCTTCGTTCTATTATTTTTTTAGTCTGCTGAACCGTCGAGACCCCGCTAACGGAAATATAATGCTCTATTTGATTAGAAATACCTATGTTACATGTTCTAATGGAAATAGGCGCACTTCTTTGCTTCAGCAAGACCCAAAAACCCAATTAGAATGCAATATAACGGCTCCTATTTCCGTTATAGTTCAAGATATCTTACTTTAATGCGAATAGCGGCATGAATTTCCGTTAGAAGGATAGCTTAAAAGGATGGCATAACAGGATCATAGGATTTGACGCGCAATATTCATAACCGCTGCCCAGCTGCTCTTGTATCACGCGCCGCTCATGTTACAATAGCTAAAGGTATTAGACGCAATTAATAATAAGGAGCTTAACAAATTACATGACGAAATCATTCCAGAAGCTGGGCATCCGTGCCGAGCTGGTACAGCAATTGCAAGAACTGGGGATCTCCACACCCACTCCGATTCAAGCGGAAGCGATCCCTTATATACAAGCCGGACATGATATTATTGGCGAGGCACAGACCGGTACCGGCAAGACGCTGGCATTCATCCTGCCGATGCTTGAGAGCATCAATGTGAACAGTCCGGAGGTTCAGGGGCTGATTCTAACCCCTACCCGGGAGCTGGCCATTCAGATTACTAGCGAGCTCAAGAAGCTGGCATCCGTGGTTGGAGCACGCGTGCTTGCCGCTTATGGCGGTCAAGATGTGGAACGCCAGCTGCGCAAGCTTGAGGGCGCAATCCATATCGTTGTCGCTACTCCCGGCCGATTGCTGGATCATCTGCGGCGCGGCTCAATCCACTTCGGCAAGCTGAAAATGCTCGTCCTTGACGAAGCCGATCAAATGCTGCACATGGGCTTCCTCCCTGAGGTCCAGAATATTGTGGAGCAAACCCCTGTGCGCCGTCAGACGCTGCTCTTCTCGGCGACGATGCCACACCAGGTTCGACAGCTGGCCCAAGCATACATGCAGAAGCCCGAGGAAGTGAAGATTCCGACACAACAGATAACGCTCACGGAAATTTCGCAAATAGCGGTTCAGGTCACAGATCGCTCCAAATTCAAGGATCTCTGTACTCTTATTGAACAACAGCATCCTTATCTTGCAGTTGTCTTCTGCCGTACCAAGCGGCGGGCCAGCAAATTGAATCAGGAGCTGCAGGAGCAAGGCTACGCTTCGGACGAGCTGCATGGCGATTTGTCGCAGGCCAAGCGTGAACAGGTCATGAAGAGATTCCGGGAGGCTAAGCTGCAAATCCTAGTCGCTACCGATATGGCTGCACGCGGGTTGGATATTGAAGGCGTTACCCATGTATTCAACTATGACATTCCTGCCGATGCCGAATATTACATCCACCGCATCGGACGAACAGGCCGTGCCGGAAACACCGGGGTGGCGATCACATTTGTAACAGCCCATGATCGCGGAGTCCTGGAAGCGATCGAACGCGGCATCAAAATGACGATACCGAAGCGCCAGCTTGGCGAATCAGGGCTGAGACGTATTGAAGGCTCCATAGCTGCGCCAGCTAGAGATTCTCGCAAAAGAAACAGCGGTGCCGATAGCGCACGTACCGGCAGAAACACCGGTACAGGTGAATATGGTGCCGGACGTAGTGCAAAACGCGGACCGTCGAGAGATGAGCGCGGCTCCAGCGCCGGACGCTCCGGATCAGGACGTTCCGGCGAGCGCGACTATTCTCGCAGCAGCCGCAGTTCCAGTCCCGGAGGCCGGGAATCGGGACGCGCTGGCCGTGGTGAACGCCAGGACGCCGGACGGCAAGGACGCCGCGGTAATGACGGACGCAATAGCGGACAAGGTGGCAGGCAAGGCAGCGGTCGCCAGAATCCGTCAGGCGGCAATCGCGGCGGCGGCAGAGGCAGACGTTAGAAGCTTAAGCCGTGAACAATAACTGATACTCTCAAAATAAAAAACCGTTCCATGAGAAGATGGTTCAGCAATCCTCCATCAACGCGTGTAACGGTTTTTTTAATCCCAAAAAGGGGCTGGCCCGCTATATCAAATAGCAGGTCAGCCCCTTCCAACGGTTCGGCCCGATTAAATATTATTTAACCACTTCTTGTCCGGCGATCCGTCCGAATGTAATAGCATCGGCAATCGCATTACCGCCAAGACGGTTTGTGCCATGAATGACACCCGTTACTTCACCGGCAGCAAACAGGCCAGGGATCGGCTCACCCTTCTCGTTCATAACTTGCGTGGTCTTGTTAATGACAAGTCCGCCCATGGTATGGTGAACAGAAGGTACCGCTTTTTCGATGTAGTAAGGACCTTTGCTCATATCATGCAAACCTTGACGATGATGGAAGTCTTCATCATTGCCTGATTTCGCAAATTTATTGACGCGATCGATCGTTTCCTGCAGCGCCTTCGGATCGATTTTGAAGAATTCGGCAACTTCTTTCAGCGTATCCGCTTTGTACAGCACGCCTTCCTTCACAAGCGAATCATATTCGTCCTTATGAACTTCCACCGTCTTGCTGATGTCTCCGATTTCCTGATTCCACAATTGATAAGCATAGCTGCCTTCTTGAGCCAAAATCGCTTTGGAGATAACGTCGCGGCGTTCCAGCTCTTCAACAAAGCGTTTGCCGCTCTGGTTAACGAGAATCGCTCCATCAAAACGGCTGTCTGCAACGAGCGAAATAACCCCTGTCACCGGGTCGCATACCGGATAAGTCTGGATGCTCTCCATATTCGTCAAGGCAGCGCCAACGGCTTGCGCCATTACGAGTCCGTCGCCAGTCGAACCTGGAGCATCTGTAGTCATATATTTCTCATCGTATTCAGGATTGTACTGCTTTCTCATTTCAATATTGGAGCCAAAGCCGCCCGATGCAATAACAACACCTTTGTTTGCATGAAAAGTGATCGTATTTCCATTTGCTCCCGTTGCTTCTACGCCGACTACCTTGCCGTGATCATCTGTCAGCAATTTATCAGCCTTCGTGTTTGTCTTCAGATCAATTTTCATTTCGTCCAGCTTTGTTTTCAGCTTGGTAATCAACTCAGCGCCGGTATGTCCTTCAGGGATAAGCGCACGCTTCACAGAGTGACCGCCAAATTGGAACAGGTTATCTTCAAGGAAATTAACCTTGATATCATTCTTCAGCCATTCTGCGGCCGCTGTTGCGTTCTCTGCGAGTACGCGAACCATTTCCGGATCACCGACATTATCGCCGCCTTTTAGCGTATCCTGCGCGAACAAATCCACACTGTCTTTGATGCCCATTTTTTTCTGTACCCAGTTATTGGCCGCATTCATCTCGCCACCGGAGATCAATGTGTTGCCGCCTACGCTTGGCATCTTCTCCAACAGAACTACAGATGCGCCAGCCTGCTTGGCCTCCAGAGCTGCACTGAATCCGGCGCCGCCAGCCCCGATAATTACTACATCGTAAGTTTGTTCTGTCGGTTCATCAGTTTCCGTCTTGCCTGCCGCTTGCTTCGCAAGCAGCGTTAATCCTGACTTCGCAATCGCATCCTTAACTGCATTGATATAACCTGTGCTCGTCACTGTTGAACCGCTTATCGCGTCCACCTCTGCACTGTTGGAGGCGATGATCGTATCACCGAGCTCCTTAAATACAGGCTCAGCCAGAACTTCGTTTTCTTTCTGCTCAAGAACCTTAATATTCTTGATTTCATTGTCCTCAAATGTAACCTCTACCTTAATCGTGCCATGCTTGCCATCGCCTTCACCGATCGAAGTAACGATGCCGTTTTGGCCGGCTCCGTTACCGGCCTCCTTGCCCTTGTTCCCGCTGCCGCATGCTGCCAGCATTACGACTAAGCTTAGGATAAGAGTAAGGCTCCCAATCCTCTTCATCTTCATCATTTTCTGATTTTCCCCTTGTCTTTCCATGTTGTTAGTTGTTGATTTTATTTGCAGCTTTACAGTACTGTGCACTACAGAAACAAAGGATAGCACAATATTCCACATTATTTTGTGAATGTTATCACTTTCACAAACTTTGTTCACAAATTAGAGCCTCTTTGTCTGTCGAGTCATGGTCATAATTCCGGTCATTTTAAGGTCATGAATCTATGCCCAGCCATCGAAACCAATTTCAAGCTCTGGCGTATTAACTGTATAAAACCGAAAGGAAGAGATAGATCGATATGGCGGCGAAATTCAGAAAAGTCTTGTCCCCCACCGTTATTTTCTTTACCTGTGTCATCATCCTGTCCGTGATCGTCGCTGTATTGTCCAGACCTTACTTCACAGAGCCTGTCTACTCCATAAACCTGAATAAGTACCATTTCGCGAGCGAGCATGACAACCTGGTCGCTTATCAAAGTAAAACGGCTGCGCCGATTCAGGTGCGTATTGAAGATGATGGGCGCACAGTAATTATTAATCATATGGAGTATTACATAACGAAATACAGTTCTAATACAACATATAACGTGGCATATCCAAACGGTCGTAATTACGAAGTAAGAGATGAATCCGGTAATTTATGGAGTTTCGATGAAAATGGCGATTTAGTGCTTGAGGTCTTCGCTTATGTGAACAACCAAAGAATCATTCAAGAAGGCGAAGAGGAATTTACCCCTGCGATGCTTGTAACGGCCGCTTACCCGGAATATCATAATACTCCAGGGGCACCGGGGTTTTTGTTTCTGGCATTAGCTATACTCATTTATGGATGGTGCTCTTTTCGATATAAGAAATTTCAGGACATTATGTTCAACCTCTCAGCTCAAAGGCTTTGGGTGAAAGACCCTGAACCTAGTGATTTTTATTATTTCATGTGTAAAGCTGGCGGAATATTCTGTATGGGCTTTGCCATCTGGGTCGCGATACAAGCGTACTGAGAATTATTCTGTACCGGGATTATGGACTTCCTATAAGTCTAGGATTAACACTGAGGTAAATGAGAGAATCTCCCATCCATAACTTACCTGCCCTATTCTCCTTCCGGACATGTTAGAATGAAATTGCGAAAAGTTACAACATTGTAACCGGGATGTCATTATTGAATTCCGTCGCGAACTCAATTCGATAACTTGGAGGGAATTAAGAATATGACCAATAAGAATCTGAAAACTCTATTAACAGGAAGTATGGCGGTAGCAGTTATTGCAGCCGGAGTAGTCTTGCCACAAGGAGGAAAAGCGGAAGCAGCCTCTGCTTCTAATATAAATTGCAATCAGCCAACTCAGCAGGTTCAAAAGGTTCAGCAAAAATTAGTGCAATTAAACTGGAATGGCAATCTGGATGATTTGAAATCTCTGCTGTCGCAGATCCCTAATCTTGATCTGTCTAACCTGCCGGAGATTCAAAAGCCAACTACTCCGAGCGAGAAACCAAGCAACCCGGACCAAAAGCCGTCGACAGGATCGGACTCATCCAATAACAATAATAATGAAACACCAACAAAACCAACTACACCTACAACACCAACAAAGCCGACTACACCAACAGCACCAAGCGATAATAACAATGGCACTTCCGGCCAAACGGATAATGCTTCCTTCGCAGAGCAAGTGGTGAATCTGGTTAATCAGGAACGCAGCAAAGCCGGCCTTAAGCCGCTAACAGTTCAGGATAATCTGACTAAAGTGGCTGCAGCAAAGGCAGCGGATATGCGTCAGAACAACTATTTTGACCATCAATCGCCAACCTACGGCTCCCCATTCGATATGATGAAGCAATTTGGAGTCAGCTATAGCTACGCAGGCGAGAATATTGCAAAGGGTCAACGCACCCCGGCTGAAGTAATGAATGCCTGGATGAATAGTGAAGGCCATCGTCAAAATATTATGAGTCCAAACTTCACCAAGATTGGTGTAGCTTATGACAACGGCTACTGGGTTCAAGAATTTATCGGTTAGTCCGATTTTGATCACGAGTGAATGAAGAAATGGATCCGACATCGAAGCTTGAATTCAAGCTGGGTCTTCCGGTGCTCACCTACAATAATGTACGTTCTGCTCCTCAGACCCTAACTTCATTCAATCCTCTAAAGTGCTGAAATGCAGACTTTTTGAATCATTTAGAGTATAGAAGCTGCACGCATAAATCCAGAAGAACTACAAATCCTAGGTACCGAGCAGGTGCCTGGGATTTTTTATTATTGCCTAATCTCTTGCTGTACTGCGTTTGCATGCATCGGCCTCTTCATTTCAATACAGAATCGATATTCCCCTTGCTGATGATCCAGCCAAATCCGGCCGCTATGCAATTCGATAATATTTCGGGCGATGGATAAGCCTAATCCGTATCCGGGAGGCATATACATATCACTCCGCTTAGGCTCCGTCCTGTAGAACCGTTGAAAGAGCAATTCTTCCTGCTCTTTAGTAATCGGTTGACCTTGATTCTCGATCGATAGCTGGATAAATTTCTCACCGGTAATCAGGCCGATCTTCACTTCACCGGGCAGCAATGAGAACTTCGTTGCATTCATGAGCAGATTATCTATCGCCCGGACCATCTGTTCGACATCCATACTTATGATGACCGGCTCGGGGCTTAGCTCCTGAAGCAAAGTAATTCCCTGTTCCCTCGCAACCGGTTCAAATTCCGAGACCAATTGCTCCATGAGGTTATGAAAATCTACCTCCTGGAGATTCAACTGAACATCGCCATGGGATAGACGCGTATACTCAAACAGATCATCGATCAACTGCTTGAGCTGCCGGGTTTTGTTGAATGCATTGTTAATATAGCGCGCCTCTTCCTGCTCATCCTGAAAGGCTTGCTTCTTGAGCAGATCGAGATATCCGATAATGCTGGTCAGCGAGTTCTCAAATCATGTGATACACTTGTAATAAGATCCATCCGTGAAATCTCCAGCTGTCGTTCACGCTCAACCTGCTCCTGTAATTGCTGGGCCATATGATTTACGTTCTGGGAGACGATCCTTAATTCATCCTGTCTCGACACGGGAAGCCTGTAACTCAAATCCCCGCGTGCAATGACCATCAATCCGTTCGCCACTTGCCAGATCGATCTAACGATAGGACGAGTAAGGATAATAAAACAAACGATAAATATAGCTATAAATAATATCAGGCTTGTTACGGTATTCCGAAATAGGGAAATCACAAGGGTTGTAACCAGAAAGCTCAGAAAAATCGCCCAAGTCAATTGGGTACGAATACTCTTCTTGCCACTGAGGGCTACCCAAAATTTATTTGTCAATGCGATACCCCACTCCCCATACCGTTTTAATATATTGAGGATTTCTCGGGTTGGCTTCGATCTTCTCGCGAAGGTTGCGAATATGGACCATCACTGTATTCTGGGAGTAGTATGCGTGCTGCTCCTTCCAACTGCTCCTGAGCCATGATGTATTGGAGGCGGCAGGCATCCCTGTAACATCCGTATTGTGCATATTGAAATCTCAGTTCCCTGTATAAAGCTGGGTCCTTCTCAAATAGCAGCACCCGGGTATCCGCATTAGCCGCCGCTTGAATATACTTTGTAATCGCACCTGTTCCTGCGCCAAGTTCGGCTACACTGTTGACTTTATCCCAGCATATCGATTGAACCATCGCTCGGGCCAGAAATTTGGAGCTGGGTGTCACGCTGCCAATCTGTGCAGGTGATCGTAGAAATTTATAGAAAAACATAGCTCTTTCTTGAATGAATTCACTAACAGTTATAGTCATTGATCGTCTCCCCCTCACCATTTTCATCATCATAACGAAAACTTCTTCAGATCAAGCTGCGAAAAATCTGAATTAATTCTGAAGATCCGGTAAGGTAAGGCGATCGCTAATGTAAGGAAAACGTACAGAAGCAGAAAGAACCCGAAGGTCGAAACCTCGGGTTCTGTTCATATAAGCGATTACGGTCTTGTATAGAACCGATGGATCATCACGGCAACCTCTGCTCGGGTTGCTGACTGTGCCGGATGAATCGCCCGGCCGTCACCCAGAATAATACCTGCTTTGGCCAAAGAAGCCACGCTCTCTACTGCGTACTCAGCGAGCTTGGAGCTATCCGTAAATTTACCCAGATCAACAGCGCTGCCGGCTTCGTTCATTTTACCGGCCAGCTTGAGCGCTCTTGCCGTCAGCACCATCATATCCTGCCTGGATATATGCGCCATTGGCTCGAACTTATTGCCGCCGATTCCCACAGCGATGCCGAGCTGCTTGGCAATTCCCAGCGCCTCGGAATAATAGGCGCCTGAAGCAACATCCGCAAAGTTAGCGTCGAAGTCGGCCTTCAGACCAAGTGCGCGAACTAACAGGACTATAAAATCTGCCCGCGAAATACGTTTACCCGGCTCAAAGGTAGACTCCGTCTTTCCTTTTATGATGCCTGCGCCAGCAAGTTCTTCAATCGCGTTTTTCGCCCACGCATATTTCTCCCCTACATCGCGGAAGCTCTTCTTCGCCGGTGTCGAGGTCTCAGGCTGCTTATCCGGTTCTGACGTTAGATCCGTGCCTGCCCCCGGGTCTGTTGTCTTCGGTGGAGAGTTCGCGCCGCCGTCGCTGCTTCCTCCTGTGCTGTCACCAGGACTTCCGCCGCCCGGAGATTGCAGCGTCGTAACATATCTGATATTGCTCATCTTTGACAGATTGCCCGCGGCATCAAATGCAACGACAAAGTACTTGTAGGTTGTACCCGCAGAAAGGCCTGTATCTCGATATTCTGTCTTTGTCGTCGTGCTTATGACCTGATCATTGCGGTATACTTTGTAACCGGCTACGCCCAAATTATCCCCGGACGGTGTCCATTTTAAGTCCACCGCCGTACCGGACACGGCCTCCGCTCTATCGATCGTCGGCTCCGCAGGTGCCTCGGTATCAACGATGGTCGGTGTCCACCAATTGCCGGAGACCACAATCATGCTAAGCAAGCGCAAATTATTGCCGAAATAGACGTCATCTTCGGTCCGTACCGCCGCATTATGATCCCACAGCTTATTCAGCCATTCCTGGTTGGAGGAATCGATCATCGCACTAACCATAAGCGGAGCCGAGAAGGTGATATCCCCATATTCCTCAAGGGCCTGGGAACCATCCAGTTTGTAACCGGCCAGGATCTGATCAGGATCGCCGTTCGTCATCCCACGAATCCAGCGGTTAAGCGTGCTCAGTTGATCCTTCGCCCGCACATCCCCCGTTACAAGATAATCGGTGCCAATCCGCCATGGCGTCCGTGAAGAATTATAGCTATAATCTCCATCATAATCCGATTCGAGGAAGTTCGGCTCTGCAGGAACGAACTTGCCGCCGGATTTCAATACGAAATCAGGAAGCAAGCCGGCATTTGGACTATAGCCGGAGTACAATTCATGAATCATTCCATATGTCGTGTCTACGACCCGATCCCATTTGCTATCGCCCGTTACATTGCGATAATCCTTCATATGCTGCAGCATAAAATCAGAAGGACGTGTAGCGGCCGCCCACTTCCCACTCGTGGCCCAATCCGCAATTCTGAGCATCCAATCGCTTTGGTTCACTTCGTTGTCCATAATGGCGTTGATCATTCTTTTGGCCTCTGCCAAGTAATTGATCTCTCCTGAGCTGCCCCATTGGCTGTCAGCCAGCAATAGCGCATAAGCGATATCCATATCGCCATCCGTTGCCGAATCGACGCCATCGACATCAACGATCGCCGTCCCTGTATCGCCTTGCTTCCAGGCCATCAGATTCGGGTTTATTTCGCTTGGATGCGCCTTGAAGTAGCGGAACAAGCCGTCGAAGTACTGCTTCGCATCCGGATCATGCCCGCCCATTAGAGCCGTGATCAGCATCCCGTAACCATGCGCTTCCGATACTGTGGTGGCCATATAGTCCACACCAAGCTCCTCATCATACTCCTCTTCAAACCAATCCCCATCGGCGTACCATACATAATATTGGGCTGGATCTGTTTTTTGGAGATAAGGATGCTTTTTCAAATATTTAGCCTTCCATTCATCATACAAACGTCCTACCGTCTGATCCATCTGCGATTGTGTCACATGATTCGGCTTGATCGAGCCTTGTACATAACTTGTGTGCTGCGGGAAGGCTTTGTGCGGCCCTTCCCCTGCTGGCGCCTGCTTTGTCTTCACCACGATCTCATTGCTGCCCAGCGATTCAATGCCTTCGGCATTGAAAGCTTTGACAACATAACGATAAGACGTATCCGGCTTGAGACCGATATCATTATAGGATGTCGCCTCCGTTGTTCCTGCAAGCGACCCATCACGATAGATATGGTATCCGGACGGGCTGACTGTGCCTGGAGATGCCTCCCAGGTCAGATTAATCTGGAACGCCGATGCTCCTGTGCCTTTCAGATTGCCTGGTTCGGACGGCGGCTCCTGGTTGACTGGCCCTCCTAACGTGCTGATCTCAACGGGAGCAGAATTATCCCTTCTGCCCACGGATTTGATCATAAAATCATAGTTTTTCTCCGGATTAATGCCCTCTACAGTGTAACTGTATTCCGTCTGTCCGTCTTTAACCGTTATATATTTGCTCCAATATGTCTTGATTTTATCGTTCTTCTCGTAGATTCTGAAACCTCTTACGGGTTCCTTGCTGTTCTTAGGCACCGTCCAGGTAAGCACCGCTTTGCTCCCCTTCAAGGTGACTTTGGCTGCTTCCACCGGGTTCGGTTTGCTATCTGTCCGCTTGATCCCGTAATGGTCGTAATCGATTAAGCCGTTTCCGACGGCTTCGGCTTTCCCTTCATCCTCCACCGCAGCCGTATAAGCTGTAAACTTCATTACCTGATCGGAGATCGAGACATCCGTGAACATTTTCTTCTCCGGCTGTTCATCGACCGCGGCAAAATAATCATCATACCAGATCGGATCCCCGTTCTCATCATAAATGAGCTGCGGTTCCCAATTTTCATCTAACTCGTACTGATAATTTTTATAGTAGAACTTATTCCCGAAAGCATTCGACATAAGATAGACCGTACCCTGCGGGTTGATGACATTGCCTTCCCCGTCCTTATCCAGGCTGGTCGGATCGATAATCTGATCGCCGTACATTTGGAATGACCGCATGTACATGTGATCATGTGCTTCGAATACCATATCGATGCCCAGTTCATCAAAAACCGGGATCAGATTTTTCTTATAAAATTCAATGCGCTCGCCTTCCCATTGAGCTGAATTATCGCCAGCCGCATAAGGGGACTTATGGAAAGTAACGAACTTCCACTTCTTATCCGACTTGGCAACCGTATTTCTCATCCAGTCAACCTGGTTCCAGAACTGCTCATGCTGGTCGTCGTCCCAATTCACGGTTCCATCCTCATTCAGCTTGCCGTCAAACTGCGAGTTATAGACCATATAGAGCGCGTCCCCGTATTCAAAAGCATAGACAGAACCGTCATGCGTCGCTGCGACCACCTTCCGCGGCAGATTGAAATGATTGTAGAAGTTATTGTTAGGTGTCGTCTCATCCCCGTCATAGTCCTGAATCTCATGACCACCAAGAACCGGGACGAACGGCACATTCAGCAGTTCATCCTGGGCTACGCCTAGCATCCACTGCCATTGTTCCTCCAGGTCTCCGTTATCGACCAAATCCCCCGCATTGATCAGGAACTTCGGATCCCCGATATAGTCGCGGGCCTTCTTGAACGTATCGGCCCATGGCTCGAAATCTTCCTTGCTGGAAGCCTGTGAATCCGATCCGACAATGAAGCGGTAAGGCTGATGCTGCGCTGTATCGGTCGTGAAGGACCCCACCTTGCTCCATTCCTGGCCGTTGCCAACACGGAAGCGATACCGGGTGCCAGGCTTCAAGTTGTTCGCTGCTGCTTTGTGGCTGATGAATTTCGCTTTATACCCGGTCGAGCGATCTGCCTTGGACATAAAGGTCCCGATCTCTTCCCCGGTGCCTGTAAACTCCATCGCTTCTTGCTCCGGAAATGCTCCCCCCGTCATTCTGGAAGCCTCAACAACCTGTACTTTCGTAGCTGTCATGATATCTGTGTACCATGCAAAAGCGATTCCCGTCTTCGGCTTCGCATTAAAGGTCATGTTAATCAGCTTTGGAATAAGCGGAGAATCCTGTGTCGTAAAGCTCCAGGATATATCTCGGACAAGTGGGACTCCATCTTCGGCCATGATCGCTTGTCTCGGAATGGACACGGTATATGTAGCCCCATACATAAATTCCGGGTGATTAATGCGCAGCGTATGGCCGCCGCTCACTGCCGCGGTCGCTTCAATTTCATGACCATTCCCGTCGATTATGCTTACGGACGGCTTACTAATCGAAATATTCTTATTAAACTTGACAGTTAACGGCGCATCCACTGCAACTTTCTCTGCGCCATGCTTAGGAAGCTGTGAGAGATCCATTGTAGGGATGACCGGGGTCTTTCCTGCGATCGGATCGCCAGTTACGTAAATATTGCGGATTCTACTAGAGCCTCCGCCACCGATGCCTGACGGATTATCCACCGTATTCGTCGGTGTGTTAGAATTGACAACCCAGCGGATGTACAGCAATTCTTTATCGTCCGCGCCATCAAGCGGAAGATTCTTCAGCTTGCATGTATCTTGCGGGCAGTTATAGCTGGAGCTTGTATTCATCTGAATGATGCCGTTCTTCACATCTGTCCAGGTTGCTTGATCCGTACTCATCTGCAGCTTGAAATCATTAGGTCCGGAACCGGATGAATTCTGTTCTGAGGATATGGCGATATTTTCAAATCCGGCCGTAGACATCGTCACCAACCAGTACTTCTTGCCGTTGCCCTGATCCCAGCCCTGGTAGCTGATTTCCTGCTTGCTGCCGCTATAGTTCTCGAATACACCGCCAACATTGGTCAGTATCGATGCCGATTGATACTGACCGCCTGTAGCAACAAACGTGCCGTTGTCCCCGCCATTCTGAAAGACCCACTGCGCGATAACCTCCTGGTCAAGAGACTGGGCAACATATACAGCATCAGTCGTCGCATTTTGTACGGATTCCAGTATTGGAGCTGCGGCATCTTCCCCTATCCACTCCTCCATATTGTTCGCTAGATATTCTGGTGCAACACCCTTTGCATGGTCTACCGGCGGCCCGTCAGCAGATACGACTCCTGCCAGCTGGAACAGCAGCATAAAGATTAGTAACAGAGATGGGTGCCGTCGCCATTTTGGCTTCACTAGGTTCTTCATTAGCCATTCATTACCTCACTCTCCTGAAAATTAAAGCGCTTTAACTTTTGAGACAAAAAAGGATTCTGCTGATTAGGCGACTACAGGATAACGCGCCCTCTCTATGGCCTGCCTCCCCCCTTCATCAGATATTCGCAAGCTGGCCAACGTTGATTCGCCGGATCTTGAGTTTACTATAACGTAAGCGCTCACAAATATTCTCAACGTATTTTCTCAAAAACCCCGGTTTTCAACGTTTCCTGCTAAAATCATCAACCGTTTGCGATCTCTTATTATCCACCATGAATGTAAGCTTGAGATGATTGGCCAGTAAAATTGTGTAAAGGTGATTCCAACCGGACCATGACATGCTATGATCAATGTAAGCGCATTCTGCCTTTTGGACATAAGGAGGGATTGAAAGTGGAAATAAACTTTTACGAATCAGAACTCTTTTATATCAGCCGTGAAAAAAAGACTCAATCCAGCATCCCTTCCCATCATTATCATGATGCTTATGAAATTTTATATATTATTTCCGGTGAGCTGTATTATTTCATCGGGGACCGGACCTATCAGGTGGTCGGCGGGGTCCTGCTATTGATCGATATGAATGAGGTGCATCGATTAATCAATTCCAACGGGGCCGAGTATGAAAGGGTCACTTTATTGTTCAAGAAAGAAGCTCTTCAATCTTTGCTGCCGGAAGCGGAAAACCTTGACTTGTTTGGCTGCTTCCGTTCGGATTCGAATGCGATCAAGCTGCGGGGCCATGAGCAAAATTTTGTAGAGGAGCTATTTGATAAATTGATCCGTGAAAATACGAACGCAAGCAACCCCGCGAATCCGTCCGCTTCAGCAGAGCTTTACGTGAGGCTGAGGCTGATGGAACTGCTAATCTTCATTCAGCGAAAATGCGTTAACGGGCAAAACGATTATTTTATCGAGTCCAACCGCACCTATCGGCAAATCTCACAAATTATCAACCATATCCATGAAAACTATAATCAGCGTCTGACATTGGAGGATATTTCAAAAAAGTTCTACTTGAGTCTGTCCCATTTAAGTCGCATCTTTAAAGAATCCACCGGTTTCACCTTTATTGAATACGTCAACAATGTCCGGATGAAGGAAGCCTGCACCTTGCTGAAAAACAGCAAACTCACCGTCTCGGAAATCTCCGGGCTTGTCGGCTTCGAAAGCCAAACCCATTTCGGTCGCATCTTCAAGTCCATTGTAGGTATTCCGCCGCTAAAGTATCGGAAGATGAACCAAAGTAAATTAAGCTAAGAAAATAGACCGCCCCCCTATTAAGGTGAACGATCTACTATGTGTTTTACCAGCCTTGCAGCTGGATCAGACTATTTGTGGTTACGTATATATTGTGGCGGATGCACATTATCAATCAACAGCAGGCCGTCATATTGATCTCTGGCCACAAGACTCTCCGGAATCATCCCCCAGCTGTAGGTATACCTTGGTTCGAACATCCATGAATTGCCGCGCTCATTATTGCGATACTTAAGATCAATAAAGGTATAAGGAGATTGGCTGGCTTTGGATACGATCGATTCAATAGAGCCTTCTTCAAATGGGAGAACATCGTGGATCGCACCTGTATTATCGGCCGTCTTTCCGCTCACCGGGTACAAACCAAGCACATAGCTGTATTTCTTCCACTCTTCAGGCAGGAGCTCTCCCATTTGCTTGACTGGATAATAGGTTCCCATCACTTCACTATGCGCCTTCTGAATATGATCGTTATGCCCCCACACGATGAACTTCTCGTTCGGATATACTTCGGTCGCAAGCCAGATCAGGTTATCCTGCATCGCTTGATCCCGCCATTCCATCGACTTCAGCAGATATTCGGCATAAACAGCATAGTCCTCCTCTTCATAACCGCGATTCGATTTTATAGATAGCTCTACATATTCATCAGCTGCTCGAATTCGATCCTGAAGGCTCCGCTCCAGCTGTTTTATGAGCGCAGGATTAGACGGATACAACGCTTTGATGTGCTCTTCGCTCCCTTTCGCTTTAAGTGTGCGAAGAGTCTCGTTGTAGATACCCATCAAGTGGTTTTTATCTTTCTGATAGCCTTCCAGGTCGGTTCCTCCCGCATAGGCGGCGAGCTTCTCCTCCGCCTGCTTCAATCGTTCAGCCTGCTTCGCATCCTGAAGCCACTTGCCATTCATGAGCGGAAATTGCATCTGAATATCAAAGCCTGTCAGCATAAGCGGATTTTCACTTGTCTGTGTATCTTTTAGATAGTTAAACAAGGGGAGAATCTCCTTGCTCCACCACACGCCAAAGATCGAATCCTTCATCGTCTGTTCTGCGCTCTGACTGGCTGCATTGCCATAAGCAATCGAAGTATTGCTTAGTCCGCTCTCGAAGGCCAGCACATTATAGCCCATCTCTTCATGAAGATATTGAATCAGCCTCGTCTTGGCCTGGTTAAACTCGGCAACGCCATGGGAGCTCTCGCCCAGAAATACGATGCGCTTATCGTGCAGAAGCGGCTTCAGCATGTCAAGATCCTTGAAGCTTCCCGGCTCGATCTTTCCTTCCACCGGCTTGATCGTCTCCAGGCGATAAGCATGATCCCTGGTCCACGCCTCCCAATCAGCCAGCGTCTCCTGGGTGGTCCGGGCAACCTGGTGTGTCGGTGTCTCGCTTAGCGAGTTCACCTCTTGGGCATACACCGGAACCGCACTTGCCCATAATTGTGCGCCTAATACAGCCGCTGCTACAACTCCAGCTACCTTACGTTTACTCATTTGCATCATATGAATTATCCCCTTAAGATTATTGAAGTTACCCTGTTGACTAGTCTCCGCCCTCTGTTTCTCCAACCAATGTGTGTCTTTATACGAATTTATTTCTATATACCAGTGTGTTTTCTCTATGTGTTTCTCCAAACCAATATGTTTCTCCAACCCAATGTGCTTCTCTATACCAGTGTGTTTCTCCAAAGCGATGTGTTTCTCTATACGATTGTGTTTCTCTATCCCAATGTGTTTTCTTTGTGTGTTTCTCAAAACCAATGTGTCTCTCTATCCCAATGTACTTCCCTATACCAATGTGCTTCTCTATCCCAATGTGCTTCCCTATACCAATTTATTTCTCCAACCCAATATGTCCCTCTCAGCGCACGATTCTCTTCTTTTGTTACGCTTGTTATTTTCATACTGCCATTCACCAGTCACACGTTTTACGCTAGCCGGCCATTATGCCAGTGATGATCGTAATCCCTCAATTGCGAAATTTTTTAAGATAAACTAACGTGCATAGAAAGTCCCGATACTCCCCATCCGGTTAAACTCTAACCTTCCCAAAAGAGATCATCCAGCGTGCGCCCCAACGCTTTGCATATCGAAACACAAAGGCTTAACGAAGGATTATATTTACCAAGCTCAATCAACCCTATCGTCTGTCTCGATACACCAACAATCTGCGCTAGTTCATCCTGGGACAGATCCTTCTCCACTCGCGCCATTTTCATTTTCAAATTTTTCATGATGTCGGTCCTCCACGCTCTTATTCATTAAGATCGTTATCATCAAGATCGCTGGTTGAACGGCGCTTGCTTAGCTTATTCATCACCAGATGGCTAACCGCCGTAAGAATGACGAAGAAAGGGATGTACAAAATCAGACTGGCGGCAAAGACACTAAGAAAGTACTTCACTTGCAGCGCACCATCCCCATCCGCATAAAGATATGCACTCCGGAACCCAAAGAACAAAGCCAGAAACAGGCCTGAAGCAAGTCCGGTCATAAGCTGCTTTTTGCTCACAGAGAATCGATGCGTCTGATCATGCACCTCCACCTCGTCAGAATATACCCCTGAACTGACACTCCGGATCATAGAGTAAAGCCCCGTTGCGATTAGAATAACAAGCTCCACCCATACCGATTGCTCCTCCATGAAGAAAAACGTCTTCACAATCACCGATATACTGCAGATCATCAATGTCAGTACCCATGCTTCCTTCGCAATCTGATTCTTCAGATTCACAATCCGCTCATCCTTCACGGACTTCCGTTGAAACCATTTCATCTCTCATACCACCTTCACAATCATTTCCTCTTTGTGATTTTGAGTATAACGATATACTGGACATTTTGCAATATATATATGTCATTTAGTTCTATATACTATTCTTATTGACATATCACATGCGCGTTGTATAGCTACTGCTCCCCTCCAACCTCCTTGAAAATGGGTCTTAATCTAAGCAAAAAGAGTCCTTCCTACCTTCTAAAAGATAAGGAAAGACTCTTTTTTAGGGTTTGCCCTAGTCGCACAGGTGGCTATTCACAGAGGTTTGCCTTATTCGCACAGGTGCCTTTTCATACAGGTGCTTTATTTGTCACAGGTGCTTAACGCAAGGCCCACGTTTCGTTCGTTTGCTGTCAGCCCTACCCAGCGCCGCGAAACATTCTAACGAAACGTGGTATCGCTATTGGCACCAAAACTGCCCTCTAAAAATTCTAACGAAACGGGGGATCGTTATTTGGACAATTTAGCGACTTTTAGCCCGCATTTCGCCCAAATAGCGATATGGCGTTTCGTTAGAATTTTTTTAGCTCGAAATGCGGGGCAATAGCATTATGGAGTTTCGTTAGAGTTGTTTGCCTTATTCGCTCAGGTGCTTTATTCGTCACAGGTGCTTAACGCAAAGCCCACGTTTCGTTCGTTCGCTGTCAGCCCTATCCAGCGCCGCGAAACGTTCTAACGAAACGTGGTATCGCTATTGGCCGCAAAACTGCCCTCTAAAAATTCTAACGAAACAAGGGATCGTTATTTGGATAATTTAGCGACTTTTAGCCCGCATTTCACCCAAATAGCAATATGGAGTTTCGTTAGAATTTTATTAGCTCGAAATGCGGGGCAATAGCGTTATGGAGTTTCGTTAGAATTTCGTTAGAGTTTCGTTAGAGTTTCGTTATGGAGTTTCGTTAGAGTTCGTTAGAGCTATACAGCTCTGCACCAGCACCCCGGTGTTCAGCACTCGCTATCCTCACCCAGAAGACTAACTCTCTAGCCAAGCAAAAAAGAGTACCTCCTATCTGAGAAACTCTTTCGGATATGCCTTATTCGCTCAGGTGCTTTATTCGTCACAGGTGCTTAACGCAAAGCCCACGTTTCGTTCGTTTGCTGTCAGCCCTATCCAGCGCCGCGAAACGTTCTAACGAAACGTGGTATCGCTATTGGCAGCAAAACAGCCCTCTAAAAATTCTAACGAAACAAGGGATCGTTATTTGGACAATTTAGCGACTTTTAGCCCGCATTTCGCCCAAATAGCGATATGGCGTTTCGTTAGAATTTTTTTAGCTCGAAATGCGGGGCAATAGCGTTATGGAGTTTCGTTAGAATTTAATAGTTGGAGTTCCGTAGAGTTCGTTAGAGCTGCGCAAGAGCTGTACACTCTGCACCTGCATCCCCAAGTGTTCAGCACTACAGACGAAAAGAGGCTTTCACGCACCTCCTTACAACAGTCCGATGTTATTGGATTATCATCCCTCCCAGCATTCCCGTCAGAATCATGAGCAGAACCGGGTTGATTTTCCATTTTCTCAATACATACAAAGATACCGCAAAAAAAGCTACGGCCATCCAATCCACTTTGGCGGCCATGCTTATTTCTGGTATCCCCAGAAACGTGAGCAGCAATATGGTTGCGGCAGCAGAAATAATAAGCCCCAGGGTAACTGCTCTCAAGACGTTTAAGGTTTCAAAAACATAGACAGATTTGTTGAATCTTTGAATGAAACGATATAGCAAAATAGAAATACCGACACCCGAAATCACACAACCGAAGGTAGCAATCATGGCCCCGGGTATCCCTGCTATCCGAAGCCCTACAAACGTAGAGGTGTTCACTGCTAATGGGCCAGGTGTCATCTGCGAAATCGTAATGATATCGGTAAAAACCTGCTGCGATATCCACTCATATTTTTCAACCGCCAGTTCCTGAATGAACGGGATGATTACGTAGCCGCCTCCGATACTGAACAAACCGATCTGTAAAAAGGCCAGCAACAGCTGCCATAATTCCCCCACTATTTCCCCCGCCTTTCGTGAAGCCACACTCGTACAAAGCATAAGAAGCAGCTCGCTATAAGAATAAGTGCCACATTGATCCCAAAGATAAAATTCGCCAAAAATGCAGCCGGTATCAACAAAGTAAGAAATAAAGAACGTTCCTTGATCATCATCTTGCACATATCAGTAACGAAATCTACAATCAGGGCGGCTACACCTGCCTGCATTCCCCTCAATACTGAAATGACGGTCGGATTCGCCGAAAAAGCTGCATAGAACATAGAGATAAATATCAATATGACGAACGATGGCAGGACAGCAGCGATACAACTGATAACAGCGCCAGCCATCCCCGCTAACCGAAATCCTACAAGAGTTGACAAGTTGATTGCGATGGCTCCGGGTGAAGACTGGGCAATTGCGGCCATATCGATAAGCTCGGCTTCGCTGAGCAGTTTTTTTCTAGATACAAAATACTTCCGAATCATTGGAACAACAACATACCCACCTCCAAACGTAAATGTGCTGATAAACAAATTGATGCCTAGAAGCCAGACATACAGTTTGGTTCTTTGGCTTATCATCTAACCGCCTCCTGTCGTCCTGCTATTATGGAGGTTGTCAATCGATTAGTAAAATGATAATATTTTGCGATAATGATTAGTTTTATTCATGGGAGGAGAAGCAGCTATGATAACGCTTCGGCATTTTGAAATATTACGGGCGGTAGCGGAAACGGGGAACTTTACACGGGCTGCGGAAAAGCTGTATATCACCCAATCAGCGGTCTCCCATGCCATACGAGAGCTGGAAGAGAAGACAGGCACAGCCTTATTTGACCGACTATCCAAAAGCGTACAACTTACAAGAAGCGGCCGGCTTTTGCTGGAAGAGATTATTCCCATCCTGTCTTCGTGCGAGGTTTTAGAATCACGTCTCAACTGTCTGGAACATCGAGCGCCCCTTCACATTGTTTCCAGCATTACAATTGCTGCGTTCTGGTTGCCCAAAATACTGACCGCCTTTCAAAAAGATTGGCCTGATATACCGATCCATGTTGATGTGGTCAGCGCGGCAAATGCGATTGAAGTTTTGCGAAACGGCAAAGCTGACATTGCATTACTTGAAGGAACTGCGCCCCAAGGGCCGTTTACGTGTTCATCATTTGCAGCCTATCCGTTATTTATTGTGTGCGCTCCTGACTATCTCAGCTCGAACAAGGAGTTGACTCTGCAAGAATTTTGCGCTGAAAAACTATTGCTGCGTGAAAAAGGGAGTGCGATCCGCGATACGTTGGACAGCGTTCTCTATTTGTCCGGGCATACCGTACAACCCGTATGGACGAGCGTAAATTCTCTGGCATTAATAGAGGCTGCCAAGGCCGGGTTAGGCATAACGATTTTGCCCGATGTTCTCGTAAATGAGTCGCTATCACAAGGGAAATTGATTGCCATTTCTGTTCAAGAGCTTGCGCTAAAAAATGAATTGATCGCAGTTCACCATCGGGATAAATATTTGACTACTCCATTGAAGGCCCTTCTTGCGTATATCGAATCCGCCATGTGATCTTATGTTAGCTTTGAGTTCGCATCAGCATTCCCCAAAGTTAGTCTAATCTGGCCAAGAGTTCGTTCGATTTAGCTCGCTAGGCCGGTCGAACGTCGCCAGTCATGATCTCTACAACTGAACCTTACGCGACATACCTTTATGAACGATTTTTTATTTTTAGATGTGAAAAAGCTCCTTCACGATATCGTAGAGCTAGCAATTTTCATCGGCATGCCCGTATTGGGACTCTCCCACTCCCCACCAAACAACAAAAAACCCACGCCCTTGCGAACGTGAGTTTTCGATCATTTACTCCCCAAGAAAGCTCTTGATGAAGAAGTCCAGTTGGTACTCCATGCTGAGCGGGTCATTGAAGTAGAACGCTTTGGCGTCGGCTTCATAGACGTGGTTGTTCTTGACTGCCGGGAGGTTCTTATAGGATTCTGTGTTTTGGAATGAGTTGTCCTCATCCGAGTTTTTGCTGAAAATAACGTATTCGCCAAGGTAGTCCTTGAGCACTTCTGTCGAAAGGGCCATGTAACCATCTTTCTCTGTCGCCTCCTTGACCTTCTCCGGCATGGAGAGACCAAATGCTTGATAGAGAATTTCTGTACCGCGGCCGAAGTTATCACCATAGACATAGAGCTGCTTATTGAATGTCTCAATCACTGATACCGTTGCATTCTCGCCAATCTTGGCTTTAATCTCTTCGCCAGCCTTCTTCGTCCGGGCCTTGAAATCATCAACCCAGGCTTGGGCTTCCTTCTCCTTGTTCAGCAGCTTGCCAATTTCAAGCTCCTGCGCAAGATAATCCAGTTTACCGTAAGTATAAGTTACCGTTGGTGCGATCTGCTTCAATTTGTCAATATTCTGAATATCGGACTGCCCGATAATCAGATCCGGATTCAGCTCAATAATTTTCTCCAGACTCTCATCGGTAACCGTCTCAACGTCCTTTAACTTATCTTTAAAATTCGGGTTCTCTTTGGACATCTCATCCACACCGACCAGAGGTACGCCGAGCAGCATCACATTACCCGTCAGGAATCTTGTGATCACAACGACACGCTGTGGGTTTTTTGGAACCTCGACAGGACCATTTTCAGATTGGTAAGTAAATGTACCGGATTCTCCGCTCGCTTCATTCGCACCATTCGTTGCATTCGCAGCCGGTGTCTCCGCTTGACTCCCTTTATTGCTATTGCCTGCATCGTTCGCCTGCTTCCCGCCACAAGCGCTAAGTGCCAGGACCAGCACAAGGGCAATCGGAATAAACAGCTTCTTCATATGATGACTCTCCCCTTTAATGAATACTATGTGATGAATGATTTAATCTTTGATTATGAAAATCATTCTCAATTACATAGATTTATTATATGGAGCCGTCCACGGTCGAACCATGCCTTTTTGTTGGAAAAGTAGCTTGCACTATTGATAGCTCGTCAATAGATCGACCGCACGTTGAAGCTGAAGGCGAACTGATACCGGATTGTATGGAACCCAATCATCTACATGGAGCACGTCCACTTTCTTCTGCTTGACGGCAGACAGACCGCTCCAATAGGAGGATTCAAAAAACTGCTCCGAATGGACGGTGTTCCCCTTCTCATCAGGATACACAATGACCAAAATTCGCGCCTGCGAGCCCGCATACAGATCCAACTCAGACAGCTCAACGGGAACGGAGTGAAATTGATCCCCCTGCTTGCGAATCTCCGCTTCAATAAGCGCCGGCGGCCGCAAGCCTAATGAGCGATAGAAGACATAACCGACATTACGCGCACCATAGACGAACACGCCTTCAGGCTTGATAACAAAGATCGAAATGATCTCTTCGCCGGCAGGGTTGTTCCTGATTTGCTGCCTCGCCTGCTGTTCCTCCTGCTCGAACTCGGCAAGCCACTGTTCTGCCCGTTCGCTTCGCTGAATCGCCCTGGCGATCAACCGCAAATGCTCCTTCCAGCCCATCTCCATCCAGGCTATCTCCACAACCGGGGCAACCACGCGCAACTGCTCAGCGTTAAGCCCATACTCCCGAAGATGCTCCGTTGCCGCAATGATCAGCTCAACCTGTCGGCTTAGCAGCACCGTCTTCATCTGCTCTGCAGAGCTGCGAATATCAATGAAATTCATCCCCTGCGGATCTGATTCCACAGTGTGCACATATTCACTTGTCTCCGTAATCGTCACGGTAGGCGCAAGTCCCAGCAGTAGCAGATGGCTGGCATACGGTGCGAGCAGCACAGCGACCTGCTGAACTTTACCCCTGGTAAAGTCGGAAGGTGAAATGCCCGTATGCTGCTTGAAGCGACGACTAAGGTAAAATTCATCCTTATAGCCTACCTTCAGCGCGATTTCCCGGAGCGTGCCCGATCCGCTGATCAACAGCTCCTTCGCCCGGTGCACACGCAGTCGCGATAAATATTCACTCGGTGAAAAACCTGTATGCTGCTTGAACAGAACTGAGAAATGAGAGGTGCTAACGCCGGCCGCCTTGGCCAGTTGCTCCCGCGTTATTTTCTCGGCAAAGTGGTGCTCGAGATAAGCGATACTCCGCTCCATCGACGGTTGCTCGTCGCTCTCCAGCTCCGTATTCTGACGCTCTAATATCCGATAAATCAACTGATGGAAAATAATCTGATTCTGCACATGACGCATCTCGCTTACAGGCAGACGATGGGTGTACAGTTCTTCGATGTCGGCAACGATGCCAGGTTCATCCGCATAAATTTGTACAGCGGCAGTCGAGGCAATTTCGCTGCTTCGCATCATAGCTCCTGCAGCCGAACCCGAATGCTGCTCGACTCCTCGAATCACCAGCTTGTAGGCATGAAGCGGCTGCGGCAGCTCCGCGACCAGAACAGCATCAGCGTGCGCCGGCAGAACAATAATACTTCCTGTCTCCAGCTTATACGCCCGCTCATCGATTCGCAGCGTCCCCTTCCCTGCCGCAATAGCAACCAGCACGGTCAGCTCATCAATCATGTTATGCTCCGGCAAATTCGAAGTGCAATATAGCGAATGAATGCTGCTGACAGCATATAATGGGAAGCGGGACTCTACCCACTCTGGAACAACTTTATCCACTCCAAGGCCTCCATTATGATAAAAAATCCTGCAAAACAAAAGCGCGCTTGCCCGCAACTATCAATGCATCTACTCATGCAACTAGTTCATGCATCTATTCATGTATCTATTCATGTATCTATTCTAATCATGTACCTACCCATGCATTTATTCAGTATCTACTCATGCATCTACTCATGTATCTGTCTCATAGCTTTGGACTTTTGACTCACAATATAATCCGTTTCCGCTTAAAACAAACTTTTACCCGACAGTAGGTTTGTCGCCAACCGGCAGATTCGCTAGGTCCAGCGTGCGGCCCACAGCTTCATCTCATGGCAAATCACGTGAAGGTCTTGTCCCTTTGGGGTTAACGAATATTCTACAGTCACGGGAACCGTCGGATAGACCTTCCGCTCCAGAACTCCCTGCTCCTCCAAATGCCGTAAGGTGCTCGTTAATGCCCGCGGGCTGACACTTGGAATTTTGCGCTGCAGCTCACCGAATCGAAGAGTGCCGCAGAACAGTTCACGAATAACAAGGAAAGCCCATTTCCCCCCTAGCACATCCAGTGTTTTTTCGATATTGCACTCGATATGCTCCGGTGTCTTTGGAATATAGCTGCTTGCTTTTTTAGCCGTGCTTTTTGTTGTGGTCATCGTCTCAACCTCCAATATATTAACTATACATTATATAGTATCTATAGCTGATATAATTAAGTGAAAAACATTTCACTTCTTTAAATTGTATATGAAATTCTATAGAATGAGAAGTGTTGGAATATTTACTAAAAATGAGCGTTTAAAAAAGGAGGCCTTTGCAATGAAATACAGAAGACTAGGCGGAACCGGATTAAAAGTGAGTGAGATCAGCTTGGGAAGTTGGCTTACATATGGCGGTTATGTCGAACGCGAGAATGCGGTGAATTCTATTAAGACCGCTTACGATCTTGGCATTAACTTCTTCGATACGGCCAATGTATATGAGAGAGGCGCGGCCGAAGAGCTCGTTGGGAAAGCGCTTAAAGAGTACCCTCGCGAATCTTATGTGCTGGCTACCAAGGCTTTCTGGCCTATGGGCGATGGACCGAATGACCGCGGCTTGTCCCGCAAGCATGTCATCGAGCAGGCCAATGCCAGCTTGAAGCGGCTCGGCCATGATTATGTCGATATTTTCTATTGCCATCGTCATGATCCGGAGACGCCATTGTATGAGACGCTTCGCGCTATCGACGATCTTGTCCGTCAAGGCAAAGTGCTGTATGTCGGCGTAAGCGAGTGGCAAGCTTCGCAAATTGCTGAGGCGCTTGGCGTAGCCGATCAGCACTTGCTCGATCACATCGTTGTAAACCAACCGATCTACAATATGTTCGAGCGCTATATAGAGAAAGAGATCATCCCGCTCAGTGAACGTCATGGCATCGGTCAGGTCGTATTCTCACCGCTGGCACAAGGCCTGCTGACCGGTAAATATACATCGGCTTCCGACATTCCTGAAGACAGCCGTGCAGCTAAGCTGGATTGGGTTCGCAAGGGCATTACCGAAGAGAAGATCGCCAAGGTGAAACAGCTGGAAGGCATCGCGGCAGAGCTGGGCATCTCCGTAGGCAACCTTGCGCTGGCCTGGATTCTGCGTCAGAGCAATGTAGCAAGTGCGCTAGTCGGTGCGAGTCGTCCTGAGCAAGTGATCGAAAATGCCAAAGCATCCGGCATCGAGCTGAGTGAAGACGTTCTGAACCGTATTGAAGAAATCTTGAAGTAATCCTCTTACAAGGAGATTCATATATGAAAAAGGTAGTCGTTACAGGCGGAAGCGGCATGCTCGGACGCTGGGTTGTACGCCATTTTGTGGAGCAAGGATATGAGGTATTGAACGTCGATACACGTCGGCCGGAGGAAGCGCTATGCCCGACGCTCATCGCCGACCTCGAGAATCTCGGCGAGACCTACAGCGTGCTGAGCGGTGCCGATGCGGTCGTTCATCTGGCGGCGATTCCGGCGATGCATATTCGGACGCCAGACGTTACATTCCGCAACAACGTCATGTCGACTTATAACGTGCTGGAGGCTGCTGCAGGACTGGGTATCCGCAAAGCAGCCATCGCTTCCAGCGAATCCTCCTATGGAATTGTATTTGCCGAGCATCGAATTACGCCACAATACGTTCCGCTGGACGAGGATCATCCGCAGCTGCCGCAAGACAGCTATGGCTTATCCAAGATCGTCAATGAGAAGACGGCCGAGATGTTCCATCGGCGAACGGGAATGCAGGTCGTGTCCTTGCGGCTCGGCAATGTCATCCCGCCGGAATGGTATGAACGCTTCCCTTCCTTTATCCATAAGCCGGAGGAGCGGGAACGTATTCTCTGGAGCTACATCGATACTCGTGATGCGGCCTCAGCCTGCCGTCTGGCTATTGAGGCAGATGGCCTTGGAGCAGTAGCTCTGAATATTGCCGCTGACGATTCCAGCATGGCGATCCGCAGCCGGGAGCTGGTGGCTCAACGCTATCCGGAGGTTACGGACTTCAGAGCGCCGCTAGAGGATTACGAGACGCTGTTCAGCAATGAGAGAGCCAAGCGCCTGCTCGGCTGGCAGCCTCAGCATCAATGGCGCCACGAGGTGCAAAGCTTCAAGTCATAATATCAAGGCCGCCCCAAGCAAATTAGCTTGATGGGGCGGCCTTTCTAATATACAGCTTTATAGCAGGCTGTTAGATAAAATCCATTCTGATTAATTCCTCTATACTTGAGGGATGATACAGCGCCATCCCCGTCTTCATCTTGCGGAAGCCTTGCCCTTCGTACCAGGATACCGTATTCGGATGGGTGTAGAGCACGACGTTGCAGCTAGAGGTCTCTTCCAAAATCAACGAAATGAGCTTCTTGCCAAGCCCTTGATGATGATAGGATTCCTCAACCGCGATATTATAAATTGCTGCCTGGGAGATGCCATCGGACAACGCTCTGCCGCAGCCGATCACCTTGCTCCCGTCCAGGATGAACACGTTCACGGCACTGTTCTCGAACGCCGTTCGGGTCTGTTCCGGCGTGAAATCAGTGAGACCGAAGCCGTTCAATATATTCGTCACTTGCACCCAGTCGATATTTTCCCGGTGCTTCTGAAAAGTGTATGCCATAGAAAACCTCTCTTCTATATCGCAAATTCAGGCTCTTGATCCCGATAATAGTTGGCCAGAAATTGCTTCGTCCTCTCCGATTTCGGCTGGGAGAATACCTCCTGCGGCGTGCCGTCCTCTACGATCAGGCCTTGATCAAGGAACAGTACGCGCGTAGCAACCTTGCGCACAAAATTCATCTCATGCGATACAATTAGCATCGTATTTCCTTCCTCCGCTGCCTTCTTGATCGTATCAAGCACTTCTCCGACCAGTTCGGGATCAAGCGCCGAGGTCGGTTCATCGAACAGCAGAATCTTCGGCTGCATCGCCAGAGCTCTGGCGATAGCTACACGCTGCTGCTGACCGCCGGAGAGCTGCTTGGGGTAATGATGGGCTCTCTCGGACAAGCCTACCTTGGCCAACTGAGACACTGCTATTTTTCGCGCTTCTTCCCTCGCCAGCTTCTTGACGACAATCAGGCCTTCCATCACATTCTCCAAAGCCGTCTTCTGCCGGAACAGATTGAACTGCTGGAACACCATCGCTGTGCTCTTCCTTAGTTCCAGCACTTCCTTCTTTGTCTTTCTGGCTGTATCTACGCGAAGCTCATCAATCCTGATCGTTCCTGCGTCAGGTGTCTCAAGCAGATTGATGGATCTCAGCAGGGTGGATTTGCCCGCGCCAGAAGAACCTATGACCGCAACGACATCGCCTCTCTGAATGGTCAGATCGATGTGATCCAGAACGGGATTTCCATGAAAAGACTTCGTTAATCCGCGGATCTCAATCAAGGATAACCTCTCCCTTCCGTTTTCTCAGACTCTTGAAATCGATGTCCAGCCGTCTCTCCAGCAGCGCAATCGCCCGTTCGATCAAAATCGTCATCCCCCAATAGATCAAGGCCAGCGAGCAATAGGATTCAAAAAATCTTAAATTATTTCCCGCTAAAATTCGCGACTGCGCGGTGATCTCCACCACGGAGCAGACAAATGCCAGAGAGGTCCCCTTCATTAGGCCGATCAACGCATTGCCCAGCGTCGGAAGCGCCACGATAAAGGCTTCGGGAAGTATGACCCGCCGCAGTACCTGGCCATAGGTCATCCCCAAAGAGTGGGCCGCTTCGATCTGTCCTTTATCCACCGACAGCAGTGCAGCACGGATGATTTCCGAGTTATAAGCAGCTTCATTTAGAGATAAGGCCAGCAGCACATAGAAGATCGAAGGAATCGAATTCACGTTGAGGCTCGTATCATGATAGAAATTATAGTATTTCAGCAGGAGCGGAATCCCTGCATACGACAGGTATAATTGCACCAGAATCGGCGTTCCGCGAATAAAAGAGATAAATACGACGCTTAACTGGTACAAAACCGGGATCTTCTTGATTCGGACAATAGCCAACAGCAGGCCGAGCAAAAGTCCTGCCAGCATCGATATCGCGGTCAGTTCGAGCGTAACCGGCAAATACTTCAGCAGCTTGGGGATGAGTGTAAATACTAGCTCAATATCAAATATGTTCGGCATAAGGCATGCATCCCCTATTGTACGTCTGGTGCAAAGTCACCGTTCAGGTACTTCTCGCTAATTTTTGACACCGTCCCGGCTTGGACCAAGGCTTTGATCCGCTCGTTGACATCCTTGGTTAATTGCTCGCTGTTCTTCCCTTTGCTCAGGATCAGGTAGCTGTAAGGCACACCGATGCGGTCCGAGTCCTCCTGCGAGAGCGGAATGGCTTTCAGCTTCAGGCCGTACTCTTTAATGTAGAGCTGCAGCATGGCAGCGTCGATCAAGTTAAAATCATCGGCCCCGCTCTCCACATTCTGCAGTACAGTGGCCAGCTCCGCCTCAGAGTAATTCAGGATCACCGGTGTTTTGGCATGGTCCTTGTTATAATTTTCAAGAGCGACCGTGTAGTTCACGCTGGGACTTACTGTTGTCTTCTTGCCTTCCAGATCCGCGAAAGTTTTAATATCGTCCCGGCTCTCAGCAACGGCAATTACGAATTGATTCTTGAAGATCGGATCGGAATAAATATACTTCTCCTTCCTCTCCGCATTGCTGGCGAAGTTATTGGCGCCAATTTGATAGCGGTCCGAGTCAAGTCCGGCGAAGATCGACGGGAACTCCGTCTTCTCGATATTAATTTTGTACTGCGGCAAGCCCTCGAAAATCGCTTTGACAATCTGAATATCATACCCGTCAATCTCATTGTTATCGTTGACATAAGAGAACGGTTTTGGTGAACCGCCTGTCGCAATATTTACGACAATCTGATCAGTGCCAGCCGCATCGCTGCCTCCATTCTTGGCGGATGAATTCTCTTTGCCGCAAGCTACTACTCCAACCAGTAAGACTATTGCCGCCAAACCCAACCCTACTTTTCTCCATGCTGCCATGTTCTCTTCCCCCTATTTGACCTAGCCAATTTTAAATTTATGCTCCGGATCGGAGCTCTTCTCTTTGCGGTGATGCGGCTGTGACCAAATTCCCTCATAATCAATCTGATCCCAGAACCGGGTGTTATAATCGATAAAGATCGTATCTTTATTGCCGTTTGACTTCGCTAAATCCCGCAGGTAAGTATTATTTTTAAACGCCGGGATCTCGTATAAATCGCGGGCATACCCCCATATATTAGGGAAATCCACGATGCGATTGCGAATCGGACCAAGGTTCTTAAAATAATAAGTGTCGAAGCGAGCCAAGGTTACAAAGAGCCGCACATCGGAATCCGTCACATAATCTCCGAACAGGAAGCGGTTAGACTCCAGCCGGTCCTCGATGGTATCAAAGGCGGCATAGAGCTTCTCGAACGCGTCATTATAAGCTTCTATGGATTGGGCGAACATCGCTTTATACACACCGTTATTGACGTTATCGAACAGGAAGTCATTATACTTGTCGATCTCCGTCCTTAGCAGAGCCGGATACAAATCGGGAGCGCCTTTTTTGTGAAAAGGAGCAAATTCGTTCTCCAAATAGTTCGTCAGCCAGACGTAGTCATTATTCACGACTTGCTTGGTGGTAATATCAATGACCGCAGGCACAGTTGGCCGGCCCTGGTAATCAGGATCGCTGTTCGCATACAATTCGCTCAGGAACTGCACGCCCAGCACCGGATCAGTATGGTCCTCGTCATCGATAAATTCCCAGCCCAGGTTCTGCACATGCTGCCCGCGACCCACCAGATTAATGCTGATAGCCTCCTCCAGTCCTAACAACTCTCTGACGATCGAAGCCCGATTCGACCAATGGCAGCCTTTCGCCCAGATCAGCCGATAGCGTCCGGCTTCAACAGGCAGCTTGCCTTCCCCATCTCCAAACGGCGTCGTAAACCGATTCTTCTGCCGTACAAAATAACCTCTTTCATCGATTTCATGCTCGGTCTCTTTCGGTCTGATACGTACATTTGCTTCCTTTGTCATGGCTTCCCCTCCAAATCTATTGATTTGCTTATCTTATTTGAACCTTTCTGCTCTGCCGTGGTCCGTAAGCCACCCGGACAAATCCGGGCCCTTGGGCAGCAATCTGGAAAAGGTATAGTTTGGATCATGAGTGATAGATAGATGATAGTGCTTCTTGATCGCTGCAAAATCTGTGGTATCTCCAAATCCCGGAGTTTGATACAGATCTCTGGCATAAGCCCATAAATTCGGAAATTCAACGAGCCGATTGCGATTGACTCTAAAGGCGGTATAGTAGGCAATGTCAAAGCGGGCAAGCGTAACGTAGAGGCGTATATCCGCATCTGTGATCCGATTCCCAAATAAATAACGCTGCGAGTCCAGCCTTGCCTCCAATTCATCCAATAGCTCGAACACACCGTCATAGGCTTGTTCATAAGCTTCCTGGGAACGGGCGAACCCCGCTTTATAGACGCCATTATTAATTCCATGGAAAATACGTTCGTTCAGCTCGCGAATGTCCCGCTGCAGGGCCTCCGGAAATAAATCCGGCGCCCCCTCCTTATGGAATGGCTTCCACACCGTCTCTAAATAATAGGTCAGTTCATGATAGTCGTTATTGACGACTTGTTTGCTGGCGATATCAACGATTGCGGGCACGGTTGGCCTGCCGGCGTATTCCGGGTCTGCATTCAGGTATACCTCGCTGATATAATGCACGCCAAGCACAGGATCTACATCGTTATCATCCCAGGTAAAGGCCCAATCGACCCGATCGATTCGCGGCCTCAACGGGTCTGCCGTCCCTACGCTGATGGCCTCTTCCAGACCCAGCAGCTTCCTGGCAATCATCGCCCGATGCGCCCAGGGACATACCGGGGCCCACAATAAGCGATACCGATTGGCTTCGACCGGAAGCTCTCCGTCCTGATCTCCAAATGGGGTGACAAAGCGATTGCTTTGCCGCTTGAAGCTGCCATTGTTCTCGATCTCAGCCGATTTCGTTGTCATTGGGCTCCCCCCTGGAATCTGTCTCTGTCATGAGCCTCTTTCCATATTGACAGATCCGGTCCTTTGGCCAGAATCTGATACGGATTCTCCGCATGGTTGCCAAGCTGATAACCTCTCTTGATCGCGTCAAAATCCGTGGTATCGCCAAAGCCGGGAGTTTGATATAAATCCTTGGCATAATTCCAGATGTTTGGGAAATCGATAATCCGGTTGCGGTTCGTTCGGAATACGGAATAATAGGCCGCATCAAACCGAACCAGAGTGACATAGAAGCGGACATCGGCATCCGTAATTCGATCGCCAAATAAATATCTGCTTCCGGACAAGCGCTCCTCCAATTGGTCCAATCTGGCGAATAACGCATCATAGGCTTGTTCATAGGCCGTCTGGGACTGGGCAAATCCCGCCTTATATACCCCGTTGTTCACCTCGTGAAATAAAAGATCATTAAACTCATCGATTTCTGCCCTCAATTCGACCGGATATAGGTCCGGCGCCCCTTCCTTGTGGAACGGCTTAAACGCTGTTTCAAAATCGTTAGTCAGTCTAAAATAATCGTTGTTAACGACCTTTCTCGTCTTCACATCCACCACGGTTGGAACAGTTGCTCTCCCCGTATATTCCGGATCGGTCTCAGCATAGATTTCAGGCAAATAGCGGATTCCAAGCACCGGGTCAACACCGCCTTCGTCAAGGGAAAATTCCCATCCATTCTCTGTACGAACTGGGCTTGCCGTACCCAGACTAATTACGTCCTGCAGGCCCAGCAATTCCCGTACAATGACAGCCCGATGCGCCCAAGGGCAAATCCTGGCCCAGAGCAGACGATAGCGTCCCGCTTCTACCGAAAGTTCCCCCGGCTGATCGCCAAAAGGTGTGGTAAAGCGATTCTTCTGACGGTTAAAAGCACCCTCCCGGGTCATTTCATGGGCAATCTCATGATTGGCAATGTGGGTGTCCAGTGCGGTGGTCTTTTGTGTCATTTTGATCTCCTCTTTTCACAAGAATTCTTTCTCGGTATAGACGACAGGAATCGTAGATTCCACTCGAATATCCGGTCTGGCAGCATACCCCAGGCTTTCATAGAATCCCACCGCTTGCTGCTGGCTTGTAATGACAATCTTGCGGTATCCAAGCTCCCTAATCCAACGTTCAGCCGCCTCAATAACAAGCCTCCCGCAACCTTTATTCTGAAGCTCCGGAATGACGGCGACCCTTTCGATCTTGGCATAATCAGCATGACTCGTATTAATGCGAGCCGCAGCAACAGCGGTGTGATCCTGCTCAAGCAGAATGTAACAGTATACCTGACCATAAATTTCGTCGAATTCAAGCTCTTTAGGTATTCCTTGACCGTAAACAAAAGTCTTCGTTCGTACTTCATAGACGCCGGCCAATTGCCATACTGAATCCACTCGGTAGATCTCTGCCATCTTAAAGCCCCTTTCTTCAGTGCATCCCTTGCGCTTCGACCATAAACTCTTTGGAAGGAGCAATACCGTTAATCCGCAGGAGGATGTTTTTCCGTTTGAATTTATCCGGTTTATTCTGTATATAATACATTTCCCATCAGTTAACTCGGATATTTTTTCATCATATTATATGTATTGTTATTTCTTGTCAAGATGATTTTTCACATACAAAAAAATAGAGCGACCGTCTCCATAGCCCCGTTGGCTAAGCAAGGTCTTTCGCAACTACACTCAGTCTGGTATATTAATAGGAACATACATTCGAATAGTGAGGTATACCGCAATGCCAATGATCTGGAATGCAACAACGATATTAACCGCCGCGATCCTCGCTTTGCTATTGGTTCTGATCGTAATTCGACTGGTCAGCAACAGGCGGCGCCGCATCCGCCGAGAAGCCAACCCGCGCAAAATTACCCTTAAGGACATAGATCTGATGTCCGACGGTTCGGAGTTTGAGCTATACCTGTTCCATCTGTTCCGCGAGCTTGGTTATGAAGAGGTATATCAGACGACGGGCAGCCGGGATTTCGGAGCTGATCTGGTATTCAGAGGACTTGATGGAAGAAGGAACGTACTGCAGGCCAAACGCTACGGGCAGAGCAATCCGGTTGGGCTCGGTGCCGTTCAGGAAATCTATGCTTCCATGCGCTATTACGAGGCGGATCGAGCACTGGTGCTGACTTCAGGCCGCTATACCGAAGGTTCCCGTACCCTTGCCGCAGTGAACGGTGTCAAGCTGTTGGACAGAGAGGATCTTGAGGACATCATTCATTTATTCAAAAGCCGCCGCTTGGATGAGGCGATAGCCATTATCGAAGAACCTGCCGAATTTTTGGAATCTCCTTGGAATCCAAAAGTGAAGAAAGCTAACTAAAGCTGGGGTATCGCTGTAACGGACATTCCTGTCCCTTAAAGGGAACTTTCCAACAGAATTGGTGGCTTACGGACATTAATGGCCATAAACGTAATAAAATCCTCTGTAGAAGACTGCTGTCAGCCGCTAAGAGACAAAAGTGTCCATTAAAATGAAGGAATATCGCATTTTCTGCTCTAAAGGGCTAAGTAACCATTAGAATGAAAGAACGTCGCGTTTTCTGCTCTACAAGTCATAAGCATCCGGCCGATGCAAGGGAATGTGGTCAACATCGCATGCAGCCTATTATGCAAGCCGCTCATTTGCCACTCCACTTGCCGCGGGTAAGCTGTACGTGACTAGACCCAGAAGGTTTGCCAACTACATTCTTAATTCTCGCTGGCGCAGCCATATATAGTATACATAGTATACAAAGAGCCCTGAGCTAAATTAGCCCAGGGTTCTTTTATAACCCTTCTGCGTAGTCCAATGCGATAGAGTAGGATCACCATTGCCACTCACTGCGCTCCTGCTGGCTAATGCGTGGGCAAGTATAACAATAGGAGCGGCCATGGCGTAAATATTGCATACAGCACACATTTTTGATGGCCAGCCGCTTGCCCTCTTCTAGCGGGTGATCGATCCAGCGGACCTTCACCCGCAGCGGGTTCCGGCTTCTGCCGAACCACTCAGCGTCCAGCCCGTTGCGCACAAAATGCTCATCCTCCCCATACTGCTGCAAGGCAAGCTGATTTTCTTTAAAGGCCGCATGGAACCTTTCGCGGTGGTTCTGCAGCGCTGTAGGCAGCTGCCCCCAGAGTAAGCCTGCATTTAACCCCGAGGCCTCGGCGAGACACTCGATCAGCGGCCGGACGGTCCGGCTGTAGAAGCCGATGAATACCGTTTCACGCCAAGCGGCCCGTTCTGCCGCATCCCGGGGCGCCTGCTCAAGCTCTGCCAGGGTCAATTGAAAGCCGAGCCGGGTGTAGCCAGTCTCCGGGATCAAGTGAACCATCAGCTTCTCCGCGGAAAAGTCAGGCGCGGCATGATGAACCGACACCGCATAATGAAGTGAAGCGGCGATATCGCCGAACCAGCTGCTGAAATAAGCTGCGGCTACCGTAGTATCTATCCCTTCAATCCGGCGATTGTACAGGTTCAGAAAAATGGCCATGGCCTCCCTGTCGTAGAGATCCGTCCCGCCTAAAGATGCAACAGCTCCGCTGCAGTGCTCCAACGAAATATTGTAAAATTCAGCAAGCCCTTCCCATAGTGTCGCAGGCATCACGGGTTAAATATCCGGTTGAGATCATCCAGCATCGAGCTGGCCGCATTCGGACCGTAACCTCCGAACCAGGAATCCGATGCCACCCGGTACACCTGGTTATTCTTCACCGCATTTAAATTTTTCCAAATTCCCAAACCCTCCAGCTTGTTATAGAGCTCCTCGTTATCATTGATAAGCAGGATGTAATCGGGATTAATCTCCGGCAGCTTCTCGTTCGAGAGTACCTCATAGCGGCTATCCGCGCTTGTCTCCGGGAACACGGCCGGTCTGGAGAACCCAAAATCATCATAAAGCCACTTATAGTCCATATCCCCGTAATAACGGATATCATTGCGGATTCGCAGCACCATCAATGTTTTCCCTGCCACTTTATCATGGATGCCGGCGATGGACTGCGCCTTTTTCTCGTTATAATCCGGAATGATCTTCTCCGCTTCATCGCTCTTGTCGAACGCAGCGGCCGTCCAACGGAAGGCTTCCTCCCAATCCGGTGCCATATAACCGTTCTCGAGCATCGCCGTCGGAGCAATTTTGGCGTATTGATCATAAATATCCTCACTGTTCGTATCCGTAATAATCAGATCCGACGATAGCGACAGGAGCTTCTCCATGCTTACCTTGCCCTGTTCTCCAATGATCTCCACATGGTTCAAATAAGGCTGCAAATATTCCGGAAAATCTTCATTCTGAGATTTTACCGTGGAGGCAGGGGTCATTCCGAGAGCGATCATATGATCGGTCAAATAAGTCACGGTTGTAGCGATCCGCTGTGGCTGCTCCTTCAAAGTCTGTTTCCCGTTTTTATCTTTAAATGCAAAGGCACCGGCTGCAGTTTGTTCTGTGGCGGTTTGTTCTGTGGCGCTCTGCTCCTGTCCAGCCGCAGCTCCGTCCGAGTTGGCTTGCTTCGATTGCTGACTGCATGCAGCGGTAAGCGACAGGGCAAGAAGCAGTATAGTTAAAATAAACAATTTTCTTTTATGTGGTTTCATGTTTGGTCAGTTCTCCTTATTTCGGCATATTAAATTTTTGTTTCCCTGTTATCCGACAGGACCCGGGTGCTGGTTATCCAGCCTCTGTCATTGGTCAGATTCATAAAAAATTTGCCCCGTGCTTGAGGCAAACTGACCCGGGCACAATGATCCTCCTGCGATAGACAGACGGCGTATGCCTCCCAGCTCGCATTTCTCCAGTCCACCTCATCTTCGCACCAATACAGTACGGCTTGGACAACGGGAAGCAGCGAAGCATATCGCACGACAAGCCAATCCCCTCGCTGCTCATATTCCAGCACTTGAATCAACGAAGGGCCGTCCTTGACGATGCTATCGGCAAATGCGTAAAGCTCCTGACAGGTCCAAGCGTCCGCATAGGAATGGTTAAGTCCACAATGCAGGCTCATCATGCTTTTCTGTGTATGGCCCCCTTGTTGAAGCGCAAATGACTTATCAAAAATAGCCAGCGGAAAGTGAGTATCGTTGCTGCTATTCAGCCATAACATGGGCAAAGCGCTGTTCGTCAAATAGGACGACGGGTCCCAAAGCTTGCGAATTCTCTCCGCATCCGCGGGAGGCATCGCCGCAAATCCCCGTCCATACAAAGTGCCTGGCTCATACAGGAATCCGCAGCCATACACGGGCATAGCAAAACAAAGCCTGCGGTCAATACCTGCCACCAGACTTGTGATGATCCCGCCCCAGGAAATACCCGTTAAGCCCACCTTGCTCGAATCCACCTCCGGCAGCGAACCAATGACCGTATGAGCAAGGATGACCGCGGCGACAGCATGGTACATCCATTGATCCTCTACCGGCAGCTGATAGTCGGCAAACACGCCTTGCTTCACAGGCCCGCTCCAGGGATGGACTGTGCATTGATCCACATTCACGAACCTGCTTTCTTGCAAAGGAAGCTGCCCTTCAAGATCCATCGCGATAGCCGCATACCCTCGCTCCGTCCAGCGCTGAACCCATACCGGATAAGCTGTCCCTGCCCCGCCATGGACCAATACTACAGCGGGAACCGGCTCTCCCGCAGATGCGCTGCGCGGAACCCCGTAACAGGCAAATACCCGAGTTTCTTTCCCGCGATAAGGCAATCCTTGATAGAAAATCGCCTTGACTTCCGGATTCTGATCCTGTTGCAACGGATAGACGGCCGGTAAGCGATATAATTTTTCCATTTCCCATGGCAGCATAATCGGAATAAAACAGGTCACCCCTTTTTTTCTATTGATAATGATTTTCTTTCTCAATAAGGAGCATAGCATTCCTCCGCTTTGCTTAACATGGATTTAAAGATACTATCATCTGGATTTTTGATTACTAAGAACCTTGCCCAGATAAGAGACAGCCCTGTCATGGGACCAGGCCGAATATTCAAACAGCTTCTCCGTTCCTATTACATGTACCCGGCTATAGCGCACAGCCGTCAATTGATTCCACTTTCGGCTCGTCTGCAGCTCCTTCCATTGCCGGGCCGCCTGCTGCGTGGAATCCACCATGATCAGGAGGATATCGGCATCATAGCTGGGCAATTCCTCTCTTGCAACGGGTTGAAACACCTGAATCTGATCCAGCTGATGCGTAGCCTGTAAACCAAAATCGTTATAAATGACAGCGCCGGCATTGCGCCTCCCATAGATTCGGTATTCCGTGTCCGTTACGCGTAAAATATTGATCGTAGCTCCGCCAATGCTGTTTCTAAGTTGGCGACCGGCTTCAGCTGCCTTATGATCATACTCCGCCAGCCACTGACCGGCTTCCGCAGACTGCTCCATCACCTCTGCAATCATCCTCAAATGCTCCCGCCAGTCAGCGGATAACCAGGGAATCGCCACCGTGTCCGCAATTTGCTTCAACTGATCTTTGGCTTCAGCAGGCAGGGTGTCCGTGCAGAAAATCAGCCCGGGTGCAGCCGTCTGCAGCATCTCCAGGTTTTTCTCCCAAATCGGCCCCTCCCCATATTCGTAAGAGTGAAGCCGGATCATGCGCCTATACAGCTCATGATGGGGATAGAATGCAGCGGCTTTCGGCAGGATATGAAGGGCAAGCAAGCTGCCGGAGAGCGGATCGGAGATACTGGCGATACTGCGGCGACGGCTTTGCACAAATGCCGCCGGAGAGCTGCCCGTCTTCAGTTTAAAACGGCGGCTAAAATAAAATTCATCCTCAAACCCGAGCCGCGACGCCGTCTCCTTCACACCGCTGCCGGACAATAGCATCTGCTTCGCTCTTCCCATTCGCAAATCCATCAAATAGGCCGTTGGGGTCTGACCTGTATACTGCTGAAACATCCGTGTAAAATAGCCAGGGCTGAACCCCGCTAATCGGGCCAGCTCCTGTCGTGTCAGCTCTAGCTCCGGATGCTGGTCCATAAATCTGGATACCCGGGCAATGGCTGCCGCGGTCGTCTCATTTTCTTGCGGCATCGATGGCTCTTCTATAAGCAGGGACATCAGCTTGTATAACTCCGCTTGCGCGACGTAGAATTGTGCTGTTCCTTCTTCCTGCCATTGAAGCAGGCTTTCAGCCAGGGCTGCAAGTTGTTTGAAATGACGGCTGTGGCGCGCCCCGACGATAAATGAATCCATCCGCTGCAGATCCTGCTCATCAGAGTATTCATAAGCCTCGAAACAGATCAATCTCCCGATCAGAGGCTCATCGCCTGCGAATAATCTGAGCGAGCTTCCCGGCCCAAGAAAATAAGCTGTGCCCTCGCCGAATGCCCTTATTTCTTCAACGGATGCAAGCGTGCCCCGCCCGCTTAAACCCAGGACAACCGCCTGCGAATCGAAAGCCGGATAGATTACTTCGCCTCCGATCGGGAGCTCGAAAGAATGGATACCTGCAAAGCGAAGCATCCGGGAAGCCTGTTGTCCGATATTGTTCATAAACATCCTCTTTTCAGCGTATATAGATTCAGCGTTTTATCCGCTGATTATCATTGATAATCATTTTCAATTATAATATAAAAATGCCGTCCTGTTCATAAAAAAGAAGAGCAAGCCTGTTAACAAATCAAGCCTGCTCTTCTTCAATTAACATATGTTTACTCATTTCATAGATTCCAATGGCTACTATGATGGGAGTATGTCATTTACGGTTATGCTGTTAAGCGGATTATATTACGGATATTGCATCACTAAGATCACCGAAAGGATAACGGGTTATCTCTCTGCCCCCGGGTGTTGAGAAATTCCTCCAGCGCCTGACGAACGGCTTGAGGTGTATCAAGGCACAAAATGCGCTTTGCCAGCTCACGGCATTCCTGACGATCCAGGCTAGCGAGTCTTTCCTTCATCCCGCCGAGACGGCTTGCCTCCAAGCTCCACTCGTCAAGCCCCAGACCGAGCAAGAGCGGTGCGGCCAAAGGGTCACCTGCCATACTGCCGCACATGCCAGTCCATTTGCCGACCGCGTGGGAAGCCTCAATAACCCCATGGATCAAGTGCAGCACGGCCGGATGGAAATAATCGTACAGATGCGCGACGTGCTCATTCATTCGGTCTGCTGCAACCGTGTACTGAACGAGATCGTTAGTGCCGATGCTGAAGAAATCGACCTCGTTCGCGAACATTCCTGCCAACACGGCGGTGGACGGAATCTCCACCATGATGCCAACCTTCATATTCTTGTCATACGACACACCATCCAGGCTCAGCTCAGCCTGCACTTCCGTAAGGATGGCTTTAGCCTGCCTCCATTCTTGCAGGCCGGAGATCATCGGGAACATCACCTTCACCGTTCCGAAGGCGCTGGCCCGCAGTACCGCCCTCAGTTGGGTACGCAAGAGCTCCTGGCGATCAAGCCCTATCCGTATCGCTCGATAACCCAGAAAAGGGTTCATTTCCTTTGGCAGCTGAAGATACGGAAGCTCCTTGTCACCGCCGATGTCCATCGTGCGGATGATCACAGAGCGGCCCTCCATGCTCCGGGCCGCCTCCTGGTACGCACGGAACTGTTCCTCCTCGCCCGGCATCGCCTGGGCGTTCATGAACAGGAACTCCGTGCGGAACAACCCCACGCCGTCCGCGCCCTGCCGGACGGCAGCTTCGGCCTCCGCGGCGCTGGGAGAAGCCACCTGGGGAGCGGCCAGAGGATTGGATAGCTGTCTATATATTACCGTTGGCACCGGTATCNCCACACGCGTACCGTCGGCCGTCACGGCCGGGCGTGCCGCGTACTCCTCGAGCGAGCGATTGCGCTCGAGTTCCTGCCGCATGCGGAGCCGGTAATGCTCCGCTTCCGGCACTTCCGGCCGGACGATGCAGAGTCCGGCTGCCCCGTCGAGGACGAGGGTATCCCCGTCCTTAATCTCGCCTACGCCGTCACCGGCCCCGACGACAGCGGCAATACCGAGGGAACGCGCAAGAATAGCGGTATGCGAGGTAGCTCCTCCGGTACGGGTAATAAAGCCGATAACGATAGCAGGGTCCAACTGCACCGTATCCGACGGCGCCAGATCATCCGCAACCAGTATCGCCGGACCTTCGATTTCGGCCAGGCTCCCGGTTTGCCCGGGTGACAGACAGGCAAGAAGACGACTGCCGATATCGCGAATATCCGCCGCGCGCTCCTTCATGTAATCATTATTTATGCCTTCCAGCATAGTAACAACCTGGCGAACTATTTCGGCAACGGCCCGCGGTGCAGGCTCCAACTGCTCTCTTATCCTGGCTTCCATCTTCGGATAAAAGGCGGGATCGTCTAGAAGTTTCCGTTGCCCCGCCAGAATGCCGGCTTGCTCTTCGCCTACGGCTTCCTTTGCTTTCCCGATCAGCTTTTCCAATTGCTCCACGCAGTCGGCTTTAGCCTTCCGAAGCTTCTGAAGCTCGGCTTCAACAGCAGAAGGATTGCCCGGAATACAATCTTCCGGGGGCACGCCCTCGCCTATAACTGCCTGTACAGGCTTGTAAATATATGCCTTTGCGATGCGGATTCCCTCCGAAACACCAAGTCCTTGTATGTGCAGCCTCTTCATCAGCCTTCACCGAACTTGCTTTCGATAAGCTGCACCAAAGCCTTGACAACCTCTTGTTCCCCATCCCCGCTGGCTTCAATGGTCACGACGGCCCCTTGTTCAATGCCGAGTGTCATCAGCTCCAGCATGCTTTTGCAATCCGCCGCGCGTCCTTCGCCTGTCTTTAGACGCACCTCTGCTTCAAACGATCCTGCTTTTTCTGAGAAGAGCTGAGCCGGACGAACATGAAAGCCCTGCTCATTCTGTATGGTAACGGTTTGTGCGAACATGTCTTTCCTCCTCATCCTGTCACCGTCCCGGGCGGAGAATAAGATCACTTGCAGCTTGCAGCGATCATAGAATCTCAAGGCTTCTCGCTGCAGCTTTCCTCCCGGATGTCATCCATCCTTGCCAGGCCGGCTTCTTTTATTTGTTGTTGGAGATCATGCTCCATAATCTTTCGTATATCATTAACGGATGGTTACCCGCCGTAAATTCTGATCAGGCCAATAAAGCAATCCGTTCTTTATAAGCCTCAATTAATGCCTGGTTGTGTTTGTCGGAGCCATCGATGTTGCCGCTAAGAAACACGGGAGGATTGAAACCTTGCTCAATCATCATCTCAATGGATTCCGCGAATAGAGCATTTAAAATCAGGGCGCCGATAACCGTTGAACTGGGTGTGAACGGCACCTGGAGGTCCGGATGGCTTAATACGGCATCTCCTTTGACCGAGAAGTTATCGATGACCAAATCAACGGCATCTGCCAGATGTTTGCCGCTGTTGTGCCGGGACGGTTGACTCCTGGAATATTCTAGGGAGGTAATCCCTATTGTGAAGGCTCCCTTCTCCTTCGCCATCAGAGCAACATCCACGGGAACGGGATTGCGACCCGAGGTGGATAGCACAAATACGACCTCGCCCTTGCGGATATCCTGCTGCTTCATAAATTCGGCAGCAAGGTTGTTCTGTCTTTCCAGTTCAGACGAGCGCACCGCACCCTCATGCAACATCAACTTCTCTATAAGAATCGGGCGAATCGGCACAAGTCCGCCTGCGCGATAGAAGACTTCCTCGGTCAATATATGCGAATGCCCGCAGCCGAACAAATGGATGATACCGCCCTGCTGAATGCAGGCTGCTACTTTCTCCGCCGCTTCATGAATCGATTTGGCTTGCTCGTTTCGCACTTTTTCAAACAATCCGTCAATAACATCAAAATAGGTATTCATCATCATTGCTTTCACCTCGTTGTTCTTGAGTAGACTTTCCAATCCGTTATTTTCCGGCTGTGAACAGGGTTCAGTTCATAATGCCCTTTTTCGCCCGAAGAACGATCTCTGTCATAACCTCCAGGCTTCGCTCGATTATGGCCTCCCCCTTCTCCCTCGTGGCCAGCGTTGCATCCCCGAGTACGGCGGAAGATGTCATTTCCTCCCACGGCGTAGGTGTGAAATCGGCTTCGAACGGGATCTGCGGAGCCCCATCAATCGCCTTGGTCATATCCACATATTCGTCCGCAAGGTAAAGCATATAGGATGTCTCGATTTCATCGGCATGCATGTAGGTGCTGTGAGCTGCCGTGGCTTCCCGTACCTGCGCGGTGACTTCCTTAGTACCCGGATAAAAGAAATAAAACACCTTCAGCTCGGGTACCCGTTCGTATAGCATTCTTGCAGCTTCCTTCAGCGCCACCGCATTGCCCAGATGGCCGTTCAGCAAAATAAAAATACGAAATCCCTGCTGATACAAACTTTCGCCGATATCGGCAAGCAGCCGGATGAGCGCTTCGTTGGAGACGTTGATGCTGCCCGGAAAATTGCGCAGGCTCCATACCTGACCATATGAGAAGGGCGGCAGCACGAAACTTTCCGTCCGCTCCGCCAATTTATCCGCCAACCGGGTTGCAAGCAGATTATCCGTGCCCAGCGGAAGATGAGGACCATGCGCTTCAACGGCCCCAATAGGAAGTATGGCAGCGCGGAAACTGCGAATTTTATCCTTCACCTCAACCGAATTTTCAAGCTCGAATTTCATCATGCTTCCCCCCTTACTTCTTAAATGAGAAACAGTTGGCCGGATTGGTTACAAAAAACTTCTCTACCAGCTTCCGTCCGTCATAACCGCTGCGGTTCGCTTCATCCTCAAAGCGCGGGACCCATTTGGATATAATGTACTCCAGCCCCAGGCCGTGATCGTAATGCTTGTAATAGCTTTTCCGAGCTGTATCTCCACTGATCAGGATTTGGTCTTCGTACCCTTTGCCGACCAGCTCCAGGATGAGCGAGATGCGGGTGCTCTCCGGTGCATACTTGATTTTGCCGATGCCGTCAAAGCTCAGGTAGGCTCCCGTGGCTGCAATCTGTTCATGGTAGTACGGATCGGGATTCCGGTCCATATGACCCAAACTCAAGTAGGACAGGTCCACCCCTTCGCTTCTCAGCAGTTCAATTTGCTCTAGCGCCATCGTGCCCACCTCAGTATGGGAATGGATGGGAGCTTTTGTCTCGTGATGGGCGCGGGCAACTGCACGCAGCGTCTTCTCCTCCAGGGGCGTAATGCGGTTATAGCCTGTCCCGAATTTAACCTGGCCCGCTTTGAAAGGCGTGCCCTCCAGTCCTTCTTCCACCTCCCGGATGACAAAATCCGCCAGCTCGTTAATGCTCTTCGCTTCGATCCACTGCGCGTAGCTTCCATAATCGCCGATCAGTGGTTTTAGCTCCTCTTTTATTTGGGCATCCCACAAAAAGCTTTTATTAAAACCAGCTGTCCCAATGATGCGAATCCCGCTTTCTACCGCGATCTCCTGAACCGCTTGAACATCCCGTCCGTAATCAACGGCTGTAGCATCCACGATAGTGCGCCCGCCGTGCTGCTTGAAATCAAGAACGTCCTGCTTGGATTTCGCTTTGTCGTCCAGCAGTAAATCGTCCACTCCCC
>NZ_LN831279.1:1191795-1501556 GCF_900069005.2 Paenibacillus sp. GM2 | reverse complement strand
GAACATGACCACTAGTACGCACCCCGCCGTGCTGCTTGAAATCAAGAACGTCCTGCTTGGATTTCGCTTTGTCGTCCAGCAGTAAATCGTCCACTCCCCGTTCCTGCCAATACGCCGGGCGGCATACGATATGCTCGTGGGAATACGTAAAACCCAGATCCTCTTTGCTGATATCTCCATGTAAAGTACGGATAAAACCCATATCGTTTCTCCCTCCACTCATTGTTAGACAAGCAACCGAAGGAATTGACCGCGTTTAGCAATAGTTGATCTTGCGGCTGCAATTCCTCCAGCTCCTCTGTATCTGTAATCTTCAGACAACCAAGTCGATAGGCCTCCCATTGGATTTTGCAATAGGATGGTCAAAAGAACAGTTTGGCCAGGAAATGCAGAATCGGCCCAATGATGAACATATCGGAGTCGGCGGCCCACATGGCCGTATCCGGCACTGTGGAGGCGATAAAGAACCGGACCATCAGGAACTGTCCCCAGGCAACAATCGTCGAAGTGATGAAACCGCCGATAACGGCCCCGCGAACACCGCCTGTCGAATTCCCGAATACCCCTGCTGTCGCTCCGTGGAAGAATAATACAATCATCGTTGGTACAAAAATGTAAGCAACGGTGTTGCCAAGCACCAGCAGCCAGATAATCGCACCCGCAAAAGCTCCCAGGAAACCGAGAACAACCGCATTTGGCGCATAAGGATAGACAACCGGCGCATCCAGTGCCGGTTTGGCACCTGGTACTAGCTTGGTAGCTATCCCGTTAAAAGCTGGCACCAGTTCGCCTACGAACATCCGGACTCCCATCAGAACGATTGCGATTCCGCCTGCGAAAGTGAACGATTGGATGATGGAGTAAATTATAAAGTTCTGGTCACCGGATTGTTGCATCAGCTCCGCAGCGGCCGGCGTGCCCTTCATCGATAAAATAATGGCCCCGATGAGGAATAAAACTCCCATGCTGAGCGCAGTAATGACGTTGGAATCGCGAAGAAACTCGAGGCCTTTCGGCACTTTGATTTTCTCGGAATCGTTGTTTTTGTTGCCAAACCATTTGCCGAACAAAGCTGCCAACAGCGCAACCGAGGCTGAGGTGTGACCCAGCGCAATACTATCGTTGCCTGTAATTTTACGCAGGAACGGCTGAACAAGCGCCGGCTGGAACGTCCAGTACACACCAAGGACAACAGCGATCATCAGAACCAGCTTCCAGATGGATATACCGCTGGCAGCATGAACGACAACCCCGGCAAAGATGGTCGACGTCCAGAACATCATGTGCCCGGTAAGATAAATGAATTTAAACCGGGTGAAGCGTGCCAGCAAGACATTGATCAAAAAGCCGATCAGCATCGCAAGCGTGACCGCGCTGCCGAATTTGGCATTGAACGCTTCCTGTCCGATGAAGGTGCCCAGGGTGCCGCTCTCCAAGCCGAACACTTCTTTCCACATCGGCTCGAATACGTTCAAAGCTTTCACGATGACATCAGAACCGGCCCCGATGATGAGGAAACCGATAATCGCTTTAAAGGTACCGCTTACAAGTTGGCTCGTTGATTTCTTCTGGAGCAGCAGCCCGATCAGAACGATAAATCCGAGCAGAATGGCAGGCGTTCCAAAAATGTTGGTGGCAATCCAAAAGAGTACGTCCATAAGCCCTCTCCCCTTCTAAAATGGTTTATTGCAACTCTTCCAATTTCTGTTTAATTTCGTCATTATCGAAATAGTTGTTGACAATAAGGATCTTGGCTGCATGTCCTTGAAGCCCTTGTGCCAATTCATTGCTTGTCAGGATATAGTCGGCAGCGGTTCCCGAGGCTGTTGAGACGTCCGTATGCTCAACATCAGCATGAATTCCCATGCCCCTCAGCACATTCTCTACATTCATTCTCAGAATCAAACTCGTTCCTTGACCCAGACCGCACACGCATAAAATTTTCATAATTCGCTCCTCCTAATGAGTTGTTGGATTGTTTCCACATCAGCTGCAAGCTTGAATTGTTCAACATTATCCGGACTGCTAAGCAAAGTGGTCAGCTTGCGCAGCATGGCGATATGCTCCGAACTTGAGGAGCCGCCGAGCGCAAAGATAAGCTGTACCGGATCGTTGGCAGCATGGCCAAAAATAACGGGCTTTCTCAAGCGAAGCAGCGAGACCGACGCTTCCTTCACCCCGTCCTCCGCGCGGGCATGCGGAAGCGCAATATGTGGCGCAAGCACAAAGTACGGGCCTTTGTCACGGTAAGATTCCACCATGGCGTCAGCATAACGTTCTTCCGCTGCTCCCGCTTTTGCCAGCAGCCCGCCTGCCAAGCGGATCGCTTCCTCGGCCGTTTCGGCCTCAACATCCAAGGCAATGAGTGACGGTTCCAAAAATTTCATTCTCATCTCTCCCGAATCCGGTATTCTAATTGGTGCTATGACCGGTTTGTATTTGTTTCAGTATCTGTTCTGTGGTCTTGGCCTCTTGCAATCGGATCAAATTTTTCTCTACTCTGAGCAGGCCCGTCAGCTCCGCCAGGGCTTTCAGGTGGGATTCGCCATCAATCGCTGCCAGTACCAGGACGACCCGGACCTGGTGGCGGGCTTCCTCCGAGAATGCGACGGGGCGTTCCAGCCGCAGCAGGCTGATGCCCAGCCGTTTGACCCCATCCTGCGGCTTTCCATGCGCAATCGCGATGCCTGGTGCAATGACGATGTAGGGACCCAATGCCTCCACCTTAGAGACCATTGCATCGATGTAATTTTCATCGATGTACCCGTCTTTCAGCAGCGGATCAGAGGCTTCACGTATGGCGCTTCGCCAGTCCTTCGTTTCTTGTCTCAAAGTGATCATCCGCTCTGTGAGCAGGTCTGACAGAGCGGGTTTGCGCGCTTCGCTAAGCCATGTTTTCCCTGCGGACAAGTAGTGGCCTAACTCCTCTGCAAGCCCCGATTCATCCTTCACAGCCGCGTATTTATGGACAATGTCCAACAGCGCTTGTACCGTGTGAACCTGAGTCCTGGATTTACGGCCGGAAACCATGTTGATCCGGTTCAGCAGATGCTCCTTATCCTTATCGCTAAGAATCGGATTCACCAAGAGAACCGGCACTTTGCTGTCCGGCAGTGGTACCGTTGAGAAAATAAAATCCACATCTTCCTCGGAGAACGATTCGAATTGTCGCAGCGACATAACTGCCGTGATATCCACAGATGAGAACAGGTTCTCCAATTGCGATTCCAGCATCCGCGAGGCGGAAATCCCGTTAACGCAGACGATGGCTGCTTGCCGCCTTACGGCCGGCTTCGTATTCTCTCTGCGCAGCCAGCCGCCGAAATGCATGGCGAGGTAGCCGATTTCGTTATCGTCAAGCTTGCGTCCCACCAGCTGCTCAAACGGTGCCGCCGATCGGCGGGTCAGCTCGAATACTTCTCTGTACTTGGACAGAATATTTTGAAGCAGCGGATTCTCCAGACCAAGCCCGTACAAGATCCGATAATAAGCCGGTTTCAAATGAACAAGCAGATGCTCCTCCATCACTTCCCGATTCGGCAAAAACACGCAGGCATACCGTTGGAAATCATCCGTCATCTGCCTGGTTGCGTTACGAAGCTGCTTCAGCACTTCTTCGGAACCGGTCAACTGGTCCATCCGATTGACCCTTGCTCCGAGCAGATGCATCGTAAAGTAGCAGACTTCCTCATCCGGAATCGATACACCGAACATTGGGCCGAGCGCTTCTGCCATATGGACAGCAGCTTCATACTCAGGCGTCCTCCGAAGCACGCTTCGTTCATCCTCGTCTATCGAAATCAACTGCCGGGCCTGAATCCGCCGGATATACAACAGGAAGCGTGCTGTCAAATGCTGCAGCATCTCGTCCGTCAAATCGGCTCCGAGCGTCGTCTCGCTATCGGAGATCAAGAGATAGACCCGCTTCAGGTCTCCGGCTCTCATCGGCGGAAACAGGATTGGGATAAGATCGGGGCTCCCTGATTGCTGGTTCAGGCTAAACGACTGCTCCCAGTCCGCGTTATCGAACATTTGCCCAAAATGATAACTCAAGCTCTTCCGCTTGTCCCGCTCTGCCCCGTGAATGCCATACCCCTGCTTGCGGTCATAGGTTACCTCAAGTTTCGCCGCCTGCATCTCCGATCGGACCTTATTCAGATCCTTTAGTGCGGTTCCTCGGCTCACCTGCAACAATTCGGTCAGATGATGAACGAAAATCGGTCCCTCTGCAGCCAACAGATAAAGCGATGTCCAGGCCAGCCTTTCTCGCGGGGACAAATAGTACTGCTGGGCTTGGGGTTTAGCCGTCAGCTGCAGAAGATCGGCCCGACTTTCATCAGGCAAATAGTAGCCTGCCGTCCTGACATATTTGACAGGTGGAAGATGAACCGCTTTTAACCAATCGTTTATTTTTTCCATATCATAGTAAACGGTTCGCCTGGAAATACCGAGCTTCTGCATCAGTTCCTCCAGCGATACATAATCGGCAGCCTCATGAAGCAGTGTCAAAATCTTGGTGCTGCGTTCATCCAGAATACGGCATCAACTCCTTTGCCGTTTAGTGTCGTGCTTATTGCAACTTGATTATACCTAGAGGCTATAAAGGAAGGACAGTTCAATTGATGGAGAGCCTTTTGTGCAAAAGTGGACGCAAGTGTTTAATACTCCCCGGTAACAGCACTCTTGGCCTTGGCTGGATTCTTTACTGCCATCCCTAGGAATGTTGAGCTGCGATCGAAGACAGCACTCCTTCGAATGATCAGGTCGACAGCCATCTAAGCCTGCGCCGTACACCCATTGCGCGCACAAGGAGAAATGTGCGATGTACGTCTGTGGATATCCAATCCTGCACATGGCATATCGCGGTGGCATATCGTGGGGGCAATCACGGCAGCATTCGGTTATTCACTTATCCGACAGCAAAAAAAGCCGCCGGCGTACAATATCTGTCAGATTGAAAATGCGGAACCATAAGAAGCCACTTTAAGGCTCATATGTCAAAAATGACATTTCAATTTTAGAGAAAAGTAACCCAATTGCTTGCCAATGTGACTATGATGTAGACTATGAATTGACATAAAAATACATGTATCTTACATGGCTAAAGGAGTGGATCTACAATGAACTTGAATGTTTCAGCCAAAAAAGCATGGGCCTCTATCGCGATCGCAGGTGTTATCGGCATAGGTACAACAATGGTAAGTGGCCTAGTTCCTCCAGCACATGTGGCACAAGCCGCAGCGGCGGCAAGTCAGAATAGCGAAGATGCTGCACAAGCCCTCAAAACATTGAACAGCTTCTATAAACCTGCCTTGAAAGGCCAGTTCCCCGGATCTGTAAGCAATCTGACGGTGGGAAAAACGACGCGGAAAGAGGTTATTAAAGCGATTGGCGAGCCTTCGGAAGCGCGCAAAAATGCCAGCGGCTATGACATTTACAATGCAGAAATGGGACATCCCGGCTACGCCTTCTCCTATAAATCCGATAAAATCCGCGAAATCCGTTATTTTGGCACCAATGTAGAGCGGCAAACAAATATCGGTGGAATTACTATGAGCATGCTGAAAAAGAATTGGTTTGCTCCTAATTCCACAACGACCATCAAGAACGGCAAGCTAAAGCAAACGAAGCTTACTTATATTCGTGGCGAATATAAATTGGAATTTATTTTTAACAGCAGCAATGATCTGGATCACATCAATCTATTGGCCAAATAAGTGATGCCTATGGGCAAAATGTATTTTGACCCTGAATAAGTGCTATAATATAGGCGTTTAAGATAACTTCCAAATTTCACTACCGGGAAAGGAGAGGTATTTATGAATACCCAACAATTTGAGAGAGTTCATTCCGGGAAAGGCTTCATTGCAGCCTTGGATCAGAGCGGCGGCAGCACGCCCAAGGCTCTTCTGCAGTACGGAGTTCAGGAAGACAGCTATTCCAATGAGGAAGAAATGTACGTATTGGTTCATGAGATGAGAACGCGGATTATTAAGAGCCCGGCCTTCAACTCAGAGCATATTCTGGGTGCTATTCTGTTCGAGAATACGATGGATCGTACGATAGACGGGATGCACACGGCTGACTATCTTTGGGAAAAGAAAGGTATTGTACCTTTTCTGAAGATTGATAAAGGACTGGCTGAGCAAGAGAACGGTGTTCAGTTGATGAAGCCGATGCCTGAGCTGGACGAGCTGCTGAAGCGGGCGGTTCAACGCAATATCTTCGGGACGAAGATGCGCTCTGTAATTCATGAAGCCAATCCGGGCGGAATCAAGAAGGTCGTTGAGCAACAATTCGCCGTCGGCAAGCAGATCATTAAGGCCGGATTAGTACCGATTATCGAACCGGAAGTGGATATCCATAGCAAGGATAAGGAAGTGTCTGAACAGCTATTGAAGGATGAGATTTTGACTCAATTATCCAAGCTTGATCCAGATGACAGAATTATGCTGAAGCTCTCCATTCCAACGCAAAATAATTTCTACAGCGACTTGATGTCTGATCCGCATGTCGTAAGAGTCGTCGCCTTGTCCGGCGGCTATTCCCAAGCCGAGGCTAACGACAAACTGGCCCATAACCATGGACTGATTGCCAGCTTCTCTCGCGCTCTGTCCCAGGGATTAACTGCACAGCAGAGCGATGAGGAATTTAATGCGATGCTTGCCAAATCGGTTCAGGACATTTACGAAGCTTCTATTCAATAAATACCCTATCAATCATTTTCTTATAGACTCAATCACAAAGGCCGGATATACCTCTAGAGGCATACCCGGCCTTTCATCTTTAGATGATATTCGGTTAATTATTAGTAACCCAGGATACTCTTCGTATTATTGAAAACCTCATTAGCCATTTGGGTGTAATTCGTACTTCCATTGGCTTCCGTAGTGGATACGAAATTATCCCAGTTCGTTAGAGGCTCTTGACCCGTAATAAACTTCAGGGTCATTGTACTGATATAATCCATCAGCGGAGTCGAGATCATATTCATTTGCTCGCTCTGGTCAGCCGTTGCCATGATCGGCGGCTGGATCGGACGCGGCTGACGGTATTTAAAGATACGGTTATAGTAATCCTTTTCTCCGTCTGTGAACTTCGACCATCTCAGGTCGTTAGAACCGCCATAAGCAAATACGCCTCCACCAAAGCCAAAGTCAACATTCAACTTCTTGGGAGCGGTAGGATTTATTCCATTATAAGTAATATCCGGATTCAGTACGATAGTACCGTCCGCATCCTTAGTATAGGTTTCCCCTTCAACACCCCATAAGCTGAGCGTCTGTCCTTCATCAGAATACCAGAGCCAATCGACAAAGCGCAGCATCTTGATAAACTTTTCTTCGCCCAAATCATTAAGCGCATTTTGTGAGATCATAATACCGTTCTCCAAGCGGGAGTTTTCAACCTGCAGCAGGCCTTTCGGTCCACCCGGCTGAACAATCATATACAACTCAGCGTTCGGGTCCTGCATTTTGGCTTGATAATCGACCATTAATTGGTAATTGGCATTAATCACATAGCTATCGCCTTTGAAGAACTTGGCTTGAGCTTGATCATCTTCTTGTGTAAAGGACTCAGGATCCATCAGCCCTTCCTTGATCAGCTTATTGAAATACGTTACAAATGCTTTGTAATCCTCCGAGGCATCCGCGAAGTAAAATTCCTTCTTGTCCTCGTCAAATTTCAGGCCGTTGGCTTTACCCCAGCCAGCTGTTACCCCGTATTCTACAGCAGCAATATTCAGGCTAGAATCGCCTTTGAATGCATCGGAGAATACATATTTGGCCCCGGTATACTCTTTTACTTTCTTCAGAGCTTCATAGAAATCCTCATAGGTCCAGTTCCCTTCCTGAGCTGCTACATCAACGCCCGCCGCTTCAAAGACGTCTTTCCGAATAGCGTAGGAATATCCGCTACCCGCTCCTTCCCACATGCCAGGAAGAACATAATATTTACCGTCTGCCTGCAGTTTGGATTTTAAATCCGCTTCAAGTCCCCAGTCTTTTACAGCCTTCATATAGTTCGGCATATATTGTACATAATCGCTAATAGGTACAATTTGTCCGCCAGCAACAAATGGAGTCTCATCATAAGTTTTAGGAATGATATAAGGAGCATCGCCACTGTTGATAATCAGTGCCTTTTGGTTATCATATTCTGTTCTGGCTGTAAGCGACAAATCAAAGCTAACATTCGTTTTTTCCTTAATTGAACTCCAGAGTCTCCAGTCCTTTTGGTAAGGATAGTTCTCGTGGTCGCTATACATCATGGAATAGGTGACGGGTTCGTCGGAATGGAAGGTTTGATCCTCCCCAAATTGGTAATCCAGCGTTGCTTCTGTACCTTTATTGTCAGCTGAATTGTTTGGTGTGTCTGTAGCCGGCGGCGTATTGGATGCCCCTTCGTTTTTGCCCCCACCGCAAGCGGCCAAGCTGAACGCCAAGACTATCACCATAAGAACCCCTATTGCTCTGTTAAACTTTTTCATAGCCTTCCTCCTTCATTATTTTTGAAGCTTAACCCGGCTTTATTTTTCTGGCTAAGTTAAGGCTCCCTTTATATTACGGAGATTACTGCAACGCGAGGTTTCACGTGTGCAGAATTTCCGAACATAAACCGCTTACCCTTTTACAGAACCGATCATCATCCCTTGTACGAAGTATTTCTGCACGAAAGGATACACGCAAATGATCGGCAATGAGGTCAGAACCATCGCGGCAGACTTTACCGTCGCGGCTATCTGATTTTGCTGTTCGGCGGTCGCTCCGACTTCCGTTGGACTGATTGCATTCTCAATGAGCTGGCGCAAATATAAAGCTACAGGCCATTTATCCTTCGTCTGCAAATAGAGGGAAGGTCCGAACCAGCTGTTCCATAACCCTACGACGACGAATAACATAATCGTTGCCAGGATCGGTTTGGATAGCGGAAGCGTAATTTTCAGGAATATACCAAATACATCAAGTCCGTCCACCTTGGCTGCTTCCTCCACTTCATTGGGAAGGCTGGCAAAAAAGGTCTTCATCAGAATCACGTTAAAGGCGCTAATCGCTCCCGGAATGACGATCGCCCAGATGGTATCCCGCATTGCCAACGTCTTTGCGATCAAAATATAATTGGGAATCAACCCTCCGCCAAAGTACATGGTAAAGATGACGAAAGGGATGAAAAATTTATTCATTCTCAACCGATCCTTCGACAGCGGGTAGGCCATAACTGCCGTGGCAGCTACTGAAATCACCGTCCCTACTACGGAGTACACAATGGTATTGCCGTAATAACGGAAAAAATCCGGCTTGCTCAAAATAACCTGATAGGTTTGAGAGGTGAAGTCTACCGGATAGAAGCTTACCTTGCCTGCGTATACGGCTGCTTCCGAACTGAAGGACTGGGCAACCAAATAAACAAAAGGATATAAGGTCATAAATACGACCAGAGTCATAACAATGGCATTAAAAATTTGAAACGCGCGATAGGAAAATGATAGCTTCAAGTCGTCCGCCTCCTTCTACCACAAGCTTGATTTTGTCGTCTTCTTGGATATTTGGTTCGCTGTTGTGACCAAGATCAAACCAAGGATGCCTTCGAATAACCCGACTGCGGTAGCGTAACTAAAGTTACCGCCCTTAATCCCGAGCCGATAGACATATGTGGAGACAACATCAGCTGTTTCATAAATTAAAGGATTGTACAAGAGCACAATTTTCTCGAAATTCGAGCCTAAGATGCCGCCAATATCCAAAATTAATAACGTCATAATCGTTGGCAGAATTCCGGGGATCGTAACATGCCAGGCTAGCCGGAAACGGCTTGCGCCATCTATTTTGGCCGCTTCATACAGCTCTGTGTTTATTCCAGTCATCGCGGCCAAATACAAGATTGTTCCCCAGCCAAGTCCTTGCCACAGGCCCGAGGTGACATATATTGTCGGGAACCACTGCGGCAAAGAAATGAAAGGAATTTTCTCAAAACCGAAATTAGCCAGAATGGCGTTAATCGGTCCGGACATCGAGACCATTTCCTTGATCATACCTGCGACAATAACCATGGAAATGAAGTGTGGCAAATAAGACACGGTCTGAACGAATTTTTTCAGCCTCAGCTTGACGATTTCATTAAGCAGCAAGGCAAATCCAAGCGTTAATGGAAACTTGAAGATCAAATAGGATGTACTAAGCACCAGATCGTTCTTGATCGCTCTCCAAAAAGATGGATCCTTAAAGAACATTTTGAAATAAGTAAATCCGACCCATTCTGTTCCGAACAGATTAGGTCCCCCCCTGTACTTTCGAAAAGCAATAATATTGCCGAACATCGGGAGATACTTGAAAATAAGAAAGTAGATGACCGGGATCACCAGAAATGAATACAGCTTCCATTCCTTTCTAACATGCTTCCATAACGGTTCTAAATCCACTGTCTTATTGACGTGCTTCCGTAGTGGCTCTATTCCTGTTTCATTGTTACGGAATGCCATACCATCACCTTTCCTTCATGCATATTGTCGGTTCTATCACCCAGATTGAAGTTCTGTCTTGCTCTTAAACTTCTATATTCAGCTCTGAGGTCAGCTTGAATTCCGCCGGTTGCTTCCCTGTAAGCGCACAGCTTCTACTATCCGGACCAGAGCTGCCTACATATACGGCATATGATCCGGGCCGCACTCTTCTTCTGCCCTCCTCATCGTACAGAGCAAAGGCCTCAACGGGCAGGTGAAGTGTTAATTCCATACTCTCCTGCGGCTGCAGGTGAACTTTGCGGAACGCTTTGAGCTGAGCATTCGGCGTTTCTTCCCGCTCCGCCTTGACATATACTTGCAGTACTTCACCACTCGCCATACTACCTTCATTCTTGATCGTAGTCGTTATCGACACACCTTCTTCCTTAATCCTTTCTTGATCCATTTTCGTATTTAAAATGGTGAAATCTGTATAGGACAGTCCGTATCCGAAAGGATACAACGCTTCTTGCTCCATGTAGCGGTAGGTCCGATTTTTCATCGAATAATCCGTAAATTCCGGCAATTCCTCTGTCGTCCTGTAGAATGTAATCGGCAGCTTCCCTTCTGGCGAGAACTCCCCGAAGATCGCTTCGGCTATCGCGCGGCCCCCCTGTGCACCCGGATACCAGCCCTGAAGAATAGCTGGCACATATTCATCAGCCCATGGGATGGCGAGGGCGCTGCCGGATAATACAACCAGAACGACCGGTTTGCCGCTCTCATAGGCCGTTCGCAGTACCTGTTCCTGAAGTCCAGGCAAGTTCAAATCCCTCTTGTCCCCACTGGCATACTGGTTACCAGTATCGCCCTCCTCGCCTTCCAATCCGGCATCCAGTCCCAAGCAGACGATAACGACGTCGCTTTCCTTGCAAACCCCCTTCACTTCGGCGTTCCGGTCATTCTTTAGCCCCAGACCACTTATTTTTTCATGATGTAAATGACAACCCTCGGAATATAACACACGGGCACTATCCCCTACATAATCCTGTATACCTTCAAGAATTGTGATATATCGAGATGCTGTTCCTTCGTAATTGCCTTCGAGCGCTCGCCGATTATTTGCATTTGGACCGATAACCCCGATCGTAGTCAGCTTCGATTTATCTAAGGGCAGCAGCCCATTCTCATTTTTCAGCAGCACCAGCGATTCCCTCGCCGCTTTGCGGTTTAATTGCTGCATCTCCGCTGAATCCACTTCAGTGTATTTTATCGACGCAAACGGAACTATCTCCTGTTCATCGAACATCCCCAGCTTCATCCTTGTCGTGAAGAGGCGGATAACCGCTTGGTCGATTTGGGCTTCGTTTACAAGTCCTTGCTTGACCGCATCGAGAAGGAATACGAATAGACTTCCGCAATTCAGATCACAGCCTCGATTTACCGCCAGTGCAACTGATTCAATCGCGTTAGCAGTAACTTGATGATGCTCGTGGAAATCCCGGATCGCCCAACAATCCGACACGACATGACCATCAAATTGCCATTGGCCTCTCAAGATTTGCTCAAGCAGCAGCTCGCTGCCGCAGCATGGTTCACCGTTGGTCCGATTGTATGCGCCCATCACGGCCTCTACCTTTGCTTCTTCAACGCAGGCCTGGAACGCCGGCAAATAGGTTTCATATAGATCCTGAGTGGAGACCACGGCATTGAATTGATGGCGCAAATCCTCAGGTCCCGAGTGGACGGCAAAATGCTTCGCGCAGGCAGCAACCTTTAAATAATTCTCATCATGGCCCTGCAGGCCTTGTATAAAACGGACTCCTAATCTTGAGGATAGATATGGGTCCTCTCCATAGGTTTCATGCCCTCTCCCCCAACGCGGATCACGGAAAATATTCACGTTTGGCGCCCAGAAGGTCAGTCCTTTATAAATATCCGTATCCTCAAATTCCTGCTGCATATTGTACTTCGCTCGAGCTTCCGTTGCGATCTTATCTGCGACCTCTTCCAGAAGCTCCTCATCAAAAGTAGCTGCAAGCCCAATTGCCTGTGGAAAAACCGTTGCAACCCCTGCCCTCGCAACCCCATGAAGCGCTTCATTCCACCAGTTATAGGCCTTCACATTTAAGCGCTTGATCGCCGGTGCGGCATGCAGCATTTGATGCACTTTCTCATCAAGGGTCATTTGCGCGACCAAGTCCTCGGCTCGTTTCTTAAACTTTAAAATTTTATCGCTGTTATTAACCATTTCTGTCATAGCACACCATCTTTTCCCGTTTTTTAAAGTAATCAAAATAATTGGAAAAAACAATATTTGCATGTTATGATTTGCTTGCTAAACAGTCATTTTGGTGCTTTAATTCATTTTAGATTTAAATGTATGCGGTTTCATAGGCTATATTATAACGACTTTATGTTTGTGGTTCTTCGTGAATTTAGCTCTCGACTTCTCAAATATTGCTAAATTTGTGCTAAGTTCACTTAAGCAATTGTTGGTGGGGTCTCTTTGATTGGATTAGGTTTGTCAATTATCTGACCAAAGTAAAGGATGGAATGCTAATGATTGAGTTTCTGAACGGAGCCAAAGAAACCGTCTCATATCGCGAACATTTTGGAATACGTATTTATTTGAACCAGGAGGCTGAGGATTATCCAATCCATTGGCACACGGCTGCGGAAATTATTATGCCGCTCGAAAATGTTTATACGGCCGCTATCAACGGTACGAAGTATGTGCTTCATCCCAATGATATCCTCGTCATCCCTTCGGGGGAGCTGCATGAACTTTTTGCTCCAAAATCGGGCAAACGGATCATTCTTCAATTCGACTGGTCCCTGCTGTATAACTTGGCCGGATTTGACTCGACATTCCATTTGCTTCGCCCTTGCCTAATCGTTACTTCCAGTGAGAATGAAGAGCTGCATGGCGTTTTGAGACCGCTTCTGGAACAATTAATCGATGAATATTTCAGCAGCTCGGTACTGAAGGAAGCCTCTGCTTATTCTCTGTTAATTCAGCTCTTTGTAGTGCTTGGACGAAACTTCATGAACCAGGAACATCGCCTTTTGAACAGCAGCAGCCAGAAGCAGCACAAATATATCGATAAACTTCTGCAGGTTTGCAATTATATGAACGAGCATTGTACTGAGGATATTCAGGTCGAGGATCTTTCGAAGCTGGCTGGCTTCAGTAAATTTCACTTCATGCGCTTGTTTAAGCAATTTATAGGAATGTCTTATTACGACTATCTCAACCAGCATCGAATCATGCATGCGGAAAAACTGCTGATTGACCCTAATTTATCCGTGATGGAGATCGCTATGAGCTCAGGCTTCGGAAGTCTGCCCACTTTTAATCGGGTGTTCAAAAAATATAAGAAGTGTACTCCCACTGAGTACAAATGCCTCCAAGGCAACCATCCGCCGCGGTAATAGATGCCTAAAATACACTGGATAAAGGAGCTTAACTCCGATGAGTCAGAATACAAAATTCAACAATGACTGGTTTTTTGCCAAAATGCCTCTTCATACAAAGCTTGAGACGGTATTGTCCGGCAGTATAAGTTGGTCCTCTGTCACCCTGCCCCATGACTGGCTAATTTATGACACACATCATCTGTATGAAAGTGGAGAGGGCTGGTATCACAAGACCTTGTTACTGAACGAGTTAGTGCCAAATAACTACATGTCGCTTTGTTTTGAAGGCGTCTATATGGACTCTTCTCTCTATGTTAATGGCCATCTTGCCGGGACCTGGAAATACGGATATTCCACTTTTGAAATAGACATCACTCCCTACATAACTTCAGGCAGCAATGAAATATATGTCCGGGTCGTTCATGAATCTCCTAACTCGCGCTGGTATTCAGGGGCGGGAATCTATCGAAATGTATGGTTGAAAACTTATTCCGAAGCTCATATCGTTCCTTACGGGGTTTATATCTCGGCGCAGAAGCAACAAGATGACAGTGGCTCCTGGACCGTAGAGATCGATACTGAACTGAGATTACGCGAGGTTTCAAGTCCAGCAGCGATGAGGAAGACGATGATTCAGCATACGATTCGGGATGAAGCCGATGTAAAAATTGCCCAGATAGAGACTGAAGTTGCATGGGAAGACGGACAGACAGTCCCCATTCCCTCTTCTATTTCCGTCCGTAGGCCAATACTTTGGGATCTCTCGCAGCCCTACTGCTATACACTGAAAACCGAGCTGTTTGTCGAAAATAAACTGGTGGATACCGAGATCAACCGCTTTGGCTTCCGAACTATGGAATTTGACAGCCAACGCGGCTTCTTCCTCAACAGCCAGCCGGTTAAGCTTCACGGCGTTTGCCAGCATCATGATCTCGGTTGCCTGGGCGCTGCTGTGAATAAAGCAGCCCTGCAGCGACAGATTTCACTCCTGCAGGAAATGGGTGTCAATGCGATCCGCACCGCTCATAATATGCCTGCCGTTGAGCTGATGGAGCTAGCCGATCAAATGGGCGTGTTGATCGTCTCGGAAGCTTTTGATATATGGGAACGCCCAAAGACAACCTATGATTATGCGAGATTTTTCCCGGAATGGTGGAAAAAAGATGTAGCGAGTTGGATTCGCCGGGATCGAAACCATCCGAGTATGCTCATGTGGAGCATCGGGAATGAAATTTATGACACCCATGCCGATGAGCGAGGGCAGGAATTAACGCGGCTTCTCCGAGATGAAGTGCTTCTGCACGATCCGAAAACCAATGCGGTGATTACGATTGGCTCCAACTATATGCCTTGGGAAAATGCTCAGAAGTGTGCCGACCTGGTCAGGTTTGCCGGCTATAACTACGGGGAGAAGTACTATGATCTCCATCATAAGGAGCATCCGGATTGGATTATTTATGGCAGCGAAACCTCATCTACAGTGCAGAGTCGCGGAATCTATCACTTTCCACTGTCCCAGTCGGTGCTGTCCGACGACGATGAACAATGTTCTTCCTTAGGCAACAGTTCTACCAGTTGGGGAGCGAAGAGCACCGAGCGCTGTATTATGGATGACCGGGATGCCGTATATTCACCGGGTCAATTCATATGGACCGGCTTCGATTATATTGGCGAGCCAACGCCCTATCATACGAAGAATTCATATTTTGGACAGTTAGATACAGCTGGGTTCAAGAAGGATTCCTTCTACATCTATCAGGCGGAATGGACGGATTACAAAGTAAGTCCAATGGTTCATATTTTCCCGTATTGGGATTTCTCCACAGGTCAGATGATCGATGTTCGCGTCTGCTCGAACGCTCCGCGGATCGAATTATTCTTTAACGAAGTATCGCAAGGCATCGTTGATATTGATCATAAGTACGATCACAAGCTATTGGGAGAATGGAGGATTCCGTATCAAAAAGGGGTTCTGCAGGCGGTAGCCTACGATGAAAATGGCGCTCCGATTGCAACGGATATGAGATCCTCCTTCGGGGATGCGGCATCCCTTGTCATGATGCCCGACAGAAATACGATAACGGCCGATGGTTCTGACCTGATATTTATTGAAATTTCAGCCGTCGATCAGGATGGGATTCCGGTGGAAAATGCAAATAACCGTGTACATATCACGGTGGAAGGTTCCGGAAGACTTGTTGGCCTCGATAATGGCGATAGTACCGACTATGATCAATATAAAGGGACGAATCGCAGACTATTTAGCGGCAAGCTGCTAGCCGTCATTGCCAGCACCGCTGAGACCGGCTCCATTAGGGTTCATGCTGAATCCAGGGGGCTGAATCCTGCCGAGCTTGTCTTGATGGCCACTCCCCCGCAACCTTCAAAGGGTATAGCTCATGAATTATCGCTATATAGTTACACAAATGCAAATGCCGAAGAGCTGGAATCTCAGGCGCTGTCTAAGACACATGAACTTCTGACTTCTGAAATTCCGATACGCAAGCTGGAGATTATTTGCCCGGCAGGGAATCAATTATCAAAGGATAACCGATCCCTGCCGGTTAGGGTTCAGATCCATCCGAGCAATGCTACTTATCAAGAGGTTCAATGGAGAGTTACCAACGCAGGCGGTATAGATGCAAATATTGCTGCCCTAGATGCGAACGGGCACGAAGCGGTCATTACAGCTCTGGGCGATGGGGATGTCTATATCCGCTGCGCGGCGACAAATGGCTCCGATCATATCCGCCTCTACGCCTTGATGGAGTTCCATATCAGCGATCTGGGTCAAGCCTGCTTAAATCCATATGAGTTTGTATCCGCTGGCTATCATAGCGAGTCCAGCCTGAATTTGACAAACGGCAACGATCGTGGGGTTGCTACAGGTAGAGATGGAGAAAGCCGGATTTGCTTTGACAAGATCGACTTCGGAAGCTTCGGTTCCGATGAGATCACACTGCCTATCTTCTCGCTTGATGATACGGAGTTCCCTATTGAAATATGGGAAGGCATCCCTGGCGAGGCCAATGCGGCCTTGTTGACTACGGTAACCTATCAAAAACAGTCCATATGGAATGTCTATCAGGAGGAGACCTACCGTCTGCCCCGACGATTAAAGGGGGTTACCTCCCTCTGCTTCCTTCTGCGGCGTAAAATTCATCTCAAAGGCTTCAAGTTCAAGAAACCAATGAAGGCGTTCGAACCGTTAAGCGTGCTTGAGAATGATCGTATCTATGGTGATTCCTTTGCCCTAACGGAAGATTCGATAGAGAAGATCGGCAACAATGTATCGCTGGTGTTCGAGGATATGGACTTCGGGGAAGCGGGAAGCAACAAGCTGGTCATTTGCGGGCACTCCCCGCTCGACATGAACACCTTGCATATTCAATTCAGCGGTCAAGATGGGGATAGCAGGCAGATTGTGGAGTTCGCTTATTCCGATGATTATTGCGAGCGGGAGTTCATTTTGGAACGGATAACGGGTTTTCAAACAGTAACCTTTGTATTCCTTCCAGGCAGCCAGTTCGATTTTAAGTGGTTCCAGTTTCATCGATAAGCTTTTATTTAGGTTGATTCGAATTCTCCAAAAGGAGGATGGTACAAGAGAGGAATTGTGCAAAGAAAGCAAACTGGCGGAATACGAAATTGAATCCATCCATATGAATATATTCACATTTGGGAGACACCAAACCGGTTGGCCCGTGAAGCATACAAACGAAATGAACCGCGGGGAATTTCAGCAAGTATACGGCAGAAGCCCGAACGGTCAAAAATATAGGCAGCCTATCCTCTCGGGCAAGCAAAGGGGTGTCTCCAAGCTGAAAAAACAGCTTGTGAGACACCCCTGCAATTATTAATTCACCTTAGTAAAATACCACTTCTGCGCATCCGTTCCATTATCGGTCCATTGCTGCACGACTGCTCCGTCAGCCGTAGAGGATCCGGATACATCCATTACAAGCCCGCTAGCTTTAGACACTAGCTTGTAATAACCTCCGCCGACATCAACCAGCTTCCATCGCTGCGCGCTGGTGCCGTTGTCCGTCCATTGCTGTAGCTGTACGCCTCTTGTGGTGCTTGAGCTAGGCACATCCAACACTTTGCCGCTATGCATAGCCGTGAGTTTATAATATCCATCCCCTGTACTCTCCACTTTGAAGCGTTGGTTGCTCGCGCTGTAATTCGTCCATTGCTGCATTTTGGCGCCATCCGCTAAGGAGACATCGGTTACATCCAGCACCTTGCCGCTTACCTTGGAGGCGAGCGTGTAGATGCCGCCGCTGATAATATTCGATGAATTGGACTGTTGATATACCCTTACATAGTCAACAAGCATTTGGGACGGGAAAGGCGTTGATCCGTTCGGACTACCTGGCCAGTTGCCGCCGACGGCCATATTTAACAGAATGAAGAACGGCTTCTGAAATTCCTCGGTATTTCCCGTTCCGTTCTGAATGTAAATTTCGTTGTACTGGTTGCCATCTACAAACCAACGGATGTAATTGGCATCCCATTCTATGCTGTACGTATGAAATTGCGAGAAATCCAGATTGCCCGATATATTCCCGTAACTTGCATAGCCGTTCGCATCCCAGTGTACGGTTCCGTTCACATAAGGATTGTTGTTAACCCGCTCCATGATATCGATCTCACCGCTTGCCGGCCAGCCGACAGAAGTTATGTTCGAGCCGAGCATCCAGAAGGCGGGCCATAACCCTTGACCTGAAGGAAGCTTGATGCGGGCCTCCACCTTGCCATACGTAAAATTCTGCAGGCCTTGTGTCTTGATTCTTGCCGAGGTATAGTTCATTCCCCCATACGATTCCTTCTGCGCAGTAATCACCAGATTACCACCCGTTACCTGCAAATTTTGCGGCCGGCTTGTATAATACTGCAGTTCATTATTGCCCCAACCGCCACTGCCGGTACCAATCTCAGCCGTCCAATTGGCGGAATTCAAGGATGAGCCGTTAAATTCATCGCTCCAGACCAGGTTCCAATCAGCTGCACTTGTCTTCATCGTAGGCACAAAAGCAATCAGGAGAGTAAACACCAGAAATAAACACAGTTTTTTCCCATGTCTTAACATGACACTCGCTCCTTTGTTTGGAAGATTGCCTTGCTCATCTACACACACGCCCGCGCAGCGTGTTTTGGACCCTAAACCGGTTTCGAATTATGCTAAATGATAGCGCTATCTTTTATGTCATTTCCATTATAAGGGTATAACTGTTGCTATTTCAACTTATTTTTTATATTTTTGGTAAAATAGAGAAATCCATTTTAAACGGCCTCCAAACGGATGGCCTCACGTATAATACACACTGCTGTCCCCTCATACTAACAATAGAAATTCCAACCAGAAGGATGTGGATCATATGAACGGACTAATGCAGTTCAATTTTTGGGAAATGATCTGGAGGACGACGATCACTTTCCTCGTCCTTCTCACCCTGGCCAGACTCCTCGGGGAAAAGCAGCTCGGACATCTTACCTTTTTCGATTATGTTACCGGCATTACGGTGGGCTCTATCGCAGCGGAGATCGTCGTTAGAAGAGACACTCATTTCCTCAACGGCATGGTAAGCTTGATATGGTGGGCTATTCTGGCGATTCTCATAAGCTATATAAGCTTGAAATCAAGTAAAGCCCGGATTTTAATGGACGGACAGCCGAAGATTATTATTAAACAAGGAAAAATCATGAGGGAAACGCTGAAATCGACCCGATTAAATCTGGATGATTTATGTATGATGCTGCGGGAGAAAGATGTGTTCAGTATACAGGACGTTCACTACGCTATCCTCGAACCTGATGGAAAAATCAGCGTGCTTAGAAAGGAGTTCAAACAGCCTGTAGCCAAGGGGGATCTGAACCTTCCTACTCCAAACTTCACTTATTTGCCTTCCGAGATCATTTCAGATGGAAAAATAATCAAAAAGAACTTAAAGGAATTAAACCTCGACGAAGCTTGGCTGCAACAAGAACTGCAGATAAAAGGAATCCATTCTACCGAAGAAGTGTTCTATGCCGAGGTGCAGAGTGACGGATCTCTGTTTGTTGATCGATATTAAATCCCCTCTTTACTTTTGCTATTTCCGGTGTATAATGCGGATACAAGTTCAATATTGCCTTTAAGGGACGTCGTTTACGATCATGCGTAAACAACGTCCCTTTATTTCGTGTATGGAGGTTAAAACCATGCTGGAGCGTCCAGGGCTTACGCTTATTGATCGAGCTATCATTATCAACGCCGATGACTTTGGAATAACACATAGTACAAATCAAGCCATAGCGGAATTGTTCGAAAATGATTCGATCACCTCATCTTCCCTCATAGTGCCGTGTGCCGCAGCCAACGAGGTACCTGAATTATGTGCCATGAATCATAAGATCAAGGTCGGAATCCATCTGACGCTGACTAGTATAGAGAACTATTCATTAAAGCCTGTATTTCAAGAGTATAATCTGGGCAGTCTGGTTACTAATGAAGGCTTCTTTCCTAAAGATCTTGTATCTGTCGAGAAGAATGCAAATCCCATTCAGGTAAAGGCAGAATTGGAGGCGCAAATATTATGGGCCCTTTCACATGGAATTGAGGTTACCCATTTGGATAGCCATGCCGGTTCAGTGATGGGTCTGGCGACAGGTCGTGATTTTCTTGAGGTTGTATTCGATTTATGCGAGAAGTATGAATTACCTTTTAATTTACCTTTACGGATAATAGATCAGCCTTTCTTCAGCAGAAGTCAAAAAAAATTTTTTGAACAAAGGATTCTTTCTGCGAAACGTCGTGGAATCGAATTTATTGATGATCTGATATCGCTCCCCTATTCTCTTGAACCCCGAGAAAATTACGATCAAATGAGAGACTGGTTGATCCGGCAGATTAAGTACTGCAAACCAGGTATTACACAAATCGTAGCCCACCCCGCCAAGGTGACAAAAGAGCTTCAGTCTCTGACTCCGCATTTCGAAAAAAGAGGGCTTGAATTTCTCCTATTTAACGATCCGCTAATCAAGCACACGCTTCAGAATAACCACATAAAACTAATATCATGGGAATATTTACGTTCCCTGCAGCGATCCAAGAAGCCGCCGTATTGACTTATTGGCAAATATACGTTAATTTTCAGACTAGCAGCACTGAATAGAACGCAATTGGAAAGGAACACGCACATGATTATATCTGATTATTCCGTAAAGTTTGAAGCTTTGCCTTCTTATAACCCTGAGCTTAAAAATGTGGTCGTTCTGGCGACCGGCGGGACGATTGCCGGCAGCGGAGAAGCGCATAAAACATTGAACTATGAGCCAGGTTCATTGCCTATAGAACATCTTCTGGACAGTGTGCCACATCTGAATGAGATCGCCAATTGCAGCGGCTTACAGATTAGCAATCTGTGCAGCGCTGACATTACTGGCTCGCACTGGCTGACCCTTGCTACCCTCATCAATGATCTGGCCCAAAGGGAAGATGTTCATGGTTTCGTCATTACCCATGGGACGGATACGCTTGACGAGACATCTTATTTCCTGAATCTTGTCGTCAAGACTGACAAACCCGTCATTATTACCGGTTCCATGCGCCCGGCTACCGCGATTAGCGCGGACGGTCCGCTGAACCTGTTCCAGTCCGTTGCACTGGCCGCGAATCCGGAGGCAATTGGCCAAGGAGTCATGGTCGTATTTGCAGAAGGCATCTACAGTGGCAGGGATGTGCAAAAGGTGAACACCTTCAAGGCAAATGCTTTTGACGAACGGGACTTCGGCTGCCTTGGCTATATGCGGGACCAGCAGGCTTTCTTCTACACCCGCTCGCTGAAGAAGCATACAACGGATGCCCAATTTGATATTTCGCAAATATCGGAACTGCCCGCAGTCTCTGTCGCTTATTTCCATGTCGATGCTGATCCGGGAATTCTGGATTATCTGGCTACGATCTCCAAGGGGATCGTCATCGCCGGCGCTGGCGGAGGCATTTACAGCAAGCCTTGGATCGATCGGGTCCGGGCTCTCAAGCACAATAATATTCCGGTAGTTCGCTGCTCGCGCATTTCCAGCGGGATTACTCTCAAGGATGCATATATTGACTTATCTGCCAATTCTATTCCTTGCAATAGCCTTGTGCCGCAGAAAGCCCGGATCCTTCTCTCTCTTGCGCTGATACAAACGACAGAATATCATGAAATTGCAGCCATGTTTGATGAATATTAATCGGGTTATGATCAATAAAATATACAAAGGCAGCCCTAATTTAAGCGGGCTGCCTTTTTCATTTACATAAACTGTTAATTGCGAAAATACTCTCTTAACGTAAATCTCCTACTATTAAACTTGTAGAACATACCTTAGGAGGGAAAATATGAAATCACATAAGACCAAATTGAAGCAAACCCTTGCAGCGACTGCCGCAGCAGCCATTCTTATCTCCGGTGCGATTTCCACACAAATCGCAAACCATGCAGATGCCGCATCCCCGCTCACGAAAAATGTCATTCTATTCGTTGGAGATGGAATGGGTACGGCCCAGCGCAATGCAATCCGATTGGCAACCGTTGGCCTTGAGGGCAAGCTGGCCATGGATGATATGCCTTATACGGGTCTAGTTCATACAAGCTCCACCGTTCCGGTAACAGATTCTGCTGCAGCCGCAACCGCTTTTGCCAGCGGCGTTAAGACATACAATGGCGCGATCGGCATGAACGCGGACAAGAAGAAAGTCAAGACGATTATGGAATATGCCAAGGAAGCCGGGAAATCGACTGGCGTCGTAACAACCAGTCAGGTAACGGATGCAACGGGCGCAGCCTTTGGCGCACATGTGGAGGATCGCTCCAAGCAGAGCGATATTGCTCTGCAGTTCATCACCGAGAGCAAGATCGACGTCATCCTCGGTGGTGGCGAGGACTTCTGGTACCCTGCCGGAAATCCCGGCAAGTTCAAGGATGAGCCTGCTGAAGATCCTTCCGAGAAGAGCAAGGGAACTCAAGGCAACCTTGTTAATAAAGCGAAGCAATTAGGTTATACCTATGTTTCCAGCAAAGAGGAGCTGCAAAAAACGAAGAGTGGTAAGCTGCTTGGCTTGTTTGCCAATGAGGAGATGTTCCAGCAAAATCCGGAAGGCGAAGGCGATATTTATAATCCGGTCGTCTCTCTGCCTGATATGACGAAGAAAGCGCTGGATACCCTCTCCACCAACAAGAAAGGATTCTTCCTGATGGTTGAAGAGGAAGGCACGGATGAATTTGCGCATGCCAATAACGCAAAAATGACGATCAAATCGGGCCAAGAGCTTGATAAAGCCGTTAAAGTTGCTAAGGAATTCGCCAAGAAAAATCCAGATACGCTCGTCCTTGTGCTGGCCGACCATGAGACAGGCGGCTTCTCGATCGAACCTGTGGACAGTGAGGATGAATCAGGAGATGGCATTTCTCAGGAGGACGGTCCTTTCGCTATCGCTAAATCGAAGCAAAACTTCGTGGTGGACTGGACGACATCCGGACATACGGCTGTGGATATTCCATTAACGGCAACAGGTAAAAATGCCGAACTATTCTCCGGAATCTACGAGAATACAGAGGTATTCAGCAAGCTGATGCAAGCTCTCGGACTAAAAGCGAAGAAATAACTTTGACGGACTCACTTTGAATAGCTCCTATGACAAATAGCCCTTTCGTCGCTTGAATGACGCGAAGGGCTGTTTTTTATGCTTATTTAGGCCATAATGTGATATGTACATATATTTTAATTAAAGGATGAACACGCCATGAATCTTGCATCACTGCCAGCCACCCTTACAGAACTGAAGCTAAGAAGCTGTCTGATTAGCAAGCGGGGCCAGCTTATATTCGAATATTACAAAGACACGAACATCCGGGGCCAAATCGCCAAGATCAACTCCTGCACCAAAAGCATTTTATCCGCTCTAATCTGCATCGCCATGGATCAAGGGGCCGTTCCTCCTCCAGAAACGGCGATCTCGAAATACTTCCCGGAGCTTGTCGTCAAGGCGAAGTTTGATGGCATCCGGATAGACGAGCAGTCCAGCGGGGGCAAAATATCAAATGCTCATAAGCTTGAGATCACGATCGAGCATCTATTAACGATGTCTGCCGGTTTTGATTGGACAGAGTTTGGCGGGCAAAATTCATTTCCGAAAATGACCCGAACGCCGGATTGGATCGATTTCGTGCTGAATCACCCCCTCTCTGACCTGCCCGGGGCAAGAATGGAGTATAATTCCGGAGTCTCACAGCTATTGTCCGCTATCCTGGTCCAAGCCACCGGCTTGTCCGTTGCTGAATTTGCCGAGAAGCATTTATTCAGTCCGCTCAGGATCGAGTCCTATAAATGGGAGACCGACCCTCAGGGGTTCCACACCGGCGGCTTTGGATTATGGCTTCGACCTGCTGATATGTTAAAGTTTGGACAGCTCTATTTACAGCAGGGAATCTGGGAGCATCAGCAGATCATCTCGCCGGAACTTATCGCCCGATCCGTCAAGCCTGCTCTTCCTGCTGAAGCGCCGCGGCGTGGGTTTTATGGCTGGCACTGGTGGGCGGATTCCTTGTCTTCGCTGGATTACTTCTATGCACGCGGCTTCGGCGGCCAATTCATCCATGTCATTCCCAGCCTTGAAATCGTAGTTGTACAGACGCATGATAATCGCAAGAAGAAGGAACAGCCGGATATTTTTCGCGAATATATTTTACCGTTGTTGATCGAATGACGCTTCCTTGCTGTTCACCTAATGCCCCTGATTATGCGTAGTTTGATCAGCCGAATGGCTCTTGAGAAAAGATACCCAGGCTCTCCGATTCGTAAATAGCAAAATGGCAAAGTTAATCCCCCAAATGTATAACAAGGGCATGGAGAAATGGATTAGCGCAATATAGATGAGGATTATAAGAAATCCGGCAACCACCTGGAAGCCGTCCGCCTCCCTTGGGTTCGCCCTGAGGCTCGGTAGCCATCTAAAGCAGAGCTTCATTAAAGCTAATACGAGTGCATAAGCCAAAGCTCCCTCAAACCTGGTCAGTGCACTCCACACCCCAAAGGTCACAGCGATCGCTTTGCCGCCCTTGAATTTCAGAAATGGGGAGAACACATGCCCCAAAATAAAAGCGGGAGCGACATAAACCGATTCATAACCTTCAATTAATCCGGTCTGCAACATTAAGAGTAAGGGAAGATACCCTTTGGCAAAATCGAGCACAACGCCCAGCAGCCCGAGCCTATATCCCGCCGCATGCCATAAATTAAAGGCACCCGGATTGCCGTCCCCTTCTCTTCGTATATCTTTGCTGGCTGCCCTCCCCAGCCAATAAGAGAACATCAGCGAGCCGGACAAAAATGCCGTAACGGTCAACAAGATGGTCATGGCTAGGACCTGCCCCTCACCTGGATTGCCCTGCCTTTCCACGACACAGCCCCAATAAATACAACCTGATAGGCCGAATACAGCAGCACAACCAGAAAGAACAAGGTTGATAAAATATGAATGAACGGCATCAGCTTTCCGAACTTCCCTACGTACTGAATTAAGTAAAAAATTTGCAGTGTATATATCACATAACCGGCCAGTGCAGCCAAAAGCCAGGCTTGGTTGCCCCAGAGAAACAGGAAGCTCTCGGACACGATGAGTCCAATGAGCCATAACGCAACCAATACGGTGGTTGATGCAGCCAAATTGGCAGTGCTGAGAACAGCCCCTTTTCCAAAACCCTGTAACTCACTTTTGATCCCGCCCGGATACATTCTGAAGGAGACAAGATCATGCCCCAGGAAATTGACCACCGGAATTCCCGCGGCCCGATATTTTGCCCCTAAGTTCAGATCGTCCAAAATTTCCGACTTGATTCCGTCATGTCCCTGAACCGCTTCATAGTCCGCTCTGGTCGTTATGATACAGGAACCGTATAACCCGGTTTGTTTGCTTTTGCGTTCAAAAGGAGACGTAAAGGCGAACACGCCGAGCACATTTGTAATCATAGCTAATCGCTCATAAAATTTCTCCGTATCGTGGTATGGGACAACAGAGATAACCCCGCCGGATTTGCGGCGTATTCCGAGCAGCTTCTCCAAGGCATCGGGAGCCAGCCGAATATCCGCATCCAGAAAAACGATCAAATCACCGGTACTATGCAGGAATCCGTTCCACACGGCCCAGGTCTTTCCGGTCCATCCTGCGGGCAGCTCCGGATTATCGACCACCTTCACGCCAAAACCAACTGCAATTTCTCGAGTTCGATCCTCTGAACCATCATCGACAACGATGATCTCATCTGGTTGATAGCTCTGCTTAAGTAGGGAGCTGAGAATATGCGGCAAGTTCGCTTCCTCATTTCTGGCCGGGATAATAACGGAAACCCGTTCATCTCGTGCATAGGTTTCTGTGCTTTGCGGGACTGTGTTTTTTCGGAACAGCACAAACCCTGAGATGCATCCCAGGACAACAAAAATACAAATCGCTATCACCAAATCGATCCCCCCAATCAGACAGAAACTACCTACTGCTTGAACAAGATTAGTTATGTATACGCGACATGGCAGTTATCGATGCTAGAGTATCTATACAGCAAATAAGCCATGAACCCCCCACCTGCTGAAATATAGTGAGCTCTTCTTGGCTTATCGTCTGTAAGGCTAATGAAATAATTAAGTCGTTGCTTCTTTATAAGGGACTACTGCACCGCAGAAATCGCACTTTACCGCCCGATCCGGTGGAACCGTAGCTACAGCTCCGCACCCCGGACACTCGACGGATACAGGTGCTTTTGGAGCCCCTCCCGCTACTGAAGCAGCCCCTCCCGGAAAAGCGTTAACGGGATTTCCATTCTCCGTCGATGAAGTATATACATAACTGGTGGTAACGGTTCTAACCCCCTGACTACTTGCTTGTTTGAGCTGCTCCTGTACAAAATCATTGACCGACCTGGCATCAAGCGGATCAAAACCTTTATTAACCGTTCCCATTGCAGAGGGACCCGGTTGGTTTGAATTAGGAATCCCATACGGTCCACCATTTGGCATTCTGTTATAGTTACCGGGATTGACCGGTCTACCTTGAGGATAGCCTGAGCCTGCCATATTAAGCGGGGACTGCTTCTTGGCATCAACCATCCTGACACTCATCACCAGCAGCAAAATGCCTGGTACAATTAATATAACAATAGCAACGATGCTAATCGCTATTTCAGAAGATGCTAAACCTCCAAAAAAACCGACGATTCCAATAAGCAGCAAGCCTATTGCTAATACCATAAGCAAGACACCGGATAATTTTTTCACGGTATAACCTCCTAAACCTGAATCATTGATAGACTATTTCGATATGAGCAGCTGACTGTTGCGTCTGGCAAGTGTACCCGAGAATTCATTTAAGCCTTGCAGAATAAGCTCAAACGATAACTCCTGGTCGCCGGAGAGCATCAGCGTTACCTGCTCTATTAGGGAATGAATCTGCTGATACAAGGATTGATCCATGTATGAAAGGGATTGTGGCGTAACCGGATCACTGTAATGAACCTTGTCGATCAGCTTGATCATAACGGACTCCATCTCAGAACGGTGCGGACTATCTACGGAACGAATTTTTTCGTGTAATTCCTTTAAGCCCATCTCAATAGCATGCAGGTTGACAACCCCTGTGCTCGTCTCTTCTTCATGAGCGATAGCTGATCTTAGGAACAAGAGAAGCAGCCCGCCGAGCATGACCGCTATGGCAAAGGTCAACACGTGCAAGAGGATGAACCAGCGTAGGGCCATGTCAGCAAATCCGGTTAAAAAGGAAAAAGCAAGTACCGCTACGAAATAAGCAACAATAACGATGCCCAAAGCCAGATAACCGGGAACCATTCTTTTAATGGTATCGACATGACCGCACCAATAATCCGCATAACGCCACAGAACGGTTTCCGCCAATAGCACTGAGGCCAGTGAAATCCAGAAGGAAATCGTCATTACAAAGCCCGTATATAGCGCCAAAAACGAGATTAGCGTTGAAAAGACTGCTACCAGATATAAACCCAGCAATACGATCTTTCCTAAAGGTAACCGATGGGTTGCCACTAATCGTTGCCCCCTTCCAATAGGCCGGCCCCGCATTCCAAACAGAATTTTTGATTTGGCCCCACCTCATGTCCGCAGCTATTGCATCTTAGAACGACCTCCGTACCGCAATTCCCGCAGAATTTACTGCCGCCCGGCACTAATTCACTGCACTTTGGACAACGACGAGGCAGCGGTTCTTTGCATTTTTCACATTCCAGGCTATTCTCCGGATTATCGGTGCCGCATCTTGGGCAGGCAAAATATTTATCCCCGCAGTTCGGACAGAACTTGGAATTCTTCTGAATCGGAGATCCGCAAACGTTGCAGGTTGCGACGGTCTCCTTAGCAGCGGCATGCTGCATATTCTCCGCTAACGGCTGGCCACAGCTGCTGCAAAAGGCCGAGTTCCCCTCATTAGCATGCTGGCAATTCGAACAAATGCGGTAGGCGGCAGCTTGCTTGTCTATCGCTTTGGTATTCATAGCTCCGGCAAGCTCGGACATCGCATTTCCTAACGGCCCGCCAATACCTGCTCCCATTCCAAAGCCAAGTCCGCTCCCCATCATTCCAGCCTGCATGCTTCCTTCATTTTTGGCCGCTCCCTCTAATGTATCAAAGGTCCGCTCCTGCTGATAATTGTATCCGAGGATGTCCATTTCCGCTTTGCGTGCCAGCGCATCTCTCAAACGCTTTACAGAAGGATCTGATTCCGGTAGATTTACGCTCTGTACGTATAGATTCAGGACATTAATCCCGTATTCTTCCATAGAAGGGGCTACTGCATTTTTGAAATGATCCGACATTTCACTAGTAAATGCGTTGATCTCCAGCACACTGATTTTTTTATGTACAAGATAGGAAGTAATGAGTGAGTTTATGTTCATTCCTATTAAGCCGCGGAAGTACTCGATCAGCGTATTTTGGGTAAATCCGCGAAGGGTTCCTACCAATTTGGTCAGGAATTTACGTGAATCCTCGATTTCAATGCCCAATTGCCCAAAAGCTCTGACAGGAACAATAATATTATACTTCGGGTCCTGGAGTTGAATCGGGCTGGACGTCCCCCACTTTACATCCAACGAGCTTACCTTGTTGATATACCAAACTTCAGCCGAAAACGGAGATTTTCCTCCAAACGGCAAATTGATGATATTGTTCAATATCGGTATATTTGCCGTACTTAACGTATGACGACCGGGGCCGTATAAATCAAGCGCTCTGCCATCCTTGAACAGAATCGCTTCCTGGGATTGATTTACAATGAGTTGAGTCCATGTCCCTAATTCTGTCTCGGGATGCTTCCATACGAGAACGTCCGGGGAGCCGTCATACTTGATTACATCGATTAATGCCATTTCTCTTTCCCCACTTATCAATATATTTATTTAATTATGTATTCTACCAGATGCCATCTATTTCCTCCTGATATATAACAAAAGGACTAATCTAAAAGTCACCTCCAAGCACCGGCAAGTTAATCCGGCGCGTCCTAGTGGCGGTCTAGTGACATGCTAGTGGCGGTCTAGTGACATGCTAGCGGCGGTCTAGTGGCATACTAGTGGCGCGGTCTAGTCATGCTAGTGGCATGCTTGCTAGTAGCGGTCTAGTGGCGCATATGCCAGCAGCGTCCTTAGTAGCGGTCTAGTGACATGCTAGCGGCATGCTAGTAACGCCCTAATTGCGTCCTATTGAGGTCTAGCATAGCAAAAGTTGCAAAACTCATAACCGCGAGTTACAATTATGTAAATTGGCCATAAAGTAGACGCCGCTTCGATGCAACTAATCGAAGCGGTTTTTTTGTCCTCACATTGGTGGAATCCTGTTAGTTGCCCAGCCTGTAAGTGGTTTTGCTTAACCGCATTTACATCGCCCAGGAACTTGGCAGTATTATAAACCCATTGAGTATAGAAGACGAAACCTTAGTGTGGTCAACGTACGTGTAACGCTTGACCCACCTGTGGTGTGCGGGCAACGTGTGGGGTTCGTGTGTCCACCTGTGGCCTGTCGCGTCAACGTTCGGGGAATCGTAGGCTTCACCTGTGTTGTGTAGGCAACGTGCGGGGTTCGTGGGGCTTCACCTGTGTTGTGTAGGCAACGTACGGGGTTCGTGTGTCCACCTGTGGCCTGTCGCGTCAACGTTCGGGGAATCGTAGGCTTCACCTGTGTTGTGTAGATAACGTGCGGGGTTCGGGGGCTTCACCTGTGTTGTGTAGGCAACGTGCGGGGTTCGTGAGGCTAACGAAACTACGTATCGTTATTTAGACCAAATAAGGCCTCGTAAATTTCTAACGAAACTGGGTATCGCTATTTAGTGAAAAATGCAGGTTTTCTCCCCATTTTCGTTCAAATAACGATATGGTGTTTCGTTAAATCTCTCGAGGCCTCAAATTCGACCAAATAGCGTGTCACAGTTTCGTTAGCTGAGATGCGCCAACTAAAGCTGCCACGTTTCCTGAATGCAGTTCCGATTTTTGCTTAAATAGCAATATGAAGTTTCGTTAGAACTCTCGTGGTGGCCTCAATTTTCCCCAAATAATGTGTTACAGTTTTAGTAGCTGGGGGATTCCGACTAAGCTGCCACGTTTCAAGCCTTTTTTCCTCACACTGAATTCCTATTAGTTGCTTTGCCTATAAGTGCCTAGAACCGAAAACCGAAACCTTAGTAGGGTCAACGTGCGTCTAAAGTGTGGTCCACCTGTGGCTAACGAAACTACGTATCGTTATTTAGACCAAATAAGGCCTCGTAAATTTCTAACGAAACTAGGTATCGCTATCTAGTGAAAAAACAGGTTTTCTCCCCATTTTCGTTCAAATAACGATATAGTGTTTCGTTAGATCTCTCAAGGCCTCAAATTCGACCAAATAGCGTGTTACAGTTTCGTTAGCTGAGATGCGCCAGCTAAAGCTGCCAGTTTCCTCAAAGCAAGATTACACTCTCCCATTTCTACCCAAATAGCAATATAGTGTTTCGTTAGATCTCTCAAGGCCTCAAATTCACCCAGATAGCGTGCCACAGTTTCGTTAGCTGAGATGCGCCAGCTAAAGCTGCCAAGTTTCCTGAATGCGGTTCCGACTTTTGCTTAAATGCAGGATTTCTTCCCTTTTTCGTACAAATAGCAATATGGTGTTTCGTTAGAACTCCCGGGGTCTCAAATTCGCCCAAATAGCGTGTCACAGTTTCGTTAGCGGGGTATGCCTACTAAAGCGCCAAGTTTCTTGGTGGAATGCTCCAGTTACTATTAGAAGAACCGCTTTTCCCATGGCTAATTAGTTAGTGGCTGGCATTCCAATTGCGTGTGACATTGTAGTCATCTAACGCAGAGGCGCCCACCGAGCTGTCCGTACATATGAAATTGTGGTTTGGCATTGCAGTCAGCAAACGGAACTAGTCTAATAGTTGCCAAATACTAGGATAGAGGTTAAACTTGTTAGTAATGTGGTCGTAAAGCATACGCCGCTTCGGTACTTTGTATCGAGGCGGCTTTTTTGTTACTAAAAATTCCAAATCGGTGGTGAAGCAGATTGACAACATTTGAGCAAATGTATGAGGAATGGCTGGAGAAAAATATTGCTCAGGAAGAAAATCAAAGGAGACGCGAATTATTAGTAAAAGGACTGGGGCACGGAACAATTGAATTTTTACGCACCATTTGGTATCCCGCCGTTCAACATTTCGATCACTTATACCCTGAGTGGGAAGTACGCGATTTTCATAACGGGTATCGTTACGTCGATCTTGCCTACCTTCCCGGAGCCATGAAGGGAGCCATCGAAATTCAAGGCTACGGCCCTCATGCCCGGGATCTTGACGTTAGACGGTTTAAGGATCTTTGCTGGCGGCATAGCTTGTTGGCACTGGATCATTGGATCATTTTACCGATTGCGTACCTTTCAATTAAAGATGAGCCACAGCGATGCCAACAGCTCATTCTATCCTTTATTGGCAGGTTTATGGCTGTTGATGCACCGCCCGAGTTAGATTATCTTGAAGCGGAAACCGTACGTTATGCCCTACGACAGTTCTGTTCTTTTAGTCCGACAGAGCTTGCAAATCACCTGCGAATCTCAGACCAATACGCCCGGCGTATCCTGCATAAGCTGGTAGATGCGAATCATTTGGAGATAGCCACCGGGAGCAAAAGATATCGCAAATATCGTTTGCGAATGTCATAATTCAACCATTTGGTGATCGAACCCCAAGCGCTGCAAATTACCTCTATATATTCTCTAACGAAACTACATATCGTTATTTAGACCAAAAAAGACCCCGAAAATTTCTAACGAAACTGGGTATCGCTATTTAGTAAAAAATGCAGGATTACTCCCCGTTTTTGCTCAAATAGCGATATGGTGTTTCGTTAGAACTCTCAAGGCCTCAAATTCACGCAAATAGCGTGCCACAGTTTCGTTAGAGAGGTGTCGGGGTGTGTTTGTTTAGCGGTAAGTACTATTTCCCCACATGTACGGATTGCACTCTAACAGCCATATTCCTAAGAACCATAGCTCACAATCACGGAATGCACTCATTCATTAGTACTATGCAATCCCGCCATGCGGTCCATTCGAGACGCCGTGCAACAAGAAGCATTTTCTTTAATCAGCAGCGCATAACTCCGGCCCTTGTGACAGATTGGAGTCTGGGCATGCAGGTGATGCGGTGAATGCGACGAGCAGTCTGTATGCTTCGGCCCCTGCGCAAGCACCCAACCAGTCCTTTAAACACAACATTAAGCGTGCTGCCAGAATGGCTGGTAAAATGCCCCTCCCTCCCCCTACTCCACTTCAACCGATTGCAGAGCCTGTTTTGAGCCTTTTTTTAAAGTTAACATCACAATGAAGGAAATACAGTATAAGGCAGCTAAATAGATCATTACGACCGTCATATCATAGCTTTGAAGGATATAACCCACAAAGATTGGCGAAAACCCTCCTATAGCCCTACCGAAGTTAAAAATCGTATTTGTCGCTGTACTCCGAATTTGCACAGGATAAAAATTACCAATTAAAGCCCCGTACCCGGCAAACATGCCATTCGAGAAAAAGCCGACGATCGCGCCGCCGAGCAAAATAGAAATACTTCCCGTTGCGTAAGAGTACAAGAACACAGCGCATGCGGATGCAAGCAAAAATATACCAAAAGCACGCTTGGCACCAAATCGATCCATAAACCGTCCAAACGCAAGCATCCCAATAATCATGCCAACCGCCGTACTAATCGTCCATAAAGCGGAGCTTGAAACGGATAAACCTTGAGATTTCTGCAACATCGATGGCAGCCAGATCATTAAGCCATTGTAACCGGCAATTTGTACAGTAGCCATAATAATCAATGAAATGGTCGTCATCGATGTTCTCGACGTTGCAAAAAGTCCCGCTAACTTCCCTTTATTGGCCTCTTTTTTATTTTTCTGAGCTGCCAGCCATTCCGGTGACTCCTCAAGATTCTTACGTACAATGAATGCGAAAATGACAGGTAACACACCCACGAAGAACAAAGCTCTCCACCCTAATGTCGGTAGAATCACTGCACTAAGCAATGCTGCTAAAATAACTCCGTACTGAGCCCCTACACTAACATATGAAGAAGCTCTTCCTTGCTTATTCTTCGGCCAGGCCTCGGCAACAAGAGCCATGCCTATTCCGTATTCGCCTCCTGCGCCAAGACCTGCGACAAATCTATAAATATAAACTTGTTCAATATTCGTTGCGAGTCCAGTTAGCGCTGTCCCTATTGCGAACAACAAGACGGTGTACGTAAACACTTTTACCCGACCATACTTATCAGCTAAAACTCCAAAAATAATACCGCCTAACAGCATACCAATATTCGTTATGGATGAAATCAGTCCACCCGTTGCGAGATCAATGTTGAACTCTGAAATAATCATTGTCATCGCGAAGGAAATAAACATAATGTCCATCCCTTCTAACGTTAAGCCAGCCACTGAAGCTACCACAGTTTTCTTACGATAATCCATTTTGACGCTCCTCCAATTTCTTGTTGATAAAAGCCTCTTTTAGGTGTTTGAGGGAATGGATTGCATCAATCTTTTCCATTCTCTTTTGAAGCCTCACGGGACTTCCTTTAAAAGAGTCAGACCAAAAACATAATAAAAAGCCCTTCTGGCACAGAGGACAAAAGGGCATGTAAATACATAGATATTATTAAGCTTATAACATCAAGTACCCCTTTTCAGCCTCTCTGGACCGTATTAAAGGAAAATTATTTCGTGTTACATAGTAGCAAAATAAAATAGGGGATGTCAATAGCGAAGATGATTTCGCTAACGAAACTACAGATCGTTATTTGGTCCAAAAAAGGGCGCAAAAAAATCTAACGAAACTGGGTATCGCTATTCTGTGAAAAAAGCGGGGATAAACCCGAATTTTGCTCAAATAGCGATATGGTGTTTCGTTAGATTTAAAAAGGCCTTCATTTTGCCTAAATAGCGTGTCACAGTTTCGTTAGCGTTACATACCGCTAGGAGTGGAGCCCGCCATCGGGCTAGCAAATGGGTAGGACATCGGCTGACCATAGGGAGACCATCAAGCTGACCCATCGGAATACTCCAACAAGTAGGACACCAAGTACGCCAGCCAGTAGGACACCAAGTATGCCAGCCAGTGGGGCACCAAGTACGCTAGCCAGTAGGACACCAAGTATGCCAGCCAGTGGGGCACCAGACTGGCCATTGGACTAACCCACCAGGCAGACCGTTAGGTAGGCCATTAAGCTGGCCGTCAGATATATCCCTCGGCAGACCATTAGGTAGACATCGGGTAAACCAACAAGCTTGACACCGGCACGCCACCGAGTAGAGCTCCAACCGAGCTGGACATGGTGCTAGCCACCAGACACGCCGTCAGTTAACCCTCCACCAGGCAGCCCCCCAAAGCCAGCCGCCAGGCTGCCATCGGATACAGGCCACCAGCCTGGCCGCTCCCCCTTATAGCTGCATCAAAATTTGCGGATCTTTGATTTTGTTGTCTTCGGCCAGCAGTACAACCTTGGACAGGACTTCGGCCGTTCTCGGATCCTCATCCATAAACGGCAGGAAGAGACGTCCGCGATGCTGGGAATGTACCGGGATAATATTCAGCGCCCCGGTGCCTTGCTTGTAAGCTATGCCGCTGCCAAGATGCACAGCGTATTCCCCAAGCTTCCCTTCGATCCGGGCAAAGCTGCCATCCAGTTTCACCTGATTCAGCTTGAGCAGACGCAAGGATTCCTCCACGATCACCTTCCGCAGCTCGATCGTCGTCAGGCTCGCTTCCGGATCGACACCTCCGACATGGGCCGTGCTAACGACAAGGTCGATGTCCCGCATCGTCTCCGAGAACAAGATCGGCGGGACCTGGACTATTGGAATATGTTCGTACGTTTTCCGGTCGAAGAACTCCACCGCCTCCAGCGTTGGCGCCTCCGTGTCCGCAGGTGAGAACCAATCCGCCATGGCATAAACCGTCGCGATAATGTTCTCCCGGTAATGTACCTTTTGCAGGCCCGATTCATAGCTGACCGTCCAGCCGCGTCCGCGCAGCAATGCCACCGTCTTGCTTGGCTGCACCTGGTGCCCGGCATAACGCTGCGACCCGGTCTTACCAGCTCGTTCATCCTCGTTCACGAGATACAGCTCGCGGAACACCTGCTTGAACGGCTGGCGGATGCCGCGGGTGAACAAGTCGCGCTGATACGCACTCCACGCGCCGCTCTCATAGAGATCGAGCGGGTGGGCAATCGTCAGCTGATCCTTGTCGGCCAGCACCCAGGCATCGCCGCTCGGCTCAACCAGCCGCAAGGTGCCGTCCTCTGCTGCCGTGAAATATCCAAGCTGTTGATCTGCTTTGAATACCAAGGCAGCTACCAGTGGACGCAGCACCGGACTCGCGGTCAAAGCCGCCAGCTCACTGGCGCGGAAGCCGCTTTGCTCAGCCATGGAGCGCTCCAGCTCCCGTTTTGCACGGCGATACTGATCCGTCAACTCTGTCTTGGCTTGCTTGAGCTGCTCGATATAACCGTTCTTCTTGAATCTTGCCGGTACAGATTTTAGCAATTTGCCTTTGCCGGTCACTTCTAACTCGGCCTTGCCTTCTTCGTCTACGGTTAGGCGTACATGGGTATCAGCATCCAAAGCATATGGCTCAAACAGACTTGCCAATTGCTCCAGCATGCGCGCTTCCATATCCCAGGTCAATCGAATCACATCGGTGTACCCTGCGCTGCGTGCCAGGTTGCCGAGCGCAATCTGCCCAACTGTACCTTCGCTCGCTCTCCGCTGTGCCCCAAATCCCCTGCTTTGCTTCAAGAACTCCTGAATAAAATGATATCTCTCGCGCAGATCCTGCTCCGGATTAGAAGTAAACGGAATTAAGCTGTACGCAAGCAAATGCTCCTTGTTCCGCTTATCCACGACAGATCTCTTCATGTCATCGAGCCGCAATTGCCCGAGCACTGCATCGGCAAACAATTGCGAACGACGATGGTTAGAGCCGGCAGAAATGTACTTTGCGCAATCATATAACTGACGGAAGCGCTCTTCCCCTATAGTGCGGTATGCTTCGTTAAACCAATGGACATCAAAAGCTCCATCGTTAAATTCCTGCGGCGTAATCGGCGAATAATGGGCAACGATCGTCTCTTTTTCCGCTGAGAAGCTCTCGTTGATGTGAGCATGGAAATACCAAGCCGTACTGCGGAGCCCCTCCCAGCCTAAATACCTGGCTACAATTTCAATCCATTGCGGAGCGTACATCGCGGCTTCCAGCAGGAGCTTCTCCGTAATTCCCGTCCCCTGGAGCAGCTGCCCCAGCTTCCCTTCATCTTCTCCATCACGCGGGTAACAAACCTTAAGAAGATGGCTAAGCGACTCCTTCTTCGTGATCTGGTTACCGTAACCATAAATATAGCCGCGGACAAAGGTCTCACCGCGCAAACTCGTCAGTATACGGATCAACGGCGCCATACCATATATCCGCTCAAAGGACATCGTATACGTGGTGGCATCGGTTGTTAAATCACCGCGGGCAAGTTCGATATCAAGCAACCGTGATACGATCCGTTCACGCAGTTCGATCAGCGGTTCATGTCGATTCACCAGTGTATCCCGGGGCGAGGTCATCTCACGCATGTGACTGCGCGCGTCCCGGCCCAGCAATTCCTTGCACAATTCGTTCTCCCCAATCAGTCCCAGTAAAAATGCCCTGAAATATTGGTTTACATGAAGAACCGAATAACGATGCTGCTCATCTTTATCCGCTCTCCGCAGATCATATTGAACCGCCGTACGGAAGAAAGAGCGGAATGATGGCAGATCATGAACACGACTTTGTAAAATTGAAAATAAAGGTTCTGCCGCAATTAACCATACCGATTGATCCCGCTTCTCCAGCTGCGTCACATCGCTCGTCATCGCTTTGATCAGAGCGGCTTCCACCAAATCATAGGTGTCGCTTCTCTTGCTGTCGGCAAAACAGGCAGGCACCAGCGTCATCACCTGCTGACTGTAACGCAGACCATCCGTTATTTCCAATACTTCCAAAATGCTCTCCAACGGAATAAGCTGCTCCAGGAATTGCCGTCGTCCTCCCTCTAACAGCTTGGTTTTCCTCATTAGGTCGTAATCATAAACATCGGCAAAATGGCTATAAAAAGAATCCAGAGTATACTTCAGATTTTTCATCTGCAGTGCGAAGTGAAGTCCCAGCAGCTCCTGAGAACTTAAACCGCTCTCTTCATAATATTGCTGCCACTTCTCGGCCAGCGGGTACAACTGGAGTTCACTTTCTGCCTCGAAGCGATCGTATTCCAACGCCTCCATACGATACTTATACGATAGAGGCCTTAACTCGGCTCCGATAAGCTTCGCTTCTTTGTGTCCGCTATAATATTCAACCTCATATTCGGTATCGCGATATTCATGCACCAGTTCATCCAATCCCTGCAGGAACTTGCTGGCGCGTTCTGTCGAGATCATCAATATTTGCTTCATGTCTGCCCCGGATACGTCCCGCTGCTCCAGAAGCCATGGCTCCGTCTGCCGCGGATCGTAAAGGCCAAAGCCGTTCTCGGCGCTGAAGCCGCTATCCTGCTTCAATTTATCAAGAAGCTGTCTTTCCTTTGGCGTCGGGCTCGCAATGCGATCCGCTGACGGCTTCAGCTGCTCATATTGCTCCGTGCGATCCGGATCATCTTTGAGTTCCGTTAACAGCTCGAGTCCGGCAAGACGCTGTAGCTCACCTTTGGCAGACAACAGCCGTTCCAGGCTTAGAGACAGTAATTCCCCAGGCTGATGCAAAAGGATATCGATAGCATTCTGCCGCAGTGAGCCGGTCTTTAGCTTGAGCAAGTCTTCAACCAGCTTCAGTTCACTCTCTTGCAGCGTCAGCTTCTTCACCTGGCGCAGCGCATGCTCGCGGTTCGTCATGCTCTTATCGGAGAGGGCAGCAAAAATAAAAGCGCGCTGCTTCCCGGAACTCGGATCAGCCGTAAAGTAATTGATCAAATCGCCTCGCAGATCGGGGCTCATTTGCACCGACATGTCGATCAGTTCTGCGATCCACTCCACGTCCATATCATAAGCGGTCAAATATAACAATTTGCGCAATACCAGGTCAGAGGAATAGCGGAATTCCGTAAAATCAAGCACGGGCGATACGCCTGATTTCTCCTTCACCGGAACCGCTTTAAGAATCGCTTTGAATCGCTCGTATTCTTGACTTCTTGTTGACTTGTCTTCCAACACAGGCGTTCGTTTAAGCTTCAGCACACGTTCCTGGCTTTCCCCAACCTGCCATTCATATTCATAATCGTAGCTATAGTTCTGCAATATCCAATACAGCAGTTCAGGATCATCATTCTCATTCAGACTGTTCCGGGCGATTTCAAACTTCACCGCTGTGTTCTGACTGTTTGCCAGTACATATTGGGCGACTACCTTCTGGTAGTGCTCACCGTTCTCCATCAAATACCTGATCTGTTCTGGAAGTGCCTCTTCCTCATGAACCGCTGAAGCCCAGAGGCTCATGTATACCTGATTGGCACTCACGGAAGCAAGCCATTCTTGACGCTGCTTCTCATCGGTAAGCACGGTGTATGCCTGCTGTAACAGTTGGCCGGCCACACGTTGATTCGCCGCATCCAGCCCCATGCCAGTCCAGGTCCCAAGCGCACGCACAATCGAGCTGAACCGGTACAAGTCGTGATCCAGAATCACTTTCAACAAATACAAATTCGCCTGCAGCGTACCCGCATCCATCTGCTCGGCAATCGATTGGCGAAGTCCTTCCTGCAGCCGCGCCGCAACAAGCAGCTCGCCAACCATCGTGTAGACATCCTCACGGTGACTCATCAGAATCCCCTTGATCATCTCGGGCTTAAGAAGGGCCGTCTGGTTATCGCCATAAATGATCTCTCTCAGCGCCGCCTCGACCCAGCCATCCCCATGATCCAGCTCATAAGCCAGCAAATCCGGAATTACCCGATGAATCCAATAGATCCGCTCGATGGTATAATCCGGTTTAGTCAGATAATCACGTAGCGAAAACTGCAAAGATTCAGCAGCGAAGAGTTCCTTGATTTTGCCCAGAATCATGTCCAAGTGAACTTCTGGCCGCTGCGTTCTGAACGGTCTTCGGTAATACCCGTTGGCATACGGAAACTCAGCTGCATGCCGGGTTATGTACCTTACCATTTCCACCGTCTTCTCGCCAGCCAGAGCAAGCATCGTTTGCTCAAGCGGAGCATAAAAGCGATCTGGCCGCGTGCCGCAGAGTCTGGACAATTCCTTGTACAGTGCCTTGTATTCATCGCTATCGGAATTAATACAGGGCTGGCGAATGAGCCTGTATAAATCCCGAACCCTCTGATCCCCGCCTGCTTCGGCCTCTTTAACCCTAGCTTCGATAGCAGTCCAATATTGTTCTTCCTGAGTCAGTTCCATCATCATATCCCTCCATGTTCACCATAGTCCTCCCGCCAGCATCGTAAAGCGCATAAATACGATTCGATCCCCTTCCCGGGTCACAAGCGGAGCATCCAAATCCACGATTTCCGTCTCATTGATAAACACCCGATACAAGCCATCTGCAAAAGCCGTCAAAGCTGCACTCACCGCTTGCTCCGGATCAGCCTGCCTGTCATCATAAACCGTTCCGAAACCGACCTTGCCCTGTTCTGCGCTTTCCCCAATCTGCACCTCTGTTATGTAGGAAATTACATTTTTCTCGAACTGTCGTTCCTTAAACGCCTGTACCCCACCTTCCACAACCCCGGCAATCAATTCTCGGAGGGTTTGTGGAATGCCAGGCAATTCAAGCTCTTGCGCTGCAAGCTCCTTGCATTTGCCCGGCTTTTTCACCGATACGATCAGCTTCATCTGCATTTCCCCCTCGCTTACATATCCTGCTGACACACGATCCGATTCCCTACCTGGAACCATATGTATCAAAAAAATTCATATGCACGATAATTCATGACACCCTTATTCCTATAAAAAATAAACATGATGTTATTTAATTCAAAAATAGTATAAAGCTTGGCAAGTTCTGTAATCAATTTCTATCATTCATGGGAACCTTAAAAGCTCCTTTGGGCCCAGTCCGATTAGTTGGATTTACCTAACCTTCAATTGCAACTGTTGTCACAAATAATCGTAATTAACTATTTTTCTTTTTTTAAAGCCAGGGAGATTTTCGAGAAAATACGTAATTTCCAGTAAGAATGTATCCTTTAACACCATGTGCGGGTTTCTAGTGCAAACTCTCTATCCGCAAACTCTCTGCCTGGGAGCGTCAAATCGTATATTTTCAGAAACTTTCTTGAATAGTAATACGTTAAAATAACGAGTTTCCTGGAAATCACGCTTATTTCTTCTTTGCGGGCGATTCCCTCTTTGCTCAAACTGCATATCTTACATACTCGAAAGGAAGTATAACGATGAAAAAAATGATTGCCTTATCTCTGTCCGCCGCTCTTTGCACAGCTTTGTCAACCATGTCGCTCGTTCCCGCTTCTTCCATAGCACATGCTGCCGCTACAAAAGAATTAATTCAAATTTCGGAGCAAACCCAATACTATGGGGAAGTCACAAACGGGGCACCTAACGGACGCGGTACAATTCATTGGGGAGGCAGCAAGCAATACTCGGGTGATTTTGTGAATGGCAAGCGCGAAGGCAGCGGTAAATATATCAATGAATATACGCAGGACGGCGAGAAGCATAAACTTGTCTATAACGGAACTTGGAAGCAGGATAAAATGGAAGGCAAGGGAACTTTGACTCACAAAGTGACCCAGGAAGACGGCGAGGTCATATGGAATGAAATCCAGGCGGGTACATTTAAAAACGGAGTGCTTCAAAGCGGTTATGATGTGATTCACGCTCAGGCAGACCCGGATTATAGCTTTACCTACAAAAATGGAAATGAGAAGCTGGAAATCCTCGGTACAAATTCCGGACTAAAAGAAGCCTTGCAAAAAGGCACACTATTCAGCATTAAATACCGCAACGGTTCGGTCAATCAACTATATTCCAGCTTTCCAGCGGACACTAAATCCGAACAGCGTAAATTAGACAAGGCGTTAAAGTACTTACAGGGAATCCAGAAAAAGCTGAACCCTCACATGGATGAATTCGAACGTTTGTCCAAACAAGTGCCGCTGAACTAGCAATATAACCAGATCTACAGCAAAGAAGCTGCGCAATCAAGCGCAGCTTCTTCTATAGCTTCGGATACCACTATGTTGCACTAACAGTGAATGGAAGCCAAATAAGGCTATCTTTCTAATCCAGCGCCGCTGCTGTAAAGATATATGCACGCCCATCCACATTTAAAATCTGCGGACCATCTGCTAGTTCAGCCAGCGCTTCTTCCCAATGAATATGTCCACAGCATACGAGTGGGACAGAAGCTCCTCGCAACTCTTGGTAAATAACCAGGTTGCCCGGCAGTCCTTGCGCCCCGATCTCCGGACTTTCATGAAGCAGTAGAATATCAGGCCTCCGCCTGACAAGCCGGCGCAAGCTTTCCAGATAACTTGCTTCCGCCATGCGGTTAGGTTTATCCGCTCTGCCAATGATTCCGCCCAACCCTGCTATAGACAGCTCTCCATATGTGATCATTCCTGCCTCAGAGAAAAAATGCACTCCTGCCGCAGCGGATAATTCATCTATCCCCTCCTGCGTCAAAAGATCATGATTCCCCGCAACGCCTGTTACGAACCCGAAGTATTTACGAAAAGCCCGCCATACAGGAAGCGGATCGCCGCTGGCCCCCCTTTGGGCTGGATCCGTAAAGAGATCTCCGCATAAGCACACCATCATCTTGTCCGGGTTCAAGTCCGGCAAATGGATTTGCAGCAAAAGCGCCAGCGTATCCGCCAGCTCTTCGCCCAGCAGCTTTTGCCCTCCTATCTCCGATCCTCCCACATGATCTGCTTCCTGGGTCTCTCCGCACCCATGCCCGGCAATTCCTTGCAAATCAGAAGCGATAACCACCGCATCCAGTTCTTCTGGCATTCCGAGCATCTCGCCCCAATAAATGGGCAGCCATTCGTAAGATATTCCTGCCCCTTGGGTAGCTGCAGTAATATAAGGGATTTTCTCCAAAGGTTCCTTAGCGATGTCTACGATTTGCAGCGATCTCTTGCTCTGTTTCTTCATCGGATGCCTCCTGCTAAGCTTACTAAGCCCTGTAACAGATACCCTGTCACAGATAGCGGCCGAAGTAGAACTCTACTTTTTCATGTGAATATCCGTCTTCCCCTCTCCAGGTGGCCATCGACATATAATCGGTCCCCCGCCCGCGCTCTTTACGGGAATCATTCTTCGATTCCAGCAGGCCCGCATATTCCCAAATCTCCATAATTACATCACGTTCATATTTATTCGCCGGAAAAATATCCTTCCAGCGTTTCTCCAGCTGCCGGGCGGCATCCTTGTCTGCACAAGAGGCAATGGCTTCAAGCATCCGCTTTAAGATTTCCACATCCGCTTCACTGACGGTGAACGGCTCTTCCCTGCTAAGGCATTCAAGATCCAGCAGGCAGTATGCCAGCCAGTTCAAGCGGACGCCGCCCCATTTTACCCGTTCGAAATTCAGAACATTCAGATCCTCGTTGACATATGCTTCATCGGACATCAGCTTATGGGCGTTGCAATCCCCGCAAGCACTGTACGACCGTTGTTCTGCTGGCCGCTCCGCATAAGTATGCACGGGCAAATCATGGGTAAGCGCCCAGCTGGACAAAGCGCTTCGCAAATAGACTTTTCGAGTAGACAAACTATGTAAAAAAGCCTCAACAACAGCCTCTTTGGTGAGAATTTCTTCATGCAGCTGCCGCAGCCTTTGCACACATTCATCGTGGGACCGGTTCAAGGGGTCGAACATAAGCCCGCGGCTCTTGGCATACAGAAAATCTTCCTCCGTGCAGGTATATCCCCCTTTTCTCCAACCTCCGGATTGCCAGAAGGTTTCAAATAGGATTTTTTTCGCTTTCCGATCCATAGATAATAAATATCCCCTTCCTTCACACCGTTTCGCCTGTATTTCGCATATAGATCCGATTCAGCTTTGCTGATACGTTGTCGCCGTAATCCGGTCCTTGGGACAAAAAAACATATAATAAATTCCTTCGCCGTAATCCTCCAAATCCGACCAATCCAGCTGTCCGATAAACAGCATGCTCCGGCCGCAGCAGGGACAATCCGGATACTCGGCATCTTGTACCCAACCCGGATATCCGCCGAATTTGGAATGGGAATCCAACTCCCATATCGCAGCGTAGCAAGAGGAACGAGGGATGTCGGATAACGTCAGTTGCGGACCGACCTGCAAATACTCCCCGCTGTATTCTTCCGATTTGATGTCAGGCAAGTAAGCTGGCTTCCGGTTATATGCACTCCAGCTTGGCATACCGCCTCCATCCAGCTCCATATAAATAATGCCATAACATCCACAAATCACACAGGTATCCACCTGCAGCCTCTCCCAAGGCAGATTCAATTTGGCTAGTGCCGTATGGGAAGTGTCCACATCGACCAGTCTAGTTAATTTTCCGCCGCACCATGGACAATCGGCAGCGGCATATTTTAAAAATCCGGAGGACATCTGTTGAACTGAGAGATCACGCGGGTCTTCCCTTTTCTCAACAGCATAGCTGCTCCCTTGAAACAGATCGCGGCGTTGCCCAGAATCCGACAGCTTCCAGCCCGCTTCCCGGGCGTACAATTCCGGAACAACGTGCAATTGCTCTGCCCACTGCGGAGGCTTCATCCGCCATTCATGAAAGCGGCGAACGACCTGCTCGTCCCCAATCCAGGCTAAGGCAAGCAAAATATAATTTCTATTTTCGTCATCCCATTCTACCTGATCGAAGAGCCGGTCCCGAACCTCGGGTCCAGCGTCTCTATACAAAATTCCCGGATAGTATACCTCATGTTCCAAGAGAAGCGGCAAGCCATCGGCAATCGATTCATCACGGAAGCACATAAGGGAGGATAAAATATCACGGCTCGTATCTTCATCTCCTGATCCTAATAAGTTCAAGGCATAAACAGCCATGCTTTGCGCTTCAACGGGGGATAGCGATGCGTAAACCTGCTCTTTGCTGCGAGGGTATGCAGTGTATTTAATCAACGGATCATATTGCCGGGGGCTGTGCATGATTTTCAAAATTTCCACCGGATCATTTAGCCCTTCATACAAATTCACCGTCTTACGATGCTGTAGAATATAAGCTTCCCGCTTCCTCCGCTCTTGCTCCTGGTGGCAGGGCATGCAGTATCCTCCCGTTTTAGCGGCCGTTGTTGGCAATATCATTGCCGTGCAGCCTTCGCTTTGGCAGGGAACCTTTTCTGTCATACCTTCTCCTCCCTCCTCCTGGTTGGTAACCTGGGCAAATTCATTATTTCACGGCTGCGAGCCATGCTTCCTTGACCGGGATCGCACGTTTGCTGCTGCTCTCTCCATCCCCCTCTGCCGACCATAGCGGTGGATAATAACTCAGCACCTGATCAGCCTCAAGCTGCCTGACTTGCTCCTGCCAGCCTTTCCAGCGGAAGGTCTGGTAGAACTGCTCCAAATCTCCGCTGCCCAGCCAAGCCATAAATCCGGAATAAGCCAGCTCGGTCGACTCCCATTCCAGCGTATCCGGTGCAAAATAATAGATGCGTCCAGCATCTTCATATCGTCCTGTATTCAAGGCAAAAAAACCGCCAGCCGCATCATAGGCTACAACCAGCATTCCCTCCAAGGGAGCAAACTCTGGATCATTCTTATGAAGTCCATTCCAAGAAGCCAAGCTGCCGCATATTTCCGCTCCGCCTGCGCCTAGCAGAGTGATCCAGCCTTCGTCAAACAAAATCCCTCCGGTCCGATAGGCAACACTGCCTAAATAGGATCGGGTGCTCACTTGCAAAGCGTATAAAGTCTCCTTAGCCGCATCTAGCTCCGCTGGTATAATCCTGCAGGCATTTGTGCTGTTTTTTAGCATTTCACTAAGCTCGGCCCAGGAATCATTCGCGGTATCTATAAGTTCTTCGATGGTTATAGGTCTAGCGGGTGTATTATCCATATCTCCTCCCGTTGATTGACTGATTTGCATGCTGTACGAAGTTCGTCTAAATTCAGTTCAGCTAATTCCGCCTTGTTCCAGATTCCTTCGTTCGGACGTTTCCAGCTTACTTACCTCATCCAAGCCAGCAGCTCCTCCAGCTCGTCCTTGAGTGGCGATGCTTCCTTCCTCACACGCTGCGCAAGCTTGCTGCGGCTGCCAAAAATCCGATAAAGCACGTATTCACGCTGATAGTCCTGCTTTGCTGCCAGCTCATGCACCAGTGCGACCGCCAGTTCCGGACTGTCGATGACGATATTTTTGACCCCCCCTGCCGACTCATTGCCTCCCAATAGGATGGATATCAAGACCGGCATTAACTTCACGGAAAGCCCATGTGCTTCCACAAAAGCCTCCGCATATCCATCCTGAACCGATTGATGCTCCGTATCCACCAGCTCCATATACCGCTGCACGAGCGGGTAATAGGCATCGCTGTACAATCCCAGTCCAAATACCGCATAAGTTCCCGGCATTGCCGACTTCTCGCCAGGCTCGACATCTCCGTACCAGGCGAATTCCTCCATAGCAGCTTCTGCATATTCCGCTATACGCGGAAACAAGCCTGGATACAGGAGGCAATTGGCAAAAAAACGATGCTGCTGCGATTTCACCAGCTTTTTGACCGGTAGAACGTTTTTGGCTTTGCTTCGCAACGTAAGCTTATAACCTTTAGGAAAACCTTGCTCCAACAGCGAAATCACATAATCCAGCGCTTCGCGGTAAGCGGCCTCCTCTTCAGAGAGGATTCGAAGATCGATCGTCTGCAAAATATCATTCGCTTTGCCTTGGAACAAGCTGCCCTGCCGCATGCTTTCATACCGCCCGCTGCCCTGCTGCAAATAATTCGCTGCCTGTTCCGATCCAAGCTGCTTGGCAAGCTCAAGATATGCCTTGCGAGTGTCCGGCTCTTTATAGCCTATCTGCAGCGCCGCATAGAGGAAAAACTCCATTACATCAGCCTTCGGCGGGCTGGTCATGGCCCCCTCTTTTATCAGCCAGGCTTGCCCGAAATCCCCGCTGCGGTCAAAATACGGTTGCAAAAACTGTTCTTCCGCCCAACCTTTAAAGGCCGATGTATATTGATAGCACCACTGCTCCAGACGACTGCGGTTCGTACGATGCTTATCATTCAGACGTTGAATTAGCGGATCTATAATGTCAGACTTCTGGGCAAAAAAATGCGGATTCAGCAAATGGCGCGCAAAGAAAAATTCATCATCTTTGTCCGGCCGCACGGGCAGCTCCGCCAATACCCTGGATTGGATGAACACAGCCAGCTCCTGCTTCAGCGCTTGGAGTTTATGCTGATTGATTAGCACCTCTTGGCGGCGCAGGGCGGCGGCAGATTCCGGCTCCAACTCCAGAATCAGCTCCAGTCGGTAGTCGAAAAATCGGCTGCCGTATCGATCGGATTGAAAAACCTCCTCCACTTGACCACGCAATGCGCAATAAAGTTCCTCCAACAGCGCTTCAGCATTCATTTCCATCAAACCTTCGATATAAGAACCAGCTTTCACCGTATAAGAGCTATCGCTCCAATCAAAGGGCTCGTATAAATCGATATATATCGTTCCATATCCGCCGCCGTTTTGTTGTCCGCTCTTCCATGAAACTTTAAAATAATCGTTTACCCCAGCCTGAAGCCGGCTACGATTTTTCAGTTCCTGAATTCTTTTGCTTTCTCGCTCATAGACCGGGTTAATCTGACTCCATACATCGTCAAGAAAAGCTTTGACATATTGATTCAAACAAACTCTCCCCTTATAGACCTACGTATAGGTTCAACTTCATCCTCTGCCTCACCCTGTTTATGTTAGCCGATCGTCTCGACGACATGGCCCTCTTGATCTTTAATATGAGTCTTGACGATTTGGAACCCCAGCCCTGGCAAGGAAGGCAGTACAAACTCGCTTTCCAAAGGTATCAGCCTTTGGCTAAGCTCGGCGGCAGCTTTCTGATTCAAACGGATACTGACTTCCTTATCCTCCATACGAAACACTGCGCTTTCTCCGGGCTCAAATACAACGCGGATTTCTTGACTAACAAGGGTAAGACTTCTTTGCTTTAATATCCGGCCGCGCAGCAGTTTGCCAATGATTCCGGCCTGCTTCGCTCCAAGCTTCACATGATCCGGCTGCTTGTTGAACCATCCTTTCTTCCCGGGCTCCCAGCCCAGCTGATCCACGAACAAAAAGCCAGTATTCGAGCCTTCCTTCTCCATCCCCTGTTCAACTGCCTCGGCAATCGCCGGAACCTCTAAAAGAGAATCACGCGCTAAATCCGTAACATAGCCTGGGATCTGCTCCAAGCCTGCTTTCAGCACGCCTAAAGTATTCCAAGTCTGCATGGCCTCAAGCTCATCGGCTGTAATGCCGACCATTTGAATAAATTCCAATAGGCCGTTCGGTGTCTCGATCGCCGGCAGTTCCGGGTCGAGTGTAAAAGCGAGTGCAGTGAGCTTCGTGTCTGCGCCGAGGCAGATCGGGCCATTGGCATCCAAATAATCACCGGAGCGGAATACATTGCCGCTGCCGAACACGTATCTTCCCATATTTTGCAGCAAATTGAGCGCCCATGCTGGAGGCTCTTCCTCGTCTTCATTCCGCACCAGCCGGAACGTAAGTTCAAACCCGTAGCCGCTATACTCTGCATTGTCCAATTCTTTCTCATACAGTTCCGAGAATCCGTACGTAACAAAATGCCAATGAGGCACCGGCGTCTCGCTTTTGTAGGCGCTAATACCATCAAGCGGATCCTCGCCTCCAAGTGAATAAGGAACCAGCGTCCCATAATGCTTCGGTTCCTGCTGCCCATAGATTTTGCCTACTTCCTGATCAATCGCATCCCAGCCGGGTGCATTTACTTCTTCACTCATCACTTTGCCTCCTATGTATATATAATTGCGGAGCTTCCTCCATCATTTACGGTAATTTTCGCATGCTTGCTTGGCTATTTTCAGGCTTCCAGGCCACAAGAATTCCGGCTTCACCCAAGTGCTGATTCACGGCTACAAGATGTCCAACGGGCCACTTCCACTTCCACTTCCCATATAAAATGACTGTCGATCGGACGAAGCACCCAACAGGTACTTTCCTTATAAAAGCCGGTCAGACGAAGCATCCAACAGGTGAATGGGAAAAGTTTGATAAAGCGAAACTCCTGTGCACCAAATGACCACCTCCTTTTCGGACGCATTGGTTTTTCTAACGAAACTACAGAACGCTATTGCCGCATTTACAAGCCCAATTCCAGTCTAACGAAACTGATGAACGTTATTTTCGATAAAAGCGAGCTTTACGCCCTCATTTTCGTGCAATAGCGATACCCTGTTTCGTTAAAACTTTCGCACTCTCTATTCGGCCTCAATAGCGATATCCAGTTTCGTTAGAACTTCCTGGTTTTTCTAACGAAACTACAGAACGCTATTGCCGCATTTACAAGCCCAATTCCAGTCTAATGAAACTGCTGAACGTTATTTACGGTAAAAGCGAGCTCTACGCCCTTATTTTCGTGCAATAACGATACCCTGTTTCGTTAAAACTTTCGCACTCTCTATTCGGCCTCAATAGCGATATCCAGTTTCGTTAGAACTTCCTGGTTTTTCTAACGAAACTACAGAACGCTATTGCCGCATTTACAAGCCCAATTCCAGTCTAATGAAACTGCTGAACGTTATTTACGGTAAAAGCGAGTTTTACGCCCTCATTTTCGTGCAATAGCGATACCCTGTTTCGTTAAAACTTTCGCACTCTCTATTCGGCCTCAATAGCGATATCCAGTTTCGTTAGAACTTCCTGGTTTTTCTAACGAAACTACAGAACGCTATTGCCTCATTTACAAGCCCAATTCCAGTCTAACGAAACTGCTGAACGTTATTTACGGTAAAAGCGAGCTCTACGCTCTCATTTTCGTGCAATAGCGATACCCTGTTTCGTTAAAACTTTCGCACTCTCTATTTGGCCTCAATAGCGATATCCAGTTTCGTTAGAACTTCTGTTTAAGGTACTTCTACTCGGAATTACATGATCAACACCGCTTTCTTTTCTAAAATGTTTATTAAGGCTTATTTTCCAAGCCTACTTAGTGTCGCCGCTTCGCTGACCTGGAGCCACTCCGTATGCCTTCTTTCTACTCCGCCGCTATCTCGGCAAGCAGGTTCGGTTCAATCGGTTTGCTTAACCAATGTTCATCGGTTTGAACATGGTTTTTACGGACGAATTTGGCTACGGACCGTTTGAAATCCTCATACACAAAGGCGGATGCCAGCCTGACAACGTATCCTTCCTGCTCTCCGCCGCAGCGAGACTGTGTCGTATAACACGCCTTGGCCGCTTCCTCGCTCCAGATTCCCCGATACAGCACAGGAACTGTCGATAAATGGAGCCGTGCCGCCCAATCCACCGTCTCATCCCAGGACAGGCAAATATTGCGCTCATTCCATACGGAGAACAGCATGAAATAACTTGGCAATGCCGAATAGTACAGGGAATGCTTCGCATACACATTCTCACCGCATAATCGATATCCTTCCGGAATCAAATATTTGATGCCGCCGTGCAGCGTTTTGACGTAATGCCGGGACGGATGGTCCTTACTGTCCAGCGATCTGGCATGAATGAGATCCGGGTACATGGTTGTATTTTCACCGTCCATTTTTTCGGTAATAACAACTTCTTGCCCTGCAAAATGATCGGTATGTCGCAAAATCTTATCGTCATCGGTATACCCGCGCGACCATGGCAGGTGCATCGTTTTTGGATATTTGATTTTCATGGATCAAACACCTCTTTTCTATTTAGAATGCTACGGCATCCTCATTTAGCAAAGGAATCCGCCTCAGCAAAAAAATACAGCTCCGCCAGCCGATCCTCGCCAAGTAAATGATAAATTCGAGACGCACCGGTATCACCGCCGTGCAAAATCTCCATATGGAAGCTGACTATATCCACGACATGCAGAATAAAATTCTCCTCATAGCCGAGTTCCTTCAGCACATGGCAAGCAATCATGGCAGACACATGCTCGTGCCCGAAATAGGAGTAGTTCCCGCGCATCTCTTTCCATACTTTGCAAAACGGTTTACCCGCATCGTGGAATAAAGCTGCCAGCTGCATCGCCAGCAAGCTGTCGCCTTCATAGAAGACATTGATATAATCCAGGACAGCATAGGTATGCTCGGATAAGGTCTTGGAATGATACGGATTCTCCTGATCATATCCCAGCATGACGCGGAAATGCGGCGAACTTGCCAAATAAACAAACAGTTCATCATGCCCCGCCCGCTCCTCCAACAGCTGCTCTAGTCTGGACCGACCGAGACCGATTTCTGCCGCAGCATGCACCAGCTGTAAAGCTTGAAACCCTTCGCCTCGAACAGGGAATTCAAAGTTTTTGGCAAACTTGGTAAGCACCGTATCACTGATTCGTCGCTTTCTTCCCTCGATTCGTTCCTTTGCTATCGCATAAGGAGTATCAAATACGTGACACTGAACCGGGAAGTCTTTGAAATGTTTTAAAAACTTGAGCCGCCGATCCCTGCTGACATTTGTAGCATCAAAGACCACATTTCTGCCCGTCCCAAGCGCCTCTCCTATCTCTGCAAAGGCCTGCTCAAAAACCAAATACGTGTTTTTCTGCTTCGACTCGCTGCCGAACAATCTTTCCCGAATGGAATCGGTTGCTACCAACACGGCTTGCTCCCGCTTGCATAATTGCTTGGCGTAATGGCTTTTCCCGCTGCCCGGAATGCCGACCAGCATATGAATTACACTCATCGCTTTTCACCTCCTCTCATGACATCGCTGCCTACTTCATGTTATACGCAGGTGAGCGGGTGGACGTTGCGTGGATGTGGCATTACATCAGGTTGCTGAGCCTTAAACTCCCGCAAGGTAGCTATCTTTGCCTTGTCTGCACCCAACTTCCCCTCCTTTCCGGCAGTCTTATTTCAGTATAAAGGAAGCATTTTGAGAAGCACACAGGACCAGCGACGCATCGGGCTCGGCCTTTTCACCTGAATTTTCCTGTTTATGGGCTGTTTGGTCCTACTTTCATGGTATAATTTGACGGATCTATAATGAAAAGGGGATCAGCTATCTATGAGCAGATTATTTCAAGATTCTAATAGCGACAAAACCTGGAAAATCGATTGGGACGGGAATCGTGTAGTGATGTCCAATAACGGGGGCAAGCCTCGGGAGAAGATGTTTGATGACCTCGAAGCAGCGGCAAAATATGCGAAAAAAGAAATGTGGAACAAGCTAAAAAAAGGCTTCATCTATAGGAATGACAAGGCAGCGCCGGGTACACCATTGTTTCAACTCTATATCGGTGCCGGTTACACCGGATTCATGCCGCTGGCCGCGGTCTCCGGCACCAACCAGTTTTATGCTGGATATGTGGTCGGCCAATTTGAAAAGGAAGAAATCTATCTTCTGGATGAGCAGGGGCAAAAACAGCTCACTTGGGAGTTGGCAGGCAATCATTTGATTTATGATATGTTTTATTGTCCGGAGGCGGGAGAGCTTCTGATCAACGACAGTCATCAGATTTCAGGAATCTCCGCGGATGGGAGCGTTCGCAGCTGCACTTCGTTTACATATCATCATAGCACGCTATCCCTAGCCGGAAACCATGGGCTTTGGTACGATGGAACTTATTTAGTGGTGACAGACCTGCTGACACAGGAACGTCTTTATCAGAGGGAGGCAACACCAGAAATCGTTAATGGTCACAGCCCTCAGCTATGCGCCGCCTTATCGGGAAATGGACGCTTAATGGCCTACTGTACCCATCCTGATGAAATTATCATTTGCGATATGGAGACAAGCTCTACGCATTCGATTGCCAAAGATATCAGTGCTATGACTGCAGCTATGGACTTTTCAGCCGATGACCGCTACTTATTTACTCAAGAACAATACGGCTCATGGGAGCTTGCATGCTATGATATGAATACTCTAACCAGGCGATCAGAATGGAAAACCGAGCATGTTCGAAGCTTCGCCGTACATCCTTCCAAGCCCTTATTGGCCCTATTCAGCTTTGGAACAGTTGAACTCTATCATACAGAGTCCTGGCAGCGAATACTCGAGTTCAGGCCCGAGCATGTCGTGAAGAACTGCAATTTGGTCTTTACGAAAGATTACCTGGCGCTATATTCCGATTATGGCTGCATAAGTTTATATGCTATTTAACTAGCTTGCCTAACAAGCCGATCAAAAATGATTTGTAAAGAGTCCCCCCTATCTTACGGAAACTTTTGACCGCTAGATGCAAGAAATAGCGACCTCGCCTTTCTTATGGATAGCTTTGACTGTTAGACTCAACAAGCAGCGACCTTGCTCCACTTAGGGACATTTTTGACCGTTAGAAGCAGGAAAACAGCGATCTCGCCCTCCTTACGGTCATTTTCCCTTGTAATGAACCTTGTTGTCCGTTGCACAGGCAATGCACTCATCGATCAGCGCTAACGGTCAATTATGTCCGCCAGGTGCCTTGAGAATAGAAAAAAAGATGCCGTTTGACCTGGTGTAAGACCTCGGCAACTTTAAAGAAGTCGCCCATTTTCCAGGAAACAGAATCTTTTAAAGGCTTTATTTTCAACAGTGAATCTTATTGAAGAAACTTTTTGCATTCTTCCACATTATTTTGTTCCAGCTTAAGCAGTTGATTGGCCAGAGCCAGGATCTCCTGATCCGCATCAGCATATTCTTTCAGCTTCTTCGTTAAATCAATAATCCCCATCGTACTCCCCTGAATCAGCATCTCGGAAATATGAGAAGGGGTCTTATTGGTCAAAGTCTTCAAATTAATCATGATATAAGTAGATGCTTTCGAGAAAGAATTGATATTTTTTGCTTCCTTATTTACTTCTTTTAATTTTTTATCTGTACGATCATAAATCGATTTATATTCTTGAAGCAGGGTTTGAAGCAATTTTTTATATTCCTCTTCTTCAGAAATACCAATTAACTGACCAATTGTATTTTTCCCCATCTCAGCATTTTGGTGAATATAATTTAACAACTCTACATTTCCATTCATCTTAAACACCTCCAGTACCTAGTTTGCTCGAAATTGATTTTATTATTATTTCCATTCAGCATTTAAAAAACATAAAACGACAAACTCTCTTCAAGGGGAAAACACTACCGTCCTGATAAAAAAACAAAACAGGAGCGTCTCCGTTTCAAGATCGAAAAATCAACCTTGGAGACTGCCCCTATTTTTGTTGTGTGGTCCAGTATTTATGTGCAAATCGGCTCGAAGCCTAGCCTGCTTTGCTGACACTTCCACAAGCCAATAGCCCCAAAGCCCAACGATCTAATAAAAACACCGTCATAACTTCAATTACCAGATGGTCAAATCAGCGGGCAGCGAGCAACACCAATATGCTCGAGTCATTTTGCAATTACCCGCTCTATTATGATTGAATCACAACCTCGCCGGTCGCTTTGTTCCATTTTAAATCGATGCCCAAACCTTCACAAATTATCTCAAGCGGGAACAAGGTCGAGTTGGACATGAAAATGATGTTGGCTGGAGCCACCGATTTTTTGCCATTGATGTATACCTCGCCTGGCTTGCCTTTGTTTATAGATACCGTCCGGCTCCCGGAATTGAAGCTCCATTCTGTATAAGAACGCGGGACAGCCTTCGGATCTTCCGCCTTTACTTCTTTACGGGTAATGGTTACACCCATTACTTCAAACACACTGGTGTAGGGAACGTATAATTGATGATCCACTACGCCTGAGGTAGCATAAAAACTGATGTCCTCACCGTTCACTTTCCAAGACAAAGCTTGCTGTACGGGAGTTATCAGCACCTCTGAGCCGTTATACTCCGAGCCACTGCCGGAGGCAAGCCCGGCGTTATAGCCATTAGCCCAGGCCAGGAGCTCCCCTTTTTCATCTAAGGCAAAGCCGGTCTGCCCCGTCGTTCCCCATATTGCCGAGATGCCCGTCAAACCTTTGACCTGAAATGGCTTGGCCTTGCTGCCAGAATTATAGTCCCATTGCCATACCGCACCGTCCTGCTTTAATGCATAAAGCCGGTTATAACCTGTCCCGATGTCGGAAATTCCTTTTAAACCGCTGACGGCTGTTAATTTCTGAATGTCCTCGTTCCAGCGCAGAACCGTTCCGTCCTTACAAAGCAGGAAGGCGTTGCGTCCTGATACGGCAATGCGGGATATCTCCGTTTTGAGCGGCTGCGGCGCCTTCAGCTCCTTCCCCGCCCGATATCTTCCGTAAACATTGTTATAGGTGCTTAATGAGCTGGCCTTGCCCTCCTGATCAAGAATCAATGCCGAAAAGTCCATAATCACCACCGTTTTGGCCCCTGCAATCCCTTGAAGCGGTATATATTTGACCTGCTTGTTGGAATCCTCATCATAAAAAATATGCCACAATGTCGCCGTACCGTCCTCATGCACGGCAATGCCTGCAAATCCGTTCGTGCTGATGGATTTCACGTTGCTCAAGCCTTTGAGCCTGACCGGAAGCTCTCTCTTCTGAGCAGGAAGCAAAGGATCATCATTTACATATCCCGAATATTGCTGCCCCCAGGCCCAGACCTCTCCTGCAGCCGTCACAGCAAATGACGTATTCATCGCTGCAGCAACCTGGGTAACGTGCTCTAATCCGGCTATCTTCTTAGGTATGTATTGATGAATGCCCGTACCATCCCCGACCTGGCCGAATTTATTGTATCCCCAACCGGTAACCGTGCCGTCGCTCCAGGCCGCAATTCCATATGCATCTCCGCCTGCGGCGCTAACGACCTGGGCCGAAGCCGCCTTAACTTCATAACCGCCCGCCCATAAGCCGCCGATGGCCAGGCAAGCTATAATGCACCATTTTCCGAAGAGATCCCTTCGCTTCATCCCACTTCCCCCAATCGATCGAATATGTTACCAAGCCATAATACCATATATTGGATGTCAGGAGCTAAAAAGCCTGCAAGATGCAGCAATTTACCCCATCTTGTAACCGTAGACACCGCAGAGCATAAATTCCTGCGAAAATGCAGTTATTCTTCAACGCTATCAGCTCAAAAGCTAGAAAAAACTACCGATTGTAAAGTCTCCTATGAACAGATGGTTTGGCACGAAAAATCCGGCATTTTTACAGTTCAAGTTTAGATAAAGACTTTAAGTTTTGATGGTAGTTTCTATTAAAGATATGAATTTATATCCCGGATAAAGGCTTAAAGTTTAGATGAAAAATATCCATATAAAAAAGACAGCCCCCATCGTCTAAAACGGGGGACCGTCTCTCCTAAATAAGCAGACGAATCAATTATTTAAATGCCGGCAACCAGCTGCCATGCGCTTCAATCAGGTCGTCACAGAGCGAGACGATATCATCGATCGACAGCTCGGCAGAGGTATGCGGATCAAGCATGGCGGCATGGTAAATATGCTCCTTGCGTCCGGTGACGGCGGCTTCAATAGTCAACAGCTGCGTGTTGATATTTGTTCTGTTCAGGGCAGCCAACTGCGGCGGCAGCGCGCCTACATAGGTTGGGGTGATTCCGGAGGCATCCACCAGACATGGCACTTCCACGCAGGCTTCGGACGGAAGGTTCGTAATTAACCCGGTGTTCATCACATTGCCGCCGATCTTGAACGGCTTGTTCGTCTCAATCGCTTCCATAATGTAAGAAGCATACTCATGAGTTCGCACATGCTCGATGCTCTCGCTGGCGAACAGCTTCTCGCGCATCTCCTTCCAGCCCTTGATCTGTTCAACACAGCGGCGCGGATACTCGTCAAGCGGAATGTTGAAGCGTTCGATCAGCTCCGGATAGTTGCGCTTGATGAAGTAAGGATGGTACTCGGCATTATGCTCGGACGACTCTGTTACATAATAGCCAAAGCGCAGCATCAGCTCGAAGCGTACCATGTCATGATGCTTCTCCTTCTGCTTCTCCGCCGCCCGGCGCTTAATCTCAGGATACAAGTCTACCCCGTCCTTCGTGACTTCAAGCAGCCAAGCCATATGATTAATTCCCGCGATTTTCGACTGAACCCCTTCATGATCCATGCCTAATGATTCAAGCAATCCGGGTACACAGACCTGCACGCTGTGACACAGCCCTACAGTGCGGATTCCGCCAACGGTATTCATTACATTCGTAAGTGCCGCCATCGGATTCGTATAGTTCAGGAACAACGCATCAGGGCATACCTCCTGCATATCCCGCGCAAAATCCAGCATCACCGGGATCGTTCGCAAATTGCGGAATATCCCCCCGATTCCTAAAGTATCCGCGATTGTCTGACGCAAACCGTACTTCTTCGGAATTTCAAAATCCGTAATCGTACAAGGATCATAGCCGCCAACCTGAATGGCATTAATAACAAATTTAGCGCCCTTAAGAGCTTCCTTCCGATCATGGTACGCCTTGACTGTGCAATTGCTTCCAAGGGTCTGTCTCATGCTATTCAGCAATCTCTCGGAATCGCTTAAACGCTCCTCATCTATGTCATACAAAGCCAGTTCATAGCCTTGCAGAGCTTCCGTCAGCATGACATCACCTAGCACATTTTTTACAAACACCGTACTGCCTGCACCTAGAAAAGTTATTTTGGACATTGATCATCGCCTCCATGTCATAATCTATCTCGAGTATAAGCGCAGACAGGGGCAAGGAACATGGAGCAACCCATGATTCACATGTCATAATCCAATATGTATACAACATTTTTAGCGTTAAACCTTTGTTTTACCTGTTATAATGTAATATGTAACTTCCACTTACTTTACGAATGGAGGATGCTGCTGCATGTCTCGAATCAATGTTACCATTAATTCCGCGATGCCGCCGGATCGGCTGGACCTGAACCTGATCTTCTTCGGCAAGGAGGAGTGCTTGCCTAATCATTCCTGGGGTCCAGGGGTACGCGATACCTATATTCTTCATCATGTTCATAGCGGATGCGGTGTATTTCACAGCGGCAATCATAGCTATTCGCTATCCGCCGGTCAAGGCTTTCTGATCGAACCGGGTACGATTGTTCATTATGAAGCAGATGAGCTTGATCCATGGACGTATTCATGGGTCGCCTTTCACGGTCTCAGCGCTAAATCATTTATGAGACGCGCTCAGCTTGAAGCATCCCAGCTTATATATGATGCGCCTCATAACCCCTATTTTGAATCCTTCTACGATGATCTATTGGCCGTTCATGCCGAACGAAGCAGCGATGTGTTAAGCCAAAGCATTCTTTATCGGCTAATCGCCGAGCTTATATCCTGCTCTGAAACCTCTTTGGAACCGTCCAAGCCTTCTCCCTCCAGAGATGCCTATATCCAGCAAGCGATAGGTTTTATAGAGAGCAATTACAGCCAGAAGATTACGATTCAGGATATCGCCGCGTTTGTTGGTCTGGACCGAACCTATTTATCCAGCCTGTTCAAGGCGAAATACGGCAGCTCCCTACAGAGCTTCCTCGTAGAATACCGAATGAACCGGGCGACTGAACTGTTAGCTAACCCGGCTTTGTCCATCAGCGACATATCGCGTTCCGTCGGCTACACGGATCCATTCATTTTCTCGAAAATGTTCAAGAAGATCATCGGGCAATCCCCTAAATATTTTCGCGGGAAATAGGCGGCAGGAAGCTGTCCAGCGCTTCATCCAACTCCTGCTGCTCCATCTCCTTCAGCCAGGATTGCTGGATATGGAGATGACAGCTTCCACTTCCATGTAAATAGTTATATATAATCTGAGCCTGATCGATCTCTTCCCGGCTTATTTGAGCCATGGCCTTGCCAGGGTCTGAATCTATCCGAAAATATTGCAGGATTCTCGATCGAATCTCCGCCGCTAATAACCCTCTCTGATGCCCATCTGCAGGGAGAGCATATTTTTGACTAAATAAAAGTTCGTGCTGTCTAATCAGAAAAAGCTTGATTGCAGCATCATCTATATACTCATAGACGACAGTGCTAAGATTTTGCGCCGAAAATTCAATTACTTTTCTCTTGCTTAACAGAAATTTCACGGATTCTATATGATCTCTCCATCTCGCAGCCGCTTCAAACTCAAAGCTCTCTGCCGCCATTTGCATGCTTTGTTCCATCTCATCAAGAAGCGCTGAACCCGAGCCCTGAAGCAAACTGACGATACGATCCATGATCCGCTCATACTCCTGCACCGCCTCCCCGCCAAGACAGACTCCCAGACATAACCCGAGAGAATAATTTAGGCACGCCCTCCCCGTTAACGGCTGACGGCAAGCAAGGTGATAGCACTCCTCAATACTCTCAATGGCTCGCTGAACCGAATGTTTACTGGCGGTATAAGGGCCGAAATACATGCTCTCGCCGTCACCCTCTGAGGTTTCAGTCACTTCCATACGCCGCAAACCGGCCTTATTTCGAACCGCTACATAGGTATAGGCGAGCGGATTCTTCATCTTCCTGTTATACATTGGCTTCAGCTCTTGAATCAGTCTGCACTCCAGCATAAATGCTTCAAACTCCGTATCGGTATTGCGATACTCCAGCTCAGCGATGTGGGCGACCAGCTTGGCGATCTTCGGCGAATGAGACTTGGTATGATGAAAATACGACTGAACCCTCCGCTTCAACTGCTTGGCCTTGCCAACATAGATAATCGTTCCCCGGGAATCCTTCATCAAATATACCCCCGGCGTTAAAGGCAAATTTCTAACCCGTTCTGCTACATGTGTGTTCAACTCTGGTCTCCTCCAAATCTCCCAGCTTCTCATTATGTCAGAATATCAACCATTCTCTAATCCATCCGCTCATCTCAGCTATACTTATGTAGTAATTCTACTATTTCAATCGTTATAGATTAAGAGGTTATTATCGACAATATTGAATATAGAGGTAGTTATGAGAAAAATTAACCGCAAAATCGGGAATACCAACACGTTGCTGGCCTTCATCCTTTTTTTGCTGTGGATGATTGTCCTGGGGGCGTCCGGCTTGCCGTCGGTTTACGCCTGGTTTCTGCTAAAGCTCGTTATACCGTTCCTCGGCTCCGCAGGCATGCTGATCAGTCTTGTCCTTATCGCGATCAATCTGTCCAAGAGAAGACGGCTTGCAGGTCGAATAATCACTTTTGGGCTATGTACGATAATGGCGCTGCATCTGCTCCTCACATTAAATATCATTCGGATGCCTTACCCCGCACAAATCGACAGAACCAAACCCGCCGTTACCGCTACCTGGCCTCTTGCCGGACCCACGGTTGTCGGCTGGGGCGGGGATTCCACCCATACCAATCTTCCCCACGTCATATGGCCGTCAGAGCGCTGGGCATATGATCTGCTGATGGAGCCATATAGCACAGGCAGTACTCATTTTGAAGACTACGGGATATGGAATCAAGATGTAATCGCCCCTGTATCCGGTACAGTTATCGCTGCATACGGCGCAGAGCCCGATATAACACCCGGTTCAGAGGATGTGCTGTCTATGGAAGGCAATCATGTCTACTTGAAAATAGAAGAGACCGGGACTTATTTGCTCCTGAACCATCTTCGGCAAAATAGTGTTCAAGTTCAGGTTGGGGACCATGTGAAGCCGGGCGATGTTCTGGGGCGGGTCGGCAACAGCGGTTCAAGCTCTGAGCCCCATCTGCATATTCATCATCAGCGGCAAAATCCATTGTCCACTCCTCATCCCATATTGGCGGAGGGGCTTCCGTTATATTTCACAGGAACCGATGCAGTGCCTATGCCCGAAAAAGGAGCTGTCGTCCTTCCGCTTCGGCAACCCTAAATCGCTAAAAATAAAGACTCATATTCTTCAGACCTGCTGGCCCTGGATATGAGTCTTCTGCATTTAACAGCATAGTCACTTCATAGACGATGACTCCGTTAGCTGCTTCAAATCCTTGAAGTTCAGCTTGATCGGGTTCTTGTCGCTAGCAACAATCTGGTTATCAACCAGCTGATAAGAAGCTTGAATCGGGTTCAGCAAGGATGCCGGAGAGTGATCGTAAGTTGCCAGGAACATAATATAATCGCCATTCATTTTAAGCCCGGTCGAATCATTAACCTTGAAGATCGTCTTCTGATTCTCGCCGCCAACCTGTTTTACTTGTATAGTCTCCTTCTCCGTCACCTCACCTTTATAAACCTTCTGAATCTGCACATCGTAAATAGTGTATGGGATCAGCGGACTGTCCGCAGGATCGGTGCCCGGGTTTAATTGCGCATCAGCGGGATCGGAAGGCTTCTGAGCAACATTCAGAAATTGGAATGTAGAGCTTAGTATCCGCCCTTCGACGATCAGGTCTGCCTGATTTTCGAGTTCCCCCAAGCTGCTGTATTTCGGAAAAGAAGCCTCAATCGAGATTTCCTGCTTCGGAACGGCTTCAGAAGCTTTGCTGGCAGAAGCTTGCGATTCGTTGGACTTTGCTCCATTAGATCCACAACCAAGCAGCGCCATAGTGAGGCAAAATACCGAGAACACAGGAACCCATTTACTTTTATTCATGCCCATCCTCCTCCAGGTCCTCTAATTAATAAACGGAATTAACGTCATTAATGTCATACGGCTGTGGGGTTGTAATGGTATTAAAGTTGTTAGTATATTTCATAATCGAGGCTTGTGTTGTATTGGGGTTATCCTTCAAGAAGAAGCAATGGCCAAATTCATGAACGGTGGCTCCCTTGACGAAATTGGAGAAATTCGTGGCATCTCTGGTGATAGTTCTGGCGTTTAATTGAATGGTGTATTTATAAGGGGATGACCATTGTGTGTTTAATCCGTACCATGTATCGGCGTACTGGGCTGCCGTGATGGTATTCGTGGAGGAACTCAGATAACCGATAGTGACCTTGGTTGCAGTACCATTCCAGGCGGAGATTCCATTGGAAATCGGTGTCTTCCATGTATCGTTCAGATTATCCGGATATTTCACATCAATGCCCGGTTTCGGGCTTCCGATATTCGTTAGTTCTGCATTTGCCTGAAAGCTAAGACCGAGCAATAGTGGAAGTAGAATGATAGCTGCGACCGCTAATTTCATAATTTTAATTTTCAAAATGCTCACCTCGGCATAATTTTTCTTGAACCACCCGGTTACATTGACCGACGTTGACGGGCTTGAACTTGTTGCATTTACCGCCCTTCCGTCTGTTTTATACACCGCCTTCCGGATACCTGTGAATCTCCCTTTATTGATTAAAATAGAACTCTATGATTCTATTAATTTTATACCATATGATACCTTTAATAGCAATATAAACCATTTGGTTTTTAAGCCCTTGAAGCCTTCCTTGTCCCGCATCCTATCGAAAAAAAATAAACCCTCAGCTCTATTAAAAGAACTGAGGGAAATGCTGAATGCTATGAAATCTGCTGTAAGTCCTTCTGCGGCTCCTTCGAGTCCGGAGCCATCTTCTTAGCCAGAAATACGGCTACAATGATCGCCGTAATCCCTCCGACCAGCTTGCCGACAATCATCGGGAAGATCATTTGTTTCGCAACTCCGGCCGTAAAGCCAAGATGATCGCCGAATACAAATGCAGCCGACACAGCGAATGCGACGTTAATGACCTTGCCCCGCGCATCCATGTCTTTCATCATGCCAAACATGGGAATGACGTTAGCGAGCGTAGCCACCAGGCCAGCTGCCGCAATCTCATTCATACCGAGCAGTTGGCCCAGCTTCATTAGCGGTTTATTAAATACTTTCGTAATCACAAATACCATTGCAAAAGCGCCGGCGAGTACTATAGCGATATCGCCAACGATCTTGATTCCGTCTTCAACCGGAGCAAGCCCCGGAATGATGGTCATCCCGGTCAATTGCTGAGTTATGCCGCAAGCGAGTCCCAATGTCGCTACAATAACGATGAATTGCCCAAAAATCGTAAATCCTTTGATCATGCCTTGCGGAAACTTCCACAATCCAAGCACGATCAGGACAGCAAACAAAATGATTGGAACCAGGTTGGACAAAATCATGCTGATCGAGTAACCTGCAACCAAACCGCCAATCAAACAGCCCAGCGGGATTGTTACAATACCGGCAAGCACGCCGGTAGCCAAATATTTCTGGTCTTCCTTCTTAATAATGCCAAGCGCAACCGGGATGATAAATACAATCGTCGGGCCAAGCATAGCCCCCAAAATCGTGCCTGCGAATAATCCTGCTTCCGGGCTTTGCGCCAGTTCTTGGGCTAACGAGAAGCCGCCCATATCATTCGCCAGCAAGGTTGTGGCAAACATGGCAGGGTCTGCCCCCAATGCGCTGTATACCGGAACAACGATCGGACTTAGCACTTTGGCCAGGACCGGAGACAGGCAAATGATCCCCACCATGGCAAGTGTAAGCGACCCCATAGCCATAATCCCCTCATCGAATTGATGCCCCAAGCCGAACTTGTAGCCAATGCACTTATCGATCGCACCCAGAATCATGAAAATAACCATGCCGTATATGATAATTTCATTAATCTCCACGTACATGCTCCCCCATTCTTTCGCTATATGACCCAAAGCAAATGATAGCCTGCTGCTCTGGAAACTCCTTACCGGAAGTGTTGAATGATTTCCTCAGACGGGGAACGAAGCACCGTATGATGAACCATTCGCTTTGGATCCATGGAGGATACAAATACCTTCATCCCCTGCTCGACATCGCTGACACTTCCCGTAAACACGGCGAGGAATTTGCCGCCTATCGCCATGCCAAGATTCATTTTTTTCATATGAATATCGCATTGCTTCAAAGCTTCATTTAACGCGAAAATCCCCGATGACACCGTCGACGTCTCCACAATTCCAAGCGCATCTACAGGTTGTGAGGAGCTACGGCGCTTTAAGCCAGCGATAATATCGGAATGAACGCCCTGCAATTCAAAATCGCTGATTCGAAATTCGCCGGCTTCTGCCTTAGCAGTCTCCATCGCCGCCTGTACGTCCGCTGTATCGCCGCTCATGATGATCAGAAACTTGCCTGGGCAGATCGGTTTCATATGATGCACTTCAACGGGCGCAGTCTTCAGCATACGGTCAGCCGTCTCGTAACCTTTGCTAATGCTGCGCAGCTCAATCACACCTATTGCACTAGTCATGTGTCACCTCGATGGAATCAACGATACCTACAATGACCGCATCAACAGGAACGTCTGAATTAGCAAACGAGGTTCGGCCCGCGCTCCCGGTCGTAACCAGCACCGTATCCCCTATTCCCGCCCCGGCATTATCCACAGCGACAAAACATTCGCCAGTGGCGGGTTCCTTGCCATACGCTAATGGTTTGACCACGAGGAAGGCCATCCCGTTCAGCTTATTATCCTTGCGGGTAGCCCATAGGCTTCCCATAACTTGTCCCATGATCATAGGTTCACCCCGCCCGTTATCTTCTTCGTACCTGCATTTGCTGCATACGCAAATAATCCTGAGCCAGCGGCGTAATGATGCTATGCCGATCTATAATGATTTCTGTTCCGTTCCGCAAGCGATGCTTTTTCACTTCTGCTTCGGTTATGACCTTGCGTTTTAATACTTCGGCCTCATCCGTTACCTCTGCCGATGATGCATGATGGACTGCCTGCATATCGGCAGCCCGGTCTTCGTCCAAGCAAGCCGCAAGCCATCCTGCTTCGTTCGCTATTCGGATACCGCAGTTGCTTAGCTTGCCCGCAAATTCGTCATACATTTTGTATAGCAATACAGGAGCAGTCGATTTGTATTTGCGATAAAGCAATCCTTCTTCAAGTGCAATAACCTTGCGTCCTTTCAGCAGCATCGTCAATACGAACCGTTCACGCGGGCCTGCGCTTATGCCGTTGGCAAGGTGGGCTAAGAGCTGAATGCAGATGCTGGGGATAATCAGCACATCGCAGTCTCTAAGTGTCTCATCGTAATAACGCACCTCATAATAGGGCTTCAGCTTGTTTTCCAGTTCCGGCATTGGCTCCGCAGTCAGAAGCACCGCTTGCTTTTGGGCTGCCGCTACCGACTTTCCCTCCGCCAGTTGTTCCAGCTGCTTCATAACCTCGGCCGTTACGGCTTCGATCACTGCAGCCCGATCCAGAGCTTCAATGTTCATTTTTTCACGCTCCTAAATCCGGATGCCTTTATTTCAAAATTTTTCCCTTCGTGCCTTTTGTAAAACCGCAGGCGTTGGCCTCGTCATAATCGATATGCATATAAGTCTCATAATTCGGGCTTACCCGAATCAGCACATCATCAAAAATAAGCGGACGTTTGCCATACACTTTTACCTGTACGATTTCACCGTTTTTCACGTTGTATTTCTCGGCATCTTCTGCCTTAACGTGAATATGGCGCTGTGCAGCAATCAATCCTTGTTCCAGCCAAATCATATTGCTGCCGGAAGCAATGATCACTCCCGGAGTCCCTTCCAGCTTGCTGCTTTCTCTTACCGGAGCGGATATTCCAAGCACGACCGAATCCGTGAGCGATACCTCTACTTGCGATGCTTTACGTTCCGGCCCCAACACGACAACATTATGCAAAGAGCCCTTGGGCCCGATCAGCGTCACGCGTTCCTTGCAAGCATATTGTCCCGGCTGGGAAAGATCCTTGGCTTTTGTCAGTTGATAGCCCTTGCCGAACAAGGCATCGATATCTTCGCGGCACAAATGGACATGCTTGCCGGATGCTTCGATTTCGATGCAGGTTTCCTCCTGCACGCGTTTGACCACTTCATGAATGATGCTCTCAACCAGTTGGTTATCCACCTAAGTCACCTCTTCAGTTGTACTCTCCAACACGGATACGGAACATAATAATCCAGAACAAGGATGACAACCTGTTCAATGAGCGAATAATATCTTCACGTTCCACATCTCCGTGTTCCTTCTTAAAAGCTTGATAAGCCAGCAGTTCTGTCTCCCTCGTCAATGTGCGCAATGCATTTATGACAACAACCGCTTCGCCCATATCATAGCTGGGTTGAAAATGTTCCAGTCCGAAATATTTCTTGGGAAAATGGGACTGCTCCCTGAGTTCCTTGGGATCCAGTCCAAGCAAATAGAACTCCTCAATGCTCTCGCTTAACACCTCGCAGCGTACAAGCCGTCTAACGAACTGCAAAATCTCTTCCAAGTCGCTGACCAGCTTGCTCATCTTCAGCTTGGAGCAGCTGATTTGCGCTTCCAATATTTTCGTCTCTAATGAGTCCAGCTTCCCGCGGAACAATATCCGTGGATGATCCTTAAAAACAAGCATATTTCCATACAAATGAGTCATATGCTCAGGCTTCGTTTCCAAAAATCCGCCGTACAGCGTACGAAACCTCTTTTTCCCGCCAGCTGCCGGTTCAACGTCCAGGTTAGACGTAACCTGAAGCTTTACTTCTTTTTGTGACGCCTGGGCTTGCGCGGTTTCTGGGACCGATTCATTTTTCGTATCTTTATCCGTCTCAGCGGCCGTCACATACCGCAATTCAATCTGATGATCGGTCAAGAAGCTCTTAGCTGAGGGCGTCAGTATAGTTCCAGCCGCCGCCTCATAAACGGCAGCATCCTTCGGATTCCGATTTCGAAAAGCCTTCCGCAGCTCACTTTCCGTAATCACAGCCATGCTTTCACATCCTTTTATGGCGAATGCGTGTTCATATTCCTATATGCGAACGTCCATACCGTTTCAAGCCAGGATCAAGCACTATGAATAGAAGCGGAATGCGGGCATTGAGCGCCCGCATCCTGCTGTCTTTGTTATCCGGCTTGTCCGGTTATAGTTATTCCGCTTTGTTGGTTTTTGGCAGGATTGCATCTACTTCGGCATGTGGTCTTGGAATAACGTGCACCGACAGCAACTCGCCAACTCGTTCTGCCGCTGCTGCGCCTGCATCGGTAGCTGCTTTCACAGCACCTACATCACCGCGAACCATAACCGTTACGAGACCTGCACCGATTTGCTCTTTGCCGATGAGGGTAACATTCGCTGCTTTCACCATTGCATCTGCCGCCTCGATGGCTCCTACCAAACCTTTCGTTTCTACCATTCCCAATGCGTTTGCGTTTGCCATAATAAAATTCCTCCTAATAATTTATATTTATATTGAATTTTGGGGTTACCGGTGTTACCTATAATAGATTAGATGGTTCTATAAAAGATGGATCTGTTTGTCTATGAAATCATGTTGAACTTACATTTGTTCAAGGATGCGTGCCACAATCATGCTGATAAGCTGCTCTTTATCCTCTGGAAGACTGCAGGCTGTCTTCGATTGCGACTCTTCCTTGCGCTCCAAATCTTCCATCTCCATTAGTCCATAAGCGACTCTGCGTATGTTAAGCAGATTCAACGGGCTGATGTTGTCGGATGTGGAGCTTCCGCCAACCGCGCCGCAGCCGAGTGTAAGCGCTGGTGCAAGTGCTGTTGTAGCGCCGATACCGCCCAGCGTACCCGGTGTATTGACGAGCAAGCGGGATACCGGCTTCTTCAGAGCGAACTGACGCACAATCTCTTCATTTTCGGAGTGAATGCACATCGTATGGCCCGCGCCTTCTCCATTTAAAATGTCGATGCAGCGTTCGCATGCGGCCTCCCAGCTGTCTTCAGTATAGAAAGCCAAAATAGGGGCCAACTTCTCGCGTGAGTAAGGAACATTGCGGCCTACGCGGGTTTCTTCGGCAATCAGCACGCGCGCTTCTGCAGGAACATCCAGATTCGCCAGTTTTGCAATATGCTCTACGCTGCGGCCAACGATTTGCGGGTTCATGGTGCCATTGGCACGCATGATAAATTTGCCAAGTTGATCGGCTTCCTCTGCAGAGAGGAAATACGCGCCTTGTTTTTTAAATTCAGCCACAACCGCTTCCTTGCTGCATGCTTCGACGACAACGGATTGTTCCGATGCGCAAATTGTGCCGTTGTCGAAAGTCTTGGAATCCATAATGCGTTTAACCGCAAGCGGGATATTCGCGCTCTTCTCGATAAATGCCGGACCGTTGCCAGGTCCAACGCCAATGGCCGGCGTACCGGACGAGTATGCGGCCTTAACCATCGCCGTTCCGCCCGTTGCAAGAATCAAGGCAACATCATTATGCTTCATCAAATGATCCGTTCCTTGGATAGTCGGGACCGTCATGACGCCAATCGCTCCTTCCGGACATCCGGCCTGTACAGCGGCCTCACTGATCACTTTCACCGTTTCCAAAATACATTTCAGCGCATTGGGATGCGGGGAAAACACAATACTGTTGCCGGCTTTAAGCGCAATGAGCGTTTTGTAGATGACCGTCGAGGTCGGGTTGGTAGAGGGAATCAGGCCGGCAATGACGCCGACTGGAACAGCTACCTCCATCAGCTTGGCCTCCTTGTCATCCTTCAGGATGCCGACGGTTTTCATGTCCTTAATGGACTCGTACACCTGCTTAGCAGCAAAAGCATTTTTGATGACCTTGTCCTGCCAGCGACCGAAGCCTGTTTCCTCACTGGCCATTTTCGCCAGTACTTCGCGATGCTCGTAACCCGCATCGGCAACAGCTTTGATGATCGCATCGATTTGTTCATGCGTCATAGCGGCAAGCTTCACTTGCGCATGCTTGGCCTTCTTGATCAAATCACGGACTTCTTGAATGGATCTCAGGTCTTTATCCAATGTTTCCATCAATATTCCTTCTCTCTACTGCATTTTTAGATCGCTAGACGTATTTATGAACTTGCTTTATTTGATTTCTTCCCGACTTTGGCTGCCGAGGTTTGCTTCGGCTGCGCACGAGGTTTACCGTCATTGTCCTTGTTATTAAGGGCATCGGTCTGCTTTTTATCCGGTGAAGATGACTTCTCGGCAGCATCCGCCTGCTTCACACCGTCTTTAGCTATTTCTGCTTCTTTGATAGCTGTTGTGGATTTCTCTTCCGCCGCCCGGAGTTGGATTTCCTCCGTTATTGGTGGTATCGACTCTGGTTGAGCCTCGGCTGCATCCTCTTTGATCTCACCTGATCCAGCCCATTGTCCAGCATCCATCTCAGCAGCTTCCACGGCTTGTTTCTGTGGCAACTTATCTGCGGCTCCATCTGCCGGACGCGGACTTGCGTCTGCATCGTGCAGTCCTTCAACCAAGGCTGCCGTCTCCTCATGCATTCTGGCAATCACATGGCGGGTCAGCAGCACATTTAATTGCTTCGCCATCTCCGCTCCCGCTGCAACGGCGGCTTGCACAGCTCCAACATCACCTTCCAGCTTGACGGTCACCAATCCGCCCTTGATGATCTCCACGCCGATGCAGGTAACGCTTGCCGCCTTTAAAGCGGCATCTGCTGCAGCGACTGCGCCCAAATATCCTCTAACCTCGACCAACCCTAATGCGCTATATCTCATGGGCCGTTACCTTAATAACTCGTCGGGTTGTCCGCTACGAACTGGACAGCATCCGCAAAGGCATCACAGGCTGCCTTGCAGGCCGACTGGCTTCCGGTCAGCAGACCACCGGCAAAGTTAGTCTCGGAAGGCGGGCCGAAGAAGGCGGCCATCGTAACATCGGCGGCTTTCAATGCCGCATCGAGGGCATACATCGCTTCCAGCGGCGGAGCGATTAAATAGGCCAGCGCCTCCCCTTCCTGAATCCCTGCCGTTTCGGATAAATAGGAACCTGTGCGGGATACACAATGAGCGAAATAGGTAATGCTACCATCCTCATTGGCGTTAACGAAATGAGCCCCGCTTTCGATGAAATCAACGACGGCATTTAATCCGCTTCGTACCTCCTCCGGGTTTGGCCCTGCCAAAATCCCTATGACTTCACCCGCCAGCTTCGTCGAAGCATTGGCTGATCCGGCGTACATGCTTCTTGCATATACAACATCGACCGCAGCTGCTTTTGTCGCTTCATCGAGCGCTGCATAGGTTACATCGTCAATATCCGCCGTAATGATACCCAAACTTTTATGGTGCGGCTTCAGCTCAAGCTTGTTTGCCATATCCAGGCTTACGTTGGAAATGAGCTTCATGCCAAGCACCTGTGCATGAATCGGTTCGTTTCTCATACGTATCTCCCAGCCCTTCCCTATAATTTCAGATCGATCCCCGATGCTTTTCGGTCAATCATGGTCTTGATCAGCTCAGCAATATGCGCCCCTGCTTCTACCGCAGGCGTACCGCCCGAATGAATGTTGGAGATAACGGTACGTCTCGCTTCAGGCATGCCCACTGTCGGTTTATAAGCAATGTAGGCGCTCATGGATTCTGCCGTTACAAGACCCGGGCGTTCGCCGACAAGCAGGCAAATAACATCCGCTCCCGTCACATCGCCGATCACGTCCATCGAAGGAACCCGACAGTGTTTGACGAATAAAATATGGCCGGCTTCAATTCCGTACATTTTCAAACCTTGAGTCATCGATGGAATGATATCCCGCAGGTTGGCTTCAATGGCCGCCGAGCTCAAGCCGTCCCCAACCATAATTTGTACCTTGGCCTGCGGAGTTGTGTTCTGCTTGATATACTCGATGGTCTCGGCTGAGAACTGGCGTCCCAGGTCCGGACGCGTAATGTATTCGTCCTTATCCCTGCACATCGTTGCGATCGGCAGCAGCTTCATTTCCTTGACAAAATCCTCCGATACGTAGGAGAATACAGCATCTTGCGCAGCGGCGTGGTCGGCGCGGAAACGCAGCGAAGTAATCGTCTTATACCGCGGCCCTGCACGCCAGACACCCAGGCGAGCCGGTGTCTTTGCTTTCATTCTCATGTAGCCTTCACGGTCTGCCGGATCAGGCACAAGCAAAAGCTCGCGAAGGTTAATTTCCGTTATGTCGTCCAGGCATTCGCCGTCGTCGGGCTGTACCGCCTCGGGCTCGTCTGCCCCTTGGGGATCTGCGGCCGCCTCTGCACTAATTTCATGCGCCGATTCCTCAGGTTCTGCTACTACAACCGGCACCGCTGTTTCTTGCTCTATCTTGTTGCCAACCATCTCGTTTAATATCGATTCGATCATCGATTTCAAATCTTTTTCGTTCATATGAGCCTCCTCCTTTCCTTACTTGAGAAATACGGACGCATCCCCGGCTCTTTTGGTCAATTTGCCGTTTTCGATAAAGCCCATTTTCTCCATCCATTGTTCGAACTCCCGAATTGGACGCAGTCCAAGCAATTCACGAAGCGTTGCCGTTTCATGGTATCCGGTCGTTTGATAGTTCAGCATTACATCGTCGCCATGCGGGATGCCCATAAAGAAGTTGCAGCCTGCAGTAGACAGCAGAACCGCCAGATTTTCCAAGTCGTTCTGATCTGCCTTCATATGGTTCGTGTAGCAGGCGTCGCAGCCCATCGAGATGCCTGTCAGCTTGCCCATGAAGTGATCTTCCAGACCGGCGCGAATGACTTGCTTGGCATCATACAAATATTCAGGCCCGATGAAGCCGACAACCGTGTTGACAAGGAACGGATTGTACCGCTTCGCAAAGCCGTAGCAGCGTGCTTCCATGGTCACCTGGTCGATGCCGTGATGGGCTTCGGAAGACAGCTCGGAGCCTTGCCCGGTTTCAAAATACATGACGTTTGGCCCAACCACCTGGCCTTGATGCAGCACAAGCTGCTGCGCTTCTTGGATCGTGGCCGCATTGAAGCCAAACGCTTCATTGCCTTTCTGCGAACCTGCGATCGATTGGAAAATAAGTCCTGTTGGCGCGCCGCGTTTAACTGCTTCCATCTGGGTGGTGACGTGAGCCAGCACACAGGTCTGCGTTGGAATTTCCCACTTCTGACGGAACTCCTCGAACCGATTCAGGACACGCGTAACGCTTTCGACGGAGTCGTCAACCGGATTAAGTCCGAGCACCGCATCCCCGATCCCGAAGGTCAGGCCTTCCATCAGGGAAGCCATGATACCGTCGGGATCATCTGTCGGGTGATTCGGCTGCAGCCGTGCCGACAACGTGCCTGGACGACCGATCGTCGTATTGGCATGCGCCGTTACCCGGATCTTCTTGGCTCCGTATATCAGATCCAGGTTCGTCATAATTTTTGCAACCGCAGCGATCATTTCCGCTGTCAGTCCACGGGAGATGCGCTTGATGTCGCCTTCCGTTGTGTTCTCATTCAAAATCCATTCCCGAAGCTCTTCTACAGTCCAGTTTTGTATTTCACTGTAAATTCGCTCGTTCACGGCATCCTGAATAATGCGGGTTACTTCATCCTCTTCGTAAGGAACCGCCGGATGATTGCGCAAGTCCGACAACTTGATCTGCGAAAGAACCACCTTGGCAGCTACGCGCTCTTCGGACGAAGCTGCTCCCAATCCGGCCAGCATATCCCCCGACTTATCTTCATTAGCTTTTGCCATCACTTCCATAAGCGTCTTGAATTGATAGACTCGGCCGAACAATTTCGTTTTTAAAATCATAAAAGCTCCTCCTTCCAAATGCTGCTCGATTAGTAGAATCTTGAATCGGTAATGGTAATGGACTACTCTTAGTGAAACACCAGCGTTTTAATAACGACAGGCAGCACCTTGCCATCCGCAATCGGCTTGCCGATATCGATATAATCGCCATTGTCTACCTGTACGCTGTCGATGCAGATAACATCTTTCTTGTAATCCAGCAGGGCATACAGGGTCTGTCCAAGCACCTTCGCCAGATCATGATGAACAATCACAATGAGCGGATATTCCCGCTCCAGCATTTCAGACATCCCCTTATACAAACCTTGGGCATATTTCTGAACCTCCTGAAAGCTCGCATTCTTTTTTCCTTCCACCGCGATAGCCACCCGCTGCAAATCATTGTTCAGCTTGAACCAATCCAGCTTATCCGTGATGGCCTGAGCCAGCCGCTCGCTGCTTCCCGACTCATCGATGGCCGCAAGCTTTAGAATCGGTATATTCTTGATCGGGAAGCTGTCCTCCGTATAGGTAATCGTGCTGCCGCTGATCTCTGTCGTATGGGAGCCTGCTCCGACAACGGTAGCCCGGATGGTCTCGGTTGATCGGGCCACGGTTAACTGCTGCGTTAATGGGGAAGCGGCGATAGCTCTTCCCAGCAATATGCCGATGTCTCCGAACTCGAATACGTCCCCTGTCGCTTCATGATAAATGTAGTCCGCGACCCCTCCGGAGAAGGAAATGCACGGGATTGCCCGATCCAGCTTTAGCCCTTTGTTGGTGAGAATGGTGCCATAGAAGTCTCCCGGCGGTCTGAGGCCGACGCTTTCTTCAAGCAGCTTGACCATCTCCCCGATCATCGGCTGAAGTTCATCCGGAGTGGCCCGCTGCCCCATTGCAAGACGAATTCCCTTTCGTTCGGCAAGCAGCTTAATTTTAGGCGCAATATACGTGATCGCATGCGAGTCTCGATCTACCCTGATCAGCCGCCCACCAATATCAAGGCAGCCCGTGTCCAGCAGATCGCCATCGGCGAATAAGGCCAAATTGCTTGTGCCCCCGCCAATGTCGATGTTGACGATCGAAGTGCCATGCTCTTTGGAATACGTATGGGCACCTGCTCCCTTGGCGGCGATAATGCTCTCCAAATCAGGACCCGCAGTGGCGACTACGAAATCACCGGCAAAACCGCTTAGCGATAACACGGCTTCACTGGCATTTTCTTTACGTGCCGTCTCACCCGTGATGATAACCGCTCCTGTCTGGATTTCATCCTTATGGATGCCGGCCTTTTTGTACTGCTCCTCTATGAAGGACTGAATCCTCAACATGTCGATGCGGTTGTCCTCCAACACGGGAGTAAAGCAAATGTCGCTTCGGTAGACCACTTCTTTCTCCGTAATCACCAAGCGCGGCACCGAAAACGAAGAAGCCATGTTTTGGATATGAAGCTTCGAAAGTACCAGCTGAGTCGTAGAAGTTCCCATATCGATGCCTACGCTGAGCAATTGTTCTTCCACTTTGTTCACCCCCTGGCTTGATTTCTGATCATGGGACTACGCCTTGTTCAAAAAGCCCGCTTTTGACAAGAAAACCGGCCATTCTGAACGCGCACTTAACACAAAAAGGCTTAAAGTGATAACCACCCGGATGTACCGAAATGGTTTACTTTAAGCCTCATCGCTTATAAGACTACGCCCTTGTAGCCCGCTGATATTATTGTTTAAATGTAAAGGTCACGGTTGTGCCCTTATTGCCGGATTCAATTGAAAGCTTGCCTTTCAGCTTGTCTTTGACATAGCTTCGCACAATCGACAGCCCCAAGCTTTTTTGCGAAGCTTCCTCGACGATGAAGCCGGCTCCGTCATCCTCCACAACGACCGTCACCAATCCGCCTTCTGCTCTGGTTTTGACCGTGATTTTCCCAATCGAGCAATCGCCAAAGGCATGCTCATAACTGTTATGCAGCAACTCGCTGACAATCAATGCGACGGTGACGGTTCGATCGCTGTCCAAGCAAATCCCTTGCTCCGATAGGATCTCCATCTTGATTGCATGACAATCGACAAAACAGCGTTCGATATTAGATGCAATCAATCGGATCACCTCCATCAGGTCCACTTCCGCCTGGATCTCCGTCGATAATAATTCATGCGTGGCCGCGATCGCAAGTACCCTGGCGACGCTGTCATCCAGGCATTTCTTGGCTTCCGGGCTTTTGCACTGCCGTCCCTGAATGCGCAGCAGGGATGCTACCATCTGCAAATTATTTTTTACCCGATGATGAATCTCGCGGATGGCAACCGATTTGGAGATAATCTCGGCTTCCTTGTTCCTGATCTCGGTGATATCATGCAAAATAACGCCTACGCATAACCCCTTTTCCTCAATAAACAAGCGTTTGACCTGATAGTAACGGCCCGCGGCTTTCACCTCAACTGTAAGCGGACAACATGGGGAGGAGGAATGCTGGCTCATCACCTCCGAGAACATCGTCTGATCCAGTGATAAATTATCGTAATGCAACCCCTGGATATCTTCCAAATAACCAAGCTGTCTGTAATATACATCCGCCCGTTCGTTTTTCAGCTTCAAAAACCCGTATTTGTCGAACACCAGAACGGCATCCTCCAATTGATTGATGATCGAATCCTTGAACTGCAGCATTGCCGTCAGCATTGAGGACATCTCCCCATCCTCGTATGACATCCCCTGCATATTGAAGTGAGCTTGTATATTATCGCTGATATCTTTTTCATAGATCAGGACGGCAATGACGCCTGCCTGATTTTTAATAGGATATACCGTTTGCCGAACCAGATGATTCTCCTGTGTATTGGCAACGAGCCCCTGCGACATAATGCCTGTCTCCAACGTGCGCAGAACGCCAGGTTCATTTTCACGAAGCGCCCTTTTACCCGTTACCGGAAATTGATATACCGATTTTCCTGGACAGGGACTGCGATGGTATACTACCACTGCTTCGTTTGCCATGCCGGACAATACGTCGATGAAGACATCATCCTCCACCTCGGTCATTTCGAAAGACTCGGCAATTTCGCAGATCTGGGTTATCTCCCCTTCCGACAATCCGGTATGAAGGTGGCACAACTGCCTGACCCGCTCTTTGAAATCAATCATAGGAAATGACGATAGTGCTTGCAATTTCAATCATTGGACACCGTCGATCCATGCTTAGTTTGCGCAGGGTTTGATAGGCTTCTTCTTCCGTATAACCGTTTTCTCTCATCAATATGCCCTTTGCTTTTTCGACGGCTTTGCGTTCTTCCATCTTCTGCGTGAGCTTCGAGAGATTTTGCTCCAGCTTGCGGAATTCCCTGCCTTTGGCGATGGTTACTTCCACCATAGGAATGAACGACTTTTCATCAAGCGGCTTTACCAGGTAGCCAAGCGCACCGACAGCGGATGCCTTTTCAATCGTCTGTTTGTCGCTGTAAGCGGTCAATAGAATGATCCCGCCTGCCAGCTGCTCTGAGTGAATTCGTTTGCTCGCCTTAAGCCCATCCAAAATGGGCATTTGAACATCCATGATGACGAGGTCAGGCAGATGCTTCTTGCATAATTCGATAGCTTCAAAGCCATCGGAAGCTTCGCCTACTACATTGTAGTCCGCCTCCTCGAGCATCTCACGAATATCCATTCTTGTAATAGGTTCGTCATCGACTATTACAATTTTTCCATTCATGCGTCATGCACCTCATTGTCTGTCGTTATTTGCTTGTCTGCCATACAGTTAAAGTCCCGCTTGCATTGAACCGGAATCGTTTACTCCTCCAAGTAATCTCGAAGGGCATCCACTCCTACATTCTCGATCGTTGAGACTTCAAAAACTTGCTCCACTCCAGCTGCCGCCAAATGAGCTCTGGCCTGTTCGATTTCCTCTTGCGACTTAGCCAGCTCGACTTTCGTTACCACCCCGATAACCGGTTTGGCAAATACTGTCGCAAAAGCCGGCGGGAAGTAGCTGTCTTCTTTGGTACAATCCTGAACCAGTCCGATTACGTCAGCGTCTACACTGGAGACCAACAGCATTTTGTATAAATACCGATTCTCGATGCATTCGCCAGGCGTATCGATGGCCTGATCGAAATTTTCGACGGCTTGCGTTTTCTTGTAGGCAATCTTCTCACCGTGCAGCCATTGGCACAGCGTGGTTTTGCCCGATCCCGTACTTCCGGCAAATATGATTTTCTTCATCCTAAGCTTCCCCTACGTTCTCGTAATACTTGTATTCGCCGAGAAGCCCAATATATTTTGCAATCCAAGCAACACTTCGCTGATCGCAGATTCAACTGATGATACATCGCCCGTAATAACAAGTGAGCCGCTGAAACGATCGACAAAACCGATCTGGACGCCAGCCGCCTTTGTTGCGATATCCGCAGCGATAATGGAGGCTTCGCTCGGGGTAATCGTCATGACGCCGATCGACTGATGCGCTTCGTTTCCGAGTCCCAGCTTCTTATATATATCCGGGTTCGGGTTTGCAATAATGTGAGCCAATGTGACCTGTTTACCAGGCACATACTCCTGAATTACACGTTGTTTCTCGGCTCCTTGTTCCATGCTTCTCATCTCACTCTCGTATCAAAAACGCTAAAAGCCCCTGCAAAAAACAATAAAAGCCCCTTAAAAGTTTACGCGGAAAAGTTCACGCGGAATTTTTAAGAAGCCACTTTGCTTTGATTATAGGCAACACGCCGTTGTGTTACTTTTACTATATTTGAATAATGCAAGCGATGTCAACACAAAATCCGTCAAATCTCGACTTGATCCTAGAATTGAAACATTTTGTTCAAAATTCGAAGCACATCCTCTGCCGCAGGAACACGTGGATTCGTTTCCGTACATCTGTCTTTCAGCGCTCCTTCAGCGATCGATTCCCTCATCTCTTCAAGCAATGCTTGTTCCACACCGCATTCTCGCAGCGTCTGCGGCATATTCACCTGCTTCTGCAGCTGTTTGATCGCTTGGATAAGACTGCGGACGCCGCTCTTCGCATGGGGGGCCGACAACCCTAAAATCTTGGCAATTTCAGCATAGCGAATCGCCGCTCTGTTGCTGTCCTCTTTGCCGTATCCCGGCTTGTAATCTGCATTAAATTCGATAACATGCGGAAGGAGAACTGCATTCATGCGTCCGTGGGCAATTTTGAATTTGGCTCCTGCTACATGGGCGATCCCGTGATTCAATCCCAGTGAGGCAATATTAAAGGCCATCCCCGCAAGGCAGGAGGCATTATGCATTTTTTCGCGCGCTTCCAGATCATTCCCATCTTTATAAGCTCGTGGCAAATAGGCAAAGACCAGCTTCATTGCTTTCTCCGCCAGCGCATCGGAAATATCATTGGCTTTGATCGATACGTACGCTTCAATCGCATGCGTCAGCACATCCATCCCGGTATCAGCCGTGATAAAATCCGGCACGCTTTGGACAAGCTCAGGATCCAGAATCGCTTCTTGCGGCAGCATATCGTCGGATACAAGCGGATACTTAATGTTTTTCTGTTTGTCGCTGATAACGGAGAATGACGTAACTTCCGACCCGGTTCCACTTGTTGTCGGAATAGCGATGAACGGGATATCACGCCGGCCAAGCAGTTTTTGGGCAAACAATTTCATCGCTTTAGCCGCATCGATAGCTGAACCGCCGCCAATGGCAATGATCAGATCGGTGTTGAACGAGCCAAGCGCCTCGACGCCTTCCGTAACCACTTCGATCGGCGGATCAGGTACAATATTGCTGAAAATATACTGCTCATTGCTGCTGTCCAACCGATCAATCACCCGATCAATCATTCCAGACTTGATCATAAATGGATCCGTGACGATGAACACTCGTTTGTCTCGCCATTCCGATAGACGATCCATTGCGCCTTGCCCCATGTAGAGGTCGGCTTTAATTGAAAGTTTATCCATACAAGCACCTCCAAGAAGTAATTGCAACAAAAAAAGAGGCCATTCAAAGGGATGTTCCCTTCAAAAGCCTCTTTGCTTGTTATCATAAGCGCACGCCATTGTGCAGCTTCTTATCATTTAATTTTCCATTTATACTGTACACCGTTATTCCGATCTGCGTCAACCGCTTCCGGAACTTGTCCTTAGATCAGACACATAAACGGCTATGAACATAAAAAAAGGGATATGCACTCCATTGTGCACGGTTTCTTCAGCCCTGAAGAATTTCCCGGTTGGGTTGAAATACATCATTGTATATGTTCGGCGGCGAACACCCGGCTGTACCGACGACATTGTCGGAGCCTGCTGCAAATTAAAAAAGCCTAGCGAGGCGTGAACATCACTAGACTTGTAAACCAGCCACTTTCGCCTCGAAATGACCGGTCTTGGCAAAGTTCATAGACAAAAGACCTGACTTAAGACCGCGTATTCGGTCTATCACAGTGGCGGGACCGCGTTGGATTTACACCAAACTTCCATTGTCTATAACTTTTTCTATTGTACATGACGTGAATGGCTGCCCATTCGACATCATTATAGCACAAACGATACCATTGGCAATATAAATCTGAACAAATGGACCTGATATCACGGACTGATAATGGCAAATCCGAGAACATATAGTCGGATGAGTTAATCCGAAGTGTAGAATTCATATATTCTGGCCAGCTTCTCCTCTAAATCCGCAAAACGGACGAAACGATCCTCTCTCAGATATTCCTTGCCTTTGACAAATAGGAGCAGCGTGGGAGCTGTGAAGATCGACAAATGCCCGGCGACTTCTTCTACCTGCAGCGCATTGACTTGTCCTAACTTCATTTGCGGAAAATGCTCCAATAATGCTCTCAGCTTGGGGAGAATAGCGTGGCACACGCTGCAATCCGGCCTGGACACGTACAGGAAACTTAACTCATGCTCATTAATAAATGCTTCTACTTCAGCATAATTGCTTAAATTCTCTATTTCCTTCATGCTTTTCTATTCTCCTTGCACTCGATATCTTGCTCCTTAGGTTGTCCTGCTTATTATTATAACCCATCCTAATTACAAAGGCCTTCTTATCCCAACCAGGAATTATCCCAACCAGGAAAAGAAGGCCTTTGTAATACGTCGTCAAATTTATTTAGAACTATTGCGAGCTGTATACAGCAAATTTGCGGATGATAGGGTTACCCACAGATTCCGTAAGCCGCAACCGGATTTTATCTGCATTTACGGGTGTCAAGACATCGATCTTCTTGTGGCCGATTGCGCTGCCATGAACGAGCTCCTTCCATTCTCCATCCGCATGGACTTCAAGAACATATTGGCGCACTCGTTCCCCGTACGCTATATCTTCCATCAGCACCACGTGATCAATCAACGCGGCTTCGACCAACTCCAGTTCCAGCAGTTCACCGCTGCCCCCCGTCTCAGCCAGAGGATGGCTGAATCTACGTCTGATCTCCTCTCCGAGCTCCAGCAGACGCTTCGCATCTATCTCGGGGAGCAGCCCGCGATCGTCCGGAGAGACGTTAAGCAGAAGGGTCGCGCCGTGCCCCACTGAACGGTAATAAATATCCATCAATTGCTCTAAGGTCAATAAAGAGCTCTCATCATTCGGATGCCAGAACCAGTGATCCTTGCGGATCGGCACATCGCATTCCGCCGGCACCCAATCCGGAGTCTCCGGCAACCACTGCAAGGAAGCTTCACTGAACATACTTCCTTTCGCTGTTTTTGCCGTATTCCAGCACGGGTAAGGAGCCAGTCCGTCCTCATTACCAACCCAGCGTATCGTCGGAGCGCCCATATTGAAGATCATCGCCTCTGGCTGGTGCTGCTTGACAAGGCCGATAATCCGCCGCCAGTCATATTCACGGCCTTCGGAGCCAGCGCCATCGAACCAGATTTCCACCAGGGGCCCGTAACCCGTTAGCAATTCCTCTAATTGACGACAATAGAAGTCGTCGTATTTCTGTGGATCTGAATAACATGGCTCATGTCTGTCCCAAGGAGAGACATAGATGCCAAAGCCGACACCTTCCTCACGGCAGGCGTTCGCACATTCTCTTACAACGTCGCCTTGTCCATTTTTCCACGGGCTGGAAGCGACGGAATAATCGGTTGTCGAGGTTGGCCAGAGGCAGAACCCGTCATGATGCTTCGCCGTCAATACAAAATAGCGAAATCCCGCCTCTTTTGCCGTTCTAACCCACTGCCGTGCATCCAGTTCCGTTGGATTGAACAGAGTAGGTGAATCATTGCCTTCTCCCCATTCTTGATCGCAGAACGTATTCATTCCAAAATGACAAAACAAGCCCAGCTCCTTATCCTGCCAGGCCAGCTGCTCCGGAGTTGGCAGAGCCATAACATAATCCGTTGGCTGCTTCTTCAATTCATTATTCATAGTTATTTACTCCTTCATAAAATTACTGTTTATTAAGTACGATCAGATAGGTATGTCCAGGCTCCGCAGCAAATGTATATCGATAACCCTGCTCAAAGTGTAAGCTTGCCATCGTTACAGGAACATGCTTAGCATCGTATATGGCGAGCCGCTCTTTACTATACAAAGTACAGTCCCTTGTGCTTGTTGAATAAATCTCTGCGGCTTCCAGTTCCCCGGCCTGCCAGCGGATATTAATGACAAAGCCGCCTCTGGCCCGCAAGCCTGCAACTAACCCGCTTGACCAGGCCGCAGGAAGTGCCGGCAGCAGTCGGATCTCACCGCCATGGGATTGCAGCAGCATCTCTTGAATAGCTGCAGCCCCACCAAAGTTAGCATCGATCTGGAACGGAGGATGATCGCCAAACAGATTCGGGTGCACTGCCTTGACCAACAGCTCGCGCAGGCTGCCATGCGCTTTGTCCCCATCGCCAAGCCTGGCCCAGAAGTTAGCGATCCACGCCTGGCTCCAGCCCGTGTGTCCCCCTCCATGCTGCAGCCGCCGTTCCAGCGTCCTTCTGGCGGCGGCCCCCAGCTCAGGCATTTTATAGGGAACAATCTGTTCCCCCGGATGCAGAGCAAATAAATGAGAAATATGACGATGGCCCGGTTCATGTTCTTCATAGTCGACGGCCCATTCCATAATCTGACCATGACGTCCCACTTTAGGCTTTGGCAGCTTTGCCCGGGCTCCTGTCCATCGCTCAATCCATTCCTCATCCAGCCCCAAAATTTCCGCCGCTTCAATACAAGCAGTAAATACCGCATAAATGATCTGCGAGTCCATAGATGGGCCGGAGCATAGCGCACCTGCCTGTCCCGTCTCGTTCACATAGCTATTCTCTGGTGAGAGCGAGGGGGATGTAACCAAATAGCCATTCTCATCAAAAACCAGAAAATCAAGAAAGAACAGCGACGCTTCCTTCAACACCGGATAAGCCCGTTCACGCAAAAAGGCTTCTGTCAAATTATACCGATAATGCTCCCATAAATGCAGCGCCAGCCAGGCCCCGCCCGTCGGCCAAAAGATCGCGGGCGTCCAGGCGCCAAACAAGCCGCTTTCCGCCCAGATATTCGAGCTGGAGTGAGCTGTGAAGCCCCTTGCCCCATATAAGGTTGCCGCTGTCTTTCGTCCATTAATGACCAGTCGATCGATAAAATCGAATAACGGCTCATGACATTCTGGCAGATTACCTGTCTCGGCGATCCAATAATTCATTTGCAGGTTAATGTTCAGATGATAATCGCTCTCCCACGGCGGAGTGAAGCTATCATTCCAGATCCCTTGCAAATTCGCAGGCAAGCTGCCCGGTCTGGAGCTTGATATGAGCAAATAGCGGCCATATTGGTAGAATAGCGCTTCAAGCTGTGGGTCCTCGCCTCCTTGCCGATAAAACTGCAGCCGTTCAGAAGTGGAACGATAAGTTTCTGCATCATCACGGCTCGTACCTAACGGTTCTACAATCACTTCGGCTTCTCCTGCTGGATCCTCCGAATAAACTTCAAGGCTAACACGCTCAAACAACATACGGTAATCGGCCCTGTGCGAATCAAGTAATGTTCTGTACGTGAATGCCCTTGCTGCTTCCATCTGACAGAGCGCTTCCTGGCGCGGATTCTCACAGCGGAACGTGGTCTGAGCCGTGAGTAAGAGCGTTACTTCATCAGCGGACCGGATGTCCAGGTAATTACCGATTACCCGGCACTCCCCGCCTGTGGTTTGAGCGCTTAATACCGCTGCGTACTTAACCCCATCAGACCCACAAATTCCCTCCATAATTAAGGTATTCTCATTCTCCCGCAGCAAGTCTCCATCAAAAGGACGCCGACTTAAGCGTGCGGTTAAGCTTACAGCACCTGGCTCTGATGCCGTGATGCGAACGACGATTACCTGATGAACGGCACTGGCAAAGACTTCCCGATGATAGCGGACTCCATCCGCTGCATAATTAATCGAAGCGACCCCTGTACTCAGATCCAATCTCCTGCAGTAATCCTCCGCTTCCGACTTGACGTTAGTGAACTGAAGCAGCAAATCTCCCAGCGGCTGATAAGGACCGAAATATTGCGGAACATTCGTGAAATGAAGAAGCATCTCCTTCTCAGCCTGTTGAACCTCGCCTCTGCGCAACAGATCTCGAATCTCATCCAGCTTCATTTTGCCCTGTGGATGGTCGCATTGCTTGGGTCCCCCGTACCAGACAGAATCTTCATTCAGACCGATCCGCTCGGAGGACACGCCGCCAAATATCATCGCTCCCAGCCTGCCGTTACCGACTGGAAATGACTCCGTCCAGATCCGGGCAGGCTGCTTCTCTATAAGCTCGTTCATCAAATTCGTCATCGTTCTACCCCTATCTACTCCCAAATAATCTGCATATTCCCGTTTAAATAGATAACAAGGGCCGTCTCTCATGTTCAAAAGATCATTGAGACGGCCCTTGCAAGTCAAATGTTAATCATCAAACCTTCACTATCTAACCAAACTCGTATTATTCAACGTAGCCTTTTTCGTTAATGTACTTGGTAGCTTCATCTACCATCCACTTCAGTACATCATCCAATGACTCATTGCTAAGCATAAACTTGCTGAAGCCATCATCGATAACTTTAGTAATTTCCGCATTAGCTTTGGTCATTTTCGCACCAGCGTCAAGGAACTTGATGTCATCGCTGAACAAAGAATATTTCAGGGAATCCATATCATACATGTCTTCATGACCAGCAACCAGCTTGGTCAGCAGCTCTTCGTTGTTCGCTTTCTTGTAGCCGGAGAATTCTTGTCTGCTTGGTGAATCTGCTGTGGTCATGAATCTCATCAGCTTATAAGATTCTTCTTTATGCTTGGAAGTAGCACCCATTACAATTTGCGAACCACTTGTGAAGTATTTGCCTTCATAACCTTTAGGCTCAGCTCCTGCAGGAGGTACTGGTACCGGTGCAAACGCCGTCTTGAAGTTATGTGGATATTGCTCTGTGTTGCCTGGATCAGCAATCGTAAAGTTACCAGTCAGGATCATAGCCGCTTCTTCGTTGAAGAACTCGGTGCGATAGTTCAGCTTCGCTGCGAGAATGTCAGAATAAGGCTTAGCTGTCTTATCTACCGTCTCCATGTCTTTACGCAATTGGAAGAAATATTTATACGATGGGTCAGACAGGATCGTCGTACCGTCATCATATACGAATGGGTCCTTCATCATCGTCTGAGCAGGAGCATTCATGTAGAGCTCCCAAGTATGGAAGTAAGTACCGTAACGTTTATCAACGCCTTCGCCTTTGGTCAGTTTCTTCGCGTATTCACGGAAGTCATCCCAAGTCCAGCCGTATTTAGGAACTTCAAGACCCGCTTCGTCCAAGGCATCCTTGTTCATCATGATGTAGTTGATGCTCTTGGTGTATTGCATGCCATAGTACTTGCCGTCAACCTTGGCATTAACCCAGTATTCATCTTCAGGTTTAACGCCTTCTTTTTCATAGAACTCATTCAAAGGTGCGAACGCTCCGCGGCCTGCCCGTTCAATAGCAGAACCCAAGCTTGCCAATTGTACAACGTCAATCGATTCTCCAGAGGAGATCAGGAAGTCGAGCTTCTTCTCCATCTCTACAGAATCACCAGGTACAAGAACGACATGCTCAACCTTGATATCCGGATTCTGTTCCATGAATTCTTTCAGCATTGCATCAGTTCCGGCTGCTTGTGCATCGTTATCCCAGTTGTAATACTTGATCGTCACCTGTTTGTCGGATTTAGTACTACCGGAATTATTTGCGCCCGATGCTGCATTTCCGTTGCCAGATTTTCCGCATCCGCTTAACATCAAGCTGATGGCAAGAACTGTACCGAGAATGATTGAAAAACTTTTTTTACTCTTGTGTTTCATCTTGTTCCCCCCGCACTGAAGATTTTTTAGTGTAGTGCTTGTACAAGTCCCATTATAGGCGGTTGCCTCAAAGGCCAAGTGCAAAATTTTGATGTTATAGGATTACATTTTTGACTTTTCGACAGCGCTTTCTTTATGGATAAGGCTGATCTCTGATCAGCCTTTAACGCCACCCAGCGCAATCCCGTTAATAACCTGTTTCTGCAGAGCGATGAACACGATCAGCAGTGGAATAATTGCCGATACAGCTGCTGTCATCATAATCGCGTAGTTATTGGTGAAGTCATCACGGAACAGGGTCATTCCGAGTGGAATGGTATATAGATCCTTGTCCAGCAAGAAGATGAGCGGATTCTGATAGTCATTCCAGGTCCAGATGAATTTGATAATCGCTACCGTTGCCAACACCGGCTTACAGAGCGGCACCATAATAGAGGTGAAGATTTTTACATGGCCAGCGCCATCGATTCTTGCTGCTTCAATAAACTCATCACTGACGCCAATCATAAATTGCCGCAACAGGAATGTAAAGTAGATCGAGAACATGCTCATAAATATAATCGCTGCATGTGTGTTATAGAGCCCGAACCAGCGAATCAGCAAGAAGCGCGGAATCAATGTCGCTTGATCAGGAATGATCATGAAGGACAAAAGTCCCAGGAATACAATATTCCGTCCTTTAAAATTGATCTTCGTCAACGCGTAAGCCGACATCGACGAGATAATTAACGTAATAAGAGTGGTAATAATAGCGATCTTGAATGAGTTGAAATAAAATTCATAGAAGGGAACCTTCCCCATCCAGACGGTCTTGAAGTTATACGCTACATTGATCTTCTCGGGAATCCATTGAATCGGAAAGCGCATGACATCTTTCTCATACTTAAATGCTGCCGATACCATCCAGACGAGAGGTATTAGAAATACGACGGACAGAGCACCCATGAAGAGGGTGATTATCGCTTTTGACAAGTTTTTTCGAATTAGCTGCATTTGATACTCCCCCTAGTCTTCATTTCTCATTTTCCAGGTCAATGCTGTAATGATGCCGATAATGGCGAACAGCAGCCAGGAAATGGTGGAAGCGTAGCCCATGTTATGATATTTGAAGCCTTCCTCGTAAATGCGGTATACCAGCACCATGGAAGAGTTGTTTGGACCCCCTTCGGTCAGATACGCGATGACGTCGAACACTTTGAACGAGCCGATCAGCATCGTAATCAATAGGAAGAAGGTTGTTGGACGCAGCATCGGTACCGTGATAGCGAAAAATTTCTTCAAAGGCCCTGCTCCGTCGATATCCGCGGCTTCATATATTTCATTGGAGATGTTCGTTAGACCCGCCATGTAGATAATAATGGTGTAACCGAGACTCGCCCAAGAACTGATAATAGCGATCGACAATAAGGATGTCTTCGGATCAACCAGCCATTTAGGCGGATTGGAAATGCCGATATCCATCAGGAACTGGTTAATCGGACCCAAAGATGGATGGAACAATGCACTCCATACCGCCGCTACCGCGATAATCGACGATATGTAAGGAATAAAGAATGCTACCTTGAAATAATCCTTGAAGAAAACGCTGTTATGAATGAGCACTGCCAGCACCAAAGCGATTGCGATCGGTATAGGCACGGTCAGTATCATGTAGATAAGATTGTTCTTAACAGCCTGGATAATCGTCGGATCATGGAACATTTTTACATAGTTATCGAACCCGGTAAATTCAATGCCCTTCACCCCGGATAATAGATCCCATTTCGATAGGCTCAAATATAGGGAAAATCCAAGTGCGAATACATTAAGGAACAGCATGCCTACAATTTCAGGCGTTAGGAAAAGCCAACCGATCAATGCTTCCTTGCGCTGCGGAGTCCAAAATTTCTTGCGTGGTTCTCTCTGGATGTCCGGCACGGGTTGTTTGACTGCCTCCACGTTGTATCACCTCAACAATTAATAAGTTATCCTTATAGTAATATATTCGTAGGCAACTAGAAGGAGTGATTATGACCAGGAGTGTGCACGATTTTGACTTCTAGCGAACGCCGAACTTATGGCAATACAAGTCTTTTTAAAATGCAAAAAAGCGCAGCAAATTGTTGAACAATTTACCACGCTTATTCTGCTCCCTATGATTATTTGCGCGCCGTATGCTTGGCTTTATATTCGCTTGGCGTTGTGCCTACGTATTTCTTAAATACTTTGGAGAAATAGGTTCTGTCCGAATACCCCAGGCCGATCGCCATCGATTCCAGGTTTTGATTGGACATCTTCAGCATCTTAGTCGCCAGCTTCATCTTGTACTGATGCACATAATCGGTAAAAGTCAGCCCCGTCATCCGTTTGAAATAACGGGAGAAGTAGCTCGGATTCAAGTATAGATAACGCGCCATGTCGATCGAAGTGATATTATCCGCCAGATGCTGCTCAATATATTGCTGAATGACCTGCAGCTTCGGCTCCTGAGTCGTATTGCTCCCCTGCTTGTCCCTGCTCTCCGTAATCTGGACGAGCTTGCGCTCAATCAGCTCCATGGAATCGCTTAGTGTGCGAGATAAGGCTAAATATTTGAACAGATCCTCTTCAAACTTCAAGTTAGAGAACATCAGTTCAATCCCCCGCAGCATAAAAGAAAGCTCCTTCGCAAAATCACCCGGTTCGATCATCGATTCCCGGGCATTTCTGGCGATCTCCAGCAGAATGCTGTGGATACCGTCCAGATCTTGCTTGATGACCGCCTGCTCCAGCTGCGATACACAGCTATTCAGGAAACCTTGCGGGGCCTGCTGGAAGATCGGGACAGCGCTCTGGGAAAGATCAGCAATCGTGTAATCGGCCGTTTCATAAAACTCCAATTTACCTTGCAATATTTGCTGATAGGCTGGCCCGACGGAATCCAGCTCCATTTTATCTGTTACCGATACAATGCTGGGCTGAATTTTAAGATAGTTTACACACTTGGAACGCAGCTGCTGCAGGAAATTGCTAAAATGCTGTGTCGCATTCTGAGCCAGATTTATGCGGAAATTGTACAAAATCGCGATGTGGTCTTTTTCCAGAATCGGTGTAATTCCTTCAAACGATTCGGACAGCTCCAGCGCAATATTGTATATCGCGTACAAAATGAGCTGATATTCATTCTGCTTGTATCGTTTATCAAAGCTGGAAAATTGTACATTCACGACACCCAGCATGAACCACGGATAATTCCAGGAGACTCCGATTTGCGAAGCATACGCCATCGTCATCTCGGACGGTGCCCGGTCAATGACCCTCTTCAGTAAATCCTGACGGAATAGCTGGCTGTTGTAATTAGAAGTCTTCCAGCGAACCAGACCGCTTCTGGACTTCAGAATCGTGACGGATTTCTCCAAGCTCTTCTGCAGCTGCTCCGCAGTCAGTTGATCCTTGATCAGATAGTCATCCGCTTTCAGCTTGATTGCCTGCTGGGCATAGTTGAAATCTTCATGACAGGTCAGGAAGATCACCCGCACATCCGGCTTGATCGAGGTAAAGCTGTCGGCCAGCTCAATTCCGTTCTTCTGCGGCAGCCCTATATCTGTAATTACGATATCCGGCTGAACCTCTTCAAACATATGCATGGCCTTCACGCTTGAATAGGTCGTCCCGACAATTTGCAGATTGTTCGCTTCCCAGTCGATCATCTGCTGCAGCACTTTAAGCATGGGAACATCATCATCGATAAGCATGACTCTATACATTATTCATTCCCCCCAGATAGAAAAACATGGTGTATCCCCAGAGGCAAATACAGAGAAACCGAAGTACCTCCCTGCTGGAGGTTGCTGATCGTCATTGCAGCTTCTTCTCCAAAGGTCAATCTCAATCTCTGAACGACATTGATCAATCCGACTCTCTGATAAGAACCGTCCTCTTCGTCATTGAACATGAGTCTGCGGTTAAGCCTTCCTAACGTCTCTTCTTCTATACCGCTTCCATTATCCTCAATCTCAATCCTAATTCCGCCTGCGACTTGCCTCGAGATAACTCGAATCGTTGGCGACGGATGATCCACAAATCCATGCACGATCGCATTCTCGACCAGCGGCTGTAGAATAAGCTTGGGTACGATCAGTTCTTTCGTCTTCGGCTCCAGATCAATCTCAAGCTTCAACGGGATCTCACTGCGTATCTTCATAATGTCTACATAGTGAGCGAGCAGCTTGCATTCTTCCTCCAGAGTCGTCGGTTCGTTCACTTTCAGATAAGCGCGCAGAAGGCTCATAAGGGAATCAATAATTCCGCTATGCAGCTTGTCCTGCTGTAGGATGAGACTGCATTTGATTGAATTCAGCGTATTGATCAGAAAATGAGGGCGAATCTGCATAAACAGCGCTTCCAATTCCATGACCCGCTTCTGCTCCTGCTCCTGCTCGATATCGTGAATCAGCTGCTGCAGTTGATCCAGCATGGTGTTCAGCGTACGGCCCAGTTCGGCGATATCATCCCTGCCTTTAATATCCAGCCGCACATCCAGATTGCCAAGACCAAATTGACGAACAACCCGCTGCAGCTTGTGGATCGGACTATGCAGCCGCTTGGCGATCACCATGGAGGTCATCAGGAAGACAAGGAACAGCAGAATAACGACGATCAATCCTGTGTAGAACGTACGTGAAATTTGACCGGACCATTCTTTCTCCGATGCCTCATAGACAAGCTTCCAGCTTGACTTAGAGATGTCGCGGAACGTTCGTACATTGTGGCCGGATTCTGTATTCTCTTCTAGAGACAATTCCGGATTTCCGGAAATCAATTCGCCCGAAGAATCAAATACCGCGACCTTGCCAAACTCCACAGGACTTAATAACTTGCTAAAATAGGATTCCGCAATCGAGACTAGCAGAACGGATACATACTGCTTCTCCCGACTGTCGTAGATAACCCTGGCAATATAGTAGCTTCTGTTGCCAAGACCACTGTCAGCCATACCAAGCCACTGCAGCTTCTCAGGTTCATTCAGATCCACTCGCTTCATCAACTGGGTCACACTGGCATTCATCCCCGTCAAGTTCTCCGTTCCGGAAGAAATAACAAAATGCTGACGGTTCACAAGATACATGCGAATATTGTTGTTCAGCGGCTTTGTGTTAATTAGATTGAACAAATCCTGAATTTGTGTAAACAGTACATAATCATTGTAATTATTGATTCGCTTCGTATCGGCAAAAGACTTTAAATTGGCTCGTACATTGGCATCGTTTACAATAAAATGGGATGCGAACGTGACATCATCAACTGTCTTGTTCATCTCGTCGGTCATTACATTCAGAAAATTCTCATTGCTGAGCTGAAGCTTCTCGACCATCGAACCGCGAATTAACAGAAATGAGACGGTCGAGACGACAATCAATGGGATGAAGATAAGTACCAGGAATGACAGCTGAATTCGTCTATAGTATGTTAATTTGAACATGCACTCCCGCGCCTCTCTCTGTAGGTAGTTCAATTGAACTCTCATCTCTATTTTATCAGTTCGTCATCCCTTAGGCATTCATTAATTTATAACCGTAATTTGCCTTTTGTCCGTTGAGCCCGCAATAAGCACGATCTCTCCAAAAATCTGTACGCCATCCACTACATAGGAATCGTAATGACCTGTTGGCACCTTATGACTGATCACCAGGATATGCTCAGTTCCTAATTCAGGATGGACAATCCGACATGCCTCAGCCTGGGCATCCTCGACCTGTTCACCAGTATGACGGAATACCGGGATCTTATTCACTTGCGGGGCTGCCAACTCACCAGGACGCAGCGGGTAGAGCAATTGCATCATGGTGGTCAATCCGCTACCACTCCGTGAATAAGTCAGCTGAGGGCTAGACTCCAGCAAATTATACTCACGAGAAATAACGCTCTCGGAGACTTCGGCATGTAATCCTTCACTCTGGATCGGGATGATGAGCAGGTTCGCTTCTCCGTCATTTTGCGTACGACAGATTCGTGAGTTCTCCTCTAATCCGATTGCACCCGACCCGAAATGGAAATGCTGCTTGTACTGATGTTCTCCCTTACTTTGGAAGCGGTCAACGAGCAGCCAGTAATGCGGCTTGATAAAAATAATTCTCCGATTCACGAGCACCGGATCGTCCAAGCGCAAATATCCATCATGGCTGCCTTCTACATAGTCGTAATCAGGACGACTAATCCATTTGCTGCCCAACGGGCTGGCAATGCGATCAAACATCCAGGTGTCAGCAATTTCTGTAAATCCGCTGTCATCCACCGTTGTCGTGTTATGGGCTGCGCTTTCTTTTAATGCCTGCCGGACCGGTGTATGGTCACTGTAATTGTATCTGCCGAGATCCGTTAGAAATTCCTTCCCGTAAGCGTGCAGGTCAATATGCAGCATATCCGCATGTCCGTGTCCGCCGCCTTGCGGCCCGCAGTGGAAGTACATATACAAATCCTGCTCGCTCCAGCCTGAACGCATTACATAATGCCCGGAGTGGATAAAAGCATGAGATCTTTCCGCAGGCTCCACAGAACTCAAGCTCTCATAGTTTCTAATGGCTTCCATTCCCAGCAGCCACGCACTATCATAGTCCATCTGCTGATCAGCGCCGAAACGTAAAGTTCCATCCTTGAATAGCGCCGCCGCGTACGTCAATAAGGAACGAACATCATTATCATCGCTGTCGCCGAACATAGGCTGCCTATGACCGGGATTAGCCCAATACAAGGAAGCCATAGCCATCTCGTGTACTTTGCCGCGGAAATCCTCGTCCAGCTTAATCCCATGCTGCTCGGCTAAATATAGACAATCGAGATAGCAGCACATCACCTCATGATGATAGGTTGGCGATTGCTCCCAATGAATTCCGTCTGCCATCACCTGAATGCGTGCCGTCTCTCCAAGGCGCTCTTCGGCCAGACTGCGCCACTGCTCGGAACCTTTCAGCTCCGGGAAGGTTAAGGCAATCGGGAACAATCCGTTCGTCTCCAGCACCCCCCAGTTGCTGATTCGCTTCCAGCCTGTAAAGGCCTCCGCCAAATACCGGGCATGCTCGGATAAGGAGATCAGCACTTTCGCCAGCAAGACCGGCGTGAACAGCGGGGAATCCCACACATAACGCAGCGTCTTAATCCAGTTGCTGCCGCGCAGACCTGCTTCAATCGTACGCCAGTTGAGCGTATCGCGGGTAGGCTCGCTCGGCACCGGATTGCGATCGATCCAATCCTCAAGCTGGCGGCATAATGCCGCCGCATATTTATCCTCTCCGGTCATGGCGTAGGCCTGACCGAGAGCGATCCAGTAGCGATGCCGATTCAGCATATATGCCCATTCCGGATCGACATCCGGAATGCAGTTCCAATCCATGGCTCCATCAAACGTAACCGGAACCTGCGTCCGTTCCATATCCCACGGGAATTGGAATAGAAATGTCTGGTTGACGACTTCATCGGCCGTCTTCATCACCATCGCCACTTCATCCGCCCAGTTCTCTTTGACATAATCGGTAATCTGAGCAGTCTCCTCACAGGACCTTCGGTTTCCTGGCAGATGACGCTCCAGATAATAACGATGCAAGGCTTGCAGCGCCTCTTCATAGTGATCCTGCTTAACCGCTGCAGCTACATCCGCTAATTCAGGCTTCTCCAGCTGCAGCAGCGAAAAGACCGAATAAACTTTGTCCTGATGACTGGCTTCCGTACCGTTAACGTTCATACCAATACCCCTTTATTCCTTTTTCCAGACGCATTAAGGCTTCAAGATAGTAGTAATCGCCCCAGATCATATAATCATCCGGCGACAGTCCGCCACGTACATAATAAGAACCGCGCTTCAGCAGTCCTTCCGCTTCCTCCCCTATCGTGGAGTAATTCTCTACCAGGGAGGTCAAGGAATCGGTCAAGGCTTGCTTGAAGTACTCCCGATCCGGATCCTGCTCATCCAGATGCTCCAACAGCTCCTGCAGACCCGCCGCTACGATAGCGGAAGCTGAGCTGTCACGGTAGGTGTCTTTGTCTATCGGCGCATTAAAGTCCCAATAAGCTACATGATCCTCAGGCAAATGGGAGAGGAAATAGCGCGCCATTCTTCTTGAAGTCTCCAGGAATATAGGATCGCCTGTGTAACGATAAGCTAGGGCAAATCCGTATACCCCCCATGCCTGGCCGCGTGTCCAGGTTGAACCGTTTGTATAGCCTTGATGCGTAGCTCCGCCGATCGGTTCGCCCGTGCTAGGATCGAAGAAGAAAGTATGATAGGAGCTATCGTCTCCACGCACAATATAACGTCTCGTCTTCTCAGCCTGCGTAATCGCGACCTCGCGATACTTCGGATCGCCGGTCTGCTGCTCTGCCCAGAACAGCAGCGGCAGGTTCAACAGGCAATCAATGATAATCCTTCCGGCCTCTTTGGGATCGCCCTCGCGTCCCCACGCCTGGATGTAGCCGCCTCCGGCTGGCCGCCAACGCTTCAAGAGGTGATCCGCTGCCTCTAGGGTCAATTGGCGAGCGCTTTCATCCTTTTCAATAATCCATTGCGCCTTCGAGGATAGGGAATACAAAAAGCCGATGTCATGATGATCCAGCACGATCTTCGCATCAAAGCGGCGGCGGAAATCTTTTACCGTCTCGATCGCCTTCTCGCGGAAGGCCTCATCTCCCGTATACTCATAGCACAGCCACAGCATCCCGCTCCAGAATCCGTTCGTCCAATCCTCATTGTCATTCAGCTGATAGACGCCGTCCGTACTAATATGCGGGAATCTCGTTCCGAACCGCTCCATATTTGCCCTAACCTTACTTACCGCATCTTCAATCGCCTTGTTCCACATCGTACTTGCTCCTTTCGAGTCATGTTGTCTTAAGCCTATAATAAGAAGTCCAGTGCCTTCCTAGTAGGGGCTATTTTTGACCTTATGTGAACAATTTTGACTTTTGATCGAAAACAGACCATTGATAACTGAAAAAAGGAGCCCCATACCGTGAAATCCCCCGTTATTCTTCGAATCTATCATATAACACAGTCCGTGCCGGGCCTTGCTTTTTATGTACGAGATGGTGTTAATCTTTTTACTTTTTCTGTTTCAAAATAGTATTTAAACAAGTTATAAAGATGGGCAAAGTTAAATGGGATGATCCAGAGGACAACGCTACGGGAATACAAAATTGCGTAATCGTACTTATCAAGTGGTTAAAAGGTAAAAAGGAGCGTCTCCAAGTCGGGAAATCGACATTAGAAATGGCCCCTTTAATAGATACAATTATAAAAAAACTGCCGACAAAGACTTTGCCGACAGTCTGAGCTGCTAATATTTATGTTGGCAAATTGTCTCCAGTAATTACCAATTCCGCCGAGACTGTATTCCGGGAGCTGCCGCCAATTTGAATGACAACCCGGCAAGGCTCTGCCGCGAACCTCATCTCCCGATTCCAGATTCCCAGTTCCTCCAGGCCTATGCTGAAGGTGACCGTCCGCTGCTCATCTGGAGGTAATTCGATCTTGCGAAAAGCTTTCAGCTCGGCTATTCGCCGGGTAATCCCCGATTCGCGGGCCTGAATATACAACTGAACTGTTTCGGCTCCGTCTCGTTCTCCTGCATTTTTAACTGTTGCCGTCGCCGTAATCCGCCTGCCTGCTTCCAAGGCAGCTGTGGAAACTTCATTCTCTGACAAGATGACCTGCCCATATTCAAAAGTCGTATAGCTTAATCCGTAACCAAAAGGGTACAGCGCAGCGGAAGGCATGTCAACATAAACACGCGGTCGGCCCGGATCCTTCTGGTTATAGTAAACCGGAAGCTGCGCAGCGGAACGTGGCAGCGAAACCGGCAGCTTGCCGCTAGGGTTCACCTGCCCGAACAGAATTTCAGCGATCGCCTGGCCGCCCTCCATGCCGGGATACCACCCGCAAAGCACTGCATTGCTGATTTGGACGATGTCGGTCAGAGCATGCGGCCGCCCCTGGATGATCACCGTAACTACAGGCGTTCCGGTTGCAGCGACCGCCTCAGCCAGCTGCAGCTGAATGCCGCCAAGCGAAAGGTCCGCCAGATCCACGCCTTCCCCGCAGTCCATTTCGGATGGGCTGCCTTCCAAGACGATCGCCGCACCATTGCTGTCGAAATTGCCGCCGAATTGGCGTGCGCTGCTGCCACCAATTACGAGCACCGCAACATCCGCCTCTTTGGCAGCTTCCACCGCTTCATTCAGCCCTGCCATCGATTCATCGCGAATGCCGCAGCCCCAGGCGTGAACGACCTCTACGCCTTCCGGGGCGCACATGCGGATGCCCTGCAGCACCGTGGTCCCGGTTCCATTACGTTGAACGCTGGTATAATCGCCTAGCTGGTTATACAAGCGGTCCGCATTAGGGCCGATTATCGCGATCCGCCGCAGCTCTCCTGCTTTGCCGAGGGGCAGCAAATTCCCTTCATTCTTCAGCAATACCGCCGATTCGCGCGCGACCTGTAAATTAATCTGCTGGAACTCCGGCCGGCCGACAACGGAAATCGCACGCAGCTTCTCAGTATAGGGATGATCAAAAAGGCCAAGTCGGAACTTAAGCAGCAGTACGCGGCTAACCGCTTGGTCTATCTGGACTTCCGACACCAGCCCCTGCTTTACTGCCCTTTCTAACGTTGAGAACGAGTTATCCCAGAGGCTTAAATCCACTCCGGAGGATAAAGCCAGCGCAGCGGCCGATTCATGACTTCCAGTTAGCGCCAGCAACCGGTCGATTGCACAGCCGTCGGCCATCACGATCCCATCGAACTTCCATTCCTCGCGAAGAATACCAGTGAGCAGCGCCTGATTGGCGTGACAAGGAATCCCGTCAATTTCGTTATACGCTGCCATAAATCCGGCTGCCCCGGCTTCCATTCCTGCTTTGGCTGCCGGCAGATGAATTTCGCGCAGCTCACGCTGCCCGATCGCAGCCGGCCCCGCATTTCGCCCTCCCTGCCCCGCACCCTGGGCACATAAATGCTTCAGTACTACAGCAACCTTATTCGGAGAAGCCAGCTCACCCGGCTCGGCTCCTTGCATCCCGCGAACAGCTGCTTCCGCGAAGCGTGCAGCCAAATGGGGGTCTTCACTGAAGCATTCCTCGGAACGTCCCCAACGGGGGTCCTGTAAAATGTCCAGTGCTGACACGAGGCCGATATGGGCTCCTCGACTTCTTATTTCCGCAGCCACATACGCGTAAGCCTGCTGCATCAGCGCCGGGTTCCAGGTCGAGCCTACGGCTAAGTTAACCGGCAGAAGCGTCCCATCCAGCGCCTGATGTCCGTGCGGACATTCCTCTGATAATAAGACCGGAATGCCCAATCGCGTATTTTCTATTACGTAACGCTGCACCATGTTCGCGGCTTCAGCGCTCTCTGCCACTGTGATTCCGTTTTCATAATTGACGCCCGACCAAGGATCGCTGCGGAACAATCCATACAATGCCCCCATCCCGGCTCCAAAGGCAACCTCCTGCTTAAAAGCTTCCGTCAGCGAAATTCCATCGCCGTTTCGAACATAGGCATTCCATCCGTACATCCGTTGATTCAGCTGTCCAACCTTCTCCTGAAGATTCATCCGGGAGAGCAAGTCCTGCACCCGCTCCTCTATTGGAACGGAGGACATCTTGTACTTTTCCATTACCTGATTCCCCCTGCCATACACTGATATTGCCTCATTCGTCCTCATGTGTAGTCATAACCAGCTTACTTGCCTGCATCCTTGCTGGCACTAAGCCCGCGGTATTCTTTCGGCGTCATGCCCGTATACGATTTGAACACAGATACGAAATACTTATATTCCTTGTAGCCTACCTTATCCGCAATTTCGAATACCTTATCGTGGGTTGTGGCCAGCAGCTCTTTGGCTTGATCAATCTTGGCCTCATTCATGTATTCTGTAAAACCTTTTCCTGTGCTTTGCTTAAAAATATAACTGAAATAGCTCGGCGTGATCTTCAGCCAGGAAGCCACCTCGGAAGCCTTCAAATCCGATTGATAATGATCGTTCATATACTTCTTCGCCTTCTCGATGATCCAGTAGGATTTATCGATTCCCTGCTTGTCGATCAGCAGTAATAATTGCTGAATCTCTTTTAGCACCAAAGCCTCTAGCCCAGTATAAGAGTTGTAAACGTTCAGATTCGGAGTCTCGTTATGCCCGTAGTCCAAATCGGTCATTCCGCTTTTGCGAAGCCGTTGGCGCAGCAGAGCAAAGAGCTCTTCGTAAATTTTGACGATATCCGGCAGCAGGAATCCTTCTTTTCGAAAAAATTGAAACATCGATGCCACCAGTTCCTTCACTTCATCCTGATCCTGCTTAAACAGCGCCGATACCAGTTGTTGTACCCTCTCCGCAATATCAAAATCCGGCAGTATCCGATTCATCCCGATACTATCCCGATACTCCGGAAGCAGAACAGGAAGTCCTTCCGAAACATGATATGACAGGAGTTCGGTAGCTTCAGCACAATAAGCCGAAGTGTCAGCCAGATCATCATAGGGAAGAGAAGCCCCGCCATATAGGACGATATCCTTCTCTGCAGACAGGATTGCTGAGGCCAGTAATTCATCCCAGGTCTTGCGATCCAGCCTGATATTCGACACAGCTAACGTGATTAACAAGTTTTCGTGATAAAAAACAGATACCGAACGCAGCCCGGAGTGATGCAGGTAGCCTTGAATCATGCTCATCCATCTATCCTGAATCTCTTTATATTGAACAGGCGGTATTGTACTATATCGTTCGTAGAAGTTGTCCAGCTGAGTGGCGAGAATACGGAACTGCACGCCATGCAGCGACGTCGGCACTTCTTTACTGTACGAAATCCCGTGACGGGCCATATCGAGCAGCCACAGCTTGGCCTCCTGAGGGACTCCTTCCTGTTCCCGCTTACGAATACTGGTTACAACCTTGCTTACTACCGCAGTCAACTCTTCGATTTCGACCGGCTTAAGCAAATAATCGCTGACGCCAAGCCTGATTGCCTGACGAGCATATTCAAAATCCTCATAGCCGCTGATCATAATGACTTGCACCCTCGGAAATTGCTGTTTCAACTGCTCTGCTAAATGCAAGCCGTCCATATCTTCCATCCGAATATCAGAAAGGAGGAAATCAACATCATGCTCCTGAACCATCTGAAGCGCTTCCTTCCCGTCATATGCCTCGCCTACGACCTCTACGCCAAGCTCGTCCCAATTGATTGTGCAGCGAAGACCCTCGCAAATGACAGGCTCGTCGTCCACAATCAGCATCCTTATCCGTCTGTCGCTAGACACCATATTATTGCTCATACTGCTCACCGCCAAGTTTGTCGGCCGTTTCGCGGGGAAGCCTGACCCGTACCCACATGCCTTCGGCCGAATTATTTACAATTTCCAAACCGTAGTCTGATCCGAAGAATATTGATATTCTCTCGTGTATGTTATTCATGGCTCCCTCCCTGCCTCCAGGTTTTCCTCCATTTTGCAGCGAGCTTCGAATCTCATTTTCCCTTGCAGGCTCCATTCCTTTGCCATTATCGATCACATCGATCCAAATTTCATCCTCAGCCGAGTAGCATCTTACCTTAATATCGCCAAATTCTTTATTACGATCAAAGCCATGCTTAATAAAATTCTCTACCAATGGCTGTATCGTAGCCTTTAGCGTTACTGCGTCCTCAATATCCGCCTCTGAATAAAGACAATATTTCAGCTTGTTTCCGAGACGACGCTGCTGCAAATACAAGTAGGATTGTGCAAATTCCAGCTCCTTGCGCAGTGTTGTCTGATAGCTGCCATTGTTCACGCTAGAGCGGAAAAACTTCGAGAGCATCTCAATCAACTGGCTTGATTTTGACGCCTTCTCCAGGCGCGCTGTCCAGCGGATCATATCCAAGGTGTTATATAGAAAGTGGGGATCCATCTGGTTCTGCATCAGCTTCAGCTCGGATTCCCGCTCCCGGAGCTCTAGCTTATATTTATGATCGATCAATTGCTTGATCGTGAAGACCATTTCGTTAAACTTGTGATTCAACTCAGAAATTTCATCTCGTGAATTCACCGGTACCCGCGCATTGAAATCCCCGTGCATCACGCGATTAGTTTCCTTCTTCAAGCGAAGGATCGGCAGGATAATCGTGTAATGGAACCCGATAAGCGCTGTCAACCCAAGCAGTAAAATTGCGGCCAATATAACTACCATGATTACTTTAACGGAACGGAATTCCTCCGCCACAGTTGCCTCCGGAATCATAGCGATGACTTTCCAGCCTGTGTTCTCAATTCCCTTGTACAACGTCAAATAGCGCTCGTCCTCTATGGAACAAGTGATGAAACCGCCCCTGCTGTTAACCAGCTTGTCCAGCAAAGCCGCATTCGGAATAAAGCTATCCTGCATTTGATCCTTGGAGCCGAGAATAAACTGCCCTTTCTCCCCAACGATGAATACAGTTCCTACCCCTTCCTTAAATATCCCTTGTTCCAGCAAATGGACTATGCCCGCTTCATCCATCCGGATCGTTAACCTGCCTAGCGGTTGAGTGATCTGACTGTAGGAATTCAAAATTCGGAACAAGGACATAATCCGGACATCGCCATACCAATCACTGTTCAGATTGTAACCTTCAGTCCAGACGATTCCTCCCCTACGAGCATCAGCCTCCTGCTCCCACTTCGTCTCATCCCCACTGAACGGTTCGCCCATCTCGATTAAGCTGCCGTTAAATCCTGTTATTTCAATGGATCGGATATAGCTTCTCGACATGAGCTGGAACGTAAGAAAATCCTCAATATTGCGCTTGAGATTCGTTCTTTGTTCACTGTTCAAAGGCGGAGAGGGGCGCAGAAATAGACGCATGTCCGGGCTTAAAATGAGATAGTTGGCGATATCCTCGACCATTTTGGTCTGCTCTCCCAGCTGATTGGTTACGTTATCCAAATTGCGTTTCGTAGAATTGATGAATTGTTCTCTTAATATCTCATTAAATTTATACTGCACGACTACACCGACGCCGAAGGTAGGCAGAATGACAAAGATCAGAAAAATGACAAGCGCCTTTCGTTTTAAACCGAAGCTGCCGAGAAATCTCCCCTTGCTTGTCCCCATAAGCTGTTCTCCTTCCTACGCTACCCTACGGACCTCGGCTTAGCCCTTCACGGCTCCCGCCGTCATACCGGCAACAAGCTGCTTCTGCAGCAGCAGGTAGAAGATAATGATCGGGATCAGGGCGATCGTCAGCGCAGCCATTTGCAAAGTCAGGCTTGCCGTTTCAATGCCGACAAAGTTGGCAAGTCCGAGCGGTAGCGTCTTCAACTCTGATGAGGTAATCAATACGAGCGCGAATAAATATTCATTCCAATTGTAGATAAAGTTCAAAATAATGACCGTAGCGAGTGCCGGTCTTGTAATCGGCAGAATAATCGACCAGAAGATGCGGTAAATTCCCGCTCCATCCACTACGCCCGACTCTTCCAGGTCTTTAGGAAACCCTTTCATAAAGCCTTCCAGAATAAAGACAGTCAGAGACAAGTGAAATGCCGTATACGGCAAAATTAACGAGAAATAGGTATCGATTGAATGCAGCTTCTGCATAATTAGAAATATCGGAATCAATGTGGCATGAATCGGAACGAGCATTCCCAACAGGAATAAGCTGTAAGTCAATCCGCGAAGCTTGAATTGAAACCGTGACAGAAAATAAGCTGCCAATGCCCCTAACAGTACCGTTACGATGAGAGAGACAAGGGTAACGAGAATACTGTTGAAAAAATACACATCCATATTGGCAACCTTCCACGCCTCGACATAGTTGGAAAATTGAAAATGGGTCGGGAGCGAAAATGGATTTGCTGCGTATTCCTGCTCCTTCTTAAAGGAGTTTACCACCATCCAAAAAAGAGGAACTATATTCATAATAGCGAATAGACTTAAAAATGTGTATGCGAATAACTGGAACAGACCAGACTTCTTCTTCATGGCTTATTCCTCCTTTCCTTAGGCATCTTTCTCACCGGCCAACCGATTAATCAATGTAATTACAACGAGACTGAACAGCAGGATTAGAATAGAAACCGCGCTGCCATAACCGTAGCGCATGTTCATGAAGGCACTGTTGTACATATAAATCGTCATAACCTCGGTTTGATGCGCGGGACCGCCGCCCGTCAATATTTGAATAAGATCAAACACGCGGAAGGAATTACTAATGCTATAGACAACGCATACCATAATAGTGCCTCTGATCATCGGAATAGTGATCCGCATCGTCCGCTTGAAGCCGGTTGCCCCGTCCAGTTCGGCTGCCTCATTGACTTCATCAGGAATATTTTGCAGAGCAGCCAGAAAAATAACCATATAAAGACCGCAGTTTTGCCAAATATAAGCGATACTGATCGACAGCATCGACCATTTTACATCGCCAAGCCAGTTCTGCTGCCAGCCCTCAAGGCCTATAAACCCGAGCAGATTGTTCAGCATCCCATACTCTGTGTTATAAATCATCCCCCAGATCAGCGATACCATGACCGAAGAAATGACAACAGGCATAAAGCCGATCGTCCGGAAAAATCCGGAGCCTTTAAGCCCGCGGTTTAGCAAAATCGCTAGCAGCAAACCAAGTGGAAGCTGACCGATCAGACCGGTAACCATAATGATGACGTTATTTTTCACAGACAGCCATAAGGTGCTATTGTTTAAGATTTGTACGTAATTATCGAAGCCGACAAACGTCATTGAGCCGATACCATTCCAGTTCATTACGGAGTAATATAAGGACAACCCGATCGGAACGATGGCTATTCCCAAATAAATCAGCAATGCAGGAAATAAACCGAAAAATATCGCCAGCTTCGTTCCTTTAAGTGTTTGCATCAAGGGATTCCTCCTTTGTTGTCATCGTGCTTTCAATCCCGATGAATGAAGAAAACCCGGATTTCGGGTTTCCTCCGGGCATCGGATTTGAACGACAGGATGATATAGAATCAGCTTCTAATTCATCGTGTCAAAGGCATCTTGAACTTCCTTAGCCAGCTCTTCAGGCGTTCCTCTACCTACGGTAAGGGCTTGCAAGCCGTTTTGCAGAACATCGACCACCTGTGTCGGAACGACGCTGTCAAATACCGGAGCCGTTCCGTTGCCGGTCAATTCCAGCATCTCCTTCAAATATTTGCTCGCGTCCTCCGGCACATCCACTTTCGCTGGAACTACAATTCCGTTGCGGATCAATTCCTTATATAAATCCTCATTCACGAAAAACTTCATGAACTCTTCAGCTGCCTTCTGCTTCTTCTCATCCAGTCCGCTCTTGATAGCAATGCCGTATTGCACGACGCCGGCACTCTTAACCGGATCACCCTTGCCGCCTTCTACGCTCGGGAACAGCGCAATGCCGAACTTGTCCCCTTCCTCATTATTAATTCGAATCCTTCCGTCAACAGTCGAGGATGAGATGTGCATCGCTGCTTTTCCTTGAATGAAATAATCCTGACCCTGAACGGAATCCATATTGTTAGCATCCGTATTGAAGGCTCCAAGCTTGGTCAACTCATCAATGACTGATAGCGCCTTTACGAATTCAGGGTCTGTAAACTTCGCTTGTTTCTCTAACACGGACGGTAGGAAATCACTACCCGTATAACGGTCCCCGATGATCGAGATATAAGAAGACTGGAGCGGCCATTGTTCCTTATTTCCTAAAGAAATCGGCGTAATTCCCGCTTCTTTCAACTTCTTCACCGCATCGATGAACTTGTCGTAGGTATCGGGAAATTGATCATATCCTACCTGCGCAAACATCTCTTTGTTGTAATAAATAATATCCACGAACGATTGCTTCGTTGGAATGGCATACTGCTTGCCATCTACGTTAAATCCCGCTAATGCGCTTTCCGGCATAATCGAAGTCCAATTATCCATCATGTCATTGATCGGCTGCAGCAAATCGCCTGCTACGAGCGGATCCAGATCCGCTCCAGGCCATACCACGTTAATATCCGCCAAATTGTTAGCCGCAGCTAACGTCCGCAGCTTGGTTTTGTACTGTGCTGCCGGTACGCCGTCCTGCTTAATCACGATATTCGGATGCTGCTCCTCGAACTCGGCGATCCGAGCCTTGTAGACTTCATTGTCCACGTTAGGAGAAGTCCAGGGGTGCATCATGTTCAAAGTGATAGTCTCTGATTTTGAACCTCCGTTGTTATTGCCCTCTGCTGCTTTGTCCTTGCCGCAAGCTGCCATGACCATAACCAGCATGGCAACCAGACCGAGAAGTACGGCTTTTTTACCTTTGTTTGCTTTCCCCATAATCAACCCTCTTTTCTTATAATTGAAAGACAAGCTGTCTGCCTAAAAAGATGGGAGTTAATTGATGTCCATCTTCTATATATTTAGTATAAAAGCGTTTTCATCCGGACTATATCCCACAAACTTTCGATTATATCCGAATTATTCATCTGATTTTTGTAAATAGAGACGATTAGCTCGACTACAAAATATTATTGCGGTTCATTTAGAATATAATCCACCAAATCATCCAGCGGCACTGTAGCCAGCGCAATCGCTGTGTCTGTAACTCCATAGTAAATATAGAGCAATCCATCCTTGACTACATTGCCAGTCGGGAAAATAACATTCGGAATTTGATAACCAAATTTTTCATAATACGTTTCAGGCTCCATTATGAAGTTTTTCGTTCTGGCGATGATTTTCTCTGGATTGTCCAGATCCAGCAGCATGGCTCCTACCCGGTAAACAACATTATCATCCACTCCATGATAGAGCACCAGCCAACCGCGGTCGGTTTTTACTGGAGGCGTGGAACCGCCGATTTTTCTCGATTCCCAGGTCATATTCTCAGCCTTGGCGAGCAGCTTTGGCTCCTCCCAATGAATGAGATCCTCCGAATAGGTAATCCACATTGCCGCTTTCTCTGTACCATAGGCCCCGCCTACATATTCCTCCGGACGGCGCAGCAGCACATATTTGCCATTAATTTGTTCAGGGAAAAGAATATTGTCCCGATCATTAATGTCCAGCGGCGTCGTATCCGTAAGAAACTCCCAATCAACAAGGTTCTTCGAGGTTACGATCGAAGAGCGGGTCAGCCAATGCCCCTCCTGCTGCCCCCATCCGTCAGGATACGTCGGAATCGAACGTTCCGGAATGCCCGCGCCTGTTGGGTAATAGTTCATCGCACAAGGCCGGAGCGCATAGTTCATATAGAAGGTGTCATCTATTTTTACAATCCGGGGATCCTGTACGCTTCCGTAAGGAAAGCCCAGCATATCCGGAGTAAGGATAGGCTCGTCCTTCACATGGGTAAAGTTCACACCGTCCTCGCTTTCCAGAAGTCCTAGATAATTTTTGCAAGGGGTAAGCGAGCCTGCGGTACGCTCAATCATATAAAATTTCCCGTTATCGATGATAACCGCCGGATTGAATACTGTAACCTTCCTCCATTCGTATCCTCCCGGAACCACAATGGGATTGTCCGGATGTCTAGTAATTTTCATCGGGTCTGCCTCCTTTTGAAAGCCCTTTATATTTGTTTATAGTGCTATTATAGACTGGGGCTTCAGCACAAAATATCCTACAAACTTTCGAAATCATCTGAATAATCTGGGTATTATTTTATAAAAAAACGTTTGCTAAAAGCGATTTCAAAGACATGAAAAAAGGCCGTCCAAAAGCGGTAAACAGCATTAGGGAGCAGCCTGTCCAAAAGTTCTAATCAATCTCAAGCTCAAATCCGATTTCAAACATCCGTACCCAAGGAAAATGCAGATTTTCGATCCTGATTTGCCCTTCCTTAATGTTACCCAAATACTGAACCACTGCGCTTTTCATTTTAGCAGCAAGGATCGCATGCACTTCGTCCAGACAATGTCCAATCAGGTAATAGCTGGCGTTCAGTCTGGGCAGATCATTCTCCAGCATATCCTGGCGAACCAAGGATTGATAAATAAAGTCCTCAACAAGCCGATGATAGTAAAATTTGCGGCTTTCATGAATGATATTGTTCTCAGCCTGTCCCATGTAGTAAGAAATGATGATAAAGTGAGAAATCACCGTACCGAGGGTATTTCCCGAAGTGTTCCAGCCGGCATATGCCGTCAATTGATCCAGCAAACCCTTTTGCTTCAGCAGCTTCATCAACACTGGATCCCCGCCGTTGCAGATTGCGACATCCCCGAGAGCAACCAGTTTCCCTTTGCGCAAATAATTTTGCATCGCCTCAACCGTCTCTTTGTAGTGAATCTCGGAAAAGTAAGAACGATGCCTGTCTTTGAATGGGATCTGCTCTGCCATCCCTGCCTGATCGATAGCTGGTGAATGCACGACAAGAACCAGCGGCGTTTCAAAGGAATGATCCGTCATCAAGGCACCTGAAGCGGTGACATGAGACTTGATACTCTCGTTCAGGCTCCGGTCTTCATATTTCGGCTTAATTGTCGGGCCCTGGGTGGACGAATAACGTACAAATATTTCAGGCTTATAGTTTTTGAGCTGGCAAAAAATATGCGAGAACATCGTACACCCGATTTCATCGGCACCCGGATAAATCATGACGCGATCCATAATGCCCAATTCCTCAACCCGGCAAATCATCCTTCGCTGCTCTCTGGAAGAAAAGCCGTACTGGGAGTTATCATCAAGCGGGATAATCAAATGATCGATTATGCCATCCTTCGCTAGCTGTAATGCGTAATGATTGATCCCCTGATTGATCACTCTGCGTTCGATAAAATCATGCAAATATGGCTTCGGGATCATCTCCTGCAAATTTTCAAGCTCCCGACGCTCCGCTTCGGATAGACCGTCACGCTCCGACTTGTCCGTCAAATAGCTATATTTGAAAATTTGCCCTCCATGGAATTTGTAATAATCAGGCTCTTCCTCATCTTTGTTGTTGTTCGGAACCCTCATGATGAGATTGAAGGCATGTATCTTAATGGACGGATAGGATCGTTTGATATCACCCAGCACGGAAATCCTGCGTATGCATTCCTCCAGGGACAAATGATGCAGCCGGGAAGGAACGATCCCGCCATACACCAGCATATCAATCGATACGAGCAGTACATCGGTATCCTGCGCCGCCTCCAGCAGCCATTGTCTCACCGCTGCCGTATCGGCTGGCTTCTTCTTACTGCCGAGGATCCCTAATCCAGGCACCGCCATCTGCAAATCGGTCATTTTAGCAAGCTGCTGGGGAAACAGATAGTTACATGGACGCTCGTCTAATGGAAGGTATACCACTTTTGACATGATGTTTGCTCATCTCCTTTTTCAAAGATAAAAATGACTTCTAATTGTTATATTACCTTCCAATAGGCTCAGGAAATATCCTAGTAAATTACGATATTATCCGAAATTTCACATCCTTGTCCCCTAAGCCGTGAATGACGCGCTTAAAGAAAGCACTTCTGGATCAAGGAAAGCAGAAGTTCCAACCAACTATTGAAGGCATTTCCATGTCCATTTCCTTTTCCTTTTACATTGAAGCTCTATTTGAACAGCAGCTTATTCTAATAATCGCCGCGATACTATTCACGAGAAAAAAAGAAGGGGCTGTCTCAAAAGTCGATTTTCCGACTTGGAGTTGCCCCGTTTGCATTGGACCTGATCACTTGGACGGACATTTTTGACCGCTTGATAGTCTGATCACACTACTTTTTTAGGATTCCTGCGCCTCATGTAGGGGAGAATTCTGACCATTTTGCATTGCGGTTTGCGGGCTATCCCTCAATTCATAGATTTTTTGCAGCGCGTTTACGCCATAACTCTTTTCTGTGGAATCTTCCGAAAACATATACTCCTGCAGCATGCGGTATCCGAACTTGATGAGGGTCATTGTCAAAATACACACTTCATCCATCGGCGGTATATCTATATATTCCAAAATGCCTTTCAGGTATGCCGGAACAAGCCGGCGATAGTTCTCCTCAAATCTTGTAACGTCCATGCCGTCTACAATTAGGCTCGCGATGTCCTCTCCGAGAAAGCCCCAACCGGCAGTGTCCCAGTCTATCATCCTTATTTTCCCGTCGGTAAAGAATATGTTTTCATTCCAGAAATCCCGATGGCACAATACGACAGGGAGGTTTTGCAGCTTATCGAATATTTCATCTTTACGGCTATCAATGTCCATAAGCATCTGTTTTAGGTGTTCCGGTATATTGCAGCCTCTTGAACGTAGGTAGCTATATTCAAACGATTTTCCCTCAACCAACTGAATGTCGCCGTCTTTGAGCATTTGCTTCAAAAATCCCGGCATGCGGCACGGCTCCGACACAAGAAAATCGTATGTGAATGACTGCGTATGCCATTGATTGAACTCTCTCATTAAAAAGCCTTTATCCCCAAGACATGGGATTCCCCTTAAGTCATCGTGCTGTGTTGCAATACTGCCTTGAAACCGTCCCAACTCCAACGCCGCTTGTTCAAGCATTTCAAGGGTGAGATCGCTACCTGATAGGCCGTCTATATACTCGATCCACAGTCCTATGTCCCCATCCCGAAACTCCGAATGGTAGCATTCTGGCCAGCGGAGAGCGTGCGTGAACGCTGCGCCGAGATTGCTTTGATACAAATCATACTCTCTGCGCCATGAGTTCGGATCACCGGAGCGTTCCCACTTTTTCTGTATTTTCCAAACCACCTTATACGGCAAATTCTGACCGTCGGAAGCTTCAGCCATGCCCATTACAAGCCGCACATCGCCTACTGTCCCGCCTTGCAGTTGTTTGGTTTGATAAGCCGCCCGGCTTATGGTCTTGCCGAGCATTTTACTCAAAACGATTCTCAGCTTTTCGGATTCAATCTGAGTCTGCTCAACTTGTGAAAAATCATTATGGTTCATTTTTTAAATCCTCCGTTTTTCTTCATCTAAGATAACCTCCCTACGCTCACGGGTATTAAACCGATCGTCGGCGTTTTGGCTTCGATATAGCCGTATTGTTTCAAATCAATCATTGTCCCTATTTTCTCCTAAAAATTAAAGTTGTTTTTGGGCATAAAAATACCGCGAGCAAGCAGCCTCCTAAGAAGCTGCTGTTTCGCGGCGAAAAGCCAAAAAGTGGCTTGTAATCAAAAAGAGATACGACCTTCATCGTATCCCGCACTAACAGCAGTATTCACGAAAGGTTACTGTTTACGGCATAGCAAAAACACGGGGGATATTCCCGTTTTCTTTCATTCCAAGCTATAATCAAAGATTGGAATTTACCATGCCAGATATTCGGTTAAGTTAAAACCACCAATACCCTAGAAGCAGTCATTAAAAAACATCTCCTTTCGCAATAAAAAGTTGAAATACAATTTACCCCTATAGTGAAACATAACCTTTTGTAAGAGATCAATAGAAAATTTGATTATAAGCAAATTATACCGGTCAGCCACATATCCAACTCAATCCCCCAACCGTTGCATATAAGATGAGATAACCCACCTTCGTTCTCCATTTTGAAGTAGGCCGCTCATGCCGATTTAATTTGAGATGAAAATGATCATAGGTTAATGATTATTCTCCGTACAAAAAATCAGCCCCACATAAACGATACGATCGTCTACAAGGGGCCAATTCTTTTATAACTTCACTTCTCTTTATTTAATCTCAAGAATTTCGTATTTGATGATACCTACTGGAGCTTCGACGTTGATGACGGTTCCTATTTTCTTGCCAAGAATCTCCTTACCGAGGGGACTCTCATAAGAAATTTTGTTGTCGAACGCATCTGATTCGGTAGGTCCAACGATTTGGTACTCCACCTTCTCTTTGAATTCCAAGTCGTTCAGTATCACCGTCGAGCCGATGCCAACTGTTCCTTCTTCCACGCTGTCAGAATCAACAACTTTGGCGTTCTTCAGCATTTTCTCTAAGGTGAGAATACGTGTCTCCATAAATGCCTGGTCTTCCTTGGCGGAGTGATATTCGCTGTTCTCCTTCAAGTCGCCATAGCTGATGGCTAATTTGAGCCGTGCAGCCAATTCACTGCGCCGTGGGCCTTTCAGTTCCTTTAGCTCAGCTTCCAGCTTCTCGAGCCCTTCTTGTGTCAGTATTACTTCTTCTTCATTAGCCATTTATCTACATCTCCTATTTGTCCTGCATACCCTTATTTTAAACTATTTCCGTAAAGAACGGAGCATAAACTTAAGAAAATTTTTCAGAAAATTTTGAGGCTTGCAATCTTTTAACCAAAAGTCTTGCGCACCCCCCATAAAATTTGTTATAATCCTGAACGAACGTTCAGTATAAAATAATTATACCATGAAGTTAAGGGAGCCGATTGCCATGGAATCGAAGGGCGCTGCATTGAACAAGAAGCAATTGCAAAGTGAACAGACAAAGCGAAAAGTTGCTGATGCTGCACGAGCTTTATTTGTCAATAAAGGCTATAAAGCAACTTCGATTGAGGACATTTCGGAGGCGACCGGAAGCAGTAAAGGGAATATTTATTATCATTTCAAGAGCAAAGAAGGTCTATTCCTCTATTTACTGGATGAGTGGGAACAGGAGTGGGAAGCGAAATGGCAAGAGAATGTGTCTCAATATAAGACAGTCACCGATAAGCTGTACGGCTTCGCCAAACAGATGGTGCTTGATGATCTTAATCATCCCCTCTCCAAAGCAGCTGGCGAGTTCTTCAATCATGATGAGAAGCCAGGTGATGTTGAGGAACGTATTATTGAAATGGTGCAGGGGCACCTTAAGTTTAATCGGGATCTGATTCAGCAGGGTATCGATAACGGGGAGTTCAAAGCAGAAAATATTGAATGTCTCGCTATTATTCTAGAGAGTCTCGTGATCGGTCTGAGTCATATATCGCGGCAGTTGAAATTACAAAATGCGATTCAATTGTATCAGCAAGCCATTAAAATTTATTTATATGGTATCGCTAAACCCCCTCTTTAATTTTATAGGTTCTTTCAAATGAGGTTTAAATAAAAGGTATTTAGCGCTTTAATTTTTTATAAAACGAACGGTCAGTATAGTTCCAGGAATCGGAAGTATCCACCGACAGCCTCAACTATTCTACACCATGCGGAGGATATCATTATGAGATTATTATTTAAAAACCGAGGAGCTTTACTGCTTCTCATGCTTAATATTTTTATCGTATTTACCGGAATCGGCCTTGTTGTTCCGATCATGCCGACTTATATGACAGAGCTGCATATTAGCGGCAGCACCGTGGGCTTGTTGGTCGCATCCTTCTCGCTAACACAGCTAATATTCTCTCCTTATGCCGGGAGATTATCCGATATGTTCGGACGCAAGAAAATTATCGTAATCGGGATGATCGTATTTGCAGTATCAGAGTTTCTCTTCGGGATCGCTAACGCGCCAGCTCTACTGTTCATAAGCAGAATGATCGGTGGACTGGGTGCCGCATTGATCTTCCCGGCGGTAATGGCCTATACGGCAGATACTACTACGGATGAAGAACGGGCTACCGGGATGGGCTTCATCAATGCGGCCATTACGACCGGTTTTATTATCGGTCCTGGGATTGGCGGATTTATCGCCGAATTTGGGATTCGCGTTCCATTCTTCGCGGCCGCAGTTGCCGGTGGCGTCGCCGCCACGATTACCTTGTTAGCACTACCGGAATCCAACAAACGAGCGCAAGTGGCTAAGGATACAGCCAACGAAGCTCCAAGACAGTCATTAGTTAAGCAATTGCTCAATTCCTATAAAGAACCTTATTTTATCGCTCTTATCATCGTATTTGTTGCTTCATTTGGTCTGGCGAACTATGAGACCGTATTTGGACTTTTTGTTGATCATAAGTTTGGCTTTACAGCTAAAGATATCGCCTTCATTATTACCTTTGGTTCCATCGCCGGGGCGGTCGTTCAATTAACGATCTTCGGCTGGATCTTGAACAAGTTCGGAGAACGTAATGTCATTTCATTCTGTCTGATTATAGCTGCCGTATTCGTTCTGCTTACGCTTTTGGTTCACACGTATTGGCTAATTCTTGCCGTAACATTCATTTTATTCTTGTCGATCGACATTTTAAGGCCAGCCATCGGTACACAAATGTCCAAGATGGCCGAGGAAAAACAGGGATATGTAGCTGGTTTGAACTCGGCATACACAAGCCTTGGCAACATTGCCGGTCCGATTGTGGCCGGATTCTTGTTCGATTTCAACATCAACTATCCTTATATTTCGGCTGCAATAGTTCTCGTATTGTGCTTCCTGCTCTCGCTCAGAGCGAAACGAAGCAGCCAGCAAAAGTCTGTCCAAGCTGCTAAATAACAAAACAAACGAACTATCCAACAAAAGAATCATAGGAACAACTCGCAAACTGGAAATTTTGAAAATACCCACAAATATCCATTATCATCATTCCCTCAAAGCCAATGGTGATATCAAGTCAAACCAAACAGGGCATCTCCAAGTTCGAATATCGACTTTGGAGATGCCCTTTTAGTTGCTCTTACAACTGAATGGCTTTACGATTCATAAAGCCGATCACAGCCGTGATCAAGCTTAACAAGGCAGCCAGCAAATACATATTTACAATCCCGAACCACTCCGCAATCCCGCTTAACATCAGAAGGGACAGCCCATACAGTGTGCTAAGCAGCGTCGATTGCGCCGAGAAGACTTTGGGCAGCATCTCTTTATTCACACTGCGTTGAATGAGCGTGCGCCTGGTCACTCCAGCAAGCTCGGTAAAAGGCCCGGTGAAGAGAACAATGACAAGTGCCAGCCACGCTGAATGATTTAGCGCAAAGCAGGCGGTTAACAGGCCATAACCTAACGTTCCTACGATCATGGAGAGAAACATTTTCTTCTCGAACTTTTTGACCAGAGCGACGACGATAAGCCCGCCAATCACTGCCCCGGCAAAATAACTCGCATTAATATATCCCCACCACTTCTCATCCTGATGCAGCACATCCTGGACAAATACAAGGATGAACGCGCCGACCCAGACCATTCCCCCCAGCGCATCGCATATATCCATCAACGTTAGAGCCCGAAGCCTGGGAACCCGCCACAGGGCAACCCAGCCTTCCTTCAGAACCTCCCAGCGAGATAAAGCCTTCTCATCCGGTAAGGCTCCATCCCCCGGCGTCACCTTCGCCTTCATCACCGTGGTTTGCACATCGAATAAGCTTTTTCGCTTGGCCTCTGTTGGATCCTCGATCAGAACCGTAACCGCAGCGGCTACACAGTAACATACTGCAACTACCACTAATACCGGAAAAGAACCCATGGCTGCGACTAACACTCCGCTGATCGCCCAACCGGCGAACTGCACGATCTGATCTGTCGTTCCGATAATCCCATTCGCCTTCATCAAGCTCGAATCATCCACTAATCGTGGAATCAGTGCATTCCGCGCCGGACTCGTCCACCCATCCAGGAAGGACAGACCAGCGATAAGGGAATAAATAACTACGGTATTCGTACCGCCAATCCAAGGTGACAGATATAAGGCAAGCACAGTAAACAGCATAAACTGTCCACTTTGCGCCAGCGTCAGCAGGAACGATAAGCGATATCGGTTAATCAGCAGCGGCGCCAACAACCCGCTGAGCATTTGAGCGACAACGCGAAAAAAAGGCACCAGTGTGGCAAAAATAATCGATCCGGTCTGATTCAGCACATAAGTGGTCAAGGCCACCAGGTAGAGCACATCTACCGTATTCGATAACGTCTGCGAACCCCATAAATAGTAAAAAGACGATCTGAATTTCACCATGTTCACTCCTATTCAGTTGTATATAAATATTAAGTTGGAAGCACATGGCTTAACTCAAATCGGTCTCATAACATTCTCCTTATATAAAAATAAGCCTACGGCTCATATATCATCTTCCGGGTCATCCCCCCATCAACAACGATATGCGCTCCTGTAACAAAGGTATTATTCGGATCTGTCAAATACAGACATGCCCGGGCAATGTCCTCTGGAGTTCCAACCCTGCCGGCCGGATGCTGTTGATGATCAATATCCCGCAGTGCTCCATAATCCCCGGTCTCAATCCAGCCGGGACTAATGCAGTTAACGCGAATCTGATTGCTCCCAAGGGTCACCGCAAGGGCATGGCTGAGAGAAGCAATGGCTCCCTTGGAAGCGGCATAGGCTTCCGAGTTCGGTTCCGACATCAAATACCGCGTCGATGAGATATTGACGATCGCCCCACCGCGTCCACCTGCCTTCATATATTTGGCCGCTTCGCGCGAGGCAAGGAAGCAGCTGCGCACATTGGTGTTCAGCACATCGTCCCAATCTTCTACGGTTAAGTCAAACAGATCTTTAAATCGGGATACCCCCGCATTGTTGATCAGTACATCGATCCGGCCAAAGCGCTCATGAGCAGCGGCCATCAAGCGGATAATATCCGCCTCCTGCCTGACATCACACGGAACAAACAGGCCCGTTCCCCCGCTGGAGTTGATCTCCTCTATGACCTTGCTTCCTGCCGTCTCATTCATCTCAGCTGCGACAACCGAGGCTCCACTCGGCATAGGCCTTGGCAACCCCACGCCCGATTCCCTGCCCCGCTCCGGTTACGATAACAACTCGACCTTGCAACGACACTTGAATCCGCTCCTCTCACACGAATATAGCATTCCTTTTCATTGTCCGGATACGATATCGCGGATGAGCTCCGGCAGCCATTCCTGAACGGATTGGAAAGTGTAACCCGCTGCCTGGGCTTTGGCCGTATCCATCGTCCATGAGACGGGGATGCCAAACGGAGACATATGCTCCTCCCTAGTCTCTGGCGCGATATGCGCCTCTTTGCCGGTAGCTTGTTCAATCATCCTGATTAATTGGCCGATCGTTACCGCCCCATTCGAGCTTCCATTCACAGGTCCTGTAATCGAAGCCGTGCCTAGCCATTTCATGAAGGATGCGACTTCACCGGAAGTGATAAATGAGATCGCCGCCTCAGGATTAGGAACCCCAATCGTTCGTCCCTGCTGTACATGCTCTATATGGAAATGCAGCCTGCGTGTATAGTCATCCAGTCCAAGGACGATGGGAATGCGCATCGCACATACTGGAAACTTGGCCTTTTGCATAAAGACCGTCTCGACAAGCCGCTTCCCCTCAGCATAACCCAATGTATCACGATCGCCCATCTTCAGCTCATAATGATAGGGATCAAAGTCCGCCTCTGCTAACGTATGATCAAGGTAGTCGTACACCGAGGCTGAAGAAGTTACAATATACCGACCGGCATAACCTTCGAAAGCTTGTACCGCAGCCAGCGCCTCATTCGGAGAGTAGCAGATATTGTCATAGACGATATCCCAAGGCCCCGACTGTGCTACGTCCCGCAAGGAAGCTGCGTCTGTGCGATCCAGAACAACTTGCTGAACCTCGCCTGCGAAATCCACCTTCAAGAGCCCGCGTGTAGCAACCGTCACTGGCTCCTGACCTTCACTGGCCAGCAGCTGAACGAGCCTTTTCCCGAAATATCGCGATCCTCCCAGGATCAATACTTTATTTCCCATTGCGCACCTCTCTTTATATGTGATTCAAAAATCCCTTTTTCTCATGATCTATTCATGATTTTCTATCGACTGCCAAAGAGACTTTTCATCAAAGTTAACCCGCAGAGCATCCCAAAGAAGAAATGGCCCTCCTGTCTGGCTACATCCAAATACAAAGCATAATAAGGCATCTTGAAGAAAATATCCAGTACCGGATAGATCATAAGAATCAAGCTAGGCAAAAATACGAAAAAGAACAATGGCCTGTAAAACTTCCTGCGTGTCGGCAAACCATTCAGGAGGCTCAAATAGATCCCGAGCGCGAGCGCATAGATGATATTGCCCAGCAGGCTATAATCGATGCGAAGGAACTCCCCTTTCTTCGATTCCATCATGCCAACAAATTGGTTGCCATAATACACGACGATCAGCATTCCGATGGTCCATAGCAAGTAGTAAAAATAACCCTTCGACTTATTCATCACTGACCACCTCCGTTCTTATCTTAACTGACAGTTTCCTCATTCCCATCCCTTTTACGTCCGGTTAGACCCGTTTTGACATGCTTCAATTGCGCCACGATAATAATGCTGATCACAACCAGCAGGAACCATGAACTGATCTTGCCGATATGAACGAGCTGCCACTTATGCTCCTGATCCGGGTATCTCCAGGCCCCCAGAAAGGTTGATATATTTTCCGCGATCCAGATGAAGAAGCCAATCAAGATAAAAGACAGCATCAATGGCATTCGAAACGTCTGGGAATGAAGCGTGTAATGCACTTTCGTCCGGAAGAATATAAGGAAGAGCAGCGCGGTGAGCCACCAGCGATAATCGCCAATAAAATGATGCGTAAAAAAGTTCAGATAAATCGCCGCACAAATAAGCACGGTAAGCCACCCTCTGGGCCAGTCCACCATCTCCAGCTGAAGTCTGCGCCAGGCCTGACAAATATAACTGGCTACACTGGCATACATAAACCCGCTATAGAGCGGAACTCCGTAAATTTTCGTCCATGCCTGTTCAGGATAAGCCCATGAACCCATATGTACCTTGTACAGTTCCAGACAGAGACCTATGATATGAAACAGGCAGATGACCTTCAGTTCATCCATCGTCTCCAGCTTGAAGACAATCATCCCGAGCTGCGCCAGCACGCAGATGATCAGAATCAGATCATACCTCGGCAAGCCGGGGATATGCACAACCTTGGTTAATCCCAGCGTACCAAAAATAATCAGCGGGAATATACAAGATAAGGCCTGCAGCCACCCGAATTGCAGCAAATTGCGTACAAAAGTCATAATTTCCTCCAGTCAGCGGATATAAAAGATTTTATCACAGACACCAGGAGAGAGGCAGAACAATTTTTCTTGCAGAAAAATAAGAAAGACAACAAGAGAGCTGCTTACACAGCTCCCTCGCTCTATCAACTATGCACTTCTATGGCTTAAAAATCGAAAGTATCCGGGTCCGGACCAAAGCGCTTATTCTCATTCAATGCATCGATTTGCGCAATATCTTCTGCGCTCAGCTCAAAATCAAATATATCCGCATTCTCAATAATCCGCTGTTCGTTCACTGATTTCGGAATCGTGATAATCCCGAGCTGCAAATCCCAACGCAGGATAACCTGAGCCGGTGTCTTGCCGTATTTGCTTCCGATCGCCTTCAGCATCTCGTGGTCAAGCAGGCGCCCTTGTCCAAGCGGAGCCCATGCTTCGAGATAAATTCCTTTGCTGGTCGCATACCTAAGCAGTTCCTTCTGACTCAGGTAAGGATGAAGCTCCACCTGATTCACGGCCGGTACGACCTTCGCCTCTCCCAGTAAATCCTCCAGGTGATGGATTTGGAAATTGCTTACACCGATGGCACGCACTTTACCTTCTTCATAGATCTTTTCCAAAGCACGCCAAGTATCCTTGTACTTGCCTTTTACTGGCCAATGGACGAGGTACAGATCGATATAATCAAGACCGAGCTTGTTCAAGCTTGTCTCAAAAGCCTGCAGCGTCTTCTCGTAGCCTTGCTCAGAGTTCCATACCTTGGAGGTGATGAACAGCTGGTCGCGGGTCAGACCATTCTCCGCCATCGCCTCGCGAACAGCTTGTCCCACACCTTCTTCATTATTATAAAGCGCCGCAGTATCGATGCTTCCATATCCCGCACGAAGCGCAGCCTTGACCGCGTGAATCACTTCGTCCCCTTCTTGTACCTTATAGACACCCAGGCCAAATCTTGGCATCTTTACGTCATTATTCAGGGTCACTGTATCTTGCAGATGGAAAGCCATATCCCTATTCCTCCTTGCAATAAGTTAGTCTCCCCATCTATTATGAATGATTCATTCCAAAAATGGAAGCAAGCCTACTAAGCCGTCTGCCTGCTCTTACGCAGCTTCTGTCTGGCGCGGTACAGCAGTATTTTAAAATGAGATAATCCAATCCCCATCAGCTCGGCAGATTCCAAATAAGAAAATCCATGTACATCGAACAACAACACCGCATGCTGTTGATTCGGCGGAAGCAGGGACAGCTGATCGAATAGTTCATCGCGAACCTCCTGAGTAAGCACCTTCGTCTCTGGCGTCTCTTCATTGGAGAAGTTATAGAAGAATTCATTCTCATACACATTGGAACGGCTATCTTTACGAATCTTGTCAATGTAAGCGTTATGGGCCACCCGCAGCAGCCAGGCTTTAATTCGCTTGGGTTCCATCCCGTCAAGCCTCGTCAGGGCCCGGTAAAATGTCTCCTGCATCAGGTCCTCGGCATTGTGGTGATTCCGGCATAAATAATATAAATATTGATACACATCGCTTTTATACTCACGGTAAATTACATCCATCATTCGGCTATTCATCATAGGTTTCTCCCTTGGTTCTCTGTATTTCCTGCGGACATTGCCGCAGTCATCTTACCAATTTCTATTCTTGCAACAGAAAATAGTAATTGAGAGTTTTATCTGAGCGCTATCCAAGGCGCCCAGTAATGCTATTGTCCATTATGGATGACATAGCTTGCAGGACGGATAAGATTTTCTTAAGTTTATCTTAAGATTTCGCTGCTTAATCCTTAAAAAAACGCGACAAGCGCAAAAAAACCATCTGGAATAGTCTCCAAATGGTTAATTACCTGCAGCCTTAAGCTGTTACAAACATCAGATCAATACTTCGATCTCTCTTTATTCCGAGTCATCCTTCCTTAAGCGAACCCGGAATACGGTGCGGTGTTCATTACTTTCCGCCATAATCGTACCTTCATGCTGATCAACGATATGCTTGGCAATCGCCAGTCCAATTCCCGAGCCGCCCGTATGCGTTGCCCGCGATTTCTCCACCCGATAGAAACGATCAAACAGATGCGGCAGATCGGCTTTCGGGATCGGCTCGCCATAATTGATGACCTCTGTGATTACCTCATTTGCCGTAAGCTCACCGCGAATATCAATATATTTTCCGCCGCTGCCATAGCGGATGGCATTCGTGATCAGATTCTCGTACACCCTCCGCAGCTTGTCCCCGTCTGCAAGAATGAATAGCTGAGGCTTGAGATAAAGGCGGCATTCCATCCCGCTCTCCTGCAGCTGCCAGCCGAAATGAGCTGTAATCTGATATAACATCTCGGCCAGATTAATTCTCCGCTTCTCCAGCCTCATCTCCATATTTTGCAGCCGCGTGAATTCGAACAGATCCTGCAGAAGCTGTGTCAGACGCAGCGACTCTTCATATGCCATGTTGACATAATAGCGAAGCTCAACCTCATCGCGATAACGATCCTGGTCGATAAGCCCCAAATATCCGGTAATCGAAGTCAGCGGGGTGCGAAGGTCATGCGATACATTTGTAATCAGCTCGCTTTTGGTCTGCTCGGCACGGCGTTCCTCCTCAATCGAGGTTCTGAGCCGATCGATCATGCGGTTAATATCTGTAGCGAGCTGACCGAGCTGACCCACATTCTCGACCGGAATTCGTGATGCTGAGCCCTCTTCAATCTGGTGTACTTCCTCAATAAGCAGCTTCAAATATTTCTCCTCATGCCTCCGCACACTACGCCTGTAGAAATACAGGGCGAACAGCATCAGAATCGGCACACCGGACAAATAATACACTTCCGGGAAGCCAATATTCCGGTTGATCCAGATCAATGCTGATTGCAGGGTAAGATGGGGAAATAGGAAGAATGTCAGCTTGGCTAATTGAAAGAGCAGAAGCAAAGCAACTAGCGAGGTGACTACCGTCCATAACAACCAGGACAAAAAACGGAGACTAGCCTTCAATTTTGTAGCCTACCCCCCATACGGTCTTGATCAGCGCTTCGCATTCCATTTCCTTCTCCAGCTTATCTCGCAAGCGGCTGATATGCACAGTAACGGAGTTGCTGCTCTCGAAATATTTATCCTTCCAGATGAGTTCAAAGATCTCCTCCGAGCTGAACACCCGTCCCGGATGGCTGGCGAGAAGATACAAAATGCTGAACTCGATCGGAGTCAGCTTGACTGCCTTGCCATCAACGCTGGCCGTGTGCGTCTCTTTATCTACCTGCAGAGAACCGATTTTGATAATGTGACCTATGCCGGACGATGTCGGCTGCGCTGAATAGGAAGATCTGCGCAATAGCGATTTGACCCTGGCCACCAGCTCCAGCGGGTTAAAGGGCTTCACCATATAATCGTCGGCACCGGTCATAAGCCCAGTAATTTTATCCATATCGCCATCTTTGGCGCTTAGCATTAATATTGGCGTTGTCAAAGTCTCGCGGATTTTCAGACATACCGAGATTCCATCGAGACCCGGCATCATTACGTCGAGTACGATCAGATCAATCTCCTGCTGTCCAATGATGTCCAGTGCTACCAAGCCGTTATCCGCCTTGATCACACGATATCCTTCATTTAATAAATAGATCTCTATCAGTTTGGCTATTTTCTCATCATCATCTACTATTAGTATTTGTTTACTCATTTGGTTCATCCTTTTATCGACTAAAGTCACACATATGATTCTATCATACCATGACAATTAAGATCGATTCCAAATAAACGGTTAAAAAAGGATTACAAGCTTTTCATTATTGCCACTGAATTGGAATAAAAACTGTAAATTGTGTTCCCTGTTCCGGCTGCGATTCCACAGATATCTGCCCGCGATGAATATCAACAATCTTCCTGACGATAGATAAACCGAGTCCGCTGCCGCCCGCATTGCGGTTCCTTGATTTATCCGCTTTATAGAAGCGATCGAAGATGTAAGGGAGATCTTCCTTGGAAATACCTACGCCGGAATCGGAAATGACGACCTTGGCCCCCTCTTCATCCGCAGTAAGATCGACCCATATCTTCCCTTTCACCGGTGTAAACTTAATACTATTATTCAGGAGATTGACCCACACCTGACTCAGCAATTCCTCTACGCCCTCAATATAAACTTCCTTAAGGTCCAGCTCGATCTCAATCTGCTTGGCCAGCCATTGCGGCTCGATAGCGAGCACAATTGATTGCAACATGCGATCCAGCCTGAATCGGCTATGCTCGAAGGAGGAACGGTCCGATTCAAGCGAGGACAGCTTGAGCATATTATCGCTCATCTGCGAGAGCCTGCGGCTCTCTCCTTCAATGATGTCCAGATAATGCCCGCGCTGTCCTTCATTCAACTGCGGATTTCTTAACGCTTCAGTAAAACCGCGAATCGAGGTAAGCGGAGATTGAATCTCATGCGACACATTCGAGATAAAGTCCTGGCGCATCATCTCCATCCGACCTAATTCCCCGGCCAGTTCATTGACACTCTCCACGATTTGTTTGAATTCCCTGTACTCCGCCTGTTCATCGAGCTTCACGGAGAAATCGCCTTTGGAGATCCGGCGAATCGCGTCCAGAATGTTCTTCATCTTGGCTAGCTCCTTCTTACGGAAGAAGAGTCCCCCCATAAGCATCATGGTACCAAAGAACAGATGAAATGCTACGATGATGTTGATAGCCTGCAGGATATAAGAAGAGGAAGGCACTCCCGTATATTGATAGATCCAGCCCATAATATAATAAGCACCAAACCAGCTGGCCACAAGCAATAAAAGCACAGCGGCATATTGAACGAGATGCAGCACGATATTCCATATTTTCTTCAGGATTTTCATCGTTCTTCCTGGCACACCTCCAGACGGTAGCCCAGCCCGCGAATCGTGACTATGCGAAAGCGGAACCGCTGTTCCGGGAACCGCTCACGCAGCCGATTCACATGGACATCCACCGTCCTTTCGTTTCCCTCGAAGTCAAAACCCCAGATATCCTCGATCAATTGCTCTCTGGAAATAGTCTTGCCCGGATAGCTGCCGAGCAGGAACAACAGCTCAAATTCCTTGGGCGGCAGCGTGAGGCTCTCATCCTCTGCCGTGACCTGGAAGGTTTTACGATCCACCTGGAGTGTACCGATCGCCACGCTCTGTGAAGCGATCACTTGATACCGCTTGAGCAGCGCCCTTACCCGCACGATAAGCTCGGCAGGCTCAAACGGCTTCACGAGATAATCGTCCGTGCCAAGATCAAAGCCCTTGACGATCTGTCTTGTATCCCCCTTCGCGGTCAGCATAAGAATCGGCATCTCATACATTTGTCGCAGCTCTCGGCAGAGCTCCCAGCCATCCATATTCGGCATCATGATATCCAGTATAACCATATCCGCCCGCTGCGCCTCCATCATTTCAAGCGCTTCAATCCCGTCGGCCGCTTCCAGCACCTCGCCGATCCCCGCCTCTTCAACCAGAACCTTGACCAGCTCGCGGATATGATGATCATCATCAACAACAAGTATTTTTGCCATAATCGACTATTCACCTACGATCTGTTTATAGTTGCTGAAGGGTGAGCTCCGGTGAAGCTTCGGCAATCTGCAGCTGCTGCGTCGCGAACTCCCGATACATCTCATGATGCTGCAGCAGCTGTTCGTGGGTACCCCGTCCGGTGACTTTTCCCTTCTCAATAAAAATAATCTGATCCGCCCCAACAACCGTGGATAACCGGTGAGCGATAACAATCGTTGTCCTTCCTGCCATCAGATTGTCGAGCGCTTGCTGCACTACGATTTCCGAGCGGCTATCCAGACTGGATGTGGCTTCATCCAGCATCAAAATCTTCGGATCACGGAGCAATGCACGGGCGATGGCAATTCTCTGCCGCTGTCCGCCAGACAGCTTCACTCCGCGTTCGCCTACATCCGTATCAAAGCCCTCCGGCAGCTCGGAGATAAACCCGTCGGCATAAGCCATTTTCGCGGCTTGCTCCAGCTCCTCCAGGCTGACTTCGCGTTCGATTCCGTAACACAGGTTATCGCGAATCGTCCCGGCAATCATCGGGCTCTCCTGGGACACATAGCCGATAATCCCCCGCCAGGAACGGAGTGAGAAGGAATCGATCGGCTCGCTGCCAAGCATGATCCGTCCCTGCTGCGGCAGATAATAGCGCTCTAGCACCTGGAATAGCGTGGTCTTCCCTCCGCCGCTTGGGCCAACTACCGCCGTGACCGTACCCGGCTCCATTTGGAAGCTTACCCCTTGAAGGATAGGTTCATCCGGTTTATAACCGAAGGACAGATTTTCAATTTTAACGGGAAGCTGCGCATTCGCCACTTCAAGACCCGCATGGAAGTCCTCCTCCTGCTCGTTCAGTGTCTGCATCATCCGCTCGGTCGCACCGTTGGCTTTTTGCAGTTGGGTGAAGAAGGTGCTAAGCTGCGTCACAGGAATGACGATCTGAATCAAATACAGAATAAAGGCTACAAGTTCCCCGGCGGTCAGTACGCCTGAAGACACCTGCATACCGCCATAACCGATGACTATTACGAGCAGCATCATTAAGACGAAGCTCATCAACGGACTGATCCAGGCCATGATCAGCCCTTCCTTGATCCCGAATTTCAGCAGATTCTGAATGCCTTTGTTTCCGTTCTCATACTCGATCTTTTCCGCATTGGAGGCTTTTACCAGCCGGATCTCAGACAGGACCTGGCTGATCATCGCTGTGAAGGAGGCGGTCTCATCCTGCATGCTGATCGAGACCTTATACATCTTGCGGCCGATCGGCACAAGCACAAGCGCCGCCAGCGGAATCACAAGGAACATAATCAATGTCATCTTCCAGTTCAGATAGATCAGTACGGCGACGGAGCCGATAATGGAGATGATCCCGCTGAAGAAGCTGGCGACATGCTCGGAAATGAAGGTCTTAATGACCCCCGTGTCATTCGTCATCCGGCTGACCGATTCACCGGTCCGATTGTTATCGAAATAGGATACCGGCAAAGCAAGCAGCTTCTTCCACAATTTATCGCGAACGATGGCAACTACTTTCTGGCCGATGTAATTCAGCAGAAAGATGGACACGCCGGCCGCCAGCGTCTGCCCGATAAAGGCGGCGACCAGACCGACGATCTGCATTCGGCTAATCGATTCCAGAGAGAATCCGTCGACCAGGCTTTTGGTAAACATCGGGATGACCAGGCCGACCAGCGTAGAAACAACGCTAAGCAAAATCGAGACAATGATTAAAGCCACCGGCGGCTTCGTCTCTTTCATTAATCGATAGAATGATGAGAAATCAGGTTTGGATATATCTGTTTTCTTGGCAGTTTTCATGGCTCTTCTCCTTGAATGATCCGCTCTTAACCTCTAACGAAACAGAGTAACGTTATTTCCAGCAATTTGGGCCGGCTAAAATTCTAACGAAACTGGATAACGTTATTGGAGCGAATAAGGGGCTTATTGCTTCATTTTCTCGCAAATAACGATATGGTGTTTCGTTAGATTTTTTTTGCTCCTGTTTTTAAGCAAATAACGATCTGTAGTTTCGTTAGACGAAGACGGTTGTTTAAAATGGTTCTTATAGAGAAGAATACCCTACTAATTTAAACTGAATTTAAACAAACCTTCTTCTTGAGGTAAATCAGCTTGGGTCGGCCCAAGGTTGCTCTCGCTAATATTAGCTACTTCAAGCTAAATCAAGCATTCCGAGCGAATTCACGGCAAATCAAGATAACTCAAGTAATCCAAGCTAGTCCACGACAGATAAGCAATCAGGCTACATCAAGCAGTCCAAGCTAATTCACAACAAATCAAGATAACTCGAGCAGTCCAAGCTAATTCACAACAAATCAAACTAATCAAGCTAGCTTAGGCATTTCGAACGATTCACTACAAATCAAACTATTCAAGCTAACTTGAGCATTCCAAGCTTGTCCACAACAAATCAAACTAATCAGCTACTTCACACGTCGACGAAACACGCCATAGGATCACGGAGCGATCATAGCATTGAACCAAGCGGGCCGGGTGGATGCTTGCGATGTCATGTTTTTCTATCGTCCCTATCCCCTCGGTGCCTTTACCACCCTTACACATGCATCACACTTATCGCACTGCACTTATCACACTTATTGCACTGCACTTATCACACTTATTGCACTGCACTTATCACACTTATTGCACTTATCACACTCATCACGCTTATCACACTTATTGCACTTATTGCACTTATCACACTTATTGCACCTACGCACCTAATCCACCTAATGCCCCAATCGCACAAAAGGAACGCTAACGGAAATGTGATCCGTTATATGGCCGAAATCAGCAGGTTACAAATTCTAACGGAAATGAGGGACGTTATTTGGGCTAAATCCAAGTAATTTCCCTCATTATTGATTCAATAACGCATCCCAGTTCCGTTAGAAATCCAAATGGCCTTATTTTACCGAAATAAGGGCTGTGATTTCCGTTAGCGCATAATGAAATGGCGTGATGATCTCCCTGTAACGACAATAACGTTCCTGCAATGGACATTATGTTGTACAAGGGGACACCGTACGGGGAAGCCCGCTAAACTAGCTCAGATTTCACGTAAAGTTACACCTAAGCCAGACTACGCTTCTTTCGCTCTTTCAGCTCCTTCCACCCCAGTTACATCCAAGCTTCTTGGTGCTGAAAGTCAACCTGTTAGAAAGGGTGCTGCCTGCTATAGGTTCTTTACCCGACCGCTACCTGCTATAGCTCCTCGACCTCGACCGCTGCCCGCTATAGCTCCTCGACCTCGACTGCTGCCTGCTATAAATTCTCGACCTCGACCGCTGCCTGCTATAGCTCCTTGACCTCGACTGCTACCTGCTATAAATTCTCGACCTCGACACTGGTTACATGCTCGATACTTCGTACAAAGTTATAAATTTCTGTTGTATATTCCTTCTCCGACGCTGTAATTACCATGTCTACCCGGTGGCGTCCTTCATCCAGGTCTTTGATCTTAAGCCGGCGGATGCGATGCTGTAGAATATGCCTGTTGCCGCTCTTGTCATCCTTGCGTTCAATAATCCGAATCAGATCCGTGACATTCCCATGCTCCTCCATGACGACCTTCAGGGAGACATCGCGTTGATTCAGCTTATAAGGCCCGATCCACTTAATGAGATATGGGACGAAATTCACAGCGAGAATCAGTAAAATAACAGCTAACCCGGCTTCGATATAAAATCCCGTACCAATCGCAATCCCGATCCCGGAAGCCGCCCAGATCATCGCCGCGGACGTAAGTCCGGAGATTCCTTCATTACTGCGGCGCAGTATTGCCCCTGCCCCCAGGAAACCGATCCCGCTTACAATCTGAGCCGCCAAGCGCATCGGGTCCATATTGGGATGATCCGGCCCGGCAAATTTCTGAAAGGCTTCAATCGAGACGATAGTCACAAGACAGCTTGAGATGCAGATGACCATACAGGTCTTGATCCCAAGCGGCTTCTGCTTCAGCTGCCGGTCGATGCCAATGAACAAACCAAATAATAAAGCAATGCAAAGTTTAAACACCGTTTCCCAATCCGAAACCATAACATTTCTCCTTCAATTATATTGAGTATTATTCATTATTCCCTAAGGTTTACTCACTTCACTGCAACCAAATACTTGCGAAGCCGTTTTGCGGAAACGTGCAGCTCTTCTTCCCAACCTCTGGCTTCATCCAGCAGAAGCGTTTTGAAAAAACGCGTATCGCAAAAAACATAAGCTTCAATGCTGAAAGTCTGACTTAAACATGAACATACATAAAGTAAACTCCATTTTATAATGAAGCACCAATAAAAAAAAGACTCAAAATGAGTCCCACTGTGCGAACGGTAAAATAATAGCCAGTACAGCTAATGTCGTTCTGAAAATGATCTCCTGCATAGATCCTGTATCGATCGCGACCGGCTTCGGCAAAAAGCGGAATTTCCGGTTCAATGGCCAGAGTAGAGCAACCCCTTGATCATTCAGAAGATCGATGAGCGGATGCGAGGCATAAGCAGCGATGATCGTCCAATAATAGAAGTCAGGCAATGGAGTCAACAGATAGCCTAACAACACCAGGAACAGCAGGGAATGTGTCAAAGTGCGGTGCTTAACGCGCAAGATTTGCAGCAGCCATGACAGCGGCAGCAGAATCTTGGCCATCGTTGATCCTCTCTTATCAATATCCGCTAGCGGGCCTACCAGACATCCAATGAGCAGCGCTGCTCCCGATTCCCAGGATAGAAGCGGCTGATTGTAGTAGATGATGACGCATTCGGCCGCGACTAGCCCTGCTAAAGTATGTGTCTTCTGAAGCATTCTCTAATTCCTCCGTATCTCTAAGCTGTATTCGCTATTATAGCAAAAAAAGAACGAAATAGTTTCATATTTTGCCGTGATACGACTTTTACTTACATTTTTTATCTGTTAAGGAGGAGCTGCCCATTCGGATAGAGAAATGATTACTTACCACTTTACGCCTGGGGCGGAGCAGGCGAAAGTAGGGATTCCGCACGACGGTCGCCAGTGCACAGCGGACGTATAACATAGATATTCTAATTTCAGGGGTTGTTCGACGTTGGAGTTAATCCGCAGGATTGAAGAACTTCGGTTGGAATTAAATAAACTTTCTACACGCAAGCTGACCGACCGGAAAATCGTAATTCTGAGCCAAAAGCTTGATCAATTACTCAACGAGTATCACAAGAACAACAAGTAATGGATTCAGAGGAGCCGCTTATAATGCGGCTCCTTTATCACTTCACCGCTATACTTTCTATTAAACTCATAAAAAAAGCTACCCCGCTAATCATAGATTAGTCGGGATAGCCCATTTTATATTCGGTGAATTGCAGCAATCAGATGCTAACTAAATAAAATTAGAAGCGAGCAGCAAGGTCAGCGGCACGTTGGATGCCGTCCTGAATAATGTCATCGGCGCGATCCGGGAATTGATTATGGCCTTCAACGATCACATTCTCCGTGTTCTTAATTCCCCAGAATGCCAGCGTATTAGCTACATAATTCAAGGACATTTCCAAAGAAGCCATTGGTCCTTCGGAGTATACACCGCCACGAGCGTGCAACAATGCTACTTTCTTGTCGCCAACCAGGCCTACAGCGCCTTCTGGAGTATATTTGAAAGTCTTGCCTGCTTGATTCAAATAGAACAGGTAAGTCAGAAGTTGTGCAGGAATGGTGAAGTTCCACAATGGGAACGCAAATACCACTTTGTCTGCGTTCAGGAATTGATCAAGGTATGAGTTCGCAAGTTCAACAGCCTTTACTTCTTCCGGAGTTGCTTCGAATCCGTTAGCCAGTTTGTATCCTCCGTTAATGATGTCGTTGTCATAATACGGAAGGTTCGCTTCAAATACGTTCACTTCGGAAATTTCATCCCCAGGATGATTTTCCTTATAGGATTGCAAGAAGCTTTCATACAATTTTACTGTTGCGGATTGCTCAACCGGACGGTTGTTAGCTTTAACAAATAATACTTTAGCCATTTTATGGTTCCTCCTGGTGAATTTACTAGTTTCCTATCTACTAACTTTTTCTCTAGAGATATCGTTAACATAGTAAATTACCCAAGGTGATTTGTCAATTGCAGTTTCTAGAAAATTTTCTGTAGCTTTTGTCACACCTTCATTATTTTCCATTTAAGAACGTGAAATTACTTTCTCTCTATAGGTTTCTGCCGCTGACACCATATGTGACAAAGCTGCGACAGTTTCCTCCTGTCCCCTTGTCTTCAGTCCGCAATCGGGATTAATCCAAAATAATTGTGGATCTAATACCTCGAGTGCCCGTTCGATCAAGGACAACATCTCTTCCTTGGAAGGAACCCTTGGACTATGAATATCATAGACGCCAAGGCCGATGCCAAGCGGATAAGTATGCTCCTCGAAGCTGCTGATCAGTTCTCCATGGCTGCGTGATGTCTCGATCGAGATTACATCGGCATCCAGAGCCTGGATCGAATCGATGATGTCCTGGAATTCACAGTAGCACATATGCGTATGAATTTGCGTCGTATCCTGCACCGAGCTTGTAGAAATCCGGAAAGCATTGACCGACCAATCCAGATATTCCTGCCAGTCCTCCCGTTTTAGAGGCAACCCTTCCCGCAGGGCTGGCTCATCCACCTGAATCATCTCGATCCCGGCTCTTTCCAGAGCTTCTACTTCCTTACGCAAGGCAAGGGCGATTTGATACGCAACATGCTTCCGCGGGATATCCGTCCGTACAAAGGACCAGTTCAATATAGTGATCGGTCCGGTCAACATACCTTTAACCGGCTTCGGTGTCAACGATTGCGCATATTGTGTCTCTTTTACAGTCATCGGCTGACCGAATTCCACATCCCCGTAAATAATCGGCGGCTTCACGCAGCGCGTCCCATAGGACTGAACCCATCCCCCACGCGTAAAAGCAAATCCAGGCAGCTTCTCGCCGAAAAATTCAACCATGTCCGTCCGTTCGAACTCTCCGTGCACGAGTACATCCAAACCGATATCTTCCTGAATTTGGATCCATTTATCAATTTCAGATTGAATATATTGATCGTATTGCTCCGTAGTCCATTCGCCTTTGCGCCATTTCTGCCGTGCCGAGCGCACTTCCTTGGTCTGCGGGAAGCTGCCGATGGTCGTCGTAGGAAGCAACGGCAGCTGCCATTTCTGCTCCTGCTTCACTCTGCGTGTGGTGAATTCGTTCTTCCGCACCGCGGGCTGCTGCAACGCCTGCTCCACACTACTGCGAACATGATGACGATTACGGACCGGGGCAGCAGACAATGCCTGAATGGACTGCTCATTCTCCGCGAATAAGGCAGGGATGGACAAGCTGCTGAACGATTCCTTGAGACTGGCGACTTCATCCAGCTTCTCTTCCGCAAAGGCCAGTGCATCCTTCAACAGCGGTTCCAGCTCCGTCTCCCCCTGCAGACTGACCGGTACATGCAGCAGGCTGCTCGCGGGCTGTACGATCACCTTTTCTGCCTGTGGAGCCAGCTCTACAATCTCATCCAGCAGCTGCCTCGCCGCTTTCAGATCACCGCGCCAAATGTTGCGTCCATCGATAACCCCGGCTCCAAGCACCTTGCCTGCCGGATAGCCAAATTCACGCAGCGCGGCAAGATTGCCTTCCAGACCGTGAACAAAATCCAAGCCAATCCCCTGTACCGGCAGAGCAATCACTTGCTGATATCCGGATACTGCAGCGAAGTAGGTTTGCAGCATGATGGAGATTCCCGGTACTTCCTGAGCGATCGTCTTGTAAATCAAATGAAGCTGCTGGATATCCTCAGCGGTTAGCTCCGTTACGAGAGCTGGTTCATCGATTTGTACCCAGGCTGCGCCTTCTGCCACAAGCTCGCGCAGCACCTGAATATAGAGCGGCAGCAGCTTGTCGACCCAAGCACTGAACTCACCCTCCGCATATCCTTTGGACAATTTCAGGAACGTATACAAACCAAGCAATACGGGTCTGCCTTCCATTTGCAGGGCTTGCTTCGCTTCCCGGTACGCCTCCAGCGGATAATTTACAGTCAGCTTCGGCTCTCTGTCACCCAGCTCAGGTACAATATAGTGGTAATTTGTATTAAACCACTTGGTCATCTCGCTGGCCGCTGCCTGTTTATTTCCTCTGGCGATAGCATAATAAGTGTCTAGCGGTACCGCCCCGTCGGCATATTCGAATCGTGCCGGAATTAATCCGAACATTACCGCCGTATCCAGCACATGATCATAATAAGTAAACTCACCGACCGGAATAACATCGATTCCTTTGCTTTGCTGCGTACGCAAATTGTCCAGGCGGATCGCGGTTAGTCGTTCCCGCAGTTCAGGCTCCGCGATTTGCCCTGCCCAATAAGCCTCAATTGCTTTTTTCCATTCCCGATTTCGTCCGATTCTGGGATACCCAAGATTACCGCTTACGATTTTACCCAATTCAATCAACCTCCATAAATAATGTTTGATGGAATACACGTTTATAAATCCAGTCCAGTTTAAATAAAAAGAGGCTCCCTTTAAGCAATGCTAAAGAGAAACCTCTGTATAGATATACAATGGCAGTAATCTTTAACACCTCCCTATCTCCCGTAGGTAATGCAGTGTTGTCAGAATAGGCAGGTCTCCTGGCTCCAGATTCAACGTCTTCCTGCTGCCTTCCCGATGGGGTTCATCAGTGGCAAGAATCGCAACGGACTCCTCTGTTACAGTGGCGGGACCGCGCCGGCCTTGCACCGGACTTCCCTTTTAAGCTCCCAACAGAAGCACCTATTCCCACAAATATTAAGTTGAGAGGGCGCTCAAAATTCGCCTTTTTTGAACTCGATTTATTCTTAAATATCATCATACATGGCTTCGCGACACGATACAATCAGTAGTCTTATCGGAATTAACTATAACTAGTTATAATTGTCCTGAACCGCCTTTTGCAGCATGCCAATACAGCGATCGAGGTCGGTCTTTACCTGCTTCTTGTAAAGCTTGGCCTTATCCCGCCCCTCTTCCGTAAAATGGTACAGCACGATTTCCTGAAAATCCACGCTCGGATCATTTCCCTTCAGCTGCTTGGTCCGATACAGAACTCCCTCCTGCACCAGCTCATGCAACGCCCGGTAAATCTCGCTTAGCGGAGGCACGTACCCAAACGGCTGGAATTCCTCCTTCATTTCCTCCAGCATCTGATACCCATACCCGCGACGCTGCTCCACCTTCGTAATCAGGTATAACTTAATGTAAGCCCGCTGGGCAATCATAAAAGCCATGGGCGGTCACCTCCCTTTTGTTTCCAGTATATCGAACATATGAATTTTTCACAATAATGGACCTAATGGTCCTTTTTAAGTGGAATTAACGTTGCTAGAGCGTTGTATGGAGAGCAGTTAAAGTAAAAGTAACTAAGCAGCATGAATTTGATCTTCCTATTATGAATTTTTCATATACTGAAATTATATTATAAGGAGGTTGTTATTCCGCCTTGATTCCCCACTCTGGGGCAAGATAACCGGTTGTGAAATAAAAAACTAGGAGTTTGGAAGCTTAAACTTTTGTAGGAAAAAGAGTAAAATCAATATAATTGTTAAAAGTTGACACATCGTCTTTAAACGAAAGGGAGCTGTGGAATTGTGAACCGCTGGAACTATAAAAGGCTTAAGGAAGGTCCTTATTCAAGCGCGGGCATTTTCGGAGAGCAATACACCTTTGAAATCCTTACAGGGATCTGCGATGTTCCCGAGTATTACCCCATTACCAAGGAAGAATTTGATACTTATGACGAGTGGAAAGAAAACTACGATAAAGTGGTAAGCGAGATCAAAAACAGGAAACTCATCTATAGCTCATATCGCGATTGGAGTGATAATAATCATGACGTTTGAACCGGAGAATACGCTTGAGGATATTTTAGTGAAGGCCGCAACCACCCCCTCTGCCCGAAATGATTTTTACAAGGAACTGATGGGCTCCAATATTTACACCATTCAATACGGTAGTGAACATGAGACGTACGAAGGAGTTCTACAAGAAGGTTCATCGATCCAGTTGTTAAATATTGAAATCAACCAGAAGCAATATATACCGATCTTCACTTCATTACGCCGTTTACAGGAGACCATTGACCAGGAGGTTCAGTATTGTTCAATGAATGCTGTGGATTTCTTTCAATTAACGCGTGGTGCTGATGTATTTCTAAATCCAACTTCGAGCTATGGAAAAGAATTTACGGCAGCAGAAATAGCGTCCATTTTAGATGGATCTATTTTTGCCCCTTCCCAGCAATATGAAGTTCAGCAAGAGACTGAGGTTATGATCGGACAACCGGCCGTTAATCCCAAAGAGCTTCTTGAAGCGCTAGGCAAACTATTTGCGGATATGAAAGAAGTAAGGCTCGCGTATCATGCGCATTTCTTCAATCCACAGGTGGATGAGAAGCCACACACACTCATTGCTCTTGAAGCAAATGGCAACATAGATGAGATTGTAGCTAAAGCGGGTATGGTGGCAAATTCCGTACATGTTCCTGACCCACCCGTTACATTTATTCAGTTGGATGGGTCCTCGGGATTGGAAGATTATTTTAAGTCCAATGTTAAGCCTTTTTACAAAAAAAGAGTTTTTGGGCTGTTCTAGTATTCCTTATGCGTGTAATACCCGTTTCGCTGAGGCTACAGGCCCGCTCTAGATCCACCCTTGCTCCATCGCGTAACGCGTCAACTGTACCCGATTCTCTAGATGCAGCTTGTGCATAATGTTCTTCAGATGATTTTTTACCGTCTGATCGGAAATGTCGAGTGCCTTGGCAATCTCCCGGTTCGTCATCCCTCGGGCAACCCAATCGAGTATCTCACGTTCACGATTCGTGAGGGGATGGTGACCGGTCTGGTCCGGCTTCTGCAACGAAAACTCCTGTAAAATACGTAAAGCCAGCTCACTTGTCATCGGCGCTTCTTCACTAGCCACTGCGCGAAGGTATTCGAGCCAAATGCCCGGCTCAAGATTTTTCAGCAAATAGCCCTGCGCGCCCTGCTTCAATGCCTCAAATAGATAAGCCACATTATCGGAAACGGTGACAAGCACAATTTTCACATACGGAAACTTCAGCTTGATCTCCCTCGTCGTTGCAAGTCCGTCCTGACCGGGGAGATGAATGTCTAGGAGAATAAGATCTGGCATCCACATTTCCGTCTGTAAGACTGCCTCCTCCCCGCTCTCCGCAAATCCGATGATTTCAAAGCTCTCATCCTCCGAAAGGATGTCACTAATCGCCTCGCGGGCGTGAGGATGATCATCAACGATCAATACGCGTGTTCTCATGGTTTCTATATCCTCCTTGGATCATAATACAGGTTTCTCCCGACATCGACTCTACGGTCAAGTTCCAACACATCTGCTCGGCTCGCTGCTTAATGATCCGCAGTCCATACCGCTCCGGCGATAGTTCTCCTACTGTAAAGCCATTCCCCCGGTCGATAATGCTCACTTGAAAAGCTGCTTCCAGTTCTCTTCCCTGCACAAAGATCTCCTGCACAGCGGCATGCTTGCTGGCGTTCACGATCGCCTCCCGGATACAAGCAAGCAGCTCCAGCTTCTCCTTGGCTGACCATCGCTCCTCGGTCAGTGTCCAATCCAGATGCAGCCCCAGTTGATACTCATCAGCAATCTGCTGAATTCGCTCCGGAAATAAGAGCTGATTCCCTTCCGCGTCAATATCTGGCGGCAGCTTCAAGTCGGATATCGCCTGCCTGACATAGCGGTTAACGTCTTGGATTGTCGTTCGGAGCTCGTTTAAATCCGCTGCCTCGCCGCTGGAATTCTGTCTTTTCTCCGCCCGATCCACTTTGACAGACAGCAGGAACAAAGATTGCGCGATGCCATCATGCAGCTCTCTGGCCAACTGCTCCCGCTCTTCCCAGCTCGCCTTATGGGCCCGCTCCTTCTGGAGTTCCTCCTGCATGCTCTCCAGCTTGCGGAACCATTTATACTGCAAAGTCACGCTAATCATAAACAGCAGCACAGGGGTCAAGTAATTGCCTGTATCCATCGATAAATACGGCATCAGAAATTGATGTCGGACATATTCCCAAATCCCGATCAGTAGCGTCGGGACAATCAAGATCATCCATTTTAGCTGTCGATACGACATGCTGCACCTCCGAGACTTCATTTATAGGGCTCGTCCGCCTGCCAACATATTATAAGCTATTATGCTATGTTGAGCATAAATCCAGGCAAAATAAAACCGCCCGGGTTTGGGCGGTATGGAATTTAGTAATTATAAACTCGCCGCAGAATGATGATGCTCCTTCTTCTCCTCTTCTTCATACATCCGAATACTGATCGCCATCCCCATGCAAATCATATTAATGACTAGCGAGGTTCCGCCATAACTGATAAATGGCAGCGTAATTCCGGTCAGTGGCATCAGCCCGATAAACATCCCGATATTCTCAAAGATTTGATAGAGGAGCATGGACACAATCCCTACGATCAGATAGGGCCCGGCCCGTTCCTTGCATTCCAGTGATATCAATATCAAGCGATGGATGAGCACAAAATACAACAGCAGCACGACTGAGCTGCCGACAAAGCCGAATTCTTCAGCGATTACGACGAATATCGAATCTGAATAAGTAAAAGGGACCCGCTCGGACTGCACGTTCTCCCCCTGCATGTAACCCTCACCGCTCATACCGCCGGCAGCGATCGCCATCTTGGCATTTCTCGTATGATAAGCCGCGTCATCCGTAGCCACCTCTGGCATCAGCCAAGGGTCAATCCGATTGATCCAGTGCTGGCGGCCGATATCGACGAGAAATTGCTGAATCTCATCATGATGTTCCTTATACGCCCCGATTCCCCCGATGACCGCTCCAACTAATAGGACTGCAGCTAGAAAGGCATGGGTGTATTTAATATTTCCAATCCACAGCATACCACCAAGTATGACAAGATAACTTAATGCGTTCCCGAGATCATTCTGTACCATAACTACGGCAAAGGGAATGAAGGTAATGAGACACATCGGCAGGACATCTCGCCAGAATCCCAGCTTAGGCTTCTGCTTGCGAAATAGGAAATAACTTAGGAACAGCACTAGAGGCAGCTTGAAAAATTCAGCAGGCTGGAAGCTCATCCCAACCACCGGGATCGTCATCCATCCTGTGGCGTTATGATAGGTGTTCCCGATAAAATTGACGAGTACCAGCAGACCAAGTCCAAGTAAGTAAATATAAGGCGCCAATTTGAGCAGAATCCGATAGTTGACCAGGGAGATAACCGCCAGAACAAAAAAACCAAAAATATAATATTTCAGCATTTGCATATGGTATCCCTGATATGCCGTGTTCATGGTTGCACTATACAGAACGGTGATGCTGATGCCCATAAATAGCAGCAAAATGAACAGAATGACGAAGTCAAATCTTTTTAACCTGTCTAGTATAAACATGGCTTCACATCTTCACTTTGGATTTGGACAAGCTGCTCTTACCAAGCTGACAATTCGGCAAATTCTTTGCATTCATATTATCATAATTCATACATCGAAGGAATGATCTGGAATTGGAGATCAACAAAAAAACAGGACAGATCGCAAATGATCTGCCCTGTAAGTAAACGAAGGTTAACCCGAATTCATGTTACAGCATCTTATTGATTTCGTCCTTGATCGCTTCGGATTGTGGTCCGAATACGACCTGAACCGCACCCTTACCAAGTCTCATTACACCGGAAGCGCCAAGCTTCTTCAATCCGGCATCATTAACTTCTTTCTCATCTTTAACGATAAGACGTAGACGTGTAATGCACGCATCCACTGAATTAATGTTGCTAGGCCCGCCAAGTTGAGTCAAAATTTGGGCGGAACGGCTATCTGTAGATACAGAACTTGAGGTTGTATTCTCTTCATCCTCATCCGCCTCAAAATCATCTTCACGGCCCGGTGTCTTCAGGTTCAACTTCACAATTAGGAAGCGGAACAACACATAGTATACCAACGCGGTAACCAGACCTATTGGTATCAGCAACAGTGGTTTCGTTGAGAGCCCATAGTTGATGGCATAGTCTATAAAGCCGGCTGAGAATCCAAAACCAAGCTTCATGCCAAAAGCGTAAGTTACAAATGCCGAGATACCGGATAAGACAACATGCACACCATATAGTACAGGAGCCACAAACATAAACGCAAATTCCAATGGTTCAGTAATACCTGTCAAGAAGGACGCAAGTGCAGCACCCAAGAAGATCGACGCAACCGCTTTACGTCTTTCTGGCTTAGCTGTATGGATGATAGCAAATGCTGCTGCTGGAAGACCGAACATCATAACCGGGAAGAACCCTGTCATAAACATGCCCGCTGTTTTGTCTCCAGCGAAGAAGCGGTACAAGTCGCCATGTATAACATCGCCTGCAGCGTTGGTGAAATCGCCGATTTGGAACCATACGATCGTGTTGATTATATGATGCAATCCAAATGGTACGAGAAGTCGGTTAGCCACAATGTGAATTGCCGACCCTATTCCACCGAGACTTGTAACCCAGTTCCCGAATGTATCCAGAACACTTTGGACAGGTCCCCAGATCAAACCACAAATCAAGCCCACAAAGATCATAGTAAAGGCTGTAACCATAGGTACGAATCGTTTGCCACCAAAGAATCCTAGCCAATCCGGCAGCTTAATCTTATGGTATTTATTGTATAAAAACGCTGAAATACAACCTACCAGGATACCTCCAAGAACACCCATGTTCAATTTGGTATCCGCTCCTGCTTGCATCATGCCAGGGAATATTCCCGGAACAATGGCGAGCAGCTTGAGTAGGATTAGTTGCCCGATGACTGCTGACAATGCCGCTACGGCATCTCCAGCTAATCCGATGGCAACCCCGACGGCAAAAATCAACGGGAGGTTATCAAATATTGTACCCCCGCCCGCATTCAGAAACGGAGCAATATAAGTATTAAAGAATCCCCCTACATTCTCCCCAAAGTGAAACTCATTGATGTAGTCAATGTTGCCGAAGCGATTCAGGATTGCTGCTGCTGGTAATGTTGCAACCGGAAGCATCAATGACTTACCTATCTTCTGAAGAAAAGCTAGCATTGAACAATCATCCTTTCAAATAGTGATTTTAAGACTTCATAACCGCCTTTAAAATGACGTCTTGGCCTGCTGTCACTTGTCCGCTGAGTCCTTCCAAGCTTTCGGTCACCTCATCAGCGTTTGTAACAATAATTGGCGTGATCGTTGGATAACCCGCACCGGCGATCTTGGCGGTATCAAATTCGATCAGCACTTGGCCAGCCTTCACTTTGTCACCAACATTGACATGTGAAGTGAACCCCTCACCTTTCAATGAAACTGTGTTAATCCCGATGTGGAACAGAAATTGCAGCCCTGAAGCATGCTCCAGCATGACGGCATGGTTCGATTTGATCACGTGTACGATGGTACCGTCGAAAGGTGAAATCAATTTCCCCTCTGATGGCTCGATCGCGATCCCCTTGCCCATATGCCCCGCTGCAAATGCCTCATCCGGAACCTCCGTTAACGGAACAGCCTTGCCTGTTACCGGCGCTAAAATTTCGACTTGCTTGCTCTCAGTTGATTTCTTTCTCCATTTCGAAAACATGAGTTTAACTCCTCCTAATCCTGTATGTTAGATGATCCATGGTTATACCGACCTAAGCGTCCTAATACGATCTATCTTCTATAATCTTACATTCGCATAAGAACTATTCTTGCCCGGCTCCCTCCCCACGTCATCATTATCTTGATACCGTTTACATAACGGGTGTCGTCCGATTCTTAGACATTCTTAGACATCGTCTAGACTAAGATTCATCTGCCTAAAAATTCGAACAAAAAAGAGCCAAGAAAAGAATCCTAATGAATTAGGACTACTCTTCCTGGCTCATGCCCACGAACTAAATGGTAACACGCCAAATGTAATCGGTATGTTGTTATGTGACTATAATAAATCAAGCTTCTGGCAACGTCAATAGGAAAATTGAAAGCGTCTCTATTTCTCCGGATGAAGTAACAAGCTATGGATGATTCTACCGCCATCTCGGAATAATAAGCAAAAAAACGAAAATGGAGATCGCTGTGAAAAAGATACTGTTCATCTATGGCTCAGACTTGCGTGGCATTGTTACCAATTGGGCTGCCGCCATCATCATATTAGGATTAATCTTCCTCCCATCTCTGTACGCCTGGTTTAATATCGGTGCTTCCTGGGATCCTTATGGCCAGACCTCGGGAATCAAGATCGCCGTTGCAAATGAAGATACCGGAACTTCGATGCGCGGGCAATCCATTGCTCTTGGGGAAGAAATCGTCAACTCATTGCATGAGAACCACAACATTGGTTGGGTCTTCACCGACAGGGATAAAGCCATCCGCGGCTTAAAAAATGGAAAGTATTATGCTGTCATCATCATCCCGGCCCATTTCTCGGCTCGGATAGCAACGGTTCTTACCCCCAACCCCGAGAAGGCGGAAATTCAATACTATGTCAATGAGAAAATCAATGCTGTCGCGCCTAAAATCACGTCCAAAGGAGCTAGTTCCATCGTCAGTGAAGTCAGCCAAAATTTTGTGAAAACCGCCAATGGAACCATTTTTCGTATTTTCAATGAAATCGGGGTGGAATTAAGACAGGAGCTTCCTCTGATTAACAACGCCAGGCACCTCGCCTTTCAAATGGTCCAGCTGTTTCCGAAGATTAACGAAGCGGCAAATATCGCTGTAACGGATTTACAAAAAGGTCAGACCATTGTCACAAAAGTGCAAAAAGAACTTCCCTTTGTCGCCGACCTGGCCCAAAAAGGCGAAGGCCTGGTCAGCCAAACCTCCGATTTCCTTGCCCGTAGCAAGGACGCTGTTCAAGCTGCCGGTCCAGTGGCCAAGGAGACGCTAGAGCAGCTTAAGCAGATGGCCGACCTGGCCGATCAGACAAGCAACACTTTGTTATCCGGCCTCGATGTAGCTGAAGACCTGGAGCCATTGCAGCTGCCGAAGCATTTAGAGACTGGCCTTACTGCAGCTGCTAAAGGCGCGGATTCATTTGGCAAGCTGCTAAGCCGGTTGCAGTCCATCGCTCCCAGCTCCAGACCCAGTGCAAAAATAGCTGAACTGGACCGCATTGCAGCGGATTTCAAACAGATGGCACAGATCGTAAAGGAGCTCTCCACAGCTGCCGGCCAAGGGAAAGATGTAATACGCCCCTTACTTGAAAAATTCAATGGTCTGGCCAAGGATGCATTCGGGCGTCTTGACGGGCTGATTGGCAGCTTCGACAGTACGATATTGCCTGCGATGACAGCCGCTCTTGAACAAGCACAAAAAGACGCCAACCATACAAAAGGTATTCTGTCGGAGGCTTTATCCGACTTGCCTGTCGTCAGCGGCATTATTAAGGATGCGCAGAAAGGACTCGTCGTGGCAACGACAGAAGCAAAGACCGTACGCGGACGCCTTCCGGAGGCGGAGCGCAAGCTCAAGGAAGTGACCGACCATATCACGGCCCTGGAGAAAAAAGGCTCGCTGGAGGATCTGATCAAGCTACTGAATTTGAATTATGCCAAGGAGGGCGATTTTTTTGCCGAGCCGGTCATCTTGAAGGAAACCCGGATGTTCCCGATTCCGAATTATGGTTCAGCGATGTCTCCCTTCTTCACCACCTTGTCATTATGGGTCGGCGGCCTGCTGCTCGTCTCCATGCTTACCGTTGAAGTGCATAACAAGACCATCCACGGTGTTCCGCTACGCAGCTATCAAGAGTATTTTGGCCGCTTCTTCACCTTCTTGACGCTGGCATTGCTGCAATCGTTATTCGTCACAATGGGAGATCTGTGGATTCTAGGAACCTATGCCGCGGAGCCGCTTCAATTCATTCTGTTCGGGCTCTTAATCAGCGCGGTGTTTATGCTTATGATCTATACGCTGGTATCCGTATTCGGCAATGTCGGCAAAGCGATGGCCATCGTACTGCTCGTCCTGCAATTAGCCGGTTCGGGCGGTACCTTCCCCATTCAGGTTACACCGCCCTTCTTCCAGGCGATCTATCCTTATCTGCCCTTTACCTACGGAATCGGGCTGATGCGCGAGGCCGTTGGAGGTAGCGTAGCCGGCCTGATTACAAGGGATATCAGTATTCTGCTGATCTATGCCGGCCTATCACTCATCCTTGGGTTAGGACTCAAGCGATTCGTGAACCGCACCTCCGCAAAATGGGTCAAAAAAGCCAAATCCGGACATTTAATTCATTAAAATCAGGAAGATGCCCGCCCATACAGGAACTACGCTGATAAATCCTGTTTGATTGGAATTGTACTGAAAATCGGATGTCTTAATTCGAACCAGCTGCCGAACCGTTATAAGCAGGATTCGATCCAGACGCCCTCCTCTAGGATACTCCCGGTCGAAGCATTCATTTGCAGCATTTGCAGCAAGGCGCCGAGATCTTTGGTTTATCTCACTAACCCTTTAATGGGATAACCATATTCCATGTATTCGTTCCACTGAATTTGCCCTCTCACCAGAGGTAGCGGCATATAAATGAGCGGGAGCGCCAGCTTTGAACAAAAGGAAAGGTCTTTGGAAATTGCCCCTTGTTCTAATCGCTCCATCTCTTTTCGCACCGCGCGCAGCTCCCAGCGCGCGGTGCATTGCTACATGACGGCGGTCGGTTAAACCACATGCGCCCATAAGACTGATCAGGAATACGCTTTGGCTTGTCTCCCCCCTCCATTCAAGCCCGTTTCCCCGAGAGAGCTTATACACCAACATGCCGCTCGCCGCACACATTACCTGTCATATGTTTGACAATCCTTTTGTACCCATCCTCCTCCTGCCAAATGATAACGGGCCCTCCAGATGGATTGTGATGGTGGAAAAATAGGCTCGTCTCTAAGCGGACCATGCACACAATAAGGTCTTTCAGAATAATGATCGGCCCCATGCTGCACAGGGCCATAATCGCTAAAACCATGGCCAACATAACGCCTTGCTTGATATATTAAAAGAGCGGATCTCGACTCATCTAATACAGGTGCCGGATTCGAGGTTAAATAGCTGGTGAAATAAACGGACCGCACATCCAGAATAGGGGCAGCAAGCCGTATCCAAGGGCCATTCCAGCGGCCATTACTTTTCCTGGCTATTTCAGAGTATTTCAGCATCCCCCGTCAGAGCTCGAAAAAAATAAGTGATACCTAAGAACAATCATTAAGTCTATTGGGTCGCAATATACCTATGAAAAACAGCCTGTTGCATTAAGCTCAACAGGCTGTTTCCTATTAAGAAGGGCCATGCGGTGTACTCAAGTACATAGAAGCATCTTAACGAAACTGCATAACGTTATTCCCTCGAAAATACGAGGTTAGTAATTTTAACGAAACTACGTATCGTTATTGCCAACAAATCCAGGCCTTGAACGGCTTTTTTGGCAAAATAGCGATACCCTGTTTCGTTAAAATTTTTGGAGGCCGATTTTGGCGTAAATAGCGATATGGTGTTTCGTTAGCGTTTCCGATCAGGGCGGACCCTGCGAGTGGCGGTGGCTTCCAACGGATCATCCGGCCAATAGTGCTTCGGATAACGACCCTTCAGATCCTTTTTGATCTCGAAGTAGGTGCCGCTCCAGAAGCTGCGCAAATCCGAGGTCACCTGGACAGGACGGCTGGCGGGCGACAGCAGATGCAATGTAATCGGGATGCGTCCATAGCCGATACGCGGCGTCTCCATCATGCCGAAAACCTCCTGTAGACGGACTGAGACATAAGGCACCTGCGGACCCTCGTATTGAACCGGTATTTTGGACCCGCTTGGAACGATCAAATGCGTTGGCGCTTCAGTCTGAAGCTCCTGCATGCGAGCCCAGCCGATCCGATTTTCCAGAATCGTATAAAGCGACAGGCTCTGGAGCTCCGAACGCTTGCGCATCCCGGTCACATATGGCGCTAGCCATTCATGCACATGACGAGCCAATGCCTCATCCGTCAGATCAGGCCAGGCAGGCTCAAGGCGGCGCAGGAACTCGACTCGCGCCTGCAGTTGCTTGGACTTGGCATTCCAGGGCAGCAGCGTATCGATTTGCTCCGCCACCGCACCAAGCAAAGCCTCTGTAATTCGCTCAGCGGTTGGATGCGGATCCGGCTTATCCTGCAGCAGGATGGCCCCTAATGTCAGACGCCGCCGTACCCGCACTGCCCCGGTATGTTCATCCCAATCCGCAAGAGCGCTCTCCTCCATCTGGTCGTGATAATACTCATATACATGCTCCTCCGGCAGCGGAGCGGCTAGCAAAATACGGCCCTCCGCGCCTTCGTCATCCACCTCTGCAATGGCAACAAACGGCTCGTCGCCGAGCAGCTGCCGGTTTCGGAATACCGCGCCCCGGCCCGAACGCAGCAGGTATCTTCCATCCGGACGCCGCCGAGCGATCCGGTCCGGATAAGCGTAAGAGACAAGCAGCCCGCAAAATGACAGCCAATCCCCGGTCTGCCCACGGATCATTCCGCTGCCAGACTGGATATCAGCGTTCATCTTATGAAGCTGCCGCTCCCATTGGCCGCTGACCNCATCGTCGTGAGCCGGCTCATGCCGGTGCGCGGCGAGAACAACGCGGTACGCCGCAGGCCGCTGTCGATGACGACCGTGATCCCGGCCACGGTCAGACTTGACTCGGCGATGGACGTCGCCAATACGATCTTGCGCTTGCCCGCAGGGGGCGCAGCAATCGCTTGCTGCTGCTGATCCTGCGACAGCGCACCATAGAGCGGGGTGATCAGCACGTCGCTGCCCACCCGCTGTGCCTGCTCCAACGCGCTTTGTACACGACGGATCTCCCCGGCACCAGGCAGGAACACAAGCAGACTGCCCGAATGGGCATTTAAGGCCTGTAGAACGACGCGAGCTGCCGCCGCTTCCAGCGGTTCATTCTGCCGCGTTGGCGCGTGAATCGTCTCCACGGGATACATGCTGCCTTGGCATTGAATCACTGGAGCGTCTTCAAGCAGGCCTGCTACGGCAGCGGCATCCAGTGTCGCTGACATGACCAGAATCCGTAAATCCTCGCGCAGCAAGGAACGGCTCTGCATCGCCAGCGCCAATCCAAGATCCGCATGCAGACTTCGCTCATGAAATTCATCAAATATAATGAGTCCGATTCCGCTCAAACCCGGGTCATTCTGCAGCATTCTTGTCAGAATCCCCTCTGTCACAACGGTGATTCTGGTACGGGCGGACACCCGGCTCTCTGTACGGATGCGATAGCCCACCGTCTCTCCCACGGATTCGCCTAATTGCCGGGCCATATAGATGGCCGCAGAACGCGCGGCAAGCCGTCGGGGCTCCAGCATGATTATGCCCTGGCCATTCAGCCACACCTCATCCAACAGCGCCAGCGGCGTTCGCGTCGTTTTCCCCGCCCCAGGCTCCGCCGTCAAGACGGCACGTCCAGACTCTCGCAATTTCTCGATTAGTGTTGGCAACACCGTATCGATGGGCATCGGTTGTGAATTATGCATAAATAACTCCTGTATATTTTCTATTTGTGCTGACCAGTGAACACAAGAACATGTCCCTGCTCTCTATCCTGTAAATAGCGTATAGAATTCATTTGCGCTACGCAAGCTTTCATTCCTCATTCGCTGCAAAATACGCAAGGAACCATGATCGTTATTCAAGCCAAATTGAATCGGCTTGAATAACGTGGATTCTTTACTGAAAATGGGCATCCTGATTCCATAGTAATGAAGGAATTCAGATAGCACTTATTCACAGCTTGCCACGATAGAGTTATAATTGCTAGGAAAGTCTGGGTGCTTCAAATACATATGTAACCGTATAATCACCAGCAAATGATCTGAATGGTCTGAACAAGATTTACGAGTACGAGGAAGTGATTGGAAGATGAGACGAGGACGCTTTGCGCCGACTCCTTCAGGGGATATGCATCTTGGCAACGCCAAAATCGCCCTGCTATCCTGGCTGCAAATTCGTGCAGCTGGCGGACAATTTATTCTGCGAATTGAAGACATTGATATACAGCGCTCCCGACCGGAGATTACGGAGAGAATAATCGCCGACTTNCAGCTCCAGCTCTTCCAGGCGCTGGAGCTGACCCCGCCTACCTTCGCCCACGCACCGCTGCTGCTCGGCGAAGACGGACATCGCCTGGCCAAGCGGCATGGCGATCTCAGCATATCCGCGCTGCGCACGGCTGGCGCGAGACCAGAGGCAATCATCGGCTGGATCGCCTACATCTGCGGACTTAACAGCAAGCCGGAGCCCGCCCAGGCTAGCGAACTAATCAGCAGCTTCTCACTGCAGCAGGTTTCGAGGCAGCCTTTTATACTGACACAGCAAATCATCCGGCAGCTCCTGCCCTCCTGAACCCAGGAGTGACAGGGGCTATTTTGTTCAGCGCCTTATCACCTATATTCCCTAAAACCATGCACAGCAGCTTCACAAAATTGTATGCCGCTCCTGTGTTCCTATAGGGCAAGTTACAGCAAGGACTCCGCGCCATCGATCACAATGCGCGCCCCAGTAATATGCGAGGATTCATCGCTGGCCAGGAAAGCGACCAAGTCGGCTACTTGAGCAGGTTGACCCGGACCGTTCGCAAGCGGCTGCGAACCCTCCGGATATTTAACAGGAATCACGATCTCCTTCAGTTCTTCACGGACTTCCGTGGATGAATCAATATTCGTCGAAATAGCACCCGGACAGAGGACATTCACGCGGATTTTATATTTGGCCAGCTCCAGCGCCATCATCTTGGCAAAGGCAACCTGTCCCGCCTTGGTTGTACTGTATGCCGACATGCCAAAACCGGAGAAGCGGTCATTGCCATTGATCGAGCTCGTTATAATGATGCTTCCCCTGTCTTGCTGCTTCAAATAAGGTACGGTATGCTTGACGGTCAGGAAAGTACCGCCCAGATTAATGCTGATCGTCCTCTCCCAATCCTCGAAGCTTAGTTCCTCTACAGGCGCCAGTACACCATTAATGCCGGCATTTGCGAAGACGATATCAATCCCGCCAAAATGATCTGCTGCTTCCTTCACGGCTTGCTCGACTCTGACCGGATCAGCAACATCGACATCATAAGCTCGTGAATGGCCGTGAATCACTTCATTAATATGTCGCTCTGTGCTGCGAGTACGCTCATCAATCAGATCAAAAAGCGCGACATTGGCTCCTTCCGCCGCTAGCTTCAACGCCGCAGCCCTGCCGATCCCGGAGCCCGCTCCGGTTATCAGCGCTGTTCTTCCACTAAATCTTCCGGACTTGCTCAGATCTTCCGTCATATGGAACACGCTCCTCATTATGATCATGTAACACAAACCAATAACCTCTGTTCATGCAAAAGTCCCTGTCACAAGATTACCCATAATGAGGGGCTATTTAATCATTATAAATCCCTTCTCTTGAAGATGGACAATGAGATTAGATAGGAAATGACGATGATCAGCAGTAATAAGCTTATCCCCAGCGCAATGCTCCCCACCTGATGGGTATTGACCCATGATGTGATCCGTTCAATGTCATTTTCGTCACCCGCAAGGCCCGATATGGCGACATTGCCTAGCATGACTAGCACCATCATAGCTATATTCAGCAGCTGCGCACCATGTATGCCAAGCCAATAATATAAAGGCAAATAGATACTCATCATCAGCAGCACCGAAGCCAGGCTTCCGGCTAATAGAACGTATTCATTAAATACAACCTCCGCGCTAAACTGCCTGATCCCGAAGCTGACGCCAAAGCTAATAATCTCCGCCAGGAAAATGGCCAGGACCGCGGACACATATTTGGCTAACACGATGATACTGCGTTTAATCGGCAGGGTGACCAGGAACTTTTGATTGCCCAGCCGCATATCGCTGCCAACTACGAGAATCAGCATCATTCCCGGGAAGAGGCCATACAGCATATTCGGATTATTCGTCGAGAACATGCCGGAGAACGCGAGTACATAAAGTGCGATAATCCACAGATAACGGCGCTGCAGAATGAAATCCTTGCGGACCAGATTGATAATATTAGACACGGACCTTTCTCTCCTTTACCGTAAAATACATAATATCCTCCAGGGTCGGCTGCTGATACATTACCGCATTGCCGAACATGGAGACCGCACTGCTGCGGTCGGCCGACAATCCTTCAAAGCCCAGGTCCGTCTCTTTGACTCCGACAAAGGCTTGACGCACATCATTATCCAACAGCTCCTTGCCGCCCTTGATAAGCACATACCGCTCCAAAATATCATCCTTCGTATCCGTAAATACGAGCCTTCCCCGATTCAAGAATGTCACATAGTCGGCGATCCGATCCAGATCCGTTGTAACATGAGTTGAGAACAGGATCGTCTTCTGCTCATCCAATATATATTCCGACAACAGCTCCAGCAATTCACGGCGGAACACCGGATCAAGCCCGGCTGTAGGTTCGTCCATAATAAGCAGCAAAGGATTGTGCGCCAGCGCGATTGCAATCGCATATTTCATCTTCATTCCTTTGGAGCAGTCCTTAATCTTCTTGCGCATCGGAAGCTCAAACTGATCCATGTACCTCTGGAAAGCCAGCTCATTCCAATCTTTATAAAATGGGGCTACAACCTTCTTCATCTGTTCCATACTCAGCCAGTCATAAAAAATATTCTCATCGGAAATATACCCGATCTGCTGCTTATATACTGCTTCCACCTTCCCCGTATCCTGCCCCAGTACCCGGATATCGCCCTGATCCGGCATTACAATCCCCATAATCATTTTAATAATCGTACTTTTCCCCGCTCCGTTCGGGCCGATCAGTCCGGTTATATATCCCTTCGGAACCTCAAACGTCACGTCCGACAGCTCATAGTTTTTATAGTTTTTGCCTATTCCCTGAACTTCAATTGCATTCATTCCTCTTTACCTCCCTCTTGATCTAACAGCCTGATCCATTCGATCAGCTCATCGGTGGACACGGAAATTTGATGAGCTCCATCCAGCAGCTCTCTGATCTGCTTCTCCAACTGTCTCATCTGCTGCTCACGGATAAATTCCTGGTTTCCTCCCGATACGAATGAGCCTTTGCCCACTACGGAGTCGATCAGTCCTTCCTGTTCCAGCTCGTCATACGCCCGCTTGGTTGTTATAACACTAATTTGCAAGTCCTTGGCCAGTTGGCGGATGGACGGAAGAGCGCTCCCCGGCGCAAGCTCCCCCTGCAAAATACCGCTGCGGATCTGTCTGACAATCTGCGAATATATGGGTTCTCCCGAAGAGTGGGACAATAAAATGTTCATGCTTCACCTTCTTCTAAAACAATATCGTTTTCGTCTTTAATGTATATATACAATATATACACTATAAACAATTTTTGCAACTTATTTCACTTATTGCTTCAAAACGCCCAAATAGAGGTCCTTCCTTAAGCAAACGATTTTGCTCAGGATCAACCTCTTAATATTTTCAAATCCAGCTTCACATTCGCGAGTAAATTCACGGTACCGGACATTAACTATTTAATGCATTTCAAGGAAAAGACAGGCCTAAATTTCATCAAAAAGGCAATGAGGTTCGCCTTCCGCGTGCAAATAAAAGGTTGGTATTTACCAGCCGGGCCATTCCTGAGTTCACCGATCAGACGGGGTGTTATTCAACTAGGCTCCTTTAACCGCATCTGCAAGAAATTTACCGGTGTTACCCTAGTGAATTCCAGCGGAGCTAGGAGCCAGATTGAAAGTCAGAATGAGTTCTAATCGATTCCAGCGGCAGCGGACACAGCAAAAAAGCCATCACCAAGGTGACAGCCTTTTGGATTAAACCTGTGTGTAGTCTCTAGCCTGCTGTTATAAACTGAAGGACTCCAACCATTATCATGGCTCCGGTTGCAATGATAAAGCCCGTTATAAACCATTTTACATAGTGGCTTGGCCGCGTTGGTTGGCTTCGATACTGCTCAAGCTCTCTTTCCAACCGCTCCACACGCTCGCGAAGATCGCGAACATCATCATCATTGTAAAATGAACTCATTATCTACTCCCCCTATGGTAACAGGTTATTCAACAATTCCCCGTGTGATTACGAAGTACTTTATGAAACAGGCTCGGTCAGCCAATCCTTAATCATCTCCTGAATATTTCCCATCGAAGTAGGCGTTGCAATCAGCCAGTCCTCATCATGCTTCGCGCTTGATCGAATCAACCAATTTAAATGATGATTACTCATAAATTGTACGCATTGAACTTCCCAGGCATTATTATTCCATAAATAAAAGCGAAGCGAACCCTTGGAAGTATTAGACTTGATGCATCTCGCCAAAGCAATCATGGCTTCCTGTTCATCTGTAGTATTCGAGAGTTGTTCTATCAATTCCTCTATATCCAGCTGTCTGGCCTCAGATAATATCTCATCAAATTGACTTCTGGACAACATTAGAGCCGGAAGCTCCCCAGGGTTCTGCAGCTTCTGCTCCGTGCAGCCAAATGAATGCACAAGCTCATTATTATCTATGTCCAAATAAGTTAATCGATATTGTCCTTCAGCTTTCCTGAGACATTCGATTCTTATAATTTTATCTTCGTGTATATATAGAAACTCCTCATATTCCCGGCCGTCCAATATATACTGCAATAAATAAGCTTTCTTGGCCAGAAAAATATGGCCGAGCGTAATAAGCAGCTGGGCTGAAATTCGAAGCTCTCCATCTGTTCCGGGCATAAAATATCCTCTACGCTTCAGCAATTCTTTACCTTCATACCAGATTTGCTCTGCGGATTCGGATTCGCAGCATCGAAGCACGAAAGCCTCTGTATCTCGATCCGGCAAGCCTTTCTCCCCTAATAGATTAATCATGAAATATAATTCCATAGAGCTTAGGATGAATTCGCCCGGCAGATCTGATTCTACGGTGTCCATTTTCGCACCTCCTTTGTCATTATTTTCTATTTCATTCCACCTCAAAACAGCTGCACAAGAGCGGATAAACTCAGTTGTATCAACTATTTATAAGCAATTCAGGAATTCCCATATAGCAATCTACCATGTTATCAGTAACGGTTCAACTTATTTGACGCAACTTTCTTGAAAATGTTGTGCCTAGTATTTTTTTCTAGTATTATATAAGCAAATATGTATCATTGTCTTACAAGCGTCACAAAACATTAATTGAAAAATAATGAAATATTAATGTATTTTTAAGCATTCTAACCTACAATGTGTAATATGAAACCACTGTATAGAGGTGATCTGGTATGAGAATCTTAATAAACTTTCAAAATGTTCAAGTTCCCGTATATTTTAATGCTGAGACGAAACAACCCATTCAACGTACATTAAAATTGCTGACAAGCGCTCTCGATAACAAATTGCGAAATGGCAAGAACGCCTTGAAGAAGTGCTTGAACTCCTTGATTAGTATCGAAATTGAAGGATCCGAAGCGATTCTGCATAGCAAGAGCGAATTTGACACTGTGGCACTCTCGCTCTATTAATATCAACATTACTTTACTAGACATAGAAAGACCCGTAAGCGCAATTCGCTTACGGGTCTTTCGTTGTTAAGGCTGGATTAGATTAGCTGCGAATCAACGGGATCAGCTCATTTAATTCATGAGTCTCCTGCCACGGCTTGCCCCCTGGCAGCTGCGCATCCCAACCATGCGCACGGCGAAGCCACACGCCTGGTGCCTATGTTTGCTGCACCCCTATATCATTTCGCGGATGATCGCCTGCGATGATCGTCTCCTCCGCCAATGTTCCCAACCGCTCCAGCGCAATCCTATAAATTTGCGGGTCCGGCTTCTTCATGTCGATATCCTCCGACACAAGGATCGTGCCAAAGAAGGGTCTCAAACCAAGCAGATCTATTTTGCCATGCTGAACCTCGCTTCTGCCATTGGTGATAATACCAAGCTTGAGGCCAAGCGCTTTGCATTGTTCCAGTGTCCGGACAGCATGGTTCATAGCTCTGGCATGCGTCATATCGTGTAATTCATAGTATCTCGTTAATCCGTCCAGATCCGGCCGTTTTACCCAGGGAAGCCTCTCGATCAACTCCCGGAAGAATCCCTGCTTGTCTTACAAGCTATTCAATTACAGCTAGGACAAAACCTCATTTCTGGAGGTAATTGCTTTTTCATCGTTGTTTGATTAATCAACGTATGTTTATAATGAGGGATAGACTGCGATTATATTTGGGAAAGCTTGGTGAATGAATCATGTCTAAAGTAGATAGAAGGATAGCGAAAAGCCAAAAAGCCATTAAAAGTGCGGTTACTGAATTAATGTATACAAAGTCCTTTGATGACATTACTATACAAGATATTGCTGATGCCGCAGATGTGAATCGAGGAACCATTTATCTTCATTATACGGATAAATATGATTTGTTGGATAAACTGATCGAAGAACATATTAATGAATTACATGGTATCAGTGAAACATCATGTAAAATAGATTCTGTAGATGGAACCGCAGGCTGGTTCGCTTATTTTGAACAGAATTATGTGTTTTTCTCAGTAATGTTATGCAGTAAAGGAGCTCCTTTCTTTCGAAAACGATTCCTTGCGTTTGTGATTGAAGATATAAAAAATCGTCGGGAGATTAATACTATAGAGGGGCAAAACAAAGGTTTAAATGAAGAGGCTATTTATAATTTTGTTGGAGCAGGTTATGTACAACTTGTGGAGTGGTGGTTTAATAATGAAATGCCGTATCCACCGCATATTATGGAAAAACAACTCGATGTATTAATCGATAGAAATTTATAGAGTTTACTAACCAAACGATAAAGGGTATACGTAAAATTGTTACGCATACCCTTTATCATGTTGTTTTTGCAAGTCTTTTTAGAGTTCAAATTGAGGTTTAAATAACTAATAGCCTTCTTTTTCATGTGAACGATTAAGTTTAAAGGAAATAATTGAAATAACTATAGCAATTGCGGCTGGAATGGACCCAATCCAACTGATTGCTACAACTGAAGGTCCATCCAGAACTATTCCTCCCATACCAGCACCCGCAGCAACACCAATGTGCACAAAAGAACTATTTAGACTTAGAATAATCCCAGCAGCCTCAGGAGTTATTGTAGCTAGGCTGGTATTCTGTACGGTTCCGAATGCCCAAGATACCATTGTCCAAATCATAAGCAGCATAATCCCGATCGTTACTGCAATGGGTCCGGAAGAGATTGAGAAAAGCGCAGATAATAGTATGAATATCAAAAACTGCATTACGATGGCAATAATAATTGTACGACCATAACCAATTCGATCCCCAATGGTTCCCCCAAATTTAGTTCCAATTAAGCAGCCAATTCCTAGAGCCAAGAAAATACCACTTATTATATGTTCGCTCAAACCCATAACTGAAGACAAATATGGAGCCATATATGTGTTCAGCATTGAATATCCCGTAAAAACAAAGAAAGTAATTCCTAACGCTAGTGCAATTTTAGGTTGTTTCAAAAATGCGAGTTGCTGACGAAGAGGGGCCGGAGCTTCAGCTCTCGTAACAGGTATATTCTTAATAATCGCTAAAATCCCCATTAGATTTAAGATACCAATCCCCAAAAAGATAAGTTTCCAGTCGTATGCTGCCGCTATTACCCGGCCAATGGGTATGCCAAGTATAAGAGACGCACTGAATCCTGCAAAGATCGTAGCAATCGCTCCGCCCTGACGGTCAGATGGGACTAAATTTGAGGATACAGTCATTGCGGTAATAACGAATCCTCCAGCTCCTATAGCAAGTATAACCCGCGAGACGACTAATAAGCTAAATCCAGGTAGTACAACTGTCATTAAACTTCCAATCACTATAAAAACAAGAGAAAGTATTAGCAGCCGACGACGCTCCATTTTTGCAGCGATCATCATAAAAACCGGAGTTCCAAATGCAAATCCAATTGAAAAAATAGTTATGAGTTGTCCTGCCGCGGCTACGGAAACATGAGTTGAATCAGCAACTTGATCCAGTATGCCAGCAATAACATATTCCGCTGTTCCCGCTAAAAACCCTAAAAAAGCTAACATGTAGATTTTTAATTTATTCCCCATATTTTTAATGACTCCTTTGATGTATTTAGTTGTTGAAGTGACGTTTTCTATATAGAACCGCCTTATTTGATAAGACTGGATGATCAGTGGTTTTGCAAACTGGTTTATCTGATAATTCATTTTTAGCTTTCATATATATTTTAAAATACAAGTGCACTTTTATAGATTCACATCCAATAAACAACAACTGTTTATTATTATACGAAGTGAAAAACTTCTTGCAATAGTCAAATAATGAAGATTTGTACGTTATTGAACAATCTTTTTAAATGTGTTGACTATGCTAAGTTTTATCTGTGCAATCTATAATGTCCTATCCCTATTCTGCTTCATCTTTGGCCCCCAGTTAACCTCGTCATTGCTTATTTAGGTAAATGTACAATAAAAGAAGCGGAAGCCCGACACGCGGGCTTCCGCTTCTTATTCAAGTTTATTCAATTGTATTACATGATCTCTTTGCGCCTGTGGGTTAGCAGCATTTCCTGGTCTGTAATATAGAGCGGAAAAGGCGGTAATTCCTTCAAATAATGCTGATCTCTCAGCAGGCGGACATCGACCTGATTATATTGCGAATTGCCCAGCACAGGAATTTTACCCCGTTCCTCTATATAATCATCTACAGCCACCTGAACGATGTCCAGATAATATGGAATTTCCCGATCTGCTTCTTCGAATATTTCGTAGGTCTCCCTTGATAGATAGAACTTCTGATCGCTCATTCCGCCCAAATATCTTGACAAACGCGATAATTCAAGGCTGCCATCCGGCAGCAGCAATGATTTCCGCGAAATACCCTTAGGCATATCAGCTTCGAATTGTAACACGGCCTTCTTGACCTGCTCCAGCGTCACATGGATCGCAGGCTTAGGTTCGGCAAGGGGGGGCTTGCGGCTATTTTTTCTTTTCCAAAATAGAGGCATAATTCTTTCCTCCCTTTACGCTTTATAATAGGAATGCGAATAAACAGAAAGCGTTTACACTTCTAGTGTATCCTTAATTTTATATTTTGAGCGCATTATATGGTAATTGTCACTTTATTGTCAATATTTTTCTTGAAAATGTATTCATTTTTGCACATCTGGATATTAGAGAACTTTTGCTGTAGGATGGATATGGTTTATTCTTTTAATGAATCGCCTATATTTTTATCGTTCTAGGAGGTATCTCATGCAGGATGTTATCATTATCGGAGCTGGCCCATGCGGACTTTCCGCTGCGATCGAATGTCAGCGCCGCGGATTACATACGCTGGTTCTGGAGAAGCATTGCCTTGTCCATTCGATTTTTTCTTATCCCACACATATGCAGTTCTTCAGTACAGCAGAGCTGCTGGAGATCGGCGATATGCCTTTTTCGACCCCGAATGAGAAGCCATTCCGGCATGAAGCCCTGGCTTACTATCGCAAAGTCAGCGAGCAGTATGAAGTCCCTATAGCTTCTTATGAGGAAGCAACCAAGATCGAGCGGCTGCCGGATGGTACTTTTAAAGTGCATTCGATTACCCGCAGCGGTGAGGTCTGGGAATATGAGACACGTTATGTCATTATCGCTACCGGATATTTCGATCATCCTAATATGCTTGGCATTCCTGGGGAAGATACAGATAAAGTATCCCATTATTTTCAGGAAGCCCATCCGTATACGGGGATGAAGGTGGCTATTATCGGAGGCAGCAACTCTGCCGTAGATGCAGCTATGGAGTTGTCCCGTGTCGGAGCAGAGATCACGATGGTTTACCGCGGGGATGAGTTGTCCTCATCCATTAAGCCTTGGGTGAAGCCGCTGTTTGAGAGTCTCGTTAACAAAGAGCGAATCCATCTGATGTTGTCCTCTCGCGTCATCGAGATTAAGGCTGCGGAGATTGTTGTGGAACTGAGCGATCATAGCCATGTCCATCTTCCTAATGATTTTGTGCTTGCCCTCACAGGCTTCCGCCCTGACCGTAAGCTGCTTCATGAGGCCGGCGTAGAGTTAACCGATGAGATGGAAAAACCAAAGTTTAATACGGAGACGATGGAGTCCAATGTCCCGGGGATCTATGTCGCAGGGGTTATTGCTTCAGGACGAAATGCCAATGAGGTATTTATCGAAACTGGACGCGGGCATGGGCGGATTATCGCCGAACATATCATGTCCTCCCTTGGGTGAGAATAACCTCATTCGCTTTGAGTCACGAAGTACCTCATGTAGCTATTCGACTTTGAATCTTGAATTCAGCCGGGATTAAGGACTAAGCAGATGGTAAGGATGTCATGTTTTCTCCGGAAACATCTGTTCCAGGTGCTCACGTACCAACTTCAAGCACATGCTTCCGAAGTCATCTTTACAAAAACGTGGAGCCCCGCTCCTTTCGTCCCCGGTGTCATCCAAGCGGAAGCGTTTTGGAAAATGCACATTGGAAGCCATATGGTTCGGTGTTGAAAAATCGGACTTTATGATCATGCATTTTATTAAGGAGAGCTTGCTATGAATCAGATTGATATGACTTCATTGCTACTGCTATTGATGGCAGCACTCGGAATTTTCAGCAACAATATGCCGATTACCGTCGCAATGATTGTTCTTCTTCTACTTCGGGTGTTGCATATGCAGTTCATGTTCCCTTGGCTGGAGAAATACGGACTTACGATCGGGATTATCGTATTGACGATCGGTGTAATGACTCCGGTCGCCAGCGGTAAACTTTCGCTGCAGACGCTCTGGTCCTCCTTCTTCAACTGGAAGTCGATCCTTGCCATCGGCGTTGGAATGCTTGTGGCCTGGTTAGGCGGGCGCGGTGCCGCCCTGATGGGAAATCAGCCGACGATCGTCGCCGGACTCCTGATTGGCACCGTCCTCGGCGTCGCCTTCTTCCGTGGCGTCCCCGTCGGCCCCCTCATTGCGGCGGGCATTCTATCGCTTCTGATCGGCAAAATGTAAATTTATAGCCTCTGCACTGGTGTGCTAGAGGCTTGTTCTATTACTCCTCCCCTGACCATTCCCGATAGAAACGCTCTACATATTGCTCCATATAGGAATGTCTCTCTGCCGCGATTTGTTTCGCAGATTCGGTATTAATCAGGTTATTCAATTTAAGCAGCTTCTCATGAAAATGGTTGATCCCTGTGCTTTTCTCTTGCCTATACTGCTCCGCAGTCATCTCGCTTCGCGGCGAAATTTGCGGATCATGAATCGGATTCCCCTTCACCCCTGCATACAGGAAGGCTCTGGCAATAGCAATCGCTCCAATAGCATCGATCCGGTCGGCGTCCTGTACAACTTGCCCTTCCAAAGTACGCATCGGCGGGTTCTTGCCGGCATTGTAGGGTAGGTTCGATATAATCTCTATAATATGCTCCTGATCAGCACCCTTAAAGTCATGCTCTGAGAGCCAAGCGCTGACCTTATCTTGTCCGGCCTGCTTCGAGACATTAAGCTTCTCGTCCGCCACATCATGGAGTAATGCTGCAACCGTGCAAATAAATTCATCGGCATTCTCAGCTCGGGCCAGACGCTTGGTCATTTGAACAACCCGCTGGATATGCCACCAATCATGTCCGGTCTGGTCATGCTCTAATTCCGCACGGGCAAACTGCTCGGCCTCCCGAATCAATTGTTCCTGAAGAGCGGACAACTCTTTATTTTCCATTATTCAAGCCCCTCTCACTGTGAAGAATCGCTTTGCTGGGAATATCCGCTATAAGTTTAACTAAACATTCAAATTTTGTATGCTGTACAGTTGTGAGTAGACGCCATCTTTGTGCATTAACTCTTCATGGGTTCCCCGTTCAGCGACTGTACCGTTCTTCATCACGATAATCTGATCCGCATGGGTAATCGTCGACAATCGATGGGCTACGATCAGGGTGGTTCTACTCTTGGACAATTGCTGCAACGTTTGCTGAATCAAGTGCTCGGACTCGAGGTCGAGCGCCGAGGTGGCTTCATCCAGAATAAGTATCGACGGGTCTTTCAAGAACACGCGGGCGATGGCAATCCGCTGCTTCTGGCCGCCCGACAGCTTCACCCCTCGTTCCCCGACTTCTGTATCATAGCCCTGAGTCAGGTTTATAATGAAATCATGGGCGTTCGCCGCCTTCGCCGCCGAAATGACAGCTTCCTCATCGGCCTCCGGGTTTCCAAGCATAATATTATCTCGGACTGTGCCGCTAAACAGAAAATTATCCTGCAGCACCATGCCAACCTTGCTTCGCAGACTCTCCATCGTCCAATGGCGAACATCTTTGCCGCCAACGATTACCGATCCCTTCTGGATATCATAGAACCTTGGAATCAAGCCAACCAATGAAGATTTACCGCCGCCGCTCATCCCGACGAAAGCAACCGTTTGTCCCGGATTCACCTGCAGTGAAATATTTTTCAGTATCCAGCCGCCATGCTCTTGATATTTGAACCATACATTTCGAAAAGCGACAGCATGGCTGCCCGCCGGCAATTGCACTGCATGCTGATCATCGGTCATATCATAAGGCTCGTCCAGCAATTCCAGCACACGCTCCCAGGATGCCGAAGCCTGAGTCAGAATCGTCGAGGAGTTGATCAGCCGCTTCAGAGGCGCATACAGACGATCCAGATAGCCGAAGAAAGCGACAAAGGTTCCCAGCGTCAAATGCCCCTGGATGACCTGATATCCCCCATAACCAATAACGAGCAGCGGAGCGATATCCGTCAAAGTATTAATCACGGCGAAGGTCCAGGCATTCCAACGGCTATGGGCCATCGCCTTGTTCAGATATTTGCCGTTAATCGCTTCGAATTGCTTACGATCATGCTTCTCCAATGCAAAGCTGCGAATGACCGATATCCCTTGAATCCGCTCATGAAGATACGCCTGAATTCCGGCCAGAGCGGCTGAACGGTCTTTGGTCAATTTTTTGAGGCGTTTATAGAGAACTTTAACGGCGATCGCATAAAGAGGAAAAATGGAGATGGAAACCAGGGTCAACAGGGGATTCAAATAGAACATAAAGCCAAGCACAAACACCAGGGTGAACGTATCCAGCCAGACATTCATCATCCCGATCTCAACGATATTTTTCGTCTGCTCTGCGTCGTTAATGAAGCGGGAGATAATCTCTCCCACCTTTGTATTCTGATAGTATTTAAGTGATAAACGCTGCAAATGGCCGTACAGCTTATTGCGCAGGTCAAACAGTATTTTGGCCGTGATGAATTGCGCGAAGTATTGCCGGGCATATTCCACCGGGCCGCGAACAATGACGAATAGCACGAAGGTAATCGCCAGTACAATCATCAGCTGCGACACTTTATGCTCGATATCCATGGCCCCGTTCATCAAAATATCGTCTACTACGTATTTTTGCACCAAGGGCAGCAATGATGGAATTCCAAATTTCAGTATCCCAATGATCAACGTCAAAATAATCCACTTCGTATACGGCTTTACAAACTTAAAATAGGCCTTCCAATACTTCAAATCATGCACATCCCTCATGTCGTTCTTTCTAGTATTAAATCTACTACTCTATCAAACTTTTTACCATACATACCGGCTCTCTGATTTAGAGCCAAATAAATCTGCCCCTAATTCCAACGGAACTGGGGACTGTTATTAGGGCGCAAAAGCCGCTCTCTGTGCACTCTAACGAAACTGGAGATCGCTATTGGGGCACCAAATGGTTTTGAACTAGAGGTCGCTATTGGGGCGCCAAATGATCCTGTACTTTCTAACGAAACTGAGGATCGTTATTCGAACCAAACTGAGTACCGCTAGGGGACGTCAAAAGAGTTCTGTGCATTCTAACGAAACAAGGTACCGCTATCGGGACGCCAAATGGTTTTGAACATTTTAACGAAACTGGGGATCGCTATTGGGGCGCAAAAACGGTTCTGAAAATTTTAACGAAACTGGGGATCGCTATTAGGGCAAATTTGGGGATAAAAGCTACTATTTCCTGCAAATAACGTTACAACGTTTCGTTAAATCTAAAAAGTGGCTAATTATGGGCAAATAACGTTCAGTAGTTTCGTTAGAAGTTTTGGAAGTCCCGGCTGGCCCTTCCTCCGTCTTAACTTCTTTATAGCTTCGTATTGCTTCACATACACTAACAGACTTTTCACCATACGACTGGCCCTCTGAATTATTGCTAGATAGAACTGCCCCAAATTCGAACCAACTGAGTACCGCTAGGGGACGTCAAAAGAGTTCTGTGCATTCTAACGAAACAAGGTACCGCTATCGGGACGCCAAATGGTTTTGAACATTTTAACGAAACTGGAGATCGCTATTGGGGCGCAAAAACGGTTCTGAATATTCTAACGAAACTGGGGATCGCTATTAGGGCAAATTTGGGGATAAAAGCTACTATTTCCTGCAAATAACGTTACAACGTTTCGTTAAAATTAAAAAGTGGCTAATTATGGGCAAATAACGTTTGGTAGTTTCGTTAGAAGTTTTGGAAGTCCCGGCTGGCCCTTCCTCCGTCTTAACTTCTTTATAGCTTCGTATTGCTTCACATACACTAACATACTTTTCACCATACGATTGGCCCTCTGAATTATTGCTAGATAGAACTGCCCCAAATTCGAACCAAACTGAGTACCGCTAGGGGACGTCAAAAGAGTTCTGTGCATTCTAACGAAACAAGGTACCACTATCAGGACGCCAAATGGTTTTGAACATTTTAACGAAACTGGGGATCGCTATTGGGGCGCAAAAACGGTTCTGAATATTCTAACGAAACTGGGGATCGCTATTAGGGCAAATTTGGGGATAAACGCTACTATTTCCTTCAAATAACGTTACAACGTTTCGTTAAATCTAAAAAGTGGTTAATTATGGGCAAATAACGTTCGGTAGTTTCGTTAGAAGTTTTGGAAGTTCCGCGGCTGGCCTTTTTTCCCGTCACAGCTTCATAACTGCGCGCTTAATACTCCACATACTCTATTCCCAGCTTGGCTTTGCCCTTATCGGGCACGTCCTGGACGCCTTTACTGAGGTTTCGCGGCGGCCAGGAGGTATGGGTGATCAACTCTTGCAAGGGCTTGCCTCCGTTGTTGGCCCAATACTCCTTATTGCTCCACATACTCATTCCCGCCACAACTTCGCTCTTGTCGCTTCCACCCATTCAGTTCCCATCACAGCTTCGCCCTTATTGCTTCACCCACTCTTTTCCCAACCTACCTTCGCCCTTATCACATTCACGCTAGCTTGGCGGCCAGGCTCTCCGCATATTCATCAATCCGCTCTTTGATGATTTGTGTACTTAAACCGGTGAAGCCAAGGTCAATCCAGCCCTGATACACCTCGGGCGGNAAAAAATACATTTATAAGTACAGGAGCATCTGAGAAAGTCCTTCCCATCTTTGTGAGCAAATTTCTCTATATCCCCCCTCACACTCTTCTCCGCCACAACTTCGCTCTTGTCGCTTCCACCCATTCAGTTCCCATCACAGCTTCGCCCTTATTGCTTCACGCACTCTTTTCCCACCACAACTTCGCTCTTGTCACTTTCACCCATTCAGTTCCCATCACAGCTTCGCCCTTATTGCTCCACATACTCATTCCCGCCACAACTTCGCTCTTGTCACTTTCACCCATTCAGTTCCCATCACAGCTTCGCCCTTATTGCTCCACCCACTCTTTTCCCAACCTACCTTCGCCCTTATCACATTCACGCTAGCTTGGCGGCCAGGCTCTCCGCATATTCATCAATCCGCTCTTTGATGATTTGTGTACTTAAACCGGTGAAGCCAAGGTCAATCCAGCCCTGATACACCTCGGGCGGCCCGCACAGGAAGTCGGTCAGACTGAGCATATCCCAATAGACATCTGCGACCTCCTCCGTACTGCCCGGACTGTTCAAATACGCTTCGAGAAAAGCGTCCGCGATCTCGACCCCGTGCAGCTGCACAAGATTCACACGGCAATGCCCCGTATCGATGCCCGCCGGGCCATAGCAAGAATTGACCCAATCTACAATTCCGCTTACTTTTCCGTTCTTCCACAGGATATTGGTCGGATGATAATCACGATGGATGAAGCGCGGTGTGTATACAGGGGCATCCCCTTGAACCCGCTTTATGATTTTCCCCCAGGCTTCTGGAGAACGGGTCCATTCCGGAATCTGGAGCGCATGGATATTATTGTACGTGAAATAGTTCCATCTCATCGGAATTGTATCCGCTTGATGCAGTCCAGCCAAAGCCCTCGCTAGTCCCTCTATCCAGCCTGGCAGCTCTCGAGGCTGCAGAATCACCTCACCCTCCAGCCGTGTCATCAATACGGAAGGAAGGCCGCAGCACTGACCTGTGAAATCACCGGCAATCCACTGCGGTGAAGGAACAGCTGCTTCATAAGCCCGAATCAAGGCCTGGGCTTCATGCTCGGCAAGATCCGGCTCGTGATCCAGCCATTCGCGATCCGTGAATTGTCGAAGCACGTATTCGAACTTCTCCCCTTGCCTCATCCCTTGTATCCCGTACACCGCCGAGGAAATGCCCCCCTTCAAGGCGTTGACCTGCTCGATCACGGAACCTGCTCCCGCCTGTTCCTGCAGCCATTGCATGGTGGCCCCTGACAACGAAAAAGCGGAGTTACTACTTGTAGAACTCATTACATCCTCCCCTTTGTTTCCGAGTTTTTTATGTGAAGACTGTATTTGCCCAGATAATAGTGATATACTCCTAATTATTATCAAATTATTGTCTTCGCGCCCCGCTGATAGAAGCGATGCAGAGAAGCAGGCCTATGAACAAGCCCTTTGCTGCTTATGGAGACAAGTTGCCGCATTAGGAGGAGAATCATGTCACGTAGATTTGTCATTGAAGCCGTGATGGTGGCGATTTACGGTGAATTGTTAATACCGTCTGCACCTGTGGAGTATATCGTTCCTTACAGTACCGTCATGGAACTGTATGAATTCCAGAACAGCCAGGAACCATTAATGCATGATCCTGCTGATGATCTCCATGTCAAACATAAAATCAATGAGCTTATCACTTATCTCGAAGAACCGCTCAATCGCAAAAAAATCGAACGCGCTCTAAGTATTCCCTGGTCCAAAAGTCCGTCCATTCTATTCGGCGACAATATTGTATGGACCATCGTCAACGCGGTCGATAACGAACGATTCGGCGACTTTCTCGATCCGATAGAGACTGAGATTATTCTTACCGCCGAACGGGAACAGGCCCCGATTCTATCTGACCAGCTTGAGCTCATTCGCCGCATTATTGAAGCGGAGATTCCTGTACAAGTGTTCGATATTGGAGATTTTGATTTTGCCATGGAGGACAATATATTCTATAACAAGCTTCGGTAAGCATGACGATAAGCACGATCTAACAAGGCCCGCCTAGAGCGGGCCTTGTATGTATATCCGTATTCCCCATCAGCGAGCGTTATTTGGAGTCAGCTGCCTCATATTCGTACTCAATATCGCCGGCGTCCGCATTATAAGTTACATTGAAATGATACCCTTCCAAATACCATAAATCCCGCTCTTCCATGTAAAACTTGATCCCCCCGGCTTCAGTCTGCAATCCGGGAACCGTTGGATCATTAACTTCAATCCCAAGCGAAAATCCGGGATGCACCCCTCCGCCAGAACTATAACGAGGAAAAAATCGAATAGCTTGTCCTTCTTGCAAGTCCAGTTCTTGTTTAAACCACTCAGCAGCTTCATTTGTAATATTTAGCATAGCTTTTTTCCCTCCTATCAAGTTTATTGTAGATGAATCTGTCTACAAAGCCAAATGAAGATTTGATAAACCACTTCTCCAGCTCAAGGCGCCAAAAAATTTAAATTGACATCTTTGTAAAACCAGTGATAAAATCGTCAGAGTAATCGATTGAAATTATTACCAAACCAGAAAGGGTGAATCTCGGTGACTATCTTTAATGCTAATCCTGTATTGTTCCATACGGGGCAACATCAACTGAATACCGAAGCAGCCCTGCAGGTTCGAATAGATTAACTGGACCCCATTGTCTCATGATCAATGGATATAATCGAATTCGGTCATACCACATGCTGCTTCATCTATGAGCAGCGTTAGCGGTATATGCGGAGATCCTTAAGGCATATCGTCTACTGACGGTATGCCTTTTTGTTTGGTTTCCTCAACTGCAGATGCTAAATCATGCAAACTAAAAAGGCTGCCTTAATCACGAACTATGAGATTTTGAACGTAAGGAGGAAACCTGAACATGTTTTCTGTACTAAAAAATTTAGGATGGTTCTTCGGGCGGGAAAAAAAGCGCTACCTGATTGGAGTAACCTTCCTGATTCTCGTCGGCATTGTGGAGCTTGCTCCACCGCGCCTGCTTGGGAACGCCATTGATGAGATCGTCACCGGCTCTATTACCTGGGGCTCGCTAACCAAGTATATCTTGCTTATCCTCGGCGTATTGGCATTTATCTATATGGTTACCTATGTGTGGATGCACAAATTGTTTGGCGGCTCCAATCTGGTCGAACGGCTGCTGCGTACCCGCTTCATGAATCATTTGCTGCGGATGACGCCTCCGTTCTTTGAGCGCAGCCGTACGGGCGATCTGATGGCTCGGGCAACGAACGACCTGCGTGCCGTATCAACGACCGTTGGCTTTGGGATGCTGACCTTGACGGACTCCACGGCTTATCTAACCGTCATATTTGTCGCTATGGGAACGCTGATTAGCTGGAAGCTGACCCTAGCCGCCATCATCCCGCTGCCGTTCATTGCATTAGCGATGAAAATATACGGCAAGATCATTCACGAACGCTACACGCTGGCCCAGGACGCCTTCGGCGATATGAACGACCAGGTGTTGGAGTCGGTTGCCGGCATCCGCGTCATTCGCGCCTATGTTCAGGAACGTAATGACGAGAAAAGATTCGAAGATATTACAAATGATGTCTATAAGAAAAATCTGGCGGTTGCCAAGGTCGATGCTTATTTTGAACCGACGATCCGTTTGTTCGTTGGGCTGAGCTATGCGATCGGTCTTACCTACGGGATCTACCTTGTATTCCAAAATGAGCTGACCCTGGGCGATCTTGTCTCCTTTAATATGTACCTTGGGATGATGATCTGGCCGATGTTCGCGATTGGCGAACTAATCAACGTCATGCAACGCGGCGGAGCTTCGCTCGATCGGGTGAATGAGACATTGAATGTCAAGCCTGATGTACAGGACAGCGATAATCCGGTGCATGTAGGGTCGCCTGACAGTATACAATTTAAAAATGTGACCTTCCGCTACCCTACCTCTACGGTAAATAATCTTGAGCAGGTTGACCTGACGATCCGCCGCGGCGAGACGCTTGGCATCGTTGGTAGAACGGGCAGCGGCAAGTCGACCTTGCTAAAGCAGATACTGCATGAATATCCTCTTGGGGATGGGGATATCCGAATTTCCGGTGAACCGCTGCAGAATATCACCCTGGATCAGCTGCACGGCTGGATCGGTTATGTTCCTCAAGAACAGATTCTGTTCTCCAAGACAGTGCGGCAGAACATCCAGTTTGGCTTGCCGAATGCGCCGGATGAGCAAATTATGGAGGCCATACGCACCGCCGCCTTTGACCAGGATCTGGGAACCTTGTCCGATGGACTGGACACCCTTGTTGGCGAGAAGGGCGTGGCCCTCTCCGGCGGACAGAAACAACGCGTATCCCTGGCCAGAGCATTTATTGCCGAACCGGACATCCTGATCCTGGATGATGCCTTATCCGCAGTAGATGCCCGAACCGAAGCACGCATTATCGATAACATACGAAGCAAACGCTCCGGCAAGACAACACTGATCTCCACCCACCGCCTATCGGCTATTGAGCATGCGGATTGGATCGTCGTACTGGAGAAAGGACGAATCGTAGAGCAAGGCACCCATGAGACTCTGCTGCGAGAAGGCGGCTGGTACCTTGAGCAATACGAACGTCAACAGGTGGAATCAAGCTTGGACGACTAAGGAGGTATCCAAAGAATTGCACACCAATGTTGCTAAATCACTATTTAAATACGCCTTAACGGCTAAAAATACGTTTATACTCGCGCTTGTTATGCTGGCAATCGGTGTAGCCGCCGATTTGGCCGGTCCGTTCATCGCCCGCTCCATGATCGACGATCATATGCTTGCCATCGAACAGCCTTTCTTCGAGACAAACCATCCCGGCGGTTCGGAGACCGTTAAATTCGATGGCCGGTACTTTAAGCGCGGCGACCGGTTCTCGGAGGGAGAAGCAAAAGGAGATGAAGTACGTCTGCTTCAAGTAGGCACTTCCTTCATCTTCGTGGAGCAATCGATCGCAGATGTGACCGGCAAACGAAGCTATCAAGACGGTGCTCTATTGCTGAATAAGAATGGAGAAATTCAGCAGTATCCGGGACAGAAACTAAGCTCCTCCGAGCTATTTGCTTTCTACAAGCCTGAGATGCCTGGAATTATCCAACTGGTCGGCTGGTATTTCGCCTTTCTGGCGATCTCCATCATGATGGAGTTTGGCAAAACATATTGGCTGCAGTCTTCTGCCAATAAAGTCATCCAGAAACTGCGCATTGATGTATATGCCCATATTCAGCGCCTTCCGGTACACTTTTTTGATAATTTGCCAGCCGGCAAGGTCGTGTCACGCGTTACAAATGATACCGAGGCAGTCAAGGACTTGTTCATCGCGGTATTATCCAATTTTTTCTCCGGGGTTATCAATATGCTCGGGGTCTATGTCGCCCTGTTCCTGCTTGATTTACGCCTGGGACTGATCTGCTTGTTCGTCGTCCCTGTCATTTGGGCCTGGGTTGTGCTGTACCGCAAATTCGCGACTAAATATAATACGATCATCCGCTCTCGTCTGAGCGAGATCAACGCCATCATCAACGAATCGATTCAGGGGATGTCGATCATTCGTATCTTCCGCCGTGAAGATCAGACGCGGGAAGAGTTCGAGAATCTGAATAACGATTATATGAAGCATCAGAACAAAATGCTTAATCTTAATGCCCTTACCTCCCATAACCTGGTTAACGTAATTCGCAGCCTCTCCTTTGCCGTTGTATTATGGTTCTTCGGTTCGGAGCAGCTTAGCGGAGCCGGCATCATCTCGCTTGGCGTCCTCTATGCCTTCGTTGATGTTCTGGGACGGCTGTTCCAACCGATCACGGGGATGGTCAACCAGCTCGCTGCGCTGGATTCCTCCATGGTATCTGCCGGAAGAGTGTTCACGCTTATGGATGAGCCGGGCGAAGAGGTAACAGACGGTTCGATGCCGCGTTATAAAGGGAATGTGGAATTTAAGAATGTATCATTCGCTTACAAACGCGATTACGTCTTGAAGGTTATATCATTCGAGGCCAAGCAAGGTCAAACCGTTGCCCTCGTAGGCCATACCGGCTCCGGCAAGAGCTCGATCATCAACCTTCTGTTCCGCTTCTACGATCCGCAAAAAGGAATGATCACGATCGACGGGCAGCCTATCAAGGATCTGCCGAAGCAATGGATCAGACAGCATATGGGCATCGTACTGCAGGATCCTTATCTGTTCACGGGTACGATCGCTTCCAACGTCAGTCTCGGCGACAAGCATATCTCCCGGGAGCGGATAGAGAAAGCGCTGGAAGATGTCGGGGCCACGCGCATTCTGGCCCATCTTCCCAAGGGACTGGATGAGCCTGTCGTGGAGAAAGGCAGTACGTTATCCGCAGGCGAACGGCAGTTGATCTCCTTCGCTCGGGCGCTGGCCTTCGATCCGGCGATCCTGATTCTCGATGAAGCAACGGCTAACATTGATACCGAAACCGAAGCTCTCATTCAAGAGGCGCTGGAGGTGCTGAAGCGCGGACGCACGACCTTTATCATCGCGCACCGCCTATCGACCATTCGCAGTGCAGACCAGATTCTGCTGCTGCATCACGGCGAAATCGTCGAACGCGGCACGCACGACGAGCTTCTGGCCAAAGGCGGACGTTATTATCAGATGTACCGCCTGCAGCATGGGGCGGCTGACACACAGGCTCCCTCCTCCACTCCCAGCGCTGCCTCATCAGCTTCGGCGATGGTGTAATGCTTTAGGGTGGTTTGACAGAATCAGAGCAAATGACGACTAAAACTATAGAAGAGCAAGCATTAAGGTTTACCCGCCTTGATGCTTGCTCTTTGTGTCTAAAATTAGCGAGAGAGATACTTTGAACGCTTATGCTATGCCACGTTCATCGTCGATCGATCAGCCGATTTGTCCGAATCTTTTTCTGCTCTGCGTTTATCGCTCATCCATGCAAATATAAGCCCCGGCAGTAACATGAAGCTGGCGTAAATAAAGGATTTACGGAAGCCATTGACAGAAGCTTGCTTCAAATCCGCTCCGGCTGATGCAAGCAATAGCTTCACTTCCTTCATCTGATCGTCCCGAGCAGCAGCAAATATCTTTTGCTGCTCTGCATTAAGCTTGGCGGCCGCTGCCTCCACCCCCTGTATGATCTGACCAGACAACTCTGCCTCTTGTAACTCGCTGTCTGATCTGGTCTGCGCGCGGCTTGCCTGTTCTTCCACTACAGCAACGAGAACTTCTTTTACAACCGGCATTAGCCTCTGACTCTCTCTCACTTGCTCTAAAATCCGCACCTGCGCTGTTTGCATCTCCCCGATTATACTCTGCTGCAGCAGAGTAACGATGATGGCAACTCCCAATACGCTACCAATTGATTTAGTCATATTCATTACACCTGATGCAATACCGACCTTCTCTTCAGGCACATGACGTACTCCCGCCGACATTAGCGGAGCCAGTGTCAAGCCGAGACCCAGGCCAGCGATAAATAACCGAAGCAGCACAGCGCTTATTGGGGATTGGGCATCCAAGTTGCTCATAGCGTAGATGGCGCCGCAAATGATCGCAACCCCTGTCACTCCAAACCAGCGGCTACCATATTTATTGGATAATCCCCCTGAGACTGCGGAACTGATGATGGAGCCAGCAGCTAATATCGATAATACCAGACCTGCCTTTAATTCCGTCATTCCCATCTCTCTAGTCAGGAAAAAAGATGTCAGCAGGGTTAGGTTGGATAATGCCGCTCCAACTATAAATAGCGCTAATGAAGTGCCGTTAAACTCCTTGATTTTTAGCAACATCAACGGAAGCATCGGCTCCTTTCCCCGTGTCTGCAAATGGAAGAAAAAGGCGGTCAGTATCAGACCTGCGCCGAGTAAGGTATAAAATTCGGCAGAGTTCCAACCATAATCATTTGCTTTAACAAAGGCATAGGTGATACATAGCATACCGGCAGTAATGGAGAGCATGCCGCCATAATCTACCGACTTGCCTGCCATTTCATCCCGTGATTCTTTAATGAACAGAAGAGTCAGCAAGATGCTTAACAGACCTAGCGGAACATTAACATAGAATATCCATTGCCAATTCAGTTTTTCCGTTAAAATCCCACCCAGCGATGGCCCGCTGGCTGCGGCAAGTCCTGCAACCGCTCCCCATATACCGATGATTATCCCATGCTTTTCTTTTGGAAAAGTCGTCGTCGTCAATGGAATCGTTACAGGCACGATGATGGCTCCAGCTAATCCCTGGATTGCCCTGAACAATATCAGCATGCCAAGCGAGTTGGATAGCCCGGATAGCAAAGAAGACAACGTAAACAGGACTAATCCTAAAATAAATACTTTTTTGCGTCCGAACTGATCCGCCAGTCTGGACGCCGTCAAAATCAGTGCGGCAAAAGCCAAATTGTAACCATTCATCACCCAGGAAATTTGCGAAACCGTGCCACCGAAGTAACTTGTCATTTCAGGCAGAGCAATGTTAACTATCGTTGTATCAAGTAAGGCCATAAAATATCCTAACAAAATGGCTGAAAAAGCCAGTACAGCTCTAAATCGTGTATTCATCTCCCTCACCCCTTTACAAATATGAACTTAAGTTCGCTTTTTATTATATGAACTTTATTTCACATTTGTCAATAAAACTATGAACTATAGTTCATCTTTTGTTGACAGGCCTATTATTCTCACCTACAATCGTAATTACAAAGGGGGCAATGGAGAAGTGACCGATAATGAGAGCAAAATCCGGATACCGCGGCAAGAACGAAGCATCAAAACAAAAGAAGCCATTTTACAAGCAGCGTTGGAGCTTTTTTCCGAGAAAGGATATCATAATACCAACACGAAAGAGATCGCTGCGGCGGCGGGTGTATCCACCGGTAGCTTCTATTCCTATTACAAGGACAAACGCGACGTATTTTTGGATTCGCTTATTATTTATAACAATACTCTCATGGAGCGGATCGATACTTATCTTGACGGTGTTGACCTACATTCCATGGACAAGATTGATTTTATTCGGGAGGTTATCGATAGCCTTATTTTCTCTCACAAGGCGTTTACCAAGTTCCACAAAGAATTGGCCGTGATGTATAATTCAGATTCTGAAGTTCAAACGCTTATGGATACACAATTTGAACTCGGACGCCGGAAAACTCTCGATTACTTATTAATGAACCCTGAGGATCTCAAAGTGGACAATCTTGAAGCTGCTTCTGTCGTCGTCTTCGAGACACTGAACAGAGTCGTGGATATCATTGTCTTTTCTCCTCAAATTGTCGATGTCGAACTGCTAAAAACCGAGCTTGCGAAGATGCTCGTAGCTTATTTATATAAATAATGATCTGAAGCCTTGTTATAAATGCAAACAGCGCAGCCCGACTCGGCTGCGCTGTTTGCATTTATGCTATCGAATTGTTTATTTCATAGGTTTAAGCTCCGTCGGTGAAGTGTCATGAACCAGCGCGACTTTATAGGAGCTGGAAATATAGGTTTCCGTTTTCGTCGTCGTAATAACCTGTGGATACATTTGCCCCGGCTTGGGAGAGAGCAGCTCATAATAAATGGTTGCTACCTGATCCTTGCCGAAGTCCACTTTGGTAACCGTAATCCCGTAACCTGGATTTGGCTGGTTCTCACGCTGTAGAATTACTTTGTTGATCTGATCATTCACTTTTTCCACACTATACGTGACTTCGTCCTGCATCGAATCATCCGCTTTCCCGTGATTATCTACAAACTCGCGACTGTTGTAGATCCATTTTGCTGCTTCTATTCGGGTGAGCGGCTGTTTGGGGTGGAATTTGCCCGCATCATCCAGCTTAGTAATCTTCATAAGCAGCAAAGCTTGAACACTGTTAAAATAACTTTTCGTCACTTCATCGGCATCCGCGATCTGAATAAGCATGGCGATGAGCGGATATTCACCGGTCGCATGGATCCCTTGCTGGAGCAGGAAGGCGAATTGTTCCCGTGTAAGCTCCTTGCTGACCAAGAAACCTTGTGGCCATACGATGCCATTGTCCGCCGCGATCGCCAGCGATTCATCATACCAATGCCAATTTTTAGCTGTACTTTGCGAACTCGCCTGGTTCTCAGACTTAGCTTTCAATCCCAATGCCTGTACGATCATATGAACGCCCTGGGCCCCGGTCACCTTACCGAGCGGAATGAACTTATCCTTCGTCATCCCCTGGATCATTCCTCTGTCCTGCAGGGATTCAACCATTCGCGCATCGTCCCCCTGCACATCATTAAATGCCGATGCAGCAGGAACAAGCAGGAGCGACCCGGATAAAAATGCCGCAACAGCCAGATTTAATTTCTTCCTTCTCACGATAGATCACCTCTGCTCCAATAGACGTGCCTGGCCGCCAAATGTTGCACTATTTTTCCATAATTTATGATTGGACCTTTGCTCTATATATTGCTGCGACCTTTCTGCACACCCTGATTCAGCACAGAAAGTCCGCCATCTGCTGGTATATACAACAAACCCACCTACCGATCAAGGCAAGTGGGACAGTTCAAGATTTTCGGATTCTCACCCGCCGGACGGGAGGCACTATGTTCTTGCCGCATCAAGGCAAGTCTAATTTCATCAGACTATAGCTTCGACTTACGGGACGCACCTTTAGAGGCTTTTGCATCTTCATCAGCTGCAAATTCCGTATCAAGATTTGGAACACCTAATTTCTTTTTAACTTGCTTGGAGCTATGCTTCGCATTATCCTTCTTGTTCATCACATTACACCTCCTCAAGTCGCGTGCCTCGGCAATTATCCGAACGGTCTGTGATAACCACGTTTACTTCTTAAGTATTATGTGATGAACAGCTCCACCCTATGCTGTTTTTCCGCTTCTTTGCTCTTATTATCGGCCAGGATCTACGCCTTTTAGGTTCGATCTCCTGCGTCTTCTCTGCCTATCCTCCGCTTTGTCATCGCTACTCTTCCCCTAATACAGCTAACAAAGCGGCCTTACATATAGCACCTTCAGCAGTATCATCTACCACGTTAATACTCGTCTTTCCGTTCCTATAAAACGTTGCCTCCCACCGCTCTCCTTCATTGTTTAAAATAAATAGCCAGCCTTTCTCCTTCATTTCCTTTACAACATCGAATGCCGCATGAACATCTCTGCTGTAATCTCTCGGGGAAAAAGACGTATTGCCCCGCAACAATCTTCCGGGTCTATGCCTATCAGGCGGATACTCAAAAACCTCTAACGCCACGGCATAATTTAAACTTTCAAATTCAAAGTCCAGTATATCTTCAGGTGTCATGCTTCTCCCTCCTTTTCGATGACTTTCACTGCGTTTGACCAGCGGATCCTTCGTTTGTTAAAATCAGACTACAAACAGGAAAAGGATGAGGACGATGGTTCGTCGTTTGAAACGGTTTAAGAATGTAGCTATTGCACTAAGCTTCTAAGTAAAAAGGGATTCATACTACTTAGAAGCGAGGAAAAAATAATGAAACAACACCGATTTGACCATTGGTCTGAAATAAAGTATCTCAAGGAATTGGTCACCAACCCCATGATTACTGTAGGCGAATATTCATACTATTCCGGTTATTACGATCATCATGATTTTGAAGATGGCTGCGTAAGGTACCTATGGGGAGATGAAAAATCAAGAGCGTTATTTAATCCCGTCCAGGACTATGGTTGGCAGCTGGATAAGCTGATCATTGGAAATTACGTATGCATAGCAAGTGGTGTAATTATTTTAATGGGTGGCAATCACAATCATCATCCGGAGTGGATTACCGTGTATCCATTTGTAGAGCACATTGAAGCTTCATACAAACCTAAAGGGGATACAATCATTGAAAGTGACGCCTGGATTGGTATGAACGCCATGATTATGCCCGGTGTAACCATCGGTGAAGGTGCCATTGTTGCTGCAGAGTCGGTTGTTGCCAAGGATGTCCCACCCTATACCATCGTAGGCGGCAATCCTGCTAAGGAGATAAAGAAACGCTTTACCGACGAAGAAATCGAAAAGTTAAAAGAAATGCGCTGGTTCGATTGGAAACGTGAAAAAATTGAACAAGCCAGCCATATCTTATCAAGTTCTTCTATTCATCAATTGTACGACTTTTACCAAAGGGAAATAAAGAGTTAGCGTATAGTTCCAGCCCCTTCTTAATTAGCGATTAATAAGGGGCTGTTTTCTGTTAATACGGGTCATGCGGGTAAAAACTATTTATCCGGATCAATCTGATTGAATAACTGCTCTGCATATTGCTGCAGTCTGATCTCCATCATTCTGGCTTCCTCGCAAAAGATACGCAGCTCCTTAATCATCGCCTCTCTGCCCTGCTTGTCAAACGCTTCATGAATCCTAAGCTTAAAGTAATCATGCACGATATAATTGCGCTGCTTCCAGATGGCCTTCAGCTTCACCGACTCTTCGTCCGTAAAAGAAAAATGATGTTGAATTTCGTTCACCAATTGGCCAAGCGAACTGCTGAGCTTCTTGCGAAAGTTCTCGTTAAACTGTTCCGCGCTTTGCATATCTCCCTGCGACACCTTCATTACCATGATCAAATTGGCCAGCTGCTGCTCCAGTGCCTGTGAATAATATACCGCAAGCCCAAAATAGGTGAACAATTCCTTGGAATTCTCATCCCCCGGTACAAAATTCTCTTTCATAGCAACCTTCCCCCACAAAATTTCCTGTTATTGTCTTATTGTATCGCACCTATAACCGCTATACCAGAGCTACGGAAATGGGAAAATGCCAGGATTGACCCATCTGTTCAGCCCCCTGCTTGGACTGCCACTTAGGATTGCGCTGCTTGCTCCTCCAGGCTCTTAAGCCCCTCTGCAATTGCTGTCTTATCAAAGTGCTCGCCAATAAAGACAGCCACATCCGGCACATTTCCCTGCGGATTAATCTTCATAAAGTCTGCTTCCCGATAAGCGTATTGGAACATAAACCGGCTGGAAGTGTCGGAGAAATGCAAAATACCTTTGCCACGGTACACCTCTCTCGGCAATTCCTTAATGAATTTCTCAAAATCAACACTGTTCACTGGACCTGTAAAATAATGCGTATAGACTGTAACATGCTCGTGCGTGTGGTGGGCCGGATGGGACCCGTGATCATGGTGTTCATGATCAGGATGTTTATGATCATCAGCATGCGTATGGACATGATCCCTATCGTCTGCATGTTTGTCTCGCTCAAGACTATGTTCAATGGCTTGACCATCATCTCTACGAAGATGAGCATGCGTATCCGGACCTGCATCAACTTCACTTCGACTCAACAGCAGCTCGATATCCACCTCGCATTTCTCAGCTGTGATCACCTGGGCATAGGGATTGAGCCGCTGCAGCAAAGCTTGGAGTTCACGAAGCACATCGGCAGAGACAAGATCGGCTTTATTCAGAATCAGCCATGATCCACAGCGGATTTGTTCAATCATCAGACGATAGGTTTTCCCTTGCTGCGCTTCATACAAGGCGGCTAAGTGGGCTGCGTCCACCACAGTGATCATCGGAAGGATATCCAGCTTCAGCAGCAAGGATGATTCCGAGACCGCATCGAAAATCTCAATCGGGTTGGCCGCTCCCGTGGCTTCTATAATTACCACATCCGGCTGCTCCCCCTGGATCAACTCATAGAGCTGCATGCTTAGATCGCCACGAATCGTACAGCATATACAGCCGCCCAACATCTCCGCCATCGGTACCTCCGGGCCAATCAGCAGACCGTCCAGATTAACTTCACCAATCTCATTCATAATGACAGCCGGCTTAAGCCCTTCATCTTTCCATTTGGCAATCAAGTGCTGCAGCAGCGTGGTCTTCCCACTGCCCAAAAATCCCGATAATATGTAAATGGGCGTTGCTTTATTCATCTTTTTCATTCCTCGCTCTCTATAAAGAGTTGTTCAAAAAGCGCCTGGCTTCTTCCCACCGAAGCGTTATGATAACACAAACAGCGACCAACGCGCCCTATAAGAACTATTTTCCATGAATGCGAGTTTACACTATGCTATAGAATCACGCAACTTTCTGTGTTTAATACTTAATAAGAAGCTAAGGGAATATGATAAAATAGAAAGATAACATCACGTTAGAGAGGATAATTGATATGATACGATCAGTTGACGAACATCGAAGCCAAGCGCCGTCTCGCAAGAACTGCCTGATTATGACGGTGTCGGATACCCGGGATAAGAGTAATGACTACAGCGGACAATTTATTCAGGACCTGCTTGCAGCGAACGGATATAATGTTGTGGATTATACAATTGTCAAAGACGATTACGATGGAATCCGCCAATTGCTGCGGCAAGCCGCTGCACACCGAACTATCGATGTCGTCCTGCTCAGTGGCGGAACCGGGATCGCTCCAAAAGATATGACCTATGAAGCAGTACGCAGCTTGCTTAACAAAGAAATGCCCGGTTTTGGAGAGCTATTCCGCCATTTAAGCTTTATTGAAGATATCGGCTCTGCCGCTATCCTTAGCCGGGCGATCGCCGGAACGATCAGCAGTATGGCTGTCTTCTCCATCCCAGGCTCCCAGGCCGCTGTTAAGCTGGCGATGGAAAAGATCATTATTCCGGAGTTGCCGCATATTTTGAATGAAATTCATAAGAGATAGGCCTCTGCAAAAGAAATCCCCCTGCTAGGCGATAAACCGCCTGCCAGGGGGATTGTTATTAGTTTACAGCGAATTTTCATTGATCTGTTGTAATACCTGTTGGAAGACATTTTTGAGCTCAGCGCTATACTGGCTTTTCTTCTGCCCGCTTGAAGCATAGATCAAAGCTACCTTGCCCTTCGTCTCGATCACGTAGGCTTCATCCTTGGCCGTACCTGCACCATATACTTCAGATATTTCATTGATCCGATCCTGCTCGCTCGGATACACATTGAAAATCAGAAAATGCCGGGCATCGCCATTGATATAATAATTGTAGCTGATCCCTCCATTCAAGGCTTCCGCATACGTCTCATGGGTCAGTCTGATTCCTCGGCTGGCACACTCTGCCTGAAGCGATTTGAGAAGTGCGCTGTTCAATGTCGTTCCGCTAACCAATTGCCGATCATTTCCCTCTTGATAGCTCTTCATATTGTATCTGTCGAGTTCCTGCTTCACGATCTGCTGCGAACCTGAACCACACCCGCTAAGGAGCAGCACGGCCAGCAGTGTATTCAAGCCCCATGCCAGGCATCTCATCGGAGTAACCCCTTCCTCATCGAAAGCTAGTCAACTGTTGATGATGTTAGCATGGCTCATCTGCGCCCGCTTTATACCAGTTTTTCCCTAAGAGGGTTTCATAAAATTCGCATGGCTGTGAAGCAACTTTGAAAAAATTTTTAGCGTCGAAGCCTGAATTCACCGGGCCAAGTTATTTTTTCTTATCCGATTGTTCGTAAAATATCATATGCTCCTTCTCCGCCCTGTAATATTGTAAACGATCATGCAGGCTACCCGTATGGAATTCAAACATATGACCATCGGGATCGAGGAAATATATCGAGCGTTTGTCCTGCTCATCCCGCTCCCGACCGGGAAGCAATGTTACATCCAATGCGGTCAGCCTGGATATCAGCAGCTCAAAATCGGACTCTTCTATTGTAAAAGCAATGTGAGTATAAGTCCGTTCGGTCGTGTTACGCTCAACCTCCTCTTGATTCAAGGCAATCCATATCCCATTCACATCGAAGTAGGCCAGCTTTCTTCCCTTTACCAATATTCGGGCTTCGAATACCTTTTCATAAAACTCAATCGATCTATCCAGATCCGAGACAGAAAAGCATAAATGATTAATGCCTTGAATTTTCATAACATAACAAACTCCTTCAAGCTCTGAATTCCGTCCATGGGATTCGCCTTCAATCTTTCCACAACTTCGCAACTTGAATGAATCGCGTTCCTTGGAACTCCATTTTATAAATGTCCGGCTTCTTTGTCTCCATAAAGAAATCCCAGCCATACTCCGGATCAAAATAATTCATCATCAGAGTCATAACGTTACCATGTGTACCGATAACGATTTTCCTCCCCCGATGCTGTTCAAGCAAATCAAACAGTACAGGAACAGCTCTCTGCTGACAAGCCTTGCTCGATTCGCCCCCAGGCAGAGCATATTCCGGGTCGGAGAACATATTTTGCATTTCAGTCATAAACTGCTCATCCCCGATCAGATAGCTATCATCGGCAAACTGTCTCTCCCTGAGGTCTTCATAGGTCACGATCGGCAAATTCAGCTTCCCGGCCAACCCCTCCACGGTTAACACCGCTCTCGCATACGGGCTGGAGACGATCATATCGATACCTTCATCCTGCAGCAGCTCTGTCACCCGCCTGCACTTCAGCTCACCATCAGGACTCAATCCTCTTATTCTCTCTTCACCAGCCGTATAAGGCGACTCTGCGTGCCGTACCATATATATCGTCGTTAACATAAGTTGCCTCCTTCCAGCTGATCGCTGTTCATTTAATATTCTAGCTCATCCGTAACATTCTAAGTTGTTCATATCCTCCAAGTTTTTAGCCTCTATCAGAGCGCAACTTTCTATTTGCTATTATCAAAAGTAAACACCAGTTTCTTTCCGTCATCCGAAGTCTCCATAATCTGCTCCAGATACGAATTGGACGCATAATTTCTCAACGTTTTTCTCCAAAAGGCCTGCGCTCTCTTGTTGCTGTCCGTCGGATTCGTCTGCAGTTCCCAAGTGCCGGAATGAAGATGAAAGACCTGTATGGCGGCTGCTTCAGCAACCCCCTGACCACGGAAGGAACGCAAAATGAAAAATTCATTTAAATAAAATTCAGTTCCATGTGGTGTATAAGGCGGTGTCGCTACAAGCGCGAACCCTGCTGGAATATCTTCCACAGTGACGAGATAAGGGATTAGAATCGACGGCTTCTCCCACCAAATATCAAAAACTTTATTCTGATCATGCAGTGTCAACGTATCGTCCGTCTCAAAGACGCCGTATTGGTTCGGTCTCCATCCCCAGATTTCGGACAGATCATGCAGATACAATGGATATAGATTATTAATAATAAATTTCGTATTCTGACCGGTTAAGCTAATAGATACTTTCATGCCTTTATCGCCTCCGCTTCTGAGCTTAGCTTCTAGGATATGTGACTACAAGCCGGAGAATAACTATAGTTGTTCTTTACTGCTGCCCAACGGGTGCTCTTTATAAGAGCTTTAGCCCTAAATAACCATAACCGCAGCCGAAGTCAATCATCTTCACCGGTTGATCGATCCTCCAGACGATTTTTACTAGAAACTCCAGATAATCATCGTTATAGTAAAGACAACGAACGAGTATTGTGCAAATATTCAACCTGACTGTCCCAATAATACTCACACTCATATATCGGCACCTATATTCATTATTGCTACTAAATTCACATATATTGATATTGTGCTAATCCTAGAAACGAGGAGGAGAAACATGAGAGATCGTATGGTGGTGATCATTAGCGGTGCCAACTCCGGGATTGGCAGAGCAGCCGCCTCTAGGTTTGCTTCCGCAGGGTTTCATGTAGTAATGGCCTGTCGCGATTTAAGTGCAAGTCGCAGCGTACAACAGGAGATTATCGAAAAGAGCGGAAACGATAACGTAAGCCTGTTGGAACTGGATCTCGCTTCCTTGTCATCCATCCGTCATTTCTGCTCCACTTTCCGGCAAACCTTTGACCAACTGGATGTATTAATCCATAATGCGGCCTACCTGAAACATGGTGTAAAAACCTATCAACTTAGCCCCGATCAGATTGAGCTTTCCTTCGCCACAAACTTAATTGGCCCCTACTTAATGACAAAGCTATTAATGGAGCCGCTTCGCAAATCATCGGATGCCCGGATCCTTCATGCCTGCAGCACGAACATCAAGCACTTCTTCGATCCCAAGCGAAAAATCGAGTTTGACAATCTTCAAGGCGAATTCAAAGATAAGCGTCCTTATAGCACCTATAAAATGTACGGCGATTCAAAGATGGCGTTATTTATGATGACGAAAAGATTGGCCGAGGAACTTAAACCCGATCACATCCAGGTCAATGCGCTGCAAATTCCTGCTACCCAAATATCCAAACGGACCATAGATAACCTATCACCGATCTGGCGGACTCTCGCAGTACTCCAGAACCTGTTTAATCCCTTACCGGATGAAGTAGCGGAGTGCTATTATCAAATTTGTACGGCCGAGAAATATGCAAATCTGTCCGGGCATCTTTTTAATAAGCAAGGTGAGGTTATTTTGCCAGGTCTAAGCAAGCCTGATCCCCTCACACAAGCCAAGCAAATCTTCGGTTCCACTTATTATCCTGCCTATGCGGATGATCCTGATACCATTCAACAAGTATGGGAGCTATGTACAAAATGGGCCCAGCATTAGGATACAGGTGTGCAGGCCCAAGTCAGACCACCGGGAGATCGGAAGGAAAAACCGATCAACTAGTTCTATGCCAGCAAGTCTTCAGGTAGATACAGATTGTTTTTGAGGATACTGCGTGCTCTTGTTAATATTCCTCTACCCTTGGATAGCTCTGGAGCTATACGGGATAGCAGAATCCATCTCAGGCAAGCCAATGCCTCGAAAAGCTCAAAGTCATCCGCAGCAAACGCCCCCTCATCCATAAATAAGGATTGATAGGTCGAACCGTTACGTTCACCTGCATATACCTTCATTAATAATATCGACCAAGCAGCATCATATCTGGAGTCGCCTAGCTGTATATTGGTCCAGTCGATAATGGAATACTTTCCATTCAAGTACAAAATATTGCCCAAATTATAATCTCCATGAATCATACAGTTCTGACGCATATTCACTTTTGGGACAAGCTGCTCAAGTAAAAGCTTGATATCCTCATGCTTCTCAATAAGCGGAAAGAAATAACGGACAAAATCATATTGAGGAAGCGAAAGCCCTTTCAATTCTGAAATGGGGAAACGATGTATCTCGATCAGATTACGGACAAGCGTCGACAATATCGATTTATTTAGCTTTTGGAGAGGCTGCCCATCATAAGGGGTCAGTAAAACCGGATTCCCTTCCAAATCCAGTCCATAGCCCAACGGCTGTGACACGGCTATCCCTTGAGCAGATAAAATCCGCAAGAGATAATATTGTAAGCCCACATCCGACTTGGATTCCCGGTTCCACACCTTAAGCACAGCATGATTATCAGCTACGCTTATTTTTACGACCTCTGCCTCTAATCCGGAAATCAGGGAGGCCATCGTATAGGCGCTACCGGGAGTCAATAGAGCATCTACAAAAGATCCCCCCTCCTGCCAACGGATCTCACTTATCTCGATCATCACACTTCACATCCTTTTTTATTTCTACAGCCTGGCATGATGATAGAATTCGCCATGAACCTTAAGCGTTCCTACCTTTCTGAATCCGGTCTGCTCTAACAGATTGATCTCCATGACTAATCCTTCAATCTTACTGTCTCGGATGGCGGCTCCATTCCCTCATCGATCATCTCGGTATGCACAATCTCTCCCTGCGAATGATAGGCAAACAGATCAAACTTCTTCCCTTGATTCTCATCCAGCAAAGTGTAAAATAGCTAAATTGCGCATTTACCTCAAAAACCTCAGCCTGCCGGTTCAAGTCCAGTTACATCATCCTTAACTACCATGCTTGAAATTTGGGGATTCAATATGATTCCGTAAACCATTGGAAAAGGTGAGCTGAATTCAGTCCCCCTCCTATGATAACGCAGATTCCGCCGTATATTCGATCAACCAGCAATCCCTTAATTGCCCTTCATGCAGTTCATGCTGCTTGAGCAGCTTCTTCTTGATGAATCCGCACTGTTCATAACAAGCGAGAGCCCTGTCGTTCCAGGCTTGCGGATCCATGACCACTTTATCCGCTTTACGCTGATGGATCAAATAATCCCGCATCGAACGGACCAGCTTCTTACCAATGCCCCTATTCCAATACCTTGGCTCACCAATAAATTGATCCGTTCCGTAGATGCTCCCGTCCGTATCGGTGTACCCGTATTCCCGCCTGGAATCCTTCTCAAGCGGATAGAACTGGATGTAGCCGATCGCTTGGCCTTCATATTCAACAATACATCGCGTCTCGTCATCTTTCAGATAGAACCGTTCCCTAACCATTTTAAGATCATGGGGCCGATCACGTCCCTCATAGTATTGCAGCACTTCCGGATTAGACAGCCAGTCTGCAAGAAGCTGCAGATCCGCCTCTTTAATCGAACGGACTGTGATTTTATCATTTTTATAGATCATTGCTAACCCCCAGTTGTTTCTCATGATCTGGCATTCCGCAGACGTATCATTGAAAAATCCGTAACTGTAGAAGCAAGAATAGCCGCCTTCAAAGGATGAAGATTCGGAGTGAAGCGCAGTTCGATCTCATAAGACAAGAGCCGCTCCAGCAAATCCTGGACGGGTTCGATGCGAAGCGGCCTTACCGTCTCTCTGGAGATATAGTATCCGGCATTCTCATCCATCAGCTCAAATCCGTCATCTGCAAAGCAGTATTTGTATATCCGGGCCTGCTTGATCCGCTCCAGCCAACCGCTCTCCACAGCAATGATTGTATTTGCCGCCGCTTGCGAGAAAAATTTCGCTTGGTCAGCTTCGCTAACCCTTGGGGAATTTGCATATATAATGCGAGGGCATTCTCTGGGAAAAAGGTAATTAATCAAATGCTTCTCGTCCATCGCCCATACGACCGGCGGCAAATCCGGCCAAGCCTCAGCTTTTCTGGGAACAAATACTTCGATATTCCTCTCCTCACTGACATGATAAAGCAAATGATCCCGCTCCTTGCCCAAAAATGAGATTGAAGAAATGCTTGATATAGATCATGGAGGCATCGCTTGCTTTCATACATTCTGGGGCCTAATGAATTTAATCATCGCATAACTCCTTCAGAGATCAGCCACGTTTTGGCTTCTTCAGGGTCCATATAAAATGAAATACTCATCTTCAGCTTTGCTTTCCTAATTCCCCTCTGCAGCCGCCAACGATGAAAGCCCGACAATCCGACAATCGACAACTTATCGATATGACTGCTTAAATAGATAATATTTTGGATAAATGCGCTGCAGACATCCGGAGTAAACGAGGTCTTATCAAAATCAACCCATATTTTCAGACGCCTGTTGATACGTACGATAAATTCTTCTTCTTTCCGCATTAGCTGCAGCAGCGCCTGTTCATCCTTGTATTTGTTCCCATATTTGAGACAGTGAATCTCTCCCCCTTTATAATAATAAGGAAATGTCGAGCCACCCGGAGACTTCATCAATATCACTCCTTCTCTTGGAACGATCGCTTGCAACGCACCTTTATAAACCCATACCTTTTAACATCAACTCATGATCCTTCGATAAAATACATTGAAATCGTTCAACGCCAGGGTATTTTTCTCCTAGACTATGAATTTCGAACCCCACCTTACTGTAAAATCCCACTGCATCCCGATCCGTCTCGGCGATGATTTTAACTGGATGATAGCTTTGCCGATATTCATAGATTAACTTTGTACCTAATCCATGCCTGCGGTATTGGGGGTTAATGGCGATATGCTTCAGCTCCACCACCTCTTCGGAACATGGAACAATGCCTATCAATCCAACGAGCCGCTGATGAATCACAGCACCATACAGTCCTCTGCTATCATCCATTAAATAACGATCGAGTTCTCGAGATATTCGTTCGTCATCCGGCCACATACATTCAGCCAATAATGACCTCAACTCGTTACGATCACGATATGTTTTTAAATTTAACAAAACCTTCACCTACATGATTTTAACTCGATCTGATAGGGTTCTGATTGGAGGTTTATCCTATCGTTTTTCCCGCTGCCGGTAAGGTGGAACTCAGCCTGGGCTACAATCGAATATATGCCAGGCCGCTCAAGCATGATTTCATTTAATTTCGTGCTGATATGTCCACCTCCATCATAGCTGTACTTGCTGTTTGGCTCAAGGAGGACTCCGATGCCAATGTCATTTATCGTATATGTTCCCCTGTCGATCGGTACTTCGACGCCATCAGGCGTATAGATAACATACGTAAACATCGCCGCCCCATGCAAAATCTCTACCTTTTTATCACTATGATTGCATAGCAAACCTTCAACCTCAAACGGCTCATTCGCTTGTAAATCCGATGGAATAACCATCTCCACGCTGAACATAGACTCAACCTTATCCGGATTACGCTGCTGTACGTAGGGAGGGGCCGTTGAGCCTGTGGGGTTAACGGAATTTGACGATAAGTTCTTCGCGCTGCCACATCCCGAAAGAATCACTCCTGCAACTACAAATACTAGCAATAAACGGAGATTGTTCTTTCCCATCTTCCCCCTCCTTAAGCTAGAGATCTCTTCTATTCTTCTCGGCAATGTAAATGTCCAGAGCCTTGATTCCCCGATGCGTCAGCTTAATGGACAGGATAAGGCAATAAACACCTAACACCGCGATCAAAACAAAAAATACGATTATAAAAATAGGGAGTATCCATCCCAAAATCGTTGTAGAAGTATCCATCATACTCCCCCCTCTTTCAATCCAAATATGGTCGTCACTCGATTTGATTTTCAATATTGTACCATATTTTCCTGTACACCTCTGTGTATTCAGTTCTAAGGAAACACGGTATCGCTATTGGGACGAAAATAGGCTTAATCTATATTTAACGAAACTGGGTATCGCTATTGGACATAAAATAGCCTAAACGGCTTATTTTTGCCCAAATAACGATATGGTGTTTCGTTAAACTCTAGTTCGCCCTGTTTTGACCCATATAACGCTTCCCAGTTTCATTAGCGGACAAACCACTGCATTCCAAGTTCGATTTCATATACTCTCTCAGAGGCCGATTGGTTAGGGCCCCAATTCAAGCATCTGCACGTCTGCCTGTGTATGGTGGCGACGGCGGGTGGTGTGGGATTCGGAGTATAGGCCATATGATAAGCGGGATGGAGGTCAGGAGCAAGGTGCGTACGGTGGGTGGTAGGGAAGCCGGAGTATAAGTATGGTGGATGACATGGAGTCTGGAGCAGGGTGTGTATGGTGAAATGGTGTGGGATTGGGAGCATGGGGTATTCGCTGGGCGGTATGGGGCCAAGAGTATGGTGCGTACAATGTGTAGTATGAAAACCCAAACCTGGTAGCGTATATGGTGAGGGGTATGAATCAGAGCATAGAGCGTACGGTGGGCGGTATGGAATTCGGAGCATACTTTTGGATGGCAGTCGGCCATACACATACACGCAAAAAAAGAACGCACCGCTGCTTTAGCGATGCGTTCCTACTATAATGTAATGCTTCTAGTTCATGTATACGGCCTTGCCAGTACGTGCCGATTCGTAAATCGCCTCAAGGATCTCCGAGACTACACAGGCCTGTTCCGGCGTAACGACCGGCTCAAGATCCTGATCGATCGCTTCAATCCACTTTCTCATTTCAACGTCGGAGGCATTTTCGGCTTTGCCGTCATAGAAAGCTACCCCGCCGGAGCTAAGTTCGATCTCATTGGTGTACAGGCGGCTATATTTCTCTCCATTAATGCGCAAACCGCCCTTCATATCCGCGCCGGCTTCCGTTCCGCTGAGGCTGCATTTTGCTTCATCCACTTCAAGCGAGTTGAGCGCCCAGCTGGATTCGAGCATGACCGTAGCGCCGTTCTCCATCACGATCATCCCAAATGCCGAATCCTCAACCGTAAATTTCTCAGGGTCCCAAGGTCCCCAAGCATTTGCCGCATTCTCACGCTTGGCAAGTTCATGATATTTTGTGCCGAGAACGACCTTTGGCTTGTAATTGTCCATCATCCACAACGTCAAATCAAGCGCGTGGGTGCCGATATCGATCAATGGGCCTCCGCCCTGCTTCTCTTCGTCCAGGAATACGCCCCAAGTGGGTACCGCTCTTCTGCGAATCGCGTGTGCCTTGGCAAAATAAATATCCCCAAGCTCTCCTTCCTCGCACAGCTTCTTCATATACCAGCTGTCTGCCCGGAAGCGGTTGTTGTAGCCAATCGTCAGCTTCTTTCCGCTGCGCTTCGCGGCTTCAACCATTCTTCTTGCATCGGCCGCAGTCTTCGCCATCGGCTTCTCGCACATCACATGATGACCGCTATCCAGAGCTGCGATGGAAATCTCAGCATGAGCGTCATTTGGGGTCAGAACATGAACGATGTCCAGCTGCTCTTCAGCCAGCATCTTTTTATAATCTGCATAAACCTTCGCTTCTGCTGTCCCGAATTTGGCCGCAGCTTCCTCCGCCCGCTCAGGAATAATATCGCAGAAAGCGACCATTTCCACATTCTCCAGCTTGCTCAGGCTAGGCATATGCTTGCCGTTGGCGATACCGCCACAACCTACGATTCCAATCCGATATACTTTACTCATATATACTCACCCTATTCTTAGTTAATAGCTTGCTTCCACTTGCGATAAGCTGCGGGAGTCATGCCGAAGCGCCTGCGGAATACGGAATGCAGATAGGTCGCATTCGAGAAGCCCTCGGTCTGGGCGACCTGCTCTATCGGCATGCTGCTCTCCTCCAGTCTGCGGCACACAGCTCGCAGTCTAATGTCTTCAACTATTTTACTAAATGGACGGCTCTCATCCATGCTTCTGAACACCCTCTGCAATTGCCGGGCACTAATATTCAGCTTCTCGGCTACATTGTCCAAGGTCAAATTGTTCGTATAGTTTGCTTCAATATACTGGATAGCATAATGATAGCGATGCTCCAGCATATCGCGGATCGGCGCCTCGGCTCCGGTATCGCCCGAGTCCCAAGCCCGGGCTGCCTTCAGCAGAATGCTGATCACAGACTGCTTAATCGATGTGTAGAACCCCCGATACTTCCTATCGGCCGCTTCATAGGCCTCAAGGAAGCATTGCATCGCATTATGCGTATCCAACGTCGGCTTGAGCGGAAAATGGCGCAGCTTCTCGATGCATTCCTCCGCTTCAGCCGCCTCCCATGGGTCCACGTCATTCTTAAATCTGGGGACAATATCGACATGGAGGCATAATTCATCCATCGCCTCTTCCGGCGATGCCTCCTGATAGTGCATTACGCCGGGCCCCGTTAAATAGAACATGCCTTCAGCCAAGGTGAAAGGGGTATCCTCCAGAATAACTGCCCCCTTGCCCCTGGGGATGAAATGGAATTCAAACTCAGCGTGATTGTGAAAGTCAACAAATCTCCCGGCATCAAACGACGTTAAATGAAATCGGAGAACACGAATTTCATAATGCCCCCAAGAGACGATGATCTCCAATCTCTCCATCATGTCCTTCTTCCCGAACATGACTTCATACGGAAATGAATTCACCAGCCTGGGCTCCATCTTACTCGCCTAGCTGCACGGGCTGCACTACACGGCCTTCCTTCGCCGAGCGATTTGCTGCCTCCATCAATCTGGTCAACTCCAGAGCTATGCTGACATTCTCATCAGCCTGGGTATCCTTCTGAATATGCTGCACCCACTGCTCAAACGCGCTCTCGCGACGGTTTCCGGTGGACCGTTCTTGCCAAGCTTCCCCAAGCTGTTCACGGTTGCTTCTGATCAACAGCGTCTCATCCGGCGTTCCATACATCAGCGTCCCTTCTGTGCCATGAACCTCGATCGAAAATGGAGAATGGCTATTTACAAACCCCGCCTCAACGATACCGATCGCTCCCGATGCTGTGTACAGGCTAACAGCGGCGTTATCCTCCACTTCTTTGCCTGTAATATAGCCGAAGTTCGCGCTTACGCCAGTAATCTCCTGGCCCAGGAACAGGCGCGTCAAATACATCGGATGACAGCCGAGATCGATTAACGCTCCGCCAGCACATTGCTGCAAATTATAGAAGTGCTCCGGCAACCAGCCGGCTATAGCGCCGTTATGAGATAGACGAACACGCACATAAGTGATCTGACCTAACAAGCCCTGCTTCAAAATATCCTGAATAGCCAGCGTATAACCATCATTCAAGCGAGGCAGTGAAACCGTCAGCTTCACTTCATTACGCTTGATCTCTTTCAAAATTCGTTCCGCTTCCTCAACAGTCGGAGCCAGCACTTTCTCAGTGAAAATATGCTTGCCCGCATTTGCAGCAGCGGTAATGATGTCTTCATGTCTATCGGTTGGAGCATCTACAATGACTGCATCGATGTCCGGGTTGGCCAACATCTCATCAAGCTTCGCATAATAGGGAACCCCTAGTTGTTCAGCCGCTTCCCGGCCGCGCACCTCATTGTCATCCCAAACTGCTGTGATTGCTGTGTCTGGGTGCTCCTGGGCTTGACGTGTGTAATCCCAAGCATGGACATGCCAGTAACTAACCTTGCCTATTCGAATCGTCATCTATTCCAGCCTCCCAAGTATATATAATTTCCTGACATCTAGTTATTAAGTTACCACAATAAATCGTTGTTTTTTAGTCAAAGTATACGACAATTATATATAATATAACGACAAAGGTACAACTATATCCTAACAACGCTGCACGGTATAAAAAACAGATCAGAGGGACTTTTCCCCTGATCTGTTAGCTTCACTTGCTTCTAGAGGTTGTTCAAAAAATCTACTTCAAATTACGGAGTGAATCAGGAAGCAAGCTCGACATCGAATCTTGGATTCAGCCGGCCTTCCGCTGCTCTCGCACCCAAAACGTACACTCCGCTCCTCATGCCCTGGATTCATCCAACCTTCTTGCAGTAAACTAGCCTTTTTGAACGCTCATTTCTATCCCTGCTATATTATCTAACCCTGAAGCCCTTAATTACTTTATAAGATTAATAACCTGTCTTCCCACGGCCTGTCCGGCGAGAACGGTCGTCAATGCCTCTGATACCCGCTCAAGCGGAAGTTCAGTGATCCCATTAGCGAGCGCCGTCTCCGGCTTCCACTCAGCAGCTAGCTGCTGCCACAATTTTGAGCGCAGCGGCATCGGACATAACACCGAATCGATACCAAGCAGATTCACCCCGCGCAGGATGAACGGGAATACCGTAGTATCAATTTTATTACCTCCAGTTAAGCCGGAGATGGCAACCGAACCGCCGTATTTGATCTTCTTTAGTACTTCACCTGTCACCGCGCCACCCACAGGATCAACGACAGCAGCCCATTGCTCTTTGGACAGCGGCCCTTTCCCGCCAGCCGTGGCTTCCTCACGGCTAATGACCTCAGCGGCGCCTAGCGCACGCAATTTCTCACGGGCCTGTGCTTTTCCTGTGACGGCAATAACATGGTAACCAAGCTTGCCTAGAATGGATACCGCCATGCTTCCAACGCCCCCGGAAGAGCCAAGCACTACAACCGGCCCCCAGTCAGGCGAGAGCCCGTTCGCAATCAACCGCTCGACCGATAAGGCCGCTGTGAAGCCAGCCGTCCCAATAGCCATCGTCTCCATGGGGGTCAACCCCTCAGGCATCTTTACCAGCCAATCCCCAGGTATACGGGCGATATCCGCCAATCCTCCGTCCTGGCTCACACCAAGTCCGTAACCGGTGCACAGCACAAGGTCGCCGGGCTGATAACGGCTGTCGCTCGACTCCAGCACTTCACCAGCCAGATCGATTCCCGGAGTGATCGGGTAGCTTCGTACTATTTTCCCATCCGGAATGCTGGCCAGTCCATCCTTATAATTGACACTCGAATAGTGAACCCGAATCGTTACGTCCCCATCCGGAAGGTCCGCAATCCGGATCGTCTCTATCCCCGTCCGAAATCCCCGTTCGTCCTGATTCACTCGAAAAGCTCTATAGGCTTGCTCCATCTTATACTCCTCCTTAGATCTATCTTGGTAAAGGCCATCTATCAGTCGTAATCATTTATTTCTATTTTACAACAATAAAAGCTGGAGATTGAAATCTACCCACTCATTGTGGCATATTTCAATCTCCAGCTCCATGCTTTACTTCATATTAACTATAGAATAATTCCCGTTGCTACAGGAGAGGATTCTCATGCTTCGCCTTCAGAATCTGCCAGCGACGATCCACTTCCTGTTCGAATCCAGCTAACGCTTCGGCATTTTCAGGCTTAAGCAGGTGGCGCGTCTTGCCCATCGTCTTCAGCCAATCCGTAAGCGGAACCCGTTTGTTCTTCTCCTCAGGATCATAAGTTATCGTTGTCTGTCCATGCTCGACCTCATACAACGGGAAGAAGCAGGAGTTTACCGCAGCATCTACGATGTTGGTACCTTCATCATCCGGGGAGATCCAGTTCAACGGGCAGGCGATTAGAATCTTGCCATAGACGAGCCCTTCATTTTGTGCATACCACTGTGCTTTGGCAGCCTTCTTCACCAGATCCTGCGGGTACGCTTCACTGCCGGTAAATACATAAGGGATATTCGTCGCCGCCATAATTTGCGCCGTATCTTTATGATGGAATACCTTCCCCTTCTGCACCGAACCGATATTCGAAGTCGAAGTACGATGTCCGAGCGGTGTCGAGTAGGAGAGCTGGGCACCTGTATTCATATAACCTTCATTATCATATTCGACAATGATCATGCGATGTCCGCGCAATGCTGCGCCAATCGCCGGCCCCATGCCGATATCCATCCCGCCGTCGCCAGTAACCATCACGAAGGTGAAATCATCCTGCAGTCCAAATTCATCCAGCTCGCCTCTGCGCTTGCGCTCCCAGAACATCTCAACTACGCCGGATAGCGTCGCTGCCCCGTTCTGGAACAGATTGTGGATGTAGGTAGCCTTATGCGACGAATACGGGTAGCCCGTGGTGACCACCATCGCACAGCCTGTATGGAACAACGCTACGATATCGCCCTCAATCCCTTTGAAGAACAACTCCAGGCCCGAGAATATACCGCAGCCGGGACAAGCGCCATGCCCAGGGGCAATCCGTTTCGGCTTCTTCGTCAAGGCACGCAGCGGTGGAATCCGTACGCCAAGCTTACCGGTCTCTTCGTTCACTTTTACCTGAATCAGACCGGTCTTCAAATCCTCGAATTTCATCGGCTTCAATACGCGTTGGGGCTCTTTGCTCTTATCCCCAGGGGTATGTCCGTAGTAATCAAATGGAACTTCCACTTTATTATGCTTAGCCGCTTCAATCGCCAGTTCGAACAGCTTATGTCCGTCTTCAGCATAGAACTCTTTGCCGCCAAGGCCGTAAATACGACTGATCACTTTCGTTGAGTGATTGCCGTAAGTAAACAAAGCCGCCTTGATCTCATTCACCATATTACCGCCATGGGCACCAAAGGAATCAGCGCGGTCGCCAACCGTAATTGCCTTGACATTCTTGAGCGCTTCAGCAATTTGCCTCTGCGGGAACGGACGAATCATATTCGGTGCGATGGAACCCGCCTTGATGCCTTGTGCCCGCAGCTCGTCAACGACGTCCTTAATGATCTCGGAAGCTGAATTCATGAGGAATACAGCTACCTCGGCATCCTCCATCCGGTACGTATCAAGCATTTGGTATTTGCGGCCGGTAAGCTCCGCATATTCGCCAGCGATTCTCTCAAACACTTTCTCGGCGTTATACATCGCTTCCGATTGCTGGTATTTGTTATTGATATAATCCGGTTCATTCATGTAAGGCCCAACCGTAATCGGATGGTTGCGGTCCAGCGTGTCCGGGAAGCCTGCCGGTGGACGCTCACCTACAAAGTTCAATACATCCTTACTATGTGCGAAGGTGCGAACCCGCCGTTTTTGGTGGGACGTGAAATAGCCGTCCGAAGCAACCAGAACAGGCAATCTGACCTCCGGATCCTCGGCAAGCTTAAGCGCCAGAATATTCATATCATAGACAGCCTGCGGATCGCGGCACATCAGAATAGGCCAGCCTGTGTTCAAGGCAAAATACAAATCCGAATGGTCGCCATGAATATCGAGCGGGCCGGATATAGAACGGCAGACCAAGTTCATGACCATCGGGAAGCGGGTGCCGGATTGCACGTTCATTTGCTCCAGCATATACATATAACCGTTCGCACTCGTAGCATTAAAGACACGACCGCCTGCCGTGGATGCGCCATAGCAGATACCGGCCGAGCTATGCTCGCCATCTGATGGGATCAGCTTGATATCATGCTGTCCGTTCGCCTTCATCAAATCCAGAAATTGAGCCACTTCTGTCGATGGAGAGATTGGAAAATACCCCATGATATGATAATTAATCTGATGGGCGGCATACGCTGCCATCTCATTGCCGGATTCATAGACAATCCGTTCTTCCACCTTGGCTAATCTCTGTTCCTTCTCCATATTGATTGCCATCAATGTTACCGCCTTTCTGTTTCAGATTTATTGAATGGCCAGGTCGAATAAATGCGGAACGCGATGCTCCTCTGCATAACCTTCTTCTTCACGAGCTTTGGAGAGTGCGTCTGTAGGACAAGCATGAATACATTTCAGGCAGCCTTTGCAATATTGATAGTCGATACCCTTCAGGAACATCTGGGGTCTGCCCTTCTTATCCGGGAGTTCTTCCCAGACGAAGCAATTATCAGGACATACATTATCGCACTGGGCGCAATGAATACAGGAAGCCGCCTCGAAATGGGGCATCATCCCTGAACGGGAAATGCTCAAGTCCTTCAAAATACTATTGCCCGGATTTGAGATAATACCTCCGATAGGTTGCGTCTCGTAGCCAAGCACCGGCGTGTCCATCCGTACAAATTCCGGCATGCTTGCTCCTTCCGGAAGATCGAACGTCTCGAACGTTACCTCCTGATAGCCTCGCTCAAAAGTAGCCAAAGCCGGTGCAACCGTCTGCGGATACTTCTTCTCCAGCGACTTGCGGATAACATCCTTCATCGTCTGCGGATCAAGGAATGGACAAAGTCTGAACATAGCCCCCAGCATGGCCATATTTACGCGGTTTTTCTCTTCGAGCGCGATGCCCGTAGCATCAACCACTGCGATCGTTCCGCCGATTAATTTCATTTTCTCTTTTAGCTCTTTGGGTGTTTTCGTTGAATTCACGAGGACCGTGCTATCTTCATATATACCGCTAATTACATTTACGGTTTTGGCCAGCGCCTCCTGAAAAATTCCGACAATATGCGGACGCTCTACCGGTGAGGTATCACGGATCGGAGTATCCAGATCACAGAAGCGGATATGCGCCTTAACCGCCGATCCCTTCTTCTCCGAACCATAAGACGAGAAGCTGACTCCGTTGAAGCCCGCTCCTTCTACGCCAGCCTCCGCCAGCATTTTGCCAGCCAGATTAGCGCCTAATCCCCCAATGGATTCCAGACGAATCTCAAAAAATCCAAGCTTGTTCTTTTTCGGTAACTGTGCCACGTCATAGCTCCCTTCTTCGCAAATGCGAGATCATAACGACGTTAATCAGTAATTAATTTGATAAAAAATAGACCTTACTTAATTTTTCAATCTATCATAGAAGCAGTGTGACGAATGTAACAAATGTCATATGGACAATCTCATTTAGAGCTTTTTACTTGGATTGTCACAAAATTTAAGTATTGTCGAATTTCGTCACTGTTTGTGTCTAAAATTAAGGCCTCAAAAAGGCCCGTTTTCAGTAACGAAGTCCCGCAGTACTGCAGCACCGAAACACCAAATTGATGCTTCGGACCTGCGTCTTTTTGCATTCAGTTGGATGAAGCTAGAGCCGGAAGCGAGGAGCTCCACGTTTTCGCAGAAAACGACTTCGGAAACTATCCTTGTTGGGGTACAGGAGCAGCTAATCTCTAAAAAAATCGATTTTTGCGCTTTCCCGAGAAATAATTTTATTGCACGCAAAAAAGACTGCCGCAAGCGAACGCCTGCAAGCAGTCCTGGTCTATAAATAGATTATTCCTCTATAACCTCATGTACGCTAAGCCGTTCCTCAATCATTCTCTGCCGAAGCTCCCATGCCTCCTGGCTTAATCTGACACGATAGATTTCTGGATTTAATTTGCGCAAATATTCCGGCCAGAACATGTCAACCTGCTCTTTATGGTAGGCTTTGATCTCCTCCAAAGTAGGCATATCATAAACTAATTCCCCCTGCTCAAAAATCGGTTGCAGCATCGGGATTGCCTCATAATCTTTCACGGACTTCTTAATATAAGGATGCACAGGATCGAACAGCCGCAAATTGCCGCCTGTCCGGGCCTGCTGTTCATGCGGGAAGCAAACGTAGTCGGCGATGCACTTGCAGCTCTCCTTGCTGACAATCCGCAGCACATCCTTCTTGCCTGGAGAAGTTACCTTCTCCGGATTGCCGGAGATCTTGATCGTTGGCTCCATCACGCCATTATACTCGCGCTCCACCAGCTTATACACCCCGCCTAGCGCCGGCTGGTCCGCTGCTGTTATGAGCTGTGTTCCGACTCCCCAGGAATCGATTCTCGCCCCTTGTGCCTTCAGGTTAAAGATCGTATTCTCGTCCAAGTCGTTGGAGGCGACAATCTTCACATAAGGAAGTCCAGCATCATCCAGCATCCTGCGGGCCTTAATAGACAGATAGGCAAGGTCGCCGCTATCAATACGGATGCTGCCGAGACGTTTGCCGGCTTCCTCAAGCTTGTGTGCCGTCTTGATGGCATTTGGCACACCGCTCTCCAGCGTATCGAACGTATCAACTAACAGCGATACCTGATCCGGCAGCGCCTTGGCATAGATATCAAATGCCTCTTCCTCGGAATCGAAAATCTGGACCCAGGAATGCGCGTGCGTCCCTTTGGTCGGGATTCCAAATACTTTGCCGGCCAACAGGTTTGATGTTGCATCAAATCCCGAGATATATGTGGCCCTCGCTCCCCAGATCGCCGCATCGGCTTCCTGAGCACGGCGCGTTCCGAACTCCATCAAGGTATCATGCTCAGCCACTCGCTTAATGCGCGATGCCTTGGTCGCGATCAACGTCTGGAAGTTCATGAAGTTAAGCAGCGCCGTCTCCACAAGCTGAGTCTCCATAATGGTGCCTTCCACACGAATCAAAGGCTCATTCGGGAAGCACAAAGCCCCCTCTTTAAAGGAATAGATATTGCCGCTAAAGCGGAAGCTGCGCAGCAGGTCCAGGAATTCCGGCTGATAATTCTCCTCCTGCGTTGCCAAATAGCTGAGGTCCTCTTCCGTAAATTTCAAACCGGATATATAGTTTACAATCCGTTCCAACCCCGCAAATACCGCATATCCATTCCCGAACGGCAACTTGCGAAAGTAAGCTTCGAATACGGTTTGCTTCAGATGGGTACCATTCAGCCAGTGTGCATAGATCATATTGATTTGATACTTATCCGTATGTAACGCCATATCTGTACAGTACATGGTCCTCGCCCTCTCTATCCATCCTGATGACAAAAAAGAGGCAGCAGGTAATCCCCTCTGCCCTATTCATAAATGAGGCCAAAATCCGGCCGAGCTACTTAAATACTTACTCTATGTGTAAATCGATAACTGAGGTGTAAAATCCGTAAATCGATAGAGCTGTGCCGGACGCTGGGAATACTGGTTGGACAACATCGGCTTGCCGTTTTCGTCGCGAACCTCTTCCAGAATGCCCTGCCTGCTCCGTGTGGAAGTAATTTTACGAATAAAATTGAGCTCTGCAAAATCAGGTACCACCGTCTGAATCACCTGATAAAGCTCGCCCAGCGTAAAATGGGGGGGCAGGAACTGCTTGGCAATGGTTGTATGCAGCATCTGCTGCTGGATTCTTAAATAGGCATCCTGCAATATTTCACGATGGTCAAAAGCCAGCTGCAGCTCTTCAAGCGCCTCGCGCACCGGAAACAGCCCCACTTCCTGGGCATCATCCGCAGCTTGCCGCTTCTCGATCACCCATTCCTCAACCAGGGCGAAGAAAGCGTGTGAAATAATCCACCCGCGCGGGTCGCGGCCTGGCTTACTGTATACGCCGAGATATTCCAGATGATGTCCGTCAACCCCGGTCTCTTCCTTCAGTTCTCTTCTCGCCGTCTCGTACAGCGATTCATCCTCCTGGCAAAATCCGCCCGGCAATGCCCATGCCCCCGCAAACGGCCAGCTTCTTCTGCGAATCAGCATGACCTTCAGATCAAACCTTGGCAAAGATTTGGTCGAGGCCTTTCTCTCCTGACGGGTCAAAGTAAACATCACGATATCCGCCGGAATTCCGTCCGGAGTGCGATATTTCTTAACCTCCATCACACCCTTGGTCCTCTCTTGCTCTTGTTCTTTACTCATCACGATTCACCATCACCACATCAGTCATAATGATAACGCCCTTAAGTTCATTCAAAGGTCCCCTTTTGATTACGCAAGTAACCCCAAGAAGCAGTAACCCAACATCGAATCCTGAATTCAGCCGAGCACATGCATATGCTTGCCGGATTATGTTTCCTCTGCAAACATCTCAGATGCTCATGTAAAAACTTTAAGCACATGCTTCCGAAGTCGTTTCTGTGAAAACCTGTAGCTCCGCTTGTCCCTAACATCAACCGGGTGAAGCTTAATGGAAAAACGCACTTCGGAAGCATCCGCTTTGATGCTGAAAACCCAACCGTTGGAGCACTTACTAGAACCTATTATTATATAACATTCTACCCTAAGGACGAAAAATGCAATAAAAGAAAATACAGCTTCCTTATTAATCTTATTAATCAATAATAGGGTTAATCACATGTGTTTGCCTGCCATAATCTGTCCCGTCGTTTATCTTCGCTCACTCGCGAGGCAAACGGAAAGTACCGGTAGCCACGCAGCAAAGCTCATCATTGCAGTCACGCACTTCTGCACGGCAGGTCATCGTACGGAAAGTCTCGTGTACAGGATAAGCATAGGTTTTGATGGCCCCTGCTTTAGCTGCATGCAGGAAATTAACATTCAAATGCGTCGTAACCCCAAGGCGTCCCTTAATCGCGCCAACCAGGGTTCCCATTGCTTGATCCATCAGCGAGGACAAAACCCCTCCATGCACGATGCCAACATAGTTTAAATGCTTCTCCTGGATCTCCAGCTCGAGCTCCACACATTCCTTATCAATCTGGTTGAATTTCATACCCAAATCGCCTGAGAAGCTCATTTGCTCCTTCAGCATAATTTCTGACCAATCCATGAATCGCTACCTCCTTATTTTCTAGGCCATCTTCTCTTCAAGGCGCCGATTCAGCAATCAATAAAAAGGTGCGGAAGCATACTTCCGCACCGACTAATTACGTCATTAATCTCCATAGCCGGAAGTCGTTGCCGGCTCTCCGCTTCCTGTCTCTACATTTACCTTCTGTGACACAGTATCGCTTATTACCGAAATGACAAGCTGCAGCAAATAGTTGATATCACTCTGGCTTTGCTGAAAATCAGTAACGAGTGGAATATTGTCTAATTCATCCTGCAATGCTGAAATTTCAGCTTCGATCTTATCCACCATTGCTTTGTTCTGAAAGCTTTCGAAGGCAACGATTTCCTTCTGCTTCTTCTTGATGGTGCTAATTAAACTTTGCACCTTATCATGCCTCTGAATTTTTTGCTCGGCTTTCTTAAATTGCTGAACTTCCTCGCTAGTGCCGATCAAGGCGGCCAATTCCTTCGCTTTTGCCATAATATCTTCGCGAATTACCGTATCCCGGGAATCAAACTTTGGAATCCCGCAATCGGTTTGCTGTTGATGTTGCTGCGTCAAGGTTTTCCCTCCTCATCATATGCTTTCGGTTAGTAGAGTTCTTATTCGTTCGGGCGGTTTCCATCGCCTAATCAAGACACGGAAGTGATGCTCTCCGGTAAGATATTCCCCTTAATATACCAGGTCATCGGCTCGGTGATTTCTACCATGACGAATTTGCCAATCAAATCGGTGCTTCCTTCAAAATGAACGAGCTTGTTCGTTCTTGTTCGGCCGGAGAGGATATTCGAATTCCGCTTGCTCTCCCCTTCGACCAATACTTCAACAATTTCACCACGAAGCGCATCATTAAACTTGCGGCTGTATTCGTTGATCGTCTCATTCAACCGCTGCAGTCGCTGCTTCTTCACTTCCATCGGCACATTATCTTCCATGACCGCTGCCGGTGTGCCTTCCCGCGGCGAATATATAAATGTAAATGCCGAATCAAAACCGACTTCACGAACCAAGGACAACGTCTCCTCGAACTGCTCATCCGTCTCCCCCGGGAAGCCAACGATGATGTCTGTTGTCAGCACTACATTGGGTATTGCAGCCTTAATTTTCGCAGCGAGCTCCAAATAGCTCTCGCGCGTATATTTGCGGCTCATTTTCTTCAGAACAGCGCTGCTGCCCGACTGTACCGGAAGGTGAATATGCTCCACCAAATTGCCGCCCTTCGCCAATACTTCAATCAGATGATCATCGAAATCGCGCGGATGTGAGGTCGTAAAGCGAATGCGCGGAATATTGATCTTATGGATGTCATCCATTAAATCCCCGAATCGGTAATCGATATCGGTAAAATCCTTGCCGTAAGCATTCACATTCTGACCCAGTAGCGTAATCTCCTTGAAGCCCTGCCGTGCCAGTTCCCTCACTTCGGCGATGACATCCTCTGGCCTGCGGCTTCGCTCCTTCCCACGTGTGAATGGAACAATGCAATATGTACAGAACTTGTCACAGCCATACATAATATTCACCCAAGCGCGCATGCCTTCGCGTTTCTTCGGCAGGTTTTCGATAATGTCGCCTTCCTTGGACCAGACCTCGACCACCATCTCTTTACCGAACAGTGCCTCCTGAATCAAATAAGGCAGACGATGAATATTATGCGTACCGAAGATCATATCTACAAAACCATGCTTCTGCAAGATCCGGTTGACAATGCCCTCTTCCTGCGACATGCAGCCGCATACGCCGAGCAGTAAATCCGGCTTCTCCATTTTCAATACTTTCATATGCCCAAGTTCACCGAATACTTTGTCTTCGGCATTCTCGCGGATCGCACAGGTATTGTACAGAATAATATCCGCTTCCTTACGATCCTCCGTGGGCTGATAACCCATCTGCTCCAGAAGGCCCTTGATCGTCTCACTGTCATGCTCATTCATTTGGCAACCAAACGTATACACAATATAGTGCTTGCCGAGTCCAATATGCCGAAGCTCCTCCGGTACCATATTGTCATATAGCACTTTGATCTCTTCCTTGCCACGCTGCTTCTCAATTCGGCTGTTCGGTTCCGACAAGATTTGGATCTCCCGTCCGCGGATTCTGATCTTCTTCCCTCGTTCGTCCTCCGAGATGACTTTAGCGTCCGAAAAATCAAAATACTTGGAGTAATCCTTGGTTTCTTTAGCCACGGTGTCGGCTCACTCCCTTTTACCAATCTATGTGTGTACCCATGAGGTTCAGCAACCTTATAAAAATGCATTACACTAAATTATAACATGATTTATAGTGCTTATCTACCTGGGTGCCCGCGAAAAGGTCTTTTTCCACAGTCCTTAACGCACACACTTATTCCACAAAAAAAAGAAACCCCGTTCCGGTCAGAACGAAGCTTCTCTTTATACCCTTTTAATGCTTAGAAACCTTTATACTGTGGCTCTTCCTGCTCCAGCTGTTGAACGCGGGATTGCACTTGATCCACGATTTGCTGCGTTTGCTGGGCAGCATTAGTGAACAGTTGCTTGGCTTCCTGGTTTTGAGTGCTTAGAGCAAATGACTCAAGGCTGGCCTGGGCACTTTTGAGGGATGCAACGGTTGTCTTCACTTGGGATGCTACAGTCAATTTGTTCACCACCTTATCTGATTCAATTTGAACAAGCATTAATTTTGCCATATTCGCTCGGACTGATTCATCAGCCTCTTGCCATATATTGTGTTAGTAAAATAACGCAAGTTGCGCATAATTGGGATACAATGACTGTTCAAAAATCTGATAAGTAAATGTCAAATTGCGCATGCATGCTGAAAGGAGCTTTCTCGCTATGCCCGTGTGGTTAGAAATTATCATCAGAACTTTATCCGCCGCCTTCGTGCTCTTTCTCATGACCCGTATTCTTGGAAAAAGGCAGCTCTCGCAATTAACCTTCTTCGAATATGTTACGGGGATAACAATAGGGGATTTAGCGGCTTTCCTATCCATAAATCACGACCAAGATTGGTACATTGCGCTTGTCGCTATCGTGACCTGGTTCTTAGTCTCCCTGGGAATCGAGTTCCTGCAGATGAAGAGCAAGAAATCACGGGATGTCATCGACAGCAAAGGCACAGTTCTTATTAAAGATGGCAAAGTCCTCGAGGACAATCTGATGAAAGAGAAGCTGACCAATGAAGAGCTCATGGAGCAGCTTCGCAGGAAGAGCATCTTTAAGGTATCCCAGGTCGAATATGCCGTCATCGAACCGGATGGCCAGGTTAACGCCTTGCTGAAGGATCAATATCAACCGATTACGCTGGCGCAGCTGGGGATTTCGATCCCGACCGAAGCCGAGCCGCAAACCGTCATCCTTGACGGCAAAATCATGGACGAACCTCTGGCAACAGCTGGCTTCGGTCGGCAATGGCTAAATACCGAGCTGGAGAAGCAAGGCGTGTCCCTTGAAAATGTCTATCTTGGCCAGGTCGATGGCTATGGGCAGCTCTATGTCGACCTGTACGATGATAAAATCAAAATTCCGCAACCTCAAGAGAAACCGCTGCTTCTGGCAACACTCAAGAAATGTCAAGCGGATCTCGAAATGTTCGCCCTCTCGACGGAGAACGAGACGAATAAGCAAATATATACCACCTGCTCCGAGCAATTGCAGCACGTCATTGATGACACGAGGCAAGTGTTGATACAACAATAAAGGAAGTGCGTAACATGGCTAATGCAAAAAACAAAAAAATGACTCCTACGCAGCAAAAGTACCAGCGCCTGGCTTCATCCATGGAGCCTAAACGCCCGGTGCTCAAAAACTGTCTTCGTGCTTTCCTGGTCGGTGGGATGATCTGTTTGCTCGGCGAGTGCATTCGCCAGGCCTTTATCGCTTTTGGCGGATTTGACGAGAAGAGCGCCTCTAATCCGACGGTTGCCGTGCTCGTTCTGATCGCTGTTATTCTGACCTGCCTGGGGGTCTATGATAAGATCGCACAGTGGGCCGGGGCAGGCACAGCCGTGCCGGTCACCGGATTCGCCAATTCCATGACCTCGTCTGCGCTTGAGCATCGCGCGGAAGGAATGGTTCTCGGCGTTGGCGCCGGCATGTTCCAGCTCGCCGGTTCCGTCATCGTGTTCGGTACCTTTGCAGCGTTTATCGTAGGTTTATTTTACGCTATCTTCATTCCAGATTTTGCCGGGGGAGGTCATTAACTATGCTAAAAGGCCATCAAAGCTGGGTGTTCGAGAATAAGCCAACCATTATAAGCAGCGCTACCATCGTCGGCCCCTTCGAAGGGCAGGGGCCCTTAGCCAATGACTTCGACATCATTCATGGCGATCTGTACTTAGGTCAAGACAGCTGGGAAAAGGCGGAGAAAACGTTGCTTGAAGAGTCCGCCAAGAAAGCTATTGAGAAGGCTGGACTGACGAAGGAACAAATTCAATTCTACTTCGGCGGCGATCTGATGAACCAGATTATTAGCAGCAGCTTTGCTGCCCGGACGCTAAGCATCCCTTATCTGGGTGTATTCGGGGCCTGCTCTACCTCGATGGAAAGCCTGGCCTTGGCAGCATATATTGTGAATTATAACGGTGCCAAGCACGCGCTGGCCGGGACTTGCAGTCATAATGCCAGTGTGGAGAAGCAGTTCAGATATCCGACGGAATACGGTTCGCAAAAGCCGCCAACCGCGCAATTTACAGTCACCGGTTCAGGTTCAGCCGTCCTGTCGCTGGAAGGGAGCGGTCCGAAAATTACTTCAGCGACGATTGGCCGCGTGATCGATATGGGAATCACGGACCCCTTTAATATGGGCGCAGCGATGGCACCGGCGGCAGTCGACACCATCCAGGCTCACTTCCGAGATATGCAGATTGAACCTTCGTATTATGATCTGATCGTTACTGGCGATCTATCCAAAGTTGGCTATAAGATCGCCAAGGAATTATTCAAGCGCAATAACTTCCCGATCGACCAGACGGATTATCAGGACTGCGGGATGATGATTTATAACTACGATAAGCAGAATGTACAGGCTGGGGCGAGCGGGTGCGCCTGCTCCGCTGTTGTTACTTACGGCCATTTGCTGAATCGTATGAAGCGCGGCGAGTTGAAGCGACTGCTTGTCGTTGCTACCGGCGCCCTCCTCTCCCCGCTATCCTTTCAGCAAGGAGAGAGCATTCCATGCATCGCTCATGCCGTAGCGATCGAAAGCGATTAATTCAACCTGCAAAATCCTCCTAATGAATAAAGGGTCTCGCCGATCTGTTACGATCGAGCGAGACCCTTGTCTATAATAACCGATGATTATTCTACGATTTCTGCGATATCGCCATTTTTGGCGCCAGCAGCATTCGCTTCATCTGTATCGATATGCATATCAAGTGCGAAGGAATCCGATACACGCGCGATGACATTTTCCATAATCATACCGCGTTCTCCGCCGAAACGAACCTTCAGCAATTCTTTATCCTGGATGCCCCATTTCGCAGCATCGGAAGTGTGGAAGTGGATATGACGCGCTGCTACGATCACGCCTTGCTCCAGTTCAACTTCGCCAGCAGGACCCACTACTTTGATTCCAGGCGTTCCGTCAATCTTGCCGGACTCACGAACCGGAGCCTTAACGCCGATAGCAAAGGAATCCGTACGGGAAATTTCCAATTGGGAAGCCGGACGTGCAGGGCCCAAAATGCGAACTTTGTCAAATTGGCCTTTCGGTCCAACGACAGCTACTGTCTCGTTAGACGCAAATTGTCCTGGTTGGGACAACGGCTTGAATTCAGTAAGCTGATAACCTTGTCCAAACAAAGCTTCAATATGCTCTTGAGTTAAATGAATATGACGTGCTGATACGCCGACAGGTACAGTCTTGCTCATTTTGTAAACACTCCTCGTTTTTTCTCTATCACGGGTGTGACATTTCTACATCGCCCCTTATTATACACCTTTTTCATGTAAAAAGAAAAAGATGTCCGTAAAATACGGGCATCTTTTTACCAATTATCTGAATTCTGCAACAAGATTGTCAAACTCAGTCTCGCTTAATGCCAGCGGCTGATTCACAAGCGGCTCTGGCTTAAAGCCATGAACCAGGTCCTCATAGCACTTCCTGTCTTTGTTCTGATAGATCAGACCCGTAATCATGCTGCCCGTATCCATCAACGTCGTCATGGCCTGCGTGCGGTTGCTAGGATCATAATCCGGCATCGTGTCGAGATTCGTAATATGTTCTTTGAACCAATCGTATGTGTTCACCTTGTTAAAGGTGACGCACGGGCTGAATACGTTGATTAACGAGAAGCCTTCATGCTGAATGCCTTGTTCGATCAAGGAAGTCAGTTGCTTCAGATCGCTGGAGAACGATTGAGCCACGAAGGTCGCCCCGGCTGAAATCGCCAGCTCAAGCGGGGAAAGCGTCGATTCAATCGAGCCTTCCGGCGTGCTCTTCGTCTTGAAGCCCTCACCGCTGCGCGGTGAAGTTTGCCCCTTCGTCAGGCCATAAATCTGATTATCCATAACGATGTAGGTCATATTAATATTTCTGCGGATCGCATGGATGGTATGCCCGATACCGATCGCGAACCCATCACCGTCACCGCCGGATGCGATCACCGTCAGATCGCGGTTAGCCAGCTTCACGCCTTGTGCGATCGGGAGCGCACGGCCATGAATGCCGTGAAGACCATACGCGTTAATGTACCCCGAAATCCGCCCGGAGCAACCGATGCCTGAGATTACAGCCAAGTTCTCCGGTTCAAGTCCTACATTCGCTGCAGCGCGCTGAATCGCGGCCTGCACTGAAAAATCTCCACAACCTGGACACCAGTTAGGTTTGATATTGTTACGGAACTCCTTAAAGGTTGCCATTTTGTACCAACTCCTCGTGCGGTTTATAGCCGGCGGCCTTTGCGCATTCTTCGAATACTTCCGAAGGCAGGAACGGACTGCCATCATATTTTAATGCATTCAGAATTTTGTCATGGTTGCCGCAATGCAGCTTCATCAGGTTCGCCAATTGGCCCGTCGCGTTATTCTCAAATACGAGAACCTTCTTCGCCTTCTCGATTTCCGGAAGGATCAGTTCCGTTGGGAACGGATGCATTTGGCGTACCGTCATATGGTTCGATGTCACTCCTTCACCATTCAGGCGAAGGCGAGCTTGATCGATTGTGCCGCCTGTTGAGCCCATGCCTACGATCAGAAGATCGGGCTCGGCATGCGGGGAATGCAGATGAATCGGGTTCGTAATCTGCATTTCGTCCAGCTTACGCAGACGTTTATCCATCATTTTCTTCCGGTTGGCCGTCGATTCGGACGGACGTCCGGCTTCATCATGCTCTACGCCAGTAACATGGTGAATACCATTCTTCTCGCCAGGCAATACCCGAGGAGAAATACCATTGTCCGTCACCGCGTAACGGTTGAACATACTCTTATCTTCACGTTCCGGAATATCCTTCACGATATAACCGCGTTCGATTTGAATCTTGTTATAATCCAGCATTTCACAGGACTGCTTGCCCAAGGATAATTGCAGATCGGTAGCCACGATGACCGGAACCTGATACTTCTCAGCCAGATTGAACGCTTCAACGGTATCATAGAAGCATTCCTCGATCGAGCTAGGCGCAATGACGATCTTTGGAATTTCGCCATGCGTTCCGTAGATCAGGGCATTGATATCGCTCTGCTCCTGCTTTGTCGGAAGCCCGGTACTTGGGCCGCCACGCTGTGTATCAACGATAACGACCGGCGTCTCGGTCATGCCGGCAAGTCCGATCGCCTCCATCATCAGCGACAATCCAGGGCCCGCTGATGCGGTCATAGAGCGTACACCGGCATAGTTCGAACCGATAGCCATCGTAATGGCGGCAATTTCATCCTCCGTTTGTACAACGGTGCCGCCAAGCTTAGGCAATTTCTTAATCAAATATTCCATAATTTCGGAAGCCGGTGTAATCGGATATGCACTCATGATTCGGCAGCCTGCCGCAACCGCACCAAGTCCGATCGCATCGTTACCGATCATGAACAGCTTCTGCTTGCCGTCAGCCGGTTCCAGCTTGAAGTTATCAAGAGGTCCCCCGGCCAGCTCCAGTACAAAATCGGCACCGCGCTTCACCGCTTCGATATTTTTGTCCACAATGGCTTGACCTTTACGGCCAAATTCCTCTTCAACCGCTTTATTAAATACTTCAAGCGGCAATCCCAAGAGGGCCCAAGAGGCGCCTGAAGCAACCATATTCTTCATCAGCGAAGTGCCCAGTTCCTCCGCAATGCTCGTAATTGGAACAGGGAACAGCTTCGCATCGATTCCTTCAGGAACAGACGGATTAAACTTGGCGTCTGCAACAATGACTCCACCGCTGCATAGCTCATGCGCATTCAAATCGATACTTTCTTGGTCAAAAGCGACTAAGATGTCCAAGTCGTCGGAAATAGCTCGAATCGGCTTGGTACTAATCCGGATTTTGTTGTTCGTATGACCACCTTTAATACGCGAGGAAAAATGACGGTATCCGTACAAATAATACCCAAGTCTATTCAAGGCTGTCGAAAAAATCCGGTCCGTACTTTCAACCCCTTCGCCTTGCTGTCCACCGATCTTCCAAGACAATTGACTAATCAAGATCGCCCACCCCTTTAATCGTATCGCACTATAAAAGATATAAAATTAAAATAATAATAGCACTCCCAGAACATCGACATGTTAACTATCACACTTTACCGTGACACTTGTGAACATTCTGTTTCAGAGTCATGTCAATTTTATGTCGAAGACATATAAAAAGCAAGCGTTTTCCACCCTTTTTCATATAGTTGTTTTCGATCATAACGATCTCGTAATTGGATTAATTAAAGCGCTTACTTATCTGAGGGTAGCCACTTTTGCAAAAATTCCAGGGCATTGCCGGACATCCAGCCCTTTACAAGCTCTTCCGGATAGTGTTTAAGCAGGGTCTCTACCCATCTGTAATAATCACCTGCATGCCGCAAATCATCTATATGGGTATCAATTCCGTCAAAATCGGAGCCAAACATAATTTGCTTCTCGCCGCCCAGCTGGCAAATATGATCGAGATGCGGCAGCAGATCCTCACTATGTACCACTGTGCTGTCTTTTACAAACCAAGGGACAAATGTCACACCGATCCGACCGCCGCTATCTATTATCGCTCTGATTTGTTCATCGTGCAAATTCCGGGCATGAGCGCAAATATGATAGGCATTCGAATGAGAGGCAATAAAAGGCCGCTTCGCACTCTCAGACAGCTCTACCAGCTCCCAGAAGCCCTTCTGAGATAAATGTGATACATCTAGTATAATTCCTAGCTCGTGACAGACCTGCACCAGCTCAAGCCCCTTACGAGTGAAGCCGCCATTACGCAGCTCCATCACACCATCCGCCGCCCAATTCGCATAATTCCAGGTAATCCCGAGAAAGCGCACTCCCCGTTCATAACAAAGCCGTAAGTAGAATAAATCCCCCTCCAGGCCATCCGCTCCTTCAATAGAGAGCAAGCCGCTCCTCTCTCCCGAAGCTGCGACCCGTTCCAAATCAGCAGTATTTCTAATGAGACCGATTCCTTCCGATGCGATACGCTCCTGAAATAGATCAAGCTGCTCCATGATATGTTCAATGCCCGGCGGGCCTAATTTCTCCGATAGGTAGATGGCAAAGCATTGCAGATCTACCCCTCCTTGCTTCATACGCTCTAGATTGACATCAAGTCCATTATCACCCTTGAAGTCCAGACTGCGATCCAGCTGTATTTTGCTAAGCACATCACAATGGAAGTCAACAATTTTCAATACGTCCCCCTCCTTCATCACTCTATTTTCCAGTATATTTTAAATCTTGCTTATACATATTCATTTTTTACAAAAAAGCAAAAAAACCTGTCTACTTATGAGTAAACAGGTTCACCTACATTCCTACAAGACCTTATCTAGGTTCAACTATGAGCTTGATCGCCGTGCGATCCTCACCATCAATCACAATATCCGTAAAAGCCGGAATGCATATCAGATCTACGCCGCTAGGTGCAACGAATCCCCGGGCTATGGCTACCGCCTTGATGGCCTGGTTAAGAGCACCCGCTCCAATAGCCTGAAGTTCAGCAGCACCACGCTCTCTTAGAACTCCAGCTAGAGCACCGGCAACGGAGTTGGGATTGGACTTTGCTGAAACTTTTAATACTTCCATGGTAAGTACCTCCCTGGGAATAATGGTTTGACTCCACTACTTAGAAGATATTCGTGAGCTGCAAAATAATTCCTTCTTTTTTGGGAGGTACCTTGAAGGTCGTTCAAAAAGTCCATTCCTCACGAGAAAAGGGATCGAACTCATCCAAGGATGAGCAACAGGCTCTGGCCTCATACTCCTGAAATGTTTTGAAAAAAACGCGCATCGGAAGCATCAGCTTTAGTATTGAAAGCCGTCTTTTGGGAAAACAGTATCGGAAGCACTGCATTCATGCTGAAAGCCGCCTTTTGAAGACCTATTTTTAGAGTATATCTGATCCGTTAGTCCATGAACCATTCATCTTCAAGCATTTTTATCTTCTCGATCTTTTTCGCTTTGCCGGTGGCTTCATCGATCTCGACGAACACAGCGTGGAAATGCCATTTACCTTCACATACCTGGAACCGAACCGGCAGCTGCGTCGTGAACTTGCGAATCACCGCCGAACGCTCCATCCCCAGCACTCCTTCACGAGATCCAACCATGCCGGAATCCGTCAAATAAGCGGTGCCCTGCGGCAAAATAATATCGTCATTGCTCTGCACATGCGTATGTGTTCCTACAACGAAGGAAGTTCTGCCATCTAAATACCAGCCCATAGCAATCTTCTCCGATGTTGCTTCGGCATGGAAATCAACCATGATGCATTTATGCTTCTTCGACAGCTCGGCTAGAATATCATCCGCTACCCGGAACGGATCATCAATCGCCGGCAAGAACGTGCGCCCCATCAGATTGACCACCGCCAGTTCCTTGCCATTCCCCTTAATAACGGTATGACCGATCCCGGGTGTCCCTGGAGGGAAGTTGGCCGGACGAACCATTCGCGGCTCACGGTCAATAAAGTCGAAGATCTCCTTGTTATCCCAGGTATGATTGCCCATCGTCAAACCGTGGATGCCTAGATCGAAAAATTCCTTAGCAATCTTCTCCGTAATTCCGCGTCCGGACGCCGCGTTCTCCCCGTTTGCGATAATAATATGGGGACTGTATTTAGATTTTAAGCGAGGAAGGGATTCCCGCACTGCTTTCCGCCCCGTACTGCCAACAATATCTCCAATAAATAAAAGTTTAATAATGTCTCTCCTCCATTCCGTACACTGCTGTTTCTTAGTAGAATCTCTAACGAAACTGGGTAGCGCTATTTGACCCATAACGGGCTCCTGGGATTTTTAACGAAACTGGGTAGCGCTATTTTTGCAAATTAGCGGTTAAAAGCAGGGATTTCTCCTGAATAACGATATGACGTTTCGTTAGATTTTTTTTGCCTCTGTTTTTAAGGAAATAACGATACGTAGTTTCGTTAGAGTTTTCATAGATCTGTCTACACATCGTGGCCGCTCATCCATAGGTGCTGATGAGAGGTTTTGCTTAACGTAAGTGGATCGATTGAACCTCTCAATATAGAGCTTTCAATGAAAAAGCGGCCCACGAGGGGCCACTTCATCAGCATAACCTTTACTTCGCATATTCAACCGCTCTCGTCTCACGAATAACCGTAACCTTGATGTGACCCGGATAATCCAGCTCACTCTCAATCTTCTTCGTAATGTCACGCGCCAGACGGAACGCTTCAGCATCATCGATTTTCTCAGGCTGTACCATAACGCGAACCTCGCGACCTGCCTGAATTGCGAATGACTTCTCCACACCTTCGAATGATTCCGAAATCTCTTCCAGCTTCTCCAAACGACGGATATAGGTTTCCAACGTTTCACGCCGAGCGCCAGGTCTAGCTGCCGACAATGCATCAGCCGCACCAACCAGCATAGCGATAACCGAAGTAGCTTCACAATCTCCGTGGTGGGAAGCGATGCTATTGATAACAACCGGATGTTCCTTGTATTTCTTCGCCAGTTCCACGCCGATTTCGACATGAGATCCTTCCACTTCATGATCCAGCGCTTTCCCGATGTCATGCAACAGTCCGGCACGTTTGGCAAGCGCAATATCCTCGCCCAACTCGGCGGCCATAAGTCCGGCCAAGTAAGCTACTTCCATCGAGTGCTTCAGCACGTTCTGACCATAGCTTGTCCGGAACTTGAGACGACCCAAAATCTTGATTAAATCCGGGTGCAGCGCGTGAACACCAACCTCAAATGTCGCTTGTTCACCGTATTCACGAATTCTTTCGTCCACTTCACGACGTGATTTCTCAACCATCTCTTCGATCCGTGCTGGGTGAATTCGTCCGTCAGCTACCAGTTTCTCCAGCGCTGTGCGGGCGATTTCACGACGGATTGGATCAAAACCTGACAGGATAACCGCTTCCGGCGTGTCATCGATAATCAAGTCAATACCAGTCAACGTTTCCAGTGCTCTGATGTTGCGGCCTTCACGCCCGATAATCCGGCCCTTCATCTCTTCATTCGGAAGAGCAACTACCGAGACGGTCGTCTCAGCAACGTGATCAGCGGCACACCGCTGAATAGCTAGTGTAATAATTTCACGCGATTTCTTATCGGCTTCTTCCTTCGCCTGCAACTCAATGTCTTTAATCATTTGAGCCGTTTCATGGCGAACCTCCTGCTCGACATTATTAAGAATGATCGTGCGGGCGTCCTCCATGCTCAAATTGGAAATACGCTCAAGTTCCTGAACCTGACTCTTATAGAGCAGATCGATCTGTTGCTGGGTTTCTTCAATTCTCTTCTCTTTGCCAGCTACTTGTTCTTCTTTACGTTCCAGTGATTCAATTTTTTTATCCAGCGACTCTTCTTTTTGCAACAATCGTCTTTCTTGTCGTTGAATTTCATTCCGACGTTCACGAATGTCTTTGTCAGCTTCGGTTCTCAGTTTATGAATTTCGTCTTTCGCTTCAAGAACCGTTTCCTTTTTCAGTGCTTCTGCGTCTTTTTTTGCACTTTCCAAAATTTGACTTGCTGCATGTTCCGCACTGGAAATTTTAGCCTCTGCAAGAGATTTGCGAATAAAATATCCGATCCCGAACCCAAAGAATAAAGCGGCGACGGCAACGAGAATGATCCAGATTACTGTGTCCATCTGTTCACCTCCCCGCTGTTTCCTCCAAGGCATTCCCTGGGATGCTTGTTAGTTTTCAGTTTTCATTCATCATCATACAAAGAATCGATTTCTTGCCGATTCAGACAGGCTATCACGCCAAATCAGCATGAATATTCCGTTAAAATGCCGGAATCTTGGCCCCATGATTGCGAATAGAATCTAGTTAGATCCATCATTTGGAAGGAATAAGGATCCACATGATATAGATTCATGACCATTTTATTATTTAATGAAAGAAATTGTCAAGCAAAGGACATGATTGTACAATCTGTGTCCCTCTATATCGCTATGAATTTATAATTCTTCCCACTCATCCCTGTCTTCTATACCATCTTTTTGAATCAGCTCACGGAGTACCTTGCCAGCGAGCTGGCCGGAGAAGCCCCTCCGCATTAAAAATGCGCCTATCTTGCGCTTCTTGTCCGCCGTCTCTCCGGACGTAGTCCGCCATTTACGCTGCGCGAGCTGCATGGCGCTGTCATACTCCTCGTCTTCGCTGACCTGCCCTAGCGCCTCTTCAATCAAAGGCTTGGAAATGCCCTTCTGACGCAGTTCATATCTGATCCATGCCTTACCCTTCCCGCGGCTGCGAAGACGTTGTCCTGCCCATTCCTGAGCGTATGCGGCGTCATTGATCCAACGCTCTTGGATCAACCGTTCGATTACTTCACCAATCGTCTCCTCGCTCCATCCCTTCTCTTTAAGTCGAGTAGCGATTTCAAAAGAAGTTCGCGGTTTGCGGCTAAGATATTTCAAGGCTTCTCCATATCCCCGCTGCCGTTCATCGGCAATTACGATCTCTTCCAATTCAAGTTTGGTAAATACAGCGCCCTTCATCATGCGATACTTGACCATCACATCTTCATGCACTTCCACCTGGAAAGTACCGAAGTAAATACGGTATCGGAATTTTGGCGATTTCAGCAGCTGCACCGATGTAATGGTCAGCTCTTTATCCTCAGGGAAAGCAGACAGATCATTTCCCTCTGCTGCCGCTGGGCTTGCTGCTTTTTCCGATTCTTCATTCTTATATGAAAGGCGATTCTCCCATGAGCCAGGATCAGAAATGTCGATGATTTCGTCCTTCTCATTATCCTTGCCCGCTCCTGTATACGGTTTGGATCTAGACTTCCCAAATCGTTGCTCCACCAGGTTTACGCTCCTTTATTAGACAAGAGCGCCCTGTCCGAACCAGTGTTTACTGGCGGCAGAGCGCTCCATATCATTCTTACTCTTCTTCGAAAAGTGCCTGCTCTTCCTTAGCTTCTTCTTCCTGCTCGCTTGAAGACGATGGCGCAACTGAAGTCGTCAGGTTGCTGTTCTCGCGAATCTTCTGCTCAATCGTATTTGCAATTTCCGGATGCTCCTTCAAATACTGCTTCGCATTCTCACGTCCCTGACCGAGACGCTCGCCAGCAAAGGAATACCAAGCGCCGCTCTTATCCACAATATCCTGCTCAACGCCGATATCGATAATGCTGCCTTCCTTGGAGATCCCTTCACCATACATAATATCAATCTCTGCCTGTTTGAACGGCGGAGCTACCTTATTCTTTACAACTTTAATCCGGGTCCGGTTACCGACCATGTCATTACCCATCTTGATCGTCTCTACCCGGCGAACATCAAGGCGAACCGTCGAATAGAACTTGAGTGCTCGTCCACCTGGAGTGGTCTCCGGATTACCGAACATTACGCCCACCTTCTCACGAAGCTGGTTGATAAAGATGGCAATCGTCTTGGATTTACTGATCGCCCCGGACAGTTTACGAAGTGCCTGGGACATCAGACGAGCTTGCAAGCCGACATGAGAATCGCCCATCTCGCCTTCGATTTCAGCCTTAGGTACCAAGGCTGCTACGGAGTCTATAACAATGATATCTACTGCGCCGCTGCGAACAAGCGCTTCGGCGATTTCCAACGCCTGCTCGCCTGTGTCCGGCTGAGACAACAGCAACTCATCAATATTTACACCTAGCTTACTTGCATAGGAAGGGTCAAGCGCGTGCTCGGCATCGATAAATGCAGCTTGTCCACCAACCTTTTGAACTTCCGCGATTGCATGCAAGGCTACGGTAGTCTTACCGGATGATTCCGGTCCGTATACTTCAATAATTCTCCCCCGAGGCAATCCCCCGGTTCCAAGCGCGATATCCAATGCTATCGATCCGCTGGGTACAATTTCCACCTGCATATGGGTGGATTCTCCCAACTTCATGATCGAACCTTTTCCGAATTGTTTTTCTATTTGACGAAGCGCCATTTCCAGCGCAGCACGGCGGTCTGACAATCAGCTCACATCCTTCTCAATGATTAGAAATTTACACAAATTTGATTGATGACAAATTAGTTAAATAAGAAAATCAATTTCTTTTATACAACAATTGTACCTTGTTTTGAAACGTTTGCCAAGCATTTTTTCGAACATACATTCGTAGTCTCAACCCACCCAAACCCTCCCTTACCGTAAGGGAGGGCTCCAAAGGGCCTGCCGCCCTCTGGACTCCTGCAAACTGAACTAACGGGTGGATGGGGAACAGGCGCTCCTTAGCCGCTCTCCCCAATGGGGAGAGCTCTACTTTGGCACGTGGCACGCTTTTCCCCCTTCGGGCACGTCCTACTTTTGGATCTCCTTGGTTACCTGGGCTGGGGAGTTCTGCTGCTTTCGAGGCACCCGGGTATACGGTCTCCAATCAACGCTTTCCTCCCTTCGGGCACGCTTTACTTTTTGTGCTCCTGCCCTTGGTGCTATGTTGGAGTTCTAATGGCGCTCTCCCTGCGGGATTCGCTCTACTTCGGGCGGCGCGCGGCACTTCCATTGTGACGTCCGTGGCTTCGTCCGCCTCACTTCCTTAATACACTTATGGTGCTACTTCGAGAACTTGATCGGCGCTCTCCCTGCGGGATTCGCTCTACTTCGTGCGGTATACGATAGTCCGGGATATTATATTACATATCAATTGCTGCATCAGCCCTGTCTTTAGATCACCTTTGGTTCTCCATTGGTTCCAGCAGCGATCAAAGCCTCCTCTCTTCTCTCTCCATACTTCATCACGCAATTACGCAAAAAAGAACCGCAGCAGCAACTTGAAGCAAGTTGGGCTACGGTTCTTCCGTAATTCGATTATATCCAATATTTAGGAGTCCGGCAATGGTTATTTGCCAGCTTGGTTCTCATTCCGTTTAAGCTGCTTCCAGAGATGGTAAAGAACAGCCTTGGTGGAGCGCAGACGGATCGTGTTGCGGTTCCCCTTCAGATGCAGTTCGTGCACCTCGGTATCGCCATTACGGCGAGACATCGCGATATAGACCAGCCCCACCGGCTTGCGCTCGGAATAGGCAGGTCCAGCTACGCCGGTAACGGCGAGGCCAAAATCGGTATCCACGATCATCCGCACCTGTTCAGCCAGCACCTTCGCTGTCTCAGCGCTGACGGCTCCGGGCGCGTTCTCGCCCTCCAGCAGATCATGCGGTACGTTGAGCAGCTTCTCCTTCATGGCATTGGAATAGCACACGATTCCGCCGAGGAAAACGGTGGCGCTGCCAGGGATCGTCGTGATTGTCTGCATCAGCATGCCACCGGTACAGCTCTCCGCACAACTGACTGTAAGTCCCTGCTCCGTCATCATATCGACGATGGTCTTCTCGATCGGCACATCCTCATTCGCATAGAAATGCTCCGGCAGGCGAGAAGCGATCTGCTTCTCCATCACGTCCAGCTTGCCCTCGGCGGCGCTCTGGCTGTCCGCCTTTGTCGAGATGCGGATCGTTACCTCGCTCTCCTTGGCATAAGGAGCTATTGTAGGATCGGTTTGACTTTCAATCAGATCAAGCAGCTTGGTCTCTAAAGCCGATTCACCGATACCGGCGAATTTAAGCATTCGCGAATAGATTGGAGATTCATTCGTCAGCACATGCTGCATCATCCAGGGCTTAGCCTGTTGCTCGAACATCGGCTTCATCTCGCTAGGCGGTCCGGGCAGCAAAATATAAAATTTCCCGCCCTCAGCGAGAGCATTTCCTACAGCAAGACCTGTTTCATTGGCCAGCGGGGTTGCCCCGTCTATAGACAGCGCCTGCCTACGATTATTTTCCGTCATCGGCACGTCGCGATCCTTGAAGAACCGCTCTATATTATCCATGGCCATCCGGTCGATATGTAAGGATCTGTCCAGCACCTCGCCCACTACATCTTTCGTTAGATCATCCTGAGTGGGACCGAGCCCCCCAGTAAAGATCAATACGTCCGCCCGTCCTGCGGCCAGCTCGATCGCTTGCTTGAGCCGGGATGTATTATCGCCCACTACGGTCTGGAAGTAGACATCAATCCCTAGCGAAGCCAGCTCCTGAGACAAATATTGGGCGTTGGAATTGACGATTTGCCCCAGCAGCAGTTCCGTTCCTACGGCAATAATTTCCGCTTTCATTCAAGTCATTTCTCCCTTTTAGAGATTGTTCAAAAAGTACTTGAACACATAGCTATAATTAAGCTACCTTCTCGAAGTTGTCTCTTTCTCCAATTGGATAAGAGGTATTATAACCCCCAGCAAAAGTTCCATTAGCGATTACATTTTTGAAAAGTTCAGCACATGCTTGTTCTTGACGAAGTAATCAATCCCGGAATACACCGTAATGATCGTCGCAAGCCAAATCATAATGTCCGCAAATGGAAATCCGATCCATTCGAACGGGAAATTGTTAAGCAGCAAAGCCGAGATGGCAATAATCTGCGTAATCGTCTTCGCTTTTCCCCAATTGCTGGCAGCAATCACCGAGCCTTCCAGCAAGGCGATCTCACGCAAACCCGTAACTGCAAACTCACGACTGATAATGATGACGACCACCCATCCGTTCACCTTATCGAGGGCTACGAGCGATATTAGCGCAGCCGCTACAAGCAGCTTATCAGCAAGGGGATCAAGCAGCTTGCCAAGATTAGTGACAAGATTGCGTTTACGGGCAATATGTCCATCGATGCCATCTGTGCTCGCGGCAATAATGAACAGAATAGCTGCAATCAGATGATTCACAGACAGTGAGTAACTCCCCAGAATCAATTCATGAGACCACCACTCAAAATCAAACAGCAAGAACACCAACATCAGCGGGATCATGAAAATACGCGCTAAAGTGATACGATTGGGCAGATTCAAAGTACACCCTCCCCGGACATATCATATTCATAGGCATGAGTAATTCGTACTGGAATAATCTCACCAATTTCAACTTTGCAATTCGAGACATAGACATCTCCGTCAATTTCCGGTGCATCATACTGCGAACGGCCGACAAACACATCGCTGCGACCATCATAGCTTTCGATCAATACCTCCAGCACCTGTCCAACATATTTTCCGTTGTTCTCATTGGACACCTGCCGCTGAATTTCCATAAGCGTATTCGCCCGCCACTCCTTAACTTCCTCGTCGATTTGGTTTGGCAGACGCGAAGCAGGGGTATCGTCCTCCTTGGAGTATGTAAAGACGCCCAGGCGATCAAATTTAACCTCTCTAACAAAATCGCATAACCGTTCAAAGTCCTCTTCCGTCTCTCCTGGGAAACCTACGATCAATGAAGTACGCAGCGCCACACCCGGGATCCGCGAGCGGATCTTGGCGATAAGCTCACGTATATCACGATTTCGGCCCGGTCTCCTCATACGCTTTAACACCGCATCCTCACTATGCTGCAGTGGCATGTCGATATATTTGCAGACCTTCGGATTAGAGGCCATCGTCTCGATCAGTTCGTCTGTGAAGAAGCCCGGATAAGCGTAGTGCAGTCTGACCCACTCGATACCTGGCACCTCACTGGCCTTGTTGATCAGCTCTGCCAGCTTATACTCTCCATCGTACAGATCAGTTCCGTAATTCGTTGTATCTTGGGCGATCAAGCTGATCTCCTTCACACCTTGAGCCGCAAGCCCGGTCACTTCCGCAACAATGGACTCCATAGAGCGACTGCGGAATGCCCCCCGCATAATAGGAATGCTGCAGAAGGTACAGTTATTGTCGCAGCCTTCCGCGATCTTCACATAGGTTGTATATTTCTCCGTCGATAACTTGCGAGGCAAGATCTCCTCGTAGTTAAATACAGGATTCCCGACAAATGCCGGTTTCTTACCTCCTAACGCTTCATCGACGATCTGATTAATGTTATAGAAGTCGCCGGTACCAACGATCCCATCAATCTCCGGCATTTCTTCCATCAGTGCCTGTTTATAACGCTGCGTTAAGCAGCCCGATACGATAAGCGCCTTCAGCTTACCTGTCTCTTTGAGCTCGGCCAAATCAAGAATCGTATTTACGGACTCCTCTTTGGCGGCATCAATAAATCCGCAAGTATTTACGATAATAACGGTTGCGTCCTCTGCCTGCTCTACAAGTGAATATCCGCGCTGATCAATCAGACCGGACATAATCTCGGAGTCAACCATATTTTTCTCGCAGCCTAATGTAACGATCTTCACCTTTTCAGTCATCATGCTATGAGCCCCTCCATTTTACAACCATAATACCCTGTATAAGTATAATATTTCGTGAATACCGCTGTCAAAAACATGAAAAAGTCTCACGTCGCGGCTTGGCCGCTACGAGAGACCGCATGTCATGAACTATCGAAGACACAATCATAATTCTGCTTACTTCATATTCGTAAACTGTAGATCGACAGTAAGATCCGCTTTGCGAAGCATTTGGATTACTTGCTGCAAATCATCTCTGCTCTTGCCGGTTACGCGAATTTGATCCCCCTGGATCTGGCTCTTCACCTTCAGCTTCGAGTCGCGGATCAGGACATTAATCTTCTTCGCATTTTCCTGATCGATCCCTTGCTTCAACTTGATCCGTTGACGAACGGTGCCCAGGGAGGCCGGCTCGACCTTGCCATAATCCAGATTCTTGATCGGCAGACCGCGCTTGATCATCTTCGACTGCAGAATATCTATGACTGCACCAAGCTTGTACTCATCATCGGAAATAACGACCAGTACATCCTTCTCTACCTTAAGTTCACTTTTGCTGCCCTTGAAGTCAAACCGGTTCGCAATTTCACGCTCCGTTTGGTCAATGGCATTGGATAGTTCCTGCATGTCCATTTTGGAGACAATATCAAAAGAGCTTTCTGAAGCCATCTTTCACATTCCTTTCTCTATAAGGGTGCTCAGGCAAAATTACCAATGAACACACTATAATCCTATGTCTCCTAATTATATGTAATAAATTTAGCAAAGTCGAGTATTAAGCCCCTTCATAATAAAAAAACAGGTGTGACTGAACCCTCTGCTCAGCCTACACCTGTTATATTTTATTATTGACCCGTTACCGTTCCGTCAGTACTGGCATTGGAACTATTAGTGCCTGTATTTGCACTATTTGAATCCGAAGAAGTATCCACGGTACCCAGGTTCAATTGAATTTTCGAAGTATTCTTGCCGTCATCAACGACCTGTCCTCCAACGGTAATCGTCGTATTCGGAGAGGCTCCGGACTTGATAAACATCCCTTCCTCGCCAAGATCAAAGTTCAGCACTTCACCATCTTGCATCGTCTGATAGTAAAGCTTCTCGCCGCGCTTATCGCCCTTGCGCACTTCAACCCAGCTGCTGCCCTTCGCTGTAATGACGATTTTCACCGGTTCACTGCCTACAGGTTGTACCTTGAACTTCGTCGTACTTCCTTCCTTGCCGTCAGGAGCTACGACAACTTCTTTGTTAGCCGTATTATCCGTATTCGTATCATCAGGCCCCGTTGTATTTGTATCCGTTGCATTTCCATCACCAGGAGTTCCCGTCTGATCATCCGTACCGGCATTCGTATTTGTCGCGCCATCTTGATCAGTTCCTGTATTGGAATTCGGCTTTGTATTATTTTGCGGATTTTCCGAATTGTTAGTAATCGCTGTTGGATCAGGCTCTTTGGTCTTTGCCTCATTCGACTGACTCCATACGGTGAAATATAAATAAATGACGATCACAATCAGCGCAAAGAAAGACCACATCAAAGCAGTCGTAAGCCACTTCGAATTGCGTTCAGTGGTCTGTCTGCTGCGACGCTTCTGAAGCACAGGTTCCATGGTTGTGTCCGGTACCGCTTCCGGCACATTCTGTTTATGTTCGGCCAGAAGTTCATCCGCGTTAATCCCTACTGCTTCCGCATATGTTTTGATAAATGCCCGGACATAAAAACTCCCCGGTAAAACCTTATAGTCTCCCGCCTCGATGGCTTCCAAGTATCGCTTGCGTATCTTTGTTATTTCCTGAACGTCATCCAATGATAGGCCCATAGATAGACGAGCTTCTTTTAACTGTTGTCCCAAATCCGACACGACCATCACCTCCTGATATTATTTATACTCCCTCTTCTATCACACCAATTGACATAACACTGTCAATACAAGAGCTTCATTTAATCTAAAGTTTAATCCTCCGGATATTGCGTAGCAAACGTATCTTTAACGATTTTCTCTTCCGGATTGTTACGTAATTCGATAATAATGTCAAAATCGTCATAACTATAATCCGTATGCTCTATAAATACATCCGGGTGCTCAATCACCTTCGTGGAAGGCATCTCCATAATTTGTTTGATCAGCTGATTATGCTTCTCATTGGATCGCATCGTGCTCATAATTCCATCTATAATAAATACATGCTGTGGATTATTTTCCTCTTCAGAGAGCTGTGTTCGTATCGTCTGCCGCAGCAGTGTGGAAGATACGAACGTCCAGCGCTTCATTGCGCAGACGCTTCCGGCAATGATGGATTCCGTCTTGCCTACACGGGGCATTCCTTTGAGACCAATCATTTGATGGCCATCCTTCTTAAGCACTTCACCTAGAAAGTCCACCAAAAGACCTAATTCATCACGGCTAAAACGAAATGTCTTCAAATCGTCTGAGTCCCGCTCAATATACCGACCATGTCGAACCGCTAACAAATCAACCAGTCGAGGGCTGCGGAGCGCAGTTACGGTTATACTGTCCACTTTGGCCAGCATTTTTCCAATCTGCTCAATCTTCTCATCTTCATCGCTTTCCAGCAGCAGTCCGCGCGTATCTCCTTCTACCCCGTTAATGGTCAAAATATTGACTTCCAGCATACCGAGCATCGATGCAATATCACCTAACAAGCCCGGGCGGTTCTTATGTATTCTATACTCCAAATACCACTGTCTTTGACCCATCAAACATACACCTTCTTATATTCCTTACAGACTACTCTTTTTCGACAAAATCATCCAAATGTCCTGCCTTTCGAACATAAATGGATACTTTCTCGCCGAAACGTATAAAACAATACGTGTCTAATAATAAAGAAAAAATTTTTGAAAGGCAAGTAGTTGTAAAAAATGGGAGAAAAGCCCCCAGATTTCGGGAGCTTTCCAGGCAAGTCTATGCGTTTTTCTTCGCCAATTTAACCATCAGACGAGCGATTGCCTTGCGCTCCGATTCATCCCCGACATCCCACAGTTCTTTCAGAGTACGGTTGGAATCATTTTGCGGATCAACCTTGTCCTCCAGAAATCCCCCAATCTCATAAGCAAGATTGGCGATGGCTTCCCCGCTAAAACCTGCGTTCTCCGCATGTTTTACGCGCTCACCCAGGAACTTCTTCCATGTATCAAAATTTTTGAGTACTGTTGACAAAATTAACTCCTCCTCAATGTCGGTAAATTATAATCAACAGTCGTAATATTCGTTATTCCCTGCTCATTTATTCACGAGACAGCACAGCCTAAATCAGGTAATCCAGCCCCCGTTCGGGCTAATGATCTGACCTGTAATATAGCTGGACTCCGGCAAAGCCAAAAAATAAACCAGAGAGGATATCTCCTCCGGTGCGGCGAGCCTGCCCACCGGAATATCCTCCTCCAATTGTTTCAGTTCTTCGGCATCGAAGCGGTCCATCATATCCGTCTTCACAGCCCCCGGAGCGACCGCATTTACGGTTACGCCGGAAGGGGCTGCTTCCTTGGCCAGCGCTTTCGTAAAGGCGTTAACGCCGCCTTTGGCGGCGGAATAGACAACCTCGCAAGAGCCGCCGGAGATGCCCCAGACGGAGGACACATTAATGATCCGCCCGAAACGCTGCGATATCATGTAGGGCAAAAAAGCCTGACTCAGCAGAAAGACACTCTTCAAGTTAACATCCATAATCTCGTCCCATTTAGCCTCCTCGACATCCGTCAGCAGTCCGTAATGGGAAATTCCCGCATTATTCACAAGAATATCCGGATGCAATCCGTAGCCCGCCAGCCTCTCCTTCATCCGTTCAATCTCCGTCTTGCTCCGCAAATCTGCAGAGATGGTATGTACCTTCGCCCCCATCTCCATGCATTGTCTGGCTACTTCATTCGCTCTTTCATGCGAATTCAAATAGTGAATCACTACATTCATCCCCACCGACGCGAATCGGAGCGCAATTTGCGCTCCAATCCCTCGGCTGGCTCCCGTAACGAGAACCGTCATATCCCCGATGCTTTTCTCGCTCCCATGTTGTATTGTCATATTACGGACTCACCACTAGTGATACAGCTAATTGATTCCAGTCAATATGCTCGCGCAGACGTTCGTTTACATCCTCCAGTGTCAAGGTTTCATAAATCGGCAGTACCTTGAACAGGTCCCCGCCCCGGAAGTTATATCTGGTAAATTCATGGGCGATATTCTCCGGATAGTTCAGCATCCGCAGATAACCACCGATCTTCTTGTTCTTGGCCCGTACAAAATCCTCCGCCCGGAATCCGCTGGCCTTGACAGCCTCGATCTCGCTCTTGATGACTTCCAGCAATTGATCCGGGTCTTTGGTATCCCCGCCAATCGCCGAGAAACAGTAATGCGGATTACTGTTATATTCATAAGAGAAGCCGTCCGATATCAAATCCATATCATAGAGCTTCTGGTAAAGCTTCGTGCTTGAGCCAAGCAGCAGATCCATCGCCAGCTTTGTCGTTAAATCCCGGCGTAACAGTTCTTCTCCAGAAACCCCCAGTTGCGTCTCTTTGAAGCCAAACAGACATTTTGGCAGCGAAACCGGCAGCTTGGAAACTTTACGAGCCTGGTGTACAGCAGTGGGCTCTTGGTCAAACAAACGTTCAATCGCACCCTGCGGCTTGTAATCCTTGGCCGCCTGATTGTCCCGAATCATTCGGAATACTTCTTCAGGATCCACCCCGCCCACGACAAACAGCAGCATGTTGCTTGGATGGTAGAAGGCATTATAACAAGTGTATAACGTCTCCTTCGTAATCGTGGCGATTGATTCCACCGTTCCGGCAATATCGATGCGAACTGGATGCACCGCATACATCGCTTCAATTAAGCCGAAATACACTCTCCAATCCGGATTATCTCCATACATACCGATTTCCTGGCCGATAATTCCCTTTTCCTTCTCCACATTCTGATCCGTGAAATAAGGATGCTGCACAAAGTTCACAAGAGTTTCCAGATTGGCCATAATATTTTCCGTAGCCGAGAACAGGTATACCGTCTGATCAAAGCTGGTAAAGGCGTTAGCCGAAGCCCCTTGCATAGCGAATTTGGTGAAGATATCGCCCTCTGGCTCCTCGAACATTTTATGCTCAAGAAAATGGGCTATGCCATCCGGCACTGATATTTCCGATTCGCCTTCTACCCTGAAATGATTATCGATCGAACCGTACTTTGTGGAAAAAGTAGCGTAAGTCTTTTGGAATCCGGGCTTGGGAAGTACATAAACCTGCAAACCGTTGCTCATCGTCTCGTGATATAAGGTTTCCTGTAATCGATCATAAGTGATAGCTTCCACAGGTTATCCCTCCTTCTGCCCTGTCAAAAAGTATATCGTGTCAAGCCGAACCGTATTCGCTGCTTCAACAACATCGGCAGGCTGCACCTGTTCTACCTCGCTTAGCAATTGCTCTACCGGACGATCCTTGCCGGAAAGTATCCGGTTGAAATCATAAGCGATCATTTCAAACGCCGAGTCCTGCATTTCCAGCAGACTGTTGCGGATCATCGCTTTGGTCTGTGTCATTTCCATCTCACTGATCTCGCCGGCTTGCAGGCTAGCTAATTGGGCCTTGATAATATCTAAAGCTTTTTCATAGTTAGCGATCTCAATGCCGGATTGAATGCCGATCATTCCCTTATGGCCATCAAATCTCGAAGCTGCATAATAAGCCAGACTTTCCTTCTCCCGTACATTTACGAAAAGCTTGGAATGCGGATAACTTCCGAGAATTCCGTTATACAACAATGCAGCAGCATAGCGTTCATCCCCATAGGTGATATCCGTGCGAAGTCCAAGATTTAGCTTGCCCTGGCTTACATCCAGCTTTTCAGTAATTGTTCGTGGTTCGGTATTGGATAGCTTCACTCGCTCCGGCTCATAACCCGGGGAGGCAGAACGATTCAATTGAAAATGATGCGTCACCAGCTCTTCAACCTCAGCCAGCGTCGTATCCCCTACAACATATAGATCAAGGCTTGCGTTCTTCAGCCATTCTTGATAAGCGTTATATAACGATTCAGGTGTATTTTGTTCAAGATCGCTGCGCTCGCCAAGAGGATGCAACCGATAGCTGTCATTGCGGAACATTTCCTCAATACAGCGCTCAGCAGCATAACGCATTTTGTCGTTGATGATCGCCTCAAGCTTCTTGCGCACATTCTCGCGCTCCGAAGCGACATAAGATGGGCGAAAAGCATTTGACTCTGTCACGGGCTTCGTTACGACTTCACCAAGAAATTCAAAGCTCTGCGACAGGAGCGACTGCTCGCTCTGCACAAACGAATCATTTATTGTATCCATCCGAAACTGAACGATCTGATAATTACCCCTTTTGTAGACATCAAAACCGAATCCCGCGCCGTACAAACGCTCTAACTGCTCTCTAAACTGGGTTGTCTCCGGATATGAAGCGGTACCGCGACGAAGTACAAACGGCGTTAGAGCTGTCGCAGTAACCGTCTCTCTGGCCAGAGGAATACCTGCATAGAGCGACACTGCAAACGTCTTGAATCTGGTAGTCGGCATTACATGAATCCGAATTTGACCCACGCTGCCCCGTTCAAAAATCATCTTGTTCAAGACCAAAACTCCTTTACAAAAGACTTAAAATGCAAATCATGCATGTGTAAAAAACAGGCGAAATGAAGATTCGAAGCTAAATCCACCCGCTTAAAAATCAGTGGCCAGATGTGGACCACTTCGAATTTAACAATGAAATTAGTTCCATTCTATACCATTGGAAAGGAAAGAAGCAACCGCCCATCAAGCAAGCGGCTGCTCTTCATTTAGATCTATTTACATACAGAAAATATGCTTTCCAATCGTCTTAACCTGCGGTCTGGTCCAGATCCATTTAGAAGTTGCTGTCTCCGGATTGAAATAATAGAGGCAGCCTCCGGAAGGATCCCAACCATTTAATGCTTGCTGAACCGCCTTCTTGGCAGTCTCGTTCGGCGTCAGCCAGATTTGCCCGTCAGCAACCGCTGTAAAGGCCCCTGGCTGGAAGATAACCCCTGAGACGGTATTCGGAAAGCTTGGCGATTTGACCCGATTCAGAATGACAGCGGCAACCGCAACCTGACCTTCAAACGGCTCTCCGCGTGATTCACCATATACGGCATTCGCCATTATGTTCAAATCATTTTGTGAAAGTCCCATCGCATTGGAAGGCGATAACTCCTCACTTTCCTTCCCTTTCTCCGGTTCCTTCGACGGAGTCTTTGCCGTCTCCTTGCCCGTTCCCTGGCCTGACTCCATACCCGGCTTCCATTCCTTGGTTGCTTTCCATAGCATAAGCTTCGTTTTCGGACCTGCTAGACCATCCACCTTGAGTCCGAACTCGGATTGGAACCACTTTAAGGAATCCCGGGTCTTATCTCCGAATTTACTGTCGATCTTCCCGTAATAAAAACCCAAAAAAGCCAGACGGCCTTGGAGCTCGTATACATCCTGTCCAAATGCACCATAGTTGATAACCTGTTCACTAAATACAGGCACGGCCTGCTTGGGAACCTCTTGATTTGCCTTTACATCGTTGGCCTGGGTAAAATGATATATCCCGAACCCGATGCCAAATAAAAGCAGCACTAAACCGGCGGCATACCATATTTTCGCTTTTATCATTCGTTTAGCTCTACCTTTCTGTTGTGGATTAACATGGATGGTTGACTTTAGTATGACAAGCCCGACCACTTCCTATGCACTCCAAAAAAGGCAGCAACAAATGAGGTTTTGCAGCTATGATATGAGCATAGAGCTGAGGTGGCTTTTTAAAAAAACTGCTCTACGATGAGATTTTATTATTATTCATTTTGAATTGCTCCATTGTAAGCAGCACTTCCCGCGGTTTACTTCCTTCATAGGGACCTACGATCCCCCGCGCTTCCATCGAATCGATTAATCTTGCGGCCCGGGTATAGCCAACGCGCATTCTTCGCTGCAGAAGCGATACCGAAGCCTGCTTCGCCTCAAGGACAATCTGCACCGCCTGATCATACAATTCATCGAGAACCTCTTCCGGCTCTGTCGACTCCTCATCGATTTCCGGAACCAGGCTCTCATCATATTCCGCTTGGCCTTGAGTCCGCACATAAGAGACGATGGTCTCGACCTCCTGATCACTCATAAATGCACCTTGTACGCGGATCGGCTTCGAGGCGCCCATCGGCATATACAGCATATCACCACGGCCAAGCAGCTTCTCAGCACCGGCCATGTCGAGAATCGTACGGGAATCGACCTGTGAGGAGACCCCAAAGGCAATTCGCGACGGAATATTAGCTTTAATCACCCCGGTAATAACGTCAACCGAAGGCCGTTGTGTAGCAATAATCAAATGAATACCCGCGGCCCGCGCCATTTGTGCAAGACGTGCAATGGCATCCTCTACATCATGCGCAGCTACCATCATCAAATCGGCAAGCTCGTCCACAATGACGACGATATAAGGCAGTACAGCCTCGGGATTATCTTGCATCATTTGGTTATAACCTTCAATATTGCGGGCTCCCGATTTGGAGAACAGCTCATAGCGCTTCTCCATCTCAACAACAATCTTCTTCAGCGCCAGTGAAGCGCGGCGTGGATCGGTAACTACCGGAGTCAGCAAATGAGGAATACCGTTATATACATTAAGCTCGACCATTTTCGGGTCAACCATCATAAACTTGACCTCATCCGGTTTGGCTTTGTACAGAATACTTGTGATGATCCCGTTAATACATACCGATTTGCCTGAGCCAGTTGCTCCGGCAACGAGCAAATGCGGCATCTTGGCCAGATTGCCAACGATGGTCTGTCCTGAAATATCGCGACCAAAGGCGATCGTTAATCGAGCCTCCGAATTCATAAAGGTCGGCGTCTCCATAACTTCACGCATCGTGACAAGAGAAACTTCATTATTGGGCACTTCAATGCCAATCGCGGATTTACCAGGTATCGGCGCTTCCATGCGGATATCTTTGGCGGCAAGCGCCAGCGCAATATCGTCAGTCAGATTGACAATCCGGCTAACCTTCACGCCGATATCCGGCTGCACCTCATAACGGGTTACCGCAGGCCCCCTTACCACTTCAAGCACGCGCGCGCGCACCCCGAAGCTCTCCAGCGTAGCTTCAAGCTTGCGAGCAGTTTGCATATAATCTGCCTGATCGCCGGCTTTGCCTGATCCGGCAGGCTTCGAGAGCAAACGGAACGATGGCAATTTATATGGCTTTGGTGCAGGCTTGGGAGGTGCTATCGGCACATCCGTTTCGGTTTCCTGTTCTCCCGAGGAAGCTTCCGCTTCAGGACTGGAGTCTATCTCATCCAAGTCCGCCGCCTCATTCATGAAGCTTTCTTCAGCAAGGGGGCCGGAAGGAATTTGCTCCTCTTCTGGATAAGTCGCCGCATGATCGAAGCCTTCTAAGTCTAGATCTTCCTCCATGGCTTCATCCTCTTCATGCAGACGACTCTCCCGCTGAATATTGTCGAAGAAATCTCGAATGATTGGGCCTCTATCCTCAGCGGCGAGCTCCCCGTTCTGCTGGCCTTCATATTTCAATTCGTTCCAGTTAATGCCTTGGGAAGCGTCTGATTCCAATGGTTCCGTCTGCTGGTCTTCATCTATGTAATCATTCGCGGTCTCAGCTTGGTTTGCAGAAACGCCTTTAAAGCCAAACAACTGGAAAAATACCGGTTTCTTCTTTGGCGTAGACGGCGGTTCCTCATCAGCCAGCATATAACCTGCATCGTCTTCCATGTCCTCTGGCGATACTGCCACCGGCTTCGCCTCCCGCCGATTCCGGTTCTTCACGGGAACAGGGCGCAGCATTCGCACTTTCTCGCCCATCTGTTTGCCCAGCTCCCCCAATCTGCCACGAAGCAGACGAACAATATCCACGTAGGATAAACCGGTAATCAGCATAAAGCTGATCGCCAGCATAACGATCATAATCAGCGTAGCTCCAGCAGGACCAAACAGAGAGTAAAGCAACGCAAATTCAATACCGCCAATATATCCTCCACTGATATTTAAATTCAGCATGCTGAAGCCCGCTTCAATCGCTGTCGGCTGAAATAATGAGGTGCGCAGATCGATATGAATCTGATTCAAAATATTGCCAAAGGTCATCGGAACAACCGGCTCCAGCCTTTGCTGCATCGAAATTAGAGTGCTCATCAGAGCGAGCGCGAGCACAGCAAGAAGGCCCCCGCTGCGTCTAGTCGTCCAGCGGGATGGCCATTTGCGATTGATCATAACGGCTAGTCCAACATAAATACCTATTAAAGGAATCACGAAATAGAACTTGCCCAGCAAAAGAGCCGACATCTTGGACAGTGTTCTCCCCACCGCAGCTTCGCCGGATAGCGCTATTATAGATAGAGTAATCAGGATGATCCCATAAATTTCATATTTTAGTAAATTGCCTATGGCAACAGCCTTTTTCTTCTTCCTTTTTTTTGCCAAAACAGGAACACCCCCCAGATGAATATTATACCATATTCACCCGATAAAACCGCTACCCCTTTCTTTGAGGTCGTTCAAAAAGGCTGCTTTTGATAAGAAAACCGCCCGAGGTAATTCAAGGATGAGCGACCGCGATCCAGAGGTAGGGTTTCTTGCGATATAGAATTTCATCAGCTTCCGCTGATAACGAATAAATTCTATATCTAACACGAAGATTTACCAAGAAGTTACTCGACATCGAATCTTAAATTCAACCGAGCCCTCCCGGTGCTCTCGTACAAACCACGTACGCTCCGCTCCTCACGCCCTAGCTTCATCCAACCTTCTCGGTTTTGAAAACCCGCTTTTTGAACTTGATTTAATTGAGGCGGTTCAAAAGGCTGCTTTTGGGTCACACACTTAATTAAACAAGGTTGGCATATAGATGATTTGCTGGCCGGGAGCGAGCCGCGGGTTCAAATAATCCTCAAGATTACAGCGCAGCAGCCTGATAATTGTAGCCCGATTGCCCTGTTCCATCCGGACCTGCATCAGAACGCCTCCCATCTCGAGCTCCGTATACATTTCCTGAACCTCAGGCTGGGCCCAGTATTCCTCTTCCGGCATAATGGTATAATGCGTCATTGCTTCGGTCCTCCTTGGGCAGTTTTTCTTCGCGAATCGATCAGACTGTTCAATTGAAGCAAACCTTCACCGATCCCGCCAACCCCGTCAATCAGGCCATATTTGACTGCATCGTTTCCCCCGACCGAGGTTCCGATATCCCGATTAAGCTCGCCCGTCTTGAACATCAGCTCCTTGAACATTTGTTCAGTAATATTAGAATGCGACGTTACGAAACGGACCACGCGCTCCTGCATTTTCTCGATGTACTCGAATGTCTGCGGAACACCGATAACCAGCCCGGTCATGCGAATCGGATGAATGGTCATCGTCGCACTCTCGGCGATCAGCGAATAATTAGAAGCAACAGCAATAGGTACGCCAATGCTATGTCCGCCTCCTATAACGACTGTGACCGTAGGTTTAGTAAGGGAAGCGATCATCTCGGCGATGGCCAGCCCTGCTTCTACATCACCGCCAACCGTATTTAAAATGATGAGCAAGCCCTCAATCTTCGGATTTTGTTCAGCTGCAACCAATTGCGGAATCAAATGCTCATACTTCGTCGTCTTATTCTGCGGAGGCAGCACAAGATGACCTTCGATCTGACCGATTATCGTCAAGCAATATATGTTGGACTCTCCTGGAGTCGGTACAGCCGTTTGACCAAGCTGCTGGATCATCTCAGTTACATCGGGTTTATCCTCAGGCATCGGCTGCTGTACCTCGGGCTTTTCCCCGGGCTCGATCTCCTGCCTCATTGATACTTCACTATGTCTATGCATGATGCACCTTTCCTTCCGGCATTAGCCTGTAATCTAATCTTGCGTCCATAAGGTTTAGTATGCCGTTATTCCTATGGCCTCATTACAATACCAAGCAGAAGAAGTGCCGCAACACAAAAAAAGCCCCCCTCCCACGGGGAACCGTCCAATATTACCTTTGGGAGAGAGGCGACTGTGTGCCTAAAATATTATTTAATTAGCTAAATTTACAGAAGTATTACACTTCCATGATGATTGGCAAAATCATCGGTCTGCGACGTGTCTGTTCATATAGGAAACGTCCGAGCGCATCTTTGACGCTGGTCTTCAACGAAGCCCACTCATTCACGTTCTCGCTCATCAATTTCTCCAGTGTGCTGGATACGATCCGGTTCGCTTCTTCCAAGAGCCCTTCAGACTCACGCACATATACGAAACCTCTGGATATAATGTCCGGCCCAGAGACGATAGTGCCATCCTGCTTACTCAGCGTGACAACGACAACCAGAATTCCGTCCTGTGACAGAAGCTTGCGGTCGCGCAGTACAATATTACCTACGTCACCAACGCCAAGCCCGTCAATCAGTACATTACCGGACGGAACTTTGCCTGCCTTGCGGGCTACACCGTTCTGGATCTCGACAATATCTCCGATATCAACCAGAAAGATATTGTCTGGATCAACGCCAACGGATTCCCCAAGAAGCGCATGCTTGCGAAGCATCCGGTATTCACCGTGTATTGGGATGAAATATTTCGGACGCATCAGGTTCAGCATCAGCTTAAGCTCTTCCTGACTGCCGTGACCCGATACGTGGACTCCGGAATTTGAACCGCTATATATTACTTCCGCACCTAGACGGAATAATTCATCAATCGTTCTTCCAACATACTTCTCATTACCAGGTACTGGAGTAGCAGCGATGATAACGGTATCCCCAGGCAAAATATCGACCTTGCGATGTGTTGAGCGCGCCATCCGCGTCAGAGCGGACATAGGTTCGCCTTGGCTGCCTGTACAGAGAATGACTACACGATCTGCGGCCATTTTATTGATCTCTTCCGGCTCAATCAACAAGCCGTCAGGTACATTCAGATAACCAAGCTCAGAGGCAATCGTCACCACGTTCACCATGCTGCGCCCGATGATAGTTACCTTGCGTCCCGTTGTATAAGCCGCATCAATGACCTGCTGAATCCGATGAACGTTGGAAGCGAAGGTCGCGACAACTACCCGCTGTGCGGCCTTGCTGAAGATATCGTCAAGCACGATGCCTACATTTTTCTCAGATGGCGTAAAACCGGGTCTCTCCGCATTCGTACTATCCGATAGTAAGGCGAGCACGCCTTTCTTCCCGATTTCACCCATGCGATGAAGATCGGCAAACTGATTGTTCACCGGCGTATGGTCGAATTTGAAGTCCCCCGTGTGAACGACATTGCCTTCTGGTGTCTCCAGACATACCCCGACGGAATCCGGAATACTATGGTTCGTTCTGAAGAAGGTGGCCTTCATCGTAGACCCCAATTGAACTTCGGAATCGGCGTTAATAAGCACCCGCTTCGTCTCACCAAGCAGACCTGCCTCCTTCAGCTTGTTCTCAACCAGCCCCAATGTAAGCTTAGTACCGTAGACAGGTACATTCAGGTTTTTGAGAACGTATGGCAAGCCACCGATATGATCTTCATGACCATGGGTAATCAAGATACCCCTTACTTTATCACGGTTCTCCGTCAAGTAAGTAATATCAGGAATGACGATGTCAATGCCAAGCATATCTTCCTCCGGGAATTTCAAACCGGCATCGATGACGACGATATCATTGGCATATTGAACGACGTACATGTTCTTTCCGATTTCGGCAACGCCGCCCAATGAAAAGATCATCAGTTTATCATTATTCATTTTTTTGGACAAGTGAATCTAACCCTCCTAATTTGTTTGGACGTCAAAAATTTTTGAATTTGTTGTTATGCACCCGATCAGTGCTCATTTAAATGAAACTATAAAAAACTTAACCGCACCCAGTCACTTGAATTACATTATACATGATTAAAAAGATAAAAAACAAGTCAGCCGAATTTACCGCATACCTCTACATTGCTCCATAATAAAAAAAGCAATGCCTCATTCAAGGCATCGCTTTATGGTTAAGTATCATAAATTTGGTTGTCGCGAACTAGTTCAGCAACTCGCGAATGCGCTCTGCTTCCGCCTCTGTCGGAGGAATAAGCGGCAGTCGCACCGAACCCACCAAATATCCGCGCAGATTAAGCGCGTACTTCACAGCAACCGGATTCGGGCATTCGAACAATCCCTTAAACACAGGCAGCAGTCTTTGATGCAGCTTTGCAGCTTCTTCTACCTGACCTGCCAGGAAGCCAGTGATCATTTCCTTCATCGGGCTGCCCACGATATGGCTTGCCACACTTACAACCCCATAGGCCCCTACGGCCAGAGCCGGAAGCGCAGCCGCATCATCACCGGAATACACTATGAAACCGGCCGGTGCGCCGCTGGCAATCTCGGCTACCTGATCCAGGGGAGCACACTCCTTCGTGGCAACAATATTAGGGATTTGCGCTAATCTCAAGGTGGTCTCGGCACTGATGCTTATCCCCGTACGACCTGGGATATTATACAGTACTGCTGGTAATGAAACCGAATTAGCAATTGCAGAGAAATGTTGATATAAGCCTTCCTGGGAAGGCTTATTATAGTATGGGGCTACAAGCAGCAGTCCATCTACACCCAGCTTCTCCGCTTCTTTGGACAATTCAATAGTGTGGGCTGTATTGTTGCTTCCTGTCCCCGCAATCACTTTGCATCTGCCAGCCACATGTTCTACTGTAAAGCGAAATAACTCCAGCTTTTCCTCGTCTGTCAATGTTGGAGACTCGCCGGTCGTACCGCATACTACCAGGCTGTCGGACTTCTGTTCCTCAATTAGATAATCGATAAGACGAGCTGTCTCGCCCCAATGAATTCGATTCTGTTCATCAAATGGTGTAACCATCGCTGTAATCAATCTACCGAAATCCATCTTCGTCTCCCCTCTCAATTCGCTGAATAAGCGGAATAAAACTTATTTATAGGCTTAAGCGATCTACCGGCCCAGTTCAAACTTGGTATGCAAAGCCCGCAATGCCGCCACCATATCATCCTGATTAACTAGCACCCAAATCGTCGTATTGGAGTCTGCAGATTGCAAAATCTGTACCTTTTGCTCCGTTAAGGCTTCAACGATTTTGGCCATAATTCCCGGAACCCCATTGATTCCACCGCCGATGACCGATACTTTGGCACAGCCTGTCAATACATCCGGCTTCAAGCCGTGCTGCTCCAATACCTGTACCGCTTTATCGGAATCATGGTCAAATACCGTATAAACGACTCCTGACGGGGTAACATTAATAAAATCGACACTGATTGAATTTTCTGCCATCGTCTTGAAGACTTGCAGCTGCAAGGACTCCTTATTGTTACTACCCGATGCATCAACCTTGATCTGTGTCACATTGTTCACATAGGCGATGCCGGTAACATAACGGTCCAGAATGCCAAGTTGCACATCCTTGAACCCTTCCGGATTCGCAACGAGCGTTCCTTCGCTTTCCGAGAAAGTGGAACGTACGCGCACAGGTATACCTGATTGCATGGCAATTTCAACTGCCCGCGGATGAATGACCTTAGCCCCTTGATGAGCCATATTGCATATTTCAGCATAACTCACATAGTCAAGCTGTCTTGCATCCTCTACGATTCTAGGGTCTGCTGTAAGGATGCCGTTCACATCCGTATAAATATCGACCATTTCAGCATGAAGCGCCGCACCCAGCGCTGTTGCCGAAGTGTCGCTTCCACCGCGTCCCAGCGTCGTAAAATCGCCGATCTGATTTTGCCCCTGGAACCCGGTTACAATCACAACATCTTTCTGCTCCAACTGCTCCAGCACTCGGGTAGGTACAATATCGAGAATTCTGGCGTTGCCATAATGGCTATCCGTTCGGAACCCCGCCTGCGCTCCCGTTAATACGGAAGAAGAGATATTCTCTCTATTTAGCAGGCTGCTAAGCATGGAAGCGGAGATCATTTCACCACAGGCTAACAGCAGATCCTGTTCCCGCGGCTCCAATGATCCCCCGCTGCCAGCAATAAGATCAAGAAGCGTGTCTGTTGCATACGGGTCGCCTTTGCGGCCCATTGCTGACACCACCACAACGAGCCGGAAACCGTTAGCCAGCTCCCGGCGAATATGTGAGATGACGTAATCTCTTGCCTCCGGAGTGGAGAGAGAAGTGCCACCGAATTTTTGCACTAAGATGCGCATGGGTATTCCTCCAATTTACGTATGCGGAGTAAAGCTTGACTTTATTCCGTTGTTCTAGGCTGCTATGGTATCAAGTTTTATCCATTAGCTGCAATAATCTCTGCAATTTAAACAGCGTTCCATGCTGCGCCTTTTCAGCAGATTATCGGACACAATCTACAATTTAGCGCCCGTGCATTGCCAAGATTACGACGCAGACGCTCTATGAACACCTCCGTCTTGACGGCAGTTTCCGTAACCAGAGCTCCAGCTCTGCACTGCCGGATCGTCAACAAGCGTCACACCCGGTGCATCGGACAGCAAGCTTCTCACTTCATCCAGATCGTGACCCGTGCCAACTTTGACAATAGACCGACCTCAAAATGCCCATAAACAACCGGAATACGCACGCAGGTTGCTGTTACCTAAGTTAATAATCCTTCATATGCCCCTATGAATTGAACCGTTCTACAATGAGCGGCTGCAATTGCTTACCTTCAAGCGCCGCGAAGCAGGCCTCAGGAACCAGTTCCATCCGTGCCACCAGAGAATTCGGCTTCTCTGCCGGATTATCCTGACCGAAAGGAACGAAGTATATATTCTTCGCGACGATAAGCTTGGCGATATTCGCCAGATTAAACCCCAGACCATCATTCGTTGAAATAGCGACCACTAGCGGACGCCCATTGCGCATTTGCGCTTTTGCTGCCATCAGGACAGGACTGTCTGTTACCGCATTCGCAAGTTTACTGGTCGTAGTTCCTGTACAAGGCGCTATAACCATAATATCCAGCAATTTCTTAGGTCCGAGCGGCTCGGCCTCGACAATTGTAGAAATGATATTATTCCCGGTAATATCTCTTAACTGCTCCTGCCAATCCTCTGATTTGCCAAAACGGGTATCCGTTGTTAGTACCGATTGGGATATGATCGGAACAACTTTAGCACCATCATCCACAAAACGCTGGATTTGCGGCATCACCTCAGCAAGTGTACAATGTGAGCCTGTTACCGCATAACCTACTGTTACACCTTGCCAATTCACTCTTCATCCCCCCGTAAATGGAACTCTTCCGTAATCGACTGACACAATGTGTTCGCTATAATAATTCCAGCCGTTTTAGGAGCTACGATTCCAGGTAATCCGGGAGCAAGGAGCGCTTTGATTCCACGCTTCTCGGCGAAGCGGAAATCCGTTCCGCCAGGAGCTGAGGCAAGGTCGATAATTACCGTTCTTCTGGGCAATTTCGATATGATTTGCGCTGTGATTATCATAGTCGGTATTGTATTAAAAATCAAGTCAATATCGCTGGTGCAAGCGGTCAAATCCCTTGTCATAAAAGGCTCCCAGCCCATAACGGCCGCTCTCGCAGCATCCGCCTCCCTGCGGACACCTACCCTGATTTTCGCTCCTAATCCCTGCAAAGTCTTCGCCAGAGTGAAGCCTGTTCTCCCAATTCCAAGCACGACACAGGTCGAGCCGTGAATGGTAATATCAGTATTCTGAATTGCCATCATAAGGGCTCCCTCTGCCGTCGGAATCGAATTGTATATCGCCACATCATCACGATCAAGGAGTTCGATGAGCCGGAAACCATACTCGCTGCTCATCCGTCGCAGCAAACTCTTGGCCATGCCCGTGTAGACCAGGCCTCCCTCCCGTATGGCCATGAACAGCTCCTGCTTCATCACCAGATCTCCGCTTCCGAACGGCGCAGCGATAATTCCATTGTCATCGCAGCCAATCACCGGCATGACGATAATATCCGCCTCTTGCAGCAAAACAGAAGACAATGCTTCATGCCTCACTCCGGATGGCGGATTTTCCAACTTGTCGAAGCCAACCAGACGAACTGAGGCATCCAGTTCAATGCACTTATTAATGACTTCGATCTGCCTGGCATCTCCACCCAGGAACACAATTGTAAGACCGGTCAGCATTCAGGACGCCACTCCTTCCAGGCAATACAGTATAGAGCATAGTATGCCGTTGCCTACCAAGTGGTGATGGAGGGGGGGTTATCTTTTTGCGCGGCTCAAGTTACATATAAAAAAACAAGCATCCGGCCCCGGTTTTTCCAACCGAAGGCAGGATGCTTGCTTGTTTTAAGTATGTCTCTTCACATGATATGCTGACCTGAAGTTTCAAATCCAGGCCAACTTCTACGGAGCTTTTACTTCGTTCCCGTATGGCCAAATCCACCGGCCCCACGCTCTGTATCGGACAGCTCGTCCACGGCAACCAGGTTGACCACAGGCACAGTCTGAAACACCATCTGCGCAATCCGCTCATTGCGTGTAATTGTGAACGCCTCATGCCCCAGATTAATCAAAAGCACTTTGATCTCTCCGCGATAATCGGCATCGATCGTCCCGGGCGTGTTAAGGCATGTAATACCATGCTTCAATGCCAATCCGCTGCGCGGACGGACTTGCGCCTCAAGCCCGGCTGGCATGGCGATTGCAATGCCGGTCGGTACGAGGAACCGTTCTCCCGGCTGCAATCTGATATCCTGTGTTACTGCTGCATAAAGATCAAAACCAGAGGCAAGTTCAGACATTTTGCGGGGAAGCTCTACATCCTCATTGCCTGGCATACGTTTTAGCTGTACATCAAATGACAAGTTCATCTCTCCTTAATCCGGATATTGCCCGGTCCGAAGCACCTACCATGGCAAGTGCGAACGGCTTCTTGAACATTTCCATAATACAATAGTTTACATCATCCATCGTTACCGCATCAATACGATCTATCATTTGATCGAGGGTAAAATGACGTCCCAGCATCAATTCATTCTTACCGAGGCGGTTCATCCGGCTCCCCGTACTCTCCAAACTTAGAATCAGGCTGCCCTTAAGCTGCTCCTTGCCCTTGCGGAGCTCGTTATCAGTCAGTCCGTTTTGGGCGATATCTTGCAAAATTTCTTTCGTCAAGCTCAGAACATCCTCGGTCTGCTTAGGGGCAGTTCCGGCATAGACCGTAAACAGGCCGCTATCCGCACTGGAGCTATGATAGGAATAGACAGAGTAGGCCAGGCCGCGCTTCTCGCGAATTTCCTGGAACAGGCGAGAGCTCATGCCGCCGCCAATCGCATTGTTAAGCAGCACCATCGCATATTGTCTGTCATCCCCAGTAGCAAGTCCCGGGAAAGAGAGACAGATATGATTTTGCTCCGTCTTCTTCTTATAGAACTTGAGCTCGCCCAGGAATTCGGGCACAACCAATGGATCGCTAATACCATGATTGCTGAAACTTCCGAAATATTTCTCTAGCAGCTCCATCAGAGAGTCATCGATATTGCCTGCAACACTGATCACAGTATTCTCGATCGTATACTTCTCTCTCATATATTGGCGAAGATGATCTGGCGTCATCGCCAGAAGCTTCTCCTCGGTTCCGAGAATAGGCAGAGCCAGAGGATGTCCCCCATAGGCGGCTTCTGTTATAAGATCATGAACCATGTCGTCCGGCGTATCTTCATACATCGAGATTTCCTCCAGGATGACGTTCTTCTCTTTGCGAAGCTCTTCGGCATCAAACAGCGAATGAAAGAACATATCCGATAGCACATCAACTGCAATCGGCAGATGTTCATCAAGTACCTTGGCATAGAAGCAAGTATACTCTTTTGAGGTGAACGCATTAACATTGCCGCCGATGGCATCAAATTCCTCAGCGATGTCTTTGGCGCTGTATTTTGACGTTCCCTTGAACAGCATGTGTTCAATAAAATGAGAAATCCCGCCCTGCTCCGGCGTTTCATTACGCGATCCGGTTTTCACCCAAATTCCGAAGGAGACCGATCGACAGGATGGAATTTTCTCCGTAACGACCCGCAGGCCATTGCTTAATTGCGTCTTATTCACTAAGGATCCTCCTAAAGGTTTTGCCCCGCAAAACTTGTTTCGTGAACCATCATTTAAACGGATAGCTTGACCAGCAACCCGCGAATTGATAAATGCAATCCTATCCTATCAAAAAAAAGGCTACCGCTCAACTCCAGGCGTATCGATTCGTTCTGAGGACAAGGTCTCTGCCACCGTGCCCAGCTTGATCCCCTTGCGCTCAATCACCTGAATCATCCCTTTTAGGGCATCTCGTGAGGATGCGGTGGGATGCATCAGAATCAACGATCCGGGCTCCACCTTTTGAGCGATTTTTTGTATAATTGTGCTTGCTGCAGGCTTCTGCCAATCAACCGTATCTACGGTCCATAATACCGTTTTTAGTCCTTGCTCAGCCGCCAGATCGACCGTTCTCTGATTGTAATCCCCGGACGGCGGTGCGAACCAGCGATTCTCTACCCCTAACTTCTCCTTCAGCAGATCCTTCGTCTTCGATATTTCCAGCCGGGCCCGGCTATCGTCCAGTTGACTCATGTTCGGATGGGAATAAGCATGATTCTCAAGCTGATGCCCTCTTTTTTGAATTTCCAGCGCCAGATCGGTATTCTTCTTCAGCCAGCTTCCATCAAAGAAAAAGGTTGCTTTCACATTAGCTTCATCGAGCGTGTCCAGCATTGGAGTAATATACTCGTTGCCCCAGGCCACATTAATCATAAATGCAGCCATCGGCTTGTTGGGATTACCGCGAAAGATCGGCACCGCCCCCAGATCATCCAGGCTGACCTTCGGCTTCAGCTCGCGATAGACGAACTCAAGCTTCTGGCCGGGACCTGCTGCTTTAGCCTTTTCATAGGTCTTATCTATGTCTACCTCACGACCATTGTATCCGGGAACAGCTTTCCATACCCGGTCATTGACTGCATCGATAGGCTCGATTCTCCGTTTATCTGCCTCGGCGCGTATTTGCGCCAGCAAGGGATCATCCTCTTTCTGCTCCCCAAGTAAACCGAGCACAAGCTTATTGCCCTTCTCAGGGTCTCCGCCTGCTACAAATTTGTGAATTCCGGCAAACTGACCCAGCATCATCACGAGCAAGGTTGTTGCTACGATAACCACCAGTTTTTTTCGACTCATGACAGACTCACCCCTTCAGCGGGTTTTGTCCTAATCTTATGAAGACAAGTCCCGGAATATGCGAAATAAGCACAGTTTGGAAATAATCCTGTCCTTTTCAGAAAACTTATGTTATAATTACATTCGTTGAGTAAATTTAACCTCGTAAGTTCCTCTAAGTTTTCTAATTAACCCATCTAGAAGTGAAGAAAATTCCTATTTGATAACCCTACAAAGTAAGAGTTTCTAGTTTACGGAACGTTTGAAATTTTCTGATTCACGCTGGAGCGGTCTTCGGAGCCGCAAGGACGAAAGAGAGGCAGGGCTTTTGTTGTTTTAGAAGTAATGTACCGATTGATGAACTTCACAAATACGGAACCGTGTACAGCATTTTTTCTATTGTGCTGTCAGAGGTTAAATTTATAAGAGTCGCTTTATTCATAGTTCATGTTCAAAAGTTCGCTTTTCAGCACCAAAAGGGCTGGATCAAGCCAAGGGCTGAGGCGTTTAGTCTGGTATGTTTTCGTAGAAAGCGATCTCGGATGCATACCTTTTGAACAACTCTAATAGCGCATAATACACAAGTACCCGGCGATTCTAATCGCCGGGTACGTCCAATTTATAGCTTAAATTTATCTTCTTTATATCGAGCTCAATTCCACCTTTTTAACGATTTCCGCCCGATCCGAATCCGCAGATTCACCTTGCCACAGCAGGCGCATTTCTTCACAGGAGGCTAACAGGTCCTGCAAAGTACCTTCAGCTTCGATTTGCCCTTCTTTCATAACTATTATATGATCCGCCCTACTTAACGCTGCGCGCCGGTGCGATACGGCAATACAGGTTACATCCGTTTCCTGGAACAGTCCTTCCCATACCTTCTGCTCGGTCTCTACATCTAGCGCGCTAGAGAGATCATCAAATATACACAAGTCCGAATCTGTCATCAGCATCCTGGCTGTCGCTGCCCGTTGAATCTGCCCGCCAGACAACATAACTCCACGTGGACCTACATAAGTATCCAGTCCGTCATCAAGATCGGCTATATCTTTGTCCATGACGGACAGGCGGATCGCCCGTTCCAGAGTTTGCTCATCCGGTCCACCCTGCACGATATTCTCCTTCAATGTATCACTGAACAGACGAGGCACCTGTGGAGTGTAGGCTGCTCTTGGAGGGATCAGGAACTCGGCGGTGTGCACCTCCTGGCCATTCCACAGAATCTCTCCTTCTTCTTTAGGCAGAAGCCCTAGCAGCGTCCGTACCAACGTTGATTTACCCGAGCCGATCCGACCGGTAATTACGAGGAATTGTCCCCGCTCAAGCCGCAGATTCACTTGCGATATCCCGCTGTCCGATTCCGGGTAATGGTAGGACAAGTTATTCACCTCAAGACTTCGCAGACGCTCCTCCGGCTTTTTCTGACGTACCGGCAGCTCCGGAGGCTCACTGTTCAGATAAGTCTCTCTCGCTTCGATAATTCGATCCTCTTCACCTGGCCTGAACAAATTACGCATTCTATCAAAAGATACTTTTAGACGTTTATGCTGATATACCATATAGCCAAATAACGAAATACTGAAGCCAATATTGGTAAGATAGGTCGTATATAAGGCGAAATCCCCTACTGTAAACCGCCCCGCCTTCATCTCTGCCGCACACATGAGCAAGATCAACCCTGTGCATATGCTTAGCACATGCTGGTTCAGTGATCTCATCCACTGCTTGAACAAATTGTCCTTCAGCGCCGCCTGACGCCGCTCCTCATTAAGCTCAGTAAACTTGCGATGCACATGCTCCTCGGCCTGGCCAAGCTTGAGCGCCTGCACCGCCCCAAAAGTCTCAGCAATGAAGCTCGTAATGCGTCCGGTTGCCTCACGGTTCATCTGGCCGTATTTGCGCGCTTTATTGCCAGACAGATTGTTCAGCAAGGTGACGATAAGCAGAGGGAGAATCGCAACCAGTGTGATCTTCCAGTTAATATTGGCCATAATGATAATGGATGCGGCGGCAAATATCAGCCGGCCCCAGAAATCAACCCAGGACTCCACATATTCGACCACCTCATTTACATCATCCCGAAAACGGCTCATAGCCTCCCCGGGAGTCGCAGGCAGGTTCCGACCCGGCCAGCGCATAATTCCCGCCAGCATATTTGTACGCAAAATTGCTTGAATATGAAAAATATAAGTTACCCATTGATAGAAAGCGGTGAAGAAGGTTCCCACACGCAGAAATCTGACCACCGCCAGGAAGATCAGTGGCGTGGCAAGCCACAAATAATTATCGCTCCCCATCGTCGCACGGTCAAAAAACCACTGCATTCCGAGTCCAAACAGGAGCGGTAAAGAGTGAAATACTCCCCACAGCAATCCATTTAAAATAAACAGGACTGGCTTATATCGGAATAGGCGGCTGATAAAGCCTGTAATATTCATGCCAATTCCTCCTCTCGGCCGGTTGCCAGCAATTTGGCGTAGTGCGAATCCGGACGGTCAGCCAGCTCCTTCCGATCACCGAACTCCAGGATCTGCCCATCACCGAGCACTAGGATCTTGTCAACCTGCTCCAACGTAGCCAGGCGGTGTGCGATAACGACTCCGGTGCAATGCTCCATCAGCGAGTCCACAGCGATCTGAAGCATCGATTCCGTAGCTGCGTCCAATCTTGACGACGGCTCATCCAGAACGACGAGACTCGGCTCGGTTAGAAATACACGTGTCAAGGCGAACAGCTGGGCTTCTCCGGCTGACAAGGAAGAGCCTCCCGAGGAGAGATGAGTATCCAGTCCATCCGGCAAAGCTTCAATCCATGTACTCAGCCCAAGGCGTCCCGTCGTCTCCAGTATTTGTTCATCCGTTACCTCTGTATTAAACAGCGTTAGATTGTCACGCAGCGTCCCGTCGAATAGCTGTACGTCCTGAGTAACCATCCCTACACGCTGATAGAGCGAAGGCAGATCCAGCTTCGTAATATCGATGCCTCCGATTCGGATTACCCCTTGATTGATGTTATAGAGTCGTAGCAGAACACGGCTAAGACTCGATTTGCCACTCCCCGTACGACCAATAATCCCCAGTCTCTCCCCGGCTTCAACCCGGAACGACAGATTGTTCAAGACGGGCTTATCCTCGCTATAATGGAACGAGACCGCTTCAAATTCCAGACTTAGAGCACATTCAGGCAATAACGCCTGATCCCCGCCAATAATCTCGCTGCGGCTTGACAGCAGTTCTCTGGAGCGGAGCATACCCGATTTCGCCTTTTGGAACTCCTGCACCTGATCGCCAAGCATCTCAATCGGATCATTCAGCATCTGTGTATATTGATAGATGAGGAACAGCATGCCAAGCGATATTCTCCCCGTTAAATAATAATGAACGCCAAGCAGCAGCACTGCAGTTACGGCAAGCGCAAACAGGACGACCGTCGTGTTCCAGGGAATGATTCGCAGCATCCATGCCCTTCGTCCCGTTATCGCTACCGAGCGCATCGCGCGGTAGAAGCGATTCATCACATAAGGCACATGCCCGTTGGCCTGCACATCCTCGATCCCGGCGATTCGCTCCTCGATCAGACCAAATAGAGCCGCACTCGCTTCCCGCTCTTTCTTGGACGACTGTACACCCAAATTGCGGATGATGACCATGAACAGAATCGCAAGCAGGGTGAACAAGGTCATTACGCCAGCGATTAGCGCGTTAACATTATACATATATCCTAGGATTCCGGCCAGCAGTACAAAGCTCCCGATAACTTGAACAATGAACATAGCAAAAAAATTTGAGATCCCCGTTACATCGCCATCAACTCGCTCGATCATTTCTCCTGGGGTCTTCAGATTATGGAACCGCATATCCAGCTTCAGACAGTGTCTGAGCAAATCGCCACGCAGCTTGTTCGTTGACCTCCAGGCGACATCATTGCCTATGTAGCTTACGGCTACTGTAATTAACTGATTGCTTACAGCCACCACGAGAAAAGCGCCCGCAAGCACCAGCAGGCTGGATACGAGACCGTCCGCAGCGGCTGTATCGATAAAGCGTGCCACAATCTGCGGATGAATAAGCTGCAAAGCTGTTGAGGCAAGCAGCATGACAAGCAGAAGCGCCAGCTTCCCCCTGACCGGCTTCAAATAGGTTAAGAGCCAGGTCATTGATAATTTCTCTTTTGTAGCCATCTCGCCCCTCCCATTCTTGGCAACCCTAATTGCGATGGCAGAATATTTATTAATTATGGCATGAATTCAACCGCAGATTCAAAGTAAAAAACAAGTATAAATAAATGAGCACGCAAAAAAGAGCCAGAATAATCATTCTGCCTCTTTTCCCGTAACGGTATCTGTTCAAAGTTAGAGCTTAAGAGTGTGATTTTTCCTCCGCGGTTAATACCGCTTTACGGGAAAGGTTAACACGTCCCTGTTGATCAATCTCGGTTACTTTAACAGTAATTGTGTCCCCGATCGCAATGACATCCTCTACTTTTGCAACACGTTCCGTTGAAAGCTGGGAGATGTGCACTAATCCGTCCTTGCCCGGCAGGATTTCAACGAAGGCGCCGAATTTCTCAATCCGTTTAACCGTACCTACGTAAATCTCGCCAACGACAACTTCCTTAACGATGCCTTCGATAATTGAGCGTGCTTTGTTATTCATCTCTTCATCGGTTGAAGCGATGAAGACTCGTCCATCCTGCTCAATATCAATCTTAACGCCGGTTTCCTCAATGATCTTGTTAATGATCTTGCCACCAGCACCGATAACATCGCGGATTTTGTCCGGATTAATGTTCATGATTGTAATCTTAGGGGCATACGGAGACAAATGCTCCTTCGGAGCATGGATGCGTTCCTGCATTTTGCCCAGGATGAACATACGGCCTTCTTTTGCTTGCTCCAAGGCTTCGGACAAAATTTGACGATCGATTCCGTCGATCTTGATATCCATTTGAATCGCGGTTACGCCTTCTGCTGTACCTGCTACCTTGAAGTCCATATCGCCGAGATGATCTTCCATCCCTTGAATATCTGTTAGGATCGATACATGCTCTCCGTCCTTGATCAAGCCCATAGCTACACCGGCAACAGGCGCTTTGATCGGAACACCAGCATCCATCATAGCCAGTGTGCTGGCACAGATGCTCGCTTGTGAAGTAGAGCCGTTCGATTCCAAAACTTCAGATACAAGGCGAATCGTGTAAGGGAATTCCGATTCTGGCGGAATAACCTTTGACAGCGCCCGTTCACCCAATGCGCCATGCCCAATTTCACGACGGCCTGGTGCGCGCAGAGGACGAGCCTCGCCCACACTAAATGGCGGGAAGTTGTAATGATGCATGAATCGCTTTGATTCCTCAAGGTCGATGCCGTCGAGGATTTGTACATCGCCCAATGCTCCAAGCGTACAAATGCTAAGCGCTTGCGTCTGACCACGAGTGAACAGACCAGAGCCATGGGTACGCGGCAGCAAATTGATGTCGCATTCGATCGGACGAATCTCATTTAATTTGCGTCCGTCCGGACGAACTTTATCGTGAGTGATTAAGCGGCGCACTTCTTCTTTGACGATGTCATGCAGCACTTCCTTCACATCATCCAATAACTCAGGAGATTCTATGTACTTCTCCTCAAAATAAGCGACCGTCTCATCATTGATCGCATCGATCGCATCCTGACGGGCATGCTTCTCCGCAATCTTAACCGCTGCAACCAAACGCTCGGAAGCATAAGCGCGAACCTCGCTATTTACCTCAGCATTAACAGCGTGCAGCTTCACTTCCATTTTTTCTTTGCCTGCAACAGCAACCAGCTCTTCAATAACGGCGATGATCTTCTTGATCTCATCATGTCCGAACATAATCGCTTCCAGCATCACTTCTTCCGGAACCTCATTAGCTTCGGCTTCAACCATCATGATTGCATCTTTGGTGCCGGAGACAACAACATAGATATCGCTTGCTTCTTGCTGAGCAATATTCGGGTTAATGACGAATTCGCCATTTACACGTCCTACAGCAACGCCGCCAATCGGTCCATTAAAAGGCACATCCGATATGCTCAGTGCGGCCGAAGTACCGATCATTGCAGCAATTTCAGGCTCACAGTCCTGGTCCACACTCATAACCAGATTCACGATCTGTACATCATTGCGGAACCCTTCTGGGAACAGCGGGCGGATCGGGCGGTCGGTCAACCGGCTTGCAAGAATGGCTTTCTCGCTAGGGCGTCCTTCGCGCTTGATAAAGCCGCCAGGAATTTTACCTACAGCGTACAACTTCTCTTCATAGTTCACGGTCAATGGGAAAAAATCCAGGTCCTTAGGTTCCGCAGATGCTGTAACAGTACACAGCACAGCTGTATCCCCATACCGGACCATTACCGCAGCGTTAGCCTGCTTGGCCAGACGCCCGGTCTCCAATGTAAGAGGTCTTCCTCCCAACTCCATCTTCACATGCTTTTCCATGAAATCCCTCCTTATTCACAAATAAAACTTCGTTACAAATCTCATTATTTCCTGCTTCTATCCGATTCATAAAGCAACAAAAATGATTATTGTTTGTTTTTCTCATTATAGCTAAAACAAAAGCTCCTCACGGAGCCCTTCATTAGCATATATGCGTCATTATTTCAGGAAACGGTACGTATTGTATTTCTTCGTAAAAAGCAACCCGGCTGCCGGCCATTCGCTGTAATAGCGCTCGGCGGCTACCAGGCTGCTTCTCAAACAAAGGAAAATTAACGGCGCAATCCGAGTCTTTCGATCAACGCGGAGTAACGTCTAACGTCTTTGTTCTTCAAGTAAGCCAACAGCTTGCGGCGTTGACCAACCATCTTCAGAAGACCACGACGAGAGTGATGATCCTTCTTATGGGAACGCAAGTGATCCGTCAAATTCACGATGTTCTCCGTGAGGATAGCAATTTGTACCTCTGGTGATCCGGTGTCGGATTCATGAGTTTTGTACTCTTCGATCAATTGTTGTTTACGCTCTTGAGTTAATGCCATCCTATCCACCTCCTTTACAAGAATCGCCATTAGCCTAGTAGTCGGACGGTGAGACCTGACAACCAAGCCAAGGTTGTATGTTGACATGCGGAAACTCCTGCATGAGCAACGTAAATCAGTATAACATAGATAAGAGATAAAAGTAAATGATGCTTGTTCGCATTATTCTGCCGAAGGTAATATTTGCTTCGCCGTCTCGGCATCCTTGGTAATTTGCGCAATCAATTGCTCAATAGAACCGAATTTACGTTCCTCGCGAATAAAATCGATTAGCTCGACTGCTAGCGGTTTTCCGTACAGATCTCCACTGAAGTCTAGCAGATGAATTTCGATGGAGGGAACCGTCTCATTCTCATGGAAGGTCGGCTTGACTCCTACATTCATAACTCCATGCAGCACCTGAGCCTCGTAGCCAACCTTTACGGCATAAACTCCTTTTTTCGGTAAGACAAAATGCTCATCCATCTTCAAATTGGCCGTCGGGAAACCAATGGTCCGTCCGCGCTTTTCACCGTGCATAACGATTCCCGACAAGGAGTAAGGACGGCCTAATAACCGCCGCACTTGCTTCACATTGCCTTCTTGAAGATCAAGGCGGATGTTGGAGCTGCTTACTTTATCGCCTTCGATCAGAAAAGGAGGCACAATCGCGACATCAAGCTTGTAATCGCTCAGCTCGCGCAGCATTCCCGCATGGCCTTCACCACGGTATCCAAAATGAAAATCAAAGCCAACGACAGCGGTATGAATCTCAAGCGGCATCAGCATGCCGCTGACGAAGTTCTGCGGACTTACTCGCGAGAAGCTGTCATTGAATTCAACAATATATAAATAATCCACACCCATATCGCGGATAATCTTCTCTTTCTCCGCCGGTGGGGTCAGGTATCCTTCATAGTCACCTTTCTTCATGACTTCTTTCGGATGGGGATGAAACGTCATTACGCCGGAGGGGAGGCCCTGCTCAGCAGCAACCCGTAATGCAGATTTAATGACACTCGCATGACCTAGATGCAGTCCATCGAATTGTCCGATGGCAATGACCTGCTTTCTAGCACACCGTGCGATCACATCTTCAGTTAAAGGATAGGTCAAATATATCGTTTCCACTTGTCTCACCTGCAATTTCACTGATATAGAGATAGTTTGAAAAAAAGTCCACTTTTTGATCACGGAGCAGATTAGAGGCTGAGCCTGCTCCAAGCCTAATTCGAATCGGGCAGAAATACTTTCACAGGGGTAATCGCCCCGGTCTCTTCCCCAATACGAAAAATGCCTAAAAACTGCTCGGCAGGACTGTATAGACGGATGACGTCCCCACGATTCGCTGAAGGCTTGATCGCATAAGGGGAGAGGCGTTGTCCTTGCAGGGCCGCCTGTACCTTTTCCTCTTGCACGATATGGGCCGGCAAATGCTGAACAGCCCGATCGATTGGCAACAGGCAAGACTGCAAGGTTCCAGCTTGAACTTGCTCAGCTACCTGTTCCAGCGTCAGGCAATGCTCATCCCGAATTCCGGCGGACATTGTGCGCTTGAGTCGAAGCATCGACGCTGGAATGCCTAGAGCCCGCCCGATGTCCACACAAAGCGTGCGGATATAGGTCCCCTTGGAGCACAGCACGCGAAATGACAGTTCCGGATATTCAAGATCCGCTTGATAGGAAATCAGCTCCAGCTCATGTATCGTCACTTCACGCGCCTTGCGATCTACGACCTTCCCCTCGCGGGCCAGCTCATAGAGTCGCTTCCCATCCTGCTTCACGGCCGAATACATCGGAGGAACCTGTGATATTGTACCGATGAATTGAGACAAGACGGCAGACACCTGTTCTTCATTTACAGCGGCATGCTCCCTACGTTCAATTACCGTTCCGGTCATATCCTCTGTATCAGTGGCAATGCCTAGCACGAGCGTGGCTTCATATTCCTTGGGCAATTCTTGCAAATACTCAACCATTCTAGTTGCTCTTCCGAGGCATAGCGGCAAGACTCCAGTCACCGCCGGATCAAGCGTCCCTGTATGGCCGATCCGCTTCATTTTTAAAATGCCGCGCGCTTTGGCAACAACATCGTGTGAGGTGAAGCCAACCGGCTTGGCGATAGGAAGAATTCCTTCATAAGGTATCATAGCTGTAATTTCACCTGCTCCACAACACGGGACACGATCTGTGCCAGATCCCCCTCGATCCGCGCTCCAGCCGCACGCACATGGCCGCCACCCCCAAAGCTTTGGGCAACCTTGGCCACATCTACCTTGCCCGCGGATCGAAGACTGACTTTCACGGCGCTTTCGTGAATCACCTTGAACAGCATCCCGACTTCGACCCCTTGAATATTGCGAGGGTAATTCACAATACCTTCAAGATCCTCATGTATCGCCCCGGTTTCTTTCATATCCCCGTCCTGGATCACTACCCAACTGATCTTGCCATCCTCCGTGATCTGCAGCTCGTTCAACGCTCTCGTCAAGAGCTTCAATTGAGGCAAAGTCATTTGTTCAAGCAGCAGCTCGGACAAGCCCGGACCATCCACCTTGTATTCAAGCAGATCTGAAGCAATCGCCATCACCTTCGGCGTCGTGTTGGAATATCTGAATCCTCCGGTATCGGTTAACATTCCGGTATAGATCGCCGTTGCAACCTCAAAGTTCAACGGAATCTCCATATATTTTAGTAAATCATATAAAATCTCCGCGGTCGCAGCCGCCTCAGGCACAATTAAATTGACGGCACCGTATGCATCATTGGTTGGATGATGATCAATATTCAAGATAAGGGCATCATCAGCGAACCATTCCGCAGTCCGACCAACTCGCTTAAAATCTGCGCAATCTACGCAGATGACATGGCTGAATTTGGTATCAAGCGGAGCCAACGAGAGATCTACAATCTGCTTAGCTTCCCATAAATAGCTCATACGGCGAGGGATCGGCCCCTCATTCGCCATTCTATAATTTTTGCCCAAACAAGAGAGAAGCCAGCCCACTGCTAACGTGGAACTGACTGCATCTCCATCCGGCTGAATATGCGCTACGACCAGGAAATCGTCATGCTCCATCAGGAATTGTTTTACCTGCTGGAACTCACGTTCTTTGGTTTGCATTGCCGTCTCCTTTAAGAGGTGAATCCAAAAGACTTACATCTTTTGAATCCACCTTGTTGTTAATTTTCGCCTTCATCCGAAATTTCATCGAGCAGCTTCTCGATACGGCTACCATAAGCAATTGACTCGTCGATCTTGAAGATCAGCTCAGGTGTATGGCGCAATCTGATTCGCTTACCGATTTCAGTCCGCAGGAAGCCGGTTGCTTTGTCGAGTGCTTTGAGCGTATCCTTCTTCTGTTCTTCATCGCCAAACACGCTTAAATACACTTTGGCTTGCGATAAATCATTGGTTACATCGACACCTGTGACTGTAACAAATCCAATGCGCGGATCCTTCAATTCGCGTTGGATCATCACGCTAAGTTCCTTCTTGATCTCTTCGCCTACCCGGCCGGTACGATTCTTGGCCATTGATGACACCTCACCTTACTTAGGTTCGACGGTTTCCATAATAAATGCTTCGATCACGTCGCCCTCTTTAACATCATGGTAATTGTCCAAGGTAATACCGCACTCATAACCTTGAGCCACTTCCTTAGCATCATCCTTGAAGCGTTTGAGGGAATCGATCTTGCCCTCGTACACCACGATGCCGTCGCGAATCAAGCGTGCTTCTGCGGAACGGGTAATCTTGCCGGAAGTAACCATACAACCTGCAATCGTTCCGACCTTGCTGACCTTGAACGTATTTCTTACTTCAGCATGCCCGATAACCGATTCTTTATAAACCGGATCCAGCATTCCCTTCATCGCTTGCTCAATCTCTTCGATGGCATTGTAGATGACGCGATGAAGCCTGATATCTACATTTTCTTGCTCGGCAGTCGCTTTAGTCTGACTATCCGGACGAACGTTAAAGCCGATAACAATCGCGTTCGATGCCGCTGCCAAAATAATATCCGATTCTGTAATCGCTCCGGCACCGCTATGAATAATCTTCACGCGTACGCCTTCAACCTCGATCTTCTCGAGCGACCCCTTAAGCGCCTCGACGGAACCTTGGACGTCCGCTTTGATAATAACGTTCAAATCCTTAATCTCGCCTTCCTTGATATGGCGGAATAGGTCATCAAGCGTAACGCGGGTATTGGCTCCAAGCGAGGATTGACGTTCAGTCGTCGCCCGTTTATCGGCGATCGAACGAGCCTTGCGCTCATCCTCAAACACCATGAACGGATCGCCAGCTTGCGGCACTTCATTCAGACCGGTAATTTCAACCGGTGTTGAAGGCCCTGCTTCCTTAATGCGGCGTCCCTTGTCATTCACCATGGCACGCACGCGGCCAAAGCAGTTGCCGGCTACAAAGGCATCGCCAACCTTAAATGTACCATGCTGCACGAGCACCCGTGCAACCGGTCCGCGATTCTTATCAAGCTCCGCCTCAATGACTGCTCCACGGGCGCGCTTGTTAGGATTTGCTTTATACTCGTTAACCTCTGCTACGAGAAGAATCATTTCGAGCAGTTCCTCAAGACCCATTCTTTGCTTGGCTGATACGTTTACGAAGATCGTATCTCCGCCCCATTCCTCCGGAACAAGTTCGTATTCGGTCAATTCTTGCTTCACTTTATCTGGATTAGCTTCGGGTTTATCGATCTTATTGACAGCAACGATAATCGGCAGTCCGGCTGCCTTGGCGTGGTTGATCGCCTCAACGGTCTGCGGCATGACGCCGTCATCTGCAGCAACAACGATAATTGTAATGTCCGTCAATTGCGCACCGCGAGCACGCATCGCTGTAAACGCTTCGTGACCCGGTGTATCGAGGAATGAGATTTTCTTGCCGTTGATTTCAACTTGATATGCACCGATATGCTGAGTAATGCCGCCGGCTTCTCCACTGGATACATTCGTCGAGCGGATAGCATCAAGCAACGTCGTTTTACCGTGGTCAACGTGACCCATAATCGTAACGACTGGCGGACGTGCTTTCAAGTCTGCTTCATCATCAACTTCCTCTACCGTCTCGAAGCGATCATCCTCAACAGGGATCTTCACTTCTACTTCTACACCGAATTCACCGGCCAACAGCAGGATTGTATCGATATCAAGCTCCTGGTTGATTGCTGCCATGACGCCGAGCAGCATAAGCTTCTTAATAACTTCCGAAGCATCCTTATGCAGCAGCTTGGCCGCCTCACCAACGGTCATTGTGCCGCGCACAATGATCTTCTTCGGTGTATTATCAATCTTCTCGCGCGGAGGCTGTTGATTGCCGCCTCTGCCGCCTTTACCGCCTCTACCACCGCGGTTATTTCTGAATCCGCCCTGGCGATTATCATCAAAGCCTTTGGACTTATTGTTGTTATTCGTGAATTTGCCTTTTTTGGCACCTTGATTTTGTCCACTATTGCTGTTATTGCTACGGTCAGTGTTAAATGCCGGCTTCTCGCGGTCAAACTTCTTGCCTCCCTTATCAGAACTAGCCTGGGTTGAAGGTGTAGAACCGCTGCGAGTTTGCTGCGATGAATTGGGGCGTTGCTGTTGTCCGCCACCACCTTGCCCCTGAGGACGGCCTGATTGCTGGCCACGGTTCCCAGGTTGGTTTGAATTCTGTTGTGGACGTGAGCCGCCCTGTTGCGGACGTGAGCCTTGCTGGCTCCCCCCGTTGGAACGTTGACTTCTATCTTGTGTCGCTGTATTGCTGCCTGTGGCAGATGGTCTATTGGAATTTGTTTTTGTATTCATGCTTACCTGCTTTTCTTGTTGATTTTTGTTGTTGCTTGTTCCTTGATTGGTTGACGCAGCGTGGGCCTGGTTCCCATGATGATCAGCACCACTCTTCGCTGGTTCTGGCTTGGCGTTGGCTGAAGCCGGCTTAGAAGAAGCCTCATTGCGCCCGCCTCCATCACGTTTGGCTGCTGCATTGCTCTTAATATCCTTGAAGAATTGCTCCACTTTTGTAACGGTGTCATTCTCCATAACGCTCATATGATTGTTAACTGGGATATTCAGGCGCTTAAGAATGGTTATAATTTCCTTGCTGCTCATATTAAGTGACTTCGCATATTCATAGACTCTGAGTTTATCTTTGTTTTCTTGTTTACTCAATATACTCCACCTCCGGCGTTTTCTCGATTTCTTCTCGAATCATATCGGCAAACCCTTGATCCGTCAGTGCTATTACGACCCGCTCTGGTTTTCCAATACTTGAACCGAGACGGATCCGATCCGGCCCGATGATCAAAGGGACTTTGTATGTGCCGCATTTATCGCGGAATTTCTTGTGGGTATTATTTGAAGCGTCCCCCGCAACGATAACCAGTTTGGCCTCTTTCGACCGAATGGCTTTCATTACGATCTCATCACCGGTCACCAACTTGCCAGCACGCATGGCCAGGCCAAGCCGGGACAACATTTTACTCATCGCTATCTGCCTCTTCCTGCTCCTGGCTGAGATGGAATTCATCCTCGATCGCCAGGAAATCATGGGCCAACTGTTCGTAGACCTCTGCTCCTACCGTAGCCTTCAAGGCCCGATCCAGCGCGCGGTTCTTATGGGCGAGCTTAAAGCAAGCAACCTGTCCGCAAAGATAAGCACCACGCCCCGACTTTTTGCCAGTCAAATCAATCGAAACCTCACCCTCTGGTGAACGAACGACGCGAATCAACGATTTTTTCGGCATCATTTGCTGGCAAGCTACGCATTTGCGCATTGGTATTTTTTTAGCTTTCATTTCAAGCCCCCCATACATACTCCCGGTTATGCCTATATCTCTTTAAAGAGGTTGTTCATGTTGCACTCATATACTAAAAATCAATAGATACGGAGTCCTGCGGCATTTCATCCTGCTCGGTCTTCTCTCTACCGAATTCTTCCTCTGCCTGAGTTTCGCTCTTAATATCGATCTTCCAGCCTGTCAGCTTAGCAGCAAGCCTTGCATTCTGCCCCTTAATGCCAATCGCCAGCGAGAGCTGATAATCCGGCACGATAACACGAGCCATCTTCTCGGGCTCGAATACCTGCACCTCCAGCACCTTGGAAGGGCTAAGCGCATTGGCTACATACTCTTCAATATTGTCGGAATAGCGCACGATGTCGATCTTTTCCCCATGTAGTTCGGTTACAATCGTCTGCACGCGCGTGCCCTTCGGACCAACGCAAGAGCCGACCGGATCTACCTCGCTATTGCGGGAATAGACGGCGATCTTCGAACGGAACCCTGCTTCGCGGGCAACAGAACGAATTTCAACAACGCCATCGAAAATCTCAGGAACCTCCAGCTCGAACAAACGCTTCAACAAACCAGGATGCGTACGGGACAGCAAAATTTGCGGCCCTTTGGTCGTATTCTCAACCTTTGTAATATACGCTTTGATCCGATCGCCGTGCTTGAACTTCTCGCCGGGCATTAATTCATTCAACGGAAGATGCGCTTCAATCTTGCCGAGATCGACATAGACATTACGCAAGTCCTGACGCTGTACGATACCCGTAACGATATCCTCTTCCTTCTCGACAAAAGCGTTATAGATCAGTCCGCGCTCCGCTTCACGAATGCGTTGGGTTACCACCTGCTTCGCCGTCTGCGCCGCGATCCGTCCGAAATCTCTAGGCGTTACTTCAATTTCCGCTACATCGTCCAGCTGGAAGCTGGGATTGATCTCACGTGCTGAATGCAGCGAAATTTCCGTCCGAGGATCGAGAACTTCTTCAACAATGAGCTTGCGCGCAAATACTCTGATGGATCCCGTATGACGGTTCATGTCTACACGAACGTTCTGCGCCGTATTAAAATTCCGTTTATAGCTGGAGATCAGTGCTGCTTCAATAGCTTCAAATAATATATCTTTGCTGATCCCTTTTTCCCTTTCCAAATCATTCAAGGCTTCGATAAAATCCATACTCATTTGCCTCGAGTTCCCCCTTTCATAATCCTATATAAGTGTTGTTAAAAAATAATCGCCAATCTGGCGCTAGCAACTTTACTATACGATACGGCATGTTTCTGCTTGCCGATTTCAATGACGAGCTCGTCACTCTCAAAAGAGAGAAGGCGTCCCTCAAATTCCTTCAGGCCATTCACCGGCTCGTATGTAGTGACAAACACATCCTTGCCTACGGCTTTGACGATATCGTCCGCTTTCTTCAACGGCCGTTCCGCACCGGGCGAGGACACTTCAAGGAAGTACGCGGATGGAATCGGATCATTCTCATCCAGCTTCTCGCTGAGATATTCGCTGATCCGGCCGCAGTCATCAATATCGATGCCGCCGTCCTTGTCAACGAAGACACGCAGAAACCAATTGCTGCCTTCCTTTACATATTCAATATCAACCAATTCAAAGCCGTTCTGCTCGAGATATGGCATTACCATCTGTTCTACGGCCGCTTTGATTTTCGGTGTGCTCAAGAGTACATTACCTCCATCAATTGTTTCCTGTATACCAAAGAGTAAAGAGTGGGTTTCCCCACTCTTTAGACAACGTTTCTATCTCCATGATTACCAAAAAAATTATAACATAGTCTGGTAATAGTGACAAGTAAAACACCTTTACCACCCTTAGCCCTATCCTTAGGTTAGAACAAGGAGAGCTGATTGCTCTCCGGCAAGTCACGGAAACAGCCCAGCGAACCCAACAGTTCAATGATCGTCTTACTTGCTTTGGATCTCTGCTGAAAATCTTCCACGGAGAGGAATTCCCCTGCTTCCTTCGCCGCAGCGATGTTCCGCGCCGCATTCTCCCCGATTCCTGCCAAAGCGGCAAACGGAGGAATCAGGGCATCGCCATCTACAATAAAGCGAGTTGCATCAGAACGGTACAGATCGATCATCTTGAACCGGAAACCGCGCGCTGTCATTTCCAGCGCCATCTCCAGAATCGGCAGCATCGCTTTCTCCTTCGGCAACGCCTGGAAGCCCTTCTGCTCGATCTCCTCGATCTTGCGGTATATCGCTTCATATCCCTGGCAGCATAACTCAATATCGAAATCTTCACCACGGACCGAGAAATAAGTCGCGTAGAACTCGATCGGATAATATAGCTTAAAGTAAGCGGTACGCACCGCCGAAATAACATAAGCGGACGCGTGCGCCTTCGGAAACATGTATTGGATCTTGAGGCAGGAATCAATGTACCACTGCGGCACCTTGCATTTCTTCATCTCATCAATCCATTCCGGCGTCAAGCCTTTCCCCTTACGAACGCTTTCCGTAATTTTAAAGGCCAATCCGGCATCCATTCCCGCTTTGTAAATCAGGAACAGCATAATATCATCCCGACAGCCAATCACCGTCTTAATGTTGCATGTGCCATTCTTGATCAATTCCTGGGCATTGCCCAGCCAAACGCCAGTACCGTGGGACAATCCGGAAATCTGCAGCAAATCCGCAAACGAAGATGGCTGTGATTCGACCAGCATCTGGCGTACAAACTTGGTTCCCATCTCGGGAACCCCGTAAGTTGCCACCGGAGTCCGAATTTGCTCCGGAGTCACTCCCAGCGATTCCGTTGAGTTGAACATACTCATCACCTTGGGATCATTCATCGGGATCGTCGTTGGATCAATCCCGGTCAAATCCTGCAGCATCCGCATCATTGTCGGATCATCATGGCCGAGAATATCAAGCTTAAGCAAGTTGGCTTCAAATGCATGATAATCGAAGTGAGTCGTCTTCCATTCCGCACTCGTATCATCAGCCGGATATTGTACAGGTGTAACATCTTCGACTTCAATATAGTCAGGCACGACGACGATCCCGCCAGGATGCTGGCCTGTACTACGCTTCACGCCGGTACATCCGGCCGCCAGCCTGTTTAGCTCTGCACTGCGCCAATGCTTATGATGCTCTTCCTCATACTTCTTCGCAAAGCCAAACGCAGTCTTCTCCGCTACGGTACCAATCGTACCCGCGCGAAATACGTTCTTCTCCCCAAAGATAACCTTCGTAAAATTGTGAGCCTCCGGCTGATATTCCCCGGAGAAGTTAAGATCTATATCGGGGACCTTATCGCCTTTAAAACCCAGGAAGGTTTCGAACGGAATATCCTGTCCCTCTCCCTTTAGCGGCTGGCCGCACTTCGGGCAATCCTTCGCAGGAAGGTCGAAGCCACTCGGTACGCTGCCATCCAGGAACCATTCACTATGCTTGCATTCCGGATTACGGCACATATAATGAGCTGGAAGCGGATTAACCTCGGATATACCGAGGAAGGTAGCCACGATTGAGGAACCGACCGACCCCCGTGAACCTACGAGATAGCCATCCTGATTGGATTTCTTAACAAGTTTTGCCGAGATCAGATAGTTGGCCGAGAACCCGTACTTGATAATCGGTTCGAGTTCTTTTTCCAGCCGCTTGACGACCACCTCAGGCAAATCCTCCCCATACATAGAGCGTGCTGTATTGTAACAGGTTGAACGGATTTCTTCGTCCGCCCCATCAATAATCGGCGTGAACAGCTTGTCCGGAAACAATTCAAGATCCTCGAAGGAATCCGCCAGATTCGCCGTATTCGTCACGACAACCTCATAAGCCTTGTCCTTACCGAGAAATTCAAATTCAGCCAACATTTCGTCCGTCGTGCGGAAGTGCGCATCCGGCTTGCGGAGATCCTTCAGCGGACTGAAACCGGTAATGCCATGGATCGTAATATCGCGAAAAATTTTATCCCTAGGCTCAAGGTAGTGTGCATTTCCGGTAGCGATGACTGGCTTGCCCAGCTTAAAGCCAATCTCAACCACTTTGCGAATTGCCGTCTTCAATTCCTCAACACTGCCGACCAGGCCTTTATCGACCAGATGCATATACATCGTTAACGGCTGAATCTCCAGTACATCATAAAAGCCGGCAACTTCCTCAGCTTCTTCGACCGTCTTATTCAATACAGCCTCGAAGAACTCTCCTTTCTCACAACCTGAGATGACAAGTATCCCCTCGCGCATTTCAGTCAGCTTCGATTTCGGGATACATGGAACCCGCTTGAAATACTCGGTATGCGACATAGAGATCAGCTTGAACAAATTCTTCTTGCCGGTCGTATTCAAGGCATAAATTCCGCAATGGAACGGACGGGTATTGGACAGATCCTTGCCAACCCGGTCGTTCAGACGATCGAGCGTGGTCATTCTTTCCTGCGTAATCGCGTCTTCGATCAGCCCGGTTAATACACCGGCAAGTGCTATGGTATCGTCGATTGCGCGGTGGTGATTTTCCAGTGAAACTTTGTATTTCGATGCCAGTGTGTTCAATCTATGATTTTTCAAACTCGGGTGAATCAAACGTGCCAGCTCCAGTGTATCCAGAACCGGGTTGAGCATAGGCGGTCTCCCAAGCTCCTTCAGCTTTGCATTTACAAAATCAACGTCAAAGCGGGCATTATGAGCGACCAGTACCGCATCTCCGGCGAATTTAATGAATTCATCCAGTACCTGATCGACCTCTGGCGCGCCTCTTACCATGTCGTCATTGATGTTCGTCAATTGTTGAATATGATATGGAATAAGTTCATGCGGATCAACAAAGGTGGCGTAACGTTCCAGTTCTTTGCCTTCCTGCATCTTGACCGCGGCGATTTCAATAATTTTGTTCTGCGTTACAGACAGACCGGTAGTCTCAATATCGAATACGATATAAGTTGTCGTCTTCAGATCATCAGGGCGCGGATTTAATACGACGGCCACATTATCATTCACTACATTCGCCTCGACACCGTAGATCATCTTGATCCCGTTCTTCTTGGCAGCTTTCGCAGCATCAGGATAGCATTGCACACCGCCATGATCGGTTACCGCGATCGCTTTATGTCCCCATTTGGCCGCCATCTTCACGTAATCGCCGATTGGAGTTACCGCATCCATCGCACTCATCGTCGAATGCAAATGGAACTCAACGCGCTTCTCTGCAGCATTATCCTTACGAGATGGAGGGGAGTTCACTTCGCATAAATCCGAAGGGATCATGACAAGCTCAGGAATGGACATAAAGCGGTCCATCTCTACTCTGCCGCGGGCTTTGATCCATTTCCCGTTGGCTAATTGACCCATGATCTTGAGATCTTCCTTATTCTTGGCAAACAGCTTCATCTGCAAAGAATCGCTAAAATCGGTAATATAAAAAGTAAATAAAGTATTGCCATTACGCAGTTCCTTGCTCTCCAGTCCGAAGATCGTGCCCTGGATCGTGACCCGTTTTTCTTCATCTTGCAGTTCCTGCAGTGGAATTGGCTGATCTTTGATGTCATAGCCGATCTGCAGCTTAACCGCTTCGCCATCGTCTTCCTCCGGCGGCGCTTCTGCTTCCATACTCTCCATCATCCGCTGGATCACTTCGCGTTCTTCCTCAGCAATCCGTTGCTGGAATTCCTCAAAAGCTTCCTCATTGTTCTCGGCTACATGCAGCTTGACTCTTACATCCAGCCCAAAATAATTGCCATAGAAGGTCGTGATCGCCTTGTCTATATTCTTCTTACGGGCTAGTTCCAGCGCCATCGCATCGCCTAACGCTACCGTTACAAGATCGTCCTCGATCTCATAACCAGCCTTGGCCATCCAGCCATTAACGGATGGTATTTCCCGCTGCACCCATTCCAGGAACAGCTTCCAATATTCCGTCACGATCTGCTCGGCAGTCTGGTCCTGTTCATATCGGAATAGAATAGCGATCTTGGCAATATGCTGCATTCGCTCCTGGATACGCAAGCAAAACGTTCTATAGACCTGGGCAGGGACAAGCGTCTGTTTGCGGATCGTAATCTTCCACTCGCGGTTGCCGCGGCTAACCTCTACCTGATCGATATATCCGTCTAGAAAATACGGATCAATCAGCGAAGCCGGAACTTCCGCCTGCTTCATCAACAGTTCAAGTCTGGTTCTTTTCTCCTGGACGTCGGTCATCTCTTCCTCCCCCATACTCAAATAGTGGCAATGAAGTTCAAAAAGTCCGCTTTTGATCCCTAAGCTTCAGCAAGCCCATGCGGGATCGAATCTTGAATTCCCCGGACCTAAGCAGTTGCTTGCGAAGTTATGTTTCCTCCGGAAACCTCTCGGGTGCCTCACGTACCCACTATGTACGCTTCACTCCTTAGCCCCAGCCTTTTTCCACTGAAGCATATTGAAAAAACGCATAGCGAAGCATAAGCCTCGGTGCTGAAAAGCGAGCTTTTTGAACATTTCTTAAACGCTAACGAAACACAGTATCGTTATTTGCGCTAAAAAAGAGTTTCCAAATTCCTAACGAAACTTGCTATCGCTATTTGAGCTAATTACGGAGCCAACCCGCGGATTTCCTCCAAATAACGATTGGGGGTTTCGTTAATAAATTTCTCCCCTTATTTTTCAGGAAATAACGTTCTGTAGTTTCGTTAGACGAAAAATGTATATCAGTGCAAAAATTAAGGCCTCCGCAAATCTGGCCGACAGGAGCTTGTAGCAACAAATACCTGTCATGGCCGTTTCTGCCGAAAGCCTTAATATCGTTATATCCTCTGGACAACAGTCCAGTTCCCCTTGCACGGTTCTTGCGGCAGGACTAATTAATAGGCTCTGGCAAAAACAACAGTATGCTTGGCCGTTTCTCCACAGACGAGACATTTCGTCTTCTGAACTTCCGGCTCAAACGGAATATTCCGGCTAGTTGCTCCGGTCTCTTCTTTGACTTGATGTTCACAAGCCTCAGAACCACACCAGCCTGCAAGCGTAAAGCCACGCTTCTCTTCCATGCTGGCTTTCATCTCATCCAATGTATCCACGGAATAGAAATGCTCATCACGGAATACCTTGGCACGGTTGTACATTTCCTGATGAACCTGCTCCAGCATCGCTTGAACTTCTTCCACAAGACGGTCTTGCTGTACAACCTTCTTCTCGCCGCTAATACGCGATACGAGGACACATACGCCATTCTCCATATCACGAGGGCCAATCTCAAGGCGGACAGGAACACCACGCATTTCATATTCATTGAACTTCCAGCCCGGACGAACATCAGCACGGTCATCCATTCCTACGCGGATCCCCGCCTTCTTCAATTCAGCAAACAATTCATCGCTGCGAGCAATCACCATATCGCGCGTCTTTGGCGGTCCGATCGGAATGATCATAACTTGCTTTGGAGCTACTTTAGGCGGCAATGCCAGCCCACGGTCATCCCCGTGCACCATGATCAAGGAACCGATCAAGCGGGTGCTCACGCCCCAGGAGGTCGTATGCACAAATTCGTGCTCATTCTCGCGGTTCAAATACTGGATATTAAACGCAGATGCAAAGTTGGTACCAAGATAATGCGAAGTTCCCGCCTGTACGGCACGTCCATCCTTCATCATCGCTTCAATCGAAAAAGTATCCACAGCTCCGGCAAATTTCTCGGACGGTGTCTTCTGACCCGTAATTACCGGAATTGCCAGATAACCCTCGACAAAATCGCGGTAGATTTCCAGCATCCGCATCGTCTCTTCCCGAGCTTCCTGTTCATTTTCATGAGCAGTATGGCCTTCCTGCCACAAGAATTCGCTTGTGCGCAGGAACGGTAGTGTCCGTTTCTCCCAGCGAACGACGTTAGCCCATTGATTGATCAATACCGGCAAATCGCGATAGGATTGAATCCACTTCTCATACATATGCCCAATCATCGTCTCAGAGGTAGGCCGGATCGCAAGGCGCTCTTCCAGCTTCTCGCCAGCCGCCTCAGTCACCCAAGGAAGCTCAGGGTTGAAGCCCTCCACATGCTCCTTCTCTTTCTGGAAGAAGCTCTCCGGAATAAAGAGTGGGAAATAAGCGTTGCGATGGCCGGTCTCTTTAAAGCGGCGATCCAGCTCAGACTGAATATGCTCCCAAATTTCGTAGCCGTCCGGCTTGAACACAATACAGCCGCGTACTGGCGAATAGTCCATCAAATCCGCTTTCTTAATGACGTCGATATACCAGCGCGAGAAGTCTTCTCCCTGCGGGGTAATTTCCGTTACAAATTGTTTCTCCTCGTTAGCCATAAAAACTCTTGTCCTCCCGTAAAAGCCTCATAATTATCCAAACAATCGTAATATATCGTTATAGGTTACCGCAATCATTAGCAGGAACAGCATGGCAAATCCGATAAAATGCACCAAGCCTTCATGATTCGGATCCACCGGCTTGCGGCGAAGGGCTTCGATGCCCAGGAAGATCAGCCTGCTGCCATCAAGTGCCGGAATCGGCAGCAAATTAAAGATCCCCAGATACAGGCTAAGGATGGCCGTCCATCTTGTGAGCTGTACAATCCCTTGCTTGGCAATCTGCCCTGTTACTTCAAACGTTCTTACTGGCCCGCCAAGATCATCCATGGAGAATTTGTTAATCAATTGCTTAAACCCCTGGAAGATCAGCTTCGTTGTATCGACCATATCCGTTCCGGCTCTGGTAATTGACTCACCCACAGAGGCGCTGCGCATAGGGAAGAAAGTGATAATCGAGCTGCCTACCTTCCCCACCTGCTCGTTGTCTGTCGCCCGGGGGGTAACGGTAATATTCACTTCCTGTTCTCCACGCTTAAGCGTCCATACCATCGGTTTATCTTTAGAAGCCTGAATCGTCTCGATCATTTTGTTCGCATCGGTTCCAACTGGCATACCATTGATCTTCTCAATAATATCGCCCTCTAGAACTCCGGCTTCCGCTGCAGGCATTCCTTTCACGACATCACCAACTTGCAGATGACTTGGCTTATCAAGCGGAATCCCTGCCATTAGCGTATACAACGCAAATAACACAAAGGCAAGAATGAAGTTCATGAGGGGCCCGGCGAAAATCGATAATGCTCTTTGTCGCACTGTTTTGCTGCCATATTGACGATCCCTAGGTGCAATCTGTGTCTCCTTGCCTTTGACAACAAGCATCGCCTGCGGATGAATCGAGTACCTTACGCTCTCCCCATCTACATCCAGCAGTACGGACAGATCATCCACCAGGTCGATTTGCAGCACCTCGCCGCGAATGACATTCTTGCGACTGTCCAGTCGATCCAAATAAATCTTGCCGACTTTATCTTCCTCCAGGCGGAGCGCTATCGTCTGCCCGTTAGAAATCTCAATCAACTCAGGATCTTCTCCGGCCATGCGGGCATATCCGCCAAAGGGAAGCAGACGGAAAGTAAACTGCGTCTCGCCTCGCTTATAAGCGAACAATTTAGGTCCAAATCCTATCGCGAACTCCCGTACCAGTATCCCAGCACGTTTTGCGAAGTAAAAGTGCCCCCATTCATGCACCGCCACAATGACGAAAAACATGAGCACCGTCAAAAAAATAATTTTCAGTAGTTCCAATCGAAAGCATCCTCCTTTTGGCCACGGATCGTCCAAGTTCTTTCTAGATTATCATTATTCTCCGATCAGGCACAAGAGAATACAAGAATGAATCTTTTCCATGATGACGACAGCAGGCCCTTTGAGGAATTACAACGATTCAGCCACCGCTCTCGCCCATTGGTCAGCATCCTTGATTACTTCAAGACTTGGATCGGCCAGAGCTTCATGTCTGGAAAGCACGGTCTCAATGAGATATTCAATCTTCAGGAATGAAATTTCTCTATTTAAGAAGCGAGCTACCGCAACTTCATTAGCTGCATTGAACACCGTCGGTGCGGTACCTCCTATTTTACCACATTCAAAAGCTAGTCTTAAACAAGGAAAACGTTCAAAATCCATCTCTCTAAACTGGAGCTCGCCTGCCTTGGCCAAAGAAAGGCGCTGCGCCGCCGAATTCCAGCGCCGTGGATACGAAAGCGCGTACTGAATCGGAACCCGCATATCCGGTGCACCAAGCTGAGCAATAATGCTGCCATCACGATACTCAACGAAAGAGTGGACAATGCTCTCAGGATGGAGCAATACCTCAATCTGTTCAAATCCAAGCCCAAACAACCAGTGGGCTTCAATCACTTCCAATCCTTTGTTGACCATCGTGGCTGAATCGATCGTCACCTTGGCGCCCATCGACCAGTTCGGATGCTTCAGGGCGTCCTCAACCGTTACATTCGCAAGCTGCTCCCGGCTATAATCGCGGAAGGAACCGCCCGACGCTGTTAATGTAATGCCGGCTATATCCTCCATATGCTCACCATTCAGACATTGGAAGATCGCCGAATGTTCACTGTCAACTGGAAGGATGGGCACGCCTTTCTCCTTGGCTAGAGCCATTACCAGGTGACCGGCTGTTACCAGCGTTTCTTTATTCGCCAGAGCGATGGTTTTGCCCTCGGAAATAGCCGCCAAAGTAGCCGGAAGACCAGCACTGCCGACAATCGCGGTGAGTACGGTATCCGCTTCGGTACCTGCCGCAACTTCGATCAAGCCCTCTTCCCCATAGCTAAGCTCTACCCCGGCCGGCAGCAGCGGACGGACTTGATCCGCCAACTCCTTGGTAGCAATAGAAGCCTTCTTCGGCCGAAATTGATTCACTTGCTGTACGAACAGCTCCATATTGGCTCCGGCAGCAAGTCCCTCAACGACAAATTGTTCAGGATGCTGCTGGACAACATCCAGCGTCTGCGTCCCGATCGATCCGGTCGAGCCAATAATTGCAATTTTCTTCATAAAGCACCTCACCACACTCATGTAATGAATGGATCTTCAAGATTCGACGCCGACTCTGCTTCCTTGCGTCCCTTGCATGATGATAAGACAGTTATAAAATTTCCTCTTCCAATCAAGATTTAATGCCTTGGCTTTTCAGCACCGAGAAGGTTGATTGAATCTAAGATCTGAGGAACGGAGCGTAGGTAAACCTACGTGAGTACCGGAAGAGCTTAGATGAATTCAAGATTCGATGCCGAGTCCGCTTCTTCGACTAACCTTCGTGATCAAAAACTAGTCATTAAATTTCCTCTTCCAATCAAGATTTAATGCCTTGGCTTTCCAGCACCGAGAAGGTTGATTGAATCTAAGATCTGAGGAACGGAGCGTAGGTAAACCTACGTGAGTACCGGAAGAACTTAGATGAATTCAAGATTCGATGCCGAGTCCGCTTCTTCGACTAACCTTCGTGATCAAAGTCAATTATTGAATTACCTCTAATAGGGGAGCAGCATTAGGATATGTATGAACGGGAATACCGCAATCCAACTATCACACCGATCAAGAATTCCCCCATGCCCCGGCAAGATCGTGCCGGAATCCTTGATTCCATAGGCCCGTTTATATGCCGACTGAATCAAGTCGCCCATCTGACCGACAACAGCGGCAATAATCCCGAGGATAACAGCACGTCCGATGGTCAGCAATCCGCCTGAAGCCAGCGCAAAGATTACAGCAGCAACGACAGACAACACAATTCCACCTATCGCGCCTTCCACCGTTTTATTGGGGCTAATGGCTGGCCAGAGCTTATTTTTCCCTAACCTGCGTCCGACAAAATATGCCCCTGCGTCACTGCTCCAGATCGAGATAAGCATCAGGAAGGTCCAGAATAACCCCTGTCCATCCTGCGTATTTCTCGTTGCCACGATCGAGGAGAAGCCAATGCCGATATATACCATACCAAGGAATAACAAAGAGACCGTGGAAATAGGAAGTTCATTTTTTGTAATCACAGTAACGACTAGGAACAACAGCATCAGCAGGCCAAAGACGCGCATCAGGTTCCAAGGCATCTCCAATCCAAGCGCCTCCCAAGGGAAGAGCGCGTAGAACACACCCAAATAGCCGAGCAGAGCAGGTGCACCGAAAGCCGGTAGCCCAATCATTCGAACAAACTCATAGAAGCCTATCAAGGCCATGAGCAAAATTAATATATTGAAGCCGATTCCACCGAGCAGGCAAAGTCCAAGGAAAAAGCCTCCGGCCACAATTCCTGTGATCAATCGTTGTTTCACTGGTCTGCACCTTCCATTTCAATCAAGATTTAATGACTTGGCTTTCCAGCAACCAGAAGGTTGAATGAAGTCAGGGGTCAAGTCATTAAATATCCATCTTCACTAGGATAACCCGCCATATCGGCGTGTCCGTCGTTGATATTCTGCGACCGCAGCGAATAGATGCTCCCGGCCAAAGTCAGGCCAATATAGATCCGTGAACCATAGCTCACTATAAGCGGTCTGCCAGAGCATGAAATTGCTTAGCCTGAGTTCTCCACTCGTCCGAATCAACAAATCCGGTTCTGGCAAGCCTGCAGACAAGAGCTTGGATTGAATCATCTCTTCAGTAATCTCTTCGGCAGAGATCTCACCGACCTGAACACGGCGAGCGAGTTCTCTAACGCCCTCTGTGATCTCGCGCCGGCTTCCATAGTTCAAGGCAAAGTTCAATATAAGTCCTGTATTATTCTTGGTACGTTCCATCGCTTCTTTCATAGCAGCGATTGTATGCTCCGGAAGTTCCTTTGTATAGCCCATCATGCGGATCTGCACATTCTTCTGAATCAGTTCATCCAGCTCCAAGGCGAGAAACTCTTGTGGAATAGCCATCAGGTAGTCTACTTCCTCCTTAGGACGCTTCCAATTCTCTGTAGAGAACGCGTATAGCGTCAATACAGAAATGCCCAGTTCATCGGCTGCAATCGTTGCCCGCTTCACAGCCTTCATCCCGCTACGGTGGCCCATATTACGCGGCATTCCCCGTCTACGCGCCCAGCGCCCGTTCCCATCCATAATGATTGCAACGTGCTTCGGAATTTTTCCATCTGAGAGATCCACAGCTGACGGATCTACAGACGACGCGGGTCTATCCCCTTTTTTCCACCAGGATTGAAATAGCTTGATCATTTCTTTTCCTCCAGTAGGTGATGAAAAAGAGACAAAACCCCACCGTATTTGGAGGGGCCGCTTCTCGTCTCTTAAACTTCCATGATCTCTTTTTCTTTAGCTGCAAGCACTTTATCCACTTCCGCGATATATTTATCGGTCATTTTCTGAACATCATCTTGATGTCTGCGAGACTCATCCTCGGAAATGTCCGTTTTTTCCAGCTTTTTAATGTCGTCGTTAGCATCACGGCGAATGTTACGAATAGCGACTTTGGATTCTTCTCCATATTTCTTCGTCATCTTCACCAATTCAACCCGACGTTCTTCAGTTAGTGGCGGAATCGACAAGCGAATGTTCATACCGTCGTTAGCCGGCGTTAGACCCAAATCCGACTTCATAATCGCTCGCTCAATATCAGACAGCGACGATTTGTCCCAAGGCTGAATCATTAACGTGCGCGAATCCGGTGTGTTAATGTTAGCCAACTGATTAAGCGGAGTCATCGATCCGTAATACTCTACTTGAATACGGTCAAGCAAGGCCGGGGTCGCTCTTCCTGCGCGAAGAGTTGCAAGATCTCTTTTCAACGCCTGAATCGCTTTCTCCATACGTTCTTCAGCATGCTTTTTAATCGTTTCTGGCATTAATCTACACTCCCTTTGACGATCGTCCCGATCTTCTCGCCCAGGACGACGCGCTTAATATTACCTTGTTCTGTAATAGCAAACACGATGAGCGGAATGTTGTTGTCCATGCAAAGCGATGAAGCCGTAGAATCCATAACGCCCAGATTTTTGTTAAGTACTTCAAGGTAAGTCAGGACTTCAAACTTCTCAGCTGTCGGATCCACAAACGGATCTGCCGAGTATACTCCATCCACCTTGTTCTTAGCCATCAGGATGACTTCAGCTTCAATCTCTGCGGCACGGAGAGCTGCTGTCGTATCTGTGGAGAAGAACGGGTTCCCGGTACCTGCTGCGAAAATAACAACACGGCCCTTCTCCAAATGACGGATCGCTCTACGGCGAATATATGGCTCAGCGATTTGCTGCATCGCAATTGAAGTTTGAACCCGCGTAGGCACGTCAATCTGCTCCAATGCGTCCTGCAGAGCCAAGGAATTCATCACCGTCGCTAGCATCCCCATATAGTCAGCTGTCGCCCGGTCGATGCCTTTGGCACTTCCAGCGATTCCGCGCCAGATATTGCCGCCGCCACATACGATAGCTACTTCCACACCAAGCTCGACGACTTCCTTCACCTGTTCAGCGATCGATGAGATCGTCTCGGCATCAATACCATATCCGTTCTGACCGGAAAGCGACTCACCGCTGACTTTCAAGACAATACGTTTATAAACTGGCTGTTTCAAATGCATACCCTCCACAATCATCCTTCATGAGGCATCGTATATACCCTTCTTGCCTCAGCAAAGAGGATATATACGCGTTCTCACGCTGGGCTTAGGTCAAGCCAAAAGATTTAGCCGTTCTTGCAAACGAATATCCCCTTTGGAATCACTTATAAATTCTATATCTATAAAAGAAGGAACACGGTGTGTTCCCACTTCTATAGATGTAATTCGATTATATTCTATCGCTTAGTTCTTAACTTGAGCCATAACTTCTTCTACGAAATTATCGACTTTTTTCTCCAGACCTTCACCAAGCTCATAACGAACAAAACGACGGATCGAGATGTTCTCACCGATTGTGCTGATCTTCTCGCTCACAAGGTTAGCGATCGTCTTGTCTGGATCTTTAACGAAAGCTTGCTCAAGCAGGCAGAACTCTTCGTAGTATTTGTTGATGCGGCCTTCAACCATTTTTTCAACAATCTTCTCAGGCTTGCCTTCGTTCAAGGCTTGAGCGCGCAAAATTTCCTTTTCCTTCTCGATTTCATCTTGTGCCACTTCTTCGCGACGAACATAACGTGGGCTCATTGCAGCGATGTGCATTGCAACGTCACGAGCGAATTCTTTAAATTGATCCGTCTTAGCTACGAAGTCAGTTTCGCAGTTGATTTCTACCAATACACCGATACGTCCGCCAGCGTGGATGTAGGATTCTACAACACCTTCAGTCGCAATACGGCCCGCTTTGTTAGCAGCAGCTGCCAAACCTTTTTCGCGGAGCAATTCGATCGCTTTGTTCAAATCATTATTAGCTTCTTCCAAAGCTTTTTTGGAGTCCAGAATTCCTGCTCCAGTCTTTTCGCGAAGTTCTTTTACCAATTTTGCATCAACAGCCATTGTTATTACCCTCCATATCGAATAAGCAAATTGTTTAGCTTCCTCTAAAAAAAGGGTAGCGAGAGGTTTAACACCTACTAACCACCCTTTTTTGATTTAATTTATTATTTCACTGTAAGACTGAATTAAGCTGTAGTTTGTTCGCCTTGGTTAGCTTCAATCACAGCATCAGCCATTTTGCTAGTAAGCAATTTAACAGCGCGGATCGCATCGTCGTTACCAGGAATCACATAATCGATTTCATCCGGATCGCAGTTTGTATCAACGATACCTACGATTGGGATACCAAGTTTGCGAGCTTCAGCAACAGCGATACGCTCTTTACGAGGATCGATGATAAACAAAGCGCTAGGCAAGCCCTTCATGTTCTTGATACCGCCGAGGAATTTCTCAAGACGATCTTTCTCTTTGCGAAGGATGATAACTTCCTTCTTAGGCAATACAGTGAAAGTTCCGTCTTCTTCCCAAGTTTCCAGCAGTTTCAAACGGTCGATCCGTTTTTGAATCGTTTGGAAGTTTGTCAGCGTTCCGCCGAGCCAACGTTGGTTGATGAAGAATTGACCAGCGCGTTCAGCTTCTTCTTTAACAGAGTCTTGAGCTTGCTTCTTAGTACCTACGAACAGGATCGTTCCGTTCTCTTCAGCGATGCTCTTAACAAAGTTATAAGCTTCTTCCACTTTCTTGACTGTCTTTTGCAAGTCAATAATGTAAATTCCGTTTCTTTCAGTGAAGATATATTTGTCCATTTTCGGATTCCAACGACGTGTTTGGTGTCCGAAGTGCACCCCTGCTTCAAGCAGTTGTTTCATGGAGATTACTGCCATCTTCACGCACCTCCTAAGTTTGGTTTTTTTGATGCTTCCTCCGCAAACGTCATTTCCCGCCAAGACTCCCTAGTGCAGATGCCTATATAGGAGCACCCTTCGCGAAATCAGTCAGCGTGCGTTATAACACCGTCATTTAATATACCATAAGTAAAATGTGGATGCAACAAATCGTCACTGCTTTTCGCGAAAAAGTGCTAACCATGCAAAAAAGCCCCGCAGGTTCAGGAGCTTTCGCTATAGATCAGACAAACCGCGGTTATACTCTGATCGCAGCTGATGAAATATGATATCACAGTCGCTCATTTTTGAACGAATTGATTGGCTTTCTAATCAAAGCGGATTTTTTGAAATCCTCATCTAGGGGCAATGATCTTGTCGATGATTGAATCATAATCTTCGCCGACCTGGAATGAATACGTACCGGTGCGAATCTTGGAGTTGATTTTGCGTGCCTTGGCTTGCTTAATAAACTCATTTTTGTTAGCAATAATGCCCTTCTTATGAAGCCCGTCAGCTACGTTGGTCAACGTGTTTCCATAGGATATTTTATATTGTACCTCGGTAGCTTCCGGCTTACTGGGTTCTTTAGGGGCGTCTGTCTTCGGGGTTTCCGGCGAAGTCGTCTTGGCGGTATCTTTTGTGCCATTATCCGTCGCAGGTGTATCAGGCACCGTTGGAGCTTTGGGATCCTCCGGGGTGTCCGCCTTCTTATCTATAGACTCGGACTTCGAGTTCTCCCCCGAACCTGCAGCTGGCTCCGACTGGGCTTCCCACTCTTCCTTAGTGAGCAGTTCATCCTCATGTTCGACGACCTTCAAGTTAAGCAGTGCGGCAGCTTGTTCAACTTGTTCCTTAGTCCATAACTTCCCGCTGCCTTCCTGCCCGATCAACATAAGCTGAAGAAGCAATGCTCCAACGATCAAACCGACACCAAGTCCCATCATAAAATGGCGATTTTTAATCATTGGGACTCCTCCCTTTTGGCCAGCTGCAAAATAAGCTGCACTTCTCCGCGCGGGATGCCGAGAGTCTTGGTAATTGAATCGATAGATTTGCCACTGCTATACAATTCAAATAATTGCGGATAACGATCACGCACTAATTCCGGAACCTGTGGCTCTTGCTGCGGTTCAACTATAGGCTCGGCCGAGTCCAACACAGCCTCCTCGGCCACTGTCTGAGCAGCCGCAGTTTGAACGGCAGCTTCGTTAAGCTCTGAAAGAGTTACTTCAAAAGCCACCACATCAGAGGTCTTCTGACCGGAATCCTGTCCCGCCTGATCCAAAGCAGGAGCAGCAGTAGAAATCGGCTTAACTGCAAAGGTCTGTTCTCGAGCGGCAAGCTCTACTTCAAGGACCCGCTGCCTTAATTCTGCAATCTGCTCCTGCTGGGCCAACTGCTTGGAGACGAACTCCTGCTTCATCTGCGATACCAGATCAATGAGTTCGCCATTCTCTTGTTCAATGTCAGCCATATATTGTTCTAAAGTTGCTTCCAACTCATGATTTGCGCCAGCCTTCGCCTGGGCAGCCGCTTTCCGCTCGGGAATGAACAGCGCATAGACCAGCGCTGCCAATCCGAGGAGCACGATATAAACCCACGGATCACTAAAAGACACTGTCATCCACACCTTTTTGCTGTATCAATATTGTGTATTTCTCTATGATTTAATCCGAAACGAACATCCTATAAGCGCATGTTCAAAGTGGACTTTTTGAACTACCTCTATAAAGAAAGATCGATGTGATGTCCTTTATAGGGATGCTCAGCCGGTTTTTCTTTCTCTTTCTCATCCTGATGATCCCCGGATGATTTGCCCTGCTGCTGCTTTCGGGATGATTCGTCATCCCGCTTCACATGAGAGCTGGATGAACCCTCATCTACTTCAGTACTGCGTTGTCTCTGGAGATCGCTATCCTTCATATTTTGCGTTGATAGCAAACTCTGGTCGATCTGAGGTCTATGCTGTCCTTCGTGCTGAACTCGTCCTGCTTCACTTGTTCGCGGCACTGCGATCTGCAATTCGATAGATTTCAAATCCATAGGATTGCCTCTCTTCCTCTAAACATAAGGTGACATCGTAATATCCCCTTCACTATAGTAGAAAGACATTCGCGAGATCGGATCTTTTATATATTTCGTATAACGTCCAATGACGATTCTCGATCCGCCGTATATCATTTTCATTACATCTACACGGGCTTTTCCTGTATCTTCTAAAGCCTTTTCAATATCCAGGATTCGTTCCTTGATATCATTAATTTCTTCGAGGTTTGATTTCTTGGTAAGCCCCAGCTTGGAACGCATCGCTACTTTATCCGGGGTCAGCTTGCCCATGGAAGCCAATTGATCCAACAGAGTGAGAGCCTTGTCCGTTTTATCCAGATTGACCATAATATCTCTAATTTGCTGTCTAAGATTTTGCAGCTCATTGCGAAGCTCGGGAACAACGCCGACTTCGATCGAGGTTGTCGTAGACATCGGATTTCCAATGATACGAGCCACAACTCGCTCGCCAGCCTGAACGACCCCTCCTACAATAAGCCCCTTGGAACCGCTGCAAATGACATCTCTGCCAGCTCGGATATTGGAATGCATAATGCTCTGGGTGGCAATTACATCTTCACCGGCAATAACATTCGCATCCTGGATGAAAGAGCCTTTGACAGTATGCCCCGCCTTAATCATCCCCTTGTTATAGCCAATAATGCCCCCGGTGACCTCTATGGAGCCATCCGCATAAAGCTCGGCCCCTTCGACACCGCCTACAATACGAATATCGCCGGACGCCGTTATCTTGAAACCTGTAAGCACATTGCCACGAATCACAACGGTCCCTACAAAATCGATATTTCCCGTACTATAATCAACGTCGCCGTTCACTTCATAAACCGGAAAAACATTAATTTTCCCTTTATCCGTCTGCGTCACCAGACCATCAATCGCAGCATACATCGCTGTCTGCTCCGGATTAAGCACCACGTTCTTGCCAACCTTGAATCTGGCCACCTTTCCCTCGCGATAAGGGATCGAATCACCCGTCACAGCCATCCCCTGCTTGCCAGGAACCGGCGGAATCAATTCCGCGATAATTTGGCCTTTGCGCACATTGTTAAGGCGTGTTACATCCTTATAGTCCACTTTCCCATCTTCCAACTCAGCAGGTTTTACGCGCTGATCATCCTCCACTGACACCGAAAGCTTGATCCTGCCATCCTCCCCTTGCTGCGACTCTAAACCGATTGCAATCGGGGTTTTACTATAATAATACTCTTTCGGATTTACAATAAAGCGCTTTACAATATCTTGTTGTATACCGTATTTGATTCCTTCACTGCGCAGAAAATGCAGCAGGGCATCTTCCGTGCAGCTAAATTCCTCTTCCTTCTTCAGAAACTGCAAATAGGCAACTGTCTTATCGTCATTGATTGTAACTCCGAGAATTTGTCCCAAATCACCTGAATAGTCCATTAGCCGCTCCTCTCCGAAATCCATTCACCCTGTGGAAAATGATATTTCATTAATCATTACACATGAGCAAATCCCGCTGCTTTTCCAAAGTTCCACGAAGCCTTAGGATCGCTTTGGAATGAAGCTGTGAAATCCGTGAAGGCGATAATGACATGACCTCCGCGATCTCACTCAAAGACAAATCTTCATAATACAACAAAGAGACCACCGTACGTTCCTTCTCGGTCAACTTCTCAATTCCCTTCGTCAGCGAATCTTTCAAAAAGAACTCCCGCACCTTATAATCCGGGTTTTTTGCCTTCTCGTCAACGAGTAATGTAAGCCTTGTCTCAGATTCTTCTTCCCGAATCGGGTCTTCGAGAGAGCATAGCGTCATAACTGCTACTTCTTGAAGCATGGATTGAAACTCTTTCTCACTGATCTGTAAGTAATCGCTCATCTCCGCATCCGTTACCGAACGCAGATACTGTTGCTCAAGCTGCTGATAACCCTCTTCGATCTTCTTCGCCTTTTCTCTGACGGAACGAGGCACCCAGTCGCCTTGCCGAAGCCCGTCCAGTATTGCTCCTCTTACTCTCCATGAAGCATAGGTTTCAAACTGGAGTCCACGTTTGTAGTCGAATTTCTCGACAGCATCGATCAATCCCATAACCCCATTGCTGAACAAATCATCCTTGGAGACGTTCTTCGGCAAGCCGACGGCCAGACGTCCCGAAACGTAGTCAACAATATGCAAATACCGCTCGATAAGTTGTTTCTTTGCCTCTAAATCGCCATGTTCCTTCCACTGCTCCCAAACATCAGCATAACTCAGAGTGGATGTCTTCCGCTCGTGCAATTGCCCTCACCCTCCTTATTGTTCTGTCAGGTGACGAACGACTTTAGCCAGCTCTTCCGGAGCTTTATCGTCAGTAGTCTTCACTAATCTTGGCGGATTAAGAGGTGTAAACTGTTGTTCCGATAACTCTCCTTCTGGAGCCTGCTTCAATAAGTCACCGATCTCCTTGCTTTCATCCGGAGTTGTTAGATCCAAATTGCCACCTTTCCCGAGTTCCGCAGCCAATGCCGCTTCTTCCTGAGCCTCCACGTCTGGCGGAAGCTCCTTAAGGACGCCGATAACCCAGCTTCCCGCCCAAGAAAGGGCGAACCAAATCGCGAAGGCGAAAAGCGACCGGATCAGGCTTGTAGCGAACAAATTATTGCCTGCGGACACCGCGAAAGTAATCAAAAAGCCGATAAAGCCAATTAACAAAAAGTAACGGATTTTCCCTGTCATATGCTACAGTTCCTTTACACCCTTTTGTACACTTCTTATAAATAAAGTGCCTGTCTCAACATCTAACTCAATCGTACGCCCGTGATTTCCACCCGTATCTTCTGCAATTAATGATATCCCCAGTTCCTGCAATCTCTCCTTGCAGGCCTCCACATTTCTCGGCCCAATCCTCATCGAATCCGAAGCCCCGGCAAAAGAGAACATTTGCGCTCCTCCGGCCATCTTGGCGACGAGTCGTTTCTGGCAAGCCCCGATCGCCAGCACTTCCTCCAACAGCTTGTCCAATGCCGTATCAGCATACTTTGCTAGGTTCAACGCTCCCTCCCGAGCGATCTCGGATGAAGGAAGCATAACATGCGCCAGACCGGCTACTTTTTTGACCGGATCATATAGCGTTAACCCAACACAGGACCCAAGACCGGTTGTCCGGATCAGACCATGCCCGGAAATGACATTCAAATCGGCCATGCCCACCTTGACAACCTGCTGTTCATCAATCATGGTCCAGCGGCACTCCTAGAGCAGTGAATATTTTGGCAAAAGATTCTGGGTCCGGGATAAGGAAAAACTGGCCTTCAACTTCATGTTGTCCTTCAATAAAGGTTGTATCGATCAAGAGTGCGGAATCTCCCATCTCTCCGAATTGGAGCAGACCATAGCTCAGAATAGCTCCGGCCATATCCAACGCTAATGCAGGCACTGTCGGCGTCATCTGCAGCCTCGTAAAATCCGCAAGCGAGGACAGATAGGAGCCGGCCAATATGTTGCCGATTTCAGAGAGTGCGGACCATTCCATTTCAGAGAAGTCCTCTCCATCACCGACTTCAAATCCGGCCAGACGATGAAGCAGCTTTTTGGCCGCCTCAGGACTGAGAATAAAGAAGAGATTGCCTGGCGCATCCCCCTCCACACGGAGGAAGATGGCCAAGACGACTTGCTCTGCTCCGCCTACTCGATCCGAAACGGCTTCGAATGGGAGCATCTGCACTTTAGGAACGGCCATATCTATCGGTTTGTTTAATAATCTGGACAATGCCGTAGCAGCATTGCCGGCACCGATATTGCCTACTTCCTTCAGCACATCCATTTTGAACTCTTCCAAATGATTGAATAAGTCCACAGGCTTAACCCTCTAAGCTTTCCAGCTGGATAATCTCGCTGCGATTCAATACCTCGGATAAATTCAGCATTACAAGCAAGCGCTCTTCGGAAATACGCGCAACACCACGCAGATATTTGGCTTTGACCCCGCCCACTACATCTGGCGGAGAATCGATAATATCACTGTTAATATCGATGACATCATTGGCAGAATCGACGATAAAGCCAACCTCCATCTCATTCGCTGTCACAATAATAATTCGGGTCTGATCGGTAAATTCACTCTCCGGCAGACCGAAACGCCCGCGCAAATCGATCACAGGGATAACAACGCCGCGCAGATTGATCACACCTTTGACGAACGAGAACGTCTTAGGAACACGGGTGATTGGCATCATACGCTCGATGGTTTGAACTTTGTTAACCTCGATGCCGTACTCTTCTTCACCCAGCTTAAAAACGATTACTTTCAATTCCTCTCCCATGGAAATTCCTCCTTAAATAATTGCTGACAAAAGCGGACTTTTTGAACTACCTATAAGATGAGCTTATTTAATGAAGGCATTCGGATCAACGATCAGTGCAACTTGACCGTCCCCCAGGATTGTCGCACCGGCGATCCCCTGAATGGCCGGAAGATATTTGCCCAGATTCTTAATGACAATCTCGCTCTGACCGATGAAATCCTCCACAGTGACAGCAGCTAGACGATCACCCTTGCGGACAACGACAATTTCGGATTCCTCTTCCGCATCCTCATCATACCCCGGCACTTCGAAAAGGTTAGCAAGCGATAACAGTGGAATATGCGCATCTCGGTATGGAATCATCGTGTAGCCATGAACCTGACGAATTTGATTGCGTTGAATAAGCCCGGTCTCGACAATTGATGATAGCGGAATCGCATATTTCTCAGATCCGACCTTAATCAGCATCGCAGAGATAATAGATAGCGTTAATGGAAGCTGGACGGAGAATTTTGTCCCCTTGCCGAGCTTGGACTCCACCGATACTACGCCGCTAAGCGACTCTATCTTCGTCTTCACAACATCAAGTCCTACACCGCGGCCTGAAATATCGGAGATGATCTCTGCGGTACTGAAGCCAGGTGCGAATAACAGCATAAAGACTTCTTCATCCTTCATCGCCGCGCCTTCGCTCTCGGTGACAATTCCTTTGGATATTGCTTTGGCTAAAATTTTGCTGCGGTCAATACCATGTCCATCATCCTCAATCTCAATAAAGACATGATTTCCGCTGTGGAAAGCCCGTAGATTGACTGTTCCGATCTCTGGCTTCCCGGCCGTAATTCGTTCCGCAGTCTGCTCTACACCATGGTCGACCGCATTGCGGAGCAAGTGTACAAGCGGGTCGCCGATCTCATCAATGACCGTACGATCAAGCTCAGTCTCGGCACCGGTAATAATCAGATCTATCTTCTTGTCTAAAGATTTGGCGAGATCCCGCACCATACGCGGGAAGCGATTGAACACCGTATCAATCTGTACCATTCTCAGCTTCAACACGATATTTTGCAGATCGCTGCCAACCCGGCTCATATGCTCAACCGTCTCAGTTAATTCGGATCGTTTGACCTCGCTAGCAAGCTGCTCGAGACGAGAACGGTCAATGAGCCATTCGCTTAGCAAGTTCATCAATACATCCAGCCGGTCGATATCAACCCGAATGGTTCTTGAAGGCGCTGCTGAAAGATGGGCTGCCGCCTTTTTCGGTTCGGCCTTCGCTGAAGCTGCCGCTTTTTCAGCGCCAGCGCTTGGCGCCTTATCCTCGGCATTTGCCTCCTGAGCAGGCTCAGCTACCACCGCGGCCGCTGCTTCTTGTACCCCGGCAGAGATCTGATTAAGCGTCTCATGATCCAACTGCATCACTTCGGCAGATTCGATCTCTGAGAGATTCATAATCATGCTCTGTAATTCCTGGGCTTCTTTTTGAGTTATGTAATAGAGAGAGAAACTGCGATCGAACTTCTCTTGCTCAATATCCTGAACCGAAGGGCTCGACTTAACAATGTCTCCATAACGTTCTAACAGATCAAACACCATGTATGCTCTCGCTGCCTTGAGCTGGCTATCTTCACGGATGGCTACACTAATGTACAGAACACTGTGGCCTTCGGTGATCGATTGTTCCAATACCGAATATTGATATTGATCCAAACTGATCTCGGCACCAGTCGAGGCCGGACTTGCAGTTAGTGCTGCAGCAGGAGCTTCATTCGATGCGAAATCCCCGCGTACGATTGCCTGGAGCGAGGATACAATCGAACTGACATCAGCCTTGCCTTCCCCACCCTGGGTAATATCCTGTACCATCGCCTGTAGAGCGTCCAAACCTTGGAACAAGGTATCAAAAATATAATCCTGCATCTTCAGCTTCTCGTTGCGAACCAGGTCCAGTACATTCTCCATCTGGTGCGTTAAAGATGACAGGTCCTCAAATCCCATCGTTGCGGCCATCCCTTTCAGCGTATGGGCTGATCTAAAAATAACCTGCACGATCCCGATATCATCGGGGCTTTGCTCTAGCTCCAGCATATTTTCGTTTAATGCTTGCAAATGATCATTCGACTCATCGATAAACATGGATAAATATTGGTTCATGTCCATGGTGAGGCACCTCCTTCTAGAGATTCCGTTATTTCACAATCTGTACAAGCTTTGGGCCAATTTGCTCTAGCGGCAATATCTGGCTAACACATCCCATTTCAATCGCTGAACGCGGCATCCCGTATACGACGCAGGATTCTTCGCTCTCCGCAATCGTCGATGTGACTCCTGCATCATAGAGACGCTTCATCGACCTTGCTCCATCGCTTCCCATTCCGGTAAGCAATACGATATGCTTCTTCAGCCCTTGCAACGGCAGAAGAGATTCAAACATCACATCTACCGATGGCCGATGTCCATTGCAGGCTTCTAAGCTGGACAGGGTTGCCTGATAAGATCCGCCGGCGCCAGCAGCCACTTTCAAATGCAGTCCGCCTGGTGCAACATACGCGCTGCCAGGAAGCAGTTCCATTCCTTCCTCCGCCTCTACAACATTCAGGGCACTCAGGCTGTTCAAGCGCTGGGCCAAGGATTTTGTAAAATTAGGAGGCATATGCTGCACGATAACGATCGGTGCCGGAAAATCGGCTGGCAGTTTCTCCAGTACAGCCTTTAACGCTTTGGGGCCACCGGTTGAAGTACCGATAGCAACGAGATCGGTGAATCCGGTTCTTGAGCGGCTCCGTGGACGATCCAGATCTTCCTGGGCCTGCTCTTGAATCAGCTGCTTTCTCGCCTTCGTCTCCTTGACCTTCTTTATCGGCCCCGGCTTCACTGCGGTCTCCTTTGCCGCAGCCACAGGAGCTGTCGGCAGCGGCTGCTTCACTGTCTTCGAACCGCCCGTTGTTCCCCCGCCGTCCTTCGCAACGCCTTGCGGCTTCTCCTGCTTCTTCGGCTCCCCTACTGTCGTCGGTTTACCATTGCGTTGACTGAGCGTTGGCTCTGTATCTTGCCCCTGCGGCTTGGTTATACCTGGCTGGCCTGCCGGCTGCCGATCCGGCTCCAATTTTCGCTTCCGGCTCGCCGGAATAATCGGCAGTTCTGGCGTTGGGGTCCGCGCTTCCTGAAGCTTTGCCTCAAGCGCCGCCTGCCGCATCTCTCTTCTCTCCTTGGCCAGCATCGCCGCTTTCATCTGCTCTCGCAACTCGCGTCCGACTTGCTCGATATCGTAAGAGCTTGTTGACGCCAACGGTTTGCGGATGAAATCAAAAGCACCCAGTTCCAATGCCATGATGGTCTCCCGCATGCCCTCTTCATTAATTCCGGAGAGCATAATGACAGGCAGGGGATAATCCTTCATAATTACTTTCAATGATTCCAGCCCGTTCATTACCGGCATTTCTACATCCATCGTAACCAGGTCAGGCTTCAGCTCCGCTACTTTATCGATCGCTTCGCGTCCATTAACAGCCGTAGCCACGACCTGAAATGCCGGGTCCAGCTCAATCAAATCGGATATAATCTTGCGCATGAATCCCGAATCGTCAACCACCATAACCCGATAAGACATTTCTCGCATCCCGCATCCACCTTTAGCTTCTTTTTCAGAATCACTTATCACGTCGTAACCACTTATGCATAAATCCTTTGATTCCTGATAAAGTATCATCCGGTTTATTCCGTGGAACATTCAAGTAAGTCATAGCGAGGCGCTGAATATCGCGCGCTGCTGCACTAGCGGGAAAAGCTGTAATAAATGGGGTCTGCCCTTTTACTGCCTGCATGACATGGGTGTCATCCCTCAAATAACCAAGCATCGGAATCTCAAGCTCAAGAAAGCGGCGTGAGACAAGCGAGATTTTATCCGCGACCTGTCTCGCTTCATTCTCACCGTTCACACGGTTTACTACGAGCCGAAAATTAACCTGTTCGTCCAACCCATGCACGACTTTGATCAAAGCATAAGCATCCGTAATCGAGGTCGGCTCCGGAGTAGTTACAACCAGACATTCATCCGCCGCTGTTATAAACTTTAACGTCTCCTTGGAAAGTCCGGCACCTGTATCAAAAATAATGAAGTCCATCTCTTCAGCCACAATCTCAATCTGTGATGTGAAATAATTCAGATCTGCTTCCGATAATAGAAATAGGTCCGCCAGACCCGATCCTCCTGCGACAAAGGGAAGCCCCAACGTTCCCAGCTCAACAATCTCCGACATCTTTCTCTCGCCTCTTAACAGATGATAGAGATTATACTTTGGCCTCGCCCCCATAAGCACATCTATGTTAGCCATACCGATGTCCGCATCGAACACTAGCACTTTCCTGCCTAAGGATTTGAGAGCGAGTGCAAAATTAAGCGTGAAATTGGACTTGCCCACACCACCCTTCCCGCTGCTGACCGTCAATACACGTGCTGTTCGCTTCTTGCCGGAACCCTCTGCAAGCCCCCTATAAGAAGAGACTAGCTTTCTTAATGCCTGGGCTTGATCACTCATGCTCTGCCAGCTCCCATGACGAGATCAATCATGAATTTCGAATCCGCGACCAGCAGATCATCAGGGACGTTTTGACCATTGGTGATGTAAGACATGGAGACAGGATAATCCTCCAGTAAGTTAAACATCGGCCCTACACTTTCAGTCTCATCCAGCTTCGTGAAGATGACCTTCTTCAATCCATACCTGCTGAAATGCTCGGTGATTCTCTCCATATCCTGCGTCTTGGAAGTTAGGCTAAGGACCAAGTAGGTCTCGCTGTTCTCGGTAGTGTTAAGCAGACTATGCAGCTCTGCCACATGAATCTCATTTAAATAGTTGCGTCCAGCCGTATCCATGAGGATGATATCGCATTGCTCAAGTCGCTGAAACGCTCTCTGCACATCGCCCGGCGACTGTACGACCTCGATGGGTACATTCAGGATCGAAGCATACGTCCTGAGCTGTTCAACCGCGGAAATGCGGTACGTATCAGCGGTGATGAAGCCTACTTTTTTACGTGCCCGGAAGATCTGATCCGCCGCTAGCTTAGCGATCGTTGTTGTCTTGCCGACCCCGGTTGGCCCGGCAATATAGACAATGCGCGTATGCTCGCCAATTCCGCCGTCTAAGCGCCCTTCCAATGAACTTGACACACAGCTTTGGATTTCCTCCATTAATTCGTCTTCAGACATGGACTCCTTCGAGTCAAGCCATCTATCGTACACCTTGTCCACCCAGGCTTCGACCAGCTGTGGCGAAAATTCCTTGCATAGCAGCCGGTTCTGAAATGCGCTTAACGGCTCCGGCAACTCACGGTTTTCCTTCTGCTGCTTAGCCAATTGTTCCAGCCAGGTTTTCATTTCACGAATTTCTTCCAGCAAACGTTCCTCTCTAGGACTATTAGTCGTGTATAATCCGGTTGAGGCCGAAGGAGGGCGTTGCTCCTCCGTCAGCCTCGGTTCGGATGTCCTGACCTGGGTAATCTCGTTCTCGGCCCTTCGTGCGGATGTCGCACTCGCTTCATGAAGGACATCAAACGCTCTGCTCAGAACCGGATTATCCACCTCTGCCGGCAGCTTCGGGCGTTGTGGTACACTTCCTACAGAAGCCGGCATTGATTCACTGGATTTCATATAAACATCCGACGCAAAAGATTTAGTCATCGGTCTTAGAGGGGGAGAGGACGGGCGGCTAACTCCTTTTCTAGCTGCCCCTGTATCGTTACCTTCGGAAGCCGCCACCACTTCTATCCTTTTCTTACGGAACATGCCCATAAACCCGCCGATTTTCATCTCTTTCGTGCTTAATATTACAGCGTCTACTCCAAGCTCATCTCGTATTTTCTGCATTGCATCAGGCATCGTATCGACGACATACCGTTTTACTCTCATAAGTTCACCACTCCGACGCTTTGAATTTCAACATTCGGTTCCAGTTCACTATAGGACAATACCGGTATATCCTGCATACTCCGCTCAATAATCTGCCGTAAATACATGCGGATCGTTGGCGATGTGAGCACGATTGGCTGTTGGCCGGATTGAATCAGACGGTTAACCTGCTCAGACAGCTTCTGGAAAAGCGTCTGACTGGAGGTAGGATCCATAGCGAGATAGCTTCCATGCTCACTTTGCTGTACGCTCTCGGCAATTTTCTTCTCCAGCGAAGGTCCTACCGTAATGACGCGCATGGTCTCTCCCTGATGTGAATATTGCTGAGTAATCTGCCGTGAGAGTGCTTGTCTGACATATTCGGTCAGAATTTCCGGATCCTTCGTATAGGTTCCGTAATCAGCCAAAGTTTCAAATATCGTTACCAAGTCGCGGATTGATATTTTCTCTCGGAGCAGCTTAGCCAATACCTTTTGAATATCGCCGATCGATAGTACAGATGGGATCAATTCATCGACAAGAACCGCGTAATTCTCTTTCAGGTTGTCGATTAAAGCCTTCGTCTCCTGACGTCCCAGCAATTCGTGGGCATGTCCCTTAATTAACTCCGTCAGATGCGTAGCAACAACCGATGGCGGATCCACTACAGTATAGCCGGCTAGCTCGGCGCGATCCTTGGTTGCCTCATTAATCCATAGTGCTGGCAGCCCAAAGGCTGGTTCCTTCGTCTCAATGCCTGTGATGGAATCATCATCCATCCCCGGGCTCATTGCCAAATAGTGATTAAGTAATAATTCACCACTGCCAACGACATTTCCTTTAATTTTTATGACATATTCATTCGGTTTTAGTTGAATATTGTCGCGAATTCGAATCACCGGAACGATTAAGCCCATCTCCAGTGCACATTGCCGTCGAATCATGATAATTCGGTCAAGCAAATCGCCACCCTGAGCTGTATCAGCGAGCGGGATGAGCCCATAGCCGAATTCAAATTCGATAGCATCGACCTGAAGCAAGTTGATGACGCTCTCTGGGCTGCGTACTTCTTCGATTTGCTGTTCCTCCTCCTGCTGCTCCTGCTCGATCTGCTTCTTATTCATATTCTTCTGCATTCGCCTTGCCGCGAACAACAGAAGAGCCGCAAAAGGAAGCGTAGTCCACGGACCGATCGGCGTAAACAGGCCAAGCACTGTAATGGTGCCTGCTACGATGTAGATCAGCTTCGGATATGTAAACAACTGACTCGTAATATCTTCGGCAAGATTGCCTTCCGAAGAAGCGCGGGTAACGATCAGGCCCGACGCCGTTGAAATCAGCAGCGCCGGAATCTGACTAACGAGTCCGTCCCCGATAGTCAGCAAGGAATAGGTCCCTAATGATGACTGAAAATCCATCTTGTGGATCGTCATTCCGATAATAAATCCACCGATCAAATTGATCAGCAAGATAATGATACTGGCGATTGCATCACCTTTGACAAACTTACTGGCACCGTCCATCGCTCCGTAAAAGTCAGCTTCGCGCTCAATCTTTCTGCGCCGTTCACGGGCCTGCTGCTCGTTAATCAAGCCAGCGTTAAGGTCGGCATCGATACTCATCTGCTTCCCTGGCATTGCATCCAAGGTGAAGCGCGCGGCTACTTCTGCAACCCGTTCCGAACCTTTGGTAATAACGATAAACTGTACAACCACCAGAATCAGGAAGACGACAAAACCGACAACCGGTTCCCCCTGTGCCACCCAAGAGCCAAATGTAGCAACCACATGTCCGGCTTTGGCCTGCCCCAGAATCAGCTTGGTCGTCGATACGTTAAGCGCAAGCCGAAACAGAGTCGTAATGAGCAGCATTGCCGGGAAGATTGAGAACTGCAGAGCTTCCCGTGTATTCATCGCCACTAGCAAAATCGTGAGCGAGAGCGATATATTAATGATGAGAAGAATGTCCAGTAGCCATGTCGGGATGGGAACGATCATCAATAGAACGATACCGATTATCCCCACTAATATGAACAGATCTTTGAACTTCTTCACCGGTCTTCCTCCGATCCGAGAGCTTATTTCACTTTGCCTTGTAATCTATATACATATGCCAGCACTTCGGCTACGGCTTGGAACAGATCCGCAGGTATCGAATCGCCGATTTCGGTTCTCTGGAAAAGGGCGCGTGCTAACGGCTTATTTTCCATCGTGATTACGCCATGCTCCTTGGCGATCTCCTTGATACGCAGAGCTACATAATCTTGACCTTTTGCTATTACTTTCGGTGCATCCATCTGCGTGCCATCATATTTGAGTGCTACAGCAAAGTGCGTCGGGTTTGTAATAATCACGTCCGCCTTTGGCACTTCCTGCATCATCCGCTGCAAGGCCATCCGTCTTTGCCGCTCACGGATTTTCCCTTTGACGAGCGGATCGCCCTCCATTTTCTTATACTCGTCTTTAATGTCTTGCTTGGACATCTTCAAGCTCTTGTCGTGTTCGTATTTCTGATAAATATAATCCAGGACTGCAAGCACAAACAACGCCGCCGCAATCTTCAGGCCGAGACTCATCGTCAATTGAGCCGTAAAATGAAAAGCTTCCTGTACCGGAACATAGCTAAGCGATGCAATCTGGTCTCTAGTGCCCCAAATCGTCGAATATACCAGAAAGCCTATAATAATAAGCTTCAATATCGATTTCAGAAACTGAACGAGCGAGCGCATCGAGAATATATTTTTGAAACCTTTGATCGGATCGATCTTGCTGAACTTCATCTTTAGCGGGTCACCGGTCAACAGAAACCCGACCTGTGCGTAGTTGACAATAATCGCCATCACCACAGCAACGAGGAAAACCGGCGCCAGCGTGAGCAGTATCTGAATGGCATAATCACCGAACATGACCATCACATTTTCGCTCGTCACATTCATTTGTAAACGGTGATAGTATACATCAGAGAACATGAAGACAACTCGTTCCTTGATATATCCGCCAAAGATAAGCAGGCTCAGAAATGAAGAGAGTAGGATAGCCGCTCCGGACAGATCCTGACTTTTCGCAACCTGCCCTTTCTTTCTTGCATCCTGCTTTTTCTTCGGAGTCGCTTTCTCCGTCTTCTCCCCAGAGAACAGCTGCAAATCCAGCTTTATCCGATATGCCACCTGCGATTCTCCTCCTTACTGCGGCGCCTTTCCGATGGTAGCAAACAAATTGTGCAGCGCCCGGAACATCACCTCAAACAAATGCTCAAACGCATAGATGAAGCTGGGGATCAGGAGAAGCAGCATCGCCAGACCTACCAAGATCTTGAGCGGAATGCCGATTACAAACACATTGAATTGGGGCGCTGTTCGAGCTAGAAACCCTAGGGCCACATCTGTCACAAATAAAGCAACCACAAGCGGTGCAGCCATCTGAAAAGCGAGCATGAATGCCTGACTGAACGTAGTCATTAAAAATTCAGACAGATTCCCATTGTAAATTCTTTGAAACGCTTCATTTGATAACGGAATCCAATTGTAACTGCGAATTACCGCATCAAGTAAATAGTGATGGCCGTTCATACTAAAGAAGATCAGCGTCGCAAATACATACTTCAGATTGCCGATTACCGGTACACTGGAGCCCGTAACCGGGTCAAGCACATTAACGATCCCAAAGCCGATCTGTATATCAATGAAAGAGCCAGCCATCTGAATAACCGTGAACAGTAACGTAGCTACATAACCCATTAAAAGCCCAATCAGGATTTCCCGAATCACGACCAATAAATAGCTAAGATCACTGGGCACCGCCTGATTCGTTCCCTGTATAAGCAAAATGAAGACGGCTATGATCGCCGACAACCCAATCTTGTAACTGTTCGGGACACTCCGCGATGAAAATATCGGTGAAACTACAAAAAAGGCTGTCATTCGACAAAAAATCAGCATGTAGACAGAAGCACTTTGCAAAATAATATCCATGTCGTACCGGCCTAACTAATGTAATTGGCAAGATTATTCAAAATCCCATAGGTGAAATCAACGAGTGTTGACAGAATCCATGGGCCGAATATTAGCAAGCTAATTAATACGGCAACGATTTTTGGAATAAAGGCCAGTGTCTGCTCCTGAATCTGCGTCGTCGCCTGAAATATACTGACGATAAGCCCAACCAATAGACCAATCAGGAGCATCGGTGCACTTACCTTCAGAACGGTATAAACGGCTTGTCCGGCCAAACCGATAATAAATTCCGAACTCATGAACCGTCTTCCCCCCTCTTAACTCGCGAATCAGGCGGGGAATCCCCCGCATCCACTGCATACGTTTAATCATAGATGTAATAATGCTATGTAACAAAACTGGTAAGCAGCGATTTGATGACCAGATACCAACCGTCAACAAGCACGAACAGCAATATCTTAAATGGCAACGAGATCATGACCGGAGGAAGCATCATCATCCCCATCCCCATGAGGACGCTGGCTACTACAATATCGATGATCAGGAATGGAATATAAATCAGGAATCCCATTTGAAAAGCCGTCTTCAACTCGCTGATGGCGAACGCCGGTACCATAACACTGATCGGAATATCCTCATATTTCTCCGGCTTGGCCGTCTTCGTGTAGCTCATAAACAACTGTAGATCCTTAGGCCTAGTATGCGAGTACATAAATTTCTTCATCGGGACTGCTGCTTTATCCAGCGCTTCAGTCTGAGAGATTTCCCCTTTGATATAGGGCTGTAGAGCTACCTCATTTACAGTAGACAAGGTAGGACTCATGACAAATAGCGTTAAAAAAAGCGCAAGCCCGACCAGCACTTGGTTAGGAGGCATCTGCTGCGTTCCAAGCGAGTTACGCACGAAGCCAAGCACGATCACAATTCTCGTAAAACTCGTCATCAGTACTAGAATCGCAGGAGCGATACTTAAAACTGTAATAAGCAGTATAAGAGATAGAGAGCTTGTACCCGATGCGCCATCAGAATTGCCGATTTGAATATTCACATCTGGAATCGGATCGGTCGGAGCTGCGGAAGCCACGGTTACAGCAAAGACACTCAGGAGCATCAGAGCCAAGCTTATTATAATAACTTTGTTCTTCATGAATCCCTCAACCGATCTGTAGATTGTTGCTGCTGATCCTTCAGCAGCTCCTGCATTTGCCGCTTGCGATTCGGCATCTTCTGCAATTGAGCGTGGAACATCTCATGAAAAGCTGATTCATCCAGCTCTTCCTCCTGCACCACATTCCCTTTGCGGAAGCGGGAGACGAGTCCAGAAAAGACAGTAGTCAGTCCGGCAAACTCGGTCCCCTCTTCTTCAAACGCCTGCTGTAAAAGAATGACTTCTTCAGGGTCGGAAATTTTATCGACCATGGAAATGTCCTCACCTACACCAACCAGATAAATACTGCTGCCGATCTCTATGACCTGCAGCGATTTATTTGGCCCTAGACCGATAGCTCCCAGAGTGCGGATCGATCGACTTTGCGACAAAAAGCGATTCTTCCTGCCTAAAAAACGGATTAAGACAACGATTAAAACAATGATAATGGCCAGAACAACAATTACCATCGTTAGATTTCCCCAAAGATTAATATCACCGCCTGGTAACTGGGAATCCGTCTGTGTCGAAGGCATGACGCGACCTATATTCCCAGGGTTTTGTTGATCGCTTCGATTACCCGATCAGATTGGAACGGCTTAACGATGAAATCCTTGGCACCAGCTTGAATCGCATCGATAACCATCGCCTGCTGTCCCATCGCTGAGCACATGATTACTTTTGCATTCGGATCCATTTTCTTGATTTCCTTCAATGCTGCAATCCCGTCCATCTCAGGCATTGTTATATCCATCGTAACCAGATCGGGATGCAATTCCTTGTATTTTTCGATAGCCTGTGCCCCATCCTGGGCTTCACCGACAACCTCGAACCCGTTCTTCGTTAAAATATCACGGACCATCATTCTCATAAATGCTGCATCGTCTACGATTAGAATTCGGTTTGCCATTGCTTTAAAATCCTCCCTAAGCTCTACTATTGTAATTTTTGTATTCGATCCCATTGGCTAACGATATCTGTAACGCGAACGCCAAAGTTCTCATCGATGACCACGACTTCACCCTTCGCAATCAGCTTGTTGTTCACCAGAATGTCCACGGGCTCACCGGCGAGCTTATCCAGCTCAATAATCGAACCCTGAGACAATTCCAAGATATCCTTAATTTGCTTTTGGGTCCTTCCTAATTCTACGGTGACTTTAAGGGGAATGTCCATCAGTAAGTTTAAATTATTTTCATCTATATGACCTAAAGCTGGATTTCCAAAGTTAGCGAATTGCACCGGTTGAACGTTCAAATTACGTCCCGGTACCGTTCCGAAATGCTGCGGTTCAGCCATAGGCCGTTCCTGCGGCGGATAATAATATCCTTGCTGCTGGGGCATAGGCTGAGACGACATTGGCGGCGCCGTATATGTAGGCGCAGGTGGCTCATAGGCTGGCGCTGGCGGCTCATAAGCTGGTGCCGGCGGTGCCGCAGCTGCTGCAGTCTCCTGCTTAACTGGCTCCGAGACGGAACCATTGATCAAGCTTTCCACCATTTCCTTGGCGAATTTCACCGTCAATAGCTGCATGATCGTAGAATCGATCAGATCGCCAATGGTCAGTCGGAAAGATACTTTGATCAATATCTCATCGGATGGCAGATTGTTGATTCCCGTACCGTTCGTCATATTCAGAATATCGATGCCCGGCGGCGAGATGTTCACGAAACGGTTGAAAATCGTTGACATGGATGTGGCCGACGAGCCCATCATCTGGTTCATCGCTTCCTGAACGGCGCTAATATGAATTTCATTTAATTCCTCTTCTGCCGGATTGCCGTCGCCTCCGAGCATCAGATCGGCGATAACCTGAGCATCTCTGGTCTTAATAACCAGTGAATTCATTCCTTCAAACCCGTCAACATATTGCACATGAACAGCAACATGCGGTTTAGGAAATTCGGATTCAAATTGAGAGCGTGTAATAATCGATACTTTAGGGGTTGTAATGTCAACCTTCTTGCTTAACAATGTGGACAGCGCGGTCGCCGCACTTCCGAATGTAATGTTGCCAATTTCGCCCAGCGCATCCTGCTCAAGCGGCGTCAAATAATCCGATACTGTGGGTTCAGTGGGTGTATCCTGATTAGCCTGCTTTAGAAGGGCGTCAATCTCTTCCTGGGATAAATAATCTTTACTCGTCAAGCTCCTCAACTCCTTCGCTGACAATTTCATCAATTTGAACAGCTACCCGATCCTTGAGCGTACCCGGGCTGCCGATGTATTTCAATCTGTCTCCGACGCGAATAGCCAGTCCCTCTTGAACCGATTTGTTCAAGGAGATCACATCGCCTGCGGATAGTTCCAAGAACTCGCGCACTGTGATGTTCGACTCGCCTAACTCCGCGATAATCGGCAAATTCGCTTTGCTGACCCGGTTGCGCAGCGCATCCATCTCCTCCGGTGCCCGCGACTTCTTCTGCGATACGAACCAGTGATGGACTGACAGCTTCGGCATAATTGGCTCGATAACCACATGTGGTATGCATAAATTGATCATCCCGGAGGTATCGCCGATCTTTGTGCTCAGCGAGATAAGCGCGATCGTCTCGTTAGGAGACACAATCTGCATGAACTGCGGATTCGTCTCGAGCCCCTCCATTCGTGGCTGGATATCAATCACGGTCTTCCAAGCCTCCTGGAGGCTGTCAAACGCGCGGCTGAATATCTTCTCCATGATGATCGTCTCGATCTCTGTCAATGAACCGATCTTGGAAGGTGCAATCCCCATCCCGCCAAGCAGTCTGTCCAGCATAGCAAAAGCCACGTTAGGGTGAACTTCAAGCACCATCCGGCCTTCCAGCGGTTCCGCTTCAAAAATGTTAAGAATCGTCATCTTCGGTATTGAGCGGATAAACTCGTCATAAGGAAGCTGTTCCACCTGTACCACATTAATCTGCACAAAAGTACGAAGTTGCGCCGAAAAATAGGTGGTAAGGTAGCGGGCAAAATTCTCATGAATCCGTGTCAAGCTGCGAATATGATCCTTCGAGAACCGAACGGCCCGTTTAAAATCATAGGATCTGATTTTCCTCTGAGTCTCTTCCTTTTTCAATTCCTCGGCGTCCATTTCGCCCGAAGATAGAGCCGCAAGTAAAGCATCAATCTCATTTTGCGATAATACATCTACCAAACCTCTCACCCCCTCCAAAGAAAAGTAATTCTATCAATATCAACTAGTAGTAGAGATTCCGCCAATACTAGAAGATCGGCTGCATAATAAAGTTTGTGATATCGATTTGAATCAATTTTCCTTCCGGCAATGACTTATTGATTAGGTTCAACAATTTGGAGCTCAAATTGTCTTTTCCCTTCGCTCCAGTCAATTCATCCGGCTTGGTATCGGCCAAAGTCTTGATGATGATCGGTTTAATTTTATAATCCTTGATCTTGTCGAAAGCTTCCTTCGTTGTAGCACTATCCATTTGGAATGCAAAGTCCATTCCAACAACGTAGCCTGCATCCGATAGGTTCGTCTTGATTCCCTCAATCGTGGACGTGACCTGTACAATCTCATCCGCAGATAGAGACTTCGGCACTGCCACATTTCCTACTGCGTTCTTCACTTCACTGCTCCGGTCAGGGCTCGTAATTTGATTCATTAGCAGAAAGGCGGCTAGTACAATTAGTGTAATGGCTAGTAAAATAGTAATTAGCCAAGGCGCCATTTTCTTCATGACAATTCCTCCGTTTGTTGCACTTTTATGGATGCTGCGTGGATGCCGATTTCACTATAGTAATTTTTAACCATCGTAATGACCTCAGCCGCCTTCTCCAGCACTATAATACGCTTACCAGTAACCAAGGTTACGTATGTATCGGGTGTTTCCTCGACAGTCTCGATCATCAAGGCATTAAGCCACATTTGCGAGCCGTTCAAGCGTGTGACATAAATCATTATTAACCTCCCGTCTTAACCGTAAGTCGCTCATTCTCCCTGTATAACCTGCAGGTGCATCCGGTAAGTCGGGGAAGGGAGCTCCCTCCCCCGTTATGCTAGGTTTAGCGTTTCAGGTTAACAACTTCTTGCAAGACTTCGTCGGAAGTCGTAATAATTCGGGAGTTTGCCTGGAATCCGCGCTGAGCGACAATCATCTCTGTGAATTCACCCGTCAAATCGACGTTGGACATTTCCAATTGTCCAGAGATAATTGAACCTGTGCCCAACTCAGCGTTATTGGCCGTTGTCGGCTCAAGCTCCCCATCAGCAATGGCGTTCAGCGTAACACGATACAGATTGCCACCAATCTTCTCGAGTCCCTCTGGGTTCGTAACCTTGGCAACGCCGATTTGAGCGCCTGCCTCCGTCTCTCCCGTATTCATCTTCTGTACAATCGTTCCGTCAGCAGCAATTGAGAAGGCCGTTACATCCTCGCCGATCGGCTCGAGCACCTCGCCACCGGCATCGCAGACAAGCAATCCATCGGAAGTAACCAATTGACGAGCTGCATCCAGATGGAAGTCCCCTGCTCTCGTCAGGAATGGAACTTCCTGATCAGGAGACAATTTTACGAGGAAAAATCCGTCCCCATCAATCCGCAGATCCAGCGGATTATTGGTTGTCATTGCGCTTCCTCCGGTATGCATTGTATCGATCGAACCGATAGATACACCAAGGCCGATTTGCTTGGCATTTACGCCACCGTTTTCCCCTTCGTTTGGTGCAGTGACCCCGGATACCGTCTGACTCATGATATCCTTGAACATTACGCGTCCAGCTTTGAAGCCAACTGTATTCACGTTGGCGATATTGTTGCCGATTACGTCAAGTTTCGTCTGAAACCCGCGCATCCCGGACACGCCAGAGTACATCGATCTTAACATTGATACATTCCTCCCGTTATTGATAGTTGTTAGAGCCGCTTCCGTCGATCTGCGGCATCTGCTTGGCTCTCCGAATCCGGGCCAGCCAATTTAAGAGATTACTACTGCACTATCTATCTGAGTAAACACATTATCCTGCATACTGTTCTTGTCCATCGCGGTGACAACGGTTCGGTTCTGAACATTAACGATCAATGCCATATCCTTCATTAATATTAATGAATCCTTGGCTCCCTTGGCCGCTGCACGATCGATGGCCGAATTGATCTTGCTGATCTGTTCAGGCTCCAGTTCTATTCCCCGCTGCTCCAGACGCTTGACCGCATGGTTGCTCAAACGGAATAACTCGTCCTGGAACAGTTCCTTAAAGGAATTCCCTTGAGATTGAGTGTTGCCCCCGATATGATTCTTCGGCTGCTGTAAAGCACCTGGATGAACGATGCCAGGATATAGATTACCTACGCGCATAGGTTCATTCATTCTGTCTCAGCCCCTTGTCCAGTGGAAGGATCCTCCGGAGCAGTCTCAACAGGTGGTGGATCTTCTGTAGAAGGATTCTCCGCTTCTTGCGGATTCTCCACTCTCTCAATCTTGGATACTTCAATCTCCTGATTGCCTACCTTGAGATACATTTCACCGCTACGAACAATAACTGCCTCAACGATGCCGCTAGCCTTTTCCGATTTAATCGATGGTTTACCAGTTGCTATATCGTACTCTCCGGTAGAAGTCGATGTATTCCAGCTAACGACCTTCCCGATCAGCCCGGAAGTGTTGCCGAGCGACTGGCTCATAACCGCAAGCTGATCAGATATATTGATCAATTGCTCTACTGAAGTGAATTGCGCCAATTGAGCGATTGTATCCTTATTATCCATCGGAGATAACGGGTCCTGATTCCCCATTTGCGTAATTAGCAATTTGAGAAAGGAGTCTTTGCCCAAGGAGTTATCGAGCTTGCTTGCTTTGGCCACATTCTCAGCCGAGTAATTCGGCCACATGACCTTTGACGTTACTACGTCTGCCATTTGCTTACCTCCTCTCTTATGCTCTCGCTACGAAGGAGCTGCCCATATTCAATTCTTTCGCTCGCACTTCGCTGATCCAGTCATTCCATTCTTCATTCAGGTCATAGACTGACAGCAATTCTTCCTCAGAGACGGTCACATCACGCCGCTTGCTTTGCTGCTGCCCGCTGCTTCCGCTGCCTGGCTGTCGTCCATCATGATACATATGCGAAGAAAGGGATGTATTCTGGGTTACCTCCAGCTTGCTTACCTGAAGCCCCTGGGCTTGCAATGCCGAACGAAGCTGTGACATCTGCGCTTCCAATGACTCCTTGGCAAAAGCGTGCTCCGTAATAAACTGTGCTACCAGTTGACCGTTCTGCATCTTAATTTGGACATCCACACTGCCGAGATGCTGAGGGTTCAAGGAAATTCTTGCTTCAGACATCCCTTGAGTCTTAATAATGTCCAGCTTATTAATCAGAAATTGGCCGACTTCTTTGCCGAAGTTCTCCACAGGAACTGGTGGTGCTTTGACCGTAAGTTGGGCCGTTCCCGCATCGCGAAGAGCAAGTTGGCCTGCAGTCATGACATGTCCCAGCTGGAAGTTGGACAGATCATCCGCCGTGTTAGATCCAGAACCCGACTGCTCGGCACCTTCGAGTATGCGTCCACTCGTTATTGTTGCCTCTGCCGCAGTTAAATCAACGGCGCGTGCCAGATGAGCTGAAGGGATGACCTCATTCGCCTTGGTAACTTTACTTTGACCTGAATCTACTCGTAGACTTGTATCCGCAGCCAGCTGAGAGAGTCCATTTTCCGCTTTATTCGAGACAGTAAATCGTCCGTGCTGAGCATCTGTGCCCTTCAAGTCGCCGGTTAATCCAGCTCCCGCCAGAATACTCTTCAGAGAACCCAGTAAATTCTCAAAGGATTGAGCACCGTTGCCACTTAGGCCTGCTAACTTGGATTGCAGATTTGCAGCCGCCAGCTGAAGCAATGTATCCTGGAGCGCAAATTTTATCGTCTCCACATGTTGTGCCAGTGCAGGCACCTTGGCTTCGGTCGCAGACAATGTCTCTGTATCTTGAACAAAATCGCTGGGCTGTAACATTTGCTGGGCCTGGATCATCCAGCTCTGCAGCGCAGACAATAACGCAGGATTGTCAGCCAAGGCTTCATCCAGTTGCTCAAGCTGCTGAAGCAGGTTATCCAACATGCTGTTCAGTGCTTCCGCCTCAGGATCAACCTCAACTTCCCCGCCAGTTGCCTCGGAAGTAATACCTAGTAGAGCATTTAATTGGGTCAATAGCTGCGTTGGCTGAGTTTTACCGTCCCCTGCCATCATAGACAGCATAGCTTGGCTGAACGATTGCGCCGGGTCTACGGCAGCCGTTCCCTTACTGTTTCCGGCGGAAATGATCGAGTTCGCTTGGGTTCCGGCAAGTAGATTGGTTACTGTTTGGCTCATATTTTTTTCACCTCCTTTCAAGTGTCCACTTTTGATCACGAAGCGATAGCTGAAAGTTTAATCGACTTCGAATCTTGAATTCAGCCGGGCCTTCCGGTGCTCACGTACCCACTACGTACGCTCCGCTCCTCATACCCTAGCTTCATCCAACCTTCTCGGTGCTGAAAAGCGGACTTAAATTGATCACGAAGCGATAGCTGAAAGTTTATTCGGCTTCGAATCTTGAATTCAGCCGAGTCTTCTTGAATCTTTATTTTGCTACGAGCTGATTCAAGATTTTGACCGATGCTTTCTCATCTTGCTCTGTCATCGCAGTCATAATCTTCGAGCGGGTCGAATCGTTGATTGCTCGTAAAATCTTAAGCGATTTTTCAGGGCTGATCTTGTAGGTCTGTAAAATAAGCTTGGCGGCCGAGTCCGTTGACATCGATGCGAACGTCGCGCTTAATTGAGCATCATCCAACCCTTTATTAGCAACGGTGCTGCCGGTTTCGGCTTCCTTCTTGAGTCTGGATTGCAAAGCAGCGATATTCAGATCTTCAGAAGGTTTTACATCCTTCAGTTTGATCGAGATGTCAGCCGCTTTTTGCGGGTCCATCTTCTCCAGTATCGCAACCTTGCTATCATTGCTCATGACGCTGAACATCTGCAGGGTTTCTTCCTCCGTCAGCTTGTCAAAAATCGCTGCTGCCTTACTTGGACTCATCTCCGCATAGATTTGCGACAGCTTCTTGACTTCCTTCAAGTAGTTCGCGTCTTGCTCTTCCTGGGCGGCTTTAGTCGAAACATCACGCTCTGAATTCAGAGCGTTTTGAAGCTTCTTCACCTGATCCGATTGCTCTTGAGCCTTTGAGTTTGCTTCTTGCAGCTGTGACTCTTGCTTGGCCAGTTGTTCCTTAAGCTGTTTGATTGTCGCCTCGGAGCTCTTCTCCTGCAGTTTTGTCTCCTCTTTCTTCTTTGCTTCAGGTGAGCCCTCGTCAGGAATCCAATTTTTTACGATCGGAATTTGTTTGCCGAGGTCAAACAAAGTATCCCGAAAATTCATATTGAATAGTGCCATAAGCACCGTAAGCATAACAATAAGGAATATAATCGGTGTCACGAAGAACAAAAATCGTGTGAACCCTCCGCCTGATTCCTCCAGTTGTTCGTCAAGCTCTACCTCATTTTTGGCCATTTCTATCCCCTCCTTCGTAACCCATGCCCGTTAATCCAATAGAGGCTGTTACTTGTAACACGCGTTATTAGCGGGCTTTCATGGCAAACCGGACCGTAGCCATCTCGTCCAGTTCGTGTTGTTCCCGAAGAAGCATCTCGTGCTGGAATTTCTGCTGCTCCTTTTCCTTCGCTTTAAGCCACACTTTCTCATCAAGCATTTTGCCGGTCAAATGTGTTTTTTTCTTATCAACATTGATTTCGGCACGTTTTACCTCACCGGTCTTCTGCGAAATGCACACTTCCAAGTAATCCGCATAGTACTGCAGCTCCTGCAGCTTAACGACCGAAGCCCTGTTTTCCATTTCCGACTGTATCTCAGCCAAAGTATTCGCGCGATCCAAGAAAAGCTGCTCCAAGGAACGCCGCTGTGCCTCCAGTTCGCCAACCGCAGCAGAAAGGATCCATTCAGCCTGAGTTCTCTCATTAGACTTCAAATCTACGACTTTTTGATAGACATAACGGAACCTCATCCTTGTATCTGTCACTCCCTAGTAAATTCGGAAATTAAACGCTCCTGCGCTTCTGACAATACGACCTTCTCATCCACCCTTTGCTTTGAAAAGGTCCAAATACTTTGAATATAGCTTAGCGCTTCATCAATCTCCGCATTGGAGCCTTGCTGGTAGGCGCCGATATTAATCAGATCCTCGGAATCCTTGTAGACGGCGAGCAGCCGCTTGTAATTCTCGGCGGCATCGTTCTGTTCCCTGGACACAATGTCCTTCATTACACGACTGATGCTTGCCAAGATGTCTATGGCCGGGAAATGTCCCCGATTAGCAATGTTGCGGTTCAAGACAATATGTCCGTCGAGAATCCCACGCACGGCATCCGCTATCGGTTCATTCATATCGTCCCCATCAACCAGCACGGTGTAAAAAGCCGTAATCGAACCAACCGGTCCGGTCCCTGCACGCTCCATAAGCTTGGGAAGTGCAGCGAACACCGACGGTGTATAACCACGCATCGCCGGAGGTTCGCCGACGGCCAACCCGACTTCACGAAGCGCCATCGCGTAACGTGTGACAGAGTCCATCATGAGCATTACATTCAGCCCACGGTCGCGGAAATACTCCGCGATCGTCGTCGCGATTAACGCCCCCTTCATCCGGATGAGTGCCGGCTGGTCGGACGTTGCTACGACAACAACCGAACGCTCCAACCCTTCCGGCCCGAGATCGCGTTCGATAAAGTCCCTCACCTCGCGGCCCCGTTCCCCGATCAGTGCAATTACGTTAACATCCGCTGAAGTATTGCGGGCAATCATGCCCATCAGCGTACTTTTCCCGACCCCTGAACCAGCGAAGATACCGACGCGCTGGCCTTTGCCGATGGTAAGCAATCCATCGATCGCTCTAACACCGATGCTAATGGGCTCCTCGACTCGAGGACGATTCATCGGATTGATCGGCTTGGCGAAAGTGGAATAATGACCTAGTCTGGAAGGCAATAGCGATTCATCAAGCGGCTGCCCCAGTCCATCCAACACCTTGCCTAGCAGTTCAGAACCGACCTGCACCGTGAGCGGCTTCCCTGTCCCAACTACGTCACAGCCGGGGCCGATAGCTTGCAATTCTCCTAGCGGCATCAACAGCACCTTATTGTCGCGGAATCCAACAACTTCAGCCATCAGCGGCTGGGAGGATTTATTCGGATATATGTAACAGACATCGCCGATGCTTGCGTCCGGACCCTCGGACTCAATCATCAGGCCGATGACTTGTGTGACTTTGCCATTAACACGCACAGGATCAAGTTGTCTCAGATGCTCGATATAACGCGAAGGATTAATGGTTGTCATTTTTTCGTCCCCTATTCCTCTGTCTGCAGCGAGATACGCAGCAATTCCTTCTTAATCTCCGCAAGCTGGGTATCGATTCTGGCATCGATGCTGCCGTAGGCGGATCGTATAACGCAACCCCGATCCTTCACAGTCGGGTCAGGCAGGATCTGGAGTTCAGCCTGTGAATCGATCGCTAGCGTCAGTTCTTCTCTCGCAGCTTGTACGAAGGAGAACTGGGCAGGGGCTACGCATAGCGTAATCTCCCCTTGTTCTCTTTTCCGAGCCAAGCTGCTCCTAATCAGATCCACCGTATATGATGGTTCAAGCGCCAACTGCTTGTCGATAATCTTCTCGGCAATCGCACAGCTTAACTCGACCAGAAAAGGCTCGGATTCTTGGATGATCCGCTCTTTCTCCACATAGGCTTGCTGCAGAACCGTACTCGCTTCATACATCATCTCATCAATCTTTGTCTTCAGTTCTTGCTCAGCCTGCAGTTTGCCTTCCTCATACCCCTGGCTGAAGCCCTCCGACTTAATAGCCTCGACAAGATGTTCATCCTGTTCTCGCTTCTCCTGCCACCAAGCTTCAATCTGTTCGCGAGCTTCAGCCAACAGTTTCTCTGCCTCTTCCGAAGCAGCCCTGACTTGCTGTTCAGCAAAATCCTTGGCATCGGCCAGCATTTGCCGTCTGGCTTCCTCCGCTGCTAAATCCGCTTCTGAAACAACATCTGCTTGGACGGTTGGGGCCGCCTCATCCTCAGGCACTTCGTCCTCTGGATTGGCGTAGGTTTTAGCTAAATCCAGCTGCTTAAGAACCTCTACCGGAACGTACTGCGACACCTTAATCAGATTAGACAATGATGTCATCTCCTCCGCCGCGGGCGATAATGATCTCACCGGCTTCTTCCAGTCTGCGGATAGTAGCTACGATACGAGTCTGAGCTTCTTCCACGTCACGCAGCCGTACTGGCCCCATATATTCCATTTCTTCCTTGAATGTATCGGACATCCGCTTGGACATGTTGCGAAATACCGCTTCGCGCACTTCTTCGCTTGCCACTTTGAGCGCCAACTGCAGATCGGCATTTTCGATATCGCGGATAATCCGCTGAATCGAACGATTGTCGATATTGACGATATCCTCGAATACGAACATGCGCTTCTTGATTTCCTCGGCAAGTTCCGGATCCTGTATCTCCAGGGAATCGAGAATCGTCCTCTCTGTACCGCGGTCGACGCCATTCAAGATCTGAACGATCGACTCTATGCCGCCAGCGCTCGTATAATCCTGAGTCACCGTTGCCGACAGCTTCTGCTCCAGCACACGCTCTACCTGAGATATTACCTCTGGCGATGTACTATCCATCATTGCAATCCGGCGAGCGACTTCAGCTTGCTTCTCCTGTGGAAGGGAAGACAATATAGAAGCTGCTTGCTCAAACTGCAAGTATGACAATACCAAAGCAATAGTCTGTGCATTTTCATTTTGAATAAAGTTAAGAATTTGATTCGGATCTGCTTTACGAGCGAAATCAAATGGCCTTACTTGCAAAGTAGCCGTTAACCTATTGAGAATATCCTGCGCCCTGCTCTCGCCAAGCGCCTTCTCCAGAATCTCCTTAGCATAAGTGATACCGCCTTGTGAAATGTATTCCTGAGCCAGACAGATCTGGTGAAACTCAGTCATAATCATTTCTTTCTCGGCGCTGTCAACCTTGCGTACATTTGCGATTTCAAGCGTAAGTTGTTCAATCTCTTCCTCACGCAGATGCTTGAAAATTTCCGCGGACACTTCTGGTCCGAGAGTAATTAACAGAATTGCCGCTTTTTGCCTTCCGGTAAGCACCGTAGGATTTCCTTTTGACAATGCGTTCACCTCTATTCGTCAGCCAGCCATGTGCGAAGCAAGTTGACAAATTCATCCGGCTTCTTCTTGGCCAGTGTCTCAAGTTGTTTGCGCACTTGGTTCTCGTTCGTGACTGATTCCAAATTAATGGAAGGAAACTCCGGTGTAAGCGGCATTGGAATTTCTTCTTCCTCGATCTCTTGATTTCTGCCCCGGCGGACAACCAGGAAAATAATCCCGGCAATCGCCAGCAGTGCAGCGGCTCCGACTCCCCATACAAGCGGGCTTGACAGGCTCAGGCCAGAAGTGCTTTGCTCAGTTCCATGAAATGGTTGCGAATAGACAGCAACTTTTCGTTGTAGTTCAGCGTCTGTATATGTAGTACCGGAATCTGCAAGATATGAACCTACGATATTAGCCAGAATAGTCTGGATCGCGGATTCAGTAGCAGGGTCTAAAGCCTGTTGTCCGTTCGGGGGTTCAACCACCGCGTTAATGGTTAAATCCTTCACCACATAAGGACTGGCAACAATATCCTTTGTAATATGATTCACTTCATAATTTATCGTCGATGACGACTCTTCTGAAGAAGAACCGTTACCTGTCCCACCAGATGGATACCCCGGGACATCCTGCTCACCGGTTCCAGCTATACCACCTACGCCATCAGCTTGGCCTGTATAGCTCTTTTGAATTTTTTGGGCGCTGATTTCGATGCCCTTCATATTCTCTGTATCTACTGGAGTTACTAGATTATCCTTCTGAGTAACCTGATCGAAGTTAAGGGTAGAGGCTACCAGCACTTCGACCTTTTCCGGTCCGGTTAGCTTGGACAGGAACTGCTTGACACTCTGGCGCACATCGCTCTCGAATTTCTTCTGCAGAGCCATATTTTCCTGAACAGCCGTTGTAAGCGAAGCGATCTTGCCTCCGCTCCCCCCTTCTCCCGAAGCAAGCAGCACGTTATCATCGCTGGAGGACAAGGAGATGTTCTCGATCGGCAGATTAGGCACCGACGTCTTGATCAGATTGAAATAACCATCGATTGCTTCCTGTGTCGGGCGATAACCCGGCTTGAAACTAACAACTACGGAAGCGGAAGCTTTTTCCTGCTCGGAAGGACTGGCGAATACGTTTTCCGCTGGCAGATTGATCAGCACTTTCGCATTATTAACGCCCTTCATGCTCTTCAGCAGTTGCTCTACCTCGCCATTCAGTGCTTTTTTGTACTTCACACTGAATTCATTATCCGTCATCCCGATCAACGAAGAGTTCTCGTTGAAGGATTCCAGCCCGATCGACCCGTTCTGAACGATCCCTTGTGAGCCGATATCGACCTTCACTCTAGCTACATTCTTACTGGGCACCGAAATGCTCGAACCATCCGCGCTCAATTTGTACGGAACACCGCTTGATTCCAAATAAGTAATAATACCCGCTGCATCCGAGGAATCCAAATTCGTAAAAGCGACATCATATTCCGTTTTAGAAAATTGAACCGTAAGCAGAATAATCGCCAGCAATATTATTGAAACTGTAGAAATTAACAACGTTTTTTGTTTCTTGCTGAAACGGTTCCAGTAACCCGTTAATGTGTCCCGGTACTGGGCAATTCTCTCATTCACGACGTCACCTCATCCAAAGCTTGCTAGTTTTCGTTAAATTTGCGTACGCATGATTTCTTGATATGCCTCAATCACTTTATTCCGCACTTGCGTAGTTAATTGCAAACTTAACAAGGCCTGCTCCGAGGCGATCATTACCTGATCGGCATTTACTTCACCGACCAGGAACTTGTCGTTCAATATCTGAACATTCTGTTCTTGCGCGGCTACATTATCGAGAGCATCCGACAAGAACGAGCCAAAGCTCTTCATGGCTTCCGCAGGGGTCTTCCCCTTAGCTTCCGCTGTACTGTACTGCTCGACTCCTTCCAAAGGCTTTACAGTATTAAAATTCATGCTTTGTATCAACGACCAACACTCCTTAAGTCAAAATAAAAGATGCTATTTGCCGATTTGCAATGCCTTGGTAATCATCGCTTTACTCGCATTCAGTGCTGTTACATTGGCCTCATAAGATCTGGTTGCCGAGATCATATCTACCATTTCTTTGAGAATATCCACGTTCGGCATATATACATATCCTTCGTTATCCGCATCGGGATGAGTCGGATTATAGACCGGCTTGAAAGGTGCGCTGTCCTCCCTAATCTCCGTAACCTTAACCCCCTGAGCTTTATCTGTGCCGTCTAACGCTGTATTCAGGGCTTGTCCAAAGGTTTGCTGCTTAGGCTCCAGCACAACCATTTTTCTTCGATAGGGCACCGCCTTGCCATCAACCACCCCAGCTCTTGTCGTCTCTGCGTTCGCAATATTCGATGATATAACGTCCATTCTAAGACGCTGCGCCGTTAGAGCGGAAGAACTAATACTAAAGCTATCGCTGATCTTCAACCCCGTTATCTCCCTTCAACCGCATTTCGCTTCATTTTAATCTGGTAATTAATTTGCTCTATGTAGGTGTTATATCTCAATTGATTCTCGGCAAGCTGTGACATTTCGCTATCAATATCGACATTATTCATGTTGTTGTTCATGGCTGTCGTCCTGTCTGTAGTTACCACAGGCTCAGGCATACCTGAGGGAGGACCTATGACAAAGTGCCTATTATTGGTACGAATGCCCTGCAAAGCTGGCATATCTCCTTCACTTGCTTGCTGTAGCAAACTCTCAAATGATACATTTGAACGTTTGAAATAAGGGGTATCTTCGTTAGCTATATTGTTAGCCAGCACACTTTGGCGCATATTAGCGGCCTGTACTGCTGACTCAATCCGAGCAAACCCTATTCCGTTCAACAGTTGCATTATTTCGCCCCCTTTGTTATTTCGCATATTTTCCTTAAATGTACGTATTCAACATTCAGATGGCTTTCCCTCTTTTTTCGACATTTTTTTTGATAATTATTTATCAATTCATGTAGGTTTGTAGAAAAAAACATCTTCATGTCATATAACATAAGTTTCTAGGAGAATCGATTTTATTACAATAAGAAAAAAGCACTATCTTTGAAATAATTGGCTTTGAATTTGACAATATTTTAAAATTTTACTAGTTTTTCGAGAAATATCGACAGTAACTAGTCTTATAGAATCCCTCTATTACTCCTTTAGAGAATAAAAAAAGGCCGTTTCCCCCTAATAATACTGGGTCTAACGGCCTTTTTATACGGGTCAAGTCTTATATGTCAATGGAAAATTAAAGAATATATTGGCTTAAATCTCGATCTTTCACAATATCTCCTAATTTGCTGCTAACATATTCCGGTGTAATCGTCATTCGGTCAAGTGTCAATTCCGGCGCTTCGAAAGACAGATCTTCAAGCAGCTTCTCCAGAATCGTGTGAAGTCTTCTCGCCCCGATGTTCTCCGTATTAGAATTCACATTAGCTGCAATCGCAGCGATCTCCCGGATAGCCTCATCTGAGAAATCAATCTCGATATTCTCCGTACGCAGCAAATCTGCGTACTGCTTCGTAAGGGCATTCTTCGGTTCGGTCAAAATGGATACGAAATCGTCCAGCGTCAGACTATCCAGTTCAACCCGGATTGGGAATCGTCCCTGCAGTTCCGGAATCAAATCCGATGGCTTGGCGATATGGAAAGCCCCGGCGGCGATAAAGAGAACATAATCGGTCTTCACAGGGCCATATTTGGTCATAATCGTGGAACCCTCAACGATAGGCAGAATATCGCGTTGCACCCCTTCCCGAGATACATCCGGCCCCGAGCCTTGCCCCCGGCTTGCTACCTTGTCGATCTCATCAATAAAAATAATGCCTGACTGTTCGGCCCTGCGGATAGCCTCCTGGGTCAGATCATCATGATCAATCAACTTAGCCGCTTCTTCCTGAGTAAGCACTTTTCTGGCTTCCTTGATCGTCAGCTTTCTTCGTTTGGTCCGATGCGGCAGCAGGTTGCCAAACATCTCCTGCATATTCATGCCCATCTGATCGTTGCCTTGGCCAGCGAACATATCGAACATGTTAGGCGTATTGTCCTCTACATCGATCTCAACGATATCGTCCTCCATTTGACCCGCTAACAGCTTGAAGCGTACTTGACGACGCTTCTCATTCAATTCACTGCTATCCTCTTCTTGAGGTTCTGATCCTGAGGAAGAGTTCTGATTGGCATTTCCAAACAACATCTCGAATGGGTTGCGTACCCCCTTCGACTTATGAGTGGACGGAACAAGAATCTGGACAAGTCTTTCATTCGCCAGTTCCTCAGCCTTATCCTTCACCTGCTCTGTGCGCTCAGCTTTGACCGTACGAATAGCAACCTCCACCAGGTCGCGGACCATGGATTCAACATCCCGACCGACATAGCCTACCTCTGTAAACTTCGTCGCCTCAACCTTGACGAATGGAGCACCTACCAGCTTGGCGAGGCGGCGAGCGATCTCGGTCTTGCCGACTCCAGTAGGTCCGATCATAAGAATGTTTTTAGGTACGATCTCGTCCTGTACCTCATCGCTGAGCAAGCTGCGGCGATAGCGATTGCGAAGCGCAACTGCAACGGATTTCTTGGCTTGCTTCTGTCCGACAATATATTTATCCAACTCGATTACGATTTGCCGTGGTGTTAAATTCTGATTATTCATCCAAGATCCCTCCCGCATCAAAGTTCTTCAACGATAATATTATTGTTCGTAAATACGCAAATTTCCGATGCGACCAGCAGCGATTCGCGTACAATATCCTTTGCCTCCATATGCGCGGCATTGCGTTTTAGAGCACGGGCAGCAGATAGGGCATAATTCCCCCCGGAGCCGATCGCTAAAATATCATCGTCCGGCTCGATCACTTCTCCGCCGCCGGAGATCATAAGCATCCCGGTTTTGTCCATAACGATCAGAAGAGCCTCCAGCTTGCGCAGCACGCGATCCTGACGCCATTCCTTGGCCAGCTCAACCGCAGCTCTCTGCAAATTCCCCTGGTGCTCTTCCAGTTTACCCTCGAACTTCTCAAACAAGGTTATTGCATCCGCAACTGAACCGGCAAAACCCGCCAGCACCTGTCCTCTATATAATCTACGGACCTTCTTGGCGGTCTGCTTCATAATGACACTCTCGCCAAGCGTGACTTGGCCATCACCGGCAATTGCTCCCTTTCCGTTGTGACGAACGGCACAAATTGTTGTAGCATGAAAAGTAGGAACCATGAACAACCGCATCCTTCCATCTGATAATTATAGCACCCGTCTACCTCCTCCAATCCAGGCCGACGAAAAGCCCGGAGCCTATGGAGGACATAGACGGGTGCCGCTATGTCCGCTATGCAATACGATATAGGATCTCTCTAGGGCTGGTTCGAAAAAAATCCATCCTAAAGTAAATCTTATGTCGTATCTCTATGATATATCACGACAAGGCCAGAGTCTAATTATGCCATTCCTTCAGCCGCAATAAAGGAGCGGAGACTGTCCAGCGCACGCTGTGCCAACGCTTCATTCTTCTCGGCCTTCTTCCGATACCTTGTATCCAGCTTAGGGAACAGCCCGAAATTCGCATTCATCGGCTGGAAATGTTCAAAGTCCGCCGTTGTAATATACCGGGCCATACTGCCTAGCGCTGTATCTTCAGGCAGGACGATGCCTTCCTGGCCGAGAGCGACTCTCGCTGCGTTGATGCCGGCAAGGAGACCCGAAGCTGCGGATTCTACATATCCCTCCACACCGGTCATTTGCCCGGCAAAAAAGAGCGTTCTGCGTTCCTTCAGTTGATAGGTTGGAAGCATCAAACGAGGTGAGTTGATAAATGTGTTGCGATGCATGACGCCGTAACGGACAAACTCCGCATTTTCCAAACCAGGTATCATCGAGAAGACGCGCTTTTGCTCGCCCCATTTAAGGTGAGTCTGGAAGCCAACCATGTTATAGAGCGTTCCGGCAGCGTTATCCTGTCTAAGCTGTACGACAGCATGGGGGAGCGTACCCGTATGCGGGTTCACGAGCCCTACTGGCTTCATCGGACCAAATAACGCGGTCTGCTTGCCGCGGCGCATCATGATTTCAATCGGCATACAGCCTTCAAAATACACTTCCTTCTCGAACTCCTTAAGCTGAGCAACTTCGGCGGTGATAAGCGCTTCATAGAATGCATCAAATTCCTGTTCTGTCATCGGACAGTTCAAATAGGCGGCCTCTCCCTTATCATAACGGGAAGCAAGGTATACCTTGTTCATATCGATCGATTCTTTCTCAATGATCGGCGCAGCCGCATCGTAGAAATAGAAGTAATCCTCTCCCGTCAACGCCTTGATCTGCTCGGAGAGAGCCGGCGAAGTTAGAGGGCCTGTAGCGATGACTACGACCCCCTCTTGCGGAATCTCTGTGATTTCTTCGTTCACAACCTCAATCAGCGGATGCTCGCGTAAAGTGTTCGTAATCTCCCCGGAGAAGCCGTCGCGGTCCACAGCCAGCGCCCCGCCGGCAGGAACTGCATTATGATCAGCCGATCCGAGCACGAGCGAATTCAGCATCCTCATTTCTTCCTTCAATACCCCTACAGCGTTCGTAAGCCCATTCGCTCGCAGCGAGTTGCTGCATACGAGTTCGGCAAATTTATCGGTATGATGCGCCGGTGTCTTAACCACCGGACGCATCTCATACAAAGTAACAGGCACCCCACGGCTGGCGATTTGCCACGCCGCTTCGCTTCCGGCCAACCCGGCGCCGATGACGGTTACTCTACTAGAATCTGTCAACTTAAATCCCCCCAGAATTCGCTGCTGTAAATGTCTTATTAGAATTGTATGGTCTTATTCGCCCGCAGCGTCTTCGTTCTCCTCAATCGCCTGTACAAAATCACAAGCGGTGCATTGCAGCTTCCCGCCCTGCTTATTGCGCTTCTCGATGAGGAGCGATCCACATTTAGGGCAAGGGATTGGCGATGGCCTATCCCAGGATACAAAATCGCACTCCGGATAACGGTCGCAGCCGTAGAACACTCTGCCCTTTTTACTGCGGCGCTCAACAATATGCCCTTCCTTACATTTCGGACAGGCTACTCCGATGTCCTTGATGATCGGTTTCGTATTGCGGCAATCCGGGAATCCAGAGCAGGCGAGAAACTTGCCGAATCTGCCCAATTTGTAGACCATCGGTCTTCCGCACTTATCGCAGATTTCATCGGAGACCTCATCTTCGATCTCGATCTCCTTCATCTCTTTCTCCGCAACTTCCAGCCGCTTCTCAAACGGCCCATAGAACTCGCTCAGGACGCGAACCCAGTCTTCAGTGCCTTCCTCGACATGGTCAAGATCTTCCTCCATATGGGCGGTAAATTCAACGTTGAGAATTTCCGGGAAGAACTGTTCCATTTGCTCGAGAACCAGCTCGCCCAATTCGGTCGGGATGAACTTCTTATCTTCAATCGCCACATACCCACGCTTCTGAATCGTCTCCAAGGTCGGCGCATACGTACTCGGGCGTCCAATGCCAAGCTCTTCAAGCGTCTTAACCAGACGTGCTTCGCTATATCGCGGAGGCGGCTGAGTGAAGTGCTGCTTCGGATCAATCGTTTCCTTCTTCAGCACATCGCCAGTCTTCAGCGGAGGCAGGAACTTATTGTCTTCCGTTGTTCCGTCATCGTTACCTTCCACATAGACCTTCATGAAACCCGGGAAGCGGATCTTCGAGCCAACGGCCCGGAAAGTCACTTCACCCGCAGGGATATCAACGGACATCGTATCCAGCACCGCAGAAGACATTTGACTAGCCATAAATCGTTCCCAAATCAGTTTATATAAGCGGAACTGATCACGGCTCATAAATGACTTCACAGATTCCGGGTCGCGTAGTGCCGAGGTAGGACGAATCGCTTCATGGGCATCCTGCGCTCCGGCCGCCTTCTTCGAATATTGCCGCGGAGCTTCCGGAGCGTAGTTCTCTCCGTACTTATCCACGATATATTCCTTGGCTTCCTCCTGTGCCGAAGCAGCAATCCGCGTCGAATCTGTACGCATATAAGTAATTAGACCAACTGTGCCCTCTTTGCCTAAATCAACGCCTTCATATAATTGCTGGGCAACAGACATCGTCTTAGCCGCACGGAAATTCAACTTGCGGGCCGCTTCCTGCTGTAGGGAACTCGTCGTAAACGGCGCAGCCGGATGACGAAGACGCTCCTTCTCCTTCACTTCACCAACCTTGAACTCGGCGCCTTCCAGCGCTTTGAGAATCTCTTCGACCTGCTGCTCATTCGCAAGCTCAAGCTTCTCTCCGCGGTATTTATAGAACTTCGCCTCAAATTCAATGTCCCCGATTTTCAGGACAGCTGTAATTGTCCAATATTCCTCCGGGACAAAGGCCGAGATTTCATTTTCGCGGTCCAAAATAATCTTTACAGCTACCGATTGTACACGGCCAGCGGATAACCCCTTCTTAACCTTCTTCCACAATAACGGACTAATCTTATAACCAACCAGACGGTCGAGAATTCGTCTCGCCTGCTGGGCATTGACCAGATCCATATTGATCTTGCGCGGCGTTTTAAAGGCATCCTTAACCGCCTGCTTCGTAATCTCATTGAATACAACGCGGCAGGCCTTCGAGGCATCTACATCAAGCACGTGGGCAAGATGCCAGGCAATCGCTTCCCCTTCGCGATCGGGGTCAGCCGCCAGATAAATATTTTTTACTTTTTTGCTCGCATCTTTTAATTCCTTCAGTACTGAACCTTTTCCACGGATGGTTATATATTTGGGATTGAAGTCATTTTCCACGTCAACCCCGGTTTGGCTTTTCGGCAAATCGCGAACATGCCCCATAGAAGCCTTCACGATGTATTTGCTGCCCAAATATTTTCCGATCGTCTTCGCCTTTGCAGGCGACTCCACGATAACGAGAGAATCAGCCACAGATCCATCCTCCTCTCAACAATTGTATATAGTCATATGTTCAAGCCACTCTTCGATAGGAATGGACTATATAATCTTATAAACAGAACCCGGCAGCTGGACCGCCGCTTTTTTCATGATTAAAGATAACAGAACTGAATGTAAAAGTCCAAAATCCCATGACGTTTGCAGCAGTAAATCGTCAAAATGATTTATCCCCTGCTGCAACATATCGTAAATGCGCTGCTCCTCATCTGTCAACTCACAAACTTCTGATACCCTCTTCGTAGTCACACGCGAGTAAGATAAAAAAGCCTGATATTCCTCCAAAATATCGTCCACATCCGTGACCATTTTCGCCCCTTGTTTGAGCAATTCCAACGTCCCCCGGCTTTTCGGGGAGGTGATTGGGCCGGGCACTGCAAATACATCCCGATCCTCCTCGAGTGCAGCATCTGCTGTAATCAGCGATCCGCTGCGGGCGTCCGCCTCGACAACGACTGTGCCCCGGGAAATCCCGGCAATGATCCGGTTGCGCTGCGGGAACATGCCCGGATGTCCCTTCATGCCCATCGGGTATTCCGAAATGATCAATCCGGACTCGGCGATTCTACGGTATAAGGAGTTATGTTCAGGCGGGTAAGCGATATCGACCGCGGTTCCCAATACGGCGATGGTTCTTCCGCCGCAGTTAAGCGCGGCTTCATGACATACCCCGTCAATGCCACGCGCCATGCCGCTGACAACGGTGATCCCTCTATCACATAATCCTTCCGTTAACCCTGCGGCTACTTTTCGTCCGTAAGCCGTGGGAAGCCGCGTGCCAACAATCGCTACAGATAAAGCGGATAACAGCCTCATATTTCCAATTGTGTATAAAACCCAGGGAGGCCGAACCGTTTCCTTCATTAATAGTGGGTATTTCTCATCGTAAATAGTTACCGGTCTAATCCGTTTACGCTTCATGCGCTCTAGTCTTTCTTCTACCCAATCCAAGGTGAATTGCTGGCTCATCCACAACGCCAATTCCGCTTCAAGTCCTCTTTCCAACCAATCAGCTGCGTTAAACTGATAAGCGTGCTGCCAATCGCTATCTCTCTTAACGATTTCCTCTATCCGCCTCCACCCGAGACCATTCACTTCATGCAATGCGATCAATACTTCATTTCTATCCACCATTCGTTCCTCCCATTCATCCTCAATAAGTTTCGTGAACGACAAAAAAGCAACCCCCTGCCATTTGGCCCAGAAGGTTGCTTACCTTAAACTAACTAAAATATACCAATATAAACTTGCTTAAAGTATTATAGCAAATCAAATAAAGGAACGCCAGAAGGCCCGCCGAATAAGCTCTCAGTTTAACTACGTGATCAAAAGCGAGCTTTTTGAATTACCTCCCAAATCAAAGATTCAAAAAGGTCGGTTTTCAGCACCGAGAAGGTTGAATGAAGCCAGGGACTGAGGAGCGCAGCGTACATTGTGGGTACGTGAGCACCGGAAGGCCCGGCTGAATTCAAGATTCGATGTCGAATAAGCTCTCAGTTTAACTACGTGATCAAAAGCGTCCTTTTTGAATTACCTCCCAAATCAAAGATTCAAAAAGGTCGGTTTTCAGCACCGAGAAGGTTGAATGAAGCCAGGGACTGAGGAGCGCAGCGTACGTTGTGGGTACGTGAGCACCGGAAGGCCCGGCTGAATTCAAGATTCGATGTCGAATAAGCTCTCAGTTTAACTACGTGATCAAAAGCGTCCTTTTTGAATTACCTCCCAAATCAAAGATTCAAAAAGGTCGGTTTTCAGCACCGAGAAGGTTGAATGAAGCCAGGGACTGAGGAGCGCAGCGTACGTTGTGGGTACGTGAGCACCGGAAGGCCCGGCTGAATTTAAGATTCGATGTCGAATAAGCTCTCAGTTTAACTACGTGATCAAAAGCGTCCTTTTTGAATTACCTCTCTTAATGTGTCGTGCACATGCCTAATAATCCGCGCTCTTCAAGCACCCCAACCAAGGTTGCCCCCATCTCGGATGGAGTCGGAGCGACCTTAATGCCGCATTGCTCCAGCTTCGCGATCTTTTCTTTGGCCGTACCTTTGCCGCCTGAAATAATTGCACCCGCATGGCCCATTCTCTTGCCTGGAGGCGCAGTAACCCCACCGATGAAGCCGACGACAGGCTTCGTCATATTCTCAGCGATCCATTCCGCCGCTTCCTCTTCAGCCGTTCCGCCAATCTCGCCGATCATAATTACCGCATGGGTATTATCATCTTCATTAAACCGGCGCAAAATATCGATAAATTCCGAGCCTTTAACCGGATCGCCACCGATACCAACAGCACTGGATTGCCCGATGCCGCGTGTTGTTAACTGATGAACCGCTTCATAGGTAAGCGTACCGCTGCGCGATACAACGCCCACATGGCCTGGCAGATGAATATAACCCGGCATAATCCCGATCTTGCATTCTCCCGGCGTAATTACTCCCGGACAGTTTGGCCCGATCAGTACCGTCTTCTTGCCTTCCATGTAACGTTTCACCTTGACCATATCGAGCACCGGAATGCCTTCCGTGATACAAATGACGAGCTCCAGCTCCGCTTCCACCGCTTCAAGGATCGAATCCGCGGCAAAGGCCGGCGGTACGTAGATAACACTCGCCGTTGCACCGGTCGCTTCCTTCGCCTCTCTTACTGTATTAAACACCGGCAAGCTCGCCGTTTGTCCGTTCTCCAGCTCAATCTCGACCGTAGTGCCTCCCTTGCCCGGGGATGTGCCGCCCACCATTTGCGTCCCGTAGTCCAAGGCGCCCTTGGCATGGAACAACGCAGTCTTGCCCGTGATCCCCTGGGTGATAACCTTTGTATTCTTATCGATTAAAATACTCATACTTCAAGCCTCCCCTTTATGGATAAGGTGATTACATTACGATACGAGCGCAACGATCTTCTGAGCGCCGTCTGCCATCGAATCCGCCGATACGATCGTTAAGTCGGATTCGGCCAGAATACGCTTGCCCAGCTCTACATTCGTTCCTTCCAGACGTACCACCAACGGACGATCCAGTCCGACCTGATGTGCCGCTTCTACGATCCCCGCTGCAATAACGTCGCATTTCATAATTCCACCAAAAATATTAACAAAAATGCCCTTTACATTATCGTCCGACAGAATAATCTTAAAGGCTTCGGTTACTTTTTCAGCCGTCGCTCCGCCCCCAACATCAAGGAAGTTGGCTGGATCGCCGCCGTAATATTTAATGATGTCCATCGTCGCCATAGCAAGACCTGCTCCATTAACCATGCAGCCGATATTTCCGTCGAGAGCAATATAGCTAAGATCGTACTTGGAGGCTTCGATCTCCTTCTCGTTCTCTTCTTCCAAATCGCGCAAAGCAAGGATATCCTTATGACGGAACAGGGCATTGGCATCAAAATTCAATTTAGCGTCCAAAGCCATTACATTGCCGTCACCGGTAACTACCAGCGGATTGATCTCCGCGATCGAGCAGTCCTTGTCGACAAATGCCGTATAAAGAGCCATCATGAATTGAACCGCCTTATTCACCAGTTCATTAGGTATGTGAATCGCGTAAGCCAGTCTGCGCGCCTGATAGGTCTGTAGGCCCAGCGCAGGATCAACTACCTCTTTGAAGATTTTCTCCGGAGTTGCTGCGGCGACCTCTTCGATCTCCGTACCGCCTTCTTCCGACGCCATCATTACGACGCTGCCGGTTCCACGGTCGACAACAACGCCTATGTAATACTCTTTCTTAATGTCGCAACCTTCTTCGATCAACAAGCGTTTGACCTCTTTGCCTTCCGGGCCAGTCTGATGCGTTACCAGTACCTTGCCGAGAATTTCCTGTGCATAAGTCCGCACTTCTTCCAGATTCTTCGCGACTTTAACGCCACCAGCTTTGCCGCGTCCGCCAGCATGGATCTGCGCCTTCACAACGACAACCGGGCTGTCCAGTGCAGCCGCTGCCTCTACAGCTTCCTCCACCGTAAACGCAACTTGTCCCTTCGGAACGGCGACTCCATACTGCTTCAGCACTTCTTTTCCTTGATATTCATGGATATTCATACTTTAGAATCCTCCTATCAACAGGCGGTATTAGAAGTTGTTCCATAACCCGAAGTAACGAACCTCACAGGTATGGTCAAATCGTTGAAACCCCAACCATTGTATCATGTTTTTGAAACGCTTTCCTTAAAAAGTTCATGATTTATACACAACTTTTTTATATCAATTTGATCTCATTTTGAGATAAATCAACCCACTATTTAAAGTGACGCACCTTCTTTCATCTCACCGCCGAAAATCGCCATTTTATTTTAGAATATTTATATATTCGACTTTTTCACTTCCAAGCAGTATTAGCGAATCACAGTCAAGCTTATGAAATACATCGCGAAATGAGATGAATTCCTATTCTATCATGATAATCAACCCGATAAAATGATGTGATGTTTTTTATTGTTATTCATCAAAGCTTGACAATCTCAAAAGAAACTTCTACGATACGATCAAAGCATAGTCAGGAAAATATGGAAGCACCTTTTTTCCCTCGATTTGGCTCCGTTGCCAGGCAACTGGTGTCAAATGAAGGTTCGTTAAAGTCGAGTAAATCACTCAGCTTACGACTGAACCTCCTAATTATGGAAATGAGGTGTTTTTCGTTATGTCCATGTACGGAAAGCTTTACAGCGCTTGTCTTTACGGGATTGATGGGGTATTGATTGAGGTGGAAGTCGATCTGTCCGGTGGGATTCCTCAAGTAAATCTGGTCGGATTGCCGGATTCCGCCGTGCGCGAAGCTGTGGAAAGAGTACGCTCAGCCATAAAAAACTGCGGCTACACCTTTCCACTGCAACGAGTCACTATAAATCTTGCGCCAGCCGATCTGCGCAAAGCAGGCAGCGCCTTCGATCTCGCCATCGCACTCGGACTCTTGGCAGCAAGCGAGCAAATTCGGCTGCCGGAGGGCGAACGCCTGCTTATCCTCGGAGAGCTCTCGCTCGATGGCACGCTTCGCCCGATTCCCGGAGTGTTGGCTATGGTTGATCTGGCGATGAAACGAGGCTTTACCTCGGTACTAGTACCAATAGAGAATGCCCCGGAAGCAATGCTGCTGGATGGAGTTCATGTCTATGGGCTAAGACATTTAAAGCAGCTTGCTCCAGAGGAGATATCCCATAAAAAGGGCACAGCAACAGCACCCCCCTTGTATTTGACCACACTCTCTCATTTACAGATCCATCAAGATCACCCGATAGCGACCGAGGAGCCCGTCCTGTTCCCGCCATCTGCCGAGGATTATAGCGATGTGCTTGGACAGCAACATGTCAAGCGGGCGCTGATGATCGCAGCGGCAGGCATGCATAATATCGTCCTGATCGGTCCTCCAGGTACCGGCAAGACAATGCTCATTCGCAGACTGCCCACAATTCTCCCTCCGCTATCCCAAGAAGAAGCTCTGGAAGTTACAAAGATTTACAGCTCGGCTGGCAAATTAAAAGGGAGTGGGAGCGGCTTAATGCGCGTACGTCCTTTTCGTTCACCTCACCACACCATTTCAGGGGCTGGGCTGATTGGCGGCGGCAGCATACCGAAGCCGGGAGAGGTCAGTCTTGCTCATCACGGCGTCTTATTCCTGGATGAGCTGCCCGAATTTTCACGGGGTGTACTGGAGGTGCTGCGCCAACCGTTGGAGGAGCGCGTCGTCTCGATCAGCAGATCACGGGCTTCCTTTACTTTTCCAGCACGATTTTTGTTAGCGGCTTCTTTGAATCCGTGCCCCTGCGGATTTTTAGGATCTGAACCACCGCTTCCTCCATGTACCTGCAGCCCGGCCAGGATCGCTCAGTATCGTGAGAAGATATCCGGCCCACTGCTTGACCGGATAGATATGCATGTTGAAGTGCCGCGTCCAGCCAATTGGCAAAGCGATGTACAGCCTTTATCTTCAATTAAGATGCGTGCTGCCGTTGAGAGAGCCGAAGCGATTCAACTTAATCGTTACCGTAATGACACATTCACCCGCAACAGTGAATTATCCGGCCGGATGCTTCGCAAGTTCGCTCCCCTTGACACAGAAGCGGGCCGTTTACTAGAGGCTTCATTCGAAACGCTTGGGCTCAGCATGCGTGCCTATGATCGGATTATTAAGCTGGCCCGTACGATCGCCGATCTCGAGGGCGTGGATCGAATTACTTCCGCCCATATCGCCGAGGCGATCCAATATCGACAGTTAGATCGGCGCAAAGTTGAGATTCTGTAAATCAAAAAGGCCTCCATTTCCACGGTCCATTGTGGTTCTGGAAAGCCTTTCATTGATTAGGGAGCGAGATCGTTGGTAGCGGAAAATTCTAGGTTAAGAGGCAACAGACATATATTATCCGTCGCTTATCAATTATCTTGGATAAACCTCGTTCGCAATTTCTAATGACCCCGGCGTCTTTCTATATTAAAAGGCAGCTTTTAAATGCTCTAACTGTGGCTCGCCATCTCCAGGGTACAAAACTGTAATCACATCAAAGCGGACTGTAGCTGTCTGTTTATCGGCTTGCAGTAAGTAGACGGCAGCGGTATCACGCACCTTGCGAATTTTACGCGGAGTGATGGACTCGGAGGGAAAACCGTAGGCTAGCGCGTAGCCACTGCGGCTGCGTACCTCGACAATAACAATCTGCTCCTCCTTGGTCACAATTAAATCCAATTCTCCCGTCCGGCAGCGCCAATTTCTGGCCAAGATCCTATATCCCTGATTTTGCAAATATAGAGCGGCCATATTTTCCGCCTGCCTGCCACGAATTTGGCGTTCATCTGTACCCGTTCTTTCGTTTCTCAGATTACCCATATGTAACGACCCCTTCATAACTTCTATAGCAAAGTATACATGGACTATGGGATATAAAGGCTATAACTACACTTAAATCCAATATAAGTTATGAATGGATATCTGGCAAATGGTTTATGCAAACCATCGTTAACGATAACAGTCATCAACAGAACCCGGATCAACAGACAGATCTACTATGAAAAATTCAAGCGCCGTGAATTTGCTTCACGGCGCCCTGGATTATTCATAATACCATTCTTCCTCAGCTTGCTTGTCGGAACGGTAAATGAAAGTGAGTATTTCCGCTACCAGATTATAAAGCTCTGGCGGGATTTGTTGGTCCAAATCAAGTTTGGATAACACTTCCACTAGCGCTGGGTCCTCCTGAACCGGAATCCCATGCTCCTTGGCCGTCTCCAGGATACGCTCCGCCAGCAGCCCCCTGCCTTTGGCGGCTACGATCGGTGCATCGCCTTTGGACGGTTCATATTTCAAAGCGACAGCCTTCTTCATAGAAAGCGGAAGCTCCTGGGATTTCTCCTCACTCATACACGGTAGTCCACCCCTCTATATGAGCTGGGCGCGTAAGCTTGTGACATTGTTAAATCATTGGCTCCGTCCTCTTCAACAGCTTTGAACAACGGTTCTGCGTGCAAAGCTAACAAGCGGTATCCCGCCGAATCCAATGCAGCTTCCACCTCATCCTGGCGGGACTCAAGAAAGGCTCCGGCAAGTTCATTCTCACTATAGATCTTGAGCAGCACCTTCTTGTTTGCCACCTGTACATCGACCATAATTTGGCCAAGCGCCTTCATTTGCAAATCGAACCATAGTCGGCAATTGTCAGCATCAAGCAGCCCTTTGCGGCCACGCCTTGATTCGATATGCACGGACGCCGTCTGTTCGCCATCCGGCCCGATAAAGGGCAGAAATAGCGTGACTTGTGCGAACGGAGCCGTACGGTCGGTCGTAAGCAATAGCTGCTGCCCGGTCAATTGGCTGGCTAGCTGCCGGGCGGTGTCCAGCAGCGGTGCTGGAGCGTCGTCCCGCGACAGCACCTGCATCAGCAGCCCCTTCAGCGTATCGCTGACGATGAGGGGGCTGCTCTTGGACGCAGCCAGGGCTTCCGGCTGCGCCGGCCCCGCGACAGCCCC
>NZ_LN831279.1:957462-1191694 GCF_900069005.2 Paenibacillus sp. GM2 | reverse complement strand
ACCCGTGCTTGCGCCTGCGGCAAGGCCAACCGCGCGCTCCGCCGCGGTCGGCTGTGCATCGCCTTGTCCCCTGCCGGACAAGGCAATGGCATCCTGCGCTAGCGTAGCGCGCAGCTGCGTCAACAAGCTCTGCAGTTTGCCAAGCAGAGCATCCGTCGCTTGGGCAGCGGCTCCCTGCCCCGTGGATGCCAAGAAACCATCGGCCATCGGCAAGGAAGAAGCCGGAACAGGAATTGCCTTTCCGCCGCCATCCCTTGCGGTCTGGGAATTTAATGAAGCCGGGTTTATCACGGCTTCATCCGCACCGACAGCTCCGTTCCCTTGTATCGGTCCCGCCGAACCTGCCCCAGCTGTATTCCATCCTCCAATAGAGGAAGCGGAAGCACCAAAGGTTGATGTTATGTGGTTAGGAACCGCAGCGTTTGCTGTCAACTGCGCAGCTCCCAAATTTTCCGCTTGCGTTCCAGCGAGCATCGGCATTTGAACGCCTGGCGCTTGACCAGCCGTTTGCCCTGGTACATTCAAGCGGCCTCCTGCTATAAATGCTGCCAGCTGCTCCTCCAAATTCGACAAAAGCACGTGCAGGGGCGGACCAAAAATCGCTTGATGCAAGCTGCCCACCGTCTCTCCAGTCAAAGGCAACCCCCGGTTCAACGCAATTCCAGCGGCCTGAACCCATTCCGATAACGGTACCGAAGATGGTTTTAATGCCGCCAGACTTAGCAGTTGAGTGATATTTTCCTTAGTCAGAGGTATTCCGCTCGCCTGCATCGATTGGATCAGATCACGGTTTACCGCCGTATTCTCCAGCCCGAATTCACTTAATAATCCGGCAAGCGAGGAGGAAGACAACCCCGTCGTGACTGGCGGGTTGATTGGCTTAAGCACCATTTGGCCATCCTGAAACTGCGGCTGTACTTGCAATAGCGTCGTTTGGCCTTGCTGCAGCGGGGTTTCTAACGTGGCATGGAGCTTAACCCCCTGCACCTGAATCACCGCTTCCTGTCCATCCTCGGATACGCTAAGCACCGTTCCGCGTACGACCTGTCCGGCCTTAAGCTCTAACGAGCGCGGCTCTCCGGGACGTGCATCCCCCAGCACACTTCTCAGCAGAGGTCCTATATTCATCAGCTTCCCTCCCAACCCTAGTTATATGTAGTTCAAATCGTTTATTTTTGATAACAAAAACAATCAAAACCCATTCACGGATGATCGACCGCGATTCAGTGGCAGATTTTCTTGCGATATGGAATTTCATCAGCATAGATTTAACTTATAAATTCTAAATCTAACACGAAGTAAATCATGGAGCTATTCAAAATTGAATCTTGAACTGAATTCACTATGTGCCTGTGCAAATGCTTATGAGGTCATGTTCCTTCGGAAACATCCCAAGGCGCTCCCGTACATACTGTATACGCTCTGCCCCTCAACTCCTGGCTTCGTCCAACTGAAGCATTTCGCAGAAAACGCCTATCGGAACCATAAACTTCGGTGCTGAAAAGCGAACTTTTGAATGGCTTTGATCTCTAAGGAAACGTCATATCGCTATTTCCACTGAATTGGGCCTCTAAAAATTCTAACGAAACTGGGTATCGTTATTTAAGCTAATTCGGCGCTTAACGTCCTGAATTCTCCCAAATAACGATACGGTGTTTCGTTAGATTTTATTAACCGCTTTTTTTGCGGAAATAACGATCTGTAGTTTCGTTAGACGATACGGAAAACCCGCCTGACTTGGCGGGTTAATCAGAACAACGTCTGTTCTTCGATCAGCAAGTTTCGCAAAAAGCTTCGACGGTGCATCGGCGTTGGGCCCAAAGCCATAATTTGCTCCCGATGCAGCTTCGTAGCATAACCCTTATGTACTGCAATTCCGTATTCGGGATACCTTACATCCCATTCTCCCTGACAAAGCCTGTCCCGCGTCACCTTGGCGACAATCGATGCAGCTGCAATCGATTGGCTTGTCGCATCGCCTTTAATGATAGCCAGCTGCGGAATATCAAGATCGATCTTCTCCGCATCAATCAACAGCATATCCGGCTTGACGCTCAATTGACTCACCGCCTGCTTCATCGCCAGGCGTGCGGCCTGTTTAATATTAATCTGGTCGATGGTTGGAGCATCTACATAACCTACTCCAACAGCCACGGCCTGTTCCATAATCACGTCGTATAAATACTCTCGCTTCTTGGCACTCAGCTTCTTGGAATCATCAACATCCTCCAGCACGAGCCCCTGCGGCAAGATCACCGCAGCCGCAACTACATCACCAAACAGACAACCCCGACCTACTTCATCAACACCTGCAATGTTCTGATAAGACAATTCCCAATATTCCTGTTCGTATTTCAGTAAATGACTCATCATTTCTCCCCGATCTCCCCGACAACAGCGCCTGATATTCTATGATGAGGGGCGGCCCTACACATCCTGTCCCTCTATGAAGCTCTAAGAACACTATATACTATTTATCGGTAGAACGACGTCTAAATTAAGCGATCCCTAGGGATGAAATTTTTTCCTGATGGCCGATTTTCTTTTATCTGAAATCCAAGCGCACAAAAAATCCCTCCGGGAGCCTTAAGACTATCCCGGAAGGATTATAACCGAGCATGAATTGCATGGTATTCAATCTGACCTATTTCTTAATATGGTGCTTCCATTGAATATCTTCCCAGCTTGCCTGCACGCAGCTCGCGCAGCAGTATTCCCGAGGCTTTCTCCAAATCAACACGCCCGCCGCTAACGATACAGCCGCGCTTGCGCCCTACAGCCTCCATCACCGCTACAATCTCATCCGGATTGTCCGGATTTTCAGGCTGCTCCTTCAACTCGAAGCGACTGGAGAAGGGTCCCCAATAATACTTAACTAAATATTTAACGCCAAAAAAAGCGATGTCTTCCACATTCAATATTTCTTCACGAATTGCTCCAGTTACCGCCAGGCGATAACCTACATTCTGATCCTCAAATTTCGGCCAGAGGATACCCGGAGTATCGAGCAGCTCCATATCGGTCCCTACCTTGATCCACTGCTGACCCTTGGTAACGCCAGGGCGATCTCCAGTAGCCGCAATGTTCCGCCCCGCCAATCGGTTAATCAGCGTAGATTTCCCTACATTAGGAATCCCTACGATCAGGGCACGGACCGCACGTGGATTCATGCCTTTTGCCCGTTGCTTCTCCAGCTTTTCTTTCAACAGTTCTTTGGCCAGCACAGGGATTTCTTTAATCCCTTGACCGCTGTATGCATCAACAGCAACAGCGAGATGCCCTTCTTGCTTGAACACTTCCAGCCATTGCTTCGTTACGCCGGGATCTGCCAGATCGGCTTTGTTCAATACAATCAAACGCGGCTTACCCTGCAGGATTTCATCGATCATCGGATTTCTGCTGGACATCGGCAACCTTGCATCCAACAGCTCGATCACCACATCGATAAGCTTAAGCTTCTCCTGAATCTGCCGGCGAGCCTTGGTCATATGTCCGGGAAACCATTGAATCGTCATTCGTATCACCTCAATTTTCCCGAGCACATCTTTACTTTCGAAATTAGTGACCGATCATTTTGATATCTTTTACAGGCCAGAATACAAGATCCGCCCGGCCGATAATATCTTTGAACGGTATAAACCCGATCGAACGGCTATCCGTACTATTCGAGCGATTGTCGCCAAGTACAAACACATAGCCCTCCGGAACTTTTCCGTCCGGAAATTGCTCATTAGGGAAGTTTTTTTCAATATTGTAGAGTTGGTTATTTTTATGCTTCTCATCCAGCGCTTCCTGAATATAAGGCTCCTCGATCGCTTTACCGTTGACCGTAATGGTATCCCCATCAACCTTGACGGTATCGCCCGGCACACCGATTACGCGCTTAATGAAATCACGTCCCTCCGATGGAACATGGAAGACGACAACCTCACTGTGCTTCGGCGCACGGAAATCATATACGATCTTGTTGACGATAATTCTCTCGCCAGTATAGAAATTCGGATGCATTGAAGGGCCGTCGACAATAAATGGAGCAAACAACAGCCATCGGATCAATAATACTAATACGACAGCGATCACGATGGCCTTGATCCACTCCATTGCCTCGCTCTTATGTTCTTGGGGCGGCTTTTGGGAATCCTCCGCATGAATATGCTGTTCCATGGATCGCAATCTCTCCTTGTCATATATAGTATGCAGCACTATATAGCCTTTTATAAATATAGAAAGGGAGCTTGAGTAAACACACAAGCCCCCCCTTATCGTTAACCCAATTAACGACGTATTTCTTTAATTCTCGCTGCTTTACCGCGAAGTTCACGAAGATAGTACAGCTTCGCACGACGCACTTTACCACGGCGAGCCACTTCGATTCTATCGAGTTTTGGGGAATGAAGCGGGAAAGTTCTTTCCACACCTACACCATTCGAAATTTTACGAACTGTAAAAGTTTCGCTGATTCCACCACCACGGCGCTTAATTACAACACCTTCAAACAACTGGATACGTTCACGAGATCCCTCGATAACCTTAACGAACACTTTTAAAGTGTCACCAGGACGAAAGCTCGGAATATCCTTGCGAAGTTGTTCTTGCGTAATCGCTTGTACGATATTCATCTATGACTCCCTCCTTCCACTCAGGTGTTCATGCCTCTTCCGGAAACTCTCTTGTTTTCCTTCATCATCCGCAGCGGACCACCGATTTCACAACAAACATAATAATATCACAGATAACTAGGCATCGCAAGAAGTTATTGCTTACTTTGCTTTGACAATTAGGCCACCGCCGTCCTCCCTGTTTTCCATGATCCCCCAGACTGGCCGAAGTCGAGCCAGCGGAGCAGCAATAATCATTCTGCTCTCCCTAGACAGCATCCTTCCCTGCTGTATGAACAATCCCGGCTCCTGTAAACGGTGCCTTGCGATTTTATCCTTTCACAGCACCGGCTGTCAGCCCTTTGGTCACATTCTCCTGGAACAGGACGTACAGCAGGATGACGGGCAGAGCGGACATGACAAGCGCCGCTGACAACCCTGCGTAATCGGTTGTAAACGCGCCCTGGAAAGACATTAGACCGATCGGAAGCGTCTGAATGGTGTTATCCGACAGGAATACCAAAGCCAGCATAAACTCATTCCAGGCATTGATTGCCGCCAAAATCGCCACCGTCGCCAGAATAGCCCGGCTCAAGGGGAGGAATATTTGAAAAAACATGCGGTAAATACCTGAGCCGTCGATAAGCGCCGCCTCCTCCAGCTCTTTTGGCAGCTGCTTAAAGAAACCGTACAGCAAAAAGACGGCCACAGGCAAGCTGAACGCTATATACGGCAGATACAATGAGAAGCGCGTATTCAACAAATGCAGCTTCTGCATAATCAGAAACAACGGAATTAAGGTGCTGTGAAAAGGGATAATGATTCCGGTGACAAATAAGGATAACAGCAGGCCGGAACCTTTAAATGGACGCCGTGCCAGAATGAACGAAATCATAGCCGCGGTGAGAAGCGTCCCGACGACTGTAACGAATGTCACGATTAGGCTGTTCAATAAATAGTTCTGAATTCCGTTCTCCCAAGCATTGGTGTAATTCTCCACAACCCAGGTCTTCGGAAGCCCCCACGGGTTGTCAAAGAACTCGATATTCGTCTTAAAAGAGGAAATGAACATCCATAGAAACGGATATCCGGTTAACAGCAGCATGAGGATCAAAAATAAGTAAGTCGGAATTTTCTTTATCATGACGGCCTCCTTAATATTGAACCGGCTCGCTCTTGAATAGCTTCGACAGGGCGAAGGCAAACAGCAATCCCATCAACAGCAGCAGCATAGAAATGGAGCTGGCGTATCCGAAATCGGAAAAGCGGAAAGCCTGCTTGAACATAACTGAAGCAATCACCTCTGTTGAGTTGTTTGGACCGCCGCTTGTCATAATATAGATCAGATCGAAGTATTTAAGAGAGCCCACAACGCAATTGATAATCGCAAAGGAGATTACATGCCGGATGAGGGGGATGCGAATATTCCACAGAATACGGAACTTGGACGCTCCGTCCAGGTCGGCAGCTTCGATGATCTCATCAGGCACGCCTTGAAGTCCGGCCAGGAACAAGATCATATAGAACCCGATATACTGCCATCCAACCACTAGGGCAATCGCCCCAAGCGCCGTCGTCTCATCGCCCAGCCAAACGTGCTGCAAATTCCCCAGCCCCAAAAAATCGAGCAGATTGTTAAGCAGCCCGATATTGGGCTCGTAAATCAAGCCCCATAACACACCAAGGACCGATGTGGACAAAATTACGGGCATAAAATAAACCGTCTTAAACAATCTTCGTCCAAACAACCTCTCCGAAGAAAGCATTACAGCCAATAATAGTCCGATCGGCAGCTGAATAATAAGCGCCCAAAATGTCAAAATGAACGAATGCTTTACAGCTTTCATCAGCAAGCTGTCCTGGAACATGGATATAAAATTGTGAATTCCCGAGAACTCCATCGGATTCAGTCCATCCCATGAGAAAAAGCTGTAGTATAGGCTTAATAAAATTGGAATAAGCAGAAAAATACTAAATATAGCCAATGCCGGCGATATGAAAATGATCCGGCTGATCCAGCGTTGTTTGCGGTTCTCCATCCTATTCTCACCTCTAGGTTGAAATGAAGCGGTATTTCCGGCCTGCGGAAATACCGCCGATTTCAACAGTTTATTTGATTTTAGCCAGCTCTGCCGCAATATCCGGAGCACCAGCAACAATTGAGACGACCGCGTTCAGGATTTGCTCAGCCCGTCTGGCATCGATAGCCTGGTCAAAATACGGAAAATAGCCTGAGGCTATACTGCCGACATTAGACAAATAATCCGCTACGATCGGGTTAATGTCCGAGTCCTCCAAATTCACTTTTACGGAGGAAGGAGAGCCCACCGCAATCACATAATTTTTGCGCTGCTCAGGCGTCATAATGAACTTCAGAAACTTTGTTGCCGCATCTTGATCAGCAGAGGCCGATACGGCATAGATCCCCCCGAATCCACCATGCATCAGCGAGGCATCTCCCTTTCCGTTCTCCACGGCCGGGAATGGGAAGTAGCCCAAATCAATTCCGGCGTCCGCATAGGTGCCAATGGACCAGTCGCCCATCAGGATCATCGCCGCTTTTCCAGTTTGAAATGCCGCGTCCGATTGCGCTGAGGCCATCCCCAGAAAACCATCGCCAAAGGCTCCCGCTTTTGCCAATTCTCGCAGCTTCTCGCCAGCCTCCACAAAAGAAGGGTCCGTAAAATCCCCCTCGTTCGTCACCGCATGCATAAACGGCTCGGTCCCTCCTATGCGATTGGAAAGATAAGCGAAGTAGAACAGCAGCGGCCAACGATCCTTAGCTCCGACAGCGATAGGAGTTACTCCGGCATCCTGCAATTTGCCAACGGCACTGATAAGCTCGCCCCAGGTTGCCGGAACGGCTATATCATTTTCCGCAAAGATCTTTTTGTTGTAATAGAACATAACATTGGACGAGCCGGCGGCAATGCTGTACAGCTTCCCGTCCACCTTACCGGCATCCAGCGCCCCTGCCGAGAAATGGTCGATAAACGCCTGATCCCGCAAAATCTCATCCGAAATATCCGCGATGACACCGGCTCTTACCATGCTGTTAAACTGTTCGCCCGACCAATAGTTAAAGACATCCGGCATTTGTCCGCCTGCACCGGCAACCTTAATCTTTGTCTTAAGCGCTTCGTCATCCATGTATTCTACCTTGACTTTGACCTCGTTCTGGCTCTCATGGAAGGCATCAACGCTTGACTGCATCGCCTCTCTCAGCTTTGTCTCCGAATCGGACAGCCACACCGTCAGTTCCTTCGGTTTGTCAGCAGCTTGTCCACCGGATGATTTCCCTGTATCCTGCTGTCCTCCCCCGCAAGCGGTTAGAACCAATCCCATAGATAACAGCAGCGCCAGCAACTTTTTCATTATGTCTTCCCCCTCTAAATGTTATCGCTTTCATAATCTCATTATAGATTTCCTGCCAGCGGGCAAGTAAGGCGCAGCCATCAGGAAATATACCAAAATGCTCACTTCCGCTTAAAGCGGCGAGAGGATTCTTTTACATGGGCAAAAAAAAACCGCCATTACTGGCGATCCTCACGAATACTCGCACGATATTGCTTGGGAGTAATCCCCTCTAAATCATGGAACACCTTTGTAAAATACTTGGATGTCTGGTAACCAACCTTTTCAGCGATCATATAAATCTTGAGATCTGTCTGCGCCAGCATACGCTTGCCCTCCAGAATCCGGCGCTTTGTCACAAAATCACTGAAGGTAAGCCCGGTCTCTTCCTTAAATAATGAACTGAAATAATTCGGATTTAAATGAACCTCCGCAGCGACATCCTGGATTCCGATCGTTTCCCCCAAATGGTCCTCGATGAATTCGATCGCACTCAGGACAACCGTGTTCCTGGTTCCGCAACTCCATTTCTCCAGCCATTCCCCTTCGTCCTGTACAATCCTCCGGCCCAGCAAATCTTTTTTTCTCTCCTGTTGGCTGGCCAGCCCCCGTTCTACCGCTTCAACCAATTGCCGGGGATCAATCGGCTTCAGCACATAATCAACGGCTCCAAGAACCAGGGCGGAGCGCACATATTCAAAGTCAGAGTGAGCGGATAGGACGATCGTCGCTACCTTCAGTTCTGCCCGTTTGACTTCCTCCAGCAGCTCAATGCCGTTCATAACCGGCATGCGAATATCGGTAATGATCAGAACATAGCCGTCGGTTTGCAGCAGAGCCGCAGCCTCCTGACCATTATAAACAGTGATGTATTCATATTCATGAGGATTCCATTTTTGCAGCGTACGCAAAATTCCTTTGCTTGTAAGCGGCTCATCCTCAACAATCAGCACTTTGGGAATCATTCAGAGACCTCCTTCCGGTAATAGGGGAGCTTCAGCGTAACCTGCGTACCGTTACTTGGATCACTGTCCAGCAAAAGTCCATACTCATGCCCGTACATCAGCTTGATCCGTTCATGGACATTGGATAAGCCCATGCCGATGTCGCCCTCGGTTGCCGCCTCCGGACCGTCCAGGTGCTCACGGATCTCTTTCAAGCGTTCGGAGGGAATCACCGGACCGCTATTCCACACGACAATTTGCAGAATATCGTCCAGAGAACGCACGTGAACAGAAATCCGGCTGGTCTCATTCCGGACTTCCGCCCCGTGATATACCGCATTTTCAACGATGGGTTGCAGGAGCAATCTGGGGACTCTGTATCCTCCAATCCCTGTCTCCACCTCGATGGAATATTCGAGACGTTCCTGCAGCCGCAGCTGCATCAGCTTCAGGTAACGCTCCACATGCTGCAGTTCTTCCGTCAGAAAGGCGCTATCGCTCTTGAAGGAGCGGCCTGAGGTATAGCGGAACAGATCAGATAGGGAGACGATCAGATCCGCGGACTCATCATCGTCCTTGTTGCGCAGCTGCCAATTTAGCGCCTCCAAGGTGTTAAATAAAAAATGGGGATTGATTTGCGCCTGCAATGCCTTAATCTTCGATATATTGGTTAAGCGCTCTTTTTCATAAACCTCGTTAATCAGAAATTGAATCCGGTCGACCATTTTGTTGTAAGTCCGGTTCAACTCATTGACCTCCCTGTTGAAGTAAATGACTTCGTTGGCCTGAAATTCACCCCTCTGTGAATACTTCATCACTCTTCGAACATGATTAAGCGGGCGGGTAATCAGCAGCGAGAGCACAATTGACAAGACTAATGCCGTCCCGACGCCAATCGCTCCCGAGACAAGCAGCACACTGCGGAGCAGCTGCACCGGCCGCTCGATCTTTGCCGCAGGCACAAGGCTAACCATCGTCCAACCCGTCTCTGCTGAAGTATGAATCATCGGATAATAGAAATCACCCTGCCACTTTGATCGTTCTTCCTCCCTGAAATCGCTAAGCTTAGCCTTTGGCAATCCGGAAGTATCGTTAAGCAATTCGCCCTTTTCATCGTATACCAGGTATACAAAATCATTCTGATTCTGCGTTGCCGCCTGATTCTGAAATATATTCTGATTAATGTGAAAGAGCAAATATCCCCCTGCCATCCAGTCCTCAAGCAGCCTGACGTGGCGTACCGCAACCAGCCCGTCTTCTTCATCCCAAGGGCGAATCCAGATCGTCCGGTTGGGATCAACGGTTGCATTCAACACGACTTCATCGCCAATCCGCTCCCCAAGCTTCTGGTTATATAGAGGATATAAAGCTTGTCCCTTCATATCGTATAATTCAGCGCTGCTCACAAGGTCGGTAAATATCAGCTGGCGATTCAGCACATCCTGCATAGATAAACGCCTATCGGTAGAAGCGTACTTCCCCTTCAGCGCGCTGGAGAGCAGCGATTGAACTTCGGTATCCAAAGTAATTCTTTGAAAGGTCTCATCAATTTCAGACAGCTTGGCATCCAGGTTGTTGGATGCCAGAAGATTACTTTCCTGAACATATGATTCTGTAGTTTCCTTAATGTTCTGAGACAGCAGCGGATAGGCAATCGCAGAGGCGCTCAGCATCGTGATCGCGACAATGCCAAAAAAGCTCGTTATGATCTGGCTGCGTGTAGATTGAAACCTGCCGGCGATCGAGAATAAAGAAAACTTTTGGCTAGACACGATCACTCACCTCCCGAATTCATACCTTTTATCCGATCTAGTCCCGGAGGATCTGTAGTCCGTCAGAAAAGAGGATTCGCTGTGCAAAATTTCGGCAAAAAGGGGTGGAAAACTTTCGGCCAGCACCTTATTCCTATAATAAATGAAGGAAGGGTCTTGGCAAGAATTCTCCAAGGCCCTCTGCGTGTCCATTTCTCAGGCCCTAAACGACTTCTGTACATAACATGGATCGTGATCCCATCTTTCTTCGTACAGACCAGCCCATTTCAAGCCCTTGTCAATATTTATTCGATAACTAACTTGCTTTAAGCAAAATTATAGTAGCACATTGCAAATTTCGGATCAATAAAACTTATCCGTCATAACATATCTGCGTGTCCACTGCGATAAGCCGATTATAAGCCAGTGCCTTGTGCTCCAAGCCCCATGTTATGCCTATGAAATAATTGACAAGCCCCTTAACGCGTTAAAGGATTGTCGCATTTGCGTGATATATGATATGATATTGAAAAAAACGAAAGGGTGCTTAGCATGCTTATAACCGCCTCTTTAATACTTGCGATCCCTATCGTGGTATTTGTCGGTAGTATCTGGTTCGGGGAAGTCATAGATGCTCGCAGTGTAAGACGAAACTCTCAGGCACATCGGACGGTAAACTAATTAGATTATTCAAACCCAAAAACGGCGTAAGCTGAACGGATTTCATTCCGGGAGCTTGCGCCGTTTTTTTGATTTTATTCGATTCCTAATACATTCCTACATGCTCATTCCAATTTTGTAACTTTATCATGAAGCGTGTCGATTATAATTAGGAATGTAAAAATAGATAAATATAGATGTAGGAGAGAAATATGGCACGATTCGTAAAAGTAGGCTCACTCATTTTAGTAGTACTCATTATTGTTTATTCTTTTGCGGTTACCCACCCAAGCAACGCGTTATCCCACAAAGCCTGCACCTCCTGGGAAATGATTAAGGACAAATCGTTCATGCTTACCCATAGCGGATCCAAAGCGTACAAGGTGAATAAGCTCCCTGCCGGATTTGAGGTTAAGCCCGGTACAGCCAAAGAGGTCCCTGTCCTGATGTATCATTATATTACGCCTAAGGCCGATAACAAGGAACCAGGGAATAAATCAGTGATCAATCTGGAAGCATTTGAAGAGAATATGGAGTACCTCCATGATGAAGGGTACTATACCGCGACACTGCAAGAGCTCGAAAAGTACGTACTCGGCGAAATATCACTGCCTGAGAAATCGATTGTCATCACCTTTGATGATGGTTACCAGAACAATTATGCCTATGCGTATCCGATTCTGAAAAAATACGGTTTCCATGCTGTAATCTTTATGATTGGCAGCAAAATTGAGAAGCAGACCGTATTGTTTGATCCGAACAAAAAGAGCTCCTTATCTCGCGCAGAAATCGAAGCTTCTCGGGACGTATTCGAGTACCATAGCCATACCTTTGGCTTGCATGAGAAAGGATTTCCTAAATGCGGTCAGAGCAAATCGCTTGCACTCAATACTACACTTCTACAGAAGGATATCAAAAAAATAAAGGCGGCTGGAATTGACACCCCGTACCTCGCCTACCCCTATGGAGAAGTATCTACGCAAATGCTCTATTATTTGAAGCAGAACGGCTACAGAATGGCCTTTACCGTCCGCCAGGACTTCGTCAAACCGGGAGCTCCGTTAATGAAGCTGCCTCGTCTGACCGTTACTTCAGTGACGAATCTGCCCGAGCTGTTAGAGCATAAAATTACGCCAAAAGAAGCGATGGATCTGAACTCATTGTAAAAACTATAAATAAACAAAAACCCTCAAGCCCCACTGGACGTGGAACTTGAGGGTTCTTCTTATTGTTCAGCTTCATTCTCCAGCTTCTTGAGCCAGGCCAGGTCATCCTTGGATAGCTCCAGCTGCTCAAGCAGATCGGGCCTGCGCAACCAGGTGCGGCGCAATGCTTCTCTGCGGCGCCACAGTTCAATATTGGCATGATGACCGCTGAGCAGCATGTCAGGCACCTTCCAGCCCCTGAATTCCACAGGCCGTGTATAATGAGGATACTCTAACAGCCCGGTGCTAAAAGAATCCGTTACTGCGCTTGTCTCATTGCCGAGAACTCCCGGCAATAACCGTGTAACACTATCGATTACCGTCATCGCCGGGATTTCTCCCCCGGTCAGTACATAATCACCAATCGATAATTCGTCAGTTACCAAATGCTCTCGAATACGTTCGTCATAGCCTTCATAATGACCGCAAATGAAGATCAAATGTTCCTCCTGAGCAAGCTCTTCCGCTTTACGCTGGGTGAACGTCTCCCCTTGCGGACACATCAGAATGATGCGCGGCGCTTTACCGGTAGAATCTGTTCCTTCTCTCCCCAGCAAATCCTCCACAGCGTGAAAGATAGGATCTGGCTTCAGCACCATCCCCCCGCCTCCGCCATATGGAGTATCGTCTACTGTACCGTGCTTGTTGCCGGCATACTCGCGGAAATTGATCGCATTTAGCGCTACAAGGCCTTTATCCCTGGCCTTGCCAAGAATACTGCTCTGGAATACCCCCTCGAACATTTCCGGGAATAAGGTCAGAACGTCCATTCTCATCATTTACAACAATCCTTCCAGCAAATGAACCTTCACCAGCTTCGATTTCACGTCGACATCCAGTACAACATCATCGATTACCGGAAGTAACAGCTGCTGGCGGGAAGGCATTTGAACAACCCACACATCGTTGGCACCTGGTCGGAGGATTTCTTCAATAACCCCAAGCTCTTCGCCTTCATCACTGACGACCCGACATCCAATAATTTCGTAGAAATAATATTCATTATCCGGCAATTCGACCGATTCTTCCTTGGTCACCCTCAGCTCACAGCCTTTGTACTTCTCAACCAGGTTGATATTGTCGTAGCCATCAAACCTGATGACATACATCTGCTTAACCGGACGTGCAGATGCCACCGTCACGTCCGTGATCACGCCATTATCCGGGTTCACAATCATCAGCTTGCTCTTCGGAGCAAATCTAACCTCCGGGAAATCGGTATGCGGCAGCACTTTCAACTCCCCGCGAATTCCGTGAGTGTTTACAATCTTCCCTACCATCAACAAAGAATCCGACATAACATCCTCCCAAATGCAAAATACTATATCCTGATATGCCTGATCTGAATGGATCAGCATTATATTCATCAAGAAGTGCCCGTTTCATACATGTTTGCCGCATGTACGAAAGCGGGCTAGGATGGATCTCCTAACCCGCTTTCGTATATGTTTAAGACATGATATCTACGGTAACCCGTTTATCCATCTTAACGGCTGCCGATGCCACAACCGTGCGGAGTGCCTTGGCGATTCTCCCCTGCTTGCCAATCACTTTCCCCACATCATCAGGATGTACGGATAATTCATATACAATCAGGTGTTCCTTCTCAACGACCTCCACACGGACATCGTCCGGATGATCAACAAGAGCCTTCGCAATAACGCCGACTAATTGTTCCATAGGGACCCTCCAGAATCAGCAACTATTTTTGCAACTTAGACTCATGGAATTTCTTCATTACGCCTGCATTGCTAAGCAAATTGCGAACTGTATCAGATGCTTGAGCACCATTTTGCAACCATTGCAACGCTTTTTCTTCGTCGATGTTTACTACTGCCGGTTGTGCAACCGGGTTGTAATAACCGATCTCTTCGATAAAGCGACCATCACGTGGGGAACGGGAATCCGATACCACGATGCGGTAGAAAGGAGCTTTATGAGCACCCATGCGTTTCAAACGAATACGAACTGCCACCAATTTCACCTCCTTTAAAGATTACCTGCTGCTATAGATAACCGGGTTCAATTCTAACGAAACATGTTAACGCTATTTGCAGTAAAAAGGGCTATTCTCCATGCTAACGAAACTGGATATCGTTATTGCAGCAAATTAGGGGTCCAAAGACCGGATTTCCTCTGAATAACGATAGGGTGTTTCGTTAAATTTTTATAGCACTGTTTTTGCCAAAATAACGCTCTGCAGTTCCGTTAGAAATTACCGGAACGGAAATTTCATTCCTTTACCCGCTTTGTTGAGCTGTTTCATCATTTTATTGCCTTTGCCCTTAGGGCCCATCATATCCGAGAACTGCTTCATCACTCTGCGCATCTCATCAAACTGCTTGATCAAGCGATTCACATCTGCCAGGCTCGTACCGCTACCCGTAGCGATCCGCTTGCGTCTGCTGTGATTAATGAGGTCCGGATTCTGCTTCTCTTCTATAGTCATCGAGTGCACGATGGCCTCTACTCGGCCCATCTGCTTCTCGTCAACCTTGATATCCTTCATCTGCTTCATCTTGCCCATCCCCGGAATCATATCCAGGATCTGATCGATTGGACCGAGCTTCTTCACTTGATCCATCTGTTCAAGGAAGTCATCGAACGTAAATTCCGCATTGCGCATTTTCCGTTCCATTTCCTTCGCTTTCTCAGCATCGATATTGGATTGCGCCTTCTCGATCAGAGAGAGCATGTCGCCCATGCCGAGTATTCTCGATGCCATCCGTTCCGGATGGAAAGGCTCCAGCGCATCGATCTTCTCGCCCAGTGCCGCAAATTTGATCGGACAACCGGTAACCGCCTTGACCGACAATGCTGCCCCCCCGCGGGTGTCGCCATCCAGCTTCGTCAATACGACACCGGTCAGCTCTAACTGCTTATTGAAGCTCTCCGCAACGTTAACTGCGTCCTGCCCGGTCATTGCATCAACAACGAGCAGCACTTCATCCGGCTTTGTTACCTCATGGATCTGACGGAGCTCTTCCATCAGTTCCTCGTCTATATGCAGGCGACCTGCGGTATCGATCAACAGATAATCGTTGCCGTTATCCTTAGCATGCTGCAACGCCTGACGAGCAATCTCCACCGGACTGTTGCCAGCTGGCAGCGTAAATACCGGCACCTTGATCTGTTCGCCGAGTACTTGCAACTGCTTGATCGCAGCCGGGCGGTAAATATCCCCCGCAACAAGCAGCGGACGGTGATTCCCCTTAAGCAATAGCTTGGCCAGCTTGGCCGAGGTTGTCGTCTTACCTGCCCCTTGCAAACCTGCCATCATGATCACGGTTGGCGGGCGATTGCTCTTGGCCAGCTTCGATTGGGTGCCCCCCATCAATTCCGTCAATTCCTTGTTAACGATATCGATGATGACCATCCCCGGAGTGAAGCTCTCCATCACCTCGCTACCAACGGCCTTTTCCTTCACCTTGGCGATGAATTCCTTAACGACTTTAAAGTTAACGTCCGCTTCCAGCAAAGCGAGTCGAACTTCGCGCATCGCTTCATTAACATCCTCTTCCGAGACCTTGCCTTTGCCGCGAAGCTTGCTGAATACACTCTGTAATCGGCTTGTCAATCCTTCAAATGCCATTGTCCCGTCACCTCCATTCCTTCATATTACCTAAAGATCGTTCCATCTTGTCTTGTCTTATTTAAACTCTATCTCATTAGCTTAACTTTAATTCTACAATCGCTCTACTTGCTGAAGCAAATCCATGACCGTCTCTTTATGTAACGGGGACATCTCGCTTCGTTCCATCAATCGCTTCAATTCGGCTACCATCCTGACGCGCTCTTCATCCTTGCGCATTAGCCCAAGCTTCTCTTCGTAAGCTTCAAGTACTTCTTCGGCACGCTTGATATGCTCATACACCGCCTGCCGACTAATACCGAATTCGCTTGCGATCTCCCCAAGGGAGAAGTCATCCAAAAAATAATATTTGAGAAACGTCTGCTGCTTTTCGGTGAGCAGCGTTTCGTAGAAATCGAACAACAGGTTGATCCGATTGGTCTTCTCAAGCTTATTTTCTTGACTCATCTGGGCACCCCCTCCGTCAAGGAAAAACACTTTACAGCGCATCAACATTCACTATAATAACGAATCGGCAAAAGGTTGTCAAGCGAAATTCCTTAACATCTGAAACATTGATCCGGCAGGAGCAAATTGAAACTTCTTTTATAAGAGGTTTGTACAAAGTCCAGGGACTCATTCAACTAAATCATTTCGAAGAAGCATACATCGGAAGAAGAAGCTGCAGTGCTGAAAACCGGCCTTTCTGAACACGCATAACAATACAAATAGCCGCCTGTCAGCTTGCTGATGGCGGCCAAAGCATTTTTGCAATGCGGATTTATAAGCTCGAAAATTAATGGTGCGGCAAAAGATAGAGTAAAATCGCAAAGAAATGCGTTACGCTACCGGCCAGTACGAATAGATGCCAAATCGCATGATGATACGGAAATATACGCCAGACGTAAAAGATCGTTCCCAATGTATACAGAATGCCGCCGGTTACAATCAGCGCGATTCCCGGCTGCGGAATCGCCGCAGTTAGCGGTCCCCAGGCGACAATAATCAGCCAGCCCATAATCAAATAGAAGATCGTTGACATGAACAGGAATCGCTTCACGAAGAAGGCCTTGAATAGAACCCCCAGCAAAGCAATCCCCCATACGATCCCGAAGAGACTCCAGCCAAGCGGCCCGCGAACAGCTATTAATAACAATGGGGTATAGGTTCCGGCGATGAACAAGTAAATCGAGGAATGATCGAAAAATTCGAACAGATCCTTGACCTTGCCCTCCCGGAAGCTGTGTACCAAAGTGGAACAAACGTAGAGCAGCAGCATGCTGACACCGTAAATTGTAAAACTAACGACATGCCAGGCCGTACCTTGTAAGCTTGAGAAAACAATGAGCAGCACAAGCCCGGCCAAGCTAAGCATCGCGCCGATGCCGTGGGTGATCGCATTGGCCACTTCTTCACGACGCGGGTAAGTATGAGTATTCGCCATCTTGCCACCTCCTTATCTGAACTTTGATCTAATCTATATTCTACCCTTAGAATATGGGCGTTAGCCCATAAAGGTTCCTTGACCTTCTTACTGATCGATATTCGCTGTCTCTTCTTCCTCTTGAATCAATCCGGCGAACAAACCGTGAACAAACTGCTCGGAATCAAATTTCTGCAAATCTTCCATCTTCTCGCCCAGTCCGACCAGCTTCACCGGCAGACTCAACTCCTGACGAATGGCGATGACGATGCCGCCTTTGGCAGTGCCATCGAGCTTGGTCAACACCAGGCCGGTAACCCCACTCTTCTCACCAAACAGCTTGGCTTGAGCGAGCGCATTTTGACCGGTCGTTGCATCAAGCACCATCAGCACCTCATGCGGAGCTCCAGGAATTTCACGTTGAATAACGCGGAATATTTTGTTTAATTCCTCCATCAGATTCGATTTGTTCTGCAGACGGCCCGCTGTATCGCAGAGAAGAATATCTACGCCGCGCTGCTTGGCTGCTTGGACCGCATCAAACATGACCGCCGCCGGGTCTGAACCGGCACTCTGCTTGATAACCTCGACGCCTACGCGTTCTCCCCATACTTCCAGCTGCTCGATTGCTCCGGCGCGGAACGTATCGCCTGCGGCCATCAGCACGCTTTTACCTTGCTGCTTATAGTAATGCGCCAGCTTGCCGATCGTTGTTGTCTTGCCAACCCCATTGACACCAACGAACAGGATGACCGTAATTCCATCCGGATTGAGCTTGATCTCATTATCCTCATCCCCACGCAGCAACCCGATCAGCTTCTCTGACATAATCGGCTGCAGGTCTGCGGCATCTTCGATCTTCCGCTTCTTCACTTCGACACGCAGATCATCGATCAAATCGATTACTGTATTCACGCCTACATCAGCGCCGATCAAAATTTCTTCCAATTCCTCGAAGAACTCTTCATCGATCTTCTTGTGGCGGGTCACCAGCTCGGCAACCTTCTCCACGAAGCCTTTCCGCGTCTTTTCCAGGCCGTCCTTGAATTGCTTCGTTACGGATTCGGTTTTTGAAGAGATGCTCTCTTTTAGTTTTTTAAAGAAACTCATATGCTGCCTCCTCATTCTTCTTCAAAAAAAGTTCGTTTGTATATTAATCTAATTCACGATTTACGAAAATGGTTGACCTATGTTAGGCGATTTCTACAGTATCCTCATCATCCAGCTTCACGGAGACAAGCTTGGATACGCCGCCTTCCTCCATCGTCACGCCGTAGAGCACATCCGCCTCTTCCATCGTCCCCTTGCGGTGCGTTACGACGATAAACTGCGTCTGCTCGGAAAATTCGCGCAAATATTGTGCGAAGCGAATAACGTTAGCTTCATCCAGCGCAGCCTCAACCTCATCAAGCACGCAGAACGGAACTGGCTTAACCTGTAAAATAGCAAACAGCAGCGCCATCGCTGTAAGCGCCCGCTCTCCCCCGGACAGGAGCTGCAGGTTCTGCAGCTTCTTGCCCGGAGGCTGAGCGACTATATCGATGCCCGTCTCAAGCAGATTGCTCGGGTCGAGCAGCTGCAGGTCCGCACGTCCACCGCCAAACAGCTTCGTGAACACGATGCTGAACTCGCGTCTGATCGCATCAAAGGTCAACTTGAAGCGCTTTGACATCTCTTCATCCATCTCCTGAATGACTTGATACAAGGTCGCTTTCGCTTCGACCAGGTCATTCTTCTGCTCGGTGAGGAACTGGTAACGCTCATTGACGCGATTGTATTCTTCAATCGCCCCGAGGTTAACCTCCCCAAGCAAGGTGATCTGCCGCTTCAATTCCTTCGCTTCGGCCTGCGCTGCCGGTACATCCTCCGGAATTGGATAACGCTGCTTCGCCATCTCATAGCTCAGCTCATAATCATCGCTTAGCTTGTTCAGAATATTCTCCAGCTCAACATCAAGTCGATTGGCCTGAATTTCCGTCTGACGCAGCTTCTCTTCCACCGACTTCAAGGCCAGACGCTGTTCTTTGGTCTCATTCTCGCCATCCGACAGCTTCTTGACGAGCACAACCCGTGATGCTCTCTCCAGCTCAAGCTGTTCTCCGGCGCGTTCCTTCTTTAATTTATACTCATTCAGCTCTTCACGCTGCGTAGAGCTCTGATGTATATTCTTCTCTAAGTCTGCCACAATCGACTGCAAAATACTGCGATTTTGCTCCAATTCACGCTTGAGAATGCTGCAATCTTCCTCGGAACGCCGCAATTGCTCTCTTATAGAGAAGCATTCCTGATCCAGCTTGCCTTCACGAACCTTCAGTCCGGTCAAGCGGTCCTGAAGTTCTTCCTTCGCGGATTCATTGGCTTTGCGAGCATACTCGGCCGCCTGGATCGATTGCTGCACACGCTGCTCTTCCTTCTCCAGCTCAACCAGCTTCGCTTCCGCCTGAACTTTAGCCTGCTCCAGCTCTTCGAGCTCTTTCAGATAATGGCCTTTCTCCTGGCCATACAGCTCGAATTGCTCGGAGACATGTCTCCATTCATGCTCAATTTGCTTCATATCGCTGGCAACGGACTGCTCCTCAGTCCGTTTATGGTCTCCAGCTTCACGCAGCTTCTCTAGCGATTGCTCCGACGCAGTTACCTGCTCACGTACATCAGCCAGCCCTTTGCGCAGCTTGTCCAGCATGTCATCGGCTTCACGAATGTCGGTAGCCAGCTGATCGAGCTGGCGCTTGCGTCCCAGCAGGTTGCTGTTCTTGCGATGCTGGCTGCCCCCGGTCATCGAACCGCCTGCATTTACGACGTCGCCCTCCAGCGTAACGATCCGGAAGCGATACTGGCAGCGAGCTGCCATCTTATTGGCCCGCTCCAGATCACTGGCAAATACTACATTGCCAAGCAGGCTGCCAACAATATTGTTATACGCTGAATCGTAACCTACCAATTCAGCTCCGATGCCTACAAACCCTTCAGCGTCCTCCATTAACCGCTTGTCCGCCGCTGAGATCTGCCTTGGGCGGATAACATCGAGCGGCAGGAATGTCGCTCTGCCCAGCTGGCGCTGCTTCAGGAATGCAATGGCCTGGCGCGATACAGCTTCATTCTCCATGACGATATGCTGCATCGCTGCTCCGAGCGCCGTCTCGACAGCAATTTCCAGCTTCTCTGGCACGCGGATTAATTCAGCTACCGCACCATGAACCCCATGAAGCACCGACTTGCGTGAGGCCTTAAGTACTTCCTTAACCCCAAGGGCAAAGCCGTCAAAGTCATCCTCCATCTCCTTCATCGTATCGCGGCGCGAGACGAGTCCTTCACGCTTCTGCTCCCATTTACGGATTCCGCTCTGGCTTTCCTCAACCAGCCGATGCAGGGACTGGCAGCGTTCACTTTCTGTAATGTACTTGCCGCGCAGATCAGCGATTTCCGTCCCTAATTGCTGAAGCGTATTCTCCAATAGAGTCTTCTTGCCTTTGAGCTGCTCCAGTTGCTCGCTCCACTTGGTTCCTTCTTCTTCCGAGCGCTGCATTCTACGCTGCACAGCTTCCTTCTGCTGATCATTGTAGCGAATTTCATTACGCATCCCGGCCATCTGGTTCATGATCTCGAGCAGCTGGCCTTTCAGGCCTTCCTCCTGCTCTTGGCTTATCCCGCCGGTAACCCCGATCAGCTTCACTTCCTCAGACTGCAGTTCATCACGAAGCTCGGTTAACTGCCGCTCTGCCGCGGCAAATTTCTCAGCCAACTGCTTCATTTCAGCTTCGCGCTGTGCGTAGCGCTCCTCGCTTGCAGCCAGCGATTGCTCGAGCTGCTCCCGATTCTGCGTCAAGTTCTTGGCTCGTTCTTTCAGAACCTCGCCAAAGCCTTCACTCTTCTCGTATTTTTCACTATTTTCAAGCAACTGATTCTGCAAAATCTCAATCTTGTCCTCAACCTGGCGCAGCGCCAGTCGATCGCTCTCAAGCTTCGCATCATGGGCCGATACAACTGTAGACAAGGCAAGCTCTTCCTCTTTTAGCTCACCCAATCTATCATTTGTAACGCTCCACGATTCATGAATCTGCTCGATTTGATGTACATATAAGGAGATTTCTATATTTTTAAGCGAATCGCGTAATTGTTTATATTTTAATGCCTTCTCGGATTGCTCCTTCAACGGTCCGATTTGATCCTCCAGTTCACTGACCAGATCGTGAATTCTCAGCAGGTTCTGCTCGGTATCATCCAATTTCCGCTTTGCATCACGCTTGCGGTTCTTATACTTAACAATTCCGGAGGCCTCCTCGAAGATACCACGGCGATCCTCAGAACGTGTACTCAGAATCTCCTCGATCCGTCCTTGTCCGATAATCGAATAGGCTTCCTTCCCGATCCCGGTATCCATGAACAGCTCGGTGATATCCTTTAACCGGCAGGTTTGCTTATTGATCAAATATTCACTTTCCCCACTGCGGTGGACCCGCCGCGTTACGGTAACCTCGCTAAAATCGAGCGGCAAGGCATGATCGCCATTGTCCAGTGTCAGGGAAACCTCGCCATAATTCACCGCTTTACGCGCATCACTGCCGGCAAAGATGATATCCTCCATCTTACCGCCGCGCAGGGATTTGGCGCTTTGCTCTCCAAGCACCCAGCGAATCCCGTCGGAGATATTGCTCTTCCCGCTGCCATTCGGCCCTACTACAGCGGTAATGCCGCGGACGAATTCCATCTCCGTCTTGTCGGCAAATGATTTAAAACCTGCTAATTCAATTCGTTTCAAAAACATACGTTCACGATCACCTCTAACGACTATTGTAACATACACAAAGCCCCTGGGACAGAAGGACAAAAGGCATGGGGACAGGCTCTGCAGAGGATGTTCAAAAAAGTCCAGCCTATGATAAAAAAATCAACCGCCGCTAATTCAAGGAGGAGCAACCGCGCTGTTAAATGAATCTTCCTACGATATATAACTACGAAATAAAATATCAGCGCAGCAACGTCGCTACGTATTTTATAGCTATATTAATTCATTAAGAGAGTTGAGTTCATCTTGAAATCTTCCGGCAGGTTTGCTAGTCTGATAGACAACCTAGATTTGACAAAGGAGACACCTAATGAATAAGTCTATAAGACGCGCTATTCTACTTCCATTTGCAATCTCCTCGCTCCTTATCGGTTCGCTGTCCGCAGCCGCTTCTCCTGCCTACGCCCTGAGCAGCGTGATAACAAAAGCGACGGCAGCCCCGGAGATCCTGCTGAGTGGCAGTCCGTTAGCCTGGACGAGCGCCAGCCCATTCGTCTACCAAGGTACTACCTATGTCCCGCTTCGGGAAGCAGCCGAGCAATTGGGCGCAGAGGTCAAGTGGAACAAGAACAAACGGACCACCGAAATACGGATTCACGGGGATATTGTCGACCATCGTCCGGAGACTCGTTATTTCACTATTAATGGCTATACTCAGTTACAGGCGCCAGCCGCTTCGCTATTGCATAATGGCGCTACGATGGTTCCGCTGCGAACCCTTGCGGAGACGCTGGGAGCAAAGGTTACCTCCTCTTCCAACCCGCTTCGCCAAATCAACCTGCTTCCGGATCATAGCACGGTCATCACGGATGCTGCGAATAAAGCCGAGGAATATTTAGTGCGCCAGCAGTTTTCAGGTATCGCACTCATTGCTGATCATGGACAAGTTTTGCTGCGTAAAGGCTACGGCCTTAACGGTCCTGACAAGCTGATCACGCCGGGTGACCAGACCAGAATCGCTTCCTTAACCAAAGCCTTCACCGCCGCTGCCGTTATGAAGCTGGCTGAGGACGGCAAGCTGCAGCTGGATGATACGCTGGAATCGTACATCCCCGGGTTTCCGCAAGGAGACGAGATCACGCTGCATATGCTGCTATCGCATACGTCTGGCCTGACCTCCAATTTCCCCCGTACCGCAGGTTTAACATTAGAACAGACCATTGAGGCCATCAAAAGCAAGCCGCTCGCCTTTGCCCCCGGTGCCGATTTTAAATACAGCAACAGCGGCTATATGCTGCTTGGTCGTATTGTTGAACTCGTATCAGGCATGAGCTACGCCGATTTCATTCAAAGCCATCTCATCGGCCCTCTTCACATGGCAGACAGCGGAATCGCGGATCAACACACGCGGGTGATCAAAGGTTATGTATCCAAATCCGATCAGTGGTCGCTTGCCGGCACCTATTATACACAGCCCGGCTCCGGAGGAATATACTCCACTGTTGATGATTTATTAAAATGGGACGCCGCTCTAAATACAACCGATCTATTGAATCAGGATTCGCTGAACAAGCTGTTCACGCCCTATTCTTATAAGAACTATGGATACGGATGGATGATCGATCAGACGGCGGACCGGAAGATTGTATTCCACAACGGCAGCGGCACCGGCTATTCAACCGGTATATCGCGCGAAGCAGGCGGCGGAATCACCATTATTCTGCTCAGCAACCATGGCGGTGTGGATACTCTAACGATGATGAGAGATATTCGTCAATTCATCGCGGGTTAACCAGATCAGATTATGCTGCCGGACAAAATATAGATCAGATTCAAAAGAATAGGGGCTTTCCAGTTGCCATAAAGATGGTAATAGGAAGCCCCTTCGAAGTAGTTCAAAAAGTCCGCTTTTGATCACGAAGTGAATCATAACTTCATTCAACTGAAGCGTTTTGAAAAAACGCACACCGCAAGCATAGGCTTCGATGTGAAAACCGACCTTTTTGAACTCTTATTCTTATTTTTTTCAGTTAAACCCGCCGTAGCTGCTCCAGCGCGACTTGCGCTGCCTGCTGCTCGGCCTCCTTCTTCGACCTACCGGTCCCGCGCCCTAAACTGCGTCCGTCCATCCAGACTTCGGAGACGAATTCGCGTTCATGCGCCGGGCCTCTTTCTTCAACAATCCGGTACTCCAAGGCTCCCATATTATGATGCTGGGTTAATTCCTGAAGCTCCGTTTTATAGTCGGTGGTCTGAAGCTTCCCGTCAAACACGATTTGCGTGAAGATGTAGCGATGCAAAAAAGCGGTGACCGCCTCCAGGCCCTGATCCAAATACAGAGCTCCTACAAAAGATTCAAATACGTCTGCCAGCAAAGCAGGACGGGTTCGTCCGCCCGTCATTTCCTCCCCTTTGCCAAGCAATACGTATTTCCCGAACTCCAGGCGTTCTGCAAACCGTACTAACGACGGCTCGCAGACAATGGCTGCCCGAAGCTTCGTAAGCTCGCCTTCAGGACGGTCCGGAAACAAGCGATATAAGTGTTCCGACACCGTCAGCTCAAGGACAGCGTCGCCCAGAAACTCCAGGCGCTCGTTGTCCTCGTGCTGATTGAAGCGATGCTCATTCACATAAGATGCATGGGTAAAAGCCTGTCGTAATAACTGCTTATTATGAAATACCAGTTGAAGTTTGTGCTGTAATTGCTTTAAATCTCCACTCAACTGACTGACCCCTTATGCTTCGAATTTCTTCAGAATAATGGTGGCATTATGGCCGCCAAATCCGAAAGAGTTAGACATAGCAATTCTAACATCCGCCTGTCTTGCTTCATTAGGGACGTAATCCAGATCGCATTCTGGATCCGGATGCTCTAAATTAATCGTTGGCGCGATCATTCCATACTGAAGCGTTAATCCGCAGATTACCGCTTCCACGCCGCCTGCCGCACCGAGCAGATGGCCTGTCATCGATTTGGTCGAGCTGATCGCCACTTTATAAGCATGATCGCCAAGCGCTCGCTTAATAGCGATCGTCTCCGACTTGTCGCCGACAGGGGTAGAAGTACCATGTGCATTAATATAATCAATTTCACTCGGATCGATATCAGCATCACGAATCGCCATCTTCATACAACGCTCCGGACCCTCCGGGTTCGGTTCAGTCATATGGTAAGCGTCTCCGCTCAGGCCGTAACCGATAACCTCGCCGTAAATTTTGGCTCCGCGCTTCTGAGCATGCTCGAGTGACTCCAGGATCAATACGCCGGACCCTTCACCCATAACAAAACCGTCGCGCTCAGCATCAAACGGGCGGCTCGCTTTCGCAGGATCATCATTACGGGTTGACATCGCTCGCATGGAACAGAATCCGGCAAGTCCGGTTGGACGGATCGTTGCTTCCGCGCCGCCGCAAATCATCACATCAGCATCGCCATATTTGATCAGCTTGTACGAATCGCCGATGGAATGAGTTCCGGTCGCGCACGCAGTCACCGCAGTGCTGTTAGGTCCCTTCGCGCCGAACGTAATCGATACCTGACCGGAAGCCATGTTCGCAATCATCATCGGAATGAAGAACGGGCTAACCCGCCTAGGACCTTTCTCCAGCAAAATGGAATGTTGATCTTCCCAGGTTCCCAGGCCGCCGATCCCTGAACCGATCATGACACCAACCCGTTCCGGGTCCGTATCTTCAGCAATGTTCAGACCACTGTCGGCCATCGCGCGGCTGGCAGCAGCAACAGCAAACTGGACGAAACGATCCATCTTGCGCGCATCCTTGCGGTCCATATAATCCTCAGGATTGAAATCCTTAACCGAAGCGGCAATTCGCGTCGTATATTCACTGACATCAAAAGACTCAATTTGCGACACCCCGGATTTACCTTGAATCAAGTTATTCCAGAGCGTATCCAAATCGCTGCCAAGGGCTGTAACAGAGCCCATACCGGTTATGACTACTCTATGTTTCAAACACACTCACCTCATATAGACTTCATGTGTAAATTCAATTTACATGTTCAAATACAATCATAAAATGCAATAGAAGAGGAGAAGTCCCGCCTGCTTGAAAGGAGGTACGGGACTTTGTCATGACATTAGGTATGAGATTGTATGTAGTTAACAACTTCACCTACAGTCGTAATCTTCTCTGCATCTTCGTCTGAAATTTCCAGATCGAACTCATCTTCTAATTCCATAACAAGTTCAACCACATCAAGGGAATCAGCACCCAAGTCATCTTTGAAAGACGCTTCAAGCGTTACTTCGGCTTCATCAGCGCCGAGGCGATCCACTACAATGCGTTTTACGCGATCAAATACATCGGACATCCGGTTCACCTCCTCTTTGGTATTATACGAGAATCTAAGTTAAAAAGCCATAGAAGGAAGAAGCAAATTACATATACATTCCGCCATCCACGTGCAGCGTCTGTCCTGTCATATAGGACGCGCTCTCCGAAGCGAGGAACACAGCCACCTTAGCAATCTCCTCTGGCTGTCCAAGACGCGCCAGCGGAATATTCCCCAGCATGCCCTGCCGCACCTCTTCCGGCAATTGATCCGTCATATCGGTCTCAATGAACCCCGGTGCGATACAGTTCACAGTAATATTGCGCGAAGCCAGCTCGCGTGCCGCCGACTTGGTCAATCCAATTACGCCAGCCTTAGCTGCTACATAATTCGCTTGACCAGCATTGCCTAAAACGCCGACTACGGAGGAAATATTAATAATCCGGCCTGAGCGCTGCTTCATCATCGGACGAGTTACAGATTTAATCCCGTTGAAAACACCCTTGAGATTCGTAGCGATCACTTCATCGAACTCTTCTTCCTTCATGCGCATGATCAAATTATCTCTAGTAATTCCAGCATTATTCACCAGAATATCAATTCGGCCCCAGGCTTCGACAACGCCTTTCACCATGGCATCGAATTGTTCGCTATCGCCGACATGGCCTCTAACCGCATACGCCTTAACTCCAAGCGCTTCAATCTCAGCCACGACTTTAGCAGCCGCTTCCTCGTTGCCCGCATAATTCACAGCGATATTAGCGCCGGCACCAGCAAGAGCAAGAGCGATGCTGCGCCCGATCCCGCGTGATGCGCCGGTAACAAGTGCAGTTTGTCCTTCAAGCAATTGGCTCATACATCCATCTCCTTTCCTAGGATAAAACAGATCATTCCAGGACGATTCCTCGTAGTACGAGAAACAATGATACGATCTTTATTAACAGAAATCAACTAAAATATTGTAAATCAAATATTTTTTTATAATATATGCATATTATTCCTGATCATTAAAGCTAAACATTCTCTTAGCCCAGCGCTTCTATCGTCTTCTCCAGCGTTTCCAGATCTTTCACATTGTACAAAGCAACCGTCTTGTCGATTTTCTTAATCAGGCCGGTTAGAACGCTTCCTGGCCCCAATTCAACAAAAGTGTCCACACCTTGCTCGATCAGCCAGGCAATACTGTCCGACCACAGCACAGGAGAATACACTTGCTGCACAAGCAGCTGCTTGATCTCCCCAGACTGTTGAACCGGACGTGCCGTTACGTTGGCGACAACCGCTACAGAAGCATCCTGAAAGGACACACTATCCAGCTTACCGCTAAGACGCTCCGCTGCCTCCCGCATCAGAGAGGAATGGAACGGACCGCTTACTTCGAGCGGGATCGCCCTTTTCGCACCGATTTCTTTTACACGTTCTACAACTTGCCCAACACCTTCTTTGCTGCCAGATACGACGATCTGTCCCGGGCAATTGACGTTGGCCAGCTCAACCGGATGACCGCCATTGCTAATTTCGGCACATAGCCCCTCTAAGCCCTCGCGTTCTCCGCCAAGCACGGCCGCCATTGCCCCTTGTCCACCTGGAACAGCCTGTTCCATAAATTCGCCGCGGGCACGAACGATAGATACGGCATCTTCAAATGACAATACACCGGCAGCTGTAAGCGCACTGTATTCCCCCAAGCTGTGACCGGCTACAAAATCCGGCTTTATTCCTCTGGCGGCAAGAGCCTCATACATGACGACACTGGTCGTGAGCAGGGCAGGCTGCGTATTGGCTGTCTGCTTCAGTTCATCCTCAGGGCCTTCAAAGATCAGTTCGCTAAGCGGAAAGCCAAGCTTCGCATCCGCCAGCCCAAATAATCGTCTAGCATCCGGGGATTGATCGAACAGATCCTTACCCATGCCGACGCTCTGGGAACCTTGTCCCGGAAAAACAAACGCTATTTTTCCCATTTTATTTATCCGCACTCCTTATTATTCGCTCCTAGAGATTGTTCAAAAAGCCATATTTGGTAAGAAAATTGATCGAAGCCACCTCAAAAATAAGTGACTGCGATACAAAGACCCCTTTTCTTACGATATCGAATTTCATCAGCGTAGCGCACTCGCTCGTCTAGCCTTCTCGATGCTGAGAATCGTCCTTTTTGAACTTAAGCTCTTATTCATCTCTGTCTGCGATTTTATGGTTTAGCACAATTACCAGACGAGGACGGACGCTCCCCAGGTCAAGCCGCCACCGAAGCCGACGAGCAGAACTGTGTCGCCTTCCTTGATCCGGCCCTCTTCTGCTGCTTCTACAAGCGCAAGCGGAATAGATGCTGCCGATGTATTGGCATACTTGTCGACGTTGATAACGCATCTTTCTTCCGGCAAATCAAGCCGCTGCATCGCAGATTGAATGATGCGGATATTCGCCTGATGTGGAACGAATAGGTCGATATCTTCTTTTGTCTTGCCTGCTTTGCGCAATACTTCTTCGGTTGCCGTCCCCATTACCCGAACGGCAAATTTGAATACTTCGCGACCGTTCATATAGATATAGTGCTGCTTCCCCTCAACGGTAGCTTCGGAGGCAGGCAGGCGAGATCCCCCGGCAGCCAGCTTCAGCAGGTCGCCCCCAGCCCCTTCGGCGCCAAGATCAAACGACAGGAAGCCACGTCCTTCAGGCACCTCTCCGACGATAACCGCACCCGCTCCGTCTCCAAACAAGACGCAGGTGTTGCGGTCTGTATAATCCGTAATCCGGGACAGGGTATCCGCCCCGATAATGAGTGCATTTTTGTACATTCCCGTTTGAATAAAGCCATTAGCGGTCGCCATACTGTATACGAATCCAGAACAAGCCGCAGATAAGTCAAAAGCAGCCGCATGCTTGGCACCCAGTTTGTCTTGCAAAATGCAAGCTGTCGACGGAAATGAAGTATCCGGCGTGATAGTAGCAACGATGATCAATTCAAGCTGATCCGCGGTCATTCCCGCCGACTTCAGCGCACGTACCGCCGCTTCATAAGCCAAATCAGAAGTCGCTTGCTCCGGTGCCGCAATATGGCGCTCGCGAATTCCGGTACGGGATACGATCCATTCGTCGTTGGTATCCACCATTTTCTCCAAATCCGCATTCGTTAACACTCGCTCTGGAACATATTTGCCGGTTCCAATAATGCCTACGGAACGCATTTTCATATACTCTCCACTCTCTTCCCGCTAATTTCTTGTGATATGCTCTCCGTTAACCGACTCTCAATCGCCAGCCGTGCTTGCCGGACCCCATTCTTGATCGCTTCGCTATCCGAGGAGCCATGGCTTTTTACAACCAGTCCGCTTAACCCAAGCAACGGCGCACCGCCATGCTGCTTATAGTCCATCATCTGCTTCATTCCACGCAAGGAAGGCATCAGCACAGCGGCTGCCAGCTTGTTCTTCAGGGACTTCGTGAATTCTTGCTTCAAGACAGAGAACATCGCTCCAGCTGTTCCTTCAAGGGATTTCAGCAGGATATTTCCGGCAAACCCGTCGCAGACCAGTACGTCGCAAGCGCCAGTTAACACATCGCGAGCCTCTACGTTACCGATAAAGTGGATCGGCAATTCTTGTAAAAGCGGATAAGCTGCTTTGGTTAACTCGTTGCCCTTCTTCGCTTCGGTCCCAACATTAAGCAAGCCTACGCGCGGCTTGGCGATTCCAGCCACCTTCTCACGATAAATACTGCCCATCAAAGCATACTGGGCCAAATGCTCTGGCTTGGCATCCATATTCGCGCCCAGATCCAGCGCCAGGACACCGCGGCCGTCCATCGTTGGTATAATCGGAGCAAGGGCCGGACGCTCGATTCCTTCCATTCTGCCGACAACGAGCAGACCCGTCGTCATCAACGCGCCCGTATTTCCCGCAGAGATCATCGCATCAGCTTCTTTATCATGCACAAGACGTCCCGCTACGACCATGGAAGCATCCTTTTTACGTCGAACCGCTCTTACCGGCTCGTCCTCCGCTTCAATAACATCTTCCGCATGATGAAGAATAAGATTGGCCGGGGCCTCCGACATTAACGGTCTGAGACGATCCTGATGCCCGACAAGTATAATCTCGGTGTCGCTCCATTCGCGGGCCGCGTCCATTGCCCCCTTCACAGTACTATCCGGTGCAAAGTCGCCGCCCATAGCATCAATGGCGATCCGCATGTATGTTTCCCCCTTCATGATTGTCATCCCCGGTCGAGCGGTAAATGACGAAGTTTCCTTGAAATACCATTTCCTCACCGACATAGGTAAACACTTCAACCTTGGCTTTGGCCTTATTCCCGGAAGAGGGACGGACGTAAGCCTTGGCAATGCATTTCTCTCCTAAATGAACCGATCTGATAAATCGGATGTCCGCCGAGAAGGTCAGGGCAATCTCATCATTGATGACCGCGACAGCTAGAGAATTTGCTTGTGCAAACACATGGTGTCCGCGCGCAATGCCGGTTCTTGAGAATACATGTTCATCACGGATCTCGAAGATGGAGATCCCGCTCTTATCCAGCTGCAAATCAACGATTTCCCCGATCACCTCATGCAGCGGCAAAGAACGAACCTGGTCGTAAGAGCGTTCTGCCATCTGCTTCATCCGTTCCCTAAGCTCAGGAATGCCCAGCTCCATCCGATCCAAGCGAATCGTCTGAATGCTGACCTTCAACTTCCGAGTCAATTCCTGATCCGTAACGAAAGGATTCTCTTCAATTAATTTAACAAGCTGCTGCTGTCTCGCTTTTTTCGGCAAACGTTCGATTGGATATCCCCCCCTGCAGAATGGCTACAATTATATAAAGTACGTAAACTTGCACTTATAGAGATTGTTCAAAAAGCCCGCCTTTGATAAGAAAACCGTTCGAAGTCATACAAGGTTGAGCAACCGCAATTCGCCGGTAGTTCTTCCTGCGATATAACAATTTATAAGTAATAGTTGTTGCGAGTAAATACTATGCGAGTAATACTATGCGAGTAAATTCTATATCTACGCGAGTAAATTCTATATCTACAGCGAAGTTACAGGAAATGATCCAACTTCGAAACCTTGAAGCTTGAATTCAGCCGGGTCTTTTCGAACACTTACTTATAGATTAATATCCGCTCCATTTTAGAACCTGGTACTAAAATAGTATAAATCAACTTACCGCAAAAAGAAAGCAGAATTCCAAGCTGAGGCAATTTCGCCCGGTCCAGCCGTTGTTTTCACCGCCACTTGCCAGGTTGGATTAAATATGTAATGTTGTGCAATGCTTGTGTTCTTTTAGCTTGAACTTCTAACGAAACTCAGAAGCCTTATTATGGCGAAAATACAAGCCTTCAGATTCTAACGAAACTCAGGAGCGTTATTCAAGCAAAATCCTTCCCCAAACGCACTGTTTATAGCAAATAGCGTTACCCTGTTTCGTTAGAATTTTTATGACTCCATTTTCGGGCAAATAACGATCCCAGGTTTCGTTAGAATTAAAAACGGATCTTCAGCAGATCATGAGTTTATTCTATAATAACAAAAAAAGTAGCACTTCATCAAAATGAAGTACTACTTTGCGTTAACGAAATCAAGTTTTATTGGTTAATAATTTCTCTCGATTTGTATGTTCCGCATACTTTGCATACGTGGTGAGCAAGCTTCAATTCTCCGCATTGTTCACATTTTACCATGCCCGGCACAGCCAATTTGAAATGCGTACGGCGTTTGTCGCGACGCGTCTTGGACGTTCTCCGTTGAGGTACTGCCATGGTTCTCCACCTCCTTATCAAATAAACCCTGCATCGGTGTTTTCATAATGTCACTTTCAAGTAGAAACGGTAACCTGTGAGATGGCTATCATCTCTCCTGGAAATTATAAGAAAAACGTCTAACGACGTACTTTCTACCTGCTTACTTCTTGAAAAAGTCGCCTAGTGCAGCCAGCCGCGGATCAATCCGCTCCGTATTGCAATCGCATTGCCGTTCATTCAGATCACTTCCGCAGGATGGACATAATCCCTTGCAGGTATCCTTACAAACGGCGGAAAAAGGAAGTTCCAGCAGCAGCGCTTCCTCCAGATAAGGTGTTAGGTCCAGACGTTCTACGGATACAAGCACCAAATCCTCTTCTCCTTCATCCAGCTCAGCGTTATCCTCGTCACTTTGTTTGAAGGCTTCTTCAAATCGAACATCCACGCGACGCTTGAGTGGCTTCAAGCATCTGGAACAGGACATGTCCAATTCCGTCGATAAGCGCCCGGTAACGCGAACAACACCGCCCCCTGCCGGCTCAGCCTGCAGTTCAGCTTGCAATGGGGAAATCCCCGTAATGTCCTTCCGTCCCTGAACTACATGACCGACATCCAATGTCTGGTGGAACTCCACCGGAGCTTCGGATGAAGAGATCTGACGAAAATTAATAATCATGAGTATCACTCCAAACAAACAAAAATAATTATACCGATCCAGGCTAAGTTTTGTCAACTGTAATCGGTATTCCCTTAACTTCAATTCACGCGGCTTGCCCTCTTGGAGTCACCTTCTGACTGGCAAAAAAACAGAATGCTCACCATCGCTTTCTCTAAGGAGGCACACTGCGGGGGCTATATGTTATATTCTTTATTAATTGAATAACATTTAAACCAATAAAAACTTAAAGTTAAGAAGACTAACACTTATTCTAACCTAAAAGGTGATGGCTTTGAATACCGTAGGACTAATTGTTGAATATAATCCACTACATAACGGACATGCCTATCATTTTCGCGNGCTCATCTCTGGCGGCGGCTCGCTCGCCGCTGCCGCCGCCTACCTGCCGCCCTTCACGCTGGAGATTCTGCAGCGTGAATTCGCGGCAGGCCGCGGTCCGATGGATTGGGACCGCTTCTCACAGCCCTTGTTCAGCCGCCTCCTCTCGGCTACGCCAGAGGTGCTGGCCGGTCATCCGGAGATGAACGAAGGGCTGGAGCACCGCATCCACAAAATCTTGCCCAAGCTGGAGCAAGCAACCGTAACCGAACTGATAGAGCAATTAAAGACCAAACGCTACACCCATACCAAGCTTCAGCGCACACTCATGCATACACTTCTTGGACATACACGGCCAATGGGTTCGCGCGAGGTCTTATCCGCCGGACCGCATTACTTGCGAGTTCTCGGCTTCAACGAGCGTGGTCGGCAGCTGTTGAAGAAGATGAAAAAGACGGCCAAGCTCCCGATCATCACTCGAGCTGCCGATCTGTCTCATCCGCAGCTCGATGCCGATATTAGAGCTTCAGCCGTCTATGCTAATGCTATGCCGGAGCGGACGGGGGTTGATTTGTTCCGCGACTACCGCCAACCCCCGATCAAACTTTAAAGGTAATTCAAAAAAGCCACTTTTGATCACGAGGCGACTTCATGAAGAAGGCTCGACTTCGAATCTTGAATTCAACCGGGCCTTCCGGGGCTCTCGTACAAAAGACGTACGCTCCGCTCCTCACTCCCTGGCTTCATCCAACCTTCTCGGTGCTGAAAACCGGCTTTATTGAACCTTCGTTTTACTTGGTAATTCAAAAAAGCCACTTTTGATCACGAGGCAACTTCATGAAGAAGGCTCGACTTCGAATCTTGAATTCAACCGGGCCTTCCAGAATCAAGCCTTTGGATCAAGCTGCTGCAAATACTCCAGCGCTTCTTGCGCGGTCTGTACCTTGACCAGCTTCATCTTGCTGCCGATCTGATCGACCTTCGCTTTGGCAACTTCGTAATTGTTCACCGGCACAAAAAAGATGTCGGCATGCTGCCTCTCGGCGGCAACGATCTTGAACTGTACTCCCCCGATTTCCCCAACCGTGCCGTCCTCGGCAATCGTCCCTGTACCGGCAACCCGATAGCCTTTGGACAGGTCTCCTGGCGTAAGCTGGTTATATATCTCCAAGGTGAACATTAAACCTGCAGAAGGGCCGCCAATGCGGGTATCGATGAATTTGACCTCCTGGTCCTCTACAGCAGGGTCAACCTTGCGCACCTCGCCGATGGAGATGCCAAGCCCCGCTTTGCTCCCATCCTTGTTCTCGGATATGTCAATCAGCTCTACCTGTTCGTCCAAAGTCTTATTCTTGCGCTCCAACTGGATGCTCACCCGGTCGCCAGGTTTCTTCCCGGCCATCAATACCGATAAATCCTCAAACTTGCCAATCGGCTGGCCTTCAACCTTGCGAATAATGTCCCCAGGATGGAAATCGCCCTTAGGGGCAACTGCCTTGTAAAGACCAACAATAAATACATACTCCGGAACAATCTCATAATCGATATTTGCTAGATGATAAGCCGCCATAATAGCACTGGATTGCGAACTGCTCATATAATACTTCTGCTGCGTCTCATATTCCTCTTCATTACGATCCGGCTCCTTGCGTACAACCTCGGCGTTGCGATTAAATTGCGCGGTCGCCAGCATCGCCAGATTCGCATAACTGACAGACACGGTCGTAAGCATGAATGTGCCTTTTTCTTCCGGATCAGCGGCAGGAATACTCACCATCGGCTTGATCTCCTCTGCAAGTCCGGGCTGATTAATCATATAGGGCGTCGGCATATATACCATTACATATACGAGAACGACCAGGGTTATCAAGTATAGAGTTACTTTGATGACTACCGATTTATTGGATCGCATTTGTAATCCCCCTCCAAGCATGGTTGATATCTCATTGGTCTTCCGTTCCCTTGTCCAGCATATGCATAGTACTAGCCGTCCATTTCCATATACATATGAAGAAGGTGAACGCTTATGCAACGCGAACAGGGAAGCGCAGGCAAGATGTCTTCAACCATACTGTTTGCTGCTATTGCTATACTACTTGTAATCTGTATTGTCGCTGCCCCCGGCCCGGCCTTTCAAGCCTCCGGGCAAGGTCTGTCTCTCTGGTGGCGAGTTGTATTCCCGGCAATTTTGCCTTTTCTCGTTCTATCTGAAATGCTCATTGCCGGCGGATTCCCGCAGGGACTCGGCGTTATTCTGGAGCCCTTCACACGCAGAATCCTCAAGCTTCCGGGCTCCTTCGGCTGGATTCTCCCGCTCGGGATGACGGCCGGTTTTCCAGCGTCTGCTGCCGCAGCAGCAACCCTATATAAACAGAGGAGAATCACAGCAGACGAAGCCGAAAGAATGGCCGCTACCGCTCATTTCGCCAGCCCGATGCTCATCATGGTCGTCATCGGAGCCGGTTATCTGAATAACCCGGACCTTGGCTTGTTGCTGCTCTGTATTCACTGGATCTCCGGCCTGGCAGCAGCTTTTACGCTAAACCAATTCTGGCGTAATACCGCGCCCAGCAACCATGAGAAACGCCGGATCGGGCAGCAGAACCCTTTGAACAAAACAGCTCCATCCAGGCCGCAGACCGGACTAAAACTGGCACTGCGGAAAATGGAGCAGGCGAGGCAAGAGGATGGCCGCAGCTTCGGCAAGCTGCTGGGAGATTCCGTCGCTAATGGAGTTCAGACCTTGATGACCATTGGCGGTTATATGTTGATCTTTGCCGTCATTATTCACGTCGTCAACTCGTTTCTCCCGACATCCGCCCTGTCCTATCTCATTGCCGGAGCAGCGGAAATCCATCTGGGGACGCACGCGATTACGAAGCTTACCCTTTCACAACCCATGCTGGCCGCCTTGCTTGGCGCTGCGTTAGGATGGAGCGGAATATGCTCTTTCCTTCAAGTCCAGGCCGTATTGAAGCCTGTCGGAATCGGCGGTCGCAGATTTATTCTCCAGCGTATTCTTCACGGGGCCTATGCCTTTGTGTTGACTTTAATACTTTGGCGCCCCCTTGTTACTCTACTGCCAGGCGCCCTTCCCGCCTATAAGGAAATGAACCACCCGCTAACAGGCCGGATGGAAGCAGCGCTTCCGAACTGGCAGCTAGCGGCTGGCTCGTTACATAAGTCTATGTGGTTATTGGTCTTGCTCGTTATCCTCTTCGCCGCTATCTCGCTTACATGGAGAAGAAGCACCCGCCAGTAAGCATTGCTCGGCTCATTGTGGCTTTGGCATATCTTCGTATTTTTTTCTTAGGGCTTGTTCAATTTCATTCGGAACCAGGTCCCCAAGATCACCTTTGAAATAGGCGATTTCCTTGACTACGCTTGAGCTAAGGTATGAATATTTAGGGTTCGTCATCATAAAGATCGTCTCGACATTATGATTAAGCTGGTGATTCAAGGACGCGAGCTGTAATTCATATTCAAAATCCGTAACCGAGCGGATCCCTCTAACGATGACGTCCGCTTTGCGATAATCCACATAATTAACGAGCAGATCACGGAAGCTGTCTACCTCAACATTAGGCAAATGGCCCGTTACTGTAGAGATTAGCTCTTTGCGCTCCTCAACCGTAAAGAGCGGTTTCTTGCTCAGATTGTTCAACACAGCCACGATGAGCTTGTCAAACTGACGGGAAGCCCGCTGGATGATGTCCATATGTCCATTGGTAATAGGATCAAAACTGCCCGGATATACGGCGATTCGCGGTGCTTTTTGCTGTTCCATAAGTACTGTTTTCCTCCTTATATGACGGGGTGTCCTAGTCTGAACTTCTACGGCTCATACCTGTATATGGATACGGCAGTTTCTCCGTACTCCGCTTTGCGCAGCTCTGTAAAATTGCCGAAGCAGCTCGGATAGACATAGGAAGATTCATACTCCAACACAACCGTCGCGCGATCTTCAAGCAGTTTAAGCTCGTCCATCGCTTGCATCAGCTTTTCCCCAAACTTAAGCCGATACGGCGGATCAAGGAACACCAGCTCGAATGCTGCTTCGCGCTTGGCCAGCACCTTCAGTGCTCTTTCCGCATCATTCTTATAAACCTCTGCACGTTCCGCCAAACCGGCGGTCTGCAAATTGGCACGCACCACTTCGACGCTCTTGTAATCGAGGTCCACGAATACCGCCTTGTCCATACCGCGGCTGAGCGCTTCGATGCCTAGTCCGCCCGTCCCCGCGAACAGATCAAGCACGGCACCGCCGTCAAAATACGGCCCGATCATGCTAAACACAGCTTCCTTCACTTTGTCTGTTGTCGGCCTTGTTCCCATCCCGGGAACCGCCTTCAGTGTCCTGCCCCGGGCACTGCCCGATATGACTCTCATGCTAGTTCACACACCCTTGCACAATGCCGCTCTATTAAAAGTCAATTCAAAAGTCCGCTTTTGATAAGAAAACCTTAACAAGGCCATTTAAGAATAAGCAATCGCGGCTTGATGGCAGGTTTTCATAAGTTTCGATACTAAAACTGGACGGTTTGAACACAATCAAAATAGAGCAATAATATAATTTTCAGGCTCCAAAATGCCTGTCGATATCGTACCATACTCCCGCATAGAATGAAAAATGTAATTTCGAATTACTTTTTAAGGATATACATGTATAAATCGCCCAGGCCCGGGCAAACTTGAACTATCGACATCACCAAATGTCGTAGACAACCGCGGAGAAGACTTACGTTTCCCCATAAGCTCTTCGTCCGGTTTCTCCTCTCCCATGATTGGGGCCCTCGTAAAGGGGGCCCTGACTTTTTTATGTTAAATGTTCTCTCCACGACGGCCTTCCGCTCCTTACACGCAATTAGAATCTCTTCCATGCTGCCATGTCCCTTTCAAAGGAAAAAATCCATTCCATCCCCAAGCTTGCACACTAAAAATCCCCCTGAGAAGTGACTCCTTACTGCCACATCAGGGGGATTCTATTTAATGCTTGGTCATCGCTTCAGCGGCTAACTTACATGTTGAACCAACGCAGTTCGCCGCCCTTGAGTTCTAAATCGAAGCTCTTGCCGTTCGCATATACTGTCGTGTTGCGTGGCTCCGCGGTATTATTGACAACGCAATACGTGCCTGTCTCCGGATAGACATGGATCTCCGTATGCGCATCTGAACTAAACCAATTGTGCAATTCGTTATCTTTACTGCATGACCATAAAATAGCGCGGTGCAGCAAGCGAGCATTCTCCGCACTGTATGGCAGCCCGCCGATATAGACCGAACGACCGTCAAAGTAATTGTTAACTGCAAACTGCACTTCTTTATCATTGCAAGCTAAAATCTCAGCGCTCGTCGCATATACGTTCTTCTTGCCTTCTCCAAAATTAATATCACCATCCATATCGGCGGTAATAAAGTGAGAAGACAATACGTCCCAATTATATTTATCGTAGCCGAGGGTGAAGCCGCGCTCCAGTTCTACGCCAAGAGCATCGCCCAGTTGGAAGAAGCGGCCTTGGTGCTGAACCGCAGAAGGTTCGCCTACCCCGATAAAACCGCCTCCGCGAGCAATAAATCCGCGAATCTGCTCAGCGATATACGGGTCCTTCCAGTTATCGCCGCCAGTATGTGCCGTATCTGCGTCACCGATATTAATAATGACGTCGATATCATTTAACAGCTGCGGCTGGTCACGAATATCATCAAAGCTAATGAAAGATACATCGAACGGAGCACCACTCAAAATTTCAATAATCCCCGCATAGCTGTAGTTCTGCTTCTGATACAGGGCATGATGCACCATATGGCAACCCCAAGAGCGCATTTTCCCCCAGCAGTTCAGAACAGCAACCTTAGCAAGGCATAGCGGCTTCGTGCGAGCTTTTTCATATAAATCACGGAATTCATCGGCCACTTGCGTTACATATTCCACAAAATCCGGGAAGTCCAGCGCCAGCTTCAAGTAGCCGCCATAACCGATGCGATCCACAGGCTTACGCAAAATAGCTCGTCTTGCTGTTAACCAGTTGTCTTGAGCTTCTGCTGTCGGATTGCCGCCAGGATGGAACGTATCAGGGAAGAAGTAAGGCAAAAAGCGCCCTTCTGTGTATTTCACGCCAGGAATATCGCTAATTAAGCGCAGTGTCGAACCATTGCCCACGCTACCCACGACTGCATCCAGTCCGATCGTTTTAAACTCGTCCATATAAGGCTCTGTACCAATAAAATGGTCGCCTAAGAACATCATCGCTTCGCGGCCTTCTTCATGGGTAATATCCACGAGTTCTTTCGCCAGCGCCGCCACCTCGCGACGTTGGAAGGCCATAAAGTCCAAGTATTGTTTAGAGGGAATCCGATACTGATTGTTATAGTAACCTTCGTCGATAATATATTCCGGACGGAACTTATAGCCTACTTCACGCTCGAACTGGTCGAGGATATAAGGGCTGACGCTAGCGGAATAGCCGTACCAGTCCACGTATTTCTCCCGGCGCAGCTCATCGAAGATAAGCGTGAACTGATGGAAGAAGGTTGTGAAGCGGACTACATTAACATAGGACTTTTCGCGCAAAAATTCACGCAGTCTGCCTTTAGAGTATTCCCGTGTCTTAGGCTGACGTACATCAAACGTAATTTGTCGTTCGAAATCCTTCCAATCATTAACGACCGCATTGTACATATGGACAGGATCCCAGATCAGATAGGTCAAGAAGCTAACGCTATACTCATGATAAGGTGTCGTGTGATTAATAACTACACAGCCGCTTGCTTCATCATAGCTCCAGTGATTTGTCAGTACGACCTCGCCAGTGGTACGATCGATGACTTCCCACCAACGGTAGATATCATCACGGTTGTTTACCAGCAATAAGTCTTCGCTAATCCCTTCCAACAACCGAATAGAGAGAGTCGCATCTGTAGCAGCTACAAATCTCGTAGAAATATAGCATTGCTGTACTTCATCAGGGTTTGCTTTTGCCCAATGGTTGTCTTTACGGGTCGTATAATAAGTAGCGTATATTTTCGCTCCACAATCTACTAGCTCTTGCGGGAATGTTGTGCCGTCTGCATCGCGTACTGCATCAGCGCCCCATAGCTCCATCGTTTTCAGTGTTTCTCCTACGACATCAAGGTCGGTAGGGATTGTGAGGCGCCCTCGATTTTGTTTGCTCTGATTCTGCTTGTGCATATGAGACATGCTCCTTCCAAAATAACTGATGGTTGCTTTCATCATACTTAGCAAGCCATAGAGAACCAAGGATGAATTATGACCTTCCACGAGTAAAATTTTGACCTTTCAAGCGAATGAAGATAAATGCTGTTACCTTTGTGCTGGTTGGTCAGCGCTGCGAGAAATGTGCAATATTTAAACTTCAATCTCAAAAGCCAAGATCCTAAACATCAGACCTTGGCTTTTGAACGAATTATTTAAGCAATTACTCCATAATCGTATCTGGATTAGCGACGGTTTCGATCTTTTGCTCAATCTTCCCTTGGCTGCCCAGATAATATTTCTCTATCGGTTTGAATTGCTCGTCCAGCGTGTACACGAGCGGTGTCCCCGTCGGAATATTCACATCCACAATTTGCTCACTGCTGAGCTGTTCCAGATATTTGATCAAGGCACGCAGACTGTTGCCGTGCGCTGCTATAACGACTTGCTTGCCTTGAATGATCTGCGGCTTGATCTCCCGCTCCCAATAGTCCTCAACGCGAATGACCGTCTCTTTGAGACTCTCTGTTAACGGAAGCTCCTCATCGGTGAGCTCATTATATTTAGGGTCATGGCGAGGATAACGATCATCTTCCTTAGTCAGCGCAGGCGGCAGCACATCATAGCTTCTCCTCCAGAGCAGCACCTGTTCATCCCCGTATTTTTCCGCCGTATCCGACTTGCTTAAGCCTTGCAGCGCCCCATAATGACGTTCATTCAACTGCCAGGTCTTATGAACCGGAATCCACAACAGCTCCATCTCATCCAAAATATGATAAAGCGTCTTAATCGCCCGCTTCAGGTAAGAAGTATAGGCGATATCAAACTTGAAATTTGCCGCTTTGAGCAATTTTCCGGCTTCCTCCGCTTCCTGTACGCCCTTCTCAGACAGCTCCACATCTGTCCACCCGGTAAACAGGTTGAACTTGTTCCATTCACTTTCTCCGTGTCTGACCAATACTAGTTGATACATCGTTAACACTCCTTCCAATCTTATCTTACAGCGATACCGCCGATCCGTCCGGTTCTACCATCTATTCCTGTAAATAACCTTTCTGAACCGCATCCCGGATCAGCCCGGTTACCAGCTCATATAGAGAAGGCGCAATATCTGCCACATCGGAAATACGCTCCAACACCTGTGAGCTCCTAACGCCATGCTTCCTCCAGGATAAACCGCCTGTATAATAATTATGCAACAACGGTTGAATACGATCAATTGCCACGGCATACTTTGCCTCCTGGCTTTGACGCTGCTCAAACTCAAGCCATAAAGCTATAAGCTCCTGCTTCTGATCCTCCGGCAGTAAACCGAATATCCGCTCAGCTGCTTTCATCTCCCGCTCCTGTTTATCCTCATGCCCTGCCGCATCATAAGCAAATGTGTCGCCTGCATCAATTTCTACAATATCGTGAATAAGCAGCATGTTCAGTACCTTTGCCAAATTCGGCGGCTCTGGCGTATGCTCCAGCAGCACCATCGCCATCATAGCCAAATGCCAGGTATGCTCCGCATCATTCTCTTGTCGCGATCCATCCATCAGCACCGTCCGCCGCAGTATATGCTTCAGCTTATCGATTTCTTTAATAAATTCAATTTGCTTCAGAAGTCTTTCACTTTGATTCATAGGTTCTCCCCTCTTCGTTCTATATTTCTGCCTATCTACATTAATATCATGAATATGATATAATTGGTAATCATTATTAACGGATGGTGGGCCTACAAAATGAGTAAATTGTCCATATTGCTGTTCCTATTATTATCTTGGGTTACCGGAAACCCTCTAATTGCCATCATTATTATTCTCGCTGTTGTTTACTTTCTGGATCGGCGTTATGTCGGCGTTATGCCCAGCATTGCCAAGCCTTTTCGGCGCTCCAGCAAAATTAGGAAGCTGCGGACACAACTCGCCTCCAGTCCGTTTGATGTCTCTTCCAAACGCGAGCTAGCCAGACTTCTGATTGAATCGAAGAAATATGCCGAGGCTCATAAACTGCTTGAAGAGGCCAGGGAAGCTTCCGGGGATTCCGCCGAGTACTGGAGTGATCTAGGCGCCGCATCCATCGGATTACAGCAGCTCCAGGACGGAGAACAGCAGATGCTGCAAGCACTTCGTCTGAATGAACGCGTTAAGTACGGGCAGCCTTATCTACAACTGGCTACCGCCTTCAAGGATAAGGACCCGCAAAAAGCGCTGGACTATGCCTCAAAATTTGGTGAAATTCAATCTTCCTCCAGTGAGGCTTATTATTTGCTCGGTTCCCTGTACCAATCGCTGGGCCGCAAGGATGAAGCCAGACAAGCACTCGGGGAATCCATCTCCATTTACCGTTCGCTCCCGAAATATAAGAAGCGGCATGAACGTGGATGGGCCTTGCGAAGCGCAATAAAACGGAACTTCCTTTAAATTCATTTAGCCTAAGCAAAAGGACGACCTCTTCCCGCTAAAACACGGGATTGGCCGTCCTTTTTTTATAAAATACAACCCTCTAACGATACTGGATATCACTATTCGCATCTAAAAAGACTGCTAAAAACTGTAACGAACGGGGTATCGCTATTGATGTGAAGCAGAGGCTAAATGCCTGCATTTCACCCTTATAACGATATGTTGTTTCGTTAGTTTTAAATTACTGCTGTTTTGCGGGAAATAGCGATCCGGAGTTTCGTTAGAAACTGCGCAAATTGAGTAGCTAAGCATCAATCCCATGATCGCTGGAATTCTCGCGTCTCCGCATAAAAGGCCACCAATTCGCCTGGCCGAATATTCTTACGAACACCGGGATCAGGAATGGCAGTACAACAACCGCATACAGGAACAGTCCTGTCAGCACGAGCGTTGAAATCTGCAGCATCGACAGTACCCCTGACGGATACATCGACGCCATTGTACCGCCCAGAATAACGGCTGCCGACAGAATCACAGTCCCCATCTTCCGCATCGAATGCACGATCGCCTCTCGGACATCCAGTTCGCCATGCTCATTGAAGCGGTCCATCAGGAAGATGCTGTAGTCTACGCCGAGAGCGACCAGAATAACAAAGCCAAAGAATGGCGTCGCCCAGCTCACGCCGGAGTACCCGAGAATATGAACGAAGATGAGCTCGGTTAAGCCCACCGATGCGAAGAAGGTTAATACTAATGAAGCGATAATATAGATCGGCATCACAACAGAGCGAAGCAACAGAAGCAATACGATGAAGATGCCCGCAAGCATGAAAATAACCGTCCGCGTGTAGTCTGCGTCAGAGATCGTCTTCAGGTCATTAAATGTACTGGATACGCCGCCGATCGCAATTTCCGCATTCGCAAGCTTTGTACCTGCAACAACCTTGTCTACTGCAGCCTGCACCTGGCCGATCTGATCGATCGCCTCGCGCCCATAAGGGTTGCTGGAGAAGACGACGTCCAATGTCATCACCTTGCGGTCTGCCGATAGATAAGTATCCAAGAGCTGATCAATCGCCTGATTATTCATCGCCTCCTGCGGCACATAATAACCGCCCAGGCCGTTATCACTGCCGCCAACCTCGTTCAAATATTGCTTGGCAGTAGCAAGCCCGCCGGACACTTGGCCCAATCCCTCGACACTCTGATCCAGCCCGTCTGTAAGCTGACTGATTTGTCCGGAAAATTGCGAGAAGCCGGTTTGGATCTGCTCCTGACCTTGCTGGATTTGGGTCAGACCATTTACAATCTCAGGCAGCTTCTTCACAATTTGCCCCTGACCATTACCCGCTTGATCAAGACCCTGCTCCAGCTGCGACAGTCCGGAGATAAATTGCTCCAGTCCGCCTGCCAGCTGATGACTTCCTTTGGCGGCTTCGGCATAACCTGAATTCGCTTGTTCCAATCCTGCCTTCACCTGTTCAAGCTGACCTGTAGCCGTTCCAAGACCACCGGCGATCTGTTCCAGACCTTGACCGGAGGCTGTAACCGTTCCGCGTATGGTCAAATAGTCCTGATCTCCAACCAGCTCAGGATATTTCTGCTCCAGACTGGCGAAGGAGGCATCCAGTTGTGAGAAGCCCTTTGCAATCCCGCTCAATTGCTGCTGAATTTGCTGATATCCATCGCCCAGCGAAGCAATTCCTCCAGCGATTGATTGATAGGATTGCAGCAGCTTATCGTTCGCCCCCGCCAGCTCTTCTGCGCTCTGTTTAAGCTGCTTCAAGCCCTGCTTCAAGCTGCCAGCTCCCTTGGAGCTATCCGTGATCCCCTTCTGGATCTGCGACAGACCGTTCGACAGAGCGGAGATTCCTTCCTTCAATTCCCCGGTCCCCTCAACAAGCTTGCCCGTGCTTTCCGCCGCTTCCGCCAGCTTAGGTTCATTTTCATTCAGCGCCTGGCTTGCTTCCGCCAGCCCGTTTTTGATTTGAGACAGGCCTTCATTGCCCTCTCCAAGACCTGCGCCAACGGTCTTTACTTGATTTGCGATTTCAAAATCCTTCTGGATCTCCCCCGTTGGGCGGCTGAGGCTGCGTACACTGGCAACTCCGTCCACCTCCATCACAGCGCGACTGATTTTCTCAGCCAGTACAATATCCTCCGAATGATCCATCGTCTGATCACTCTTGATGACGATCGTCGTTGGCAAGGATTCTCCGGGTTCGAAGCTATCTGCAATTAAATTGTACGCCTTCACGGATTCGTACTGCTCTCCAATCTCCTCCATACTGTTGAAAGAAACGTTGTTGCTGTAGGAGATGACCAGGGGAACTGTGATGACTGCCACGAGCAAGGCAGAGGCCCAGGGTTTCTTTACAGAGAAAGTGCCGATTGCTCCCCAGAATCTGTTATCCTTATGCTCAATAGCTCCCTTCATCGGCCAGAATAGCCATTTGCCAAGCACGGCCATAAAGAACGGTACAATCGTAACAAGTGCAAGCAGCATAACAGCGATGCCAACGGCAACTGCTACGGCCGAACGATAGAGTACAAATTGGGAGAGGCCGATTGTTGTGAACCCAACCAATACCGCAAGCCCCGAGAAGAACACGGTTTTTCCTGCTTTACGATAGGTCTGGATAATCGCCTCCGGGATTTTATCTGTTAACTGAAGCTCTTCCTTAAAGCGGCTGATCAGAAGAATACAATAGTCTGTACCGATGCCGAACATGACCGCAACCATAAAGATCTGTGTGTATGTAGAGACAGGGAAGTTATAATGAGCGACAAGAAATGCTACGATCGATTGGGAGATCAAATAACTAATTCCGACAGTAAGCAGCGGTATAAATGGAGCCACGGCTGAACGGAAGACGATGAAGAGAATCACCAGAATAAAGATCACCGTAAAATACTCTGATTTCTTCAAACCTTGCTCCGAGCTCAAAATTACATCTTGATTAATTTGCTGAGCGCCGGTCATGTAATGATCCACCTTAAGCGACGAGAGCTCATTACGAATATCCTGTTCTATTTCCTCCAATGGACGCTGATCCATTTGCAGGCTTAATGAAGCAAGAATCGTCTTACCGTCAGCGGAAATCATTTTATCCTGGGCCTCTGGCGTATCAAACGGATCAATCATCGAACTAATTCCGAGCTGATCCATGGATGAACGCAGTCTGGATAAGGCTTGCTCAATCTCTTTCTTATCATCAGCAGCAATCCCGCTATCCTGATGGAAGACAAGGGCTACACTGCTTGATTCCCCTTCCCCCTCCTGTTCAGCTGCCGTATTTAATATGCGGGCGGCTACTTCCGAAGAGTACCCCTTGGGTACGGTTATTTCACCTTTTTCCCGCACAAGTTCTGTCATAGATGGCGCTGTAATCACGAGCAGTACTGCTACAGCTATCCATAATAACAGGAACCCCCATTTCGCCTTTAAGATGTACTTCATATCGTCGGTTTCCCCTCCTCAACCAGCTTAGCCAATTTCTCAAAAGGTCGGATAAAGCCGTCAATTTCCTCTGCCGAAAAATGAGCCACATAAGCCGATAACATATCCATAATCGATCCTTGCATCTTGGAATATATCATTCTGCCGTGCTCCGTTAGGGATAAATAGACGACGCGCCGATCTTGGACGTCTCTCGTCCGCTCGACAATCCCCTTGTCTACCAGCCTGGTAATGATGGCTGTAATCGAGCTTTTGCCGACCGAGAAAGCCTCGGCAAGCTCTGTCGACGTTCCGTTCTCATGCGTTGCAATGTAATCGATGATTTGATATTGATCAAGCGTCGCGTCATCCTGAATCACCTCTCCGATTTGTACATTCAACTTTTTGAACAGTACGAAGTATGCTGCCATGTAGCGTTCAACCAATTGCCGCAATTGATAGTCCGATTCGTTCATTTCATCCTCCAAAAATAACGTACTAAATATCCAAAACTGTTCTACATCAGAACTATTATAAAATCTAATAGTTCTATAATCAAACTGTTCGATATAAGAACTATATCGCATAATTATTTGAAGATCAACTTCCGATATTTCTTCATTTTCGTTATCTGCCTATATCTCCACCAGAATACAAAAAAAGCACAGCCGACAGATCCTGCTGTCGTCTATGCTTATTCCCGCTATGATTTCAATTATTCCTCTCCGGCATCGATTTCCACTTCATAGGTACAGCGGAATTGCTCCATACCCTCTTCGTTTGCAGGCAGGCCCGTAATCCGGAAGCCGATATTGCGGAAGAAATCGGCACCATCCTCATCTGTAACGGTGATAATGAGGCGAGGATTTTTCAGCAAAATCGTCTCCAAAATAATTCCGCGTCCATATCCCTTCAGGCGTTCCTGAGGATGAATGACCAGCTCTGTAATGACCAGTTGATTCTGCTCATCCATCGTAAAGCCGATGATCCCGATGAATTCCTCCTGGTCTTCAAACACGTACAACTCTTGTGAGCCTGAGGTTCGATACCGATCCATCACCTTGTCCACCTCGGAAGGTTCATAGTAGAACGCATCTTCCAGCAGCTCGCGAACTTCATGATCCCATTGGCTATCTGCCAATTTAATAAGCATCCTTAGTCCTCCCTCACTACTTCTTCTCGATGACCTCGGTGCGTCCATCCTCATATCCGACCACAACCGTATGGGCAATATCAACGAACAAACCATGCTCGATAACCCCGGTCATGGCCTTCAACTCGCGGTTGAGTTGACCTGGATCGGAGATTACGCCAAACGAAGCATCGGCAATGTAATTGCCATTATCCGTGACGTAGAGCTCTCCGTCACGGGTGCGCATTTCAATCGGCACATTGTAGATCCGCTTCAGCTGTCCGAAGGTCCACTCATAGCAGAACGGGACAATCTCAATCGGCAGCTTGAAGCTGCCAAGATGCGTTACTATTTTACTGTGATCAGCAATAACGATGAAGCGCTCACTGTTGATAGCAACCAGCTTCTCACGCAGCAAAGCGCCGCCGCCGCCCTTAGTCAGCGCCATGTTGCTGTCCACCTCATCCGCCCCATCGATCGCCAGATCAAGGCGCTCAACTTCCGCTGCGCGAATCAGCGGAATATTGTATTTCTTCGCCAATTCCTCTGAAGCATTCGAAGTGGCAATCGCCTTTATTTTCAAACCTTGAGCTACGCGCTGCCCGATCTTCTCTATCGCATAATACGCCGTTGATCCGGTTCCCAGTCCAACGATCATTCCATCTTCCACCCATTCTGCTGCACGGTACCCTGCTGCTTGCTTCGCATTCATTGCGTAAATCCCTCCTAAATGGTATAAAGCCCTGGATCAATATTTTCACGTACATCCCCAAACTCGGTTTCTTCCCTTATCCCTATCCATGTTATAATCAAAATCTGACCTTCGAAGTAAACTCATACGGAAAACGAGGTGACGGTAATGAGAACCGCAGACCAAGTCAAAGCCAAGATCATTGAACTGTCCCAACAGAAAAAAACATTCGAATCCATATCCTCTGCAATGAACCCGGATGACCCTGGAGCCAGTGCATTGTCGCTAACGATTAACCAGTTGAACGACAGGATTATGATGCTGGAATGGGTGTTGAACGAACCGAGCGGCAAATATCATATGTAACCTTGTCCTGTCTGGCGAATCAGCTTATATCATAACAAAAAAACGATAAGAAAAACACTAAGTCCGCGATACCGATTTTCTAATCAAAGACGGCCTTTTACTACAACTTACAAAACATCTGTAAAAACAAAGAACGGGCAGCCTTTGCTTTGCGTTCTGCAAGCCATAGGCCAACCGTTCTCATTCTCCGTATGTCGTTATTGCCCAATCGCCGCCTGTATTCCTTCCCAGGAGGTATCATCGACAGCTTGTCCGTTGATAAATACAAATGGCGTTCCATCGACGCCCTGCTTCTCTCCAATGAGAAGGTCGCGCTTAATGTTGGCGATATATGTCCGATCATCCAAATCCCGTTCAAATCGCTTCAGATCAACCCCAGGGATATTCTCCTTAACCAAATTCATAATAAACTTTTTGTTGGCCCAGGCCGTCCCCTTACTCCCCTGATTCTCCATCATGAGATCGTAATAGGTCCAGAAATATTGCTGATCCTGTTGGAATAAAGTTTCTCCAGCGAGAGCAGCCAGGTTCGAATCAGGAGCCAGGAATGGGAAATCGACATAATAATATACGGCATTGCCTGTGTCCAAGTATTCGCTCTTAAGCTTAGGGAAGATCTCTTGTGTCCATTGCTTGCAAGCCGGGCATTTGTAATCCGCGAATTCCACGATCTTCACAGCTGCTTCTGGATTCCCCACATAGGGCTGATTAGCTTCGTCAAAGCCATCGGGGACTTGTCCCGCCTCCACCTGCTCCAGATCCGGGAATTCGGCTTGTTGTGAGTTCTTCTCATGGATGCGAATAAACACGAGTACAGCTACTAGCAGCACTGCTACACCGATTAATGCCCACAATCCCCATTTCTTACTTCTCATATTCTTCCTCCCAGGACACAAAATAGTAATATTTTGTGCTGATTGTATGAGTTTTGGAGGTAAATAACTAGGAGAAATGTCACATTTCATCGGCGCAGATTACCATTATTTTGAAAGCGTATTCTAATGCTGTGGGCGCAGGGCTTCAGACAGACCGCCCTTGCCCTCCTTCGATTCCGGTTTGACCATGACTAAGAGCAGAATCATGGCCACCAGAGAAATGCCGGCAATTACGAAGAACAAGGTCATATGACCTGACTTGACGAGCAAGGACACCACCGGTGGCCCCAGCGACACCCCGATAAATCGCATACTGCTGTAAATGGAAGTAATCGTGCCACGCAGTTCCTTCTCGATCCCTTCGGTAATAAGCGCATCCGAGCTAGGCAGGACCATGCCGATTCCCGCGCCGCAAACGATGAGACAGGCGAGCACAAAATAGATATTGTTGAAAAAACCAATCCCGAATAACGCCCCTGTAGACAGGAGCAGTCCAACTACACCGCACCATTTCATCAGCACTTTGTTCTTGCCGATCTTCTTGCCTGTGAAGTAAGACGCGAGGCATAAGGATGCAAGCGGGATCGCCAGCACAAAGCCCTTGAGGACGCCGTCCAGACCATGCCTCTTCTCTAATTGCTCGGACAAATAAAAAAGTACGGCAAAGAGCAGAAACATCGAAATCCCGCCAATGATGAATATGGCGTACAACCATCTTCCCTGCGAAGCGAATACGCCCTTCACCGACTTCCAGAACTGCTTAAATGGCTTTGGTTTACTCTTGTGCTCAGGCTCCTTGACCAGGAAGATCACAAGGAGTAAGGAGCATAAGCATAACACAGGGATAGCCAGGAATGGCATATACCATATCCATGCTCCGAGCAGTGCCCCCAGAATCGGGCTAAGCACCTTGCCAAAGGTGTTGGAGGTCTCGATAATGCCAAGGCTCTTGCTGATCTCCTTGTCATCATCAAACATATCCCCAACAAGTGGCAGTACGGTCGGAAATGCCCCCGCTGCCCCGATCCCCTGCAGAAATCTGCCGCCAATAATAATCCAGTACAGCATCATTCCATTAGAAAACCAGGGGGCTGCGCCGCAGATTCCCCCGCCAATCCCCGCTATGATGAGGCTTGGAATAATTACGGCCTTACGCCCGACCTTATCCGACAAGTAACCTGCAATCGGAATCAATAAGATGGCAACAACCGCATAGACCGTGATCAACATACTCACCTGAAGTGAAGAAATGTGCAGTTCTCGCGAAATCTGTGGCAATATCGGGATCAGCATGGAGTTGCCCAAAGTCATGATCAGCGGAATGGATGCTAACGCCGCCAGATCCCCCTTCTTGTTACCCATCATTCGGACACCCTTTCCATTCATGTAAACAACAATCATGGTTAGTGTGGAGAATATTCCGTAAAATATTCCGAATGCATTTGTTACCTTATTTTCTTACAAAAGATTGCGAATCCGTCTCTGCCATAAATCGGCTTGGCTCTCCTGCCGAATAAACATGCAGCAAATGCATAGCCCTTGTACAAGCTGTATAGAACAGCTTGCGCTCCGACTCGCGGGTATATTTATCGTTCGAGCCATCGAAGATAAGCACGGCGTCAAATTCCACTCCCTTAGCGAGATAAGCTGGGATGATGTGAACCCCCTTCTCGAAGGAAAGCGTCGTTTTTTTAATTAATCTGGCCTCCAGATCCTTGGCGAGATGATCGTGAACCTCTTTGCTCTCCTCCGCCGTCTTGCAAATGACAGCAATCGATTCATAACCCTCATTCCGCAATGCCGTAACATCCTGTCTGATCTGTGCATACAAATCATCCTGACCTTGTACAACCACCACTTCCGGTTTCTCGCCTGCACGATTAAACGGAATGATCGCCTCTCCTCCCGGCAGCATACCGCGCGTAAACTCAACGATCTCCCGGGTCGACCGATAGCTCTGCCGCAATACGATCTGCTCGCTGTTATCCGATCCGTATAAATCGGTCAGCACAGACGACTGCTGCAGTACAGAGGAATGCGCATAAATCGCCTGATTGAGATCACCGAGAGCTGTCATCCGCGCACGCGGGAATAAACGCTTCAGGAAGAACAATTGGAATGGTGAATAATCCTGAGCCTCGTCAATAATGACATGACGGATCGCGTGATTGGAGTGAAAGCCCAGGATCATTTCTTTCAGATAAAGGAATGGCGTAATATCCTCATAGAATAATTCTCCGGCCTTGATCTTAGAAAGGGTGCGTCCGCAAATGAGCGGCCAATCCTCCGGCAAAGCATCCATATGAACCTCCTCTGCGATCTCCGACGGTTCAAATAATTGACAATACAGCTTCGTTACGTCCACAAAGCGCAGCGATTTGATCCATTTACGCAGCGGCTTCAGGCGCTCGCTGACCACCATTCTGCCCAGGATGGTTCTCTCCTCTTCATACTCGCTGATTTGACCATTGCTTTTCTGCTGCTGACGGCGCATCCGCTGGTAAGCACGCTGATAGTCCTCGGTATCAAGAAGCTGAATTTGCTCATCCACCCACGGCTGGTTAACCTCCTCCTTGCCGAAGGCGGCAATCTCCTTAAGCAGCCATTCCTTGAGCAGTTCACAACGATTGGCCAGGGTAATCGCCGGGTCATAAGCATAGAAGCGTTGCGAGATAGCTTCGGCCCCAACGATCTCCCGGCCCATAAAGCGCAGCGGTTTGAATCTCATGCCCTTTTGCTCAAGCAGCGCTTTATATCTGCCGATCGCCTCGAAGAACAGCAGTGAGGATTTGTAGCGAATCCCGTTCATACGGGCCTGATAAGCATCATCCTCTTCACCGGATAATACATATTCAATCTGGACGAACGGGTCCTCCAACTGGAATTCCCGGCCAAGACGCCGCTCCAGATACTCCTGGAATGTCGTCTGCAGCATATTCTCTTCCCCGAGCTCCGGCAATACCGTGGATACATAGCTATTGAACATCGGGTTCGGAGAGAACAGGATCATCTGATCAGCACGAAGCGTGTCGCGATGCTTGTATAGCAAATAGGCCACACGCTGCAGCGCAGCTGAAGTTTTACCGCTGCCTGCTGCTCCCTGAACAATCAGCATGCGTGAAGTATCATTACGGATGATGCGGTTCTGCTCCTTCTGGATCGTCGCCACAATACTCTTCATCTGCGCATCCGAGCTTCTGCCGAGCACTTGCTGCAACAATTCATCGCCAATTGTTACCCCGGTATCGAACATTACCTTCAAGTCGCGCCCGCGGATGACAAACTGCCGTTTGAGCGTCATCTCCCCTTCAATCGTGCCGGAAGGCGTCTCATAAGAGGCCGGGCCAGGGACGCTATCATAATATAAATTCGAAATCGGTGCACGCCAGTCATAAATCAGAAATGTCTCATCATCTTCTTCCAGCAATGAAGCTATCCCCAGATAAATCGCTTCGCCTTGCTCTCCTTGCTCGGCAAAGTCGATGCGGCCAAAATAAGGGGATTGCTGCAGCCGTTTCAGCTTCACAAGCGAATTGTAAGCCAGTTGGTGGCGCTTCTCCCGCTCGGACAACACTTCGGATTGTTGTCTTAAACTGGTTGAAGTTTCCCCTACATCATCCGCCTCACTGAAGTTAACCGTAACCTCATCCCAGAAATCCTTTCGCATAGATACGACATCACCACGGATTGTTCCAACTTCTGATTCCAGGCGGGTTATGCGCGTTTCGATCTGATCCTCGACATACTCTACCCGACGCTGTTCCGCCTGCCGCTCCTTGTCATGATTACTCAAAATAGTCGCCCCTTTTGTGAATTAATCCCAAAAAATAACTTCCTCCAGACACCCCAAAAAATCTATTGACAAACACAATTCAATGTGATAAAATTAAATTGCTTAATCCTTGGTCTATTAATATAGATTGGGACCGCTCTTTATTGTAACACTGATATGTAGCAAATTCAATCTTATGTTCTTTTTCAATTAGGAGTCCTGTCCCTTTGCTGACCGTCTGCCGGTTCAGCAAAGGGACAGGACCTTTTTAGTTTGTTCGACTCTCTTCTTCCCCATCCAAAACAAGAAGCCTTCTAACATAACACTTGACTACAGTGTATGTCAGAAAGCTTCTTGTGCAGCTGGTAATGATATTGGTCAGACCGATACTATTTCATGATGGTAATGGTTTTAGTAGTATTATCAAAGGTTACATCTGCACCAAAATACTCGGCAATGAAACGGAGCGGAAGCATAGTGCGTCCGTTAACAAGCATAGCTGCTGTATCCATTTCCGGTGCAAGTTCTCCGATTTTAAAGGATAGGCTTTGATCGTCTAAAGCAATGGTTACAGTTTTGGTAATGTTATCCCAGCCAACATTAGCGCCTAAACTCTCGGCGATAAAACGCAGCGGCACCATGGTTCTGCCTTTCACTACGAGCGGTGCCACGTTCATACTTGATTTGACTCCGTTCAGCATATATTCCGCCTTACCAAGGGTAAGTTGCAATGCAACAGGTTCGCGCTTGGTTGTGACGAAGAAATAACCTGTCCCTGTTGCTAGAAAAGTGAATTTACCGGACTTGCGATCATAGTTGCCGCCTAAACGTTCCTTGTTGTCGTCTGCGAGAAGTTTGATGCCGCAAAGCTTGCTGATATCGCTAGCTTGCAGCTGCTCCTGCGACAGGTCAAAGGTTACTGGAATAAGTCCTGTATAATCCGTTATTACCTGGTCATCGACCAAGATTTTGATCTCGTATCCCCGTCCCAGGCTTCCATTTCCCTCGTCTACTGGCCTAATGGCAATCTTCATCGTCTTGCCTGTATTCAGTTGCTTCAATAAATCAGAAGACAATTCAATTGAAATGGTGCCATTTGACACGGTTAGCGGTTTATCCGCTTTTATAATCGAATCCAGCGTGCCGTTGTGAAGCTCAAGCTCATCCGTTTCAGGTGACATTGTGAGCAGCAGGGAATCCCCTTGCTTCAATTGCTCTTTGATGGCGTTATCAATAGGATCCACGACCGGTGTGGTGCTGCCGTTGTTCCCTGAATTCCCGCCATTTCCATGATTACCGTTATTGTTGTTATTGCCGTTATTGTTTTCATTGCCATTATTTCCACCATTGTCGTTGGCTGCAATAACGATAGTCAAATCTCTCATATCCCTGCCGATATTATTGGAGGCTGTAACAGTGAATTTGTAAGTCCCCGCTTGCGTTGGAGAACCGGAAATAACCCCCGTAGCTTCTGCTAAATTCAGCCCCCATGGTAAACTCCCCTCGGTCACCGTCCAAGTAACTGGAGCATCCCCACTGGCTGTAAGCGCCTCTTGATAATTCTGATTTATTTTGCCGTTTTTCAAAGTGATGGTTGTAATCGTTGGCGCAGTACCAACCGGCTCTTCTTCTGCAATCTCAATCCTTAGCCATTGCTCACCGCTGCCATAATCATTCGTTGCCGCAACAGTGAACTCGTAATCTCCCGCCACTTGAGGCGTACCCGCGATCATGCCGGTGGCTTTATCCAGGTTCAAACCTAGTGGCAAGTCACCTCCACGGGCCTCCCAGGTCATCGGATCGCTTCCATATACTGCCAGCGTGACCGTATACTCTTGGCCAACTTTACCATTTGGCAGATTCTTGGTTATAATCTCTGGAGCGGTGCCCTCTGGTACATCTTGAGTGATTACTAGGCTTAATGTCTTTGAGTCGCTGCCTGCATCATTGTTCGCTTGAACTTTGAAAGTAAATTGTCCCCTCTGTTCCGGTAAGCCAGAGATAATGCCTGTCTCCTCATCCAGGCTTATGCCCTTTGGCAATTCACCATCTGTAATCGTCCATTTGATTGGCGCGTCACCTGCTGCGCTCAGAGCTGCTGAATAGGTTTGTCCAACTTGGCCATTTTCAAGTGAATCCGTCATAATCGTTGGCGCAGTACCTTGTTCATCTTCAATCCATTTTGCATATAATTCGGTATCGCTTGTTACAAGATCAGTAGCGAAATCCCACGCGTTGTTTAACTCTGCATCCCGGTACCAGCCGCCGAACACGGCGTCACCTTTTGTCGGGGCTTTCGGCTCGGTAATGGTACCGCCCCTGTCAGCGAACATCATCGCCACTTCACTGCCTCCGCCCGAATCAAAAGCTACGGCATAAGGGTTGTGCACACCGATCGACGGGCTTCTGCCGCCTAGTGGATTGCCGAAGAAGTCTGTTCTCTCTGTCATATGAGGCAAAGCATTCACGCGATCAACAAAGGGGCTTACCACTTCCACACCCGCACCATAGGCCAGGTTATTGCCATCAGCAAGACGGAATCCGCTCATTGCGCTGTAATCAAGCGTCGCAGCAGCGGTTCCGCTGTTGGCAATCCAATGCTCCGGTGCTGACTTATAGTCATTTAATATTGAATTTAATTCCTCTTCCGTGACATAGCGGTTGTCGGCTGCTGTTACACCTGCGCCCAGATACCCGCCGCCACCTGCATTCAGGCTGCCAAACAGATTTGCTGGATAAACTATGTTATTCGTAAACCGTCCGGCAATAAATGGAGCAGAGGTTCCTCCGCCCTTTAGGCCAACATTGCTGTTAGCCCCCGTATAGGCAAAAATATTATTTTGGAAATAAATATGCAAATTCGTCGCCGTTGGATCAAATACTAACGAGCTGCTATTTTTCAAGGGGGACACGATGACATTGTTATAGAATAATCCGCTGGACTCTTCGCTAGTGGAAGAACCCCCCGCAAGTAATAGAAGACTGTTGTAGCTTTTGTTAAAATCCGGGCTGCGTCCGTCGTTCACGCTGACATTATAACGAATGACGTTGCCCTTGGCGGCATTCATCTGCAAATACCAGCCGCCATAGTTATTTCGGCTATAGTTGTATTCGTAGACATTATCTTGGCAGTAATTATCAATATCCCAAGCCATACCATCATTACTTGCATGATAAGGATTATCTACCGATTCGTTATAGCGGAAGATTGTTCCTTTACTTGCCATAATCCACGCTGCGGCATAATTCTGCGAGCCAAGGTAGATTGGTGTATGATTATTGGGTCCCCAGTTCGATACCAGATTACCGCTCTTATCGCTCAAATAGCTGTATCCGCTGTCTGTGACCACATTTCGTTCCACCAGGGAGTTATTCCCGCCGGATATAACTATGCCATCTCCAACCGAGCTTGAAACCCAGTTGTTTCTAAACACAGCTTTTGATGCCCAAGGATAGCTAGAGTTGCTCCAAGTGATGCCTGTATGATTAGTCCCTGGATTACTAGGCCCATAGGCATTGTTGCGAATCCCTTCATTATCGCAGCGAAGGGTCTTGTTGCCTTCAACCAATACATCGACATAACCATTAATAATAATGCCGCCGGATACCTTGCTTGCTCCGTTTGCTTGGTGCAGGCCATTGACATCATGGACATAGTTATCGCGAATGACGATGCCTTGCATACGGGCATCGGCATAATCCTGAATATTAAACTGGCCTTGTCCCAGCTTGGAAATGCGCGACATTACAGCGATGCCGGAACGGCCGTCACCCGCTGTATTGCCGATGTTCGTTACTTCAATACCGCTGACCACCCAATAATTGACGTCATACAACTCAATCGCTCCGTTGACAGAAATTCCTGATGAGCTTGACGCTGTTCCTCCGCCATTAATAATCGGCCGTTGGTTAGGGTCGGTCGTATTATATTTAGTAAGCGTTATCGGATTTCCTTCTTCGCCGTTGCCACGCAGCCTGATTGGTTCATTCCATATACTGTTTGCATCCAAATAAATGGTAGAACCCGGTAAAAACACATATTCATTTATTTTGGAGATTGATTTCCAGGCTGTCTCCGGTGTGCGTCCATCGGCATGATCATCACCGTTATTGGAGATATAAAAGTCACGGACTTCACGAGGCGTAATAGTCAATTCGAATGTGATTTCGGCAGGGTTAAGGTCAAGTCGGATGATATATTTTCCAGGCACAATGTTGTTTCTGGCAAATGCATCTTTTTTGATCGTCAGCACATTGCCATTGACCGTATAATCCACGGCATGTTCAAGATCCACATCTCCGATTTTTACGCCCGCTAGATCTGCTAAATCAGGGTTTACAGTAACTTTATAATCATCCAGACCAATAACATAAGTGCTGTCCTCTGAGTGAGTATAGACTTTAGGCAAGAGCTTTAATGTTACCGATGCGGTTGCTGCCCGGGCTGTCACCTCACTATCCATGACATACACATCATCGATAAAATGCTTGTTCTGCATATCCTTGATCGTTCCGGCTTTATTGCCCCAGTTCGTAGCAAGCTGCAACCCATTAATATTTTTGATGCTGCTCACTACAGCTGTGTCGAATGGGCCGCCTTCTACGGTTTGTCTGTATATTTCTTTTCCATCAATTTTATAGGTTGTTCCCGCTGAGGTGACGAACCACTGGAATTTATGCCAGCCTTTGCTGCGCTTGGCGTCTACGGGATAGAATCTTCCGCTGGACCCGAACCTGACGGAATAATTCGTCATATTTTCCACCCAATTGCCATCCGCATTGCCATAATTAATTACGATATGCTCATTGGACGACGGAGTGAAGCCAAATACCGCGTGGTCACCGGAGGCCACTCCTCCATCATCGTAGTACCAGGCGGTAACAATCGTGGTCTTCCCATCAGCAGGAGCATAATTATAGGTGCCTGGGACAGTAGCCGCCTCGCCAGCCCCACTCGTTGTCGCCGCCTGCGTTCCGGTACGGGACATCACGCTGCTTTGAGCGTATCCGCCCACACCGGTTGTAAATTTCTTATCCCCTTCAAACCCATCGTAAAACATCATGTCAGACTTCTGGAAGTAATCGACCCTGACATTTACGGTGACCTCTTCGTTTTCTGTCGGAACATAACCTTCCTTAACCGTTACAAATCCGGCATCATCAATTTCAATTTTATCTTTGTCTTGATCCGCTGGACTGAAGCTGATGTGATCTGCAACGAAAACATCCGCCGTGTCGACGATGAGTCGCGCACTCTCTCCTGCCCGCAAGGTTTCATTCTGACGTACTAACGCAACATTGGCTGAATAAGCCGCACTCTCCCCTGATTCCTCAGAATCCAGGAAGCGCGTCGTTGCGCTGCCAATCGCCTTGACTTTAAACGTATCATTCAGGCTTGGAGACAGAGCCGCATCAGTTCCTGTTACAGCAACAGGGCTTCCATTAGCCGCTCCGCCACTGACAAGCTGAACCGAATACGCCGAAGCATTAGCGACGCGATCCCAGGTAGCATAGGTACCGTTCCATCTGACATTCACCGGTGCAGATAAGCTCTCGATCGTCAATATGCCGGCTGCCGCAGCTTCTTCACTGATATTTCCTTCCGCATTAATGACAATGGCTGTCACGGTGTAGTCGCCTGCCCCCATTGCCCTCGCATATGGCAGAACATGATGCCTTTCATGATTGTTAATCTGATCGAGTCCTCCATTTTTGGATAAATAATAACCAACGGGTTCCCCGTCTTTGAACAACGTGACAAGGGTATCACCGTAATTGGAGCCACCGGTATAAATACCCGTGTTCGGGTCAAGTATCGGATGAATTGGCGCATTCACCTGTGTATTTGTATGAATTAACAACGGTGCCGCTTGCGATTTCATCACGACCCCCTCGGCCGAAGACACCAGGCAATAATAAAACTTGCCTTGTTGTGCAGCCGAGTCCACGCTTGGCAGCGTTAATACTGCAGCATTTCCTCCGGCGACCTGCGTCGCATTCAAACCGGTCTCATCATCAGATACATACCATTGGAATGCTGCGGCAGCCGCCGATGCCGCAACGCTAAATACAGCTGTTTCGCCTTGGTTCACTTTTGCCGCTGTGGGCCCAGTCAGAATCTCCAAATCCGATAATCCGCCCGGAGGCACTAAGTTCAATGTGAGCGTTCTTGTGCCTGTAACGGTGGGAGTATCTTTAACAACATAAAAGTCATCTATTAGATGCTTGTTATTAACATAAGCATTGTTGCCTGATTGGTTATTCCATCCTCCAGCTATTTTAGGTTGAATAGTGGTACCGCTCTTCATCGCTTTATAAATATCATGCTGGGCCAATTCGGATACTCGATTTCCGTCAATTTCCAAGGTCGCACCATTGGGTGTAATAAGCCACTCAAATTTATGCCAGCCTGTGGAACGTTCAACTCCGCTGTCTTTCCAGCGTTTCGCCGCTGATCCTGCGGATGATGGCGCATACGCCCAAGTATATTTGGTTGGGTTATGGATAACATCAGCCTGTGAACTTTGATAGAAGGTCCCGGCATAGGTGGCATTTTTGCCATCAAGAATGCCAAATTGGGTTCTGGCAGTCGCTGTCTGTTCCTCATCCGGATAAGGGTCGTAATACCAAGCCGTCATTTTATAATTGCTTCCAGCCGGTAAAGCTACGTCTTGGTTTACATTTTCAGTATTGGTTGTGCTCGCCGGTGTAATCGCTTTCAATCCGGAGCGGGATTGAGCATCGGATAGGGAAAATGATGTTCCTAGCTTGCTCGTTGACGTTAGCGGACCATTGTTGTTCTCGAAGTCCTCCATAAATAACACGTCAGCATCATGATAATAACTCGCTGTGGCTGTGAGTGTTACAGGAATGCCTGGATCCCCCGGGGCAGCAAAGGTATAACCGTTAGCCAATGTCACGTTTCCGTTATCATCGACGGTCAGCAGGCTTGGGTTGCTCGAATCATAGCTAAACTCATCGATCACCGGTCCTTTGACAAGACTGCTTACTGGCGAGCCTTTATAAGTAAGGTTCACTCGGCCTGCAAGCTCTGAAGCTTGCGTCAATTCCAGTACAACAGAGTCAAATGATTCTACTGATCCCCCTGCAGCTGAAACTTCAGCTGTAGACACCAAGCCAGGCAGACCAGAGAATGTCAAAGCTGCTGCAGTGACGATGGATAGAGCTTTTTGCATCCATTTTGATCGTCTCATTTGGCAATCTCCCTTTCTTAAATTAATATTTATATAATCAATCTGCATCTATGAAATAGACACAGAATTATATAAAGATAAGGACATAAGGATTTTATCTCATCGCTAATTCTCCGAAATCATTGCCGTTATACACGATCTTCGCTTTCTCAGCCCTGGTTGCAATGAACGTTCGCAAATCGGATTCTGCCCGTCCGTAAATGATCGAATCTTTCACTTCCTCTGGGGTAAGCCTGGTTATTTCCGGCTTGGTCAGCAAAGTGGCAATCGCATCCTCGCCCATATATTTGCCGGTGACCGTCTCGCCGACAGAAATCGCTGCTAATGACTCCCAGAAATCAAGAGATTCCGTATCCTCTTTGGAGATGTCCCAGCGATTTAATATTTTCTGCTCCATAGCCTGTCCATTCGTTGCAAACATGACCGCTAATTCATCTGCTATGCGAACGTATTCTTCGCTCCTTGAAGCATATTCAGCTTGCAACTCAGCAGCGCTCATTTTAGTTTTTTTGACCTGGGTTTCGACCAAATCCGGCCAGCGGGCGCTGCTTACATATTGCATGTATTGGTATTGATCAAATGCAGGCAATCCGTAGTAGGTCTCCCCTGTGTCTTCCAGGCCAGCCCGCTTCTTGTTTTCGTCTTCCATGGCAGATTTCAGCTCAGCGAAGCTTTTGTACTGGGCAATCTTCCGTTCGTCGGCTATAATCTGCTCCTCTTTGGCCCTTAGCAAAGCGGTCATTGCAGCTTTTTTGGCATACTCGGATGGCGTTTCGTTATTATCGCCGTACCGACGTTCCCAGAAGCCCTGGTCTACTTCGGCCCCATAGGTTCTGTAGAAATAATCCACAGTGACTGCCCGCTGTTCGTTCAGATAGGATTGAAACTCCTCGTCTGTCACAGCATATCCATCTACCGTAAACAACCAATTCTCAGGCAAGATCTCTTTTTTGTTCGTGAACAGCATCATCAGGATAGCAAGCACGATTAGCATTACTGCGATAAGCAAAATAACTACGGTTGGTTTTCGTCTGATTACATCCATTCCCCCACCCTCCTAGTAAGATGAAGTTTGTTGATCATATTGATTGGATATTATAGAATGGGCGCTCCACAAATGTAAGCGCTTATTTTGACTGAAGAAAAACATATTTGACCAAAAAAATACCCCCAGTTCGCAATTGTGCGAATAACTGGAGGGTAACACTGAAATAAGTTGGCTACTCTTCTCCCTGAGCCTCCAGGGAACCCGAGTGATCGGCAAGACGATTCAGCCGCTCCAACTGGTAACCATATTCGTAAATTTCCGCAGATACAATCGATAACCGCAATGCCCCGTCAATGCGCTCCGCATATCTCTCCAGCATCTCTGATAGGAACCGATCGTTATTCTCGGCGAATTCCTTCGCTTCCAGTGAATTAGGCTTCAATTTGTTGTCAAATTTCAGCATAATATGCTCATGGAATTTAATCATTTGCTCCAGATGCGCATCAAACGCCTTGTTCAACTCGGCAGAGCGAACGGCCTGAAAATAATGCTGCTCAATCGCGTCCAATACTTCATAGCCTTTATGGAGCGTCTTCAGCATTTGCTTGTAAATGACCAGCTGGCGACTTTCACTAAACTTGGGCTTCCGCAGCCTTTTCTGGTCTTCCTCCATCAGCTTGTATTTCTCGCTCAGCGAGTTGACCGCATCCTCCAGGGAGCGCTTCTCCTGATGAATTACGGTCTCCTTGATCTCATCCGAGACGGCTGTTCGAAGCAGGAGGGAGAGCTGTTCAAAAGCTTTCCTGATCAGCCCTTCATATTGGACCTTAGGTTTCGGCGGAATAATAAGGATATTGATAATAAACGCCGATAAGATGCCAATCAAGCTGAGCGACAGACGATTCAGAGCAAACACCCATTGTCCCGAGGCCTCCATCACGGATATGACCGTTACTAAGGTAACGCCAATGGTCTCGCCCATTTTCAGTTTGAGACAGATCATGATCACGATAATACATACGAGTCCAACCGCAATCGGTTCATTGGAGAACAGCATCCCGCCCAGCATCGCTAATACCGCGCCGAGCACGTTCGTCTGCAGCTGATCGATTAGATATCGCCAGGAGCGATAAATCGACGGCTGCATTGCAAAAATAGCTGCGATCCCGGCCATCAAAGGCGGAGATAAATTCAGCCACATTACGGCATATAGCGCGAGCGTAACTGCGAGTCCTGTCTTGAGCATTCTTGCGCCAAATGTCATTTATATTCCTCCCAACGATGGCAACATCTACTTACATCATAAACGTTTTCATCGACATCATTCTTCTTTGCATTCAGTTTGCGGCAATTTTTTAGCTGATATTAAGCTTTCTTTCAGATATCATTCAGTTTTTTTGTCAAGACTGAGCAATAGCAAGACCCAAAATATTCTATACGAAGGGATGAGAAAAGTCTATGAAACAACTGCTTACCTTAGCGTTAAGCGGAGTGACAAGCATGCTGCTGTTATTCGGCGCTTTTGTACCTCTGGCATCTGCCGCATCTGCGGAAGGCGCTGCTGATCCGAATGCGACGCAGATCTCGCAGGACCACGGCAAGCATGGCCATCACCATGGCTGCCGCGGCGGACATATTCTTGGCGATTCCGCCAAGCTGCTTGGCATAGAGCCCAAAAGCCTTGTCCAACAATTAAAGCAGGGTAAGACATTGCTCCAGATTGCCCAGGCGAATAAAGGCTGGAGTGAACAGGAATTCATCAAGAGATTGACGGAGTCCGCGACGCTTCATATCGATCAGGCCCTCGCGCAGGGCAAAATTGATCAGGCCAAAGCGGATAAGCTGAAAGCCGGCCTTCCGGAAAAATTGAAGAAAGCCGTAAATCGTACCTGGAAAGATAAGCCTCGCAGCCAGCCAACTACAGATTATCAGAATAACAAAATTAACTGGATCCCGCCACAGGCTTAAGCAACAAAAACAGGAGTGTCGATCTTCTCATCGGCACTCCTGTTCTAATGGTGCATTTTATTTCAATTTCATGTCTAATTTACTTAGTCTTGGCAACCTTGCTTCTAAGCCGCTTCGGTGAAATATCCTCTACAGGAACCTCTAACACGTCCAGCAAAAACATGAAAACCGGTACGCCAACGATAAGGCCCCAAACTCCAAAGAAATGCTCGGATACAAGCAGGATCAAGAAGGTGTAGAAGATCGGTAAATGCGTCTTATTGGACATAAACTTCGGATTCAGGACATAAGTCTCCGCCGCGTGTACGATAGCAATCATGATCAGCACATAGATGATCTTGACCAGCCCGCCAATTTTAAAGGCAATCGCACATAGTGGAATCAAGGAAATAATAACCCCCATGACCGGAATAAGACCGAGCAGGAAGATCATAATGCCGAGGGCGAACAAATTCGGGAAACCAAAAATCCATAGAAATATCGTCGAAAGCAGTGAGTTCACCAACGCAATCAGAAATTGCACTTCAATTACTTTACCGAAGGAATGAACAAATTTCTTTCCGAAATACTCCAATTCCACGAAAAGACCAGACAGACGGCTCTCTTTGAATTTGGAAGTAAAATTCGTCACCTTTTCTTTTTCAAGCAGGAAGAACAAGCTTAAAATGATCGCGATGAACAGATTCAGGCTCCACTGGCCGATATCGGTAGCGGTCTTGAGCAGGAAATCAAAGCCCTGACCGAGATACTTCGTAATGTCGATGTCCTGGATCGATTCCACCAGGAAGTTAAGAATAATATTGTCCGGCAGATTAGTTGGAGGGTTGCTGTAAAAAGAGAGCACCTGGTTGACCAGATCGGTAAGCTCCTCAACAAAAACAGGCAGGTAATAATAGATCGTAGTCGCCAGCCCGCCGACCATTAGCACGTATATTAATAATACGGTAATTTTTCGATTAATCTTGAACAATTTGTCCACATGTCTCGTTATGAACCGATGCAGGCGATTAATCAAATAGGTGAGAATAAATGTAATGAGAATCATGTTAAGCATACTGCGGGATACGTAGAGCACGAAGATGGCGACCATTAGTGCCAGTACCCTGCGGAATCCGGGCATTTGAAACAACTCTTTAAAAAATGTCATTATAAGCGACCTGCTCCTTCATCAATGGACTAAAGCAAAATATAGATTAATCTTAAGCTAGCGCCTGCTACAAAGCAAGAACCAAGCTGTAATTTTACATTTTGTTAACATCATTCTATATCACTTTAAAGTTATAACGCGTCTCCGTGTACGCTTGCCATTTTATAATCTCAGGCATATAATTTCGTAAATAACTTTTGAATATACTGTTAACCATGACAATGATGGAGAAAAGTAAGTGGATGCGTCCTGACAGGGACGGCGGTGCCGAAGATTGAGAGCACCCCGCGGGAGCCGCGCTGCTGAAGTTCACTCCGGAGTTGGTTCCTGAGCGCTTGCAATGGCAGGTAGGGAATTCCGGCCGCACACCGTTATCTGTGTCTAGAGCTGAGAAACAAGAAGGTTGTCTAACAAGGGTGGTACCGCGGAGAAATCCGTCCCTTGATGGACTGCCTTTTTTTGTTTAGAGAAGCGTTTCACGGGTTATCAGAGGACTCGCAAGTAAAAACATTAATCAAAATAAGAAAATGAGGAGTGTCGAAAATGAATGCTAATTTAGAGGAATTGCGCACTAAACTGGATACGGTCAACAAGGAGCTGCTGAGACTGCTTAATGAACGTGCAGAAGTCGTTCAAGCCATCGGAGAGATCAAGGAGAAGCAAGGCGTGCCTAAATTCGATCCGGTGCGCGAAAGAAAAATGCTGGATGAACTGACCGCTCTTAATCCCGGACCTTTTAGAGATGCCTCGATCAAGCATATTTTCAAGGAGATATTCAAAGCTTCTCTGAATTTACAAGAGGAAGAACACAAGCGTCAACTTCTTGTCAGCCGTAAGAAACAGCCGGAGAATACCATCATCGATGTTAAAGGCAATCTGATCGGCGGCTCGGCACAGGTGATGATCGCAGGCCCTTGCTCCGTAGAATCTTACGAGCAATTGCGTACTGTTGCCGCAGCTTTAAAGGAAGCTGGCATCAAAGTGATGCGGGGCGGCGCGTTTAAGCCAAGAACTTCCCCTTACGACTTCCAGGGCTTAGGCGTTGAAGGCCTGAAGATGCTGAAAGAGGTTGCCGATGAGTTCGGTCTGGCGACGATCAGTGAAATTGTTCATCCCGGACACATCGAGCTTGCTGAGCAATACATCGATGTCATTCAGATCGGCGCTCGCAATATGCAGAACTTCGAACTGCTGAAAGCAGCTGGCGAAGCAAAAATTCCGGTTCTGCTCAAGAGAGGCATCGCGGCTACGCTGGAAGAATTCGTACATGCAGCCGAATATATCGCAGTTAAGGGCAACACCCAGGTGATGCTGATTGAGCGCGGGATCCGCACTTACGAGAAATGGACTCGCAACACCCTGGACATTTCCGCTGTTCCGCTGCTTAAGCAAGAAACTCACCTGCCAGTGCTCGTCGATGTGACTCACTCCACAGGACGCAAGGACATACTGCTTCCATGCGCCAAAGCTGCGCTGGCGGCCGGTGCAGACGGGATCATGGTCGAGGTGCACCCCGATCCGCAGACCGCGCTGTCCGATGCCGCTCAGCAGCTTGACATTCCGCAATTCCAGCAGCTGTGGGAAGGAATGCGCACTTCCGGGTTGTTCACGGAATAAGTATTTAAGAAGTCCGCTTGTCAGCACCAAAGCTTATGGCATCCAACTGAAGCGTTGTTTTATACGCCTCAGTTGGATGAAGCCAGGGCCTGAGGAGCGAGCTCCAAGTTTTGCAGCAGTCCACAGACCACTTCGGATCATTCATTTCAGCCGTGCTGATGAAATTCTGTATCGCCAGAAAATCGGCCTTTGGGTCGCGCTGCTGCTTGAAGGGCTCGATCGGTTTTCTTATCAAAATTGGACAGGTTTTACGCAGACCGGCTTGGATACTTCAGCCGCATGTCCGGTGAACGTCAGCTTGCCGCTGCTGCGATCGATTCGAAACAGCACCAGATTGTTAGAATCCCGATTCGCGGCAAGCAAATGCTCACCGTCCGGCGTAATCGCAAAGTGACGCGGATGTTCTCCCTCTGAGGAGATGAATTCAACCAAGGTCAACTTCCCGGTCTCCGCATCAATGGCAAATTGAACGATGCTGTCATGACCGCGGTTAGAACCATACAAGAAACGGCCATCCTGTGAAATTGCTACTTCAGCTGTCGTATTCTCTCCTTGGAAACCAGCCGGCAATGTCGATACTGTATGAAGTTCAGTCAAGCTTCCGCTTTCCGCATCAAAGCTAAACGCCGAGAGAGAGGAACCTACTTCATTAATAGAATAAAGCCACTTCCCATTCGGATGGAACGCCATATGACGCGGACCGCTAGCCGGCTGCATCACAGCTTCATTTCGATACACCAGCTTGTCCTGTGCTTGATCCAGCTCATATACTTTAATTCGATCGAGTCCCAGGTCGGCCACCAGCGCAAAACGGTTATTCGGGCTGAATTGAACGGAATGCGGATGCGGGCGATCCTGCCGTTCTGGATCCGCTCCATGACCTGTATGCTGCTGTACATCGGACACGCCGCCCACCGTACCATCCTCTGCTATCTTCACCAAGCCTACATTACCACCATGATAGCCTGATACAGCCAAATAGCTGCTGTGATGATCCAACTGAATATGAGAGCTGGAAGGCTGGATCGTAAATCGACGATTAAGCTCTGTCAGCTTGCCCAACATGGGATCAATGGAATAACAGACCACTTCCCCAATCCTCTCTTCGTTCTCATTCTTCGTCTCCGCAATTGCATAGAGCTTCTTCCCCTGCTTGTCCACACTTACAAAGGTGGGGTTCTTCAACCCGGCTGCCCTATCCAGACACTTCATTTCACCATTGGCCAAATCCAGCTCATACATATATATTCCAGGGTCGGTTGACTCGGCATAAGAACCGACGAATAACATTAATTTCTCTGACATCAAGATACACTCCTTCTTCTATAAATAACGTCTTGATATACGTCTTCTTATTTTTTCTTACTTTAGTCAAAAAGTCCAGCCCTATTCCCGGTTTGCCTCAAGATCGCTCAAAAAGTCCGCTATCCATGCTCATAGCATTGCAGCTTCAACAGGATAAAACCTAAAAAATTAGAGCTAAAAGTCCATAAAAGCAAAAATCCCCTGTTCAAAATAATTAAAATATGATATACTGTAAGCGCTTCCACAACATCTTCTGAAGGGGGTTTTAGAATGATGACTGTCGGACTAGAGGAACGGGATGTTTATGAGGATCTTGATCCGCATGACACGTATTTCTTCAAAATTGGGGGTCATGGCCTAGTTTGTTTTCATGGCAGAAACTACAGTATAAAAAAGAGACTCTCTGCCGAGCAAACCTCAACAATGATCTCGGATACTTCGTTTTATCGGATTAGCACGAACTGCTATGTGAACCTGTTCAAAATTTCTGAAATTCGAGACAACATGCTCTTATTCCGGGATGAAATCCATGGAATCAAGACCATTACGGTGCCACGCAGAAATTTGGAACAAATCCGGCGCTTGCTTCCTCACAACAGAGACACCCAAATCGATCCGATCCATCGGGTTGGATAGTGACTCTTGTGCTTAGGCACCGGGAAGCAAAGCGCAAAATAACAAACAGCCGGAAGGCGTCGCAATGACGCTCCGGCTGTTTGTTATTTTGCCACCAATATTGCCTGCCGATAATATAGTCCTTATTTGACCATATCCTTCAAATAAATTCTTGCCGTCTCTTCCCAAATCTCGCCTGGGGCGAGACTGAACAAGCCAACTTCATCGGCAGGAAGATCCATATTCGGCGCGTTCACCAGATTGATCTGCGGCTCAGGACAGAAGAACTTGCCAGAGGCCCCATTATTCCAGATCATCCATTGCTTATAAGAGGTGCCTACATCATATACCAGCGTAGTACCCAGCTTCGTATCGGTAAGCTCCATCCGGTTCCTTCCGTTTTGCGGCACAGCCGTATAGTGGTTATCCATGGACATAAAATAAGGCGATACGCCGCTGCTCTTCATCTTCAGCTCGCCGTCCGAGAGTGTCTGATATTGGCCGGTTGGCAATTGTCGTTCATTCAGCTCCCAGCGCTCTCCGATCGTCAGCTTCAAGGAGCAATCAGCCTCGGTGCTGCCCGGCGCAAATGGCGCGTTTATGGCCGTATGGAAAGCAAACAGGCAAGGCATCTCCGTCTCCCCGTCATTCTTCACGAACAACTGCTGCGACAGCCCTTCCCCGCTTAATGCATATCTCAGTTTAACCGTAAATTTAAACGGCAAATACGAATACATCATATGCTGCTCATCGATCGTCGCCTTAACAACAACATAGCTCTCCTCGGGGGTCTGACCCAGGTCTACAACTTCCCAAGCGCTTGTATGTAAATATCCATGCAGATGATTGCCGGTTGCCGGCTCATTAATCGGAAGCTGGTGTACCTTTCCTTGCCAAGGGAACCTGCCATCCTCATAGCGATTTGGCGGATAAAGCACCGGAATTCCGTGAACACCCGGATTGCTCTTAAACGCCTCCATCTCGGCTTCCTCAGGCTCGCGCAAAAAACGGTAACCGTTTTCTAAATCTCGAAATGCTATTAAGTTGCCGCCGATTCCCGGCAATAATGCCGCTTCATAGCTGCCATATCTAAGCCATACTGCCGGCTCTCCATGAAATTCCCCTTTAAAGGCTTGATGATTCATCATTTACGAAATCTCCCTTCCCTGCCAACTTGTCTGATTGGTAAGGATTATACAGAATCGATCCATAAAAGTCACCATCAATGCGCATAAAAGTCACTAATAATTACATACTTCAAATGACAGATATATCACCTCGCCCCAATGACGGTTCTTTTACCAACATTACTATCAGAAATGGAGGGTTACACCGCTAATGATCAGACCTGCTAGTCAAAAAGCTCTTCTCTGTGCAGCGGCATTGCTTCTGCTTACCGCTTGCATAGGCTGCTCCAGACAGCCTGCAGGACCTAAGGTCTCCTCTGTACCAAACCAGGCTGCCCATGAACATCTGATCCGGGCCGATCTGGTCAAGGATACGAACGGGATCAATTGGATTCCACTGCAATCCGTTGCCAAGGATCTTGGACTGCGAATTAAGGAAAAGGATGGTAAAGTCAAACTTGGCTATACAGATGCCATGTATGAACTGATGCCGGATCACTCCAAAGCTCTCTCTTACGGCAAAGAGATCATCCTCCCTGATGCGCCTATCCGCCAGAACGGAAGCATTTACGTTACAGCAAACTCGCTATCCAAGCTGCTTGGGACAAAGGTGCAGACCGATGGGCGGGATGGCCGTCACGTAAGGGTCGGGGCTTTAGGCAGCGCCAATCCGGTTCCCCATGCGACTGGTACGGACGAGCCGCAGAAAATCAACCGTTACAATATTTTTAGCGTTGGCGGAAACAGAGATGAGCTCGTTGCTTATGCCAAGAAATTTATGGGGGTTCCTTATGAATTTGGGGCGAAGCCCTATGAAGAATCGAAGAAATTCGACTGCTCCTCCTTCACCCAGCACGTATTCAAGCAATTTGGAGAATCGCTGCCAAGGCTAGCCAGAGACCAGGCTCAGCTCGGTTCATCCGTCACTCGCGACGAATTACAGAAAGGCGATCTTATCTTCTTTAGCGTACCAGGCCGATTCGAAAATGATAAAATCGTCGGACATGTAGGCATATATATCGGCAATGGCCAGATGATTCATACTTGGGGAGATCCCGGGGTGCAGATCAGCTCCGTTGATAGCGGATACTGGAAAGAACATTTACTGTCGATGCGCAGAGTTTCCTAAATCATCATTTCTTGAGTATGCGCCAGGGGGCTTAGGAATCAGAGTCCCCTGGCTCTTTTGTGGAGGAAGAATGAATATTATGACCAGCATTTCCATTCCCGCACAATACACAGTATAATAATTAATAGAGTTAATCTCGCATTTACATAATCATAGTTCATAATCAGAGGAGATAATCATGAGTGATTTGAAGAAAGCCTATGAATTGCTGGGTCTCCCCGAAAATGCCTCGCGGGAAGAAGTTGAGCGGGTCTTTGATATCGAATTGAGGAAATCGCGCTCCAAATCTTCTGAGCAAGACTTCGATATGAAATTGAAGGCTTATAAGCTGATTACCGGTTCAGAAGACCGCCAGAAGATTGAAGAGAAAAGCCGCGAAAGGTTTCAGAAATGGGGCAGATTTGCCGGCACTGCAGAGAAGGTTGAAGAATTTTTCCGCATCTACAGAACCCATGTTATCGTTGGAATTATAGCTGTCATTGTTCTTACCGCTGCTACTGTCACCTTTGTCAATCATCGTCAGGAGCAGAAGCGCCTGGCTGCGCTGCCTCCGATCGACCTGTCGATCATGTATCTCGGCAACTTTATGAGCGATATGGATAAAGGCGGTGATGAAGGGCTCGAACAGGCGATGCTGGAGCAATTCCCGGAATGGAAGCGTCTCAAGCTGACGATGACTTACCTGCCTTCATCCGATCAGTCTATGGGTGGAGCGGATATGGCTTACCAGCAAAAAGCGATGGCCATTTTGGCTACGGAGAAGCCAGATATCTATATTCTTGATCAGTCCTCCTATGACTGGATCAGCGGCAGCGGTGTCCTGGAAAAGCTGGACGAGGAGGCTAACGGCATTCTCAAACCGTTGTTAAATGAAGAAAACCAAATTATCGGTCGCGGTGAAGAAGATACCGAGGACCATGTGTATGCGATTGACATCACCAACAGCAAGCTGGCCGATCAGCTTCCGCTCGGCAAACAGCAGATGATCGTTGGCCTCCGGGGAGGCTCGGAAAATCGTGATAATGCGATTCATTTCATAGAGCGTTATTTACAGGAAGCCACAACCAAATAATCATCTGCTAACATCCCGAAGTCACAAAAATTTCCGACTTCGGGATATTTTTATGCTAAGGTAAAATACGAGATTGATTTACAGTCGTTCATCAACTAAAATAATGGTATAAACGCGCGTTTATAGAAAGTAGGGATTACTAATGCGCAGCGAAGATATCGCTAAATTAGCTGGGGTTTCCCGCAGTACCGTATCACGGGTGATCAACAACTATCCCAATGTTCCGGAGACAACCAAAGCCAAGGTACTAAGAGTGATTGAGCAATATCAGTATGAGCCGAACAGCTTCGCTCGTGCGCTTGCCGGCAAACGGACGGACACCATTGGACTATTTGCGATCAGTATGAACGAGAAGGAGAATGCAACTCGCATTTATCAGAATAGCTATTTTGCTCCGATCGTCGATCTGGTTGTTGATACCGCCAACGCACGCGGCTTCTACGTACTCATTCATACGGTATACTCCCCTAGCGACTTCCAAAAGATCAAGCAGGCATTCTTGCAAAAGCGCATTGACGGCGGAATCCTGGTAGGAACCCAGAAGGATATCGAGCTTGTGCGCGAGCTGGTAAGCCAAGACGCTCCCCTTGTTCTGATTGACTATGACGTCTCAGAGATTATAGCTGAGCGCCTGAACAAGAACCATCTGGCAATTATCAACTCGATGGACTATGAGGGGACTGTCGAAGCGATCGAGTACCTGATTGGCCTGGGACACCAGGAGATTGGAATCCTCAAAGGAAGGATGAGTACCTTCTCCGGACGGGAGCGCTATGCAGCGTTTGAGACCACATTGCTCAACCATGGCCTTACACTGCGGCATGATTACGTTCTTGAAGGCGAATTTCTGAAGGAAACCGCCTACGAGGAAACTGAGAAACTTATCAAGCGTGGCAAACTGCCCACCGCTTTGTTCTGTTCCAATGATGATATGGCCATCGCAGCAATGGAAGCGTTCGCAAAACATGGAATCCATGTTCCGAACGATATCTCGATCATCGGCTTCGACGATACGCAGCTCGCTTCCACGATTAGCCCTAAGCTGACCTCCGTCCGCCTGCCTATTGACGATATGGCCAAGAGTGCTGTAGAGAAGGTCATCGGGCTCTGCAATAACGACGAAGCCAGCTTCAGCAATGTAAGCTTTCCGACCAGGCTCGTCATTCGGGATTCCTGCAAGCTGGCCGCTAGATAATACAGGCTAGCTCGTTGTTCATTAGAGTTCTTCCTCTTCCCTGTTGAAAGCAATAGGCGTCTTGCCATGAAGAGGAAGATATTTTTTAGCTCTTATTAACGCGCGTTCACAAATTGAAGGGAGAGCATCTGTTATGAAATTTGGACATTTCGACGATACCCGCAAAGAATACGTAATCAACACGCCGCAAACGCCTTACCCATGGATTAATTACTTGGGGAATGAGCAGTTCTTCGGACTTATCTCCAATACAGCTGGAGGTTATACCTTCTATCGTGATGCCCGTCTGCGCAGAATTACACGTTATCGCTATAATAACGTCCCTGTCGATATTGGCGGACGTTACTATTATCTGCGTGATCATGACAATGGCGACTTCTGGACGCCCGGATGGATGCCGGTCAAGCGGGAGCTGGATTTCTACGAATGCCGTCATGGTCTGGGTTATACGTCGATCACAGGTGAACGCGGCGGCATCTCCGTCAATCAGCTCGCTTTCGTCCCGCTCGGATATAACGGCGAGGTTCATCGCTTGACGGTCAGCAATACCAGCGATAGCGCCAAGACCGTCTCTCTCTTCTCTTTTGCCGAATTCTGTCTCTGGAATGCACAGGATGATATGACGAACTTCCAGCGCAATTTCAGTACAGGTGAAGTCGAGGTGAAGGATTCCGTTATCTACCATAAGACCGAGTATCGCGAACGTCGCGACCATTATGCTTTCTACTCCGTCAACCGCAGCATCGATGGCTTCGATACGGACCGTGAATCATTTGTCGGCCTGTACAACGGACTGCATGAACCGCAAGCGGTTATCGCAGGTCAAGCGAATAACTCAATAGCGAGCGGCTGGTCCCCGGTCGGCTCCCATCAAATCAAGCTGACGCTGGCTCCTGGTGAGGAGCAGAACCTGATCTTCATTCTCGGTTATGTTGAGGTTGCTGAAAATGAGAAATGGGAAGCGCCTGGCATTATTAACAAGAAGCCTGCGGAGGCCATGATCAAGCAATTCTCCACCGATGCCGCTGTCGATCAGGCGATGGCTGACCTGGCTGCATACTGGGATGGGCTGCTCAGCAAATACCAGATCGAAAGCCAGGATGATAAGCTGAACCGGATGGTGAATATTTGGAACCCATATCAGTGTATGGTCACCTTCAATATGTCCCGCTCCGCATCTTACTTTGAATCCGGCATCGGCCGCGGCATGGGCTTCCGTGACTCCAACCAGGATCTGCTGGGCTTTGTGCATCAGATTCCGGAGAGAGCCAGGGAACGGATTCTTGATATCGCCGCGACTCAGTTCGAAGATGGCAGCGCCTATCACCAGTACCAGCCGCTGACCAAGAAAGGCAACAATGAGATCGGTAGCGGATTTAATGACGACCCGCTCTGGTTGATCTCAGGAACAGCCGCTTATATTAAGGAGACCGGCGATTTCAGCATTCTCGATGAACAGGTGCCGTTCGACTCCAACCCGGATAACACAGCTACGTTGTTTGAGCATTTGAAGCGCTCCTTCTATCATGTCGTCCACAATCTTGGCCCGCATCAATTGCCGCTCATTGGCCGTGCAGACTGGAACGATTGCCTTAACCTGAACTGCTTCTCCACCGAACCTGGTGAATCCTTCCAGACAACAGCCAACATTGAAGGCCGTGTCGCGGAATCCGTCTTTATCGCTGGTTTATTCGTATTCGTCGGTCCGGATTTCGTGGAATTATGCCGCAGTCGAGGGCTGGATGAGGAAGCGAACGAAGCCGTGAAGCATATCGACACGATGCGCGCCTTCACGCTGGAGCATGGTTTTGATGGGGACTGGTTCCTGCGTGCCTATGATCACTACGGTGATAAAGTCGGCAGCAAAGATAATCAGGAAGGCCAAATCTTTATCGAGCCGCAAGGCATGTGCGTCATGGCCAGAATTGGTGTTGAAGGCGGCCAGGCGGAGAAGGCGCTACGTGCGGTGGAACAACGGCTCGATACGAAATATGGCATCGTATTGCAGCAGCCGCCTTATTCCAAGTACTACATCAATCTTGGAGAAATATCCAGCTATCCTCCAGGCTATAAGGAGAATGCCGGTATTTTCTGCCATAACAATCCATGGATTATGATCGCAGAGACTGTGCTGGGCCATGGAGATCGAGCCTTCGAGGTCTATTCCAAGATCGCTCCGGCATATCTGGAGGATATCAGCGACATCCACCGGACCGAGCCTTATGTCTATTCGCAAATGATCGCCGGCAAAGATGCCGTTCGCCATGGTGAAGCAAAAAACTCCTGGCTCACAGGGACAGCCGCCTGGAACTACGTGGCAATTACGCAAGCGATTCTCGGGATTCAGGCGGATTTCACCGGCTTGAAGATCGACCCTTGTATCCCGGCTGACTGGGACAGCTTCAAGATCACTCGCGCGTTCCGCGGTGATACTTACGAGATCGAGGTCCACAACCCTGAGCATGTATCCAAAGGGGTGAAGAGCATTTCCATAGACGGCCAGTCTATTAAAGGAAATGTCATCCCCCCTGCCGGAGATGGCGCTGTACACAAGGTTAGCGTCGTGATAGGCAGCCATAACGATTAATTTGTACTTCTAATTCGTCCATTTTCGGGCGAGGTAGAGAAACCTGCAGATGGTATTATCCCCTTTAATCAGACCGGGGGAATACCGGACATGCAGGTTTTTTATTTTCCCATAAAATTTGAAATTCATATTGAAGAGAAATTATCCATCTGCTATAATCTGAAATGAAATTTCATTATACAATATATTTTTGACATAATATTTCTAAATGAAATTAACTTACAGAATATTGATTTATCTATCGATTTGCTTCTCCTCTGTTTGGATTGAACAACTATCACTATGGCAAGGAGGTGATCTCTGGCTCACAGTGCTTGGTTTCAGTTATCTGATCATTTGAAGGAGAGAGTTAATTGACCAATTATCCAAGTGTGAAACGTATGTTGGCCACAGTCCTCGTTCTTTTGCTGCTGCTGAGTTTATGCACGAACACTTTTGTAAGCGCTTCACAAAACAAGTCGAATTCTGCTGTATTAACCTATGCCTCCACAGTATCTAATGGCGAACCTTCCGATCCAGATCAAACAGAGCCCGCCGATCAAGTGATCCCCCCTGAAGACACAAATAATGGGCCTCCCGCTATAGAGGAGCCGGATACGGGAACAAGTCCTGATGACTCAGACTCCGGCATAGATAGCCCAGCTCCGGAGATAGAAACACCGCAGGTCCCCTCCCAGCCCACAGATACCGAGACCGCTGAGAATGAGAACAAACTCCATGTCCCTGCTGAACTCCTGGCCGAAGTAAGCAGGCTGGAAATCCAGTCGGATCATCTCATGATGGAATCAGGAACAAGCCAGCAATTTACCGTAAGTTTCTACGACGAGAACGGTCAGGAAGTAAGTGTAGCCGATGGACTCGAATGGTCCGCCGATCCGACTATCGGCCGAATCGACAGCAACGGTCTATTTACCGCGAACAGCATGGTAGGCGAGGTCCAATACGGTTACGTGACCGTAAGCTATGGCGCTTTATCTGCACAAGCGCTCGTCCTTGTTGGAAAGATTGCGGTCATCATTGAGGATTTTGAGTCCATGCAGCATAACGGAACCACAGTATTGTCAGCAGGCCTGATCAATAGTACGTCGTCCGGAGTCGAGTTGTCCAGCCGCCCTGAGCCGGTTATGTATGGGGAGCATGCCGCGAAGTTCACATACGACATGTCAGGCACCTCAGGAACTTCCGCTGCCTTTGTCAACCTGCACAATCTGGATACCGGAGATTACTACAGGCCGCTCGAAGGCTATCCGACCAAGCTGGGAGTCTGGGTATATGGAGATCAGGGTGGCCATTGGTTCCGGGCCAGGCTCCGTGATGGAGCGAACGTTCTAAAAACGATTGATTTCACCACATCTGCCAACTTTACCTGGTCGGGATGGAAGTATGTCACAGCGACACTCCCGACGGATCTTGCCGGTCCGCTCAAGATCAGCGATCTTTACCTCGTGGAGACGAAAAATGAGAATAAGAATGCAGGTATTCTGTATTTTGACCGACTTAGTGCCTTCTATTCCAATACAGATATACTCGGCATTGATCTGGAGGGTCTAACCCCTATGAAAGTACACGAGACCAAGCAGGCCGAAGTCTATGTCACGAAAAATAACAGTACTGCACCGGAACCTGTTCAGAACGGAGTAACCTTCCTGAGCAGTCATCCGGAGGTGGCCTCCGTTGATAGCCATGGAATGGTTCAGGCCCACCGTACGGGTCAGACCGCTATTGTTGCGCTGTATGGTACCGGGCAACCGGCACTGTTCAAGCTTACCGTCAGCGAAGACGAACCGCCGCTGGAATCGATCGGGATTTACGGACCGGAGAGCATTGAGCAAGGTCGAACCGATAACGTCAAAGTCCTCGCCCGGTATGCCAACTACCCTGACACAATCGATGTGACAAATGCGGCGTTGTTCACCAGTTCAGATTCTTCCATTGCCAGTATAGCTGGGGGCGGAGAAATCACAGGACATGACACAGGTACGGTAACCATTACCGCCGAGTACAAGGGACAACAAGCGCAATATTCCTTGGACATCATCGAGGCGCGGCCTGTGCTTGACAAGATCGTATTGTCCGGGCTGAAAGCGATGAAGTTGGGCGAGCAGCAGCAGGCCAAGGTAACAGCCAAGTACAATATCCTTGATCAATACCGCGAGGATTTAGACAAGGATATAACTGCAGATTCCACCTACAAAAGCAGTAAACCGGCGGTTGCGGACATTAATGCCGAAGGAATTGTTACGGCAAAAAGTATAGGAGCGACCATGATAACTGCAACCTATCAAGGAAAGTCACATAGCTACGTACTCGTCGTGAACGTGAATGGAGAGGAAAGGATACCTAAGCGGGAACTTCGAGCCGCCTGGATTGCCACAGTGGAAAATATCGACTGGCCGGCCAAAGGAACTTTTAATGCCGAACAGCAAAAAGCCGATTTCATCGCTATTCTTGATGAATTGAAAGAGGCTGGAATGAACGCAATCGTCATGCAAGTTAAGCCGACGGCCGACGCTTTTTATCCTTCAAAATTCGCCCCATGGTCCAAATGGCTGACCGGAGAGCAAGGCAAAGATCCAGGTTATGATCCTCTCGCCTTCATGATTGAGGAGGCGCATAAGCGAAATCTGGAGTTCCATGCCTGGTTCAATCCTTATCGCGCAAGTATGGAGCCGGATGTCAACAGCCTGATTCCCGAGCATCCGCTGCGCCAGCATGAGGATTGGCTGCTTACCTATGGCGGCAGGCTAATCATGGACCCGGGCATCCCCGGTACGCAACAATATATTATCGACAGCATTATGGAGGTCGTACAAAATTATGATATCGATGCGGTACACTTTGACGACTACTTCTATCCGTATCCGGTCGCAGGCGTAAATTTCCCCGACGATGCCTCCTATAGCAAATATGGGAACGGGATGAACCGGGAGGATTGGCGCAGGCACAACGTGGATACCTTGATTCAAAAGCTATCCACAGCAATCAAGGACGAGAAACCTTATGTTCAATTTGGCATTAGCCCCTTCGGCATCTGGAAAAACGTCGATTCCGACCCGGAAGGTTCGGATACTAGAGGTACCGAGAGCTACAACGCTATCTATGCGGATACCCGTAAGTGGGTACAGGAAGAATGGATTGATTACATCGCCCCGCAGATTTACTGGTACTTCAATTACGGTCCGGCTGCTTACGAGAATCTGATTGATTGGTGGGCGAAGCAAGTCGAGGGCAGGAACGTGCACTTGTACATCGGGCACGGCGCTTATCGGATCGGATCGGATGATCCGAACTGGCTTGATCCCGATCAGATGCCGAACCAGATTCAGTTTAACCGCAATTTTGACAACGTTAAGGGAAGTATTTTCTTCTCTACCCAAAGTCTTCGCGACAATCCTTTAGGCTTCAACGACCGGCTGCAGCAAGATTTATACGCTTATTCGGCTCTCGTTCCAGAGATGAACTGGCTTGGACAGAGCAAGCCCGCTGCACCTGCAGAGATGACCGGAACTGCTGCGGCATCAGGAATCCAGCTCGATTGGCAGGATCCACAGGAGGAAGTCGCCTATTATGCAGTTTACCGGAGTATTGGGAATCAGGCTCCAGACATCAATAATCCCGCTAATATTTATGATCAAGTTCGAAAGCTCTCCAGCCATCATCAACAATATATCGATCATCTTGTAGAGCAAGGTAAAACTTACACCTATATGATTACAGCGTTCAACCGCGCACATCAGGAAAGCGACTCCACTCAGCAGGTGACTGTCGAAGCAAAGGAACCGGAACCGATCCGAACCATTGAATTTGATAAAATACCGGCACTATACACAGGCAAGAGCCATCAAGTGTCAATTAAAGCGATCTATAAAGACAGAACAGAGCAGCTGGCGATCAACGATCAGATGGAATTCACAAGCAGCAACCCAGGAATAGCAACGATTGATGATCACGGACTCGTCAAAACCCTTGCCGCGGGCAAAACAAAACTTACTGTAAAATATCAATCGCTATCCGCCGAATATGAACTGACGGTCTTAAGCAGCACAGGTGGCGGCGATAATCCGGGCGGCGGTACTGGGGGAGGCGGATCAGGTGGAGATTCAGGCAGCACTCCGTCAACACCGCCATCCACAAGTCAACCAACAGATCCAACAGGTGAGGATACGGACAATAACCAAAATTCAGGCGAGGATAGCTCTGAAGAGCCCTCCAGCATCACCTTATCCGATATTTCCGGCCACTGGGCCGAGATATCCATTCAACTGGCGGTTCGGCAAAAATGGATTAATGGTTACAACGATGGGACGTTCAGGCCAAATCAACCCGTGGATCGCGAACAATTTGCCGTAATGCTTAGCCGGGCATTGAAGCTGGAAGGCAATGGAACAGATATCTCCTTTGCAGATGCCGACGAAATCGCAGCCTGGGCAAGACCGCACATCGCCAGAGTGCTCGAATCCAGCATCATCAACGGGTATCAGGATCATACCTTCAGACCGAATCAACAGATTACCCGGGCGGAAATGGCCGCTATGATCGTAAGGGCATTAGGAGCAGAAGCTGATTTGAAGGAAAATCTGCCCTTCTCCGATGCGAACCTGATTCCAGCATGGGCCAGTCCGTATGTGGCCGCAGCCTATCATGCAGGCATCATTCAGGGCAGGAGCAATCAGACATTTGCTCCCAAGGAAAATGCGACCCGGGCGGAAGCCGTCCTGATGATCCTGAGATTGCTGAAATATATGGAGTAACGCAGAGCTAAAGATAGCCCCTGGTTGTATTAATCAACCAGGGGCTTTGCTTGGTCTGATCGTTTATGCCTTTACCGGTTTGGCGGCAATTTCCCCGGCGCCCTTCTCTCCTTGATCTATCTTCACCTTGCGAATGAAGAAAGACAAGACGAAGGCAACGGCCGTAATCCCTGTAGCAATGACGAAGGCATAATCGATGCCATTAATCGTCGCTTCCTTCGTAATATGCGCCAGTTGCTGAGCATTGGCCGGATCCTTCGGATTAATGCCGGCGGCGATAATTTGCGCTGTCACCTGGCTTTTGGTTCGCGTCGTCATCACCGACACAAGCAGTGCTGTACCCAAGGCCCCCGCAATCGTCCGCAAGGTGTTGGACATTGCCGTACCATGGGCGTTAAGCTTGGCAGGAAGCTGATTCAAGCCGGCCGTCTGAATCGGCATCATCAGCAGCGACATCCCGAACATCCGCACCGTATACATCAGCAGCAGATGAACATAGCTTGTACTATCGGTCAAATGACTGAATTCCCAGGTGGTTACGATCGTGATTCCTAAACCGACGACAGCCAGTAACCTCGCTCCGATCCTGTCAAAGATCATCCCCGTGATCGGTGACATAATTCCCATCAGCAGCGCTCCAGGCATGAGCAATAGTCCCGCCTGCAGCGGTGTAAAGCCGCGAATGTTCTGCAGGTATATCGGCAGCAATATCATCGCTGCATATAGCGCCATCGTCACCACCACGTTGATAACAGTCGTCAAGGCGAACATATCGTATTTAAAAACTCTGAATTCAAGCATAGGATGCTCGCTGCGAAGCTGACGTGTCATAAACAAGGCCAGAGCCACAACACCAACGGCCAAAGTGGCAATTACCACACTGGACCCCCAGCCCTTGCTGCCCGCTTCACTGAAGCCATACAATACGCCGCCAAAGCCGATCGTTGACAATATGACCGACAGCTTATCCAGCTTGGGCCGTGAGACCTCCGTCACATTTTTCATGAATATAATACCCAAAATAATGGACAACAGGGCAAACGGTAAAATGATCCAGAATAAGGTATGCCAGGATTGATGCTGAATCACCCACCCGGACAACGTCGGTCCAAAGGCCGGAGCGAAGTTCATAGCGATCCCCATCGTTCCCATGGCCTGTCCGCGCTTTTCAATCGGGAATATCGTCAGGAACACGACAACCATCATTGGCATTAAAATACCTGCACCGGCAGCCTGAACAAGTCGTCCGACTAATACCATGGCAAAACTTGAGCCTATTCCGCAGACGACCGTCCCTAACGCAAATAGACTCATCGCCGAAATAAACAGGGATCTTGTGCTGAATCGCTCCATTAAATAAGCACTCACCGGAATCAGAACCCCGTTAACCAGCATAAATCCTGTCGTCAGCCATTGAATGGTTGTCGTCGTTACATTAAGATCGGCCATCATCTTTGGCAAGGCTACATTCATTAAGGTTTGATTTAAAATAGCGACAAACGCCCCGATCATCAGCGCCATCACAATCGGCCATCTTTTGAATGGCAATGCTGCTGTTTGTCCTTTATTGCTCATCGGTAGCTCCTTCTCTCACGTTGTCAAAAATCCCTTATAATTCTTCGTATGGTGCCCAATATCGGCCGCAATTCATTCTCGCCTAATCCGCCTAATATATCTATAATGCCGGAAACCGCCCTTGTATATTTCAGCTCTGCTAAATTACTCCACTCTACTCCACTTTGCTTCCCTTTCAAACCTCCTATATATTATGTTGCGCGGATTGAAGCCCAAATCATCCTTCTGTTATTAGCTATACAAAAAAATAATCTATGCGGCTTTGGTTCTACTGCGATGTTCCATAATAACCCGAACGTTTCAAAGTTTAGGAGAAATCATATAATTCGTTGTATCCCCTTTCACAACTCGATGATATAATTGTGGTAGGATTATCCTAATTTACAAGGAGGTCATTATCCCTATGTCATGGTTCAACAGACTACCCCTTAATCAGAAGATTACAGCAGCATGTTATCTTGTGGCCGCACTTTTTGCCGTTCCAACGCTTATAGCCTTTATTTTGGTTGGCAAAATTGTAGTCGGAATTTGTGTAATCGCTGTCTTGGCGGGACTTACCTATCCATTTACTCGCTATTTGCAGACTGCGCTTACGAGTTCCTTTGACGATATTTCGAATGCTTCGGCAAAGATTGCCAAAGGTGATTTCACGAGCCGAATCATGGAATCGGGGGGAATGGAGAACCTTAATCGTTCCTTTAACAGTATGGTGGACAAGCTGCGCAAGATCCTCCAGGAAACCTCGGACATCACCCGCAAGGTTATGGACTCCAGCCGATCCATCTCGGACCGGAATGAGGAACTTGTTGAGGTAATGAGCCAGGTCGCTCTTTCGTCTAATGAGCTTGCCCTTGGGGCGAACGAAATTTCCGAAGACGTAGGCGGTATGAAGGACTCTATCGGTGAAATCGAAACAAAGGTAAGCAACTACGCGGAGTCAACCCACGTAATGAATGAGCGTTCCTCTGATATGCTGAAGCTTGTGGAGAAAGGCCGTGATTCCGTCGCTATGCAGGCCAAAGGGATGAAGAAGAACATCGATGCTACCGAAAAGGTTGCTGAATCCATTGATGCGCTGGCCCGCAATGCCAAAGGCATCACCAAGATTACGGCAACGATCTCTGAGATCGCCGAGCAGACGAACCTTCTCTCACTTAATGCCTCTATAGAAGCAGCGAGAGCCGGGGAACATGGTGCAGGCTTTGCCGTAGTTGCCCAGGAAGTACGCAAGCTGGCGGAAGAATCAACCACTTCTACAAAGGAAGTATTCAACCTCGTTAGAAGCATTGAGCAAGACGTTCAGCGCGCAAGCCAGAATATCAAGATCAACGAGGAAGTCGTCCATCAGCAAAGCGAGATGATCCGTGAAGCAGAGCAGATCTTCCAGCAGATCGTACAAAGTGTTCAATACATTTCGGAACAGATCGCTGCTTTCACCCAAGAGAGCGAATCCATGCTGGAAAGTGCTCACAATATCTCATCCTCGATTCAGAATATCTCGGCTATTACTCAGCAGTCTGCAGCAGGGACAGAGCAAGTATCTGCTTCGATGAATGAACAGATCAATTCCGTTCAAGCTCTGGCGAAGGATATTGAAGAGATGAAAAATTCCGTATTCCAGCTACAAAAGACAATACATATTTTCAAATTTTAATAGCAAAAAATAAGGGCCTCACTCCCGCTGGGAATGAAGCCCTTTCTATTGGTTAACATCCGTGCAAATGGATTACTCGACTTGAGAAATCCCCTTCCAGCTGCAAGGGGAGTCCAGCTGACATCAATCGATCTCCCCCATAAAGCGCCTCGCATCCTTCCAGTCGATAATTCCGCTGCGGATCAAGCCCCTCAAGTTTGATATAATGGATCGGAGCATTAGGCTCTGCCAATACTTGATAATAGAACAACAGCGCTTCCGACTGATCTTCGCTCACAAACATCCATCCTGTCATTTGACCTTCAAACGGGCTTTTTAGGCGGAACATATCCCCTGTCTGAACAAGAGAACGCCTACGCTTATAAGCAGCGATCTGCGCTTTTGCAATCTCCTTCTCCTCAGCTGTGAATTTGCTCAAATCCAGCTCATACCCGAAGTTTCCTGACATCGCGACATCTCCGCGGAAAGCCAAGGAGGTAATCCGGCCCACCTGATGGTTTGGCACGGCCGACACATGGGCCCCCATCGCAGAGACCGGGTATACAAGGCTGGTACCATACTGGATCTTCAAGCGTTCCGCGGCATCTGTATCATCGCTGGTCCAGGTCTGCGGCATATAGTAGAGCATACCGGGATCAAATCGTCCGCCGCCACCGGAACAGCTCTCGAACAATACCTGCGGGAATTGGCTCGTTATCCGTTCCAGCAATGCATAAAGTCCCAGCATATATCGATGAGCAGTTTCCGCTTGCCGCTCTGGCAAAAGCGCTGCGGAACCTATCTCGGTCATATTGCGATTCATATCCCATTTAACGTAGGAGATGGGTACATTTGATAATAGATCGCTTAGTCTGTCATACAGATAGTGTTGGACTTCCGGTCTGGACAGATCGAGGATCAGCTGCTGTCTGGCCTCGGTGCGGCGTCGGCCGGGAACATGCAGACACCAATCAGGATGGGCCCGGTATAACTCGCTGTCCGGCGAGACCATCTCAGGCTCGAACCATAGGCCGAATTGCAGGCCGTAGCCCTGAACACGGGCTGCCAGGTCGCCTAAACCTTGCGGCAGCTTGCGCCGATCCTCATACCAGTCCCCTAAGGAACTATTGTCCGAATCCCGATGTCCAAACCAGCCGTCGTCCAATACAAACAGCTCGATACCAAGCTCCGCGCCCGCGCTTGCAATATCCTCGATCTTATCAGCATTGAAATGAAAATAGGTAGCCTCCCAATTGTTGACGAGTACAGGACGCTCCGCATCGCGATGTTGTCCTCGGCATAATCGGGTTCGGTACAATTTGTGGTACGTCCGTGACATCCCGCCGATCCCCTCCGCCGAATAGACCATGACCACTTCCGGAGACTGGAAGCTCTCGCCCTGCTGCAATTTCCAGCCAAAATCAAACGGTTGGATGCCCATGGAGAACCGTGTAGTTCCATATTGATCTACTTCCGCCTGAGCCAGGAAATTTCCGCTATATACCAGACTGAATCCGTATACCTCACCTTGACGTTCACTTGCATCCGGTCGGAGCAAAGCGAAAAAGGGATTCATATTGTGCGAGCTGGCCCCTCTGCGACTGCCGATCGCGGTAATTCCTGGAGCAAGCGGCTTCCTGACGACATGGCGTTCTCTAGCCCAAGCACCAGGCAAATACAAGCTGTCGAATTGATGATCCGGGAAATCAAGCGATACGCTCATCATCTGCCCCAATTGGATCTCTTCCTGTCCGGTATTCACAAATTTGGCGGATCTTGCAATGACATCGAGATTCGTAAATACGCTGTAGCTCAATGTGACAACAAGACCCGAATAATTGTCATACAGCTCCAGCTCCAGCGTCTCCGCCTCATCCTGCTGTTCCACATAGACGGCAGGCAGTCCCTTAAGAGCCGGCTTGCCCTGGATAATCCGATGTGATCTGTACAGCAGTTCAGTAATCCGCGTACCATCAGACAGTGTGACCTGATAAGCAGGATAGCGGAAATCCCCGGTTCCATACTGAGGGTATTCCTGGGGAAGAGCATCCAGCGACAACGACGGGTCCCCCGGAAGGCTCGGGCTGAAGGAAGCCCGTCCAGTATGTACTAACATCCCGTCCAGATTACTGTTCTGACGCAGCTTCTTCCCATAGTAGACATGTGCTGCATATCCCCGCACCAATTGAATTACATAACTTGAACCCAGCGTCTGTAAATGAAAGATTCCCTTTGCTTCATCAAAAAAAACAGGCATGTCGGCTCCTCCTAAGCATCGTTCAAAATACTGTGCGCACTCCCTTTATTCTACTATGCCACCTTGCTGCCGTAACGATAATAAAGTGATCTGGTATATGGACTTTTGTGTTATTTTACAAAAATAAAGACAGAACCTGGAAAGTCCCGCCTGGCTTTGGAGTTTATTCTCTCATATCATCCGTTCAATTCACGCTGCTCTTCTTCTTAGGCAAGCGGACTGGCTCTACCTTGCTTATTTCTCTGATCTTACCGCTGCTATAGACAGTATAACGATTTTTGCCGAGACGCTTGGCCCGGTACATGGCAATATCCGCTTCCTCTTGCATACGGCGCTGCTCGGCATGTTGTCCATCCGCCATGCTGATGCCGATGCTTCCGGTAATCGCGATATCCCGCCCTTCAATATAGTAGGGCCGGCATATTTTCCCTAAGATTAACTCAGCGAGAATTTCGACCGTATCCTGCTCACAATTTTTAAGAATGATTAGAAATTCATCGCCGCCGACCCGGTAGGCCTGTTGATGCTTGTTCGTTACCCGTCTCAAATCTTTGCCGACCGCGCGTAGCAGCATATCCCCCATATGATGCCCGAAGGTATCATTGACTTCCTTGAAGTAGTCAAGATCAAGGCTCATGATCGCCAGATTTCCCTTGCCATTATATTTCTTCCAGAAGCGATCCAACCCATTGCGATTATATAGACCGGTGACCGTATCACGATAAGCAAGACGTTTCAACCTGGAGCGTTCGCTAAAGGTAGCATGTAAGGCGATGCCTATTAGGATTAAGACGACAATGTTAACGATGTACGCCCAGCTTGGAATACTATCTACTAATCTACTCATTCGTTCACCACCAACCAAATCTATTTTCCACTCATGTTATGTAATAACCGTACTTCCGGACTGCACTTTCTAAATATACAAGTAAGAACGATCCAACTCAAGCAATAGTTGCAAAAGATGTTTATTAACCAGTTTTTATAAGTTGTTTGCAACAAAGTTTGTTTTTTTCCATTTTTTTATAGAATCAGAACTTTTTCATGTAGTTATATAAGCCTGGTTCATAATCTTAAAGACGTAAGACATCAGTAGGATAAACCATAATCTTTAGCGTACACAATACGGCTCTACAATTTCTCTACGGATAGAAAAGACGCCTGCCCCGTCCCTGATCCTTCCAGACCGCCAAGCAGTCTGATCTTCGATCAAAGCCCGGAAAAAGCGTCCACTTTGCCCTTCGGCCCCTACTACCTATTTACGAACCTACAGCAAGCAGCTCAGGCCCTTTTCCTTATCCATGCTGACCCTTCTTTACAAAGGCTGTCAACGGCTCGCACACTTGTTCAATCTGCTAATTTGTCGCCTCATCCAGATTGTCGAGGATTTCATCCGCTCGTCTGATCGCATTATCAAGATCAACTGAATCTTGAGAGTTATATTCAGCAGTAGACATACTTGCTCCCTCACGGCCATCACGATCAGCCAGGCTGCAAGCCAGCGGCTGCCCTTTATTTAACGTGTAGAATCCATAGAATTTGCGATTATTTACCGCCTTGATTAACCAGTGGAAGAAGTCATGCAGTTCATCATCGGCCCAGTCTCCTTCTTGCAGGCTGATCTCCCGCATATAAGTGATTTGCATCTTTTGCCGCCCGTCCTGCGAGAAATGTACCGTGTTATTGAATTGATCGGACTCCAGGGTAAAGCGAAATGGCCTTTCACGCAAAAAATAAATATCCAGATTATAAAAAAAGGCGGGCCCTCCCGGAGTGGCAACAACCCCAACCAGATTGCCTTGACAATTGATATAGAACCCTCTGCAGTAATGAATGGTAGTTCTGCTCATGCTTTTGTACAATTTAATTTCTGTCAGAGAGTCAAGATCAAGGCCTATAGACTCGTCTCTGAAATTTCTGATGATATTCATACTCGTGGACTCTCCTCCTCAAATAGCAATTATTCATTCTTGCGAGCCCCACTGTCAGAAGTATATAATCTACGCCTATACAATTTCTGAACACCTGTGGAGCGGATAAAAAAAACAGCGAGACTCATCCTTCATGATAGGAACCTCGCTGTTGTTCTGGCAGCCTGACCCGCCTATTGCTTCACTATTTGATTGCTCTCCTGCCACATCTTATACCATTCCGTAATGTAATCGCTCGGCGCCTCACCAAGCTCTTCCTCCAGCACTGATTCCAGCAATTGATATTGGCGATGCACCATCGCCGGCTGCTGCTCGGAATAGATAACCATCAGTTGATAATACGCCCTTTCTTCCAGAATATCATGGTAGATAATGTTCAGATAGCTGGCAGCCGCTTGTTCCAAATCGTTATTCTGATAGTACCAATCCCCCATATCATAGCTAAGTTTAAGCCATTGGCTCTTATAGCGTTGCCGTTCGCTCTCCGCCCACCAGTAATCGTATTCTTGCAAGTAATCTCCGGTATACAGCTTAATCAGCTCTTGATAAGCATCTATCGAATCCGCGGTTAATGACGGAAGCGTACTTATCCCGCGATCCCACTCGTTAATGTCCAGAACGATTTGATTCAAGTGCAGGACATAACCATCGGTAGTATTCGCAATTTGGAACCGATCTTTATAGGGCTCCAGCGCTTTACGTATATGATATACCGTAGTATACAGCTGAGAATAGATTTTCTCAGAATCGTGATCCTGCCACAGAAGATCAATCAGTACCGACTTGCGGACCAGTTGTTCACGATGCTGCAATAAATAAAGAAATAATTCCTGTGCCTTGGAGGTCCGCCATTGCAACAATGACATATTGCCGATCTCGCCCACGGTAACCTGTCGGAAGACATTCAGATGAATATCTCCGTTATGTATCACATGCAATTTTGCCCGGAGGTTCATCCGTTGCCTGATTCTGTCCAGCGTCTTGATCAATCTCTCCGTCTGTACCGGCTTCACGATATAATCAAGCGCATTCAAATCAAAGGCTTGTACGGCATATTCATTATATGCGGTCACAAAAATAATATTTAAATTCGGTTTCTTCTCTAGCAGCTGGTCGGCCAATCGAATCCCATCGAGCTCCGGGAGACTAATATCCAAAAATACGGCATCCACCTCCCGATGCAAAATCTCGTCACGGGCGATCAATGGATCCGTGTATTTGCCAACGATTTCAATATCGCCAACCTTAGATAATTGCCGCTCGAGAAATTCCAGGGCCAGCTTCTCATCATCCACGAGGATCATTCTCATGGTAGGATCATGCTCCTTACTGGGTTGAATTAACGGTATTCTATCAAAAAGTATATCATATGAAGCGGAATCGCTTATATCGAGATGCATGAATTACATCATATTAACGCTAAATGTGTCTGAAAGTTGCACAACAAAGACAAAAAAACGCCTGGTTAGGCGTTTCCCGCAGCAACATGTTCACTTCATGATATTAATTTGGCTTGTATGATAAGCCGATGGGTTGATACATTTAACGGAGTGCATGTGATCAGAGTTAATAGGCTGTCTTTCCCATCGCTGCTTAATACAGATACATCGGTTGGTTCAACAACCAATATATTGATAACCTCATAAGTATATATCTGGTCCCTGGTATGAATGATGATCTTATCTCCAAGCTGAACCTCATCAAGCCGGTTGAACAAACGACCGGTTGTCCTGGCGCGATGAGCTGCGATCGCAGCATTGCCGAATGAACCGAGCGAAGCCGTGTCCGATAAATGTACGGCAGAAGCTCGCATATTCTCCTTTGTCGCTCCTTCCAGAATCGGCAGCTTTACATCGATTGACGCAATCTCGATAATTCCAAGCAATCCTTCCTCATCAGGAACGGAAAGCGCACCGCCTTCCGAGTCATCGTCCTCTGATGCAGCTCCTTCCTGTAAGTAGCCTGACAGCTGTTCATAGCTGGCCATCAGACCCGGATCGAGCCGGGCTTCCCGCTGCTCCGCGGCCTGCAGCAGGCGCTCCTGTTCACGGTCGGCATACCGCTCTATAACCCTCGGCGCCGCAATCACTATTACGCCAAGCACAATACACAACCACCATAGCTTGCGAATTCCCTTCACCCCCCTGCTCGAATCTGGTTGGTGGAATGGTTATACCTTCTCATCTACCTTGGGAGTAAATAGAAGAAAAGGTATAACGCTGAGGTCAAATATCCCATTGCCTCTGTGTTCGCCTGGATCAGCAGGACGATTCGCTTCGTTGACTCCACCTAAGGCGATCCCCAAATTCCAATGCTGAAAACCAGCTGCCTTAACGAAGCAACGAACCCTACAGTCCTCCCATCAGATTGGTTCACAGCATGAGTGCTCCGGCGTCCGCTTGCCGAGTCCCTAGTTCTAACCTTTTTCTAGCAATAGCGCCTTCGACCTCGTCAACTATTTGCTCTCAATAGCTGCACTACTTCCGGTACCACGCTGATCTTGCGGCGACATCCTAATATTACTTAGAGCAGCTATACAAATTCTCAACACAGAGATTTACTTTGACTCTTTATCTGCATCAGGCTCAGCGATTTGCGTAACAGAATCATTTTTTTCGGCAGCTGAAGATGGTTGACTTTCCGTCAAAGACTCCGCTGCTTCCGGGTGATGGGCCTGCTTCTCTTCAGAAGCTGGAATCGCTTGATACTCGTAGTTTCTGTGGCGCCTCGCTCTAGTTCTTATCGCTCTTTGCAACAACCATACAATGGCAAAAATAATCCCGGCGATCACAATGACAGGAATCGCTCCTGCAAGAATAACAACCAGCCATTCGAACAGGGCCGAAACCACTTGAATGCTGCCTTGCAGCGATTTGCCCGCTCTCTCCAGCAAGGGAGATCTCTCTTGACCTGCATTTTGCAAGGCCTTTACATCCGGCTGATACAATCGGATTTCGACGGTGGAGAAAGAGACATTGCTATCAAGATACCGCATCCGCCCTTTAATCTGTTCAATCTCAGTCTGAATTCGTTCAAGTGCATTGACATACTCTACAAGCTGGCTGGTCTTCGTTGCCTCATCAATGAACTTGAGATACCTGGCTTCCATCGCTTCCTTCACCTTCAGGCGCGATTCCAGGTCTACGTATTCCTCGGATACATCCTGCCCTTGAATGCTGCGCTGTAAAGAGGTATGCTCCAGCTTCTCTAGTTGTTCCAAGAAGGAGGAGAAGCCCGTGGAAGGAACCTTGATCGTAATAGTTCCCCCCTGCTCTTCGAGAGAGCGATTCTCTGAAAAATCAACGATATATCCGCCAGCCAAAGCAACCTGATTGCGGATCTCCGATTGCGCCTTGCTATAGTCATCTACTTGCATGACGACATTCGCCGTGTAAATCAATTTCTTGTTCATGCCCGCCCGCATATCTGCGCCTTGAAACCCGGAGCTGCCTGGATTCCCAGAACCATCCGGAGCAAACTGCGGGTCGCCGCTCTGATGCTTTGAGACTGACTCTGTGGCGGCAGCGTCCATGCCGGTCGCCTTATCCGCTGCAGCGAAGTCGGCATCACTGCCCGTCTTTGACTCGTTGTGCGAAACGCCGGCGCTTCCGCATCCGCTTAATAATAGCGTTAGCACAAGCAAGACTGCCGTTTTCCAATTCCTCCATTTGCTCATCATCATGCCCCCATGCTCTTTGATATAGTTCGGTCCGGCCAATTCTCTGTCAGCTTCATGAAGGCCGACCTTATCAATCTTGACGGAGGTAGAATATGGAATGTTGCGCAAATATGCCTGGCCCGCTTAAGTTCCCTTCAATAGAATAAGCCCCAGTCCAATGTATGAACCGGGGCTAGAGGAATGATAAGTTTTACATATTTTTCAGCTTATAGAACTCGCCTTTTCTATCCAGCAATTGTTCGTAAGTGCCTGTTTCGACAATCTTGCCTTTCTTAAGCACGATAATACGATCGGCGTTCTTGACGGTCGAGAGGCGGTGGGCCACGATAAACGTTGTTCGTCCTTGCATCAGCTGCTCCATCGCATTTTGAACATGTCGTTCAGAAGCATTGTCAAGCGCAGAAGTAGCCTCATCAAGAATAATAATCTTCGGATCACGAACTAACGCGCGGGCAATGGCGATTCTCTGTCTTTGCCCACCGGATAGTCTGCCGCCATGCTCGCCAACCGATGTATCCAGGCCCTCCGGCAGACTGTCAATTACATCCTGCAAATTAGCCATCCATACCGCCCGCTGTAATTTCTCTTCCGAAATATGAGGCAGACCGTAAGTAATATTCTCCCGAATCGTACCGGAGAACAGGATGTTGTTCTGGAGTACAATGGCTAGCGATTGGCGATAACGCGACATGCTGAGCTCATTCATCGGCATTCCATCGATTAGAATGCTGCCGGATTGCGGCTTGTAGAAGCCGATAATTAAATTCAGAATGGTAGATTTACCTGAACCTGATTCGCCGACAAAGGCAATCGTCTCCCCGGGCTTCACATCCAGACTGAAATTATCCAGCACATGCCGGTCCGAATCCTTATAGCTGAAGCTGACTCCTTTGAACTGGTAGCCGCCGCTGAATTTTTCGGGTTTAACCTTCCCTTTGTACTCCTCCGTCTCATCAGACAACAGGACCTCGGTGACGGAATGAAGCGATTCGAAGCCCTTGACCAGGTTCGGATATACGTTAAGGATCGATGTCACCGAACCGATCATCATATTGAAAAAGCTCTGGTACATTACGATGTCGCCGATCTCCATATAACCCTGGTAGGAGAGATAAGCTGTAAAGAACAAGCAGCCCACCTGGAACAATTGAAAAATAACCCAGCTGGAGGAGCCGAAATAAGCTTCCAATACGTCCAGGCGATGTCCACGATCCCGGATATTCTCCAGCGCGGCGTCTACCTTGCGGATTTCCACTTCTTCGAGCCCGTGAGCCCGGGTTACCGGAATCATTTCGACGGTCTCGGATACTTTTCCTGACATCTCCTCGATGTTCTTCCGGACTTCGCGATTGCGCTGCGACATTTTAGTGTTGAAGAAGCGAACCAGATAAATCGCCGTTGGTCCCATAAGCAGGAAAAATAGAGCAACGATCCAGCTGTTATATAACGTGAGCACAACGACAATCGCCAGATTGATCGCGGCCGGGATGATTGTCATAAGCATTTGCCTAGACAGGAAGTCGACCGCTTCAACGTCACGCAGCACTTTGGACTGCAGCTTCCCCGCATTCATATCCCCATGATAGCTTAAAGATAGCTGTTGCATTTTGCGAACGAGCGTACTGCGCAGCCCTGCTTCCACATGACGAACCGCCTTGCTGATATAACTGACATGAAGGGTATGCGTCGGGATATTTTGCGCAATAACGATGATGACCAGAATCATATTGATCCAGAACTCACGGATCGAATGACGCTCAGGATAACTTACAATGTTAATGATGTTCGCTGTGACGATCGACAGCACCCAGGTTGGGGAGTTTTTAATTGTATAGAAAAATGCCGATAAGGCGACCTTCCCCACATGATTACGATATAGACGCGCAAGTAAACTAAACGGTTTGATTTTAGTTCCTTGTTCATTTTCGAATACTTTTGAATAATCCAGAGAAATCTCTGGTCTTGCCATAGGATTCACCTGCTTTTTAGATTATGATAGTGAGTGATGGATTCGGATCATTTAAACCAGGGATAACATCAGTGACTAGTATAGAACTCCTGTTACCTGATCTCTATAACATGATCGGTCTGTTTTTTATGGATTGTTTAACTAAATCGGACATCAAGGAGTGGATCTAACATGACCCCCGATTACCCGGAAATATATTTCCCCCATTGCCGTTCGGAGGCCTGCTTATTCTCCCCTCATACGAGAACTGTTGAGAACGGCTGGGTCTGCGGACGGCATGTTCACCATACTATGCTTGAGATACTCCTCGTCGTGGAAGGCACTTTGACTACGATTCTCGGCTGCAACGAATTCAGCCAGCAGGCCGGAGATATTATCATTGTCTCGCCTATGATGGTGCATGATTTTCAGGTCAGGCTGTCGGAGAGAGTATCGTTCTTTACCATGCACATCCATATCGAGGACACCGAAACTCTCCATCTCATCGGCGCCAACAATCAGGGCTTCTATCCGTCGGGTCATCCGTTGAACCAGCAGGTGAAGTCTTCCGTTGAGCGTATTATCGACACCTTGTTCCATCATAGCGGGGCTAAGATGTCTTTGATGCGTGAGGTTTATACCATTCTCGACGAGATGCAGCGATATTTCTCCGTAACCCATGATATAGGACCGCTGTCCTTCGATGCGGAATTGTCTAATCGGGTAGCGAAGGAGATTCAAGCGCTCGTTCTGCGAAATAACGAGGAGGCTGCAGCAGGGGTAACGACAGATAAGGATGCCAATAGTGACTGGCTTGAAGAGATATCGCGCAAGCTTGGGGTGAGCAGGCGGCATTGCCATCGGTTGTTCAGGCAAGCCTTTGGAATTCCCCCGCGCGAATATTTGATGGTGCTCAAGCAGCAGGAAGCGATGCAGATGCTTGTGACCAGCAACGATTCGATCGAACGTATTGCCCACAAAATCGGATATGAGAACGTCCAGAGCTTCAGTCGGCAGTTCACAGCCTGGGCGGGCTGTACTCCCAGCACTTTTCGCAAGAATAATCTGAACGAGCGTCATCATTTGGTCCCTATCAACTTACAAGAGCAGGTGCATTAAATTGAGTTCACACCATTCCGACCCCAAAATTGCGGAGATTAACCCATTGCGTTGTCCGTTATGCGGGCAGCCTAATCATTGCGCCTATGCTGCCGGACAACCACATACGACCTGCTGGTGCAATCATTTATCCGTTCCCAAGCCACTGCTTGAGCAGATTCCCGATCGGTTCCGCCGCAAAGCCTGTGTCTGCGAAAACTGCGTCAGAACGTATATTGCCAAGCACGGTGTGCATTAATCTGTATGTATGATATAGAAGCGATAGGCTGATAAGCTTATATGATCAGAAAAACCTGCATTTCTGCAGGCTTTTAATGCGTTTAGCTTTATATAGCGAGAATTCCTGCAAAAGAAAAATCCCTGCCATAGGGCAGGAATTTTTTCTATCCGCAACTCGATTTTGTTAGGCCGTCTTATTACGTTAACTTAATTCTCATCAGCCAATACGCTCATCATAATGACATCGTGATAGCTGCCATTTTTAAATATTTTCTTCCGCAGCCTGCCTTCTTCCTGAAAGCCGCAGCTGCGGTAGCAGCGATAAGCTCTCTCATTATAATCGTATACTTCCAGCTCTAGCCGATTCAAATTGAGGGACTGGAATACAAATTGCTTGAGCAAATGAATAGCTTCACGGCCAATTCCTTGCCCTAGCAAATCCTTGCGGCCAATCACGATACCAAGCGAGGCAGAACGGTTCTGCCAATCGATTCTGATCAGATCAATCTGGCCAATATAGTCGAGCGCAGCTTTATCCGCAATCACGAACCCTCGCATACTGTTGGATTTGCCTTCCATCATCATATTCAAAAAAGACTCGCTATCATATTCGGACTGCGGAAAGGTAAAGACCGTACTCAGTGTATCCGTAATATCCGGATCATTCACCCAATTACGAATGCTGGGCAGATCTTCCTTCCGATATTCTCTTAACACAATACGATCCCCAATAAGATGCGGCATAATAGACTTCCTCCCTATTCCTAGCTAAACTATGTAAAAAAATCATCCAATTGAATTGCTCCAACGCGATCAATAATTAGATCCGCCTGTGACAAATCCTGTGCTCCGGAGTTCGGATTCAAAAAGCCGATACACTTCATCCCCGCCGCTTTGGCCGCTGTAACCCCATGTCTCGCATCCTCAAGGACAACGCAGCGTTCGGGTTCGACTCCCAATTGCCTGGCTGCTTCCAGGTAGACGTCGGGGGCCGGCTTGCCCTGAGGAACCTCTTCACCGCTTACGATACTGCCAAAATCATTTAGCATCTCAAACCGGGATAGAACGGCCTCGATAAACACTCTTGGTGAGGAAGAGGCAAGTCCAATCGCAATTCCGCGACGCTTGAGTTCAGCAATAAACGGCCTGATTCCATCCATCGGCTCCGCATCCATATTTTGAATCGCCTGAATCTTCTGTGCCAGCTGATACTCGATCAGCGCTTCCACAGTCTGGGCAATTCCGTATTCCCGCTTAATATCCGCCCACATTTCAGGGTTGGTCATGCCCACATACTTCTCAAATTGTTCCTTGCTAAGAGGATGTCCAAAATGCTCCACCGTCTCTATATCTACGGCAAAATGAAGCGGCTCGCTATCAATAATGACTCCATCCATGTCGAATATAAAGGCTTGCTTGCTCATCGTTTTCCCTCCTGATGCTAGATTTCCAGCGCATTATATACAGCTCTGATCATGCCCGAATATATTTACTAATCGCCCACTCTCTCTCGATCTGCCTGGATTCTATTAAATCACTTGAACTAGCCAAGCTATGAGATAGGCCGCCGGAACAATAAATAGCTGTGCCAATAATGTCCCCAGAAACCTGGATAACATCAGCATAACATATATTTTGCCAAGCTGGTGCTTGGAGCCTTCATCATGAATGGCCCGATCAGTGATTAAACCAAGCTGCGGATCAATAAAAATGGTCAAAATGATCGTCGCTACCCCGTTGATGATTCCTGAAGCTTGAGAGGCCGTCGTACTAAATGTCGGCGAGAGATAAGCCGCGTAGAGCGATGACAATACTCCCACCGTATATATTCCCGTGACGATAGTATTTAGCAGCATGAAGCGTTTCGGGATGCCTAAAATTCGAAAATGGCGAAAACTGAACCGTGGCTTTTGCAAATAATGCCGGGAGTTTTTGATCTGTCCGATCGTGACGCTGGCGATTAAACGGGGCAGCGATCCTACGACCTCAAACTTGGCAATAATCCGCTCAAAGACGTTCACAAAAGTCGGGAACAAAAATAAGGCGACCAGTGTACCGACAGAAGCCGCGAACAGAATAATCCGCAGACACCACAATACATCAAAGGAAGCATCCACCCTCGCATAATCGATAAATTTAGCCGTAAGCGGAGCCTGAATCATGTTCGCCGTTCTCGATACCAGCACAATCATGCCCGTCAGCGAGAGCGCGACCGCGATTTTATTCAATTTCACCCCGGCATAGCGAATCGAGTAGGACAACGTCTCAGACGTATGGATAATCATCGTCAGCACGAACACAATCGTTAAATTAATCGCCATACCGTTTTACCGCCACAATCACATAATATTTTGTCGCAATGCGATATTGTTGCCAAACTTTGTGGGAACCACGGACCCACCCATCGAACCCTTCCTGCAGAGCATACTCATCATAATAACAATAACCTCTAACGACCTCGCTCATCCGGCGTCAGCCCCTTTAATCTACTATTGTATTTTCGTATTCATAGTTATTAACGAGCTAGTATATGTATTCTTTGATGGGAAATATAACCATAATCATAGTTGGATTTATTAAAAAAGACAACCCCATTTCCCCTTCATTCCCTCTGTTCATGGGGAAATAGAAACGGCCCCATCCTCAAGGTCGAGGCGGAGCCGCAATAAGTAGTTTATAGTGGATTCAATACATGGAAAAATACGTTCGGAGAAGCCATCCGGTAATAATAGCTGCACCAGCCGACGCCCATATGATTGAAACGGTTATTGAAGCTGTAAATGAGACGCTCTTGCTCCAGCTCCTCAATTCGCTCCAGACGACCTTCAACATAGTCAAGCAGCCTTTCGGAAGCGGTATCGAGTCGGCTGATCACACCACCGTAGCGAATATCGATTACTTCCCAGCCAAACGGCTTGAAGATGCGCATCCACTGTCTACGATGAGCACGGCGCAGTTCCTGAACGGAAGCGGAGATTGCCGGAAGCACCTCGGCTGCGATATGCCGCAATACCTCGGTATTTCCTGAATCATACGCCTGCTTGAGCTGAATGCCGATCTCGCTCTTCTGTTTCAGTACGCCGGATAATTTCTCCGGCACCTCAAAGATATAGTCAAGCTCTGCCTTAGGGTCACGGATCTCACGCAATGCCTGCTCCAGGGCCGCATAATGCTCGTTAAGCTCCAGTCCTTCGATCTGTTTATCAAACAAGCCCAGCAATACGTCCTGATACAACAGGAATTTCGATGGATTGCTCTGCCTCGCATTATTGGGCTCGGAGCCCGGAACCTCGTCCAAATCCTTGAACTTGAGGAAGGCCTCCGCCTCGATCCCCGTGCAGAATTTCACCCTTTCCGTCACTTGTTCCCACGCCAGGCTGCCTTCTGTATATGCATGCTCGGCATATAGCTGAAGACCCAGCAAAGCAGCAACCGGGTTGCTCTCATTCCCGTCATCCCCCCACATCGTGGCGTAGATGTCACGAATGCCTTCCCGCTTGCATACCTTCAGCGCAGAATCTGTAGCGCGCAAGGACAAGCCATAATTGACGCCAAATGTGTTAAACACCCAGACGGCCCCCGCAAATGCCAGATTGCATCCAAGCGGACGATGCTTGGCAATCTGCTTCTCGTAATCCTCCATCTCGGTGTGATAGTAATCCCAATACACCATTTCCACATTTTTCGGAATACGCTTAGCCATTTCTTCCGGAATTCCCGCTTCGGAGTTGTAATAATCCCGGCCATCCTCGGAAGCCAGCTTCAGGAACATATCACTCCACATCATCGGCTCCAGACCTAGTCGGGAGGTTACCTTCAAGATCTTCTCCAAATGACCGATCATGATATCGAACCGCGACTCATAACCATTCCGATCCAAATATTTACCGCGTCCAAGCTCTTCGGCTTCATCCATGCCAATGTGGATTCGTTTGCTTCTAAAAGGGGCGCTTACGCTTTCCAGCATATTTTCTACTAATCGGTCTACCTTCTCATCCCCCACCAGTAGAGCTCCCTTGGTATCTTTGTAGGCAGCTACCGATTCCCACTTCAGGAACTCTTCCAAGTGAGCTAAGGTCTGAATGCTTGGGAAAGCCTCGATCCCGAACTGATCCGCATAGTCATCGATTTCCTTCAGCTCGGCTGCGCTATAGCGGCCGCGCATATAACCGAAGTACGGCTCTCCGGAGATTTCGTAAGTATCCTCCATATACAGCATCACGGTGTTCAGGCCCATTAGCGCCATCTTGCGGAGTAGAAATTTGAAGCTGTCCAGCGTAAGCACACCATTGCGCGACAGATCAAACATGGGACCGATCGTGCCAAATTGTTGATTCTCCTTAATATGAAAGGGTCTTCCCGTTTGCCCCTGCTGAATCAGCAAGCCAAGTCCGCGGTAGAACTGATGCTTCTGACCGTAGCGGATGTAAGCATTCCCTTCCTCCAGTCCAACCTCAAGCACATCTTCGGCTGTCGAAGGCCCCACTTGAACTTTTCCTCCATCATCAGACAAAGTAAATGAAAGCTCCTGAGATAATGCTTCAATCCCTGGCAATAGGTCAGCCATATCCCCTTCAAAATGAAGTTTCACGAATAATTCCTCCCACACTAGTAATATTATCGTTACGTTCATTGCTCTGGCCCTATTATATGTGAAAAATGCTCCCGATGGGGAACAATTTTTGTGATAGGAAATAACACATCTTCAACCGTATATCATTTAGGAATGTGCTGTCCTTAGAAATCGTATAGTTAACTTATGAATCCGACGGTTCGTCAGCTGGTCGAACCGACTGCCGGTCATTCATATTCAACAACTGTCCCTGGGCCAGCTCGCGGAAATACCGCTCATTATAAACAACGCTGGGATGATCAGGATTGTACATCCTGGCAGCCTCATGATGTATTTTGGCGTTAACTCGATCCCCGAGACGGTCGTAGCAATAGCATAGTTGAATATGCGGGAGCAGCGTTGAAGTATACGTTTCCTGTACAGCCATGGGGTTCTGCGGCAAACCGATTAAAAGCGCCTGTCGGTACCAGTAGATCGCCGTGTCAAACCGCTCTTGCTCTACAAAATAAGCGCCTAATTTACAGCATAGCTCTGCACGTGGAGCATCGATCAGCAAGGTCCGAAGCAGCGCTTCCAGCGATTTCTCCGTCTCCCCAAGCTGTCTGTAGCATTCCTCCAGCTTATGGCAGGCCGCAATCCTGTCTTCTATCCAACCCAGCCCATCCTGCAAAAATTTCTCATATTGCACAGCAGCCTCATAATAACGTTGATGATCGTACAGCTCATTTGCAAAATAATATTGATCCCGCGGTGTAAACAGCTCCCCTTTCGCTCGCCGGTTTATATAAATGCGTAAATTACGATCAGAATATTCCTTCCGCTTGTTATGCTTGACAGCAATATCGCTGTGATAAATATTTCCCGACACCGCTAAATACTCATGAACAGCCCCGATCCATTTGAATCCGCAAGCTCGGCGGACCAGACGGTTTCGCCTTAAGGAATAAACCGCCTTCCCCGCTTCATCAAAAGTCAATTGGTAGGACATCGTCACACTGTCATATGCAAATTCCGTCCTTTCCTTCAGCTCTAGCAATTTCACACAGTCCTCGGGCCCCAGGACATCGTCCGCATCCAGCCACATCATATATTCCTTCGTCGCCTGTTCAAAGGCATAATTGCGCGCTGCGGCAAAGTCATCGATCCACTCGAAATCATAAATGCAAGCCCCGAACCTGGCAGCAACCTCCTTCGTGCAATCCGTTGACCCTGTATCCACGATGACAATCTCATCAACGATGGGGCAGAGCGGCGATAAACATGCTTCCAGGGTGTCTTCCTCATCTTTTACGATCATACATAAGCTTATAGTCATCATTAGCAACGGAACCCCCATACCGAAATTTGTATCAACATATGAGTCGAGATTTCTCGGTATGAATCGGAACCAGCATATTCCCATGGAATGAGAAATGATCAGCCAGCTGCGAACAAGTCAAAAAGTCCCGCATGGATCATCTCCATCGCAGGACCTTTGGGTCGTTTTATGCTTTATTTCATCTTTTCAAACTCCGGTTCGCAGGCTTGCACAACCATTACCTGCCGAATAGCAGATCCAGCACCGATCCCAGCATCCCGGCTTTCTTCCCCTGGGTTATGGCATTCAGGACAACGTCCGCGGACGATCTGAATCTCGTGATGGCACCAAGGGCATTCAATCAACTGATTCATAGCGTCCCCTCCTTAAGTTCACTACAAATCCAGGCGAAGCCGGATCATATCACGACAGGGAAGCCCATCCTCTATGATCTCTTCCTCATAATGTCTAACGAAGAAATCGCGGTCCACCCCCGTCATCCGAAAACCGCATCTTTGATATAACCTCAGTTGAAGCAGACTGGAATTACCTGTGCCTATTTCCACAGAACGCGCTTTTAAGCGCCGGGCTTCCTCGATGGCCTGAAGTACCAGCCTCTTACCGATTCCACGTCCCTGCTGCTGCTCTGCAACAGCAATATTCACAATTTCCAGGGTTCCCGGGTGTGTTGGAATCAGCACAAATTCACCTACCAGCTCATCATTGATATAAGCGAGATAGCATTTTCCCCTTGCTATGTATTCCTCTACCAGCGACTTGGAAGGATCAGCGAGCAGCAGCAGCTCATACGGAACCTCTTGCCCGGCTTGCAAATCCAGCAGTTTATATACGATTTCCATTCTGCAATCCCCTATTCCAAAATAATCCTGTCTGAAGCATTATTTTCATCTTATCATGTTTCCCGCGTGGGCCAAAAACAAAATTAGAAATAATCATACTTATTCATAGAAATTTCACTTTCAAAAAGTAAGCAAATAACATATAATAATATTATGAATTAAAGAAATGATCCATTTGTTCATTATTATTTACATAAGGAGTGCTACTCATGGGTGACTTTGTCTCAATTATTGAAAATCGTCGTTCGGCGAATAAGTTTATTAAAGGGGTTCAACTCCCGGTCGAAGAGTTGGAAGAAATATTCAAGCTGGTCAAATTGGCTCCATCTGCGTTCAATCTACAGCATGCGCATTACGTGGTTGTCAATGACCGTGACATGATTGAGAAGCTGTACGTTGCAGCCAATAAACAATACAAGGTGCTTACCGCTTCTGCGGTGGTTCTCGTTCTGGGCAATTTGGACGCTTATAAGGATGTCGCCCGGATCAATGAAGGCTTTTTGAATCTGGGAGTCCTTAGCAAACAGGAGTATGACATGGAGATTGACTCTGTCACTGGCTTCTATGAAGGCGGCGGAAAGCAATTTATGCGCGATGAGGCGATTCGCAATTCCAGTCTGTCGGCACAGTTGTTCATGTACGTGGCCAAAGATAGAGGCTGGGATACTTGCCCGATGATCGGCTTTGATCCGGATGCGGTGCAAGAGCTGCTGAACATTCCCGACAATTATATTCCTACGATGATGATTACGATCGGCAAGGCCGATCCTTCCAGCCAGCGTCCGCGCGGCTACCGCAAGCCAGTGGGAGAGTTTGTGAGCTATAACGAGTTTGGCAGGCAATAATTGTAGTGGTTATTCAATAAATCGCTTGGGATCAGAAAACCAGATCATCCAGCGAAATGTTTTGAAAAAGCGCTCTCGTAGTTATATACTTCGACGCTGAAAACCGGTCTTTTTGAACACACACTTCTTTATAGTAGAAAAGCGGTGTAAAGACGGCCCGACGGCTGCCTTGCACCGCTTTTTTTAATAGATACCATTGCTATCCTTGAATCACTTCAGATAGAATCCTTTCTATTTATCTTTCTACGCCTTGAAAATTTGCTTGATGGTTCCCTTCCCGTTCTCCGTCTCCACTTCCGCATAGGCTCCGTTAATCAGCGTGACCTGCGGCGGAACATGGCCAAAGTCCATATCATAAATAATCGGCAGCTCTAATTCAGCAGCAAGCTCCTGATATAAATTTTCGGCCGTATAATGATCGATGGGCTGATTAGCACCGCTGCGACCAAACATAATTCCGGTACAGTGATCGAACCAGCCCGCTAACTTCATATGAACCAATGATCTGCGCAGATCAGCCGTATTCAGCTCGCAATTCTCCAAATACCAGAGTATTGGCTCATTATGGATGTAAGATTCCTGGAAATGACGGATGTCCCCGAACGGGGTACCGATCAGATGCCTGATCACATCGACACAGCCGCCCAGCAGTCTGCCTTCCAACCTCACCTTCTGTCCGGAGACCGTCTTCCAGCAGGTCGGTTCCGTCAAATGATAGACACAAGGTGAAGGGGCATCATGCTTCCATTCCTTCTGATAATACGGTGAAGAATGCTGCAGCACCTCTTCTCCCGGCTTCGTCCTCAGGACGGTCTCCCACATCGCTGTTGTCTCATCGGAGTACTCTCCGCGAAAATCAACCAGATTCGTTCCATGCGCAGTAGCGACTCCTGTTGTCAAAGTCACTGCCAGCAGCAGAACGCTGATGTCTGAATAGCCCAGAATCCATTTATTCTGAATCTGCTCGAAATTTATAAGCTCCAGTATCTCGATTAACAACTCTCCACCCCAGGGTGGAATGATCAAATCGATTTGCGCATCGCCTATCATCTTGTTAAGCTCATCAGCACGTACCCGGGCCGGAGCCGACTTCGCCTTATCCTGCGTCCAGGCCGTATCGCCAAAAACTACAGCATATCCCTTCGCTTCCATTCGGCTGCTGGCCTGTCTGAGTAATTCATGCAATTCTACAGGAACGCCTGACGAAGGAGCTGTCACGCCAATCGTAGCTCCCAAAGTTAAAGATGGATATTTAATCATCAACATTCACCTCACGACTATAACTTCACTTTGATTATTCATCCATTCTAAATCAATTTATTGCCTTAGAACAATCTTATTATGAACTTCCCCTATTTCCCGTTCCTCGGCGTTCTGCCCGTTAGCTTGCGGTACGATTTGTAGAAGCTGGAATAGCTGGTAAAGCCGGCAGCGAAGCAGGCCTGGGTAGCGGTGAAACCCTGCCTCATCAGTTCATCGGCTTTCAGAATCCTTTTATAAGTAATATATTGATTAATCGTATAACCGGTCGTTTCTTTGAAAATATGGCATAAATAATATTTTGTTATATAAAATTGTTCAGCAAGATGGTCCAGCGAAAGCGATTCTTCAAGATGTTTGTTGATATATTCGAGTACCGCCGCGACCTTGGGCTCTCCGCGTTTGCTGCTTGGCGGATCATTCCGGGCCAGATCATTAATCAGGGAGGCGATTTGCACAATGATGCATTTGGCGACAACCTCATGTTCGGCACTCCCCTGCTCTAACGCCCGTTGAAGCTTATTGAACAGTTCGAGCAATCCGCTCTCCTTCACCGTTTTGGCGCTTAGCTGGTTATCTTGACCCAACCTGCGGTATTTAATCGTCCGAAACAGATCGACCCCGCTGGACATAAACGGAGCCATAAAGTTGCCATCCAGTGTAAGGACCGCCCGCTCATATGGCTGATCCTCGGAAATGTTGACGACATGAAGCTCATTGGAATTTATCATCAAGAGCGAATAAGGCTCCAGCTCATATTTACTGCCTTCGATGGTGAAGCTGCCCGAACCGCTGATAAACATGAAAATCTCATAGCCCTTCTCATAATGCGGCTTATAATGCAGCGGATTCGGTTGCTCGTCCCGGACATGGTGATACCAAAAAGAATCATCCTCCGCCCTGTAATGAAAATTTACCGTTCTATGTTCCACCCTAGCATTCACCTCTATTTCAACATACAGCAAGATTGGCATAGTTTCAAACAATTTGAGCGAAGAACTATGACAATATTAATGCTACATTCAAGGGGATAACAATATAAAAAGAGGTGATCTGCCCATGCCAGCATCCGAATTTACTCTTACAGGTTTTGCAGATGAGATCGACGAAAACTTTATGACCCAGTTGAAAGGACTTAGCAGTCTTAACCTTCGATTTATAGAGATACGAGGCGTAAATGGCAAGAACATTTCCACACTGACCCCGCCGGAGATCCGCGAGGTTCAGAACAGGCTTGATGAGTACGGGATCAAAGTATCTTCTATCGGCTCTCCCATTGGCAAAATAACGCTTCAAGACGACTTTGCCATCCATTTGGATATGGCCAAGCGTATTTTTGAAACCGCCCATACTTTAAATAGTCCCTTCGTTCGCATATTCAGCTTTTACATTCCGCAAGGCAGCGATGCAGCCGTATACCGGAATGAGGTGATGGAGCGTATGGGCGCCATTGTGGATGCCGCCAAAGGCAGCGGACTAACGATCTTGCACGAGAACGAAAAAGAAATCTACGGCGATATTCCGGAGCGTTGTCTTGATCTACTGGAGACGTTTGGCTCTCCTCATTTTGCCTGTGCCTTTGACCCGGCCAACTTCGTGCAATGCAACAGCGAAGCCTATCCGGCAGCCTATGAGATGCTGAAGCCCTATATCAAATATGTGCATATTAAGGATGCCTTGGCCGAAGATGGACGAAATGTGCCCGCCGGCATGGGAGCTGGACGAATTGAAGAAGTACTGCAGGACTTAAAGGCGAACGGATATAACGGCTTCCTGTCTCTGGAGCCTCATCTGGGCAGCTTCACTGGGTTGCATGAACTGGAGCATGCCTCATTGCCGGATACGCTTGAGACTGGCGGATTGCATAGCTTCAGGCTGGCGCATTCTTCCCTGCTGCAAATATTAGATCGTATCTAGTACTGCTGGAAAGCGATCCTTTTGAACCTGTATTTACTGTATCTAATAGGGAGGTTATAACCCAATGGAAAACGTTCGCTTAGGGATTATCGGGATCGGCAATATGGGTACGGCCCATAGCCTGCATATCCATGCGGATCATAAAGTACCGGGGATGGTGCTGACTGCGGTCTGCGACATAAGCCAGGAGCGGCGGGCTTGGGCCAATGAGTATTTGCCGGGCGTGGCCGTGTATGAGCAGGCTTCAGATATGTATCAAAGCGGTCTGATCGATGCGGTGCTGATCGCGGTTCCTCACTACAATCATCCCGCCCTCGCTGCCCTCGCGTTTGCTAACGGGCTGCATGTGCTCGTCGAGAAGCCGGCTGGCGTGTACACCAAGCAAGTATTGGAGATGAATACCGCCGCGGATGAAGCAGGCAAAGTATTCGGCATCATGTACAATCAGCGCACGAATCCTGTCTATCAGAAAGTCAGAGAGCTGATCCAAAGCGGTGAACTCGGATCGCTCAAGCGCGTCGTCTGGATCATTACCAACTGGTATCGGCCGCAGGCATATCATGATTCGGGCTCCTGGCGTTCCACCTGGAAGGGGGAAGGTGGCGGCACGCTTATTAACCAGAACCCGCATAATCTAGACCTGTTGCAGTGGATGCTGGGAATGCCAAGCCGCATTCGCTCCTTCTGCAGCTTCGGCAAATATTACGATATCGAGGTCGAGGATGATGTTACCGCCTATCTGGAATACCCCAACGGAGCAAGCGGAGTATACATCACCTCTACTGGCGAAGCCCCGGGAACAAACAGGCTGGAGGTTTCCGGGGATATGGGCCGGATTGTCGTGGAGAATAACCGGATCAGCTTCGACCGCAACCGGATCTCGGAGCGGGAGCATAACCGCGTCAATACTGAACCGTTCCAGGCACCCGAATGCTGGCATGTGGAAATTCCGGTTTCCGGAGACGGAGGAGAGCAGCATATTGGAATTTTAAAGAACTTTACTAACGCTATTTTGCATGGAGAAAAGCTGCTTGCTCCCGGCGAGGAAGGCATCTACGGCCTGTTGATCTCGAATGCCATTCATTACTCCACTTGGACGGATAGCTGGGCCCTGCTAGACAGCTTTGATCACGATCATTTCTATGAATTGCTGCAAGAGCGGATTAATCACTCTACTATACAGAAGAATGTCAGTCAGAAGGTTAGCGATGTTAAAGGTTCACATTAAGAGGAGGCCAGATCCATGTCCAAAATATTAGGCGCACAGCTGTATACGATCCGGAATTTCGCCGCTACTCCCGAGGAGCTCGACCGATCCTTGAGCAGGATCAAAGCGATGGGGTACCGGACGGTTCAGGTATCGGCCATGTGGCATCTGTCTGTCGACGAGATAGCAGCGATCGCCGCCAGCCATGGGCTGCAGATTGTCATCACCCATACTCCGTATGAACGCTTCATCGATGATCTTGACGGCGTGATCCGCGATCACCACAAGCTTGGCTGTGGCTTGGCCGGATTGGGCGGTCTGCCGAAGGAATACCAGCGCAAGGATGGATATTATGCCTTCGCCAAGAAATTCTCGGCCATCGCCGATGAATTGGCGCAGAACGGATTGAAATTCAGTTACCACAACCATCATTTTGAATTTCAGAAGTATGATGGGCAGCTTGGTCTGGATATTCTTATCGAGCAGACGAATCCGGATCACTTCCTGTTCACGCTTGATACGTACTGGGTACAGGTCGGCGGCGGCAATCCAAGCCATTGGATCCGCAAGCTGAAGAATCGAATCGAAGCCATCCACCTGAAAGATTTGGCGATTATTGATTCCCAGCAGATTATGGCGGAAGTCATGGAAGGCAATCTGGACTGGCCGGAGATCCTGCAGGCTTGTGAGGAAGCGGAAGTGAAATGGTATCTGATCGAGCGTGATGACGGTCCAACCGATGCCTTTGACAGCTTGAAGATCAGTTATGATCATCTGAGAAAGCTGGGGTATGAATAAATGAGCCAGATCAATGCGGTTATTATCGGCTGCGGTGCTATTGGCCCGGTCCATGCCGAAGCGGTGAAAAATTCAGACGCAGCTCATCTATATGGGATATGCGATATCCTTTCTGAGCGCGCTGAAGCGCTGGCCCAGCGTTACGGCTGCCGGGTTTTTACCAGCTACGCTCAGGTGTTGGCCGATGAAGCCGTGCATAGTGTCCACATCTGCACCCCTCATCACTTGCACGCCGAAATGGCCGTGCAAGCTGCCTCGCACGGCAAGCAGATCGTGCTGGAGAAGCCGGTCGCGATGAATGTCCCGGAGGCTCGCGTCGTAAACGATGCGGTCCGCACCGCTGGGGTGAGCTGCTGCGCCATTTTGCAGAATCGCTTAAATCCTTGTATTGAAGCGGCTAAGAGCCTGATCGATGAAAGAACCTATGGCGAACTGTTAGGAATTAAAGGCTTTCTGACCTGGAGGCGCACAGCGGAATATTACGGTTCCGCCGACTGGCGCGGCAAATGGGCCACTGAAGGCGGCGGCCTGTTGATTAATCAGGCGGTGCATATGCTCGACCTGCTATATTATCTCGGCGGTGAAGTCATGGCCGTAAAAGGCCATATCGATACCAGAGCGCTGCAGGAAGTGATTGAAGTGGAAGATACGGCGGAAGCCACCTTCTATTATAGGGATGGCAAACGCGGATGGTTTTACGCCACAAATGGCTATTCCGAAGACAGTCCCTTCTTCTTAGAGATACATCTTGAGCATGGTGTACTGCGCTATATCGATAATAAGCTCATCCTTAAGAGCCACGGAGAGGAACAGTTACTGGCGGATGACCTGCATAGCAGCAAATCTATGGTCGGCAAAGCATATTGGGGCAGCGGTCACGCCCGGCTGATCGATCAGTTCTATCAGAGTTTGGCCGGCCCTCCTGCAAGCTACTCCACCTTGCAGGATGCGTCCTACTCCATGGGCATTCTCGATGCCATCTATGCTTCATCCAGGAATGATCGAAGGGAAATGATCGAGTTGTTCTAATCCAATAAAAGGCTGCCTTAAAGTCAACAGACTTAGGTCAGCCTTTTATTGCTTACTCTACTACTATATTAGTTGAACTAAAATGAAGATTGCGGAAGAGGGAGACATAATTCTGGAGAAGCGGAGCGTCGCCTTTGTGGGGGGACTTCTCTCCTTCTTGAATTAGGTTAGCAGAGAAATCCACGAGCAACAGAGATTGGGGGAATATTTCATCCGGCCGCCTGCATCCTCTTAGGAGTCATGAGTTCACCGAACATAAATCATATCCCGATCTCCCGCATTTTCGCGGTAACCTTCTCGACTCTATCCGCCATATCTGTCCCGTCCAACTTGGGGAGCCTCAGCTCACTGACGATTTTGCCATCGCGCATAAACATAACGCGTTCGGTACGCGCCGCAACCATAACATCATGAGTAACCAGCATTACGGCAGTTCCCTCCGCGTTGATCTCGGCCAGAAGATCCATAATCTCCTGTGCGGATTTTGAGTTCAGCGCCCCCGTGGGTTCGTCGCCAAAGATGATCCTCGGACTATTGATCAGGGCGCGGCAGATCCCTGCACGCTGGAGCTGGCCACCCGAGACCTGTGTGATGTCGCGCTTTTCCAGCTCGGCGATACCTACCCTTTTCATAAGCGCACGCGCCTGCTCCGCAATTTCTACCGTACTTTTTCGATGACCGCGCATCGCTGGAAGAATAATGTTATCGAGCATATTCAGATTTTTCAGCATCGTTGGCTGCTGGAACACAAACCCCATCGTTGTCCTGCGCAAATCCGAGAGTTCATTCTCGGAGGCCGCTGCTAAATCCTTGTTATCGAAAATAACCTTGCCGCTATCAATCCCGTCCGTTCCGCTTAGGGCGAACAGCAACGTTGATTTTCCCGAACCCGAGGGGCCCATAACCGAAGCGAACTCGCCCTCCGCAATTTCCACGGACACACCATCAAGAACATTGCGTTTCTCCTCGCCCTCACCAAAGGATTTTACGATACATTCGCCAACTATGATCTTCTTCATCTGCCTACTCCTTTATACTCTCGGAAATTTGTATTCGTCTCGCACCCGCTGTACCGATCATTGTGGCGATGAGTACCGAGCCGATCAACAGCAGCGGGCTAAGCAGATACGCAGACAGCGGATAAATCGCAAACTGAAATTTCGCCACTCCAAAGGAAGAGATCGCCACACCCGCAAGCCCCCCTCCAAGGGTATTGGCCAGCAGCGTGCCAAGCACAATTCCAACGATCAGAACGAATCCGGAACGCGCAAGATACTGTGTCCTGATATCCGTAGTTGTATATCCGAACACTTTCATGACAGCAATGGTGTATCTGTCTTTTGCCACAAGCATTTTCATAAATAGCAAAGCCACCAATACCACAATAATCAGAGCAACAAGAATTGAAGCATGGGAAGCCTTCTTGACGGAGCCAATCGTCGACCCGAAGGTTTGAGCAACAAATGCATCAATATCTGAGACCTTGGCATAGCTATACCTGTCTGCATATTGTAAGGTTGTCTCTTCGATCAACGAGGGGTTCGATAACTCTGCGCAGATAACGTACCACATGACCCCGGCCGATTGATCCGCAAAGCCAGCTTTAGCGGTTTTGCCGCCGTTAGTAATATCGGAGTAGATTCCGCTGATCGTAAGGCTCCTCTCCCGTCCCTCTATCACCAGCGTGATCGGGTCGCCCAGCTTCTTGTCCAATTCATCCGCATTCAAAACGGATAGAGCAATTTCATCATCAGCCGCAGGCGCTTTGCCCTGAGCATATTGAATGGGGAAGATCGTATGATCCCCAAGCTCAACTTTTATATTTTCCTCCGATCCGCCTTCCCTTTTTACTTTGAAGGTTTTTGTGGCTAACACAGCATACTTGGCGATAGCGCGGTCATTGCGCAGCGCGCCTATCATTTCAGCGGCTCTCTCAGGCATATGATCCGTCTGCTGAATGTCGATGCGCATATCGTAGTTTCCAATCCCCATATATTGAATGAAGCTTTTGGAGGAAATTGTGTTGTACAAGTTCTGTGGAACTACCATGATGAACACGGATATGATCAGTACGACAAGCATCGTGGTATACAGTTTTTTTCGGGCGAGAACATCCTTGATCCCGAGAAAAATATTCGTGTTCAGCAGCTTGTTCCCACTTAAATGAAAATGCTTGGAACCGGGCGCCTTGTCCTGGGGAGTCCCCTGGCGGATTGCTTCTGCTGCCGAGATCTTCCGGAAGCGTCTGAGTACGCCATTAACATAACCGATAATTGCCAGGAAGACGAGTAATACACCAAAAATCCCTAAGGCGGCAGCAACAGAAGAGTTCTCACTTTCCCCCATATATAGCCGGATGTTCTCAAGCAGCACGCCTTTGAAGATCAAGGACAAAGCATAGCCGATTATACTGCCTGCCGCCGCTAGGACCGCATATTTTGCCAGATAGATTTTCTTAATGTCCGAGACACGCAGTCCTATCGCCTTCATCACGCCGATTTCCCGGTAGTCGTCCTCCATTTTGGCAAGCAAGGTGAAGCGGATACACATTAAAGCTATAGCAACGACAAGTATGCTCACCAGAAGAATGACACCAATCATCATTCCGTCGGAGAGGGCGTTAATCATTTTAAAAAGCGGATATGTAATCGCCGGTCCATTCGCTTCCAAGCCTGCGGAGGCATATGCCGTCTCGAATTCCCCCAGCTTCGCCAAATCCTTCAATCTGAACTCAATCAAATACTCGATACTGCCCAGGTCCTTTAGCTGTTCAAAATCAGACCTGCTGATTAAATATCTTTTGGAAGAGGCCAGCATGGAATTCATCTGGGAGTCCCGCAGAAAACCGGCAACCTGAAATTCCTTGCCACCTATAACAGCCTTATCGCCCATCTTAATGGTCTGTTCCTTCATATAGGTGACGGGAACATAAATCTCTCCGTCGGATACGTTAATGACTTTGCCGTTAAGGTCGAGCAGATAATCGAACTTCTCGCTCTGTACGCTGAGGCCATTATCCTGAATACTGTCCGTTAGCGAGTGATCACCGAAGCGAAATTGCGAGCCGTCCATATTCAAAAATTCCAGCACTTGAAATTGATCAACATGTTCATTCCGGTTCGCAAATAACTCCAAACGGGCAGAATCGATCTCCCCGGAGTGCATCTGCATAAAATGCGGAGTTCTGGCCTGGGTCATCATGGCATCCAGCGCCCCCGTCAGATTGACGATGAGAATTGCCGCCAGTGAGACGAGCATCGCCGCCGCGGCAATAAATATCGTGGTCGTCAGTGTAACCAGCCTGCTCTTCGACATGTCATTGCGGACTATTCTTAAATACATAAGTCCCCCTTATGTTCCAGCTTTCTTACGGATTTCATGTTATATAGAACTATCGAAACGACACTTAACACGACTCCGGCCACAATGATGAGGAAGCCTGTTCCTCTGCCGCTGCCCGTGCCTATAATCCTTCCAACACTGCCAGCAAGCGCTCCCCCTTCCACTAATAACGGAGTGAATAGATAATCCGCCATCAGTCCGGCAAGCGCATATGCGGCCACATAACCGAACTGAGTAATCACACCGATCAGCGCCCATGCCCTTCCTTGCGCGGAATTATCAATATTAGTACGGATCAGATAATCCATACTTACATTAGCAAATGGAATCATGGCAAAAAAGAGAAATCCCGCAACACATATCAGCATAAGGTTTTCACGCAATCCGAACATAGCCATAAATATGCCTACCAGGAACATGGAGAACGATAATATTTTCACATAATCCTTCTTAATTGGAAGAAACCCGATGACCACACTCGTTACGAGCATGCCTGAAGCCACGATAGTCTCGACCGTTCCGATTACAGAGCTGTTCGAAAATGCCAACAGCATCGGAATGGAAAGCGTCTCAATGATTCCCAGCAAAAAGGTCAGCAATGTGGTCATGAAGATTAGGACAAGCACCCCTCTATTCCCGGATATAGCGCTCCAACCATCCTTAAAGTCCCGAATGAACGAATTCGCCTGCTCATAGGTCTTGGCAGCAAGACCGCTGCGAACTACAAGCGTTGTCGTGACCGTAACAAAAAAAGTGCAAATATCGATGATCAGCAGCAGCTTAATGTCCGAGATCACAAGCAAGTATCCGGCAATGATCGGTGAGATCAAAAATTTGGACGTGCTCGCGATCTGGACAAGGCCGCTTGCCTTCGTGTACTGCTCCTTCGTTAGCAAATCTGTAACTGTAGCCTTATAAGCCGGATCAAGCAGCGAGGAGAATACCGAGCTTATCGTTACCCCCACGCAAATCTGCCAGAGCAACACTTCTCCACGAAGCATGCATATCAAGATGAACACTAGGCCTATCGCAGAGAGACTATCGCCTAACACCATCAGCAGTCTGCGGTCATAACGATCGGCGAGCACACCGGCAAAGGCGCTTAGAAGCAGCGAGGGCATGAACGCCAGCAAGGTGACCAGCCCCATTGCAGAGGCCTTTCCCGTCAGCTGAAACACATATATTCCCAGCCCGAACGAAGTGAGTCCGTTGCCGATGGCAGAAATAAATTGTCCTGACCACAGCATAAGAAATTTTCCAAAAAGCTTGTTTGAATGATCCATCACTGCCTCCATTTAGCTGCCGAACATCTGCATGGCCTGCACAAGGCTTCCGCTCTCAGCGCCCAGCAGCCTCTCAATGTTATATACGAGCGCCTGCGCCCGCTGAGTGAGCTCCTCGTTCGTCATTGGAACCATATCCTTATCAAAAATCGTATTGGCATAAATCATGACCATCTCCATGCACTCATACGGAAACGGCGTATTGAACAGTCCCAGCGTGATGCCTTCACGAATCATATCCGCCAGGATGGGTGTAACACCGTTAATCAGCATCTTCTGTATTTTGTGATGCATCAGCGCGTTCTGTGGCTTATGAATATGCTCCATAATCTCCTGACTGCTTTCATCACCGCTGATATTCAGTGCCATGATCACACGGATTATACGCTCGACAACGGGGATGCCCCTGTCCACGGCAATTCCTTGCGCCGTCCCCAATAGCCGTACACTATATCGATCAATAAGCGCGTCCATAATATCTTCCTTGGACTTGAAATGATAATACAGCGTTCCCCGCGCAATCCCGACCTTTTCGAGAATGTCGTTTGTACTTGTGCCATCAAAGCCCTTCTGCGCAAACAGCTCATCCGCTGCATCAAGAATTTCATTTCTGCGCTCTTCAGCATCTTTGACGACCCTCATTTGCTGCACCTCCTTGATTAAAAAAGCTTGTAGACCGACTGTCTGTCGGTAATATAATAACACAAATTATGCGTGGAGGAAAGAGGTGACTTCTCTATGAGTTATCCAAGCCCTGACTCGATCTGCCTCTCCAACAGATCGGCAAAAAGAGCGCGATTGGAATCGTTCCTTATCGCGCTCTCTTTTATTTTCACAAAAGTATTCGTAATTTTATCTAGCTCTCTGTATCCCTAATATCTGATATAACTCCTGAAGTGTACGAATTTCATAGGTTGGAACGATATCCGTATTATTCTCTTTTCCTATGGGATTGTACCAGCATGTATCCATACCTGCCAGCTGTCCGCCCTTAATATCCGAGCTTAACGAATCTCCGATAATTAATGCCCGCTGCGGGTTAAAATCAGGAATGCGGGCGAACACATAATCAAAGAACTCTTTCATCGGTTTCTGATAACCCGTATCCTCCGATACAAAAATATTCGTAAACATCGGATGCAGACCTGAATCACGAAGCCGGCGATCCTGTGTCTTCGACACGCCGTTCGTCACGATGTGCAGGTCATACCCGCCTTGCAGTGCCGAAATTAATTCCAGGGCCCCGTCGATAAGCTGATGCCCCTGCTCCAGATAACTGCGATATCGCTGCTCTAGCAGAACGCCATCCACTTCATGCCCATACTCCTTCAATAGCAGAGCAAATCGAGTGTTTACGACTTCATGGCGATCGATACGCCCCTCTTCAAAGGCCCTCCATAACCCCTGATTCACGTGTTCATAATGCGCTTCGATTTCTTCCGTAAGCTCCATCTGCTGTTCCTCGAATAATAAGCGCAATGCCAGTCTTTCCGCTGCCTTAAAGTCCAATAATGTATCATCTACGTCAAATAATAATGTCCGATAAGCCTTCATCATGATTCTCTCCAATCCCAAATTCTCTACCTAGGTTATTATTATATATCTTCTTAAGCAGCCCGCCGGCTCCGAACCGTATTGCGGTTATCTCTGCGCCGGTCACCTGTCTTAAATATGATAATGCCGCCAACGATGACCAGCACCCCGATAGCTTGTTTCCCCGTAAAAAGAACCTTATCCAAGCCAAGCAGTCCCAGTGAGTCGAACAACAAAGCAATACCGATCTGGGACGCCATCACGATCGAGATCGCAAACGTCGGACCAAGCCGCTTCACTCCCTGTACCACCGAAAGAACCACACCTACCCCAATAATGCCGCTGAACCAGTACCACGTCTTCATATTAGACCAATCGAACAACTGCCTGCCTTCCACAGCCAGGCCAATACTGAAGGAAGCGAAAAATCCCATGGCAAGCACGATCACCGTTGTCGTCCATATGCCCACGCCCTCATTCACTTTGCTGTTAAATACATTTTGAATCCCCACAAGCGAGCCAGCAAGAAGTGCCAATATCAAGCCTGCAATCATAAGCTTCTCCTCTCATGTCTCATATATATTATGACCTGCCAATGCACGCAATCGTTCCCGATCCTTCACATAAATAAATCCGCGATTGCGTTCAACCAAGCCCTCTTCGCAAAATTTATGGATAACCCGGTTTAGGTGTCTATAGCTGGTCCCGAGAAAGTTGGCTACATCCCGCAAGCTGACCGTACTGAGCTGACCATTAAATCGCGGATCTGAATCGTCATACGACATGGATAAGAGATAACTGGCCAAGCGCGCCTCCACCGGATACATCAGATTAAAGTTTAATGAATCGGATTTCGTGCAAAACTTCGTCGTAATGATCTTGAGCAGAAAACGAAGCAGCTCTGCGTCATTGGCTCCGTATTGATGCAGCCAGCGATTGTGAACAGCAATCAAATGAATAGACGATACAGCCTCGACCGAATTCATAAAGTCGATCCCTTGCACATATTCAATATCCCCAATCACCTCCAGCGCTGTTTTGAACGATATGATCAGCGCCTTTCCTTCCGCTGAGGTGTTATGAACCTTCACCTTCCCTTTTACTAGAACGTACAAGTACTCGGCAGGATCGCCCTGCGAGCAGATGTGTTCCCCCTGATCATAGCTGTAAAGGGTCAAATGCGGCATGATATTCGCGTTAAATGTCGAGGCAATCTGATGTATCTGCATATAGTGAGCCAGTTGCTCACGATCCTTAATCTCTTTCATCACATGCCCTCCCCTCTACTGCAAAATTACATCTTCATGATGATCACACCGGCGACCATCATCGCGATGCCTATGAAGTGCGATAGCTTCATCTTTTGCTTCACTACCCCGAACCATCCCCTGCTGTCGATTATAAAGGTTATACCTAGCTGAGCAATCAATACGACGGCTATTGTCAATGTAACGCCGATGTGATGAATGGACGTGATATTGCCGGAAATGATGATTGCCGCCAAGGCTCCACTAGTCAAATAGAGCGGCTTCACTTGCCTCACCCTTCTCCACAGTCCGTCCCGGACGATAAGCAGAAGAAGAAAAGCCAGCAAAAATCCGGTGAACTGGGTAATCGTCGCCGCTTGCCAAGTGCCGATATCTTGACTGATCCGGGAGTTCGCCACGCCTTGCAGCGTAATAAGCGCTCCGCCTAACAATGCAAATATGATTCCTGCCATCTCTCGCTCCCCCAACCCTAATTATCGATTCACTATGTTATTATTTAAAATCAGATTGGAGCATCCGGGGAAGGACATATGTCCCAAGTGATCAAAAAAGAAAAACTGACCGCCAGCCCTTTATTAGTACATGTACAGAAACTCCCGTGTGCAGCACCGAAGCTTATGCTTCTGATGTTCGTTTTTCCAAAATACCCAGTAGGATAGAGCCAGGGGTCGAGGATGGAGCTACACGTTTTCATAGAAAACAACCACGGAAGCATGTGCATATGCATATGGCATCTGTATTTGGCATTTGGCATAGCTTGTTTTGAAGCACGAGCCCTGAGATGTGTCCGCAAGAAACATAACTTGGTATTCCATTTGCCTAGGCCCGGCTGAATTCAAAATTTGATGCCTGGATACTTCAAAAACGGACCTTGGAACAACCTCTATTATAATTGGGCTTGTCCCGAGAAAATCGGTAAAAGGACCTCATCGACCAATTGGATCTGATACTCCTTCGTTACAGCTCCACCACGAATTATATTTTCAACCCGTAAAAAATCAAAGGGCAAACTCATTTGCATGGTTGTAAAATCATGTTGTATCTCTCCTCGTTTTTTGGCAAAACCTTCGACCTTCTTCATGACCTGCATATTGCTGTTACGCGCACCTCTTAACCATTCTCTGACACTCTCATTCTTCTGACTTAACACCAATAAAGTCGCACTAAGAACCTCTGAACTTATGGTTTCAAAAAATTGCTGATAAATTTCGACAACACTTAATAAATCCTGACGCAAACTTCCTTGATCCCGGACCAGATCAATCATATCTCCGCCAATCACCTGTCTGGATTTATAACTTACCAAAGCATGCAGCAGATCGACCTGCGTCTCATAACGACGATAGATAACTGTACGACTGGTTTCCGCCTGTTTTGCCACATTTTGAAATGTCATACTTTCATAACCTGATTTATGAATAATTTCGTAGGCCGCCTCGAGAATGGCCTCTTCTAACTCTTCGCCGCGTCTTCGTTCATTTACCATGGTAGATCCTCCCGCTTCATTACTATCCATTATTTTAACATATTTTAAGGTACATATTGTACTTTATTTAATTCGGGTGTATACTCCTAAAGCAAGATACAAATTGCATCTTATTTTGAAGGAGTGTGCAAACCTGGATGACAACAAAAATGGAAGAGAAGCTGCCAAAAGAACTGATCCGCATGGCGCTGATTCTTGTTCTTGGTGCCGTTGCACCCATGCTCGATACAACGATGGTAAACATTGCAGTCAATCAATTTGCTTATGACTTTCATAGCTCGCTTGATACTATTCAATGGGTCATTACCGGTTATGTCCTGGCAACAGCGATTGCCGTTCCCTTTTCCGGATGGCTCATCAACAGGTTTGATGGAAAACATATTTATTTAGCGGCTGAATTGCTATTTTTAATAAGCTCCATCCTTTCAGGTATTTCCTGGAGTATCGAAAGCCTAATTGCTTTCCGTCTGATTCAAGGTTTTAGTGCCGGACTGATTATCCCGTTATTAACCACATTACTAGTTAAAGCAGCCGGACAAGAAAACATGGGGAAATTGATGTCTATTGTTGGTTTGCCTATTATTCTTGGACCTATATTAGGGCCAGTCATCGGTGGGGGCATTGTCGAATATTTCTCTTGGCGCTGGATTTTCTTTGTAAACATTCCGTTTGGAGTGATTGCATTATACTTTATTTATAAAAAGCTGCCCAGCTTTCCTGCTGCCAATAAACAAGCCAAGCTTGATGGGTTCGGCATCATCGTGTTAGGTGCTCTTTCAGTCAGCTATATTTATGGAATTACCCAAGCAGCATCGGGCTCTGGATTCGGCAATGCGAAAGCCATTGCGTTTATTATCATAGGTGTAATTTTGACGGTAGTTTATGTCATTTACGCATTTTCAAAACCGAAGAAGGTCGTGGTTCCTTTAAACCTGTTTAAATATAGAAGCTTCTCTGCATCTATTATCTCATTGGTCTTAGCCGGAATTGGAACGAACGGAGCTATGCTGCTTCTGCCTTTATTCTTCCAAAATATTAGAAATGACTCCGTAGTTCTCACAGGCCTTTCCCTCATTCCGCAGGGACTGGGCATGCTGGTGGCGAGGCCGGTGATCGGAAAAATGATAGATAAATTTGGAGCAAAAATCGTGGTGATGATCGCGATCGTCATTACTTTGATTGGAACAATACCGTTCCTTTGGTTCACACAAAACACAAACTACGGGGTCATGGCGGTTGTTCTATTTATTCGCGGAATGGGTGTGGGCGGAATCACGATTCCAATCATGACGGATTCTTATACCGGTCTTTCCAAAAATCAAATACCTCAAGCCAGTATTGCGACGCGTATTATCCAAAATATTGGCGGGGCGTTTGGTTCAGCATTATTAGCGACCATTGTAGCCCAGCAAATGAATCATTTGGAACCCAGTCTTTCTAATCTAACGTCCGCTTATCATGCTGCCTTTTTGGTTTCCAGTGCCTTGACATTGGTCATGTTCATTCCTTCCCTCTTCTTAACCAATAAGGTGACCAGGAAAGCGAAGATACTAACAATAAACAATAAGTCTTAGATACACTTTGGGGCGGTTTCCTGAATTGGAAATCGCCCAGAACATAAGAAAGACGAAGCTAGAAAGCGGCAGGGCTGGTTATATTCTGTTTCAAAGATGATGTATTGCAAGCAATACAAAAAGGCCGCTGCCCATGGAGTTCCGGACAAAGGCCCAACATTTCTATTTGGGTATCGTCTATTTGATGGTGTAAAGTTCAACTTTGTGCTAAACCATTCTTCACCCCTTCGTCCCCCCCTGCATGCTGAACCCTTTGGACATAAATCGCTGAGAAAGGATGTACAGCACGATCGACGGGATCGCGTAAAGCACAGAAAATGAAGCTAATCGTCCGTAATCGACCATGCCGTATTGGCCAAAAAACTGGTACAGTTTCAAGGAGGCAGGGAAATTCTCCGGAGTTTGCAGCAAAATGTATGGAACGAAGAAATTGCCCCAGCTCCCAGAGAACGTAAAGATGGCTACTGTACAAATCCCGGGCACCATCAGGGGGGCGATGATTTTTCGTATACTAGTGAACACGGATGCGCCATCTACCCACGCCGCTTCCTCCAAATCTTCGGGAACGGAATCCATAAAATTTTTAGTCATCCAGATGCCATAAGGCATAGAAGAAGCTACATAAAAGAGCACAACCCCAAAAACATTGTCATACAGTTTGAGGCTCAGAAACAGCTGATACACCGGTACCATCACAGCCGTAATAGGCAGCGAGGTCATAAAGAGAATGGTGAGCATAAACGGCTTCTTAAACTTCAGCTGGTAACGAGACAACGGATAAGCCGCCAATAGCGCCAGCACAACCACGATAGCGGCTTGACCCAAAGACATCAAGAGACCAATGACAAAAGAACGTTGATTCTCAGGGCTGGTAAGCACATCTACATAATTTATCATCGTTAACTGCTTGGGCATTTTTAGAGATTGCATCGCATTGAGATCAACGGATGCCACCAGCACCCATAGAAGCGGCAGCAGAAAACAAATCCCTATCAACGATAAAATGGCATACGGAAGGATGCGATATATAAGCTTGCGCTGTATCGTATTCATGCGAAGTCCCCTTTACTCTTTTAACGAACGGATATAGAACAGACTGAGCACGATCCCCAGGAGCAGTAGAAGGAGTGAAATCGCCGTGCCATAACCAAGCTGATAATTCACAAAAGCCTGGTTGTACATAAAAATCGGCAATGTCGTCGTTTTGGTTCCCGGGCCGCCCCCTGTCATAGCATAGATGAGTCCAAACACGCCCAGCGTCTGCAGCGTAACAAGCATCATATTGGTGGTGATCGTCTGCTTGATATAAGGAATTGTAATCCGAAATAATATTTGCAGTTTCGATGCACCGTCCACGACCGCAGCCTCTTCGATCTCGCTTGGCACATTATCAAGCGCCGCCTGAAAGACAATCATAGAAAAGGCGGTTCCATGCCAGATATTCCCCAAAACAATAGCTAACATCGGAACGGTAAACAGCCAGGTAACCTGAGGAATAGCAAAAAGGGATAAAATCATATTCAGTGTCCCTTCATCGCCAAAAAAACTATACAAACAAAGGGCGCACACAATTTCAGGCGTAACCCACCCGGCCAACACAATCGTACCTATAAAACGCCGAAACGTCTTATTTTTATGTTTCATGAGCAAAGCGATTAGAAAACCAAGCACCTGCTGACCAATCACCGCAGAGCCGATCAAGAAAACCAATGTATTCCAAATACTGATTCTGACCGTAGGGTCATGAAACATTCGGGTGTAATTAGCAAGTCCAACAAATTTCAGCTCTTTGGCTGCCTCTCCGGTTAATGCCAGATTCGTGAAAGAATAAAAAAACGTCAGCAGGATCGGATAGATAAAAAACAGCAGCATTATCGCAATGGATGGCAGCAGAAAATAAAGCCATGTCCAATTTTTTCTTCGTAATGTCCGGGACGGGATAGAGACGACGCTCATGAATGTTTCTCCTTTCTCGGATGAATGAGACACCACATGCCCGCACTTCGCAAATTACAGCTAAGCGCAGGCATGCGGAGCTATTTATTTTTCCAGGATATGATCCTGACCGACAATTCGGGTGACGTCTTGCGTATACTTTTGAGCAGCATCTGCAGCGGAAGTACCCGAGGCAACCGATTCAACCATCGTTTGAATTTGTGTCGACACTTCCGGATATTTATCCTGGGCTGGTCTGAATTCTGCGTTTTTCAAATATTCCGTTGCAATTTCGTTAAATGGCATTTTCGTATATTCAGCATCTTTGCCCACATCAGCCCGCACCGTTATATTCCCGGACGCTATAACCAGCTTTTGAGTGTTCTCCTTATTTAGAGCAAATTGGATAAAGTCCCAGGCTTCATCCTTATGCTGTGCGTTGGCTGGAATGGACAGAGCCCAGCCTCCTGCGAGCGTAATCGAACCTGGAGCCTGCCCGTTGTTCGTAGGCATCGGCGCAAATCCAAGGACATCTTTGTATTCCGGCCACGGAGCCGCTCCATTATCCAGATAGTTGCCTGTAATCCACGATCCGTCCAACAATATGCCAAGCTTGCCTTTTGGCAAGTATTCCCGAGTTGCTGTATTGCCGGCCTGCCCGTTCAATACTTTGGATAGCGGCGGTCCCAGCTTTTCCTTTATAATCGTCTCAATAAAAGATAACGCTTCGGTGATTCCTTCACTTTTCACGATCCATTTACCGCTTGCTTCATCATATAGTCGTTCCCCTGTTCCATACAGCAGCATTTCGTAGGTTTGCATCGAGGTTGCTTCCCCCGTCGCTTTCCCCATGTTCATCCAGATAGGCACGACATCGCTGCCCGCTTTTTCTTTGATGACTCTGGCAGCCGACAGAACTTCTTCCCATGTTTTGGGGTTCCAATCTTCTGGAAGTCCCACCGACTTAAAGATCTCCTTGTTATACCAAAGTCCCCTTGAATCCGTATTGTAAGGAACACCATATATTTTTCCATCGCTAGCGGTAACGCCCTTCTTCATAGCTTCGATAAACGAACCGTTGCTCCAATCCTCCCAGCCTTTCAATCGCTCATCGAGCGGTTCGAGGAACCCCGCGCTAGCATCCGAATTCAGCATAAACGTATCCTCTGTGACGATATCCGGGGCCGTATCTTTCGATTTGAGGGCCAGGGCGATTTTAGCAAAATAGTCCCCTTCCGATGCCTGAATCGGTGTAGGTTTGATCTCTACCTCCTGATTTGGATACCTTGAAGCCACATCTTTAATCCATTGGTACAAAACTCCTTTTTCACCAATACCATCGTCGCGATAGGTAATCGTAATCGTCTTCTTGGCAGTCGCCGTTGTCCCTTTGTCGCTGCCTTCCTTCACCGGAGCCTCTGCATTGCCCTTGTCATTTGACGTTGTGCCTGAACCCGGACTTGAACCGGAACAGCCAACCGTCATCGCTAACAAAAGCGTTAGTGATAGGAGTCCCCATTTACGAGTTGCTTTCCCCATCTGTATCCCTCCTCCATAGAAAGCGTTTCCATATAAACTTATTCGCTTCTTCCGCAAATATTCAGACAAACAGTAAGTGATTCTTTTTGCAAACTAACGCTGTAGCTCTGTACCAGGGTATAATCACTTTTGGATAAATAAAAAAGAAACCAGGCCTATCAAATAGAATAGGCCTGGTTTCTTTTTGCTTTAGTTTTACTTTTCTTATCCGCACTTGCTATATCCGCAGCTGCTGCAGGTCTTGCAGCCCTCGATATTGATCAGCGAGGCCGAGCCGCAGGATGGGCACAGGTCGCGCGAGGCGGCTGGCGCATTATACCGTTGGTCGTTATCGTGATTATGGTCCTGGGTCTGCTCGTCATGCTGATGAGCTAACGTCGCAGCAACCGGAGCCGGATCATGGTCTCCGCCGAAATGGTCGCTTTGCACATGAATTTCCAACGCCTTGGCAACGGCGTCAGCAATGGATTCAACGCGGTTCGGACCGAAACCGATCGCACCGGAGCCGCCGATTCCCTTCAGATGCTTGATCAGCAATTCTACCTTCTCCCCATGATCCCCATAACGGAGGAACAAGGAGCAGACACGGCCCAGCGCTTCGGCCATCGCGAATACGTCAGAACCCGCCTTGCCGACATTCAGGAAGATCTCGCCCGGAATTCCGTTCAGATCGTTAATCGTAATGTAGGCCATGCCAAACGGCGTGTTGATCTTGTACGTAGCACCGCGAAGCACTTGGGGACGTTTCTTATATTGCTTATCCTCCACCGCTTTCTTACCAACAGCGATACTAGGATTGTTGTCCTCTGCCGATCCGCCAGTCGATGCAGCTTCACTCACAGCAGTGGCCTTGGCCTCCTTGTCTTCCTTCTTCTCGGTCTGCAGAACTTGCACATCACGGCTGCCATCGCGGTAGATCGTAACCCCTTTGCACCCGAGATCGAAGGCAAGCTCATACAAACGCTTCGTATCTTCAACTGTGAAATCGGACGGGCAGTTCGCCGTCTTGGAGATCGAGCTGTCTACCCAGCGTTGGATCGCCGCTTGCACGCGGATGTGATCCTCTGCAGACAAGCTCATCGCCGTCACGTAATAATCGGGCAGTTCTTCACCCGGATGCGCATCCATCCATTCCTGAGCGATTGGTACAAATTGCTCGTCGAAGCCAAGCCGGCTTTGACGATAATATTTGAAAGCAAAATAAGGTTCAATGCCTGTCGATGTACCCACCATCGTACCTGTACTTCCGGTCGGAGCCTGTGTAATCAGGGTTACATTGCGAACCCCTTGCTCACGAATCGCCTCTTCCACCTCCGGATATACCTCCGTCATCACCTTCATAAAGCCGCTTTGCAAATATTTGTCCGCTTCAAATGCAGGGAAAGATCCTTTCTCAGCAGCAATCTCGGCAGATGCAAGATAGGCTTCCTTGGCGATAAAACCGTACAATTTATCAAGGAATTCCAGCGATTCCGGACTGCCGTAACGGATACGAAGCTTGATCATAAGCTCGGCCAGTCCCATCGTTCCCAAACCTACGCGGCGTTCCTTCTTCTGATTCTGCTCATTTTCTTCAAAGTGATAGGGCGTCCTGGTGATCACATTATCCAGAAAACGCACAGAATAACGCGTCGTAACCGCCAGTTCGTCCCAATCCACTTCATGGTTCTCTTCATCATAAAATTTGGACAAATTAATCGCCGACAGATTGCATACGCCCCAGCCAGGCAAACCTTGCTCTCCGCACGGGTTCGTGCAGATGATCGGGTTAAAATACCAGCTGTTCGACATTTGATTGTAGTATTCCATGAATACAACCCCAGGCTCAGCCGATTTCCAAGCCGATTCGATGATCGTATGCCAGATTTTCCGAGCCTTCACTGTCCGGTAATGGACAACTTTACGTCCGGCAGCTTTCCATTTATCAAGATCGCCATCCCAGACTTCAGTGTAATCGTCATCAGTGGTGTCCGGGAAGACCAATTCCCAATCCAAATCCTCTTTGACAGCCTTCATAAAGGCGTTGCTTACGCATACCGACAGGTTCGCGTTCGTGACTTGTCCCATTGTCTGCTTAACCGTAATGAAATCAAGCACATCCGGATGCCAGTCGTTGATCATAAGCATCAAAGCGCCGCGACGGCTGCCCCCTTGCTCGATCAGTCCTGTCGTATAGCTGAACAATCCGCCCCAGGATACCGCACCGCTCGATGAACCGTTAACGCCTTTAACCACCGCACGACGCGGACGAAGCGAACTGAGATTGATTCCGACACCGCCGCCGCGGGCCATAATCTCCGTCATTTCACTCAAAGTCTCCATAATACCGCCACGGCTATCCTTCGCAGAAGGAATGACGTAGCAGTTGAACAAGGTGAGCTCATCGCTGGCTCCTGCCCCTGCGGCAATCCGCCCGCCTGGAACAAGCTTCCAATCTTCCAATATACCACGAAATTTATCCGACCACTCCGCTTGCTTCTCTGGCGTTTCCTCCACCGAAGCCATCGCATGAGCCAATCGATCCCACATTTCTTCCGGTGTCTTCTCAATATTCAACGTCAGCTTCTCGACATCTGCTTCTACCAGCGCACCGCTGCGTGTCTTGACAGTAACCGACTGGCCGTCGCGAGCGATCACTTCGCCAACTTCCTTCGTCGGGAATTTAGGGTCATCCTTGGTCAGGACAAGAACAACGTCTCCAACCTTGGCATGGCTCGGATCAGGATTCTTCCAAGCGTACCTATCCAAGAAGATTTTCTCGCTTAGCCCTTCCAGGCGCTGATTTTGCTTCGTTTTCAAAGAAAACACCCTCCTAATTTATCAAAACTGTTCTGCACCTTTCAGCCGATTCTTGTCCGATTCCATCCGAATCATAAATAATAACAACTGATATAGTGTTAGCAAATTTCAACAAAAACACAAAAAAACAAGCTCAAAAAAGTAATACCGCTTAGCGGAGCTGCCGCTGACAGGAATATAACCGGAATCAAGCAGTAATTACGAGATTGAACCCTTCAAACATGGTTCCTGTTATGCATTTGCACACCTGGAATTGTTACAATAATATGTACAAATCTCAATATGTAGTGTGCTTAGTCCATTATACTACACTACATATGGTTGTCACAACGATCATTAGTTTAATTCAGACTATTATAGCTACCCCTTCCTGTCCAAACTTCTAAATGCTCCAAATTGCTATCTATTTGGGCCCAAGTTATATCCTTTTTGTTTTTCGTCCATACTACCTACAGCAACTAGACAACGAGTCGTTAGACAAAAGGGAGGTTATATTATCAATGAACCCTCATCCCCCAAATCCGGACATGAAGCCTATGTTAGCCGGTGTTCCCATCGAATTTGAACGGAATTGGTATGAAGATCTTGATATGAGATTGAAAAAAGGCGGCCCCTGGGATGATTGGAGATTGTTCAATCTGGGTACCCAGGCCGAAGCTTCCCTGCTCGTTACCAGTTTTGAAGAGATGTTATGCCTCGGCCATCTTCAGCAATTTGACCCGCTGCCCCATCAGATTGATACGGCACAGAAGGTGATGTTCGAGATGCGCGGCAGAGCTATTCTTGCCGATGAGGTTGGGCTGGGCAAGACGATCGAAGCTGGACTGATTCTGAAAGAATATATCATTCGCGGACTTGTCAAGAAGGTTCTCATTCTCGTTCCAGCCTCGCTGGTTCTGCAATGGGTGAGAGAATTAAATCAGAAGTTCGGTATCTCTGCGGTAGCCCAGAAGAAAGAGCATTCCTGGCATAACGATATCGTCGTGGCTTCGATGGATACGGCCAAGCGCGACCCTCACAAGAAAATTCTGACTGATTATGAGTATGATATGGTCATTGTCGATGAAGCGCATAAACTAAAAAACAAAAAATCAACCAACTATCAGTTCATGCTGCAATTGCGCAAAAAATACTGCCTGCTCCTGACCGCAACCCCGATCCAGAACGACTTGAGCGAACTGTTCAACCTGATTACCTTGCTTAAGCCAGGTCAGCTTGGGGGGCAAAGCGATTTTGCGGCTAATTTTGTTCTCGACAAACGCATTGCCAAGAACGAGCAAGCCCTCAAGGGCGAGCTGTCAAAAGTATTGATCCGAAATCGTCGCGGTGAAGGCCAATTGGACTTCAAGAAGAGAATCGTGCGCAATGTGCATGTTGAGCTCTCTCCCGAGGAGAAGAACCTCTACAATGGCGTAACTTCCTTTATTAAGAACCAATATCGGGCAGCAGGCGGTGATATGGGCAGTATGTTCTCTCTGGTTACTCTGCAGAGGGAAGTATGCAGCAGCCGCGATGCCGTCTTCGTCACGCTGGTCAATCTGTCCAAGAAGCTGGCCCCGGATTCTCCACTGCGTGACGATATCTGGGATCTGGTCGGAATTATTAAGACGATTCAAGCGAACAGCAAAGCGGAGAAGACGATGGAACTGATCCGTGAGATGAATGAGAAAGTGATCGTATTTACGGAATATCGGGCGACCCAGGAATATTTATTGAAATATTTCAGCGAGCGCAATCTTGTCTGCGTTCCTTACCGTGGCGGTATGAACCGGGGCAAAAAGGACTGGATGATGGATCTGTTCCGCGGTAAGGCCCAGGTGATGATCGCCACCGAAGCTGGGGGAGAAGGGATCAACCTGCAATTCTGCCACAATATGATCAACTTCGATCTGCCCTGGAATCCGATGCGGGTCGAGCAGCGAATTGGACGGGTACATCGGCTAGGTCAGCAAAACGATGTGAATATATACAATTTATCGACCAAAGGCACAATTGAAGAGCATATCGTGAACCTGCTGCATGAGAAAATCAATTTGTTCGAATCGGTCATTGGCCAGCTTGATGTCATCCTTGAGCGGTTCGAGAAAAAAGGCTCGCTCGAAAAGAGCATCTACAAGATTTTGCTGGAATCGAGCAGCGATGAGGAGATTGCCAAGGGTGTGGATTCCCTCGGCAACTCACTGAACACGATCAAATCCGAACTGGACCGTGAAATTTCTGAACGGGAGCAGGATGGAAATTTTGAGCAGCTGCTTGGAGGATGATTGACATATGACGATGACACAAGATCAAATACAACAGTATGTCATGACATATCTGGACGCTACAGAATGCCAAATCCTTGAGAAATCCCCGTATCATGTGACCGTCAAGCTTTCGCCGCAGGCGGATCGCGATCTGACGAATCGCCCTTACTACTGGGGATTCGTAGAGCGTACCGGCGTGGAGCCGGAGACGATGAGCTTCTCGTTTGTATTTGATGCCGAGGGGTATGAGGCGCTGCAGGAGCGGAGCGATAACACAAGCAGCGCGAAGCCTGGCGTTGGCTCAGGAGCGCCCCAGCTTGGCTCCACGCAAACTGCGGGGCAGCCGCAAGCACCCGGAGCGGCGGATGACAGCGTACTTGGCCGCTATTTCGGACCCATCCGTCCTCTTCCGATCCTGGGACCCGGACGAATTCAGAAGGAAGTGCTCACGTTCGGCAGCCCACGGCTCAAGCAAATCTTCACGGCCGCCAGACAAGGAGGTCGCTGTGTCTATTTGTTTGAGGACCCCGGACAACGGCAGCGTATGACCCTCTTTCCGGCCTCTTATGAGCCGTGGCTTGGAGTTTGCTTCAAGCTGGAATTTTGCTGCGATATCAAGCGGGAGGAGATGCATTTTATCGGCATCTCTCTATTAAACGGCCGAATTGATGAGCTGTTCTCCAACCGGCTGGCAGGCATACAGCTAGTTCCCCGCTTGCCTGAGAATGTCAGTATCGAGCCATCCGAGCTGTCCCCTGCGGAGGGCAGGGATGCCCTCGAACAGAGGCTTCGCGATAAGCTGTCTACCTATGATATGTCCTGGGCAGATGCAGCGGCCATCAGGCTGAGGGAGGAGCTTGAGCTCATTGATGCCTATTATCAACCTCTATTAAACGATTCTGATGAAGAACGCAAGCAAGAGATCGCCGGGCAATATGAAGCAAGGCGCAGTGAAATCCGCTGGCAGTACGAGCCGAGAATTGTCGCATCCGTCATCAACTACGGCATCTTTCACCTGCGTTCGCCGCGTTGATGACGCCGGGGCCAGAAATTGACGCTTCTCGCTAAAAGGTCACAAAAAAAGAAGCAACCTGTCTCATACCCGTCTGACAGGTTGCAACACTCTTTTTGCGACAGCTTTTGTACAATGGGACAAGCGATATAAATTAATGACAGGGGTGACTCGCGTCTGATGCATGTAAATTTCCGTAAACCGATCTCACTGGTGTTGAAAATATTGCTATGTACAGGCTTTCTCCTCCCGACCGGATTTGAAGCCCAGGTATTTATTGCGCGAACGCTGGCCGCGCCAAATCAAACTTCCTCTATTCAAACGGTGGCGCCTGTTGGGCTCACGCAATTTGCCGAAGATACAATCCTTCGTCTCTCAGCGACAAAGCCGCTCGCCCACTGGAAGAATGCCGAGACGGTCATCGAGCCGCTGGGACCAGGGACTCACAGCTGGCTGGTCACCATTTGTACTGATGAACAAAGTAAATCTGCTGAAAGCCCCTCGACTTCAAATGGTTATTTGATCATCTCCGCGACCGACCGGGGCGAATACAAGCTGATCGAATATGGAACAGGTGAAGACTCCCTATTCTCGCCATCTGCACTTCAATCGGGTCTGGACAATATCGGCATTAAGCTCGACTCCAATACCAACCGCAAGATCGTTCCGCTCTATGCTGGACCTACGCTTGCAGAGTGGGGCATTGGAATTCGCAGCAAGGAAGGTTTCTCCCATTTTCTAAATGCGCTGAATGGTGAAGATTTACCGGAGACTCTGCAGAGCTTTGCCAAGCAGGCTGCCCATTATACACCTCCCGGTTCCGCCGCCGGGAGTCATCATAATTCAGATTTGATCCCAGCCCCCCAGACCGTACAAACCGCAGTCCAGTTTGATCCATATGATAATATCATGTGGATGACCAGCAAGGCTCTGGATATTAACCCGCAATCATTTGAACGGATTATTACTGCCGCTAAACGTCTCATATTTGTCTCCTCCAGCGGGGACCGCACTTATTCCGTACCGTTGCCTGTATCCGGATATCAGCTGTGGCAGCCATCTTCAGCCGATGCTGATGCTTATTCATCCTCGGAGGCATCCATTTATGTTCAGAGCGGAACGACATCCTCACCCCGATGGATCGCCCTCGAGGCCATGCTTGACGCAGGCAAATTCGTAGCTTACTGACCGATCCCCTCTCCCCTGCCGTACTTTCGACCGGTAGGGGAGGGGCAAAACACAAACAAGCTGTCCGATTGATTCGGCAGCTTGTTTCGCTTTTTATCATTTACACATTACGTGAAGATGGGTCCCTTCCTTTGATGCGGTATTCCTTGCTTTTGATGCGTATCCGATGGAACGGAATTTGCCGTACCCAGAGCGAGATTGAGAATGGGATCATTCCAAACCAGGTCTGCGACCAGCTCTGCCTGCCTCGGGAACGTTCACGTCTGACGTCTCTTGGTGTCTCCACATAATCAACAACCCGCTCCGTAATGTATTTCACCAGCTCATCACCCTTGCTGGACATATATTCCACCTCCTTTTGGTTATAGCTATCTAAACGTAGTTTGCTCCATAATCCAGTCAAATAAACTTGGAATCGAATCTGAGGGAGATGCATGTTTTCGCTTATTTTCGCTCAATATAGATGAAGAGGTAGTTCAAATTCCGCTTTAGCTAAGAATACCAATCGGTGTCATCCAAGAATGATTGACCGCCAATCCAAAGGAAGGTTTTCTTGGGATATAGAATTTCATCAGCCGAGATAACAACAAATCCATTCTATATCTAACACGAAATGAATCAAGAAACGCTCGTATCGAAGCTTGCATTCAGTCGATTTTCTATACGAATGCTTACGAAGTCATGTTTCCTGCGGAAACCTCTCAGGTGCCACGAACTCGCTACATGCATATGTTTACGAAGTCTTTTTCTGCGAAAACATGGAGCTCCACACCTCAGAATGGCAGTTTCATCCAACTGAAGCGTTTCAAGGAGAGGTTCACGGAAGCATAAGCTTCGGGCAAAAACAAACTTTTTGAACACAGACTGGAAGATAAAAACGGAAATCCTGAAAGGTGAGGTCATGAGAAGAAAACTACCTGTTCTGCTTGCTGCTGCTCTCATGCTCTTCAATTTATGGGCCGACAGCACCCCGGTCTCGGCAGATGTTGATAATTTAAAATACGCCTTTCCCGAACCGGTGATCCTAATCGATGTCGGACACGGCGGAATTGATGGTGGGACTTCCTTTGGAGACATCCTTGAGAAGGACATCAATCTTGACATCAGCCGCAGATTGTATATGCTTCTTCGAAGCCATGGGTATCGCACTATATTGAACCGGACAGGCGACTATGCCCTGAGTGATGAGAACCGCTGGTTGAAGAGCCGTTCCCGTCATATTCGGGACCTGGCCCAACGCAAGGAGCTTAGTGAAGAGGTGCCCGCTTCCATCGTCGTCAGCATGCATGTCAATTGGGGACGCAACAAAGCGCGGCGCGGCCCGCTAGTGCTTCATCAGAATGACGGTCGAAGCGCGTTCCTGGCTACTTCGATTCAGAATTCGCTTGATACGCTGTATGACAGCCATCGCTTGCCTGAAGTTGGTGAACCTTTCTATTTGCTAAGACATGTCGATTCGCCTGCAGTCATTGTAGAGACGGGTTTTATCAGCAATAACGAAGACCGCGCCATGCTTACTAGCAAACGCGGTCAACAAAAGATTGCCGAGGCGATTTACGCCGGTATAGTTCAATATTTTACGGTAATGTAACCCCAAGTCCCGGATTCCCGGGATTTTCTTTTGCCTGGGCCACATCCAGCATACCTACAAAATGAATTCCCCGCTGCTTCATTTCCGGAATCGTTCGCTTCAACGCCTCTGCCGTCATAAGTCCGCCAACCCCGACATGACCAATGGTCACACATAGTTTTTGCTGTTGCAGCCGCTCTTGTACCTTCCTGAGCTGTCCTGTCACATGGCTGACCGAATGAACATCATCGAGGAAAATGTCATTTTGAAGCCGCGGCAGCCCTTTCTCATCACATATTTCACCTACGATCGAACGATAATTCGTCTTGCTGTCCACGAAGAAGAGGCCATGTTCCTTGCATACCTCCAGAATGACACCCATAATCCGCTTGTCACCGGTTATTTTGGAGCCCATATGATTATTGATTCCAACAGCGTAAGGGATATTTTTAATGGCCGCCTCCACCTTCTCCCTAACCTCCGCATCGCTCATATTGGACAGAATCGCACCTGGACCCAGCCACTCCGGCTTCCCTTGCTTCGGCTCCATCGGCAAATGAATGATCACATCATGTCCCTTCTCATGAGCCATGCGGGCATCTTTTTCACTCGTTCTAAGAAATGGCATAACCGCTACGGTAAGCTTCACCGGAAGACTGAGGATCTCTTCCGTTCCTTTCATATCGTTGCCAAAGTCATCGATAATGATCGCGAGCCTCTGCTCGGCACCTGTATTCGTCTTCGATTCGGATGGAGCAACTCCGTTCCCTGACTCCCCATCAATTCCGGATGCGTAACTTGCGGGTACAGAACTCATCATCACTACCAAAGTGAGAGCCATAACGATACTCCATCTTGCCTTGTTGAACTTCATTTTCCTGCGCCTCCACAATAAAATTTGTCAAATCAGCTCTTGCTTCCAGGCTTTGCGCCGGACCCAATAAGTCAACAGCATATCGATCATGAATAACAGCAGAAGAATTGGACCGGCAATCGTCCATAACCCCGCCATTCCGTCATAAATCCCCTGTACAACCGGATGAATAAACTGTAGAAAAACATATGACAACCCTCCCCAATACAATGAGAAGCGCAGGCATATGTACCCGTCCAGCTGAATGTGATAGTCTGAATAATCCCACCATCTTCGGCCGAATAGCTTATGCAGCAGCAGACCGCTGACATATTCAACGGCAGTAGGTATTAGCAGGCAGGCGAGCCACAGGATCGGCTTGCTCTGTACAACTTCGGACAGCATTAGCAAAAATAACGGTGCAAATCCGTACATCGGTTTAAAGGGCCCCTTTAGAAAACCTTCCTTCCAGAACACTCCCGCCGTGAACCAGCTGTACACATTCTCAAGCAGAAATCCGCAAAGAGAATATACAAAGAAATAGAACAGCCACTCATTAAGCTCCAAATTAATCAGCCTTTCTAAGATGTCCTTATCCGAAATGGGACAGCCCCAGGGCTATCCTTCCTATTATGACTGTCCATCGCTCATTTATGCGTTCGACAAAAAAGCCCGGCATCTCTGCCGGGCTTCTGGGTTATTTTCCTTTCATATTTGCTATTGCTCCATCCTGCTCTATTCTACAAGGGTCTGCTTGGCCAATGCCAAGCCACCACACAGGCCTGCATTGCTGCCTAATCCCGGCGGAACGATGTAATCGTCTATGCCGGAACTCAGGGCGGAATGATGTATATATCCATTTAGGAGCTGACTTAGCTGCTCACGAATCAAAGGAAACAATTGCTCTTGGCCCATAACGCCCCCGCCCATTACAATCTTCTTCGGCGAGAGGATAAGGATATAGTTCATTAGCGCTTGGGCAAGATAGTAGCTCTCTATCTTCCAGGCCAAATGATTCTCATCGAGCTCATGACCTTGTCTGCCCCATCTTGCTTCAATCGCTGGACCTGCCGCAAGTCCTTCCAGACAATCCCGATGAAACGGACAATGGCCTGCATAGTGGTCATCTGGATGGCGTCTGATTAGAATATGGCCCATTTCAGGATGCATCAATCCATGAATCAGATTGCCTTCGGCGACGGCTCCCGCTCCGATACCGGTGCCAACGGTAATATATAGACAGCTATCCAATCCTCTGGCCGCTCCCCAGGTGGCTTCTCCCAGCGCCGCGGCATTCACATCCGTATCAAAACCGACCGGTACGTTCAAGCTGCGCTTAATATGGTCCACCACTCGGTAGCCGCCCCAATTCGGCTTGGGCGTCTTCATCACGGAGCCGTAGGTATCGCTCTGTTTATTCACATCAACCGGGCCGAAGCTGCCAAACCCAAGCGCTTGAATTCCTTTATCCTTGAAGAACTCGACCGCTTTGTCCAGCGTCTCCATAGGCGTTGTCGTCGGAAAAGATATTCGTTCTGCAATCTCCCCTTCCTCATTTCCGATTCCGCATACAAACTTCGTTCCTCCACCTTCAATAGATCCTAATCGCATGGTTTTCCCCCGTTCTTAATCCATGGCTTGTGCATGTTCAGATATTTGTATTTTAGCAAATACCATTATAGCTTATATTAAACAAAACAGGCTCCTTAGCCGCTGTAACGGCAAATAAGGAACCTGTTCAGATGATACTCGGAAACTAACCGTATTTATTTACTTATTTGCTCCAGCTATAGCTTACAATCTCAGCCGGTTTGATCTGATCAGTGACCTTAACATCAACGGGCTCTTCCAGCAGATTGCAGCGCTGTGGAGCAAGCTCGGCGATCGACAGGCGAAGCGGCTGCTCGGTACCGGTCATATTGAAGCCTCTCGTTACGATCTCGACCGAATGCTCTTTGCGCTTGAATGCAGTCAGTGCGAAAGCGTCGCCTTCGATCTTCATGTATTGATGATCGGCGGCATATTGTCCGACATGCTTCGTGGTCTGGTAAGCGCTGAACGGAACCTGGAAGTTCATCGCTTCATGGTAAGTTCTCAGCTTATCCGCTTCATCGCCATGGAATGCAACAGCAAATCTAACGGTATGTTCGCCAAGGCATTGTGCTTCAGGTGTCGGGAAGTAACCCCAGTCGCCAAGCTCACCTACTGCGCGAAGCAGGGTCACTGCAATCGTCCCTCGATCCGACAACACTTCGTACTCATTTAGTCCGAAGTTCGCAACTGTAACGCCGTGCTCATCGTTATGAATATTAACGAAGGAATGCTGATGCTGCGGATTCGTTGGATTTTCCCAAGCCCGATCTACCTTGTTAGGACGCTGTACCACTTCATAGATGCTCTCGGCTTCATGATACGCCGCCTCGATTCCAGTCGGGAACAAGACGCGCAGGCGGTGATCCTTCATTTGGTTGTTATATGAAGTCTCGAATTGCAATTGCTTGCTGCCTTTTTGCAACTTGATCTTGGTTGAAATTTTGAAAATAGCCGTCTCTTTGGAGCGCTGAGCTTTGCGATCACGGAACTCGATTACAGCTTTCATTTCTTCTTCCAAACGTTCATCGGCCGATACTGGAATTTCCAGCTCCTGCTCGACCAGCACTTCTGCGGCGAAGGCATTTGCCGATTGAACGGTAATTTTTGCTTTTTTGCCCGAGGAGAGAATCGCTTGATCTCCGACTGGCTGCTTGAAAATATACTCATTGGCGATATCACCAACATTCTCAAATACCATCAAACCAGTATATTCCTTGCCCGTCTCTTTATTCTGTACATCCAACGAACCGTCCTCTTGAATGATCACCTTCAGGAATTCATTTTCCAGCAGACGCCCTTGCTCCTTGACGATAGCCTCGTCCGCTTGCAAATCTGCGGCTGCACCTTCTACCAGCGCGAAGGACTCCCAAGCCATAGCAGGCATTTGCTCCATAAACATCCGTACCTTCACATAACGTCCCATATAAGGCTGGCGGAATTTATCCTTAGGGAGATCATAGCCAAAAGTAACACCTTCGTCGATAATTTCAGCTGCAACGGTCTTGCCTTGGGCGTTTACAACGGCAAGCTCCGGAAGCTTGGTCTCCTTCAGCTCATAATAGAGATTGGAAGGCTTCCCTTGTGAGAACGGCTTTCTCGTCCATTCGATCGTTACTTCTGCTACGTCCGTCTTTGCTGAACCCGCCGTATTGAAAATAACGAAAGGCTTCGAGCCTTCTGGGAAAGCGCTGGTATCGATCTGAGCCATCAACGCCTCAGCGGCTTCATCAGCTACGAATTTGCCCACTTCCTTCGCTTTTTGGAAGCGAGTGACCATCTCCTGGTGAACTTCATCGATGCTGCAGCCACAGATGCTATCATGCGGATGGTTCTGCATCAGCGTCTTCCATGCATAACGCAAAGTGTCATGCGGATACTGCTCAGCAGTGGTATAAGCCATCGTTGCCAGCGGCTCTGCGATATTTTCCAGCTGGCGTTCTACTTCGGTGTTCATCTGCTTCAGATAGACACGGGCCGAAGACGTATTAGCCAGCGTATACCAGCCATCGGTCTCTTGGCTCGTCAACTCGCCGGAAACGGTGCTCAATTCTTGCGGCAAGTCCGCTTTCAACGCTGCGATATATTCCTCGAAGCTGCTATGAACGAACTCAATCTCCGGATACAGCTCATTTGCAACGCGAATCGCAGCAGACAAATCCTTCTGTACAGGCTGATGGTCACAGCCATTCATCATCAGCAAATGACCGGTGGAAGCATATTGTGAGGCATCCGCAAGCTTGCGGTCCCAGAACAGCTTGGCTTCTTCCTTGTCTACCGGAATCTCGTTGCCGTTGCTGTACCAGTTAGCGAATAAGAGGCCGAGAATTTTCGAGCCGTCCGGACCTTCCCACCACATTTCAGAATATTGCGAGGCATATTTCTCATCATTGATCACGACATTGTTGAAGCCTGTCGGCTTCACGCCGCGGCCGAAGGCTGCGACATCCAGTCCAGCCTCGCGCATAATTTGCGGTGTCTGTCCCATATTTCCGAACGTATCCGGGAAATAACCAAGCTTGACTGGGGAGCCCCATTTCTTGCTCTCTTCAAAACCGATCAGCATATTGCGCGTGTTAGCTTCGCTGCTGATCAGGAAGTCATCCTGCAAAATATAGAACGGTCCGATTTTAAAGCGTCCTTCACGGATATACTTCTCCAGCAGCGGCTTCTTCTCCGGACGAACCTGCACATAGTCGTCGAGAATAATCGTCTGACCGTCAAGATGGAAGCTCTTGAATTCCGGATCCGTCTCGAACAGTTCCAGCAGATCATCCACAAGCTGAATCAAGCGCATATGGTGCTGCTCATAAGGCAAATACCATTCACGGTCCCAGTGGCTGTGAGATACAATGTATACTTTTTTCATCTTCTGATCGTCTCCCTTGTTTGTACAACCTCATATTTGTTCAAGAATTACTTCTTAGTTGAACCAGTTCTTAGTTGAACTAGTCCTTAGTCTAATCAAGGTTCAAAAAGTCCTATTCTCAATATGAGAAGGTTGGGCTTATTCATTATCCTCTTATTTGTTGATGCTGATGTCGAAATAATCCATGACCAACTCGCAGAACATCATATTCGCCCAAGAGAACCATTCCCTCGTATATTTCGTCGGATCATTCACATCAAAACCTTCATGCATCAGCTTAGTGCCGGCATCACACTCCACCAGCAGATTGAGGATGCGCTCCTTCTCCGCCTTATCGTCAGTTGTCATTCCTTCCATCGCCAGCGCGATAGGCCATACGTAATTCTCCGGCGTATGCGAGCTGCCGATTCCCTTCGCATAACTTCCTTCATAGAAGAACGGATTCTCGGCACTCAGCAAGGTCTTGCGTGTAGAAAGATACATAGGATCATTGCTGTCGCAGTAGCCCAAGTAAGGAGCGGACAACAGATTCGGAACATTCGAATCATCCATAATGCTATAATTTCCTAGACCGTCAACTTCATAAGCGTATACCGTCTCGCCGCTCGCATTGGAAACCTTGGCATGCTTCTGCAAGCCTTGTTCAATATCCTCACGCAGTTTGGTGATCCGTGCGATCAAGGAGTTGTCCTTCAGGATATCCTGGTAAATTTCCCGTAAATAATCGAGAACAACAACTGCAAACATGTTGGATGGAACGAGATAGCCGTAACGGCAAGCATCATCGCTCGGGCGGAAGCCGGACCAGGTCATGCCGGTAGGGGCAACTGGCGATCCCTTGCCGTCTCTGACAAGCGTATCCTCAAGGCGAGTTGTATCACGCACAAAAGTGTATGGCGAGCGGTTATGATCCTGCTCAGTCTCCCATACCTCTAGGACGTTGCGTACCGCTTGTTGGAATGTATCATTGAACTGCGCTGTACGCCCGGTTGACTTCCATAGCAGATAGCTAAGCTGGAGCGGGTAACAAAGCGAGTCGATCTCATACTTGCGCTCCCAGATCCACGGCGTCATTGCTGTATGGTCTGTCTGATGCCCGGCATTATTTCCTTCTTCATTAAAAGCATTGGCATACGGGTCCATGTTAATATATTGGAGCTGACGCTCGACCAGGCCGGCGATCATCTCTCCAAGATCGGCATCCTGCTTGGCAATGACAAGATATGGTCGTACCTGGGCAGTCGAGTCGCGCAGCCACATTGCCGGAATATCCCCGGTCAATAGGAAGGTCGTACCGTCTGGCTGACGCTTAACCGTCGTCAACAGCGTATTGGCGAAGCAGGCGTTAAAGTTCTCGGCCCAACGGGCATGCTCCTGGCCGCATAGCTCTGTAATTTGATCCATAAAGCTTTTGACCGATGCAGGAATTTCATTGTATCCCAAAATATTGGCCTCCTTAGTCTCTATCAAATCATCATTTCATATCCCTGATACGAGTGGTTGATATACCAAATCATCTTCATTTCTTATTTTATGATATACCATATCATTTGTCTAGCGTGTACATCCCTTATTTATTGCCATTAAAAATGGTTATACTACTATAACATCAGCCTATGTATTGCTGAAAAGCCTGTTCTATCGTATATTCTACATAATAACTTCAATTTTGTAGCGTTAACATATTCCTAATTGACATATCAAGCAAATAAATGATATACCAAATTTAGTGAGGAGAAAAATATGGAACAGATTCCACTATATCAACATATCGTCAACACATTGAAAGCAAGGATTGCTTCCGGAGAGCTTCAGCCCGGGGACCAGCTCCCTACCGAAGCGGAGCTCTCTAAAGAGTTCAAAGTGAGCCGGATTACATCCAAGCGGGCATTGACCGAGCTGGAAAATGCCAATTTGATCTACCGGGTACAGGGTAAAGGCAGCTTCGTCCATGCTGATCTACCTCCTCTCCGCCCTCTGCCCCGGATTGGCAAAGAGATTTTGTTCATTCTGCCATTCAGCCATAACCCGGGACTTGGTGATTATGAGAAAGGGATTAATGAATATTTAGCGACGACCGATTATACGTTAAATATTCAATCCAACACTGTGATCGGACAACGCAGGCTGCTGGAGACGGCGCTTCATAACAACCATTCAGGTCTGATCATCTATCCGGTGAGCAGCAGCGAGGATCTCGGCATTTTGTACCAATATTATCAGTCGAAGTTTCCGCTGGTTACGATGGATAAGATCATCGATGGTATTTCGTTCCCTTACGTTGTCTCCGACAATTTTGATGGCGGATACCAAGCCTGCAAGCACCTGATTGAGAACAATCATAAAAGAATCGCCTTTCTCACCCCTTCCCGAATCGAGAAGTCTTCGTCCATCCGGGAGCGTTACTTCGGTTATTTGCAAGCGCTCTACGACAACGGACTGATCGATTATAGCGTGAACGATCTGACAGAACGTTATTTATCCCATGAGGGTGGTGACGGCAAGGAGTACTACAGGGCGTTCATTCAAGCGGTTATGGACAACGGGATTACCGGGATTGTAGCGGAGAATGACCTGATCGCAATTGAGATCATGCAAATCGCCAAGGATACCGGGCTATCGATACCGGATGACTTCTCAATTGTAGGCTTCGACAATATTCATCTATCCAGCTTCGTAGAACCTAAGCTCACGACCATTTCTCAGGATTTTGCACAAATGGGCTATATGGCTGCCAAGAATCTGATCGGGATGCTCGAAGACCCGCAGCGGCCACAGGACAATGTGATCGTTCCGGTTCAACTGATCCGGCGTCAGACCGTGAAGCATCTATAAACGCCTACATCATTCAAATTTGAAGGAGTGTCTATATGCTGCATTATATTGATACCAGACAAGGCACCAACAACAAGCACTCTTATTCGAATGGGAACACACTTCCATATACATCCGTCCCGTTCGGCATGAATCACTTTGCGGTTCAAACTAACGATGAGGGAAGCTGGTTCTTTAACCCGCTGGACCGCGTCTTCCAGGGCTTCCGTCTCACCCACCAACCAAGTCCATGGATGGGGGACTTCGCCCATTTTCTAATGACACCTATTGCAGATGATAAGATTAGGGGCACCGTCTTCACCTGCCAGAGCTCATACCGGCCGGAAGAAGCGGTATTTAAGCCGAACTACGTCAGGGTGAAACAACAGCGCTACAACATTACCAGCGAACTGGTTCCAACATGTTACGGAGCTGCACTGCGCATTCAGTATCATTCTCGCCATCAGGCCGGGCTTGTGCTGAACGTGAAGAACATCAGCGAATGGCATTTGGATGCCGCTAACCGCAGACTCAACGGCTATGTCAGCAATTTTGCCGGCTGCCATGACGATCAATTCCGCATGCACGTAACGATGAGCTTCAATAAAAAGATCGATCCGGACACCTCCGGCTATTACGACGAAGAAGGCAAGCTCTATAGCGAAGCATCGGTCAGCGGTAAGGACCGTCATTTTGTTATCCGCTTCAAGGACTGTGAGACTGATTCCCTTAATGTCAAGCTGGCGACTTCTTTTATTAGCGGTGAGCAAGCTAATTTTAACCTGGAGCGAGAACTGAATTTGTCGATCGATGAGTTGAAAGAGCAAAGCGCCCAGGCCTGGAACCGATATTTGAGCAAAATTCAGGTATCGCACTCCAATGAAGAGTATTTGCGCACCTTCTACACTTGCCTGTATCGCATGTTCTTGTTCCCGCAGAAGTTTTACGAGCTGGATGCCAATATGGAGCCGGTTCATTATGATACCACAGCAAGAACGGTCAAGAAGGGTGTCCTCTATACGAATAACGGCTTCTGGGATACTTATAAGACCGTCTATCCACTCTACTCCATCCTAGCGCCGCAGGAATATGAAGAGATGCTGGAAGGCTATCTGAACTCTTACCGGGAAGCCGGATTCCTGCCGAAATGGTTGTCCCCGGATGAGCGCGGACTGATGCCGGGCACCTTGATCGACGCGGTTATCGCAGATGCCGCAGCCAAGGGAATCGGATTGAACATGATGCCTGAGCTGCTGGAAGCGATGCTGAAAGCGGCGACGACCCAGAGCGAGCAAACTTGCTACGGACGCCAAGGCACACTGGACTATATAAAATACGGTTATGTTCCGAGCAACTATCATGAGAGCGTTAACCATACGCTGGACTACGCTTATAGCGATTATTGCATCAGCCGTGTCGCCGATATACTGGGCAAGTCGGATATCGCCGACAAATACCGCGAGAGCGCGCTGAATTACCGCAATATCTTTGATTCCGAGCTCGGCTTTATGCGGGCCAAAGATCAGAACGGACAATTCCGTCCCGACTTCAACGACACGAGCTGGGGACGGGACTATGCCGAGGGAAGCGCCTGGCAGAACGGCTTCGCTGTATTCCAGGATTTCCAAGGGCTAATCGATGCCTATGGCTCAAAAGAACGCTTCTTCGCTAAGCTCACAGAACTATGTAATAAAGCGCCGGATTTTGATGTGCTCGGCTACGGCTTCGAGATTCACGAGATGAGTGAAATGGCCGCTATCGATTTTGGGCAAGTAGCAATCTCCAATCAGCCAAGCTTCCACATTCCATATCTGTTCAACTATGTCGGACAGCCGGCCTCATCGCAGGTTGTAATCAAACAGATCGTAACGAATCTGTTCAACAGCGGCTTTAATGGATATCCTGGCGACGAGGATAACGGCAGTATGGCCGGCTGGTATGTATTCAGCTCCATGGGCTTCTATCCGGTATCCCCTGGCAGCAACGAGTATGTGCTTGGCATTCCATTATTCGATCAGGTAACGATTGAGCTGCCGAACGGCAAGCAAATGCAAATCCGCACGGATAACAATAATCCGCAGTCCAACTTCGTATCCGGCGTCAAGCTGGCGGGTCAGGATTACACCAAGCTATTTATTACCCACGAAGATATTATGGAAGGCAAGACGCTCGACTTCCGTCTCGGCTTAGCTCCAACTTACCGCGACTACAAGCCGGAAGAGCTTCCTTTCTCGATCTCAAAATAAAACCACACAGGGACAGGCCGCTTCTCTCGGCCTGTCCCTGTTTTATTAAGGCGATTTTGCAGCGTTACCTGCGGCAATCTGTGAGCAATCGCTGCCGTTCTGCTACGCTCGGCAGCGTTTTGTTGCGTTCTGCTGCGTTCTGCTGCGTTGTGTTGCGTTGTGTTGCCTTTTCTGGTGTTCTGCTGCGTTTTCTGGTGTTCTGCTGCGTTCTGTAGCGTTACCTTTGGCGTTCAGCGGCGTTACCTGCTGCGCTCTTCGGCGCTCTTCGGCGCTCTTCCGCCTTCGGGCGCATCTGCGTAACTCCCTCCCGACGAGTTCGTTGGGTCTGAGCCTCTAAAGTCCGAAGTTGTGAGGTTCTGAGATATGAACTCCGAAGATCCCAAAGTTCTGGTTTCTGGGGTTCTGAGCATCTGTGAGGTCCCAGAGCAACCTATCCCAATTCTAACGAAACTGACAATCGTTATTTGCTCAAAATACCGCCTGAAAGTTCTCTAACGAAACGTGGTATCGCTATTTGCCTCCAATCCCGCAGATTGACCCCTTTTTCGCTCAAATAACGATATGGTGTTTCGTTACATTTCCAGCAGCCTCTTTTCCGCCTAAATAACGTGTCCCAGTTTCGTTAGCTAGCAAATCAAGCGAAAATATTGGCCGCTAGCCGCACCACGTAAACGCCCCGCACGTCTCCAAGTCTCCAATATGTCTTAACCAATTCTAACGAAACTGACAATCGTTATTTGCTCAAAATACCGCCTCATAATTTTCTAACGAAACGTGGTATCGCTATTTGCCGCCAATCCCGCAGCTTGACCCCTTTTTCGCTCAAATAACGATATGGTGTTTCGTTACATTTCCAGCAGCATCTTTTCCTCGTAAATAACGTGTCCCAGTTTCGTTAGCTAGCAAAATCAAGCGAAAATATTGGCCGCTAGCCGCACCACGTAAACGCCCCGCACGTCTCCAAGTCTCCAATATGTCTTAACCAATTCTAACGAAACTGACAATCGCTATTTGCTCAAAATACCGCCTCATAATTTTCTAACGAAACGTGGTATCGCTATTTGCCGCCAATCCCGCAGATTGACCCCTTTTTCGCCCAAATAACGGTATGGTGTTTCGTTACATTTTCAGCAGCCTCTTTTTCGCCTAAATAACGTGTCCCAGTTTCGTTAGCTAGCAAATCAAGCGAAAATATTGGCCGCTAGCCTCGCCACGCAAATGCCCCCGCACGTCTCCAATATGTCTTAACTAATTCTAACGAAACTGACAATCGCTATTTGCTCAAAATACCGCCTCATAATTTTCTAACGAAACGTGGTATCGCTATTTACCGCCAATCCCGCAGATTGACCCCTTTTTCGCTCAAATAACGATATGGTGTTTCGTTACATTTCCAGCAGCCTCTTTTCCTCGTAAATAACGTGTCCCAGTTTCGTTAGCTAGCAAATCAAGCGAAAATATTGGCCGCTAGCCGCACCACGTAAACGCCCCGCACGTCTCCAAGTCTCCAATATGTCTTAACCAATTCTAAAGAAACTGACAATCGCTATTTGCCCAAAATACCGCCTCATAATTCTCTAACGAAACGTGGTATCGCTATTTGCCGCCAAACCCGCAGATTGACCCCTTTTTCGCCCAAATAACGGTATGGTGTTTCGTTACATTTTCAGCAGCCTCTTTTCCTCCTAAATAACGTGTCCCAGTTTCGTTAGCTAGCAAATCAAGCGAAAATATTGGCCGCTAGCCTCGCAAACGCTCCGCACCATCCCCCAATATGCCACCAATCGTGGTTTCGCATAACAATAATAACCATAGGGACGGGGACGACTACAGGAAACCTGATAACCAACCGACGGTTACTCTTTGCCCGAGAGCGTCTTCCTATATTTTAGCGGTGAGAGCCCTGTTGCCTCTTTGAATAGATGATGGAACGTCTTCACACTGCCGAAGCCCGAAGCTTCCGCGACGTCAGCCATCGATCCCTCCTCGGTTAAAAGCAGCCATTTCGCCTTATTCAGGCGGTACTCATTCAGAAATGTAATGAAATTCTTCCCGGTATTTTTCTTGAACAGCCTGCTGAAATAGAACGGATCAAAGCCCATATATTCTGCCACTTCCTTCAGCGTCACCGATTCCTGATAATGCTCCTCCACATAGGAGAAGACCCGCTCCAGCTGCTCCAGTGTCTCACGGGACCGGATATTTCCGTTGCTGGCGTACTTGGCCATTTCATTACGGGGGATATCCCTGAAAATCATCGGCAGCATCTCAAATAACCGCGCCTTAACCATATACATATAGCCTTCCCGGCGCGAGATATTCTCCTCGTGCATATCCTCCACCAGGACGCGTATCCGCTCCATTACAGGGTCGGGCCATTTCCAGCTCGAATGCTCCATCTTCATAAAGGAATCGCTAATCGATTTCTTCCGCTCCGCATCGGTGGAGGAATCATAGAACAAGCTCAGATCAAATTGAATGACGATCCGTTCCCCCTCCGGTGCAGCCAGAAAATAATGGACGTCCCCGCCGGCAATGAACTGAATCTGTCCAGCATGCATCCGGATCGGAACATCGTTAATTCCCAGCTCCAGGCTGCCCTTCGTCACATATATAATTTCTATTTCTTTGTGCCAATGTGGATAACATAACCCTGCCCCAGAGTTAACAAAGCTCCTGAAGGAAAAGTCCTTATTCAACTCCGGGAGTTCCAAATAAATGCTCACATTCATCCCTCGTAGTCTTCGGTTGTCTTGTACTCACTGACTATATTAGACAATCTGATATAGGTTGTAAACCTGCGCAAAAAAGGACGGCGCCTCCGTTATTCGTACGAGGCCCGTCCTTCATTTTCTTTTGTTATAGAGATTTGATACTACTCACTCACTAATTCTTCTTGCTTACCTGCTCCAACGCCTCGGAATGACCGTAGACCGGATAAGCGCGCTTCACAGGTTCGCACCAGCGGACTCCGTTAATGATGACCTGCTGAATATCCGGGTGGTAATACGTCGGATACGTCTCATGGCCAGGCTGGAAGTAGAAAATCTTCCCGTTGCCGCGGCGATAAGTCGAACCGCTCGGGAATACATTGCCGCCTTCAAACCAGCCGACAAAGATCAGCTCATCTGGCGCCGGCACATCGAAATGAGTACCATACATTTCTTCCTGCTCCAGCTCGATATATTCGCCAATGCCTTCCGCAATCGGATGGCTCGGATCCATAACCCACAGACGCTCACGCTCATTCGCCTCGCGCCATTTCAAGTCGCAGCTCGTACCCATCAGCTTCATGAAGATTTTCGACATATGCGCCGAATGCAGTACGACAAGTCCCATTCCGCGCAGGACATGGCGATGCACCCGTTCTACAACCTCATCGCTTACTTCTTGGTGGGCGACATGTCCCCACCAGATCAATACGTCAGTATCGTTAAGCACTTCCTCCGTCAGGCCGTGCTCCGGCTCATCCAGTATTGCTGTCTTCACGTCCATACCCGCTTCCTTCAAGAAGCTGGCCAGTTGCCCGTGAATTCCTTCCGGGTATACCTCGCGAACCTTAGCGTCCGTCTGCTCATGACGATATTCATTCCATACCGTTACTCTTGTCATATTCGTATTCCTCCCGCTTCCTGCTCATTTAGCCCAGAATGTCTTTTTATATGTTTAGAGAGATTGTTCAAAAAGCCCGTTTCTGTTAATAAGCCAATCGAAGTTATTCAAGGCTTAGCGACCGCGATCCTAAGGTACGTTTTCTTGCGATATAGAATTTCATCAGCTCCCGCTGATAACGAATAAATTCCATACTCTAACACGAAGATTTACCAGGCGGCAACTCGGCATTGATCCTTAAATTCAACCGGGCCTAAGCAGATGCTTTCGAAGGCATATTGCCTACGGTAACATCTCAGGTACTCACGTACCCTCTACCAGCAACTGCCTGTCGAGGTCGTTTTCTTCGAAAACGGGTAGCTTCGCTCCCTAGACCCTGGCTTCATCCAACAACAGAACTGTTCTGCAAAAACGCACATCGGAAGTCTCAGCTTCGGTGCTGAAAATCGACCTTTTTGAACTCCATTTATATGTCTATCATACCTAACGACCAGGCTGTTTTCTTCCTACGGTTTGTTCTATTATTCCTGAATTTTGTCTTCCAAATATTTACTGTTCCAATGGGCAGTGTCCATAAGGAAGCAGCTACCGAACACTAAAATAACGAGATAGATAGCCAACAGACAATGTATAGTCCTAAGAAATAAAGGAAAATTGAACAACAGATATATTTGAATTGGAGGGCAAATATTATGCCGAAAAGAGAACGGAATTTACGGCTTCATATCATGGTAACACATGAAGAATTAGCCGCCATACGGGAACGTATGGTAGAGGTGAACAGTCAAAATCAGAGTGCCTTTATCCGCAAGTTGGCCCTTTAACAGTATTCAGGGCTCTTAGACCACTTTGCAAAGTTGGTTGTACTTTAGGACTTCGAGCCAAGTCGGCCCGAAGTCAAATAAGGAATGAGCGACAGCGAAATGACGCAACTTAGGCCGGGTTTGGGGTGGCTACCCCAACAAGCAATTTTGAGATTTGACCGGAAGGGAAAAGCCTCAAAATGTGCAAGTGTGTGCACACTTGCCCTGCTTGCTGATTTAGCAAAACTCTTATGATCTTCAAAAAAAGCCTTGACATGGAGTGCACTCCATTGGGATATGTTAAATAGTAGGAAAGGTGGTGTGACGATGTATTCTGCTGGTGAAGTGGCAAAAAAATTAGGGCTTTCAAAGGATGGCCTTCGATATTATGAAAAAGAAGGTCTACTGCCCCCAATTAAGAGAGATGCTTCTGGCTATCGTTCTTACAGTGAGGCAGATGTTGAATGGATATTCCTTATTCGTTGTTTGCGAGACACAGATATGCCCATATTCAAAATCAAACAATATGTATCTCTTCTTATGCAAGGAGAGAATAATTCTATTCCAGAGCGTAGGGCAATACTCAAAGACCATCAAAAATATATCGAAGAAAAGATTAGCATATATCAAATGCTTGCACGGTTGATTGATAAAAAAATCGCCTTTTATGATGAAGCTCTTAATAATTCTAATGCAAAATGTGTTGATTATGCAGAAGAATGGAACCATTTTAGGGAGGTTTTGGGAGGTATTAAGCATGACTAAATATGCAGTAGTAACAGGTGCCACCAGTGGCATTGGCAAAGCCTTTGCCGAAAAACTGGCAAAAGAAAAATACAATCTTATTCTTGTATCCCGAGATGAGAGTAAACTGTTGAATCAGCAAACGATGATATCCAAAGAATATGATGTCGTAGTGTATACTATCGCCATTGACCTTACGGAACGGGGTGCAGCCAAAAGGGTATATACGGAGGTTACACAGCGCAGGCTTGTGGTGGAGATATTAATAAACAATGCGGGCTTTAACGAGTGTGGTACATTTCTTGAAACTGACATTGAAAAGGAAGTGGCTATGATTCAGCTTCATTCAATATGTACCACTGAATTGATGAAGTTTTTCTTACCGTCTATGGTAGAAAAGAAATATGGTCGTATTATCAATTTAGGCTCAACCGGCTCTTATATGGCTTGTCCCAATGATGCTGTATATGCAGCCACTAAAGCCTATATTTTACAAATGTCAAAAGGTATTAATGCAGAACTCAAAGGAACTGGCGTTGTAGTCACAACGCTTTGCCCCGGCTCTACCAAAACCGCTTTTGCATCCAAAGCAGGGATGGAGAGTACTTTACTGTTTACACTTTTTGTCATGGAACCGGAGACCGTAGCGGACATTGGTTATCGTGCTATGCTCAAAGGCCGCACTTCTATAATTGTGGGCTTGTATAATAAACTACTGGTGTTTACATCAAAAATAACACCCTCTACCATTCTAAATTCACTGACACAAAAAATGCTAACGAAATCTTAGATACATGGTTTGTAACTGACTTCGGGCCAACTTGGCTTGAAGTCCACCATAATGAAATATGACAAAAACACTCACCGCTTATGCGGAAAAGAAAAAACCGTTATTCGGTGGGTGGATAGCTATGCCATAAAAAACGTATTACCGCCGCGGTAAGCGCTGCCGGCAAATTAATTGTTGTCATATGACTTCCTCCATTCGATTTTTAGGGGTTCGGGTTGCTAAAATCGAATGGGGTACGGCGGGGAACTCTGCAAGGGTCGGCGATGGAACCTATGTATCGAACAATAGCTGGAATGTTCTAATCAAGAACAATCATCCGGATTGGGAGAAGCACATCTCCTGCAGCATTTATGAACCGAATTTCCGGACAATCCAGCTTATTAATGAATATGAGCAGCGGGAGGATATCATCCGGCTAGGAACCGGTGAGCAGTCCCCGGAACTGCTGCCAACGGCCGCCTTACAGCGCTCTTTGCAGAACATCCCGCTTACCTCCCGGGATCTCGGTTACTCCGAACCAAAGGGGAGCAGACAGCTTCGTCATGCTCTCAGCCGATATGCCATCAAGAGAGGAATTCAAGTCACCCCAGACAGTATCATGAGCGTGTCGGGCGCGCTACAGGCTCTGCAGTTGATTTCACTAGGTTTGCTAGAGCCGGGCTCAACCGTTTTTCAAGAATCCCCTTCTTATTTGAATTCAGTTCGTCCTTTTCAGTCTGCTGGAATGAGGATCATCTCCCTCGATAAGGGGAACTATATCCGGCTTTCTTATGCATACGCCAGCTTCGAACAGTTGGAGACAGGTCTGAACCTTTTATATGAAGCGATTGTGGAAGGAAAATAACCGCAGGGAAGCGCCTAACGATTCACCGTATTCTTTACAATGCATCTTCAGACGCTCCCCCTTGGATGTTGCAGTGCTATTTAAGCGGGCCTATGCCAAACCAATGTCTATTGAAGTAGGCTGCAGTGTGACCTAATATCGTTCGCCAGCTGTTCAGGAGCTTCGCTCCCCAAGACGATTTTATCGAATTCAGCTCCGTCGAGGTTGAGAATAACAACTTTATGCGCATCATGATAGGCCAGAAAATATTTCTCCCTCTGGATCACAAAGCTTCCGGCTTTATAATTATTTGTCGTAATCCCTGTTCTTTTTACCGCAGTCCATGGGAACTCGAAGCTGCCCGGTTGTACATCCACGATTGAAGCATAAGGGATTTTAATCTCTTTTTTCAAAATAGCTGCCACTTCCAGACCTGAAATATTTACGATTAATTCACGGTCACCCAAAACAACTTGCACACTCATCATGATCTCCTCCTCTTTATGATTGCTCGGATTTTTGCGGAATGAACATGCCGGCAAAGAGACGTGTCTTCCGCTCCGACGAAGGCTTGTTATCCAATACCTTCTCAAGGCATTGGTTAACGGATTGAACCAGCTCTATAAATTCTTCGTCGCTCACATGAATCGGTGTGGACCAGTATCCAAACCCTTCTTCTTTGTATTTCTCAGGTGACGTATTCGCCAGATACGTGGTAGCCAGCTGCAGCAAATTACTGTGAAATACGGAAAAATAACGAATGTGATCCTCAATTGAGGTCGATTCGATTTCCCCTTCGGGAACCTTCAGGTTACCTTCTCTTACTGAAAATAGACGCTCCTCCGTCCCCTTCACCTTTTGCGTGTCAGCAATCTCGATTAACTCCGCCTTGAGCAGAAGATTGACATGCCGGTATAAAGTAGCCTGAGGAACATCGCCAAGCGCTTCGGTCAGTTGGGCTATCGTTAACGGTTTACCTAACAGCAATTGTTGTACAATGCGCATACGCACGGGATGAAGCAGTACATCGGCCTTTTTAGTCATCGCTATGCCCCTTATTAATCATTATCATTTTATAAAATGATAATAACATTGTTTTCCGTAATCGTAAATAGAACAGTTTTAGTTCATCCGCCATTTATGTAATAATGATCATAACCTATGTACATTGGGGTGAGAGAAATGGTCAGACGGAGATAGGTAGCCTCCTGAGATGATTGGTTTACGGTTTTAGGAGGCTATCTTAATTTATAGGAGATGTATGTATGATGAGACAAAATAAATATGATGACGTAAATTTCTTTTCGGCTTACGGTAAAATGCTTCGTTCCGAAAAAGGGCTTGAAGGGGCCGGCGAATGGCATGTATTTAAAGAAATGCTGCCTGAGCTGCAAAATAAAACGGTGCTTGACTTAGGTTGCGGCTTCGGTTGGCATTGCCGTTATGCTCGCGAACAACAAGCAAGCTCTGTGACCGGAGTAGATATATCTGCGAAAATGCTGCGAAAAGCCGATGAAATGACGGATGACCCTGCAATTTCTTATATGAAAATGCCTATAGAGGATATCCGCTTCTCCGCTTCGCAATTTGATGTTGTCCTTAGCTCTTTGGCTTTTCACTACATCCAGTCTTTTGATGCACTCTGCAGCAAAGTTTATGCCTGTCTCAAACCGGGAGGTTCTTTTTTGTTTTCCGTAGAACATCCTATCTTCACTTCTCGCAACGAGCAGGACTGGTATTACGATGACCGCGGGAATCGTCTTCATTGGCCCGTGGATCGGTACCAATTTGAGGGGCTGCGGAACACTACATTTCTTAATGAAGATGTTATCAAATATCATCGAACGGTTTCGACTTATATGAACGACTTGATTCATGCCGGGTTTATGTTGCGGGAGGTCCAGGAACCCGTTCCATCCGAAGAAATGCTCAGCAGCATTCCCGATATGAAGGATGAACTCCGCAGACCGATGTTCCTGATGATTTTGGCTGAGAAATAAGCTGCCGCACTATACACAAAGGGAGGCCCGAACCAGGGCTTCCTTCTTAACCTTTGATCCCGTTTTCTAACGAAACAGGAGATCGCTATTTGCACCAAAAAGTGCTGTTGGGAATTTTAACGAAACGGTGGATCGTTATTTTGCCACTTTCATGGTTTTTTGATCAAATGGAACACAAATAACGTTATGGTGTTTCGTTAGATTTAATTTAATGCTGTTTTTGCGAAAATAACGATATGGAGTTTCGTTAGAACTACAGAACCAAGTGGATCACTACAACTTGCTGCCTACACTGCTCAAGAAAAACTTCAGCGTATCCTCTCTTTGCGGCAAGAGGGCCTTCACCTTCTGCTCGGAATGGGCCAGCAGATCAGAGAGCTGCAGCTCCAGCAACGGAAGTACCAGATCTATACCTATTTTTCCGGTAATATCGTCTATGCTCTCCTGGATCGGGAACAATTCAGTATCATGGTATTTGACCAGCATACCAACCTCCCGCCGAATCGTATCGTCGAAGTCCAGACGCTGCAGGATGAAATCCCCCAGAATAACGCTAATCTCTTCATGCCCCTTGAAGCTGTCCACTCCATCCCGTGTAACCTTGGTATACGGCTTGCCGATATCATGGAATAATGCCGCTAGCTTCAGAGCAAGATCCTTCCTCACTCCATCCACTACCTCGTAAGTATGAAGAAGCACAGACAGTCGATGCGCCGGCATATGCTGCTCACAATCTTTGCAGACGATAAGTTCTGGAAGGATCGACAGCAATTCCTCTTCCGCTGAGGCTACGTCCTCATTCGTTAGCAGAATGGTCTCTAACCGTTCTCTCAAGCTTTTTTCCAATCTCTCCAACCCCTTTTTATGCTATAAAAAATTTATAGTTGTCTATTGTTTTCTCTGTACAATGTCCTGCTTCGTCTCATTCACAATCAACTGAAAAACATCCGGACGGCTATAATGCCCCACCGGATCGAAGTCAAACCGGCTCTGTACGACCTCGGAGAGATCCAGCGTTGCCACGAGCATGCCCTCCTGGTTATAGAGCGGCTCCGCAACATATTCCCCTAACGGTCCCACAATTGCGCTCCCCCCTCTACTAAGCACTTCGGGATCCTGCTCGATATCCGGATAACAGGCCAGGTCCGCGGGGTAGGATTCCCTGGTTGCGAACTGATTACAGGAGAGGACAAAGCAGCGGCCTTCGCAAGCAATATGGCGAATTGTCGACTGCCATGAATCCCGTGCATCCGCCGTCGGGGCTACATAGATATCGATCCCCTGCGCATACATCGCTGTTCGGGCTAGCGGCATATAATTCTCCCAGCAGATCAACCCACCTACCCTGCCAAAGGGGGTATCGATCACGGTTAATGTGCTGCCGTCGCCTTGCCCCCATAGCAGCCGTTCGGAGCCGGTAGGAACCAGCTTGCGATGCTTGCCCAGCAGTTCCCCGTCAGGCCCGATATAGATCATCGTATTAAATAAAGTGCCCGTACTGAACTCCTGATCGCGCTCCACAACACCGATAACAAGATGAACCCCCAATTCCCTGGCCAAATCCCCAATCTGCTTCGTCTCATTACCAGGAACATCGATGGCGCTGGACCAATAGCGTTCCCAATCTTTTCGCCCCTCGGGTGTACGGCTTCCGACGCGTGCTCCGAAGCTCAGACCGCGCGGGTATCCCGGCAGGAACACTTCAGGGAAGACGATCAGCTCCGCTCCCTGTTCAGCTGCTTCCTTCATCACCACAGCGATCTTGTCCAAGGCCGACTGCTTATTGAACAAGATGGGGGCGGCTTGAACGACTGCTACTTTCACCTGCCGATTTCTCACTTTATCATCCCTCTCTATGATCGATTCCGGCAATACATGGAGGTATCTTATCGAACCCTGAACCCTATCATAAAAGAGAGTGGACTAAATTAAACCATCCAATAGACCATAAATTGTAACCATCCACTTTTATGTTTGTGCAGCCATCCATTTGTTTATATATCGAAAAGCACTTATTTATTTGGTCTATTCGATCAAAATGTTATAGTGATACTACTAACCTATTTAATATGTGTTCAAAAAGTTCTGTTTCAGTATCGAAGCTTATGCTTTGCTAGGTGCGTTTTTTCAAACGCTCTGCTTGGTTGAAGCCAGGGGTTGAGGGGCAGAACTACACGTTTTTGAAAAAAAAGACCTCGGAAGGCAGTTGCTTGAAGTGGGAAAAGTCATCACCATGTGCTGCTCTGCTGGTAACATGACTTCGTAAGCATTCGCTAGATCCGTGTGAATTCATGATTCGATGCCCCGAGTTGAACTGCTGCTTTGACTCACTTCGGCTCACTTTAGATCAATAGTAGACTTTTTGAACTCCTCTATTTAGGACAAATCGTTTACCAGAAGGAGATTATTTATGGCCACCATTGAAGACTTTTTAAAACTTGATATCCGAATCGGTACCATTGTGGAAGCAGAGCCCTTCCCGGAAGCGCGCCAACCAGCCATTAAAATGAAAATTGATTTTGGAGAGCTCGGCATCAAAAGCTCAAGCGCCCAAATTACAAAGAGATATGCACCTGAATCTATCATTGGCCGCCAAGTCGCAGCTGTCGTCAACTTCCCGCCAAGGAGGGTCGCGGGATTTAAATCGGAGGTGCTTGTTATAGGTGGCGTTCCGGAGGCTGGCGATGTGATCCTGCTCAAACCTGACCACGCTGTTCCAAACGGAACCCCTGTTTCATAAGAACATTTCCCCCTCATTGGCGAGCCTTTTTGGAGAAGATACTCTATGCGGAGGGTCCAAACAAAATTTTCATCCAGACGGGCTTTATTACCCGGCCAAACGAAATGTTCATCTGCGTATCAAAAACCGGGTTTACGTAGAAATTGTTCATAGGCTAAGTAGGTTGGATTATGTGGTGTGGCTTGAGAGCTAATGCAGAGCGGATTGGAAACCTAATACGGAAACGAGCCTGAGGGCTAAAGGTGTAAAATCGGCCTGCCCCCTATTCCGAACTGTTGAACAGCTTGTTGACTAGCCTATACAACTTTTAACGAAACACCGTATCGCTATTTCAACCCAAATAACCAAATTATTATTCTAACGAAACCTCATATCGTTATTTGGGAGAAAAACAAGCTTTAGGCCCCGATTTGCCTTCAATAACGATACCCTGTTTCGTTAGAAATCGAGAGTCCTTTTGAGGCCCAATAGCGATACTAGGTTTCGTTAGAGTTGGCTTTGTTCATCTCTCGAACTGTAAAACCCGTCATATAGAAACGAAACAAGCTTTAGGCCCCGATTTTCCTTCAGTAACGATACCCTGTTTCGTTAGAAATCGAGAGTCCTTTTGAGGCCCAATAGCGATACCAGGTTTCGTTAGAAGTGACTTTATCTATTCCCACCATTTCGACGTTCTAAGTCTAAGGCGGGGGATCAGACTGGATTGCCTGAGCGCCCCAATCAATTTATCACGTCAGAACCCGTCATGTTCAATGGATCGCAAAAAAATTGTCAAGGTTGTGATGAAAACAGCCCCTGCAATCCTAAGGATCAGTGGTATGATAAAAGTCACAATAAGCCAGATTCACAACTGAAGGTGATGAACATGTGGAAACCCGACCGTCATAGCAAGAAACCGCTCTATGAACAAATTGCCGATCATCTGGAGAAGAGAATCGCCTACAGCGAGTTCCCCCCAGGCAGCCTGCTCCCGTCGGAACGAAAGCTGGCCGAGCAGCTCGGTGTAAATCGCAGCACCGTGATCCTTGCGTTCGCCGAGCTGCGATCGATGGGGATCATCGAAAGCCGCACGGGCAGTGGAACACGGGTAAGCCGGACCAAATGGGGCGCCACACCAAAACATACGCCAAATTGGAACCGATATGCTGAGGGCGGAAGCTTCCTGCCCAATCTGCCTTTTTTGCGCAAAATAAGGGATGCGCTTAGTCAAGATCCTTCGCTGATCGACTTTGCAAGCGGTGAATTAGCTGCAGATTTAGCCCCGCTTGATGAAATTGCCGCCCTGATGCGTGAGCATCACTACACCACATATCTGGGCTATGACAACCCGCAGGGCTATATACCGCTAAGACAAGCCCTGGTCGAGCATTTGCAGAAGTACCGGGGAATCCAGACTACGGAATCGTCGATCATGATAACCTCGGGTTCTCAGCAATCGCTATATCTGATTACGCAATGCCTGCTCTCCCCCGGGGACGCGGTGGCGGTTGAAGATCCGTCCTACTGCTACTCGCTGCCGATGTTCCAATCGGCCGGACTCCGCCTGTTCCGACTGCCTGTCGACTAATACGGCGTCCACCCCGAAGACATAAAAGAGTTATACAAGAAGCATCGGATTAAAATGGTGTTTCTGAATCCGAACTTTCAGAATCCGACGGGGGCGGTTATCAGCAGCGAACGTCGTGAGCAATTGTTCTCTGTCGCCAGTGAACTCGGGCTTCCGATCGTTGAGGATGATCCGTTCAGCCTAACAGCCTTTGAAGGAGCAGCCCCTGCCCCGCTCAAATCGATGGATGCCAACGGTAACATTCTCTACATCGGCTCTTTCTCCAAAATTGCCGCCTCCGGCCTAAGGATCGGCTGGATGGTAGCCCCGAATTCGATCGTGCAGCGCTTGGCCGATGCCAGACAGCAGATGGACTTCGGCTTGAGCGTCATTCCGCAGCAGGTTGCCGCTCAATTTATCAAATCGGACGCTTTCCAGCCTCATCTGGATCGTCTGCAAATCCAGCTCCAATTCAAGCGGGATCTGCTCATCGAGTCTTTGCGAAGGGAGCTAGGCGAGCAGATCTCATTCGTCACTCCGCAAGGCGGCCTGCATTTATGGTGCATGCTTCATCCCAAGGTGCCTGACGGCAAGCTGCTGGATGAAGCGATCCGAAGAGGCGTCGTCTTCGTGCCCGGCGGTGTCTATGGTTCGGATTCCGGCTTCGTCCGCTTCACATATGCCAGGGCAAAGACGGAGGAGATCGAGAGCGGCATCGCTAAATTCGCCGAGGCGCTGCATAGTCTGATAGACTAAGCAGTTGCAATCACCGCAGGCTTGCATAAAACAATCACCAGACTCAATGGATGGATTGAGCTTGGCGGTTGTTTTATGTCGAGCTATGGTACTTATAGGACAGGATCGCTTGGTCCGATAAAATGCAGAACAATATCGTAGCCAGTACATTGTGAAGAAGACTCGCGAACAGAAATAAATCCGGATGGCCTGCTGCTACTCCAAGAAGGGCGCCGCTGCCGATTTGAGCAATGACCAGAATAAGAGCCCAAAGCGTAACCGGTCGAAGCCCAGCCATTGCAGCCTGTTTTTTCCATCTGGCACTACGGACAAGAGCATAGAATCCAATGATAAGCAGAAGCAGGATCAGTGCAGCAGCCCGATGCGCAAACACGGGTCCTGCCGAACCGGATAAATCCGGGATCAGTTGACCATTGCAAAGCGGCCAGCCCTTGCAGCCTCCCCCAGCCTGCTTATGGCGTATATAAGCCCCGAGATACACTACACCGTAACAAAATAGCCAGATTCCGCAAGCCATGAAATAACCCATCGCAGGGAGTTGCCGTGCGTAGCTCTGCTTCTCGATTCTCTTCATCCGATGGCTCCATAACACAAGCAGCATGCTGCAGGCGACCGCTAACAATGAAATTCCAAAATGAAGCGCCATAACAGCCGGTTGCTGTGGCCATATAACGGCTGCTGCCCCCATCAAGGCCTGGATAATCGTGAACAGTAGTGTGCCGCCTGCATACAGTAACGCTTCAGGATGCCTTAAATAACGCCATGTATAAATAAATGTCAGGAGCACGAGCAAACCTACTACTCCCGTTACCATGCGATGCGAATATTCGATCATCGACTCCAGCGTATAAGCGGGAATAAATTTGCCATTACATAATGGCCAATCGCTCCCACAGCCTCGTCCAGAGCCCGTCTTCGTTACTAATGCCCCTGCAAGCAGTACAAGGAACATTCCAATGAACGTCCCCCAGCTCAGCAGGCCATTTTCGTAAATCCATGCTTGCCACTTCTATCACTTCTTTCGCTGTTTTCGAATGGCCCTGTGAAGCTAACTTCACAGCGAACCCTGAGTCAACCCGATCTTAGCGAATCGAAGCAAGTCCGTAACCCTCCATTTGCCACCTTTCTATACCATCCAATCTGTTATGCCTTGGCTCTCGGAGCCGAATTCGGCCCCGCTGAAATGGCTGCTGGCTGAACGCGGACATATCCGCTCCCACCGCCTGCGCCTCCCGTTGACGAATATTAGCAGTGAAGGTAAGAAAATAGGAGCCGAGCTGCGCTGAGGGATTCTCTCCTCATAACGCCTTCCGGCTCCCTATTAAACTAGCGCAGTTTAAGCCTATGCAAACCGGCTGAATGCTTGCGCTGCCATTCCTTACTGACTGAGACGCCTGTATCTATGGCGAAATAGAACAGGATGATCCAGGCCGCTGTAATATTGAACCAGGCCGGTAAAGGCGTGAGCAGCTGCAGGATAGCCGGATGGATCAACTCTGCCAGCACAAAAGCCAAGGCTCCCCAAAGCAGGGAGTATTCTACACAGACGTAACCACCGATATTCATTTTTCGGCCCTGGTAATTCCACCATTTTCGATGAAAAACCCTGTCCAGTAGCCAACCTGTAGCATATTCCAGCCAGGTGACCAACAGAGCGGACACCAAGATGATAGCCAGGCCGCGTGCCCAAGGATCATCCAGCCTTGCCCCTGCCCGTGCTGTAACGGCAAGGATCAATAACGCTGCAAAGCCATAAATGGGGCAAAAGGGCCCGCACAAAAAGCCCCGATTTACAAAACGCCGCTCTCGAATGCTTGCATAGGATGTTTCCAGAAGCCAGCCGGCGAAAGCGTAAATCGCAAACAGTACCATTCTTTGTGCCAATGCGCTGCTCATGAGTTTTCACTCCTTGATCGCTATAAATAATGAATACACAAAAGACCAAAAAACAGGGTGCCAGACCCCTAAACCACCCTTGACTGCTCAAGTTCAATACGCTGCCGGATTTCCGCCAGACATCTTTCTGCAGCCTCTTCCCCCGCCTTAATGCATTCTTCCGCTTTGGTAAAATCAAATGACGCGTAATACCCTACCTCCGGACGGATCACATAATCGGCCTGTTTGAGACTGACATGCCTTCGCCCCGCTGCCATCAAGCCGTAGGAGCGATAGACTACCTCGATCATATTGCGCGGCGGTTTTTTCTCATGCTCTCTGGCGACGTCCACGGCAATAATATAACATGCTTCCCCATCATCCAGCGCTTCCTCCACGGGCAAATTGTTAAGCACTCCGCCATCAACAAGCATCCGGTCGCCATCCATTAACGGAGCAAACACGCCGGGAAATGCGGTTGTCGCCCTCAGAGCGGTTCCCAAATCTCCATGATCCAGAACAACCTGCTGTCCGCACATCAGATCAACCGCGATCGCTTTAAACTCCATCGGGAGTTGCTCGATAAGCACTCCTTGCGTGCTGTGCTGTTGCAGCAATTCATTAATGACCTGATGAACGGCTTTACCCGCCAGCAGGCCGCGATGGCGAATTCCCATATCAAGCAGACGATATTTCGGAGTGTTCAGAATCTTATCCTCAATCGCCTCGGCAGGCACTCCGGCTGCATACAAGCCGCCGATCACACCGCCCATGCTAGTGCCCGCTATCCGATCGATTTTAATCCCGTTCCTCTCGAATACTTTTAGCACACCGATATGCGCCAGACCCCGCACGGCTCCTCCGCCCAATACTAAGCCGGTTTTCATAATCATCACGCTCCACCTTTAATTCCTTCACTCATCTAAAATAATTCTTCACTACACCAAATACACAAAAGACCAAAAAACTATCGAAAAGCTAAAGCCTTTAAGCTAAAGCTTCATGCAGCAAATCGGACAGCATTCGCTGCTCGTTGTTGGACAGTCTGTTCAAAGTGTCCAGAAACTTGGAGACCAGCTCCGTCAGTTCATTTCCCATTTCATCGTTAATCGTCTGAATAATCGTTCCCAGAACGGTACCGACAAACAGTTGAATTCCGCTCTCGCTATGGAGTCTCTTGCTGACCAGTCCAGTGACCAAACGCTCTGTCTTGGTTCCAAGTTTCTTGATATAGATCAAAAACAGACCAAGGATATAACCGCAGAATTCCAGATTTGACGCTTTGGACGAGATTTCGCTCATGACTTTGCGAATAACCTCATTCGCATTGCTGTCCTTGACACTGCCTAGCAGCTTCCGGATATGCGCTGTCGTATGCTCCCAATCGGACGAATCGAAGTTATCCTCCCGGCTCTGCTTAAATAGATCGTTAGCCTGCTCGGTAGGAGCGAATACCACCTGCGATCTCCCGGTTTCCTTGGCGTTCACCTCATAGCTGCGGCTTACGAACCCCTGCTTCTCCATTTCCTTCATCATGTCATAGGCGGTCCATTTGCTCACACCTAAGGAGGTCGCTAATGTCTCATAATGAATAGGCAGTCTTGTGCGCTGATATAATTCAATTAATTTGTCCAGAAATTGCAGTCGACGTTTAGTAAGCTGCATGAAGTTCACCTCGATGGTTTGAGCGTTATTGAACGAACTGGATTCCGTTCTTGGGTCTTTTGTGTATATGGTAGCATGATAAAAATAGATCGTCAACTTCATTGGGAACTAGCTTATGCAAGTCATGGTTAAATATCGGCCGGAGCTTTACTCAGGCTTTCAGTCCACTCTGCATTACTCTCCCGATCCACTTTACTCAGTCCTCCATTCCACTCCGCATTACTCCCCGCCTCACCCTACTTGGCCTACCCATTTCACTCCACATTACTCTCCCGATCCACTCTACTCAGTCTTCCATTCCACTCTGCATTAGCTCCCGCTCACTCTACTTGGCCTTCTATACCACTCCACATAACTCTAACGACCAGCCTCTATAATAGACAAAAAAGAAGTCATCTAGACTCATCCAGATAACTTCTGTCGCGCCCATTTGACGGCTTTACAGTTGGATAAATGAACAAAGCCAACTCTAACGAAACCTGGTATCGCTATTCGGCCCAAAAAGGACTCTCTCGATTTCTAACGAAACAGGGTATCGCTATTGAAGGCAAATCGAGGCCAAAAGCTTGCTTTTCTCCTAAATAACGATATGGAGTTTCGTTAGAATTATTGTTCGGTCGTTTGGGTTGAAATAACGATACGGTGTTTCGTTAAAAGTTGTATAGGTTTGTCAACCGGCTGTTCAACAATCCGGAGGAATAGGGGAGCTGGCCAATTTTACACCTTATTACCTTCTTGGGCTTGCTCCCATCTTAGCTTTTTGGTCCACTCTACTCAGTCTCCCATTCCACTCTGCATTAGCTCCCGATCTACCCTACTTGGCCTTCCACTCCACTCTACATTACTCTTCCGATCCACCTCTACTCAGCCTTCCAAACCACTCTACACTACTCTCCCGACCCACCTCTACCCAGCCTTCCAAACTACTCTGCATTACTCTCCCGATCCACCCTACTCAATCTTCCATTCCAATCCACATTACTCTCCCGACCCGCCTCTCCAATAGACAAAAAAAGAAGTCATCTAGACTCATTCAGATGACCTCTGTCGCGCCCATTTGACGGCTTTACAGTTGGATAAATGAACAAAGCCAACTCTAACGAAACAGGGTATCGCTATTCGACCCAAAATGGGCTCTCTCAATTTTTAACGAAACAGGGTATCGCTATTGAAGGCAAATCGAGGCCAAAAGCTTGCTTTTCTCTTAAATAACGATATGGAGTTTCGTTAGAATTATAATTCGGTCGTTTGGGTTGAAATAACGATACGGTGTTTCGTTAAAGGTTGTATAGGTTTGTCAACTGGCTGTTCAACAATCCGGAATAGGGCAGCTGGCCAATTTTACACCTTCTTACCTTCTCGGGCTTGCTTTCGTATTAGTCTTCCCCCCACTCCACATTACTCTTCCCATCCACCTCTACTCAGTCTCCCATTCCACTCTGCATTAGTTCCCGATCTACCCTACTTGGCCTTCCACTCCACATTACTCTCCCGATCCACTTTACTCAGTCCTCCATACTACTCCGCATTAGCTCCAGCCTCACTCTACTTGGTCTACCTATTCCACTCCGCATTACTCCCCGCCTCACCCTACTTGGCCTACCCATTTCACTCCATATTACTCTCCCGATCCACTCTACTCAGTCTTCCATTCCACTCTGCATTAGCTCCCGCCTCACTCTACTTGGCCTACCCATTTCACTCCACATTACTCTTCCGATCCATCTCTACTCAGCCTTCCAAACCACTCTACACTACTCTCCCGACCCACCTCTACTTAGTTCCCACTCCACACTACTCTCCCGACCCACTTTACTCAGTCCTCCATACCACTCCGCATTAGCTCCCGCCTCACTCTACTTGGTTTACCTATTCCACTCCGCATTACTCTCCCGCCTCACCCTACTCAGCCTATCCGTTCCACTCCACACATCAGGTAGGAGGTGGCTGGGAGGTAGCCTCGGTTCAACGCGTATGACCAAGTAAATCGCCCTTTTCCACGCGTACCCCATACATCGTCAAGGATGTCCCATGGTACTAACGATAACGAAAGCTCACCACCGCCCCGGTACGGCAGCGGCGTCTAACGAACATATGCGTCGATTCCGTCCTCCGCAGGGGCAGGTGCGCCGCCAGTATGGACGATCTCCACATAAATCCGGTTTGGCACGCAAATGATCGTTTCGTTCGGACGGGAAATAAAGCCCATCTGCATGGAAATCTTCTTCGGACAATCCGCATAGATCATCTGGATTCCGTGGTCAAATACCTTCAGAATATTGTGACCGTACTCTGTCCGTATATCGATGCTCTGCTCTGCGCTATCTAAAGGCACGCTTTTATAGTGCTCTCCATCCACATTAATTTCGGCCACAAGTGTGCCCGGATCATACGATTGCTGGCTCTCCATAGCCTGGCGAAACAGGAGCCATGCCGATCCCAGCACTAACAAAATCACGATCAACAGAACATCGCCGCGTCTGAGCTTCAGCATCCATCTATCCTTCCATTCCTTCGTATTTAAACGTAAAAATTACGAATAAATACATCATAAAAGCCCATCGACGCTTTGTCAATGAGCTTCATGATTAGATTGACCGGCATCCTCTGATCCCTGCTCTAAGGATTCTGCGTCCCCAAGAGTCTGGCATTCCTCGCAAATCCCATAAACCTCAAAGCGATGGCGCAGCACCTTATAGTTCCCTGGCAGACCGGGCCCTTGATCCATAGGGCAGTAATCAAAAGGAAGTGTTTTTTCACAACTTACGCAAATCAAATGATGATGGTGATGAGCTGTACAGCTTCCTTTAAACTTCAAGCCGCCCTCCATGAAATAAAAGTGCTCCAAAACCCCCATCTCGCTTAGAATTCGAAGATTGCGGTATACCGTGTCCAGACTCATGCCCGGATAGCGGACCGACATTTGATTATATACATCCTTCGGCGATAGGTAACCATCATAATCCGCAAAAATTTGCGCCAGCGTTCTGCGCTGTTCAGTCACCCTCCATCCGTTCCGTGCCATCGTATCAAGCATCTCTTTTACTTTTGAGTGGCTTTCTTTCATAATCCGCACTTTCCCTTCCCTTTTATACAAAGCGACGAGCCTATTGATAATGAATCCGTAAAAACCTGTCCTTGTATTTTATCAAGAAAGGGGGGCATTGTCATATGATCGATTAAGCATCCCTGGCCTTACATCGCGAATATACTGTGAATTCTGCCAACATGCTCTGTTCCGGTTTATTCGTAAATTTTCTGATTAATTTCGCATAAAAGGTTATTTGCTAGAAACCCAAGCATAAAATGAATATATATATCATTCTATCGCAGGAGGCTTTTAATGAAAGTTTCAAACTTCTATAAAATGATGCCCCTATTCTTTGTCGTCATCTTTCTTATACCAGTCCTGACCGTCTCGTACCAGAACAACGTCAGCCTCCTCGCACACCCGCAGCTGCAGCAAATTAAGACGCTCTTTATCGGTGTTTTTCTGGAGGCCCTGCCGTTCATTATTTTGGGCGTGCTGCTCTCGTCTCTACTTCAAATCGTCATAAAGGAAGAGTGGATTCGCCGCTTAAATCCGAAAAATCCGGTAGTCGGCGTACTCCTTGGTTCCATGCTGGGAATCATATTGCCTATCTGCGAATGTGGAATGATTCCCGTCGTTCGCAGATTGATCTTGAAAGGGATGCCGGTATACATCGCAGTAACTTTCATTCTCAGCGGCCCTATTCTGAATCCGGTCGTGTTGGTGGCAACCATGGTCGCGTTTCGCTCACATCCCGAAGTGATCCTGGCCCGAATGGGACTGGCTTTTGCTGTGTCGATATCGGTAGGATTAATTGTATACATGCTGTCCCCCAAACAGCCGTTAAAGCAATCTCTGCAAAGGTTCCAGCTGGAATCGGGCAGCGCGGGCTTGCATCAGCATCCCAAAACATGGGAAAGCTTCTTCGTCCATGCCGGGAATGAATTGATAGAAATGAGCAAATATTTGGTGCTGGGCGCTTTCGTAACAGCTTGTATCCAGTCTTTAGTTCCCCGTGCCGAACTGTTTGCTCTTGGAAATGGCTCTATTTCCTCCTATTTATTTATGATGGGGTTTGCTTTTGTATTATCGCTATGCTCCACCTCCGACGCTTTTGTCGCCTCCGCCTTCACACATGCCTTTTCCGTAGGTCCACTCGTTTCCTTCCTAGTACTGGGACCTATGCTGGATTTCAAAGGCTTGCTCATGCTGCTGGCTACTTTCAAGCTCAAATTTGTTATCTTGCTTAGTCTTTTGCTGATTGTTCTAATATTTATCGGTTCTGTAGCTGTCGATTTTCTGATTCGGATGCAATTTGTATGAAGGAGTTGAACAGGGATGGTTCTCACCTTAAGATTGCGGGTCCATTATCTCTTCCGAGCCTTTTTACTCGCCGTTTTATCGTTATATATCATACATCTGAATGATACGAACTCCTTACATTATTACTTGGCCCCTTCCATGCAGAAGCTATTGCTGCTATGTCCGGTTCCTCTTCTCTTCATCGCATTCGGGATGGCATGGCATTCCGTTACAGGCAATTCGGACAAAATATGCGACTGTGATCATCCCCTGCCATTGGGCTTTTTAAAAAATGTGAATGTCTACGGGCTGTTCGCGGTTCCCCTAATACTCGGATTGCTTCTGCCTGATCAGGCGCTTGGAAGCGATATGGCCGCCAAAAAAGGCATCATATACTCCGCCCCTGATCCGGACATTCGGGATAAGTTGGCAGATGTAAAGCTGTCCTCCCCAATCGCTGAAAATCCCACAGGCGTGCCGCCCCGGGCCTCAAGCCCTGTGCAAGGCACTTTAGATGAGTTATTCATAGCAAAGGATAAATACAGCACGGAGTTCGCCGAGCTCGCCAAGCGGTTGTACCTTCAACCAGTGATAGAAGTGAATTCTTCGATTTTCTCGGAAACCATCGGTGCCATCGATATGTATAAACAGCCGTTCCTGCATAAAAATATAACCCTTCAAGGCTTTGTTTATCGGGAGGAAGACATGAAGCCGGATACGTTTGCCTTGAGCCGCTTTCTCATGATGTGTTGTCCAGCCGATGCTATTCCATTTGGCGTGCTTGTTCAAAGTGACAACGCCTCCACGTTCACCAAAGATACCTGGGTCGAAATTAAGGGAACCATTCAAGCCACGACAATTGACGGCAAGGAGACATTGCAAATAAAAGCCGGGCAGATCAAAACGATTGAGCAGCCGGTTTCCCCTTATATTTTTACCAATCCTGATTCCGTGGCCGAATTTGATAAACTGCATGCAAATGAGAAATACAACCAGTAATTACGAACCATTTCCCTCCTATTCCCAAACTAAATAGCGCCATCCGGAAATGGCGCTATCGTGGGGTAGAACGCCGCAGCGCCTTGACGGCGCTGCCCCTCATTATCGCTTCATTTATGCCTCCAAATCCCCCTCCAGTTCAACGTACTTCTGCCGTAGTTGTTCCAAGCGTTCTTCGTCCGGTTGCCAATACCCCCGTTGATGGCTTTCCAGCAGCGTTTCCATTAATGCGTGATATGCCCAGCGGTTATTATCCCGCATTTGCCGGTTCCGCTCCTCATCTGCAATATATACGTCATGCATCTGATCGAACACCCAAGCCTCCACCTTGCCGGTGGTCGCGGCCAAACCCAATACATACTCAAACCGCTTGGCAATTTGCTCGGCTCCGTGATAAGGATGCTCAAGCAGCGCATCGATCCATTTCGGATTGGTCAGCCGGGTCCGCACGCCCCGGGCAATCGCATATTCTGCCGCTTCGGTCAGAGGGCGCTCTCCGGTTGTATCCGTAATATGAATTTCCGCAGGTCTTCCTTTCACCATCTCCACCGACTTGGACAAGCCGCCAAAATATTCATAATAATGATCGGAATCCGTGACCTCCCACTCGTGACTGCTGCGGATTTGCGACACAACATCGACCGCAAGCAAATGAGTTCGGTACAGCTCCGGTTCGGCGCGGCCGCGCTCCTCCAGGCTATACACATGCTGCTGACTGTCCGCATATGCCTGTCCAAGCTCGGCCTCCTGACTCCATTGCTTCGTCTCGATTAATTTGGTCATGCTCGTCCCGTACTGCCCTTGCGCCGGGCCAAATATCCGGGCATTCGCCAGATCCCGGGCCTGCCCCGGCTGATATCCGGCAGTCAGCATCCGCGCTTCCGCATGCCGAGTGTGGGCTTTGAACAGATTCATATCTTCAGGCTCCTCAAGTTCAGAGACCCGGTGGAAAATCCGGTTTAAATCATCCAGCAGATTCGGGAACATATCCCGGAACAATCCGGTCATATGCACGACAATATTCAGACGCGGGCGACCCAACTCGGATAAAGGGATGATATCGTATCCCGTCCGGAACGTTCCGATCCCGCTGCTGACGCGTACGCCTAAATAATGAAGGATCTGCCCTATCGTTTCCCCTTGCGTCCGCGATGTCTCCAGCCCCCATAACACGATGGCGGTCGTACCCGGATATTCGCCATGGAGTTCATAATACTGGCGAATTGAATTCTCGGCGGTGCGGGCTCCCCGTTCCGCGGCGCTAAGACTGGGAACGGCCCGTGGATCAAATTGATACAGATTGCGTCCGGAAGGCAGCACCTCGGGGGAACGCATCGCATCCCCGGCCAGCTTGGCCGGGAGATATCGGCCTTCCAACGCCTTCAACAACCCTTCCATCTCCTCGTTGTTCATCGAGCTTGTATAGGCATGATACCCGTATTCCAGCGTACGCGACAAGGCATCCTGCCACCCCGCTGCCTCCTTGTTGCAGGAGGACGGAAGCGTTCCGCCAGCAAGATAGGCAGCAATCAGCTCTTCCGACTCACGGTCCAGCCTTCGGAGTTCAGCGGTTAGCCCTTCTCCGGCAAGCTCCTCTACCTTTAGACCCTCCCGTTCCGCCAGCAATCCCCGCAATGAACGGACTGTTCCCCGTTCATGACGAAGCACAAACCGCATATAGGCTGCGGCAGCCTCGGGCGAGTAACCATCGCCAAGCACATGCAGTCCGCTCGGAATAAGCGACCGCTGCATTCGGTACAGCTCCTCCTCCATTTCCTCCGGCGACTCCGCCGCAAAATGCAGTTCTCGGGCGGCGGCCTTCAGCTTGCAGAGAATATCCTCGCAGCGGTTGGAATCAAGCTGCTGCGCCTCCCGGTATTCATGCAGCAGCGATTCGAGACCGGCCCACCTTCCGTACAGCTCCGCCTCTGCAAAAGGCGGCGCCTGATAGCCGATCAGCAGCGCATGGCTGCGACGCTTGGCGATCATCGCCTCCGAGGGATTGCCTACGTAATAATAATAAAGGTGAGGAAGCTCGCCGATAAAATCATCCGGCACACAGTCGCCGGACATGCCGCATTCCTTGCCCTGTTGAAATTCCAGTGTCCCGTGGGTCCCAATATGAACAACCGCGTCCGCTTCCCATTCCTCACGAATCCATTGATAAAATGCGGTGTATTGGTGGGTCGGGAGCAGCGAGCGATCGTGGACCGATTTCTCGGAATCCTCGTGAATGCCGCGCGCAGGCTGCAAACCGATAAAAACATGGCCGTTGACGATGCCAGGAATCAGGAAAGCATCCTGCTCCGTCATTATTTCACCAGGTGGAGGTCCCCAACGCGCTTCAGCCTCTTTGCCCCAGGAACGGGCGGACATTCTGGCCGCAAACTCGGGATCGTTGTAACGAATCATCCCGTCCGTCGTCTCCTCGCCAGCCCACTTTCCGGAATTGACCAGCCCGCCTTCCACGAACCGGCAGCGCAGTTCCTCCGCAGACATCTCAGCGACATGATATCCTTCTCTCTTCAGACGGGTAAGCAGTCTGGATAGCGAGGCAAAGGTATCGAGAAAAGTTCCCCCGAACACATTGGCTTCTCCGGGCGGATAATTGTAGCCAATCAGAGCCAGCTTTTTTTCGTGGTTTGCTTTTCTTCTCAGCTCAAGCCAGCGTTCCACACGCCCAACCAGCTTGTTAACCCGTTCGGGAATGAGCACTAGCCGGTTCAGGGCAACGTCCAATACCGGATCGTCCCCTTCGCGGCGCAAAGCTGCGATCGGAAACGTCTCGATGCTTCCATCCAACTCCGGCAGCACAACCTGAACCATCAGCTGCGAAGGATTAACCCCCCTGACCGATTTTCTCCATTCGCCTTCCGTTGTGCCGGAGAGGAAAAAGGGATGCAGCATCGGGGCCCCCAAGGCATCGAGCATATCCACCGTATCCCCGGTCCCGGATGCTGGTCCCGCTCCACCCGGGCCGATTCCCAGTCGAAAAGGAAGCAGATTGATGATCAAATCCACCGTCTTGTCTTCCCCGACCAGAAGCTCACGCAGACGCTCCATCGAAACATGCATGACGGAAGGAAAGGCGATTGGCCAAACCTCGGCAAACTCTTCAATACGGTCCATAAGCTCCCCGACGCAATCCGCGATGTCCAGCGGGTTGCCGTTGCCGAGAAACAGCAGGGCTACCGCCGGTTGCCGGCCCATGAATCCTCGGCTTTGCCGGTAGTCCGCCAGGCTGGAGAAGCGGGTTCCCCTTACGGGGTCGAACAGGCACANGCCCGCAGCGTGGCATCCAGAGCCAGATCGGATATCGCCCCGCGCGGTATCTCCGCATGGACATAACGCCCGGTACGCCCGCCCTCCTGGGCTGGATTGCGTTTGCCCGCTTTGCCCTGGAACCCGGTACGTGGCGGAGTAAAGGCGATGCGACAAACGTCAAAGTTCCGCCCTATCGCCTCAACGACAACGCGCGCAGCGGTACCCGTATTGCTATCTTCCTCAGACGCAGAGGTGTCTGTGTTGCTGCCTGACAGTCGCTGCGGAGCGAGCGATGCCTCTTCCTCACCGCCGGCCGCCAGCGATGTCCCATCAAGCGGCTGCCCGCTATCTTGTCCATGTCCGGAATACTTCTCCTGTTCCTGAGGTGACGTTTGAGCAGGCTCCTGCCCAGCTAACTCCGAAGGCTGCTCAGGTCTCCCCGGTTGCTCTCTGTCCGCCGTTTCCTCCGCAGTTCTATCAGCCGCGCGCATGCGATGCGGCAGAATAAATTCGGCCGCCTCTTGTAAATGTGCGGAATCAACCTCCAAGCGACCTTCCCAGGCAGCCAAAGTACGGGCCAGCTCTGCCAGAAGNTATTCCCGCCCCACAAGACAAAGCAAGCCAAACATATTCTGCGCCCCGCCTCCCCGCCAATATTCTGTTATTTTGACATAGCGGTCATAATCCTGTTTCAACTCATCCGGCAACGTTACCCCTCTGTTCCCGCCCGGCCCTGCCAGAGGTGCAGCAGTCAATTGGCCAAGCCGCAGCAAGGAGCGAATTTGGGCGGCATCCCCGCCAACCGGAACCAATTGGGCCGTTCCTTTACAAAGGACCTCTTTGATTTGATCCACAATTTCCTTGTGGACACCATGCGCGTCAAAGACGACAAAGTCGGGGTCGAGCGATACAAGCTGTGTTGGCAGACCCGACAAGGGTGCGGCGGACCCGTTCTCACCAGGGTCGACAACAGCAAGCTGAAGCTGGGCTCGCTGCCCTTCATCCAACATGCGGTACGCCACCGACAAATGGGCCTGCGAGGCCTCGCTATTCGTCAATACTATGATCTTCAAGCTCTCATCTCCCTGCATCCATTAAAATAAACCAGGAACGGCCCGGTTCTGCTCCTGTACCAGATTTCTGACGGCGCGTTCGATCCGCCCGGCATCTAATTCATCCAGCCGGAAATATTGCGCCTGCAGGCAGTCCGCCAGCTTGCTGGCGTAACCAAGCCGGACGAACCCCTGCTCCGTATCGATGACCAGGGTCTGTATTCCCCCCGCCGAAATACGATGGCCAATGCGGCGGATTTCCGGCCACAGGTCAAGCCCTGGAGCCATGCCTGCGTTCGCTTTGCCATCGGTGATGACGATCATGGCCGGAATGAGCCCGCTTCCTTTNCGCAGCATCGGCTTAGCGATGCTGACGGAGGACAGCCGCCGCCGCGTCTGCACGAGCTGCTCCTGCAGCGCCGCGGATGCCGGCTCAAAGGAGCGCGCGAAATCATTCGGGTTCCGCTCGAAAGCCAGCCGGCGGCGCGTAATTTCCGCCCGCTCAACCGGATCAAGCGATGTTTCGACACGAACATACAACCCCAAGCGGTCAAGCTGGCCGGGCTTCAGCCCGGCTTCCTCCGGGTTCATCGTCCCCAACAACATAAAGGAAGAGGATTGCCAGCAAGCTTCCTCCCCATCTTTCCTTTCATATTCATAACCGGCCTGCTCAACCACTGCCAAAATGGCGTGCAGTGTCCTTTCGCTCATCAGGTTCAAATCATCCACCATTACTATCTGACCATCGGCGCCAGCAAGCAAGCCGGGTAAGATTTTTCTTATACCATAGCGGAGGGCAGCTGCCGTATCGACGCCGCCAAAAAGCCGCTCATTATCGACATGAAGCGGGATATTGATCCGCCTTCGCTCCTGAAGGAGAGCGGCAAGACCGCGAATCAGCGTCGTCTTTGACGTTCCTGATTCACCGGCCAGCAGAACCCCCTTTAGCAACGGATTCGCAGCATGCAGCAATAACGCTTTTTTGGCGCGCTCCTGACCTACCACGGCGCAAAAAGGATAAACCGCAGCTTCAGAGTACATCAGCCACCTCCTGCAGCAGATCACCGAGCAATTCCTGAATGTTCCCCGTCCCGGCTCCTCCGTCTTCAAACGGTCTTCTCCGCATCCGATGCGGCATGACCAGCATCGCCGCCTCGACCATATCCGCCGGCAGAACGCGGATTCTTCCCGCCAAAGCGGCGAGCGCCATCGCCGTCTTCATCAGCGTAATATCCGCCCGGTGACCGTCGACCTCCAGGCGGATTCCGACCTTGGCTGTCCATTCCAGCAGCTGCGCGGAGGGCTCGATTTGCGCCAGCTGCTCGCGAGCGTGCAAGATTTGTTGGCATAATCGCGACTGCTCCTGCCCATAGCGCTCACGGAATGCCTCGGGATTCGCATCAAAGGCGAGACGGCGCTGGATGACCTCCATCCGCTCCACAATTTCCCGTTCACCGGACACCTCCAGTGAGAGCGCAAACCGGTCCAGCAGTTGCGGGCGAAGCTCCCCTTCCTCCGGATTCATCGTTCCGATCAGAATAAAGCGGGCAGGGTGCGAATGCGACACTCCCTCCCGTTCAACCGTGTTAATTCCCATAGCGGCCGCATCCAGCAGCGCATCCACGATCGCATCATCCAGTAAATTAATTTCATCCACATACAAAATATTTCCATGCGCCGCGGCCAGCAGCCCCGGTTCGAAGCGCTTCTCCCCTGCGCGGATCGCATGCTCGATATCGAGGGTGCCAACGACGCGGTCCTCGGTGGCGCTAACCGGCAGGTTCACAACCTGAAGCCCGGGCATCAGATCAGCCAGAGCGCGGACCGCCGTTGATTTCGCCGTGCCCTTCTCTCCCCGGATCAGCACCCCGCCGAGCCGCGGATCCACGAGGTTCAGCAGCAGCCCCTTCTTCATCTCCTCTTGTCCGACGATCGCCGTAAACGGAAATATATCCGGTTTTACATTCATTTTCTTTTCTCTCCCATTCTGATATCTATTTCATCTCTGTCCCGTCCGCTCCGCTGTCCGCGAGAAGGCCTGTCACAAGACAGGTCAGTCGCGCGTCTACAGCGTTGGGCTCGATGCGCCCCCTCACGCCGAACACCTCGCCGAGCGTTCGCTCAGTAATCGTGTCCGCGGGGGAGCCGCTGGCATACACCTGTCCTTTGTCCATCACCATAATCTCGTGGGAATAGGTAGCGGCATGATTCATATCGTGCAGCACCATCAGGATCGTCATGCCGTACTTGCGGTTTATATCGGATATGAGGTCCATGATCTCCCATTGATGGCTGACATCCAGATAGGTTGTCGGCTCGTCAAGCAGCAGAAGGCGCGGCTGCTGCGCCAGCGCCAAGGCGATCCAGACCCGTTGCCGCTCTCCGCCGGACAAGGCGGACAGCTTGCGATCCGCAAACTGCAAAGTTCCGGTCTGCGTCAAAGCCCAATCAACGATGTCCTCATCCTCCTTGCTCATGCCTGCCCAGGCCGGCTTGTGGGGGAATCGCCCATAGCCAACCAGAGTGCGCACCGTCATGTCCGGCGGTTTATCCTGGCTTTGCTGCAGCATGGACAGATATCTGGCAAGACGACGCCTCGTATAGCTGCCGATGGGCTCGCCGTCAAGCAGGACTGAACCCCCGGCCGGCTTTAGCTGCCCGGCAATCACCTTAAGCAAGGTGCTCTTGCCGCAGCCGTTCGGACCGATAATGCTATAGATTTTGCCTTCGTCAGCGCTCCAGTTCAGACGCTCAATCACGGAGCGGTTATTGTATAGGACAGCTATATTATCCAGCTGCAATGCTGTCATTCTCTCTCCCTCCTTAACAAATACAGAAAAAACGGCGCACCAAGAGCCCCCAGGATAATGCCAACCGGAAGCTCAATCGGCGCGAACATCAGACGAGCCAACGTATCGCAGACGGTGACAACGGCTGCGCCGAGCAGAGCGGAAGCGGGCAGCAGCAATCGGTAATCGCTGCCGATCAGCAGCCGGGCGGAGTGTGGCACGATCAGGCCGACAAAGCCAAGCAGGCCAACAACGCTGACCGCACTGGCCGCCAGCAGCGTAGCGATAACTGTCAGCAGCAGCCGGGCGGCCTCCACTCTCATTCCCAGGCCGCGTGCATTCGAATCCCCCAGCGCAAGCAGGTTCAGGTATACCGAGCCGGAGNGGAGCAAAAAAAAGCGGAGACCGCCACTCCCGCGAGAATGATGCGTACCGGCTGAACGCCCTGCTTCCAGGCCAATAAATAAATGATTGCCGCCGCCCCTGCAGCACCGATAAAGGCTGCCGGCGTCAGCAGCGACCAGGCCTGCGGAAACAAAATTAGAATGATGATGCCAAGCAATCCGGCTCCCGAGGAGACCCCGATGATATGCGGATCAGCCAGCGGATTGCGCATGACTCCCTGCAGAATCGCCCCGGATAAGGCAAGATTTACGCCCACCAGCGCTGCAACCAATGTGCGAGGCAGGCGAATATTCCAGATCACTTCCCTCATAGGACCATCGAAGCCGTGAAACAGATACCGCCAAATATCCCCCAGTGAAATCGAGACGGCTCCGGTGCCAATGCTGAGCGAAATCCCTGCAAGTGCTGCAACCGCCAAAACAGCGAGGACAAGAACACCTTTGCGAGCCGGTTCGCGTTTAAGATTAGTTGCCATCGGTATAAGCATCGGGATATACAAGTTTGGCCAAATATTCAACCGACTCGTTCAATCGGAAGCCCGGATTCGACAGCAGCAGATCGGAAGGCAAAATCGCCATCCGCTTTTCCTTGATCGCACGCAACGAAGCCCAAGCCGGTTGTCCTGCCAGATCCGACTCGATCTTCTTCTCTCCGTCCTCGCGAGCCCCGTGGATCAAGATAAAGACATAATCCGGATCCAGCTCCACGATTTTCTCCAGACTGAACGGTGCCGTCGATGGACTTTTTTGCGAAGCTTCCAGTGTAGCCGCTACATTCTTCATATGCAGCATCTCAGCTACTTCCAACCCTACGGTGTGCTCACGCTGCACGGAAATACTGCTTGGCGTAACGTTTAGCATAATAAAAGTGGGAGCCTGATCAGCAGGCGCTTTTGCCGTCAAGTTGGTGATTTGGCTCTCCAGCGTGGATAACGCCTCAGCGGCTTTTGCTTCTGTACCAGCCAGCTTGCCGAACAATTGCGCCTTCTCCTTCAAATCCGTGTAGGTACTGAGTGTAAAAAGAGCGAACGGAACCTTGCTTTCTTCCAAAATGCCTGCCAGTTCGCTATGAAACGAGGTCGACCCGAGCACCAGATCGGGCTTGAGAGACAGCAGTTTTTCTGTGTTGACCGTTGTCATGCCTCCAACATCCTCAATTTCCTTGGCTTTGTCCGGCACGCTTCCTCCCGTTGAAGTAGCCCGGGCGATCGCTGTACCATCTACCGCATACCATAAATCGAGAAGCTGCGGGGACAATACAACAATTCTTTGCGGCTGTGCTGGAAGCTCTACCTCACGGCCGGCATCGTCCGTAAACGTTAGAAAAGGGGCATCTGCAGGCTCAGATAACTGAACGGCTGGAGCCGCAGAGCCAGCTTCCGATGATTCCACCGCATTGTCAGCTGCTGGCGGCTTCCCGCAGCCGGCGGCCAATATCAGCAGTAGAGCTGCCAATAGGGTAAGTGTAAAATGCTTGAATGGATACATAGATCTCTTCCTCCCAATTAAAAGCGTAATTTTTACTATTTAAGCACAGAATAATGTTTGTTTTATCTCTAATGAACTTCCGTTGTCTGTTCTTGCCCTGGTTCCTGCTGCGCTTTACTTCAGCATTACTGCTTCCCCAATAAGCATGATCATTCCCGAAGATACCAGCGAGGTTGCTGCTTGCTTCCCGGCCAGCTTGGCGGCAAAGGGCCAGCCCATTTCCTTTTTCACCGTCCACAAGGTAACCAGGCAGGCTGTTAGTGTAGAAGCGAGATAGACCAACAGAAAAACCTGATTGGCAGGCATAGAACGCAACAGTTCCCCTTCTCCCTGGTTTAACACCAGTAATCCGTCTTTACGTATTACGGAAAAAACAATGCCGCTCGCGGCATCGGGCGGGAGATGAAACAATCTGAGAACAGGCTCCGCTAGAGCCGAAAACCAGGTCATCACCCCGGCCCATTGCAAAGCGGCAGCGATCACACAAATGATAAGAAAAATGGGCATAGCCTGGAGCAAGAACTGCTTGATTACCGTGCGAAGCCGCCATTGTACAGCGCGAACTCCCGGTTTTTGCAGGAAGCTTTTAGCTTCGTAGGACGGGGCGGAGATATGTCCTGGCTTCCGGTTCCAAATCCGGGTATGCAGCGCTCCAACAAGCCCAAGTGCTGCTATGTAGGGCAAAAACAGCCAAGGATGCCCAGCCGAGCCGAACACGGACAAGGAAGCGCCGATCTGATAGCTGCAGGCGGAACCAAAAGTGATCAGCGATATACAGGATTTTCGGGTGCAAGCGCTGCAGGCCCGGCTTTGGAAGACCGCAACAACATTGCAGCCAAATCCCGACAGCACGGGGATCAAATCGCGGCCGCTTAACCCGATAACGCGTAGCCAGCCGTCCAGGGAATCGGTAATTCGGTCCTTGACGCCGCTCTCTTCCGCCAATGCCACGCTAAGGCCCAGCAGCAGAACGACCGGAAACGCCCACAGAAAGGAATAGCAGCCGAGGGTCAACAATCCATAATCGCCTATAAAGAAAGAACGAAGCAGGAAAGGCCAGCCGCTAAGCCCCTGCTTGATCGGATCAAGCACATTCTGATCAACGACGGGCTGTATCCAGGCTGAGAACAGATAGGCCAACCACACCGGTACCGCAAACAGCAAAAGTGTGAGCGCAAGCGACAAAGGGCGCCCCCAGAGCGGATGCTCAAACCAGGTAGCCTGCGGCTGCACGACAGGAAAGTGGGAAGGCATTAAATGGGCGGCTCCGGAGCGGATTGGACCCGCTCCCTTTAAAAGCCGGATCAACGCTGTCCTGTCCTCCAGCATCAATCTGCGGGCGTTCAGCAAGTAGACGGGAATGCCCAGCCAGTCAGAGAAATATTGCTGAAGCTCGGACAGTCCCGCCGGAAGCTTGTCGGCGAAGGTTAGCACCAGTGTCGCCCGCTTGCCGTCCGTATTTACCGATCGCAGCAGCAGCGGAAGCTCCTTTGCCACATGCGTGGCTCTGACGACCAGCATTACAATATCCGCATCCGCGGCGGCTTTTAGAGCTATAGTTGTGGTGTCGCTATCATCGCCCGCCCGGATGCCGGGAACATCGTCCAAATCTATAGAAGCTGTCACAGCTCCTCGGCGCGTTATCACAGTGGAGCCGCGAAAATTGGCTTCCTCCCCTGTCTCCTGCCCCGTTAGTCCACGGAAAAGAGCTGACTTGCCGGAGGACTCAAAGCCGATCATAACTACGCTTTGCCGTCCGACTTCCGCTTTTGTCAGCATTGGCAATCCTCTTCGCAGCAGCTCAGGTCGCTCAACAACATCCCCTGTTTGCGATATTTCTCCAGCACAGCCGTATCCAGTCCCAACCGTCTGGCGATCTCTCCGGCCACGACACCAAAGCGCTGTCTGAATTTATAAATAAAGCAAAATACCAAATGCTCGTGGCTTACGCTTGGCCCGGACACGAAAAGCCCTGGCGTCCGCACGGACTCATCAAATTTGTTAAGCAGCGCTGAACCATGATCGTCCCGATCAAATAAAGGCCCGATAAGCTCCAGACTGCCTCGAAAGCCGGTAGCCAGAATAGGAGCAGAACTTGTCTTAAGGATATGGAGGCTGCCCGAAGCATCTTCACAATACACGTGATACCCCCCGCCATCAGCCGGTTCAATCCGCTGAGCCTCATACCCATCCAACAATTCCACCCGACCATCCGCTACATTCCTCAGACGGTCCTTGGTAAAAGGCGATATTTCCATACTCGGATCGCTGCTGCCTTTTTCCACCCAGCGGATATTGCGCCCGATAATCGTGACCTTCCTACCTAATCCTGCCAGATGGATTGCAGCGTCAGCCCCGCTCTCATAACCTCCGATCACGATATGCTCCTCGCCTGCGATCTCTTTCCACTCTGCGACCAGACTGTTATGAATGCCGTATTCCGCGCCGGGAAAGCTGTCCAATCGCGGATACTGGAACTCTCCAGCGGCCCAGATCACAAATTTGCTGCGCAGAATGCCTGCTGATGTATCAAGCTCAAAGCCCCCGTCCGGTTGAGCATGTATGCCTGTCACATCTACCCCGGTTTGAACAGGCAGCTCCTTATACTCGGCTACCGCCTGCAAGTAATCCGCATACTCCTCTCCCGAAGGGTGCTCCGTTCCCAGCGTATAGGCTGGCGAGGTATCCAGCGTAATAGAGTTTAAATCCAGCATGCCATAGGCGTTGCCCGTAAAGGATGGGGTGATCATTCGCATCTCTTTGGGCCACATGCGAAAGGAAGCGCCAATGTCGCTCCTTTCAAGAATACGGAAATGTTCCAGCTTCAGTTCTTGCAGCAGACTGCCCAAACCGATTCCCGCGGCTCCTCCGCCAATAATGATGCAATCGAGTATTTCCAACATCAGCACCTCCCTGTTTTAAAATCGTAATTTTTACTATTAATAGCGATAACTTTTCTTCTAAACGCCCAGCATAAAATCTGCTTAATCGTAAAAATTACGATATAGGTAGTATAATAATCTCTTCTTTTCCTTGTCAACAGGAAATCTCAAATCCTTTGTCGATCTTTTAAAATAAAACACAACTATGAAAAAGGGGCATATTTTCTGCTTTTTTTTGCATCCTAAGCTATAAATATCAAACTTATTTAGGAGCTGGATATGGACGACAACCAACTGCATACCATTACCAAGCTGCTGTCCGACTGCGCAGACATCGTCTATAAACCGCAATGGATATACGGACGGCACGGGACTTTAATCTATATTTCCTCTATCACAGACAGTCTTGCGATTCAGGAATATATCGTCCCCTCACTGCAAGGAGGAGCGCAACCTGGAGCAACCTGGGCGGATTTCAAAGCCGAACTGTCCGCCGGGACCGCCGTCCCTGTCCCTTATACTCAGGTGTCCACCCCGGAAGAAGCGGTGGAATGTATCGTACTTGGTCAAGCGGTGCTCTGCATTGAAGGCCATCCCGTTTTTTATTGTTTTGAAGTGACTCAATATAAGAAAAGATCGGTTACAGAATCGCAGCACGAGATGGTGATCGTAGGTCCCCAAGAAGCGTTTATCGAGGATATCGATAGCAATTTGTCCCTGCTGCGCCACAAACTGAAACATCCCGCACTCAAGGTAAAAAAAATGATGATTGGAAAATTTACCAAATCCACAACTTGCGTAATTTATATTGAAGGCTTGGCAGACAAGGAAATGGTAGAGGATATCGAACGGAAACTGAAGGCCATTTCTGTAGATGGTGTGTTCGGCGCCAGCTATTTGGCCGAATATCTTCAGGACAATCTCTCCATGTTCCCGCTCTTTCATTACACAGAGCGTCCGGATGCTGTGGCAGCCTCGTTGCTGGAAGGACGGGTTGGCATCATGCTTGAGGGCAATCCTAGCGTACTGGTGGTTCCGATGACAATGTTCTCCTTGCTGCAATCCTCCGAGGACTATTATCAGAACTATTACTCAGCCAGTTGGATCCGTATCGTCCGGTTTCTTTTTGCCATGATCGCCCTGCTGATGCCTTCACTATATATAGCTATTACGACATTTCACCCCCAGATCATTCCGTCGAACCTGTTGATTACCATCGCTTCAGCCCGCGAGAACATTCCGTTCTCCGCATTAATCGAAGGATTCGTGATGGAGCTCACTTTCGAAGCTTTGCGGGAAGCGGGTACCCGCATTCCCAAGCCTATAGGACAGACGGTATCGATCATTGGCGGTATCGTCATTGGGCAAGCAGCGGTACAGGCCGGCATCGTGTCCGCCCCCATGGTTATCGTTGTCTCCATCACGGGAATTGCTTCCTATATTATTCCGCATCTGGAGTTGGGGCTTGCTTTCAGACTGCTGCGCTTCCCGCTAATGATTTTGGGAGGGACTATGGGATTAATCGGGGTAATCATAGGATCCTTTCTTATTTACGCCCACATGGCCTCTTTAAAATCATACAATAAGCCTTACCTGGAACCGCTGGCCCCGCTGGTTCTGTCGGAGTGGAAGGATACCTTTTTTCGCTTTCCGTTCCCTTTGGGAAATATGCGAACTGGCTCATTTGTCAACAGACGTGGGCGAAAGGGGAAAAAACATCCATGAGAATACTGAAATGCTGCGCCCTTTTGCTGCTGTTGGTCGGATGTACGGGTTGCTGGTCTAAAATAGAGCTGGATGAATGGGTGTTTGTTTATGGCCTTTTCGTCGATGCCGGCGATGTACCCGGAACCCTCAAAGTCACCATCAGCACGCCGCTGCCCAACCATTTGAACAACGGGCAGATCGCAGGCGGCAATAGTCCAGATGAAAAGTCGTATTCCACCATTACCAAAACGGCGAAAAATATCCCTGAAGCGCTACAAAAAATCCAGGCGGATATGACTCGAAGACTCAACCTGTCCGAAATCCGCGTTATCCTGATCGGCAAAAAATACGCCATGCAGGGGATCGGGGATTTGCTGGAATGGATCAAACGGGAGTCCTCGGTATCTATGGGTGCTTTTATTCTGGCTACCGATAGTGTGAAAGAAGTATCCAGGTTAACGCCGGTTTACGAGCAAATTCCTACGCAAATTTTGGTCAGCTTTGCTTCCAAACGACATATGGTGGACACCAACGCCAAGGAATGTCTGATTTCCAACGCTTCAGGGTTTGGCTTTCCGCTTACTTTTTTGACTACCAGCCACATTCCCTCCGAAGAGCAGCCAAATCAAAACATGAATTGGACGGGGATTAACGGTGTCATGCTATTTAATCGGGAGAAAATGAAAGGAATTCTGGGCGTTGAAGAAGGCAGGGCTCTTGCCTGGGCATACGGGCGTTTGAAGAATCCGGTATATTCTATCGCTTGGGATCAGGGAAAAAGCCAGGCCAGCGTTTTTTTTACGAAAACCTCCTCCAAATACAAGGTTGAACTGCAAAAAGGCCGTCCTGTCTTTACCATTTATCTCAAAGGCCGAGCCAGTGTCAGCAGGCTGCAGCAAAATAAAATACAGGATTCAACGCAGCTCTCCGAGCTGATCATCGACAACCTTAACGAACGGATCGGCAGCGATCTGGAACGTGCAATGGAGGCTACGCGACAGGCTTCAGCTGACGTGTTGAAGCTGGGCCAGCTGTTGGAGTGGAAATATCCCGCTTACTGGAAAGAAAACAGCAAAAAATGGGAGCAAATATACCATAGGGATGCCATTATCAATGTAGCAACCGATTTTAAGATTAACGATTTTGGAAAACAAGTTCCTGATTCCTGATGGAAAGAAGGCATAAAAATGCGTACGACGCCATGGCAATTGTTCCGTTTTGCCTTTGTTTATTTTAATTCCCAGTCCGCCGTCTTCCTGGTGCCGGCTTTGCTGTCGAATAGCACCTACCAGGCTTGGATTGGAATCATCGGAGGATATTTACTCAGCCTGATGATTTTGTTAAGCATGATTTATATCGGCAGCAGGTATCCGGATCAACCCTGGGTGCAATTCGGAAAATCCTTAATGGGCAAATGGCTGCACGGATTATTTGTGCTCCTCTTGCTGCTCTGGTGCATCTACTACACCTCCTATGACATTGAGAGCTTCGCGCTCTTCTTCGGCTCCAATTACTTGAGGGATACACCTCCCTGGTTTATTCAAGCTGTTATCGTTCCCGTCATCATCTATACTGCTCTACGCGGCTTTCGGATTATGGCCTATATGTCGGACGGCTTGTTCCTGCTCATTATCTCGGCAACGTTTTTGATGTTTTGTTTATTCAGCCAACAGGCGGATTTTCGAATGCTTTCCGCACTGACTCACTACTGGGATATGTCCGGTCAATTCACAAACAGTTTAACCACGCTCTCCTGGTTTGCCGACTGGGTCGTCTTCTTCTTTATCGTTCCGGAAATGAAGCTGGATACCAAAGTTTTCAAAAATTTACTGGCCGTAGCTACCACCATCTGCGTTCTCGTTATCCTCGGCTGGCTGCTTGTAATATTAAATTTCACTCCTGATCTGGGCCGTCAGTTTCAGTATCCGTATCTGGAAATTATCCGCAGTATGGAGCCGGACCGGATTTTATCCAAAGTCGCTCCGTTGCTGATTGGATTATGGACCACGTCGATGTTCCTGCACAGCTCTTTTTTGATCTATACGGCGTCTCGCTGTGCAATGCACTTCACAAAAGGCAAGGGGAATAGCTTTTTCATCGTATTTTGTACCCTGATCGCCATGGTGACGGCATTCTATTACGCCAACCATTTGTCTCTCTACCAACAGCACTATTATTCTTTTGAAGTTGTGATCATTTGGGCGATCGTCGAATGCATCCCGGTTTATTACACGGCCGCCTATCTGATCGGACCTTACCGCAGACGCAAAAAAGCGCCGCCTGAAGCGGAAACCGCTTAATGGCGGCGCTTACCACCAGCTTAGCCCCGCGACGTGACGATGTTGAATTGTATATTTACACTCACTTCCCCCCACTCACCCAGGCTCTTTAAGGCAGTACTTCTTCAGGTGAAGTCTGCCTGCTCTATCCACTTATAAATTTCTTTTAACACCTAAATAACAAAAAATTTAGCCCAAACGATTGTTAATTGTAAAAATTACTATTAATATAATGGGAGCGATGCATATTAATTAGTTACTAAAGGAGCTTTTATTTTATGGCACGGCTTCAGACAACCTTTCCGCCAGAACTGCTTACTTTTAAAACGATGTTTATCAGCATTTTTCTGGAAGCTCTTCCGTTTATTCTGCTCGGTGTAATTTTCTCCTCCTTGCTGCAATGGTTCGTCTCGGAGCAGCGGCTGGCGCGAATCATCCCGCGAAATCCCTTGCTCGGCATGCTGTTCGCAAGTCTCGCCGGCATGCTCTTTCCGATTTGCGAATGCGGCATGGTTCCGGTAATACGCCGGCTTATCGCCAAAGGAATGCCGGTTTATATCGCCACGGTCTTTATTTTAAGCGGACCGATTGTGAATCCGGTCGTACTTTTTGCCACCTATACCGCCTTTCGCAATCGCCCGGAGGTGATTTACTCCAGAATGGGGTTAGCCGTGGTTGTCTCTTTCGCTGTCGGACTTATCGTATACCGCTTTGTCCGCTACAATCCGCTGCGCTTGAATCTTGAAGCCTTCTACGATGAAGGTCCCGCAAGCCGCAGCCATGATACCTTGACGGACAAATTCGCTGCATTTTTTACGCACACGCTGAATGAATTTTTTGAAATGAGCAAGTTTCTTGCCATCGGCGCCTTGATAACCGCAATGATACATACATTTATCAATACAGGCCAATTGGCAGCCTACGGTCAAGGCCCGGTGTCATCCCACCTTTTGATGTCCGGCTTTGCTTACCTTCTGTCGATATGCTCCACCTCGGACGCCTTTGTAGCCTCTTCTTTCGTCAACACCTTTTCCGCAGGCTCTCTGATTACCTTTCTGGTGCTGGGGCCGATGCTTGACTTAAAAGGAACACTGATGCTGCTATCAGCGTTTAAAGCGAAATTCGTATTGACATTGGCGGTGGCTATTCTGGCCACGGTGCTCCTTTTCAGCATCGGGCTGGATCAATGGCTGCTTCAGTAGGGCACGAAAGGAGCGTATTATGAAAAACCGGAAATCGATCACTCTATTTCATCATATCGTCAGAACCGTTTTATTACTCGGCCTCTCCGCTTATATCGCCTATTTGGTCGAATCGGACAGCCTGCAATTGTATATTGGCATACGCATCATGCCTTTGGTGAAAATATCGGCCCTGGCCGTTTACGCGCTCGCCGTCATTCAGGGGTTTGTTGCCTATAGAACCTACAAGGGCTCCGTCATCGAATGCGATTGCTGCGGCAATCCGCCGGAACAGCCATGGCCCAAGGCAAGCCTCCTTTACCTTGTGCTTGCCCTCCCGCTACTGCTCGGATTCCTGCTGCCCGATACCGTGCTTGGCGGTTCCTTCGCCAACAAGAAGGGCATGATCTTCGGGGTTGGAGCTTCTCCCCACGCTACGTCGGGTTATTTGCCGCCAACCGCAGCCGCGGTCGATTCGGGCAACCTTCAGGCCGATCCCTCCGCCACTTCACCAGAAGATCCCTCTGCTTCCGCAGCTACCGGGAATACTGAGGCCGCAACGGTTGGCAAATCAGGTGGAGCGACGGAATCCCTGGATGGCTTGTTCCAAGCGGAGAATGAGTTCGAGCAGGAGCTTGCCGAACTGGCTAAACGCATCTACGTGCTGCCGGTTATCCGTGTCAAACCGGAAATTTATATGGAGATCCTGTCTTCGGTTGTAGTATTCAGGCAGCCATTTATCGGCAAAGAGATTGAAATCGCCGGTTTTGTCTACCGCGAGCCGGATCTCACAGACAACCAACTGGTGGTCGGCAGAATTGCCGTCCAGTGCTGTACGGCGGACGCGACTCCTTACGGGGTAATGGCCGAATACGCCGGCGCCTCGGAGCTTAAAGATGACACCTGGGTCAAGCTGAAAGGCACCATCGGCCAAACGGACTATAACGGAAACACCATTGTCAAAATCGATGTCACGGAAGCTGAACCGATCGAAAGACCGGACAATCCGTACATTTATCCCAACTTTGATTTTTTGGAGACTAGTGTTGAATAAATAAGGATATGCGAGTCAGGAGGAATTTTTCATGCAAACACCCGTGATCATCCTCAGCGGATTTCTGGGCAGTGGTAAAACGACACTGCTGCTTGAGCTGATTAAAACGCTGCACAGCCGGAGTCTCAAGCCGGCAATCTTGATGAACGAGCTGGGCAAAGCCGATGTTGACGGCCAGATCCTGTCCGAAGCTGTACAGGGGCTTCCACTGGAGAAGCTGTTTGACGGCTGTATCTGCTGCAGCAAAAAAAGCGAAATTTCCGGTTCTCTCAGAGGCTTGCTCGCTTTGGCCCCCGACGTGATTCTCGTCGAGCTGACAGGCGTCGCCAATCCGGAGGAAGTCGTCGATGCCATGGCTGAGCCTGAGCTGCTGAACGAGGTCACCCTGCACAAGATCATCACCGTGATCGACGCTGAAAATGTGCTGGAGTACAGCAGTATTTTCTCCTCCGATAAAGAACTTGTCCATACGCTCCGCAGACAGCTGGAGGTTGCGGACTTGATCCTCGTCAATAAGCGGGATCTTGTCACCGACTTGCATCTGTCCAAAGTGGCCCGCTTGATTCAAAAACATAACGAGCAAGCCGTTGTCTACAACACCATGTACGGGAAATTTAATTCCGATGCTGTAATTGCCGAGCTTAAGCCTTTAAACCGTCAAGCTGCAACCTCCGCCCGGTTCAATGTTGTCTCTCACCCGCAGCACCCTAGTTCCCATCAACATTCCAGCTCGCCCGGCGGGCAGGGGAACGCTTCTTTTTCCCGCATTCAAAGCGTCTTGATTCCCGTGAGCGGGCAAACTCCGGTTCCTTTGAGGAAGCTGGAAAAATGGCTGAAAGCGAAGGGAAAACATGTGCTGCGCGCCAAAGGCTACGTCCTTCTGGACGGTTCCCGCAGCGCCTCGCTGATCCAGTTCTCCGGCAAGCAGATCCAGCATGAACGAACGGAATACCCAGGTCCTTATTATATAGTCATCATCGGTTACGAATTGGATGAACCCGCCTTACTGGCAGACTGGCAGACCGGTGTGGTCGGCTGATCCATGCATTTGCTGCATGCTGGCCCTCATGGCTTGCTGCCCCTCATTACGGCGCTTGAACGGCCGCATACGCCAAATAGCGCATCCCATAAACTTGCGGGTGCGCTATTTGCATTTTCTCTTTCAAATGCTCCATCCCTCCGCGGTCTGGCGGATAGTCAGAAATCGCTGATAGATCCCCTCCTGCTTGCTTAATTCCTCATGATTGCCGCGTTGCACGATTTGTCCATCCTCCATAACAAGGATCTGGTCCGCGCTTTCGATCGTCGCCAGCCGGTGAGCGATAATGATGATCGTTTTACCGCGAACCAAAGCGCTGATGGCCTGCTGGATCGCTTGCTCATTTTCCGGGTCCACGCTGGCGGTGGCTTCATCCAAAATGACAATCGGCGCGTTTTTCAGCATCGCCCTGGCGATCGAAATCCGCTGCTTCTCACCCCCGGATAGCGTGGCCCCGCCATCGCCAATGACGGTATCATAACCTTGCGGAAGCGCCATGATAAAATCGTGGCAGCAGGCCTGTTTTGCCGCCTTCACCACCTCGTCCATTCCGGCTTCAGGCTTGGCGAAGCGAATATTGTTCGCAATCGTGTCCTGGAACAAATATACCTTTTGGAATACCATGCTGATATTTTCCATAAGGCTGCCGCTTGTGATGTCCCTGATATCCACACCCCCGATCGAGACACTGCCCCGGTTCGCCAGATAAAACTTGGCGATCAGGTTGCAGATCGTCGTTTTGCCGCTGCCCGAAGGGCCAACGATCGCCGTCGTCGTGTTCTCCGGCATGATGAACGAAACATCGCGCAGCACCTCCCGTTGATCATAGGCAAAGCCGACCTCCCGGAAGCAAATATCATATTGCGTCAATCGCATATCCTGGCTGTCCTGATCAATCGATTCCGCATGATGAATCTCCTCCAGCTTATCGAGCGTTGCATCGATTACTTCAAGGACGTGAGCGGCGTTGTTTACCGTTTCAACATGGCCGAAAATGACAAACGAGAAAATCGCCATCATCAGCATCGTTGGCAACTCCATCGCCCCGTTTGCGGCAAGGATGGCTGAAACTGCCACAATGCCTGCGGATGCCCCTTTCAGCGCAAACAAATGGAGGCAATTGTAAGGCACGTAATTCCTCTCAATCCGGATGTTAATGTCCTTGCTCATTTGAAAAGCCCGGCGAATCCCTTCCCGGGACACCCCGTCCTGCTTAAATGCCTTGACTGCCGGCATCCCCCTTATATACTCGATGGCGGCAGCGATCATGTTGTCCTGGGCTTTTTGGTGAACCGGGGCGTTTTTACGGCTTTGTCTCCCCAGCAGCCTCAGGAACAGGGCAGACAGCAGTATTCCTGTCAGTGCGACTCCCGCGACTGGAGGGCTGTAAACCGCCAGGCAGGCCACCATCGTCAGTGCGCTGATATAACCGTTCACCACCACATCGATCATCTTCATCCCCAGCAGCTCGATAAACGACAGATCCGTAGTCGCTGCTGCAGCGATTTCCCCCGTATTTTTGCGGCTGAAGAAGCCCAGCGGAACCTGCTTCAAAATGCCGCCGATCCGGGTTCTTTCGTCCGCCGCCGCCTCACATCCGATGCTTTCCTGGGTGGAAGCCCGCAAATAAGCAAACCAGAAGCGGCCCGCCACCGCCAAGGCCATCAATCCCGCCATGTAAAATACCCAATCTAACGTTAATCCGCGAACCCCGTTCTTATCCTCGATAATCAGGTTTAGCCCGTAGGCGGCAAGCATAATAGGCATCGCTGTGAACAAGGTATGAAAGAACGAATACACAAAGCCGCGGTAAAGCCGTTTTCTTCTTGGGCCGATCCACTGCATTATACGTCCGATGGATTTAAACATGAGTCCCCACACTCCCCGTTGCACGATTTGCCGCCCAGCGTCTGGCTCCCGTATGTGCCTCCCACATATTCCTGTATAGCCGGCAGCTCCGAAGCAGCTCATCATGTGTCCCGGTCTGCACCATCTGGCCCTTTTCCATTACGATAATTTGATCGGCATGCCTGATGGTAGACAGCCGGTGTGCGATCACAAGCAGCGTCTTGCCCCGGGTCAAGGCGGCGATCGAGCGCTGCAGCTTATCTTCGTTTTCCGGGTCTGTAAACGCGGTGGCCTCATCCAAAATAACCACCGGCGCATTTTTCAGGATCGCTCTGGCGATAGCGATTCTCTGCTTTTCTCCCCCCGACAGCTTTCCTCCCGCCTCCCCGGCGTTGGTATCGTAACCGCGCTCGAGCTTGTGAATAAATTCGTCGCAGCAGGCTGCTTGTGCCGCCTTGACCACCTCTTCATCCGAGGCTTCGGGATTGCCTAGCCTGATGTTTTCCTTCAGAGAACAGTTGAAGAGAAAATTATCCTGGGCAACGAAGCTTACAACATCGGCCAGCTGGGCCAGCGGGAGCTGCTTGATATTAACTCCTCCCAGCCTGATCTCCCCGCTGCCCGGCTCCCAAAAACGCGCGATCAAACGGGCAATCGTCGATTTGCCGCTGCCCGAAGGACCAACCAACGCGGTGAAGCTGCCCTCTTCCAGTTTAAGGCTGATATCCGCGAGCGCTTTGGCAGTTTGCTGATTCGCTTGTCCATCCCCGGTTTCGTAGGAGAAGGAGACGTGATCCAGCTCGATATCGTAATGCTTCAGCTTGGTATGCTCCCCCGCGTTGTCCAGGATCTCCAGATTCAAATACTCGTCGGCGGCTTTGACCGCGTATTCGATCGACTTGGCATCATTGACGAATACCGTGAAGCTGGTTAGGGGGCCCACGATGCCCAAGGACAAAATCAGACACATGGTCAGCTCCGCCGGGCTTAATGACCCGTTCATATATAGATACATGCCGACCGGCATCGTGCCGAGCAGCGTCGACGGCAAGACAGAACCTCCGAAATTCATAAGCTTCCAGGTGCTTTTAAACCAATTTAACGTATAATCCTTGAACGACGTGACCGCTCTTTCATATTTTTCATAAGACGCAGCCGAGCGGTTAAACGCCTTAATGACTTCAATGCCTTCGATATATTCCACGATGACACCGTTCACCCGGTTGCTGGATTCCATATAATCGGCGTACTGTTTGTTAAACGTCCGCATGACAAAAGCATAAGCTACAGCGGCGATTGGTACAGTCAACAGGGCTGCAAGCGCCATCCGCCAATCAATCAGCAGCAAATAGACGAACACGCCCGCAGGCAGCAGCAGGTTGGAAATCCCCTCCGGGATTACATGGGCCAGCGGAAGTTCAATGGTTTCCACACGGTCAACGATGACGCTCTTCAGTTTGCCTACACTCTGATTCAGCACAGCACCTAGCGGCGCGCTCACCAGCTTATCAGCGATTTTGAGCCGGATCTGCTCGATGATGCTGTATGCCGAATAATGGGCCAGAATGGTGGATATCGCGTAAAAGACCAACTGGGCCGCATATCCCGCCAGACAGACAGCGACCCAAAGCCCGATCTCGGATACCGTCTCTTCACCTTGAAAAAATAACACAATAATTCGATATACGCCCACATAAGGGACAATACCTCCGGCGACACTGAGGATCGCGCATATGATGGACATCGCCATTTGCCACCGGCAACTGGCGGTAAATGAAATGACAGTTCCCAGCCAATGTTTCTCTCTCACGATGCCTGTTCCTCCCTCAACCTATTTTTGTCTCCTCCCGAAAAAAAGGGATGATTGGCAGTCGCCAACCATCCCCATCTTATAAATTTGTCCGTGCCTCATCCACTCCATCCGGCAGCGCTTCACTCCATTCGGACATAAAATTCCGATATGCTTGCGGCGGCGCGCCGATTACCGCCTTAAAGGCGGCTGCAAATTTGCTGGCATTGTCGTAGCCCACCTTGGCCGCGATCGTGGCTACACTGTCACCGCTTTGGCGCAGCAGCTCTGCCGCCGCTTGCATGCGATAAGCGCGCATGTAGGCATGTAGAGGAGAACCGTAAACCCCTTTAAAGCATTCTTTCAGAGCCGTCGGTGAGATCATGAATCGCAAGGACAATTCGTCCACTGTAAAACGCCGCTCGAGATTTTCCGCTAAAAATTTCATGATCGCTTTTACCGTCTCCACCCGTTTTCCGGGAAAATAAGGACGCTCGTTCCCATCGGCCGGAACATCAACCGTGCTCAGGAACAGCAGCAGCTCCAGCGCCTTGACCTTGAAATAATCTTGTTTGAGTCTTCCTGGCACGTTATAAAGCTGAGAGAAAATAGGCTGAATAGCCTCATCCGCACGCCTGATGAAGGTTCTCCCGCCATGGCAAAAGCTTTCGCGCAGTCCCGGTAAATCGATGGATAATCCCCCAAGTGAAGAAGAGAGCGTCCGGCACGCTTCTTCCATATATACAGCCAAGGTTATGCCCTGATAGTAACCGAGCGGAAAGCCAAACGTACCGGTGTGCTTCTCCCTCGTACCAACCTGCAAATCCCTCTCCCCTAAGTACAGGCAAGCGCCGTGCCGGAAATTCCATTCGATCCTTCCTTGCCGGCAATAATCGATTCCCAGCATGTCCATTTCTGTGCGAAATTCGGAAACACAGCTTTGCATGCGAAAATCGTTAAATACCAAATCGATTCCGGGGAGCACTTGGTAACAGGTCATCGTCCCCCGGCCCGTCTCATTCTCCATCATGTATACGGTGCAGCTCCCGTCGCCTGAAATCGCCGCCACATTGCTCCCGTGATCTATTTTTCCGCTAAGCATCTCTAACCCACCCGCAGTGTTTGCATAAGTGAGATCACTTCGGAATAATGACTTTTCGAGACCGGATGTTCGGTTCCCAGCCGTCCCTCGCTGAAGAACAACAGACGCTGGCAGGCGCTATACACCAATTCATAATCATGGGTAATGATCAATACCGCCACTCCGGAGGCGGCGATCTCGCGAATCAGCTTCACCACACGGCGCATATTCTCCCCATCCAGTCCGGAGGTTGGTTCATCCAGGATCAGGATGTCCGGTTGATGCATTAAGCCGACGGCAAAAGTGACGCGCTGCTTCTGCCCGCCTGACAAGGCAGCTGGATGGCGGTCGCGATAGGCCCACAAATCAAGTTGCTTGAGCAGGCGCTCGGCCCGTTCCTCCGCTTGAGCCTCCTTCTCGTGTCCAAGCATCAGCTCGTTCCAGACGCTATCCGAGAACAACTGGTAGTCGCTATCCTGCATCACGAACCACAGTCTGCCAAGCCGTTGTCTGGCCGTGGCTCTGCTTCCCCCGAGCCGGATCTCCCCGGATCGTTCCCGCAGCAAGCCGCACAGGGTTTTGGCCAAAGTGGTCTTGCCTGCCCCATTGGGGCCGGTAACGGCGATCACCTCGCCCTCGCTTAAGGAAAAGCTGACGTCCCCCAGAACAGCCTGCTTGAATCTTCCCGGCGAAATGGACACGTCCTGCAACGCCATCCGTTCCTGCCCCGGCCCCCCCTTCCATTCAATCTCGGAAAAGGGACGGTTGACAACCGGCGATCTTAGCCCATACTCCACCAGCTGTTCATCGGACAAGGCGAGCAGTTCATCCGGCGTCCATTCGGCGGCAATTTCTCCGTTTTGCATATAGACGATCCGATCCGCAACCGGCAGCAAATAATACAGTCGATGTTCGGCAATGAGCAGCGATTTCCCGTCCGCCTTTAAACCGGCGATAATCTCGGCCAATTGCTGCGTCGCCGCCATATCCAGGTTGGCCGAAGGCTCGTCCATAACCAGGACGGGCGGATCGGACAACCGCGCGGAGGCCACGGCAACCTTTTGCTTTTCGCCGCTGGAGAGCTTGTGCACCTCGTTTTGAAGCAAATGCGTCAGGCCGCTTTCTTCCGCCAATTGTTCCACACACCGGCGCAGAACCTCCGGGTCCATCCCGTAATTTTCCCCGCAAAAGGCAATTTCGTCCCGGACGATCGATGTGAAGAACTGGCTGCGGGAATCCTGAAACACACTCCCGACCATTCTCCCGAACTCCCACGGCTCCATCTGCCCGATGTCTTTTTGCCCGAGCCGGACCTTCCCGGTCAGCTGTCCTTCATGAAAGTAAGGAATCAAGCCATTCACCAGCCGGGTTAGGGTTGTTTTACCGCTGCCGGAAGGCCCTGTTATAACCACGCATTCCCCCTCGTAAAGTGTCAAGCAAATCTGTTTGAGCTGTTCCGAGGACTCATTATATTGAAAAGACACGTTTTCGATTTCAACAATTGCATTCTTCTGCGCCATATAGCTCCCTCCTTAACGGCATATAGCAAACAGCCAGGCGATATATATAATCGGCAAAACAGCATCCTGCAGGCGGAAAGCAATCGGGTAAATACTCGTTTTTCGTCCCGGATCATCGATGCCCTTAGTGGTTGCCGATGCGGCCAATTCATCGGAAATTTTCAAGCTTCTCATTAAAAGCGGCACGATCGTATATTCAAAGGTACTAAAGGGCCGCAGCCAATTTTTCGGAGAAGCGATGGAAACCCCTCTCAGCTTCGCCGCCACCTGGATCGCCTCATATTCCAGCCTCATCACCGGCGGAAAGCGAAAGCTGACAGCCAGCGTGACCAGAACGCCCATCGGCAGCCGAAGTGTGCGCAGCGCGGCGATCAGCTTGCCGGAAGGAACTTTGCTTAAAGACAGAGCGGACATGAGCACAGGCATAAACCGCAGTCCCAAAAAAGTCAGAATGTTTAAATAATTCAATACTTCCAGAGACGAGCCGGCAATCCAGCCCTGCAGAAGATACAGAAGCAAGGCGAGAACCAGATATTGCACCGTGGTTTTGTATATCCCTTGGGCGAACAAATACAACGCCATAAACAGCATAATCCAGGGCAGTGCGCTTAAATCCGCCAGGAATACCGCCACGCTGGTGATCAGGGTCACCAGCATTTGCGTACGGGGATCCACTTCCATCATCGCTTTCATCATTTAACCCGCCATCCGTCGGTATTTTGATGCAAATGCCACAAATTGGCGTATAGGCCCTGTTTCTCCAGCAATTCCGCATGGGTTCCTTCTTCGGCGAGCTGTCCCTGATCAAGCACCAGAATTTTGTCGGCATGCTGGATCGTCTTCAAGCGATGGGCGATCAGAATGACCGTTTTGTTGGCGACCAGCTCGTTAATTGCCTGCTGCACCGCCGATTCATTTTCCGGATCCAGCGACGCCGTCGCTTCATCCAACAGCACGATCGAAGCGTCCTTCAGAAGTGCTCGAGCGATGGAGATCCGCTGTTTTTCGCCCCCCGACAGCGTCGATCCCCCTTCCCCTACCGGTGTGTCGTAGCCCTGCGGCAGCCTGGATATAAATTCATGGCAGCAGGCGCGTTTGGCCGCTTCTTCGATCTCGGCCTGCGTAGCGTCCCTGTTGCCGATTCGAATGTTGTTGCCGATCGTATCCTGGAACAAATACACGTCCTGGAACACCATGGATATATCCCCCAGCAGGCTCTCCGGATTTATTTCTTTGATTTCCCGGCCACCGATACGGATCGAGCCGGAATCAATGTCCCAGAAGCGGGCCAGCAGACGCGTCACCGTACTCTTGCCGCTTCCTGACGGTCCCACCAGTGCGGTGATCGTATTCGGCTCGATGTGGAAGGACAAGTCTTTCAAGACCGGCTGGTCGGAATCGTACCCGAAGGAGACCCGGTCAAATTCAATCGGCGCATGCGCTCTGACGTTTTCCGTTCCCGGCAGCGGCTTCTCCATGCGAACATCCATGATGCGCTGCGCGCTGTAAGCCGAATAACGCATTTCTCCATAATTCATCAGCACGACGGTTAACGGCTCGAATACTTTGGTTCCCACTAAAAGGAACAGCAGAAATACGGGAAGCGACATGGTACCGCCGATCAGCAAATAGCTGCCGACGAATATCATCAAAGTCATGCCGGACCGCGTCAGCACCATCGCCCCCATTATCATGGGTCCCATAACCCCTTCCAATGAAATCGAAGCCCGCTTTAATTGATCAAAAGAAAGGCGCAAGCGCTCGAACCGCTTTCCTCCGATGTTATGGGCCTTGATCTCGCGGATGCCGGCCAGATATTCCTGCAACCGGCTCGCCGCTTCATTTTTGGCCTTGACATGGCTTTCGCTCAAGCGGGCCTGCACGGAATCGGTAAGCCAGAGCAACAGGACTCCAAAGGGAATGGCGATAAACATGGCCAATGCCATGCGCCAATCGAGAAACACCAGCCCGAATAACGCAAGCACCGGCAGCATGATCCCACTGATCAACTGCGGAACATTGTGCGATATCGTATGTTCGACCTGACCATAGTCGCCAAGCAGCAGGTTCGTAATATCGCCCGGGTCCCTTTTTCCAAAAAAGCCAAGCGATAAATGACGAATATGCTCAGCCAGTTTCAATCGCCCGGATGCCGCCAGACTGTAAGCCACTTTGTAGGTTTTGTCGTATAACGAGGCATACGCCGCGTACTCCACAACCAGCCAGATAAGCAAAACGGCGCAAACCGTCCACAGCCGCCCGATATTTAAACCCGCCTCCGGTTCGGCAAAGGAGCGATAGATCGTATTAAAAATATCGACCAGCAGTGCTGCCGGAATGATCTTGGCGATCCCGTCCAGCAAGGCCGCGATCGTGGAAGGCCCCAGGCTTCGGATGCTTCCGCCGGAAATGTTATAAAAATATTTATACATGGCCGCTCCCTCCTTCGGCCCCAATCCAGGCGGCTTCCCGGGACCCGGCTCCCAGTCTCCAGGATGCGGCATGGATATGGGCCTGCCACATCTGTTCGTACAGACCGCCTTCTCTCCGCAGCTCCTCATGAGTGCCGCGTTCTACAATTTCTCCGCGATTCACGACCAGAATTTGCTCGGCCCCGCGAATGGTGGACAATCTGTGGGCGATAATCAAAACTGTTTTTCCTTTCACCAGTTCAATCAAACCTTGCTGAATTTTATGTTCATTCTCGGCGTCCGCATATGCCGTAGCTTCGTCCAAAACCAGAATCGGCGCGTTTTTAAGCAGCGCCCGGGCGATGGCGATCCGCTGCGCTTCGCCGCCGGACAAATAAGTTCCGCCTTCTCCGATTTTCGTATCGTAGCCTTCCGGCAGCTGTTCGATAAAATCATGGCAACAAGCGGTCCTCGCCGCTCGGATCACCTCGTCTCGGGTAGCCTTGGCATTACCCATCCGAATATTTTCTTCAATCGTGTCATAGAAGAGATGGACGTCTTGAAATACAAATGAAACGGTGTCCATCAGCTTTTCCGTCCCTATTTCGCGAATCGGCACACCGCCGATCGTAATTACGCCCTCCTGTATGTCCCAGAAGCGCAGCAGCAGGTTAGCGATGGTCGACTTTCCCCCGCCGGAAGGGCCGACGAGCGCTGTCATCTCGCCCGCTTTTGCCGTAAAATTGATATTTTTCAAAACCGGCTTATAGTCCTTGCTTTCTTTAGACTCATAAGCAAAAGACACCGATTGAAAAGCGATGTCATAAGATTCCGGCGTCCGTGGCACCACCGGCTCCTGGGTCACAGGCTCGGCCAGCACACTTTCGATCCGCTTGTTCCCTTCCACGATTTCTCGCAATCCGCCCCCCAAATATAGAAGCTTCAACAAAGGCGCCGACAAACTTGGCGAAACGATCAGGAACAAAATAAAGGTAATAGCAAACGCCTGGTTCCCCGAATTACCGTTAAAGAGCAAAATGCCCATCGGAACAACAAAAGTAAATAAAGAGCTTATGATAACAAAGAAGAGACTATAGGATGTTTTGCATAGATCCGTGATTTTTAAGGAAATATCCCGGTAACGATCCACGGCTTGCTTAAAAGTCAGGAAAGAATCGGCGGTAATGCCGAATACCTTCACGGCGGGCATGCCCCTAACGTATTCCACACCGGTGGCGTTCATTTCTTCAACCGCAAACTGAAATTGGCGATAAGCCTTTTGCCCGCCTTCACTGGCAAACATGCGTGCCTGCAGCCAGAAGCCGATGCCAATCGGCAGCAGCAATATGAGCGCTAACCGCCAGTCGAGCCAAAATAAATAACCGATTAGCAAAATCGGTATTACAATTGCACTAACCAGATCGGGAAGTTGATGGGCAATAAACTTCTCGATTTTTTCAACGCTGACTTCAATGATTTTTTTCAATTCACCGATCGCTGTTTTCGTATGATAGCCCATCGGCACTTTGGCGACATGTTCGGTCAACCGAAGCCTTAGTTGATAAAGAATGTTGAAGGCCGCAATATGAGAGCACATTCCGCCAATGTATAATGCGATCAGTGCGGCAACCAAAGCTATAAATGCGATAATCCCCCAGCGTAAAATCAAATCTTTGTTGATATCCGCAGGTGTTTGCGCATGCCGCAGCAATTCTTCAATAATTTTGTAAACCGCTGCAAACGGGGCGATTTGAAGCAAGCTGGACAGAATGGAGAACAGGCTGGCTGTGATAAGCAGCGCTTTTTTCTCGCCAACGATCTTGATTAGCCCGGACATCTCGGATTTCGCTTCCATATTCATCCCTCACCTTCGTATCGGTCTATTTAATCAATCCGGACTTCATAAAGTGTTTGCGCAGCAACTTGGCAGCAAGCAGGCTGCCAAGCAAGGTCAGGATGAACGAAAAAGCCGAGCTCCCGATGATCCAGACCGGAGAATACGCAAAATAGGCCATGCGTTCCCGCATTTCCGGGTCATACATCGCCTCAAGATAATCGCTGCCATACACGTATATCGTCACATAGGCGCCCAGGCCAAACAAAGCGCCATATGCGGCATAGGCCAAAGCCTGGCGTGAAATTCGGCGATATTGTCCTCCGCCTCCCTTGAACAGCACCGCTTCGCCAATCAGGCCCGCCAATATAAAGAAAGCAAGCATCAACGGAACTCCCATGATCGTATATATTAGTCCTGTGACAACCGCCATGAGCAGCAGAGTCCCTCTTTTGCCGATCTTCATCGCCATAACCAGATATACCGTAGCCGAGAAAAACAGACAGACGCCGGATATCAACGGCATGGCAAAGGCCATGACGGGCGTCAATGCAATCCCCACAATAGCATTAACAATATAAATCAGGATGCTGAATATACCGATGAGTATGTAATCTTTAGTTCGAAGCTTTTGTCTCATTCAAATTCTCCTCTCTTTATCTAATTGATAATAATAATCATTATCAATTAGATTTTCTGTTTTTTCAAGCTTTTTTATAGGTTTGTCATTTAATCTCCTAAGTTTTGGGCTTACGAGAATCAAAGATATCAAAAGGGCGGCAGAAGCGGGAAAAGATATCGTCCTCCTCATTTCGGGAAGGCGCATCCGCTCCTGTGCTTCTGTCGCCCGTATGGTAAAATGTTCGGTTACCAGCTGGACTTTTTCACGCCGGGAATTTGTCCCTTATGGGCCATTTCACGAAATACGATCCGGGACACCTTGAATTTGCTAATATATCCTCTTGGCCGTCCTGTCACAGCACAGCGGTTATGCAGACGTGTGGGCGATGAATCGCGGGGCAGCTTTTGCAAAGCCGCATAATCGCCTTTTTCTTTTAACTCTCTGCGCTTTTCCGCATACTTTTGAACCAATGCTTGCCGCTTCTGCTCTTTAACGACCTTTGATTTCTTAGCCATTTTTACTCCCTCCTTTACTTGCTGTACACGAGTTGCACAGACCAAAAATTTCAAATTTATGCGAGATAACGCGGAATGATTCCGGTAGAACGATGCCGCTGTCCAGCGGACAAAAATCGATCGGAAAGGTTCGCTGGCATTTCATGCAGATAAAATGGTGGTGATGATGGTCCGGGCCGCATCTCAACTTGAAACGGACCCCCTCCGGAAAATCGAATTGCTCCAGCAGATTGATTTCCGTCAGCAATCGGAGATTACGGTACACCGTGTCGTAACTAACTCCCGGAAGCCGCTCCGATATATAAGCGTGAACCTGACGCGGCAACACGAATCCGGTGGAGACGGAGAACAGCTCCGCGATCCATCTGCGCTGCGAGGTAATACGCAAACCGTTGGACTCCATAGCTTGAATCATAGGATTCGACTTGTTCTCCATTCTTCCATCTCCCGTTTTCATATCCCCTTCACCAGATTCTTATAGACTATTCGTTCAACGCTGTCTTTAGCGAATCGAGATTCTGACGCATGACTGCAATATAGTCGAGACCGCCGTCTATCTCTTCCTGCGTTAACCCTTCAATTGGATTGAGCACCGCCGATTTGGCTCCGATTTCCGATGCGATCGTGTCGGCTACCTTGGAGGAAACCAGGGTTTCAAAGAAAATGGTCTTCACATGATGCTCCTTGGCAAACTCAACGATTTTGGCCATCTGGGAAGCTGACGGCTCCTGCTCAGGCGAGAGCCCGGCGATCGGCACTTGAGTCAACTCATATTGTCGGGCCAGGTAACCGAAAGCGGCATGCTGGGTAATGAAATCCTTGCGCTTGCTGTCCTTCAACGCCTCGGTAAATTCCTTGTCGAGCGCCTCCAGCTTGGCTACATAAGCATCGGCATTCGCTTTAAACTGTTCAGCATATTGCGGCGCTGCTTCGGACAGGCCTTTTTCAATGTTGCGAACCTCTTGAATCGCCAGTGCCGGCGACAGCCATACATGCGGGTCTAACCCCCCGTGATCATGGGCATGCCCATGCCCATCTTCTTCATGTCCATGCTCACTCTCGTGTTCGCCGTTCTCATCGGCGTGCTCACCATCTTCATGAGCATGTTCGCCCTCTTCATGCGCCTCTTCACCATGTTCATGCGCCTCTTCGCCATGTTCATGTTCATGCTCTTCCGAGCCTTCCATCAATTCAATCCCCTGGCTGGCCTCAATCGCTTTGAGCCCGCTGCCCGTCGCGCTGTCCAGCACCTGCTCTACCCAACCTTCCATACCCGCGCCGTTATACACAAGCACGTCGGCCTTAGAGATAGCGGCCATATCCTGCGCGGTAGGTTCCCAATCATGCGGTTCCATCCCGGCGGGAACCAGATTCTCCACATGGGCCAGTTCCCCCGCTACATGACGCGTAAATTCATACATCGGATAAAAGCTCGTCTTGATTTCCAACGTTTCCGCTGCAGGTTTATCCGCGGCCGCTTCGGGAGCAGCGGACGAGCCGTTGTTGCTCGCTGCGTTGCCCGCAGTACCTGCGTTTGAGCCGCAACCGGCTGCAACCAGCATCATTGACAAAGATAAAACAGTTAGACTACGATTCCAAAATTTCATGTTTCAGTAACTCCTTCTTTGGATATTGTTTTTTGGTACTGCGCCGACCATAGACTCGCAGCAGCTTTTGCAGCAGCAGTGTGATCAGCAGAAACGTGAGCAGGATTAATGCAATCGTCCCGCCCGGTGGCGTATCGATATAATAAGACATACTAAGGCCGGAAAATACGCCCGCCAGACCGGTGCCAATCGCGATCAGAATCGCTGCCGTGAAACCGGAAGCAACGCGCAAGGCCAGCGAGGCAGGCAAAACGATCAGCGCGGAGACCAGAAGCACGCCTACAACCGGCATGGCAGCAGCAACGATCATCCCGGTCAATACCGCAAAGGACAATGACAGCAGCCTGACCCGAACTCCGGAGATTGCCGCCGCGGTATCCTCGTCAAAGGTCAGATTGTAGAGAGGACGCCGCAGGATTATAAAGTAGAGAAAACCGATTAACGCCACGGCAGCAATCAACAGCAGCTGGGTGTTGCTTACTGCGACAATGGAACCAAACAGATAAGAGCTGAAGCTCTTGCTCCAATTCTGCTTCAGACTCATCAGCACCACAGCCAGCGCCAGCCCCGAAGTCATGATGATTGCCACCGGCAGCTCGCTGTATGTACGATAAGAACGACGAAGCTGCTCGATCACGATGCCTGCGGCTACAGCCAGGGCGAAGCCGCTGAGGGAAGGATTCAGCTGCATGACCGAGCCGAGAGCTACCCCGGCTAGAGATACATGCGAAAGGGTGTCCGCCATTAATGCCTGGCGGCGAAGCATTAAGTAGACGCCGAGCAGCGGAGCGATAACGCCGATTAACCCCCCTGCCCAAAAGGCGCGCTGCATAAATTCGTAGCCGAGCATCTCCATCCCTCCTCCTTCCGCTCCAATTGAATCAACATATCGAGATACGGCGCCGCTTCCTCAAGCCCATGGGTAACCATAATAACCGTATGGCCTTGCTGCGTTACGCCAGCTCTTAAAAACTCGTAAAGCTCTATCCGGCTTGCCGCATCCATTCCCGTCGTAGGCTCATCCAAGACGAGCACTTGCGGCTCCTGGGCCAGCGCCCGGGCGATGCAGACGCGCTGCTTCTGCCCCCCCGACAATTCTCCGACTTTCCGATCGCGGAATTCCCACATGCCAACCTGTTTCAGACTTCGTTCAACAATCTGCCGCTGCTCGTTCTTGAAACGACCGAATAATCCCAAGCGAGAGTAACAACCGGAACGGACCAGCTCGCTAACCTTGCTGGGAAAGCCGGCGTTGAAGGAAGACACATGCTGCGGTACATACGCCACGGCCATCTTCGAGCCGTCCTCCATGAAGCGATTAATTCGGACCGAACCGCTCCATGGCTTGATCAGGCCCAGCATCAGCTTCAGCAAAGTAGACTTCGCTGCGCCGTTAGTCCCCGCAACACCGACAAATTGCCCGGCATGGATGTCCAATGACAAGTTTTCGATGACCGGTTCATTCCCGTATCCAAACACCACCTCGCGCATGGATGATAAAATCACATTCATCTCTTCCTTTAATCGTAATTTTTACGTTTTATAAAGAGCATAATATCGTAATAATTACGATTTGTAAACCCTATTTATTGAGTAAATCTCATGCTTCACTCAGCCACGGCAGGGGATTATTAAATTTATTCCAGTCTTGCTGCATTTCTTCGTTGCTCAGCAGACAGCGGGCCAGCCTTTTCTCGATGTCCCTCTGATCCATGTCGATACCGATGAAGACTAATTCGGTCATGCGGTCGCCCCATGTAGGATCCCAGCGCTTCCGTGCCTCAGGCTCGCTCTCCAGAACTTCACGCTGCTGCTCCTCCGGCAATGAAGCAAGCCAGTATCCGGCAGGGCCAAACTGTATGGAAGGTCCCGCCTGACTTAACGAGGCAGCCAGATCGCCGCGCGCCGCGATCCATACCAACCCCTTGGCCCGCACCACCTCCTCAGGCCAATTGCTGAAGAAATAGCTGAGGCGCTGCGGATGGAATGGAATCCTGCTGCGGTACACAAACGATCCGATCCCGTATTCCTCGGTTTCCGGGGTATGCTCCTTCTTAGTAAGCTCCGAAATCCAGCCCGAGGACATGCTTGTCTTTTCAAAATCAAACAAACCGGTATTTAAAATCTCCTTGGGGTTGACAACTCCATTTACAGTACGAATGATTTTGGCCGATGGCTGAAGCTTTCGTAGCACCGCCTCCAGCTTGACCAGATCCTTCTCTTCTACCAAATCACATTTGTTCAACAGCAGCACATCACAGGTCTCGATCTGATCGATCAGAAGATCCACAATATCCCTATAGTCAGCCTCTGTAGCAGCCTGGTCCCGATCGAGCAGGCTCTCTCCTGACGCAAAGTCATGCCAGAAACGGTTGGCATCCACCACAGTTACCATCGTATCCAGGCGGGACAGGGAGGTTAAATCGATATCCAGATCCGAATTAGCATAAGTAAAGGTCTGTGCTACCGGGATGGGTTCACTGATTCCGGAGGATTCGATCAGAATATAATCGAAGCGCCCTTCAGCAGCCAGCTTCTGCACTTCACGCAGCAGATCGTCGCGCAATGTACAGCAAATGCAGCCGTTGGACATCTCTACAAGCTTCTCCTCTGTTCTCGACAATACGTTCCCTGATTTCACCAGATTGGCATCCACGTTGACTTCGCTCATGTCATTGACAATTACTGCGACCTTTAATCCGTCCCTATTGTGCAGAACATGGTTCAGCAGCGTTGTCTTCCCGGCTCCCAGATAACCGCTGAGCACTGTTACCGGGATCTTCTTCCTTGCTTCTTGTTCCGTATACATATATAACCTCCTTCAGCAGATTAACGTGTCTCTCTATGCAGCGTGTATTTTCTCAGGCGAGGACAGTACTTGCGCAGTTCCATGCGCTCAGGATGTGTCTTCTTATTCTTCGTAGTCGTGTAATTGCGGTCTCCCGTCTCGGTACATGCCAAAGTAACAACCACTCTCATTCCCAACAACTCCTTAATCGTAATATTTACGATTAGTTATTTTACAGGCTCTTTCTTCACTTGTCAATCGGTCTATTTATTTCATCGGCGCAAACAAAAAACAGGGGATTCCTCACTATAATCAGTGAGAAACACCCTGTTTATATACAAATCAACTTAGAAATTGAAATCTTCGTCCGTGAGCGGCTCAACATTCAGCGCACGCACGTAGCCGTTGCCTTTTTTGGAGAAAAAGTCATGCTGCTTCGTATCGGTCCGGATCCCGTTCAGTACAATCGGATTGATCTCCTCGTCCTCGAACGGCGGCTCGAGACCCAGATTCATGAACGCCTTGTTGGCATTGTAGCGCAAGAACGTCTTCACCTCGTCCACTAGGCCGATCTTCGTATATATCAGTTCCGTATACTGTTCTTCATTCGCATGCAGATCCTTCAGCAGCCCCTGCAGCGTATCAGATACATCCCTCTGTTCTTGTTCATCGAGCCCCGCAAAAACTTCCTGCGCCAGTACGCCAACATAGACGCCATGGATGCTCTCGTCGCGCAAAATCAAGTCGATGATCTCGCCGCTGCAAGTCATCTTGCCCTGGCCCGCCAGATAGAGCGGATAGAAAAACCCGCTATAGAACAAATAGCTCTCCAGAAGAACAGAGGACGCCATAGCCAAGTACAGCTCGCGCGGAGAATGGATGCTCGTATAGTATTCGCGGATGGTCGCCGCCTTCTTTTGCAGCATCGGGTTCTGCTCTACCCAGCGAAAAATTTCATCGATCTCTTCATTCGAAGCCAGCGTAGTGAAAATGCTGCTGTAGGACTTGGCGTGGATCTGCTCCATCATGCCCATAAAGCCAAGCACCGCTTTGCGCTGCAGCCCCTCTACATGCTCCATAATCTGCGGCATGCCAACGCCGCCCTGCACTGTGTCGAGCAGCGTCAGCCCGCCAAGCACCTTCATATAGGCATCTTTCTCATCTTCGTTCAACGTCATCCACGACATTTTGTCATCGGACAACGGGATTTCATCATCGGTCCAGAATTGCATAATATTCTGATTCCAGAACATCATCGTAAAGTCATCATCCGGACGGTTCCAGTTAACTGCTTGTAATGCGCACATCGCTGTTTCTCATCCTTTCTTCTTCTCTGTTACACTGAGCAGGTAAGGCATTCTTCCACAGACAGCTTCTTCGTCCGCGTATAATACAACGATTTCAGCCCTTTATGTGCGGCGTACAAATAATAGCGCGCCAGCTGCCGGGTCGTCACATTGCTGTTCACATGCAGAACCGTCGAGATACCTTGGTCAATATGCGGTGCAATTTCTGCGATCAGATCGATCACCTTGAACTGATCCATTTGATAAGCCGATTTATAGAAGAACATATTTTCCGCGCTCAGGTACGGCATCGGGTAATAAGTCGTTGAATTGGCATAAGTACGGGTCTCGATTTGCTCCACGACAGGCATCACACTGGATGTCGCATTCTGAATATAGGAAATACTTGCGGTTGGCGCGATGGCTAACCTGTAGGCGTGATACAACCCGTTCATCATCACTGATTGCTGCAGCTCAGCCCAATCCTCCGGAGAAGGAATATACATGCCTTCGAACAGTCCAGCCACCTTATCCGTGCGTGGACGGTAATCCGTATCCACATAACGGCTGAAATATTCGCCTGTCGCATATTCGGACTGCTCGAAGCCGGCGAAAACCTCGCCCGTCTGAACAGCAATTTCCATACTTTTTTCCAGAGAATAATAATTCATCATCGCGAAGAACGTACGGGCAAAGTCCCTCGCCTCTTCGCTCTCATATGCGATCTTGTTCTTGGCCAGGAAGCCGTGCAGATTCATGACCCCAAGGCCGACGGAATGCATCTCCCGGTTCGCCTTGGCAACGCCTGGAGCGTTCGCAATGCTCGTCATGTCACTTACAGCTGTCAATGCGACCATGCCTTCATGTACGGATTCACGGACCTTCTTCCGCTCCATCACGTTCACGATGTTCAGCGAGGCCAGATTACAGCTGATATCGCGGCGAATCATATCCTCGTGACCGTAATCCTTAATCTCCGATGTCTCCTGCAGCTGGAAAATTTCCGTACACAGGTTGGACATTTTGACCTGTCCGATATTTTTCAAGGCATGCTGGTTGTTCGCGTTGCTCTTGTTCATGATATATGGATAGCCGGATTCCAGCTGAACCATAGCGATCTTCGTCAGCATGTCCCGTGCGCTCATTAATTTCTTCTTCTTCACCCGGTCGTCCGCCAGCAGCTTGTCATACATCACGTCCAGATCCATATCATCCAGATGTATTCCGTAAGCTTGGTATACACTATATGGGCCAAACACATGAAGCGGTTCGTTAGCTTTGGCCAGTTCATAGAAGCGGTTCGGCACAATCAAACCGATCGACAGGGTTTTCAGGCGAATCCGCTCATCGGCGTTAATCTTCTTGCTATCCAGAAACTCAGCGATATCCCAGCCGAAAATATTGTAATACCCTGCGCCCGAGCCTTTGCGCTGTCCCATCTGGTCCGCATAGGAGAAGGCGTCCTCCATCAGCTTCAGCACCGGCATTATGCCTTTGGCCGCGCCTTCCACGCCTTTGATCGCTTCGCCGCGTCCGCGCAGCTTCGACAAGTTGACCGCAACTCCCCCGCCGATCTTGGACAGCTGCATACACGTATTTAATACGTAGTTGATAGAGTTCAGAGAATCATCCATTTCCAGCAGGAAGCAGGAGACCATCTCGCCGCGCCGGCTCTTGCCCGCGTTCAGAAAGGTCGGGGTAGCTGGCTGCAGCCGCTGCTCCATCATCGATCGTGCCAGCGTGCCGGCCGTATCTACATTTCCTCGGCCAAGATATAGCGCTACGATAGCCACCCGATCGGGATAATGCTCCAAATACTTGGACTTGTCATTCGTCTTTAACGCATAGTCCGTATAAAATTTCGATGCCGCCATGTAGGACGGGAATTCAAATTGATAGCTATGGGTAATCGCAAATACTTGATCTATTTCATCAGCCGTATACCGGTCGTACACATTTTCATAGTAGTCATGATCGATCATATACCGTACTTTATCGGCCGTAGTCGGGAAGATCATCGTTCTACCCGCTACTTCCTTCATAAACTCAGCGACAGCTTCCCGGTCCTTCTCCAGCTGGAAGAACCCGTTCTCATCACGCTGCATCAATTGATTGTTCAGTTCAATATGCCGCAACCCGGCTCACCTCCTGCTTAAAAATCTCCGCATCCTTTTTCGTCCCGGATAGCTCAAACTTAGCCACAACCGGCACCTGGTAGCGCTCGGAGATCAAGTCCGCACTTTTTGCAAATCTCTCGCCCCAATTGCGGTTACCACTGGCCGCCACACCGAGCATCCGGCCATGATTATGTTCCAAAAACGCCGAGACTCTTGATGGTATCTGACCGAACCCGGTCGTATATGTAATCAGCACAAACGGCTCCTCCAGCGTCATGCCCTCGTCAATTTGCACGGCAGGCAAGTCGAGCTTCTGAATGAACCGTTTTACATTCCCTGTCTTGGAATCATACGCAATTAACATCGATACTCCCTCACTTTTCCCCTTACAATCTATCTCTTACCTGTATTTCTAATATAAAGGTTAAAAACCTATAAACAAACAACATCTTGTTGTGCTAAATCAATTTACCACCTATATATAGTATTGTCAATCCGTACAAACGTCCCAAATCGCTTGGATAATGTAATAGATTCTCAGAAAAAACGCTTTAATCCGGCCTGTAGACAGCCCCTCGTCAGATCCCTTTTTAAATAAATAATTTTTAAGAATTTTTGAACTTGTAAAACCGATCTGATCTTCATCCGGACTTGGATGGCAAGGACTGCTATGTCAACGTGACGAGAAAAGCACGAAGCGCATCCAGTCGGCGTGATTGAGCCGTCCAATCGGCGTGATTGAAGTCTAGAAATCCCGTTCGCCCTGTTAGAGTGCTTTTTATATCCTTTTTGTCAGCTTGTAGAACTGCCCTGCTTATATCCGATTAAGCTCGTAAGCTTTTGCCGGATGAAATGGCTTGACAAACATTATGTTTAGAAACTAAACTATACCCATGAAAAAAAATCCAACCCCAATAACCGAGCAGGAACAACAAGGTAGCCGTAATCTTGGCAGACTCATTATGCAGCTGCGCCGCCTGGAGCGTCAGCCTCACACGTTTGGCTCAGCCGGGCCGCTGACGCCAAGTGAAATCCATACTATAACGGCAATCGGCCCCGAGGGCAATGTGCTGATGAGTGAACTTGCCAGTCGTCTGGGCATCACCAAGGGTGCGGTCACCCAGCTTATTGCCCGGCTGGAGGCCAAAGAGCTGGTTGTCCGTTCGCCGCATCCGCATGATGCCAGGGGGATCGTCCTTTCCCTTACAGCTTTGGGACAAGAAGCCAATGCGGCCCACGATAGGGTGCATCTGGGTTTTTACAACCAGCTACGCACCCAAGTAAGCGCCCAGGAAATAGAGATATTTGAAAAATGCATCGACAAACTCAACGATTTTTTGCAGCAAAATCATTAATTTTTTTTGCTTATTTGGTTTAGTTTCTAAACTAAATAACAACGATACAAACGAAATTCTATACAAGCAGGAGGAACTCATGAATCGTTTTCTTATGATGACAGCTTTATGTCTAGGTGCTTTTGTTTCCCATTTTACAGCCGGTGTCATGAATGTATCGCTACCGCAATTCGCCGACCTGTTTCATAGCGAGCTTGGCGTTGTTCAATGGATCACCACCGGTTATTTGCTCGTAATCGCCTCCCTCCTTCCATTGATGGGCAAGCTGGGGGACCGCTACAGCCATCGAACAATTCATAATACCGGGTATGTTATTTTCGCACTCAGCTCTATTTTGATCGCTTTCTCCCCCAATATCGCAATTATGCTGATTCTGCGGGCAGTACAGGCAGTCGGAGCATCGATGTTCCAGGCGACCAATATCGCGATCATTGCTCTCTATTTGCCCAAAGAACAACGGGGACGCGCCCTCGGTATCGTCAGCACGGCCGTTGCTTTGGGCGCCATGAGCGGCCCCATCGCCGGCGGATTTATTGCTGAATGGCTGAATTGGCAATGGCTTTTCCTGGTCCATGTTCCCGTATCCTTGATGGCTACTCTGCTCGCTATTCGCTATATTCCCGCCGGCAAGAAGAATAGTATGGCAGGACGGGAATCAGCCACCGGAAAAGTCCCGCTTGACCGCCTTGGCGCAATCCTGTTCATCATTTCAATCGCCTCTATGATTTACGCCATCTCAGCCGCTCAGCCGGTGGCGTTCATCATAGCCATCACAGGATTTACAGCTTTTCTGCTGTGGGAGCTGCGCCATTCGTCACCGTTTCTGCCGATCCGGCTGTTCCGCACTTTCCCGCTCTCCGGGGGATTGATGATCAGCACGATGTCGTTCATGATGGCAAACACCGTTCTCGTTGCCCTGCCCTTTTACTTAACAGGCAAGGCCGGATTTTCACCTTCGATTTCCGGTTATATCATGGCCATCTATCCGATCCTGCTCGGGGTTGCTGGCCCCGTTGCCGGGGGTTGGTCCGATCGTTATGGGTCCAGGCGGCTTATGCTGCTCGGCATGCTTGGCATGGGCCTTGCTCTTATCGTGCTGGCCCTGGTCCCGGACCAGACGGAGGCCAACGTCCTTATGCTGCTTGGTTCGCTGAGCCTGCTCGGCATCGGGATGGGGTTATTGTCCGCGCCGAATAACAGCTTCATCATGCAATATGCCCCTAAAGAACATACCGGTTCTATCGGAGGCATGATCGCTTTGACACGCAATTTAGGGATGGTTATGGGGGCCGCGCTGGGGCTTGGAGCGATAAAAAATGCAGCGGCCGGCTCTGTGGGTCAGGAGCATGCCTCCCTGCTTGCAGCGCTGCGGCCCGTGCTCGGAGGTTATATCCTGGTAACCGGATGCATACTGGTCCTCCTCGGATGGAATCTTCTTCAAGCGGCACGCCGCCAACAGGCCGTTGATCGTCAGCTCTGAGCGTGAGCTTAGAGCTGATTAGCCTGTGATTTCCCGCTCCTTTACGCTGGAGTTTTCTTCATAAATGGCCTTGCTGAAAATAAGTCTTACGAGACGCTGGTGGAACTTCTGCTGAATTCTCATGGAAATCCTGTCTTACTCCAGCAAATCCGGCAAAACTCTAACGAAACTCTCACAAGCACTTCAACAGAATTTACGCAAAACTCCTGCAGAACTCCAGGAGAACCCCAAGAGAACTTCAGCAGAACTCCAGGAGAACCCCAGGAGAACCCCAGCAAAACTCTAACGAAACACCATGTCGCTATTTAAGCAAAAATGAGGGGTATGGAAATGTAACGAAACTCCATAACGCTATTTGGGCAAAAAACCGCTACTTAGCCCCTTATTTGTCAAAATAGCGACACCCAGTTTCGTTAGAATTTTAGTTTGCCCTTTTCGGCGCAAATAGCGATCTCCAGTTTCGTTAGAATTCCGGTGGTCCCGCCCAAAGTGGGAAATGAGCTGACGAGTAAGGCTGGAGCTTGAAACCGATTTTCGACTCGCTCTGCATGTGGGGAGAGACTCATATTATTAGAGAGTACGGCACAAATCTGCTGTATTGGAAGACCACATTCTCAACAACAAGGATATCGGCCTTGCGACCGAAGCGGACCAACCCTCAAAAGGAGAAGAAGCATTCTTATCCTAGAACTTTAAAAAGCTCCTGAACCGTCTTAAGAGACAGCTTCAGGAGCTTATTTATTGCGGGCTACTACCAGCCGCAGGTCGATTCCGGTTCCCTTCAGCTCTGCTCTGCCTATATTAATGGGCTAGCAGGCGTCCATGATCGCTTGTTGAGCATGGGAAGATTAAGTCGAAGGCTTGGAACCCTCCCCCACTAATTTAAGCGATGCACCATCTCATATTTGTTTCCGCAAGGATCCTCAAAATAGACAGCGTAATAGGTCGGGCTAATCGGGAATAGCTGGGGGCCGCCGTTTATTTCCCCCCCATTTTCTGCAACCAGCTTGGCGATGTGATCCACTTCTTCCCGGTCATTGGCCCAAAACCCGATTAAATTCTCATTCGGTGTATGTCCGGCATCCTCTGTAATGGCAAAGTACGGGGCCATAGGAAGTTCTCCTTCAGCGGCAAACACCCGCCAATTTGCACTATGAAAGGTGCGCGTAAATCCCAGCTCAGGAAGAAGCTTTTCGTAAAAAGGCAGCACAACTTCCAGATTGGTCACTCGCAGATCGATATGGCTGAACTTATTCATTTATATTCATCTCCTTATTATGATTCACGGGAAGAACCCGTTATTTCCCTCATTTTGTTCAGTACGTCTTCCCAATAAAGCTTCATTTGTTCCCGTGTATCCGACTGATTCAGGCATTCTTGATGAAAACTGATCGTGGTTCTGTCAGATTTATCGGCTATCAATCGAATTTGCAGCGTAGACGGTTTGTCCCAGCCCTTCATCTTCCACCTTAAACGAATTTGTTTCAACGGTTTAACCACCTTGAATTGTCCGCTAATTCCCTCGCTGGATTGAAAGGTGTCCCCCTCTTGGAATGTACGGAGCGAAACCGTTCCAAGCCATAATTTTAAACCTTCAGGGGAGGTTAGAAACATCCATGCCTGAGCCGGCGAAATCGGCAGCGTCCTCCGAACTCCTACCTGAAAACCAACAGATGCGGTTTGCCCGACCATTCTGATGCTTTCGCTTTGATTCATCACTACACCTCGCTTATTATGTTTGTTAGTACTAACTAACACTATGAGTAAAAAAATCATGGGGTCAATGCCTTAACAAATAGATCGATACTCGAATGCATAAAATCTTGCATCGTAACTTCAGTAAACGACGCACCGAACAACTGCGACATAAAAGCTCCGTAATTTAGCCACATCAACGTCATAGCCTGAGTTTGCGCGTCCGTGGATATCATTTTGTGCTTACTTTGCATCTCGTCAAAATATTTCGTTAACAATTCCAGAAATTTGCGCGGATGCCTGTCTGCCTTCTCGCGGATACTTGTTAATTCGTTATCACTCAAGACGATAATAAACAATTTGCGGTTACGCTGCATGATGTCATGGTACATTTGGCAAATCGTAAATAAATCCTCTTTCAAATCCCATTTGATATCCTCTTTAAAAAGCTTTTCCATTTCAACGGAGTAATGATAACGATCAACGGCTTGCTCAAGCAAATTCTGTTTACTTCCGAAATTGCGAAACAAAGTCATCTCGCTGACACCTGCTACTGCGGCGATTTCTTTGGTCGAGACACCTTTGTATCCTTTTTCAGCCATTAAATCGATAGCGGTCAGCATCAATTTACTTTTATTGTCCAAGGTCTGCATATTCATCAAACATATACCTTTCTCAGTATGGTTTGTTGCCGATAGTTAGTGATCACTAACATTTGGCTATATATTACAATCATTCTTTACGAAAGTCAATCTGAACTATCGTCTTATCGTTTTATTCTATGTTCAACTTTTGCTTGTTCTGCCACATTTTGGCCCTCCTTGCCCAATATCTACTTCCTATAAATACTGCTTGCACTTGTTCTGAGGTATCCGCAACGCCGCATCGAAATATCTGGATAAGTATTCTCCTTGATAATTCTGAGCGGGCTGTTGCTCGACCAGTGTAAATGCATAAGCTATTATACGGCTATACCAAGCCGAGATGGGAAACTGTTCATTGGCGAAGTGATCCTGGAGGGCATTTAATTTTTATGTTTTCGCAAAAAGATGCTTTTTTCGTTTGGATTGTACGATTTACGTGACAGCAACAAAGCGCTTTCCTCCAGTGCAGATAGAAAGGTTATGCTTCCGATCGTGACGACGGCCCATACCGGTATAAAGCCAAGGTAAATGCAAACCGGCCACAAGGCGATCAATGTAAGGCCCGCTGCTTTGTTGGCGATTGTGTGCAGTCCACCCCATTGCCGAAATTTTCGCTTTACAAGCGCGACATTGAATAACCTGACGGTAGCCACCAAAGCAAATATAACAATAAACAACCTGTCAGTGGGTATTAAAAGCGGCGTGATTATAATTATTACGCTATAAAAAACAACATCCGCAAGACTGTCAATTTTTGCACCAAAAGAAGAACCTACGTTGAGGCGACGGGCAAGAAATCCATCCAGCACATCGCTTATTCCGCAAATTATATACAACACTAATAAAATGCTTGTTCTTTCTATACATACCAGCATCAAAAGGGACAGAGGGATTCTTAGAAAAGTCAAAATATTGGGTAAAGATTTTTTCATAGGACTCCATCGAGGACATTTTATTTTGAGGAACTGTTCAAATTGTATCACTGTCGAAGAGGAGGTTTCAACGGCATGGAGGACTGGTTTTATCGATTGATCAGTTCGAAAGGTTATCCCCGGTTGTTGCCTCTTGTTTTACAAGTAAGGGAAGGATTTGACAAAAGGGTTTAGTTGCTATACACTACTTTCATGATGAACAGTGAGAAACTTACAAATGAGAGCATTGGAAGTCTCCTTCTGGACGTGTTCCAGGCGTTTGGGAAACAAGATCGAAAGATTAGGGATTATGGTGTAGAGGAACCGTTATTTCATTCCGAGATCTATACGCTCGCTGAAATCAAGGAGCATGAAGGCATTCACATTACAGCGCTGGCTGAACGCTGCGGCGTAACGAAAGGAGCTATATCCCAGGTATTGAAAAAGCTCGAGCAGAAAGGGCTGGTGAGCAAAGAAAAAGATGCCCGCAATCAGTCCAGATTGATGCTTAAGGTCACCCCTAAAGGTGAAATCGCCTATGCCCGTCACTTGGAATATCTGAACCAATTTAAACATATGGTTGTAGAGGTATTGGGGGATGCTCCTAACGAACAGGCGCGAGGGATCAAAGATTTCTTAACGAAATTGGAAGAACGTTTATCCCATAATTAGGCGCTAATTTTTTTTAGACAAAGTGTTTAGTACCTATACTCATTAATGATTTACTATTTAGGAGGTTATATTATGGAACCCGTTATTGTGCTGATTGTCGTCACGGTTATTCTTCTCATTGCAGGTGCTGTCGGTGTACAGCGATTGCGCCCATGGCCGGTTGCGCTTCGGGGCGGTCTCGCGGCGATGTTCATGCTGACCGGGACGGTTCACTTCGTCTATCTTCGCACGGAGCTCATCGATATGGTCCCGCCTGTTCTGCCATATCCCGGCCTCATCGTAACGATCACCGGTGTGCTGGAATGGATCGGAGCGATAGGTTTATTGTGGCGTCCTACTGTCCTTTGGGCATCTGGCGGGCTGTCGCTACTGCTGATCGCCATGTTTCCTGCCAATCTATACATAGCGATTAACGGCCTCTATACCAGTCCTGAAGACGCCTTGATCCCCCGTACGCTCATGCAGATCCTGTTTTTGTCCGTTGGTGTATCAATTTGGACGTATTATTTCCGTCATCGATCCATCCGGAAGCCGGGTGGAAAGTTCGAAGCAACAAGGTAAAATAAAAACAACTCCCGCTTCTGCTATTTTCCCTTTTTCTCAGGATTAAACTGCTGGAAATCATAAAAGCAACCATTATAATAAATGGTTGCTTTTTGCTTGGTCGTTTGGTCGTGGCTTTTGTTCATCAGAAGAACTTGCTTTGTTTCTATGTTGTTGTCTAATTTACAGCACATAACCGAACCCTAAAATCGTGAAGTGCTTGTCCTCCTGTCCGGCTGCCATTTCGATCTCCACCGTATGCTCCATCAAATCCTGTTCGTCATAGAGGATCACCGCATTGCAATGTGTCCAATTCGCGATATGTGGATCACCCTGCCTCACCAGCCTTCCGTCTACCCATAGATTTGCCGTACCGAATTCAGGATCTCCGGAGTCTTTGAACACCAGAATAAGCCGTTTACTCCGAAGTGTCATCCTGAAGCGATCAACCCCTGATTTAGCGGTATGCATCCAGTTATTAGGGAATTGTGGTGTTCCGTAAGTATGATCGTCCATATTTGCTGTGTGCAGATCGGTATCTGTCTCCCGGAATCCCCCCGCATCAATCCGAGCGATCCCTTCGCCATTCAGGCGATCCAAGAGTTGAATCCCCATATAATTATTCCCGATAATCGGCGGCTTGTCCGTTGAGATATCCTCCTCCGCAGAGATGGTCTGGTCGGTAACTGTGAATAGCCAGGCCAGGCAATCGGCCATAACTCTATGTCCCGCATTGGTAGGATGATAAATATCGTAGAAAAACTGCTTTTTAGAGATGACCTTGCCCTGATCTGCAGTCCAGCGGAACTGCTCTACAACGGCATCCTTCACACTAACCATCGGAAGATCATAATGCCGTCCGACAGGAGCTAGACGATCCTGAAGATTCCAGTCATTCATAAACACGCTGAACAGTAAAATTACCGCGGGCCGGCTATTTGCGTTCAGCGCCTTGAGCACCAGGCTCTCGTAACAATTTCCTTCCGTCTCGTCGTTCGCATCATTCACGGCAAACTCCACAACGACAATATCCGGCTGGGCGGTTCCTTCCTTCAGTACATCCCGATCATAGCGGACAATACCCAGCTCCGACGGCGTGCCCCCCAGACCGGCCTTGATCAGTCGAATCGAACTGCCCTCCTGTGGAGCGAACATTTGTTTAAAGAGATCATAAGAACGATAAGCGTAACAATGACTATGAATCGGAACTGCCCCTGCGCCCTGAGTGATCGAGCCGCCAATGTAAGCGATCGTGACAGATTCACCTTTTTTCGCCTTCTCGATGGCCGCCTTCAATCTCTTGTTATTGCCCGGAGACATGAGAGACTTCTTAATCATCTCCCGATAGGACTGCGACTCGAACTCGACCGGTGAATCATTCACAAGCTCCGGAACCCGGTAACCATCATTCAGATAGAAAACAACGCTAGTCGTCGCCAGAGCGCCTGCTCGATCGAATTCAAAGGCGAATTTGGCAAGAACATCATCATCCGGAGATGCTTCGAAATCGTCCAGGATCAGAAGCGCTTCCGAGCCATCAGCAGGGCATGAGGTGCTCATTCGGGATCCCGATTTGTTCTTCCCTCGATGCTCAAGCGTAAAATGAACTTGAGCAATCTCCTCTTCATGCGCTTGAACGGAGATTCCAATACTGTGTACCAGTCGGCGAAACCCGCTAGAGCTCTTCAGAAGCTCAAGAATAGCTTCATCTGATACATTGCCCGCAATCCGCGCCTTATCCACAAGCCGATTGCCGTCCAGGTAAATTTCTTGCGAGAACGTCCCATCCGGACGAGGCGTTGCTTCAATCATAGCTTCATGCAATATGTATAACTCACTGCGTTTGGCTACCGGATCCCGCGGCGCTATCGGACCTCCTGTTCCATTTACAAGATCAGACGAAGGGTTGCTCATGGATCATCATCCTCTCTAATAATAGATTAAGAAGAGTATAGCGCTTACATAATGGTGCGGCAAGCTAGCTCGCAACGATTTGAGTCTTCTATGGAGCGCCTGCTCCAAATACACCTAATAAAATCGGGAGCACGCTAAAATACCTTCTGCAGTGCTTCCCCTATTTCTAATTATGTTCATGCTTTTTCTTCCGTCTGCGCAGGACGGCAACAAATAGCAAAAACAGTGGCATAAGCAGGTAGGTAGTCATGATATGGAAGGGGACCGCCGTCTTGATCCAATATGCAAAGACTGAAAAATTGGGCAGATCCCAAATACCAAGCACTAGACAAAACAGCCCGATCGGAAAAACAACCGAACGATAATCCGCAACCCGAAAATATTGGGTTATTGAGAGCGTAGCCGCGTAAACATATAAACTGATTTGCAAGAAATGTCCGACCACCCACATCCCAAGCAGAAAGGCCTCCAAATTTTCCAAAAAGGTGCCGATGCTCACATAACGAAAGACAACAAGAAGCGGGTACAATTTATTGCCTAAGTCCGGTCCCAGCAAAAACAATGCCATCAGATTGGAGTAAGTAAGGAGCAGCACGATAATGACCAGCGAAATGTACCCCCATTTTCTCCCCTTCTGCGGATCCGTCACACTGGGCAGCAGAAAACTCATCAGAAAAAACTCGCTTAACCAGCCCATCATAGAGAACGAACCTTTAAGTACTGGAGTGAGCCCATGACTTAAAACCGGGAGAATCGCCTTCGGGTCCAGATCTGGAATCAGCAGCAGCATAAAAAAGATTGGGAATATAAATACGGGAAAGAAAAGAACATTGCTTCTGGCCAACACTTCTACACCGCCGCGGACGGCGATTGTACATAGAAACATCAGCGTTACCATAATCACCATGACAGGTGTTTTGAACAGGAAATTGCCGGTTACGAAATCCGCATATTGCCGGGTGATTGCACCCGCGGTATGTAAATTATAAAAAATAATCCAAAGCCCTAATATTTTCCCGGGAACTTTGCCGAGAATTTCTACGCTATATTGAATAATCGTCTGTCCGGGGTAAAATTCATGTAAACGGGTTGCCGTATATACTGCAATAACCCCTGCTACAGCCGCCAATAAGCCAGTGAGCCAAAGATCATTTTGTGCATATTGGGCTGTTAACGTAGGCAATACCAGAAAACCGGAAGCCAGTACAGCCGGGTACAGCATAAGCCCCATTTGAAAAGAGGAAATTCCCCCTTTTTCCAGCATCAATTCTCACCTCTCCTTGTTTAGTCAATCCCATGCAATTACGTTACAGCTCCAGCAGTCTCTCGAGCGGTTTATAGATGAGCAGGATCAGGGTAGTTGGCCCCGGCGTATTGGGGAGGTCGAGCATGGACAAGCCCAGCACCAGAAGGAGCAGCGAGATAAATACAACTTTATCCCTTATTGGTCTGGTTTTCAGTCCCTTCCACTCCAGCAGAATGACCAGCAAGGTCATGATCAAAATCATCAGAAAAAAATGCCATTTCATTTCATTTTCACGTCTCCCTGCGATGAAGAGATTAATCCCGGTCTAAGAATCTTTGTTTCAATATCCGTTATAATTTGCACCTCGGGGAATCGTTCTTCCCAGTTATCCTTCACTTTCTCCCATTGTTTGGGATATTTCCGGTGGAACTCCCGGGCGAAATCCAAAATGTCTATCTTGTACTCACGTTGAGTCTTATCAAGAGCTACCTTTATTCGCTCGTAGACATCATTTTTGAATCCCCTGTTCATAGCTTGAAGGGAAGACGGGTCCATAGGATTCAGCGAGGTACTATTCTTTATAATATCCCCTTCTGTCACCACCTTAACCGTTATCTTCCATACATCATCCTCAATCTTGGGAATCAGCTTAATGTTGGCCCACACGGGTTTCAAAGCGATAATGCCCTGCTCCGGTTCCGGTGCTTTAAACACGACCGTGTACTCTTTAATTTCATCCCTCAGCCACATTACCCCCCTTGTGTCCCCTTCAGACAATTCCCCGATCATTCTGTCTTTTCTAAAGATGGCACTCCCCATCAGATATGGAATGGTCTCCAGCGGCTTCGCCGATTCTTTTTCCGGAAGTATATGGACCATCGGCAAAATGGCCGCCTGGGATTCCCCGTTCAGCATGAGACTCAATTGGTGCAGCGTGACCCGTATGCCGATATGCAGATCCGCCAGCCTTCGCAGCACTTCGGCCGAGGAGTTCTCCAGCTTAGGAAACACTTCAAGCGCTTTCGACGCTTCTCCTTTGCTTACAAACATATAGGCACGCTCTCTTGACTCAGGAAATCGAACTAAATAATCCAGATGTTGTCGTATTCCGGATTTAGCAACCGCCTCGCTAAAAATAAAGATTCTGCATTGCCCCCAGAACATATCTCTGGATAATTCCCGCTGCAGCTTGGAGAGAGCATCTGCAATATCAATGCCCGTTTCTGATTGAACCGTAGTCTTTGCCACTGCTGGGGAAGTGCCTCCTCCGGATGTTCCCGATCCGATCTGGGCCTGGGGAAGGATAACCTGTACGGTTGCCCGAACCTCATTATTCTCGGCTTCATCAAAAGCGAGCGCAGAAATCAGGGCCATATCATCAAGTTCAATACGGTCCCAGCAGCCGCCTAACAATAGAAGCAGCGGAAAAGAAATCACAGCTTTCAAGATCCAAGCTTTTTTCATAGTTTCAACACTCCTCACTGAAGCTGCCCAATCCCAATCTATTTGCCGTTTCCGCGGGTTGGATCCGGTCTTTGTCCAGGGGGCTGCCGGTATTTCTTGTATTTGCCTATAAACCGCGGGCGCGTGTTCATCTTCCACCAGTGTTCCCTGGCCAGAGTATCCTTCCATTCATTGAAATTGGGTGTGCTAATCTCGGACAGATAGGGCACTCCGAAAGAGCGTAGATTGCACATATGCAGCACAATCGCGATAACCCCCATCACGACCCCGACAAGCCCAAGGCTGCCCGCCAGAAAAATCAAGGGAAAACGCAGCAATCGAACGGCGATTCCTGTAATGTAGCGCGGTATCATAAACGAAGATATCCCGGTAATTGCCACCACAATAATCATCGGCGCCGACACCAATCCGGCCTGAACCGCCGCCTGTCCGATAACCAGCGCTCCTACAATGCTGACCGCAGCCCCGACCTGCTTAGGCAGCCGCACTCCCGCTTCGCGCAGCGCTTCAAAGGTAATCTCCATAATTAACGCTTCTATTAATGCCGGAAAAGGAACAGCTTCCCGGGAGCTTGCCATACTAATGAGCAGTGAACCGGGCACCATCTCTTGATGAAAGGTAATCACGGCCACATATAAGGACGGAAGCAAAAGAGCAACGGCAACAAAGCTGTAGCGCAACCAGCGAATGGTTGTAGTAATTATTGAACGCTGATAATAATCCTCCTGCGACTGGAGCAGCGAGAAGAAAGTAACCGGAGCGACCAGAACAAAAGGTGTACCTTCCGTCAGAATCGCCGCCCTTCCTTCCAGAAGACAACTGGAGACGACATCCGGCCGCTCGGTACTCAGCAATTGCGGAAAGGGGGAATAGGGATGATCCTCAATCATTTCCTCAATATAACCGCTCTCCAATATGCCGTCGATCCGGATATGGTTAAGCCGGCTCCGGATCTCCTCAATCAGTGTTTCGTCCACAAGATCTTCAATATAAGCCAGAACGACACTCGTCCGTGTATATTCGCCGATTTTAACGGATTCCATTTTAAGCTTCGGAGTTTTAATAATGCGCCTGATTTGTGAGGTATTGGTACGCAAATCTTCGGTAAATCCTTCCCTGGGCCCTCTGATTCCTACTTCTGCAGACGGCTCTTCTACGGCCCGTTTCTCCCACTTTGTCATGCCAAAGCTATAACAGGCTGTCTGCCCCTCAATGATCAATATCGTATTGCCGTCCGATAAAGCTTCCGCGCACTCGCTAAATAAAGTAAATTTTTTCACTTGCAGTGATGATACTCTTCGTCTGATCAAATCTCCTATATCCTCACAGTTTTCGTTCCCCTCCAGCATTAGTGGAGTAACAACAAACCGTTCAATTCCTTCAGTATCCGCTAATCCCTCGATATGCATTATCAAAGCTTTGGTCCTGCCTTCGATCAGGAAAGAATGGTACATTACATCTGAACAATGGTTATACAGCTGGCGAAGATAGGCTTCATTCCGCTGCAAATCCGAATAGAGCTTCTGCACTATAAATAGCTCCTTTCGCTGAAGCTGGATACTTTTATATAAAATCACCCGAATGAATTAGCTTTATTCAAGCGATATTATGAATTTCTCCTGCTAAGATCCGACTAGGATAGAGCCATTTTTTGCCACGGTATTATTACTGCCTATACCTCCGCTAAAAATTATCATAGGGTAATTAGGAATAAGGCGAGGAGGTGAATAAGGTGGGACGTTTTTTGGACCAGCAAGTATCGCAAAATTCCAGCACAACCGGGTCTATCGGCATCATTCTGGTTGACTCGTCACCCATGCTGTTTGGTACCCTGGGATTGGATGTTTCCGAAGCGGGGCCAAATCTGCGCATTCAATTCACTGCGTTGGTAACCATAAGTGGAATTATTAGTGAAGAAACACCGATTACCATAGATATCTTCCGGGGTACCGGACCAGATGCCGTACTTATATACTCCCTGACGGAACTTCTGCCGATGGGAACAGTCCTCAAAGCTGTCATAGCTGACGGAGTAGACTACACTCCACCCAACTCGGGATTTTTGATCTACCAGGCGTTTGTGAGCAAAGGCGATGCGCCTACACAGTTCCCCGCCAGAAGGGGACCGGAAAGCTTCAGTGCAGCGGCCTACTCCGATTAGACAAAAAAATCCTGGAGCCTATCACTCCAGGATCTTTCTAATACGGGGAACTCAGATATTTTTTTATGCGCGATACCTCACTTGCCAGACTCAATTTTTGTAAATCTACGGATTCGCCATCATTTTCAACCAATCCTAAATGAGTTAAATCCCCTGTTTCTCCCATGCTTCCGTTAATTTGAAGCTTTGCAAACAGATCATTTTGGGGCGACAGCTCTTTCTCATGTACCGCTTTATCGTCGTCATCTCCCTCAATTCGCACAAGAACCGGTAAGCTGCCTTCGACTTCCCTTAATACATATTTTCGTCGGTTGTTCGGATTGTTGATACATTGGTACACGCCATCAATCGGCCTAAGAATATCCAATAAAACTCACCGCCTTTCACTTCATTTTTAATAGACTATTCCCGAGGAAGCTTAAACTTTCATTTATATTTATTTTAGTATGCTTTTTTTAGAGAATCGGGCGGAATGATCCCAATAGGGCACTCATTGTCCTTAATACGACAAAAATCGACCCGAATATTGTAATTGCTTAAATCCTTCATGAATTATGTCTCAGCTAGAGGTAAGTCTCCCTGCTTGAGTATCCTCTCGATCCCGGACCCATCCATGCTGCTGCAAGTACTCCATAAAGCTATCGCTGTCCAGCGACCTGCTAAAATAATACCCTTGATAATATTCACAGCCGAACTCATGAAGCAATTCCATTTGTTCCTGTGTTTCTACACCTTCCACAATAAGCTTGACCTTTAATTGACTACAAAGGGAGATCAAGGATTTTACAATCTGCCGGCGGTACCTATCACTGGTGATCGTACGTATTAGCGAAGCATCCAGCTTAACCACATTGGCATATAAATCGCACAAATACAGCAATGAGCTGTGACCGGCTCCAAAATCATCAATCGAGATACTCAGCCCCATTTCCTTGATTTGCTTAAGTTTGTTTAAAGTAGCCTCACTTAGATCAATGGTGGCATTCTCTGTAAGTTCCAGTTCAATACAATGAGGGTCAACCTCAAATCGGCGAATACACGATTCCACAACTTCAACCAGTGAATCATCCTCCTTCAGCTGCTGCGGGCTTAAGTTCATGGACAAAGAAACCTGCTCATATCCTTGGTCATGCCAATATTTCCAATCGCAACAGGCCTGATGGATGATCCATTGCCCCAATTGATGGGTTAAATGAGCTTCATCACAAAGGCTTAAAATAACCAGAGGCGATACGGTGCCATAAACCGGATGCATCCATCGCAGCAAAGCCTCCGCCCCCATCACTTCGCCTTTATAATTTACCTTTGGCTGATATTCCAAATGAAAGGACGGGGCATGATGGAGCAAACCGTCCCTGATTTCGGCCGCCAAAGCGCGAGCCAGGTAACCTGTTTCATCATGTCGGTTCAAAAAGCTTCTCTGTTGACCGGCTTGAATATATTGCACTTCGCTGGCCAGATTCCTGAAGGCCGTCATCCGCGAGCGGTGATGCTGCCTGGCCTGCAGTCGGACAAAAGGCATATAAATCAACACGGCCAATATCAGATTTGCCGCCTGCAATACGACTCCAGCCATAGATCCTGAACCAAGATAACCGGATAGAAAAATAGGGGTTGTCCATTCAACCGCATGGGTTGCCGGAGGAATCCAGCCTATATATACGGCTATCCAGGAGGTAATCCCTAGAATGACAGGCGACATCAGAAACGGAATCAAATAATAAGGATTGAATAGGATAGGCAGACCGAAAATGATGATCTCGTTGATGTTAAAAATGCCCGGCAGAATAGAAATCCTCGCTAGCCGCCGTTCTCCTCCCCTCTCTCCGGCCAATAGCAAAGCGACGAGCAGTCCCAAAGTAACGCCGGCCCCGCCGAGATACACATATATATCAAAAAATTCTTTTGTAAATATGGCGGAGATAGCGTTCTCAGAAACTTCTGTTCCTGCCCCTGACATCGTATTATTCATAAAATTACCGCCATGTATGCCTAGGAACCATAAGACATGTGTTAGAAGAATTATCATCAACGCTGAGAAATAGTTGTATTCTGAGAACCAGGCCTCGTGAATGATTCGCTGAAGCATTATTTGGATAACATCGAACCAATGCCTTGCTACGCTGAAGAAGAGAATGGTAAGCAGTGAGGGGATAACAGCCCGAAAAGAAGAACGGATTCGGGAGCTTCCCTGATAATCGATTAAATTCGAGGGACGGATGCGATCGCGGCAATTGTAAAAGAAACAGAACATCTTGCAAGCTAATACAGATATGATCAGTGCTCCGGAAATACAGGCGGTCCCTGCTTCCGCAGCGTTAGGGATCAGCTTCGAATCATTGCTGAAGGTAATATATGAAGCAAATGTCGTTATTACAATAACGATAGGGTTTACCTCTCCGGAAATCACAAGATTTTCTTTGCCTGCCAAGGCATAACTGACTGTAATCAGGGCTGTCATGGACAGGATCTGCAGCGTTCCGTGGTAAATCGATAGACTGATGTCCCGCCACCCGTCTCCAAGCGTATGTTCCAGAAAACTCTGGTAGATCGGAATGGGCAGATTCGTCAGCGCCAATATAAAGGAACCGATCAAAATAAGCGGCATCAAATATAACAGCCCCCTGCGGAGCCCCTGGAGAGTCTGTTGGTTAGCGAGTCTGGATGCAAGCGCATCAAGCTTCTCCATCATTCCTGTACTTCCCCTTTATATAGATGTAAATATAAATCATTTAGCTATTGATGTTTTCTTAATTAATTGTATGTTTTCAAGATATATTTTCAGGGTTTTCAGGGGCCGTCTTTGTTCCCAATTAATATTTTTTTGTTCTCAATACAATAAAGGCCCAAGGTTTTGTCTAATTTTGAAAAAATTTATCGGAATAATCTTATTCGGAACATCAAAAGATCAATTTGGAACATACTTCCTGTCGAATTATGAGAATTTTGTATGATTTTTATCAGCCGAAGTGGTTTAAGGCAGATATTGTATAAAATTGCGGATTTTTAAGTCTGGAGGTGTTCCAAATCCCCAAGGTATATTCGGCCAAAAATGTATTAACTGCTGCGCGAGAACGATTCAACCTGGTATTCTCCAATTTTGATTCGATTTACCTGTGTGTATCCGGTGGAAAGGACAGCTCTGTCATGCTCCAGCTTTGCGCTGACATTGCCAGACAACAAAATAGAACCTTTAGCGTTTTATTTATTGATTTGGAAGCGCAATATGAAGCAACGATTCAGCATATTGAAGAATTGCGCCGGATTACGGCTGATGTAGTTGAGAACTTTTATTGGTGTTGCTTGCCATTTTCCTTGCGCAACGCAGTATCCGTGATACAGCCTACTTGGATCTGTTGGGATCGTCTGGAACGGAACAAGTGGGTTAGGAACATGCCTGTACATGATTGCGTAATCAATGAGGACAACCTGCCGGAGGACTGGACATGGTTCTATAAAGGGATGGAGTTCGAGGAATTTACGTCTCGTTTCAGTGTTTGGTTTCAGAAGATACATCGTGGGCCTGCTGCAGCGGGTATTGCCATCCGCAGCGATGAGAGCCTTCATCGATTTAATACCATTATTAACAAAACCAAAGATACCTACCTGGGTTATGTCTGGACAACGAAGTTGCGCGCTCCTGATTCACCTAGTCCGATTTATAACTTTTATCCGATATATGATTGGAAAACGGAGGATATCTGGGGAGCGGTAAGCCAGTTGAACCTTGCTTCTAACGACATCTATGAGCTGATGTACAAAAATGGCTTGAGCATTCATCAGCAAAGATTATGCCAACCGTACGGCGATGATCAGCGCAGCGGACTGGACCAGTTCCGCGCCCTGGAGCCCGAAACCTGGGAAAGGGTTGTAAGCCGGGTTCATGGCGTGAACTTTGGCAATATTTACGCCCGTTCTTCTCTGCTCGGAAATATGAAATCGGAAAAACCAGCCGCCATGACCTGGCAGCAATATAGCGTTTTTTTACTGGAAAGCCTTGGCATTTACGCGCCTGAACTGCGGGATCATTATTACCGCAAGATCAAGTCCTTTTTGCGGTGGTGGTCTTTTCACGGCATTCAGCTGGCAAGCATCCCGGATGAAGCAGACCGCAAGCTGGAGGCTCGCAAGAAGCTTCCGACCTGGCGGAGGGTAGCGAGAGCGATCGAGAAGAACGACTTTTGGCTGCGACGGCTCAGTTTTGCCCCCACAAAGTCGGATGTGCAGCATTTGAAGCAGCTCCGGCAGAAGTATCGGAATCTGATCTATTTGGAGGATGCTCAGGACAAATACATGCGCAGGGCAATCACGGAGGATCACTATGGAAACAATTCAGTGCTTTGAGGGAAAATATGATAAAGCCATATTTTACTCCAAGATGGGCCGTTTTTTTGCAGAGGAACGATATATTCGTCAAATGCCTTATTTGCGCAACGAATCCGATAGAATATGGTTTCTCATCGAGAGAAACGGGATGGTTGTCGCTTTTTCCTCGTTAAGGATCATGGACGAGTATATTTTGTTTACTACGGAATATGTAGAGCCCGGGTACCGCAAACAAGGGTTATTCAAGGCTTTGACCGCGGCCCGATTCGCTTACTGTGAAGAGCTCAACATGCCCATTCGAACTTCTACTGCTTTGGAATATATTAAGAATTATTATCTGGAGCAAGGTTTCGAGATCTATCGAACCACCAGAAATTTCTGGTTTTTATTGAGAAGAAGCGACAAGGAGTTGGCCCCGGCCTATGGAAGAAAGTATACAATTATCCGAAGCTAATTCGGAGCTGGAAGCACTGCTGGATAGATTAAAGCAGATGATTAAGCGAATGAGCCTGGAGGAGCAAGTACAAACGCTAAATAAGATTCGAATGCAGCTGCGGACAGTATCCCCCTTTTCCGAACCGGTCGACCTGGTGCAATGGATACGAGCCGATCGAATCTATGCAAATGCTTATAACCCTAACAAAGTAGCTCCTGCAGAAATGAAACTGCTCTACACATCCATCCTTCTGGATGGCTTCACACAGCCGATCGTAGCCTATAAAATCACCGATCATCATTACGAAATTACCGACGGGTTTCATCGCTTACGTATTGGCAAAGAACATCAGGATATTTTAAAAAGAACCTATGGTTATTTGCCCTTAACCATTATCGATAAACCTCTTGCCGAGCGTATGGGATCAACGATCAGGCATAATCGTGCCAGAGGGACGCACCAGATTCGTTCGATGTCCCAAATTGTCCTATCGCTGACTCAGGAAGGATGGAGCGACGAGAAGATTGCCGAGAATCTCGGCATGGAGCCAGATGAGATCATTCGTCTCAAGCAAATCACCGGATTAAAGCAAGCTTTCCAAAATCACGAGTTCTCCAAATCTTGGACTGAATTTGAGAACAAATATTATAAATAAGCACAGAGAGACGGCGGTGTCCGCGACACGCGCCGTCTTTTTTGTTGAATTTTTACTGCACCTTTTTCTCTTTTCCCCCGCCGATAATAACCCTTAATCTATTTTTCAATCCCAAAACAGTATTGTTCACAGAAATTTAAAAGTTTACTGTATTCTTTTTTATATCCTTTTTTCGAATAGATAACTAATATGTTCATATTTCAATAAATTTGTATAATACGATATGCTGCATCTAAAATTTTTAGTGTTAAATCATTTACATTGATTCAGACTATAGACAGAAGAACAGGGCTAGGTTCCTGTCGGATGGGAAAAATGGATGGTGAAAACGATGATAACAATATTTTTATGTGATGATAATAAGGAAACCTTGGACCAATATGCCATGATGATCGGGCAGATTTCCAGCAGAAACAATATAGACGTTTCCATTTCGTCATTCTATAGCGGAGAAGAACTGCTTTTTCATCTTTCCGATTTTCCGAATCAGGCGGATATTATTTACCTCGATATCCTGATGCGCCAAATGAACGGGATGGATACTGCCAAAAAACTTCGCCAGCTTGGATGTAAATCAGAGATTATATTCCTTACCACCAGTGAGGACTATGTATACGAAGCATTTGATATTGCCGCGGTCCAGTATTTGCTCAAATCTTCAACCCCTTCGGACAAGTTCGAACAAGTATTTCTCCGGGCAGTAAGCATGGTTCAGCAGAAAACAAGTGATCTTTTCATATGCGGTTCCGGCAGCAGTCGAACCATTATCCCCATCAAGGATATTGCTTATTTTGAAATCTGGAAAAGAATCGTAACCGTACATTACAGCAAAAATAAAAGCCTGGAGTTCTACTCCACCATGGAGCAGCTGGGCATGCAATTAGCCGGCAAGAATTTCGTTCGCGTCCATCGTTCTTATTTGGTGAATCTTCGCTACATTACCTGGTTTCATCAAAATAGCCTGGTTCTCAAGACAGGTGAGAATATTCCTATAGGGGTGACCTATATGAAAGACGTCAGAAAAACTTTTGCCGACTATGTAAGTGCTGCAAGCATTCATGGCTATTAATGGCAAAGAGATGGTGAAACTCATGATGCCTTTATCATTCGCCCTGTTAATTGTTTATAATGCCTACTATCTGTCCTATTTCAAAAGATACTTTCCGTCAAAAAGAAGCCACTGGCTTTCCTATGTAGCCGCTATCGCCATCAGCACCGGTATCACAGCGATCTCCTATTTATTGCTCGATCACCGATTTGTGGTCTACATCATAATAGGATCTATCATGCTTTCCTATCATTGGCTTTTCCGTGGCAGCCACTTGCAATTTTTATATGTAGGCACCCTTTACATGTTTTCTTTATACAGCAGTAGAGGCATCGTTATTTCGGTTTATGCCATCGCATTTAACAAGAGCATTAAGGAGGTTCTTGAGCAAGACACTTACTATTACACCACATTCATACTTGCTGTTCTTCTTTCCATACTGTCCAATCTGCTTACCCGCAGGCTAATCGTCTCGGATTTAAGAGCCAGACAGCTGCTATATAACAGGGAACAACTCAAGTTTGTGATCATTTACCTGTTCCTTCAATTGGTCTATCTTACGCTTGTAAACGATGGACGTTTCCTTGGCTTGAAACAAGCCTGGTTCACAGATTTATATTGTATTTCCTGCGTTGTAGGTAAATTGTGGCTGATATTCATCTTTAATCATACATCCAAAGTATCAGAGCTGTTCGAATATGAACTTCATACCCGCCAGCTGGAGGAGCAGCTATCCCGCCAAATGCACCATTATCAATCCTATCGCCGGTTTACGGAGAGCTTTCGCGCATTTCAGCATGACTATAACAATATGATGAACTCAATGAAAAACTTGCTGCAGAACCAGGAGTATGAGCAGGCGGCCCGGATGCTGGGCAATATTCATGATACGATGCATAAAAATGTACAAATTCATCGAACCTACTCCAACAATGTCCTCCTCGATGCTATTTTGCAGGATGCAGCCAACACTTGTGAAGGCAAAGGGATCTTTTTTTCGGCTATGGCCCACCTCCCCGAAAGTATCTCATTAACCGAACTGGAAATCGTCCGTATTTTCACGAATGTAATAGATAATGCCATTGACGCCTGCGATAAAGTATCCGGTCCTGACCGATTCATTAAGATTACCAGCGGAAACACTTACGATTGGACGACCATTGAGGTTTCTAATTCATTTGATGGTCATTTGCTGATGAAGGGTAGCGAACTGCTGTCTACCAAAGAGAACAAAGAATTTCACGGTCTCGGTCTGAAAATTGTAAAGGAAACCATAGAGGGTTTGGGTGGACTGGTGCATCTGGATCCTGATTCTGAGCAAGGCATCTTTCAAATAAAGCTCATTCTACCGACATCCCCCTAAACCTCTTATGGACAGGTTGAACAAGAGGACAACGCTTTCAAATCTCCCCTCCTATAAATTCAGCACAAAAAACGATGAATTCGGAACATTCACCTCTAAAACGAGAGGAATTTATCATTAGATTGGATTGGCAAAATATTAGCTTTAGGAGGCCAAGAAATGAGATCACCAGTATTTAGGGCCAGTTCCATCATCTCCGGGTTTTTGTTAATTCCTCTTTTATTTTCCGCTTCTCCTCTATATGTCAATGCGGAAGATGCGGTTCCGGAAATATCGGATCGGATGGATAGCGCTCCTCCGGACCAGGCACAGGATTCTCCGGCATCAGCAAGTATTTCTGAGTTCCCAACCGAAGGTTATGAGCAGTCAGTAACCCCAGTTGAAGCGGAAGAAGAACCTGACTTTTCGGAAGCAACTGCCATATCTAATAGTTCGCGCAATGTTTTCTTTACCCTGGAGTCATCCAAGACGGCTATGTACGACTTAAATACTCCTAGCCTCAAAACACTGACGGTTGTTCATTATCCGGATGCCATTGATGATTCACTGACAGGAAGTTTCGGTATAGCACTCGTACCGGCCCTACTCAGCCAGAGCACGACGATACTACATTTCCCGAACCAGCAAAAGCTGCTTCTCGATGGCATTCCAGAGCCAATCGTCTATCAAGCTGCAAGTACGAATTGGCCGGAATTCCTGGATAGACAGGAGGAGTTTTTATCTGGCGAAGAGCTTTCAATAATATTAGCCATCTCCTACTCTACCGACGGCGGGGCTACCTTTTCCGAAATCCCGCCAAATCCTATTAGCAGTACAAATGCGATTCGCGTAGAGCATCACAGCATGATTCCTAATTCCATAGCACTTGGCACCGAACCTCTCGACTTGAAATTGGCAAGCACTTATCAACCGTTAACCATAAACATAAGTTTTCCTATGAAGCTCGCAGACAATAATATAACAACGGGGGAATTTAATGGCGCTGTCGCTCTGATGGAAGAGTGGAAGCTGGTAACTTCGATCTACGAATCCATGTCTACGGTTGAAGTCCCAATAACTACAATCCTATCTTCCCCTCAAATCCACGGCATTGTTCGTCAAGTGGAACTGCCCGAAGGGGCGGGCATGGATTGGAATCAGGGCAGCAGCTTGTCCGGCCAGACAGTGGAACTGCTTGAAGAGAGCAGCAATAATGTCATTGCAACAACGGTCACCGATAAGAATGGCGAATACGCCTTCTCACATATTGCTACCACAAGAAGGCTTCAGGTAAGAATCAATAATGAAGATGGACTAGTCTTTTTTGCAGATCCTAATACGGACCCAGGCAGCTATCAGCAAAAGAATACAGTGCCTGTTGGCGGAGTTACGGATATGGACAGGGCTAATCAGCAGCTTAACGGCTTATTCTCAATGGTTGCCAACTGGCTCAATAACCAGTATTCACATATCCCTGTCAATACTGATACGGTATGGAAAAACAACGATATTGATGAATCCGCGCGGATCAGTCAGGATGTCAATTTTATGATTGTAAGCAAATCAGCAAGTGAAGCCGGCAATTCAAAACCGGATGACAATGCTGACAATAATACTTCTATCTTCACTCCGGGCCATAACTCGCCTGATACAGGCGATGCAACTATTGCTAACGATAACACTCCAGACACCATTGATGTCTCCAATCCAAACACCAGTTCACCGACTATAGACAACACCTCTAATCCTGGTGACAGCATTCCGGCTACGGTTGATATCTCTGATCCTGACAGCAATGGTACCAATAGTCCTTCTGCTGATAATCCGAATCATCCATTGCAGGATTCCTCGCCACCGTCAGTCATTATAGAACCTGTGGAAATACCGACAAGCAGTAGTGAACTTGACGAAATACCGCAAACGGGAGATTCGGATATATCATGGACTTATTATGCATCCCTGATGCTGCTGTCAATTGCTGTTTTTTTCAAGCTTGGACGCAGGAAATAACATCATACAAAGTACGGAAAGGCGGTAAGAACCTATGAACAGACGCAAAGCCATCCTTGTCGCCTTTTTCAGTATGACCTTCCTGTATTCCCTGATTCACCTTGGAATTTATACGTATGATCACTACCATACAGCTTATATAGTTAAAGGGTTGGAGCGGCAAATGAACTCCTCTGCTGCTCCAGCCCTTGTACTTCATTCAGAAACCTCTGAGGTTGGCGTAGAAAAAGCCCGACAGGCAGTACTCCCTCAGCTTGGTTCCTTAGCTCGGCAGAATCAGGATATCGCTGGTTGGCTCAGTATTGAGGGGACCCCGATTCATTACCCTGTTATGCATACCCCGCAAGATGCGGAATTTTACCTGGATCATGGCTTCGACCGACGTAAAAGCAAAAGTGGCCTCCCTTTTTTGGACTCCCGCTCCAGCATAGCAGAACCAACCACAAACTGGATCATCCATGGACACAATATGAAGAATGGAAGCATGTTTCACGCGTTGACCTATTACAAGAATAAAGACTATTACGAAAAGCACCCCATCATTCAGTTTGACACTCTCTATGAGCATGGGGAATATGAAGTTATCGCTGTGATTCTTTCCAAGGTATACCGCAAGGATGAACAGGTCTTCAAGTACTATCAATTTATAAACGCAGAGACAAAAACAGAATTTGATGCCTTCATTCAAAATATAAAACAGCTCGCTCTTTATAATACGGGGATATCGGCCGAGTATGGGGATCAGCTTATAACCCTCTCAACATGCGAATATTCCAATGATAATGGACGTTTGGCAGTCATAGCTCGAAGGTCTCAGAGCAATTCCTCCAAGAGAACCAATTAGTTTTCCCTTCCTTTGATTCAGGACTGGTGCCAGATTTTCTCCGCCAGTAAATTCAATTATCTTTATGCTTGGATTGTCTTACCGCGTTTTGGGTTTGCTTATATAAGCCAAGAAGAGGGGGCCATTGTGGCCACCCTCTTCTTTACTTATAGGTTTGCTTATTCCATATAACCTTGGATGAAACGCATCAGAATCGTCGCAACCTCCGCACGAGTCGAATAGCCTTTCGGCACGAGCGTCGTATTGGAACGCCCCTTAACGATGCCTTCGGCATTCGCCCAGCTCATGGCTGTATATGCCCAACTGCTAATGCTTGACGCATCATCATAAGCAGCCAGCTCCGATCTCTTCGTTACATCGTATCCTTTGTACACCGCAAAGTTATACAGAATTAATGCCATCTGTTCACGCGTTACGTTATCATTTGTCCCGAATCGACCGCCGCCATATCCAGTGGCAAAACCATTCGCATTGGCCCAAATGATCGCATTTGTGTACCATTCTCCGTTTTTCACATCCGTGAAACTATTGGTCCCCTTCACTACAGGTGAGCCCTCAAGACGATAAAGTACTGTCACCAGCATCGCACGCGTCATTGGCAGATTCGGGCTAAACGTTGTCGCAGTTGTCCCATTAAATAGTCCTCTGACTACACTGAACTCTACAGCCTTGTAGAACCAGTCTGACTCTTTCACGTCGATAAAAGGATTCTTCCAGACAACTACGCTGTCACCTGTGTTATCCTCTGTAGTGTCACTAGTACTGTCATCTATATTGCCACCTGCAATGTCTCCAGTATTACTATCTGTATTGCCGCCTGCGTTGCCACCTGTAATACCTCCTACATTACCTCCTGTGCTGCCGCCTGCGTTACCTGTTTCTTGGCCTGAACCTGGTTGTTCACCTGGTTGCTCTCCCGGTTGTTCTCCCGGTTGCTCGCCTGGCTGTTCACCAACGATAGTTCCATCTTCATTTACGATGGAGCCGGATGGTACGGTCACTGTTTCCCCGTTTGGCAGTTCTACAATTATCATGCCGTCCTCGCCATCTGTTACGATCGAACCTGATGGTACCGTTACTGTTGAACCGCTTGGCAGTTCTACAGTTACTGTTCCATCTCCGTTATCTACAACAACCGAGCCATTTGGTACGGTTACCGTTGAACCACTTGGCAGTTCTACGGTTACTGTCCCATCTTCGTTATCTGTTACAACTGAGCCGTCCGGGACAGTTACGCTCGGACCACTTGGTTGTTCGCCTGGTTGCTCTCCCGGCTGCTCTCCTGGTTGTTCACCTGGCTGTTCGCCCGGTTGTTCGCCTGGCTGTTCTCCCGGTTGTTCACTAACGATAGTTCCATCTTCATTTACGATGGAGCCGGATGGTACGGTCACTGTTTCCCCGTTTGGCAGTTCTACAATTACCATGCCGTCCTCGCCATCTGTTACGATCGAACCTGATGGTACCGTTACTGTTGAACCGCTTGGCAGCTCTACAGTTACTGTTCCATCTCCGTTATCTATAACAATCGAGCCATTTGGTACCGTCACCGTTGAACCACTTGGAAGTTCTACGGTTACTGTCCCATCTTCGTTATCTGTTACAACTGAGCCGTCCGGGACAGTTACGCTCGGACCACTTGGTTGTTCTCCTGGTTGCTCGCCCGGCTGCTCTCCTGGTTGTTCACCTGGCTGTTCGCCCGGTTGCTCACCTGGCTGTTCGCCTGGTTGTTCGCCTGGCTGTTCGCCCGGTTGCTCTCCCGGTTGTTCGCCTGGTTGCTCACCTGGCTGTTCTCCCGGTTGTTCGCCTGGTTGTTCTCCCGGTTGTTCGCCCGGTTGCTCACCTGGCTGTTCTCCCGGTTGTTCTCCCGGTTGCTCACCTGGCTGTTCACCCGGTTGTTCACCTGGCTGTTCGCCCGGTTGCTCACTAACGATAGTTCCATCTTCATTTACAATGGAGCCGGATGGTACGGTCACTGTTTCCCCGCTTGGCAGTTCTACAATTACCATGCCGTCCTCGCCATCTGTTACGATCGAACCTGATGGTACCGTTACTGTTGAACCGCTTGGCAGTTCTACAGTTACTGTTCCATCTCCGTTATCTACAACAACCGAGCCATTTGGTACGGTTACCGTTGAACCACTTGGAAGTTCTACGGTTACTGTTCCATCTCCGTTATCCGTTACAGTTGAGCCACCTGGAACTGTTACTGTTGGGCCACTCGGGATCTCTACGGTTACTGTTCCATCCCCGTTATCCGTTACGACCGAACCATCCGGGACGGTTACCGTCGAACCGCTTGGCAGTTCTACGGTTACTGTGCCATCCTCATTGTCCGTTACGGTAGAGCCGTCCGGGACAGTTACTGTCGGGCCACTCGGAACCTCTACAGTGACTGTGCCATCCTCATTATCCGTTACGGTTGAACCACCTGGGACCGTTACTGTCGGGCCACTTGGAACCTCTACAGTGACTGTTCCATCTTCGTTATCCGTTACAGTTGAGCCACCTGGAACTGTTACTGTCGGGCCACTTGGAACCTCTACAGTGACTGTTCCATCCTCATTGTCCGTTACGGTAGAGCCGTCCGGGACAGTTACTGTTGGGCCACTCGGGACCTCTACGGTTACTGTGCCGTCTTCGTTATCTGTTACAACTGAGCCGTCCGGGACAGTTACGCTCGGACCACTTGGTTGTTCTCCTGGTTGCTCTCCCGGCTGCTCTCCTGGTTGTTCACCTGGCTGTTCGCCCGGTTGCTCACCTGGCTGTTCACCCGGTTGTTCACCTGGTTGTTCACCTGGCTGTTCGCCTGGTTGCTCACCAACGATAGTTCCATCTTCATTTACAATGGAGCCGGATGGTACGGTCACTGTTTCCCCGCTTGGCAGTTCTACAATTACCATGCCGTCCTCGCCATCTGTTACGATCGAACCTGATGGTACCGTTACTGTTGAACCGCTTGGCAGTTCTACAGTTACTGTTCCATCTCCGTTATCTATAACAATCGAGCCATTTGGTACCGTCACCGTTGAACCACTTGGAAGTTCTACGGTTACTGTCCCATCTTCGTTATCTGTTACAACTGAGCCGTCCGGGACAGTTACGCTCGGACCACTTGGTTGTTCTCCTGGTTGCTCTCCCGGCTGCTCTCCTGGTTGTTCACCTGGCTGCTCGCCCGGTTGCTCACCAACGATAGTTCCATCTTCATTTACAATGGAGCCGGATGGTACGGTCACTGTTTCCCCGTTTGGCAGTTCTACAATTACCATGCCGTCCTCGCCATCTGTTACGATCGAACCTGATGGTACCGTTACTGTTGAACCGCTTGGCAGCTCTACAGTTACTGTTCCATCTCCGTTATCTATAACAATCGAGCCATTTGGTACCGTCACCGTTGAACCACTTGGAAGTTCTACGGTTACTGTCCCATCTTCGTTATCTGTTACAACTGAGCCGTCCGGGACAGTTACGCTCGGACCACTTGGTTGTTCTCCTGGTTGCTCTCCCGGCTGCTCTCCTGGTTGTTCACCTGGCTGTTCGCCCGGTTGCTCACCTGGCTGTTCACCCGGTTGTTCACCAACGATAGTTCCATCTTCATTTACAATGGAGCCGGATGGTACGGTCACTGTTTCCCCGCTTGGCAGTTCTACAATTACCATGCCGTCCTCGCCATCTGTTACGATTGAACCAGACGGTATCGTTACTGTCGAACCGCTTGGCAGTTCTACAGTTACTGTTCCATCTCCGTTATCTGTTACAACCGAGCCATTCGGTACAGTTACCGTTGAACCACTTGGCAGTTCTATGGTTACTGTGCCATCCCCGTTATCCGTTACGACCGAACCATCCGGGACGGTTACCGTCGAACCGCTTGGCAGTTCTATGGTTACTGTTCCGTCCTCATTATCCGTTACGGTTGAGCCACCTGGGACCGTTACTGTCGGGCCACTCGGAACCTCTACAGTGACTGTGCCATCCTCGTTATCCGTTACGGTTGAGCCTTCCGGGACGGTTACTGTTGGGCCGCTTGGGACCTCCACAGTGACTGTGCCGTCTTCGTTATCCGTTACGTTCGAACCAGACGGTACGGTTACTGTCGAACCACTTGGCAGTTCTACAGTTACTGTGCCATCTCCATTATCCGTGATGGTAGAACCATCCGGTGCGGTCACGGTTGGTGTCATTGGGAAAACAACATCAAAAGTTAATTCTCTACCAAGCTCATCAACTGTGATGTTGGTTACTACTCCGCCATCTACCGTAATACTAGGTACGATCAATGGCCATTTGTAGTTACCCCCGGAGGTCAATACAACAGCTGCTCGGTAAACCGTTCCTGAAGCAAACACGCCGTTGTGAACTCCTCCGTTTGTTTCGTCATACCAAGTTAGACTAGTCCCTGTAAATCCGTCTCCGTCAGCTACCTCAGCTTGAGGTGTCTCTCCGATGACTGGAGCCTTCATGACGATGCTCTGATCCCCTAAAGTGATAAATTCCGTAGCAGGGAACTCAACGTCAAAAGTCAGGGTATTGCCGGCACCCGTACCCGTTACTTTCATATTGGATACTGTACCATTCACTGAAATATACATCGTTGTTGGCCAACTATAAGTATTCAATGATTTCAGTTTTACTGTTGCCGAATACTTCGTATTTCCAGCAAACGTGCTGCCAGCAAAATCCTCGCCGCCATTTGTCTTGTTGTACCAGGTGATTGTACCTGTAAACTTAACATCCGAAACCGCCGTTTGAGGAGCTTCTCCCGTTTTCGGAGCGACGATGTTAACCTTAATTGTCTCCGCTAGTGTCTGCGCATTCTCGTCATGACTTCTGCGAATATAACGGGCACCATATGCCCCATAATTATTGCTGGATGGCGTTACGAGAACCTCTTCTTCTATCTCGCCAGAAGGTGGCAAGTAGAAAAACAGATTGCCGTTCACCTTGCTGTCATTCGGCAGCATTCTCACATCTTTAATACCATAAACACCTGATTGTGCGTCCGGAAGATCTGCACAATCCACTCCATTAATACTGGCTGCCGCCACATATTGATCACTGTGTCGAAGAACAGTAAGGGTATTAAGGTAAACCGCTTGACCCGCACTGTTGACAGGCCTTGGAGAGACGCTGGTTACCGAGTTACTGTTGGTAGCCTGAACTGAACCGCCATCTATAGTAATCTCGCCGACAACACCGTCGCTGCCTTTGCCGATACCATTACCGTCGGAACCGCCTTTAGCGGTGATAGTACCACCGGAAATTAAAATGCTGTCTACTGCATTTTTCGCCCAAGGACCTCCGCCAATGCCTGCGGAGCCTTGACCGCCGGTCGCAACGATCTGGCCGCCAGCAATGCTGATATTGCCAATGCTTCCGCTGTCGTTTCTGCCGATACCGATCCCAGCTCCACCGCCGGATAAAAGAATACCGTCGCGATTACCGCCAGTTGCAGTTATAGTCCCGCCATTGATTTTGATACTGCCAATTGTCCCGGAAGAACCCGGGCCAGTGCCAATACCTGCTGCTGCAGGACCACCGACCGCTTCTACAGTACCGCCGTTGATCGTAATACGATCAATTTGGCCGTGTAAGTCTGAAGTAGCATCTGATGCGCTAAGGCCAATGCCCGCTCCACCACCGCTTCCAAGAAGACTGCTGCCGCCATTGGCAGTAATAACCCCGCCATTAATCGTAATACCGCTCATGATCCCGTTGGATCCTCCGGCGCCGATGCCTGGAGCAAAACGACCGCCATTGGCAATGATCCGACCGCTATTGATAGCAATATTTCCGACTGTGTTCGATTCCCCGCCGCCGATACCGGCGCCGCTCACACCGCCATTCGCGGTCAAGCTTGCGTTGGCATCATCCGCCGCGCCTGAAATCGTCAAATTGCTGCCAAACGATATGCCTATCGCTGCACCATAGCCTTGCTGTCCTAGTGTCGTATGTCCACTTGTGATAATATTTTCCCCTTTGAAAACAAGGGCATTATCACCGGATACAAAATACAAAGGTGCCGGGCCTTGTCTGGCATCATAAGTACTTTTGTGCTGGTCATCCGATTTGACCTGCAGATTTTCAATCGTAATCTTGTTATTTCCCTCAAACCGGAAAGCTACCTTATCAAACGTCTTGCCTGCTACCCCTTTTATGGTAACCGTCTCATCCTTAGGTATCGAGACTGTGGTTACCTCGTCTGTAGGACGTAATTGACTCAGATCGATAGTAATCGAGGAAGCTCCGAGATTGATTCTCTCTTGAATAGCCGATTCAATAGCTCTATTCAACTCGTTCCAGATACTTACTACCACGGATATAGATATATTAGATCCCGGTGCAGGGCCCGGATCCGGCACAGATTCTGGATCGTCTTCGACTTCACCAGCCGCTGTAGCAGGAAACTCTACATCAAAAGTCAAGGTATTGCCAACACCAGTGCCATTCACCTTCGTATTGGATACAGATCCACCATCTACCATGACATAAGTAGGTGGCCAGCTGTAGCTATTGATAGCCCTCAACTCGACCGATGCTTTATAGACAGTTTCTCCTGCAAATTTACCTTTAAGCACTCCGCCATTCGTCACGTCATGCCAGGTAATTGCACCCGTGTACATCGCGCCTGAGAGTTCTTTTTGCGGTGTGCCTCCAGTTTCAGGAGATAGAATTTCGAGTTTGAGCGTCTCCGCCAAGGTCTGTGCGTTACTGTCATGATTCCCCCGGACATAACTGGCTCCATAAGTACCATAAGTAATGCTTGCTGGCGTTACGAGAATCTCTTCATCCACTTCCCCGGAAGTCGGCAGATAGAAATACAATACGCCGTTCGTCTTGATATCATTAGGCAGAGTCTTCACATCGTGAATGCCATAGATACCTGCCTGCGCATTAGGCTCACCCGCGAAATCAACACCGTTCAAGCTTCCTGCAGCCACATATTCGTTAATATGGTTCGGAATCGTCAGCGTATTGAGATAGACTCCATATCCCGCGCTGTTGCTTGGGCTAGGGAACACACTGGTCGCCGACTTGCTGTCAAGCGCCTTGACAGACCCGCCGTTAATGGTAATGCTGCCCACAGCGCTGTTATTGC
>NZ_LN831279.1:726541-957293 GCF_900069005.2 Paenibacillus sp. GM2 | reverse complement strand
TTTTTGGGTGTTGATTTTTCTTTCTTTTAACACCATTTAAATTTGTAAAAGACACCGCACCCCCCCCCCCCCCCCATCAAAAGTTGGTGCGGAACCCTCTTTTTTCTAAAACAAACCCGCCGCTAATGGTGATGTTATTGACTTGGCCGCCTGTGCCTGAGCTGAGACCTATGCCAGCAGCGCCATCGGCACCCGTCGCGGTAACAATACCGTCTGCGATGGTGATGCTGTCAATGGTTCCGCCGCTGCCGCCTGCTCCGATACCCGGAGCGTAAGAGCCGCCTTTGGCATTGACTGTACCGCCGCTAATTGCAATAGAGCCGCTGCCGCCTCGTTCTCCGCCGCCGATACCCGCTCCCCTTGCACCGCCTGTTGCATTCAGGCTTGCTTCAATGGCGTGCGTATCTTCCGTGATCGTCAAGCTTGCCTGACTGTTCACATTTAAAGCTGCGCCATAATTATCTGCTACTGATGATTGTCCGCTCGTAACATTATTTACTCCCCTGAGGGTAAGAACGTTCTCCCCATATGAAAAATACAGAGGAGCGTACGCAACACCACCGCCATTAGTGGTGCCATTGTGATTATTCGCGGATTGTACATTGAGGTCCTCAATGATAATGTTGTTATCTCCCTCAAATACAAACGCTGTATTTTTGAAAGTTGTTCCCGATTTCCCCTTAATGGTAAGGGATTTGCCTCGAGGAATTTTAATGGTGATAAATTCAGCGCTTGTAAACAGCCCGCCTGTAGATGGAGACTCCAGCTTGCTCAGATCGATAGTGGCATAATCAGAAGCTCCATTAATCAGACTTTGTACGCCGTTCCAATTCATAGGCTCGATGATTTGCTCTTCTGCCGCTGCTTTCGGAACGTGCGCAATATTAAGGCTTATGAGAATGGAGAGTGCCACCGCCATAAGCCTTTTGAATGGTCTTGGGTTCATGTTCTTCCCCTTTCTTTGATGGTGCAATCTCCACAACGACTTCCTGCCGCATATCATTTTAGGGCGGGATTCCTTTCATCATTTGTCCTCCTTTCTATAGCAAGATCATCAATTATTTAATGCATTTTTAAAGCTTTTTGTCTGAAGATGCTCTCAATTGAGGTTTTGATGTATTTAATAGTGAAAAAAATAACATCAAATAAAATAGAAAAAGCTCACTTTATGTCGAATCAACTTGGAAGCCTGAACGAATAACCCCCCGGCCAAAAAATATTTTTTAGTGCTGAAGACTTAGGAGCCACAAAAAAAGAGCCTCCACTTTTCCGTGGAAGCTCATAGATATCAAAAAACCCTTTTGCGGATCTCCTCTGCCTATCTGATATCGATCCGTACAGACGTATTATCAGACTCTTTTATGTTATCGCCCCTGAAATAACCCAGGCCTAGCACACCGGCGATTCTCTCATTCGCTTGAAGGCCCGCAGCAGAGCAGAAAATCTCGCTTTCTTGCTGCAGTGGCAAGTACCAGTTCATCCCAAGCCCACTCGCCGAGGCGAGGATCTGCAGATTTTGGATCAGGCAGCAGGCCGCGGAAAAGTCATCCTTAGCCTCCCGGGCATCCTGCGGTATTGGGGCAGCAACAATGAGACAAACCGGAGCTTGACGAATCTGCGCCCGTATCTCTGACTGCGTCGACAGATCGAGTGTCTCTTCCAGCTTGCCGCGATAGTCCTTGGCCACCCAAATGAAACGCCAAGGTTCGCGTAAATGATGATTTGGTGCCCAAACCGCCTCCTCCAGCAGCGTCTGTACCAGCTCAGCATCCACAGGACGCTCATCGAACTGTTCGCATTCCCGGATCTGCTCCATCATCGGATATATGCTCATGACTCATCCTCCTTGTTGGGCAGTGTCCCCAGCACTGTCCATTTATCGGCAGCAGGAGTACGACGCTTGCCTTTGGGCAGCTTGTCATACCCGCCAATATATAGCAGGCATACAAGCTGCTCATCCTCGGCAAGCCCCAACCCGGCCGTCAGCGCCTCATGCCCGATAATCGGCTCTGTATTCCATACCAGCCCTAATTTGCGCTCCCAGGCGAGCAATGTGAAGCTCTGTACAATCGCACTGGCCGCCGCCAACTGTCGATCATGGAACGAAGGATCTGCCCCTTCCCGAATAATAACAGCCATAATCAGCGGAATTTGTGCTACTCGCTCAGCCATCGCCTGCACAACTTTTCCCGGCATCAAGCGGTATAAGCCCTGACTGCTATAAGCAGCCATAATGGCTGCCCCCGCTTTGCGCTTACCTTCCTCACTGGCAAATATAATAAATCGCAGAGCCTCTTTATCGTGCTCTAATGTCACGGTGTCCGCTGCCAGCTTGAGCATGGCTGTTAATTCCTGCTCCGGAACGGACTGCTTGACGAATTTGCGAATCGTTCTTCTCTCGCGAATCAAATGGGCTGCCTCATGAGAAGACTCTGGCAGAATAGACTGCGTTATCCGCCCGTCCAATCCATGGTTTCCTTGACTTGTTGCGCGAGTGCTTGCTCTTTTGGCATCGCGGTCCCTCGTTCTTCCCGATTCCCGCTCTTCGGCCATTTTCAGATCATCCATCGCCTCATCCCTTTCGTACCCAATCTAAGCTAATTGTACCGAGAATGATAATCATTTTCAATAACTAAAAAAGATCGCCCTTCTCCAGAGCAGGCTCCGGGAGAACGATCTTTACTCTCTATCGAATCATATAATGAGCTATTGGTTAGCTGCCAGTATATTTACAATGTCATCTATTTTCATCTCGTCGGCGATCGGCCCGTTCAGCGCCCAGTGACGGGCGGACACTTTATAAGCCTGTCCCTTCGCAACGGCTGGTATTGCCTTCCATACTTTCAATTGTTCCACACCGGAAGCCTTAGCTACATCCTGCTGAAACTCAGCTTCATTGGCCATCGAAGCTCCGTAATCCATAAACAAATAATCCGCCGTCAGTTCCGGGAGCTTCTCCAGTGACAACATTGTTCCTCCCCAAGTATCTTCTTTATTATTTTTCTGAAATTCCAGGACTGCCGGATCCGGCTTCAGACCCAATTCATTATAAAGGATATACGTCCAGGCATACTCCGGGAAATCCAATTCTACTTCTTTGGTTGACGGACGAATGAAAGCAACCGTCTTGTCTCTGCCAACCGCTTGTACGATTGTTTCCCTGGCTTGCTTCAATTTATCCTCATACGTCTGGAGTAATGCATCTGCCTGCCCCTCCTTGCCCAACGCCCTGCCGATATCAACAATGGCTGACTGCCAATTATCGCGGACAAAAGCAATCGTTGGCGCTATTTTACTCAGCTGCTCGTAACCTGATTGATCCGTCATATACGTATTCATAACAATTAAATCAGGGTCAACTGCGGCAATCGCCTCCAGATTGATGTCAAAGGAGCTGTTAATCGGAATCCCCTTTTCCTTAATCTGAGCGTCCAAATAGTAGCCATCCGTACTAAAAGCCTGCACCAGCGGCACATCCAGGGAGAGCAGCATATCCTCCATTCCGATGGAGACGATCCGCTTGGGATTTGCCGGAATCGTTGATTCGCCGTAATCATGCTTGATTACGATCTCCTGCTCATTACTATGACTCGCTTCCTGCGCATTTTGTGAAGGAACTCGTCCATTCGCAGCGGAATCTGCTCTGGAAGAAGCGCCTTCGCTACCGCTTTTCCCGCAGCCTCCAAGAACAAGTGCGAATATTAAAGCTATCATAGGCAAGGCAGCAAAGATAGGAAACTTACGTGACCTATTATTGGATTGGTTAATATCATGCATGTCTCGTTATACCCCCTGAAATTGAGAATCATTATCATTTTAAGAGTATAACGAACGGCCTTTACTTTGTATATTCAGAATCATGCGGAATGATTATGAATCTGCGCACAATATCAAATGTTCGACCCTGGCCAGCTGTCGTTCATGATAAAGCGCCGAATTCTCAAGCCATGGATACACCCATGCCGGGTGTCCCGATTGCAAATAAACCTTGTTCTCCCGAACCGGCCGAAGCCCGCGCCAGCCCTCGTCCTCTTGCAGCTGCTTCCAATACGCTTGCGAGCGGAGATCTTCATTTACGCTAACAACAAACAGACAGTTCTCGTCACAGCCGGATAATCGCTCCAGTTCAACAGCCTCATACCAATCAATCTGGTTCATTAGCGAAGCGGGGGCCAGCCCAAGATCATCATAAAGGACGGTCATGGCTTTGCGGCCCCAAATTTGCATCTCCTCCCCGGCAACCTTTAATACCAGTACCTTTTTATCTCCAACGACGCTATGAATCCGCTCGCGGACGGACCTTGCTTTCTGTTCATAACGTTCCAGCCAAGCGGCAGCGGCTTCGTTCATTTGCAAAAAATCAGCGGTCATCAAAAGATGCTGCCGCCAATCTGCGTCCATCCAGGGAAGAAGCAGTACGGGAGCGATTTCGCCCAGGCGGGCCGCTTCATCGGGCGAGATCGTGCTATCCAGACCGATGATACAGTCGGGTTTTGCCTTGCGCAACGCACGACGGTTGAAGTCGTAATGGTGGCCAAGCGGCACCTCTATATCACCGCTGTATTTGCGGTTGAACTCATCGGTCCAGTAATGATCCACCGGAGCAGCATACGGTATCACCTGAAGCGGCAGAAGCGATCCTAATATCGGCCAGCTATACGCTGCCACTCGGCGCTTTCGATTACGGAGGTAGACGGCGGGTGCAATGCCAACTTCTTTCTTGAAGACCGCTCGAAAATAAGATTCGCTTCGGAAGCCAACCCTGTCTGCAATCTCATCAACCGATAATCCGCTCTCCAGCATTAATTTCTTGGCATGCCGAAGACGCACCTCCGTCAAATATTCGACGATGCTTTTTCCATAGCGCTCCTTGAAGCCACGCATCAGGTGATAGCGGCTCACTCCTGATAATGAAGCCAGCTCGTCCACCGTGATCCCTTCCTTGTAACGACTGTCGATCTCTTGCTTGGCCAGCTCCGGCATGTCGGTATCACGATGCTCTATCTTCTCAATCAATAGCGCCAGCAGCTCGTAGAAACCTGCCTGAACCCGCATCTGATCAGCCGTTGTGAAGCGTTCCCAGTAAAGATGAATCATACCGGCGATGCGTATAGAAGCAGGAATTCGGTATTCAAGCTTACAGGAATTCGGCTTTGTATTCGTATCTTTACCAGCATCCTCGGCGGTGAGCAGTCCTTGCTCAAAATCAAGAAAATACATGGCTTGTTCTGCTTTTGAAGGTCCCCCCGTCTCTATCCATTGTCCCGGACAGCAAAGAATAACCGTTCCGGTAACGGCAGATATCGGAATACCATCTACTATAACTCTGCAAGGGTCAATGCAGATCACCATGCGATACCGGATCAGTCGATCCTTTCGAAACGACCATTCTTGTCCGCTGTATTTCACTTTTTCCACCTGCACGAGTTTGAGCCATGCATTGTTCAAAAGGTCAACGCTGCTTTGATCAGGTATATTTATTTGGGCAGTCATGGCATCCCCCACCTCATACGATATGTTATATCAATCTCAATATCCCCCGTTCCGAGAACCCACCTCATTCCCCATCCTAAAAATACCTGCAGAAGCATTGAGCTTGAAAGGGGCATCGGCTATACTTGATAATGATAATCGTTATCATTATTGAGTTATGGCATCCTGAAGGGAGAATGCGCCTCATGTTTCAATCTCATTCATTCGGTACGAGTACTTTCATCAGCACCAACAATGGCCGCCGATTACACTATATGGTCAAGGGAGAAGGAAGCCCAACAGTGGTATTCGAGTCCGGTCTAGGTTTCTCCCGTTCGACTTGGGGACTCGTTCATCCCGCTATAGCCAAGGCTACCCGAGCCGTTGTCTACGATCGCGCCGGTCTTGGAAAAAGCGAGCCGGACGATAAGCCAAGAACATTGGCAAGGATGGCGGATGACCTTTCCTGTCTGCTGGATGCGCTGGGTCCGGGCCCCTTTATTCTGGTAGGACATAGCTGGGGCGGCCCGATGATAAGAGTAGCCGCAAGCCGGAATTTAGCCAGAATACGCGGCCTTATTCTGGTAGACCCATCGGATGAACAATGCGATCTCTATTTCGCCCCGGCCTCACAAAGACAATTCGCCTTAAATCGTCTGCTTCTTCCTCCTTTGGCCCGACTTGGTCTTTATCGCCTTCTGGGCAGCATCCCCGGCCGTGCACAACCGGACGACGTATACAAAGAGCATCGGCGCGAGGATTTCACAGTCCGTTCAGCCAAGACTGCTGCAGCCGAATCGGATTTGTTCTTGACGGAGCTGGCGGCGCTGCGCGAGACTCCTCCTTTTCTCGGCAACACGGAAATCAGCATCATTACGGGAACCAAAATTACATGGATGGAAAGAAAGGTGCGTCCAGCCGTTATGAAGGCGCATCAGAAATCCGTCTCTGCTTTACCTAATGGGCGATGGGTCGAGGCCTCAAGTTCGGGACATTTGATCAACTTTAGCGAACCTCAGCTTATCATCCATGAAATCATGGGCATGATCCATTAAATTTTACTTTTCGTATTTGTAATTCCCCCGTTAGCTGGACGGAAAAGATCGGCCTGCAGAGATGCAGACCGATCTTTATTCATTTCAGAGCATTCTTGTACTTTATTGGACAACCGATGACAATACATCGTCGATCATTTTCGAATTTGCAATCGCCCCTGCATAAAGCCAGCTGGATTGATCATCAAACTCGTATACATGGTTTTCCTTGACCGCAGGTATATTGGCCCAAATAGGATCCTTCATCAGCTGTTCCTTGGTTACGCCGCGGTTGTTCACAATGAACAGGTAATCCGCATCCATCTGGGCGAATTCTTCCATAGAGATTGAATTCCAGTTCGCGGTACCCGTCTTCGAAATTTCTTCTACCGTTTTAGGTTCAGCAAGCCCCAGATCATTGTAGAGAACCGTCCCGCTGGAGAGATGGTCGCTAACCACAAATATCGCTTTCTCCGTTACCCAAAGGGATGCTGCTGTACGGGAGCCGATCACCTGCTTAAGCTTTTCTCTAGCCTCCGCGGCTTTTTGATCGTAGGCCTGGATGGCTTCCTCCGCTTCCTTTGTCTTGCCGAGCACTTCTCCGACTGCCTTCAATTCCTCGCGCCAGTTGTTGCTCTTTTCTTTGCCGACAACGTAAGTAGGGGCAATTTTGGAGTACTGCTCGTACTTGCCGTCCGCAGCCATATCCGCTCCGCCCAGAATAATCAAGTCAGGCTCAAAACTCATAACGGATTCATAAGGCAAATCATACGGTATTTTCGGAATTTCCGCCAATTGGTCTTGCAGATAGTTCTGCACCCCATCTCCTTTGATCGACCACTGGGCAACCGGCTTTACGCCAAGCGTCAGCAGATGATCCTCCAAATAGGTTGCGATGATTCGCTGCGGATGTGCCGGTACCTTTACCTCATTCCCGAGAGCGTCGGTCAGTACGCGCTCCTGCGCAGTATCCTTCGAAGCGCTATCTTCCCCTGAACCGGAATTTTGTGCCTTATCGCCGCATGCACTGACCACAACGGCAAAGCTCATCAGCAGCGCAAGCAACATTTTTTTGCTAGATATAAGTTTCATAGTCTGTCTGGTTTCTCCTCCACTCTTCGATTTGAATAACATTCAAATATGTCATCCATCGGATATCGTAATAAGCAAATTAGCTCTTTATATATCTTAATGATAATGATTATCAATATCAAGCTTTTTGTTTATTTTCTCCCATCTGTAATAAGATGCTCTCCATTGAACAGTAAATATTAACATAACTTACTTTGTCAAAATAGCATAAATTATCTCTTTTCATGAAATATTAGGGGTAAACTGCGTGAGATATCGATATCTCACACATATGAAGGATGATGAATGAATTGGAAAAACAACGAATCCGCTCAATATTTCAACATTTATCTCACGATCAGGGTGAGCCTTTATTCTCACAGCTAGAACAAGCTTTTCAGAATGCCGCAGATTATCAAGCCGTAGGTGTAGGACAGGTGGACAAGGAGCAAATCTATCTTTGTTCCCTTACGTCCCTAACTGGGTCGGGCCACATGAAATTCCAATTAGAAGTACTGGAGGACGCGACTGAAACCAATCTGGATAGTTATATTGGCAGCAAATACGCAGTTGGAAACTATAAGGAATGTGAAAAATCAGTTTGTGCCGGGAAGACCATCCTCTGCAGCCGTAATTCCTCCAACGGAATAATCCTGGATACCGAAAATCCTCAGCAGCGGGGGTTGCAGCAGCCGCAAACCGAAAATGTCATCCAGGGGCCGATGTATTCTTTTAATGAGCACTATCCCACGAATATCGGGCTGGTTCGTCAACGCATGCGAACGCCCCGCCTAAAAATTTGGGAAACGACCCTTGGCGAAATCACGCATACCAAAGTAGGGATGATGTATCTGGAAGGCGTCACCGATCCGGGACTTATTCAATATACACGCGATAAAATCAGCAGCATTCAAACGGACAGTGTGCAGGAATCGGGGGAATTGCTGCGCTTGCTCAACCCGAAGACCGGTTTATTTCCAGTCGCGGTGACCACCGAGCGTCCGGACCGGGCCTCCGCTTCCTTGTTGAATGGAAAAGTCGTGATTTTTCTCGACGGCACTCCGTTTTCCATCATTGCTCCCGGCTCCTACTTTGATTTTTGGGAATCCGCTGAGGATCAATATCTTACTCCTTTTATCGCTGTTTTTATGAGAGTGCTGCGGTTTGTAGCCGTCATGCTGAATCTGTTTCTCCCTGCCTTCTATATTGCGATTACGTCTGTAAATATTGACATCAACCGGCTGGAGATCAATCTCGGCGCTTCGGCAAGCCGGGAAGGCGTTCCTTACCCGGTATGGATGGAATCACTGCTTATGTTGTTTTTATTGGATTGCATCGTCGAGGCGGGCGTTCGCCTGCCGCGCTCGATTAGCGCCACAGTGACTATGGTCGGGGGCGTCGTGCTTGGACAAGCCATTATTCAGGCCAACATTGTCAGCAACCTGCTAGTAATCGTGTCGGCTACCACAGCCTTAACCAATTTTATCGTTGTAGATTATCAAATGGGATTAGTGCAGCGCATATTGAAATACTTCTTTTTAGCTGGGGCGAGCTTGCTCGGCGTACTGGGGATTGTGTTCTCCTTCTCCATCATGGTTATCTGCCTGTCGCGAATTAAATCCTTTGGCATCTCCTATTTAACTCCACTTGGACCAGATGCAAGAGCGCGATCAAATAGCCTTGGATTACTTGGACGCTCCCATCATTTTTCACTTACAAATTGGCTGAATTTTGGAAGAGGGAATAGACAATGAAGCCAACTGCTTTATCAACAACCCAATTTTTCGGATTGCAGATTATGGTATTAGGGGCGATTTCCTTTTATCTATATCCCTATCTCGTGATTAATTCCACCAGCCATGGCTTTTGGATCCCCATCATGATATGGATGCTGCTATCCCTTGTAGGGGCTTGGCTCTTCAGCCGGATGATGGCCCTGCATCAGGGAAAGGATGCCTTCACGATCGTAAAGAAAGAACTCGGCTGGCTGGGAATTTTGTTATTTGTGCTGCCCCTCATCTGGTATATGTGGCGTTCCATGGTCGTCATGATCAGCGCGCACACCGAGATCATCGGCATGACGATCCTGCATACAACACCAGGGTGGGTGCTTAACGGGATTATCTGGATTGCCGTATTTTTGGCATCCGGCGGATTTGGATCGATCGTACGGACGGCTTCGATCTTTTTGTTAGTCAGCTTTCCGATTTCAATTATTTTGTTTCTCTTGGCGATGAGCGACACTCATCTATACTTGGGCAAACCCTGGCTTCAGAGTACGGGCGATTTTCTCACAAGCCCCCGCTTCTATGCTTCATCATGTATTTGGACCGCTTATTTATATCTTGCAGTTTGCGGTCAATTCAGTAAAAAGCCCGGCAAGCTGTGGAAATCGTATGCTGCAGCGACTATTTGCTTCATACCGCTGATCTTAGGCTCGGTGTACCTCCCCGTGCTAACCTTTGGAGCTGAAATGTCGCGGAATTTAACCTTACCGTACATATCCAAAATGGATACTATATATCATTACTGGCTTATTATTGAAAATTTAACTGCCGTGTTCATCTCATCCTCAATGCTATACCTGATATTAGCACTGGCAATCATGGTGAATCTTATCGTCACAGCTGTGAAAGTGATTTTCCCCAGTTGGAACGATAAGCTGCTGTATTTGCTGACTGGAGCTATAACATACGCTTCCACACTCCTTGTTCCATCCTGGGAGTGGATTGAAAGAGCTCTTATGATAAATACTCCGTTCCGGTTATATCTCATGTTTTTATTTCCGCTGGTGGTAGTAATGAAATCGATGATTTCAGAAAGGATGAAATCCCGTTCATGAGATTCAAATTTCGTTCCCTGTTCCTTCCTGGTCTCCTGCTTCTGTTCATGCTGCCGCTCTCAGGCTGCTGGGATGTGAAAGACATTGACAATCGGCTGCTGGTTACCGTGCTCGGGATCGAGGAGATTCCGAATAATCAAGTAAAGATCTGGGCCAGATTCCCGCTTCCGAGCGTCAAGGAGACTAGCGGAGGGGGAACGGATAAAGATTATATAACGGTCAAACAAGTCGGGGATACGGTAGTAGATGCGCTTGATGGCATCCGCCTTAAGCTGACTAAATTTATTGATCTATCACAGACAAGAACGATTTTCCTGGATCAAAGACTGGCAAAAAAAGGATTCCTGCCTTATCTGGAATTTGCCATGCGCGATAGAACGCTTCCCTTGGATGCCCTCGTTACCGTAGTATCAGGCGATATGGAGGAGGTACTGGACCAACCCTATCCAACAGGCGAATTGTCCGGTATTTATTCCAAGCTTTTTTTCGAAAGCTACGCCGGAGGAACTGCGCAAAAAAACAAAATGACGTTATGGGAAATTTTCAGCCGGTATTTCAATCCACTGGAGGAAAACCTTATCCCCGTGTTGAGCAGTGATCCGGTCACGTTATTTAAGCTTCAAGGCAACGCCTATTTTCATGGAGATACAATGATGGGAATGCTCACCCCGGAGGAAACCCTGATTACCAGTATCGTCACAAACAAGATGTTTCCTTTTGAGATCGAAACGGCGCAAAAAATGGACGTTAGAATTATGAGTTCCAAATCTTTTGTGCGAGTTAAAATGATCAACAATAAGCCATTCATTCGTATTCGCGCCAAAACCACCATGACGTTGATGGATTCCGCACGCGGCATTCACCTCGATCCTTCCGAACTAGAGGCTTCTATTAACAAGTTAATCGAAGAACGGGCTACCAAAGTGTTCAAACGAACGCAACAGGATCAAGCCGATATTTTTCGGCTGGGCAATTATTTCAGAAGCATTCTGCCCACGTCTCAGTATACTCATTGGCCAGAACTCTATCAGCAAGCTACCATTGACTTTAAGATCGAGTCCAAGCTGAAGAACACTGGGCTGCAAATTATGAAGAATCCAACAGATAAGACTTCAAATGATCACGCAAAAAATTGAGCAAGCGGCAATAGGCGAACCATTGTCGCTTGCTCAATCTGGAACCCAATAAAGGGCGAGTATAGTATCGCCCCTTCCTCTCCCTAGACAACGCTAAGCAAATCTGCTAATCAACCTTCGATCCCTAAGACCCGCTATGAATCGCCGAGAGCTTCGCATGATCGGTAGACCAGATCGGCTTCACTTCCTGACGTGGGTTTAAATACGCTTTGATGCGGTTAACAGCAGCCGGCCCCTCTGTAAAGCCACCCGCAATTAGGCCCGGCAATTTGCCCGGATATTCCACAACATCGCCCGCCGCAAAGATACCTTCTACCGAGGTTTGCATCCATGCATCTACAAGAATCCGGTCCTGTTCGATCGCCAGCCCCCAATCCTTGATTCCCCCCAAATCAGGCCTTGAGCCATGGCAAACCAGGATCTCGTCCACTTCCAATGTGGTTAGCTCCTCTGTATCCAAGCGTTCAATCTTTACACCGTCAATTCGATCATCCTGTCCATATATCTCCTTGATCCGGGAAGAAGTCATGACAGCTACGGCTTGCTTCTGAAGCAGAGCTACGTTTCCTTCGTGAGCCCGGAACTCCTCCCGACGATGAACAATGCCGATAAATTGGGCCAGGGGAGCCAAGGCGAGTGCCCAATCCACTGCCGTATCGCCCCCACCGGAGATAAGTACTCTTTTGTCCCGGAACCGTTCCACGTTTACGGGCCTATAATGCAGATGATGGCCTTCATACTGTGCTGCGCCGGGCACTTCCAGCTTATTGGCCACAAGCGTGCCGAATCCGATTGTGAGTAAAATCGAACGCGTCAAATGCTTTTCCCCGGTATTGCTTGTCAAACGGAATGTTCCGTCCTCCAAACGCTCCATTTCTTCAATCAACTGCGAATATACTAGCGTCGGCTCAAAGGTGCTCGCCTGCTTCTCCAGTTGTTTGGTCAAATCTCCGGCCGTAATCGCAGCGATTCCTCCGACGTCGTACAGGAACTTCTCCGAATAATACGGCAGTTTTCCGCCCAGAAACGGAGCTGCCTCGATAATTTTTGTTGTCATATCCCTCATGCCGGCATAAAACGCTGAAAAGAGTCCTGTCGGCCCGCCGCCGATAATCGTTACATCAAAACATAGCTTCGTTGCATTAGCCATTCAAAAATGTCCCCCTTAGATTCTTGGTTCGGCATTCAATTTCACGCCGATTATGAGAATCATTATCAATGATTCTCAGGGGTTCCTTCCACCTATAGACGGATTGTTTTCGGCTGCAAACGTATTTTTTCCAATTCTCTTACATTCATATAGTAAGAAACGTCAGATCCGGACAGCTAAAAAAGCCCCCGTTAGATCAGGCGCTTTTAGGTCTGCTTCTATTCACTTGTGCTTATACCAGGTTCGACTGTATATAATGCCCCGGTTTACAGCCGTATTTTTTTAGAAATGCCGCAGAGAAGTTGCTGGGATTGCTGTATCCGACCGCTGCAGCCGCCTCTCCGACGTTCAGCTGTTCATGTTGCATTAAATATAAGCCCTTTTCGATTCGCTGATCACGAATATATTCAAAAACGGTCATACCAAACAGCTCTTTAAACCCTTTTTTTAGCTTAAATTCATTTAATTCCGCTGCGCGGGCAAGCTCTCTCAAAGATAACGGGTCCTCAAGCCGGCCCTCAATAATCTGTCTGGCACCATAAAGCCTCTCCATATCCGGTTTTTTGATATCAGACGCCGTCTTTGGACAAGCGTCCGAAGTGTACTTCTCCAAGGCAAGCAAAACAATTTCCATGATCTTGCTTTCCATATGCAGCCTCTTCAAGGCGCCTGAATAAGAAGAATGCATCATCTCGTTAACCGCACGCCTGAGTCTGACAGAGTTTGTCAAAGGGCTTATCTGCTTCCTCTGACTTTTGAGCCAGTCCTCCGCCCAGCAATATTCGTCGGTATGTTTAAAGTAGCCAAGGAGCTGTTCTGGCAACAACCGGATTTCGAGAATCTGGTACCTTAGTTTGGCTCTCTTGAGCAAATGAATTTCACTACCCTCCATCGAATACATATTGCCGGATGGCACTTGAGTCGAATAACGGCTGCCCTGATAAAAACAGTCCACCCCGCCGCTGAAGCAGTAATTGATCTCAAAAACCTGATCCTCGTAAATATGCTGATCCCAATCCTCCTCCAGCACCATATCGGAGACAACAACTTCAATTCCTTGCCTGATCTTCATGCGGGAAATGCTTCCCACCCCGAAGGAAGGCGAAAGGATAATCCGTTGTTCTCCTCCCTGATCTGTTTCGCTTATGGTCAAATCATCAGATATAGCGTCAAAATACCCATGTATATTATTGGATCGAATGATCTGCTTCATATGAACACCTCGTCAACCAAGAAGTTCAAAATCAACTATCTAAATCTAGTGGATTTTAAAAGTATCGTACCATTATTGAGAATCATTATCAATCGATGTCCAAACGGAAATCACGCTGATACGTTGACGAGAGATTAACCAAACTTCAGATTAGCAGATATACACACCAATTCCCCGCCAGATGAGCCCTTTTTTTTCTCATAATAAGCCCCCCATCTTGGTTGGCCTTATTATATAGTTCGACTTATAACGAAAAATAGGTCAAATGACCAAAAGAAGAAGGGAACATATGGATTTTAGAGATATCGTGAATCATGCACCTGCACATATAAAGACAGAATTTATTTATAGAAAACATGAAAAAGGCAGTCTAATTATTCACCCGCATGAGCAAAACCATCATCTTTATATTCTAACTACAGGTATTGCAGAAGTGTACAGACAAAGCTATACAGGAACCCTGGTTTCCTTATATATCTATGATTCATATAGTTGTTTTGGGGAGATCGAAATTTTTAATGAAAAAATTAAAACACTTGGTGTTATTGCTCAACAAAATTGTGAAACGATAGCTATCCATAAGACAAAGGTCTATGAATGGATGAAAAATGACTTTAATTTTAATTTCTACATCATAAATCAACTTGCCTCCAAATTAATTTTAAGTTCAGATACCTTAGCTCAATTATCACTGTTAACAGTTAAAGATCGTATCTTATTAAGTATACGGAATCATTACAAAATCGACGATTTAGAACATCTGACAAAGCAAACCTTGTCCAGTGAGGTCTGTACACCGATCAGAAGTTTAAATCGTTCAATAGCCCAGTGTATCGACGAGGGTTTTATCAACTATAAAGATAAAAAGTTCTCTGTCACTTCGATTAATAAAATAGAAGCATATCTGAGAGACTTTTTAGCAAATTAAAAGAGGTTCGCAGTCCCTCTTGCAAACAAAAAGTTGGACGGAAAACCGGCATGTTTTCCGTCCAACTTTTTGTTTGAAATTGTAAATTCCGGCCGAATCTTATCTGCCGATCTTGACCAGGTCATGCTGCAATACCGTGCCGCCTTCCAGCGGCTTAAATGGCGTTTTCGTTACGCCAAATACATTGGTCACAAAGCGACGGTTGGCCGGCTGGATAATCCGAACTTCGTATTTGAACTGAACCTTGGACACATCGGCATACAAAAACACGGATTTATTGGGTCCTACCACCTGTGTGCATCTCCTTGTGTTGCACGGAACTACCTTTAGCGGTACGGGAGAACCGTTAGACCAGTCGATCACCTGAACCGTTATATTCCGGGACGCTTGTCCGAGATTGACCGCATCAACGAGTACGAACCGCGTTCGTGGATTTTTCCTCAGAATACCTGTCGTATACACGACCGTTCCTCTTCTGTTGCCCACTCTCATCCCCATTGCTGTTAAGCTCCCCTCCCTCGTCTTTATGATTTAATTGATGCGGTCCTCACCAAAAATGATTGGACGAATGATGTACACTCGGAAATCTCCACAGATGATCTGTGGCGTGACAGTTCCAAACTTTCTATGGCCCGGCTAAGAGCACCCGTTTAAAGTCCCCACATCTTGCAAGTGAGAACTTCGATCGACAACCGTCACTCGTTCAGATAGGTCATAACGCGGTTTTGAATCAGCTTGCTTACGTCCTCTGCCGATTTCTGGCCGCTGAAATACGATTGGACTTCTTCCTTGATGATGGAATCGACTTGCTTATCGATGGAAGAAGTCACTTTAGCTCCCTCCAGAATAGTTTTTGCATATTGGATCTGTTGTTCCACGAATTTGGCGTCCGGAATTACCTCTTGCCCGGCATTTTCTGTTGGGACGACTCCAGGCTGAAGAGTCCCCGTTTCCCCCTGTGCGATTTTTTGCGCTGCTTCCTGAAGCATCATATCGGCGGCCCCTTTATGGACAGGAATTCCCATCATTTCCGCTGAAGATTGCATTTCCTCAGAGACAAGGAACTTTAGAAATTCCCACGCTTCTTGCTGAACTTTCGAATTACTGTTTATCCCCAATTTGACGGATGATTTGTACATCCAACCTTGCGATTGGCCCTTTTCTGTTGGCATTTGCAGTATTACAGTATCTGGATTGACTAAATTTACTAACAAAGACTGTACTCTATTATTGATCATATAGGAAAATAAACCCTTTTGGCTTCCGTCCATTTCAGGACTAATGATACCTTCATCATTCATCGTTTTAATATTTTGCATGAACATTCTGAATTGTTCCGAATCAAAGTGAACCGACCGCTCGTCCTGAACGAATTCGCGATAACTGCCTTCCAGGAATAGAGAGACAACGAAGTCCTGCGGAAACCCGACGAAGGCGTATAAATCTTGGCCTTCTTGTTCCTTCAGTTCCTTGGTGATCGCTTTCAGTTGCTCCCAAGTCCAGGTTTTGTCGTCAACCGTAATATTCGCCTTCTTCAATAACTCTTGATCCCCTGCAATCATTAGAAGCATGAAGTTCGTTGGCATCGTATATAATCCGCCATCGATACGTGAAGATTCAAGAATATTGGAATACAGCTGATTTTTATTGAAGGAAGAATCTACAGCCATCAGTTCATCCAAATTGGTCAGCAGTTTTTTGTCCACAAATTTATCTTCAGGCAGATCCATCATTTCGATTAAATCCGCCCCTTTTCCGGACATCGCTTCGGTTAGAACGGACTGAACGTATTTCTCCGTGTTCATCAGATCGTCTGAAAGCTTGAAGCCGTCGTCCGTTCCCGAAAATGTAACATACTGCTTAATTTCAATCTTAATATCCGGATGGAGGGCCTCAAATTTCTGAACGGCAGTTTCAAGAAAGCGATTAGACGTCTTTACGGAAACAACCACCGTTTTGCGTTCCCCGAGCGGTATGGAGCCTGCTGGTTCGGATAATGTGTTTTTCGAGCTGCATGCAGATAATAGCAGCAAAAGAGCTATCATCAGAAATACCCATCTTCTGTTCATCACTTATCATTCCTTTCAATTCAATCGAACACGGTTGCCGTCCTGCAACGGTTCGCTTGTTTCTGCTATGATCCTTCCGTCAGGACTTAGTCCAGATAGAACTACTATCTCGTCGTTGCTTTCTTCTCCTAACTGTAGATAAGCTTTTTGCGCCAAGTATGTATTGCCGAGCGGACTCTTATTTTCCCGGATAACAAATACATAGCTCCCGCTGCTATCCTCCTTAACCAGCCCTTTACGGATGACCATTCCTTGTCGCTTGGCCGGCTTGTCCAAATATACTTCCGCTTGTTCACCACCCTTCAAGCTGCTGTCTTTGATCGATACGGAAATTGTTCTTTGCAAATTCTGATCGGTTCCTGTGTCATTCCCCGCACTTATCCCTCCTTGACCCGCGTCTCCCTTGAATCCACCTTCTGTTATCTCGGCGATAGTTCCATCGACGGTCTTGTCCTTCTCTCCTTTCACATGGACGCTTAGGGTTTCTCCTATTTGCAGCAATGCCGCGGAATTCGAATCTGTCACGAAGGAAAAGGACATCCCTTCATCCGTTTTCGCAAGGGTCAGCACCTTCCCTCCTTGGGGAACGTTCATGCCATCCTTTGCGTCTAAATCAACGATCCTTCCGTCATAAGGTGCTGTTAATTGAATTTTCTCCGCCAAATCCTCACGCAATTGATCAATTTTTCGCTGCTGCATCTTAATATTCAGTTGTAATTTCTCCAGTTCGCGCTTCGCCTTTTGCACCGCCTCCTCGTTATCATCGCGCAATGTTAATTTCAATTGTTCCTTCATCATTTCTTCGTCCAGCTTTAGCTGATCCAACCGATCCTTCTCATCAAGCAACTGACTTTCAATACTGGACCCGTCAAACGTAACGAGGATCTGCCCTTTTTTCACGATATCATTTTCGTTCACTACGACATCTTCGATTTTCCAACCGCTCTCATTGATCAACTCCTCTTTTTTGTAAAAATCAATCGTTCCTGTCCCCTGTATCACATGAGAAAGCTGTTTTTTTACAGGTTGTTCTGTTGTTACTTTCGGCAGCATCATCGTTTGGAACGTATTGCTGAACAAGGTTAAAGCGGCCAGCACGAACAAAAATACGATAAATAGATAGCGCGTCATCCGCCGCTGTCTGAGCTTCATTTCCATTCCCATTTCCTCCTCAAGCGATTCTGTGAATCAAGGGCTGGCTACCCTTTAATACCGGATAGTTGAATTCCTTCGACAAAATATCGTTCTGTATTTAGGAACAATAACACCATAGGCGCCATATAAAGAACGGACGCGGCGAAGGCAACCCCGTATGTTTCTTCCTGAATGCGAGAAAGAAAGACGGACAGCGGTTGAAGATGAGCATCTTGCAAAAAGATGAGCGGCTGCTCGACCATATTCCAATAGTCGGCAAACAATAACACGACCAGCGCCGTCAAGCCTGGTTTAACCATCGGCAAGGCGATCGATATGAACACTCTCCAGTAGCCCGCACCGTCGATTTTGGCTGCTTCCAAATAGGCCGAAGGGATCTGCAGCATGAATTGACGAAGCAGAAATACTCCAAAGGTAGCGAATATGCCTGGAAAGATGATTGATGCAGGACTGTTTAACAGACCCAAACGGTCGACTGTAATATATATGGGTACCAATGTCACCTGAAACGGCATAAGCATAACCATGAGGTAACAGAAAAACAACGAGTCTCTAAACGGAAAGCGTAATTTTGCAAAAGCGAAAGCTGCCATAGCCGAGAGCGCTGTCTGTCCGATGATGATGGCGAAGACCATGTATACCGAATTCCAGAACATATATAGAAACTGAGGGGTAGCGATCAATACCTTAAAATATTGATCAAGGGATACCCAATCCGGAATCCATTTCAGATTGGCGAACTCGCTTGTTTCCGATTTCCCCAGCATATTGTAATTTGTAAGGATTTCCTGCTCTGTCATCAAAGAATTGACGTTTGTCAGTACAAGCGGGACGAGCATAATCAAGGCTATTGCAATCAACACCAACGTGCGTAAATAGATTACGATAGTTTGCTTTTTTTTCTTGCCCATGTTAATTTCTCCTGTCGTCATTCACTACTCCATAAAAGAACGAAACTGATTCTCGATTCGAAATAACGCAACAACCAGGACAACAATAAAGAGGGCCATCAATGCTGCGGCAGCGGACAGCTTTTGAATGTCCAGCGACTGAAACATATTGTTCATATAGTGCTGCATCATATAGATGCGGTCATAAGGGTAGGGACCGGCGAGCAAATACGTTTCGCGAAATATTTTAAAAGAATTCAATATGGACATAAGGATGACCAGGAAGATGGTTGGCAGCAAATAAACCAATGTGATGCCAAAGAGCTTACGGATCGGGCCTGCCCCTTCCAGCCTGGCGATTTCGTAATACTGCTCCGGGACGTTCTGCAATCCGGCCAAAAACAAAACCACGTTATAGCCGATGTTTTTCCATAAAAACATAAGGATAAGCACCCATATAGACCAATCCGATTTCATCCAATCGATACGGGCAATGCCCCAATGCTGCAATATCGCATTCCCTGTCCCATTCCAATCGAACAGAATCTGCCAGACCATGACGATCGATGCTACGGGTACTACCAGCGGCATTACATAAGCCGTGCGCAGCAAGTTGCGGAAGAAAACCCGCTGATTCAACATCATAGCCAGGCATAATGAGACGATAGCGAGGACAGGCACGCTGAACGCGGTGAACCACAACGTATTGGTGGCCGCCTTGTGAAAAGACGTGCTTGCTAGCAATTCCGTATAGTTCGCGATAGTAAACGTCCCTTCCATCCGTTTTTGGAACGAATACCCTACACTGTTGCCGAAAGGGATTAAATAAAATACGGCAAACCCAATCAGACTCGGGGCGAGAAAACAAAGCGCAGCTAATATTTCCTTCATTTTCATTCGGGGTAAATTCAAAAGTTTCAAGCTGTTATTTCTCCCTTCCTGTGCTACGTCTGATTATACGGTTTGAATTTGAATAGCACATGAAGCGGATATGAAGTTCACAAGAAAAAAACCGGAACTAGGCGTTCCCGGTTTTAGTAAAACGTATAGTGAACTGAACGCCATCCGGCGTATTAACCAGCTTATATTCCGCACCGTGGGCTTCCAGTACTTTTTGTACTATATATAGGCCAAGTCCGCTGCCCCCCTTTGCCCGGCTTCGGGACTTCTCCAAACGGTAAAACGGGTTAAATAGAAGCGGAAGCTCTTTTTCCTCGATATGAGCCCCCGTATTCAATACCTCCATATGAACGTAGTCGTCACTTTGACGGAGGCAAACGGATACCTGCTCACCTTCGCGGGTATATTGCACCGCATTCCCGACCACATTGGAGACCGCTTTGGACAATAATCGTTCATCCGCCTGCACGATCACGCCTGGGTCGATTTCACCGACCAGTTTGATCTGTTTCATTTCACAAAAGTATTCATAGCTGTGAAGCAAATTCTTCACAAGCAGTGTCGCGTTCACCGCTTGAATTTGAGGTTTGAACTCTCGACTCTCCAGCTTCGAAAGGTCGAGAATTTCGTGTACGAGCTTTTCCATCTCTTTCACGATATTGTGCGATTGCAGTAAATATTTGTCCCGATTGCGGTATGGGCCGATTTGATGAATCATCGCTTCAAGTTGACCGGACACTGCAGTAAGCGGCGTTTTCAGTTCATGAGAAATGGTAGCGATAAATTCCCGTCTTTGCTGCTCCTGTTCCTCTTTTCGTTGAATATCGTCTGTCAACTGTGCATTTGCATCGTGCAGTTCTGTTAGCGAACGCTGCAAATCGCGGGACAGTTTGCCCAGGGAACCGGCCAACTCGCCAATTTCATCATTGGAATGAATGGTAACCTCATCCGTAAAGTCGAGCCGGGCCATCTTTCGCGCCAGGATATTCAAACAGATCAACGGCCGTGTGATAAACCGGGAATATACATAGGCTCCAACGAAAGAAATAAGCAGAATGACAATGAATATATACGGGAGAAAATGCCAAATGACCGATGTTGCTTCATCGATAGGCTGCAGCGAAGCGCTTATTGTTAAGGTATACTCCATATCGTCACCACCGATCACAATAGACGACGTCGTTCTGAATTCTTCGATTTTATCGGGTTTGTCGGGATTGGACGAGAGTTCACTTAATGGGGGGATCGTAATTTTCTGAACGATGACTGGCGAATCGCCTGTCTTTTCGGAGGCATGAGGCGGCGACGTGATCGATGGGTCATTGCCTATGAAATCTTTAATAGGTACAGCATAAAAATGGGGGTAAACCAGTTTTCCTTCCCTGTCCTCCACGGTTACTCTGGCATTTTGGCGGTATCCAAAATCGTCCAACAAGCTCTCCGCCTCGTCCCAGTTGCTATTCCCGAGCCGGGCAACCAGTGTATCGACCCCTGCGGCCAGCCCTGCTTTCTTCGTATGATAATAAAATGAAGGAAGAAAAAAATATAATGTGAGGTATAAGCATAGTGCAGATATAATCAGCAAAATCGTCGTAACGACAAATATTTTGAAGGTAATCCCCCGGCGTCTCATGTTGTAACACCGTCCATGATGTAACCGATACCTTTTAATGTTCTAATATAGGGCAAACCAAGCTTTTTCCGAATATTTTTAATATGTGCATCCACAATACGAGTGTCTCCATAGAAATTGTAACCCCAAAGCTTATCAAGCAGCATTTCCCTGGTTATGGTACGACCCGAATTTTCCACAAAAAACTGCAGGATCTCAAACTCCTTGACCGTTAGCTCGATCACCGTTTGATCGATATATGCTTTGTAGCTTTCACAATCCATGCGAAGACGGTCAAATTGAAGCTCATTGGGTTTGGTCTCCGGCAAAGAGCGGCGCAATACCGCTTCGACCCTTTTGACAAGCACGTTAAATGAAAAAGGCTTCGATATGAAATCGTCCGCTTCCAGTTCAAATGCCTTCAGTTGATCATTTTCATCGCTTAAAGCCGTCAGAAAGATCACTGGTGTTGAATGATGGCTCCGTATCATTCTGCATACGGAATAACCGTCCATATTGGGCAGCATAATATCCAGCAGAACCAGATCGAAAACGCCTTGCTGAAATTTTTGGTACCCTTCCATTCCATCGGTAGCTACTTCGACGTGATAGTCTTGTGCCTTAAGAAATTCTTTGATGAGCTCTTGTATATATAAATCATCTTCGATTACCAGGATTTTGACAGACATTATGTATCGCCTCATCGAGTTTTTATTCTACTATACACTCGCTATATGAAATGCATATGAATTTTTAGTGAATTTCATATGAATCCCTATAAAACGCCGATCCATTACGTTGAAGATTCTATGGAGATCAAACCAAGCGACCCCGGACAAATAGGTCCGAAGTCGCTTGGTTTGTGCCTTAAGGGTTGACCTTTCGTTCCTCTAACTCTACCAGCTGCCTTGTAATCGGATGATAAAAAAAGCCAGAACAAGCTGCCCCGTCAGCGCTATAGGCCACCGCCTCTACTTCCTCCCAATTCACAAAATCAAGAGAAGCAGCAGGCTCTACCTGCGGAATAATTGCACCTCTGCGCACCAATACGATAATTGGGATATCACCTGCTGCAATGGTTGCCCAGCTACCGCCTTCATAGACTTCACCTGTTTGGTAGTCGATCCACTTGCCCTTCGGCAAATAAACATGGCGCTCAGCGGCCTCCTCCAACATAGGTGCTACAAGCAGATCGGAGCCAAACAAATACTGATCATCAATTAACCAACATGCCGGGTCCTGCGGATATTCTATAAACATCGCCCTCATCATCGGCAAGCCTGCTTCGGAGGACAAATAAGACTGCGTATAAATATAAGGCATCAATCTATATTTCATTTGTACCGCAGCTCGGAAATCCTTTAAGAACTGCTCACTGTAAGCCCACGGCTCCTTGGGCGGAGCTCCGTGCGCGCGGCTGTGTGAGGAGAGCATGCCGAATGGAAGCCAGCGGCGGTATAAGGACTCAGGGCTCTTCTTCACGAATCCGCCCATATCATGGCTCCAATAGGTGAAGCCGCTAAGCCCCATCGATAAGCCGGCACGCAAGCTGGCATGCATCGCAGAATCCGTGTTCTCGGCATCGCCCCCCCAATGCAGCGGATAACGCTGGCTTCCCGCCCAGGCGCTGCGGGCAAAAATAATTGTATCGCCCGTTACTTTTTGCGTTACTTCTGCAACCGTCTTGTTATAGCGAAGCGGATAAAGATTATGCTCCAGTCGGCCGCTTCTGCCGGAATGATAACGCCCATAGATCGGCGCGCTTTCGCCAAAGTCTGCTTTGATCGCAGCAACGCCCATATTCAGCAAACCTTCAATTTTCTCTTGATACCATGAAACCGCCTCCGGATTGCTAAAGTCCAGAATAGCATCACCTGTCGGCAAATTGCCTTCATGATCTGTAATGACCAGGCCCTTCTCGATCAGCTCCTCAAAAAACGGATTATGCGGCGTAAAATAAGGAATTTGCCATAAGCTGATCCGAAAACCGTCCTTGCGTAAATCGTGAATCATCTGCTGCGGGTCATCGAAGCGGCTGGATGAAAACTGATAGTCGCAACGCCAATCCTGCTCAAACCAGCCGGTATCCAAATGAATGACGTCACAGGGAATATCATACTCTCTAAGCTTGGCGGCCACTTCTCTAGCCTGGGCTTCAGAATTATACGTAATCCGACTCATCCAAAGCCCAAAAGACCATAACGGAGGCAGCGGGCTTCGGCCCGTTATCGCTGTATAGGATAGCAAAATTTGCTTAGGCTCTCCAAAAAAGAAAAACAAATCGATGCTGTCATCATCCACATACAGAGTATTGGCGGCATCGTAATCCTGACCGATATCAAACGTCATCGGAGCACTGGAGTGAATAAACATGCCATAGCCTTTATTGCTCATCAAAAACGGAATCGGCTTATACATATCAGGCGACTGCACGCTCAACGGGTCGCGGGTAAACAAGCGCATACGCTGCCCGCGTTTATTCAATGCCGTGAAGGACTCGCCTGTGCCATATATTTTCTCTCCAGGAGACAAGGAAAAGGAGGCCGCCATGCGATGTGACATATCGGAAATAGAACGCACATAGGAAAACGGAATAGGGTACGCATTGTTTAAGGACGGCTTATCTTCGTGATGATAGGTTTGAGTCAGCACCCTGCCTTTACTGTCTCTAAAGATCAAACGGAATGGTGCAAGCTCCAGTTCAACGGAGCCGCATTCATTATTCCAGCGATACCCCTTCTCCATTTTTTCTCCACGCCAAGACTTATCTACGCCAACCTCTCCATCAAGCATAACCGACGGAACGGCAGCGGCCGTTCTCAGGCGTGTCTGAATTTGAATTCGCACGGTATCCTGCGCCACAAAGGAAAGCTGAAAGGGCATTTCCGGCGATTGCTCATAGTCAGGGGGAAACTCCCACATCGCCGTCGGCTCGAAAAAGTAATCGATCTTATTAAACGCCATTCTTGGCTTGCGGCTGGCACGCACCCATTTCAGCGTGCCCCGCTGCTCGTGAGGAGCAAACGAAGTGACTTCATGTCCTTGAAAATACTGGCTCTCCAGCGTTCTGAACGATTCGCCGACATCGATTGATCCGTTCAAGCGATCGGAATGAATTTTTGTCACGATCCATGACCTCCCACTGCAAAGCAATCATTATTGTCTATCATCAATCAGTTTTTGTATTTTCTCATTCATATTTTTCATCGTTGTAACCAAATCCTGATTAGCCAGCATCATGCGGTCGAACTCTTCAATGAAGATTTTCTCAACTTCCGGCTGATAAGAGACTGGCACATTTATTTTGGGTGTAATGGAATTGTTCAGCACATAAAGAAGGGATTCTTTATCCACATGCTCCGGGGTTTGGGTATTGGAAATGATTTTATCCACTACCTTCTCAAGGTCTGCCCCTTTCCAGGATGGCAAATACTGCCCCTGCATCGTTAACCACTCTGTTGTAAACCAGCGGACGAAGGTGTAGGCTTCTTCTTTATGCTTCGATCTTCCGTATATCGTCAAAATATCTGCGCTTAACGGTCCAACCATCGGATCTTCTTTATTCATTTTTGGATAAGGAGCGAACACGGTCTTAAAGTTAGCGGGCACGGTTTCCGTACCGCCAACGTCCACTAATATATAAGATCCCGTAATAAGCATGCTTGCATCTTGATTCAAATATTGCGGACGATAGTTCAGCTTTTGGCTAATCACTTCTGCATAAGGAGTTGATGATTTATCCTTTTCAGATTGCAAGCGCAGCTCGAGCGACTTTTTCATTGCCGGATTTAGAATGTTAGCTGTTTTATGATCATCCATAACAAGTCCTGTATTTTCCATCTGGCCGTTTAAAGCCAGCGACGCATAGTTCGCCCAAGTGTGAAAATAGTTCCCGTATCTCGTTTTACCGTTTTCCGTTTTTGTCATCGCTTTTGCATATTCCAGGTACTCGTCCCAAGTCCAATCCTTAGGAACTTCAAGGCCCGCTTCTTTCAGATGATCCTCATTAATAATAACCAAATTCGTCGTCATTGTTCCTGGGAGCCCGTAATACTTGTTGTTGACTTTCAAATCAACTTTATATTCGTCCTCATAAGCGACGCCTTCTTTGGCCAGGTAGTCATCCAACGGCTCGAACATATCAAGCGCAATTCTAGGTACGAGCTGATTCGTTCCGGGCACCATGATAACATCCATATCTTCATTAGAAGCCGCGGCTAAATCCACTCTTTTCATAGCCTCCAGCGAGTTATTGTCGCCCGGCGAGACGAAATCGATTTTAATATTGGGATGAGTGCTCTCAAATTCTTTGATCATAACGTCAAACCCTGCATCGAGGCTGTTCCAAGTATTAAACTTCAAGGTGACAACCTCGTCTTTATTCGTTCCTTCCTGCTTGTCATTCGCCTTGTTTCCCCCTGAGATGGAGCAAGCAGAAAGCAACAAAGTCGATGCTAACAACCCTGCCATCGATTTTGTCCAAAAATGTTTCATAGTAATAACCTCCCTTTTTTTGTGAAGAAACGGAATGCTATATCGAAACCGCTGCTGCGGATCTCGAACGGGGATTAACCTTTCACACTGCCTGAAGCAACACCTGCAATGACATATTTTTGCCCAAAAATAAAGATCAGCAGCAAGGGGAATATCGCTACGACCGTACCTGCCATCATAAGTGAGTAAAACTCGCCATGCATATCCGAAAACTTCCTGATCCCAAGCTGAATCGTATAGAGGTTCTCTGAGCGCAGGAAGACTAACGGGCCTTGATAATCATTCCATGTCCAAATGAAACGCAATATCATATACGTTGCCAGTCCTGGCGTCACGAGCGGCAGCGCTATTTTACAGAAAATCGACCAATGATTCGCTCCGTCTATTCTCGCCGACTCGATAATTTCATTGTGAATGCCCATAAAGAACTGGCGCAGCATAAACGTTCCAAGCACGCCCGAAGCCCCAAGCAGCATAAGTCCGGTATGACTGTCAAACAGTCCAAACCAGCGGTAAATAATAAACTGCGGAACCAGCACCGCTTGCGAGGGGATCATAAATGTCGCCAGCACGACTAGGAACAAGAAGTCGCGCCCTTTAAAGGCAATTTTCGAAAAACCATAAGCAGCCATGGACGATATGGTCAGCGAAAAGGCGGTCGTAGCTAATGTCACCTTAATGCTGTTCCAATAATAAAGTCCGAAGGGTACCGTACCAAACATCACTTCTCTATAATTTTCAATGGCTCGCCAGGTTTCCGGAATCCACTGAATCGGGTAAGTCATAACATCAAGCTCTGGCTTGAAGGAGGCGGAGAGCATCCACAGAAACGGCATAATAAAGAAGATACCTGCGACGGCCATCAGCACCGTGACCAATACACGGTTAACACGAATCGTTTGCATGCTTGATCACTCCTTAATAGTTGACCCATTTTTTCTGTCCTAACCATTGAACCACCGTAACGATCAGCAGAGAGAACAATAATAAAATGCCGATTGCCGATGCGTAACCCGAGCGTAAATTAACAAAGGCAACCTCATACAAATAATGCACGATTACTGAAGTAGAACCTGCCGGTCCCCCTTCGGTCAACACCATGACCAGATCAAACACTTTGAAGGAGCCGATGATTCCTGTAATCAGCAAGAAAAAGATCGTTGGCGACAGCATCGGAATCGTAATGTTCATAAACTGTCTGAATTTCGAAGCCCCATCCATATCGGCAGCCTCATATAAATCCTTGGGAATCCCTTGTAAGCCCGCAATAAATAAGATCATATTGAATCCAAGGCCTGTCCAAACCATAATGATCATTACAGCGATTAATGCATAATGGGGATCTGCGAGCCATAACGGCGGATTGGCAATTCCAATAGATCTTAGAAAACCGTTAATCGGTCCGCTTGTCGGATGATATAACACTCTCCACAATAATGAAACGGCTACAAAGCTGGAGATAAACGGCATGAAGTAGATTACCTTAAAGAACGATTTGAAATACGTTACGCGATCAATCAAGACGGCCAACACAAGCGCAATGATCATACTGAATGGAACCGTTAATATCATTGTCAGATTATTGGTCATCGCCCGCCAAAAATGCGCATCCTTGAATAACTCCTCATAATTGCCAAAACCAATAAAATGAATATTCCCCAGCCCTGTGATGAAATTCCAATCCGTAAAACTAATTATGCCCGACAGGAAAATCGGTATGATCGTCAACAGCATGGTCGTCAGCAACATCGGCAAAACGAACAGGTATCCAGCGATACTATTATAGAAAGACTGCTTGTGCTGTTTCATCTCTATCACCTCTCGCTTACTTCACTATAAGCTCATTATAGGAGCGAGGTTTGTTCATTACATGGAACGATTTTTTCTATTCTGAAAAAAATATGCTAACTTGCGAAATTTCCAAAATCATATTCGACAAAATTCTTCGCGCTCATATATAATCATAAATAAAGGAGGCATGAAAGCGGTTGCATAATTTCTTACGTAAAATGTCGCTTCGCAAAAAACTGATTATGACTTCCATTTTGTGTTTAATGCTTCCGACGATTCTTATGTTAAACATCACCAATGTTTACTCTAAATGGATTATTCGTGAGCATTCTCAAGAAAGCGCAACCCAATCGCTTGCTATCATTCAGTCTCAAATCAGAGCGATTTTGGAAGAAATGATCTCCGTATCGAACTTCATTCAATTTGATGCGGAAATTAAAACCTTGCTTGATCTAGCCAAAGATGATCCAACTGCAGCGAAACGACTGACGACCCGATTGGAGCAAATTGCCGGAGAAAAAAGCGACTTGAAGATTACTCTGCTGCTAGAGGATGGAAGGGCTTATTCCGATTATTCATTTTACGATTTTCAGCCTAAGCTGTTTTTTGAAAAACAATGGTTCTCCGGGATGTCCAAGCTCTCTCCGTTCGAAACCTTGTTTCTTGGAGCAGAGCAGAACTATTTGCCTCCGAAATCTGCTGATCAGCAATATGTCATCATCACGGCACGCGCGATAATGGAGGATGTGTCACGTTCGCCATATGCCTACCTCATCGTCAGCCGCACCGAAAATACGATTCGCGAACTGTTTGCTGATTTTAAAGAGGATATTTATTTGCTTGACGGTCAAAATCGCATTCTATCAAATCGTAAAGACGAGCTGATTGGGCAAAACTTCGATTCTATCTTGGATACAAAAGAGTTGGAATCGCCAAGTATCATTCATGCTAACGGAGAGAACCAGCTCTACATCTCGATGCCTGTTAAATTTTCCGACTGGCGCCTGGTGAGTGTTGCCCGCTATGAACAATTAACTGAAAAGCTGAACGGCATTTCCCGAAGCGGCATTTTGGTTCAAATCTTGTTGGCGGTCAGCTTTCTGATCGCACTCACCTATTTGCTGCAGCGCTTTACCAAGCCCGTAAAAGTACTCGGCCAAGTGGCGAAGAAGGTAGAAGGCGGCAATCTCACTATTCGTTCCAATATCCGCGGCAGTGATGAGGTTGGCAGTCTCGGTCGCTCCTTTGACAAGATGCTGGATCAAATTCAGCGCACTTTGGATCAGGTGCAGATCGAGCAAGAGCTGAAACGGCGCGCAGAGCTATCGCTTCTGCAGGCGCAGATCCATCCGCATTTTTTGTTCAATGTGCTGAGCTCTATTCGCATGCAGCTGCTGATCAAGCAGGATGAGGAGAACGCCGAACTGATTGGTTCACTATCCTCATTGTTGCGGGCCACGATTTCCAAAAAGGATGAGTTTATAACGCTCTATGCCGAGCTGGAAACGATAAAAGATTATGTTGAGTTAATGAATTTCACAATGAGGCACCCGATCGAAGTTAAGATGAATGTAAAAGAGGAGCTATGGCTTGAAATGATACCCCGCTTTATTTTTCAGCCTATTATCGAAAATGCCTATAAACATGCGTTTGGCAGCAAGGGCGGGATTATCGTTATTCGCGTTGAGCAAATCGAGCCAATAAGACATAAGGAAAGTATGAGTTTCAATGAAAAAAACAAGGTCATGCTGAAAATAGAAATCGAAGATCATGGCCGAGGTATGAAAGCGGCGGATTTAGAGGCCTTGCAACAGCGCCTTGAACTGCAAACCTGGGAAATTATTAACGTCTCTCTTGCAGACGATCAACAGCAATCCACTGGCATCGGCTTGTCTAATGTTTATGATCGATTGAAGCTGATTTTTGGCGAACAGTTTGATATGACTATTCGCAGTCAGGATCAGCAAGGAACCTGCGTCACATTAATGCTGCCGCTCCAGACCGGGAAGGAGGACTACCATGTATAAAGTAATTATTTCCGATGATCATATGCCCATGCTTAACTATCTTTCGGCCAATATCCCTTGGCAAAGCCTTGGACTTGAGCTGGTTGCAACTTGCGCTGATGGTGAGGAAGCGTTGGAAGCCTGCGTTGCGCATCGGCCCGACATATTAATTACCGATATTGGTATGCCTATCATGAACGGTCTGGAAGTCATTCAACTCGCCTGTGCAGCGAACTCCCGACTAAAAACGATTATCCTATCTTGCCATGAAGATTTCCAATATGCTCAGCGTGCCGTACAACTGGAGGTCAGTGATTATGTACTGAAGGAAAGCTTGCGAGTTGAGCAAATTACAGAGATATTAAAAAAACTCCGCGGGAAGCTGGATGCCGAACGCGCATCGCAACGCGAACATCAACAGCTGCAGGAGGTCGTAAAGTCCAACGGCTCAGCCATCCGTGCTACTTTCCTAGGTTCGTTAATTGAGCAGCCTATCTGGAATCTGACCGAGTGGGAGGAAAAAGCGGAGTCGATCGGTATTCATTTTGAGCAAAAAATACCCTACTTGCCGGTTATGGCGATTCTTGAGCATCCGCATGAATTAGAGGAGCGTTTCGGCGGAAAGCATAATATGCGGTTTGTGCTGCTTAATGGGCTTGATGAACTGATTACTATCGACGGTTGCGTTCTCCTCTCTTTCGATGAACGCTCTTCGCTGATTATGTTTCCTTTTCCAAAGACGATTTCTCGCAATCTGTATGAAGAGATCCAATTGCTGCTTAAGCAAGTCCAAATTAAAATGATCCAGTATCTAAAAACCGGCATTTCCTTCTATCTGGGAGGGGTTTGCAAAAGCTTGACTGAGTTGAAGACCGAAGCGCAGAGATTTTTGGACTTAGGCTCCTTTCGTTTTTATGCCGGAGAGAATTGTCTCATCAAATGGCAAGTTATAAAAACGACGAAAGATGATATTTTCGTTCACTATGCCAACATATTACAAAGCATTCGAAATTGTATCGTCGGCAAAGACAAACAACTGGCTGCAACAACGGTCCACCACTGGATCGTTCACATCAATCATTTGAAGTATCCTGTGGAGGCTGTGCAAGGCCTGGTATTAAAGCTGGTTACAGAAATCGAGCTTAAATATACCGTGATGCAAAGCTTTGTTACTAATTTCAACGTCGAGCAATTTCACCGTATCATTTATGCCATAGAAACGCTGGATCATTTGGAACGGTGGCTTACGCAGTATTTGGAGCAAAAAATTACGTCTCTTGGGAGCATTAAGGATGTCACACTTCGCAAGGAGATTGCTGAGGCTAAACGTTATGTGATTATGAATCCGGGCGAAAAAATAAGCATGGAGGAAATGGCGCAGCGGATCAATATGAATTCCAGCCATTTTAGCCGAATGTTTAAGGTTGAAACTGGGGAAAACTTCATCTCTTTTGTAACCAGAGTGAAAATGGAACGTGCGCAAGAGCTGCTGGATCAATCCGATCTCACTGTTCAGGAAATAGCAGAGCAGCTTGGGTATGAGCATACAAGCTATTTCATCAAGCTATTTCGCAACTATTCCGGCCATTCTCCAAGGGAGCAGCGCAGAAGATTGTGATGCGCCGCTCTTTTTTAGCTAAGGAAGAGCATGGCCTTCTTTTATAAATCGCACACTGCCTGGTATAAATAGCACACTGCCTGGGTGCAATGTAAGCATCGTGCATTTTTCGGCATTCGCTCATCGCTAATGACTTGGGGGACAAGTCCCTTTTTTCGCGGCAAGACGGGGACTACAGGGGGACATCGGATATCCCCTGTTGCGTCGGATCCCGCTCTACGCGCAGCTCCCAGCGCGCGGTGCTTCGCTGCATGACGGAGGCGGTCGGTTGAACCACATCCCTTGGACCTTATTGGCCACCGTTAGCCGTAGTCAGCATTGCTCTTCCCATGCGCTGCCCCTGTAACGGACGATAATGTCCATTGGGAGATAAAGGTGATGACGCGAACTTCATCATACAGCTAACGGAAATCACAGCCCTTATTTCGCTAAAATCAGACCAGTCGAATCTCTAACGGAAATAGGAGACGTTATTCGACCAAAAATGAGCGATATTAGTCGGTTTTAGCCCGAATAAGGTCCCTCATTTCCGTTAGAATCTCTAACCTGCTAATTTCAGCCATATAACGAACCTCATTTCCGTTAGCACGCCCAACTTCACTCTCATGCTTAGTTTTCCACACTTTGGCTTTGCATCTTGTTTCTGCTCTATGTTCTGCACTATACTCTGCGCCTAGCTTTTGTACCTCTGACTTCTACTCTAACCTCTGCTGGGAGATGATGACGCGAATTTTCATCATATAGCTAACGGAAATCACATCCCTTATTTCGCTAAAATCAGACCAGTCGAATTTCTAACGGAAATAGGAGACGTTATTCGACCAAAAATGAGCGATATTACTCGGTTTTAGCCCGAATAAGGTCCCTCATTTCCGTTAGAATCTCTAACCTGCTAATTTCAGCCATATAACGAACCACATTTCCGTTAGCACGCCCAACTTCACTCTCATGCTCCGTTTTCCACACTTTGGCTTTGCATCTTGTTTCTACTCTATGTTCTGCACTATACTCTGCGCCTAGCTTTTGTGCCTCAAACTTCTACTCTACCTCTGAACCCGCTTTTGTGCCTTAGACTCTACTCTACCTCTAAACTCTGCTTTTGTGCCCCAGACTCTACTCTAACCTCTAAACCCTGCTTTTCTCTACTCTAACCTCTGCGCCTAGCTTTTGTACCTCAAACTTCTACTCTAACCTCTGCTGGGAGATGATGACGCGAACTTCATCATACAGCTAACGGAAATCACATCCCTTATTTCGCTAAAATCAGGCCAGTCGAATTTCTAACGGAAATAGGAGACGTTATTCGACCAAAAATGAGCGATATTAGCCGGTTTTAGCCCGAATAACGTCCCACATTTCCGTTAGCACGCCCAACTTCACTCTCATGCTCCGTTTTCCACACTTTGGCTTTGCATCTTGTTTCTACTCTATGTTCTGCACTATACTCTGCGCCTAGCTTTTGTACCTCAAACTTCTACTCTTACCTCTGAACCCGCTTTTGTGCCTCAAACTCTACTCTAACCTCTGCGCCTAGCTTTTGTACCTCAAACTTCTACTCTACCTCTAAACTCTGCTTTTGTGCCTCAGATTCTACTCTAACTTCTGCACCTACCTTTTGTACCTCAAACTTCTACTCTACCTCTGAACCCCGCTTTTGTGCCTTAGACTCTACTCTACCTCTGCGCCTAGCCTTTGTACCTCAAACTTCTACTCTAACCTCTGCTGGGAGATGATGACGCGAACTTCATCATACAGCTAACGGAAATCACAGCCCTTATTTCGCTAAAATCAGACCAGTCGAATTTCTAACGGAAATAGGAGACGTTATCCGACCAAAAATGAGCGATATTAGTCGGTTTTAGCCCGAATAACGTCCCACATTTCCGTTAGCACGCCCAACTTCACTCTCACGCTTAGTTTTCCACACTTTGGCTTTGCATCTTGTTTCTACTCTATGCTCTATAGCCTAGCTTTGTATCTTAAGCCCCTACTCTAAACTCCGCACACCAGCTTTTGTATCCAGTCCCTACTCTAACCTCTGTACCTAGCTCCAAAAAAATTGAAAATACAGCTTGTATAGTGCTACAATTCCTAAAACTACGTTACAAAGAGGTATGTTGTTCATGACTGAGTCGGATAATGAAGAAAATAATAAAACACAGGAAGAATTATCTTCCTTTAACTCCGCAACGGATCATTATAGAAACATTATGGGTGCACCAACGCAAAAGTTGATATGGAAAAAATGCCGCGCATCCTTCGCTATTTTGGGTATTTTGCTTTCACTATCATTGCAGTAGGAACACTTCTTTTTATCGTGATGTATATTTGGCAGTTTTTCCGTTAAAAAAGGGAAAGCCATTGGACCTCGAGCATTACCAAAACAGGGAATAAACATAAGGCAGATCGCAATAAACTACGATCTGCCTTATGTTTATTCTTTAAGACGCCGAAATCCCACAAACCGTTTGCTGCTCTCGTCCCACAGTCGGTATCGAAGCGCCTGCAGGCTCATACGGATTCCGATGGCAGGAACACTATGCATGGCGGCGTTGCTATCGTGTATTAGCTGCAAGTTATAGTTTGACACCTGGGGATCCAGATGATGAATATGGTGGAAGCCGATATTTCCTGTCATCCATTGCAGGATTTTAGGCAACTTGTAGTAGGAACTGCCGTTCATAGCCGCGCTAACGAAATCCCACTCATCTGCACATTCATAATAGGTCCCCTCAAATTGATGTTGCACGTAGAAGAGCCATATGCCCGCAACGCCAGACAAATAGAGAATCGTCCCCTCCACCAGTAGGACCTCCTTCCAGCCTAGCAACCAACAGAGCAATCCCATCAAGCCAGCTAACGCTGCGTTTGTTAGGTATGTATTCATACGCTCTTTGCGTCTGGCACCCCTCCGGTTCAAGCGGTATGCATACAAGAAGATAAATACAGGTCCGAGCCCGAACATGACAATTGGGTTGCGGTATAGACGGTACCCCAGACGCTTCCAAGGGGAAAGTGCCGCGTATTCCTTCGTAGTCAGCGTCCAAATGTCACCCGTGCCTCTACGGCCCAAATTTCCGCTAGTCGCATGATGAATGGAGTGCTCATTTTTCCATTGCTCATACGGGAAAAAAGTGAGGATCCCCGTCATCGTTCCGATGATCGTATTCGCCTTCCTCCCAGCAAAGAAAGACAGATGGCAGCAATCATGAAATATAATGAAGATTCGGATCATGAATCCGGCTGCTGGAATTGCAAGCAACAGCGTGATCCATATTGAGATAGACAGTGTTTCATAGGCAAGCCCCCACAGCAATAGGAAGGGAACGATACTATTAACCAACTGCCAGATGCTCTTTCGCAAATCCGATTTACCGTGAAGAGCCATGTCCTTCTTCCAACGGGTGTATTCTTGAAGTGATTTCATAGCAATCCCCTTTTCATGGGAATCACTCGCAGTAATGAATTTCCGAGGCTTACCAAACATGAAGAAAAAACGCAGGAAATCATTATCAACAACGAACTCTTCTTCATTGTCCTAACTGGTCGGTTGTAAAGAATTATTTCCCCAATTATCATTTATCATCCTTTTCCTTGCCTGTGCCATTCTTTAAACTTCCCAGCTTGGCTGCTTTTCTCTCCAAACCCTGTTTGGAGTAAAAGTTAATAATGTCATCAATGGTAGAAAATACGTCGCTATCGTTCGAATCATGTGTACTTGTTTTGATAAAAAACCGCTTTCTGATGTAGTCACATCTTTTTTTTATATTAGCATTAAGTTTAATTCAAAGCATTTTTCAGAGTGACTCCTGCCGTGAATACAGGAACTTTACCCGCCGGAAGTTCCACCTCTTTACCGGTTTTACGGCTTCTTCCCATGCGTGCTTCACGACTACGGACATTAAATCTTCCGAAGCCAACTAGTTGAACTTCTTTGCCCTGTTTTAGAGCTTCAAAAATCGAATCCAGCACATGCGTTACTGCCTTTTCAGCATTCTTTTTTGAGAACCCACTAGATTTCGCCACTTCTTCGATCAATTGTTCTTTGTTCATTTTCAATACCTCCGCTTATTTTATTTTCATTTACGAAAATGACAATCCTCGTGCATGAATGTAAAACAGGAATAATAAAAAACTGCCCCATATTTAGGGCAGCTCGAAAGATTTAATAAATTTTAGAGACATTTTCAGCCTGTGGCCCACGGTTGCCTTGGGTCACATTGAACTGGACGCGTTGCCCTTCATCCAATGACTTATAACCGTCACCCTCAATCGCGCTGAAATGAACAAACACATCGTTTCCGTCCTCAATTTCGATAAAACCAAAGCCTTTTTCAGCATTAAACCATTTAACTGTACCTGTTTGCATAGGATTCCTCCAAAAGTAAATTATTTTAACACAACCATTTCAATGGCCACTAATAAAGATTAGCGGTCATTCGGCTTTTTAGAATCCTGTACTTCACGTCCGCTAATATGTATTAAAGATAAGAGTACCATATCCGATAATATAAGTCAATTTTTGGAGACCCTGCTTAGGAGTGAAATGATCGGAATTGCTAGACAGCAAGCGCTCTAAAACACTTTATCGGTTGGTTTGAGACACACAGGCCATGAGCAGTACCTTGCTGATCCTAAGCATGCAGAAAAGCTCCTGAATCGTCGCAAGGACAAATTTAGGAGCTTATTCATTGTTGAGATAATGCGGTCGAGAGGACTCGAACCTCCACGGGGGTTAGCCCATACGAACCTAAAAACGACCACTGCCTATAACCTGGCCTACGCATATCAAATGATAGAAACCAAGGTCTTGCTGGTGGATTCCGACCCTGCATTTCTATTGAAGGCTTTCCAAGCTTTCAACTGAAAAGGACGAATCTTTGTCCAGATCCCTCAAAAAAACGCCAGGCCCATGTTGTTGAAGAGGTGTCGTCAATGATCCTGATTATTAAATGAAAAATATCATTTTTCGCTATCATAGTCATTTCTGTAGTGCTTTTGTTTCAAACTTAAAGCTTTTTCATACCATTCGACCGAACCAGCCGTATAATTTCCATGCTTCCCTTCAGTGCCATAAGTACAGTCATTATTTTCAGCCACAGGATTAGGTCAGGCTGATAAATGGTTGCAATATGCCATACCGGAACTACTTGAGTCATACTTAACATTAGGACAAAAAACAGACCCGCAAAATTTAGAATAATTCTAGAAATAATAATTTTGATAGATAATTTAGTATGGTGGGATCTGTCAGGATTCCACGGCCCAAGGCAGCGCTTCGCAGTTCTATAGACCGTATATAATAACCATATGCTAAGTATGAATACTAGCCCATTTACGACCCCGTATTTCTGTGAGATGCTTAGACCCGATCCTCCAATGGGGTCATTATTGAGTAAGTCTATGATCCCGGCGGCAATATGGGTAGTTGTAATGACATGTGTTTTGTTGGGCCACGTGGCATCGATCGCGTCCAGTACATTAGCGAACACAATCACTCCCAACTGCTGTTCCGGAACTATATAAGTTTGCGCCTGAAATCCTATGGAGCCCCCCGGCTGGCCGATAACCGGCAAATGGTTAATTTGATCTGTCATCCAACCCATGGCGTAAGTTCCCGGAACAGGTTCGGTTTGCATAAGGCGAATGCCTTCCGAAGAGAGAACGGAATTGTCTTCAAATCGGCCGCCGTTCATCTGGGCAACCAGGTAATGGCTCATGTCTTTAGCACTCGAATAGAGATACCCTGCCGGCGCATCTCCTGGAATATAAATATAGGGACCTTCATAGGGAACGTTGTATCCAAATATTCGGCGATGGGGCTTTGCCAGCCCGTGCGCAGCAGCTTCGTCAAGCGTAACATAGCTGTCTTGCATAGACAGAGGAGCAAAAATATGGTCCTTCACGTAGTCGCCATAGGACTGGCCGGATACTTGTTGCACAATATAACCGAGCAGTACATAGTTTGCGTTCGAATACTTGAAGGGTTGCTCGGTTTGAACGGCTTTCTTTAAAAACTTATCCGCATAAGATAAGGCATTTTTCTCAAGAGCATCCTGATCTTGAATGTCGATACTTGATAGGGTGTTGCTAAAAGTCGAAATTTGAGTGAACCCGCTTGTTTGGTTAAGTAATTGGCGTACGGTAATGGACTCTGCACCGTTATATGGGGTAGGAATATAGCGCTGTATAGGCGCATCCAAATCGATTTCTCCCTCTTCGGCCAGCTGCAAAACAGCCATGGCCGTAATCGACTTGCCGATCGAACCTATTCCAAACGAAGTTTCAGGCGTTACCGGCCGACCGGTTGAATCGGCCTGACCATATCCCCTAAGGTAAAGAATGCGGTCCCCCTGCACAATCCCGAGAGCCAGCCCCGGAAGACGTTGTTGTTTCATTTCACGAGCAATATACGCATCCACTTCGGAGAAAACTGACGTTTCAGATCGCTCAACTTGCATACTTCCATCACTTCGCGCTGAACTGAATAGAGGAAAGATGAACAGTCCACACAAGATTGTTGCTATCATTCTCATTCTCATTTTATTTCACCTGTACTTGGTCATTTTTATATTAATGCCGCAAATCCTTCTTGCGAATCAGAACAAGACAAAGCACGGCACCGATTGCCAAAATCACAGCGGTTGATCTTTGATAATGTCAATCGTTCCTTCCACGAAAGATGCACATGCAATCTCACGGTAAGAGGTCAAGCAGCGAAGCATTTTGAAATAGGATATCCTGTTCCATGCCTGCCAGACCATTGCTGCCTGCAATCAGGCCTGCCGACTCAAGCGCTTGAATCACTTGCCCCTTCGCCGATTCGGAAAGCTGATCGCCTTGCAAGGACTGAATTCTATCCGTGACAAGTAAGGTGCAGCGGCTGGACAGGATGGCCCCATAAAGAGCAACTCCGAGTACGCTTCCCATCTGACGAGCCACGTTGCTCATGCCGGATGCTATACCCGCTCGTTGCACCGGTACCGTTCCAATTGCCAGATTAGAGATGGGCGGGTTAACAGAGGATACCATCCACAGCCTGTTCAGTCCCCCTACGGTTCCCTTGGGGGGTTCCCTTGAGAGCTTACCTTGTTAATCAACTGTAGTCTTCAATTCGTGATATTTTTCCTTCTTCAAATTGAAATACTGACTTCCCTTTTAGCCGCAGCTTGTTTCCCGTTTTTAACCCGTTCGGCAAATCAACGGCCAGTATCCCCTCATAATTAATGAATACTTCTATTTTGTCCTCTCTAACCCGATACTCCATGATGTTCTGACGACGGCTAGAGAAAGTCTTAATCGACTTTTCGGCCAGCTCTTTAAACGCTTGGATACCATAGGTCTCCACGTTAACCTCGCCATTCGCATAATTTCTGAACAGTATGTTCTGATGCAAGAGCTTAACCATTCCCGAGACATCAAACGAGTTATACGCTTCAACATAGTTCTCAATCATTTCTTTGGTCTTTGAACTCATCAAACGAATCCCCCCTTTCACTTGTACCATGTTGGCGTTGCCACAGCCGAGCATACAAGCCATTCGTTGAGAGTAATTCGTCATGACAGCCTTGCTCCACGATCCGCCCTTGATCCAATACAACAATTTGGTCGGCATGCTGCACGGTCTTGAGCCGGTGAGCAACTACGATGAGGGTTCGGCCTCGCACCAGTCGATCGATCGCGGTCTGAATCTCTGCTTCGTTCTCGGGATCGAGCGAAGCCGTTGCTTCATCGAGTAAAATGATCGGCGCATTTTTCAATATCGCCCTAGCAATGGAAATTCGTTGTTTTTCACCGCCCGACAGCGTGCTTCCGCCTTCGCCCACCATCGTGTCGTAACCGTTAGGCAGCTTCATGATAAAATCATGACAACAAGCAAGGCGCGCCGCTTCCTCGATTTCCTCGCACGTTGCATCACTCCGTCCGAACCCGATATTGCCTGCAATGGTATCCTGGAAGAGGTATACATCTTGAAACACCATCGATACTTTTCTGAGCAATGCTTCGGGATCCATGGCACGAACATCCTCCCCGCCCATCGTTACCATTCCGCGTTCCGGGTCGTAAAACCGAGCAACAAGCCGAAGAATGGTACTCTTGCCGCTGCCTGAAGGGCCGACCAATGCGGTAAAGGAGCCGGCCGGCATGCTCATGCTCACATCTCGCAAGATGGGTTGATCATGATAGCCAAACGTAACATGCTTCAATACGACATCATGGCTCGCAGGTGGCTGCCGTTCTCCTTCCATAACCGGTTCCTTTAAAAGCTGAACGATGCGTTCCCCCGCCTGCTCCAAATAGCGAAATTCCGCATAACCGGCGAGCGCGGTTGTCAGTGGATCGAAAATGCGAGTTCCGATGATCAGGAAAGCTACGAATGTGATCACATGCAGGCTTCCTCCTGTCAGCAGATAAACGCCAGCCATGATCATCAGGGTCAGACCGGCACGTACACAGGTAATCGCGCTTAGTACAATCGGTCCGATCGTCCCTTCGAGACGGATGCTCTGCCGCATCAACTCCTTAAATGACTGTTCCAGCCGGACAAAGCGTTCTCCGGTCAAATTATAGGCTTTAATCACTCGGATTCCGTTCAAATATTCTTGCAGCCTACTGGAAGCATTCATCTTGGCTCTGATATGCTTCGAGCCGAGTTTGCGCTGAATGCCCGATGTCAAGAGCACCAGTAGAATGGCGACCGGCAGTGTCGCGAACAGAGCAAGCGCCAGACGCCAGTCGAGGAAAAACAAGCCAACCAGAGCGACAACTGGCATGACGGCGGAACCGATCATTTGCGGAACCAAGTGGGAAATGCCGTGTTCCAGCATCGAAAAATCGCCCACCATTCGATTGGCCAGATCGCCCGGATCTCGTTTGTTCAGGTATCCTAGCGACAGCTTGCGCATATGTTCGGCCAGCCGTGATCGTCCGTCCGCTGCCGCGCTGTAGGCATCGCGGTATTGGGCACGATAGGCGGGGATTTCGCAGGCCATCAAAAGAACGAGAGAAACCGCCAGAGCACCACACACAAACCAGAGCCGTACCGAATCGAATGACAGATCGGGATTCATAAACGGATTAAAGATCAATCTCGCCGCTTCTACCAACAGCACAAAAGGGATTAAGCCAGCCAGATTGGCCAAAGTCGTGTACAAAACAGGTTTGACGAGAGATCTCGGATTATCCGCGGTCATGTTGCGCAACATGCTCATGTTCATTATCCGCTCCCCCTTTGCCCAAATGCCATTGTGTCGCATGACAGTAAGAACGCCACATGCCTTCATACAAGCCGTTCGTTGAAAGGAGGGCTTCATGACTTCCCCGCTCGACGATTCTCCCGCTTTCCATCACAAGAATTTGCTGCGCATCCTGAATGGTGGACAGGCGATGGGCGATGACGATGACCGTCTTGTTGCTCATCAATGCTTTTAAAGCCAGCTGCATCTCATGCTCGTTCTCCGGATCGGCAAACGCCGTGGCTTCGTCAAGTACGAGAATGGGGGCCTTTTTCAGGATTGCCCTGGCTACACAGATCCTCTGCTCTTCCCCGCCGGACAAATAAACGCCGCCTTCTCCGATCAACGTGTCATACCCAAAGGGAAGGGTTTCGTCAATGAATGCATGACACTGCGCTGCTTTCGCCGCGGCATACACTTCTTCCGGCGACGCATCCGGGCGGCCGACCGCAATATTATTGTACACGGTGTCGTAAAATAGAAATGATTCCTGAAACACAAATGCGACGATGTCCATCAGGTCAGTCGACGCGATTTCACGGATATTCACATCACCAATGCGAATCGCCCCCCTATTCACATCCCAAAAACGAGGCACCAGATTGGCAATGGTCGTCTTGCCAGCTCCAGACGGGCCGACGAGTGCCGTCACTTCCCCTTGGCGAGCCGTAAAGGAAATGTCAGCAAGGACTTCCCTATCTTCAGGCTTCGTTCCATAAGAAAAAAATACACGATCGAATGAAACATCAAATGAAGTTGGCCGCACCGGGTGCTCAGGCTCTGATACATCTTCTTCCGCTAGTATGCGATCTACTCGACGAACCCCCTCATCGATATCTCTGAGCGTTTCAGCCAGAAACATGATTTTAAACATGGGGGTAGATATCCCTGGCGCCATAACAAGAAAAAACAGCAGAACGGAGGCAAAGGCAATGTTGCTTGGATCGCGGCTCATTAAAAACACGCCTGCGGGCAGAATAAATGCGGCAAGTGAACCGAGAATCACTTTGAAAATCAAGGATCCGTATTGAAATTGATCCGTTAATTTCAAACCGTAGTCACGGTAGTGAAGCATGTCCTGATAAAACTGACGAAACGACTGAACGGTTTGCCCAAACACCTTAATAGCCGGCATTCCCCGAACATACTGGACGGCAGAGGCATTCATCCGTTCCAGCGAATCATGGCAAAGCTTGAGGTTTTCCTTCGTCTTCGGTCCGCTGATCAGCGCGATCTGAACCGCAAACGCGAGAACAATCGGCACGAAGCATGCTAGAGCCAACCAAACGTTCAATGTAAACATCACAGCGATCATCAGAACCGTGGTTACAGCAGCATGGACAAGATCGGGCAAATGGTGAGCAATGAACGTTTCCACTTTCTCCACGTTCTGTTCCAGCGTTTTCTTGACGGAACCCGTCGACGTGCCATTCAGCCAGCCAAGCGGAAGCTTGCCAATATGGTTTGCCAGCTTGACCCTGAGGCCGTAAAGAATACGAAAAGCGGCGATATGAGAAACCATTCCCCCTGCATACATCGTGGCCAAGCCGGTTGCCAGGCCAATCAAAGCGATAACGCTAAAGCGGATCATTTTCGCTCCGTCTGCCAAAGCAGGGGATGCTGCGTGCTCCAATAGCTCTTGTAAAATAACAAAAACGGAAGCGTAAGGCACCAGCAAGCAAACGGCACTAAGCGAAGATAAAAGGGCCGAAACGATCAACAATCCGCGCTTCTCCCCGGCGATTTCCAATAGTCGGGCCATCCCCGTTTTATTTGTCATTGATCCCTCTCCCCCTTCAAATGATTTGATGAGAATAACCTGTCACTCGACTTATTTCATCGAGTGACAGATCCATCTTTATCATGTATAAAAGCGGCCTATCTCCGCTAAATCACCAACAGTACCAACAATAGAACTGAATCGCATAGTTTGTCTCTGAACCGGCTCATAAGCTGGCCATGGGACGGAAACACCGGGATTGCCAGATTGAATAAATCCAATCCATGCCTTGCGCATAACCGTTGTTAAATCTCGAACAACTTCTGGATCTGCCCCTTGTAATATCGGTACATCCTTGTACGATTCGAAATTTCCAAATATAAACGGCAGTTCTATGCCATGGCACGCTTTAAAAGGAGAGCCAAGCGGCGCCCAATCAAACTGATATATCCAAGCACGAGAGTCGGCTTTATGAACTTCGTCTGCTAACCTCAAAGCAGGGAGCAGGAACAGATAGTCAGTAATCAAGTCAGATACTAGAGCGATTGTTGCACTACCGGGCCGCCGCAAGCGATATCGCTCAATGGCATGTTCATTCCCGGTCAAGGCAACGAAACGTTCATTAGCCAAATTCGGATCGAGATTCCTTACGTTCCCCAAAAGAATATTGGCTTCCTCTCGATTGGTTCCCAAAATGAGATCAATGCCTGCTTCGCCGGCACCTTTTGCAGCCAACTCAATAAAACGATCCGACGTGGAAAGAGAATCAAAAACAGGCATAAAAGGGAGAGAAATTTGACCAAAGCGTGCAATTTCCTGAGCCAATTTTCCCGAAGCTTGAATGATTTGGGCAGGTGATAAGGTATTTAATTGGGCGTTAATTTCTTGTGGATCCCTCTGAGTCACATTCAAAATTTCCAACAGCCGGCTTCCATGCTCACATGCTTTTTCTTCTGACATTGGAGCAAGACTTGCGGGTGCGCTTTGAAGAATTGCTCTGCGGAAAAGACCTCGAGCCTCTCCTGTGGCCAATAAGCACATAATGGCATGGGCTCCTGCGGATTGCCCCATGATGGTGACTTGATCAGGATCGCCGCCAAAACACGTAATATGATCTTGAACCCATTGTAAAGCTGCGAGAATATCATAAATCCCCATTTTTCCATCGCTAACTCCCGGATAATGCAAGAATCCAAACGCGCCGAGTCGGTAATTAACACCTACGGTTACTAGATTTCCGTCCTTGGCAAGCTCCGCTCCATCGTACCAGTCCAGAGATCCAGCGCCGGTCATATAATGTCCTCCATGTACCCAAACGACAACAGGTCGTTTTTCCTGGTCGATGGCAGGGGTTGAGATTGTGAGCGATAGGCAATCTTCCCCCTGAGGCGGTTCAGAGGCTTCTCCGATGGCTTGACGTAATGGAGAAGGCGGTTGTGGTGCAATAAAGCCATGACTGCTTGCATCACGGGTGCCGGCCCAAGCAGATACGTGGCGCGGTCGAGAAAAGCGAAACTCCCCCTCTGGTGCGTCGGCATAAGGAACACCACGAAATTGAATGACATCATTCCTTCGAACCCCTTGAAGGGAGCCAAGAGAGGTTTGTGCGATACAAGAATCGTTTGTCATAGAAGTCAACTCCTTTTTTAAAATGGATCTAGACGTTTCGGCGAATCAGCGTTATTTGGGACTGAAGTCTCCTTTCACAACCGATGCTACGTTTCCTATATGAACGCAATATGAATGAATTGGATATAAATGTAAGATTAGTTGGATATAAATGCAAAAAAAGGCGAGCGAGATCGTTCACCTTTTTTACCACATTTCCGATTGTTTGTCTGATTTACATAGCTGGCAGAAAAACGGTTACCGCCGTCCCCTTTCCTGGAGCACTGTCGATCTCGACCCGTCCGCCGTGCAATTCAACAACTCGTTTTACGATTGCGAGTCCAAGCCCGCTCCCTTCCGCTTCACGGTTGCGCGATTTATCGGCCATAAAAAAACGTTCGAAGATGCGTTTTCGATCTTCCTCGACCATACCGATTCCGGTGTCACGTAAAATAACTTCGATTTCACCTTTTCCGGCCCGAAGCTCAATGAAGATGTCACCGCCCTCGGGTGTGAATTTGATGCTATTGCTGAACACATTGAGCCATACTTGGCTCAGCAGGTCTTCATCTGCATGAATTGCCGTTTTTGAAAGCTCCAGGTGAATATTTAAGCGTTTGGACGCCCATTGTGGCTCCGCAGCTACGACTATACGGCGAAGTTGACTATCAAGTCGAACAAGCGATGGATGGAAGGGCAGATGGTTAGAATCCATTGTCGTCAGTCGGAGCATGTTCTCGCTGAGTCGGGATAGTCGCATGCTTTCATGCCGAATGATGTTCAGACAGCGCTGTTGCTCGGCTTCTTCAAGCCCTCCCCTTTGCAAGATGGAGACAAAACCCGAAATGGACGCCAATGGTGTTTGAAGTTCGTGGGACACGTTGGAGACAAACTCCTGACGCATCTTTTCGACTTGGCTCATCTCATGGGCCATTTGTTGAAATTGCTCCGACAATACACCCAATTCATCTTTGTTCTTTGTCTGAAGTTGGATGCTAAAGTCCCCCTTAGCCATTTTTCTGGTTGCAGCGGTCAATGCTTTCAAGGGCTTTACCACTACGCTAGTAAAAAGGATAAACTTGGTGTTAGCGATCGCAATTGTAATTGCGATAAAAACACCCAAAATCATATATAGCTGCGAATGATTAGTACCTTCCGGATGGATGACAAGTGCCAACTGTTCGTCCGGAGTTTGCAAAGGGAAACCCATTTGCAAGTTCGTCGGCAGAGGCAGAAAGGATGTTCGTCTCACGACTTCAGCGCCGTTCTGGATGCGGTGGATATCTTCGCCTGTCAGGTAGGATTTGTTTGTTTGACCATAAGCGTAGCGCAGCCCGTTCTTATCGTGTACCCATAAGCTTATCTTTTGCTTATCAGACAACTGCTTTAGAAAAGTATCACGTTCTCCTGGCGCCAATCGGGAAAAAGCATCGGATATCAACTCGTTTCGCATCGCATACTCTTGTTGGATGGATTGCGTAATCTGATCTTTAAACAAATAAATGGTTAATGGAATGGCGCCTCCGATCCCTATAGCCACAGCTACGAAAAAGAGCAATACCATTTTTAAATATAAGCTCTTAATCATAGCTTTCCGTCACTAACCTGTATCCGAGTCCGCGGACCGTTACAATACGAAAAAGGTGAGTATAAGTGGAAAATCGCTCCCGAAGCCGCTTAATATGAACATCGACCGTCCGCTCATCCCCTTCGTGGTCAAAGCCCCATATCGCTTCAATTAACTGGTCTCGCATAAAGATTTGTCCGGGATAACTCGCAAGTTGATATAATAGTTCGAATTCCTTAAGCGGCAAGTTCCAATTGATCTTTCCGTCCGAAATCGTCCCCCGAAGCCGATCCAGCTTGAGACTGCCCAATCTAACCATTTTATCGGCTGCAATCCGATACCGGCGCATTACCGCTTTGATTCGGGCCACCAGTTCCTGCGGGTCAAAAGGCTTTACCAGGTAATCATCTGCGCCTAGGCCGAATCCTTTCACCTTTTGACTTGTCTCATGCTTAGCTGTAATCATGATAATTGGCAGTTCGGGGTTCAAGCGCCGAAGTTCCTGGCACAAATCCCACCCATCCATGATTGGCATCATGATATCCAGCAAAACCAAATCCGGAGGAGCGCTCTCCATTTCAGCAAGCGCTTCCTTGCCGTTAACCGCCCCCCGGACCCGAAAACCTTCATGGTTCAAAACCATTGAAATCATTTCCCACATATGCGTATCGTCTTCAACTACGAGAACACTTGTCATTGCCTATGCCTCCTTAATAAGGTGTAAAGAAATTACGTAATCGGCTCTTTCATCCGAATAAGAGAGCAACGTAGCAGCGATTTTAACAAAAATAACAGATATTCTTTACGTTATGGAATACCGGTTTTTCATATTATATATTGTTTGATATAGTCCGTGTCGACTTCCATTATATTATCTTTTTTTCTTTTATCTACACATAGTACTCCTATAATAAGTTTCGCAGCTTCGAAAAGATCTTCACAGTCTCCAGATAATGGTAGATAAATAACGCAATTTGACAAGCGTTAAATCGCCGGTATCTATCCTCAACTGCATGTGGAGACCCGACCCATGCCACATCCCTTTGAAGAGCCCGATTTACCATCGTTGCCGAATCAATGTCAAGCCAAATGAGTAATCCCAGTTGCCGCGAAGCTCCGGGTGGAGAAGAAACACGCGTCGATAATGGCAACATCCCGATCCCCCACCTTGCACCTTTTCTCTGCGATTTCCTTATCGTTGTATGAATCCCAAAGAGCGGTTCGGCATCTACGGTTTCCGGCAGGTCCAAGTGGTTGCAATACGAGATTTCTGAATGAGGTGTAGTCAAAGCCTCACGATTTGAGTTCCCTTTGAATCATTCGTAACCATTTGCCACACAGTCATCCCAGTATCATATGAAGGGACTTTGTTGCTTTCAAAGGAGTAAGCCTGAAAGAAATTTAATATGGCTAGGACATAGCCATTAATTCACAACGTCCAACATCTATGCATATCTGGATTACAGCACAAGTCATAAGCAATGCACTACAAACTCCAAGAATACAAAAAGCTCCTGAATCGTCTCAAGGACAAATTCAGGAGCTTATTCTTTGTTAAGATAATGCGGTCGAGAGGACTCGAACCTCCACGGGGGTTAGCCCACACGGACCTGAACCGTGCGCGTCTGCCAATTCCGCCACGACCGCGTATTTCGTTGCTGCAATGTTTTGCAGCAACGAAATATAATATATCATGAATCCATGAGCGAGTCAACCAAAAAATTCTATTATGATTTTTTGCAAATTATGCTCTTGCGACCCCCGTCTTGCGAGCGATTTGAATTAACGCTTCGCTAACGGCTATGCTCACTCGCTTGTCGAAGGCGTCCGGAACAATGTAATTTTCATTCCGCTCCTCATCGTTCACCAGTTCCGCAATGCCTTGAGCCGCAGCAAGCTTCATCTCATCGGTAATATTCCGTACTCTTGCATCCAGAGCACCCCTGAAAATGCCTGGGAATACCAGTAGGTTATTGATCTGATTGGGGTAATCAGATCTGCCTGTGGCTACTATTCTTGCCCCACCTATTATAGCCTCCTCCGGCATTATCTCCGGCACGGGGTTGGCCAGAGCAAAGATAATGCAGTCGGAACTCATAGTCTGCACCATTTTCTTCGTCAACACGCCTTCCACCGACACCCCGATAAATACATCCTTGCCTTTAATAATATCTTCAAGGGTCCCTGTCTCAAAATCCCTGTTCGTAACTTTGGCGATTCTTTGCTGAGCCTCGTTCATGGAGCCAACGTATTCTGAAATAGCTCCGTTAATATCGCATAGCACCAGATGCCTTGCCCCCGCCGCAAGCAGCAACTTTGCAACAGCAATGCCCGATGCACCCGCGCCGTTGATCACGATGCGTATACTGTCCAAGGATTTATTAACAACCTTCATAGCGTTGTACAGACCCGCAAGCACGGCAACGGCCGTTCCGTGCTGGTCGTCATGATATACGGGAATATTTAGAGTTTCCTTCAGCTTATCCTCGATGTAGAAGCATTCAGGCGCCCTGATATCCTCCAGATGAATACCTCCGAAGCCGGGTGCGATCACTTGAATGGTTCTTACAATTTCATCCGGATCAAGGCTGTCGATACAGATCGGGAATGCATTCACGTTGCCAAACTTCTTGAGCAGCAGCGCCTTGCCTTCTATAACGGGCAATCCCCCCTCGGGGCCGATATTGCCAAGCCCCAGAACGGCTGTCCCATTGGTTACAATGGCTACGGTGCTGCCTTTAATCGTGTAGTCATAGGCCTTTTCCTTGTCTTTGGCAATTTCTTTGCAAGGTTCTGCTACCCCCGGCGTATATGCCAGCTCCAGATCATGTTTGTTATTAAGCGGCATTTTAGTCGCAATTTCGAGCTTACCGTGTCTCACCCTATGTGCCTGTAATGCCTCTTCCTTTATGCTCATCGTCCCAACCCCCGGCATAAATTAATAGATCTGTGCGGCTCTTATTATTCCTTGTTCAACCTAATAGTTAACATGATGACCTATCTTCTCCCGAATTTGACAACGCTTACAAACAATCCCCTCCTACTTCATCAACTTAGGATTACCAACGATTCCTGTTACCCAATCATTTGTCTATCCCCAGTGTTAAAATTGTATTTCACCAGTGGACATTCATATAATAACATGCCCCGTCCTTTATGGGAATTGATAATGGCGGAATCTTGAAAATCCCATGGGAATAGGCATTGGCAAACTCGACTCTTTGTCCACCATGTTCTTATTATACGGACATCACTGTTCTATATATGCCTTTCCTGGATACTTATAACCCCTTTTTTCACCATGTAAAAAAGCCCACAAATTCCTTTTGATGGGGATTCGCGAGCTTCTACATTCTTTATATGGTGTGCCCCTCACCGAAATATCCCGGCAAGCCATCGACGTGAAACGTCACTTTGTTTGCCGGCATTATACCAATTAATAAAATATGCCCTTCAGTATCGAATGACCTGAAGAGCATTTTCTTTATGAATGTACCATTCGTTTAATTTAGATCAAGAGAATTACATGAGTACCTATGCTCCCACTCACTAAGTAAAAGTTTTATTAAGACGATTCGCAGTATCTTTCTGACGGCATAACATGTCCATGGTATGGATAATATTGCACATCGCAGCTTCTTGTTGTTATCAATTCATACTTAATTCAGTTTAGCTACACTAACAGCAACCTGCTCGATTTGGCTGTTGCTCAAGGAACCGTCAGGGGAGCTAATCGTTACCGTCCGGTCGTCCAATTGGAAACCCAGCATCGGTATATCGGAAGGTGTATACCATTTCGCGACGACGCCATTCGCTAACTTGACTTCCCTGGATTCATAGTCGCTGGAATAATCCCGCGGTGACACATTCACCGTCATATGCTTAAAGATTAAATTAACTCCATCGCCCGTGGCTGCCGCTTTAACATAACTGTCGTTTGCGGTCATTTGCTTTGGAGCATAGGCTGTCTCAAAGGATTCGAAATTAGCGTAAGCCTGTTTGATCGCTTTAATCTGCCCTTCATTGTAATGGACAGCCGTCCATTCACCTGCTGGCTGGTTATCTCCGCCTTGAGTCGTTTCCAGGCGAATCTGCTGGCTGGCGGCATCAAACTGCACATTGATTCCAGCCATGTTGGAAATGACCCGCACCGGCAAATACGTCGTATTTTGATAGGTGATTGGCACCAGCTTTTTGCCGTTGCTGTCTGTTAAGGATTGAACGGCTCCGTTTACTTTAAAAGTAATGCCGTGATTCAGATAAGCGCTGATCTTCTCCAGCTTGCTTCCCGCATATACACCGGCGGCTCCGGATAAAGTCATACCCACTACGATGAGGGATAAAAGTGTTTTTTTCATTACGATCTCTCCTTTTTTCTTCTCTCTTAATCCGAACATAATTATTGTTTGAAATCGACAATATGGGTGACGACAAGCTTCTCTTTATCATCTACAGTAATACCCAGCCTTGCCCCAGAAGGGCTCCAGCTTAGCGGATACACCGGGAAATACGATAACCCTAGCGGCGACACCTTACCGGAGACAGTATCAAAAATATAGATCCCATTCATGCCGCTCTTGTCCTCGGTATAAACCGCAAAGGCCAGCTTGGAAGAATCGGGAGACCAGGATTGGTAGGACACCAAATCACCTTTGCCGATCTGCAAGCCTTGTACCTGACCCCTTGTATCGTAGATGAGCAGGCTCTCTTCTGCCTGACCGCCGCTTCTTGAAGTGGTGACGGCAATTCGCTGACTGTCAGGAGACAGGCTCAAAGTGGAGACATTCGCAGTTAGCAGGGTTGGCCGAGCTTGTGTGGGGGTGAAACTTTTCAGGCGGCTATTATTATCTGTGTAATAAATCCATCCATTCCCCACAGCAAATTGAGTAAAGAATTCTAGCTCGGAATCCTGCAACTCGATCTTTTCCCGGGTACCGTCTACAGAAATCTTCCATATCGCACCCAGGCCCTCCATCGAGCCGGCGGCAAGAATATAGGAATCGTTATTGAGCCAGCCGCCTGTCTCCAAATAATTGTCAATCGCCAGCAGCTCGTTCCGCTCCCCTGTAATTAAATTTTTGATCGCATTCACAGCCTCATATTTATTCTTCCAGGTCTGAATGAAGCTGTATTTTCCATCTGGCGATGGGAAGGATTTGATGACCTCCCCTTGGCTTGCTCCCGGTCGCCCCTCGATGCTCTGGCGCTGTCCTGTATCCAGATCAAAACGGAACCTACTGTAGCTAAATTGCGGTTCTTCTGTAGCAGTCGCCTGCTTCTCCAATGTGGTCACCTGGATCTCCAGTTCATGGTCTGACAACCATTTTTCTATATTTGCACCTTCAATCCGATGTATCCGCTGCACGGCAATTCCCTGCTCCGCAGGCGGTTTGCCCTCTTTGACTACCGTTAGTTCGCGTTTTCCTCCTCCCGTCTCGGTACCGATGCGGCTTCCTTCATCGGGCGTGCTGCGAACCGGCGCCGTTTTGCCCTCCTGTGCTGTACTGCAACCCGATATAATGCCGACTGACAGCAAGGTCGCGGCAAGCAGTCCGGCAATGTATTTCCTTCTGTTCATCTTCATCGAGGTCCTCCTGCTCAGTAATGTTGTTCAGACCCGGGCCGCTTGTTCCGGTTGGGTCTGCTTCATCTGCTGCAAGCTCCCCCATGGCCCTTAGTATAGAGAGACAATATTTCGTAAAAATATCTGGCTTGTAACGAACTTGTAAACAATCTTTAAATCGGTATTTGGGGTAAATCACGTCGAAAAGCCCGGATGATCTTATTCATTCCGAGCTTCGCCTTCGTTAGTTTGTGTATATTTTATTCCTTCCGAACCGGAAGCATGCAGTGGAAGTTCCACCGTGAACCGCGACCCGTCCGGTCCCGTCTCGGCAAGCTGTACCGTTCCCCCTTGCTTCTCAGCCAGATTGCGTACCAGAGGTAACCCAAGTCCTGTTCCACCGCTGGCTCTTGATCGGTCTTTGCTAACTGTATAGAACGGATCGAAAATACGCAGTACGGCTTCCTCCGGAATACCGATTCCTGTATCAGAGATTTCGATGACCATCCGCGGTGTCCCGTTTTCTGGCGCTGTAATGTAGTTAAGCAAGTGGACTTGTCCGCCTGGGCGGTTATATTTTACCGCGTTGTCCAGTAAATTAAGCATAATGTGCATCACGTTTTCTGGATCGGCCCATACCTCTCCTGCAGCAAGCGAAGTATGGATCGTGACCCCGCAGCTGTTCGCTTTTCCTTGCAGCCGAGCCACAGCTTCCTCCAGCAGAGGTCGCAGCGGAATCGCCTCCGCTTGAGTCTCAAACTCGTAAACATCCATCGCCGACAGCTGCAACGCTTTCTCTACAAGCCCATACAGCCGCTGTGCTTCCACATGGATACGCCTTCCGGCATCGTCCAACAGAGCGGGATCATCACGGTACATATTTAACAGATCGGCGTACGCAATGATCGAGGTTAACGGCGTTTTCAGCTCATGGCTAATATTGCCGATGAACTGCTTCTGCTGCTGCTCCAGCTCCCGCAGTCGTCCCACCGTATCAAGCAGTTTCTGCTTCTCTTCATGCAAAGCATCAACTGACGCAGAGATGTTTTGGCTCATCTCAAAGATTCCTTGGGCCAACTCTCCCAGCTCATCCTTTCTGATTACCGAAAGCGCCGATAGATAATCGCCTTGCCCGATTTGCGAGGCCGCCCTGTTCAACCGACTAATGACATTGACCTGGCGCCGGACATAGACGTAACCGATTAGAAAACCGACCCCAAGCACAGTGGCCCCGGCCAGAAGAAACAACCGGCGAATTCGCGCATAAAAAGCATTTTGCTCAGCAAGCGAGGCATGGAACTGTAACGTGCCCAGACGCTGCTCGGCATTGTATAGCGGAGCAAGAAACAATAGCTGATCCCCTTCGGTAAGGTACGCCGATTGCCCTTGGGCTGTAAAACGCAGTGCATCCTGCACGTCGGCCCGGGGCTGAAACGGCAGCGAGGTACCGGCAAAGGTGCCGTCCACCGTATACAGCGTCACTGCCATACCGCTTTGCGCTCCCAAATCCACGGCCAGCCGTTGACCTGTCTGCTTCATGAACTGGTCCGGCTGCATCCTGCCTCCGGTCAAATATTCCTCCCGCACATGCAAATTGGCGGCTTCTGCTTGCCGGGTAAAAGACTGCTCCAGCAGGGTTCGCTGGTTCTCTCGAATGCCGCTCAACACCAGCACGCTCAGGCAGGTCACGACAAACACGAGCAATAAGGCGAGCAGCAAAGAAATTTTCCCTTTCAGGCCTAGCCGAAATTTGCCGAGCATCTAGGGTAACTCCGTACTTTTATATCCGATTCCGTAAACGGTCTGAATGATGCCGTGGAGACTGCCCAGCTTTTTGCGCAGACGCTGTATATGGATGTCCACGGTGCGGGTGCCACCCGCAAAATCCATATCCCATACCTTCTCCAGCAGCACTTCCCGTGAATAGACCCGTCCCGGATTGCGCATCAGCAAGACTAGCAGATCAAATTCCTTAGGCGTCAAATCAAGCAGTTCCCCTTGAATGGACACCGTGCGGCTAAATATCTCTGCAGTCAAATCCCCCAGTCTCAGTACATCCTCCTGCTCCTGCTGTATTTGCTGTGCATAACCTCCCCGGCGTGACAGAGCCTTAACTCGGGCCAGCAGCTCCCGCATATCAAAAGGTTTGGTCATGTAATCGTCAGCGCCCAGCTCCAGTCCCAGTACTTTGTCGACGATATCATCTTTGACCGTCAGCAATAGAATCGCCGGCCGAGGTTGTCCGTCAAGCTTGCGGCATACCTCATAACCGCTTACACGAGGCATCATGACATCGAGCACCATAACTGTAGGCCGGAACGTCTCCACCTTGTCCAGAGCCTCCTGACCGTCCGCGGCTATCTCCACCTCATAACCTTCCCTGCGCAGCGCATAAGCAACCGCCGATCGAATGCTGCTCTCGTCATCCACCACAAGTATTTTGATCATGAACATCTCCTTGCATGGTTTTGTACCAGTATTATATCAACAAGAAGAAACGGTTGCACCGTCCTTGATAAAGGATGGCCGATCAAGGCCGCCGGAACCAGATTACCCGTACCTGATACAGGTTCAGCATATATAATGATTTTCTATAAGGAGTCACTTCGAGAAGGAAAACCAACGGGAGGAATTAAAGAAAAGTCTCGGCATTGACACCAAATTTTAGTTCCAATATAATACTTGTCATATTTATCGCTTCGCATTTATTAAGAAAGGGGTGTTCAATCTATGAAGAAAAGATCTTTAACGTTTATATCTTCTGGATATGGATACTCTACCGCTGTTTTTTTCTAGAATTCATTTTCACGGGTGAAGTGTGTCCAAAAATGAATGAATAAAATAGCAGAACATTCTTATTTTGCGGAGGTGCTTTTTAAAATGGAAAATACCAAAATTACTCGGAAAAACCCTGAGGGTATGTATAGTCCGGTTGGCAACTACACTCATATTACCAAAATCCCGAGAAATTCTGAGCTGTATGTTACTTCTGGGCAAATTGGGGTAGACGAAAATGGCAACATCCCCGATAACATGAATGAACAAATCAAGAATACTTTTAATAATATCCAAAGCGTGTTGCAAGCTGAGGAGCTGACATCAGAGCATATTATCAAAGTAAATATATGGGCGACCCAAAAAATAGACTGGGCTTACCTAGATAAAAAATGGGAGCAACTATTTGATCATGATTATCCAGCGATGACGATCGGCTATGTTTCTGAATTAGGACTACCGGAAATTAAAATAGAAATTGAAGTATGGGCAGCTAAAGTTTAAATGAGACTTGAAACCCCTCACGTAAATGTAATATTTTACGTGAGGGGTTTTTATCAATAGGTAACGAAATTTTATAATTTAAGTGCGGTCAAAGGGGGACTTGATGCTATGATCCATTTATGGGTACCAGCAACCGCTTCCCGTCTCTAAAGGCTACGAGCTCTTTATAACCCATACGTTCAGCATCCGCTCTGGCCTGATCCAACAGCATCCCGATATCATCCGGAAAATGCGCGTCCGAGGACAAAGTAAGCGGAACCTTATATTCAGCAAGCACAGAGAGAAATAACGGACTCGGGCAGCTCTCCTCGATCGGGTAGCGGTAAGCAAGTCCAGTATTAATCTCGGTAATGACCCCGCTCTGTACTATTTCCTTCGCCAGCATTCGGTAATAAGGAAGCAGCTCCTTCTCGTCAACCGGCCGGAATCCGAATACTTTAAGGTTATCGGGATGGGCGATAATATGAAACAACCCGGACACGCAAGCCTGCCTCATCAGCTCGTAATAGTGCTTATAGGTTTGCACCGGGTCTCTACCCTCAAATTCATGCCGCGTCTCAGGATTGTCAAACCCCCATCCATCCAAAAAATGAACGGAACCTATAACGTAATCCCATTTGGACCCTGCGAGAATTTCCCTCAGTTCCTGTTCTCCACCCGGAAAAAAATCGGCTTCGATTCCCAGGGCAAGATCCGGTCTTGAGGCCTTTGCCTCCGTTACGAAGCGAACGAATTCGGGGAGCGACGCCACGCAAACCTGGTCCAGCCATGCTTGCTGCATTCTCCCGACAGGGCTGTCGTCCAGCAGCATATGTCTCTCATAATACGGCCGACATTCGCGAAACCGGTATAAATGATCTACTACGCCGAACTGTCCGATCCCTCTTTTACGCCCCGTATTCAGAAAGCGATCCAGCCATTCCTCATTATAGCAACCCTGCTGCATTCTGTGTGACAGGAGCTTGGTCATTTCCTCCCCATATTGCAGCGTATGATGACCTAATGAGGCATCCCGTTCAGGCTCCGTAGAAGCAAGCGCCTGCAAAGTGCGGGATAGCCAGCGCAGCGAATAGGGTCCCTCTTCCAGATGAAAATGCATATCTACCTTCACTCGTCATATCCCCCTTGATCTAATCCCATGCCAGCATGGCTTCCGAAGTATTAATCCCCAAATAATGGCACATTAACGGTGCCAAATGCAGCTGTGATATTGCCCATGTCTGATCCGGCATTAAGGAAGGCGAAGGCAACTCGCCAAACACATAAAGCGGAACATTCCGCTCTTCGGGCTCGGTTCCTCCATGATGACCCATCGCATTCATCCCATGATCGGCTGTGACCACCACCTGATATCCCTGTGATCTCCACACAGGAACCAAGGTTGCCAATATTCCGTCTGCAACACGTACAGAACCGGCATATTCCTTGCTTTCCCCTCCGTGCTTATGGCCAATGTCGTCGATATTCATAGAATGAATATATAAAAAATGCGGATCATAAGTCGATCTTAAATGTTCGGCATCTATAAACAGGTGACTGTCGGGATAGTGATCCTCGAAATAGAACATCCCGTGCTGAATCGGTCTGCTGTCATCATGCTGATGTCGGTCTGCGACAGGGTTAAACGGAGCGATGTTATAAAGCTCGCTCACCCAATGATACGCTGCCGCAGCAGTCCTTAATCCGGCTTCACGCGCGAGATGGAACACGCTCTGTTCACGACTTAACCTTGCAATATGATTCGCCGTAATTCCGTTTCTCGCCACGTGCGTGCCAGTCAGCAGTACTTCGTACAACGGACGCGAGAGACTTGGCAGCTGGGATTGAACCCGATAGCAGTTCATTTCGCCTTGCTCAACAAGATGCTCCATATATCCCAAATATTTGCGGGCGGCATCGTATCTTAATCCATCCAGTACAACAACGATAAGCTTGGCTTCTGCTTGCAACATCCCTAATCCCCTCTTTTCTTAGCTTCAATCCAGCGGATACGGCAGCTTTTAAGCCCTTGCAGCCATTCCTTAGGCGGAGCAATATCGCTAACAATGGTATGAACTCTATGCATTGGCACAATTTCAATGAATCCTTCCTTATCCAGCTTGGAGCCGTCGGCCAATACGATAGTCTGGGAAGCTGCATCTATCATCCTGCGCGACATCCCGGTCTCGTTCGGATCATAGTCGCTGATGCCCCTTTTCAAGGACATGCCTCCAACAGAGATAAACGCTTTATCTACACGAAATTGGCAGAGAATTTGCTCTCCCAGCGTCCCGGACATAGATTGCTGCTCCGGATTCATTTCGCCTCCGACTACATAAATCTTCCCGGAGAACCTTCCGCTGTTCAAGGAGTCCATTAAATGATAAGCAACGGCAAGCGAGTTGGTCAGAATCGTCAGTCGCTCGCGTCCATGTATAGCCTTAGCCAGCTCAAGCGTCGTCGTTCCTACGTCAACCGCAATGGTATCGCCGGATTCAATAAGTTCCGCAGCCACGCGCCCGATCCGCTCCTTCTCTTCCGCATTCACCATTTGGCGCTGCAAATAGGGAGGCTCGAAGCTGGTCATTTTCGTCAGAACCGCTCCCCCGTATACCCGCTTGGCAAGGCCTTCCTTTTCCAGGAGTACAAGATCACGTCGAATCGTCTCCTCTGAGACAGTAAAATAAGTCGACAAGTCAGGAACCTTTACCTGACCCTGCTGCTTCAGTTGCTCGATAATCACTTTCTTACGCTGTTCGGATGAAATGGACAAATATTTTATGCTCCTTCCTTCTCTAAGTGCAGCAATTGAGCATGATCCAGGGCAAGATTCACGGGACTCCGCTCTTGAATTCTCAAGGATCGGCCATCATTAAGCGTATCTACTATCAGCCTTACACCGGCGGCATCGATGGCATATCGGATAATATTGCCGAGGATGGATATCGAATGGACAGTACCTTCTACGACTTGCTTACCTTCACGCGAAACTTCGCTTAATAAGTCCGGACTTACCAGTATTAGCGCTTCGGGCCGAATGGCGAAGCTCTCAGCATCCCCATTGACCTTACCGAATAATCGCAATACCTCGGGACGAGTCAACACGTTATAGCTTCCCATAAACTGCGCAACAAACTCTGTGCGCGGAATCGCATACAGCTCTTCCGGAGCACCCTGCTGGACGATGCTTCCCTTATTCATCAGGCATACCCGGTCGGATAAGATCAACGCCTCCTCCTGGTCATGGGTCACAAAGATCGTCGTTATATTGAACTTCTTCTGAATCTCACGGATTTCCGTCCGCAGGTTTTTTCGAATTCTCGCATCCAAAGCACTAAGTGGCTCATCCAACAGAAGAACCTTAGGCTGAACTGCAAGTGAACGTGCAAGCGCGACGCGCTGCTGTTGACCACCCGACAGTTGCTGAGGATACGCGTCCCGTTTTTCTCCAAGATCAATAAGCTCCAGCAGTTCAGCCGATCTTTTACGTCTTGCTTCCTTGGAGACTCCTCTCATTTTCATTCCGTACTCTATATTTTCACTGACCGACAAATTCGGAAACAAGGCGTAGGATTGAAATACCATGCCGATCTCGCGGCTGCGGGGTGGCAGGCTTACAATGTCCTTGCTATCGAGTAAAATATGTCCGCCATCCAGATCCGTCAGGCCGGCGATACAGCGCAGCAGCGTACTTTTTCCACAGCCGGATGGACCCAGCAGCGTAACAAGTTCTCCCTCACGAATATCCAAATTGACATTATGAAGCACCGTGGTATCCCCGAATTGCTTGCGGATACCTTCAAGTCTCAAATATGGTTTCATCCTGATATCCCCTTATTCACTTTTTTGCCAAGCTTCATTAGGATCATAGACAGCACCAGAATAAACAAAAAGTAGGAAATCGCAATGGCGCTAGCCAGATGTCCGCTTTCGTTGACCCTTTGATACAAATAAACCTGAATCGTCTGAATATGCCCGCCAACCAACATGTTTGTTAGAACAAATTCACCAAATAATACGGAGAAAGATAACAAGGTAGATGTGATAATCCCTGGCCAAATATTGGGTACAATTACGGTTGTAAATGCCTTCAATCGACTGGCACCTAACATTTCAGCCGAATTAACCAGTTCAACGGCAGACACCGTTAACAGACTGTTGCGAATCCCCTGGTACATGTAAGGCAATATAATAATGAAGTACGCGCCGATCAAAATATACGCTGTACCTGCAATAGGAATCGGCCCAGAGGAATAGGCCCGAATCAGCCCTACCGCTGCAACGACGCCGGGTACGGCATAAGGAAGGACAACGATTCCCTTCATGAACCTCTCCAGCCCGGGCAGATAGACAGTAATAATAAACACGGCTGGCAGCATCACGGCGAGGCTCAGCGCCACACTAATGATACAGAGATATAGCGAGGTCCACAGGGCCTCCATAAACCTGACGTCCTGAAGCATTTCCTTGAACCATGCCAACGTCCAGCTCTCCGGTAAGATCGTTGCCTGCCACTCCTTCGCGAACGCATAAATAAACGTAACAAGCAAAGGAAGAAGCAAATAAACCATCAAGATTAGCATTAGTGACAGATGCCCCCAGCCTGCCTTCTTTCTATGGGTCTCCATTACAGTTCCTCCTTCACTGCCGAGGACTTCAGCTTGGTAAATATTCGTAAGCTCCTGGTATTGTTTGAGGTAAATCCGGATTGAAGCATCTTGGATCGCTGTGTCATTTTATGATTAAGATACACCGCTAGCAGCGTCGATAAAGCCAATATAACTGCGAGTGCATTGCCTAGCTGTGGTTCATTGACCACGTCTCCTGCGACCAATGATCCTATCCGGACTGCAAGCAAATTGTAATTTCCGCCAACCAGGGCATAGGCAGTTGCATATGCTCCCATCCCGTTAGCGAACAAAATTCCCAATGTACCGAAAACAGCAGGCGTCAGAATAGGCAATCCGATCGTTCTCCAAAACTGCCATTTGCTTGCACCTAACAGGGAAGCCGCCTCCTTCCACTGCTCCCGGATCCCGTAAAAGGAAGGGTACAATAGCAATAAAGCAAGGGGCACCTGAAAGTACACGTAAACCAACACAAGTCCTGCCCAGCTATATAAATTGAAATCGGCGAACACGCTCCAGCCCCACTGCTTAAAGAGCAACGTAAATACCCCATTGCTGCCAAGCAGAATAATATAAGCAAACGCAAGCGGAACACCAGCAAAATTCGACGTCATATTAGACAGCATTAACAACCGATCCCGCATCCTTGGCGAGAATCGAGTAATCGAATAAGCACAAATCAGCCCGGCTACAATCCCAATCACACTGGAAAAAATGGAAATCAGCAAACTGTTCTTAATAGCTTTCAAATAAAATTCGCTATGGATAATCCGTGAATAATAATCAAGCGTAAAACCTGAACCGTTCCCTTGACTAATGCTTCCCGTCAACATTGACAGGATTGGAGCTAATTGAAACAGCACGATCATCACTACAAAAGGAACTAACCCTAGTAAGAACCATCGATTACTACGCTTCACGCCCTCACTCTCCTTCTTGTAAAAAAGGGGCGTCGTTCATCAGATGACGAAGACGCCCCACCTTTTAGGCATGCTCATTAATTCATATAAACAAGTACGCGTTCCTGCCAAAGCTGCGGAAGAGTCTTCGCGGTTTCTTCCCACACCTTGTAATCGTTAACCGGCTTCACGTTGGTATAGGCCTCTGCTGGTAAAAGCTTGGCGGCTACCTCGTCAGGAAGCTGTACGCTGTTGCGGATCGGTCTTGCATAACCTTTAGCCAGGTTAATCTGGCCATCGTCGCTTAGAATATATTCGCGGGCAAGCTTGGCGGCATTCGGATGGGGAGCATATTTATTAATGATCGTTGCATAGCCGCTTACAACGCTGCCCTCTTTAGGTATAGCTACGCTAAATTTATCCGCACCCAATTGATCCTTGTAGTTGAGAGCGTTAAAGTCCCATAGCAATGTAACTTGAACCTCGCCCTTCTCTATGTTAGCCAGTGAAGCTTCTGCATTGGACAGACGCCCCTTCTTCGCAAGCTCTTCAAAGTAAGCTATTCCCGGTTCGATGTTCGATTCATCGCCGCCATAAGCCATTGCGGCCGCTAATACAGCCATTTGCGCTTGCGCTGCCTTTGTTACATCGCCAACAATGATTTTATAGTCGCCGTTCTTGAGATCCTCCCAGCTTTGCGGAGCTGATTGAACAAGCTGTGTATTCGTAAAGATTGAGATAGAGCCCTGGTAGCCGACTAGCCAGTGGCCCTCGCTATCCTTAGCCCAGTCGGGAATTTCATCCCAATAGGAGGTTTTATAGGGTTGCGTGACCCCCTTATCAATCGCTACCGATCCGAAGGCTATACCTACATCACCGATGTCGGCAGTAGGCTTGTCCTTCTCCGCCTCGAATTTGGCGATTTCCTCCGCGCTCGACATATCTGTATCTGTGTGTGTAAGAGAGTATTTGCTCTTAAGATCCTCCCATGTCCCCTTCCAGTTCGCCCAGGAATCCGGCATGCCGACGCTTACGACAGCGCCTTCTTCCTTCGCCTTTACTTCCAGATCAGTCACTGAAATTTCTTCCGTTGCAGGAGTAGCGCTCGCGTTTCCGCTTGTAGTTGCTTCTTTGCTGTCCGAACCTCCACAAGCTGCCAGCATTAAAACAAATAAGCTTAGAACAAGACCCAATGCTAATTCTTTTTTTAACCAAGGTTTCATGTTTTTATCGCACTCCCTGTGAATTAATGTGGGTTCATGATATATTTGCGTTGTTTTCAACCCTCTTAAAGTATAGAAACTGACTGTTTGCGCGGGATTAACTGAAGGGGTTAAATTTATTAATTGCCGGTAAAAGTAGCTGGTTTTGTACGGGTAGCATAAAAAGAGTGTTAAAAGAGAGGCCGATTGTGTTGTAGAAGCATGAGATTGAAGCAAGCCTGAATTTATTGGACATATGAAAAGGTTTCCAATTTGCCAAGATAAGCAAATCAGAAACCTTCTCTGTTACTTATTCTATTAGAAACGTGTTTTCAGGAATCACTCCGTCCCCATCTTCCCGGATCCATCACCATATTTCGTAGAATGAAGTGAGCCGCCAGTCGCCCAACTATCCCTCTCATACTCATCGAAAATGACTGTTACCCATTCTTCTTTCACGTTTAATATCTCGGCCGATGCTTTAGTAATTATTTCGACAAGCTGTTGTTTTTGCTGAATGTTCCGCCCCTTAGCCATCTTTATGTTAATAATAGGCATCGAACAACGGCTCCCTCCGTCCGCAAATTGTTCCCTGGTGTTACCCAGAAATCCCAGATCGGTAACTAAAAAGAATATCTTTAATCGCTTCATTGCCCTTCGACTCTCCCGTCTTCTGTGGGTTGTTTTCTCAAATTATCAACCACCTTATCCGGCAAGCAGCTCATATCTGCTTATTGTTTATCCGTGAGACACTCCAACATATCATTTTCCAGATTATGATATAGCTCATAATCGCATGGCTTATAGAGGGAGCAAGTCAAAACGCCTGATGAAATTTCTACGTTTATTAGTACGATATTTAGCAGGGATCTCTGCGCTTTTCGCGGGATTAATATTTAAACTAATGCCATAGATACATCCTGCTCTTTCGGGCGGATCAGGCCTAATCACAGGGATTGGCGAGAAGCCTTCCTCCTGCAAGGCGAGAACCGCATGACAGACAGCGATCCCAATATCGAACCAATGTAAGTTTTTAAGCAAAGTATTGTCGATGAGGCCACCTTTTCTGCAATAGAAATCAATGCACCCTTCTTTGCATGCGAGATACCAAGGCTGCCTGTTTCGCGCACTTGGCGCCAGCCGCACAGCTTCAACCAGAGGAAGCTCCGGCCTGTTTGATATTTCCTCCGGCTGCTTACGGTCAAATTGGCTTATACTCATGCGAACGGGACTCTCCTTAGCCATCCCAAATACAAGGCTAACTCTATATGGAAACCCTTGTTTTGCTTCTCTGTTGCTCTTACCGTGGAGCTCCATTGCGCCCCCATCCCATTCGTTTGGATGAACAAGTCCATTTGCTGCAGCATGAATGCCAGATTGATGAAGGAAGTTGCCTGATTTTTCGCGTAAGCTGCTATTTTCATCGTGTTTCCCTTATGGCGCTGAATTTCAAATACCGACTGTTCTAATGATAAAAGGGGAACAACCTCCTGCATGAAAACCCGGAGACCGTAGAGTTTATCTGTAGAAATAAGGCTATCACTATAGCGTCGAGTGGACTGCCGCTTAAAAATAGCAGGATATATCGAGCCATTTAAAGATTTCATATATCCGTACCTTCTTTCACATAGTAACTTCATTAGTATGTGGTCGTTTCTAGGATCGAAATAATAAGCATTTTTATAAAGTCTTAGTCCTGTCTAAATTAGAATCGTTTGTTCTCGTTCTTTATAACCATCCTCCGCTTGAATAGTGATCTCATCGTATAATCCCAATATTCAATTATCAGCAAATAAATCTTAAAGCCCTCTTTGATCCTGCCGAGAGGCAATGTTACCAATGAGCTTATTATTGATCTCAATTACGCTATCGAGTGGGGTTTGAGGAAACGGGAAGTTGTTCATCTTAAATCCGTAAAAGGAAACCGTCAAGGCCGAGCGCAGTGCACGCAGATTAGCCTTGACGGTTTTTTTATTGTAGGGTTCTTAGCGCTGTACTGAAGCTATTAAAGTGAATTAGTGTTCACTTGGATGATCATTTCTTATAGATTTAGGTTTCATTCCCCAAAATACAACACTCATCAAAACCACAACGAGCAGACATACAAACATGGAGGCCAAAATCCTATATCAATGCCAAACCATACTGTTGTGTGAAAGAGACGCATCCATAGTTCTGTGTAGTTCATTGCAAAGCTCCTTTCTATTAAAGAAGATCACCGTAATGCCGTACATAGGCTTTCTTCAAACTTATAGCCAACACCATATATAAGATGATGCACGGAATTAGATAGGCAAAGTATGCAGCCGGCAGCGGAATAAATCCGAGAATTGTCCCAAAAGCGGTAAACGGAATGATAGTCAGCACTGCAATGCCGGTAAAAGTGAGTAGTGTAAGCGGAGCGGAAGCACGGCTTTGTATAAATGGAAGCTTCGGTGTACGAATCATATGAATGACCAGGGTCTGGCTCGACTCGACAAACCATCCGGCATGAAACAGCCACTGAGATTCTGTGATTGAATATGACAGAAATCATCCCCTAATCACCCATGAATTTAATTAGACCATCGTTATGTTTTCCCTATCAGATGGCATTACCGTAGGATTCCTTTACGGAGTATGCCACTGGAGAAGCATAGTAGCGATAGCTTTTTTTATGTGCTTTTCCAGCCAATTTTAGAAATATTCAAAACAGATAGGAGAGTGAATGGCTATGAACTTGCATTATGTTATTTTCGGATTGATTTTCTGGGAATAGGCATAGCCTTTTTCATTGGGCTGGGTTCAAACTGGATTGAGGAATGGAGCAAAATGCCGAAGGAAGAAAAAAGCAAAATAAGGATAGATGCACTTAGTAAAAATATGGGGTGCGATCACATCCCCTACGGTCATATTATTTTGTAAATAATATATCCTTTTTTCGCGGGTATTTAATATGGTAGAAAGTAAGTAGTTCATGGATATTTGTTAAACTAATCTGCCCGTTGATTGAGAAAAAGCAGTCGACAAAAAGCCGGCTGCCTCTTTAAGTCTTCATTGAGCTATCGTTTCCCGTTAGTCCAATCCCGAAATCCTAAATACTTCAATTGGTTCATACGGATTTTAAATGAAGATTCCCTTTGACTATACACATAATAAAATAAGGAGAAAAATTCATGAAAGTATTGGGAATCTTTGTGTTTTTCCTTTTCTTATCTATTTTTCTTAGTGTATTAATAAATATTCTTTTGGATAAGCTCCCTCAAGCGTTGAACCATTTATTAAACCGTTTACTCGCACCCGGCCCGCTGCTCATGACAAAGCCGCTAAATGATCAACGAGCTTCGACTATCCTTTTTCAGGCACAAAGCCTTGATCTGTAATCGTATATGTCTGCGTCTTGGCTGTGTTCGGAGCAAGCTTTGTGCCATTGTCATAGACGATAAAGCGGAAAGGCTCCTCATGTGTAATCTGAATGACATCCCCATATTCGAAGGCCCCTTTGTTCAAAGCGTCTACGAAAGCCGCTGGGGTGTCGGTGCCTTTGGCTGAAGCCTGAAACTTTACAACTGCTGTGTTCTTATCCAATACTTTGACCGAGTAGTAAGTTTCTGAAAAGTAATAATGGATGGAGGTACTGCGTTTTGGTGTGCTAGCCAAAATCGTTTTGGACGTATGGTCTAGCGTCAGCGTCGCGCTGTTCCAGTCACTAAGTCCTTGGAAAACCAGGCTATCGCCGTATACGACCTGAACCGGTACGTTGATAATGCTCGTGTCACCCAGCAGTTCATCTTGAAGCTTCACCTTGGCGTTCGTGTTACCGACAACCGTCGTGTCCAGCTCTGTAATCCCAACGATGCGGGTATTCGGAGATAGGTTCGTCACCCATGCCTGAAAATTTGTGATTTGTTCCTTGTTGACCCCGATCTCCACAGTCTGTGGTACGGCAACTCCGGTAGGCAAGCTTCTTGGCACAAAGCCTTGGGTTGTGATTGTATATGTCTGGGTCTTGGCTGTATTCGGCGCAAGCTTCGTGGCATTATCATAAACTAGAAAACGCGACGGCTCTTCATGCGTAATCTGAATGACATCCCCGTATTCGAAAGCTGCATTGTTCAGAGCGTCTACGAAGGCGGCCGGGGTGTCGGTGCCTTTGGCTGAAGCCTGTAGCTTAGGCTCGTCTGAGTTCTTAGGGAATATTTTGACCGTATAATAAGGTTCTGTGAAGTAACTATGGATGGTTGATTCCCGGTTCGGCGTACTGGCGAGAAGCGTTTGGGACGTATGATCCAAAGTCAGCGCAGCGCTGTTCCAATCACCGAGCCCCTGGAAAATCATCGTATCTCCGGTAACGACCTGAATCGGGACCTGGATGCCGTTGACATTCCCGGCAGTATCCTCAATCGTGACCAGAGCGGTTGAAGCGCCCAACTGCTGGGATTTCAGAAAAACATCCGTGACGTGCACATCCTCCGCAAGGCCGGATAGCCACTGATTCAAATTGGTGATCTGGGCTTTCCCCTGACCTAACTCGACTTGTTGCGGAATTGGTACGCCTGAGGGAACACGGTACGGCTGAACGATATTCTCTACCAGCGGATTCGCATCACGGCCTAACCAAATCTGTTTGGTTAACGACGGCAAAGCCGCTACAGCATCCCGCGTTTCCTGTGAAGACTGGATGCCCCACTGTTCAAAAAACGGGACTAGATTGCGATTGGCCACTTTGGACGATATCATTATGAACAGCTGTTTTTTTTCGTCGTCGTTTTTCGGTTGAAGCTCGTCGGGCAGAATTCGGTACTGTTGATGAAGCTGTGGATAAAAGTGCTCCCCAAAGGCCAAATCCAACTGCCAGAACAAAGCCAACTTCGTGAAATCATCATTGAGGCTGTCAAAATTCTTTTGATTCGCCGGTTGATTCAAATAGGAAAATACATCGTTATATACCTTGTCCATTTCCAGGCGGGAGGGTATGCCCAACTTCCTCTGTACGGACAAGCTACTCACGTTCACGGTGACTTCGGACAAAGCGTCCCATGTCCAAGGATTTTGCTGACGCTGATGCCCTTGTTCATGCCAAGGCCCCCAGCCATCGTTCAAAAGCGTATTCACATCCAGAATTTTGTTAACCACATCGGGGATATAGGACGTATAGTAATCGGTCGCATACATATATTCATTAGGCTCTGGATGAATATTTTCAACAAAATGAATATAGTGAGGATCTGCTTTCGCCACACCGGTATACTCTAGCCCAACGCCTGAAACCGAATCTTCCATGGCAATAATCTCGTCATGCTTCTGCATGAGCGGCGCCGGATTTTTACCTGATAGATACTGCCGGGCTTTGCCGGAGGAGACGGTTATGAGAGAGCGATTTCCTTTAAGCTCTACGGCATAGGCATTGGGGTACTGCTGCAGCATATTGTCCCAATCGGTCTGTGTCGTCTGTCCTAAGACAAAGAGTGGAATTGGCGTTCCCCCGTTAGTAACCGTCAGGTCCACGCTTCCACTAGTGTTCTCATTACTGAAATACAGGACTCCGCCTCGTATACTCAAAATGGAATTGGCGCCAGGTTGAAGCGTAAACTTATCGGGAGGCGATTCCCACGTACGGTCATAGCCGTAAGTGCCGATGTAAGCTTTAACCGCCTGGAGACCTTGCACATCAACGGTCAGCGTTTCATTTGGGCTGGCATAGAAGCCTGTTGGCTCAAACTGGCTGAAATGAAAGCGTCTACGCTGGACGTCTGTAAAGTCCTTTACCTTTCCTTTCCCCACCAAATGGAATGTTCGGTTGGGAACCGTTACGCTGGACGAATCTTGCGAATCCGTAGAACTTGCTGCAGACGCAGTTGGCCAGTTTGTTGCTGAAGGAATGAGTAGTGCGGCGGCCAGGATAAACAATAGTGCTTTGCTTTTGTTCATTAATTCTTCTCCCTTGTCGTTTGCAATATATTAACATCCCAAAGGTGTTATTTTTATTTATCGTATAAGCTACCTTCCTGGGTAATAGTTCTATCAGCTTAATTTGTACCATAGGAAATAAGCCGGGAATCGTTCGCAATCATCTTTAATCACCGGCAGCATCAATATATCGCAAAGCGTTTCCGGTTCCGTTGCTGACTATGACGCGCCAGCTTCTGTTATCGCCGTCTCCCCTGCATCCAACCATCGTTTTGATCCGTCGCGTTCTCCATACGTATACGTATCCGGGCCGAGAAATCAATACAAACGCAATGTAGAAGCGATTCGGCTGCTCAAGCACTTGGATACCGGGCAGCGGCAAGCCACACCCGAGGAACAACAAGTATTAGCAAGCTATGTCGGCTGGGGCAGCCTGGCGAATGCGTTTCATCCCAAGCTGTCGGCTAGTAAAAGGAATATACAGAGTAAAAACAATTGCTAGACGAAAATGAATATGCAATTGACCGCAAATCCACAATCACAGCATTCTATACGGAACAAGCGATCATCTAGAATCAGGTAGGTCAGCAGGCAAGCTGGCCAAATGATCTCAGATTTAGAACAGTTGGTTTTATTATTATGACAGCTTTTTCAGACAAAATTAAACAACCTCAGTACGGTGGAATTACCATAGAGGCTGCTTAGGACGTTTTTATGCAGTCTACTTTTTTTAAACAAATCTCCTTCACCTCAGACCCTTTCAACCGCAGCAAGCAGCTGATTATTAATAAGCCCGGTCTGAAATTGCCAGACAGTCCGGGTTCGAGGCTGCCTGAAGTCTTTCGATCAGCAGAAGGTGTTCGACCGCATCCTCGGTGTAGTCTCAATAATTGTTGTCCTACGCTCGACGTGGCGGCCCCCCTTATTGGTTATTTATATAGGATTTCGACGCCAACAGCACCTATATTCAAATAAAAAACGCCCGGATTCTCCCTATAAAAGAAAGGGAATTTTACGGACGCACTTCGCCACTCACAATAGTAAATTGCTTTTTAATTTATACCCTAATTTGGAGCCGTTTAAGAAAAACTATTCAATTTTCCATTCAAATGATCTCCACGTGCCTAATATCCAATGATTTATATGGTTTTGCATTATCCACCCTCGGATGAAATGGCCCAATGGAAAGGCGAGCCGCAGCCCTTCCCACCTCTATTTATTGGAATGCCTATTTCGATATTGCTTGGGTGTCATGCCTACATGTTTCTTAAACACTTTGAGGAAATGAGCCTGATCGTAAAAACTTAGTCGCGACCCAATCGCCGAGATCGTCTCGCCGGTAGAATCGAGCAGTTTCTTAGCTTCTCCAATCCGTTCTTTCTGAATATAGTTCGTCAAGGTCATGCCGGTTTCTCTCTTGAACAATTGGGACAAGTAGTCGGCATTCAGTCCGGTTATCTCAGACAGTTGCTGCGTTGAAAAGCTTTCAAACAGGTGATTATAAATGTATTCCCTGCAGTTGCGAATCGGTTTGGAAAAGCTTACTTTACGGCTTTGTCCTGCAAGGTCGGCAAGGTCAAGCATCGTTTGGATCATGGCCGCTTCCACGGCTTTCGCTTCGTTTAGTTCCTCGATTTGCTGAATACGCAAATCTCCCAATGTGTATGCCCTCTCCTCGAACACACCTCCTTCAATCGCAGCCCGCACGCTAAGCGTAATGGCTCCAATAGCCAAGTTCTTCAAGTTCCGGAGCTGACTCCGCTTAGCAAGAACTCCGGCTTCTTCGTATGTCGTTTCGGCAAGCAATTGCAATAGCTCGGACCTTTCCCCTCGTCGAATCAAGTCGAGAAGACTCTTCTCTTTATCCACCCCCATATGGGAAAGCGAAAACTCCCGTCGATCTGCAAGCTCCTTTTCCACATAGTCCTTGGGCCAGTTCGGCAGATCATACTGCAAACTGGATTCGAATATGTCCTTGACATCCAAAGCTTCATGGTTGATCACCCAGTGCGCCAGTACACATATATGAAGCAGTCTGAACCTATTGACGACCGGGAGACTGCGCCAATACCTATTCCAACGCGCCTTCTCTTGGAAGGATACACCGTAATCGTTTATGAGCTTGGCAAGGACATCGCTATCCGGGCGTTCCTGGATCATAGGACCAATGATAGCACCCCCCTGCCGCCTTCCGTCACGATAGATCGGGAGAATGATGAACTGCTCCCGAAAGTCGGTAACGCGAACAATAGGGTACTTCAAATTCGTATCCTGAGCGATCACGGCACTGAACAACTCATTCGCTCCGGAAAACAAAGGATGAGTATATTCAGAACTCCACAACAATTCGCCGTGAGAAGCTCCATCCATTCTATAATAAACCGGAAGCTGCATGCTTATATGAATTTGTTTGCATAAATCAACCCAACGGGTCTGCTCATTAACTTCTTTCATAAGACACCTCGATTTCATACCAATTATATAAGTATTTTACCATAATCAATAGATAACCTATGGAATAATTAAGGTTATGAAAGCGCTCTACTTCCTTTTATACTAATTAGAAACGGCGGTGTAAAAATGGCGAGAACGAGCTTCAATGATCATTGGCAGTTTTGGAAAGAGGGTCAGACCGAAGTTAAAGAGGTAGATTTGCCTCATGACGCAATGATATGGGAACAACGCGACCCCCATTGCGATAATGCGCACAATTCCGGATTCTATCCGGGCAGCAAGTACTACTATAAGAAAATTTGGAATATCCCCAATCAGTTTGCGGGAAAGCGCCTGACATTGGAATTTGAAGGCGTTTACAGGAACGCGGTTGTCCTGATCAATGGCAAGCAGGCAGCGGAACGGCCTTCCGGTTACACAACGTTCTATGTAGATTGTACTGAATATGTCCGGTACGGTGAAGAAAATGAAGTGCTTGTAATTGCCGACAATAAGGACACGCCCAATGGGAGGTGGTATACCGGCAGTGGAATTTACCGACCCGTAAACCTGATTGTCAAAGATGAACACCACATACACATTAACGGGGTAAAAGTAAAGACATTATCGCACCAGCCACCGCGGATTGAGGTTCGAATAGAACACAGCGGAGGAGGTGTTGTCATCGAAGTTTATTACAAGGGCAAGTTGATGACAAGAGCAAATGGTGATTGTGCAGTTATGGACATCCCGGATGGGAAGCTATGGTCTGATGAAACGCCGGAGCTATACCAATGTAAAGTTATGCTGGAGCATAACGGCAGAATTGTGGATGAGGAATGGGTGGATGTGGGCATCCGCACGCTTTCCTGGAGCACCGACGGTTTTTTGGTCAACGGAAAAGAAACGAAACTGCGGGGAGCTTGTATCCACCATGACAATGGGATACTGGGTGCTTGTGCTTTTGACGATGCGGAAGAGCGTCGTGTACGTCTGCTCAAAAAGGCCGGCTTTAATGCAATTCGGTCCAGTCACAATCCTTGCTCAAGAGCCTTGCTGCAAGCCGCAGACAAGGTCGGCATGTATGTGATGGATGAGTTCAGTGATGTGTGGGTTGTGCACAAACAAAAGAACGATTACGCTTCCGACTTTGACAAATGGTATATGGAGGATCTGCGCGCCATGGTTGTGCGCGATTATAATCATCCGTCGGTGGTCATGTATTCGATTGGTAACGAAATCGGAGAAGTATGGGAAGAGCGAGGCATCCAGTTAACCAAAGAGATGACCGAGGTTTGCCATAGACTGGACGACTCACGACCGGTTACCTGCGGCACCAACTTAATGCTCGCAAACATGGCAATGAAAGGAATCGGAGTATTCAAGGTTGTCGATGTGGATGACAAGAAGAGACCTGCCAAGCCTGATAAAAAGAAGTTCAAACTGGTAGCCAGCGAGTTCTACAATATCCTGATAAACATCATGGGCGGCATGATGGATAGACAAAGTAAAAAGAAAAATTGTGATAAAGCTACCGCCGAACACTTTTCTCATCTGGATATTTGCGGATATAATTACGGCACCATCCGTTACGCCAATGAACCTCGGCTTCATCCAGAACGGATCATCGTAGGAAGCGAGACACGTCCGCCCAATATTATGGAAAACTGGCGCGCCACCATGAACAATAAGTATATCATTGGCGATTTCATGTGGGTCGGCTGGGATTATCTAGGCGAGGCTGGCATTGGTGCGATCGCTTATTCCAGTCGCAGTCCAAGCGGTTGGCTGTTGAAGAAGTACCCCTATCTTTTAGCAGATGCCGGTGTCATCGATATTTGCGGCTGGTTCCGGCCGGAGGTGTGGTTGAACCGCGTTGCGTGGGGAACGATTGGTAATAACCCTTATATCGGGGTTGAACCGGTTACTCATGCTAAGGAGAAAGTCATCCGTTCGATGTGGCGCAAGTCCGATGCGGTGCACAGCTGGTCCTGGCATGGCTATGAAGGTTCTCCGGCCAAAATCGTCGTTTATTCCAGAGCTAAGACCGTGGAACTGCTGCTGAACGGCAAATCGCTTGGAAAGAAGCCGATAAAGGAAGGTGCCGCGTTGTTCAAAACGAAGTACCTGCCTGGTGAATTGGTGGCCGTGAATTATGACGCTAACGGGAAAGAACTGGGCAAAAATCACTTGAGAACGGGCGGGAAAGACATCAAACTGACTCTTGATCCTGAAAAAACAGTGCTTCGCGCCAATGGGCAGGACCTGTGCTATGTGAACATTTACCTTACCGACGGCCATGGTGAAATTCTGCCCGCCACCGATCGATCCGTGCACGTGCAGGTCAGCGGAGCCGGGCAGCTTCTTGCTATCGGCTCCGCCAATCCTTACACGGAGGAAGGCTTTGTGTCCGGTAATCATCAAACGTATTACGGGCGAGCTTTAGCTGTCATACGAGTAGGTCGTAATGCAGGCCTTATCCAGGTCACGATCAGCGCAGATGGAGTTGAAGATAAGACGATTGCAATTGATGTATTTGACGCGGTAGAAGTGCAGTATTCTGGAATTCCGGGGGATGGAACTCTTTGTTGACTTTAACTAGATTTGATCCGGAGCCGTTGATCAGCCGCTCCGGACTACTTCGAAAGTTTGAGTAGGCAGCCGGGGTTAGAACGTAATGGAGCCACCCGTTCACACCGCCGGAGTAGCTGCCGTTCCCCATTATCTCATAATATTCCATAATCCATAAATTTACATTTCAGACGTTCAGCCAGTAATTGGTCGGGCAGAGGATTACGGTGAGTATTTTCCAAGTAAATATGCTTTTCCGTATCTGGACTCGTATTCAATTTTTTATGCAGCTCAATCAATAACTTCTGTTGATAATAGGATGTGTTATCGGCTATATCTCTGGATCCGTTAATATAGCTTACCGTAACCACGATTCCTACGAGAATCGTCACGATTAAAGCAAATCCGAAAAAGAAAACAACGTCGATTCTGAATACTTTAAATGGATTTTTGAACAATTTCGATTCTCCTTCGTTCATGATTTATGAATAATGAATGAAAAGAAGCTGCGAAAGTTCGCAGCTTTTAGATTATGAACATAAATTATAACCGGAAAATTCCTACTCTAGCTAGAGAAGTTGAACTGTAGCGCCGACGCCTAACCTTTAAGCGCTCCGGCAGCCATGCCTTCGCATATCCCAAGTGTCAAAGCGTCTGTTGCGATGCACAGTGAGTAAATTGCCCGAAGACTTCAAGAACCCACCTCCTTTCTTTGAATTTAAATACTTCGTGATCAAAAGTTGACTTTTAAAACTATCTCTCATAGCAGTCCGTCTTCACCTAGCTTCTTGGCGATACGATCCGCTAACAGCACCAGCATAATGGCAGCACATACGAAATGACATTCGTCCCCGAGCTTAATACCCGGGATACCAAATACCTCCTATCCCTATCTTTCCGATCAGCGCCTGCTCGATCCAATCGATCGGCTCATATCTGTCCAGCGTCGGAATTCCTTTGTCCGTGGAAATGACGTAGTTCGCTCCCTCCAGATAAAAATAGGTAGAGTACACGCCATCGACTCTATGGTTCAAGTTCACCAATTCATTCAGCACCGTAAGGGCGCTGCTCATGTTGCCATAATTCTCTCCAAGCTCGGCATAGGTATCGAAATTGCGGATTCGGTCATAAATATGGGTCGAAGACAGCTTACGGCATCCTGTGCCAGATTATTCAGTGCATTCTCATTCAGTTTCCGGTTCGCATTCAGCCTTGCGAGTGCGGATTCCGCAATCTCAAGTTCGGAATTCCGCAGGATCTGTGCTCCGCTGTACCAGGTCAGAATAGACAACGGAATCGCCATGACGCCGAACAGAATGAGTGCCAGCTGAAGCAGCATCGGAATTCGTTTCATTGCTCAATACCCCTCTTCCCCTTTTTGTAAGCGATTTGATTTTAATTTATATGAACTACTTCAAGTTAATTTAAATATATTTCGCTCCACGTCCTTTTCCAACCATTTTTTCACACAAAAAACGCCTGGATAGATGTCACAAGCGGTGGAGTACGGACTATTACGACAAGAGTAAGTTTGGCGGAGGTTTAAGCCTTTATAATGATGCAGATGGCAGCCAGCAAAGCCATGAATATGAAGAGGATGGCTGCATAATCTGGGAAGCTTGGGCAAGGGCATAGCTATAAGCTGCTTGCAAAGTAAGACAGAGATGGTGTTAGAAAGGAAGAAAGTCCCCCGCTTAGTCGGGGGACTTTTTCTAAGATCTCGACATTCGTCGAAAATAAAAAACAGCGGGTGACAGCTTAACTAATATCAAGGTAAATGACCGTCTTACCATCACAATTCAGCAAGATATTTGGCGGTGCGGATCATTTGGCTAGTAAAGGAGTTTTCGTTATCATACCATGCTGCTATTTTTACCAAAGTATCTGTTCCCAGTTCCATTACATTTGTTTGTGTGGCGTCAAACAAGCTGCCGTAGGTCATGCCAATAATATCAGAGGAAACAAGCTCTTCCTCTGTATATCCGTATTGCTCCGACTGGGATTGCTCCATCTTCTCGTTGACCTGCTCCACAGTTACGGATCCTTTCACGACTACTGTCAATTCTGTCAGAGAGCCAGCCATAACCGGTACCCGTTGTGATACACCATCCAGTTTGCCATCCAAAGAAGGGATGACAAGCCCTATTGCTTTTGCTGCCCCGGTTGACGTTGGAATGATGTTGCCGGCCGCAGCACGCGCACGGCGTAAGTCACCTTTAGCATGAGGGCCATCAAGGGTATTTTGGTCGTTTGTATAAGCATGTATCGTCGTCATAAAACCTTTTTTAATCGGAGAAAGCTCGTTAAGGAAGTAGACCATTGGAGCCAGACAGTTCGTTGTGCAGGATGCGGCCGAAATTATGGTGTCCTCATTAGTTAGCGTGCGTTCATTAACACCAAATACAATAGTAGGAATATCTTTTCCGGCAACGGTGGAGATGACCACTTTTTTTGCGCCTGCCTCAATATGAGCTGTAGATGCTTTTTTTGATGCAAAAAAGCCTGTACACTCCAAAACTAAATCAACCTGCAAATCCTTCCAAGGAAGTTGGCCGGGATCTCTTTCGGCATAAATCGGAATATCCACGCCGTTCACGGTCAAACTGTTATCCCTATAACCAATCTTTTCATTATAATCTCGCTGCGTTGTGTCGTGTTTTAGCAAATGCGCAAGCATCTTTGGACTTGTCAGGTCATTGATAGCAACAATCTGATAGCCTTCTGTACCAAAAAGTTGCCTAAAGGCCAGCCTACCAATTCTGCCAAAACCATTTATTGCAATGTTGATTGCCATATTAATAACCACCTTTCTTTATCTCAGCTAACAGTATATCCTTCATATCTTTATGATACACTGTTATAAGTGAAGAGATTGACTATACTATTTGTCATTATCAGGAGAGGAACATGCCGCAAATTGACCGCCACAAAGACAGGATAGTAAATATTGAATTTGTTGCCGCCGAGGATTTGAATGGCCTTCCCTATCCGGAGCGGTTTACTATAATCTTTATTACGTCTGGCAGCATCAACGGGATACTCAACGATCGACCAATAGCGATTACTGCACCCGACATTCTCTGTTTGTCCGACAATGATAAGATACAAATAATTGAAAAGCGTAACGCTTCTGCGCAGTCATTTAGTTATCATCCAGACTTTCTAAATACCTTACCGATTTCTGAAACAGAAGACTACTTTCCTAGCCATTTGAAAATACAGACAGGTCTTTCGCTTTTTCAGAGCATTCCAACACGCAGAGGAGTACCTTTTGTTACCGAAAAAGCCTACCCGCAATTATTTGAGTGGTTTTTTGTGCTTGGGACTGAAGTGTATGCGCAAAGCGATGCAAACTGGGTCTGCAGAATCAAAAAATATCTTATCCAGATATTAGGCTTGCTTGAGGATTTGGACCGCCAAAGCGAACAATCCCCTGTTGATTTAGTGTTGGAATATATACATGCAAACTATGCAGATAAAATCTCATTGGACAATTTAACCAAATGTGCACACTTGAATCGTGTGTCGCTTAATAAGATGTTTCAAGAAAGATGCGGATGTACAGCGATGGGATATTTGTTATCACACCGATTGAAAGTAGCAGGGGATCTTCTCACCCATACAGGTATGGGCTTGAACGAAATAGCGCGTGCTACCGGATTTGAGTATGACACCTACTTTATCAAACAATTTACGGCTAAGAGGGGATTGTCGCCAACCGAATACCGAAACATCTCCCGCCAATTCTCAAGTGCTCAATAAGAGAATGCATTGCTATGTAGTTTTTGTGAAGTTTGCATCCTTTGCCCTTAACCTAAAGATTTTCTTTATAAAAAGCACCTAATTTTTCAACAGCTTGGGCTCACTGGCTCCTGCCTGTCGTACAAGCCATAGTGGCCTGCCCCTTATCTGCGACGAATCTTATTTGACGATCGACCCGAATGAACCCCAAAGCCTTATTTTCCTCCGGAACGTTGAAAAACGGGCACGGAAGCTAGCCTTGCGATTATCTCTCATAGCGTTGTGAATTTCCTGGCTCCGGAGGTGAAGACGTACGGTCAAGCCCTCTCATGATCGGTTCCAAACGAATGCACGTTCACTTTGAAATCCCCGAGTACAAGTTCAGCTCTATGGGAACGGCGGAAGGGCGATAATCGCTGAACAAAAAGAAGCAGCTCATCCCCCTTTTCAATGTTTCTATGCAGTAAAAATATACCTGCTTAGTGTACTTGTGCTCTCCTTCTACCCTCGTTAATTTTATTCCTCGACGGCGATGCCAGCGGCTCTTAAATGCCCGTAGGCAACGATTCTACTAAACTGAGATGAAACTTCGTCTGCAGGAAGGGGTTTATCGTTTTTAATCCACCAAAATACAATCCCCATGAAAGACGATCCGAGGTATTCGAGCAGCAATTCCTTGGATATCGCTAAAGGAGAGTTTTCCTGAGCAGGTTTCCACCCTTCAATTAATTTATCTTTAATGATATTCTCCATTTTCGATTGAAACTGATAGATTCTATTCTCTTCAATTAACATCGAGCGGTAAAAGGTCATATTTAGAGAAATATGCTCCAGCACAGTTTGCATTACTGTCTCGAGTATAGAGATACTGAAAGGATTCATGCTGATGGGACAAAGAACGACTGCATCCTTTAATTCGCTTAACAATTCATTCATACATGTATCTAATAAATCAGGCTTATTTTGGTAGTGAAGATAAAAAGTGTTTCGATTAATCATAGCCTGATCGGCAATATCCTGGATCGTTATCGCTTCATATCCTTTTTCCTGAATAAGCTCATAAAACGCCTTTCGAATCGATTGTTTCGTACGCAGTATTCTTAGGTCGGTTTTCTTGCTCATGTTTTCGTTCCCCTTAAAATATATTTAGAATTGTTAAGCGACAAAGTTTTATGAATTGTCTGTTATCCTTCAAAACCAAAAATATTGAATATTGAGCGTTATATTAACCTCTATTATAATGAGCGATAGATAAATAAACAACATATTGTTCATTATTTATCTAATGACCAAAAAAACTAAGGAGGATATTCCAATGACATTCAACCATCAAAATGAGCTTGTTCGTAAGGCAGTCGCTGTACTGAAAAGTTTTGAGAGCGGCAACCCCGAAGCGATTACGGCTTACGTTCATCCAGATCAATATATTCAGCACAACCAGGCCTTACCCGATGGTCGTGAAGCCATGATTGGTGCACTTGATCATTTAAAGGAAATTGGTACAAAGGTAAGTATTAAGCGTACTTTAGTCGACGGAGATTATGTGGCTCTTCATTCTGTGTATGATTTTCACGGCCCTAAAATCGCATTTGATGTTTTCCGTTTTGAGAATGGACTAATCGTCGAGCATTGGGACAATTTGCAAGAGATGGAGGAAAAGACACTAAACAATCATACGATGAATGACGGACCGGTTACGATTAAGGATATCAACAAGACGGATGCCAACAAAGTGTTTGTCAAAAGCTATGTTGAGAACATCTTGCTTGGGAAGAATCCTGACCTGCTTGCCTCTTACTTTGATGGAAATAACTACATTCAACATAGTCCGCATATTGCAGACGGCCTTTCTGGTCTTCACGCTGCTTTGCATGCTCTGAGGGAAAAAAATATTGAGTTTCAATATACTCATGTCCATCAAGTCATCGGGCAAGGCGATTTTGTTCTTACAGTAAGTGAAGGTCTATTTGATGGTCAATATACTGCTTTCTACGATTTGTTCCGCGTAGAGGATGGAAAGATCGCTGAGCATTGGGACGTAATCGAGGCCATACTGCCGGCAGAAAAACGAAAAAATTCGAACAGTAGATTTTGAAGTTTGTGTAGCTGAATCGCAAGAAAGACATCTCCAAATTTAATTACGGTGATGTCTTTCGCTTCACGATTGTACTTGAGTGATAAATTTTGTAATCAAATGGATACAGAGGCGTTGCAGCAGCAACGCTATTTTTGTTCATTGCAATTAAGTGACCGGTGGTGCAGCCATATTATATGGTGAACCTTTCACACATGAACATTGGGTTGATAATCAACAATATATTCATTATAAAGAGACGAGGAGCAGAGGATCATGAAAATGCTGACACAAAAAATGATGTGGCTGGGAATGGCGCTCGTCCTGATCGTGTTGACCGTATTCGGGGTAGCGATGATGGGATCGGTGATTGGATCGAAGCCAAAGGAGCTCCCGGTGGCCCTCGTTGTCCTTGACCAACCGGCGGAGCTATCGACTGGAGGAACGTTTACGATAGGAGAAATGATCCGGGAAAAGTTGGTGTCGAACCCGGCAATGCCGTTCATCTGGCATATCGTGGATTCCGAGGAAAAAGCTCGGGAAGGACTGGATAAGCGCGAATATTACGGAGCGATGGTGATTCCGGCGGATCTGAGCAACGGTTTACTCTCGTTAGCAACTCACTCGCCGATTCACCCTAATGTGAAAATCATCGCCAACGAGGGTATGAACCCCCAAGCCTCGATGGTCGTAAGACAGGCAATGGGGCAAGCGATGAAAATGATCAGCGGGGAACTGTTGCAGCAGCTGCTTGGGCAGATCGGGCAGCAAACGGAGCAAATTCCGATTGAAACGGCTAAAACTTTAATGACACCGGTGAACGTTCAGGAGGAAGTCGTGCATTCGCCGGGGGTAAATAATGCATCGGGGAATGCGCCGGGTTTGTTGACCCAGATCATGTGGATTGGCAGCCTGGTGACCGGAGTAGTCTTGTTCTTGGCTAGCCAGAAGGCGGTCGCCGCGGGTTCAAGGAGATGGACAGTTAGCGCGCTGCAAGCTATTGGGGGATTTTCGATTGTCGGCATGGCATCGGGTTTCACCATATGGATGGCTTCGTCGTGGTACGGCATGGAACTGGCAAACGCGGGAGAGATTTGGTTGTTCTTATGGTTGGCCGGATCGGCGTTCTTCTTGTTGCAATCTTCCTTGCTGAATTGGATCGGATTCCCGGCTATACCGCTGCTCGTATTGCTGATGTTCTTCTCCGTGCCGCTGCTGAACATGGCTCCGGAGTTCTTGTCACAGACGACGCGAGATTGGATCTATTCGTGGACGCCACTACGGTTCGCGGCAGGAGGGCTGCGGGAAGTGATGTATTTCGGCGGACTGGACGCAGTCGGCTCGAACGCCCTCGTTTTGTGGGGCGTGTCCGTGGGATTTTTGGTCCTGCTGCTCGCTTCCGGATTTAAGGCCGGTCGAGCGACAAATGCGACCCCTACTTCTCTTACAGATTAAAATAGAGTAAGAACAATCAACGTTGCGTTGTCGGTTTTTGGTTTTGATAGTGTGATTCGATAGGTTTGTTGGACGAAATCATGCGCACGTTGAACAACTTCCAGAATCAGCGGACATCGCATTGCGTGTAGGATATGAAGGTGCCTCCCAATTCAGTCGTGAATATAACCGTATGTTCGGTGCTCCTCCCGAACGGATGCCAAGCATTTAAAGGAAAAATACGTTCCAATGAACAAGCAAACGAGTATGTTCGAATCAATACAGTCTTCTAGAGAGTGTAGACTCTAATATCTGCACTCTTTTTCATTTTGATATATCTAGTCCCATAAAACCCTCTAGAATAATTCCCTTATTTCCCGTCTGGTTCGCGAAAATGAAGATCTGATCTTGATGCCGGTCGAATTCGTTTAATTTTTTACGACCATAGGTTAATTTTACCCAATCAGTGTCAACATTCATTTACTGTGTTTCTGTTCAAATGGAAGTATAAGTTGTATAGTGGAAATTATAACCATTTTTCAGGAGGGTTTAAGGTTCTCATAACTAACCAGATTATCGACGATTAATCGAATTGAATTGGAAAAAGGAACTAACTTACAAGGAAATAGCAGAAGAAATGAATACTGCTGAGAATATTGTACGGCAAAATTGCACCGCGCCCGTGGTGCAGCGGCAAGGCTTCCTGAGCTAGAACTTGACCCGGATCATGCTTGGGAAAGTTTCAAGTTCGCATGTCCACTATACAAAAAAGAAAGCAGCGTAAAAAACAAGCTGTCAGATAAGGTTTGATTGCTGCTTCAATCTTATTCTGTTTTTTTCTAATCGGTCGCAACGAAATTGTTAAAGCATTTCCCCCTATATACCAGTCTATTGCGCAGGCCGGCGAAGAAATGATATCTTTCTTTTTCGAGAATGATGAGAAAAGTTCGCGAAGTGCTAAAACAGCCCCACCTGACGATAATTCAGTGGCTATAAAACCCGATAATCTAGTTTCTATTACAATTGATACGGGAGAAGCAGAAAAAAGAATTACCTTCCCTCTCCCTACTTTACCGTTCCAGAACGGTTTCATCTCACATCTACTAAAATATTTGTACAATCTGAAGATGAGCCAACGCAGTCTATTGAAATTTCGGTTCTCTTATATCGATAACGATAATAAACTACTAAGGATAGAGATTTAGAAGACTCCAACATTGGTTCAGGTGCTAGCCAAAAAGGAGCCATAATTAAAGAAGTCACACTAAACTCCGGCACAGCCTATTTAACGCTTTCAGAAGATGGATCTTCAAAAGTAGAATTTTTAAGGGGGGACATATATATTCTAATTAAATGCTGTTATTCACCTGAATTTCGAAAGATTAGGAAAAGGCCTTGTGCAGCAAGGTGTAACAACGCCTGTAGATGACACCTGTTGGGTGCAAACAAACGCAAGGACGTTCCGCTGCATCGAAAGATCGGTTCAGTGATAATCCGAAGTAATAAAGAAGGCCGGATTGGCACGAGCTGGGAACGAGAAATGGCCTGAAATGCCGAACAATTCTTCCATTCTGAAGCTGCACTGTTCGAAATTTGAAAGTGAGTAGAGTGATCGGAACGGACATGCTATTTTTACTGGCCTGACGTTCCGTTTGTCAGCTTTTCATATATACGTTTACGCAGATCATTAATACAGTGAAACTCCTCTGGCTTACCAAGGTATTTTCCGACAACATCTCCACCGAAATCGTGAATAAGCAGACCATCCGTAATGATTCCAACAAGCTCTTCTTTAGAATAATCACCGAAATAACCACGCAGCAGTGCAGAATCAAAATTAAACAGTTCGGCTGCAATATACGCATCCTCGTAAACCTTAGGCGCAAGAACTGCATCTGCAAAGTCAATAATACAGAGTTTACCGTCATCAGCTATGATGACGTTGTTGCTGTTTAGATCGCCGTGAATATATACTTTCTCGCCGAAATCTTGAGAGGTGATGTAAATAAGTCTTTCCGACCTAAAGTCATCGGGATATATTCTCCACCTTTCAGAACGATCTTCATTGGCAATGATATCAATGTCATTGAACCGTGGGCATGGGGTGTTCATGATATTCGTGATTTTGCGAAGTTGCTGTGCTGCTTCAAATTTTTCAATGTGTGCCATGCTGTTCACAGCTTCGCCGAATGCAGTCCCATGAACATATTCCATGATCATGTAAGCAAAGCGGTATTTATCCTCCACCAAACCATGTGCTATCAGTTTAGGGGAGTGAATACCGAGCTGATTTGCCCGCTGCATGGAAAACTGTTCTGTCTGTATTTCCGTTGCCTGATCCATTCCTCCTTCACACGGAACAAATATTTTTATAACAAAATCACCAGATTTGAAAACAGCATTCGTTGCCGGTGGCAGGTTTTCGAGTTTTGCGGGCGGCAGGTTTTCTTTTTGGAATATGAAATTAGTAAGAGCAGAAAAAGCGAATAATGACTGAGAGATATTGCTCCAGTCTTGCCAGTTTCCGATTTCTTCTTTAAATAGATTCATGGTCAATAGCACCCTCCTACAAAAAAACAAGATTTTAAAACCAATAAAGCCAATTTCGCTTCGCCGAAATCCGTAGAACGAAGCCAAATACGACTTTGAAAGGAACAGCAAAAAAATCGTGCCTTATTCAAGGACTCATACCAATACAAGTATAAGGAATACATCTACGTAAACAAGCTAGGTGACCGAATCAAGCCTGGATATATCACACAGCACTTTCCACTTGTCCTCAAGAAGCATGGGCTGAGGATATTCGCTTCCATGATCTTCGTCAAAGTTGTGCGAGCCTGTTACTGGCCAACGATGTGAGTCTGAAAGAGATTCAATCATAGCCAGGACATAGCCGTTATTCCACGACGGCAAACATCTATGCACATCTGGATTACAGTTCAAAAGTTTCGTCTGCACAGGTCATGAGCAACACCTAAAAATCCCAATTATGCAAATAAGCTCCTGAATCGTCGCAAGGACAAATTCAGGAGCTTATTCTTTGTAATAATAATGCGGTCGAGAGGACTCGAACCTCCACGGGGGTTAGCCCACACGGACCTGAACCGTGCGCGTCTGCCAATTCCGCCACGACCGCATATTGTAATGTCTCTTGCAGATCACTTGGTGTTCCGCAGCGACAAGATATATAATATCACGGCCAAATTATGGAGTCAATATTTTTTTTACGTTAGCGCCTAATCACTTGATTCCGCTTCAATTCGTCGAATATTTTCACATTTTGTGTGATTACCGCCTTCTGTCCTCTGCTTGGAAATTCCATTGTTATTTCTTATTCTTTTGGATATAATAAGAACATAAGTTCCCATTTAAAAAGAAGGTGTTTTATATGGCCGTACCCGGCATATTAGAAGAGGAGCTAGCCTTGATCAAGAGCGCTCTGCTGTTAAAGTTCGTGCGCCATGTATTCCAACGGGACGCAAGAATTATTGAACAGAGCGGTGTATTGAAGAGTCCTGAGATCTATGTAGAGATGATCCATGGCGGAGAACAACGAGCTGCCCTCGTATTATCCGAGATACAGACTGAATTCAATAAACGTAAGATTAAACTGTACCAGATCCGGCAGGACGAGAATGGAATCTGGGCCGATTACACCTGTCGTGGATATCGCGGAGAGATGAGGATATTATGGTCTGGGTTGCGCCATGAGATCAATTCCCGCATGCGGGCCTACCTGGGGGGAGATGCTCCCAAGAGAAGCCGCCTGCAGCCAAATCGACGCGCTGCTGCGGAGTCCTGATTCCAGTTCCCTTACATGCAAATACAACTATCCCGGATACAGGTCGCGTTCGCCTTTCATCCGGGATAGTTGTCTTAGGATCAGCTCTTTATTCCTCGAACGAAGGCCGAGGATCTTTAGCGGATTGAATCAAATAATTACGGTCCAGCTTGACCACATTTCGGTTCGGCCTGCGGACCAATACATGGGTCTCATCCCAGGCAACAATAATTCCTCTAACATCGTTCTCAGGAAGCGCATCCCTCACCACGCGCACCTTCTGCCCGGACAACCGATACTCATTCAGCTGCTCATCTGTGATCATCGTGTTTACTTTTCACTCCCCTCTTCACTTCAATATGCCCCGAATATGCTGAACAGATCAACAATCGGAAGAAGCTTCCCGAGTGAAGCTGTTCTGCCAGCTATATATTCTTCAAAAAAAGACCCCGCACCAGCTGGCGGAGTCCTATATCCCTCTTAACGTTGTGCATGCTCCTTGCTGCCGTCGAACCAGAAGTCGAGCACCTTCGAAGACATGACTCTTTGCTCCAAATACCCGACCTGCTGCGGACTGAATTCCTCTTTCCATGGCGTGTCAAGCTCTTCGCACAGCTCAACAATCGTCAATAGCTTCGACCACGCCACATAGCGCTTATACCAGAAGAATTGGGGATGCTCAAGCATATAGGGATAAAGGTCATCAAACTCTGTATGCTTACAATCGAGAGCCCGTTCAAAAGCAACCTTGGCTTCGGATAATTTTGAAATGAAAAACTCAGTAGGAACTACCGAATCTCTTCCCATCTTATAAGCCTCCTCTCCCTAGTAATCCTCATTATAACGAAAAAATATGAACCTGCAAAGGAGTCATGAAAAAATTGGAATAGCCTATTTTATTCTGCAAAAATGACCTGCCCATTCTCCAAAGACTTGATCTTGGCCAGGGTCTCAAGACGGATTCCCTGATCCCGAATTGCCCGTGCTCCGGATTGGAAGCACTTCTCCACCACGATTCCTGCACCAACCAGCTTCGCGCCAGAGCGTTCAACAATTTTGATCAGGCCTTTGGCCGCATCTCCATTAGCAATAATATCATCGATGAACAGAATCCGGTCCTGCCCGTTAATCAGATCTCGGGATATCAGAATATCGGTTACGATCCCTTTCGTAAAGGATGGAACCCGTTCCTGGAGCATATCCGCCTCCTCCAGCAGCGTCTTCTTGCGGCGGGCAAATACGAGTGGTACCCCCAACGCATACGCCGTCGCGAACGCGATTGAAATGCCTGAGGATTCCACGGTCACGACACGGGTTACCTCTTCATCGCGGAAACGCTCGGCGAATTCCCGCCCAAGCTCCATCATCAGCTCCGGGTCCACTTGATGGTTCAGCAGCTTGTCCAGCTTCAGCACTTCCTCCGAGACGACCACGCCTTCCTCGATAATCCTTTGTTTTAATTTATCCATCTATTCGTCCTCCCGAGTTATAGTGTGTGTTCAAAAAGGCCCGTGTTCAGCACCGAGAAGGTTGGATGAAGCTAGGGACTGAGGAGCGGAGCGTAGGCAAAACCTACGTGAGCACCGGAAGGCCCGGCTGAATTTAAGATTCGATGTCGAATAACCTCTCGAGCTACATCGTGATCAAAATGGACTTTTTGAACAACCTCTCACACCAAATAAGTTTCATTTTTCAGTTTGAGTCATGTCCTCTTGAAATACAACATACCTTGTACTATATATAGCACACCCAGCAGGAGGAAGGCCATGAAAAATGCCGTCAAAATTTTGCAGATTGCGTTCACTTATATAGGTACTGTCGTTGGCGCCGGGTTTGCAACCGGACAAGAGATACTACAGTTTTTTACCCGCTACGGCAAATTAGGGATTCTGACGATTCTGTTAGCAACCGTTCTGTTTATATGGCTTGGGACAAAAATGATGCTGCTGGCTAATAAGATCCAAGCGGTCTCCTATGAAGACCTCAATCGCAAGCTATTCGGCGAGAAATTCGGACAAGCTCTTAGCCTGTTTACACTCATTGTCCTGCTCGGCGTCAATAGCGTTATGCTGGCCGGAGCCGGGTCCGTGTTTAACGAGCATCTCGGCCTCAACTATCAGATCGGCCTCTGGATTACGCTCATCAGCACTTATTTATTATTAGGCAAGGGAATCAGCGGCATCATGAAGCTTAATTCCATCGTCGTTCCCATGATGATCACGCTGTCTCTGGCCATCATTATCAATACAGCAGGGTCCCCGGGTGCAAGCCGATTCTTAACGATGGATACCGACACCGGCCTATTCTCGGCCTGGGCTTCTCCGCTTATGTACACGGCCTTTAATCTATCGATGGCTCAGGCTGTACTCGTTCCGATCGGCAGCCATACTCGCGACCGTCGCGCCATCGTATGGGGTGGTGTTCTCGGTGGTGCCGGCGTCGGCTTTATGCTCATGGCGGGTCACTTCGCCCTGTCCGCCAACATGCCGGGCATTTCCCAATTTGAAATACCGATGGGCAGCATCGCCCAGCAACTGGGGAGCGTCATCCAGCTTATCTATATCCTGCTGATCTTCATGGAGATCTTCAGCACCTTTGTATCTGATATATACGGCGTTACCTTGCAAATCAGGCAGCGAATTAATGTGTCTCCGCGACTGCTCTCTGTCATGATCCTGTGCCTGTGTTATATCACCAGCCAATTCGGGTTCAGTACTTTACTCTCGATCTTATACCCGATATTCGGCATATTCAGCCTGCTATGGGCGGCGATGCTGGCAACCTACAACTCTAAACAGATCTCAAACCATAAATGAAGCCTGGTGTACGCCATATAGGCTAACATCCCGGACTTCGCTTCCGATAGAAAAAAATCCACCTCTGCCTTACAAGGCAAAGGTGGATGACGCAAACAATTACATTTTCACGAGATACGTTTATTGATACTCCAAATATATTTTCTTTAATTCATACACAACCTGGTTCAACGAATAATGCTGCTTGGCACGATCCGAGCCCGTTCGAGCCAGTTCATAGCGGAAGGCCGGGTCGATGATCACCTGCTCCAACGCATCGGCAAGCGCCAATACGTCCTCTACCGGTACCAGCAGACCATTCGAGCCGCTCTCAATCTGCTCGGAGATTCCCCCGACATCTGTTCCCACCAACGCCAGACTGCACAGCGCGGCTTCAGCAAATACCGAACCGAAGGCTTCTGCCCGCGACGGCAATACAAATACATCAAAGAAAGGCACAAACTCTTCGGGATGCAAGGTATATCCATAGAAGATCGTCTCATTATAGATGCCCAGTTCCTTAGCCAAGTCCTCAAGCACCTTGCGGATTGGGCCGTCGCCGATAATATGCAGCACATAATTCAATCCCCGATTCTTAAGCTCCTTGCAAGCACGGAGAAGGATATCCAGCCCCTTGGCCGGAACCAGCCGGCATACGGTGACAAGCTGTGCCACTTCATTCTCATGAGGGACAGGCTTGAATCGCCGCTCATCGAAGCCATTGGGGATAATGCCGATCCGTTCCGGATGGTCCACATAATCTGTTAAATAACTCTTGAATGAATGGGATACGGTGAACAACCGATCCGTACGAGCTTCAAGCTCTCTATACAATGATGTCAAGAATCGCTGTTCCAGGCTATCCGGCTTAATCCGTCCGTTCAATAGCAATTCACGCTCATAGCTGGAATGGATGCTCTGCAATACCGGAGTTTCCGGGAAGGCTTCCTTCATCGCAAGCCCGGCAATCGGATGATGCGCATGAATCAGATCATAGGGCTTGTTCAAACGCAGCTTCGTCCACCATATATAGTCCTTGTAGGTTTGTATATATTTTTGCACGATCGGGCTGCCCTCATATTCATGCCAGTCAAAGGTGTGGAAATGGACAGGCTCATGCCCTTTATTTCTAATCCGTTTGGGAAGCGAAAATAATTCCATCTCCCAATGGGGAGAATTAAACCGTTCTTGTAAAGAAGGAATCATCGATGATACGCCTCCAGGCTGCTCTGGAGGAAAAAATAATGCCTGTAGCAGTTTCATAAGGGGTTCTCCTTTACGCTCTATCTTTCTGAAGAGGTAATGCAAGCCGCTTGTGATAAGAAAACCAACCGAGGCCATTTATGAATGAGCGGCCGCGATTTAATGGTAGATACTTGCAATATTGAATTTTATCAGCATAGCTGATCACTTATCCATTCTACATCTGACACGAAATGGGAGACAAAGCCAATCATGACGCGGATGAACCGCCAATTCCTATTATGCCATAGGTAGAGCGGAACATCCATTCCCCTTTTTCTAGCCAAAGCATCAATTTCCGTCAATACTCCCCACAAACAAGCTTTTGAACAGAAGCATCCGGTGTGGTAAACTGCGAAAGGAATATTATTTGATCGAAAAGGAGCAGCAAATATGTCAGACCGATCCCTGCCTGCAAATTTCAAGGAACAGATCATTCAGATGCTGGGACAAGAAGAAGGCAACGCCTTTCTGAACAGTTATGAGCAACCGCGTACCTATGGACTTCGTATCAATTCACTTAAATTAACAACAAATGCCACTATAGATGAACTGATCCAGACCTTCAGGCTAACACCCGTACCATGGTGCAGCACAGGCTACTACTATGAGAAAGATACCCGCCCCGGCAAACACCCTTATCATATGGCAGGGCTCTACTATATCCAGGAGCCATCCGCTATGTCAGCCGTAGAACTGCTGGACCCGCAGCCAGGAGAGACCATTCTTGATCTCGCGGCTGCTCCAGGAGGCAAGACGACCCAAATTGCAGCGAAAATGAATGGACAAGGCCTGCTGATCAGTAATGAAATCCACCCTCAGCGTGCCAAAATATTAGCCGAAAACGTGGAACGGATGGGCATCCGGGGAACGATCGTTACCCAGGCCGCTCCACCCGAATTGTCGGCACGCTTCCCGCGAACCTTCGACCGAATCATGCTGGATGCCCCATGCTCCGGCGAGGGCATGTTCCGCAAAGACCCTTCTGCCATCGAGGAATGGTCTCCAGCTTCAGTTGCGCTCTGCGCAAACCGTCAATGGGACATCCTCCAGGATGCGATCGCCATGCTGAAGCCAGGCGGTACTCTCGCCTATTCCACTTGTACCTTCAATCGAACAGAAAATGAAGAAATGATCGCACGGGTGCTGAATGAATATCCGGAAATGCGCCTTAAAGCCGAAAAAAGAGTGTGGCCTCATCTGCAGCAAGGCGAAGGCCATTATGTAGCCGTGCTGGAGCGTGAACAGCAAGCAGAAGAACAAGCTGCATTAGGCGGCAGAACAAATGAGGCAAAAGCCAATAAGAAGCGAGGCAAATCGTCCCGTGCAGGACGTGAATCCGGCAAAGAACTGCTGAATGCTTGGGAAGCCTTCACCACCTGGGCCAAGCTTGATTTGCCAGGCTTTCAGGCGGATGAAGGCGTTCCCGTTCTGTTTGGAGAAGCCCTGTATTTATTGCCCCGCAGTAAGGAACTGACCGTTGATAGGGAACTGCTATCCGGCATCAAGGTTCCCCGTGCCGGTCTGCATCTCGGCGATTACCGCAAAAATCGCTTCGTGCCGGCCCACGCCCTGGCAATGGCTGCCGAGGCCAAAGACAAAGCCCGCGTAGCAGCTCTCCAAGCCGATTCCTCCGAGCTTGCAGCTTACCTGCACGGCGAGACTTTAAACGTATCCGCAGAGCTTCGCGGCTGGGTGATCGTGACCGTCAAATGCGGCAGCAGCAGCTATCCGCTGGGATGGGGCAAAGCCAGCGGAGGGCAGCTGAAGAATCATCTTCCCAAAGGACTTCGTCTCATGCATTAGTCGAGTCGCCAGGCCCCAAGAGCGTTAGATCCGACGGGGAATTCGCCCAGAGGCTAAGCCCCTGTTTTCTGTGAACCATGGTAGAAGTCCATACCATATTCGCTGAGTAACATAAAATACCGTATCCCGTGGTGAACGGGAACAAGTTAAGACCAAGGGAGGAATCACGATGGGCGAAGTATATGGCGGTGGTTTGTGGACTTCGACAGGTGTCATTCTTGTACTGTTCATCCTGCTCGTTATCATCACCCGTGCATTTTTCATCTAATGCGAACGACTAAGACAAAGAGCGGAGGAACCCTATGTTCCTCCGCTCTTGCTTATTCTGTACGATTTACGATTCTATAGGCAATACTTCTGCAAGGCGATCTTGACGCCTTCCTCATTATTGGAAGCGGTCATAACATCGGCCACATCCTTGACTTCCTGCGGCGAGTTATCCATAGCAATGCCCAGGCCGGCGTATTCCAGCATCGTTAAGTCATTATAATAATTACCGATGGCCAGCACATTCTCTACAGGTATTCCGCGCATTGCTGCCAGATGCTTCAGCGCTGAGCCTTTGGAGGAATCCTTGTGCATCAGATCAATGAAATAATCGCCGCTGCGAAGTACGTTGAATTCATGCGTCCAGGTGCTCCATTCCTCCATAATCTTATCCATCACCGGAATATCGCCGGATAAGGTCATCTTCACAAAAGGATCGTCTTCAGGACGCTCTGTGAGATCCTTCGGCTCGATCAGAAACTTATGGTACATATCGAGCGCTTCCTGGCTAAGCCGGGATGCTCCCTCCACATATAACCCAAACGTCGTATTTAGATCATAATGCACATGGTTTTGCTCGCAATACTGAATGTAAGGCTTCAGCCCCTCGCTGCGCATCTCAAAGTGGTGAATGACCTGTCCGTTTACGCTAACGGTAGCCGCGCCATTATGCGTGATCGCATATCCTTCCAGTCCCATCTGCTCCATATAAGGAATACAGCTGAGCGGAGCACGTCCTGTACAGAGCACAAACTCTGCCCCTTGCCCTGCAATCTGCTTGATCACTTCAATCGTCCCCGGTGTCAGGACATGATCATCCGTCAGCAGCGTCCCATCTACGTCCAGAGCAATCAATTTATACTTCATCTCTCACCACTCCTCTTTATTTATAGTCCAATAAGTCCCCGGGCTTCATCCATCCTTCTCGGTGCGGCCTTGGAACTTTTGAACCTATTTATTTTCTATTTCTTAATATTCTTCAACGCCTCCAGCTCGGCTGCAGTCAATTCACGAAAAGAGCCTATCGGCAGCGAAGCATCCAACTCCAACGGCCCCATTGATACCCTCTTTAGATAAGTTACCTTGGAGCCGACAGCCTCCAACATCCGCTTCACCTGATGGAACTTCCCCTCCGAGATCGTCAGGGATATTCGTGATTTAACCGTCCCATCGTCATATTCTCCATATTCCAGGATCTCCAGCTGCGCAGGCATTGTCACATAACCATCATCAAGCTGCACCCCCGCCTGGAACCGGGCAATTTCCGACTCCCCGATACGTCCGATACAATCCGCCAAGTAAGTCTTCGGCACATGCTTGCGCGGGGATAGCAGATCATGAGTCAGTCCGCCGTCATTGGTCAGCAGCAACAGTCCTTCTGTATCTTTATCCAGTCTTCCAACAGGAAAGGGGGCAAATACCTTGAACTCATCCGGCAGCAGATCGATGACGGTCCGATCCCTTAAATCCTCGGTCGCGGAAATGACGCCCGGCGGCTTGTGCATCATAATATAGATGAATTCCCGATAAACGATACGTTCTCCGTCAATCTCAATCGCATCCAGTTCAGGATCAGCTTGTGCGCCGCTATCCTTCACAACAGATCCGTTCAATAAAATCCGCCCTTGCTTCACCATTCTCTTCAGGTCCGAGCGTGATCCATATCCCAGATTACCAAGAATCTTATCGATTCTCTGTGTCTTCTTGCCTGTTCCCATATCGCTTAAGTCCACCTCCAACCGGCAGGATACTCATTCTTAAGGATTCCGTCGATCCACTTGCCCCAACCTAATGGGTAGCCCTCCGCCGTAACTAATACGAACCCCTTCGGGCCCAAATTTTCTATATAACGAATGCGGGACTGCTGAATTTCCAGCGTCTCGCCCTTCAAATATCTAACAACTTCCCCCTCGCGGACGGACAGCTCCAGTATCCGGGACGCTTCGTCAGGTTTGAGTGCGGTAGCCAGCGGATGCGCGGGCGTAAAGCGCCCATTCTTGACCGAGCCGACATACCAGCCCGAACGAACCGTCCTTAGACCGTTCAGCCTGTCTTTGGACAGCGGAGAAATATATAGATTTGCCCCGTATACCATCACCTCGCCGGCAGGCTGCAGCCGAAGCTGCTCATCTCTGAATTGCTCCCAACCCGCCAGCAGCTCGCTATCCTCCGTCGCTGGCTTCCCCGGTGTACGCGCTCCTTTGGTACGACCGTGTGGCCGTATTTTCCCTTTTTTCACAGGCGCGGCATGATCCGTGGAATGTGCAGCATGATTACCAGGCACATACTGAATCAAATCCAGCGATGAATCCACTGGTCCCTGATGCTGGAGTATAGCCAGAAAATGGCCTTCCCCATCGACCTGATGCGGCCATAACCGTCCGCAACAGCCTGTCTTGGCAGCCGTCTCCGCTGTGAGCCCTTGACTCGTAGTCAAGTCTGTCAAACCTTCCGCCTGGACGAGCCAATCGGCTCGTCCAGGCGCAAAGCCCCCATCTCCGGGCAACGGTATAACTTCATAATCTTCATACTCCTGGAGGAACCCTGCAATAATCGCTTCATTCTCCTCCGGCGAGAAGGTGCAAGTGGAATATACAATCCTCCCGCCAGGAGACAGCATTTTGGCAGCTGTATGCAGAATATCATGCTGCATATTTGTATATTGCTCAAGCGACCGCTTCTCCCACTGTCTGGCCATTTCTTCATCCTTACGGAACATTCCTTCGCCAGAGCAAGGCGCGTCAATCAGAATGCGGTTGAAAAACTGGGGAAATCGATCCGCAATCCGCTCGGGCGTCTCATTCAAGACGATCGCGTTGCGGACACCGTTTAACTCAATATTTTTAGCCAACGCCTTGGTGCGTTCTGCACTAATATCATTCGTCACCAGAAGGCCTTGGCCGCTCAGCTTGGCAGCGATTTGCGTTGATTTGCCTCCAGGAGCTGCACACAGATCAAGTACTCGATCCCCCGGATGAACATCTAGCACCTCAACCGGGGCCATCGCGCTTGGTTCTTGAATATAATATAATCCTGCATGATAATACGGATGCTTGCCTGGCTTCAGGCCCTCTTCCACATAGAAGCCTGTTTTACACCACGGAATGGGCTTAAGCTCGAACGGAGATATTGCGCGGAAAGATTCTACATCGATTTTTAGCGTGTTTATGCGAATACCGGCATAACGCGGCTTCTCATAAGAAGCGAAAAACTCTTCATATTCATCCCCAAGCAGTTGCTGCATTTTTGTCGTAAAAGCGATCGGTAATTGTAACCCCATGCTATACCTTCCATCTATATAGACTTGTGAAATCAAAAAGCAAAACTATTGTACCACAAGCCCCTGGTTTTTCGCGAAAGGAAGTTATAAGCAGGAAATGCTATCATTTATGTAAAAAGCCGCTCTCGCTATCGCAAAAGCGGCTAGTCTCTTCATTATAAACCATAAACCGAATCCCTTCATCCCAATCTAGGCCTGATCAGCCCTGCTGCCGTTGTTCGTGCTTCGCTCCCCGCATCGGACGCCGCCTCTGCGGAATATTGGGGGAGATCTGAGCAGAAGCCTGCTCTACAGCCTCACCCAGTTCAGGATCTATGATATCGATCGTCAGATCGTAGTGGCTGAACGGGCTTTGCTCGTAAGCCTCCAGCTTGGCCGCATACAGGGCAGCCTCATTGCGCAGCTTTTCCAGATCAATACCCAGGCTATCTACAGGATAAGGCTTAAGGCGTTCCACCGCGGAAAGCAGCATTTTTCTTGCCCCTATTACGTTCCCGTAGCGGAAATGGAATAGACCCACCGCAATCTGTAGAAGCCCTTTATAGAGCGGATCACTCTGCTGAGCCAGCCACAGCTCCTCCATCACTTCATGACACTCGAAGTAATCCCTATCACGATTAAAATAGACCAGGAACGCCAAGAACAACGGCTCATTCTTCATTTGCAGATTCCTCGGCATCGGTCTTGGAACGATGAATCATCGCCTTAACTTCAGTCAGCAAGGCCTTCATTCCTTCCATATCCCGCGCTTCCCACAGCTCATTAAAGCGTTCCTGAGCCGCAATTGCTTCCGATACCATATGGAAGAAGTACAAGCGATGGATTGCCCCAAGCACGGAGGAGACGATACTGGAATCATCCTCAAAGCTCTTCTGGGCGTCGAGAATTTCCTGGCGAATGCTGGACATCTCATTATCAAGGATAAACGCTGCCTCGGCCGTCTTTTTCAATCGAACGCGCATTTCTTCAGGCAGCATCTGACGATACTTGTAATTCAAGGAATGCTCGATCGTAGCCCAAAAATTCATGGCCAAGGTCCTGATCTGAATCTCAGCCAACACATTCTTCTGTCCTAGCGAAGTCTGCACTGGATATTCCACGATCATATGGAAGCTGCGGTAGCCGCTCTCCTTGTAATTTGTGATATAGTCCTTCTCGTACAGCACCGTCAGGTCTTTCCGCTTCCTGATATATTCCGCCACCCGGCGGATGTCCTCTACGAACTGGCACATAATCCGAATGCCGGCGATATCCTCGATCCCCGTCTCCAGATTTTCCATCGGCACGTTCAATCGCTTCGCTTTATCGAGAATACTGGAAATCTTCTTGACCCGGCCCGTCACGAATTCAATCGGAGCATACTCTTCGATTTTCTTCAATTCGGAACGCATCGTCTTGAACTTAACCTTTAATTCTTCAACAGCTTGTTCATATGGAAGCAAAAACGTTCCCCAATCTCTACTATCCATTGTTGTGCCTCCTATCTTCAGTAGCCCCTTAACGGTGATCAGCACCTACCGCTTCGGATATATGGGAGAACCCATCCCGCCGCAGCAGCTCCCTTAGGCCACGATGCAGCTTGCGGTTGATCTCGGGGCCTTCATAAATCAGCGCCGTATAAATTTCTACCAGGCTCGCGCCTGCGCGAATTTTCTCATAAGCATCTTCTGCAGTAAATATCCCGCCCGATCCAATGATCGGCAATTTGCCCCCCGTCTGGAGGTAAGCACGGGACACCACTTCCGTCGATCTGGCCTTCAGCGGCTTACCGCTTAAGCCCCCGGTCTCCTTCGCATTGTCATGCGCCAGGCCATCCCGCGATATCGTCGTATTGGTTGCAATCAGTCCGGATACTCCGCTATTCTGGATCGTATCGATCATAAATTCCAATTCCCCGTCGCTGACATCAGGAGCGATCTTGACCAGAACCGATTTTCTAGTTCCGCAACGCTTCGTCTGCACGTCCATCTCATCCGTCACAGCCTTCAATAAGGAAGCCAGTTCGCTCCCATGCTGCAGATTACGCAGGTTCGGCGTATTCGGTGAACTGATATTGACAACAAAAAAGTCCGCCTGCGGATACAGAATCGAGATGCATTTCTCATAATCCGTATGCGCTTCTTCATTCGGTGTCAGTTTATTCTTGCCGATATTGACCGCGACCGGGATACGCCTTGAGGTCAATGCGGCCAGTCTATCCGCCATTGCTTCAGCACCCCGGTTGTTAAATCCCATACGATTGATCAGTGCTTCGTCCGGAGGAAGCCTGAACAGTCTTGGCTGTTCATTGCCAGGCTGTCCTTTGGGGGTTACCGTCCCCACTTCCATGAAGCCAAATCCAATCGAAGAAAACCCTTCTACCGCTTCGGCATTCTTATCAAGTCCGGCGGCCAATCCAATAGGTGAAGGGAAATGAATACCGAATAAATCTGTAGCAAGCTCCGGCACTTCCGATACACCATACATTCCGCGAACCACAGGAATCATTCCTGGTACTTTCGCTGCTTTATGTAAACCACCGATCACCAGATGATGTGCTGCCTCTGGGTCCAGCTTAAAAAAAATGGGTTTTCCAAAATTACGGTACAACACGTTTCCGCTTCACTCCGATCATTCGCCCTAGCGCTAACTTTATCTCCTTATCCAGTTTAGCCGTTTCTGCGGCAAAAGAAAAGTTAAGAGTTCCTGTCGAGTAGGAAAACAATCCTATAAAATTTCCGAGAAAATCCCGTTCATGGCGTGAACAAATGTGGACTTTTTGAACAACCTCTATAAAATATAGAGTGTATACTCCTTAAAGCAAATGTAGAAGAGAGGGGATTTGTCCATGTCCAACAAACGCAAGCCGCCTACACTGCAGCAGAAAAAGGACGAAGTAAACAAGAAGGCGCTTATCTGGGCCGGTTCGGTAACCGGCGTGCTCATCTTGTTCGTAATCATCGTCCTAGTCCTGACCAAGCTTTAAGATATGAGTTTCAAGATTTTATAACAGCCAATGGTAGGTACGGTGGGGATTCGTCTGATCCTGACTCCGTTTGAGAACGAACCGTTCCTTCGGTACGCTCTCCAGCTGCGGGAGAATCCCCTTGCCGATCTCAACCTTGGCCCCACGCGGAATCAAATCAAACAGCTCCTCGACATCCTTCTTCAACATTCGAATGCAGCCCAGCGATTCGTCCTTGCCGATGCTATCCGGCTCATTCGTCCCATGGATCGCATAATTCGTATCCGACAGCTGCATCCCGCGGCTGCCGAAGTCGCCATCGTCCTTCCCGTTCGGGTTAATCACCTTATCGGAAACCTTGAAGGTTCCGTCCGGAGTTTTATCACCGCCAAGCCCTACCTTATAACTTCTTAACATTATGTTCCCGCTTGCAACTGCCAGCAGATGAGCCTCCTTGTCGATGACAATGCGCAAAGGCTCCTTGAAATAAAGCGGTTCGCCGCCTGGATTGCTGCTCAGACGCTCTTCGCTTGCAGACGGATGCTGCTCCTCCTCCTGTTGAGGTTTGCTGCCGGCGTGCTGTTGCAATGCAAGCACACGCTTGAATTCATGCCTCATGAACGGGTTGCTGCCGGCCAACCAATTATCCGGAAATGGTTGTACCAATTGATCCAGACTCTCCGGCCAGCTGCCCTTCTGCTCCTTGTATGTGTGTATCGCCGTGGAGAGAACCGCCAGCGTCTCCTGTCTCTCGATCCATGCCTTGCCTTCATTCTGCAGCTTGGTCGCATCCGGCGGGGTGCACTGACATGCCTTCGGATCATAGGATTGTACCTTCATTACGCCATCCTGCGGACTTTTGTCCAACTCGTATACGACCGGCATCTCCTTGGACCAAATCAGCCATTCGGCCTTCTGTTTCATTCCAAGTACAACTACCTTTGAAGCCGACGTCTTTAGCTTATCGCCATACAAATCTTCCAGCGACTTGTAAGGATTATCAATATTGCTCTGATAAGCGCTAGCCGTAAACTCCGTCCCCTGGCCTTCAAAGGGGCTGCCGATGCCCCAATTTCTCTCGCCCTCCGGCCACATTGCTTCGCTGTCCTGACTCGGGTTCTTAACGACAAGCCCCAGATCCTCTGCGACAGTGGCTGAATCATCCTCGACAGGGAGATCCGTTGCAAATTGTCCCGGCGCATAGGCGGATGACAAATTAAGCAGCAGCAGGAACACAAGTACAATGCCAATCTTACGCACAAGCCCTTTGCGCTCCTCTTTCCGTCTAGATTCCTGATGCAGCTTGTCCTGATATTCCTGCCATAGATCCGCCGGGATCTTGGTTGCCTCGAAGGCTTCATAGACGCTTCCTGCCTGATTATAGCAATATTGGGCTTTCCCTTCTTGCCCAGCGCTCTCATATTCCTTGCCCAGCAAATACCAGGCCATTTTATTATCCGGGTGATTCTTCACATAGCTCTTCAGGTAAGCCGTATTCTTCATGGCTATCCTCCGATATATTTAGAGGTTGTTTGAACTCTCACTATAATGTTAGGTTCATCTATTATATATATCGGCATAAGCTTGGATTTTTCTCTATGTAACAGAAGAAAACAGTCTATCGTCCTATTTTTACAGAATCCGGAACTAGATCTACAGACATACTTGCAGTCACATTATCTACTATTAAAAGATGACCAAAATGCAAACAAGAACCTCCCCTTCCATCCGGAAGGAGAGGTTCCCACTATGAATAGGGAGGAATCGCTCTAGCCATCTAGCGAGCAGATAGTCCCTGTCTTATGATGCTATTAACAGTCGGTGCTTACCGTTAAATAACTTAACCTTCTTTGTTAAATGGTTCATCCGCTACTTTGATGGAGTCTGTAGGACATCCGTCACAAGCGTCTTGAAGGTCATCAAATAGGTCTTCAGGAATTTCGGTCACACCACGGTTGGCGTCGCCTTCATAGATCACTTCGGCCAAACCTTCGTCATCATAATCATAAATATCTGGTGCCGTTGCGCCACAAGCGCCGCAAGCGATACAAGTATCCTTCTCAACCCAAGTAAATTTAGCCATTTTTTCTGCCTCCTGAATAAACGGTACAAGTCCGGTGCTTTGTTATCACCATGACCAATATAATATAAATACCAATCAATTTCAATTCATTTTCCGCATTATTCCATTCGAATACCTGGATCATTTATCATCATTTGCTTGATCTTTATCCAGAAGAAAATCGGTTTGTAGCGAAGTACCGCGGACTTTGTGATTGCGGATCAGCGCCGAAGGATCATCCGACAGCATTCCCGCCGTTAGCACAGCGCTCTCCCCAAACTTATCGCGCAGCATATCCATCGTCTTCGTCAGCGATTCCTTCTTCGGCTGCTGTTCATAATCGAACAGATCCAGCTGCAGCGCTGCCTGCTCCTTGGGCAACAGATTCTGCAAAGTTATACCGAGCAGTCTAATCGGCTTCTCAGTGCTCCAGTGCTGCCTGTACAGCTTACAGGCTTCCGTATATACATCCTCCGCTCTATCCGTCACATTATCCAGGCTATGGGATCTCGTTATCGTCTTCATGTCCGGGGTGCGTATCGTAATCTGCACCGTCTGAGCCATCAGTTGCTGCCTGCGTAAGCGCCGTGTCACTTGATCCGCCAAATTCAGCAGCACCCGCTGGACATCCTCCATTTCACGAATATCCCGCGGCAGGGTCGTCGTATGTCCGATCGATTTATTCTTCTCCCGCTCGTCGATGACCGGTGTGTCGTCATGGCCATTCGCCGCCTGTTTCATCCAGTGTCCAACCACGCCGAAACGTTCTAACAACAACCGCTCATCCGCTACCGCCAGTTGTCCGATCGTATATATGCGGATCTTCTTCAGCTTCTCTGCCGTCCGCCTGCCGATTCCGAACATTTCATGGCACGGCTTATCCCATAGCAAGGCTGGCACATCACGTATCCGCAGCACCGTTATGCCATTCGGCTTCTTCATATCCGAGGCCATTTTGGCCAGCAGCTTGTTGGGTGCAATCCCAATGGAGCATGGAAGACCAAGCTCGCTGGCAATACGCGATTGAATCGCCTGTGCAATTTCCATCGGTGTGCCAAACTGCTTCGAGCCGGTAATATCCAGGTAGCATTCATCAATAGATACGGCCTGCAATAGCGGAGTATAGCTATAAGCGATATTCATAAAAGCTTTGGAGTATTTCCGATACAAATGAAAGTCCGGCTGAATTACGATGAGCTCCGGGCACTTCTTCAGCCCCTGGCTGACTGTCATCCCCGTAGATATGCCTCTCCGACGCGCCGCATAGGAGCAAGTAACGATGACTCCCTTGCGCAGTTCCACGCTACCGGCTACAGCGGTCGGACGATTCCGGTATTTCTCCGGTTCCTCCGCTTCATGCACCGAACAGTAGAAAGCATTCATATCGACATGCAGCACAACCCGCCCTTTGGCGGGATAGTATTTATCGACATTATCCAAGCGTTTCCCCTCATTTATATACTAGTAATTTCAGCATACCCTTTTCAGCAAAAAACGGTCAATATCACGATGAACTTTTAACGAAAATTATATTACATTTAAAATATCAGGATGATATAATTAGAAAATATACCTAAATCGGTGCTTTATTTTTGAGGACTTCCAAAGGGGGATACTTCCATTATGTCAAAAGCTTTAACTATCTTCGACACTACTTTGCGCGACGGTACTCAAGGAGAAGGCATCAGCTTATCCGCAGAGGACAAATTGAAGATTGCCAAGAAGCTGGATCAGTTAGGTGTCCATTACATTGAAGGCGGCATCCCCGGCAGCAATAGTAAGGATATCGAATTTTTTGACCGAGTTAAAGAATTGCGTCTGAACGCGAAGATTACAGCATTTGGCAGCACTCGCCGCAAGAACAGTCTGGCCGAGCATGATGCCAATCTGCAGCGTCTTATCGACTCCGGTGCACAGGCAACATCGCTTGTCGGCAAGTCATGGGACTTCCACGTGCATACGGCACTGCAGACTACTCTGGAAGAGAATCTGGCGATGATCTATGATTCTATTGCCTACTTGAAGCAACGCGGACTTGAGGTGATGTTCGATGCCGAGCACTTCTTCGATGGCTATAAGAACAACCCCGAATATGCCTTAGCCGTAATGCGCAAAGCTGAAGAAGCAGGTGCAGACTGGCTGGTCATGTGCGATACCAATGGTGGAACCATGCCTCACGAGGTGTCCGACATCGTTGCTGCGCTTGGCGGGCAGATTGCCGGAACTGCAAGGCTTGGCATTCATACCCATAACGACTGTGAACTGGCAGTGGCTAATACGCTCAGCGCAGTTCGCTCCGGTGCCGAAATGATCCAAGGGACTATGAACGGATATGGCGAACGCTGTGGCAACGCCAACCTCTGCTCCATTATCCCGAACCTGCAGCTGAAGCTTGGATATCAGGTTCTTGAAGAGAAGCAACTGGAGCAACTGACGAACACAGCCCGCTACGTAAGCGAGATTGCCAATGTTCATATGCCAGTTAACCAGCCTTATGTAGGCGCAGCCGCTTTTGCTCATAAAGGCGGCATCCATGTATCGGCGATCCTGCGCGATGCCCGTACCTACGAGCATATCGTGCCTGAGACAGTGGGCAACCACCAGCGCGTGCTTGTCTCTGAACTGGCCGGACAGAGCAACATCCTGTCCAAGGCACAGAAGATGGGAATCGAATTTGATCCGGAAAAAGAAAGCACCCGGGAAGTGATTGACCGAATTAAGGAACTGGAGCATCAAGGCTATCAATTCGAAGGAGCCGACGCATCGCTTGAGCTAATGCTGCGAGAGGCGAACGGAGAAGTGAAGAAGCTGTTCACGTTCGAGTCCTTTAAAATGCTTGTTGAGAAATCAGCCGGAAAACCGGTGGTATCCGAGGCGTTCGTCAAGCTGAACATCGATGGCAACTCTATCTATACGGCCGCTGAGGGCAACGGTCCGGTCAATGCGCTGGACAACGCGCTGCGCAAGGCGCTGATCAGCTACTATCCGGGCCTCAATGAGGTGCATTTGTCAGACTATAAGGTTCGTGTCCTCGACGATAAAGAGGCCACCGCCTCGAAGGTTCGCGTCTTGATTGAATCCTCCAACGTGGAGAACTCCTGGAGTACAGTCGGCGTCTCCAGCAACGTTATCGAAGCAAGCTGGGAGGCGCTTGTTGACAGCTTCCTGTACGCCCTGCTTGGACAAGACAAGCGTGAAGGCTACGAGGAGATCCAATCGGTCGAGAGAGGCCTTGTAAATCACTAAGACTTGCCATAGACAATGAACGTTAACAAAAACCTGCTGAAAAATGCAGGTTTTTTCTATGCAAGCGCAAGCCCTGTTCCTAAACCTGCGGCAAGGAGGAGATTAAAGAGATCACCGCAAAACAAGGCGCTTATGCCCGTGTTAGATATTTACTTCTTGATATAAGCCTATATATTTAATCAGTTCTGCAATTCCCTTCATTTGATCCAATAGCTGACGATTCAAATTTTCCAAAGCCAGCTGAAAAGAACGTTCGATTTTGTCATAGCTTTGGACATCCAAATCATTTAATAACTCCTTCATATTTTCTATATAATAAACGGTCTTTCGCAAGCTGCTGATGACCAGTATTTTACGCAGTTCCGCTACTGAGAACATTCTATAGCCGTTTTCCTCATTTCTTTCCGAGTGAACCAAACCTTCGTATTCCCAATGACGAATCGCTGAAGGATTTACCCCCGCTATTTTTGCAGCCTCTCCAATGCTCATATATTCTGTTAGTTTTACATTTTGATATCTAGTAAAATCAGTATTTTGAATCATCGTGAGGATTTCTTCGACTCGCCGCCTTTCCACCTGAATATGATATTGCTGTTCATTAACGAACCACAGGGCTTCCTCAAATCTTGCCTGCTTACACCTTCTCATAACATCGTAAACAACAGGGATGTCATACCCTTTTAGCATCGCTCTGATAGCAGTAAAAGCTTGTAAGTGTATCGAAGTATACATACGATGGCTGCCTTTGGTTCTTGGTACAGCAGGAATAAGCTCTTGTTCTTCATATCTTCTCAAGGTGGTGGTGCTGACCTTTAAGGCATCCGCAATTTGTTTAGGGCTATATGTCTCCATTTATAACTCCTTTTAAAGAAGTGGTTCAAAAGTCAGCTTTAAACCACAAACTTAAAGTAAAACCTTCAAGTGCTACGATAACATATTTTGAAGAAGACCCCCATGTATCAAGTAGAAAACAGAGCGAATCCGAAAGATTGCATGAATGTTATACGATAGATGTAAATCAGTTAGGAGGGATTAAATATGGAGAAAAACATAACGCTTGCGGATGGATCAGAATTAAAGGTTGGTCTAACTGGCAATCCCGGCTCTGTAACGATTATGCTTCCGGGTGCTAAAGAATCCGTATATGGGCAAGAGGCGGAAAACTTAAAGTTGTGGGGAGTAGACCCCGAATCAGGAAAACATTTTATCGAGGGACTCATGGACAAGTTTCAGATCCTATCTTTCGATTACGAGGGACACCGGTTTCAGCATCCCAGCCCTGACAATCTCACACCTGAAAATATTACAAACGATTTCTTAACCATCGCCGACGAAATGAACGTTAAGAAATTCAGCTATTACGGTTATTCCTGGTTAGCTCTGGCCGGGTTGCAATTAGCCATTCGGACAGACCGACTGGAAAGTTTAATGATGGGCGGCTTTCCTCCAATAGACGGCCCGTATAAAGAAATGATGGTAGTGACCAATAAAACTTATGAGCAGGCTCTAAATCACCAAAATTCAGCCGCTGATGATGAACCCGTCCCGATTAGCCCAGAAGAAATAGATTGGGACAATATTAAGGTAAAGATCGACGCGGATCAAACCAAACAGTTTGTTACTATGTACCAAAACTTGATAACCTTTGATGATCGAAAAATCCAGCAACCATTCACAATTCCGAGATTAACCTTTGCCGGGGAGCAAGACACTATTATTTATGGAGAAAACTTCGGCAGTGTAACCGTTGATATTGCCGGGATACTCCAGAAAAACAAACAAGAATTAGAACACCTTGGATGGGATGTAGAGGTTCTAAAAGGAAGCGGCATGGATCATACCAAAGCGATGCAGCCAGAAGTGGTTCTGTCATTGATAAAGCCGTGGTTAATTAAAAATTTGATATAACATATTGATCTTGCCCCTTCGCCTGCCCTTCGTTTGAAATAACACCGGGTCAAGTCCAAAGCTCTTTTCCTCCCCAAAATCAAATAACGTTAATTCTAACGAAACCGGGTATCGTTAGAATTAACGCATTGCTGGGCGGTTCAGGATCGCGTTGGGGCAAAAAAGAAGCCTATATACAGGTATTCGCAGCAAATACGGATTACTACGAATTCGTCAGCTTCTTCAATTTGGCTTCCAAATCCTTGGCGGAAAGTGAGCCTATGATCACCTCTTGGATGACGCCATCTTTCCCGATCAGTACATTTGTCGGAAAGGCCATCCCGTTAAATTTGCGGTAAACCTCTTCCTTCTTATCGAGCAATACTGGGAAGGTATAATCATAGTCCTCGACAAACTTCTTAACTTTATCGAGTTGATCATATAAGGTGACGTTCACGGCGTACACATCCAGTGAATCCCCGTATTTCTTCGCCAGGGCAACCAAATCCGGCGCCTCTTCTTTGCAAGGATCACACCAGGATGCCCAGAAGTTCAATAGCAGGGCTTTGTCACGTTCTCCACCTACTGTATATGTCTGACCGTTCAGGCCTTCCAGAGTGAATGAGGGGGCCGGCGTCCCAGGCTTAGGCGCTCCCGCCGCAATCAGCTCGGTTAACGACTGGCTGGAGGCCGCGGCTTCCTTTTCGCCCTTCCCCCATAAGCCGAATGAGCCTTGACCCAAATTAACGTACAATACTGCTGCTAATAAGATAATCAATCCTGCCAGGATCCATTTATGTCGTCTCATGAGAAATCCGTTCCTTTAAAATTTAATGTCTTATTAGTATATTGTACCCTGATTCAGGGATTTGTTACAGCTTGAAAGTAAATAAATGCAATTATTCGCAGCTCTAAGCCCATTCACGATTTTCCAAGAAAATGATACAGATCCCCCAGAGTAACAACCCCCGTATGCGCTAAGTGGTCGATCAGCTTCACCCATAATTGCGCGGTCATTTTAGCATCCTCTAACGCGTGATGTCGCCGTCCAATCGGGATATCGTATATACGCAGCCAGTCATCCAGAGCAGATATTGGACGATTTGGCACCAGCTTCCGCGCAATCATCATCGTGTCCAATACCCGATGGCCTAAATGCACCCTCGTTGTCTTCCAGAGGGCCGCATCCAAAAAAGCCTTGTCATGCGCACTGCCGTGGGCAATCAGTACCCGATCATCCACGAAGCTCATAAAATCCTGAAGCACCTGCAGCAAAGCAGGTGCCTCTTCCGCAGCCTGCAGGGTAATGCCGGTCAGTTCTATAATTCGCTCTGGAATGGCCGTTCCCGGTCGGGCTAGAGAATAGAATGCTTCCCTGTCGACCTCCATCCCATCCACCCTAACCGCGCCAAAGGACAAAATTTCGTCCCCATGGTTATAATGGAATCCCGTCGTCTCCAGATCGAATACCGCCGTCCCTAATTCGGTCAAAGGCACGTGCAGTGTCTCCGTTTTCCGCTGCCCCCGCGTTAATGACCGGACAAAAGCGATTTGCTGGGCGCTGGGTGCGCTGAGCATAGAAGCGATCCTGGACGGCAGCACTCCCTCCTTCATAATATCCCAGAAAACTCCATTTCTCTTCATTGAGTCCTTCATGACCAGATCCTCTCCGCATAGCGGCGCTGGCGCTCCAGCGATCGATATATCAGCTTGACAGTTCCGAGGGCCTCCTGCAGCTCCCTCCTGATCTCCCGCTGCTTGAGCATCGCTTGCGGCAAATAATTGCTGCCGGTCAACAGACCGTTCTCGCCCTCATAACCTGCCGCCAGGGACCTGAATTTAAGAGCGATTATAAATGCCTCGCGGCACATTTCAATCCAACGGAAAGGCAGGGCCTCCAATTCATATAACCGCCTTAGCCTATCCAATGTTGAATTACTGGAGACAACGCCGTGTTCTACTGCCAAAAACCTCACCGCATTAACAATTGGCAAATAGAGGCCGTATTTTACATCAAAATCACCGGCATGCTCACCGTTTCTTTCTGTAATCACCTGCCCAAGCACATTTAACGCTGCTTTATGGCGAACTGTTCCGCGCAGAACAGCAAGGACAAGATCCTGCTCATGCTCTGCGGAAGATCCCAGCACTTCATCGATATTAGCACGAAGCTGGGTAAATAGTCCGGCATCCCCGGCAATCAGGCGCATATCGGCAGCGATCATCAAATAACGGACCTGCTCCCAGCCAAGCTCCTCTCTCCAATCACTAAGCATCTGCTGCCAGCTTGCCAATGTCCTGCGCCATAGCGGGTTCGATATCATCACTTTGCCCGGGCAAGGCGGATAGCCGGCCTCCTCAAGAATCCGGACCAGTATGGCAGCAAATCTTTCGTAATAGAAATCAACCTGCTGTCCATCTCCTGCTCCGATGACTAGCGCATGATCCTGGTCGCTCCACAGCGTTTGTTCCTCCCGCCCGGCACTGCCGAGGGCAATAAACGCATATGAAACAGGAGGAGGGCCCAGGCCCTCCTGAATACATGTTGCCTCACACAATGTGAGCGCCCTGCACATCACTTCCCTATGAATCTGTGCGATTTGGCGATTCCCTTCTTCAACAGCCATACTCACCAGGCTTTTGTTCACAATTTTCTGCCGTTTGTTTCTCGCTGCCAGAAGTTCCCGGGAGGAAGTCGCTCCTCGAATCTCGCCTAGCCAATCGGCGAAATCCTGATCCTTTAATTCCTTCGGCATCGCCCACCTCCTTTCCACCCAGCCTTAATACCGATTTGCCCGGACCCTATTTCGCCATAAAGCGCATCCCATGCGATATATCCTAATCTGTATTTATGACCCTGCCGGAGAAGTAGAAGCATTATTGCCTGTTTGAACTCCGCTATCGACCGTTTGGTTCAGCAGGCTCATTTGCTCCGGATATCCGTATGTGCCATGCTCGCTAATATCCAGTCCCATCATCTCTTCTTCTTCCGTTACTCGAAGCCCCATCAGCAGCTTCATTCCACCGAGCACGAGAAAAGAAAGCACGAGCACAAATACAAATGTGCCGATCACACCAAGCAACTGCACACCCAACTGCCCTAAACCGCCGCCATAGAACAGGCCAGGCGATCCTACCCCGGTCCTCTCCGCAAGCTCGGGCGTAGCAAACAATCCGGTTGAAACGGCGCCCCAAATGCCGGCGATCCCGTGAACAGAGAAAGCGCAGATCGGATCGTCAAAGCCGGCGCGTTCGAACCATCTGGAGGTGAAGAAGGTGACTGTCCCGGCCACCGCACCAATGACGATCGCTGCCCAAGCTTCCACAAAAGCACAAGAGCCGGTAATTGCCACCAACGCAGCTAATACACCATTTAGCATGCTTGGAATATCCGCCTTGCCGAGCACAGCCCAGGAAGCAAGCAGTGCAGCTATAGCACCTGCTGCCGCGGCCAGATTCGTAGTCATTAATACGAAGCCAAAGAATCCGTCCCCCAGGGGCGTTAACGCACTGCCCGGGTTGAAGCCAAACCAGCCGATCCAGAGTATAATCACGCCGAGCACCGTCAACACTTGGTTATGCCCTGAAATGCTGTTGGGCTTGCCATCCTGATTGTACTTACCAAGGCGCGGCTTCAGCAGTATGATCGCCGCCAGGGCCGCTGTCGCACCGGTAAGATGAACCACTGTTGAACCGGCATAATCCTGCATTCCCAATTGTCCCAGCCAGCCGCCGCCCCATACCCAATGGGCCACAATCGGGTAGATGACAACCATGAATATCGTTCCGAAGACCATATATACGCTCAGTTTTGCTCTCTCCGCCATACCTCCGCAGGCAATCGCCAACGATACCGCTGCGAATGCCATTTGGAACAGAAACATCAAGTTCAGCGGGACCCCAATGTCGGAGAAGACGCTAAATGAACCGATATCTCCCTCGCCGCCGAACAGAAAGCCGGTCGTTCCAAGAAAGCCGTTACCGTCTCCAAAGGCAAAGCCAAAGCCAAGAAACCACCAGGTGAGCACAGCGATTCCTAATGTCAGCACCGTCTTGCCCGCTACATGCCCGGCATTTTTCATTCTTAACGATCCAGCCTCCAACAGTGCAAATCCTGCTTGCATGAAAAAGACGAGCATCGCCGCCAAAAACACGAAAACCGAATTTAATCCAACCTGTAAAACCTCACCACTAATCTCCCCCTCTGCAGCATATGCAGAAACCGGGAACGCCAAGACGGCGATGATTCCCGACAGACCATAGATCCATTTTCTTCTCATAAACAACCAGCTCCCTAAATGTCATATTTCCTAACACAAGTATAATGATTAAGCTGATTATATGATCTGAATTATGCATAAAACAATGCCAAATCGGCAAGATTTTGAATACTTGCAAGAATACTTAACATTAAGTGTTAATTTACATCTACACAACCCTCTTTGGCTACTATCATTTATAAAGCGTGACGTTTGACTGTATAGTTGCATATCGAGTATCATAAATCTATATATAGAGATCACATACTGATATTAATTGGAGAGAGGGTGAATCTATTGGGGATATGAAGTTGTATCGTATTGGAGAACTGGCCAAAGCTGCAAATATTAGCGAAAGAACAATAGATTATTACACCAAACTTGGTCTGATCTGGCCGGAGACGCGCACGCAAAAAAATTACCGCTTGTACAGTTCTGAAACCTTAAACAGACTCGAACGTATTAATCAGATGAAGCAAGAAAAATATACGTTAGAGGAAATTCGCGAAAAGCTCAATCAATGGAGCACGGTTAGCGGTGAGGAACAGGTTAACGAAAAGCTGAGCTCCCTGGAAATACGCATGCAGCAGCTTGAACGGGAAGTTAAAGAGCTTGAGCCGTTGATTTCCAATCTCAAACCGAACCAAGCCCGACGAGCCTTCACGAACCTGATGCCGCAAAGTCTTGCTTGCATTGAAGCGATCCAGATTCTGATGAATCACAACCCTTTTTAATTTAGAACTAACAGAATCCTTTCCTTTAATCGGACACAATCTAATATCTACAAACTTTGGAGGAATGATTAATGTATTCTAACGTCATGCTAATTCCTATTTTACTCGCCTTCGGTCTCTCCTTATGGGCCCAATTCCGGGTAAAGGGTACGTTCAATAAATACTCACAGGTGCCGAATATGTACGGATTAACCGGTCACGATGCAGCAAGACGCATGCTGGATGCTAACGGGCTGTATGATATTCCGATTGAGCCAGTACGCGGAGCGTTGACTGACCACTATGACCCGATTCATAAGGTCGTACGTCTGTCGGAGCCGGTTTACTACGAGAGTTCGATCTCAGCGGTATCGGTTGCCTGCCACGAAGTCGGTCATGCCATTCAGCATAAAGAAGCTTACCCTATGCTCGTGTTGCGCCATCGCATGTTCCCGTTTGTGAACTTCGCATCCGGGGTAGCGCCGTTCCTGCTCTTGGCCGGATTCCTATTCGGAGCCTTTAATCTGATCGGCCTAGGTATCATCTTCTTCTCGGCAGCGGTATTGTTCCAGCTGGTTACCTTGCCAGTCGAATTCAATGCCAGCAGTCGGGCACGCAAGATCATGCTGACACAGGGCTTCGTTACTAACGAAGAAGAGCGCGGAGTCGCTAACGTCCTGAACGCCGCTGCACTGACTTATGTCGCAGCCGCCCTAATCTCTGTGCTTGAATTGCTCCGCTATATTTTGATCTTCACAAGCAATCGTGACTAACGCTGTCCGAGTTGGACCCAGCGGCAATAGCTCCATATAAGCCAAAATGCACCCCCTGATAAAGGAGGTGCATTTTTCATTGATCGTTAAGTTAGTACCTTCCGGGTCATTGACTCGGTGGAGTATCAATTTGAAGCCCAAAGTATTCCAGCAGGAACGCTCTGAATGATTGCGCGACCAGCGGCAGCTTCTCATCTGTCCGATGAATCAAGCCAATCGTCCTCGTCACTTTCGGATGAGAGATGCGTACGCGGCTTGGCTGCAACAAGAAGCTCTGATACAATGCCATTTCCGGCAGCAAGCTTACTCCCATCCCTGCCGCAACGAGACCGCGGATCGTATCTGTCTCTTCTCCCTCGAACGCTACCTTCGGCGTGAAGCCCGCTTCCAGACAAGCATGCCATACAATAGGACGTAGAGAGTAACCGCTCCCAAAAAGAATAAAGTTATCATCCTTCAGCTGATTCAACGTGATGCTCTGTTCCCCGGCCAAAAGATGTCCGGGCGGGAGAATCGCCACCAATTCCTCGGTCAATACAATATTTCCAACCACCTGATCATGATTCTCCGGAAATGGAGAGATGAAGGCCAGGTCAACCTCTCCGGAGACCACATCGCGGATTAATGTAGGATAAGTTCCTTGTCTGAAGCGGAATTTAACATTAGGATACAATTTACGAAATTCCGAGACGATGCTAGGTATGAAATGAATTCCGAGACTGTTCGGAAATCCAAGGCGGATCTCGCCCAGCTCCGGATCAAGCAGCTCATGGACTTCCATGACCGCCCGCTCTAAATCCTTCAGAATCGTCTCTACCCTGCTGCAGAACAATTGTCCTACCGCCGTGAGATGCAGGTTCCTGCCCTTCTGCATGAACAAGTTGACGCCCAGCTCTTGCTCCAGCTGGTGAATCTGTCTGCTTACCGCCGACTGCGCCACATGTAGCTCCTCAGCCGCTTGCGTGACATGCTCTTTTTTCGCCACTTTTACAAAATACTGCAGTTGTCTTAATTCCACAGAATCTGATCGCTCCATTTCACATCTGTTCGATATCCTTTGAAATCAGGACCCTTGGCGTACCGGACTATAGTTCTATGGGATGTGAGAGCAAAATGTTAACGCTTAATCTGTTAACTAAGTCACCTATAGATCAGTACTTCTTTAATTTACCATGTACTTTCTATTGGTTCAATGATTCTTTATGAATCTGCTGAGAATAGCGTATAATACAAAGCCGCCAAGCAAGCCGCCGAAGTGAGCTATCCAGTTAATCTGCGTCACGACAAAGGAATAGACAACCCCGATCATAAGCAAGCTGTACAGCGTCTTGCGGGAGTTCTCATCCATCAGGTTGCGCTGCAGCAGGGCAATGAACAGGAATGCCCCATAAATCCCATAGATAGCCCCGGAAGCTCCTACTGCAACATGATATTGCAGAGAATGTTGAGACTGGTATACAGCCAAGGTAATGATATTACCGATCACTCCACTGAATATATACAGCACGAAGTATTTAATATGCCCCATCAATCGCTCTAGCGGCGGCGCAAAGACAAGAAGAGCGAAGCAGTTCGACACCAAATGCATCACCCCGGCGTGCAGAAACATCGCCGCGAACAGCCTCCACCACTCGCTGGATAATTGGGGGTGCTCCGTAACAGCCCCTAGTCGCAACAAGTTCATGTTATCCGTTGAACCTCCGGTAAACACTTCGATGATAAACATCACGATATTAGCGGCCAGAAGCAAACTCGTAACCGGATAATAACGCAGGTAACTTCTCCAATCTTCATATCGTATAAAGATCATATCGTTTCCTCCTTGTACTCCATCCTTTATTTTTATAAGTTGGACAATCTCTTTTTAAAACGATTATAATTAAAATTAGAAACTTTATCTAATTAATAGGAGGAGAAGACAAATGACTCAAGAACGTACTAACGCTGCTACATTTAAAGGCAATCCCATTACTTTGATTGGACCTGAATTGAAGGTCGGGGATAAGGCTCCCGATTTCCGGTTAAATAAAAACCTGCTTGAAGAAGCCACCCTTGCCGACTATGACGGCAAAATCAAGCTGATCAGTGTCGTACCCTCCCTGGATACAGGCGTATGTGACGCCCAAACAAGGCGGTTCAATCAAGAAGCCGCTGAGCTTGGCGAAGATGTAATCATTCTTACCGTCAGCGCTGATCTCCCGTTTGCACAGGCCCGCTGGTGCGGAGCTGCCGGGGTGGATCGCGTCGTAACCCTGTCTGACTACAAAGAGAATTCCTTCGGGAAAGCATACGGCGTCCTGATTAAGGAATTCGCACTCGACCACCGCGCTGTCTTCGTTCTCGACAAGGACAACACGATTCGTTATATTGAAATCCTTAACGAAATGGGCGAGCATCCGAACTATGAAGAGCCGATCGCAGCCGTGAAGAAGCTGCTTGCTTAACTTTCAGCCCATACATGTTATGACAAGAAAAGCGAGTAAGGAGGAAAACCTCCCTGCTCGCTTTTTTGTCCTCGTTCCGCTAATTACGCTGTTACTTTATAGGTAGACAGCTTCTTATCCAGTACGGCGAACAAATGAAGGACGTTGCGGTAGTTCGCCCCCAGATCCCCCATCGAACCTCGGGTAGCAGAATAGACGTCGACAGCTGTACGGACAGGACCCGTGGAAACAATCGATACGGTGATATCCATAACCCGTCCGAATTTGGTACGCTTCTCCAACGTAATTTCCCCTACGTTAGGGACCTCATGCAGGACTTTATATCCGGGAATTTTCTTCAGAGTTGAGCTTATTTCCTCCCAGGCTTTTTCCCTGGATAATTGATAATATCTCGTCTTTAATTCAGGTGTCTTCGCACGATCACTTGTACCTTCGTAGCTGCGAAAAATCCCAACTAATGTTCTTTTTAGCGACAACCTGCTCTTCCTCCTTCATCATAACGGCAAGAAATAGTAAGTATAATTTATATTATAGTGTAACATTGATTGAAGAACAAACAAAGTCAAATCCGGGAAGAAGACAAATAAAAAAGGCACCTCGAGGACTCTTTTTCACAAAAAATCCTTCAAAGTGCCGCATGCAAATATGCAAGACCCGCCTATGCCGTCCGATTATCGTGCCTCGAACCTGCTCTTAGCAGGTGGGTGACCGCAACGACGCTTTTGAAGTCCCCTAATCCGCTGGATAGGGCCTTTCAGCTGCGGCGTAATGTGAGTCTCCCGAGACTTTGTCATTGGTTCAAAACAACAATTAACCGAAACGTACATCGCAGGACGTATTCCTATTATAAAACTTCTTAATTCAATTGTAAACTTGGTGTTGTTAGCAAATCGATTGACCCGCTTGTCCGAGGTAAAAAATCAGTTCTTCTCTTTGTCCTCTCCTTCAGTCAATTCAGCAGCCATCGATTCCGCATCTTCACCCGTTTCGCCATCGGCTTGCGTGCCTTCCTCCTCCACCTGACGGAGTCTCTCCACCTTCTCCTGCACTTTTGTATAGGCGATATTAAAGTTGAAGTAGGCCATCCAAGCGATCAGCGTGGCAAAGCCAAAAGGAATCAACCAGGTGAACTTCAGGGTAATGAACCCAATCACCACTGCAGTGAGGAACGTGGACAGGGTGCGGAAAGGTCTGAGAACCGTGAGCAAAATAGCATTCTTAATTAACATTTTAACTTTCATATGAAAATGAGCTACTAAGGAGAAGAAATTAAATAAGGACAACAAGATGAAAAATAGTAATACAAGCATCACGATGCCGAGGATCTGCATGTTCTTAAATTGCTTCATGTACACTTCGTAATCGACATACATGATAACGATCAGAAGCGTGTAGAAGATGCCTCCCAGCATACTTTGCTTGTAATTATCCTTGTAACTTCTGAAAAACAGCTTGGTAATGCCAAGATCGGTCTCACCCATCACCCATTTCCGTGTCACCGAGAATAAAGCCGCGGTCGCGGGAAAGAGTGTAAACGGTGCCAAAACCGCCATAGGCATGTAAATTTCAAAGGGGATAGGCATGTTAGTCGAAGCAACATAGTTAAGCCCTAGAACTAGGAGCAATAGAATCGGCGAAGAGCATAATACCCAATATAAATTGCTGCCTGCAATTCGCATAATCCATTCTGTTATTTTGTATAATCCACCCATTAAGCCTTTGGTTTCCAAAAAATCTCCCTCCATCAGTAACAGAATCTGTCTATATTTATAACTATACATGATTCATGGCCGACTATCCAGCGCCTATTTTGCGTGCACCTGGGTAAGAGTCTAGACTAGTTCATCCACCCAGCATAAGATATACCGTAACTTCAAAACTTAGGCGAGAACATCTTCTAATAAAAAAGGAGGTTATCAAATGTCTGGTGTTGTTGGTGGATTCGGAAGTTGTGGAAGTTGTGGTAGTTGCGGTGGTGGATGGACATCTACAGGCACAATCTTGGTATTGTTCATTCTGCTCGTGATTGTAAGCCGGACCTTTTTGTATTAATCATAACAGCAAAAGAAGACGAAGCTTGCCTTCGTCTTCTTTGCTATTCCAAACGATTTTCGTTAACTAAAACGCAAATTACTTGTCGGAGAAGCTGCCGCCATTTTTAGGTCTGCGTTCGCCGTTATTGTAACCGGAACGCGGCTTGCGATCGGATGAACCGCCGCGATACGAATCGCGTCCGCCTTCCTTGTTGTAACCACCTTTGTAGCCGCTGCCGCTGCCACTGCGGTTACCGCCCTCACGATTGTCGCGGCGATAGCCACCGCCACGATTACCATATCCGGACGGCTTACGTCCGCTGGAACGGATGTCCGGGTTACGACGCTTCACACGGATTGGCTCTTCCGGAGTCAACTCGATGGACGTCTTATCGTTCTTCTCGCCGGTAATCAACTTGAATGCCGCAGCAAGCAAATTGACAGAATCAAATTGCTCCAGCAATTGGATGGCAATGCCTTTGTATTCTCTAAGCTCGCCTTCTTCAACGATTTCAAGGATTCGCTCAGCGGCAATCCGTTGCTTGCCTTCAATCGCTTCAGCCAGCGTAGGCAATGGTTTGCGGGTAATCTTATGGCGGGTAATCCGCTCGATGAAATGCAGATGATCGATTTCCCGTGGAGTTACGAAGGACCAAGCAGTCCCTTCTTTACCCGCACGGCCAGTCCGGCCAATACGGTGCACATAGCTTTCCGGATCCTGCGGCAAGTCAAAGTTAACAACATGCGTTACGCCGGATACGTCCAGACCACGAGCCGCCACGTCGGTAGCCACGAGCACGTCGATGCTTCCGTCGCGGAATTTACGCATAACATTGTCACGTTGATTCTGCGACAAGTCGCCATGCAGGCCGTCTGCAGAGTAACCCCGTTTTTGCAATGCTTCAGACAACTCGTCAACACGACGTTTCGTACGTCCAAATACGATCGCAAGCTCAGGGGATTCCATATCAAGTAAACGGGAAAGGGCATCAAACTTCTGACGTTCATTAACCTCAATATAGGCTTGATCAATAAGCGGGGCGCTTACCTGTTTAGGAATAACAGATACATGCTCAGGATTTTTCAAAAATTGCTGCGCCAGTTTTTGGATATTTGAAGGCATAGTCGCGGAAAATAACATCGTCTGACGTTCTTCGGGGACAAGCTTCAGGATCGATTGGATATCCTCCATGAAGCCCATATCCAGCATTTCATCGGCCTCATCCAGTACAACCGTCTGTACATCGTCAAGCTTAATCGTCTTGCGATTGATATGGTCCAGCAAACGTCCTGGAGTACCGATAATGATCTGCGGCTTCTTCTTCAACGCGCGGATCTGACGAACGATATCCTGTCCGCCATAAATCGCCAAGGAACGAGTTCCCTTGAAGCGGGCCAGCTTGCCAATTTCCTCTGCAACCTGGATAGCTAATTCACGGGTAGGCGTCATAATGAGAGCTACGATATGCTCTTCATCTTTCGAGATTTTATTGATCAGCGGCAAACCAAAAGCTGCAGTCTTTCCTGTCCCTGTTTGCGCTTGTCCAATCATGTCTCTGCCGGTCATCGCAATCGGGATCGATTTAACTTGAATCGGGGTCGCTTCCTCAAATCCAAGCTCCGTTATAGCTTGTAATACTTTAGGCTCTAGGCCAAATTCTGAAAATGTGTTCAAATTGTCCTCAAACTCCTTCTATATAGTGGACATTCCACCTTCTTAACTGTATTCTTAAGTAGCGTTTAATCTGTTTATAGACTGTCCAGTCAGCCCGAAAAATTTACATAAGCTCTGGATCTAAATAAGCATCTGACGACAAATCAACCTGAATTCTACTGGCCATTTCACCAAAATATATGGACCATCAAAGTGGAAAGAGATCCCTACTCAAGAATATCTCAAATATTATAGCATAAATCATTTCAAAAATACCAGTAGAATGCAGGTGGGTATACTGCTTATTATTTTAGGAGGTTGTTCAAAAAGCCCAATTGGGATTACGAAGCAAATCGGAAAGCTATTCGATATTGAATCTTGAATTCGGCCGGACCTAAGCAGAGGCCAACGAAATCAGGCTTCCTACGGGAATATCCCAGGTACTCCAAGCACCCGGCTACCCAATGCTCCGCCCCTCGGTCCCAAGCTTCATTTCATTTAAATTTCTTGGTGCTGAAAACCGGACTTTTTTGAACTTACAATTTAAGGAGGATTTTTTGTGTTAAAGGAAATCAGGAACTGTGTCATCATCTTGATCGGGGCGGCATTCATTGCCTCAGGCTTCAATTTGTTCCTCGTTCCCCAACATCTTCTGAGCGGAGGGGTATCCGGTCTGGCTATGCTGACAGGGTACTTCACGCCATTTAGCATAAGCACAATGTACCTGGCCTACAATGTCCCGCTGTTGATCCTCGGGCTATTTCTGCTGGGTAGACGGTTTATTGGACTTAGCATCCTGTCCGTTGCCGGAGTTACGCTGATGATGGCGCTTATTCCGGAGAAACCGCTGGCTTCTGATACGCTGCTTTCGGCCGTTTTCGGCGGTGTGCTCGTCGGGTTCGGCAGCGGGATATCCTTCCGGGTTGGCGGGTCCTCCGGAGGCTTCGACATTATCGGCTCGGCCATTACGCGCTACCGAGATTTCCCCATCGGGGCGATCCTTGTCTTCTTGAACGGCCTCGTCATCTTGGCGATGGGTTACCTCAACGGCAACTGGAATTTGGCCCTCGCTTCGATGGTGTCCATTTATTTAACCGGCAAAGTACTAGATATGATTCATGTTAGCCATAATAAAGTTACGCTGTTCATTGTAACCGATAAGACTGAAGAGTTATTGAAGCAGCTTCTGGCTCGTCCGCGGGGAGTTACGAAAATTAAGACCGAAGGGGCCTTCTCCCATAAAGAGAAAGATATGCTGATGACCGTTACGACCATGTACGAGCTTACCGAATTAAAAGAAATTATTAAACAGACCGATCCTTCCGCCTTCGTCAATATTGTGGAAACGACAGGCGTTATGGGCTCCTTCCGCAGACGCTGAACAGACACAGGTCTACGGCTCACGCCGTTCCAATTTTTCAGCAATGTGCTATAATAATGTCAAACGGTTCCTTAGATAATTTTATAAATCTTTTTGCCTTCGCTTTACCTGATTTCACAAGCTCGTGCTTTTCCGATTTCGAATGATTCGTAACCAGAATGATTCTAGGAGGAAAGGGTGATTGAAGTGGAAATGGAAACGGTAAAACTGGCACAAATTGTTAGAAAATGGTTTCCGGATATGCTGCCTTTCTTGGATCAAAAGGAGCTTAACTCCATGATCATCCTCCGCGATGGTCTGACCATTTTGGAACCGGAAGATGCGATGGAAATTATCCAGTACAGCATCTGTGAGCATCAAAATTCGGCATTTCTTCATTAAAATGAATGTAACTGCATCACCAAGCCGTTTCTTTTGCTTGATAGCAGAGGAAACGGTTTTTTGCGCTTTCAACAATCCATAAGAGTTATCATCACTACCTTACTTAGCGCTTGCTGTCATGAAATGGAGTCTTGAGCATGAAGGAAACTTTTACATTAAAGCAAAAATATATGCAGTTCCTGCATATTCTGGTCCCGATTCTGGTTACGCAAATTACGATGTCATTGATGACTTTCTTCGATACGATCATGTCCGGTCACGCCAGTCCAGCCGACCTGGCGGGAACCGCCATCGGCGCAAGCCTCTGGATTCCAGTCCAGACTGGCTTAAGCGGCGTGCTGATGGGGATCACTCCGATCGTATCCCAGCTTATCGGAGGAGGCAAACCGGACAAGGTTGGCTACAATGTCATGCAAGCTCTGTGGCTTGCAGCCGCGGTCGGCATCGTGGTGCTTATTATTGGGGGATTTCTAATTTCTCCTATATTGAATAAAATGGGATTAGAGCCCAAGGTGCATCATGTCGCATTTTATTATCTCGTATCGATATCAACGGGTATTCTGCCCTTATTTGGCTACATAGTCATCCGTTCATTTATCGATGCTTTGGGACAAACCCGTGTGTCCATGGTTATATCCCTGATCTCCCTGCCCTTGAATATCGGTGCTGGATATTTGCTTATCTTTGGACGGCTCGGTTTTCCGCGGTTGGGCGGGATCGGTTCGGGAATAGCCTCGGCCTTTACGTATTGGTGCATCTTTCTGATCGCTCTTTGGATCGCGCATAAGGCACAGCCCTTCGCTTCATACCGGGTATTCGGCAAGCTGCATCATATTTCGCTGGAGAAGTGGAAGGAACTGATGAAGCTCGGCGTGCCGATTGGTTTCTCGATGTTCTTCGAGACAGCGGTTTTTGCGGCGGTTACATTATTAATGAGCCGCTTCGACACGCTGACAATCGCCGCCCATCAAGCGGCCAACAACTTTGCTTCTACCCTGTATATGCTTCCGTTGAGCATCTGTCTGGCGCTTACCATTCTGGTCGGCTTCGAGACGGGAGCAGCCCGGCTCAAGGATGCGAAGCAATACGCTGTCATCGGGATCGGCACGGCGATCGGATTATCGCTTATTACCGCTATGCTGCTGATGCTGTTCCGCAACGGTGTCGCAGGGCTGTACTCCAGTGATAAGGCTGTTATTGCCCTGATTACTCATTTTTTGGTCTACGCTGTATTCTTCCAGATCTCCGACGCTATCGCCACGCCTACTCAAGGGGCATTGCGCGGATATAAGGATGTGAATCCGGCCTTCTGGATCAGTCTGCTAGCCTATTGGGTCATCGGTTTGCCGCTTGGAATCGTTCTGGCCCAGTATACAACTCTCGGTCCTTACGGCTACTGGATCGGTCTGATCTCCGGACTGGCTGCCGCAGCTGTGCTTTTGCTTCATCGTCTCTATGTCGTACAGCGAAGAATTGCCCAACAAGTAATGCAAGTTGAACAATCACATTGATCATGAAGGAGTGTTCTCTATGCTGAAACCGGGTGAACAAGCCCCCCTCTTCCGGGCGGACAGCACACAAGGCACCATCGATCTTACAAATCTGCTTGGACAGAAACCGATTGTACTTATTTTTTATCCGATGGACGAGACACCGGGATGTACGAAGCAGCTCTGTGCCGTACGCGATTCCGAGTCGGAATATGCCGAGAGAGGGGCCGCAGTACTAGGGGTAAATTCCGCCTCCAAGGACAGCCATGAGAAATTTGCGGCCAAGCAAGGCTACCGCTTCCCGCTCGTTGTAGATGAAGGCGGATCCATCCGCCGTCTCTATGGAGTGGGCAAATCGCTCGGCTTCCTGACCCAGCAGCGAACCGTATTCGTTATCGATCTGGAAGGCCGGATCGCCTTTGCGGAGAAGGGGCTTCCCTCCACCGAGGCCATCCTCGCCGCCATCGATTCACTTCTCCAAAAGAAACCTGAGTAAATAGGTGCGGTACTTCTATTGCGCAAGTAGCAGCCGATTTTTTTGACACTTGTGGTAAACCAGTTGAAACGATGCGATTGCGGCAGTCGATTTCCCTTTGCCCGCTCTAACCGGCATCGCCCTCTTCGGCAAGGGACAAATGAAACTGTAATGAGCTATTGGCACAAAAATTTGGCCCTTTGCTCTAACGAAACTGTGACACGCTATTAGATCGAAAATGAGGCTCTTTGCTCTAACGAAACTGTGATGCGCTATTAGCTCGAAAACGGGGCCGCTTGCTCTAACGAAACTGTGACACGCTATTAGCTCGAAAACGGGGCCGCTTGCTCTAACGAAACTGTGATACGCTATTAGATCGAATATGAGGCTCTTTGCTCTAACGAAACTGTGACACGCTATAGATCGAAAACGGGGCCGCTTGCTCTAACGAAACTGTGATACGCTATTAGATCGAATATGAGGCCCTTTTTACTCTAACGAAACTCCATATCGTTATTTAGGCGAAACAAGGGTCTAACTCTGCAAATTTAGCTAAATTACGATATCCTGTTTCGTTAGTTTTTTTTATGGTCCATTTTGCTCCGAATAACGATTGTCTGTTTCGTTAGAAGTGGGATAAGCAAAAAAACACGAGATTCCGTATAAGGAACCTCGTGTTTTTTAATTAAGTAGTAGCTCTATGCTCCCTTATTGAGACAAACGGGAAGCCAGTTCGTACATTTTCATATCGAACGGCTTTTTGGTCGCTACCACTTTCTCGATGTCAGTCAGTACCATCTCTCCGCCGATCATACCGCAGGCTTTGTTCGATTCACCAGCAATCAGGCTGCGTACAGCGAAATCACCAAGTCTGCTCGCCAGGTTGCGGTCGAATGGAGTCGGGCATCCGCCACGTTGGATATGTCCAAGCACCGTTGCACGCGGCTCCAAGGATGGCTGGCGCTTCTTGATTGCTTCAACCACTTCTTCGCCTTTGCCCACACCTTCAGCAACGATGACGATACTATGTCTCTTGCCGTTGTCAAAGTTCTGTCGCATCCGGTCTGCTACTTCGTTCAGGTCGAATGGTACTTCAGGAACAAGGATCGTCTCAGCCCCAGAAGCCAGGCCGGAATAAAGAGCAATGTCGCCAGAATGACGACCCATCACTTCAACGACCGAAGCCCGTTCATGGGAAGACATCGTGTCACGCAGTTTGTTGACAGCATCAACGACAATCCCTACCGCAGTATCAAAGCCGATGGTATAGTCGGTGAAAGAAATATCATTATCGATCGTACCTGGCAAGCCCATCGTCTTAATGCCCAGCTTGCTTAGTTTCTCTGCGCCTTGATAGGAGCCGTCGCCGCCGATAACGACCAGGCCGTCGATGCCGCGATCGCGTAAAATTTGCGCACCCTTCTGCTGACCTTCAGGCGTTCTGAATTCCAGACAGCGAGCCGATTGAAGAATCGTGCCACCGCGTTGAATAATATCACCGACGCTGCGAATATCCATGGAGAAAATATCATTATTCAAGAGACCTTGATACCCTCTTTGAACTCCGAATACTTCCAAGCCATAATACAATCCACTGCGTACAACGGCGCGTACAGCCGCGTTCATGCCCTGGGAATCTCCACCACTGGTAAGGACTGCGATTTTTTTAACTGCTGACATGATGATTTCCTCCTAATAATTAATAAAACTTTAAACAACTTTTAAATGCGTAAATTACAGGCGTTTGCGGATCCACTTGCTATTGGCGAAGAAGAACAGCCTCATCAGCGGGCTCCTTTTCATCAAACGCTTAGAAACATCATAGATTTCCTGCTGCTGGCTCACCTTAGGATCTGATAAATACAGGGCCAGCAATCCTTCGATAATCATTCGGTGAAATGACGATGCAGGAAGCTTCTTAATGTCATGGCGAGCACCTTCTACAATGTAGGCTATCCGCTGCAGCATTATTTCCTTGCTGTCATAGTAACTGCAGAAATTCAGATCCCCGCCAATCTCATCTTCCTCCTGATCAATCAAATAATCAAGCATAATATGTAGACCACAAACATGCGGGAAGTAAGCATCGCGAATCGTCTCGGCGCTGCCTTGATCCAACTCCTTGTTACTCGCTGCCAGAAAAAGCATAAATACCCCTAATGTCGAGCCAGTGGCGGCAGCAAATTCATTCCACTGTAAATGAGGGGTACGTTCCTTGTGTTGATCCCACCACTGGATGAGGGCATCTTCACGAAGACTCGGCTTAATATGCTTGTAAACCTGAAGATCAGTGTACAACCCGACGAGATCCTGGATATAGGGCTTTGCCGCAAGATATCCCGGCAGTAAAGCAATATTGTCCCGGCAAGTCTGGACAAGCTGGTGCAAATACCCTCCATCATCCTTTTCTTCACGCAAAGCATAATAATCTTCAAGCTCAGTCCTCGGATTCACTGCGTCCAGCATGCTTTGATGCAATAAACGAAAATCATCAGCATTCATTGAAGTACTTCGATCACATAAATTATCTAAATAATCGCTGATCGTTTGAAAAGCAACAATCAATGGAATTAAAATATGTCGTTTCGGCAAATTCGCCGCTGCATATACTGCCCCACCCTGACAATGAAATTCCTTTGTCTGAATGCTGGCCAGCGCCTGCTTTCTCAGCTCTGGATCAGGAATCTCCCCTGCGACCTTCCTCCAACCTTCCAATTCCTTGCGCACATCGGGAAGTATAAACTTATACACCCGGCTCATTAGCCTTAGCGGCTCGCGCGGGAACTGGTTACGGTCCTGCTCAAGTTCAATCAATGGCCTGCCTCCACAACGTTGATAGATCTAACACGGTCCATCTGCATACTAAAAACCATTCTAATTATAATATGTTCCATCTTAATGTACAAATAAACTAAATCACATGCTTTAACTTTTAGATAAATTTCGTGCTATACGAAGAAACCAGCATTCACAGACTCGATTTGCCTACTTATGTCGGCCCAATGTCGGCCCAAAAAGCCACTACCCTACGATTACAGCAGCTTAACAGGGAATTTGGGCTACCTCGACGTTGCGTAGTTCACCAGGAGCCTAGACCACCTGCGGCGTTACAGCAATTCACCTTGGGCCTTGGACTACCTGCGATGTTGCACAGTTCACCCGAAGCCTAGACTACTTGCGATGTTGTACAGTTCACCCGAAGCCTGGACTACCTGCGATGTTGCACAGTTCACTCGAAGCCTGGACTACTTACGATGTTGCACAGTTCACCAAGGAGCCTGGACTACCTGCGGCGTTACAGCAATTCACCGTGGGCCTTGGACTACCTGCGATGTTGCACAGTTCACCCGAAGCCTAGACTACCTGCGGCGTTACAGCAATTCACCGTGGGCCTTGGACTACCTGCGATGTTGCACAGTTCACCCGAAGCCTGTACTACCTGCGATCTTACACTGCTCACCAGGAGCCTGGACTACTTACGATATTGCACAGTTCACCCGAAGCCTGTACTACCTGCGGCGTTACAGCAATTCACCGTGGGCCTTGGACTACTTACGATATTGCACAGTTCACCCGAAGCCTGTACTACCTGCGGCGTTACAGCAATTCACCGTGGGCCTTGGACTACCTGCGATGTTGCACAGTTCACCCGAAGCCTGTACTACCTGCGATCTTACACTGCTCACCGGAATCTTGCTGCGGTTCGGACTTTTGCTTTTATTCTAACGAAACTACAGATCGTTATTTCCACAAAAACACCAACAAAAATATTTTAACGAAACACCATAGCGTTATTTCAACAATATTCTGACTTTCAGCCTTCAATTGCCTCCAATAGCGTTACCCTGTTTCGTTAGATTTAGGAACGACCCTTTTGACCACGAATAACGATACCCTGTTTCGTTAGAGCAAAAAAAATCGGAGGAACCTGACTAGGATAGTCAAGCTCCTCCGCAAATAAACGGAGTTATAACAAAATAACAACTACATTGGAAAAGTTGGAAAAGATACTCCGACCGGAATCGGCCGCTTGTTGCTACATGGCCTCGGCATGTCTGAAGCCCGCATCCAAATCAATCCCCTTGCTTGGCAGATAATGAATGCTGCGGATATACCGGATCGTGCGGCTTTGTGCCCGCATAATGACCGAATGGGTCTCGGCCCGGTCATTGCCGATAAATCGTACCCCGGTCAGAAATTCACCGGTACTTACGCCGGTTGCTGCGAAGATCACATCGCCGGTACCGACCATATCCTCCATGTGCAGGACCCGCAGCGGATCGTCCAGCCCCATCATATGACAACGCTGCAGCTCGAACGGCCCCTGAGGCAGGAGTCGGCCCTGCATCTCCCCGCCAAGACATTTGAGAGCGGCTGCGGCCAGCACCCCTTCGGGCGCTCCACCGGAGCCCATGTATAGATCCACTTCATTGTCAGGCAATGCAGTAGCTATCGCTCCCGCTATATCGCCATGATCGAGCAGCTTCACACGCACGCCAGCCTGACGCAGACTGTTGATCAAGCCTTGATGACGTTCCCGGTCAAGCACCATAATCTTAAGCTCGGATATCGCCTTGCCCGTAATCTGACTGGCTTTCTGTAAAGTAACATCTACCGGATCTTCAAGGCTAAGCTTGCCGGCCAACTGCGGACCACAAGCCAGCTTCTCCATATAAATGTCAGGCGCGTGCAAAAGGCTCCCTCTATCCGCAATCGCGATAACAGATTGCGCATTCTCCAGACCGCGGGCAACTACCTCGGTCCCCTCCAACGGATCTACCGCTACATCTACGGAAGGTCCTTGCTTGTTCCCGACCTTCTCGCCGATATAGAGCATCGGTGCATCATCCATCTCCCCTTCACCGATGACCACCGTCCCGTCAATCGATACGGAATCGAACATGGAACGAATAGCTGTGGTAGCAGCTTGGTCAGCAGCATTCTTATCACCTCTGCCAATGAAGCACGCGGAGGATAAAGCCCCCATTTCAGTTACACGTACGATCTCCAAAGCTAATTCCCGTTCCATTTGATTTCCCCCCAGTTAATAACGATTAGATCAATATAAACCCTTTGATTAATTTCCTAATTCATCTTCCGGTGAATCTGAAATATGCCCCATAATAACCCCGGCGGTCTCCTCAATTGCTTTGTTCGTAATGTCAATGACCGGGCAGCCCAGCTTGGCATACAGTGCCATCGCATATTCCGTCTCTTCGCGAATCCGCTCCAGACTGGCGTATTGGGAGCCCTCAGGCAACCCTAGCATCTTGAGCCGCTCGGAGCGAATCTTCAACATATACTCCGGCTTCATCGTCAATCCAATCACCCGGTTAGAAGGAAGACTAAGCAGTTCCTGCGGCGGTCCAACCTCCGGAACAACCGCATAATTAACCACCTTCTTGCCCCGGTGCGCCAGAAAAATACTAAGCGGTGTCTTCGAGGTCCGCGACATCCCGAGCAGCACGATATCCGCCTTCAGCATCGCTCCAAGATCGCGTCCATCATCGCAGGCGACCGTAAATTCAATCGCCTCCATTCTGCGAAAATACTTATCGTCAAGCTGATGCAACAGACCCGGCCGCTCCTGCGGCGAATCATCGAAGGTATCGATAAATGCCTGCATCATCGGCCCCATAATATCGACAATCCTCAGGTCCAGGCGGACAGCTTCTTCCCGAATCATCTCCCGCAGCTCGGGTTGAACAAGAGTATAGGCGACGAATCCGTTGAGCGGGGCCGTCTCCTCCATCAGCTTTCGCAGTTCATCCTCGCTTCTTACATTGCCGTAACGGCGAATTGTAACGCGCTGATTCTGAAACTGATGTATGACAGCCTGCACGACGGCATCCGCCGTATCCCCGATCGAATCAGAGACAATCGTAACATAATGCGAAGCTTGCTCCATTCTCCTTCTTCCCCCCGGTTTCACCCATTATCCATTGGCTTCTACTTCTAATATAAATTTAATGATTGAGGCTTTGGTCAATCTACCCACCAAGTCAGGTCCCGTACCTTCCTGCCCCATCTCACTCTGAACGACAACAGGTAAGCTATCTACTTCATAGAAAATCATCTTATGTGCTGCATCGAGCACCGAGTCTTCAGGAGACACAGTGACTACCTTGGACTGCCTGGTCATGACCATACTTACTGGCATCGATACTGCAGCAGGATTCCCTAACGTTACCTTAAGAAAATCCTTGCGTGACGCAACTCCGGCTAGCTTGCCGTCAGCATCACAGATCATAAGAGTGCCCACATCCTGCAGGAAAAGGGTCACAACAGCATCTTGAATTGTCGTAGCCTCACGGATAATAATCGGATTGCTCTGGATATCCTTGACCTTGGTCTCCTTCAGTAAATATCCTCCTGATAACCGGGCCGCAGCCTTCTTACCGGGGAAATAACCTACCTTCGGTTTCGCATCGATATATTCAAGCATGACCAGAATGGAGAGGTCGCTTCGAATCGTCGGCCTGCTCAGATTCAGGCTCTCCGCTATTTGTTCACCGGTGATCGGAGCCCTCTTCTTCACGATATCGATTATTTCCAATTGACGAGATGTCAGTTCAATCACAGGTTCCCTCCATTTCCGAATGCTAACTTTACTAAATATGACACTCTTATCGAAGTATATATATCCTAAATAACAGTTATTTGGATATGTATTCCTAAGAGATAAATATATAATACACAACATTGATCGAATAATCAATAAATAGTATGTCATATATAAAAATATAGGCATGTTTTACTTATAAACTTTATCGCGCAAAAAATAAAGCTATCCCTAAATTGAGATAGCTCCATCTTTATGTATTTATTTTGAAATATGACGTCTTAATATCAATCCGATATCTTCCAAAGCGATGATTCCTTAACAATCAGCTCTGCATTCAAGACAAAAAGCCTCTGATCGGCTAACCTGTTGTCATTAATCTGATCAATTAGTTTCTCAGCCAGCACCGAACCCATCATATATAGAGGCTGCTCCATCGAGCTGATTCTGGGCACAACATAGTTCGTCAGACGAATATTGTCTACACCTACAACGGCCAATTGCTCAGGGATTGATAGCCTCAGCTCGGCACAGGCTTTATACACGCCAAGCGCCATCTCATCATTAGCAGCAAATACAGCGGTGAAATCCTCACGCTGACTCCTTAGTCTTTTGAACGCCTCATATCCGCCATCCTCCGAGAAATCGCCGTTCTCGACCAAACCCTGTTCAAATGGAATACCTGCCTCTCCAAGAGCCTGGATGAATCCTTCCAACCGTTTAATGCTGTCGGTAGCTTCAGAGTAACCACTCAAAAAGGCAATCTTACGATGTCCTTGTTCGGTCAAATGGAGTATAACATCCCTGGCCAACGTAATGTTGTCTGTAAAAGAGCAAGGAATCAACGGATGTCCTACCTCCCGCCCGATTACAGCAAGGCGGTAGCCCTCCTCTGCATAAGAGCTTAGCTCCTCATCGGAGAGACTGGGAGTGACCATAATTAGAGCGTCTACCGTATGATTGACCAGAAAAGAAAGGAACTCCAGCTCCTTCGCCCTCTGGTTCTGAGCATCGCAGATCAGCACTCGATAATGGAGAGAATTCGCCATGTTCTCGATCCCTTTAATAATCTCCGCATAGTAAGAGACGAGTACATCCGAGACTACAACCGCTAGTGTCATCGTCTTGCGGCTGCGCAGCTGCTTGCCCATATTGTTAGGGATATACTCCATCTCGCGGATGACCTGCATGACCCGCTGTTCTGTCTTGGCATTCACCAGCTTGCTCCCGTTCAATACGCGTGACACTGTGGCCGGCGATACATTCGCCCGCTTGGCCACATCGATAATTTTAATATCCTTCATTGCCTCCGGTTACCACACTTTCATTGAAAAATACCAAATGCTATCCACAATCAACTCAGCGTCCCATTCACCTAAATTCTGCCACGTGATTTGCTATAGCTATAGGGTAACACAACTCCGGAGGGTTTATCGATAGTTTTCATTACAATCACATAGGCAAGCTCCCTTCCAAAAAATTTCTAATGAAACTACCGATCGTTATTTTCTCAAAACCAGTAGTCAATTAAATCTAACGAAACACCATATCGTTATTTAAGAGAAATCTTGGCTTCTGGCTGCTAATTTACTCTAATAGCGATACACTGTTTCGTTAAATTTCAAAAGAGGGCTTTTTCCCCTAAATAGCGATACCAAGTTTCGTTAGAACTGCTGATCAAGCGTCGAGGTCCCAAGACGGGATGCCTGAGATGAACAAATTGATGTGTTATGAATAAAACCCCCGCACAAAAAAGAAGGCCGCGGGCAGCAAGCATACCTGTAATCAGGATATATCCCCAACATGCAGATCATGCCGTTAACCCTCAGCCTTCTCAGTTATCAGATGAGCATGAGTAACGAGTAATACCGTTAAAGGGCCGCCACTGCGGCCCCTTCTCCTACTGTAAGATAAGTATTAGAGCCCGCGATACATCGCATCCAGCAAACGATGCGTGTTGTCGCAGCTATATTCCCAGAACATGACGCCTGCAAGTCCGTTTTCCTTCACATAGGTGCATTTATGCCCGATCGACTGTTCATCCTCATAGGATATGAAGCTCGATCCATTGAATAGATAGGGCGCCAATGCTTCTTCATCCCAATAACGAGTGTAACCGTTCTTGTTGATGTAGTCCTTGACCAAGGCCGTATAATCCGGACCGTACCCGCCCGTCGTGCCGGCCATTTGATGAAGACCCTGGTTGCGGCCAGGCACCTGATTCCACAAACGAGAATAAAAAGCAGCCCCGATTACAATCTTCTCCCTCGGCACGCCAGCGCGCAGGAACAGGTTTACCGAGGCATCCGTACTAATACGGAATAAATCCCCTGTCGACGTATACAAATTCGTATGATGTCCGGTCAATACCTGAAAACCGCCGCGCATATCATAGGTCATTAACTGTACAAAATCAAGGTATTGCTGTACCTGATCCATCTCGGTGCCGTCCACATAATATTGGTCAGCCCCGGCAGCGATAGTTAGCATATAATGGCGACCATCCTCTGCCCCTTTGGCGTCAAGCGCTTCCCGCATTGTCTTAAGCAGCAATGTAAAATTCGTCTTATCCGCCGGGCTGGAAGCAATTCCGGCTTCACTATAACAAGGATATTCCCAATCCAGATCTATCCCGTCCAACGGGTACTCCGTCAAGATACGTACCGCCGAATCGGCCATCTGTAATCTCCCAGCCTCAGTCGCAGCGGCTTCCGAAAACCCGCCAGCACTCCAGCCACCGACCGATAACAAAATGCTTAAATGAGGATATTGGCTTTTGATCTTCGGCAGCATTCCCAGATTGCGTAGATGAGCGGTCGAAATCCGCTGATCAACTACCTGACCAAAAGCGATGTTAAGGTGAGTCAGCTTTGCCAGATCTTCTTGAGTAATATCGGGGAGATGAGCATCGACGGCATAACCGGCGACGATGTAGCTGCGCTTGGTCATCTTTTCTTCACTCCATTCACAAAATTTATTGCCGAATCGCTGATAGCACTTGCAAGGCTTCCTTCCCGGTACCAATCTTGTATCCCGAGGCCGTGTAACGGATCTGATCTGCTCCATCCAGCACGAACAAATGCGGGAAGCCCGCTTCATGTGCCGGGGACTGCGAGATGATGTCCGACAAAGCAGCATAAGAAGCATCGCGGATAAACAGAGTCGATTTCGGCAGCTGTGGATAATCTGCCGGATCAAAGGAGGCGCTCCACTCGGCATCGCCGATGATCAATACGATAGGAGCATCAAGCTCTGTGAAGGCGGCAGTCAATTCTCCGATTTCACGGAACAGGTGCTTGGTTGGTTCGCGTTCCGGTTCGATCCAGGCAACCAGCGCCCCGCGATCACCGATCAGCTCGGCGAGCTGACAGCTGGCACCATCCAGCTTCGTCAGCACCGCTTGGCGATCCATCGTCCCCAGTACCGGAATTTCATGCTCCGCGTGTCGGAATGTTAACACCACATCCGTCTCCTCTTCGGCACGCACCTGGAAATAAGTGAAGCGTACCTGCACCGCTCCATCCTTCAAGCGTACCCCCGTTGTCATTCGGTATGAGCCCGGTTCCACCTCAAAAGGCTGATCGTATACATCCTTCTTCCCCTCGGCGAAGAGAAGCGTCTTATATACCCCCTGCTCCAGCCGTGCAAATGAGAAATTCCCAAAATACGCAGCCTCCGGAGTATCCGCAGAAGCTGAAGCATCCTTAAGCAATCTGATCCAACCCCAGGATTTAGCCGTTTCAGCTCGTGGAGCCGCTGCATCCAGAACAGCATCTACCCAAACCCCGTCGACCCAATATTGTGGCTTCAGCTCGCTTGGATGCAGCCGCGCCGGAATCCCCAAGCTGCGGCAAATGGCGACGAATAATATATCCAGTGAGATTGGGTCGCCAGCCATGAGCTTGAAGGTACCCACGGGATTACCTTTGCCCTTCAGGTTCGGCAGATCCTCGCGCCGACTGTATGGCCCGTCAAGACGGCGGGCCAGCACGGCTGGATCAGCCTTGAACGCTGCTGCTTCTTCGCTCGTGAATGTTTCCCGGAAGAAACGCTTATATGGAACGATCATTTCATGCAGCACTCGCGGACATAATACATACTGCGTAAACACATCCTCCGCAAGCCCCCCGCGTACCGCCAAAGATGCCTGTAAATGATCCGTCAGCGTATTTCGGAAGGTATCCACCAGATCCTTCTCATTCAGGCTCTCAAGCAGACGCAGCGGCCACTCTCCAAACTCTCTCGATTGCTCGCGCAGAAAAGCAGCGATCTCATGGCTGTTGCCGCGCGCTTTACACAAAACATCCCATACCCGATCCGCAGGCAGTCCTGCCTCTGCAGCCAGTTCCGATGCGGCCGCTTCGGTCATAAACGTATCCTCAAACGATGTGCGAATCTTCGTTCCTGCTTCCAGACGGCGGTTATGCTGCTGAATGCGTTCCTCGCTTAATGCCTGGACGGCCTCACCTTCCCGCTCTGGCGGGGGCACCATATCCAGGTCATGCGTTCCGGATGGCTGTTCCGTCTGATCCAGAACCATCTCGATACGGTCGCTATCGGCAACCGTTATCTTTTGCTCGCCCCATATCCCGTTCTTAACTGCTCGAATGAACAGATCGCCAAGGCCCGTCTTAAAGACGGTTTCTCCTAGTTCATTGGTCGGGATCGTAGCAATCGGGTAAAATTCAGCGGTATTATATAGCTCAAAGCGCACCTGCGCTTCGTTCACAGGCCGACCTTCCTCGTCTTTAACAGAGACAGTAATCGTACGCGTTGGAGCATAATTTTCAAGCAAATTGATTTCCGTGAACCATTCGTTGGCCAGCGTAATGTCTTCGGGTCCGGGATAATCGGCATAAATCCGCGTATTGATCAGCATCGCCCTCCGGGCAGGCGGGCTGAACCAGCCCTGGTTCAAGCGGGCCTCGGGCTCGCAAGCTCCGATATAGTACCAGGTCCCATCGGCCCACGCTTCCACCCAAGCATGGTTGCTGTCGCAATGCGCCCAGCGCGGCGTATATACCTGGCGAGCCGGGATACCGATGCTGCGGAGAGCAGCTACCGCAAGCGTCGACTCCTCGCCGCAGCGTCCGCGCGCATTTCGAATCAGCGACAGCGGCGCGATTGTGCGCAAATCGCTGCCGATATAGGTCGCCTTCTCATGGCACCAATAGTTCGTCTCCAGGATCGCATCGGTCATGGACAGCGAGCTCGTGCGCTCCTTCAATTCTTGATGCAAGATGCCCCGGGAATCCTCGATATTCTCCGTATTCACCCGATAAGGCAATACAAAATGCAAGAATAGATGGTCCGGCACCCGGCTCCCCCAAGGCATTGTCTTGCGGATTTCCAGCGACTGCCGCACATAGCTCAGGAATAAATCGCTATTATAATCCGCCATATCATTCACAGGCATATAAGCGTATAAATACTTAAGTGCCCACGCTTCTTCCTCAGTCAAGTCCTGTTCAAAAACATCGAACAGCTCATGCTCCTTGGCACGGGCCATTTCCCGCTTCACGCGCAGCTTGCGTTCTATTAGCTCCATCGTCTTAGAATCCAATGAAAATACAGAAGTCTGGTTCGTCATTTCTCCCGTTCACTCCTTCCACGCTTTTCCATCTTCGCGAATACAGTACATCGTCTTGCCATCCGTTGATGGGGCCGTTAGCTGGAACAGGCTCCGCGTCGTTTCTATCATTGGAGAGATGCTCCATGCATCCTCACCAAGCAGCAAGCCAAGCTCCTTCGTAAATTCACCATGCTGTTCGTAATAATTTCGCTGGCGATAATACAACCTGCGCAGTTCCCATTTGATCCGCTCATCCTGCGGCAGAACAAATGCACTTGGTCCATTGATATCGGCAAATACAACATATCCCCAAAGCTCAGGATAATGCATATTGATAATTCCCATCGGGGACCACACCCAGTTATCCTCAGGAAACGGCTTGCCTGTCTCCGGCTGGAGCACCTTGCTGTACTCCCCGTTCTTCACTTCCGTCTGCCATTCTACGCGGGAGAAGTTGACGCGCCAGAATTCGCCTGCGATCGGCGCACGAGTCTCCGGTGCGCATTCCTTCAGGATTTTCCACGGAATCGCTACCTCCACACTCCACTTCCGGTTCTCGGCATCCGGACGATTAAGCCCCCCATCGATATAAACCGCTGTTTTCAGCCCAGCGATATCCCAGCCATTCACTGGCGGCCCTCCATCCCGATAAGGCTTGACCAGCAGCAAATCCCATACCGTATTTAAAGCATTGATCTCGAATTCATAATACTGATGTGTATCCCCATCGGGATCAATGAAAATTTCGAAGTCATTATCATAGAAGATGACCGAATCACGTTCCGTCAGCGTGGCCCAAATCTGGTCCTCGATCAGCTCCGCCCCAAAATAGAAATAGTCATCGTCCCACAGCATTTTTACGCGGGTCTGCTTGGCCGGTCTCGGACGGAGGTCGCCTTCAATATCTACAAAATCCTCGGTCCACTCCGCTTTCTGCCAGAACGGCTTGTCGAGCCTTCCATCCAGACTGAGCGCCCCCTCAGCCCGCTGACAAATATAATGCTTCGGCGCATATTCGATCCTCGGCTCCGGTACTCCACTAAGATTCATACCTATTCCCTCCTCAGTTATGTGTAACGACAGCTCCGGAGCCCCCGTACATTTCAATTGCCTCATCAAATTCCAGCTTCAGCACAGTTACCTGCTCATGGGTATCCTCCGGCGTCAGATGAATCCAGGTCGTTCCCGGGATGTTGAACCAAGGCACACCGCCATGAATGTCATGCGTCAGCTCTTTTCCCGAATGGAGCACCGTAATTTTCCTGATCTTGTTGCACAGCCCCTTCAAGCATACATTTTCCCTCGGCTCATCGTACACAAACAGGTACAACGTCTTCCTGTCCTTGGACAACGTGCTCCCTCCCAGGTAATATCGCGTCATAATGCCTTCTACGGTACCATAGACCGCCTCCTCATGCGTGCGTATCCATTCGCCAAGGCCAAGCAATACATCCACCTGTCTCTGGTCGATCGTCCCATCCTCTCGAGGACCAATATCCAGCAGCATATTTCCGCCCATGGAGATGCAATCGCAGAACATGCGAATAATCTGGCTCAATGTCTTATAGTTATTGTCTGTCGGCACATACCCCCAGGAGCTGTTGATCGTCGTGCAAAACTCCCATGGCCCTTCGGGTCTCGTGATCGGCAGTCCCTGCTCCGGTGTCTTATAATCGCCGTGGCCTTGAAGCCGTGAATTGATGATCAAATCCGGGTTAAAGGACTTCAGATAATGCTTGAATTCCGGCAGGTTCCACTGCGCGGCGCTACGTTCCCAGTCCCCATCGAACCAGAGCAAATCCACCTTTCCATAATTCGTTAATATTTCTTTGAGCTGATTATTATTAAATTCGAGGAACTTCTGCCATTTCTCTGCATCCTGCACACCGTCCAGCGGGCTGGAGAAGCGATTGACCTTGCTCAAATCCTCCGGCATCTTGCCGCCTTCATATACGCTTGGATAATCCGGATGCGACCAGTCGATCAGCGAATAGTACATTCCGACCCGCAGCCCCTTCTTATGCATCGCCTCCGCATACTCCTTGATCAAGTCGCGCCCCGCCGGTGTGCGCTTCACCACATTCAGATCGCTATATTGCGTATCGAACAGCGCTACCCCGTCATGATGCTTGGTCGTTAATACGGCATATTTGGCGCCGGACTTCTCAATCAGATCCACCCACTCCTCAGCATTAAAACGCGAGGCGGTGAAGCCCCCCAACTGCTTCATATATTGCTCATACGATATTCTCCCGTTATAAAAAGACCATGATTCCGCTACACCCTCTACCGCGTAAATGCCATAGTGGATAAAAATGCCCAGCTTAGCATCCTCAAACCATTGCTGCATTAGGTCATCACCCTTCCGATTCATTCCATTATCAAATTTATGAACATCCATCCGGTTTCTATTATTGAATCCGAAAAACATGGGCGATCGGGGCCTTGCCGCCTGCCTCCGCATCCGGCAGACGGACCGCGACACCCTGCTCAGTACGGCGGAACTCCAGCTTGTCACAGCTGCCCAGCAAGTCGATCCGGTTGACCTCTTTACGCAGCGGAAGCACAATCTCCTGCGGTACCGCCGCCGCTTCATCCTTGTACAGGTGGAAGGCATACACTTGATCTGCCTTTTGCGTAAACTGAAGGTTCCCGATCGAATAAGGCTCACAAATGCGCGTTCCATAAATCGCTTCACCGTATACCTTCAGCCAGTCCCCCATTCCCCGAATACGGGAAATCGCCGTTTTCGATATCCTTCCATCCGGCTGAGGGCCGACATTTAGAGCCAAATTGCCGCCTTTGGCCACGATCTCTACCAGCAGATGGATCAACTCTCGCACCGATTTATAATGATCTTCATAGCGGAATGAGAAGGCCGACCCCATCGTGATGCAGCTCTCCCAAGGTACATGAAGCGCTTGTTCCGGCAGGGTCTGCTCCGGTGTAATCAGATTCTCATAAGGACCTCCCACCGTGCGATCCGCGGATAGCAGCCACGGTTGAATCTGCCGCGCCTTCTCCACGACCTCGCCCAAACGGATATTCTGATCGCGGTAATCATTCACCCATCCGGCATCAAGCCATAACACGTCTATTCGACCGTAATTCGTCACCAGCTCCATAATTTGCTCATGCGTGAACCGGACAAACTGTTCCCACAACCACGGATATTCCTTCGGATCGTAGGTTGGACCGCGCGATGTGGTCGTTCCCGGGCGTATACCTGGCGCCCAGTAATACGGCGTATGCCAATCCGCTTTGGAGAAATAAGCGGAGATGCCTAGCCCTCTAGCGCGGAAGGCATTAAACAGTTGCTTCGTAATATCGGCATACTTATGAGTATGGAACGGACAATCCGGACCTGTAATACGGTATCCGGTCGTACGCGTATCCCACATACAGAACCCGTCATGATGCTTCGTCGTAAAATTCAAATATTTGAATCCGTTATCAGCAGCGAGGCTCGCCCACTGTTCAGGCTGAAATCGCAGCGGATTAAACGTCTTGTTCAAGGCGAAATACTCCCGCTTAAGCTCTTCTGCATCAAAATCCCAGTCAATCTCATTGCGCGACCATTCCTGATCCTCATCGCTCAGCGCCCAGGATTCTACCAGACCAAGCTGGGAATAAGGACCCCAATGCATCATCAGGCCAAGCTTCTGATCCTTGAACCACTCCAGACGTTCAAGCAGCAGCGGGTCCTCAGGCTTCACCCAGCTTGCTTCGCTGCTGTAGTTATGAACTCCTTGTTCTACAACGGATTCGAATTCATCTGCTGACCCTTTGTTATCACTCATGTTATTCCTCCGTCCTTCTACTTTTAGTGCTATGCCATCCAGGTCCGCCGCCGCTAAGGCTGTTGTTTTTGTAACCTCCTCTATGTCCAAATAAAGAATTTGTTGGTATCATTGTTATCAATACAGAGACATAGTGAGTGATCAGCTATTAGGGGGCGGAATCCTTGAGAGTCAACTATTTTAAATCCAAGCTATTTCTGAAGTACATCTGGTCTTATTTGTTCATACTGCTGATTCCCTTAATATTTATGACCGTACTGATTTATAGAAATGCGGTCACCAGTCTGCGCATGGAAATCGAACAATCCCGCCTTGCCCAATTAACTCAAGCCAATGTAGTTATCGATGGCCGGATGAAAGAACTGGGCGAAATTGCTACCCGCATCTCTTATGACAGAAGACTTACCAACTATCAGGTTCATGATCCGGTCACCAGCCGTGAATCCATTCAGGCCCTTGATCAATACAAAGCAACGAGCTCTATCATCGGAGAAATATATTTGTATTTTCACAAGGATGATAAAATATACTCCAGCAAAGGCTTGAATGACCTGAATGTATTCACCGACAACCTCCGTTTCACAAGCTGGGATGAGACGACCCTCTTTTATGACCTGAATATGACTAAATATCCAACGATCCGGCCGGCCGACATCGTCAGCAATCCCAACGGGATGGAGAAATCGATGCTGGCTTATTTAATCCCAATTACGCCTAACAGTCCTACTCCGCATGCCACAGTCATGTATTTAATCAATGAATCCGAACTGACCAGCCTGGTAGACTCGATCCTGGGAAGCTACAAAGGCCAAACATACATTCTTGATAATGAAGGAAATATTCTCGTCAATAACCGTCAAGGAGAAGACCTGACCAACTCTGATACAAGGGCGCTGCTTAGCGATCTGACACCTGGGATTGAGGACCGCATCGTCAACGGCCAAGCCCATTCGATTGTATCCGTCAAATCCGAAGCCAACGGATGGACCTATGTAACGATCATGCCAAGCTCCCAATTCTTCAGCAGTGTCCTGCATGTGCGCAGCTTCATGGGCATGCTCTTCTCCATCGTTGTTATCGTTGGCATAGCGATCGCACTCGTCCTGGCCAGAATGCAGTATCAGCCCATCTCAGTGCTGGCCCATTTTGCCGCCGCCAATTCCAGTTCCACCTTGGGCAACAGCAGCTTTGGCAACGAGCTGGATCGAATCCGCACGGCCTTGCAGGAATACAGTTCTAGAGTTGATCTGCAGGAACCTTTCGCCCGCCATCATTTTCTGTCGATGCTGCTCAAATATGGAAGCGCTCAAAGCCTTACCCCAGAGCTGCGCGAGGCTTTTGATCTTGAATTCAACCGCTCCCATTTCTTCGTAATGGTGATCGGCTGGGATGAAGACGAGCAAAACGGCATACAGGAGCATCAGGAAATGATCGGACTGCTGACACAAATTGAATTCCCGGAACTGGCTGCCCACGGATATGGCGTTGAACTGTCACGGATGGATCAGATCGGTCTGATCATCAATTTCGATCTTGACGATGAGTCCGCCGAGTTCGCCCATATACGACTGATCAGCGAGGCGGTACGCAGCAACCTGCTGGACAGCTTCGATATCGTTCCAACAATCGGGGTCGGCACCTCTTATTCCGGTCCGGACCAGCTGAATCAGTCCTATATTGAAGCTTGCTCGGCCTTTGAAATGCGGGTGTCCACCGATCGCGGCTCGGTTAACTATTTCGATAAACTATCCGATACGCCAGATCATACGTTCTGGATTCCGAGCAACAATCTGCTCAAGCTATCGCAGAGCCTCAAGCAAGGCAGCTATGATGTTGCGTCGCAAATCATCCGCTCTTCCTTCGCCAGCCTGCAATCATCCGGGCTCTCGGCATTGTATATCCGCTGCATCTGCTTTGATCTGCTGAATACAATCCTTAGAACAGCTACTGAACCGGGTTATCACTACAACCTGATGCAGGAGCTTGCACCTAATCTGCTGTACAGCAACTCCTTGGGCGAGCTCGAGGACGGTCTGCTGGAACTCGCTTCAGAGATCTGCCAACAGGTCGAGCAGAAGCATCATAAGGAAGAGCAGTCGATCATGGACCGCATCGTTGCCTATATTGATCAGCATTATATGGACAATACCCTGAGCCTGGAGACGGTCGCCTTTGAATTCGGCATTTCACCTTCGCATGCCAGCCGCACCTTCAAAGAGAAGGTCGGACTCAACTTTATCCAATATGTGTGGCAAAAAAGGATTGAAGAAGTAAAATATCAGCTCAAGATGACCAATGATCCGATCAAAAGTATAATTCAAAGGGTCGGTTACCTTGATTCGCCGAACTTCATCCGCAAGTTTAAAAAAGAGACAGGCTACACACCGGGCCAATACCGCAAACTGTTTTCAGATCTTGAGGATCTTCCGCCGGAGCCCGAATTAGACGCCAAATAATGGTGAAAGCCAACATCCGGTTATTACACCGGGATATGTTGGCTTTCATGTTTTTTAGCTGCCAATTCCGTCCTGCTCCATATACTCTTTGTTATTGATTAAGCGGTTTTTCGCACCGATTAACGGTCATAGGCAGCCTGATACAATTCAACGATGCGGTCTGCGCCCATCTTCTTGATTTGTTGCACATACTTATCCCAGTTGGACAGCGGCTCCTGCCCTGTTACGAACTTCGCCTCCATCTGCTGTACGTACGTATCCAGATCAGAGAACAAGGCGGTCGCTTCGCTCTGCTCCTCATTCGTCAAATATACGTTAGGGAACGGGGCTCTGCCGATCGGAACCAGCTTCTCGGCATTTTCATTATCAATCCAGGTATCAAAATCGCTCTTTAATCCTTTTGTCAACTCACTTGAGTTCATCCCCGGCGTCAGAATGCCAAAGTTTGGAGTCAGCGTGCCGCGGTATTCCTCGCGATCCTTGCCTCCTGGAACAGGCAGCCATTCTTTCTCATGTGTATCCTTGTTTGTATATTTCCACAGCAGATCCTCAGGGCCTTGAGAGAACAAGGTAGCACCTTCATAGCTGTATTGGTAATCGATCCAGCGCATCGTGGCTTCCGGATTCGGGTTCTTGCTCGTAATTGCAAACGTACCGTTGGTAGAAATCCCCGGGTGCTTGCCGTATACCGGCGAACCTTCGATCTCGCTCTTCACCGGAGTCATCAACGGGTTATCGCCGCTAGGCTCTCCGCCGAGCGTAAAGTAAGGGAAATAATCATTGAACACCGCTATCTGATTGTTCACTCCCTTGGCTTTCTTCTGATCCGGCGTTTGGGAGAATGTCTCATGATCCAGCAGTTCTTCATTCCAGAGACGGTTCAGGAACGTTAAATAGCCCTTGTAGCCTTCTTCCTGCGGTGAATAGTGAACCTTGCCGTTATCATCGTTATAGATTTTCTCATCATACATCCCCCAGAAACCGAGGAAATACATGCGCAAATCATCCAGTTTAACAGAGGTCAGCGGAATTTCATCCTTCTTTCCATTGCCGTTAGGATCTTCTTCCTTAACGCGCTTCAAGTAGTTATATAGTTCTTCCGTAGTCTTCGGCAACTCGGTTACATTGAGAGCTTCCAGAAATTTACCGTTATACCACATCGGGCTGCGGTACCACACTGCGGCCAAATCAACATAAGGGAGTGCGTAGATATGCCCGTCCGGTGTGGTGAACGATCTGCGAATCTCGGGATGCTCATCAAATATCGCCTTGATGTTAGGCGCGTACCCTTCATCGATATATTTTTCCAGAGGAATAAGTACCCCTTGCGATCCATAGGTGACTTGCTCCGCTGGCTTAAGGTCCGCAGCGTAGAATACATCCGGCAGGTCTGCGCTGGCAAACACAAGATTCTTCTTGGTCGCAAAGCTATCGATCGGCGCAAGCTGATAGGTTAGTTTGATTCCGGTCAGCTTTTCCATCTCTTGCAGGACAGGCATGTTATTCCAATCGGCCACCCCTGCATCCTGCGACATCAATGAGAGCGTGAGCGGTTCATCCACGATCGGGAACCCCTCTTTTTTGACTCCATTAGCAGCAGTTGCATTTTGATTAGCCGAATCCGTTTTATTATTGGACGCGCCATTGGATGGATCTTTGGATGAACCGCCACAGGCCGCCAGTAAACCAGCAAATAAAGCGAGGCAAAGAATGATGGATGATAACCTTGCATTTTTTTTCATTATGTCATTGCTCCTTCTATAATATTATTTCATTTACCAAGATCAGCCCTTGACGGAGCCAATCATAACCCCCTGAACGAAATAACGCTGTAAGAATGGATAGACAACAATTACGGGCAGCGTAGCTACAATGATGACTGCATATTTAACCAGAGCGGCAATCTCCGCCTTGGTATTCATCGCTGTAGCTGTGGAAGAGTCGATCACTCCGCCGCCCTGTGCAGACATCTCCTGGAGCACCAGGATCTGCCGCAAGACAAGCTGAAGCGGATATTTCGCTGAATCATTCAGATAGATCATCGCCGAGAAATAGCTGTTCCAGTGACCAACACCGTAGAACAGAGCCATAACAGCTACGATCGGCATCGATAACGGCAGGATAATTTTCAGAAACAGCCGCATATTCGTACACCCGTCAACTTGAGCCGCATCCTGCAGCTCTTTGGGAATAGAGCTCTGGAAGAAGGTCCGTGAGACAATAATATTCCAGATCGATGCGGATGCCGGGATAAGGATGGCCCACATCGAATTGATCATGCCAAGCTGTTTAACCAGCAGGTATGAAGGCACCAAACCTCCACTGAAGAACATGGTGACCATGAACATCCCCATAAAGAAGTTGCGTCCGATAAAATCCTTGCGGCTTAAGGCGTATGCGGCGGGCAGCGTAACAATCAGATTAATCGTCGTGCCCACTAGAGTATATAAGATGGTATTTTTATAGCCGATCCAGATGCTCGAATTCTGGAATACGCGTTTATAACCGTCAAAAGTAATTCCTCTAGGCCACAGCCACATCTCCCCGGAAGCAACAAATTTCGGATCGCTGATTGAGGCGCTGAGCATATAGACCAAAGGATACAGCACAATTAAAAAAGCAAAGATTACAAATAAGTAGTTGCAGACCACAAATATTTTGTCTCTTTTCGTCTCTCTTACACCTGATAGCATTCATGCCCCTCCTCCTACCACAAACTGTTCTCGCTGGTACGGCGTACAATCTGATTCACAGTAATCAGCAGTATGCAGTTGATCACCGAGTTGAATAAGCCGATCGCTGTTGAGAAGCTGTACTGCGCATCCACGAGCCCGGAGCGGTACACGAAGGTGGAAATTACGTCCGAAGATGTCATATTCAACGGATTTTGCAGCAGCAGGATCTTCTCGAAGCCTACCCCCAGCAAGCTTCCCATGTTCAAAATAAGCAAAATGGTCATCGTTGGGAGCAATGTTGGTATATTAATGTGACGGATGCGTTGAAACCGCGAAGCTCCGTCGATAATCGCTGCTTCATGGAGCCCGGGGTCCACGCCGGACAGCGCTGCCAAGTAAATGATTGTTCCCCAGCCCGTACTCTGCCATACGCCCGACAGGACATATATCGTCTTGAACCATCGTGGATCCGTCAGAAAAGCTGGCGCTTGCAGCCCGAGCCCTTCGATCAGATGGATGATAATCCCCGTGGACGGAGACAGAAATGCAATAATCATCCCGGCCATTACCACGACAGAAATGAAGTGCGGCGCATAAGTCACCGTCTGGGCCAGCTTTTTGAAAAAGCCGTTTCTGATCTCATTAAAGGCTAAAGCCAAAATGATCGGGATTGGAAATCCGACGGCCAGTTCATACAAGCTGATACTCAGTGTGTTCCACAGCAAATCCCAAAAATAGTATGAATGGAAGAATCGTTCAAAATGATCGAATCCAACCCACGGACTTCCCGTAATGCCTTTGGTAGGAATGAAGTTTTTAAACGCAATCTGAATGCCATACATCGGCCCGTATGAAAAAATAAGAAAGTATAAAAATGCGGGCGCAATAAAGATGTACAGCTCCCAGTTCTGGATGATTCTCTTCCAAAGGCTCTTGCCGGCGCCGTTCTTCCCGGGCTTTAACATAATCTCTCCTGAAACAGCAGCTTTGGTGTTTTGCATAGGATCACCCCTTTCAGTATGATTTCTTAGATGCGTTTCGAGTGCTGCTCATCATGATGTCGTTTGCGAATCCTGCAGGATTGCTAGCGCTTACGAATTTAACGATAACGAGGAGGGAGGCAAACGTAAATATGTGGTTTATGAGCCTTCTCATTCCGCGCCGCATAAGCCTCGGTGCTTTTCGACACTGACTGGTGACAACACCTGAATGTGTTTTTTTTGCGCCAAAAGACAGCGTTTACATCCAAATATCAAATTTAACCAATGATTTGGGTTTGTCAATCCTGTACTTCGGTTGCGGGTACAAGCTGCTCCCCCTGAGCATTCTCTTAGCTAAGCTCAAAAAATACATATCATAAAAAAGACAGCTGGATCGCTCCAAGCCGTCTCTTCCTGTTGAACCCTATTATCTATTCAGTGATTTCGTTCGGGATGAGGTTACGGCTGCTGTATAAGTCTGTAAAGTATGACCGCTGTTTCCACGTGCGTGGCTTTCCTGAGCGGCAGCAATCCTCCTTCACAGTCTCTGCTGAATATGCCGATGTTCTGTTCAGTCAGTCTTAGAGCCGACAGCACCCAACCGACCAACCGAATATCCTGCTTAATATTACATGTTAACGATTTATTTTAAAAATGAACGGAGATAATAATCTCCCCTCTTTTTCCGACGGGTTATGATATACTAGCGTTGACTATATTGCAGACTTGGCTGGCATCATCAGGCTGCTGTATAACACCACCGAAACGAGGTCGTCATCACTATATGGAATCGTCTTCATTATCTCGGCCCAATCTGTCATCGATGCGCGCTTTCTCCTTTACCATATATGGAACGATGGTGCTGGTCAGCACCTATTTTCCGCTCTTCTATGCCAAGCTCGGATTTTCGAACAGCCAAATCGGGGTCTTGTACGCACTGGGACCCATGATTTCTCTCATAGCCAATCTCCTATGGAGTATCGCCAGTGATAAATATAGAACCGTCAAAAAAATCATGTGCATTCTGTTAATAGGTCAAATCATCATGTCTTACATCCTTTCGATTTCAACCTCTTTTTCTATGATTATGCTGATGATTACGATGTTCTATTTCTTCTTCTATCCTGTCTTCCCACTGTCCGATACGATTGCGATTAATGCTGCCAAGCAGCATGGCAAGAGCTTTATTACCGTTCGCATCTTCGGCTCTATCGGCTACGCCTGCTTTGCTCTCGTCATCGGGTATGTGCTATCGGTAATCGGCGCCTCCAGGACGATGTGGGTTACTATGGCTATAGCTGGCATTGCACTGCTTATTACGTTGTTCATTCAGGATCAGAGCAGCCCCGTGGCAAAAATGAACATGTCCGGAATCTGGTCTATCCTGCGCCAGAAGGAGCTGCTATGGTTCTTTGGCTGCGTCTTCTGCCTGGCTATCTCGGCACGTATGAACGATGCCTTCCTAACTATTACGCTGAAAGATCTGGGAGCCGGAGAAAATTTAATCGGCTGGGCTCAGCTCGCTTCATCCTGCTCGGAAATACCGATCTTTCTGTTTCTAAGCATTTATGGTGACCGATTTAAGGAGCTGCCGCTGCTTATTTTTGCCAGTCTAGTATTTGCAACCCGATTCCTGCTCGTCAGCCTAACGGGATCGGCCTATGCGATTATCGCGATCCAATTCATGCATAGCTTCTCCTTTGGCATTTTCTATGTTACAGCGATTCGGATGCTTACCCGCCTGATTCCCGATGAATACCGGGCGACCGGGATGGCCTTGTTCACAATTGCATGGTCCAGCGCTTCCGGTCTGCTCAGCGGCACCTTGGGCGGAATCGTATTTGAGCAGTTCGGCCGCCAGCGCTTCTACCTGATTGCCATGACATTTGCTCTCATCGCTTGCGTCGGATTTGCAACCCGCTATCTTCACCGCGATCCGGCCGCCATCCGTGCAAATCAGTCTATCGGCTCTTCAAAGAAGGGTTAACTCTTTTACATTGAAAAAAGCAGCCTGCGCTCCCTGTGGGAGAACAGACTGCTTTTTAGGATTCATGATTGTTGAAGGGATAGATCATCCGTACTTTATAGATCTTCCTGAGGGAGATGAGCCGGGCATAGGGGGAAAATACGCTTGGTTCACCCGGGCTAATATCGATGTGATTCGTAAATAATCCACGGTTTACCGAGATTACACTCTCCGGTGTTCGGTTCCGATGACACCCAAAAATCCGTAACCGCAGACATCGGGCTACGAAAGCACCGAGCGTTTCCGCTTAAAACTGAATGTAAAACTGTCGATTCCCTACTTACTCCTCAGCACAGCTTAGCTCGATACTCGATACCCGATGCTCGGTCCAGCACAATTATTAGATAGCTTGCCTTGTCTTATTGCTTTACACCAATCGCCCATACGACTTTAACGTGATTAATCGGTCTACGGTTATCGAACCGCGCCATTCCTGCTCGCCGGCCGGACTGACTGCCGGAAAGTTGATATTCCAGCCCCCGTCAGCTTGCTGATCGGCCATTAACCAATCCAGATGCCGCTCGATATCAGCGGGCTGGAGAAGCCGGTAAGCATAACTGTCCGGCGTTTTCGCGTAATCGAGAATCTTATGGACGTATCCTTCGGCATCGACGTTCTTCTCTATACCTTTCGATCCGGTTAACCACTCATCAAGGATTCCTTTGTATTTTGCCGTCCGCTCCCGCTCTCCTGGTACCGTCTCCAGGAAGGAAATCCATTGCATTGCATCATGATAATCACCGGGGCCTGCCGAAGATTCCTCCAGACAGCGCCATATAAAGCTCACATGCTCCTGGAACCATCGTTCTGTTTGAAATGCAGTGCGCGCGGATTGTCCGAGCAGGAGGCCCATAATGCTTCCTGTAGGATTTAGCGACGGAATATCGTCTTGTTCTGTTGTCCACCAAGGAGCATGCGGATAATCGTTCACAGCCATTGTAGCCCGCGGCAGACCGCCTCCAGATAGGCTTATTCCCTGCAAATAGGACAGGATACCGTCCAGCATTACATTGCTGTCAAACCCGCCGACCTCCTGGATGATTAGCAGAGCTGTCTCCGTGGTCACAGGCTGACTATGCGGACAGCGCATATCCGGCTCCAGGGCGTTCCCAAAGCCGCCATCCTCGTTCTGATAAGCCTGTAAAGCACACAATATATCCGCCTTGGAGCCATTTTCGAAATGATACGCGAACCGCACCCGATCCAGCAATCTTGCATTTTTATAGATAAAATCCTTGCTGCGCTCCAATACAGATCTGCTTTCATTTTTCAAATTACCAGCCTCCTCTATTTCTTTTATTCCTTTGAGATTTCCCGGCAGTCAGTCATTGCCTGAATATTTTCGTACCAGCTGCTCCGCTCTCACACGGAGCTCTTCCTGAAGCCGTATAGGCTCCAACACTTCGGCATCAAGCCCGATATAATAGAAAAAATCCACCGCCCAGTTCCATTCCGATGCCGGGCAATCAAAGGCAACCTCCCATTCCTCATCCCCAGTCTGCTTGACCAGATGCCCCATATGAGGATCTTGCTCTGCCAACAACGCCCCGCGATAGGTGAGCTTCGCATATATATGTACAGACTGCTCAAGCACTGCCGCCCCCTTAGACGAACTCAGCGAATCAAGCTCTTGTTCCACTTCAGACTCCGGCATGTTGGAGGCCTCCACTTCTACGAAGCGGTCCACCCGAAAGGTACGCACTTCCCCATGCTGGGAAGAGTACGCTTCACAGTACCAGAACCCGTGAGCTGCATACACTCGCAGCGGACGAATATTCAGTTGCCGACTGTGATTCTGCGAACGATACAGCGTTAATAACCATCGCCCTTCCGCCGCATACTTCATCAGCTCGCTTAAATATGGCGTTTTATAACGCCGATCCGGCACCTCCATTTCTACATGCCCCAGCAAAGGAGTAATTTGTCCTAAAGTATGCTCCGGCAATACGGAACGGATCTTGTCCCTCACTGTCCATCTGGCTTGTTGAAACGAGCTGTCGCTGTACTTCGTCATCCCGTTCAAAGCAAGCAGCAGGACCAGCGCTTCCTCCGTATCCAGCTGCAGCGGGGGCAGTCTGTACCCTTCCATCAAGCGGTATCCACCGCCAGGACCGCTCACCGCGCAGATCGGGACCCCGATCTCAGACAAGGCCTGTACATCGCGCAGAATCGTCCGCTTTGACACCTCCAGCTTATCGGCAAGCGATTGCGCCGTTTCCGTCTGATGCTGCAGCGCCAGCACAATAGCCATCATTCGATCCATCCGTTTCATCGCTGATCCTGTCCCCCGTTCCATCCAAATATATCAAACCATTGGTGACAACAGCTTGTCGCCAATTTTAAAAGTTACTGTATGTATATAAAAACATTATCCGGTACATTATTCTGTATCGGTTTAACAATTGTTTTGTGCAGTTCAGTTGGGCTGGCCCATGTTGCTTATGTTGCTGGTATTGCTGGACTTTGCCGTTACTGCTGTATTGTCGATATTCCGAGTCTAGCTGATATTACTGATGTTGCTGATATTCCGGTCGCTGATATTGGGAATCTTGCTGATTTGGCCGATACTGCCGATTCGACGATATTACCGTTCTGTTGATGAGCCGTTGCTGCTGATATTCCGGGTCTACCTGATATTACTGATGTTGCCGAAATTCCGATCGCTGATATTGGGGGTTTGCTGATCTTGCCGATACTGCCGATTTGACGATATTACTGTTCTGCTGATGTGCCGTTGCTGCCGTTACTGCCGACCTTGCTGATATCCCCGGTCCTTCTGTTCCTGCTGGTATTTCTGACATTGGGCTTTCCCCAGTAATTTCCGGGAATTCAACTCGCTTAGCTATTTTCCTGCTCCCCTTCGTACCCCGCCGTTCTCTAACGAAACGTAGTATCGCTATTCGAGCTAAAAAGAGCTCCTGAAAATTGTAACGAAACTGTGTATCGCTATTTGGGCTAAAAACCGACCAAAAGCCTGTTTTTTGAGTAAATAACGTTCTGTAGTTTCGCTAGATTTAAAATGCCCTTGATTTTAGGCCAATAACGCTCTGTAGTTTCGTTAAACTTGAAGTGCCCGGGTCTGAGTCAATCACGCCCACGTTTTCGTTAAACTTGAAGTGCCCGTGATTTCATCTCAACAGCGCCCTGTAGTTTCGGTTAGAAACATAGTCCACTTGAGATTATCTGCGCAACTGCGCATTATACACAAAACCCGGCGCCTCGCCATCGGAGGCATGTTACAAGTGTCGATATCGAGGCGCCGCTTGCTGCTGTAAGGAAGCAGGCAAATTGCCAGCATCTTCACCAGGCTTCAAACGCAAAAAAACACAGCCCTAATTAGAGCTGTGTCTTTCATTATCGCGCTTGGAACCAAACTTTATAAGTGATCCGTTAAACGGAATAGATCTTATAATTTGATTACGTTAGCAGCTTGAGGACCACGGTTGCCCTCAGTGATTTCGAACTCAACGGCTTGGCCTTCGTCCAAAGTTTTGAATCCGTCGCCTTGGATTGCGGAGAAATGTACGAATACGTCTTCGCCGCCTTCTACTTGAATAAAGCCATAGCCTTTCTCTGCGTTAAACCATTTAACTGTACCTTTCAAATGAACAACCTCCTAAAAATAATCGCCATCATTGACGAATAACCATATTATACTCTATGCCCATAAACAATGCAACGTGTCATTTTGCTAAAAAATCTTTTAATTCTATCCGGACAAGCCCCTTTTTTATTTGCTTTCCTTCATATAGTACGTTATCATTTTCATAAAAATGTTCCACTTCAAGATGATAAAAATCATAAGCAATTTATCGTCACAAATGATGTACAGATCGGAGAGTCATAATGATAAAAAAACATCAAATATACAAACGCGACAAATGGAATATGATGACTGTAGAGGTGCAAGGCAAGTATATTATTCTGCGTGAGATTTCGGACCAATGGGGCGAGGAAACACATACATTTCTAAGCCGCCCCGCCCTCATGAAATGGGCTGCTGACCGGTTCCCGAAGGAGGACTTCGTAGACCGGGAAGAGGAATGGAAAGAGATTATGGACGCTTTCAAGCTCGTCTAGAAGGCCTGTCCGAAGACACTTTTAACTGGTATGCAATCGCGGCCCCCAACTGGCGGCTGCGATTCTAAAATATGTAGAAAGCGAGTATTTTCATGGAGAGCACTTATCTAATCTTCATTATTTGCGCATTCTGTCTTGGGCTTGTAGTGATTTTAAACAAAAATTCCATCCCGCCCAAACTGAAACGCGGACTTGCCATCACCTCTATATTCATGATCGTGGCAGCCTTTATTTTAATCGTTTACAGTTTTTGGAATCTGGGTTGATTCAAAGTTCCGAAGGATAGCTGCCGGCAAATAGAACTCACCAAGTGAGGATATACTAACTCCTATAAATTAACAGTGTATGTTCAAAAAGCCCGATTTTCAGCACTCTTTTGAACTACCTCTGAATAGGAGGGTACTCCCAACTTGAACCAACATTCCATACTTCCTCTCTTGCTATCCGGCTGCCTGCTGTTCTCCGGAATTTTCGCTAACACCGCTTTTCAACAACCAGCATCTGCAACTTCATCTCATCCAAAACAGAGGAGGATACCAATGAGCACATTACCAAAACGATCCGCAGTTGAGGCAAACAATACTTGGGAGCTTAATGACCTGTTCACAGGCCAGCAGTCCTGGGACGCATCCTACAATGAATTAAAGGAATTAAAGAAGAAGACGTCGGAATACGAAGGCAAATTAAACACTCCGCAAGTCATCAAGGAAGTGTTCGTACTCGAGGATGACATTTCTCTCAAGCTTGAGCGTCTATACGTGTATGCTCATCTTCATCACGATGAAGACACTACCAATCCTACATATCAGGCACTGCTGCAAAAAGCCAAGAAATTAAGCGTTGAGGTGAGCGAGGCATTATCCTTCATCACTCCTGAAATTCTGTCCCTTCCTGAGAAGGAGCTAGATGCGCTAATCGATAGCCCTGAGCTGGCCGACTATAAGTTCACGCTCCAAGAGATCAAACGCGAGAAAGCCCATGTTCTTAGCAAGACTGAAGAAGCGCTGCTTGCTCAGGTTGGCAATCTGTCTCAGGCGCCGCAAAGCATTTTTGGCATGATCAACAACGCCGATATGAAATTCCCGAACATCGAGGATGAGAACGGCAAGGAAGTTCCGCTTACCCATGGCAGCTATATTCAATATTTGGAGAACCCGAACCGGGATGTCCGCCGCCGTGCCTTTAAGGCCGTCTATGAGACTTATGCCAAGCAAAAGAATACGATTGCCGCTACCCTTAGTGCGAATGTGAACAAGAATATGTTCTATTCCCGCGTTCGCAAATACCCTTCCGTGCTGGAAATGTATCTGCATGGTGACAATATTCCCAAAGAGGTTTACACCAATCTTATCGACACCATCCATGAGAGCCTTCCGCTTCTGCACCGTTACATGAAGCTGCGCAAGAAGCTGCTGGGCGTGGATGAACTGCATATGTACGATTTGTTCGCTCCACTAGTCGAAGAATATAAATGGGATATCACTTATGATGAGGCCAAGCAGACCGTTCTTGATGGGTTGAAGCCGCTTGGCGAGGAATACCTTCAAGTGCTGCGCCAAGGCTTTGAGCACCGCTGGATCGATGTATATGAGAACGAAGGCAAACGGACCGGCGCGTATAGTTGGGGCGCCTACGGCACACATCCATATGTTCTGCTTAACCACAAGGACAACCTGAACAGCATGTTCACCCTGGCGCATGAGATGGGTCATGCCCTACACTCCTATTTCTCAGACGAAGCTCTGAAATACCGGGATGCGCAGTACACCATCTTCCTGGCCGAAGTGGCTTCGACGACGAATGAAGCATTACTGATGGATTACTTGCTGAAGAAGTCCACCGATCCGAAGCAAAAGCTCTATCTGCTGACCTATTATGCGGATCAGTTCCGTACGACGATCTTCCGTCAGACCATGTTCGCCGAGTTCGAGAAGATTGTGCATGAGCGTGCTGAGGCTGGTGAGTCATTGACACCGCAAGAATTGTCGTCCATCTACTACGATCTCAATGTGAAATATCATGGCAATGAAATGAAGGTCGATCAAGATATCGAGATGGAATGGGCACGGATTCCGCATTTCTACACCAGCTTCTATGTGTACAAATATGCGACCGGCTTCTCCGCAGCTACCAGCTTTTCCAAGAAAATTCTTGATGAAGGCAAGCCTGCGGTCGATAAGTATCTCGGCTTCCTGAAGAGCGGGGGCAGCGATTACTCCATTAACATTCTGAGCAAAGCCGGAGTCGACATGTCGTCTCCTCAGCCAATCCGCGAAGCGATGAGCGTGTTCGAAGATGTTATCAAACAAATGGAAGAGCTGACGAAATAATAGCCGTTTGGCCCCTCCTCACATAACATCGCCAAAAAATCCCTTGCCCCTTGTGGGAGAGGGATTTTATACTGTCAATAAGAAGGAGGTGTTCCCTCATGAAAATCCAATGGTCTCTTATTCTCGCTTTGATATTTGCGTTGATTACTGCTGTCTTTGCTGTAATTAATGTGGACATGGTCGATGTGAACCTACTGTTTGGAACGGTAAGCCTGCCGAAAATTCTGCTTATCCTTGGTTGTACGCTGCTCGGCGGCATAATCGTTGGTTCCTTCGGCATTTTCCGCGGCTACCGCCTGCAGAAGCAAGTCAAAACACTGAATGCCAAGCTTGTACATATTCAGGAAGCTACAGGCTATGTTTTTCCGGAAGCAAAGCCGGAAGAATTGCCTGCTGAAGAACAGCCTACAACCAACAGCTAATCGGCCATTTCTCTCATCTGGGAAATGAACCATAAGTAGACTTGCGAACTGAATCGCACAGTCTCAAGCTGACAGCACTTGATTGAACGATGGAGGATTGTAAATATGAATATAAAGCCCAATGAAGCTTATATTTTGGATCTCTTAAAAAGATTGCTAGATACGCCAAGCCCGACCGGGTATACACATGAAGCCATCGGGCTTGTCCGCGCTGAAGCCGAATCGTTAGGTGTCCCTTTCTCCCTGAATGAGAAAGGCGGCGCTTTGCTCACCTTGAAGGGCAGCGATTCGTCCCGCCGCATCGCGCTGAGCGCGCATATTGACACGCTTGGAGCAATGGTCCGCTCGATTACCTCGACCGGAACGCTGAAGCTAACCTCGGTTGGCGGCTTCTTGATGAACAGCATCGAGAACGAATACTGTATCATTCATACTCGTGATGGCAAGAAATATACCGGAACGATTCTATCCCAGCACCCTTCCGTACATGTATACGATGATGCCCGTACCTACAAGCGGGAAGAAGCCAATATGGAGGTTCGCATCGATGAACGGGTGGAGAATAAAGAGGATGTTTTGAAGCTTGGGATTTCCGTGGGAGACTTCATCTCCTTCGATTCCCGGGCCGTCATTACGCCAAGCGGATATGTAAAATCCCGTCATCTGGATGACAAAGCCAGCGTTGCCGCTCTGTTTGGACTGATCGAATCGAGCAGGCGCGAAGGCTGGATGCCAAAGCACGACCTCGTATTCCTCCTCTCCAATTATGAAGAAGTCGGTCATGGTGCAGCTTGGCTGCCGGAGGGCATCAATGAGATGGTTGCCGTTGATATGGGGGCAATGGGCGATGATCTCAGCTGCAAGGAGACCGATGTGTCGATCTGCGCCAAGGATTCCAGCGGCCCTTATGATTACGATATGACTGGCCGATTGATCGAGCTGGCCAAGCAGCTTGAAATCCCGTACGCGGTTGATATTTATCCGCATTACGGCTCGGACGCTTCCGCTGCCCTGCGCGCCGGCAATAACATCCGCGCCGCTCTGATCGGGCCGGGCGTTCATGCCTCCCATGCCATGGAACGGACGCATAAACAAGCGGTTATTAATACAGCCAAACTGCTCGCTGCCTACGTTACAGAGTAAGCGTGATTGCGCCGCGATCTATAGCGATAGATATAAATAAGACGCCTCTAACCCCAGTATAAATGGGACAGGGGCGTCTTTTTACCCGGTGCGTATTCATCCATAGCAAAACAGCTCAAAACCTGCAAAAATGCAAGTTTTGAGCTGGTAAAGGCAATGCCCTCGCTGGACAGCAACCCACCATCACAATCGCGAAGTTATATTTTTTACTACGAATTGCGCGGTTTACAGGGCCTAGGTTACAAGCCAAGCAACGCCAGGCTTAATCTATTGATTACGCTGGCTCTCGATCTTCTCAGCAAGCTCGTTCAGATAGGTCCAACGCTCGATCAAATGCTCCAGCTCTGCTTCTGCCGTCTGTTGCTCCTGCATCAGTTCCTGAAGCCTTGCTGCATCACTAGCGGCTTGCTCCATTTCCACGCTAATCTCAGTCAGCCGCGCTTCTGTCGCCTCGATCTTCCCATCGATCGCTTCATACTCGCGCTGTTCGTTGTAGCTGAACTTGAGCCGCTCCGTGCGCGCAGCACGGCCATCGGTTCCAGCAGCCTCATCCTGAGCAGCCGCTCCGTTTAGGCTGCCGCTGCCATTCCGGCTCACATTCCCACCGCTGCCGCTGCCTTGATTGCCGCCTTTGCCTGATCCGCCACGCTCCGGCTCCGCATCGTGGCCGCCGCCAAGGTCACCACGCTGTACACGCTCCTGATAGTCACTATAATCCCCAACGTGAACAGCTACTTTTCCATCGCCTTCAAAGGCCATAATCTTATCTACGGTACGGTCAAGGAAATAACGGTCATGAGATACTGTGAATACAGCACCCGGGAATTCATCCAGATAGGCTTCCAATACAGTCAAGGTCTGAATATCCAAATCATTGGTGGGTTCGTCCAGCAGCAGAACGTTTGGCGCGCTCATCAGCACGCGTAGCAGATAGAGCCGCCTTCTCTCTCCGCCGGACAGCTTCTCGATCGGCGTCCATTGCATCGCGCCCGTGAATAGGAAGCGCTCCAGCATTTGGCTGGCGCTAATGCGCGAACCATCCGCCGTAGTTACAAGCTCTGCTTCTTCCTTAATATAATCAAGGACACGCATCTTACCGTCCATTTCCTGATGCTCCTGTGTATAGTAGCCCAGCTTGACCGTCGTACCAAGCTCAATCTCACCCGCATCAGGCTGAATACGCCCGGCAATCATGTTGAGCAGCGTCGATTTGCCGCTTCCGTTCAGACCGATAATCCCGACACGGTCTCCGGGCACTGCCGTATAATTCAAGCCGTAGATTAACTGGCGCTCCCCGAAGGATTTGCTCAAATCGCTGATCTCGAGAATTTTGCGCCCCAGCCGGGTGGAAGCGACGGAAATATCTACAGAGTCACTCTTATATTCCGTCACCTGCGACTGCAGCTTCTCAAAGCGCTCAATTCTCGCCCGCTGCTTCGTGGAGCGTGCCTTCGCACCGCGGCGAATCCAGGCCAGCTCGGTGCGCAGCAGATTTTGCCGCTTCTGCTCCGATGCTGCCTCCCGCTCCTCCCGTTCGCTCTTCAGCTCCAGAAAACGGCTGTAGTTCGCTTCATAACGGAACAGACGCCCATGATCCAGCTCCAGCATGACATTGCAGACCCGATCAAGGAAATACCGATCATGCGTAATCAGCAAAAGAGCACCGCGGCGCTTCTGCAAGAAGGATTCTAGCCAGCCGACCGTATCATTATCGAGATGGTTCGTAGGCTCATCCATAATCAGCAGCTCCGAAGGAATGATTAACGCGGACGCTAAGGCTACCCGCTTCCGCTGGCCGCCGGACATACTACCGATCTTCTGGCTGAAATCGGTAATCCCAAGCTTGGATAGAACTGTCTTGGCCTCATTCTCCAGATTCCAAGCCGAGGTCCGATCCATCTCCTGCGTTAATCGGGTTACACGCTCCGCAAGCCCCTGGTCACCTGGCAGCATTTCCAGCAGCTCCATGGCCTCCATATATTCTGATACGACCTGCAGCTGCGCATCCTCCCCCTGAAATACCGCTCTAAGCACCGTAAGCTCAGGGTCAAATTCCGGGTTCTGGGCCAGATAGGCAACCCGGACATCCCGATTGATAGCAACCTTGCCCTCATCGGCCTGATCAAGTCCGGCAATGATGCGCAGGAATGTTGATTTCCCCGTCCCATTTACCCCGATTACACCGATTTTATCGTGCTCATCCATTCCGAAGGAAGCGTCCTGGAACAGGACCTTCTCGCCATAGGTTTTCGTCAAATGCTCTACTGTCATGATATTCATAAGTGATTTCCCTACTTTTCTGTTCGATTAATTCGAGATTACTGATAGGTAAACGCCTAGCTAGGCCAAAAAAGCTCCCAATCCCCAGGCAATGAATCCAGCTGCCACTGAGCTGATCAGATTTACCGCATCATTATTCATCCAGCTCCATCCACGCGCCGCTGCGGTCGGTCGCCCGCAATGCTCACCAACCTCGACGATCTTGCCGCATACTTCACAGCGGAACATCTTCTGTACCGTTGCCCCCAGCAATGAATCCGCCATCGCGCCGGCAAATCCCGACGCTCCGCCGATAACAATCCATTTCCATAACCCGATCGATATTAAGCCTTGCATCGCGCCCTGCATACCTCCGGTCCATCTCAGCAGCACCCAAGCGGCCCCCCCAATAACCCCGGCGCCAATCAGCGCTGCCATACTGCCTAATGAAGAGACCCCGCCGGATGTTCCCGGTGGAACAACCCTCCAGTTCACTACGGAACGAGGAGGTCTTTTGCTTAGTCCACCCCACTCTGTAGCCCATGTATCCGCTGTTACAGCAGCCATCGTACCGATAAAAAAGTATCCCCAGACCGGATTCGGCCACAGCGCATTTAATATGCAAGCAGCCATCCCAAGCCCGCCATTTGCCAAGACTTGGCCAGCGTCACGCCGTCCGCTCTTGGCATAGGATTTCTCCAGCTCAGCCTTGCGATCGCCGCGAAGCTTGGAGAATATGGAGGAGGTCACGAAGAAGAGGATCAATATCCCGAACCAAAATAAATTACCGGCTGCATAATATACCGTGCCCATCATGACAGCAGCCACAGCCCCTGATAGAGATAAGGACTTCTTCCAATAAGCAGCTCCGGCAATCAATAGGGCGCATAATGCCCCAATAATCCAATCTATCATTACGACCGTCCCGAAGCTGTCGGCCCGCTCCCGATCACACAGCTGCCAAGTACTTGGGAGCCATAGGAGATTTCAAGTTGGTCACCCTGATATACCGGGCCAACTCCCTCCGGAGTCCCCGTAAAGATATGGTCACCTTCGCCCAGACCATAACGTTCAGCCACGAAATCGATAATTCGCTGCAGCGGAAAGATCATATTAGCGATATTGCCGCGCTGAACAATCTCACCATTCTTGCGCAGAATAAAGTCCTCCTTCGCCGTCTCTTCCGTACCCGGAAAGGCGATGTAAGGGGTCATCGGAGCGGAGCCGCGGAATGCCTTAGCCGCCGTCCAGGGATGTCCTTTGGCCTTCAGCTCAGTCTGGACATCACGCAATGTGAAATCAATGCCGAGCGCCATCACATCAACGAGTTCATCGACGGACATCCCCGGCTTATATTCCCGTGCGATGCGCAATACGAGTTCTGTCTCATAATGAACCTCCCCCTGATCTGGTGGCAGATCAAGCCGAGCACCCGTCATTGGCACGACCGCATGGGACGGCTTCATAAATATCATCGGTTCCTTGGGCACAGCATTGCCTAATTCCTCAGCATGCAGTTGATAGTTGCGTCCTACGCAATATACATTAGCGATTGTTTTATTCACTATAGATTTCTCCTTTAGATTAAGAGGTAGTTCAGGAAGTCCACTTTTGATAAGAAAACCGATCGCAGCCGTTCAATTAAAGAGCAGCCCCGAGTCCGTGAATCAAAAGGAAGATTTTCTTGCAATATGGAATTTTAGCAGCTCAGCTCTTCGCTCCAGCTTCATTTCACAAAAGTATTTTGCAAAAACGCACCTTGGAACCGTAAGCTTCGGTGCTGAAAACCGTTTCCGTTGAACTTTCATTTGTTGATATGGTTAAATCTATGTACAAATATATTTGCAGAAAATAAGCAAAAAACAACGAGCGCCAGGCGGCCTGTACCCTGAGGAAATGGTTGTCAGCCCCTTTTCGTACCCGTTGTCATCTTTCGCACGAATATCCAGAGCGGAATTCAGCGTACCTATGTCGATTGTGACATAGAAACCTACCTTTTTGCAAGTATCTGTGACTTATGTCAACGCTCCGTTTACAAGCCCTAGAAATCTCCAATTAAAAATGCCGACCCATAAACAGATCGGCGGATAATTTCAATAAGCACTATGTTCGTTCACTCATCAAGATTTCTTTCTTACTTCCCCGGAAGCATCGATCTTAATTCCCGGCGATAAAACCTCTATGTCCTTCAGCATTTTGGCCCCATCCTGCTCATTCATCGGAACCGGCTGGCCAATCTCCGTGAGATAAGGGGTCAGCTTTAATTTGCAGTCTCCATTCTTGCTGCATTTCGCCGAGAATACCGCTGTTTCCCAGGTCTTCGGATCATTCGATTTCGTAAAAATAAAATTCCCCGTGCTGTACACTACCCATTTGCCCTTATAATTCTCAATTCCTTGCATTACATGGGGATGACCGCCGATGACCAGATCAGCGCCGGCATCGATGAAGGTGTGGGACAGATTCGTCTGATGTTCCTCCAGCTTGGTCACCCTCTCCTTGCCCCAATGAGTGACGACTAGCACCAGATCCGCCTTCTTGCGAGCCTCCTTAATGGCTTTCACCGCGAGAGTGGAATCATATACGGCTGCAACTCCGGCGTTCTTCTTAGTAGCAGCCCAGTCTGCCTGCGGGATCACACGGCTAAATCCGCAAAGCGCAATCTTCATCCCTTTGCGTTCGAAGTAGATCGGCGCATATGCCTCATCGCTATTTCTGCCCGCACCGACATATCGGATCTTATTGTCCTTCAAATGCTGAATCGTATCCAGCAGCCCTTCCACCCCTTGATCAAGGGTATGGTTGTTGGCCAGATTAACCGCATCAACACCGGCCTTGACCATCTCTTCAAGCGCCTTCGGCGAGGACTTAAATACGAATGTCTTGTCTTCAGCAGCGGTTCCTCCATACGTCACTGGCGTCTCCAGGTTGAGCACGGTGAGGTCGTCACTCTGGAACAGCTCCTTAACATACTGATAAGGATAATCATACCCCTGCTTCTCTAGGACTTTGGCCACATTTCCGGAGAAGATCGTGTCTCCGGCAAAATGGATCAATACCTGATCGCCAGAGACCGTCTCCTCTGGTGTCGGCTCCAGATCGCCGTTCAGATCAGCATCGACTGTGTTGCCGGATCCCTGCTCCGTATCGTCCAGCAATCCGTCCGTGGATGAGTCATTCTGCCCATCCGCATTCAAAGCGGAATCAGCCTGAGCGGAACTATCCTCGCCTTCATTTGACGGCTCATTCTCATGCTGGGAAACATCCGGCATCTCATACAGACCCGGATCGGTCTGCTCCTGCTGCTCTACATTCCTGCTATTTCCCTGGACCGTACGATAATCAAGATAGTAATAAGTCCCTAGCACAATAATAATAAAGATCAGAAGGCCGTTCACCGCCAGCCAAAAACGGCTTAAGCGGCGTTCCTGCTCTTGTTTTCGTTTTTTATTTTTTTCAGATCTTGGTGGATACATCCATGAGACTCCTTTGAAAACATGATTTGTTCAAGACATCATTGATTTTATTATATCAGGGCACTACAAATAAATAGAACCCTTCGCCTATTTTACAGGGAAGGGTTCATAATTTCACGTTTGTTACATTAATGAAACTACTTTGGCAATAGATTTAGGAATCTATTTCAAATCTGTTGCTTGTTTCATCACGCACTCAGCCAACGTCTCCATATAAAGCGGATCGGTTCCCAAAGATTCGATACGCTCGAGGCGCATATCCAACTCCTTGGCAATCGTCTTCGCTTCAATATCAAGATCATATAACACTTCCAGGTGATCCGATACGAATCCTACCGGAGCCACAAGAATATCCTCTACCTGTTCTTGGCTTAAGCTGCGAAGCGTATCGAGAATGTCAGGCCCCAGCCATGGATCGGCTGTACGACCCGCACTCTGCCATGTGAATTGCCAGTTATTCACGCCGGCTTCCGCTGCTACGGCCCCCGCTGTCTCCAACAGTTGATCCTGATACGGATCTCCCATCTTCAGGATGCGTTCAGGCAGACTATGCGCGCTGAACAATACTTTAACCTGATCCCGGTCAGCGCCGCCTTCTTTGAACTGATCCAGCTTGGCACACACCCGGTCTGCGAACGCCTTAATCAGCTTCGGATGCAGATGATAACTATGTACGAAACTCATCTTTACGCCCAGCTCAGCCGCCTTCTCCTCAGCCCGCTTAATATACCCGCCAATGCTCATCACCGAATAATGCGGAGCGAGTACAATGCCGACCGCCTGCTTAATACCATCGCGAGCCATTTGCTCTACGCCATCCTCGATAAAAGGACGGGCATGCTTCAATCCCTGATAACAGACAAATTGCTGATCCGAACCTTGGTTCAGCTGAGCCAGCGTCTCCTGCAAGGCGGCTACCTGCTTATCTGTATTCGCACGCAGGGGGAACACGCCGCCAACAATTGCCTCATAACGTTCTGTCAGTTCCTGAAGCTGCTCCGGAGTCGGGGGATGCCCGCGCCGTATATGTGTGTAATAAGTCTCTACTTGATCCATACTTTCCGGTGTGCCATAAGACATCACCAATACGCCGATTTTTGTACTCACGCTTTTGTTCACCTCATCCATTAAATTGAGACAGCCAATATCTATTCTTGCTGGGCAATAGCCTGGTGTGAGTATTCATGTACATATTCCGTCAATTCCCGCAGCTTATCCAACGATGCCTCAGGAAATAGTCCGTGTCCGAGATTGAATACAAACCCCGGCTGCTGAATGCCCTGGTCGATAATATCCTTGGCATACTGCTTGATCACAGGCATAGGCGCAGTAAGAACATACGGATCCAAATTGCCTTGTACAGCAAAATTCCTTCCGGTTCTGCGTCTTCCCTCTTCAATTGATATGCGCCAGTCAAGACCAATTACATCCGCCTGAAGCTCGGTCAGAGCCGGCAGCAATTCCCCCGAACTTACGCCCGGAAAATAAATCTTTGGAACCTCCAGATCGGACAGTTCGGCAAAAATACGAGTGATAGTAGGCAATACATATCGTTCAAAATCCCGTCTGGCCAGCGCGCCAACCCAGCTATCAAACAACTGGAACGCTTTGCCGCCATTATTAATATGTGCTCTCAAATAGGCGATGACCATATCTCCAAGCTTATACATCAGCTTGTCCCATAGCTCAGGCTCGCCATACATCATACTTTTGGTACGTATGTAGCTCTTGGACGGACGCCCTTCAATCAAGTAGCTGGCAATCGTAAATGGAGCCCCGGCAAAAGTAATAAGCGGGACCTCCAGCTCCCGGTCAAGGATCCGTATTGTCTCTAAAATATGGGATAGATCACGCTCGACATCAATCGGAGTCAGACGGTCGATATCCGCTTCTGAACGAATCGGATTGTCAATGACCGGCCCAATATTCTTGACGATATCAAAATCGATACCCAACGATGCAACCGGGTTCATAATATCCGAATACAAAATAGCCGCATCCACGCCAAGCTTGCGCACTGGCATCATCGTTACCTCCGCGGCAAGCTCCGGTTGACGGCAAATCTCCAGCAAGCTGTACTTCTCTTTGATCTTGCGATATTCCGGGTCATACCTGCCTGCTTGTCGCATGTACCAGACGGGAAGCGTATCGATCTCCTGCCTGCGGCATGCGCGAATAAACCGATCGTTATATGCCAACCAACTTCTCCTCCTATTATCAAAATTCTATATTATACATTATGACTTCTTTCCCTAGATGTAACAACTATCACACTCGGAAAACTCATGACAATCATATGACAACTGCTCCGATGATTTTGGACAATTGTGGTATACTAGATAAACAATCTTTTGGGGCTCATGATCTTATTACACCCAGAATACAGTCAGAAAGGAAGTGAAGCACAACTGAAAACCTGGAAATTAAACCTCATTGTGCTTTGGGTTGGATCATTCCTCGTTAATGCCGGAATGACCATGATCACTCCGTTTCTGTCTCTCTACCTATCCAGAGATCTGAATGTTCACGGAGAGCATGCGATCGGCTTATGGGCCGGAAGCATCTTTGCAGCCAACTTTGCGACCTCCTTCATCTTTCAGCCGGTGTGGGGCAAGCTGGCTGATAAATATGGAAGAAAAGTCATGCTCCTTCGCTCCGGATTCGGCATGTCCATCGTTATTGCCCTTATGGGCTTGGCTACTCAGCCCTGGCATCTGCTCCTGCTCCGGCTGCTCAACGGCACGATCTCCGGCTTCAATCCGGCTGCGGTATCGCTCATATCCGGAACGGCGCCAAAGGAGAGAATGGGCTTCGCAATGGGAACGATCCAGTCCGGCAATGTAGCAGGTACGATTCTTGGCCCGCTGATTGGCGGACTTTTGGCCGATTGGGTGGGATTCCGCCCGATTTTCTATATTACCGGCAGCTTGTTATTCCTTGCCTCTCTGGCTTGCCTGCTGTTCGTGCGCGAAAATTTCAATAAAGAAGCTGCGGCCCAAGCACCGCAAATTTCCGTGCTTGCAGGCCTGCGCGAATTAACGAAGACACAGCAGCTAACCGCTCTATTTGCTGTAACATTTCTGCTGCAGTTCGCCATGATCAGCCCGATGACTTTACTGCCGCTATATGTAGAGAAACTACATGGAACCGTGGTGAACGCCTCGTTCTGGGCGGGCTTCGTCAGCGCGGTAACCGGGATGTCCAATATGATCACCTCGCCGATACTCGGTCGGGTCAGCGATAAGATCGGGGCACACCGCATATTGACGTTCTGTCTGATTGGCGCCGCGGCGATGCTGATTCCTCAAGCCTTTGTGCAGAGCGTCTGGCAGTTGGTCATCGTACGCTTCCTGATGGGTATCTTCATGGGAGGACTTCTGCCGAGCGTAAACGCTCTGATCCGGTTCTATACCCCCGACGGAATGGAGAGCCGGGCCTTTGGCTTCAACAGCAGTACGTTGGCTCTGGGCAACATGTTCGGCGCTCTGATCGGAGGTACTTTGTCCGGCTTCATTGGCATTGAAGGGCTATTTATTATTTCCGGTATTTTATTGCTGTTGAATACCCTCTGGGTGAGAACCAAGCTGTATTCCAAGCCGAAGGCTCATGCATAGAGATTATTTCACCAGCGCCAGCGCCAGGCCGTCATAGGCCGGCAGCATCGTGCTGATCAAGCGTTCATCCGTTGCGATCAGCTCATTAAATTTCCGCATGGCCATCACCGAAGGTCCGTTCTTGTCGGTATTTAGCGTTCTCCCTCTAAGCAGGGTATTGTCTCCGGCAATGAGCGCTCCCGGTGACGCCAGCGAAATTGCATACTCGAGATAAGCCGGGTAATTCCCTTTGTCCGCATCGATCAGGAAAAAATCGAACTTCTCTCCACGCTGCTTCAGAACCTCCAAACTGTCCAGTGCGGGCCCAACCATATATTCCGCTATTTGACGATATCCGGCTATCTCCATATTGCTTCCAGCCAGCTTGGCATTCTCCTCGCTAATCTCCAGCGACACCAGACGCCCATCTGCTCCAAGCCCTCTCGCCAGACATATTCCGCTATAACCGCCAAGGGCACCGATCTCCAACGCATGCTTCGCACCGCCCAGCTTCGCCAGCAAAGTCAGCAACCTGCCATAGCCAGGCGCAATCGAGACATCCTGAATTCCGTGTTCCTCAAGCGAACGCGTGACTCTGCTTAATACCTCGTCTTCCGCATACAATTCATCGCCGTACTGCTCAGGCGTAATCATATATCCACACTCCCTTCTGAACGAACTAGGTTAAATTGCTGTTATCAGACAACAATAGTTTGTAACTTGAGAGACATTGTCCTATACTGAATTGTATGGTTTTTGCACATTTCCTACAAGAAATAGTTCAGGAATTACAAGCTTTATACGGAGTTGATTAACGAGAATGTCGAGACAATTAGAATTGATCGCAACTGCACCGATGGGACTGGAAGCCGTCGTGGCACGCGAGTTAAAAGACTTGGGCTACACCGATACGAAGGTAGAGAACGGGCGCGTCACTTTTAAAGGCGACCTGATCGATATCTGCCGCTGCAACCTCTGGCTGCGCACCTCGGACCGCGTACTCATCAAGATGGGAGAATTTCCGGCCCGCACCTTTGACGAATTGTTCGAAGGCACGAAGGCATTGCCTTGGCAGGACTGGATTCCCGCGCATGGAGAATTCCCGGTAGAGGGCAGATCCCATAAATCGCAGCTGAGCAGCGTCCCTGCCAGCCAAGGCATCGTCAAGAAAGCGATCGTCGAGAAGCTGAAGCAATCCTACCACACGGAATGGTTCCAGGAGAATGGACCCCGTTATGTGATTGAGGTTAACCTGCTAAATGATATTGCACTGTTGACATTGGACACGACGGGACCTGCGCTGCATAAACGCGGTTACCGCAAGCTGATTACAGAAGCTCCCCTCAAGGAGACGATGGCGGCAGCTCTTATTCTGCTCAGCCGTTGGAATCAGAATCCGGCTCGCCCCTTCTATGATCCTTGCTGCGGATCAGGAACGCTGCCGATTGAAGCGGCAATGATCGCCTGGAATATCGCTCCCGGACTACGTCGCTCGTTCAATTCAGAGAATTGGCCGGCCATTCCGCAGGAGCTGTGGCAGGACGCCCGGGACGAAGCGATCGACTTGGTACGCGATGACATTCCGCTGAATATCAGCGGCAGTGATATCGATCCGAAAGCGATTGAAGTAGCCCAAGCGGCGGCCAAAAGTGCTGGACTTGCCAAAGAGGTCACTTTCCAGGGGCTTCCCGCGGCGAGGATCGAGCTTCAAGGCGACTATGGATGTATGATCACGAACCCTCCTTACGGCGAACGGATTGGGGAGGAGAAAGAAATCCGCCGCTTGATTTCCCAGCTCGGCCGAATTTGCGCGGAACATCCGACATGGTCCTTCTTCGCGATTACCCCGACCAAGCAATTCGAGCATGAGTTTGGCCGCAAGGCGGACAAGCGCCGCAAGCTGTTCAACGGTCGGATCGAGTGCCAATACCTGCAATACCTCGGCCCCCTTCCACCCAGACATTAATCTGGGGGAAGGGTTTTCCTTGTTAAATATGGATCGGACAACGCTGCTGCGGCCGCTTGTTCGATTTAGAAAGGAGGCTGGCATTTCATGCCGAGTCATTCACGGGACAGGGGGCCACGCGCCCTGTTAACACGCTTGTATCGTGCCCGTTTTTTTGCCTATATCGTCTTTTTATTTCTAATCTTCTATAAGCTAGTTCTGCTTCATAATAACCTGCACGCCAGATATATCGATATGAGCCGGCTGGATGACGTGATTGCTATCGGCTCGGTCATGCTGATCTCGTTCTGGGTATTCTGGCTGCCGCGGCGCGGACGCTTGGCCGCCCTTTGGATCCTCGACCTTATCCTTAGCTTCCTCATCTTTGCCGATCTGATCTATTACCGTTACTTCGGTGATTTCATTACGATCCCGGTTCTGCTGCAGGCGGGTCAAGTCGGCGAGCTTGGGGACAGCATCCGCTCGCTTATCCATCCATCCGATCTTTGGTTGTGCGCTGATCTGCTGCTGGGGTTGATTGCCGGGATATTCTTCGGGATACGCCGATGGCGACTGCGACATACACTGCGCAATCCGTTGCGATCGGGTTCCCTCTATACTCAGCCTCGAACCTATTCATATTCGAAGAAGCCGTCTTGGGGACGCGTGTTGGTCCGCCGATTGGCCAGCGGGCTCATTATATTCATCCTGGGTTTCGCTATGACGCTCGGCCCCATCCGTCATTATACCAAGACATGGGCCGCAGGTTTATTTGAGGGCGGCTGGTGGAATATTTCCCTCTATAATGTTACCGGTCTGCTAGGATTCCATTACTATGATGTCTATCGCTATGCCAAGGAGCATCTTGGCGGCAAGCCGGAGCTTAGCGCTGAAGATCAGCAGGAATTACAGCAGTGGTTCGAGCAGGCAAAATTAGGACGCGTTGTTTCAAATGAGACCTTCGGTGCCTACCGGGACAGCAATATCATTGTCGTTCAGGCCGAGGCCTTCATGAATTTCATGATCGGCAAGAAGATCGGCGATCAGGAGATTACGCCGAATTTCAATCGTCTGATGCAGGAGAGCATGTACTACTCCAATTTCTATCATCAAACCGGACAGGGCAGAACCTCGGATGCCGATTTCTCATCGCAAAGCTCTCTGCACCCGCTGCCTACTGGATCGGTATTTGTTCGCTTTCCAGACCATAAATATGATGTACTGCCCAGTATTCTGAAGGATTACGGCTATGAAACCGGAGCCTTTCACGCCTATGAAAGCAGTTTTTGGAACCGTCTGAATATGTATAAAGCGATGAATTATGATCATTTCTACAGCCAAGCGGATTACAAAATGGATGAGGCCATTGGCTGGTCGCTTGGCGACAAGTCCTTCTTCCGCCAATCCCTGGAGCTGATGTCCAAGGAAACGCATCCCTTCTATTCGTTCCTGATTACTTTATCAAGTCATCATCCCTACACGCTTCCCGCCAACATACAAGAGCTGGATACCGGTGATTTCAAGGGCACAATATTTGGCGACTATCTGCAGTCTGTCCATTACGTGGATGCAGCGCTGGGCGAGCTGGTAGAAGGAATGAAGCAGCAAGGAATTTGGGACGATACGATCCTTGTTTTCTATGGAGATCATGACAACTCGCTCCAGGACAAGGAACCTTATGAGCAATTTCTCGGCAAATCCTTAACCGGTCTTGATATGAGTCAAATCATGAACCAGGTTCCGCTATTGATTCATCTGCCTGATGGACAACATGCCGCGGTTTACGACGAGCCTGCGGGTCAGCTCGATATGGCGCCTTCATTATTGCATTTACTCGGTATCACGACCAAAAATTACTATATGATGGGCAACAACCTATTGTCCGGTCAGGAACGCTTTGTCGTGCTTCGCTCCGGCGCTTTCACAGATGGCAAGCTATATTACATTCCGTCCCCCGATAGCCGCTTCGATAACGGCTCCTGCTATGATCTTGCAACGCGCAAGCTTGCCGACGTAGAGAAGTGCAGGATTCCATATGAAGAAGCAAATAAGCGCCTATCTATATCTGACCGGGTGATTACGGAGGATTTAATCAAATGGCTGCGAACAAAGGATTGAATTATAACAACAAGCGGCGGCTCTGATTTACTCAAAGCTGCCGCTTGTTTTAATTTTCAGGGCGTCATGCGATTATTCCTTTACAAATTCCTTATCGCTGCGCATCGTATCAATCGGTCGAACCCGTTGTTCAATTTGTGCGCGGCGTCCCTCCAAAAACGGCGGAAGCGACAGAATTTCCCCTAATGTCTCATATGGCTCGTCACCCATGAATCCAGGACCGTCCGTAGCGAATTCGAACAAGATTTGCGGCGCGACTCGCGCGTACAACGATTCAAAGAAATGGCGGTTAACGTAACCGGATGTCGGGAAGTTGAAGCTGGCCATACGCTCAATCCATTCTTCCAGCACCGCACGGTCTTCCACGCGGAACGCAGCGTGGTGAACCGTGCCATAGCCTTGGATGGAACGAGGGAGCGTATCATTAGGCTCTACGATAACTTGGGCGCCATTGCCGCCCTCCCCCACTTCGAACAAGTGAAGTTTATTTTCCTCTGCAATCTCTTTGAACAATAACACCTTCTCCATCACTTCTTTGAAAAATTTGAAGTCACTGACGCGCACGAAGATCGGCCCAAGGCCGGTAATCGCATGCTCAAGCGGAATTGGCCCTTTCTGCCAAGGAGTTCCGGACCCGATCCCAACGTTATGTTCATCCGAGATAAGCATATACTTCTGATCGTCAAAATCCACGAATGACAAAGTCTTCTTGCCAAATAACTCCTCAATGCCGCTATGCTCAACCTGCAAGCGGTTGAACCGTTGCTCCCAATAATTCAACGCAGCGTCATCCGGTACGCGGAAGGATGTCTTCCAGATCTCTTCGGTACCATGCACCCCTTGCCCGATCCCCGGGAAGTCAAAGAACGTCATATCGGTGCCCGCGCTTCCTTTATCATCGGCAAAGAACAAGTGGTAGGTCTGAATATCATCCTGGTTCACCGTCTTCTTCACGAGACGCATCCCTAAAATATAAGTGAAAAATTCATAATTCTTCTCCGCACTGCTCGTAATCGCTGTAACGTGGTGGATTCCTTTTAAATGGTTCATGCGATAACCTCCTGTTGTGTAATCCTTCTATTCTTGTTATACAAACTCAAATCGTACGATTTAATTTGTCTCATAATAAAGAATCTTTATTTAAAGATAATATACTACCAACCTCCACTGCTGTCAAATTACTTGATAATTCTGTTGATTACAAGCAAGATACCCCCTACCGATACGCAAAAAAGAGCGCCCATCATACCATGGACGCTCCTTCAAAATTCATATTAGATTAATAATAGCATCTTTTAATTTTTCGGCTTCTTCACAAAAGGTGCCGCCTTCTCCAGCACTTCATCCTCCGTCGAACCGCTGACATAACGGCCGTTAATGTAAATGAAGGCTCTTTTGCCGCATGGCCCGCAGTAAGACTTGCAGCCGACCTTGATGTCGGCATCAGGTGCCATCTTATTCAGCTTCGGCAGAAATGTCTTCATGCGGATATGATTGCATTTATCGCAAATGCGAATGTCATTCGCCATCATGTATTCCCTTCTTTTCTTCAATAACTATGGCTTAGAGAAAGTTCAAAAAGCTCACTTTGGATCACAGAGTGAATCCATGAAGCAACTCGGTTTAATGATCCCCGTGGTTGCCCATGGACGGGTTCGTAATCACGAATCCTTCTTCAGGCAGGTACAAGTAGTCGATCTTTACGCCATCAAGCATCGGCTCGTTCGCATCGACAAGAACATCAATTTCTTTATCGGTCGATACTAATGTCAGTTTATCGTCAGGCTTGACCAAATCGAGGCCATAATGAGCATGGTCTCCATGAGCATGGGTAATGAATACCTTCAAGACCAAATCCTTATTCTCTTCCTTGTCCATTTCTTTCTTTATCACTTTGGCCGCGTTGCGGGTAATTTTCACTTTCATATGGGACATCTCCTGTTCAGCAAATATGTTCTATCTATACTGCCAATATTCCTATTGTAAAGAAACCTTGGCCTGGATGCAAGGGTCCTGCATATATCTTCTGTAATTGGGCACCCTCTGGCCAGATACGAGCTTATCTTAAACAGATGGGTATTTACGTTCTGCCCGGGCTACGAACCAGTTCATCAACAACATTGTGACCGCCAGATCATCAATCGGAATAAATGGGAGAAAATCCGGCAGCACCCAATACAGCAGTGCCGGAACAGTAAGCAGAAGCTTGTCCAGCAATGGAATCTGCGGGGATTGAAGCAGCCTGGGCACCCGCCGAAAAATATGTGTCCAATGCCGCAGCGACCACAATTTCGACCATTTCATTGCGAGCTCTCCTTAGCCTGCGGATTCAGGGACTACCACCTCTATGTAGAATACCCTGTTTGCTCTCTTCTACACCAGTTTATTGCCTTGGCAGGAACAAATGCAAATCAGGCCTGACGGCCATCCGGGGAGAATTCTATCCCCGGATAAACTCAAACAGCAGTGGCGCCAGGTCTTTATAGATGGAATCGAATTGTTCCGGCGGCAATGGATTTTTACCCTCTCCCGCCTCCACTGTGTAGCCCGGGCGACGGAATTGCATAATGAACCAGTCCTTATACCCCGCATCACTTCCACTTAGCTTCACAGCACGGTAACCGCTCACCGCTGCCAATTTCTCTGCCAAGACCTCCGCCTCCGGCGGCTCCTGATTCCGGTAGTTCCAGTATATCTCTCGGCCTTGAGTATGGAGCGAGAGAACACGGCTGAACTCCACAGTCTCCGTCAGCTCCGCCAAAGCCTGGGCTTCTGGCTCACTTAGCGGGCAAGGACCGCTGTAATCCTGGGAAGCTGGCCCGCAAACCTGACGGCGCTCACGCTCTATCTCCCAGCAAGCCGGGAACTGATCATTCAGGTCGACCCCACGAATATTTGCCTTCCATGCTGTAAAATCATCGCTGCCCTCATTCCATGCAAGCAAACAGCTTCTCCAGCTATCGTCGGCCATGGCAGCACCGTCCTGGGCCAGATCAACCCCGTCCGGATTAACCATCGGTACGATCCACAACGTCGCCCGCTCCAGTAAACAGGCAATCGCCTCTGAGCGCTGCGAACCAGCGTGTTCCAGCAGCTCCTCCATAAATCGCAGCAGGAGCGGAGTAGTAATCCATTCATTCGCGTGCACCGCCCCGTTCATATGCAGGTGTTCCGAACCATTGCCGATGATAAAACAGTCGATCGATCGCCCAAGAACACTTCTGCCAATGCTTCGTCGGCATAGCTGCGGATATTTCCGCATCAATTCCATGCTTTGAGCTTGGAAATCGGCATAGCGATAACCGCCACACACCTCTACAATCGCGGGTTCAATCCGATCCGCGAATGACCATAAATCCATGTTTTCTCCTCCCCTTTCCGTTTCTATTCCGATGTTAAACATGCCAGTAGCTAATTGCCGCCAGCACTAGAAGATGGAGCGGATAATAAGAGCGCCACAGCCAGCGCGGCATTCGAATCGACTCCAGCCTGTGCCATAAAGCAGGACCAAGCACGATGAATAGCGTTGGTATAATACTCGTCATTTGCACAACCCAGCCATATGCCAGCAAATAAATCACGTTCAGCAATACATGCATGAACAGCAGTTGATATTTCTCCGCATATCTGAATATAAGCACCAGAAGCAGTCCATATGCCCCATAATCAAACGGGAGAACCTCTACCAGCAAGCTGCAGCCTGCAATTAGCAGGATCGATCGTATCCCCGGGCGCGTACGATCTAGCAAGCGCAGCAGCAAAGCAGCCACTAGGAGCGTCGCTACGACATTTATTCCACTTCGGCTTAGGGCGATCTGATAAGGGAGCTGGGACAGGACCGCAATGATCGTGAGCCGCAGCATATACTTTCCGTAGCTCTTCGTATACCGGAAGCCTTGCACCAATGCATAGGCATAGATCGGGAAAGCGATGCGGCCAATTATACGCCATATTAATTCTCCGGGAAAGAACGCCGCTCCGATATGATCGAGCAGCATCGTGATGATCGCGATCCATTGCATAGGCTCTCTCCTCAAAATTTAATGGTTCCTTTTTAATCTTAATTTGTTACACTTAAACTACTTAAACTTATGAAATGTATCCGCATTCAAAAGTCCGAGTGCCAATTATTCATAGAATGCATAAGAACTTTGGGGAACGCATCTATTCTAGTGGGAAACCGAAACTACCTGAATCGAACGACCTGCGTATGGAGGAACTATCATGTACTTATTTATCGTGAATCAACGCTCAGGCAATGGGGGAGGAAGACGGGTCTGGCGAGAAATCAGTCAGATTCTTGATCATAAAGGAATAGCTTACGAATATCAATTTACCGAGAGTGCTGAAGGAGCCCAAGCTTATCTTAAGGAGCAGCTGGCTGCTCCGGTAGAATGGAAAGCAGTTGGTGTTGTGGGTGGAGACGGTACCATTCACAGTCTCTTGCCTGCGCTGCGCGCAACCGGAATTCCGCTCGCTGTCTTCCCGGCTGGTTCCGGCAATGATACCGCCCGAGGATTCGGTATTCCCAAGAAGATACCGGCTGCTGTTGATACCATGCTGCAGGGCTTGCCAAGAATTGCCGACCTTATCTCAACGACGGGCCGCAGCACATTAACTGCACTGGCCGTCGGCTTTGATGCCGAGGTGGCCGACAATGTCAATAAGAGCCGTTATAAAAAGATATGCAACGCTATAGGCTTTGGAAGATTGGCCTATGTCATTGGTGTATTTCATACCCTGCTCACCTTCCGCCCAGCCGACCTGACTGTGGAATGTGACGGGGTTATTCATCACTATTCTTCGGCCTGGCTGACCGCGGTCAACAATGTAATCAGCTATGGCGGAGGGCTGACGATCTGCCCGGAAGCGAAACCCGATGACGGCATGCTGGACATTTGCATCGTTCATGACTGCTCTAAGCTGAAGCTTCTGATGCTGTTTCCAACGCTGCTGTTCGGCAAGCATACACGGCTTCCCTTCGTGACGATGATGCGCGGCAGGCATATTTCGGTCCACAGCTCGCTTTCCCGGCTGGCGCTTGGAGATGGAGAGCAGATTGCTTCTACTCCCCTCTCCGTCTCGGCTGATCCCGGAGCCCTGATGGTAATGTGCCCACTCCCAAAATAGCTTTTTGAGGATTTTGAAGGTGCTTTGAGCAAAAAACCTTTGGATGGCTATAACCACCCAAAGGTTTTTTTGTTAGTTTAAGAAGGATTCGATACTTGCCATACAATCGGCGTTAACTCAATTTGTTCTCCCAACCATTGTAAAGCTATTTTACGGAAAATTCCCGGGTCTCCGCTGCAAAAGAACTGATGAATCGGGATTTCATTCCCTTTCGCCAGGCTGTCTTTTTGATACAGAATAGTACTGATCTCCCGCGCCGTCTCATCGGCGGAACTGATCAGCTTGACGCTCGGCCCCATCACCTGTCTGATCTCCTTCTTGAGGAACGGGTAATGGGTACAGCCGAGGATGAGACAATCCAGTGAATAATGTCTGATCTCCGTAAGAGAGTCCTGCACTAGCTCGAGGGCTTCTGGCGTATTATACCGTCCCTGCTCAACCAGAGGCGCCAGCGTTGGACACGCCTTGCTTACGATTTCTACACCTGGATTTAATTCCTTAAGAGCCGTTATATAGGCTCCGCTTCGAATCGTACCTATTGTACCAATGACTCCAATCTGCCCTGTCTTGGTGGCGCTGATAGCGGCGCGGGCTCCAGGATGAATTACACCGATTACAGGAATATTCACCTTTCCCTTGATATATTCCAGAGCCGCCGCAGTAGCGGTATTACAGGCGATAACAATCATTTTAGGATCAAATTGAATTAGAAAATCAACAATCTGCTCCGTGAAGGAGCTTACTTCTTCAGGTGTACGCGGACCATAGGGAGCACGCTCGGTGTCCCCAAAATAGATAATTTTTTCTCTAGGAAGCTGTCTCATGACTTCCTTGACGACGGTGAGTCCTCCGACGCCCGAGTCTAATATTGCGATGGCTTGCTGCACGAACATACCGCTTCCTTTGTTTATTAGTATTATTTCTCTACTCGTTACTTTATGACTGCCTTGCATAAAGCGTACCTAAATATTAGCGTAATTTCAAGGATGGTACAAGGATGCAAATGACCGCATTAAAGCACCTCTACACAAGAAAAAGAGCCGATGAAGCAGGATTATGGAGTACTATCTCTCTAAGACGGTTTCACCTTCGATTAACAAAGGTTGATAGTAAATATGGTCTGGCAATTCTTTCTTCCCTTGCAGCTTGCTTATAATCCAATCAGCTGCATCACGTCCCATTTGTTCTTGGGGATGGGTCAACGTAGTTAGCTTGATATTTGCATTTTTGGCGATATAGGAATTATCTTGACCAATAATCGAATACTCCTCCGGGATCGAAATCCCCAACTCTCGGCAAACATGGAGTACCTCCAGGCCCACCTCGTCGTTATAGCAAACAAGGGCTGTAAGTACACCTCTATTATTCATTAAATATTGTTTCAGATTCATGGAGAGCCCCTGCTTCGTTTCCGTGTCAAACGACAAAACCCGCTCCGGCTCAAAACGCAATTTAGCCTCGCCAAGCGCTTTTATATATCCCTTCATCCGATGCTTCCCTTGCAAATCATCCATCTTGGCGATAATCCCAATTTGAGTATGTCCCTTGGCAATTAACTCTTTAGTTGCCAGATAGCTGGACTGCACGTCATCGAGACAAAGAAAAGGCGCCTCCAATTCTTCATAATAAGCATTGATCATCAGGTAGGGGATATCTAATTCCTTGAACGATAAATAGTAGGCAATATTGGGGTTGTACAGATTACTCTTCGTGGGCTCGACAATTAAGCCGTCCACACCGTAGGACAGCATCATTTCCAGGGCCTTTTTCTCCCGATCAAGGTTGTTATTGGTACTCGCCAGGAGCAATGAATAATCATCCTCATTAATCCTGCTTTCTATCCCCCTAATGATGGAGGGAAATATGTAATCGGAAATATAAGTCGTAATGACACCGATGGTTTTCTTGCTGCTTCCGCCTGTTTTTGATCTATATTGGCTGCTGACATATGTGCCAGATCCCTTCTCACTGCGTAAAAATCCTTCGTTTGTCAGCTCCAGAATAGCTTTCCGGACCGTCTGCCTGCTAACAGAATACATCGACTGCAGGGCAGACTCTGTCGGAATTTGCTCACCTACGTTGAAATCCCCTGAGAGGATTCTACTCTTTATATCATCAATGATCGCTTGATATTTCGGTTTCATATGAACTCCTTTTTCCTCATTAGCTCGCTATTTCGTTTCTAAAACTAGGGTCTATTTGTATGTACAAATTATAGCATGATCTATGAAATATATAAAAAGCCAAACGTATTTCCAGCCTTCAACAAACCTATGACTTGCAGTATAAAGACCATCTGATCTTTTAACTTGTATGTACATATCAATTATTATATTGACAAATGTACGTACAAAAACATACTATAACTGTAAATTAACAAGGACCGTTTATTCATTTAATAAAACGCTGTCAGAGAGGTGAACCAATTGATTTCAAATCGATGGAGCAGTATTACCCAAGCGATCGATAAAGGAGACACCTCGCTTGGTATTGAATTCGGATCCACACGTATCAAAGCAGTACTGATTGATCATCGCTTTCAGACGATCGCTTCAGGAAGCTATGAATGGGAAAATCGGCTGCAGGACGGCTATTGGACGTATAGCTTGGAGGATATTATCACAGGTCTGCAACAGGCGTACGCCGAAATGAAGCACCAAGTCGAACACATCTACGGCATCCCGCTCCGAACCATCGGTTCAATCGGTTTTTCTGCCATGATGCACGGATATATGGCTATGAACGACAAGCACGAATTGCTCGTTCCGTTCCGGACTTGGCGTAATACAACAACAGGCAGGGCAGCCAGACAATTGACCGAACTGTTCCAATTCAATATCCCTGAACGCTGGAGTATTGCTCATCTTTATCAGGCGATATTAAACCAGGAAGAGCATGTGGCACAAATCCGGTTTGTTACGACGTTAGCAGGATATATTCACTGGCTGTTGACCGGAAACAAAGCTCTGGGTGTCGGAGACGCTTCGGGTATGTTTCCGATTGACAAGTCTATAGGCGACTATCAGGAATCCATGATCAAACAATTTGATGAACTGGTAGCTGGCCAGGGATACGCTTGGAAGCTCAGAAACCTGCTGCCCCAGGTTTATACGGCTGGTGAAAAGGCTGGGGTCTTATCCGCAGCGGGAGCGAAAATGATCGACCCATCAAACCAGCTGCAAGCAGGCATTCCGCTATGTCCCCCGGAAGGGGATGCCGGAACAGGAATGGTTGCTACGAATAGCGTGAAGAAGCGCACAGGGAATGTATCTGTAGGAACATCTGTTTTTGCAATGATCGTACTGGAGAACCAGCTGTCAAAGGTATACCCGGAAATCGATATAGTCACCACTCCGAACGGATATCCCGTTGGCATGGTTCATGCTAATAACTGTTCCAGTGATATTAACGCCTGGCTCGGATTATTCCGCGAGTTCTCCGATCTCATCGGGCAAAAGGTAGAGACCAACCAATTGTACAGCCTGATGCTGAATCAAGCGCTGGAAGCAGATCCGGATGGCGGCGGCTTGCTCAGCTACGGTTATTTCTCGGGAGAACATATTACAGGATTGGAGCAGGGCCGCCCGCTATTTGTCCGCACACCGGAGAGCAAATTTAATTTGGCTAATTTTATGCGAATTCAACTGTTCACTTCCTTTGGAGCCCTAAAAATCGGAATGGATCTGATGACGAAGGAAGAAAATGTGGTCATTGAGCGGATTTATGGTCATGGCGGCTTGTTTAAGACCCCGGTAGTCGTCCAAAAAATAATGGCCGCCGCCATGAATGTCCCTGTCTCCGTCTTATCGACAGCGGGTGAAGGCGGGGCTTGGGGGATGGCTATTCTGGCCTCTTACATGGTGAACAAGGCGCATGGAGAAAGATTGGAGGATTTTCTCGATCACAAGGTGTTCAAAGAGATTCATGGACAAGAGATTCCTCCTGATCCAGTCGATGTAAAAGGGTTCGAAACCTTTATGGATAGATACAAAAAAGGTCTGGTCATTGAGCGGGCCGCGGTCGACAGCTTATTTTAGGAAATGGAGGGAGCGACGTGTTAGAGCAACTTAAAGAGGAAGTTTTTCAAGCCAATCTGGAATTGCCGAAGCATGGACTTATTAAATATACATGGGGAAATGTAAGCGCTATCGATCGGGCGCGCGGTTTGTTCGTGATTAAACCCAGCGGTATAAGCTATGACACGATGAAAGCCAGCGATATGGTCGTTGTCGATTTGGATGGCCGTGTGATTGAGGGAGATTTAAGACCTTCATCCGATACCCCCACTCACGCCGTATTATATAAAAATTACCCGGAGATCGGAGCGATCGTGCACACGCATTCCACTTGGGCAACGGTTTGGGCTCAGGCAGGACTTGATATTCCTGTAATGGGAACGACACATGCCGATACCTTTTATGGCACCATCCCCTGTGCCCGTTACCTCACACAAGAGGAAATACAACGCGATTACGAGGCGGAGACAGGTCGCGTTATCATCGAAACCTTCGAGCAGCGGGGCTTGGATATTTTAGCGGTTCCCGGCATTTTACTCAAGGGACATGGCCCGTTCACCTGGGGAAAAGATGCAAAATCAGCGCTGATGAACAGTGTTGTGTTGGAAGAGGTTTCGAAAATGAACTTATTTGCCAGAGAGCTAAACCAATATGCGGAGGAATTGCCGCAGCCTATTCTGGATAAGCATTATTTACGCAAACATGGCCAAAACGCTTACTACGGACAGAAGTAATGAATCCATCTATTTATTAGAAAAGAGGATGAGTATGTCAACAGTTGCAGCAAAAAAACAGTTCTGGTTTGTTGTCGGATCACAGCATTTATATGGAGAAGCAGCATTATCCGAGGTTAAAACTCACGCTCAAACTATGACGGATATTTTGAATAAAAGCGGAATGCTGCCCTATCCGCTTATATTGCAGGATTTGGCTGTCAGCGCGGATAAAATTACAAGCCTCATGAAAGAAGTCAATTATCGGGACGAGGTGGCCGGAGTCATCACTTGGATGCATACCTTTTCGCCTGCTAAAATGTGGATCCGTGGAACAAAGCTCTTGCAAAAGCCTCTGCTTCATTTAGCCACGCAATATAATGAAAGCATCCCTTGGGCAACGATGGATATGGACTTCATGAATCTAAACCAAGCAGCTCATGGGGATCGTGAATACGGTTTTATAAATGCTCGCTTAAAGAAACAGAACAAAATAGTAGTGGGTTACTGGGAACGCCCGGAAGTACAACGGCAAATTGCCGATTGGATGGACGTCGCTGTGGCTTTCAACGAAAGCTTCAACATAAAAGTCGCTCGCTTTGGTGACAACATGCGCAATGTTGGCGTTACCGAAGGGGATAAGATTGAGGCGCAAATCCAATTGGGTTGGACCGTCGACTACTATGGGATTGGCGACCTTGTGCAATACATAAATGAAGTTACGGATGAAGAAGTCGATGCTTTGTTTGCGGAATATGCAGCGCTATATGAATTTGATTACGGTCCTTACAGCAGGGATGCTTGGGAAGCAAGTGTCAAAGTACAGGCGAGCTATGAAATAGCTATCAAGCGATTTCTAGATCATGGCGGCTACAATGCTTTCACAACAAACTTCGAAGATCTGCATGGTATGAAGCAGCTTCCCGGACTGGCGGTTCAACGCTTGATGGCGAGCGGATACGGCTTTGCTGGTGAAGGAGATTGGAAGACGGCAGCGCTCGATCGCCTGCTCAAAGTGATGAGTCACAATAAGGCTACCGGCTTTATGGAAGATTACACTTATGAATTAATGGCAGGTCAAGAATCCATCCTCCAATCACATATGCTTGAAGTAGATCCGACTCTGGCCAGCAACAGACCCAAAATTATCGTGTCTCCATTAGCCATTGGCGATCGCGAAGCTCCGGCACGTTTGGTGTTTGACGGTAGAAGCGGAGACGGAGTAGTCGTATCCATGGCTGATTTTGGCACTCACTTTAAACTGTTGATCAATGAGGTTTCTGCATTTGAACCGACGATTCCGGCACCGAAACTTCCCGTAGCCCGTGTTCTTTGGAACGTTAAGCCTAACTTCCAGGATGGGGTTAAGGCCTGGATCGAGAACGGTGGCGGTCATCATACCGTTGTATCACTTCACTTAACAACAGATCAAGTTGTTACTTATGCGAGACTGGTTGATTTGGAATATGTAGTGATTAAGTAAATGAATTATCAACAACACAGCCTTTTCATAAAATAAAGAAGAAGGCCTCTTGCCCAAAGTCGGGTGATAAGGCCTTCTTCTAAGTATCAATCATCCTCGCTAAGCACTTTCGATTCAAGCTTGCTATAAATTAGGCTTCCTCAACTTCATCTTTGACTGCTTGAACAACTTCCTCAACCGCATCTCCTGCTTCTTCAGCAACGGATTCGGCAATCTCTTCTACAGCGGCTGACGCTTGCTCTGCATCCTCGGCCACGCCGATTACAGCGGTCTCCAGCAGCAGAGGATCTTCGTCATCCGCTACAGATGACACACGCACTTCAACGGTCCCGTCAGATTTGCTCCCACGCCATTCCTGGAAATCTTCGATGAGATCGCCCGTTGTTTTCTTCACCTTATCAACCAATTGAGCCCCTTGCTCGGACACCTTGCTGGCCACCTCTTGCGTCTTCTCGCCAACTTGACGCGCGCCGTCCGCGATATCCTTGCGCATTTCCCGTCCTGCCTTCGGAGCAAACAGCAGTGCTGCAACTGAACCTACGATCGTACCGATAGCAGCGCCCCAAATCCAGCCTTTGTTCCCTTTACTCATAGTCCATCTCTCCTTATCGTACACCCGCACTAACAACCGATATGGCGTTTTCCTCCCGCAGAAGGCAGCCTCCTTTCAGCTATAAGGGCGAATGCCTATATAATTAATGTCATTATAAGCAGATGCAGCTTGGCCTGTCACAATTTACTGCCTATTTTTTTGCCGACCTGTCAAGAAGGAATCGCTTCCCGATCCAGATAACTGCGAACCTTATCCGCAAATGAAGTTAATGCTTCATCAAGGTATTGAACCAGCTCATGACCGCCAGATCTGTCCCAATCGAAATAACTCTGTACGAGAGGACGGCGCAAGCGTACCAGCTTCGTCAGGATGCTGCCCAGTTCCTTGTCAACGACCTGCTCGTCCATCATAATATCAACGATATCTTCATAGCTGCTTGCATCCCTCATGATAAAGCCGTCGATCAAATAACTGCCGACATCCGTCACAACCTCAATGGCCAAATGAATGGCCCTCTCCTCCGCATAACGGGCCAGCAAGTGCTCTCCCGAATTCGTATTCGCTAGTGTGCAGACCTGTAAAATCTCAGGGATAACATCCAATCTCCGTTCGATTTGCTCCCGGTTCACATAATACATGCGCTAACCTCCATGCCTTATCGATTTGTTAGAATTCAAAATCTACAGCTACCTGGCTCTCGCGGACTTCGTTCATATGCTCGATCACCTTTTTATGCTCCGGATGCACCTGATAGCCCTGCAAATCCTCCAGTGAATCAAAGGTTGCAATCAACGCAATATCGTAAGAACGAGGCGACTTCACAACGTCCACTCCCACTTCCAGCGACCTTAATTGCTCTACCTTTCCTTCCAATCCACGCAGCACTCCTTCCGTCACCCGAATGCTCTCCGGTGAAGAGTCTTTCAATTTGAACAGAACAATATGCTTGATCATGTAAACCCTCCTTTGCCTGCTCTATCAGAGGTCATTCAAAAAGTTCGCTTTGATGAAACAACCGCCCTTCCTGAACCCGTGCTATAAGTTGAACAAACGAATCCTACTAGCCCATTTATAAATGTAAAATCTAGTGAATTCCCTTGTTCGTGATAGAAACACTTCTTCACAAAATATAACATAACCCCCAGCTACATGAAAGGCTACTCGTCATATCAAGAAATATGAAGGAAGCTCATCGCACGGAAATCAACAACGCCCCCGCGATTCCATGATCGCCAGAACCTCCGCCACCTGTGGGGCGTATTTTTTGGTTAACCGGGATTTGCTCAAATTGGTGCGGAGAATTTTATCCACTTCCGGATGCTTTACGACGGCATACTCTTTCAATAAAGCAAAACCTTCCTCCGGCAACGCCGCGACGAATACGCTGAGTGCATACTGAAGTCCTTTGGACAACACAGCGAACTGCTCTGAGCGACGATCTAACCGATCTGAAGCAGCAAAATCGGCCAGAATATCGCTGCTCATCTTTAAGCTGAAGCGGGCGATTTCTTGATGATGAAGAATGGGAGGATGCGCCAAAGCGGCAACAAACGCCCTTTTCTCAAGGTCGCTTGCATCGGGATAACACCGTATAAAGTACTCTTTTACGGCAGGAAAATTATTCTCCGCAATAAGCTGAAGCCCCATTGCCGCCCCCTCCCTGGTCCTCCACCGCCCGTCATTCATAGCGGTCTTGAACTGGTGCAGGATCAGCCGTTGGGTCTCCTTATCGGCATAACAGTAATGGGCACCCAGCGACAGAATACCGCAGAAAGGCAGATATTCCCGCGGATGATTAGCCGGAGCTTCCGCTGCCGGGATATTCACCCAGCGCATGAGCAAGTCCAGTAAATCATCTGAGAGATTTTCCCTTTGAAAACAGGCGGCAAATTTATAGGCCAGCGTCAGATTTCCCCGCGGACCCGGCAAATTGGAATTCGCACACAGCAACTCCTCAATTTCTCTAAATTTCGTCTCAATGTCCAGCATAGGGATTATTTCTTCAAGGATATCAGTCCGTTCCTTCATCAGCTTCGTCCACCTTCCATGCGGGCAGCCGGGCCATCATATTTCTGGCCGTATTGCGGGCGACCCCTTGATCCAGCCCCTGAGTTTTAACGATGAAAGCGGACAAGGAATCCAGCTTTTCTTCATAAGACTGCATAGTTCCATCGGGCCTCATACAATGCACGCAATAATCTTTTTCGACATCCCTCAATGCAAAATCAGCAACTTCTGTCATTGGCATACCGCAAGCAACACAGATTTTCATTCTGTCCACCCTCTCACCCATCCGTCAGAGATGGGATTAGACCTTATTGTTAACGACCATGAATATTGCCTTGCTCTGCAAGGAAGCAAACGGGTTGAATTCTTTTGAATGGTTTCTTGCTTTTTCTCCAGCTAACAGGCTTTGATTAAACGCATAAAATGTTCCAGCAGTTCCTGGCCGTACCGATCCAATACAGATCCTCCGGGAGCAAAAAGATCGTCGTTTGCCAGATAGTAGTGAAGCAATCCGATCCAGGTATTAAACAGCAGGTGTACAGGGAACCGGATCTGCTCGCCCGTATCCATTTCCCGCTCAGCCGCCTGGCTGATGTGGAAGGAGATAGTCGATTGAACCATGGTAAAGGTGTCCCTTGTGCTATCGGGAAGCACCCGGCTCTCAACCACCCATCGGGTATAAAGGGCTTCAAATTCCCTTAAGCCCTTGAGATGGGCTTCCAGCACCTCCCGCAATCCATGGTTGCCTACTGCCAGTTCATGAAGTCTTCTTGAAATCCGCAGACCAAATTCTTCAATGACAGCATTAAACAACGCTTCCTGTGTTGCAAAATGGGCAAAAACGGTGCCATGGGATACTCGCGCAGCTTGGGCAATATCGGCAGTTCTGACCGTCATGAAGCCGCGCTGTGCAAATTGCCTGAAGGCAGTCTCTATTAAATGTTTTCTCGTTTGCTCCTTTTGGAGCTGGCGACGCGTCTTAGTCATTTCATTGACTCACCACTCATTGACTTTTAACTCATAATAATCTTTTCCTCCTTCTTTTGTCAATTCCCTCCTGGGAAAGTTTCACGTCGATGTATCTTTCGAATAGGAAAAAACCTGGTCTTTATCATGCAACCAGGTTTTTGATGCCGACCTATATTTATTTAATTACCGCTTCATACCTGAAGCGGAATTTCTGCAAAAGGCTCTTCCCATGAACCAAACCAGTTTCTCTTATTTTTCGGATCAGAAGAAATTCGGTAGATATCGGCGATGCGCCTCCAGCATTTCATCAAGCAGCACCTTGGCTACGGAGACGGACGGTACCAACGGATGATGAACCAGCGCCTGCAAAGCCAGACCGCGATCCCCGCTGACCGCCGCGTCGATCGCCAGGCTTTCGTAGGTCTTCACCGCATGCAGTAGCCCTTTGACATGTTCTGGAATATTCTGCGGCACAAGCGGAATCGGTCCCTCAGAGGTTACGACGCAGTTCACTTCAATGCTGGCGTTATCCGGCAAGAAGTCAAATATTCCATGGTTCGCCACGTTCAAAGTCTGAATATCATTGCGGCCTGTATAGAGTGATCTCATGAGATGTACAGCGGCTTCCGAGTAGAATGCCCCGCCTCTTTGCTCCAGTTGCTTCGGCTTCTCTTCCAATTCTTCGTTAGCATACAGCTCGAACAATTCTTTCTCTACACGGCTGACCACATCGGCCCGGGTTCCGTTCTTCTCCAGTGATTCCTTCATCTCATCGAACATTTCATTCATCATGTAATAATACTTGAGGTAGTAGGTTGGGACCGCACCCAACGATTGCAGGAACTCCGGATCCCAGCCCAGCGTTGGCACGTTCTTAGCCGAGTACTCGTCCTTGCCTGCCAACAATTCCGGCATCCGTTCCTTGCCGTTAACCAATGCCGAGGTTACCCAGTGCAGATGATTAATGCCAACGAATTCAGGCAGCACCTGATTCTCATCCACTTGATAGGCTTCCGCCAGAAATTTCTTGAAATTGATCGGAGAATTACATAAACCTACGGAGCGCACTCGCGAATATTTAGTAACGGCCTCCGTAATCATGCCCGCCGGATTCGTAAAATTGAGCATCCAGGCATTCGGTGCGAGCTCTTCAATATCACGGCAAATATCGAGAATAACCGGTACCGTACGCAGCGCTTTGAACATGCCTCCCGGGCCGGTCGTCTCCTGGCCGATCACCCCGTGTGAAATCGGAATATGCTCATCAAGCTTTCTAGCTTCCAGCAACCCTACGCGGATCTGAGTTGAGACGAAATCAGCATCTTTAATTGCCGCACGCCGATCCAGCGTCAAATGCACCTCAATCGGCAGGCCCGATTTCTTAACCATCCGTTTGGCCAAATTACCAACAATCTCTAATTTATGCTTGCCTTCCTCAATATCAACGAGCCATAGCTCAGCAATCGGCATTTCCTCGTAGCTCTTCAGCAGTCCCTCCACCAATTCAGGTGTATAGGACGAACCTCCGCCAATGACTGCCACCTTAATTCCATGTTGTGTCTTCATCACTGTACCTCTCCTTTCATATCAGAAAAAGAAACCAGGCTTAAATTATGCTTCACCTGCGGGCTGATCTCTTGCCCATCCCGATCCATGGCACTAAGCACAGCGCCGGCGACCGGATCCATCGTAATCCGTGTGATCGTCGCCCGCGGCGCGGTAAGGGTGATTCGCCGCTTGATCGCATCACGCATAATATCCGTGCGCACTTTAGAGAGGATGCTCCCTCCCAGCACAACATTAAATTCCTCTTGCTCCATTCCCAGTCTGACAATCAGAGCGGCCGCAGCATTGCCGAGCTCAACACCCTGTTCCACGAGAATAGAAGCCGCTATATCATCTCCCTGCTCCGCCGCCTCGAACATCAGCTTGGCAAGCTCTAATGGAGGAGTATACTCCCCATCCAGAACCGCATCCAGCATTTGCGGCACGCTGGCAAACCCGCTCGCCTGTAATACCAGCTCCGTTAACAGCGTTGATTTGCCGCGGCGATCCCAGGCGCGGATGGCTGAACGGAACGCGAAGTTAGCCAGATCCCGCCCGGAGCCTTGTCCGTCTCCGAACAGGAAGCCAAACCCTCCGTACTGCAATTCTTCACCGGCGCGGTTCCTGGCCGCTGCATTAAAGCCTGTACCGCTAATAATAACCGCTCCGTAGGGATGCTCACTCCCCGCACGCATGGCAATCATCGTATCGCACGCGATAGAGTAATCGGGAAAATTCAATTCGGCGATCATGGGACGAAGAATGCGATAATCCGCCTCCCGATCCGCTCCTGCCAATCCAAAAAAAGCATGAGTAATGTCGTGAACAGATAATCCTGCTTCACGCAGCGCCTGGTTGCAGGCAGATGCGATGTTACGGCCCGCATTCCGGGGATTGGTCTGATGGTTGCCATTCCCGCTTGCTCCTCTGCCAAGGGTCTCCCCCTTCGCATTGACGAGCAGGCCATGCGTCTTGCTGCCCCCGGCGTCAACGCCCAAGTAGTAGTTCATCTGGCATCTCTCCTTCCTCTTAAGCATACTAAAAAGGACTGTCGCATTCTTCTGCAATAGTCCTCATTTTTAATACTATCTTACTAAAACATAAACTCATGCGATAAAAGCTTATTCCCCTTCCTCGCCATGCAGCCGTCGCTTCAGCACCGAAGGCGTCGTTCCTGTCTGTCCCAGGAACAGGCGATTGAAGTTGGAAAGGTTGCGGAACCCGCTAGCTTCAGCAATTTCGAGAATGCTAAGATCATCCTGCTCCAGCAAACCCACGGCGTGATCAATCCGCAGTTGCACCAGGTATTTCATCGGCGACGTACCTACGATTTGGCAAAATAGGGCACTGAACCGCGAGGGGCTTAAATGCGCCTCATCCGCCAATTCCTTCAAGGTCCATGGGTGAGCCAATTTCGCTTCCATCACCTGAACAACATGTCTGATCTGTTCCAGATGCTTCACGACCGCCCGGCTCTGTTCGCCTTGTCCGGTATGGATGGAACGATTCATCTCTGTCAGGAAGAGCAGCAGCCAGCCGCGGATCGCCGAGGCATAGGAACGCTTCTTCCCCTCGTACTCCTGATACATTCTCATCACATATTGTCCAAGCTGCTGCGCAGCCGGGTGTTCCTGGGAGATATGATTGGAGAGCGGGTTGCCCATTTGGCGGAAAGGAAGGAGGATATCATGATCGTATTTGTATTCCGAACCGAGAAATACAGGCTCAAACATGATGATCACCATCTCCAGATCGGTCCCTTCATACGCCCGGTGCAGGTCATGAGAATCAATCAGGAATAGATCCCCTTCAATAAAAGGATAATCCTGCCCATTTATGATATAGGTGCCGCTGCCCTTTGTAATCCAGTTGATCTCCAAAGCCCGGTGCCAATGCAGCCGTTGAAATGATGGAGAAACCCCAAGCGAGGTCGAGACGGAAAGCGGCAGACGCGCAGGCAAGACGATCTCATCAGGTTTAATAGAGAGCGAGGATGTCGGTTTCATTGAATATCCCTCCTTTTGAAAGCTTAATAGATTTCTTATACACTCATCCGGTCAAGTAGAACTCTTTACTTGATTGAATCATATCTATCTGTCAAGCACAATAATCCCTGAGTATAATCAGCAATTATTTATTTTTCATATACGCTTGTTCGAACTCTATCAAACTATGAACATATGATATTTTGTCTCCTATTAAAGAGATACTTCTGGACAAGGGGGTGAATATACGATGGGGATTCTACGCTTATTGTTCAATTTACCGGACCGAAAACGCATTCAGATATTGGAAGCTTCACTATCCCTTCTGAGCGTTAGAATCGATCACCTGGAGCAGGCCCTGGCTTTCGCTACCTTCCCGAATCAGGATACTAGAAACCGGTTGAACGATGTCATCGGGCAGTATATGACGATCCGTCTTCATGATACCCTTGTGCGCGGCACTTTGATTGCTGTCGCTGACGACTTGCTAGAGATTGAAGATGACCAGCAGCGGCGCATTCTTATTCCAACCTCCAAAATTATTAGCGTCTCGTACGAGAGTGGAGGATCATGATTCATCAGAGTAAAAAAATAGCAGGACAAGAGCGAAATTTGCTCCTGTCCTGCTTCTTTATATCCGTAAATCGTCTGCTGAACCCGTTTAATTCTTCAAGCTTTGCAGCGGTGCCGGAATTTGACCTCCGCGCTTGATGAACTTGAAGGGTGAGAAGGTATTCACCTTCATCACCGGACCGGTTCCGAACAGTCCGCCGAATTCCAGATCTTCTCCCTCTTTTTTGCCGATCGCCGGGATTACCCGCACTGCCGTCGTCTTCGAGTTGACCATGCCAATCGCCGCTTCGTCGGCAATCAGCGCAGCAATGACTTCACTTGGCGTATCGCCAGGAATTACGATCATATCCAGTCCGACCGAACATACCGCAGTCATCGCCTCCAGCTTCTCCAGACCAAGCGCCCCCTCGCGCACCGCCGAGATCATCCCTGCATCCTCGGACACCGGGATAAATGCGCCCGACAAGCCGCCGACCCGAGAGGAAGCCATAACGCCGCCTTTCTTCACGGCATCGTTCAGCAGCGCCAACGCTGCTGTCGTTCCGTAAGCGCCGCAGGACTCCAGGCCGATCTCTTCAAGAATATGGGCCACCGAATCACCGATCGCCGGCGTCGGAGCCAAGGAGAGATCCACGATGCCAAACGGAACGCCCAGCCGTTCACTTGCCACGGTACCTACAAGCTGACCCATCCGCGTAATCTTGAACGCCGTCTTCTTAATAATCTCGGCGATTTGGGTCAAATCGAAATCGTCGGGTGCATTAGCTACCGCAGCTCGTACAACACCCGGGCCGGATACGCCGACGTTAAGCACGACATCACCCTCGCCGACGCCGTGGAATGCCCCCGCCATGAACGGATTATCATCAACCGCGTTGCAAAACACAACCAGCTTCGCGGCTCCGAAGCAGTCCTGGTCTGCGGTCAGTTCGGCACACTGCCGGACAATATCGCCCATGAGAGCCACCGCATCCATATTAATCCCCGCTTTGGTCGAACCGACATTCACAGAGGAGCATACATGCTCCGTCTCTTTCAGGGCCCGTGGAATAGATTCGATCAGAGCGCGGTCACCCGCTGCAAAGCCCTTCTGTACCAGGGCCGAATATCCGCCGATAAAGTTGACGCCAACGGTCTTCGCCGCACGGTCCAGCGTCTTCGCGTACAGCACCGGATCACCGCCGCTTGCTGCAACCAGAACGGAAATCGGCGTTACCGAGATGCGTTTGTTAATAATCGGAATCCCGTATTCCTTCTCAATATCCTCCCCCGTCTTGACCAGATCGCGGGCCAGTCGTGTTATTTTGGCATACACTTTGTCACAGCTCTTCTCAATATCCGGGTCCGCGCAATCCAGCAGGGAAATTCCCATCGTAATCGTGCGGATATCCAGATGCTGATCCTGGATCATATGAATCGTCTCTAATACTTCTTTCGAGTTTATCATCAGGTACATTCCCTTCAGCCTTGATTAGAATATCGCTAACTGCTAAGTTCCAAGTTCGGATTAGCTCATGTTCAAAAGGTCCGGTTGACTTTTCGAATTTCCTCTAAATGCGGTGCATGGAGTTGAACAGGTCCTCATGCATCAACTGGATGACGAGACCGTGTCGCTCACCTTCAGTGCGCATAATATCCACCAGCTCATGCAATTCGCAATTAATTTGATCAATATCCACCATCATTATCATGGCGAACATATCTTGAAGCACGGTCTGGCTCACTTCAATGACATTCGCATTGTACTTGGCGCACATCGTGCTTACGCGCGCTAGAATTCCTACCGTATCTTTTCCAGTAACCGTAATAACAGCTCTCATCGTCTTCTATCCTTTCGAGTATCAAATTATGTTCTATTGTATATTTAATCATTAATTTCTTACAACCCGGGATTTTACGATATAAAGTTTCTTACACTCTTCTCAAAAACATGTCAACTTGCCAACAACATTGATCATATGCACCACGGCAAAAAAGCTGCCCCTATAACCAGTTTAGTTACAGGAGCAACCTTTATATAATATTAGTAAATTCGGGTTCAATGCTCAGGTATCAATTCCCATTCAGCTTCCTCAGCAAATCTTCCAGATCCCGCTCAGAGAATGCGCCATTGCTGAACCAGATCAATCCACGAACCGGCGCGGCTTTGAGAAGACTTAACGCATATTCAGCATCTCTGCCCTCTGCTAACGGGTTACTATGCAGAAGCTTTGCGAGTAATTCCTTCCCTTTGGGGGCCTCGAGCAAATCCCCTATCGTTGTGTCCCGAGTGTAAGTCCGTTTCCAGACCGAGGTTGAAGTGATATGGACCGATTCCTGGAGCATCACTTCGCGTGACGATTTGCCGACCAGAATCTCAAATCGGCCCGTCTCCACATACCAGTCCTGCAATTCAACATTGTAATATGCAAAGGCTCGTTTATCGAGCTCAAAATGTACCGTTTGACTCTCGCCAGGCTGCAGTGCTACCTTATCGAACCCTTTCAACTCTTTCTCCGGACGTATCACGGAACTCTCCGTATCCCGAACAAAGTTGGGATGGGAAGGATTTCGCGCTGCGGATACCGCTTGATCCATCAGCCAACGAATCAGACCGTTATTATGATACAAAAGAGATTGCCCCGCTGTTTCCATTCGGATATGGCCTAAGCTATACAACCTTTGCTTACTCGGATCTAGTACTTTCCAGCTCGAAGATGCGAGAACCGGCGTGACGCCTAAGCAATTTCGGGATAAAAAGGTCGCCCGGTCTGCCAACTTTCTAAGAGAGACAAAAAAAGAAGATGCCGAATGATCGACATCTTCTTCTGGAATCATATTTATTGGATAAAAAAAGGCGGCACTACCCGCCGCTTGTGTTAGATGTTTGGTGGAGAATAGGGGGCTCGAACCCCTGACCTCTTCGCTGCCAGCGAAGCGCTCTCCCAGCTGAGCTAATTCCCCGCAATAATTGTAAAAGACTATTATAGAATAACAAACAGGGTTTCCTCTGTCAATATTTTCTTTCGAAAAATTGTTCCTCTGTCCCTCTTGCTTCTACTTCCATAAACTATATACTTTGTTTCAATCTGGATAAAGTCATTTGCCCGGTTTTCGGTTTTAGTCCTTTGACCCGATTTATCCTGCCCGATTACGGTTAATCTTCGAAATTCAAACTATTTTTTGATACAATAAAACTTATTTATTATCCATTTAAGATAAAAACTTTGATCGAGGAGGTTATCAGTGTGAATTTAACTCCCCTGCAACAGGAAGTGTTGCTCGTCTTAACCACGGAGTGGCAGACTCCGATACAGCTTGCTGCCCAACTATCAAATGCAAGTGAGGATACTTCTTCGGTAAATCAGCCCCTTAAAGATTTGGCAAGCAAAGGGTTGGTTCAGGTTAATCCCGTTGTAATAGGCATGTATCGCTTAACTTCAGATGGCAGCTCTGTGAAATCCGCTCTACTTGGAGCGCAATAATTTCCCCGGAAATCTTACATTAAAATCACTTACGCGGATATGCATTTTCCATATCCGCGGTGATTTTCTTTACCCACTAATTAATCCCCACGCCCGGCTTCCGCAATAAATTCCTCTGTCGTTCTCAATTTGCCGATTCTTGGGAAAATATATTTACAGCTCAATTGATGTTCTTCCTCGGAAGCAGCGGCCATCGCATCAGTAATCAAGATTTGGTTATACCCATGCTGGTATGCTTCTCTTGCTGTTCCTTCGACACCGATGTTTGTGGATACTCCGCACAGGACAATTGTGTCGACACCCCGGCGACGAAGCTGCAGATCCAGGTCTGTACCAAAAAAGGCTCCCCATTGGCGTTTGGTGACGACATAGTCCTGTCCGCTTACGCCCAATTCAGGAGCAAGTTCTGCCCAATCCGCCGGAATAGGCCTGGCAGGAGCCGGCGGCATATCGGTCGTCGGCTTCAAGGCGTCGCGGCCGTCATGGAACGCCACCTTTACAAATGCGATAAAGCCGCCCTTTTGGCGGAACAGCTCGACCAGTCTCGCCGCCTGATCCACGACCTCTTGGGTACCGTCAAACATCTTCGTGATCCCCTTCTGCAAGTCGATCAGAACCAATGCCGTTTTACTGAAATCAACGTTTAACGCGCTCATACAATCTCTCCTTGTTTAATCGTTTTTTTCTTCTTCTGAATCCGGAACAATAGACGAACTAAAGGCGGTATGGCAAACATAATAAAGAATGTTCTAAATAATTGATATCCGGCAACTATAGCCAAATCTGCACCAATCTCATGAGCTATAATCCCCATCTGGTCCATTCCCCCTGGAGCCAGGCTTAAGAGAGCCGTCGCTCCGGAGACGGATTGAACATAGACAAGCAGCAAGCTGAGGCCCCAGGCTCCAACTACCAGCAAGAGCCCGCAGCCTATGGCGATGGATATGGTTCTGAACTTATGCTCCATGCGGCCCGGTTTCAGCATCAAACCGACATTTACGCCAATTAGCAGCTGTGCGGTGTTAATGATCCAGCCCGGCAGAGCCATACCGGTTATACCGAGCAGCTGCAAGGTGGCTGTTGCAATAACGGGCCCCAGTAATAGCGGAGTCGGCAAATGAATCCTCTTGCCCAAAAATGCTCCCGCAATACAGACAACAGCAAACAAGAGCATAATAAGCGGATTGCTGCTATGGGTCGCTGTCGCTATTGTTGAAGGAATTGCAGCGGTCGTATCCCCATGTCCGTGAGCGAAGAAGGGACTGAACACGAGCAGCGGAATAATGACGATAATCATAATTAGACGAATCACCTGCGTTATCATAACCGCAAGAAGATTAATTCCCTCCGTCTCCTCGGCGAGAGAGATCACTTGAGTAAGCCCCCCGGGAATGCTTCCAAGCAGCGCAGAATTGTAGTCGATGCCTGATAATCTGGAATTTATATAAGCAATACCTGAGCATAACAGCAGCAACAGGACTGTCATGAGCAGCATATAGGGAAGCTGGTGGGACATCTGTCTTAGCGCGGTCAGCGTCATAGACAGACCGATCGTGTAGCCGACGATGACCATGCCTATACTTCTGAACTGCTGTGGCCATTCATAGCGGTCCTCCATGAGATTAGAACCGACTAACACCGCCAGCATCGGACCCAGCAGCCAAGGCACAGGCAGATGCAGCAGCTTGAACAAAATCCCTCCGATTAGCGCTGTGACCAGCGATGCTATAATACGGGCATAACGGCTCCGGCCGACAAGTTTCATCATGCACTCACCTCCATCTCAATTCTTCTAGTCTCTCTATATCAAAAGCATCCAGAACCGGAGGAGAATACTATATGTGCTATTTATAGCACAATTTAGTCCAAAAAAATTTAGTCTAAGAAATCCCCTACCGTATACGTTCCCAGCACCTGGTTCACTTGTGTATTGATATCGGTCATAATTTTCGAGAACGATTCATGCATCTTCTGTCCAAACAGATGGTTCCCGGTCGTATCCAGCATCCGGTCCCATTGCGGCTCCTTCTCATGGAGCGATTTATAGACTTCAGCCAGCGTAATTTGTTCCGGACTGCGCGTTAATTGATAACCTCCGGAACGCCCCTGCCTGGCCTCTACAATACCCTGCTCAGCCAATTGAGCCAAAATTTTGCGTAGTACAGTTGGTTCGCATTGAATCTGTTCGGCGATCTCTGCGCTGGAGCATTGTTCCGAATTGTTTGCAGCAAGTACAATCAGCGCTTGCAACCCGAAGCCAAACCGTTTTAACTGTGCCATTGCTTCCTCCTGCCCTTGCCTGCATCTTAATGTGCATATTCTAGCACAATTTCAAGCCTCAAAGCAATCCCGACTTTTGTGTCAGGTTCTTCCCCCATATAGCCCCGAATGACCGGGAGGGCACTACTGGAATCGGCCACAACCCCAGTAATGTCCAAAGGATAGAGATTATTCGCTTGTCCGCCGAAGCGCACCGGGCCTGATATTAACCAGCAGGATGCTGACGACAATCATGCCTAATCCCGCGACCAGGTTCCAAGTTACATTCTCTCCTAGGAAAATAACACTGCAAATAATGGCTATGACCGGAATCAGGAACGTAAATGCACCAACCTTCCCCGCTTCCCCAGAACCAATTAGTTTAAAGTAAACGAGCCAGCCCAGAGCTATGACGAAGACAGCGATAAAGAGCATTACGCTGATAAAAGGAATGTTCCACGTAATATCGCTCCATTTCTCCAAATAACTGCCCGTTCCGAGCAGCAGCAGTCCTCCCAGCGTTAGTTGCGAGGCCACCATCCAGACCATATCCACCCGTTCTGTCGTTTTCTTCATATACACGGTGCCAAAAGCCCAGCTTAATGCACTGCCCAGTGCAAGCAGTACACCGGTGATCGACGGATGTCCGGCCAATCCGCCGGCGCTGATCTCGAACACACCGAGGAAGCCAAGGAACAGCCCAGCCATTTTCATCCCATACATAGACTCTCCCAGCCAGAACCACGAGAAGACACCAAGCAATACAGGCTGCAGAAATACGATGGCGGAAAATAATCCAGCCGGTAAATATTGCAGCCCGATCGTCTGCAATCCATAGTACAGCACGATGTTCAGCACCGAGGAGAGCAGATACAGCGGCCAATTCCTGCGCAGATTCAGCTTCTTGTAGTTAGGAATAGCTACCAGTATAAGCAGAACACCCCCGATTAAGGTCCGAAGACCGGCGAATAGCAGCGGTGGCGTGTACTCCAGGGCAAATTTGGATAACGGCCAGTTAACCCCCCACATAATTACGAGAAAGATCAGATATGAAATCGTACGAGAGCGCGATAATGACGACATGATGCTCACCCCTTTGATGATAAAATGGCTCTTTATTGAACCATTCCTAAATTCAACTTTTACATCATACAACGGATTATGAACAATTGAAATATTCAATTTTGAATCATTCATTTTTCGGCAACCTAAAAAAAGCTGCCTTCCTTATGAGATTCCTCAAAGGAAGACAGCCCAAAACCCAAAATGCGATATGAATCTATGAAATTAGGCCTTCAGCAGCCAGAGAGCAGGAACGTTGGTAGGCTCCCAACCAACCAATGAAGTATGCGGTTGGCGGCATTCATAGACCGAACCGTTATAGCTTACCAGATCTCCTGTTGCATAAGAGACACCTGCAGCCCACGGCTGAGCGGCAGGTGCTGCTGCTGTAGTTGCCTGAACCGAATTGCTGGCCGCGGATACATTGCCTGCGGCATCTACAGCATATACGGTGAATGTATAAGACGTATTAGCATTCAGACCGGTCACTTTATAATCAGTTGTCGAACCAGAGACGGTAGCAACCAGGTTCGACCCTTGGTATACACGATAGCCTGTAACACCCACATTGTCCGTGGACGCACTCCACATCAGATCTACGCTGGATGCAGTGGGCGTCCCCATTACGTGCAAATTGCCCGGCGCAGTAGGCGCTTCTTTATCGGCTGCAGCCTGACCCGTCTTCACAGTAACGGAGCTGGCGCTCGACTGGTTGCCTGCGGCATCAACCGCCTTCACATTAAACGTATAGGACGTGTTCGCGGTCAATCCAGTTACCGTATAACTCAGCGTCGAAGCAGGCACCGAGCCTACCAGCGTGTTTCCGTTATATACATTATAGCCAGTTACACCGACATTATCGGAGGAGGCTCCCCAGGAGAGCGTTACTGTGTTGGCTGTAACGTTACCAGCTGTGAGAGATGCCGGAGCGGTTGGCGGCTGGCTGTCGCCAGGGTTTGTTCCGCTGAAATTAACATCGATCACGTTATAGAATGCATTAGGCGTATCGGCGATCTCCCAAACAGCGAGGATGACATGATATCCCGAACGTTGCGGAACATTACAAGTGTCGGAATAACTATTCGGTGGCTGTGTGCCATTATAACTCACGGAGCAGAATGGAGTCAGATCGAATGAATCACGTGTGAGCGCCGCATTCGGATTCCAGTTCTCCTTTGTGATATAATACTTCCAACTGGTTGTAGCATGGGCTGCAGTCAGTGTCCAATGGAAAGTGTTTGTTCCGGCAGACATATTTACTTTTGTCCAACGTGTAGCGGATTGCTGGTCCAGTTCAGGGAAGGCGCCATTCGCACTGGCGATTTTCCCGTCGGCTGGGCCGGCTGCCGGAAAGCCTTTTGGAGCTTCAAGACTTTGCGGCTCATACTGAATCGCTCCGCAATTCGTATTTTGTCCTGTCTTACACAGATATCCCCGGCTCGCCGGACCATCGATATAACCGTGGGCAGAAGCCTTGTCTGCAATCAGAAATACAACGATTAGTGTGAGCAGCATAACCCCTAGTGTTGTAAGCGCCTTCATTGTCATAGAGCGAGATAAACGAATTGAACTGATCATTCTAATACCTCCTTTTAAATTGGATAAATCATGACTCGAACCGACATACTGCCTCGCTTGCTAAAAAGAGCTCGATCCCTCCTTTTGCGCATAGTTAATAAATGCCTGCATTCCTGATGCTTGCAACTCGGCTCTTCACAGACACAAAAATTCTATATAAACCCGAAATACGGATTTATATACCCCTTAAACCTACTAAAACCATAAATAGAGAGATGATAGGAATAAAACACGCAAAAAAACCGAAGAAAAGACATTAAATGAAAAAAAAGAGGGAAAAAGAAGACAGTAACGAGTATTAGGTTATAATGTTTTTAATTTTGATGACATGTTTATTATAGCTGATTTCAGGGAAAATGTGTTATTTTTTTGAAAAATAATATATTTGAACTATATTTCTCCATCCGTTATACTTATCTAGCCCTGTCGCAATAGGTTGAAAGATGGGGTTTTCACCCAGTCCCCCCTATTAAAAACCTCATACATATATCCGCTCCATAAGCTATATAATCACTTAGGTTGGTTAGTTATACTAACGACACCAAATCTATCTATTTAGGAGCCGGTAAGAGTGAAATATAAATTCCTTGAATTAGAAAATCCGCACCATTATGATCTGGAAGCCCTTGAGGTTGGCGTCACATCCAACTGCAATTTTAAGTGCAGCTACTGCTGCGCATATAGCCGGGATGACAATCAATGCATTGGCGCCAAGGAGGTTATCTCCATTCTCCGGGATATCCCTACGATTCGTAGAGTGCGACTGTCCGGCGGTGAAGTAACTTTGAAATATCAGGACTGTCTGGACATCGTCACCTATTGCTCGGCACATGGCATCGAGACCCAGCTTAACACCAATGCCAGCCTGCTTAACGCCACGCGTGTGCAGCAATTAGAGGAGGCTGGAGTAACCACGATCCATATCTCCTTCAACTTCACAACTGCCGAAGAGTTCTCTCGCTATTACAAGCTGCATCCAAGCGTATATACGAAAATAAGAGAAAATATCGCTCTGTGCGCTCAAGCTTCCTTCGATACAGTACTGGAGACACTACTGTTTGAAGAGACGACTCACCATCTGACGGAGATAGCGGACCATGTATACGCACTTGGTATTCGTACGCATGAAATCCAGAACAGCATTAGCATGGGTCATAGCGGCTGGTCAGCGATTGCAGCCCGCGAAGATTTGAAGAAGGCGGTTCAGGAGCTTATTGCCCATCGGAGAGAGGACAGCACCATTTATTTTACTTGCATGGACCGCTTCGCTCAGAAGCTCGGCTTTGAGGAACAACCCGGAGTATACTTCTCCAACTGCATTGAAGGAAAGAAGCAACTGCATTTGCACGGCAACGGCGATGTACTGATCTCAGAGCTATGCTACCCGGTGATCATCGGTAATATTTATAAGGGCACCGTACTAAAAGATATTTATAAGAACATGCCGGATCAACTTGCCGACTTCTTGGAAAGACAACCTTGTCCGGCTTTAGAAGCCATTTTCCCTTCACACGGCTAATCTGCACTCCCATAGTCCAATTTCTAAAAAAAGCAGGCCCTGTCTCAACAGGACCTGCTTTACCAGTTTTCCAGGCTAAGGTTTAGTATAAGAAAGTTCTAGTAATAATGACGAGCAGAATAAACAAAACCAGAATAGCGCCTGTAGATCCCCACAGGCCTACACCGCCGATACCGCCAACCTCTCCACAACCTGACATGTCTATACCTCCCTTTTCGAGTATAGAACATCTTATGAAGCGATGAGCTTAAACGAACGGGCTACTTAAATGTTTATGTATATTTTTGACTTTAGACGATCGATGGCTTGCTGACCCGCCTATTCAAACCTGGCTTCTGCTGCATAACATACAGTAAAACCATTAAAGCAGGTGATAGGCTTGCCAAGAAGGAGGCAGACACAACTTCTTAATCAGATTGGACTGCAAAATATAATGAATGAAGAAGAGCTCACGTCTGATGATTTAGAAATTATTGGAGCAGGATTTGAAACCTTGGCAAGTCTTTTCGCATTTCTGGCACTCGTGAAAGCCAAGGAAGAGGGATCAGGTCCAACCAAGGGAACAGCAAGCTCACGCAAAAAAGCGCCAGACAATGTCTGACGCTTCAATTTTTAGTGCGGAGCTAATCATTGCATCGGTTTATTATCAGGCTTCTTCAGCCACCATTTACGCCAGCGGACGATCAGGATCGTCAGCACAATAATGCCAAGAGCGGCGAAGAAAAAGCCCAGATAGCGCTGAACCAGCATAAAAATCCGCTGCCACTGCTCGCCAAACAGGTTGCCGATGCCAATAAACGCAAGCACCCATATCGCCGCTCCAGGGTAGGCAAACAGAGCAAAGGTTCGGAACGGAATACGAATGATGCCTACAAAATAGCCAAAAAATTGTCTGACCCCAGGGACAAAAAAGCTAATGAACAGCATTTTATTGCCGTATTTCTCGTAGATTCTTCTCGTTCTCTCCAAATGAGCTGGCTTAACCAGCACCCACTTCCCGAATCGTTCTATAATCGGAGCCCCAATCTGATGCCCAAGCACATAGGTCACTGTAATCCCAATGACAGAGCCCGCATAGGCCATAAATATGGCAGGCAGCAGGTCCAGTACCCCTTTGTAGACCAGGTATCCTGTATACGTTAACGTCGTCTGACCGGGCGGCAACGGTAAGGCGATGAAATCAACCGGCAACCCAAGCAATAACACAAAATATCCATATTGTTCAAACATTCGTTCTATCCAATTCAATACATTCATGTGAATCCAATCTCCTGCTCGTTCAATAGAGTTAGACCTTAGTATGAACTTAAATGCGGCTATTCTAAACAGTCTCAGGTCGTAAATATATACTGGACCATAGTCTAAAATGTATAGGCACCTCCCTAGTCCTTCCCACATATGATGAGCCAGAAGGAAATACGACCAAGTGGAGGTTATTAGTTATGGCATTAGGGCAAAATCAAGTGATTTATGAGGCTCATCCCAACACTGTCAAATCCGTCAAAGATTTCAGAGACCAGATGCATCGCGTCGGCCAAAAATATGTCAATCACAACGTACGGGTACAAACGATCGACGGCGTAACATATGAAGGCCAACTAATCCACCTTGATGGCGGATTATTGTTCCTCAGCCTTCCCGGCTCTCCAGGTGACGGACAATGGCAAGGCAATAATCCATGGTCGGGACATGAGCTTGGCCAAGGCCAAGGGCATCATGATGGGCATCCTTGGAACTGGGATGGACACGGGGCTAACTATGGGTATCCGCAGCCGCGTGGACTTTACGGAGGCCCCTATTACAACAATGTTATTCTCCCATTAGTCTTATATGAATTGTTGGTTATTTCTCTGCTCTAGCATTCAGAGCCTAATCACTATTGTACTCTAACCATTTAAAACAAAAAAGAGGCCACATCCGTAAAAGAACCCTTATCCACGCTATTAAGCGGGAATAAGGGTTCTTTTATCCGTTCTCGAAATTAGCCGAATCTACCAGATATATAATCATCCGTCCGCTGGTCCGATGGATTCGTAAAGATCATACTTGTCTCATCATACTCCACGAGCTCTCCCATCAGAAAAAATGCGGTCTTATCCGATACACGAGCGGCCTGCTGCATATTATGGGTAACGATGATAATGCAGTATTCCTCCTTCAGCTCCGCGATCAATTCTTCGATCTTGGCCGAAGATACCGGGTCCAGGGCAGAGGAAGGCTCATCCATCAGGATGATGCTGGGACTCACCGCTATCGATCTGGCGATGCACAGACGCTGCTGCTGGCCGCCTGACAAGGACAAGGCCGACTGATGCAGACGATCCTTGGTCTCCTCCCACAGCGCTGCCTTAACCAATGATTCCTCCACAATCTGATCCAGCTTCTTGCGGTCGCGAATGCCATGATAGCGCGGACCAAAAGCGATATTCTCATAGATCGATTTGTGGAACGGATTCGGGCGCTGCCAGACCATCCCGATCCTCTGCCGCAGCAGTACCACGTCGGTCTTCGGATCATTGATATTCTCATCGCCGATCCAGATTTCGCCGGTGATGCGCGATCCTTCGATCAGATCGTTCATTCGGTTCAGACTGCGCAGAAAAGTCGATTTACCGCAACCGGAAGGGCCGATCAGAGCCGTAACCTGCTTGGAGGCAAAGTCGAGCGAGATTTGCTTAACCGCATGTTTCTCACCATAGAATACATTCAGATCTTTTGTGGACAATTCAATATTTTGCATGGAAGCCCTCCTATTTCGCAGCCGTAAATTTCTTCAGCATGAGACGACCAACCCAGCGTGCCAGCAAGTTGAAGATCAGCACGGTTAATATCAGCACCGCGGAAGCGCCGGCAGCAATCTGTGGAGCATCCGGAGCCAGTCCCTCGGAATTGATCTTCCAGATGTGTACAGCCAGCGTCTCCGCCGGACGGAATGGATTCAGCGGCGAAGTGGGGCTCAGCGGATTCCAATTGGTGAAATCCAGTCTTGGACTACTCATTCCCGCCGTAAATAACAAAGCTGCGGCTTCGCCAAATACCCGGCCAGCTGCAAGGATCGTTCCGGTCAGTATCACGGGCATCGAAATCGGCATCATAATGGATTTAATCGTCTTCCATTTGGAAACCCCAAGCGCAAGGCTTGCTTCCTTCTGTGCAGCAGGGACACCGGACATGCCCTGTTCCGTAATCCGAACCATCAGCGGCAAATTGAAGACGGTTAGAGCCAGCGCGCCGGAGAACAGCGAGAAGCCGAGTCCAAATGTATTTACAATGACGAGCAAACCGAACAAACCAACTACGATCGAAGGGAAAGAAGACAGCACCTCAACAATCAGACGAATCGTATCTGTAATTTTCCCCGGCTTGGCGTATTCACTCATATAGATACCTGCGCCAAGACCTAAAGGAACTGTAATGATCATAGTTAATACAAGCAGGAATAAGGAATTGAACAATTGCGGCCCGATCCCCCCGCCCTCCTTGATCGTCTGCGGTGCAGAGGTCAAGAAGTGGAAGCTGACATGTCCGAGTCCCCGGACCAGAATGAAGCCGAGCAAACCGGCCATGACAAGGACGATAACCCCAGCCAGAGTGACGATTACGGCGGTAGCTACTTTATCTTTTGTTCTTGCACTCATCGCTGTGCTCTCCTTTCAAGCCGACGGACAATAAAGACGAAGACGAAGGTCATCAGCATCAGAATCAACGCCAGCGTCCACAGTACATTATTTTGCATTGAGCCCATTACTGTATTGCCCATACTGAGCGTGATAACACTCGTTAATGTCGAGGTCGATTCAAATAGGGATTTAGGGATATGCGGTGCGTTGCCGATAACCATCTGGACGGCCAAAGCCTCACCGAAGGCACGCGCCATTCCAAGCACGATCCCTGTCATAAGCGCAGGCATCGTCGTTGGAATGACCGTACGCGACAGCGTCTGCCATCTGGTTGCTCCAAGCGCATAAGAGCCCTCCTTCAGTCCGGCCGGAAGAGAAGCGAGCGCATCGGTCGCGATCGACGTAATGGTAGGCAGTATCATAATTGACAAAACCGTTGCACCCGCAGCAATGCCAAGGCCCTGACCCGGGAAAATAGTACGGTAGAACGGGACGATAACGCTAAGGCCGACGAAGCCGTATACTACCGAAGGAATTCCAGCCAACAGCTCGATTACGGGCTGCAAATATTTTCTCCCGATATTAGGCATAATTTCGACCATAAATAATGCCGCGCTGACGCCAAGCGGAGCAGCGATGACAGCAGCCAGCAGGGAAGTGCTGAATGAGCCTATGATAAACGGCAAAGCACCGAAAAGAGGTGGCTCTCCATCCGGTTTCCAGGTCGTTCCGAATATTTCGCTGATTTTAATTCCATTTTGAAAAAATGCACTTAATCCTTTTGTCGCCACAAAGTATACCATGGAGAAAATAATTACAACGAGCAGGACGATACAAAAGGAGGTTAATATTTTTCCGGTCCATTCTTCGATAACATGCTGTTTGACTTTTTGTTTTCCACCGGACTGACTCATAGACCTCTCCCTTTACACAGCACTTAAAGAGGCAGGATATCCGCCTCCTTAAGTACTTTAATTATGTTGTCAATTATTACTTAGTGATGTTGCCATCGATATCGCGTGTTACTTGCATTTTGCTGGCCGGGATATATCCAAGCTCGACAACATCTTTATTTTGTATTTCATCGGAAGTCATGTAGTCCAGGAAAGCCTTCACGATTTCATTTGGCTCACCCTTTGTGTACATGTGCTCGTAAGCCCATACCGGATAAGTCCCATTTGCAACATTATCTTCAGTCGGATCTACACCTTCGTATTTCACAGCTTTGATGGAATCGTCAAGATAGGAAAGCGCAAGGTAGCCGATCGCTCCTGGTGTTTCTTTAACCAGCTTCTTAACTGTACCCGAGGAATCCTCTTGAATCGCGCCAGCCAAATCTTCTGTCTTCGTGCCTAATGCATATTTCTCGAAGGTTGCCCGTGTACCGGAGCTGGATGGACGGTTGATGATTTGGATTTTTTGGTCTGCGCCGCCAAGGTCCTTCCAGTTTGTAATTTCGCCTTTGAAGATTTTAACCAACTGATCTTTAGTCAGATTATCTACTGTAATATCCGGATTAACTACAGTTGCCATGCCCACTACAGCGACTTGATGGTCAACCAGTTCTGCCGCAGGACCTGCTTCCAACTTCTCAGCAGCAAATACGTCGGAGTTCCCGATATCCGCTTGTCCTCCGGATACTTGCGTCAACCCTGTTCCACTACCCCCGCCTTGCACTTGAATCGATACCTTCGGATTCAGATCCATGAAGCTTTGGCTAGCTTGTTCAACAAGTGGCTGCAATGCCGATGAGCCTACTGCCAGGATAGAACCGGAGAGCTCCGTCTTGTTGCCGCTGTTCGTGGTATTTCCTGTAGACGAGTTGTCCGAAGAATTCGCTGTCTTATTATTAGAACTGCTTCCTTGACCACAAGCAGCCAGCGTTAAAGTCAATATCATCGTTAAAACCAGTAACATACTCTTTTTCATGATTCAGGTTTCCCCCTCATTTGTTTGTATACTCTGATTATAGAAGCCTATTATCAAAGCCATGTTTTCGTTTTGTAAACGGAGTGTAAAAATTATGGATCTATACTAGATCTTTAGACGCGGTCATCCTGCCGCAAAAAAAATAATACAGCCCTCTGGCTGCATTATTTGCATAACTGATATCTTTATTCGCTTATCATTAATAAATATGGTGGATTATAGCCACTCGAACTCCACTAATCGGTATACTTCCGGAATTCGGTCCTGCATTCTTAGCTCAGCCCCTCCCATTTCTCTGTAGGATAGATTCATGTTATTGCACAGTGAGATATCGCCTCGTAATAATCTGCCGATAATTTGGTATCAATTCACGGCCTATTGTGGACTAAGGAGAGACCGCGCTGGACTTGACAGGTCTCATGAGCGTTCCTCTTCCAGCTGCTTCTTTCCGCTCCTTAAGGTTCTTGATTCATCTGTAAAAATAGGGTAATTTATACGTGTCGGACATGAAGCACATGCCGCTTTGACACAAAGCTCTTAGGAGCCCATGTGTTAAGGCGGTTTTTTTATTACTTTTGAGGTGAGGGGAAAGAAGATGAGTTTATTTGAACCAGTTTATGAGGCGTGGCTACAACAGCAGATTCACGAGGAGAAGGGGGCGAGAAGAAGAGAACTATTGCAAAATGGGCTAGGACATGGAACTGTTGAATTTTTACGCTCGATCTGGTTTCCTGCTATCGGCAATCTGGATCACCTGTACCCTGAATATGAACTACGCGACTTCAATAACGGGTATCGCTATTTGGATCTTGCGTACATGCCCGGTGGAGGAGTTAAGGGCTGCATCGAGATTCATGGTTATCGATCCCATGCCAGAGATGTGGAGGTTGCCCGGTTTAAGGATCTCTGCATGAAACAGGCATTGCTTGTCCTTGATGATTGGTACTTCCTTCCGATTGCTTATCTGTCTATCCGTGACGATCCCGGCGTCTGCAAGCAACTGGTGCTTTCTTTCGTAGGCAAATTTCTTTCATTGGAGGTCTCACCACAGCTTGACTGGGTGGAAGCAGAAATAATACGATTCGCTCGTCGAACACCGCGACCGTTCACTCCTAGAGAACTTGCAGCTCATTTACGGCTATCCGAGCGGCATACGAGATCGATTTTGCATCTATTGGTTGACGAAAACGGGCTCGCGATCTACANATATGTGCGATTCGAATACCGGGACCGTTGACTCCTAGAGAAATTTTTTTTTTTTTTTCAAGCAGAAGACGGCATACGAGATCGATTTTGCATCGATTGGTTGACGAAAACCGGCTCGCGATCGCCAGCGGAGCTCAGCGTTATCGAACATACAGGTTGGGTTAGATGGGGTTGGTGTGTTAGTTAGGGTTCGTTGGTAGTGTCGTGTTATTAGCGCTGTCGGTCCCGTTATCACCAGCGACTCAGCGTATCAAACATACGGGTTAGTGGAGTTGGGGTAGTTGACCGTTGATGTCATTGATGCGCCAGACTCTAACGGAAATTGAATCCGCTATTTTGGCAAATTCGACGATTCTGCAATTGTAACGGAAATCTGATCCTCTATTTGGGGAACGTCTACCCTTATTCTGCTGAAAAACTTCAATTAAGGGACTCCATTTCCGTTAGAATTCAAAAACGGCTCTTTTAGACCAAATAGCGGCACTGGTTTCCGTTAGATCTTTCTGCATCGATTAGTGGACCAAAACCCGCTCGCCTTCACCAGCGGCTCAGCGTTATCGAACATACGGGTTAGTCTAGCTGGTGTAGTTAGTAGCGGCGGATTGTTGGGGCTATTGGGGCTGTTGGTTGCTTGTCGGTCGCTTGTTGGTTGCTGGCGGTGTCGTTAGTCATGTTGCTAGTGCTATTGGTGCTTCTGTGATTTAGTGCTTCTGTGTTCTTCTTGGAGCTATTAGTGGCATTGTGTGGCGTTAGTGACTTGGGAGCCATTGGCTGTTGGTGCTGTTGATGTTGTTATGCTCTTGGGGCTTGTGTGCTCCAGGTGTTTTTGTGTCTTAGTGCTTCTATGCTCTTAGTGCTTCTGTGCTCTTAGTGCTTCTGTGCTCTTAGTGCTTCTGTGTTCTTACTGCTTCTGTGTTCTTACTGCTTCTGTGTTCTTAGTGCTTCTATGCTATTAGTGGCATTGTGTAGCGTTAGTGGCATTGTTTGGTGTTAGTGACTTGGGGCTTATTGGTTGTTAGTTTTTTTGTGCCCTTGGGGCTCTAGGGCCGTTAGTGCGTTAGTGCTGTTGGTATCGTTGTGGCGTAGCGTTGTGTTATTAGTATTGTTGGTGCGATTAGAGTCGTCATATCTTGGTGTGGTCGCTTGGTATCGTCGGTGGTGTGTATCTCATTGATGCACCAGCTCTAACGGAAATTAGTTCCGCTATTTTGGCGAATTCAACGATTCTGTAATTGTAACGGAAATCTGATCCCCTATTTGGGTATAGTCTACCCTTATTCTGCTGAAAAACTTCAAATAAGGGACTCCATTTCCGTTAGAATTCAAAAACGGCCCTTTCAGACCAAATAGCGGCACTGATTTCCGTTAGCCTCTTGACTCAAATCCACAAAGAAAGAGTGCTGCCTGAACTTAAAGGCTGCACTCTTTTACATCTAAAATGTAGCCGGCCGCCAGCACGAACCGATGTACGAGCAATGTACGAACCGGCAATATGAGCTGAAACGAACCAGCCTGCGATGCCACTCCCGCCAGAGGGCACCCCGTTGCGCTTACTCCTCGCTCGCAGGCTTGGAGAGCAAGCTGTTCAATTCTTTCATGAACATGTTAATGTCCTTGAATTGACGATATACCGAGGCGAATCGGACATAAGCCACCTCATCAACCGGATATAGCTGTTCCATGACCAGTTCGCCGATTTCACGGCTCTCCACTTCCGCGTTCGCAGAGTGGCGCATCTGACGCTCTACCGCGGATACGACTGACTCCAATTGCTCGACAGATACCGGCCTTTTCTCACAAGCACGCATCAGTCCTCTTAGCAGCTTCTCGCGATTGAATTCCTCGCGGCTGCCATCTTTCTTAATGACGATGAGCGGCATCTCCTCCACCATCTCAAATGTAGTAAAACGTCGGCTGCATTTCTCACATTCACGACGGCGGCGGATCGAGCGATTCTCGTTAGCTGGCCTCGAATCAAGCACCTTCGTCCCCATATAGTCACAATACGGACATCTCACGCAAAAATGTCTCCCTTCTGCTTCTGTTAACTGTTATTCCTGCAAGTAAGACTGACAAAAAAGACTGCCAATAAATAACTAAAAAAATCTGTAATGAAGTTTCAAATACCGGAGCATAATACTGTTACCAACCGCAAGGAGGTGAACAACAATGGCGCAAAATTCTTCTAACAACCTGGTAGTAAAACAAGCTACTGGCGCACTCGAGCAAATGAAATATGAAGTTGCTCAAGAGCTTGGCATTAATTTTCCACAAGATGGATACGCTGGTAACCTGACTTCTTACGAAAACGGTTCGATCGGTGGTTACATTACTAAACGTCTGGTAACTATCGCCGAACAACAATTGGCAGGCCAATTCAAATAAGTAAGCTCTCAGGAAAGCATTGAAAGGCTCTAAAGCCTTTTAGTGCTTTCCTTATATCTATTGTAACCGAGGCTTTCCTTAAAAATCATCATATATCTCGGAATATTGTTTGTAGTAATGAGTCACCCTCTGTACATAATGCCTGGTCTCTCCAAACGGGATATCCTTCACCGACTCTAATTGACCGTCCCATCTTCCACTCTTGATCCAATTTTTTACATTGGTCGGTCCCGCGTTATAGGCCGCAATCATAGCGATTGGATTTCCATCAAATTGCTCCGACAACGACTTCAAATACCACGTTCCGATCTGAATATTCGCATCAATCTCGTTCTTGACTTTATCAAGAGGCACCTTGTCATACTTCGCTTTTAAAATAACCCACTCCGCCGTATCCGGCATAATTTGCATAATTCCGAGGGCACCCTTCTTTGATTCAGCACCCGCTTTAAAATTCGTCTCCACTCGAATAATCGCAGCCACAATCAAGGGATCCAGACCATTCTCCCGCGCATGCTGCTTAATTTCTTCTTTATAATAGATCGGATAGAACATAGACAACCATGCAGAATTAAAAAACAGAATGACAACAAAACCAAGAAACAGCAAAAGCAGCACTCTCTTCTTCCGCAGCAGCCTCATATAGAAACCTTTTCCCGCCAAAATGTCTCGATTTGACGCTTCGTCTCATCCAATCCGTAACTATTGTTGATCAGAACATCGGCTTTGCTCTTCTTCCATTCTATATCCATCTGTGCTGCCAGCCTTGAACTCGCCTGTTCCATAGTCAGATTATCGCGTTCCATCAATCGTTCCAGCTGGACTTCCTTTGGAACATATACGACCATAATCTGCTCGTAAAGCCCTTCCTGTCCGGACTCATATAGGAGAGGAATATCACAAACGACCAGACGATGAGGATCAGCCGCTTCCAGCGCTTTCATTCTCGCCGCCATCTCGTTGCGGATGGCCGGATGAGTTAATTCATTCAGCACTTTACGCTGCTCCGGGTTCGAGAATACAACTGCCCCAAGCCGCTTGCGGTTCAAAGTTCCGTCCGGATTCAAAATATCCTCTCCAAAATGCTCTGCGACTTTAGCCAGAACCGGATGCCCCGGCTCCATGATTTCTCTGGCGATGACATCGGCATCAATCAGCGCTGCTCCTAACGACACAAGCATGCGAGAGACCGTGCTCTTTCCGGTTGCTATCCCACCGGTTAGTCCAATATTCATCCTCTCACCTCGCCGTCGACTTTAAAATTCGAAGAAGCTGTGGAATGTTTGAGTTTAGTCTTTTTAACGCTTGTCCGCTTCAAAGGCTGACACTTCGGGCAATAATGCGTTCCGCGGCCTCCAACGACCATCTTTTCGACAGGGTGACCACAAACTACGCATGACTCATCCTTCCGTCCATAAATACGCAGCGATTGCTGGAACATTCCCATCTCTCCCTGTCCGTTCACATAGGACTTTATGGAGGACCCGCCAGCTTCAACCGCTTCATTTAATGTTTCCAAGATCATAGTATGAAGCTTGCAAAGCAGATCATCACTTAGTTCGCAAGCGGGAGTCTCAGGGTGAATTCCGGCGCGGAACAACGCCTCATCTACATAAATATTGCCAAGCCCGACCACATATTCCTGATTCAATAGCGCCACCTTAATTTTGGTCGACCGTTTAGCCATCACCTTGTGAAAAGCCTCATACGTAAACGACTCATCGAGCGGTTCAAGTCCCAGCTTAGACAAAGGCTTGTGATTAAACTCATCTCCGGCCGCAAATAAATGCATCGTTCCGAACTGGCGCACATCCTTATATCTAAGCTCCGTTCCATCTGTAAATTGGAAAATAACATGCGTGTGCTTCTCAACCGGATCGCTGCTATGATACAAGCCGTAACGTCCTTCCATTCTCAAATGAGAGACGAGAACCACTCCGTCCATAATAAAGCGCAAAAACTTCCCTCGGCGACCCATTTCCAAAATACAATGCCCTTCAAGATCAAGCTCAAACTGTCTAATATCATCGGGCTTTTGAATAATTCGCGGCAACGATACCGTCACCGACTGAATGGTCTTGCCCACAACAAGATCCGACAATGTTCTTCTAACCGTCTCTACCTCCGGCAATTCCGGCATAATCTATTTCACCTCATCTATTTCAACAGGTTCCTGGTCATTTTGCTTCATACCAATTCACACCGCTGCTAACCTCAGCCTTAAGCGGCACGGACAAGACAAGCGCCCGTTCCATCGTCTCCGGGACAAGCGTTGTCATTAGCTCCACCTCGTCTGGCGGAACCTCAAATACCAATTCATCGTGTACCTGAAGCAGCATGCGGCTCTTTAAGTTATGTTCCCGCAGCGCATTATCCATCAGAATCATAGCCAGCTTGATAATATCCGCGGCCGTTCCCTGGATTGGCGTATTCATCGCTGTACGCTCTGCGAACGAACGCAGATTGAAGTTGGAAGCATTAATCTCCGGCAAATAACGTCGGCGTTCCAGCAAGGTTTTTACATAGCCATTATGCTTCGCTTCCTTCACAATGTCATCCATATAAGCACGCACACCCTCGAAAGCGTCAAAATATTGATCGATAAACCTTGCCGCTTCCTTACGTGTTATATTCAAATTCTGAGAGAGGCCATAATCGCTAATCCCATACACAATCCCGAAATTCACCGCTTTGGCAGAACGGCGCATATTCGCATCTACCTGATCGGCAGATACCCCGAATACATCCATCGCAGTTTTCGTGTGGATGTCCATATCATGCAGGAAAGCCTCCTGCAAGCCCTTATCCCCTGAAATATGGGCAAGAACGCGCAGCTCGATCTGAGAATAGTCGGCAGATAACATGAACCAGCCTTCCTCTGAAGGAACAAATGCTTTGCGGATCTTGCGCCCTTCCTCCAGACGAATCGGAATGTTCTGCAAATTCGGGAACTGACTGCTCAACCGGCCGGTTGCCGCGATCGTCTGACGGAAATAAGTATGCACCTTTCCCGTCTTCGGATGAATTTCCTTAAGCAATCCTTCGATGTAAGTAGACTGCAACTTGGCAAGCTGACGATATTCCAGGATATACTGCACGATATCATGATAAGGCGCTAGCTTCTCCAACACCTCGGCATCTGTAGAGTATCCGGTCTTCGTCTTCTTGATCACTGGAAGCTGAAGCTTATCGAACAGAACCTCACCTAATTGCTTCGGCGAGTTCAAATTAAATTCCAACCCCGCACTTGCATAAATCTCGGCAATAAGTGTACTAATCTGTGCCTCGAACTCGGCCCCTAAGTCGAGCAGGGTATCGCGGTTCACAGCTACGCCCTGCTTCTCCATGTCGGCCAGGATCCGTGATAGCGGCATCTCCAGCTCATAGAACAAGCGATTCATTTCAACCTGTTCGAGTTCTTGCTTCTGCAGCGGCAAAATCTGCAATAGAGCCGCACTCTTGCGCGCTAAATGCTGACTAAGCCGGTCTTGATCGGGAACCTTAAACTTGGCGCCTTTTCCGTATACCTCTTCATCTGCTGCAACGGTACCAATACCGTACTTCGCAGCCAGGCCGCTTACGGTCTGGTCATTATTTGTCGGGTCCAGCAGGTAGGCAGCGAGCTGAATATCATGCTCGGCTCCACCGAAGGCAACCCCCTGCCAATGCAAGGTGAGATCTGCCCGATGCAAATCATAGCCATGCTTCTTGATGCTCTCATCTCCAAGCCATTTAATGACTGGCGACGCATAGTCAGCCTGCAGTATTTCCGGGCTCAGGTAAAAATGGTGATCCTCGGTCGATAAAATAACACCCATCAATACCGCATGATGCGGGTTCTCCCCATAGGACTCCACCATCATATTCTGTACCTGCGGCAACGCTCCAACAAGCTGCTGTATCGTCTCAGCATTGATGATCGTAACCTGCACTTCCTTCAGGCTCTGGCCTTCGTTTTTAGCCTCTTCTTCATTGCCGTGCGCAAAGGATAGACGCTCAAGCAGTGATTTGAATTCCAGCTTGCGCAGCATTTGCGCTGCCGGTTCTCCTAATACACTGCTGAAGGCCATATCCTCCCAGGAACGCTCGACGGGCACTTCGCGGAATATCGTGGCCAGCTGCTTGCTCATCCGGGCATCTTCCGCATGGCTCACCAGATTTTCCTTCATCTTCCCCTTCAATTCATCCGTACGGGCCAAGACTTCCTCTACGGATCCGAATTGATGAAGCAGCTTCAGAGCAGTCTTCTCACCGATGCCCGGTACCCCGGGGATGTTATCCGATGCGTCGCCCATGAGGCCTTTCAAATCAATAATCTGCTCCGGACGCAGACCATATCTCTCCTCGATCTCCTGAACACCGTAAGGCTCAACCTCGGTGATACCTTTACGAGTCAACGCCACCTTCACTTTATCCGAGACAAGCTGAAGCATGTCCTTATCGCCGGTAACAACCAGCACATTGTGCCCGGCTTCTTCGGCTTGCTTACTCATCGTGCCTATAATATCGTCGGCCTCATAACCCGGCAGCTCGAACCAAGCAATTCCGAAGCTCTCCAGCAGTTCGCGCATAATTGGAAATTGCTCAGACAACTCCGGCGGAGTTTTCTCGCGACCGCCCTTATAGTCCTGATAGCCTTCGTGGCGGAACGTCTCCTTGCCCGCATCAAAAGCGACCAGAATATGGCTGGGCTGCTCCTCCTGGAGCAGGCGCAATAACATATTCGTGAAGCCATAAACCGCATTCGTATGCACGCCACTGGAGCTGGTCAGAGGCGGCATCGCAAAGAAAGCACGATATATAATACTATTCCCATCAATAAGAATCAATTTTTCCATTTGACACCTCGTCATTATAGTCCGTGTTCATAAACAATCCCTTCAAGATACTCCTTCCTTATATTCTAACACATGGCATCCCTATAATAAAAAAGAAAGCACCGGAGAAATATCCGGCACTTTTCGACAAAAATGGTATACAATTAGTGATTAAGGTCTGGACGATGCCCTGTCACCAAGAATACGGCACTCTCTCCGATATTCGTAGCATGGTCGGCAATCCGTTCGATATAACGACCAACCAGGGTCAAGGACATAGCCTGATGCAATGAGTCAGGGTGATCGATAATAATCTTGTATAGGTCTGTCATGGTCTGACTGTACAAATGATCGACTTCATCATCGTCTTTGGCCATTTTATAAGCCAGGTCTGTATTCTCGTCCAGATAGGATTGCAGCGACTCTTGGATCATGGCTACAACGAGCTCAGCAAGCTTCGGAATGTCCACAAGCGGCTTGATCAAGGTCTGACCTTCAAGACGAATCGTCACCTTGGCGATATCAATCGCCAGATCCCCCATCCGCTCCAAATCGCTGGAGATCCGGAAAGCAACTAAAATTCTGCGCAAATCCTTAGCTACCGGCTGCTGCGTAACGATAAGACGCGAGCCGATCTCCATTACCTGCTCCTCCATCTGGTTCAGCTCGCGGTCGCGATCAATGATTTCCTTGGCCCGCTTGGAATCCAGACTTTTTAAGGCAGCAACGGCTTCAACCAGCGCATGCTCCACATGCTCCCCCATCTTCTGCAGCAATTCACGGAGCTCATTCAAATTCTGATCAAACTCTCGTCTTTGTATCATTCATAATCCTCCTTATGTCAACCGAAGCGGCCGGAAATGTAATCCTCAGTACGAGAATCCTGCGGCGTTGAGAACAGTTTGCTCGTCTCATCAGCTTCAATAATCTCACCATTCAGGAAAAATACCGTCTTATCCGATACCCTGGCCGCCTGATGCATATTGTGTGTGACCATCACTATCGTGTATTTATCTTTCAGCTGTTGCACCAGTTCCTCAATTTTGAGTGTAGAGATCGGATCGAGCGCGGCAGTCGCTTCATCCATCAAAAGAATGTCAGGATGCACGGCAATCGCTCTGGCGATGCACAAACGCTGCTGCTGTCCGCCGGACAGGCTCATGGCCGATTTCTTTAAGAAATCCTTAACCTCTTCCCACAAAACAGACTGGCGCAGGCTCTGTTCCACAATTTCATCCAGCTCGGCTTTATTCGTAATTCCGTGCAGACGCGGACCGTAGGCTACATTATCATATATCGATTTTGGAAAAGGATTCGGTTGCTGAAATACCATCCCAACCTGCTTCCTGAGCGTCTCGACTTCTACGTCCTCACCGTATATATCTTTGCCACCGATGCGCACGATTCCTTCAACCCGGGTTCCGGGAATCATATCATTCATTCGGTTCAACGTCCGGAGCAGCGTGGACTTCCCACAGCCCGACGGTCCGATAAAAGCCGTAATCGCCTTCTCCGGAATATCAAGTGACATATTCTTGAGAGCTTGAAACTGATTATAAAATAAATTTAATTGTTCGATTTGAATAGCTGTTGTTGTCGATACTGCTTTTGGTGCTGTTATCGTTGCCATCTCATCCACCTTCTTTAGTTAACCTTCACATTGCTTCATTGTATCTCACTTATGTAAAGGAGAATGATCGGAAATGTAAACGCAATGTAAAAACTGCTTTGCAGGATTATTAAAGAGTGTGATCCATATGGGCGCAAAAAATTCCTGTTCATCCTTCGTAATCAAAATTAGGCTTTTCTCTACATCAGGGAGGTCAGATTATGAAGTACATCCCCAGTAATTCTTGTCGCTTCCGCGGAGGAATCGGACATCTCCCTGCCGCGGTCCTTAGCAACATCGGCTGAGTCCGCCAGCTCACGGAAGGTCTCATCCGCCTTGCCCACACGCTCGTTACTTACGCTCATCTCGTAGGAAGTTGACGACACGGCAGATGCTGTCTGCTCGATCAGGGTATGAATAATATCCAGACCATGTCCGATATCCTCCGAGAATTGCTTGGTCGATTGGGCTAGCTGCCGCATCTCATTTGCCACGACAGAAAAACCTTGGCCATATGCACCTGCCCGTGCAGATTCGATCGATGCATTGATAGCAAGTATTTTGCTGCGTTCCGAAAGTTCCCGGATTGAAGCTGTAAAAGATGAGATTTTATCCGTCTGCTCAAGCAGCTCGGTTACAAGACCTTGCTGCTGCTTCATCATCTCCAGCACATGAGAGAATGAAGACTTCAACTCCTCTAGCTCGGAACGCCCCGTCTTGGCCAGATGGCTCATCTTCTGCGATTCGCTCAGGCTTAAGTGAGAGATCGTAGATACTTGCTGCACCGAGCTGGCAATTTCCAACACATGACTTTGGCTTTCCTGAATTACACTGCTGCGAAGCTGATCCGTCATACGTTCCAATTCTCGTGAGATTAGCATCAGATCCTGGGTCGTCAACACCCCGAACAGTTTCCTCTGCTTCGTCACAATCAGACAATCGTAGAATTCGGCATCCTGACGTTCCAGGGCTGCATCCAGCAGCGTACGTGCAGGTGTGGATCTCTCGCGAATAAGCGGCTCCTTCTCCGCGAACATAACGGCAGGGCGATCATAGAACAAATCTGCTGCAAACCGGCTGGCAAGATGCTTGTAGAATTTGTCGCGCATGATCAATCCGGTGGGTACGTTACTATCGTCACAAGGGACTACACACGGAACAGCAGGATTATTTTGAAATATATGCAGAACTTGCTGGCATGATGTACTATCGGATATAGCTGGAACATTCCTCGTGTACGAAGCGATCTCGATCTGACTTTTCTCAGCCGCAGCTGCCTCTGGCTGGTCATTTTTTGTACCCTGCAATTCGGCAGGCTTGCTCTCCTGTACTTGCGGTTCCATTACCAACGTATCGTATCCCATGCTCAACCACTCCTCAATGGTATGTATATACATGTTTTTTTACATTTTAATAAACTTTAATTCGCAGAGTGTTACTGATCCTTAAGAACTATGTAAAATTGCTCGAACCAGGATTCAAGACTCAAAAAAAGAGGTGCCCCATGGAATGATTACCCATGCAGAGCACCCTTCTTCTTATTGACAACCAGCTTATATCCAACGCCGCGAATCGAGTCGATATGCACCGATTCCGGATCAAGCTCCAGCTTCTTCCGCAACGAGCTGACATGAACGTCCACCGTGCGCTGTCCACCGATATAATCAAAGCCCCATACCGAGTTCATCAGATCGTCCCGCGTAAGCACAACCCCCGGCTTACGAGCCAAGTAGAGCAAAACCTCGAATTCCTTCGGCCTTAGCGTAATCGCTTCGCCATTTAATACGACTTCGTATTTATCCGGGAAGATCGCTAACGGTCCGAGCGAGATCTTCGCTTCGTCCTGATCTTGCTGCGGTTCCCTCTCCTCAATTCCCGTCGATCTTCTCAGCACCGCCGCTACCCTGGCTAGCAGCTCAGCCACGCCAAAGGGTTTGGTAATATAATCGTCAGCGCCAGACTTCAAGCCTTGTACTACCTCTTCCTCCGCGTTCTTCGCGGTCAGGATAATAATCGGTGTCTTCACACCCATCTGCCGCAGCTTGGCCAGTACCTCGAACCCATTCATCCCCGGCAGCATCAGATCAAGCAGAATCAGATCAAATTCTCCTTGTGCCGCAATATCAAAGCCAAGTTGTCCATTTTCTGCAACTGTCACCTGATAACCCTCATTGGTCAGATTATAGGAAAGAAGCCTTGATAACGTCGGTTCATCTTCAATTACTAGCAGTCGTTGAGTCATATTAACCCCCATATTTCAAGAATGCCTGTCTACTATCGATTCGTAAAATGACTATACAACTTAACATGCCCACACACGGACTGATAAAGCCAGGAGAAACGGCTCCATACCCGCTCCATTCCTCCTGACAAGCCCAGCATAGCACCGCAATGTTAACGCAGTGTAAAATAATGATAAAAATTAACGACGTACCAGATTTATGCTAAATTTTGTGTAATCGGCAGCTCGACGATAAAGGTCGTTCCCTCGCCAACCCGGCTCTCCACCATAATCGTCCCATGATGGAGATCAACCAGATGCTTGACGATGGATAACCCGAGTCCGGTACCGCCTGAGCTGCGCGATCTCGCCTTATCCACGCGATAGAAGCGCTCGAAAATACGTGGCAAGTCCTTCTTCGGAATCCCGATGCCCGTATCGCTCACGGAGATCCTCACCCGCTCCTCCTCATGGTCATCCGCTGCGTTAACGATTTCGGCTTCAACCTTAATCCTGCCGCCTTCCAATGTGTAGCTGATCGCATTTGATAACAGATTCATAAATATTTGCCGGAGCCGATCCTCGTCCCCTTCAAGGAACAGATGCTCGGGAACATGGTTGCTCATCGTAATCGACTTGCGCGAAGCGGTTGGAAGCAAAACCTCGTATATGCGGTTAATCAATTCCTTCAGCTGAATCGGTGAATATTCAAGCGGAATCAGCTTGGACTCAATCTTCGACAGATCAAGAATATCACCGATCAGCCGATTCAACCGATCTCCTTCGTCATAAATAATCTGCAGGAAGGATCGTTCTGTCTCCTTATCCTCCACACCACCGGCAAGCAGTGTCTCAGCAAAGCCCTTCACCGCGGCGATAGGAGTCTTCAATTCATGCGAGACGTTCGCGACAAATTGGCTTCGCATCGTCTCCAGTCGGCGAATTTCCGTTACATCCTGCAGCAGGAAGAGCATCCCCCGGTATTTGCCATCATCCTCGAACATCGGCACCCGCTCGAACTGGAGCGTGCGCTGTTCGGGATCATATACGTTTCGTTCTTCCTTGAGGTACTCCTTCGTGTCTATGCCCTCAGCCATAAACTGCTGAAAATCATGATTCCGCTTCAGCTCCAAACACGACTTGCCAATGAACTTCTCCTGCTTCACATGCAGGAAGTCCTCTGCTTCCCGGTTCATAAGAGCGACACGTCCATCCGCTTCGACCATCAGAATACCGCCGACCATATTCGTGAGAACGCTCTGCAGCAAGTCCTCGTTATCGCGGATCACTTTCATCTGCTCTTGCAGGCTTCCAGCCATTCGATTGATAGCCAGCCCCAGCTGCCCAATCTCATCCCGCCGCGATAATTGGACCCTCGCATCATAATCAAGCCGTGAGATCCGGTTCGCCACTACAGTAATATGCTCCAGCGGCTTCGTTAATCCTTTGGATATCCGGTAACTGACCAGAGCTGCGGCCAAGAATAACAACAGCAAACCGCCCACCATCATGAGCCAGCCTTTATTCAGATCCCGCTCCACCGTTCGCAAACTCATCGACAGGCGAATATAGCCATCAAAGCTTTTGTCCTCGGACGTGACATGCTTGGCAACATAGAGCATATTCTCACGGATTGATTCGCTGTAACGGATCGAGCTGCCAATGTCTCCCTGGGTCGCCGAAATGATTTCCTTACGCTGTAAATGATTGTCCATCCCGAAAGGAAGCATTTCCGAATCTCCAATCACTGTTCCATCCAAAGCGATAAAGGTTACCCTGGAATCAATCAGCTTCTCGATCTTTCTCGACTGCTCCGAGTAATATTCCTCTATTTCATTCGAGTCAACGGGTTTGAATTGGAATGTGCTCTGCAGCAGGTCAATTTCCCGGGACATATTCTCCTCTAGCGCCCGGATATGTGAGTCTCTAAAAAGTTGGGCCATCGTCAATCCTGCCGCAAGCATCGATATGCCGATCAGACTCATTAATATGATGGTTAATCGTGTTCGAAAAGTCTTCATCTATTTAAATACGGCTTCTTGAAAAGTAGCCAGCTTCTCCTTCGATGCTTGTTCTACACCTGCATGCAGGCTGTCACCATGCGAGTCCATCGTCACGATCGCGGCAAATCCTTCGACTCCCAAATGCCACATCGCTTCCGGAACACCAAATTCAAGGAAGTCGACACCGTTCACCTTCTTGAAGCATTCCGCATAATATTGCGCCGCTCCGCCGATCGCATTTAAATAAACGCCCCCATGCTCCTTCAATGCTGCGAGCGTTCTCGGCCCCATTCCGCCTTTGCCGATCACTGCGCGAATGCCAAATTTCTTGATAATCTCCGCTTGGTAAGGCTCCTCACGGATACTTGTCGTCGGTCCTGCCGCCTTCACATGCCAGCCTTCTTCATCCTTAAGCATTACCGGTCCGCAGTGATATATAACCGCTCCGTTAAGATCCACCGGTGCATCATGATCAAGCAAGTATTTATGCAGCGCATCCCGACCGGTATGCATCTCGCCTTGAATAATAACAACATCGCCGACCCGCAAGCTGCGGATTTGCTCCTCAGTAATCGGAGTCTGCAGCACGATCTCACGAGACTGAGATGCCGCGGTCTGTTCTGTGGCGTGATCAGCTGCTTGAGCGGTGGTCTGTGGTGCAGACGGTTCCTCATTCCCCCGTTCATAGATCCATTTATCGATGCCGCCTGTAGCCGGATCGATCTCCACGCCTTGACGGCGGAAAGCCCAGCAATTGTAGGCTACCGAGACGAAGAAGCTCGCCGGCAAGCGATTAGCCGCGCCAATCTTGCAGCCTAATAAGGTAACCTCCCCGCCAAAGCCCATTGTCCCAATCCCCAGCTCATTCGCTTTATCCAAAATATAGTCCTCCAACCGTTGCAGTTCGGAGTTCGGATTCACATCTTCTACTTGACGGAACAATTGCTGTTTGGCCAGTTCATAGCCCGTCGTTCTGTCCCCACCGATGCCAACGCCAATGAATCCGGCGCTGCATCCTTGTCCTTGTGCCTGATATACGGCGTGCAAAATACACTTACGGATACCGTCCAGGTCTCGACCAGCACGTCCAAGTCCTTCAAGCTCTGTCGGCAGCGAGTATTGGATGTTCTTATTCTCACAGCCGCCGCCTTTGAGGATCAGACGCATATCTATATAATCATTCTCCCACTGTTCAAAATGAACCACCGGCGTGCCCGGACCGAGATTATCGCCGCTATTTTCCCCTGTCAGCGAATCCACAGAATTCGGACGCAGCTTGCCCTCCTTGGTCGCCTTTTGCAGCGCTGCCTGGATCGCTCTTTTAATTTCAAGCTGATTGACGCCTATCGGTGTATGAATAATAAAGGTAGGCATCCCTGTATCCTGACAGATCGGAGACACTTGTTCTTCGGCCATCGTAATGTTCTTCGAGATCGTCGACAGAGCCAGCCCGGCCCGTGTCGCCTGATTCTCCCGCGCTTTTCCGCGATTAATCGCCCGTCGTACATCGCCGGGTAAATTCGTCGAAGTTTCAACAATCAATTCATAAATACTCTCTTGAATTTGTTGCATAGACCATGCTCTCCTCTCGATTGTCCAAAATGACACAAAAGCATTACAATCATTGCATACTGCCGATAGCTTTATCCTCTTCAATAGCTTTATAATAACATAGTACCATGCTTCAGGTTACAAAATTATACAGACTTTTCCCTGAAAAAAGAGAGGTTTATCACTGATGAATTATCATTTTTCCGCTTATATGTATCGCCTGCGCTCGATCAAACGATGGAGCCTAATGCGAAGCACCACGGAAGAAAATGTAGCTGAGCATTCCTTCCATGTCGCCCTGCTTGCCCACCTGCTCTGTGAGATCGGCAATAAGCTGTTCCAGCGTCAGCTGAATGCGGAACGTGCTGCCACACTGGCCTTATTCCATGATGCCACCGAGGTATTCACCGGCGATATTCCAACCCCGGTAAAGCATCATAATCCAAAGCTGCTCGGCAGCTTCCGCGAGATGGAGAGCATTGCCGGCGAGCGCTTGCTGTCCATGGTGCCGCCGGAGCTTCGCAGCAGCTACCAGATCATGCTGTTCCCCAATGGAACAGACACGAACCCGGCGGATGCTGAGCTATTAAAATATGTCAAAGCGGCCGACAGCCTTGATGCCTATTTAAAATGCACCTGGGAGCTCACCTGCGGCAACCGGGAGTTCGCCGTCGCGAAGGAACAGCTCTATGACAAGCTGGATGTGCTGAACCTGCCGGAAATCGGCTATTTCCTGGAGCATTTTGCCCCCGGATTCGAAATGACGCTGGATGAGCTATCCGAGCAACCGGAACAATAATTAGCATCGGGTCGCAGTCGGGCTCGGGGGCGGCGCCGCAACTCCGTGATGCCACGGCTGCTATCCAGCTTCCGGCCCACTTCTGCCCAAATTGGCTCAAGCTCTATCGCTAGCTCAGCCTCGGACAGGTGTACCTCTAACGAAACTACAACACGTTATTACCTCGAAATCCGTGACGATTTTAATCTAACGAAACACCATATCGTTATTTAGGCCAAATCGAGGGTTTATTTTGTATATTTGGCTTAATAACGATACTCTGTTTCGTTAGAATTTCAAATCGCCTGTTTTTGCTCAAATAGCGATACCCTGTTTCGTTAGAGTTTGTTCCGAGTAAGATTAAGCCCCCTTGACCCAGCTTCTTTTAACGGAAGCCTATCAAGAGGGCTTTTGAATTCCTAGCGCTTACTCTCCTCCACGCTCAATTACTCTGCTTCATGCTCATTACTTTGCTTCATACACATTACTCTGCTTCACACTCATTACTCTACTTCACGCTCATTACTCTACTCTTACTCATTATTCTGCTCTCACTCATTAGCCTTCTCCACAAATCATTACTCTTCTCCACAACTCATTACTCTTCTCCACAACTCATTACTCTCATCCACACTCATTACTCTCATCCACACTCATTACTCTCATCCACACTCATTACTCTTCTCCACGCTCACTACTTCGCTTCACACTCGGTTAGCCGTTGACGATCTCTCCGCCGTTGATGTGGAGCACTTGCCCGCTCATGTAGGAGGAGTCGTCGCAAGCCAGATAGACGTACGCCGGGGCGAGTTCCTCCGGCTGGCCAGGGCGCTGCATCGGCGTGTCCCCGCCGAACTTGGATACTTGCTGTTCATCGAAGGTCGAAGGGATCAGCGGCGTCCAGATCGGGCCTGGGGCCACAGCATTGACACGAACCCCGGTCTTGCCCACGATGTTCATCGACAGGGCGCGGGTGAAACTGACGATCGCCCCCTTGGATGCCGAATAGTCAATTAACGTGGGGTTGCCCCTGTAAGCGGTTATAGAAGCCGTGTTAATAATCGCACTGCCTTTTTTCATATGCGGTAACGCCGCCTGTGTCAGATAAAACATGCCAAAAACATTCGTGCGGAAGGTCTTCTCAAGCTGCTGGGAGGTAATAGCCGCTATATCCTGCTGCGGGTGCTGCTCACCGGCATTGTTTACGAGAATGTCCAGTCCTCCCAGCTGCTCTACGGTTTGCAGAACAGCCTGCTTCGCAAAGCTCTCATTGCCGATATCTCCCGGGATCAGCAAACATTTTCTGCCTTCCTGCTCAACCTCTCGCTTCGTCTTCGCAGCATCCTCATGCTCACTTAAATAGACAACGGCGATATCTGCTCCTTCTTTTGCATAAGCAACGGCAACCGCCCTTCCTATGCCGCTATCAGCGCCAGTGATCAGGGCGACTTTATTCATCAGCTTCCCCGCCGCTTTATAGGGTCCCTCATAGTCCGGCAAGGGTTTCATCTTATGCTCCAACCCAGGCTGTTGATTCTGATGCTGCGGCGGCATCGTTGGTTTACTCTGCCCACTACTAGCCATATTGATATGTCGCTTCCTTTCTGTTCAGTTATGGTCCATCTTTATTAAGATGGCCTGAGGAAAGCAGGTTATGCGGTTATGCGCATGACAATACAAAAAACTCCCGACCACCATCGAGTAGATGATGATCAGGAGCTACTGAATTTATTTTAATACGATAGATTAAATGATAGAGCTAAATACCATGAAGAAGCTGATCAGGAGTACAAGCAGCGCTACCACATAGCTTAACGTAGCCAGCTTGCTGCTCTCAGCGGAAATGCTGCGATTTGCACGGATCCCTTCGATCGCCAGACGCAGCGGTTTGCCCATAATACCGCCTACAGCGCCGATGCCGAGGAACAAGATAACAATAATGATCATCCAAGGTACGGAATATTCTCCCTTGCTGATCATATACCCGCCACTTAATAATTGAATGACAAGGCCAATCTGTGCGAAGGTGTTCAGCGATTTCACAGCGCTCATGGTCCCTTCCTGCGCGGCAGAGGACAATTTATTAACTTTGGCCATTACAAAAGGCAGCACCAGATAGAACCCTAACGCCAAGGTGCCTACGATATGCAGAAATAGCATAAACTTATACAACTTGATCATCCTTCCAAAATAAATTAGATTTATTACAATCTATTATACCTATCATTGCCAATAATTAAAAGGAGCCTCCTGCCAAAGGAGACTCCTTCCTCTTGAAGACTACCAACTAGAATAACGAGCGTTCTTCCAGGCTCCTTATTAGAGGTTGTTCAAAAAGTCCGCTTTTGATAAGAAAACCTCAGCAGGGCTAATTTAAAGTTGAGCGAACAAGCGACTTAAGGTAGGTTTTCTGCCATATAGAATTTTCATCAGCCGAGCTGATCACTCACTCATAAATTCTATATCTAACCCGAAGTGAAGCAGGGAGCAGGCTCGGCATCGAATCCTGAATTCAGCCGGGCCCTTCCGTTGCTCACGCAGCCTTTTCCTGCGCTCCGCTTCCCCAGTCCCTGGATTTACCCAACCTTCACGGTGTTGAAAATCGGCCTTTTTGAACAGACCTAATTCTATTACATATTTTTAATGACGTGATCGGCAAATTCCGAGCATTTCACTTCTGTTGCGCCTTCCATCAGACGGGCAAAGTCATAAGTTACCGTCTTGTTGTTGATCGAGGCCTCCAGTCCGTTATAGATCAGGTCAGCCGCTTCCTGCCAGCCCAAATGCTCAAGCAGCATAACGCCAGACAAAATAACCGAACCCGGATTTACCACGTCCAGATCCGCATATTTCGGAGCCGTACCGTGCGTAGCTTCAAAGATGGCGTGTCCTGTTACATAGTTGATATTCGCTCCCGGAGCAATACCAATCCCGCCTACTTGCGCTGCCAGAGCGTCGGACAAGTAGTCGCCGTTCAAGTTCAGCGTAGCGATCACATCAAAATCAGTCGGACGCGTCAATACCTGTTGCAAGGCAATATCAGCAATCGCATCCTTAATGAGGATCTTGCCAGCTGCAAGCGCATCCTCCTGCGCCTTGTTGGCAGCATCTGCACCGGATTGCTCCTTAATGCGGTCATACTCCGCCCATGTGAACACTTTATCGCCGAACTCGGCTTCAGCCACTTCATAGCCCCAATTTTTAAAGGCGCCTTCTGTGAACTTCATAATGTTCCCTTTGTGAACGAGCGTTACGCTCTTGCGGCTATGCTTGATCGCATATTCAACTGCCGCGCGAACCAATCGCTTCGAGCCTTCCTCTGACACCGGCTTAATACCGATACCCGAAGTCTGAGGGAAGCGAATTTTATTAACGCCCATCTCATTTTGCAGGAAGCTCAGCACCTTCTTCACTTCTTCAGAGCCTTCCTTGTATTCGATGCCTGCATAAATATCCTCTGTATTCTCGCGGAAAATAACCATATCTACCAGCTCCGGACGCTTCACCGGAGAAGGTACGCCGTCAAAATAACGTACAGGACGCAGACATACATACAGGTCAAGCTCTTGGCGCAGCGCCACGTTCAAGGAGCGAATCCCCCCACCGATCGGCGTAGTAAGCGGCCCTTTGATCGCTACAATATACTCACGGATTGCAGTCAGCGTATCAGCCGGCAGCCATTCTCCGTATGTATTAAAAGCTTTTTCCCCTGCAAAAACTTCATACCAGGCGATCTTCTTCTCGCCTTTGTATGCTTTCTCAACCGCAGCATCCAATACGCGCTTGGACGCTCTCCAAATGTCACGGCCTGTTCCATCCCCTTCAATGAACGGGATAACTGGGTTGTTAGGAACTTGCAATTTGCCGTTATCGATTACGATTTTTTCTCCTTCTGTTGGAAGGTCAAACTTAGTAAGTTGCAGCATGTTTATAGGTTCCTCCTCGTATATATTTAATGAACAGGCTATTCACCTGATTCTCATTCTAACAAAGGTTGTTTAAAAAGTCCCTCTTTGATAAAAAAACCAATCTTGGCCAATTCAAGGCTTAAGCGATCGCGAGATGAAAAAGGCGGGTTTTCTTGCGATATAAAATTTCATCAGCTTCCGTTGATAAGGAATAAATTTTATATCTAACAGGAAGCAGCACTAAAAGGTGCATATCGGCATTGAAGCTTGAACCCGCAGGCCTAAGCGGATGCTTACGAAGTGATGTTTCCTGAGGAAACATCTTAAGTGCTCACGTACTAACTATATACGCTGCACTTCTCCTGCTCCTGCTTTATCCAACCTTCCCGAAGCCAAATTTAGGCATGTATTAACTACTGGCGGGAAGATTTCCCGCCAGACCATTATCTGAGATCAATTGGAATATATTTCTGATTGATAAGACCCGTGTATTCAGCGCGCGGACGAATAATCCGGTTATCGTCAAGCTGTTCGAGAATATGCGCAGACCAACCGGACAAGCGGCTGATCGCGAAGATCGGAGTAAACAAATCGGATGGAATTCCAAGCATGGTATATACCGAAGCAGAATAGAAATCGACATTGGGTCTAAGACCCTTTTGGCCCGTTACCAATTCTTCAATTCTTGCTGACATCTCGAATAAGGTGGAATCTCCCTTAAGCAAGCCGAGCTGTCGAGACATCTTCTGTAGATGCTTGGCACGCGGATCGCCATTCTTGTATACGCGATGTCCAAAGCCCATAATCTTCTCTCTGTTCGCAATCTTATTTAGAATATAAGGCTCTACATTATCAAGGCTGCCGATTTCGGACAGCATCTTCATCACCGCTTCATTGGCTCCACCGTGCAGCGGTCCCTTCAGGGTTCCAATCGCAGCCGTGATCCCCGAATAAATATCCGAGAGTGTCGCAATGGTCACGCGAGCCGAGAAGGTTGATGCATTCAGCTCATGGTCCGCGTGCAGCACAAGCGCCTGGTCCAGAGCTTTGACGGCTACAACATCCGGTTCTTCACCCGTCATCATATACAGAAAATTGTGCGCGATCGATACATTCTTCAATGGAGCGAGCGGCTCCTTGCCTTCGCGAATCCGGGCAAAAGCGGCAATAATTGTAGGAATCTGCGCTTGTAATTTAATTGCCTTAATCTGATTGCTTTCTCTGGAGATGTCATTCGCATTTTCATCATATAGAGCTAGTGCCGATACGGCCGTACGCAAAACAGCCATCGTGTTGGCATCGGACGGGAACAACTTCAATTGAGCCAGCAATGGCTCCGGAATAGCCGCAAAATCACTCAACTGCTGCTGCAGAAAAGCAAGCTGGGTCTGAGTTGGCAGCTTCCCATACCAGAGCAAATAAGCAGTCTCTTCGAAACTTGCCCGTTCCGCCAGATCATCGATATTAATGCCTCGATAAGCCAGCACGCCATCATGTATGGAGCTGATTGAGGAAGTCGCAGCGACAATGCCCTCAAGTCCTTTGGTAGCTGTCATGTACATCTCTCCTTCAAATACGAAATTGGGAAAATAAACCATTGAAAACATTTTCAATTTTGAAGTTTAAAATTTTCGTAATATAGCATCGCGGATGAAATATTAGGGAGGAACTGACACTAAAACTCTTTTAAATAATCATACTGGATTTCTAGGAGCAAGGGAACAACTTGAGTCGTTATAGACACATCAAATTATTTTTTCACACATATAAAGAAATTTTTGTAATCTTTTCCGAATTGCAACGACAAAAGTCACATCATCCAATAAATTTTGTTTCTGTAATACTAATTTTGAAAGAGAAATAGAAATAGAGTAAAACCTGTCCAATCCAAAAAAGGGGGGATACGAATGGATTACATGGTTGTAAAACGAGTACTGCGCGGTGCCTGGGTATGTCTTGCGATGCTGGCAGTTTGCCTTACATTTTATTGGGTACTGCCGCTCATCTACCCTTTTCTGATCGCATGGATTATCGCCTATGCCATGAATCCATTTGTCCAGTGGATGCAAGAGACCTTAAAGCTGCCGCGCTGGGCTTCCGTCATACTGGCCATACTTGTCTACTTCTCAGCCGGAGCCATCGTCATTACAGCAGCCGTCACCCGTATGGTTAAGGAAATGATTCATCTTGCGGACACCGCTAATGAGCATATCGGGGAGTGGCGCGATCAGTTCATCTCTTGGGGCCAGAACGAGGAGCTGCAAAGACTGTTTAATGAAATAAATTCTTTTATCGTACGGAATCCAGGCTACGGCGACACCTTCACTAAAAATATTGATAATGCTGCGCTAACGATTAGCAACGCCATTTCCCGAATCATTACCAGCTTCCTTAATGGAGTCATTAACGTGATTACCTCATTGCCCAGCCTGGGCCTGATTTTATTAATTATCCTGCTGTCTGCCTTCTTCATTAGCAACGGTTGGGATAAGAACAAGCGGATGATCCTCGGAATTATGCCTAAGGGATGGTTCAAAATGGGAGGGGTTATACGGAACAATTTGCAAATGGCGTTATTCGGGTACCTGCGGGCCCAGTTTATTATGATCTCGATTACCGCCTTCGTCGTCTGCATCGGACTTCTCATCCTGCGAGTCGATTCACCGGTAACTTATGCTATTCTGATCGGACTGGTCGATTTGCTGCCTTACTTAGGCGTCGGCACGATTCTCATCCCGTGGCTCGTCTATGCCTTCATGACAGGCAACATCGCGCTGGGCATCGGGCTTTCTATTTTATACGGAGTTGTTCTTGTATCCAGACAACTGATCGAGCCCAAGGTGCTGGCGACTAGCGTCGGGCTCGATCCATTGCCTACTATGATCTCTTTGTTCGTCGGCTTGCAGCTGTTCGGCGTACTCGGGCTTATTATCGGGCCCGTCGCCCTCGTCGTCATTAATGCCGTTATTAAAGCCGGCGTCTTCCATGAGCTGAGGGACTATATCATGAACGGAAGAACGCAATAATGCCGCGCGTCTCCCCTATACAGCTACATTTCCTCCGGTGCTTGCAATCCGATCAGACGGAATCCATTTTGAAGTGTAATTTGCACGCACTTGACCAAAGCAAGACGAGCCGCTCTTAGCTTCTCATCTTCCACAAGAATCGGGCAATCATGATAAAAGCGGTTGAAAGCCTGGGCAAGGTCAATTAAATAGCGAGTAACGATCGACGGCTCTAGCTTGACTGCGGCTTGTACGATCCGTTCCGGGAACAAGGCCAATTCCTTTAATATAGCAATCTCCGTAGAATACTGCAGCTTGCCGGGATCGAATTGCTCGGCCAGTAGTGAGGCCTCGACCATCTTCTTGCCGGGAAGGAGATCCGCAGCCGCTTTACGCAATACACTGCAGGTTCTCGCATAGCAATACTGCACATATGGCCCCGTCTCGCCCTCGAAGCTAAGCGCATTATCCCAGGAGAAGACGATATCCTTAATCCGGTTCGCACTCAAATCATTAAAGATGACAGCGCCAACTCCGACCTGACGGGCTACCTCATCTTTATTTTGCAGCTGCGGATTTTTGACTTCGATAATTTCCTCAACCTTCTTAATCGTCTGCTCCAGCACTTCCTCCAGCTTCACGACATTGCCTTTACGGGTCGATAAGCTCATCCCCTCCAGAGTCACTCGGCCAAAGGGAACATGGATCATCTCGTCCTCTGCCCAGTCATAGCCCATCAGCCCTACAACCTTGAACAACTGGGCAAAATGCAGATTCTGGGCGTAGTCCGTGACATACAACACCTTGTCGAATGAATAGGTCTGCTTACGGTAGAGCGCCGCCGTCACATCCCGAGTATGGTAAAGGGTGCTTCCATCCTTCTTTAGCATCAAAGCCGGAGCCATGTTGTATTGATCGAGACGAACAAGCCAGGCCCCTTCATCCTCCTCCAGAAGCTGTTTATCCTTCAGCTCCTGGATCACCGGCTCCATCTTATCGTTATAGAAGCTCTCCCCTGTAAAATAATCGAATTCCACACCGAGCAGGTCATATATTTTCTGGAATTCCGCCAGACTGATATCGACAAAGCGCTGCCAAAGGGCCAGCACTTCCTCGTCACCTTGCTCCATCTTCAGGAAGCAGGCTCTCGCTTCATCCTCCAGACCAGGATCACGCTCTGCTTCCTCATGGAACTTTACATACAGACCCAGCAGCTCATCAATCGCGCCTTGCTCCAGCCGTGCTTCATCGCCCCATAGCCGATAGGCGACAATCAATTTCCCGAACTGAGTGCCCCAATCGCCCAGATGGTTAATCCCGATGGATTGATAGCCTAAGAAGGAATGAATCCGATAGAGCGCATTGCCGATAACCGTTGAACGCAGATGGCCAACGTGAAATGGCTTGGCGATATTGGGCGAGGAGAAATCGATCACGATCGTCTTCCCGGCGCCGATGTCTTTAGATCCGTAACGCTCTCCTGCGTTAAGAATCGTATGCACGACGCTCCCGGCGAGGTAGCTCTGCTTCAGGAAGAAATTCAAGTATCCGGACACCGACTCGATCCGGTCGATAAAATCACCTTCCGCTGCCTTCGGCTCCAGCGCTTCTTTCAGCTCAGCAGCAATCTGCAGCGGAGATTTCCGCAGCTTCTTGCTAAGTTTGAAGCAGGGCAGGGACAGATCCCCCAGCGCCCCCTCCTTCGGATACTCCAGCAACGCCAGTATCTCCTGTGCAGGAGTATCGGCCAGCAGCTCCGAGATCCATTGTGCAACTTTTGATTTTGCCATATCCATAATCTTCAGCTCCTTATTTCTATATCCAAAATAACAAATAAAAAAGCCCCTCATCTCTATTGAAGAGACGAGAGACTTATATTCCCGCGGTACCACTCTACGTGCCGGACCTGCTGATCCAACCTGCTTAAGGCTGGTTAACGTCCAGCAGCCGGATCTCCCTACTCACCTTAGCTTCAGAAGACCATCTCCCGGGTGCGCTTCGCTCATCCTGTTCTGCACCGGCTTGCACCCTCCCGGCTCGCTAATTGCAGGTTAGTATAAGCTACTCTCCCGATCGTAGAATTTTATATAGATAGTTAAAAAGTCCGCCTTCGATAAGAAAACCAATCCATCCAAATTCATGGATAAGCGGCTATAATTCAGCAGCAGCTTTTCTGGCGATATAGAATCTCATCCGCTTTGGTGCTGAAAACCGGACTTTTGAACATTCAATTTAAAATATTGTATACATGAAACCGAGATAAGTCAACGGCGATAAAAGGTGATCGAACCATCCTTCATCTTCTTCTCTATCCATTTCAAGAGCAGCTTCCGGTAGATCATACGGGTGAGCGGGAACACCATCGTAAACCCGATAATGTCCGTAACGAAGCCGGGAATCAGCAGCAGAATCCCCCCAAAGAACACACACATTCCATCCAACATCGTGCGTCCGGGAATCTGTCCGCCATTCATTTGCGATTTCGCATCTGCCATCACTTTGCTGCCTTCGAACTGCATCATCAAGCCGCCGATGATCGAAGTCGCAACGGTCAGGAAGATCGTCTTGCCTACGCCCAGCCTTCCACCAACCTCAGCATATCCCCAAAACTCTACAATTGGAAATAATACAATCAAAACGGCAATCCATTTGCGCATAAATAACTCCTTTTCACCAGCAAGTTTCTTCAGCAAAAAATACCTATGAATCATATTTTACCGTTTTGAGACTCCAGAATCAAAATTGTTCAGGACTTGCTTGCTTTCTCAAATGCAGCATACCATTCAGGAAACACTTTTTTGAATTGCACAGGCTTAAAGTCCTCGCGCCTAACGACATAATGGACCGATGTACCTACAACGCATAATGTCCCCTCACCGTTAAACACTTCATAAGCATATTCGGTCTTAACTCCCCCGTTCTGCTTGATCCAGGTGCGAAGCAGCACCTCTTCACCATAACGGACTCCCCGCTTATATTCGACCTTCATCTCCTGAACCGGGGAGATATAACCGGACTGCTCCATCTCGAAATAACTCAAGCCCAGGTCCTGGATTAATTTCAACCGGCCGGCCTCAAACCACTCCAAATAATGCGAGTGATAAATAATCCCCATCATATCATATTCAAAATATTTAGGCGTGATGCCGAGCTCGCTTACATACATGCTCTATAATTCCTCCTCTTGTGCTTAAATATATCGATATCTATTGAAAAAAAAGCAATGGCACACCGTTGCCGGTTGTCCCATTGCTTCTTATCTCCATGCACTATATCCGTGCATCTTATCCATTAATTATGAACTTGGCCAACCTTGATCAGGTTCGTCGAACCGGAGCTTCCCAGAGGAATTCCAGCAGTAATGACTACGAGATCTCCATCAACAACGACACCGGATTCAAGTCCGCCCTTCATAGCATTGTCGAACATTTCATCCGTTGATGTAGCTGTATGGCCTTTAACCGGAATAACGCCCCAGTTCAAAGCAAGGCGACGCAAGGTTTGTTCTTGGGTCGTTACAGCAATGATCGGTGCTTGCGGACGATACTTCGATACCATGCGAGCTGTATAACCCGTTTCAGTCGAAGTAATGATTGCCTTAGCGTTCAGTTCAAGCGCAGAAGTTGTAACAGCTTGGCTGATTGCTTCGGTAACAGTAGTCTCTTGAGCGATTCTTTGCTTCACGAGAATACCATGATAATCAAGCGCAGATTCAGCCTTCTCAGCGATGCGGGACATCGTCTGAACAGACTCAACCGGATATTTACCAGCAGCTGTCTCACCGGAAAGCATGATTGCATCTGTACCGTCAAGGATTGCATTCGCTACGTCACTTGCTTCAGCGCGAGTAGGTCTTGGGTTGCGTTGCATGGAGTCGAGCATTTGCGTTGCCGTAATAACTGGCTTGCCAACGCGGTTACATTTCTCGATCATCAATTTTTGCACGAGCGGCACATCTTCAGCAGGAATTTCCACGCCAAGGTCACCACGTGCTACCATCAAGCCGTCGGACACTTCAAGGATTTCATCCAGGTTGTCCACACCTTGCTGGTTCTCAATTTTGGAGATAATCTGGATGTGTGCTGCGTTCGAGCTTTCGAGCAGTTTACGAATTTCAAGTACGTCGCTTGCTTTACGAACGAAGGAAGCCGCAATGAAATCGATGCCTTGTTCAATCCCAAACTTGATATCGTTAGCGTCTTTCTCTGTAATACCTGGCAAAGAGATGTTCACGCCTGGAACGTTAACACCCTTCTTGCTCTTGATCGTACCGCCATTAACAATGCGGCATTTGATTTCCGTACCTTGAACTTCTTCAACGGCCAATCCGATCAGACCATCGTCGATCAGAATAGTCGAACCCACTTTCACATCTCCAGGAAGCTCTTTGTAAGTGACGGAGATACGGTTCTTGTCACCGAGGATTTCTTCGGTGGTCAAAGTGATGAACTCGTCTTGTACAAGTTCAATTGGTTCTTCTTTCAATTTACCGGTACGAATTTCAGGACCTTTGGTGTCCAGCAGTATGGCGATCGTTTTCCCCAACTCTTGGCTCGCTTGGCGAATCGTCTTGATTCTGTTGCCATGCTCCTCGAAATCACCATGCGAGAAGTTCAGGCGAGCAACGTTCATTCCGGCCATGATTAATTTCTTGGTGTTTTCTAACGATTCACTGGAAGGACCGATAGTACATACGATTTTTGTTTTGCGCATTTTGGGTTTCCTCCGTTTTAATGTTCTCTCTATACTTTTTTGATTCATCTTTTCCAACAACTAAATTTACTACAGTTTAACCGATTTGTATAGGGAATTTGTCATATTAACAATATAACTGTCCTATTCATTTCCTGAACCGGAAGATTCTATAACAACTTTATCCTTATCTTCGGCATGTTTCTCATCCGGCTCTGGCTTGACTTCCGGCACAGGCTCTGCGGTTGCCGCTTCATCGGAGTCGGAAAGCTCGACTTCCATTCTTGCCTGCTCCGTAAATTTGCCGATTTTACGAAACTTTCTGTAGCGATCCTCCAGCAGCTCGTCCGAATTCATAACGGACAGTTCCTGCAATTGAACAAGCAATTCCTGTTTGATCGCTGCTGCAGTCGTCTCATAATCACGATGAGCACCACCGCGCGGTTCAGGAATAATCCCTTCGATGACTTCCATCTCCAGCAGGTCCTGGGCAGTAATCCTCATTGCTTCGGCAGCCATATCCGCCTTGGAGGCATCCTTCCACAGGATCGAGGCCGCTCCGTTTGGCGAGATCGCAGAATATATAGCATTCTCCAGCATCAGGACCCGGTTGCCGACCCCCAGTGCCAGAGCACCTCCGCTGCCGCCTTCGCCAATCACTACGCAAATAACAGGTACGCGAAGCCCGGCCATCTCCAGCAGGTTGCGGGCGATCGCCTCGGATTGTCCCCTCTCCTCCGCTGTACTGCCCGGATAAGCGCCTTTGGTATCGATAAAGGTGATCACAGGTCTGCCGAACTTTTCCGCCTGATGCATCAGTCTCAGCGCCTTGCGGAACCCTTCCGGATGCGGGCTGCCGAAGAATCGGGCGATATTGTCCTTCGTATCCTTGCCGCGCTGCTGGCCGACGACCGTAACAGCTTTTCCATCCAGTTTAGCCAGCCCCCCCACTATGGCTAAATCGTCCCCAAATAGACGGTCCCCATGCAGTTCAATAAAATCTTCAAAGATCAGATTAATCAGGTCCAACGAGGTTGGACGCTGATGATGTCTGGCCAGATGCATCTTCTGCGATGGCGATATGTAGCTGTATATTTCTTCCTCCAGCTGCTTGTAACGTTCCTCCAGCCGTGCAACTTCTTCGCTGAAATCGATTCCCTTCTCCTGACCAAACTGCTTCAGTTCATTAATTTTCTCGCGCAGTTTCACAAGAGGTGTCTCAAAAGGCAATTCTCCAGCCATTTATGCTCCTCCCTTCACGCTGTGCAAGTCGATCAATTTGGTCAGCATTGCCTTAAGCTCTTTCCGATGAACAACAAGGTCCAGCTGACCGTGCTGCAGGTTAAATTCCGCGGTCTGGAAATCCTCCGGCAGCTTCTGACGAATCGTCTGCTCAATCACAATTCTGCCGGCAAATCCGAACACAGCTCCCGGCTCAGCGATGATAATATCACCAAGCATAGCAAAGCTGGCCGATACCCCACCGGTAGTCGGATCGGTAATGACCGAGATATAAAATCCACCCTGCTCATGATGACGGGCTAAAGCCGCACTTGTCTTCGCCATTTGCATCAGACTGAGGATACTCTCCTGCATACGGGCCCCACCCGATGTTGAGAAAATAATGATAGGGAGGCGTTTTTCTGTAGCCGCTTCAATGGCGCGCGTAATTTTCTCGCCTACAGCCGAGCCCATGCTCCCCGTAAAGAAATCAAAACTCATTACAGCAACCACGACCGGAAATCCTCCAATCGTTCCTTCACCGGTCACGACCGCTTCACGCAATCCCGACTTCAGGGCCTGCTGCTCAAGCTTCGTCGCATATCCCGGGAACTCAAGCGGGTCTTCGGATACCAGATCCCGATCATATTCGATGAAGCTATCTTCATCCATCGTCATACGGATCCGTTCCATCGCGTTGAGGCGCATATGATAGCCGCAAGAAGGACATACCTTAAGGTTCTTTTCAAGCTCCTTGCTGTATTGTATGCTGCCGCAGCGGCTGCACTTATTCATCAGACCTTCCGGGATTTCACGCTTCGGCCGTTCCGCCGACGTAGCATTCGCGTCGCTCCCCAAACGTTCTGAAGGAATGGTCGCGTATTTTCTTTTTTTCTGAAATAAGTCTTTAAACACAGCTACACCTCTTCAGCCGTTAATTTATTATTAGTATGTGTTCAAAAAGGCCAATTTTCAGCACCGAGAAGATTGGACAAGGCTTTGCATGAGAAGCACAACGTACGCCTGGGGTACGTGAGTATCCGGGACGTCCCTCTCAAATCATGACTTTGTAAGCATCAGCTTAGGTTCGGCTTCGATGCCGAAATGCACCTTTCAGTGCTACTTCGTGTCGGTATAGTATCTATTTCTTATCAGCGGAAGCTGATGAAATCTATACCGCAGGAAAGCTTGTCTTTGAGTCGCGGTCGCTCCTCCTTGAATGACTTCAATCGGTGTCTTTATACAAAGCCGACTTTCTGAACATCCTCTATTGCACCTGAAAACAAGGACATAACATGTAATGTTGTCTCCTTGTCATTTATGGATGCAATATTGAATTCAACACTTCTTGAACTTCTTCCAGTTCCCCTGAAGGAACCAATATTTCAAACTGCTGTTTGGATAAATTAACAGGACGTGTTTGGACTAGAAAGCCTTCCTCTGTGAGTTTTGACTTGATCATTTCCGCAATCTTAGCGGTAGGAGCAATATACATTACGGTCCACATGCCCTACTCAAAGCCCCCTAACCTCTCAACTAAAGCCCGTATAATAGAGTAATGATAACATAATGTTCAAAAGTCCCGCAACAGAGCAAGGGAGTTAAAAACAAGCCGGAGTCCGCATAAACTCCGGCATTTTATGACTTAATTAGAGGAAGTTCAACAAGTCGGGCAGAGTTGTTGAACACGCATTATAGACCAATAAATCAGCCCTTGGAGTAGTTTGTTGCCTTTTGACTTTTATGGGCGATCCGTGCCGAAGCAGCGGCAGCAAGCCCCGCGACCAGATCATCCAAATAAACATGAATATGATCTCCCTGATTATTCAGTCTGCCGATCAAATCCGGCTTAACCTTGTCCAGATAACCAAAGCTCGTCAGCCCAATCATTCCAAACACGCTAGTGATGCCCAGCGCCATCGTCTCATCCACGCCATAGAGCGGCTCATCCGCTTCCATAATCGATTGCAAAGGCTCAGGGAGCAGCTTTCGCTCCGCCAGTTCATCAAGTGCAATTCCCGTAAAAAGCGTATACTGAACCTCGCGTTTTTGCAATACCGCCTTCACGCTATCATAGCATTGTTCTACCGTCAAATCATCATGATACGGCAATTGAAGCTTATAAACAATTTGGGCAATCTCCTCAAGTTTTACTCCCCGTTTCAACAACTGCGCTTCCGCTAATTCAAATGACATCGTTTTCCCTCCCAAGAGCTTCGTGTTGACCCTATTTAAAAAATGTAAAATGCACATTTATCCTCCGCATTTCTGCGCGAAATTACGGATTTCAAATGTTCGCAGCGCGTTCTCTTTTATGCCGAAAATTTTACTGGCGTCTTGCACCATGTTCAACATTTATAAGTTCTTAAAAGCTGCCTGGCCGGTTATATCCTCCAGCCTTCCTGCGCTTAATATCAATTTTAAGGCTGTACACGCGTGTTTATCGCCCAGCAGCGAGTCAGTATTTTGTAAACGTCTCAACGATAACCTCCCTTGCCCCCGCTCCCTGTCCTCTCGTGTTCCTAAGTGTATGCAGGTGTCACATAAAATGTTCATAAAAAAACCTCTAATAAGGCAATTCAAGAATGAATAATCAAAACCTAAATGTTGGTTTTTTTGCAATACGGAATTTTATCATCTCATCCAGGCACCAATATATTCTCTAACCCTAAAAAGCTGAAATCCGACAGGCAAAATGGCGATTTTGAAACAGCCAATCATTATAGCAGCAGCCTCACTGGGATTGGATAAACGATCCCATTACTAATATACTGATAACTGATGATCATCTTACGAAAAACGCCCCATCCATATCGCTATGGAATCGGGGCGTTTATTTCTATTAATTAAGGAGGTTAAAATGACAAAGGATTGGAGAAGGCTCATTGGGATTTATTTATTAACAAAATAGGCCCGCTATAACGAGATTATGAGTTTTTGCTGTTCGATACGAGATAAAAACGGCATAAGAATATGGAGCTCCTGCATTAATGCATTTCAGTAAAAATGAGGGATTTGGCGTGTTAAAGAAAAAGCCTGCATTTTAGCAGGCCTTTTATTCAAAACCAAGCGTTTTCGAAGAGAAAAACTGCACTTTTGCAGTTTTTCTCTTTATTTATAATCGAGTTTATCTGATCCTCACCGTATCCTGCCCCAGCATTTGCTCCATCTCATGGAGCAAGTCAGGCGTTGGTTTGATGCTGTAGCGATCTGAAAGCGCGAGCAGCTTCCCGGTGCTTTCGTAGAACAGCACCGTGGCCAGTGGGCCAGGATGCAGCTGAAGCAGCTGCTTCAGCTGCACGAGCAGGCCGGCGTTCTCCGTCGCCGCCGTGATCTTGATGAAGACGCGCTGTTCAGCCGTCTTCCGCTCTTGCCCCGCCGCGCGCGGTTGCTGCGC
>NZ_LN831279.1:613529-726441 GCF_900069005.2 Paenibacillus sp. GM2 | reverse complement strand
GGCGAGGCTTTGCACGCTCAGCGGCGCCACCTCATCGGCCAGCAGCTTGAAGCCTTCGTCCTGCTGCTGGACCGTGGCGCGCAGTGCGAGCAGCGCGCCTTTCGTGACGTGCGGCGCACAGCGGCGCCACATATTCGGGAACAAGACGACCTCGCAGCGCTCGATCTGGTCTTCCAGCTCTATGAAAGCCATCGGCTTGCCCTGCTTAGTCATGATCGTCTTCAGCGACACAACCATCCCGGCCACAACCGTCTCGCTCTCATCCGCAGCTTCAGCCAAATCCATCAGTCGATCGATGCCGTCTTCATTCAGCAGTTCATCAAAATCATCCAGCGGATGGCCGGATAAATATAAACCCAGCAGCTCACGCTCCAGTTCAAGCTGCTGCCCTACTGTAAACTTGGGGATCTCAGGATACTCGATATCCCAGTTTGGCGTCTCAATGAAATCGAACAATTGAATCTGCAGATCATCCCGTTCCTTACGCCACTTCGTTGCCGCTTCCACCGTCTCATCCAACATCGCCAGCAATTGGGCGCGATGTCCCGGCAAGGAATCAAACGCTCCGCCCTGAATCAGCGACTCGATCACCCGCTTGTTGCAGACCCGCAGATCAACGCGGCGGCAGAAATCAAGCAGACTGTCAAAAGGCCGTTCCTGCCGCTCCTTCAGAATACTCTCCATCGCCTGGGTGCCCACATTCTTAATGGCCGCCAGACCAAAACGAATCACCCCATAGGGCTCCTCTGATTCCAAATTAGATTCCGAATTGGAGTCAGAATTGGACACGGAATCTGAATTTATCTGCACATCCGTCCCCATGTCGATAATCTCAGAATCACCTGCTATTCCGGCCCTGCTCGTTCCGTTCACCCGAGGTGTGAATAACACCCCGCTCTCGTTCACATCCGGCGGCAATACAACGATGCCCATCCGGCGGCACTCGACAATGTATTCGGCCACCTTGCGATGGCTGCCCATGACAGCCGTTAACATGGAGGCCATAAAATGCACAGGATAGTGCGCCTTCAAATAAGCCGTCTGAAAAGCGAGCACTCCGTATGCAGCGGCATGCGCCCGCGGGAAGCCATAATCGGCGAAACGGACGATCATATCATAGACTGCATTTGCATCCGTCTCCGTATAGCCCTGGGCCTTGCTTCCAGCCACAAAATGACCCCGCTGCTCATCCAGCACCTCCCGCTTCTTCTTCGATACGGCACGGCGCAGCAAATCCGCTTCACCAAGCGAGAATCCAGCCATCCTTGACGCGATCTGCATGATCTGCTCCTGATAGACGATAATGCCGTACGTATCCTTCAGAATTGGCTCCAGATCCGGATGCGGGTAATGAACCTCACTCAAGCCATGCTTTGAGGAAATATAATTCGGAATAAACTCCATCGGACCTGGCCGATACAGAGCCAGAACAGAGATCACATCCTCGAACTGCGACGGCTTCAAATCGCGCAGCACGCGGCGCATGCCCGCCGACTCAAGCTGGAACACCCCGGTTGTCTCCCCACGGCCTAACATCTCATAGGTCTTGTGATCATCATCGGGAATGATCCGAAAATCCGGCGCATCTCCGCTCTCCTCCGTGATCCACTTCATACAGCGTTCGATAATCGACAGCGTGCGCAAACCGAGAAAGTCCATTTTCAGCAAACCGATCGCTTCGAGATGCTCCATTGAATATTGCGTCAGCGCCGTACCTTCGCTGCCCGTCTGCAATGGAACTGCATCTGTCAGCGGGTCGCGGGAGATGATTACACCAGCCGCATGAGTCGAGGCATGCCTGGGCATCCCCTCAACCTTCATCGCCATATTGAGAAGTCCGTGAATACGCGGCTGCGAGTCATACAGCCCCTTCAAATCCGGACTCTCCTTCATCGCGCGCTCAATCGTCATCCCCAGGCTGCCGGGGATCAGCTTGGCTACCTTATCGACCTCGCCGAACGGAACACTCAGCGCCCTTCCTACGTCGCGAACCGCCGCCCGCGCAGCCATAGTACCAAAGGTAATAATCTGAGCCACATGCTCCGGGCCATACTTATCCGCAACATAAGCAATGACTTCATCCCGGCGCAAATCGCTGAAGTCAATATCGATATCCGGCATCGTTACCCGCTCCGGATTGAGGAAGCGCTCGAACAGCAGATTATATTTCATCGGATCTACATTCGTAATATGCAGCACATAGGCGACGATACTGCCGGCAGAGGAACCCCGTCCCGGACCCGTGGCGATGCCATGGCGATGAGCAAAAGCGATGAAATCCCATACAATTAGAAAATAATCGGAAAAGCCCATGTTCGCGATCACACCCAGCTCATACTTGAGCCGTTCCTGCAGCGAAGCTTGGGCCCCCTCGCTCTGCCACTCCGGCAAACCGTTATAACGCTCAGCAAGACCTTGCTGACAGAGGGTCTCCAAATAAGACGCCGCATCCATGCCCTCGGGAATCGGGCGGTAAGCCGGGAGAATATGCTTGCCAAATTCCAGCTCCAAATCGCATTTATCAGCGATCACTGCTGTATTGCGAATTGCTTCCGGCACATGCGGGAACAACGTGGCCATCTGAGCCCCATTCTTCATATAGAGCTGGTTCGTATTCATTTTCAGCCGATCCTCGTCCTCTACGCTCTTCCCCGTACCAATACAGATCAGCACATCCTGGACCTCGGCATCGTCCTGTTCCAAGTAGTGAACATCATTGGTCGCTACAAGAGCAATTCCCGTCTCTTCAGCAAGCTGAATAAGCTGCGGATTCACCTTCTTCTGCTCTGGAATGCTATGATCCTGCAGTTCCAGATAGAAGTCCTCACCAAACGCCGCCTTATAGCGCAGAGCAGCTCGCTTCGCCTCCTCATAGCGGCCATGCAGCAGATGCTGGGGCACTTCTCCCCCGAGGCAAGCGCTTAGGCAGACAAGCCCCTCGGCGTGGCGCTCCAGAACCTCCCAATCGATCCGCGGTTTGTAATGGAATCCTTCGAACTGCGCAATCGAGCACAACCGCATCAGGTTCTGATACCCCTGCAGATTTTTCGCAAGCAGAATCAGATGATGGATCGGCTGATCCTTGCGGCTGCCCCGCTCCTTGCGCGATCCGGCAGTAAAGTACATCTCACATCCGATAATCGGCTTGATTCCATTTGCCTTACACAATTTATAAAAAGGAACCGCACCGTACATCACTCCGTGATCGGTCAATGCCAGCGCCTTCATGCCGAAGCCGGCGGCTCTCTTGACCAGATCCTCAAGCCGGGCGGCACCGTCCAGCAAGCTATATTCGCTGTGTACATGCAGGTGAACAAAGCTGTCCATGCGTTTCCTTCCTTTCCATGTAAAATCCGTACTAGAAGATTAATCTCAACTATTTATAAGTGAAGTTCCAAACTATCTCATAAGCACCCGCTCGAAAATGCTATATCGCCGAAAACCTGCGGCTGAATCGCGATCGCTCATCCTTCGCTTGTCTTTGATGGGCCTTCTCTTCAAAAGCGGACTTTTTGAACGACCTCTATAAAACTGTCTCTTTAATAAAAGATTTTATCATACATCCATAGGCTGCGCCCATAGAATGAGAGTAACGAGGGACAAGAGGCAATTCATGCTTTACATAAAGAATAAGACCTGGACAAGCCATCTGGCGAAAGGGGAGCTGAAAGGAAAATGAGTACTTTTCTTACCAAAGCGGTTATCGACTTCTTCGTGGCATTCGGAATCGTGCTCGGAGGAGCGCTGATTGGAGGAATCGGAGCGGTTATGGCATTCCAGCCACCAACGCAAAGCATGCTCGAGATCGCCGGTCGCATCAAGATCTGGGCGCTGGCTGCTGCGGTAGGCGGAACGATCGATCCGATGCGGGTCATCGAGAGCAATTTTTTCGACGGCAACATCTCTCCGGCTATTAAACAGATTTTATATCTGATGTTCGCTTTCCTTGGGGCTCATATCGGAGCCGAAATCGTGCGCTGGATGTGCGGGGGCGGCAGAGGATGAAGGGACCTAGCCTTCAGGGTTTCAAGCGCCTTATGCAGTTTGTCGGTGTGTTTCTGCTGGGCATGGTCATCGGCAGCATCGCCTACAATATGGTCTTTCAGGCGAGCTATAATCAGCTATGGATTGAGAACAAAGACCTGCAAATCAAGCTTTATCAGGCCGAAGAAGACAATAAGACGCTGAGAAAATATCGAAATCGCTCCACCGTTGTTAAGGAGATCAAGGTGACGGTAGAAGAAAGAGACCCGCCGCTGGATTCCCTCGCCGTTAAGGAAGTGGTGCAGACGCTGCAGGATGAGCTTGAAGTGTTGCGCGGCAGGAACATCTTTGATATCGATTCCGATGCCAAAATGGCCCGTACACTGCTTAATCGAAAAATATATTCCGTCCGCGACAAGGATTATAGTATTCAAATCAAGACGATGTTGGTGAGTGAAGGCGTACTGCAGATTTGGGTCGACATGCGGCCATATGTGCGAAGTTGATTTTTCATGTTACAATGATATAAGTCACCTTGTACATCACATTATTTGGTAATATTTTTATAAAAAAAGGAGCTGTCCCACTCATATGATCGATGGCATTCTGTATGTGGTGTATGCCGGCTTGCTCATATCCAGCATATGCTCGATAATATTCAGCCTGAAGGCGCGCCGCTCTATCGACGCCCACAAACGCGGCATAACACAGGCCAAGAGCAATATCAGCATGGGCTTCATGCTGCTGTTTCTGGCCATCATCCAAATGTTTATGTTCACCGGTTCGACTGTGCGCGTTGTCGTCGGCGCGATTTTTATGGTGCTGGGGGCGTTTAATATTTTTGCCGGCTTCCGCAATTATGGAATCTTCTCCAGACAAAGGGCGGATTAAAGGGTCCAAAGACTAAGCTTCAAGGCCCAGATGCTAGGCATGGTCGATAGATTGCAAGGTCAACATCGCCTTGGCGACAATATTGTCCTGATATTTCATCAGCATCTCCAATTTACATGCCCTGCGGCTCATTTCCAGAATGACCGGAGTGATAACAACCGGATTCTCAATTTGGACAGGCCGAATGAAGTAGGTGGATAAATTGTCTACGACATAGTCGGCCCCGCTGATATCCTTGGCGAAGGTCAAGGCCGCCTGCGTCATTAATGAGCTAAGCACGCCGTTAGAGATTGTTCCTAAATGAGTAGCCATCTGCGGCGTGATCATACCGTGGAAGAATAACCTGCCATCCTGATCACGCTCTTCGGCAAATCCGTTCCACATTAAATGCTCAAAGGTCTCGCCCATCTGCGGCTGGTTTTGGGCATCCCGCATCGCCTGCAGCACCTCTCTGCGCGTGACCGAGGAGACCAGCTTACGATTGCGGTCCACGACCGGCAGGAAGTCGATTCCTTCCCACACCATAATCTGTGCGGCTGAAGCGAGCGAGGTCTGCATCCCTACCGTAATCGGATGGCGGCTCAAGCATTTCTCGATGCTCTGATCACCTCTAAGCTCCTCAACATCCTTACGGCTTACGATGCCGATGACCCGATTCCACTCATCGACAACCGGAAAATGCTGCGCTCCCGTCTCAATCGACAGCTCGTCAAAATCAGCGATCGTACTCGTCAGCTTGAGCATGCTTACCCGTGGCTTCCTCGCCACAATATCCTCAACGAGCATAATCTTCTTCTTAATCAAGCGGTCAAATAAGGCGCGGTTGATCATCGAGGCTACCGTAAACGTATCATGACGCGAAGAAATGATCGGCAGCTCCAAGGAATCGGCCAGGTTTTTCACTTCACGGCTTGTCCCGAACCCGCCGGTAATAAGCACGCCAGAGCCCTGTTGCAGAGCCAAGGAATGGGAATCCTCACGGTTTCCGACAATCAGCAGACTACCCGCATCAATATAACGTGCCATCGCATCAATCTTCATGGCTCCGATCACATACTTATGCAAAGTTTTGCCTAGCCCATCAGCCCCGCCAAGCACATGACCCTCTACGATTTCCACCACATCCTCAAAGCTCAATTGATCAGACAGATTCCGCGGCTTCTTCTCAACCCGAACCGTACCGATCCGCTCTTTAGTAATGACGATACCTAGGTTTTCCGCTTCTTTCAGCGCCCGGTAAGCCGTTCCCTCGCTCACGGTCATCGTCTTGGCCAATTTACGCACGGATATCTTCGTTCCAATCTTCAGCCCTTCAATATATTGAAGCAGTTGCTCGTGCTTTGTAATTCCCTCTTCGTGCACTTCCAACTGTTATACCCCCAATCCGAATCTGTACTATTCTGTATCTATTATACACTTAATTTTATAATGTTAAAGCTAAATAGCGCCCTAAATACACCTAGTTGACCAATAAAAAGCCCCTCCATCATCCATATGGAAAGGGCCGTTGTAAGCTATGCAGTTTCTATGCCGCAATATTCAGTATTTTAGATCACATATCTCTGTCGTCCCGGATCTGAATCCGTCTAGCACCGGAGTTCGCTTGCTTAGGTACTTCGAGCTTAAGCACTCCATCCTTCAACGTCGCTGTAATGTTGCTATCATCAATGTCTTGAACATAGAATCGACGGACATATTCCCCAAAATGACGCTCTCGACGAACAATTTGCTGGTCTGTATTTTCTACTTTGCTCTCTTCCTTGCGTATGGCTTTGATCGTTAAGTAAGGGGCTGCATAGTTAATTTCGATATCATCTTTCTGAAAACCGGGCAGCTCCGCCTCAACCAGATAGGCCTGGTCTGTCTCACGGATATCCGTCTTAAACGAAAGTCCCCAGCCTTTGAACGGCGTAAACCAGTCTTCATCGAACATATCATTGAAGGATTTCACCAACTGACCGAACGCATCTTCTCTGCGTTTTCCAAAAGGAATCAAATCAAACATCGTACCATTTCCCCTTCCTTTGACCTTATTTGACCTTACACTTATATTATATGCCCCTGCCTACTAAGTGACAAAAGTAAATAAACCGCAAATCAGCTCAAAATCAGGCAAATTCTTTGGATTTACGTGAGGATTTACCGTGAAATGCTTGGTTTGACCTTTTCTGACTTTCAATCAAATTCTCTTGATATTTGTCTAACGAAACTATGACACGTTATTAGGCTGAAAATGAAGGCTTTTAGATTCTAAGGAAACTGTGAATCGTTATTTGCGAGAAATGAGCCGTATTCGACGATAAAATGACCAAATAACGATACCACGTTTCGTTAGAATTTGAGGAGGGCGGTTTGAGGGCAAATAACGATACCCTGTTTCGTTAGAGTTTGGGGTGGCGATTGAGCGGCAAAGTGCGTTCATTAGTCTCATTAGATTCTAGGGAAACGTTGGGCGGCAGATAGTGTTACCGAGTTTAGCTGGAATTCAGAAGGTGATTGAGCGGCAATAACGATACCCTGTTTCGTTAGAGTTTGGGGTGGCGATTGAGCGGCAAAGTGCGTTCATTAGTCTCATTAGATTCTAGGGAAACGTTGGGCGGCAGATAGTGTTACCGAGTTTATCTGGAATTCAGAAGGCGATTGGGCGGCAATAGCGTAACTCTGGTTCGTTAGAATTTAGGGAGACGGTGTAGGCAGCAAAGTGCGTTCACTAGTCTCGTTAGATTTTAGGGCAACGTTGGGCGGCAGATAGTGTTACCGAGTTTGCTTAGAATTCAGAAGGTGATTGAGCGGCAATAACGTTACCCTGGTTCGCTAGAGTTTGGGGTGGTGGTTTGGTGACAATAGCGTTCCACAGTTTTGTCAGAATTTAGGAAGTGCTTGGGAGACGGTTAAGAACGAACAGTGTTCCCTTATGCCTTAGAATTCAGAGAAATGTTTGCCACCGAATTGCGCTCCCTAGTTTCCGGCAAATTTTAGAAGCCTCTTGCCACAAGCGGTTGGCTGGAGACATCGGAGGTTAAGGCAGAGTTGTCCAAATATACCGCGCATTATCCTGCATCAATTTGCAAATAAAAAAGAGAGCTTTTAAAGCTCTCTGTAGGCTGGCTGTATCATCGCTTGGGTAGAGGGATCTTCGGGGTAGTCATAATATTGTGGCTGGACCGTCGTTTCCATCGGTACTGATGGCTGCTGATATGGCTCATCCACATACATGATTCTGCGCTGAACTTGCATGAGTCCATTCACGACGCGAAGTGCGACCCAAAAAAGTACAAGGCCAGCACCTACATACAGCATATATTGCTGGTTATAGGTCCAATCGATATGAAAATAGCTAAATAGGCTATTCTCTAAAATATCGAGCTGCATTTCATTCATCAAAATAATATGCACGACGGGAAGAGCGATAAGTCCCAGCCCTAATGAAATCGCCGTTATCATAATAATAAAGAAGACAATGCCTGTTACAAATCTCAGTAATACGAGCAGCAGGTTGCGAATGAATAGCGCCCCGTCAAAATCCTTGATCATTCGTTTCAACCAGTTCTGCCCAGCCTCAGACTGTCGATTGTGGGGATTCGAAACAGGAGGAGTAGGCAAACCTAAAATTTGTCTAATCATGTTTTGTTCAAACTTCACAATCCCATTCAACAGCTTAGCTACGCCAAAAAATAGCGGTATTCCGATAAATACAGGGGTTAGACCTACGGATAGTGCAATTCCTATGATCGCTACCGTAAAATAGATAATCCCTAACGGGAGAGATATCAGTAAATAGAGGATCGTTGCATAGGTTTTCGGATTAAATAACGCCCAATTCACCTTACCTGACCGCACCGTGGCGGTCGCTTCTGTTGCCTTCATCATTCAAACACTCCTTTGAGTTCACGCTCTGAGTTTATAAATCTATTATATCGGGCTCATTTGCGTGACATAACCGTCTCAGGTGGTATCTGAAGCTAGACTTTAGGCTAGGTAAGGCTATTAAAAAACAGAAAAGGCTGCCCGATCGCAGCAAAATTATTGCGAATGAGGCAACCCTCCAAATCGGTTCCAGCTATGAGCTACAACACAATACGACTCACTCTCACTTAATAACAGCGGAGCACCCACGCCCCGCTGTTCATCTCACATCGATGGCGCTCTCGCGTATGATCAGCTTCGTAGGGATCGTGATCTGCAGACAGATCTCCCTGTCGCTATTCAAGCGGTCCTGCATCAGCAGCACAGCCGTCTCACCCATAAACTCCGTATTCAAACGAATCGTAGTCAGAGGCGGGACCATAAACTGTGCAGCCGAGATATCGTTGAATCCGATAATGCTAATATCCTCCGGTATGCGATACCCCAGTTCGGAGCAGGCCTTGTAAAGCCCAACGGCGATCGTATCATTCGCGACGAATACGGCAGTCGGCTTCTCCTTGAGCTCCAGCAGCTGCTTCAGCAGCAGGTAGCCATCCTTCGGATTATAGCCGCCGATCTTTATATATTCCTCATGATAGAGGCCCTTGCTCTTTAAATACTTCTCGAACACTTCCTGCCGCAGATCATAGTAATGATTGCCCGATTTATCCGTATCGACACCGCCGATAAAGCCAATCTTCGTATGCCCAAGCTCCAGCAAGTAATCAAGCACTTTGCGAGTCGCCTTATGAAAATCGATGACAACCGAATCAAAGCGGTCCGGGTCCGGAGATGAATCAATAAAGACGACCGGCTTCTGAAAGGCTGAGATGCGCTCGATGTCTTCTCTGACGAANAGATGTTAATAAGAGACAGTTTTACCCGTATCGACACCGCCGATAAAGCCAATCTTCGTATGCCCAAGCTCCAGCAAGTAATCAAGCACTTTGCGAGTCGCCTTATGAAAATCGATGACAACCGAATCAAAGCGGTCCGGGTCCGGAGATGAATCAATAAAGACGACCGGCTTCTGAAAGGCTGAGATGCGCTCGATGTCTTCTCTGACGAAGAACCCGAGACATATGATTCCATCGATCGTCCGCAGCCGTTCGGGCTGATCGCCGCTGCGGATACGGTATATTTTATGGCCTTCTTGCTCCAGCTTCTTCTCCAATGCAACACGAATCGAGAGATAATAGGTATCATCCAATTCTTCTTCCAGAGAATAAGAATAATAGAGCCCGATCTTGAATCTCCGCTTGCGCTTCTTGCGACTCGGCGCCTGATAGGAGAGCTGCTCAGCAGCCTCAAAGACCCGCTGTCTCGTCTCATCGGTCACATTCAACGTCTCATCATAATTTAATACCCGCGACACAGTCGCAATGGAGACATTGGCTATATCCGCAATCTCTTTAATCGTTGCCATTATACCGCCTACTCATCTTATTTTGTAAAAAAGCCAGTTTCGTCTCCGCGGTGATCACCGCTGCCAAAATCAATATACTACCGATAATGATACGTATCGTAAGCTGCTCATGCAAGATTAACACCGAGAACAGAGTGCCAAACAACGCCTCCGTCGACAATATGATCGCCGCTTTGGTCTCGGTCGTATATTTCTGCGCGAGGGTCTGTACCAGAAAAGCAACCGTCGTGCTGAATACGCCTAAATAGGACGCTGCCAGCAAACCTCTGCCGTCGAAATCGAAATGAACCGATTCCCCACGGAACAAGATGACTAGTATAGAGAGCAAGAATGCCGTAAACATCTGCACGATCGTCAGTCCGATCGGCGAGTGCTTCTTAACAAATTCAGCCGTAAAGAAGATATGAAAAGCAAAGCAAACCGCACATAGCAATGTCAAGGCATCTCCGGTATTAAACGCCCCGTTCAATTCTACGGATAGAATGCCAACGCCGGCAATGGCCAGAACCGCACCGATCAAACCGAATTTATCCAAGCCTCTCCGAAAGAGGAGGAAGCCGATAAACGGGACAATCACCACGTTGACTGCGGTCAGAAATGCGTTCTTGGAAGGGGTTGTATATTGCAGCCCCAAGGTCTGCAACAGGAAAGCCAGGAATAGAAATATGCCCAGCACTACACCCGCCGCTAACGCTTGCCGCGTCAATGCCCGTATATGCTTGATAAAGATCAGGGCCATAAGGCAGGAGGCGATCAGAAAGCGAATTGCCATCACTTGATAGGGTGACATAAAATCAAGCGAAATCGCACTCGCAATAAATCCCGTTCCCCAGATAACCGCTACTAACAGGAGGCCGAGTTCACCTGCATATTTTCTCATCCTTATTCATTCACCGCCATAGCGAACTGTTCCGCTAACAGCAGAAATACACTCGATGTCCAAGTAAAGGCAGGATCGACCAGGCCTTTGCCGCTGAATGGATCGAAATTCTCCGCCATTCCGCCGACAAGTGTCAGTTCCATAAATTTATGCGCCAACGCTGCCGCAAGTTCATTATATCCATTATTTTGAAGTGCATCAATGAACAAATAGCTGACCGGTGCCCAGATCGGACCTAGCCAATAGCCATTGTCCTTATAAAGCGGACTATCCATGCTCTCTGTACATATTCCGTATGGAGCTTCGAATTTCTCAACTAATATCCGTACCAGCCTGTCGGTTAGTTCCGGCGGCAGCCTGTAGCCAATCACAAGCGGCATCAACAGAATCAGGCTGTCCTGATGTTCGATAATCCGGTCCTCCGGAGCATATCTGGCAACGAAGGTGCCTCCCACATACAAGCGCTCCATAAGCAGATCGTACAACTCATCGGCCATCTTGCTCCATTTTTTCGCTTCGTCTATGAGACCTAGCTCAACCGCCATATCGCTTAATATATCGATCTGGCGGATCAGATGAGCTGCCAGATCAGGCGACTCGACCGGAACCCCATCGTGGAAGATCGAAGCATTATCCCAGCCCGAGTCATTGCCATGATTGTACACCGGCAGATAACGAGCATCGCTGCGGCGATGTTCCAGCCAATAATTCGTCGCCCGCTTCAAGCTATCATACATCCTGACTACAAGCGCTGGCTCATTGAACTTGGCATTCTGCTGCCTCATCTGCGTGAAAGCCCAAGCGTGGATCGGCGGCTTGCAGCAATTGAAGGAAATGAACTTATCATTAATGAAGTCCGCATAAATGCCGCTCTGATCCTGATGGGCTATAAATATCTCCAGTTGAGCCAGCGCCAGCTCGGGCCGCTGCTTACTCAGCATTAAGGCATTAAAGCAGTTATCCCAGCTCCAAATATTAAACATCCAGTTCTTGGACATATACATTGCGTAATCTGTTAGCTGACCTTCGGGATGCACGACACAGGACCATGTTATATAAGAAGCCAATTGGCGCGATGGCTCGAACCGCTCCGGTACAACTGCCATCTGCTGCAGCCACTGCGCATAATGCTGTTTTACCCGCTCATACGCCGCAGGATAGTCATCATACTCTCGTCTCATCCAGACTGTCTTATAGCTCTCGATCGCAAAGCTGCTTCCCCCGCCGTTCGGATTGAACGTAATGGATATACGCTCATTGCCCACCGTACTCCAGGGTGCATCTACCTCAACCTCTCCCTGAAGCAGCGTAAACATCAGCTTGATTTCCTTCGTATATAGATGGTACTCCCATTGCTTCTCCCTGTAAGGCATAAGACTATCATAACGCGACTTGTGCGCTATTAGCTGTAAGGATACTCCATTCATCATGCCGCGAATAACATCTTCATCACTAAAGCATAGCTCTGCCCATTGTTCTGGCTGATCGCGATGGACGAGGCGAAGCCTCGTCTCTGTTACATCCAGATCATAAGCCACCGGCACGCCATTCTGCATAAGACGAACCTCAAATATATTGCTTGGCGCCTCATCTCCACCATGCAGATCCCGCAGCATCAGCTGACCGTTCTTCCGATCCAGGGAGAACGCAAAGTATGATCCGTAACGGCTGAACGGAATGTCCGCAATATTGATGTTCATCGCCTCACCCCTTCTCGGCATACAGCCGTTTGCTTGCACTCACTTCAGTCCCGGGCATAACCGCCAACCACTCCACATCGATGGCAAATGGACGAAGACCAAGCTTGTATGGAGGAAGCTGCTCCTCGCCGCAGCTATTGCTACCTAGTCCTGTCTGCATATCATCGATATGAACAACATGATAGGAAGCCTTCTCTAATTCGTGAGGATGCTTTGCCCGTTCGAGCGCTTCTGTCGTGTAATCATGCACAGTAAGCTCGCAGCTGTGCCGTAATTTGAACAGGATCGACGATGACTCACGATCCGACATGCTGAACCATTTCACATCGGTACGGTTGCCATTCTCCTGCGGATACACATAAGGAGTATGCAATTCTTCAACCGCTGCGCGATATACTCCCATCATCGCTGCCTGTTTGCTGTCAACGTAGTTCTCTCCGAACCCCCTGCCGTACCAGGTCACCTGTTCGAGCTCTTGACGAACATGCATCTCGATACCTAACCGCGGCAGCATAGACGGAACCTCTTTGCCATGGATCACAGGTTCTCCCGCCAAATGAAGCCGGATCGTTCCATCCGCATACACGGTATAACGGTAAACTGTCTCGAAGCCAAAGGCCTGATTCAATGCACTGAAGTAAGTAGATATATTCACTTCCACGTAGCTGCCATAATCTTTCACTTCAAAGCCCATGAATTGCTCACTGCTGAGATGAAGAAAATATTTCTTTTTCCAATCATCCACCTTATACATATCGTTATCGATCGGCGCCCGCCACATCGTCAGCCTCGGACCGCGTTCAATCCATGCCGCGCCATGTCGGCGATAGCTGTGCAAGTAACCGTACACATGGTCGAATACCACTTCGAACTGGGCGTTGGATATTGTTGTATACAGCGCATCCCGTACGATGCTTAATTCTCCTGATGTTTGACGTACCGTTAATTCGGTTCGTTCATACGGAAGCTTGAACTGCGCATCAGCGACTACATGCCCCTGTTCCGCATAAATCGTTCCATCCTTCAATTGATATTGCAAATTCAAATAGTAGTCCGTGTTGGGAAGCACTTCATCTATAGAATAATCCATTCGATGCTCCCTCCGCTCACCAGGCATAATGGCATCCAGTGATGCTTTGCCTTGGACAAGCACTTGATCGTCATGTACAACCTTCCATACGAGTTGCAAATGAGAAAGATCAAGAAATTGATACGTATTTTCTATCTCAATCATGCCCTGCTTCAGATCCACAGCCTTTGTCTTCACCGGTTCAATCACTTTCTTATATTCCAGCAGCGCTGGCGAAGGTGTCTGATCAGGGTATATCATGCCGTCGATGCAGAAATTGCCGTTCGTAGGCTCATCGCCGAAATCTCCGCCGTAAGCATAATAGGTGTTCCCGTCGGCATCAATCTGCTGGATGCCATGATCACACCATTCCCAGATGAAGCCGCCCTGCAACCGCTTATACTGCCTGAATACATCCTGATATTCCTGAAGACCGCCCGGTCCATTCCCCATGGCATGTCCGTATTCACACATTATATGAGGCTTCTTGCCCTCCTCATCCCGGCCGATCCCCTTCAGTGCCTCAAACCTTGTATACATCGTGGAATAGACGTCGGTGACAATCGCTTTACGGTCCCCTTCATAATGAACCAGGCGCGTCGGGTCCAGCCGTTTGCAGGTCTGGGCCATACTGGCGAAATTGCTGCCAAAGCTTGATTCATTGCCCAAGGACCACATAATGATCGAAGCATGATTGCGGTCGCGCAGCACCATTCGCTCAGCACGATCCACATAGGCTTGTTCCCATTCCTGATTATCGGATAGCCAATCATAACGACCGATCAGCTCGAAGCCATGACATTCCAAATCCGCTTCATCGATAACATACAGTCCGTATTGGTCACAGAGGTCATAAAATACTTCATTATTCGGGTAATGGGCCGTACGAACCGCGTTGATATTGTGCCGCTTCATGAGCAGGATATCCTGCAGCATCCGCTCCGGACTAACGGTACGACCTTGCTCCGGATCATGGTCATGGCGGTTGACGCCATTAATCATGATAACCTTTCCGTTCACCCTAATGTTGCCATCCTTTACTTCAACACAGCGGAAGCCGATGCGCAGTGGAATGACCTCTACAACCTGCTCTCCTTCATACAGCGTTACGAGTAGTGAATACAAATTAGGCGTTTCTGCCGTCCATTGCCTAGGCGCGGAGATCAGCCGGTTCAACGTAATATCCTGGGTAGCCCCAGCAGAGAAGGTCATTCCTCGCTCCATCTCAGTCACAAGTTCCCCCTGATCGTCAAGCAGCTCGCAGGTAATCCTGACATTCTTCTCATGCTCGGCACAGCTACCCAGCTTGATTTGCACCTTCAGCTCACTATCCTGATACGATTCATCGAATTCCGTGACGACATAAATATCCTCAACCGTTGTCTCCATCACCTGATATAGTTCAACACTACGGAAAATACCACTTAACCACCACATATCCTGATCTTCCAGATAAGTTCCGTCCGACCATTGATAGACACGAACCGTGATCTGATTATCTCCCGCTGCAATATACGGTGTAATATCGAACTCTGATGGCAGGCGGCTCACCTTGCTGTAGCCGGCATGCTCACCGTTAATCCATAGATCAAAGGCGCTATCCACGCCGTTAAATTTCAATAGGGTGCGCTGTCCCGAAGCCAATTCCCCCACACGGAAGCTGCGCCGATAAATTCCCGTTGGATTGTCGGTTGGCACATACGGGGGATGAATCGGGAAAAGATAGTACAGATCGGTATAACTCATCTTCCCGTACCCTTTCATCTGCCAACAGGAGGGAACTTCAATGCGATCCCATTTGCTAGAATCATAATCTATTTGATAGAAGCCTGTTGGAGACAATTCGGGCGCCTCCAGATAGAGGAATTCCCACACTCCGTCCAGACTTTGATAACCGATACTCTCCTTCTTATTCATCTCTAGCGCTTGCTGTTTCGAGCGATAACGCCAGAAGCTTGCGCTCGCGCTTTTACGATTGATGTGAGATAGATGAATATCCTCCCAGCGTTTATAGCTTCTTCTCATACCAACTTCCTCCCCAATACCGTGGTTGTATAACGCTTGACACTGTTATTTAATCGCTCCGCTAATTCCTTCAACTATATATTTCTGTGCAAACAAGAAGGCGATGACCGGCGGAATAATCATTAGTATCGTAATCGACATAATCGGAATGATCTGTAATTCATGAACTCCTTTAAACGCAGCCAGCCCTAGTGCCAGCGTATACTTTGAGCGATCCTGCAAGAAGATGAGCGGTCCGAGATAGTCGTTCCAGACGCTAAGAATATTAAGGACGGCAATCAGCGTTAGCGGCGCTTTCATAATCGGCACAAATATTCTGGAGTATGTCTGGAAGTCATTAGCCCCGTCAATCTTGGCTGCATGCTCCAGTTCCTTAGGCACGCCCATCAAAAATTGCCGCAGCAGGAATACATAATAGGCCGAACCGAAAAAGGCAGGTATGACCAGCGGCTTCAGGGTATTAATCCAGCCGAATAAATTGAACTGCATGTAAAGCGGAATCATTGTAACGTCCCAAGGGATCATCATCGTCGCCAATAGCAGGATGAATAGACCATTCTTGAACTTGAACTCATATCTGGAGAAACCATAAGCGATCATCGAACAGGAAATGATCTGTCCAATGGTTGTCAGCACCGTAATCGTGATCGAATTCAGCAAATATTTGCTGAAGGGCTGAGCATTCCAGGCATCAACAAAGTTGGAGAATCTCCAGCCACCCGGAAAAAACACGAGCGGATACTGATACACCTCGGATTCTGTTTTCAACGCGGTCAGCACAATCCATATGAAAGGAAACAGAAAGTAGATCGAAAACAACACAAGTAGAGAATAGATGATCGTCTTATACCATGCTGATGTCTTCATTTGCCCTTTCCTCCCCGCGCAGGCTTATTCTTCACTTCATTCTCATAGAACACCCATACAGAGGAAGATCTGAAGATCAATGCTGTTAACAATAAAATGATGATGAACATAAACCAGGCGTTCGCACTGGCGTAACCAAGCTTATGGTGCTTGAACGCATTATTGTACACGAACAGTCCATAGAAATAAGTCGATTTGAGCGGCCCGCCATTGGTTAGAAGCAGGACCAGCGTCAATTGCTGCAATGCGGAAATCGTGGATGTAATCAAGTTGAAAAATAGCGTTGGCGTAATCAGCGGCAAGGTAATGCTCCAGAACTGCCGGAACGGCCCCGCTCCGTCAATCGCTGCCGATTCATATAAATCCGGCGAAATGCCTTTTATATTCGTATAGAAGATCAACATCATCGTTCCGACACCCCAGGCGCTGGCAATGACGATGGAGATAATCGCGCTGTTCGGATCAACCAGCCATTTCGGCCCTTCCAATCCGAGCAAAGACAACGCGTAGTTTAAAATCCCGTATTTGGTGTTGAATATCCAGCCCCAAATAATCGAGACAGCAACCCCGGACACAACGGCAGGCAGATAAAAGATGGTGCGGAATATTTTGACCCCTTTCACATTCTGTGTAATGAGCAGGGCCAGTATCAACGAGATGCCCAGGCTGAGCGGGACATAGAAGATGGCGAACTTCAATGTAATCCACAATGATTTATAGAACTGAGGGTCATCCGTAAACATCTTGGAATAGTTGCCAAGCCCGATAAACGTTGGCTTGGAGGTGACAGGCCAATTGAAGAAGCTCATGATTAACGAAAATACTAACGGTCCAACCGTAAACAGCAAGATCCCGACGATCCAGGGCGATATAAATAAATAAGGAGTCCATTTTGCTAATTTGCGGGCTCGTTTATAGCTTTTGGCTGCTTGTTCCATAGCTAACCTCCGACTTTCCTCTTAGTCTGATAGCATATCCCTGAGCGGGTGATGATGATAGGAAAGGAGGGAGACGACAGCCTTATCGCCCCCACATTCATTCCATCTCTTAATCGAGGTCATTCCATAATAAATTACTGAGCGGCATCATCCAGCACAGCCTTCGGATCCATCAAAGTACTCGGATTAAAGATCGACTCAAACGCCAGTTCCAGACGCTCGGAGATTTCACTCCAGTTATCCACTTTAAATGAAGCTGGTGTATATTTCTCACTCATCTCAAGCATGTGATAGAATACTTTCTTCAGCTCATCATTCTGCAAATTCTCGCTCTCCACTACGCTCTTAAGCACAGGCAGTTCATAATCAATACGCGCCTTATTGGCTTCTTCGCTCGTCCAGAATTTAATGAACTCCCAGGCTGCATCCTTTTTGCTCGATTCCTTCGACATCGAAATTCCTGAGGAAGACACGATGCTGACAGCGCTTCCATCTTTGAACTTAGGCAATCCAACGACTCCGAAATTAATCCCCGCTTCACGCAGGCTGCCGAGCGACCAGGCTCCATTTGTGAACATGGCTACCTTGCCTGACTTCATCTCCGTTGCTCCCGAGCCTTCGGTGGTAATCGCGTATCCTTCCTTAAGCATATTCTGGAACATAGTTAGCACTTCAACAGATTTGGGACTATTCAAATTCCCTTCAAGGTTGCCTTGATCATCCACATAGGATGCGCCGTTCCCCCATAGGAACATCTCGTAATCATAAGGATCAGGCTTGCCTGAGAAGGCAAATCCGCTGATACTCTCCGCATCATCAGTCAATTTCTTGGCATCTGCCTGCAGATCTTCCCAAGTCCATCCGTCCTGCGGATACGGAACGCCCGCCGCATCGAACAAATCCTTGTTATAGTAGACGACATGTGTAGTATAGCCGACCGGCAGGCCCAGGATTTGATCATCTGCCGAGTTGTAGTTCCACAGCGTCTCATAGAAATTATCCTTAAAGTCGCTGCCTTCCTTCTCGATATAAGCGTCCAAAGGCTCCAATGCATCTTTATAGGTCGGGTAATTCCACATATACATCACATCCGGAGCATCCTTGGCTCCCATACCAGCGGTAATCTTCGTGTCATAATCACTGCCGTAAGCCTCCAGGTTCACTTGAATATCAGGATGTTGCTCATTAAACTTATCGATCAGTTCTTGCTGCAGCGTCAAGTTATCCTCAGAATCCCAAGTTGCAAACCGAATCGTCTGCTTGCCGCCCTGCTCCGCCTTATTTCCCGTTCCTCCACCACAAGCCGTTAAAGACAGAACGACTAGCAACATAACGATAAATAATAATTTCCCCTTTGCTTTCAGCATAAAAGCCCCCCCTAAAATGGTGTTCCAAATCTTAAGACTACGCTGAATCCCGATCCCGCTACATAAAGATGTTATGAATCGCCTATTCTAAGTTTGCTGTAGGCACCCCCTGGAATTCTTTGATATGAAAGCGCATTCGAAATTACTAAAAATAAGACTGAATATCGCTTCACACTACAGCTTCTTCCCTTCTTATCCAAGTGGAGCATTTCTTTTTTTTTCATTATATTTTTAATTTTAGTAAAAAGTCAACAATTTTTATCAGTAAAAATAATCGTAATTCATCCTTAATTTGCCTGTAAATCCATTTAAAACGAGATATTTGCTTATTTTTTCACATAAAAGGGCTTTTTAAGTCTTATTGGATTTAGTAAAAACTAAACTTTTTTACTAGTGAATATAGCTATCATTAATAGAATTCTTGGATTACCGTTAAATCACTCGTCGAAAAGGCAACCGTATTCCCAAGAAAAAAACGCGAGCCTCCCCGTTCGATTTGAACCGGAAGATTCGCGCTTGCTGTTTAAATATAATCATTTACATGCTATGATTCTGTCGCTCCGTAGTGCCCCACTTGCCCTGCCACTCGCTTAGTTTGGCGCGGCGGGCAGCATCCAGGGCCCGCTGCTTCTCCTCATTCACACCAAGCAGGAAATGCAAATGCGCTCCAATAATTAATAGGGCAAACACTGCCCAGACTATTCCGAACCAGGATACAAAATCCCCGCCCGGCTGGAATTTAATCAGGGGAATGGCATATACCAGCATAGCCAAGGCTAGGATCAAATACACGGCATGCTTCCACTTGCTCTTCTTCTTGACAACTTTCATCTTAGCTACAACTCCTTCATTTCTTGGAATAGACGATGTTCCATCAGCTCGTACATGGAATCTATATATCTACTCTATGAAGAAGGTTCCAACAATATGATAGGTTGTTCAAAAAGTCGCTTTTGATCACGAAGAAACACTGGAAGCCGATTCGATATCGACTCTTGAATTCGGCCGGGCTAAGCGAATGCCTAAGAAGTCATGTTTCCTGCGGAAACACCTCAGGTGCTCACACCGCTTTCCCTACGCTACGCTCCTCAATCCCCAGCTTCATCCAATTTCTCGATACTGAAAAACCAACTTTTTTGAACTCGCAATAGGCTCGATTTATTTAGTTCCTCTAGCCTTGGATTGATGGACCGTACAGGTCTTGCAGGCTGTCAGTAATGATCTTGTTTACGTCCTGAATAATAACGCTCAAGCGGCGCTCGGCGTCGAACAAGCGACGAATATTGAGGTTAAGGCTAAGGCTCTCGAATTGCTTCTCCATCTGCCCCATCTCTTCCTGGGATGGCATATCCCCGGACATCATCCGCTGCTGCATTGCATTTTGCTGTGCGCGGAACTCGTCCAGCATCCGCTTGCTATCCAGATCCAGGTCGATCAGCTTCATCGCTGACTTGATATCCGCAACCTCCTGACTCTCTCTCAATGAATTCGCTAATTCATTCGCTTTATCATAAATATTCATTTCTATGTCCTCCTGAAATTTTGTGAACAGACTCCAAACCATAATAACCGATTCACGGGGGACCCGCCACTTTTCATACCTGCGCAATAGGATCGGTTCCCTTGAAGCCAGGTTCCTTAAGCAACCTGGCTACCGCCACCACAACATGAACAAAGATTGCACCAAGCCGATCATTCCCCCAAGGACCACACCCAGCCAAGTAATTGCGCGGAATTCCTTGCCGGAGACGCTAAGAATGACTTCCTCCAACAATTCAATCGGGAATTTCTGCACTTGCTCATGCACCAGCTTAGGCAATTGAATAGCCGTAATCACTACCGGAATCCCACGAACGATCCCTCTGAGCATGCGGTCTGTAAAGCCGGGGATCGCTTGCTCCAGTTGAGGCTCCCAGGAAGCCAGCAAGGATGATACCTTCAATTCCTTGACCTTGCTTATCCATTTATCCAGCGGCAGCCTCCGCAGCTGTGAGAGGATCCAGTCTTTGCCCTCTTCATCCGCTAATAGCTGCAACAGCTCGTTGACCGGCTTCTCAGCATATTCCTCCAGCTTGTCCTTAATCGCTCTCGCTACCTTCGCCCTCGTCTCATCCCCCCGTAGAGCACGGACTAGAGCAGGGGTCAGCTTGCGCACCATCTTATCTTCGTCCATAAAGATCGCTGCCATGGTTCCCAGGAATCCTCCAGCCTGATCGGCCAAGCCGGCCGCCATCTTAGACAGCATCCGCTGACCTCCGGCAGAGAGCAGTTCCTCTTCAATTGTGCGCAGCAGAGCTTCCGCAGCTATCTCGCTCCAGCGCTCCCGATTCTCCTCTGTCCAGCCAGGGATCATCTCCTTGAGCGGCTTGTCACCCAGACCATATTGATCCCATAACCAATCCATCCCACGCTCAAGAACCGCGTTGGTTGTGCCGGTAAGCTTCAGCTTGATCGCTTCCCACTTTTCCTCCTCCCACACGGTTAAAGCAGCCTCTTTCAAGGTGAGTGGACTTTGCGCCCATTTATAGAGAAGCGCCCGCAAATAATCCTCTACCTTCTGCTTGAAGGTGGGACGGAGCACCATATCCTGCAGACCTTCCGAAGTCACTAAATAATCGGCAACGACATTCCCGAGCGATTGTGCGATATCCTCTCTACGCTTCGGTATTAATCCCGGGGTAAACGGGACGCGAAATCGACCGATCATCATCTTCTTTCTCGGATGGAATAACATTTTGATTGCGAAATGGTTTGTGATACCGCCGACGAAAGCAGCAACAGCTACACTGACCATAACATAAATCCAAGGATTCATCTCAATACCTACCTACCTTCCCCTTGGCCCCTCATGTTCCATTCGCCAAATCCCTGAATATAGGCTAATGAAATCAAACATGGGTCAATCACCAAGGATTCTATGTCCTCATATGATGCATTACATGCACTTACGCAGATACCCTTATTAGCATCCAGGATATCAAGCTTAAGCTTGGAAGGAGACTTACGCTTCATGCCCTCCAAAAAAATAAAGATTCAGATTATGAGCCCGAATCTGCTGGATAATGATTATCTCGTCCTAGGCGAACAGCTGATACGGCAATGGAAAATCCCGACCCATTACCCGGTGCAGCTCGCATTCGGCTCATTCCGGCACACCGTCAAAGTCATTCCCTTGGCCAGATTCGATGGCGTAAGAATCAGTCAAGAACTGGCCGGGAAAATGGGTGTTCTGCCCCGTTCCTCGTTACGGCTCAGCTACCGTCCGCACTCCACTACTCTCCAGTTTGGTCCACTCGTCGGAGTGTTAATCAGCAGAGATTATGCAGGAGCCTCGGATAGGCCCTTCGGTCCCATTACGATGTTCTGCAGAGAGCTCGTGAAAGCCTGCCAGCGTCAGGGAGTGTATGTTTATTTCTTCACACCGGATCATATTGGAACGAGTTCGAAATCTTTGTCAGGCTGGGTCTTCGGTGAAGCATGGAAGCAAATCACCGTGCCTGCTGCAGACGTATTCTACAATCGTCTGACAACCCGCAAATTAGAGAATAAACCTAGCGTACAGCATTTTATGAAAGAAGTAAAATCCAGCTACGGAAGCCATTTCTTCAATGAAAAATTCCTCGACAAAACCGAAGTCTTCGACGCGCTGGGGCGAGACGCATCCGTATCGCGCTACTTGCCAGAGTCCCATTTGTTCCGCGGCTACTCTACGCTGAAGATGATGTGCGGCAAGCATCCGATCGTCTTCCTCAAGCCGGTCAAAGGAAGTCTGGGCAAAGGCATCATACGGATCTCCCGATTAGAAGGCGGGGCGTACCAATCGATGACCGCATTGGTCGGGGGAACCAAACGACAGGTCTACCCTTCGCTCACCAAGCTGTATTCTGCAATATCGCCCAAGATGAAGACAACACGCTACCAGATCCAGCAGGGACTTGTTCTCATCGAAAGCGATCGGCGTCCAGTCGATTTTCGCGCCTTGGTACAGAAGAATCGAAGCGGAACCTGGAACATTACCTCGATCGTAGCCCGGACAGCGGGCAGTCAGCATTTTGTCTCCAATCTGGCTCGCGGAGGATCGCTTAGCACCGTCAAGGAGGCTGTCTCTCGAAGCTCGCTTCCCATCGGGGTCAAATCCCGGGTCAGCGCTCAGCTGCGCAAAGCAGCGCTTGATATTGCCAGGGGCGTTGATGCACAGATTTCGGCCCATTTCGGAGAGCTTGGCATCGATCTAGCTGTGGATCATCATGGTCGAATCTGGCTGCTTGAAGTGAATTCCAAGCCATCCAAGAATGATAACACCCCCATGGGTGGGAGCAAAATCCGTCCCTCTGTGAAGCAAGTGATTGAATATGCCCGTTATTTGTCCGGATTCTAAGGAGGAGAGAAGTTTGACTAAGCTGTCAAAAGGAGCGGTTGGCATTCTGGTAGCAAGCAGCGAAGGAACGCTTCCTTTCGCTGAACCGGCCTTCTGCCGCAATCTGTGCATTATGGGAGAAAGAGAGGGGCTTGAGGTCTATGTATTCAGCCCGGTCTCCGTCAATCCGGATAGCGGACTTGTAGCCGGCTATTTCTATGAGGATGGACATTGGGGAAGAAAATGGTGCTCGCCGCCGGATATCGTATATGACCGCTATTTTTCCCGTGACCGCAAGCAATTGAATCAGAAGCAGCAGACTCTCTCCTTGCTGAAGAAGAACCATCCCTTTATTTATTTGACCCGGAGCCTGTCAGGAAAATGGGCCGTATACCGGACGCTAGGCAAATATCCTAAGTTCACCTCCTATTTGCCGGAAACCGTAAAATATCAGGATTCAAGCGCATTGTCCGAATGGCTGCATGCCCACCAAGGAGAAGCATTCCTTAAGCCGCAATTGGGCACGCAGGGCAGACGGACCTTGCACGTCAAGATGTCGACATTCGGAGATGAGCTCTGTATCACCGGGAGAGCCGGAAATAACAATGTCATTAACCGTCGCTTCCTAAGTCTGAAGCAAGGCCTGGAATGGATCGATAAATTCATCGGACGCCGCCCCTTCCTGCTCCAGCCCTATCTGGAGCTTAGCAATGCGGAAGGCGAGCCGTTTGACATCCGAGTACTGATGCAGAAGAACGAGACCGGCCGTTGGGAGAAGACCGGTATGGCGGCAAGGGTCGGCCGCAAGCAGTCCGTCACTTCAAATCTGCATGGCGGCGGAACAGCCCATAAGGCGATTCCCTTCCTGATTGAACAGTATGGGAGCGGCGCTGGAAGAAAGATAGCCACAATAATTCAAGAACTCGCCGCGGAGATCCCGGAAGCCCTGGAAGCCCACTATGGCCGTCTGGCAGAGCTGGGCATCGACTTCGGTGTCGACCGGAAAGGAAAAATATGGATACTGGAGGTTAACTCCAAACCAGGGCGCACTTCCTTTGTAAAAATCGGCGATATGAAAAGCGCCAGAAAATCGATACAAAATCCAATGGGGTACGCTCGCTATTTATTGCATAGCAAATCCTGAATGTGGCTCGGAAAAACCGTTAGACCCCAATATCTGACTTTTTGAACCACGTATTTTTAGGAGGAAAAAATTCATGAGTTTGACTTTTGGCAACGTCCATTTCACGCAGCAGCCTCAACGGGTCGTCTACGTGTCCGGCTCCTTAATGAAAAACCTGAAGCTGTCGGGAAAAAAGTCGGTCCACCTCAGATTCGGCGGAGAACGAGTTCCCGCTACAGTCAAGTCCATTAACAAAACAGGGAAACATCTATATCTGGCCTCTGGAATTCGCAAAGGAATTAAAATTCCGAAGGCCGGCGGCGTGTTCCTGCGCGCTCAGGAAGGCGAGGTTCAGATCGGTCCGCTCATCGGCGTACTCTCCGATGGCCCAACCTCATCCTCAACCCATCCTTTCGGGTCCAGGACCGGTTTTATCAAGCAACTGCTGACCTCGGGCGGCAAGCAATTCTACATCTTCGCCTTCACACCGAGAGATATTAATTGGACTAACGAGACCATTAACGGATTCTTCCTCGGTGAGAACGGGCGCTTCACGCGCAAGAAAGTCCCGTTGCCCGATGTTGTCTACAATCGGTTGCCAAGTCGCCGTGCGGAGACGACGAATTCTATCAATCAACTGCGTGAACGATTTATCCGCCGCAGAATCCCGTTTTTCAACTGGAGCTTCTTCAATAAATCCGATATCTATCGCTTGCTGGAGAGAGATACGCTGGTCAGTCGTTTCGTTCCTGAATCGATCAATAGTCCTTCACCAGAGCAGATTAAAGACCTGCTGGATCGTCATGCACTGATCTACTATAAACCGAGCAGCGGCAGCCTTGGCAACGGCATTTACCGCCTGTCGCATGTGGCCAAGAACGGATATTATGCAAGGTACCGCAAGAACGGGCGCAATGCCCTGCTGCGCTTCAACTCCTTCGGCAGCCTGATGCGTACGCTTCAGGCGAGGCACGGACGCGCCCTGCGCGGTTATGTCGCCCAGCAGGGAATTCGACTGGTAGAAATCGATGGCTGCCCGATCGATTTCAGATTCCATATGCATAAGAATGGCCGCAACCAATGGGTCGTCGTGGGCATTGGTGCTAAGAAGGCAGGCAAGGGCAGCGTGACGACACATCTGAAGAACGGCGGCTCACTGTTAACTCCGGAGCAGGCCCTCGGAAGAGCCTTTGGCGCAAGAGCGGATGATGTACTTAGAAATGCCAAGGTAGTCGCAATTAACCTCGCCGAATCGATCGAAGCCCACCATCAGCATTTGCTCGGAGAGATCGGATTCGACATCGGAATCGATAAGGACGAACGAGTCTGGATGTTCGAAGCGAATGCCAAGCCGGGAAGGTCGATATTCAAGCACCCCTCTCTCCGCGCAGAAGGCAGAGCCTCGATTGAGCACATTTTGGAACATTGCTTGTATCTGAGCAAATTCCGGAGGAGGGATGGCTAATGAGTCATCTTTTAGCTGACCAGAAGCCTGTCATCGCCATACTCACGGTACATGACAAAGAAAAACAATTCAGAGGGAACCGCGCCAATTTTCGCGATCTCGTGAAGACAGGCAGGGAGCTTGAATTCCCTGTCTATATTCTCACAACCAAGGATTTGAAATTGTCAGCGAAAAAGGTGCAAGGCTATTCCTATAGTCCAGAGGAGAAAGCCTGGAAGAAGCAATGGTTCCCTCTGCCCCATGTCATATATAACCGGATTCCGCTGCGAGAAGACGAAAATAAGCCGCAAGTAAAACGTAAAATCGACGAATGTATCAAGCATCATTCCATTCAATTGTTTAACCCGTACTTCTTCAATAAGTGGCGCCTGTTCGACTGGCTGAAGAAGAATCGCTCCACCCGCAGTCTTGTTCCGGATACGAAGAGAATGCGCTCTCCAAGGACATTGTTCACTATGCTAAGGCAGTACAGAAGCCTGTATTTGAAACCGGAGAGCGGCAAAGCCGGTAAAGGCATTATGCTGCTGAGATATAATCCCGACAGTCCTAAGCCTTATCAGTTAACGATCCAGGGGATCCGGAAGAAAAATGTAATCTATGCCACCGATAATGTTGCAACGATGTGGCGGAGAATTAGAGCTGAGACGGTTCGCGTGCCTTACATTATGCAGCAAGGCATCCCGCTTACTTCCTATATGGATCGTCATTTCGATCTGCGTTTGCTGGTGCAGAAGACCGGAAAGGGCGTATGGAGCATAACCGGGGTCGGTGCCCGTCTGGCCGGACCGCACCGAATTACAACTCATGTTCCCCAAGGAGGAAGCGTGGAGGATCCCGATAAGCTGCTAACTCCAACCTTCGGCTCCGACATGACCACCTTCCTGATCAATCGGCTTAAATCGAGCGCGCTGCTTATCGCCAAGCAGGTGGAGCGGGGCTGCGGTCACACGTTGGGGGAGATGTCTATGGATCTGGGAATCGATACTGAGGGGAAAATTTGGTTTTTCGAAGCAAACGCAAAACCGATGAAATTTGATGAAACCCATATTCGCAGAAAATCACTGGAGCGTGTTTTCCAATTCAGCAATTATTTGGCACATCAGGATAAATAACATCCGCAAGGGGGGATGGACCCAAGATGAACTGGTTAACTTTAAAGCCTGACAACGAGATGGACTGGAAGAGACAGCAAAGCGACATTCTGGCATTTATCAACAGGTGTGCCGGCAAGCGATTGTACCGAAATGTCTACCATGAGCTGCTGATGCTTAGCTATCGGGATCTGAGCAAACCCGGCACATTATTGCAGCTAGTTACAGTCCAGGCAGAAGACGGCCCGAGAATTGCCGCTTTCTCCGGCGCAGCAGGATATGGGCAGGACCTTTGCATCGTTGTGGTTCACCCCCTATACCGCGGGATCGGTCTTGGAACAACTTTGCTCAAGCAGCAGCTTGCCGCCCTCGGTTCGCTGACCTGTCAGATTGCCCTGGATGATCTCGGCGCTCTGCAGATGGGATTCCGGGCCGGACTCTGTGCCAAGGGCTTGATTAAAATCCATGGCGGCAAACGCGGACTGCTCCTGCAAGAATCATCACAGGATCCCATGCTTGGGCTATCAGAGTCTAACGGAAAACAGAAATTTGCCGCCAACCTCGCTCAAAGAAGGTGAATATGCAAGTGGCACAACCCGTTCTTGGCATTTTGACATTGTATTTAAATAATAAGAAACAGCTTGAGGAACGGCACATCTACCAACGAATGATCTCCGAAGGACAGAAGCTCGGATTAGATGTGTTCGTTTTTACCCCCATGGACGTTGACTCCAAGAAGAATATGATTCACGCGCTGATCTATGATCCCAAGCAGCGGAAATGGTCGCGGAAATGGCGAAGCTTTCCGCATATGATCTACGATCGCTGCCGGATTCAACGCAGCATACGCTTCGAACAATTAAAGAGATTCCGCGCGCAATATAAAAACATGAACTTCCTGAATCGTCCGCTTCGGGATAAATGGACCGTATATCAAACTTTGCTGCGCAAGTCGAGATTCCGCCCCTATCTGCCCGAGACAACGCTGTTTCACAGTTCCGCTAACGTCAACTCGCTGCTCAAAAGCTATCCGACCATTTATATCAAGCCGATCAACGGTACTGGCGGAAGAGGCATATTAAGGGTAGAAAAGTTAGGGAAGGATACCTTCTATATTCAAGGAAGAAGGCTGAATCGCCAGATTATCCCTGCCCAGAAGGTTCATAAATCGCGACTTGTCCCTTTTCTGATCGGTTGGAAGAGAGGGAAGCGCTTTGTAGCCCAGCGGGGAATTCAAATTGAACTGCCAAGCGGCAGGGTTCATGATTACCGCATGCTGGTCCAGAAGAATGGGCAAGGGGTTTGGGACGTAACCGGATGTGCCGGACGCGTCGGTCCTCCTCGCAGCATCACCTCCAATCTGCATGGTGGTGGTCAGGCAGTGTCTATGAATACACTGCTGCGACAAATTGCTCCAAATGAAGAGAAGCGCCTGGAAATTCGCCGTACGGCCGAGAAGCTGAGCGTGGAGGCTGCGGCGTATCTGGAAGAGTCGTACGGTGCGCTCTGCGAATTGGCTCTCGATCTGGCCATCGATAAGAATGGAAAAATTTTTATTCTTGAGGTCAATCCAAAACCTGCGCGAGAGGTGTTCATCCAGTCCGGTGATCCCGAGGCTTATCATCGCTCAATTGTCAGGCCATTGGAATATGCACTGTGGTTCTATAAACATAAAGTCGCCCCTTCTTAAAGGAGCGACTTCTTTATTTTGCCCGGATACTCATATTATTCTGTAATTGCATGATCGTACAGCTTCAGCAGCTCCGTAAAGTTCGCAATCAAGCGATCCGATCCTTCCAGCTCCTGCCCGTTCCCGAAGCCCGCATAGGCACAGCCAATGACGATTTGTCCATTCTTCTTGCCAGCCTCTACATCCGAGGAGCGATCCCCTACCATCCAGGCATGATGTATATGATGTTTGTCCAGCAGCAGCTTCACCAGATCCACCTTGGATGCTGTCTCATACTCACCGGCACTATAAAGGGCTTCAAGCAGCGGGGAAATCTCATGGGCTCTGGCTACCCCTTTTACGTAGTGCTCTAGTCCGTTACTGGCTACGAACAGCTTAACCCCCCGCTTGTTCAGTTCAGTTAGCGTCTCCAGTACACCGGGATATAACTTCGAATGATGCTTCTGCAAATCCTCCAGCTGCAAATCAAGCAGCAACTCATTTGCCCGCTGGCGGGCTGCCTCGCTGGCATCGGGAATGACTTTCTTCCAGATATCATCAAGCAGCATGCCAAGACAACCCAGAATGACATGCTCAGGCGGAGTTTCCCCCATATACAGCTTCTCTTCCCGCAGCTGGTCGAACATGCGGTGATACGCCGGCAACAATAATGTCTCCGTCATGAACAGCGTTCCGTCCATATCGAAGATCATTGCCTCCGGCTTTATCAGTCTACTCTCTGTAAGCTCCATATCCACAATCCTCTCTATCTCATCATTCATAGCCCCATCATAAGTTAATGAGTCTAAGAAGTAAACCGCGGAAGCACTTCATTCTCACACGAAAAACACATATTTTCATAATAAAATAACGGGGTGAAATGAACTTCTGCTGGAGATGACCTCTATGATTCATCGAACCTTTAAGCAAGGCGATCTTGTACTGATCGCTGTCATACTATCCATCGCTCTCCTCATCCTTGGCGCAAGATGGGTGCTGGGCAGCTCCGAAGCAACAGTTAAGCCCACCGGACATTACCATGCCACAATTAAAGTGGACAATAAAATTTACAAAACCGTAGAACTCACTGCCGAGACGCAATATGTCGAGGTGCAAACTTCACGCGGATATGATCGGCTCAAGATCCATGACTATGGCATCGAGGTTATCGAATCCGACTGCCCACAGAAGATTTGCTTCACCTTCGGACAGATTACAAAACCGGGGGATGTGATTATCTGCTTGCCTCTGCGGATGATAATTGAAATAGGGGGACAGGCTCCCGATTCACGGACGGAGATCGATGCAGAGGTTTATTAATCCATGAAACCCGGAGAAGACAACCCAAATCAGTCAATCCTTTTAACATAATCTTTTCGGAATAACGAGCGAAATTGAACAAGAGCCTTCCTGTTTCCAGGAGAGGCTCTCTGTATTTTATACGATCCCACGCCCCCTATTCAGGAATGCTTCAGGAAAGTACCTTGCCGCAGGTCGCGAAAGGCTTCGACAATCTCGGTTTCCGTGTTCATTACGAAGGGGCCGTGAGCTACCACCGGCTCGCGTACAGGCTCCCCTGCATATAAGACGAATCTTAACGGCTCTTCCGCCGTAATCTCGATCTCACTTGCCTCCCCATCGCGGCCGCGACCCAGCCACATCATTTGGCCCTGATGCGCCGGGGTCTTGCTGCTGCCAAATACGCCCGAGCCCTGGATGATATAGATGAAGCCGTTATAGCTGCCCGGCAAATCCTGAGTCACCGTCGAACCGGGTTCCATAATTGCCTCAACCATCGTCACGGGAATGTGATTAAGTGTCTGCGATACAACCTCATGCGAGGAGCCGGAGAAGACCCGGATCAAAGCGCCATGTTCTTCACGCACCGGCATATCCGCACTCTTGAGATTCTGATAACGCGGCGCGCTCATTTTTTGATCGCGAGGCAGATTGACCCATAACTGTAGAGAATGGGCGGTTACCCCTTCCGACGGCTGCTCATTGTGCATGACTCCGCTGCCTGCGGTCATCCATTGGACATCCCCAGGCCCGAGTACACCGCCATCTCCGCTCTGACTATCATAATGCTCTATCGAGCCATCAATCACAAACGTGACCGTCTCCAGCCCCCGATGGGGATGGACATCAAAGGCGCCGCGCCGGAACTTGTCCTCCATCATAATCAGGAAGGGGTCATTCTTCTCCCACTCCCCCATTTCAAGCACCGGACCTGCCGAATGAATCGGACTTACCGTGTCCAGCTTCACTCTTCTGACCTCCGCAATATGACGTTGAAATACGGAACTTGTCTTCATATGAATACCCTCCTCTTCATTTGCTGGTAAACGGGCAAATAAATAATGATTATAACCGGTATCACTTGGGATAAAATTCGGCCAAAAAATCAATGCACTATCGGTGCGGCAGCATTGCTTCATCTACCTTTTTACGGACGCTATGCCTGTGAATCCTCGTCATCATCCCCAGGAAGCTCTTCTGTTCTGCTTCATCCAGCACCTCAAACATGGAAGCCTGGAAATCCGATTGAATCGGCAGCACTTGCTCCATCAACGCCAAGCCTTTGTCCGTCAGTGAGATGTACTTCACCTTCCACTGCTGCTCACGAACAATGAACTGCTCTTTCTCCAAGCGAGCCAGCATATGAGATACACCACCGCGGCTGATCGTCAGATGCTCTGCCAGCTCAAGCTGAGCCACCGGCTGGTAAATCATCACCTGGGCAAGCATATCGAACTGGGCTGCGGTAATTCCAAAATGCTGCAACAGCTCATTCGAAAGCTGATTGCTTCGTTGATAGAACCGGGCCAGTCGCAGCCATATTAACAGCGCTGATCGGTTGTCTTCTGTGAATCCTCGCTTATTCAACGTATCACCTGGCTTTCTAAAGGCTGTTGATCAAGGTCCGTATTATCCTGTGAATTTCAAAGCTTGGTCACCATCAGTTTACTAGTAAATCGATAATAAGGCAAGGAATCCTTACCAACGGGACTGATAACAATCAAAAAAGAAAGAGCCTCTGTATGGCAAAAGAGACTCTTTAACTACTCCAGATCAACACGATTATTGTCGATTGGAACGGTTCAGCAAGCAATAAATCCCTCCGACCAGTCCAGCCGCCACCATCATTTTCAGGCAGTATTTGCCCATCGTCTTGGCGATTTGGAGAATCGACATGTCGCGGGAGATGTTGGCTGAGACAAACAGGCAAATTAGTCCCATAGCGATAATCACCATAGCGATCAACCAATCCACCCGCTTCATGCCGATTCCCCCTGTTCCTCCAGCTTGAATCTAATCTCAAAAGTCGTACCTTCGCCAAGCCTGCTGTTTACCTCTATTTCCCCGCCCTGCAGTTCCACTAGCTTCTTGGCGATGGATAATCCAAGACCGGTCCCTCCATGCTGACGGGAACGGGATTTCTCGACTCTATAGAAGCGTTCGAAAACATAAGGAAGCTCGTCTGCTGCGATGCCGATTCCTGTATCCTTAACCGTCACGAATACATAGTGGTCCGTCTGATCCAAAGTAAGGCTGATTTCGCCTTGCTCTGTATAGCGGATACTGTTCTCCAGCAAATTGAGGATCACCTGTTCCATGCGCAGCCCATCACCGTAAACCCAGGCGGTGCTGCGATTCAAGCAGGTGCTGAGCGCAAGCCCTTTATCGCTTGCTTTTAGTTGCACTTTATGGACCGCATTATCGATCACTTCGCTCAAATCAATCCACTCCAGGGACAAACTGATTTTACCCTCCTCCATCTTCGACAATTCGAACAAATCGTCAACGAGATGCTGGAGGCGCTTCGCTTCCTGATGGAGCACATCCAGATACTGATCACGCTCTTCCTCTGTACTGTACAGCCGCTCCTTAATGACCTTGGAATATCCCTCCAGATAGGTAATCGGAGTGCGCAGCTCATGTGATATATTTGCAAAGAACTCCTGCCGCGTATCCCTGTAATTTTGCAATTCCTCGGCCAGATTATTAATGGCCGCTGCCAGAGAACCTATCTCATCATCACGGGAAATGTCCAGCCTCGTCTCCAACTCCCCGACAGCGATCTTGCGCGTCGCCTGCTGCATTTGCAGCAACGGTCTGGACAGCAGATGAGCCACAATCCAGGTAATACCAAGCGCAAGCAGAAAGGCGCCGATTCCTGAAAGAACGAGCAGCCTGCGCATCGCGGCAATGGATTCATCCATATGCTTGGACGATGACAGTACATAAAGCACCGACATCACCTGACTCTCTCCCGCCAGTTCCTTGACAATCGGCTTCGCTGTTACAAAATAACGATTGCCACTCGCGGCCTCATATTTCAGGCGTATTGTCCGGCCGGAAAAAATCGTCTTGATATCTCCTTGATGTATGAACAAAGCATCCGCCAGTTCTTCCTCTCCGGAGTAATCCTGCACTTTCCCGTCTTTATTGACGTAGAAAATGCTGACATTGGAGAAATCGGCGAATTTAAGCAGCATTTGCTCTGTCGGTGCATCCGGGGTCTGTGCCATCATAGCGAAATGTGTGGCCAATTCATCGACCTCTGTACTCATTTCACGGGTGTAGAAATTCGAGAACATCCGATCGATCGTCGCGCCAAGGATGCTCAGTACGACGATAAACACGGCGATAATGACGAAGCCGAGCTTCATTCCGACTTTATTTTTTAGCATGGTTCGCACCATCTGCATTGAATTTATAGCCTACTCCCCACACTGTCTGAATCGGGTTGTAGACTAATCCGGCCCGCTGCAGCTTCTCACGGATATTCTTGACATGGGTATCTACCGAGCGGTAATCGCCGTCATAATCATACCCCCAGATCAGGTTGACGAGATCCTCCCGGCTGTATACTCGATGCTGATTCCCTGCCAGAACCACCATCAGGTCGAACTCCTTAGGGGTAAAATCCACCGATTGGTCATGGATGTAAATCTCGCGAGCATCAGGCAGAATCCTGAAGTCCGGAAAATCAAGCGTCTGCTCCTGTGCCACTGAAGACTGCGTAATGACAGAACGCCGGATCAACGAGAAGACTCTGGCAATCAACTCCTCGGGTTCAAACGGCTTGGTCAAATAATCATCGGCGCCCATCCCCAGTCCATAGACCTTATCCTTCGTCTCCGAACGAGCCGTCAGCATAAGTACGCCTACATTGCTCTTCGCACGAATCACCTTTAAAACCTGCCAACCATCCATATCCGGCATCATAACATCCAGCAGCACAAGATCAAATTCATGCTGATCAATCATCGTCAGGGCCTCCATGCCGCTTGATGCTTCTTTAACTTCGAATCCTTCCTTCATTAAATAAATACGCAGCAAATTACGCATATTCCATTCGTCATCGACAACTAAAATCTGCAATTTTGACATCCTGCTCACCATCCCTTATTGCCTCGCCGCAAACAGCCGCTATTCACGATCCTGCTTCCATTGCTCCTATTTAGTAGTGTTCAAAAGGCCGGTTTTCAGCACCGGGAAGATTGGATAAAGCTAGGGTTTAAAGAGCGGAGCGTACGCAGTTTGTGTGTAAGCACCAGAGGCCTGGCTAAATTCAAGATTCGATGCTGATTAGGTTCTTGATTGATTTCGTGTTAGATATCGAATTTATAAGTTATCAGCGGAGCTGACTGAAATTCTATATCGCAAGAAAACCTACCGTTGAATCGCGTTCGCTCAGCCTTGAATTGGCCACGATTGGTTTTCTTATTAAAGATGGACTTTTTAAACAACTTCTATTATATAGTATAGCGCTGCTGACAAATAATTAGATGGCTTTAGAACTTAAGGATTGATCCTTCAATCCTGCGTGCCTGACTACACCGGTTTCCTTGACAGCTTCTCGACCTCTCTGCGAAGCAGTTCGTTCTGTTCCCGCAGTTCACTTAACTGCTGCTGCACTCCCTGATCTACGTTTGAAGGTGAAGCTTGCCCCTGCCCATGTCCATACGAGTGTGAGCCCTTCATACCAAACATCATGAATATCATCATCAAGGGACAGACCAATACAAGCAACCAAGACCACTCCATATCAATGAACCTCTCCTTTTTTATTTGAATACCCTTATTGTAGTGATCAGTTATGTAGAAAGCTTGTTGAAATTACAAAGTCTGAATAGGATTACGCAAATTTATGTAAAGAAAGGAGCTGCCTGAGGTTATCCATAGCTGCAACCTCCTTGGCAGCTCCACCTGTCTTGGTATCGCATTTCTCAAATGGCACCTGATTATTCGCCCCTGGATTCACAGAGAATCCATAGTTTAGAATCCCGATTGCATCATACCACCGGACTGCGCATTGCCGGAACGCATCATCCCTCGTTCATTTTGTCCACTGTTGCCATGACAGCTCTGATACATATCCTCCAGCTGCCGATCCGACAGATCAGGATGCATAGCCCTCATATGAGGAAGCATGTCCTGGAAGGACGCCCATAAGCCCTGTCCTTCTCCCGCAGCATACGCAGCCGTGCCAATTCCTAAAGTCAGGACAATGACACCCAAGGCGATAACAAATTTTGATTTCATAGCAATCTCCTCCTCAAGAGAAATTGTAGACCCCATTTATGTGGAAATTGTGAGGATCGGATTTAGCTTAGGAACTTAAATATTCATGGTAATCCGTCCTAATCTTTCCAGTTAAATAAACAACCAAAATGTGTTAAAATTTTGAATTCCAATCGTAATCTGATTGTCATTAAACTCATCCCGCAACGTTTTATAATGAGAACACATCAATTGTGACAGCATGAGAGAGGATGGATTAAAAGTGGTGCAAAATGGGTTGAAGTCTGCAAGCTCAAAACAAAAGATAAGGTTAACGTTGGATCCCTATGAACTTCCGTTAATATCCAGGGAAATCCTGATAAATCGGTGCGGGGGATCTTGTTTATGTCTACTCCATTAGCGAACGAAAAAAAACGTTACATCGCCGGGCTGGACGGTCTACGCGCTCTGGCCATTATCGCAGTCATCGCCTATCATTTGGACATTCCGCGAATTTCGGGCGGGTTCCTCGGCGTTGATATTTTCTTCGTATTATCGGGATATTTGGTAACAAATCTGCTCATTGAAAGACGCCGCGACAGGCAAAGGCTTGATCTATCCGACTTCTGGGTACGACGTTTCCGCAGGCTGTTCCCCGCTCTGATCGTTATGCTCATGGTTGTGGTCGCCTGGGCCACGCTATTCGACCACAGTATGCTGCAGTCACTGCGCGGCGACGTTGGATCGGCAATGGTCTACGCCAACAATTGGCGGCTCATCTTCCATCAGGTTTCCTATTTTGAGCAATACAGCACGCCTGCACCACTGATCCATCTCTGGTCACTATCGGTTGAGGGACAATTCTACATAATCTGGCCGCTGCTGTTAACTCTAGGCTTACGTTTTACACCGAAACGAATTCAAATGGTTCTCATCACCCTATCTCTCGCATTGGCTTCCATGCTGACTATGATTTTGTTTTACCAGCCAGGCAGCGACCCAAGCAGAGTATACTATGGGACCGACACACGGGTGTTCGCCTTGCTGATCGGAGCCACTTTGGCGCTGATGTTGCCTAGTCAAGGCATGATCACGAACCCTTCCCGGCGTACCCGGCTATCCTGCGAATGGATCGGCTGGCTGGGCTTGGCTGCTATTGTTGCCTTACTGCTGCAAGCGAATGAGTTTGATGATTTTCTCTATCGCGGTGGATTTATGCTGGCGGCGATTTCTACGGCAATGGTCATTATAGCCCTTATCCATCCATTTACATGGATTAGCAAGTTGTTCAGCCTGAAGTCCTTGCGCTGGATTGGCATGCGCTCCTACGGAATTTATCTATGGCATTATCCGATTATCGTCCTATCGAAACCTACCGTGAACACAGGCGCATACAACTGGAAGTTAGCTTTGACTCAAGTAACGGCGAGCGTTATTCTTGCCGCGATGTCCTACAAATATGTTGAAGAACCGATCCGGCGCGGACAATTGTCCACCGCTCTCAAGCAGATCAAGAAATTTCCATGGAATCGTCAGCAATTATCCGTCAAACAATGGACGATCAGCTCGTTATCCGCCATCATTATTATTTTGTTCGTATCCGGCATGATCCTGCATATTCCGGCCACAGCTTCTATGGCTGGGGAGGTTGTCTCCGTACCTGCTCTGGCGCAACCTGATTCCAAGCAGGGAGGGGATCAACCCGTCCCTCCTAAGAAACCGGACCAAGGAGACACCAATGCATCCCATGGAACGGATGGAACCCCAATATCCGCTGAAAAAGAAAAAACTAGGGACGGTGATTCTACTACTGTGAATACAAATCCGGGCTCCGGACCTAAAGCGGAGGATATGACGACGAAGCAGGAAGCCGGTTCACCTGCTGCTCAACCGAAAGCTTCCAAGGAATCTGGCAAGAGCTCTCAAGCGTCTAAACCTGTGAAATCCTCTAAATCGGATTGGGGAAATGTCACCGCCATCGGTGACTCGGTAATGCTTGATGGTGGGCCCTACCTGGAAGAACTGCTGCCCGGCATCCAGGTTGATGCGGAGATCGGACGGCAGATGTCGAGCGGTTCCAAGCTCCTTACCCAGCTTCAGAAGCGGCGCAAGCTCGGCGATACTGTCGTTATCGGCCTAGGCACCAACGGCGTGTTCAATAAGAAGCAGCTAGAGAACTGTCTCGGGTCATTGAAGAATGTCAAACATATCGTTCTTATCAATACACGGGTTCCTCGAAAATGGGAGAGCCAAGTTAATAAACTGTTGGCGGATATCTCTGCAAATTTATCTGGCATTACGCTAGTTAACTGGTACAGCGCCAGCGAGAATCATGATGAGTATTTTGCTAAGGATGGGGTTCACTTAACCAAAGAAGGCTCGCAGGCTTACGCTCAGCTTATTGCCAAGACATTAAGTTCTATAGAGAAGTAACTCCACAAAGAATAACAGGCAGTCAAAACGTAAAGTTCTGACTGCCTGTTTTATTTATTGTCGCTACAATATTAGGGCTTCTATATTTTAAAGATCACAGGAATGTCACTTATGCGTCTCCAGATCATATGGTCGTTTCCTTCACTCCAGTAGTTTACGAACCGGTGGTCAAGTTCCTTAAAGACAAAAGCAATACATTCAAGAGCAGACTCCAATAGTTCCAATTATCTGTTTATTCGCTATCGCAAGCAAAAAGTATCTATCAACGCCCAGGCTATCGTAGTCCAGCTTGAGATAATCTTCTTTCGTGCTAATCTCCTGTTCAATATCTTCTACTAAATCTGCTAGATTTTCTTTTGCGAAGGTATCCATAATGACCACTCGGAAGAACCGAAGCAGTTCCTGATCATCACCAAGCTCTGGTCTTCTAATCTCTATTTGTTGCACAAATGGCCCCTCCTCATCATAATGCTTCGTTGTCAGTTTTAGGCGACCCATCGCCTCGAATTAACGCTCTAATTCCGTCCATGTCGTTCTAATATACCCCAGCTTCATCCCAACCTGCTCCATATTCCGATGGCTCTGGGTCAGAAATCCGGCTTGGCTAACTACAGCCTGGCATCCATTTATCGCGGCCTCGTATATTCTTCTGCGAATAAGAGCCTGCTGACATCCTCTGTTCCTGTATTCCGGGAGCGTTCCGGCAAACGTCAATGAGGCTACGGTCTGATTCATGTACATCACCCCAACAGCCGCTGGTTTTCCGTCGATTAAGGCCATGAAGAATCTCCATCCCGGCCTCGTGTATAACACATGGTTATTGTCAGCGATATACGGAATGCCATCATCCGGAAGCCCTGTGCTCCGGCAATGGATCAGAGCATAAGTCATGAACTCTTCCTCTAAAATTTCCTTGATCTCAATGCCGCTATCTCGCCCATCCGGCGGCAGCTGTTCCAGGGAATAGTACATTGAGGTATGAAAGCCAGACTGATAAAACCCGCGCTTAGCCAGTTCCTCTAAGATTCCTGAATTCACCCTTGAGGGGACAATTTCAAACTGCGGCTTACGCCCTCTCAACTTATAAAAATCTACAATCACATCAAGGCAATCGATATCGTCCGAACTCAAACCTTTGACCGTGTTGAATGCGGGCCAAGGCATCGTCCTGCTATAGATCGCTATCGCCTGACCAAACGGCTTGATTTCTACTCCCTCCGGATTCCCTTCCCTCTCTTCAATCGCCCGCATTCGATCTGCCATATAATCCATTTCCGATCGCTCGATTAAACGAACTTGATCCCGGGTTAATATTTGAGTCATTACGCTCACCTCATGATTAGGTTTTTGATCCAGCAAGAGCTATGAAAAGCGAAGTCACTCACAAATATATTCATCTTTCAAAAGCCCATAATATACGAGGTCTTCATACTTGTCCCATTTGATTACATGCTGTCTTAATGTCCCTTCGTATTTCATGCCTAGTTTACTCATAACCCTACCCGAAGCTGGGTTCTTGCTTAGATAACGGGCAAATATGCGATTCAACTTCATTTCTTCAAATGCATATCTGACCATCCCTTTTGCAGCTTCGGTGCAGTATCCGTAATTTTTATATTCCTTGCCCATCCAATAGGCAAGTTCCCCATGATTAAACTTCTTATTCATTCCTATACTTATCGCACCGATTAAACATTTATCTTCCTTATGTTCAACCGCTAATTCAAGTGATCGGCCCAGACTAAAATTGTTGCTATGTGTACCGATCCAAGCTTCAGCGATACCGTCCTCATAGGGATGCGGGATATATAATGTTGTCTCGGCGATATAAGGATCACCCGCTAATTTTTGAACTGCTTCCGCATCATCTGCATGAAAAGGCCTTAATGTGAGCCTCTCTAATTGAATAGTTGGCAGAGTTCTCATAGTACTTCCCACCTTACAGAAATGATTAACCAAACTTTCATGTTCCCGCATTTACAAGAAGAACCGGCTTTAGATAGCTTATCCTCGGCCGGATCATATGTGTGTAACTAAGTATTCGATATCATAAGGTTCGCCTCCTTCCATTCGAATTGTCCAAGTCTCTGGACAAATCACTTTCATTATTTAGACGGCATAAGATAAGTGGTAATCAACTACTACGCTTACCAGGAATAGCGAGAGGGTGTGTATGTCTTGCCAATAAAAAACGGTAAAGAGTATATCGAGCGGATCGATCGTCAACACATTAATTTATGGTATAACGGCCAGCGTGTTACGGGTCTGCTATCCGAGCATCCTGTATTTCGCGGACTAATACACACCCAGGCTGATCTATACGATATGCAGTGCGATGCCCGCTATACCGGTCTGATGACTTATAAATCCCCGCTCGGCGATGATCCCGTTGGCTTATCTTTTCTTCCTCCAATGAATAGAGAGGATTTACTGCAAAGGAGACAAATGATTGATCTGTGGTCCAATAGACATCACGGATTTCTGGGCCGCTCTCCCGACTATATGAATACAGTCCTTATGTCGTTATACACTGCTGCTGCGATTCTTGAAGAGGATGACCCTAAGTTCGCCAACCATTTAAGAAGCTATTATGAATATTGCCGGGACAACGACATCACTTTATCCCATGCTTTTGTCCAGCCGTTTGCAAGCAAATGGTCAGCAGAGGCAGACCCTATTGAAGAAACCCTCGCTTGTAAGGTGATTGAAGCCACTGACGAAGGTCTGATCGTTAGCGGTGCCTTTGTAATGGCTACTCAAGGTGCGACATGTGAAGAAATTCTGGTCCTGCCCACCCCTTCCTTCACATTTTCAGAGGATGCGAATCCAATGGCCGTCGCTTTCGCAGTCCCGAATGATCTCGAGGGGATGACCTTTGTTTGCCGTGACAGCTATGCGCATGACTCCACCTTCGACTATCCGCTCAGCTCCCGATTTGATGAGATGGATACGATGGTTATTTTCGACAAGGTGCTTGTTCCTCATAACCGTGTATTTATCTATGGGAATGAGAACATGGCGAATCGTTTACTTACAGAAGGAAACTTCTTAGCCCATGCCGGATATCAGGTCGTCTCCAGATATATTGCCAAAACAGAGTTTCTTCTCGGTCTTATTCAAAGCTTGGCAGAGGAGCAAAATGTCACCTTAGAGATGTCCACGATCCAGCAAATATCGCGGGTGATGATGACGCTTGAGAATCTGAAGGGACTAAGACTCGCGTCGGAGGCAGAGGCAGCTGCCAATGAGCTGGGATACTATATACCTGCGACCAGTCCTTTGCTTGCCGCCAGTCTGCAATTCCCTGACTTCCATCTAGAAATCACTAATATAATTCAAATGCTGAGCTCCAGCAGCTTAATCATGAGTCCCTCGGGAGCTTATCTCGAATCAGGTGTTCAGCCTTATCTGGAGAACTATTTAAAAGGTATTTTCTCGACTGCGAAGGAACGAGTCGCCTTGTTTCGGCTAGCCTGGGAGCTGGGAGCCGGGGCTTTTGGTGGGAGACAAAATCAGTATGAGCTCTTCTTCCTGGGCAGTCAGAAAATGATCTCCTCCAGGTTATATAACTGCTTCCCGAATCAAGATGGATACAAGAACATGGTCTCTGACTTCTTGCAAAGCAATAAGGCCTGACTCTTATGAGTTAGGCCTTTTATTTAAATAATCACTCTGTTCTGCTGGCTTCTATACCAGTTCCTTAAGTCTCAATAAAATATTGGCGATATGTCCGTTTACAATCGTAGAAATAAACAACCCTTCGTTGAACCGATCTCCGCGAATATAGCTCGTCATTAATTTCCTCAATATCTCTATATCAGCATTCCGAATCTGATCCTGGATGTCATGGCTGATATCTTTATAGACTTCATGCTCATGAAGCCAAGTCTTCCAATCGAATACTAATAAAAATCCGGTCTCATTCAGTGCTTCACGGAACCTGAGAACTTCTTCGCTCTCCCGGTAATACCCATTTACCTCAGTAAAGAAAACACTGCCGGAATCTTGAAAAAAATCAAGATAGCTAAGCAGCTTATTTATCTCTTGTTCTGTCATCATTTTATGGGTCATATGCGCTTCCTCTTTATCTATTTATTGATCCTGGGAACCTGGGAATAATATCTGTGAGGTGAACCTAAATGATTCTAAAAATAATAACGATCGTATTAGGACTGCTGTAGGTGAATGCTCAAGCCACAGATCCCACGCTCGTCCAAGTCTTTGATGTGAAACAGCAAAAAGTAATTAGGCAGCTCAAATTTACGGATGAGCTAGAAAAGTCAATTCTGGCCTGTCTAGATGCTTCCCCTAAAATGTATGGCAGCTTTGCAGTAAATCCAGACCACTATTTATTTCATTAACCACTGACTGAAGTTAACCACATGCTCTGTCAGTTTAGGATATAGGCCGCCAAATAAGCAGCTACCTATAAATAAAGTGATGGCAACGTTGGGATATCTCATCTTCATGTAACGTACTGATTGGATGAAGCAAAGCAATAACAGAGGGAGGGCTATGATGGATGTTACATGCCAGCTTATCTTCCCATTCGTAGCCCAGCTTTCAATCCCAATAGCATTCAAAAAACTATCCAAAAAGGAGTAACCATGCAGGTGATTACTGCCAAGTATCATTATCATAAAGCAAGCACCGACCCATATCCAACCCCTTCTTACATTGTTCTTGGGTTTTAGCAAAGCTAAATGCCTCCTTTCTCATAGTAATAATGACCCGATATCTCATAATAGCCTATAGTGTAATCCGGCTCATTTATTATGTACCACTTCTGTACCCGCAATAAAATCATGAATCGCTCTTCGATCCAAGCGCATTCCCACCATAAATGCACTGATAATCACACCAATTCCCAGGGTCAGGGTATAGATCAAACCTGCAAAGACATTGCGCAGGAACATGGTTCCAAGTCCAGGCGGAGTTTGATCATCGACCTTTCTTATTTTGATCCCACAGAGACGCTTCCCAACGGTATACCCTCCCCAGAAAATTGGCAATAACAACGAATATAAGAACCTTAATATGCTCTTGACGCTCTCATCGTTTGTACCGCCTGTAATCATATAAGACACTATTGCTATTAGGATTCCGATGAAGATTGAGTCTATTATCAAAGCCCCGAATCTAACCCAAAAATCGGCCTCCATTACTCTCCACCTTCCTTAAGCAGCCTGATTCGTTTATTATTTTAAGGATATGTGGATTCTTATTTGTTTCTGGATATTAATCATGGGAGTACGTTCTTAGTGAGGTCACATTAATTCTCTACCGATAAAATTCGAACTAACGACTTGGATCCCGATTTCCTTCGACCAAATTGAGAACTGGCCAATATGATGGATTTCATGAACTAAAATATGTCTTAAAATTTCACCTTTACAGAAGGGCTTATCCTGCCAAGATGGATGCACCATTTCATATTCCATCTCGTGTGTCCATTGATCAATAAACTCTCTAATTTCAACTCTGAGTTCATTGGACAGGTTTCTCAAAGCTTGAACATCTTGATACTCCTCAAATGGAAACACGATGTCCGGTTCATTCTGCATGGCTCTTATCCAGCTATATTCCACATCAAGGATATGAAAAAGCGTCTTAAGATAGGAGCCCACTCCCGTTCCACGCTCTTTTATTAGTTCAAGTGGTGGAATTGTTTCCAATACGTCGAACCATTCATCCCTGACCTGCCAATTGTATTGAAATAGAGCTTTCATCTGATCCCCCTCATAAGTACTTTGGCTGCTTACTGGTCTCTTCTTATTAAAAATGCTTTATCCGTTCGTTCAAATCCCAAACCCGGGTAGTAATCCACTGCGGTTGGGGCAGAAATTAGTATTAATGAGCATTGCTCCCCTATTTTTGCCTGTACACGTTGTACCAGTTCTTTTCCAATTCCCTGTTTCTGATATCCCTGGTCCACCGCCAGATCAGATAAATAACAGCAATACGAATAGTCAGTTAAAGCTCTGGCTACTCCCACCATCCTGCCATCAGACCAAGCGGTAATCATAATATCTGAATGATCGATCATGCTTTGGATTCTCTCAACATCTTCATAAGGTCTCTTAATTCCGGAATTCCGAAAAACTTCAGCTACATCGCGTGCATTTTGTTCTTTGTCATCTGAATAAACGATCATAATTATCTCCTCCGGCTAATAACTTGATTCAATATAATCTCTTCTCGTAGCTCTCCGCTAATCCTTTCCGTATAACCTCTTCAGTATATTCAGATGAGTTCACATGATCCTTTAATATAGCCGAAACCGACGGCAAAGCGTCGTCCATAGCCCACGACCGGCTATCCCACACCTTGGACCGCTTAAAGGCTTTAGCACAATGAATGAAGCATTCCTCAACCTCTACCCCAATCCCTAATAGGGGCTGCTTATCTCTGGATTTCATTTGTCCTAGAATGTACTTATCCTTGATTACGAAGGCTTTCCCATTAATTCTAAGCGTCTCTTCTAACCCGGGAATAAGAAATATTAGGCCGATTCTGGAGTTTAACAAAATATTCCTTAAAGAATCGATTCTACGATTGCCTGGCCGCTCAGGAATCACTAAGTGTTGCTCATCTATGACTAGAACCGATCCAGGAGCATCCCCCCGCGGAGATACATCACAAAACCCTTGATCATCCGCAGTGGACATAAATAATAATGGGGACATAGCAATAAAATTTTGGCAATGAGCATCCAGGTGTTGTATGGCTTTCTTTTTAACAATCTCACTGGGATGACCTATGAGCTCTCTAATCTCATCTTCTGAAGACAGGATTTCTTTAAAAGGGTTCTGCATACCAGCACCTCTATTCATTGCATATTCTTTCCTCCCTAAAGCTAAGATTCCTCAGCTAATTTCTCATACATAACTTCATCCGCTAATACATATTTCGCTTTTTGATATGTTTTTTGGGCCCTAACATTGCTTTGTCCTGTTAATACCGTGATATGCTTGACCCCGATTTGGAGCAAGTTTTCTTCTAACAAGCGAATGATTTGCGGGGTCGTTCCACTCCACTAAATTTGTAATTTAATTCAACTAACGATAAACAGTCTTCTGAAGTTGCTAGTCGTACAGCATTTGTTATCAATTACTCTGTCCCACCTTATCCTTTTCTTTCCCCTTAATATCAGTCTGACGAAATAGATAGATTAATAAAGAAATTATAAGTAGTATTGTTACTGGCGAAGTTCATTTATATTCCAAATTTCTTTTATATCTTAAGTGATTTTCTGTAATAGTGTTTGTTATCTTCATCCACATCCATAGACTTCTCGAACCCAACCCTACTCCAGAACCTTTCGTTGGCTTCGTTGGTCGGTGTTAATTCAATATATAAAGCACCTTCATTCCTAACAAGCTGTTCAGCTTGCAAATAAGCCAGCTTGCCATACCCATGGTTGCGGTATTTAGGTTCGATATAGTATTCCATTAAAAAGCATTTTCCACCTTCATCAAAATAAGTGACATACATTAAAAAACCAATCAAAGCCGCTTCTTGTATAAAATAAATTTTTAGTGGGTTTATATCTCTACTTCTTAGTTCCTCAATTACATCTCTATATTCATCAGAGTAAAAGTAGTCCACATCAAACTCACTCCCTATAGTTGCGTTAAGAGAAAGTTCATTAATATAATCATTAAATAACTCCCAAAAGAAAGCTACGTCAGATTCTTTATCTACAATAGACAGCTCTAGCTTTAGATTATTACTCATTTCTTTTCTTCCCCCTCTAGTCAGCTCAACAATTCTCTTCTCTCGCAAGTTTCGGCCCAGCTTAAACCCACACTTTTCCTATACAATATTTCTGCGTGATTTCTATAATTACTAAATAAACCTCTTATAATTAACTATCAATATCCCTAATGAAAATAAAACACCCCAGCCTAAGATAGCTCTTATCCTAGGCTGGGGTGTGTGTTGTCTGAGCTTTCCCCTGATTATACAACTAATAACCATAAAGGGGAAAGCCTGCATCCGTTCCATGACTATAAAATTGCCTTACCATTTCACGCTTTAGCTAATCTCTAAATAATCGATATACACATCCCATGTCCCATTATCCGCTGTTACGACAAGCTCAATTTGCTGATTACCTGTACCATGACTGACATTGCTCAGAGTGTAAACCGCAGGATTAGTTCCGCCAAAATAGAAGGTCCCCTTCGTCTGTCCGCCTATTTTCAAGTCGACCCTGGCCATATTAGAGTTATTGGAAGCACCTCGGAGTGAGAAATGATGATTTCCGCTCGTGAAATTTTGCGTGTACTTGACCGAGTCTCCATTGGCGTATAGAGCTACTCCGCTGAACGGAGAACTGATATTCCCCGTATACTGACCACTCTTCGTCATGCTCTCTGCTTCTACTCTCGTCGTATTGCCTGGAGGATTCGTATTACCGCCTCCGTCAGGTGCCACTGCCCGGCCAGTTGACGTAGAGATCATGCCGGAGCAAAGACCACGACTCTTGAGATTCTGCGCAATTTGCGGGATCGCCTGGAGCGTTGTCTGGTACTGGTCATGCATCAGGATTACATCTCCGTTCTGCATCGTGCCTACAGCAGCTACGATTTGGGCGGTCGAGGCACCGTTCCAGTCCTGGGAATCAACATTCCACAGCACTTCAGTAAGACCGTTTTGCTGTTCGATGGATTTCAAGGTAGCATTCGTCTCGCCATAAGGTGGGCGGAACAGCTTTGGTGCCGTTCCCGTAGCCGACTGGATGGCCTGCTGAGTTCGGGTAATTTCCGATGACATTTGCGAAGTGCTCAATGTAGTCATATGCGGATGCGTATAGGAGTGGTTGCCGACCCACATCCCTGCGGTCACCTGAGCCTGGACTAAAGAAGGGTAGCTTTGCGCATTTTGTCCCATGTTGAACATCGTTGCACGTAGACCATTCTGCTTCAGTGCATTGAGCAAATTTGTCGTATTGCTTGGATTTGGACCATCATCGTACGTCAGACCAACGTAACCATTCGGACAGTTAGCATCAGCTGCACTAGCTGCTGGCAACATAGGGATCGAGAACAGACTGCTAAAGAGCCCAAGGGTCGCTACTACTTTTACGATCTTTGCTTTGAACATTAGAACATTCCTCCTTTTTATTTAGGTGCAGTTAGACTGACCTGTTGGGATCTAGCAGCTAGCCGGAGCAATCTACGAGTCTGTGATAAAATGTTCTACTTAGAAGATAATGTAAGCGATTACAAATAATATATTAGCAAATAATTCCTATATATTCCAATTAACAAAATAAAGATTATACCGTCAAAAGTATAGGTTTTGTTATCAAAAAAAGGCTGCCATTAAAGGCAGCCTTACGTCGGTTCATATGTTATTTAGTGGCCGAGAGAATGAATTTCTCCAACGGCCCTGTATTGGTAATTCGGTGATTACACTCTTGGTTCTCCAGGCAGACATAATGCCCTATGAACGAAAGATTATCCGGCGAAGAATGAGCAGGCTTCGTCTTGATCGAAAAGAAGGCAAGCTCTTGGTGCCGATTGCAGAACAGGCAGTATCCCTTCTTGTGGATCGGTGTAATTCTTCCCTCAATACCGATAAACCTTCCCTCGAATGGATATACCGTAAATAACTTGTTCGTGGCAATATCCGCCCAGCTCAAATAGGTTAAATATCGAAAGTCGATAGCATTCAGGTCCGGTAATTTCAACTTCTTATTCTTAGGAAACAGCTTCTGAATCTGCTTCGGCGTAATCTGCGGAAAAGGCTCCAGGTAAGGTTCCAAAGCGCTTAGATAGCTCTTGAAGTCACTTGCCGAGTCCAGGGCCGATATCTGTTCCAGCATCTGCTTCTGATCCTCTGTCAGTGAAGGAAATGCTTCAACAATGTTCGTTACAGCACTGTACCTTACGGTTTCCAGGACACTCCGATCCGCAACCGTTTGCAATGTTTTCTGAAGAAATTCCGCTTGTTTCTTAATCATATTATACTGATGGTTTCTAATAAATGGTGTACTCATAGCTTTCAGCCCCTTATTGTAATTTAAAGAATAAGGTGCAAAGCCTGTATTAGAAACGATGATGTTAAGTATGGGCGATCAAACTCATATTATCGCGCCCCACGCAAAGTATCGCCCTAGATCAGGCTTTGCATGAGTCCTTCCTAGCTAACGAGCAATTCAGCATTGCCACCGATATAACCCCCAATCCTGATTCATACGCAAATTATAGCAGCGATTTCTGTGAAGAGCAATTTATAACCCTTGTTTCACTTTTATGTACATATGTGTCGTTTCATGGTGAAAAAATAAGTCCGCTATGCTACAATATAAAAATTGTACAAGCTCATAGGACTAGGGAGGATTTTTGAATAAACATGCTGATTATTGGTATTTCCGGTGGCACCGGATCAGGTAAAACGACGGTTGCCCATTCCGTGATTGATCGACTTGGTTCGGACAAGGTAACCTTTATTTCCCAAGATAACTACTACAAAGATAATCCCCATCTAAGCTTTGCAGAGCGCGAGAAGATTAATTATGATCATCCCTTCGCCTTTGATACCGAGCTCATGATTGAACATATTCAAGCTTTGGCGGAAGGCAAGATTGCCTACGCCCCTGTATATGACTTCACGGTTCATGCCCGTTCAAAAACACAAACCCTTGAACTGAAGCCTAATCACATTATGATCCTCGAAGGCCTTCACATCCTGTCCGATGAGAATCTCAGAGCCATATTGGACATTAAAGTGTTCGTCGATACGGACCCTGATGTACGCATACTTCGCCGGGTGGTTCGAGATATTGAGGAGCGCGGTCGCTCCATTCGCTCCGTACATGATCAATACTTAAGTACGGTCAAACCGATGCATGAAGCTTTTATTGAGCCTTCCAAAAAATACGCCGACCTCATTATTCCCGAAGGCGGACATAATGAAGTAGGCATTCAATTGCTCACCACGCTGACTGAGAAATACTTACACAGCGGAGAGAATTTTAACTGTTAGACGGAAGCAGGCCTTAAACCATAGTAATCTATTTTGATTTCATCGGTTCACATGGTACAATTTTGAAGTCAATCGATGTTTCTGATTTATAAATTGAATCCATGACGGGGAGTGAAGTTAGTGGCTGTTGAGGTCTATCTGTATTTCAATGGAAACTGTCGTGAAGCAGTAGAGTATTATGCACAAATATTCGAAACCGAGAAACCGCAATTTATGGCTTACGGTGACAACCCACCTAACCCTGAATATTCACTTCCTGAAGCAGCCAAAAACTTAATCATGCACTCACGACTGAACATCAATGGCAGTAATGTCATGTTCTCAGATGTTTTTCCCGGTTCGCCATTTACGGTTGGGAATAACATTGGTCTTGCTTATGTCAGCAAAGATATCGATCAGGTCAAACAGTTATTTAACAAGCTGCAAGATGGCGGCTCGGTGAAAATGGAGCTGCAAGAGACATTCTGGAGCAAGTGTTATGGTAACCTGCGAGACAAGTTCGGCATTGAATGGCAAATGAGCTATGAAAGCGAGTAATGGTTGATCCGAAGACGCTAAATAATAAAGGATATAGATCCTCTCTTCTTAGAGAACATCTATATCCTTTTTTTCATAAACGGTTACCGATCATTCAATCCTTTGCCCTCAAGAATTTGCTGTGTATACTTATCTACTCTGGACTCTCGAGTTTTGGATTGCTTGGGCGCAGCGAAGAACATGATGTAAGCCTTTTGCCGTCCCGGAGTTAATGCCTCAAAGGCCGTTTTCAAGGCAGGATCTCCGTCTAGTCTATTTTGAAATTCTACAGGACTTTCGAATTCTGTTTCTTTTTTAAATTCGATTTTCAAGCCGGCCTTTTCCACCTCAATGGCTGCATGGATATAATTTTTCAGGATCGCTTCCATCTCAACGATTTCTTGAGCATTCGTGAACCGAATCTGCCGTGCCGCCTGTACATTCTCCGTTTGTTGAATCAAAATCCCTTGGATCCTGCAACAAAGCTCCTTTATGGAAAAGTAGGGCACAATATTCTTTGAATCCATGGATTAACACTATATTTTTCTTCTCAAATGTATAACAAGGATGCATCCATTTGAACTCTTCGTCCAGGCCACAGTCAAGAACGATATTTCTCAGCTTCTCATATTCTTCCTTCCACTTTTTCGACTTGCCCATAAATGCATCAACCTTGGGATTCGTTTCTTTTTTCTCTGTCATGTTAGCTGCCCCCTAATTTCCCCTTGAAACTATCTATTTGTATTTTACCCTAAAGGAAAATTATTTAAAATTTCTATTTGCCCATCGAGCTTTCTTTCAATGATCGCCCTTGAATTGACATAAAACATAATAAATATCCTCCTCTAAGAGCCCGTTCTAATTAATATTCCAGCTTATACACCACTTCGCCATCGATCACTCGTCCATCGGCCCGGAAGCCTAATTGTTCATATAAATGTCTTGCTCCAACATTCGTGGGTTCAAAGCTGATGTAGATCATCTGATGCTGAAGATCTGCTTTGATTCGTTCAATAAGCAGCTGCATAGCAGCCTTTCCGTAACCTTTTGACTGATGCGCAGCATCTATCATTAAGCGATAAATCCAATATTCCTGATCCTCCTGATCAATGCAATACATTGTAAAGCCCACAAGTACCTCATCCTGATTAATAGCCAGGCAGATACACTCCGGGTATGCCTTAGCCTGTGCAAGCGAAAATAAATTGGACGCAACGAACTCTTTCTGCTCGTCGCTTACACTCAGCTTAATGACATCATAAAAATTATCCCGATCTATTTCCCTAAGTGCGATCATAGATGTTCCCCCGTTCTTAATCTTATTAGTTCCACCAATCATCAAAATGCTGTTCCAGAAAGCTGACCTCACTCAGGTAATGTCCTAAATGACCTTCTTCAACTAATCTCACGAAGGCCATATCACCGGATTCCGCTCGTTCGGATAAGGTCGTACACATCAACTTCATCCGAGAGATGACCCACTGTTTAAGATCGATCGGCACAGCTAACCCGTAAGATTTAAAAAACAAATCTATGCGTCTCCTTCTTAACGCTGCATGTTCCTCTCTCTCATACTGCACGACTGCTCGATCCTTATTATTAGGTGCGAACGAGGCTAGCGGAATAGATGTATACAACGTGTAGGCGATATCCCATATGCGCGGTCCCGGTCCTGACATATCAAAGTCAATGAGGCCAATTGGATGATTGTCCTTAAATACAATGTTATACAATGCCGCATCGTTATGGCAGACAACCTCATGTAAAGACCGTTCCGGGTACTCATTTGCAGAGCGTACGGATGCCATAAATCCTACGGTTGCATTGTGATAATTTCTTAACAGTTTGGCCAGCTCAGCCAACGTATCATCTGACCACATATACGGTTCGATATCAGGATAATCATTTCCGGGAACAACGCCTTCAAGGAATGAGAGGATCTCACGTCCTTCCTCATCAATCCCGATATATCTGGGCGAGCTGGGGTATCCTGCTTGTTCAAGATGCATTAGCAACTCATGTACATACGGATCAGGTGAAGCAACCGCTCGGCGAACGGTCCCGCCTACCTTTACGACCTTATTTATATTTCCTCCACTCAGGACTTCCTCAGGCTCTGGCAAGTTCATCCCCCTTTTCGGTTCATCTTTATCATTTAAACGAGCTATTTCTACTTGAGTTGGGTAATTGTTCGCTGCCGCCTTACAAAGCAAGATACCGACTCAACCCTAATATGGCGAAGCAGAACAGTACAGTGCCGGCACCAATCCCCGTTATCGCGCTATTTGCAACACTCCATTTTTTGGATAGCCAGAATGAAATAAATACGACTGCAATAAGGAGAATCCCTAAAATGTTCAGGCTTGAATCTTTAAATACATCCTTGAGCCAGAAAAAATGAATTCCCACAATCAACGCAATCCACGGGGCTACATAATCACTTCTTTTTAGTCTAATCATCAGAAATGCGCCAACACCCGCAAGGAGAAATTCAATAATCACAAATATCAAGTAACTTCTAAATGAACTCGTATCTGACAATGCCGAAGCCTCATTCCAATTGATAATACTCAAGTAAACTCCAACCAGGCAGACTACAAGGGCAATCCCGCTGGCGATCCCAATATATAATCTCCAGCTCTTTCGGGGCTTCTCCTGAGCCCACCCAAACCACATAAAGCTGAACATTCCGAAAATCGCCATGTACATCGTATAGTCCCGTAGATATTCCATATTATCAATCCCTCCTAATACGTTATAAAAATAACCCAGCCCTAGACAAATTTATCTTAGGCTGGGTCATGTTGTGAGTTTTGCTGATTGCAGCACTCCGGTCACTACGGTTTATTTCGCTGATTTTCCATCTTTCTCATTTCCGCGCTTAAAATTCCCCGTCAATTTAGCCATGACTAGCTGGGTTTCCAGATGATCCTTACCGTCTATAGATTTTAAGAACTTCTCACTGGCCTTACCGGTAAGTATGGATACTTGCTTTCCTTTCCAATAAATAAACACCTTTTTGTCTTTCGTCGTTTTATAAGTGAATACTTCCTCTTCACCGAGGCGATTCCGTTTATCGATATTATTCATGTAATCACCCCATAATTATTAGCTTTTTGTTTGCAATGTTTGAAATAAGCAGTTATGAGCCCTATTAGATATACGATCAGTAAGAACGAAATGACGAACTACCCATGGTCCCCCTCTTTCATTACAGCAATGACTGTAATCTTTGCTTTCCATGAAATAATCCCTTCTTATACCTACGTTTCCTCTACCATCACCTTAAATCTGAGAACCATTAAATCTTCATCATCATATTGATTCTCGTATTTAAGAGCATTTCGTTCTTGACCATAAATTTCAAATCCTAAAGACATATACAATTTTTTGGCAGGGTTATTATTAGAGATCACTGTTAGGTTTAATTGTTCTACTCCCTCCATTTCTCTCGCCTTTCTGATGACTTCACCCATGAGTTCTTTTCCTAACCCAATTCCCCTTTTTTCCGGAACTACATACATGCCGTAAATGTTGCCTTTATGCCGAGTCTTCATGCCCGTCTCACGCACAAAGACTACAACTCCAAATAAATTGCCGTGATCTCCAAATGCACCTAATACAAACTTATCCATACTGGGTTTTATTCTTTCAGCTACCATCTCAAGTGAAAATTTCTCTTCACGGTCATAAGTGGTGCCAAAGGCACTCGGATCCTTCCTTAAGCCATCCAATCGAACTTGCTGATACATCTGCGCATCTGATTCCTGCAAGACCCTGATTTTCAATACCCTTCCCTCCAAACTTTAACGGCTTATTAGCTTTTGCTTACCTCCATACCTCACTCCGCCTAGACGCTTACATTATGTTACATCCGCTTCATAGATTTGACTTGTATGATTCCACGGATGGTATGCCTCTCCGATCTCTTCCAGTTGTACAACCTATTCGGGTAACCGAAAGATGGGTAAATAAACAAATTTTATGAATAACATACTCATTATATTAAATTTCACTCCAGGATAGATGGTTATAAATGAACTTTCCATACTTTTTTTCTTTCCCAAGTTTCACCTCTCCTGATGATAGCCAGAGGGGGTATTCCTGCAACGCAGAGATGGGCTCACAGAAATGAAATAGATCAAAACCTCTTTAGCAAAATTAAGGTGAATTAAAGGTTGCGTTGCTAAGATAGAGAAGAACAAGGAGGTAGGTATCTGCGTGAGAGTACTGATCGTAGAAGATGAGACACATTTGGCTGAAGCCGTGGCACAGGTTCTCAAGAAGAACCATTATTCCGTCGATTTGGCCCATGATGGAGAATATGGGCTGGATTGCGCAATATCAGCGATTTATGACTTCATTATACTTGACATTATGCTTCCCAAAATAGACGGCATAACGATACTAAAAGAAATCAGAAAGCAAGGGATGTCTGTTCCGGTCGTTCTTCTAACAGCGAAGGGAGAGACCGAGGATACCGTAAACGGGCTGGATAGCGGTGCAGATGATTATATGGCCAAACCCTTTAGGTCCGAGGAGCTTCTTGCTCGTCTTCGTGCCCTTAGCCGCCGGAAAGGCAAGCTGATCCAAGAAGGGATATTGGCTTATGGAGACATTAACCTCTATCCTAATTCTCTCGAATTATTTTGCGACAATAAGTCGTACAAGCTCACCTTAAAAGAATTTCAGCTATTAGAGCTGCTTATTAACATGAGAGGCCTGGTAGTGTCCAAGAACACCATTATTGAAAAGCTGTGGGGGTACGATGGCGAAGCCGAAGATAATAATGTGGAGGTTTATATCTCGTTCTTGCGCAAGAAATTGAGTCATATTCAATCTGAGACCTCAATTCATACGATGCGCGGTGTCGGCTACGTGTTGAAATCACAGGGGGATAGACATGTTTAAGAGATTGCGGAACAAATTTATGATCCTGAACATGACCATCATTACAGTCGTTATGATCTCAGCCTTCGCTGCCATTTACATGATAACTTACAGTAATATCCAGAAGGAAAATCAAATCAAACTAACCAATATCGCTGTATCCCCTCTTAGGATAAATTCGTTGGTAAAATCAGACGAGTACAATAACAGCGGCAGGGTATTTGTCGGGAAAATACCAAATGATTATTCCTCCACTTTTAGCGTATTAGTCGGCAAAGGAAACACTTTGCTGAATGTTCATTCTTATTTGGATTTAACCGAAGAAACCTATGCAAAGGCAACCAAGCTGGCCACCTCTTCAAATAAAGAAAGTGCGGTCATCTCGATCGATGGACAACGCTGGCTTTTTAAAATCAATGCCATGAATGCAAATCTTATTATCAAGGGCAAGGGCGGGGTTACTCAAGCGGCCGTGCTTGAACAGATCTATTTCATGGATGTGACCGAGTCGTACAACATACTTTCCCAGCTATTGCTCACTTTTGGCGCCATCAGCCTTGTGATGCTGTTTGTGATTTTCGGTATAAGCCTGTTTTTTGCCCGTCGCGCCATTACACCTGTAGAGATTGCTTATGAGAAACAAAAGCAGTTTATCGCAGATGCTTCTCACGAACTGAAGACACCGATCGCTGTCATTCATGCTAATGCTGATGCCTTGTATGCCAATAAAACGGAGACGATTGAGAGCCAGCAGAAATGGCTGGATTATATCGCAACCGAGACGGATCGGATGGGAAAGCTTGTGAGTGATCTATTGTATCTGGCGAAAACCGACAGCGAGGCTGCAAACAATGAGCTTGTCCCTTTTAATATCAGCCATGTTGTGAACGATGTACTGCTCGCGATGGAAGCCGTTATCTTTGAAAAAGGAATAACCCTTTCACAGCACATTGGGCCCGATCTCATCGTAAACGGAGCTGGTGATAAAATAAAACAAGTCGTTATCATACTGCTTGATAATGCCGTAAAGTACGTTAACGAAAACGGTACAATTGAGGTTGCGCTCAAAAAGTCTCGTAACCACGTCCACTTTTCCGTCAAAAATTCAGGAAACGGCATTCCAAAAGAAAATCTGCCCCGATTATTTGATCGATTTTATCGTATAGACGCTTCAAGAGCCCATGACGGCAGTTATGGCCTGGGACTATCCATTGCAAGAGCTATTATAGAAAATGCAGGCGGCAAAATTCACGTCACAAGTGTTGAAGGAGAAAGCACAACCTTTATTTTTGAATTGGATTAGAGAGAGAATCAACCATACAGAGCCTTCGGATTATAGTCCGAGGGCTTTTTGTTGCTTGGAGTTACGATTTAAGGTTGGTTAAAGGTTTGTCCTTTTAAATAATCAATATGAATTCTATGAGGAGGAAAATAGATAGTGAAAAAAACTTTAACGAGCGTCATGATCTTTGGACTATCCGGTATTATTCTTGCTTTGGGCGTATGGCAGCTCATCCTGTACATCCCGCCACAGCTTGAAATGCTGGACAATGCCGCCTTGCAGGGCGCTACAGCGGAACAAACATCCGATTACTACTGGCATGATTTCATACCACAGGTTCTTGCCTATGTCATTACTATCGTTGGTTTTACAGCGGTATTGCTGACCGCCGGCATGCTTCACTTAAGACTTGCTGCGAATCAGCCATCCGATCCTCGTCGTAATATGTCATGGCCATTCCAGCCAAAAGCTTCGGCAGACGACGAACTGGATGAATTCTTTGATGGATTTGAAGTCGTAGATACGGAACATGGAAAATAAAAAGGGGCAAAGGAGTTTATTAGCATGTTTATTTTACAAAATGCACTCAAAAATTTGATGCGAAACAAAGGTAGAAATCTGATGATCGGTGCGATTATTTTTGTGATCATACTGACAACCGTCGTATCTTTAATCATTAATAATACCTCTGCGGCAGTTATTGCGGACTATAAAGAGCGCTTTGCCTCAGAGGTATATATTACGCCTGACATGCAGAAGGTGATGGAAGACGCGCAGAAAAATTCTACAGACGGCAGGGTAATGATCAAAAAACCTGAGATTCCTTCGGAACAGTTGCTGCAGTTCGCCAATTCGGAATACCTTAAAGAGAGTATTGCAACGGGTTCGATTATGGCAAACAACGCGGATATACAAGCGATTGACCAAGATGACTCTAATTCGTCGGGAACAGGGTCTACCTCTATTGCTGGTGAAGGCGGTATGATGAGGAGCCCCGGAATGAACGGAAATTATAAGCTCATGGGAGATAGCTGGGAAGAGTTCAACGAGGGACTCAGAAGCCTTGAAAGTGGCAGATTGCCAGAGTCAGACGGCGAAGGGGTGATTAGCGACGAGCTTCGTGACTTAAACAGTCTTGGCCTCGGCGATATAATCACTTTTACAGCTAATATGAGTGTTGATGCCCCCGCTGATATGAGTTCCGACAATGTCCAGGAAGGTGATAAGGTCACCGTAGATGGTATTGAATATACCGCGTCCATCACCGGAATGGGAACCGTTCGCTTACAGCGCGAGGTTACTTACCCCTTAACCGTTGTTGGTGTTTACCATGACCTGACCGATGAATATGCCAATGACAATATGCCTAAATCCGCAGGATTTAATAGACGCAACGAGATTCTGACCACGCTTGATACATTAATCGCCCAGCGCAAGACCAGCGAGACCGGGGTAAATGTAAATGTAACCTATTATCTGAAAAGTCCCGAGATGCTGGAGCCATTTGAAGCCGAGGTTAGAGCAAAAGGACTTGACGATCTCTTTAATGTAAATACGGACACAGCATCCTATGAAAAAGTAGTAAAACCTGTAGAGGGATTAAAGAGCATTTCCATCACCTTTATGGTCGTGGTTATCATCCTTGGCTCCATTATTTTACTACTGTTAGCTTCGATCTCGATCCGAGAGCGCAAATATGAGATCGGTGTGCTTCGGGCGATGGGGATGAAAAAAGCGAAAGTAGCACTTGGACTCTGGTTTGAAATTTTTACAGTTACCTGTTTATGCCTTGTCATTGGACTAGCAGCAGGCACTGTTGCCGCACAGCCTGTATCTGACATGTTGCTGCAAAATCAAGCTGAGACGGCACAATCAAACGCAGCGCAAGGGGCTATGATGATGGGTCCAGGAGGCAAGCAATTAGGCGGTGCGCAATTGGGAGGAGCACAGACGAGTGCGAACCCGTTGTCCGAAATGAAAATTTCACTGGACTTTGTTACGATATCGGAAATTATTGCCATTTCTATTCTGCTGGCTTCATTTGCCGGCTTCGTCTCCATCAGTAAGATCACAAAGTATGAGCCGATCAAAATACTTATGGAAAGGAACTAGGTGACAATACAATGAGTGTACTTACGGTAAAAAATGTATTTTACAGATATGAAGGTACGAAGAAAAATGTTCTTAAAGGAGTGAACGCCTCTTTTGAGCCTGGAAAGGTTCATACGATCGTTGGCAAGTCCGGATCCGGCAAGTCAACTTTGCTTTCCTTAATTTCCGGGCTTGATGTATGTACGGATGGAACTATCCTGCATAACGATCAGGACCTGAAAAAGCTAGACCGTGACGAATACAGATCCAAAGGAATTGGCGTGGTATTTCAGAGCTTTAATCTCCTTACCAATGCGACCGCTATTGAGAACATTGTGCTTTCCATGAATATCAATGGCAGCTCCGAGAAGGATAAAAAAGCGTATGCCTATGCTTTGCTTGAAAAGGTTGGCATTGACCGAGAAACGGCGGACAGAAAAATACTCAGGTTATCCGGTGGCGAGCAGCAACGTGTGGGAATTGCCCGGGCAATATCGCATAATCCCGATATTATCATCGCCGACGAGCCGACGGGCAATCTGGATAGCGCGACAGAGGAAGCCATCTTAGATATTTTCACTTCACTTGCTCATCAGGAAGGCAAATGCATCATCATCGTTACACACTCCAAAAAAGTAACCACCATAGCCGATGTCATTTACGGGATGAGTGAGGGGAAACTAGCACAGATGAAGCAAAAATAAAGCTCAAGAGGGATCAAAATATTGACATCCCTATATGTTGACCTGCTATCCGGACACTATTGACCGTTAGCGTTGATTCTTAGAACATTGCCCTTGTAACGGACCTTATTGTCCGTTACAAGGGCATTAGGTCGCGAAAATCGTATTTTTCGCTTCTAATGGTCAAAGTTGTCCCTTAGAAGAGTAAAGTTGATTTTCATTGCTCTAACGGTCCCTTTTGACCGTTTGGTACGTGCGATCCTGTTAGTCAAGGGCATCTCATTCCCTCACTGTAGTCCTTCCCTCACAATATGGAGCAATTCTTCTTTATTATCCGGATGACAGGCTACTATATAGGGTTCCTCTTTCATTCCAGTGAACGGATTCCCATCAAAATCAACAACAATCCCTCCGGCTTCCTTGACCATCAAAAGACCGGAATACAGGTCATCACCTTCAGAATTGTACAGCACTATTCCATCGATATCTCCTTTGGCAAGCATACACCATTGCAGTGTCGGCGCCCATAATCTCATCATTCTTTTAAATTTAAGATCCAGGCATTGCCTTAGATTCACTGCTCTTGGGTCATTTTGCACTTTATGTCCTTGAATCCAGCCAATATTTCCTTTGACTATGTTAGGGTTGCTCTGCACTCGCATGGGACGACTATTGCAGAATGCACCTTCTCCAAGAGCAGATACAAATAGACGATCCGTCAATGGCTCATATATCACTCCAAGCACAGGCTCTCTTCTGTACATGAGCGTAATGGATGTCGTAAAAACCGGTAAACCAATAGCGAAATTATTAGTGCCATCTAGAGGATCGATTAACCATAACCACTCGTCATTCGAGCCGATATCTCCCGCTTCTTCACTATGTATTTGATGACTGGGAAAGGTCTCTCGAATTGGCTTAATGATGATATCCTCACAGATATGATCCACTTCAGTCACCACATCCCCAAACTCATCTTTTGATCTCAATACGGTAAAATTATCAAACTTGTCTTTAGCCACCCGCCCGGCTTGGCGAATAGTACTTATGGCTAATTGTTTGGCAGCCTGGATTAACTGATCATTCATTTAGCACCTCATATTAGATTTTTATTCGTAGACTTTCAGACACAAAAAGTAGGACGTCCATGACATATAATTGATTTATGCGTAGCTTTTTACAACATATGAATGAGGATGATTGGGAGGATTTTAGAATAACCCCGTTCCCAGCGGTAACTTGAAAGTACTTAGTTCCTTTGGGAATGCCATCCCTACTTGTCAAGTTCCAGCCAAACAGGGCCGATTCCCTGTTCCTTCCACCATGACTCCCCTATATCTCTTTCTATTAAAAGACAAAAAAACAGCCTCAGATAGCTTCTATCCTAGGCTGGGTCCTGTGTTGTCTGAGCTTCTCCAAGCGTACCAGTCTACAGAATGTTATGCAAGCAGAAGCTGCTTTGTGGCCAACTATACTCAGTACGCAAAAAATGAGAATATCGCTTTCATTATTTGAGAAGTCGCAAGCGGCAATGCTGGCTATAATCAGTGATAAAGAAAATTTACCACATTATGGAGGAATCCGTTATGACCAAATGGATTGGACTGCAAGAACTTGTCAGACACGAAATACAGCAGCGTGGGGAAGAAGGCTGCCATGTAACAGGTTTCATGGAACGGCTGGGAGCAGCCGATCAGGATGAAGCCCGAATTATGGAGATCTACCATGAATTAACGGCACTGGAAATAAGTCCTGAATTTAAGTATACCGAGCCATCAGATTTGGAAGCAATTCGCGCTGAACGCCCTGAAGGGCCGCGTATGATTCAGGGTGACTGGCGCAACGAAGTATGGCAAGACAAGTTTTATGGGGCCTGGCTTGGCCGTGCAGCCGGTTGCGCCTTGGGCAAACCCTTGGAGGCTCCACCCTTCATGCAGGGATCAGAAGGCAGACCCGGCTGGCAAAATATTAAGCTCTGGTTCGAAGGCGCCGGGCAGTGGCCGATTCGACACTATACTCCAAGTAAATCGACCGCCGAGTCTCATTATGACATCCATATTGCCCACTGGAGCAGTCTGGCCAGCTGCCGGGAGCATATCCGTTTTATGGAGACGGATGATGATATTCGATACACCGTGCTTGGACTGCTCATGCTTGAGGAGCGTGGTCTAGAATTTAACTCCTGGGATGTTGGCAAGATGTGGCATCGTCGCCTATCCTTCGGTCAGGTGTTCACAGCTGAAGCACAGGCATACCTGAATTTTGCCCGAGTTACTTCGCATATTAGCGGCGATCAGCCCGATGACTGGGAGAAGCATATCCAGTGGGTACGTTCCTATCTGAACCCTTTCCGGGAATGGATCGGTGCTCAAATCCGCGTAGACGGCTATGCATATGGCGCTGCCGGCCGGCCTCAGCTTGCTGCTGAACTTGCTTGGCGCGATGCTTCTTTCTCTCATGTGAAAAATGGGATTTATGGTGCCATGTTCTGCTCTGCCATGATTGCAGCCGCATTCGTTGAGAGCGATGTAAAGCGGATCATTGAGATCGGGTTAAGTGAGATTCCGCAGCGCAGCCGGCTGGCAGAAGATATTAGACTGGCGGTCCAAATTGCTGAAGAAACGCCAGGTCAGCTAGAACTGGTTGAGAAAATTTGGGATGCCTTTAAGCATTATCACTGTGTGCATACGAATAATAATGCCGCATTATGCGCGGCTGCGCTCATTCATTCCGGCGGCAATTTTGAGAAGGGAATCACTACAGCCGTTCTGGGTGGCTGGGACACTGATTGCAATGGCGCCACCGTTGGCTCCATCCTCGGCGCATCGCTTGGAGCGTCTAGGCTGCCTGAAGGCTGGATCAAGCCGCTAAACGATACTTTGTATGCCGATATCAGCGGCTTCCACCCGATCGCCATCTCAGAATGTGCTCAAAGGAGCTATGATGTTTTCCGAAAACTTCAGCAGTAAAATTTATACTGGAGCAATCAGCCAAAGGAGTATTACCTACCCAGCACAAGGACAATGCGAATCTTGGCTTCGTAATCCAGGCTTCCACTATGAACAATCTGGGATAATTGTACAACCACAAGAGCAGCTCTTATTGTATACTTGCCATATACCATGATTAAGATCAGGGGGCGACGGAAAATGAGACTGCATATAACATACGATCACCCAATTCCGATCAATGCTTTCGAATGGACGCCTGCTACGAATCGACAATCGCCCCATATGCATTCAAGTCTGGAAGTTGGCCTCTGCCTATCAGGCAAAGGCTGCTTCTTCTTTGGCAGCAAACGCTATACGGCCAGTCCTGGCGACTTATTTATCGTCAACAACGAGGAACATCATATCGCTCAATCTGACCCGAAGGATCCAAGCCGCTATCTCTTCATTAACTTTGATCCGGCGCTGCTGTTAGCAGAGGAGCCGGGTCTTTTACTGCCCTTCTCTTATCGATCTACTCAATTTCGCAATCATATCGCCGGCAGCTCGCCGCTTGCCAGGGAGCTTACGCCCTGGATTCATGTAATAGCGGAGGAGCTTCGTGAGAAATCCCCCGGCTATTTGGCGATGGCGAAAAGCGCGCTTCTCCAGTTATGCGGCCGCCTGCTTAGACATTACAACGAGCTGCTCAGTGATGACGAGCGGCAGGCGATGGTACAAACGGTTCGTCACGCGCAATCTTTAGCCGCTTTGGTGGAACGGCGATATCATGAACCGCTGAGTTTGGTGGGGCTGGCGGATGAGCTGGGCATAAGTGCATCCCGCCTCAGTCGTGCATTTCTGGAAACGACCGGGTACCGCTTCTCTGATTACTTAGCTCTGCTACGTGTCCAAGCTGCCAAACGAGCATTGACGGGGACCGATAAGGCAGTCACCAATATTGCCTTTGAATGTGGCTTCCAAAGCCTGCCCACCTTCTATCGCGTTTTCAAAGACATTACCGGGGTATCCCCTGTGACTTATCGTCAATCTATGGGGCTTGGGCAATGAGTAACAACTCCGCAGTTCTTACCATCAAAGGTCAGTTTCTACTATAGGGAATTGAGTCATATTTTCTTCTCCCTTCATTTCAGAAAACTACCTTATAATTGCCAAACGCCCCAGCCATAGATAGCTCTTATCTAAGGCTGGGGCGTTTGTTGTCCACGATTATACAACCTGGTAATCCAGAGGCGGAAGCCCTACAGCGTAAATACGAGATTAGCCGTAAATTTGCCCTACTTCCGCCACTTCATAAATCGGTAATCCAGCAGGTCCACCAGCAGGAACAGAACGAAGCCGACCAGACTAAACAGCAGTATCCCGGCATACATTTGCGGATAATCCAATCTGAGCCATGCATCCATAATAAAGAAGCCCATGCCATGCTCAGTACCATAGATTTCCGTAAAAAACAGAACTGATATAGCTGTACCAAGCGAGATGCGGATCGTGCTGAGGATCACGGACAACGCACCGGGCAAAGTGACATGCCAAAATTTCTGACCAGGCCCTGCGCCAATGCTTGTCAGCACATCATAGGTGTTCGCTGGAATGGCTTTTACCCCGTCCCGTACAGAAATGATAATCTGGAATAGCAGAATCAGCATAATCATAAGAATCTTGGAGGTTTCACCAAGCCCGAAGAAGAGCATAACCACCGGGAGCAGCGCGATCTTGGGCACCGGATACGTTAAATATACCACCGGGTCCAGCAGCTTGTTCCAAAGCGCCGAACGCCCCATCAGAAGTCCGATCAGCAGGCCGACGATCAACGCTAGCAGAATTCCAGCAAAAATCCGCATCAGACTGTAGCCTACATTCAGCACAATATCCCTTCCGCCCAGGTGCCCCATCGCCTGATAGACCTCCAGCGGGCTGGGCAGCATCGGATGATGCACTAGCAGATAAGCTGCATGCCAAACCGCATGCATCCCCAAGAACACTAGCAATAATCTCAAAATATAATTGAGCCGACGTCGTTTATTTACCATTTCTCCTGCATTACCTTTCTGATTCTCTTGATCTGGTCAAAAAAGGCGTCACTGGCCCGCTTCTCCCCATGCTCCAGCCCGAATACCGCCTCATTGTCCATAATCTCCGGTACCTCGCTCTTGCTCGATGGAAGCACGATAATCTTCTGCCCCAGCAGGATGGCCTCATCTACATCATGGGTCACAAACAGCGCTGTGGCAGGATTCGCCTGCCAATGGTCCAGGAACAACTGCTGCAGCACTTCCCTTGTAATAGCATCTAGCGCAGAAAATGGCTCATCCAGCAGCAAAATAGAGGGCATAATCGCAAATGCCCGCGCAATGGCAACCCGCTGCTGCTGCCCCCCGCTTAGCGACAGCGGATAACGGTCCGCCAGCTCCCGGATGCCCATCGCCGACAGCCAGCGATCGATTTGCGTCTCCTGGTACCTCCGATCCTGCCCCTTAGGATGGGCAATCTTCATGGCCACCCTGATATTGGACTTGACTGTCTTCCAGGGCAGGAGACCGTAATTTTGCGGCACCAGACCGATCAAAATGTCCTGCTCGCGCAGAGACTGTCCATTGAACAGCAGCTCGCCCCGAAATTCCGGCAGGAGACCAGACACAGCGCGCAGCAACGTGGATTTTCCGCTCCCGGATGGCCCGAGAATAGTGTAAATCCCGTGCTCCGGCAAGGTGAAATCCACTCTTCCAAGCGCCAGCTCCCCGCTCTTGTATTCAACTTCAAGCTCCTTTACGCACAGTCCGTTATTTCTTGAACTGGACATCGGATATTACCTCTTCGGGGGTGATGTCTTTTGTCAGCAGACCTTGCTCGCGAGCCCAAGCAAATGCCGACTCAACCTCTTTCACATCGACCTGATTAGCTGGAATATAAGCCGGTACCTCAATCTGATCCTTCAAGGTTTCCGGATAGCCCACTTCCTTGATTACCAGGTCAATATAATCCTTCTGATCATGGGATTGCATGTAGGCAACGGCCTCATCATACGCCGCATACATAGCACGGATTGCCTCCGGTTTGGCGGCTATTACGCTCTGCGGAAAGGCCAGCACAAACGGATTCACCTGAGCCTGATTCGTGGAGCTAAGCACGCGTAGACCCGACTCTTTTCCCATAGTTACAAATGGCTCAGGCAGGATCGCGGCGTCCGCTTTGTTATTTTTCAGCAGCTCCAGACGGGTTGGAATTTGCGGCACTTCGGTAATGTTAATGTCCTTCTCCGTCAGTCCGGCCTGCTTCAGCATCATGGCAACGGTGTACTGCGTCGAGGTGTTCTTGGAGAGAATCACGGTTTTCCCTTTGAGATCCTTCACTTCCTGAATATCATTATTGCCGGTCAACAGATCAAATTCCCCGAAGGTTGTGCTGGTGATTTTCACATCCAGTCCAGCTTCATTGTAGATCGAGATGGCGACCAGATCGGCGCTTAACCCGTCAATCTTGCCTGCTTGAAAAGCCACATCGCGGTCTTTGGCACTCTTGAATGTCTGGATATTCAGGTTCACTCCGTGCTTCTGATCAAAGCCCTGTTCATGAGCAATAATAAATGGAATGGCATCAATGGATGGCAGAAGACCCAGCGACAGCTCCGATGTCTCCGATGCTTTACTGCCCGCATTGCCTGTGTTGGCATGATCCGTCTTGCTGTTGCAGGCCACGCCCACTATGCTGATAATAAGCGCTAGTGCTAACAGCATCATAATTCTTCTTGTTGTTTTGATCTTCATGGTTGTCCCATCTCCCCTATGTTTTCTATCTAGAATTGGCATACAATGTGCCTTCTTTTACTTGAGGCAGCTTTCGCAACTTTGCACTTTTATTCACAAATATTGTCGTACATCCTTCATATGCCTGCTAAAAAAAACCTCAAGTAATGTTATTTTACATCTATAATTGCATTTTGTATATTTACAAATTTAATTTATTTTCAAAATAAAGGAATCCAGTATCCCTTATAAAGACAAATTATATGTCATATGCCCTGTCCTTTATATTAATTTACCTTTTCAAATACAGTTCCGTTCTCGTCTCTATTCGCTTATAAATCCTTTTCAGTGATCACTAATCCACTAACTTTGGAGTCATTTATAACAAAATCGGCCCCTTGTTCTTATCGATTTAAGAAGTAGGGTTCATGCCTATATTCAGCATGCTTTTATAATAAATAATCGTTTCTCCCACGACTTTATTCTCTATGGGCAAGTATATTAACCAGGTTGTGATATGGGTCTCGGACGTAAAATCTTCGTACACCCCATGGTTCATCTACCGGCCCGTATTCAATATTGAATCCTGCATCCTTCATTCGCGCATAGGCCTCGTCGATGTCATCAACCTCTATGGATAAATCCGGCGTGTTCGTCTCGGAACCCCCTTGGGACGCAAAGCTGATTTGAATGTCCATCCGATCCTTTGAGCCATAGGTTGCTATCCATCCATGGTCCATCAATAGGTCGAGCCCCAAAACTTCTTGATAGAATTTTTTAGCCAGCTCTATATCTTTCGTCTGAATATTGGTCACGATTCGTTTTACCTTCATTTCATACGGTCTCCCTTCTTCTTTTGCTCTCTACTTATCTTATCTTATCTATTATTTCTAAATAAACTCGTTCCATTCTATATGTCGTCTGCTACCTCATCCTATATCGTATCCGGACTCGGATTGGCATCAAATCTCTCGATAGGCTGTATCGCTCCATACTTTTCCATCCATTCAACCAGGTCATTAAAATGGCTCTCAAAACTTCCTCTTGCTTGAAATAACCTTTTGGGAGATACAAGCTTTCCATCTTCAGAAATATTTATAGAGTAGCTGCTTAAATCCCGATTAACAATCGTCATATATAAGCAGTTCCTGTAGGTGCCATAGTAAGCACTTCTAATGCCACGAGTGTATGAAACCGAATCCAGGATATTCATCATTTCAGAAATCTGACTCTTATGATTCATTTGCACTAAGTAAGCTGTCGTTTTTCCTTCTGCCAAATAACTAATATATATCTTATCCATATTCTCTTGAGAGATGATTTGTTGGATTCTTACTGGATAAAAAAAACGGAATACTTCGAAGATGCAGATACTGATAATTATTAATAATACAAGATACCGTAAGCGCAGCTTCTTCAATAAATCCTCTCCTTTTTGCAGCAATCTCCGGTCCCCCATCAAGCTCACCTTGCCTTATGCCATTCCGCTTAAGCTTCCAAAAGCACTTTCCTTGCTTTGATTAACCATGGGTGTTGGAGCTTTAAAGTATTTCACTAATCCCAAATGTGATTAAAATATATTGATATGGCTTACACGAGGTTTTCTGTGTCATGATCAAAAATATCATTGATATTTTATCATTTCTTCTATTTTCAGATGAATGGAAGCAGGCAAAAGACGGCATATTAGAGAATTAGATGATATGGCTGATGCTTCATATACTTTATTTTTTACACATCGAAAAGAGGTCTACTTCCATGATTACAGAAGCAAAACAACGACAACTGAATACGGGTCCCAAAATTCAGAAAGAGAAAGAAATTGTTTCGAAAATGATTCGTCTATATTGTATGAAAAAACATCATTATGAAGAGTTATGCGAGGAATGCCAGGACTTAAATCATTATGCTATGAAAAGGCTGTCCCTCTGCCAATTTGGTGAAAATAAGACCGCTTGCGCAAAGTGCCCAATCCATTGCTATAAGCCGGATTATCGTCACCGAATTAAGAAAGTCATGCGCTTCTCAGGTCCATGGATGCTGCTGTATCATCCCATTGAGTCCATAAAGCATATACCATTACCCGGTAAGTTAAGAAAATAAGGCGCAAAAATTATTTCTTATAATAATCAGGGGCCTGAAAGCTAAATATGCCTCAATTTCCCCAGCACCTCTTCCCATCTTGCTTTCATTTCCCCCGTTCAAAGTTGAAGCTCTATCCCCTTGTTCTTTCTTCCATGTTCATCGAAGATTCTGTCTCTCATTCAGCACTCTAAGCTCTCCGGAAATATTTGAATTTTCACAAAAAATGACCCAGCCTTTTGATTGCTCTCATCTTAGGCTGAGTCGTTTGTTGTCCGAGCTTCTGTCATGATTACATAACCTATATCTGGCTTAGTCTATCAATGGCCTGCTGTTCATCAGGTAAGAAGAAAATGTTCTTTCCATGATTACTCTCATATATGAAATCCCTAAGACTTTTACTTGGATAGATGGTGAAATCACCTATGATGGCAGCTTTAGCCTGATAATTGATAAATTTCTGCAGAACCTCTCCTGCAAGGCCTGTTTTCAAGTCGAAAAATTTCTCATCCAGCGCTGATTTGCTCAGAATAAACCGGGCTGCTCCTGTTTGATAATTAATGGTGGCTATCAGATCCAAAGCTGATTGCGTATCATAAATCAACATATCACTACTTTCGATAATGGCAATTTCAATTCCGTTTTCGTTGACTGTTCTAATATTCATATCAATTTCCCTCACTCTAGTTTCCATAAAATCACGACTTCTAAAGCTCTCTTCAAGGAGCATTTTGTCATTCATATACTAGAACCCAATACTCCTCCCCGGGGTTTCCTTCTTCAACGACCTTTTTCCATCCGCTTTTCTCATAGAACATTAATGCTCTATGATTTTCAGATACACACTTTAGCCTTACTGGCTTACCCATTTTTTCTATGGCATTCTTAACTAACTGAGTGCCAACCCCTTTGCCGATAAAGTCGGGATGTACAAATAAATTATGAATAAAACGATCAGGTAGATACAAGGATGCGAATCCAAGAATCTGTGAATTTTCCTCAGCCAATAATACGTATTCTTCAATCGTATCCTGATCAAAATCATTTAAAGTCATCTCATCAGCCTTCGCCCAGTGAAAGCTCTGACGCCGTGATTCAAGATATATTTGTCTTAGCTGAGGGTAGTCTGTTTTACTTGCTCCTCTAATAATAATAAGATCAATCCCCTAACTTATTTCTTTATTTTTTAACTCGCTGGTAAGTCTTCAGGCTAATTGGGATATGTCCGATCGCTAATAACAAACTACTGAGCAATAATAAAGGAGAATGCAATACGACTGACGCGCAAATAAAATATAAGACCGGGCTAATCGCTAGAGGTACCGGAATTCCAATCATTGGTGAGAACAATTGCTTGTAATCCCTGCCCAGCCTAAAGTACCGTATCCATCCAATATAATATAGCACCAGAAAGATGAACATTCCAATTAGCGATAGAACTTCGTAGTATTCTTCATGCTGTATCGGTGAAAGGATAGGCGATATGAATACTCCAAGCCTTCCAATACCTTCAGCCATCTTGAAAAGCAAACTTTCTTTATCCTCCATATTATCAGGTAAATCTCTAGGCGGTATCACGAAAAAAAACAGATTAGGCAATAATATAGCCATAGGTATGATTATACTAATAAAATGAAACAATCCAATCTTGCCTCCCTTTTATTGATCAATGGTGTACTTCCTCTTCGCATGCCTCAAATGGCCTCATCACAGATGGAGTATTGATTACATCCTCTTTTGCTTCTTGTTAATCTGAAAATTCACAGCTATATATATTCACCTGCTCGTTTTTAACTTCAAACACCGTGATAGACCTGCTCTTAAAAAGATAGCTCTTGCCATCCACAAGAAGACCATTAGCCAATATGTTGGACTGATAGTCGTTCTGAGCATCAGAATTTATAACAATAATGTTTACCTTCCCCTGATCCAATGCGCTGTACACTTTGATATTTTCGTTATTGCTTTCTGCTTTTATCAATGAACCTCTCAAAAAGTTTGACATTAAATAAAAGCTGTAGAACGACGGTCTTTTTTCGCCGTATGTCTCCTTGTTGATCGTTAGTTGACCGTTTGAAATCAGCCCTTGTTCGCCACTCTCCTGCAAGTTCCAATAATTTGCATAATCAACGCCAGTTTGTGCAAATATGCCTAAAGTATCAGCAAGCCAAACCGCTCTGATAACGGGGTCGTATTTGATGTTTGAATCATAATCCAGATTATACTCTGTAATCGCCAATTTCGTATTTGGATAATTTTCATCGATCATCCTTCTCAGTTTTGGAATAATGCCGCTCCCGTAATAAGGATCAATGGGGTCTTTATAGGTTTCATCCCACCAGTCCTTTGCAGAGTTTAGGATTTGCTGGTCGGAGGCAATCACTTCTGTGCCATTCGCTTTTCGAAAAATCGGATACCTGTGTACAGACAGAATATCCAGCAGCCTGACATTATTATTCTTCTCGTAATCGCGACATATTTTTAGGAAATACTCTATCCATACTCCGTTTTCTTTATCCTCGCTTGAATTGCTTCTATAGTAAAAGTAAGGATTGCAATTTTCCGGCCCCATGATCATTATATCTTTGTCATATTCTTTTAGCGCTTTTGCATAAGCGATAAATTTATTGCTATATTCAGCATAAGAAGTAGGAGCCGGATGCAAATCCCGGTGAGTGTCCGACCAGATAAACGGTTCATTATCCAGGTTTACATATTTGATATCCACTCCATGTTCTCGCTTTATGTTTTCTATAAACCCGGTCGCATCCTGTGGGAAAGAAATCGAAAGCTGTTCTTTGGTAACAGGGTCTATCGCAATCCCCAACATATTGATTTGCAGGATCACCTGAGATCCATTGCTTGAAAACCAGGCAGCGGCTTCCCCGATAGGATGCTTTAGCTGTTGTTTGCCTTCCTGCTTATAAAAAGTCTCTGTGACTGGATCGAATCTGCTGAAATCATTGCCTCCGAATCTAACAATCGATGTATTAAGCATTTTTATTTCAGCTTTTGGCGGCAAAACATCTATCCAATTCGCCCAGCTGCTTCCATAGATAAAGGGGCTAATTTCATGTAATATTACTGACGGATCAACACGAATAGTCGATTTGAGATGGTTATCCCTTTCGCTCAGGCTGCTGATCGGGATACTTTTGATGTAGGGCAGTTCGTTGAATTTTTTGATCGTGTAATTTAAATAAATCATTCCCCCGGCTGCAACCATCAAACATAAAGCAATGATAGTGATTAATACTTTTATAAATGATTTCCTGGATTTCATAGCAACCTCCCCCGTATCAAGAAATGCTTCCGTTTTGATTATTTATGTCACCTAACATCATCGTTCCCGTATTTATAATACGAGCCGGCTTATGATAGCAGTTATCACAGGCCGGCTCGCGTCTCTAAACCATATTCCATTATTCTACATCCTATATTCTAGGGGAGATAGTTCATATCTCACTTATTCAGCAAATATTTGATTGCTGGATATGAGATAATATTTCTATCTCTGTACGTCGAGGTTATAACATCATTATGGGTACTTAAGATTCCATTTTGCAGGATCACCGTGCTAAACCCTCTTTCAATAGCTCCGTTATAAGTAGACAAGACACAATACTCCGCAGCATTCCCTGAAATGATTAAAAAATCAACGCCTTGTTCTTTTAGCATCTGTTCCAGCTCTGTCTTCCAAAATCCATTCGTATATTCCTTAGTTAAAATCAAATCTGTTTCCATGACATGAATTTCCGGAATTATGCTAAATGCCTCCCTACTTGACTCTGTTATTCCTTCAATATCTTGAATATGAATGACAACTTGATCTTTTGAACGAAACATGTCGGATACATAATTGATATATTCACATGCTTTATCTATGACTTGTTTGTCAATCCCCTGCAAATGAATAGTTTGCATATCAATGACTAGAAATCCAATTTTCATCGTATTTGCTCCTTTATAATGAATTTATTAAGCACTGCGCCATTTCAAAACTTCCTTGATCCGGTCCAGTACAGCCGCTTGAATACCAAGTTATAGAAATTGTATCATTGATTTTTTATGTTAGCACTACGTAAGTTTTGTGTCCCTAATGTCGAAATTCCAAGCAGCGATCTATTGTTGTAACGATCAAGGTTGTCAGGCCCCTCCCACTGAGCCTTCCGCTATCCGATCAGGAAGTCATAGAAAAACAGCAGACCACATATCTTTAAAATGAATTTTGTCGTTCGTTAGAACTAGGGTTTGACCTGCTTGAATAAGTTGATGCTTTACAAAGTTGGGGAAGGAGATGTGCAGGATGTCTCTTCAGGAGGAAGGTGCGCTTGCGATCGGTTCCGGCCAAATCTTGCTTTCGCTTGCTGAATTATGGAATGAATCCGATTCGCGCAAGCTCACGGTTTATGTAACAAACAAGGAAAACACAGACCTGGAAAAACTCAAGGAACTTCACGAACAAACCCAAGGCAGTGAGAGCGAAATCGCGTTAAATACGATTGCTGCAGAAGGGGATCAGGAGCCGGATTGGAGGGCGATCGTTCGTCCTTTTCGATTTGTGTTGTATGTTGCAGAGCATGGCGAATTGGAGGAGCTTCGGAGTGTACAGCATGCTTGTATAGCGGAAAGGAAACCGATGCTCCCCGCCATCGCAATAAGAGGCGTAGGAATGGCAGGGCCGCTGCTGCATTCTGACGGGGCCGGACACTGGGAGTCAGCCTGGCTAAGAATTCATGCATCCGTCTTTCCCGAAAAACAAACGCAGGAGGTCTTATCCACCGCTGCCGCAGGCGTTCTATCGAGTCTTATTGTCCAATGGTATAAAGAGTTTCCGGTAAAGCCTGAATGGGAGCACAGAAATCAATGCTTTCAACTTGACCCCATAATGTTAACCGGAAGCTGGCATTCTTTTCTGCCCCATCCTTTAGTATCTGAATATGATGCTGCCCATTCAGTGGAAAATATAGAACTTCACCTAAGCATAAATCATCAGCAGGTAAGCCCGGAGGTATGGTTTACTGCCTTCAACCAACTGACCTCGACGGTAACAGGTATTTTTCATGTTTGGGAAGAAGCAGACCTAATCCAGCTGCCGCTGGCACAATGCCTTGTTCAGCCTGCAGACCCTTTGTCAAAAGAACCGGCCCTACTATTACCAGCCATTATCCGAAGCGGACTAACGCATATAGAGGCCAGACGAGAGTCAGGATTGGCCGGCCTAGAAGCCTATGCGGCCCGCATCATTCCCCTGCTGTTTGCTGGTCTATCTCCACATCAGCAGGAAGGAATCCGCATCGGAGCAGGTTGCGATATAGCTGAGGCCGTTGGACGGGGAGTCAGCGCTTGTTTAACTAAAGAGTTAGGCAAGCGGAGTTTGTCCGATAAGCCGACTGTTGTTCAGCGTATAGCATGTCCGCAAATTGAAGACGCCCGTTGCCAGTATTACCTACAAGCTTTAGCTACCTTAGAGGGAGAAACACTGCTTGCAGTAGGTGAGCCGTTGCTCGGTTTTCCAACAGTATGGGTCTATTCCGATTCCACGTGGTACGGCAGCGTAGATCTTAGCTTTACGCTTGCCCTTCGCCAATCCCTGCAGAAAGCACTAACCAAAACCGGGCGAACTGCGGCTTCTCCTACGCTTTGTAAGGATCGTGAAGTGCAAAACATAGCAGTTCCTGATGGCGAACCTCTCAGCTACAGCGATTTGATATTTTCAGCCATTGAAACTCTGAAGCAGTGCGATCAGCAGCTTGAGGTATACGAATTGAATAGCGACTCTTTATGGGGAAACGGGCCGTTTGTAGCCTATGGAGTAATTCTTGGAGAGGAGGAATCCCTTTGAATACAATCGCTATTATCGGGGAGGGAATACTTGCCGATGCCGTGTACAAGCGTCTGTCCAGGCTCTCTCCTGTGCGAAGAAAAGACCTTAGTGAAGATATCCCCGCTGTAGACCTGGTATTGGTGCTGAAGGATGAGGAAAGCTCCTCTTATTTTTATGAAGCTGAACAGATACTGCGAATACGTGGTATTCCCTGGTTATGTGCCTATGTATCCCTGGGAGAAGGAATCATAGGGCCGCTCATAGTTCCGGGAACACCCGGATGCTTCAAATGCGCAGAAGCACGGCTCTCTTTGGCGGGAAGCAATCGTACTGAAGTTCAGGATTTGCTGATGAGGCTCGTATCTGATGATTATATTCCTCCTCATACAGCGGAAATATCTGACGCGGGAGCCAGTTATATGGCGCACATTATCGCAGCAGAAACGGATAAGGTGCTGCAGGGGGATAAAGCCAATACGGAAGAACATCTCTATTTGATTAACCTGAATCATTTGAGCAGCACAATTCATTATGTCATGCCGCTTGGGAGTTGCGCGGTTTGCGGACAACTGCCGGATGATTCCGCAGAATTAGCGGAGCTCTCGCTACAGGAAAGCCTAAAACAGAGCAATAGCTACCGCTGCCGCAAGACGAGTGATTTGAAGAAGGTTCTGCTCAGAGATTATTGGGACCGTCGTACCGGAATTTTTAATGATAAGAAGTGGGGACTCGACTCTATTTTTGCCAGTGTCGGTGTAAACCTTCCTTTAGGTTATTACGATGAGGTCACAGGGGGACATTCGCACTCATATGCGGATAGCGAACTCGCGGGGATATTAGAAGGGCTGGAACGTTTTTGCGGTGTGACTCCACGCGGCAAACAAACGGTCGTGCGCGATACTTACTCCCACCTTAAGGCTGCCGCCCTGGACCCGTCTACGGTAGGACTTCATGCCGAAGAGCAATACGAGCATTCGGATTTCCCCTTCAACCCGTATGATCCTGAATCTCCAATGGAATGGGTCTGGGGATATTCGTTTCAACAGGAACGTCCGATTTTGATTCCTAAGCTGTTGGCTTATTACAGTCTCAATGATGGAGAGGGCTTTGTATATGAAACCTCCAACGGGTGCGCAGTAGGAGGAAGCTTGGAGGAGGCCATCTTGTACGGGATCTTGGAGGTGGTTGAGCGGGATTCCTTTCTGTTGACCTGGTATGCAGGGCTGCAGGTTCCGCAGCTTGACTATATTTCATCAGGAGATTCGGAGCTGATCCTGATGATCCAGCGCTTAAAAGCGGTTACGGGTTATGAAGTAAGCATATACAATACCACGATGGAAAACGGAATTCCTAGCATCTGGGCACTGGCAAAAGGAGGATCGAAAGACGGCGTGAACCTTCTCTGTGCTGCCGGAGCTCATCTCGATCCGATTCGGGCAGCCAAGAGTGCCATCCATGAGCTGGCGGGCATGATCCCGACGGCCGAAAAGCGATTGAAGGAACGAAGGTCTGAAGCCGAAGCTATGTTTGATGATTCGTTCCTTGTAGAGCATATGGCAGATCACTCCTTGCTCTATAGCTTGCCACAAGCAGAGGAACGGCTGCACTTCTTATTAGATGAGGGGAACCCTGTCCGTACTTTTGCCGAAGAGTTCCGCCCACTAACTTGGCAAGAGGATCTAACGGAGGATTTGAAACAAATTCTTCAAGTTTTCCGCAGGCTTCAGATGGATGTCATTGTAGTTGATCAGTCATCAAGTGAGACGCTTCGCAACGGACTACGTTGTGTAAAGGTACTCATACCAGGAATGTTACCTATGACATTTGGACATCATCTTACCCGGCTCATTGGCCTAAACAGGGTGCTGGAGGTTCCGATGAAGCTGGGTTATACAACTCGCAGACTGACTCCGCAGGAGCTTAACCCTTACCCGCATCCATTTCCATAGACAAAGACAAAATTTTTAGTGCTTTCACCGATTATTTAGACCATAGTCCAATCCACCAGGCGTTTTCCTTCATACAATTTAAGATAAGGCGAAGGGAGGAATATCGCAATGGGAGAACTGGGTGGAATTGGAACTTGTAGCTGTAGCTGTGGCGGCCTGTTCACAAATACAGGTGCAATCCTCGTATTATTCATTCTGTTGGTTATTATTACTCGCGCATTTATTTACTAATTTTTTCAGGATACAGATAATCGAGCCCTGTATTGATTAAGAAAAAAACATTACAGCCCTTGTAATGCCCTTGGTAGTCGTTCTCGGATTTTTATCTGTCTGTTAAAGCTTAAGTGGTGATACCACTTGAGCTTTTTCATTTTTTCACCTTATTGAGCGGCAAGCCGTCCATTTCCTTGATCTTCTTTAGTTAGCAAGTTATATATTCTATCTTGTTCCCATGTTGTTATTGTATATTTCTTACTGTCCTCCAAATAGTAAATTGTTTATTTCTTATCTAGAATAACAATTAAGAAAGTAGCAATTGGACCTAATATTAACGACAAAAGAAACCAATTAAGTCCACTTCTATTTTTGCCCTGAGCCAATCCGGCATTAACAAGGGCCAATGTTCCCCATCCAATAGTGTAACCACTGTTTATCATAGCTGCCTCCTTGAGTTAATCTTTTCTGGTTATATTACATAAGGTTTTTAAGTCCACGCTCTCATTGACTTAAGCCATTAACTATCTAGTTCTTCTATTTTCGTAAAAATTCTGGAGTAAAGATTTTTAATGTTTTCGTCGGTTTTCTCATTATTATATAAAGCAAGTCCCCAGCTTTTTAATGAGTGATCTTCATTGGATTTGTAGCTACCGACAGCGTAGATTGTACCTGGAGTCCAGTCCCAAGTCTCTTCATATTCAATATTTTTCAGTTCCCCTTTATTTAAATCATCAAATGAAATTTCTCTGAAGTTAACTTGCTCTTCTTTTATTTGTGGCGGTTCTCCAATAACAGCTATACGCAAAGACTTCCCTTCATATAATTTAAATTTATTTTCTGGTTTAGTACTCATGCAAGCTGACATGACAAACAATATAACCAACGAATTAATAATTATATACCACCTTCTTTTATTCGTCATGACTTCTCCTTTAAATTGCAGATATGGTTAATGCAGCCTTACCTGATATAACTTATGAAATATAGGTTACTTATTTGCTTAGTTGTATTTAATGCTGTGTACTCACGAAAAGCCCCAGTCTTAGATAACTCTATCTTAGGCTGGGGCGTTTGTATCTGGGCTTCTTTCCAAGACAATTATCTGACAACCCAAGGGCAGCAGCCCTTCAGTGCTTAGTTTAAAATGTCAACGTCTTCTTTTAAATAATGATACCATCTTTATTTGCAATAGATGATATCCATGATATTAATCAGCTAAATTTTATGAATAGGGAGCATATAATAAAAAGATTCAGCCGAAATATCAAATCCTGTTGACTGGTAAAGACTCAATGCGTGTCTATTTTGAGTAACTACGCTCAAACGGATTAGAGAGTAGTCTTGGCTTAGCAAAAGCTTAACAACCCTAGCAAGGATATTACGGCCATAACCTCTCCCTTGAAATGCGGGGAGCACACAAAAATCATGTATAACGGCAGTTTTCGTATCAATACAATTTACCCTGATCATCCCTATCGGTGTCAGATTGTCCTTAGCGATATAAGTAATACGTGAAGGTTCTCTAGTATGGCTCAGATACTTCCTGGTCCAAGACTCTGAATCTCCAAAAGCCTGAGATGAACATTTAACCAGAAACTCGAAATCCTCTTCTTCAGCTAATCGTAAAATAACGTCTATGGAACATAATTTTGTATCTTCTACGTTCTTTAAGGTCATGGAGAATTCAGATGTACTAAAATCAGCCCCTAAATGCCTTATACAATCAATACCCGACTCAGAGTTGGATGGGACTCTAAAACGACAAGTGAGAATGCCTTGCCTTTGCATCTCCGATGCCGCCCTTTCCAATAACTCCCGAAAAATACCAGAACGGCGGTATTCCGGATGAACCATACTATTAATATTAGCTTCAATCCCATCTGAAGAATACCAACTAAGAAAACCAATTAACTGGCCTTCGTTCTTACAAAGAAAGCCCTCATCGCCATCTATCTCTTTAAGGCTTTCTATCCCCACTCTCAAACTTGACCTATCGAATACCTTGCACAACTGTTCCAACATTCTGATTTGATCAATCTGATAATTTGAAAAATCATTCATTTTAATTATTTTATACTTTTGCATTATACTAGTTACCCTCATCATGAAGGAAACACGCAGTTTATGGACGAGTAGGCGCTATCCTTCTAAATTCTGTCCCAATATTCATGGTTGCCAATTGTTCGTTTACTCTTCTCTATATTAGAGCTATCCCCTGTCTGAGTGTACGAAGGATAAAATCTGATTCCATTATGTGTATACTCTTGGTTACGGATCTTATAGGTTGAACCGGCCGGGATAACTCTGGCACCAATTTAACCTATACAAAACAGGCGTATAACAAATTATGACCAAGATCAATATAGCTAGACCTTGCATTATATCCCCCCTCTATGCTACTGAAATATTCAATACAATTAATATAAAGCGGTTTTAACTAACGTCTTGCACTCACGAAACGACCCAGCCTTAGATAGTTTTTTATCTTAGGGCTGGGTCATTTGTTGTCGGAGCTTCTTCCATGATTATACATCTGGCAACCGGGAAGCGGTAGTCCCGAGGACTGGAATGACGTTATATTTACATTACGAGTTATTTAATGGAAAGTTCATCAATCGCTTGAATAGACAGTTCCAACGCTTTCATTCTTCTTTTCAATAGTGTACTTTGAGGACTACCCGTCTTTGATTTAGCGTAACTGTTTTTGATTGATGGAAATAAACCAGTAATAACATCGCGAGCTTCTATCAAATCTTCCTGAGTAAAGTGACGGGGAATTTGATTCCAAACGTTTTCCAGCGCAGCTAGACCGATGTTAACAGCTTTAAGTCTTTTCTTTACCAGAGTAGTATTTGCACCATTACCAGTCATTTGCGATAAGGCATTCTCAAGCTTGCCAATGGTCGATTGCAAAGATTTTATTGATTCCAACTTTTCTAAATTTGATACCTCTTCCATGTAAGTATTGTCCTTTCTTCGCCCCTATTCAAAGGGAATAATCCATTAATACATTAAAATGTTTTCGGAAGTCTTGCCTTCTCTACATTTGCTTACATAAGCTTGAATTTATATATTAATTCATACGATTCATAATAGGATGATGTTCGTTCAACTGCAATAAATCCCATAGGTTCCCATAAAGATCTTTAAATACTGCAACTAACCCATATGGTTGCTCTTTGGGTTCTCTTACAAATTCTATTCCTTTAGAGAGCATGTCGTTATAATCTGTCCAAAAATCATCTGTATTCAGAAATAAGAAAACCCTCCCCCCTGATTGATTGCCTATAAATGATTCCTGTTCCGGTTTCGATGCTCTTGCCAGTAATATAGTTGTACCAACTGATCCAGGAGGGGAAATGACCACCCATCTCTTATCTTGTTCAGGCTGATACGTATCCTCAATCAATTCAAAATGCAGCTTCTTTGTATAAAAATCTATCGCCTCATCATAATCCTTAACAACAAGAGCAATATGCACTATTGATTGAATCATTTTTACTTTCCTCCGATTATCTGATGATTTCTATGAGATTTACAAATATTTCCGATAACGTTATTTATTCTCGACGTCCCTCCACCTAAAGACCTAGGTGACCACAAGATTAATTATACCTCCATTTCATAGTCATGTAATCCGATTCCTTCCAACGGTGCTTGTCCTGAAAGCTTGCAACTTCATGGCTGCAACCCCTTTTCATATATATTAACGTAAAAAAGACACCCCTCCTCTCAGGAAGCTCTGCCTTTCTGTAGTTTTTTGGGATCATTTGTTGCTAGCCTTCAACAACAATAATTTAATTCATTGTCAGCTTCCTAACCCCATTTCCCAACAAAAAAGGACACCCCGCATTGGAATGCCCTTTAAACCGCCTCACTAGAACACCTTCTTCTTTCCCTGCTCAGCCTTCAAGATCTCTACTGCCTCGCGGAAGCGCAAGGAGTGGACGATCTCGCGCTCGCGCAGGAATTTCAGGCTGTCTTGCAGATCCACGTCATCGGTCATGTCAATCAGCCACTGGTATGTAGCCCGGGCCTTCTCCTCCGCGGCAATATCCTCATACAAATCAGCGATGGGATCGCCCTTCGCCTGAATGTAGGCGGCCGTGAATGGTACGCCTGAAGCATTCTCATAGAAAAGCGCGCTATCATGGGCAACATAATGAGGCGCTAGCCCGCAAGCTCGCAACTCCTCTACAGTCGCATCCTTCGTGAGCTTAAACACCATGGTGGCAATCATCTCGAGGTGGGCAAATTCCTCCGTAGAAATGTCAGTAAGTAATCCAATCACTTTATCCGGAATCGTATACCTCTGGTTCATATAACGCAGCGCAGCCGCGAGCTCCCCATCGGCACCGCCATACTGCTCCAGCAGCAGCTTCGCCATTCCAATATCGCATTTGCCTACGCGAACCGGGTATTGCAGCTTCTTCTCGTATACCCACATTTTCTCCGCCTTACCTCCTTCTGCTCATTTTCATACAGACCACTTCTCAGCACTGAAGCTTATGCCCGTTATGCATTTTGCAAAAACGATGGGGTTGCCTGAAGTCTAATATCTAAGGAGTGCATTCATTCATCCTATAACGGCCTTAGGTAGGAGATCTTAATCTTAATTAAGACCGTGTTTATGAAGGCTCTCCATAAAGAATCAAGGCAGGCCTAAACCTGCCATGGCCACGGGACATTAACCCATTCCCACGGATATCTCGAGAAAGAATGACCGAAATTTTGCAACGGACCGTATAACTGCTGAAAGTGCTCTGCCAGATGCCGTCTCTCCAGGGCAAGTTGGTTAAATTGCTGGAGCGCGGCCAAGTCCCCCGGATGCGTATCCAGATAAAGGTTCAGCTCGACGAGCGTGAAATCCAGTGCCTGCAGCTTCTCCAGCATGTCGTAATACTCTTGATCGCAATGCGGCTTAGTTACTTCATTCATTCGTCTGCCTTCCTTTCCCCCATCGGGATTCATAGGGGCTGTATAATGCGGGCCATAGCGTACCATGTCTTAATGCTTCCTGCGGACTGAACTGCGGCAGATTGGGCGGCTGGAAGCGCATATATAACTGCGGTGGAGTGCTAAAGGTTTTAACCAATATCGGCGGGCAAGGATCAAAAGGGCCAATGAAAGGGGTATATGACTTCTCCTGAGTAAAGTTCAAACCACTTCCTCCTTTACATACTGATTTTTCAAGATCGCTGCGGCTTGGGACAAATCTAGTCACGATCTCCTCATTCTTTAACATATGACATTCGCCCAAATAATGAACTAAAAAGCGTGAATAAACAGCAAAAAACCGCCCTATTCAGAGCGGTCAAGCCAATGATTAGCCCACTATTATGTTAAATCGCAATCTCATCCGTAATGCTCATCGGAATCCGCTCCGAATGGATCTCACCCTGGTTATCCTTCCAAGTAATCTGAATAATCGTATTCTCGAGGCTTGTTCGTTCCGGCTTGATATCATCAGCACCAAAAGGTGACGTAATTGAGCCGAAGTTGCCCAGATTCTCATAAATGGATACAGGCCCGCCCTGACTGGTATGAATCGTGTTATATACCGTCTCGTGATCTTCGATGACTTCTATACCGAAATACTCAGATTGGTCATTCGCCATGCTTCCGATATAACGCAGCCTTGCTTCTCCCCGTTTAATCCGTTCCTGATCTATGACCACTTTATAGTTGACGACCGTCCAATTCTCGCCTTCGCCATCCATAAGATACAGGTTCGTCGTTAGCGCCGATGCCTCCTGCCTTCCGCTATGCCAAAGCAAGGCAGCAAGCACCATGTTCAGAACTACTGAAAGTAATAATCCGTACCAAGCAACCCTATACTTCATACTTCCGCCTTTCGGACTTCTGTCTTCACTTGGCTGTAACGTGTCCCCTTAATCCGAATCTTCCTCATTATACCAACTATTTCCAAACTAACCACCTATATATTTGGAAAATAAAAAAAACCATCAGCATCACACCTTACTCCAAATTCTCAAGTATAGGATGACCTGACGGTCTTATTATTTGCTTAACCTTATTCGCAGGAATCATTAATTCGTCTAAGTCTGATAGCTCCACAATTTTTCTGTCCCGAAACCTTATGCTTCCTCGCACGGATCATCAGGTTGTTCAGGCTCTTGCAATTTAATAATCTTCACCCGGGTAATCCGCAGGCGGCTTGCTTCAGCAACCTCGAAAATAATGTTGTCCTCCTGCTTCTTCTTGCCCTTGGCCGGAATCCCTTCCAGCTCCTTGAATAGCCAGCCGCCGATTGAATCGACCTCATCGTCCACCAGTTCACTTCCGATCAGATCATTCACCTCTTCGATCAACAGACGGCCGTCTACCGAGTATACACCGTCTTGCAGCTTTTCAATTTCCGGACGCTCATCCTCGAACTCATCATGAAGATCGCCGACGATCTCCTCCAGAATCTCTTCCACTGTCAGAATACCGGCTGTGCCACCGTATTCATCCACCACAATCGCAAGCTGGGAATGCCGCTTCTGCATCAGCCGCAGCACATGGCTAACTTCCATCGATTCCGGTACGTTTAGAATCGGACGCACCATATCCGCGAGCTCCTTCGGTCCATCCGGCTCCGGCAGCAGCAGATCGGTAATATGTACAAAGCCGATGATCTGGTCTTTATCCTCCACAGCTACCGGATAACGCGAATGCTTCGTATCAGTGATAATCTTCATATTCTCTTCCCAGGATAGATTGGTGAACAAGCAATCCATATCTGTCCGCGGCAGCATCACCTCCCGCGCCAGCATATCTGAGAAGTCAAAAATATTGTCCATCAGCTTCATTTCATCTTTGTCGATCACGCCGCTCTTAGCGCTCTGATTCATCAAGATCCGGATCTCTTCCTCAGAATGCGCCGCTTCAGCCTCATTCGCCGGCTGAATGCCGATTAAACGCAGCATTCCGTTCGCCGATGCATTGAGCAGCCAAATGACGGGCAAGAACAGCTTATAGAAAAACAGCAATGGAGCTGACAGCCAGAGGGAAGTTGCCTCTGACTTCTGAATGGCCAGCGATTTGGGAGCCAATTCCCCAACTACAATGTGCAGGAACGTAATTATCGCGAACCCGACAGCCACAGAGATCGTAGAGATCAGTGCCGGGTCCGTAATTCCAAGCTTATACATAATAGGCATGACGATAAGGTCTGATACAGCCGGCTCGCCAACCCAGCCAAGACCAAGCGAGGCAAGCGTAATTCCCAACTGGGTAGCCGATAAGTAGGCATCCAATTTCTTATTGACTCGAAGCGCGTAGGACGCTCTTCGATTCCCTTCGCTGGCAAGCTGGGTCAGCCGTGATTGGCGCACCTTAACGAGCGAGAACTCCGCGGCAACGAAGAACCCGTTAAAGAACACCAGGATTAAGACTATAAGTAGATTAGAAATAATCTTGCCAACTTCAAAATCGGTGTGCAAGATGAACGCCTCTTTTCTGTGATTACGAATAATGTCGTATTGTTAAATATTATAGTACGAGTAGCGGAGTTTTCGCACCTCTTATAGCATAATAGCTTTACGCGATTTGAAGTCGATATCCCTATAATACATATCGGCAACCAGCAGATTTGGACCACAGCAATTAACAGCAGGGCAGTGGCAGTTCACCTTCTGATTGAGCGGATGCTCCATAAGCCACTTCTCAAAAATATCATCCAGACGCCCGTCGCGTAAATTGCCGAAGGCCGGAATCGCTGCGAAGTCGGTAACGAATACGTCGCCCGTGAACATGTTCACGTTCACCCGATTGCGTCCGTCCGGGTCATTGCGCACCGTCACATTCGGCTCCCCGCGCAAACGACTCAGCAGCTTGGCATCCTCCGTGCTTGGATTGCAGGCGAAGAAAGGAAGCGTACCGAACAGCATCCACAGACCAGGATCCCGAGCATCAAGCAAGGAATGGATGGCCCCGCGCATCTGATCCAACGACAGCATAGGCAGTCCCTCCGCAAAGTCAGCCGCGTACATCGGGTGGACCTCGTGGCGTTTACAGCCCATTTCCAGAATCAAGCGATGTATCTCCGGCAGTTTCTCATAAGTTCGGTAATTGATCATCGATTCTGCAGAGATGAACATTCCTTCCTCACTCAAGCGGCGGGTGTTCTCCACCATCTTGTCATACATTCTGTAAGCAACCTCAGATTTAACCGGATGTCCGCTGCGGGCGAAGCCCACCTCATGGAAGTCCTGCTCGCTTGTGTAATTGAACGAGATATGCATGACATCCAGGTAAGGCAGCAGCTTCTCATAACGCTCATAATCAAGCGTCAGATTGGAATTAATCTGAGAACGAATCCCCCGTGATCTTGCGTATTTCAATAGTGGAACAATCAGCTCGTCGACCGTCTGCTTCCGAAATGTAGGCTCCCCGCCTGTGATACTGATCGTCTGCAGGTTCTCGACCTCATCCAGCGCATTTAACATCATTTCGAGTGGAATATGCTCCGGCTCCTTCATCACAAGGCTATCGCCTACTGCACAATGCTCACAACGCATATTGCACAGATTGGTTACCGTCATCTCCACGCTGGTCAGCACATGCCGACCATGCTGCTTAAGCGACAGAATCGGGTCCCACGGATCATAACTCGGACTGACTTGCCGGATTGCTTCATGGTTCATACTCATTATTTTCATATTATACTCACCTTATTTATTTTATAGCTTCTTTTGCACCATCTACTCCGGTAATAACGACGGATAGACGATTTGACAGATCGATATCGTACGGGACCTTCAGATCAGCTCCGTTGGAATCGGTCAATACTCTGACTACCGGTCTGTGCGGAATCGCCTTGTGAATCTTGGCAACAACGCCTCGTTCGCCAGTGCTTAGATCGACGGTCATCCCCGCCGGATAGATAGCCATATGATCTCTGAACAGCTCCAGCTTCGACTTCTCATACCATTCTCCACAGCCTGCATAGAGCACCTCCAGCGCCTGATGCGGCAGCATCGCCGGACGGTATACCCGATGCGTTGTCATCGCATCAAACGCATCTGTGATTGCGATCCAGCGGGCAAATTCATGAATCTCATCGCCCTTCAAGCCCCGCGGATAACCTTCGCCGTTAATCCGTTCATGATGTTGATAAGCACAGTGCGCTGCCTTGAGAGGAATCCCTGGCTCATCCTTCAACAGCTTGAACCCGATCTCGGTATGCTGCTTAATCTGTGCGAATTCATCGTCCGTCAATTGTGAGGGCTTATTCAGTATATCCCGCGGCACCTTCGTCTTGCCGATATCATGCAGCATGGCTCCAAGTCCGAGCAGTGTCAGATCCTCTTTGCTATAGCCGTGGACCTGACCCAGCAGCAAAGTATAAATGCATACATTCAAAGAATGGCGGTACAGGTAATGATCCATACTATCGATATTCATCATCATGATCATCGCATCTTCCCGAGAACTGAGATCATCAACGATGGATTCGACCAGGCCGGAGAAAGTCTTGCCCAGATAGGGATAGACCATCCCTTTTATCGCCGGCTCCATCAGCTTCTTGAAGTTGACCCTTAATTCATTCAGAGCGCGGCGGCGCGTAGTTTCTTCGATCATCTCGCTGATCTGAATATCATCCGTACGATGATCAGCAATATAGATATAATCGAGGCCGTGGTGACGCAAGCGGCGAATGATAGCATCATTTATTTCTGCATTTTCCGATAAGAGAACAATCCCGTCCTCATTATAAATCTTTTTACCCAGCTTCATTCCTGGTTGTAGAGAATTTATAGCTATTAACCGCAACTAAACCACTTCCGTCTCGTTATAAATCATTTAAACTTGCTTCCATCTGGCGAAGAAGCAGCTGTCTACAGCTCCTGCCGTCTGTAATTCCAGCCTGAGCAGATCACGTATAAATAAAGGAAGCATAAATTTCTGCTCACTTCCATGCTGCAGTTGTTCATAGCCTACTCCAAATGTAAACATATCCAGAGTACCAACCTTATAAGTCGCACTAGGGTTCAGAGGAATCCCGGCGACACTCGCCTTAGTCACTCGCCGATAGGGCGCGGCATACGGATCATACTCAACTTCCATCCCGTCCAGGCAAATTCCGCCCAGCACCTTGCCGCGAAATCCATAGCCGAATATGGTCTTATCCATCATCTCGGGAAGCAATGATTGCTCTAGGGTATATAGAATGTCCTCACCTTTTAAGATCATGGTACAAGGATTAATCGGAGAGGGGCAGCGTTCATGCAGCATGCCTTCACTGATATCACCAGCGGGAAGGTCGCTCAACAACTGGCCGCTATTGACAATCGCCAGCTCGCTATTTGTAAACCTCCTGACTGCCTGGGCCAATAAATTGCCGAATGAAGACTCACTGTGGTATGAGATCAACAGCTTCCGATCCGTCGTTGTGACCGTCCGGTCCAGACGTGCCTTGGCTTTTTTGCGATAAATGTCAATGGAGCTCAGGACCCCTTCACTTTCGACCCCTGGCTCAACTTGAAGCACCTTGCCATCGTAAATCTCCGGTAGACCGCTCAGCGGATTCTTGCGGTATTTTATTAGCCCAACATAATTGCCGAATTTGCCCGCAGCTGTGATCGCTGTCTTCCCAATAATCAAGGGTTCCTCCAGCAAATGATGGGTATGACCGCCGATGATGAGGTCAATGTCCGGAATCGTCTCCGCCAGTTGTCGGTCGAGCAATATCCCCAAATGGGACATGACAATAATCAGATCCACTCGCGGACGCAGCTGTTCTACATCATATTGGATCGTCTCTAACGGGTCAAGAGCATCCCAGCCCAGCAAGCTGTAGAAGTTGGAAAATGCCGCCGTCGCACCAATCAACCCGATTGTGAACGGGCCCCGCTGCACAATATGATGCCTTCTCATCCATCCTGGAGGCTGACCGGTTCTTTGTTCAACAATATTGTTGCAAATTACGGGACAACGCAACCTTGCATACGTCTCTGTCAGAAGTTCCGGGGTAAAGGTCAACCCCTCGTTATTCCCGATGGTAATCGCATCGTATCCCGTCAAATTCAGAATATCGACATTCGCCTGCCCCATTGTACCTTCCGTCTCTGGTGCGGCTCGATCCATATGGTCGCCTATATCAAGGAGCAGCATTTCACTATTTGGCTCCGACCGCAGATCATCGATCATCGCGGCGATTCTGCCCATGGCGCCGAAATGGCTGTGCAAGTCATTCGTATATGCGATCGTTAATGTAACTTCGTCCTTATCCGGCACATGAAAGCCCCCTTGTTGTTTTTTATTCCATTGACCATTTAAAAATGAAGATAAATCTAATTATATACCTTGAAAACGCCCACTGTCTTCTTATATATGATATATTATAGGGATTTAAACACAAAATCCGAGGTGCTTAGACATGATAATATCTATTTCTCTCTTTGCCGGACTGGCCGAGCGACTCGGTACGTCCAGGATCTCTTTAAACTGCAGTGAATCCGGCCTTACTGCCGAGCGTCTGAAAAAGCTGCTAAGTGATGCTTATCCCGATGCTGCTCCGCTCATATCCGCGGCAATGATTGCCGTCAATCAGGAATACGCAACAGCGGATTGCCCGATCCGGGAGACGGATGAGATCGCTTTGATTCCGCCTGTATCTGGAGGTTGATGCTTAAGCATCAACCTTTTATCCTTCCTGTGAGCTATTTTTACAGAAGAGATAACGACTATAGTTCTCCTCACGCCCTCCTGCCCCGGTCATAATCTGCATCTAATAAATAGCAATAAAGAACTATGATACCGTTGTCAACCCATATATTTCCTGATATGATTAGAAAAAAAGCACAATATTGAGGTGTCATCTTTCTTGAAGGTACATATTATGGATCTTAATCCCGGAGACAAGCTTCAAACCGACGTATTCAATCATTTTGGCGTACTGGTTCTACAGAAAGAAAAGGAGCTGTCCAGCGAGGCCATCGTTAAGTTGATGCAGCATGGGATCGATTATATCGATATCATCCCTCATACCATGGATGTCGTCGTTCCGACCGCCTCAGTTACTCCGCAGTTCATCCAGAAAATTCAGCCTGTGTTTAACGAAGCGATTGACGGATTTGAAGCAATATTCCTGGAAGCGCTGGCCACCGGCAATTTCGACAATTCCCAAGTAGACCAACTGCTTGAGCCTATGGTTGAACAGCTTGATGACCAGAAAGATGTCGTATCTCTGCTTCTGCTGCTGGGCAATAATGATAATTATACATATAATCATTCTTTGCAGGTTGGAATGCTATCCTATTATATCGCTTCCTGGTTGGGATATTCAAAGGAAGACGCCTATAAAGTGGGCAAAGCCGGTTACTTGATCGATATCGGAAAGTGTAAAATACCTGAGGAAATCTTATTCAAACCCGGGAAGCTGACGCCTGAGGAATTTGAGGAGATCAAGCGACACACGCAATACGGGTATGAGATTATTCTGAATTCCACCGGGGACGAGCTATCGGCCCTCGTCGCTTTGCAGCATCATGAGCGTGAAGATGGAAGCGGTTACCCCCACAGGTTGACCGATAAGGAGATCCACCCATACGCCAAGATCACTGCCGTAGCAGACGTCTACACGGCAATGACCTCTAACCGTATCTATCAATCCAAGCAGGAGCTGTTCAGCGTTCTCAAAGAATTGAATGATATGAGCTTCGGCAAATTAAGCCCGGAGCCCACCCAGGTGTTGATTAACCATCTGCTGCCGAATTTTATTGGTAAGAGGGTACTGCTCAGTTCCGGTGAAGTCGGGGCAATTATCATGACGAACCCAGCGGATTTCTTCCGCCCGCTAATCCGTACGGAGTCGCGCTTTATCGATTTGTCCAAGGAGCGCGAGCTTACGATCACTGAAATTTATATGTAATAACTTAAATACAATTTTAAGTTAGAAGCCCATAGACCTTATCGGTTAGTGGGCTTCTTTAATGTTATTGGTTAAATCTGGAGAAGAGTGATTTATCAGTCCAAAAATATGGATATCACCCTTAAAACAAAAAAGTAGCCCCAGGTCACTGAGCGTGACTCGGGACTGCCTTTTTTGCGATGAAACAGCTCTTAACCGATAGAGCCTTCCATCTCGAACTTAATCAATCTGTTCATCTCAACTGCATACTCCATCGGCAGTTCTTTCGTGAACGGCTCAATGAAGCCCATGATGATCATTTGCGTTGCTTCCTCTTCCGTCAGACCACGGCTCATTAGATAGAAGAGCTGCTCCTCCGACACCTTCGATACAGTCGCTTCATGCTCCAGAACAATGTTATCGTTCATGATCTCATTGTATGGAATAGTATCCGAAGTCGACTCATTATCAAGAATAAGCGTATCGCACTTGATGTTGGACTTCGCGCCATCGGCTTGACGTCCGAATGAAGCAAGACCGCGATATGTTACCTTACCGCCATGTTTGCTGATCGACTTCGATATGATTGTCGAAGTCGTATCCGGTGCAAGGTGAATCATCTTCGCACCCGCATCCTGAAGCTGGCCTTTACCGGCAACAGCGATCGACAATACGCTGCCTTTGGCACCACGGCCCTTCAGAATAACGGCGGGATATTTCATCGTCAGCTTAGAGCCGATGTTGCCATCTACCCACTCCATTGTCGCATTTTCTTCGGCAACGGCACGCTTCGTAACAAGGTTGTAAATGTTCGGTGCCCAGTTCTGAATTGTGGTGTAACGAACACGGGCGTTCTTCTTACAGATAATCTCCACGACCGCACTGTGCAGCGAGTTCGTGCTGTAGATCGGAGCCGTACATCCCTCTACATAGTGAACGAAGCTGTCTTCGTCAGCGATGATCAAGGTACGTTCGAACTGACCCATATTTTCCGAGTTAATACGGAAGTAAGCCTGCAGTGGAACCTCACACTTCACGCCCTTCGGCACATAGATGAAGCTGCCGCCAGACCATACCGCACTGTTCAGAGCGGCAAACTTGTTGTCTGCCGGAGGAATAATCGTACCGAAATGTTCGCGGAAGATCTCTGGGTGCTCTCTAAGCGCAGAGTCGGTATCCATAAAGATGACGCCTTGGTCCTCCAGATCCTTCTGCATGCTGTGATATACTACCTCGGATTCATATTGAGCCGATACCCCGGCCAGGAACTTCTGCTCCGCTTCCGGAATGCCGAGCTTATCAAAGGTCTCCTTGATCTCATCAGGAACTTCATCCCATGTCTTGCCTTGCTTCTCAGATGGTTTGACATAGTATTGAATATCGTTAAAGTCAAGATCGTCCAGATTTCCGCCCCAGCGCGGCAGCGGCATCTTCTCGAACTGCTCCAGTGATTTCAGACGGAAGTTAAGCATCCATTCCGGTTCATTCTTCATACGGGAAATTTCCGTGACAATCTCTCGAGTCAAACCTTTACCCGATTGAAAAATCGACTTGTGCTCATCACGAAAGCCATATTTATACTCTTCCATTTCAGGCGCTTTCTTAGCCATGGCTGCATTACCTCCTTAAAGTTTCATTATTTGCTTACTTTTAAATTTATTCTTCTTCGTGAATCCCTTTTTTGAGTGCGTTCCAGGCCAGTGTCGCGCATTTGATCCGAGCAGGGAATTTGTTCACCCCGGATAGAGCCTCAAGCTCTTCATATTCGTCAAAATCAACAGGTTCTCCCTGCATCAAGGAAGAGAATCGGCTAGCCAAATCCATCGCTTCCGCATAGGTCCTGCCCTTCACGGCTTCTGTCATCATCGATGCTGAGGACATGCTAATCGAGCAGCCCTCTCCGGTAAAGCGAGCGTCCTTCACAACGCCATCCTCCAGCTTCAGCTGGAGAGAAATACGATCCCCGCAAGTTGGGTTGTTCAGATCAACAGTCAGGGAATCGTCATCAAATTTCCCACGGTTGCGCGGGTTTTTATAATGATCCATAATTACGCGGCGGTATAAATCGTCAAGTTGCATTATCCAAAATACTCCTTTGTCTGGACTAAAGCTTCAGCCAGACGGTCAATGTCCTGCTCCGTGTTGTACAGATAGAGGCTGGCTCTAGCTGTCGCACTGGCCTTAAGCCAGCGCATCAACGGCTGGCAGCAGTGATGACCGGCACGTATAGCTACTCCGGACGCATCCAGAACAGTAGCCACATCATGCGGATGAATATCCTGCAGATTGAAGGTCAACAATCCTACCTCGCGTTCGCGCGGTCCGTAAAGGGTCAGTCCTTCAATTTCAGAAAGCTTGGCAGTAGCGTACTTCGCCAGCTTCGTCTCATGCTGGTGAATCGCATCCATACCGATCTCCTGCAGAAAATCAATCGCAGCGCCCAGTCCAATCGCTCCGGCGATAATCGGTGTCCCGCCTTCAAATTTCCACGGAAGCTCCTTCCATGTCGATTCGTAGAGACCAACATCATCGATCATCTCGCCGCCGAATTCGATCGGCTCCATAGACTCCAGCAAATGCTTCTTACCATATAGTACCCCAATTCCGGTTGGTGCGCACATTTTATGGCCAGAAAAAGCGTAAAAATCACAATCCAGCTCTTGCACATTCACCTTCATATGAGGCGTGCTCTGTGCACCGTCAATCACCATTACGGCTCCATGACGGTGGGCAATCTCAGCCAGCTCTTTGACCGGATTAACTACACCAAGCACATTGGAGACATGGGCGACCGAGACGATCTTCGTCCGATCGGTAATCGTCTTCTCCGCATCCTCCAGAGCGATATTGCCGTCAGGCTGAAGCGGGATATATTTTAAAGTGGCACCCGTCCGTATGGCCAGCTGCTGCCAAGGAATCAGGTTGCTATGATGCTCCATTGGGGTAATGACAATTTCATCCCCCTCTTGGAGCACGGCAGGTCCGTAAGCAGAGGCCACCATATTCAGCGAAGTCGTCGTCCCCCGGGTGAAAATAATCTCCTGGGTCCGCGCAGCGCCGATAAAGCGCGCCACCTTCTCTCTCGCCCCTTCATAAGCATCCGTTGCCCGGCTGCCAAGTGTATGAACCCCGCGATGCACGTTGGAATTTTCCCACTCATAGTAATGCTTCAAGGCATCGAGCACAGCGCGCGGCTTCTGGGAAGTAGCCGCACTGTCAAGGTATACGAGCGGATGTCCATTGATCTCCTGATGCAGAATAGGAAATTGTTCCCGGATCAGCTCTGCATTCATTGACCTAACTTCCTTTCAACCAATCCTTGCAATTGCTGCTGCAATTGTTCCATAGGAATCTCCGTAACGACCGGAGCAAGGAAACCGTAAATAACCAAGCGTTCAGCCTGCTCGCGGGAAATACCACGGGACATAAGATAGTAGATTTGCTCTTGATTGACTTGGCCAACCGAAGCCGCGTGACCGGCTTTCACATCGTCCTCATCGATCAACAGAATTGGGTTAGCATCCCCGCGCGCCTTCGGACTAAGCATAAGAACCTTCTCTGTCTGCTCGCCGTTTGCTTTGGTTGCCCCCTTCTCGATTTTCGTAATCCCGTTAATGATCGCTGTAGATTGTTCACGCATAACAGCCCGGGTAATCATTTGACTCTCAGAGCTCTTGCCGAAATGGACTGCCTTCGTCGTATAATTCAGCTTCTGCGAACCCGAACCAACCGCGATTACCTTCATATCGGAGAGAGAGCCGTTGCCTTTTAGAATCGACAGCGTCTCACTCATCGCATCGCCGAAGTTCATCTCGCCAATGATCCATTCGATCGAACCGTCATTGTCGACGATGGAACGACGATAGCTCAAGTCAGTGGTACTTGTACCCAGATTATGAACCGTTGCGAACTGTACCTTCGCTCCTGCTTGAACGAACACTTCCGCCACTCCGCTATGAACAACCGTCTTGTCAAATTGTCCGGAGAAGTAGTTGTCTACATAAGCAACACGGCTATTCGCCTCAGCTACGATCAAAATATGCGGCGCGAAAGTCGTCTTATCATCCTCTTGGACGAAAATGCTTTGCAATGGAACTTCGATTTCCACATTACGCGGCACATATAAGAACACACCGCCATTCCACAATGCGGAATGCAGAGCCGTCAAGCGGTTTTCATCACTCTTAACAGCCTGATGCAAATATTTCTGTACGAGATCGCCATGCTCGCGAACGGCAGTCTCCAGGTCTGTAAAAATAACGCCCTTGGCGGCAAGCTCAGGGGACAACTGTGCAAATTGCGTTCTGCTGTTCACCTGAACGATCAGATTACTATGCTCTTTCAGATCAACGAGAGAAGCTACACTTTCAGGCAGCTGTTGTGCCGATGCTGCATAACCTTCACGTTGTTGGCCGAAATTGCTAATATCCCAGCGTTCGATTTTTGTCTTTTCCAATTTAGGCAGTTCAAGCTCTTGAGCAAGCTTCACTCCATTTACACGACTTTCCGTCAACCAGGCCGGTTCCCCATTATTAACGGATGTTTGTCTTACTGCATCAAGTTCCACCGGAAGAACGATTTGTGTCGTCATTTCAGTTCCCTCCTTCCGTCTTAGGCTTCTTGACCGACAGATTCATCCGTAATTCCAAGTTCTTCTTTAACCCAATCGTATCCGTCGCGTTCCAGACGTTCTGCCAGCTCAGGGCCGCCGGATTTCACGATTCTACCTTGCATCATTACGTGAACGACATCCGGTTTAATATAGTTAAGCAGACGTTGATAGTGTGTAATGATCAGGAATCCGCGATCTTCATCACGCATGCTGTTCACACCGTTAGCAACGATGCGCAATGCGTCGATATCCAGACCAGAGTCGATCTCGTCCAAAATGACAAGCTTCGGCTCAATCATCATCATTTGCAAAATTTCGTTCCGTTTTTTCTCCCCGCCGGAGAATCCTTCATTTAAATAACGGTGAGCGAATTCAGGATCCATCTCCAGCTCCTTCATTTTGCCCTCCATTTGACGAATGAATTTGATCAGTGAGATTTCATTGCCTTCTTCACGGCGTGCGTTGATTGCGCTGCGCATGAAGTCAGAGTTCGTTACTCCAGCGATTTCGCTTGGATATTGCATCGCTAGGAACAGGCCTGCGCGAGCACGCTCGTCCACGGCCATTTCCAATACGTCTTCACCATTCAGGCTTACTGCGCCATCGGTTACTTCATATTTAGGATGCCCCATCAATGCGGAAGCGAGCGTACTTTTACCTGTACCGTTCGGACCCATGATAGCATGGATTTCTCCACCCTTTATTTCAAGGTCGATTCCCTTGAGAATTTCCTTCCCTTCAATGGTCGCTTTCAGACCTTCAACAACGAAATGTGTCATTATTTATCATACCCTCCATCTTCTCGTTCTCTTTTTTGTAAAGCCATTATAACATAAAATAATTCTAATAATTATTTAATTAGAATTATTATTGGTGATTCTCACTGATTCTCATTTCATTCTACCCTACTTTGCAAGCCGAATCAACGCGAGCCGCAAAGATTCTCTGCAATGATCAGGACAAATGAGTAAATCGAAGGTTATAATACTAAAAATCAGCCCTATGATCTAGGTCTACAGAATTATTTTTATGAATAATCGTAAGAATTTCATGTGTTTATAGGTGAATTCCTATATGTTTATAAGATTTTAGGACTATGCTTCCCATTGAAGCAGTGCTATGATAGTCAAGTGTATTAGAGTTACACTATAAAACCATTATTTTACCACATATCATGACAAAGCTTCTGGGGGAATTATGAACAAGACAAGTACAACCGATCAAGAAGGACTAGGTTTTCTATTTAATGTAGAAATTCTGGTCAAAGAAGAGACAAATGCAAAAGCACTGCAAAAACTGCTGCAGCTATTGAACAGCAATAATGATATTATCGATTACCGGATCAACTCTGGAATTGAACTTGGTTCCATCATCAGCTCCATGCTGGCCAATAAGAAGCAGTCGCTTATTACCAAATCCTATAAAAGAATCAATGAAGGTGCTTCGAACCCGATTCCCTCGGTAACCAAAACAGCAAAAACACCCGCTGCTCCTAAGGAACAACCGGAAGACCTGCAGGAGAACAACTTTGAAAGCATGGCCAAGAGCCAGGATTTCGAAAATTGGGTTCAAAAATACATCGCCGATAATTCTCTCGTTCGTCTATTAGTCAACCGTAACGGGAAGCGCGTCAGCATCCCTTGCCGGATCTTGAACTTCCTGACGGATACCTATACATTGACGGTCTACCACGTAGACGAGAAACAAGTCTACTCCTTCCATCTCAGCGAAATTATCGATCTTAACGAGTAATAACTCCTCCTAGAGACAGTTCGATAGGGTTACTTTTGAATAAGGCATGCTAAAAAAGCGGACGATCTATTCCATCATAGACTCGCCCGCTTTCATTACTTACTGCTGTTCTGCTGCGTCTTATCCCATGCGGCCAGAATGAACATCAGCCAGCCGGCGATAAAGGATACACCACCCAGTGGTGTAATCGGGCCGAACCATTTCCAGCCCGTAAGGGCAAGCAGGTATAAGCTTCCGGAGAACAGAATGGTACCGATCAGGAACAAGATGCTCGCCCAGCGCCATTTGTTCGCATTGCCGCCAAAGGCAGCCGCTATGGATGCAAGGATCATTCCGATTCCGTGAATCATCTGATAATGAACTCCCGTCTCAAAGGTACCCAGCGATTCCTCTCCGATGATCGATTTAAGCACATGAGCGCCAAACGCTCCCAGTGCCACAGATAACAGCATAATTATAGCGCCGATCCCGGCATATTTGCGTTGCATGCTAACGCCTCCTATATAGCTCAATCTTCCTTCATTCATCTTAACCCAATGGCTGGATTCATTCTAGTAGTACACACAATTGAAATAGTCATTGATTTTTTGGCAAAGATATGAAAAATTAAACAGAGTAATCATTATGGCCTAAAGGAGACTTATTTAAATGGAAAACTTTGACCAGAGGAATTATAATACATATCCTTCCTACCCCGGCCCCGCCCAAGGCGGCCAACCTTCCCAAATCATCAAGCATTCGGGCCCCGGTATCGCTTCCTTCATCATAAGCCTGGTAGCTATTATGGGCTATCTTTTCGCTACAGTGCTTGTAACTGTCGCAGCCGCCAATGTTCTGGAAGGCCCGGAAGAGCTGTTCGAGGAGTATTTCATACAGCAAGGCAGCGCAATTGCCGGAGTATTGCTGCTCTTGATTACTATGCTCTTGAATCTGACCTCCCTTATCCTGGGCATTGTCGGCATCAGCATGAAGAATCGCAAGAAAGTGTTCGCAATATTAGGTACGATTTTCTCGGCAATTCCTATACTGCCGGTGATTTTCATATTATTGTTTGCTAATCTATAAGAAACGTTGCTTCTATAATAATACGTATTCAGAAATAGTACCGCTCACCCCCCGCTTTTCTGCACCGGGGAAGGTTTGAGGAAGAAGCTAGGGACTATTCACAACTATTTTAAAGGAGATGCATATGTCACAGATAAAAATATTCGCAGACAGCACCTCCGATCTGCCGGCAGATTGGATTACAAAATATGAAATAGGAATTATACCTCTCTACGTTGTATTTGGTGATGAGATTTATCGGGATGGGATTGATATTACTCCGGAGGAGCTTTATCGCAAGGTGGAAGAAAGCGGCTCTCTGCCGAAGACTACAGCGCCATCGCCCACCGATTTCATCCACGCTTTCAGTCCGCATATCGAGCGCGGCGACACGATCGTCTATCTCAGCTTGTCGTCCAAATTGTCTGCAACCTATCAAAATGCCCTGATCGCGGCGGACGAACTCCCGCCAGGGCGGGTACATGTTGTCGACTCCCTGAATCTGTGCAGCGGAATTGGTTTGCTTGTCATGAAGGCCGTCAAAGCGGCTGAGCAAGGGAAGACCGCAGCGGAAATTACCGCGATGTTAGAGCACACCCGGCAACTGGTAGACACCGAATTTGTTATCGATACGCTGGAGTATTTGTATAAAGGCGGACGCTGCTCCGGCATGCAGAACTTCATCGGCAGCTTGCTGAAAATCCGGCCGATCCTTAAGGTTGTTGACGGCTCGATTATCCCCGCTTACAAAGTACGCGGCAAGAAAGATAAAGCCGTTCAAAAAATGCTGGATAACGCACTTGCAAATCTTGACGCAATGGATAATGATGTAATTATTGTTGTACACACGCTTGCAGAGGAAGAAGCCCTTTATTTGGCGTCCGTATTAAAAGAGAAGACCGGCGCGCGCGAAGTAGCGATCTCCCAGGCAGGATGCGTTATTTCGAGTCATTGTGGCCCACATACGGTAGCAATCATGTATACTAAGAAGTCTGAGGCCTGATAGAGAAGACAGCTTAAGGACTAACTTAAACCATATAAGGAGGACTACACAATGGGAACTCTCAAAATATTCGCTGACAGCACATGTGACCTGCCATCCGATTGGATTGGGAAATATGACATTGGAATTATTCCCCTGTATGTCATCTTTGATCAGCAGACCTATAAAGACGGCGTTGACCTGGATACCCCCATGTTATATCAGAAGGTAAGCGAGACGAAGAAGCTGCCAAAGACGGCTGCGCCTTCACCCGCTGACTTCATTCAGGCCTTCACGCCAGCCATCAACGAAGGCAAGGATATCCTCTATATCAGCTTGTCGTCTGAGCTCTCTTCTACGTATCAGAACGCATTGATCGCGGCAGCTGAGTTCCCCGAGGGACGAGTTCGTGTATTTGATTCACTGAACCTGTCTACCGGCATTGGTCTGCAGGTGATGAAGGCATATCGAGCAGCCGAAGCAGGCCAGAACATCGAAGAGATCATGGACCTCCTGCACAGAACCCGACCGCAGGTAGAGACGGAATTCGTGATCGATTCCCTCGACTATCTCTACAAAGGCGGACGCTGCTCCGGCATGCAGAATCTAGTCGGCAGCCTGCTCAAGATCCGTCCGGTCATCAAAGTGATCGATGGGAAAATGACCCCCGCCTACAAAGTGCGCGGCAGCCGTGAGAAGGCTCTTCATCAAATGCTGGACAATGCGCTTGCCTGCATCGAGGATATGGACAATGATCTGATCTTCGTCACCCATTCGCTGGCGGATGAAGATGCCGACCAATTGAAGAGCATTCTGCAAGAAAAGACCGGCGCCAGGGAAGTCGCCATCTCCAAGGCCGGCTGCGTCATCTCAAGCCACTGCGGTGCAAAGACCATCGGCATTTTGTACACGAAGAAAATAAGCTAGCACTAGAGAATAAACCCGAAATAAAACAAAACATGACGTGCAAATTGGTATCCCGTTTGTACGTCATGTTTTTTAATTTATAAGTTATGTATTTTGCCCTCAATCAACTATTTGAACACCCATGCGCTCCTAATTGATTACGATATATCCTTACAGACCTGTTGTTGAATCAATGGATGGGTTACGTCTGTTAATAAACCACTTTGGACCGCTAATATCATCCACCTTTTTTCTTCATAATTATACCAAACAGTGATTTTTTCATCTTCATGTTCCTTTTTATAACCATAAGGATACATTGTATTATCTATTGAATAATATCATAGTCTGTTATAACAAAGTCACTATCAAAATGTTCTTTTATGTATTCTTTTCTTGACTAATTTTCGTGCCCGGCTCAATTATTGCTTTCCTTTCTAGATTGTATTTAAAGCGATATACTTCGATTATCATAAATACAACTACAAATATCGTTATCCATATTAATAGCTTTTTCCGCACATAAACCCCCACACAGTATTTTACTTGGTACTCAGATTTTTTTCATCGAAACCATACTGGTTATGGTATATCCTTCTTTTCACTATTAAGAAACCACTTAGGACCTCCAACACCACGTACTTCTTTATTTTTATAATCGTATTTCACGCTAATCTTTACATCTTTATGCCCCTTAATATAACCATCAAGATACATTGTACTGCTTATTGAGGAATCGATAATATCATAGTCTGTTATTATAAAGTCACTATCAAAATGTTCTTTTATGTGTTCTTGACTAATTTTCGTGCCCGCCTCAATTATTGCTTTCCTTTCTAGATTGTACTTGTAGCGAAATGCACCGTTGACGATGAATATAACAACAAGAAATATCCCTAGTAAAATCAATATTTTTTTCATTTGCATCCCTTTTCAAAAAAATCTCCTCATCCCATTATTCACTTTATTTCACTCTCTATGAACCACTTTGGTCCCCAAACATCTCGTACTTCTTTTTTTTCATAATCATATGTTACAGAGATTGTGATATCTTCGTGTCCCTTAATATATCCATCAAGAAATAATGTTCTATTTATAGAAGGATGAATTAGATCATAATCTCTTAATATAAACTCACTATCAAAATGTTTCTTTATGTATTATTGGCTTATTTTCGTGGCCGTCCCTACCATTGCTTTCCTTTCCAAATTGTACTTGTAACGATATACTCCGATAACCGTGATTATAACCAGCGCTATTGTTACTCAAATCAACAACTTTTTCCTCATCGCAAACCCCCACACAGTATTTTACTTGGTACTCAGATTCTTTCATCGAAACCACATTGGTTATGGTATATCCTTCTTTTCACTATTAAGAAACCACTTGGGACCTCCAACACCACATACCTCTTTATTTTTGTAATCGTAAATCACACTAATCTTTACATCTTCATGTCCTTTAATATAACCATCAATATACATTCTATTATCTATTGAAGAATGAATAATATCATAGTCTGTTATAACAAAGTCACTATTAAAATGTTCTTTTATGTGTTCTTGACTAATTTTCGTGCCCGCCTCAATTATTGCTTCCCTTTCTAAATTGTACTTGTAACGAAATGCTCCAATGACGATGAATATAACAAGAAATATCCCTAGTAAAATCAACAGCTTCTTCCGCATTTCAACACCCCCGCACCTTCCACTAACTTTTTCTTCATAATCGTATATACCCAAAATGGATGTATCTTCATGTCCCCTTATAAAAACATTGAGATGCATTCTAATGCCTGTCTCGACTATTGCCTTCCTCTCCAAATTATATTTGTAGCGATATGCTCCAATGACGATAAATATAACAAAAAATATTCCTAATAAAATTAACAGTTTTCCCCACATGAATTCCCTCTTACTACTTATTATCGTTTCAAAAAAGAGAACTTTCATAGTAGTTAAAACACATTCCGCATATCCTAATTTTATCCTATATAGTATAATAGTACCGATTATCCAAAATGTAAAATCATGAAATTATTACAACATACTTCCTGATTATAAAATTTAAATTTAAATTTTTCTAGGAGGGAGCTTTATGACATACATAAATGATAAAACTTATAGGGAGATATCAGGCTTAGCATATGTGAGGGATATTACTAATGAAGATCTCAATAGTATTCCAAATTGGAGCCTTGTTGAACCAGAAGGAGCCATGCTGCACGACACCAATGGCTCTGGTTTTGATGCAACGGTCTTCTATAATGAGAAAACAAATCAGGTCATTATCGGCTATAGAGGTACAGAACCCCCGGACCGCCCCGTTTGGAGCGTGCTTATGGACTATGGAACTGATATTAATGATGTTATCGGTAATCGCCCCAAAAATTTAGAAGAAGTTCATAAGTATTATGAGAAGAATAAGGATAAAATCAATCAACTACCGCTCCAAAATGCATTACCTTTCATGCAATATGAAGCCAAATACCAGGATAATCAATTTACACAAGCCCAAAATTTGTATGATGCTGTTAAGAAACAATATCCTACCGCCGAAATATCCACTACTGGCCACTCTCTAGGAGGAGCAGAGGCCGAGTATGTCGCAGTCCGTAATGGGTTGAATTCAGTAAGTTTTAATGCACCTAGCATCACACATCTTCTGTCCGATGATCTTCAGGAGAAAGTGAAGAATAGTAAGTTCCGCGATACGAATATTGCTTACGTTCATCCTGGGGACGCGATCGGTTCTGGTGCAGTTAATTCAGAGCCTCATGTCGGAGAAACTTATTACATTAACTCTACCTTTAATGATGCTAACGATAGATACAATACAATATATATCCCTTTCTCTGTTCCTCAACGAAGAGATAATTGGTTTGCTCAAATGCTCTTTGGCTATAAATGGACACCCATTCAATTTGTTCCTTATACATATCCCTTAGGGAAACAGTCGGCACTCATGAAAATGTACAATTCTATTGCTGGAGAGGAATATCATTCCCTAGAATATTTCAAATTTGATGAAAACGGTAATCTGGTTAATAACCTGTTTACTATGGACGGTGAAGCGGTAGAGTTTAATCCGAGAGTTTCTGCCTATGAGGAGATGGTTGCAACTAGCAGATGGACGGGAAGCGATGTGGTAACTTTTATAGGGAACATGAACGGGGGCAGCATTCAGCTTACACCTGAAGAACTGCAAAGAACCGCGCAACAAATGCGAAACAGCCTGCAGGAATTTGACAGTGGAATTCATCTTGCGATTCGTTTATTCCAAGCAGAGGTAGAGACAAGTCAGAGCAACGCTCTGAGACCAATCATCTACGATGCGACCGATTCCTTCAGAAAAATAAATCAATGGTATCTTGAATCCATCTCAGATATTGCTAATTACATCGACTTGAAGGCAAAGCTATTCATCGCTGCCGATCAACAGCACTAAATTAGAACAAAGGGTGGTGTAAATTGTATGAGTCGAATATCCCTAGAACTTGAGGATCTAAGGAGAGCAGTTCAGCAATGCGAGTATTTAAAGCAAAAGCTCCAACTCCAAGAACAGCAAATGAGAAGCCTATACCGTCGTTTACATGATTGGAAAGGCGCGTCTGCTGTTAAGCTAGAGTCCAAAATGGAAGCCTTTCTTCGTGAAGCGGCTAAGAAAGCCTATGAAATAGATATACATAAAGAACAACTTCAGCGTTATATTCAACAGATGGAGAGAGTCGATCTTTCCTACTATGGCCATTAACCTTTTCATAGAGCGTGCACTCTTCAAATGTACAATATGCACAGGATATCAATCTAAAACAGCAAAGCCATAGCTCCAGATCACGTATAAAATCAGTTTGTCAAGTTAACATCCCGATCGAGGATCCGGCTATGGCTCATCATTACAGGTTACATTAACTTCTTACCCACTTCACTTCTAAACCTTATACAATCCTCCGGCTCACTTTATTGCCGTCATAGCTAAACAAAGCGCATTTGTTCTCGACGATCGTCTCAAGATGGACGGGTCTGCCCCAGAGCGTATAGACATACGGCAGCGTGCGTTCCAGATATTTAAGGTCCAGCTCCAGACCGTCATATTGATGCTTCAGCAGCAGCTCACCAGACCGGTCATAATCTCCGTTCTTCACAACAACGTAAGGAAATCCTCCGTTCATGCGGGAGGCAACCAGTTGATCACGTACATTCTCCCACCTTTTATCGGTAATTTTCCACTCTGGCCCTTGCTTCTCGAAAATATACAGATCCAGATCGTTCACTAACTGCTTCGTTAAATAGCTGCGCAGGAATGAAGTATCCAAATCAAGCTCACGCACCTCGAAGATTTTTTCCCTGCCCTGCCCGGGAACCCGCCCAAATCTCGTCCGTTCCTCCTCTGTCGGCTCGTTCCAGCGCCGTTCGATATCCTCAAAGATTTTCAGGCCCAGGTAATAGGGATTCAAGCTTTGCGAAGGCTGTACAACGGAAGCGTTAAGCTTGGCGAATTCGATCGTCTCCTCACTGCTCAGATCCATCTCGCGCAAAATGCGCTGATGCCAATAAGAAGCCCAGCCTTCATTCATAATCTTCGTCTCCATCTGTGGCCAGAAATAGAGCATTTCCTCGCGCAGCATGCTCATGATATCCCGTTGCCAGTCCTCCAGATGTTCTGAGTACTCCTGGATGAACCAGAGAATATCCTTCTCCTGCTCCGGTGGAAACGGAATCGCATCCTCACTATCCGAAAACGCTGCGCCCTGATTCTCAAGTCCCCACAGGTCGTCATATTCTCCCTGCCGGACCGGCGCTTTCTTCTTCTCCTTAGCTTGACGCTGCTTCTCTTCCATCTGCTGCCGCTTATCATAGCGATGTGGCTTGATTAGCTGCGGATCAACATGCTCCTGGATAGCCAGAACGGCATCGATAAATGCCTCCACCTTGCCTGCACCATGAATCAATTCGTAACGATTGATCCGCTCCGCCGTCGCAGACATGCTCTCGACCATATCACGATTCGTAGCCGAAAAGCGAAGGTTGTTCTTGAAGAAGTCGCAATGAGCCAGCACATGGGCAATGATCAGCTTGTTTTGTATCAGCGAATTGCCTTCCAGCAGGAAGGCATAACATGGGTTGGAATTAATGACGAGCTCATAAATTTTGCTTAACCCAAAATCATACTGCATCTTCATTTTATTGAAGGTTTTTCCGAAGCTCCAATGACTGAAGCGAGTCGGCATCCCATAAGCCCCGAAGGTGTAGATGATATCAGCCGGGCAGATCTCGTAACGCATCGGATAATAATCCAGCCCAAATCCATCGGCGATCTCCATAATTTCCTGAATCGAATACTCCAACTGTTCCAGCTCAGCCGCCACGTTATTCGCCTCCTTCCCGTTTGTGGAAAAAGCGTTTCAAGGCCTGATACACCTCACCCTTCTCCTTAATGACATAGTACAGAAACCGTTCATGCCTCAAATTGCGATAAGCGGACATTAAGGTGCTGCCGCGGTTGTATTGATTGACCTCCCCGTAGCCGAACATATTCGAGCGCTTCAAAAGCTCATTAATCAGCCTCGTGCAACGTTCATTGTCTGAAGTGAGATTATCGCCGTCGGAGAAATGGAAAGGATAAATATTGTAGCTGGACGGAGGATACCGTTCATCTATAATCTCCAGCGCCTTCTGATAAACGGACGAGCAGATCGTGCCACCGCTCTCGCCACGGGTGAAAAAATCCTGCTCGCTAACCTCCTTCGCTTCCGTATGATGAGCTAGGAACACGATCTCTACCTTCTCATATTGCCGGCGCAGAAATCGGGTCATCCAGAAGAAGAAGCTTCGAGCACAATACTTCTCAAAATTGCCCATGCTTCCGCTTGTATCCATCATGGCAATAATGACCGCATTGGAGCGGGGGACCTTGACATCCTCCCATGTCTTATAACGCAGATCGTCCGGTGAGATGCCATGGATACCCGGAGAGCCGGAGGTCGCATTGCGACGCAGGTTTTCCAGAATCGTCCGTTTCTTATCGATGTTGGACATCAGCCCCTTCTTGCGGACATCGTTGAACCGGAACGAGACCGTCTCCATCTCCTCTTTATCCTTATCTTCAATAAAGGGGAGCTCCAATTCATTGAACAGCATATCCTCTAAATCCTCGATGCTAATCTCGGCCTCTACGACATCATGTCCGGGCTGATTGCCTGCTTTCCCTCCTTTGCCAGCCTCCTTCGGCTGATCCTGAGCCAGCACATCGCCAACTTCACTGTCCCCATTCCCTTGCCCTACATGCTTCTGCTTCTGGAAATTATGGATGAAGCGGTATTCCTCCAAGTTGCGCAGTGGAACCTTAATAATCTGCTTGCCGTCCGACATAATGATATTCTCTTCCGTAATCAGGTCCGGCAGATTCTGCCGAATGACTTCCCGCACCTTCTCCTGGTGGCGCTGCTGATCCTGATAACCTTTGCGATGCAGCGACCAATCTTCCTTGGAGACGACGAAGTTGAACTTATTCTGTTCAAATGAAGATGACACAGTGGGCACCTCCCTATTGGAATGTCAGGGGATTAAAAAGTAGCTGTAACTAAGTATATTCAAGCGGCGCGGTGATATGTGAGGGAGAAGCAACGCAAGTATAGCCCATTGGCCGAAATAGAGTAGAGCGGCTAGAACAAATAAAAAACCACCGGTGCTTCAGTCCGGCGGTTTAATCGAGATCTAGTCTTTACATTTACAATTGGACCCGCTTACTGATCTTCGGAATCCGACAGGTCGCCAAGCGCGACCGCATACATATACCATGAGGCATGCGGCAGCCATTGCTCGGCCCAGCGCCAATTGTCATCAACAACACCCGGCTCTGATTTGATGAAAAGTTCGATATCCTCCTCATCGGTTAATCCAGAGGTAATGCCATTGCAAATTCCCCCCGGACAGTTCATATAGTCGAACCCATTCACAAAATGGTACTGCGGATTGTTCCGCCCGGAGCCCTGCAGCATGCAGCTGTCAAACGGGTTAAGTCCGAGAATCCAACTCAACTGAGCGTCGGCATAGGCCAACAACCTTTCCTTGAACGCAGTATCCTTAGCTTCTGTTAACTGCTTGGACAGCAGTCTGGCAGCTGTGGCTAAAGACGCAAGACGTGCGTTCTCCCCTTGCCACCAAGGGGAGACCTCTGTCTGGTGCGGCAGGAAATAAGAAGTATATCGCCGTCCATCACTGCTTTGTACATATTGCCGTGCCAATCCGAACGGATTCACAACCTCCCCGGTTATTTTCAGTTCAGATTCCATAACCCGAAGGGCCGCCTCCATTATATTGCTGCGGCGTGACGGATTCTTCTCAATCTGCAAATAATTCAGCAGTGCTACTACCGGAAGGCCGGCATCCGAAGCATGGAAGAACGGGCGTCCCTCCTCATTGGCACTCCAATAACATCCCCACTCTGAACTTGGTTTTATATAACCGATTAACCGCTCAGCGCTCTCACCCGCCTGTTTCAGATAATCCGGATCCAGGGAGGCCTGGTACAATTCAACTAACGCGATTAACCGGCAATATTCATCCAATAGATTCGGCTTGCCATCGTTCAAATATTTGGCATTATTCTCCGCCAGATATTCATACGACTCCCGGGCTGCCTGCAAATATTGCTCGCGCGAATAATCGCCAGGGTAAGCGTGCCGGCTCGCAGCAGCCAGCGCAGCGATGGCAAATCCAGCGCCTTGACGGAACCCTGTCTCATAGGACTCATCGGTAATCACTTCAACCTCAGCCGTAGCCGCTGCTCCAAACTGGGAAGAAGAATTCTTGTACTGGAACGAAATGCTCCGGTCCTCCGCCTTCATGAACTCTCCACTGCGTCTGACCGAGCGGAAGAAGCTGCCCGAGGGCGCCCTCATCCGGAACATATAATCCGCACCATACATCGCTTCATCCAGCAGTCTGCGCTTGAATTGATAGTAGTGGCGATTCCCTGATTCCTCGAGCAGCTCATGCGCCTTGAACAGAACCCATGCTGCAAAGGAGCCTTGCTGCGGATTAAAATAAGTCGCATGCGACAGATGCGATAGATGCTTACCATAATCCCCGGTCGCATCGTACCATCCCCCGTGCAAGTCATGCCGTCCTTCCCGTTCTCCGGCGAACGGAATATTCCGGTCCGCGCGGTCAAAATCTCCACTGCACCGCTGAGCTTTGAGATAGAAAATGACATCCGATAGACTTTGTTTTCCAAGCAAATGATCTTCTATAGCAAAATCATAGGAACGAATCACACCGTGTGTCGTATCACATTCAATGACATACCGTCCCTCGACCTGCAACCCATCAAAATCTGCCGTCCAGAAAAACCAATTCCTCCATTTTCCCACCGTTCCGCAGCACTGGACAGTTCCGGCATAAGCCATCTGCCCGCTCGACTGATCCACCACTTGAAAGCTGCTGACCTCATCTGTACTGCTGCCCATGATGACAGCACGCTTCGTTCCCTTTCGCTCATACCCGATATGATTAATCAATATTTTCATCCAGTTATCGTCCTCTCTCCCTGACCTGCCCACGTCATTTAATTCGCTGAAATCAGGTTTGCCCAAAGCAGGCATTCGGGGAAATTTGCATGGTTATCCAATTTTCTCATAATCCCATGCCAGACAGGCCGCCCCAAGCAATCCGGTCACCTGTGGTCCTAACTCCGTAAGTGAGATCTCCTTCAGCCCTCGCCTTGATACCCCGGTTGTATTCTGATATACAAAATCGCTAAGCTCCTTCAACAGCCAGCTATCCCTCATCACTCCGCCGCCCAGAATAATCGCTTCCGGGTTAAGGATATTCACCAGGTTAACCAGTCCGATCCCGATCGACCAGATGAACTCCTTATGTATTTTCATCGATAATAGATCTCCCCTGCGCGCCTCTCTAAAAATATCCACGGATGTAATCCCACCTGATTGAATAAGAGGGCCCAGTCTCGAATCCGGATAGTCACTGATCCAGCGGATGGCCCGTTTGATCATGCCGCCTCCTGAAGCAGCGGATTCCAGACACCAGCTACTCCCACACATGCACTGTTCCATGTCACGCCCGACGAAGGTATGACCGATCTCTCCGGCATAATTGGAGGCTCCCCTGATCAGTCTGCCGTCACTGATGATCCCCGCAGCAATCCCTGTGCCGATATTAACATATAAAAAATGGCGATACTCCCGGCCTTTTCCGAGATGAAGCTCAGCCAGTGCCGCCGTATGTACATCATTATCGATGGCTACGTTCATCCCGTAGCGTTGCTTCAGATCGTCTCTGAAGCGAATCATTTCCATCCCCGGTACCCTCATCGTTCCGAGCCAGTCCCCCTGTTCAAAATCAACGTGGCCAAACACTCCAATTCCGATATTTACAGAGATATTCTCTTCGCGGCGTCCATGGATATAATCCGCAATGGAACGATAGATACTGCCCTTCAGCGAGGACTCCGTGCTAAGATCGATCCCGTATCTGGCATGATGAATAATATCGCCCTGACGGGTCACCGAACCGATCAATATTTTTGTCGCACCAATATCAATTCCTACAGTTACTGGCTCATCTACACGCATTTGGCTAGATCTCCTTTCAATTTATCCCTGGATCTGAATCGTGACTATAATAGCTCGGCTGCTGCCTTATCCATAATAATCGTCAGGCTAGGATGCAGCTGCAGGACGGAGGCTGGAACATCCGTAGTTATCGGTCCCATTAAGGCCTGCCTGATAATCTCGGATTTGCCCTTCCCTTTAGCCAGGAGCAGGATCTGCTTCGATCTCATAATCCGCCGAATTCCTACGGTAATCCCTTGCTCAGGGACGCTGCCGACTGCGCCGAAGAATCCGGCTTTATCCTGCGTCGTGTGACTGGCCAAATGAATGACATGTGTATCCAGATGAAAAGGGGTCCCCGGCTCATTAAATCCAATATGGCCATTACTCCCGATCCCGAGTATTTCGAGATCAACAGGATGCTCATCAAGGAGTCTATCGTAGACAGTGCAAGCCTGCTGCAGATCTTCGGCCATGCCGTCCGGCATATAAATATGGTCGCTTTGCAAGCCGATAGGGTTCAATACCTGGTGACGAATCCGGTAGCTGACACTTCGCGGATCATCTGGAGATAGACCGACATACTCATCCAATGTAAACGCCTTCATTTTTGAAAAATCAATACGCCATTGACGACGCAATTGGGCCAGCTCCCGATGGACTCCCACCGTTGTCTCGCCCCCCGCAAACGTAATTACGCTATCAGGCTTCGCTACAATTTGCTTTGCAATTTCAAGCGCAGCCGCAATATGAAACTGTTCCTCCGTGTCTTCCACTATGATCCTCATGAAGCACCTCCCAAGATGTGTAATCACCTCTATATTACCCCCTCTCTACCTGGAAGTGAGGTGGAAAATCTTCTAATATGGGGTTAATATTCTACAAAAAAAGAGCTGCCTATTTCGACAGCTCCATAAATCCTTCCCCGAATACATCGCGTACATCATGGATGGTGATAAATGCATTCGTATCGATCGCTTTAACAATCTTCTTCAGTTGACTAATCTCTTGCTTATTAATGACAATATACAAGATTTCCTGCGGCAGTTTCGTATAAAAGCCATGTCCATGAAGCACGGTTACGCCCCGCTCCATCAGAACATTAACCTGCTCCGCAATCTGATTCTGCTCCTTGGATACGATCATTACTGCTTTTCTCGGATTCAGGCCTTCTATAATGAAATCCATTACCTTGGTACCGACAAACAGCATCACAATGGTGAACATCAAGCTCTGAACCCCAATAATGAACAAGGAGGCGAAGACAACAATCAAATCGAAAAATAGCAAAGCATAGCTTACATTCCAATCCAGATACTTATTCATAAGCCGGGCAAGAATCGTAGATCCCGCTGTCGTCCCGCCCACCTTAATAATGGGCCCGATGCCCACCCCGGCAAATACGCCACCGAAGACAGCATTCAGCATTAAATCATGGGAGGCGATGCTCCATCCCTCTGTAAGATACAAGAAAAGAGAATTAAATACGACAGCAATAATTGTATATATGGTTGTCTGCTTATCGAGAAATTTGTACCCGACCACCAGCAATATCGAATTAAATATGAAGTTAACAAGTCCAGGAGACCATTGGAACAAATAATACAAAATGATGGTGACCCCGGTAACGCCGCCTTCGCCAAAGTCATTAGGAATAACAAACAGATTTACATCCAATGCAAAGATCAATGCGCCCAAGATAATAGTTACAATATCGGTTATTTTCTTTTTCATGAAGTAAGCCCCTTCTTGTGAGTATGGTCTTAGCCCTCGCGCAGAAACATATAGATCCGACCTGCTCGTAAAAAATGGGAAAGAGCGCACCGCGGCAGGGTACGCCCTTTTTTTCAACATGGATTGTACTGCGCTCCGAACCATTTAGCCGGTCAAGCCTGTTATTTCATTGTAGTGGAAATATTATGATTTGTTAAGCCATTTTCAGAAAATGAATAAATATACAAATGATAACGACTTTTGCTGATCTTCACTGTACCTTTGCTTCATGAAAGCAGCAGCTTCACGGCCATATGTAACCCTTTTTTATCGCAAAAAAGAAGCCCGCCACTATCAAGTGGCAGACTATAATCTATAATTCAGCTTATCTTCCTATAGAAGCAGGAAGCCCATGCCCCCAGTCATGTCTCCTGCCCCTGATAGCGGGATCATCTAACGGTTCAACAGGCTCCCCACATAACGCAGCAGTTCATTCGCGCATACAGGGCAATAGCCGTGCTCATCAATCAAGCGCTTGCTGACCTCATTGATGCGTTTCAATTGACTCTCATCCGGCGTCTTGGTAGAAGTCGTGATTTTGACGATGTCCTTCAGATCCGCGAACAGTTTCTTCTCGATGGCTTCCCGCAATCGATCGTGATGATTGTACTCGAATTTACGGCCTTTACGGGAGTAAGCGGAGATGCGAATCAAGATCTCTTCGCGGAAAGCTTTTTTGGCATTTTCGGAAATGCCGATTTGCTCTTCAATCGAACGCATCAGCCGCTCATCCGGATCAAGCTCCTCATCTGTAAGCGGGTCGCGCCGCTTCGTCCAGTTGCAGAACGCTTCAATATTGTCTAGATAATTCTCGAACAGTGTCTTGGCCGACTCCTCAAAGGAATAGACGAACGCCTTCTGAACTTCCTTCTTTGCGATCTCGTCATACTCCTTGCGAGCAATGCTGATAAAGTTCAAGTATCTATCGCGTTCCTCCTTCGTAATCGAAGCATGCTGATCCAAGCCATCCTTAATTGCCCGAAGAATATCAAGCGCACCCATGCATTGAATATCCTGTTTGATCAAGGCGCTGGATATCCGGTTAATTACATAACGCGGATCGACCCCGGACATTCCTTCCTCCAAATATTCATTCTGCAGCTCTTTCAAGTCCGCATCCTTGTAGCCCTCCACCTCTTCCCCGTCGTAGAGGCGCATTTTTTTAACGAGATCGACGCCTTGCTTCTTCGTCTCCTTCAGCCGGGTCAGTATAGAGAAGATCGCCGCGGAACGCAGAGCATGCGGAGCAATATGCACATGTCCCATATCGCTCTGGCCGATCAGCTTGGCGTAGATTTTCTCCTCCTGCGATACTTTCAGATTATATGGGATTGGCATGACGATCATCCGCGATTGCAATGCTTCATTCTTCTTGTTCGCGATGAAGGATTTATATTCGGATTCATTTGTATGTGCCACAATGAGCTCGTCGGCCGAGATCAAAGCAAATCTTCCCGCTTTAAAATTCCCCTCCTGCGTCAAGGACAACAGATTCCAGAGGAACTTCTCATCGCACTTCAGCATTTCCTGGAACTCCATCAGCCCGCGATTCGCTTTATTTAATTCACCATCAAAACGGTAAGCTCGGGGATCGGATTCAGAGCCAAATTCCGTAATCGTGGAGAAGTCAATGCTTCCGGTTAAGTCGGCGATATCCTGTGATTTCGGATCTGAAGGACTGAATGTGCCAATCCCGATCCGCCCTTCCTCAGATAACAGCACCCTTTCAACCGGCACCTTCTCGATATCTCCGCCAAACTCTGTACGCAGTCTCATCTGGCAGACCGGGCAGAGGTTCCCCTCGATTCTGACCTGAAGCGCCTTCTCTACCTCCGGGCGCAGCTCATGAGGGACAAGATGCAACGGCTCCTCATGCATCGGGCAGCCAGAGATGGCATAGACCGCTCCGCGCTGTGTACGGGAAAATTGCTCCAGACCGCGCTTCAGCATTGTGACAAGCGTCGATTTGCCCCCGCTCACCGGACCCATTAACAGCAAGATGCGTTTGCGGACATCAAGCCTTCTGGCCGCGGAATGGAAATATTCCTCTACCAGCTTCTCCACAGCCCGATCCAGTCCGAAAATTTCCTGTTCAAAGAACTTATACTTTTTCCGGCCATTCAGCTCTTCCACGCCGTAAGACTCGATCATTTCATACACCCGGGCATGGGCTGTCATGGCAGGTGAAGGATCCTCGGCGAGCAGAGCGACATAGTCCTTAAATGTTCCGTTCCATGCTAAAGCATCGCTTTCCGCCCGGTAAGCCGCTATACGTTCAAAAATGTCCATGTTCGGTACCTCCTGTACTCCGCTTGGGGTCTCCCCGTCCCTTTGATCCTGACCAGCAATGGAATAACCTGCAGCATCATCATTTATTTAGTCAAACCTCTACACCTGACTTAATTAGAAAAAGTGTATTACATACCTATGCGGAAACAAGCAAGAAGTTGACCTTTTTTATCCGTATTAATTATTCCAGTCGGAATAGTCCAGTTTCATACTTGCATCATGCAAATGATCGAGGAGCGCTTCAGGCTGTGCTATAATTTGGGTTATAAGCTGCATCTAACCATCGATAGATCGCCGAAGTCATAGCAACAGCATGTGCCATAGATGAGTAAATGGAGCATGCGCTGAACCCGGAAACGAAGCTTAGCCAAAAGGAACAAAGCTTTGAGTGCATACACCTCCAATTCACTGGGCCAAGCAGCCCTATGAAAGACGGCCGGCTGACACCAACAAAGCGATGGAATAGTTTGCGAAACTGGGGAGCGTTATTTGTGCCAATATAGGACATTGGATTTCTAACGAAACTGGGGAGCGTTATTTGTGCCAATATAGGGCATTAGATTTCTAACGAAACTGGGGAGCGTTATTTGAGCTAAAATGAGCCGTTTTGGCCGTATTTTCTCCTAATAGCGTGTATGTGTTTCGTTAGAAATAAAAACATAGCGTTTTTGCGTCAATAACGTTTCCCAGTTTCGTTAGCGTGTAAATCTTGGAAGTAGAGGGAGATATGCATGGCAGTCAAGCATGAGACGGAATTGTATGCTCCGCTAAAAGCTTTTTTTGAAGAGCGGGGATATGAAATAAAAAGCGAGGTCCGGCATTGTGATCTGGTCGGATATCGCCCAGAGAACGATGAGCCATTAATCGTAGAAATGAAGAAGAGCTTCAATCTGCCCCTTCTCCTGCAAGGATTGGAGCGTCAGAAGCTCAGCAGCGAGGTATATTTGGCTGTAGAACGAGCGCGAGCCAAGAAGGGAGCGCATAATCAGCGCTGGAGCGAAATCACGAATCTGTGCCGCAGACTCGGCCTTGGCTTCATTACGATTACGCAGTACAAGACGAAGAAGCCCTTTGTGGAGATTCATTGTATGCCTGGAGAGCATCTGCCCGCGCCTTCGCAGAAGGTCGTTAAGGCCCGGGCTGCCCGCTTGCAGTATGAATTTAATGAAAGAAGCGGCGATTATAATGTAGGCGGCAGCCACGGCACGAAGCTGATGACCGCGTACCGCGAGAAAGCGCTGCGTATTGCAATGGTCCTGCAAGAAGGCGGAGAGATGGCCCCCAAAGACATTAAGCTGCTAAGCGGCATCGGCCAGACCGCAGGAATTCTGCAAAAGAACTACTATCTCTGGTTCCGCAGAGTTTCACGCGGACGTTATGTCCTGACCTCTGAGGGCGAACACGGTTTGAAGCAATACGGTCACATCATCGAGGCATGGCGTACTTCTGCTCCTTCTGCGGAAGAGTAAAAGCGTGATCCTTCCTATAAAACAATATTTCCTTCAGCAGGAATTCTCACTCCAATCCTGCCTTTCACCGCATGCGAACCAGCATGCGGTGTTTTTGTCCCTAGCTCCTCGCCGTGAACTCTGCCAGGGCGTCTTCGATCCGCGCTATGCCCTCAGCGATTCCCATTGCCGGATAAGCTGCATAATTCAACCGAATCCAGTCCCCTTCCGTAATCGGGGGCTGTTTCCATTCCTCTAAAGCGGCATAGCAGCGAGCGCCCGGTGTAAATGCCACCCCCTCTAGCATTGAGGCCTTCAGCAGCGCCTCCGAGGAAATTCCTTCCGGGAGCCGTACCCACAGAAATAATCCGCTGCCCGGTTCATGAACCTCCGCCTTCCTCCACTCTGTATCCGTAAGCAGTTCCTTCATATATATCCGCCGGGCATTTAATTCATCCAATACTGCTGCAGTAAACTTCATTATTGAGAAGCGATCATCTGTAAGCAGCCTGCCGAGCATGAGGCAGGTTTGATTCGAAGCTGGGCTTAGCCCAGCTTCAGTGCGAGCGGCGGCGAGCCTGGCGAGCATCGCCGTATTGCCGCGCAGCCAGGCCAGCGGCAGCGATGGGAACAGGGCCCGCTCGAACGAATCCAGCAAGACGACGCTCGTTCTTCTCCATTTGGCTTGATTAAGCCATAAGGAGAAGAACGAGTCGGACGCTGCCCGGACCGATGCGGTGCCCGCGC
>NZ_LN831279.1:385228-612869 GCF_900069005.2 Paenibacillus sp. GM2 | reverse complement strand
CCCACAGCGCCTCCGGCGAGGTGGGCGACTCCACCAGTACCGCGTCGCCCGGCTTCAGCAATGCGCAAATCGCAAGCTCCAGCGCCTCTGCTGCACTGTCCACCAGCAGCAGACGGTCCTCCGCCTCTGCTGCTCTATGCCAACCCTCCGCTTTCCGATAAGCGGAGCCTAACCATTCCAGCAGCCGCTTCACAGCCTCGGCTTCTGACTTCGCAGCTTCATCGATCTGACCAATCTCTTTAGTCCGAGACTTTACCACTTCATCGCTCTCGCTGGCCTTATCTGCTCCTGATCTTATCCCTCCATCGATCTCTCTCGCCCTATCCGCTCCTGGCTTTACCACTTTATCGATCCTGCTTGCCTTATCTTCCTCCGCCTTTATCGCTCCATCGATCTCACTATCAGCTGACCCTCTTCTCTGTGGGCGCTTTATTTCTGGTTCTCGACCGGCAACATGCTTGTTTCCACCGGGTAATCCCAACTCATCCACAATCCTCGCCAGAGGAGCGTTTAGTGAAGACAACTCCCCAGCAGAACTCCCGGCGAAGGATATAAAATCTCCGTCACGAATCAAACCTTCCACATCGCTGCGAAATATTTCCGGCAGCTGACTGATCGTCTGCTCCAACCACCTTTCCATGTTGTTCCTCCCCTTCCGTATCATCACCCTTAAGGCGATTGTACCTGAGGACAAATTGTAGCGGCAAATCTATTGTTTGCTTTTTTTCCACTAGAGACTATCAACAAATCCGGCATGGGATAGCAAAGTTGAACATGGCCGACAATGGTGACCAGCCGCAATGCTAAGGTAGCTCCTCTATAGTCCCTCCGATTGCCTTTCCCCCCATATGCTGCAAGAATCGGATGCTCGCCCAGCAAGCAGTATCTGTTATTTATGTATTGTGCTTAATCACATCGATCCAATACGGGTAACGCTAGCTACAAATAATCTTTTAACGGACAAGTTGGCTGCTTAGGAAGATAACTTCAAATGCCTTCACTCTAACGGGCACAGCCTGCAAGTTATTTAGAGAAAATGTCTCTTTTTAGCTATATTCGCAGCATTTGGGGGCCCGTGACGTCCGTTAAAATTGATATATGGCTGTTGTTCACTTATAAGCATCGCAGGTGCCTGTAGCAAAAATACATCGGAAGCAGAAGCATAGCAGCAGAAAAGCGTATTTTTTAAACATCTGCTCATCGTTAATACTTCATTTTGCGAGAAACGATACCACATGATAGAATGTAATCTTGGAATAATAACTAGAGGTGATATAATGCATTACTCCACGGAGCCTATGTCAGATAACGTCCCAAGCAGAAAGAAGCGCCGGCCTTCCGTTAAGATGATTCTACTAACCTGGATTCTACTTATCGCCCTCGGCGTAACTGCCGCTTACCTATACAGCAACCATTTAAAAGATTCGATGATCGCACAGATGAACCTGGAGATACAAACCCGCACGGACGCAATGAAAACAGACTACACAACGCAGCTATCCGCTCTGTCCGCTGAGATTCAGGAGCTGAACAGCAAGGTGGAAGCCTTCAATGAGCTGCTCACCTTCACGAAAGATAATTCCAGCAATAAGACGGATAACAGCAACAAGCTGTACTCGCAGCTGAACGAAGTCAAAGAGCAACTCGCCGCGCTGCAGAAAAAGATGGATCTGTTAAAATGATAACGTCCCATAAGCAAATCAATCGCTTCTTTTTACTTGTGACAGGGCCTCTCTTGGGACTTCTCATCGCCATGCTGATTAGCGGAACCAGCCTGCATGTTCAACAGATACCCGCGCCATTTACAATCGACACAGATATTCCTGCCACCGCTGCTGCTATTTCCGACCAGCTGGATCAGGCAGAGGAAGCCGCCCAGACAACGATATCTTCTATTAAGAAGACGGCGGAGCTGTACAATAAGACAACCTCGACGATGTCGAAAATCGTACAGTCGTCGCAGAAAGCTGCCAAACGGCCTGAAACAATCTACAACAACAAAATTACAAGCAAGCTTGGTTCTCCTTACAAAACCGTGGAGTCCGACCGGATCAGGCTTGAGCTGTTCACCGTCAATCCCGGTACTTATCACGGCTATGCCATGAAAGTAAAGCTGAAATCGCCGGATGCAATGCGGATGACCCTGGGCAAGGACAAGCTGGGCAGTTCTGAGACGACGCTCGCCGCAGCCAAACGTTATGGAGCGATCGCTGGCATCAATGCCGGCGGGTTCGCCGACTCCAAGAAGGGGCGCTTCCCGCTCAGTACAACCGTCCTGGACGGCAAGTATTTGGGCGGATTTGAACCGAGCTACAAGGATCTCTTCTTTGTGGGATTGAATAAATCCGGCAAATTGATCGGCGGAAAGTTCGCCACGCAAGAGGAGCTGGACCGACTCCATCCGAGCTTCGGCGCTTCCTTCGTGCCGATTCTGCTCAAGAATGGGCAAAAGAAGCAGATTCCCGACAAATGGAAAACCTCGCCTCTGCGTGCTCCGCGCACCGTTATCGGCAATTATAAAGACGATCAGCTGCTGATTCTCGTCGTGGATGGATATAATGAGAACGGCGGCTCCGGGGCGACTCTCGAGGAGCTGCAGACCAGACTGTACAAGCTTGGCGTTCACGATGCATACAATCTGGACGGCGGTGGTTCTACATCGCTCGTCTTTAACGGCCAGATTGTGAATCATCCCTCTGATGGGCAGCTTCGTCCTGTTCCTACTCATTTTCTGTTTTTTAAATAGCAAAAAAGATCACTTTCCCAGTGATCTCATTGTGTCTGTGAAATATATCATATTTTGATTTATTTTTACCGCAGAGATGGATATAATAGGAACAAGAGATGTTAACTTGGAGGTGTCGTCCTTGTCTTTCTCATTAACATTCTGGATTATCGCCATTGTACTGGCTATGTTCCTGTGCGGAATTCTCACAGCATCCTATAACGACGATAAAACAAAAGGCCTGTAATAAATAAGCTTCCCTTCATAGGGAAGCTTATTTATTACATTTAGAGGACATTCAAAAAGTCCGTTTTTGATAATACAACCAATCAAGGTTAAATTTATGGCTAAGCGGCCGCGATTCAAGGACGGAGTCAATCAAGAAGCAGCTCGCATCGAATCTTGATTCACCCGGGTCTTCCGGCGCTCATATACCTGCTACGTATCTCCACTCCTCTGACCCTTGCTTCATCCAACCTTCTCGGTGCTGAAACCTGACTTTTTGAACACACCGATTTAGGTCAAATGGTTCATCTCGACCAAGCATTGATTGCAGATCGAACGCTCTTTAAAGTCGCTAACATTGTCCATAGATCCGCAAAATACACATTTAGGGCGATATCTTTCCAAAATAATATGATCACCCTGTACAAGAATTTCTACAGGATCTCCCTCATTCATTTGATATCTTTTGCGCAGCGACTTAGGCAATACGATTCTCCCCAGTTGATCCACTTTCCGGACCACTCCAGCTGGTTTCATGATATGATACACCTCTCCAACATAAAATTATTATGTAAAAATAGAACGAAATACCTATCTAATAATATATATTTCGCTATTTTTTTGCAGATTCCTGCTAATCTCGACAGTAAAAATGCTTCTCCTGGATTCTCCGATCCCGGAACGGGTTAGACGTAGCGTTATATAATTGACCACGCCAACTAATATCTACCGACCGTATCGACAATTTAGCAGGCGCGGCCCGGTGGCCAAACAGCCCGTTTAGGCCTACTCCATGCCGGGGAAGCCGATCTGCCTTAATGCCTCGTAGACAATAATCGCCGCTGAATTAGATAAATTAAGCGAGCGCACCTTGTTGCTCATCGGCATTTTCATTAATGTATCCGGATTCGCCTCGAGAATTTCCGGCGCGAGTCCTTTGGTCTCTTTACCAAACACTAGAAAATCCCCATCACGGAATTCAAGATCCGTATAATACTGCTTTGCCTTCGTCGTAGCAAAAAAGAAGCGGCTGCCCGCGTATTTCTCTTCTACTTCCCGGAACGAATCATGATATTCGATATTTACCGCATACCAATAATCAAGACCGGCCCGTTTCATCGTTTTATCATCGGTACGGAAGCCAAGCGGACGCACCAAATGCAGATGAGCCCCTGTTGCCGCACAGGTTCTGGCTATATTCCCGGTGTTCGCCGGAATTTCCGGCTCCACGAGTACGATATGCAATGCCATGCTGATTAACTCCTCATCAAATAGTAGAATCTGTACTTTCCATAGCTGTCCAAGGGTAGTCCTCACCTATTATAACAGTTTAGCTCTCAAAGTATAAGAATCGTTTTTAAAATAAAATCCTATTAAAAGGGGTAGCTCAAAAAGTGCACTTAAACCCGAAGCAACGTAGAAAGTAATCTTGACCTGCGTATTCTGAATTCAGCCGAGCCTAAGCAAATACCTGCAAAACCATATTTCCCTCGGAAACCTCACAGGTACAGTTATTTTACTATGAGAAAAGGCCTGCGAACGTTCGAAAACATGCAGCTCCACTCCCCAGGCCCTAGCTTTATCAACGAAAGCCATTTTGAAAAAAAGCACCTCGGAAACCTAAGCTTCGGCTTCGGTGGCTGAAAGCTAACTTTTTTTGAATATCTATGAAAAGAAAAACCCTCCGTCGCCATTTGCAACGGAAGGTAAATAAATCCAAGCGATATTAGCCATTTTGCTGTTGGAAATGGTTCATAAAATCAACCAGAGCCTTAATGCTATCATATGGCACTGCATTGTAGATCGAAGCGCGGAGTCCGCCGACACTGCGGTGACCTTTAAGTCCTACGAAGCCCTCTTGCTCCGATTGCTTAATGAACTGCTTCTCCAGCTCTTCATTAGCAAGACGGAACGTCACGTTCATAAGGGAACGGCTCCCCAGCTCTGCGCAGCCGCGGAAGAACCCGCCGCTATTGTCGATCGCGTCGTACAGCAGGTCTGCCTTCTTGCGATTATTCTGCTCAACCGCTTGCAGCCCGCCCTGTTCTTCAATCCAGCGCAATACTTCATTCACCATGTAAATAGAGAAGGATGGAGGTGTATTATAGAGCGAATTGTTGTCCGCCTGAATATCATAACGAAGCATGCTTGGCAGATGCTTAGGAGAATTGCTGATCAGCTCCTCGCGAGCAATGACAACCGTTACCCCGGAAGGACCCAGATTCTTCTGCGCCCCTGCATACACCATGCCGAACTGAGTCAGATCAAACGGACGGCACAAAATGTCACTCGACATATCCGCAATCAACGGCACGCTGCCGGTATCCGGATATTGTGTAAATTGGGTGCCTTCAATCGTCTCATTGGAGGTCAGATGCAGATAAGCTGTATGGTCTGGCAATTGGAGGTTGCCAAGATCAGGAATGGACATGTACTTGTCTTCTTCAGAGGACGCAGCCACATAAGTCTCGCCGATCAGCTTCGCTTCCTTAATCGCCTTGTTAGCCCAGCTTCCCGTCTTTACGTAAGCCCCGGCTTTGCCTTCAGTCAAGAGATTCATAGGAATCATCGCGAACTGCGTCGATGCCCCGCCTTGCAGGAACAGCACTTTATAACCTTGCGGATTGCCTAGCAATTGCAGCAGACGGCTGGACGCTTCATTATGAACTCCTTCATACACAGCCCCGCGATGGGACATCTCCATGATCGACATTCCTGTACCATGAAAATCAACAAATTCAGCTTGCGCGCGTTCCAATACCTCAAGCGGCAGTGCAGCCGGGCCGGCATTGAAATTATAAGCTCTCTTACTCATTTCTCCCATCCTCTCCTATTTCCCCTTATACCTGCGTAGTTTTTTGATAAGCATAATCATAGCAACTATTCTTTTCTACAGCAAGCTGATATTTCATGATATATCACCAATTCGCAGAATTGACACATTAACGCTTCACCAAGATATAGAGATAAATTGATTATTTAGTATAAAACTCATAGATTCTGGACCAGCTATAGCTCTCACCGGGAGCAACATTCAGCTTAATAAATATTTCTGGTGAAATAACATGCTTCTCCCCCCATACTGCGACAGAATCAACCGGATAGCTGCTGATTTCTCTGACTCCGGCCCGGCTCTCACGATGATACAAATCCCAGATCCAACCCTGGGACTCATTGGCTTGGCCTACGCTCTGCAAACGGAAATAAAACCAGCTATCCTGGCTTCCGCTCCAATGAATCTCATTGCCTTGAAACAACAGGCTGTCCATCGATCCCTCTTCATCTACTTCAGGAACCAACTCAAACGGGAATTTCAGAGTGTAACCCGTTCCAATCCCACGCTGGTCAATGCCGAGAAAATTGTGATTATATTCGGTTGTAGAGATCGCCTTGCTGCCTTCATTATGCAATGTATAGTCCAGTATCAGACGGTTGCCTTCGATATAGATCTGTTTCTCCAGCCGGGCCGCGTAGCCGCGGCACTCCTCCGGAAATACCGTAAAGCCGAGTTTAGACGGGCTTTCCTGCCTGACCTCCTGCCGATAAGGAATCAGGGGATATTCCTTGTGAAATTGATACGGCTCTTCATCCACCCGAGTCAACAGACCTACTCCCAGCTTGGGAAACTGCTCGCCGACCTGGGCATCCTCATAGCCGATCGGATCGGCGATGCCAAATTCATTGCACAGTCCAGCGCCCCCGGTACCGAATCCGGGAACAAGGCTTTCCGGTACGCAAAAGCTATGATTGCCCTGCCTTAGGGTCACCCCCGTAATAAAACCGCTCCAATCAAAACGCTTGCCCTGATAAAATCCTTGCTCAGCAAAATCTATGATTAGCTGATCGTTTTTTAATTGATACCCCATCTATTCTTTCCTTCCTTTCAAAGGACTGAAGCTTCAGCCCATATCTTGATCTTTTCGAGCTTCATTTAGGCTCCTTTACTTCCGGCAGCCCTATTAAATAAGTATACCTTCCTCCACTCTTTTCGTTAATAGAGCCGGGGGTTTTTCTGTCCCGCTTTTATCCGCCTGCCCGGTTTGATACAATTTATATAAAGGTTGCTTAAAAAGTCGCTTGGTGATCATATAATGAAATCAGGAAGCGGCATCCTCAAGAAACGCACCCTGCATAGATGAAATAGGCTTTGATGCGAATACCGACCCTTTTTGAACACGTACACTTTGTGATTAAATCGATGAAAAGAGGCTAATTTGATGAGAGACGAGCTTATCAACAGATTTACATCCTATGTTAAAGTCGATACACAGTCCAACGAGGACAATCTGGTCTGCCCATCCACACCAGGGCAGCTTACGTTAGCCAGACAGCTCGTGGAGGAGCTGGAAACCATCGGCATGGAGGATATCAGTCTTGATGACAACGGTTATGTCATGGCAACCCTGCCTGGCAATACGGTAAAAGATGTTCCCGTCATCGGTTTCCTGGCTCATCTAGATACCGCTACCGACTTCAGTGGCGCTAACGTTCAGCCGCAGATTTTAGAATCCTATGATGGCGGAGATATCCTGTTGAATGAACCCGGTGATATCATATTGTCTCCGCGCGACTTCCCCGAGCTAAGTCATTACAAAGGCCATACGCTTATTACGACCGATGGTACAAGCCTGCTTGGCGCGGATGATAAGGCCGGCATCGCCGAGATTATGACCGCGATGAATTATTTGATCCAGCATCCGGAGATCAAGCATGGCACGATCCGCGTTGCCTTCACGCCGGATGAGGAGATCGGCCGCGGTCCAGACCGCTTCGATGTTGATGCCTTCGGGGCAGAATTTGCCTACACGGTGGATGGCGGGCCATTAGGCGAGCTGGAGTACGAAAGTTTTAACGCAGCTGCAGCCAAAGTAACCTGCAAAGGGGTCAGTGTTCATCCCGGATCAGCCAAGGGCAAGATGGTCAATTCCGCCAAGATAGCAATGGAATTTAACGCCATGCTGCCTGCGGCGGAAGCCCCTGAGCATACCGTTGGCTATGATGGCTTCTACCATCTGTCCTCAATCCAGGGCGATGTCGAGCAGACACGGCTGCATTACATCATTCGCGATTTTGACCGCGAACAATTCGAGGCCCGCAAGGCCAAAATGCAGAGCATCGCCGACGAGCTGAAGACGAAATATGGTCCTGAGCGAATTACCCTTGACCTGCGCGATCAATATTACAATATGCGTGAGAAAATCGAGCCTGTTATCGATATCGTGAACGTAGCCGCCGAAGTTATGAAAGAATTGAAGATCGAACCGATCATTACCCCGATTCGCGGCGGTACGGATGGCTCCCAGCTGTCTTATATGGGACTGCCTACGCCGAATCTGTTCGCCGGCGGTGAGAATTTCCACGGCAAATTCGAATATATTTCCGTGAATAGTATGATCAAAGCGACTGAGGTTATCGTCGGGATTATCCGGAAATTTGAAGAGAGAGCGCAGTCCTAACAGACTGCGCTCTCCGCGCTTCCATACTAAGAGATTCGTTCCAACAGCACTTCGATGACTTGATTGCCCTGCTTCGGCAGCACGTCCAGCAGCTCCCGCGAAATGAGACAACCTCTTCCGCTCATTTTGAGGTCTGTCTGCTGGCCATTTATTTTTACCGCACCTATACGATATTGGCCGTAATCGATCTGCTGCGGGTTGTGATAGACAACCTCCAACATTCGCCCGGCAAACAATGTCTCGACAGAAGCAGCGCCCTCAGCATCAAACTGCGCTCTCATCAGCTTCGGTTCCAATAGTAAATCACCGTAGTATCCCTTTACCCCGTACACTTCCGTAAGCTGTGTCAACAACAGCCAGCTGGCCGAGCCGGTCAAGTACGTATACATCCCCCTGCCCCGTTCGTTAATATACTCCGGGACACCCGGGTACATTTTACTAAGGGCAAAATCACTGGACAATCGATATATCGAATCGAGAACCTGGTGGCCCTCTTGTACATATCCGCGTTTATACAAGGCATTGGCATACATAACCGTCATGTGGCTGAACATCGCCCCGTTCTCTTTATGACCAAACGCAAAGCCAAAGGCGCGGCCGAGATTTTGCTGAATGCCTCCAAATCGTGAGTTCAGGCGATAGCCGATGCGCTCATCCTTTAGATATCGCTCTACTGCAGCATGGATTTTATCGACCTGTTCATCGGTTGCTACCCCGCCCATAATGGTAAATACTTGCCCCGTCAAAGTCATTCTGACTCCCTCAGGATCGTCCCCCTCTACACGCTCGCCATCATTGTTGTAGTAGCCGTTGAACCATTCATAACCCTCCTGGCTAGTCACCCATTCGTTGCGGCGAAGATGCGTGATCATCCACTCAGCTTTAAGCCTAAGGTCTTGCGCCACATCCTCGATGCTTAGTTCGACGAGCTTGCCGCTTACGGCCGGTACGATCGATTGATAGTAGCTGTCCAACAGAGCGAGCTTCGATGTTGTGCTATCGTAAGAGACCGGATGTGACAAGCTGTCCAGCAGCCCAGCGATTTCTTGGCCTAACTGGATCGTGTTTATTCCCGATCTTTGCTTCAACTGCAAGAGCAGGTCGGACAAATCCAGCAGGTTGCTGGCATAAAAGGCGGTAAAAGCGACGCTCTCCCCGCGGTTCGGGGCCAGATCAAGCCCATCGTTCCAGTCCGCTCCCTCCAGCTTAATATTGTTGTGTTCCCCGACATTAAAGAACGGAACCAGATTCTGCAGCAAAATATGTTCCAAAATCGTCCCTTCATAGATATCCCCTTCACGGGTCAACAGCTTATTGCCCTGCTCCGGCAGCCAGTTTGTGTCCCGTCCCTTGGAGCGCTGAATAAAGCTGTCCCGGAAATAGGTCTGAGACTGCAGCAAAAAATCAAGATCCCCGCTTTGATGAATATACAGCATTGTTGTGAGCAGCGGCCAGGCACCATGGTCCATCCATACGCGCGGGATATTGTTGCGATCAGCGATGAATTCCCCCGGCTTAGCCCCGATGATCGTCGCGTTGCTGCCATCGGTACGTACCCCGGCATAATTGTTCAGCAGCAAATAACGGACCTCCGCAGGCTCCATCACCATCAGCGCCAGACAGTCCTGCCATAAATCGCGCCAGCCCCGGCCACCGCGGCCATAGTCATGGTAAGGCAGAAATGAATTACCGTAGAGGCGCCGCAGTACCGGCTGCAAGGTCACCCATCTCAACCACAGATCCTGTTCCTCATCTCCGGAGTGGAAAATGATCGTATCCAGCTTCTCGCGCCAATAGCCCTCGTTCTGCGCAAGCAATTTATCGAAGCTGACCTCGGACAAATACTTTGCCGCGTACTCTTCACCGTTCACTCGTTCCCCGGTAATCAACATTGCAATAATATAGGATTTCGACTCGCCTGCGCCTAATTCGACCTCTTCAAATCTCAAACCTCCAACCGCTTCATAACCTTCTAAATGAACGTCAGGGCCTGCCTGCGCTTCACGGTTGAGAACGACAGCCTCTGGCCAATCCAAGGCCCCGCCTTCTCCAATGAAATCCTCAATCACCGGAAAGAAGCCCGAAGGTCTCCGACCCTGTGCCTCTGCCCCAAGCACGCTATAGGTAACTTTATTGACCCGGTGTCCCCGTTCATCAAAGGACAACGAAGGCTGTACCTCAATGCCATATGTAGAAGTATAAATGCGATGCAGCAAAGAGGTCACATGCCGGTGGTCGCGAAGGTCATCGGCCGAACGTCCATACAACGGAATCGCCGCTGTAGCGGTGAAGCGGACAGGCGTATCCCCCGTATTCGTGAGCTTCACCTTCATCAATTCAACTTGATCTTCAGTAACCGGGACAAAGTTCGTCGTCTCGGCAGTGAGCGGCAGCATGCCATGCCTGCGTGTGATGCGATGCCATAGAAATCCGGCCTCCATCTGACTGTACTCTCGGCCCCTGGCAAATTGTTGAGCGTTCTGCCGCGCGGAATTGCCGCTGACCGACCAGGCCCCTTCCTTCTCCGTGTAAATCCAAAAATTCCGTGCTGCCTTTGAATTGTGCAGGGTTTCGGCTGATACAGGCTCCGTCAGAAAGCTGTTATGTCCGGTTGTGATCTGTCCATGCAAATTCGGGGTGATCGACGACATCATCCCTGCCTCATTCACTAACGGAAAATACAAATAGCTGTAACTCTCCGGCTGCTCAAGCTTGAACTCCCCTTGCTTCCCCGCATATTGCCATCCTCTTGCCTTCATCCCATCTTCCTCCTCATGAATAGTTGCTGATAAAGTACCTATTACTTCATTCGAAGCGAGAATGATGCTGTACCTCCTGTAAGCTGAATTGCAGTCATTTATCGGCTGAAAGAGAGGATTTTCTATCACGCAGTCGCCCTCTATTTCGAAACCGGTTTCGTTTTGTCTATTATCTCATTTCCGCCTCTCTGATGTAAAGGGATGTTCACGAATCTGCAACATCATTATCCGAGAACTGCTATCCCTCAATCGCCACGATCTGGACATACAAGAAGAAGCTCCCCTGAACCTCTTTCTATTCCGGTTCATGGAGAGCTTCAACCCCTTCTATCATAGGAAGCTGGATGCAATTTTACAAATCAAAATATAAGCCGAATTCATAAGGATGAACACGAATCGCTACCGCTCTGGCCTCAGCACGCTTGAATTCAATATAGTTGGCGATGAATTCGTTCGTGAACACGCCGCCTGCGGTCAGGAACTCGCTGTCCGCCTCAAGTGCATTCAATGCTTCATCCAGCGAACCCGGTACGCTGCGGATGCCTTCCTTCTCCGCTTTGGACAGTTCGTAAATATTTTTGTCAAAAGGACCGTAGCCTTCCTTAACCGGATCGATCTTGCGCTTGATCCCGTCCAGTCCTGCCATCAGCATCGCTGAGAAAGCCAAGTATGGATTAGCCGTGGAATCCGGAGTCCGGAACTCGATGCGGCAGCCTTTTGGCGTTACAGCGGCGACGGGAATCCGTACAGCCGCAGAACGATTGCCTTTGGAATATACGAGGTTGACCGGAGCTTCATACCCCGGAACTAGACGCTTAAAGGAATTGGTGCTCGGATTGGTAAAAGCGATCAGCGCCGGGGCATGGTACAAAATGCCGCCGATATAATGCAGCGCAGTCTCACTCAGGTTGGCATACGCCCCTTTTTCATAAAATAGCGGGTTATCGCCGTTGAAGATCGATTGATGCACATGCATCCCGCTGCCGTTATCGCCGAATAGCGGCTTAGGCATAAAGGTCGCTGTCTTGCCGTACTGAATCGCCGTATTGTGAACGATATATTTATAGACCATCAGATTATCCGCCGTTTTCAGCAGGGTGTCGAAGCGGAAATTGATCTCGGCCTGGCCGGCAGTCGCCACTTCATGATGGTGACGCTCCACCTCAAGTCCAGCTTCTTCAAGCAGGCGGCACATTTCGCTGCGGATATCCTGCTGCTTGTCAGCCGGCGCCACCGGTACATAACCGCCCTTTACCGGAATTTTGAAGCCCGTATTGCCGCCTTCCTCAGTTCGTCCCGAATTCCAGGAGGCCTCCTCGGAATCAACGGAATAAAAGGTTCCGTTAATCTTATTCTCATAGCGAACATCGTCAAAAATGAAAAATTCCGATTCAGGTGCGAAGTAAGCTGCTGTACCGAGGCCGCTCGCTTGCAAATACTCTTCGGCTCTTACCGCGATGCTGCGCGGGTCACGCTCATATCGCTCTCCCTCCGGCGTGAAAATATCACAAAATACGTTTAACGTCGGATGAGCGGTGAACGGGTCTACGAATACTGCGCCATGATCCGGCATCATCACCATATCAGATTCCTCAATCCCGCGGAATCCGGGAATAGATGAGCCGTCAAAAGCTACTCCATTAACGAAGGTATCCTCGTCAACTTGCTTCGCTGGAAGCGTAATATGGTGAGCCCGGCCAGACAGATCAACAAACCGGAAATCCACCCATTCAATCCCTTTTTCCTTGATAGTTCTCATTACAAGCTCTGCTGACATGTTGTTTCCTCCCCAGATCACGAACATTATTTGCTATAATTACATTAAATGTTCATGCTTACGATTTATTCTGAGGTCATTATAAAACCGTGAAATTATGTCGTCAATAGTGATGTCAGGTATTTTTACATCATAAATAAGGTATTATTACACCTAGTACAAACTTATGGCTAAATAGTATAAAGGCCCTCCGTCATAAAGACAGAGGACCCTGTTTATTTCATGGCCAAGCATGGATCTTTTACGAACTATCTGCTTTGCAGTGCAGCCTTTGGCGTGTCAAATCTCTTGCCTACAATCGGAGCCAACTTCTCGAGATCCTGCAGCAAGGCGGCAAATTGATCCGGGAACAAGGACTGCACGCCATCCCCGGTCATCGAATTGTCAGGGTCGGTATGCATCTCAATAATGAGTCCATCCGCCCCGGCTGCAACCGAAGCCTTTGTCATTGGCTCAACCAGCTCGCGTCGTCCGGTGCCATGGCTCGGGTCCGAAATCACCGGCAGGTGGCTAAGCGATTGAAGCACCGGAATGGCTGACAAGTCGAGGGTATTGCGGGTATAGGTCTCAAAAGTACGAATACCGCGTTCACAGAGCATTACATTCGGATTCCCACCTGCCAAAATGTACTCGGCAGCATTCAGGAACTCATCGTATGTAGCGCTGAATCCCCGCTTGAGCAATACCGGTTTGCCGCAAGACCCCAGCTTGCGCAAGAGATCAAAGTTTTGCATATTTCTTGTGCCCACCTGGAGAATATCAGCGTATTCCGCGCAAACGTCAACATATTCCGGTGTCATGACTTCCGTAATCGTCAGCAGGCCATGCTTCTTGCCCGCCTCGGCCATCATTACAAGTCCTTCGACACCGATTCCTTGGAAGCTGTAAGGGCCTGTACGCGGCTTAAATGCGCCCCCGCGCAGCACCTGACCCCCAGCCGCCTTGACTAGGCCGGCGATTTCATCAATTTGTTCCGGAGATTCAACGGCACAAGGACCACCCATGATGACCAGGTCTCCCCCGCCGATCTTTACATCACCGATTGTGATGACCGTATTCTCAGGATGAAAATCACGGCTCGCTAATTTATACGATTTGGATATTTTGATAACATTCTCAACATCCTTCATCTGCCGCAGATGCTCAGCAAGCTTGGGTTCAATACTTCCAATGAGACCGATCACTGTACGATCCTCCCCACGTGAAATATGAACCTGCAATCCCTCTTTCTCTATAACGGCTATAATCTCCTGAATCCGTTCCTCAGATGTTCGATTTGAAGTTACTACGATCATTATCATTTCATCCTTTCCTTATCCATTGATATCATTTAGGGATATTTATATAGCTCCCAGCTATGTTTCACTGTCGCGCTTAAACGCTTGTTCGCTTTTAAGCTTTTAATCGTTAAAGAAAATATACTCTATTGGACCACTTCCGTCAAGATTGCCTCATAACAGCAAGTAGAAATGTGAATCTCGTACTAAAAACATGCATAACAAAGGAGCCCGTTCGACCGAAGGCTGCAGGAATACGAGAATTCGATGACCATACATTCGAGCTGCGGCTCGAATGCAAAATTCCCGATCCCGAAGCCTCAAGTGACGAAAGAGCTCCGTGATAAATCGTATATGATTAGGAAGCTTTATTTCTTGGCAACCTTAACCGGAGGAAGCAGCTTCTGCATATTAACCGTTCTGACGATCTCCCAGGTGGACGGATCGTCCGGATTATACTGCTCCAAATAATTGATGACTTCCTTCGTGATCGGCGTTGGTGTAGAAGCTCCTGAAGTCACCGCTACCTTGCCGACTCCCTGCAGCCATTCCTGCTTGATCTCAGTCACATCAGAAATCCGGTATGCCGTCACGCCGGCGATCTCCTCCGATACCTGTGCCAGCCGATTGGAGTTATTGCTGCGCGGATCGCCTACAACGATAACCAGGTCCGCTTGACTGGCCTGCTCAGCAACTGCTTGCTGGCGCATCTGGGTAGCCAGGCAGATCTCATTATGCACCTCGGCCGCCGGGTACTTTTCCAACAGCTTCTTCATAATATGCTTAATGTCCCACTGGCTCATCGTCGTCTGATTCGTGATCACAATTCGGTCAGACGTCAGCTGAAGATCGGCAATCTCCTCTTCCTTCTCAATCAGATGAACCTTATCAGGAGCGACGCCGATTGCCCCTTCCGGCTCCGGATGGCCTTTCTTGCCGATGTAGACAACTTCGTAGCCTTCGGCAACCTTCTCCTTGATCAATACATGGGTCTTGGTCACGTCTGGACAAGTCGCATCCACCGTGGTCAACCCTTTCTCACGAGCCAGCTTTCTAACCTCCGGAGATACCCCGTGAGCCGTGAAGATCACAGTCCCGCTCTCTACCTGACTCAGAATTTCCATCCGATTCGGGCCATCCAGCGTAATAATGCCTTCATCCTCAAAGGATTGAGTCACATGACTGTTGTGAACAATCATGCCCAGAATATATATAGGCCGTGGAAGATCGAGATTTTGCGCAGCCTGTCTGGCCAGCACCATCGCATCGACAACTCCATAGCAATAACCGCGCGGCGTAATTTTAAGCACTTCCATGAATTATTCCCTTCTTTCCGTGCGTCCCTTCTAGTGTGTATTCAAAAGTCATCCTTGAACGGCTTCGATCCGTTTTCTGATCACAAGTGGACTTTTGAGCAACCTCTACTAGCGAGAGAAGCGGATAATACGAATCCTCCCTATTATAGCCTATTCCGGCAAGGCATTAAAGAGAGCCGGAAGCCAGATGATAAAAGAAGTCCCTTCGCCCAGCTTGGTAACCACCTCAACCGATCCATCATGCTCATCAATAATCCATTTTGCAATGGATAATCCGAGCCCAACCCCCTGGATAACACCGCGGGAAGGATCGGCCCGATAGAATCTCTCGAAGATATGCGGAATCTCGCTCTTATCCATGCCTATGCCTGTATCCGTGATGCGAATACCAATCTGTTCCCCCTGTCTGGCCGCATCAATCGTTACGCTGCCCTCCGGCGTGTATTTAAAGGCATTCTCAATAAAAATGAATAACAGCTGCTGCAAATAATCCTTATTCCCCATCACAGCAGCCCCCCTGACAGCATCCAGATTTCCTTGCAGCCAGGCTGCATTGCGGGGAAGGAATTGTGCTCTGCGTATGACCTCTTCTATTAACGGAGAGAGAGCCAGCGGTTCTTTGTTTATAGTCTTGCCAGCATCAGCCCGGGCGAGCGACAGCAAATCGTTAACCAGACTGCTCATCCGCCGCGCTTCATCCGCGATGTCCGTAATCGCCTCCAGCGTATAGATCCGCTTCTGCTCCTCATCCAGCTCTACGCGTTTTTCTCCGATCTCGCCCCACATCTTCTGCAGCAGATCCACATTGCCACGAATCGTCGTCAGCGGCGTCCTCAATTCATGGGAGGCATCGGAGACAAAGCGGCGTTGAGCTAAATAGGCTTCATCCAGCTCGTTATAGAATCCCTCCGTGCGCTCTAACATCCGATTGACCGTGCCAATTAATTGACCAATCTCATCGTCCGGACCTTCATAATCGATTCGTACGCTCAGATCATTCCCAGTCTGGATCCCGTTAGCCGCCTCAATAACCTTGCCGATCGGCGCCATAGACTGACGGGCCAGGAACATCCCCAGCGTTGCGGCAAAAATAAGCGAAATCGATGATCCGAATAATAACACATTTCTGACCAGACCCAGCAAACGCTCTTCAGCCCCGGTATAGGCACCTAATTGGAGCAGACCGATATTCGTATTTTTATATTGTAAAATGGTCTGATACAGTAAAAATGAATTCTCACCGATCCGAATGCTCTGATATCCATTGCCATTTTTAAGCGCCCCCTTGGGCAGCGGAAATTGAAGATTTAATTCCTGCATATTATTCGATCGGTTGATCGTCTTCTTCACATCGTTATAGATTTGCGCATAAATCTGCGCATCCTCCAAACGATTGTTTTGGCTGGGCTCTAAAGAGATGTCTAAATTCACGGGATCCAGAATCAAAGTTTGAATCCGGTTAGCCTGCTCCTCCAGCCGGGTCTTTACTTCCTGATACGTATAGAAGCGTACCAATCCATAGAACGAAGCACCGAACAATATCAATACGACTGCTAGTATGCTAGTATACCAAGCCGTGAGCCGTAATCTTATCGACATGCTCTTAGTCTCCTCTCAGAATGTAACCGGCTCCGCGAATCGTCTGAATAATGCGTTTACCGCCGAACTCCTCCGTCTTCTGCCGCAGCATGGCAATATAAACCTCAAGTACATTGGACTCGCCGCTGTAATCATAACCCCAAATTTTATCCATAATCAGATCTCTAGTCAGGAGGCGCTTCGGGTTCTGCATGAACAGATGCAGCAGATCGAATTCCTTCGCGGTCAGCTCCAGTCTCTCCCCGCCACGAATCACTTCTCGTGAATCGAGATCCATGATGATATCCTCAAAGATCAAGCGATGTTCACCGTTTTCTCCGCTCCCATGATCCTTCCGTCGAAGCAACGCGCGTACCCGGGCCAACAACTCCTCAAGCGCAAACGGCTTCACCAAATAGTCATCCGCTCCGGTGTCCAGCCCTTTAACACGGCTCTCCACTTCATCCTTGGCCGTCAGCATCAGCACCGGCACCGTACTCCCGCCTTCGCGCAATCTTCGGCATACCTCGAAGCCATCCACCTTCGGCATCATCACATCCAGAATGATCATATCCGGCTCTGCCGTCATCACCATAGATAAGCCTTCCGCACCATTTTGGGCCGTATATACATCGTACCCTTCAAATGCCAAGCCACGCCGCAGCATTGAAGTGATCTTCTCATCATCATCGATAACTAGAATAACTGACCTCATAAGCAACCTCCTCTGATCAAGAACCATATGTCAGGATCAAGCAATTATGGCCCCAGTCTTTACCTATATTCTATCAAAATTCAAACCTAAACTTAAACTTGTCGCAAAAAGACGGCAGGCCCAAGGGCCCGCCGCCTCCTTTAACGCCCAGGATCAGACGCATCGACCTGCCGATAAGAGGTAGTTCAAAAAGTCCTGGCTTCATTCAACCTTACCGGTGCTGAAAACCAGACTTTTTGAATACACGCGATTACTGAACGTTCGCAAAGTCATTCTTATTGCCAATCTTAATCTTCAGATCCATCTTGTTGCCATCACGGACAATATTGAAGGTAACCTCATCACCGACATTTTGCTTCTGGATATATTCAATCAGCGTTTCCTTGGTGGCAAACTTCTTGCCATCGGCTCCTGTAATGATATCGTACGGGCGCAGGTCTGCATTATAGGCCGGAGACTTGAACACAACGCTGGATACCACCGAGCCTTCCTTCACATCTGAACCCATTTGCGCAGCGACTTCATCACTCATCGTCATCAGTGTGGCGCCGATAAATGGAACCGGTTTTTCCGGAATCTTCTCGTTATTCTTCAGCTTATCGATGACTTCTTTGACCGTACTGGTCGGAATCGCAAATCCAATACCTTGAGAATCCGCGCTAACTGCAACGTTAATCCCTACAACCTCACCATTCAAGTTCAAGAGCGGACCGCCAGAGTTGCCGGGGTTGATCGAGGCATCCGTCTGCAGCAAGTGCTCATACTCCCGGTCTTTCTCCCCATTCTCGCCAGCGATGGTGATGCTGCGCTCTCTTGCACTAAGTACGCCCGTAGTAACGGTATGGTCAAAGCCTTTCGGGTTCCCGATAGCTACCAGCCAATCGCCGACCTGCGAGTTGTCAGAGCTTCCTAGCGGGATGGACGGGAAGTCGTTATTGCCCTCGATCTTCAGCACGGCGAGATCAAGCTCATAGCTCGTGCCAAGCACCTTGGCTTCATAGGGTTTCTCGGTATTTTGTACCGTGACTTGAACAACATCGGCATTGTGGACCACATGTTCATTGGTCAGGATATAGCCGCTCTTATCGAAGATGAACCCGGAACCGATACCGGTTGGAACCAATTGGTTCGAGTTGGATGAGGAACCACTGCCATCAGTGCCATTGCCGTTTCCATTACCGTAACCTCCGTTACTCGAATCATCACCGAAGAAGAAACGATAGAACGGATCATCACTGTAGGAATTGCTGCGGCTTGACTGCTTGCCAGCTTTGACCAGCGTCTCAATCTTAACCACCGCCGGTCCGGCTTCCTTCACAACACCCGCCACATCTGTAGAGCCTGCCACCGGATAGGAAGTGGTCGACGCCTTCGAAGCTGTAGTATCGTTGCTGCCTTGATTCATATTCTGTTCAGCTACGGTTGGTTGGGATGGATTTCCTGTAAAAACATGAGCATAGTCAGCAAACGCCATCCCGCCCCCCATGATCAGCATACCTGCCAGGAAAGCAGCGATGATGGATTTGGCAGAGGATTTCCTCTTCGGCTTATTGAACTGCCAGTTGCCTGAATTTTTGGGAGGTAGTGCCCCTCCTCCTCCACCATTTAATGCGCCAGCGTCCTCGGTTGAGGAACGGTAACCATATGCGTTCGGGAGCGGCTTCACCGGCTGCGGTCTTGTAATCTCAACATCCTGCGACGGGCCTTCGCTGCCCGAGTAACTGCTGCTGGTGCTAATTCCTTCCGGCTCCTTGCTATAGGATTGGAACGGACCGTAAGAATAATAGTAGGAAGCGCCGGAATCCTGGGTTCCTTGTGATCTATCGCTTTCATCCTCTTTGAAGGGTTGACCCGATTTGTTTTTATCCTCTTCCATGATTAATATACCTCCTTCCCCTTGATGCTACAGGGGTAATTGATTGTTTGGGTTGTTATCTCGTTTACATTTATTATTTTGTACCAAGAACCTTAAACATACCTTAAAAACAATTAAAAAGGAGATAAAAGCTGGAAGTTAGCTAACCCACCCTTGACGATGAGCAAAAATGGCCAATTGCGTACGATCTTCGAGATCGCATTTCATCAGCAAATTGCTGACATGAGTCTTGACTGTCTTGATGCTGATATGCAGTTCTTCTCCAATCTCTTTGTTGCTCTTTCCTTCAGCAATAAGCAGCAGTACTTCCTTTTCACGCTCGGTCAGATCAGTATCATCGCCCTGTACCGTCCGCTGGCGAAGGCCGCGTGTCAGTGCTTGAGCGATCTCCCCGGTCATCACCGGCATGCCGCGGCTAGCCTGCTGCAGGGCATGGATCAGTTCATCTGCAGACACCGTCTTGAGACAATAGCTAACCGCTCCGGCTTCTACCGCCTGCACGACCAGGTCGTCTTCTATGAAACTCGTCAGGATGACGATTCTGATTTGCGGATAACGCTCCAGTACGGCCCTTGTTGCTTCTACTCCGTTCATCACCGGCATCATAAGATCCATTAATACAATATCAGGCAGAGCATTCTCCGGGTTAGCGTTCATAAAATCAACCGCTTCTTTTCCGTTTCCTGCTTCAGCAATAACCTCAAAAAGGGGATCCATCATTAAATAAGTTTTAAGTCCCATTCTAACCATATCATGATCATCAACAATCATCACCTTAATTTTATCACTCATTTACAGCCGCCTCTTTTCCCGTCTCAAATTTCGGAATATGCACACGGATGGTTGTCCCCGCTCCTGGCTTGCTTATAATCTCGACATGACCGCCAAGCTTCTCAGCCCGTTCACGCATGGTGGTTAGTCCATAAGATCCTGGTCTCTGAGCAGTACTACTGCTGAACCCCTGGCCGTCGTCGCTAACACTGAGAATGACCTGTCTTGGACCTTCCTTGAGCGACATGCTGACTACTTTTGCACCGGCATGCTTGACAATGTTGGCCATTGCTTCTTGAATAATCAGGAACAATTGATGTTCCTTGGCTTCCGATATGCCTCCTTGAATATCAAGGTCTTTCATCCCTTTCAGCCCGTTCTGTCGGCAATAATCAGGAAACCACTGATCAAGCGCTTCTGCAAGCGACTTGCCAACAAGCTCCATCGGGCGAAGCTGGGCGATGAGTGCGCGCATCTGCTTCTGCGCCGTATTCGACATTAGAATCAGCTGCTCCATCACGGTCTGTGCCTGGGCTTCATTAATCTCCAACACCTTGGGAAGCGAGGAGGCGGCCATATGAATGGCAAATAGCTGCTGGCTGACCGTATCGTGCAGGTCACGGGCCAGTCGGCGCCGTTCCTCCAGTACCGCAAGCTCAGCTGCTTGCTCCTTCTCGACAACCTCCTGCTCGCCAAGCTGCTGCAGGAGCTTCATCTTCTTTTCCACCGCATCCGTCATATTGTTGAACTCTTGATATACCCCGGCAAAGGATTGATCCAGTGTTTCGGGCATTCGTATGGATAAATTCCCCTTGGCGGCCTGAAGCATATTTAGATGCAGCAGATCAATCCGTCCCTGAATACGACGGCCAGCGATATAGCCAATGATTAGTGTTAATACGACGATCGTTATCGTCTCATAGAACCAGACATGGGGATCACCAATGATGATGATCCCCGCCCTAACGCCGATATAGGAAGCAATGGCCGCCAAACTGCCTGTCAGCAGAAAGAATCCGAGCAGCTCCCATTTTGTATTTTTTAGAATCCGTTGAACGATCATATTATCAACCCACCATATTTACTTTGACATCCCCGATAAATACACTGATGATCAGCTTCACTTTCTTGTTAGCCTCATTATAATATGGAGTCTGCGCCTTGATATTGCTCATGAAACCGCCCTGCTTCTGGGAGAAGACAGACAGGTCGCCGATAAATGCACTCGACACAGCTACAACGGCGACATCCATATCGTCAGGCACAAAAATTTTCACATCGCCAATAAATGCTGAAATATTAATCTTTGTCTCACCGTAAGGAATCTGGGCCTTGGTTAAATCGATAATGGTATCTCCGATAAAATGGGAGATGTTCATCGGCTGCAGCTGGAAATATTCCTGGCCCATATGAACATCGCCAACGAAACCTGATTTGTTAAGCGTCTCTTTAGAACCAAAATCGTTGAACTTCTTATGGAACTGTTCCTTCCAACCTGATTTGTTATCCATTTCCTCTGAATCGTAGGATCCATGCATTCCATTTCCTTGCTGCTTCTTATCGAATGGACTGTCGCCAAAATGATTGTAATCGAAGTTGCCCGGTCCCATTTTCTTCTCTTTCTTAGGCTTCTCCATCGCTTCAAAGATCGAGTCCAGCGACGATTCCATCTCCGAAATGGGAGGAACCGGCGGCTTTGGAGGTGCCGGAGGCGGGAACGGAGGCTGCTTGAACCGCGGAGAACGCGGCTTGAACAGCAGATTTATACCGGCGATAATCAATGCTAGTGGGACAAAAAACTTGAAGAACTGCCCGGGGTCAACCTGTACCAAGTCCAAATTCCTGGCCAGGAAATAACCGCCGATCACAATCAGAATAACACTGCCGATCAAGCTGCCTCCACGTCTGTCTCCATTAGCAAAACTCGCGATACCGCCAAGAATAAGAAATACCGGCCAAAATGTTCCGAACAAATAGCCTATACTGATATCGGTGTAGCCCATCATATTCATTATAAAGATACTGCCGATTGATATTAATACAAGACCGCCGATCAAGCGACCTATGTAGTTATGTTTCATTTTCATTCCCCTCCATTTACTCGTCATCTACTGTATCAACAGTGTAACGCATTTCAATGACAAGCAACAGCGGCGCGGGATGGAACATGCTATCAGTCTCGAGACCGAGTCGTTTTACTTTTTCTTACAGACTAATTTGAAACTTTGCCAAGCGAATCCTTTGAGATAGGACTGGATAGGAATTCTAAAGCAACCAGCAGGCAGCTTATACAAAAAAGGGCAACCCGAACGGGCGCCCTGTAGATCTCGTTGTATCTCTCAGTTATTGCACATGAGAACCTTGTTTATGTTTGACATTACGGGAAACTTTTTTAGCCGTAGCTGTTGTCAAGTTCTCCTCAGCAAACTCGGCATTAAACTTCTCGTTAGGAGTCTTATAGCCGGGAGAAGCTGCTTTGTTTTTATTTTGATTTGGCACAGATTTCACCTCCCTTGCACTTTCGCGATAAGAAGTCTTTATTATCGACTTAACGGCACGTTCTTTCAGAACGAACCAACCTTATTATGCAAGGACCTCAGGGAAACTATGCACTTTCAAACAGGTTAAAACTACCTCATAACTCACTGCCAGGGGCCGAGGAGCGCAGCGTACGGTTTGGGTACGTGAGCACCGGAAGACCCAGCTGAATTCAAGATTCGATGCTGAATATGCACTCAGTGCTGCTTCGTGATCAAAAGCGAATTTTTGAACGACCTCTATACGGCTTTGTTCCAGAGGTCTTCGGGGATCTCCTTACCAACCTCCATCGCCTCGCCCAGTTCACGCAGCATAGCCTCCGTCAACTTACCGTTACCATTGCGGATGACCTGAACCTCAACTTCCTTTTTGCCCCATTCTTTATAAACCTGCTTCGTCGTTTTAAAATACAGATCAATCTTCTTGCCTTTGATCGCCGAGCCCTTATCCGCTACAACCCCATAGCCATAGCCAGGAATGTACAGAATCGTTCCAAGCGGGAATACCTTCAGATCCGCCGCAATCGTAGAGACTGTATTTTTATCGCGGCGTACCTTGACTCCGGAGTACGTGATGCCATATTCCGGATGGTTGGGCTTTTTGCCAGTCGATTCATAACCAGCGGTATACCCCGTAGCCATCACCTTGACCGTCTTCACTTTCTTCTTGACTGATTCGGCCTTTTCCGCCTTATCAACCTTCGGTTGTAACGGCCTTTGCATCATTTCCATCGACTTAGGTATCATGACCGTTTGCTGCTTGACAGCTGGATTACCAAATGATTCCTGCCTTGATTGAGTGTCCAGCAGACGCATCTTCTCAAAATATTTCTTCTGTTCATAGTACGGATCTGCATACGATATATTTGTCACATTTGCCGATTTGGCTGCCGCAGGAATATGATCCAGTGAAATTCCGTGCAGAAGCATGCCCGTCAAAATACTTACCAATACAATTTTTTGCCATAAAATAATTTGGCGCATACGAAAAACCTCCCCCTTATTCCAAGAGGTTTTCCATATGCGCCGCAATTTATACATTTCATTTTTCAAAAAGCCATTGCTCTCGTCTCTAACCTCACTACAAGCAACAATTAAATAGTGTGGTTGGCGATATCATTTTTCAAGGAGTCAAGCACGTCTTCCAATGGCTGCGCGCCCAGATCCCCTTCGCCGCGTTTGCGCACCGAGACGGTACCGCCATTCTTCTCATTCTCGCCAACAACGAACATATATGGAATCTTCTCAAGCTGAGCTTCACGAATCTTATATCCAAGCTTCTCATTGCGCAGATCGCTCTCGGCACGAATGCCTCCAGCCCGCAATTTATCCTCAACCTGACGTGCATATTCCTCAAAATGTGCCGAGACCGGAATGACCTTCGCTTGTACCGGTGACAGCCAGAGCGGCAAATTGCCAGCAAAGTTCTCAAGCAGGAACGCTGTAAACCGCTCCATTGTACCGAGAATACCGCGGTGCAGCACCACGGGGCGATGCTTTGCTCCATCTTCTCCAACATATTCCAGCTCAAAGCGTTCCGGCAGAAGGAAGTCGATCTGAACGGTGGATAGAGTCTCTTCCTTGCCCAGAGCGGTTTTGATTTGTACGTCCAACTTCGGACCATAGAACGCCGCTTCGCCTTCTGCTTCATAGAACGGCAAGCCTGCTTCTTCTACAACCTCGCGCAGCATACGCTGTGCAGTGTTCCACATTTCGTCATTCTGATAATACTTCTCTGTATCCTGGGGATCGCGATAGGACAGACGGAAGCGGTATTCACCGATGCCGAAATCGCTATATACTTGCTTGATCAAGTCAAGCACACGGGAGAACTCGCTTTTGATCTGATCCAGGCGACAGAAGATATGCGCATCATTCAGCGTCATCGAACGCACGCGGTGCAGCCCTGTCAATGCCCCAGACATTTCATAACGGTGCTGCATCCCCAACTCTGCGATACGGATCGGAAGATCCCGATAGCTGCGCATATCGCTTTTAAATACCATCATGTGGTGCGGACAGTTCATCGGACGAAGAACGAATTCCTCGTTATCGACCTGCATTCTTGGGAACATATCCTCTTCATAGTGAGCCAAATGTCCGGAGGTTTTGTACAGCTCTGTGCTACCGAGTACAGGAGTATAGACATGTTGATAGCCAAGGCGTTCCTCAATATCAACAATATAGCGCTCCAGAGTGCGGCGCAGAGTCGCCCCTTTTGGAAGCCAGATCGGCAGGCCTTGTCCAACCAAATTATTAAAAGTAAAGATGCTAAGCTCCTTACCCAGCTTACGGTGGTCGCGCTTCTTCGCTTCCTCCAGCATATGCAAGTGCTCATCGAGCTGAGCCTTCTTCACAAATGCTGTACCATAAATGCGCTGCAGCATCTTGTTGTCGCTGTTGCCGCGCCAGTAAGCGCCAGCCACGCTAAGAAGCTTGAAGATTTTGATCTTGCCGGTGGAAGGCACGTGCGGCCCGCGGCACAAATCGGTAAATTCGCCTTGGTCATAGATGGAGATCGTCTCGCCTTCCGGCAGATCCCGAATCAATTCAAGCTTGTAAGGATCGCCCATTTCAGTGAAGATCACAATCGCTTCCTCACGGCTTACTTCGCGGCGTGTAATCGGCAGGTTCTCGCCAATAATCCGCTCCATTTCCTTCTCAATCTTCTGCAGATCTTCAGGATTCAGCGGGTGTTCCAGGTCCATATCATAGTAAAATCCGTCTTCAATCACAGGACCAACACCAAGCTTAACCTCTTTGCCGCCAAATAATCGTTTTACGGCTTGAGCCATCAAGTGAGCGCAGCTGTGGCGCATAATTTCCAGACCATCCTGCGAATCCAGCGTTATAATCTCTATCTTCGCGCCGTCCTCCAGCTTCGTGTTCAGGTCAACGGCCACCCCGTTCAACTTGCCAGCCACCGCATTTTTGCGCAGACCGCTGCTAATCGATGCCGCTACGTCTTCAAAAGTACTACCTTCTGCATATTCCCGGACCGATCCGTCCGGCAAAGTAATCGATAGTGCCACTTTCATTTCCTCCCTCTCGTTGTTTGGCCGCCGGAAGCGGACATACAAAAAACACCCGTCCCGTAAAAGGGACGAGCGTGATTTACCCGTGGTTCCACCCTTATTCGGCTGTCCCAATACAAGACAAGCCCTTAATTAAGCATTGTGTAACGGTAATGAACCGGCGATTCCTAATACCGGATAACCGGGCAACAGTTGAATCAACCCATAAGCCCGTTGTTTCCTTGGTTCGGAACAGCAGCTACAAAGGGGTAAACCAAGAATGAATCCGAAGGGAATTCCAGCCAAGTTCCCTCTCTCTGTACAGTTCAAAATCTGGTTCATATCTTTGTCATCGCTTTTAGAGGTTAATCAAAAAGTCACTTTTGATCACGTAGTGAGTCAGGAAGTTTTTCGGCATCGAATCTTGAATTCAACGGGCCTTCCGGTGCTCACGTACACACCACGTACGCTGCGCTCCTTATGCCCTGCTTCATCCAACTTTCTCGGTGCTGAAAACCGACTTTTTGAATCCTGCTTTAATTACAACTAATGTGTAAATTATATAGCGATCCTGTCCTACAGTCAAGGAAATAGGCTGGTTTTGGCGGTTTAGGTACACTGATCCCTCGATCTATCCGATTGATGGAACAAGGTGCATTGCGGGCACTGCGAACAGATCTCCACCCGCTCCCCAAAAATGCGGCAGATCGTTGAGATCATCTGCATTTCCGGCCATGGCGTATGGATTAAAATACGAACCGGTGCCAGAGAAATCAAAGAGCTGACAACGGCATTTTCCATCTCCAGCTCCTGATCAGCGATTCGTGCGACCATCCCCCCGCCAGCAGGAATATGGATCGATGTAAATTTCTCATCCAAAACAACGAATTCCTGATCCTTCTTATGCATCAAATGGACAAGTGGGGTCAATGGCTCTTGAAAATGAACAAAATACTGGAGCAGGCCGATAAATTCTTCATACTGCTTATCAAGCAGAAGCTCATCCACCGCATAATCGATAATCTCATCCAGTTTGTCCCTATATTCCCTTAGCCGAAAAGTAATCAGACCGTCCAAATGTACAAAAGCGCTTTGCTGCAAATAATTTTTCAATTCCTTCTTAATAATGGACATCCGCGTGCGTCTGGCAGAAAAACCGGCTTCATCCGTTCCAAGCAAGCGTAGACTTAGCTTCGATACCGCTTCATAATCTTCAGCTGAAGCGAAGGAATATTTCCTGGATAACATCGCGGACAGAATCCCCGCCTCCTTCACCTCAACTACATATCGTGCGATTCCCTCTGCTAACCGTTCATATCCCTCGCCCCATTCCGGGTCCGGATACTTGTGTCCGTGTGAAGTCTCACCAGATATCCCAACGAGAACATCCATGATTTTTCCGTCTGTGGAGTAGCTGATTGCTGACTGACCTGAGTCAATATACAGATCTTGTCCTGAGAAGCACTCTGTAAAGCGGGCACCCGAGTCTGTACCGTCAATATTGATCCGAATTGTAAAAAAATCCATGGACTTTCCCCCTTCCGCTTCCTCTTCACAAGTATATGGTGAGGAGAAAACGGATATACGGATCAAGCCCATGGAATGAAAGGCAGACTTTCCAATGTTACCTAGACCAGGTCAGGAGCTGGTTAACTGCGGCCTGGCACCAGCCTAATTTTGCATCACAAAATCCCGTTCAACGTGAGATTCCTTATCAAATACACGCAGAATATCATACTTCGTATTACGCTGTGCCGGAATTTTCCCCGCTTCACGAATAATGGAAAGAATCGCTTCAATATTTACTTTATACGTTGCACCTGCCGATGAGACAACATTCTCTTCAATCATCGTACTGCCGAAGTCGTTGCAGCCATACTGCAGGGATAATTTGCCCACCTCAGGCCCCATCGTAACCCATGAGGACTGCAGATTCTTAATATTATCAAGGACAATCCGGCTGATCGCTACCGTCTTCAGGTAAGCTTCCGGGGTTTGCCGCTCCTTCTTCAAGTTTGTGTTATCCGGCTGGAAGGTCCAAGGAATAAAGGCCAGGAAGCCCTCCGAAGGATAGTGATTCTGGATGCATTCGTCCTGAGCTTCACGCACACGCAGTAAATGAAGTGCACGTTCTTCCATGGACTCTCCAAATCCGATAACCATTGTAGCCGTCGTGTTCATGCCGATCTTGTGAGCGGTCTGCATTACATCCATCCAGTCTCTCCAGGAGCCCTTCAAACGGCTAATTTTCCGCCGGGTACGGTCATCAAGAATCTCAGCGCCACCGCCTGGCAAGGAATCCAGGCCTGCCGCATGTATCTGCCGCAATACCTCCTCAAGCGAAAGTCCATCCGAAACTTCCTTCATTTTCATAATTTCCGCTGGAGAGAAGGAATGCATTGTAATATCCGGGAAATGAGTTTTAATTTCTTTTAGAAGATCCGTATAATAACTGAATGGCAGGTTAGGATTCGTTCCCCCCTGCATTAAAATCTCCGTTCCGTCAACATCAATGGTTTCCTGGATTTTTTGCAGAATTGCCTCTGTTGGCAGAACATAACCTTCTTCTGATCCAGGTCGACGATAAAATGCACAGAAACGGCAATAAACATCACAAATATTGGTGTAGTTCACGTTGCGGCCGATGACAAATGTCGTCAATGGCTCAGGATGTTTACGCTCCATCAGAATGTTCGCCACATGTCCCATCTTCTCAACTTCTTCAGACTCGAACAAGGCGATCGTCTCTTCAAGATTAACGCGCTCCCCTTTAAGTGCTTTATCAAGTATATGGTCAATAGCTGTCATATAAGTGCCCTCCCTTATCTCAATATAAAACAATCACAAATGTAATTAATTATCAGATAAATTTATCCTAACACACTCAAGCGTATAAAAACAGCACCCGATATAGGATCAGGTGCTAAGCTTGGGACTCCTTAAATCTTGCTGCTGCCAAGAGCTTGATCTAAATCAGCGATCAGGTCATCAATGTCTTCAAGCCCCACTGAAAAGCGCAGCAACCCATCACCAATTCCACGTTCCAGTCTGACCTCGCGCGGCATCGAAGCATGCGACATCATGGCCGGATAGGACAGGATGCTCTCGACAGCACCAAGACTCACGGCGACGAGCGGCAGCTTAACCTCACTGAGCAATTTTTTTGCGCGTTCTCCCGAGCCGACATCGAAGGAGACAACCGCGCCATACCCTGTTGATTGCTTCTCCTGAATGGCCCGTCCAGGATGCTGCTCCAGCCCCGGATAGTAAACTGCTTCAATATCATTTCGGCACTGCAGCCAATCCGCCAGTTTGCGGGCGCTGACCTCACTGTACGCCATGCGAGCGCCCAGCGTCTTCATCCCTCTCATAAGCAGCCACGAATCCTGCGCACCCAAGACTGTGCCAAGCCCGTTCTGCACATATTTCAGGCGCTGGGCCAGCTCCTCGTCACGTGCAACCGCGAGCCCTGCCAGCACATCGCTGTGTCCGCCAAGAAATTTAGTTGCGCTGTGCAGCACGATATCTACCCCAAGCTCAATGGGGCGTTGATAATAAGGGGTCATAAACGTATTATCAACAATGCTGAGCAAGCCGTGTTCTCTAGCCCAGGCAGCAATCTCGGCCATATCGGTAATTTTCAGCGTCGGATTAGAAGGGGTTTCCATATATACAGCTTTCGTATTTGGTCTTAAAGCCGCTTTCACTTGCTCCGGGTCCGTCATATCAACGAAAGTCGTCTCGATATTCATCCGGCTCAGCACAGTCGATAACAGTCGATAAGTTCCTCCGTAGACATCCTCCGTTACGATCAGATGATCTCCCGCCGAGAACAGCATGAAGGTGGTGGATATCGCAGCCATGCCGCTTGCAAAAGCAAAGCCCTTTACCCCGCCTTCCAATACCGCGATATAATCCTCTAATGCCTGGCGGGTTGGATTCCCCGAACGGCTATAATCGTATTCCGGAGGATTATAAATATCATGATGATGGAACGTGGAAGCCTGATAGATCGGTACGCTCGAAGCTCCGGTATTGCGATCTACCTCACAGCCAAAATGAATCAGTTTAGTCTCAAACTTACGATCTTGTTCATCGCCTGAAAAGAATTTACTCATGAGTCTCTCCTCCCTCAACCTCGGTTCTAGCTGCCTCCAAAGCCTGGTCCAAATCCTCGATCAGATCGTTCACATGCTCAATCCCTACCGAGAATCTTAGCAGTCGATCATCAACGCCAACCGCTTCGCGAATCTCAACCGGAATATCAGCATGGGTCTGTACCGCCGGATAGGTCATCAGCGATTCAACACCGCCGAGGCTCTCTGCGAAGGCAATCAATTTAAGATGTCGCAGCACGGGCTCAACATAACGGGCATCCGTCACTTTGAAAGAAAAGATTCCCGTGTTTCCGCTGCTTTGCTGATTTTGAATTTCATAGCCCGGGTGGTCTGGTAGAGCGGGATAGAATACCTCAGCCACCTGCGGATGCTTCTGCAAATATTTTGCGATCGCCAGCGCATTGCTCTGATGACGATCCATCCGCAGCGCCAGCGTCTTCATTCCTCTCATCAGCTGATAGCTATCAGAAGGGCTCAGCACAGCGCCCAGAGAATTGTGCAGGAAGAACATCTCGGCAGACAATACCTCCCCTTTGGTCACAATAATTCCGGCCAATACATCATTGTGCCCGCCCAAATATTTTGTCGCGCTATGAACTACAATGTCTGCGCCAAGCTCAAGCGGCCGCTGGAAATACGGCGTTAGCAGCGTATTATCGACGATGGTCAGCAATTGATGCTGCTTTGCCCAGCTGCCTACCTTACCGATATCGGTCACCATCATCAATGGATTCGTCGGCGTCTCGATGAACACAGCCTTTGTATTCGGCTGACGTACGCTCTCCAGCTCATCCAGATCATTCGTGTCCACATAGGAGGCCGTGACTCCAAATTTCGTCAATATCCGTTCAAGCAGCCGATATGTACCCCCGTACAAATCAAGCGATACGATCAAGTGATCGCCTTGGGCGAACATCATAAATACCGTCTGCAGTGCCGCCATACCGGAGCTACAGGCAAACCCGGCATCTCCGCATTCCAATTCAGCCGCCGCTTGCTCAAGCACCGCCCGGGTCGGGCTCTTTGTCCGCGCATAATCGAATCCCGTGCTCTGGCCAAGTCGCGGATGACGAAACGCCGTTGCTTGGTAAATCGGATAATTCACCGCTCCCGTCACCGGTTCCTCCACCGAGCCGATTTGTGCCAGCTTACTCTCAATATGCCACTTCTTATCCATGCCGATCTTTCCCCTCATTATTTATTTATCGCAAATTAAATCTCATATACGAAATCTTTCGCCTCATCAATGTCATAAGGTGTCTCTTGATACACATAGTAATTGAGCCAATTGGAGAATAATAAGTTTGCATGAGATCTCCAGGTAGACACCGGCGTCTTGGATGGATCATCATTTGGATAGTAATGAAGCGGAAGATCGATTTCCAGCCCTTTGGCAACATCGCGGTCATATTCCCACTTCAAAGAGTCCGGGTCATATTCGGAGTGACCGGTTACGAAAATCTGCTTGCCATCCTTGGTAGCTACAAGATAAATACCAGCCTCCTCGGATTCCGCAAGCACTTCCAATTCCTCTCTAACTTCAATATCAGCTCGCAATACGTCGGTATGACGGGAATGTGGCACCTGGAACACTTCATCGAAGCCGCGCAGCAGCTTCACATGAGGTTTATTCACCGTATGAGGGAACACGCCAAAGCATTTCTGGCCCAGAGGTATTTTGCGCACGCCATAATGATGATATAAACCGGCTTGTGAAGCCCAACATATATGCAGTGTCGAAGTAACATGTGTTTTGCTCCAATCGAATATCTCCTGCAATTCCTTCCAGTAGTTCACTTCTTCGAATTCGAGCTGTTCGACCGGAGCCCCTGTAATAATCAAACCGTCAAAGCGGCGATGCCTGATTTCATCAAAAGTTTTATAGAACATTTCCAAATGCTCCGCCGATGTATTCTTCGACGTATGGGAGCTTGGATGCAAGAGCACGATATCGACCTGCAGCGGTGTATTTCCGAGCAAGCGGAGGATTTGTGTCTCCGTTGTTTCTTTTGTGGGCATAAGATTTAGTATCGCAATGCGGAGTGGCCGAATATCCTGACGATATGCCCGACTTTCATCCATCACAAAAATGTTCTCTTGATTCAATACTTCCTTGGCCGGCAAATAATCCGGGATCTTGATTGGCATAATTTCCCCACTCCTCATTTCATTGGATTTGAATACAAATCATTTGTCATCTCAAAGAGAACTTCAAAAATCCGCTTTTGATCATGTCTGCATCGAATCTTGAATTCAGCCGAATCTAAGCGCAGGCTTATGAATTCATGTTTCCTCCGGAAACATCTCAGGTGCTCGCGTACGAAATACGTACATTCCGCTCCTCAGACCCTGGCTTTATCAACTACTCCATGCTGAACACCGGATTTTTTGAACACTCATTTAATAGCCGGAGATACAACAAATGGCCTCACTCGTATAAATCGAGAAAGGCCATTGATATCTGACTGAATATACCTCTCTCATCTCTCAGAGATCATCCGCCGACAGGGCATTTGATCCTGCAAGAATTAGCACCGTGCAAAATTCGCCGGTTGCCGGGTATCATCGGGCTAGTCCCTCCACCTACTCTTGATAAGAAAAAATGTATTTTGTATTCTGTTGTTTTAAATTTGAATTTACTGATCTTATTATACATCATTTCTGCATTTTCACAAGACTTTCATTTCTTTCAGTTGATTAAATCACGAACCCCCGCCCTCGGAATGAACTTTGTCTTGAAACATTTGATGGCACAGCGTTATACTAGACAAGTGTTTTAAAATCAGGAACAAAGAGGTGAAAAATCCGAGATGGAAGGCGACCCGAGTCCGCAGAGTTATAGGATACAATCGCATAGGAAAAACGGTCAGCAGGCGACCTGTGGAATTAGCGCGGGCACTTTCTTGTCACGGAGCTTTATGTAGTGGCGCCTCTTTCGCATGTCTGCTCAACTGACGCTGTCTTTTCCTGTGCTCGACCTAAAAGAGAGCTTACCTGACGCAACAGCCAGGAAAAGGGAGTGAACTTAATATGAAAATTCGTCATGTCAAGGAAGGTGTATTCACACCTATAGAAGACGTGGAAATTACGACAACCCCTCCGGAGGAAGGGTTCTATTGGATTGATGCAGATGCCGAGGATCTCGCTCTGCTTCAGCCCCTGTTCTCTTTGCATGATCTGGCAGTGGAAGACTGCCTGTCTGAAGAAGAACAGCGGCCAAAGATTGAAACCTATGAGAATCACTATTTCATCGTTGTGAACAGCATCCGTTACGATGATGAGGAAATTTTCCTGCGTGCACTGAACGTGTTTCTTGGACGGCATTATATCATTACAGTTACCAAGCAGAAAATCAATGAACTTCGCGCGGTCAAGCCGCTTCTATGGGAGCAGGAGGTCAGTTCGCCAGACTGGTTCCTCTATCTGCTGATCGACCTTGTCGTTGATAACTACTTTACCGTTGGCGACCGGATCGAAGTGAAGATTGAAAATTTGGAAGAAGATATACTGATGCATACAAAACGTTCGCACCTGAATGAAATTATCGGTCTGCGAAGCGAAATACTATGGCTGAAGAAAGTGCTTGGCCCGCAAAAAGAAGTTATCAACATTTTAAATAAAAAAGATTTGCGGCTGATCGATGATCAATTGCAAAAATACTTTAGCGACATCTATGAGAACGCGGTAAAAATCGCTGAAAACTTCGATACGTTCCGCGAACTGGTCGGAAACTTAAGAGAAGCCTACCAGGCTTCAATCGCCAATCGGGCGAACGAAATCATGCGCGTGTTTACGGCAATTACGACGATCTTTATTCCCTTAACCCTGATAACGGGGATTTACGGAATGAACTTTGACAATATGCCTGAGCTGCATTGGAAATACAGCTACTATGTTGTACTTGGCATCATGGCCGTGCTTGGGGCCGGGATGTTCTATCTCTTCCGCAAGCGGGACTGGATTTGAACAGATAGCGAGGAATATTCACCAACGGGTTTTCCCTTGATGAATATTCCTCGTTTTTTTGAGAGGTAGTCCAAAAAGCACCCTTAAATAAGCAAGCCTGATCGAAGCCCTTCGAAGATGAGCGGCCGCGATTAAAAGATAGATTTCTTGTGATCTGGAATTATATCAGCTTCCGCTGATAACGTGCAGATTCTATAGCGCTCATCCACCTTCTCGCTGCTGAAAGTCTGACTTTTTGCACTCGACTATAGGTCAAATCACACCGCTCTTTGAACCGAACCCGCATTGCGTCTGAAAGAGAGACGAATCAGTCTCAGACGCTCATACAGTTGGTCCACTTGTTCATCCTCTGCCGCCTCTGCTCCAAATACACGCAATAACACCGGCTTAAGGAGATGATCCCCCAGCTCTTCGAACGCTTGCCATGCTGCCGATTGCTCTTGCTCGGGCATATTCTGAAGCTCCAGCTTAATCAGCTCATCCATCTGATAACCGTCCTTCTCCAAATTCTCCAGCAGCTCTAACGCCTCCCTGCGTTCGAGTCCGCTATGAATACAGATATCGTTGAGATCCTGTCCATCTGCCAAACATTCCAGCACTTTGCGACGCAGACTGAACTTCTCCATTTCAGCGCGGTATTTAGCCTCCTTCTGCTTGTACACCCAGGACCGGAATATTTCGTCGTCGATCCTCTCCTCCACCCAATCAAGCGGAAAGGCTCTAGGTTGTTCACGAACGTTCGACAGCTCTAGTAGTTCGGCCCCATACTCATTCGCCTTATTCTCGCCAACACCAGGAAGCTGCAGCAATTCCTCCTTGCTATGCGGACAAAATACACTAATCAGCTTAAGCAGACGATTGCTGGCGATCAAATAAGGGGCTTTGCGTTCCATGGACGCCTTCCTTCTACGCCAAGAGGCCAGTTCAGTATAAAATTCCTCGTTGGGGTGCAGCTCACTATAACAGATCAGCCTCTGTGCGGCCATTCCCCGACCGTGCGCAAGATCCTGCTCATCCCATATGCCATCGATTATCGGCCTGAAGCCTTCACTCAGCTTGGCTGCCAGACGATGACGATACACGAGCAGCATTTCCGACCACGATGCCCCTTCGAACCAGATCGTCTCCTTCTGCCCCTCCTGCTCCAGCTCATTCCAGCCCATATGCCATACACCCTCATTTTCACCAATCCAAATCTGCGCCTCAACCGTCCTGTCCTCCTGGTTTTTTCTCTCCAAGCTGTTCAAAAATACGATCCGCATCCTTCAATTTCGCCTCCTCAATGTTTTCAGCAACACGGCAGGGTGCTTACAACGACAAAAAACACCTCCCCTGCTAATAGCAAGAGAGGTGCTTCCCCTAGACGTATACTGTTATTCCTAATTGTACCATTTTTCAAAGCGCTGTCAACGAGGAATGCTGTTTTCCCACAAATGCCGTTTTTTCAGATATAATGACAAAAGACATTGCATTTTAAGGAGGGCTATACTATGACTGGCTCAAATGATCTTGATTTCTTATCCGACAGTACAGAGAGCACTTCAACAAGATTTGTAACCTTCATCGGGCATTCATTGAAGCGCTTTGATCTTGCTGTAACGACGACAAACCGCTTCTACGGCAAGAAGCTTGTCACCGATTTGCAAAATGGGCGTACAGCCATCCTGGGTACCGACGACCTCGAAGAGGAAGGCTACCTTGAGCATATCTTCTCACTGGAAGAACAAGAAGGCGAGGAAATGCGCAGCTTCCTATATCAAGTCGTAGGAGACCCTTACTTTACGGATTAAACAGCCAACCAACGTCACAATAAATAATAGAGGCCCCCATTCACTGTGAACGGGGGCTGGTGACTGTTAGCAATGCGAAAGAGATTAATATCTTAAGGCCTGCCCATAGCCAAGCCGAGTTTCGTATCCCCGGATTCGACCGCCATATAAATCACCGCCAGCAGCATCTTCGTTCTGCCGGGTATATGGCTGGCGGTCATCAAGTGTGGCTCGAATTCTCCTAGTGCCCTGGCAAATCCAATTACGCATGCTGTCATGAGTGAACGACAAGCCAGCGGAAATTTCCACAAGCCATAACAGCTGTTTGTCTATCTGGCTACCGCCAATCCCATCCATGAAGAGACGCTCGCCATTTCGAGCTCTTCAAATTTGGATACAACCAGCGCCGGGTTCAACTCGAAGCAGCACCCCTCCAGCGTACACTCCAATTCTATGTCACAACGGATCTCGGCAAGCTGCCTGGAGAGATGAAGCATCTCCAGATCATTCTCGATTTTCGTACGAACCGACGTGGACAACCCCTCCAGATTGGCCAAAATACCGTCCACAGAGCCATATTCCTGGACCAGCTTCATCGCAGTCTTTTCGCCGATCCCGCGAACCCCCGGATAATTGTCGCTTGGGTCGCCCATTAAACCTTTTACATCGATAATCTGCGCCGGTCTTAGCTGCTTCTCCTCCATCAGACTTTCCGGCGTATATACCATATAATTGCCATGACCTTTTTTCATAATGATTACGCTGATTCGGTCAGTCACCAACTGAAGCATGTCATGATCACCGGTCAGGACGAACACATCCATATCCTCGCTGAATTTGACGGACAGCGATCCGATGCAATCATCCGCCTCAAACCCAGGCGAACTGACATTAGGAATCCCCAAGCTATCCATTACTTCACGAATCACACTGAACTGTGGAATCAGGTCATCAGGGGCGTCCGAGCGATTGCCTTTGTAGGCCGAGAATTGCTCGGTGCGAAAAGTCTTACTGCCTAGGTCCCAGCAGCAGGCAATGTGGGTTGGCCCAAACTTCTGCACAGCATCCCAGAAATAACGCATAAATCCATAGACAGCATTGGTAGGCAGACCTTCCTTGGTGCGCCGGATATATCCGGTTGCCGCTGAAGCATAAAAAGCCCTGAACATCAATGCCATCCCATCAACCAATAATAAACGTTGTTTTGTTTGTTCCATAATCGTAAATAAGCTCCCCTATTAAAATCTACTTGTCTCCCCATGACTGCTCATAGCTATCCTCTTTAAAGCCTACGGTAACCTTATGTCCGTCCGTCACAAGCGGCCGCTTAATCAGCATCCCATTAGAGACAAGCAACTGGATCGCCTCTTCGCGCGACAAACCCGGCAGCTTGTCCTTAAGTCCCAGTTCTTTATATACCTCACCGCTCGTATTAAAGAACTTCTTAAGCTCAAGCCCGCTGCGGTCGATCATCTCTGACAATTGTTCACTTGATGGAGTTGTCTCCTTCAAATTGTGCAGTTCCAAATGATGACCCCGCTCCTCCAACCATTTAACCGCTTTGCGGCATGTACCGCATTTAGGGTAATGATAAACTGTAAGTGTACTCATAAATATAGTTCCTCTCTAAAACATATTCGACATCGAAATGAATTCAGCCGGCCGATCTTAAGCAAACGCTTGCGATGTCAGCCTGTTCTGCAAATAAGCCATATCTGCGGGCAGCGGTGCAGTGAACATCATTTGCTCACCTGTTAACGGATGGATCAACCCCAGTTCAGCAGCATGGAGCGCCTGCCGGTCAATCAGAGCATCCAGCGCCTGCATGCTTGTCCGCTCCTGCTCATCCAGCTGGTCGTAACCCAAATGGCGGTACATTTTGTCGCCAATCAGCGGGTGACCGATTGAGGTCATATGAACGCGGATTTGATGTGTTCTCCCCGTCTCCAGCCCAAGCTCTACCAGAGCTCCTTGTCCATAGCAAGCCTTTACCTCATAATGAGTTAATGCAGGGTATCCATCCGCGGTTACGATGCGGCGATGCGGCTCCTGAGGATCACGATCGATCGGACCGTCAATCGAGGCGCTCGCAGGCTGCGGACAACCGTGAACGAGAGCGATGTACTTCTTGGAAACTTGTCCCGCTATAAGCTGCTCGGAAATATGCTGGTGGATATAGGCGTTTTTGGCGATTGCAATAATCCCGCTCGTCTCCTGATCCAGACGATGGATCGGACGAAACCGATACTTCTCGCCTTTGGCTTCCCAGTAGTGCACAACTCCGTTGGCTAGCGTGTTCACATAATGACCATGTGTTGGATGAACAATAATCCCCGGTTCCTTGTTGACGATCAGCAGTGCTTTATCCTCATACACAATATCGAATGAAATCGGCTGGGGCAAAATATCCTCCGACATCTCCTGCTCCAAGGAGATGGATACGATATCCCCCGCTCTTACCGGCATGCTGATATATATTCGTTCCCCGTTCAGCATTACACCGCGTTCCGTCAACTTGATCCGTGACAGCAGCTTCCGCGATACGCCTAAGCGCCGCTGCAATACCGTCTTCACCAGCCAACCTTCTTCCAGCTCTGTTACTTGATAAGTAATCGGTTCATAGTAGTCTGTCATGATTTATTGCCGAACACCTTCCGACTGCGCATATATTCTACATCGGGAACTGCCAGACGCGCGTTGGCTGTCCTGGCCACCGTGAAGAAGAAATCAGATAACCTATTGATATATTTCAAAGCTTCCTCGTTAATGTCCGTCTTATGGCTCAGGGTTACTACGCGGCGTTCAGCACGGCGGCAGACGGTACGACAGACGTGAAGAACAGCGGCCAATTGGCAACCGCCAGGCAGAATGAAACGCTCAAGCTTAGGATTTTCCTGTTCATAGCGGTCTACCCACTGCTCCAATCTCTCCCATAGCTCGGACGTTACTTTATATTTGCTCTCTTTGATCTTGACGTAGGCCAGATCGGAGCCGCAATCGAACAACTCTTGTTGAATTTGCAGCAAATCCTCGCGCAGGTCGGCAAATTTCTCTCCTTCCGCAAGGCTCGCGGCCTGCCCAACAAAAGAGTTCAATTCATCTATCGTGCCGTAAGCTTCCACTCTCTCATCATCTTTATATACTCTTCCGCCGATCACTGAGGTCTGCCCCTGATCACCAGTACGTGTGTAAATCGCCATTAGAAAAACTCCCCCTATCCTTAGAACTCGATATTTCCAATATACCATAAAACAGTGCTGAGGGCTTTTCCAGATGATTACTAGACCATTTCAGCCTTCATGCATTTTTTCGACGACCCATATCACATAAAAAAAGAAGATCTGTAAAAGATCTTCTTCCATCGACTGACTCTGTCAGGCCATTAATTGATTATTGTCTTTTGCTTCGCTTCTTCATAAATTCATTAATCTTCAGATCCAGCAAACGACTGATTTCGATTACAATATCCGAGGTAAAAGACTTCTCTTGCAAGAACATCTTTTCCATTCTATTACGAAGTATATGAATTTCATCCTCCAAGGTCACTGCTTGTGGTGAAGTATTACGGCTCGCTTCTACCATCCACTTGTTTGATTCATTGTCTTCAGCGATCAATAGCCCCGCCATATCATATACTAGATTGTATTCACCACAACCCAAAAGTTATCCCTCCCTGAGAAACTATAACCTTCCTCCGAAAACATATTATACCATATTAATTGGACAATGATCAATTAATAAATGAAAGAAATGTTAAATAGAACCATTTTCCCGGGTGAATAGTTGATGGGCACAGCCCCAGTCCTAGCCTTGCTTCAGTTTATGGACGAATTGGCCCATTCGGTGCAGCGCTTCATTAAGTTGACTGACCGATGTCGCATAGGAACAACGTAGGAAGCCTTCGCCGCCACCGCCAAAGGCGTTGCCAGGGACCGCTGCTACCTTGGCTTCCATAAGCAATCTCTGCGAGAATTCCTCGGAGCTAAGTCCAGTCGATTGGATGCTTGGGAAGGCGTAGAATGCCCCTTGAGGATCATGGCAGGATAAGCCGATATCCCGCAAGCCCTGTACGATCAGGCGTCTTCTCTGGTTATACGATTCTACCATATGATCCTTCTCCCCAAGGCCGTTCTTCAGAGCCTCGAGCGCAGCCACTTGACCCATCACTGGAGCGCACATCACGGTATATTGATGGATCTTCAGCATTGCGTAGATAAGGTCAGGATGTCCGCATACATATCCCATGCGCCAGCCTGTCATGGCAAAAGCCTTTGAGAAGCCGTTAACGAGCAAGGTACGGTCCTTCATGCCAGGGATCGATGCGAAGCTGACATGCTTGTGGTCGTAGGTCAATTCCGAATAGATCTCGTCCGCGATCACAATCAGATCATTATCTTCCACCACTTTGGCAATCGGCAGCCAATCCTCATAGGTCATAATACCACCTGTCGGATTGCTCGGATAATTTAAAATTAATATCTTGGACTTCGGCGTAATCTTTGCTTGAAGATGCTCGGCCTTCAGCTTAAAGCTGTCCTTGGCAAAGGTCTCAACCTCTACCGGGACTCCTCCGCCAATTGAAGTAATCGGGGAATAAGAAATATAGCACGGAACCGGCACAAGAACCTCATCCCCCGGCTCGATCAAAGCTCTAAGAGCAAGATCAATCGCTTCGCTCCCGCCCACCGTTACGATCATTTCCTCTTTGGGATCGTATTTCAGATCATAGCTATTATATAGGTACTCTGCAATGGCCTCGCGAAGCTCAGGCATGCCTGCATTGGAGGTGTAGCTCGTAAACCCGCGCTCCAGCGAATATACGCATGCTTCTCTCACATGCCAGGGAGTTATAAAATCCGGTTCACCGACGCCTAGAGTAATAATATCCTTATTTCCACTCACCAAATCAAAAAAACGACGAATACCCGAAGGCTGTATCTCCCTAACGACGGGAGACAGATAAGATGTCATCGATTTGCTATTGTTCTCTACATCCTGTGAATTTACACTCATATTATTACTTCCTTTACGGGGATATCAAAAGCCTGCGATCCTCTTCCGGATCTTCGAAAATAATGCCGTCCTGCTTATATTTCTTCAAAATAAAATGCGTCTTGGTAGACAGTACGGACTCAAGTGTAGACAACTTGTCGGATACGAAGCTTGCCACTTCTTTCAGGTTTCGGCCTTCCACCTCAACCAACAGATCATATGCGCCGGACATTAAGTAGACACTCATTACTTGCGGGAACAAATAAATACGCTCGGCGATCGTCTCAAATCCTCTTCCGCGCTCCGGCGTAATTTGCACTTCGATTAACGCCGTTACCTTCTCATCGTCCAGCTTGCTGGAATTAACCACCGTAGCGTACTTTACGATCACGTTATCCTCTTCCAGTTCCGCAATCGCCTCCGCTATCTCCTCAGAAGTCACGCCGAGCAATGTCGCCAGCAAATCTGGGTCACGCCTTGCGTCCTCTTTCAGAAGATCCAGCACTTTCAGCTTAAGCTCGCTTATTTGTCTCATCCTTCATCCTCCAGCGCTGTTCCGGCAAATGCCAGGGCGGTAGATCGTAAGCCTGCTCCACGCGCCGCCTGCCGAAAACTAAATTTAATACTAATATTACATGAATTTCATGCATCTGCAAACAAAAACCGCCCGCCATAGGGAGGAGTTCTCCCCTGGACGGACGGTCGCTGAACTATAGCCGGAAAATTAAACTCATCGTTTCTCCAGCCGCTTGAACGGTTAGGTTAAGTATGGATTCTGTACGTTTGAATTGTGGTTTTGCACATTGCTCTGATGGTAGAAAGCATCGGATTGCATCCCGTGCTGCTGGCTCATCTGATGGGCCTGCTGGTGATCCTGCTGCGCGGTCTGAATCTCTTTATCAATCATTTGACGCGGTGCTGGAGAAGGCGCGGTATACATTTGATTCTGCTCCATCACCTGAAATAATTCACCCTGTAAACGCAGCGTGCTGTTAGTCAGATCCGTGAACATGCGTCTGACAACAGGACAGGCCGATTCTGTCGTAGCGGTTGTGTATTCGCGCACCGTTCTCTTCAGATCGGACAGAATAACATTCAGGTAATCGGACTCGTTCAACATTTGTTGACCCTGTGATTGATTCTGTTGTTGATTCATTATTCCTATCCTCCTAGATGTTTTAATCAAAGAATTGTGGGTTAATGACTTTGTGTCGGTGCCATTGACTGGTGCTGCTTCAGCATTTCAATCATCTGATGCGTATGCTGCTCATGAACCTGCAGATGCTGATCTATGACCTGGCTGATCTGCGCGTTGGCCGATACACTTCTTGCTGTCGCACAAAGCTTGATAAGCATATTCTCATTCGACAATGAATCGGCGATGTAATCCAATTCCTTGCCTGAGAGAGGCTTCATTTGCATATTGTTCATGCCTATTCCTCCTGATTTTTGATTCATTTCTTGCCTATTATGCTCCCGCAAGTGATTTTTTATGATGTCTCTAATTGGACATACTAACGACATTCTCGTGAACAACCGAGAACTTTTTGAATTTCTTATTTTAATTCGTATTCAAAAAGTCCGGTTTTCAGCTCCAAGAAGGTTGGATGAAGCCAGGGACTGAGGAGCGGAGCGTACGTTGTGGGTACGTGAGCACCGGAAGGACCGGCTGAATTCAAGATTCGATGTCGACTTACTTCTCGATTCACCTCGAGATCAAAAGCAAACTTTTTGAATTTCCTCATTCAAATAAGATTCAAAAAGTTCGGTTTTCAGCTCCAAGAAGATTGGATGAAGCCAGGGACTGAGGAGCGGAGCGTACGTTGTGGGTACGTGAGCACCGGAAGGACCGGCTGAATTCAAGATTCGATGTCGACTTACTTCTCGATTCACCTCGAGATCAAAAGCAAACTTTTTGAATTTCCTTTAAAGGAGTGGCTTAATTTGAAGCTGCATTCCGGTCATTACTACTGGCCCACCGTATCCCCCAAACCAAACAAATACCCTATCCTAAACACGGATATTTCCTGCGATGTTTTGGTTGTCGGAGGCGGGATGGGCGGGGCAATCACTGCATTTCTTTTAACCCAGAAGAATATCGACACTGTGCTGGTTGAAAGTCATCAAATTGCATCCGGCAGCTCCCTGGCAAATACAGGCTTACTTCAATTCTCCAATGACAAGACCTTAACCTCACTGATTCATACGTTTGGGGAGCAGGAAGCCGTGCATTTCTATCAACTCTGCCGTGATGCAATTCAGCATTTAATCCGTCTTAGTCAGGATTTTCCCGAGGAAGCACGCCTGCTTACCCGTGGGAGCTTATATTTCGCCAGCACGCCTGAGGATGTCGATATGCTCCGAGAGGAGCATATAACCTTGCAGCGCTATGGTTTTGATGCATCGTGGTGGGAGGAAGACCAAATCTCAACCCACTTCCCCTTCAAAAAGCCAGCTGCTATCTATACCAAAGGGGACGCTGAGGTTAATCCTTACGCCTTTGTTCATAGCCTGATCGAACTTTCAGCCCGGGAGGGAGCGAGGATCTATGAAGAATCTGCTATTAGCGGCTGCGAATTTACTCAAGACCGGGTGATCTGTCGCTGCGGACAGTCACAGATCACTGCCAAGCATGTTATTTTTGCAACCGGATATGAAACACAGCAATACAAACGCGAGAAAGGTGCAGAATTAACAAGCTCCTATGTCATCGTTACTGAACCGCTTAAGGACTTCCGGGATTGGTATGAACAATGCCTGATCTGGGAAACAGCCCGCCCATATTACTATCTGCGAACTACCCGGGACGGAAGAATTATTGCCGGAGGCTTGGATGAACTTTTACCTGGAGGCAAGCTGGTGGAAGCACGGTATCTAGCCAAGAGCAAACAGCTGCTTGATTATGTACATCAAATGTTCCCGCGGTCCGCTGCAATCCAAGCAGAGTATAGATGGGGCGCAGTGTTCGGGCATACTCATGACGGGCTTCCTTATATCGGAACCCACCCTGATTATCCGCATTGTTATTTTCTTGAAGGATACGGCGGCAACGGTACGGTATGCAGCACGATTGCCGCGGAGATGATTACGGATATCCTCAGCGGAATTGAACGGCCGGACATGCAGTTATTCTCTCTAACGCGCACCTCCCGCCCTACTCCTGAACACCATTAGATTCCGAATGGTATTCTGCTAAGAGTTACTACAAATAAAAAAGAACCTTCAATTCCGATCAACGGAAATGAAGGTTCTACTTAAGTCTGCTCTTATTCTTCTTCAGTAACAGTACGGATGAGATGCATCCTCTCATCCTCTGTCAAGAAATGACTCACATGAAAACAGGCTGAGCAAATATAAATATCCAGCTTCGCTGCCTTCTGCACTAAAGGCTTCGAAAGACCGGTCGGAATTGCAGGTACGAAGCTGTCCGGCAAGGGTTGGCTGCCGGCAAATAACATGTACTCACGGCAATGAGGGCACTCAGGGACCTCTTCCTGTCCATCCAGTACTTTCTCCACTCCGGAGTCATAAGCCAACAAATCTCCGCCTGCCTTGGCAAAGGTCTCTACTCTACGAATCGCATCGAGATGTCCGCTCTCTTCATGTTCCCAGAAAACCTTCTGATCCTCATCCCCGTCGTATTCGTTCTCTTCCTCCTCAATCTCATCGATTCCGATATTCAAAGTCCGGTATCCCTTCAACTCATTGTTGCAATAGGGGCAGTACTCCTCGGGCCCTATTTCTTCATCCCAGACAATTTCTGTCTGGCACCATGGACAAATCGTGGTCTCCATTGTTCCCATCCTTTCGTTATATAAAGATTATCAGAAAATCCCTTGAACGCTTGATTTTAGAAACATGCACTTCAATGCGAGTTACGCCACCCAGAGATAAATAATTCCAGCGACAATAAAGCATACGGCGGCTGCGAATAAAACCCTGACCAGTTTCTTCAGCATGATCTTACTCCCCCTACATGGATCTATTCGTTCCAAACGAATTATTTAAGCTCCGCCACCGTAACTCCTGTGCCGCCTTCTCCGTAATTTCCAAGACGGTAGCTCTTGATATGCTTATGTTTGCGCAGATAGTCGGATATTCCGCTGCGCAGAATACCGGTACCTTTACCGTGGATGATGTAGATTTGCCCCAGATTGCTCAGGTAAGCCTCATCAATAAAGCGATCCACCTCAATCAACGCCTCTTCCAAATTCGCTCCACGCAGATCCAGCTCTGTCCGCACATGCTCGTCCCGCGTACGCTTCACATTAGCCGCGGTTCGTTGAACCGGCTTCGTAACGGGAGCTGAACCAATCAGCTCGAGGTCATCAAGCGCAACCTTCATCTTCATAATTCCCAGCTGAACAAGTGCTTCCTTGTCGCCGGACAGCTCGACAACATGCCCCTTCTGGTTCAGACTATGCACTTTCACTTCATCCCCAGGCTGGATCGAACGTTTTGGCTTGGCAACTTTAGGAGCAACAGACTTCTTGCGCATCGCCGGCTCAGCATCGTCAAGCTGCTTGCGGGCAGCGATCAGCTTATGCTCCTTCACCGAGGCCCCTTCTTCCATGGCAAGCAAGCGCAGCTCATCGATAATCTTCTCCGCTTCGCTGCGAGCCTTAGCGATAATCGCTCTCGCATCCTCATTTGCCTTCTCCAGATAACGTTCCTTCTGCTGCTCCAGCTTTTCCAGCTCGGCTTCATGCTTGCCGCGCAGGCTTTCCAAATCCTTGCGCAGTTTCTCAGCGTTCTCACGCTCTTGCTCCGCAATATTCCGATTCTCTTCGAGCTTGGCAATCATATTCTCCACCCGCAGGTCTTCTTCCTTAACTTCGCCCCGGGCAAATTCAAGAATCGGAGCCGGAAGCCCAAGCCGCTCAGCTATTGCAAATGCATTGCTTCGGCCAGGCACACCTACCAGCAAGCGATAGGTTGGGCTAAGTGTATTGATATCAAACTCCATGCTGGCGTTGATGACACCCTTACGTTCGTAGGCATAAGCCTTAAGCTCGCTATAGTGTGTTGTGGCCACCATTCTGCAGCCGAGCGAATGTATATGCTCCAATATTGCGATCGCCAGTGCCGAGCCTTCGGCAGGATCTGTCCCCGCCCCAACCTCATCGAGTAGAACAAGGCTCTTCGGCGTCATATTTTTCAAAATGGAGATGATGTTCGTCATATGACTGGAGAAGGTACTCAGGCTCTGCTCTATACTCTGCTCATCGCCGATATCCGCATAGATTGCATCAAATACGCATAATTGACAGCCTTCTTCTACCGGAACGAACAACCCGGACATTGCCATCAAGCTGAGCAGGCCGATCGTCTTCAACGTAACCGTCTTACCGCCGGTGTTCGGGCCGGTGACGATAATCGTCGAGAAGTGATTGCCAAGCTCAACATCAATCGGAACAACCTTGTCGATCGAAATGAGCGGGTGCCGTCCTCTCCGCAGCTTAATGAAGCCGCGGTCATTCATTCGCGGCAGCGTGGCCTTCATCTCGCGGGCCAGACGTGCCTTGGCGAACATAAAATCAAGCTGGGCCAGAATATCGATGTCATATAACAGCAGCTCCGCCTGCTCACCGACAAGCGCGGTTAGCTTCTGCAGAATAACCTCGATTTCCCGCTCCTCGCGCAGCTTCGTCTCGCGCAGCTTATTATTTAACGCAACAATCGACTCCGGTTCAATAAACAGGGTTGCCCCTGAGCCGGACTGGTCGTGTACGATTCCACCGAAATGCGAGCGGTATTCCGCTTTAACCGGGATAACAAAGCGATCGCCGCGAATTGTAACGATCTGGTCTTGCAGCATCTTCGACACCGTCGACGAACGGATCATCGAATCCAGCTTCTCGCGGATCCGCACTTCACCACCGCGCAGTTCACGGCGAATTTGCGATAACTCCGCACTTGCCGAGTCTATAATCTCCGCACTGTCATCCACGCAGCGTTTGATCGCATCCTCTAACGGCTTCTGCTCACTCAAGGAATCGCTCAGTGTAAATAAGATTTCCACCGGATTGTCCTCATGCACTGCGGACAGATAGCGTTTGATCCGCCTTGAACCTTCAAGCGTTGTCGCAATTCCCAGCAGTTCATGAGGATTCAGCGTGCCGCCAACGCGGGCTCGTCTCACAGCCGACGTTATATCTACAATTCCCCCGAAGGAAGGATAACCCTTGAGCCGGTCAACCGTAAACGATTCCTCCGTCCCCTGCAGCAGCAATTTCACATCTTCCAAGCGTGTCACCGGCTGTAATTCCTCCGCCATTTGCTTGCCTAGTGAGGTCTGCGTATAACGGGCTAATTGATTTATTATTTTGGGATATTCCATTGTATGCAGTATTTTCTGATCCAAGAAACTTCACAACCTCTCTCGAGCTATGGTTACATTATATCGAAACCGCTCAAATTTCGCTATTTAGCCTTAATTTAAAAATAAAGGCACATAAGAACCGACTTTCATGAACATCATAATATCGAGTTGCCACATGTATTTCATTAAAAAAGGAGGCAAATACCGTGCATTTTCTTGGGCATGTTGTCCGTTTTATCGTCTCCGCCCTGGTACTGCTGGTTGTGGGCTGGCTCGTTCCACAATTCAGTGTAGGAGGGTTCTGGAGCGCTCTTGTGCTCGCTCTTGTAATTGCCTTATTGGGTTGGGCCATTGAGGGCATATTCGGCAAGAAGGTTACTCCATTTGGACGCGGCATCGTCGGTTTTCTAGCCAGTGCACTCGTGATCTGGCTCGCTCAATTCGTCGTATCCGGAGTCTCCGTGTCTGTAATCGGCGCCTTACTGGCAGCGCTAGTGATCGGGATTATCGACTTGTTCATCCCCGTATCTACGCCCTTTGAGGCAGGCCGAGATAATGGCTCTCGATAAGCTTCTTCATTAAAAGCTACAAGATGCAGCAAGAACTACCCCGTGCCCTAACAACTGGAGGCTTCGGGGTAGTTTTCTATATGGACTCATTTCCCGATGACACGTATATTCGGAAATCTGAAAAATTTGGAAAATGTTCACTAATTATTCATACCGTCCCCCTCTTTTGATTAAAAACCTGCGCTATAATATTCTTAAATTTGTCACAATAATACTATATTGCAGGTGATGATTATGAAGAAAACCATTGCATTTATGGCTACATCTGTGCTACTTCTCGTCTTGGCTGCTTGTGGCAGCGGTTCCAATACCAGTTCTGAAAATAACAACATTACACCGGAAGCCGAGCTCACGATCGAAGCGACTGATTATCAATTTGATCAGCCTGAGTACCATTTGAAGAAGGGCGTCCCGGTGAAGATCACTTTCAAGAGCAAGGAAGGCAATCATGGCATGCTCGTGCCTGGACTCAAGCTGCAGCTAAGCGGCAAAAGCCAGTCCAAGACAATCATCCCACAGGAAGCCGGGGAATTTGAATTGGCCTGCTCCATTATGTGCGGAACCGGACATTCAACCATGATCTCCAAAATTATTGTAGAAGAATAGAATCAGCTGAAGTTAGTCAATAAGCACAGCAAGGGTCCTTGGGCGAATCGCCTAAGGACCCTTATTCAGTACCGTGACTATTCACAGAGCTAGTTGTTATCCTGCTCAATCAATTCGATCCACTCGTCATACTCCGTCTGCAGCTTCGAATAATCTTCTTTCAGCCGCTTATATTCCTGCTCAAGCTTCTGCGTATTCTCTTGGTCCAGCTCTCTGGCTGATTTTAACAAATGATACTCATGTGACACAATTTCGTAGCCTTCGGAAATTTGCCGGAGCTGCTCTGACATCTGCTCTTTTTCTTGCAGCAGAGCAGCATGCTGCTCGTTCAGGTCCTCAACCTTCTCCGAGCTGGCCGCACATTCCTGCTGCCATGTATTCAATTGTCGCTGCAAATCCGCCTCGATCTCCCGCCAGGATGCCAGTTCCTGTTCTGCTGAAGCCAACTGGGTCCTCCAGGCCTGCTCCTGCTGCTCGGCTTCCTTGCGCGCCTGTTCTTGCTCTTCCGCAAGCTGGGCATAACCTTTGGCTTCTTCCTCTAAGGAACGAATACGATCGCCTAGACTTTGAATCTCCTCGTTCAAGCGGCTCTGCTCCGCTTCACTTGCTTCTGCAAGCAGGGCATAGTCCCCGGACTGCTCCTTCAGCTCCCGGATACGTTCTTCCAGGCTCTGAATCTCCGCTTGGAGCTGCTCTTTCTCGGCTTCGCCAGCCTCAACGAGGTGAGCGTACTCCCTGGACTCTTCCTGCAAGCTCTGATTCTTCTCACCAAGACTCTCTATCTTCTCACTCAAACGCTTCTTCTCAGCTTCACTTGCTTCTGCAAGCTGAGCATGGACCTGAGTCTCTTCCTTCAGTACACGGATACGTTCTTCAAGATTTTGAACTTCCACTTGCAGATGATTCTTCTCGGCTTCACTCGTCTCTGCAAGCAGGGCATAGTCCTGTGACTCCTCCTGAAGAGTCCGGATCCGATCTTCAAGATTATGGATTTTCTGCCGCAACTGTTCATTTTCTGCTTCGCCAGATTCTACAAGCTGATCATAGTTTCTAGCCTCTTCTTCCATACCTCGAATGCGATCGACAAGGCTTTGAATCTCTTGTTGCAGACGATTCTTCTCTATTTCGCTCGCTTCCGCTAGCTGAGCATAACCCTTGGACTCTTCTGTCAGCTCATTTATGCGTTCACCCATGCTTTGAATCTCATCTTGCAGACGAATCTTCTCCGCTTCGCTCGCTTCCGCTTTCATTATAGCGGTTCCCCGATCAGACAGCGCTTGCTTCAATTTCATGCGCAGCACTTCCAACTCACCGGCCGCCCGTTTAAACTTGTCCTGCTCAACCTGTAGACCTTGTCGAGCGGCATTCGTTTCCTTCGTGGCGAATTGCAGCTGCTGCTCGTTCTTCTCCAGTTCTTCGGATACCGCAAGCAGCTTTGCTTCGAGTACGCTTAGCTCTTCGTTACGTTTCTCAGCCAGCTTCTGCCACGATTTCTCGTTCTGCAGAACACCATCTAATTCGGAGCGGAGCTTGTTCTCCCTCTCATTCGCTTCCTGCGCATGCTGCTGCAGCTTCTTAGCCTCTGCTTCTGCACTTTGTAGCGATTCCTGCAGACCTTTCTTCTGCAGTTCCAGCTTATCTACGGTCGTTCTTAATTGTTGTCCATCCACCTTAGCCGCTTCTTCACGCTGCTGCACAGCCTTCAATTGAGCGCTAAGCTTGTCATGCTCACTCTTCTCCCGCTGTGCGTTTTGTTCCGTAGCACGCAGCTTATTCTGCAATTGAGTGTTGCTGTTCCGCTGTTCACTCAGCTGACGTTCCAGCTCCTGCACTTTGTTCTTGTGCCTCAGATTCTCAGCCTCTTGCTCCTTGGCTTGCTTGGCGCTTTCGGCTTCATGCTGCTTGAACGCCGCTTCGGTAGCCGCAAGCTTGTCAGACAACGCCTTTCTGTCGTCCTTCAAATTGCCATACTCCTCCTGAAGCTTGGCATGCTGCTCTTCTTGCTTGACATTTAATGTCTTGAGCACTTCAAGCTCCTGAACAAGGGACGCCTTCTCCTGCTGCAAACTCTTCAATTCACCTTGAAGCTGATCGACTCTGGCGGCCTCTTCGGTCATCCGAACAGCGGTCAAGACCGCCAAACGAGGAGTATCCAAATGTGAATACGCCTTGGAGATGGAACGCATCTGCTCGTCCACGCGCTTAGCGATCTGTTTCATATACGCTTCATTACTGCCAACAATTTTATAAGAAGTACCGTAAATATCTACGTTTACACTAATTCGGTCAGGGGTATTCAAACTTTGTGCCTCCTTTATTGCGCTTTGTTCTAGGTGTCTGAAATATGCATTTTTTTGCACGAAAGTCACATCGAATCGTTTACTTGTACTTGATTCGATGTGACTTTGTACAATTCCTGCTATTTTCTTAATTCAGCAGCAAAAGTTTGCTCAAGCGCGCTCACCACAGATCCATGCACTGCCGTAATTTCTTCATCCGTCAATGTCCGCTCCTTATGACGGTACACAAGTGACAAGGCCACACTCTTCTTGTCATCTCCCAGCTTGCTGCCGGTGAATACATCGAATACTTCAACGGCTTCCAGCAATTCGCCAGCGGTCTTACGGATCGACCCGATCAAGTCGCCAGCTTGAACTTCCTGACTGACCACAACAGCAATATCGCGCTGCATCGAAGGGAAACGCGGTAAATCACGGTATACCACCGTTGCCCCTGCATGACGGTAGATCGGTTCAAGCAGCAATTCTGCCGCATACGTATCCTCTAGATCCAATTCATGCTGCAGCTCTGGATGAAGCTGTCCCAAAGTACCTATCCACAGCTTTCCTTCCGCTGTATCGAGATACACGGAAGCAGAACGTCCTGGATGGAACCCGACTGGCTTGTTCGCTTCATAGGAGATTTTTTCACTTAGACCCAGCGCTTCAAATACACTTTCCAGCGCTCCTTTAATATCGAAGAAGTCCACCTTCTCCAGAGGCACATTCCAGCGTTTCTCATGACGATTTCCAGCCAGCAGCATTCCAAGCACGGACATCTCCTGGGGTTGCTTCGTCAGCTTTTGCTCTTTAGATAAGAATACGTTGCCGATCTCGAACAATGCCAGATTATCCTGCTTGCGATTACGGTTATATACCGCGATCTCAGTCAGCCCCGGCAGCAGGCTGCTGCGCAGCACGCCCCGTTCCTCACTCATCGGCATTGCCAATTTCACTTCATATTCTCCTTCGCCCAGACGTGGGAATCGTTTAATGCTTCCTTCCTTCACGAAGGAATATCCCATTGCTTCCTGCCAACCGCCATGCACCAGCAGTTTGCGCAAGGAACGGCGCAAAGCTTGCGGCTTCGTATAACCGCCAGCCGTCGTTGGCCCTTCAATTACAGTAGTCGGGATATTGTCATATCCATACAAGCGGGCCACTTCTTCGATTAGATCAACATCGCGGGTAATATCCCCACGACGTGTAGGCACACGCACTTCAATAGTATTACCGGCCACATCGCCGCAATCAAAATGCAAACGGCTCAGAATCGTCTTCGTCTCAAGCGACGAAATATCCGTACCAAGGAAAGCATTCAGCTTGCTGAGGGACAAGGAAATAATCCGCTCCTTCGGCTGATTGACAACCGTCTCAACTACGCCTTGATGAACGCTGCCAGAAGCATGCTTCATCATAAGTGCAGCCGCCCGGTTCAGAGCCGGAATTACAGCGTTCGGATCCACCTCTTTCTCAAATCGGAGGGACGCCTCTGAACGAAGTCCTAAATGACGAGACGTCACTCTGACCGAGCTGCCGCTGAATTTGGCCGATTCCAGCACAATATTCGTCGTCTGTTCGGTTACTTCCGAGTTAAGCCCACCCATGACACCGGCCAGAGCGATCGGATGATCTTCGCCATCCACAATCAAGAGCGTTCCCGCTTCCAGTTTGCGCTCCTGTCCATCCAACGTAACTAGGCTCTCCCCTGCTTTGGCTTCACGAACGCCGATCACACCGCCAGCGATTTTGTCGGCATCGAAAGCGTGCAGAGGTTGACCATATTCCAGCATTACGTAGTTCGTTATATCAACGATATTGTTGATCGGGCGAACTCCCGCAGCCATCAGCCGATTCTGCATCCATAGCGGTGAAGGGGCAATCTGAACGCCTGTCATATAGCGAACCGCATAGCGATCGCACATTGCCGGAGCATCGATCTTCACAGCGATATATTCACTGGCTGGCTTCCGCACTTCTACCAGTTCCTTCTCCGGCGTTGGCAGCTTGACTTCTCTTCCGAGAATCGCGCCTACCTCGTAGGCTGCACCCAGCATACTCAAGCAATCGGAACGGTTCGGCGTCAGATCAAAGTCGAGGATCTGGTCATCAAGTCCGAGCAGCCTGGCAATCGGCGTACCGATCTCCACTTGCTCCGGCAGTACGAGAATTCCTTCCTGCTGTTCCTTCGGCAGCAGCTTATCATTCAGCCCCAGCTCTTTCGCAGAACAGATCATACCATGGGAAGGAACACCACGAAGCTTCGCCTTCTTGATCTTCAAGCCGCCGGGCAGTTCGGCGCCCACGAGCGCAACCGGAACTTTCTGGCCAGCGTCCACATTCTTGGCTCCGCAGACGATCTGCAGATCCTCACCCTCTCCTGCATCTACTGTACACACGTTCAGCTTGTCTGCATCCGGATGCTTCTCCTTATGCTTCACATAACCTACAACAACCTTTGTCACCCCTTTGTTGCGGTCTTCGATCGAATCAATTTCAATGCCCGAGCGCGTAATTTGCTCTGCAAGCTCAGTAATATCTACATTCTCAAGCGATACATATTTAGATAACCATTCGGCTGATACTTTCATCTGACTTTCCCCTTTCCGCTATTAAATTCTGGCATACTGCTGCAAGAAACGAAGATCATTGCTGAAGAAGTGACGAATATCATCCACTCCATATTTCAGCATTGCGATTCGTTCCACACCCATACCGAATGCAAAACCGCTATAAATCTCAGGATCATAGCCGCTCATCTCCAGTACGCGAGGGTGTACCATGCCGCTGCCCAGAATTTCGAGCCATCCGGTGTGCTTGCACACCCGGCAGCCGTTGCCGCCGCATTTCACGCAGGTTACGTCAACCTCCACACTGGGCTCGGTAAACGGGAAGAAGCTTGGACGCAGACGAATTTGCGTATTCGGGCCAAACATTTTCTTCGTGAATTCGAGCAAGGTTCCCTTCAAATCGCTCATCCGGATCCCTTTGCCGACGACCAGACCTTCGATCTGATGAAATTGGAAGGAGTGAGTCGCATCGTCATCATCGCGGCGATATACTCTTCCCGGGCAAATGACCTTGATTGGCACCTCGCCCTTCATCTGCTCCATCGTGTGCACCTGGACCGGAGAAGTCTGCGTACGCATCAGCAGCTCTTCCGTTAAATAGAAAGAATCCTGCATATCGCGAGTTGGATGATCCTTCGGCAAATTCAACGCTTCGAAGTTATAATAATCGGTCTCCACCTCAGGACCTTCAGCAATCCGATAGCCCATTCCGATGAAGATATCTTCAATGTCCTGAATCACCTGATTCAGCGGATGAACCGCGCCTTGCTTCATCGGACGGCCAGGCAAGGTCACATCTATCTGCTCGGCTGCCAGACGCTGCTCAGTTGCTTGACGTTGAAAGAGGTCGCTCTTCTCCTCCACAAGCGCTTCAATAGCCCCGCGAACTTCGTTGGCCACTTGACCGATAACCGGACGTTCCTCGGCGCTTAAAGCTCCCATACCGCGCAAAATTTCCGTAAGCGCACCCTTCTTGCCCAAATATTTAACACGCAGCTCATTCAGATGATTTCCATCTGCAACCTTGTGAAGCTGTTCCAATGCATCCTGCTTGAGTGCTTCCAAACGTTCTTTCATGAACTTATCCTCCCTAAACATTAAAAATCATGTTGGTGCAAACAAAAAAAGCCTCTTCTCCCGAAAAGGGACGAAAAGACCGTGGTACCACCCTTGTTAGAGCCTACAGCGTGCAGCACACGCTCCAGGCGTATCACTGTTACAGCAATAATGCTCTCACTTTAACGAATAACGGCTCGTAACCGGTATCCCCTACTGCCTAATTCCCGTTCTGGTGAAACAGGCGGTTCAAGGAACTGCTCCGGAGTGAACTTCAGCAGTCTGAGTTTCGTAGAGACGCTCTCAATCTGCGGCGTCCCCTCCCTGTAAGAAGGCTTCTGCTTACTCTTCTCCATCATTACATTTATATGTTTGGCTTAACTGATTACACTTATCCAATATTATATGCAAACTCCCCCCAAATGGCAAGCTTCCCGGACCTGAATGACTGCCCTAGCTATCAACTAATCATAGTCCGGATACGAGTGACCTAAATTGATCAAAGGGGACAGATTTTTATTTAAAAAAGGTCTTGCCTTCCAGCTCTAAAAATGATATATTATTTCTTGTCTTCAAAAGGAGTCAGTTCCTTTGATTACGACGACGGGATGTAGCTCAGCTTGGTAGAGCACCTGGTTTGGGACCAGGGGGTCGCATGTTCGAATCGTGTCATCCCGACCATATTTTCGTCATTTGCGGGTGTAGTTCAATGGTAGAACTCCAGCCTTCCAAGCTGGTAGCGTGGGTTCGATTCCCATCACCCGCTTCTCATGTAAATCCCTTGCGATGCAAGGGATTTTCTGTTGTTGTCTCACAATTTTATATGCTCCTGTAAAATAGCACTCCGCTTTATACCGCATAGGTGCCTCACCTCATATAAAAAGCTCCCTAGCCGGCAAGCCGACTAAGGAACTCATTCTCTAATATGCCTGCAGCAACCGGCTTACTGAATAGAAAGCCCTGCCCCTCATGGCAATTCTGCTGCTTCAGAAACTCAAGCTGCTCCTCGCTCTCTACCCCTTCGGCCGTCACTTTGAGCTGCAGGTGGTGCGCCATCGCCGTGATTGTAGATACGATAGCGGCATCATTTCCATCCAGCATTAGCTCCTGCACAAAAGCCCGGTCGATCTTCAAACGGTCAATCGGCAGGCTTTTCAAATAATAGAGCGAACTATAGCCTGTTCCAAAATCATCAATGCTAATTTGGATGCCAAGCTGCTTCAAGCTGTGTAGCTGGCTTAGCGCCGTCTCGATATCATAAGTCATACTCTCCGTGACCTCAAGCTCCAGATACTTCGCCTCCATGCCTACCTCCGTCAGGATCGCTCCGATTCTTTCAGCCAGGTTATACTGACGGAATTGGCGCATCGAGAGATTAACAGACATACATAGCGGCGGATAACCTGCTAATTGCCACTTTTTATTGTACTGACAGGCCGTTCTTAATACCCACTCACCTAGCTGAACGATCAATCCGCTATCCTCAGCGATCGGAATGAATTCCCCTGGGGGAATGATCCCTCGCTTCGGATGCCTCCACCGCACTAGCGCTTCCATGCCTACCATCTGATTTGTCTGCAGACTGAATTGCGGCTGAAACTCCAGGAAGAATTGCTCCTGATCCAGCGCCTTGCGCATATCATTTTCCAATTCGATTCGGGCCTGGGTTACCAGCCTTAACTTATCGACGTAACGTGAGAACTCCTGCCCTTGATCCTTGGCATGATGAACAGCCATATCAGCGTATTGGATGACCTGCTCAACGGATGCTGCATCTACAGGATAGACGGCTAACCCCATTGAAAGGGAGATGTGGTATTCTGTCTCATCGAGGATGACCGATGGATTGACTGTATGAAGCAAGCACACCGCACGACGTTCAGCCGCCTCCGCATCGCTCACCTCGCCGAAAACAAGAGCAAATTCATCTTCACCCATCCGGTAGACCTTCTCGGCGTCCCGACACACCTCTGTCAGTCGTTCGCCTACCTCCGTCAGCACTTTGTCGCCAGCGCTATAGCCGAGAGAATCATTAATCGCCTTGAAGCGATCGATATTAATCACCGCTATGCCGATACACGAAGCGCCGGAACGCACCGCTTGTCCAAGCTCCTCCTTCATCCGCCGCAAATTAGGCAATCCGGTCAATTCATCATGATCGACCATATGCTTCATCATAGCTTCAATGGCCTGTTGGCTGCGGAACGGCTCTTCAATCGTAAGGCGGTATACTCCCTTCATTACAAAATAATAAGAGAGTACCATATACCATTCACCGACAGCATGAAGTAAGCTAGCCTGCATGTCTACCAACATAAGCAAAATATGCCCCAGCAGCATAAACATCAACGCCCGAACCATCGTGATCGCCGCAGAGGAACTCGCCTTGCACGATCGGCGAACCATCGATACCATCGCCAATAAGATTATCGGCAGCGTCGCTATCCAAATGACTGAATTGCCGAGGCTGCGTCCGTCGTACTCCAGCCATTCAGGGTGCTTCCATTGATATGTATATAGCAGTCCAATCCCGATGGCACTGACCAATGCTCCACCGATAAAGGCCGTAAATTTATGTTTGCCCGACAACTGCCTATCTTCCTTACTGAAAATAAACAAAATTCCCAAAGCCCCAAGCATATGCGAAATCGCAAGCAGCGTATCCGATAAATGAAGCCCGGTCTCTACTCCAAACAGCTTAAGCCCGCTATATGCCGATATATGTAATACATCCAATAAACCGATTATGAAAAAGAGGACCGCCGTATACAAACGCTGTCTTGACAATTTGTCCGCAAACAAAATCCAACCTTGAGCAAAAATCGCAAATGATACTGTTCCAATCACCAATCCGGCAAGAATCAATAACGCTCGCATGCTATCCGCAGAAATACCCAAGCTGTCCAGCCTAGCGGATGCTATTATGAAAGCCAGCATACCTGCCAGCCCGATTCCTCCCTGGATTAAAGCTGTTCTTCTCTCTGTCCTTGTGCCCATCTTTGCGCTCTCAACCCCCGGAGGTATATTCTTTAGTTGTACAATTCAACATCATCCGCTATTTTCCTGCCTTTCCCCTGACCCAAGGACAAAAATCGCTAAAAACCGCGTTTCTTTCTGAACATTAAAAAAAGCCCGGTTATCGAAAATAACCGGGCTTCCCATAGTCTATCTTACTTCTTCTTGAAATTCACTTCAGGCGTCGTGAGCTTATCATAGAAATCAACAACTTTATCTTTATCATCCGATACACGAAGCGCCATAGCTGAACGTGGATGCTCGTCCAATGTTCCGGTGATCATGTAGGGGATCAGATAACCCCATTCCTCCTTCTCGCGAAGCGGCACCATCAGCTCCTCAAGCACAACAAGCAGGGGACGAAGATTATATTTCGTGTTTTTCAAATGTGTGACGAGCAGTTCTGTAGGACAGTTGCCTGCAGCGCGCCCCATCCCGTACACAGAAGCGTCAAGAAATTCCACCCCATTGTCCGCTGCAACTAACGTATTCGAGAATGCCAACTGCATATTGTTATGGGTATGAACGCCCAAGCGTTTATTAGGCAAATGGGTCTTGAACTTGTCTACCAGGTACTCCATATCTTTATAATCCAGACTACCATAAGAATCGACGACATATACAACGTCCACTACGCTCTCCTTGATCATCTCGAATGCTTCAAGCAGTTCATTCTCCATCACATTCGACAAAGCCATAATATTCAGCGTCGTCTCATAACCGCGGTCATGGAACAATTGAACAAGCTCCAGAGCTTTATCCACATCCTTGATGTAGCAGGCTACTCGAATCAGATCAAGCATACTCTCGCTGCGAGGCAAGACATCATTCTCATCTACCCGACCGATATCCACCAGGGCGGAAAGTTTGGTGGTTCCTTTCTGCGGAATCACTTTGCGCAGGAAATCGTCGTCCAGGAAGCGCCAAGGACCTGCCTCATCTGCTCCCTTAAGCAGCTTCGGAGAGTTTTTATATCCAATTTCCATATAATCCACGCCTGCTTCATTCAGACCGGCATACAATTTTTGCACAAAATCCACACTAAAATCCCAGTTATTGACTAACCCGCCATCCCGGATAGTACAATCGACAATCTTGCATTGGTTCGCTTTCATCTTCCTATCCCTTTCACTCATCTATTTTATTATCCATCTTACTTGAAGGTAATTGAAAATGTAAAGGGAAAGATACAAAACGCTGTGATTCACATCACAGTTGTTTATTTTTCGCTTTGCTATATTTATTGGGGACTACTGAGAGTGATTATCAATATCAGATTATCAGCTAAGAAATACTACCATTTAATATTAATTATTATTGTACTTTCATAGAGAAGCTTATGATGAATGCTTTATTATGGAAGCAAATCAATGACCCACTTCTAATTCTTTCATTATAATAAGGGGCGATCTACCATGTCTGACTGCCATAACTGTCTACTCGGTCTGAGACCGGGAATCTCCGCGGAAATACGTCACTTTGGATCCATCGATCCTGCACTGAAGCGTCGTCTTGCTGATCTTGGCATCTCCGTTGGCTCCAATATTACGATCAAGCGATATTGCCCATGCGGAGGACCATTAATGCTGGAATGCAGCGGTCAGCTATTTGGAATCCGCCAGAAAGAAGCGGCGGAAATCAAGGTGGCGGTCTCATGAACAATGCGGCTCTTATCGGTAATCCGAATACAGGTAAAACCTCGCTATTTAATACGCTCACCAGCTCATATGAATATGTAGGCAACTGGTCGGGAGTAACTGTTGAGAAGAAGGTTGGACATCTTAAGAATAAAAGTGGAGAATTAACCGACCTCCCCGGCATTTATACCTTGCACCCCTTATCAAGGGATGAAGGGGTCGCCGCTGAATATTTGGTGTCGGATTCCCCCAGTCTTTTAGTTAATATCGTTGATGCATCTCAACTTGAGCGAAATCTTTATTTAACCTTTCAGCTTTTAGAATACGGGAAGCCGATCGTAATTGGACTCAATATGATCGATGTTGCTAAATCGAACGGTATCCGCATTAATCTGGAAGCCTTGGCAGCTCGAATCGGCGTTCCTGTCATGCCCCTTGTGGCCCGTACGGGAAAAGGCACTGAAGAACTGCTTGGCCTACTCAGCAGCTCTTCAGTGAAAGCACCGAATTTTCGCATCGATTACGGAAATGTTGTCGAAGCGGCCATCAGTAACATTTCCCGGGAATTAAATTCTGTTATCCCTGATCATATCCCGTCCGATCGCTTCATCGCTCTTCAGCTGTTGGAGCGCAATGAAGCTGTTATTCGTTCACTGAAGCTTAGTGATGAGCAGAAGGCCAAGGTGCAATCCATTTGCGATTTGGCTGAACAGCGGCTGCACACCGCAGGAACCCCATCCACTTTACAGGAGTATATCCGCTCAGTAAGAACGAAGCATATTCAAGAAATCTGTGCAAAAACTGTCGACACGAGTCATCGCAAGCCTGACACATTCACGGAGAAAATCGATGCCGTCGTGACTCATCCCTTTTGGGGAATACCTATATTTCTCGTCTTCATGATGTTTACCTTTAAGCTGACCTTTGACTGGCTTGGTAATCCGTTGTCCGATCTATTGGAGTCCTTCTTCTCTGGTCCGCTCAGCACATGGATCCAGAACGGACTTGTAGCGGTGGGAGCTTCAGAATTTACGCGTGCGCTCTTAATCGACGGGATTATCGGCGGTGTAGGTGGTGTGCTTGTATTTATTCCGCAGATTTTCATTATGTTCCTGATTATTTCCTTCATTGAGGATTCAGGCTATATGGCACGGATTACCGTCATGATGGACAAAATCATGGAGCTTGCAGGGCTTAATGGCAAGGCACTGATCCCATTCATCATCGGCTTTGGCTGCAATGTTCCAGGCATTATGGCCTCGCGCAGTATTGAACAACCGAAGGAACGGATGCTGACCATGCTGCTCGTTCCGCTGATGTCCTGCTCAGCCCGTCTGCCCGTCTACGCCTTGTTCGCAGGTATATTTTTTGCACGGGCCCAGGCGCTTGTTGTCTTCTCTTTATATCTGCTGGGGATCGTACTGGCGTTAGTATTAGCCAAGCTGTTCTCGCTGTTCATGTTCAAAGATTCGAAGTCCTTCTTCATGGTTGAATTGCCGCCATACCGTATGCCGCAATCCACCACCCTGTTCCGCAGCACTTGGGAGAAGGGCAAAGGCTTCTTACGCAAAGCGGGGACGTTCATTCTTGGCGGGTCTGTATTGATCTGGCTGCTATCCTATGTGGGACCAGGAGGAGTAGCCGATACGATGGATGACAGCTTCCTCGCTCATATCGGCGGGCTGTTCGCCAGCCTTCTTCATCCGCTTGGCTTTGGCACCTGGCAATCCGGAGCAGCCCTTATTACAGGCTTCATGGCCAAAGAGGTCGTCGTATCAACGATGAATATTATCTATCATGTGCCGGACATGGCCGGACTGCAAGGGCAAATTGCGCTGGCCTTCACACCGCTGCAAGCTATCAGCTTCATGGTATTTATACTATTATATACACCTTGTCTCGCTACGGTAGGCGTTCTTCGCAAGGAGACAGCCTCCTGGAGATGGACAGCGTTCGCTGTTTTCTATTCTTTAACGCTTGCCTATATCATGTCGTTTATCATTTATAAGGGCGGAAGATTGCTAGGGTATGTATAAGAACTATATAAGTTCAAGGAAAGGTAAGTGATAGTGATGGCGGATATCCTGATCATTGGTGTGGTTTTCGGATTTGCTCTGTTTGCTCTGTATCGTGGCTTCAAAAAGAGCAAACAAGGCGAATGCGCCGGCTGCTCACAGCGTAATTCCTGCGCGGCCTGTGGGGATGCCAATCAGACATCATCTTCTTCCCGTTGTGAATCCCAATCTTAATGAGTCATAGCTTGAAATGTAAAAAAGGCAGCTCACCGTTGTGAACTGCACCCCGTCAAGTAGACAGCACAAATAAGTAAAGATATTAGGCGGCCTTCGTCCTGAATTCCATGGGACTAAGGCCGTTTAATTTTGCCTGTAAACGCCGGTTATTGTAAAAGTGGATGTAGGCTTCAATGTCCTTCTTGAGTTCTTCAAACGTGCGGTATGTATTCAGATAATACATCTCATATTTCAAGGTTCCCCAAAAGGCTTCCATCGGTCCGTTATCGATACACCGCCCGACACGCGACATACTTTGGGTCATGTTTGCTTTGTCCAGTTTGTACTTAAAGGCTCTTGAGGTGTATTGGAATCCCCGGTCGCTGTGGAGCATGGGTTTAGCACCCGGCGCTGCCTCTAGTGCTTTGTCCAGTGTCATAAATACAAGTTGGTTATTATTTGAATGGCCTAGCACGTAGGAAACAATTGTGTTGCCATGGAGATCCAGGATGGCGCTGAGATAAGCCTTTTGGCCGTTACCATACTTGAATTCCGTTACATCCGTCAGCCACTTTTCATTCGGTGCGTCAGCTTGGAACTTACGATTTAGCAGGTTTTCGGCGATGTGTTGTGGAGTGGAGCGCTTGTAGGGCTTCTTCTTCCTGCGAATGACAGACTGGATCCCTGAGAGTCTCATAAGCCTTAGGATCCGTTTGCGGTTAATAGGCTTGCCCGTATCTCGACTGAGCTGAGTCGTGTGTCTACGGTAGCCGTAAATACCTCTTAATTGTGAATGGAGGGCGAGTATCTTCTGAGTCAGCAGCTCATTTTCACGCTCCTGAGGGCTGGGCTTGTGGTTTACCCATTTGTAGTAGCTGGACCGCTCGATCCCGGCAACCCTGCACAGGAGCTTTACGCTAAACTGCTGTTCACCATGTACGGACTTTATGGCCTCATATACGTGGGTTTGCCGGTGACGGCTTAGCCTCGCCTCCCTCTGAGTTCCTTCAGCTTTTTTAGAAACGCGACCTCTGCTCTAAGCCGCTCATTTTCGTACTCCAGCTTCTTGAGTTCGAGCTTGTGGCGTTCGCTCTCCGTCAGTTCCTCAGGCGCTTTCTTCCGTCCACGTCTGTCCTGAAGCGCGCCTTCTCCGCCATCCTCATACTTCTTGACCCACTGGTACACCTGGTTGTAGGAAACCTTAAACTGCGCTGCTGTCCTCCCGTAGTCGCGCTCATGTGCAATACAGTGGTGCACAATGTCCATTCGTTCCTGCCATGTGGTAGACCGACCTTTTGTCATAACCCTTGCTCCTTTGTTATCCGATTTGAAGCTGCTATGACTATTATACCTGCCGATCCACTTCTGGAGTTGAGTGCGGCTTGCTATTTTATATTTATTGATAATTTCATTCTGCGAATACTTTCCTGACAAATAGTCCTGAACCGCCTGAAGCTTTAATTCTGGGGAATACTTGCGATTTCGAACCCGTATTTCTAATCCTTCAATCCCGTACATTTCATAACGTTGTCGCCATTTCACCAGTGTACTTACGTTGATGTTATACTTCCGGGCGATCTCCACCCGGGTACCTTTACCGGTTTGTAGTTCCCCTAATATCGCCAATTTTTCCGCCGCAATATACTCATTCATTTTCACCAAATGGAAAACTCCCCTTCAAATAGCGGTTTATTTATTAAACCTGTCTACTTAAAGGGGAGCATATCGTTGTAACGATGAACTGCCTTTTTTCTCTTTATGCAAAATCTATACTATGGGGAGCCAGATCTCAAAGATCGTCCCCGCTCCTTTGATACTATCGACGGAAATCGTTCCCTTGTGATTTCTTACGATCCGGTAGCTAACCGATAAGCCAAGTCCAGTCCCCTTCTCCTTCGTCGTGAAAAAAGGATCAAAGAGGTGGGCTAACAGCGTCTTATCGATGCCATTCCCGTTATCCTGAATAGATATATTCACATATTTCCCTTCGGGTTTTGCTGTGATATTAATAACTCCGGAGTGATCGCATTTGACTTCTTCAATCGCATCCAGCGCATTCTTAATAATATTTAATAGAACCTGCTTAATCTGCTTCACGTCAATGGACACATTCAGGTTTGCCTCCTCGGACAGGAGCAGGTTGATTTCGCAGCCTTTCATATGCCCCTCGCTTTCCGTCAGGAGCACAACTTCCTTCAACAAGGAATAGACGCTAACCACAACCATTTGCGGAGCGGTGGGCTTGGAAGAGTTGAGAAATTCAAAAATAATATCATTGGCGCGATCAATTTCGGCCAGAATAATCCTTGCATATTCATCCTTGCCCAATTGGACCAGGTGAGGGCGCAGCAACTGAATGAAGCCGCGGATCGTCGTCAGCGGATTGCGAATCTCGTGAGCAATGGCGGCTGATATTTTCCCAAGCATGGCCAGCTTATCATTTTGATATGCCGTTTGCTCAATCTGCCTGAATTCAGAAACATCCTTTACACTGAGCAGGAAATCTCCATCCATCTGGTCCCCATACTTTACCGTGATCAACCAGTGACGGCCATATTCATCAATGACCTCATGATTCCTTTTGCGATAAAAAATAGTCTCGCGATAAATACGCAAAATCTTCCTCTTCTTAAATCGGTTCAGATGCGGGTGAAGCAATATTTGCAACAAATTACATCCGATCAATGCATGACGCGGGGTTTCAAGGAGCTTAGCCATCTGCACATTAATAAAAGTCAGCACTCCCTCACTATCGAACAGCATAATTCCGCTATCCATATGCTGGAGCACATTTTCATACTTGTTCATTACAAGCTGGGTTGATTGAAATGCTTTGACGGACTCAAGTAATGTATCCTGGAATTCACTCAACAAGTTGATCCCCCTTTTTCAAATGATCTACCTGCCTATATACGTCAACCTACGGTCTACGGTCATTTTGCAATAGTCCCATTCCACGTTCTTACGGCATTGATCTTTACTCAAAGGTTCTTGCTATTAAATTCTTAAGGAAACCCCTCAACACAGATTATAACCAACTCCTTATACGCTTGTACAATAGCCCTAATTAAATCATAGTAAACTTTTCCAGAAAACGTCAATCAGAGATACTGTCGAAAAAAGAGGTATCGCTTAAATTTACCCATTTTCTCCAAAAAAATATCCAAAAAAGTTAAAAAGCACCCCCATTGGAAGTGCTCTTGTTATTTTATTTATTGATTTGTGTCTAAAAGTTTAATTTTCTCTATTAAAATCAACTTTTTCCGTTCCTTTCAACAAGTTAATTGTAGTCTCGCTAGGCTTCGTCTGGGAAATAAGCTTACCGTTACGGAAGGAATAGCGAACGGTCGCTTGCTTCCGAATCGCTTCATATTCATTCTCTGCGGACAGGACGATGAAATTGGCGGGCTTGCCTGGCTCAATCCCATACTTCTCCTCAATTTGCAGCGTCTTGGCGCTGTTTGTCGTTATCATATCAATGGAATTAACAATCTGCTCGTACCCCATGAGCTGAGCGGTATGAATTCCCATATGAAGGACTTGAAGCATCTTCCCTGTGCCCAGCGGATACCATGGATCGAAGATATCATCATGCCCAAAGCATACGTTAAGCCCTGCTTCCAGCAGTTCTTTTACACGGGTGAGACCTCTGCGCTTCGGATACGTATCGAATCGGCCCTGAAGGTGAATATTGACGAGCGGGTTAGATACAAAATGAAGGCCTGACATTTTCAGCAGACGGAACAGTTTGTACGCATAAGCGTCATTATAAGAGCCCATTGCTGTGGTATGGCTTGCTGTCGTACGTGCCCCGAGGCCGCGCTCAAAGGCTTCTTTGGCCACAACCTCGACGAACCGGGATTGTTCATCATCGATCTCATCACAATGAATATCCACCAGACGATCGTATTTTTCAGCCAGGTCAAACACGATCTTCATGGAATCGACGCCGTATTCACGTGTAAATTCGAAATGCGGAATCCCGCCAACCACATCCGCTCCTAACTTCATCGCTTCCTCCAGCAGTTCTGCACCGTTCGGGAACGATAGAATGCCCTCTTGCGGAAAGGCGACAAGCTGGATGTCTACATATGGAGCCATCTCTGCCTTGACCTCAAGCAGCGCCTTCAGAGCGGTCAGATCAGGGTCCGTCACATCAACATGAGTCCGCACATGTTGAATGCCTTGGGCAATCTGCCATTTAAGCGCCGTCTTGGAGCGAAGCACTACATCATCATGGCTCAACGTCTCCTTACGCTGTGACCAACGTTGAATTCCTTCGAATAACGTGCCGCTTTGATTCCATTCCGGCTCACCGGCCGTGAGCGTCGTATCCAGGTGGATATGCGGTTCAATAAACGGTGGAAGCACGAGCGAACCAGCGACATCAATTACTTCATGTCCCTCTGTATTCACCGGAGACTCTGTAATGCTCACAAATTTCCCATCCTGTACAACGATATTCCATAGCCCCTCTTGAGCTCTTAATTTTGCATTTTGAATAATCATTGATGAACCCCCTCATGAATTATCTTTGTTGCCGCTTGCTCCTCACGCAGTGGGAAGCATTTCATGGCGATTACATATATCACTGCTGTGCCCAGAATCCCGTTGACCGGTGGAATCCCCGGTACAAACTTGGCGATAAGTACGCCCCCTCCCCATGCGATTAGAGCGTTCCAGTTCACTTGCCTGAATTTCATATCCTCAAACTTCTGATACTTGCCACGTTTGAGCAAGAAGAAATCGGTTAATAGAATCGCTCCGATCGAAGGCAGAACAGAACCCAATATCGTAAGGAATCCAACGAAATTGTTATAGAGCCACATCGCAGCAACCGTACCTAGAAGCCCATTTCCAATTACAAATTTATTACGCGATATCTTCGTAATGTTGGAGAATCCTAAGCTTGAAGCGTACAAGGCATTTTCGTTGGTGGTCCAGATATTCAGACCAAGTACGATGATCGCTGGAATGATTAAGCCTTGCAGATACATCACGTCAGAGATATCTGACTTTCCATATACAATCGCCCCGACGGCGCCAAATAAGAACATTAGTGAATTGCCAAGGAAGAACGCCACTACCGTGGACACTACTGCGGAACGAGCCGTTTTTGCAAATCTTGCAAAATCGGGCGTCAGCGTTCCGCCGCTAATAAAGGAACCGATGCAAACCGAGAGGGCCGTAGCAATCCCGATCGCTTGGGACGGTTCATAGGATAGCAAGCCCTGAAGTCCCCCTGCCGTGTTGGTCGCCTCGAGCACCGAGTAACTCCCCAAGATGGCAATCGATGGCACGGAGACAATGCCGATAATCGCCAGTGCTTTAATCCCGTAAATCGCAGTGACCGTCATCAGCACTCCGAAGATAAGGATCAGCACATATACGTTCATACCGGTCATTTTCTGCACTGGAACAGCGAACATCGCCACACCTACGCCAAACCAGCCTACCTGCGTTAAGCCGAGCAGCAATGAGGACAGATACGATCCTTTTTCCCCAAATGCATATCTGGTCAGCAAATGTGTGGACAGCCCTGTTCTTGCAGCGATATAAGCCAGTGCCCCGGTATAAACACCAAGAATCAAATTTCCGGCCAGCACGATCCAAATGAATTGAGAAAACCTAAGACCGTTGCCAAGGGTTCCGCCTGCCCACATGCTGGCAGAGAAGAAGGTGAAGCCCAGCATAACGGCGAGAATTTTCCAAAATCCGTTGCGATGTGCCTGGGGCACAGGTTCCAATGAGAATTCCAAATCTACTTTTTCCATAGCCGCCTCCAAATAACATGATGATTGATACCGCATGATGCTTGTACATGCTTGGAGAGCATCGAACCGTGCAAAAAATGTTTGCAATAAAAAAGACGCATTGCCGTTTCTGACAATACGCCTCTTCTACTTATGATCAAACCAAATAGACATAATAATGCCTTGTTGGATCATAAGGTCCGCTGTCCTTGCCAGTCTCACGGGACTGATTTAAAGGTATCAATATAAAGTTGTAAACATTATCACAGAAAAAATACACTTTGTCACTGACAATACATGGAAATCTATTTCTGCAGCAATTTGGTTCTGCGTCGACTCATGACTGCTAACCGCTTCTTAAGCTCTCTTTCCCACTTGTCATCGCCGATATGCTTCGAGAATGCCAAAAGATCAAGCGCCATATCAATTTGGCTCTGAACGATATCAAGCGGGTCCTCTTCCTCACAGTTCACACAATTGCAGAAGATCGATTCTTCATCCTCCATGACGAAATCCTGAAAATCAATTTCTGAGACACCATCCCCATGTGCGTACTCCGCCAATATCTCATATTCATTCTCCACTTTGTAATGGACTTCCACCCGATGGCATACCGGGCAGAACAGCAAGGGAACATTATGGACCTGGGTACGATAATGCTTCAAAGTCCCCTTAGTTCCAAGCATACTAGCACCGCAGCAAAAACTCATCCCCTGTCACCCTTTCCAGATCCTTGTTCACACTCAAGTATTATATCCACCTTCAAGATGTGATTTCAAATAATTTATTCGAGAACGGTGCGAGTAATTCCTCTGTAGCACACGAAATTATTACCAAATATTTATAACGAATGACGTACCGTGGGCAAAAAGCCCCCTGCATGGAACACCATGCAGAGGGCTTGCAAATATCACTTCGACTGAAGATTCCTGTCTCCAGGTTTCCAATCTGCGGGGCAAAGACCGCCGGATTGAAGAGCCTGAAGAACGCGGAAGGTCTCATCAACACTACGTCCGACATGGTTATGGTTAACGACCTGGTATCTCACTTCGCCCTCCGGGTCTATGATGAACAGGCCGCGAAGAGCGACGCCCTCTTCCTCGATGAGTACGCCGTAATCACGGGCTGCACTCTTCGTCATATCGGATGCAAGCGGGAAGTTCAACTGTCCCAAACCATTGCTGGCCTTCGGCGTATTAATCCATGCTTTGTGGCTATGCTCAGAGTCTACGCTACAGCCAAGAACTTCAGCATCGAGCTTCTTGAACCGCGGGTAAGCCTCACTCAGCGCCATGATCTCAGTCGGGCATACCTCTGTGAAGTCCAACGGATAGAAGAAGAACACCAGCCATTCGCCACGATAATCGGACAGCTTCTTGCGTCCAAATTCCTGGCCGTCTCCGTTTACAATCGCAAGATCGAATTCAGGAGCTGGTCTGCCTACCAAACGTTCTGCCATCTGAAAATTTCCTCCTCAACAAATGGTTAGAAACAAAGGCGCTTCTATTTAGGTTGGACTACTTATTTTCATGCTATGCATACAAAATTATATTATTTCATCGCTGCGACGATAAGATCGCCCATCTCCTTCGTGCCGATCGCCTTGCTCTTGTCAACAGCGATATCACCGGTACGATGTCCTGCATTAAGCACATCAGATACTGCCTTTTCGATCGAATCTGCAGCATCCGCATAACCAAATGTCATTCTGAACATCAGAGCCAGCGACAGGATCGTTGCGATCGGATTCGCCAGATTCTGGCCAGCAATATCCGGAGCAGAGCCATGGACAGGCTCGTACAGACCAAAGCTGCCTTCACCCAGCGATGCGGAGGACAACATGCCGATGGATCCGGTCAACATCGCCGCTTCATCACTAAGAATATCCCCGAACATATTCTCGGTTACAATAACGTCGAAGCTGGACGGGCGGCGCAGCAGCTGCATGGCACAGTTGTCTACCAATACATGCTCCAGCTCAACATCCGGATATTCCGGAGCGATCCGAATCACTACTTCTCGCCATAGACGAGAAGTCTCAAGCACGTTCGCCTTATCCACGGAAGCAAGCTTCTTGCGGCGCTTCTGGGCGATCTCGAACGCCTGACGCACAATCCGCTCCACTTCGCTCACATTGTAAGCGCAAGTATCAACCGCTTCCTGTCCTTGCTCCGTATCACGGCGGAACTTCTCACCGAAATAAATACCGCCTGTTAATTCACGTACCACGATCAGATCCGTACCTTCCAATACTTCCGGCTTCAAAGTGGAAGCGTCCTTCAGACAGTCGAAGACCACAGCCGGACGTAGATTGGAGAATAAACCAAGCGCTTTACGAATGCCGAGCAGCCCAGTCTCTGGACGAAGCTCCTTCGGATTGTTATCCCACTTCGGTCCGCCAACTGCTCCAAGCAAGACCGCATCCGCACTGCGGCAAATATCGAGCGTCTCCTGAGGCAGCGGTGTCCCCTTCTCATCGATTGCAATCCCGCCGAACAAGGCATGCTCGGTTTCAAAGCGGTAGCCAAACAGTTCCTCCGCACGTTTCATTACTTTTTCTGTTTCAGCAACCACTTCGGGTCCGATTCCGTCGCCGGCAATAACGGCTATTTTTTTTACGTCAGCCATGGTCCATCTTCCTCTCCTCAAGCATTTCACGAATAACATCCTTACTCTGTTGTAACATAATCGGAGAGGCTAGACCAAGATATAGATTCTATTAGACTAATAGGTTTTAACTATAAGCTGTTTAAAGGCTTAACCAGGTGATATTATTTCTTGGCATTCAGTATAAACAAGGACGCATCCTGATTCATAAATATTTGGCTCCCTGTATAAAAGGTTTTAGCTGCAACCTCCTTGAAGCCTATTTGATGCATCTGACGGATAAGCTGCTCTTGGTCGAATCCGTTATGAACCAAGTCCGAGGCAATCTCCTCATTTTTATCAAAATCAATAATCAGCAAATGGCCTTCTGGATTAAGAACCTCATACAACTTGGATAACACGGGCTCAACATCGCTGATATGAAGCAAAACCTGAGCCATAATAACGTAATCAGCCCGAATATCCGAGCGAAATGCCGCTTCAAAATCAAAGCATAACGTAGCCGCATTACGGATCTGGGCCTCAGCCATTTTTTGCTCGATCTGTCTAAGCATATTTTGCGAGGTATCCAAAAAGGTCACGGAACGAAATTCATTCAGCAGATCCATTCCAACAAGTCCGGTCCCACATCCGAAATCGATCGCATTTTTATTTTTACCGTCCACGATGTATTCCCGAACCGCATTGGATATGATTTTGGCGATTCTGATTCTTTCGGGCGTATCGTATCCACTGGCCATCGCATCAAAAATATCGGTATTTCCCATGTCCGTCCCCCCAGTCCATTTTTTTCAAAAAACTGTTCCAGTGCATCTCAATGACTAACCTGTAATAGCTACAGTATCATATCCTGAGCATTGATATCAAAAAAGGCAGAGGATCTCTCCCTCAAATTTCCGAGAGCCCCTGCCTTGCTATTGTCAGCTATGTCCCTTAATCATGATAGGCTTCAGCAATGGCGTTCGCCGTCACGATCGCTTGGTATACATCATCCGGGCTGACCGGAAACGGCATATTTCCCATAGTATCGCCCTCTGCACAAGCATCGATCGCCACCTGACGCCATTCCTTCTCCTCGAACTTATCCACGCCGAGGTCCTTCAATGTCAGCGGCAGGTTAACCGCCTTGATGAGATGAATTACGGTTTCCAATTCTTCGCGGGGCGCATTCTCCAGTACTAACTGGGTCAGCAGACCAAAGGTCACTTTCTCCCCATGCTGCGCTTTGTGCAATGATTCTACGGCAGTCATCCCGTTGTGAATCGCATGCGCAGCGGCCAATCCCCCGGATTCCGCGCCTACGCCGCTCAAGTAAATCGTAGCTTCGATCGTCTCCTCAACAGCACGCGTCACCACATGATTATCCACAGCGATTTTGGCTTCGACCGCATTTTTTAATAATGATTCATAGCAAAGCCGTGCAATTCCAAGCCCGGTGGCGGAAGGCTTCATAAGCACCAGATTGTCACCAAATGAGCGATAGCAGGCTCTCGCTTCGAAATAGGTGGCCAGCGCATCACCGATCCCGGCGGCAAAAAAGCGGGAAGGCGCCGCAGCCAGCATCCCCGTATCGGCCAGGACAACATCCGGATTGCTTGGCAGGAATAAGTATTCGTCGAAGGAGCCATCTTCTTTGTAGATTACAGCCAGGGCTGTACATGGCGCATCAGTAGATGCGATCGTCGGGAAGATCACGACCGGCAGCTTCTCATAGTAAGCCGCAGCCTTGGCCGTATCCAGTGTCTTGCCTCCGCCGATGCCGACAATGATATTGGCCCCTGCCTTGCGGGACAGATCGCGGTGCCGTTCTATTTCCTGCTTCGTGATCTGATAGTTGAACTTCTCAAATACGGCTTTATTGTCCCCGTTACGGATCGATTTGCCCGCTTTCTCCTGCGCCCGTTCCAGGATAAATTCATCGCAGATCACATAAGCTGAATCACCAAAAGTTTTCATGTAGTCGTTTATTGAGGCAAGCAAGCCCTCTCCGATAATAAATTTTTTGGGCGAGGTCACCGACTTCACATATTTGGCACTGGTCATTTCTTATCTCCTTTTATCGCTCGTTTTCGCCGCTTTTAGGCATTCTTAGAATGCACAGATGCGCCAAACATTATCATTTCCCGGTATGTACGCAAACAAAAGAGCCCCAACTCTTCGTTGGGACTCTTCACCTGAGCCTGCTATAACTTCTGTATCGTCTTCTTCTCGATCAGTCGATTCAATGCATCAACATAAGCCCGGGCACTTGCTTCCAGGATATCCGTGCTTACGCCCCGGCCCTGTACAGTGAGTTCGTCTTGCGTCATTACGACGTGAACCTCCCCTTGAGCATCCTTGCCATAGCTGATCGATTTGATCGTGTAATCGGACAACGTCACCGTCTCTCCGGTAGCCTGATCGATCGCATTATAGATAGCGTCTACCGAGCCGTTGCCTTCCGCTTCCCATTCCAGCGTGTTGCCATCGGCTGTCAGAATGCGGACCTTGGCGGATGGGGTTGACTCATTGCCATAGGACACATAGATCGCTTGCAATTGATAAGCTTCCGGTGTGTCCACCAGCTTCTCTTGCAGCAGAGCATGCAAGTCCTGATCGGTAACATCCTTCTTCTTATCAGCCAACACCTTGAATTTAGCAAAGGCTTCGTTCAATCTCTCATCATTCAGTTTGTAGCCAAGCTCGATCAATCTTTCGCGGAAAGCATGGCGTCCGGAATGCTTGCCAAGCACCAGCTTGCTCTCCTTCAGGCCGATTGTCTCCGGAGACATGATCTCATAGGTCGTCTTCTCCTTCAGCATGCCATCCTGATGAATCCCCGACTCATGTGCAAAAGCGTTTGCGCCAACAATCGCTTTGTTCCCCGGCACAACCATGCCTGTCAACCGGCTAATCAGACTGCTCGTGCGAGCAATCTCCGACAGTTCAAGCGATGTCTTGGCTCCGAAGAACTCACTGCGCGTCTCCAGTGCCATCGCTACTTCTTCCAGTGCGGTATTGCCTGCTCGTTCGCCAATCCCGTTGATCGTTCCCTCGATCTGATCGGCCCCGCCGAGAATTGCGGCCAACGAATTCGCAGTTGCCATTCCCAGATCGTCATGGCAATGCGCGCTCAATTGGATCTTCTCGATGCCGGGAACTCTCTCTTTCAGGGTTTTGAAGATATTTCCGTATTCATAGGGATATAGATATCCCACCGTATCCGGGATATTTACAACCGATGCTCCTTCGCGGATTGCCATCGCCGTCATTTCGCACAGGAAGTCAATCTCCGTACGACCGGCATCCTCGCAAGAGAACTCGATCTTGGAGAAATACTGACGCGCATATCTGAGCGCAGCCTGAGCCGTCTCCAACACCTGCTCCTTCTCCATCTTCAGCTTGTATTTACGATGGATCGGACTAGTAGCCAGGAAAATATGAATGCAAGGATCTTCCGCCCCCTGCAGCGCTTCTCTTACCGCATCGATGTCCTGGGTCCGCGAGCGGGACAAACCGATAATCGTTGAGTTCTTGATAGCTCTGGCGACCGCATTTACCGCTGCCAAGTCTCCCGGCGAAGCGGCCGGAAAGCCCGCCTCGATCCGATCAATGCCCAGCTTCTCCAACTGATAGGCGATTTCCAACTTCTCACGGGTATTCAGATTCACGCCCGGGGATTGTTCTCCATCCCGCAGTGTTGTATCAAACATATAAATTTTGCGCACTTATGCACACCTCCTGTACAAACTACCTAATAAAACCCAATGCGGCACACGCGAAGGGCACGGCCGCATTGGGGGGATGGATACTTTAGCTCCGAAGAGAAGTGATTCAACAGGTCCATTTCGGACCCTTTGAATTCACATTTGAAAGACAACGTCATTACGCTACATACATATGACGCTCGATGAAATGTATAACGGGAAAGATATTATTTTTTGATCCAATGCATAAGTCCGCGAAGCTCGTTACCTACTACTTCGATCGGATGATTGGCCTCGTTGCGGCGAGTTGCCGTCAAGAAAGCACGGTTCGATTGGTTCTCAAGGATGAAGTCGCGAGCAAATTTACCTTGTTGGATATCTGCCAATACTTCCTTCATCGCCTTCTTCGTCTCATCAGTCACGATGCGAGGTCCTGTTACATAGTCGCCATATTCAGCTGTGTTGGAGATCGAATCGCGCATAGTAGCCATTCCGCCTTCATAGATCAGGTCAACGATCAGCTTCATTTCGTGCAAGCATTCAAAATATGCCATTTCTGGTGCATAACCTGCTTCAACCAATGTTTCAAAGCCGGCTTTGATCAGGGCTGTTACGCCACCGCACAATACCGCTTGTTCACCGAACAGATCCGTCTCTGTTTCTTCGCGGAAGGAAGTCTCGATAACCCCGGCGCGAGTACAGCCAATTCCTTTGGCATAAGCAAGACCAATTTCCTTCGCTTTGCCTGTAGCATCTTGATGAACAGCGATCAAGCCCGGAACCCCGAAGCCTTCTACGTAAGTACGACGAACCATATGACCCGGAGATTTAGGAGCTACGAGCAATACGTCATTGTCTTGGGAAGGAACGATTTGACCGAAGTGAACGTTGAAGCCGTGAGCGAACAGCAGCGCTGCCCCTTTCTTCAGGTTCGGAGCAATTTCGCTGTTGTACACGGAAGCTTGAGTCTCGTCCGGCATCAGGATTTGTACTACATCAGCGCGCTTGGTAGCTTCAGCTACAGACAGCACTTCGAATCCATCCTCTTGGGCCTTGTTGAATGATTTGCCTTCACGAAGGCCGATGATTACGTTCAAGCCGCTTTCACGCAAGTTCTGTGCATGAGCATGGCCTTGGCTGCCATAACCGATAATTGCGATTGTTTTTCCCTTCAAAACACTAAGTTCTGCGTCCTGTTCATAATACAAAGTAACTGCCATGATAATAACCCTCCTAGATAATGTCGGACTGCTTGCAGCATGTCCCATAAATTTGATCCTCCGCCTGTTAAGCGGGTGCTTCAGAGGGCCGTCGCGTTAACGAAGTGCAGACGATGGTGGAACGGCCCCTCTCAAACCCCCGCTTACAGGAACGGAAGGTATTGCGTGCTATGAATCTAAATGATTAACCGCGCGTCATTGCGGTTACGCCGGTTCGCGACAACTCGCGGATCCCGTAAGGATGGAGCAGCTCGATCATCGCGTCGATCTTCTCGGTATCGCCAATGACCTGAACCATCATGCTTCCGGCACCGATATCTACAACTGCGGCGCGGAATGTCTCCACGACGCCCATGATTTCCGGGCGTTCCGCCGGCTCTGCCTTCACTTTAATCAGCGCCAATTCTCTGGATACCATCGGGTTGGCACTCAAATTAACGACCTTGATGACATCGATGAGCTTGTAGAGCTGCTTCTCAATCTGCTCCAGCGTCGTGTCATCCCCTTCAGTAACAATGACCATCCGGGACAATCCCGGCTCCTCCGACTGACCCACCGTAATACTCTCGATGTTGTAGCCGCGGCGTCCGAACAAGCCGGACACACGCTGCAGAACACCTGGCTGGTCATTCACTAATACGGCAATAACATGGTTCTTCATCATCACTCACAGTCCCCCATCAGCATTTGATCAATGGTGGAACCTTGAGGAACCATCGGATATACGTTCTCTCCCTTATGAACCACGAATTCCACCAGCACCGGTCCATCGGTATCAAGCGCTTCTTGCCAAGCACGCTCCGCTTCTTCCTTGCCGGTAGCTCTAAGCCCCTTAACTCCATAAGCTTCTGCCAGCTTCACAAAATCCGGACTGCCGGCGAGATCGATATGGCTGTAGCGGTTTTCGTAGATCAATTCCTGCCACTGCCTTACCATTCCGAGAACCTGGTTGTTAATGACTACAATCTTCACTGGAATTTTGTTGATGGCACAGATCGCTAGCTCCTGCGCACACATCTGCATTCCGCCATCGCCGTTGATGGAGATAACCAGTCGATCGGGATGAGCCATCTGCGCGCCAATCGCTGCCGGGAAGCCGAAGCCCATCGTGCCAAGTCCGCCGGAAGTGATGAATGAGCGAGGCTGGTTGAATTTATAATACTGAGCGGTCCACATTTGATGCTGACCTACATCCGTCGTAACAATCGCTTCGCCATGGGTCGTATCATTCAACAATTCAATTACCCATTGCGGCTTCAGCATCTCTTCGGAATCTTTATACTTGAACGGCTTCTCTTGCTTCCATCTGCTAATCTGTGCTCTCCAGGCATCAGCCTTGCTGCTGTATCCTACCATCGGATTCAGCATTTCAAGCACGGTCTTCACATCACCGACAATCGGGATATCCGTCTTGACGTTCTTGCCGATCTCCGCCGGATCAATATCGATGTGAACGATCTTGGCATGCGGTGCGAACCCGTTGAGACGCCCCGTGACACGGTCATCGAATCTTGCTCCGATGCTGATCAGCAAGTCCGATTGCTGGATCGCCTGATTTGCGGTATAAGTACCATGCATTCCCGGCATTCCCATCCACAGATCATGTCCGCTTGGGAAAGCGCCTAGTCCGAGCAATGTCGTCGTGATCGGAATGCCTGAACGGTTGGCGAATTCGAGCAATCCTTCGTGTCCTCCGGAATAGATGACACCTCCGCCAGCCAGAATCACCGGCCGCTCCGCTTCGGAGATCGCTGCCACCAGCTTATCAAGCTGCAGGCGATTCGGCACAACCGTCGGATGGTAGCCGCGCAGGTCAACCGATTGTTCGGGCTCAAATCTTACTTTCTGCGCTGAGACATCCTTCGGAATATCGATCAGTACAGGGCCTTTCCGCCCGGTGTTAGCGATGTGAAATGCTTCGTGGATAACCCGTGGTAAATCCTCTGCATCTCTAACCAAGTAACTGTGCTTCGTAATCGGCATCGTGATGCCCGTAATATCCGCTTCCTGGAAAGCATCGGTGCCAATCAGGCTCGTTGCCACGTTGCCGGTAATCACCACCAGTGGAACTGAATCCATATAGGCCGTGGCGATTCCTGTTACTGTATTGGTTGCTCCTGGTCCGGAGGTCGCGATGCAAACTCCTACTTTACCGCTGGCGCGTGCGTAACCATCTGCCGCATGAATCGCTCCTTGTTCATGTCTGGTTAACAGGTGGTGGAAATCATCAAATCCGTACATCGCGTCATAAATGTACAGGACCGCGCCCCCCGGATAACCAAAGACACATTCGACACCTTCCAAAAGCAAACTGCGAAGCAAAATTTCCGAACCTGAAATGACTTCCGGTTTCATCCATTTCTCACGTAATTGTTCTGTAGACCGCACTGCTGGAATTTGCGCGCTCATCAGTCATCCTCCTTCCAAGATTTAAATCATCTCTTGATTATTCAGTTTGATATACAACAAAAAAACCTTCCATCCGCCGGAATAGTCTCCTATTCCGAGGGACGAAAGGTTATCGCTTCCGTGGTACCACCCATTTTTACCTGACACTTCACAGTATCAAGCCTTGACAAGTATTCGCGATCTTTTGCTTCTCGCGCTTACCTGTGGTCTCTAACGCAGACCTGACGATTTTCCCTAATAAGTTTCGACTGGACTTTACCTAGGATAAGTCCGCTAGCCTTTCAGGAAAACAGCTCCGAGGTGAGCTCGCATTTAAGGGATATTGGTGGTGGTCTCAGCAAATCCATCCACTCTCTGAGCAAAGAGCCCCTAAACCTTCGTCCTCTTCATCGCCGATTCAATATTTTGTCATGAAAATGTTTAGAAACATTATATGATCACTTTACATCCAGAGTCAATACCCTTTTTTTCTAACCAAAATCAAGGCATAGGGTCTTTAGCCCGGCAGGAACCCTTCTCACCCCTAGCGTCATATGATAAAAAATAACGCCTAAATTCTTGCCTATTTCCGCTGAAAACCAGGCCATGATGATCTTCACCTAACCCAAAAAGGAGGTTGACTGAATGATCCGCTATCGAAGACCCAGGCAGGATGATCCTGTCATTATTGATTTGATTGAAAAGGAGCTTGTCCCCTATTCCCATCTTCCGCCTGAGGAAATAGCTGCGATTTTCAAAGACCTCCCCAAGCGATTAGCACGTGGAATTACACTAGTGGCTTCGCCATATTATGAAGCCGATTCGGTTGCCTTTATTCACTTTATGATCCATGGGGAATTGTTATATATTGACATGATGGCAGTCTCACCCGCGAATCGCCGGCAACGACTGGGAAAAACGCTGATGTCCCATGCCGAGCAGTATGCCGGTTCACGCGGATGCAAACGGGCCAAAGTGATGGTCGATCAGGGAAATTCCCGAGCCCACTCCTTTTATCGCAAGCTCGGGTACAAGACCATTCGTTATATCGATCAATCGGAATGTTATGAACTTGAGAAGCTGCTTCCCGTCCGGGTATAAGCGAAGGGCTTAGAAGAAAGGCCCATAGCCGTTCCCGTACGGACCAACACCGCCATACCCAGGTCCGCCATATCCGCCATAAGGGCCGTACGGACCATATCCGCCGCCAGGGTAACCATACCCATAAGGCGCTGTGCCGATCGCGAGCAAATCAAATAATACGAGCGGAATCAACGCCTTCGTTTTCGCCTTTTTGCCCGAGTCCTGCTTCAGTACCAAGCGGTTTCCGCTAATTTTTACGAGTCTGCCCGTTACAAAGCCGCCATCCTTCTTGTAAGCGACAATAGATTTGCCAATCCACTTCTCTGCTTCTTTCTTGGTCACCGTTCTACCCATCACAATAACCTCCTTCCAGAGTCGTCCGTGAATCCCCTGACAAAGCACCCAGCCTCTTGTTCTGGAGCGCGCCCTATCTTCCATCAGCTTATTCAACAGCGATTCCTTCCGCATATGCCATCGCCTTGATAACAAAAAACAGGCATCCCAAAAAGGATGCCTGTCCTGCTTTATTTATAAAATTAAGCGTTGATTTTTTGTTTAGCTACGTTAGCCAAAGAGTTAAACGCTTCAAGATCATTCACAGCAAGATCCGCAAGCATTTTACGGTTGATGTTAACTTCAGCCAGTTTCAGGCCGTGCATCAATTTGCTGTAAGTCAAGCCATTTATGCGTGCAGCCGCGTTAATACGCACGATCCACAATTTGCGGAAATCGCGTTTTTTCGTGCGACGATCACGGTATGCATATTGCATGGATTTCATAACTTGTTCGTTAGCTGTTTTGTAGATGCGGTGTTTCGAACCAAAATAACCTCTAGCTAATTTCAATACTTTTTTATGACGACGACGAACCACGAATCCGCCTTTTACTCTTGCCATATTAATAAACCTCCCAGAAAAGTTGTGTTAGATTATTTCAAATTTGCAAGCTGCTGCTTCATGCGGCTAACGTCACCCGAGTAAGCTACTGGGCTGTTAGCCAATACGCGTTTGCCGCGTTTGGATTTGTGAGACAGCAAGTGGTTGCGGTTCGCTTTGTAGCGTCTTACTTTACCAGTTCCAGTAATTTTAAAGCGTCCTTTCAGACTGCTGTGGGTTTTCATTTTAGGCATGGTATATCCCCCTCAAATTGTGTGATTCGACGCGCATCAGCAGAAATTACTCTGAGCAATTCCCCTGATGCTGCGCTCGATTAATTGCTTTTAGGTGCTAAAATCATAATCATGCTGCGGCCTTCCAATTTTGGAATGCGTTCAACTGTAGAGATTTCTGCAACCTCTTCCTTAACTCGGTCAAGGATCTTCTTCCCGATGTCAGCATGGGTAATTTCCCGGCCGCGGAAGCGCACCGAGCATTTTACCTTGTCGCCATCCTTCAAGAATTTGATGACATTGCGAAGCTTGGTTTGGAAATCATGTTCCTCAATGTTGGCACGGAACCAAACTTCCTTAACATCAACAACCTTCTGATTTTTACGAGCCTCTTTCTCTTTCTTCTGCTGTTCATAGCGGAACTTGCCATAGTCCATAATCCGGCATACCGGCGGCTTAGCTGTAGGGGCTACGTTAACGAGATCAAGATTCAAGTCCACGGCCATCTGCAGTGCTTCACGAAGCGGCTTAATGCCGATTTGCTCACCTTCAGCACCTACCAAGCGAACCTCTTTCGCACGAATCTCATCATTGATCATATGTTCCTTACTAATAGTTCTCCACCTCCGAAAAATATTCTGGTCTTATGACCGATATCTTCAAAAGAAAAGGGATGCAGGTCAACGCCCGCATCCCACTTGATCGTCAATTCGTCATGAATGTACATTCATCAATTAACGGATCAATACCAGCCAACAATACGTCGGACAGGTGAGAAGCCACGGCCTCTGCTTGCAATCCTAAATATTAACCACGAATTAATGTATCACACTCTTATATCCTATGTCAAGAGTTGAATCTGAAATATTAGCCTTGCTTGCTCTGAACCTCTTCCAGGCGCACCACGCGGGTGTGCTGTGTATGGCTCCATTGTTTGTTGTTCTGTGTGAAGAATGCATAGAACGTAATCGGCCACCAGGAGATTAGATAAATCGGGAACAAGATCAAATAAGCATAGACCTTCTTGGATTTAACCTTCTCCAATATCATCGCTGCCAGGAAGATAAATACGTTGGCGGCGATTGCCAGGAACGAAATCCACAGCGGCATGTACCCATACAAGGTATCAAAATGCGGCCCGCTAAGCAGCGACTGGTCGACCCAAATAACCGCAGTCAGCAAAAACGTAAGCAGAACGATATATACGTTCACACCATAAAGCGCCATGTCCAGCTTGACCAGATTGCGCTCCTTGATGCTCTTCCACAACAGCGGGAAGAAGTAGCGGCGGGCAACCGTAAAGTGCCCTTGCATCCAGCGCAAACGCTGGCGTGCAGAAGCCTTGAACGTGAGCGGCTTCTCATCGAACAGCTTGGCATCGTAGTTGAACACCGGATATACACCGCGGTCAACACAACGCATCGTGAACTCAAGGTCCTCTACAAGACTGGTCGCGCCCCAGCCCATTTCCTTGAGCAGGTTAGTCTCAAAGCACATGCCTGTACCGCCAAGGAAATTCGCCATGCTCAGATTGTGACGAGACAACTGCCACAAGCGATTGCAGTACCAGTAAGAGATCCCATACGCAGCGGTAATCCAGGAGTCTTCCGGATTCTTTGTATCGATGTAGCCTTGAATGACTCGTGCGCCACTGCAGAGATCATTGTTCATCTCGCTCAGGAAATCCGGATGAGCCAGATTATCCGCGTCGAACATGACTATCGCGTCATATTGACGGGGCATTTTCCATAATTCCTTCAGCATCCATTCGATCGCGTAGCCTTTGCCCCGCAAATTCGGGTTGCTGCGAACGCAGGCGTTCATACCGTGGCGGCGAACAATCTCAGCCGTACGGTCCGTACAGTTATCGCAAATTACAAACACATCATACAATTCTTTTGGGTAGTTCAGGTGCTTGAGGTTCTCCATCAAGGCCCCTACTACTTTCTCTTCGTTATGCGCTGCTACCAGTACGGCAAATGACTTTTGCGGTTCGTAATGTACTTTGCTCTTTTTCTTGTACAAGCCGAACAACGACAAGCCGAACTGATAGATCCCTACAACAGCGAGCACAACCTGCAGTACAATCAAAATAGCCTGAAACATGTTGTTTTTGTACCCCCTTAAACTCCATTTTTTATTTTTTTCGGAGTTTTTTTTGACCCTTCTTCTTCATTATTTCTGAAAAACATTTTCTTACATTGCATTACGATTTTCCACGACTTCGGCATATTTGTCAAAAACGATGTAATGCCTCCCTCGCGGAAATATCGGCTGAAGTCAGCCTTTTATTGATGCATGATCCACTGCAACTCTGTTTCATTGCAGTATGGTCTTATTTTCAGCACTTTTGACGGTTTTTATTTCTTCAGCCCTCCTTTTTTTAACGTAGTGTTAATTTTTTTGCTTTTCTACCTCATTCTTAATAACGAAAACAACACAAAAAAGTTACTTAATTCTCCAATATTGTTTACAGAAGTCTGTTATCATTAAAACATTGTAATGCCCTTTGAACCAGAAATCAAAAAATAGCGTCCTACCCTTGAAAAGGCCGCAAAATAAAAATATGATAAGTCTAACTCGGAAATGCCATGCTACAAACTGATGAAGCATCGATCATCAAATGAACCGCTCATGAATTTTGCTCGGCCCGTACAGAGCCCTACAAATCGGAGGTATCCTAATGAATTCCTTGCTTCAAAAGCTTACATCTCTCGATCAGAAAATATTTAAAGGAATTAACGGACGTTTACATCGTAAATCCTTAAGTATCGGATTTTATTATATCACTCATTTAGGTGGAGCCTGGTTTACCATCATCGCCACTGCATTGATCTGGTATTTCAGTGTAAATCCTTGGAGTCGTCTAGGTATTCAAGCTTTGGTTGCCTTGGCCTTAAGCCATATTCCTGTAGCTATAGCCAAGAAAATATATCCGCGCATTCGCCCGTATCTGGCACTTCCTGGCACGAATACTTTTCCCAATCCGTTGACGGACCATTCTTTTCCTTCAGGGCATACAACGGCGATTTTCTCAGTTACGATGCCGTTTATGGTCGTTATGCCATCGCTCATTATCGTCCTTGGTCCGCTTGCTCTGCTCGTAGGAATATCCAGAATTTATCTGGGGCTTCATTACCCGTCCGACGTGCTTGCAGGGGCCGTAATCGGTTCCTCTGTGGCGTTCGGAACTGTTGCATTATGGGCGTAAACGGGATATTGTAGTTGGTAGAAAACCTTGCAGGAAAAGGTGAAACCAAAGTGCAAAAACAAAGAGTATTGCTTTTATCTGAGGGGTTTGGAGCAGGTCATACGCAAGCGGCATATGCACTTTCCAGCAGTTTACGCAAAATTGCTCCGCATGTTCAGACGAGAGTGCTGGAATTGGGTAGTTTTCTCAACCCTAGAGTAGCGCCGGTCATTATTACTGCCTATAAGAAGACGGTCTCCTCCCAGCCTCGGCTCGTTCGCATGATGTATCGCAGCAATTATAATAAATCTTTAAACCGATTGACGACGCTGGCGCTTCATCGGATATTTTATACGCGAACTTTACAGATCATCCGTCAGCTGCGTCCTGATGTCATCGTCTGTACCCACCCGATCCCAAGCGTCGTGATTTCCCGGATCAAGCGGCTTGGCTTTGATGTACCGTTGTGCACCGTTATCACTGACTATGACGTGCACGGGGCATGGGTGAGCCGGGAGGTGAATCGCTATCTTGTATCGACCGAGCAAGTGAAGGAAAAGCTTCTTGAGCGCGGTGTTGGTGCATCCAAAATTCAAATTACCGGCATTCCCGTACATCCCAACTTCTGGGAGAGGCATCAAAAGGATGATATCCGGTCACAGTTCGTTCTCAACAATCTGCCTACAGTGCTCGTGATGGGCGGCGGTTGGGGGTTTATGAAGGATGAAGCCGTCAATTCCTTGCTAGCCTCCTATCACAATGAGATTCAAATTATTTTTTGCTTCGGCAATAACACGAAACAGCTTGAGAAAATGAAAAAGGACCCGCGGTATATCCACCCTAACATCCATCTGCTCGGCTTCACTAAAGAGGTTGATAAGCTGATGGAAGTTTCTGATCTGTTAATTACGAAGCCCGGCGGCATGACTTGTACCGAGGGCCTGGCGAAGGGAATTCCCATGCTGTTCCATAAGCCTCTTCCTGGCCAGGAAGAAGAAAATTCGCAATATTTCGCATCGCAGGGTTGGGGAACCGAGATCCACTCCTTAGGCGATATCGAAGGTTGGATCCATCGCCTGCTATACAATTATGCTGAAGTGCTCCGCACCCGTGAAGAAGTTCTGGAACATATCGCCAGCTATCACCCCATGCAGAGTGCCCAGGCGATCCTCGATCTGCTGGCAGATAGCCACAAATGGAAAGTGGACAATCATGAAATTAAATAGTTGCCGGTTTACTTAAACGTTTTCGGCAACATACGACAATAATCGCCCTCGGCACTAATCATGCTGAGGGCGTTTTGGCGTAATAAAACAAATGCTGCCCCATCGCGGTCGCAACCACAATAGAGCAGCATTTGCTAGAGGTAGATTTAATCATTAAAATTCATCCATTTTATGTTCATGATAACGTTTTAAGGCCGCTTCCCCAATAATGACTTCGCAGCGGTGAATCGGCATTCCTTTGCCGACAAATTTGCTCTCGTACTCGGTCATCACATGCTTCTCATTAATGCCGTCCTCATGCAGGCTAAGCGATATATCGTTCATCTGCAAGCCAGTTGCCGCAAAGGAATTCAGCGAAAATTGGAACAAAGAACGTGAATCCGTCTTAAAATGGATCTCTCCATTCTCGTTCAGAATAGACCGGTATTTATTTAAAAAACGCGGATGCGTAAGGCGTCTTCTGCCATGCTTCTTCTTTGGCCACGGATCGCTGAAGTTCAAGTAGATTCGCTCAATCTCGCCCGGTGCGAAGATCTCCTCGATCTGTTCCACATTGCCAAGCGCAAGCCGAACATTAAATGAACTCCCTTCGCCAGCTGAAGGGGCCTCAATGGCCTCGTCCGGCGCATCAGCCTCCTCTTGATCGGCCTGGCCATGAATCGCGCGTACTTTCTCACTGCCGCGACGGACAAGTTCATCGTACATGTCCATCCCGATGAAATTCACATCCGGATATTTGACACTCATCCCGCTGATGAACTGGCCTTTGCCCATGCCCAGCTCCACATGGATCGGATGATCATTGCCAAACAGCCCGGACCAACGCCCCTTATATTGCTTGGGATCAAGCACAACCAATTCCGGCTGCTGCTCCAGATTTTCCCTAATACCTTTTCTACCGCGTAAACGCATGATATTCCTCCACTTTCTGTGATTATACTACTAAGAGGTTGTTCAAAAAGTCCGTCTTTTTGAACACGCACTATTACAGCGATCATTCAAAAGATGTTCCACTATAGATCACTTTTGAATTCAAGCTTTTTGCAAAATAAAACGATTACTGAAATATTGTGCCGAAGTTCGTCGGAAAAGTAAAGAGTTACAGAGAAAAAGGAACCCTCCACACCGCCGGGGAGACAGTGGGAAAGATTCCTTTTTCATATATTTTGGAATTGGGGTCCAACGAATGTTATTACAACCAAAATAACATAATCGGTTAACCATCGCAAGAAAAGTACGTAGGCCTTCATTCCCTTTTTTAATTGAACTTTGGTACAATAACTCGTAAGAGCCTGTCAGATGGCTGACTTGGCAGGTCATGATACCAATTCGCATATTTCTGTGACAAATAAAGGAGTTTTTCAATGAATACCTCATTATCTGCTTCTCCACTGCTTTGGTCTGACAAAAGATTCCATACATGGAACTACGAGATGCGGCATGAATTTGGTGATAAAGTGTTCAAAGTAATGTTGGATGCCGGATTTACCTGCCCGAATCGGGACGGCTCCATTGCCAAGGGCGGCTGCACCTTCTGCAGCTCAAGAGGGTCCGGCGATTTCGCCGGCAGCAGGCGAGATGATCTGGTGACGCAATTCAACAAAATTCGCGACAAACAGCATCTGAAATGGCCGCATGCCAAATATATCGGTTATTTTCAGGCTTATACGAATACTTACGCACCGGTCGAGGTACTTCGTGAATATTTCGAAGCGATTCTTGAACAGCCCGGAGTCGTTGGCCTGTCTATTGCTACACGCCCGGACTGCCTGCCTGATGATGTCGTGGATTACCTGGCCGAACTCCATGAACGGACCTATCTATGGGTAGAAATGGGACTGCAAACGATCCATGATACGACCTCCGAACTCATTAACCGGGCCCATGATACGCAATGTTATGTGGACGCTGTTGAGAAGCTGCGCAAGAGGAACATCCGCGTATGCACACATATCATCTACGGCTTGCCTCAGGAATCACATGAGATGATGCTGGATACCGGCCGCGCAGTTGCCGCGCTGGATGTTCAGGGCATCAAGATTCATCTGCTTCATCTGATGCGCAAGACACCGATGGTCAAGCAATATGAAGCAGGACTGCTCCGTTTCCTGGAGAGGGATGAATATGTGAAGCTGATTGTGGACACCTTGGAGTTCCTGCCCCCCGAAATGATTGTTCATCGTCTAACCGGAGATGCGCCGCGCGATCTACTGATCGGGCCAACATGGAGCCTGAAGAAATGGGAAGTACTGAACGCGATCGACGCCGAACTGAAGAACAGAGACTCCTGGCAGGGCAAGTATTGGAGGGGATAAGATGGGCTTTCTATCTGTACTAAGCTATGCTCATAAGCTGGTCGCTGACAGACTCCAGCCTGGAGACCTGGCTATCGATGCTACCGCAGGCACCGGAGCCGATACCTTGTTCCTGGCTAAAGCCTGCGGACGAAGAGGCCGCATATGGGCTTTCGATATTCAGGCTGAAGCGCTCCGTCTAACCCGGGAGAGATTGGATCGCGAGTCCGACGATGCCCTGGCCCAGGTCAGCTTGCTGCAGCAGAGCCATGCCGAGATGAGGGAACAGCTTCCTGGCTCAACCCACGGCCGGATTGGGGCCGTGATGTTCAACCTGGGTTACCTGCCCGTCGAAGCGGCTGATCAAACGCTGATCACCCTACCCGAGAGTACAATCGCCGCGCTGGAGACAGCGGTTTCGCTTCTGCGCCCGCGCGGGATCGCAACGATCATGCTCTATCCGGGTCATCCTGGCGGGGACCGGGAAGCCGAGGCTGTGCAGGCCTGGGCCGCGGACCTGCCTTCATCGATCGGCCAGACGATTCTGTATCGACAAATTCAACGCCCTCATGCACCTTATCTCATAGCGATCGAGAAGAAATAACTGTAAACTGGAATTAGACTCAAAGGCTAATTGGGAGAGGAAGTGTCCTTATAAATGCAAGAGAACACCTTTACTTTCGAAAATGACACCGGTCAGCCCGTGTTCGTCTATCATTGGTATCCGGACGATATGATGCTGCCGTTGCGCGGCGTTGTACAGATTGCCCATGGTATGGCGGAGACCGCCAAGCGTTATGCCCGGTTCGCAGAGGCGCTCACCGCCTCCGGATTTCTTGTGTACGCAGGCGATCACCGCGGTCACGGCTTGACGGCAGCGAATCAATCCGAGCTGGGTTGGCCCGGCAAGGACGGTTTGAACGGCATGGTCCGGGACATGACGAAGTTAAGAGATATTATCCACGACAAGCACCCGAATTTGCCTCTTTTTTTGCTGGGCCACAGTATGGGGTCCTTCCTGACGCAAAAGGTGATGTACGCTGCACCCGAGCACTACACCGGCTTTATTCTGTCCGGGACCAACGGACCGAGGGCTTTCCTCGGCTTCGGTGAAGGGCTTGCCAAGCTGCAGATGAATCTGCGGGGACCAAGTCATCCGAGTGTACTTATGAATGCCATCTCCTTCGGCAGCTTCAACCGTCAATTTCGTCCTGTACGCACAGCCTTTGATTGGCTGTCCCGTGACGAGGCGGAGGTTGACAAATTTATTGCCGATCCTTATTGCGGCTTCCTGTGCAGCGCGGAATTCTTCCAAGGCTTGTTCGGGATTTTAAGGGATATTCATCGTCCGGACTATGTAAGCCGGATTCCGAAGGATAAGCCGATCTACATATTTTGCGGTGATCAAGACCCGGTCGGCTTAAGGGGTGTAGGTGTCAAACGACTGGTGCAATTGTATGAACAATTGGGCATAAAGGACCTGGAACTGAAGCTGTATCCTGGCGGAAGACACGAAATGCTAAATGAGATCAACCGCGATGAAGTTACTCGCAATGTGATTCATTGGCTGGAGCGCCATATATCTTAGTGTTCAAGGGCGCGATGATGGGAAAAAGAATAAGATAAATCACCGAAGAAGTTGGCCACCCTTTGATCGATGAAACGTAGTATCGCTATGAGGGCGAAAAAAGGCTGCTGAGAATGGTAACGAATCAAGGTATCGTTATTAAGGTGGTTTTGCGGGTTTAAGCTCGTCCTTGAGCCAAAATAACATTCTGGAGTTTCGTTAGAATCGATTTGTTCCTATTTTTGAGGCAATGACGTTCTGGAGTTTCGTTAGATATTTAGACGAGGGGAAATTCTTTATGAGTCGGCTGCTATTTCGCCCACTCAAAGGATTTCCCCTCGATTTGTTGCCGCATCGTCCACCATTCCGGGTCCTCCGCATAGGTCTGATTCAACCATTGAATCGGATGATCATCTCCCGGACGACGACGGCTAATATTTTTAACCGTCTTGGCAGCAATATCAGCCGACACCTCGATAGTCGTGTTATAGCTCTCCCAGCTGCCAAAAACATTAAACGGATTATTCGCTATTTGCTTCGCTTGCTTTTGATCCTTTGGTACAAAACCCTGCTCCTGCCCCGTAATCGCAAACAGCAGCAACGGGTGAACATCATATCGCTTCGCTGATGCAAGGATCGCTGACAAATAAGGTTCTTCAGCCAGTAAAGAGTTTCGATCCTGTAAAAATCGGGATAACCGCTTCTTATCCACGTCCACATAGCGAAGTTCAGCAGGTATACCACCAGCTCTCCGCAAGCTCTCCCGCTCGCGAATATCGCGCAGCATCATCTCCATCACGCTAGGATATGTCTGTATTCCGGATGTGGGCTGCTCGTTCCTGAAGCTGTTCATTGTAAACACAAGAAAGATCGCAGCAGCCATACAGCTTGACATAACCGTCATAATGGCCCAGGGTCGGCGGGCCCTCCAATTCCGATGGACTGTTGAAGTATCTACTTCTGCCGTATTCACTAGATTCCCTGCGCTGGCCGTCTCAACAGCTGCCGCAATCTCCTCCGAAGCACAGCCCGGCTCATTCATTTGTTGAAGGGCAGCTGAAGCTTGGGAGCCTGCTTCTACCAACGCCTTCAAGGAGATTTGGTCGGGTGAGCGCCGGGACCATTGCAATAGGGTGTCCCTAAGGCTCTCTCCTTCCAAAGGCATGGCGGATCTGCTGCCTACCCAGACTGCCAGTGCACCCAACAATTCACTCTGATTCAAATCCAGAGTCAGGCACTCACGCAATGCATCATCCTGATGGATGATCAGCGTATCCCTCTGCTTGTCCAGCAGCTCAAATCGCACCTTCTCTTTCACTTCCGGAAAAGAGGGCAGACGGCTGTCAATGACCCGATGAGCGGCATCCGACCAAATGGCCCGTCTCTGCTCTGTGTCAAGATCGACATACTTTTTCTCGATGTACTTCTTTAGCCGAGCCGCTTCTCCATCCGATAAAATAAATGGTTGCATCTATGTATCCCATCCCTACTAATAGCATTTATCCTGCATATAGAAATTGGGAGTAATGTACGAGTGATCGTACTGCTTATGCCATATATGCGTAGTTGCCGGCGACATCGGCGGAATCAGCCAGGTCCAATTCCCAGTGACGGCGCGTCCCTGTCTCGCCTCTCTTTGCTCGAACAGCGCGAACTGCTCTGCCGCGGTATGATGATCAACAATGCTCACACCGGCTTCACGGTAGGAATGCAGCACGGCGGCATTTAATTCGACCAATGCTTTATCCTTCCATAAGGAGCGGTTGGATGTCACATCTAATCCCATTGCCTCAGCCATCGCCGGCAGCAAATTGTACCTGCCCTCATCGGCAAGATTGCGAGCCCCGATCTCGGTTCCCATATACCAGCCATTAAAAGGCGCAGCCGTGAAATGCAAACCTCCGATCTCAAGTCCCATATCCGAGATGATCGGCACGCCGTACCACTTGATATTCATTTCATTGAAGCGAACATATTCAGGGTGCCTGATTGGAACCTCCAGAACCGCCCCGTCTGGCAGGGCAAACACGTGCGGCTGCTGCTCATTCACCTGCACAACAATAGGCAACAGATCGAATGGGGTTCCTTGTCCCGTCCAGCCTAATCGCTTGCATTGATTGGTAAAAGCCACAGAGACGGGGTCGCCGATCACTCCCTGCTCCTCAGCATAACCTGCATACCGGATCAACTGATGATTCCAGATGCGAATATGAAGATCGGTCGTACGTGGATGGAATATCGTGATGGCCGGGCGGATCTTCCCGCCGTTTGTCGCGTAATCAATATGCTGCAGTAAAGCTGCCGCGATCTCTTCCTCTTTGGACAAGCGCCGTGCATCGATGACGTTCAGAGATTCCCAGAACAACCGCCCTATACAGCGATTGCTGTTTCTCCAAGCCATTTTTGCCCCATGCTCCAGTTCTTCATAGGTTAATTCATAAGTTCCCAGGCGTTCTATCTCCGCTCCAATCCCAGCCAATCGACGACTGACCTCTTCCTCGGATTTATTCAACTCGCCATAACATTGACGGATGAACTCCTCAGCTTTGACATAGAGGGAACGATCACTCTCTTTATCCCGCTTCTTGGTCTGTATGCCCGTGATGCTCAATGATGACACCTCCACTTAAACTCTAAGCTCCCGAAATGTACGAGCTGCAAAGCCTGCAACAATGAGCAAAAATGTTGTTCTTCCGCTCATTTCCGAATGATTAATAGAATTCTTGCTAATCTGCAGGTTATTGAGAAAATAGGACTTTGTATAACGCGAATCGCAAAGCGCGACCATGCTGCCCTAACGCGGCCCCAAATGCTAACGAAACTGGCTATCGTTATTTTCTGCAAAAAAGACGAATAAGAATTTTAACGAAACTGGGTATCGCTATTCAGACAAATTTCTACCTAAAACCCCGAATTTCGTTCAAATAAAGATATGGAGTTTCGTTAGATTTTCATTCCTATCATTTTTCTAAAAATAGCGATATGGAGTTTCGTTAGAAATCCGTGAGACTATTATGTTTTTTCAACAGCCTAAGAACCCGCAGGTATTTCTATGAACATAAACCGGTTTGAGCTTCACTGTTAGTTAGTCAAGTCCTTCGATAGTTCCCTCTTTCAAAATGAAGAAGCCTTTTTGAGCGAAGGCAATAATCTTGCTGACGCTGATTCCTGTCTGCCGGGATATATCGATCACCATCGTATCGGGCTTAACCTCGGCGATGCTGCGAATTTTGAGGTAGGCATCCTCACAGCTCGGACACATTTTCCGGCTTCTTCTCTCCGATAAATTACCGCAGAAATCACAAATTTGATAGTTTCCCATGAAGTCTCCTTTAATGATTGCAATCAATACTAATCAGGATCTTGCGTAGCATGTCAGGGGTTAAGCCAGATTCAACTGCCAGGACACTCCGAACTTGTCCGCGACCCAACCGAACTGCTTGCCGAAGCCGTAGTCCCCAAGGGGCATGAGTACGCTGCCGCCGCAAGATAGCTGATCATAGAGACAGCTCAATTCTTCCTCCGTATCGCAAGTCACATAGATCGAAAAAGAAGGCGTAAACGTGAATTCATGTTTGATATTGCTGTCGATGCACATAAACTCCTGTCCCTTCAGCGCAAATACAGCCTGCATAACACTTCCTTCGTCCCCGGATTCACCAGGGCCATAACGCACGATATGAGTTATCTCTGAATCATCGATTAGCGAGGTATAATAATTCATCGCTTCCTCAGCATTGCCTTGGAACATTAGAAACGGCATAATCTTTTTCATACACGATTCTCCTTTTCAAGCGACTTGACTTGTCCAAAGCTTAAACACGATAGCCTCTATGTCCACAGGGAAGTAGGCGATTATACACGATTGTTGATTACAAAATAAGACTTAGCGAACGGTGGCCCCCGCTAATGGAAGCGAGTAGTAGACCGGGCGCTCATCCGCTTCCTGCTGATACAGAACAATAAGCAGTGTTCCGTTTCCTTGCTTGGCTTCCGCAGCGGCGTCCGGCGTGCTGCCTGCCAGCACCTCGGTAAGCGAGAATGGCAGCTCCTCAACGACCGCATATTTCATAAGCTCACGCTCGTCCATATTTCGGGCAGCCAGCTGCTCGGGCAGTTCCAGCCCTCTGGAAGCCAGAGCCTTGAAGTAGCTGTTCCGTTCATGCTTGCGCATGCGGTCCTCCCACCATATTTTGCGCGGCTTATACTTATGTCCCAAATAGTAATCGAGCTTCATCAAGCCAAGCACGATCTCAGGCTCTTTAAGCCCGCGCTGATTCAGAAATTCATACAGCCGTGAGAACAAATCCTCCAGCTGATGGCCGATTCTTTGCCAGCCTCGTTCTTCCCAATAGTCGCCGAACTCCTGGAAGAAATCAAACGGTGACGCGTATTCCTGTGTGATCAGATATTCGATCGTATGATCCATGCGGTGATCGTTCCAATACTTTTCCAGCACATCCTCCAGCCGCTTTAGCCTGATTACATCGCGGAAAGGAAGCGCATCATTGCTCAATATTTCATAGGGTGCATGGTCCATGAATGTATATCCATATTTGTCAGCATCCATACGCAGCCCGGTACCGCGCAGCATCTTCAAGAAACCGAGCTGCAGTTCCTCGGGACGCATCTCGAACACATCGTTGAATGTCTTGCGGAAGGTCGCATAATCCTCCTCCGGGAGGCCTGCGATCAAGTCAAGATGCTGATCGATTTTGCCGCTCTCCTTAATCTTGGTCACGGTACGCGTCAGCTTGGTGAAGTTCTGGCGACGCTTCACCAGCAGGTTCGTCGGATCATTCGTCGACTGCACACCGATCTCAAAGCGGAAAATCCCCGGCGGGGCATTCTCGGCCAGAAAATCAAGCACTTCCGGCCTCATAATATCGGCGGTGATCTCGAATTGGAACACGCAGCCGCGATGATTATCAATCAGGAACTGGAACATCTCCATCGCATAACTGCGGTTAATGTTAAACGTCCGGTCGAGGAACTTGATCACCTTTGCCCCATGATCAATCAGATACATAATATCCGACTTCACACGCTCGATATCGTAATATCGTACCCCAACCTCGATACTGGACAAGCAAAATTGGCAGCTGAACGGACACCCCCGGCTCGTCTCGAAATAAATGATCCGTTTGCTGAGGTTCGGAAGATCCTCGGAAAAGCGATGTGGTGAAGGCAGCGTGTTGAGGTCCGACTTCGGTCGTCCCGGATTAACGATGACCTCATCCCCTTTACGATACGCCGCTCCAAATACAAAATGCAGCTTGCGTTCACCCGACAGTTCCTGCAATAAGTGGTGAAACGTCTCTTCCCCGTCCCCCATTACGATCGCGTCGATATTCGGACAACGCTTCATCCAGTATTCCGTATCGTACGACACCTCGGGACCGCCAAGCACGATGAACGTGTCGGGCAGCACTTTTTTTAATAAATCAACAAGCTTGAGCGTCTCTTCCATATTCCAGATATAACAGGAGAACCCGATCACATCCGGATTTCGCTGATATAGATCAGACACGATATTCATCACCGGATCTTTAATTGTGTACTCTACCAGATCGATATCGAATTCATGGCCACTGTAAGCCTTGAGCAAGCGGATCGCCAAAGAGGTATGGATATATTTTGCGTTTAGTGTCGTTAAGATGACTTTCATGCTTGGTTCACAACCCTATTCCATATTTTGAAAAAACTCCAGAAAAGGCGCGCCATACTTGCGGAACTTCACTTCGCCGACGCCCTTTATTCTTAGCATATCCGTCTCGGATGTCGGACAGACTACGCTCATTTCCCGCAGGGTCGCATCATTGAAAATAATGTAGGACGGAACCCGTTCCTTCTCAGCCAGATCACGACGAATCAGACGCAATTGCTCGAACACCGTCTCATTCACCGCCGATGGCCCATCGTCGTAATTACGGCCTCGGCGCCTTGTACCACCGCTCGCTCCCGCAGCCGCTGTCTGAGGGGCTTCCGGCGCGCGCAGCATCACTTGCTGCTTGCCCTTTAGTACATCAATGGCTAGCGGCGCAAGCTTCACGACCGGGTATTGGCCTTCAGACAGCGATAAATATCCCTCGGCGATCAATACGTTAATCAGCTCGGAGATCTCCTTCTCTGTCCGCCGCCGCATCATACCGTAGGTAGATAGCTGGTCGAAGCGGTATTGAAGCACCTTCTTGTTCTGAGATCCCTTTAAGACAGAAGATACAAGGGCGACGCCGAATCTCTCTCTCATCCGATGGATGCAGGAGAAGATAATCTGCGCATCCGTAGTAGCATCTACGAGCTCGCGCTCATCCCGGCAGTTGCTGCAAATGCCGCACGGGGAATGATCATGCTCCTCGCCGAAGTAGTCAAGCATTCCCCAGCGCAGGCATTTGGCAGAATAGCAATATTCTATCATTTGCTGCAGCTTGCGGTACTCATTGTGCTTGCGCGTCTCATCCTGAGGATTTTGCTCGATCAGAAACTTCTGGGTCATAATATCCTGGGCGCTGAACAGCAGAATGCATTCGCTTGGCTCTCCGTCCCGCCCGGCTCGACCCGCTTCCTGGACGTAGGCTTCCATGTTCTTGGGCATATTGTAATGAATGACGTAACGGACATTGGATTTATCAATTCCCATGCCAAAAGCATTCGTCGCGACCATCACGCGAATATCATCATAGAGAAAAGCCTCCTGGTTCTCCTCCCGCTCTTGATCGGGCAAGCCCGCATGATAACGCCCCGTCGGGATCCCCGCTGCCCGTAGGCGCTCATACAGATCGTCCACGTCTTTACGCGTCGCGGCATATACGATGCCCGGCTGGCTGCCGTGAGTATTGGCGTAGTGCAGTACAAATTCCCGCTTGTTCTCCCCGCGCAGCACAGACATGGCCAGATTGTCTCGGCCCAGACCGGTTACGAACACAGACGGATCATGAAGCTTCAATAATCCGATCATATCGTCCATGACCTCCGGGGTAGCCGTCGCCGTGAAGGCTGCAACAATTGGACGGCGTGGAAGCTCAGCGACAAAAGGCGTAACCGCCAGATAACTTGTACGGAAATCATGCCCCCACTGCGATACACAGTGCGCCTCATCGACAGCCAGCATCGAGATGGTCAGTTCCTTCATTTCCTCGCGGAACCAGTCGAGCTCCAGCCGCTCGGGCGCGACATAGAGCAGCTTGAGCTCACCGCGTTTGGCAGCGCGGATCCGTTCATTGACCTCTTTACCGGACAAGGTGCTGTTAATATAAGCGGCGGATACCCCTGCCGCCAGCAATGCATCTACCTGATCCTTCATTAATGAGATCAGCGGCGAGACAACGAGCGTAAGCCCTGGCAGCATTAGCGCCGGGATCTGATAACAGATCGATTTTCCGCCTCCGGTTGGCATAATGCCAAGCGTATCCGCCCCGGACAGCACGCTCGCTACGATCTTGCGCTGGCCCTCGCGAAAATCGGGATACCCGTAATACTTTTGCAGCAATTGCTTGGCCTCTTCCATACTTTGCAACTCTGTTTTCATAACATATCTCCTTATTGCACCGTTCCTGCTCACGCTAAATCGCGGAGCCCAGTTTCTATTCATTAAGTTTACTGGGCTTTGTCCAATTGGGCAACCGATTCAATCCGCAATGAGGCCTCTTACTGCATTAAATGGAGGTTTCATTGACCCTGGACACGCTACACTGTATCATTTGCATTAACAAACTGATCCAGGATGGAGATTTAAGATGAAAGGCAAAACCTATCATAAAGCAAACCCTAGCTCAAAACCGAATTCTAAAAATAACCCGAAGCCAAAGCGCCCTGCCCCGGACCGAGTTGCCAGCCGCGATTCGGCGGAGGAGCTGCGTGCGGGAGACCGCATCGTCGTAACGATCAAACGGCTGGGTATTAATGGCGAAGGGGTCGGATATTACCGGCGAAAAGCCGTATTCATTAACGGGGCCTTGCCGGGAGAGGTCATCAAGGCGGAGGTCACCAAAGTAGAACCGAGATACATTGGAGCCGAGATCAAGCACATTGAAAAGCGTTCGGCTTATCGGGTTGACGCCCCATGTCCGGTATTTAGCATCTGCGGCGGCTGTCAGATCCAGCATTTATCCTATGAAGGGCAAATGGCTGCGAAGGAAGACATCGTACGCGAGGCCTTCTCGCGTTATGCCGGTCTTGAAAATGTCCGGATGAAGCCGATGCTTGGCATGGATCATCCCTGGGGATACCGGAACAAGGCGCAATTGCAGCTGGGAATGGGTCCGGATGGCATAATCGCCGGCCTGTATGCGGCTGACTCCCATCAATTGGTCGATATTACCGGTTGCCCGATTCAGCATCCGAAGGTGAATGAAGCTGTAGACCAGGCACGCAAGGTGCTGCAGCGGCTGCAAATTCCTGTCTATAAGGAGAAAAGCAATCAGGGGCTGGTTCGTACTATTGTGGTTCGCTTCGGCTTTCAGTCTGAAGAGCTGCAAATCACACTTGTGACGAGCAGCGATAAGCTTCCGAAGCAAGAACAATTAATCAAGGAATTACGGCTCGCGATTCCCGGACTGACGAGTATCGCTATGAATATTAATCCGAAGAACACTTCGCTGGTTTTCGGTAATCGGACGGTAAGCCTGTGGGGCGAGGATAGCATTCAGGAATCGCTGGGCGATCTGGAATTCACTTTGTCTCCGCGCGCCTTCTTCCAGCTAAACCCGCTGCAGACCGTGAAGCTCTACGAGATGGTAAGAGCTGCCGCCGGATTAACCGGCAAGGAGACGGTCGTCGATGCCTATTGCGGCACGGGTACGATCGGATTGTGGCTCGCTCCCTATGCGCGCGAGGTGCGCGGAATTGAATCGATCCCGGAAGCGGTCGAAGATGCCAAGGCTAATGCGCTTCGTAATGGGCGTTCCAACACCGCCTTCTACGAAGGCTACGCCGAGGAACTGCTGCCGCGCTGGGTGAAGAACGGCTTCTCCCCTGACGTGATCATCGCCGACCCGCCGCGCACCGGTCTGGATTCCCGCTTCATCAAAGCGGTGCTGCGCACGAAGCCGAAGCGCTTCGTCTACGTCTCCTGCAATCCGTCTACCTTAGCCAAAGATTGCAAGGACCTGCTGGACGGTGGCTACTCCCTGGAATGGGTGCAGCCAGTGGATATGTTTCCGCAGACGAGTCATGTGGAAGCCGTAACCCTGTTGGTTCGAAAAGAATAGATGAGAGATATCAGCCTACTGAAATAACGTGCAGATAAATAGAAGCGGTAGATCACTTCTAGAAGGAATGTGATAAGGGTATGATAAACCTCTTCTCCATTTCTATCATTCCGTGGGTCAGTTTCACGGGCTTTAACCTGAATGTATATATAACGAAGGAACGTATTTGCTCCCTATCTTTACAATGGGGAAATATTTTCAGCACGATGGAAAAATAAAGCTGCCCTTGTCAGGGCAATTCCACCATGCCGTTTGCGACGGCTACCATGCTGGCGTGCTGTTTAATGAACTGCAACTACGTGCAGATGCCTGTAGGGAATGGTTGCTAATTCATTAAGTAGCCACCACGTCCCATAATAATGCTAACAAAAAAACGGCAAATACGCCGTTTTTTTGTTGCTGCTCAAATTATTGATCGTCCATATTTGCTTGCATAACGTCCACCCAATTTGTATTATGCATCATCTCGGACGAAGCACCATAAAATGCCTTCCTAGCTTCCTGATCATCATACAGCCGAAATCTCATCCAGGCCGTCAAATATCCCCTATGATTGCCTCCCTCCCCTTCAATCGCTGTATGAGCGGCACCTTTGGCCATCCCCATCATCACAGGCGTGCTTGCGTTAGCGGTATGCAAGGCTGATTGATTGGTTGATAGCGGTGAGATTATAAAATCCCGTGTACCGCCCATAACGAGAAAAGGAACGGTAATACGCGAAGTATCGTACACATCTTCTGGATCACAGTGCTTCAAATCCGGGAGAGCAATGGATACAACCGTTTTAATCAACGATCCGCTTTTGTAGTTGGTATGAGCATTAATAACCCCGGTAGACCCTTGAGAATGTCCAGCTACGCCAATTTGCTCCATTTGTATTTTTTGATAAAACAAGCTGTTTGTTAGTCCGTTTTCCTTCCTCAAATAATCAATAGCCTCGACAATTTCACGTCCTGTTCCCGTTGTTTGGCTATAGGAATCTATTACAATAAATCCCCAGCTTGCCAGATGTGTCAAGAGCCCATCATAGCGATCCGGCGTGGCGCCTGTTCCATTCCCCCAGGAAATAATAGGATAGGATTCGTCCGCTTGAAATGCCGGGTAGTATATTCTATATAAAGCCTCTCCGCTCGTACTCTTAACCTCTTTTACCTTTACATGGTAGCTTCCTTGCTGTGCGTACCGCTGCTCAATGCTGCCTTCTGCAAGTTCCGGCACATTAGAATGAATAATGATTTGCAAGAAAATTGTCATTGAAATGGCCGCGATAAGCCCCAAAGCTGACAGCCATAAAATCCACCTTCGCTTTTTCATATTCGGCATTCACATATCCTCTACGATAGTCTATAGGTTTCTCTATCGTTTTCTTGGTTAAAATTATGAAACTAAAGGGATATACGTGAAAGAAGGCAGTTATGTTTCATTAAAACAAGTGTGAATTCTCCCCTTGGCAATGACTTATTGTTATAATGTATTCAGTTCGGCCGGCCCGTTAATACTCGTAACATCTCATTTGAGGAGGTTTTTATTATGGAAAAGATGAAAAGGCAATTATCCCCGGAGCAGCGTGAAGAACTGCTTCAGGCATTAAAGGTCCGTTTTCAGAGCAGCATGGACCGTCATATAGATCTTGAATGGATTGGAGTACAAACCAAGCTGGAAGCTAACGCGGAGAAGTTGTGGTCACTTCATGAAATGGAGCTCACCGGAGGAGAACCCGATGTTGTTGGCTACGATGCGGAGACGAATGAGTTCATCTTTTATGATTGCGCAGCGGAAAGTCCAAAAGGCCGCAGAAGTATTTGTTATGACCGTGAAGCGTTGGAGTCTCGAAAACAGCATAAGCCGGAAAACAGCGTGATGGATATGGCGGCTTCCATGGGCATAGAGCTTTTAACGGAGGAGCAATACAGGGAACTGCAGAAACTTGGAAATTTTGATACAAAAACATCAAGCTGGCTAAAGACCCCTGCGGACATCAGATCACATGGCGGCGCCATTTTTGGCGATTTCCGTTACGGAAAGGTCTTTGTGTATCATAACGGTGCGGATTCTTACTATGCCAGCAGAGGATTCCGCGGCTCACTAAGGGTGTAATTTATACGATATTGGAGGAACTGTTTTATGGAACTAAGACGCATAACGGATCATGTATTCTATACGATGTTCAGCAAAGAATCGGACAGGCCGGTTCTTGGTTATATCAATGGGCAAAAACGTTCCTTAATGGTAGACTCAGGCAATTCCAAAAATCATGTGGAAGAATTTAATGAAGCCGTGAGCAATGAAGGTTTAAGAAACCCGGAGATCATTGCCATTACGCATTGGCACTGGGATCACACATTTGGAATGCATGCCGTGAAGGGGACTACCCTTGCCCATCAAAAAACGAATGATAAATTAGCGGAGATCGCGAAATGGGAATGGACAGATTCTGCAATGAAAATGAGATTGGAAGCAGGCGAAGAGATTGAATTTGCCGATACCTGTATCCGGAATGAATACCCTGCATTATCGGAAATACGAGTGGTAACCTCCGATATCTCCTTCAACGGATATTTGGAAATCGATCTGGGCGGCATTACTGCAGAATTGCATCATCTTCCCTCACCGCATAGCGAGGATTCCGTCTGCATCTTGATCCCCCAAGAAAGAGTGTTATTTATAGGCGATGCGGTTGGCGTGGATTATTATAATGATTGCTACTTGAATAAAGAGAAATTGCGTTCTTTAATGGCTGCGATAGAAGGATTTGATTTTGATATTTGTGTTGTAGGGCATGCTGAGCCCATAAGTAAACAAAGCATTGTTAGTATCATGAACTCTCTGATGGAACGTTAAGAGAACAACGTCCTTTTTTTATCCCCATAAAAAAATCCCCTTCCAGGGGCACTTCAAACTCCATTAACAGGGAAGTTCATCCGAGTGTCTACTTGGAAGGGGATCATACCACTGGAACTTTCAGCACGAATTCCGCCAAATGGCTTACCATAATCATTCATTTATTTCAGCTTGAATGAGTAGTGACTGAATAGACCTGTTTTCCACCATCTGTGCATTCTTCATCGCCGTGTTCCCGTCATATGCAACTATACCCGGAATAGCAGAATGATCCAACAATAATTTAACAATGCGGACATCATTACTTTGGGCTGCCCACATTAATGCGGTGTACCCATCAAGATTAGTAACATTGGGGTCTGCGCCGCTATCTAAGAGGTATTCCATCATCTCATACAGATCACTATCCCCATCAACAGGACCATCTACCGAAGAACTATTATTTTCTCCTGCGGCAAGCATAAGAGCCGTCCATCCCTCTTCATCCTTTAAATCAGGGTCCGCCCCTTTGTTTAGCAGCAGCTTTACCATCTCGGTATCCCAAACTCGGACAGCGATCATTAGAGGAGTAAATCCTCTTTCATCTTGTAGGTTTATATTTGTTTTTTTGAGCAGTGTCAGTACTTGCTCTGTATCGCTATTATAAACTGCCTCAAGCAATGGCAAGCTGTCTCGCAGCGTAAAATAATCCGATCCCGGTTCATCTTCATCATCAGCAGCATTGGACGCTGAGGCATCTAATGAAATCTGATGATCTACGGGAATATCCCCATGGTTTTCTATAGGTTCGAGCGGTGCATTTACGATTTGCTCAGAATCATCTTCATAGAACGTTTCTTCTTTCTCATTGGATACAGTTATATTTCCAGATACAGGGCTGGCCAAAAAACCCTTGTTACTGCTATGTGCATGCAAAGTTAATAGGTCTGTATATTTCCTGTAGTAAGCATCAATGAAATACATGTCTTCGATTTCTGAAATTCTGATTTCAATGTCTTCCCTATTGTTAATGATATTTGAATTATATAACTGATCTATGTATTGATTTATCCATTCTTTTGTAGGATTAAAACTATCATTTTCAGCCAAATAACTAAGGTCGGCTACAATTTGATTCGTAATCGGTTTCAGTTTATTGTGCGAAATGATTTTCCCCGTATAATGCAGTCCTCTCGCGACGAGAACAAACAATAATATACAATAACCTAAAAAATAAAAGAACTTCTTCAACCATGTTCACTCCAAATCTGGCTAGTCTTAATAGTATATTACTATAGCCAGGGATTTATCGGTAGTGCATTTATGAGTATTTAGTCCCATGATATACGATTGTTTCCTGAAGATTAATACGTGCAAGAAGTAAATTTACACAGAAGCCGGTTCCTATTTGGAGCCGGTTTTCTTTTCCTTTTGCAAGAGCAGCAGCCTTTTAATCTCCTTCCCGAGACGGAGAGCAAGATACATCGGCTGCATGATGCAGCATTTTCCGATCGGTATATTATGAATACTAGAATAAATACCCGACGAGGAGCCGTAGCGAGTGAATCCATTCGTCAAATTAAAGGATGCAACAAAAGAATACAAAGTGGGAGAAATATCTATGAAAGCTCTGAATGGAATGAATTTCTCCATATTCAAGGGGAGCGGACGGATAGAGAGCATTACGGCGAATAAGGGGAAACAAAGTGTCGAAGGGATTGAGTGGTAATGATAAGATTATTCATCAAATTATTGAGAGATATCAATCATTCTGTCGGGCAGCTTACAGCCTTTGTCCTGGTTATCACAGTAGGAGCATTTTTTTGTACCGGACTAATCACTTTGAGCGGCAATCTTGGCGGCTGCACAGAGGATTACTTTGCTGAACACCATCTAAGCGACTTGAATGTCCATTACACCCGCATATCCAAGGATGGTATAGCTGATTTGAACAAAATTAAAGGTATTCATAAAATGGAGGGACATTACACCTTGGATGCCACGCAGGTCTTCAAGAATGACAAGGCCACACTAAAAATTTATTCGCTTCCCGCCACCAATGAAATCAATACACCTGCAATCTTTAAGGGCAATATGCCGTCAAAAAAAGATGACCTCTTATTGGATTCCCATTATGCCAAGGAACATCATATTCAAGTGGGTGATAAAATCACCATTAACACGAATGAAAAGAACTTGGAATTTATCATTAGCGGCTTAATTGAGAATGTTGAATACACCAAAGAGAACGGAATCCAGGATTATAAAAGCTATGGAGTAGCTTACATAACCCAGGATGCGATTCCTGGAATCATAGACAGCTTTTTCATGATAGAGGCTGAGAAAGACTACGATAATGAACAAATAGCCGGGGTTTTTAAGGCTCAGTCCAAGCTTCATCCCTATTGGGATCAAGTAAGCAAAGAGCGAACTTTCAACGATGCGCAAATAACTCACGCTATACATAACAATAAGTTGATGAGTAGAGTGATTCCCTTCGTCCTGTTTATCATTGAAGCATTAATCCTATTCCTGATGATGTCGAGGATGATAGATTCGCAAAGAAATCAAGTGGGGATTGGGAAGGCGCTGAGCGTTAAAATATAGAAACATTCTGCTTCATTACATGGGCTATCCTGTGTTGGTAGGAATCATTGGTTTATAGGTTCGATTAATGATATTAAAATCACCGTCCCTGGAAACGCCAAATTGTAGGATGCAGGAATATCGAGAAAAAGCATTGGTGGGAATAAAATATTCCATTACAATAGTAGTGTAAATTTTAACTAGGAAGTGTTCTTCATGAACCGCAATCTATATTCTAATTGTGAACAATGCTTTGGATTATGTTGTGTGGCCTTACCGTACGCAAAATCTGCGGATTTTGCATATAGCAAAGCAGATGGGGTTCCTTGCCGCAACCTGGGGGCTGATCATCGCTGCGGCATTCACGAGCATTTGCGAGACAAAGGATTTCGCGGATGTGTTGCCTATGAATGCTTTGGTGCAGGACAGCATGTCTCGCAGGAGATCTACAAAGGCAGGGACTGGAGAGATAGCACGGTGCTATCCACAGAAATGTATGCGGTATTCCCCATTGTTCAACAATTGCACGAGATGCTCTACTATTTAAATCAAGCCTTGGACTTGGCGGAAACACGCACCATTAAGAACGAGCTGTTGAATATCTATGAGCTGACTTTATCTTTAACCAGACTTAGCCCGGCGGAGATTCTGAACCTCGATATATCCAGCCATCGCGCAATGGTGAATCCTCTGCTCATACATACCAGTGAACTTGTTCGCACAGAACATGTTCAGCGCAGCCAGGACAACATGTCACACCGCGATCTTATTGGGGCTAATCTGAAGGAGGCTAATCTGCAAGGTATGAATTTGAGGGGCGCATTATTGATAGCGGCTAATCTGAACAATGCTGACCTAAGAAAAGCAGATTTCATCGGCGCCGACTTGCGAGATGCTGATTTATCGGGGGCTAATCTGATCGGATGTATTTTCCTGAGTCAAGCTCAGGTGAATTCCGCAAAAGGCAATCAAGACACCCGATTACCTCATGACTTAAGGGTTCCTGATCATTGGTTGAGTTGACGCAGTCCATCCTGATGAAAATGTCATCTGAGTTGATTCTGGCTGTTCTTGAATTTCACAAGGACGGTACATTTTGCATAGGGAATGATGCTGGCGCTACGCCCGCCGGGCCAGGCAGCTCCTTATTTACATCATTTTTAGTAAAGAGCTGAAAATCAGCGCTGATCTTATTTATGAAACTGATTTATAAGTTTGCCCCTGCCCTGCAATTATATCTAAAGGAATAACGACGATGAATCATGATTATTTAGAAAGAATGAACCAGGTTGTTCAATACATTAAGGATCATAGCGATCGCAAGCTGACGCTGGATGAACTCGCGGAATACGCCAACTTCTCGAAGTATCATTTCAGCAGAATTTTCACTTCGATGGTGGGCAAGACGCCTATTGCCTATGTCAACGAGATACGTCTGCTTAAAGCGATCCAGTACTTGACTAGCACTACTACAAGCGTTACGGATATCGCCCAGCTTTGCGGATTCGACTCGATTACTACCTTTAATTCGGCCTTTAAGAGATACTATAACAAGACCCCTAGCGAGATAAGAGCCGACTATAAACATCGCAATTTCTCGCAAGATTCCAGCAATATTCCGGCAGAGATCACAGCTCCTCTTAGTTACTATAGAAGTAACGAAAGCAGCTTTTTTAGGAGGATCTGGAATATGAATATATCTGTCAAAGAATTACCCGAGTATGAGGTAGCTTATGCAAGACATGTCGGCAGCTATCTGGACACCCATTATGCATGGGCTCAAATTGGGAGCTGGGCAAGTGAACATAGCCTCTCTCCTGCCGATCAATATTTTATCGGAATTTCTCTGGATGATCCGGGTGCCGTAGACGAATTCGCTTGCCGTTATGATGCTTGCGTCACCTTGCCCGCTCATTTCAAGAAGCAAGAGCGGGTTGGCATTAGCTTCAAGCGGCTGCCTGGCGGACTGAACGCTTTGTTCCAGTTCTATGATACACCTGATAAGCTCGGAATCACCTACCAGAGTATATTTGCGCAATGGCTTCCGAACAGCGAATACGAGCCTGATGAGAGGCCGTGTCTGGAGTTCTGCAAGAACGACCCGGCCACCGATCCTGAAGGTAAATGCAAGGTGGATTTGTATGTACCGATTAAAAAGAGAGCGGATTAAGATTCGCCCTCTTTTTTATGATTTCATCAAGGTACACAAAGCATTTTTCTGATTACGACACACAGAATATGGTATGGGACATTCACCTTAGGATCACATGCTTGCTACTATCGATATACAGACGCCAAAATGTTGCAGCTGATGAGTGGGTCTAGTTGGTTTAAGTTCTAACGGAAATGAGGGACGCTATTGGGTCGAAAAAGCAGCTTTGGAAAATCTAACGGAAATGAACGACCTTATTAAGGGGATTTATTGTGAATTGTAGCTAATCGGCAGGTAATAGCGGCACAGATTTCCGTTAAATCTGTATAATGGCTGAAATCTTCGAAATAAGGGCTGTGGCTTCCGTTAGTGTACTGAAGGCAGGGAACCCAGACTGGGCGCCCCACCCAGGCAGCCCAAAAGACAACCTAAAGGCAACCTAAAAGCAACCAAAAAGGCAACCCCAAAAAAAGACTAAAAAGGACTGCTCCCCTTACGCCACGCCAGGGGAAGGCAGCCGCAAATTCGCGAGCCTGACTGGGCCGCTCTAAAGGGTCAACCCTCGATTCGATCCTGAATAATTCGCGACGCTTTATTCTTCAAATCGCTGATTTGCTGCATTAATGTGGACACCTTATCGGCATACTGCTGCTTCAATTCCAGATCCTTCAGCGAGGCTAAATTGATCTCAACGGTCAGTAAAGCCGATTGAGCGGCTGCTTCGAACAAAATGGCGCTGATGCCGAGATCGGAGATGACATTTTTGTTCGAGCTCTCTGCGATGCTATAAGCACATTCTATACCGGTCCTGCACACTTCCATAAGCTGAACCGGAACTTCGATCGCGTTGATCGCAGCTTCATAGATCGCTTGCTTACGGGCCAGCTTCTCGGCCTCCGTCTCCTTCGGCAGCTTCAAAGCGGACATATAGTTGTTAAAAGATGCGATATCGCCATCAAATAACTCCCTGCACTCCTCATTTAAGCGATTCATTGCCCACCATCGAGGTCATTGCGGTGCCAAGTACTGCGACCAGCGCTGCTACGCTGCCCCCACCCGGGGGGGGGCTGGAACTGCTGGCTTTGCTTACGAAGCTCTCAATGGAATCCTGCCATGTAATTTCACTCATGCTTGCCAGCCTCCTCCCGTTGAATCTCTATCGCCTTCAGCAGATTCTCATACAAAATAGCGGTCGTTAATGTACCTACACCGCCCGGTACAGGCGATATCGCTTGAACGTGGTCAGCTACATCAGCCGCGACATCCCCGACCATTTTTCCATCCTCCGCTTCGTTAATCCCTGCATCAATAACAACCAGGTCTGCATGCACCATTTGCTGGTTCACTACTTCAGGCCGTCCAACGGCCACAAAAGCAATCTCGGCATGACTTAAATGCGAGGCGATGTGCGGGGTACGCGAATGACATACGGTCACAGTGGCATTCTCCCGCTGCAATAAATGAAATAGCGGCATTCCAACCGTTTGCCCCCGGCCAACCAGAGTAACGTTCTTGCCTGCCAGGCTATACCCATAATGCTTAAGCAGCTTGATGCAAGCCTGGGGTGTAGCAGGATAAAGTCCGGCTTCACCAGTCATCGCGGCCCATTTATTCGCCGGTGTCACGCCGTCCACGTCCTTTTGTGGTGAAATCGCCTGCTCGATTTTTGCGGCAGAAATTGGCTTGGGCAAAGGAAGCTCCAACATAATCCCATGTACCTTCGTATCCTGATTCAACTCCGCAACCAGCTGCAGCACCTCTGCTTCCGTGACCTCGGCATGCAAATTATAAAGTGTAAACTGAACGCCCAGTTTCTCGGCGATCTTCTGCTTGACTTTGGCATAATAGGCAGAGGCCGGGTCTCCTTCAACCAAAATCGTTGCCATACGTGGCTGAATCCCCTTGGTTTTCAGTTCCTCCACCTTGGCCCGAATCGTCTCATATACTTGATCCGCCGCCACTTTTGCTTTCATAAGCAATGTCATTCCAAACATCCTCTCCATCATTTTATTGGACAAATCCATCTACTTACTGACAAAAAAGCAAAAAAAGCATCCACGAGCGCCCCGTCAAATGGACGAGACAATCGAAGATACTTTTCCCCAGGCGAACGGAATCGTTTATCAGCCGCATGCTCCCTCGTGGTTAATTCCACTTGCTTCGCCAGTCACATACAGCACTAATGCTTTCATATTAGCAAAAATTTGAACGAATGAAAACCGGCAGCCGAAAAATTCCATATTAAACCAGTATGTGGTCGACAGAACCATTTTTCTATGTTATCGTACCTATTAATAAGGCATTTCGTTCCGCTGAGAACGAAGTGCCTTAGCGCGTATTTATACGACTTTTTACATTAAATGTATTAAGGAGGGTGATGTGATGGTGCTCATGCTTCCCCAGCTACGGGGGGCGAAATCCGTAGTCATATAGACGATAGATTTTGAGGGCATTGAATACCAACTATTTCAGAGGAGTGTAGTATAATGAGAACATGTTTTCAAGTTGAAGAACGTATACCAATGAATCGAACGGGATTGAAGCGACTGAGGAATTCAGGGCGGCTTCCTGCTGTTGTATTCGGATCTGGCACAGAAAATCAGAACATCCATTTGTCCACGAAGGAATTCGGAAAATGGATAAGACGAGGCAGTGGCGGTATTATTGAACTGAATCTTGAAAATCATGACTCGATTCCTGTTCTTCTGGAGGCGATTCAGCGCGATCCGGTAACACAGGAATATATTCATGTGGATTTCCTGCGTGTCAAGAAGGATGAACTCGTACGGACCAAGGTCAACATCGAGTTCGCTGGTACTCCGAGAGGTACAAAGCTGGGCGGAATCGTCCAAACCCAAAGTACCTTTATTGAAATCGAATCCTTCCCGGACAAGATTCCGGGTTCGATTATCGTAGATATCAGCCATCTTGAAATTGGGGATTCCATTCACGTTGGCGACATTGAGCTTCCGGATGGGCTCGTCCTGATCTCGGCCACAAATGAGCTGCTTGTCTCGGTAGTAACCCCGAAGGTTCAAGCAGAGGATATCGAGGCGACCGTCGAAGCTTAATATATATTAGGAATTTGATTCATCTCTTAGGCCCTTCGGATTTCCGGAGGGCCTGATTAATAGGAGGATACATCGGATGGGAATGAAAGACTCAGTTGAAATATATACAAATATAAGAGCATGGGAAGATCTACGCAGAATCGAAATCGATAGAATGAGAAAAAGACAGTCAGCTTCTCAAAATGGAGATTTAATCATTGCTGCAGATGAAATTGAGATCATCAATAAGCAAAAAATGAAAGAGCTTGAAGCAGCCTTTTTGGAAGAAAGTACGGATGTCGAATATATTGTGACGCAAACTTTTCCCGATCTTAAAAAAAGCGCATGGTTAAATACATACTTCATTGAAGAAAACAAAATAGAATCAGAAGGCTATCAATATAAAACATTTAAAGGAACATGCGCTCCGGAGCATCAACGGGAAACCTGTAATACTTTGGAAGAAGCCGTAAGTGGGATACTACTTGCAACAAACTCCCAAGCCTCAATTGACAATGCTATAAAAGGTTTTTATTTTTGGATATAACGATGAGTTGCCCGTTCTCCCATCCCCTTCACCCTATACCAATACCGATAAATCTCCGTGTACCCGAGCTTCTCATAAAGCCGCCGGGCAGGCGCATTATTTGCGACCACCGCTAAATAGCTGTGTCTGGCTCCATGCTGCTTGCCCCATTGCAATAAATGAAGAATCATCTGTTCCGCATAACCCTGATTGCGGTAAACGGGGTCCGTAACAATATCGAACAATCCCATATATCCCCGCTCGAGCACTCCGCAGCCGCAAGCTATGGCTCTGCCATCAGCATATAAGCTGATCAAGGCCTTACGAGCCTTGATATTGCCCAGCATGGTGACCATCGTCGCTTTGTGTTCTTCCTTAACCCGATTTATCGCACAAAAAGCATGAATCCACGCCGGGTCAGCCTCTTCGCTTACCTTCACCCCTTGCAGTTGCGGCTGCCTGACATGCTCCAGATCGAGCACCTGAACACTGGTTATATCCAGCTGCGAATATCCCCGCTCCCCTAGCACTTCGTCCAAATTCACCGGATGCACAAATGGAGTTATTTTATAAATTACAGGAAGCCGTTGATCCCTATACATTTTCTCGCAATCATCCATTTTCCGCTGAAGATCATAGGTTGAACCATAGATCGGGCTTATCGAATTAGCCCGCTTCGTATAACCATTCGCGAACCGCAGCAACCAGCCATCATACACTAACGTCGATAACGACGGCCAATGATTCAAGGATAATTCCTCAATCGATCTGCTATCCATTTTGAGTTCACTCCCTTTTATATTTTTGAATTATAATACTATTATATGAATAAATATTCAATATTATTAATCTCCTACTATTCCAGTATTCTTGCATAATCCAACATTTATTGATATATTACCAAAGATGGATTCTTAAAAAGGAATCATTATTTTTACACAAGCAGGTGAATAAATGGGTATACTCAAAGAATTTAAAGAATTTGCGCTTAAAGGCAATGTACTTGATTTGGCTGTCGGGGTTGTCATCGGTGGCGCTTTTGGCAAAATTGTCGCTTCTCTCGTCAGTGATGTTATTATGCCGCTGGTGGGTATGCTTCTTGGAGGCGTCAACTTATCCGGATTGGTGCTTACGGTTGGGGATGCAGAACTGGCTTATGGCGTATTCCTACAGACAGTCATTGATTTTCTGATTATCTCAGCAGCTATCTTCCTCTTCATCAAGGCTATTAATAAATTCAAACGCAAAGAAGAGGCCAAACCCGCTGCGGAGGAAGCTCCTAAACCCTCGAATGAAGAAGTCTTGCTCACAGAAATACGCGATTTGCTTAGACAGCAAAATAACAAAGCGGCCGAATAACAATCAACGATTGCTAAGAGAGGATGCTTGCCATAATGAGGTGAGTATCTTCTTTTCTATGCGATATCCAGAAATTTATCCCAGCAGAAGAAAAAACAGGAATCCTACTAAAATACATATGAAAAGAGGTTATTACCATGTTCCGTATGCGCCATAAAACAGATTCCGGGGCGCCAGTGGCTCTTTCCGAATCCGAACTCACCTCTGTGCAAGCGCTTCAACAGAAGTTATACTTCCTGCAAATCAGTCAGTCAGATCTGAACAATCTGCGCAAGCTTACCGAATTAATTGATAATCTGGCCAAGCCCATTACCGATAGCAATTACGATATACTGTTCCAAATCCCCGAAATGCTGCAAATCATTAAAGATCACAGCACAAGAGAACGCCTGTCAAAGACATTTGTTGAATATCTGAAATCAATCCCGAGAGTAGAGTTTAACGAAGAATATGTCATTTCCCGTAAAAAAATCGGCTTTGTCCATAACCGAATCAAGCTGTCGCCTGAATGGTTTATCGGGGCTTATACAAGAATTTACGAGATTCTCATTCCGGCTATCGTCCGCAAGTTCTCAAGGGCCAGCGAAGTCGCCGAGATTATCATCTCCTTGCAGCGCGTACTGATGCTGGATTCTCAGCTTGTGCTTGAAGCCTACAATGAAGCCCACGACTTCCAGTACATAGAGACCAACAGCCAGATCATCGAAGAATTGATTCAAATGGATAAAGTAAAACCGCTGATTGATTCCGTGAACCTATCCTTGCAGGAGACGACAAATATCAGCTCAGCGGCTCAGGAACTGACTGCTTCGATCCAAGAGGTAGCGGATCATTCCGTTCAGCTAAGCGATCAATCCGAGGACATGATGAGACAGGCCAAGCAAGTGGAGCATTCCGTTCGAGAGGCGCTTCAGGACTTCTCCGATACGGCCCAGGATGTCTCCCGTTCCAGCCAGCACTTCGAGCAATTTCTGCAATCGATTCATCATATTACGGATATTATCGACGTAATCAATAATGTCGCCAATCAGACCAATCTGCTGGCCTTGAATGCATCCATTGAAGCCGCCAGAGCCGGAGAGCAGGGTCTTGGCTTCGCTGTCGTAGCGAGCGAGGTACGCAAGCTGTCAGAACAGACTAAGGAGGCTGTTGGACAAATTACCGGGGTGATCACAGCATTCACGGATACGGCCAAACAAATTGGAGAAGAGACCAAGTCGATGGGTTCTCATATCGCTGAGCGCGTAGAGACAACAAGCGAAGCGCTTGGCAGTCTTGATCAGATTATGGAACGCATTGAGGGCTTCCGTGATTACACGGCCAACGTGGCCTCCATTGTTGAACAACAAGCCGCAGCAACCAGCGATATTACGGAACGCACCTCTATTTTGCTGCGTCACCAGGAGGAAATTCAGCAATTCGCCAGCGCGACGGGGAAGGATATTTACGAGGTAAGCCGCAAAGTTGACTCCTTACGATTGAAAACGCTTAAAATAAACGCTCAGCTCAGCCATTCGCAAATACTGCGTACCGTGAAAACAGATCATCTATTATTGCGTTGGTGGGTATACAATGCTGCACTTGGCTTTAATCATGCCGATCACCAAGGAAACCAGATTCAAGAGCCTTGCCGCTTGACTCAATGGCATAAGGAGAACAAGGACAACCCTAGGCTGGCCTCCCTGTCCGCCTTCCGCTCTTTAGGGGAACGGCACGAAAGTGTTCATCATCTAGCAAATGAAGCTATGGATTATATACAATCCAACCAGCATGTGCAGGCTGACAAGCGGATCATGGAATTGGAGCTCGTTTCACAAACTATGATTGAGACGCTCGACCAGCTTCAGCAGGAGATCATTCAGCAAGCGCGCAGCAAACAAGCGTAATTTGCTTCTTTTCGAGCAGCCAGCGATCCTATTAAAACAGGATCCTGGCTGTTTTTCGGAAATAATAGAATTTTTTTACTGTAAAATATAGTAATATATATGTCTATATGGTATATTCTGGATAGGACCAGAGAAAAATGTCGATATTTTAAGACAGCGCGTCCCCTACTTTTACGGAAAGTGAGGTGAACGGGCTTTTTTGTATTGTCATAAATTAAGTTACTCCTCTGCCAAGCCACAAGATGAACTTATCTCATAATCTCTCACTTGGAACCTGCAACCCGCAGCCTGGAACAAGCATCCCGCACATAATTAGTTAATTACAATGAAGGAGGGACAAGACAATATGAGAACATGGATCAAGAAAAGCTGCTTGCTATCATTCAGTTTTTTGTTAGCGCTTACAGCATATTCGGGCTTCTCCCCATCTTCCCCTGTCGCCAGCGCTTCCTCTGCCGACTACAATTACGCTGAAGCCCTGCAGAAATCGATCTATTTCTATGAGGCGCAAAGGTCCGGGAAGCTGCCAGCCGATAATCGCGTTGAATGGCGCGGGGATTCCGGACTGCAAGACGGAGCGGATGTTGGACATGACCTGACCGGTGGCTGGTATGATGCCGGAGACCATGTCAAATTCGGCCTCCCTATGGCGGCAACCGCTACAATGCTGGCCTGGTCGGTATATGAATATCGCGAAGGGTATGAGAAGGCTGGACAACTGGATGAGATATTAGACAATATTCGCTGGGCAACAGACTATTTTATCAAGGCTCATACTGCACCCAATGAATTTTACGGACAGGTCGGCAACGGAACGGCAGATCATAATTGGTGGGGTCCTGCCGAGGTTATGCAAATGCAGCGTCCATCCTATAAGATCGATGCAACGCATCCTGGCTCCGATTTGGCTGGTGAAACAGCCGCTGCGCTGGCCTCTGCTTCCATCATCTTCAAGAATAGCGACCCGGCATATTCGGACAAGCTGCTGCAGCATGCCCGGCAATTGTACAATTTCGCCGATCAATACCGCGGTAAATATTCCGACAGCATCACCGACGCCAAGCAGTTCTACAATTCCTGGAGCGGATATGAGGATGAGTTGAGCTGGGGGGCTGTCTGGCTGTATCTTGCCACGGGTGAGCAGACTTATTTGGACAAAGCGATTACGGCTAGCGATACATGGGGAATCAATCAGCAAGGTCTCTGGGATTACAAATGGACACATGCCTGGGACGACAAGCACTATGGCGCCCAGTTGCTGCTTGCCCGGATTACCGGCGATCCGAAATTCACAGCATCGGTGGAACGCAACATTCAGTTCTGGACGACCGGCATTAACGGAGAACGAGTCACCTATACCCCTGGCGGACTGGCCCATTTGGACCAATGGGGGGCGCTGCGCTATGCAGCTAACCAGGCTTTTATCTCATTTGTGTATTCCGATTGGGTGTCTGATTCTGCGAAGCAAATAAACGCGCGTTCATTTGCGGAAAGGCAAATTCTCTACATGCTCGGAGATAATCCGCGCAACAGCAGTTATGTGATTGGATATGGCAACAACGCTCCACAGCACCCGCACCATCGAACCTCTCACGGTTCCTGGGCAGATAGTCAGAACCTGCCGGCCAATCATCGCCATATCCTGTATGGAGCTCTGGTCGGCGGCCCTGGAAGCAACGATGCTTATACAGACTCGATCAGCGATTATGTCTCGAATGAAGTGGCCACCGACTACAACGCCGGATTCACCGGAGCGCTGGCGAAGATGATGCTTCTGCATGGCGACGGACAGCAGCCGCTTGCTAACTTCCCGGCTCCCGAGCCCCGCGATGACGAGATGTTCGTGGAAGCTTCCGTGAATGTCAGCGGCAGCAATTTCGTAGAGATTCGCGCGCTGCTTAATAACCGTTCCGGCTGGCCGGCCCGCGTCAGCGAAGCGATGTCATTCCATTATTACATCGACATTAGCGAAGCGGTTGAAGCCGGTTATGGTCCGGAGGACATTACCGTATCCGCTGGAGGCTACAATCAGGGAGCCACAGTCTCCCCGCTGCTTCCCTATGATGCGGACAACCATATTTACTATACAAAGATAGATTTCTCAGGGACCCCCATCTATCCTGGAGGGCAATCCGCATACAAGAAGGAGGTTCAATTCCGAATCGCCGCTCCGCTCAATACGAATTTCTGGGATAACAGCAATGACTTCTCTTATCAAGGGATGCCGTCCAACAGCGCCGGACCAGCCAAGTCCCTCTATATCCCGGTCTTTGATGCTGGCGTACATGTCTTCGGCGAACTGCCGCAAGGCGGAAGCAATCCGGGGCAACCTGCGGTACCCGCAGCTCCGAAAAATGTTAAAGCCACGGCCGGCAACGCACAGATCCAGCTCACCTGGAATGCGGCTTACTCGGCAGATGACTACTTGATCCAACGCTCCACAACCAACGGTGGCCCATATACCACTGTCGGAGTGGTTAACTCCCCGTCATTTACAGATAGCGGACTGACTAACGGGACGACCTACTACTATGTCATCATAGCCAGAAATAGCGTCGGCAACAGCCTGCCCTCTACCCAGGCCAGCGCCAAACCAAATGAGGCTCCTGCACCGGCCCTCGGTGACCTGAAGCTGCAATACCATGTCAATGACACGAGTCCGAACGATAACCAGATTCGCGCCCAATTCCGCATCGTTAACACCGGCACGGAGAGCATTGCCCTTAGCGATGTGAAGCTGCGTTATTATTACACCATCGATGGGGACAAGCCGCAGGAGTACCATTGTGACTATGCCTATGTGGGCAGCGGCAATGTAAGCGGCAGCTTCACTAAGATGAATCCGACGGCTCCGGGAGCCGATTATTACCTGGAGCTCTCCTTCTCAAGCGGAGCCGGCGTTCTTGCCCCGGGAGCCAACAGCGGAGATATCCAGGTCCGCTTCAACAAGACGGACTGGAGCAATTATAGCGAAAGCGATGACTACTCCTATGACGGGACCCAGCAGTCCTATGTGGACTGGGAGCGAGCCACCCTGTATCAGAACGGAACACTCATCTGGGGGATTGAGCCTTAATTTTTATACAGACGATTATCTCAAAGAAGGATTCAAATAATGTGAAGAAAGGTTGGTGACAACTATGAAATCGACCGTATTCCAAAAAACCGCATCGATCGTCATGACCGCCGCGTTACTCGTATCACTTATGACAGGCGCCTTCGGATTGGGTGCTAATAAAGCTTCCGCCGCTTCCCTGGAAGAGACCCGCTTCCTGCAGCTATATGCGCAAATCAAAGATCCCTCCAACGGTTATTACTCCGCAGAGGGAATCCCTTATCATGCCATCGAGACACTGATGAGCGAAGCGCCTAACTACGGGCATATGACGACCTCGGAAGCGTACAGCTACTGGATGTGGCTTGAAGTATTGTACGGCTATTATACCGAGGACTGGAGCAAGCTCGAAGCAGCATGGGACAATATGGAGACTTATATTATCCCTATTAACGAAGGCGATGGTGTTCAGGAGCAGCCAACGATGAATTACTACGATCCTAATAGTCCGGCTACCTACGCGGCCGAATACGCACAGCCGGACCAATATCCCAGCCAGCTTAGCGGCCAATACTCCCCTGGCAAGGACCCGCTCGATGCTGAATTGAAGGCTACCTACGGGAACAACCAGACCTATCTGATGCATTGGCTCGTCGATGTAGATAATTGGTATGGGTATGGGAATTTGCTTAATCCGTCCCATACTGCAGCATATGTTAACACCTTCCAGCGAGGCGAGCAGGAATCTGTATGGGAGGCGGTCTCCCACCCTTCTCAGGATGACAAGACCTTCGGCAAATCGGGGGAAGGCTTCATGACCCTGTTCACCAAGGAGAGCAATGCTCCTGCGGCGCAGTGGCGTTATACCAATGCGACCGATGCCGACGCCCGGGCCATTCAGGCCATGTATTGGGCAAAAGAACTGGGTTATGATAACGAGGTTTATTTGCAAAAAGCGGAGAAAATGGGCGACTATTTGCGCTACGGCATGTACGATAAATACTTCCAAAAAATCGGCAGCGCCGCCAACGGCATCCCATCCGCCGGTACTGGCAAGGATGCCAGCCATTATCTGATGGCTTGGTACACAGCCTGGGGCGGCGGGCTAGGACAAACCGGCAACTGGGCTTGGCGCATCGGAGCAAGCCACGCGCATCAAGGCTATCAGAACGTCGTTGCAGCCTACGCCTTATCCGATCCGGACGGCGGGCTCATTCCAGCCTCTCCAACAGCCGGGCAGGACTGGGCGACCTCCCTCTCCCGCCAGCTTGAATTCTACACCTGGCTGCAATCCAGCGAAGGAGCGATCGCCGGGGGAGCAACGAATAGCTGGAATGGTTCTTATGCGGCCTATCCGGCCGGAGCTAGTACATTCTATGAAATGGCCTATGATGAAGCCCCGGTCTATCATGATCCTCCATCAAACAACTGGTTCGGCATGCAAGCCTGGCCGGTAGAGCGGATCGCCGAGCTGTACTATATCCTTGCTTCAAACGGCGATACAAGCTCGGCCAATTTCCAAATGGCCAAGCAGATTACGCAGAAATGGGTAGACTGGTCGCTTGATTATGTATTTGTGAACGAGCGTCCGGTAACGGATGGCGAGGGATACTACCTGGATGGCCAAGGCATCCGTGTGCTCGGCGGCAGTAACCCGCAAATCGCTACGGTCTCCGCTCCCGGCGAATTCTGGATTCCAAGCAATCTCGAATGGCAGGGCAAACCGGATTCCTGGAACGGCCTTGGCAGTTATACAGGCAATCCGAACCTGCATGTCACAGTCAACAATCCGGGACAGGACGTTGGTGTATTAGGCAGCTACATCAAAGCCCTCACTTTCTTCGCCGCAGCAACTAAAGCGGAGAATGGCAATGATATCGGCCTGGGGTCGCAGGCCGAACAGGCCGCCAAATCGCTGCTGGATACGGCATGGGCCTATAACGACGGAATCGGCATAACTACTTCAGAACCGCGTGCCGATTACTACCGTTACTTCACGAAGGAGATCTATTTCCCGAATGGATGGAGCGGCACGTTTGGACAAGGCAATACGATTCCCGGCAGCAATACGGTCCCTTCCGATCCGGCCAAGGGCGGAAATGGCGTATATGCCAGCTACATTGATGTTCTCCCGAACATCCAAAATGATTCCTCATGGCCGTATTTATTAAATAAATACAACACCTCTTGGAACCCTAGTACACAGAAGTGGGAAAATGGTGCGCCTGAATTCACCTATCACCGCTTCTGGGCTCAGGTGGATATGGCCACTGCCTATGCAGAATATGATCGCTTGATTCAAGGCGGCGGCAGCGGTCCGGTTGAGCCGACTGCTCCGAAAGCTCCGGCTAATCCCAAAGCAAATGCGGGAGATGCCAAGATCGACCTGTCCTGGAGCAAAGCATCCGGTGCAGACAGCTATACGGTTCATCGGGCAACTGTAAGCGGCGGCCCTTACACGGCAATAGCGACAATCACCGGCACTTCATACACGGATACGAGCGTCGTGAATGATACAACCTATTATTACGTCATCAGTGCAGTGAACGCCATTGGAGAAAGCCCGTATTCCGCAGAGGTCAGCGCGACTCCTAAGGCGATTCCGGTACCTGCTGCCGGAGATCTGGTCCTCCAATATCGTACAAATGACACCAATCCGAACGATAATCAGATTCGCGCCCAATTCCGCATCGTAAATAACGGGGATACGCCCATCGCTCTAAGCAACGTCAAATTTCGTTATTACTATACGATCGATGGAGACAAGCCGCAGGAATTCCACTGTGACTATGCCGCGCTCGGCAGCGGTAATATCATCGGCAATTTCGTCAAGCTGAACAGCCCGGCAGCCGGAGCAGATTACTATCTGGAGGTCTCCTTTGGGCCCGGGGCCGGCACCCTTGCACCTGGGGCAAATACCGGGGAAATTCAAGTTCGGTTCAATAAGACCGATTGGAGTAATTACGCTGAAAGTGATGACTACTCCTATGATGCAACCCAATCGAATTACGCGGATTGGGAGCGCGTTCCTGTCTATCTGAACGGGGCCCTCGTATTCGGCTTGGAGCCATAATCAGCGAATAAGTTATCGAAGCCATACCGCCCGGCAAGTTATTTGCCAGGCGGTTTCTTATTAAATATGCAAAAGAATCCTTTACTTATAATTAGATATATATTAAATTAGATGTATGTTAAATTAGTTTTAACAGCACTACATTGGCAGAGGTGATAGCTGTGCAACTGGATAAAATCGTTGCTTACCATAAAGCATTGGCCGACCCTACCCGGATCAAAATATTGATCCTGCTGGCCGAAGGGGAATTGAACGGACTGGTGCTGGCTGAGAAATTATTCGTGACACCGGCCACGATAACGCATCATGCAGCCAAACTTCGCGCTGCGAGTCTGATCAATGAACGTCGCGAGAAGAATACGATCTACTTCTCATTGAACCACTATTTTATTAATGCTTATGGAACCGCGACGGCCAACATCATTTATAAGAATGCTACTCGCCTGCCCGAAGGAGAGGATCATCCGATGGAAGATCAAAATCAAAAGCTTAAACAATCTGTGTTATCCAATTTCTTCACATCGGCGGGAAGATTGCAGCATATCCCGGCTCAACTGAAGAAGAAGTTAATCGTGCTGGAGCATATGATCAGCGGACTTACACAAGGACAGAGCTATACGGAGAAGGAAATCAATGAATTCATCAAGCAATACCATGATGACTTTGCAACCCTTCGCCGGGAGTTCATCATGCATCAATTCATGAGTCGTGAGAACGGAATATACACGATGAACCCTCCAGAGATGTGGATGAAATGGGAGACGCTGAAATAAACGCCCCATACTCAAATTTAGTGATCCGTTCTGTACAGATGCTTCAAAAAGAAAAACAACCACAATCCCTTAATCAGGACTATGGTTGTTTCTTCATTTAACGGCAAATATTATTTACGTTCAATAATAATCCAGCCATCCGCATCCTTTGTTACTGTAGCGCCCAGCGATTCAGCAATAAAGCGCAGCGGTACATAGGTGGTACCATCGCTATGAACGAATACAGGCTGTGGCATTGTAACGGACTGACCGCCAATCGTTGCTTTGTCGGAACCAACAGTCAGCACAATTTCCCGGCCGTTGAGGTCATCGATAATAACAATTTGTTTAGAGCCCTTGGTCCACTTCACTTCTGCATCCAGTTGTTCGGACAAATAGCGCAGCGGAGCGAAGGATACATTTTTCTTGGAAATGATACCGTCATACTCATCCTCAGGATCGAGCCAGATCAGCTTCTCCGTGATCTTCAAATCATTTTTGAGCGTCTTATACGCCAAGGAGTCCCCTTCGAAATTGCGCAGCATCTGTCCCGGAGTAAAGTCTCCCTCTGTAATATCAAGCACGCCTGCACTTGTATCGATCTTGTCGATCAATACTTCAGCGCCGACATTCCAGACCTCACTCTCCGTATGAAGCTTGATCGCCGAGAACGGAACATACTCATCGGCAGGAAGTGCAATGGCAAGATCCAGGTTTTGCTTGCGAATATTTTGTTTGCTATCAAGGTAGAGATCCAAGTTCAGTGTGGAATCTTTGCCAAGTACCGTCGTCAGCTCAGGAGCTTCCTTCAGCGATTCTTCCAGACTGGCATCATAATTGTTCAGGAACTCAGTCAGGCTCTCTATCAATTGGCCATGGATCGCTCCAACAGCAGCTCCCTTGGAGTCCACCGGAAGATCCGTTCCTACATCATACCCCTCTTCTTCCATCGAACTGAAGACCGGATAGAATGTATCATAGAACGCGTTAATCAATTCCTTCAGACCAGCCTCGTCTTTCACTACCTCTGTCAAGAATGGCTTAACCATCGCCAATAGCTCTTCACCATTCACTTCAACGTGAAGATTCGTCAAAGCCAAGGATTCGCCGTTCACTTTGTCTTGCACCTGCTTCACGGACAGCTTCGTCGGGTTCGGAGCATGGTTGATAGCGAATTGGACTACCTTCTGAGAGAAGCCTTGAATCTTCTCTTCATATTGACTCATATCCGGGTATCCCAGCTCGCTGTCATCCAGCGATATGTAGAGCGGTTGCTTGGCTCCTTCCAATTGAATCGCCATTCCATGTTTGTCCATGGACATTTGATAAGGCAATTCCTTGCCTTGGAATCCAATAGACCCTTTTATCGAGGCGGTAGTTTTATCTTGAACTTTACCGCTGTCAATTGTGAGATACAAAGAATTGATCAGATCAATCATTTGCTGATCTTCAGCAGATATACCGGCCGCAGGCACGAGTTCGATCGAGATCTTCTGCTTCGACTCGCTGGACAACGGGTTCATGCTGTTCGCGAGCGCTTTGTTGATATCAAGCCCTCCTACAGCCTGGCAGCCAGTCAACATCACCAACAGCAATGCCATTGGGATCGCTAACCATTTCATTCTTTTGATCATTATCGATGAGTCCCCTTCCCTAGTTAATATATTCCATTATGTTTCAACGGCGTTTACTTGTAAATAGATTTTCGAATTTTACGTGTCCATCTGATAGATTCCATAGATTATCACATTCCTCCCTAATATAAATATGCTATAATGACTGCGTATCCGCCATCAAAATTGAAGAAGTTCATGCAGACGCTGCATGAGAGAGGTTCGCGAACTCCCTCTATAAAAAACTAATGGCGCCCTGCCTTCTATTTCGCATGGGCTTGTTTTTTGTAATAGAGGTTGTTCAAAAAGCTCCGGCTTTTTGAGCAAACGCTAATACAGTTCAAGAACTCTCTTTCTTCCGATGACAAATTTAAGGAGAATGAGAGGTTTTTTTATGCTCAAAAATGAAAAAGCGGTCGTCGTCTTCAGCGGCGGCCAAGACAGCACTACCTGCCTATTCTGGGCCCTGCAGCAATTCCGTGAAGTGGAGGCCATCACCTTCGACTACGGCCAGCGCCATAAGCTGGAGATCGAATGCGCCAAAGCAATCGCCGCCGTACTGGGCGTGAAGCTGACCGTCCTCGACATGAGTCTGCTGGGCCAAATTACGCAGAACTCGCTCACGAACAGCGACATGCCGATCGTTCAAGAGGAAGGCGAGCTGCCAAGCACTTTTGTTGAAGGGCGCAACCATCTCTTCCTGAGCTTTGCAGCTGTGTTCGCCAAGGGCCGTTCCGCCCGGCATCTCGTTACCGGTGTATGTGAGACGGATTTCAGCGGATACCCCGATTGCCGGGATTCCTTCGTGAAGTCGCTTAATGTCACACTTAACCTGGCTATGGACTACAACTTCGTCATCCACACCCCGCTGATGTGGATCGATAAGGCCGAGACCTGGAAGCTGGCCGATGAGCTGGGAGCTTTTGAATTTGTCAGAGAACGCACATTAACCTGTTACAACGGAATCATCGGCGACGGCTGCGGAATGTGCCCCGCCTGCAAGCTAAGAAGATCCGGCCTGGAGAAATACCTGGAAATGCGCCAAGGGGAGATGTCTTTATGAGCCGCTCCCCTGGAGAATTTCGGATTGTAGACCGCCTGCAAAAATATGAACAGGATATACAGCATGAACAGCTTCGATACCACCAGCGCCGCGTATTAGTGAGCAAAGAATTCACCTTCGATGCTGCCCATCATCTGCATGCCTATGAAGGCAAATGCAAGAACCTGCATGGACATACCTATAAAGTGGTCTTTGGCATCAGCGGCATCCCCAATGATATCGGCATTACCGTCGATTTCGGAGCGATCAAGACGATCTGGAAGGAAGAGATCGAGGGTTTCCTCGATCACCGCTATTTAAATGAGACGCTGCCGTTAATGAACACGACAGCCGAGAATATGGTGGTCTGGTTGTTTGAACGGATGGAGAACGCCCTGCAATCGGGTGCCTATCGTTCTTCCGTTCTCGGCGGACGTACAGAATTCGTCCGGCTGTACGAGACGGGAACGAGCTATGCTGAGGCCAGACGGGAGTGGATGTATTGATGAGCACAGTGAAAAAGTCCCGGATTCCTGTTCTGGAGATCTTTGGACCAACCGTTCAAGGCGAGGGGATGGTCATTGGTCAGAAGACGATGTTCGTGCGCACTGCCGGCTGTGACTACCATTGCAGTTGGTGCGACTCAGCCTTCACTTGGGACGGAAGTGCCAAGGAGTCGATCCGGCTGATGACGGCGGCGGAGATCTGGGCAGAACTGCAACAGATTGGGCAAGAACGCTTCTCTCATGTCACGCTGTCTGGCGGCAACCCGGTTCTGCTTCCGCAGCTGCAGTCTCTAGTTGAATTGCTCCATCAACAGGGTATTACGCTAGCGATAGAAACCCAAGGCTCACGCTGGCAGGATTGGCTGGGCGAGGTGGAACAAGTCACCCTCTCCCCGAAGCCGCCAAGCTCCGGAATGGAGACGGACTGGTCGAGGCTGGACGAGATTGTGAATAAACTTCACCATCGCCCTGCCTCCTATAGTATGAGTCTGAAGGTGGTCGTATTCGACGATCTTGATCTGAATTATGCCACAGCGGTACATCAGCGTTATTTTGATATACCTATGTATATACAAGTCGGCAATCCCGACGTACGCCGCATGGATACTCAGAACCATGCCAGCGATTTGCTAGAGCGCTATGAGCATCTGATCGATCGTGTCATGAACTCATCAGAGCTTAATGACGTCAGGGTACTGCCGCAGCTGCATGCCTTGGTATGGGGCAACAAACGCGGAGTCTAAGGTTAAACGCCGCCCACTACGGATCGTATTATGCTTTATTCTATGACTCATATTTTAAGGAGGATACCTCTATGTCAGGAAGACAACAAGAAGAAATGCAGGATGTCACCCTGCTGGGTAATCAAGCTGTTAACTACCCCATGACCTATACACCAGAAATTTTGGAGAGCTTCGATAACAAGCACCCCTACCGCGATTATTTTGTAAAATTCAACTGTCCGGAATTCACGAGCCTCTGCCCCATTACTGGGCAGCCTGATTTCGCTACGATCTATATCAGCTACATGCCCGACCTGAAAATGGTTGAGAGCAAATCGCTCAAGCTGTACCTGTTCAGCTTCCGCAACCACGGTGATTTCCATGAGGATTGCGTCAACATCATTATGAATGATCTGATCAAGCTGATGGAGCCCAAATATATTGAGGTATGGGGAAAATTCACCCCGCGGGGCGGCATTTCCATCGACCCATACTGCAACTACGGTCGTCCAGGGACGAAATATGAAGCGATGGCCGAGCACCGACTGATGAATCATGATATGTACCCGGAGAAAGTTGATAACCGTTAACCAAACAGCACCCGCCTTGTACTAAAGTACAAGGTTTCTCAGCTTCAAAGAGGCTCTCGAAGCCTCTTTTTTGTTACAATAAGAATTATATGACTCAGATACAGGAGGTCCATCTATGTTACCGCAAATCTATATCGCCAGAAAAATCCCCGTCGAGGTCGAAAGTTATATTGCGGAGCACTTCCGCTACAAAAAATGGGATCGCTTGGAACCCATCCCACGTGAGTACTTATTTGAGCAACTGGCAGATTGTGAAGGATTATTAACCTCTGGAACGCGAATCGATCAAGAACTGCTGGAACACTCTCCAAAGTTAAAAGCGGTCAGTAATATCAGCGTCGGCTATAACAATTTCGATCTGGAAGCGATGCGGGAACGTAAAATTGTTGGAACCAACACACCGAAAGTGCTTGATGATACGGTTGCTGACTTAATCCTCTCCCTGATGCTGTCTGTAGCACGCCGTGTCCCTGAACTAGATCGCTATGTTAGAGCCGGACATTGGTCCAGCAAGGACGATGAGAATATTTTTGGTATAGATGTTCATCACAAAACATTAGGCATCATCGGCATGGGAAATATCGGACAAGCGGTAGCTCAGCGGGGCAAATGGGGATTTGGCATGAACATTTTATATCATAATCGTCATCCTAAGCCTGCTGTTGAACAAGCCTTGGATGCGGCCTATCGTTCCAAAGAAGAACTGCTGCGCGAGTCCGATTTTATCGTACTGATGACCCCGTTAACTCCGGAGACCAGGCACTACATCGGTGAACGCGAATTCGCCATGATGAAGCCTTCCGCTGTATTTATCAACGCCTCCCGTGGAGCTACAGTAGATGAGGCCGCCTTGATTAACGCCCTTCGCCAGAAGCAAATCTTCGGTGCAGGTCTGGACGTATTCGAGCAGGAGCCGGTCGACCCGAATAACCCGCTGCTTACGATGGATCAAGTTGTGGTTCTGCCGCATATCGGCTCAGCTACCTCGCAAACCAGGCTGGAAATGGGGATGCTTGCAGCGCGGAATTTAGTGGATGCCCTCTATGGAAGAAAGCCGTCCCAATTAGTAAAAGAGCTGCAGCATCTATACGAATCATAACCAGCTCTAACAATCACCGTAAAATAAAAAGCCCGCCTTTTTCTGCGCCCCTGTCGATTCAGCTACTGGAGCTCGATCAGGGGCAACAGCCAGGCGGGCTACTCTTTCTTTGATCTACACATGCTGTTTCGAAACCTCAGCAGCTTGCACCGCTTTGGGCTTAATCCGATCCTTCGGCATAAGAATGACGACAACAACGGATAATGCAGTAGGAATCAAGGCCCACAGGAAGGTATGGGCGATCGATGAAGACAATGCTCCGGTTATTTTTTCCAATATCGGGGCTGGAATTAAAGCCCTCTTCTCAGGACTTAACATATCTCTCGTATCTCCAAAGCTCTGTCCGGACTGCCCCATCCCTGCAAACGCCTCGATCATATTATTGGCCAGCAGATTGCGCTGAACGATCCCGAAGATCGTAATGCCCAGCGTCATACCAAGCGATCTCAGGAATGAGTTCGTTGAGGTAGCAGCCCCGCGCTGCCGGGCATCAAAGTGATGAACCGCAGCCATCCCAAGCACAGAGAACGAGAAACCTACCCCGAACCCGGTTAAAATACTGTATATGGTCAACAGAGTACGCGAGGATTCACCAGTTAGCGTGCTCAGGGCAAATATCCCCCCTAAGAAGAACACCACAGAAATCATCATTACACTGCGGTAGGACATTTTCGAGGTTAAAATCCCGCCCAGCATACTGCCAAATACAGAACCCAGCATCATCGGCATCAGAATAATCCCTGAATTGGTCGCCGTTCCGCCGTACACCCCTTGCACATAGATTGGAATATATACCGTGGCAATAATAAATACACTGCCATAGAACAGCGCAAGCAAGCTGCTTGTAGCATACAATGGAATTTTGAACATGGAGAACGAAATAACCGGCTCCTTGGCCCGCACCTCCACTAGCAGGAAGGCAGCGAACAATACTGCGAATCCGGCAAACAGGCTAATAATTTCCACGGAACTCCAGGCATATTTCTCTCCGCCCAGTTCAAGAGCAAACATCAAGCAGATGACAGCGCCGACCAGCGTAAACGCCCCGCCCCAGTCGATCCGTTGTTTCTCATGCGTCAGCGACTCATGATAGAACACAATAATCAAGCCGAGAGCGACAATCCCGATAGGCACATTAATATAAAATACCCAGTTCCAGCCGAGATGATCTGTAATGAACGCACCCAGCAGCGGACCGAATATACTCGATGTGCCGAATACAGCCCCCATCAGGCCCGTCATTTTGCCACGCTTCTCAATCGGAAAAATATCGTAAATAATTGTAAAAGCTATCGGCATCAGCGCACCGCCGCCAATCCCCTGAATCGCCCGGAAAATACTGAGTTGAACGATACTCGTTGCAATTCCGCATAATACTGAACCGACAATAAACGTTACGATGCCAAAAATAAAAAACCGTTTCCGTCCGTACATATCAGACAGCTTGCCAAAGATCGGCGTCCCTGCCATAACTGCTACCATATATGCGGAGGTGACCCATACGAACTGATCCATCCCGCCTAGCTCGGAGACGATCGTTCCCATCGCCGTTGTTACGATCGTATTGTCCATGGCTGACATTAGAATGCCGAGCAGCAAGCCGAACAATATGAACTTGGTCTTGTCCTTTCTCTCAGCGATCACTTTGCAACCTCCCAATAACTAAAATTTGAATAACAATCTCATTGTATGTAGGAATACAGCAAATGTAAATAACTTTCAATCAACATTTCTTTATCTCCTGAAAAGTTCAACGTTCATTAGGGAATTCTCTATTCCTCATTAAAAAGGAGAAGGGCTCCACTGTCGATAGCTGAACAATCCGGATCATCGGCAGTTGTCTTTCTCCCTAATTTTATTATCAAAGTTGTTATTCAATACCCGTATATCCGCGGGCTTCGCAAGAAACATCATAAGCGCTGAAGAACAAAGTTCTTCATTATAAGAATAGGTCCTTCCAAGAAGAACAGCTGCATTATAGATTCTTTGCTTCTGGCCTTCCGCAGCCGTTGCCCCGCTCATCCATCAAATCGTACGAATGTTTCCGACAAGGAAAAACAACGGCTTCATCCATAGATATTTAGAGAAGATGCTTGGGATACTATCCTGAGCATCTTCTTTATTCGGCGCTGGTCCCTTCCAGCCAACTATCGTTAATGACTCAATTGCCCTATAATAATAACTGGAGGAAACAGGACTCGTCAGCATTCGCTTAGGCCCGGTCGAATTCAAGTCAAGCTTCGATGGTGAATAGGTTCTCCGTGTTACTTCGTGTTAGATATAGGTTTTATGAATATCCACGGAGTTGAAGAAATTCTATCTCGGAAGAATACCTGCCCTGAATCGCGATCGCTCAGCCTTGAATTTGCCCCGATCGGTTTCCTTATCCAAAGTGGAATTTTTGAATTACCTCTTAATAGTTATCTCAGAAAGGAAGTATCAAATACTTATGAACGCTAAATGGTCCGGACTTGAAGAAAATATGAAGCAATCCGGGATCGATACCATGCTCATTACGGATCCCAAACATGTATATTACTTAACAGGCTTTCTGAGCGACCCCCATGAGAGATTTCTGGGAGCCGTATTGCAGACTGGCCATGAGCCATTCCTGCTCGTTCCGGCCCTCGATGAAGAAGCCGCCCGTGCGGCGGCGGGTATTACCGATATTATCACGCATCAGGATACCGATAATCCTTATCAGATATTAGCAGCAAAGGTACAAGGCAAGATCGGAACATTGGGTCTTGAGAAAGAAAATCTGTCCATGGCCCGCTATGAAGCGCTGCAAGAAGCCCTCTCCTTCTCGTCAAGCTTCGATGTCGGCCCTTGGCTGCGTGAGCTGCGGATGCATAAGTCTCCTGAGGAAGTCGCGAAGCTGCGCCACGCCATTTCCCTGATCGAGCAGGTATTGCAGGCGGCGCTCAAGCAGGTGAAGGAAGGCGTGTCCGAGAATGAGATGGTAGCTGAGGTCGAATACCAGATTCGCAAGCTGGGGGCAGACGGTCCTTCCTTCGATTCGATGGTATTATTCGGTGAGGATGCCGCACTGCCACACGGGGTTCCAGGCAAAAGACAGCTGCGCCGCGGCGATCTGGTCATGTTCGATATCGGCGTCTACGCAGACGGCTACGCTTCGGACATTACTCGCACCTTCGCCTATGGAGAGATCACGGACGAACAGACCCGGATCTACAATACCGTACTTGCCGCCAATGAAGCGGCAATTGCCCACATTCGTCCCGGCGTTACTTTCGCCTCGATCGATAAAGCAGCCCGAGACTTGATTACCGAGGCGGGTTACGGGGAATATTTCCTGCATCGCCTTGGTCATGGACTCGGCATCGATGTTCATGAATTCCCCTCCGTGCACGGATTAAATGAACTCACGCTCTCCGCTGGCAACGTATTTACCGTCGAGCCTGGTATCTATGTTCCCGGGATCGCCGGCGTCCGGATTGAAGACGATGTGCTGGTTACCGAAGCCGGCGTTGACGTGCTGACTCAATTTCCGAAGCAGCTCACCTTTATCGACTAATCTGCCATAAGCAACATCGTGCTCTAGTCAACAACAAAACCTCCAGAACGCGCGAATGCGGCCCTGGAGGTTTTTTGGCTATTATTTCACTTGATCGAGTTCCGGCTCACCGTCCGAATGGAAGTTGCGTGCAATGTACAGAAAAGGCGTACCCACCGCGGTCAGTGCAAATTTTATTATATAAGTAGTGAACAGAATTTCGAGCCATACGTCAAAGCTGTATTTACCAATAAAGGCAATTGAACAGAAGATCAACGTATCGACAAAGGAACTGATCATCGTGCTTCCGTTGTTCCGAATCCAGAGCTGATTGCGCAAAGGATAGAAACGGCGAATCCAAGAATACAAGCGGACATCGAGAAACTGACTGATGAAATAAGCGGTCAAGCTGCCCAGCGCCAATCTTGGCATCAACCCGAAGATCGTCTTAAGCGAAGCTTGCGCCAGATCACCTGGCTGCGGCTGGAACACAAGAACCATCTGCATCAGAATCGTCGTCATAATCAGCGTGAAGAAGCCGAACCATACCGCCTTCTTGGCCTCTTGACGCCCATACTTCTCATTTAGCAAATCACTCGTCAAATACAGGCTTACATACATTGTATTGCCAAGTGTCATCACAATGCCGAACATGTCAATCGTCTTAACGACTTGAATATTGGCGATAACCGTGGCAACCCCGATCCAGGCATATAATCCCTTCTTGCCAAACCAGCGATAACAGATCAGGAAGAAGGTGAGATTTATGAGCATATATATAAGGCCCCAGAAAAAGTTAAACATAACATGCCTCCTAGTTTTGGTTACGCGGGATGGTTACGAACCGCGGCTGATATTCAAATCAGCATTTTCTACGATAACATAGCTTTTCGCAAGTTGCCACCCTATTATTTCTTCCATTATAGAGTTGTACAAAAAGTTTGTTTTTAATCAATAAAACAGGCCCGGGAAACGGCTAAAATTCACTATCTCGAAACAATGAAATCGCTATCAATAAAAAAATAAATAATATCATTGTTTAAATGTTTCATTTTATCTTACAATACCTTTATATGTCTTTTATTCTAATGCATCATACATAAATAGGTATTAAGAACTAGATTAATAGAAACTCAGGGGGATATCAATGCGAAAATTTAATCACTCCATTGGTCGCAAATTTATGCTGACTTTTGCGGTCATCACAATCCTGTCATCCATTTTATTCAGCACAACCTTCTATTTTATTGCCATGAGTATTATTGACGAGAATGTACTTCCTCAATTCGATGAGGTTCTGCATACAAGCTCCAGGGATATTTACAAAGGACTTGATAATTCACAGGCTCTTCAGCTTATTAAAGGCAACGAAAATTCCCGCTTTGCCGTTGAGTCTTACCTCAGCAAGAAGGTTGAGGAATTCCATCTGCATACCGCTTATCTTCTCGATGTCCAAGAAGATAAGGCGATCGTAATCGGAATCAATAAAGATTCGATCATGAAGGTTGGAGACGAGCTTGAGATCCATGAAGCGATGAAAGTACAAGATCCTGGCAAACTGAGCGTCAGCGAGCTGTACAGCGATCAATACGGCGTGCACAAAACAGCCTATATCCGCCTGTCCGGCAGCACGGCTGTTCTGGCTGTAGGTATGGATGCAAACTTTATCAAGCAGAAGGAAGATCAGATTCTATGGACCGGAATCGTGATCGCTGCCCTTGTCATTGTGCTGGCGCTGATCGCAGCTTATGTGAACAGCAAACGCATTATCAAGCCGATCAAGAATTTGGCGGCAGTAACCAGACAAATGGCGCAGGGAGATTTAACCCAACAGATTACTATTACGGGACGCGATGAGATCGCGGAGCTCTCGGCCAGCTTCCAAACGATGATTACCGAGCTAAAGGAAATGATCACCAAGGTTCAAAATAGCTCCCACGGGGTGATCCAGGGCTCCGATCAGATCTATCAATCTGTGAATACCTTCCAGAATTTGATCGAGCATTCCGGCAATTCGATGCAGGAAATTGAGAAAGGCAGCACCATCATCGCCGGAGCCGCCGCAGAAAATGCCCGTGCGATGGAAGAAATCTCGTTAGGAATTCAGCATATCGCCGGCTCCTCGGCTGAAGTGACGGAACGCATCGGTCAAGCTTCAGATGAAGCTGACAACGGGAATGAGCTGGCCAAATCGGCAACCGGTCAGATGCAGCTTGTCGAGCAGGCCGCCGCAGCACTGCTCACGCATATTTCAACTCTGAACGAACGTGCTTCATCCATCATTCAAGTCGTAGATTTGATCTCAAGTATTACAAAACAGGTTCATATCCTGGCGCTGAATGCAGCGATTGAAGCAGCACGGGCTGGAGAGCATGGCAAAGGCTTCTCCGTCGTCGCCGAAGAAATTCGCCTGCTTGCTGAACAGACGAGGGATGCCACAACGAAGATCAGCGAATACTTGCTAAGCATCCAGGAAGAGACTGTAAGCTCGATGCAGACGATGCAGCGTGCCACCCGTGAGATTAGTTCCGGTACGGAGCAAGTGAATCAGGCAGAGCTGGCGTTCAGCCATTTGACCGAGCTGATCTCGGAGATTAACTCCAGCGTTCAATCCGTCTCGGCGGCAACCGAGGAAATCTCGGCCAGCACGGAGGAAGTCACCGCCTCTGTTGAAGAATCGGCTAATATAACCGGGAAATCCCTTCTTAGCATCGAAGAAATCTCCAACAACACCAGCCGACAAATCGAGGAAATGAAGAACCATGTCGGAGCGATTGAACAGCTCCACCGCCATGCTCTTTCCTTAAGCGAGGCTGTAGATAAATTCAAAGTTTAAATGAGATCAGTAAACCAAGAAGAACCGCCGGAATTAATATTCCAGCGGTTCTTCTTGGTTAAAGACCTACCTGCCTCTTACAGTTCATTCACCGAGACAGCCTCGGCCAGCTTCTTCTCGGGTCTTTTCCAATACGATTCATTACCGGGAAGATCATCAAACCAGGCTGCATCCTCCGGACATTCAAGCACCATGAACTTCCCATATTCATCCTCACGGGATTGATGATATTTCAAGTACGCCATTCCGTGCTCGATCGCCAATATTTCGATTTTGCCGGATGTATGGCTCATCGATAAGCGAACGCGCTTGCCCAGACCGGAAGTACGGGCCTTAGCCCCTTCCACCAGTTGATAGGCCCGCTGCAGCGGAATCACAAAATCGGAGTTGCCGGCGACCGGGCGGTTGATGAAGAAATAATAAGGCGTCACGCCTGCCCAGGACAATTTGTCGAGCAGTTCCCCAAGCACCTTCTCATCATCATTAATTCCCTTCAGGATCGGCGTCTGATTCACAACGATGGCTCCAGCTTTATGCAGTGCCTCGAAGCATTTGCGCGCTTCCACCGTAATCTCCCGCGGATGATTAATATGCGCCATTACATAAATGCGCTTCTCCGCTGAGGAGAATTCAGAGATCAACTGCAATAGATCAGGATCTTCATAAATCCTCATCGGATTGAACACAGGGATCTTCGAGCCAAGCCGGATGATCTTCACATGATCGATCGCCCGTAGCCGTTCGAGGATAATGCGCAGCTTGGAGGTCGCAAGGATCAGACTGTCCCCGCCCGTCAATAACACATTGTTGATCTCAGGATGCCTGGAGATATATTCAATCCCCGGCGTGACATCAGCCATCGCTTCCTTCACATCATTACGGAATAACCGCTTGCGGAAGCAGTAGCGGCAATAAGCGCCGCATACCTCAGAGACGATTAGAAGCGCCGTTGTCCGGTACTTATGCTGACAGCCGGGTACGACATAATTCGTATCCTCGTCAGAAGCATCCCAGCGCCCATATTCGCGCAGTTCCCCCGTATTCGGAATCACTAGCTTACGAATCGGATCCTTAGGATCGTCCCAGTCAATCAGGTTCAAATAATAATCATTTACCCGGAACACGAATTTGTCAGTAATCGGACGCAATTGCTCCCGTTCCGCCTGGGATAGCTGCGTCACCCTATCGATATTTGTAATGTACTTCGGGCTTGCCATACACCATCTCCTCCTTTATCTCAAACAACATCGCCGATTCGTAAAGAAGAAGCATGGAAACCAAAGATGACAGTGCAGCGCAAGGCATTAGATGCCGAGTAATAACGGGTCATATTGCTTACAATTTAAAGATTCATAAGCGCAAAAAGACCCGTAACAGGGTCATTGCAAAGCGGTATAAATGATGACCCATCCACTGCTGACGAGGTTAGCTGACGGACTCGGGAAAGATGGTTCCCTACGTGTATTTACAACGATTCGCCCCAAAAAATGGTTCCCCCGCTTTTCGACTTTACCATTCGAAAATTAAGCGTATATTTATCGTATTACAAATGTAAGCGTATGTCAAAACTAAGGATTCTTTGGAAGGCCCGCAATTTCATATATTTGATCCATATCCAGATGGCCTCTTACATGATCGGCAAGTCGGTCAAACGCCCTCTCACGCCTGGCCGCAGCGGAAAATGTCGCAGCCAGAGGCTCCAGCCCTTTGGCTTGTCTAATGCCATCCAACCAAGCCCGGCGATACTCATCACTATTGAAAAGACCGTGTAAATACGTACCAAACACTCGCCCATCCACACGGCAGACGCCCTCCGTGCGTTCCCCTCCATCAGCGCTTTCAACCAGGAATAAGGACATTGCTTCTTTCTCCCTGTTATCTATACTTCCTGTTGTACCGTGTGAGTTCGCTACGGTGTCAGAGTTCGATGACTCTAAACCAAACCCAGCCTGACTTGAGTATACCGTCTCCCCGGAGTGAATTTCGTAGCCGCCAACGGGGATAACGGGCTCCGTTGAATAAAGGCGGAGCGAGGCATCAGGTAGAACATGTCCTGTGGTGCGGATTGTTTTTTTGCCAGGGAGAAACGTCGTTGTCAGCGGCAGCCAGCCAAGTCCACGGGATCGCTTCACCTTGCCGGATTCAACAGCCTCCGGATCAAGCAGTGCATCCCCAAGCATCTGGTAACCGCCACAAATACCGACCAGTTGCGAATGAGCGCTGCGCTCCAGATGCTGCTCAATTGCCCCATCCAGCCCCTGTTCCCGTAGAAATGTCAAATCGCTGATCGTATCCTTGGAGCCCGGAAGGATGATTACATCCGGCTCTCCTAGCTCCGCCGCTCGCTGGACATAACGCACAGACACATCCGGCTCTGCGTCCAGCATGTCGAAGTCCGTAAAGTTGGAAATACGCGGATAACGAATCACGGCAATATCGATATCGCGGCCCTGCTTAGGTACCGAAGCGTAGGAGTCGAGAATGACTGAATCCTCAGCCTCGATCTCCAAATCCGGCAAGAAGGGCAGCACTCCGAGGACGGGGATGCCTGTCCGCTGTTCCAGCCAATCCAACCCTGGCCGAAGCAGCTCCAGATCGCCTCTGAATTTATTAATGATGAAGCCCTTCACCCGGGCTCTCTCTTCAGGCTCCAGCAATTCGAGTGTTCCGACCAGAAATGCAAACACCCCGCCGCGATCGATATCGCCGATCAAAATAACCGGAGCTTCCGCCCATCCAGCCAGATTCATATTAACGATATCACGCTGCTTCAAATTGATCTCCGCCGGACTTCCCGCACCTTCCAGCACAACGAGGTCGTATTCATTCCTCAGTCGGTTCAGAGCCTCCATCACGATCGGCCGGGCCACGGGCAGGAACTCCTCGCGATATTTCATCGCGCTCAGATGCTGATAAGGCTTGCCGTGAACAACGATCTGCGAGTGCATATCTCCCGTCGGCTTAATCAGGACGGGATTCATATCCGTTGTCGCCTCGATTCCACAGGCTTCAGCCTGCACGCCCTGTGCGCGCCCAATCTCCCGGCCATCGGCGGTAACATAGGAATTTAGCGCCATATTCTGCGATTTATAGGGGGCCGTCGTGAGTCCGTCTTGAACGAAAATTCGGCATAAGGCAGTCACGATGACACTCTTGCCTACATCAGAAGCCGTTCCCTGCAGCATCAGCACAGCGCCCCGATGGCTGGAATCTCCGCAATTCCGCTTTGTATCTTTTTCCGTTATAGCAACTTGCTCTCTTCCTAAATCCTCTTGCCTCATCGATCAAACCTCCACTTCACTCATTGAAAAAGCAAGCAGGCGAGCAGTAGCAATACCGCCTCCAGCCCTTCATTGATTGCGCCGTAGGTATCGCCCGTCAAGCCACCCAGCCTTGCACTCATCCGGCTCGCCATCCAGGAACCGACGCCCCAAGCTAATAAAGGAGCAAGAGCATAATAGATCATTGGGCTGATCATATTCAGATCTCCCCATTGCGGCACGGCGGCCAGCAGAAGCAGTCCTGCCGATAGCACCAGAGCCAGTAAAGTCGCAAGCAGCGTATCCCGGACACTTTGCCCCCGGAATCGTCCGGCCAATCCTTCCCCGCCGCGCGCGGTCGGCCAATGGCGCATCGCCAGCGCCATGAACCAGCGGCTCCATACAGGAGCCGTCATTATGGCTGCTCCCGATACATACAGTCCGCGGCTCAGCAGTGTGGCAAGCAGCGACATTTTCAAGAGCAGCAGCAGCACACAGGCTAGCACACCCATCGCTCCAACTCGGCTGTCCTTCATAATCTCCAGCATTTTCTCACGGGGACGATAGCTCAGGAACGCATCGGCAGAATCCATCCAGCCATCCAAATGCAATCCTCCGGTCAGCCAGACCCAAGCGATCAGCAGAAGGACCGAGACCGGCAGTACAGGCAGCGCTAGGCTAGCCAGCACACCGATGATCCAAATAACAATGCCGATCGCCGCGCCGACGAGCGGATAATATTTGGCGCTCCTCTTCAGCAACTCCGGTGTAAAATCAAGCTCGGCTCGCACCGGAAAACGCGATAGAAATTGAAAAGCGGCCAAAATTGGCCGTCCTTGTTGTCTCATAATCGATACTCCCTGCTCTTGAGTTCAATGGGAATTCCCGCAGTGACGAGAAATACTTGCTGCGAAATCTCAGCCATTTTGCGATTCATAATTCCAGACAAGTCCCGGTAGACTCGACCCAGACGGTATTCAGGCACGATGCCATCCCCGACCTCATTCGTCACTAGTACCAGATTGCCGGAATAGGACGAGACGACCGAAGCTAATCGTTCGATCTCATCCAGTACCTGCTGCTCCACCTCCCGCCCGTCGCCATATGCGAGCAATATATTAGAGAGCCATAATGTGAGACAATCCACCAATACAACAGGTTCGTCTGCCACAGGCTCCTTGATCGAGGAAGAACTGCGATCGTTCGACTGAGCCAACTCGCATAACAGCGCGGCAAGCCGCAGCGGCTCTTCCTTCGTCTCCCAAGCAAAACCGCTGTCCACCCGGACGCTCTGATGCAGCCTGATTCGCTCCCGCATCTCATCGTCGAATGCTTGTGCCGTAGCAATATAAATCCCTCGCTCCGCCTGTTTCATGCACCATTTCTCGGCAAAAGAGCTCTTGCCGCTTCGCGCCCCGCCGGTCACCGTAATGATCATACGGATGCCTCCGGCCCAGTCCCTTCGCCTGTAGAAACCCCGGCACTCTCGAAGGTCGCCATCTCCGACATTACACGGCAGATCGCATCGATCAGATGCAGCGCCAATACGCCGCCAGTCCCTTCGCCCAATCGCATGTCCAGATGCAGCATCGGGGCAAGCCCCAGCTCACCAAGCAGCTGCTCATGCCCCTGTTCATGCGAAGCATGCGAGGCGATCATATAATGCGCAGCCTCTGGGGCAAGGCGCTGCGCAATTAATGCCGCTGCACTGGAGATAAATCCGTCAATGACGACCGGACAATGGTGGGCAGCGGCAGCCAGAATCACCCCGGTCAGGCCGGCGATTTCGAGCCCGCCAATCTTGGATAGTACATCCAGCGGATCGTTCATATCCGGCTGGTTAACATCAATTGCCTTCTGGACGACAGCAATCTTATGCTGAAGGCGTTCGTCATTAAGACCCGTTCCCCGGCCAACGCATTCCTGCGGCGATTTTCCGGTCAACACGCTCATCACTGCCGCACTGGCCGTGGTATTACCGATCCCCATCTCGCCGGTCACGAACAATCTTGATCCGTTGGCTACTGCCGCCTCCACCGTATCGATTCCCGCCAGTACGGCCGCTTCCGCTTCCTCACGGCTCATCGCCGGACCTTTGGCCATATTCGCTGTCCCATAGCGGATCTTCTTCATAACAAGCTCCGGGTGTGACAATTTGGCATTTACTCCGATGTCCACGCACATCACCTCGGCTCCGGCTTGACGAGCCAGCACATTCACTGCTGCTCCACCGGCCAGGAAGTTATGTACCATCTGCGGCGTTACCTCCGCTGGAAAAGCACTGATGCCTTCCTCGCACACACCATGATCAGCAGCCATAACGATGACAGAACGCTTGGATAAATCGGGATGTACCTTCCCGGTAATTCCCGCTAGCTTCACGGCCAGATTCTCCAGCTTCCCGAGGCTCCCCGGCGGCTTGGTTAACTGATCGAGATGCTCTGCCGCAGCTGCTGAAGCAGCCTCGTCCGGAGCTGAGATTTTATCGATAACTTGTGCGATTAAATGATTCATGTGTATATCCCCTTCCTGGTGCGTGATATGCGACTATACCATAACTATATCACTAATATTGCAAGATCCTGCTGCAAAATATGAACTAGCGATGACCTGTTCACCAGTTTAGATGCTCTATCATTCACTACTAGTTTCCTTACGCAGCAATAACTGGGGCTCTCCGTGATCGGGGTGAGCAACGATATGAGACTGCACCTGAAATACCGCTTCAATCAATTCAAAATTAATAATTTCCGCAGGTGAACCTTCTGCCACAATTTTCCCCTGATGAAGCACAAGCAAATGGTCGCAATACAGCGCGGCCAGATTGAGATCATGCATGACCGATACGACCGTCAAGCCCGCTTCACGCTGCCAGCTGGCGACCAGCTCCATAAACTGTGTCTGATGTCGGATATCCAGATAAGTCGTTGGCTCATCGAGCAGGACGATCTCAGGCTGCTGGGCCATCACTTTGCCCAAGGCCACCCGCTGCCGCTGTCCGCCGCTTAATACATGAAGCGGCCGATGAGCCAGAGCATTCAGCTCAAGCTTATCCATAATACCGTCCATTAGTTGCCGAGCGGCTTCACTATCTTCTCTGCCGCGCCAATTCTGGAACGGAAACCGCCCCATCTCAATCACTTCCCGGACAGGATAGGCTACTGCCGGAAGCCCATCCTGCTGCAAAACCGCCAGCTTGCGCGACAGCTCCTTGCGCCCGTATTCGGCAATCAGCCTGCCATCCAGGCTGATCTCGCCGCGGTTCGGCTTCTCTACTCCGGACAAGAGGCTGATCAACGTTGATTTCCCGCTGCCATTTGGACCGATGATGCCCCAGAACTGCCCGCGTTGGACCCGCCAGTTTATATCCTCAAGTACGGACAAACTTCCATATGATTTATCAATATGCCGCACTTCAATCAACGCATCTCCACCTCTCTTTCCTTCTTCTTGCGATACAGCAAGTAAGCGAAGAAAGGCGCCCCTACGAAGGCTGTGACAATTCCCAACGGTATCTCGATTGGCGCCAGCAGCGAACGCGCTGCCAGATCGCTCCACATCATGAAGATGCCCCCGCCAAGCGCGGAGAGCGGAATAATCAGGCGATAATCAGGACCCGTAATCAGGCGAATAATATGCGGTACGACCAGGCCGACAAAGCCAATCACTCCGGATACCGAGACAGCCGCTGCCGTGAGCAGCGTGGCCACAAACAACACCGATAACTTGGTAAATTCCACATTGAGTCCCGTATGGGTGGCTTGTCGCTCGCCAAGCGCGAGCAAATTCAGCGTCCTGGCCCGACTCCAGAGATAAATGAACCCCAGCGCCAAATATGGCAGCAGGATGGCCGTATACGACCATCCTCGCAAGCTTAAGGAGCCCATCGTCCAATATAAAATTTCATTCACCGTCTTCTTCGACATCGCTGTCAGAAAGGAGACGACAGCCCCGAGGAAAGACTGCATCACAACGCCTGATAGAATCAAATTCTCGATCGGTATTTTCCCGTTCTCCCGAGCCAGCCACATCACGATCCATAACGTTAAAGATCCTGTTAAAAATGCAACAGCCGGCAGTGTGAACACTCCGATTACGGAGTACTGCCAGCCAAGAAAGATTAATACTGCGGCCCCTAGCGCTGAGCCCGATGACACGCCAAGTGTAAATGGATCGGAGAGCGGATTGCGCAGTACTCCCTGAAAAGCAGAGCCCGCTACCGCGAGCGAAGCGCCGACCAGCAGGCCCAGCATCACTCGCGGAAGGCGAACCTTCATAACAATCTGTTCAGAAGCCATGCTCCAATCCGGAGTAATATGATCGCCAACCCACGGAATATGATGCGCGAGAATGGCGATAATCTCTCCGGCCGGCAAATATACCGAGCCAACCCCGATACAGATCAAGACGGTGATTGCGAGCAAAGCAAGACCTATGATACCGTATCCGGCCAGCTTCGTCCTCATGGCTGCATCAATTCCGGATAGATCGCTTTGGCCACTTCAATCAGTCCTTGCGTTACGCGTGGGCCCGGACGGCTAAGCAAATTATCATCCAGTCCGATAACCTGATCATTTTTCACAGCCGTAATTTGATCCCAGCCGCTGCGTCCTTTTACAATCTCGGCCAAGGTCTTGTCATTTTCAATTACGCTCTTGGCATACAGAATCACATCAGGATTTGCCTTGATGATATTCTCTTCGTTGATCTGGCTCCAGCCTTCTATATCGGAAGCAACGTTAACGCCTCCGGCGAGCGTGATCATCTCGTCCATAAACTCGCCTTTACCAACAGTCCAGCCTGGCGAGAACTCGATATATACTTTTTTCTTATCTTCTTCTTTAACCGATTTTACGGCTTCTGTTACTTGGTTCAGCTCATCCTGCATCTGCTTCACAACTTGCTCCGCCTCAGCTTGATGATCCGTAATTTGTCCAATCATCTTAATATGGTCCATTACGTTATTCACTGTCTTCGGATTGGATTTAAATACTTTAATCCCGAGATCAGTCAAGCTCTTGATCGTCTCTTCCTTGATCATCGTCCCTGTTACAACGACAAGATCCGGTTCAGCCGCTACAACGGATTCTACATTAACTTGGAAGCCGCCCATCTTCGGCTTGGACAACGCGGCTTCCGGGTAATCATCATTATCGGAGACGCCGACAATCTGCTCGTCCAGACCGATTGCGAACAAACCTTCCGTTTCCGAAGGAGACAAGGAGACAATCTTCTGCGGAGCCGCGTCAAATGTAACCTCTGTGCCGAAATCATCCTTTACCGTAAGCGGGTAGGCCGTATGCTGTGCTTCCCCTGCATTTCCGCTATTGTTGCTCTGTTCAACAGCCTGATTCGTGCTGTTATTTGCCGCCCCGTTCGCAGCATTATTCGTTGAATCATTGGCGCCACATCCTGCAACGACCATAATGACGAGCGTCAGTAGGGCGGCCGCCCATATTTTTCTCCAGTTCTTCAAGTTTTCCCTCTCCTTTTGAATAATTTTTTGTTCTTGCTTTTGTTCTTGCTTTTGTTCTTGCACGCCATTGCTTATGCTTGGAGTCCTTGCAAGTGGTGTTCAAAAAGGTCGCCTTTCAGCACCGAGGCTCCTGCTTCCGGCAGGATTTTTTAATTTCTGATCAAAAGCGGACTTTTTGAAACTACTACAACAAAAAGAAAACCCGATCCGATAGGATGGGTTACGTCTACAAAGTATTATGTCTGATCCGGACAGAACAAGTAACCTCCATACGCAGATCAGCATCTTTAGCTTAGCAGAACGCCATCCTTTCCTCGAAGGACCGTCTCATATACTCGCGGCAGGTCTCCTGACTTACAGGTTAAGACTTGAAGCCCGCCTTCCCATCAACTTGAGCGTTGACAGTGGCAAATTAGGCTTCGTTCCTGTTTACAGTGGCGGGACCGCGCCGGACTTGCACCGGCTTCCCTTTTCACCCGAGCGTATGGCGTCATGCGCCGCTAACTCAGGACCAGCAAGTATTTTTATTCAATTAATCAGCTCGAAGCAAGGCTATCTTCTCTATTGGATTATAGGGGAAAAGAAGATTGAACACAATATCCAGAGCCGTTCATATAGCTCTATCTACTGCAGCAATTCTGCATTAAGATGGCCTTAACCCCCCTCACTCGCTCCTGCACAGCCATACATTGCGAATAAATGAACCTTTCAAGATTTTCCCTTGATCCATTACCGTCAGACCGGCCTCGCGAATCTCCTCCTCAAGCGGCTCTGAAGAGACAATCACCGAACGGATGCTAATTCGCTTCAGACTCGTAAGCATCCTAATCCGTTCATCTCGTGGAAGCACCGAACAGAGATTATAGGGCATATCAAGAACCGCGGCGTCGTAATGTTCAGTTATGTCGTTCATATCACCGATCTCTACCAAGCCTTTCGACTCATAGCCAAAATGGTGCAAATTCACACGTGCGCCCTTAATCGCCAGCGGATTAATATCCTGACCGACCATGTCGATCCCCATCGACAACGCCTCGATCAGCACATTGCCCATGCCGCAGCAGGGATCGATCAACCGCAAGCCATCCGGTTGAGGAGCCGCGATATTAACTAATGCGCGAGCAACTGCGGTGCTGAGTCCTGTCGAGTAATTTTGCGGCTTATGCTTATGCTCCAGCCAGACTGAACGTGCCGGATGACAGACCCCCAGCGTCCAGCGCCCGTGATGAGAGAGCAAGCCATAGATCAGATCCGGCGTACGCATCTCCGCCTTGCCGCGAATCACACTCCCAACCTGACGCTCCATCTGCCGCTGCTCGTCAAAGCTGCGCGGATCACCATTTTTGATATATTTTACTTTAAATGTCCTATCCTGAAGCTCCAGCTCAGCTGCCTGCCGCAGCAGTTCCTCCCAAGAAACCTCGCTAATCCATACATCCATCCTCAGCGACAGATAAGGACTGCGGCTCGGATCGATTACAATGGACGTATCCACAAATGGATACGGTCCAACAGGATCAACAGCATATCCAAATAGCGCCTGAAGCTCCATCCTGCACAGATCACGCTCTGTCTCATGACAGGCAAAAGGGTAAATATATCGGCTGGAACTCTCCATTTGCTGCATCAAATCTCTCATTCCTCTTTTGACCAATTGAATTCCTCAGAGCACCATCATACCCCTTTTCCCCGCAAAAAGAAAAGCTAGAGACTAACCCGCAATGGCCTCATACGCAGTAACCTTCGAATCTCGATAAGATAATCGTAATTGAGCGCATATATTAGGTAGTTCCTTGAGTATCTGCTCTTTGTCCTAAGGACCTAACGGAAATGAGGTGCGCTATTTGAACAAAAAAGCGATTTTAGAAAATCTAACGGAAATGAGCGACCTTATTAGGGGGAATTTCTACGAAATTGATTGTTCTATCAACAAATAGCGGAACCCCTTTCCGTTACAATTTAATAGGGGTCAAATTATGGGAAATAGAGGCTGTGAGTTCCGTTAGAACAATCTAACATCCGACAACCAGCAGTCCGACAATCCCACAATCCCACAACCCAACAAGTCAGCAATCCGACTATCTAACAAGCCAACAAGTCAACTAACCAACTAACCAACAGTCCTGCAATCTATCAATTCAATTAACCAACTAACCGGCAGTCCTACAATCTATCAATTCAATGATCTAACAAGTCAATGATCCAACCAGCCCACAAGCCGATAGTCTAACGATCCAGCGATCCGACAGGCCAACCATCCATAAATTTATAGATTCAACAAGCCAACAGTCCCACAGCCCTGCTGCCCTACTGCCCAGCAATCTAACAACCCAAAAGCTAAACTCAACGGATAACACCCCAACAGCTAATCCAATAAGCTGATAAGGCAAACCGTGGGGTCGACCGACCACCGTCATGCAGCAAAGCACCGCGCGCAGTCCCCTGCGCGCAGTGCGAAAAAGGACTCCACAGACGCATAAGAAGAGGCCGCGTAACGCAAGTTACGAGACCTCTTCTTATAACTCTTCTATAAATATCTGCCTATCGGCGCACAGGCGCTGAGCTGATCACGCCATAACGACCCAGCACTTTGCGGCCGAACAGGCCAAACAGGCGATCGGTTATAAAGCCCATCAGGCCCAGACTGATCAGACCAACGAAAATCCAGTCTGTCCGGAAGAATAAGCGCGAGTTCCAGATCAGGAAGCCTACGCCTTCGTTCGAGGCAATCATCTCTGCCCCGACAATGGCCATATAGGAGGTGCCCATGGCTAGGCGTACACCGGTGAACATATACGGCGCGGTTGCCGGAATGATGACATAGCGGACGATCTGCCATTCGGATGCCCCCATACTGCGGGCTGCGCGGATCTTATCCTCTTCAACGGCCAGCACCCCGGTCAAGGTGTTCATAATGACGATAAATAGAGTCGCATATAGAATCAGAGCGATCTTGGATTGCTCGCCGATTCCGAACCAGACGAGGAACAAAGTAATAAAAGCGATCGGCGGAATGAACCGGATAAAATTGAGAAAAGGTTCTGCGAAGGAACGGATCGCTGCAACCTTCCCAATAAGCAGGCCCAGTGGAATTGCGATTAAGCTGCCAAGCGCCCAGCCTGTAAATACCCGGTAAAAGCTGATGCCGATATATTGCAAAAGCGACCCGTCCTGCAGCAGCTCCCGGGCCCCAGCCGCCGTATCAAGCGGACCAGGGATCACCTCCGGGCCGTACAGCAGTGAGCCCGTTTCCCAGGCCGCCAGAGCGAATATCCAAATCAACAGGAGGCTAATGCCTTTACTTCTCCATTTGCGCATATATCTCCCTCCTATTCCTCGAAATGCGACTGAATCAGATGGTAATATTCATAAAATTCCGCAGCAGTCACATCGCGTGGATAAGAGAGCGGAATCTCGTAAATCTGTGAGATGTGCGAGGAGGGTCCCGGCGACATGATGCCAATCCTTCCGCCGAGCAAAATTGCTTCCTGAATATCATGGGTCACGAATACAATCGTCTTGTTCGTCTGCTGCCAGATTCGGACGAGCTCTTTTTGCATCGTGCGACGCGTCATCGCATCAAGTGCACCGAAGGGCTCATCCATAAGCAGAATCTCGGGATCATTGGCGAGTACGCGGGCCAGCTGGACCCGCTGCTTCATCCCGCCCGACAGCTCCTTCGGGAACTTGTCACTATGACCGTTCAACCCTACAAGCCCGGTATAGTAATCACTAATTTCCCGGCGCTTCTGCGGGGGCACCTTTTTCATCTTCAGGCCAAATTCGATATTTTGCCGCACGGTTAACCAAGGGAACAACGAAGAATCCGCCTGTTGGAACACAACCGCGCGATCGCGGTCCGGCTTGTGAATATCCTTGCCCCCGACCCGCAGGCTTCCGCCCGTCTTAGAGACGAATCCGGCTATCATGTTCAGCAATGTAGATTTGCCGCACCCGCTTGGGCCAAGTAATATAAAAAATTCACCGCCGCGAATTACAAGATTTACATCCTTGATAATGTAATGAAGTTCCCCGATACCGCCTTCGTTATAGCTCTTATTCAGTTGCTCGATCGTTATGGTATGAATCGGCTTGGCTGCGGACATACTCAAATCCCTCCTTAAGGCGTGTAAGCTTCGCGATCCGGCAATGCCTCCCGTAAAAACTGCAAATCGATCTTATCCGTCAGATTGAAATCTTGCTGGATAATGCTATTTTCGACCATATATTTTTTCTGCCGCTCCAGACTCTCATAGGCCTGCTGCGTAAAGTTTACTTCCCAGTTCGTCACCGATAGATCCTTCAGCGTTGATTCCTTGGGCTGCTTCACTTCTTTGTATAGCAAATCCGCCACTTCGTCCGGATGCTCCTTAATATATCGGGAGGATTCATCAAGCGCCAGCAGGAACCCCTTCACCTTATCCGGATGCTGAATAATAAGCGAATTCGGGACAATAATCTGACTGCCGATTCGCACTCCGGTCTGTGACATATCCGTCAACTGGTGCACTCCCTCCAGCTCCGAAAATTTTTGCGTCATGGCCGCGCCGCTGACCCAGACCGCATCGACCTCGCCCTTCTTTAGCGCGATATAGGATTCATCTGAGCCGCCCTGTCCGACCAGCTTCGTCTCCTTGATCTCAATCCCATGCTCTGCCAAATACTCATCCCATAAATAAGAAATAAATGTGCCTCGCAAAAAGCTTAAAGCTTTCCCTTTTAATTGCTCAGGCTGCTGGATTTCATCGCGTACGAATAGCTTCCATTGAGCGGCGTTCTTGTCGGTGGAAGTGCCCGTCGAAGCGATGATCGTATATTCTCCCTTGCTTACGGCGTTCAGAATAGGATAATCCGCCCCCCAGCCGATATCCGCCTGCTTAATAAACAATGAATTGATTCCTTCTGCCGGTGTTGCAAAATTAACAAGCTCAGCTTTGATTCCATACTTCTCCAAAAATCCTTGATGTACCGCCACCCGGAACACCGGATTTGTTGAAATATCAGCAATATTCAGCTTCACAGCCACCTCGCCATCGCTCTTTTCCGAGGCTGCACCCGCTTTTGCCGCTGTTCCCCCACGATTTGCAGCGCAGCCTGCGAGCAGGTTGAGCAGAAGCAGCAGAATAAGACTATAGATTATGCCTGTTCCTAAATTTCGTTGTAACCGCATAGCCCTCCCCCCTCAACTAATCTATATTATTCAGATAAAATGACTTCTCATCAGTTCGGGCTACGCAGGCCGCCCCGTCGCCATAGGATATCGTTCCAGCAACTTCAACGACGGAATGAGCTCCCCTGGGCGCCGCACCGGGCACTCTGAAATTAGCGATATCAAGCGGTTCAATCGCCTTCTCCTCCGGCCGCGGAAGCTGGGGTACCCATTCATATGGAACCCGGTAAGCCCGGTACACCATATTGGCATTTCGTGTGTTCTTATAAGGCGAAATATATTCCCATACCAAATCATGCGACCGTGTAACTTCCAGAATCCGGCCGTCCGCGCCTTCCGTAATTAGCGTATTGCCGTTGGGTAATCTCTGCGCGGAGCTGATATAGGGGCTGTAGAACCGATAAGAATCCAGCGGCTCCTGAAATCCGGCCTCTGTCGGCGTATATTGCCAGACGATTTCCAAGCTCACCGGGTCGATCTCCAGAATGCGGGAATGATCACGAACGGCGTTTTTCGCCCCGTAAGGAGAAGCGGGATTAGGGGCGCCATAGCCAGCCCAACCGCCGTTGTCAAACACCAGCAGATTGCCTTCTCCGGGTAAACCGCGTGGAATCAGATGTGCATGATGCTGGCCGATAATCCAGCCTAGACCTTTAAGTTCCGGGGATGAATAATCCGGCCCCAGCCGCCAGACGATTTTCCCCGTCCGTTTGTCAATGATAGCTATGATGTTGGACTCCCTTGCATCCCAGATAATATTGTCCGGATGGAAGCGTTCATCCCCTTGATCATAGAAGCGGTTAGGACCAAGTACCGACATGGAATTGATATGCATCCAGTCACCGGCATGATCGCCGAAGAAACGGGTATTTGGGTCGCGGAACAGAACATTTCTGGCTGATTCATCAAAGCCCAGTTCTTCGAAGTGCTCATTGCAACTCCATTCCCAGACGATATTGCCTGCATAATCGACTTCGATGATCGCATCATCCAGCAGCGGCTTGTCAGAGATAGCCGGATTTTGCACATTTTTGTGAACGAGGATCAACGTGTTCCCTTCGCTTGTCTTCGGATCGGAGCCAGGTACATAGTAGCCCACCGAATTGCCTTCCCGCTGGTAATCATGATGCGCCCTGGCCATCCATTGCGGTTCATGCCCCGGGTCCTCTATCCATTCATAGCGGTTGAAGCGCCATACGATATTCCCCGCAAAATCGACCTGGACCAGATCAGATTCGTCCTGAAATCCATACTTCGGATCACGCTCAGCAGTGCTTCCAAGTACATATCCTCCGGGCAGCAGCTTATTTGGAAACCCACGCAGCCCTTTCCATAGATGAACCTCTTTCCCGTTCATATCGACTAACAGTGCCCCCAGATCAGCAGCTTGATAGAGGGTATATCCGCTCCAGGCCAGCTCTGGCCTATAGACCGTAGCCCCTGTCGGATAAATCGATGGGTGTCCCATATTCACACTCTCCTTACGTTGTTTTTTTCATAACAAAAAAGGCCCCCAGGACTCTCCCTTAAAAGAGTTCCAGAAGCCTTTGGCGATCCAATCGGCGAGCTCCATACGAAGCCAATGAAAATGAAAATGATTTTTCATCATATTAAACCAACAATTCATACCTGTCAAGTGTGATTTTAATTCAAATTTCAGGTATTATGTCCGAATCGCCGCTTACCACTCCAACTCATTAGAACGAAGCTTTAGTTTCATAATTTCCCCGGGCAAAACCTTGCTGTCCCAAAAGCCGACATGAGGATTCATTAGCATATTTAGCGTTGATATCACACCCCCATGGGTCACAATGAGCAGGATTGCAGGATTACCGTTCCCGCTCGCAAGCTCCCTCGATATCTGCACCAGCTCCCGTTGAAAATCGGCGACCCTGTTATGGAACAGCTCCCATGATTCCCCTTCGGGTGGGGTATGCAGCTTGGGATCGTCAATCCAGGCACGGTAGAGCGGGTCATGCTCCAGCATCTCATAGGTTCTGCCTTCCCAGGCCCCAAAGTTCATCTCTCTAAGTCTTGGATCATAGACCGCTTGCCCGGTCCAATCCGGACGAATAAATCGAAGGGTCTGACGACAACGCTCAAGATCACTGCAATATACACCAGCGAAAGATATCCCAGCCAATTGGCTTTGCAGCGGAGTTAACCCGCCAGCTTCCCCTGGCAGTATTTTCTCGTCGCTATGGCCTTGATATTTGCGCTGCAAATTCCATGCGGTCACCCCATGCCGGATTAGCCACCACTCCACATCTTCGTGGCTTTTACTCATTGTATCGCCCTCCATGTTATGCCTGCGATGGGGCAGACGCCAGTGAAGTGGTTAAGAAATCCGCTAAATAATGAAGCAGATCCTCGGAATCGACCTTACTCTCTGTCTTGTATATTTCGCTGCGCGCCGCAATTCTTTGTGTTGTTCCCATCATAATATGCGACAGCATTTGCGCCATCATCGGGGGATTTGTCTCTGCACGAATCGAGCCGTCAACCATTCCTTCTTCAATAATATGTTCAATCAAGTCGATCCCCTGCTTCGTGAAACTCTGATATTGCTCCTCCAGCTCCGGCGTTGGATAAGAGGACTGGTAGAATTGGTCGAACATGGCGGCAAAGCGAAAATAATCCGGTCGGGTCTGGTACATACGGACGAAGGTAGCAAAATAATCATGCAGCTTCTCCAACCCATTTTTGCCCTTGAGCTTCTCCCCCAACAGCACGCTCATCTCATTCAATATTCTGATCTGAATATCAAATACAATCTCATGGATCGAGCTGTAATACTTATACAAGGTTACCCGGCTAATTTCCGCCTTCTTGACGATATCGACAATCGTGATCGAAATAAGCCCCTTCTCTAGTACAAGCTCATAGGCAGCATCCATAATTTGTTCCCGTCGCGACTGACGCATTAAATCCAATTCCTGCTCCCATTTCGTACCCAAGCGCATTCCCTCCTTCATCACGCTACGTATTTATATTCGATGTTCATAGTGTTTCCATTGCGTAAACAATCTTTATGCTGCCTAGCTTACTCTATCCGGTACCTGAAATCAACAACTACTGCGACTGAGCTATTTCCCGCAATCAACCCTACTGCGACTGAGCTAATTTCCCCGCAACCAAACCGGTTAGCATAAATCCAGATCTACGCCAACGAGCGAGCGATCGCCAGTCTCTACAAGCTTTTTATAAGGGTTGACACTGTGTTAACACCATAATATAATTACAATAAACATGGGGTTACACTATGTAAATATACTTTATTGAGTGTATCCCCCTGTTTAGTGGATTAAGTATTTTGAGGCTTTACGCTTATGGGCTTATCCCATCAACCGTAGCGAATGAATGATTATCGACAATGGAGGAGTTATTCATGAAAAAAGTAACAGCTGTTCTCATCGGAGCTGGAAATCGTGGTGCCCTGGCCTATGCCACCTACGCATTGCAACACCCGGAGGAGCTTCAATTTAAGTCTCTCGTATCGGACAATTCAAATTGTAGGATGAGGGTTAACACCTCGTAAATAAAGCGTTTTCATCAACCGCGATTTTTTGGTATGTAAAATATAAAATAACGAAAAAACCTTGATGTATCAGGTGTTTTGAGGTGTGGAAAAAGCTAAAGAGGTGGAAAATGCTATATTCATATCTTCGTTTTTTTGTCTTTTTCCTTATCTTCCGAATTTCTTCCCCATAAACCAATGAGGAGGTAGCCAATCAACCGCTTCCAATTCCTTACAAACGTTTGTTTAACAAGCCATTCAGCAACGTGAAGCTTGGATGAAAAAGAGGCCTGGGAGCGGAGCTATACGTGTTCGCATGAAACGACCTCGCAAGCTTCTTCCTAGGCCCGGCTGAATTCAAGACTTGATGCTGGGACTCCTGATTACCTCTACAGACGGACTGGCTTGCCCAGCCTTCTGCTCTCTTCAGCGGCTTCAACAAAGCGGATGACCTCCAGCGTCTCCTGCCACCTTAGCGGAGAAATCCGCGTCTGGAACAAAATCATAATCTGTTCAAGCAGGCTTGCATAAAAGGGCTTGGCCGCAAAATCAATCTCAATCGATGAGGATTGACCGTGGCGCTGAATTGTTGCACTAAACGGAGTTCCTTCCTGACGGCTGAGACTCGCTGTTCCTATCCGTCCATCCAACCAGACTGCGGATAGTTGCTCCACCTTTTCCCCTCCTAATACATTTACCTCCGCACAGCCGCTGCCCATAATGCCATATAACAGCTCAACGGAATGTATTCCGTACCAGTAATAATAAGACTGCGTGGGCTCGACATCCAAGGGTCCCCCCACATCGGCACGAATCACGGACACGGAGCCATGCGAGGCCAGATCATCGGTAATTTGCCGGGCGTATCTGAGAGCCGAGCTGCTCATCAATGGAACCTGCTGCTCCCGGGCGGTGCGGAAGATCTCGTCCGCTTGTGCGCTGGATAGTGCCAACGGCTTATCGATAAAAACCGGCTTGCCATAGGAAGCGATCCGCTTGAATTGTTCCAAATGCACTCGCCCATCCGCCGATGTAAGCAATATCGCGTCACAGCTTGCCGCGATTTCCTCCGGACTATCCATCCGGCGTACGCCAAATTCAGTCTCTAGCGTACTCATAAAACCCTGAACCCGATTCGCGCTAAGCGCGAAATCCTCAGAGCCGCCCAAAAAAGCTGCTACAACCTTCCCGCCCGGAACATGATTGGCGTCGGACGGGTCGTTGAGCAGCCTGGTGAATGCAACGGAATGGGAGGAATCCGTACCTATAATTCCAATATTCAAGTGTTTCAACCTTGTTATCCCCTTTCTCAGACGGTATGTTCGTTTACAGCTAATCTCTGCTGTGCTACAGCTGCAAGTAAGGCCGCACCAAGCGGAATACAATCTTCATTCAATCTATATTTCGGATGATGAAGTCCATAAGCGCTGCTTGCATCCACAGCGGGGCCTGAGCCCAGCCAGAAGAAGCAACCCGGCACATGCTGCAAATAGACAGAGAAGTCCTCGCCAGCCAGGGTTGGAGGGGCCTCGACTCTGCGCTCAGAGCCTATCATCTGATCGATCACCTGCTCAACATGACGATTGCATTCCTCATCATTGATTAACACAGGAGTCTGCCCGATATATTTGAGCTCCGCCTGGCATTTATGGCCTGCGGCTATTTGCTTGACGATTCGCTCTATTCTCTCCGGCATCTGCTTTTGAATTTTGGCGTCAAAGGTACGGATTGTACCGGTCATATCCGCGTAATGCGGAATCACATTGTTCGCTTCGCCCGACTTGATGCTGCCGATTGTAACGACAACCGGATCAAAGGGAGAGACCTCCCGGCTGACAATGCTCTGCAGCGCCATAATGATATTGGCAGCACATACAACCGGATCGACGGATTGATCCGGAATCGCTCCATGTCCGCCGCGGCCTTCCAGATGAATCTCGATGCGATCGACCGAGCCCATCAGGGAACCATACCTCGTAGCCGCCAGTCCTGCGGATAAGGTCGGGAGATTATGCAGTCCGTAGATTTCATCAACGCCTTCCAGCGCGCCCTGCTCAACCATCGCCTTCGCTCCTGCATTAATCTCCTCAGCCGCTTGGAACAGAAAGCGCACGGTACCCTTTATTTTTTTGTCGGCCAGCAGCTCCGCTGCACCTAGCAAAATAGCTGTATGTGCATCATGCCCGCAGGCATGCATAATTCCCGGGCGCGTAGAAGCGAACTCCAGTCCTGATTCCTCATGAATCGGCAGAGCATCCATATCCGCCCGCAGCGCAATAACCGGCCCCGGCTGCTCCCCGGTCAGCTCAGCAACGATGCCATTTCCACCAACTCTACTGCGGAAATCAATCCCAAGCTCGCCAAGCCGCTGCGCTACCTTCGCGGCTGTCTCCGATTCCTGCAAGCTTAACTCGGGGTAACGGTGCAGCTCCCTGCGAAAAGCAATCAGCTCCGCCTCAATTTGTTTGCCCGCATGAACGAATGATGATAATCTCATCTTCATCCCTCCTCTTTCTCATACAGCTCCTTCATAATCCTCTTGCCAGTAGGGGTCTGCGCGAGCCCGCCCTGCGCTGTCTCGCGATGCTTCTCGGGCATCATGCTACCGACCTCCAGCATCACATCGATAACCTCATCCGACGGAATAACGCTCCTTATTCCGGCCAATGCCATATCCGCGGCAGCCATCGCCGTAACCGCGCCAAAGCCGTTTCTGATGATACAGGGGATCTCGACCAAACCGGCTACCGGATCACAAATCAGTCCGAGCGTATTTTTCAACGCCAGGCCTACGGCATGCACCGCCTGCTCCGGCGTTCCTCCACGCAGCTCAACCAGTGCTCCGGCAGCCATACCGATGGCCGAGCCAACCTCAGCCTGACATCCGCCTTCCGCCCCGGATACGAATGAATTATTAGCAATAACATATCCGATCGCTCCCGCGCTGAACAGTCCCTGAACCATATGCGCATCGCTCCAGCCAAATCGTTCCTGCGAGCTGACAAACACCCCGGGGATAATACCGCAGGAGCCTGCCGTGGGAGTGGCAATAATTCTTCCCATCGAAGCATTCACCTCAGACACTGCCAGTGCATATGCCATTGCGGTGCAGGTTTCCTCGCCGAGGGAAGGCATGCCTTCCTGCAAGTAGGCATGAACCCGCCTGGCATCCCCGCCGGTTAATCCGCTGCGAGGCAACATCTCGCTCACTAACCCCTTTTGAACCGCCTCTTTCATAACTCCATAGTACTCCGTCATCTGCAGAATGACTTGCTGCTCCGTTTTTCCCGTCTCGGCTGCCTGTTCTGCAACCATCAACTGCCCGATCGCAACCGCTTCTTGCTCACAAAGCCGAATCAATTGCTCTAAATTTGCGAACTTCATCCCTTGTCCCCCTTAGCACCAAGATGAATAAGACGAACCCTATCAACATCCGGCAAGCCGCAGATTCTATCGATAAATTCACCAGCTAATATTTCATCGCACTCAATCACAGTCAGAGCATCTCCGCTTCGCGACTTCCGATCGACTTCCATATAACCGATATTAGCGTTGGCATGTTTGAATATATCCGTCATCTCGGCCAAAATACCGCGCCGATCGGCGTGAAAGATCAGCAGCGTCGGATAGATCGCCGTAAATTTAACATCGAAATCATCGATGCTGACAACCTCTATATTTCCTCCGCCAATAGAGTTGCCCGTTACAACGATCCTCTGATCTCCTCGTTGTAGAATCATTGTTGCGGTATTCGGGTGCACTCCAGCCTTCTGTGCAGAGCGGATATTCACCTTCATCCCGGCTTCTTCAGCCCGTTCAAAAGCCTCCCGGATTCGCAGATCATCCGTATCATAATCGAGCAGACCGGCGATTATAGCCAGATCTGTACCGTGGCCACGATGCGTCGTCGCAAAGGAACCGTAGAAAATGATCTCCACCTGCTCCGGCTGCTCCCCAAGGACATGACGTGCAGTTCTTCCCAGTCGCACAGCACCTGCAGTATGAGAGCTGGAGGGGCCCACCATGCTCGGACCGATAATAGAAAATACATCCTTGAATCGCATGTTTGAGCCCTCCTTATTTATTGATCTTCAAGCCATTCGGCCAGATGTGCTGCTACAAATTCATCATCATGCAAATGCGGATAATCCCGATACATACGGTCGATTTCCTCCATCTGCCCCGGCGACAGCGTCTCATGCGGATTTAGACACCAAATGCCCTGCATCAGGCCCTGACGACGCAGTGCTTCATGAATGCCCGGAATACAGCCGGCAAACTGATGCGCAGGATCAAAAAAGGCCGCATTGGTATCTGTCACCTGAATGTTGCGGGTTAACCATTCCTTGGCAATTTCGCCATGAGGGCGGGCCAGCTTGATTTCTTCCAGCAGCTCGACGGCTTTTTTCGTCCAGACGGCCCAATGGCCCAGCAAGCCGCCAACAACGGCCTTTTCCACAAGCTCTCCATTCACTTTAAAACGGTAGGTGGTCAGCAGGTCATTAATGATATTATCATCATTGCCTGTATACAGCGCGATCTCATCCCGTCGGCTGGAATAGCAGATTGCACGCGCCACGTCGAGCGATTGGTAACGGTTGAACGGAGCCATCTTGATCGCGACCACATTCCGAATCTCGGCAAATTGGAGCCAAAAATCGAAGCTGAAAATCCGCCCGCCAACAGACGGCTGCAAATAAAAGCCGATAACCGGTATAATGTTGGCAACCTGCTTCGTCCTGTCCAGAATATCCTGCTCACTCCAGGACATCAGTCCGCCCATACTGAGCAGAATAGCATCGTAGCCCAGGGATTTCGCTAACCGCGCCTCACTGACCGCTTGCTCCGTTGGCCCGCATACGCCGGCCACTTTAATAAACGGACGATCTATATCGGACTTGGCGATCTCCTCTGCAGCCATTCTAAGTACAGGCTCAAGCAGATTATGCTCCGGATCACGAATTTCAAATTGAGTGGAATGAACGCCGATCGCTATCCCACCGGCCCCCGATGCGACATAATAACGGGTTAACGCCCGTTGATGCTTCTCATCCAATCGACGGTTTTCATCCAACGCCAGAGGGTGGGCAGGGATGACCAGCCCCTCGTGCAGCGCTTTCATCAATTCCGGTGAAAGTGTTGTAGCAGCCACTAGAATTTCCCCTTTCTTTCCTGGAAATGAGTCGGTTTATTCCATGTCGCTCCTCCGGCTTCAACCCATTCGGCCAGCCAATCGATCATTTGCAGCAAGGACACCGTTGGGTAGCCGAAGCGCTGATGGGACTTCGAGGCATTATTGAGCAGCGCCAGCTCGGATTCCATACCTTCAAAGATCGCTTCCTTGCCAAGCCGCTTGGCGAACTCCTCAGCTGCCCAGCGGATCGACATCGTCTCCGGCCCGGTGATATTCATAATGCTTGGCGGATTCGTACATTCCGTCAGGCAGCGCAGCGCCATCTGGTTGGCATCCCCCTGCCAGATCACATTCGCATGCCCCATCGTCAGATTGATCGCCCGCTGCTCCTGGACAGACTTGATGATTTCGAGCAGTACGCCATAGCGCATATCAATCGCGTAATTCAAGCGATAGAACAGCATCGGCGTTCCGTTCTTATGCGAATGATACTCAAAGATGCGCTCCCGCCCCAGGGTCGATTGGGCATATTCCCCGACCGGCTCCGGTGTAATCGATTCGCTGGCTCCGCCGCTGCCGACCGGCATAAACGGATAAATATTCCCCGAAGAGAATACGACGATCCGCGAATCCTTATATTTCTCGGCCACCCGGCCCGGCAAATACGTATTCATGCCCCAGGTGAAATGCTCCCGGCCCGTAGTTCCAAATTTATTGCCAGCCATATAAATAATGTTGTCAGCATGGGGCAGCTTCATCAGCTCCTCATCGTTCAACAGGTCACAGGAAATGGTCTCTATACCTGCGTCCTCCAGCTCGCGTCTCGCCTCTTCATTGGAAAATCGCGATACGCCGAGGATGCGCTTGTTCAAGCCGCCCTCACGCACAGCGTTTTGCGCCAGCCGGGCTAGGCTAGGGCCCATTTTCCCGCCTACACCAAGAATCAGAATATTTCCTTCGATGGTAGATAAATCCTTGACCAATGCCTCGGAGGGCTCCGCCAATTTTGCTTCCAATTCCTCAATTGTTCTCAACGCATTTTCCCCTTTCGTCTGTGGATCTGTCTCCATCATAACGACGGGGGATATATAAAGACAAATCTTTAAATAGTCTTTAAATAGTCAAAAAATTTAAATCATGGCCTTATCCTTTAAAAAGGAAAAACGGTAAATTTGCCGAGGTCGCCCCTTTGGCACCTTCTCCATTCCGGCAATATCAACAAGTCCGTTATCGATCCAAAGCAGCAGCAGCCGATGGGCACTTCTGACTGTAATATCAAGCAAAGCAGCAAGCTCATGCACCGTATATTCATATTTGCCGAATTTCGCCGTATAAGACAGCAGCTTGCTCAAATAAGCGCTTGTCATCCCCGCTTCCTCCGCTTGTTTTATTAAGCCGGAGTAGGTAGGAGACAGCACAGTCTGTATAGGATCCGACATTTCCAGCGGTCCGATCAACGTCTGATCCTCGCGGATAATGAAGCAGGTATTCCCGCCGGCTTCCCTAGATTTGCGCAGCGCAGCCCGCGCGTTGGTTCCCGCCTCATTGGCTGAGGTTCCAAACCCGACTCCAAAGCTAAGGGAAATCCCGAAGGACTGGTTGGCATCCTTGGCCAGCGGAATCGTCTTGTACCCGCCGGTTTCCCGCTCGAAGATGCCTCGCGTTGTAAAAAATAAATACTCATCGCCACCGATCGGCGTCAGATAGCCATCCAGCGACTCAACATAATCCAATACCATCCGGTGGATGTCAAGCTTCAGCTTCTGTACCTCATGCTCGCTGCCGCGCTTCATCACAAGCTTGCCGAACTCATCGACCTTGATCATGCCCACCACAATTTGCGATTCCTTCATCCGCCTGGATTCTGTGGACAGCAGCGCACGCTCCAGGGTTACGCTCATATCCTGATCCGATGGAACCAGCCACTCATTGGCAGCACCAGCAGCGGATAATCTGCGGGCAACCGATTCTACCCCGGTAATCGCCAAAGAGCAGGCCCCGGCGTTCAGCTGTTGTTGGTGAAAAGCAAACAGCTTGTCCGCTGAAGCATGTGCAGGACCATTGTAGAGTACGATTCTCGTCTGCTCGATCCCGAGATCCTGAAGAGCATTCGTAACCATCGTCCTGGTCAGTGAATCGATGCAGATGCCGCCGTCCAGACGACCGGTCTGCAGAGCTTGAAACAGCGTCCGGTACAGCCCTGCTCCGGTTAAAGGAACATAATGCACTGGAATCGTCACATTGACTTTCTCCTTCACCTTGCGGTGCGATTGCGCCCCAAACAAAATCAGCGCCTCCACCTCAGCCATCAGCAGCTCAGCGGCCGCTGGAACCTCGCCTTCGTCCTGCACAATCCTCACAATCGGTATAAACGTCGGAAACGCCTTAAGCACTTTGAGCAGCTTGTCCACAACCGGCCGTATGCCAATAATACCAATCTTGATTTGCATGATGAGCCTCCTCCTCTCTTTGCTAAAAATAAAAGTCGATAGATTGAAACGCCCAAACTGCTTTTTGAACTTTACAGCTCTCTAACGAAACTATGGATCGTTATTTCACCAAAATAGGCATTAATTTCAGACCTAGCAAAACTACGGATCGCTACTTCACCAAAATGAGCGTCAATTCAAATCTAACGAAACTACGGATCGTTATTCCACCTAAATAAGCGCTAAATCATATCTAACGAAACTACAGATCGTTATTTGCGAAAAAGGCAGGCCTTTTGCTACTTTTTTGCTGAAATAGCGATACCCAGTTTCGTTAAAACTTTTATCGGCCTTTTACAGCCCAAATAACGATTCTCAGTTTCGTTAGAAATGGCTTAAAGAGGCGCTATTCGATTTGTTCAGGAGTTTTCCTTTTGAATTTTGGCCGGGTTGTTGATTTTATAAGCTACCGGGTGTTTGGTCAGCTTCTTGGCCACTATTTTCGCTTCAAAAGTAATTGTATCCCCGATGGCAAGCTCAAGCTTTTTAAGGGTTGCGCTATGGCTGGACCAGGCTTCTCCGATTTCGGTGTCCGGCTCCAGAATTGCAACCGCCTCGTAGATAATTACTTCATCGTCCCGATCGGCAAAATGATTCGGTACCGTCGTAAAATCCTGCACTGTAGCCTTCATTTTCACTTTGCCCTCAGGCAGTTCAATTTTCGCCTTCTTCGTTTTCTTCACTTTTTCCTTCGGTGCATAATCGGGGTCCGAAATATCAACGATAGGCGGTTCGACCCCCTCGGGAGACTCAGCAGCAGGTTCGGGTTCAGTCGTTATTGCTTCCGTATTTTGATCCGCCGCTGCCGTCACTACCACTTCAGCATCCTCCGAGGTTCCCTCTTCCACCTGTACTTCGTTATGATCCAGCTCGGAAGAGGTTAACGCTTCATCAGTCTCAGACACTGCATTTTCAGGATCATCCGCCCCCGCCTCCTCCGCAACCGGCTTCTGTCCATAGCTCGCCGCCTGCATCTCCTTCAAATAAGAAGGGTGAATGCAGTGCAATTGCTTATTTTCCAATTCAATTACTGCGGTATTTTTATCCACCATTCCAACAATATTGCAGGGAAGATTCTGGCCGTATCCCTTGTAATAGAACGCCTTTGTCTTTATTGCCTTGCCGGAGACCAGTCCCCATTCCTTGCATTGCTCCAGCTGCGCCGTCTCATCCTCGAAAGCGATATAGCTTAGCGGCTCGATCACAAATTCATATCCCATTGCTCCTCCACCTTTCCATCCATAAGATTCTATTATTCATTACTTGACCATTCACAAGCTGCTGATACAAGGCAAATGAGTGAACCTGCGTTAATCTGAACTACATCACTACTATGAAAACCTCACATGTCACTTCACACTCAGATCCCATGCCATCCGCCATTCACCCAGACCACAATCAACGTCCCCAGCAAGACTGCCGCATTCGCTGTGAAAAACATCAGTCCAACCGCACGTGGAATATCCTCGCCATGAAGCTCACGAGTTTTCTCGCCCATGTGAGCCCGGAACGATACGACACCATGATACGAATTTTCTCCGCCAAGCTGAACACCTAGCGCTCCGGCTACCGCAGCTTCCGGGTAACCGCTGTTTGGACTGGGATGCTTCGGAGCATCGCGCCGTACAGCGCGTACGGCCCCCTTCACATCAAGCCTCATCAGCCAGGCCCCAAGGAACAGCAGTAAGGCTGTTATACGCGCGGGAATATAATTCGCCACATCATCCAGCCGGGCCGAGGCCCAACCCAGATCGATATACTTATCGTTCTTGTAGCCGACCATCGAGTCCAGCGTATTCACGGCCCGGTATGCGATCGCCAGCGGGGCGCCGCCGAGCAGGGCGAAGANGCCATCATCGGCGCTCACCCGCTGCGGCGCGCAGCGATTCGCTCACGGCGGCGTACACCAGACGGCCTACCGTGCCGCCCAGATCGGTCGCGGTCCCGGCATAGGCATGCAGCAGCGGCCAATCGGCCCGCTGGCTGGCGCCAAGCACGACCGCATCCGTCGTGGTACCGGTGGCCGCAAGCCCATTCTCGGCGTCAAGCACGCCGAGGTCCTGCAGCGCTGCGGTCTTGGCCTCCGTCGCCGTGATGACGGCGTTCACCAGCGCTGCATCCGTCATCCTGCCGTCGACCGCCAGCAGGATGTTGATCGTCCCCGGCGTCCAGAGCGCCGGGAACGTTGTCCGCTGAACTCCCGCTCGCGCGGAGTTCGAAGCCCCCGCCGTTGCGCAGCAAAATACGGCGTAATCCCTGGTGCGCTCCTCGGCAACCGCCGCGTAGCGCAGCCTCACCGCCGTCAGCAATCCGGCGGTCTCCTGCTCGGGGATCCCCCACTCCTGCAGCAATTGGCGAATATCCTTCTCCGGATCATCGCAGCGATAATGCTTGTCCACATATATATTGACAACTTGGCGAAGCTCTCGCATGCCGCCTCCGTATACGGCGCTGCTGACAACACGAAGCGGAGTCGGAGGCGCAAGCATCAAATGGCGCTCTTCTCGCAAAAGCTTCAGCCCCGGCCAAGCCTGCGATTCATAACCCCCTTGTTCAGCTCCATTTATAAATGGCAAAGTCATCTTGTCTTACCTCCCAGCACAGCGCTTAATTCCACAAGCAGTCTCTGGCTTTCATCTTCTCCTTTGACGGCTATCCGAATATCGCGCTCACTAAGCCCTGCATACATCGCACAGCTACGAACAAGCACTCCGCGCTTCCCAAGCTCCGTTTGAACCCCAGCTGCTGTCCAGTCCTCAGGCAAACGGACAAGCATGAAGTTCGCCTCTCCTGGCCATGTCTCGCAGCCCAGCTCCAGCAAGGCTGCTTGCAGCAGCTTGCGCTGCTCCGCAATGAGGGCGATCGTCGCCTGCTCATAAGCCTCGTCGGCCTGCAAACATACCTCTCCGGCGGCCAGTGCCAGCGAATTGACGCTCCAGGTTACCTGCTTGCTACGCATCCTGGCCGCAAGCTCCGGCGCAGCCATCGCGAAGCCGAGCCTTAGCCCAGGAATTGCATAAAATTTGGTCATTGAGCGGATGAGTACAAGTTGGCTATACTTTGTCAGCTCTGGCAGCAGCGTCTGTCTCTGCAGTTCAGGTATAAAATCAACAAAAGCTTCGTCGACAATCAAATAAGTGCCGCTCCGCTCGGCAGCCTCCGCAAATCTGCGCAGTTCATCAAGCGGATACTGCACCCCGTTCGGATTGTTGGGTTGTCCCAGAAATACAAGATCCGTCTCCCTTATCAAGCGTTCAACATCTTGCGGCTCCGCCCGGAAGGCTCTTTTCGCTGATCCAAACACAGAGCTGACCTGTGCGCCAAACTGTTCAGCCAATGTCCGGTACTCCGAGAAGCATGGCTCAATGATGCCCACCTTCATTGGAGCTAGGGCCAACAAAGCCAGTGCCATATTCTCGGCAGCTCCGTTGCCGATCACAAGACAGCCCGGTTCCACAGCATAACGCCTGCTTAACAAGGACACCAAGCGACGATGTCCGGGGTCCGGATACTTCACAATTTCCGGTAGAACCCTCTGCAAATTATCCAGCAAGCCAGGCGGCGGACCAAGCGGATTAATATTGGCACTCAAATCCATCATCTGCTCCGGGGCTATTCCGTAACGTTCTGCGGCGGTCTGCAAATCTCCGCCATGTCCGTACACTTCCAGCAACATAATACTGCTCTCTTCCTCTCTATCAAAAAAGTCCAAAGGTTTGAACTGCTCTCAGGTATGATTATACCATTATGAAGATATGCTCTGACTCACGTCAATCATCAGCCGCCAATATTTGCTGCTGTTTTCACATGGATTCACGCCTCCTCGTTCCAATACGCTGTATCACGTTTTGCCTGCGGCAAAACGGCGCTCCTCTCCCTGCCGACATGTGGACGAAGAATTACATGCATTTTTCATGAATAAATGACGACAGCACTTTGGTTTGACTTGCAATTGGTTTACAATAGAAGTGAAAATACAAAGAATACATCTCATCGGCAATGGAGGCTGAAACATATGCTGTTTATTGACAATCAAGGAATTAACGATCCTTCGATTAACCTCGCTATTGAAGAATATACATTAAGGCATCTCCCGCTTGAGGACGACAGTTATTTGTTGTTCTATATCAATGCTCCGTCGATCATCATCGGCAAGCATCAGAATACGATCGAAGAGATCAATCAGGAATACTGCAAGGAGAACGGAGTTCAAGTGGTTCGTCGTCTATCGGGAGGCGGCGCAGTCTATCACGATCTCGGCAACCTCAATTTCAGCTTCATTACAAAGGATGACGGTGATTCATTCCACAATTTCCGCAAATTCACTCAGCCGGTTGTTGAAGCTTTGAAATCGATGGGCGTTAATGCCGAGCTATCGGGACGCAACGATCTTCAGGTCGGTGAGCAGAAAATATCCGGCAATGCCCAATTCTCCACACGGGGACGGATGTTCAGCCACGGCACACTGATGTTCAACTCCAATTTGGATGATGTCCAGGCTTCCTTGAAGGCTAATCCGGAAAAATTCAAATCCAAGAGTACCAAATCGGTGCGCAGCCGTGTCGCTAATATTAGCGACTTCATGGATCACAAAATGACGGTGGAGGAATTCCGTGCAGAATTGCTGCGTCATATTTTCGGAATGGAAGCAGATCAAGTGCCGCAATACAAATTAACTGAAGCCGATTGGGCAAAAATCAATGAAATTTCACAGCAGCGCTATAAGAACTGGGATTGGAACTACGGTCTGTCCCCAGCCAGCAATGTGAAGCATGCCAAGAAGTTCCCTGCAGGCATTATTGACCTGCGTATGGATATCGAAGAGGGGCATATTCGCAACATTAAAATCTATGGCGACTTCTTCGGTGTTGGAGATGTAGGTGATATTGAGGACAAGCTTAGAGGACTGCGCTATGAAGAAAGCGCGGTTCGTGAAGTACTTGCAGATATCGATGTCAAATACTATTTCGGCAACATCGACAAGGATGATTTCATCGGTCTCGTATTCCTGGAGGAATAGTACCTGGAAAATTAGATAGTAAACCCCAGTCCGGACAAGCTCTTTCCCAAAGCGTTCTTGTCCGGGCCTTTTTTATTTTCAGCTTGCCAATTTCTGCGAATCGTCAACGCAATCCTCTATTTCTTGACCTTCTATTATTAGCTCCCCCCCTACTCTAGCTTTCTCTATTAAGCTAGTTGAGCCAAGCTAATCTCCAATTTTCCTTCATATCAATCTATTAGCCCTATCAAAATCAAATAGATTCTCATATGATGCATTATCTTAATAGAAAGAGGTGAGCTATCATATGGGCTACCAAAGACGAGAAACGCTGCACGACAGGGCGCGGAGACTCTTGCATCAAGAGGTTCTTATCGTATTAAGAGACGGCCGCGAGCTCGAAGGTGTTATTATTTTTGTATCCAGTAACTGCCTTGTGCTCCGCATTTGCCGCGGTGAAGTACTTCTTCGCGTAAAGATTCCGCTCTGTAAAATCCGTGAAATTTTCCCTTGTGGTGGTGAATAATCAACGGATGCAGCAAGGATGCAAAGCTGTGGAATCCTCCCTTCTCCGCAAGCTGCTTGACGCCGCCGTCAGCACATTGACAAACAAGGCTGTCCTCGCCCTGAGAGATCAGGGTTCAGGACAGCCTACATAACCGCAATTGGCATGAGATGAGCCCATAAGGCTGCATACATCCCCTGAATGAGAATGTTGATTCTATTTCTTTTTTCTGGATTGGAATTGAATTATATAGTCTGAAAGGTACAATAGAGGTAGTTAAGCTATCGATAGATAAAGAAACCATCAAAGGAGAGGGACCATGTACAAGCTGATTGCCATCGACATCGACGATACTCTGATCAACGACAGCAAGGAAGTTACCCCGGCCACCCAGCAGGCGCTGGAGCAAGCGATTGCCAGGGGGGTCATCGTTACACTGGCCACCGGACGCGCCTATGCCTCGGCCCAAGCGATTGCCCGCCAGATAGGAATGAATGTACCGATCATAACCTATCAGGGATCCCTAGTTAAAAACCTTCTCGATGAGAAGGTGCTATATGAACGTTATGTGCCTATGGGGGCGGTCCGCAAGGTGTTCGATTACTGCATGCAGCACCATTTGCACTTGCAGACTTATATTGATGATAAGCTCTTCGCCCGGGAAGAAAATCAGAAGCTGATCGATTACACGACGCTGAACCGGACGGAGTATTATATAGAACCTGATGTCGCCAAGCTGGCCGCTCATCCAACACCGAAGCTGCTCATCATCGATGACCCCGACTATTTGGATGAAATCGCTCCTCGGCTTCGCGAGCTGCTGGGCGAGGATGTGCATATTACGAAGTCGAAGCCGAATTTTCTGGAAATTATGCACCGTGAAGGTACAAAAGGCCATGCCCTGAAGTTCCTGGCTGCTCATTTTGGCTATGATATGTCGCAGACAATAGCCATTGGTGACTCCTGGAATGATCACGAAATGCTGGAGGCTGCCGGCCTTGGTGTAGCAATGGGCAACGCAATTCCAGCTCTGAAGGAGCTTGCCGATTATGTAACGCTTAGCAATAATGAAGATGGAGTTAAAGCAGCCATCGATAAGTTTGTACTGCAACTGGAGCAATAATTAGCCCACAGGTTGTTTTCGAGCTTAAAGGGCCTCAAATCCATGCAGAAGTGGGTTGGCCCTTTTCTCTTTGTCCTGCTGTTATCGGACTAGACTATAACCATCTAGTCCTTCCCTAGCGGTACGCTCATTCCAGTGCTCGCAAAGGATGCGCTCCCAGGCAGTACATAATCCTTGCGCTGATCAATATCATGAGACATATGTGTAAATATCGTACGCTTTGGTTTAATCTCCTGCAGCAGACCCAGTGCCTCCGTTACATCATAGACAGACCGCGTAGAGAATTCGGCAAGCTCTTCATAGAAGCTTGTTCCAAGGATCAACAGATCCAGCCCATGGAGCGGGGCCTTTTGCTCCGGCGGCAGATCGATAGAATCCGAGCAGTAAGCCCAGGCATAACCGGGTTTATCAAAGCGATAGGCGTAGGAATAGCCGTTCTTGCCGTGGTTTACTTTCCAACCATGTATCTTCCATCCAGCTAATGCGATATCTTCATCTACAAAATGGATGTCGAGGTTCCTTTCCAACCAAGGGTATTGACATAAAATGATGTCCACGACTTCACGAGGAGCATACATTTGCCCTCTTCTACCCAGCCAGCGACAGGCATCAGCCCATTCCGGCAAACCTCCGATATGGTCAAAGTGAGCGTGCGTGATCAGCAGGTGCTCTATAAATCTTTGGCTGCGCCGCTCCATGCTGACCCGAAAATCCGGACCACAATCGATCATAAATTGCTCCCCCGCCTCGCACTCTACGGCCACTGCAGAACGATACCTCCGGTTCTTTCCGGAGCTCCTTGCTTCCGTGCATACTTCACAATCGCAATATAGTCTTGGTACACCCATCGCATCACCTGTACCAAGAAACACCAGTTGATCTGTCCCGGTATTCTGCATTTCGGCAATCCATCCCTTTTCTGTTTAATCTGTCGCCCCTGTTATTCCTACCGAAATCGTCTCCGTCTCAGACAGATCGAACGGGCCAGACTTCGGCTCGATCGATAGAATGATATCAGCTTGATCCAGAACCCGGTCTCTAACATACAAATGGGCTCGGTAAGCATGGTATTGAAGCACTCCCAGGTCATCGCGGCTTCCTTCCCTGACCGCCCATACCCGGACGACCTGATCTTCACGAGGTATCAGACCGCCCACAAGCATCAGCAGCTCTCCAGAGTGAGAATTGTACCAGACAACTCCCGACTTTGGTACAGGTCTTCCCAGACTGATCGGATAGAATTCGCTGTCCGGACTCGACATCACATTCATCGCCGCGGGTTCATAGGTTTTCACATAGCTGTTCCATTCCGTTTCAGGGTCATTCATCCGCATAATCCCGCCGACCGCCGCTAGCAATATGCATACGGCCCCAAGCGCTATCACCAGCCTGCGTTTGGCAGACAGGAATCTTCCGGCGCTCCGCCTTATTCCAAGCATCCGCACTCTGAACCGCAGCTTTTTGTAAATCCGCTTCGATGGCTTCATAACCTGCTCGATTTGAGTGGTGTCATCTATGGCCCGCAGATCGCTCGCCAGCGTCATCTTTCCATCCTTGTCCGGCAGCAGCAATTCCTGCCACTGTTCGCACCTTTTTTGACAGGCCGGGCACCGTGCTAAATGGCGGCTCATTTCTGTTCGCTTGAATGAACCTTCCGTACCGATCAGGTAATCGATCCAAGCTTCCTCTGTATAGCCTTCCTGGCATAAATGCTGCAAGTCCGTCCCCGCATCGCTATGGAGCTTATCATTATTCATGCCGCCGCCCCCTTTCCGCCGTATTGACCCAACCCTGCTTCTCCATCTGCTTGCGCAGATTGGCTATTCCATACCTGACCCAGGATTTTACCGTTCCAATCGGTACGTTCCAAGCCTCAGACATCTGCTGCTGCGTCCGGGAGGAGTAGTAAGAACCGAGAATCGCCTTCTTCTGAGTATCCGGCAGCCTATATACAGCCGATCGCAGCGCTTCTCGCTCCAGTCTGGAAATGACGACTTCCTCCTGGGAAGCAGAAGCTTGTTCAAGCTCCTCCGCATCGAGATACTGCATCCGTCGATTTCGCCGAAGCCGATCCAGACAGCGGCTTCTCGTCATCACTGCAAGCCAGGCCTTGAGCGAACCCCGGCCAGCATCGTATTGACTCCCCCGCCGCAGCACCTCAAGGAACACCTCATGACATACATCTTCCGCTTCCATCCGCTCGCCCAACAGGCGAACGGCCACTTGCATCACAAAGGGAGAATAATAACCGTAGAAGCTGTCAAAGGCTTCGACCGAACCATCGCACATTTCGCGAAGCCGCCTTGACATCTCTTCATTTTGCAGGTCCATGCCCCTTCCCTCCCGCAATTTTTCTCCTCTTCTCTTCTATCTCCCGTTGTATCAAAAAGCTCAGCTTTTGAAAACCCCTTTGCGTGAGAGTTCAAAAAATTTTGAACATGATAGATCCAAACTGAAATCTCGTTCGTACCATCCATAGATGGCAACGATGAAGGGGGTCAAGGTTAGCGAGGGGCCCATCGCTAACACATTTTTATATTGAAATAGCCCGGTCGTTCGCCTTGATCATTTTAACTTAGGAGGATTCAATATGCTTCGATCTTTACGAAAGACAGCGGCCATGCTGCTGCTCATGCTCCTTGTATTGGTTGGCACATCCTTTACAGGCCCGAATCAGGCCGCCGCTGCCGGCGCACTCGAACTTTATACGCCCTACCTCGAATGGTCAGCAGCTCCAGGTGAAACCGTCTCTTACTCCATAGATGTGATTAACCACGGTACTTCTACTTCTTCTGCCAATCTATCGTTGGACTCCGCTTCTGCGGATTGGAAATACAACCTAACCGCTGGAGGCAGAGAGATCTCCCGTGTGGCCGTCAAAGCAGGTGATACACAGACCATCAATTTACAGCTCGAAGTCCCGCTCAAAATTAATAAAGGTCGCTATAATTTCAGGCTAAATGCAGATGATACCTCTCTCCCGCTCGTTATTAACGTCTCGGAGCAAGGTACTTTTAAATCGGAACTGTCTGTGGACCAAGCCAATATGGAAGGACACTCTGATTCTACCTTTACCTATAGCGCTGTCCTCAAGAATCGAACCTCTCAGAAGCAAACCTACGCGCTGAGTGCACAGGCAGAGCAGGGCTGGGATGTCCGCTTCAATGCGGATTCAAGCAGTGTGACTTCCGTCGAGATTGAACCGAACACGGACAAGACGATCTCCATTCAGGTGAAGCCATCAGAGCAGGTGAAAGCCGGCTCCTACAAAATTCCGATCACCGCGACCAGCGGGGAATCGAACGCTCAAGCCACCCTGGAGGCAGTCGTCACCGGAACATACAATATGCAGTTCACGACGACAAACGATCTGCTGAGCGCAGATATTAAGGCTGGAGGAGAGCGCAAGCTGAATTTTGTTGTGAACAACACAGGATCGGCGGAGCTGCAGGATCTCTCCTTCACTTCCAATGCGCCTACGGACTGGGAGGTCTCCTTTGAGCCTTCGTCGATTACCTCGATCGCCCCGGGCGAAAGCAAGCAAGTCACCGCAACGATCAAATCAAGCGATAAATCGCTGGCCGGAGATTATGTCGTTAGTCTGACCGCCTCTTCCGCAAATAAGAGTTCATCTGCCGATTTGCGCATCACGGTTAAATCCTCTGTCCTCTGGGGCTGGATCGGGGTTATTATCATCCTGGCCGTCTGTGCAGCTATCTACTATCTGTTCCGCAAGTTTGGGAGACGGTGAAGATGAGTAACACGATGGCAACTTCCACTCAAGCTGTGCGGAATCAGCCGGTCATTGAACTTGTAGAGCTAACCAAGAGCTATGGCGACTATAAAGCGGTTAATCATTTGAATTTGACCATCAATAAAGGGGAGATCTTCGGGCTGCTTGGACCTAATGGCGCCGGGAAGACGACTACCATCCTGATGATGCTCGGACTTACCGATCCCAGCTTCGGGCAAGCAAGGATCTGTGGATTCGATCCTACCCGTGAAGCGCTGAAAGTAAAGAGAAGAGTCGGATACCTGCCTGATGATATCGGCTTCTATGAAGACAGAACTCCGCTCGACAATCTGATCTATACGGCGAGGCTGAATGGAATATCAAGGGACGAAGCAGAATCCCGCGCTGTTACTCTGTTGGAGAAGACAGGTATTGCCGAGCAAATGCGCAAGAAGGTCGGTGCGTTCTCACGCGGGATGCGGCAGCGACTGGGCTTGGCTGATGTTCTCATCAAGAATCCGGAGGTTATCATTCTCGATGAGCCTACGCTAGGGATTGACCCCGAGGGAGTGCGCGAGCTGCTGCAGCTCATCTCATCGCTCAGCCGCGATCAAGGCCTGACCGTGCTGCTGTCATCCCATCACCTGCATCAGGTTCAGCAAATATGTGACCGGGTCGGCCTGTTCGTCCAAGGACAATTGATCGCCTGCGGAGATATACGAACGCTCTCACATCAGCTGAACGATGATGGCTCGATTAATATTGAGGTGGGAACAAATCAGTGGACTGAACCACTTCTGAGCAGCATATCCGGGCTTGAAGGAGTGCTGGAGATTTATCGGAATCAGAGCACTGCGGAGAGTAAGGATAACGAGGAATACGATCTGGCGACCATTGTCTGTGATCGGGATCTTACCTCGCAAATTGCCGAGACCATCATTCGCAGCAATGCTGATCTAGTCTATTTGCGGCGCAAGGATTATGGCCTTGACGATATATATCATCGATATTTCGAAAGGAAGGGAGAGCGATGACAGACACTACAGCCAAACAACAATCAGCCTGGTCACGCTGGATTGAGATCCTGGACCGCTTCGAGGCGAAGCTTGGGCTTCCACCGAGACAAAGGCATAGCAGCGATCAAGCTGCGGATGAACATGAACGCAGTACTTCACCATTCTGGGTGATGGTCCATAAGGAAATCGGTGACCACATCCGCAGCTGGAGATTTGGAATTCTGATCGGCATCATCGTGCTGGCCTGCATCGGTTCGGTCTTCTCTGCTGTAACGGCAATCCGCAGTGGCTCAGCGAATAGCCAGGGATCGGGCAATACCTTTATGTTCCTGCGGATGTTCACACTTACGAGCCCAACGCTCGCCATACCGCCCTTCTCCAGTTTTCTGGCCTGGCTTGGTCCGTTGATCGGCATCGCGCTTGGCTTCGATGCTGTCAATTCGGAGCGCAACAAAGGCACACTTGGAAAGCTGTTGTCGCAGCCGATGTACCGGGATGATTTTATTATCGCCAAATTTGTCTCATCCTTGTTCCTGATCGCTGTCGTCGTATTCTCCCTTGGCTTTTTAATTATGGGACTCGGTCTGTTCGTCATCGGCTATCCGCCAACACCGGAGGAATTCCTGAGGGTCATTCTGTTCCTGATTATCGCCGTCGTCTATATCGGCTTCTGGCTCAATCTGTCAATCCTGTTCTCCATCCGGTTTCGGCAGGCGGCAACCTCTGCGTTGTCTTCGATGGCCATCTGGCTGTTCTTTGCCATCTTCTATAGCATGATCACCGGGCTGATCGACAGCATCACCGCCGTCTCGCAAACGGCGGACGTCGCGACGCAGATTCACCAGATGAACCTGATCCTCACTCTGAATCGCCTTTCTCCAACCTATCTGTTTACGGAGACGATTACGACGATGCTCTCACCGGGAATCCGCTCACTCGGTCCGCTCACGATGGATCAGCTGGTCGGGGCCATTTCCAGCCCATTGTCCCTGGGACAAAGCCTTATTCTGGTATGGCCGCAGTTAACCGGGATGATCGCCGAGACGATGGTCTGCTTCGGTATCTCCTACTATCTGTTCATGCGCCAGGAGATCCGTTCAAGGGTATAAGCTCTGCTGAGAGCCAAGGACTTCTAATCAGCCCCCTGTCTTCTCCTTAGATACTATGCTCATACACATAAATGACCTGGCGTTTCCGCCAGGTCATTTGCTTATTCTATCCTGAAATACGAATTAGTAAGAGGAACCCAATAACAATAATAGCAACTAATATAGCGCCCCAAGCCGTATTGTTCGTCGTATCTTCTTCGCGCTTTATTTTCTTAAAGAGACTGGCTGTATTCACATAAAGCAACGCTGCAAGGAACGGTAATCCAAATACGATAGCCCTTCAACCATTGCCTCATCACCCGTCTATATCATAGCGCTCATCGGATCACGCTTCAACGGATTCTCAACAATCCAACTGCGCTGCTCATTGTATAGATAGGCGCGATGGACAAGAACGCGAATCTCCTGCCCGATCTCAAGCGTCTCCTTCTCCAGCGAGCGGAAGGTCGTTAATACGTTCCCCCCCACTTCAACGTCAACCAGCCATTCGCTGCCGCGAAAATGTACATGCTTCACAACTCCGACAGACGTAGCAGACAGTAGGGAGAAATCCCGCTCGCTGCCGATCTCGATATATTCCGGGCGGATTAAAGCCTTTGCTTGTGAACCGGATACCTCCGTCTCGAAGCCTCTTAGCTCGGACGGGTTATCAATCAACGTTGATTGTCCGATAAAGGAAGCGACAAACGGTGTCCGCGGCTCCCGGTAGATGTCCCATGGCGAACCTTTCTGCTCCAGCCGGCCTTCGCTAATGATCATAATCTCATCCGCGACCTCAATCGCCTCGTCCTGATCATGGGTGACGAAGATCGACGTAATGCCGACACGTTCAATCAACTCGCGCAGCCAGGACCTCAGCTCCTGGCGGATCTTCGCATCGATCGCGGCGAAGGGCTCATCGAGCAGCAGAAGCTGCGGCTCTGGGGCAAGCGCCCTGGCGAAGGCGACTCTTTGACGTTGCCCACCGGAAAGCTGATGCGGATAACGCCCCTCGAACCCTTTAAGCCCCGTTAGCTCCACCAGCTCCATCACACGCTCTTTTATCGCACTTTTGGTCACTTTTTTGACCTGGAGTCCAAAAGCGATATTATCGAATACCGTCATATGCTTGAATAATGCATAACTCTGGAATACGAAGCCGATTCCGCGTTCCTGCGGCGCAAGCTCGTTCACCCGTTGTCCATGGAACAGAATCTCCCCTGATTCCGGCTGCTCCAGCCCTGCCAGCATGCGAAGAATCGAGGTTTTGCCCCCTCCGCTCGGTCCGAGCAATCCGATCAACTGTCCCTTTTCAATCTCAAAGCTCACGTCTTTCACGGCATGGAAATTGCCAAAATGCTTATCCAGATTTCGTACTTCTATATGCATCGGAAGAGGCCACATCCTTTCATCAATTCCGGCAGCAGGTCGTTGGAGCAGGGCCACCAGTTGCGTATAATTAACATCCCATAATTTCATATGAAATTACTTGGTTTTATTCTTATTAAACACTTTATCAAACCGTCCAACCTCAGTCAACCAAATATTTCTAGTCTCCGCGGCGCACTAAAAAGCTGAAACGATAGCTTCATGAACAACACAAATCCCCTACGAACAGTTCGAGAACTTAATAAGGCCAAGAAACATGATATAGACGTAACGACCTTTATCCGTCAAGGCAACGAACACTTTGTCTGTTATGAACAATATTCAGAGGACCCCGCTCAAGATATTGAGTTTAGCCAAGCTATTCTCGATTTTTTAGCCGTTGAATTCCCTTAGTAAATTCTGCAAGTCATATATGGGTTCAATTAGGTCGATTTTCAGTAGCGGGTAAAATAAATAGCTTAACAGGAGTCGCAGCTTATGCCGTGGCTTCTTTTCTTGCCCGGTTTTAGCAAGCCTCATAACATTCTGGTTATTGTTTTATGTTAAGCAGCGTGGAAATTGCCAAAATGCTTATAACCGTCTAACCTCAGTCAATCAAAGGTTTCCAGTATCCGTAAACAATAAGGAAGTCGTCTATCCATCGCCTGACAGCCAGAAAAGAAAAAATAGGGCTTGAATTCTGACCGGTTCTGACAAACCATAGGGATACTGCTTTTAACGGAAATAGAAGACGCTATTATGGCGATAAAGCCACATTTTTCAATCTAACGGAAATGGACAACCTTATGTCAGAAAATTACTATGGAAACAGGCTGTTAGCCAGCAAATAGCGAACCTGATTTCCGTTATAATTCCAACCTGACCAAAATGGGCATAATAACGGCTGTGGTTTCCGTTAGAGTTCTGATGTTTCAATAAATAGGTCTCATGATGGCGATATGCTAAAATTGTGATATACTAAGCCAAAAATATTTAATCAGAGGAGGTCAACGATGCTTTATAAGCTTGAATTATCCACAGCCAAGCGGGATGAAATGCGTGATATTACAAGAGAAGTTACGGCATTTGTACATAAAAGCGGGGTTAAACAGGGTCATGTCATCGTCTATTGTCCGCACACTACCGCAGGAATTACGATTAATGAGAATGCCGATCCGGACGTCAAGCGTGATGTGTTAATGAGGCTGAATGAAGTATACCCTTGGGAACATCCGCAATACCGTCATGCGGAGGGCAATACGGCCGCTCATCTGAAGGCAATGACCACCGGTACGTCCCAGACTGTGATCCTAGAGGATGGCGAGCTGCTGCTCGGGCGGTGGCAAGGCATCTATTTTTGTGAATTCGACGGTCCACGTCAGCGCCATTGTTACGTTAAAATACAAGAAGACTGAAAACTGAGACACGTAGAGGGCCTGCATTCCTTTTCGGGAATCCCAGGCCCTTTACGCTCTGGAATAAACATACATGTATGAAACAACTCCAGCATTATATAACGATCGACTTATCGCCCTGTTTGATTAATGCAATACAGAAGTACAGCGATGATAGTGTAAATGGATAAAGTCCGGATGGAAAACAAAAACGCCCTATGACGTTAAACGGTACGTGCTCTGACTTAACATTTTGACATGGCCCACTGCAGCGGGCATGATCTCATCAAAGGTAAGACGGTCCTGGATGTAGAACGAAATAAACCCGTGAATCCCCAAAAACATAGTCAGCGGAAAGGAAGGATTCTGCTGCAGCGCATGCTGCTCTTCCTTCAAGAAACGCTGTACAATTGTCTTGAATTTGTCGAAGCACTTGGACTGTTCTGCACGGCAATAGGACAATATCTCCTCATCACGGAGCATGAACATAATCTCGTATTGATGCGGATGGTCAAGGCCAAACTTAATAAACTCCAGCATCAGTTCCTCCGTCTTCGTGAGTCCATCCACTACCGGGCGCTTCGTCACCTGTTCACAGAGCAGGGTCAAATGATTGAAGTCCTGCACCACAATCGCATAGAACAGCTCTGCCTTCTCTTTAAAATGATAATAAAGTGAGCCGTGGCTATATCCCAAATGCTGCCCAATGCTCCGCATGGAAATACCCCGATAACCCTTCGTAATAAACAGATGTCTCGCGGCATCCATAATTCTTTCCCTTGATAATTCCTGCTCTACTGCTCTTCTTGCCATAGGCATTATTCCCCTTCAATAAAATAAACCTTGTCACCCGCCATCATCTCTGCCTGCCCTTGAGTCATATCCGTCATCCAGTTGATAAATTGCTCCGCCTCGTCTGCGAGCGGTAAGCAGTGCAATGTGACTTTATCAGTAAATTCGGTCTGCCCCATGCGGATTCCACGATTGTGAAGCTCATTCTCTGCTTTGCCAAGCCAAGTATAGTCAAGCTCAACGAGGACTTCCTGATGCAGTACCCGAGTAATCGCCTCTCCCGCCTCAATCGCTGCTACGGCACCATCCGTATAAGCCCGGATCAGGCCCCCCGCCCCAAGCAGAATACCGCCAAAATAACGGGTTACGACGATCGCCACATTTTTCAAATTTTGATTCTTAANAATTCTCTGTTTTGCCAGCCCAAGTATAGCAAACCAAAACGAGACCTTCCGGATGCAGCCCCGGAGAAACCCCCTCTCCCGCCTCAATCGCTGCTACGGCACCATCCGTATAAGCCCGGATCAGGCCCCCCGCCCCAAGCAGAATACCGCCAAAATAACGGGTTACGACGATCGCCACATTTTTCAAATTTTGATTCTTAATAACTTCCAGTATCGGCTTGCCTGCTGTTCCGCTGGGTTCCCCATCATCGGATTGCTTCTGGATCTCATCTCTTTCGCCGATCATATAAGCCGAGCAATTATGGGTAGCGTTCCAATGCTTCTTCTTGATCTCCTCAATAAAAGCGACCGCTTCCTCCTCGCTCTCTACCGGCTTGATATGGCCAATAAACCGCGATTTGCGAATGACGATTTCCTTCTCGCCTGCTTGCCTGACTGTTCTGTAACGTTCCAACATCGATATCCTCATCCTTATGAATGTGCCAAAAAGCAGCCCATCCGGTTTTTTCCGAAAAGAACTGCTTTCTGGCGTTATGTCCTCTGGTGTTCAACTCGTCGTAATCTTATTCGGACAGTCTTGCTTCCAGAGCTGCTTTTTCTTTCTCATAGCCCGGCTTGCCAAGAAGCGCAAACATGTTCTTCTTGTAAGCTTCAACGCCTGGCTGATCGAATGGATTTACGCCTGACAGGTAACCGCTGATGCCGCAAGCTTTTTCAAAGAAGTATACGAGGTAACCGAAAGAATATGGAGTCATATCCTCTACATTAACGACCAGGTTAGGCACCTGACCATCGGTATGGGCGAGCAAGGTTCCTTGGAACGCCTTCTTGTTCACGAAATCCATCGTCTTGCCTGCGAGGAAGTTCAATCCATCAAGATCGTCCGGATCGGATTCGATCGCGATGTGACTCGATACTTCAGTAACTTGAATCACCGTCTCAAAGATGTTGCGGTTGCCCTCTTGAATGAATTGTCCCATGGAATGCAGATCTGTAGAGAAATCAACTGCCGCTGGGAAAATGCCTTTATAATCTTTACCTTCACTCTCGCCGTAGAGCTGCTTCCACCACTCGGATACGTAGTGCAAGGACGGCTCGTAGTTGACGAGAATTTCGGTTACTTTGCCTTTGCGATACAATGCATTACGCACGGCAGCGTATTGGTAGCTCTCATTCTCAGCTACGTTCGGATTGCTGTATTCCTTCGCTGCGTCAGCTGCGCCTTGCATCATCGCATCGATATCGATGCCAGCAACGGCAATCGGAAGCAAACCAACCGGAGTAAGCACGGAATAACGACCACCTACATCATCGGGAATAACGAAGGATTCATAACCTTCTTCGTTCGAGAGCTTCTTGAGCGCGCCCTTCTCGCGGTCTGTCGTTGCGTAGATGCGCTTGCGGGCTTCTTCCTTGCCGTATTTCTTCTCCAGTGCTGCACGGAAAATGCGGAAAGCAATCGCCGGCTCTGTCGTCGTACCGGATTTGGAGATGACATTCACGGAGAAATCCTTGCCATCGATCAGGTCAAGCAAATGATTTACATAAGTGGAGCTAATATTGTTACCTGCAAAATAGATTTCAGGAGTTTTGCGTTTATCTTTAGGAAGTAAGTTGTAGAAGGAATGCGACAAAGATTCAATCGCAGCGCGTGCGCCGAGATAAGAACCACCGATGCCGATTACGATCAATACTTCGGAATCATTTTGAATTTTGGCTGCCGCCTTCTTGATGCGGGCAAATTCCTCTTTGTCATACTCGGTAGGCAGGTTAATCCAGCCAAGATAATCGGAGCCTGCACCTGTACCCTTATGTAGCTGCTCATGAGCAAGACGAATGGGTTCAGCAAAATAATCAATCTCATGCTGTCCTACGAATTCCAAAGCGTTACTGTAATCAAACGTTACTTTTTTACTCATCTGAAACAAACCTCCATCTATATATTTATCGCACTGCCTATCCACAAGAGGTAATGATAGTCATTAGTCCTCTTAAATAAAAGTGACAACCTCTTAAATAGAAGTTCAAAAAGATCGAGTTCTCAGCACCGAGAAGGTTGGATAAAGCTAGGGCTTGAGGATGAGACATACGAAGTGGGTACATGAGCACCTGAGATGTTTCCGGAGGAAACATAACTTCGTAGGCATTCGCTTAGGCCCGGCTAAATTCAAGATTCGATGCCAAATAGCTGCCTGTTCACTTTGTGATAGAGATAGAGTTTATTCGTTATCAGCATGGCTAATGAAACTCTATTCGCAAGAAAACCTGTACTCGCATCGCTGTCGCTCAGCCTTGAGTGACTTTGATCGGTTTTTTTTATCCAAAGCGAGCTTTTTGAACAACTACTAAAACAACTTAAAAATAGGATACTGTAAAACCTGTATGAACACAAGGGCACATTATGCACCCTTCCTGCCAACATGTTAAAATACAAGTAGGTTTGCAGATACTTAAAAAGAGGTGGACAATCATGAATAAAATAGGTTTTATCGGCTTGGGAACAATGGGCGCGCCAATGGCTGCAAACTTGCTGAAAGCAGGCTATGAAGTCACAGTGTACAATCGTACTGCTTCAAAGTGCGCTCCTCTCGTTAGTCAAGGTGCCAAGCAGGCCGCATCTCCTAAGGAAGCGGCGGCATCCACCGATATCGTCATTACAATGGTAAGCAATGACCAATCGATAGAAGCCGTATACGACGGTTCCGAGGGTGTTCTCTCTGGGCTTCAGTCCGGCGCAATCGTGATCGATTGCAGCACGATCTCCCCTGTGCTTGTAAAGCAGACGGCGGCGAAGGTTCAGGAGCGGGGAGGAAGCTTCCTTGACGCTCCTGTAACCGGAAGCTCTCCAGCCGCCATTGACGGATCGCTTGTCTTCATGATAGGAGGTCATGCGGACATCCTTGAGAAATGCCGCGACCTTTTCGAAATTATGGGCAAGAAGATCCTGTACATGGGACCCAACGGCAGCGGTGCCGTAGCCAAAATCGCCCATAATGCGATCGTCGGCATCAACAACCTGGCACTTGCCGAAGGTTTTGCCATCGCCGCCAAATCGGGTTTGCCTGTGGACAGCTTCCTCGAACTGGTGCAGCTAGGTTCAGCAGGAAGCAAAGCAGCCGAACTCAAAGGCCGCAAAATCATCGAGCATGATTTCACGAACCAGTTTTCACTCTCTCTCATGCTGAAGGATTTGAAGCTGGCCTCATCTCTAACGGACAATTCCGGGATTCCAGCTCCCATGTTAAATTTGGCCAAAAGTCTGTTCCAGGCTGGCCAGACCGAAGGTTATGGGGATGAGGACTTATCCTCTGTTGTAAAAGTTTACGAAGCCTGGATTGGCCAGAAGATCGGTGATAAGCAAATCTGATCCATCTTTCCCGTGATTTCTGCCATTCAGCAATGCCAAGAAGGCAGGTGCAGCGTTAGCTGTTCCTGCCTTTCATTTATTTACTTGTTTTCACAATTCGCCCTAAAATCGTATTTTGAACATATGTCTATAACCTGCCCTATATGAAAAAGATCAGTCGATCCGATTTGCTATTTCTACAGATAAAAAATGCCTTAAAATACAAAGCCGGTTTTGCGGCTGCAAGTGGTTACGTCTGTATTTAAAAGCCAAAAAACTCCGTCCCATAAGAGACGGAGTTGATTCGCGTTACCAGCCTATTCCTGAATCCATTGCATCGATCGGAATTTACTTGGCGCTTTGCCATCCCCAATTCCGCCGCCCCATTCGATATACCCTTTTCGCTGATTTCCGTCGTTATCATTCACTAGCAATGAAAAGTTGAATACTCCACTCTCTGTCGTGATTGGGGCTAATTCCGACCAAGGCAATGCCAATTCATAAGTCGTCAGCTTCTGGGCTTCGTCTCTTGCTACTCGAACCTCTCCGTTTAAGACCCATCCCTTTGCAATCCCTATAGGCGCAATCCAGCGATAAATTTGCGATCCTGCCGCTGTTTGAGAAATCCCGTATTCATAATAGTTCGAATCCTCTCCGGGCAAACCATTCGAAATGGCGAATTGGATGCTGTCGTTGTTCCACATGTTCACATCAGTTGCTGGGTAAGCATGAATGTTATCCTTAACTTTTGCAGTCAAATAAAAATAGTCGTTGTCGTAATTCAACCATACGGAGCCGCTCAAATCATCGGCCCCTTGGTAGCCGCTCATCTTCACGTTGCCTTTGGATAGATCGATGGTCGGCGCCTTCGCAACAATAAGCGGATCGGGATTGCCGTCAACGTTAAGTGTTCCGCTATAAACCGGATTGAAATCAATATTGCCTTTATAGACATAGGTTTTGTTGTTTCCATAAGCTACTTTAATGTTTGCCGTGAAACTTTTTCCTAGTTCAAAATTTTGCAGTGCGATATCAAACGTCCCTATCGAATCAGGTTGCAGCACTTGATTCACTTCCTGATTGCCCAATAATGCACCAAGCTGCCAATCTATACGATGAACAGGCAAGGCGTTGATCTTTGAGTGATTTCGGATTTGGACTTTAATCGATTGACTTAGCGGCTCGTTACCGTTCATTACCGGACGAATTTGAAGCGTTTCGGAAGAATCTACAGCAGCGGCGTACTGCAGCAGCCCGATGGCTTGCCCGCCAGACTTCAGAACTCCCTTGACGATCCGTGTTCCAGTTTCATCTAACCCGTTCACAACCACTGACTGCAGCTTGGTCTGACCAGGGGCAGCATTCAACGCATAAGATTGATCTTCTACCTCCAATATGAAGTCAAGCGTTTGAGCTGTTGTGTTGTTCATTTCAACCTGAAAGGTCACAGGCTCGCCTGATAGAGCACCTCCACCAGAAACGGTAAATGTTGCATCCTTATTTATCGTTTGGATATTTCCTTTGATGTAGATAGGCTCTCCCGTCAAGGTTACATAAATATGACCGTTCGTTGGCGCATACGTCCGCGTATTACCCATCATATCCGTAATCTCAACGGACTGATTCGTCTTGATCACAGCCGACACAGGTTCGAGCGACCATACGACCCGCTTGTTGTTTTGTCCACCATCCATAAATAGGTAACTTTTGAGGTCGGGTTCCAACGACTCTTCCTCGTGAAATTGCCAATTTGTAAGCTCTCTTGTCATCACAGCGTATGCGGCATATGCCGGTTTCGGAGTGAATGCGCCGAGCGGGTCAGCCGCATTGCGGAGCAGGCCGAAATTATCTTCGTTGTAGTCATTACGAACTCCGTCATTCACCATATCGTACCAGTATATTTTTTCGACTCCGCTTGAAATTGCCGACACATAGTAGCGAACCAAATAATTTGCCTGTATGATTTCATCAACGCCATTCACGGACTTATGGGTTGGATAACCGAATTCCGTGATCCAAATCGGTTTATCTTGACCGTTATTATATTGGCGAATTAATGCCTTGATTTGATCGAGGGATTCTGTCAAGCTTTCCGGCTCATTCGGGTACAGGTAAGGATGCAATGTAACTGCGTCCATGTACTGCAGCCCGCCCAGTTTGAACACTTCCTCGATCCAGCTCACTGCATCTTCAGAGGCGACAATGCCATAGACCGGGAATTCAGGGTGGCTGGCTTTGACCGTCTCATACGTTTTTTTCAATAATTTAAAATAATAGTCAGGCCGGGAGTTGGCAGGACTGTTGCCTCTTTTGCCGAACGAGCCATGAAATTCATTGTAGGCCTCCATCGCGATCAGCTGATCTTTGTAGGAATCTACGTAAGCTTCGGCATAGTTGGCGAAACCTTCACGACCTTGGTCGGTGTATGGCGTACCATTGTTGTCGTAAAAAGGGTTGTTATATCCAGAGACAAACAGCATATCGATACCTTGCTCTTTGAGCTGCGCCATATAGTTATCCGGCACGGGGTTGAACGTGTACACTTCCTTTGATTTTTCGATCGCATGCCATTCGATGCCATCCCGAACCGATTTAACGCCTGCCTGTTGAATGATCGGGATCGTATTCGTTTGTCCCCGATGCAGATGAGTCGCCATCCCGAAAGGCGAATCCGCTACAGCCGTAAAATCATAAGGCGACAGAACGGCAAACGATGTTTCCAATGGTACCGATGTTTGTTGATCTGACGATTCCGCCGTTGCCCGGAGCTTAAAGTAGCCGCGTTTCGTGTAGGGGACGTTGATAATGGCATTCCCCCGGTCATTGTATGCTGTACCTTCGGACATCTTGGCGCCCTGCATATCATAAGCAGACCACGTAACGCTAGGCAGCAGTGTTGCTACTTTGAAATGGATCGGTTCATTCTCATTGAACACATTTCCAATTTTCATTTGCTTTAGCTCGGTTTTTGGAACGTTCACGGTTACATACGGGCCATCATGGCTCCACTTATCTTGACTATTTCCGGCCTCGATCTTGAAGGTGTACGTACTGCCGATATCTAAATCCTGGATCGGAATATGGTACGTATCACTTGTTACAGTTGCTTTGGACTTTCCATTTTGAAATATTTGGTAACTGTCCGTATTTTCTGGTGACTGCGTTTCCGACCATTTCAAATCCAAACCGCTCTCGCCTAAATTTTCAATCACAACACTTGCGTCGGAGGGCCAACTTGGCGCCGATGGATCAACGCGTCTATTTGATAGAGATAAATAAGGCTGATTGACTGCGTTTTCTTTACTGTTGATATGGATTAACGCTCCATTTTGGGCAGCTTGGGTCAACCCGAAGCTGGCAACCTGATCGGAGGCAAGCTGTGCCTTCACAAAGGAAGTCACGTCCACCTGAATCCATTTCCATGTCAAACCTACATTTACATTGGCCAAATAATGGTCAATGACCGGCTTTTCGTTCCAGGTTACCCTGTTCTCTGTCCACGTATCGTCCTCCACCCCGTACAATTGAAAGGCCAACGGACTGCCGTTCGTATTAATTACTGCTGCATACACGTTTAGCGTTACCGATCCTACTTCCCCCGAATAAGAGCTTAGGTCAAATTTCATGTAGGATTCCCTGGTATAATTCGGATCACTTGACCACGTTCTCACCTGAAGCATCGGATCCGTACCATAATTTGTATTTGCAAGAGATCCTGCATTCACATACGTATCGGCCTGTATTGGAATCTGGGTCACATCATCATTGTTTTCAAGCGCGTAAATTGAAGAACCTCCGCTAGTCACGAATAAGCTGACAATAACAAATAAAGATAGAATGACGGATCTTTTCCATGTAATAGGTGTCAAATACAATCACTCCTCTATTAAGATTTGAAAGCGATCAGTCTGCATTTAGGTTCTTGATCTCTCCAGGTCTTATTTCGATCGCCGTTTCTTCCACTTCGATCCACACAGACATAGCTGACGGGTTATGTAGGATATGACCGGACACGGAACAGCGGAGCTGGCGTAATGCGTTCATGTAAGCGATAATTTCAGAATTCGTAGCATACCAGATGTCGCTGTGCCGTCCTACTAACTCACCAAACTGTTCGAGGATGTTCCAATTCCGATCTCTATCAAACTCATAGCTATGTCCCCACACATAGAATAGAGCCATTCGTGCATGCCTCGGCGTATCAGAGAGAAACTTCTCTCCGAACTCCAGCATTTGCTTGTGATGGCAAGTAGGATGCCATTGCAGGAAATCGGACGGCATGGCAAAGGTATGAGTACTGTTCGTCGTCCGGGCATACTCAATGCCGAGGCCGGGCAATGCCGACACAACCCGTTCATTCCAGGAACCATACGGATAGCTCATGCCGCGAACAGGACATCCGGTAAGTTCCTCCAGCGCATTTCGATCTTCCATGATCTCCATAACCATACGGTCCGGAGGAATTAGATCCAGATGCGGATGGGCTGCCGTATGGGAAGATACTTCTTGCCCGGCATACAGCGTCGAGACCTCTTCGGCGTTAATATAACCGGGCTTTCCAAAAAAGCCCGAGTTGAGATGAAAGGCGCCTTTCAAGCCGTAGTCGTTCATTTTGGCCACAAGCATACGATCATTTTCCCTACCATCGTCGTAGCTTAATGTGACCGCTTTCATTCTTCCGCCAGGAAAACGGTCGTATCGTATTCTCAACGTAATCCCTCCTTTGTAAGGCAAAGGTCATCAAACCATCCCCGCTCGATATTAGCCAGCATCAGATCCATTCCCGTCCTTTGGAAGGGCAGCGATATGTCCTGTTGGGTGATTTGCGGGTCCTCCACTTTCGTATAAGTCAGCAGCGCTTTCCCCGAATGGGTAAACGTACAATTCAAATTCATAAATTCGAATGGTCCGGTCTCAATGTCTCCCAATTTCATCCATGTGATCCCATCATCGCTCGATACGGCGGCGGTTAACGGGGTACGCAGTCCATAATGGTGTCTTGCAGGATCGTAGCAGCTATCATTATAAAATATAACCAAGTTGTTGGTGCCGGGAATAAGTCTTAGGCAAGAGCATGATTCCGGGGCTCTGAGTCCTGAGGTTTGAGGTAATGACCATGTTTCGCCGCTATCATCGGAGAAGGACAAGAACACCGATCCTAGCTGTGTTCGAAGCGACATGATCAGCTGTCCGGAAGGCAACTCTGCTACCGACGCCTCCATGGCGCCGCGCATCGGCAAGTTGACCGTTCCGCTTGACCTTCTCCAGCTGTTGCCCTCATCATCGCTTAGATAGCAAGCAACGGTATTATGCTGGCTCCCCTGATGGCCCGTTCCGAAGTGAAATGGCAGAAGCAATCGACCATTCGACAAGACGTTCATCTGATTGGCGCCTCCCTGAATCCATTGTCCGTTACTTCGGTTCCATATGGTGCCTGCATCGTTCCAGGTTTTCCCCTCATCTGAGGAACGGAATAAGCACATCGTCGAGCTGCTGCCTCCTTGATGACCGCGCACACAATGAAGCAGCAGTTCACCGGAAGGCAATCGGGTCACCCCGGGCGCCTGCACATTATGGTCGCCAGGCTCTACGTCCACAAGCAGGGTTTCCTCGCCCCATGTGATCCCATCGTCTCTCGAAATTTTGGCATGAATGCGGCAGAGACCAAAATCGCTCCCTCCCTCGATGTTATTCTCGTATTTATGCCAAACAAGAAGCAGGCTGCCGTCCTTGAGCTGAACGATACTAGCCGTATCATTGCGCGGATTATTAGGTCCGGCGCCCGCCACCGTACAGTATCGGATCGCTTTATTCCTCATCGTTTGCATGTCCTCCTGTTCAATGAAAAGCAGGACGTTAGTAGCGAACCTATCCATCCTGCATTCACATTAGTTACCCCTTAGAATTTTAGTTTGAACTCGTAAAAGTCTTTCGTAAAAAAGGCTTTTGTTTTGTTGTCCTGATACCACTTGGCATACCATTCTTCAATATTTTTTCCATCGTTTTTATCCCACGTGCTTTTGGCATCCTGAAATGCTTGATCAATTGAGTAAGAATGTCCGGATATGACAGCTTTAGTCCAAATATCCCCTATATTTTTAGTCGCATTGTTAAACGATGTTTGTAGTTGCCCTGGCATGGCCGGAATATGTTCCGGGTGCGTAAAGTCAGGCATCGGATGCTTCTCGTCTAAATAGATCTCGTACGCCTGCTTCATAAGCTCCAGGTATTGCTTCTCAATCGGGTCATTTGGATTCAACGATGCCTGGAACTGTCCGCAAGAACCTTCTACAATCGGCGAAAATAGCATCGTATAGGCTGCCGTATATTTAATCTTCGGATCGGTTTTTTCTTTATCGATGAACTGTTGGCAGCCATTCTCACCTTCCTTCCAGTCTTCACCCTTGATTCCATATTTCAAAGTCTGGCCTGTTTCCTTGGATGCCATAAAATCAACATACTCCATAACCGCTTCCGGATGGTTGGCATTTGCATTGATCATGCCGGTAATTTGAACCGGGTTGGACAAGATCGGGCTGAACTGCCCGAATACAGTCGCAGGAAGCGGAATGACTTGTAGCTCCGCATTCGGATCGGCTTTTTTCAGGGCTTTAAATGTTTCAATATCGGATTGATGCACACTCGTACCCCACATCCCGATTTTTCCGGCGATCATTTCCTGCGCATACAGTCCCATGTATCCGGATCCCTTTTTCGTTAAATAATCTTTGTCGATTAACCCTTCATCATATAATTGCTTCTTGAACGCAGCAGCCGCTTTGGCCCTTTCCCAATCCCAGACCATCTTGTCATCGGAAATCGTCCAGCCTACGTTGCCGAACATACTGTCGAGGACCTGGATGGACCGGGAACCCATATCAAGCGCAATGGTATCTTTTTTACCGTTGCCGTCCGGATCCTGATCGCGAAATGCTTTTAAGACGAGGATAAGCTCTTCTGGCGTTTGAGGTACGGAAAGGTTCAGCTTTTTGAGCCAATCCGATCTGACCATCAACACATTATGCGGTCGCAAACCGTTAATCCGTCCGAACCCGTACATTTTCCCATCAGGCATCGTAGCTGCTTTCTTTAATGCAGGATATTGTTCGAGCAGCTCTTTGTAAGTCGTACTATATTTCTCAATGAATTCGTCGACAGGCAGAATTAATTTTTGATCATATAATTGATTGCGGAACGCGCCGCTAAATTCCTGAATCAGATCAGGAGCGGAGTCCGAGGCGAACAATGTATTGAATTTTTGAACGGACTCTGTTCTCGGTATACCGATGACTTTAATCTGGGCCGGGCCGTTCTCGGACATCCAGGTCACCCATCTATTCTTCTCAATCGTTCCTTCTTCCGGAGGTGTATTGCCTGCATCGTACGCAGAGATTGTAATCTGTGGCTTCGATTTATCGCCCTTGGTGCTTCCGCTGCCGTTCTGATCCCCTTTAGCGCACCCTGCAACGATGATCGCAAGCATACCGACGATGGCAATTTTCCATACGATCTTCCTTTTCATTTGCTTACCTTGACCTCCTATTTTTTTCTTCTCAAAACATCACGCTAATCTTATCCCTTTATTGCGCCGATCAACACCCCCTTCACGAAATGCTTTTGAAGAAGCGGATACACGACGATCATCGGGATTAACATCACGGTCATTCCCGCGGAGCGAATCGATTCCGGCGTCAACATTTGCCTATCCGCTTCCTGTAAATTTTGAAGCTCGTTCATCAGACTCGATTGTGCAACCATCTGCTGAATGAGAACGGAAAGATTATACTTACTTGAATCATTAATATAGATGAGTACATTCATGAACGAGTTCCAGTGACTCACTCCGTAAAATAAAGCCAGGGTCGCTAATACGGGAGCGGATAACGGCAGCACGATTTGAACCGCTAATCTCCATTCACCACATCCATCCATCCGGGCCGAATCTAGCAATTCCTCAGGAACGTTCTCAAAGAATGTTTTCATAATCAGCATATTGTAAGCGCTGACAAGACTGGGAAGCCAGATTGCCCAATAAGAATCGATCAACCCGAGCGACTTCACTAATAAATAACTAGGTATAATCCCCCCGGAGAACAGCATCGTGAAGATGATCAACATCGTCATGAAACGCCGCCCGATAAAATACCTCTTCGATAACGGGTACGCCGCTAATATCGTAAAAAGCATATTTAGTGCCACACCGACGCTGGTAATGATCAGGCTGTTCACAAAAGCATCGGGCACACGCGTTCCTTTCAACAAAGCGTTGTAGGAGTCAAAGCTGAATTCCACAGGCCATATAAACACTTTGCCGGCCAAAATCGCGTGATTGCTGCTGAACGACAGCGATACGATATGAAGAAGAGGAACTAATGCGGTTAACGCCCATAGCCCCAAAAATAATGCATTGAATCCGTAAAATATTTTTTCGCTTGGTGTAGGTCTCATTCCTGTGTACCCCCTCGTAAATTCAGAACAACCCTTGGTCAAATTTGCGGGCTATCGTATTGGCCGTCAGTACAAGAACTAGACCGATAACCGACTCGAAAAGTCCGACCGCCGCCGTAAAACTAAATTGGCCCCCCTGAAGTCCCACGCGGTACACAAACGTCGAAATGACATCGCCCACCTCGGAAACGGCCGGATTGGACAACATATACACCTTATCGAACCCGACATCGATCAGCTTACCCATTTGCAGAATGAACATCACGATAATCGTGGAGCGAATCCCCGGCAGCGTAATGTGCCACACTTGTCTCCACTTTGGTGCTCCGTCTATAGCGGCTGCTTCATATAAAGAAGGACTGAGCGAGGATAATGCAGCCAAGTAAATGATGGCGGAGAATCCGGCTTCCTGCCAAATGCCTGAGCCGAAATAGATGGCTAGCCAGCTCGGGATTTTATATAAGAAAGGAAACGGTTCCTCCATGCCCATCACCGCATGCAGAAACCCATTCATCGCTCCGCTGGAGGAAAATATCGTTACAATTACACCGGTGATGATAACCATCGATAAAAAGTGCGGCAAATACACCAAGGTTTGTACGACCTTTTTGTACCATCTTCTACGAATCTCGTTTAACAGGATGGCGAGTAGGATGGGAAAAGGAAACCCGATTACAAAGCCAAGTATGCTGATTAATAACGTGTTGCGGAACACCCTCATAAAGTCCGGGCTGCTCCACAGCATTTCGAAATAGGTAAATCCGGCCCATGGGCTGTTCCAGATGCCTTCACGGAGATTGTAATCCTTGAAAGCAATGATGATCCCCCCAATCGGTATATATTTGAATACGATGAAGTAGATCAATACAGGTAGGAACAAGATCCAAAGGGGAATATTCGATTTCCATAATTTCCTTCGCTCCGTGTTTGTAGGGATGTGTTTTTTCTCTGCCACGGCTGCCATTTTCATTTTGTTAACCCCTTCATTTTCATTTTGCTTGCCCATTTATGCAGGATCGTTGGTTGAAGTGTCCCCAATATAACGGAGAACCGCGTTCTGGCACAATATACACCTTTTTTCTCAATAGATCCGACGTAAAAAAAGGCTCCACTCCGGCCTTCCGAAGCCATCTTCGAAAGTAGAGTGAAGCCTAATGTACCTTTTTTTACTGTATAGACTGATCCGTAAATACGCTTGTAGGGACCGTGTTCATGGAATTTCTGACGATATTTTCCTGTATTCCCCAGGCGTAAGTCCTGTCGACTTTTTGAAAACACGGATAAATGAAATCGTATGCTGGTACCCAACCTGACCCGCGATGATTTGAACCGTATCTCGGGTTTCTTTAAGCAGCTGCTTCGCCCTCTCGACTCTTGCCATGACAAGGTAATCCATCATATTCATTCCGATCTCTTCTTTGAAAATCCTGCTCATAAAGCTAGGGTTGATTTGAAACAGATCCCCAATTCCTGTCATGGAAAGATCCGTATCATCATAATGCTCATCCAAGAAAGCTTTAATTTTATAGATCAAAGCTGTTTGAGAATCCTCTTCCTTACGTTTGTTCATTGCATCAAAGATGGCGGTCAATTGTGCATAGAAATACGGATACAGCTCGGCCTCCGTCTCTAGTGGCTCCAAACCCTCATTTAGGGAGTCTAATCCTCTCTTCCAAATCGCCTTGAGATCGGAGGCCGTCTCACTCATTTCTCGATCCATGGAGAACAAAATGAGCTTCAACAGGTTAAGAACGCTATCTTTGGACAGGCTGGCTTCCGACGTCTGCTGTACAAACTCTTGAATTTTTATCGTCCATCCAGAATCCCCCTGCCGAAAGGTTTGGGCGATACTACGAAGGGATTGCGGCTGTACGATCAGTTCCTCTTCCTTCAGATGCTGAATATGATCCGCGGAGATGATTCGATTGCTGCCGAACTTGAACTTCATTTTGACGGCGTGTATAGCCGTCTTATAGGAGTCAGCAATTTCATGGATTTCCTGTGCTAACGAGCCGATACCGATGGTAATGGTCATATCTAGGTTTCCTTGTATCCATTCGCATACCTCTTGCGTAATCGCTTCAACTTTAGAGCTCGGATTGCCTGATTGAAACAAAACAACCATATGGTTTCCCTGTATCCATTCTGTCCATACCCGAACGTGATGCTCCTCCGCGACCTCTTGGCATACGCGTAAAATGGCGTATTTCAATAAAAATTGATCACGCTTATTATATCGCGCCATAAAGCTGGAATAACGATCGATTTCAACCAAAGCAACACGTGCTTGATCATGTTGTTCAAACAGGGTTGCGATGAACTCATCGTCTCTATTGACGATATTGCCTTCAAGCAGATTTAGAAACAGCTTGGTATTGCGATATTTTATATTTTCCTTCCGCAGCAGCTGTTGACCATCGAATTGATCGATCAGTTGGTCGATGGCCTCTTCAATAAAATCGAAATCGTTTCTTTTCTCGCCTCCAAGCAGCTCTATGCTTTTTTGCGATTTAAAGCGCTCCAAACGATCTGTCAACGCTTCGATCGGTTTGTAGTTTTTGCGGGTGATCGCATAAATCCAATATGCGCCGAATGCGATGACAAGCAGCCACAAACCGTAACAAACATAAAAAATAGTCGAACTGAAGCCATATACCTTCGAGTTGTTTACCGAACTATACATACGCCATCCCGTATATTCCGAAGAGACCGAAAAGGAATGGATTTTTTTCGCCTCGGCCGCATCTTCACGCTCTCCAAATGAAGCAATAGAAACATTCGCTTTATCTACAAAGTCAAGATGACTGTATTGGGCGTTAGCCATTTGCTCGATCATCGATTCAATCGCATATGGACGAACATTGACGACGATAAGCCCTTGTCCACCGGAAATGGTCGGGACTTTGCTGGTCAGCGTCAATACGTTGCGGGTCACGGTTTCGTTCGAATATGCATTTATTTCCGAGACTTTTCGTAAATCGGACCATTTCGACTTGGAATGATGATGAATGACATCGATCAGAAAGTCTCGATCCGGGAATTGATCGATCGAAATTCGTTCATCTCTCGTCAACACGATTTGATCTCTGAAACGGTACAAATATAGCGAGTCGATCAGCGGCGTGGCGTGAATAATATTTCGAATTCGTTCACTCATTTCAATCGAATCCAAATATTTGTTCGTTTCCTTCGCAGGATCGAAAAATTTATCAAAGGTCACGCTGTTAAGTATTTCTTTGACGATTAATTGATCGATGGAACGCAGCGAGTCATCAACGCTTTGAAGCATTTGCTTCGTTGCTACCTCATTTACCCGGTTAGCTTCATTCCCAATCGTTAATCGTACCGTCATAATGGAAATGAGTACAACGATGGAGGAAGCTACGACGAATATCGGAAGATATGACAAAAGCAATCGGTAAAACCATTGTTTTCGCATCCTGACGCACCTTTCCATATGTAGTCGAAATATACGCATATCGCCCTTGTGGGGAAATCCTTATTCTTCCTATATGGTAAAAGTAGCACACCTTAGGTGTGCTTGATAAGAAATTTATTTTATATCATTTATCATCCGATATTGGTAGCTACCTTCAAGAAATCATACTGTTGTGCAAACTGTCGGATTTGCAACCGCTCCTCCATAGACAATTGCTGGATCGGTTTTCTCGGCGCTCCGACTTCAATGCCTTGTAAATGCAAGACTTCCCTTTCAAAAGCGATGAAATCGTACTTTATCAGCTCCGCGATCACACTATTCGCTTTGGCTTGCAATGCACGGGCCGCTATCAAATCCCCAATTTGGAATGTACGGTACAGCTCGATGAATAATTTCGGCATGATGTTATATGTACTCCCAATAGCACCGCAGCAGCCAAGCGCCAACCCCGCCAACAAGCACTCATCCGGTCCGTTAAACACGCGAAATTGGGGACCACAGGCTTCAATCAATTGTTGAAGCTCGAACGTATCCTTGGATGTAAATTTGACCCCAATTATGTTCTCTACCTTGGAGAGCTCCTCATAAAACCGTACGGTCGATTGTACCCCCGTCATCGCAGGAAAATGGTAAATAATGAGCGGAATGTCGGCAGCTGCAGCAATATCGAGATAATGCCCTCGCACTTGCTCTTGACCATGCTTGTAATAAAACGGCGCTACTGATGATACTGCATCTGCACCGGATCGTGCAGCGTGCTTCGTAAGCTCGATGCAGGTAGCCGTGTCCATCGCTCCAACATGCGCGATAACAGGTACAACGCCTTGAACCTCGTCTACTACGATTTCGAGAAACGACTCGCGTTCACGTGCCGTCTGAAGAAACCCTTCACCCGTGCTTCCGCTTAAATAAAAGCCGTCCACCTGATTATCCAGCAGATGACGAACAAGCTTGCGTGTGGCTGACTCGCTGATCCTGCCCTCATGATCATAAGGCGTAATCAGCGCCGGAATAATTCCTTTAAATTGCTCTAATGTCAACATTTCGGGTTCACCTATATCCTTTCAATTTTCGGTTTATTGGGTCGCTGAGTAACACTGCCCGCAATTAACAACGTTTTGAGGCTTTCCATCCAGAAAAGATCGCACATTATCCACAGCTATATCCAGCAGTCTGCCACGGGCTTCCCTTGTTGCCCAAGCGATATGCGGGGTAATGATACAATTGGGTGCATGAAGCAACGGATTTTCTGATGCAGGAGGCTCCGTGGAAAGTACATCAAGCGCAGCTCCGGCAATTCTTCGCTCATTCAATGCATGAGCAAGATCGATCTCGTTCACCAGCTTCCCACGGGCGACGTTAATGAGAAACGCGTTAGGCTTCATCAAACCTAAATGTGTTTTATTAATCATGAATTCTGTCTCTGCCGTCAGTGGACAATGCAGGCTGATGACGTCTGAATCACGGAAGAGCTGATCCCTGGCAACCCATCGAAAGCCGTCAAAAGGAACTTCTCGATCGGTTTCCTTTTTTCCATTCATAGCGATTACTTTCATCCCAATTGCATGAGCGATTCGAGCAGTCTGCATGCCTATCCGCCCCGCGCCGATAATCCCCATCGTTTTACCAGCCAGTTCAACTAACGGCGTGTCCCAATAACACCAATCCGGGTTTGCCGACCATGCCCCCTGTCGTACAGATCTTGCATGTTGTCCGACCTGATGGCAGAGCTCAAACAATTGGGCAAAAACAAATTGAGCGACAGAATCGGTTCCATAGCTTGGCACATTCGTAACAACCACTTGTTGGGAGGTTGACGCTTTTACATCAATCACATCGTAGCCTGTTGCAAGGACGCCGATATATTGTAAATCCGGCAGTTGCTGCATCGTAGCTGCACACAGGGGTGTCTTGTTGGTCAGCAGCAGCTGCGCTCCTTGAGCGCGCTCCAGAATCTTATCATCAGAGGTACGATCAAATATAATTACTTCACCCAGTTTGATTAATTCATCCCAACTCAAATCGCCGGGATTTAGTCGATATCCGTCCAGCACGACGATTTTCATATTGGATTTCCTCCCATCGATATTAAAAAATCCCTTGAAACCTCAAGTACTTATCCGTTTCGTCGCTCTTCGTATGTCTTCCTTATTCTACTTTCGCGTTTTTGATATAATAATAGTATCTGGAATAGGAGGTGCAGCCGCATGTATCCGGAGTATTTATTCGAATATCCTAATATGAACGCCAGCTTCCCTTTCTATATGAAACGAAAGCTGCAGTGGAAGACACCTTCTCACCGGCACGATTTCGTAGAACTGACCTTGGTGCTTAACGGTCAAGGGACAGAAACCATTAATGGTGCCATGCATGACATGATACCCGGCATCATGGTACTGCTGCTTCCCTACCAAGTACATGAAATCGTCTCCCATCCAAACGATCCGCTCGATTTATATATTTGCAACTTCCCCTTGGATGTCATCTTGGAGCTTGGAGAATTAGATCCCTCATTACATGAAGTCCTGTTAGGCAATGCCACCGACGCAAGGAATACTTTCGTTCATTTTGAAGGGCGCCTGTTAGATGAAATGCAGCAAATCTTCACTATGATTTGGAATGAATACGGGAAGCCGGTGCCATTTGCAACGGTGATGTTAAAAGCGAATCTGCAGCGGGTTTTAACCCAGTTTGCAAGAAGCAGCCTACAGGCTATAACGGATATATCAACCTCTGTATCGTCCCAAATTTCACCATCCCAAGTTCGCTCGGTTTGGCCTATCATTCGTTATATTCACGAACATTACCTGGAGCCTCTAAATCTTACGGATTTATCCGAAAGGTTTGGCTTTCATCCCTCATCTCTTAGCGAATTGTTTGCCCGCCAATATGGCATTCACTTCATAGACCTGCTTCACGAGCTTCGTGTCCGCCACGCATGCTCGTTGTTGCATGCTACAGAGATGCAAATCGCAGACATTGCCGAGGAATCTGGTTTCGGCTCCTACTCCAGCTTTGCTCGGATTTTCCGGAAAACCAAGGGAGTATCTCCCAAAGCGTACCGGATATCTCATCATCGTACAGGGAGACGCAAGAAATAATAAATGCCATCGGTTGTTAAGCACCTACAGCAGAAGATGATTGAGATTCAGATTCTCACTGTTTGTTTGCAGGAGGTCCTTATTTATTTTAATGACGACGCGTTTCGTCTCCATGCCACCTGTGCGGCTGCAAGCTGGCCGGTGAAGGTCGTTAGGGAAATAAATAACGAACATACCTGGCTTTAACAGCAATTCGAATTCATTCTCGACCTTTTCGTACAAGGCATAATCCCTGTCGGACAATTGATCCTCGACCGGGACGTTCAGCTCGGATTGTCTGGCAACGACATGAATCTCTACGCCTGTCACAACCATTTGAACGTCGATATACTTGGCATGATGCTCCGATTTTCGTTCCTGCGGAAGCACGGTATTAGCTTGTTGAATCATAAACAACATGTCATCCCCAAGAAGGCTATACGTCCCGATGTCAGCATTCTCCAAATTTGCCGTACGCAAGTAATCCATCGCAATACGCAAAATCGGGGCATATGCCCACTTCTCTTCCTCCCATTTACTCAAATCGCTAAGAATCATCATGATTCCCTCCTTCTTCTTACCATTCTCCCGCGGAGCCGAACCTTTCCTTCACATTCAAGCCAAATTGTCTACCTGACGCATCGATCCCCGCTAGCAGTTCCTCCACCGTCATTCCTGCTGCACTGCGTGCCGCCGGTATCACCGTGCTGCATTCATTGCTGTCCATATACATGGAAGCCTCCAATAATCGGGCTTCATCTTCCTTCGGAATGACCATAAAGCCATGCTTGTCAGCATGAATAAGCTGGCCTGGCTGAACTTTGCATCCAAATACCTCGACCTCGATCCCCCAGCGAACCGGTGTACTGAATGCATGACCGACGCATGTTCTCCGGGCTATGGCTTTGAAGCCAGCGTTGTTCATTTCATCGATATCTCGGATCGCTCCGTCCGTGATGGTGCCTACACAGCCCAATGCGCGATGGATGTTGCTGTTCACCTCGCCCCAGAACGCGCCGATCACACGTGGTTTATCCAGATCCTGCACGACGACGATCTTTGGTCCGGGCACGCTGGCCACATACTTGCGATATTCGCTCCATGCATTCGGATGATTCTTGGGGTGATCTGGATTACTCGGTTCAAATTGCACCGTAACCGCATAGCCGACCATAGGCCCCATATGCGGCATGAAGTCATGGCTTTCCTCAAGATTAAAACCCTGCGTAATATCATTCTGCGTGATCACCTCCCACCCGTTATAAACCGTGGGCGTATTCCAACGCTTTAACTTCAGCAGATCCGCATAAGATAGTGTCATCTCGAATTCATCCTCTCTTGCTCGAATTGAATTCTATTATAAGCGGTGCGTAGTAGAAAGAACTGGCACTTTTTCGTCGGAACCTCTCAGAATTTCGGTTGAGCCTTCGGTTTTGATTTATATAAATATGCAGACACGAAATACGCAAAAAAAGAGATTGAAATGGTCATTTGCATTTCAATCTCTAATAAAATTGTAAATATGCGAGTATTCAAAACGTTTTAAAAGGCATCACGGCTGCGCTCCGTACAGCTCCAGCACCCGGTAAATCGCATCCGTGCCGAACCCAATCGCTTCTATGGGAATACGTTCATCCGCCGCATGAATCAGTTGGGTAAACTGCATGTCCTTGGGCAGCGGCATGGGCAGGAAACCATAGGTTTGGATACCGAGCTTCGCAAACAATCTTCCGTCCGTTCCTCCAGGCAGCAGCAGCGGCACTGGAACGGCCTCCTTATCCGCTTCTTTCAGCACATCGGATAGCAAACGGAACATCCCCATGTCGGGCGCTGCGGCGCATGGATCATGGCGCAGCACCTCCAGCCCGATCGAATCAGGAATCGCGAATCGGCGCAGCTCGTCCATAAATTGCTGCGGAGTGACGCCCGGCAGCGTTCGGCCGTCCAGCTCGACCGTAATTTCGCTTGGATGGACGTTGATTTTCTCGCCGCCGCGAACGACGGTCGCACTGACTGTATTACGCAGAAGCGGGGCGAACGCCCCGCCCTTTTCCCCGAGCAGCTTCAGGACGATACCGCCTAGTCGGGGGCGCAGCAGCCCTCTCAGCAGCAGCGCCGGCAGCAGCGGCAGCGCGTCGGCCATGCCTTCAATCATCAACCGGGCCGCCGGTGCCGCATGTATCGGCAGTTTATTCCTGCTAAGCGATTGAAGCATGTTCCCCAATTGCGCCATACAGTCGGCTCCCGGCTCGCCCATGGAGCCGTGCCCTCCGTCTCCTCTAATCGTCGCTTTGAGCCAACATAGCTGCTTCTCCGCCACCATAATTGGATAAAAAGTTTTCCCCAGCGCATGAAACGCGAAGCCGCCAAATTCGCCGATTGCAAACTTTACACCCGCGAAATAATCGGCATGTCGATCTACCAGAAAGGAAGCCCCGTATTCGCCACCTGCTTCCTCGTCGCTAACAATCGCCAGAATGAGATCGCCCCGCAGCGGCAGCTTGTGGACATGCGCTCGGAGGAAAGCTGATACGAGCATCGCCACGCCGCCTTTCATATCAAGAGCGCCCCGCCCCCAGACGAAACCGCCCTCGATGTCGCCCCCGAACGGGTCGCGGCTCCAGGCTTGCTTGCCTGTGCCAACGACGTCGACATGCCCGTACAGCAGCAGCGGTGGTGCCTCCCCGCTGCCCTTTATCCTGGCCAGCAGATTGGGCCGGGTTGGATCAAGCGCATAGGTTCGCGTCTCAATGCCCACATCCTCAAGCAGTTGCCGGATATACATAATGCATGCTGCTTCCTCGCCTGGCGGATTTGTTGTATTGAAGCGGATTAATGCCTGCAAAATTTCCACGGGAGATGGCATCTCCGTAGACCGCTTGACTCCATCTTGTTCCGATTCGTCATTGGCCAGCCGCATACCCATGACCCCACTCCTTTCTATAAGAGGTTGTTCAAAAAGTCGCTTTTGATCAGAAAACCCATCGAGGCAAATTCAAGGCTGAGCGACCGCGATTCAGAGGTAGGTTTTCTTGCGATATAGAATTTCATCATCTAACCATAGCGTTTTGAAAAAACGCACATCGAAAACATAAGCTTCGGTACTGAAAACCGTCTTTTTGAACACGCACTATAATAAACTGCCCGAGTATGGCCGATCGGCAGTAGAAACGCCCGGCAAGCCGTTCAGGCCGAATTCAACCTGCAGGCTGGCCAGCCGCTGCTCCCGTTCTTCGGCGGGCGTGCCTTTGGTGCGAAACACCGAATTCAGCATCGCCACCGCTTGCCGAACATGCGTCTCCGCCACGGGCTCTCCCGTTTCCCGCAGCCGCTCGACCAACCGCTGCAAGCTGCGGTAAGGCACAACGACGCCTTGTTCATATTCGACCGCGTTCCAGTTGCGGTTGCGGAGGCAAGTGGCGATAGCCAGACAACGATTCATCAGCTCAATCGAATAAGCATCTGATTGCTGGCTTGCAGCAATCAGATAGGCCTCATCCTCCTTGTCATCAACCGCAAATACTCGCAGTCCGTCCGATCGAGCCAACCGTTTCAATACATTGCCCGGACCCAGTTCCACGGCGGTGGCAATGCCAATGCTCATCTGAAATGCCAGGACCGCCGGCCAATTGACAGGGTCCGTTAATCCCCTTGACAGCATCACGGCAATCTCCGCCGTATTCCCGTAAGGAAGACCCGTCAAGGAGGAAACGACGGGAAAATCCAATTTTCCAAACGATACGCGGCTTAGTACTTCGGCAAACCGCTCCGCCGCCGACGCCATCAGCGGGCTATGGAACGGCGCACTTACCTGCAGCGGAATAACCGTGGCCCCGTGAACGGACAGTCTTTCGGACGCCTCATGGACGGCCTCTTGATGGCCTGAAATCACCGTTTGCCGCTCTGAATTTATATTCGATACCACCACAATATGGCTTCCATCGGCGCAGCCTGCGCTGATCTCCAAGCATACTTTGGCCACATGATCAGGACTAGGCCCATTCACGGCGGCCATCGCGCCGAGCCCCGCAGCAGCGGCCCCTTGCATCAGCTCGCCACGGCAGCGTACAAGCCGGAGCGCATCCGGGTACGTTATCGCCCCCGCGCAGGTTAAAGCGGTAATCTCGCCCAGGCTATGGCCGGCAGCCATCGCAGGGAGGTATCCCCATTCCCGGCTGTAGAGGCGGTACATTGCCATGCCCAGCGCAAGAATAGCAGGCTGGGCATTTTCCGTCCGCGTCAGTTCTGTCAACGGTCCTTCATACATCAGGCTGTCAAGGCGCATGCCGAGCGCTTCATTCGCTTCCTCCAGCGTCGCTTTGACAACCGCATGCCGAGCGCTCAGCGCTTTTCCCATTCCCACGCGCTGCGAGCCCTGACCGGGAAACCATATCGCATGTTTGTTCAGCATCTTCCATCACGCTCCTCAAGGTCAGATCGGGGCAGGCGACTCGGTCAGCATTTTGTTTATCACCGCTACAACATCGCCTTCCCGCTCATGCAGGAAAAAATGTCCGCCTTCAAACAGCATTAGCTCGCAGCCCCCTGTCGCATAATGCCCCCATTCCTCAAGCGGTCCTATGATGCAGTCGTCATCCTTGCCGCTTAAGACGGCAAGCCGGAGCGGAAGCGGCGGGCGTACCCGATGCTCGTACTCGCCAACAAGCTTGAAGTCGGCTCTTAGAATCGGCATAAACATATCGAGCAGTTCCTGATGCCGGAACAGCTCGTCAGGCATGCCGCCGAGCCGTTTCAATGCCTCGAGAAATTCGTCATCCGGGAGCATATAGGTCACGCGGATCTCCTCCTGCTCGCAATGCGGCGCCCCTCTGCCGGAGAGGAAGACTGCCGCAGGCAGCGGAAATCCTTCCTCCCGCAGCGCATGCAGTATCTCATACCCCAGCAGGCTGCCCATGCTATGGCCAAATAAAGCATAAGAATCGGAGCCAAGCGCTGTCTCCCGCACCAGTGGCAGCAAATCCCGCACAGCTTCGGTCACGTTCGCATAGAACGGCTCGCCTATGCGACTTCCCCTGCCCGCCAGTTCGGCCGGCACCAGACGCACGCCAGGATGCAGCTGATTTATCCAGCGCTTGTAAACTTGTGCAGAGCCTCCTGCATATGGCAAACAGATTAAAGATATCGTCATAACGCCCACCTCCGGGTAACCTATTGACGCAATCCGCCTTACACACCATCCGCAAGCGTAGCCCAGAACGCTTTTTCCTTCGCAAACAAGGCATCCGCGAGCGCCAGTTCTCTGTCGCGTTCGAAGTCCCCTGTTACAAATCGGTCTTTCACCCGATCCCAACCGTCCCCCACCGCGCCAAGTTGACCGGACAGCGACTCATACAGCGACTCACCGATCAGCCTTTTTTCCCGCAAGGAACGGAGCAAGGACATGTTAGCGATATGACGGTTGCAGATGATGTTGACGCCGACAAGGCCATAGGTGAGATGCGCTTGCTTCTTGTCTGGGTCAGAATCTACATTCCACATGCCCTCCATGGAGAACTGGTCAAGCTCCCTCGCCAGCCGCCTCGCATTATCGACTACCTCATCCAGCTTCAACTCGTAGGGCTGAACCTTGTCCTGCAGGTTGTATACGTAGAAGGCAGGCCCCAAATAGTCCGGGTTCACGTTGTATTCCGAATTGCCATACGCCTTGAGCAGCCTTTCCTCCGGCACCTCGTGCTCCTCGTAGCCCGCAAGCGTATCGTCAATGACGTAAAAGATGCCGCGCTCCTGGTCGTATCCGTTAAACAGCGAATAATGATACCAATGGAACCTTTTCCAGGCCATACTGCCGGGCAGCCAATCATACAGGTCGACGTTTACACTTAAGTTGCGTCCGCCCTTCAGCATCGCCCTGATTTCCTCCAGCACCGTCTCCTTGCTGCGGAAATGCCCGGGCTCAATATAGCGGATCACCTGCGCCAACGGGAATCTAGCAGGGTCGTCTAAATAATACAGCGTATCGATTGTCGGATAGCGGAAGTCCTTATCCGTCGCAGCCTCCCACGGATAGTAACGATAAATATTCAAATACGCCGCATTCCTGTAGCTGGGTTCCTCCGACACCGCAATGGAAAAAGCCTGGTTGAGCATGCAATTCATCCAAAACTCGTTAAACGGTTTCCTTTCCATCGACAACTTCATCGTTCGCCGCCTCCTTAGGCTCAGAATGTGGGTTCAGCTAAGCTTGCTTGCCGCAAGCACAGCACCGATTTTTTTCTTTGCTCCGTCTTCAACCAGCGCGCGCAAAATCGCCGTATAATCCTCTGCCAGCGCCCGGACAGTCTCTTCAGCGAAAAGACTTGTCGCATATTCCAGCGCAAAGCCGATCCTGCCGTCCCGCTCCGCCGCTTCAAGCGTTAAATCAAATTTACTGACGCCCGGATCGAATTCCTTGGGGTCGAATTCAATGCCGCCCGAACGGTAAGCGGCGCGATCGATATTTTGCAAAATAAACATCGTATCGAATAGCGGATTGCGGCTGCGATCCTGCTCAATACCCAGCTTCTGCACCAAATCCTCGAACGGATAATTCTGGTGCTCCAGCGCCCGCAATACATCCTCATGCAGCTCGGACAAATAATCGCCAACTGTACGGTAGGATTCGGGGAAGCTGCGAATCGCGACCGTATTGACGAACATACCAAGGAGACCTTCCAATTGCGCATGATTGCGACCCGCTACCGGCGTGCCGATAATGATATCCTCCATGCCGCTCCATTTGCTCAGCAGCATCGAATAAGCCCCGAGCAACACCGTATACAACGTCGTGCCGCGCTCGCGCGCAAACGCCTTGACCTTGAGCGTCAGCTCCTCATCCAGCCTGAAGATGATCAGACCGCCCTGGAAATTTTGCAGTTCCGGCCTAGGCAAGGCCGCCTTGAGCGCAAGCTTTGGCAGCTCCCCTTCGAACGCCTCCAGCCAGTAGCGCTCATGCTCCATGTATGCCTCGCTGCTCATTTGCTCTTCTTGCCATACCGCGTAATCCCGGTACTGAATATCCAGCTCCGGCAGCTCGCCGCCGCCATACCAAGCAGTCAGTTCCTGCAGCAGGACGCTGACGGAGACGCCATCGGTAATAATATGATGAAAGTCCAGCAGCAGCAGATGGCGCTCCTCGCCAAGCGGAATCAATCCGGCCCGGAACAGTGGAAGATGACCCAGATCAAACGGACGGATAAATCGCTCCATCAGTGCGCTGATACCGCCGAACAATCCTTCGTCTCCCCCTTCCGCAAGCAGCTTGCCGGCTGCCATTCTCAGCCTGGCGCCTCGCTCCAGCGTAAATACCGGCTGCGCATGCACGCGCTGGCGGAACTCGTCCTCCTCGTGATGAAATGTCGTTCTGAGCGATTCATGGCGGCGTATAATCTCAAGAAAAGCTTCCTCCAGCCGCTCTACATCAAGCTTGCCGTGCATATGCACGGCGAACGGCACATGGTACATCGTTGCCTCGCCCGAGATCAGCCCCATCATAAATTGGCGGCGCTGCGCCCTCGACATCGGGTAATACTCGCGCTCCGGCTGCCTTGGAATACGAGCGGCCGCCACGGTTCCGCTCGTGTCCAGAAGGGCTGCTAAACCTTCAAGCGTAGGATTCATAAAAATATCGCGCAGCGGCATTTGGACGCCAAAGCGTTCTGCAATCCGGCTGACCATGCCCGCTGCCTTCAGGGAATGACCCCCCAGCTCGAAAAAGCTGTCCCTGGCGCTAATCGCATCCGTACCGAGCAGCTCCTTCCAAATCTCCACCAGCTTGCGCTCGGTATCCGTCGAAAGCGGAACAAGCTCGCGTATGCCAGCGTTGGTCGTTCCCGGCTTCGGCAGCGCCCTTCTGTCAATTTTGCCCGTTGGCGTAAGCGGAATTGTATCCAGAATAACCATGAAGGCAGGAACCATATAAGAAGGCAGCTTGTTCCCGAGATATTCACGCAATTGCACGGTCAGCCGACCGGAAGGCTCGGTGCCGTCCTGCTCTGCCTCCACCGCCGCGGGGTTGTGTTTGACGATATATGCGCAAAGCGCATACTCCCCATCCTCCTCCTGAAACGCAGTGACAACCGTTTCCTTTACCTGCTCATGGCGAAGCAGCAACTGCTCGATCTCACCGATTTCAATCCGGTGACCCCTGATTTTCACCTGGAAATCGCGGCGTCCTGCATAAGCAAGCTCCCCATTTCCAAGCCTGCGCCCAAGGTCGCCCGTACGATACATGCGTCCGCCCGGCATATGCGGATTCGGCACAAAAGCGATATCCCATTCGGGATGGCTGAGATACCCACGCCCGACGCCCGGCCCGCCGATGCAAATTTCACCCGTCACACCTGTCGGCTGCAGCTTCAGTCCTTCGTCAAGCACCATCATAACGGAACCTTCGATCGGAGTGCCGATCGAAATGTCCTCGCCTTCGGTCACTTCCCGGATTGAAGTCCACACCGTCGTCTCCGTTGGACCGTACAAATTAAACAATCTGGCTCCAGTGGCGGCGCGCAGCTTGTCGAGTATATCGGCCGTCAGCGGCTCTGCCCCGATCATCAAAATACGCAGCTGCCGCAAACCGTCCGTTTCGCCTCGCTGGTTCATCCACCATTTGAAGCGCGATGGCGTAATTTGCAGCACATCGATGCCATGCGTGTCGATCAGGCCTTGCAGCAGGGCGGCATCGCCCCGCTCCTCTTCGCTCGCAAGCACAATCCGCATCCCCAGCGTGAGCGGAAGCAGATTTTCAACGACAAAAATATCAAAGGATACCGAGGCCATCGCCAGGATGCTCTGGCCCATCTCGAACGGAATCCGGTCTCGGAAGCCACTGATGAAATGCGCCAGCCCGCGATGCTCGATCATCACTCCTTTGGGACGTCCGGTCGAACCCGACGTATACAGCACATAAGCCAGATGATCCGGCTGGTGAACCTGCTCCGGATTGCCTCTGTCCGCCGCATACAGCTCCGGATCATCCAGATACCACTCGGCAACAGCTCTCGTTGCGACTCCTGCATAGGCTTTTTCCGTCAGCAGAAGCGCTTCGCCGCAATCCTCAAGCATCCAGTCGATTCTCTCCTTGGGGTAAGCGGGATCAATGGCGACGTATGCGCCTCCGGCTTTCAGAACACCCAAAATGCCGACAAGCAGCTGCGGGCTGCGGGACGCCATCAGCGCAACAATTCGCTCGGGCCCAATCCCCTTCGCCCGTAAGGAATGGGCAAGCCGGTTCGCGCGTTCGTTCAGCTCGGCGTAAGTCACTGTCTCCGCACCAAATTGAATCGCCGCCATATCCGGCGTGCGCGCCGCCTGGCACTCCACTTCCTGAACCAGACCCGTCCATTTCGCCGTTGCTTGCGCGGAAGCCGCAGCCGCGTCTGCTTGCCGGTTCGTCATGCCTTCCCCAACTAGAATTTCCATCCTCCCCCTGCTCCTCTCTTTACTCGCGGTCTGTACCGTCATACCTCCTCCAGCCAACGATGCCAGCAATTGCTCGCGTTCGCTTACACTCATCAGCTCAAGCTCACCCACCGTGCGATCATACGCTCTGCACATCTCCTGAACGAGTACGACATAGCTCTTCGCCATGCGCCGTGCGGTTTCCTCATGAAATAAATCCGTTGCGTATTCCAGTTGAAGCTCGATTTCCGCTTCCCGCTCCACCGCTTCCAGAGTCAAATCGAACTTGCTTGTCCCCGTCTCGAACGGTATTTCGCCAAAAACAAGTCCGCCTGCTTCCATCGCCACCCGGTCCATATTTTGCAAGACAAACATAACGTCAAACAATGGATTGCGGCTTCTGTCCGTATCGGCCTTCAGCCCTTCAACCAGCTCCTCGAAAGGATACGTCTGGTGCGAAAGCGCCTCTACGACATGGTGATGAAGCTCCGCTATATAGGCCCGTACCGTCTTGTCTCTTGCCGGCCTGGTTCGCAGCGCCAGCGTGTTGACGAACATGCCGATCATGCCATGTGTATCGGCATGCTCTCTGCCGGCAGCGGGGGTGCCTACAATCACTTCGTCCTGTCCGCTGTATTTGGCCAGCAGCGCGGCAAATGCACCCAACAGCACCGTATACATCGTCGTTTTTGCTTCCCGCGCCAGCTTTTGCACCTCCCTCGTTATCTGCGCATCCAGCCGGAACGTATGGCGGCGGCCCTTATAGCTCGGAAGAGAGGGACGCGGGCGATCCGTCGGCAGCTCCAGTACAGAAAGCTTGCCTGCAAAGAGCTCCATCCAGTACCGTTCATGCTCCGCATAAGCGGCATTTGCATATCCGGCTTCCTGCCACACCGCATAATCGCTGTATTGCACGCGCGGCTCCGGCAGCACTTGTCCGGCATACAGCTGCGACAGCTCATTCACCAGCAAACCGGAGGATACGCCGTCGGTAATAATATGGTGAATATCCAGCAGCAGCAGATGATCTCCTTCATGCAGTCGCAACAGCGCCGCCCGCAGCAACGGCAGCTTATCCAGATAGAACGGGCGCTGGAAAACCTTCATCAACCTCGTCACCTCGGTACCATCCATTGGCGCTTCCAGCAGCGCATCATCTCCGGTCAACGCTGCAAGGTCCAGCTCCTCCAACTTAAACGGATACGGCGGATGGATCATTTGCCTGAACTCATCCTTTGACATATGAAAGGTCGTCCGCAAGCTTTCGTGGCGACCAATCAGGGCTATAAACGCGTCTTCCAGCCGCGCTGTATCCAGCTTGCCCCGCAAGCGGAGCGCGAACGGCACATGATACATAGCTGCGTCTCCGGCCAGCATCTGCATCATATATTGGCGGCGCTGGGCGCGCGACATCGGATACCACTCGCGGTGTTCCGCCCTTGGAATCGGCCCGGCCGCCACAGCGGCACCGTCCCGTTCCTTCAGCCAAGCGGCCATTTCCGCGATAGAAGTAAGCTCGAATATCAAGCTGAGCGGAACCAGACTGCCCGTCGCCTGCTGCAGCTTGCCCGCCAGCACGGCAGCCTTCAAGGAATGACCGCCAAGCTCGAAAAAGTCGTCGTAAATACCGATTGGCCCGACCGTATCGCCCAGCACTTCCTCCCAAATGGCGGCGACGCGCTCTTCCATTTCATCTCGCGGCGGCTCCGGCTTTCCTTGCTCCCGAAGCCCGGATTCCGGCTCAGGCAAGGCGCGCCGATCCACTTTCCCGTTCGGCGTCAGCGGTACCGCTTCAATCGCTGCGATATAGGTCGGAATCATCGCTTCCGGCAGCTTGTCTTTCAGCTTTCTTCGCCATTCCCGCGAAGGGAGCTTGTCCGAAGCGACCACATACGCGCACAATTCCTTGTCGCCGTTTGCCCGCTCGCGAATGAGCACAACCGCATCCTCCACCTCGGGAAGGGAAATCAATTGCGAGCGAACCTCATTCATTTCAATCCGCACGCCTCTGATTTTCACCTGCTGGTCGGCCCGCTCCACATACATGGCGTTACCGTCCGGCAGCCACTTTGCGATATCGCCGGTCCGATACATGAAGTGACCCTCGCGATAGGGATGCGGTAAAAATCGCTCGGTCGTCAAATCCGGTCTGTTGAGATAACCGTTGGCAAGGCCGCTGCCGGCAATATACAGCTCGCCGGCGGCACCGGTCGGGGCAAGCTGGCCGCCATAGCCGAATATATAAATTTCAACATTGTGCATCGGCCCGCCTATCGGCACATAACCACCGCGATAAGCGCCCGGTTTGTAGGTGTACATATTGGAGCACACCGTCGCTTCCGTCGGACCGTAACCGTTAATAATCCGAATCCCGGGATTAAGCTTCGTATATAACTCCAGCGTTTCGTCTTTGATCGGCTCTACCCCAACGAGCATTTTGTCCAACGCAATCGTGGAAGGCGATTGCTCCAGCTGCCGCGCAACCTCTTTCAGCAAAGACGGCGGCAAATAAGCGAAAGTAATCTGCTCTTTGGCAATCACCTCGGCAATTCGCCCGGGATCCAGCCATTTCGGCTCCGGGTAAAGTACCGTGCAAGCTCCGAACATAAGCGGCATAAACAGCTCTGCTACACTGACGTCAAACGAAATATTAGTCAGGCTGAGGCATCTGTCTCCCTCGCCGTATTGCTCCTCGAAAAATGTACGGAGCGAATGTCCGAAATTGTAAAAGCTGCGATGCGGCACAACAACGCCCTTCGGCTGACCCGTAGAACCGGAGGTATAGATGACATACATCGGATCTGCGGCGTCCTGCGGCCATGCGTCGGCGGCATCGTCTCCTTCGGAGAACAGTGTCTCATCCGCCAGGTCCAGCACCTGGAAGGAGACTGGCATGACAGCCGCGGCTCCGGAACTTGTGCCGTCCGCAAACACCAGCTTCGCGCCGCTGTCCTTCAGCATATAGTGAATGCGCTCCTCAGGGTAATGCGGATCTATAGGCATATAAGCGCCTCCGGCCTTCATAACGGCAAGCATAGCAGTCAGCATAGGGATGGAACGCTTCGCCATGATGCCGACTACGCTGCCGCGTCCCACCCCTTTGGCGCGCAAGGTGATCGCCAGCGCATCTGTGCGGCGATCCAGCTCCCGATAGGTCATGGATTCACCGCCGCATGATACAGCCGGCAGGTCGGGAACAGCCAGCGCCTGTTGCTTGAAACAATCATGCAGACAGCGCGGCGGAGGAAAGTTCGCTGCGCGTCTTCCCAGCGCCATCAGATACAGGCGCTCCTCCTCCGTCAGCATCTCCGCTGTGCCGAGCGCAGCGTTGGGACGATCCGTCAAGCTGCGCAGCAGCTGCACATAATGCCGCATGAATTGTTCTACTGTGGCGCGGCGAAATAAATCGGCACTATATTCTACAACAAGCCGCAATTCCGCCCCACTCTCTACGGCCTGAATCATCAAATCGTATTTGGCTGTGCCATGCTCAAAGCGCCGGTGGCGATACGACAGCCCCTTCGATGAAGCGTTGGGAATACCCAGGTTTTGCATAATGAACATCGTATCAAACAGCGGACTCCGGCTGGCATCCCTCCTATCCAGCCATTGCACGAGATCCTCAAATGGATAATCGGCATGGGCGTAAGCTCCGGTCGCCATCTCTTTCACTTCGGACAAAAAAGCTTTGAACGGCTTGTCCGCGCGCGGATGAGCCCGCAGTGCCAGCGTGCCAGTAAACATCCCCGCGATCGCTTCCAGCTCGCGCCGGTTTCGTCCCGCAATCGGCGTGCCGACGACAATGTCCTCGGCCCCTGTATAGTGGGCGAGGAAAGTGTAATAAGCCGATAGCAGCACCATAAACGGAGTCGTGCCCGATTCGGCCGCAAGGTTGCGTACAGCCGCCGTTAAACCTGCCTCGACGTACACGTCAAACGTTTCCCCGCGATGGCCTTTGACCGGCGGACGCGGAGCATCGGTTGGAAGCATAAGCAGCGGCCATTCCCCCCGGCATTTCTCGCGCCAATACCTTTCGGCATTTGCGGAGTGCGGCCTGCTCTCCTGCCAAGCCGCATAATCCTTGTATTGCAGCGTCAGAGGCGGCAATGAACCGCCCTGATATAAAGTCATCAGGTCGGATAAAAGAATGCCCGCCGACATCCCGTCGGATGCAATATGATGCATATCAAGAAACAGCACATGGCGCTCCGGCTCCAATCTCAGCAAGGCTGCGCGCAGCAGCGGAGCCATATCCAGCTGGAACGGCCGGAACAAGCTTTGCAGCACACCGTCCGCTTCCGCTTCACTAATCTCCATGCGAACCAGGCGGAAAGGAATAGCGGCGTGAATACGCTGCCTGATCTCTCCGTCAATGACGTGGAAGGTGGTGCGAAGCGTCTCGTGACGCTCCACGATGGCTTGCAAGACGGCCTCCAGCCGATCTGCATCAATTGCCCCATCCAAGTACAACAATTCGGGCAAATTGTAGCTGCGATCATCCGGCAGCGCCTGCTGTTGCAAATACATGCGTTTCTGCGGCGACGAAACCGGATAATGCTCCTGCGGAGCCGCCTTTGGAATCGGCTCCAATATATCCCCGAACAAAGCGTCGGATGCTTGGCTGGTCAGCGGTCCGACAGGCCCTCCAGACGCCTCTGCTCCGTCACATTCGCCGGACGCCGCTTGTCCTTCATGCCGGCCGTTGGCCTCGATTCCGCCGTTCCCAATGTCCTCCACTTGTTCATCAGGCCGGAAGTCCGTTCTTGGCGCTGTCGCCGCGCCGCTCTCCCTGAGCCGCCGCTCGATCAGCGCCGTGAACGAAGGCAGATCGGGATGTCCCAGTAAATCCGCCGCCTGAATGCGGATGCCCGCATGCTCGCTGAGCCGGTTTGCAATTTTAAGCGCAATAATGGAATCTCCGCCCAGCTCATAAAACCCGGCCTTTGCGGGCAATTCATCATAACCGAGCAGTCCCCCCCAGGCATCTGCTACATGCTGCTCCCACTCCAGCCCGGAGCGCTCCCCGGTTAACACAACGCCGCCGCGGCGTTGACTCACCGTTCCGCCGCTCCGTTCCAGCACGGCTTGCCATCTGGCAAACGTCTCGTTCATTTCTTGCTCAAGCTTCTCGGGAATGTCGCCGCCAAGCGTATATCCGCTCCAAGCCGCAAATGGCGTATGAAGTGCTGCTTCGGCGCGCGACTCCTCCACCCAGCAACGATGGGAATCGAACGGGTATGTCGGAAGCGGCAGCCGTTGGCGGCGTTGTCCTTGGTAGATGGACGTCCAGTCGATCTCGTATCCGTCCACATAACGTTGGCCCAGCTCCAGCGCTTTCATTTCCCGTTCATTTGGAACGGATTGCTGTCGTTGCTGGCGCGTATTCCCGGCCGCTGCCAAATCGGCTGTACCAAACATAACGTTCGGCAGCGCAAGGCCGGGAATGCCGCTTTCGACCGCGGCATGCAAAGTCTGAGCAAGCTCATCCCAGCTGCTTACTGCGATCGCCAGGCGATACCGATAGGTCCCCCGGCCAACGGCCAAAGTGTAGCAAAGGTCGGCCAAGCTGCGCCTCTCTTCGTCGCGATGCCCCAGAACCCAATCCCTGATCCTTAGCACAAGCTGCTCCAGCGCCGTCATGCTGTGCGCGGACAAACACACCAGCTCCGTTCTGGCGGAAAGACCCGAAGGCATCGCGGCGGGAGCCTCCTCCAGCACAACATGGCAATTGGTGCCGCTCATGCCGAACGCGCTTACTCCGCATCTTCTTGCTTCGCCGTCCGTCTCCCATGACGTTAATTCGTCATTGACATAAACGGGAGAATCGACAAATGAAATGTTGCGGTTCGGCGAGCGATAATGAAGCGTTGGCGGAAGCTGCTTGTGGACAAGCGACAGGACCGCTTTGAGCAGACCTGCAATACCGGCGGCATGGTCGAGATGACCGATATTTGTTTTCAGCGAACCGATAGCGCAAAATTGCCGTTTATCGGTATATCGGCGGAAGGCCCGCGTCAGCCCATCGATTTCGATCGGATCGCCCAGCGAGGTTCCCGTGCCGTGTGCCTCAATATACGTTACCGTTTCGGGATCAATATCCGCATCCTGCCAGGCGCGGGCGATCACATCCTCCTGCGCGAGGGCGTTTGGAGCGGTAATCCCCACCGATCCGCCATCCTGATTCATCGCGCTGCCTTTGATGACGGCATATACAGAGTCACCGTCCTCCTGTGCGCGGGACAACGGCTTCAGCAGCAGCGCAACCACGCCGTCGCCGATACCCGTTCCGTCCGCCGAGTCGTCGAACGTTCTGGCCCGGTTGTCGCTGGATTCGATACCAAGCCGTATGCCGATATCCAGCGGCAGCACGTTAATTTTGACACTGCCGGCAATCGCCGCCTCGCATTCGCCGCTGCGGATCGATTGGCATGCCAGATGCACCGCCACCAGCGAAGAGGAGCAGGCAGTGTCCACGCTGATCGCAGGTCCGCGCAAATTAAGCAAATACGCAATCCGGCTCGGTATCATGGAGCTCAGATTGCCGGGTGCCGCCATAGACAAGGCGTCCGGGTCCAACGCTTCGACGATTCGCTTGTAATCATGCAGCGCGTCCCCGTTATAGCCGATAAAGACGCCGGTGCGTGAACCATGCAGCGCATTTCCGCCGTACCCCGCATGCTCAAGCGCGCTCCATGCCGTCTGCAAGAAAAGGCGCTGCGCCGGACTCATCAGCGAAGCTTCCTTCGGTGAAAGCCGAAAAAAAGAATAATCAAAACCTGAAATATCTTCGATATACGCCCCGTCAAAAAAGGAAACAGAGCCGTATTGCGCCTCCATACGGCGTAAATACGGCTTCAATTCCTCTTTGCGGGAATCGGGAAACCCGCCTACCAGGTCCTTGCCGCTCCGCAGAAGCTCCCAGAAGGCATCGTGCGATTCTGCACGCGGCAGCTTGGCGGATATTCCGACAATCGCAATATCCTTGTAGGAAACTTTGGAGACGGAGCCCGCACTTCGCCCCTTCCGCCCGGATGTATCTTTTTGGGTATTCAGCAAATCCAGTTGAAACATGGCGCCCTTCCCTCCTAGCTAGTAATAGAATCGCCAACGGTCTGTTCCTTTTTCACCCTTCGGCCGCTCCCACGCAGCAGCAGCAATACATGCGCCGCAATGCCAAGTCCGCTGATCGGGACTAAAAGTCCAAGCGTACCGGACGGCCAATCATCCGCCCATTGCAGCACGAGATATAAGGTGCCCGTGCTGCACACATGGGCCGTAAGCGATCCCCAAAGCGAGTGCGAACCAGCGCGAACGGCGCCGTACACGATCGCACCCAGCGCAGCAAATGCGCCGACCGTAATATTCATAAATACCGCGCCGAACAACACGGCCTGGAGCAGAACCGTCCACAGAACCGAAAGGCGTTGACTGAGCGTATGGAACAGCATTCCTCTGAACAGCCATTCCTCCAGCAAAGACCCGAGCAGCAAGCTGCCGAGTATAAAAATGATCAGGCTTCCGCCGGCGACAAAAGCGACCAAATCCGAGATGAGCGTAAAGGTTGCTTTTATCCACGGAAGACGGGTGAACGAGGCGATAAACAAACCGAGCCAGATGCCCGTGCCTGCCGACAGCAGCAACGATCCGCTGCGCGCGGGAACAAACCCCAAATGCTTCAGCGAGATTTTTTGCAGGTGCAGCAGCGGAAGGTAGACGGCAAGCACGATAATATTGGATACAATCAGCACTATGCCGGAATTGTCGGCGATAAAGTCTTTTAGCCCGGAGTCTCCGATCCAGTTGTAAAGCGCCTGATTGACGAGCATCACGATCGCCGCATAAATGACCAAATACAGGACGGTATTGCCCGCTATTCGCAGCCCCTTCACGCCGGCGTCACCCCCTCGGAAGACAGCGGCTCCGAGATCGAAGGGCGATGCTTAAACGCAAGGAAGATGCCAACCGCAATCATAGCGGCCGCTACGGCCATAGCAACGGACATGACGGTAACATCTGTCGTCTCCGGCCCGTAATGCCATAATAAGTACTGGCTGCCCTGACAGGCGACCTGCGCAGCAATCGGCGCCCAGATGGATTTAAACCAGACATACAAGAGCGCAAAAATGACCGCACCGAGAAAACCATATAGCGACAGCGGGATGTCCCCGAAAAAGAACAATGCCCCGTACAACACCCCCTGAATCATAATGGCGATCCATACCGGAAGAACGCGTCTGAACTCATTCATCAGAATGCCTCTGAACAACGTCTCCTTGTAAACATTTCCGAGGATCAAAAAAACCAGAAATACATACCATTCCGCACGGTTCAGGTAGTCAAACAATTCACGGAACTGGTACTTGTCCGATGCAATAACAGGAAGCCGGGAGAAGGCTACCGTAAATAATCCTGCTCCAAGCCCGATCCACAAAGCGATCGCTACCGATTTACCGCCCATCATGCGGAACTTAGCCGCCTTGAACAGATTTTCTTTAAAAATAAACCTCCAGGCCAACAGCATGAGCGGCAGCCCTACCATATCGTTCAAAATAATGACGGTGACCGTGTTCTGTTCAAACCACGCGCTTTTGGGGTACACATAATCGAAAAATAATGTCGTCACGGTAAAAAACCATGCAAAATACAAGCCGATAACAACAGCCACGCGAGCCAGCATCATTCCCCATGCCTTCATGCGGTTAGCCTCCCTTTTGTGCTGCCGACGGCAGATCAGCCGTCAGCGCTTGATCGGCGCGTGCGCCGATGCCTCCGCTGCCAGGGGTTCGCCAGACATAAATGGAACCTCCAATCAGCGCAGCCAGGCAGAGCGCCGTAATGATATACAGCGAAACATCGCCCAGCTTGTCAAACCATTCGTAAAACCCGATGGATTTAAATAGAAAGAGGGTGCCCATGGCCGTATTCTGTACCAGAATAGGCGCCCACAGCGATCCGGTACGCAAATACAGTGCCCCGTAAATCAGGCCGGAGCCGATGCTGATGACCGAAAGCGCTGCGCTCGGCTGGAAGTAAGCGTAAGCCGCGGCTTGCAGCACCAAGGCCACATATACCGGCATTACCCTGCGAAGCTCGCTGAAAATGAGGCCCCTGAACAATATTTCTTCAAATGCCGGGCCGATCAAACCGGCACCCAGAATGACGTACCAGATCGAATCCCCCCTGATCAGATCGTCGACCAGCGCGGGAATGGACGGAAATTGCTGGGCAATATCGTCAATGACGATCAGGCCAATGCTGAACAAGCTTCCGGCAAGCCCCAGGCCGATCATCAGCAAGACGCGCGAGGCGCTCAGCCGCTTGAAGCCCGACGCGCGGAACAGACTTTTTTCCGTATGGGGCCATATCCATCCTTTGATACGAAAGATGAGCATGTACACAAGCGTAATCAGCGTGAACAGAACGACCATAAACATGGACGGATTGCGATCCAGAAACTTGGCGAAGGACAATGTCACTTCGTAATTGTAAGTAGAGCGAAGCAGGTAGAGCAGCGCATAAAAGACCCCGAGATAAAGCGCGATATTCCCTATCATGATCAACACTTTTTTCACAGGAAAGCTCCTTTCTTCTTCTGTCAGTACGTGTTTAAAAATCAGACCTACAGTACTGGATCTACTGCTTCCGATGCGCATTTTTACGAGACACTTCGGATTAAATAACCCCGGGGGCAAAGGGAAGCGAGCTGCCTGTTTGGTCAGCCTTGAATTGCCCCGATTGGTTTTCTTATCAAAAGCGGATATTTTATACAACCTCTATCAAATGTATTCTCCGGGGCAAGGTCAGGACCAGATGCAGCCCTGCTTGTTCGAGCTAAGCCCCCGAGTCGGCCCTGTCAGCCACGGCGCGATATTGCTCAACCACGCTCGACAGCAGCTCCAGATAAGCAGAGGCCCAATCCAGCACGGCCTCCTTGTCGAGGCGCCGGGCATCGTACATCCATACCCCGCCAAGCTGTGGCCCTTCCGCCCCACTGGGTGCGTCAGCGCCATCCATATACAGCACAATGTCGAATCGTTCCAATAGCGCTTCCCGCTCCATGAACCCATGCTGCACTGCTCCTGCAAATAACGGGAATAGAGTAAATCCGGCTTCGGCTTGCGGCTGTTTTCTGATTTGCCGTGCGGCATAAGCTTCTCCCGCACCCACCTGTCTGGCGGCATGCCGCAGCAGCGTATCGAAATCACGCACCTCCGCAAAGTCAATTTCCTTCGGAGCAATCAGCCCGTTGTCCATCAGTGCCGGAAGCACAAGCCGGACCATGCCGGACTCGCCGCGCCAGAAGTACAGATAGACGGCATACGCCGCGGCTTCCACCGTTACCGAGCGGGATGCCGCAAGTTCCGCAAGTCCAGCCGCAACCGCCTGATCGAGTTGGAACAACACGCTGCCAATACGCTCCGCGGCATACCCGCTGCTTGTGCAGTCGTCAGCCAACGGCAGACCGCTCCAACTCCAGCTCGCGAGCTCGCGATTTCTCGATTCCAGATAAGCCGCGAGCGAGGCGATCGTCGGATAAGTGAACAAATCGGTTACGCCGAGAGCGCCGGGATACAGCTCCTCCAGTCGTTGATGGGCCCGCACCAGCAGCAGCGATTCTCCTCCAACATCGAAGAAACGATGATGAATGCCAAAGTCATCCCTTTGCAGAATTTCGCGCCATACGGCAGCAATCGCCAGTTCGATATCGCTGGCCGCTTCGACAAACGGAGTGCTGCTATCCGCCGCTATCTCCGGCTCCGGCAGCGCCTTCCGATCAATTTTTCCGTTAGGAGACAGGGGCATGGCTGACAGTTCGACCACGGCCGGCGGGACCATATAATCCGGCAGGCGCAGCGCTGCAAAATCCCGTAGTTCCTGATGATCCACAGATTCGGAGCAAACGATGTACGCGCATAAATATTCACTTCCGCTTGCGGCGTCCCGCTTCATAACCACCGCTTCCGAGACCGCCGGATGACCGAGCAGCACATGCTCGATTTCCCCATATTCAATGCGCTGGCCCCTTATTTTTACCTGATGATCAATTCGGCCCAAATATTCAATCGTTCCGGCCGATTGCCATCTGGCAAGGTCTCCTGTTCGATACATCAGACTGCCCGCCGCAAACGGGTTATCGACGAATTTTTCTTCCGTCAAATCGGGCCGGCCGATATAACCCCGTGCCAGACCAACCCCGGCTATGCATAATTCCCCGGCTATGCCGACAGGCTGGAGTTTCCCCCCTTCGCTCACGATATAAAGCGCGATATTATTAATTGGCTTGCCAATCGGCACCTGAGCCGGAATATCTCCGTCAGAGCAATCGTAATAGGATACGTCAACCGTCGCCTCGGTCGGGCCGTACAGATTCACAAGCTTGGCATCAAACGGAACTCCGACCCGTTCGCGGAACCGCTGCACCTGATCCGCAGTCAGCGCTTCTCCGCTTGCGAACACGTGGCTCAGGCTCTCCAGCCTGGCCTCGCCGCGCAGCAAACGGGGATGTTCCAGGAACAGGTGCAGCATGGAGGGCACAAAATGCATTGTTGTTACGCCATGCCGCGCGATTGCATCTATCATTAACGCAGGGTCCTTTTCACCGCCCGGAGGCAGCAGGACCAGCTTGGCTCCAGCGAAGCTGCACCAAAACAGCTCCCAAACCGATACGTCAAAGGTAATCGGCGTTTTCTGCAAAATGACTCCGCTTGCGTCCAGTCCGTATTGCTTCTGCATCCAACCGATCCGGTTGACGACAGAATGATGCTCGATCATAACGCCTTTCGGTAATCCGGTCGATCCCGAAGTATACAGCACATAAGCAAGCGAGCGTGAATTGTGCAGCTTCTCCACAGGGAGGTCCTCCCGCTCCTGCGCGAGCGTCTCATGAACATCCATACACGGCAGGAACATCTCCAGCCCTTCCAGGGCTTTGCCTTTCGTCAAAACAAGCGTGGCTCCGGAATTGCCCAGCATGTAGCGAATCCGCTCCGTCGGCAAGCCCGGTGCAACTGGCACATAAGCCCCGCCCGCCTTGAGTACGCCAAAAATTGCAATGATCATCTCCAGGCTGCGATCCATCACGACGGCCACGCGCTCTTCACGTTTGACGCCTTGCTTTCTGAGCGCCTGCGCCAACCGATTCGCACGTTCGTTTAATTCCGCATACGTCAATGTTCCATCCTCCGCTGCGACCGCAACAGACTGAGGTGTTTCCGCCGTTTGCCTTTCAAGGTAAACCTCGACCGTATCACCGCTTGCATACGGCACGGCTGTGCAATTAAACGCTTCGTTCTGCTTCTGCGCCGCTGCGTCGTCCTGCAGTCCGATCTGTCCGAGCGGCCGCTCCGGCTCGGCCAGTACAAGACCGACAATACGGAGATACCACTCCGTCATTCTGCGTACGCTGTCTTCCTTAAACAACGACGTTGCATATTCGATTGTCAAAACTGTGCCTTTTTCGCCCTGATCGGCAATCTCGAATGTCAAGTCCAGCTTCGCCACGCGATGGTCCGGAACTTGCGCTTCGAATTGCAGGGCGTCCGCCGCAGCTAGTCCAACCTCCATATGCTGCATGACAAACATCGTATCAAACAGCGGATTGCGGCTCAGATCGCGCGGCACATCCAGCATTGTCACCATATGCTCAACCGGGAGCAAGCCATTGTCCAGCGCAGCAATTACAGTTTCTTTAAGCCGCTCGGCGAACGCTCTGAACGGCAGTTCGCCGGATGGGCTGCTGCGAATCGGCAGCGTATTGACAAACATGCCAACCAGAGACTCGGTTGCAGGATGGAAGCGGCCGGCGATCGGCGTGCCGACAATAAGATCGTCTTGCCCGGTCATGAGATGCAATAGCGTATGATAGGCGGCAAGCCAGATATGAAATGGCGTAACGTCCCATTCCGCCACCGCCGCTGCAATCCCCTCGACAAGCTCCGCCGGAATCGGCTGAACAAGCTTGGCGCCTGCAAAGCTTTGTTCAAGTGGACGCGGATAATCGGTCGGCAGTTGCAGGACAGGAAGCGTACCGGCTAGCCGAGACGCCCAATATTGCTCTTGCTGCTCTCTCGCTGCCGAAGCCATCCACTCCTGCTGCCAAACGGCGGCATCTTTATAGTGAATAGCCAGCGGCTGCAAGAAGCCGCCGCGATACAGCCGCTCGAAATCACGGGCCAGGACATTCATGGACACGCCATCGGCAACGATATGATGAATGTCCAGCAGCAGCATATGCCGGCCTTCGCCATCTGTCGCCAGAAACGCCCGCATAAGCGGAGCTTGCCGCAGATCGAACGGACGAACGAACGACCGTGCAAAAGTATTCAAATCAGCCGCATCCATGAAGGCATGTACGGCGAGCTCCAGCGAAACCCGCTTATGAATACGCTGCACCGGCTTGCCATCCGCCCAGTCAAAGCTAGTGCGCAGCGGTTCATGGCGGTCAATCAGCCCCTGAATCGCCTCGCGAAGCTTGTCCTGATCAAGCTTGCCCGTCAGGTTCAGAGCGAGCGGAAGATTGTAAGCCGTGCTTTCAGGATAAAGCTGCTGCAGCACATACAGCCTGTTCTGTGCCAGTGACAACGGATAAAACGCTCGGTTTGCCGCCCGGTCGATCACCGCGGCTCGCTTGGGTGCCGCATTATCAATCCGGGCCGCCATTTCCTGCAGCAGGGGGGCCTCAAACACATCCTTCATCGCAAATGCCGCTCCATAACGCTGCTCAACCAAGCCTGCGAGCTGCGCAGCGCGTAAGGAATGACCGCCCAATTGGAAGAAATGAGCTTCCCTTCCGATCGCCACAGGTTCGTCCAACTCATTGGCGGCCAAACCCAACACCTCCTGCCACAGCTTGGCCAGCCACAGCTCCGTCGGCGTAACCGCCTCCTCGCCACCCCCACGAGCCGCCAGCTCAGCGAACCGGGGCCGCGGCAGGCGGCTGCGGTCAGCTTTACCGCTCGGACTTAGCGGAAACGCTTCCATCGCGACAAAATGCGAAGGAATCATATACTCCGGAAGCTGTTTCTTGAGTTCAGCCCGAAGGCTTGCTTCCTCCGGCATTTTCCCGTCTGCTGTCACGAGATAGGCGCAAAGCGCCGGCTCCCCCGCATGGTCCACCGCCATTACCACGGCGTCATGAACTCCGGCCTGCAAGAGTAGCGCGTGCTCAATCTCGCCGCATTCGATGCGGAGACCGCGCAGCTTGACCTGATGGTCAAACCTTCCCAAATATTCTATGTTGCCGTCCGGCAGCCATCTTGCCCGATCGCCGGTACGGTACAGCTTCTCTCCAGCGGCAAACGGATTCGGAACAAAGCTTTGCTCCGTTAGGTCCGGCCTGTTGCGATATCCGCGGGCAAGACCGGCCCCAGCGATGCACAGCTCGCCGGACACGCCGATCGGCTGCGGTCTCATCCGCTCGTCCACAATGTAGAGCCGGATGTTATGGATTGGCTTGCCGATCGGAATCGTGCTTGCGGTAGCGTCCAGACAGTCGTAATGGCTGACATCGACGGTCGCTTCCGTCGGTCCATATAGATTAATGAGCCGACATTGACCGCCGCCGCGCTCTATCAGGCTGTAAAAACCTGCGGTATGCGTTGGCTTGAGCGCTTCACCGCTCGCAAATACGTATCGCAAGGAGCATAGCTCGCTGAATCTGCCGCTGTCCGCTACATAGGGCCAAAAGACCCCCAGCATAGATGGCACAAAATGCATAACCGTGATCGCCTGCTCCTTAATCGCGCGCAGCATGGTGGAGGGCTCTTTCTCCCCGCCCGGTTCCAGCAAATAAAGCGAAGCGCCAGCAAAACTCCACCAGAACAGCTCCCATAGGGAAACATCAAATGTTATCGGCGTTTTTTGCAAAATAACGTCGCGCTCATTCAGCGGATAAGCCGTTTGCATCCAGTGCAGCCGATTGATTGCCGCGCGGTGCTCCACCATAACCCCTTTAGGCTTGCCGGTGGAGCCTGACGTATAAATGACATACGCCAAATGCTCGGGACCGGCTTGAGTCCACTGGCCTGTTTCTTCTTCGCCCTTCGGCAGCTCCAATGCGGCAGCCGCCGCAAGCGCGTCCAGATCGAGCGTTTCCCCTTGGAAGGCCGGAAGCGTGTGAATCCACTTGGCCCCCGCCAGAAGCAGCCTGGCCTCGCTATCCTCCAAAATGCCGCGGATCCGTTCGGACGGATGCTCCGGGTCAATCGGCAAATAGGCCCCTCCCGCCTTGAGCACCGCCAGGATCGCAATCATCATGGACAACGAGCGCTGAGCGGCGATCGGCACGACCGTTTCAAGCGCAACCCCCTTGCCTCTTAGCACGGCAGCCATACGTTCGGCGCGGTCATTCAACTCCCCGTACGTTAGCGAGCCTTCGGCCGATCGCACCGCCGGGAAGTCCCTCCAGCGCCGGGCCGACTCGGCGAACCATCCGTGCAGCGTCTTCCCCGCCGGGTATGGATGTTCCGTATCATTCCATGCCGCAAGGGCGGCTTCTTCCGCAGGCGTTATTATTGCGACCTCACCACAGATCAGGTCGCAGCTGGCGGCCATTTGCTCCAAAATGTAAAGCAGCCGCGCCGCCAATCGCTCCATCGTGCCTTTATAGAACAATCCCGTATTATACTCCAACTCTGCCCGCAGACCGCCTTCACCGTCGCTGAAAAAATCCAGCTTGAAATCCAGCTTGGAGGTTCCGTGGCTGACGGGTATGGGCTCCATGCTCCAGCCGTCGCCTTGCGCCGCCAGCTTCTCATCTTCAAACTGGTTGTGAACGATCAGCATTGTATCGAACAAGGGGGTTCGCGACGGGTCATGCGGATGTCCGGCTGCCGCCTCCATCATATGCTCAAAGCTGATATCACCATGCTCGTATGCTGCAAGCAAACGCCCATGAATCTCGCTAATGAACGCCAGGATCGGCAACTCGTCTACTACCCGCAGATGAATCGGCAGAAACTGATTGAACATGCCGATCATCCGGGCCGTATCCGGATGCGTCCGGCCTGCCGCCAAAGAACCGATTGCAAATTCCGACTGATGGGCTGTTCCCTTAAGCAGCAGCGCATACGCTGCAAAAAGCAGACTGTTCATGCTCGCTCCAGCGATTGCAGCCGTCTCTTTTAGCCGTACGGTGAGCGCTTCCGAAATGCGGAAGGTATACGTATCGCCCGCAAACGTCTGACGATCACCACGCGGCCGATCCAGCGGCATATCGAGCGGCGCTGGCAGCTCTGTAAGCTGCTCCGTCCAAAACGCTCGGTCTGCCTTGGCCCGCTCCGAGCCGGACTGTCGCTCCTGCCAAACGGCATAATCCTTGTAATGCAGAGACGGCGGTGCAAGCTCAGCGCCGTCGATCAAAGCGGTCAGCTCCTCGAGCAGCAGCTTGACCGATATGCCGTCCGCCGCGATGTGATGGATGTTGAGCAGCAGATAGGCCTCCGCTCCTTCCGATTCGGGTCGGCAATAGCAAGCGGCGAGCAGCGGCACTGAGGCAAGCTCCAACGGCCGGAAAAACCCGCTCATGCATTCCGGAAGCGGCATCTCTGCGAGTTCCGCCGTTTGAAGCATAAAATCGGCCGAATCGTGCACGATCTGGGACGGAATGCCATCGCTCCAATGATAGGAAGTCCGCAGCGGCTCATGCCGTTCGATCAACTTCCGAAGCGCTAACCCGATTCTCGTTTCACTCACCGTGCCCAACAGTTTAAGCGCAAGCGGAATATGGTAGGTAAGTCCGATATCAGCTATGTTTTCCGCCAAAAATATGCGCTGCTGCGGTGGGCTAAGCGGATAGGATACGGCTTTTGGCGCGCTCACAACAGGTTCATAAGCTTCCTTGGCAGCCCTGTCGATCCAGGCCGCCTGCTCTCTGACCGTCGGCAGCTTGAAAATTTCCGGAAGCGGCATGCGCACCCGACAATGCTTGTAGATCGCCGAGGTCAATGCGGCCGCCTTCAGAGAATGGCCGCCAAGCTCAAAGAAATGGTCAAGCGCGCCAATCTGCTGCGTATGAAGTACCTCTTGCCACAATCCTGCAACAGCGATCTCCGTATCTGTGGCGGGCGCTTCATAGGGGACTTCGCGCTCCGGCGCAGGCAGAAGTTTTTTGTCCACCTTGCCGCTCGCGTTCAGCGGCAGTTTCTCCAACTGTACAACCGCAGCGGGAATCATAAATGCCGGCAGCTTGCCTGTCAGTTGGCTCCGTACGCTTGCCAGCCCTTCGGTTTGCACCGCAACGATATAAGCGCATAAATACGGCGCTCCATTATTCTCAATCAGCGTCACAAACGCTTCTTTGATGCCCGTGCATTCCAGCAGCCTGTTCTCGATTTCACCCAATTCAATCCGGTAACCTCGCAGTTTGACCTGACTGTCAATCCGGTCCAGAAACTCCAAATTTCCGTCAGGCAAACGGCGCACCAGATCGCCGGTTCGGTACACGATTTCGCCTTCTCGGAACGGATGCGGCCGAAACTTCGAAGCGGTCTGCTCCGGCAAATTCACATAACCAGATGCAACACCGTCACCCGCAATCCATAGCTCGCCAGGCACCCAATCCGGTTGCAATCGGCCCTGCTTATTTAACACGAGCGTTTCCGAACAAGCGATCGGCGCGCCGATCGGGACGGTGCCCGTTCCTAGTTCGGCCCATGTTTCTGTGATCGGATAGCAGGTAGCAAACACCGTCGTTTCCGTAGGGCCATAGACATGCAACAGTACACCCGGTCCAAGCGTGTGAAGCGCTTTGCGAATATGCGGCACGGAAGCCCGCTCTCCGCCAAATAAAATATGGCGCAGGCCGCGGAGCGACTCCAGCCCGTGATCGACCAGCGTATTGAACAGCGCCGTCGTCACAAAGAATACGGTGATGCCTTTATCCTCGATCAATTCGGCCAGTCGTATGACATCAGCAACCTCTTCCTCGCCAACCAGCAACAGTCTCGCACCGTTCAATAGCGCTCCGTACAAATCGAACGTTGATCCGTCAAACGCATAGTTGGAAAGCTGCAACAGCGCATCGTTTTTCGAAAGGCTTACATAATCGGTATCAAAGGCAATTCGGGATATATTGCGATGCGTGGTCATAATCCCCTTTGGCTTGCCCGTCGAGCCGGAGGTATACATGATATAAGCGAGATCGTCCGCCGAGCCGTCGATGTCCAGATCATGGCCGGACTCGCCGGGCCAACTCGTATCGAGCCCATCCATATTAAAGACATTTATGCGGTCTCCGGCAAGTCGGGCAGCTATCTCCGCCGTTTCAGCCGCAGCCATGATCATTCGCGCCTCTGTATCCTGAAGCATAAACAGAATCCGCTCTTCAGGATATTGCGGGTCGATCGGCACATACACAGCTCCCGCTTTCAGCACAGCTAATATCGCCGTAATCATATCGGGCGAGCGCAAGAGCAGCAACGCCACCTTCACCCCATGCGTTACGCCGCTCCGTACAAGCTTATGAGCAAGCCGATTAGCGCGTTCGTTCAGCTCGCTATAGGTATACGCCTGCTCCCCCATTTCAACGGCAATTTGCTGAGGTGTCTCTATCGCTTGCCGTTCGAACAGCCTGTGCAGTGACAGTTCCTGCGGCGGCATGGCGAATGAACGGCCAAGCCGAAGCAGTCGCTCCCGCTCCCGGGCGTTGACGGGATCAAGCTCGCCAAGCGCCGCATGCGGCTGTGCGGCGACGGCCCGGGCCAGCGCTGCATAATGCCGGGTCAATTGTGCAGCGGCCCGCTCATCGTACAAATCGAGCGCGTATTCCAGCGTAAATGCGATACTAACACCGTCATCCGCGCATTCCCAAGTCAGGTCGAACTTGGCCGAGCCGCTATTTATCGCTTGGGGCGTATAAACGACGTCCTTGCTCCGCCATTCGGGCAGCTCCATATTTTGCAGTGTAAACACCGAATCGAACAGCGGATTTCGCCCATATTCCCGCTTCACATTCGCCAGCTCGGCAATCTCTTCATAAGGCACATCCCCGTTGCCAACCGCCGCCAGCACCTCTCCATTAACCTGCTTCAGCCATTGGTCGAAGCGTAAATCACTTTGACCGCGCAGGCGGATTGGAACCATGTTGACGAACATCCCGACTACACTTTGCAGCTCCGGCCGCACCCTTCTTGCAGCTGCCGTGCCAACAACGAGGTCGGATTCGCCTGTATATTTTGCAAGCAGAACATAATAAATCGAGAGCAGCACGGTGTATAAGGTCACCCCATCCCGTCTAGCCATCGCCCGCAGCGATTCAGCAAGCTCCGGCTCCAGCTCGAAGCGCTCAATTGCCCCGCGATAGCTTGGCGTCTGCGGCCTTGGGCGGGTGGACGGAAGCGTCGGAGACGGCACGCCAGCCCGAAAGAGTTCGCGCCAATAAAGCTTTTGACGCTCCAGCCAGCCGTCGCTGCGGCCCGCTTCCTCCCACAGCGCGATATCCCCGGCATGAATGGACAACGGCTCCAGCCCGTCCCCCTCATAAAACTTCGTAAGCTCGAACATCAAAATGCCCATCGACGTTCCGTCCGTAATGATATGATGCATATCCAGCAGCAGCACACTTGACTCGCGCTCCAGGCGCACAAGCTCCATACGCAGCAATGGCGCTTGCTCCAGACGAAACGGCTGCAGGAAGCTGCGTTGCCGCAGCTCCAGATCAGATGCCGTCCAGCCGCTTCCGTCAATGACGGCAAGCGGCGGCTCGACCGTCTGTTCGATGCGCTGCAGCACATCGCCTTCTTCCATATAAAAAGACGTACGCAGCGCCGGATGACGCTCTATCAGCACCTGCCACGCAATGCGGAATCGTTCGGTATCAAGCGGACCCTTCACCCGGACTGCAAACGGCAAATGGTAATTGAGCAGCCCCGGATTCAGCTCTTCTAAAATGAACAGCCGCTTTTGTGCTGAGGTCGCCGGATAAACCGTTTGCTCCTCCGCTTTAGCTGCCAGCGGCGCAGCAGCGGCGGTGGTTCCTTCTTCTTCCTGGGCCTTTTGCTCCATCAAAACGGCCAGCGAACTCACCGTATCATGCAAAAACAATTCGGTAAGCGTCAGCTCAACGCCAAACGCTTCCTGCAGCCTGGCCGAGGCATAGGCCGCCTTGAGCGAATTGCCGCCTTGCTCGAGAAAACCATCCTTCCGGCTTATCTCATCCTTTTTCAACACCTCGCGCCAGATGGACATGATCCGTTGCTCCGCCTCCGTGGCCGGCCCCAAGCCGTCATCCCCACGTAAAGCATCGCCATCTTCCGCATGACGCTGCTTACACGGGGCCACCGCTTCCAGCTCCGCCAGCTCGGCAAGCAATTCGGCAAACTCACCTTCGCGCAGCGCTTCCGCCAATACATAACGTTGAATTTTGCCGGAGGTCGTTTTCGGAATTCTCCGAACGGGGACAACAAAAGCAACGTCCAGGCCGGCCGATCCGTTAAGCAGCTTTTTCACCTCAGCTATCAGCGGCATAAATCCGCTGATCTTGCCGCGATGCTGAATAAAAACTGCGATGGCATCCCGTTTGGTCGTTGCATCCTGAACGGCAGCGATTGCCGCTTTCCCGAGTTCAGCCCCCTTCAGACCGCTGATCAACGCCTCCAGATCATGTGGATACACATTTTGCCCGTTGACGAAAATGACGTCTTTCAGGCGGCCGGTCACATATAAACGCCCTTCCAGCAAGAAACCCAAATCTCCCGTATTCAGCCAGCCATCCGGGGTAATCGTTTGCTTGTTGGCCTCGCTCCGCTTGTAGTAACCGCTTGTAACGTTGCGGCCACTAATATGAATCAAACCTACGCTGCCTGCTGAAGATGGATTCCCCGCTTCATCGCAAATGCGCACCTTGCACTCCTGCACGGGAAAACCCAGCTCGACGATCTCGATCGCAGCCGAATCCCCGTACTCAGCCATTCGCACAGGTTGTCCGATCGCGAGCGATTGGCGCTCAAGCTGAACGGTATTCAGGCGATCCTCCGTTCCCGGAAACGTCACAGCCAGACTCGCTTCCGCAAGCCCGTATACTGGAAAAATACAATTTTCCCTTAACCCGTACGGCTTCATCGCTTCCAGAAAATCGCGGCAATAGACGGCTGATATCGGTTCTGCCCCGTTAAAAATCAACCTGACACAAGACAAATCCCATGCCGCCGCTGCTTCCGGCTTCCAATGCTGCAGAAAATGCACATAACCGAAATTTGGCGAAGAGAGGCATGTTACCCGATGCTTATGCGCAAGTTCCAGCCATTTCATCGGATGAAGCACAAATGTCGAGGTCGGCAAGTGCAATTGATTCATGCCGCAAAACAGCGGCGCAAGATGAAAGCCGATAAGCCCCATATCATGCGTCAGCGGCAGCCAGCTTAGCGACGAATCCCGGTCCGTCGATTGCGCTCCATGGATAATGGCGCGCATATTTGACAGAAGATTGCCATGCGTCAGCACGACCCCCTTCGGGTCTCCCGTAGAGCCCGAGGTAAACTGAATGAATGCGATGTCCGTCTCGCCAGCGTCATAGTTCTCGGCCTCGGGTCGGTCTACATCCACAGCCGCTGCAAGCACTTCCGCCATCGGCATGCTGCTGGAGCCAAGCTGGGCCAGCGTCTCCGCCTCCCCGTGTTTCAAAGCATAGCCTTGAATTCCCGGCAAAAGCTCTTCATCGCAGAGCCATCTCGGCGCTTCCAACTGCTTGCATATCTGAATCAGCTTTTTGCGACCTTCGTCCGTACGCGCCGCCGTCACTGGTACAGGGATAATGCCGCCGAGCACGCAAGCCCAAAATAGAAGGATAAACCGCTCGTTATCTTCTGTCTGCATAACGGCAAAGTCGCCTGGCTCCAAGCCCCGCTCGCGCAGCACGTGGAGCACCCTTCCAGCTGATGTCAGTAATTGGCCGTACGACAAATAGCGCTCATGACCGCTTTCGCAAAATAAAATCCCCGCATTATTTTCCTTGCGCTCCAGCAATACGCCGGACAAATTACGAATGGTTTTCATCGTCGGCAACCCTCCGTTCTGTTCTTTATCACAGCGTTGTAGAATGCAGTTCCTGATACTCCTCCGTTACGATGCGATTATGCTCGTCCATAATGACGACATGCGGACGATACGTGCGGGCTGCCGATTCCTCCATCATTGCATAAGAAATAATAATAACCCGGTCGCCCGGCTGCACCAGTCTGGCAGCAGCGCCATTTAAGCAAACCATTCCCGAGCCGCTTGGGCCGGATATGACATACGTCTCCAGCCTGGCCCCGTTATTAATATTGACAACCTGCACCTTCTCGTTCTCCAGAATGTTCGATGCATCCAAAATATCCTGATCGATGGTTATACTTCCTACGTAATTCAAATTGGCCTCCGTCACGACAGCCCGATGAATTTTGGACTTATGCATCTCTCTAAACATGAATACACTCACTCTCCTTGTAGGGTGGTCTTTGGAAAAACTAAACTTTGCAAACTTCTTATAACTAGCGTTATTTTCCAAATATTCTTTTTCAGGAACATTCAGAGTGCAAATAAACCTACATTGTTTTTCCAGCCTTAACGAAAAAGAACAAGTAGGAGCAGGCAACCAAGACAAGTTCAACAATATTCGGCAGCAAATTCGCGCCAATACCGCTGTTCATACGGAATTAGGCAAGTTCAAGCATATGTGTGGGGCAAGCTGAATGGGTGATCTTATGCGATGTTAATGGTAAGGGGCTTGTTGACTGGCAGGCTTATGCTTTTTGTGCATCTTACTGATTGAGCAAACTGATGCCCTTTGTGGATTCTTGCTAATTACGGCAAGCTCATGCTTTGGTGGATTCTTACTGACTAGGCCAAGCTTATAGCCTTTTGTGAATTCTTGCTGACCAGGAAGCTCATGCGATTGGACGAGGTTATGCTTATTAGGCAGGTTTTGGCTATTATGCAGGTTCCAGTTGATTGAAAATTGTGACAGTAGAAACAAACGTGGCTTGTACATCACAGCTGCCCATCATACCGGCGATTAGGGCTGTGTTGGGGGAAATCATACCTTGTAATCAGGTATAGCGGTAACGAATTAAAGTGTCGTAGCGAAATAAACACTTTTCTCATGAATAGGAAATTTATTGAAACCTACCCTTATAGTAGTGCGAAACCTTCACTTGCGATAGGGAGACAATCTTACAATAAAGGGGGAAATTCTTTTACTTTTTTTTGAATAGATCTACCAGAAATTAAGAGCCCTATGCAAAAAAGCATTTCCGCTCTTGCTTGAAAACAGCAGTTTGACGAGCAAAAACAGATTAAAAATCGAAACTTTGTAACGAAGGGATTGGCGGCAATAGTGGAGTGCTTTTTTGCGGTCGTAACGGTTCAAATAACTGAGCGTATAATATTTGCTTGCAATGCCGTTATCGATGTAGGAGAGCTGTGCCGCTTTATTACTGACGGTATCGGACTGTGCGACTAAATCCCGGAGATGCTCGCGTACTTTGATGGACTTGAAGCTAAGTCCCTCGATTTTTTTATAGACTTCCTCGTTAAGATGAATTGTATCGGGATCAAGCTGCCAGCGGTCGCAGAAAAAGTAGAGACTATCGGGGGACTCTTGGTAGACGGAATGAGGTTTGGTTTGCAGGGCAATTCTGTATTTATCGAAAAAACGGATCAGATAGGTTGTATCTTCCCCCAGATAAAAGTGTTCGTTGATCAAGCCAACTTCGTCCAACAGCTCCCGGCGAAATACCATCGTGTTCAGTTGAAAAAAATTGCGCGTATGCGACAAAAATGCCTCGAACAAGCCTTTTTCAAAAACAATCATTTCGCCGTCATTCCATGTTTCGAACGTTGTTCGCATTGAATTCAGCAGATACCGCTCTACCTTATTCTCAAAGTTGTAGGAGGTAATATCGCCGTGTCGTTCTACCCACAGCGCAAAGCTGATATCCGCTTTCGTCAGCGCATGCGTGCTCATGCTGTCCGTCAAATGACAGGGATACCATTCGTCATCGGAATCAAGGAACGCCAAATAATCGCCTTGCGCCTCCAGCATCCCCGTGTTTCGCGCTCCGCCCGGTCCCTTTTCCCGTTCATTGCGGACATAGCGGATCCGCGCATCTTTGCGCATCCACTCGCGGATCACCTCTTCCGTATGATCCATGCTTCGGTCATCAACGACGATCAGCTCCCAATTGGCGTAGGACTGCCGCAAGATGGACTCAATTGCGCCGGAAATGATCTGAGCCCGATTGTACGTTGGCATCACAATGCTTATCAGCTGCTCCATTCGCTTCACTCCAATCGTTACAAAATAAATGGCGTAAACCATCGTCAGTGTAAATGTGGAAGCGGGAAGCCGTCAAGTCCAAAACGCACGCAGCGAACTAAGCGAACCCTGCTTATTAGTCAAAAAGTCCTGATTCAATGAAAGACATGCAGCCAGCTTCTTACTCAACCTTCGCAACGCAAAAGCAAAAGACCTCTCTTCATTTACACAGGCAGAGCGCCACAGGTCGCCTTGAAGCCATTTTTTGCTTTCCAAGGCTCCTATTCATTATCTTCTTTAGTCCGGATCAATCTTAAATTTATTTGTCCAAGAATTGGAGAGGATGTGTAATCCTACGATTGTACCAAATAATCGATACGCGGGAATCCAAGCGATAGCTCAGGGCAGTTTCTAAGCGATAAAAGACAGTTCCCTATTCGCTGCGGCTGCGAAGTACAATATTCATGTCTCTAGTACGCCAGACGATTTTTACTCAGGCTCTGGGTTAAACTGAAGAAAGACTGGTGAAACCCCGCGCGGGTTCTTAAAGATCTCGCCTCCAAAAAAAGGCGCTTAACTGGGACTTTCGCAGTTGCTGTTAGCCAGCGCAAAAAACGGTTGGTACTAGAGAAGCAGATAAGGAGAACTACGCACCAAGGCTGGTTTCGAAACTGTTAACCCAATCGCCGCTGACAGATAGCCAACTCTTGTCTCAAGACAAAAACACCTCCAAAATGGGCACCCACATCTTACGACATGGGAGCTTTCTTTTGAAGGTGCTTTTATTTGACTCAACGCTATGGAGTCAGTCCTTATTGCTGTGTTCCATCTATAGGTTTATTCTCACAAGCTGCCGAGCCAAAAGAGCAGCAATAGTCGGTTACACTATGAATTTTCACCTTGAACGAGGAATGGGCAGGAACAGAAAACGTTCCCCGGCCGTTAATTTCTCGCCACAAAGTCTCTCCGGAGAGAAGGAACTTCATCTCACCGGAAATGACATCGATGACCTCCATCGAATTCGTATGGAATTCATATTCCCCGGGAAGCATGATGCCAAGCGTGATTTTACTGCCGTCATGAAGCCATGCGGTACGACTCGTTACCCGGCCGTCAAAATAAATGTTGGCTGCCTTCTCAACTGTTACATTTCTCCACTCCTGCGTCACACTTCCCGCTCCCCTCACAGAACCGCTGCTTGCTCTTTATTTCAATTGTTCCTTCACATGCTTCACTACGTTTTCAACGGTGTAGCCATATTCAGCCATAACCTTATCGCCAGGCGCGGATGCCCCAAAGGTATCAATGCCGATGATCGAGCCTTGCTCGCCCACATAACGTTCCCAACCGAATGGATGCGCCATTTCCACAGCGACGCGAGCTTTGACCTCAGGCAAAATAACCGAGTCTTTATAAGCCTTGTCTTGCTTATCGAACAGATCCCAGCTTGGCAAGCTGATGACGCGTACATGAATGCCTTCTTCTGCAAGAGCCGCTTGAGCCTTCACAGCCAGCTGTACTTCAGAGCCTGTCGCGATAATTTGCGCCACTGGCTTGCCGTCCTTCGCATCGGATACGACATAGCCGCCGCGTTGGATGCCTTCACGAGCAAGCTCAGCACTCTTCTCCAGAATAGGCAGGTTCTGACGAGTCAGGACAAGTGCTACAGGGTTTTCCTTGTTCTCCAGCGCGTATGCCCAAGCAGCGGAGGTCTCATTACCGTCAGCCGGACGGATTACAGTCAGACCTGGAATGATACGCAAGGAAGCCAATTGTTCGATCGGTTCATGCGTTGGTCCGTCTTCCCCAACCGCAATGCTGTCATGAGTCAGTACGTAAGTTACCGGCAATTTCATCAAAGCTGCCAGACGTACAGCAGGACGGAGATAATCCGTAAATACGAAGAAAGTACCGCCAAATACTTTCAATCCGCTATGCAGCATAATCCCGTTCATCGCCGCTGCCATGCCGAACTCGCGTACGCCGAAATACAAATTGCGTCCGCCACGGGTATCCGGTGTATACATATCAATGCCGTCCAGGTGAGTCATCGTCGAGCTCTCGAGGTCAGCGGAGCCGCCAAGCAGTTGCGGTACACGGTTTACAAGTCCATTCAGGGCTTTACCGGAAGCAACGCGTGTAGAAATCGCTTTGTCCTCAGCGTTATATTTAGGAAGGTCAGCATCCCAGCCCTCAGGCAGGTCTCCAGCTACAGCCTTTTCAAATTGAGCTGCCAGCTCAGGATATTGCACCTTGTATTTAGCAAAAGCTGCATCCCATGCTTTATTAGCTTCAATTCCATGCTCCTTCACTTTGGCGAAATGCTCGCGCACCTCTTCAGGAACATAGAAGTCCTCTTCATATACCCATTTATAAAATTCCTTAGTCAGCTTCGCTTCTTCAGTACCAAGCGGGGAACCGTGCGTACCGCCGTGACCGCCTTTACCCTGCTTGTTCGGGCTGCCATAGCCGATGACCGTCTTCACTTCGATCAGGGTAGGGCGCTCCGTATCAGCCTTCGCTTCTTCAATCGCTGCTGCCAGCGCATCAAGATCGTTGCCGTCTTTAACGAGCAGCGTCTGCCAGCCATAAGCCTCAAAGCGTTGTCTTACATTCTCGGAGAAGCTAAGATTCAATTTGCCATCCAGCGAAATATCGTTGGAATCGTACAGGAAGATCAGTTTCCCCAGCTTCAAATGGCCTGCCAGAGAAGCAGACTCACTAGCTACGCCTTCCATTAAGTCGCCGTCGCCACAGATGCCGTAAGTATAATGATCGATAACTTTGAAATCATCCTTGTTGTAGGTTGCAGCCAATTGAGTCTCAGCCATTGCCATGCCGACAGCCATCGAGATCCCTTGACCAAGCGGTCCGGTCGTAGCATCAACACCAGCTGTATGCCCCCATTCCGGGTGACCAGGCGTCTTGCTTCCCCATTGGCGGAATTGCTTAAGATCCTCAAGAGATAGATCATATCCGCTCAAATGAAGCAAGCTATAGAGCAGCATGGAGCCGTGACCTGCGGACAGCACAAAGCGGTCGCGGTTCACCCAAGTCGGGTTTTCCGGGTTATGATTCATCGTCTTCGCGAACAATTGATACCCCATTGGCGCGGAGCCCATTGGCATCCCCGGATGACCGGATTTCGCTTTTTCGATCGCATCGATCGCAAGCGTACGGATCGTCGTAATCGACAGATTTTCAATCGTATTGTTGTTGTCTGACACTGGCATTTTGTTTCCTCCTTAGTTAATGAAGAGATATAACTGACAGTTGGACGTACCTTTTCTCACAAAACATTCAATTTGAAAAAATCATTTTGACTTTATTCATTATATCACTTCAAGTATACCTTTTCCATACCATTATTGCCATTCCTGGAGCTGGGAATTACGCAAACCGCGCAGGAACGAAAACCTGTGTTTCACAAAGCTTCCCCGCATACAAATCAAACTAACTTTGTCCCGTATGTACCCGGCTAGCATTAAGTTCAAGCTCCCGCTATTTCATTAATTATGTTGCTCAAAGAGAAACCGTCTCCATATCAATGCGAGATCAATATGAGGAAAAGAGTAACTACAACACAACGATGCAGATCACCGCTCCCTCGAACTCCCGGATGTTTGGATCGATCAGTTTGAGTTCACCACAGGCATAATACGTATGCCCCTGCTCTGGAGTAAAGCTCCTATTGCTGTGGTCAAATCAACTGCTGGGTCCTACTTAATAGGCTTCGTTCGGGTGGGTGACTGCCGGACCGCGCGGCCGATACGCATCATTCTGATACAAATGTGGCCGTGACCCCTCTCTGGCTACGATCCTGCCCCGCAAATCAAAATCTAACGAAACTACCAATCGTTATTTTACGCAAAAAGCGCCCCTGCTAATTTTAACGAAACTGGGTATCGCTATTCGCTCAAAAATAAGGCCAAACCGTTGATTTTTGCTCCAATAGCGATATGGTGTTTCGTTAGATTTATTTTGCCCCCATTTTAAGCAATATAACGTTTCACAGTTTCGTTAGCGGATTTGCCCAGACGTCAGACAATACAATATACACTCGGTGATGACTGCTTGTCTCCCAATCTTACAGTCGCAATGTCTTACTGTTTTAAGCAAACTCCACACAGTAGGGACCAGTATCTCTACTGCTCCTTTGTTTACAGCAAAGTACTTCCTAACTCCTGACGTAACAGTTTCAGTATTTCCGAACGCAGGCATCTGAAGCTGAAGCCCTCGTGGTCGGGCTTTATCGATCGGTCAATAATGACTGATCGAGCGAGAAAAAAACAATACGCTCCTCCAACGGGCACTTTTGACCATTAGAAGCAGTAATTACGCTTTTCCGCAGCATATTCTCCTTGTAGTGGACATCGTTGTCCGTTAGAGGAACTGTCTGCCAAACCTATCAACGCTAACGGTCAATTATGTCCATGTGCCTAGTGATAGGCTAAATGCAAAAGGGAGGTCCCCAAGTCGGAAAATCGGCTTGGAGACCTCCCTGTCCGCTGCGGCGAGCATCCAGCCGCAGCGCTAGCGCTTGCCGCGCCGCTTGGCTGCA
>NZ_LN831279.1:0-385013 GCF_900069005.2 Paenibacillus sp. GM2 | reverse complement strand
GCCGCAAGCGCTCCGCGATGCGGCTCCAGGGCAGCGACATCCGCCGCACGGCGATGTCGACCAGCCAGAGCAGGAGCGCCGCAATCAGCAGCGGGCGCTCCCAATCATGCGGCACGGCGTAGCCCGCCGCATGATACTTCAGCGCTTCGCCCGGCTTATCCCAGCTCAGCACCCGACCGCCGGACAGCTCGGCCAGAGCGGCTAGCTTATCCGGCGGGTTCCCGGATACAAGCGAATATTCCGGCGAATACGGGACAACGAAGCCGCTCCCTGCACCATAACTTGGCCGCAGCCCGTCCTCATTCTCTTCCCCCTGTAGCTGCACCAGAAAAGAACCCGGATCGCTCACTTCCAGCGAACCCGTATAAATCCCTGGAGAAGTTTGAAGCAGCGGCACCCTCTGCTCAGGTACGGCCTCCGAACTGATTACAGCATCGAGCTTCCCAGGCAGAACCTCTTCATCTGCGCGGACTTCGAAATGAACCTGATTGCCTTCGACCGTGGTTTGCACAGCATAATCCGAAGCGGTGAACTGCGGTAATGTCCACTTCACCATCTCCGCAAAAATCTCGGCAAACCGCGACCAACCTACCCAATCGCGCGACCATTTGCCGGTCATATCACTGGTCCAGGCTACAGTTCGCCCAGAACCGTACTGCCAGCGCGCTAGCAATGGATCTGGCTCCGGGCTGGACAACACCGTCTGCGCCGTCGCTTTTGGCGTCGCAGCCACATAGCCATAAATTCGCGGTAGCCCGTCAGCAAACAAAGTTTGCCAATCACCAGGCTGTACCAATGCCGGAACAAAAGGTTTGTTCACCACGTACGTTCTGGAGATCATCGCTGCCTCGCGGCTAAAGATAGCCGGCAGCGTCGTTGCATCCTGAACGTAATAATAGCGCCCTTTGGCCCCATCTGCCAGCGACTGCAGCAGCTGCACATCCGCGTCTTCACCAACCGCCACGGTGGACATCGTAATTTTCTCCTCCAGCATCGTATTCAGCAGATCGTTGTAGCCGGAACTGCCTGCCGATTGCCCGTCAGTCAGGAGAATCATATGCTTGCGCTGCGCCTCGACATCCAGCATCTTCTTCGTCGCATCCGCCACCGCAGGATAAATATCCGTACCGCCTGCGCTCGGGATGCCATTGATCTGTGACAGAACATATTCTTTATCGCTGAGGACCTGTGGTTCCACTACCCACCAGGGATGATCATCAAAGGCTACTACGCCCACGGTATCCTTCGCTCGAAGCAGTTCAACCGTGCGCATCGCCGATTCCTTGGCCAGCTTGAGCTTATCTCCGTCCATGCTGCCGGAACGGTCAATTACCAGAATCAGACCAAGCGATGGAACCTCCCGCTTGCCTTCCAGCTCCATCGATACGGGCAGCAGCTTCTCAATCGGCGTCTTGAAATAGCCGCCCATTCCAAAGCTGTCTTCACCGCCAACCATTATAAATCCGATACCGTAGGAGCGCACCGCCTGCTCAATCAGCTCCATCTGCTTGCCACCAACCTGCTCACCGGACACATTATTAAAGAGGATACTGTCATATCCGGCATACTTCGCCAGCTCAAGCGGCAGCATCCCTGGGGCAGTGACCTCATAGTTGATCAAGCTGGATTTCAGCGAATTTTCCATATTGATGCTCGTATTCGCTACTCCTTCCACGATCAGCACCTTAGGGCTCCCCGTTACTCTTGTAAAAGCATAGGAGACATTATTCGCCGCCTGCTCGTCTCCCGAGGCGAACACCTCGGCCCGATAGCGGTGCATCCCGGTCTGTCGAGCCAAGCCCTGCAACGCCACACGGTTCTCTCCGCGCTGCAGCATCAGCTTCGTACGGCCGATCTCCTCATTATTCTCATAGAGCCTGAGTTCCCCTTCTCCGGCAAAAGTGCTCCGCACGGTAACCTCGAAGCTGAACGACTCCGCTTGATACAGCTTGTCCGGCATCTTCAGGGACTCTATCGCCACATCCTGAATCGGCTTGCGCTCACTCGGCAGCACATCCAGCGTGATTCCACGTTCCCGTAACAACAGAGCAGCGGAGCGTACATCGCCAACATTCTCTTCCCCATCTGAAACGAGGACGATCCGGCCGCCCCCATGCCCGCTGAACAAGCTGCCGGCTAACTGAAGCCCCTTTTCAAGGTTTGTATACTGCGGGTTTATCGCCGCTTTCGAGCCAGTATTTGCCGACCAGACAGTATCCAGACTCTTCTCTACGGCCGCATCCAGACCCGATCCGACGATGCCCAGCTTGTCCCCGGATTGTTTGCCCTGAACCGCTTCATTCATCCAGCCCAATGCTGACTCGCCCTCCGGCATGCTTGCCGAATGGTCGATAACAAACACCAGTTCCTTGTCATATACCATTCTGAAGGTATGGAAGCCTGACATCACCAGGACGAGCAGTATCGCTACCGTAATTCTGAGTCCGATCGCCCACTTTTTCCTCGCTCCGCTCAAGCGGAAGTCACTGCGGAAGGCATATACTGCAAAGGCTGCGACCACAATGAATAGCCATAAGAACAAGGGATGCTCAAATTGAACGCCCACGCTGATACACCCCCCATTCGGCAAAAATAACGATAAAAGCGAGCAGCGCAATCAGAAAAGCAAGCGAGTACCTGCTCGAAAAATCTCCATGCCCTTCTCCCGCCCTGGCTGTCTGCCCGGACTCTCTGTCCTGTACTGCCGTGCTATTCCCTGTACCGTCAGCTGCTTCTTCATTTCCAGACTGCTCTATCTGCTCGCCGCCCTGCGCTGCAGCTGCCGGCTGCAACGGCCACACAGCTTGAGTCAACGATTCCAGCGGACTGGCTGTCGTCTGTAAGTAGTAACTGACCAATTCATTCCCACTCACATCGCGCTGTACGAACCGCCACAATCCGGGAATTGCCGGTGCAGTCTGTTCAGCCGATAGGCTTCCGTTCTGCGCTTCAGCGGGAATATCAGCAACTTTGATTAACAGAGCATACCCGCTGACCGCAGTCCAGCTCCCCTGCTCGGCGTCGGCATTCACGGGAATGGCCACCTTCGCTTCAACCATAGCCCTGCCAAGGCCGGTTGCCCTTCCGGATTGCAGCCACTCCACCGCATTATGCACCAGTATCGGAAATTCGGGACGCAAAGGCAGATCGCTATCCTCCAGTGCAAACAAAAATCCGAGTCTTGCCGTCCCGGCTTCGCTTCCCGCATAGATCGCTGGCAATCCGTCGATTTTCATAATCGTCTTGGCCCATTCGGGTACCGGTGCCTGTTGAAGAAAGCCTGTTGGCGAATCCATTAAGGAAAAATAACGGGTCAGAGGATGATCCTCTATTTTCAGTTCTCCGCTCGACAATTGGAGCTTGTCACCAGCTCCTCCGATGCTCCACAGCGGAGTACGGGATAGCAGATCCGCCCAAGCGCCTTGCTGCATGTACTCCGGCATAACGCCATCAGTCACAATGATATCCGGCGTTGGCGCCGGAAGCCTGGGCTCTGCTGCCACTCCCTCTCCATCCTCGTCAGCAGGAGTCATACGGATTACATTCGCTCCGGCGAGCTGCAACGCTTTTTCCAAAAATAGATTGCCACGGGAGATAAGCAGCAGATTAGGAGCGGCGTGCTGCTCCTGAAACGCATACGCCTCATTATCTAATAGATAAGAGTCGCCCGGACTGAGCGCAAGCCGATAAACCTCCGCCGCAGGCAGCTCGGCAAATGACTCCGTCACAGTTTGTCCAGCGCGAATCACAACTTGCCGTGAAGCCAATAGCCTATCGTCCCCGTATAGATTCAATTCGGTTTCCAGAGCATCGCTTCCATCATTGCGAATGGTGGCAACCCCATCTACTGCTCCTGTCGCCTCCTTGCTTCGCACCCCGAACTGTTCAATGGCAGCATTACCGGATTTCGCTTCCCCCACCGTCATGATACGGACAGCGACATCAAATAAAATATCATCAGACCGCTCCATCCAACGCCCATCGGTAAAAATAACGACCTGAGCCTCCGGGTCCCCCTTCGTCATTGCCGCTGCCAAGGACAGCGTCTCACGATATGCCGATGTGCCGTAGTCCACGGCTAACGCCGATATCGCTTGCTTCCATTTACCGCGGTCATTCTCTCGCGACAGAAGCACCTCCGGCTTACTGCCCAATTTAAGCAGCGTCAGCTCGCTCTTCCTACTCAAAGTAGCGGTGAATTCGCTTAGCTCGCCCTTTAGCTGTTCCATTCGACTAATCGTTCCGGTCGGACCTGCGTCTTTTCCGCTCAAACTGATCGTCCCGGACTGTCCAGCTTCCTGTCCAACGGTTTCATTCCCGGGCTGCGTGCCCAAACTCCCAGCTTCCCGGCCTGGCATATCATTCCCGGCGCCTGTTTCCCCGACACGATCGGCCCCCTGCTCCGCCCGTTCGTCCAAGAGCATGCTCATGCTTGCCGAGGCATCAACAATCACAATCGTATGCTTACTGCCGCTCTGGACCCATAAATATGGAGCCATGAGCGCAAATACGAGCAGCGCAGCCGCAAGCAGCTGCAGCCATAATAGCAGGCGGTTCTGCAGCTTCTGCCAAGGACGGTTCGCCTCAATGTTGCGGAGAACATGATTCCATAGCAGATGGCTTGATACCGTCGTATCTATGTATTTTCGCTTGAACAGGTACATGAGCAGAATGACCGGAATGGCCAAACCGAACCAGAGGCCGGACCACAACGCTATCCCCATGCTGCTCCCCTCCTTAAGGTAGTTCAACTAGTCCGCATTTCGCTAAGAAAGCCTCTAAATCAAGGTCAATTCAAGGACAAGCGGCTACACCGCTGCTAGATCATAACCTGCTGGTCAGCATGCAGAGAATGACTCCAATCTAAGAGACAACGGCGCTTCCCTCTTTTACCCGCCAAGTTGCCTTGACGGATTTAAAAAACGTAAATTTACAGGCTTTGTCCTCATTTTCCGTGAGTCAGAGCTAAGTCGTAGAGAAAGCCTGCACTTTTGCAGGTGTTGTTCACTTCAAGCGCATCTCATCGAAAAAAATGTACTTGTAAAGTATTTCCGTGCTACAGTTGCATGCCATGTTTTCAAACGGGACCTACGTTCTAAGTTTTTTATATCCCCATCACAGGTTTAGCAGCAGTAAGCCGAGCAGCAAATCCCAAGCTTACACACCCCCTAGACCCCAATAGCTCCTGTCTTGCGCAGCGTTTCAAAAATCCCCGTCTCCAAGGGCTGGTCACAGGGGGCCATAACATAACGGATCCCGCGTTCATTGCAGTAACGGGAGATTCCTTCTGTATAACGCTCCAGTGCGGCCATATATTTCTCAAGTATTTTGCCGGTGATAGCCACTTCCTTGCCTGTCCCTAGCTCAATATCGATCAGACGCAGGTCTCCGCTAAGTCGCGGATTAAGCTCTTCCCTGGAAAGGATATGAACCAGCACGATCTCTTGTCTTGCCGCTTGCAGCATTTCCAAGCTCTGCTTCAGCTCCTCAAGTCCGCCCTCCAGCCATAGATCGGAGAAAATCCAGGCCATACCTGGCTGCCGGGGCATAGACTGTGCGCTGCCCAGCGCCGAAGCCATATTTCCCGCCCCACCTGCATTCGCCGACTGAATAAAAGAAAACAGCTTTACCGCAGCTGCCTTGCTGCGCAGCGGAGGAAGCGATGCTTCCAGCTTCGAGTGGAACAAATAAGCCTGCACCCGGTCTGAGCCGGCCAAGGCAATATAACCGACAGCGGCGGCCAGCCGTTTGGCATATTGCAGCTTCGAATCTCCGCTACCGCCTCGTTCTTGCGGGATGATCCCGCCGAGCGCACGCCCATTCGTTGAACTTTCAGCTGCCGACTGTTCCCGATGCAATCCCGCAGCCTGTCCGGATGAAGCTGCAGCTCCTCCTGCCCCGCGGTGATCCATAGAGGCAGACACGTCAAGATACAGGCTGATAGGAAGCTCCTGCTCGTCCCAATATTGCCGTACAAACGGACGCCCCGTCCGGGAATAGACGCTCCAATCGAAGCGGCGGATATCGTCGCCGGGAGAATATTGCCGGTAATCAGCGAATTCCAGCGATGCTCCAAAGCTGCCGGAACGGCGTTTGCCCTGGGCTGTCCCGCGGACTCGCCTGCCAGATATCAGCGATAGCCTTTCCAGACGTGGCAAAAAGGCCGGAGGCAATAAAGGGGCTGTCATCGTGAGTTCTCCAGCTTCGCGATAATCTCTTCAATCAGTGAATCCGTCGATATGCCCATCGCCTGGCCTTCGAAATTCAAGAACAAGCGATGGCGCAGGGTTGGAACGGCAACTGCAGCCAGATCTCCCGTCGAGACATGCCATCGTCCCTTGCAGAGCGCTCTTACCTTAGCGATCGCGACCATAGACTGAATTCCGCGTGGACCCGAACCGAAGCTAACGTATTTACGGACCGACTCCGGTGCTGATGCTTCCAGAGGATGGGTCATCATCAATAGAGAAATGCCATAATCCAACACTTCATCGGCTAACAGAATTTCCTTGGCGGCCTGCCGAATCTCCAGCAATTGCTCCGCGGTCGCCTGACGAACCGCATGCGGTTGCTCCGCCGCCGTCGTTCTGTGCACGATCTGCTTCAACTCATCCGGTGTAGGATAATCGACATTGATCTTTAACATGAAGCGATCAAGCTGAGCCTCAGGCAACGGATACGTCCCTTCGTTCTCCAGCGGATTTTGCGTTGCCAGCACGAAGAAGGGCTGCGGCAAACGCCGGGTTTCCCCGCTGACGGTAACCGTCTGCTCCTGCATCGCCTCAAGCATGGCGCTTTGTGTCTTTGGAGTAGCCCGATTAATCTCATCCGCGAGCACAATCTGACTAAACACCGGTCCCGGCTGGAACACCATCTCATTCGTCCCCTGCGGACCAAAGCGAATGACATTCGTTCCGGTAATATCGCTTGGCATTAAATCCGGTGTAAATTGGATTCGTGAGAAGGACAACTCCAGCGTATCCGCGATCGTACGGACAAGCATCGTCTTCCCAAGTCCGGGAATCCCCTCCAGCAAGGCATGTCCCCCGGCAAAAATACACCACAGCAGCTGCTCGACGACCTCCTCCTGACCGACAATGACCTTGCCGATTTCCTCCCTTACAGTAGAGATCGTCTCTCTCCAGACCGCTGCTTGCTCCTTCGTATCCGGCATGATTTATTCCTCCCTCTCGCTCATTTAACTGCCTGGATCTATCTCCATGAAATAACGCTCTACAAGTCCCTGCATGCTCTGCGGCAATTCGCTCCGCTCGAGCGAGCGCTTGGCCTCGGAGGCATAATCCCTGTAAACCTCATTATATGGGCGGCTAACTCCCTCAAAAACCGGTGATTTCCCACCTTTTTGCACCTGACCGCCAGTAGCAGGACCTCCATCGTTCTGAACATTTCCACTGCCTTTATAATCGCGGGGCACGGTGATCAGATTGCGACCGCCGCTGCCTAGTCCTGCTCCAGAGCCTCCACTACCAGCTCCGTTTCCACCGCTGCCGGTCCCGCTGCCGCTGCCACTACCGCTGCCGCTTCCGGCACCATTGCCGTTTCCGCTCCCGGTTCCCGCTCCGCTTGATCCACCGTCTGTGGCGGCCCCCTTCCCCTGAGCGGGGCCATTTTCGCCGGATCCACTGCCGGATTGAGAACCGGAGGAGCCTGCTGAAGCCGAACCACTGCCAGCAGAACCTTCTGCACCCGCCTCTCCGCCAGCGCTGACGGTTCCCGCAGAGGCTAACTGCTCAGCAAGGCCACCCATACTCCAGCTATCAGCGACCGCCATCCCGGAAGCGGACATATCCTGAGCCAGGCCCAATCCTTGCTCGGCTAAGGCTGAAGCGAGCTGGGAGGCTTCCGCAAGCTGTTGGGCACGGGATGCGGCAGCCCCGGCATTCTCTTGCACCAGCTGCTTTAATTGCTCCATCGCCAGTTCCGTCTCTTGCGCATTGCCCTCCTTAAGCGCCGCAGCCGCTTTGCTTAGGGCTTCAGCCAACCGTTTCGCTTCCTCATCATGCTGCGGTGCTTCCGCGGCCAGCTCCTGCAGTTCGTCCGCCAGCTTCTTCCGCTCCGCCGGGGACAGCTTAGGCAAATCTGACTTTAGCTTATCGATCTCTTTCCCTGCTTGTTGCTGATCATTCTGCTGCAATCCGTTAGCAAGCTCTGCAGCAGACGGACTTTTCTTCCATTGGTCTAACCATGCGTTTCTCTCCTGCTGCCTCCGCTCAAGCCGATCAGACATTTCCTGCAATTTCTTCATCGTATTCTCAAGCGCTTCAAGAGACTGTTCCCCGGCCCGGCTCTCCTCCAGTGACTGCCGCAGTGTCTGCAGTTCTTTCTCAAGAGCCTGCTTGACCAGCGGGTCCAAGGACTTACTCTCAAGCTGCTCGATCATCTGATCCGTCTCTTTCACCTGCCCCTGGACCCATTGCCGTTCCTGTTTATGCTTATCGATCACGTCATTCATCGGATTAGGCATAACAACAAACGCGACTGCTACGGCAAAACCCAATCCGATGAATATCCACCATTTTGGCTTGCGGGTAAGAGGAAGATGGCTCTTCAGCCTGGAAATAAACGCTGCGCCATATTCCTCGGCCTGCCATCGCTGCTGCCTAGCCAGTTGGCTATCTGATTCCGCAAACGCTAATGCTGTAACCATTAAATCCTCGGCCTCACCGCTTTGATTCAACCGATCCATCGTCTTGGCGGACAGCCCGTTGGATACATGAGCAAACCAGCCCCAGAGTCCGCCTGCCATTGGGGCAAGCAGCAGACAGGCTGCGGCATACGCCCATATCGCTTCAATCGGCCAAAGCCGCCCGGCGATAAGACAGACCAGGGCACAGGCAATCCCGGCCAATAACCCGACCCTTGCTTGATCTAAAGCGCGCAGCCATTTCAGGCGCTGGCGTACAATCTCCAGCTGGCGATATATCGTCTCCAAGCCCATCTCTCCTCTCTGGTTGAGGTCATTCCAAAAGTCATCCTTTCATAAGAAAACGTGTCGAAGTAATGCATGGCTTCCCCTATTGCTGAGGCTCCATCTTCCCTTCATTGCGACTGTCCCCACCCGGGGAGTTTTGTTCCATCATATCGATATTCTTGCTGCGCCGTCTCACCGGACGGATATAACGGATGGCCAGCCACAACATTAACACGATCACTACACTGTAGACGATAATAAATTCCAGCCACAGCTCGATCGGCGCGCTCGTCCCCATATTTCCTCCTCGGGACATAAAGGCCGTCTTGGAAAATGAAGGTTCAAAAATACTGATCAGCGCCCCACCCGGGTTTAATCCAAGAATATAACCAATCCAGGAAAACTCCGGTGGATTTATAGAATTATAATTCACTTGTGTCATCGCCATAGCGAACAGATAAATAAGTCCGGTACCCAGAAAAATCACTAGGCCGACACCATAGGTCACAATAACTGCAATCATTGTCCGTTTGAACAAAGTAGAGAAGAAGATACCGATGGAACCTAGCAGCAGCATAATGAACAAATAGAATAGAAACACAACAACCAGCTGCTTGGGCGATACTCCACCATATATGAAAACGATGCAATATACCGGCATAGTAGCGACGATTAACAGGGTCATGAAGCTGAGCGATGACAGCAATTTACTCAGTATAATCGTAGCCGAGCTCTGCTGTGTCGTTAGAAGCATACTTAGCGTCTGCTTCTCGCGCTCTCCACTGATAACCCCTGCCGTTAGCGCGGGGGTCATGAACGCAATCATAATCAACTGAGCGAAGCTCAGCGCATAGAAAATGATCCGGCTCACCATCGGATCAAAGCTGCCTGTCCTGCCCATTCCGCCGGAGGTTGACACATAGATGATACCCATCGCGATCAGCCCCATCACCAGCACATAAGCCAGCAATGAAATCGCCGAGCGGGGGGTTCTCATTCTGAGCCGAAATTCTTTGTCCAGCACGGGATTAATCAATATGCTTCGCCAATTCATTCGCTGCTTCCCCCTTTCGTGATCTCCAGGAACACATCTTCGAGATTGGTCTGCGCCTCATTGAAGGAGATTAGCTTGAAGCCAGCCGAGACCATTCTGGCCAGCAGCTCGGACTGTTCCAGATCGCCGCCATTGAAATGGATATGGACACCGCTAGCATCAACGAACACCTGGCTGACAAAAGCTTCATCCCGCAGCCAGCTGCCTAGATTGTCGGCTTGACCCAGCGTGCGGATATGAAGAACTCTTTTGACTCTTAAGCGATTCTGGATCTCGGCGACCTTCCCTTGGGCAACCATTCTGCCATGCTCGATCACCCCGATCTCATCGACCATCTCCGCCAGTTCCGGTAAAATATGCGAAGAAATAATGATCGTCTTGCCCATCAGCTTCAATTCCTTGATGATCTCCCGCATCTCGATGCGCGCCCGCGGATCAAGCCCGGAGGCCGGTTCGTCGAGAATCAGCACTTCGGGATCATGCACGAGACAGCGCGCCAGACAGAGGCGTTGCTTCATCCCTCGGGACAAGCTGTCCACATAGCTATCCTTCTTATCGCTCAGATTCACCAGCTCCAGAAGCTGCGGTATGAGCTTATCCCGCTCCCCTCTAGGAATGCCATAACTGGCACCATAAAAATGCAGATACTCCGTCGTTTTAAACTGATCGTATACACCGAAGAAATCCGGCATATAGCCAATTCTTTTACGTACTTCATGCGGATGCTGAACAACGTCATAATCGCCTACCTTGGCTGTCCCTGAAGTGGGAAGCAGCAGCGTAGCCAAAATGGACATCGTGGTCGTCTTGCCTGCCCCGTTAGGGCCAACAAAACCGAATACCGTCCCCTTATCAATCTTTATATTAACCGATTCCAAAGCATGGAAGCTTCCATACTCCTTCGTCAAATTATTAATTTCGATCATGGTCTCACCTGGCCTTTCAACGAGATCTTCGGAATGTCAAAGCTGGACCACTCTTCAGCTTTCACGGCGACCCTCACCACTGCGCCGTTCAGCATATAATTGGAGACAGACCCGGAGACTTGCGCGTCTGCCTTGCCCCAGTTCAGATCTTCCCACTTGGCTTCCTTGAAATTCCAGATCATTGTATTCGTTCGCTGGCCATGATCATTTTGCTGCAATCTCAATGAAGTGTAATCGATCTTGCCCGGCATCGGCAGCGCAAACTCAAACTGCATTTCACCCTTATCCATATTCACTCTGTCTGAGCCGTAGTCCGCCCCCCAGCCCGTCGTAGATACGCTGGTGATTTGCGCAGGGATATAGCCGTAAGGCACATCGATTTCATTGGCCTTGGATGGCTTATACTGCACTGTCACGGGCTGCACCCACATGTTAAGCTGATCTGCAGCTGGATTCTTCCCATTCACGGTATATCCTCCAAACGAATCCTTACTCCAAGCGATCAAAATATTGCTCATCGAGCCTGTGTTCTGCTCAAGCAGGCTGTTCATCATGCCGCGTTCCCGGTTCTTCTCATCCGAAGGACCGCTAGGATACGGGAACAATATCGAACTGTAGCTGCCATACGTGCTAGAGGTATAATTCGCGGGAATCTGCACCGTTTGATCCTTGGCAAGCTCTCCTAAGAGGAATATATTTCCGCCCAAAATTAACGCCGCATCGCTAAGATCACGATCCAAGCGGTTGGTTACAGTCCCCTGTGGAACTCCCTTCGCATCCAGCATTACCTCAATCTCCAGCGAGCCAAAGCTTCCTGTCTGCTGCTCAATCCACAGCTTCGCCATCGAGCGGTGGGTCATATCCTTGAGATGAACCGAGGTATTGCCATCCTGTTCACGGATCATTTGACGGCCGATTCCTTCCTCTCCTCCCCCGGAAATATAACCGTCCTCTCTTTTGCTCGTTATATGGGTTGCCCCTTGGATTTCAAATTCATAATTTCCCCCGCGGGGAACGAACAAAGCCGAAGCTGTCAATTGCGTGCCTTGCCCTTGACCATCCAGCTCCACGACATTCAGCGTATGGGCCTGCAAAGAGGATTTCCCTGAAGTGCCGGTTAAATAGATGCTTATACTAGTAATAATCGCAATTAACGGAATCAGGATCCAAGCCCACTCGCGCCGGTCAAATCTCTTAAGTACATAATAGAGCACCGGGGCAACGAGCACGGCATAACCGATTAACAGCCAGAAAAATAGAGAGAAGGGCGGTAGCGCTAGCGATGGAAAAAAGTTCAGATAATTATCCAGACTATTTTTCATCCCTTGGGCCCCATTGTTCCTATCCATAATCGAACCGGACACTTTGCTCTGGAGCAGACTATTCCAAAAATCAGCATGACCGCTCCAACTGTGAACCGGCTCAGCGGCCAGATCATACGCAGCATAGATTACCTTTCCTTTACCCAGCGGCCAGGAAGCAATCAGCGGCTGGTCCTGAACATTAACGACGCTGTCCGCCCCATCCTTCAGCTGCGCGGTTGATATAGAAATAGCATGATCCAGCTTCAGCTCCTTATTCGCAAGCTTCTCCATCCCAGGCAGTGAGCTGGCTTCCTGGGTGCCTGTATATTCCACCGGCGACAAAGCTTCCAGACCTTTGACGGTTTTCGGGTAGCTTGGCCCGCCCGCCAATACAAGGGTTCCCCCCTGATGCACCCAGGTTGAAATCGCCTGCTTCTTCCCTTCCTCCATCGTATCGGAGGCAAAATTGTTAAGAAACAGAACATCAAAAGAAGATAGCATAGCCGCATCCTCAGATATTTGCTCCGGAGCTAATCTGAGGACGTTAATCGGGTTANACAGTCGTTGTGAGTTTTTGTGGGTCACGTGCCCCGCCCGCCAATACAAGGGTTCCCCCCTGATGCACCCAGGTTGAAATCGCCTGCTTCTTCCCTTCCTCCATCGTATCGGAGGCAAAATTGTTAAGAAACAGAACATCAAAAGAAGATAGCATAGCCGCATCCTCAGATATTTGCTCCGGAGCTAATCTGAGGACGTTAATCGGGTTATTTTGATTGTTAAGCAAATTCATGAAATTCAGGCTGTCCGGATCGGAGGCAAGCTGCCCGATAAATGCTCCGTTTCTCTGATTCGATTGCAGATAGGCTTGTCCGGAAGTAAAAGCTATATTTTTTCCTGATTCTGACGAATCCTTATAGAAGCGAATAGAACTGTTATTCTTATCAAAGGTGTTCCCAATAACGCCAAAAGTGACCTGCTTGGAGGTTCCCGCCGGCAGATCAACCTTCTTGACATAAGACTGGCTGCTGCCTGAATAGGGAACCGCAACCTGGACGACAACCTCCCCGCTAATATCTTCATCGCTTTTTAAAGTAAGCGTCAGAGGCGTCCATTTATTCATCTTATAGCTTCCGTGATAGCCAACTTCACTCTCTATGCTGATACTCGCACCGGCTGCATGAACGGGCTGCGTACTCCCCCCGACTACAGCAGCCATAACGAGCATGCCTAAGATTAGCGCGTACATTCCACGCTTCACCGAATTATACAAATGATTCTCCCCTCTCAACCTTCAACTCATAATCCTATCAATAACCATTCAATATATTAACGCGATGCCAGAACATAAAGTTACTCGGCAGGCCTAGCGGGAAATATAAACCTCTCCTCTGCTCACAAAAACAACCGCCATGCAAGTCGATAAAGTTTGCCATGGCGGTTGCTATAAAAAGTTTAATTAAATACAACGGTTTTGTTCTGATGAACCAATATGCGATCCTCGATATGCCATTTTACAGCTCTGACCAGCACGACACGTTCGATCGTGCGTCCGATTCGCTTCAGCTCCGCCACATCATCGCGGTGGCTGACGCGCTGTACGTCCTGTTCAATGATAGGCCCGCCGTCCAATTCTTCGGTCACATAGTGACCCGTCGCCCCGATAATCTTCACACCGCGATCATAAGCCTGGGCATAAGGCTTCCCGCCCACGAAGGCCGGGAGAAAGGAGTGATGGATATTGATGATCCGATTGCGGTAAGGCTGAATCAGGGCCGGCGATACGATCTGCATATATCTGGCCAAGACGATCAAGTCCACCTTCCCGTTTACAATCTCCAGCTGCTTCTGCTCCGCTTCGCGCTTCGTTTCCGGGGTAACCGGAATGTGGTAATAAGGGATTCCGAAGGATTCCACGTATTCTTTCATATCCGGATGGTTGCTAACGACCATAGAGATATCCGCAGCCAGATCGCCGGCTTGCCATTGCCACAGCAATTCCACAAGGCAATGATCTTCCTTGGATACGAAGATAGCCAGCTTCTTCCTCCGGCTTAATTGGAAAATGTTCCATTCCATCTGGAATTTATCAGCAATCTCGGCAAAGTCTTGCTTCAAGCTGTCTATGCGGTCCTCAAGCTGATCCAGATCGAACTCGATCCGCATGAAGAACATTCCGCCTTCCGGATCCATGGTATACTGGTCTGATTGCACGATATTCGCTCCATGCTCATACAGAAAGCGGGAGACTGTCGCCACAATTCCAGGGCCATCCGGGCAAGAGATCAGCATCCGAGCCCGATGATGCTCATACGGTTTAACTTGTCCACTTATTTTTGCATGTTTATCCATTGATTTCTCATATCCCCCTGGCGCACTAGTATTCTATGTTGATACTTAATAGAGGTCGTTCCAAAAAAACGGCTGTTGACCGCGCTTAGTTGCTTCCCGCAAGCCAAGCGATCAAGCGATGGTTGATTTGCTCTTCCGAGCAATCCGGGAATATATTCGCGGCAATCACCATATCGTACAAACGCTCCAGCGGTTCGCGAGGGTCCGCCTTCTTCGCCTTCGCATCATTCTTCAGCAAATTCCAAGTGTCGAGTACGAAGGAACGGTAATGAATATCCTGCTTGCTGAAGAAGTCTTGCAATCCTGCCACATCGGCAAGGAAATCCGCGCCGAAGCGCTGCTCTACGTCCCCGCGCAGCAAGGCGATTTCCACTTCATACATCGGACGCTGCGTTTTGGCATCCTTGCCCACCCAAGGCGTCTCCAGAATGAACGGGCGGCCCTGCAGCGCCTCATGATGAACGACACGATGGATCGCTTCAAAGCCGATCCAACCTGTACCGATAGGTGTATGACGGTCTTTGCCGGCGCCAACCGGATTTTTGCTGTCGTTAATGTGTACAATTGCGATACGATCAAGACCAATTGTCTGATCGAATTTCTGCAGCACGCCATCCAGGTCATTGACAATGTCATAACCTGCATCGTGAATATGGCAAGTATCAAGGCAGATGGTCAACCGTTCATTGTGCTCGACCTTATCGATAATCGCTGCGATCTCCTCAAAGCTGCGTCCAACCTCGGTTCCTTTGCCAGCCATGGTCTCCAGGGCGATATTCACCTCGGTCTCGTCCGTTCCATTTAACACTTCATTTAAGCCTTCCGCAATCCGCGCTACACCGTATTCGGCATCCTTGTCCGTAAACGCACCGGGATGAAGCACGATATTACGCACCCCGATCGCATGAGTACGGCGAATTTCCTCCTGCAAGAAATCGATAGCCAACTGATACGTATTGGATTTATAAGAACCTAGATTAATAATGTATGGCGCATGCACGACGATCTCTTCAATTCCCGCCGCCTTCATCGCTTCCTTGCCTTCCGGCAAATACATCGCATCCATCGGTTTGCGCCGTGTATTTTGTGGAGCACCGGTATATATCATGAATGAGCTTGAGCCATAGGACACGGCTTCCCCCGTTGCACTTAATAGACCTTTATCTGAGAACGACACATGTGAACCTATTTTCAGCATTAAAATTCCCCCTTTTAGGCAGTAAACCGCTAAACTTCCCTTATTTTAGCCTGATTGCGCAAATAAATAAAGTCGTACGGATAAATACAAATCATTTCTTCATCATCATACACTATGAAAAAGAGTCTGCACTCTCGATAAAATATGGAAAATAAGTTATACTTCATGTCAAGGAAAAGATGCAATTGTACTAAATTAGACATACTCAACTTTTGAACAGTCATCTTTTATCATATCGGTATAGCACTAGCTTCTTGTAATTCTATCCGCTTCCCCTTGGTATACGTCATATTTTATTAATGAGGTGATGATTTCAAATGATACATACATCGTTTCAAATTCTCGCGGCTACTCAGCCCAATCGCTGGTTCATGAATTCTATTGCGCTATGGGGTTTCATATTGCTAGGCATGATGTGCATCGGCGGATTTTTCATGTTCCGCAAGTTCCTGAAGGTATTGCCCAAGGCCGACGGCAGGTCCAAGCTGGATTGGCAGAACCATTGGGTTGAGACGAGCCGCCATCTATGGAACGAAGACAGCAAGGCCTTCCTGGACATGCTGGTTCAACCGGTTCCAGGCCCGTTCCGCGACATCGCCAAGCATTCCATCGCTGCAGAGATCGGTAGAATCGCCCTGGAAGAGCATGCAGATACGGTAACCCAAGAGCATTGCATCAAAGGCTATATCTCGGCGACTCCAAAGCGAGATAATAAGTTTCTCATTACTTTTTTAGAGAAGAACAAAATTGATTACAAGCCCTATCAACATCTAATGAACAAATAACGTATAACGGATGTTCAAAAGTCCCCAGTGAATCTTGCGTTCACCCGGGTCCAAGCAATGCTACAAAGTTATGCTTCCTGCGGAAACAGCTCTGGTGCTCATGTACAAACTACAAGTATGTACTTGCGGCGGCGTTATCCTCGAAAACACCTAGCTACGCTCCTCAGCCCCCAGCTTCCTCCAATTGAAGCGTTTCAAAGAAACGTACATCAGACGGTGCTGGAAGCCGGACTTTTGAACTCACCTTTCAACAGCACCCCATTACCGGGATGCTGTTTTTATTATCAAAGATAAAGGGGGAGGAAAGCTTGAAATATGCAATCCTTGGCGGAAGCGGATTTATTGGCAGCGCGCTGACCCAGTATTGGCTTAAGCGCGGACATGAGATCATGATCGTTACGCGTCAAAGTTCGCAGCAGCAGGAATTTCGCAGCAAATCTACGACGCAACAGTTGTCCTATTATACTTGGAACGATATAAACCAGGACCCGCACCTGCTCCGAGGGCTGGATGGCATCGTTAATCTGGCAGGCGCGACGATTAGCCAGCGCTGGACGCGAAGAGCAAAGCAGCGGATTATGGATTCTCGCCTGCATACAACCCAGGCTCTGGGGCGATGGATCCATATGCTGGGTAGTGAGGCTCCTAAGGTCATCGTACAAGGCTCTGCGGTTGGTATATACGGCACCTCGCTCACCGAGGAATTCACGGAGCATTCCCCTGGCTCTACTGCCGATTTCCTTGCTAAAGTAACAACCTCCTGGGAAGATACAGCGCTGCATAGCATTCCACAGTCAGCTGCGCCAGAGGCGATCACGTCAGCTATCTTCCCACTTGCAGATTCGAATCTTGGACTGGAGACTCCCCATGATCCTGCGCCACGTCTTGTACTGCTGCGAACCGGAGTAGTGTTAGGCAATCAGGGCGGTGCCTACCCGATGATGCGGCTGCCTTTCCTGCTTGGAGCCGGCGGTCGAATCGGAACGGGCCAGCAATGGGTCCCCTGGATTCATATCGATGATATCGTCACGCTGATCGATTACTGTATCACCCATCCGGAAATTTCGGGTCCCGTGAATGCGGTCAGTCCAAATCCGGTGACCAATGAGCAATTCGGGCGCGCTATCAGCTATGTTCATCATCGGCCTTTCTGGTTCCCACTGCCTTCCTTTGTACTCAGGGCCGTACTCGGTGAGATGTCACTGCTGCTGCTCGAAGGACAACGGGTCCTGCCACAGGTCGCTATTTCCTCCGGCTTCAAATATTCTTGCCCTCAATTAGTAGAGGCCCTTGCGGATCTCAAACAGAGGCGTTAAATGTTCTTCCAAAGTGAGGAGCTTTACGACATATATAACCTCATCGCTACACCTATTCAGCCCCGGTCTGATCCTGATTGGATCAGACCGGGGCTGAATTCAGGAATTTATGGCACAGCGCTTCAATTCTACTTATTGTGTACTAAATGTATTCGTATATTTAGTTGCGTGCTAGTCCCCGTAGCTATTCCGCTTTATTTTTCCTGGTTAGTTTCATTCTATCTTTTTCATCTACCTCTATAGTGTGCTCTACATGCACAGCTTGTAGGTTCTATCCGCGATCAGAAAGATGTCCCCCGGTTCCAAAAGGTACTCTTTATACGGGGCAATCAGTTCCCCCTTAAGCCACGTGCCGTTGCGGGAACCGAGATCCTTAATACTACAGCCCTCTTTGCGCACCATCAGTTCGACATGCGCTCGCGATACGCCCACTGCCCGCTCGATATACCCGGCAACCTCTTCAGAGCGGCCTATCACAAGGCTACCCGGCTTCAAAGCGATTGTATCCGGCCTATGCGCCTGCTCTCCCTCCGCACCATATCTCTCAAGACGATAAAACCCTGTTGGCGATGGTATTTGGGGCGGAATATCCATACGACTAAGCAGCACGGTTGCAGATTGGGATATCGGCTTACCCATTGCTGGAAGCGAGTTGGAAGAACTCACAGTTACTCCACTCTGATCCATGGCTAGACCCTGGGCTTGCGCTAAGGATATTGAATTCGGCATGACCGGAGAGGATTCCAACTCATCCTTTTGTTGCCCCAGGTTGATCATCTCCGACCATACAGGCATCTGTCCGGATCTATCCTGACTAGCATCTTGCGTCCGTGTGCCGTCTTCATCTGCTATGTCCCGCCTCCCCCATCCTCCATTCCAAGGCTCCTTCCAGTTATCAGGTTCATCTGCAGCTGCCGCTTCTCCCCCGGAAGAACGACGGCTTAAGCGACTAATGACTTCAGATATATTTTCATTCACCGGATCGAACCAACCCTTGCGCACAAACAGCAATACGACAATTAGGATAAGCGTAATACCAATACAAGCATAAAGCCCCCATGAGCTAGGATCATCCAAATAGATAAATTTCCAACAGAACCCTACAACCAGCAAAGCACCAAGTGCATAATAAGTAAATTTGCTGTTTTTTTTGACCGGTTCACGCTCATCATCCGGATTAATTGTAGGTGGATTCCACATTTCTGCCAATGATGACTCTAAATCGGAATCTGCCCGGGCTTGTTCATTCCCGTTGCGCTTCATCCCGCCGGCCTTTACAGATTCATGGGGCTGTACAAACTTTGGTCTATCATGGGGTTTCATCGGGATGGATTGTTCCGTTGGCTGAACGTATTCTCTAATCATGACCGATGAATCTGCCCGGCGCCGCCTGGTGTCAGCTGCCCTAATCAGGTCTACGTCCTTGGCCTCTGATCGATACCCTCCCAACAGATCAAGCAGCATCGTTTTCAGCGCTGATGTAGAGAACAGCTCATTCCCGCAGAAGCTGACGATTCTTTGAATTCCGCTGCCCTCAACTGCGGTTACGCTGCTCAAAATACGGGTAATCAGCGTTAACAATGAAAGACCCAGGCTCTCCTGAGCAGCCGTCGATTCGCATGTAGGAACATAGGTTAAGCACAACATCGCTGAAGCAAGCGGTTCTTCAACGAATATATATTCCTCATTTATGATGAAATTGGAGGGAGACAGCATATACTGATGGCTATCGTCCAGGATTGTGACAATTTGCAGCAGCAGTCTATAGAACTCCTGTGCGCTCAGCTTGTCATTCTTTAAGCATTGGGACAACATACGCTTCCCGGTAATTTCATAATGAAGATTAACTTCAAAATCGATTTCGCGAAGGTCAACCGGAAGCAAGCCGGGAATTTCCACTGAGGCTAACATTGTATGCTGAACGCGATTAATATCCTTCGATTGCAGCCCGCCTTCAGCCTTCAAAATCATATAGGTACCGCCATTCCTCATGAAATCAACTTTAAATGCCGGCATCAAATCCTCCCTCCTTCCTAAGAAAATGTCATAATCGCATATAAGGCTCCCGGGAGAACCGCCAGCATGAACGGCATCTGCAATTGCTTCCTAGCCCCGGCCTGAACCGGGCTTAAGCTGTGCAAAATCAGAATTCCGAACAAGCTATGCATGACATTGCGAATACGTATAATAAATTCTTGCCGGAGGAGCAGCAGAATCATTCCAAGCACCCCCGCAGCTAAAATGGAATACATGAGAATGGATAGAGTCAGGCTCACGCCAAGCCACGCCCCGATTGCTCCAAATAGCTTGACATCTCCTCCTCCTACGGCCCTAAGCAAATACATCAGGAACATCAGTCCAAGGCCGGCCGCAGCCCCTTTCATAGCAAATAGAATCCCTTCGATCCCCCCGGTCGCCGCATGATACACCAGACCGATCATGAACCCGCTAAGCGTGATCTTATTAGGTATCTTCATCGATCTAATATCTGTAATAAATGCCGCAATCAACATAACCAGACACCCCCAATATTCCAATGTCATAGCCGTAGGTCCCCCTCGTCACAAATCTTGATTATCAGTCCGTAATCGAGCCGGTATATGGCCTGGTTCACTTATTATTTGCGGGGGCTCTCAACATCGAACTGAGCTGTTGTCTTCACCCCGTCCTCCGTCTCAATAATAAAAGTCCATGTGCCGGGTGTTGTATTACCACCCACCAGCCAATTCCATTCCACTCTGCCATTCTCATCCGCCGTTGCTTCCCCTAAATATTTGGCCTGACTTACACCACTCTTGTAGTACACCGTAAGTTTTGCCGTAGTTCCCGGTTTGATCAAAGCCGCGACCAAGGCTCGGTGCCCGGCGTAAGCTGGCTCCGGCTTAGATAAAATTACTGCAGGCTGGCCTTCACCCTCCGTTCCGTCCCCAACTCCTTGACCAAGCTCATCGGTATCTCCAATCCATAAACGCTCCATAGCCTTCGCTTGCAGTCTGACCGATTCGTCTGTAAATGGCATGCGAATCGGTAATTCATAGCTGATCTCCAGGCCAAAGTAAGGAGTTCGGCCACTTTTGAAATCAGGCACGATTACACGATTCACATGCAGCCTCTCCTCGTTTAGCTTCGCATCTGCCAAAAAAGGATGAAGCAGGGGCCCGATTACGGCATCCAGAGCAGCCTCTATAGCATTGTTCTTCAGGTTCTGCAAAGGCTCGTCCCCTTTATGGACAGCGGCCTTAATCCATTCAGAGAGCGGCTCTGGCAGAGCCTCGGCATACTGCCCGGCCCATTCCTCCAACGACAGATTTGGCAGCCTCCAGTCCGATCCCGACTCACTGTTCGCCGCGTTGACCCCTTCCTCATTCGGAATAGCAGAGACCGCCAATGCCACCGGATATATATGAGAGGACACCTGTTTGACCGCATTTGATGCTACTATCTGCATTTGATTAGAGATCACTGTCATCTGAATCATGTAAATAAAGAAAAACATAACGATGATAAATACAGGCATGACCATAGCAGCTTCGAGGACAATGCTGCCTCGAGCATCCTTGCAGCCGCTCGGAGGAGACTCTATCAAATCAGTAGGAGAAGTCCGCTTGTTTATCAACATAATATCGACTTCCTTCCACTCTTCCTTTCAAGGTCCCGGAAGCTCCCAATGTCTTTGCTACTCCCGGCAGAAACCATAGCGGCATCGAGATACTTACTCCTCCTTTTAAATAAGTTGCGCGCTGTTCTACTGAAACTCCGGTATTCCTCCGAATTAACGCCAGCATCCGCGACAGCCTTTGCTCACTCGAGCCATGCATTAGCAGGAAGATGCGCAAATGATCTCTATAGGTCAGCTTCACCTTCATAAAATCACTAAGCTGAATACTTCCTTCCTTGGTTAGCATCAGCATATCTTTTACAGCATGTTCCACCCCGTACAGCAAGGCAGCGGCAAGAATTAGTAGCGGATTACCTTTGTTCAAATTTTTCAGCAGTCCTTCCATTGTCCGAATTGCCAGTCGTAGCGTGAAAATCTCTCCATAGGCAGCAGCGATATTGCCCACCGGATTATGGAATCCGTACAATATGTATTCAACCTCCTGCTTCCCGGGCATGAATGAATCTCCTATTGTGTCAATCACCCCTGGCCCTCCACCGCTGAGCAATTCGTCTAACGTTCCGATATTGAATAGCGAAAAGTACTGTACAGCATATTCTCCCTGAAAAGCAGCATCGGTCATGGATTGCAGTACGTGAGATAGTTCTCCAAAGAAAATATCCATACCGCCCATTGCTTCAGCACCGGCATCGGCCGGGTCGTCACCCGGACCCATCACCGCTACCTCTCTCGCTGAAAAAGATTGATTAAACTCTAAATTGTCGTTGTATAAGGTCTCAAGCTCATCGAATTGCTTCTGTGCATCTTTGAGCTTATCCTTGAGTGCGGAAATTTTGCCGATCAATCCCTTGGCATCCCGTAGCGCCGTCTCAGCCTGATGCTCGATCGACTTGCGCTCCTGATCAGAGGCACGGTGCTGCTCAAGCTGTCTTTGGTTATCCTCCAGAACATTGCTGCTGCCTGCTGCCACGTATTTACGCAAATAAGCGCCAGTCGAGCGGTCAAGGCTATCTACGGCTGAATACAATGATGAATCTGAGATGGAAGCTGACAGGACGGAGCTTTCTATGCCTAGGAAGAAGCCTGCCCCGGCATAAAATGAAGTAAAATCAGCCTCTTGTTGCCTGATATCTCCCTCCAGATCTGCCAGCAGTTCGGCAGATAGCAGAAGCGAACCGCTCTGATCGCGAATAGCGGCGATCTCTTGATCAGCTGCGATTGCCTCATTATTGCCTAGACCTTCATGCGCTGCAACCTCATTGTAACCATCAAGTACGGAACGTTTTTCCGCCTCATCAATAGTCCTTTTCATCTGATTATTTATTGCGATAACCTCTTGGAGCAGCTTCCTCGCTTCAGGAAGCAGTACTGCATGGCGCTCTGAAGATTTCTGCCTACTGCGCTCCAAGCTGCTGAATACCCCCGAGGCCCTCGACTGGTACATTTGAATTTCATAGGAGTATTGCCGCTTCTCGGGTTCCCTTAACATATCTTCGTTATATTTAGCCGCAAAATCTGCATATTCCCCGGCAATAGATGAAACCGTTATACCAACGCCACTTGAGCCCGCAGAAACGCCTGAACGAGGGATAATCGCTGCCGTTTCCGTCACGGTCTGTGCCGCAGCCCGCTGTTTCTCCAGTATTTCATCCAGCTTGGCTTCCCGCTGATCATACAACTTCTGCAGTTTACTCAGCAGGTCGACGGTATTCGAAGCCTCTTTCATTACCTTCGACATCGGCTTGAAGCGATTTATAATTTCTATCGAAAAATCTATCGGCGCCTTATATTTCATTTCTTCACGAATCTGTTGTTCGAATACTTCATAGGTTCCTAAGGGCCGCAGCAGTTCAACCATCGATGAATCAAGCTTTGCGTTCATTAGCGGAATAACATCGCTTCGCTTCGATATATCCATCTGCTCCTGCAACACCTTGGACATTATATAATTCGCATCAGTATGCCCGAAGGCAAACAGACCGTACTGCTCTACCAGCTGCGGGTCATAGGAAGACAGGACCGACCTTGATGCAGAATGAGCCATCATCTCCGCCTTAGTCTGCAGCGCCGCCATTCTTGTAAAATCAATAAATATGGAGACAAATGCAAATACCGAAGCAAAAATAACAACCAGAAACACGGTAACTGCTCCGCTCTCCGCACGATATCGCTGCTTTTTATGCACCCTGCTTCCCCCTCTTTCAGAAGTGTAATCACCCGGTCTTCTCTCATCCTTCATCAACTGGCCGATCAATGCCTATTTCTTGCTGTCCTGAGCTAAGGCTGCTCTCCCTGTTTGCCGAATAACATCAACGCTTTGCCCGCTTCCTTTTGATCCATCTTATCCGCACCGCTGCCTTTGAATTTAGCCCCGTAGTATCTGGCCAAATCCACTGTCCGGATCCATTCCGCCGGTTCGACTACATAAGAGACGGCCCATCCGGATTGCGTCACATCACCGACCACCCGTTCCAAAGGGACAAGCGGGATCAGTCTGTCCAAGCTTACCTTGACTTTGCGAAGCAGCAGTTTGTTCTCATATTGCATTCTGCCGTGGACCGCCGTCGGAATCGTCGCACCGGTTGTCGCAAGCTTCTTCAGTGATAAGGATCCGCTTCCATCCCCTATCGGTTCGGACGGAAGAGACAAATCCGAAGTAGGCAAATCACTGGACCAGCCAAATATCGACTGCAGCACGCCATCATCTTTAAGCCGCCAATAGAGCGAATCATACTTTCCAGTCTCGTAGACGCCCGTCAGAGGCTTGCGATAGCTGTTATCCCATGAATACGCACTTCGTTCAGCCGCGATCGCTGCAGCTTGTCCAAGGGCCGCGTTCTGATATAAATACAAACAGAAGAACAGCAAGATTAAAATCGCTACAAATATGGAGGGGAAAATGAGAGATGATTCGAGAATAAAGCTCCCCTTCTGATCGCGTATCAGCCTTTTCATAACGGCTTAAGGCTCATCGTCCATAAACTTCTCGGTTTTGCTCTTCGCTTTGCCAAGCAAACTCTCCAAAAGCTCTTTTAATTGCTTGCGGAAGATAATCGCCAAAATAACGATGACAGCAATGATCAAAATCATCTCCAGCATTCCCAAACCATCCTCGTCGTGAGAGAACGCCTTAATCCGTTGTGCGAAAGTATCCAACACCATATATCCCTCCTAATAATTATTGTGTATAAAGTTCCTAATGTCCGGTATAAGTTATCAACAGAGTTGTTGAAATTCCATATCGAAAGAAAACCTGCCTCTGAATCGCGGTCGCTCAGCTTAAATTTGTCTCGATGGGGTTTCTCATCAAAAGCAGACTTTTCGAACCTGCTAAAGCTCCATAATCATTAGTGCGGGAGCTCCTACCATAACCACGATAATTAAAAACAGCAGCAGCATAGGGAATACGAGTTTTGATGAAGCCTGCTCCCCTAGCGTCTTACTGACGGCTTTGCGGCGTTCCCAAAGTGTATGAGATAAATCCATCAATGCCAGCACAAAGTCATTGCCCCCACGGCGATAATTAAGCAATACGGAGGTTACAAAAGCGGACACCTCCTGAACGCCCAATCGTTTGCTAACCCCCTCCATCGCCTGATGGAAGGAATATCCACCCCCCCATTCCCGCTGCATTCTGAACAATTCACGATAAAGCGGGTGGTGTTCCTCTCCGGTCTTTCGTTCCAGACACCGCTTGATGGCTTGCTGTACAGTTAAGCCCGCCCCAACCAGTAACACTATCTTATTCAGTAGCTCCGGCAGTTCCAGAATAATCTCCCGCTCTCGCTTAACCACTTTCTGATGTAAATCCTTGACGAGAGCCATTGGAATAAGAACGGCCAGAAAGCCAGCAAATATTATAACCGTAGAATCTCCTTCGAGAAGTAGAGAGAACGAACCGCCAACGATGAGAATAAGCCAGCCATACGAGAGCATTTCAGCCAGGAACAGCAAAGTATACTCGCCACCACGCTTATCTCCGCTAATCTTCTGCACGGAACGCTGTATTTTGAAGAAAAAAACAGGGAACCTTTGCGACACTCTCAGCTTCTCCAGCAGGAACAGCATTGGAGGAGCTATAAGCTGCAATCTCAGACCGTCCATTTTCATCTCGCGGCAGCCCTGATATTTGGGGCGCGAATTCCGGTACAGCAGCAACCAGGTCAATACCAGTACCGCGACCACTGCAACGTTATAAACCTTCATCGTAGCCTCCTAGACCCGAATATCCATAATTTTGAGCATTAGCCAGAAGCATAACGCGAATACAGTCAATGCAAGAAATGAAATGGCGAGGCCTGTGCCGCTATGCATCGGCAGCATATAATCCGGTGAAGAGAACTCCATAAATACGAGAAAAAATATCGGTGCGGCGGACATCGCCTTCGCTTCGAACCGTTTCTGAGCAATCATAACGCCGATCTCCTGACTAATCTCCAGCTTCTCGCTAATAATTGCGGAGGTGCGCCGGATCACCTCGACCAAATCCCCTCCCGAACGCTTGCAAATCGTGAAGACATCAGCAAAGTTGCTGATATCCTCCAGCCCTGCCCGTTCGCTGAAGTCAAGCAATGCTTCCTCAATCGGCTGACCGTATTCCAGACGGGTACAGATAATACCAAGCTCGATGATCATATCGCTGGAATTGCCGGGATAGAGCAGCTGCAGATCTTCAATCGCTTCACGAAATCCATTCTCTACCGAGCGGCCTGCCGCCAAGGACGAGGAGAGTGAATAGAGCGCCTGTTTGAAATGAAGTCCAAGCGTCTCCCTTCGCTTACGAAGAAGATAACCGCTCCAATATTTCGGCGCAAAAACAGCTCCACAGGCCGGTACCAGACTAATTAGCCATGAATGAAAGAAGATATATCCTATTAAGAAAAGACCAGCTCCGCCGATCAGCAATACCGATGGCTTTTGTCTCGAAGACAGTCCATAGCCGCGATAATCCGTCAATTGGGGGGCTTGTTGGACGTTGTTCTTCACTACTCCCTTTGCTGCACCGGATCGCTCCAAGCCGTTCATCGATTTGAAACCTCCTCTCATAAGTTCATCCCTTCCACCGAGATGCCGGCCATAGTCAGCTTGTCCGCATGCACTAACCGCTGTGGAGTCCGTTTCAAACGGCCGATCACTTTACCGTTCTTCTCCGCTTCTTCCTCAAACACATAAAGCGGATGCAGCACCACCTCCCCATCGCTCATCCCGCATACTTCGGATATGTCCAGAACCCGCCGCGAACGATCACGAAGCCGGCTTAAATGAACGATAATATCGATTGCCGAGGCAATCTGTTGCCTGACTACCCCCAGCGGCAAATCAGCACCGCTCAGCACCATCGTCTCCAGCCGACTGATCATATCAATAGAGGAGTTCGCGTGCCCTGTAGACAGACTCCTTTCATGTATATTGTGGTGTTGATTCCAACTCATTTTTCTATACCACAATACCCATGATGGAGACCTATCATGGGTATTATGGTATTCATATAAGATTCGACAATCTGGAAGCATCTTCAGGCATACAAAAATAGGATGCACAACTTTGTTATACCCCCGTCCTGTTATGTTTCTTTAAAATAATAATTTCTTTTCGTCATGATATTAAAAAAAGCACCCTCAGGCGCTCAGATACTATGCCACTACATATTTCTTAGATTGCTCATAAGTTGAAGAATATCTGACAGTAACAAATAAACTAATAAAAGAATCGACCTAGCAGTCTCCCAATTCTTTACCTTTTCAAACCTGCGCATCTATCCCGTCCCTAATATGTCCTTTAGGAAGAGTAGGGACAGAAAACCTATACCTTCTATAGCATTGGCCGGAATCGTGTAGGTTCTGGACATGAATCATATTCTGAGTGAAGTATGGCTCAATGCTTTTAATTTGTTATACTGCTGCCAAAATGATCTTTGCAGCTAGACTTGCCAAAGTTCCAGGTTTACCATAAAATCAACACATTACAAGCGTAATACTATTAACCAACAGGCAATCAACAACATCATTTAACTCGCCCTTATAAAATTAGCCAAACTGTCTACACAAAAATGTGCGGAGGATCAGTTAATGGGAAGAGGAAAATCAGATAGAAAGAGAAAACAAGCTTCAAAGAGAAAACAGAAAAGAAAAGCGGGTAAGATTATCAGATTTGTTTTGGCTAACTCAAAAGTAAAATACAGAGGATGTAGCAATAAATATGCGTATCAGACCAACATACACAATCTTATATATAAAGATGCTAATTTCCAAAATGTAAACTACAGGGCCTCTATCATTACAAAGTGTAATTTTCGCAATGCTAATTTGGAGGGTGTTGAATTTATATATACTAACCTTAGAGGGTCCAGCTTTAAAGGAGCTAAATTAACAGATGTCATTTTCTTTGGATGTAATTTGAAAGATGTTGACTTTGAGAAAGCATCTTTTGATAATGTTCACTTTATAAATTCAAATATAAGAGAAGCAAGAAATCTCGATCCCGATGCTAATGTAAGAATTATGTCAAAATATCCCGAATTACGGCTTGAGTTTGAATTGGCAAAGATTCTTTATGATCTTTCAAGCGATGAAAATGTCTATAAATATCACACCCTGCATGTAAATAAAAAGAAATTTAATATGTGGTTCATATCTTTGTTATTACAAGGCTATTCTCAAGCGCAACTAACTCGTGGTCTTCGAGCAATACTACGCAGAGAAAATAAAAGAGGGTTTTACACTGTTTATAGCTATAAAAAATTCTTGAAAAGCTACCTGAAAGTGTGATTAAATAAGATTGCCCTGCCTCGGAAAATGCCATACGTTGAATGAGGGCTATGGAACGTGGCAAGTATTCAGGGGGGGATGTCTATGATAAATAACTGGCTAGCATGTATTTCGTTTGTCGGATTCTTGTTGGGAGTGTTTGTCAATAACGTCCTACCTCGATTACTCGAGGTATTAAATTTGTAAATAACAAAAAAAAGCTGAGCCGGTGCTGAAAAAAATAGCATCGGCTTCATCGTATCCTGGAATCTCTCCGAAATAAAAAAGATGATGAAGAACTAAGTCATAGCAATCTGGTTATCGGTGTCATGTAACAAGTACACGCCTCTAAGGCGTACTGAAAATCTGCTAACCACGTGTGTTTTCTCAATCTAGCCCCTGAAAAGCTCCTACCGTGAACGACAATAGCACTACTCCGAACAATCCGACTGCAATTACTTCTTCCTCAAAAACTCCACCATCCCTATTCGACATATTATGTAAATCAGCTTATCATGATATTAATATTTTCAAATATTCTACAATGAATTAAGTTTCACCCTACAGAAGCAAGATAAATTAACGGACGTCGAAGATTAAACTCCGATGCCCAAGTTTTCAATTAACTCAATCCACTTTTTTTAGCAGGGTGAATAGTAGAGTGTAACAAGTTTAAGTGAAATTTAATGTTATCTATAATTCTTATAGAGTGATTTATATAATGTATCAGTTGCTCTTCTCGTTCTTCCAATTTGTCTGCCCGCTCTTTTTCTAACTGATATTCTTGTCTTAAATCGTAGTTAATCATTTCCACTTCTGCACGTTTCTCTTGTTCTTCTCTTGCGAATTCAAGCCAATATATCAATGCAGCATCAATAGGTTCTGTCTTAGCTCGTTCCATGTCCTTATTCCAGTCTCTCTGATTCATGATAAACTCCCTTCAATTTATCGTCTTCTTCTCTGGCGGATAAAGTAGTTTCTGCTTGACCAACCTTCTCAGCCACCACGGAAACTCAGTCCAGTCCGATAGACGAAGTGAGTTGCGCTGAGTGACTTTCGGTCAACATTAATTGATTCATATCTTTGACCATGTAATTTACTCGGTTCGCAATAAATTGCTTACTTGTCGCCCCTTTTTGGCATAATTGACCATAAGGGCTGTCAGGAGAGTACCGAACAATTAGAAATGATTCTGCCCACTCACCAAACTGATCTTCTGTCCAATTTTGTTCCAGAGCATAATCCACTGCCTGAAACAAGCTCCCAACATGAACCTTTTTAAGCATTTTACGTTTTTCCTTATTCCAATTTCTGAATGCTGCGTCCATATAGTCAATTTTCTGTTCAATAAGGTCCACAACACGGGCTGGAACCTCATCCAAACCGGATATAAATTTATTTAGACTGGCTCCCCCAAAATCAATATCCTGTTTTGTCGTTGAAGCAATGAATTGCCAAATTAGCTGTTCGTCCACATACCGATTGCGATCTGCCTTGGTAAAAGCAATTTTCTCGAAGAATAAATGCTGTCCCAACTCTTGTACAACTTCGCGTACAGCAGGACTCACTTTGACTCTAGTCTTCTCTGTTGATGTCAATGGAACCGACTGATTCACTCGATAAAACATCTCTTCTACTTCTTCAAAGGTACATTCTCGAAATTCTGTTACCGTGAAGTTGTATGTGAGAAACTCAAACTGCGTATCAGATGATAGTTCTTCAAATTTCTTCCCAGCAATGATTTCTCCATTGAAATCAGCAGTTCCCTTACTGAGCTTGTAGTCACCGTCAGCAAAGAAGAAGATTGATTCCCAACGTTGTCGCCCATCAATAACCCAGATGTATCCGTCTCCATTATCCCAAACGAGAATGTTTGGAATATAACGATCCCGAATTACTGAATCAACCAGATACGAACGGCGATCATTCTTCCAAACGCTATTGCGCTGAAACGGAAGATCGAAGCGAATGCGATCTCGCATATTCAAAAGGCTTTTTGTAGTACGTTGAATACTCGATCTTTTCATAATAAGTAGCCCTCCTAAAAATAAAGAACAGGACAGAAATGATCTGCCCTGCTCTCTCATATTTCAAACGCCTGATACACCGACTCATCTTCAAAAGTAGATGCTCTTACAATTCGATCTGAAAAGCCTTGCACCCCTTGTATAGACTCCCTACCAAGTAGCAGAGACAAAACTGAAAATCCCTTTTTACTCTTCAACTCATTCCACGACTGTAAGAAACGCTCGCTCACATGAGATTCGCCGTCTGTCACAAAAACAATATCTGCCTGATTAAAGCGGCTCTGTTGGATGACTTGACTTGCTACCCTAAGTGGAGGTTCAAAGCTTGTTCCTCCACCTAAAAAAATAGTGGCCAGTTGTATCATATCCTGAACGGTAATTTTCCCACGCTCATAGATTAACGGGGCAGCAGCATTCGAAGAAAATGGAATCCATGCAAAATCTCTTCTTTGCTTACGGGCAATACTCATTAAGGCAAGGGCAAACCCTTTTGAGATTGCGTCCTGGTTTGTCATACTTCCCGATTGATCCAAGCATAGAACAATCGGCCCCTTACCAAGCTGTTCAGGCCCCTTTGTTTCGTACTGAAGTGTTTGGCCCTCAACATATCGGCGCAGGAAATCCATTTTGGTCAAAGGGCTGGCATAACTGCCAAGTTCCATTGGCAATAGCTGCTCTACAGCATTGCCCTGCCGAACACCGTTACGGCTGGTCGCATCCTTATGCTTAGAACGCTGTTTACGATTGGCGATTACCTTCATGCGCCCAGCCCATTTCGCAATCTCCTTCAATTTCTTATCGTGACTCAACTTTTCTGCCAGAAGCAATTGATCCTTTAATGGAACCTTTTTTAGTTCACTATCTCCACTTCCCGCCTTGATTCCACCCAAGAGAGACTTTACATTCTCTTTGGCTTCTATGGCTTCCTGTGTAGCTTGAGACAACATTCGAGATAGAGAGTTTCCTTGCTGGTTTAGGGCTGCGGACAAAGCATCTGCTGCCTGCTGAGAAGCGCCCTGTTCTCCATTCATCAGGTTCTGTAATGCTTCAGCTAATTCTTGATCCCTCTGTGCTTGTTCTTTCACCCAACCAAGAACCGTCTCGCTGTACTTTGTTGTGCCAAGTGCAGCGGCCAGGTCATCCAGACGAGTAAATTCACGAAACTCCTGATATCCTTCGTCTGACATGACTCGTTCCATAAGTTGATGGTTCATCTCTAGCCCTTCAGGAACTTCCTCCAGCAACTCGGGCTTCATTTTAAAAAGGCATGCCCACATGTCACCCATTAAAGGTTGGAAAGTGGGAAACAAACTACTTCCCTCTTTATTAACCTTTCTGAGCTTCTCGGACATCTCTAAAAGCTGCCCAAAACGTCTCCGATCATATGAATCTGTGTTTAAAACAGAACCTTTAAGCTCCTTCATCTCCTACACTCCCAACACTTGGGATGCGATATCAGTTAACGACTTTTGGACAAGAGCAACAGCTTGCGCAACTTCCGTCCGGTTCGGATTATCCTTTTGAAGCTTTTTAAGTTCGCTGACTAAGCTCTTGAGCTTTTTCGTACTTTCTACAGCCACATCCGTTGAGTTGTTAGACTGTTCAAGACTCTTCAAGATGTCAGCTGCTTCGGCCTCAATCTCTTCCACACGCGTCTTCACAGCATCTTGGGCATGATTACGTACAATCTTCGCCACCTTATCACGCTGCTCTGGCTTTTCCCACAGGCTATGCTTGAGAATCATGAGATCCTCAAGTTCTGCATAATCTCTGCCAGCCAATACAGCTTTTGCACGAATCACGGCTAGTACTTGCTTGAATCGGCGATCAGAAGGACGAATGCCTTCATCCATCAGTTCCCTTCTGATCTTGCTTAGTGCATCAAATACCTCATCAGGAATAGTGACTGTATCACTAAAGAACTGGAGTTCAAATAGTTCATCAATGCTCATATCGGCTGTAGATGGTGCAGACCCTTTCAGCATCGAAATAAAAGATTGATCTTCACCAATGTAGTCCACTTCATATCGGAGCAAGAAACGGTCAAACAATGCTTCCAGTCCTTCACCTTCTTCGGGATATTCATTTGAACTTCCGATTAAGGACATTAAGGGAACCTGTGCCGGTGCGCCATCGTTATAGAACACTCGTTCATTGATTAGGGTCAGCAATGCATTCAAAATTGCACTGTTGGCCTTGAAAATCTCATCTAGAAATGAGGTATGGGCTTCCGGCAGCTTTCCAGCCGTATTCCGCTTGTACACGCCTTGTTCTAGTTCCTTCAACGAAACAGGGCCAAACAGTTCCTCCGGCGTGCTAAAGCGAGTCAGCAGCCATTGAAAATAATTTGCTCCAGTAATTCGTTTAGTCAGATCACTTACAAGGGCGCTCTTTCCTGTTCCGGGAGGCCCGATCAACAAAGCATGCTGACGGGCGATCATAGCTACCATGAGCCCTTCTATTACTTCTTCACGCTCAGCATATTGACTATTTAATGCCAACTGAATATCCTTAATTTTCATTTAACTACCTCCATTTATAGATATAACAAAAAGAGCCAATGCTTCTTTATAATGAAGTCATCAGCTCTTTGTTTTATAAATCCCTAGTTACTGCATAAACACTCCTGTTTTAATCAGCCATATTTGTAAGGGCATCCGTAATCTTTTCACGGATAAGTGCAATGTATGTTTTCATCTCTAGCAAATCGCCAGTAACAATCGCTTCATAATCTTTCACATTAGTTACAACTGCCTTGGCATCCTCAAGGATGGCCTTTAGCTCATTCTTCTTGAGCTGATTAGCTATCCCATTCTCGCATGCAGCGAGAGTGTCACGAAGATGATCTAAAAGCTTCCGTGTAACCATGTTTTTCATATCCATGGTGTTCATCACGGGAACCTTCTCCGCTTCCCCTTTTTCAAGAGACGACACGAATTGTACTAATGCATCCAAGTTGCCTTCAAATTGTGCTGGTATGAAGTAAACACCACCAGATGGTCTGACCGGTGTCGGTGACATACTCTTTAAAACGCTGGTAATCAACGTACGTAGTGTAGTAGAGCCGTAATTGTTTCGATAAATTTCAAACTGCAACGCAGCATTATTAACTAGTTGCTGCGCCATTGATGAAATATAGCTGGTCTCTACTGTCTCCGTTTTTCGATCTAATACCAGTGCCCCTACATCAGGAACATATTTTAATCTTCTACCTTTCGTATCCTTAGTTTCGCAAACTAAATTTCGTTGTACGAAAGTGCTGGTTGAAGCCACCTCACGGAACATGTAGTTCTCATAGACTCCAGGTGATACTTCACGCTTAAATTTTTCACTTGTGGCTCTTCTAAAAGCATCCGGGGATCGGATGTCCTTTGGCATCCAACCAGCCCCTAATCCAGAATCAACAAGCTTTTGTTTCAACTCATCTGGAGTAATCAGCATGCTGGATAGAGAATTCCAGGTTAAAAATCCAATCGCATTGTCTTTACTGGATGGAACAGCAACTACATCCTTTAAAATGGCACTCATAAGAAAAACCTCCTCATTTTAATAAAAAAGACCAATTCCTAAGAGTAAGGAACCAGTCTTGGCTTAACATTTAATTTTTGCTAATGGCCTACACCCGAAATACTTTCACATTTAAGTCAGAGATAATGGGGCTATTTTTCATTTGTTGTGTCAAATTAGCCATCTCAGCAACGAGTCGATTTCTTCCTGCATCCCGCTCCTGTATATCTTCGATCATATCTTTAGCATAGTTCATAATTACCTGCACGCTTTTCCAGTATAATTGCCCTTTTAACATCTCGACTTCTTCTATTGTGTCGTTTCTTTCATCCATGAGGTAAAATCCTTTTTCTTCAAACTGAAAAACAATATTATCGCCAATCGTAATTTCTTTATCTCGCAGCCCCCATACTTCTTCTGCAACATATGGGATGGCTTCTGAGAGCATCCGAATAAACTCATCCGCCTTTTTACACCGATATTTTTCTTGTTGTAAAAATGAAGTGAACTCGGCTTGAATACGATTCTCTTTTCTAAATAAATTGAACATATTTATTCATCCTCTCATTTTTTAATAAAAACAAAAAAAGCCGATTTTTTGCATGAATAATCCATACAAAAATCGGCTTTTAAAAAATATCAAATTTCTATAACGCCATAAAATGCGCCAATGTAAAACTTTTATCAGAGCCTTTCGGTACTCTTCTTCCCTTGTTCTCAGCACAGGAGATGTCGGGGGTAATGACTTTATCCTACTTTAATCCTCAGCTATAAAGCTTTGTAGGGGAGGTACTACTATCTCAAGTGACTCTTGTCTCCAGCAAAATTGGGAGTATGAGGTAAGAGTAATTACAGGAATATTATAGCATTCAGCTCTCAAAGATGCAATCATACGTTCGGAGCATGAATCGTTCTCTCCAAACTTTAGCAAATCGTTTCGATATTATTCAAATGTCTCAACCAAAATATTTTTGCTTTATCTTTTTTTATAAGAAATGTCTTTATATTATCTCTTTTTCGACGAGCATTTGTTTAACTACAGCGGAGAAGTCTTTATAGTGTCTGTTTATTTCTTCAATTATTTGATTAGTGTCAGTATCAGAAGAGACTGAAAGATGTCCCAGTTGATTACGCAAAGATGTATAAATTGTCTCTTTGTAATTCTTGCCCTCTCTAGTGGTAGGCTTCATCTCTATTTCAGGTTTTTTCCCCTTTATATACCTATCAATTTCCTTTTGAGTAGGACCGACGTAAATGTTCAGCAAACTATAGAGCATAACAAAACTACCAACCTTATCTTTCATCTTTAAAATATCTATAAGTACGTTATAAATGTCTGATTCGGTTCTATAGGCTTCCAGGTTCAATTTAAGCTTTTTAGTATCCTCAGAGTTATAATTACGTCTTACTGTCAATATCGAATCGAGATCAACTTTATCTTTTATAATCAAAACCTTTTCGCCAGCATCATTCGTTTTTACTTGGCTTTTCCAGTCGAGATCACGAATCTTCTCTTCAAAGGTAAAAAATATCATTTTTTCGATTTTAATGAGTTCTTTGTTAGTGGCATAAAGTGCATCTGCTTCATTTTCATAATTCGTCTCGAAAAGAAACGATATTATACTTCCGTCCGCGTGTACAGTGATATTTTTAATATTTGAATCATTACTGGGCAAAATAGTGGACGGCATCTTGAAATCTACTTTACCTTCATAAGTAATATTCATTATGTAGCCCCCTCAAACTCTAATCGCAACTAACTAGCTTCGACGTTAGAAATGGATTACTTCTTTAACGTATCAACTGTTTTAGAATACAACTAAAATCTTTACTTCAGTTTAATTCGACACTTCTCGTATATCATCACCCTCACACCCACTTATTACTTATTCTTTATAGATAGCCATACGTACTCCATTGTCGTTTTTTATATCGTGCCCTCCCTTTAGTTCAAGATATCCAGTTGTCCAGACAGAGGATCTGCACTGGTAGAATATTTTGGTAAACCAACGTATTTGACGTATTTTTCATCCAAAATCCGATAGAAGGAAATCAATGGAGTTCTAAGTCCTTGGCTATAAATTAGAGTGTTTGGTTTGTCAATTAATGAGATAATTTCTAGCTCAGCGTAAGTGATAAACTTCTCCTTGTAATCTTCGACCTTGGGATAGAACAGAGTCGAGTATACACCTTTTAGCCGCTTCTTGCATCAAACTACAATGTAATTTTGGATTTTTATTTTTGCGGATTTATTTAGTAGAGTGATAAGCGTAGTGATAATATCCGAGAAACTTGCCTCAGTATATTGATATCCCGTCAGTGTGATAATGTTAGTACCAGGCGTGCCAACTTCTCTCAGTTCATTAAGTTCGAAATACGAATCCGCCTTCTTTCCTTCTACATCCATATAACGCAGAAGCTTCCTTGCAGACATTACAACACTTTACAACTTCGACAGCAGTTGCTCCCGGTGCGTGAGACGCTATAGATCCATCAATTTCCTCCCATGTGAAAACTAAAGTCCTTGATTGTATCCCCGACAAAAAAAGGGGGGTTAAGTCAGAACTTCTCTCGCCGCTTCTATGAAAGACAACAGGATGGGTGAAAGCCACTTGTCTTTATGCCACAACATCTGTGTATACACATGCAGATCGGGAATTTGCCAGGGAAGGGCAACAAGTTCACCGCGCTCTACCTCGGCTTCCGTTACGATTTCTGGGAGAAAAGCTATACCTATTCCCGAAATGGCGCATTGTTTAATGGCTTCTGCACTTTGAAACTCTAAATACGTAATGCTGTCAATGCCCTCTTTCTCAAATGACCGGTCAAACATGGTTCTATAAGGACAGCCTTTTTCATTCGTCAGGAACACTTCTCCGTGAAAATCCTCCAGTTGCAGCTCCTTTTGCCTAGCAAGCGGGTGATCCGGAGCAGCAAACAGGCGGAAGGTTTCTTCCAGCAGCGGTTCTACGGCAAGTCCGCTCGAGCGAATGGGCTCGTCAAGCATGAAGACGATATCTGAGTTCCCCTCAAAAAGCGATTGTTTGAGCTCTTGATTGGGAACGGAGCGGAAGATCAGACGAACGCTGGGATGCTGCGAACGAAAGCGCCGAAAGACAGCAGGAAGCCGGTACGCGCAAATAACCTCATTGGCACTTATCGTCAGAGTACCGTTTAAAGACTCGTTATCATGAACAACGCTGCGTGCTTCATCCAATTTGTCCAGAACGCTCCGGGCATGAATCAAAAAACGTTTACCCGCTGCGGTGAGAACCAACTGCTTGCCCAAGCGGTCAAAGAGACGAACGTCCAGCTCCTCCTCCAAGGCTTTTATTTGCATGGTTACGTTAGAGGGTACGTAGTTCAGCACCTCTGCGGCCCGAGTGAAATTTAAGGTTGATGCAACCGTACAAAACGTATTCAGTTGACGCAGCTCCATTTATCGATCCCCCATACCTTCAAAATTATTGAATACTATTATGAATTGTGTTCACTTTCTCTGAGAGTATCACGACTCTATACTAAACACAAGAAATCACATCTGACCTTGAACATGTGGTTTCATTTTGAAGGGAGGCCTCTAGGATGGATTATGAAATTTTTAATTTGGGTGATGTCACCTTGCAATCAGGAGTGATTTTGCCGAACGCTTTTCTAGCATATAAGACTTATGGGACACTAAATGCACAAAAAGATAATGTTATCGTCTATCCGACTGCATTTGGTGACCAGCATACTCAGAATGAATGGCTGATTGGCAGCGAAATGGCCCTGGATCCGGACAAATATTTTATTATCGTTCCCAATCTACTGGGCAACGGGTTATCTTCATCTCCCAGCAACACAGCCCCTCCGTTTGACCGAGCTCATTTTCCCAAGGTAACCCTCTATGACAACGTTAGTTTCCAGCATCGGCTGGTGACCGAACAATTTGGCATTCAAAAGATCGCACTCGTAGTGGGCTGGTCCATGGGCGGCATTCAAGCCTTTCAGTGGGGGGCAAGTTACCCGGAGATGGTGGAACGAATTGCGCCTTTCGCGGGAATTGCCAAAACTTGGCCTCATACTTTTGTGGTGCTGGACAGTCTGAAGGCCGCGCTGCTGGCAGGAGTAGGCTTTGATTCAAGCAAGCTAAACCAGCTGACTTCCGAAGACATGCGCGCCGTTGGCCGGGTTTATGCCGGATGGGGACTGTCGCAGGCGTTTTATAGGGAGGAGCTGTACCGGGAGTTAGGCTTTGACTCCTTGGAGGCCTTTGTGACCGAGGTCTGGGAACATAGCTTCATGAAGATGGATCCGCATAATGTACTGGCCATGTTAGAGACAGGCCAGCATGCAGATATTAGTGCGAACCCTTCATACAACGGGGATTTTGAGAAGGCGCTTAAAAGCATTAAAGCCCTAGCCTGCATCATGCCGGGGAGCACGGACCTCTTCTGCTCAGCCGACGATAATGCATACGAAGCCAAGTTTATGCCTAATGCCGACTTTAAGCCAATTCCGTCCATCTGGGGCCATTTTGCCGGCCGTGGAATCAACAGTGCGGATAATCTGTTTATTGATGATAACCTGAAACGCTTGTTAGCCCTTAGCCCTCACGAATAAATGATCATTGACTGGGCTCTAGCTGAGGGGACTGTCTGCTGAATAACTTCCTGAAGAGCAGAGCAGTGAGCTTCGTTCCTCAGGAAGTTTGTTTGTTGCAGCTAATCGCCACCCGGAATAATCACGGCTGCTGCAGGGCCGCCAGCTGCTAAGCCTAATGCTGAACCTACTTGACGGAATAACAGACAGTTTAGAATAAGTCCCTTGGCTTAGATTTTCCTTTTTCTTCAGCCCATTCATATAAGCATCCAGCTTATATACACCACAGAGTCTTTGTCGTGTTATACTGCCCGTTCAGCACCACCGTGTGAGTCTAAAACTTAATTTCACAGTCTACAACTTATTTTTCCTAGTCTAATACTTTATTTTTCAGTCCATCATCCCGATTCCTGACCCATCATTTCACGAATTAAACCAGACCCTCCAGGCTCCTGCATTCGACAAGTTTCCGAATATGCAAAAGAAGAGCTCTCGATTCACCATTAAGGTATATCGAGAGCTCTTCTTCGCGAACATCGATGCGGTCGAGAGGACAATGGTATCAATCTAACGCAGCACTATCTTGTTCAATGCCGTTTGTATATCTTCCTTTCATACTTTTCCCAAACGGTTTAATAAAATAAACCATTCTCATAAAAACAGTTTTTCTTCAAAGAACTACCGTCAATTTCTTAGCAATCTCAGATAATTTTTGTTTTTTTAAAAAGTCCTCCATTTTCTCTTCAGCCGATACCATCACCTTCTGAACTAAACACTCTGATCCATGATTCATTTCGCAGTCGAATAAGGAGGCGGAGCCTTCAATGGCATGAATCACGTCGAGAAACGAGATTTCTTCCCAATTCCGTTTTAAGCGATATCCACCATTGGCTCCTGAAGTCGATTCAATCATTCCTGCCTTGACCAGCTTGGTAAGGATTTTGGATAAATACGTTGGAGAAACCTCTTGTCTCTCCGCCAATTGCTGTACGCCGATAAGTTTGTTCGGCGGGAATGCGGCAAGAAAGAGCATCGTATGAAGAGCATAGTTTGTCGCTTTAGAAAATTTCATAACGTGATGTTCACCTCAATTATGGACTTTATGTGCCCATAATAACTTTTTATATTGGCTTATGTCAAATATCGCCTCCCTTATTACTCCTTTATTCGTTGTAACTGGCAACACTCCAAGACCTACGATTCCACTGAACCTTTACCATATGGAACAAAGAAAGTAAGAAGAAAACCACTCGCTGCAACGAGGGCTAGTGACCAAAACGCGGCTTGAATTCCTTGATGCATATTGATCGGAAAAGAGAATGAGCTATAATCTGCGGTAATTGTCACCAGGGTGATGAGCAGTGCCCCGCCCATTGACATGCCCAATGTACGTATGGCCGTGGTCATCGGCGAAGCGTAATTCATCATCGAATTCGGCAAGCTCGCCATGGCAAAAGCAGTAATTGGGGTCATCATAAAACCGACCCCGGTCATAAGCAACGCATATAACCCTACCAACAGACCATACGGAGCGTGAATCGATAGCGCTATCGTTAATAGAGCCGTTACGGCGGCTATCCCGAAGAAGCCGATCCGAATCAAATAGCGACCGCCATAACGGTCGTAGATTTTACCCGATACCACTCCGGACACCCCCATCAGCAATGCACCTGGGAGCAGCATTAGCCCCGATTCTCTAGGCAGTAGTCCCCTGACATTTTGTGCATATATCGGGAGCAGCAGTTCCACCCCGGCCATCACAATGAACAGGACTACGCCTATAATCGATGCATAAGTAAATCTCGGGTAACGAAATACGTTGAAATCAAGCAAAGGGACGGCCAGTTTGAATTGGCGCTTCACAAACAGAAACGACAGTGCGAATCCCACGATAAGGAAGGTCAGCGCAAGCTGAATCCCTTTTCCCTGATCGCTAAGGATACTAAATCCATACAACAGACTGCCGAAGCCCAAACTTGAATAAAGAATCGATCTCCAGTCCAATTTCGCTTTATGCGTATCCCAAACGTTTTCCAAGCAATAATAGGCGACAAACAGGTTCGCGATCGCTATGGGCGCCACCCCATAGAATAAGATTCTCCAAGAATGATGTTGAATCACGAAGCCGGAAATCGTCGGCCCCAGTGCAGGGGCGAGTCCCACAATGAGACTGGCCAGTCCCATCGCTGCCCCGAGTTTTTCCTTTGGGAACACTAGGATAATCGTATTCAGGAACACCGGTACCAGCAATCCGGCGCCAATCCCCTGAATAATTCGTCCGCATAGGATCAATGTGAAGTCGACGGAGAAGCCGGCAATTAGCGTCCCTGTCGTAAAGGCCCCAGCGGATGCGAAAAACAGGGTTCTCGTCGAGTATTTTCCGATCAGGAATCCCGTCACAGGGATGACAATTCCAGAAACCAGAAGATAGACGGTGATCAGCCATTGCGCCCGATTGACCTGGATTCCAAGGTCAAGCATCATTTGTGGCAAAGCCGTGTTCAGCATGGTTTGCATGAGTTGTGCCAAAAAATTCGCGACGATTAGAGATGCGACAATGATTACAGGTTTTCTTTTCATAACGTTCCTCAATTTACTACGACCACTCCTTCTGTCTGAACCAGCCCATGAAATGTAGAATCTGTTGCGTGTAGAAATGCCATGAATATAATCATCCCTTAACAGTTTGTAGATATTACAGATATTTTTTATCCATTATACAGTTAAAGAAATTACTTATGGGGAAATTCTTGGACACCGGTGTACATGCTCTGATCCTTCAATTGAATAAGCACCTTGCCAAAACGCCCACCCTGCTGGATGACAACCTTATCCGTCGGATAGGTCCGTTCCAAATAATTGGCTATGATTTTCCTATTCTGGTCGTCCGCAGTCAAACCGAAAATTCTCAGCCATTCCATAACCTCCTGGAGCGCCGTGTCTCTAGATACTTCTGTAGATTTCATTTCCCGGGTTACGAGCGACTGATAGGAATACCCTTTGAGATACAGTAAATGGAGCAAATAAGCCATTTCCAAATGTTCCGTTTTCATGGGCTGATCAGTGACCAAAGGCCAAATCTCTTTTACCAGACTGTGCTCCCTGGAGCCGACAGACAGGCTGATATAGCAATACTGTCGTGCGCAGCTCAGCACTTTCTCCACACTGTCCCAATCGACAATAACCGGGCACATGGAGACAAATACGAAATCAAAGGCTTTTTCCCACCCCTTTGCTTGAATATCAATGTCTTCAAAAGGCTCAGCCACAATCTCTACATTCCCGTTCTTTAATCCCGTTATATTACTTTTCAATAGCTCAACTAATGGAAGACTAGGCTCCACAGAAGTAACACTAGCCCCTCTCTCCGCAAATGGCACTGTAAATCCGCCTGAGGCCGCTCCAATGTCTAATATGGAGATATCTTTAAATGTCACACCCTGACTTTCCAGCCAATTCATAATCCGTTTTGTTCTTCGCCTGCCTTCTTCGCTAAACGCCTGCTCGTTAAATGACTTTGCCCTATGGTCAAAAGTATGTGCTGGATCAATTCCAGCTTTTTTCATTTTGCTAACCGCTGTATCTGGATCATTCTTCCAAGCTGCTTCCCAAACGGCATCATTAAAAAAATCGTTCGTCATCATCCTCTTCATCCCTTTCTGTTATATGTAGCCATTACACTTATGACTTTTGAAAAAAGTCCTTCTCTCTAAGAAACTTTTTCCCCAAGAGAAGGACATGTCCACTTAGAGCTAAACGAAATCTTCTTCTGTCAGCTCCATGTTGATGCCAATCGCCGCTTTGCTTCCGCCTGCTGCAGCAAAAATCAACTGGGAAGGCATTACGTAAGCTGCATCCCCGGCGGCATACACACCTGGAACCGAGCTTTTGCCCCACTCATTTGTGGCGATACCGCCAAACTCATTTACCTCGTAACCAAGCGAACCCTGAAAAGACGCCTTCGGTTTCCATTCCGGTGTAATGAATCCTCCCGTTCTCTCGATTCGCGTGCCATCCGCAAATTCCACCTGCCGCAATTTCCCCTCATGACCGATAAACATCGTTACTGCTTGTTCAACCACTTCGATGTTTCTGGATTTCAACAATTGTTTTTGATCGTTGTCCAGAACAGCATGCCCATTTGTACAAATCACAAGATCTTTACTCCAGGTATAGAGCAGCTTGGCCATATGAAACACTCCAGAGTTCTCGGAAACAACAATTAGCGGCTGATCTCGAAGCTCCCAACCATCGCAGTAGGGACAACTGAACAAACTTGTTCCATAACAATCACGTAAACCTGGAATATCCGGGAAAATCTCCCTAAGTCCCGTGGTGATCAGTAATTTGCGTGCTTCAATCTGTTTTCCGGTTGACGTCACGACGACGAACCTGTGATCATTCCGGTGAATCTCGGTTACCTCCCAAGGTAAAAGTTCAACGGAGGGATACCCCAGAACCTCCTCATATGCAATACGCCTAAACTCGGCTGGTGTCACACCGTCTCTTGTTATAAATCCATGAGAAGCATGTGTAACCGCATTTCGGGGCTGGCTGTTATCAAATAACGCAACACTGCGTCTGGCTCGCCCAAGTACCAGAGCCGCATTGAGTCCTGCCGGGCCTCCGCCGATAATAGCACAATCATAAGTCAAAAGAATCTCCCCTTTTTTGTTGATTTATTTGGAGGCAACAAGCTGCTGCAGGGCACCTTTCGACAATATGCCTATTTCTTTATATAGAGGCTGTCCATCTTTGAATATAATGGTTGTCGGTATGCTCATAATCTGAAATTGTGAAGAGGTTACCGGATTTTCGTCTACATTAACTTTAACGACTTTAATGGAATCATTTGCTTCCTTTTCAAACTCCTCTAATACAGGTGCAAACACTCTGCATGGACCGCACCAAGCAGCCCAAAAATTCACTACTGTTGTACCTTCCGTTTGCACCATCTCTTTAAAAGTAGAATCTTTCGCATGTTGAATAGCCATCGTGATCTTCCTTTCAATTAAATATACTATGGATATATAATATCTTTAATTTGTCATAAAATGGGTCTAGTAATCTTGTCCGGCGTTGTTGCCAGTAACCAATAAATAGAACATCACCTCAAACGCATAATCAGTTGCTTGTGAATTTTCATAGTACTCCTCCATTTCGAATTAAAGACTTCATGTATCTATGATAACTTTGTTTTGTATAAGATGCAAGTCAGTCTCATGAAAATTTAGCCATACCAAGGCCAGTTGCATTCTTTTGGCATGTGATCGAGCCAACAACAGCGGACAGGCTAGGGTCTTTTGCATCCTAGTCTGCCGCTGTTGCTCTTATCGGATCGGTATTAGTTTTCGTTAAAATTGATCGGCGCAATGCCTTCCGCTCGCCACACCGTGCCTCTTTTCTCGTACTCGAATAACTTTTCTACAGCATTTGCGATTTGGGGACCTAACTCACGATCAACCAAATACAAGGCCACATCAAGACCCGAAGTCACGCCTCCCCCGCTTACGAAGCGAGGACCATCTTCAACGACTCTTGCTTCAATCGGAATTGCACCGAGAGATCCTAACGCTTCCATGCCTATTTGATTGGTAACCGCATGTCTATCTTTCAACAAACCTCCCATCGCAGGCAGTAGTGTACCACCGCATACTGTAGCTACAATAACTTCCTCATTGTTAAAAGCTTGTTTCAATTTTTCCGACAAGCCTGTCTTCATGGCCTTCTTTAATATATTTGGAATGGCATCTTCCGAATTTCCCGCTGGCTTGCCCGAAGCCCCAGGCACCAAAATGATTCCCGGACGCTTTGGGTCTAATGCAGCTTGCGCTTCGAGAGCGGGCCCGTTCAGACCGCTCGGGACAGAACGCTTGCCTTCTGCGGAAACCAATTCCACAGTAACTGCTCCTTTTGAGTACATTCCCGCAGCAGCGAATACTTCGTATGGTGCTAATGCGTCCAGCAGATCGAAACCATCGAACAAGACGATTTGAACATGCATCCTTTTGTCTTTGAATGGATCATTATTTTCTTTTGAATTCGCACTTGCTGTAGAGGTAACTAGACATAGAACTAGTACAAACGACATGAGTACTCCTATAATTTTTTTCATCCTACACTGCCTTTCTGGATCGATTGATATTTCTGATAATGATGTTAGGAATGATCAACAGCAGCACAATAGAGCCGTAAACGCCAATTGTATAGCTGGTAGCGTAAATGAGACCAAATCCCTGATAAAAAAGGGAGGTGATGAGATGAATTGTCATGTTCGTAAAACAAAAGGCGTAACTTCGGATCATCCAGTTCCGGTGCCGAATGATACGTTTCTTTTTGATTTGTACAAGCGCCATAATGGTGATAAACAGCCATATTATATTAAGAGCATTGAACCCCATACTGCTTATTTTTCCTCCAGTAGCATAAGGAGCCATATATCCGGAAGTAATCACGACAAGAAGGACGGATACTAAATAAACGTAGCCGTTTATACGGTGGAGCTTGCGGCTTTTTTCAAAGACGCGGTTGGAGAAGTTCAGCAACCCCGTCGCCATGGCGATGCAGGCAAACGCAACATGAACGTGCATAACGTTTATCCAGACTGGAAGATTTAGTTCGCGCTTCAGGCCGATTTTATGGCTTAAAAACGCCTTGGCTCCAGGATCGATAATAAAATTGGCCACCAAAGCGTAAAGGATAAATAGAATACTGATGCAGGCCAAAAGTCCGTATGTTATTTTCCATTCCTTCATGCGATCCATCCCCTCATTTTTATGACCAATTCGCATTTATGGGTTAGGTAACACGCTTGCCTGTTAATTTGGATGCAGGCAGTATGCCGGCCCTGGCAAATCCAATCATGTCATCTCCACGCACGATAACTTCGAATTTTAGATTTAACCGCATAGGTTTCGTGACGCGCAGCGACCAGGTAAGCTTATTGTCCTGAAGTAAGGGGTTTATAAACTCGACCGTCTCATCCCCTTGTGTGGCCTGGCCTTGGATCAACCCATTCCTTATGGAAATGGAGAGCTTGACCTCCAGTTTCCCAACAGGCGTAGCAATTGTCGTATCCCAATCCCCGTCGAATTCAGATTCTCCGGGTAATTTGATTTCCGAGGTATCATAAATCATCCCCGTATTGTTCGTCGCGATGTTCGTTTCTTCGTCGGTCTCTGCCTTGTGAGAGCTAGGCGCCCTTCCTTCTTCCCGCCAGACCGTTCCTCTCCGTTCATATTCGAACAGCTGCTCTACCGCGTGCGCGATACGCGGTCCAAGCTCGCGTTCCACCAGATACAGCGCTACATCGAGTCCCGAAGTAACGCCGCCGCTAGTAACCAGATCGCCGCTATCCACTACGCGTGCCGGGACGGGAATGGCTCCGGTTGCTCCAAGTACATTCATGCCCAGATGATGCGTTACCGCCGGTCTGCCCTCCAAGAGCCCCCCCATGGCCAGTAACAGGGAACCGCCGCAAACCGTGGCAACGATGATGTCTTTTTGCCCGAGTGCTCGCTCAATCAATCCAGCCAATTCCGTATTCAATGCCCGAGACAGAATGGCTGGGGGCGAATTCGGCCCATCTCCTTCGACGTCACCCGACGCGCCAGGTACGAGAATGATNGGGCGGGGCGGGGATTGCCTCCGGTTCCTCAAATTCCATTCTGCCCAAGAGGTGGCGTTCCCGCCGGTCTGCCCTCCAAGCCCCCCCCCATGGCCAGTAACAGGGAACCGCCGCAAACCGTGGCAACGATGATGTCTTTTTGCCCGAGTGCTCGCTCAATCAATCCAGCCAATTCCGTATTCAATGCCCGAGACAGAATGGCTGGGGGCGAATTCGGCCCATCTCCTTCGACGTCACCCGACGCGCCAGGTACGAGAATGATGCCCGTACGTTCCGGGTTCAGTCTGCCGCTCGCTTCAATTTTTAACCCGTTGATGCCGCTGGTGACGATTCTCGGCCCTTCAGCGGTGACGAATTCTACGCTTAACGCGTTTTCAGCATACATTGCCGCGGCACAAAAAACCTCGTAAGGCGCAATGGCATCCAGAAGGTCAAAGCCATCAAAAAGCACGACTTGAACCGTTAACATCCACAAACCTCCTCATATTCAAAGTCAGTAGATTGATCCTCGAACCTGCGGATCGTATCAGGGAAAAATTATTTTGTCAGAAGATCCTTCAGCCTGTGATATTCCTTCTCGTCGATCTCACCACTAGCCATCCGGCCTTTTAGAATCAATGTGATGTCACGGTCTTTTTGATTGGAAACTCTGTAGCGATGATTAATCGCATAAATTCGAACTACCATAAAAGAAAAAAGTGTAAGACAAAATAGAGCACCGAATGGAAAAAATGAGAAACTTCCGTATTCCAAGTTTATGTCAACCTCCTTCATCCGTTTTTGCGTAGAACGGGCCCTAACTCGCGATATTTGCTGTCCGACTCGGCAAGAAGTATCGTAACAAACGAGTATCTCAAATGAAGTTGTATAAAGGTCACAAAACAATAAACAAATCATCACAAATTAGGTGGTTCTGTTTGTTGCATGGGGTTAAATGATAAACTAGTTTTCAAAGGTGGGATATCATGAGTGAAATCAGTACCATACTGGTTGTTGACGATGATCAAAGCATTGTCGAACTATTGAGCGACTTTTTAGAGTATGAAAATTTTCGCGTTATAACCGCTTGTGATTCTGTTCAAGCTTGGACTTTGTTTGAGCGGAATTCCATTCATTGTATTGTTCTTGACATCATGATGCCGGGGCAAAACGGGTTTGAGTTATGTCGCCGGATTCGTGAGAAGAGTAATGTTCCGATCCTTTTCTTGAGCGCACGCAGCGACGATGTAGACAAGATTCGTGGCTTGACGCTCGGCGGCGATGATTATATCGTAAAAACCGCTTCACCTGGCGAGATCGTAGCCAGGATAAAAGCTGTACTACGGCGTTCTGTTTCCCAACTGCAAATGAGTGAGAGAATCTTGGATTTTGGCCGCATCAAGCTAAATCTATCCACAAGAGAAGTATTCGTGGATGGGAAGAGTGTAGTGCTCACCCCGAGGGAATATGAATTATTGCGATTATTTGCCGAACACCCTAGGCATGTTTTTTCATATGAACAGATACTTTCGAAATTTTGGAATGGGGTAGGTGACAGGCATACGATTCGGGTGCACATCGGTCGACTTCGCGAAAAAATTGAATCCGATCCGAACCATCCTCAATACCTAGTCAACGTATGGGGAATAGGGTATCGCTTCGAGGGAGGTTAAGATGAGAACACTTCGTATTCGTTCGTTTACTATACTGCTTTTCTTTTTCTTAATGTTAGTGCCGTGGATCTTTTATGTGACAACACACTTCATAGAGACAAAAACGCTCAGCTTCGCAAAAAACGGAGCTCAAGCCGAGATTCTGCAAGGACAATGGATCGAGAAGATCGTACAGCTGATCGAAACCAATTCGGACAATTGGAGGGATCCGAATTGGCAAAACCAATTGCATCATGAGTTGCAACAAGCGAAAATGGAAGCGGCTATTCTATCTGCATCAGATCAAGAAATTTACCGTTCTAATCCGCAGAGCCATGGCATATTGCCTTCTACCGAACGGTTCTCCATTATAGAGGACGGTCATTTACTTGGAAAGGTCATTATTTATCTTCCGAAGTCAAATGCGGCTAAGTTCATTTCGATATTTACCGGGCTATTGTTAGCTTTTTTTATTGTCGGTGTTGAAATGCGAAGGTTTCTTCTTAAGCCTCTCGAAAAGATGAGCTTTGCAGCTAGAAAAATCGCTGCAGGAGATTGGGACGTAGAGTTGCCTAGATCCTATATCACCGAAATCTCTGAGGTACGCGATGCATTCGAAGTGATGGTGAATGGAATGCAAAAAGCTTTTCAAATACAAGCAGAATTGGAAGAAGAGCGCCGATTCGTCATTACAGCTGTCGCTCATGATTTGCGTACCCCGTTGTTCGCTTTACGAGGTTACTTGGATGGTCTGGAACAAGGCATTGCCCAATCCCCGGATAAAATAACCAAATATTTGGCCGTTTGTAAGGAAAAGTCGGCGCAATTGGACCGGTTGGTAGAGGACCTTTTCACATTTACAAAGATGGAGCATGTGCAGATGGATCTTCATAATCAGAAGATTGATTTTAAACTCATCATCCTGAAATCGATTGACAGTTTAAGTCCGCTAGCTCGCCAAAAGAACATCTCGATTTCGACCCATATTGAAGACGACTGCTTCATTAACGGTGATGTGCATTTATTGGAACGAGCGATGAACAATTTGTTGGATAATGCCGTCAGACACACACCCTCGTATGGTGAAATTGTTGTTCAATGTTATAAAGAAGGTAACAAAATAAAGTTTATGATCCGTGATACAGGCCCGGGCTTCTCCTCGGAAGAACTACATCGAGTTTTTGAACCTCTATATCGTGGTGAAGCATCTAGAAATCGTTCAACTGGAGGTAGCGGATTAGGCTTGACCATTTCACAAAGAATTGTAAGGCTACACGGAGGTGAACTTTCCGCAGGTAACCATTCGGAAGGTGGAGCGCTGCTAACAGGTTGGATATCCGTAGCTGCGCCATAGGTACGACTTGCATCGAAGAGATCATATTCGTAGCCAGTTTGGTTACAAGAGCCTTTATTAGTAGACGAAGTAATTGAATTTATTCCCGTAAACACCTGTCTACCGCCAGCCAGTGAAGTCTCAAAAGAACCAATAATTGTTTAAGTTACACTTGCACCGTTTGAATTCAATGTAGCTGTCTTTGAAGCAGAAGCGGTGGACATCAATGAAAACCCTTTTTTTATCAGTGACAACTAATTTAGCGGAAGCTCATTCTTATGCAATTTTCTTGAAAATCGCAGGATCAACTCAATCTTCAAGTGAAACACCAGGATGTTCTGAAACAACTTTTTTAACAGTTTCAACATACTGCTTGTAGTAAGCGTCCTTTTGATCCTGTGACAATTCAGTTGCGGGTGCTGCCCCTGCGTACCTGATGACCAGAAATGCAGTACACAGTACAACAGTAGATTTTACAAATTTTACTAAACTTCTTCATATTCTCGCATCCTCTCTATTGATCTTTACATCCTATAATATACTTTAATAGTTTAGTAGTTTTATGGAAAATATAAGGCTTATTAAACAGTGGAATTTGTCGCTCTTCTGTAGAAAAGATGAATGTACTTGAGGGGGGCATGTAAATACCACTTCGTTTTATCAGTGAGACAATCGGAGCCAGTGTTGTTTGGGAGAAGTCTAGGACAACAAATATTAATGCAGACTAATTTGTGCCCTGTTAAGATCATAAGCCTGTGGACGAAATGGATACCACAGGCTAATTTTTAAAAGTTTAAGTACTAATAAGAATTTGATCCTAAAAATTTCATGTATTTTGATTACCGGCTTATCAACTTATTTATGAAAAGTGCGTAGATTGAAAGTAATTAATTTCATTAGCTACCCGAAGCATTCATACTCACCTTTCCTTCCTTGCGCAAAGTTTTCACCGTAACTGTACTCAAAACTTCAGGAGGAGCAGCAAGCAACAACGCAGCTACCCACCGTTCCTTACCATTCCGCTTCAAAAGCTCATTTAAAAAGCGATCCTTGGCTGTCATATCATACCCTGCTCCCTTAGAGAAACATATCCTTCCGTTCCGATTACAACATGATCCAAAACATCGATACCAAGAATTTCACCGGCTTGTATTAGCCTTTCTGTCAGTCTAATATCTTCAACAGTTGGAGTAGGGTCACCCGAAGGATGATTATGAGTACAGATGAGAGATGCCGCACCTTTGATAATCGCAGGTTTAAAAACTTCACGAGGATGCACGATTGCCGAATTTAATGTACCGATAGAGATAACCTCTTTGGACAAAATACGGTTCTTTGTATTTAAAATAAGGATCATAAAGTGCTCCTTATCTAATCCGACTAAATCCGTAGCCACAGCCTGAAAAACATCGGCTGGTGTATGGATATAGTGATCTTTCTCCCCTTCCATCACTTTTCGTATCAGTTCAAGCAACTTCTCAGCCTGTTTGCGTCGTTTAGGTGGCAAAGCGCTCAACTGAGATTCCCTCACCATAAAATCTTCCATTTGTACTCCTTCCCGTTTATCCCGAGCCGCCTTACGGCGGTGTCGGAAATAAACACCGCCGTTTAACGCCGGGCGAGAGGCGAAATTATTTATAACTATCTCGAACCATAATTTACTCTGAGAACTAAAGATGCAATTAGACTTTTCTCGAATCGAAACGCTTCGTTTCTTTCAGCGTGCCATATTGAGACAACGCAGCTTCTTCCCAACCGAGCTTCTTAATGGAAGTAGCCGGAAGACTCAGGAACTCCCAAGCATTCTTTCCCTCTGCTGTAATCGCCACGGCTAATTCCTTTAAACCATCGGCTCCAAATTGCCAAGAAGTCGAAACACTGTATCCCCACAATTTATCTCCAGCTTGCAGTGGGCCATTATCATCCACATAAGCCTTCAAGTTCACTTTCATTTGCTTCAACGCCGCTTCCGTACGCTCGATTTCTAAGGCTAGTTCAATTGCTTTTTCTTCGGTCAATTTTTCAATTACTGCTGTCATTTTCAACACTCTCCTAATTTAATTTTCATAAAAATAAAGACCTACAAGCATTAAGAACCGCTTGTAAGTCTTCATCAGTTAAAATTCCTATTTCATGTTTTAGTCGTTCATAATGAACGCTACTCAATTTGGACGTTCTAACATAGGAAGGAAAGACCAACCCGGCTAACTTCCAATCGAGCAAGTTTATGTCCCAATGATTCCGCATATATGAACTTGTTATTGGAGCAATCAGTAAATCTTCATCCTGATTGTCCTCCATTAACACAACGACAGGTCGCTTCTTGGACTTGCTTACATCGTCACGATAAACAATTTCAGCAATCCAAACACTCCCACGTTTAAACGTCCTTGTAGAGTTCGTCATAAACATCGTCCTTGTCGTTCAGCCAGAAATTATACTCAGAGCCAACGACCCAAGCATCTCTAGGAATATCTTTTAATTTAGCATTTTCCGAATTTGTATCTTTGGATTTTGCCACTTGCTTCTCCTCCTTGTTCATGACGCCCCTCCTTCCGCTTAGTTTATTAAACTCATTGTAACCAAACGGAAGGGGAACATCAACGGATCAGTAATTATATATCTTACTTTCCGCACACTTGCAAAGAGTGCAAATTTAGAACTTCGTTTTACCGAATCAGCATTCTCCCTTTTTTAAATAACACTCCAGCACAAACGGACAATGCTTACAATGGCTGCCTGGTGTAGGTGGAAATAAAGAAGAAGCCATATCCGGGAATGATTCCAGACAAGACTTCTTCATTTCAATTTCTTCCGCCAAACCACGCGCCCATTCTCTAGCTTCATTGGCATCAGACTCGTTATATACAAACGATTCTGCTTTCCTGAAGCGTAGAAAGTACAATGTCCCCTTGACTTGCCGAAGTCCTCTTCTTTTCATAATTGCCCAAGCATACAATGCAAGCTGCCTTGTATCATTTGCTCGGTACAGTCGCCAATTCGATTTCCAATCCCAAAATCGTTCTTCTTCCAGAAGATCAATGTAGCCTTGAAATTGAATGCTATCTCCAAGTGGAAGTACAAAATGAACTTCCGTTTGTCCCCTGACTTCCGGAGCACGCTGCACCAATGAAGCAATCTCTTCATAAGTCACTTCGGGATGAAAATCTGATTCAATAATTGCCTCTATAATGGCTTCATGCTCAGATACTCCATTGATCTTTAGCTCAATCGCTTTATGAACTGCTTTTCCAAGAGCTAGTGGTTTGGTAACTGGCTCTTTTTTACCTAAAATGTACTTTTGGTAAAATCGATAAGGGCAAGTTTCATAAAGCGAGAGCCGGGAATAAGAGTACAGCATTAGAATGGCAAATCTTCATCAGAGATGTTCCATCCATCTCCGGCTGAATTGGTCCCTTTATTATTTGTCGAATTTTGACGATCGCCGGTTTGAGAAGTCCCGTTAGATGTGTTAGTAAGGAATTGAACATACTGTCCAACTACCTCCGTTACATATACACGGCGCCCTTCATTGTTCTCATAGTTGCGAACCTGAATTCGTCCTGTAACTGCAACCTGGTGGCCTTTCTTCACATAGTTAGCTACATTTTCAGCGACTGCCTTCCAGACCACAATAGGAATGAAGTCCGCTTCTCGTTCTCCATTTTGATTCGTAAAGGGACGATCTACAGCCAATGTGAATTGTGCCACTGCTACACCAGAAGGTGTATAACGTAACTCAGGGTCCTTTGTCAGTCTTCCGATTAATACTGCTTGGTTCAAGCTCATTTTTTATCCTCCGTCTTCATGCCTGCCCTTTCAGGCTCAGGACTTACAGATTTAAAATTGCAAACAAATCTTTCCGCGTCTTCCGTCCACCTAGGACGTACTGAACATGAATAAATTTGGAGCACATCGTCCAATAAGGGAGCTTCAATTTCTTTCTCGCGTTGTCGGATACGCTCAATGTACTTTTGATATTTAAAGTTCTTTATCCCGATGATCAGCCAGAGATAAGCACCTTGCCGTTCTGTTTCCAGAAACTCATTCCACTGCTCCCAAAGAAGATCCATAGAACGCATGTAATAGGCAAAATCTCTTTCTCTCATCAGCTTCCAATTAGGCTCTTTGCCTCCTGTGTGTTGCCTCAATAACTTTCGTTGATTTCGGCTGAGTCGTTCAGCTGGATGCACAATTTTCCGCTTACGATATCTCTGCCGCACCTGTTCTTCCGGAACTCCCTCCAAAAGAGAAATAAAGCGAAGCACTCCCCCACTCTCCCCACAAAACCAGCATTTGAACACCTGGTCTTTGGTGTTAAGAGAAAGGTAGTATCTTCGCTTTTTTCCCGGTTTAGAATCCTCATGGCAAAATGGACATTTACAGAGAACTTCCTCCCTCGATTGTGAGGAAGGCTTAATAATGAGTCCGTTCTGGTCTGCAACGTCCAGAATGTCAGGAAGCATGGTCGATCACTGCCCTTAATTGTTCTTCTTGGCTGGGAGGAAGTTGTATCTGTTCCCACTCCGACGAAAGAACAATTTTGCGCGTAACCGTGTGAATCTGTTTTTTAGGCTCCCACCACTGCCAACGCTCGTAAACTTCCGCAGCCATTTGAACATGCTTGCATTGCTTGTGTCCGAAATGACATGCAGGGCAGTCATGCGTAATAATCAAATCGTTGTAATGAGGCTCCACTTTCACGAGATACACACCATTTTGCTTACTGGATGGGAACGCACAGATTAGTGCCTTCCCATCCGTAAAGGTTGTCAGACTCATGCAGCTTCACCCACTAACTGAATCGATTTCACAATTTTGAATCCATTGCTCATTTCAAAATCAAGTTTAAATTGCATGTTATTTGAAATCGCATTGACCTGATCAAGCGTTTCAGCTGTATTGGCAAGCACAATGGATTCTTCACCCGTCCCTACATTGACTACTTTCAACTTGGCGAATGTTACTCCGCCCGGAGAGGTTCCTGTTGCCATATCCAGCATCTTGTATACTTCTCCCGAGTTCTTTGGATTCGAGTTTGAAGGCTTTCCACCCGAATTGTTTTTCTTACCTTTACTTTCAGTAGTCTTAGGATCAGAACTGGATGCAGTGCTATCAGAAGACAACTTTTTCGGAACTTGATTATTCGTTTGAGCAAGCTCACCCACTTCAATCCGTTCTGCACCTTCAATGGTTTCAATCTCACTTTCGTCCATCATTCCAAGGCCGGATAGTGACAGCGTTACCCGACGCTTCGCTTTTGTTTCGGCTTTCATAATGGCATTGGCAAGTTCATCTGCTGTCAACGGGAGAATCTTTCCTGTAGGGACTTTGCATCTACGCATCTCGTCCCAGATCTTCTCCTCTTTCATTAAGGAAACAGCACCTATGGATTCATCAGCACGACCGTCTTGAGTCGTTCCACGAGCTGTCACACAGTAAACATCACCAATGCGTTCACGGCTGGTTATTGTGATACTGATTTTGTGAATTTTACGAAGCTGATCCGTAGCATCGCGCTTAGCATAAAGCACTAACTTTCCATCCAGTTTCAGATAATCAAACGGCTTGGTGAGGGGATTAAGTCCAACGCTCTCACAAACTTTCGTGTAGTAGATCAAACGTTCCTCAGGTTTCAATGAAGAAAGATCACCTTGAACTACTACCTTTTCCATAATCGACAAGTCCATTTTTTAACCTCCACCCGTCAATTGACGCCTGTGCTGTTTTTATACCCGCACAGAAAGGTAAAATAAAAAAACGTCCTTCCTCTATCAGGAACAACGTTTATTCACCATTTTTACTGTTACTTGCTTCAATCCACATGGGTATTTTAAGGAACACGACAGTGTCATGAAGTTGATTTGCTGAAAGGGATGTCCTAACATACCGCCCCTCCTGCCGTTCATTTGCTTTTGGTAATTTCCCCGCTTACTCCATATGCTATTGGAAGATGGGGAGGGAATCCTTTCTGATTTTTAATCAAACGTATAGGTCTTCACAAGTTCATCCAGATCACTCCAGATTTGCTGGAGCCTCACTTTGAGCATTCCGTCTGTTTCGACACAGGCATCATCCAATAACGATAGAGTCTCTTCAAGCATCCCTTTAACTCGGTCAAAGGCTTCTGCTTCAGCCTGAATAAGACTTTGCTCTAAAGAGCTATGCTCATTTCTGGATTTCTCCCACATTAGCTTGAGCTTAGTCCACTCGCTCTCATTGGGAAGAACCAGCTTTTGACGTGAAACTAATGAATCTTGACGCTTGTCCTTTTTGAACCAGTGTTTAAACATGCTTCGATCCACCCTTTCATTTTTTGGAAAATAAAAAAAGCCGATCTCTGCACGGACGAATCCATGCAAAAATCGGCTTTAATTCACATTATCAGTACATTAAATTACACATGCGCGTGCTGTTTGACCTTTATCAGAGCCTTTCGGTACTCTTCTTCCCTTGTTCTCGGCGCTGGAGATTTCGGGCTATTGCTTTATCCTACTTTATCCTCAGCTCAACGGCTTGTAGGGGAGGTATTGCAATCTTACCTATTCAGGTGGCTCTTGTCTCCGGCAATGGGGAGTTTAGAGGTAAAAATAATTACAGGAATATTATAGCATTTGACTAATATCAATGCAACATATGTTCTTATCCATCAAATAAATTAGGAATCAGATTTATCCATATTCTTCTCAAACAAGTTAAACTTATAGTAACTACCTTTGCTTATTAGGATAGCCTTTTCGATTGGATATATGGAACTGTCAAAACTTTTTAATAATGAATTCTTTTGTTTTTCAGATAAATTTTCTATGAAAAAAGGATCGAAGAAAATATTTTCTGTATATTGGATTAATAAGAAATTTAAATATTTTAATAAGTCTTCATTTTTTAGTTTCTCTAGTTGGTCAAAATAATTTTTATATGTCCCATCGTTATTCAAATGATACGATAATAAAATATTTGTTCCCCCACTTGTCGGATATACATTGACATAAATTGATGGCATATGCTCGTAACCAACACTATAAATATCATTCATTATGTTACCTTCTAAGTCATATTCAACAGCAAATGATGAACATGCTGCAAAGGATACCTCAAAATCTAATTTTCGATATAAGGTTCTAAAGTTGTCAAAATTCGCATTAGAATAATCTTTCTTAAACACTTCATAATCAACGGAACAATCTCTAACATCAAGTTGAGCGACTCTATATACATAAATATGTTCTTTTTCTAACATCGTAAACGGAAACTCGATAAAAATATTTTTTTGTGAATTAAGCTTTCTTAGTTTTTTATGATGTTCAATAGCATGAGCACGAAATGCAAACAAAAAGTTTTGTATTGACTCTCCAATATACTCTTTTTTTTCGATTGGTCTGAAGAGCTCTGTGTCATGAATATTACAAAACCCAAAAAATGTGCTGGCTTTATTTCTACTGATTTTATTAAGATAGGAAACTGGGCCCTCTTTAGTCCCTGTTGAACTTATAGTGTATAAATGCCCATCTTTGCTAATTCTATTAAGAATTCTATTATTCTGGATTGAATGAGCGCTTTTAATTAAGTCATCACACTCTTCTTTATTGAAGGCGAAACAAGTATGGAAATCTGTCTTTTCCCAAAATTGCTTGACGAAATTATGTATCCGACCATCTGAATAACTTAAATCAATAATCCTTTTTGGCTTACTAGCTTTTGCTTTTTTATAACAACAAAATTTAAATTTAGCACCTGAGTCACACGGACAGGGTTCGTAAGGATTTAACTCAAAAAGATCAATTCTACTTTTAGTCAATATCATAAAATTCACCTGTAATGATAGTTTGAGCTTGAATGAATCCAATATTCGGCATTCAAGAAGGTATTTCCTCCCTTTGTGTCGAACTTTCGACCTAAAAAAGGAGGGGATAATATGCCTAACAAATATGTTCTTCCATATGAACATGGGTTCGCAACCAAAGTAAAAAAAACGAAGAAAAAATCCATTGTCGCTGCTAGAGATATTGCAAGAAGTCAAGGCTCCGAGCTTATCATCCACGATAAAGACGGTAAGTTTCGATCTATAGATAGCCAGAAGAGGCCCTTTCCCTAAGAGGCTAGTTACTAAAAAAGGCGAGACGGACACACAAATCAGCACCCGGTCCCGCCCCTATTTATAAACGCCTTATAAATCCAATTTTTTATCCTGCCACTCCACTCTGTACCAAAGATTCATCTAGTGAACTTGTTCTTAATGAGTTACTCGCCTCACGGATTCGTTTTTCAATTTGCCGAGCAATACCAAAATGATCTTTTAAAAATTGTTTTGCATTATCTCTTCCTTGGCCAATTTTTTCTTCGCCAAACGAATACCATGATCCATTCTTATCGATAACACCCATTTCAACCCCAAGGTCAATAATACTGCCTTCTTTTGAGATTCCTTCTCCAAACATCATATCGACCTCAACTTGTTTAAACGGTGGAGCAACTTTATTTTTAACAACTTTGATCCGTGTTCGATTCCCTGTTGCTTCAGTTCCTGCCTTAAGAATCTCCACGCGTCGAACATCCAGACGTATTGTTGAATAGAACTTTAAAGCTCTACCACCAGGAGTCACTTCCGGACTTCCAAAGGATACGCCGACTTTCTCCCGGAGTTGATTAATAAAAATAGCGATCGTCTTGGATTTACTAAGCGAACCGGATAATTTTCGCATCGCTTGAGACATGAGTCGGGCTTGAAGTCCTACATGAGAATCCCCCATCTCTCCCTCGATCTCTGCTTTAGGAACAAGGGCCGCTACGGAATCAACAACCAAAATTTCTACCGCTCCGGTTCGTACCAAGGCATCTGCAATTTCAAGCGCCTGTTCACCGGTATCGGGCTGAGACAGCAGCAACTCGTCGATATTAACGCCCAGATTTTTAGCATATGTAGGATCCAGTGCATGTTCGGCGTCAATGAAAGCAGCTTGTCCTCCTAACTTCTGTACTTCAGCAATCGCGTGTAGTGCCACTGTTGTTTTACCGGAGGATTCTGGACCATAAACCTCAATAATTCGTCCTCTTGGAAAACCTCCTACACCTAAAGCTATATCAAGAGCAAGATTGCCGCTCGAAACGGTTTCAACTTGGACATGAGCTGCCTCCCCTAATTTCATGACAGCCCCTTTCCCATAAGACTTCTCAATTTCCTTCATAGCCTTTTCTAGTGCCGCTTGTCTGTTTTCTTGGTTGTCCATAGTCCAAAACTCCTCCCTACAATACGAATGTATGTTCCTTTTTATAGGAAATTTACCACACATATGTTCGTATTTCAATAGGAAAGGAGATTTTTCCCAAGACATTTACTTAATTACCCATTCTCCCTTGATCTGCCTGTAGAAACGATATTCTTGTTTCAGGTCAGCGTCCAGTAGTAACTTCGCTTCCTTCAAAAGTTCATTCAACGGCCTAACTGCTTCAAGAGATTCTGATATTGCGATAATGGGATACGACGAGTGCCGTAATGATGCATGCAAGTGACTGGTATCACCACGGATCACCAATACATTTCTGGATTCAGATCCAATCTCAACTCTCCCCGTAAAGGGATAAGGAGCGGCATGAATTTGAAACGCTTTTTGTTTATCCCGCATGGCACAGCAAAACTGAAAAAACACTAAATGGGACAAAATCTGTTCCATTGTCCATGTTCTCCAGAACTCATGTGACCATTCCAGGTTGAGTAATTGCGCAGCTCGCGGGCCAATCGTATAGATGGGTATCGTGTTCTTGTTCTTGAGAAGCAGGTGCTGAATTAGCTTCTTCTCAGCTAACATGCGCCGGACTTGATGTCGTTTCCACTGGAATAAACGCTCCATCTGAACACTTCCCATACAGCCGATTAAACCAAGCGATCTGAGCCCATCTGCTTCGGTAGCAGCTCGTAATGGAGCATATCCCGGTACAAGCTCCTCCGAAAATGAAGCAGGTTTAAACGTCCATTCATGTGTAATTGAGAATGGTGATGTTTTCATACAAAGCTCCTTTCTAAAACCGAAGTAAGGAAAGAGGCGAAAGAGGCGAGAATCGCCCCTTTCACTTTTTTGGAATAATCCGTCCATAAATCCGTTCTTGCCTAGGGTCAACCCCGCGGACCCGAATATAGACTGTATCGCCCCGCTTCACTTTTCCGAACCGGATATGGGGAACCAGAGCATCGACTCCGCGCTCAAGATTAACGAAAATGCCATATTCCATTACACCGGATACCTTACCTTTGTAGGTTCCTTTGGATACATATCGTTTTGCGCAATCCGGCCATGGGCTTTTCTCTGTTGCCTTCTTGCTAACCTTCACGATTTTATTTTCTTTATCCAGTTCTACAACCTTCACTTTGAGGTGATCCCCGGCACTTACTTCTTCACGAAGATCATCTACCCATCCATAACCATACTCCTGAACCGGCAGCTCCGTTGTAATACCGCCAATATCCAGCATCAACACCTTAGGAGTAACATTACGTACTACCGCTGTAATTACCGCATCTTGCTCCAGCCATTTCCACGTCAAACCTTCCATATGTTCCAGGGCTGCTTGACGGGATGCGATGAAGGTATCTCCATCACGATCATAGCTCAGGATTTTAAAGGCAACTGGTTCTCCAAGTAAACGCCGAAATTCATGGGCATCCTTCGTACCAGAGAAATCCTGTGGGATATATCCTCTGACTCCACCGACTAATACCACGCCACACAGCTTGTTTAGCTTTGGCTCAAGACCAATTAGTTCAGCTTGCAATACAAGATCATTCTGCCGGGCACTATAAATCTGCGCCCAGCCTTCATCATAGCTGCTCTGCTCCAACTTCTCCTCGTTATAACCTTCAATCAGCACTTTCTTTAACTCTTCACTCATGTTCATTAACCTCCATAAATTTGTTTTTTGATATTTGAAAAACCTCAGCACAATTAGCGCTGAGGTTCTTACTCAAATGGATCTTCTTCTGTTTTTGTCGTTGTGTAATCGAAATCATCTTCGTCTACATGTGGTTCGTCTTGGATAGGATCGGATATAAATTTCAAACGTGAAGTAAATGTTTCTTGATTAGGCTGCACATCTAATGCCACATTGCCCTGTTCAAGTTTAGCGCCTCCGCTCTTGATTACGGCACCAAATCCTCTCCACCATCGCCGCTTTACTTCCCATTCCCGCCGCTCTTTCCAGTCCCTCGGAACAAATGAACCTTTGCCTATTTTCGGCGGTAAAGGTGTGCCATCGTCCAGAAGCTTCGCCACGTAATGGAATTTGGGTAGTCCATCCATCATCTGCGTGTAAAAAATACGGTCTTCTTCCTTTTCCGTGTCCCGGTAGTTCTCCGGCAAAAAGTTAGGGAGTAATAATTGCTGTTTAAATGTGCTTTGACGCATTANTCGCTTACACCACTCTAGATGATGTAAAGGTCCAGCTCTTGATCACGCCACCAATCCCTCCCCCCCCCCGCCCTTTTCCTCCCCATCCCCGCCGCTCTTTCCAGTCCCTCGGAACAAATGAACCTTTGCCTATTTTCGGCGGTAAAGGTGTGCCATCGTCCAGAAGCTTCGCCACGTAATGGAATTTGGGTAGTCCATCCATCATCTGCGTGTAAAAAATACGGTCTTCTTCCTTTTCCGTGTCCCGGTAGTTCTCCGGCAAAAAGTTAGGGAGTAATAATTGCTGTTTAAATGTGCTTTGACGCATTATGATTTGTTTTTTCCCAAATTCCCGACTAAATTCAACAGCATCTTGATAAGATAGCCCGCCAAAAGCGATTTTGTTTCGGCAACTCGTCATAATGGATTGCTTCATGGCCTTAGCGTTGATCTTGCCAGATTCGACTTCTAGCTGCCCCAAAGACTGGATAGCAAATATTCCGGCTGTTCGATACTCCGCTGCAATGGATAAGAACAACTCCACATCGGGATTAATATATCGGGAATACTCATCCACGATCATAAAATGCGGTACGCGCGTGCGCTCTGTGCCCGGCCTGCGGAATGTTCCGCTCTGCAAATGCATAACGACGAACTGACCAAAGGCATCCCCGGCTTTCCGCAATTTACCCATGGCCGTATTTACGGCTAATACACCGCCAGAAGCAAAATGCTTGTCCATGTCGAAATCGGATTGTCCAGTCAAGATTGGCTCCAGATGCCGGTTAGACGTTAAGTTCTCAAGCTGGGCGCGAAGCCCGATAACAAACTGCTGATATTTTTCCTTCTGTGCCCCAAGCAGTTCCGATTGGAAAAACTGAACCAGATCGGATTCACCCTCTTTAAAACGAAGTTCCTGTACCTTATCCTCCAGCATTCGTTGATCTCGCATCGTTCGGAGTACATCGCCCAGGTTAACATCATCCAAGTAAAGACGTTTTAAAAGCTTGGTAATATTCCGTCCGGCAAGCTCCTGCACTGTAGCAAAAAATGCTTCCTGTTTCCCGAACATAGATTTAAGGACAGTAACCGTAGCTTCTGCTACGTCGTCCTCGTCGCCTTTCATCACCGGAAACCGCGCGCTATGAGTTATTGTGGGATCAACATGGACACAGGGCATATCCATTTCATCACACATTTCTGCTACCATTGCCGCAACATCACCTTTAGGCTCCACAACAGAAAGTCCGAGTGGAACCCCCTTCTTCTTCAGAAGCAGCAACTGATAAATCATGGGCTTGAGTAAAGTGGCTGTCTTTCCACAGCGGGTAGGGCCAACAACAAGCATATGCGTGAACATATCACTGCCTCCCCATTGAATCATGCTCTCACCTCAATCCTTCATAGGTATTTCTTCACCCAAGATCAGCCGAATCTCTGTCTTGGAGGAAATAAATAGACGTTTAAAACTTTTCCAACGATCGGCTGCCGTAGGTTTGACATGGACAAGTTGTTGCTTGCTCACATTGCCTCGACGGTTTTTCAAATTGTGTTCGAGTCTGTAATTGGCAAAAGTAAGGAACGAGGACAAAATGAGTGCTGCTATAAAGGCTGTGTGCACGGTTCCTGTTATCGAAAACGGAAAGGATAGAGTCGCTATAATCTCCTCTTTCAGTCTGAGACACAACGCTATCCCAATCCAAAGCAGGCTGGTGAAGAAGTAAATTAGCTTATTCTTCCGTTCTAACACCCAGCCGTATAAATAGATGATTAAACCGACGATGCTAAGTGACCAAGGAATAAATAACGACCAACCCGGTAAGCGCCAATACAAATAAGCCCACCCGCCAAGAGTGAGCAATAAGCTTACGAATCTGATCATGGCATATAAGTTTCCTTTCAAATCTTCGTTCAAATGAATTCAAAGGGAATTCTTTGAAATACCCACAATATCCACATGTGCTGCGGTTGATAACTCCTGCTTGTAGTGTTCAACTTCATCCTCATAACAAAAAAGAAGGACTCTTCGTCCTGCTGTCTGGCTTACACCTATGGAGTAGTTGGTTAAACATCGTTTCAAAGTCATCATGTTCATCGTCAGGAGTTCGATGACATAGGGGTCTTTCCACGGACCAATCCGTTCTTTTTGCACCAGCCCGTATTCAAATCCGTATTTGCTGGAATGGCCAACTTCTTTCAGTTCTCCATACGGTTCAAGCAATTTCTGTAGCCTTAAAAACGTGTTTGTCAGGATGTATTCCCTTGTGATTTGAATCCCCCACTCATTGAACGGCAGCAAGTGAACCGGAATGCCACCTGTAACTAAATTTAGCTTCTCACTCATGGTTTCAAAAGCATGTTTTACGGATACGCTCTTGTAATACACCAGGAATCCTCGCAGTTTCATGTGCTTCTTGATCTCGTTGATGATCTTGACTAGCGTTTGTTCCCTGGCATCGGGCATCAGGATGTAGATCATATAATCCCCTTTGTCACTTCTGAATCCACCGACCGTTAGATTACCACGGTTGAGATTGTATTTGCGCTTGATCTGGCGAGAGTCCATATACGGCACTTCGGGGATCTGCACGAATAGCTCGTTCGCATCCGTAATGTACTGCCGCTGTTGAATTGACAGCCCCAAATCCCTTGCTCGATAGTTCTTGCTGTCCAATAAGCCGCGTTCTATTAACAAATCCATTCCCGCTTCGGTTAATCGTACATACGCCGCCGTGACTGTTCGACCTGCGGTTCTCTTACCAAACACATTCGTAGTTATGAGTCCTTCCTTCTTCATGATATATAACCGTTTATGTGCGTACTTCTCACTGGCAAAATGCTTCATCGTAATTTGCTTCTTCGTCATTTCCCGTAGTTCATACAGTTCCTGCAATATACTCAGGTCCCGGTCTGTCCATTCACGTTGTCTTGGCATGTTTACCTCCTTTCTGCTGGAAATTTACTGCCCCGCATTCTAAGACACATCGTCTTGTCAGGGACGGTTTATGGGTTAATGGACGGGGGGCGTAGGACGGGGTGCTCAGAGTCTAACGCTCAACTGCGTTTCGCGGTAGCCTCTTCCCACCTTTCCGCTCCAGCCTTGATTTCTTATCGGGTACAATCCAATATCCAGCACTTATTTCTAAGAAGTTCTTTCTGAAAATAACGGGTTCAACTCATAGGGGGTGTTTATCGGGTTCAAACATACCCGAAAAATCATGGCCGGCCCGATACTTTTCACGAATATTTTCAATCATTTTCATAGCATTTTGGGAAGGTGTAACAAAGACTTGAACATGGTTTTTACGCTTCACATCCAAGAATCCCGATTCCATAATTTCTATTTCCTTCCACGAATCATCTTTGATCAATCCAGCATATCGAATCGCGTTTATTATTGCGCTACGGTTACGATTGTCTAGGTCACGAATCAATAAATCCTCAAAAAAATGACAGATATAAATAAAGGCCGAACTCAGAACAGGAGTTTCTGTTTGGGAAGCCGCTACTGTTTCCATTATGGCCTGAATAGTAGCTTGAGTGTAGTAGTCCTTAATTTGATTGCCGTAATGCTTGTCTCTCAGATAAAGAGGCAACATCCCTTGATACGAGAATTGATAAACTGGATTATCTCCCAGCATGTACGCTCTATAGATACATGGTGGATACGCCTTCGGATCAGGAGAGGTACTTTCTGGCAGCATCGTCCTCCATTCTGATAAAGCCGTTCCTAATTTGAAAGAAAGCTCTACTGCCTGTTTGTACATCTCCTCCAACTCTTCAGTTCTTTTTCGAGTACGCTGCTCCCAAAACGACATCTGATTCACTCTCCATTTTGGTTTTAATTTATATGTGCATCACTTGTCACTTTTATCTGCCGCATTATCCGCTGTACAAAGGCTTATCTGAAGCGTATCACTTCAGACTGTTTAGAAAATCAAAGGGATCAGATTTCTCTTGGGCTGTTTTTGGTGCAGGATCATCTTCAAGCAACGCCTCCAGATCGACAGCTGCCTTCTTATCCCTAGGCTTGACTCGTGCTAGCGCCTCTGCAATGGTATCTGTCTTCTGGCTTCGTTCTTCCGCTCTGCGCTCCAGTTCGGCCAGCTCTTCCGTCAATGTTTTCACGCTGTCGGGAAAATTTAACCCTGCAAACACACTATACACTGTTACTTGCCCAGGCTGATCTCCAACATAGGTAGCCACAGGGTTCTCATCCAAAATCGGGGTACTCTCGTGCAGGAATGATTGAATCTGCTCCACAAAAGCATGAGTGAACAAACGCCTTGCCGTAGAACTATCGGCTACAATACTAACTGCGCTGCTTGTTGCGTCTTGAAGATCGTAACCGGCTGACAACTCCCCGTTTAGCACACTCTGCTTGATCGCTTCCATATAGGTTACTGGAGAAGCCAGGTCAACAGCCTGAGCGGAAAGAATGCACTTACCAATGTGTAAGCAGCCACCTGTCTTAAGCATGTTCAACCATTCCGAAGCATCAAAGTGATAGCTACCATATGGCTTGTAGCTGGCTGTGACTGTGTTCAGATCGTGGAGCAGCCGTGCCACATGGCGATTACATGATTTCATGAAATCCTCCACACTCTGATTTTTATTCAAGCCAGTTTGGAACAGCTTTTCATTGTCCACTACAACAATCGCTCCTAAGCCTTGCATCGCCCGCTTAATCACTTGCAGACGTTGCAAGGCATTGTCTAGAACCTTCCGACCTTCGTCTCGACGTGGCAACGTAAGCAACAAACCAAATCGCCCTGCAAAGCCCTTTCCATGAAGCAGACGAACAGCTTCAATAACCGCACCTGTTCCTGTACCACCGCCTAAACCACAGCAGATGAAAATGTAATCCCGGTCATTAAAGTAGCTCTGCAGTGTCTTTGCAATAATTTCCTTGTGAACATTGAATGCTTCCTGCCCAAGCTGAATATCCCGACCTACCCCACGTTCAAATCCAGGAAGCTTGATTTTCTTAATATTCGGATAATCTGGCAGTTTGAGAAGATCCATCTCATTACTGTTAATCAATAAGGCCGTATAAGGACGCTGCTCACTTTTGGCAGATAACCGCATCCCAGCACATGCATGAGCAATTGAAGTTCCTCCCATCCCTAACCCCAGAAAACCATACTTCAAACTGATATTCATTGCTCCGCTCCCTTTCGTTTGATTCGTTCTTGCATCAGCTTATATTGCCTATAGTTGAGTAGTTCTTCCCCTAATGGGGATAATGTGTATCGCTTGGATTTTGCTACTTCAGCTACCTGAACCAGCGATGCTCCTTCTAACATCGCTGCCGCTTCATCCAGCAAATGCCTTGATCTAATCGGCAACTTCTCCTGCTCTACATCAGGATGTATCTTTTTGTACAAGGCGTTGGTTACATCCCTTAGCTGCTCCTTCTGTACAGGTCGTTCTGCCATTCTAAGTGCTGCCAACATCCACATCATATTTTCGTTCTCAGCAGTAGCCGATAGTAGCGCATCCAAAATGGCTTCTCTGCTCATCAAGATCGTCTACCTCCCTTCAACCTTTAGCAAAACAAAAAAAGCCCCTACCCAATTGAGGGTAGAGGCTATTGAACGGTATTTGTTCATCTTCTTATCAATCTTCTACGTTGCTCTTCTAACATTTTGCGCATGGTTTGCTCTACTACACGATCATTTTCATCTACTAAAAAATACATCCAAAGTTCTTCTATTTTTTCAATAACTCATATTCCTCCAATTATAAATAGAAAATATGCCGTTAAATAGAACGGTGCTAATGGAAGTTTTTTTCTTCCACCTCTAGCCCATTTGAAAGCTATAGCAAATAACCAAGCAAACGTGAGCATAATAATCAAAAATAACATTGCTTGCTGCCAGCCAAGAGCCATACCTACCACTGCCATTAGCTTAATATCTCCACCACCAAATGAATCAGGTTTTAAGACAGCAAATACATAAAGCAAGCCTGCTCCAATTAAAACACCTAGCAAATAATAAAAAGGTTGTTCATTATGGAATAGCCGAAATATAAGAAAATATCCAATTCCTATACCACTCAACCAATCAGGTATGATTCTATACTGCAAATCTGTATACGTGGCTACCCCTAACAGAATTATCAGCGGAATCGACTCCAGTAAATTGTTCATGTTCTTCCTCCTAACCCTCTACTACCTAACCCTCTACTAATAGAAAAAGCAGCCTCCGAAGAGACTGCTTGAGGTCGTCTATGATATAATTAAAACTGCAACAGAAAGGCTATATGGGCGGTCGGCTAACCTCTCGGAAGGGAGGTGATGCCATGGAAGTTAAAGACGCTTTAACAATTATGATCGGTTTCAGTTCGCTAATTATCGCGCTACTGACGCTGGTAGTTACAATTGTTTTAGCGATCCTTAACCAAAAGAAATAGACCGCCCCTCCTGAGAAAAGGTTTCGGTCTTATTCCTTAATAAGCATTATCTTTTCTTAATGCCGAACCGCCCTTAAAAGCGGCTGTTGCAGGGGACGGTTACCGCCGCCCCTTTCTTATTTTTATTATAAATCTGAAATTACATACATGCAATGCCCTTATTTGTACCACTCCGATGTATCTCGCTTCGTCTGCCAATCATCATACATGCTACCGTAAATGGTTATTTTCTTGATGATGCAAGAGGATAAGTCATTCTGTCCAGCGTGCATGGCTACAATTTTAAACGTATACTCTCCATCGGGAGCTTTGACATCCGTATAGAATTTTCGTTCATATATGTCAAGAAACTTCGATTTGAAATGCTCTTCTGGAAGCTCCCATGTTGCTGTTTTATCATCTCCACCTGTCTTAACTAGACCAATGCTGGTCACATAATCACCGTTGGTGTCCCAAATATAGACCCTAACCTCAGTAGGCCCTTTTAGCTCACCCCCAATGGGTTTAGCCGTCCCTTCTAAGCCTTTAGGGACTTTGGTTTCCCAATCTGTGGTGTATTTTGTCGTTGCTTTGATCTCTACACCATAACCGGCACGCGTAACCTCATTTGGATTCAAGCCATTTTCCTCAGCCCAAGGAATGATTTCCCACGAACCTCGGCTTTCACGATCTGATTCCTTCTCTTCTTCCGGCTTCCAAGGCGGGGCTGTAGGAATTCCCTGCCTTGTATTCAGTTCAGCCGAAACGGTAAGCTTTTCATTATAGGTTACTTTTCGATTCTCCCAAATCGGGTCGCTGTAATCCGTGTAGCTTTCCGTAGAAGTATGTCGTTTACCTTCTGAGTCCGTCCAAGACACCGTTCTGGTCTTGGTTGGATAGCCAGTAATCAATGGATATGTCACATCCCACGTTGCCTCCGGCTTCGTGGTATCACAATAAGCATCGCCGCCATTCTTGGTTACAGAGCAACCAGTAACGGCTACGTTATTAGAACGATCTTTATCTTGTTTTTCCTTCTCGGGGTCTACATGAACGCTTAAGGTATGGATACCCGTATTTCCTGTCCACTTGAAGCCGCCTACAGTAATCGGCGTATTAGCAGGCATGTTCTTTCTGGTTTCATAGATGGTCTTCTTGCCATCTTCCATGAAGCGTATCAGGACATTGGAAACATCCGTAGTCCCTACATTCTTCACCTTTGCTGTCACGGTAGACGTTTGACCTACAGTCAGCGCCGATGGGCTGGCGGTAATGGATTGGGCGATCAGATCGTTCGCCGCCCCCTTGCGCTCGATCGTCCAGCCACCTTTGATCTCGTTATTATGGTACGCCTCATTCGGTGATTCCAGCGCTCTGTCTGGATGATTTGGGTTGTTTATCGTGACATCTGCTTTGATGTAATATGTGCCTGGATCATCGCTGATCTCGATCTTGCCAAGCATATAACTGTACTCTTTCCCTACAGTGAATTGCTCTGGCAAATCCTTGTACATGGACGAGAGGTTAAAGTTGGTAGAAACCGCACCGCCGATTGTAACCTTTGCTATCATCGGCATTCCGCGTTCACTTGCATAGTCACTGGAGATAATGTCTTCATCACCGTCATAACGGAACTTGACCCAAAGCTGACCACCTTCAGTTAGCGTCAGTTTTGTTGGAACATAATCCATATTCAGATCATCTGCCAATGTCACACTCTCAATCTGAGTACGTCCGTAGCCATCATCTACGATAATGTCTACCTCTTTTCCAAGTACACGTGACAGCTCTTTACTGGCGATCTTAACGGTATTGCTGTACTCAGTATCGGTTGTGGTGATTGAGGTAAGCTTCACACGCTTGGTCATGTCAGGGAATGCACCTTTGGGCAACGCATAGACATCCACTTGGCGCAGACTGTTATTAACCCCAGCAGTTGTGAAGCTTACTGTTAGCTCCTCGCCTTGTGTGACTTTCAAGGTAGGCCAAGTGGTGACATTAAAGTATGCATGACCTTTTCCATCAACCTTTTGGGTTCGGTCAAACTGGATACCCATTCGGCTGACGATGCCGGATGTTCGGAGAAAGAAATGCCGAGTATTTAGCGTATAGAAGTAGTCATGATCAGAATCATAATCTATCCCACGTACAGTAAAAGTATCCCGGAAGTATTGCTGTTGCTTCTGAGATACATCCATATGACCTGACCATACAGCGTCAAATAGCTCCCCAACAGCTTCTTTGCTTTTATAGGTAAGTCCAAATCCGTTCTTATCGGAAAATACCGGATCGCCCGGTTTTTCCTTCACAGCAAACACGTCGTAATTGTCCATAATCTGCTTCTGACCATCTGCAAAGGTGAATACTCCTTGCCATTGATACAGTTTCCATGGATTATCAGACACCTTTTCTCCTAATGCAGGGATATAGCCTACGAAATGATCCCCTGTTTCACCATATTCCCACTTTACATATCCATTTAGCATCGGTATTCCTGCGGCAGATGCCACCATAGAAACCATCATGAATAGCATCACAGAAATTAAAGCTATTTTTCTTCTCATTTCTGCGCCTCCCTCAAAAAAATGAATGCAAAAAGAGCCTGCGAGCATACCGCAGACTCTCGAAAATAAATTAAATTACAGTTCCTTTGCAAATGAAATCACTTCAGGTAACAGTGATGCAGAGAAATTACCAGAGTTAATCACAATTACTTCATCAGTTTCGCCGAATAGTTCCACCAAATATTCGTTGAATGCACCATCTAAATTCACCGTATACCCTTCCTGTTCAGCTCTCCCAGGATAAACCTTCGCAAAAGAAACAAAGCCGTTACCCTTCCCAATAGGGTAGGTATAGGTTTTTCCTGGTGTAAGTTCAGTAGAATCGCCATCTTCTGCATAATATTGAGCTTTAGCCCCTTGGGGAAGGGTAAACGTCAGCTTGCCGTTGCTCGCCTTCATATTGTCAACAAACAGTTCCTTCGCCAGCTCCGTATAGCCAGCTTTCCATTGGAAGTCAGTGCTATACATGTTATCATCACTCGGAACCGGATCAGGATCAGTTACAGCTTTACCAGTAGAAATGCTTACAAGGCTTTGACTGGACTTCCATTCCACCGTAGCACCCAATGCCTCCGATACAAACCGCAGCGGTACAAACACGCGATCTTGCTTAACCCGGGCTGGAACGTCCAAGGTTACGATACTGCCATCCACCAGTACCTTTTTACTGTTGACCTCCAAGCTAATGTTCTTATCACCTAGAGTCACGTACACCGTCCGGCTTACTCTCTTACCAACAGTCTCCTTCTTATAATCCACTTTCGCCCCCAGCGATTCAGATACAAACCGAACCGGGATCAATACTCTATTGCTCTCAACGTAAGGCTTCGCATCTGGAAAGCTCACGTTCTTTCCATCAACCTGAACATAAACTGTCCGGGCCGCCGAAGCCGATCCCAATGCCATCCCCAGCAGCATAACCGTAGACATTAAAACAAGTCCTAATTTTTTAAACATTTTTCTACACTCCCTTTTCTGAATTAGTGGGGTATTCGCATACCCTATTGATTTCCAAAAAAACTTCAAATTCCGAATACACAACATAGATTCCATTATAATCCAAATGACAATATCACTCAATTGCTTCCAATTAATTCTACCCTCCCTTTACTTTGCCTCTATAAAATGCAAAAAGCTCCACCGACTGAGGTCGATGGAGCTAAAAACTTGTCATTTATAAATATAGCTGCGCGACAAGCAAACAATCTCTATGAATAGTCAATTAGGTACTATGCAATGTTCTGATCTCGCTCATTCAAATGATCAATAACTTGTACAAATCCTCTTTATAGGCCACCGAAGTCTACTTCTGTCATTACTTATCATCTCGCTCACTGTATCACCACATGCTCGCTAAAAGAAAATACCCTCTTAAGAGAGGATATTGATACTGTTAAATAATTCCATATTTTACTTTACAGCTTCGCCATTAAGTTAATACCATTATATACCTTATGAGGAGAAAATGCAAGATCATTTGTTCGCTTATTAGAACCGAAGATGAATGTGAAGATGATCTCCGTGTATAAGGTACATGCTGAAGTGAATAATATAAATTGGTGAATAACATCAGCGTGGCTAGATGACATGCCTTCCCCCCGTTGTAAATAGGTCGTTTTTATAACGGGGAACGACCAGTTGGGGCAGGACCAACATGTTATTCACCCCTTCTTTTTCTGTATCTTTGACGACTTATTATCGATTTTGTACGGTAAGCAGGATTGTTTTTAAAAAATGCCTCGTTAAGTCTCTGAGTCTCTTTATAATCCATTTCCTTAAAGATGGCTGCATTCGCAACAAGACGTTTTATCATAACTTTAAGTATGGGCTCCTTAGCAGCATCATTCATTTTTATCGCAGCATTTACAAAATCGTTAGCACTTCCCTCAAACTCTAAGGCAAAAAGTTTTTGTAATTCATATAGTTGGTTAGTCTCGCATCTTTCCGGATAAATAGCAATATAATTAAATGTGTGCTCCTTAACAGCTTGTTTCATTGATACTTTGTATAACTCCAATAAGAAAGACATAGCTATCCACTGAAGCCCCTGAATAAGATCCTTAGTTTTAGCAGGCTTTTGTTTAATATATTGCTTATCAGAATGGTATTTGAAATAGTTTACATAATTCTCAGCTTCTTCGTCTATTTTAGTAACCCAAACATGGAATATCTTATTAGGTAATTCATAGATTTGCTTAACAAAGCTTTCCTTTTCCTCTTTCCTCATCAGATGTTCAAAAATTGGAAGACATCTTGCAACAATTGATAACAATTGGATTGCTCTTATCAATTTATTTCCAAACTCTTCTGCTTCCTCTTCGGAGTAATCATATATATTTAATACTTCAATTTCACTCAGCGTTGATTTTTCATCCTTAATTACAGACTTTTGGTGTTGTGTAGTCGCATCAGCAGCAGGAAGTTCTACTTTATGATCTTTACTCCACTTCATAAAGTCAGGGATGTTATCTAATCTGAATTCGATCCAACTTTCGGTAAAATTATTAGCCATTTCTAATATGAATCTAAGAATGCGAACATTATCTGTGATCAAGGTTAAGAACAATAATATGTCACCGTTCATCCCGAAACAAGCATTCTTAATGATGTATTGTAAATCTTTATCATTACCTGTTTCGTGATATTGAATATTTAAATGACGTGCTACAAAAAAAGCTATATAACTATTATTGGAAAATACATATGAATTTTCATCATCAGCTAGAGGCGTTAATATCTGTGATTTGATAAGCAAATCAAGCGCTTCATTTACATTTACATTAGTACCATATTCTTGGTTGTAGTTTTCAATACATCTAAAGATCATTTCGCTTGGTATTGGATATTGTTTTTGAAAATGAACATTATATGCTATTGCCGATAACAACATAAATGCTTTTTCAACAGAAATTTTTGCCTTAAATCTACTAAGTGCATTTACCAAATTAGCCTCGAATACCTTACTAAAAACATTTGTAGTTCGTGAAGCAGCGTCTCCAACATTCTTACAATAATACGACACATATTTTAAAATAAAATCGGGGTCCAGTCTGATAAGTCTTTTCTGAGAGTTTACTGTATCGGAAATGCTACGCACAATTTTATTTTTTAATGCAGGTTCTGTTATGTGACATGCTACTGATTTTTCTATTAATTCAGTTCTCTTGTCTGCATAAAACATTGTTAATTCATATTTGAAAATGGAATCAGATGTTTTCAGAAATTCTTTCATTTGCTCAATAACATCTAAGTTGTAGTTTTTTTTCGAGGAAAAAATAAAATAAGAAAATTCATTTTTTACTGCCTCAATTAGTCTTTCAAAATGATCCGACACAAGAAGATCTACATCATCAATTATAAACACCTTTTTTTCAGTAGGTATCTGCTGGAATCTCTGAAAATCAGATGGGTTCTCACCGTAAATATCCTCGAAGCAGTTTTTCAAAATCTTATTAGGATTTCCCTTCAGATTCTCTGTTCCACAAAACACCGGCGTGTATCCTTTTTCTGATAAAGATAGAAACAACCATTTTAATAACGTAGTTTTCCCGGTATTATACTGCCCATAAATCATTACTTTCTTCTTAGCTAATATCTCATTTACGAATTCTTCATCTGTTAGAAATTCATTACTTTGGCCAGTTGATAATTCAGCGCTCTCAATCCGTGGAAATACAAAGTATTTGGTAAAGTCACTAGACGATTCTTGTTTGAGATCATTAAGCAGTTTTAAACGATATTCTGAACTAATAACAAGTGTTCGTTCTGTAGATGGTTTATGAATAAGTTTATAATCGTTCGCAAAAGTAACTTCGTATTGTCTTTGTTGCTGATTCCATTTGTAGTTTTTCAAGGAGTAGTTATGTTCGTTCTTCCCATCTCTTTTTACACATAATTTTCCCATTAGGAACTCACTGTTGCTCCAATCTCTCTTTTCACTTAAACAACCTCCAGCATGTAAAAATGCCTCTCCTCCATATTGATTTAATACCTTTGAAGTTCCCTGATAATGCTTGTGACCATAAAAAATCAAGCTGCTTTTTGAATAAAGAACATTTTCCAACTCTTGCATCGTTGAATCAAGAAACCAATCAGTTGGATGATGCATTACGGTCAGAACGAAATCGGCACCAGTAGGATTGTTTATACTCTGAATAACATCCGGTGGAAGATAATGAAGCCCTTTATCTTCCTCCAAAGTAGAGAATATAGCACTGTTTAGCAAATTAACTTCCACAGTAAAGTTAGTATCTAGTTTATATAATTTCTGATAATATAATTTGTTTTCTAAAAATAAATTATTGCGCTTTGCGAAATTGAAGAAATTAGATTGGCGCTGCAATTCAGCATCAATCTGTTTAGTGTATCCACCATTCCTACTCAATTCAACAAGATCACTAGTACGAAGTGGAGAATCTGACATGTCAACATCATGATTTCCTGGAACCATCAAGATGTATATCTTATCATGATAATCACATTCTTCTTTTATACTGTTTATCAGCCTTCCAACCATTTTGTAAGCCACATCGTATTCATTAGCTTTACCTGAATTAGCTATATCGCCAGATAATATTAAAAATATTGAGTCAAACGGTTTTTGGGATCTGACAGCATCGACAATCTTCTTCAAATGAAAAGGGTTTAAACTAAATCTACTTTCCAGGTGAATGTCACTCAAATGTAAAAATAATATATTCAATGGCTTGTCTCTCCTTAATATATTTTTTGCACTAATTTTCAATCAATATTTGCTTGATATACATCATCTTTTTTTTAAAAAGAGTGCAATGAACCTATCACCAAGGTATTATTCAGCACTTCTAAACCAGATTTACTAGAAATTTCTCCCCAACGTTCCGTCAAATCAATATTTTAGGAATATTTAGTAAATATTGTGATCATTGCAATGAAAATGACTACTACTACAATTAATAGAGCTATTTTTCCCTTCCAGTTAGTCTTTGATCCAATATAATGACTCATTGTCTCCTTGTCTGATATATATGGCATGCCTAGCTCTCGAACCATACATCTAGTGTCATTTCTATATTGGCCCAGTTTATCTACTAGAAACTGTGCTGCCTTAGTTGGAGTTGTTTCACAGCGATCCGCTACCTGGTCAGCAAGTGTAAAATTGCTCGTATGTCCTAAACCGGTAATTACTGGTATTGGGGAATTATAAATTTCCTGTAAGACCTCAATGCTATCAAACACAAGAAAGTCAGTATCCTTACCTCCGCCGCGAACGATCATTACCACATCACAACCAGATTCTGATGCTTCAAATATTCCTGTAGCAATACTCTTAGGATTTTTTAGTTTCACCTCATATAGGCTGTACACAATACCTTGCCGCCTTTTAAAAACTTCCTCTACATCATGAATTGCCTTTGATTGGGCTGAGGTAACCAGGGCCACATGACATTCCTGCATTCCCATAAAAGAAGAAAAATCATCTTTGTATTTATTCAGGTATTGACTTTCAATAAGTTCTCTTGAAGCAATATGCTGTTGCATTGTCCTGAAGCTGCTCCCAAATACTTCAATTTGCTGTGGTTTAAATTGAAGAGCACCAAACTTCTCTGAGTAACCGACTTCAAAGTGACCGGAGAATATGTAGGTTTTCTCACGCTCAAGTTCATAAGCAAGTTGTTCTGCCACCTTCATTTGAATCTCTGTACCATCTTCATCAAAAACAGTAACAAAGCTTGTCCCATACTTACCCTCATTAATGAACTTAACCTCAGCAACAATGGTATACTTTCGTTGCTCTAAGGAATTCCCAACGATATTCCTGATTTCTTTCAGTTCTCTCTTATATGCCTCTGATAATTTGTCCTTAGATAAAAGAGAATTACTCATTTCAGTATCTACTCCAGTTCATGTATGCTCACCAAGAAACCATATACTACTAAAAAATCAACATTATCTGACTTTAAGTATGTATTTTCGCCACAAGGAATCATTTTCCTGCTGTTTTAATGAATCTATATACCTATTTTCAGACCTCAGGACTATCTCGAAGAGATGAGAGAAAGATAATCCAAAATACATACAAAAAGAAGGAATTCATGTAATTATATGTGATTTGATAATAGGGAGGTGAGATAATGCTGACTTACATAGCAAAGGCAATAAAGGAGAACCAACCCTAATTGGGGATACGTTCAATATTATCCCGGCACTGCATACTCTGGTACTGGTGCAGATTTATGGGCAACCATACGGGTAATGGAATGAACACGTAATAAAAAATTGAAGTGCGTGTAAGAATTTTAACCTGCTCACATAAATTATAGGGGGATCGGTATGGACAACTGGGAAAAACAAGAAAAGGATAAATTTGAAGAGTATAAACGCAAGACTTTCATTATTTTTGCGGATTCGATTAATCGTGCTGAAATCGGTGATTGGAACGTTTTAGTAAGGGCGTTGTTTGACCACCTGTTATCATTGTAGGACTTCTCCTTTTCTTGTACTTTAATTAGTGCTTGTAGTTCCCACCTCGCAACAACCATGATTCATATAGATCATGGTACTAGAAATAAAAAAACACTATGAACGCTATGCAGGTGTAGAGATCGAAGTTGACAATAAAAATGAACTCGTGTCATGAGGTTTAAAATTGACCGACATTCAAAAATTGGATATTATTGAAATATTATATATTCCCATTTGGTGGTGGTTAGTATGGAATTTGTAACCACGATAACTACAAGACTTAATGATTATATGAAGGCAGAGGGATTAACCTTAAGTCAATTTGCTCAAAAAATAGGTATAAATATCGGAACATTAAGTTCTATTCTAAGTGGAAACCGAACCTTGAGTATTGATCAATTGGACCTGATAACCGAATGCATGGGTTTTGAAAAAGGATATTTCTATATTCAGTATTTTGAAGAAGTTCTAGCAGAATCTACTCCCAATTGGCGCAGAATTAAACCTTTTATTTATGGGTGTGCAGAGATTGGCAATTGGGACTTGATTCATAAAGCCGTTCAATTGCTGCTCGACAACTTGTTATATTCTTCACACCTCTTTGAAGTGGCAGAAGATTTCTATAGAATCGGTAAAAAAGAAGCTGCTATCATTTTATATGAAAATGTTGCTCTCAGTGAAAGAAGTCAGCATTCAGAACGTTTGGCCCTTTGCCAATATCGCCTGTTTATGTGCAAACTTGGAAAGGATCAAGAAAAAAATTATCAAGCAGCAATACAATTTGAATTATTCGTTGATCGCTTGGATGAATACGATCAGTTGGACGCATTGAAGGATTTAGCGAATACATACCGTTCATTACGCCGGTGGGACAAAGTAGAGGAAACGGCTGAAAAACTCAAAAACAAGGCTGAAATCCTATATCAAAGAACTACAAAATATAATCATCAAGACTATAAACTAACAACACCACTTTTCACATATATAGCTTACTCAAATCTACTATTAGGCAGCGTTTTTGAAATCAAGAAAGACTATGAACGAGCCATGCAGTACATTGCATTGTACGCAAACTTAGATTGGGTAAGAGAAGATGATAAGGATACGCTTATTTGGAAAGAAAAATTCTATGCTTGGGCTAAGATGAATACAATGGTCACCAAGTTGTCAGCTGGAGAATTTAGCGTACTACCAGAATACATCCAGTATCTTGAATCCAACAAAGACGAACGATTGCTATCTTTATTGAATATCATCGAAGCGGCCAATCGTTATCATTATAATGTTGATAGCATTCTTGAAAGATTTGATATTTCTTCAATAGTCAAAGCAGAACATTCAAATGATGTTTATACTAAACAGACTATTGAAGAACGTCTTGCACGCCTTTATTTTGAATTAGCTGACTATCACCTAAGCAAAGGCCTCTATAAGGATGGTTTTAAGTACTTAATGAATAGCTTGAATAAATCAGCGTTTATTAATGAAAAAAATTGTATAATTAAATGTGTAGGCCTTTTTGAAAGCTTACGTGAAAAGTGCGATAAAGCCTTAATAGAAGCCTACCAAAAAATAATTACAGAGGTGTATAATAATGAAAAGAAAACTGGCAGTACTATTTATGTCTAGTCTCTCGTTAATTGTTCTTTTTTCTCCGCCAATTATTCACCTAATGGATCATCACGGAGGAATGTGAAGATCTATAACATTTACACAAACAGACCAGTTCACGAACTGGTCTGTTTAATTAGGGCTTAGGTAACAACAATAATGAAAAGGAGACCATTGACAGAAGATAATTCCTGTATTGTATAGGAATCATCTTCTATCTTGAGCTTGAGCCAAGTTTTTATAAATTATTCAATATGGTCCTAAAAATCTTTCGCCGTTAAAATGAATTAAATGGGACGGTGCATCAGCAACCCAAACCTCAGTTTCCCAAGCGATGACCCCTAAATATCGAGCCATCACTGAACGATTCGGGAATGCTGTGACGTATACTATCCCAGCTGAAGAACTTTGAAACAGCCGCGCTAACTCCTCATGCCGTTTACCATCAACGGGACCGTGGCTTGTCACTGATTCAATGAGTAGTAACCAATCCCTATCAGGATAATAAATCACAACATCAGGCATTTTTCCATGTGAGTCAATTCTGACCCCTAACTTAACCAACAACCTTTCATCAAAATAGCCGAGCTTTTCGCCTGTATCCCCGGCATAGATCAATATCCCACCTGGTGCATATCGTGGCGCAAAGTCCTCTATGATCGCTTTGATCAATTCGCTGTGTTCACCCGGACTAATGTGGATCCTTTTGCCAGGCGCAATTTGAACAGGTAGTCTAGCCTGCTCCCTTTCCTTTGCATACCGTTCGATCAGGGTCTGTCTTGTAGCAAGATAATCTGCCAATGAAGTATTCCACTCAAGGGTGCCATATTTCGTAATTAGCTGCAAAGTTTCAGGCTCAATCTGATAAACGGCTTTAGGGCTATTTACAGGCCTAGTTGGATTATCAGGATTATATAAAGCAATTCCGGCATCAACGAATTGATGCATTGTTTGTCTCCTAAAAGTTTCACGAGTGTTAGGAGCATAATCTTTTCCATAATGAGTTCGACTAAAATCCATCATTGGTGTTATTCCAACCAAAGGATTTTGAGCGTCAGACCAAGTTTTATCAGGTGTCAAATCCAGTATTGCCAATAGACAAAGGGCAGACCGCTCATTTAATTGTGCTCTGGGTAAACCGAGAGCTTTCAGAATTTCTATAGCTTGCTCAATATTAGGATGAGTTTTGTTTGTCATTATTGATAACTTCCTCCAATTTCCGATCAATCTCTTCTTGACCTATTGTATCAAAATTGGACATTACCCATCTACCAAGAATTTCAAGCTTTTCCTTGCTAGGATACTTCATAGCACGGAGGTCGGTGGCATTCACCTGCGTATGTCCATTAAACACTCTGAAGTATTTATCGACTGCGGATGAATTAAGGTATGCATATAATCCATATGCCATCTCCGCAGGGATACCTTGTTTCTTATAGTGGAATACATTAAGTCCGTTCTCAAAGCCAACAACAGGGTAATCAACACTATTTGGATTTAATACCCCTGCAACAATTCGACGTTTTTCCTCTTTTGATGAAAACCGTTTAACAACCGTATAATACCCATTTGGATATAACCACTTCTCTATTGTTTCATCACGAACAACTGCGTTAGGCTTTTTCATGACTTTCGGATACTCCACAGTAGTTCCGACGAAATGGTTAGGGTAAAAGAGAGGTACTGTACCCTCCTCTGGCATCCCACGAAGATGATCTTTTACCCGAAAATCAACAACTGGTCCGGTTGAAACCGACACTCCAATATCCTCAAGTGAAAAACAAACCGAAGGATACCTTTCAAGGAACCCATCACCTGTGGAAGTAGGAATATGGATGAACAGTTCCTTGTCTTGTGGGTACACAATCTTCTCAAACGGATAACTGTTTAATTCATAATCCTTAAAACTGTCATCCTGTGATGTTGAGATCATCACCTCACCTTGAACTCCCCCACGTTCCAACATGATAATCACGTTCTCCTGCAGCACATCATCATCCTTAAATGCCTTATCTCTAGAATTAAATAGATGCAAGTGCTTGATTGCTGTTTTATCTAGGATTAATTGCCGGAATGGACGGAAATATGGTCCGTTGCAGAAGCTTCTTGGAATAATTGAGACTATCTCGCCACCATACTCCATCAACTCGATGGTTAGTCCGAGAAATGCGGAATATAAATTAACAGTTTCGATACCGACTGATCGGATCAATTTACGATGGCGTGATGAACTGGTTATTTTCTTGTAAGGCGGATTAAGTATTGCATGAGTATAACGAATCTTTTTTTCAGCCAATAAGCTGTCCTCATTGAGCAAATGATTGGTTGCCCATTCAATAAAGTCATCGGGTACCACTTCCCATTTTAAGCTAAGCTTGTTCTCAAATAAAGACAGCGTAGACTGAAGTCGTTCGCGTAAAACTTCATCAATCTCCACAACTGTAACTTCAGCGGAGTTGCTTGTCTTTTCGGCTACAATACGCTCCAAAACAGCACTTGTTAGTGTACCTATACCCGCTCCAGCATCTAAAATTTTAGGATCGTATAATTTGTTTTTATCAAAAATTGAAGCCATGTATTTAGCGACACTTGCTGGTGTTAAAAATTGTCCAAGTTCGGATTTACGCTTCAACAAAGGATTGATCACTAATCGTTCTTTATCTAAAGTTTCGAGTAATTGAGACATTACATTCACCTCTTACTACGTTGTTAAACCATTATATCATGCTCTAGAAATTCTGTTATCCAACAACCAGACAGCACGGGTCCGATAGTTTCTTAATATTTTTCGTAGCATGTTTCAATAATAGTCGTAAATACTCAATAAAACATCCAAAAAAGAAGGATTTCATGTAAATATATGGAATTAAGTTACAGGGAGGCGAGATAATGTTGACTTACATAGCTAAGGCAATAAAGGAGAACAAAGAGGTTATCCTTACACTCAAAGACAATTCCAAAATTTCGGGACTACCAAGCTGGAGAGAGGATCACAGTAGGGTAAAAATAAAATCGCCAGATAAGGTTGTTTGGATACCATTGAATGAAATTGTACATGTAACAACAATTCTAGGTTTTAATAAACATACATAACAGAAAAAAGGCACTTATCAAATTCTATATGAATCATTTGATAAGTGCCTTGTTGCATAATTTTATTACTTGATAAGTCCCAAGGACCGATAAATTAAAGCAGCACACTCAGCCCGTGTCATGTCACGTTTTGGCTTAAATGTCTGATCTGGATAACCGGTGATAACTCGCTCAGTAGTCAGAGCAGCTACCTCCGGTTTCGCCCACCAAGCAATTAGACCAGCGTCTTTATAATTGGCTTGGGCTGCAGGTACATTACCTTGATATGCCGCATTAGCGATCATCTTAGCCGCTTGCTCCCGTGTGATGGGATCAACTGGCCGGAACTCCTTCACGCTAACCCCTTGGGCGATTCCATTTAGCACAGCGGCGGATAGTTCAGGCACATACCACGCCGTCCGTTGTACGTCCTCAAAGGTAAGGGCTGCATCAGAGGCTTCTTGTAACTCCATAGCCCGCACGAGCATTGATGCAAACTCCACACGAGTCACTTGGCGGTCCGGTTCAAATTTGGAATCGGACACGCCTTTGACGATGCCCATGGCGTAAAGCGCAAAAATTTCTTCCTTAGCAAAGCTACGGTCTATGTCCTGAAAGCCTGGCTGGCTTGTACCAGTTTGGTAATCATTCCCTGTATCCGGAATCGTGGATTCGTTCTCATCTACAGGTGTCTCCGGTTTCAATGGGCTGCTTCCACCACCCGATCCGTCAGATGACGGTACAGATAGTGTCTGACCGCTTACCGATTTAGGCTCTGTTTTATCACCAGCACTATTTTCCGTCCACAACTTAAAGGTATAACTTTTGTTGGGCGTGAGATTACGAACAGTGAAGGTTTTGTCCTTCCCACGATATAACTCTTTACCATTCAGCGTATAAACGAAGGTTTCGTTTACAAGTTGACTATCAATCATAATAGTCAGTGTCTGATGTGTAGGATTAACAACCGACACTGTAAAATCAGCAGAAGGCAGTGTCACAAACGGCGGAACAGGAGTTGCTTGACCTTCTCCGACGTCGTTAACCGGGATAATCGTCCAATCGTCGTACTCTTTGGCACTCTCCAGTCCTCCGATCTCCTTGGCTGTCTCAGGGGCAGTAATGATGCCTACGACGTTACCAGCGTCGTCAACAATCTTGTACTGATCCGCTCCCTCAACCGGATCGATAACGATCACTACAGAATGATCGCCTCGGTCTCCAACAGTGATTGGTTGACTGGATTGAGGATCATTCGGATCGATGCCCCATTCACCCGGAAGAGTGCGTTGAGTGAAGCTGGATTTTTTACCTTCGCCAGTCTCATTCACGGCGGATACGTAAACAGTATGAGTGGAGCCAGGCTTCAAATCTGTGATAGTGTAACTAGTTTCTTTTGTCTCTCCAATGATTTCATCCTGCTCGTTGTGAACTACATACTTCGTTGCGCTAATGACCTCGTTCCAAGCCAAGGTAAACTGAGTGGCTTGAACATTGTCTATCCGCACATCGGGGCTGGCTGGCAATGTTAATAATGTCTTAGCAGCAGCCTCACCATATCCCGATGCATTACCGGCCTGCACTTTCAACTGATAAGTTTCCCCAGCCCGTAAGTCGCTGAGCGAAATGTCAGTCCCAGATGTCTCAAAATACACGTCATCCGTTACTGTAACTTTGTATTTATCCGCTCCTGTTACTGGCTGCCAACTAAGCTTCGCCGTTGTATCGGAAATGTCTGTAATCAATAATTCACCCGGTTTGTCAGGCAAAGTGCGGACTGTTACTCTGTTGGCTACGCCAGTACCGCTCCGGTTTTCAGCGTAGACTTCAAATGTGTATTCAGTGCCTGAATTAAGAGAATCGATTTCAAATTGCTTTGTTTCAGGAGCCAATTCCTTTTCCTTCACTCCGTTCACCAGCACCACATATTTCTCAGCACCACGAACCGTATAAATTGAAAAGTTGACCACATCTTTACCAATCTCATCGACAGTAATCTTCGTCTTGCCCGGAAGCGTCAAAACCCCATTAAGATAAGCGATATCACCGAACCCAGATTCATTCTTAGCTGAAATCGAGTAATCATACTCTGTTCCGCTTTTCAGACCGGTGTCAGTAAAGGATAGATCAGACCCGCTATATCGACTTACTGCATCACGCAGCACTTCATACAGCGCTGCGGTTGGCGATGCCGTCCATGACAACTCCACTTCTGTTTCTCTGATCTGAACGGATTGGAATTCGCCCGGAGCTGCTGGAAGAGATAAAAAGCCAAGTACACTACTTTGACCAGCGCCACTTGCATTATGAGCAGTTACAATTACAGTATACTGCTTGCCTCCCTCTAGTCCTGTTACTTGATGTGTTCCAGCGGTGTTAAGCTCCTCCTCATAAACAATATCAGATCCCTCCTTGATAGTGAGTTGGTAGCTTACAGCAGACTCAACATCATCAAACGAGACATTGACCGTCCCACTGTTATTTGGCACAAATGATACCTTCAAACCATCAACAGGAGCCGGAAGAGTGAGCACTTCAAACTGTTCACTCCATTCACTTTCTCCTACGTGATTCACCGCCTTTATGCGGTATTGATAAATCGATCCAGCAGCCAATCCTTCTTCCCTGATATGATCCGTTGGATGGTTCACTAACCATGAGCGTCCTGTTGTAATATTCTCAACTTTATACTGATATCCATCCCCTAAAGAGTGGTTTGGCAGTGACCATCCGATCTCGGACCAGTTCTCACCAATAGAATTGAGTTTTAAAACAGGAATATCCGGGGACAGTTGAAGTTGGTATGGCCCCGCTGAGATCGTGGTCTCTTTCCCTGCAATATCCTGTGCTTTAGCGTGAATATACCACTGACCTTCATTGGTAAGTGTAATATTTTCAATATCTATTGCCGTATCCCATGAAGACGGAGTTTGGTTAGATTGAGTCACTTTGTAGTATTTATTGCTCAATCCACTATCATCAAAATAATGAATAGTGACAGATACAGGATCGCTTGTCCAAGTTGCATCAGAAGGACTAAATGAGATTTTAGGTGCCGATAAATCCTCCGTCACTGTAATATGACGCTGAAATACATCCGACCACAAATTGGCATCATTTAAAACTTTTAATGAGATTGTATACTCCCCTGCACCGTAAGCTAAAAAGTTACTTATCATGGTTGAACCAGAGTATATTTCAGTACCCTCTCTCTTAATACTCCAAACCCTTTGTGTAATGTTTCTGCCAGCCGGGTCATACGAATGATCTTGTATTTCAAGCGTTTTATACTTGGTCACTTGATCTGGAACTCGAAAATCTGCAATAGGCTTCAATGCAGTGGAACCGGTAGCAACATAACGTACCATTGGTTGGCTCCATGCTCCTTGATAATCCAATACTCTAAGTTGCACTAAATAGTCCTTACCCAAAGGAAGGTTGCCAGGAATCATGCCATCTGTCCATGTGGTGGCTGTTGTCTCGCGCCATTTCCACTCCGTTTGTGCAATCCCCTTTGTTGGTGTGGACTCCATGTCGAGATCATAGGACTGATTGTTAACGGTAATCGTGTAATTGCTAGTCCCCTTCGTAACTTTTAGTGTAAAATCTGCTACTGGTCTACGATGCACATAGAGATATTGTGGTGTAGGGTGGTCTTCGCCAAACCAGATTTCATAGCGCCCTGGTTTATCAAATTTCAGCGGCAAATCCTTTTGCCATCTTCCGCTCCATTGGGCTTGACCAGTACTGTTCTCATAATACGTACTATCATGTTCAATTTTCCAACGGCCATTTGGAAATTCTGGTGTTTGGGTATTATTCATGAATGAAGATGGATTAACCTCAAGATGATTATCCTCATCAAGGATCATGTATTGTGAACTGCCATTCGATCTGATTTTAGTGAAGATATAGTTTGCTAGCTGATCGATCGCAGTTGCATAGTTATTCCCATTAATAAATACTCCGTTACCATTGTTACGTGTAATAAAGGCATTGGCCTGTTCTTGGTTAGTTGAAGAGCCTATAGCTACGTAATCAACAGCGTTATTAATCATACGTGTTAAAATTTCTCCAGAAGCCGTTGTACTGTTTAAATCGGAAATCACATTATTATCAACATTGACAATAAAGCGATCTGACCCTTCCCTCCAGATTGGTTGCAATAATACCTCTCTGTATTGCTTTGGCTTTTTCGTTTCCATTTTTATATTTTTAAACGTAAAGGAAGATACAGAAGAGCAACCATGGCTTGTATAGCTTGCAAATGGACCAAACCCATTCCCATACTTACTTGTTAAAGTGTAGTTATTTATTAACACTTGATTGTTATCCCACATATTAATACTAGTTGGAGTTACCTCTATTTTGACTTGATGCGAAGTCACCGCAAGTCTTGGAAATGTAGAAACCAGCCTTCCTGCATTGGCTAATGAATTATAAGTGCCATTTCGAAGAAGATCTACATTTACCTGATTTAGCTCAAATAATTTGATTTCCGTTTGACCGAATAAAATAACATATCCTGAAACGTATCCAGTGTTAATGGTTGCATTAAATAAGAATCCAGCCCCTTCGAGTGTATGCCAGTCCATTTTTTGCTCTAAAACCTCGAACGTGAAAGTTTTTTTCTCCGCAGAGGAATCTGGCATAAACATAAAATCTTTATGAGCTTTATCAGTATAACCATAGAAACTTATATCCTTATTACTCACGATAATATGCCGATAAAGTGAGTTACCATACGGTTCTGGATAATTAATATGGTCATATATTTGCCAATCAAATGTATCTTCTGCTGTCATAGACTTCATTTCTAAAGCTTGTACTTGTAACTGATTAGCATCTACACCTTTAGCAGCTAATTTAGCCTTTAAATCCTGCTCGAAATTGGACAATTCTAAATTCGTGCTTCCTGCTGCCAGTGCAATGTCAATCTTAGGATCAGCCTTAATGCTGATCTGAACTTTATCATCAGCAAATGCACGTGGGCCTTGTCCAAGCAGTGTAGATGTAAACATAGCTACGGATATCAAAAATATAAGTGACTTTCTAAACATTCTCTAACCTCCTGTTATAGAATAAGTCCCCTAATCACTGATCAGGGGACTCCGTACCAGATGGGGATGAGTAAACTTCATCAGGGCTTTGAGCAGCATTTACTTCTTTTTCTAAGGGAATCACATCTACGTTCACACCAGTCGGGGTGAAGTAAACCTCTCCTTCTTGTTGATACTTAATCAGTGCTGCTGCCACATCTGGATTAGTAGTCTCTACGACCGCAATGGCTGGGATCGGATTCTGATTCCCCGATCCTTCCCTCTGAGGTTCATAACCGTTCTGATTCTGTCTATCTTTAATGAGTAGACCTTTAAGCAAAGGATCATCAGAAGGAGTGACCAACTCGGGTGGCTGTCGGTCTTGCCCCTTGATGTACACATAAGCATCAACAATGGTTCCCGGCTTAATCATGTCCCCGGCACTCTTAACCTGGTCCGTCTTGACACCAACAAACATCGCTCCGTCTTTTAATTCAAGACTTTCTCCAAATTTGCTTTCCTTAGCCGGGATAAGCATCGACTTGGAAACTGGTATTCCTTTAGGAATTCCAACCTCAGTTGTTACCCAAGATTCGCCTTCCAGCTCCTTCAAATCCCGGATAGCATCATCTGGAACTTCACTCTTCACAACATTACGTTGTACGAGCTTACCTTCCACCAGACTATACGGAGTTAAATTATCTGCTGCCACATAAACCAATTCCGTTGTCACCTGCTTATTGACGATGCTACTCTGAATAACAACGGCTACTCCAGCCAAAATTAAGGCGACAAATACGATGAGCAATCGTCGTGTGGCCTTATTCCATAATTTTTTCAAAATACATTTCACTCCCTGTTACTTAAATTCTCCAAGATAAGGTGTGTGGCGCTTGATAGTTAATGGATAAGAATTAAATCCTAAAATCCTACCCGCAACGAGTTTCACACGAGTATCAAACTGAGCTTCAATTCTTGGCACTTTTGATGCTGTGTTCAGGTAGGAAATTGTTGTCACCAAGTGACTATTCGAAAAAAAATCATTGGTTAGGTCGGTGTTTAGTTTCAAATTAGTTTTCAAAATGTTATGAACCGTTCTTTGAGCTATAGATTCATTTAGTTCCAACCTCCCTCTCTGGTGCTCTATTTCTTCGACACCAGCAATAATCGCTCCATCAAGCGCTTGTTCCACAGCCTTCTCAATTTTGATATGGGCGTTGTAGACTACCAGAAAATCAGTGAGAAAAAACAAAGCAAAGGCGCCGAATAATATCAGCGCCAGATTTCGGAACATATTAGATCACTTCCCTGTCATCGGAAGAATGTACGAGCTAAACCATCTTGCTTTACGCGTATCGGGAGCTTTACCGTCTTTCCCAGCGGTTTTAGACCGATGCATTCATATTCCATACTAGCCTCAACCTCAACGGTATTTCCTCTTTCCACAAGTTTCGGAGTAGCCGTGAGAGTTACTCTAGCCGGATCAATACCAGTCTTTTGAATAAGCCTATTGAACTGCTCGCGATTCGCACTATCGTAACCATTCTCGGCCTTGATAACTTCAAGCAACTCATTTGTAGCAACAGTCAATTTCTGCTGCTGTACGATGTAACCGTACAGGTCGATACCAAGATAGAGAAAAATGGCTGCGACCAGCGTGAAAAACATGAGTGGAATGGAACCTACAGCTCCACGGTTATTCCTGAGCGGAGCTAGCCATGTTTTAAGCACCGAACTTCTCTCCCCTCCCGTGGCTTTTTTTGGTATTAATCATTAAGAAAGGTTGTCAAGTTTCCCTGTGATGGATTGCCAGAAAGTAGGGAGCCAGCCTTTGATCAAGCCCCATACAACCACAATAGCAAGTACAGCTAACAGGGCGTAACCCAAAATTTCTACGATTGAAGCCCCCTGTTGATTTTGTAAAGGTCTTGCCAGTCTGAGTACAACTGTTTCAGTACGAACTACCAACTTCTCAGCCACACCATTTTTCCAAGTTACCACTTTGTTCATAAATCTTTTCATTCCAATTACCTCCTGAATTTTATAAGTTTTGAATTTGTGAAAAAATATCAATAAAAGCAATAATGACGGCTGCAAAAGCGTGAAGAGCCACCAGAATATATAGCGTCTTAATCTTCTCTGGCTGGCTACGGGTGACTTCCTTTAGCGCAGCAAGCCGGAGTTTCCGGAGATCCCCCTTAATGCTGTCGAAGTACTTCTTGGCTTCTCCGTAACCGCTATTAATCCCAATCTTTACCGCAGCAGCAAAGTCCCGCATGACGGGAACATCGGTTTCAGCTGCAAACAAATCTACGGCATCGGTGAGTTTCATAATGCGGATGTTGGCATTGAGCCGTGCCAGCATTTTCTTCATCCGGGGACCACTCGTTTCCTCCAGCCTCTGAATTGTCGTCATGAATGACTTACCTGTTTCGAGAGCGATCATCATTTTGCTTATGAGCTGCGGCAAATCCCTTGTGATCTCTTCCTGCCTGCGCTTATAGGCCTTGGTTATTTCACCAAGTTGCGCAAAAAAGAACACAGCTACTGCCAACGGTATGGCTAAAAACAGAACTGGAAGATCGAGCAGAAAAGGAAGCACTAAAAAAGGAAGGCTCCCGGCAAGCGATTTAACCGCTTTGTCAGCAAGCTCTTCCTCAAAGGTGTTTTCTTTTCCAAGCAGATTGTACATCCGACGAAGCTTCCCATTAAAAATTGGCAGCCGAAGATTGAGTAACTTCGGCATGAGCCTTTCTGCAAACATAACCGTGATTGGGTCCATTTTCAGTTGCCGTAACTCTCTGTGATTTTTCTGAAGTAACGCTGCCTGATTCGCATAGCGCTTTTCCATATCGAAACTGGGCAACAAAACTTTTAGTGCCAGTCCGGAAATAATCATGACGGACAGAAACAGCAAGATATTAGATACAATCAATGGACATCCCCCCTTTTTAAACTTTGTCGAGATTAAGCGACAGGTAATCGTCGCCTTTTCCTATAGAAAACAGCGTTGCGGCTGCAAAGGAAACTATATAAATCTGACCATGCAAAGTATTTAAAAAGACATTTGCATTGCCATTGTTCATAAAGGACATCATGACTGGCATCATCCACGCCATACCGATGACAGTAAAGAGCTGTTTTCGTTTGCTTTTAGCTTCAATGTCCAGTTCCTGAATCTGAGTGATATCCTCTCCAATCTCATCCACGGTTTCCTTCAAACTATCCAATGACTGAGGATGAAATCCTTCCATCTGAGCCATTCTGAGCTTATCCAAGAAGTCTTCCATCTTTCTGATCTTCAGTTCACTTAACATCTCTTCAAAAACTCGATCAATCGGAAGCCCCACGCGTAATTGATTTGATGCTTTTTCGAAGATCGGCTTAGTCACACCGTCCATATCAAGCACTGCATTTTCTAATGCTTTCTGGACGTTCGGAAAATCAGTTAGCTTGCTGATAAAAAGACGCAAGTTTGAAGGAAGATCGAACAGGACGTTTTGTCTGATTTTTCGTTTCACTTTCAGGACAATCGTTCTTGGCAATGTAAAAGACAATACGGCTCCCAAGGCAATAAAAAAGTAGTTTCCTGTGAACAAGGCAATCAAGCCGATCAAACCAACGGAAAACACAACCAGGAAAGCGAACTCCCGAAAGGTGAGTGACCACCCAACCGTCTCCGCTTCCTTACGCACCTGCTCATAACCAAGAAACTTGGAGAGTGTGAATCCCTTACCTGCATTGGCATTAGGAATGACCAGTAGCAATGTTACAAGAGACAAAGCAAAAAAGTAAATGAAACTGACCCATAATGACATTACTCACTCCTCCTCACACCAACGAGATATTGTTTCTTCAGGAGCGCCTTCGGCAATCAGTTTTCGTTTTAGCTTTGTCAGCTTTCCCGTCTGATTAAATCGACGACGAACTGGATCATATTGAAATATTGGTTGAATAATCGGCTTATCACCTTCAAAACCAATCAATTCACCAATTTCAAAGACCACCCTTTTCCCAGTACTCGCTTCATATTTCTGAAACAAAATCAGGTCAAAGGACATGACGATCTGTGATGCAGTCATAGGATTATTTCCTGAAAGTTGTAAAAACCGCACAGCAGCCTCTTCTGTTCCATTAGCATGTATCGTTAGGTGGACAATATGTCCTGTGTTCGCAGCCACAAGGGCTTGGCTGGCAGCAAATTCATCCCGTACCTCACCGATCAAAATGACATCAGGATTTTGCCGAAGGCTCGTTTTTACAAGTTTCGGAATTGGATAAGCTTTTCGCTCATCCTCATGTTCCTTTACAATTACGGAAGCAATATTGGGATAATCCTGATAGCTAAGCTTAGCTTTGAGTAACATTTCCTCGGAATCCTCAATACAGAAAAATCGGGTCAAAGGATCGTAGTACTGAGGGAAGCGTATGAGTTGAGTTGTCTTCCCGCTATTGGTTCCACCCGCGATGATGCAGTTTACCCCATAGGGGAGAACATCCTTGAGGAATTCGGATATTTCCCTTGACAGGTTGCCATAAGAAATACATTCATCATCCGAAAATACATCTGGCGGAAATTTTCGAATAGAGATAATTGGGCTGCGGGTACTGACCCCTCCCCTAGTCACATCCATAATTACATTGATACGGAATCCGCGATAATTCGCGTCAATAACAGGCTCATTTGCAGTAAGCGTCTTACCAATTGGCATTAGCATTTTATCAATGGTCTGATAAATATGATCGTTATCACGAAAACGGATTTCGGTCATATGCACAGGAAACCCATTTCGCTCTACGATCACTTCTGCGGGACCGTTAATCTCAATACTGCTAATTGCCGGATCATCTAGTGCCGGCTGCAATACACCCATCTCCGTAATCTCGGTACGGACATACTCAATAACCTCACCAATATCCATACTGAACTTTAAATCCCGTTGATCCCGGATAAAGTCCGAAATATGGTATTTCACCCGGTTTCTCGCCTGTTCATCGATAATCGCCCGTACAAACTCATCATTGTAGTTTGTGATAAGGTATTGCTGCGTCCGCTCCAGCAAAGTCTTTAGGTTTTCGTCATCCGTCTTACTGCGGGTATTGGTCGCCTTAATTTCAGGCCGACGGTACTGTACGTACTCTGCCGGATTGATCAATCCGATAGCCATCCTTTTCTCCCTCCCATAATGCAAATAATTGTTCTGGACGGCTCAGAAGAGGTTCTTCCTTAAAATCACCGTTTTTAAATTCACTACTAAACAGACATACATTCCCTATATCGTAGTCCTGTCTTAGCGTTTTGTAGGCTGCATAAGTACGAATAATTTCAACCGGCTCATTCATATTTAGCACGACTTGATCTGCTTCTCTTAGCGAGAAGAAGGTCATTGGATGAATCAGTTGCCCCTGTAGGACCGTAAAGATGTAGTGATATCCAGACAAATGGACTTTCAAATACGCTGGTAATTCACTTAATGTTTTGTCTTGTTGAAGTTTAATCAATGTAGGACTATCAGGCTTGCTTTTGGGCTGAATCAGTAATCCATCAAACCCATCAAAATGCTGCAAATACTGGTGAATCCCCTGTAACATCCCCCTATCATAGTCAATCAGCAACTGATCTACCGACTGTGCATGCTCGAGCTCCGTCACCCCCATGCGGTAAGCAACGCGTGGCAAACCCAAACATGGAAACTCAACAACCACGGCCGTTTCTTCCCGTTTTTTCACCTGACTCAACAGCTTCTCTAAGAGAAGTGAAGAGTCTGTACCCGCTGGGTTCCACAGCGCAACCATAACGCCTGTCGGTGAGCGCGGTGGTTCTTTTTCTTTCTTCCATCTAAGCATTCCGTGTCTCCTTTCCAAATAAAATTCATCGGGGAATAGATGTTCCCCTCATTCTTAAATAAAAAAAGCCTCCACTCAAAAATAGAGTAGAGGCTTCCTTTATTGTACAAACCATCGTTTTCTTTTTGCCTTGGGCTGCTCCAGCCAATAAGCAAGTTCCCCTGCATCCGTAAATGGATTAGCCTCTAGAAGATTCATAATAGAGGTTATAGATGGGAACATCTCTCTAAATTCCTTGATCATATCTTCATCGGCATAATTAATAATGAAAGAGGATTTCCTCAACAGGACAGAAAGTTGGCTCAAGTGTTGGACAATATAGTGTAAATCCCATGGTGCAGCTGAGAGCGTAATGAGTTGAAATGGGCAACGCAAAAATTCTTGCGCAGCCGAATTCATTTCTAATCTTCCTTCGTTCTCATCCACCAATACGCCAAGGTCAAGAATAACTGAGTCATACCCGAGCGTATAAACTTCAGCTACATCAAATGGCGAACGATTAGGGAAGAAATCAATACCGTGGCGCTTGAACTTTAAACCGTCAAAATCTGTAGCAAAACTCACGATGTCTGATGGTCTGGGCTTATTTCTATATTCAACAAAAGCCGTTTTCAATCCCTTACTCGCTGTCTCATAGGCAATCTGGAGGGCTGTGTGTGTATTACCACTCCTACGTGCCAGTCCCCCAACTGCAACGATGTAGGGCTGGGATACATGATAGATCGGCAGTTTCTCCGGTTGAGAATCGGTTTTGTTCTGCTTATCCATGTCTACATATTCCTGTTTTTCTTTTAAAGTAACAGGACTCTCTACATGATCTGTTAACTCACGGGCTTCTCTCTCTTTACTTTCATCATTTACCGGTACAGTAATTTTTTCAGCCCGTTTAAATCCCCTTGTCCAGTCGGACAACAGCGTCTGAACCTTCCCCTTATTCTTCTCTAAAGAAAATCCAACTTTCCTCTCAACTTTCTTTTGAGACGCCGGTAATTCAGGATTAAAGCCAGGAATATCAGCCAATGTTTTTTTCGTTTGAATCCATCTTTGTACATCCTCTATTCCGAATTGTTCGGCGGCATAAACATCATATATACCGTACATCCCCAAACTTCTTTGCCACTCGCTATCTACTTCTGGCAAGATAACAATCAGTCTTGTATCTGGTACGCGCATGCGCACTTCCTTCAAGAAGTTCACACAATCCTGCCTATGTACTACTCCTAGCCCTCCATCAACAATTGCAATTTCCGCATCTACCTGCCCTGCTGATGCAGCAACTGCAAACTGCTCAAGCGTTACATCCGTACCAGCAATAGAATAACCTTGTGTTTCTAAAGCTTCAGCAAGTGGCGTTAGAATGGACAAATCAAACACCAGGTGTAGTTTCACTGTTCGCTCCTCCCATCAAACAACCAATTCAAAATAGACATCACTCCGTCAAATATCTGCGGCCAGAAATTGATGATTAGATATCCAACAATGGATAATAACAAGAGCAAAAATGCAACTGAAAGTAGCTTTTTATAGAATAGACCGCCGATAAGCAAGATAAGAAAAATACCAAGTGCAAGATAAATATAAAAGTTACTTCCTGATTGAACGGCAGAAAAAAGTTCTTCCCCCTTTTCGTTTAAGCGATTCCCCACTTTTTCAGGATCAAATGTCTTTGAATTGTCTTTGATCTCCTGAGTTATAGATGCTTCAATCGATGCATTATTTGAAGCAAAAGCCGTATTTAAAGGGACATGGCTGACCAATAAAATAATCGCCATTAACAACGCCCGTACTTTGAAAATCATCTGTACTCCTCCATTTTATAGCAAAACAAAAACAACCCCTGAATATAGAGGTTGTTGTTTTGGAATATTTTTACAATTAAAAGAATATAGCTTCGCTAAGGACAATATTATTTTATCTCGACTTTGGATAACCGTCAATCCACTAATTTGGATAATTGTACATAAATACTGGTTACGTTCCTAACCCAATTTGAACCGGTAGCATATACCCCGTTTGGATTTTCAGGATCGCTCAACCATGCGATAGGACTAACTGTAGATGGTTTCCCCCTCGAAAGCTTTACTATCGTCTTGGCCGCAATTATAGCGGCGTCCTTAGTGGTTAATTCAGCTCCCTTCCCTTCTTTCCAGCTTCCAAAGACATTCCAGGGATTCTTCACAATCTTATCCGCATACTTATTGCTTTTTGGAACAAAAGATTGTTCTGCTCCAGTGATAGCAATTAGCAAATAAGGATCAATTCCTTGAGCTTTTGCCGCATCGTCAATCATGGTTAATATCTCTTTTGTAGCCAACATTGAATTTCGTTTGCCTAACCATTCAAGTAATACAGGTATATCCAAAGGGCGGTAAACCAATATATCGGATGATTCCTCATAACCGAAATAAACCAGCGGATTTACAGGTTCTCCATTGACACGTACTTCAAAGTGCAAATGCGGTCCCGTTGAACCGCCAGTATTCCCCGACTCTGCAATCTCCTCCCCTGCCTTTACCGTTTGCCCAGATTCCACCTTAACCTTATTCAGATGATAATACCTCGTCTCCATACCACCATCATGTTGAATCATGATCGCATTGCCTGCGGTACCCAAAAAATCAGCAAAGATCACTTTACCGGATTTCGCAGCATAAACAGGTGTACCAATCGGTACTCCAATATCAACGCCTGCGTGCAGTTTTATTAGTCCTGTGATTGGATGGACTCGGCTTCCAAAAGTTGATGTGATCTTACTCCCCTCTGTTGGCCAAACTATTTCCCCAATAACTGGAGACCAGCCAATTAGAGGATCTCCTTCGCCGTCACCATCAGAAAGATATGAAAGCCAGTATTCTAAAAGAAAGTCCTGATCTTCTACTCTCTTTGCACCATGAGCAATAAGGATTTCTCTTAATGGCACCCAATCTTCGCTGTACATTGGCTCAATCCGTTGTAATATATCTTGGGTCACGGTTGTAGTCAACTCACCACATGCAGAGGGGGAAGTTTCAGTCGTAGTCTCTGAAGCGTAGGTATAAAGATAATCATTTTGTATTGTCTCTGCCTTTTTCAAAAGAAGAACAGGCTGACGTTCAGTCACTGTTGACTTTTTGTACGTAGCTTCACCTTCCTCACCTCCATTTCGAAGACAAACCTCTTTCACCGTGATAATCTCAGAATTTTTCCAAGTGAACTTGGGACGTACTTCTTCAAAAGTCTCTTCTGGTCTTAGCTCCACTTCCTTAACATTTTCATTTAAAAACGTGTTAAAAAAAGATGGATCGTTGAGTGAACGATCCACCTGAGCCAACCATTGCCAATTTAGAGCATATGTTTGAACCTGCGATTCTTGCTCTGCTGTTAATTCTTCATGCCAGCGGTCAGCAATACTCTGATACTCATCAAACAACCGCTCATCGGTTTCTTCTTTTGTCCCATAGAAGAAACCCGTTGTACGTTCCTTAACGGTATCAAATGTGCCCAGTACCGATTGCTTAGGAAGCTCAAAAATCATGAAGTAGAGCAAGAATAAAAGCAGTGCAATGCCTCCTATAGCAAGTACATATGGGAGTACCGCCTTTAATGCAGCCATAGCCATTTTATCAAGAAGAAACTTGCCGCTTTGCTTCAATAACTTTTCTATATCCATAATTTCACCTTGAGCCTTTAAACGTGGTAGTTATAATGTTTCCCTCCAGAAGTAGGAGATGACGAAGAGGACGGACTGTTGCTCTCTCTCGGCGAATATATAGTTTCGCCATTCGCATTCTTGATTTTATTGGCATCCATTACCCCTCCTGTAATTGTGACTTCTCCACCATCTGAAATAATGTTACCTTTAAAGTTCCCACCGTTGATTTTGACACCTCGATTTATATGAGTTCCATTGACAATATCAGACTTACCTTGTGTCTTTTTTTCCTTGTCAGTATTAATTGACATTACATCCCCATCAAACCTTCCGCCATTTATAACTACGCCTTCGTTTAGAACCCCTGATCCACTTCTTGCTTTTGATCTGAATGGCTGTTCTGTTGTACCGGTTGTGGAGGATTGCACCGGCTTTTCTTCATAAAATGGTACTGATGACATCACGCTGCCATCCTCTTCATCAGAGGCTGGTGGAGTTGCACTCAACCCATTTAATTTCTGTACTCCAGAGTAAGCTTTCTTCCCCAACCACATACTGCCTTGGCCAATTTTTTGGGTTCCTTTTCCGATAAGGCCTCCAGCCGCTCCGCCAATTACAGCTCCTTTTAGGGGATCCCCAGCCATAAATCCGATAGAGGCCCCTAAAACAGCGCCAGCACCTTTAGCTCCTTGATTTAATGCGAAACCTGCGACCTTTTTACTTATATTTGTCGCCTTATTTCTGAAATTCGGCTTACCAGACATTGCACTAGAAGACGAAGTACCAGAAACGGTTCCTCTTGTCCCCGCAGACGTAGCATCACCAGGCATACCGCCGATCGCGTCAGATGAGCTATTCTCTCCTACCAACTGGTCTTTGGACGCGCTCGTCTTTCCATTATTAACACTGTTTGATTTCTTTCCTGAAAACATTTTACTCATCGCAAGGATCGTGCCGAAACCTAAAGCTCTCCCCGCTCTAGAGTCTGGCTGCTCAACCCCTAATAGACGTTGAACAAGATTTTGTATGGAAGAAAAACCAAACAGATACGCTACAATCACCCAATTAGAAATACCTTCACTACTAAAATGAAGCAATAAAAAAAATAGCCCTAATGCTAGAGCATGGGCTAAGGGCAATATCATATTGGCAACAAACTGATCCCACCACGTTTGCAAAGCGTTGCGATAGCGAGGAAACAGCGTCATTATGCAACACGGAACGAATGTGATTATGAGTAGCATCAGGTTGATGGATCGTATGGTATAGTCGTAGTTTAGTTTTGCAGTCATAAGTGCGGCTAGCAGAACTAAAATTGAAACGATAAATCCCCGATAACTAACCATATTATCATATCCGGCTTCACCTGTCCCCCAAATCGTATTGAGGAACAATCCTGGCTGAAGTCCATAATCAACCATAACCGCCCAGATTAAATCCGTAAACCAACTTACAATGGTGGCTATGAAATTCCATAGATATACACCAAATCTTAAGGATATCAGCCCAACAACAAAGGCTGTTGCATAATCCTTTGCTTTCGTTCGCCCTTCCCCGGTATATCCGTGCCAGAGAAGTAAGAACGCTATCAGTATAAGAGCAATAAAAATAGGATACGGTATAAAACGTTCCAAAGCAGTATAGATCGCGTCTATCGCATTCATCATTCCCTCGGAAAATACTCCAAGGTATAAACTTGATCGAAGGTCTTCCGTACCCCCTTGCAAGAACCCATCACTTGTTGATTCAGGATTTTTACCGAAAACCAACAAGGTTACATCTTTCATACCAAAAGACTTGATCAAAAAATTAGCTGCTCCAATTAAAACATCTGAAAGGGTTCGTTCCATCAAGCCAGGCTTATTATCCTCATCCTCATAATATTGCTCGACCTGTTTACCTATGATGCCTTTTTCACTAGCTGCCATAGCTGGCGTTGCGAGAGCAAAGCTGTGAACCAGCATTAGTAGCATACAAGTAACTATTGTAATACGGCGCAAAGTAGCTCTCTCCCTTCCTATGCTGTTCCTTCAGCCCTTGCTCTTTCCTTGATATACCGTTTCCGCTCGGCGTATAACGGATCATTGGGGTCTGTGGTAAACAACATATGCTCGAATGGAGCTGCATCTACATGTACTATAGCCGATTGATTGTCCACTTTGACGAGCATATCTCCCTTACGAGCTTGATAAACGAGAAAGTCTGCTTCACCTTCGGTTAATGCTAATTTCCCGCGAACAGCATCAATATCTAAAGCTTCCTGAATACCAATAATTTTGATTGGGCTGTTTTTAATTGCAGCCATCCCAGCTTGAGAACGAGTAAATACCTCCAAGCCCTGAGTAACAGGGACGATCCCTGTATTAGTTGCACGCCCCTCCCGAAATGCACTCTCTGCCCAAACAGCTCCAAAATCTTCGTCAAGAAATATATTCTGGCATTCCTCAATAATAAGGAGTTTCTTAACCTCTGGATGTTTCTTCGCCCAGCGTTCCATCATCCAACGCTCTGTAACAAACAAACCAATTGGACGCATGATCTCCGGATCAAGCCGATTGATAGCAAAACCAAAGATTGGCGCATTCTTCAGTTCTACTGTAGAAGGACCATCAAATATCGAATATGAACTCATTTCACCTTTTCGGGTAAATGGCTGCAGCAACTCACTTGCTTTTCGGATCGCTTCACTTTTATGGGCATTCATTTTCTCCCATAACCCAATCAATTCAGGCATTGCTTTTCTTACCTTACCAGTCCTGAAAATGCCTTGACCTTGCATCGTTTGATCTGTCGTATATAAGCTCTCAGGGTCTGTAGTTATCTCGTACTCCGCATACTGCTGTCTTATAGCTCGACCAATAAATACTTTCACTTCGCCAGTTAATACACTACGGTCATAAACAGAAATCATTTTAAAGACTAATGCCTGTACAGAATTCGCCGCTTCTTCGATATCAACAAATCTTGTCCCGTCTGCAAGTTCTGTAATGTCAACATCATATGGATTGATACGATGCTTAGAATGCTCGTGGAGTTCAATAAATGGGCAGCCCAAAGCACGAAGAAAGTCGCCGTACTCTCCCTTCCAATCAATAATTCCAATTTGCCTTCTTAGATGTGAGGAACGATGTGTAACTAACATGGTCACAAACGTTTTTCCGGCACCTGAACGTCCAATGATGCACATATTATAATTCGCTAGTTCTGGATGCCAGTTGTCCAGCCACACCGGGCGGCCCATCCTATCTTTACCTATTACAACACCACTACGATGATTTAAGCTACCTCCACCCCATGGAAAAAGATCGGCCACGTTAGAGCTTTCCAATGAGAGAATGTGCTCTTTTTGAACTGCCGTAGCTTCGGCAGTAGGTAATACGGATTGCAGCGCCGCAAGCTGTTGACCATCGGCTGAACGGAGATAGATCGACTTCCCAGCAAAGCGCTGAACAAGTGAGCGACACAGTTTCATGAGTTCTTTCCATTCAGGGGAGCTGACGATTACCTGAATAGACACTCGAAAACTTCGTTCAACATTCAATCGAATGCGTTTTTGTCGCTCTTTCAAGTCTGCAATTTCATCTCTCATGGCATCAATCTTACGAACGTCCTTTTCATCAGCCAAATCTGATAACAATCCTGCTATCCGTCTGCCGATCTCATCTAGTTCTCGATCATTTGATGACGGCTGGACATGGATCGCTAAGTCTACATCTCCTTTACCATGATCTGCTCGAATTAAGGAATCCAGCATCCCTGCCCAGGTATTGCCCGAAGAAATCTCAGCATAAAAACTACGAAAATATCGAGTTGGTGTAATTGTTCCACCGACTTCTACCGCATAGTCATCAAGCTTAATTTGGTTAGCACTTTTATCTTTCGGAATTGTTTCTCTAATAAATGAAGGGGCAGCGAAGTCAGCTCCACTAGCTTTCCCGGTATCAAGATGAGACTGGGTTTCATTTCCCAGCCCCTCACCTTTTTTATTCCTTTTTATAAAATTGAACACTTCCATTCCACCTTCTTATACCGCTAATTTATCTCCACAAACTTTACATGTACGGACAAGCTGACCGCTTAAATAGCTCAGTGAAAATCTTACACTCCCACAAGGACAAACTCCGGGCCTACTTGGAACTTGATCAATTTCATTTTGCCTGACCTTTTTAACGGCATCTGACCAGGTTCCTTTACGCATTTTGCAACTCTTCCTGTGTTAAAGAGTGCTTTGATCTTTTGAATGAATCTGATCGTATTGCATCAATCATCCGCGCTTGTGGAGCCAGCTCACGTTGTAAGGTTTGGTAGGTATAGTTCCATATTCCCGCCTTATCCAGACGCTGATATCGCATTCCTACTTGTTCACAGAAGCCATATAAGATGTTCTCCACCTCTTCTAATACTTGCAATGCCAGATCAGATTGCTCTTCTTCCGATAAGTTATTTTTCTTAGGAGCGGCTTTGTCCAAAATCGCATTCATTCTCCCTGCCCCTGCCACACCTGTCTCTGCCTTCAAAGGGTCGTATTCAAAAATAATATATCCGTGATAATTTCTGATCGTGCCTTGATCCAAACTCTCTATCAAATATTGTCTTACCAAATCCCCCGATTTCTTCAGGTCAGGATAATCATCAGGAAGCTCTTGAACCGATTGTCCGTAGGCATCCGTATAATCCTTCATCTCAAACAGTTGGGATTGCGTGATGAATGTAACCGGTAATGAGATCGTGTTAATGAGGCCAAGAAAGTTAAGCCAAACTGCTTTGTTTTCCTCAATTGAGGCATTATCCAGGATAATAGGTTCGACTTCAACTACTAAACGATATTGATTGCCATTTTGAGCAAGTCCATCCCATGTGATTTTGGAATTTTTCGCTCCGATCAGTTCCTGAACGGTAAGTGGTTTCTCTTTTTTTTGATAGTTCATAAAATAGAACACTGCTGCCGCTAAAACTAAAATGAGCATCAGGACCATATCACGCTCCTCCTTTCTTATACAGATATCTTCTTCTCCGCAATCTCAGCCGAAGCATCAGATAATAATATTTCCATACCGGGAGGTTAGTCCCGGTATGTTTGAAATAGCAAAGATACATGCAGAATAAGAACGGTATAGAATAGTGGAGCCTTGAATAGAACCAGTCTGTCCCAATGCGCGGAACCACCTTGGACATCTGAACAGACAGATACCCCCCAACTGTCCACCATGCCGCCTGACTGAGACTTAGGCCAATGCCAAAGATTGTAATGAACTTTTCTTTGATCGCACTTTTGTACGGTATCGGATGATATTGTCCCCACATAGCCAATTCCTCACAGTTTGGACAGGTCTATACCAAATAATTTGAAGACCGCGCCCAAGATATCTTCCGTCCAAAATGATAAAATTAAGAAAGCAAGGAAAAACACAATTTTTCCTTTCGTCTCTCTTAAAGTGTCCGGGGAAAAACCTGCCCGAAAATAGCTGATAGCAAGCCACAGCCCAAAGATAATTGTGAGTGTCACAAAAATGCGCCGCGCCATATCAACACCAGCAGTGGTTGATTCATCTACCTTTTTCTCCAAATTAGATACTTCGCTACCTTGGCTGCCTTGAATTCTCTCCTTGATGCTCTGTGCATGTACAGAATTCTGAAGAGGGACAGCACTGAACATAAACAATAAACCTGCCATCATAACTACTAAAATCTGCTTAAGCCTTTTCAAGTGGATAGCCTCCCTATTTGCATACTCCTACTCGTTTGTCTTTCCGAAACTTACTTACCGACCACGCAATACCATACTTTTTGCTAATCCAACCTTTAAACATGCAATCCCCTCCCTTCATATGTTCTCGATAAAAGCAAAAAAGCTCCCACAACAGTGTGTAGAAGCTTTTGATTCCATTAAGCGATATAAAAATGACTATAACCACCTAGTACCATCCATGCTCCCCAAGCGGCAATTGCAATGGTCTCAACAAAAACAGGTGGGATTCCAAATAACGGAACACCACATTTCCAACGATGCGGCCATAGCAAGGCAACATTGCCTGTTATTACATCCAACAACAGATGGGATACATAACCAATTAAAAAAGGCCATTGCCAGCTTGTATGAATGCTAAGCAATAACCATACGCAAAGTCCAAAAATGATGCTGTGTGTCAATGTTCTCTTTCCAAAAGTAGCCTCTAAGACACTCGGCAAAACAGGAATAAAACGCCCTAGTAAGCTGTTCTGACGATCTATATCCGGCAATAAGGATGATACTGCTACAACGGCAAGCTGGGCTGGAGAGTGGATGCCGATCACCATTGCGGCGGTCACTCCGCCAACTAGATGAGAAGCCCCATTCATACCGCTACCCCCTCTGCCATCATCTGCAAGAATGCTTCAACCACTCTTGGATCAAACGACTCTCCACTTTGGTCTTTAATATAGTCCAACACTTTTCCTATAGGCCACGCTGCCTTGTACGGTCTATCAGAGCATAGAGCGTCAAACACATCACATACAGCAACAATGCGACCATACAGCGAAATTTCTTCACCCATAAGACCATGCGGATATCCTTGTCCGTCCCAACGCTCATGATGTGAAGCAACAATCTCCCTCGCCGCTTCAATCTCTTCGCCTGTATGTACAGATAGAATGGATAATCCGTACTCTACATGCCGTTGCATCAACCTATATTCCTCTTCATTAAACTTTTCTTTCGATTGCAGTAAGTACGTTGGAATAGCTATTTTACCAATGTCATGATACAAGGCTCCCTGACCCATCAGATGAATCTCATGCTCACTTAGTCCCAACTGATGCGCTAATGACATTGAAAGTTTACTGACTCGCCTAGCATGATTACGATCAAGCATATTTAGCACATTTTCTAAAATCAATTTTGCTCCTCCTTAAGCATCTGCTTTAATTTAGTTTCAAACCACTGGGCGGCCTCGCTTCCGGTATCCAACATCTTTTGCACAGATGCCAATAACCGCTGAGCCTTCTTTTGCTCCTGATCTTCATCTTGCTTAACAAGTTGATCCGCCCCCTCTTGTTTCAGAATGGCCTTGCGCAATTCTCTAGTGCTCATAGATTCATCGCCAGCTTTTATCAACATAGCAGCCGGTTCATTTGAATGGCTAGCTACGCGATGGTGATACCAGCTCAAGTCTGGATGTCGCGATTCAGGTGTAGGGAACGTCCGATAGACATGCACCAGCTCCCGAATTTGCGCCGGGCTGATTCCAATCTGCGAGGACAGGAATTTTTGCTTGGCTCCGGCAGCCAACATTGCATCCAGCAACTGCCCTTTAACGAACCTTGTTTCTTGCTCTTGTTCATCAATCTGGATGTACGCTTGCAGTAGTTCCTCAACCTTGGGCTGAGGGGCTGGCTGGGCTGGAGGAGGCTGATAGCTCAGTTTCAAAATATCCGCCACTTCCTCCGGTGTTAGCCCTTCACGCTTGGCAACGATAGCGAGCAATTCATTTCGATCCAGGTTACCGTCATGAAACAACCGATGATGCCAACCGCACAGGTGGATCAGGTTCTCCCTCCGATCATCCCCGCCAGCCCCACGAGTACGAATATGATGAGGTTCACCTTCTGCTGGATGACTACAACGTTCTCCAGTAACAGGGTCAATGTACTCACAGGTATGTCCAGATTCCTCACGTATGTTCTGGATGTTTTCTCTACTACGAATTCGTTCAGGCTTTGTTAATGTGCTCATATGAACGATTCCTCCAGGCTAATTATTGAGTTAATGACAATATTGGAGAAGAGCGGCGCAAATCTATGGCCTGTAGCGCCACAAGGTATAGCTCTCTATCCCAAGAGCACAGACCCACGGATAAATCAAAATCACGACCATTCCAAAGATTCAGGCCAAGCTCCAACAAGCATCTAGTTTGTCCGGTAAGCGGAGCTGTATCACCAGTTGTTTCCCCGCAATCTCTTCGTATGACAAAATTACACGGATCAACTAAATAATCAAAGTACCAGTCAAATGGCCCATGTACTTGTTTTTCCAAAGTGAAACATTTAAAAATCTCAGGATATGCTCCGATGTAACAAGCAGCGCAATAATCTCTTGCCTTTTTTACGTCAGGAAATTTCGCTGCAATACGTTGAAAATTAATTTTGTGTTGTTCGTTAGCAAAGTACATCCTTCCCACCCCTTTCCACTTTCAAGAAAGTTTGTCATTAATCAATGGCTCTCAGACTCGACAATTAGCTTCATGGCAGTTCTCTGCTTTCCTTCAATCGTCACATCCACAAAAGCAGGGATACAAGTCAGATTGATACCTTGGGATGATACATACCCCCTAGCTACAGCTACAGCTTTAAGCGCCTGGTTGACAGCTGCTGCACCAACGGCTTGTAACTCCAGCTTCACCTTTCCATCGCGGATGCCTCCAGCCACAGCACCAGCTAGTGCGTTAACCGAAGATTTTGAAGATACTTTAAATACATTTTCAGACATATTAAATTCCTCCATTTGACTTATTAAGAGTTTCATTACTCTCTATAAAAATGCAAAAAGCCTTCGACTGATTAAGCAGTCAAAGGCTGTCTATTGTATTGCATTGAATTTTTCGTTTAACGTATCACCACATGTAGGATCTGGAACTGAGTCATATTAAGATCGGCTGTCATCAAGTAGTTCATAAGCCAGTGCGGAACCTTTACAAAAGTTTCATTTAATTCAGCCATCAGACATTGTCCATTCCTCCATTTCCACGCACCCTACTTTAAACCCATTCCAAGAAAATACAAACCAACGAGTCCCGCAGCCATATTGAGCCACCCCAATGCCTTCCCTCTGATCTTAAGGAGTCTTAGAATTGCAGCAACCGCTAAGGATGGCAATAAAATGTACATAGCTAGCAGCTTTATTAATTCCATTCCCAGCAAGTTAAGTGTATTGTCATTAGGGATAACATCCAATATTTTCACCCTCGTAGTCGAATTATTTCGACATTTAGGAGAAATATCCTTTTGAGCATGAAAAAAGCACCTGTTAGGGTGCTTTAATATGTTCCATCTCTAACTAACCTACCTTTAGGTGTTGGATGAAGCGACTCAAACCAAATAATTCTTATGTTGTTTTCGTATTTAGGATGAGTGTCTCCGCCCGTTGTGAACGCTCCCCGACCGATCCATAACAACCCATTCTTTTCGAGTTAATGAATGTAGTAAGCTAGTTCCTTTGCATGATTAGCAGGATCTTCTTCATCAAGCAGTCCGTGAAAATCAGATAATTGCTGAACTTTTCCGGTTACTAGCTGGCTCAGAATCCAAATTTGTTCTTCGTTTATTTCCACTATTTTCGTCTCCCAACCTCATATTTCGACAACAGGAAGGATTGCCCTTCTTTTACATAGAACTTTCTTCCTATGAGAGGAGGTGAGTAGTAGCATGCCGAATCAGCACATTGTACCGCACAAAGACGGCTGGGCTGTAAAACCAGAAGGTAGTAACAAACCGACGAAAGTAACCGATACTAAACAAGAGGCTGTAAAAATTGGTCGGCATATCGCGAAAAACCAAGGCACAGAACTAGTGATTCATGGTAAAGATGGTAAGATTCAATCTAAAGACAGCCATGGTAGAGACCCTTATCCTCCAAAAGGATAAATAGAGCACACTAAAATGAGCCACGTCATCTAATGACGTGGCTCCAAATATGCCGGTTATTTATCCCGGATTACTGGATTGATTAATTTTCAACCCAACTCTCATCCCAAATAATGTAGCCTGCTCCTGCACTTGAAGTACTTCCAGATTCAAATACGACCGTAAATTTAGTTTCTCCGTTGGTCACAATTTCATTGGAAACGACCTTACCATCTTCAACTTTACCTGATGCAACAGATGAGCCTTTCGAATCTAAGATAGTGTAGTTCGCCTTTCGAATAAGATCATCTTCGTTATCCTTATAACCGATCAATACACCGATCCGCTTAGTTCCAGTTGGGACCGTAAATCCAAAATCCGTTTTTGCAACGTTCACGTCGGTTACCACGAACGCCTCATTATATTGCGTTTCTCCGAACAACAATTCCTCTTTATTCCGTGTGACACCGCTGTTTGCGTAATTCTTAATATGTTTCACCGTTTGATCACTGAATGCTCTTCTTTGCCCAGGTTCAGACGGGGTACTTTCCTTATTGTTGGTAGTTGTGATGGCTATCTGCTGCTTAACTGGATCAAATGTTACTTCAGCTCCAGTTGCTTCAGCGACAGCTCGCAAAGGTACATAAGTTGTCCCTTGATAGCTGATTGGTACGGCCTTATTCCCGTTGGCATCTTTGGGTGTCCATGCAGATCCGTCAAGAAGGAACGTAATACCATGATTCAAACTGGCCTGAATTCGTTCCAGCGTACTCGCCGCCGAAGCCCCGGCTGAAAAAGATAGCACAACCACACCGACTATTCCGACAGAAAACAACCATTTCTTCATAGAAATCCACCATCCTTCTCTAAAGTATATATTATGTATTTCATATAATATGATATTATTTTTCCCAAAATAATACAATATATCAATTATCGACCTATTTCGAGAGAGGAGCGCTTTTTTGTCACTTACTTCTGAATTTGAGCCAGATCCTCCAATACTAGGATGATTTGCGCGAATGCGTTGCTACCATTAGGCAGCGCTTAATCTCACAAGATCCTTCTCCTGGATAGAATGTGTTATTAATGCAATAACAGACCTTGAAATTAGGGGCTGATAGGACCAGGGAGGGGATTCTCCATATCTGCTTGAAGCATCATGCCTACTCAGCGCCCCCCGTTTCTCCCCCCTTAGTGCCCTCAGCCCATTCGCCAAAAGTGACACCCACCACAACCGGCGCTTCAAAGACTGTTAAAAGTGCGCACGCGTATGCCCTGAGTTTTAAGGATCATCCTCCTCAACTTCAATCTCTTCCCATGTATAACTCACATTCTCTTTGATCCATTTTTGCACAGCTTCATCCAACGACGTTTTGACTTCTGTTTCTGTTGAGTTTGAGGCTTCCCATGATATTTGCAGATCAACATCGTATGTATCCTCATCTAGCTCACCAAAGATAAATTGAATACGCACATCTTTTGTGATTATCATCCATCGTCTCCTTTTAGCAACTTGGCCCCTGAAATCCATGGTCACTGTAATTTATATAGATTAAGAAAGAAGACCACCCGCCGAAGTCAGGAAACCCTTGATACACAAGGATTTTTCAGCATTTTGGGGTGTCACCTTTTCGTGACACATGTGTCTCCTTTTGGTGACACCCCCTACTCACAAAAAGCCTGCTTTTTGAATGATAATTATTAGATCTCCTTACCTTTTTGCATTTCCAAAAATTTTTTCCTCTTAACCAACTTCCCATATTGTCCATGCGGATCAACAACGGCTTTGATCGGCAATTTCACTCCAGCCTTTTCCAAAACATTGTAATGAATCATCAACTGGACAATCCCGCTTTGAAGTTTATTTTTGTCTCCACAGCATATAATCTCTGGATTCAAGAAAAATGGCCGCCTTGTGACATGGCGACCGTGAATTTTAAGTTCATGAACATTGGTAAACTCAAACATAATCCCCTTTTTAATTAAATCTGAAATCATCTCACTCGTTTTTTGCCGACTTCGCTTCAGATACGTTGCAATCTCCGACACTGAACAATATTGCCCCGATGTAGGATCGACAATAGCATTAACGTTCATTTTAAGCATTGGAGCCAGTGTAAAGATGAAGCTAAACTCAGCACTAGTTAAATATTGAGTCTGACATAAATAGGCTATATTTTCATCAATGGTTTGAGAGAACCTTGTTTGATTTACTGCTCTCTGCCTTTTGCGTACAATCATGAAGCCTTGTTCATTGGCTTTGGCTTCTTCATCATTGACCTTACCTAGATCAATCTCAGTTCGCCTTTTCGCCTTCAATTCTGCCTGTTGAAGTGTCTGCTTTAACGCCCCAATCTTATCCATATACCTTCCTCTGCCCTGTAGGAATACTCTGCATATTACTCTCTATCCGCTCCCTTAGCGCTGTATTACGCTGCACCATCTTGTTGTTGCTTATAGCCACACTAAGTGCCTTACGAGTTCCAATCATGACACAGACACCCTCAGCTCTCGTCAGGCCAGTATAGATCAGATTTCGAGCCAACATAACGTAATGGCTGGTAGAGACAGGCATAATAACTACAGGGGCTTGTCCACCTTGAGCCTTGTGTATGGTAATGGCATAGGCCAAGAGCAAGTCTTTTAATTCATGCTTACTGTAGACCACTACTTTCCCGTGAAAATCACAGGCAAGCCCTATTTCATCCGTCAACTCGCCTTCTTCATCCTTCACTAAGGCTGTACCTATGACAACGCCAATATCACCATTTAAAATCTTTTTCTTATAGTCATTACGAATCTGAATAACCTTATCTCCTTGACGATATATACGCCCAACGGTCTTTATCTCGGCTTTATCTAGTGCCGGAGGATTCACCGCCGCTTGGAGTGCATTATTCAGTTCCTCAGTGCCAATTACACCTTTCTTCATTGGGCTGAGAACTAGAATATCTTCTAACTTATGCCCCTTGTCCAAAAATCTCAGTACACTGAGCACAACCAGATGAGCAATCCGTTCAGGCTCAGGCTGCTCGATGAAAAAGAAATCGTCTTTATTTTTATCAATGACGATCTGTTCTCCATTATTTATGCGATGAGCATTCATAATGATTTGGCTTTCTTGCGCCTGGCGGAATATCTCTGTTAAACGAACATGCGGAACTCCTGCTGTGATCATGTCGTGTAAAACATTACCCGGCCCCACAGATGGAAGCTGATCGCTGTCTCCTATAAGGACCACTTTTGTATTTGGCCCGATTGCCTGAAATAGATGATAAGCCAATTGCAAGTCCTTCATCGACACTTCATCCGTGAAAATCAGGTCAAACGGCAACGGCATATCATCCCCATACTCTGGTTCTGCTCCTGGTCGGAAGCCAAGCATCATATGAATAGTTGAAGAGTTCATTCCCGTCAGTTCTCCAAGCTTACGAGCTGCACGGCCTGTAGGCGCACATAGCCCAATGGATGCTTCGGGATAGTGCTTTTTATATATGTCGATCATAGCCTTTACCACAGTTGTTTTGCCGGTGCCTGGATTCCCTGTAACAATTAGAATCTGCTGACGAAACATTTCTCTAATGGCTTCACGTTGCTTATCAGCCAAAACTATACCATGCTTCATCTGATACTGTTTGATTGAATTTTCTATAGAAGGCATAGCTCCGCCACTCCGGGTTGCCATGCAAGCCAGCTTATGAGCAAGTTTATTCTCATAGATATACAGGTGCTTCGGATAAATCTTATCTTCTTCCCATATTACTTGTTCGTGAGCTGCCATTAACTGAAGCTCTGTTTCAATATCCTGTTCTGAAACGCCTCGTAAAAGCTCTTTAGTCCGATCAATTAGTTCGTGTTCAAAGACAAAGCAATGACCACCCTTATAGCACGTCTCGTTAAGAACATGCTGTAACGCTGCATTTAAGCGATACGGTGAGTCCATACTAATGCCTATTGTCATAGCTATCTCATCAGCCTTAAGAAACCCGATTAGATGAATCTCCGTGAGTCGATATGGGTTGCGCCGCACAATATCAACGCACTCGTTCCCCCATTGCTTATACATTTTCGTTACAGTATCCGCAGAAATTCCGTAGGGCAACAGCGTCATCATAATCTGCTGAATTTCAAAATTGCTTTTAATGCTATCTGCAATTTTCACTGCACTTTTCGTGCCAATCCCCTTAATACCCATTAGACAAGCGGCACCCTCATGCATAATTCGTTCCAGTGCTCGATCACCGAGCTTTTGAACGATCAATTCAGCAGTTTTCACTCCGCACCCTTTGACGAATTTAGAACTGAGGAAGGAAATAATCTGGTCCTTGGTTTTAGGCAAAGGCCGCTCCCAGTGATCTACAGCAAACTGTAGTCCATATTTGGGGTGAGTCTCCCACTTACCATGAACAGTAATCCGCTCCCCTTTGTTTACTCCGTAAAGATTGCCTTTAATGGCAAAGGGTTCACCGCCGTTTTCCGGCTGCCAACGCGCTACACCAAAGGTATCCTCCTCACTCAAACTACCGTTACGTGGATGGATGAAGTACACCACATGGCCTGTGCTCGTTTCTAGTAATGGTGCTTCCATCAGCTAACACCTGACTCACGAAGATATTTAAACAATAAAGTTATCAATGATCGCGGTGATTGCAGCCATTTGCTTTGAAGATCAACAGAGTATATAATTTTGTCCAAAAAGGTTCTTGGAAAACTCACAATTTCTTTGTTATTTCTTACAAATGCTCGTACCCTTTCAGCCATTCGGTTCTTATGTTGCTGAATGCTTTTCAGTTCCCTTGCCACTACTCCAACCGGCTCTTCAGCCCCCTTTTCAAGCTGTTGTATCGCACTCATTGTGAGTTTGTGGATGGCTGAAATTGCAACATCCAAAGCTTTTAGTGCTTGTACGCGCTCTTCCTTAGTCTTGGCCATATTGACCTCATGCAGAGCATTCTTCATATTTTTCTCAACTTCATCGACTTGAACCTTTTCTTCCGTAGATCCAGGTGCCTCTTGCTCTTGAATAGGCACTGCAACTTCAACTTGTTGTTCCTCTGGCTCAAGCCCTAACATCTTTTGAAACTCTTCGGCTCCGATAACTTGTCCAGAGCCAGTAAATTGTATTATTACTCCGGGGATACTCTTGATGAGATGCCACACATCGGCAGGTAAATGCGCCGAGCAATTATTTTCATCGACTGAGTAATTCATTTCAATAAAAATATAACCGGGCATAATAGCACGTTTAATCTCTTTTCCAAGCTTTCCCTGACCGAGCAATCGTCGAGTAGTTGTTGTAAATGTATGTACTGCCTTGATCCAATTTTGAGCGGATTCATTTCGAGCAAACGCCCACTCCATCAGCTTTTTAACATTGTTCTCTTTACCAGTCATAACCTGTATTGCAAATGCAGCTCCCATCAGAGTACCTCCTTCATCGTTTTACTCACTACATAGCTTTTTCTTGCTTTGCTTTTCGGCTAGCTTGAATCTCAGCAGCGTATTTGATATTTAAAGCTGCCAGCATTTTGTGCAGCTTATTCCAAGCTTTTTCAGATAAACCAGGGTTATATGGTTTTGAGATTTGCATTCTAATAATCGCCTCCAACAAAGTTTCTATAAAGAATACTTTTTTGAAATTATGTTTTCATTTAGTTTACTTTTGAGGTAAAAAAATATCATCAGGATACATATTAAAAAATGCTGCTATTTTTACTGCAAGATCATAGTAAAGTTTCCTTTTACCGTTCTCGATTTGCCAGTAGTAAACCTTACTTATCCCTACAGCATCAGCGACTTCCTGACAAGTTTTATTATTATTTTTTCTTATTTGCTTTAAAGTCAAGAGCACTATGCAGCACCTCCTTGAATAAACCATTAGTGAACTATACCCAGTATATGTTAGCGTTTAGTGAATTGTCAATGAATAATTTCTATTTAGTTAACTACATTGAAGTTAGCCGCTCGTTAACTTATTATTAAGTTAATTGAACTTGTTCTGGAGTGATTAAATTGTCTTTTCCCTATCGTTTAAAGCAACTTAGAAAAGAGCATAAGTGGACACAAGAAGAGCTAGGTGCAAAACTGAACCTAACTAAAGTTTCCATTTCAGGTTATGAAAATGGAAATAGAACTCCTGACATGGACACCCTCATAAAAATATCAAACGTCTTTAATGTGTCTATCGATTATCTCGTAGGAAAATCAGATGTACGTTCTGTTGATTCACCCATTATTTCCGGACAAGTCTTGAAGAATTCAATCACTAATTCTCCAAAGCCACCACTTCTTGAACAAATTTTTTTCGATGGTTTTTTAGAGGCTTCAAACGAAGAAAAGGAAGAAATTATTCGCTACTGGCATGAAGAAATCAAAAAGAAAAAGAAAGTACCTCCTACAGAAAAAGACACTGACGAATCCGCTTGGGATTTGAAAGATAAATAATTCTATAGCCCTTTAGGGCTTTTCTTTTACAGTTTAAACAGAACATACGTTCCGTTTAAACGTGTTTTCAAAGCTTAGAACACCATAATCACCAAGAAAAAGGACGATGTTTCATGAACTTAAACTTAGAGCAGCAAGTGAATAAACTCTTGAATTATCTCAATATCCACTACCCACACGAAATCGACATCGAAGCCATCGCTTATGCTTGTAAAGCCGAAGTCTTTCCAACTTCAATCCGCAGTCATTGTATCGCCCATCCCACAAAAATAGGATGGAGCGGTTTATATATCAACGATCAGTTATCTCTGCCTGAATGGCGACAGACCGTAGCCCATGAGTTGTGTCATCATGTTCTACATGTAGCCTCCCACTTAGAAATATCGAACTTACATATCCAGCGCCACGAAATACAAGCAGCACATTTCGCAGAGTATCTGCTTGTACCCCTTCACATGATCAATCATGACGATATTGCACACATCAATTACCTTGATGAAGGTATTCGCTGGATTGCTGAAGAATTTGTCGTTCCACTCGACTTAGCCAAAAATAGATGGGAAGCCTGGAATGCACAAAACATTAATGCTTAAGGAAGCGATGTATAAATGCGTGTTGCTATCTATATTCGTGTATCAACAGACATGCAAGCAGAAGAAGGTTTTAGCATTGAGGGGCAACGTAGTCGTTTAATCAGCTTTGCAGAATCACAGGATTGGGTCATACACGACTTTTACGTTGATGATGGCTATTCAGCAAAAGACTTAAAACGCCCAGATATGCAGCGTATGTTGGAAGATATGGAGAAGAAACTGTTTGATGTTGTTCTCGTTTACAAACTCGACCGCCTTACTCGTTCCGTAGGCGACCTACACTCCCTACTTAAAACATTTGATCTTTATGGCGTGAAGTTTAAGAGCGCTACAGAGATTTTTGAGACGACGACAGCAATGGGGAGGTTCTTTATCACCCTTGTCGGTGCAATGGCTGAGTGGGAGCGTGGGACGATCTCAGAGCGTGTACGCTTCGGAGTCGAGCAAATGGTTGCGGAGGGGCGACGTCCAGGTGGCGTAGTGCCCTATGGATACACGCAGGACGAGCAACTCATTCCTGAAGAGGCTGCACTGATTCGTGAAGTCAGAGATTTGTATATGAGTGGTAAAGGTTATAAATCTGTGGCTATGATTATGAATCGCTCGGGTAAGCTTCGAAGAGGGCGAGAGTGGACTGATGCTACCGTTGCCTACACATTAGAGAACCCATATTACGCAGGTATCATTAGGATTGGTTCAAAGACCCCTGCTGGTACATACGTTAACAGCAAACGAGATGAGAGGGTAAAGTGCGTATATGGTAAAGGATCACATGAACCTATTTTTACTCAAGAGGAGTATGAAGAACTCAAGAAATACATGAAACGGAAATCTCAAGGCGGATTCAGCAAAGTTGGTGAATACTGGTTTAGTGGCGTTTTACGTTGTGGTCGTTGTGGAGCAGCTATGTTTGGACGATTGACAACAAAAAGAACAACAACCAAAGGGATTGTCCGTACTCAATACTATATTTGCTCTAACCGTCATCACAGTAAGACGTGTGATCTCCCTATCTTTCGCCAGACACACATCGAACATTTGGTGTTCCAGTACATTAATCAAATTCAAGAAGATATGGAAAAACTTAATGAAGAGGCTATGAAAATATTTGCTGATGAAGGAAAAAAGAAAAGTGCAATCGACAGCGCCAAACGCGAGCTTACAAAGGTAGCTGAACGTAGGGAAAAGTGGCAGTACATGTTTGTTGAAGGCTTGATTGGGAAGCAGGAAATCCGTAAGAGAATGGCTGAAGAGGATAAGCGTGAGAAGGAGATTCGCCAACGGATTGCACAAGAACAAAAGGCTTTTTCTGGCATACCTCGAATTGAGGAACTGGTTGGATTAGCAGAAGGCTGGGCGTATTTCGATGATCAAGAGAAAAAAGAAATTATTCATACTGTCTTTGATAAGATTGTAGTAAACACCGACTTACGAAAAATTAAAGGTGTGAAAAACAAGTTTTTTGATGCTTACATCCAAGAGATTTCGTTCAACTAAAGACTCCATGATTAATTCACTACCACAATACCCACGATGGACTTCCATCATGGCCGGTATTCATCGCCTGCAGCATATCCAGCGCCTCCCTGCCCCGAACCTCGCCGACAACAATCCGATCCGGCCGCATTCGCAGCGAGGAACGAATCAGATCGCGGATCGAGATCTCGCCCTTGCCTTCGGTGTTCGCATTGCGAGTCTCGAGAGAGACTAGATTGGGCAAAGTCACAATCTGCAGCTCTGCCGAGTCCTCAATCGTAATAACCCGTTCATCCGCGGGTATGTATCTCGACAGGGCATTCAGGAAGGTCGTCTTGCCGGAACCTGTTCCACCGCTAATAAAAATATTGTATTTACTGCGTACCAAGGTCTGCATAAAACGGGCCGCTTCCTCGCTTAGCGATTCCTTCTCAACCAACTGCTCCATCGTAAGCGGATGCTCAGGGAATTTGCGAATCGTCATCGTCGGTCCCTTCAGAGCGATCGGAGGCAGCACGATATTAACCCGGGAACCATCCTTCAGCCTCGCATCCACGATCGGCGACGATTCATTCACAACCCGATTGACACCGGATACGATGGTCTGGATAATATCCTCCAGCCTCTCCCGGGATTCAAAATGCAGCGCAAGCTTGCGAACTTTGCCATTCTGCTCAACAAAGACCTCCTCATGACTGTTGATCATAATCTCCGATACAGAGCGATCATCGACCAGCGGCTGCAGCACATCCAGGCCGCGAAACGAATCATATAGCCTCCTTACCCACCTTCTCTTCTCCGAGGAAGTAAGGTGGGTCAACCGATGATCCTCAAGCACTCGCCGTTCGATATATTCCATCAGTTGCCCGTCCTGAAGCGTCAAGGTAACATCAAGTCCGGATCGAATCTCTGACCGAAGTTGGGGAAACATTTCCTCCGTCATCGCTGTATATTTCCTCCCCTCAATACCTCGGCATTGCCGTACAGCTTGCAGCATAGCTGCTGCACATCGCGCTGATAGAGTGGAGAATGCATCGCTGCAAATTGCCGTATCCCATTCTTCCAAGCCGGGATGTATGAGAGCATCGCTGCAAATACGATGTTGCTCCCCGGCAGGGAAGTAACCTCTTCTCCTGTATACTGATTAAAGGCAAACAGAGACTTGCTCAGAATATGACCATGGACATCCGGGCGTGATCGCTCCAAATGATCGAACCAGAGAGACGTCTTGCGCATGACATTATCATCATCAGTTACAAGCCAAACCAGCTTATCCGCCCGTTCCAGCACCGCCTCAGCTCTTTCATTCGGGTAAGTGTCGGTATCAATCACCATGGCGTCGTACAATCCGCTTGCTGCAATAAATTCGATCAGATCCATGGTCTCCTTGTGCTGCAACTCGAGCATTTCATCCAAATTATCAAGCGGTGCAAATAAATCCCCCTGAAGCAGTGGATGCCTGCAAGCATACGCCGATATAGGGAACTTCAGCTCCTGCTGTCCTTCTTCTGCCGACTTCAAATCATAAAGCAGGCGGGCCAAACCTCCCCGCTGACCTTCATGAACAAGCTGACCTTCAAAGATCAGTCTGTTATTCACGGTTTCGAGACTCAAATAAAATACTTTAGCGCCTTCCGAAGCAAGCTGCTTCGCGATATTCCAGGATACGGTGCTCTTGCCCAGACCGCCGACCATCGAATGCAAACCGATCACGACCGTGCCAGCTTCCTTAGCCGCCTGTTTTCCCTTGTCCCCTCGAACCATATTCAGGAGCGAGAACAGCAACGGATGCAAAGGCTGATATTTATCCAGACTCAAACCTGAAGCTGCTTCCCCCCTCTCACATAGAGAGACCACGATCAGTCGCCCCGGCTTCGCTCCCTGCCACGCTTCAAGAAATGTCGGCTCAGCTAGCACGATATCCACCATTTCCCCGGAGTCTTTCATATACAGCTCAAAGGCATCCTGCCGGCTGAAACCCGTTATGATGATACGCCGGTCGAATTCGCTGGAGTGGACGTACTGCATAAACGGCTCTATATACAACTCTTCCTGTACAGCCAGAACCAATCTGACGGGCATCAAACCCCCACCTTCCTTCTTTCTCGGAACACAAAAAAGCACCGCCCAAATCCCGAATTATCGGTTCATTTGGACGGTGCTCCCGTTCACGAGTTCCTAATATTTACAGTCAGAATATCATAGATCATTTGCTCAGGCAAGTCCCAAAAAATATATTGAAACAACTTCCTCTACAAATCTATGAACCGTTCCTTGATAGCTTTAGTAGGCAGCATGCACGCATCAGATTGGCCGAACCAGCGATACCTGTTATTCGCAACCCATCGGTAAGCCGCATCGCGCAATCCCCGCGGAACGATGATGAATGCATATAATATTGGCCAGGGAAACTTAAGCCTTTGGGTGATTCTAAGTGCAGCGGTTGAACGAGAGTATAACTTGCCCTGCTCCAGCAGAAACATCGTATTCATCGACCCGTCCGCAGCTCCTTCATACTGTTGTAGTAACTCCCTGCCAACATCGGATTGCAGCGATGCGAACCTGAAATAGGCACCGGGGTCATATCTGATAATCCATTTTACGGCACCCTGACACAACAGACACACCCCATCAAACAATACAACTGCAGTCTGATCTATACCCCTATCTGACATCCGCAAAACCTCCCTGCTAATTCCATTATATCCGTCTTACCATACAGGTTCAAAAGTGCGGGTAAGCGGTCCGGTCTCGAACTTTATATAACAAAAAAAAGAATACGAAGGAGTCGATCCCCTCCGTACTCTTTTATTTCGCCAGGGCTTACTTTTACTCTGCCAGCAGCTTCTCGATCCATTGGTTCTCTACAAGCTGACTGTTGAAATCTTCCTTAAAGCTCTCCATACAATTGCAAATGTAGTCTTTACGGCATACCGGACATGGCGTCTTCTGCAATCGATTGATATTAGCGAGGCGCCATTCTGGAAAACGGTGATAAAATACTCTGCACTGCGTTCCATCGGCCAATTTAACGGCAAATTCGTACAATCCTTCCTTTTCGTTGCTTCCGGCTATGGACACGTTCTGAATACTTGGTCTGTAAGACATCTTCATCACCCGTTTTATTAAAATAGAAAGCTTTTTCAAGCGGAAGTTCAAAAAATCATCTTTCAAATAAAGCTTGACTTTTGGAACTCTCACTTTTAGTACTAAGACATATTAAATAATTTTTTATTACATGTCAACTTGAATCCAGTATTAAGCCCCTGTAAATCGGCAGAATTCAAAAAAATAATAAATTCAAGCGTTTACATAAGCAAAAAACAGAATATCACATTGTATTATACTGTCCAAAAAAATAAAAAAGATCCTTACCAGAAGTAAGGATCTTTTTATCGTTGTTCGTAATGCGGTAGAGAGGACTCGAACCTCCACGGGCGTACGCCCACTACCCCCTCAAGATAGCGTGTCTGCCATTCCACCACTACCGCATATTATAACTTTTTCAGCAACTCTTTTATTATACACCGGAGTTCCAGAAAAGTAAACATAAATTTAATTAAAGGCTTATATCGCAAGCCCGTTCATCCAAAAGGATTTACAGGCCTGCATGATCTTGCACGGCGCATCAGAAAAGCTAAATACGTTTATTGATCACAGGATTGGCTTCTTCGGTAACGTGTAAAATCAATGTACTCCTTAATAAACTCCTTTTCTTTGTCAGACAGCACAAGATCGTTGCCTAGCTCATCCCATATATATGTCTCCTCATCTTCCTTGAAGTACAGTTGGTTGGGTTCCTTGCCCAATATGAGCCAATCCAGGCTAACATCGAAAAACCCAGCAACCTCAATCAGCTTATTGGTGCTCGGTGTCGATTTCCCTCTTTTCCAATCTCCCAGATTTCCCGTACTAATGCCCAGCTCCTCACAGAACGATTTCTTGGTCATTCCCCTCATTTTAATTAATAATTCAATTCGATCGTAAATGGATTGCATATACAACCGCCTTCCAAATATTCGTCTTAAGACGTATTTCCGTAATTTTGTTCTTGCGATATAACGTAAAAACGTATATACTTTTCTTTATGCAACGGCAATTATAGCATAATGGTAATTGTACCATTATTTCTATGCCTTTTACTATGGACTCCTCATGAACAGACACCAACGGATAGTTATCCCTCCAGCTATCTTAAGCAAACCAATACCCTTCTAAAGTTCAACAGAAGCAGTCCCATCTCAAATAGAGGGAGCGACTTAATTTTGCATAACTCAGGCATCCACTTTATAGAAATTATTGATTTGCTGAGACAAAATATTGCAATTATCGATCCGCGGGGCTTTATCGTATCCGTCAATCGTTCCTGGCGTCTGCATTCGCTCGAAAAAGGCGTTCCTGAATCCTTCGAATGGGTCGGGGTTAATTTCGTTCAGATTTACAACGCTCTCGCTGTCGATGACGGATACCCTCCCAATGAGCTTGACGCGGTGCTGGAGGGCCGAGAGCCCTTCTTCTGCAAGGAATTCAAGTCCTCATCCAGGCTTGAGACGAGATGCTTCACATTGGAAGCTTCGACGATTTACTCGCCTGACGGAAAAACTGTCAAAGGGGCGCTTGTCTGCCTTACGGATATTACACAGAACAAGCTGCTTGAGCAAAATCATTTAGAGACACTGGCTCAAATCTATACACTGCACGGTCTGCTCCCTATATGTGCGGTATGCAAGAAAATTCGCGATGAGCATGATATCTGGAACTCCATCGAAAGCTTCCTGGAGAAGCATACAAAAGTCGAATTCACTCACGACATCTGCCCGGAATGTATTCGTCGTCTGTACCCTGAATACTCCTCTCTGCTGGACAAATCCTCGTGTTCTTGATCTCGATAAATGAAAGGGCTGTCACTGACAGCATCAAAAAAGCGCCCCATGCAATAGCATGAAGCGCTTTTTCTTCATTTTAGCTTGTCACACGGCGCAGCATCGAGCTGAATAGGGAAGGCAACAATGATACATGGCCCTCACCAGGAACTTCGGTCATCGAGACGAACTTTGGAGCATATTCATCTGTCGTTAAGAGCTGGTACAGCTTATTAGCATCACTAACCATATTGGGCTTCTCCTGACTGCCAACACTCAAATGCAGCTCAATCTCCGCCTCATGAAGGGTCATATGCTCCCTATGATCCTCCCATAACTGAAGCAGGGTATGATTCTTCCACCAAATCGATGGACTGGCTGCAAAATAACGGCGGAATAAGCCTGGACGCGTAAATAACGTGTATAAAGTCAGGAATCCACCAAGTGAATGGCCAAATAGGGACTGCCTGGAATGATCAATCGGAAATTCCTTCTCAATTAGCGGTTTAAGCTCATATTCGATAAAATCGAGGAACCCCTCCGCCCCGCCCGTAAGCGGCCAGTCAGATCCATCAGGCCTGGCCGGCAACTCGCGGCTATCAGCAAAGACCGTGTAATCATAGAAACGTTTCTGAGTTACGATTGGATCATTGGAGTGATAACCTATACCTACGATCACAAAGGGATCCATTCCGTGCGGCCCCCTGGTCTGCAATCTGGCCGCTTCCGCCAATGAGCCAAAGGTGGCATTGGCATCCAGCGTATATAGCACAGGATAACCTCCGGCAGGCGGTGGACCCATCGGTTCGGCGATAAAGAGGCGATAATCGCGGCCAGCGGCCCCGGAATGAAAGCTCCATACCTTTGTACCCGGTATTTGCACCTTTCCCTCAAGCGTTTGCTTGGATCGAGAATCCCCTTCGTAATTACCGAAGAGCCATTTCAGGCTCTCCGGAAATTGCCTCATCATGAACAGATCGTCATGCGTGCCTTCCGGCTCCACCTCCAGCTTCAGCTGAGTTGCGCCCATTCCTTTATCATGCCACAGCCGATAGGCCTCCTTGGTATGCTCAACCATATGACGCTGTCGTGTCTCTTTATAGATCCCTTCCTTATCTCCAACCGACATATACACGCGCTGATGCGCTTCAAAGCCTTTATGCTCCCGGATGAAATCGAGCACGCCTTCATACCAGAAGGACGCCGATAGCAGACCGAGCCGTCCAAAAATGTCCGGCCGCCAGCAGCCTGCGAAGAGCGAAATCAGTCCGCCTAGCGAGCCGCCGATGATCGCCGTCTCCTCCGCCTGCCTTTTTGTGCGGTAATGACTATCGATATAGGGCTTGATTACATCTGCAACCTCATTTACATAATCCTGCCCCCGGCCGGCGAATGGCGAGAAGCGTTCTACCAGCGCGGCCGCAGGCCACGGCGTATATTCGTCATTGCGCGAATGCGGCTCTATGCCGATCAGAATCACCTCAGCCAACTGGCCGGATAAATACAGGTGGTCCAAATAGTTCAGGCAACCGCTGAATAACTCGCCTCCATCCTGGACATACACCGCCGGATAGCAGTGCGCTGTTGTCGCATAGGACGGCGGCAGATGGAGGACCAGCTTCCAGTCTCCAACATTAAGCTGCTGATATCGTTCCATACTCTCCTCCTATGTCTTTCCCTATCCCCTGGTTCGAAGCAATAAATAAACAAAATACGGCACGCCGATGATAGACACGACAATCCCAACCGAGAGCTCTGCCGGAGCAAATACAGTCTTGCCGATAAAATCACCGATCAGCACCATAATCATGCCCACCAACCCGCTGACCGGGATAATACGCGTATGTCGCAGGCCTACAAGCTGCCGGGCCAGGTGGGGCGCAATCAAGCCGATAAATGCGATGCTGCCCGATACAGCAACACTTGCACTGACCAGTCCGATGCTGCAGAGCAGAAAGATATTTTTCTCCCGCTCAACGTGCAGTCCCACGCTTTTCTGACTATCCTCGCTAAGCTGAAACAGGTCAAGCTTATAAGACCGAAGACAGATTATCGGCAAAATTAGCAGCCAGGGCAGCATGGTGACGACGAATTTCCAATTGGCATTATGAAGGCTCCCGGCCAGCCATACGACGGCCATCTCGTAATCATTCGGATTCATTTTCAGGGATATATACATCGTGAGTGCCCCGAAACCGGACGCAACGGCGATACCGACCAGAATCAGCCGTTGCGGATCGAGTCGGCCCTTCTCCTTAGCGAACATATATATCGCCGCGGTAGCCAGCAAGCCGCCTGCAATGCCAAACATCGGCATCAGCATAACTCCAAGCCAGCCTGTCACCGTAATAACTCCCTGGAACAGAAACATAAACAATACGACAGCCAAGCCGGCTCCGGCATTAATCCCTAATATCCCCGGATCGGCAAGTCCGTTTCTGGTCACCCCTTGAATGATCGATCCAGCAGTGCCCAAAGCAAACCCCACGAGCGCTCCCAATACAATTCGCGGCAGCCTGAACTCGAACACCACAAGGTTATGTTCTGGTTGAGCGTTTAACCCTAGCAGGGTCTTGATCACATCCAGCACCGACATGTCAAATGTGCCGTTAGTTAAGCTGAGATAAGCAGCCGCAATCGCAATTAGAATACCGACAGTTAATACTGTCCAGAATCTTCGCTGCGTTATATTACTCACGGTGAGCACCTCCCTTGGTCTTGATCAGATACAGGAAGAATGGCACACCAATCAAAGAAGTGACTACTCCCACCGGAGTTTCAAACGGATAGTTAATGAAACGGGCTACAATATCACAAGCTGCCAGGAAAACACCGCCAAGCACTCCGGAAACCGGAATAATCCAGCGATAATCAACGCCCGAGAGGTAACGCGCAATATGAGGAATAATCAAGCCCACGAAGGCGATTTTCCCGGCCAGAGCAACGGAGACGCCGGTTAACAGCACCGTCGCAAGAATAGCCAAGGCCTTGATGACCCAAGTGCGGATACCCAAGCCCTGGGCGACCTCTTCCCCCAGAGAGAGGGCCGAGATATACCTGGAGATTAGCAGCGCCAAGGTCAAACCTACCAATGCGAACGGGATGCTAAGTCGGATTAGCTCCGGGTCCAATTGATGCAATCTGGCATTATACCAGAAGCTGATATTTTGCGAGACCTGGAAGTAAGTCGACATCGCATGAGCCGTTCCGCTAAGAAAAGTCCCGATTATCGAACCGAGAATGGCCAGTTTGACCGGGCTAAGTCCGTTAGGAATAAGCCAGGCTAACCCAAAAACGATAGCTGTTCCCAAGGCGGAGCCAATCAGCGAGCTGGTGATATATAAGTTGGGGCCGGCATTCGGTAAAAATACCATGCACAACGTAACCGCAAATACGGAGCCATCCGACACCCCCATGATCGAGGGCGATGCGAGGTAATTCCGGGTCATACCCTGCATAAGAGCTCCTGAGACTGCGAGGAATGTTCCAATCAGGATCGATCCGACGACACGTGGAAGACGGGAGCTTATAATGATCTGATGATCGACATTGTCCGGATCAAAAGCAACTATCGCGTTCCATACCTCCGCTGCCGTAATGCTCTTGGCCCCATATAAAATTGAAGCAAGGATCAATAATACAATGGCTGCCGGGGCCATTCCAAGAATGACCACCGGCAGCGTTCGTTTTAACCGCATCGTCAACACGCCTTATATTGAGCTGTAGTATTTTTTACTTGTTAAGATTGGCAACCGCTGCTTTCAGGAACTCGATCTTGCTATAAGCCGTTCCCCCTTGGGCAAGCGGATCGACGATGTTCACGAACACCTTATCGTTTTTGAATGCATTCAAGCTTTTCATAATCGGATCCTGTTGGAACTCATCCAGTGCTTTTGGCGTGTCCATATTCTCATCCGGCGAGAATTGGATAAACAGATAATCCGGATTCATCTCTGCAAGCTTCTCCTTCGAGATCAGCTCCTGAGCCTTAGCGGCTTGTACTTCTGCAGGAACGGCCAGACCGAGATCCTCATATAATACCGGGTTAAAGAACACCCCTGCCGGGTAAATGTATACCTCTCCGCCGCGAATCCGTACCGCCAGGACCTTCTTATCCTTCAGATTCTCTCCGATTTGCGACTTGGCCGCATCCAGATCCGCCTTGTATTTGGCGATTTCCTGCTCTGCCTGCTCCTCTTTGCCGCTAAGCTCTCCGAGCAGTCTCAGATTGGCCTCCCAATTTGTGGATATATGAGAATACGGGATGGTTGGAGCAATTTTCTCCAGCTTCTCATTGACCTCCGGCTTGAACTTGGTCGAAGTCAGGATGACATCCGGCTTAAGAGATAGAATTGTCTCAAAGTTCGGCTCCATTTTCTCACCGACAGACTTCGCTTCTGAAGTAATTGACTCGAACAATGGAGGGAACTTGCCTGAGAAGGAAATGGCACCGATCGGCTTCACATCAAGCACGATTGAATCCTCCATCGCTTCAACGGCGCCGGTAATTACGATGCGTTCAACTTTGGCCGGAAGTGTATACTCCTGGTCCAGATATTTAATAACTCTTGTATCCGATGATGCCGGTTGCTCTGCTGTTTCCGCAGGCTGCTCCGCGGCGGTTTGGTTAGAATTTTGCGCTGCTGGAGATTCCGAGGAAGAATTCCCCTTGCCGCAGGCCGACAGGACTACGGTTAACGCCAGAATTACCCCTAATAACATATTGAATCTTTTCATATTCTCTCTAACTTCTCCCTTCGACGACTCTCGCCTTAATTGATAATGATTATCATTATTGATAGTAAAGGAGGAGCGTCGAATGTGCCATGGACAAATTCCCGAATTAGCATGGACTTTTTCCCGTTAACAGGTCTGTTGCCGCTTCTGCCATTTGCTCCATCGCAGCCGGGGAATGTTCCCGCCACGGATAGGAATTAATCAGATGCATCGTCCCTTCTCTCACCGCCTGTATAGACATCCATGCCGGCGATGACGATAACTCCTTCCAATAGGCCAGTGTCTCCGAATCCTGTCGGACCAGGACAAAAATATGCTTTGCCTTGATCATCGCCAATTGCTCCACAATCAACGATGTATTGGGGTTTGCCTCTTGGAGATTAGGAGGTATTTCGCAGCCTAGCAGCTTGTAGAGTACTGCATGCACAGCTTGACTGTTATCCAATACCAGCTGATTTTGGTAGATACGCACGACAACCGCTGCCGGAGGCTGCATATACTGAATGATCCGAAGCCGCAGCCGAATGATATTTCGTTCAAAGGATTGCAGCCATTGCTCTGCCTCCGCCTTCCTGTCCAACAACGCCGCCAATGTCATTAGCTCTCCCTTCCAATCCCCTGATTCCAATGCCAGCTCATGGACTGGAGCAATCTGCGCTAATCTGCGCTTCTCCCATGGCTCCAGCTCTTGGACACATATGATCCGCTCCGGCTTGGCCGCCGCAAGCTTCTCAAGATTGGCCTCTTTATTATGATTTTGCCGATAGGCATCCAGATGCACAGGGATATCCGGGCCAAGGGAATGATACTGCTCGGATGACCATTTAGGATGCAATGGAGCCGCATAGGGGATGATCTGCAGCGGAGTCAGATATCCAAGCAGCGAGGTAGATCCGTATAAGGCGATCCTGTTGCTCCGCTCCTTCATGTATGCCGAAGGGGACAAGCCCATCTCTTTTTTAAACTTCCGGCTAAAATAGAATTCATCCTTGTATCCCACCAACGGGGCGATCTCCTTCAACAATGCACCTGAACCTAACATAAGCTGCTTCGCCTTTGCCATCCTTACCTGTGTTACATAATCCATGACGCTGTGTCTGTACGTCTTCTTAAACAGGTCTGCAAAATACTTCGGACTGAATTCTGCAACCTCAGCCAGTCGTTGTATCGTCAACTCCTCGTCATAATGCTCCTCGATATATGCTTTGGCTCGTTCAAGCGCCTGGGCTTTATCGATTCCGGCCACATTCCCGCTCTCGGCCACCAATTCGTACAGCAGCTCCTGGAAATCAAGCTGGGCCCGCCACTGCTTATGCGGCTGACTATGATGAAAATTCCGGTACACTTTACGGCTTGACGCCTTTAGATTCTCCGCTGAACTTACAACGATATGGTCCTCCCAAAGCGTACAGGCGCCCAAATCTGTAACCTCTTTTATAGCTTCCTTGCATGAAGTATCCGCCTGATAGAGACTAAAATGGAACACAGCTGCTGTCACAAGACCGCACACGCCACTCTTTGCTCCAAAGGTTCTTCCACAAGGACATAGCTGAACGCTGCCCTCGCTAAGATGAACAGTTCGTCCCTCCAATTCAAGATCGAGCTCGCCCTTGATGACTATAATCAACGCATTTTGCATAGCCAGCTGCTGCTCCAGATTCAACCCGTTCTGGTTATAAAAATCCGCATGCCACAGCCTGACCATCATAGCTTGAAGATCGGTTTGTATATGGTTTGCATGGATCATCATTCATGTACCGCCTTTATTAATTGAGAATGGTTATCATTATCATATAGGTATCATACCATAAACCGCTCTGTCTGCGATAAGGACTTTCCATATGACTCTTTTATTCCCATAAAATAAAAAATAACCTCACTCCTTTTAAGGAATCAGGTTGTTCATAGGCAACGAAAAAAGCACCCGCCTTAGCGAGTGCTTCCTGTCTGTATGCGGTAGAGAGGACTCGAACCTCCACGGGCATACGCCCACTACCCCCTCAAGATAGCGTGTCTGCCATTCCACCACTACCGCATATGAACATGGTGACCCGTAGGGGATTCGAACCCCTGTTACCTCCGTGAAAGGGAGGTGTCTTAACCCCTTGACCAACGGGCCTTATTAATTAGGTTCCAAAAGCAGCGACAAGAAAGATTATAGCAAGAACTATTAAACATAGCAAGATGTTTTTTGATATATTTCTGCGCCTTCACTACAGAAATAAAAAAACTCCCGGCACCGTTATGCAGCGCGGAAGCTTCACTCTGACGAGCCCTTCTCATAAGGATTCTCATCTCTTGCAAATGAAGTTATTCAGAACGGAGAGAGAGGGATTCGAACCCTCGCACCGCTTACGCAGTCTAACCCCTTAGCAGAGGGTCCCCTTATAGCCACTTGGGTATCTCTCCAAGAAATGGCTCCCCGAACAGGACTCGAACCTGTGACAACTCGATTAACAGTCGAGTGCTCTACCGACTGAGCTATCAGGGAACATTGAACAACTATCAGAATAAATCCAATTTTATTACGCTTTCATCAGAAAGTCAAGATAGCGTGGCAGACTTTTGCCAGATTGCAAAGTAAGCTATCAGCGGACAAGCTAAGCCAATAAAAATTTAAAATTCTTCTCATTCCCCCCTTGCCAAATTCCAAATGGTGGGTATAATAAAAACAACGTCAAAATAAATTTAATGTTAAATTAAATTGAACAAGTTAAATATTTTATTGAGAGGAAGATATTTATGCCTGAAGCTATTTTGGTGAAGGAAAAGAAACTTTCCGGCCTGTTTGCTCATAAAGAATTTACGCTTTATCTTCTGGCCAGGGTGATCTCTCACTTTGGCGATTCCATCGACTCGATCGCTTACAGCTGGATGGTCTATATGCTCACAGGATCAAAAATCATGATGGGAACTCTGTTCGCTCTTAACTTCGTACCGGGCATTCTGTTCAATTTCTTCACTGGTGCTCTAGTGGATCGCTGGTCGAAGCGTAAAGTAATTGTCATTACCTATTCTTGTCGCGGCCTGCTTGTCATTTTTACAGCACTGCTGTATTGGCAAGGCTGGCTACTGCCCTGGCATCTGTACGTATTGACCTTTACGATCTCCACCATCGAATGCTTCTCGCATCCTGCAGAAATGGCGATCGTCCCTTCCCTGCTTCCAAAACACAGACTATTAAGCGCCAACTCTATCTCTACCTCCGCCACAAGAACTGCCGAATTAGCCGGCCTTGCCATTACTGGAGGTATGATTGCCTTCCTGGGCATTTCCGGAGCAATCCTGCTGGATGGAATCACCTTCTTCGCAGCTGCTGCGTTGATAGCCTTTATCCGGGTCAACCCTGTCAGTGAAGAAACCGGAGAAGATCCGTCTCACACTTCAACTGCGAAAACCTCTTTTATTCAGGAAATCAAGTTTGGACTTAAGTTCCTCTTTTCCAATCGTATGATCGTCACCATTGTCATCTGCGCGGCTTATGTTAACCTTTGTCTTGCTCCCTATAATGTATTGACTCCGGTCTATGTAGCAGAAATTCTCAAATCCGGCCCCCAAGGGCTCAGCATACTCGGAATTGGCATGATTGGCGGAATGATTGTAAGCGCGCTGTGGATTAGCCGCAGGGGCCTACGGTTCAAGAAAAGCCAGCTTATTATTTTGGGTTATTTGATGCTTGGTCTAAGCTATTCTCTGTTGTATCTGCCTACCTTCTTTCAGGTTCATTCACTTTACTTTGCCGTCCTTATCACTTTTTGCATGGGGATATCGGTTACACTCATCAGCACGCCGGCTACTACTTATTTTATGGAGACTGTACCGAAGGAGCTGCTGGGCAGAGTAGGAGCTATTTATAGCATGATCTGTACGGCGGCCATACCGATTGGCAGCGCTCTGGCCGGAGTTTTAGGAGAATGGATGGAAGTCAATCTGTTATTTCTTATCTTCGGCTTACTGATGATCGTTCCGTTCTTCTATTTAATAAGCCGGCGCAGCTTCCGTGAAATCTGACAGCGGCTACCCGGCCGCTTCTATCTTGTACTTTCCCTTGCATGCGTTATACTAAAATGAAGCAGTTATATGAACTTATTAGATTCCAGGGGGACCACCGTGAAAAAGGAACTCAAAACTTTAGAAGAAATCCGTATATACTCCGATCCCTATCGCATTCAGATTCTGAATGAATTTATAAGCTTCAACAGACCGGCAACGGTCAAAGAAGTGGCTGACGCACTTCATGAAGTGCCTGCCAAGGTGTATTATCATGCCAAAAAGCTGGAGAGCATCGGGATGCTTGAATTGGTGGATACCAAGCTGGTGAACGGAATCACAGCCAAATATTATGAGCCTTATAAAGGCAAGGTCATCATTAGCAAAAGCGATGTTGATGAGACGATCAAGCAGGTATTCCAATCGGAGGCCGAGAAGTTGGTCTCGAACTTCTATGATGAGAACAAGAAGCGTTTCCTGCAGAATTACAGCGGGAGCAGATCAAAGGGAAATTTAATTAATAATAGCAGTATGTATTTAACAGAGCAGGAAGCCGAGCAGCTGTTCTCGATGATTAATGAATTTTGTGAGCAGCATGGCCACCCTTCCCCGGAAGAGGGACGCATGAGGTACGAGTTGTTCTTTACTCTATTTCACAATCCGGATATTAAATCCAAATAAAAACAACCATCGTCTCCATTGTAGGAATGATGGTTGTTATGCTTATTCCTATTCAATTGCTCCAGCTTGCTCCTCGTCCGTCTTGTTCTCATATCCGCGAAAGCAAACTGGCTTCGTCCATCCTCCGGGTTGCGCTTGCCTTCTCTGACGCATTTTTGCCGAAATTTCTTCGCCTTGGATACTGCCATACATATCACTCCTCATCTGTTGATAGCTCTAGTATAACATAAAACCGCATCTCTATATGGCATGCAGCTTCAATACGCCTGAACACCGGCCACAGCGGTACCGCGCAGGGTCTACCTTGCGTTTGCGCTTATACTCCATTCCACAGCGGACACATACTAACTTATAGCGATAGGGCAAAGTTCGGCGTTGGGCGGCCCCCGGGAGCGACTGGCAATAACGGCTTCCATCTACCTTTTGCAGCAGTGCCTTGAATTCAGGGTCCCGGTGCTGGTATCCTTTGCCCGATAAATGAAGATGATAGTGGCACAATTCATGCTTAATAATCTTCTCCACCTCATCCAGGCCGTAGGTCTGAAGCTGCGCGGGGTTAATCTCAATGTTATGGCTTTTCAGAAAATATCTTCCCCCGGTCGTCCTTAAGCGCCCGTTAAATGAAGCTTGATGGCGAAAAGGCACGCCGAAGCTGCGCAGTGAGATTTCCTCGACCCATTCCTGTAGCTGTTTGTCGTCCATCGTTGCGGCTTCTCCTCTTTGCTATAGTAACTGGTTCTACTTTATCATAACACGCCGGTCGTCGTGCTGATTTTACTTGAATTTTAACTTCCTCTTAGGCTACACTGTCAAGTAGTAATGACAGAATAAAGGAGATTATTCGTGATGCCTTCCATGAGATACGTCATTTTACAGCAAAATAGCGATCTGAAATTTGTAGAAATGCCTGAAGAATATGCCTATCAACTGAGCGCGCTTAACCTGCGACTGAACAAGGAAATCGCCAAGTTAACTGCCGCCAATGTACCGAGCCTGCCGCTGGCTGTTGCCGAGTGCGACCGTCTTGACCTGCTGCAGCCGTCCTTGCAAATTGCCAGCGGGATCGATTATATCAATGAGCTGGAGTCCGCCTTCGCTTCCATCCAGGAGGAGAATTACCCGCTCATCTCCCTGCTGACCGAGATTCGCGCATTGCAGGCCCAGCTTGAGCAATGGTATGAAGAAGAGGAACTTATTTGACCTTTATACTAGTGATTAGAGGGCGCCGGTTTTCAGCTCCGAGAAGGTTGGATGAAGCTAGGGACTGAGGAGCGCAGCGTACGTTCTGGGTACGTGAGCACCGGAAGGCCCGGCTGAATTCAAGATTCGATGTCGAATCATCTTTCAGTATAACTTCGAGATCAAAATTGGCCTTTTTGACTTCCTCTATTGTGGCGGACCTGCACTTTTTCTGGCATTCCCCCATATGCTAAACGTACTAAGCATGCCGGAGGAGGAGATATCATTGCCAACTTGGCTAAGTAATCAAATTATGCGAGCCTTTAACAAGCGGGATCGCCGTCAGATACGATTACTCAATGATTGCTGGTTCTTCTACTATAACCGTCAATGGACCAATGGGACCCCAAATCAACTGCCCCGTTCCAAATCATAGCCTAATTAACCGTCTATAAGACGAAAGCCCGCCATCATCCGGCGGGCTTCTTTCATAGTTTATTGCAAACCGTTTGCAGAATCGTTAGGCTTGCGCATTGTCAAACCAACTCTTCCCTTCTTCAGATCAACATTCAGTACCCAGACCGTCACATTATCCCCTACCGAGACGACATCCATCGGATGCTTCACGAAGCGATCGCTAAGCTGGGAAATATGGACAAGACCATCATTCTTGATCCCGATATCAACAAAGGCGCCAAAGTCGATCACGTTGCGAACGGTCCCTTGCAGCTCCATTCCCGGCGTCAGATCCTCGATCTTAAGCACATCGGTGCGGAAGATCGGGAGTGGCAGCTCTTCGCGCGGATCACGACCTGGACGCTGCAAACTATCGATAATATCGCGCAGTGTCGGCACGCCAACTTCCAATTGCGCGGCAACCGCCTCTGGCTGTAGAGTGGCCAGCTTGCTGTTTAATTCTTTCGAGCCAAGCTGCTCCATCCCTACACCCAGCTCGACAAATAACCGCTCCACCACTTCATAAGATTCGGGATGGATTGGCGTACGATCCAACTCGAAGCTGCCATCGTTAATACGCAGGAAGCCGATGCACTGCTCATAGGTTTTGGCCCCCAACCGCGGCACCTTCTGGAGTTGCTTGCGGCTCTTGAACTTGCCATTCTCATCCCTGTATTTCACGATATTCTTGGCAATTGTTGCATTGACGCCAGATACATAAGACAGCAAGGAAGATGAAGCCGTATTAACATCCACACCTACATGGTTAACTGCGGATTCCACAACATTCTTCAGACTCTCATCGAGATGCTTCTGAGATACGTCATGCTGATACTGCCCAACGCCAATCGCTTTGGGTTCGATCTTAACCAATTCCGCAAGCGGATCCTGCAGACGCCGCGCAATCGAAGCTGCGCTTCGCTCCGCAACGTCCAGATTAGGGAACTCCTCCTGAGCAAGCTTGGAAGCAGAGTACACACTGGCACCCGCTTCGTTGACGATCAAATAAGCCAGATCCTTATCCTTGTCCTTCCTGCCCGCAATTACATCAGCTACAAATTGCTCCGTCTCCCTCGATGCGGTACCGTTGCCAATAACGATCAGCGATATCCCGTATCTGTCGATCAATTGGTTAAATATTTCCTCTGCTTCCCGCTTTTTGTTGTTCGGCGGCGTCGGGTAAGTAACAGCGACCTCCAACAGCTTGCCGGTCTCGTCAACGACGGCGAGCTTGCAGCCCGTGCGGTAGGCAGGGTCGACACCAAGCACACGCTGGCCGCGCACCGGAGGCTGAAGGAGCAGGTTGCGCAAATTGCCAGCAAAGATCGCAATTGCCTGCCCCTCTGCCTTCTCCGTTAATTCAGCGCGTACCTCCCGCTCAATTGAAGGGGCAATCAGCCGCTTGTAAGCATCCTCAATAATGGAATGCAGTACAGCCTCCACCACTGAGCTGCCCTTGATACAGCGTCCGGCAATATGGCGATGAATCGCTTCTATCTCCACTTCTAGCGTCACCCTCAGCACATTCTCACGCTCGCCGCGGTTCATAGCCAGGATGCGGTGGGAAGGCATTTTCTTCGCTGCTTCCCGGTAATTATAGTACATCTCATACACCGATTCTTCTTCCGGTGTCTTCGCCTCCGATACCATAAATCCGTGATCCATTGTATAGCGTCGTACCCAGGCCCGGGTTGACGCTTCATCAGAAATCTCCTCGGCAATGATATCCATTGCCCCCTGGACAGCTTCCTCTGCAGTCTCAACAGCCTTCTCCACATCGATATACTGAGCCGCCTCCTGAAGCAGGTTCCCTTGTTTCGGCTGAGCCAGTATCCACTTAGCCAGCGGTTCTAGCCCCTTCTCCTTAGCGACACTTGCCCGCGTCTTGCGCTTTTGCTTATACGGACGATACAAATCCTCAACTTCCTGCAGCTTCACTGCCTGTCCAATCGCCGCAGCCAGTTCATCGGTCAGCTTGCCCTGCTCTTCGATAATCCGCAATACCTCACGCTTGCGTTCACCCAGGTTGCGCAAATACTGCATCCGGTCGGCGATATCCCGCAGCTGATTCTCATCAAGCTCTCCGGTCATCTCCTTCCGATAACGGGCAATGAACGGAATCGTGTTGCCCTCATCCAATAATGATCCTGTCGTCCTCACTTGCTTCAGGGACAGATTCAGCTCCTTGGCAATTTGGCGGACAATCTGCTCCTGCTCCTCAGCCCCTGAATGATCCTGATTTACCGTTGTAGTTATTGTCGTATCCGATTGTGACAAGTGCGATCCCTCTTTCGTCTCAAAAATACAATTGTCTCTATTATCACAAACTTTCCGGCTCATTTCCAGCGTGTTAAGCTTTCATCCCCAGCTGCCGGATAAAATAATAAAGCATCGGGCTGCCCCGATGCTTTATCGCCTTATTTAGAAGTTGGAGTAAATTGAGTTCTCCCACCCTGCACCTGCATAAATAAAGATGCCGATCACAACAAGGAAAATGATGAAACCATAAATAATTGTTCCGATAATTCCGCAAACAAGTCCGGCAATGGCCAAGCCTTTTCCTTGCTCATATTTCCGCTTGAGTTCCTTCAAAGATAAGCTGGCGAAAATAATGGCCATAATCCCCAGAAGAAACCCGACATAAGGAATCAAGATTGATAAAATTCCTAATATCAAGGCTGCAATCGATTTGCCGTTAGTCTTCTGTACAACCGGTGGTCCCGGCGGATAGGGCGGCGGATAGTTATTCATTGTTGAGTATTGATACTGCTGATCTGACCGATTTTGATCCATTCAAAAAGGTCCTCCCCATAAATATATAGCTTCATTATAACAGATATCCCCAGTAGAGGAGTGAAAAACTTTACTGGCCTTCAGCCGACTCCACCTCGTATCTACCCTCAAAACAGAGAAATATTGCACTTCCTTCTTTCAGCAAACATTCAGCTTCTATTCAGATTACATTCAGCCTAGCTTCACCCTCCTTTCATATTCGCCCCATAAAATAACTTTGAGCCGCTTAACACCTATACATATGTTGAGCTATCGTTCGAACCATTATGAAGAAAGCTGAGTGATTCTATTTGAAGAAGAAATGGTTATGGATTGTAATTGTGATTGTTATACTGGCGCTTATCGCCGTTGCCCTATCGCTGACGCTTCCGTCTAAGAAGAATGCGGCGGAGCCCCCGCAGCAGAGGACGACCAAAGTGACGAAGGGGAATATTACCGTTAGCGTCTCCGGATCGGGCTCCGTCATCTCCACGGATAGCGAAAGTGTCCGTACCAAGGACGAAGGCAAGGTAAGCAAGGTGCTCGTCAAAACAGGCGACGTTGTCAAAAAGGGCCAAACTCTGTTGACCTATGAGCCGGAGGATCTATCCGACAAGCTCGAAGAGCAGGAGAATACATTGCAGACGCAAAAATGGGATCTCGAGGACCTCCAGGATCAATACAAACGCAAAGCCCAGGATATCGACTCCGAGGAGGAGTTGAAACAGATTCAGAAATCAATAGATAAGCAGCAATTGAATATTGCAAAGACAGAAAAGGATATCGCCACGATAAAAGAGGATATGCTTCCTCCCGATCCGTTGACTTCTCCGATCGCCGGGACGATTACCGCTGTCAACATTACTGCCGGGGAGCAGACCAAAGCGGGCAGTGAATTATTTGTCATTACCGACTACCAAAATCTAAGCGTGAAGACCCAGGTCGATGAACTTGATATCCCTGATGTGAAAAAAGGGTTGAAAGCAACTCTCCAGCTGGATGCTTTACCTGACCAGACCATCGAAGGCACCGTCTCCGATATATCGAATGAAGGCTCCGCCTCCAACGGCGTATCGCTGTTCGACGTCACGATTAAGATGAACCCTACAGATGGCGCGCGCGTCGGAATGACTGCAGAAGCGACCATTATAGTGAATGAACAGGAAGATATTCTTAAATTGCCGATCGAAGCTGTTCAGAAATTAGGTGAAAAATACTTCGTAATGCTCCCATCAACGGAAAATGAGGCAGCAGGGAATGCTTCGACAACAACGGATACAACAAATGTTCGCAGAGCGGCAACTCAGGATCAAACAGCTGTCAGCCCGGACAGTGAGAGCAGCTCCAAAGCAGCTCCGGGAAAACCAGCAGATCTATCGGACAAGCAGGAGGGCTCAGGAACCACGAGCAATTCCAGGACTGGAAGACGAAACGTGTCAGGAAATATGAAAGAAGTTGAGGTTGGCGTTCATGATGAAAATAATATCGAGATCGTCAGCGGCTTAAATGAAGGCGACGAAGTCGTCATTCCAACTATTATTTCGGAATCAACGAATAATGCCGCTATGGAGCAATTCATTCAAGGCGGAGGGGCGGTCAGATTCGGTGAAGGCAGCTTCCGCGGTGAATCCGGCGGAATGATGCCAAGCGGCAACTTTAACGGAGGCGGCTTCACCGGAGGCAACAGACCTAGCAGCGGAGGCGGCGCTCCTAAAGGCGGTGGACAATAATGGCGGACACCCCAACGACACCTCCCTTGATTGAAGTGAACCGACTCGGACACGGCTATATGATGGCGGGCGAGATCATGAAGGTGCTCTCCGATATTTCCTTCACGATTAATTACGGCGAGTTCGTGGCAATAATCGGCCCTTCAGGCTCCGGCAAATCTACACTTATGAATATGCTCGGTTGTCTGGATATCGCCAGTGAAGGCTCCTATCACTTGGAAGGCGTTGATGTCAGCAAACTGTCCGATAATAAACTGGCCAAGATTAGAAATGAGAAAATCGGCTTTATCTTTCAATCTTTTAATTTATTGTCCAAATTAACAGCTTACGAAAATGTAGAGCTTCCGCTGGTATACCGGAATATCCCGCATAAAGAGCGAGTGAGAATCGTTGTAGAATCGCTGCGGACGGTCGGCCTTGAGGACCGCATGCACCACAAACCGCCCCAGCTCTCAGGCGGTCAGCAGCAGCGTGTCGCTATCGCCCGGGCCATTGCCGGCAATCCCCCGCTTCTATTGGCTGATGAGCCGACAGGCGCGCTCGATAGCAGAACCGGAATCGAGGTCATGGAGCAAATGAAGAAGTTGAATGCCCTTGGTCATACCATCCTAATTATCACGCATGATCTGTCGATTGCACAGCAAGCCACAAGAATCATTCATATCCAGGACGGCAGAATCATTGACGATCAGAGGGAGGCCATATGAATCTGCTGCAGAGCATCAAAATGGCTTGGAAGAGCATCATCGGCTCCAAGGTCAGATCACTGTTAACTATGCTTGGAATTATCATCGGCGTATCCTCGGTCATTATTCTCGTCTCCGTCGGCCAAGGAACCACTTCGCAAATCACTTCCCAGCTGGAAGGACTGGGCACAGATCTGCTGACGGTAAATATTATGGGCCGGGGAGCCGCTACTTCTCTCTCGCTTGACGAAGCGATGGATTTCGAACAAATTGAAGGAGTTAAGGCCGTGTCCCCGGTTATTAGCAATTCCGTAACCGTTAAGAAGGGGACGACCAATGACACCATATCCGTCGAGGGAATTGTCCCTTCCTATGAGGACGTTAATAATTTTCATGTCCAAACGGGTCGCTTCATTCTCGATCTGGATAACGACTTCCGGATGAAGGTCGCTTTAATGGGCAGCGAGGCAGCACAAACCTTCTTCGGGAGCGAAAATCCGGTCGGACAGACGATTCAATTGAACGGTTCCAGCTTCAAGATCGTTGGGCTGCTGGAATCCAAGGGATCAAGTCTTACGGCCTCCAACGACAATAAAATTCTCATCCCCTTGACGACCGCTGAACGAACATTAAGAAGTGGGGGCATCCGCTCAATTACCGTTCAAGCCAATGACTCGAAGCTAATCAGTACCGTCAAGTCATCGCTGGAAGCCGAGCTGAACAAGAAGTTCCAGAATGCGTCCAACTCCTACAGCATCTTCAACTCTCAGGATATGCTCGATACGGTAAATTCAACAACCCAGACGCTCTCTCTGGCTCTGGGAGGCATCGCAGGAATCTCACTTTTGGTTGGCGGCATCGGGATCATGAACATTATGCTCGTCTCAGTAAGCGAAAGAACGAGAGAGATCGGGATAAGAAAGGCCATCGGAGCTAAGAAGCGGAATATCCTTATGCAGTTCATGGTTGAATCCACCTTCCTCAGCGGGTTTGGAGGAATGGTAGGGATCGGGATAGGCTACGGAGTCAGTGCGCTGATTGGGCGGTATACCTCCCTAACTACTACAGTTCCTGTCTACATCGTAATGATTTCCTTCATTTTCTCCCTGTTCATCGGCATTATCTTCGGGATGATCCCGGCGAACAAGGCAGCCAAGCTGCGCCCGATCTATGCTTTACGTAGTGAATAAAACAGCAGCCTTACAATGGCTTCAAAAAAGCTGGCAACCGTAGCATAGGCTACGACGCCAGCTTTTTGCTGTTCGATCTATAAAGAAAAAAGCACCCGAGACTTCGGGTGCTAGCTTGAAAGCTTTCGCCTCCAAGCTGTATGATTAAAAATCAATCAAACCTAGACTAATCAACAATGCATCATTCACTTTCTTCATCGTCTCATCGTCTAAATGTGTGATTTTGTCGGTTAATCTTTGTTTGTCGATCGTTCGAATCTGTTCCAGCAAAATGACGGAATCACGATCAAATCCGTGCGTCGCTGCATCAATTTCAACGTGAGTCGGCAGCTTTGCCTTTTGAATTTGAGCTGTGATGGCAGCAACGATCGCCGTTGGGCTAAATCGGTTGCCGATATCGTTCTGGATGATTAGCACCGGTCTTACCCCTCCCTGTTCAGAACCAACTACTGGGGAAAGGTCTGCAAAAAATACGTCACCGCGCTTTACGATCAATGGTTACACCCCGCTTACTAGGCGGTCCAGAGTGATGTCTGCATCTTCCTCTGCTTGGAACGCTTCAGAGGCCATGGATAGGTTAATCTTAGCCATTTCCATATAACCCCGCTGCATCGACTCGCGGATAAATCTCTTCTTCCGTTCGTTCAGATACAGCTTCATGGCTTGCCGAATCAATTCGCTGCGATTGGAATTTTCCATCGCTACGATCCCATCTACCTCCTGTAAAAGATGATCCGGTAAACTGATCATGATCCGTTTGGTATTGTGCATATTGGCCACCTTTACTTCCACCCCCAAAACCTTATCGACCCAAAACCCTCGTATTAAAACACAGTATAGCATTATTCAAGGGAATTTATACAAGAAAATATATGCCGAGAGTATATCAAGTATGCTGCATATCATTATAAACAAAAATGATAGTACCGTACACACCTGATTCTTTCCATATTTCTATCATTCGATAACCCAGGCATAAAATCCTTCCCAGTCATAAAAAGTTTTGTTGATTTTTGTCAGGTTTTTACGAAATAAGCGGATTTAGTACTGATTCTGTCACGCCTTTACGTGTATACACCCGTGCTACCCGGTGGGCCATCATACATACCAGCTCATAATTAATCGTTCCAATCCAGGCAGCCAGCTCTTCGGCGGTAATTTCCTCGCCCAATTGCTGACCGATGAGTACAACCTCTTCGCCGGCTTGAATTTCTTCAGCATTTTCAGCCAAAGATTGTAATGACACCATACATTGATCCATACAAATCGTTCCTACAACAGGGACGCGGCGTCCGCGTATCAATACCTGCGCCTTACCGCTCATCATCCGGGAATAACCATCAGCATAGCCGATCGGAAGGGTAGCAATTCGCTCTTCCTGGTCGGTGATGTATTTGGCTCCGTAGCTAATAGCTGAACCGGGCGGTACTGTCTTCACCCAGACCGCTTGCGTCTTCAACGTCAAGACCGGCTTCAGCTGAACCTGCTGCTTCACAACTTCACCCGAAGGATACAGACCATATAAGGCGATACCGATTCGAGCCATCTGGCAGGTTAATTCCGGTAAATCGATTGCGATAGCGCTATTACCCGTATGTATTATAGGAATATGCATTTCCTGATCCCGAAGCGCATCCACCAAGCCCTGAAAACGTTCGTATTGTTCTAATGTATAGCTTTTGTCTCTTTCATCCGCGGTTGCAAAATGGGTAAACAGCCCTTCCACTTCCACATGCGGTATTTGCATCGCCCGACGAATGAATTCAACGGCTTCTTCCCCCGGCTGCAGACCAAGACGACCCATGCCGGAATCAATTTTGATATGGACCTTCAGCTTATTCGTAAATTCTGCAGGATCCAGCGTCACAATCGTATCAAGTACTTCCTCACTGAACACGTTAAGCGTAATATCGTGTTCCCAAGCGATCTGCACGCCTTGCGGAGGCGTGTATCCAAGAACCAGTATCGGCAGGGTAATTCCCGCATTTCTTAGCTCCAATGCTTCATCCAAGAATGCTACGCTAAGATAGTCGGCTCCCAGCGTCTCGAGCTCCCGGGAGATCGGAACCGCTCCGTGTCCATAAGCATTGGCTTTTACGCAGGCTAGCAGCTTGATCTTTTCAGGCAGTCTGCGGCGAAATGCTTCATAATTGGCACCGAGTACATCCAGATCTATTTCCGCTCGTGTGGGTCGATAATTTACTTGCACTTTCAAGTCACCTTCTCCATTGTTTTCAAAAAGTCCATGCCAAACGATACAATTATCGTAATGTTCTGAGGTTCTCATGTCAATTCCGCTGCAAGCCCCATATTTGCAAATATGTGAAGTAATATTTTGGACAAAGACAAAAAAAGACGGAAATACGGTTCTCCCGCCGGGAAAATACACCGTCAGGATGAACCGCAAACCGCCTTCTCCCCATTATTTACCTGTCTGGTCCTGCATCGAGGATGCGATCTTCACCATTTCTGTGACAGGCAGATTATCGCTCGTAATCCGGAATTCGAGTCCATCAATCGTCCAGCTCAAGGTTTGCAGATCATCACCTGCGAGCCAGCCTGTTGTAAATCCCAGATCCACCACCTCACTTGGAACAAGTGACGTAGCTCGATCCGCTGCTCTTGTCTCGGATATCGTAAATTGATAAGCTCCTTCATATCTTTGAATGACAATGCTGCGATCGCTGTCTTCTACAGCCTTGCTGTCGCTGTACACTACTCCTTCTGGTAAATAAGTAGGAACAATGATCCCGAATGGTTCCGAGAGAGCCGGAGTAGATGGTTCTTCAGTCCCTTGCCCGTTCGCCGCGGCATCCGGTGAGCCTTCGTCCGTTCCTGCCCCAGTCTCGTCAGCCGAAGGTACTTTCTCAATCAGCATTCCATTTTCATCTACCTCAAGCATAGTTCCCTTTGCATCCTGTGCAGCTGCATCCAGATTACGCTGCATATCGAATGACTTGTCGTCAAATTTGGTATTGAAATCGAACTTATCGAATTTCACTTCCACAACGACCTTTGCCTGGGCATCCGACACTTGAACCTGCTTCGGTGCGTAATTCTCCTTGTCCAGCCAAATCTTCTGACGTACCAGGGCATGCGTATTGTAATTCGCAGCCACATCAAATACATAGCTGTCCTTATCGCTTACAAACTGCCGTGAGCTATCGCTTAGAATGCTGCGTATCAGGGTCTGGTACAAGTACACCTGACCTTGGTTCTCCGGCCAGTCGCTCTGGAAGCGGAAGCTCTTGTTGAGGCTTGGCGTCAGTACATAGACGCCTTGGTCGTTGCGCAGCACGATCTGAGTGACATTCTTCTGCGCGTTCGTGAGTGCTATCCGGTAATAGGTTGGCTTCTGATGCCATACCTCCACCTTGTATTCCTGTGGACTATCCCCGGTATACAAGGTCATCGTACCGGATGTCTGGTAGCTCTCCAGCTTGGTTACGACTTTGTCCAAATCCTTAACGACACCTGCGGCGTCTTTTTTCCCGCATGCGGTCATTACGATGCCAAACACTACTATGATTGTCAGCATCCACGTGATCCGACGCATGAGATCATCCCCTCTGCAGTTTGATTTCCTAAACTGATACATGTCTATGAGGGAACTTGGCCGTTTATGCAGACTAGCTTGACAAGCCAGTAAGGAAGTATATGTATCGACTGGTATTTGCCGAACCGCGCCCGATTATCAGCAAAATTTCCTGCTTAATCGATACGAACGGCAATGCCAAAATGAGCAAAAGTCTAAGCAATGCGGTCGAGCTTGATTCTACGTCGGCGAAGGTTGAGCTAAAGATACGCAAAGCCGTGACGGCTCCTCCCCGCATATATAAGCATCATCCCGAGCATCCGGATATCTGTCCAATCTACGCCTATCATCATGCCTTTCGGCCTGAAGGAGCTGCCCGAGATTCACCTGAATGCAGCCAAAGGGCGGGTCGGCTGTACCGAGTGCAAGCAGCGGCTCCGCACGGCGCTGAACGCGCTTCTGGAACCGATGCGTGAATGCCGTTCCTTCTACGAATCCAGACCGGGTGATATCGATGATATTCTTAGCTCCGGTACGCGTCGAGCCTATTCGATTGCACAGGAGACCATGCAGGAAGCTCAAGCAGCGATGAGTATGAACTATTTCCGAGATATGAACGATAAAAAGGGTGTCCCCGGGCCATGATCATGGCTTGGAGGGACACCCTTTTGACTGACTAACGGTTCATAACGACATAGATCATCTTCGCAACTTCCGCCCGGGTAAGCTCACCCTGCGGGTCAAAGCGCTGATTTCCTTTGCCATTGATAACATTTTGCGCCTGCAGGCGGTTTACCGCTTCCTTCGCCCAAGCCGAAATTTCAGCACGATCAGTGAAGACCGTATCCACCGTGCCCGCCGAGGTTTTATGCAAATAAGACATCCAGCGGTCTATCACAACAGCTGCTTCCTCACGCGTAATCTCTGCTTGCGGACGGAATGCTCCTCCGCTTCCCTGGATTAATCCAAGCTCTGCTGCCACTGTCACATAACCTCCGTAGTAGGTGTTAGAGGCTACATCGTTAAATGGCGAAGCCCCTTCTGCCGCTGGCAGCCCCGATGCCCGAACGAGAAGCGTGACGAAGTCGGCGCGGCTCATCTCCTGATTCGGCTGGAAGTGCTGCAAATCAACGCCGTTAATCACATGCTTGGCCGTCAGCTTTTGAATGTAATCCTGGGCCCAAGTACCTGTGACATCCGCAAAAGCCTTATGATACTCAAGTACAGCGAATGAAGATAGCTGATCCGTTGTAAATTCCAGGCTGCCTTTATTAAAGGCACCCCCTAAATATGCAGCTTGATCACCAGCAATCCGATAGATACCGGCATAATCCCAGTTTAGCTGTCCAGGAGCAACCTTTCTCTCCACCTTAACCGGTCCGGCAAGACGGTCGATCCCTACCTCCTGGCCTGCTTTCACAGCAACCATTCGCAGTGTATAGACCAGATCCGTGGAGCGATAATCTGCATTTCTATTCAATACTGTCTGTAAATCGGTACGAAGAGATGGATTGCTGATCGTCTCAATATACAGAATCACCTTGTCCGCTTCGATTGCATCGCTCGTCAGTGACGTTGCCGGAATCGTGAGAGCGATAGACCCGGCATCAACACGAATCGTCAGCTTGCGTTCTTGCAATTGTCCCAATACCGCGGCGTCCAAATCAAGCTTGGCCGCCTCACCCGCGTCCTGCAATTGAATCAGGATTGTTCCCTTTGCAGCTTGAATCGCCTGTTCCAGAATCGGCTTACTGACTGAATAAGAGCCATCTTCACCCGCTTCAGCTACAATAACTCCATCCTTCAGCTGGCTTGAAGCACCCGGATTTGGAGTAGTCCCGCTATGGCCGCCTGCACCCGGAGCCGTTGTCCCCGGATCAGGAGTCGGGTCCGGCTTCGGTTCAGGATTTGGGTCCGGACGGCCCGGTTCTGTTGCGCTTCCTGTGTAGAATCCCCAGATGTCGGAGGTAGCGCTGCCGCTGAACTCGTCATTGGCTCTCACATACCACTGGTAGTAACGATCAGAGGCGAGTCCGCTCCACCCTGCTGTAGCATTTGCACCGCTCTCTACCTGCGTCTTTTGACCGATCAGCTGGTCGGTGTAGACCTTCACACCGATATAATCTGTAGCAACGCGCTTCGTCTTCGGCTGCAAATCAAGATCCAGCGAGAACTCATCTTTGCCCGGGTAAACCTGCGGATCATAATAATTGTAATCATCCAAATAAGGCGAATAAGTCTTCATGTGCAGCTTGTTATTCTTCATATCGAACTGCATTAAACGGATATATCCGAGTCCACCTTCCTCTGCTCCCTGATAATCGGCCAGCATTTGATATACCTTGCGGTCGCTGATACCGTCCCCATCATCATCCAGCTCATCAATTTTCAGCTGGGCGTCATGATAGTGTCCACTCAAGGCAGCAATCACGTTCTTATTAGGCTTAATGACCTTCTCGAAGATTTGGTCCGCGATCGGAGCGCGATTGTTCGACACTAGCAAGTATTCATGCAAGGCCAGAATCGCCTTTCTCTCCGGATATTTGGCAACGACCTGATTCATCCATTCGATCTCTTTGTCACCCAGTCCCCAACCCATATAAACGATGATAAAATCATTACCTCCTGCGGATACGAGGTCATAGTGACCGCGGTTATTATCGTATGAGCCGGCGAAGGTTGGCATATTCTTAAATCGGTCCTCACCAAAATATTTCCAGTAGTTCGTATAGTCATTTTGCTGGTGACCTACGTCATGATTGCCGGCCAATACGCCATAAGGAATGTTGGCATTCTCCAGCACCTTCATATCCTTATCCGCTTCCAGCCACTGATATTCCTGGTATTCCTTATCGACGATATCCCCGGTATGAATCACGTATTTCAATTTGATCCTGTCCTTGTTGTCGGCAATCCACTCCACATTCTTCTGATAAATATAAGGATAGTCCTGTGAGTAATACTGGGTATCGGACATCCATAAGAAGGAGAAATCATACGGATCATCACTGACCGGTCCTGATTTGGAAGCGGCAGCAATCTCATCCTGAATCATGATCTGTATCGTATTGGCCTTCGCCTGGTGAAGCATGTAATCACCGGCCAGGACCGTCGCGCTAAGCTCGAAATCCTCTGTTCCGGCAATCTTGTAGACAAGCTGCTCCCATCGCTGTGCAGGCTCGCTCCATGCATACAAACTGACTTTCCGGCCTTCAAGAGAATGCCCATTCCACACGATGTTTACTTGATCAGACGGCTTGATAGACGAGTCTAATGCAATTTCATAACGCTGATATGGGAACTGATCCACCGCATCATTTACCAAATACTTGCCATCCACCGCGCGGATATCTTCATATTCCTGTGCGGTCAAAGCCTGTTCGCCTTGCGGAACCATCATCTTTGGCGCTTCGGTATCGGAGGCATTCTTATAACCTGTAAATCCTTCCGCACGATTCCCGTCATATTTAAATCCTCGATAGAAGAACACATCCATCGGATCTTCGGTCGGGTCCGTCACTTTCACGGTCAGATCAGGACGGAGCGATACCTTTTCCTGGCCCTGCCGCGGAGATACAAGCTCCGGCTGGTTCGGATTCTCATTCGGCACGCTGAAGCGAATGGTCTGTTGTGACTTATTGCCCACTTTATCAGCAGCTTCCAGAACAAGAACATGCGCTCCGCCCTTTAATTTTCCGGACGAAGTAACATAAGGCAAGACGACGGATTGATCATCCAGCTTCGCATCAAGCCGATCGATCCCGGCCCCATGATCCTCCGCGCTTGCATCAATGGTGAACTGCCCGCGATATTCCTTGCCATCCTCTATCGTGGCCTGAATGGAAGGCGCGGTATTATCAACAATCACCGTGGATTTTAATTTATCTGTTCCACGCAATAGTTCAACCGTGTGCTCTCCATCGGCCACGTTGCGGGTATCCCAGGAATAAGCCTTGGATTTAAGCAGCTCTGGCGTCAAATGAAAGTGAAAGCCGATCCACTCTTGCTTGCCGGAACTGTCTCCCATCTTGATCTCTTTATCGCGTACCGCATAGCTAGGATCCCAGATTTCTGTGCCATCAGCGAGAAGCAGCCTGACGTTTTTGATCTCGAAATCATCCTTATTCTCTTCTACCCGGTCATCAAAAGGAGAAGACTTGGACCCTGCGCGGATATAGATGGTATTCTCCTCCCCCAACTGCAGGCGGCTCGCTTCAATCGGGAATGATAGAGTGGTATAACTGGTGATCGGATCCATAAACGTATAAAGAATCGTCTTGTCTTTTAATGACGGATCTCCCATCGTAATCGCATTTTTAAAATAATAATCAACGCTGTTCGCTTCAAATACGAAGTAAGCGTCCTGCTCAAGCGTAGGGAAGGTATCCTGTTCGTTCAAGACTTTCCCATCTACGCGAAGCTGCAATTCATCCGGGCCTGCTTGTTCGGCTGTCCCCTTGAGCGTCATCTCTCCGTGAACAACATCTCCATCCTTCACATTCAATCGAAGCGGAGAGTGATCGGGACCGCCAACCACGTTAACCCGGACCGTATTGGACTTGATCTCATTCGTACCATCCGAGACTACAAAATAATACTCAATATATGAGCGGCCGATTAAATCGGCTGATGTTAATTTATAGTGATACAGCTTGTCGTTATAGTCCTCTATCAGGTTATGCTGGACGTATTGAGGCTGCTTGTCAGATCGGATAAATACCTGAACAGAGGCCACTTGACGATCATCCTTGGCAAAGGCCTGAAGGTGAAGCGCCTCTGCCTGATCTACGACGGTGACTCCCGTCATATCTTCTATTTCCGGTTCGATCATATCAGGTACCACATGGACCGGAACAGCCGGTACCTGCGCAGGATTCACTGTACCAGGCGTAGGCGCGCCTATGCCTGAGCTGATCTTGATCATCGTCGTGCTACCGTCTACAGGATATTTGAACTCAATCGCGTTATCCTCTCTTGTCTCATCTCCCGCAGTTCCGCCATCATAAAAAATAGCGCTGTTATAATAAGCGGCGGAAATTTCACGCTCCGTATTCGTCTTGATCACGACGCCTCTGGAGCCTGAGTTGGCCATTCCATCACTCTGGATTTGGAACAGATTATCATTCATTACTAGATTGGTATGATAGAAATTGTTAAAATCGTCTACGGAATAACCGCTGTTCATACTATTAATGATCCAGAAGACCACCGACTTCTGAGCTGGAATGACCAGATCAGTTTTCGTCGAGGCCCACTTCACATCTGATCCAACGCCCTTGTCAGGGTAGCGGTAATAGATTTTGTAATTGTTGAAGTTTACTGACTGATCGGTGTTGTTATATATTTCGATAAATTCATAAGCATCGGAGGAAGTTCCCGTTACATTCGTCGAGTTCGGTACAAGCTCTGTCACCAGTAATTGAGGCACGTGATCCGCATTGAATTGCGGGATATTCACATTTACAGAATAGCTCTCCACCGTGCTTCTGACCCGAATCTTGTAATCCAGTCTGGACTCTACCAGAGCGGCTGCCGGAATTGTAGCGCGATACTGCTCACCGCCCGAATTGCTCATTGCAGCTGCTGTAAAGCGTACCTGTGAAGGCGTCTTATACAGCAGCTGGACTTCCGGAATAGGATTGACGCCATCGGAAAGATTTTTTACTGTGGCCACAATTTCCAGATCCTGTACATTCACAGTTTCCGCCGGAGTATGAACAATTATAGGCTGCGTTCCTTCTGCTCTCTGAATCAATTGTTCATCCTGCACAATTCCTGGCGTTGCCAGGGTCTTCCCGGCGGTGGGAAGGAGGACCATATCGACACTGTTCGTATCCGGCAGCTGGTACACGATCCCCTTATTTAACGAGACATGCTCTTTATCATACGTTGCCGATACGATGACGCTGTTATCAACTGCGCTGCGGATTTGAATATTCCGAGATGCCGTATTGGCCATCCCCCCGTTACCATTGATCCGAAATAGATTCACACCTTCTACAAGATCAGCGGCCGCACTGAAATTGCGGATAAAATCCTGCTCACCGATCGTCTCGTTCACCCCATTCATAACCCAAAATACAATAGGGGAATGCGCCGGAATCGAGATGCTAGAATCCGGTGTCCATTTGTCTTTATTGTTATAGTAGAAATAGTAATTTTGACCGAATTGAATCGTCTTGTCCGTATTGTTATATACCTCTACATATTCATAGGCATCCGAGCCAGACACATTTTCCGTATCCGGTACCAGCTCCGTGATTAACAAATCAGGGGAACCGTTAGTTCCTCCCGGCATGCCGCTAACATCCTGAAGTTCTACATGATACCCTGTTGATCGAATCGATAGCCCGCCCTGTTCAGTCACCTCGATATAATAATCAAGCTGCTGACCGTTAAGGCGATCCGCCGGGATCACGGTCCGATATGTACTGTCTGCTATCCAATCCAGCGAAATCGGAGCTTGGGGTTGTGCATCGACCTCATAATATACCGCTCCTGTTACTGATTGTCCATTATTTGTAATAACAGCATTAATCGTATAATCCTGCTGCTTATATGCAGCGGAAGGGACGTGATTCATCTGCAAATCCATTGCCCTCGCTAATCCGGCCGGAACGACCAGTCCCAGCAGCAAGCAGCTCAGAACGAGCAATGAAATCCATCGTGTGCCTTGTACTATAATTTTCAAAATCCTAACACTCTCCTTAATCCTTAATGTAAACCCGATAGATTGCTTGGCTTCCATCGACATTTCTATTAGGGTACATCCTGTGTATTTGGACAGTATTATGAAATTGTTAAAAATAAATCTACCAAAAGTTTAACAACATAACAGAAGGTTCATAGATTCTACTTATCAAAAAACTAAACCGGCGGATATACATCCACCGGCTTTGCTCTTCGTTCTCGTATATTCTTCTACTTTGATGGGGCCTCATAACAAAAGAATGATTGCCAGCAAATCAAATAAGGCAAGCGGCAAAATAAACGGGAAGAAAGTGGCGTGCGCCTTGCTACCCTTATTATGAACCCCGCTCACCTTAAGCAGCAGCTTCTTATCCGAGACCTTAATGATCGTTCCGTACAGAACAGCGCCTGTCTTTGTCTTGATTTTAACACGTTTATTCACATATTTACGGGCCTCTTGATAACCGACTGATGTCGCCAAATGCGCTCACCTCCTGGGGTCTTGGCATAATATATGCGTGCTTCCCCAAGGAAGTGTGGGCTAACACCGACAACATCGCGTTGTTATTGGGCCGATATAGACCTGGTATCCCGAATTTCAGGTTCTGAAGCTCTACCTATCTATGTTTTATCGCTCTCTCTGGCAGGAATCACGATCTGCACAGTCGTGCCGATCCCGCGTCCGCTGCCGATGGTAACCCCGTACTCACTGCCAAAATGAAGCTGAATTCTACTGTGCACATTGCGAATCCCGAAGCCGGTGTTGAGCCCTTCAATCGGATCAAAAATCTGTCTAATCCGCTCTGCTGACATCCCTATTCCATTATCGATAATTTTGAATATGATCTGTTTCCCTTCAAGCCGGCCGACGATGCGAATATGTAAAGAATCCCCCATCCGGGCATGCTCGAATGCATTCTCTATAAAAGGCTGTAGTATCAATTTGATCGTCTCATATTTCCCGATCGCCGGATCAATATCATAACCAATCGTTACCGCATCTCCGAATTTCGTCTTCTGGATGCTCATATACGCCTCCGCCTGCTCTAGCTCGCTGCGGACGGGAATCAAGGTTCTCCCTTCATTCAAGGACAGTCGGTAGAACTTGGCCAGGTCGAGTACCATTTGCTGCAGTTTGTCGATCTGACCGAACTTGGCCAACCTGCTGATGGATGACAAAGTATTATACAGAAAATGCGGGTTAATCTGTGCTTGCAGCGATTCCAGCTCGGCCTCTTTCTTCTCGATCTGGGTCACATAGACTTCCTCGATCAGATGATTAATATTTTGGCCCATCTCATTTAAGGCCGAAGCGATCTCGGAAAATTCATCCTTCCCATGATATCCCATCCGCTTATGCAATTCGCCTTCCCGATAGGCGTTCAGTACAGACACGACCTTATTCATCCGAATCGAGAAGTAGCGTGAAATAAACATGCCGGCAAAAGTAAATACAACCAGACAGAGCAGGCAAATCGCAATGATGAACATTTTCACCCGGGCCGAGTCGCGCTCCATGACTGTCATCGGCACGTAAGCGACCAGTTCCCAATTTTGTTTGCCGACATTGTCTTTAATGACCAGGTAATTATTTTTATCTACCGTTCCGTTCACATGATCGATCATATCCGGCATTTGACCAGAGAGATACATGATATTCCCGTTCTCATCCCGGATTAGAAGTGCGCCGCCATCACCAATCTTCGTATAATCCACTGCCTGGAACAGCTCCTGCTTGCGCACGCTGAATCGCATGAATCCAACTTCCTTCAGGTTTAACGGACTTTTCATATCAACCAGACGCCTGAGCAATGAAATTCGGCCCAGCTCATAGTCGCGCTCCACCTTCTGCCAGACCATTGTCTGCCCCATTTTCTCCTCTGGAAAACTGCGATGCCAGTTTTTGTCCTCTATGCGGTCCAGATGATATAAGTTATAGGTCTTAATTCGCTCCAAGAGGTCCGGGTTTTCATTATCAAAAGAACCGTTGTATTTTTCCGGAAGTGTATCGTTATCCAGAAATATGTACATAGCAATATTGAGTCCCGTCGCATTTAGCGCAATATCGAATTTGGGCATGATGATTTTTGTAATCCGCTCATGGTTGTCCCATCCCATCTTATAGCTCCTGAGCTCGGTGATTAACGAATAATCGTAGTACAACATATTAGAGATACGTTCCACATCAGCCATTTTATATTCAATGTTATCTTTGATCTGGGTGATTGTTCCCTGAATGTTATTCCTCGTCTGCTTGCGGATCGATTCCTGGTACATCGTATGCGAGAAATAACCGATCGCTATGACCGGTATAATGATAAAGACCATATATGTCAACATCAGCTTATACCCAAAGGGGATAAACTTCATAGTTCTCTGCAATTTTGGGGCTGGCATAGTCACCCTCCGTCATCATTCTCGTTTGCGGTATTCAGCCGGTGTCATTCCGAAGGTCTCTTTGAACTGCTTGCTGAAATAGGGGATGTAACGATACCCAACCTGATCGGCAACCTCATAGATTTTGAGCGTCGGGTCCTTCAACAGCTCGCGCGCCCGCTCCATGCGCATCGTGATAAGCACCTCACTGAAGCTCTTGCCCACTTCTTCCTTAAATAAATACCCTAAATAGTTCGGGGAGAATGAAAATTGCTGGGCGATGTCCTTTAAGGTGATATTCTCATGCAGCCGCCCTTTGACGATCTTCATAATCTCCCGAATAAGTCTGCTGTTCTTGGATGCTTCCTTCTGATGTATCATTTCGGAAATTTCGAATACACGCCTGATGAGCCAGGAGCGAATATCCTCCATCATTTCGAACTTCAGTACGACATCAAGACTGTCCAGCTCCATCCCCAGCATCTCGAACAGATCCTCATCCAGAGTATGCAGATACTGGTCCAACTTAAAAATGATATAGGTAGCCAGATTGTAGATTGTGAACTTGGATCGCAATGTGGAGACCGACAGAAATAAATTATCAATCTCATCATGAATTCTGACCAGATCGTATGTAACCATCGCCTTGAACAGCGCATCGAGCCGTATGTCGAGCGTTCTGGCATCTCTAAGCTCCGGCGCCTTACGGACATCCTCATACCTGATTAACTGGCCACGCCCGAAGAACATCTTGCCGTCCAGCGCTTCAAGCGCCTGCTTATAGGAAAGCGATAATTGAAAAATATTTTCGACCATGCCGCCCAAGCCTATCGTTACGGGTACAGCCAGTTCATGGTTCAGGGCAGTGCGCATTTGTTCCATGCTTCGCTCCAATAGCGGTCTGTGAAGCACGGCTGCCAGCCGGTTTCGCGACAGTTTGCACCAATGCATTCCCTGATCCTGAATAACCTCTTGCAGTTGCTGCAGACTTTGATCCGAGAAAGAGTGAACGGTGACGGCAGACTCATGCCCCCTGTTCCGTTCATTCGGGATGGACTTCAGATTCAGTTCATCGATCTCCAGTACCGATACACATAGCGGAGCTTCGAGATAATCCAGCCCATAGGCTGAGACCAGCCTCTTCATCTGCTCGTTCGTCCCCAAGACCGGCTCGCCTTCAAGCAGACGGAATAGCAGATCATTCTTGGCCATGGGCTTCAAATGCTGGTACTGCTCCTCGGTCTCCTTGCGCCGCGTCTCCTCCATAAGCTCCTGTATAATGCTCTTTAGCGAAGCGATCAATTCATTATCATCCATCGGCTTGAGCACATAGCTGCAGGCTTTCAGCGACAGAGCCTGCTTTACATAGTGAAAATCCTGATAACCGCTTACAAAAATAATCCGAATATTCGCGCTCTTCTGGATCGCAATTCTAGCCAGTTCAAGACCGGACATATTCGGCATATTTACATCAGTGACCAAAATATCTATCTTCTGCTGTTCCAGCACTTCGCAAGCGGAAAATCCGTTGCTTACTGCCGCAACAACTTCAAGCCCCAGCTCAGACCAGGGGATAAACTGCTTCATGCCTTCCAGATCCAGCATTTCATCATCAGCCAACAACACTTTATACATGCTGACAACGCCTCCCGAGTGTTGGTTGTATATTCCAGTATACTCTGTCCAATTCTTCCTGAATAGATATCCTTATGTATCAGATCAATGGGATACGACAAATTGGCAAAGAAGGGACCCTATAATGAGTCCCTTCCAAAGTTTTAATTAGTTGCCGTTAATAACTGCTTTATTCTCATTCCATTTATTTACGTAATAAGCAAGCACTTTGTCAAAGCCGGCAGACATCGTATCTTCATACGCTTTGTCCAGAAGCGCGAGCACTTCATCGTCGGTCTTCGCGTACAAGGTTTGCGCCCTAACCTGAAGCCAGATATCACGCGCACGCTGGTAAGCGATACCTTCCTCAGAATCCGGCATTGGCGACATATTTACGAATTGCGTGGCATCGCCCTGAGTCTTCCATGTAATTTGGTACTGCCAGTATGTTGCCCAGTTCCGCTCATCTTCGGCTAATGTCGATTCGTATTTCCCCTTCGTATCGTCGGCAAACACGGTGTTGCCTACCCACATAATCGGGTCCATGTCCGTCTGATACTTCGTCAACTGATCTCTTTGCGTTACATACTTCTCAGTAAATTTAGGCGTGTATCCATCTTCCTCATAGCCTTGCCAGTACTCCCCTTCAAGACCCCAGAATTGAAGCGTTGTACCTTCAGGACCGGTCCACCAATCCAGGAATGCAAATACAGCTTCCGGATTTTTTGCACTGGTCGTAATTACAGCGGCGTTCCAGCCCAATTTATTGTAAGTCCCCGGATAGATCTTGTTCTTATCGAGTCCTTCTTTGTGAATCGGCCATACCATGAAATAACCGTCTTGCGGATCTTTCTTTCTCAGTTCTGCGTCAGCGGTCATCGCGTATACAGTAGGGTTAGCAGATGCATACACAGCCACACGGCCGTTAATCAGCTTCTCATCCACCTGGTCGCGTGTTTGAGTCATCGCATCTTGCGTCATCAAGCCTTCACGGAACAATTTTGCAGCATATACTACAGATTCACGGAACGGTTCATCCTTATAGATCGACTTCATGTTATCTCCGTCCGGTACAGCGTAGAATCTAGTAAAGGTAAAGTTATCTTCCTTAAATGCGGAGTAAATTTGATCCAGACCATGTCCTTCAGCAGCCAGGTCGGTCTCGAACGGAACTACGTTAGGGAATTTCTCCTTAACTTGCTTCAAATAAGCATACAGATCATCGGTAGTCTCCAGCTTAGGCTCGCCAAGCTCTTTATAGATTTTCTTATTCACTACCCAGCCTGCGTTCCCGTTCGGGCGATTTGTATACCAGTTCGGGAATTGATACAGCTTGCCATCCGGAGAGCGGAGCATCTTGAGCGCTACCGGATCGATCCATTTCTTCAAGTTCGGATATTTATCGATATAATCATCCAGCGGTACGAGCAAGCCAGCTTCGCGCAAACGTTCTACGTCCGCACCACGCTCACCCCAAATGATGTCGGGAAGTTCACCAGAAGCAATCATAGTGTTCAGCTTTTGTGCAGTGTTGCCTCCGTTGGGAATCTCGGTAACAGTTACTTTCTTGTTCTCCTGTACCCACTTGGTTGTAGGTTCCTCGCCCCACTTCGGCATCGTATACCAATCGTAATTACCGTACAAGGTAATGTTCAGCGGTTCCTTGCCCAGTTCATAAAGACCTGAACCATCACCCTGAGCATTGTTCTGCTCCTGTGTATTGCCCGCGTTAGAACTGTTAGGTTCCTGTGCGGTATTACCGCCTTTGCCGGAACAACCTGCAAGCAACGCCACAATCATCAGCACCGACAAGACATTGACGATCAGCTTACTCCTTTTCTTCATACGCTGTTTCTTCCCCTTTCAAACACTTAATTTTATTTATGTTTAAAGCTAGCGCTCTAAACCCCGTCCGAGGCGATGTTTATTATAACATCCGGATTGCTGTTGAAATCTGGAAGCCTACTCTTTCAAAGAACCTACCAGTACGCCCTTCACAAAATACTTCTGAACGAACGGATATACACAGATGATCGGAAGGGTCGCAACCATCATAGTAGCCATTGACAACGATTTGCTCGTTACGGTCTTGGCTTTTTGCATATGAGCAATTGATGCGGAGTCCAGATTCGCTGCTTGCTCACTGACGATATTAGATAGCAAAATCTGTCTTAGTATCGTCTGGATCGGATACAGCTTCTGATCCGAGATATAGATCCCGGCCAAGAACCACTCATTCCAGTGTGCTACTGCAGTAAACAAGGCTAGCGTTGCAATGACCGGGCCTGACAAAGGAAGTACAATCCGGAAGAAGGTCCCCCAGTTGCCGCAGCCGTCGATCTTGGCCGATTCCTCAAGACCGTTAGGCAGGCCGAGGAAGAAGGTTCGGAAGATGATCATATTCCATACCCCGATCAAGCCTGGAATGATAAACACCCAGAAGGAGTTCATCAAGCCGATGTTGCGAATCAGCATGAAGGTAGGAATCAACCCGCCCCCGAAGTACATCGTAATAATACACATAACCATATAGTATTTACGGCCCATCAGCTCGCGCTTCGACATCCCGTAAGCGAATATTGCGGTGCAAAGAATCGATGAGAGGGTCCCAATAACCGTACGTGATACGGAGACTATAAAACCGCTCATCAACCGATCGTCCTTGAACACGACTTTATAGTTCTCAAAAGTGAATACTCTAGGCCAGATTGTAATTCCGCCTTTGGAGGTATCCAACCCCTGGTTGAATGATACGGCTAGGGCGTTCAAGAATGGATATAACGTACTTATTGCGAACAAGATTAAAAATGTATAAATGCATATGACCATTATGCGGTCCCCAAGGCTATCGCGCATGTCCCAATTCCTCCTCTGATCGTGTGCCTTTTACCATAGGCTGTTGCCGCTCCGCCTGGCTACGAAGTTCGCCATTGTGAGCAAGCCGACGCTTATCACTGCCTTAAACACGCCAACAGCAGTCGCATAAGAATAACGGTAGTTGTTAATACCGACCCGAACGACATAAGTATCAAGCACATCAGATACATCGCGAATTGCCGGATTCGCAGCCAGGATCAAAATATCTTCAAAGCCTGCGCTAAGCAAATTACCGATAGCCAGAATCATAAAGATCGAGACAACTGGCATTATTGACGGAAGCGTAATCAAATAGATCTGCTTAAAGCGGCTTGCACCGTCGATGGACGCGGCTTCATAAGTATGGGGATCTACCCCAGCAATCGCGGCCAGATATACAATGGAGCCAAATCCAATTTCTTTCCACACGTTCGTCGTTACGAGAATTCCCCAGAAGTACTCAGGGAGCGATAAGAAGTTAATCGGCTTATCGATTAAATTCAGCTTCTCCAGCAGCATGTTGACGCTGCCGCCATCTACCGCCAGCAAGGAGCCAACCAAGCCGCCGAGGATAACCCAGGACATAAAGTGCGGTAAGTAGGTGATGGTCTGTACAACGCGCTTGAACGCCATCTTTCTTACTTCATTCAGAATCAATGCCAAAAAGATCGGTGCCGGAAATCCAATTAAAAATTTGAGAAAGCTGATTACGATCGTGTTGCGCATGACCGTTCCAAATTCAGGTGAGTGGAAGAAATAAACAAAGTGCTTCATGCCCACCCAAGGACTGCTTGAAAAGCTATGTCCGATCTTGTAATCCTGAAAAGCAATCAAGATCCCATACATCGGAATATAACTAAAAATAAAGATTAAGATTAAAGCGGGTATAACCATTAGCTGCAGATCCAGCTGCTTATAAAACCGGACAAGCCCCGCCTTAAACTTTCCCTTTGGCTCAGACTTGATGGTCTGATTCACGGAAAGCTGTGCCATGACTAGTTCCTCCCCAATATCATTCTCCGTCTACATTTCATTTTAGAGAATGGTGAAACCGTTTACTACCTGACCAATCAACGAAATGTGATACTTATCAACAAGAAAAATAATACTTATCAATAAGCCCGCAGCAGAGTCCCCCAGCACCCCGATTGATGAGGAATTTAAAATAAAAAACAGCCTTATCCTCACACCGTGAGGAAAGGCTGCCCTTCTATAATGAAATATAAGACTCGATTTTAACTACTCCACCACGAATGATTTTGGAACACCATACTTTTTGGAATACTTCACAAGAGTTATATCACTTTCTACACACCGCGATTTATTGTATGATGGGACTCGATATATTTTTTCATTACATCACCTGGGAGGACTCTCATTGAACAACGCAAATAACAAAGAACCATCATCCTTGCAGAAGAAGCTGCTTCCGCGCCATATTAGCTTTATGGCCATGGGCGGCGTAATCGGCACAGGAATATTTAAAGGAAGTGCCGAGACGGTTGGTATCGCAGGCCCGGGGGTTATTTTCTCTTATATCTTCGCAGGGCTTCTGCTCCTCGTCGTGATGAGCGCGATCGCTGAAATGGCAACGATTTATAAAGGAAGAAATATGAAGGAATTTATACGCGAGGCATTCGGGGAACGCTTCTCTTTTGTCATTGGCTGGTTATATTGCTTCATGTGGCTGTCGGTATGCGTCATTGAGATCATCGCCGCCGGGAGCTTCCTGCAATACTGGATGCCGGAGGTTCCCCTCTGGCTGTTGAGCCTGGCCTGCGCTGCGTTCATTATTGTCATTAATACGATGAGTGTTGGCGGCTATGGAGAATTTGAATTTTGGCTGGCCGGCATCAAGATTGCCATGATTATTGTCTTTATTGTGCTTGGAGCCTGTATTCTGTTTGGCCTTATCCCCGGCTCAAGCGCGCCGATGCTGCAAAACTTCACCGGGAATGGCGGCTTCTTCCCTAACGGCTGGACTGCCATTTTCTCTGCACTACTGGTCGTCATGTTCTCTTATGGCGGTTCAGAACTGATCGGATTAACGCTGTCGGAGACGCAGGATGCTGAGAAGGTACTGCCTCGTGTCGTAAAAAGCTTCATCTTAAGAGTGATTTTGTTCTATACGCTGCCCATTCTTATCATTTGCGGGTTAGTTCCGTGGAATAGTCTGAATGAGCATACAAGTCCATTCGTACAGGTACTGACTTCTGCCGGATTGCAAGGCGCGGCTCACCTTATTAATTTCATTCTCATTACCGCAGTTTTGTCCGCAGCAAATTCCGGAATTTACGGAGCAACGCGAATGCTGCATTCAATGGCCAAGGATGGAGAAGCTCCTGCCGCACTCGGCCTCCTGTCCAAGAAAGGCGTTCCCATCAACAGTCTCAAGCTGAGCGGAATCGTACTAATCGCTGGCTCCATGATCGCTTATCTTACGCAGGAAGGGCTGTTTAGACTACTGATGGCCGTACCGGGCTTTGTCGTAATTCTCGTATGGATCAGCATCTGTATGGCCCAGTTCAAGCTGAGAAGAACCTATCCGCATGAACCTGGCTTCAAGGTATGGGGGTATCCTTATATCACGCTGATCACCATTTTCTGCCTGTCCTTGATCGCGCTTATGTTCATATTCGATGCCCAAAATCGTATCAGCATCGGGGTATGCCTGGGAGTACTGTTTATTCTGATCATCTATTCCTTCCTGAAGTTCAGAACCAGCAACAAAAGGACAAGCAGTTAAAGAAATGGCAATCTCGGCTCCATTACTTCAATCGGTTTTCTTATCAGAAGGGACTTTAAGACAACCTCTATAAAATGGAAGTATTTGAACTCATTTCTCCTTTGGAACTCCCGGACTAAAAATGTTACAATAATGTCATCTAAGGACGGGAGAAAATATGGATTTACAAATACAAACTCAATTTTCCTTACGGAAACCGACGCTTCGTTCAAGAATGATGCGCCGCATCCGGCGGACGTATCAATATGACACTCGCTTCTGGAGAATAAGCATTGCCGGTCCTTGGGGAGCCGGCATGTTCGCTTTTGCCCTTGCTGCATTGGGCCTGCCGACCGGCCTTGGCCTGGGGCTGGATCTGCTGTTGTTCCTCTTCACAGCAACAGTAGGGATGTTCTTCGTCGCTCATACGATCGCTGTTCTGCTGTCCCTAATCGGATTGCCGGTGCCGCGTCTATTTATCGGTACCGTGCTATTCGATCTTGGAGCCGCCTACTTTATTTTCGATAATGACGAGTCCTTCAAAATCTCTATTATTGTGGCCGCGATCCTCACGTTAATCGGTGTGATCGCCGGGCTGATAACCGGATTACTCTTCAAGCTTTATAACGGCAGCCGGACAGGAAGCCACCTTAGAACCGGAATGAAAATCATCGGGGCCCTCAGTATATGTATCGTAATCGGGTTGGTCGTTAGCGGAAGCACTAAATCGATCCAAAGCGTTGCCGATTCAGATCAGTCCATGGACAATCCGGCGGAGCCTGGAACCTATGCCGTTACTACCTTTAATTACGGTAGTGGGAAGGATATTTGGCAGCCAGAGTTCGGTGCAAAGACAGACTTGATCTCTCAATCCGTTGATGCCAGCGCCTACATTACGAATTGGTCCAAATATCGCACGATGTATCTCCGGTATGATGAGAAGGCTCTGCCGCTAAATGGCCGCGTCTGGATGCCCGAGGGCAGCAGCGATGAGTCTTACCCGCTTATTCTTATCGTTCATGGCAACCATTTGATGGAGGATTATTCGGACGCCGGCTACGCCTATCTGGGGGAGCTGCTTGCCAGTCGGGGGTTTATTGCGGTATCTGTCGATGAGAATTTTCTGAATTACTCCGCTTGGACGGGAATCCCTAATAACGATATGAAGGTAAGGGCCTGGGTGCTGCTGAAGCATCTGCAGCAGATCCATACCTTCGCCCAGTCTCCAGGTACGCCCTTCTTCGGCAAAGTTGATATGAGCCGGATCGGTCTGATCGGCCATTCACGCGGTGGGCAAGCGATCGCGATGGCGGTGGATGATGCAAGCTGGTTCAAATCCGATGCTACTCTCGACAGCGTGAAGGAATTCAATATCAGGGCGTTGGCCGCTATTGCTCCCACCGACAAGAAGGTTGACGGCATAAATGCTAAATTGAAGGATATCAACTACTTGACCATTCAAGGAGCTAATGATGGCGATGTCAGTGATTTCGATGGAGATCGCCAGTACAATCGCTCTTCCTTCACTAAGGGAACGGATTTCTTCAAAGCTTCTTTATATGTACAGGGAGCGAACCACAGCCAATTCAATACGGACTGGGGATTGCGCGATATCAGCTTTCCATCGGGTATTTTATTAAATAGGGATCAATTCCTAAGTGGTGTTAACCAGAGAATGATTGCTAAATTGTATATATCCGCCTTCATGGAGACATCGCTGCATGAGGAGACCAGGTATATGCCATTATTCCGCGATTTCCGCGAAGCTCTTCCCTTGATGCCGGAGACAACCTATATCAATCAGTATGAAGATGGCCATTTCACGATGTGGACGCGGTTTGAGGAGGATTCGAACCGACAGAGCCTGCCGAAGAACGGGACTGCGGAAGGCGAGAATATCCTTTGGCGTGAAGTAGAAACAAAAAACCGCGGGAAATCGAATAAAGGCGATCACGCTTTAATCCTGGAGAGAACTCAGCCTGGCCAAGAGGAATCTGTCTATCGTATGAGTTGGCCATACCAAGCGCCGCAGCCGACCGAAGGACCGCCCGAGCTGCTCTCCTTCGCCTTGGCGGATCAGCGTAGAGAGTTGGATGAAATAGAAGAGCAGGACAATCCGAAGACGGACCATTTTTCAATAGAGATCGAGCTTATGGACGGAAACGGCATGAAGTCGCGTTTGCCTCTATCTCAGTTTCGGGAATTACCCGCTTTATCAGAAGTGCAATTTACACTTCATCCCTGGCTTGAGCTCCATATGTCTGATGGCAAATATAACAATCCGACCGAAGCGATATTTCAGACCTATCAGCTGCCAATAGCTGAATTTGTAGACGCCAATCCCGAGTTTGCTCCCGACCAAGGCATTAAGTCGCTCTCATTCATACTCATAGGTGACCGGGGCAAAATTATGCTCGACGATATCGGTGTGTATTGATTTTATTGTTAGATATCCCTATGTATAACAAATATAGCCTCTACCTGGTCAAAATCGCTTATAATCAAGCGTTCCACACAGGTGAGGCTATCTTAATGCGTCCTTCAGACCCTTTAAATTCGATAAGAACAATTTTACTCCTCTTTGGGTACCAGATCGTAAATATCGCCGTTCTCCATCGCATCGATCAGACGATCAAGCCAGCTATAGTATTTAACTGCCTCATTCATCTTGTGTATATCCTCCTCAAGGACAGTTTGTAATTCCGGATCCATATCCTCCGTTAAATACTTGTTCATTTCCTTGATGGAACGCTTAAGCACCAGAATATTTCCCTCGACCGCCTTGCGCCATTTGATCGCGAAGAAGTCGGTAAACGTCTGATACCAGTCATACTCCACTTCATATAAGTCCTTGCGAGATCCTTTCTCCCACACTTTATTAACCATCTTCATATCGAGCAAGGTTCTTACTCCTGTACTCATGCTCGTCTTGCTCATTTTCATTCCCATTCCCATCTCATCAAGGGTCATCGGTTTATTAGCAAAAAAGAGCAACCCATACAGATGTCCCGTTGATAACGGAATTCCATACAGATTCATATTTCTTCCTATCGCTTCAATAACCCGCTTACGCACGTTAAGTACCGCCGTTTGTTGTTCCGGGCTGAGCTGGTCCAAGCTCATGCTTGCAACCTCCTATCGTTCCGATCAAGCTATCTTGGTGTAATACAATTTCCTAAACCTTCAGCATTTATAATGATATTTTTATCTTAAGAAAAGGATGCCCAAAAGTAAAGCAGCGAATCATACCGCAATTTTAAGCATAAGGGAGGATTCGTAAGATTCTATTCGTTCAGTTTTTTCTGTACGTTCTATACGTACGGATATTATCTTTGATTAATTTCCTATCCTTTTGTTACACTATAGAACAGCTAAGCACGCCACATCGCAACATTTTAACTTTATGTTCAAATAAATAGTTACGAATTACAGAAAGCTGCAAAGAACTCGTGAACTCAGCGAACTGTTAGCGGAACTTGAAGAGGTGAGTATATGGAACAAAATATTTTGGAAATTAGAAAGCTGAGCAAACTGTTCGGTCCTAATGCGGAACAAGGCGTTCGGCTGCTTGAGCAAGGCTATAACAAAGAGAAACTGGCCAAAGAAAAAGGAATCACCGTTGGGGTCAACCAAATGAGTCTCAGCGTCCATAAGGGAGAAATATTCGTTATTATGGGCCTGTCCGGCAGCGGCAAGTCGACGCTCGTCCGGATGCTGAATCGGCTCATAGAACCTACTGCAGGAGAGATCCTGCTGCATGGTCAAGATTTGCTGAAGATGAACAAAACCCAGTTAAGAGAAGTGCGGCGCAAGAAGATTACGATGGTCTTCCAGAAATTTGCACTATTCCCCCACCGCACAGTATTGCACAACGTGGAATATGGCCTTGAGATCCAGAAAGTTAATAAGGAAGAACGCAAGCAGAAAGCCATGCAAGCGTTAGAGCTTGTGGGGCTCAAAGGCTGGGAAGACAAATTGCCTGATCAGTTAAGCGGTGGCATGCAGCAGCGGGTCGGTCTGGCTAGAGCATTAGCCAATGATCCGGAAATCCTGCTTATGGATGAAGCGTTTAGCGCACTTGATCCATTAATTCGCCGCGATATGCAGGATGAACTGCTTGAGCTGCAGGAGAAAATGAAGAAGACGATCATCTTCATTACCCATGACCTGGACGAAGCGCTGCGGCTTGGGGATCGAATTGCCCTCATGAAGGATGGAGCGCTCGTACAGCTTGGGACGCCGGAAGAGATGCTGACACAGCCGGCCGACCGTTATGTTGAACGCTTTATTGAAGACGTGGATCTATCGAAAGTCATTACGGCATCACGGGTTATGCGGCGTCCTGAGACGGTTGCCCTTGATCGCGGTCCTCGGGTCGCGCTTCAGTTAATGCGTGAACGAGGAATTTCCAACCTGTTCGTCATCGATCGCGGCAAGCGGCTGCTCGGCGTAATTACCGCCGAAGATGCCTCCAGAGCATTGAAGGCGGGACAAGGATTACAGGACATTCTGATTACCGACGGTCCGCGGGTTTCGCCAGATACCCTGCTTGGCGATCTGTTCGAGGTGACAAGCTCGGCCAAAGTGCCGCTTGCGGTCGTAGCGGATGACGATCGATTGCTTGGCGTTATCGTACGCGGGGCCGTACTGGGAGCGCTGGCCGGTGGGCTTAGCGATGAAATTAGCGTATTGGAGGTGAAGGACAATGGATAATATTCCAAAAATACCGATTGCGGATTGGATTGAAAGTATCGTCGATTGGATGGGGACAGCGCTAGGCGGATTTTTCGACGGTCTGGCAACGGTCATCGAATGGTTCGTTAATCTATTCTCCGATCTGTTCCTTCTTCCGCATCCTCTGTTATTTATCGCTATTTTAAGCGTCCTTGCCTATCTCATTGGTCGATGGCCGCTAACACTCTTTACAGCGATCGGATTTCTGTTAATTGATAATCTCGGCTATTGGACAGAAACGATGAACACGCTGGGCCTTGTTATTACTTCAGGACTGATCTCGATTCTAATCGGGATTCCGATCGGTATTTGGAGCGCCTACAGCAAGACGACGCATCGGATCGTATTCCCGCTGCTCGACTTCATGCAGACGATGCCAGCCTTCGTCTACTTGCTTCCGGCAGTTACCTTCTTCAGTCTGGGGGTCGTTCCTGGGGTTATTGCCTCGGTAATTTTCGCCATTCCGCCAACGATTCGCCTGACGACACTGGGAATCCAGCAAGTATCCGGCGAGCTCTCCGAGGCGGCAGATGCCTTCGGCTCGACTTCTTGGCAGAAGCTGTTCAAGGTGGAATTGCCGCTTGCCATGCCGACGATGATGACCGGCGTCAATCAGACTATTATGCTCTCGCTCTCGATGGTCGTCATCGCTTCCATGATTGGCGCTCAAGGGATCGGCGCAACGGTCTATCGCGCTGTCACTCAATTGAAGATTGGCCAGGGCTTTGAGGCCGGGCTTGCTGTCGTCATTCTGGCGATCGTACTGGATCGGTTCACTCAAGGCCTGTTCAAAACTAAAAAAAGGGGAGAATAACTATGAAATTATCGAAGAAACTTTTGCTTATCGGTGGTCTTGCCTCTGTGCTCGCGCTGTCCGCTTGCGGTCAAGCTGCTAACAAAAATGGGAATAACAACACATCCGGAAATGGTGAAGCAACTTCCGTCGGGAAGCAGGTCAATTACCAAATTATCGGCATTGATCCCGGCGCAGGAATTATGAAAGCCACAGATGAAGCGATCAAGCAATATGATCTGAAGGATTGGAAGTTGGTCGAAGGATCAAGCGCGGCCATGACTGCGATGCTGGATAAGTCGATTAAGAAGAAAGAACCGATCATTATTACCGGTTGGACACCACACTGGATGTTCTCTAAGTATGATCTTAAATTCCTCGATGATTCGAAGAAAGTCTACGGGGATGCAGAAGAAATTCATACCATCGCCCGCAAAGGCTTGAAGGAAGATCAGCCGGTAGCTTATGAATTCCTTAACCGCTTTGAATGGACCTCAGATGAAATGGGCGAGATCATGTCTGCGATCCAGGACGGCAAAGACCCTGAAGCTGCAGCCAAGGAGTGGGCAGACAGCCATAGCGACCGTGTTGATTCCTGGACCCAAGATCTGACTCCGGCAAATGGGGATCCGCTGAAATTAAGTTATGTGGCCTGGGATTCTGAAATCGCCAGCACAAACCTGTTGAAATACGTGCTTGAGAGCAAGCTTGGCTATAAAGTTACGGCACTTCAGGTTGAAGCTGGACCGATGTGGACAGGGGTGGCCAGCGGTGATGTAGATGCGATGGCAGCGGCATGGCTCCCCTTAACTCACGCCGATTATTGGGCCAAGTATAAAGACCAGGTTGAAGATCTCGGCGCTAACATGACCGGAGTTCGTACCGGACTAGTTGTTCCCTCCTATGTAGACATCACGACCATTGAAGATTTGAACAAATAATAAGGGGATTCTAGTCTCTGATCAATCCGAGAAAGTCCCTGAAACAAGAGGAAACCATCCCAAACACGGGATGGTTTCTTTGTGTATTTATATATAATGAAGAAGAGGGAGTATCATTACTGTACCATTGCATCCTTAATAGAACCTTACTGCAACCTGAAAATTAAATTAAAAAAATTCAAATCATGGAAAATCCCCATGCATCAGGGTACTTGCCGTTACTGATAGCCGCTCTTCTCATACTTTATTAAGAGGTAATTTTAAAAGGTCTGGATAAGGCATTTGAACAGCCTTTTAAGAAGGAGGGGAAAACGCTTGATGGAAGCCTATTATAACTGTATGCGCTGTAAGAACAAGCGTGTCCGCATCTTGACCGTGGACAGACAGCATTATGTAGGAACGATTGTCGATGTTGATTACAATAACGTCTATCTACGTGTTGATAGAGGTTGCGAAGTGAAAACCTCCGCATTCTATCCCGGCGCCTATGGTGCCGATATATTAACCTTGAGCCTGTTCACACTGCTTGCTATCGCTTTAATATAATTGTCCGCATTCGCACTGAAGGCCCTGCTATGAGCAGGGCCTTCACACATATATCATTTATGGGGTACCTTTATGCTACCTCTCCAACCTTAGAATTGGCTTAAAAGAAAATGAGAATACGATAAATAATTGATTATCATTTGGTTAAACTTATAGAAAAATCCCCTCTCTTTTTTATAAAGTGAGGGGATTTTATTTCTATTCGACTGATTTTAGGGCTTCGATCATATCGATATGCTTCAGCTTGTAATGCATCGTGACCATCACGATTCCTGAGAACAGCAGAGTCAGCACCGCCGCATAGCCATAGCTGAACCAATGTACCGTAGGGCTGAACATCATCACATCGACTTCCGCCGTCTTCAATACGAAACGATGCAGAACGATGCCGAGGAGATCCCCGGCTATAATGCCGAGAACCGTCAGGATCATATTCTCACGATAAATATACATCGTGACCTCCTGGTCATAGAAACCCAGCACCTTGATCGTCGATAGCTCGCGAATCCGCTCGGACACATTGATATTGGTCAGATTATAGAGCACAACGAAGGCCAACGCAGCGGCTGAGATAATCAATACAATGACGACCACATTCATACTGTCCATCGTATCTTTGAACGATCCACTGACCCCGCTTGTGAAGCTGACCATAGCTACCCGTTCATTGGCCGTCAATTGTTCGCCGAACTGATCCTCGAACGAGGGCTCAGAATTGCTGTAATTAATCAACTCCACATTCGGCTTTGGCTGCTTGCCGAAAATGCTCTCATAATAATTAGGCGTCATATAGGCATAGTGCATCGTATAGTTCTCAGTAATGCCCGCTACCTTCAATTCGAAGGAATCATTACTGTTATTCTGAATGACCAGCTTACTGCCGATATGCAGATTGAACAACTTAGCCAGCTTCTCCGTAACAATCGCTCCGTCATCCGGCAAATTCAGGATTTGCTTCTGTCCCCGCTCCCTTAACACCACAAAATCAGAAAAATGCTCTGTGGATTCCGGAATGAATAGATGAATATCCTGGCTATTCACACCTTTACGAACGGCCTGCATCGCTTCCTGGGACACATTAAGCGTGCCTGTAATCCCTGGTGTGTCTTCGATAAGCTTATGATAGGATACTTCCCCAGCAGGACTGGTGTCCTCTTTAAAGACGACAGCCGCATTATATTTCATGATCTTGCCATACTGCAGCGGAGCGATATCACGTATAGAGTCTTTGAGTCCGAATCCGGTCAGTATAAGCGCTGTACAACCCGCTACGCCGCACACCGTCATGAACATTCGCTGTTTATAGCGGAACAGATTTCGCGCTGTCACTTTGCCAGTAAAATTGAGCTGCCGCCATATTAGCGGAATCCGCTCCAGGAAGATGCGCGACCCGCTCTTAGGAGCTTTCGGACGCATCAGCACGGCTGCGCCGCTACGCAGCTCGACGCGCGCCGCCGTGAAGGCCGTTACCGTCGTACATAACACAGCTACGATCAAGGACATCAGACTATAGCTGAGATAGAAATTAAGCTTCACCTCCGGCAAATTGTACAATGAGCCGTACGCATTATAGATGATCGTTGGAAATAGTGTAAATCCCACTGCAAGACCCGCGCCTGTTGCCAATACGCTTGCAAGCGTACCGTAGACGAGAAACTTCCTCATGATATCGCCATTACTGTAGCCTAATGCTTTTAACGTTCCGATTTGCAATCTCTGCTCCTCGACCATTCGCGTCATCGTCGTCAAACTGACCAAGGCGGCAATAAGGAAGAAAAAGACCGGAAATGCTTTGGCAATCGAGGCCAGCCTCTCGGCATTATCCTCAAACTCGGTATAACCGGGATTGGAGTCACGATCCAGCACGTAGACCTTGGGCAGCTTCAGTTCATCCAGCTTCTGCTGTCCTTTGGACAGCTCGCGCTCACCATCAGCGATCTTCGCATCAGCATCCTGCTTCTCTTCACGGTAGGTGCGAAGGCCCTCCTCATAATCGCGACGCCCCTGATCCAGATCGGCCTTCGCTTTGGCTAGTTTGGCCTCTCCTTCTTGCTTGGCTTTGGCCAGTTCTTCCTTCCCCTGCTTCCAGTCCAGCTCGCCTTGCTCCAGCTTCTTCTCCGCGGCCTTCAGCTGAGCAGCCCCGGATTCAAGCTCCTGCCCCTTGGAATTCAGCTCCTGCTCCGCCGCTGCCAGCTTCTGTTCAGCCTCGTTCAGGCCCTGCTCGAATGCGCCTGCCGCTTGTTTCAATGCAGCGGCGTCCACCTCACCCGCCATATATCCGGCGACGACCTGTCCTAGGGCAGAATCGGCCGCTTTGGCGCCAGCCACCAGTTGATCCCGCTGCGACTGCGGAATGCTGTCTGGAGGAACGGCAGCGATCTGCTGCAGTGACGCGGCAAGCTCTCGTCCACCCGCCAGCTTCGGCTGGAGCTCTTTCTTCTGATCATTCAATTGTTCCCGAGCTTCCTTCAACTTCGTCTGGCCGGAGCTTATTTTCTGCTTATTCTGGGCCAGCTCAGCACGGCCTTGCTCAAGCTGCCTGGCCGCTTGATCCAGCTTATCCTGGCCTTTGGCCAGCTCGGATTGCAGCTTGTCCACACCTTCCTGATAGCTGAGCTCCCCTTCATCCAGCTTAAGCTTGGCATCGCTAAGCTTCTTCTCGGCATCTGCAAGCTGCTGCTTGGCGTCAGCGATTTTCTGCTTCGCTTCATCCAGCTTGGCCTGCCCTTCCTCACGCACCTCGCTGAGACGCTCCTCCGGCATTCCTGTCAGCGCCTGCTCAACCGCCTTCGTATGCGCTTCGATCCGATCGGCATATTCATCCGAATAGGAGCGAAATCCCGCACTATCCTTGAAGGTTATATAGGCTTCTGTATACACAGACATATTGAAATCCTGCTCAGAAATCACAGCGAATACATCGGTCGTCCCTTTGCCAATTTGACTTGTCCCTCGTCCAATCGTATTAATGTACTGCGGACTTTGTACAAAGCCGACCACCTTATAGCTCAGCGTATGAAATGTATCCTGCAAATCAACTTCAGTATCCGGGTTCGTAAAGGTAATCGTATCACCCAACTTGTAATGCTTCGTCTTCCCGCTCTTATCAAGCGCAATTTCCCCCGAAGCTTCAGGCAATCTTCCTTGGGTGATGAGATAACGATTGAGCGTATCATCTGATCGATAAGAGCGAATACTCGCGATCAGACCGCTATCGTCCAGAAATACATCCGAGCTGTAGCCCGGCTGGACGGTTTCTACCTCAGACACTTTCTTTAACGTATCGATATCGGCTGACTTCAACCCGTATGTTGTCTGGACTTTTACATCCATCAAATGGAACTGCTCGTAATATTGCTCAGCTGTATCCAGCATATCCGGTCCGGTTGCCTTGATCCCTACGAAGAAGCCGACACCGAGCATGATGATCGCAAAGATCGACAGAAACCTCGCCTTTGTTCGCCATATTTCCCGGAAAATATCTTTCCATAGCGCTTTTTTCTGCATGCTGTACAGCTCCTTACCACTCAATGTCGTCTACAGAGATCGGATTCGGGTTCATGACCATTTTGCGCACTTTGGCATTGTTGATTTCAATAATCCGATTCGCCATTGGCGCGATCGCTGAGTTATGCGTAATAACAATTACTGTCGTTCCTGTATTGCGGCAAGTATCCTGCAGCAGCTTCAGCACCTGCTTGCCTGTATTGTAATCGAGCGCGCCCGTAGGTTCATCGCATAAAAGCAGCTTGGGCTGCTTCGCCAATGCCCTGGCAATCGCCACCCGCTGCTGCTCTCCACCGGAGAGCTGGGCCGGAAAGTTGTTGAGCCGTTCGCCAAGCCCGACATTACGCAGCACCTGCTCGGCATCAAGAGCTCGAGGAGAGATTTGCGCTGCCAGCTCCACATTTTCCTTGGTCGTCAAGTTCGGTACTAAATTATAAAATTGAAACACAAAGCCGACATCATTGCGACGATAGCCAGTAAGTTCTTTACGATTCAACTTGGCGATATCGGTCCCGTCTACAAGCACCTGGCCTTCATCAGCCGTATCCATCCCACCGAGAATATTCAGCACGGTTGATTTTCCGGCGCCGCTGGGGCCGACAATAACCGCAAATTCACCCTTTTCGATCTCAAAATTGATGCCGTCATTGGCAACAATCGTCGTCTCGCCCATTTGGTAACGCTTGTACTCATCCTTGATCACTACGAATGCCATATGCCACTCCCCTTATCATCCTAACGAAGCGATCGATAACGCCGATTCTCGTATATCTATCTCTAGATCCAGTGTATCATAATCGACTATGTGAATAAAAATTCATGAAAGGAGGACTACTTTCCCCTATTACAGCAAGATTTGGTATGATAATAGGACAGTATACTCACAAAACAAGGAACTCAAAAATGCATAAGGTGATAAATGATGGAGTTTAAGACAAATGTCATGAGAATCTTGGACAAGCTAAAGATGGAATATAGCAGTTATAGCTACGCGGGTACGGATGCGGTTAGTGGTACCGAGGTGGCCGTGACTTTGGGGCAGAACCCGAATCAAGTATTCAAGACCTTGGTCACCATGGGAAAGTCGAAGAAATACTACGTATTTATGATCCCGGTTGCCAAGGAGCTTGAATTGAAAAAAGCCGCGCATGCGGTTGGGGAGAAATCGATTGAGATGATCAAATCGAAGGATTTGCTGCCGATTACCGGATATATTCACGGAGGCTGCTCCCCGATCGGTATGAAGAAGAACTTCACCACGACGATCGATGAATCAGCCGCCGCTTATTCAACGATTATTTTCAGCGCAGGCAAAATTGGCTATCAGGTCGAACTAAGCCTGGAGGATTTACAAAGAGCCATTTCCATTCAATTAGGAGATGTTTCACAATAAGTTGTCTTTATTCAACAAGTTTTCAGCACCGAGAAGGTTGGATGAAACCAAGGCATGAGGAGCGGAGCGTACGATAGCTTGTACTTAAGCCCCTATGAGATTTCCGTAGAAGATCACCTTACAGGCGCTCATTGAGACACCCTATCAAAGGCCGTAACAAAGCTTAGACAGGTCGAATTAATATCAAAGGCCGGGATCGGCCTGAAGGTGCAAGCCTTTGATGAAATCTGAGAGAACATCCAATGGGCAAAGTAAAAACCATGGGTACAGGCAAGTATATTCCTGAGCATAATGTAGATTCTGCAAAGCTGGATCAGGTGCTGCAGCTGACGAGGGGATGTGCGGAGAGAAAGTCGGGCATCAAAACCCGTTATTACGCCAAGGGAGAACCTGCTTCATCTATGGGCGCGAAGGCAGCTCTGCAAGCGCTGAGCGATGCTTCGCTGGAGCTGGATCAGATCGATGCGATTGTCTGCGCAAGCGGTACGATGGAGCAGCCGATTCCGTGCACAGCAGCCCTAATCCGAATATTCGACCGCAGCCGGATTTAAACAAGAAGGGCTTTCCTCAGCAAGCAGGTTTCTGCTTCCGGGAAAGCCCTGGCTTTATTGGTTAATGCGGCAAGTCATTGGAGACGATGGACTGCAAGGTACGGTTTCTGTCTGCGTTTAATTCCCAGAACATCGCGCCGCGTAATCCTTTGGTTTTGATAAACTCATTTTTCAGATGGACCGATTGCTCATCATCATACGTAATGAAGATTTTCGTAGAAGGGTTGTAGAGGAATGGAGTCTGCGTCACACTGTTCCAATAGCGGGTGTAGCCTTGGCCAGCTATGGTATATTTTCCGGTGGAATCCGCGGATAGAAGGCCGGTGTTCTGCATATAGGCAAAGTCATATGTTGAGCCGTCGGAGCCACCCGTGGCTTCACCGCTACAGCTTTGATACAATCCATTGTTATTGGGACCTGCATTGCAGCCTTTCCAGCCATAGCCATAGAATGGTTCGCCGATGGTTAACTTATTGGCAGGAAGACCTTTATTCAAGTAATTGGTTACTGTGGAATTGATGTTGAATTGGCTATTTCCATTTGTATTGGCCGGGTCGTTATATAATGGCGATACGATGCCGCTGGCAGCATCCCATGGACCGTAGTAGTCATAGGTCATGATGTTAATCCAGTCCAAATACTGTGCGGCATTAGACAGCCAGTTGCTGGTGCCGCCTGCATCGGCCAGGAAGCTGGAGTTCGCGCTGGAAGCAATCGTAATATAGTAGTGCTTGCCATCTTGCTGCCCGGCTGTATCCAGGGCTTGACGCAGCGTCTGCAAAAGCAGGACGTAGTTCGCTTTGTCAGCTGTACGTTGGCATGTTTGACCCGATGCGCAAGGTACACCGATACTGTTCGGGTATTCCCAGTCGATATCGATGCCATCGAATTGGTACTGACGCAGGAAGTTGACGGCAGAGGTCGCGAAGTTGCCTCTGGTCACCGGGTCATTCGCAGTGTTGGAGAATTGGTTGGACCAGGTCCATCCGCCAACAGAGGCGAACAGCTTAAGATTGGGGTTGGTGTTTTTAAGCTGTCTCATCTTCACCAATTGGTTATACCCGCCATCGGCGGTACCGTCGGTAAATGAATCCCCAAGCACAATTGAACCATTTGGCGCATTATTGACAGTGCCGTCACCGTTTTGACAGGTCCATGTGTTGGGATTGGGATTATCGGGACTCTGGGAAGGGTTGCCGTGCCTTCCATTCCAGCAAATATCAAGGAAAGCATAGTTGATCACAGTTACTTTTGAAGAGTCGATATTGGAGGGGGTAAAGGATGGTGAATCGTAAGCAGCCCAGCTTGGGAAATAACCAATGATCTCATATTGGGTTGAATTCTGAGGAAGGGTTGTAACGGTGAGCGCATTACTAGCAGTGGATACATTACCTGCTGCATCTTTTGCTTTCACAGTAAAAGTGTAGGAGGTGTTCGCGGTTAAGCCTGTTACTGTGTAAAAAGTTGTGTTCGAAGAGCCAGCCAGCGTCGTGCCATTATAAATATCGTAGCCGGCAACGCCGATGTTGTCTGTCGAGGCAGTCCAGCTTAGGGATACCGAGCTTGTAGTAACTGTAGGTGCAGTTAGATTATTAGGGGCTGTTGGCGGCTCTGTGTCCACAACAGGCGCTCCTGTCGTGACGTTAACTGGCGCGCTGGCAGCTGACACGTTGCCGGCAGCATCTTTCGCTTTGACAGTGAACGTGTAGGCTGTACTGGCGCTTAATCCTGTAACCGTATAGGAAGTCGTTGCTGAAGAACCGGCCACGGCAGAACCGTTGTACACATCATAACCCGTAACACCCACATTATCCGTTGAAGCCGTCCAAGTTAATGTAACGGTACTGCTCGTCACGTTGCTCGCTATTACATCGGCTGGCGCCGTTGGCGGCTGTGTATCCGCAGGGGATGATTGTTTGCTCCAAAGCGCCGGAACATTTGGCGGTTCCCATCCCACGAGGGAGGTATGTCCTTGTACGCATTGATAAGTATCTGTCCCGTAGGTGACGATATCACCTGTTTGATAAGTAGTATTAGGCTCCCATGGGGCAGCGCCCAAGGCGGTTAACGGCACGGTTGTGAATGCCATGATGATAACAAGAAGCAGGATAGCACTAACTTTTTTGACTTTTCTCAATTCTGATCACACTCCGCTTAGATTGGTTGATGGTTTGTCAGACCCGGGAGTACGTGACATCTCTCCTTTCATAAGAAATCTATGTAATCGCATTCCAAAATTACCGGAATGATAGAAGACACCCGATGATTAGAATGCGAAATTACAAGCTGCTTGGGGTTTTGGAGTTGATCAGTACCTATGAATCCATGGATGTAAGCAGCAAGGTAGAAATTCATGCACTCGCGGCTCACTGGGTCGTAGATATCTGATAAACGGAATAAAGTGGATAAACCTCGAATGGAATTTGGGATTGCCTGGCGGAAGGAAGGCAAAGCTGGGTCAAATCGGGGAAATCAAGAGTAAGGATCATTCAGTTCAATCGTTGTAACACGAAACTAAATATATGCACAGGGGGAAGAGAGTATGAACCCCATAACTAAAACAGTATACAAAAAAGCCCCTCACAAGTTCGAAGAACTTATGAGGGGCCTCTCATTTAAACCATGCAATTAAATCGTGAAGCATCCAGTGCTTCATATTTCAGGAAACCCTTGATGCATAAGGCTATGTTGGCCTGATTACATCATGCCGCCCATTCCACCCATGCCGCCCATGTCAGGAGCAGCTGGTGCAGCCGGTTCCGGCTTATCAGCCACTACCGCTTCAGTAGTCAGGAACAGACCTGCTACGGATGCTGCATATTGCAATGCGGAACGTGTTACCTTCGCCGGATCAACGATACCTGCGTCGAACATGTTCACCCATTCGCCTGTTGCTGCGTTGTAGCCTACGCCTACTTCTTCCTTCTTCAGCCGTTCTACAATCACGGAGCCTTCTTCACCCGCATTCGCCGCGATCGTGCGAACTGGCTCTTCCAGTGCGCGCAGCACGATGCTTGCGCCTGTCTTCTCGTCGCCGCTCAGGTCAAGCGCTGCGACTGCGTTATATACGTTCACGAGCGCTACGCCACCGCCCGATACGATCCCTTCTTCAACCGCTGCACGCGTTGCGTTTAGGGCATCTTCGATGCGAAGCTTGCGTTCCTTCAATTCCGTTTCTGTAGCTGCGCCAACCTTGATCACCGCTACGCCGCCAGCCAATTTAGCCAGACGTTCTTGCAACTTCTCCTTGTCGAACTCGGAAGTCGTCTCTTCCAGCTGCGCACGGATTTGGTTCACACGAGCATCGATATCCGCTTTGTCGCCGCTGCCGTCCACGATCGTTGTGTTCTCTTTCGTAACGATCACTTGGCGTGCACTACCCAATTGGTCGATGGTTGTGCTCTTCAGATCCAGGCCGAGCTTCTCGGTGATCACTTGGCCGCCAGTCAGAGCAGCGATATCCTGCAGCATCGCTTCACGACGATCGCCAAAGCCAGGTGCCTTAACCGCTACCGCATTGAACGTGCCGCGCAGTTTGTTCACGATCAGCATCGCTTGTGCTTCGCCTTCGAGGTCTTCGGCGATTACAAGCAGCGGTCTGGATTGTTGTACGATCTTCTCAAGCAACGGCAAGATTTCTTGCGTGCTGCTGATCTTCTTGTCGGTGATCAAGATATAGGGATTGTCGAGGACAGCTTCCATTTTATCGGTATCTGTGATCATGTATGGAGATACATAGCCGCGGTCGAATTGCATGCCTTCTACCACTTCAAGCTCCGTCAAGAAACCGCGGGATTCCTCAACTGTGATAACACCGTCTTTACCCACTTTTTCCATCGCTTCTGCGATTTGTTCGCCGATTTCTTCGTCAGCGGCAGAGATCGCAGCTACTTGAGCGATCGATTGCTTACCTTCAATCGACTTGGAGATCTTTTGCAGCTCTTCAACCGCTACTTTTACCGCTTTGTCGATCCCTTTGCGCAGACCGATGGGGCTGGCGCCTGCCGTTACGTTCTTCAAGCCTTCACGAATCAACGCTTGCGCAAGAACGGTGGCTGTGGTCGTACCGTCACCGGCTACATCGTTGGTCTTCGTCGCTACTTCCTTAACGAGCTGAGCACCCATGTTCTCAAATGCATCTTCCAGTTCGATCTCTTTTGCGATCGTTACACCGTCATTGGTGATCAACGGGCTGCCGAATTTCTTCTCCAACACTACGTTGCGGCCTTTTGGACCAAGTGTTACTTTTACTGCATCTGCCAAAGTATCTACACCACGTAGCATTGCGCGACGTGCTTCTTCACTAAATTTAATTACTTTTGCCATCGTTACGATTCCTCCTTAAGGATATTAAAGCGTGACCGATTTGATCGAGAACGGCCTGTTAACCGACAATCGCGTGAATGTCGCTTTCCTTCATGATCAAATATTCTTTGCCTTCATATTTCACTTCAGTACCCGCATATTTAGAGAACAACACGCGGTCGCCTTCCTTCACTTCAAGAGGAATACGAACCCCATCCTTCAATGCGCCGCTGCCTACGGCTACGACTTTGCCTTCTTGCGGCTTTTCCTTCGCTGTATCTGGAAGCACGATGCCGAAAGCCGTCGTTTCTTCTTGTTCAATTGGTTCTACCAATACACGTTCACCTAATGGTCTAATCATGAGAAATAGCCTCCTTATTAATATGTTGTAATGAAATCATAGACATATTCTTCTATGTATTAGCACTCGACATATTCAAGTGCTAATAACCAATATTATGATACTCAAATTAGGGACAAATTTCAAGTTCCTGATTGGATTTTTTATCAGACCAAACGCTCATTCAAGAGGATATTTCCCTCTGACACCAGACTGGAGTTCAATCGCACAAAATAAGAAAAGAGCAATCCCAATATCTTTTTTCACTTGAGATTGCTCTTTATTTTCTTTTCTAACCTTGTTAGCTGAATATATTTATTATGTTTATCAATCTGATTGAATTATTTAAGCGTTACGTTAAGCGCTCCGTTCTCAGCCTTTTCGATCGTACCTTGAAGCACTTTGGTTACGAAATCTGCCGGAACATACGTATTCTTATTATGCAGCTCTGGAGCAGCACCAAGGGAGAACGGAGCTACCTTGTTCAAGAAATATTGATCCTTGCCGAGCTCAATCGATGTAAATACAGCATCCTTGGTCAGGTCTGCTCTCTTCTCCTTTGCATTCCAGGTCAGCTTGAAGCCAAGACCTTCAATCGTGGAACGCAGTGGAATCATCATCTGCCCATCTGCTTTTGTGTAGTATTCGCTCTTGTTGATGACAACACTGGCCTTCGCAGCTTCATGATCTTCCCCTTTGGCGGCAAGGGCAATGCTGAATTCCGGTGTTCCTGCGGCTCCTGGTGCGATCGAGTATTTAGGGAATACGATCACAGCCTTGCCGTCCTTCACATAGAAATCCTCCTCTTGTCCGGCATCGATTCCTTTGAACTCGTCCGCGAAATAATCGTCCGGCTGCTTAGCAATTTGCTCACGAATTTGCTTGTCCAGCGCTGCTTTATAATCGGAGCCAAACAATTCCTCAAGCGTCACCCGTTCGGCCTCGGCTTTATTCCATACATTGTAGAAATATTTGATCGGCATTGAAGTTCCTCCGCTAAAGCCCTCTTGAGTAACTACAAACGAGAGCAATTGCTGCGGATTAACGGCAGCCGAGCCGTCTGACTTCACCTCATAGTCGATATACAATTCATACGGACGGAATTCATATTTATTCTCTTTTGCCTCCTTGGCTCCTTCCGCAGCCAGCTTCTCCCACTCTTGAATCGCCTTATCCGCATTGCGTTCAATAATATCGTTCATTTCCAGGCCATATTGTGTATCCTTCAAGCCCTCCACGACTGGAATTTTCACATGTACCTTCAAATAGGGACTATTCGAGGTGAGCGCCTTCGTCTTAATAGTAACCTTCTGCTCCAGCTTATTTGAGAGCTCTGCCTCAACCACGCTTTTGGCGGAGGGTGCAACCCCTTGTGCCGCTTGTACCGGTTGTGCCAGCTGGGCAACACCCACGCCGCTGATCAGCAATCCGCCAGCCACTCCCAAAGCAATAATCGATTTTTTAGCCATCCCTGTTTTCATGTCCATCGCCCTTTCGATAATGAGTAAGTTAAACTCTAGATTCTGAAGCATTAGTCTGAATTCGCCGGCAGCAGCCAGCATTTAATTGGACTAATCTTCCTGTGAACCTATCGTAACAGGAGCGGTGAAAGAGATAGTTACAAATCAACAACAGCCTACGTCAGCAGCGATGAAGCAGAAGGCAATACAATAGTTACCGTTGTCCCCTGATGCAACTCGCTGTCCATCTTCATGCTTCCCCCATGCAGTTCCACGATCTCCCTGGCCAGGGCAAGCCCGATTCCGCTGCCGGATTGCTTGCTCTTGCCCTTAAAAAACTTGGTCATCATCTTCTCCAAATCAGCCGGTGCGATCCCCTCGCCTTCATCGATCACCTCAAGCTGAAGCCCCTGCTCCAGCCGCCGGGCTCTCAGCAGCACTTCACCGCCCTTATGCGAGAACTTGATCGCATTGTCCAGCAAATTAATCAGCACTTGCTTCATCCGGTTGCGGTCCGCCGTAATATATCCGGCATCATCATACTCAGTCCGCAGAGTAACCCCCTTTTGCTCGAGGTGGGCCGCGAATTGTATTTTCAGTTCATGCAGCAATTCTCCTACATTCCAGCGCGTCGGATGCATCTCCAGATGTTTGGCCTGCAGCTTGGAGAAGTCCAGCAGATCATTAACCATGCCGTTGAGCCGCTTTGCCTCATCACGAATCGTCTGCAGCCCGTCGAGCAGTTCTTCTCTATCCTGCATATCTCCGGTAAGCAGCGTTTCCGACCAGCCCTGAATAGAAGTAAGCGGCGTCCTTAATTCATGGGACACCGTCGAAATAAACTCATGCTTCAGCTTATCGGTTTTTAAAATTTCCTCGGCCATGACATTCATCGTCTGACCAAGCACAGCAATCTCATCGCGCTGCCGATTCTCGGAACGGACATGGAAATCCCCCCTGATATACGCATTGGCTATGCGTCGCAATTCAAGCAGGGGGCCCACCATTCTGCTCGACAGAAATAAACTGACGATGAAGGAAGCGGCAATAATGCCGACGCTGAGCGTCAGCGTAACCAAGACGATCTCCGCATACAGTTTATCAACCGCAGCCAAGGATGTAACAAACCGAACGACACCAACGGCATTCTCCTCCCGGTACAGGGCATAGCTGTATGCTATCACATGCTCGCCGTCCTGCTCTGTCCTTCCGGTCCAAGACCCTTCTCCGGCCTGAGTGGCTTCGGTAATATCCGGCGAGGACAGCTGCCCCTCCTGCTCGAAGCCATTGGCATCCATCAGCACCTTTCCCGACAGATCAAGCACTTGAATACTCATATAATCAGCCGTCGGAATTTGCTGGAAGATCTCTGTCGCTTTTTCACGCAGCGTCTCATCGTTAATAAATTTATTGTAGTATGAAGACAGCACATCCACCCGCTCCGCGAACGCTTCCTTCGCCCCCTGGTAATAATACCGGTGGACACCATACAGGAAGACGGTGGAAAACAAGGTTGTAACGAACAAAATAATAAAGAAATGGCTTAATAACAGCTTGCTCTTAATGCTCTTCATGCTGTGAGCTCCATTTGTAGCCATGTCCCCACACCGTATGAATCCAGTGCGGATGAGAAGGATCGTCCTCAATCTTGTTGCGCAAGCGCCGCATATGTACGTCGACAGTCTTTACCTCACCCGAATAATCCTGTCCCCATACCGCATTAAGGATGTCATCCCTGCTCAAGCTGGCGTCTGCATGCTCCAGAAACAATTTCATCAACGCATATTCGGTCGGCGTCAGCTCCACCTCAATCCCATTTTTCCACAGCTTCCGTTCCTTCGACGATAACCTAAAAATGCCCGACTGAAGCTGTCCGCCCATTTCATACGCCACAGGATGCAATCTGCGGTAAAGCGCATTAATCCGGGCCAACAGCTCAGTTGGACTGAACGGTTTACATATATAATCATCCGCCCCCATTTCAAGCGCGGCCACCAAGTCTTCCTCTTGCGTTAGTGCTGTTAGCATAATTATGCCCATTTTCGGAAAAGAACGCCTGAGCATTCTACACACATCAAGCCCGCTAATCGCGGGCAGTTGAATATCAAGCAAGGCTATATCTATGTCCTTCTCCCTCTCTACAGCTTCCATTGCCTCCTCACCGGATTCCGCCTCCACAACGACGATCCCCTGCCGTTTCAAGTTGATGCGCACAAAATTACGGATCGGGCGCTCATCCTCTACAATCATTACCTTCATCTTGTACAACCTCCAACACTGCCTTAATATTTCGTATCTTTAAAACCGCTGACCAATTCCTTCACCGAAATAGCCAACGATTGAATTGCATTCGGATATTCCTGCAAACTTTCCGGGAATATGCCAGCAATCCACTTGTCCTTGCCTTCGCGCAAGGAAACAAATTGATAGCCTGCCTTCTTCCATTTTTCAATCTCTTGACTCTTGTCGGACAAAGGCACTATTTTGATCTCCAGGAGCGATAGCTCAGGGTTCCGCAGGGGTCTGAACGAGATATCCTCATTGTCGCCGGTATACTGCAGTGTCACCTGATCGATCCAACGCATCGGCAGATCAAAGCGGTAATTGTTCTCAAAGCTATAGAAGCTGTCCATCACGGGCTGCAGCTTGCCTTGCGGCGTCCACTGTATCCACTCATGAATGAACGGCATGTCCGAATAAGGGATATCCTCTGTTCCCGGAGGCTCCTTCATCCGGTCAATTTCCAGAATTCCATCCCCGTTGATATCCTCGCTCAAGGTCGTCTGAGCATTAAAAAATTCCGGGTTGAGCGGATCGGCATTAAGCACATCCTTTAACTGCCCTTGCTCCTTAATCAGCAGCGAAGTATAAGAAGAGTGGGCGCCGAAATCTGCCACGATGACGATTCCCTGACGTTCTTCATTTACTTTGCCGGTAACAACCTGGGCATAGCCGTTGATCGCACCATCCAGATCAAGCGCTGTTTGCTTGACTAACCGGCCATCATGAAAATCATATAAAGCCGCTTCCGCTACCATTTTCTCGGAATCCCAGGACAGGTTGAACAGCTCCGGTCTGTTGTTGCCATCCAGGTCGGTAACAAGTATCCTGGTGTACAGCATATCCCCAGCCAGTTCAAGCTTGTTCTGCTCATTCACCGAATGAATCTGCAGCTCATTGCGTCCGCGAACCCCGCCCTTCCAGCCGGTAATAATCTCGCTGCGTCCGTCTCCGTCAAGATCGGCAAGCTGGAAGAAATCGATACCGCGGCTTGGAACTGCAACCTGATCCATCCGTTCCCATTTCCCTTGATTCTCCCGCAATAGAATATACCCGTGTTCAAATTCATCGCTTTCATTGGCATAAAAAGCAATCACCTGCCGATGGCCATCCCCGAGAATATCTTTAATGAATATCGCCGTGGCCCCATAAGGTCCGTTATCGGGTATGACCAGCTTGGAATGAGGCGGCAATTGCTGCAGTACTTCCTGGCGGATATTGGACTGCTGCTGGGACTGGGCCGGGGGCTGCAGCAGCTGAAATGGCGTACTGCCCAGACTGCAGCCGCCGAGAAGCAGGACAACTCCGCTGATTATAAATACAAATATCATTCGATTGATTCTCATGTCATCACCATTCAATTCTAAATTCATAGACTGACTAACTCTATCTCTAATCATATAGAATGACGAGATGAAGAGGTTACAGAACCATTACGCCAACAATGAACAAAGGCTATCACATAAGGTCAGATGACCTTAGGATAGCCCGTATTTGCAATGAATAAGCACGACATTTCCAGTATTTTATTATATCAGCGCCAGCGGGAATATTGCTGAACTGATTGTGTAACAAATTATACACCTACCCGGGCTGGAAATTCCAATAAGTTACCCGCGCAGATGATCCTTCAGCCGAAACGTATATCCCTTGGATCTATTACCCGAGACATCCACGCTTTGAATCGTTATCGAATAACTTTTGGCAGCGGGTATTTTCGGGAGTACAACGGTCTGAACCCCTCTTGATACCTCTAATGTATGACCGACCTGTTTTTTGTTCTGAAACAGGCTGATCAACACTTTTTGTCCGTCCAAATCATAGGGTCCATCCCAATAGAGCCCCATGCTTTGTCCTGCTTGCACCACGCGCACATTCTCCACCTCTCCCGGCGGAATATGATCTATCACCGGTTCAGGCTCGGGAGCAGGAGCGGTGAATACCTCAGGATCCCCAAAGGTGAATTTATCGATATTGTACAACCAGTCCGATCCCTTAAAAACAAGGAATATCAGATGTTTTCCCGTTACGCGGGTGGTTATCTCTGACGAGAAAACCTGAAATTTTTGCCAGCCTCCGGTCCCCGTCACTTGCACAGTTGAGATTACAGGGCCGTTCACTCCATCGATCCGCACTTCAAGGGTACCGCCAGCGGTATCACTGGCCGCATGCACATGGAACTGCTCCGGACTGCCGCTGCCAAAATCAATATAGTTGTACATTGCATAAGGCTGATTCGGGCCATACAAACCAGCCAAATAGGTATGACCTCCGCCCGTCTCCGTTCCAAGCTCCACTGCACTTGTATAACTCTCGGCTTCTATTTTGCTATAGGCATCCATAACCTTGCCCTTCACCGTCGTGAAATTAAACCAATCCAGATTGCATGGGAAATCAGCTCCATTTGTTCCTTTAAAGGTTAGATATACATCATGAGTACCGGTTGCCAGCGTATCATCAACGATGGACATCATGTTCATCCACCGATTCCAATCGCCCATGGCCGGAACCGGGATCTCGCTGACCACTGGTCCCTGCGGACTGTCGAGCCTTACCTCAATCGTTCCGCCTTGGGATCCGCTTGATACATATACCGTAACCCCGGACGCTCCGTCAGCGAAATCAATCCCCCGATAAAGAGCATGAGCTCCATCGGAAATCCCCTCAATATAGCCATGCTCCATATTTCGGTCCAACCCGAAGCTGTCATCAAAATCTTCCGCCTGCAACTTAGCGAAAGCGTCTGTCCTGGTCGGATCATCCCGCGTGAATTTGAACCAATTGAGATTAAACAGATAGCTGTCCGTTGTTTCTTCAAATACCAGATACACGTCATGAACTCCGGTTACCGTTGCAGGATGGCCCTGGTGATCTTTCAATACGCTGACGGCATCCATAAAATGCTCCCATCCGCCTGTGTCTTCGACGTTGACAGTGCCAACGACCGGACCGTTCAGAGCATCCAGACGAATCTCGATCCTGCCGCCTGCCGTCCCGCTGGCCGCCCTGGCAATAAAGCCCTTGGCACCCAGCTTGCCAAAGTCCACCTGCTTGTAGGCTGCAAAATGGCCGGATTGAATTCCGCCGAGCTGCATCGTTCCTTCTGCGCTTCCCTCCAGGATGAAACCCTTGCCGTCATTGTACTTCTCCGCTTCAATTTTATGATAGGCATCCCTGGTCTGATAGCTTAGCGGCATACTCCTGGGCTTAAGGACCGCCAGCGCCTGAACGGCACTGGACGCTGTCCAGGAGTCGTAGGTTCCGGACTGCCTGCGGCCGATCCAATTGCCGTCAACAATTCCATCCTCATTGCGGTGGCTCCAGGCCATTTCCGTATTATAAGCGAGCCATTCGTCAAGCTCCCTGCTAAACTGCTTATAGCCTGATGCAGCCTTTTTTCCGTCCAGGGAGGTTAATAAATAGGCCAGATTACGAATTAGAATCGTCTTGCCGCCCTTCAAGTCCCCGTTGGGCCCTTCATAATTAAGCAGCCTATTCTCATCCGTCTGGTGTTCCTTGACAAATTGAGCGGCCTTCACGGCATCTTCCAGATAGACGGAATCCCCGGTGCTGCGGTACAGCCCTACCGCCGCGCCGATAAAGGTTCCCTGATTATAGTGGGTCGCATCGGGAACGCCGCCGCGTACCGGCTCAATCCGGTCAAAGACTTTGCCCTTGCCATCGGTCAGCATCGTCTTGCCCCAGCGAAAAATACGGGAAGCGGCGTCCAGATAGTGCTGGTCCCCGCTTATTTCATAGAGGAATACCGCTGCTTCGGCAGCCGGAAAGTTGATGCAAGCGTTCTTCGTAACATGCTCGCTGTTTAACCACCAGAGTCCGCCGCCAAATTCCTCATCCCATTGGGTGTCGTACACAAAGTCGAAGTAATATTTCGCCTTGTCCAGGTATTTCGGCTCGCCGGTAATTTGATACGCTCGCGCGCTGGCCATAGCCCACCACATAATATCGTCGTTGAACGGATTATTCGTCCAGTCCTCTCCGTACTTCGCCACCGCCCCCGTAAAAATATCATCGATTTGCTGGCGAAGCTGCTGCTTTAACGTCCTATCGGAGGTGTGGAGATATGAATCCATGACCATCTCCCATAATTCGGCTTCTACCCAAAAACTCTGGTAGGAGTCGCTTTGCTGCGAATCGGCCCGAAAATGCTTCGTTTCGGGATTCCAGAAATATTGATTAAATGCCCTGATGGCTATATCGGCATCGGAAGACTTGTAAGCATCGGCTGGAGAAGCTCCTATTCCTGTGAATACGGTTAAAGCAGGCACAATGGCCAGGACGGCCATAAACCATTTGGACCTGAACGGCTTTCCATGTTTCAAGTTCACGCTAACCCCTCCCAATATAAATTTACTTTCCCATCTATTCCTTTACCGAGCCAAGCACGATGCCATGAATCAGATACCGCTGCAAGAAAGGATATATCATCATAATCGGAATCATGGAGACCAAGATTTTCGCTGAATTCAGGGTCGTATTGGATATTTTATTGAACTGCTGAAGCTGCTCAACGGTCAGGTTCTGCATCTGGTCCCGCGTCAGATTTAGCTGCTGCAGATAGGTCTGCAACGGAATTTTGCTGCTGTCATTAATCAACACAATACCGTCAAAAAAGTTGTTCCAGTGCCCCACAATCACGAACAGGGTGATTGTGGCCAGGCTGGGCAGAGAGACCGGCAGGAAGATGTTCAATAAAATTTTGAGCGGCCCCGCTCCATCCATAAATGCCGCTTCCTCAAGCTCCTTGGGAATGCCCTTGAAGAAATTCATCAGCAGGATCACGTTAAACACCGGGACCGCGCCTGGAAGCACCAGCGCCCAGAGGGTATTGATGAGATTCAGCTTGCTGATGACCATATACCACGGGACGATCCCACCGCTAAACAGCATAGTAAAAATGATAATCCACATGTAGACATTGCGCGATTTGAATTGCATCGTGCTGCGCGACAGCGGGTAAGCCATCAGCACCGTAAGCAGCATATTGATGCCGCCCCCAAGGACGACCCGTTCCACAGATATTTTGAAAGCGCGCCAGAACTTGACATCGTTCAGAATCTTCTCATAGGAAGAGAAATTAACGTCAACGGGCCAGAAATTGACCTCTCTGGCGTTCACCGCCGCGCTGCTGCTGATCGAGATCATGATCGTGTTAAGCATCGGAGCCAGCGATAGAAAAGCGATGATAACCAGCACGGCGATAATCAGAGCATTCATCATTTTTGATCCCAAGGTTTGCGACTGTACCATATGATCCTCCTAGAAAATCCTGTACCCGGCATACTTGGCCGCCAGCCGATAGGAGATAATAATAAGCACAAAGCTAATTACTGATTTCATCAAACCGACCGCCGTAGCAAATGAATATTGCATATTAATAAGCCCCATACGATAAACAAATGTATCGATAATATCCCCTGTCTCGTAGACGAGCGGATTATACATGTTAAAGACCTGATCAAAGCCGGCGTTCAGCACATTCCCCAGGCTGAGCGTGCCCAATAAGATGATGGTTGGAAAAATGCCTGGCAAAGTAATATTCAGCATTTGCTTCCAGCGGTTAGCTCCGTCAAGCGCGGCCGATTCATACAGTGCCGGGTTAATCGCCGTTAAGGCCGCCAAATAAATAATCGTCCCATAGCCGAATTCCTTCCAGGTATCCGTCACGATCAGCAGCGGCCTGAACCATGTATTGCTGGCCATAAACATGATCCGCTCCAGACCCAGGAGTTCCAGCAAATTGTTGACCATCCCGTCATAAGAGAAGATCATTGTCAGCATCGTTCCCAGCACAACCCAGGACATAAAGTGCGGTAAATAGACGATCGTCTGCACTGTGCTCTTGAACAGCTTCACCCGCACCTCATGAAGCAGCAGCGCGAATACGATCGGTGCAATCAGGCCAAGAATGATCTTTCCGGCAGCGATGACCAGAGTGTTCACAAAGATCTGTCTGCTGTCCGGAAGCTGCAGCATATAAGTAAAATTGCCGAGTCCAATCCAAGGGGAGCCGCCGATCCCCTTGGCTGGAATAAATCTCTGAAACGCCATCACCGCACCGAACATCGGAATGATGGCGAAAATGAACAGCATGATCATGCCAGGCAGCAGCATCATATGATAGGTCATCCCGTTCAGGCGTTGGCGCGCACGGCTTTGGCGCAGCGGCGCTTGCAGCTGCCGGCCCATGCTGACTCCGGTTCGATTCATGTTCATCACATCCTGCGATTAAAGTTACTTTTGATTTATCTCGGCCAGAATTTCGTCCCCGCCAGTCCGATGCCAGGTGTCGACGAATTTATCGAATTCACTAAGCGGCGCTTCGCCCATAATGATTTTAAGAATCGTCTCTTCTTCCATCTTCTTCAGATTGGCCCATTTCATCTTCATCGTATCGGTTGTGCCATAAAAAGCGCCCGGTATGACTTCCAGATTCGGATTGTTGGCTTCCCGTTGCCCTTCAATACGCGATAGATATTCCCCGTAAGTATTAGCGTCGATATTGTTCCCTTCTTTTTTGAAGTCCTGATAGGCATGGAGCGATACTAGACGGTCAGGTTGAATTTTGCTCTCATTTCCGGCTTGGTCCGCTTCCATAATGTCATCATAGTAACGCTTCAATACGTCGTTATAATCGATTTGCATCGGAATCTGCGTCGGCTCGTTATTCCATCTGCTGTTATCGGTCAGCCCTTCACTTGCATGCTCTTTTTTGTACTGAACAGCATCGTCCGTAAGCGAATACAAAAAATCTGTGTTCAGGTTAATCGATTTCATAATCGCTTCCGAATGAGCGTAATCCTTCTTGACTACGGTGAAGCTGCCGGCCGGGTCCTGACGGATTGTCTTAAATTTGCCGTTCTCATCAACCGGTGCGGATACGGCGATCCAGACCGCTTCCGGATCCTGCTTAATGGTATCTTTATAGTTCGTGTAGCCGATCCACCAAGGGTTGAAAAGCATACCTGCCTGGCCTTTAATGACCAGCGCTTCCTTCTCTTCCCCGGACCTGACGGCAAACTGCTTATCGATCAGCCCCTCTTTGTAACGCTGGGCCAAATCAGCCAGCGCTTCCTTCATTTCCGGCTGCACCGAGCCATATACGACCTTGCCTTCCGCATCCTTGATCCAGTTCGTCGGGAAGGCATTATAGACCGCGAATACCGGCGTAAAGTTCATCGCATTCTGATCCATAACGAAACCGACCGTTTTTCCTGTGCCGGAAACGTCCTTTTCAACGAAAGTCCTGGCCAGGTCCCAAACTTCCTCCAGGCTTGCAGGCGTCTTTGCGCCTACTTTATCCATCCAGTCCTTGCGGATCCACAGCAGCTGATGCTGGTTGCCGATATTGGTATGCGGCAAAGCCATGATCTTGCCATCGAAAGTAACCTGATCCATGAGCAGGCTGCCATAGGTGTCGTAAATTTCTTTCAAGCCTTTGGAGGCGGTCTTGTCATAAACTTCGGTCAAATCCGCAATCAGATCGTTATCGACCAATTGGTTGAGAATGTCCCGACTAACCGTCATTACATCAGGCAGATCGCCCGTCGTCATGGAGAGGGACAGCTTCTGATCCATATCATCGGTCTCCCAGGCAATCTTCGCCTTCACATTCACCCTGCTCTCCACATATCTGGTAGCCATGTTGTTCTCGATTGTGTCTCCGTCGGGAAGATTGCTAGTATGGTTTGTGTTACGGCCGATCGTGAATTCAACAGAGGTGTCATATTTGCCATACGGATCAAATTTCACCCCATCATCGACCTGCGCTTCATCCGAGCCGCCAGCGTTTGTCCCGCTTCCTCCTCCACAGCCGCTGACAGCAAGCATGCTGAGGCAAACCAGGAGAATAAAGACTAATTTCCGCTTATTCTTCATATCGCTAACCCCTTTATTTGATTTTATGGGTTCATTGTATCCGTTTTCATAAAGGGCGGATATGCAACGTTTTTTTGATTCATAACACGTTTTTTATGAATTATAAGGCAGCGTAATCTTCACCTTAGTTCCTTGGCCCGGATTACTAAAAATGTCCAAGCCATAGTCCGTTCCGTAATACAGCTTGATGCGATCATTGACATTTTTCACACCGTAACCGGAGCTGCTTGCGGTCAACAGCTTTTGTTCCTGCTCCGACGACATGCCGATGCCGTTATCCTCCACCTTCATTTTGATCTCCCCTTTTTCAAGATAGACAGAGATGTTTAACAGGCGGTCGCCAATCAGAGGTTCAGCAAAGCCATGCTTGATCGCATTTTCGACAATCGGCTGTAATATGAAGTGAATAATGTGATGGTTCAATAGCGACTCTTCCACCTTATAATCAATCTCAAAGCTTGCATCGTGCATAATGAGCTGCAGATCGATATAGGCCTTGATATTGGCTAATTCGTCCTTAATCGTTACCAGCGCCTTGCCTTTATTCAGCGTGGTCCGATAAAATTGGGCCAGCGCGGCCACCATGTACCCGGTTTCGATATCTTGCTTCTTCACAGAGCGCCAATGTATGAACGACAAGGTGTTATACAGAAAATGCGGATTGATCTGGGCAATGAGCTGGCTGTACTCGCTTTCTCTCTTGGCGCTTTCTGCCTCGTATACCTGCGAGATTAAGCTTTTGATCCTGCCCAGCATCTTGCCGATCCCATTCGTAAGCTCGCCTATTTCATCCCGGGAAGAGCTTTGGATGATGATCTCCAGATTGTTTTGCTCCACCTTATCTACTTTATTTCTCAGATGAACGATCCTCCGCGTGAAGCTGCTGGAAAATACATATATCAGACTGAAGGCAATCAGCAAGCTTAGCACAATAACAAAAAACGTAATCTTAAAAATGGTCAGTGCATTCATGTAAGCATTATCGTGGGAAACGGAAAATTTCAGCGTCCAGTCGATATTTTGCAGCGAACCGCTGATGTCCGTCAGGCTTCTGGCTGTCAGCACGTCCTGATTGCCTTGATATATGAGCTTATGCCGGCTGTCTTCAATGCTTACAGAGATATGGTCGGAGACCTGCTCTATGCTTGAGAAGATACTTTCATAATTGATGGTGATCACCATAAAATTGCTGTTCCTGTGATTGCTGATCAACTGCTGCAGCAAATACACATGCCCGTCATAAATAATCCAGCGCCGGCCTCGATCACCGTCATACCATGGCTGTCTTTTCAGTTCATGAAGCGGCAGTATATGATCGCGAATCCCCAGCAGATCACCTGAGGTGTAGAAGGTAATTTCTTCGATATTCCCGTCCATCAGCTTGATTTGCGAGAGCAGCGGGTCCATCGTATCCCTGAAATCCAAGTACATATTAAAATAATTGTCCTGATAATTTTTCAAAAAAATTTGAGAGAAATCCCGGTTCAGTACAATAAATTCGCACAGCATGTTATAGCGGTTTATTTTGTAGTCCAGGATGTTGGCCATTTGGCTGAGACCGGAGCGCGCCTCACTATTTAATTCGTTGATCTGCGTTGTGTAGGATTGAAGAAATGACAGCATGCCCAGGAGTAGAATCGGAATCAGCACAATGGTGAGGTGTGAGAGAAGCAGCTTGCTGCGGAACTTTAGATCATTAAACCTGCTTTTCATCAGACGAATGATCATCATTGATCTCAGCACTTCCGATATTGCATCGGACTGACACCGTATTTATTTTTGAATAACTTGCAGAAATAAGACGGATTTTCAATCCCAACGTTTTCCGCAATATCGTTTATTTTCATATTGGTTTGTGTCAACAAATAATCTGCTTTCCGCAATCGGTAATCCGTTAAGTATTTGGAGAAATTCATGCCTGTTTCTTTTTTGAACAAAATGCTGAGATAGCCTGGCGATAAATAGACCTCGTTGCCTACATCTGTTAATGAAATATCATGTTGATAATTATTTTTTATAATCTGTTTCACTTGGCGAATCACCCTGGATTCTTCGGTCTCCTGATCAGGATCGATATAGGCCTTCTTCTGAGTGAGGTTTTCCATGACCTCCAATAGCTCTTCACGAATGAGCGGCTTCAGTAAATAGTTGATCACCCCAAGCTTGATTGCGCTGAGGGCGTATTCAAATTCGCCATAACCGCTGCAGATGACGATCTTCAAATTCTCCTGCATCCTTCTAGCCGCTTTGCTCAGTTCAATGCCATTCATCAACGGCATCTTCACATCGGTAATTAAAATATCAACCGCGTTTTTTTGCAGGATCTCTTCAGCAACGCGACCGTTTTCGGCCTCAAGCACGCGGCAGGGAAATTTGTATTGGCAGAGCAAATTTTTGATTCCTTCACGTTCCGTAGATTCGTCGTCTACAACCAGAACATTCATCATCCTATCGTCTCCTTACTTATTGATGTAATACTCCCCCTTATCAAGCCATCGTTACAAGCTGAGACATCCTCGCCTCCTTTGACGATATCGTTTCTTCCTGTAAATAAAACGCTTTCATGGAAATGAGTATATTAGTATAATATTATTATGTCAATGAGTGTAAAATCCTATTTATGGAAAATAAAAAGACTGAATATTACAAAAAAAGCTGTTCCACGACCTGATGGTCATAGAAACAGCTTCATCGTTGCTTATGCTTAAAAAGACGATCGATCCATTGAATGACTGCGTACGGATGCGGCAGATTCCCCTGGAATCAGCTGCGCCTGCAGCTTGGTTCTGCCAGCTCCTGCCCCGCTTCCCATAAGAGCCGTCACCTGTTCCAGCGCCAACCGGCCCATATTCTCTTCCTGCTGCCGCATATGAGTAAAGGCATACCCTTCTCCAAGCCGGAACAGCGGATGGTCGAAGCAGATGACAGAGATGTCGCTGGGGATGTTTAAGCCCAGACGTCGCGCCGCTTCCTTGACCAAGAGGGCAATGTGGTATTCGAACGCAAAGAGCGCCGTGATCTCCGGGAACGCCTGCAGATGATTCATGATTCTCTCGATATCCTGTTCTATTTTCTCTTCATCATTAAAGGAATTAGGCAGCGTCGAAGTCAGTCCGGTGATCCACAATCTCTGATCCACAATAACACCGTGACTGGCATATGCCTGCATAACCCCCTCGATCCGTTCCTCAATCGCTGACGTATCCTTCGGAGGCGGGGACAGGATTGAAATATGAGAATGCCCGAGCTCGAACAGATACTCCGTTGCCATGAACGCCGCTTGTACATTGTCAGTACTAATCGACGACGACGCTACCCCCTTGATCTCCCGGTCAATAAGCACAAGCGGGAAGCGCTCGATAACGAGCTTGAGGATTTCCGCATTGAAATACTCTCCTTGTGCAGGGAAAACAATCAGCCCATCCACACCAAGCTCAAGCAGCTTGCGGATCGTCTCCTCCTCATTCTCCTGCACACCAAACGTACGACGCAATATAAGATAGCAGTCCAGCTCCCGGGCAGCGGACTCCATGCCGTAAATGAGCCGGGTCCCATAGCTGTTGGCGAAATCCGTCAGCACTACCCCGATCAATTTCCCCGGCCGTTTCTTCAGCACAGCTGATGATTTCGCAGCAGCGGGCGGCGCTTGCCCATCGTCTCCCGCTTCCGCTACAAAGGACCCGCGCCCGGGTCTGCGGATAATAAAATTCTCGGCGGCCAGCATCTCCAGCGCCCTCTTGCTCGTAATCCGACTCACATTATAGGCTTCGGCCAGCTCCTTCTCCGATGGAATCTTATCACCGGCCATATAAGTGTTATCTATAATCCGCCGCTTAACATCATTAAAAATCTGCTCATACATCGGCTTTGAAGAGGTTGATTCACTCATCATGATACCTCCCGTACTTATTCCACAATACATAATAATATATCATGATATATCATTATTGTCTAATGGCATGCCAAGAAATGCCGATCATTTAATCGGCATTCCATGAGCATAGGAGAATTGTCAATAAATGCTTCGCTCAAGCCCGCTCGCCCTTCAATATCTCCGTCTTCAACCGTCGTCCGGTAGGCGTGTCAGCAAGGCCGCCTTGTGCGGTCTCTCGCAGTGCAACCGGCATCGCTTGGCCAATCCGGTGCATCGCTTCGATCACTTCATCGCAAGGGATCGCACTGGTAATACCAGCCAGCGACATATCCGCGGCTACCATCGCAATCGCTGCTCCCATCGCATTCCGCTTCACACAGGGAACTTCAACCAGGCCAGCGACCGGATCACATACCAGACCCAGCAAATTTTTGAGCGCTATGGCCATCGCTGTAGCAGATTGCTGCGGCGTCCCTCCGGCCAGGGCAACGATCGAAGCTGCCGCCATCCCCGTCGCAGAACCCACCTCGGCCTGACAACCTCCGGCGGCGCCGCTAATCGAAGCATTGTTGGCGACAACCATCCCGAATGCTCCTGATGTGAACAAAAAATCAATCATTTGATCCCGGGTCGGATGAAGCTTATCCACCAGCGCGAATAATACGCCCGGGATCACCCCGGAAGCGCCAGCGGTCGGCGTAGCGCAAATCAGCCCCATCGCCGCATTAACTTCATTGGTAGCGACCGCTTTGCTAACCGCATCAAGCACTGTAAGGCCGCTTAATCCTTGACCGCTGGCGATATATTTTTGCATTTTCACCGCATCCCCCCCGGTCAATCCCGAATGCGACTTCACCCCGCTGAGTCCTCTTTCTACCGCCTTCTCCATCACCTCAAGATTGCGCGACATTTGCTCACGGATCTGCTCCCGGCTCTTTCCGCTAACTTCCATCTCCTGGCGGACCATAATCTCCGCAATGGAGCATGATTTTTCTTCCGCAAGTGCGACTAACTCCGCCACATTTGAAAACATTTGAAGTTCAGCCTCCTTACCTATAATTTACGTTTAACAAGCGGTTGGCTCTGCTAATCCTCCATGGATAAAACCCGGTCGACGCCCTCCAGCCTCCTGATCATATCGATCACTTTATCGCTGATCATCTCATCCGTCTCGATAACCATCAGCGCCATCTTGCCCTTTTCCTTGCGGGATACCTTCATATTCCCGATGTTCACATGACTTTCACTTAATATATGGGTCACCCTGGCGATAACGCCGTAGCGATCATGGTTAATAATGAGAATAGCCGGACTTTCGCCGGACAGACCCAATTGGAATCCGTTCAGCTCACGCAGCTCCACCTTGCCGCCGCCGATCGAGATCCCTACCAGATCAATCTCCTCGCTCCCGCTTTGCATGTTGATGCGGACCGTATTTGGATGCTCCGGGATCGCCTCTTCCGTTCTAATGATAATCTCTACTCCTGCTTCCTCCGCATATTTTGCAGACTGAGGCAGACGTGGATCATCCGTATCATACCCCAATAATCCGGCAATTAATGCCACATCGGTAGCATGTCCCTTATAAGTATCAGCAAAGGAACCGTACAGCGACAACACAACGCGCTGCGGCTCCTTGCCAAATATGCTGCGCGCCAGCCTGCCAATCTTCGCCGCCCCTGCTGTATGAGAGCTAGAGGGGCCAACCATTACCGGACCGATTACATCAAACACGCTACGGTATTTCATTATCATTCTCCCTTGTACGTAAATCATGAAATATCTCGAGCAAAAAGAATCACTAATCCATAATATGCGCTTCACAGAGACGATGCAATAAGATTGGCCATAACCTGGCGATACGCACAAAGGCCGCCCCCTCGATCAAGCCTGACCGCGAGACAGCCTATCTAAGTTATTGCTTATAATACCCGTAAACGATGAATTCCCTTGTTCTCAAGACCGCGAATAAGCGGGGTCCAATCCTCGTCCTCCGCAGTAGTGTTCAATGCATCCTCCACCATCTGCAGCTTCGCATCCAGGGCATCGATATGGTGCAGGGCCACCGCTTCTGCCGTCTGCGGCTGTACAGGGCTGCCCCATTCGCCCAAGTTATGATGGGAGAGCACCAGATGCTGCAGTCCCATTACCTTCGGCGAATCCAGGTCAATATCAAGCCGGATCGCTGCCTCAGTAATCCAATTGGACGCCATTGAGATATGGCCCAGCAGCTTGCCTGCCGTGCTATACTCGGACACAATGCCGAGCTGTGCCACCATCTCTTCAGGTTTGGCAATATCGTGTAAAATAATTCCCGCCCGCAGCATATCCGGATTCAGAAATGGACGCTGCCCGCAGAGAAATTCGCCCAGCTCCAGCATCCTGACCATATGATAGGCAAGGCCGCCAAAATAGGCATGATGATGCGTCTTCGCAGCCGGATAATGCATCAGCTTCTCTTCCACTTTATCAACGCAATAAGCGACGATGCCGCGAATCTCCGCATCCGCTATAGCCGCGATTGTCGTCCGGATCGTATGGACCAAGTCCACGGCCCGGATCGGTGCAGAACGGACGAAATCCGTCAGCCTCACTCCATCTTCTTCTTTGACCGGGCGCATCTGGATGATCTTCATTTGCAGCCGTTCCCGATAAGTCTGTACAACACCGCGCACCTTTACGAGTCCCATAGGAAAGAAGGTCTCTTTGTCAACCTCTGAAGCATCCCATAATTTAGCCGAAATTTCCCCGCTGGAATCGCTCAGCACAATATCCAAATAATTTTTGGGAGGCGTACTATTCGTTAATTTCACATCTACTTCCTTCAGCAAATAATAACCGATGAATTCCTCTTGATTTACAAACTCTCTAATTAATGTCATGGATTCTCCCCCACAAAATAATCATATCTCTATTATACTATGGGTCCGAGCTAATGCAGAATAAAATAGATTTTCAGCCTTCTCAGTGTTGATAAGCAAAGTTTTTGAACAGCATTTTAAAGGTAAGTTAAAAGGGCCGGCAGCCCCGGATCAATCCGGTACGGCTGCCGGCCCACCTGCAACTCTTCCGCTATTTCTTCGCAGACTCTTCCTTGCTTCCGATCGCAATCCAGGTAATAAATCCATAATTGATCGGACTATCCTTCAGTCTGGATATCTCCACAGTAGCCATATCCGGAGAACGATCCTTCATGGTAACATAGTACGCCGGATGATTCGTCATGGCTACAAGCACATAATGGGCATGATCAAAGGGCTCATCGAACTGAATCGTAATCTCGGTCGACTTCTCGTAGCCCTGCAGCAAGAATGCCGACATGCCGAACTGCTGTATAGCCTGTTGGCCGCTGACCGTCTGGACCGGATTGATGCTTAAATGCTCGGAGCCCACAGAATTTGGCGACAGATGATGGGAGGTTACAGAGCCATCAGCCAGGTGCCGCGCTTGCACCGAATCATCCACCAGATGATAGCCGAATACCGAACCTTCCTGAATATGCTCCGAGCTGACCGACCATTTTGACAGATGATTGGATTCAACGGCTTCATCAGCTAAATGATGAGAATGTATAGATTCGTTGCCCAGATGATACCCGGAGATAGCTCCCTCTTGAATATGCTCGAAGCCGACAGCGTGCTTCGACAGGTGATTGGATTCCACCGCGTCATCAGCCAAATGACGAGACTGCACGGATTCATCCACCAGATGATAGCCGAATACCGAGCCCTCCTGAATATGCTCGGAACCGACCGATTGATGGCTCAGCACATCGGAATCCACTGTATTGTCCTGCAGATGCTCCCGGGAGACCGCTCCCGCCTGGATATCCTCTCCTCTGATCCCGCCTTCAGGCAGCAAGCCTTGTTCTCTAAGCTCCAGCGCCAAATGCTCACTGCTGATCACGTGAGAAGCAATATGCTGCGAAGTGATCGCCTTCTGCACAATATGGGAGCCATCGATGGAGTTCTCTGTAAGATGGCGCGAACTAACCGTGCTGTCCCCCAAATGCTGCGATTGTACCGAATCAGCGGTCAGGTGAACGCTGTAGATTGAATCCGGCTGAATATGAACCGAACCGACCGACTGATTCCGAAGCGTATCAGAATCAACGGCATGCTTCTGCAAATGCTTGCGGCTAATCGAGTTATGCTGGATATTCTCGCCCCGGATGCCCTCTTGAGGCAGGATACCCTCCTGCTGAAGCTCTGAGGACAGATGCTGCAAGGATACGGACTGCGGCTGTAGATGAGCAGAACCAACCACGGCTTCCCCGATATGACGCGCTTGAATGCTATCCTCGGACAGATGCCCGGATTCAACCGCATTGGCCGCCAGATGCTTCGACTGTACTGCCTCATCCGTCAGATGCAAGCTGAAGATCGAATTGGCCTGCAAATGCACAGCCCCCACCGAGTGGCTCTTGAGCACATCCGCATCAACCGCATTTTGCTCAAGATGAACGCGGCTGATCGAGCCAGGTTGCAGATCTTTGCCGCTGAGTCCCTCCTTCGGAAGCAGCCCCTCCTGCTGGAGTTCGGGAGACAGATGAGCTTGATTGACGGAGCCTTCGCGAATATGCCGTGAATCGATAACCCCTTCCCGGATATGAGAGTCATGCACACTGCCTTCCGTCAGATGCTGTGCTCCGATAATATTCGTAGCTAAATGCTGAATTTGCACAGCTTCATCTGCCAGATGATAGCACTGCACCGATTTCAGCTGCAGGTGCAGCGAACCGACCGATTCATTCTGCAGCGCTTCATCATCGATCGCGCCTTTTTGTAGGTGGGTGCGGCTGATCGAATCGGGCTGCAAGCTTTTTCCGCCAATTCCTCCTTCAGGCAGGATCCCCTCCCGAACAATCTCCTCATTCATCAATGCCTTGGAAATCGCGCCCGGCTGAATATGTTCAGCCGTCACCGCCCCCTTGGCAAGCAATTCGCTATCGATCGTTCCCGGGACGATATGACGGGACTGCACGGCACCGCCGGCCAGATGCTCGCTCTGCACCGAAGCAGCAACAATGTGCTGACTTTGCACGCTATGTGCCTGTAGATGGCCTACGCCTACCGAGCCCAGCTGCAGAACCTCTCCATCGACCGCTCCCTTCTGCAAATGAGCGCGACGAATGGATGAAGGCTGAATGTCCATGCCGTTGATTCCTGCTTCCGGCAGCAATCCCCCCTCCTGTAATTCCAGGGATAAATGGTCTAGCTTCACTGCCTGAGAAGCAAGGTGATTCGATTCGATGGCCCCTTCTGCAATATGCGCTCCCTGAATGCTGTCTTTAGCCAAATGGCGCGACTGCACGGCTTGCTCTGCTATTTTAGCGGATGTGACCGCTTGATTCTGCAAGGCCTGCCCGGACACCGACTCGGTTGTAAAATGTGTCTCTTTGAGCACGTTAGTCTGCAGATGACTGCCATCAACCGCGGATTTTGCTAAATGTTGAGATTGTACGGCGCCCGCCGCCAAATTCTCGGACAGCACCGCCCCCTGTGCCAAATGCCAGGATTGAATCGTTCCCGGTGCGATTTTAGAGGAGACCACACTGCTTTCAGCCAGTTTACTGCTCGTAATCGACAGATCTGTGATCTTGTCGCTGCTCACGCTCTCTGGGGACAGCTTCAAGGCCGTCACGGCATGGTCCTGCAAATGGTAAGAGAAAATAGCCCCCTTGCGCAAATGATCCTCATGAATCGAGTCCTTCTGCAGCTTATCGCTGCTCACGCTGTTCTGAGCCAGATGCTCCTGCTGAACCGAGCCGGAGACAATATGACGGGACTGTACTTGATTGTCCCCAATAATGCTGCTGGTCACCGCTCCCCGCATAATTTTGCTCTCCGTCACGCTGCCTTCGGCCAGCTTCTCCGAGACCACGCTCCCAGGCTGGAGATGTCTCTCTTCGATGGCTTCTTCTGTAATATGCTCGCCGGAGATCGTCTCAAGGTCGATTTTGTCACCCGTCACTGCGGAACCCGCGATATGCCATTCCTGGATGGCGCCCGGGGCGATATGATCGCGTTGTACTGCCCCCTGCTGTAAATGCGCAGCATTAAGCGTATTCGTTGCAATTTGCGGCCCCTGCACGGACCCTTTGGCTAAATGTCGGGTCAGGACCGATTCATCTGCCAGCTTATGCGGCAATATGCTCTGGTCGGCAATCTTCGAAGAGGTCACCGCCTGCTCGACGATCTGTGAAGTGCCCACAGACTGATCGGCCAGCTTGGTAGAAGTAACGCTGCGATCCGACAAATGCTTGCCCTTGATTTCATGGCTTCCGATCTGTTCTTCTCTAACGCTCCCCGCTTGCAGATGGATACTCTCGATTGCGCCTGGAGCAATATGCATCGCTTCTACGACCTGCTCGCCGAGATGATGCGCAGCCACGCTTCCCTTCTCAAGCTGCTCAGCCCCAACGCTCGCGTGGGCCAGATGCTCCTTGGCGATCAATCCGGGAGCAAGATTATGAACGGTGATCGCATTTCCGGCCAAATGACGGCTTTCGATCGCCCCGTCCTGCAGCTTGGTTCCCGTCACCGCCCCGTCTCTCAGCTTGGTGGACGTAACCGCACCTTCGCTTAATTTGGAAGTATCAATTGCCGCATTGGCGATGTGATAAGAATGGACACTCCCACTGCGCAGCTTCTCTGCATTGACGGCTTGATCCTGAATCAGATCGGTCGTTACGATCCATTCCCGCAGATGGCGACTCTCGATGGAGCCGTCAGCGAGCTTCTCCCCGCCAATCACACCGTCCGCAAGCTTATCAGAGGTAATGCTGCCTTCCTCCAGCTTGCTTCCGCTAATCGAACGTTCACGAATCTTGCGCCCTTCAACAGCTCCGTCTACCAAATGATCGGCTGTGATGGAGCCGGGGGCAATCTTCGAGGCATTTACTGCCGATTCGGCGATCTTAATGCTGTTTACCGCGTAATCGGCGATCCAGGCCGTGCCGATCGCTCCATGTTTGATCTTGGTCGAATCGATGGCAAACGGTGCAATCTTATCACCGGTTACAGATGAACTCGACAGATCGTCGGTGTAAATGATACCTTTTTCAAGCTGTGAGGCTCTCTTCTCCTGAAGAGCTTCCTTCACCAGCTGATCATGCCGTTCAGCTTGCCCGGCTTCATTCTGCGATACTCTCTCCTTAGCGCCCAGCTCCTTGGCCTCTCTCCATCTTGAACCCTGCTCGGACCTCTCCTTGGAAAGAGAACCCTGCGCAGACTTCTGCTCCACTTTGTTGTCTTCCGCATCAGCTACAGCCAGAGACTGATGCAGTCTGACCTCCAGTTCTTCCTGCTGGCTCTCGTTCTTGACAGAGCTTAGCAGTTTCAGTTCATTCTTATCCGGGTTATCCACGAAATATAGCGAGTTTTTCGCCCTGCCGTTTTTCGCGGTTTTCGTTCGCTTTTTCAGAGCCGTCCTCCCCTTTGCCAAAAGATAAATCTCCTTAGGCATCATATGCGGACAGTTAGGCTCCTGTCACAGCAACACCGCGACTTATCCAACTTACCGCGATTATTTTTCGCATTCCTCCAAATATAACGAAGAAACCCTGCCGCATTCGCAGCAGGGCTAATTCATTACACGCTATACGTTTTCACCTTGAGAGTTCGATTCCGCCGGCTTATGCACCGCATTCAGCATATTCGACACCCTCTGATAGAGGTATGAAATACCAAGCAGCAGCAGACCAAAACTGAAATACGCGATAATCTTGCTGCCGGTCGTCATCAGAGACAGATCAAAGAGCAGCATTTTCCCCGTAGACAGCAGCGTCAGCCCAAGCCCCATCCGGCGAATGAAGACAAATCTCCTGCGGAATCCGTAAGCGATATACGCGATCGCCAACAGAAGATAGACCAGGCTGAACAGCCAGCTCACATCACCTAACCTGAATTGGATGCCTAAAAAGGCTGTAGCCATTCCAAAAATATAAACTCCGAGGCATACCGGAATCCATTCCAGCCCCCCGGCTTGACGGCTAATCATCTGCAGCAGCAGATCGCGTCCGCTAAAAAAGACAAATACATTGAAGGCGATCAAGATGACCAGCGCTAAATAATTCTCGAACGAATTGTATTCTCCGTTCGTATTCAGTGCGGGCATTCCCAGTGTAACTCCCAGGCACAGCACATACCCGATGAGATACAAAATACGGCTATAATATTTAATGACTCTGTCATACAATATTTTCGCCTTGCTCAAGCTGTAGGCAAGACCAAACGTAATCGCGGCGAACAGCAGCCATTGATAGAAGCTATACAGAATAGCATCTCCAGGCATCAACGCCCTGTAGATCCGGTGGATCTCGTACAGCAGGTAGAACCATATATTAATAGATGTTATATACTTTAATACCGCCAGCAGCGAATGATCCGACGCATTGTACCGCTTGATCTCCTGTATATCCCGGAGACGGAAACCATAGAAGCAAGCCAGACCAAACAGCCCCATCGAGATAAAGCTGTATTTCCAAGCAAAGTCCACTTCGGGATGACTGAACATGCCTCCTACCAAATCGACCAGAACAAAAGCTCCCATCGTCAGCGCCAGAATCCCCCAGCCGATCCTCTCCACAAACTTCGAGCGCTGCAAATGTCCCAGCACGGAGAAGACGATCCCCTCGATTAACCAGCCTAGTGACATGTAATGAATTCCGAACTGGAAAGGGATAACGAGCAGGGAGAAGGTAAGGGATGTGCCGTAGAACAACAGTCTCGTCTCGATTTCCTTGTCCAGATATTTACGATTGAAGCGGGCAATCCCGTAATAAACGACACAGAAGATGAGCGCGAGCAAGCCGCGATATTGATTCCAGTCCGCCCGATCGAACAGGCTGTACATGATGCTGCAGCTGATCAGCGTATTGAGCGCAAGCAGAGAGAAGTCCAGCCAATTCAGCTTGGATGGATAGCGGAACGGCACCCACAGCGTAATGCAAAGATACATTAAAAATGTAATTAGTGCATAGATGATAGCAATTACGGTTTGATCTGCCAGGTTTACAAGGATGATCATCGATAGGGTATTCAGTCCAAAGCTGATATAATGCACGATAGGCCAGCGTTTTCGGAAAGATATGAGCAGGATCAAGGCGTTCAATAGGAATAAATAGCCCATCGCCACATATACAGCATTTCCGGCTAATCCGTATGCCTCTAAATAAGAGAAGAAAGGCAGATAGCCGCCTACGAGCGCAAATGAACAAATTGTTTTGGATTGATAACGCAGTGACATTAGCGCAGCTGCTGCGGTTATAATAACACAGAGTATGAGCCCTGACGCTAAATTAATGATATCAAGCAAGAAATAGCTATAGAAGACAGAGCCATACAGAACGGAGATCCCCCCGCCTAACAACCCTAGTGCGAAAACCTGCTTATTTCTCCGGAACATCCATTCCCCGCCGGCCAGCATCAGCAAGCCGAGTACAAAGAAGACAGCTCCTTTGGTATAAGCGCTAAACCAGCTATATGTATATTTAAATGCCGCGCCCATTCCTATGATGAGCAGCAGAATGCCCAGCTTGTTAATCCAGTTTAGGCCAATTTTCATCTCGAGCTGGTTCTGCTTCACGCGGCGCTGAATCGTATGTTCGTCCACCCCTTCGGCTTCCAGCTGCTGATAACCGTCGATGGCCTGCTCATGAATTTGACGCTCCGCTTCATATATGAACTGCCGGTGACGCTGAATCCCTTGGTGAACCTCCCCCTGAAGGTCGGTCAGCTTGGCCTGGATCATTTGCTGATCGGCCTGCAACAAGCGCTGCGCCTGGTCATACAATTGCTGAATCCTCTGCTTGCTGGAATATTCAAGCGCTTGCAGCCGATTCATATGCTGATGGGACGCCGTGGTGAAATAAGTATTCAGCTTCTCCTGAGATACCCTGATGAAGGTGAGCTTCTCATCGAGAATCTGCTCGGCCAGAGCCTGACGGAGCCAGCCATTTTCCTTCTCCACTTGCCGCAGTCTGCTCTCCAGTGCCGCAACCCGCTGCTTATACTCTTCATAATCCCGCTTAAGTATTTCATTCTCTTGTACCAGATCATTCGCTTTATATTCCTTGAGAAGCGCCTCATATTCTTCGGCAATAACGTTTTGTTGTTCTCGGAGTTTAAATAATCGGTCTTTAAATTCCTCCATTACATCCTCCTTTTGTTGCTTATTCAGGTTCATTTTATATATTACTATATGCCCCTATAAATTTCCTTTTGATTTTAACTTTCTATGCCCCGATTTAGTGGAATTCCAAATATCGAAAAAAAGACCCCTATCCCGCATATATTTGCGAATGATCAAGGTCCTTAATCGGCTATTCAAAATTACGCTTTAACCTATTGCCTCTTCCCCTTCACTTGCCACGACGATTTTGCCGTTCTGCTCATGAAGAGGCAGGAACAGCGGTCGTTCATCCGGCGTCTGATTCGGGGTATGAATCGCCAGCATCAACTGGCCTGCAAAGGTACGGAATACCATCGCATGTCCGCCATCGTTCTGATATAGCGGCTTCTCCTCTTGCAGCCATGGTCCGCTAACCCGTCCTGATGGAGATTTAGCAATGCCAAGCGCGTAGGTGTTGTCGCTCACAAAGCTTGCCCATAACATATAGAGCTCATTTGAGGATGCCCTGAACAGATAAGGACCGTCGGTCACATAATTCTGCTGTCCGGGAAATCGGGCAGAGATGAACGGGGCCGTCCAGCGCGCCTCCGATGCCCGAAACAGGAGGATAGGCTCCCCTGTCGACCGTCGCAAATCCGAACTTAGCCTCATCGCGCATACCTCTCCATCAGCGATCTGCTGCCATTCATGACAGAATATCATCCATGGCTGGCCCTCCTCATCACAGAACAGGCTGCCATCCAGAGAAGACCAGCTCTGCGGAGTTACCGGCCCATCGCTGTGCGGCTTATATGGCCCAAGCAGATGATCGGCTGTAAGCACGGCAGTGCCAAGCAACTGGTTATCTTTGCGTCGAAACGTTGCAAACATGTAATACTGTCCCTCATAGGAGTAAACTTCAGGCGCCCAGAAATTCGTATCCGAATAAAAATCCGCCTCAGGGCAAAACACATTGTACGGCCCATCCCAATACTGCAAATCGTGGCTCGTATATGCGTCGAATCCCGCGCCTTTTCCCCATATATTTTTATCCGTACTGCCAAATAGTACATATTTCTCTTCTTCCAACACCGGGAAAACGAATGGATCTCTGATCTGGATATCCTTATTTTTCAGCATCGTCATGAGCTCCCTTCTCCTTTGTTTAAACCTTCCTCTGGACAGACCCTTTATAAGCCGGGGATTTCCTGGCCTTATGAATAGGCAGGATACACGATACCGATATCCTGCTTACGGCTGAAGCGGCCTTGCTTATAGTTCAATATTTCATTTCCCTGTACCGTGAATGGAATGCTGCGTCCTTCGTACTGCATGGCTCCCTGAACCGGACGGGCACTCATGCCTATGATGGATAGCAGGCCTCCACCATAATCGGTCACAACCCGAACCCCCCGTGGGAAAGTCATGATAGTCCGGCCATTCCGGCAGATTTCAGAGCCTGATTTCGTATTATATAGTTCATATAAATCCCCATTCACCATTCTGCAGTAGGCCGTCTCGCCCGCGATCTCTCCCCCCATATCGATATCATAAGGCACGAGACCGGTGAACCACAGCTCGCCATCCGGCCGCGGCATGATTCCGCATAATCTCTCTACATAATCCAGCAGGCATAGGATGGACGGGGAATAAGCTTCTGTGAAGCCCTCCTGTCCTGTCCATGGATCAAGCGTCTGCGGGAAGCGCGTTGCCCGGTTTAATGCGGAGAGAATAGGATAGAACGCCCATGTCAGCTCCACGTAACGATGATGATGCTCGAAGGCATGAGGGGCACGAATCATGCTCAGGAAGTTTGACGGTCCCGCCCAGCTGTTATAGCTGGAGAATGGATTGAACCTCGGGTCATCAAGCGCAATCGAGGTGAACGGGAACCTCGCAAAGAACTTGCGAGTGTTTAACAAATAACGCCTTAGCATCGTATCAAAAAATTCCCGATCCCCTACCTCGCAGGCCATGACACGAAGCAATACATCGGACTGTACCCGAACAAAGGCATCGTTGGCATCCCGATCATAGAAGAAATGATCCGCTTCATCAAAGCAGTACCTGAACAAGCTGTCCAGGCTTTGCCCAGCCTTCTCTCTCCAAAGCTTCTGATCCATGGCCCCTGAAGTCTCCCCCAGCTTCTCTGCCATCAGCGCCAAATACATCCGCTGGCAATATACATTAGCGGTCAAGTCAGGTGCCAGAAATGGCAGAATCGGTGAATCCCGATTGTAAGCCGCAGGATCATTTAAATGTGGAGTATCCGGAACATGCCAAAACCGGGGTGACAGATCATGGCCGGTATCAAAAGTGCTAAACGCCTCTACACACCCTGTTCCGCGTGTATCGCGGTATGTGGCAAGCCACTGATCATAACGCGACATAGCTTCATACATCGTGCGCAGGAATGACTCGTCTCGCCCGTGCAGGCCATAGTGATTCCATACGCTGCGGGCCAGCGGGGTTACCAATTGAATTTGTTTGAATACCGGACCCTGTTCGGTAATTTTGTATGGAAGTAGTCCATCCTCTCTTTGATGCTTGGCGAAGGATAGATAGGTCGCCTCAGAGACCGATGGAAGAAACCTGGACAACAATTCCGCATTGATCGTTCCCGTGCTCTCCAACCAGCAGCCGAGATAGACGCCTCCTTCCTGCAATATCGGCTCCGATCCGCCTGTAGGCGCGATGCAATCGAACAGCCTTCGCAGCGCCTTATAATAAACCTTCTCCAGTTCGCCAGACGCTGCTGCAAAGCGTACGCCCGACTGCTTCCATTCCTTCAGCAGCTGTCTATCCTGCGGCTTCTCCAATTCCCCTATCCTATCCTCAACAGATAGATTCCGAAGGCGTTCCTTCAGAGACTGACTCACCCGTATCGCCTCACTCTCATAAAGTAGATATAACAACAGCAGGCCGCCTGAGGCAGCCGCTGCAATCACTTACTTATTGCTCTCGAAGATCTTAACCGTGCTGTTGTAGAAATCATCCACCGCCTTCTCAACGCTCTTGCGTCCGAACCCGATCTCCTGCATCGTCGTCTCAGCCAGCTTGGAGAATTCAGCAAAGCCCGGCATATTATAACTGATAGCAAAAGGCTCTGCCTTTGTCGCGTTGGATACCCGGCTCGTATAATCGTAGATGATTTTCTCTTCCGGAGTCGCCGTACCCTCCAGTAATGTGCGCTTCTTGGACGTCACCGGAACTCCGCGATCATTGCCTAGAATATGGGCTGCATCATCATCATTGATCCAGAAATTCATCAGCTTCGCTACAGCTTCCGGGTGCTTCGACTTGCTATAGCCCGATATGCCTTGACTAGACTCGAATACAACTCCGGTACCCTTGGGTCCGCGAGGAAGCTGAACCATAATAAGCGGGTCCTCTGTCAAACTCTGGTGAGCGCTGAACATATTGGACGGAATCAGATTCATAGCTACTTTCCCAGTAACAATCAACGATTTGCTTGTGTCTCCCGGCGGGTTGGATACTTGCAGCTCCGGTGTCACTACTCCGCCTGTTTTTGCTGTATCCGCCCAGTATTGGAACCATTCCAGTGCATCCGGCATCTCAAATCCCAGTGCGGCGTTCTCCATCTCATACAGTTGCTTGCCTCTCTGCTTCAGGTAGATGTCCATGCCATCTACAGTGAAATCATAGGTTCCATAGAAGCCTTTGCCCAGCTTCTGAGAGATTTCCTGACTGATCCGAGCATAGTCCTCCCAGCTCCAGCCATCTTCCGGTACAGGCATTCCCGCCTTCTCGAACATCGCTGTGTTGACGACGATGCCGCGGGCGTTAGCTCCAACCGAGATATGCTGAAGCTTCCCTTCAAATGTGCCGTACTCAACCATGCTTTGATCCATATCTGTCAAGTCGAGCACACCGCCTACATACGGATCAAGGTCAAGCAGGACGCCCTTGTTGGCGTAATCAACAACGTTGCCACCAAGAAAGAATACGTCCGGCGCAGTTCCCGAGGCTAGCTGCGTGTTCAACTTATCGAAATAACCGGATGCAGGGGCAAATTCTCCGATAACTTTAATATTCGGATTTTTTTCCTGAAATACCTTTAGGGCTTCATTAGTCTTATCCGCCCGTTTCTGATCTCCCCACCACATAATCCGGAGCTCAACCTGCTCTTCCGTCCCCGGATCATTGCCTTTCGCCGTATTATTGCCCGCTGTATTACCGTCCGTCTTGCTATTTACGCCACCACTTCCTGCTCCGCACGCTGACACGATAACCATAAAAAGAGCCAGCAGCACCGCTAAAATACGTTGCTTCATTCCGTGATCTCCCCCATATCGGTTTTATAAGAACGCCTTCAAACTCACCCTCATGCTACTTCATCGCCACTGCTGCGAGAATAGGATTATTTCGGCAGTTGATTTTAAATTTTTTCGGGTTTAGGTTTATTAGGCTCTACTTGAGCCCTGTCGTCGCGATCCCTTCGAGGAAGTAGCGCTGGAAGACCAGAAAGATAATCGTGATCGGTATAAGCGACAACGTCGACATAGCCAGAAGTGCGCCCCAGTCCGATTGGCCCGAAGGGTCAAACAGCGAACGAATGCCCAGCTGTACGGTGAACAGATCAATTTTGCTCAAGTAGATCATTTGGCTGAAGAAGTCATCCCAGGACCAAATAAATGTAAAGATCGCTGTTGTAATTAAAGCCGGGAGCAGAAGCGGCAGCACAATCCGGAAGTAAATTTGCTTCAATCCGCAGCCGTCGATCGTAGCACTCTCGTCCAGTTCCTTCGGCAGCCCGCGGATAAACTGCACCATCAGCAAGATGAAGAATGAATCATGCGACAGCCATTTTGGCACAATCAACGGAAAATACGTGTTAACCCAGCTCAGCTTGTCGAAAATAATGTATTGCGGAATTAGCGTCACATGATAAGGCAGCATAATCGTAACGAGCATCAACCCGAACCAAAGCTTCTTATACTTGAAATTCAGTCTTCCAAAGGCATAAGCCGCAAAGGAACAGGTCATCACGTTGCCGATCACACACATGCTCGATATAAATGCCGAGTTGGCGAAGAATCGGGCAAATGAAATCCCCTGCAGTCCTTTCCAGCCGTTCGCGTAGTTGTCCAGCGTAATTTGAGCAGGCCATAAGCCTGAGTCCGCAAATATGAGCTGATTGGGCTTGAACGAACTGCTAATAAGCCACAGCACAGGATACAGCATGATGATACCCAGCAGGATAATCGGTATATGTCTGCCTATTTTCAAAATCGTTGAATTCGCTCTCATCCCCATCATCTCCCTTCATTGCCATCGCCGTAGAACACCCAGTATTTCGAGGTCACAAATATCATCGCTGTGAACACTCCGATAATGACCAGCATTATCCAGGCCAGAGCCGCGGCGTAGCCCATATCGAAGAAGGAGAAGCCTTTCAAGTACAGGTACAGGGTGTAGAACATCGTTGCATCAAGCGGCCCTCCACGTCCATCCCCGATAACATAAGCTGGCGTAAAGGCTTGAAAGGAGTTAATAATCCCCATGACGAGATTAAAAAAAATGACTGGCGTCAGCATAGGCAGGGTGATCTTGATAAACTGCCGGACCTGGCCTGCTCCGTCCACCTCTGACGCTTCGTACAGATCAGCCGGAATCTGCTTGATCCCGGCCAGGAAAATAACCATTGCGGAACCAAACTGCCAAATCGCAAGCGTAATAATGGTATAAAGAATATAATCCGGGTGAGCGATCCAGGAAGGACCCCGAATCCCAAACCAGCCCAGGAAATGGTTCACCAATCCGTCTCCATCAAAAATCTGGCGCCAAACGATGGCAATCGCCACACTTCCTCCAAGGAGCGAAGGGATATAATACACCGTCCGGTAGATTCCCAGTCCCCGTAACCCCTTATTCAGAGCCATAGCAACCAGTAAGGCAAAGGCAAGCCGTAAAGGCACAGATAAGAGCACGTATTTAAAAGTTAGAACCAATGAGTTCACAAAGGTATGGTCTGAGGTGAAAATCTGTACGAAGTTATTAAGCCCGATCCACTTCGGCGGACTAAGCAAGTTGAATTTGGTCATCGACAAGTACAAAGACCCCAGCATCGGCAATAAGGTCAGACAGAAAAAGCCGATGAGCCAGGGCAACAGGAATAGATAGCCGGCCCGATTTTGTTCTCTTGCTAATGATTTGTGCGCAGATCGCATCGCTGATGCTTCCTCCTTCTGAGCTTAGATTAATCGTCAACGAAGAAGGAATCGCTGCATGCAGCGATTCCCCGGAATAGGCAACCATCCATATGAAATGCTCAGCTGTTGCAGCCGTTCCGAGTTCGTATGCGATTTATCTTCATCATAAACAGGAGATCAGCCTGGATGAATGCTATTTCTTCGGAACTTCGCTATCAATTTCTTCAGGTATTCTCTTCAGCGATTGTCTGCCGGTAATCCGACGGTGTAATTCCATACATCCGCTTGAATTTCGAACTGAAATAGCTGGCGCTGGAGAATCCGCTCAATTCGGCGATATCCCAGAGACTAAGCTCCGTGCCTTCCAATAGCCGGACCGCTTGACCCATGCGTACCTCATTCACATACTGAATGAACGTAACCCCGACACGCGCCTTAAAAATTTCCGAGAAGTAAGAGGGATTATAATTGAACCTTTTGGCGATCATTTTCAGACTGAGGTCATACATATAATTCTCCTCAATGAAATGCTGAGCCGCCTCGACCAACGATTGATCGGCATCCGCCTCGTTGCTAAGCCTTCGCTGAATTTTCGCGGCAATCCGCAGTAAATATTGATATGCCTTATCCACCGTATTAAAAGCGAGCACTAATTGAGGGCGAATCCATAGCTGCTCTTCTGCCTCCAACGAAATCTGTGATTCGCCCGCAAGCTTCTCCAGCATTAGATAGAGCTGAAAAAATATTTTCACAAATTTGATTTGTGAGATGCAAAATGCCTTCTGTAGTGGCGTCCGAATCGCATTCTCGAAGCTGGCAAGGTCCCCCTGCAGCAACTGTCGTTCGATGATTCGAATCTCTTCATCCGGCAGCAGCTCCTGCTCGCCTTCGATAGGGAACGAGCTCTCCGAGATATTATTTCTTGATAGGTTCCAGGCCAGCAGCGCATCGACATACCCCTCCTTCCACTGTTTAAACCCGCGCATAGCTTGTCCCACACCTGCAAAAGGCAGGATTCCAATATTGGACAGTACTTCTCGGCTTAGCTTATCCACCAGTTCGGGCCATGCCGTATCCTGCTCGGACACGATGATATGGATTAATCGGCGGTAATTGCTGTCGTAGAACACCTCTGGCGAGCCCGGAAACATCGTTGCACACTCGCGACAGATCAAACGGAAGGGCAGACACAGCTTATCGAGCGGTCGATCACTGTCCTCCAGCAATGTCTGTTCACGAAGGCCAACCGTTATGATACGAATCTCACGTTCGTCCCAATGATCCAATTGCAGCAGCTTGGCCCGATCATGTACGAGATGTTCTTCATCAATGCTTCCTTTGACCAAATGGAGAATGAAATGCTCCTTCATCTCCTTGTAATACTCCGAGATCTGCCACTTGATCCTTTCAAACTGGTTTTTGTTCTCGCGCTCCTCATCAAGCTCTTGCTTCACTTTCTCCAGCGTATCGGTCAATTCGCTTCGGGTCACAGGCTTAAGCAGATAATCTTTGGCCCGGTTACGAAGCGCTGCTCTGGCATACTTGAAATCCTCATAGCCGGTAATGATAACCACGCGTAAGAAGGGATATACCTTATGATAAGCCTCCAGAAAAGAGACCCCATCCATCATCGGCATATTCATATCCGTAATGACAATATCGATCTCTTCCTCCTGAAGCCGGTTCATCGCTTCCATTCCGTTGGCGGCTTCCCCAACCAGAACGAAGCCCAGCTTGTTCCAATCCACCTTCAATTGCAGGCCTTGCCTGATTTCAGGCTCATCATCGACGATCAATACCCGATACATCTTGTGATTCCTCCTCCACAGGTAGTCTAAGTTCAATCCGAGTGCCCGATTCCGGCGAGGAATCGATCTGGACAGCAAATAATGATCCATAGTACAGACGGCAGCGGGCAAGCACATTGCCAAGTCCGATTTGCCAGTTGCGATTGAGCATGCTGAGATCAAGCTGCGGGGGCATCATCTGTTCCTGAAGCCTTTGCAGCTGCTCAGGATCGATGCCAGGCCCATTATCGGCAATGATAAAGTATAGGCGGCGCTGGACGCGGCGCACATGAATATCTACCCGTGCTTCCGCCTGCTGGCGAAGGCTGAATTTGACAGCGTTCTCAATAAGCGGCTGCAAAATAAATTTAATTATCGTCAGGTTGTCCAGCTCCCCTTCTTCAACGATCGTAATATGCAGCCGATCGCTGAAGCGTTTTTTCAGAATTCCTACATAATCATGCACATACCCAAGCTCCTCTGTGAGAGGTACGAGATCATCGCTAATCTTGAGAGAATAGCGCATCATCTTCCCCAGCAATTCAATGACTTCGATCGTATCGTCATTTCGCTTCTGCATTGTAAGGCTGCTCATCAGCTCCAGGGTATTGAACAGGAAATGAGGATTGATCTGCATCAGCAAGCTTTTGTATTCCGCCTGCTGTCGCAGCAGCTTCAGTTCAAACTCCGTCTTGATATGGTAGCGAAGCTGAGTCACCATCGTACGGAAGGTCGATGTTACATACCCAATCTCGCTGCGAATGCTGTGTTCCGGCGGTATTTTGTTCTCCGCAAGCCGGAAATCGCCGCGCTGGACAAGCCGCATGGCCGATACAAGCTCAGATAGCGGCTTTGTAATACTATAAGCAAGCCCGGCGGCTACAAACAGAGAAACTATTAACAGCAAGGCCGAGAAGATAACGATGCTCTTGCGCAGCATGAACAGCTCCGAGTATAGATCCTCCTCGGAGACGAAGCCGACCAGCATCCAGTTGGTCAGCTTCAGCTTCTTGTAGACCAGGATATCCATCGTTCCGCGCTCATTTTTCAGGTTAATAACGCCCTGCTTCCTCCAGTCCCTGCGGGCCTCTTCGATCTTGTCCAGCAGCGGCTCGCCGGCGGACAGTCCGCTTTGTGGAGTCTGCGACAACAGCGGCGTCCCCTCTTGATCGAGTAAATAGATCGTCCCATTTTCGCCCAGATGGATGCGGTTCAACGGCTCGCGGAAATAGTCCGCATTCACATTGAGCTTCATAATATTTTGGGCCATAGAAGGCTCGAAGGTGCCTAGCGGCATCAGCATACTGACGACCGGACTGGCATTGTTGCGAAGCACCTCCCCGGGATCCGTATGCTCTGCCATCCAATGGTTGCCGTTGACGATAAAATCCTTATACCAATCCTGCTGCAAAAAGGTCTTGTCGAACACGACCTGATTATCGGTGCCCAGCCACATCCCGTCCTCACTATAAATGGATACCCCCGACACGCCGGAATAGCCATTCGTTGCTTGAGTCAGAAACTTGCTCATTTTAATATGCTCATACATCCTCTCACCGGCCGGAATAGTCGGATCAGAGGTCAGCTTATCCCAATTTTTTGTCACGTCACTATTGAACACCAGCGAAGCCAAATCATAGATTTGCATTTGCACCATATCGATGTATGCCCCATACTCCTCCATCTTCTCCAGGGCAGAGGATTCGATATTCGAGCGGATAATTGTCCGGGATTGATTGAACAGGAGAATGGCCATCGTTCCGAACGATAAAATAGATAGAAGTACGAAAAAGGTCATCAGTCTGCTCTTCAAAGAATAAAACATGAGTGTCGACTCCTCCTCGTGCTGATCATATGTATAAATATTCTTTTATGTAAACGATTTAATGTTTAATATCATATGATATTTTGCATACACGCAAAAGAGGGAGAGTAATGACTCTCCCCCGTAAACTATATAAGATCAACCTTTTTGCTTGTTGAGTAAAATATGAAATTATAGTTGCTCCGTCTCTTGAATATCTGTCGTTGCAGGCATAGAGTGGGTTGTGTTGCGGGCCGTAAACAGGAATACGATGATGAGAATGAAGGCGATCAGACACATTAGCGGAATCGTCAGGAATCCGAACCAGTTCAGGTAGTCAAAATCACACGGAATGCCTACCTTGCAAGGCAGCGCCTTGGCCAAAGCCGGAATCTTCTGCTCCGCATAATGGTACACCGAGATGGATCCGCCGATAAAGCTAAGCGGGAGGATGTAAGGGATCACATTCCGGTCATTGCGATACGCGGCAATTCCCAGCAGAATAACCTGTGGGTACATGAAGATACGCTGGAACCAGCATAACCTGCATGGCTCATAATGCAACACTTCACTTAAATACAAACTTCCGGCTGTAGCCACCATAGATACGATCCAGGCAAAATAAATACCATAATTTCTGAACAAAGAACGCACTGTTCTCGCTCCTCCCTTAATTAACGGATACAGTATACAACAGGTTATTCCCCGAGCGCCGCCTTGATCTGCTGCTCGAACTCGGCATAATCATCATAATGTCCAAGATACTCTACCCCATTAATAAAGTAGGTCGGCGTCCCTGAGACACCTAGCTTGCTTGCTTTACTCTGATGTTCGTTCACTTCTTGGAGATAGGTCTGATTCTCGATATCTTTCCGCAGCACGTCAAAATCGATGGACAGATTGGCCTGCTTCGCCAAATCTACCAAATAATCAGGAGTCGCCCATGTGAGGTTCTCATCCTGCTGATTGTTGTATAAGGCATCAAAATAAGTCCAGTAATCCCCGCTGTTCTGATGAAAGACCGATTGCGCCGCTAACGCGGCTGTCGTTGAGTCCGGGCCGATAAACGGAAGGTTCATGAAATAAAAAGCCACTTTTCCCGAATCTATATAATCGCTGACCAGGTTCGGCTTAATCTTATCATTGGCAATTTTACAAGCCGGACATTTGTAATCCCCAAATTCGACAACCTTAATCGGAGCATCGGCTTGTCCTAACCTTGGGAGCTGCTCATAATCAAAAGACGCAGCGGTTGCCGCAGGCCTGATTGATAGCACGACCACAATCAGAACCAGCAAAATGCCGACGGTCGAGAACCAGATAATCCGTCTGGTCTGCTGCTTCTTCTTAGCTTGTTCTCCGGCGGCGTTACGCTGTGCCATGGAGCTTTTTTGTTTTTTAGGTGCCATTTAATCCCTTCTTTCTACCAAAATTTAATAGTTTATTATAGAATATATTAAATTCTCACAATCCTGCAACCATTCTAGTTACAAAAACATTTTTCGTCAAGTGATTCACTCCTGGTGGTAGATGGTTCCCATTAAAAATGGCGACCCTGTAGGTCGCCATGAATTATTGCTATGATAATCAGTTACGTACTCTTCCTTTATTCGCCGATCGAGTGAACCAGTTCAACCACTTGCTGTGCGGTTTGCATACCAATCGCCTTGGCTGCAAGCTGCTCCATCTCTGCCTTCGAAAGACGGGAAATTTGGGAACGAGCCGGAAGAATGGATGTCGCACTCATGCTGAACTCATCGAGTCCAAGACCGAGCAGGAGTGGAATTGCCGTTGCATCCCCAGCCATCTCGCCGCACATGCCTACCCAGCGTCCTTCCTGATGCGCTGCATCGATAACCATCTTCACCAGGCGCAGAATCGCCGGGTTGTATGGCTGATACAAGTAGGACACGCGTTCGTTCATGCGGTCTGCGGCCATCGTATACTGAATCAGATCATTGGTTCCAATACTAAAGAAATCAACCTCTTTGGCAAATTGGTCTGCGAGTACAGCCGTCGACGGAATCTCTACCATAATTCCTAGCTGAATGGCATCCGAGACCTGAACTCCTTCCGAAGTCAGCTTTTGCTTCTCGTCCAGGAGCAAAGCTTTGGCCTGACGGAACTCATCCAGCGTAGCAATCATCGGGAACATAATTCTCAAATCGCCATACACACTTGCCCGCAGCAACGCGCGCAATTGGGTGCGGAATATATCCTGGCGTTCCAGGCATAGTCTGACTGCGCGGAATCCAAGGAAAGGATTCATTTCCTTAGGCAGATCAAGATAAGGCAATTCCTTATCTCCACCGATATCCAGGGTTCTAACCACTACTGGCTTGCCTTCCATTCGTTCAAGAACGGTCTTGTAGGCGTTGAATTGGACATCCTCCGACGGCAGCTCCGTGCGTCCCATGTAGAGGAACTCCGTACGATACAAACCTACGGCTTCTCCACCGTTCTCCAGCACACCTGTAACATCATTTGGAGTGCCTATATTGGCACCGAGTTCTACATGAACGCCATCCTTGGACTGGGTAGGAACCTCTCTGAGCTTCTTCCATTCCTCAATCTGGAGGAGATATTGGTCACGTTTAAGCTGGTACTGCTCCAGCAGCTCTGCGGACGGATTGACAATAACTTTGCCGTCCAGACCGTCAACGATGACGGTATCGCCACTCTGAATCTGGGCCATAACCTCCTGGGTGCCAACTACAGCCGGGATCTCCAGGGAACGGGCCATAATGGCCGAATGAGAAGTCCTTCCCCCAATGTTGGTCGTGAACCCTTTTACATATTGCCGATTCAACTGCGCCGTATCCGATGGGGTTAAATCCTCAGCGATGACGATAACTTCCTCGCTAATGTCAGCCGGATTGGTATAATTCAATCCAAGCAGATGGGTAAGCACCCGCTTGGTCACATCTCTCATGTCAGCAGCGCGTTCTCTTAAATAAGCACTCTTCATATTCTCGAACATCGAGATAAATTGCTTGGCTACTTCATCCAGCGCGTATTGTGCCGTCACCTTCTCGGAAGTAATCTTATCGCGAACGGCATCAAGCAGCTCAGGGTCATTTAGAATCAACAAGTGCGATTCGAAGATCTCTGCTTTCTTAGCGCCAAGCTGTTGCTCGGTACGCTGCTTGATCCCTTCGAGCTCCTGCTGCGATTTTGCCAGAGCATTATCCAATCGCTTCAGTTCCGAATCGGAATCAGCTACATTCTCTTGATGTACGGTATAATCAGGGTGCTCCAGCCGGAAGGCAGATGCAATCGCCACTCCCGCAGATGCGGCAATTCCTTTAATTTCAAGCATGGACTTCGCCTAACCCTTCGTTAATCATCACTTCCGCAAGCGCTTGAATAGCCTCTTCCGCTTGATCACCCTCAACGATTAACTTCAGGTCATCCCCCTTCTCCAACCCAAGGGACAGGACCCCAAGAATCGATTTCAAAGTTACTTTCTTGCCATTTGCCTCAGCAAAAGCCTCGGAACCTTTAAATTTATTGGCCGTATTTACCAAAGCGGTTGCCGGACGTGCATGAATTCCATCCTCATCAGTAATTCTAAAATTTTTCTCCATGTTTATCTCATCTCGCTTTCCACATTTTTATGTCTTTTTAGTCTTTCTCCCTTTATAATACGGGAATGCGACATTATTTGCCAAATTGTCCCCCACATTGCAATGGCATTATATGAGGATAATTTCACCACATTCTTTGCTTTTATCTAATTTCAATCCAAATTAACTACCGAATTTACTACTACATAAGGGAGCGTTCCGGCGACCCCTTAAGCTCTAAGCAACATCCCTCCCCTGTCATAATATCTCTGACAGTAACAAATCGTTCAAAATGCAAAAAAGACATGAGCAATAAAGTACTCCGCTGCAAGCGCCTATTTCTGAGGATATTATCCCCAACAAATAGCGTTGCAATCAAAACACTTTAATCAACTCATGCCTGATCGAATCAGTCACACATTGTGATAATAAATTTTCTGTTGTATTACTTGTTAAAAGTATAACAAACCTGCATAACGAGTGCAAGTTCCCTAGATGTCGGTTTGCGAGGTAGCGATGCGCTGTAGATGCATAGTCAAATAACTGAGCTCTGCATGACAGATCGGCTTATTCAGCCGCTGCTCCATGATTTGGGTCAGCTTACCAGCCAGGGCATACAGTCTTGGATATTCCTGCTGCAACAGCACATCCAGTCGTTCGATCTCTCCAACTCTTTCACCTCTACGCACTCGCTCAATAGCAAATCTCAAATGGGTAAGGAGTCTGGAATAATCCAGAGAATGGCGTGAAATAGAAATCTGTAACTCCTCTTCAATGATGGTAACTAAATCAGCAATCAATTGCGCATGTCCCCGAACCTCGCTAATATGCCGGTTAGTAATTGCGCTGTTGATATGAAGCGCAACAAATCCAATCTCATCATCGCCGAGGTCCACCCCCAGTTTGTTATGAATCAGGTCGATCGCATACTCTGCTAATTCAAACTCAAGGGGGTATATCTCTTTTGTCTCATATAGAAAAGGATTATGGAAGGCAAGATCCTGTTCAGCACGCTTAATAGCGAATGCGAGGTGATCGGTTAGCGCAATATGTATATGTTCATTGAGCTCCGATTGCGTTTTCCGGGAAATATACGAGATAATTTCGCCAATGACTTCGATCAAATGCTCATCTACCTGAGGCACGAGCTGCTTGTACTGCTCCTGCTCCATCTGATTCGTAAGGATGAACATTTTCTCAATCGCTTCGAGAGGAATGGTGTCCCCCGTCTTGCGATTGAAACCGATGCCTTTGCCGATTACGACAACTTCACCATGCTCAGGATGCCCGGCAATAATGACGTTGTTATTCAACACCTTGGCCACTCGTAGGATCTTCACATTTGCACCTCATTTAATTGATATTCAGTTGTCCGGAACGCTTACACCCATTATAACTGACCGAATAAAGCGTTGCCAGTAATTCCGGACAAAAGGTGGTCAGATCCAGAAATTACTTATGATTTAGCCCAAAAATAGAAAATAGCAAGCTAGTAATGCAAACAAAAGACGTCTCACATAAACGTGAGACGTCCGTATATATTATTCAATGATATATGAATTATTCCTGAGGCGGTTGAACGGGATTTACGTTAGGGGCTGGCTTGGACGGAGCTGGAGCTGGTGCTGGAACTGGAGCTGGATTAACTATCTTCCGCTGTGTAAGCCCCTTGATCAATTGCTCCACTTCTATTCCGGAAATATTCTTAATCATTTCCGGAGCTGTAGCCATCAGCTCCGTCACATAATTGCTGACACGAGCTGCGCCCTCTCCCTTACCGGTATCCACAACCGTCAGCTTCTCGATCGAAGCGATCGGTGCAGCGATCTTCTCAGCCAATTCTGGCAGCATCTTGGCGATAATATCGAGTACGGCAGCTTCGCCGAACTTCTGGAACGCATCGGCCAGCTTCTCCTTAGCTTCAGCCTCAGCCAGACCGCGAAGACGAATGATCTCGGCATCCGCTGTACCTTTGGCACGCTCGGCATCTGCGACCGCCAGACCTTCCAGACGCTTCTGCTCCGCCTCGGCGCGCGCTTGCGCCTCAATGGAATACTGCAATGCATCAGCCTCACGCATTTTACGGGCTTTATCGGCTTCCGCCGCCTGTTCTACCGCGTAACGGTCCGCATCAGCCTTCTTCTTCACTTCCGCGTCATACTGCTTCTGCCGTACCGTAATTTCCTTATCCTGCAGATCAATCTCCCGCTCTTTACGGACCAATTCCACCTTCATTTGTTCCTCAACCATGGTCTGCTTGGCCCGCGCTTCCTGAATTTCATACGCCTGGTCCGCCTCCGCCTTGGCCGTATCCTGCTCCTTCTTAAAGGCGGCGACCTTCAGTTCCTTCTCCTTGGTCGCTTCCGCAATATTAGTATCGCGCAGCAGTTCGGCTTTTTGTCCGGATTCCTCGGCCAGCGCCTTCTGAACCCTTGCATCCCGCAGCGCCTCAGCCTCAGCGATATCAGCATCGCGCTTTACAGCAGCGATCCGCGGCTTACCAAGCGCTTCCAGATAACCGTGCTTGTCGCGCACATCCTTGATGGTGAACGACACAATCTGTAGCCCCATCTTCTTCAAATCCCTGGCGGCTACACCCTGTACCTCCTGGGCAAACTTATCCCGATTGCGGTATACCTCCTCAACCGTCATTCCGCCGAGAATCGAGCGCAAGTGCCCTTCCAGCACTTCCTGGGCTTCGCCCTTCAGCGACTCAATGGGCTTGCCCATGAATTGCTCTGCAGCCGTAGCCACATCTTCTACCGAGCTGCCTACTTTGATGATGGCAACACCGTCGGCGGATACCGGAACCCCTTGCTCCGTATATACCTCTGGCGTCATCACATCCAGCTTGTGCGACAGCAAGGACATGAACTCCGCCTTCTGGAAGATTGGCCAGATAAATGCGCCGCCCCCGCGAACGATCTTAATCTTGCGACCAGAATCATCGTCTGACACGTTCTTACTGCCAAGGAAGGAACCCGTTACAAGCATCGCCTCATCCGGGCTAACCGTCTTGTAGCGGGCCCAGAATGCGATACCAAGAATAAGAATGACAGCAATAACCACAGATGGAATTAGCAAATAATCCGGAAACCCTTCGATCAATTAGATCATCTCCTCTTCTTTCCTATTATCATACAATTCGGATACGAGGGCGACTCCCTCCTTCATATCCACCACCACCACTTCTCTACCCACGGAAATGTTCCTCTTATCCCAACTCGCTGCGATATGTAGCGTATTTCCTGCCACTTGCTTAACCATAATCTCACCGAAGCCTTCACCGGCGATCGGTATGGTAACTTCCCCCAGCTTGCCGGGCAGATCGGTCTCTGAGAACCCGATTGAATTCTCACTGTTATCCATGGGCTTAACATAAATGAAATACACGACGACGGAGAGGAGAAGGGCGATCAGGATCGAGAAAATAATAATCGCAGCATTCCCCAGGCCGGTATACTGACTTAACAAAATACCGCTTCCCCCAAAGGTTGTAATTGCTGAAGCACTAATGATCGGCTTGAAAAAGTCAACGGAGATCAAATCGAAAATCCCATCGATCCAGCTTCCGATGATATCTCCCAGGAGCGTACTCGCCAAAGCAAAAACCGCTCCGCCGATAAAGCAGCCCCAAAATAATCCATCCATCCCTTCTCCTCCTTGAACCAAAATGACTCACCATATCATGATATGTAATATTTACTACGTAAAACCCTATATTTGGTTGCAACACCCCATTCTTCAAATATTGCATCCAATTCCATTATACTTGTAACCAAAGCAAAGAAACAGGAAATTCAGCAACCTTTCCGTTACTTAATCTCGTATTAGACTGAAGCCGATCTGAACATTGGGTCACTCCGCTTACACTCATACGCTAACGAAACTGGCACACGCTATTTCAAGTAAAAAGGCACCTGCCAAATTCTAACGAAACTTCACATCGTTATTCAGGCACCTTTTCGCTCCAATGCGTACTTTATGTCCAATTAGCAATACCCTGTTTCTTTAGAGATTTGAAAAGCCTTATTGGTGCAGAATAGCGATACCACGTTTCGTTAGCTTCCTTCCCTACAAAAAAACAGGGCAAAGCCCCTAAAAACTAGTGCTTCACCCTGTCATTCCTAGTGATTATACCTGTAACGCTCCGTACCCAACGCTGGTCACGAAGCGGCGGAATGCTTCCCGTCCTTCATCCGTGACCTTGAACACGCCGGCATGTCCTAGAATCTCGGCAAACTTGCGGCCGACCTCATCGCGAAGCAGTGCTTCCGCATCTTCTTTGACCATAGCCTGCCCGTAGTCTGCAACCAATTGCTTCACCCAAGCAGCATGCACGGCCAATTTGGAATCGGGATTGGAGGTAACATCATCATACAAAGTCGTATCTCCGCTCAGAATACCAGCGATATCGGCTAGTTCTTCCTTGAGACGGCCTGGCAGAATCGCCAGCCCCATGACTTCAATCAGACCGATATTCTCCTTCTTGATATGATGCATTTCCCGGTGCGGGTGGAAAATTCCTTCCGGATGCTGCTCACTCGTCCGGTTGTTGCGCAGCACGATATCCATCTCGAAGCTGCCGTCCGCTCCGCGGCGAACGATCGGAGTCACCGTATTATGCGGCACCTTCTCACCAGCGTCTGTACTGTAAGCAAATACATCCACTGTCGGATCGCTATATTCCTTCCACTGCTCATATATATCATCGGCTGCTTCCAGCAATATATCGGGGTCCTGGCTGTTTAAGCGCAATACCGCCATCGGCCACTGGACAATGCCGGCTGTTACGCCCGGATAAGATGAATGATGGAACCTTGCTGCGATCGGCGATTTCTCCAATGGGAAGGTATGTCTTCCTCCCTGAAAATGATCATGCGTCAGGATGGACCCGCCGACAATCGGCAAATCGGCATTCGATCCGATAAAATAGTGTGGAAACTGTGCCGTAAAGGCTAACAGCCGTTTAAAGGTATCCTTCGTCAGCTTCATCGGCACATGATCATGATGGAACACGATGCAATGTTCGTTGTAATATACGTATGGAGAATATTGGAATAACCAGGGCTCCCCATTCAATTCCAGCGGAATAACGCGGAGATTTTGGCGCGCCGGATGGTTGATCCGACCGGCATACCCTACATTCTCCCGGCAGAGCTGGCATTTCGGATAGACCGGAGGCGGCAGAAGCTTCGCCATTGCGATCTCCTTCGGATTTTTCTCCGGCTTGGACAGATTGATAGTAATCTCCATCGAGCCATATTCAGTAGGCTGGTCCCAATATATATTTTGTGCAACCCGATCCATACGGATATAATTGCTCGCCACAGATAACTTGTAAAATTGATCCGTCGCCGCCTGAATGCCCTGACTTTGCTCCGTCTTGCGGAAGGCGGAGATGGTCTCTGACGGGCGAGGCATGATCAGCCCCATTATCCGTGCGTCAAGCAAATCGCGATATGTCACTGTATTTTCCGGGATCAATCCGATTGCAAAGCCATAATCAATCAATACCTCTAGCGGCTGCTCCGGACTCGTCAGTGTCTCTTCTGCAAGCTCCCCGGCATAAGGCTCATCGAAGGAGAACAATTCCAGCAGACGATTGCGGGAATACTCCAGATCCCACCAATCGAATAGTCCTTGTTCCAGTGCATAGTGAAGCAGTCTTTCGATAGCTGCCTGCACATCCTGCCTGTTCTTGTCTTCAGCTTTCACTTCTGCCCACTCCTTAGTCGTTATATCCTTCCGGATGATTGCTGTTCCATTCCCAGGCGCTGCCGATAATGTCTTGCAGATTGTCGCGTAATGGCTTCCAGCCAAGCACGCTTCTCGCTTTGTCAGAGGAAGCAACCAGTACAGCCGGGTCTCCATCCCGACGAGGGGTAACCTGTACCGGGAAGTCGCGACCCGTTACTTCGCGCACAGCTTCGATCATCTCTTTGACCGAGAATCCCTGACCGCTGCCAAGGTTGAACACATCGCTATCTCCACCGCCCAGCAAATACTCTACAGCGCGCAGATGGGCATCCGCCAGATCGCTCACATGAATATAGTCGCGTATGCAGGTGCCATCAGGTGTGTTGTAATCATCCCCGAAGATTTTGATCGAATCGCGTTGTCCAAGCGCTGCCTGAAGAATAAGCGGAACCAGATGCGTCTCCGGATCATGATCCTCACCGATTTTGCCGCTGGCATGAGCCCCGGCCGCATTGAAGTAGCGAAGCGCCACATATTTGATTCCCAGCACCTGATCGAACCAGGCCATCATCCGCTCCATCGTCAGCTTCGTCTCTCCATAGACATTTGTCGGATGGGTAGGGTCACTCTCTTCAATAGGCACTTTCTCCGGTTCGCCATAGGTTGCGGCCGTGGAGGAGAACACGATTTTACGCACATTGGCCTTATCCATAGCTTCCAGCAAGCACAGTGTGCCGTAGACGTTATTGTCAAAATATTTTACCGGGTCCTTCATACTCTCCCCAACCAGTGAATTCGCGGCAAAATGGATCACCGCCTCGATTTCATTCTCAGCGAACAATCTCTTCAGCAGTTCCTTATCGCGCAGATCACCTTCGTACAGCTTCCCGCCCAGCAGCGCATCCTTATGCCCTGTCTGCAGATTGTCGATAACGACAACCTCCTTGCCTTGCTCCAGCAGCTCCGCAACTGTATGAGAACCGATATATCCTGCTCCACCCGTGACCAAGATCGCCATATTAATACTCCTCCTTCATTTCCTGAACTCCGTTGCCCACTCCACACACATAGAATTCGCCCTTCAAGCCCGTTCTCTTCTCGTACGCTTCGCCTACAGCAGACAAGAATTGGTCAATTGCGTCCTCATGGACGAGTGATACCGTACAGCCGCCAAATCCGGCTCCGGTCATCCGTGAGCCCAGCGTGCCTTCAATGTTCCGTGCCTCTTCGACCATAACATCAAGCTCCATGCAGCTGACCTCGTACAGATCGCGCAGCGAATCATGAGAAGCGTTCATCAATTGCCCGAAACGAACCAAATCGTTAGCGCGCAGCGCCAGGGCCGATTGGAGCACTCTAGCATTCTCTTCAATGACATGAGTGGCCCGTCTTAGCAGAACTTCATCTGTGAACTTGCCCTTCAACTGCGCAAATTGCTCCAGGGACAGATGAGCCAAATACTCAAGACCAGGTACATCCTGCTGCAAAATTTTCAAAGCCGCATCACATTCCCCACGGCGCTCATTATATTTGGAATCAACCAATCCTCTGCGCTTATTCGTATTGCTGATTACGAGCTTATAGTTGCCCGTCACAAATGGTACAAGCTGATATTCCAGCGTATCGCACATCAGCAAAATCGCATGATCCTTCGCTCCGTTCGCAACAGCAAACTGATCCATAATTCCGCTGTTCACGCCAACGTAATGATTCTCAGCCCGTTGCGATAGCTTGGCGATTTCCACCTTATCGGCGGGTTGATTCTCCATCACCAGCAGTCCATACGCGGTAACAACTTCAATAGAGGCGGAAGATGAGAGACCTGCCCCATTCGGGATCTCGCCCTGGAACAGAATATCGTAGCCACTGCTGAGCTGTACGCCAAGCTTGCCAAGCTCTACAATCACTCCGATCGGATAGTCGACCCACTCGCCAGTCTTAACGCTGCCAAGCTGATCCACATCGAACTCGCCCTTATAAGTGAGATTTGTGGACGAGAACATTACTTTGCGATCCGTACGCTTGCGAATTGCCATCGTTGTTCCAAATTCCAGCGCAGCCGGCAGTACATACCCGCCATTGTAATCGATGTGCTCACCGATCAGGTTGACGCGTCCCGGGGCATTGAATACGGATATCGCTGCATCGTTCTCGCCGTATTGGGATATTAACAACCGTTCCATCTCTTGTCGTTTCATCGTTATGGACACCTCATTATTCATGATTGATTGTTTCAAGCTTCCTTGAACCCAGTATAAGAAAAATCGAATATAATCGTAATGCATGTATGCGAGTTTTATATGGATAAATGTGACCTCAGAGAGTAGAATATAGTCAGAATAATAGAGGAGGTCACCCTATGCTTCAGGAAACCTATAGTGCCGCTGCTAATCCGGAAGTGTTCGACACTAGCGATCTGCATGTCTTGTTCGCGGGCGAGAGTCAGACCTCGGCCGATCATAGACTGGGACCGAAGGTATATGACTATTTCCTGCTGCATTTTGTTGAGCAGGGAAGGGGAAGCTTCCAGACTGAATTTGCTTATTACTCTCTCAGCGCAGGAGACTGCTTCCTGATTCAGCCTGACCAGCTCGTAAGCTATGCCTCAGATAGCCTTGAGCCCTGGCGTTACCGCTGGATCGCCTTCGCGGGGGATAAAGCAGCCGAGCTTGTCCAGCGTGCGGGGTTTACACCGCAAATGGCTGCGTTCAGCTCCGGATCAGCCAGCGCCATTCCTGAAGTGCTCGAATCCGTGCTTCAGGTCTTCCGCACACGGAAGCCTAGCTCCCATCTGGCTTCATTAGGTTATCTGCACCTGATTATGGCCGAAGCTGAAGAGAGACTCGTTCGCGAGTCTGCATTGCCGACCGGGGAATCGGGAGTGCAGCGCACCGTCAAGCAAATGATCCATTATATGAGCAGTCAATACGCCCATCCGATCTCTATTGAACAAATGTGCTCCAGCCTGGGGTACAACCGGGCTTACTTGTCACGGATCTTCAAGAGGACGACGGGGCTGACCCCTGTCACTTACCTGCTTAAGCTGCGGATAGACAAATCCCGTCAGCTGCTGCGGGAGCGGCCGGAACTATCCATTGAGCAAATCTCCGCTTCTGTCGGATTAACCGATGCCTTGTATTTCTCACGCCAGTTCCGTAGATTTTACGGTGAATCGCCAAGCGAGTACCGCAGAAATGCCCCGGGCAGAACTGACAACGCTGCTAACTCATAAAGAAGCTGATATACTAGGACGGTTTACGGATGACAGTCCCATAATCCAAAAAAGGACACCCCCATTGCCTGACAACGCAGTTGAGGGTGTCCCCTATAATTTCTACTACCAACAGGATAGCTGATGTCCATCACGATATCAAGCGAGCAAATAGACGCTCGAACCGATTCTCGCCACACCGTTACTCAGCCTCTGTGTATAAGCAAAATCCAAGGATTCCACATCGTCCATCAAATACGCAGACGTCGTACTTCCCGGCTTCCTTCTCGAATTCAAAGAGCGGATAATATAATCCGCAGTTACGTTGCCGATGCCGTGGCCGTAATAACGTCCATCAGGCATTACGATCGTGTTCTCCCCCTGCCATTGCGGCATGGAAGGATCAAAATCGGGATTTTTGAAATAGACTACATCCCCCGGAAATGCTTCCGCCCCACTGACCGAATTAATGCGCAAATCGCTATCATACTTCCAATCATACAGCACCAGATTAGCGAAATAAGTATTAAACGCCTGATCCCCGATCATATCCATGACGCCTTGATATAAGACGATCACCATCGCTGTAGCACATTCGAAGGCATACTTGCGGCCATTATGGAAAATATCGCGGATGGCCTCCGCTGGAGTGACATCGCTACGCTGTTGAAATCCCCCGTTGCTAAGCCGAACCCAGTAGTCTTGATTACAGCGTGAGTTCTCAAAAGTGGCAAAGCCCACGCCGCTGTCATAGAGCGCCCTGGCCGCTTCTACTATTTTCCCCCTGGCTGTTAATTCAAATTTCAGATCGGCGATAGAATCATAGCGATATTGTACTGCGCTCTCCTGCTTCATCCGCAAAATTTGCTGCTCCAGCCCCGTCAGATTCATCTGCCCAATCTGCTCCGATTCCCCCGGCGGAAGAACGATCATCATACCCACCTCACATCGTAGAATTATCCATCGTATACGGATATTGTACGCTGCGCAGACAGATAAGTGCCTATATCAGGTCGTCTCGATTATGCTGGCGGCAGCATCCGCCCTACTTTCTCCATCACCGCTCCGATCGGATCTGTAATTAATAGGTCGGCATGATGGTCATATGCCGTTGGCGAGGCATTCAGCAGCACCGTCCGATCTCCATTAAAATAAGTCACAAGGTGTGCGGCCGGCTGTACCGTTAAGGACGTCCCTCCGATCAGCAGCATATCTGCCGAAGCGATCGCCTGGATGCTCTCTGAGAGCACTTGGTTATCGAGATTCTCTCCATAGAGCACGACATCAGGCTTGACCACTCCACCACAGCTATGACAGACCGGCACGACTGAAGCGCTTTGCATCACCTCATCCAGGCTGTGAAACTGACGGCAATCCATGCAATAATTGCGATGAATCGAACCATGCAGCTCAAGTACATTCCTGCTGCCGGCCATTTGATGCAATCCGTCGATATTTTGTGTAATAATATGCGTCAGCTGTCCCGCCTGCTCCAGCTTAGCGAGGCAGAGATGCGCCGGATTAGGACGGGCCTCCGAGTGAATCATTTTCGTCTTATAGAAATCATAAAAAACCTCGGGATGACGGTTGAAAAAAGACCGACTTAAAATTTCTTCAGGTGCATAGGGCGAAGCCGTCTCCGTCTGATAAATTCCCGCTGCCGAACGAAAGTCAGGAATTCCACTCTCAGTGGAGATCCCTGCCCCGCCGAAGAAGACGATCCTCTGGCTCTCCTGCATCCAGGCAGCTAACTGTTCTATCTTCGTCATATCCATCGTCATTGACCCCTTTTTATTCTTCATGTAGATGTTCGAAAAGTTCAAAAAGACCGATTTTCAGCACCGAGAAGTTGGATAAAGCTATGCCCTCACATCGCGGTGTTTCATCCTTAAACTGAACTCGAACTGGTTTTCTTATCCCAAGCGAACACCCCTGTATTTACTGAACCGACAATTCATGATATCCGCGAACAACCCAGTTCGCATCAAGCAAATACTGCTTGCCATCCCCGTCTGGGGCAATGCCAATTGTACACACAACGCTGGCCTGCTTCCCCATCACCATATCGCCATTGCTATCTCCAATAACGATGCATTGCTGTGGCGTAAGGCCCAGTTTCTGCGCAGCCAGTAATGCCATCTCCGGATCCGGCTTCCCCTTGGATACCCGGTCTCTACCAACAACTACTGGAAAATAACGGCTCAGCCCCATCCAATCCAGATGCTTTTCGGTTTCTTTCACCGTGTCCGAAGTCACTACTGCCAGCTTGATCCCCGATCTGTGACAATTCTCCAGAAACTCCGGCAGTCCCGGAAGCGGCAACGCCCTCCTGTCCTGCTCCAGCTTCTGCATCGCCAACTTGTTATAACGCCTGACCAGCACTGTCGCTTCATTCCAGGGGATTCCGGCAGCATACAGATGCCAGGCCAGCAGCGCCGTCACCTCTTCCTCTGTCCCCATCGCAATTGGCCCGGCCTTATCATATCCAATGATCCTTCCCGTCTGGTCGCTGAACAACCCAAGCGATTCTTTTCTATGACCCATTGGTTCTTTATCCAGAGTGGTCAAATGCTCATCAAGCAATCCGATAAGCACAGTGGCCCAAGCCCCCCACATTGGCATAAAATCCAGCAACGTACCGTCTTTATCAAACAATATCCCTCTGCACGGAACCTCTTGACCATGCACAGTAACTTTCGGCATCGACTCACTTCCCTATATTTATTTTTCACGACCCGATATCTTCCTCTATTGTACCTTGAAGTACGAATCCAGACAAAAGCGACACTTCAGCAGTTGTCAACAGATCGACACATTCCCCCTGGCTGATAGCGTTTTCTTTTGTGATTATTATCACAAGGCGGATCCTGTAAAAATAGTACCTTATAGCTGAACGAAGATTCCTCAAAATTTTCAATAATTTATTTTAAAACGTACCGACTCGACAACCATGCGGAAGCCGCCGGATAAGGAGAGAATCGTCATGACCAATCATTCGATAAGTTCGCGGGGAGAGACCTTTTTTCTGAATCTGCGCTTTCTGCTCATCGTCTGTGTATTTATAGGCAACGCCATCGAACCGTTAATTACGAGACTTCATGGCATGGAAGCTTTATATATGTGGATTTTTACTTTTCATATGCCTTTATTCGTATTCGTCACCGGATATTTCGCGAAAAGCAATTTATTTGGAGGCGCTGGACGCAAGGTACTGCTGCAAATCGCGATGCAGTATATGATCTTTCAGACCCTCTATCTGGCGCTGGACGCGCTATTATTCCATGTTCATAACACACATTATTCTTACTTCGCCCCTTACTTGCTGCTCTGGTTCCTGGCCAGCCATTTCTGCTGGCGTCTGCTGTTGATTATGCTGAAAAAGCTGACACCCCTTCAACAGGTTATCACTGCGGTTCTGCTCGGTGTGCTGGTTGGCTATCTGCCGGTTGATGGGGTTTGGCTCAGTATTTCGCGGACACTGGTATTTTTCCCATTTTTCATTGTCGGTTATCATTTCTCTTACGCACGGTTAAAGCTCTTGTTCACACACAAGGTAAAAATCTTCGCCCTAAGCGCATCAGCCCTGCTGTTCCTCTGGATCGCCTTGGGCGGATTGAATATATCCCCCGGCTGGCTGTATGGCAATATGACCTATGGCCAATTGGGACAAATCGCATGGTACACCGGAATATTTCGTATGCTGCTATATATACTGCAAGCTCTGGCCGCGGCTAGCTTTCTGGCTTTCGTGCCTTGGAGAAAAAGCAGCATCACTGATATGGGACGCAGAACCTTATATGTATTCCTGCTGCACGGTTTTATTGTCCGGCTCGCTGCCCTGTCCCCTATTTACAGCTGGATTCATAGCGATGTAGCCTCACTGGTGCTTGTTGCAGCTGCCGTTGCCTTGACCCTGCTGCTCTGTCAGCCATTCGTCCGCAAACTGGCAGCGCCTCTGATCGAGCCCTCTGTACAATGGATCGTTGACCTGGAGCACCGGGCCACCCACTCGTTTGGCACAAGTGCAGCAAGCAAGCATTAAGACTTTAGCGCTCTGGAGTTTCGTTAGATTCTTGACAGTGAGCGAGACTTTTCGAATCCGGGCATAGTCTGAACCTGTCTGCTAGCTCTAACGAAACTGAGGAGCGTTATTCAGGGACAAATAGGCTCTTCGGGATTTTAACGAAACTGGGGAGCGTTATTCAGTCCATTTTGGCGCGAAAAGCCTTGATTTGCCCCGAATAACGATATGAGGTTTCGTTAGATTTTTTCCACCCCTATTTTCGGACAAATAGCGCTTTGGAGTTTCGTTAGATTCTTGACAATGGGTGAGAATCATCGAATCCGGGCGTAGTCTGAACTGCCTGCTAGCTCTAACGAAACTGGGGAGCGTTATTCAGGGACAAATAGGCTCTTCGGAATTTTAACGAAACTGGGGAGCCTTATTTAGTACATTTTGGCGCGAAAAGCCTCGATTTGCCCCGAATAACGATATGAGGTTTCGTTAGATTTTTTCCACCCCTATTTTCGGGCAAATAGCGCTCTGGAGTTTCGTTAGATTCTTGACAGTGGGTGAAAATCATCGAATCCGGGAGTAGTCTGAACTGCCTGCTAGCTCTAACGAAACTGGGGAGCGTTATTCAGGGACAAATAGGCTCTTTGGGATTTTAACGAAACTGTGGAGCCTTATTTAGTACATTTTAACGCGAAAAGCCTCGATTTGCGCCGAATAACGATATGAGGTTTCGTTAGATTTTTTCCACCCCTATTTTCGGGCAAATAGCGCTCTGGAGTTTCGTTAGATTCTTGACAATGGGTGAGAATCATCGAATCCGGGCGTAGTCTGAACTGCCTGCTAGATCTAACGAAACTGGGGAGCGTTATTCAGGGACAAATAGGCTCTTTGGGGTTTTAACGAAACTGGGGAGCCTTATTTAGTACATTTTAACGCGAAAAGCCTCGATTTGCCCCGAATAACGATATGAGGTTTCGTTAGATTTTTTCCACCCCTATTTTTGGGCAAATAGCGCTCTGGAGTTTCGTTAGATTCTCAATAGTGAACTCTGGTTGGCTCAGCTCGTTCAGTTAGCTCTATTTACTCTGTTGGCCTAGTTCGTTCTGGCTCTGTTAGCTTGTTTACTCTGTTCGCCCAGCCTGCCCTGTTCACTCTGCTCGTTTTGCTGGCTCAGCTCATTCAATTTTCTCAGTTCACCTGTTAGCGTTGTCCACTCTGCTGCTTAGTTCGGCTTGTTAGGCCAGTTTTCTCAGTTCACCTGTTGGCTCCGTTAGCCCTATCGGCCCAGCTTGGCCCTGTTTACTCTATTGACTTTATCCACCTTTTGCCTAGTTCGCTCACTTAACTCGGTTCACTCTGTGAGGATCAGTTCACTCAATTCTCTCTGTTGGTCCAATTCACTCTGTCCGCAATATTCCCTCTGTTAGCTTAATTGCCCCTATTCACTCTACGCGCTTAACTGGCGGATTAACCAATTCTCGCATTAATTTTAACCAATATATAGCACTTTTTTTGGACAAATTATACTTTTTCATAACCAATTAAGTTTTTCAGAAAAGTTCTGCATTTGCAGGAGTTTTCTTTTTTTTGCAACGAGGGCGCTCCTGCCTTACACCATCTTATATTCCGTTTTAGGCGCCAAATCCGTTGATTTCAGGTCAAACTTCCACTCCATTTGACGTTTTTTTCAGATATTTTACTGTTTTTGTTTGCTAGAAAAAGCAGAATACATATGATAGACTGTAAAGAAAACCTTTAGCGGTGTAAAGTTCCAAAATCTAATAAATTCTTATCATGGGGGGATCGTCTATTATGACAGCCAAGAAAATGCGTTCAGACATGATCAAAAAAGGCTTCGACCGTGCGCCGCACCGCAGCTTGCTCCGCGCCGCCGGCGTTAAGGAAGAAGACTTCAACAAACCGTTTATCGCCGTATGTAATTCCTACATCGATATTGTCCCTGGACATGTTCACTTGCAGGAGTTCGGTAAAATCGTCAAAGAGGCGATCCGGGAAGCGGGGGGCGTTCCGTTCGAATTTAATACAATCGGCGTGGATGACGGCATTGCTATGGGGCACATCGGAATGCGCTACTCTCTGCCAAGCCGCGAGATTATCGCCGACGCATTAGAGACTGTTGTATCGGCTCACTGGTTCGATGGGATGGTCTGCATCCCGAACTGTGACAAGATCACACCGGGCATGATGATGGGCGCGCTTCGCGTCAATATCCCGACGATCTTCGTCAGCGGCGGTCCGATGAAGGCCGGCGTAGACAGCAAAGGACGCAAGCTGTCGCTAACCTCCGTATTTGAAGGAGTTGGTGCTCATCAAGCGGGCCAAATTGATGATTCGGATCTGTTGGAACTTGAACAGTTCGGTTGTCCAACCTGCGGCTCCTGTTCGGGAATGTTCACCGCTAATTCCATGAACTGTCTGGCCGAGGCGCTGGGACTGGCACTGCCAGGTAACGGTACAATACTTGCCGTATCTGATGAGCGTCGCGACTTCGTAAGAAAATCCGCAAAGCAGCTGATGGAATTGATCAAGCTTGATCTCAAGCCTCGCGATATCGTAACCAAGGAATCAATCGATAACGCTTTTGCTCTGGATATGGCGATGGGCGGTTCTACCAATACCGTATTGCATACCCTCGCTCTGGCGCAGGAAGCTGGAATCGATTATCCACTGGAACGGATCAATGAAGTAGCTAACCGCGTTCCTCATATCTCCAAGCTGGCACCGGCAACAGATATCTTTATCGAGGATGTTGACCGGGCAGGCGGCGTTAGCGCCGTTATTCATGAGCTGCTGAAGAAGCCGGGGGCTATCTTCGGAGAGCAGATGACAGTTACCGGCAAGACGCTCGCAGAGAACGTAGCCAACTGTGAGATTAAAGATACCAGCGTCATCCACAAGATCGATAATCCTTACTCCGAAAAAGGCGGGCTCGCCATTTTATACGGCAACCTGGCTCCGGAAGGTTCGGTCATCAAGGTTGGTGCTGTCGATCCATCTGTCGGCGGATATCATAAAGGTCCAGCCATCTGCTTCGACTCTCAGGAGGAAGCGTTGGAGGGAATCGCCAACGGCAAAGTAAAAGAGGGCTGTGTCGTCGTTATTCGTTATGAAGGACCAAAGGGTGGTCCGGGAATGCCAGAAATGCTCGCTCCTACTTCACAAATTGTAGGTATGGGCCTTGGCGCCAAGGTCGGCCTGATTACCGATGGCCGCTTCTCAGGCGCCTCGCGCGGAATCAGCATCGGTCATATTTCTCCGGAAGCTGCGGAAGGTGGCCCGATCGCATTCGTTGAGGATGGCGATATCATCGAGCTCGACTTGAACAACCGCAAAATCGAGCTGCTGGTTGATGAAGAAGTACTGGCCAGCCGCCGTGCTAACTGGAAGGGCTTTGAGCCGAAAGTAAAAACCGGCTACCTGGCTCGTTACTCCAAACTGGTTACTAACGCTAGTTCGGGCGGAGTTATGAAGATCTAACCGAGATCTAGCTGAGACACATTATTTTCTCCCTTTTACATGTAGAAAAGGCTTGGCTCCTTCAACAGGAGCCAAGCCTTTTTGAATAAACAAATAAATAATTACGGATTACCGACAAGGTAGGGTGGAGCTGATGACCGTCTCTTCTTCCTCCTCGACAAGCCTGTCATGCTTAATCCGATGATGGGAACCATCGTTGAGATATCTCTTCATCAGTAGATCTATCGGCATCAGAATCAACTTTGGCACCAATAACTCCGGTGCCTGCTTTAATCTTGTCCCTCCATCCGGGTGGATCACTCGCATCAGGAATTTCAAATAAATTCGCGAAGAACTAGCAAAGAACCCCTTCGGCAAATCCGTAACCGTAAAACCGAATTTCTCTGGCCCGCGATTAATCATTGTTACCCCATATAGCGCCTTGACATTATGCAGTTCAGGATGATCGACCACGTACTTGGCAATTTCGGGCAATGCCTTCTCGACTTGCCTGATCATTTGAATGGCCAAATGAACTGTAGATTTCGACCTCATCCCCATCTGAAACAGCTTCCTGTTGTCGAAATGCAGCTCCAGCACCTCGTCGCCGGACTTCAGCATCGTTCCATCCATCAATTCAACGGACTGTCCATGATAAGGACGGCTACGGAAATGAAAAATCGGGTTCTGTTCATTCGCCGTATGCAACTGGAATATGAGATGGAACAACTTCTCCCAGAGGAGCCATAAAGCTACAACCGACCGCTTCCACCAACTTAAGGAACGGGTGCTATTTGCCGCCTTCGCCGCCGCTTTGCTATGCTTCAGCTTACTGTCTGTCTCCATCAGGTGGTCGATCCGAACGCTGCGCAAGCCTCGCTTCTGCGCTTCGTCCAGCACTCGTTCCAGTGCTACCAGCATTTCCCTGGGTGCCTCATTGTCGGCGCCCAGGGTAGCTCCGCAATCATGCAGCAGAAATACTTCGCCGCCGCCGAGCTTCTTCAACATCCGCTTCGTCAAGCGTTCAGCTCCGATGCGCTTGCGCCAATCGCTGAACATTGCCGACCAAAGCACGATCTGGACATCGCTTCGGTTAGCGAAGTCGAATAAATTAACGATCCCCCACGGCGGTCTATAATAGTGAGTATCTTTGCCTGTAACCTCATGGATAATTTTATTCGTCTTCTGAATTTGCTTCTTCACGGCACCGGGACCCATCAGCCAATTCGTCTTATGAACATAATTATGGATTCCAATCAAATGCCCGTCCTCGTGCATCCGTCTGATCAGCTCAGGATTTCTCTCCGCATTGGAACCAACGACAAAGAAAGTAGCCTTGGCATCATACCGCTTCAGCAAATCAAGGAGCTGAGGGGTATAATAATGATCCGGACCATCATCAAAGGTAAGGGCAAATTCATCTTTGCTCGAACCATGCTTGAAGACACGATAACCAAACAGACGCGTGATCAGCCCTGGTATAAAAGCATACAACGATGAAATGTAAAACAGCCATATCAGCAAAGTCTCCATGTCGCTTTCCCCACTTCTCTCTGATCTTAGCTTTTCCACGCACATATAGAGATAGTTCAAAAAGTCCACCTTTGATAAGAAAACCAATCCAAGTCATTCCAGGATGGGCGGCGGACGCTTGCCCTTAAGCTGGCTGCCTGGGGCGTCGACCCGGCATTGGAGCAGAAACAGTAGCGGCGTCAGCTCGCGTCATTCAAAGGTAAGTTATCTTGCGATATAGAATATCATCAGCGCAGCTGATAACATATAAAATCTATATCTGACAGGAAATTAACCTGCGAAGTCATCCTCGGCAGCAAATCTTGAGTGCACCCGGGGCTTTTGGTGCTCACGTACCACCTGCATACACCCCGCTCCTCAACGCCTAGATTCATCCAAGCTTCTCGGTGCTGAAAAATCAGCCTTTTTGAACGAACACATATAGAGGTAGTTCACTCGTACATATTGAATAGCATCCTAACTATTTTAGCACATACTGAGCAAAATGAGGCGCATTTTATAAAATTTGAAAATGAATCAGATCTGTTCCGGCCTGTAGGCGGCGAGAAGATCCATCGTACGTCTGAACAAAGCAGTCGCTTGATGCTCCGATCCTTCCGGCTTGCTCTCTACAAGCACGCTTACCGCATACTTAGGCTTCTCCACGGGACCATATCCAATGAACCATTGGTGATTGTATTTTTTACCTGCTTTTTCGACCTGTGCTGTACCGGACTTGCCCGCTAAATGCCAATCGGCTTGTCTAAGCGATCTCCCCGTTCCCGATTCAACCACTTCATTCATCCAGGACAACAGCAAGCCAGCCGTGCGAGGCGATACTTGCCCCGCCCTTGTCCCCCCTCGATGCTCCGGCATATTCGTGAGCAGCGAGCCATCGCGGAAGTGGATCTCGCTCACCAGACGCGGTGATGTAACCCGCCCTTGATGGAGCAGCGTCACGACCATATTGGCTGCCTGCAGTGGAGTAACCAGAACATCGCGCTGCCCGATCGCGGTCTGGACCAGCACCCCTCCATCAATTGGCGAATTGCCGTGAAAAATCGCCCCCGCTTCCTCATGGTCGAATTGCCAAAGATCATCACCGCCCATGAATTTCTCCTCATGCCAGCCGACCTTATGGCCGAGGCCAAGCTTGGCCGCAGCAAGTTCAATGCTGCCGGGCGACAAACGTTCGCCCAATGTCGCAAACACGATATTGCAAGAATGGGCGTAGCCTTGTTCCAGCGTAATATCGCCATGTCCGCCTTTCTTCCAACAGGCTAATCCGTATTTTCCATATTGCCCCGAGCAATGGAACACTTCTCCCGGCTTAGTGACTCCACTCTCCAGGGCAGCCGCTGCAATGACGGTCTTGAAAATGGAACCGGGCGGGACAGCCTTCAAAGCGCGATTGCCCCAACTGCCTCCGGTCAGGTCAATATGATTAGGATCGAAGAACGGTCTTGAGACCATCGCTGCCACATCTCCGTTCTCCGCATCAAGAACAACCACCGCGCCCTCCTTCACCTTCATCTCTTCCGTAAGCGCTTCTAATTTTTGCTGCAGCGCGATATCAATCGTCGTTCTGATCTGCAGCGGATGGAAGCGTTCCTCCGGGCCTTTAACTCGGGTGCCTACATTCGGAAAGGGCTCCCGCTTCCCATCTACCGCGTAATAAACCCTTGTACTTCCAGCGCCGCGCAAAAATCTGTCGAATGTCTTCTCCAAACCCGACGCCCCTACTTGCATAGTCAAAGGCAGGTGTTCGCTTTGCTTCCTGCTACCGCGAATCTGCTCGATCACATCCGGCCGCTGAGCTACATAACCAAGCCACTGCTGTCCGTTCTGACCGGATTGGTAGCGTACGACGTGAGGAAGCACCTCTATCCCTTCCATTTGAGCAAGTGATGGCTCCTTGACTCCGGACGAATGATCCAGGAGCCCATGCTTGCTATGAGAACCTGACCAAATATAAGGTACCTCAAGATTTGCCCATTTGCTCCTTAGCTCGCTCTCAGATACCCCCAAAGAAGCGGCGATACGTGCCAGATCCTCCTGAGCAGGCAGCTTCTTGATAGGGAACAATACAGGCGACCAGGTTGTAATCCCGGTCAATTGCCGGCCATATCGATCGAAAAAATTTCCTCTTCCCGGATCAAGCTCAATTCCCTGTTCCCGTTGCCGTACCGCCAATTCATTGATCGTTTTCCCCGAAGATGTCACTGCGGCAAACGCAGCATGGGTCTGAACCCAGGCAATCCTTAGCGTATATACAACAAAAAAAAGACTAAACACGATTAGAATATAAAATATGCGTCTTTTCCTAGCTAATGACATGTACATCCCCCTTTTTCCTTACAACTTCATTATTTCCCTGGAGAGGGATGTTAACACATGAGAAGAAGGAACAAGCAGACCCGTAGGATAACAGCAAAAAAACTGTCCCAAGAGCAAAATTACTCCTGGGACAGTTCTATTATATATATCGCTTAAACTGTAAATTTGGACAGCGATTCCTTCAAACCATTGGATACATTTTCCAGCTTTCCGGAAAGCTGCACCAGTTGATCGCTCACCGTCTGCTGCTCGCTGCTGAGCGATGCAACCTCTTCGGAGGTAGCCGAAGATTGCTGCGCAACAGCGCTGACGTTACTCATCGCTTCAGACAGAACGTTTTGCGATTCATTCAGATCATCAATAGAAGCCGTAACCATCTCGATTTGCTTCACGAAGCCTTCCATTTGATCCTGTACAGATACGAAGATCTGACTGGTTTCCTTCACAGAAGCAATCTGCTGTTGGAATAACGGACTTGCATCAGATAGGGCTTGGACCGTCTCATTCATTTCTTGCTGAATATTGTCTGTGATCTCTCCGACCATCGTAATCGATTGACGGGACTGATCTGCCAGCTGGCGGATCTCATCGGCTACGACCATAAAGCCGCGCCCTGCTGCACCGGCCCGCGCCGCTTCAATCGTTGCATTCAAGGACAGGATATTCGTCTGCTGCGTAATATTCTGCATTACTTCCAGCACCTTCAGCACAGAAGATGTACTCGATTTCAGAGCGTCTACCTTCTCGGTCAGTGAATTAACAATATCCACTGTAGAGTTCGTTTGTGCAAGCAGCCCATTCAAATATTCGGTACCCTGCTGGCTTGACTTCTCTACCTGATGAGCAGCGGTCTCCATCTGCTTGTTCGCTTGTACAACCTGTTCCATTTGTCGGGATATGTTCTCTGTAAGCTCATTGCCGCGCTCGGCTTCATTAGCCAGGCTGGTAGCTCCGTTAGCGATTTCCTCTGTAGCGATAGCAATCTCTTTGGCAGAGATAGCTGTCTTGTTGGAAGCCTGCGTCAATTCAGTTGCCGTGTCCAAAACATCCTTCGCTGAATGATTCGTCTGTTTCACAAGCTCAGTAATATGCTCCATCATCACGTTGAAGCTATTTGTCAATTGACCGATCTCATCCTGTGATTTCGCCTTCAACCGTACATTCAGGTTCCCTCTGGAGCCTTCTTCCATCAAGTTCTTCAACTGTGCCAACGGATGGGCAATCATTCTAACCATCCACATAGCAATCAGGATTGTAATTAAGGCGACAACAGCTGCAGCTATGTATGTTGTGAGCAAAATGCCTTTGGCATCCTTCACAAGTTCGGCGGTGCTAACTGTACCAATTAACTTCCAGTCGGCAGCTGTAAAATCGTTATACACAGCCAGTACGGAATTGCCTCCCGCATCCTTGATGCGAACGCCTCCACTCTTGTCTACCGCTTTGGACAAATCATACTCAGAAGCTTCACCTGATTCCGCTTCCACCGATGAACCGATAACTACATTATCCGCTCCGACGATTTGCAGCTTTGAATTGTCACCAAAATTAATTTCCTTCAAGTAGTTCTCCAACACCTCAACATTCAGGTCTTGTACGAGAACGAAACGCTTGGAAGTAGTAACGCTCGATAAGGAACGAATCAATCGTATAGTCGATTTGCCATTACTCTTCTCAGGCACTTTAATCCAGCGTGTACCGACCGTCTTGGACATTTCTTCGTACCAAGGCTCCTTACGCGCTGCTTCGAAGAATGTCTGAGTCGAGCTGCCGGTTGAAATATCATCCACGCTGCCGTCCACACTCAGCATATAAACCGCTTCTACCCCTTTGCTTGAATAGACGAGGGAATTCAACCGGTTCCTGATATCGTTAATGGTTGTGAAACGGTCGTATTCAGACACGCCGGACAGAGAAGCATTCATAATCGCCTTTTGCATTTCATTGTCCAGGAAGGTCTGTTGCAGAGTCTCTTCATACTTTTGCAAAATAATGTCCAGCTTCTGCGATGTTTGTACTATCGTTTGCAGGTTGGCATTTTCCGCATTATCCTGAATCGTCGACTTCGCCATTTGATAGGACAATATCCCAATAGCTAATACGAAGAACATGATCGCCACGAAGAAAATCAGAAACAGACGAACACCTACAGATTTAGAAGGATTTATTTGTGTTGGAAGAAGATTTGAAACGTTGTCTTTCCAACTTGAAATAAGCTTCTTTTCCCCACTTGATTTAGTTTGTTTCTTCTGCTTGTTCTTGCTGTCAGCTGCTTGGCCCTCCTTCTTCGGAACCAGACCCATGTCAATCACCCACCGCTCATAATAGTTGTATGCCGTGAAACTAGGCTAGAGGTCATGCCTCTATTACTAAATACCAACATCGCCTCATACTTAGTCTATTCGACAAACGATGTCATACTCCTATATGTATCGGTATAACAAGGGGGTATTTTTTAGTGGAATTTGTTGAATTTTATCATTTAACACAAAAAAGGGCCTTTCGTCCTATGATCGAAAAGCCCTAATTTCAGTGATATACAAGTCGCATCTCGTCTATTTCTTCTTACGCATCATATCAAAATAAGATACAGGATAATCCACCTTCATCTTGATTCTTTGCAGCGGATGACGAGCCGCATCCAGCTCATTACCTTCTTCGTCCCAGATCTTGCCCACCGTCTGCTTAAAGAAAGTGCCATTCGGACCGAAAAATTCAATCTCATGACCCGGTTTGAAATGATTGCGCTGCTGAATGACAGCCATGCCCGTAGCATGATCATAGTCCATGACAAGGCCGGCAAAGTCATACGGCATTGCCTTCTCTTCCGGTTCATAAATGTGATCCTCATGATCGGGAATATCGTAGAAGAAGCCGGTGTTGACCGGGCGATTGGCCGCCTTCTGAATCTCCTCCAGCCATTCCGGTTTAAGAACATAATTGTCCGGATCAGCCATATAAGCATCGATCGCCTGACGATATACGTTGACGACCGTAGCCACATAGTGAATGGATTTCATACGACCTTCAATCTTGAAGCTGTCTACGCCCGCATCAATCAAATCAGGGATATGCTCAATCATGCACAAATCCTTGGAGCCCATCGTAAAGGCATTGTCGCCTTCATTGAATAATGGCAATTGATTAACCCCAAGCTGGAATTGGCGCAATACCGAGCTTTCTCTCGCTTCTTCTTCAGAGATCCATGTTTCGACCGGTCTGGCATCTTCGAACAGATCATATTTCCAGCGGCAAGATTGACAGCATCCGCCCCGGTTGGAGTCACGGTCTGTGAAATGATTGGACAGTACACAGCGGCCGGAATAAGAGGAGCACATCGCCCCGTGAATAAAAGCTTCGATCTCTACATCTACATGCTGCTTGATTTCTTCGATCTCTTCCAGGCTTGTCTCCCGTCCCAGAACTACACGCGGCAGACCTTCATCCTTCCAAAACTTCACAGCCTGCCAGTTCACCGTCGATTGCTGAGTGCTAAGATGCACTTCCAGCTCTGGCACAAGACGGCGTGCCGTATCAACAATAATCGGGTCGGCAGCGATAATCGCCGCAATTCCGACGGAATGCAGGCCGCGCAAATAAGCCTCAATCCCCGCCAAATCCTCATTGTGGGCATATATATTTGTAGCCACAAATACTTTGGCTCCATATTTTTTAGCAAATTCAACGCCCTCGCGCATTTCCTCCAGACTGAAATTGTCAGCACCTGAGCGAAGACCGTATTTTTGACCCCCGATGTAAACCGCATCTGCTCCATAGTGGATTGCAAATTTCAATTTCTCGAGGTTTCCTGCCGGAGCCAGCAGCTCTGGCTTCTCCAAACGGTATCGCTTGCCGGTATATTTGCGTATGTGTCTCTCCGCAGTTTGCATGAATTCGTTCACCTCTAGAAATTTTTAATCGTTAAATGACATGTTCAAAAAAGTCCGACTTTCAGCACCAAAGCTCAAGCTTCCGATGTGCGTTCTCTCAAAACGCTTCTGTTGATAAAGACAGGGTCACGCTATATCGCAAGAAAACCTATCTCTGAACGACGAGACGATCACTCTCTTTGGAGGGCTTCGATCAATTTTCTTATCAAAGTGGACTATTAACTTTTTGAACTACCTCTTAAATTAATACACTTGTTCTTTATAGAAAAATCCGAATGACAACTCACGCTCAGGATCCTGAGCCTCACGAATTTTCTCAATCCAGGCTTCCTCAAACTCATAGGCTTCCGGATCGGTAAAATAAGTGTCAATCGCTTGACGATAGATACGAATAACTGCCTCGTTATAGCTCACCGGCTTAAGAATCGTCTCGATCTTCAAGCTGTCTACCCCAGCGCCCAGCAGCATATGAAGATCTTCCAGAATACAAATATCGTCGGAGCTCATAATATGTGTTCCATTACGATCCTCATAGATCGGGAATTTCTCATCCTGGCGCTCCGCCTCGATCAAGAACAGCCCGCGCTCCATACCTACGGATTCATTCTCGCCAATCACCCGGCCCTGATGCGCCATATAATTGCGTACCAGACTGCGTTTGGAATGGTAAATATTCGTCATCCCATGCACTTGCACCTCGGACTCGATTTGCAAATGCGGCTGCATTTCCGTAATCTCGTCCATATTCAGCTCACGAGCCAGCACGACGCGGCTGGCCCCTTTGCTGCCCCAATAGTTCGCCGTCATATAATTCGTCGAAGTCATTTCCGCGTTCCAGTGCAGCTTCAATTGAGGAGCTAGCTCCTTCACCGTCTGCAATACGGATGGATCGCCAAATTGAACGGCATCCACCCCGGCGGCCCCAAGCTGCTTCACATAATCCGGCAGATCCTTGAGCAGCTCATTACTCATTAAAATGTTGATACATACATATATTTTAGCCCCGCGTTCATGGGCAATCCTGACTGCTTCAGCAATTTCGGCCGGGGTAAAAGCACCTGGCAGACGCATGCCGAATTTATCCTCGCCAATAAGAAAGGCATCCGCTCCACAATCAAGATATGCCTGCAGCTCCGCAAGGGAGCCTGCGGGAACAAGCAGTTCCGGTCTGTTACCCATTCTATACACCTCGGTTATTTAGCTGTTGCCTTGCTCTTCTCAATATTCTTCAAATGCTCTTTGTAGGTCTTGGCAAACAGATGCTCGCCGCTGCCATCCTTCTTCGTCACATAGAACAGATACTCCGAAGCTTCCGGCGCAAGCGCGGCCTCGATAGATTTCAGGCTTGGCGCTGCGATCGGCCCTGGCGGCAGTCCCTCATACAAATAAGTATTATAGGGGCTGTCGACTTTTCTCAGGTCCGAATTCATTAAGCGCTCTTTAGGTTTGTCTAACAGATATTGAACAGTGGCATCAATCTCTAGCTTCATGTTTTTAGCAAGCCGATTATAGATGACGCCAGCTACCAGACTTCGTTCCGAATCAACGACGACTTCACGCTCCACAAGGGAAGCGACTGTCATTATTTCATTCAGACTAAGACCGCTTTTCTTCAACTGTTGTTCAAAATCAGCAATCTTGTGCAGACGCTGATCCGTCTCCGTGAACATCCGGTTGATAATCTCCTGCTCGCTGCTGCCCTTCTTCAACTCATAGGTTTCCGGGAATAAATACCCTTCCAGTCTGAATTTCATCTCCGCTTGATCGGGAATATCAGCCAGCAGCTGACTGTCGATGCCTGTAGGGGACTTGGCCAATTTCAGGAAAGTATCCTCATTAATGAATCCCTGCTCGGATAAGGTCTTGGCCATCTGCTTGACGGTATACCCCTCCGGGATAGTAAAACGGATCATCTCCGCTTTGACAATATCTCCGCTGTTCAGCTTGGCGATAATCTCATCATAATCCGCACCGGGATTTATATCATAAGTACCCGCCTGAAAACGGCTACCCTCGGATTTCAACTTTAAATACGATTTGAACAAGAACGCATTCTTGATGAGTCCTTGCTGCTCCAGGGTATCAGCTATGCTGCTCGTCCGCATTCCAGGTTCAATCGTAACCCTCACCGCTTCTTCCGAAGCTTTCACTGGCTGTATACCATAATAAATATAGGTACCGCCCGCTCCCGCTGCAATAATAATAATCAGAATAAATGCGAGGAACCATTTCAATGCTGTCTTCATAGCCCACTCCTCTACAGCAAAAAGAGCGGGATTCCCGCCCTTATGCCGATTTATATTAGCTCATCAGATAACACAATCGATCGTATTCAAGAGATGTCCTGCCGAACTCATTCAGGGAACGTAAGTTCACCGTATAGCTCAGATACATTCTCCCACTCTTCATCATCTTCGATGGTAACAAGCTCTAGCTCCCCATCCGAGGACTGAACAATCTTGAACAATTCGGGCTCTTCTACAGAAGAAGAGTCTTGATCAGGGCGTAAAGCGGCGTAAGCTGCTCCCGCCACGTCAAATTCATTCTCGACAGTATAATAGGAAGCCTTGCCCTGTTCATCTTGAAGCTCGACGATGGTACCGTAAGCATCACGAACCCGTGACGTCCACACTACCTTCTCCGCTGAAAAATCAGTCATCGTTGTCCTCCCCGTCGAATTCATCAACCAGGGTGTTGAATGTCTCTTCAACGATCTCCCATTCTTCATCGCTCTCGATTGTGTACAGTTTCAGGTCATCGCCGTCTTCCTCGTAGCGGAAGGCATATACTTCTTCGCTCTCTTCATCATCATCATCATGATCCTCGGAATCCAAAGGAACGACCATCATATATTTGGCGTCGGAACCGTCAACTTCGAACTTCATAATTACTTCGAATTCTTCTTCATTCCCCTCTTCGTTGGGAATATAAATAATTTCCGGTTCTTCTTCATAGCCAATACGATCTTTAGACATAGCGATCACCCTCACTTTTTACTCTTAGAGTCCAAATAATTTTGCAAAATCAAGCTCGCGGCCATTTTGTCCACGACCCCTTTGCGTTTCTTCCTGCTCACATCTGCCTCGATTAGCGTTCGATGCGCTGAGACCGTAGTCAGACGCTCATCCCACAAGTGCACAGGCACCTGCAGCATTTCATGCAGCTGCTCCGCAAAGGCCTTGCATATTTCACCACGGGGGCCGATCGTACCATTCATATTCTTCGGAAGCCCGACTACGACCGCTTCCACTTCATGCTGGCTGACCAGCTCAGCGATCCGCTTCAGCTCCGCCCCTTCTTTACGGCGTTCAATGACTTCAAGTCCTTGGGCCGTCCATCCGAGCTCATCGCTAATCGCGACTCCGATTCGTGCATCCCCGTAATCAAGACCTAGAATTTTCATAACTTCTCCTAACGATGACCAGCCAAATAATATCTCACCAGTTCCTCAATCAGCTCGTCGCGTTCCTTCTTGCGAACCAAGCTTCTTGCGTTATTATGCCGTGGTATATATGCCGGGTCACCCGACAGCAAATACCCGACAATCTGGTTAATCGGATTATAGTCCTTCTCCTGAAGCGCATCATACACCGCAAGAAGAATATTTTCTGCCGACGCTTGCTGCTCATCCCCTGTTACATTGAACTTGACGGTTTTATCCATGGAGTCCATGACGACACCTCGCTTCCTCAGACATCCACCATCTGCTTAAATCGTCTTGATCTAATCTTACTATATCATATCACGGGCTCCATAAGGAAACATTCACTGAATAAAAGCTCCCAGGATCTCAGGACTTTAAAAGGTTGTTCAAAAAGTCCGCTTTTGATAAGAAAACCGATCGAAGTCATTCAAAGACGAGCGACTGCGATTCAAAGGCAGGTTTTCTTGCGATATGGAATTTCATCAGCCTATCTGATCACGAATCAATCCTATATCTAATCCAAAAGTAATACAGAGGGCCTATTTGACATCCGATTTTGAATTTAGCCGGGCCTAAGCAAATACTTGCGAAGTTATGTCCCTGGCTTCAAATCCACTCTCTCAGATGCTGAAACCTTTTTGAACTCGTTCTTTATGCCTGGGAAGCAATCCATTCTTCTGCTACCTTCAGAGCTTCCTCCAGTTTGGAAGCATCCTTGCCGCCGGCTTGGGCCATATCCGGGCGTCCGCCACCGCCACCGCCGCATACCGCAGCGACTTCCTTGACCAATTTGCCAGCATGCAACCCGCGCTTCACTTCCGACTGCGGAACTACGACAACAAAATTCACTTTATCTTGTGCAGCTGCTCCAAGAACCAGAACAGCATCAGGCAGCTTGACCTTCAGCTCATCCGCCAAGGTGCGCAGCGCATCCATGCTGCCTGCATCGACGCGAGCGGCCAGCAGCTTCGTCTCGCCAATGGTCACAACCTGGCTGGTTAGCGATCCGGCTTCGATCGAGCTCAGCTTGCCTTGCAACGATTCGTTCTCACGCTCCAGCTCCTTCAATTGATGCTGCAGTGCCTCAACCCGCTTCGGAACGTCGGCGATGTTCGCCTTGAGCAATCCCCCAGACTGCTTCAGAAGATCAAGCTGCTCTTCCATGAACTGGTAAGCTCCGCGACCGGTTACTGCCTCGATCCGTCTTACGCCCGAGCCGATGCCACTCTCGCTGATCAGCTTGAACAGTCCAATCTCCGCCGTATTGTTCACATGACATCCTCCACACAACTCGAGGCTGTAGTCCCCTGCTTTAACGACACGGACGACATCGCCATATTTCTCGCCGAACAGGGCCATGGCTCCTAAAGCCCTCGCTTCGTCAATAGGCATTTGCCGGATGACGATATCGAGTGCGTTCCAGATCTGCTCATTCACACGGCGTTCTATTACGGCAAGCTCCTCAGCAGAGATGCTGCCCAGGTGAGAGAAGTCGAAGCGCAGACGTTGCGGCTCCACCAAAGACCCTGCTTGATTAACATGCTCGCCAAGCGTTTCTTTTAACGCTTTGTGCAGCAAATGCGTAGCCGTGTGGTTCTTCACGATGTCACGGCGCATTTCGCCATTTACTTCCGCCTTCACGTCTGTACCGGTACGCAGTTCGCCGGACAGTACGGTCACTTGATGCACATGCTGACCACGCGGCGCCTTGAACAATCCGGTAACCTCAGCACTTGAGGAAGCATCGGAGATGATCCCCTGGTCGCTGACTTGTCCGCCGCTCTCCGCATAGAATGGCGTCTTCTCCAGAATGATTTGGCCTGTCTGCCCTGCGGACAGCACATCAACAAATACATCCTCGAATACGATCGCCACAATTTTAGTAGTAACATTAAGCTCATTATATCCAACGAACTCCGATTTAGTCGTCAAATCCGAGAGAACTCCGCCCTGAATCTTCATGCTGGCTCCATCATGACGAGCCGAACGCGCACGCGCACGCTGTTCCTCCATCGCCGCTTCGAAGTCCTCACGGTCTACATTCAGACCATGTTCAAGCGCAAAGTCTTCCGTCAAATCCAGCGGGAATCCATAAGTATCATAGAGCTTAAAGGCATTCGCTCCGCTAATCACTGTATGACCTGCTGCCTTGGCCTCTGCGCTCATCTCCGCCAGAATAGCCAAGCCTTCGGTCAGTGTCTCATGGAAGCGTTCCTCTTCGTTATGGACGATCTTCTCAATAAATTCACGTTTCTCAACCACATCCGAGTAGTAGCTGCCCATTACTTCACCAACCGTTTCTACCAGCGTGTACATGAACGGCTTGTCCAGGCCAAGCATCTTCCCATAACGAACTGCCCGGCGCAGCAAACGGCGAATGACATACCCGCGGCCTTCATTAGAAGGAAGCACGCCATCGGATACAGCAAACGCAACTGTACGGATATGGTCAGCAATAACTTTAAACGCTACATCCAGGTCTTCCTTTTCCCCATACTTCACATTAGCCAGTTTGGCTGTCTTCTGAATCAGCGGCTGGAACAGATCTGTATCGAAGTTGGAGTTCACATCCTGCAGAATGGAGGCGAAGCGCTCCAGGCCTGCCCCGGTATCGATATTCTTGTTAGGGAGCGGTGTGTAGCTGCCGTCCTTATTGTGATTGAATTGCGAGAATACCAGGTTCCATACTTCGAGATAACGCTCGTTCTCTCCCCCCGGATACATCTCCGGATCAGAAGCATCGCCATACGCTTCACCGCGATCATAGAAAATTTCGGTACATGGCCCGCATGGACCCTCGCCAATATCCCAGAAGTTGTCCTCCAGCTTGATGATCCGTTCAGCCGGCAGGCCAACCTTTTCATTCCACAGCTTGAAGGCTTCTTCATCTTCAGGATATACAGTTACAGACAGGCGCTCCGGATCGAAGCCAATCCACTCTTTGCCGGTCAGAAATTCCCAAGCCCAAGTGATTGCTTCTTCCTTAAAATAATCACCAATGGAGAAGTTGCCCAGCATTTCGAAGAAAGTATGGTGTCGGCGCGTCTTGCCGACATTTTCAATATCATTGGTACGGATACATTTCTGCGAATTCGTCAGGCGCGGATTCTCCGGCTTCACCCGGCCATCAAAATAAGGCTTGAGCGGTGCCATACCAGCATTGATCCACAGCAGGGACGGATCGTTATGCGGTACGAGCGAAGCGCTTGGTTCGATTTTATGCCCCTTGCTGGCAAAGAACTCCAGCCATTTGGAGCGAATTTCACTTGCTTTCATTGAATACTCCCCCTAATTATTAACGTTTGGTTAAGCCAGTTTGCTACATCGAATTGTAAACATTTGTGAAAATTTGTGACAATCTGAAAAACAAAAAAACGCCCTCTGAAATTCAGGGACGATTTAATCGCGGTACCACCCTGGTTATCGCTGTAATAATGCCGGCTGAAGTATCCTCTGGAACCCTTATCCAAAGTCATCTTCCGTATTCCGGATCTAGCGATCGCCTTGATCAGTCCGATAACGGGGACCTGCCGGTGATTTTGAACTCACACTCAGAAATCAGCTTTCCATCCGCCCGTATTTCGGGTTCTCTCAGCCATCATACCTTGCTGTGTCTATAAAGACCATCGGATATGAAGAAACCCTTCTCTGCAAAAATCCGTTTGCGAATGTACTTCATTTCATCATCGCTTTGCTGCTATAATTGGGGGTTTCCCCGAAATAGCTTCAAGACATATTTTTCGAACATAACATTTTTAGTATATAGGGCAACATGCACAGTGTCAATGCACCCCTTCTGAGCGTTGTCGATGGCTTGCCGATCGGTATGCTTCGGCTTCTGAACTGCAATGGCAGCTACTGTACTAACATTTACAGCGATAGCAACATTATCCGTCACATCGAAATCTGCAACAAACGAGTCCAATAAAGTACCGTTAAACCTTTCACTATGTAATCATATTTAACCGTGAAATGAGAAATACCCCCCAGGGTTATCACAAGCCACGGAGGGTTAAGTACCAATAATGCGTATTCCGGAAGTGAAGTGATTATATTACAGATCGCTCTATATCGTCTTCCGACGCACATAGTAAGTATAGAAATGCTGCAGAATCACCTTGCCCACTGCAAACATAGGCACCGCAACGATCAGCCCGGGAACACCCGCGATCTCGCCGCCGACAAGCAGAGCAAAAATGATCAACATCGGGTGCAAATGTAATGTTCGGCCCACCACCTGCGGCGAGATAATATTGCTCTCGATGGTCTGGCATAACATATTAACGAGCAGGACGAACAGCGCCATTTTCCAGGAAATCGTTAATGCCATTAGCAGGGCTGGAGCAGCCCCCAGAAAAGGGCCCAGATATGGAATAATGTTGCATACAGCAACAACACCTGCCAGCAATAGAGCGAAGGGCATGCCGATAATCATATATCCAATATAAGCCAGCACACCGATAATGACGCAGACAAGCAGCTGCCCGCGAATATAGTTCCCCAGTGCTTCATCAATCTCCTTTAGCAACGAGACGATCGATTTGCGATGGGTTCGGGGAAGGTACTGCAGGATCATACGCTCGAACGTATCAAAGTCTTTGAGGATATAGAAGATGAGGAAAGGGATAATGAACACGTTGAAGACAATATTCAAGGTCGTACCGATATTGTTAAGAAAATCAGAGATTGCCGTGGCCATTCGTTGTTCGACCTGAAAGAACCAGTTGTTCATTCCCATGCGAATGCTTCCCGGAAGAATACTGTTATCAAAGCGGTTCATAAATTGCTGCGTATGCATGGTTAGCTGCGGCAAATGTTCGCCCAATTCCTCAAGCTGCTCTACGAACATGGGGATGACATTCATCAGAATAACCGATAGGCTCGTTAGAAACACCGCGTAAATAAGCAGCACTGCCATCGTTCTTGGGACCTTCCGTCCGCCAAGCATTTTAACAATCGGATTAAGTACATAGGAGATAATCATGGCGATCACAAATGGGGCAAAGATCGCTTTCAGAAATTCGTAAATAACAGCAAACATCGGGCGGAGCTGCCAAACAAAATATAAAATAATGAGCCCCAGCAGCAGCCAGACTCCATAACGGAACAGCTTGCTCTTCAGGAACGGCTCCATTGTCTCTCATTCCTCCCTGCATATGGACCAGCTATGGAAAGTATATGCGAAGGCCTGGAAAAATAACCGCGCCATGCAAAAAGCCCTCCTCCCGAAATGGGAGAAGAGCTTGTTACAATCAGACTGTTGCTCTCAATTAAGAGAGATGGATTTGCGGGAAATCCTGCATGGATTCATCACCAAAGAACAAGTCATCCAAGGAGCTGAGGGTCCCATCTTCTTCTACTTGATAGACCGACATCTTATCTCCGTTCACAGTCAATTCAATAAAGCAGCCCCAGCAATAATATTGGTGCGAACCGATCTTGCCAATATCTTTGGAACTGCAATTTGGACATTTCATCATACACATCACCTATCCTATACGTTAACTGAATTCATCGTTCTCCAGCAGTTTTTGCTCACTGTTTGCAGGGACCATAATAGCATGCTCCCCCTTCGTCATTTCCGAAATATAAGGAAGCTTCTTGCGACCCTCGATCAGATCGGACAAGAAGCCGTCACTGATTTCAATACCTGTAATTGTATTACCCATTTCTTGGTCAAAATAAACATCGCTAACATAACCGATCATCGAACCGTCCGCGGTAAGAATGGGCAGTTCCTTAATTCTGCCGCTACCTGATAAGAAGGTAAGCTGTATATTCTCGGCATTCCATACTTGGATAGCCTGTTGATTGCGAATCATCACGGCATCTTCGCCGTATGCGACGATATCATTCCAAGGGACCGCCCTAAGGCGCGGAGAGAAGAGCATTTTCCCCTCTAATTGAATCCCCGAGATGGTCCAATCCTGATCAAGCAGGATATCCGAGACCTTCCCGACCCTTTTACCGTTCTCTATATCAAATACAGCAAGTCCTATTAATTGCTGCAGCCTCACAGTATGCGGTCCTCCTAAAGCAGGGCACCCCTGAACGTCCCGCAATAAAAAACATAATCCTCCTCCCTCAGAATGGATAGAAAACGACTAATATTTTCTACTACGTATACGATCGAGAATGGTTGCAATTTTTTTTGCAGTAATTTTAATTTCTTCTATAGTATTACCCAACCCGAAGCTAAATCGAACCGCGGATTGTAAAAGAATTGGCGGAAGATGCATCGCTTCAAGCACATGCGAAGGCTCTAATGACCCTGAAGTACAGGCCGAGCCGCTGGAAATTGCAATTCCCTCCATGTCCAGATTCATAAGCATCGTCTCTGTACCGCATTCCGGGAAGCTGATATTCAGGATGTGAGCCAGATGGTGCTCAGGATGGCCATTAATATGATAATGACTGCTGCCAACCAGCGCTTCAAGCTCTGCCAGCAGCACCCGGCGCAGCTCTTCATCACGGCTTGTCCGTTCGCGGATTTCCAGCTTGGCCAATTCGGCCGCTTTGGCGAAGCCAGCGATTCCGGCCATATTTTCAGTGCCTGCCCGGCGCGTCCGCTCTTGCAGCCCGCCATATTGCAGGGGCTCCAGCTTGATATTTTTGCCTACGTATAATGCACCTACGCCTTGCGGGCCGTTAATTTTATGTGAAGAGAAGCTCATTAGATCGACGGGTAATTCGCTTAGATGAATCGGCAAGGCCCCTAGCGCTTGCACCGCATCAACATGAAAAACGATATCATGCTCAGCCGTAATCCGTCCGATCTCTGCAATTGGCTGAATCGTTCCAACTTCATTGTTGGCATACATGACCGAGACGAGAATCGTATCGGGACGGATCGCTTCGGTTACCTGCTCCGGATGAATTCTACCATATCGATCGACTGGCAAATAAGTAACTTCATACCCATCTTTTTCCAACCTCTGGCATGTATGCAGCACCGCATGGTGTTCAGTCATTGTCGTGATGATATGCTTGCCCCGTCCCGCACGGGCAGCAGCAATTCCGAACAAAGCCAGATTATCGCTCTCCGTCCCCCCCGCGGTGAACACCAATTCATCGGGTCGGCAGCCTACCACCGTGGACACCTGATCCCGTGCTGAGCTGATCAGTCTCTTAGCTGCACGTCCGAAGGAATGAATGCTGGAAGCATTCCCGTATTGCTCTGTCATCACCTTCATCATCACTTCAGCTACTTCAGGGCGGATGGGGGTAGACGCCGCATGGTCCAAATATATATTGTTCATTTTCATGAATATCACCTTATCCCTATAGATCTATATCTGTCCGTATAATATTAACTGCAAAATGCAGGCTTTTCAGCCTATCTCCTTTAGATTAAGCCGAAATCCGTGAAAAATCTGCATTTTTGCAGGAATCTCCGGTTTAAAACATCTATTTTCAGAAAAACTGTATTTCTGCAAAATTTGTCATCTGTCCAGGCCCACGGCTCGGACAATTACCCATATTTGATTAGATTCAACAGTCCCCTGTTGTCCAGCTATAAGACGCAGTACGCCGCACAAAAGTTTTTGTACGAACAAGCCAATTCTATGTATCGTATAGGTTTCAAACGGCTCTAACCGATCATGTTTCCTTCGTGCTGCTCCATTGCGCTCCAAACGGCCCCAGCCGCTCAACCATGCGATTCTTGGCAAGGATACTATAGCACCGTTGCCACAGCTCAGCAATGCCGTTTCCTGCAATTTGATGCAAAAATGACTCCTTTCCAGGAGTCATTTTTGCGAGTTTATATCCGGATTTTCCCACTTATGGAAGGTAAGTAGCACTAAATTCATCTGCAAATCCAATTAGATGTAAAACATGTAGTTTTCTTTAGTGCTTTGCTCTTCGAATGTAATTAAATCCTCCAGGGTCGTAGAATCCAACACTTCAGCGATGCTGTCGCGGATTCTAAGCCACAGATCACGTTTGGCCGGATCATCCTCCTCCGTGAAATCCACCGGTGAGATCGGTCCTTCAAGTACGCGGATAATATCCCCGGCTGTTATCTCGGAGGCGTCGCGGGACAGAATGTAGCCGCCATACGCGCCGCGGACGCTCTTAACGAGTCCAGCATTACGAAGCGGGGCAATCAATTGTTCCAGATAATGCTCCGATAATTGATTTTTCTCAGCGATACTTTTCAGGGAAGTTGGTCCCTCGCCGAATTTTGCCGCCAGCTCCATCATGATCGTTAAGCCATAGCGTCCCTTTGTAGAAATCTTCAAAGAAGCCACCTCTTTCAATTTTCAAATAATCTTTATATAATGGAACCTTGATCAAGAAGAGAATAGTATAACTCTCTATTCCTATCACTTACCTCTGCTTATCGTATCATATCCTTTATAGCTTTGGGAAATAAATCTCACATCAAAATCGTACATTTATTGGGCGACGCTAGCTGAAGACAAACTGATCGTATACATCGCCGGGGTATATGTTACAATAAAGAACAGGCCAATATCGGTCCTAAAGGAGTGAAAAAATATGTCTAAACCAAATAGCGAGACTCGCATCGTAGTGGGTATGTCCGGCGGCGTAGATTCCTCCGTAACCGCACTGCTGTTGAAGCAACAAGGCTATGATGTGATCGGAATTTTCATGAAAAACTGGGATGATACCGATGAATTCGGAGTCTGTACGGCAGAGCAGGATGCTGAGGATGTGCGGCGTGTCTGCGAACAGATCGATATCCCTTACTATACAGTGAATTTTGAAAAAGAATACTTCGATAAAGTCTTTGCCTATTTTCTCGAAGAATATAAGCGCGGCCGTACCCCAAATCCGGATGTCATGTGCAATCGCGAGATCAAGTTTGGGGAGTTCCTTCAAAAAGCGCTCGATCTTGGCGCCGATTATGTCGCTACCGGACACTATGCCCGCGTGATCAATGACGCTGATGGATACAAGCTGCTTCGGGGAATCGACAGCAACAAGGATCAAACTTACTTCCTGAATGCCCTGAGCCAGGAGCAATTGTCCAAGGCCATGTTCCCAATCGGTCATTTGCCGAAGCCCGAGGTACGACGGATTGCTGAAGAAGCCGGATTATATACCGCGAAGAAAAAAGACAGCACCGGCGTCTGCTTCATCGGCGAGCGTAATTTCCGTGAGTTCCTGAGTCAATATTTGCCGGCTAAATCCGGCGAAATGATTGACATCGTAACGGGTGAGGTCAAAGGCCGCCACGACGGCCTGATGTATTACACGCTCGGTCAACGACAAGGACTTGGCATCGGCGGATCGGGTAATGGGGAGCCCTGGTTTGTCGCCGAGAAGGATCTGGAGCACAACATCCTGTATGTTGTACAAGGCGACAAGCATCCAAGCCTCTACTCCACTGAGCTGACAGCATCCGGTATCAACTGGATTGCCGGTCAGGACAAGCTGCCGCAAGAGCCGTTTCAATGCACCGCCAAGTTCCGTTACCGTCAACCGGATCAAGGCGTAACGATGATCCCGAACGCGGACGGCACAGTGCGCGTCGTCTTCGACCAGCCGCAGAAGGCCATTACCCCAGGACAAGCGGTCGTCTTCTATGACGGCGAAGTTTGCCTCGGCGGCGGCACCATTGAAGCCCCAAAGAAGGTCGCTAATGCCAATTCTTGAGCCTCAACAAATAAAAGGCAGATTCACTCTTTATCGTGGATCTGCCTTTATTTATTTCTAACGAAACGGGATAACGTTATTTCGGCCGAAATGGGCTGCGCAAAGTTGTAACGAAACTGGGTATCGCTATTGCAGCAAAATAGTGGCTTAAAGTCTCGAATTCCCCCGAATAACGATCTGAAGTTTCGTTAGATTTTATTTTCCGCTGTTTTTAGGGAAATAGCGTTATGAAGTTTCGTTAGAAAAACGCAGAAACGCCGCTTCTGCCAGCTTCTTCAAAAACGATACATCGCTGTACTAAGAAAAGGCGATCCATCACGTGATAGAAATCTGCTACTCTACTGCCTGCTCCGCAGCTCCTGGTTATGCCGAATCTTCGCTTCATTGCCTTGCTCCGTCGCTTCATAGAATACCCTCTTGGATATACTGTCCGGCAAGTACTGCTGCTTCACATAATGGCCCGGAAAGTTATGCGGATATTTATATCCTTCATGTCCCAGCTTAACGGCACCTTTGTAATGTGTATCCCGCAGGTGAAGCGGCACCTCCGCCGACCTTACCTCTTCAATCGCCGTCATCGCCTTGTCGATGGCCAACGTCACCCCATTGGATTTCGGGCTCTCCACCGCGAAAAGAATCGCCTGAACGACGTTCAGCTTAGCCTCGGGCCAGCCGTTGTTCCTATAGGCTTGCAGAGCGCTGACCGCCTGCACCATCGCCTGCGGATTAGCCAGGCCGATATCCTCGCTGCTGGCCGCGATCAAGCGGCGGATGAAGGTCATCGGGTCCATGCCCAACTTCTCGACCGCATACAGGAACCAGAACACCGCCGCATCGCTGGAGCCGCGAATACTCTTGTGGAATGCCGATAAAACATCGTATTGTGTGGACTCGTCTGCTTTGACTAACGGACGGCGGATCGATTCCTCTGCGACCTCCAGCGTCACATGAACCGTGCCATCTTCTAGAGGAGGTGTCGTCAGCACTGCCAGCTCGAGAGCGTTCAAGGCCCGACGGATGTCGCCGTTCGCCATCGTGGCGATATGCTGCAATGCATCCTCATCGACCTTGAGCTTCATGAAGCCAAGCCCTTTCTCCTTATCCTCAAGCGCCCGGCGCATTGCCAAGAGCGAATGCTCCTTATTTAGCGGTTCTAGCTGGAATAGCGTCGAACGGCTCATCAAAGCGCCATTTACATAATGGAACGGATTTTCCGTCGTAGCGCCGATGAAAATAATCGTCCCTTTCTCCACCGCTGGCAGAAGTGCATCCTGACGTGAACTGTTAAAGCGATGTACCTCATCCAGGAACAGGATCGTCTTTGTACCGTAAAAGGCTTTATCATTCTGTGCTTTCTCAATCACTTCACGCACATCCTTGACGGAAGCGTCCACCGCATTTAACCGCACGAATTCCGCCTGAGTATGGTTCGAGATAATATGAGCAAGCGTCGTCTTGCCGCAGCCTGGCGGGCCATATAGCAAAATCGATGATACCTGGTCCGCTTCGATCGCCCGCCGCAGCAGCTTGCCTGGCCCAATAATATGCTCTTGTCCGATATATTCATCCAGGGAAGCAGGGCGCATCCGATCCGCAAGCAAGCGGCCTGACGGCTTCTGCTCCTGGCTGTAAGAGAATAAATCCATACCGTTCACTTCCTTGATCTTGTTCCAAATTTAAGGCTCTATAAGTTAATTAAACACTAAACTGACAGAGCTCACACTCCCTCTATTTTAGCACACCAAAAGTAAAAAACATTTATAATCGTTCTTTCGCTTCCAACTGCTGACATTATATGAGTTAATATAGATGTCGGGCCGACGAATCACGTGAAAGGGGGCTGATCGAAGTGATTTCAGTGATTGAGGTGGTTTCCGCGTAACGCGGAAGCTCTAACAGCGAGGGTGGCTTTACAGCCATCCTCTTATTTCCGTTTGAACCAGACTATGCTAATATAAAGGTTATGTACGACAATACTAAATTGCCGAAAGGGGGATTAACGAGCCATGTTGACTTTACTTGACTTGCATACTAAATACGAATTACTGAGCAAGGAGGAACATGACCGTGAATTACAAAAATGGGAAGGATGTGCTTCCCCCTAGGCTGCTGAAGGAGCTCCAATATTATATTCAAGGAGAGCTGCTCTACATCCCCAAACCGGAACGCGCAAAAGCGCATTGGGGAGAACTCAGCGGAACCCGCAAGCAAATTGCCAAGCGGAATGAAGAAATATATTATCATTACCGTACCGGGCGCTCTGTCAAGGATTTGGCTGAAGACTACTACCTGTCCGACGAGAGCATCCGTAAAATATTGTGTAAAATGCGCGCTTCCCTCAAAGAAGTCGCTTCGGTTACAGAATGAAGAACATGAAGAAATGGAAACTAAAAAGACCGTCCGAATATTTACATTATTTCGGACGGTCTTTAATTATACCTTTGGATGAAGAAGAAAATGAGGAAGTATATCTGAATCTTAGTATACCTCTGTCACCACGTACTCAGGAATTTGATCCCCATACAGCAGCCACAGCTCATGCAGAGCCCTTGTGCATCCGACATACAGCAGCTTTGCGTCCTGCGCCCCATAATGCTGCGCATCCACATCCGTAACAATCACGGCATCAAATTCGAGCCCTTTGGACAAATATACCGGAAGAACCGAAATTCCCCCCGCATATTGCGTCTTGTCACCATCGATCAAATTGGCGGCCAATCCCACGGAAGCAAGCGTCTCATACATCCGTTTGGCCTCATCCAACGTTCTTGTCAGAATCGCCGTTGTGCGATATTCGCCATTTAACACCTTGGTTAATGCCTGCTTGATTAGCCCCAGCTTACCCTCTTCCGACGAGGCATGCTCCAGCCGAACGGGATCGCCACTGCGGAATACAGGAACAGCCAGCAAGTCGGTACCCACTCCATGCTTCAATATCTCATTGGCATACTCGATAATTTCCATTGTCGAGCGATAACTTCGGGTCAGAGCGTAATACGCCGTCTCTTCTTGAGCGAACAGCTCCTGCATCTCTTGCCAATCATCAATTCCTTTGTAGTAATGAATGCCCTGCGACAAATCCCCCAATATTGTAAAAGAATGCCCCTTCACAAACCGGTCCAGCACCACCACCTGAAAAGGACTAAAATCCTGCGCTTCATCGATGACGATATGGTCAAAGGTCAACGAGCTGTCCAATTCATTAACTCCAGCAAAAAGGTACAGCAGTGCCGCTAAATCGTCTTCCTGCACAGTTCCGTTCTTCAAGCTGTCCTTCGTCTCTTTCCAGACTGCCGCCGGAATTTGAGCTTGTAAATCCTCGACCGTAAAATCAGCATTTTTCTTCACCTGGAACAGATTCCGGTACAATTGGAACGCATCCAGCTCAGGCCATTTCTTCGCATAAGCCTTCTCGCGCTGCTGCGCCTTCTTCTTCCGATCCTTCAGCGCTGCGGCCGAAGGTGACTTCTTCAGCTCCATTTCAACCCAGCGATGAATCCGGGCCAATACCCTCTCCTTGCGCCGAGCCACCGGATAGTATTTATACTCGCCTTCGAACCACCCCATAATTTCCGCTCGGGACAGCCGGTTGCCGTCCCAAGGCTCAAAATCGACCTGTGGCACACACTCGGCCTCGATCCTCAGCAGATAATTATCCAATAAATGTTTGAACTCCATCGATCCTTTATACCTGCCCGGGTAAACTTGCTCCGCCCGCATTTCTTGCCTCCGCGCTTGATCATCGAACCAGCGCATCAGCCCTGCAGAACCATCTTCAGGTGCTGTCGCAAGTCCGATCACTTTAGCGGCCCAATCCGTAAAGGTACGCTGCTGAATATCGCCAACGCCCAGCTCAGGCAGCACTTCGGAGATATAATCGATAAACATCAGGTTTGGGGCAAATATAACCATTCGCTCCGCCCTTATCTGTTCCTTATACTGATACAGCAAATAAGCCAGCCTATGCAGGGCAACCGTCGTCTTCCCGCTCCCCGCGACCCCTTGAATGATCAGCGCGGTATTTTTCAAGGCACGAATAATCTGATCCTGCTCCGCCTGAATCGTTGAGACGATATCGCGCAATCGATTATCCTTATTCTCACCAAGTCGATAGACGAGAAACTCGTCAGATACCCCCGGAGTGTCGGCATTCTCATTGAAGGTATCTACGACCCGCTCCAGCTTCCTCTGACGGATTACGATATTCCGTTTCAGCGAGACTTTACCTTCGATCACCCCTTCCGGGGCCTCGTATGAGGCGGACTCTCCACCGGTAAAAGAATAAAATAAGCTGGCGACTGGAGCCCGCCAATCAATCACCATCGGCTGTTTGCCCACTGCATCACTCACGCCAGCTTTCCCGATATAGAGCGGCATAAACTCCCTGCCCGTCTCCTCAAAATCCAAGCGTCCAAAATAAGGCTCCTGTGCGGATTGCATCAGCTTCTGGCGCTGTCCTTCTCTGCTTGCCTCAAGCGCCTGCTCCGTGAAATCATCTCCCACATAAACCGGGATGCTCCGCAGCTGCTGCAGCTGTTCATCAATACTCGCCAGGGCACGTTCAAGCTTCCGTTCCTCTTCTTGATAGGCACTTTGAAAATCACTCACTTTCAGTTACCTCCTAAGATAAATTTTGTCAAAAGGAATTCAATTATATCATTGCGTTCCACAAAAAGCGAACAAGAACTTTGCAGCATTACAAAAATAGACGCCAGGGGCTTTGTATTACCACCATAGCGTCTGCTCTTATTATTTATTAGCTTGTTCTTTATCCAAAAGATCCCGTACCGCTACACTAACCATAATCAGACCGACGACCGGCGGAACGAAGGAATTGCTTGCCGGTGGCTGCTTCGCTTTGCGAATCTCTGGTGCATTGGCAGGCACGATTTTCTTCGTTACATCAGCGCGCGGTTTAACCGGCTGCTCCGTAGAGAAGACAACCTTCACCCCCTTCTTGATGCCCAGCTCGCGCAGCTTCGTACGCACCACTCTGGCCAGAGGGTCCATATGAGTCTTGGAAATGTCCGCGACCTGGAATTTCGTGGGATCCATTCGATTCGCCGCTCCCATGCTGGACAACATCGGGATGCCTCTCTTGCGGCATTCAAGGATAAGATGAATTTTATAAATAATTGTATCCGAAGCATCAAGCACATAATCGATATCGTATTTGAACAATTCCTCATAGGTTTCTTCCGTATAGAACATGTTCAAGGCGATCGTCTCACATTCGGGATTGATCAATTTGACCCGCTCACACATCAGATCCGCTTTTTTCTGGCCGATCGTAGTCGTCAGCGCATGAATTTGCCGATTCAAATTGGTTATATCTACAACGTCCTTGTCAATTAGAATAATACGGCCTACTCCGGTCCGGGCCAGAGCCTCCACCGCCATCGAGCCTACACCGCCGATCCCCAGTACCGCTACAGTACTATTCTTCAGAACTTCCAACCCTTCTGCTCCGATGGCCAGCTCTGTCCGTGAAAATTGATGAAGCATGATTCATATACCTCCCATTAGCTCTGACGATAAATTCAATTTCCTGTATGCAAATGAATAGAGGTTGTTTAAAAAGCCCCCTTGGATCACGAAGTAACACTGAGAGCTTATTCGACATCGAATCTTGAATTCAGCCGGGCCTTCCGGTATTCACGTACAAACTACGTACGCTCCACTCCTCACGCCCTAGCTTCATCCACCTTCTCGGTGCTGAAAATCTGACTTTTTAAACACGCACTAATAGTAATAATATATACAGAAGATTGTCCCGTTTGTCATCATATCACCCCGACGCCTCTCTACTCAAGCTTCTTCGCCCGTTTTACACAAATTACATTTAAACAATAGGCTTAGTTGGTGTTTTGGGTTGTTAATAGTACCTAACAGGATCATCGTGGAAAATAAAAAAGGACCTCACCCCGTAAAAGTGGAGTAAGGTCCTGGTGAATATTTCGCTATAAGCAAGCCGTTTGTTCGGAGAGATTGCCCGAGGCTGCTATATTATTTTGCAGCTACAGGAGGCTTTGTTGCCACCTTAATATGGAGCTGCTCCAGCTGAGGCGCATCGACCTCGGACGGTGAATTCATGAGCAGGTCGGTTGCGCTCGCTGTCTTAGGGAATGCAATCGTCTCGCGCAGGTTGGAGCGTCCAGACAACAGCATGACCAAGCGGTCGAAACCAAAAGCGATACCGCCATGTGGTGGAGTCCCATACTCAAACGCATCCATCAGATATCCGAATTTGTCCTTTGCTTCTTCCGGCGACAAGCCGATGGCGTTGAACATCTTCTCCTGAACCTCGCGCTTATAGATCCGCATCGAACCGCCGCCCACTTCATAACCGTTTAATACGAGGTCATAGGCTTGAGCCAGGATTTTGCCCGGGTCTGTATCGAACAGCTCCAGATCCTCCTCGCGCGGACGGGTGAACGGATGGTGCTCAGCTACATAACGCTTTTGTTCCTCATCCCAGCCCAGCAGCGGGAAGTCAACAACCCAAGCAAATTTATAGACATTGTCATCGATCATGCCGAGATCGCGTCCAATCTTCAGACGGAGTGCGCCAAGCACATCGGCGACAACCTTCTTGTTATCTGCGGAGAAGAGCAGCAAGTCGCCTTCTTCAGCACCGGTACGCTCCTTCAGAATCTCAATTTCCTGCTCGCTCAGGAACTTCACGATCGGTCCGCGGAATGTTCCTTCCTTCACCTGTACCCAAGCCAGACCTTTGGCTCCATAACGAGCCGCATAGGGTCCAAGATCATCGATATCCTTACGGCTCCAGGTTCCGCAGCCCTTCGCGTTAAGGATTTTAACCTCCCCGCCCTTCTCAATCACAGAGGAGAATACCTTCACACCGCTAGTTGCGACGATATCGCTAACGTCAACGAGCTCCAGACCAAAGCGGAGATCCGGCTTGTCAGAGCCGTATTTGCCAATAGCATCGGCATAGGTAAGACGCTGGAATGGAGTCTCAATATCGATCCCCTTCGCTTCTTTGAACAGACGTACAACCAGCTTCTCCATCATTTCCAGCAGCTCATCACGCGACAGGAATGAAGTCTCAATATCCACCTGAGTAAATTCCGGTTGACGGTCAGCACGCAGATCTTCGTCACGGAAGCAGCGGGCGATTTGATAATAGCGTTCAACACCGCTTACCATAAGAAGCTGCTTGTACAGCTGCGGAGATTGCGGCAAAGCGAAAAACTCCCCAGGGTGCACACGGCTAGGCACCAGATAATCGCGCGCGCCTTCCGGAGAGCTCTTCGTCAAGATCGGAGTTTCCACTTCGATGAAACCTTCCCCATCGAGGAAATCGCGGAATACTTTTGCTGCCTTGGAGCGGAGCAATAACGTTTTCTGCATTTCCGGACGGCGCAGATCCAAATAACGATATTTCAAGCGCAGCGATTCATCCACTTCTACTCCATCTTCGATGAAGAATGGAGGTGTCTTCGCAGCATTCAACACTTCAATTTCAGTAATATGGACTTCAATGTCGCCGGTGGGCATATTCGGGTTGATCGTCTCGGCGTCGCGCTTTACTACTTTACCGCTGACAGCAAGGACATATTCACTGCGCACTCGGTCAGCAATCTTCAACGCCTCGCCAGAATAAGCAGGGTTGAATACGATTTGCACCAGGCCGCTGCGGTCACGCAGATCGATGAACAGCACGCCACCCAAGTCGCGACGGGTCTGAACCCAGCCGTTCAGCGTCACTGTTTCTCCAATGTTCGCGGCGCTAAGCGTTCCGCATTGATGAGTTCGTTTCATGTTATAAATATCTCCTTTGCATTTTTTAAAGGTTGTTCAAAAAACACATTTGAACACGCACTTTTATGAGAAAAAGCTTACTTGAAGCTCTTGATCATTTCATTACTTCTTCAATTCATTGGCCAGATCGTCCAGTTTCACAGTACGCTGCTCTCCGGTCTCCATTGCTTTCAGCATAATCTCACCGCGCTCCAGCTCGTCATCACCGAGTATCGCTGTGAACTTGGCCTGCATCCGATCCGCCGACTTCATCTGAGCCTTAATCTTGCGTCCCAGATAGTCACGGTCCACCGAGAAGCCTGCCTGACGCAGCTTGGCTGTCTGGATGGTAACTTCTCTGTCAGCCGCTTCGCCCAGTGACACAAGATAAATATCAAGCGGTTTGATCCCGCTGATCCCAATCTCCTGCTTCTCCAGAATCAAAGCGATGCGCTCCAGCCCGATCGCCATGCCGATTCCCGGCTGATCCGGTCCGCCCACTTCGCTGACAAGTCCGTTATAACGCCCGCCGCCGCCAATCGTATCGATCGCACCGATCCCTTGGGCTTTATATTCAAATGCGGTATGCGTGTAGTAATCAAGCCCGCGTACAAGACGAGGATTAATCACATACTCAACCTCCATTGCGGTGAGCAGCTCTTGTACCTTGGCAAAATGCGCCGTGCATTCTTCATCCAGACTATCCAAAATCGAAGGGGCATTCACAAATTTATCCTGATCTATTTTACAATCAAGCACGCGCAGCGGATTGCGCTCCATACGGGACTGGCAATCCTTGCACAGCGTATCCTTCATTGGGGTAAGGAAATCAAGCAGGGTCTGGCGATAAGCAGCCCGACTCTCCGCATTTCCTACCGAGTTGATCTCCACCTTAACATCCTGAAGGCCGAGCTCACAGCAGAACTGATAACCAAGCGCCACTACTTCTGCATCAATCGCCGGAGCTGTCGCTCCGAACGCTTCAATCCCGAATTGGTGGAACTGTCTTTGTCGTCCAGCTTGCGGGCGCTCATAGCGGAACATCGGCCCGATATAGTACAGCTTGCTTACATCCGGCTCACCGTACAGCTTGTTCTCCACATAGGCGCGTACAACCCCGGCAGTGCCCTCCGGACGCAATGTCATGCTGCGATCCCCTTTGTCCATAAAGGTGTACATTTCCTTCTCAACAACGTCTGTCGTCTCACCAACGCCGCGTTCAAAGAGGGAGGTTTGTTCAAAGATCGGGGTACGAACCTCTCTGTAGTTATAACGCCGACATAAGTCGCGCGCTTTCTCTTCGATGAACTGCCATTTTTCCACCGTGCCCGGCAACAAATCCTGTGTACCTGTCGGTTTCTGAAAAGCCATATTATCGATCCTCCATCGTTTATGAATTGCTCGAAAATAAAAAAACTCCCGCCCCTGTCATCAATAACAGGGACGAGAGATTATATTTTCATATCACCCGTGGTACCACCCACATTCCGAATACATTGCACGAGGTTTCGCTCCGTACACAGCATTTATATGCAATATACAAACTCGCCAGCATTCGCTTCATACGGTTAACGCCCGTTAACGCTGCACGTCTACTAAGCATGCAACGGAATACCATTGCAAATGCCTTTCGTCGCCAGTTCTCGGGGAAGTCCTTCCTTCAATCATCAACCGGAATCCTTTCAGCCAGCTGATTCAATGGCTACGAGCGGTGATACCGCCATACAGCCTATTGAACAGTCAGGGATTCTTCTCTGTGGAGGTGGGGTTGAAGTACTCGTCCCGTCATCAAATCGCTATAGGATTCAAAAAGTCCGTTTTGGATCACGAAGTGGCTCAGGAAGTATCTCAGCATCGAAGCATGCATTCACCCGGGCCCTTCGGTGCTCACGTACAAACCGCGTACGTTCAGCTCCAACCCCTGGCTTCATCCATCTGAAGCCTTCCGGAGAAAAGCCCATTGGAAGCCTGGTTTCGGCTACTGTGAGCCAAACTTTTTGAACTCTCATCAAAACAAGGAACAAACTAATATATATTTTTTGATTTTAAGTAACTAATGCGACAAAGTCAAGTCCCCTATACAAGAAAAAAACCTGCTACCAACGGGGTACAGGTTCAAAAGGTATATATTAAAAAGGGGGTCATGTCTTTATTATAAACAGGCTATGTTAAAGGACTGTGAAGCCAATGTTACAGTTAGATTACAAAATATCACAAATTGGCCGATTCAATATAGGCCCCCATAGACCGTAATTTAAGGACTGCCTGCTCATATTGAGCATCACTTACTTTGGCGCTGAGCGTATACTCGAAGCGGTCCGTAGCATCGGCTGCCGCGTCATCCCTTGCGTCATCCCTTGCGTCATTCCTGGCATGATCCCCTGCAGCATCTCTGACCGAATCTCCATGATCCGCATCCGTGCTATTGCTTCCATCCAGATCGTTGCGCACATCGCCGCCCCCCATGTCAATGACAGGGAATAATCCTTGCGCCGACATCGTCCCGGGTCCGGTACCCACTGTAAAACCGTTGTTGCTCATCGGGTAGAAGGCAGGAGCAACCCAATTGCTGCTCGCGACCGAGTCGGTCAATCGCCCGACCTCCACATCATCGGCCTGGAAGGCCATCAAGCTTGCTCTGGCGCCTTCAGCCTCATCCTCATTACGAAAATAAGCTTGTATATGTTTGGACATCCTTGCTCACTCCCTTATAGAGATTGCTTCGAAATATAACGGACAGTACATCCCCTGACTATACGACAATGGCTCAACGACGCGGCAGATATTCGTTAGATGGCCTGAAATCCCGCAAGGATTCGAACTCTTCCTTCTGTCCGGACTTCGCCAGCTTTCCAGCCTCATGGCAACTCCCTACCGGGTGGTGTGAGAGGCTCTGCCATATTTTTGATTTTAAGGATTGGCGCATAACAAACAAGCTCCCTCACTTGAACATCTTCTATGCGGCAAATGCTTGTCCAGCAAGTCGCCATGATGGGTCTCATCTCAGCAACTTTATTGAACCCTCTACATAGAAGGGTATCCAGTGAAGGAGCCCTTTATCCGTAATATACAGCGATGGTTAACTAACGATCAGGCGGTAGGGCTGTCCAGCACAATGGTAACAGGTCCCCAGTTCGTCAGAGCGACGTCCATATTGGCGCCAAATTGGCCAGTCTCCACCACAAGACCTTTCCCGCGCAGCATCTCATTAAAGCGGTTATAGAGAGGCTCAGCCTGCTCTGGTCTGGCAGCAGCGATGAAGCTTGGGCGTTTGCCCTTGCGGCAATCCCCATAAAGCGTGAACTGCGATACCGACAAGATGGCTCCCCCGATATCCGTCACGCTAAGATTCATCTTGCCTTCCTCGTCTTCAAAAATCCGCAATCCGGCAATTTTCTCGGCCAGATAAGCGGCTTCTTTTTCCGTATCCTCATGGGTAATTCCGACAAGCAGCGTCAGACCTTGCCCGATGGAGCCAACGGTCTCACCCTGTACCGTAACCTTAGCTTCTTTACACCGTTGTAAGACGACTTTCATTTCTGCATTAACTCCGTTCTTCTTGTAATCACCTGTTCAGACAAAGTTATTGCATGATCCGGTGTACTGTATAGACATCCTTCACACGCTTGATTCTCTCGACGACAGACTGCAAATGATCTGTGTTGCGAATCAGGATCGTCATATGGACCTGGGCCATTTTATTCTTATCCGAGCGCCCTGACACTGCAGAAATGTTCGTCTTGCTCTCCGATACGGCCTGAAGAACTTCATTCAGGAAGTTGCGCCGATCATGACCCGTGATCTCAATATCAACACTATAGTTGGCTTCGATCGCTCCAACCCATTCGACTTCGATAATGCGCGCTGCTTCTTCACCTTCACCATCATGAGGGATATTCGGACAGTCACTGCGATGTACAGACACGCCCCGGCCCCGAGTGATATATCCAACGATCTCGTCTCCCGGAACCGGATTACAGCATCTGGCAAAGCGAACAAGCAGGTTATCGATCCCCTTCACGACAACGCCATTGGTCGGACGAGATTTGCGAGCCTCCGGCCCCGGCTTCACTTCTTTGATCTCCGAAGTCAGCTCGATGGAATTGCTCTCTTCCTGCTCCTTGCGCAGCTTCTCTGTGAGTTTTGTGCATATTTGCGCTGCTGTAATGCCGCCAAATCCGATCGCGGACAGCATATCATCGATATCGTTAAATGAGTATTTCTTTGCGGCATCCAGCAATTTATCATCCGTCATCCATAACGAGGCTTCGATACCGGCGCGCTTCAGCTCACGTTCAATCGCTTCGCGTCCTTTTTCAATATTCTCCTCGCGCTTCTCTTTCTTGAACCATTGCTTAATCTTACTGCGGGCATGGGAAGACTGCGCAATCTTCAGCCAATCCTGGCTTGGGCCGTAGGAATGCTTTGAGGTCAATATCTCAACGATATCCCCTGTTTTCAGCTGGCAATCCAGTGGAACAATCCGCCCGTTCACCTTGGCTCCGATCGTTCGATTGCCAACCTCCGTATGGATGCGATAGGCAAAATCAAGCGGAACAGAACCCGCCGGCAGCTCGATGACCTCTCCGGAAGGAGTGAACACAAACACCAAGTCGGTGAAAAAGTCCATCTTAAGCGATTCCACGAACTCGGAAGCATCCTTGGCCTCGTGCTGCAGCTCAAGAATTTCATTAAAGAACGTCATCTTGTTCTCCGGTCCCCCCGCATAGCTGCCTTCCTTGTAGGCCCAATGCGCCGCGATCCCATACTCTGCCGTTCGATGCATTTCCCAGGTACGGATTTGCACTTCTGTCGGCTCACCGTTTGGTCCAACTACGGTCGTATGGAGGGATTGATACATATTCGCCTTGGGCATAGCGATATAATCCTTAAAGCGCCCAGGCATCGGTTTCCACAAGGTATGGATAATTCCGAGGGTTGCGTAGCAATCCTTAATATTGTTCACGATAATACGAATAGCAAGCAGATCATAGATCTCATTAAACTGCTTGTTCTTCGTTGTCATTTTTTTATAGACGCTATAGATATGCTTAGGGCGGCCCAATAGATCAGCCTCTACCCCCATTTCCTCCAGCTTCTCTTTAATCCGCCCGATCACGTTCTCGATATATTCTTCTCGCTCTGCCCGTTTCTTGCGCATTAAATTGGCGATTCGGTAATACTGCTGCGGGTTCAAATAACGCAGCGCAATATCTTCCATTTCCCATTTAATGGCCGATATACCAAGTCGGTTTGCAATTGGACAGAAAATCTCCAATGTCTCATAGGCAATACGACGCTGGCTCTCTTCCGATTGATATTTCAAGGTCCGCATATTATGAAGGCGGTCGGCAAGCTTGATCACAATCACGCGAATATCCTGGGCCATCGCTATAAACATTTTGCGATAATTCTCATTCTGCTGCTCTTCCTTGGAACGGAACTTGATCCGCTCGAGCTTAGTCAGACCATCAACCAGCAAGGCGCATTCCGTGCCAAATTGATTCTCGATCTCCTTCAAGGAGACGGTAGTGTCCTCCACCACATCATGAAGAAGCGCTGCAATAATCGACAAAATGTCCATCTGCATGCTAACGACGATATCCGCCACCGCCAAGGGGTGCAGAATATACGGTTCTCCGGATTTCCGCAGCTGGCCATGGTGAGCCTGCTCCGCGAAATCATACGCCTCCCGAATACGAGGAAGATCCGGTTCTTTTATATAGGCGGACGCCTTTTCAAGTAATCGCTCTATGCCCATTGAATCCAGTCCGAGTCCTTTCTATATATAAATCTAGATTGAGATTTGTACGTTGGCGGGCACTATACCCCCATTTTTGATTTCCTATAATTATGACTCTTACATACCTTGCCGTCAACTATTGTGTCTCGATTTTAGCAGCTTGTGGAAGGTTGTGCTGAATCTGTCCGACAGGTTCCCACTATTTTCCCGTTTATTTGAAAATAATGTTTCATCATTGGGAGGAATCATCCCCCATACTGACGAATATCCATATAGCAGAAAATCTCGATTTCATTTCTAATTAGGAGGAATCCCATTCTTATGAACAATGTGAATGTTGATCCATCCTCGACCGGGTTAGACCCCAAAGTGGCCGGTCTTCTATGTTATGTATTCAGCTTCATTTCAGGCATCATTTTCCTCGCTATCGAGAAGAAAAGCCAATTCGTTAAGTTTCACGCGGCCCAATCTCTCATCGTCTTTGGCGCCTTAACCCTAATTAATTTTATTCTGGGCTTCATCCCGATTATCGGAGCGATCATCGCTTTTATTGTTTGGCCGCTTTCTTTTGTACTATGGATTGTACTTATGCTCCTTGCCCTGCAAGGGAAGCAGACAAAGCTGCCTATCGTTGGCGATTACGCCGAACAGCTCAGCAGAAGCTTTTAAAGCGGGTTGAACCTTCATTTAATGAGGTCAATTCAATTCATGATTTTCACTTTTGATAAGAAGGCGAAACCTTTGAAGCTCGTTTATAGACAGGTTTTACCTAATAAAATCTATTGAACCGAAAGGTCCGGATTTGCAGCCAAGCAAATATCGGGCCTTTTTTGGGTTTTGTTGCCCGAACTCCCGCTAATATACGATTGCGAATATTCAACGTCACCTGGGGTATTCTGAAAAATAGCCTAACCCGCTAAAATTGTTGTTGAAAAATGTCGGGTTTGTCCTTATCATATTAGGGATGCCTTAAGAACGTTAAAATTAAATAGAGGAGTGACCCTGCTTGCAACGTGAAATTCAAGTTAATGAGAAAGTTCCTTTTGGGCCTGGCGTACTATTAAGCATTCAGCATTTATTCGCCATGTTTGGCAGTACAGTCCTAGTCCCGAATCTATTCGGCGTAGATCCGGGCATGATCCTGCTGATGAACGGAATTGGCACCCTGCTCTACATTCTTATCTGTAAAGGCAAAATTCCTGCCTATCTCGGATCCAGCTTTGCCTTTATCGCCCCTGTTAGCCTAGTGCTCAAAGAATACCCGGGCCATGGATATTCCCTTGCTTTGGGAGCTTTCATCATTACCGGTCTTATTTTCATCCTTGTAGGATTACTCGTAAAATATGCGGGAACCAAGTGGATTGATGTTGTATTCCCACCAGCCGCTATGGGCGCAATTGTAGCCTTAATCGGGCTTGAATTGATTCCCGTCGCTGCCGGTATGGCAGGATGGATCGCTAAAAATCCGGGAGAAATATTTACTCCAAACGCTACCAATATTACGCTGTCACTAGTAACTCTAGGTGTAACCATTCTCGGTGCCGTACTCTTCCGCGGCTTTCCTAAAATCATTCACATTCTGATCGGCATTGTGGTCGGCTATATCCTCGCCCTTATCCTCGGTGAAGTGAATACAGCAGCCATTGGCGCGGCAAAATGGCTCTCTATGCCAACTGTAACGACACCTCAATGGAATTCGGCAGCCATTATTACGATCATCCCCGTTGCACTGGTCGTCATTGTTGAACATATCGGTCACTTGCTTGTTACAGGCAATATTGTCGGGAAAGATCTATCAAAGGATCCAGGGCTGCATCGATCCTTGCTGGGGAACGGTATTTCCACCGTATTATCCGGGTTTGTCGGCTCCACGCCAAATACAACCTATGGTGAGAATATCGGTGTTATGGCATTAACCAAGGTGTATTCCACATACGTAATCGGTGGAGCTGCCCTCTTTGCCATCCTGCTCTCGTTCTCAGGCAAATTCTCGGCGGTCATTGCCAATATCCCTGAACCGGTTATGGGCGGGGTATCGCTGCTCCTGTTCGGCGTCATCGCCGCTTCCGGTCTACGTATCTTCGTTGAACAGAAGGTCGATTTCTCCAAGGCTACAAATATGATTCTAACTACCGTCGTATTTGTGGTTGGACTTAGCGGCGCTACCTTGAAATTCGGAAATGTGCAATTGAAAGGCATGGCGCTTGCTACGATCGTAGGAATCGTACTCAGCCTGTTCTTCAAATTCATTCAGCATTTCGGCCTCTCGAACGAGAAGGAAGACGCCGCTTAATTTTATAAAATAGACAAAGGGCGGTCTCCAGTAGTGAACTACTACTTTGGGGACCGCCCTTGCTGTATTATTAAAAAGTTGAATTCAGACGCACCTGATTAATAATCATATTTTGCAAGAGAGAATACACGAATGTCCGGCAGCTTCGCACGCCCGTTCAACTCGCTGAGCTCAATCAGAAAAGCCGTGCCTACAACATTGCCGCCCAGCTCGCGAACGAGATTGACGGAGGTCGCAATCGTGCCGCCCGTCGCCAGCAAATCATCAGCGATCAGTACATTTTGTCCCGGCTTGATGGCATCCTTGTGCATCGCTAATTTATCTTTTCCATATTCAAGATCGTAGCCAACCTCAATCGTCTCATACGGAAGCTTGCCGCTCTTGCGGATCGGTACGAACCCCACTCCAAGCGCATAAGCAAGTGGAGCTCCCACAACAAAACCGCGGGCTTCCGGTCCGGCGATGACATCGATCTCCAATTCGCTTACCATCTCTTTAATCGCATTGATTGCTTCCTTGTATTTCTCACCATCATTCAGCAAGGTCGTAATGTCCTTGAAGCTGATGCCTGGCTGTGGGAAGTCAGGAATGACGCGAATATACGGTTTTAAATCCAACAAAATCTCCTCCATCAAAATAAAATAGACTTCAGCGTAAGACTTGAACAAAATTCAATGCTATGAAACCCCCTGCAGTTGACAGGTGATCCATTCCGTAATTTGTGGCACTTCTTCATGAAGCAATATTTGCTCCATCTCGGCAAGCAAGCCTAAGCTCTGATAGCCTGATGCCGATTCTAACGGACGTTTAGATGGCGCAGGATTTACTGCAATCCGTCCTTCGCCGCGAACGATGAAATCCAATTCTACAAATATATCCAGAATAAAATATAACATACGGCGAGAGATTCCAAAACGGGACATTAACTCAGCAATAACCCGTTCTTCCGGACATTCATCCTGGCCAGCATATTTCCTGAGAAATACATAGACCTGCTTGAAACGCTCCCGCGAAGGGGCTTCAATCGTATCTACCGATGAGCGTGGATGAAGCAGAAATACCCGTTCCAGATGAACGAAGCTGGTCAACATTTTATTCCAAATATCCGCCGAATCCGGCAATTCTATTACAAATAATGTTTTTACTGTAACCGCATCCCCGCGATCCGATTCAGACCTGCCAGGGCTAATCCCCAGTTCCTCGTCATAAACCCAAACCGAAGTTCCCTCTAAATGGCCAACCGCGAGCAAATCAGCTCTGCGGCTAGAGACCGCCGCCATCGACCCTGCACTGCAATAGGAGATCTTCAGGATGCTTTGCTGCAATTCCTCGATTTTGGCACCAGGGTCCAGTGGATCGCGATAATCAAACACCTGCAGATGCGGAATCGAAATATCCTGAATAAATAGCTGCGGTTTACGCTGACCGTTCCATTCATTGATCCCGGCTTCTACAACCAAATCAACTCTTGCTTCCGGTGTTAGAAGCTTGAATATTTCCCCTTTTCCAAAAGCAACGGCCTCTATCATACTTCCATCCTGACGGATCGTCAACTTCAAATGCTTGCCATCCTTACCCATCTGCCTATAATCGAGCAGTTCGGCGCCACGAACGAGCAAACGCGGGGAAGGGTTCCCCATGCCAAACGGAGCTAATTGGTCCAATTGCTCAATCACCGGCAGAGTGATCTCTCGCAATCTGCATTCGAGATCCGCCTGCAAGGAGGGGATGAAATGCTCCGGCCTAAGTACGCTCCGAGCAAACTCATTTAGCCTCTGCTCAAACTCTTCCAGACGGTCTCTATGCAATGACATCCCTGCCGCGGAAGGATGCCCGCCATAATGGCCCAGCAGCGCGTCGCAATGCGTTAAGGCTTCATAAATATCAAAGCCCGGGATGGAACGCGCCGACCCCTTGCACTCTCCGCTAGCCGCATCAATGCCCAACACCAGGGTCGGACGGTAGTAGCGTTCCAGTATTTTTGAAGCAACGATCCCGACGACCCCGACATTCCAGCCTTCTCCGGCAACTACCAGCACATCCGGCAGCGTACCTGCAGCTTCTTGCGCCTCGATTCGTTCGAAAGCTTCGCCTACGATATCATCGACAAGCTGCTGTCGTTCTCTATTCAGCAGATCCAGCTTCTCTGCCGCGTCCTCTGCCGCTTCCATGCTCGTTGCAGTCAATACATCAAGCGCGCTGAATGCATGGCTCATCCGCCCAGCCGCGTTGATACGCGGGGCCAGACCAAAGGCTACATTCGTAGAGGTCACTTCTCCCTGATTCCACCCGGCGGTATGAAGCAAGGCTGAGATGCCCGGGAAGGCTGAAGCTGTCATCTGCTCCAGCCCCATGCGGACAAGCACTCTGTTCTCGTCTGTCAGCGGCATCAGATCCGCTATAGTTCCTAAGGCTACCAGTTCAAGCCATGCAGCGGGAGTGTCCTTCCCCAGCAATGCATTGGCTAGCTTGTACGCCACACCAACGCCAGCCAATCCTTTGAATGGATATGAACAATAGGAAAGCTTTGGATTGATCAGCGTATAAGCTTCCGGCAGCTTTGCCGGTGGCTCATGATGGTCGGTAACAATCACATCCATGCCTAACTCGACAGCATAAGCGATTTGTTCCACTGCGCTAATTCCGGTATCTACCGTAACGATCAGGCTGACTCCGTTGTCATGAGCCTGCTTGAGCACATGATTATGTAATCCATAACCCTCCTTTGAGCGATGGGGAATATAAAATTCAAAATTCGCCTGCAGCGTTCGCATCAACTCGATCATAAGAGCAGTTGACGATACCCCGTCTGCATCATAATCCCCGTATATTAATATTCGCTCTCCGGCCTCCACCGCCTTGCGGATTCTTGGAACCGCTTCCTCGATTCCACTCATCTGATATGGATCATGCAGCTCCACTAAGGAGTGATCCAGAAATTTTGCAGCATCCTCTAATTTGGATATTCCCCGCGTCACTAATAGTGATGCCAGCGGAGCCGAAATCTCTAACTGCTGTTGCAGTTGACGAGAGACCTCCAAGTCACAAGGAGATATATTCCAATGGTATTTCGATTGAAGCAATGACTTCACACCCTCTTTCTCCAGTCGATCCCCCGATATTCTTTGCAAAGTGAAACAGAAAGTATGTTCGAACTATTATTGCAGCAGGTTTGGCATATCGTCATTTGCCCCAAGCTGATTGCTCTTATAGGGATAACCGGGATCATAAGGCAAAACAAGAATACTGACATCATTCACATGAGAGAAGCGATGCATGAGCAGTACCTTGGCTCTATTAGCGATATCATTTGCCTCTGTTACCGTAATCTGCGGATTTACGCTAATCTTAGCGATAACCCTCACATAATGCCCCTGCTCTTGTGCGCGCAAATCTTCGACGGTAATAATGCCATGGACGCGCTGAACCGTCTCTATGAACCGCTCTGTATCCTCCCGGAACAATGTTGTAGCCAGCGTGCTGTTAATTACTTTACGAACCATAATATAAGCCCTGTAAGCTACGAGAATGGCCACGATGGTCGCCACGATCGGGTCGAAATAGAGCATCATCGGTATATCCAGGGCATGACCAGCCATCGCACCAAATACACCCAGCATTACGATTATAGAGCAATACAACGAATAACGGTGGTTCTCGACATAAGTGTCACGCTCTTTCTCAGCCCGAGCGGTTGTTGATCGATATTGTATCTGAAAAATAAGTTCATTCACGACGAGAGAGACAACCACAACTACGCCGGCTACATAACCAGGCGCAAGGATATCTCCTGCAAAAATCGCCGTGACCGTCGTAATCATCGTCTGCACAGCGCCCAGCAAAATCAAGACAGCGATAAATACAGCAACAGGCAGCAACGATTTTGCCTTCTGCGCCGGGTCCTGCCGGGAAAGCGGTGATTTGCGCTCATAGAATCGTCTCCATGCATCCGTTAACGAAGAACTTACTGTAGATAAAATTTCAGCTAATGAGAATAATGCATCTGCCAGCAAAGCATAGCTATTGAACAATATACCTACGATTCCTTTTAATGCGGTTAGAGCAAAATGGCTCACCATACTAACTGCAGCGATCGAATCAACAGCAACAGTTTGTTCGCGTCTCATGATATCCCCCCTGAAACCCGAGAACTTAATAAAGAATGATAGAGCCGCGTCGTAATCGACGCGGCTCTTCATGCCCAGCAACAATACTTCTCTCTATATAATCGCTTAAGCCGCCTTAGCCGGTTTTTTCTTTTCTCTTACTTTAAGCACAAACCACAGTGGGCTGGCGATAAAGATGGTCGAATAAGCCCCGAGCACAAGACCGATCGTCATAGCAAGTGAGAACATTTTAATCGATTCCCCGCCGAGCAGGAACAGGAAGAAGGCCGCGATGAATACGGTCAAGACCGTATAAATCGAACGCATAATCGTCTGAGCGATACTGTGATCAACCAGTTCCTTGAGATCATCTCTGGTCTTCAGCTTGGCGAACCGCATATTTTCACGAATCCGGTCAAAGATAACGATCGTATCGTTGATAGAATAGCCGATAATCGTAAGTACAGCAACGATAAAGGTAAGATCGACCTTGAGATGGAAGATAGAGAAAATCGCTATAACCAGAATCGCATCATGCAGCAGAGAAATTACAGCTGCTACAGCAAAACGCCATTCAAAACGGATACTTACATAAATTATTATCCCTAAACAAGCGATGAGAACCGCTTTTATTGCATTTTGCGCCAGCTCCTTGGCCATTTCCGTATCAACAGTATTAACCTCGAAAGCTGCACTCTCGTCAAGCTTGCTTATTTCTTTCTTCAACGCGACATCCTGATCTTCATCCAGAACCTTAGTGAAGCGAATGCTTATCCGCTCCTCTCCCATATTAATGGTTGTCCCTTCTGCAATGTCGAGATTCTTGATAATCGATTCAATTTCATCCTTCGAAATCGACTTTGTGATCGTCACGTCTACGTTGGAGCCAGATTGAAAGTCTACGCTATAATTTAATCCAAAAAAGGATAGAGATGCTACGCCAAGTATGATTAAAGCAATCGATATGGCGAAGAAATATTTGCTTAGATGGACATAATCCAGTCTCTTAATGCTCTTATCAAAGTGCACGAATCTCACTCTCCTTAACCCCGAAGTATTTCGGTTTCATCAGCTTACCAGCCTTGAGCAGCAAGTTAAGGAGGAACCGTACGAAGTAGACATTCGTTGCAATACTAAGCACGATTTCCACGATGAGCACCAGGGCAAACCCTTTAACTGATCCAGTTCCGTAAATATACATTACGATAGCAACGATAATCGTCGTAATGTTGGAGTCCAAAACCGTACGGAGTGAATGCTTGCCGCCTGCTTTTACGGACGACATTACGCTCTTGCCGCTCCTCAGCTCTTCTCTTATCCGTTCGTTGGTAATGATGTTGGCATCGACGGCCATCCCGATCCCGAGAATAATCGCCGCGATCCCCGGCAGAGTTAACGTGAAGTTGGCCCATGCGAACACCGCTATCAAGAGCCAAGTGTGCAAAATCAATGCAAAGCTGGCAATAAGTCCAGGTGCCCGGTACATTCCGACCATGAACACTAAAATAAACACGGAGCCAATCAAACCTGCTTCAATTGTAGATTTCAGCGATTGCTGGCCAAGGGTTGCTCCAAGGCTCTGCGAGTATTTCTCGTGAAGCTTCAAAGGCAACGCACCCAGGTTAATAACATCGCGAAGCTCTTTCGCTTCATCCATATCTCCACCTACACTGATTGACGCTGTTCCATCGGTAAGAACGGCTTGTACAACTGGCGCTGAGATCAGCTCATCATTCATATAAATAGCAAGTGGTTGACCAAGCAAACGTTTCGTTATTTCAGCAAATTTATCTTTACTCTTCACCTTGATGCTTACCTGCGGCTTATTCATATTATCAAATTGAAGCGCAGCGCCGTTCTCGGCGAAGTCGGTACCGATCATTTCGATCTTGTTGTACTCATCCGGGTTCTTTTCAGTTCCGTCTTTACTACGGAAAGTCAGTTCCGCCGGCTCTTTCATCATTTTGCGTACTTCTGCTTCGTCGGTCACACCGGCCAATTTTACACGAATCCGGTTTGTGCCTTCCGTAGTCACTTCCGGCTCACTCGTACCGAGCTTGTTCGCACGCTTTTCCAAGCTTTGCGCCGTTTTGACGAGCGATTCTTTTGTTACTTTAGCCCCGGATTCCAATGGCGAAGCCTCGTACAAAATTTCGAATCCGCCCTTCAAGTCCAGGCCGAGACGCATGCTTTTCAGTAAACCAGGGGTTGTCCAACCCATCAGGGCTGATAAGACAACCACGACGGTTATGAATGCCACTATTCTTTTCATCCCGTACTTCGATCCCCTTTCAATTCTCAATATTCCTATTATAGCTAGGCAGGAATCGACCGTCAATTTCACGAATTTTATCATTTTTGTTACGATCGACTCTTAAACCTGTGTTCAAAAAGATCTTTTTTTAGTGATAGAGCACAAAAAAGACCCCTTAATCTAAATGGGATCCACGAAAAGCTGAAATCGTCAAATAGTTCATAAAATGGGTTATCTTCAAAGAAAGGATATCATTTACCAATTGATGTAATGGCGGAAAGCCATTTTTTTCATACTTCTGGCTGACACAGCTCCATATTTCCTCTTCAGTCACATGTTCATAACCGATCATCCGGAATTCTTCCACTTTGCTGCGGCACAAATTCTCGATCGTCTCGAACAGTTCCTTTCTCGTGTAATCCTCTTCAGCCATCCTGGTGCCTCCTTCCTGATCCCCATCTAAATAACATTCTACTTCATTTTTCCGATTCCTGCTTGATAGAATTATTGATTTGGGCTGAATTCAAGATTCGACGCCGATTAGTCTCCCCCTTGTGTTACTTCGAGATCAAAAGTGGACTTTTTGAACTTCCTCTCAAATCGCAGGTTCAAAAAGGCCGGTTTTCAGCTCCGAGAAGGTTGGATGAAGCTAGGGGTTGAGGAGCGCAGCGTACGTAGTTTGTACGTGAGCACCGGAAGGACCGGCTGAATTCAAGATTCGACGCCGATTAGCCCCCTTGTGTTACTCCGAGATCAAAAGTGGACTTTTTGAACTTCCTCTCAAATCGCAGGTTCAAAAAGGTCGGTTTTCAGCTCCGAGAAGGTTGGATGAAGCTAGGGGTTGAGGAGCGCAGCGTACGTAGTTTGTACGTGAGCACCGGAAGGACCGGCTGAATTCAAGATTCGACGCCGATTAGCCCCCTTGTGTTACTCCGAGATCAAAAGTGGACTTTTTGAACTTCCTCTCAAGGATAAGTCATGAATTGGGACAGGACTAGCATATGGTTAATTAACATTGATATTCGTAGAGGCTCATTTAGGGGAGAGAGGGAATCACTTTGAATAAACAAACCTTTATCCAGGGCACGATGATCCTGCTCTTGGCAAGTGTGGTTAATCGTATTCTCGGCTTCATTCCGCGCATTATGCTTCCAAGGATCATCGGTACAGAAGGCGTTGGCTTATATCAGCTTGGCTATCCCTTTTTCTTGGTAATTGTTACCCTCATAGCGGGCGGCATTCCGCTAGCGATTGCCAAGCTGGTAGCCGAGGCGGAATCGGCGGGGAATTCACAGCGTTCTACTACTATTTTGCGGACAAGCCTGGTCTACGCAACGGCTGTCGGATTTCTATTTACATTTATCTGCCTGTTCGGGGCCCCTTGGGCCAGCCGCTATATTCTCACCGATCCACGGGTCTATCACACCTTTATCGCGATGAGTCCAATGGTCGTTATTGTCGCTATCTCTTCCGTCTATCGCGGGTATTTCCAAGGAAAGCAGGACATGATCCCCTCCGCCGTCTCATCAGTCACAGAGACCATTGCAAGAATTATCTGTGTCCTCTTATTCTCCTACCTGTTCCTACCTTGGGGTATCGAGTATGCTGCAGCCGGAGCGATGCTTGGAGTCGTATTTGGGGAGATCGTCGGCCTCGCCGTCTTATTATGGCAATACAGCCGCATACGCCGGAAAAATCCTCCCAATACTACAACGGCCCCTGTCGCGGCAGAGCAACAGGACGATGACTCCTTCTTCTCGCGGATCTGGCAGATTCTCAAGGTAGCTCTCCCGGTAACTGGCGGTCGCTTAGTCGGTTCGATGTCCTACCTTCTAGAGTCCATTATTACGGCACGCAGTCTCGCCATTGCCGGAGTAGCCACGGCCATCGCCACCTCTCAGTACGGCGCATTACAAGGGATGATCATCCCACTCTTGCTGCTCCCGGGCGCATTGACCTCTTCGCTTGCCATATCACTTGTTCCTTCTCTCGCAGAAGCACAGGCCAAAGGAGATATGCGTACGATTCATCTAAGACTTCATCAATCCATCAGGCTGGCGTTAGTGACCGGCGCCCCCTTTGCAGCGATCATGTATGTCTTGGCCGGACCGCTCTGCCAGCTTCTATACGACAACGGAAGCATCGCAGGCATGCTGAAAGTTATGGCTCCGATCGCCCTCTTCTCCTATGTGCAAGCCCCGCTGCAAGCTACACTGCAAGCGCTAGACAAACCTGGGCGGGCATTGATCAATACATTAATCGGGGCCACGGTGAAGCTAGTTCTCATCTATTATCTGGCCTCGAACCCTAGCATGGGCATTTATGGAGCCATTATCGCGATCATTATCAACATTATTATCGTTACTATACTGCATGGCTTCAGCGTCTCACGCGCGCTTCGCTTCCGCTTTCCCTTGCTTGATATTTTGAAAGTTGCATGTCTGATGGTCATTATGAGCGGAGCCGCAGCCTATCTCTATAACGAATTACTAACTATCTGGGGCACGGGGCTTCGCTTCCTCATGACCTCGCTGATCGCCACAATGATCTACTTAATCCTGTCCGCAGCCTTGAAACTGATAGATTGGCATGATATTAGCCGAATTCCAATCTTGCGGAGATGGATCAAGAACTGAACAACTGACCACCTACGGACTTGTCATAACCTCTCCTGCTTGACCATAAAATAATAGCATGAGAGTTTTTTTGAATATGCACTATGAATAGAAATGGAGGAACGCGTCATGAATTTCATCCGCCGCATTGTTTCAATCCGCATTTCCCATCCGACCATATCCGGGCTGTGGTACGCTTTTCTCTGGATGATGATCGGCGCTCTCGTACTCTCGCTGCTTCTACAGTCCAATATGCTAGAGGAGCAGGAGCTTGGCTTGTACACTTACATCGTTCATTCCATAGCTATCCTATTCGGAGGAGTCGTCTCCGGCAAGCGCGCTCAGATGAAAGGGATGTACCAAGGCTGCATCACAGGTCTCATCTATGGAATTCTCGTATTTGTTATCAGTTTCCTGGCCCTCGACAGCTCAGTGCAGCTTGCTACATGGCTCTTACTGCTGCCAGCACTGATCATCGGGGCGATCGGAGGTGTATTTGGGGTCAATTTGAATAAACGTTAGCGGATACAACAAAAAAGAGCCTGAATGCAGGCTCTTTTTTGTCATTCACTTATGCATTAAGGATCAACCTTACGACTCTTTAACTTGGTGACTGATCGCACTGCGCTCAAATGTAAGCTTGGTTACATCATTAACGCGAAGTACAACGGTGTCGTCTGTCAACTCCAAGATCGTACCATGCAAGCCGCCGATGGTAACAATCTTATCGCCTTTTTGCAAAGCATTCAGCATGTTATTGCGTGTATTTTGTTTCTTCTTTTGCGGACGAATAAGCAAGAAATAAAATACCGCAAACATAATAATCAAAGGCACAATAAAGGATAGCAATTGGCCGGATGAAGATGGCGCTGCTGTACCTTCTGCAAGTTGAAACATGTTCTTATCCTCCTTCCATTTATCTCCTAATGAATTTAAAATCCTTTGTCATTGCCAAACAGACCATATTGTTCGAAGAACTCGTCCCTGAAATCCAGCAGTCTATCGTCCATAATCGCCTGCCGCACTTTCTTCATTAAACGAAGCAGAAAATGCAGATTGTGATATGTAGTTAACCGCAGTCCAAACGTCTCATCACTCTTAATCAAGTGACGCAGATAAGCCCTGGAGTAGTTCCGGCATGTATAGCAGTCACATTCAGGATCCAATGGTCCAAAATCTCTGGCGTACTGGGCATTGCGAACAACCAGTCTTCCCTGGCTCGTCATTGTTGTCCCGTTGCGGGCAATCCGGGTTGGCAGTACACAGTCGAACATATCGACACCGCGTATGGCTCCCTCGATCAATGCATCCGGAGACCCAACACCCATCAGGTACCGAGGCTTGTCTGTTGGCAAGAGTGGAACCGTGTAATCCAGAACCTCATACATAAGATGCTTAGGCTCGCCTACACTCAGTCCACCAATAGCATACCCCGGGAAATCGAGCGAAGTCAAATCCCGTGCGCTCTGCTTGCGCAGGTCCTCATACATGCCCCCCTGCACGATCGCGAACAGCCCTTGGTCATGCGGTCGAGCATGGCTTTTCAGACAGCGTTCTGCCCATCTCGTCGTCCGTTCCATCGACTTCTTCACATAGTCATATTCCGCAGGATAGGGGGCGCATTCATCAAATGCCATCATAATATCCGAACCAAGAGCGTTTTGAATTTCCATCGCAACCTCAGGCGATAAGAACAGCTTGTCCCCATTCAGATGGGAGCGGAAATGAACGCCTTCCTCAGAAATCTTCCTCATCTCGCTTAGAGAGAACACTTGAAATCCGCCGCTATCGGTCAGGATCGCCCGATCCCAGTTCATGAATTTATGAAGTCCACCAGCTTCGCGGACAATCTCATGACCCGGACGCAGGAACAGATGGTAGGTGTTGCTGAGAATAATCTTCGCTTCCATCTCCTTCAGTTCTTCCGGACTCATTGTCTTAACCGTAGCCAAGGTGCCTACCGGCATGAAGATCGGAGTCTCGAAGCTTCCGTGCGGAGTATGCACGATCCCGAGCCTTGCCCCGGATTGTTTACAAGTTTTGATATGTTCATAAGTAATTGCAGCTGTCACGTTCTTCCCTCATTCCGTAGACCTAATAAATAAACATCGCATCGCCAAAGCTGAAGAAACGGTATTTCTGCTCAATCGCTTCCCGATAAGCAGTTAATATATTCTCCCGTCCGGCTAACGCGCTAACTAACATCACCAGCGTAGACTTCGGCAAATGGAAGTTAGTAATTAAAGCATCGACCAGCTTGTACGAATACCCGGGATAAATGAAAATTCCCGTCCAGCCGCTGCTTTTCACGATGGGACCGTCCCCGCACTTCTGCGCCACAGTCTCCAGCGTCCGCGCTGATGTCGTACCGACAGCAACGACCCTGCCGCCCCGCTGCCTCGTAGCATTCAGCAAGTCAGCCGTCTCCTGCGGGAGGACATAATATTCCTCATGCATCACATGATCCTCCACACGATCAACGGACACCGGACGAAAAGTACCCAGTCCGACATGCAGCGTTACAAAAGCGATGTCTACCCCTTTATTGCGAATCTGCTCCAGCAGTTCCTCCGTAAAATGCAATCCCGCCGTCGGCGCCGCCGCAGACCCTTCATGCTTGGAATAGACCGTCTGATACCGTTCCTGATCATCCAATCTTTCCTTGATATAGGGAGGCAGCGGCATCTGTCCCAAGCGATCAAGAATTTCATTGAAAATTCCCTGATAAGAGAAGCGCAGCACTCTGCCGCCCATCTCTCCTTCCGATTCGATCGTTGCCTTCAACTCATCACTGAAGATGATGACGGATCCCGTCTTCAGCTTCTTGCCAGGTTTCACTAATGCTTCCCAGCTGTCATTCCCCAAATTTTTGAGCAGCAGCACTTCCGCCTTGGCTCCTGTATCTTCCTTGACACCAAAGAGACGAGCCGGAAGCACTCTTGTATCATTCAGTACAAGGGTATCTCCGCGCTGCAAATATTGGATGATCTCCGAGAATTGATGATGCTCCATGTTCCCGCTGCGCTTATCCAGCGTCAGCAAGCGCGAAGCGCTCCGATCCGCCAATGGGGTCTGAGCGATCAGCTCTTCCGGAAGCTCAAAGTCATACATATTTATGTCCATATCTTGTTCATTCCTTAACGATAGTTACATTTTGATAGTAGTGTTGCAAAATCTTTTGGTAATCATACCCGGCATCCGCCATTCCCTTGGCTCCCCACTGGGATAGCCCAAGACCATGTCCGTTGCCGCGGCCTACAAAGAGGAACTGATTGGATTGATCCACCACACGAGCAACCCCGTCCCCATCCATGACGACCATATTGCCGCCGCTCCAGGTCTTCTGACCGGAAGCCGTTAGAACAGGCGTGCCGGAAGCTGCTGTACCGCTTGTAGTCGCTCCTGAAGCACCCAGTACAGTATACCTTCCCGTTGCCTTAATATCAAACAGAGTGCTTGGCAAGCTGCCTAACGCAGAACGGAAGGCATCCGGGTACTTCACATCGAGAATCTGTCCGTTCGCCTTGATCTGCGTGACCCGGCCCGAAGGTCCTCTCTGCGTAACTTCCATATTATAGATCGACGACGGAGCCGGCGTCGAGGTCTTGCCGCTTAGGGACTTCACTAATTGATCCGATGTAAACGGACCGCGAATCCATGCATAGGCGCTGGATTCATCAACTTTATCGAGGATGATAATCTCATCGCCAGGGTTCAGCTTAGCTACAGGATCGACATCGGATTGAATCTGCGGCAGAGGACGGACCGCTACGGAACTAGTCGTTACACTCAGCTTCTTCAAGCCTGCGGCCGTCGTCCCGCCAGTCAATTTTGTATTATCCTCGCGAACATATCCCGTCTTACCGTTGGGCAGCAGAACATAGTACCACGACTTCAACGCAGCCTGCGCCGCCTTGTCCCACTCGCTGTTCACGCTTGAGAACGTCGGGTTCACACTGCTCCAGACCTCGGAAGAGTCAGCCGACACACCGCCGCTGTTGGAGGAGAATATGGCTTCGACAATTTTACCGTTGGACTTGATAACTTCCCCCGCCGTGCTGTCAACTGCCTCGATGATGCTGTCTTTTTCGTTCTCAACCCCGTTATACACTTGGCTCAGCGTTGTATCGATAAGCCCGGCCACCTTAAAGCGATCCGTTGAAGCCGAATAGAGCGCATAGCTGCGCGCAGCAACCGCTTGTGCCTTCAAGGATTCCTGTGGCCAGGATGCTGGAACTTCCCCGGAAACCACCGAATACAAATATTTCTCAAGCGGAAGTTCATTGACAAGGGCGAGTTGACCGTTAAGCTGGCTAATCTCGAAGCTCCCTCGATAATTGCGACCCGATCTTTCGACGACCTGGGTTGCAAGCGTATCATCGCCATTCACAATCAGCTTGCTGTCCGTCCCTCTCAGCTCGTAGTGATCCACCGGGGATGGCGAATTAAGATTAAGCGTTACGTCCTGCTGCACGATCACTCCCGGCTCGGAATCGTCAACCTGGGACCAGGAAGCCTGCGGTAATGAACCTCGCACCGCTGACAGTTCAGATTCGCTTGCTGCTCCGCCAGCCCATACCGTATATTGCTGCTGTCCAATCAAGACAAGATAGGCATCCACGCCAGCAGCGGATACAGAATTTCTTAGCGCTTCCGCTTCTGACTTGCTGCCAAGAGCCCCTGCGGAATAATAATAACCACCTTTGACAGAAGGGGCTTGTCCGCTGATAACTCCAGACAGGCTGCCGGACACTCGACTTACCGCTTTCTTAGCTTCTGCCGCACTCGCATAAGGACCGGTATAAATTTGATAGACCGTGCCCCCCGACTGCTCTACAGCATAAGCCACAGGACGGTCTGCCGTACCCTGCAGCTTTTTAACGGCGGCGGCAATCGCTTTCCAGTCAGAGCTCTCCGCCGCTTTAATCCGATTGCTTCCTGCGCTGAAACGCACAGTTTGGCCGGAATCCAATGTAAGCAATGAGTTATTGGCGCCAAAGGATGTTTGAAGCACCAGATCCATTGCCGATCCTGGCTTCAAGGTCACCGCCGGCACTGTTAATTTATAGGTGCTGCCAAGATCAAGGAACATCGCGACGCGTACGCGGTTCCCCGACCAATCATCGGCAGATACAGGCGCAGATACAGGGAGCTGCAGAGCCCCTGCCAGCAAAACTCCCGCTAATATCCCCCTTCCCCATTTTAACAGCTTGAATGTTGTCTTCTTCTCCTTCACTTGTTCGCTCCTCCTTCATGTTGTCGTATTAGAACACATATTATGAACACACACTTTTAAGATTGAACTTGATCTTGTTATTGGCCCTTACCTCTGTCTTCCGGATAAGGAATTCCCAAGTGATTGTAAGCAGCAGCTGTGACCATTCTGCCGCGCGGCGTCCGCTGTAAATAACCGATTTGCAGCAGATAAGGCTCATAGACATCCTCGATCGTCTGACTCTCTTCGCCGATTGTTGCTGCGATCGTATCCAGTCCAACAGGGCCGCCCCGGAAGCTGGTGATCATCGCATTGAGCATCTTATGGTCGATCATATCCAGGCCCTTCGGATCTACCTGCAGCATCTGCAGCGCTTCTGCGGCAACGGCCTCCGTAATCATTCCATCACCGCGAACCTGGGCATAATCGCGCACCCGCTTCAGCAATCGATTGGAAATTCTTGGCGTCCCGCGCGAACGCAGTGCAATCTCATCAGCTGCATCGCCAACAATCTGTATACCGAAAATATCCGCACCACGGGAGACGATATAGCTCAGTTCTTCCATCGTATAGAACTCAAGTCGACTGACGATGCCAAACCGATCCCTGAGCGGAGCAGACAGCAGTCCAGCCCGGGTCGTAGCCCCCACTAATGTAAAAGGCGGCAAATCGAGCCGTACCGAACGCGCGCTGGGTCCCTTGCCGATCATAATATCCAGCGCCGAGTCCTCCATCGCCGGATACAGAACCTCTTCGACAGTTCGATGCAGACGATGAATCTCGTCAATGAACAGGACATCGCCCTCTTGCAGATTGGTCAGCAAAGCCGCCAAATCTCCGGGCCGCTCAATCGCCGGCCCGGATGTCGTACGCAGATTTACGCCCAGCTCATTGGCAATAATGTTAGCCAGTGTTGTCTTCCCGAGTCCTGGCGGACCATACAGCAGCACATGATCCAAGGCCTCTTTGCGCATTTTTGCCGCTTCAATATATATCTTCAGATTCTCCTTGATCTGATTCTGTCCAATATATTCAGACAAGTAGCGGGGCCGAAGGCTCAGCTCCTCCACTTGATCCTCCATCATTAAATTCGCGGAAATGATTCGATCCTCCATCGCTCTCCCACTCTCCTTCCATCCTGTCGCCTATTAGAGGTTGTTTAAAAATTCAGCCTGTAATCAGAAAATCGTTCGAAGCCATCCAAGGATGAGCGACCGCGATCCGGAGGCCGATTTTCTTGCGATATCGAATTATATCAGCTTGGCCGATAGCTTATGAAATTGCATTAACCTGCATATAACAGCTTGAGGGCTTTCTTCATTAACGAATCAACCGCTTCATCCGCGTTTAACTGATCCTTCAATTTCGCCCACACACGATCAAGCTCCGCATCCGTATAGCCCAGCGCCTTCAAGCCTTCCCTTGCCTCCGGCCAGCCCGGGCTGACATCCTCCAGTTCTTCCGCATCCGCAGAGACCGGATTGAACAGGGTTACGCCTCCGAAACCCTCAAGCTTGTCCTTAAGATCCAGAATCATCCGCTGCGCCGTCTTCTTACCGATTCCCGGCAGCTTGGTCAGGAAGGCGATGTTCTCGTTATGAATCGCGGCAATCACTCCATCCGGATTGCCGCCGCTAAGAATCCCGAGCGCTACGCGCGGACCGATGCCCGATACCTCGATCAGCTTGCGGAACAAGCGCTGCTCCTCCCGAGTCGGGAATCCGAACAACAGTTGAGCGTCCTCCCTGACATGGTGGTGAATATACACCGTAATCGCATCCTGCCCCTTGGCCGGAAATACGTACGGGTTCGGACAAAACACGCGGTAGCCCACACCCTGTACATCAAGCACAATATATTCCGTCTCTACATAAGCAACCTGGCCTCGTAAAAAATCGATCATGACCTCAATACCTCATTTAACTTGGAATTTAAAGTGTATGAATGAGCGTGGCAAATAGCAACCGCTAATGCATCGGCCACATCATCCGGCTTCGGAATCGCCTTCAGCTTCAAGAACATCCGGGTCATCTCCTGCACCTGGCGTTTCTCCGCTTTACCGTATCCGACGATGGCCTGCTTAACCTGCATCGGTGTATATTCGGCAACGGGCAGTCCCTTCTGGACCGCTGCAAGCACGAGCACACCCCTCGCCTGAGCGACCGTCATCGCCGTCGTTACGTTGCGATTGAAGAACAGCTTCTCAAGTGCCACCGCATCAGGCTGATATTTCTCGATCAACTGGACCATTCCTTCGTAAACATAGAGCAGCCGATCTTCCTCCGGCGTATGAGCCTTCGTCTCAATGCACCCATACTGAACCGGTGTACATTTGCTGCCCTCCTTATCGATAAATCCAAACCCGACAATCGCAATTCCCGGGTCTATCCCCAATATTCGCAAATACAATCTCTCCCTAATATCCACTTTTGATAAGAAAACCTCTAACGAGGCCTTGCAATGATGAGTCAAAGGTTGGTTTTCTTGTGATTGCGATATAGAATTTCTGATCTTATGCTTCCTCGGGAACTATTTCAGATCTCAGGCACAAACAACGTACGCTCTGCCCCGCAGCCCCTTATCTTTTCCAGCTGAAGCGTTTCAAAGAAACGTACATCGCAAGCCTAAGCTTCGCTGCTGAATAAAAGACCTTTTGAACTCGCATTTCACGCCTTTATATTAATAATTCATCCAGATAATCTTGCAAATTCCGCTTCACCAAGCCGGAAAGAACGCATGTCCGATAAGCGAACATATGTATTCACTTCATTATAACAAAAGATTTCCACCCTTGCGGAAAAAGTTTAAAGGAATAACTAAAGGAGCTATCCCAAGTAGATATCACTACTTATAGAATAGCTCCCGTTCTGGCCTTGTTCTATTTATGCTGTTTTAGTGCTTCCTGCGATACTTCTACTGCGAAATCACTGAAGGTTGACAGCACACTGTTATATTCATCCACATCCTGGACGCGGATTCCTTGCTGCAATTGCCTCACTACATCTTCAGGCAGCACACTCTCCATCGTCTCTACATCCAATTGGAAAAAAGTACGCAGCACTTTCTCCTCCTTGGGCGGTCCTTCAAATAGGCTCAAATTCCCATCTTTATCGATGCCCATATACCCTGATCGCTGACATTCCTCGGATAATCCGACGATATGCTCCTCCAGCCAGACTTCGCCAAGCGAATCTACCCGTCCCGTCCATTCCGGATGCTCCTCGGCCAACGCTTCGATTTCCTTTGCATCCATAATGCCAAGGACAGAGCGCTCCTCACCACAGGTATATACTTTATTTAAATGGACGATACGAGCCCGCTTCCGATCCTGAAGCACCTTGACCCAATCAGTGGATGACGGTCCAGCCTGATCCTCGGCATAGCTGCGCAGCTTGCCTAGCGTCTCAAGCGCAAGCGGCTCACCGGTCATCAGCTTCTCAAGCTGACCGGACAGCTGTAATCCCATCCATGCCATTGCCGCAACCACAGCGCAGGCACTAAAGGTCCAAATCGCACGTCTCCATCTTTTCCAGCGTCTTCTCCATTGCTTTTTTGTACGGAATATATTCACGATGATCCCCTTCTATCGACCTTTTTGATCATGCACTAATATTGTGACCGATAGAATCAGGAAATATACGGCGTTGCAAGCTGTACACTCGTCTGTAAACGCAAAAAACAGCCATTCGCAAATGACTGTTCTTGATCGGGACGACACGATTCGAACATGCGACCCCCTGGTCCCAAACCAGGTGCTCTACCAAGCTGAGCTACGTCCCGAAGTAAAAAACCTGACAAAGAAGATAATAGCACATCCGCCTTGGTATAGCAAGGAAAAATAGATATAAAAGAGAAAGGGGAATAATCAATGATTATGCCCCTGCCATAGCCACCCAATGTCCTTGAGAGACCTCTACTAATCTGGAATGCTCCAGCTGATACTTGTCCACATCGGAATAATCATGGAGGGCCGATCTCGTCTTCTTCGCTTCGATCCTCGGATCAGGTACCGGGATTGCTTTGAATAACGACTTGGTATATTCATGCTGCGGATTGGCATAGAGCTCCTCACTCTCGGCGAGCTCCACGATCTTGCCCATATACATCACAGCTACCCGATCGCTGATATGCTTCACCATAGAAAGATCATGAGCGATGAACAGATAGGTCAAACCAAGCCGCTGCTGCAGCTCATCAAGCAGCCTGACGACCTGTGACTGGATCGATACATCAAGCGCAGAGAGCGGCTCATCGCAGACGATGAACTTCGGTTCGACCGCAAGCGCGCGGGCAATCCCAATCCTCTGGCGCTGTCCCCCCGAGAACTCGTGAGGATATCGCATGGCGAAGGAAGGATCCAGTCCTACCATATCAAGCAGCTCCTCAACTCGCTTCTTTCGTTCCTCCTTGCTGCCGACAAGGCGATGGACATCGAGCGCTTCTCCGATAATATCAAGCACCTTAAAGCGAGGATTCAACGAAGCGTAGGGGTCCTGGAAGATCATCTGCATATAGCGACGCATCGTCTTCATTTCCGCTGAAGTTAGACGGTTCACCGCCATCCCTTGATATAATACCTCTCCCCCTGTTGGCTGATGCAGGCGAAGAATTGCCCGCCCGGTCGTCGATTTGCCGCTGCCTGACTCGCCGACAAGGCCCAGCGTCTCTCCTTCGCGGATAGTGAAGCTGATATCATCGACGGCCTTCAATATATTGCCCTTGCCCAGATCAAAATGCTGTCTTAGCGATCTAACTTCCAGCAGCGGACGGGCACTATCCGAGTTCGTCATGATCAGAGGCGACGGCTTCGCCTTCTTCTTCTCGTCCAGTCTGGGCAGTGCATTTAGCAGTTTCAAAGTATACGGGTGCGAGGGCTTCTCGAAGATTTCCTCGGTCGTGCCGCTCTCTACAATGGACCCTTCCTTCATAACGACGACCCGATCGCACATTCCTGCGACCACCCCAAGGTCATGTGTAATTAAAATGATCGATGTACCGAATTTCTCCTGAATATTCTTCATCAGGCTCAAAATTTGCGCCTGAATCGTCACATCCAGCGCCGTTGTTGGCTCATCAGCAATCAGCAGAGCAGGACGGCAGGCCAAGGCAATCGCGATCATCACCCGCTGACGCATCCCGCCGGAGAACTCATGCGGATATTGATTATACCTGACCTCGCTATTGCGGATCCCGACCAGCTTGAGCATTTCCAAAGCCTGCTGCTTCGCTTCCTTCTTCGATAGCTGCTGATGCTTGATCAGACTCTCCGAGATCTGTTTTCCGATTTTGATGGTCGGATTTAAGGAGGTCATAGGATCTTGAAAGATCATGCCGATATCACGGCCGCGAAGGCTCTCCATCTCTTTCTCCGAATAATCGGCCAGATTTTTGCCCAGAAAAGAAATTTCTCCAGCTTTCATATATGAAGGGGGCGAAGGCAATAAACGCATAATTGAACGAGCCGTTACGCTCTTCCCGCTGCCAGATTCCCCTACAATTCCCAGGGTCTCTCCCTTTTTAACCTCGAAGCTGACCCCGCGAACCGCCTCAACTTCCTGTTCACGGGTTTGAAAGGAAACCGTTAAATCCTTCACTTGTAATATAGTTTCCACATTAATCACACCTGTCTAGTATGTAATATCGTTAAATCTATCATTTCTAGTGTTGACATAAAAAACAACCTACCATAATATATACTATATCCATCGGAATAATGCAAATTTGCACATCAGGAGGGAAACTATTGTGGAAGTTGCCAGAGCAACCAAAGAGCAAACTAGAGAATCGCATTTTATCCGCTACATAAGTAACACCTATGCCAAAATGCTGCGGAATCCTTCCTATAAATATTTTTTACTCATTCTGGGAGCACCCGTTAATATCGCTGTTCTGCTATTTCATATCTCTCGCCGCAAGAATGATATCTATCACACTCTACTTGAGGAGACTCGTCTCGAATTGCTTGAATCCGGCTATATGGGACAACTGGTAGAAGAGACGCGGGAGCAGTTGCTGAAAAAACAGCAATTCTTCAGACAGAACGCAAGCGCGGAGCAGACGGAACGCGAGGCCCATAAAATAGCCAAGGCCAGATTTCAGGAGGAGCTGACCGAAAGCACGAATCGCAAGCTGCTGCTTAACGGACAGCAGAGATTGAGCTATGCCGAGACATTTGCCTCATGCATTCAGAGCCGGACCTTTTTGCTTCTCTCGTTCATTCCCGGGATTTTTATGTATCTGCTGATCCTCCTATATAGCAGTCCTTATATGAAATATGTGTTTGAGAGATTGCTAATGAGTCTGTTCGTCATAATGGGCGTATCTGTGCTTGTCTTTACGATTTTGCATTTGTCACCGATGAATCCGGCAGCGAATATTCTCGGCGAGACGGCTACGGAAGATCAAATCGCTAACTTTAATAGAATCTATGGATTGGATCAGTCTTACCTATCCCAGCTATGGAACAACATCAAGGGAATCGCCACCTTCGATCTGGGCAAATCGTTCGCCGGCAATGAGCAGGTGACCGCGACAATCGCCAGGAAGTTTCCTATCACCTTTACGCTGACGATGATCTCCCTGCTCATGTCCATGATCATCGCCATTCCCGTGGGGATTATATCCGCGATGAAGCGCAGTTCCTTCTGGGATTATACGTTTATGTTCATTGCCCTGATCGGCTTGTCCATTCCAAGCTTCTGGCAGGGGCTCATCTTTATATTGAATTTCTCGATCAAGCTGCACTGGCTGCCGGCCACGTATAACCCGCAGAACTGGCTGTCGATCATCATGCCGACAATCGTGCTGGGAACCGGGCTTACTGCCTCCGTTGCCAGAATGACCCGTTCTTCCACCCTGGAGGTCATTAACGAAGATTACATGATTACGGCCAAAGCCAAAGGGCTGAGCAAGCGTCAGGTGCTCTGGAGACATGCGGTCCGCAATGCGATGATCCCGATCATTACCGTCATCGGCTTGCAATTCGGCGGGATGCTGGGCGGATCAGCGGTCACCGAGAAAGTATTTAATATTAGCGGGATCGGCAGCTATATCGTAGATAAGCAATTTATCCCGGATATCCCGAGCATTATGGGCGGGGTTGTCTATACCGCAATTACGATCTCGCTGATCAACGTCATTATCGATATTTTGTATGCCTTTTTCGATCCAAGAATCCGAACCAGAATGAAACAATATTAAAGCAGGTGTAGATATGATCAAGACGAACTTGAAAACTTCCGAGGAATACAGCAAAGCGATCTTCGCTCTGGTGGTCTCCCTTGCCTTATCCGTACTGCTGCTGCTGAACAGCTACGATTTCTCAGCACAGACCGTTAAGCCCTATGTCTTTGCTGCTTTTGTGGCGTATGCGCTATTCACGATCATTCAGTTAGCCATTACCCTGCTGATCAGGAAGGATATTCTCCGATACGGAGAGATTAGAAGCTTCACGCGCGCACTCGGCTATGTACAACTGGCTAGTATTGTGACAGGGAATCTATTCACGGTCACTTCCGCCTTTTATCTCATCAAAAAGCAGAGGACCCCGGAATATGCCCTGGCCGTGTATACCTTGCTTACCGGGATCTTCGTTATTGCAATATCGGCGTTAAATCTGTTCAAGCCGTATGTATCCGATACATTTCTGCCGGCAATGTTCCTTTTGGTCATTGTCAGCCTATTTCATCTCATTGCATTACTGCTTGTGGCGAAGTATGTACGCGGCCGCCAAACCATCGCTTCGTGGATGTCAGTCGTAGCTTGTCTGCTGATTCTGACCTCTGCTACCGGCAATCTGTTTGCCCTGCTGCTTGGCATTAATCTGCTGCTGAAGATCCGCAATCAAGGGAATCCCGCCTCAGCAAAGTGGGAGGACATCTGGGAGAAAATTACGAGAAATACAGCAGCGATGATCGGCTTGTTCTTTATCATCTTCCTGTTCTCGATATCGATCTGCAGCCTGTTCACCTTCGATTACGCGATGGCAACCGAGAATAACTACAGCGCGATATTGCAGCATCCGAGTCTTGCTTATCCGCTTGGCACGGACAATTTCGGCAGATGTCTGTTCTCGCGCATCATATTTGGTGCACGTACTTCCCTGATTGTTGGACTGATCTCCACAGCGATCCCTCTCGTGATTGGCGGTATCCTTGGAGCGGTATCCGGCTATTATGGGCGGCGCACCGACAATATCATCATGCGGCTGCTTGATATTCTATATGCAATTCCCGGGGTGCTGCTGGCGATTGCGATTATAGCCGCTTTTGGCGCCAACACCATCAACCTGATCCTGGCGTTAAGCATCGGCTCCATTCCTACCTATGCCAGGACGATGCGGGCCAATGTACTGTTAGTCTCTACCTTCGAATATGTGGATGCTGCCCGAGCTTTCGGATCCAAAGATACCGCCATAATCTTCAAGCATATCGTTCCGAATTCTCTCGCACCAATGATTGTTAAGGCGACCTTAACGATCGGCGCGGCGGTAATCTCTACAAGCAGTCTCAGCTTCCTCGGTCTCGGTGTAGAGCCGCATATCCCGGAATGGGGAAATATTCTGAAGCTGGGCAGCACTTACTTGGAGACAAATTCCTACTTGGCAATTTATCCCGGGCTGGCCATCATCGCTCTCGTTCTCTCTTTTAACTTTCTTGGAGACGGGCTTCGCGATGCACTGGATCCTAAATTAAGCTAGCGTCATATTTATCTGGTATGTACTGTTTACTATTTTCGGTTGGCCTTCATTTTCATCAGCTATGCGGAGCATGCCTCTCATTTGTCGCATGGGAATGAATCAATATATATAACAAATAACAATTCAGGAGGGAACTATTCATGAAAAAATTTTCTTTGCTTGCACTGCTGCTTACGTTTGTGCTGGTGGCGAGCGGTTGCTCCGTAAAAACCAAGACAGATGCAGCAAGTAACCCGGATAACTCTGGAACAACGCCTGTCCAGAACAATACCCCGGTAGATATTGAAGTACTGAGCATGAGTTCAAATGAATCAGATATCAATATTATTCGCGACCAGTTAACGAAAAACGGCTTCAATGTGAAGCTGAACATTCAACCCGACTATGGCAGCTTCAAGGCACAGGAGGATGCGGGTAACTTCGATATCGCCCTGTCCAGCTGGACAACCGTAACCGGAAATCCCGATTATGCGGTTAGATCGCTGTTCAAGACCGGCGGCGACTACAGCATTATCTCTGATCCGGAGCTGGACAAGCTGATCGATGAAGCCGCCACCCAGACGCCGGATCAATACACAGAGACCTACAAACAATTAGAACAGCGTCTCGTATTTGACAAAGCTTATATTGCTCCGCTCTATATTTCCCTGAAGAGCCAGGCTGTGAACAAGGATGTGCTGAACCCGGATACCGTTCGACTCTCGAAATCCCGTGCCCTGGCTTGGGAGAGCATCGATTTCAACGATACATCCAAACGGGACAAGGAGCCGCTTATTCTGACGCAATCTGCTTCAGTCCTGACATCCTTGGACCCGATCAAAGGCAATGACGGGTCGATTAACCAGCTTAATACGAATATGTATGTACGCCTGATCAACCTGACGGATGATGACAAAATTACGTCTGACGGCTCTCTATCCTATAATCACAGCATCGCAGAAGGCAATACGGAATACTACTTCCTCCTTAGGGACGATATTAACTTTGCCAAGATCGATAACAAAAAAGCTGCCGACACCGGTGAGCGCGTAGGTGCGGATGACGTCATCTTCTCCCTCGACCGGGCCAAGGACAAAAACTCGGTACCTGATCACCGGACATACAGCTTGCATGAGCATATCAAAACCATTGAGACCGTGACGGATCTGACCGCGCTGGACAATGTCAAGCAATCTTCAGGCAGCGGTACAATCAAGGAAGCGCTGGAAGCGGGACTCGATACGAAGATCAAAGAGCTTGTAGCTGACAAGAATCAAGCCGACAACAAAGCAGGTAAATACCAGGTTGTGAAGCTGACAACAACCGAGCCTTTCCCGCAAGTGCTGAATTACCTGGCGCACCAGTCTGCCGGGATCGTCTCCAAGAAGCAGGTGGAGAGCATCAATACTTATGATGTAGCCAAGTTCGATGTGAATAAGGATATTCCTTACGGGGATCAAAACACAGTGACCGAAGGAAGCAAATACAACAACACTCTGTATGCCAGCGGACCCTATATTTTGTCTTACAAAAATGACTATGAAGGCATCTTCTACAAGAATCCTGGCTATCGGAAAGGTACAGAGTCCGAACCTAAAATCTCAACTGTAAAAGTCCGTTTTATCGCCGATACCGATAGCGCTCTGTCCGCGCTGCGCAGCGGTGAGATCCACCTCTACTACGGTGTGCCGGAGACGAAATTTGATACGATAGAGAGCGATAGCAAGCTGAAGCTGCAAAGTATTGAGAGCAATGCTGTATCTTATCTGCTGTTTAATACGAGCAATCGTGATGTAGCCAAGAGCGATGATCTGAGAAAAGCCGTGCTCTACTCGATCAATCAGGATGAGTTCCTGCAATTCTATAACAACAAGAAGATCAAGGCAGTATCGACCGTTAGTCCGATCGTCAAGACCGGCAACGAGCTGACGGCTGATCCGGCCAAGGTGAAGGAATACCTCGATAAATACAACGCGGCAAAATAAGCCGCAAACCCTATAATCTCCCAGCAAACGGGAAAAGAACCCTCGAATCCAGGCCATAATCCATTATGGCAGATTCAAGGGTTCTTTATTTAATGCGGTTGTTAAGAAGGTCCGCTTTGAACTGTCACTTAATTATAAACTATCAAATAACGGCTCCTCGGAAATAAAATGAACAGGCAGGTCAGGCAGCTTCGTCTGGAGCGATTCAGCTAAGTATTTCATCCCCGGCGCCTCACTCGCCGCATGTCCCAGGATCAAGAGTGCCCTCGGTTTATTTTGCGAGAGCGAATCCTTAACATATTCCGGCGTTTCCCATTCCGGCCCCTCGCCATATAGAATTAAATCGAGATTTTCCTGTTCAAATAGGGGAATTGCCGGATTTCCCCCGCCTCTGTAGCCGACCAGAACTCCGATTCTTTCGCAAGACATCGTGCGATCGCCAACGATTTGCACTTGTCTCAAGTCCAGCTGGCTCTTAACATGGGCTGCTATTTCCGCAACCGTCATCCGCGGCAGTCTGATTATCGCGGCAAAGGAACGATATCCCTCCAGTTTATCCAACCAGCCCAATTCCCGTACCAAGCCAGAGGTGATGCCATCCGGCCGGGAGCGATGTATCCCGTCATGATAGCGATAGACGGCAATTCCGCTTTGCTCGATCCGTCTTTTCTTCTCATGTACTACAACTGTTTCCGCAATCTGCTCCCCTGGCGGAAAATGACTATAAAATAAACCTTCATGGGTAATCAGCAAATTGACCCCGAGGGACTTCGCCCTTGCAATGACAGGCTGGCTGGCTATGAAAGCCGTGGCGATTCCCTTCACTGCCGTATCCGGGTCCCCATACTCCAGCCCGTCGACACCGTTCTCCGTAGAGCCGCCGCCAGAGTCTGCCAACAGCTCCAATACCTCACGTATGCTTATACTCATTGGATTTGATACCCCCTGCCTCGTCTCACCTATAAAAGGGTGGACTAATCCTCGGATCTTTTCCTTCAACCTATCATGCTCACAGACAAATAACCATAGCCACTTCTATCGGAAGTTTATCCAAATCAAGCCCTGCCGACAAGCTTACAGCTTGCTGCGTCTTCTAAATTCAATTGGCGTCAGTCCGGTTATCCGTTTGAACACTTCGGAGAAGCTGGCATGCCTCTGGTACCCTACAGCGCAGGCAATCTCGCCAACTCCCTTCGCTGAATCCAGCAGCATTCGCTTCGCTCGATTCATTCGGATTATCTGTATATATTCGGTAATCGTTAATCCATATGCCCGTTTGAAATCACTGGTTAATTTGCTTGAGCTCATACAAGCGATTTTTGTGAGTTCTGCCAACGGGATCTGTTCGGCATAATGCCGTTCCACATAGCTCTTTACCTTAGCCAAGGCCTCCAAATCCTTAACGGGAATTTCATGAGCAGCATGAACCATAAGCTCATTCGTTCCCCAATGCATCACCAGTGAAATAATCTCCAGAACCTTGCCTTCATAGTACATTCGCGCGAAATGGTCGGTTGGCTTGGACGCGCGAATTTGCTTCAATATCTGTTCCACCTCCGGGATCGTACCGGTGCCGTCAAGCCTGGTGCAGATCGTAGGCAAAGCCCTGAAATCCTCCGAATATTTTGCCGGCAGAATCTCTTGATAGAACTCCGGAAGCCAATTTATGCTAACGCCCCGCACAGGCATATTCTTCTGAAAAGTCTCTCTATGTGTACTCTTATTCCCCATGCACGCGATCAGATTCTCTGTCCGGGAGGCCTTTCTGCTGCAAATCAGCCGGGCTAACGGTGATTCGTAATACCCTAGACTTAAAGAGGCCGGATGTTCGCATTGAAAGGATATATCACGATAAAATACAAGGTCGCATACAGCAATCGCGTGCCAGCGATCTATGGGATAAATCCAGTAGTACCCTCTTCCTTCTGTCGGGGCAAGGCAATAGCAATAACCGCTGCGTTTGAAGTTATCCCCTCTCTCCACGGGGATCAGCCCGATCCCGGACAAATAGGGCAGAAACAGCTTATCCAATATGTTCTCCAAGGCTCATCCCCCCGTATTTACTGCTGGAAGCCTAAGCTTTTCCCCTAAAAACCATAGTTGCTCTCCACGTATTGACGCTAAAAAAAACAATTATATGATAATGATTATCAATATCATTTAATTGATTTTAAATTACATTCTTCTATAAATCAATGTTGCGGGAGGGTTCACCTTGAATGAAGAAAACACATTAGAGAAGGATGAGCAAACGAAGCTCATATTAAATGAGAAGCTGTACAAAGTCATGATCAGATTATCCTGGCCAGCTATCATCGCTATGGTCTTATATGGCTTAAATGCCGTTATTTCAGCCTTTTTTGTTGGCAGATATGTTGGCGAGAACGCATTGGCCGGCGTCTCGGTCGCCTACCCGTTAAGCCAGATCAGTGCAGGACTAGGCTCTCTTATCGGGGTCGGAGCAGGATCCGTATTAAGCATTGCCATCGGTCGCCAGGACAAGAGCACCCAGAAGCGACTGCTTGGGAATGTAAATTGCCTCGCCCTAATTGTCACAGCCATCTATATGATCCTTGGTCTGGTCTTCTCTACTCAATGGATCAAAATGATGGGTGGAGAAGGCGAAGCATTATTTTTCGGCGATCAGTATTTTCGCATCACAGTCCTCTGCTCCTTCTTCTGGATCTATGGGCTGGCTGCCAACATGATCATACGGGCAGAAGGCAAAATGAAATCCGCGGCTTTGCTAATGGCGATCGGTCTTGCAGCTGACATCGCGTTCCATTATATTCTTGTCGTTCTTCTCGATCTGGGGGTAGAGGGAGCAGCGTGGGCCACGAACATCGGCATGATTGTATATACGCTGCTGGGCTGGATTTATTTTAAGGGCGGATTCTCCTCCTTTAAGACAAGCACGTTCGCTTTTTATTGGAATGGCTCTATCCTAAAATCGATCACAAATCTGGGTATGTCCTCGCTGATCATGAACATTATGAACTTAGTGCAAGCCGTCATTGTATTCAACGCACTCGCCAAATACGGTACGATGCTCGATATCGCTTTCTACGGGGTGGTATACCGAATATTTACCTTCCTGCTCACGCCTATTTTCGGCCTAATGCGCGCGCTTCAGCCTGTGATCGGAATAAACTACGGTGCCAGACAGTATGACCGGGTCATCAGCTCGTATAAAGTTTTCACCTTGGCTTCAATGCTGCTGACCTTGCCATTCTGGATCCTTTCGATGACCGCTCCGCAGCTCCTTCTGGGAATAATGCTGCCCGATCAAGCCTTCACAGGAGCCCAATTGCTGCATTTCCGAATTTATATGGCGATTTTGCCCCTTTTATCTTCGATCTTCATGGCAATGACCTTCTTCCCTTCTATTAATAAAGGAAGGCCGGCCGTGCTCATCGGGATTGCCAGACAATTGGTGTTCTATGTTCCAGTCATGCTGCTGCTTCCCAGAGTATTAGGCGTATCCGGTATTTATTACGGCTCGCTGGGCATTGATACTATCATCGTGTTATGGACTGTGATTATGGTCAGACAGGAATTTTTAGCTCTGAAATCAGCAAAAGCTGAGGATTCCGAAGCAGCCGGACAGCTCAGTTGTACTTAATACTGAGCTGTCTGACGCTCTCGGCCTCCTCAGCCACTATAATCAGGCTGACTTCACTTCACAGCCTGATGGATATTCAGGTTCATCCTGTCTCCTGGTGTCTCCTGCTTTTACAATAAAGAGTTCAACAGGTTCACATTCAATCCCGATGTGTTCGGGAGTACAATATCGGCGCCAGCTGCTTGCAAGGCTTCGGCTTCACCGATGCCAACCGCCTTCATTCCGGCTGCTTTGATGGCTTCAACTCCGGCTGTTGCATCCTCGATACCCACGCAATGCTCCGGACTCACTCCAACCTCCTCGGCGCCGCGCAGGAACAGATCTGGCGCTGGTTTGCCGCGCTTCACAGAATCCGGATGAACGACATAGCGAAACAGCTTGTCGATCTCCAGGGAACGCAATATTTGCGGCGCATTTTTGCTTGCCGAAGCGATGACGGCCGGAATGCCTTGGGCCTTCAACTCAGTCAGCAATGAGACGATCCCAGGATAGGTATCGGCCGGAGTAAGATTAACCAGCAATGAGACATAATGTTCATTTTTTTGCCGAGCCAGCTCCGCCTTCTCCTCCTCTGTATAATCGTTCTCCTTGCCACCTAGTCGCAAGATTCGCTCCAGTGATTCGCCGCGGCTAATTCCCTTTAACGTCTCGTTAAATTCACGGTCGAACGGAATTCCGATCGATTCACCCAACTGCTTCCAAGCTACATAATGGTATTCCGCAGTATCGGTAATGACACCGTCAAGATCGAAAATAACTGCTTCCAGCTTCATGCTCTCACTCCAACTCCTCTTGTTTATTTATAACCTTAAGGGATTTACAGGCTAAGTTCAATGAGTTTCTCTGTACTTGTGACCGTCTGTCCATTCCATTCCACAGTGACAGTCCAACCGGCATCATTACGGATTTGTCCAGTTAGAACGCCGTCTTGTTCTGTCAGAGACAGGTCAAATTCAGCATCGGCGATAACCAGACGCTCCAGCGTGCATGTTTTGCCGCTCCAGGCTGAAGGCAGCTGTGGTCGCAATGTCAATTGTTGACGGGCAGCGAACGGGGCTACACCAAAGAAATGCCGTATAAACGGAACGGCCAGCGCATAGATTGTCCAGGCCTGGACAACACAGCCGTAATCCGGCGACATCTCCGAAAAGGAACCTGGGAGGGCACGTGAGAAGCTGCGGCGCATCCGGTTCAAAAGATCAAGCGCGGCATCGGCATTTCCGTTAGCTGCCTCAGCTACTGCATGTGCCCCGGTAGAGATCGTCATCGTGCCTTGCTGGAATGTTCCGGATAAGTACGTACCGTATTCACCGATAAATGTATCGTTACGCATATTATCCAGCGCTCTGCGCGCCTTAGCAGGATCGGCAATTCCCGCTTCCATCGGAGTGACAATAACCCAGTTCTTGTTCAGCAGCCAACCGTGATCCGCATCAGCAGTTCCGCTATTGGCGGCTTTGGCCAACAGACCTTCTACATACTCGCGATAGTCGGTCACCCCCTGCCCTTCGGCTAGCGAGACAAGATAATCAACCTTCGGTGCTACATCGCGAGCCGGTGCAACTGCATCGGCATACAGGCCTTCATCCTCCTGCCAAAATGAGCGATTGATCGCATCTATGCAGCGCGTTGCTAGTTCACTGTATTTGCTCTCTGCCGCAGCGTCTTGTAAATATGCGCTCATGTCAGCCATAGCTTGCAGTGCTTTTGCCGTATAGACAGCGCTGTCGATAAGCTCCATATTCAGGCCAGCGATTTCAATAATGCCGTAACCCGAAGGGAATAGATCATGATCCGGGTCCATCTCCTCCAACAGCCAATCGATGCCTTTTACACAATAAGCATAATGACGGCGCAGTAGTTCTTCATCCCCTGTCCAGCGGAATAAATCCCAGACAAAGGCGATATAATGCGCTGTCTCCTGCGTATTGCCCGGGTTGGATACAGCGCCAAGTGTCGTCACCTCATGGATGAAGCGACCATTGCCGTTAACCTCCTCGGATTTCTGCAGCAGCAAATTCAGCGTGTCCTTGGCAAGCTGAGGATCGCCAATCGCTAGCACACCCTGCAAGGAATAGGTATTGTCACAGCCAAACCACCAAGGATAGGTTGGTCCGCCGGCAGTCAGCGCACGTCCGGTCCCATCCACCTTCTGGATCAGCCATTGGTTATTCCACTTGGCCCAGGCAAAGACTTCATTCCAGTCCGTTTCCCCCTCGATCGTAAGCTTGGCCCGATCTGCCACAGCATTGTATACCGCTTGCTTCTCAGCAAGAAGCTCTTGATGATGCTCAGCGATCTGACGATATGAATCCGTACATTCTTCTGCGGATAGATAGGAACCAGCCACAAACAGATTGAAGCGGCGGCTCTCGCCAGCCGGGATCGTCAGTTCGGTTCGGAAGGCAATCCCGCAGCCTGCTCCGGCCGTGAATTCCGGACCGTACAGCTCGGCTCCAACCTCCAATTGATCCCCCGGCAAATCCGAACCCACTTGCACGAACCAGTTATTTTCTGGGTCGCGAACAAGCACCTCCCGCGGATTCAATACGGAAGCTTGATCTCCGGCTCCCTTATGGATACCGACCTCATCCGAGTACCAGACCGGCCGCAGATCGGTGCGCGCGAGCAGTTCTACCTGCAGATGAAGCTCTCCTTCGCCATAATGACGAAGCTCATATCCCGCCGTCATGCCTTTAACTTGTTCAGGCGCAAACTGCGTGCGCTGCATAGCTACAGGGATATAGCTAAGGCCATGATCGTAATGGAAACGACTGCCCCAGGGCTCGCTTGTAAACCCGTCAGCCCGGGACCAGACGGAGATATTCCGTTTCGTATCAGTCAGCTTCAGCCAGAAGCCGTCAAGCAGTTTAACCGGATGCAGCCAGACCCCGCCCATTTCATTAGCTATATGATGGCCGAAATCGGGAAAGTACCCGTCCTGTGTTCCACAAATCTTGACGTATTCTCCGCCGTTATAATATAAGTTGAATGGATGTTTGCTATTGATGCCAGCTATCTTCACCTTCATCTCCTCCATCTAATAAGCGGTAATTCCTCTTTTGATCACGAAGCAAACCTGAAAGGGTTTTCGGCATCGAATCTTGAATTCAGCCGGGTCTTCCGGTGCTCACGTACAAACTACGTACGCTCCGCTCCTCATACCCTAGCTTCATCAAACCTTCTCGGTGCTGAAAACCGGACTTTTTGAACCTTATTTTATGAGGTAATTCAAAAAGTCCTCTTTGATCTCTCATTATAAGAACATGAATGCATTCAGCCCATCAGCCTTTTACAGCCGAGGATATCGAAATACCTTCAATGAAATATTTTTGCGCTATAAAGAACAGGATCAATGCCGGCAGCATAATGAGAATCGTCGCAGCCATCAGCATGTTCCACTCGACATTATACATCCCTTTGAACATGGACAAGCCAAGGGCCAGCGTATACTTTTCATTGGAGTTCAGATAAATCAATGGTCCTTGGAAGTCGTTCCATACGCCCATAAAGGTGAAGATCGATACCGCGATTAACGGAGCCTTCGAGAGTGGAGCCATGATCCAAACGAAAATTTGCCAGCGGCTCGCCCCGTCTACAAATGCCGACTCATCGAGTTCGCGTGGAATACCGCGCATGAACTGACGAATCAGGAAAATGTTAAACGCCCCACCACCGAAGAATGCGGGCAGGATCAACGGCAAGAAGGAATTGGTCAACCCTACTTGCTTGAAGAGCAAAAACGTCGGGATCAATGTGACCTGGCTTGGCAGCATCATTGTAGCCAACAGGATCAGGAACAAGGTCTGTTTGCCACGGAAATTAAAGCGCGCGAATCCATAGGCGCTGAGAGCGCCTGTAAAGACGGTCCCTATCATCGTAGGAACGAGAATAATCAGCGTATTGCGTAAAAATAAAAAGAACGGAATTGCTGTAACTGCATTCGAATAGTTGGACCAGATCCATTTCTGTGGAAAGAATGAGTTGCCGAATACTTCAGCCGGTGTCTTCAATGATGTAGATACGGTCCACAGCAGCGGTACCAGTACAATGGCCGAGCCCGCGATCAGAATAAGAAGAGCGAGCCACTGGGATAGATTAATTTTTCTGAGTGAAGTTTGCATAGTAGGCCTCCCCCTTCCTTTTAGTCTCGATCATCGCCCTGGTAATACACCCAGAAGGACGAGCTGCGGATAACCAGAAGCGTGAATATTAAAATGATGATGAACAATATCCAGGAGAGTGCGGACGCATAGCCCATGTCGAATTCGATGAACGCTTTGTTATACAAATACAGATTGTAGAACAAGGTTGAATTGAGCGGACCGCCATTTGTCATAACGAACGCCTGGGTAAAGTACTGGAATCCACCGATAATCCCCATAATCAAATTGAAGAATATAGTCGGGGTAATCATCGGCATAGTGATGCTGAAGAAACGGCGGAAAATACCGGCCCCATCAAGCTCTCCGGCCTCATACAAGTCCTCGGGCACCCCTTGAAGACCCGATAGATAAATAATGATTGTGTTGCCGATTCCCCACAGACCCATAACAATCAGCGCACCAAGCGCATAGCTCGGATCTTGCAGCCAAGCCGGACCTTGAATGCCGAACCAACCTAAGGCCTCGTTCAGAATTCCGTATTCCGGGTTGAAGATCATAACCCACATCATCGAAGTGGCAACAGCTGGAATTACAGACGGCATAAAGTAAATAAGGCGGAAGAACTTCATTCCGCGTGAACGCATATTGAGCAGTACGGCAATCAGAATCGAAGCGACCTGGAATAACGGTACCGATACCAATGCAAAAATAAAAGTAACCTTCAGAGACTGATAGAACAGCGGATCATGGAAAATCGCTTTAAAATTGTCCAGTCCCACATATTGAATGGATTCAACGCCGGTGATAACATCCCACTTGCTGAAGGATAGGATCAGCGAAAAGATCATCGGCCCAAGCGTGAAGATGATAAGTCCCACTAGCCACGGAAGAATAAACAAGTACCCCGCCCGATCCGATTTGGTATTATTCATGACATCCTCCTTGATGGAAGCGGGCGAGGCGCCTTATCGACACCTCACCCGCAGCGATTTTTACTTAAGTTTAGAATCCGCAGTTTTCGCCGCTTCATCAAGCGCGCTCTTCACATCTACCTTGCCAACAAGAATTTTCTCAAGGGCTTGAGTGAATGCATCTTTGAAGATTGGACCGTTAGCAGAGCGCATGGTTACTGGCTTACGAGCAAAGCTCATCATTTCAATAACCGGCTTATCCTTCTCTTCAGTAGCCTTAACTTCTTCAAGTTCTGCTGTAGTTGCCGGCAATACTCGGCCGTCTATGGAACGAAGCTTCTGAGCATCGGTACCTGACAACCATTTCATCAGTTCGAAAGCTTCTTCTTTATGCTTCGTCTTGGAGTTCATTGCCCAACCTGCAGCAGCGATAATGCTTGCGCGGTCGCCGTTCGGACCTTTTGGAATCAGAGCGGAACCGTATTCAACATTCGATTTATCCAAGTCGGCTTTGATCCAACGTCCTGTAACCATCATAGCCAGCTTGTCGGTCATGAACATCGAGGAGTCTCCACCCATTGTTTCCGTGTCTTGCGGTGTTGGGGAAACTCTGTTCGGACCTGTCGACAGGTCTACATATTTCTGGATAGCATTTACTGTTTTTTCACTGTTCATGAAGCCTTCAGCTTTAGTGCCTTCTTCGTTGGCAATGTCAGTGCCATAGGCCCACAGATAAGTGTAGATCGGGTATTCCCAGGTTCCTGCATTATAGCCGAATTGCGTATACTTGCCGTTCTCTTGCTTGGTCAGCTTCTGTGCTGTCGCGATCAAATCATCCCAAGTCCATTCATCGCTAGGGTAAGCAATGCCGGCTTCATCAAAGATGCGTTTGTTAAACCAGAGTGCCAATGGGTTGAAGTCTTTAGGCAGGTAGTAAAGCTTGTCGTTGATGCGTTCCATGTCGATCAGGTCCTGCTGATACATATTCAGATCGAAGGAGCTGTCCTTAGCAACATAATCATCAAGCGGCTCAACTACACCTTTATCTACATAAGCATAGAAATCGCCTTCACCAATCAGGAATACGTCAGGAGCAGTACCACTAGCCAGCGAAGTCGTCAGCTTCGTTGCATAACCATCGCCAGGTACAGGCTCAAATTTAACTTCAATATTAGGGTGAGAAGCATTAAATTCATCAGCCAGCTTCTGCTCGCTGGAGCTGCTGCTTACATCGCCCCAAGTCGTAAATGTAAGCTGTACTTTCTCTTTGCTGCCGCTATTACCAGCAGAGCTGTTGCCCGAATTTGCTGTGTTGCCGCCAGTGGAGCAAGCGGATAGAAGCAGAACGGAACTTAGCACTGCTGCAAGGGTAATCGACAATTTCTTTTTCATTTCAATGACCTCCCTAAATATTTGACTTTATGATTAAAAAACAACATTACCTTGGACGACCTGCAGTTCCCCGTTAACAAACAATTCTACCGGCTCGCTTGCAGTGTTTGTGATCGAGATCTGCTGAGGTGTGATGCTGATCTCCAGCAGTTTGCCTTGCCAATGCAATGGGAAGCTTAACTTCTCCCAGTGCTCTGGAAGCTTAGGTGCCAAATGCAGCTGACCATCCAGCATTCTTATTCCGGCAAAGCCCATGACAACACATTCCCAGATTCCGCCGAGCGAGGCGGCATGGATACCGGCATCCGACGAATGAATCTTCGGCCCCAGATCAATCTCGGCCGCTCTCTTAAAGAGATGATAAGCGAGTTCCTTGTCGCCGAAATCACTGGCCAGAATCGAATGAGTCGAGAGCGACAGCGATGAATCATGCAGCGTCTTCTCTTCGTAATATTCGTAATTCGCCAGCTTCACTTCAGGTGTGAATTTATTTTCCAGCAAGAAGAACAGCATCATAATGTCCGCTTGCTTCGAAATTTGCATGTTGCCAACCTGATCCAGGTTGTAGTCATTAAATATACTGCCCACTTTTTCCTGATCCTTGTAAGGCGTCAGATCAATTATTTCTTTTTGCAAATAAGTATCATCCTGAGGAATAATCAGTTGCTCGTTGGGCTGCGGCAGGTAGATCAAATCCAGCTTGCTCTCCCATACCTTCCGTGCTTCCTGCAAGTTCAGCAATTCATCATAATGCTTGAACAGTTCAGGCTGCTCCATCTCCAGCCTGCTGTAATACTGCAAAGCCAGTTCGATATTGAAATGAGCCATATAATTCGTAAAGGCGTTGTTGTCTACATGCTCTTTGTATTCATCCGGACCAACAACTTCGTTAATTTCATAACGTCCTTCCGCTTCGTCCCATTCCAGGCGGCTTGCCCAGAATATCGCCGTATCGAAGATCATCTCGTAGCCGTAACGCTCCATGAAGTCTTCATCTCCGGTAGCCCGGTAGTAATGCCATACGGCATAAACGATGTCGGATGTAATATGCTGTTCGATAAATCCGGACCAGATCTTTGTCTGCTCGCCTGTCACAATATCAACTGCGCCCCATACCGGCGTTACTTCACCATCGGAAGGCCATGCGGCTTCCCACGGATACATCGCTCCGGCATAACCGTTTTCCTTCGCTTTGCGGCGTGCGCCTTCGAGGCCCAGATAACGGTATTCCAACAGCGAGCGTGCTGTTTTCGGATTGCTGTAAATATAGAAAGGCAGGATGAAAATTTCTGTATCCCAGAAGGAGTGGCCTTTGTAGCCTTCGCCGCTAAGACCTTTCGCCCCAATACCCATTCTCCGATCATGCGCCGGAGTCATAACTACGAGATGATACAGAGCAAAACGCAGTGCCAATAGATCAAAGGAATTCTTAGATACGATGTTGATTCCGTATTCATTCCATACCTTCGCCCAAGCGGCAGTATGATCCTGGAACAGTACATCATATCCTGCGGCATATACGCTCTTCAAGTCGCTAAGAGCATGCTCTCTCATCGCCGGCAAGCTGTAGTCTTGTGCGTAGGCTTGGTCGCGGCTTGTATGAACCGTTGCTACCTTCTCGAAGCTGAGGTTTTGTCCTTCCTGAAGCTCCACGCTGTATGCGACTGCCACTTTGCGGCGGTCGATCTCCATTGCCGGGCTGATCTCGATCTCTTGGCCATCCAATTTCAAGCGATGTGCAGCTCCGATGACAAAATCAACCTTGGATTCCGTCGTCGTCTGAATCAGCTCCAGATACTTCTTATCATAAATCCGTTTCTCGCCTTCATGGAAATGCTGGCTTCCGCTATTGCTCACCTGTGCATTGATCCCTGATGCGATCGACAATTTAACCGGACCGTTCAATGATTTGATCTCCAGCTTCATTCCGATCAGATGCAAGCGATTCAGGGATACGAATCTGTGGAAAGTAAATTCCAGCTTCTTGCCCTCGGCATTGGTCCAGATGAAGGTACGAACCAGCTCCGCCTCACGCAAATTCAAGCTGCGGCTGTACTCCGTTACTTCTCCTTGCTCCAATGTGAATCTCTTGCCGTCAACTCGGATATCCAGACCGGTAACATCGGCCGCATTCGGCAGTTCACTCACTTCAAATTCATCAAAACGGTTAAAGGTGCCGTTCACGAACAAATTGCGCTTCTCTCCAACATAGGATTCTTCAGCAGCGGAACGAAGTCCCATATAGCCGTTGCCTAAAGCCATTACAGCTTCGCACTTTCCGAGCGCAAGAGTCTGGAAGTTCTCCTCCGATACTACCCAATCCGACGCTCCGTCCGGCAGTTTCTTGTTGTAATTTAGCATGGCTTAAATTTCCTTTCTACTCCTAATTCAATATCTTTAATTTTCTGCAAAAAATCCACATTATTCTGTAAGCGTTACCGAAATCGTTTTCGAACTTGAAAAAAAATTCGATCCCGATTCCGAAAACTTTTACACCTGTTAAACTTTTTGCAAAGGTTTTCGAAAACGTTTTCGAACTTATTATAAAGTCTTTATGGATTCTCTGTCAACTATTTTGAAGGGAAGAATTTTGTGATAGCCCGGCAAGCTATTCTCTAGCATCTTTACTACCAGCTCCAATGCGGCAAAACCGATGCCGGCAAAGTCCTGGCTAATCGTCGATAGCTTGGGGGTCGTATAGCTGGAGAGCACGATATCATCGAAGCCCATAATCGAAATATCCTCTGGAATGCGCAGTCCAATCTCTTTGCAGCGATTGATCATCCCGATTGCCATCAGATCACTGGCTACGAATACCGCTGTTAATTGCGGGTTGTTATTAATATATTCTTCCGTCAGCTGGTAAGCCTTCTCTTCGCTGAAGTCAGCCTCGATCACACGCGAATCAATAAACGGGAGTCCTGCGCCTTCCAATGCCTCACGATATCCCTGCTCGCGCTGTATACTAACCGTTGCATATTTATGCCCATTCACCAGACCAATCTCGCGATGCCCTTTGCTGATCAGGTATTGTACAGCCCGCCTTGACGCCAGCAGATTGTCCGTGATGACGGAGCCCGTATGCGGCCCTACTGTATGAGCATCGACGACGGTACAAGGAATATCGCTCTTGACCAGTTCTTCAAAATACGGGTCCGTCGTCCGCAGACCTGAAATGACGACCCCGGCTATTTTGTGATCCTTGCAGAATTGCCAATAGGAACGATCCTGCTGCTCTGAAAGGCTGCGGGTATAGATGACGACCTCATACCCGTATTGAGTAGCGGCGGCATACACTCCGCTCATAATCTGGAACATAACGCCGTCCTTACCGCTGGTCTGCTCGAAATTGGATATGATCAGTGCGATTGTCTTCGTGACTTTATGCTTGAGATTTTTCGCCAACATGTTGGGAGAATAGTTCAGCTCCTGCGCTGCTTTGAGAATCCTCTGCCTGGTTGTTTCACTTACATCGCTGTACCCGTTCAAGGTCTTGGAGACCGCCGAGATGGAAACATTAGCATGCTTGGCTACATCTTTAATAGATACCATGTTTTCTGCAATCCCATCCTTATTCAATTTTCATCACTTTCCTGTTTCATTTTCATTATAGCATATAGGTCAAAAGCAGGAAAAAGCCTGCAAAGCTGAATGTTCAACTTTACAAGCTTCATGGCTTTACTCCAGAAAAAACTGCATTGTTCGATCCGACGACTCCGGCAAATACTCATGTTTGAAGTCGGGATAAATAACAAGTCTCTTCTTCGTGCTCATCTTATTGTAGGCTGCAAATTGAGTGGATGGCGGGCAGATGGTATCTATTAACCCCACGCTCATCAATACCTCACCTTTTATACGTTCAGCCAGGAATTGAATATCTATATAGCCGAGCTTCTCAAATACTTCGTGCTCACGTTCATGCAGTGTATCATAATAGCGGAAATACGTTCGCAGTTCACCGTAAGCTTCCTGATCCAGATCCATGTCCCAGGTCCGCTTGTAATCACTAAGAAACGGGTAGATCGGCGCTAGCTTCTTCACCCTTGGCTCCAAAGCAGCGCATGCTATCGTAAGTCCGCCCCCCTGAGATCCGCCCGCTGCGTAAACCCGATCCGGGTCAACTTCAGGCAGCTTCATCGCTATCCCAGCAAGCTGTGCTGTGTCCAAAAAAATGTGGCGGAATAGCAGCTCATCCGGATGATCCTCCAAACCGCGGATAATATGTCCATGATGCGTATTCCCCTTCACCCTGCCAACATCCTCAGAGCTTCCCCCTTGACCGCGGCAATCCATGGCAAGTACAGAGAAACCTATCGAAGCATAAGCCAGCTTATCGCTCCAATCTCCGGCATGGCCAGAATAGCCATGGAACATGACTACCGCAGGATGAGGCTCTTTTGCTTGCTTAGGCCGCACATACTTCGCGTGAATTCTCGCTCCCTTCACACCAGTGAAATAAAGGTCAAAGCATTCTGCATTCGGTACTTGAAATCTGCTAGGTACAATCTCAATTTGCGGATCCACCGCACGCATCGCCGCCAAGGCTCGCTCCCAGTATTCATCAAAATCTGCCGGACGTGGATTGGTTCCTTGATAGGTTTTTAATTGCTCCAGTGGCATATCGATCATTGGCATATCTATTCTCCTCTTCCTACTAATCTTACGATATCAGTCACAGCATCGGCTTGCCCGATAAGGCTGTAAAGCCGACGGTCCACATGCCAACGACGAACCTCCCGTTCCCAGAATGACCGGTAACGGGAGATTTGAATTCTTTCTTTCGATCATGGTGTTTCGTCAATCGTAGAATCGAATTCCGGTCTGGCATAAGTCACTTGATCTGGTAACTTCCCTTCAGGTCGGCACCCATAACTTGTGCCGACAATACCGGGCTCTCATCTGTGCGGGCTACAAGGTTGCCCTATTGAATAGCGACCTCTGCTTTCGTTACAGTCAGTTTACCCTTTGCTTCTGTTCCCGTAGTAGGTCTCTTCATTTCCTTCATAAATCGCCTTAACTTCAATTAATCGGCTATCCGTCTCATCGGTTGTGCCGATTTCGATCGTGCATGGCAATGAATCTTTTCCATTTGCATCCGTCATCGCCGTCCCCACTGGAAGGCCATTTACTTCGAATTCGACCTGTCCACCGATCACCGATTGACCGTTCACATCCATCAGTTTGGCTTCCAACTGGACTTCATTGCCATATGCTCCCGAATTGTCTCTTACTTCGACATTCGTGCTATGAAACAACTGGAACGAAACGGTTTCACTCATAAGTTGACCGTAAGCGTTCTCGGCCCAGACGCTAAACGAATGATTTCCTTTCTCCGTCACGGCTGATCCCGTTGTCCACGCTTCTCCATCCAGCTCCATCCGTGTAATCTTCCATTTTCCCGATTCATCTAGAAGGCGAACGGCAGGTGTCACTTCATCTGTATAGACTTGCCTTCCGCGATGGCTTCGATCTGGATCAAAGGCTTAAGGGCATATCCACTGCATGGAACGGAACAAACTCGGCCGCTTCTCGGTACCGATTCCGCCTCCCCATTCGATCCAGCCTCTTCTCCCCTTGCCGTCATTCTCATTCACAAGCAACGAGAAGCTCATCACATCTCCGTTTTTAGGCTGAATTGGCGTTAGCTCCGACCATGGAATCGCAAGCTTATAGATCGTTAGCTTTTGTCCTTCATCCCTTGTTACCGCTGCATCAGCATTGTGCACGAGGCCTGCCGGCAATCCTTCCATCGCCGTCCAGCGATAAACTTGCGGACCATGAGGGGAATCTGAAATGCCATATTCATACCAGCCCCCGCTCTCGCCCGGGATTCCTGGAGACAAGGCAAACTGAATGCTGTCATTATTCCAAATCTCAGCTCCAGAAGCTGCTGCCGCATGGACATTGTCCTTAATTTTTGCAGTAAGGTACAAATGATCCTGATCATAGTGAATCCAGGCTTCCCCGCTCACATCAATTGTGCCGCTATGACCGGAAAGTAGAACTGGCTTGCCCTGTGACAAATCGATTGTAGGCGCTAAAGCTTCGATTTCCGATTCGATGTGGTCATTAATCGCAATCGTCCCCCGGGTAACCGGATTAAAACTGAAATTTCCGTCATACACATATGGCTCCTGCTCTGCAAACTCGACGCGGATCGATGCAGACAGGTCCTCTCCTAGCGCGACCCTGCTGAGCGGAATGCTGAATTGCTGCTTACTGCCCGACTGTACGATCATATTGACATGCTCTTGACCGGACTGTTCTCCTACCCGCCAGGTTACACGGCTAACAGTAAGATCTGTAGCTTGCCTGAAGTTTTCCACATCTACATTTAGCATTTGACTGTATTGCCCATCATTTTGCTGCATCGCGGGTCTGACTGTAACCTTTTGCGGCACTCCGGTTAAGACCTCATGCTGCAGCTTGCCTATCCTGTTGCCTGCTTCATCCAACAAATGAATCGATACCGCGCGGAAACCTTCCCGTATTTCATCCACGGTTAGAGAGAGCACTTCCGGCTGCCCCTGCTCAGCTACAATCGAATAGCTGTTCCCCTCCATCTTCGCGGATAAAGCAAGCTGAGGAAGACTATCATTTTTCACCGTTACCGTGAACGTATGCGGGTCGCCTATTGCCGTTTGCTCTCCGGCAACTGCAAAAGTGTTATCTTTCACAATTCGAGTGATATTTCCTTTAATGTAAAAAGGTTCGCCGGTTATCGTCATATAGATCTTGCCGTTATGCGGGGTGTAAATTTCCGTGTTACCCATAAAGTCTGTAATTTCCAAGTTGCTCTCCGTTTTAATTACAGCTTGCACTTCACTCTGCGCCCAGACGACTCTGAGAGCTTCGCCGCCTTTCGTAAACAAATTACTTTTAATCGGGTAACCGAATTGCTCTGACTCCTCGAAGGTCGCGCCAGCAAGCTGTCTGCTCATTGCCGCATAGCTCACATAAGCTGGCTTCGGTGTATAAGCTCCCATCGGGTCATCCTTATACCGGACTAAACCGAAATTATCTTCATTGTAATCTGCTCTAATCCCATCGTTCATAAAATCATACCAGGACATTCGCTCTACTCCGAGGCCCAATCCCGTCACAAAGCCACGAGGTAAATAATTAGCCTGTGTCTTCTCATCGACGCCTTTAGCGGATTGGTGAGTTGGCGAACCAAATTCCGTTACCCATATCGGTACAAGCTTGCCATCATTGTATTGCTTAATTAAGGTTTTCAGGCCTTCCAATTTAACGAATACATTATCAGGATCATTCGGGTCCATATAGTTTTGAATGGACACGGCATCCAGATATTTCAAACCAGCGTTTTTGTCCTCACCCTCACCTACGCCTTTTAGTACCCCTTCAATCCAGTCCAAGTCGATGCCACCTGAGACGATTCCGACTACCGGCACATCCGGATAGGCGGGTTTAACCCGATTATAGGTCTCCTTCAGCAGCTTGAAATAATAATCTGGCTGCGAATTAGCAGGACTATTGCCCCTTTTGCCGAATCCACCATTAAATTCATTGTAGACGTTAAAACCGATAAGCTGATCCTTGTACTTCTCCACGTAAGCCTTGGCATATTCAGCAAGTCCCTTTCTCCCCGCATCCGTGTAAGGTGTGCCGTTATTATCATAAAATGGGTTATTGAATGCCGCTACAAAGAGCAGCTTAAGATCATTCTCCGCAAGCTTCTGCATATAGTCATCTGGTGAAGGAGCAAAAGTATAGACTCCTTTTTGCTTCTCTATACTGCTCCATTCCACACCATCCCGGACGAAGGACGCGCCCATATAGCGAACCAGCTTGCTCAGTTCTTTGCTCCATCCGAAAGCCGTCCGGTTCAAATGCGTGCTGACACCAAACGGCGACTCGCCATTGCCCGGCGGCAAAGCCGAAGATATGGTCGCATAGGATGTTCGTCGGACCAGAGGTCTACTACCTGGCTGTTCAGCAGAGACTTCAAGAGTAAAGTAACCCAGCTTGCTGAAAGGTACGGTTATGCGGGCTTCCCCTGCGTTCGTAGCCTTACTTCCCGAAGCAACCTGCGCACCATAAATATCATATGCGACCCAATTTACTGCCGGCCTGCTTGTTCTTATAACAAAATCGTTTGGTTCATGATCCAGAAATATATTGCCAAGTGCTGTTTGCTGAATTTTCAAATCCGGCAGCCAGTCTCCGATTTGAGCCGTCATCTGGTCTACCAGTAAAGTCGCCGTTAATGAAGTATTCTTAATATCAAAACGATCAAAAAGTATCGTTATAGCCATTGCTGGTTTATGCCACACCCCGTCATTGGCGCCGTTCCAGTAAGTAAATGATTTTGATCCCATTTCACTGACAGCCACCTGCTGCCAATCCGCTGTATTTTGCAATTCAATCCGCTGCTGGAACGTCTGCCCTGTCGAATCTGTCGTTCGTATGCGCAATGATTTCAGATCCGAGGTCTTAACCCAGAATTTCAATTGTTCAATGTCTAGCTCATCCACTTCTTTTTTTATAGAAGCATATGGTGAACCCGTGGGCCTTTGACTGAAATCTGCTTTTATTTGTCCCATATAGTTTCCTGCATAGCTCTCGGCTGATTCGACTACATTGAAGCTCCCTTTTACTTCAGGTGCATCACCGTAAGCAAAGAGCCAGTTATCACTCTCTTGTTCAAAGTCACTGATTAAGTAGTTAAGATCATCTGCTGCAAAAGCCATTTTTCCCGCCATCTCCTCCGAAAAAGCCTGGACAGGACCGTTGAGCAAAGACATTTGGGTCACTAAAAGCAATACGATAACGAACGATATCCTCTTCATATAGATGAAACTCCTCCTCTATTTCATATTTTTCATAATAGGTCTGAGTAATTGAGTTCATCAGCAGCTGTTCATCCTTTGACGGCAGAGCTTGCAAAACCTTGAATAATATACTTTTGACCGAGGAAGAAGACGATTAATAGTGGTACGACTCCCGCTGTAGCGGCGGCCATCATCAGATTGTAATCCACACCGGCTTCCAGCATGAAGTTCTGCATACCGAGCGGAACCGTATAAAGTTTCTTATCTAGCAAAAATATCAGCGCGTTCTCATAATCGTTCCAGGTCCAGGTGAAATCAATAATAGCGAAGGTCGCCAGCACCGGTTTGGAGAGCGGCAGGAATAATTGAAAGAAAATCCGGAAGTGACCGGCTCCATCGATGAAAGCCGCTTCAGAAATCTCATGCGGAATGCTCATGAAAAATTGCCGGATCATGAAGACGCCGAACACGGTGAACAAACCTGGAAGAATAAGCGCCCAATGGGTATTGTAAATTTTCATCCAATCAAACATAATAAATTTCGGTACAAAAAGGACTTGCGGCGGTATCATCATCAAACATAGATAGAGCAAAAAGATGCTGTCCCTTCCCTTAAACGGAATACGGCTAAAGCCATAGGCTGCAAAAGCAGCCAGCAAAGGTGCACCAATTAGCAAAATCAAAGATATCTTCAGGGAATTGAAATAAAAAAGGGCAAATCCGTCTCCGGTCATCCATACCTTGAAGTGGTTGGTCCATACAGGATCGAGCGGGACCCACTGAATTGGATAAGTGAAGACATCCTTTGGCTTCTTGAACGAGGTGCTGATCATCCAGATCATTGGCGATAGCAGCAGCAAACTGGCCAATGCCATGATGATCGTATTGAAGCTCTTAAGCAACCGTTCTCTGATCATTCTCTTACTTCTCGTATCCATAGCGCGTCTTCTCCTCTGTTAATAATGGACCCATTTTTTCTGACCAACCCACTGAATCAGCGTAATACAAAGGATGATCAGGAACATGGTCCACGAGACTGCCGACGCATAGCCCATCTCATAAAAGTTGAAGGCTTTTTTATAGGCGAAAATAGAGAACACCGTTGTACTATTGCCTGGTCCTCCTTGGGTAATCGCATAGATCATGCCAAAACTTTTGATGGAGCCGATAAAACCGGTGATCATCAAGAAAAAGGTCGTCGGACTTACCAATGGAAATATAATTAAGCGCAGCAGTTGCCCAAATGTTGCTCCATCCATCCTGGCAGCTTCCAGCTGTTCGGATGATAATCCTTGCAGGGCGGCCAAATAAATGATCATATTGTAGCCAATGCCGCCCGCAGTCATCATGATCAACACCGCGTACATTGCCGTATCCGGGGAAGCGAACCAAAGCGGAGGCTCGGATATGCCAATGGATCGAAGGAAAGCATTGACCGGACCATTAGTAGGCTGGAATAGCACCATCCAGACAAATGCAATAGCTATACCGCTGGTGAAATACGGAGCAAAAAAGAAAGCCCGCAATGTCTTCTGGAAATAGGTGCGATTATTGAGCATGACGGCAATCAAAAATCCAAGCATAATAGAAATCGGTACAGGGATTAACACCAGCAAGGTGTTCTTGACCGAGACAGCAAACAAATCATCTCTCACCATCATTCTGAAATTATCCAATCCAATAAAGCGCGGGGGTTGCCCGCTAGCGAATATCCAATCCGTAAACATTAAATAAAAGGAGAACAGGGCCGGAACGAGCATAAACACCGTCATTCCTATTAAATTAGGCGCGATAAACACATAGCCTACTAGCCTCTGCCGCTTCATCCAGCTCACGATCAGTCACCGCCTTTCTCTCTATTCATGTATCTTGCAGTTTGCGGCCACAGAGAGGTGCGGCATCAAATCTACCACCCCTCTCTATCCTGGCAGCGCTATTTAGATAGCGCTTTCAAATTCTCGTTATGCACCCGTGCTAATTCCTTCGCACCTTCCTCTGGCGTCAGCTTCTGGGTGAATACCTTATCATAGATGGCCTGCTGCTCGGTTCCTGTCTTCCGGTCAAGACGACTCAGGCCAAGCGGCAAATCCCCGAACATGACCCGCTTAATGGAGTCCAGGTCATAAGTATCCTCCACGCCCTTGAACATAAGGGCAACAGCCTCATCGACAGGAAAGTCCTTGGAGGATGGTACTCTTCCGCCTGCCGCCATCGGCAGCATGCCCTCATCCGCATACCATTTAATAAATTTCCAGGCAGCTTCCTGATGCTTGGTGCTAGGATTAATTGAAATCACATCGCCCAAGCCACCGGCGTTAATATAGTCCGCCTGATCCTTATTTACTTTGGGAGCCGGGGCAGCCGCTACTTTGAATGTCCGCGGAAATTCTTGAATATTATTCGTCGTCCGAAAGATTTGGTTTGTAGAGAATAGCATCGCCGCTTCTCCCTTTACAAACATTTGGTCCAAAGCAGGTTTTGATGTGATCTGCTCCGTATGAGGCATCAAGCTCTTATCGGTAAACATCATGTCCGAATAAATCTGAAGCGTCTTGACCGTCATCGGGTTGTCAAAAGCGGAAGTTCCATCGGCCTTTGTCAGCTGCAAGCTTTGCTTCTGCAGGGAGCCGTTGATAGGCACATTGAAGTAATAATCACTTTGCGCCAATCCCCAGACATGGTCAGACTTGAGCTTGGCTGCATAATCTCTGAACTCATCCAGCCCCCACTCTGTCGGAATCGACAGCCCCTTGGCATCGAGCATATCCTTGTTCAGCCATACAAAAGACAAGCCTTTCTGGGTAGGCAGACCGTAATACTTGTCATCCACCTTCCATAGCGCAGCACCTTCCCCCATTTTTGCGTCCACGTCATAGTCGGAGAATTGGCTCAGATCAAGGGCATTGCCCGCTTTAATCCGCTTTTCATAAAGGCTGTAGTCATAGTTCACGTACATGTCCACCGGCTGGCTAGAGATGAGCGCCGTATCCAGCTTCAGGTTACCCGCATCATCATTGACAAACCGCACATACTCTACCTGAATGTCCGGATTTTGCTTATTCCAGTTGTCTACAACCTCCTGAGGCCCATTCTCGGATGGTACCGCGCCCCACAAAGTAAGCTTAATCGGGTCACTATTAGCCGTACTTGCCCCAGGGGAAGTCGTTCCCTCCTTTTGATTGCTGTCCCCTTTTTCGCCGCAGCCAGCAAGTGCCAGCGGCAATGCTACAAGCAGCGCCAGCCCAGCAATCATCCATCTTCTGTTTCTCATCTTACCTGCAACCTCCCTTAAATCGGATGTTTGATTCACCCCAACTATACCAAGCTGCCCATGATCTCATAAGGGTTGAAACTTGCAGATGAATAGTACAAAACTTAGAAGTTATTCTCCCGCCTGAAGGAGCTGGGCGTTTGCCCAACCACGCGCTTGAATACCTTAATAAAATAGGCGTTATCCGAAAATCCCGTTTGATAGGCGATCTCCTCCACATTTAGCTTGGAATGCAATAGCAATCGCTTTGCCTGCTCAATTCGGATGTTTTGCAGATAGGCGATTGGCGTCAGTCCGGTCTTTTTGCCAAACACGGTGCTCAAATAATCTACGTTTATGGATACCAGCCTGGCTAAATCGGCGACCTTGATATTCTCTCTGAAATGCTCCAGCATATATTGAATCACCCGATTTACCTCCGGATGGTCTGTATAACTAATCTTTTCCTCCTTCATCTGGCGAATCTGCTTGTGTATTGCCTGTTGTATATAGATAAGCAGCGAATCATGGCTGGCGGCGGAGTTGACTTCCCCTCTGTCCTCCGATTTCCGTCCTGCCAGCATGGCAAGCATATGAAGGAGATGCGAAGCCAGCATTTTTACTTCCACATGAGAAAAAGCCGAGATTTCCATACTGCCCCACATCAGAGCTATAACCTCGGCGCATTTGTGTGCGTCGCGTTCTTCAAAGCAGCGGATCAGCTCAGCTTCCAGCTCTGCAATAGCAGGCAGCTCGTGCCGTACCTTTACCGCACCCGTCTTCCCCCCGTACCAGTCTGCATTCAATTGATTCAATGCTGAACGCCAATCCTGGGACAGCCCGGTTAAGCTGCTGCCGGTCACCATCCCTATGGAGCAATTCTGCTCCTCTCTGCTTACATGCTCTGTCCTCTTCGGAGAGCGCCAGCAGAAGAAAGTCGTCTGCCCCCTCTCATAGAAGGATTGAACCAGAAGATACTCCTCCGTCTGGATACTAGCCAGATCCTCATTAGCTGGAGCTGCTCCGCTCAACACAGTAAAAATATCCAGGGTTAAACTGCGGAATTTCTCCGTTGCCGCAATCGCCCCCACTTGATCATTGCCGTCAGATGCAGCTGTCCCACAAATGCCTGACCAGATGCGGTGATAATAAGGATACAGCGCCTCTCCAGCGATCGTAAATTCCTCAAGCAATTCTCTCTTGATCCGCGCCAGATTCTCCAACAGAACATCATCATTTAAGGACAACTTCAACAGATAGTTGAAAGCTCCATATTGAAGGGCATCCCGGGCATAATCAAAGTGGCTTAATGCCGTCAGCATAATAAATCGGCTGCGAATTCCCGCCTTCCTCGTTTCCTTCAATAATTCAATCCCGTCCATCCCCGGCATAGCAATATCCGCAATCACAACATCAGGCTTAAGCTTCAGAATAGCCGCCAAGGCTTCCTTGCCGTTCCCTGCCTCTCCTACAACGCTAAATCCATGGCGTGCCCAGTCCACCATATCCCGAATCGCCTCGCGGACAAACACCTCATCTTCCACCAGTAAAATCGTCCACATGCTCATTGCCTCCTTCCTGTGTATAAGGCGTAGCAATCAGCAAAGGCAGCCGGAGTCGAACCAGGGTCCCTTCCGCCCCAGTTATAAATTCCATAGAACCCTCCCGCTTAAAAAGCAATTGCAGCCTTTCTTTCAAATTGCTCAAACCGATGCCGTGGTCGCTTCGTCTTCCCGCCCTAAGCGCAGCTGCCTCCATGCCGATGCCATTATCCTCTACCTCAAGAACCAGATCATCTCGCTCTGCTCGAACCCTTACCCAGATCGTGCCGCAACCTCCGGCCCCATCAAAGCCATGAGCAATGGAATTCTCCACTAGAGGCTGAAGGCTTAGCTTGGGAACCAAAGCGTGCTCAACTGATTCATCCATTTCATATAAAATGGTGAAGTGGTCCCGAAAGCGAAAGGCTTGAATAGATTCATAGGAACGCAGCAGCTTTATTTCCTTATTCAGAGGGATCAGCTCGATTTCCGAGTTGAGACTTGCTTCCAGTATTAACCCTAAAGACGTACAGATGCCTGCGATTGCTTCCTGCTGCTCCCTTCTGGCAATCCATTTGACGGTATTCAAGGTATTCAACAGAAAATGCGGGTTCATTTGCGAGAGTAGCATCTGGAAGCGAACAGCCTGCTTCTGCCGTTCCTCCAGCTTGAGCTTATTTATAAGCGCCAGGACATCGTCAATCATTCGGTTGAAGCTTTCGCCAAGGAAGCGCACCTCATCTGCTGCTCCCCTGCCGATGGAAATTTTAACATTCAGCCTCTTGTCTGACGCTTCCTCCATACTCCGTTTCAGCACATTTAGCGGCTCTGTCATACGGGCGGACAAAATGATCGTTACCAACACGAAAGCGAAAACCAGTATGGTCAAGAATACAAAAACAATAAATCTTAATTGCCGAATCTCCTGCTGCACCTCGCTTAGCGGCATTTGGCTGACCACATACCAATCCAGATCCTCCAGATAGCTGTAATTGACCAAGGACAAGGAGGTTTTATCCTCATAGTGCCCTTCCTGTGCTTGCAAAGACATAATTCTATGCATCATATCCGTACTGAAAGCTGTTTTTTCGCTTTGCAGAATGGTCTCTCCTTGCCCGGTAAAAATGGTCAAATCCTGATTCACCGGGCTGTCTCTCAAGGTGCTGCGAAACCATTCCTGTATGTTTATGCTGATCCGGGCCAGCCCGAAGTTTCCTCTCAATGGGTCATCCAGAATAGTGTAAATACTCAATAGCTTGCTTCCCTGGCTGCCCCTTACATCGTTCAAATCATCCGCCACCCAGCGGTAGGGATGAGTGCTGGTTTGCAGCATACTCTGCCAACTCTGCAAATCGTCCAAATCATTAGTCAACTGACTATTGGGAGCATATGAGGTGTATACGTTGCCCTTAAGATCGATGAATCGAAAATACAGCTCCGTCTGATGGAAGAAAAAGCTGTTGTTGATTCCGGACATTTTGCTCTCGATCACTTTTTTTCGTTCAAGAGGATCATACTTGTCCGGCTCGTGCATAATCTGAACCAGACTCTCATCTTGACTCAGCATAATATTCGCCTTGTAAGCAAAAGCCATCATATCACTCAACGACATATGAACCTGCTGCATACGCTCAGACATCCGATCCATCATATCCTTCTGACGAATCGATTCAAAATGCTGGAACAAATAATAAATGGCAATACACAAAGGAATCATTAGAAGGACGATATAAGCCATGATAAGCCTGTGTTTCAAGGTGTTCGGAAGCAAATTACGCCAGTTAAGCATCATGCAGGAGCCCCCCCAAAACGTAGGTTAAATGTTCTTAAGGCACAAAAACAATGAAGGCAAACATACGGTTCAATCCAAAAGAATTGGCCGGTTCTTTGAGTAGGCAAAAAAACCTCTTGAACAGAGGTTTTTTTGCCTGAAGCATAACAGCTTTGGTTCTTTATTCAACCGATTATATCACGCATAAAAACGAAGCTAATAGAAATAAAACTTATTGTTTTATATAACAATTCTTAGCGGAGACAGCTTGAAAAATCATGATTCCAAACAGTATAAATCCTATGGTATTAATCGCAAGATTAGCAAACATATGGACCATCCATGAGGTATAAATGTTGCCATTACGCTCATTCAGCCAGTTAAACAATAAGCCCGCTATTACCAGGGATACAATTAACAAAAGGAACAGCCCCATCGAAAACCAGCTTGTCATAATTGCAATATGATATACAGCAAAAGCTCCCGCACTGAACAGATAAGCAAACCTCCGTCCTGCCAGCTCCTTCAGCGTGAAAAAGGCAAAGCCGCGAAAGAAAAACTCCTCCAGCAGTGAATTCACGATCGATATGTACAGGGCTACAAACACAAAATTACTTGCATTCACCCCCATATTCTTCTGCAATGCCCCCGTTACGTGGGTGAAGTCAAATAAAGGACCCACTAGAAAATATCCGCTGAGTATAAAGGTAAATACGCCGAATCCCAGTAAAAGAGACTTCAGGAACCCCTTTTCTTCAAAGGCGAACAACCTGCGGAACGGTACCCCTCCAGCTATTCTGGCGTAGCTAATCGGCAGTGTCAGAAAAAGGATGATTTTGATGACTGATTTGACTGCGTAATCCGGACGGATTACAGCATCTACCAAACTCATGGCAAGACAGCTTAGGATAATGATGGCAATAAGTGAAACTGTTTTCCTGCTTGATTTCATAAAAGAATCTCCTTTAAGCAGCTTTTGCGATCCGATCCGATTCGATTCGATATATTAGACTTCTATACTTGCCTCTTAATGACCTTCACAAAAAAGAAAACGCCCCTGTGTTATCAAAACATCAGAAGCGATTTCTTTATTTATAAGCTTTATGATACATAGCGGGCCAGCGCTGCTTGATACGTACTCTTTGGCCGCAGTCCAATCAGTTTATCCATAGGTTCACCGTTATGAAACATGATCACCGTCGGCATGGACATGATCCCAAACTGAGCAGCAAGCTCCGGCGATTCGTCACAATCTACCTGATAAATATCCAGGCGCCCCGCTTCCTCTTGACTTAGCTCCTCCAAAATGGGCAGCAGTGTTTTGCAGGGTGGACACCAGCTGGCTCCAAATTCAACAAGCGTGACTCCATCCTGTTTAATCGCATTTTGGAAGCTTGCTCCATCTATCCGTTGTAAACTCATCTTCATTCCTCCATTTCATCCCGTTGTCGTTCATCCAGAATCGATTGCATGCGCTCCTCCAGATTCATCTTGATATGATTCAGTTGGTTTATTCGCGCATCAATCTCTGCGATTTTTTGGCGGAAGATCGGAAAAACCTCTGTGCAAAACGCCTCTTTATTTTTCATGACGCAATGCAGGAAACCTGCAATCTGCTCGGTCGTCAATCCAAGATTTAGATATAACTGGATCGTGCGCACCTGTTCTTCTGCGAATATGGAATAATCCCGGTAGCCGCTCTCGTCTCGAGCAGGCTTAAGCAATCCTTGCTGCTCATAATATCGCAGTGAACGGACGCTGACACCGGTACGGGCTGCAAGTTCTCCGATTTTCATGCTATCTGGCCTCCTAGATGAACGATTCGATTTCATTGTAAACCCTGACAGTAGTGTCAAGGTCAAGGGGATTTTGACTATTTTAAATTTCTATTATTAGAAATAAATTATGGTTATCTTCTTGTCCGCGATCTTCCCTTTGGGCTTTTCCCCCATTGGGGCCAGCGATACGGCGGCACATGCTGAAGCATCGTATGGAACACCCTTCCCCACTGCTCTTCATTCAGTCTACCGATGGGATATTCCCGACTCACCCTCAATTCTCTGGCCAGCTTCGCAATCTGGGGAGGGGTAAACACACCTGATAGAGCGGCAAATAACGGTAACCGCGGATCTCGCAGTCCATATGCTGCCAACGATGTAAACTTCGGCTGATGCTGTGTAAGAACAATAGGCTCCTCCCTTCGCTCGATGAGCAGGATGGCGGAATCCACTTGCGGGGGCGGTGCAAAATGATGAGGCGAAACCGTCCGCACAAGTCGGATATCATATTGCATCCTCCAGCTCAAAATGCGCGGATCTGTAACGGGGATTGCTGTAAATCGTTGGGCTGCCCCCTTCTCCACAAGCAGTACGGCTCGCTGCAGAGGAACGGCGGGTTGATCCAATAACCTCCCCATAATCGGAGTAGTTATTGAATAAGGGATATTGGCGACGACAGTAAAAGGACTTCCTGGGAGAGAGACCTTCAGAAAATCAGATTGCTTGATACGAATGTTGCTTCTATCCTGCATCTTGCTGAAGAGTCTGTCAATTAACGCTGGATCTGTCTCGATGGCGAGTACATGTGCCGCTTTCTCTGCAAGCGGATAGGTTAATGCTCCCGTCCCCGCCCCGATATCAAGCACGGTATCGGTAGGGCGAATCCGGGCCAATGTGATCATATCATGAATCAGCCGTTTGCTGATTAATAGATGTTGTGCGGAAAAGTTGGATTCTTTCTTCCACTTACTACAATAATTTTTATTATTTTTGGACACCAAAAAGCACCTCATTCATTCGTATAGTAATGAAAAAGGCACAGCACAAATAATCCTGCGCATTTCATAAGAAAATGCCTGGATTTAGATGTTCTGTACCTTCATTAACGAATACGTATGAATGCGATGCAATACATGTAAGGACAATCCTCCCTTATATGAAACGGATCCTATTACAAGCAACAGTATAGCATAGCCCCTCCGCTGATCGCATGGGGAATCTTCAATATAACGATTCTTTACCAGCAGCAGACTTATGAACAAACCTCTCAACAGGTTTGTTCATAAGTCTTAAATGACTCTATTCGTACACCCGTATCTCTATAATCTCTGCCCGGGGGCAACCGTTGGTTGCATCCACCACCAAGCGGAGCCGTTCCGAGGAAAGCGATCGATCCAGTGTATGCACTGCTCTACGCTTCCGGTTATTTCGGCCTTCGGCGATGGTGACCCACTCCCCATTTATATAGCTCTGCAATCGATAATCCTTGATCAATTCCGGAATCGCCTCAAACGGTGTGCGGTGATGATGCAGATTGATCAGATCCTCATTTACATCATCGTTAAAGGTAAGATGTACCGTGCGAATGCTGACCGAGGCTGGCCAGCTTAACTCCAGCCACTCCGGCGAGTCTTCCCGCAGCGAGGCGGATGACCACAGATGCGTCCCCGCATAGGGCCGATGATAACCGTCGATCACCTTATCGGGCGCAAAAGCATGTGTCGGCGAGAGCAGACGGAAGCAGATGGACTTGCGGACAAACGGGCGCATATTCCACTGCACAACGGGCTGAGCTGGCTGTTGATCGCCAAATTCCGGAGAAACGATAGGCTGCGGGCCTTTCACGAACACAAGCACCCCGGATTGCGGCTCATCAGACAGATGCAAGGCAATCCGCTCATTTGCTTTAATGATAAGAAAAGCGTTCTGTGGAGCGTCCGGCTTCCACTGTAAAAGCAGCTTAGCCCACTGCCCCACTCCCTTGCTGATCGGAATCGAAGCCGCCGTCTGCAGGGTATGCGGGACATAGTTCTCACCGCGTCCGGTACCCCATAGCTCCACCTCCAGCCTTGTGTCCTCCGCCGCATCGATGAGTAATTCAAGCCCCGTCAGCTCTGGGTCGACAGGCAAGAGCAAGCCGATATCGGAAGCTAATCGACAGGATTCAACCGACTTTTGCACAGCTAGCTGCGTCAACGTGCTGGAAGCCGTTGTTTTTGCGTTCCGTGCCAAATCGCCAGGATCCTCATTGCGGAAACCGATGATGGACGCCCCCTGGCGAAGCAGGGTTTGCTGAAGCTCCAGCATATGCGTTTGGTAGAGCTCGCGCGGTAAGATTCCCTTAGCCGCACATAAAGCTGCCCCGGTGCCGGCGGCTTCACCAATAACGGCGCATGTCGCCATGACACGGGTCGTCCCAAACGCGACATGCGATGCGCTGATGTCACGTCCGGCCATCATCAAGTTGTTCACATTGGCGGAGTACAGGGAACGGAACGGAATAGAATAGACCCCATCCGCATGCAAATGCTTCGAGCCGCTTTCCGTGGAATACATCCCTTGCGGAGGATGCAAATCAATTGACCATCCGCCGAAGGCAACGCCATCTTCGAACTGGCGCTGCTCCACAATATCGTTTTGGTTAAGCACATAATCGCCAAGGAAACGGCGGTACTCCCGTTTGCCCGGAATCGAGCCTACCCACTCCAGCGTCATATTGTTGGCATCAAATTTGCCGGAATTTTTAATATAGTCCCAGATGCCATAAATCACCGCCCACAATTCGTCGCGAATCCGCTCATTATCGTGAACCGTATCCATTTCCCCGCCCCACTCGATCCACCAATAAGCGCATCCGTTATCGCCGCTGCGAATAACACGCTTCAATGGAATGGTCGTCTTCGTGATATCCTTTGCAAAGCTTGGCGGTATAAACTTTACCGGTTGTCCCGCATCCTTCGTATAGAAGAACATCGTACTTCCCAGCGTGATGTCATCTGCAACCTGCGGTGCCCAAGCCTCGTTATACTCCTCCTTCGCCTCACGGCCAATGCGATACTTGGCCCCGGCCAGGAAACCGATCAGCCCATCGCCCGTACAATCCAGGAACATACCGCTTTCAAAACGAATACGACGCTCAGAGCCCATCATCCAACCGGTTACAGAACGGATAATCCTGCTGTCCGCATCACCTTCGGCCTCCACTTCATGGACATCGGTATTCAAAAATAAGCGGATATTAGGCTCCGCACGTACCGTTTCCAGCACAATCATATCCCAAATATACGGGTTCCCATCGATATTCCGATATTGGTTCTCAAGGAACAGCTCGCCCATGATGCCGGTCTCTCGTGCATAACGATTTGTTCCGTGAGCGGTAGCTCCGCACACCCAGACTCGTACCTCGCTGCTTGAATTTCCGCCTAGTACCGGACGATTCTGAATCAATGACACCGTCCTGCCCAAACGGGCTGCGGCAACAGCAGCGCTCACTCCGGCCAGGCCGCCGCCAATCACTGTAATATCCGACTTGATAACTTCCTTTCTCATGATTGAACCTCTCCTTAAGGTCGTATTCAATATCCTTGATTTCATCTTATAATGAACACTTCCTTAAATACATGCATCATGTTACGATTAAATATATACTTTATTTCACATAGAGTGGTGATGAAATGAGAAGTGACTTTACGATCCGCCTGGTAACGCATCTGTATTGGATTAAAAAAGAAGCATTTGCTCTCGAACGGGATATCTATTCTTACTGGACGATATTTGCGGTGGAAGACGGCAGGTTTATTTACCGCATAGGAGATCGGCAGGGCGAAGCCGGACTTGGCAGCCTGGTGGTCTGCCCTCCGAACACCTGGTTTCATAGAAAAACCCTTGAACCCTTAAGCTTTCACTTTATTCATTTCGCATGGAATACAGAGCCCTCTCTGGAAGAAATACAGTCGTTAAGCGGTGCTCTGAAAATCACCGACATCGAGCGGCTGCGTTCCAATTATCTCTACCTGCGGATGCTGGCATTGGAACAGGATAAAACCGCTATGGAGCGAAAACAGCATCTGGTAAGCGATATATGGCGTTTATACGAACTGGAGACGAATATGCCACGGGAAATAGGGTTAAATGGCATGCTGGCAGATGTGGAGATGCGAACGGCTGCCCAATTTATCATCAACAATGCATTTGGCCCGATCGATTTAAAGAGTCTGGCGCTCTCGCTGCAGCTTACCCCGGTACAGTTAACCAGACGCTTTCGCGCAGCTTACGGAATGCCTCCCTCTGAATATACAACCCGGCTCCGGCTGGACAGAGCCAGTAAATTGCTGTTAGAAACAGAGCTTAGCATCGACAAAATCGCGCAGCTCTGCGGATATGAGAACGGCTTCTACTTGAGCCGCATCTTCCGGAGCAAACGGGGAATGCCTCCCTCACAATATCGCAGCATGCCTCGTGTCTAGCTGCTTCTCTACCATGATCCCCATAAAAAAGGCTTGTAGAGTTGTTGGTTCAACTCTACAAGCGCCCATGCTTAATTTGATTTCTGTACCGGTTTTCAGTTGCTCTAAAGGCATATCAACAATCGGCAATAGCGATTCTCCTCGCTACAGAACCGTGACGACGGATACATTAAAGTTATTTCCTGCGGTGCCCGTCTTCATGATTCTTAATATATGTGTAGTAGTATCAAAAGTATAGTCCGCTCCCGGAATCAAAGAAACCCCGTTCAACTTCACATCCGATAAATCAGAGAGCCCCGTGTATACGTCCAATTCCTCAAAAGGATGATCAAAGCTCATATTAAGTGTCTTGGAGCCGGCGTCCCAATGCATGGACTTAAGGTTAATATTCTGATAGGAATGTCTGGTGTCCGTTCCTATTAGAATCGGGTAGACTCCCCCATAACTCTCCTCCAGCTGGTTGAACAGGATTTGCCCCCAAGCCTGGGATTCGCCCATACCGGCATAACCCAGCTCATTTCGGATAACGAGCGCATCCTCTGTATCCCATTGCGGAAGCTGCAAGAAATAACTCAAGGCGCTTAGCGCGTTTGGGCTCTGCTTGTCGCTATATCCCAAATAAGTTTTGGTAGTGTAGTAGCCCTTATTATTATTGGCATTTATGTCCTGCAAATGAGACTCATAGTTCGCCGCTTTGGGATCGTCCATTCCTTTGAATTTCCTTATGCCAAAAATCGCATTCCCCAGCCCATCATTGTCATTAGCAAACAATCCGGAAGCTTCCGCAGGCAGCAGGTCATATACATATTGAGCGATCTGCGCATAAGTTTTTCCTTCTATAGTTGTTGTATTGTCCAGATCGGCCATAACGGATAATCCATAAAGAAGCGGCCCCAGCTCGCCCCAATATAACGAACCGTTCGACTTGTCTTCATAGGACGTCCAGTTATGTTCCCCGTAATTCATTAAATTCCGATAATAAATACCGAACGCCTGATTTAATACTTCCCTTGCATCGTTATCCGCTGGATGGCTGCTGCACCATGAGGCCAAGCCCATGATCGGGTAGCCGTAATTCATAAGCCTGCCAAACAAGTAATTATCATACTTGGTTGAATTATATGCTGTCGGTTCATAGCTGTCAGCGGTTCCTCCCAGCATATGAGAACCAAATCTTATTTTTTCAAGATATTCGCTCCAGGTCTCACCCTCAGCAATCGTTCCGTTGTATTTAAAGTAAGAACTGCCGTTGGACTGCAAAATCCCCTCGAATCGGTCCGGATTGTTCTTCGCAAGGTCTTCTCCCCTCACAAAGCCTTTTCCGTCATCATAGAGCAGCCAGGCATCGCTTCCCCACTGCTTGACAGAGCCAAAAAATTCGGCGTCCCCGATGCCGTCGTCGCTCAATGCTTTTACAATCAAGCGCGGATTGCTTATTGAACCGCCAGTAGGCGTAATGGAGCCCTCAATCTCGGCCACACCTCCATGAATGCGGACCTTAAAATACACATGGACATTGTTTTCATCTTTAGTGAACTCCACGACCATTGTATTGGTATCTTCATCAAAGGCAACCGATCGGGTCGTCGGATTGGCAATTTCCACGGGAGTCAAACCATCATAGCCATAAGCAAAGCGAAGGGCTCCCAACGGATCGGAACCATAAGTACTCTCCGCAAACGTTAATCGAGGAACAGATAGATCCCCCGTTACAAAATACAGACCGTTATCAAACTTTAGCTGCGGATCCACAAACACACTTGGACCCTGTCCGTACCTGAAATCAGCCCATCTGTGAGTTGGCAGGCCTCTTGGCATGCTCTCCTTCACGAAATCAACCAGATTTTGCGCCGTATCCTGTGCATAGGTTTCGGGCAAGGTCTGCAAGCTCAGCAATATCTCGGCGGAATCCGTACTCCATCTCATACTGCTCTCAATATAACCTCTGGTTTCCGTATTTCTGTAGTCACCTAATTGAGGATCATAATAAATTCTCTGCCCCCTCTCCTGAGGCTTGACGGCATAGCTGGCTACATTCCTGACCTCCGCCTGATTCGACCGCGCGAGGGTGTCCCCGTTTGAATCGCAGACATCAACAAGGTAGACATATGTTTTTTCTGCTTCAAGAGAACTCACGTAGGACAACGTATTTACATCTGTAATTGTGGCATCAAGGTAATAAGGATGCATTTGGGGCAGATATTGAAAGTTTTTGTTCCAATCTCCCCCCGTGTAATATCTAAGGCCCGGATATGTCTTGGGGAACTTATAGATTTTATAAGCCCCGAAATCGTCCCCCTCATACTTCACCCAGTTAATCGTGGCTTGGCTGGAAGCGGGAGCACCCGCAGACAGGGAAAATTCAGGGTAAGGAACCACATTAATATCAAACCATATCCCCAGATCCGGCAAAAAGGTGCCATCCGCCTTAATAGGACGCAGGTAGATTCTGCTTGTCCCAAGCTCCTCCTGACCTGTAAAGCTGAACATAAACCTTCCTGTACCTCCGGTTTCAATCCCGGAATAGTCTGGTGCAGCCGGTCTGCTGAACGTAAGCCAATTATTGTAGCCGGTAAATATAGAGCTTGTCTCATATGAATAACTGGCGTCCGTATTGGCCAAGACGACTTCATTGCTTGGCCATCCGAATAACCATGGCTCGCTGCCGTTATTTTTGAGATCAACCCAAAACTCCCCCGTCTCGCCTGGATGTACAGTAATGGACGAAGCGCTCTCTTGAACATACTGGGCGCTGAAATTGCCATTCGCGTAAGCTGCAGGCACGAAGGCGGATAAAATCAAAAGGATCAATGAGCTTGCAAGCAGAGCTTTTCCTCGCTTTCTCCCTTTCCTCATATCAGCTAATCCTCCCTTTCGGATTGAATCAGCACGGTTTCTCCCTCATAACTCTATTTTTCTCTATCTATTCTTTGGCGGCAGACAGGAAGGCATCGACCTGCTGCTGATATTCCGCAATTACCTTGTCCAGTCCGGCCTTTTTGAGCTCAGCGCTGTATTGGGCAATCGCCTTTTCCGGCTCCAATACGCCCGCTGCAATTCCGTATTTGTATTTATTCTCTATCGTACTAAGAGCAGCCAGTTCGGTCTTAACCGGTGTTTGATCGAAGTTGAAGCCCATAATCGGACTCAGCAGCTTGGTATTCTTATCGAAGTCCAGCAATTGCTCCATAAAGTCCGGCGCATCGGTAGCCTTTGGCTTCAGGAACTTCGGATTTTGCCACATCCACTCCGGCGGTGCATATCCAATCGTCGAAACATCTACGCTATCAGGAGTAACAATCTTGCCGTCCTTAATATCAAAGTGAGTGCCCTTCAACCCATTGGTCATCATATCGTAATTTTCTTCGTTCTCCTGAATCCAGTTTAGAAACATAACGGCTCTATCGATATTTTTCGAGGTTGCGGCAATGCTTTGGAAGTTCCAAGTGGTCGTTGGCATATAAGGCTCATCGGTCAACAATATTTTTACGAACTCGACCTCGGCTCCAGGTACGGAAATATTCCGATAATAATTGTTATATTCATATACATCCCCGCCGCCTATCGCTGCTTTTCCTGAGTTGAAATCTGCCCGGATGTCACGACCAACCATGACGTCCTTATCGATAAATCCTTTTTCATAAAGCATCCGCAAATATTTCGCATCCTCCAAAGTGCCCGGAAGGTCGTATTTAGCTACCGCTTTCAGCGTCTTGAAGTTAAATAAAATGCCGTCAGAAACTGTGCTTTGCAACACTTCCCCTGTCTGGTATTGGGCAGGCGGTTCGTTAAATACGATCATTTCCGGATTATTCTTCTTCACCGCTTCGGCATAGGCTAACAGATCATCCATGGTCTTGATCTCAGGCAGGCCGTACTTTTCACGCAAGTCTTTGCGGATTGTCGCCGTATAGTAGCCCTTGGTCGTACCTAATGCCCCTGCCGGCACGCCGTACTTCTGACCGTTAATCGTCACCGGAGGCCAGTATTTGCTGTCAAGCGCATCCATGATAGCTTGGCCATATTTGGAGAGAGGCTCATCCAGCGAGGCAAGCGAGTTGGATTTGGCGAATGTGCCCAGTAGGCCCGGGTCCGTCCACATAATATCTACTTGATTTCCCGTGGCCAGCATAATTGGCAATTTTTGATAGTAATCCCCCCAAGGAATGTATTGATACTTCAATTTCACGTTAATGCCGTCCTCGGCCAGCTTCTTCTCCAAGGCCGCTGTTACCGTATCCTGATCCGGCTGCGGATCGCCCGGATATACGATGTTCAGAGTCACTTTCGGCAAAGACTCCGTGCCGCTGCTCTGAGCTGATCCATTCTCTTTGCCAGCGTTTGTTGCCGCTCCATTTCCTCCATTGGACGAGCAAGCGGCCAAAGCAGCTATCAGCAGTACACTTGCCAGAAAAACCCCAAACGTTTTACCGAATAATTTCTTCATGACCAGACCTCCTGTTTATGATGAGTGCTATCTATACAAACCCTTTCGGGATGTATACAAAGAAACATGCGCAGGTTAACCCCATATTCAGCCTTTTACACTTCCAATAGTCAGACCTTTGACAAAATAGCGCTGCAAGAACGGATACAGCAAGATGATGGGCCCGATGGTCAGAACTGTGGTTGCCATCTTGACGCCCTCCTCCGGAATAGATGCAGCGGCGATCGATGAATTGGCTCCGCTTGAGGTCGCATAAGAAATATTGGAGGTAATCGCCCGAATCAGCAGTTGCAGCGGGTAAAGCTCCCTTTCGTTGATCAGCATAAGCCCGAGCCACCAATCATTCCAATAGCTGATGGCATAAAACAGGCAGATAGTGGCCAGCCCGGGCAATGCCAGCGGTAATGCAATCCGAAATAATAGCTGAAATTCATTTGCTCCATCTATTTTCGCGGCTTCAAAGATTGAATTGTCAATGCCGGATATGAAGCTTCTCAGTACAAGCAGATTAAAAGCGTTAATGGTGTAAGGAATAATCAAGGCAAGCAAACTATCATGCAGGCCCAGATACTTCGTCGTTATGATGTACCATGGAACAAGACCGCCATTAAACAGCATGGTGAAATAGACAAGAAACGAGATCGGCACCGCCATCTTCCATTCTTTTCTCGACAAGGCAAATGCCATCATGGTGGTAATCAGCATGCTGAACAGCGTTCCAACCACCGTAACAAAAGTCGTGACTTGGTAAGCGTCCAGAATGGTGGAGCCTCTTCCAAGCACATATTTGTATGCCGACCAAGTTACTTTATGCGGGAATATATCGAAGCCGTTCGCACGAATATATTGCTCATCTGTAATCGATGTGGAAATAATGGTCATGAATGGAATAATAGCGACGATAACAAACAAAATCATATAAATATAGGCAAAAGCGGAAATGATCTTATCACTGGCAGACTTGGTTTTCATTCATTATCACACCTATCTGGATTTATCTTTTAGAATAGCGCGGCATCCTTGTCATACTTTCTTACTACGGCATTGGCCGTATAGACAAACAGGAAGCCAATCACGGATTGCAGCAGTCCGATGGCCGAGGACATCCCTACGTCATTCAAGGTTCGAAGCGCCCGGAACACATAAGTATCAATAACATCTGTCGTAGGAAACAACAGGCTGTTATCGCCAACCAAACCATAGATCATGCCGAAGTCGCCATAAAAGATCCGGCCTATAGCCAGCAGAAGCAAAATAATGATCGTCTTGGAAATACCGGGTATGGTAATATGCCAGATCTGCCGGAACTTGTTGGCACCGTCAAGCGCAGCAGATTCATACTGCTCCTGATCAATTCCTGTGATAGCGGCAAGGTAAATAATGCTGTTGAAGCCAACCGATTTCCAGGAGTACAGCAGCACGAGAATGGCCGGCCAATACCCGGCCTGGTTGTACCAACTGATCCCTTCCAGGCCCAAGCTCTTTAACCAATTGTTCACGATGCCGAAATCCGTATTCAGGAAGTTGTACGCAAATACAGCAACAATCACCCATGAAATAAAATTGGGGAGGATTACGAGCGATTGGGAGATTTTCTTGAACCAGACCAGGCGGATCTCATTAATCAGAACTGCGGTCGTTATGGCTAATGCAGTACCTATACCAATAAATAAAACATTCAGGAATAGAGTGTTGAAAACAACCCTCAATACGGAAATCGTATCTACGCTTAGAAATTTAAAATTGTTCAGTCCATTAAACGGACTTCCGAAAATCCCCAGATCCATGCGGTATTCCTTAAAAGCTATGACAATACCAGCCATGGGCAAATAACTGAATAATAGGAAGTAGATTAATCCGGGTAATACCAACAAATATAGAAATCTGTTCTTGACTAAATCGGTAAACCTTACATGCAGGACTCTCCTCATTTTGTACACCTCATTTTCTCTATGTCGATTCTCTTGCCTCAGGGCCAAAATATAGCGCTTTCAATATTGAATCACAAGTTTAAAAACTAAATATTCCTTTGAATAATGTAGGTTGGACCCGGTAAAAAACATACCTAAGGCCGATCTATGTATTTCAAACCTCAATCTGTGTAAGTATTCTCAGTATCTTCCAGAAAATTACCATATAAAAAGACGTTCCTGGGGAACGTCTCAAACTCATAAGCTAGTGTTTTTTCCGGTATTCGGTTGGAGCCAAACCCGTATGCTTTTTATACCAGGTTACAAAATAGGAGGAATTCAGGAACCCTACTTTTTCCCCAATTTCCTTGACCGTTAGCTTAGAGTCCTTCAAATATTGATTCGCCTTCCGTATTCGCAGCTCCGTAACATACTCGAGAAACAGACAGTTAAACAATTCCTTGAACAACCTGCCGAAATAAATGCCGTTGTAGTGGAAGCGTTCGGCAACCATTTCAATAGATAGCTCGGGATTACCATACTGCTCCTCAAGAAAAGCGGCAATCTTCTTCGCTAAATCCGACTTCTGCTGCTTTTTGTTTTCCTTTGAGCGGCAAATGGCCGTCCTAATAAACTCCACAAACCAATCCTCGATTTGCTGCAAAGATTCCTTTCGCTCCAGGCTCCCCAGCATCTCAATAAAATTGGAGGAGGTTGTCGAAACCGAGGGATTAGCAGAGGTAGCTGTAATCACGGAAAATAACAAATGATGCACCGAAAGCCGTATCTTATGGTATGGCGCGAGCCGCAAGGAAGCAAAAATATCTGCTATAGCCGCTTCAACCTTATCTTCCCGGCCTGCCTTGATGATCTCAAGAAGTGTTTTCTGTTTGGCATTTGGATAGTCAAAATCGTTATTCAGCCGTGATATCGCATCTTCGTAAGCAATCATGCTGCCCGCTCCGCGAACAATCCGGTAAAGGGAAGCTTCTTTCGCACTTAAATAGGAGTCGCTAATCTCTTGAGCGCTCAGAGCAGCGCGTCCAATACCGATGGTTACCGTGATCCCATAAGTCCGCGCAACCTCCTGCTGAAGCTCCAGCATCGCGTTCATCACGGCATCAGGCAGAGCCGCTTCTTCTCCGCTGAATATAAGCACGATTTCATGGTCTACCTTAACCGTTTCACTGAGAACGCGGGATAGCATAAACTGCTCGGTGAAGCTATACAGGACCGTGCTGATGGTATGGTCAATCTCTTCCTTTCGTTCAGCCAGTTCACGAATGTTATCCAGCTTCAGAACAGCCACATACAAAGCGGCGTTTTTCAGTAGATCGACACGCAGCTTATACTCCTCTATATCCTCCGGCTCCGGATTCCGTACCCCATGCAGCAGCTCCTTAAGGTATTCGGCCTTTAATGATACTCGCGATTTTCGGCTAGAAGCTTCCAATTGTTCAAATTGTGTAGCAATATTGGAATAAAACCGGGTCAATATCTCCATTTCGCTAAGTTTTCCTTCCGGCAGCTCCCCCGTATAGGCCTGGAAACGAAGCGTATTGCGGGCAAGCCTGGATAGCGGTGAAGACAGCAGCCCGCTGAGAAGCGCTGACACACCCATAGCCAGAACAAGCAGCACCAGGCAGGTTATAATCGCCACCTGTCGAATGGCCGAGATCTGCGCCGTAGCCGTATCGTATGGAATGACAGAGACAAAATACCATCCAAGCTGCTCCGAATAAAGAGAAGACACCATGGACAGGGTCTGATCTGTCTTATCTGTAAAGCTTTCATTTTGATTTGTTTTTATAATACGCTGTACATAATTCCGCTGGGAAATATCAGCAAGGAACCCGCTCTCCTCGAAGCCAAACACGATATGACCTTCCTGATCCAGGATCATAAGACCATCTTTGCTTTTCGTCTCATCCTCTTGATGATTAACAAAGCTGTCTATGGTCAAATTGACTATAATAGCACTGGTAATATCATTGGTTTCCAGATTTTTATCATAGTAGAAAATAGTATATACATTCTGAACAGATCGCGTCGCTCCCCCGATAGACAGTTTGCGGGGAACCGCGCGGCCCAGACTCTGGACGGGAGCCTCTCTCAGCCACTCGATCGTTGCGGCTTCGGCATGCGCTTTATCGCGATCCGTCCCGATCAGTGTTTGGCTTTGTCCGTTATATAACGTGATAGAAAAAATATTTTTATTGGTCAGCATCAGGTCATTGATTTTTCGCAAGGATGCATTGTTCAAATAATAGTCGCCCGCCGCTTCACGGCCGTTGATGGATCTTATAATGTCATTATCCACAGATAATTGCAGCGTAATCAGTCTGGCCTGATCGATAATGAACTCGAACATGCTTGAGCTTTGCTCCAGCCGTTTTTGCGAGATTTCATTAATCTGTTCCGTCGAACTCTTGGAGAAAGCATGATACAGCAGGACGGTCATAGTTAAAGTAACAGCGGCAAGCAGCACAACGAAAGAAAAAAAGAACTTGACAAACAGCGACCTCAAACGGATTTTCTCTCTGATATACCTCATCCCAGTCCCCCTTGTGTTGTTACCTGCCACAGTCAATATAAAGCGCTTCCATATTGATGGTAATTAATGAGGTTAATTATACCACACCTGTAAATGCATGTTTCCCTCGATTCGTATCCGGGCCCGGACAGCTGGTCGATTTAAATTCATACCGCAAAATTACTTTGAAATGATGTTTCCGTAACCGGCAAAAGGGTAGTCGATCACAATTCTTCCTGCCTCTGTGTCCCCTATTCCACTATAAAGGTCGCATTTTCCGTCCTCGCGCATCACGATGCCTGATGAGAAAGCACAGTCCGTCAATTCCGGCTTTTTGGCCGGACCATCGGGATAGCAGGTTCGGGTGCCAATGATTTTCTGATCCATAGCAACATGACGATCCACATCGAGAACAAATGAAAAATTCATATAGACCTGCTTCATCCCGCCGTCTTCCCCAGTAGTCTTGTAACAGATATGACCAATAACGCCAATATTCCCGCTGTCCAAATAATAGGCCTGGTTACAGCCCCCCCACTCATTTTGCTCAAATAAGCCATAGATGTAAGGCGCATTCTCGACTACCTCCATCGTGAGCTCGTCAAGACTGTTAATGACGGTGAAGCCGATCATCGATTCACTGCCGAATGTTCTGCGGATCTCCTCGCTCCGCGGTCTGGAGAATACCCCGATCCTCCCCCCATCCATTTCAACCAAACGTATATCCTTCATATACTCGGGTCCCGTGGTGAAATAATGCAAATCATCGATTTCCGTACCTTTGTAAAAATATCCGAAATACGTATCGACGCTATTTTGCTGGTAACGCACATGGGTTCCGCCCATAACCAGGGTATCGCCGATCAGGCTGATATACGGATCTTCCAACGGATAGATCATAGAATCAGGAACCAGTGTCCATTGGTCCTTGCCAGTCTTTTCAAACAGCCGTACCCAGGAACGGGCCCATTCGCTGCGTCTTTCTATTCGACCAAAAATATATTCCCTCCCTTTCCACTGGAACGGAATCGAAACATTATATACATCGTAGCCCTCTACTCCATAAAATAAGAGCTTTTCCCTTTCATAAATAGACTTATTCATCTCAAAATGCTCTCGCCGCTCTATCAAATTCATTGACCATTATCCCTCCGTTTGTCTTCGTGACTTGTCGATTAGTTTATCATGGACCGGCACCGGAATCTTACTTATATTTAGCCACAGACTACGCTATTTTCGCATTCACTCAGGCATCTTTTGAATAATGCACCAACAATTCAAGCTTTATATAATCCAAATAATCTATACATTATTAAATAGAATATGCTATTTTGATGTTAGATAAGGAGGGAGCCGAAGGATGAACAATCAGATTCAGAAGCTGACCGCAGAGGGCGGAATTGACGCCGAGTCAGAGGGACATTACAGGGATATAACGGGGATTGAAAATACATCAGGCCCCCACACCCATGATTTTTTCGAGTTTTTCGTCATCATTGAAGGAGCGGCCTATCATTGCATTAATGGTAAAAGAGAACTGCTGAATGAAGGCGCACTTGTGTTCATGCGTCCACAGGATGTCCACTATTATGAACCATTGCCCGGCACCGATTGTCGGCTGATTAACCTGTCATTTTATGAAAAGACACTGCTGGATTTGCTTGCCTATCTCGGGCCGGGATTTCCCAAGGAATCGTTCCTTAGTGCGGCTTTTCCCATCGTCATCCAGCTATCCCAACAAGAAAAGCGGCTGCTACAGCATCGCATGGAAAAGCTCTACCGGATTCCCCAGCATGAGAAGCAGTGGTATCGGGCCGAGCTTCGAGCTCTTTTAGCGGAAGTCTACTGTCATTACTTGATGCATTCCGTTATTCCGGGAGTTAGCGAAAAACCCGCATGGTTTCTCGATCTTTGCAAAGAAATGAAAAAGCCGGAGCACTTTATTGAAGGTGTTCCGGCGATGATTCGGTTATCCGGCAAATCTCATGCCCACCTGTGCCGTATGTTCAAGGAATGGGAGCATGAGACGCCTCTGCAATATTTGAACCGGATTAAATTGCAATATGCGGAAAATTTATTGCTCCATTCCGACTGGAGCATACTGGACATCTCGTTAGAGGCCGGATACGGAAATCTGGGACATTTCTATAAATCGTTTAAGAAGCTGTTTGGAAGAACGCCTCAAGCCCACCGAAAAATGCACCATACCAAGCTCACTCCATTGATATGAGTTATACAAGGCACTCCAAAAAAATTGCATCGTCCTGTCCGACGACTCCGGCAGATACTTCTGGCCACCAAGATCTTTTCATTGAAATTCCCCCCGCAATCACTTCTGTTGTGTTGTACACCTCAAATTATAGAATCGATCTATACCCCCAACAACGACGTATCTTTTTTGATTCGTTCATATTTATTTGGGACTTCCCTCTCCCATAAAAAAAGCCCGTCTCTCTCTAATTCATTAGAGTAGAAACGGACTTAACCATGATATATGCGATTCCCCGCTTTATTTAGGCTGGATATATCCTTCCGCTTTCAGCAGCTCCGCAATCAGGACGGCACCGCCAGCGGCACCGCGCAGGGTGTTGTGCGACAAGCCGACGAATTTAAAATCGTATAACGAATCCTCGCGCAAACGGCCTACCGATACGCCCATACCACGCTCAATATCACGATCCAGCTTCGTCTGCGGTCTGTTCTCTTCTTCAAAGTACGTAATGAACTGCTTCGGCGCACTTGGCAGACCAAGCTCCTGCGGACGTCCGGCAAATTGGCTCCAGCGCTTAATGATCTCTTCCTTCGCAGGTTTATTCTCAAACGAGACAAACACCGCAGCCAGGTGGCCATCTGTTACAGGAACGCGAATGCATTGCGTTGTAATAAGCGGCGAACTGGCCTTAACGATTTCTCCGCCGGAGACATGCCCCCAAATTCGCAGCGGCTCCTGCTCGCTCTTCTCTTCTTCTCCACCGATATACGGGATCACATTATCCAGCATATCCGGCCAGTCTGTGAAGTTCTTACCTGCTCCCGAGATAGCTTGATAGGTGGAGGCAACCACTTGGGTTGGCTTAAAATCAAGCAGAGCATTTAACGCAGGGACATAGCTTTGGATCGAGCAGTTCGGCTTCACGGCGATAAAGCCGGTTTTTGTGCCAAGGCGCTTTCTTTGAGCAGCAATGACCTCGATATGCTCCGGGTTAATTTCCGGAATTACCATCGGAACGTCCGGCGTCCAGCGATGCGCTGAGTTGTTGGAGATGACAGGCGTGCCGGTCTTGGCATACGCTTCTTCCAAAGCAAGAATCTCATCTTTTTTCATATCTACGGCACAAAATACAAAATCCACGTCCGCCGCAACTTCCTCTACCTTTGCCGCATCCTGTACGATAATATTTTTCACTTGTTCCGGAATGGGTCCGGCCATCTTCCACCGATCCTGAACAGACTCTTCGTAAGTTTTGCCCGCTGATCTGCCGCTAGCTGCAATACTAACCACCTCAAACCATGGATGACCATCCAGCAGCTGCACAAAACGCTGCCCAACCATGCCCGTTCCTCCGATAATCCCTACTTTAAGCCTTTCTGCCATGATATCTCCATTCCTTTCCTTATTAGCTCAATATTTTGATTATTACATCCGCCGGCCTATTCCAAACGGTAAATCACATCACTTTAGCAATTGCTTAATAAGCCTGACTTTTTAGACACGTACTATTAATAGATACTTATGCGAATCCTTTGCAACAGGTACCACAGCTTTATTATACAAAAAAATCTCACCCCCAAGACTGCAGTCTCAGGGACGAGATTTGAATTCTCTCGCGGTACCACCCTAAATTTACCGATATGTCGCCATATCAGCCTCTTCAAGTACAGCAAAAGGCGCATATACTTTAGCTCTGTAACAGGAGCTCCTGGCACACCATCCCCTGATTTTCTCAGGTTTCGGAGTGCTGCTCAGAGTCTTTTTTCGAATAAGCGATTCTTTGCTCCTTTTCAGCGTAGTGGAGCTCTCTGGAAAAGAACCGGTTTACCTACTCTTCTCTTCATCGCATTTAGTATTACTGTTTATAATATAAAAAAATCGGCCGGAGGTAAACCATTTTCTCTTTCTTTTATTTAATCCCTGATTCATCAATGTTCTTGCTGCCTCTAACCTTTGGAGGCTCCGGCAGTCAGTCCGTCGACCAGATTGCGCTGAAGCAGCAGGAATAACATCGTTATGGGTAATGCAACGATCACGGCTCCGGCAGCGAACATCGTAAATTCGGTCGAATTGCGCTGGCTCACCATTCTGTACAGACCAACTGCCAACGTTCGCTGATCTTCCGTCCTTAACACCAGATCGGCGAAGATGAAGTCGAGGAAGGCGCCGTTGAAGATCATAAGACTCGCATAGGTCAGCATCGGCTTGGCGAGCGGGATAATGATGGAAAAGAACACTTTCAGGTGGCTGGCTCCATCGATTCTTGCCGCATCTTCCAGGCTTTTGGGGATCGTATCAAAAAAACCTTTGGCTACGAATACATTCGAGATAATCGCGCCCGAACTGTAAACGAGAATCAGCGCCCAATGGGAATTGAGCAATCCCATCGTATTCAGCAGAACGTAGATAGCGATCATGGCCATAAACCCGGGAAACATCTGAAGCACAAGCAAAGTGTTCAGTGCGAATTTACGGCCCGCGAAGCGGAATCTTGAAATTGCGTATGAAGTCAGCAGCAGCAGGAACGTACCGAAAAGGGTCGACAGTACTGCGACCTTCAGCGTATTCAAGAACCACAGCGGATATTTGGTCTTCTCGAACAGATCCCGATAATGCTCCAACGTAAAGCTGCGCGGAATTAATGTATCGCTGTAAAGACTGTTGCCTTCCTTGAGGGAAGACATGATAATCCATAGGGCGGGAAACAAGCTTGCGCAGGATAAAAGGATAAGCAGCACATAGCTGACCCCAAGCTTGACCCGAGCGGACCGGCTGTTCATGCTATCATATCCTCCTCTTTATAGGATCTGGTGCGGCGGTAGCTAATAATTGATAAGGAAGCGATGATTAGGAAGATAATGATACCGATCACCGACGCGAAGCTGTATTGCGATTGATTTAAAGCCAGCTTATAGAGCCAGGTCACCAGCAAATCCGTATGCCCGGCGTATTGATAATTTGAATTGACCGGGTTGCCGTCCGTCATGAGATAGACGACGTTGAAATTATTTATATTGCCAGCAAATTGCATGATCAGAATCGGCGCCGTCGAGAACAATACCATCGGCATCGTAATAGAGCGGAATTTCTGGAATGAGTTCGCTCCATCCACATCAGCCGCTTCGTACAGATCCCTCGGAATCGTCGTTAACACCCCAATAGCCAGTATCATCGTTACCGGAATACCGATCCACATATTAACAAGAACGAGTGTGACCCTGGCCCAGATCGGATCTGTAAGCCATGGTATTCCGTCTAAACCGATCCAGCGCAAGATTTCATTAATCGGACCAAATTTATTGTTAAACATATTCCGCATCACGAGCAAAGAGATCATGCTTGGAATCGCAAATGGGATGATCATAACCGTGCGCCAGAACATTTTGAAGCGAATGCGGGGCTGTTGAATCAGCACTGCGATCAGAATGCCGCCAATATACGTCGTCGCCGTAGCCAGGATGGCCCAGATAACCGTCCATAGCAGGACGCCGAAAAACGTATTGCTCCACACCTTCAGGCTGACCAGCTTGACAAAATTGCTGAAGCCAACCCAATCAATCAGATTGGCGGGCGGGAGGATCGGATCGGCGTAATTGGTAAAGGCCAGCAAAATAGAGAATATCAAGGGAAGAATCGTCAAAAATAGAACCGTGACGGTGGGCAGCGCTAATACGAGATAAGCAAAGTTATTCTGATTGATAAGCCGCAGCGACTGTCGGAAGTTATTGGGTGCAATGCCCGCATCCCTTTCCTTCCCCACTTTGTAGGCGTCCCTGATATTCAGGGTGTATAACACGCCAACGAGAACTAAAGATAAGGCTGCCATTAACCCTTTGATCATCAGAAATATCGAGTGGTCACCTTCGACCATCTTCGTAATTTTACCTATCTTCACCAATCCGCTAGGTTGCTCTCCCAATGTAATAAGCCCCTTCAGGTAAGAAGAAAGTCCAACCACCGAAGATAGATAGATCGCTGCCAGGCCTGTCGCCAAGAACAAAAGCCCTTTCATCCATTGCCGGTTGTACAATTGTCCAAGACCCATAAAAAGAACCGACAGGGTGGTACTTATCGTCTTTCTTTGCATGTGTTAAACAACCTCTTTTCTTGCGATTTGACCGACTTTACCCGACCGCCGGAACGATCGGGTGAAAGTCCCTCTGAAAGATACAACTAATTGGATGAAATACTTGTCTTGATTGTATCGACCATCGTATCGAGCGTGGTCTTGACATCCGCCTTTGGATCGTCCCAAATGGTTCTAAACGCCGCTTGAAGCGGATCCCATACCGCGTTAATCTCCCCGATCGTTGGCATCGGCGTGGAATGAGAGAACTGCTCGAAGAACCCGCTGATAATCGGATCATTTTTAATTGTCGGATCCTCTCCCGCTTCCTTATTCGCTGGAATGGCCCCCGTCATCTGGTAGTTCAACAATTGGTTCTCCTTATTAGCCGCAAAGTTGGAGAAAAGGCGAGCAGCAATCGGATATTCGCTGTATGAGTTAACAAAATAAGCTTTCACGCCAGAGAACGAGTGCGATACTTCGCCGTTGGACATCGCCGGCAATGGAGCAACACCGAAGTTGACCTTATCTTTGAATGCCGCTATTGACCATGGCCCGTCGATATTCAAGGCCAGCTTGCCTTCCTGGAACAATTGCGTCTTCACATCATAGGATACGTCTCCCGCGTTCATAGGCAGAATTCCCTTCAGGCTCTTCAGCAGTTCAAACCCCTGGACTGCCCCCTCGTTATTCAAGCCGATATCCGTCGGATCGGTATTATCCTTACCGAAGAAGTAACCTCCAAGCGTGCTGACGAATGGATAAGTATAATACCCGACGAACTCCCACATAATGGCGTATTTATTTTGCTTGGTGTCCGTGTACGACTCTGCGAAGCTCTTAATTTCATCCCAAGTTTTCGGAGCTTCGGGGAAGAGGTCTTTGTTATAATACATGGCATAGGTCTCGACCGATTTGGGATAGCCGTACAGAACTCCATCATAAGTTACCGCTTTGATGGCGGACTCTTCCATGACAGCGCGAGTCTCATCCTCGAACAAATCGTTAGGCAGCAGAAGTCCCGCTTTAACCGCTTGAGCGATCTGATCATGAGGCATGGTCAGGACATCCGCTGCAAGCTTCGATGGTCCGTCAGTCGCCAGACGGGTGCCCTGATCCCCGCCGGCTACAACTTCCAGCTTAACCGGCACGCCATACTGCTTCTCAAATTCGGCCGCAATTTTCTCCATATACTCCATTTGCTCCTGCGATTCCCATACCGTTAACTTCGCTCCAGGTTCCGGTAAATACTCCTCTTCGTTACTATTTTCAGAAGAAGCCGGGGGTGCCTCGGATGTGTTAGGTGGCTGGGAACTGTTTGTGCTGGAGTTTCCCCCGTTGCCGCCCCCACATGCCGCCAGACTTAGAACCAGCATTACACTAACGAGACCGATAACCCATTGTCTTAAACTCGCTTTTTGTTTCAACTTCACTTTGTTGTCCACCCTTTCTTAACTTCATATTTTTTGTGCAAACGTTACACCTTTTGCGGAAAATGGCTCTACCCCCAGGCTCCCTTTAACTATAAAAAAAAGAGTACAACTCTCTACAAATCTCACGATTGTCGAGGTTGTACCCTTGGGTAGCAGCGCCTTTAAATTGTTTCAAGCGGTCGTTATTTCCACTAGAACTCTTAAGACACCTCCATCATAAACTTTACAAGAAAACGTTTGCAAATAGGATAATTACGGAAATTCGGATAAAAAACGAAGAAATAGATTAAAATCCTTAACTTTTTATATGTTTTGGTCTAATATCTCGTTTTTGCTTTCTAATTCAATTATTATTTCCGGAAATATTTGTCCGCCCGAGCGGGTTCATCAAAAGCGGTTGCTAACCTGGAAAACCTGTGTTAAGATTGGGGAAATTTAAAGGCAATGAAACTTTCGGGTTCAACCTCGGTCTATTCAGAGGTTGGGCCTTTTTTGCGTTTCTCATGCCTGAAGGAGGCCATTATTATGATCATCCTGGAAGCGGTATACCATCGCATCGGACTGAATTGGTCCTATGCCTATAACGAATCGACCGTCCACATCCGCCTGCGTACCAAGCGCGGCAATGTGGCACAAGTGCAGCTGGTATGCGGCGACAAATACAACTGGGATAAATACAACGAATCCATGGCCATGGAACAGTTTGCTGCAGACGGCTTATTCGATTACTGGCAAGCTGCCGTCTCGCCGCGGTTTCAGCGGGTCGTTTATTATTTTGCGCTGTATGAAGAAGCTGGCGAGACCGTCTATTTTCTGGAAAAGGGCTTCTTTGATGCACCACCGAAGATTCTGTATGAAGGGCTGTTCGATTTCCCCTATCTGAACCCTAAAGATGTTCACACCCCGCCAGAGTGGGTGAAGGAAGCTGTCTTCTATCAAATCTTCCCCGAGCGCTTTGCCAAGGGCGACCCGTCTCTCGATCCCGAGGGGGCGCTGGAATGGGGCGGCGAGCCGAGTCCAACCCATTTTTTTGGCGGCGACCTGCAAGGTGTGCTTGACCACCTCGACCATCTCGTAGAGCTGGGGATCAATGCGGTCTATTTCAACCCCTTGTTCGCTGCGACAACCAATCACAAATATGACACAAGCGATTATATGTTCGTTGATCCGCAATTCGGCACGAACGAAAAGCTGAAGGAACTGGTCAACGCCTGTCACGCCCGGGGAATTCGGGTGCTGCTGGACGGTGTATTCAATCATTGCGGACACCTGTTTCCGCCCTTTCTTGATGTACAACAGAACGGTCCCGCCTCCCGCTATGCCAACTGGTTCCATATTAAGGAGTGGCCGCTCAAGGTGGAGAACGGTACTCCAAGCTATGCCACCTTCGGCTTTGAGCCGATTATGCCAAAGCTTAACACGGGCAACGAGGAGGTCAAGGCCTATCTGCTGGAAGTCGGCCGGTATTGGATCAGCGAGCTGGGGCTGGATGGATGGCGGCTGGATGTAGCCAACGAGGTGGACCATGCATTCTGGCGCGAGTTCCGGCGCGAGATCAAGAAAGCCAATCCGGACGCCTACCTGCTCGGGGAAATTATGCATGATGCGATGTTGTGGCTTCAGGGCGACCAGTTCGATGCGGTGATGAATTACCCGTTTACCAACATCGTGCTTGATTTCTTCGCCAGAAGACACATTGATGCCACTCGGTTTGCCCAGAGCATCAACACCCAGTTAGCCAGCTTCCCGCAGCAGGTCACCGAAGCCGCATTCAACCTGCTGGACAGCCATGATACCGTCAGGCTGCTGACGCTGTGCGGCGGCAATAAACGGCTGATGCAGCTGGCCGTGATATTTCAGCTGACCTTTCAAGGGGCCCCCTGCATCTACTACGGGGATGAGATCGGCCTCGACGGAGAGCATGATCCCTATAATCGCAAATGCATGGAATGGGACCCCGCGAAGCAGGATCGGGAGCTGCTGGCATTTTTCCGCCACCTGATTGCCCTGCGCAAAGCGCAACCGGCATTACGTGGCAGCGGCCTGCGCTTTCTAACGATCCCCGGGCTTCCGCAGCTGCTCGTCTACGAACGGTACGATGAGAGGGACCGCTTCTTGCTGCTGCTGAACAATGACGAATCCGCATGTACAGTTGCCGTGCGAAGCAGCGGGCTGAACGGGCTGTGGCAGGATGTAGGCAGCGACGCTGCAATCGGGATAGCCGAGAGTACGATAGAAGTCGCACTCCCTGGCTTTGGCTACGCCATCCTGCAAGCTTCTCCAGATCACCTCACCAAAGCCATCCAGCTAACCGTATCATAAGCGGCTGACCTATAGTGTGCGTCTTATATTGTTATCATTTGACAAAAATGGAACCTTCGTTTAGAATGAAAGCGCATTCTTGTTTTTTATTTTGTAACTGCCGGGCAAGGATGCCGGTTTACAATTTGAGGGCGCTGCTTTCCTGATCATGATCCGAACCAGGAACAACCCCGTAATCTTCTTGCGAAGATTGCGGGGTTATTTGGCGTAAGCAGCGCGAAAGGAGGAATTCTGCCTTCATTCAGCGCTTGGCTTGGTATACAAGGAAGGAAACACATTCAGAAACCTTACTAAAAATTTGAAAGGCGGCTTGATTAATGAAACGGATGATTAAAAAATCAATAATCACACTTCTTGCTACCACCTTTCTCTTTGCAGCATGGCTCGCTCCCACTATTGCCGTTCCTTCGGCAAGCGCCGCTCCTGATACATCGGTTCTGAACAAGCAAGGGTTCTCCACCGATGTTATCTATCAGATTGTAACCGACCGCTTTGCAGACGGGGATGCTTCCAACAACCCGTCCGGTGCGGCATTCTCTTCAGGATGCACCAATCTTAAGCTTTACTGCGGCGGAGACTGGCAGGGAATCATCGATAAAATCACCGATGGCTATTTTACGGGAATGGGCATCAGCGCGCTGTGGATCTCCCAGCCTGTAGAGAATATATACAGCATTATCAACTACTCCGGCGTCAATAACACAGCCTACCACGGTTATTGGGCCCGCGATTTCAAGCGGACCAACCCGGCGTTTGGCAGCATGGCCGATTTTCAGGAGCTGGTTAACACCGCTCATGCCCATAACATCAAAATAATTATAGATTTTGCCCCGAATCATACTTCGCCGGCTTCCGAGACGGAACCCTCCTTCGCAGAAAATGGACGGCTATACGATAACGGCAGCCTGATCGCCGGCTACTCCGGAGATACGAACGGTATTTTCCATCATAACCTGGGGACTGATTTTTCATCGCTGGAGGATGGTATTTATCGCAATCTGTATGATCTGGCCGATATCAATCACCACAACGATAAGACGGACGCCTACTTCAAAGAAGCGATCAAGCTCTGGCTGGATATGGGGATCGACGGCATCCGGGTTGATGCGGTGAAGCATATGCCGCAGGGCTGGCAGAAGAATTGGATGGCTTATCTCTCGGAATATAAGCCGGTGTTCACTTTCGGCGAGTGGTTCCTTGGAGTTGGGGAAAATGATCCGCAAAACACCCGCTTCGCCAATGAATCGGGCATGAGTCTGCTCGATTTTCGTTTCGGGCAGAAGGTTCGTGACGTATTTCGCGACAACACCGATAATATGTACGGCTTGAACAGCATGCTGAGCGAAACCGCCGCCGATTATACACATATCCATGATCAGGTTACATTTATTGACAACCATGACATGGATCGTTTTAAGCTTGGAAATAATAACCGCCGCCTGGAACAAGCGCTGGCCTTTACACTTACCTCGCGCGGCGTTCCGGCTATCTACTACGGTACGGAGCAGTACATGGCCGGCAATGGAGATCCGGCAAACCGCTCCTTCATGAACAGCTTCTCAACGGCGGGCACCGCCTATCAAGTCATTAGCAAGCTGGCGCCGCTTCGCAAGTCCAATCCGGCCATTGCTTACGGCAGTACGCAGGAACGCTGGATCAATAATGATGTTTATATATACGAACGGAAATTCGGCAGCAGCACGGCACTGATTGCCATTAACCGCAGCGAGACTGGCACTGCAGCAGTTACCGGTTTGCAAACATCGCTTCCCGCCGGCAACTATGCGGATGAGCTGGGAGGACTGCTGGATGGCGGCAGTATAACGGTTAACGCCACGGGCGCCGTTGCTGCCTTTAGCCTGCCGGCTGGAGCTACCGCCGTATGGCAATTTGCTGCCGACGAGACTTCGCCGATTATTGGCAATATCGGACCGGACCTGGGGACAGCCGGCTCAACGCTGACGATTGACGGACGCGGCTTTGGCGCTGCCAAGGGCACCGTCTTCTTTGGCACAACGGCGGTCACCGACAGCCAGATCCTTCAATGGGAGGATTCGCAGATTCAGGTCATCGTTCCGGCAGCTGCCCCCGGCAAGCATGACGTGACGGTTCGCAGCGGCAGCTCTGTGAACAGCAATAGCTACACCAGCTTCAATCTGCTGACAGGGCAGCAGGTATCGGTCCGCTTCATTGTGAACCAGGCCAGCACCGTGTACGGCGAAAATGTCTACCTGACAGGCAATGTTGCCGAGCTCGGCAGCTGGGACCCGAACAAGGCGATCGGCCCTTTATTTAATCAGATTATCGCTGCCTATCCGTCCTGGTACTATGATGTCAGCGTGCCTGCGGGAACAGAACTGCAGTTCAAATTCATTAAAAAGAACGGTACGGCGGCCAGCTGGGAAGGTGGTGCCAATCACAGTTATATAACACCAACCAGCGGTGTCGGTACGATTGTAGTCGACTGGCAGCCGTAATCCTCAACTCAATAACCGAAAGGTCCGGCCGGGGGTCACCCCATCGGCTGGACCTTTTTGTGTTCAGTACATTTAGTAAAATCAACCAAGCCAGGAACAGTGATCTCGGTGATCCTGGCTTGGGACAAGAAATCCCATTATTTTGTTTCCCAAAAAATCTGATCTCATGGGTTGACAATAAAAGAAAGCTAATATAGATTAGTTAAGTGAACTAACCTAATTCAGTTGCCTGTCTCTCATTTTTTCTCTTTATGGCAAACGACCAATATTATGTTCAAGTTTTGTCTATAGTCAAGGAGGAACATCATGCTTGAAGAATATCAAAAATTAGTTAACGAATTAAATGAGGTATTGAACGAATACTATGTATTTTACAACAAGGGAGCAAAAAAACTTGATGAATATCACCTTTCTGTCCAACAAGAAAATATTTTGCTTTATGTAGTTCAGAATGAGGGAATTACTGTAAATGAGATTGCCGAGAATTTTTCAATCACAAAAAGCGCAGTCAGCCAGGTACTTACCCATTTAGAGGACAGAAAATTTATACGCCGGAAAAGCAACCCTGATGACCGTCGGGAAACCTTGATCCTTCTTGGGGAAGAAGGAAAAAAATATGCCCATTTGATCAGCGAGGCGGATGCAGCTTTTGTGAAGCAATATTTCTCCCATATCGAGGTAGAGGATCTGAAGCAAGTACTTCTAACCATGAAAAAAATCAATCGGGTGATCAAGCAGTCCAACAATAAAGCTTGATAAACCTTTTGAAAGCCCCGATCGTGCAACTAAATTCAAAAAAAATAGAATATTAAGATCTAGTGAGGATTATTCCATGAGTAAGTTTAACAAAGAAAAGATATCTTTAGGTTTAGTCTTATTCAATCTATTTATTGCCTACGTAGGGATTGGCCTTGTAGTCCCGGTCATGCCGTCATTTGCACATGAATTGCATTTAAGCGGCGGGACCGTAGGATACTTGATTTCCGCATTTGCTTTTGCTCAGTTGCTCATGTCACCAATTACCGGCGTTTGGGTCGATACCCTCGGTAGAAAGAGAATGATTGTCCTCGGACTGTTTCTATTTTCGTTCTCGGAGCTATTATTCGGGTTCGGGAATCAGGTCTGGGTCCTGTTTCTATCGAGAATCTTAGGGGGAGTCAGCGATGCGTTCATTATGCCGGCCGTCATCACGTATATCGCAGACCGAACTTCATTGAAAAACCGGGCCAAAGTATTAGGTTACCAAGCGGCGGCAATCAGCGGCGGCTTCATCATCGGTCCCGGACTGGGCGGCTTTATCGCTGAAATCGGAATACGTGCCCCGTTCTTTTTCGCCGCAGGATTCGCTTTCATCGCAGCTGTCTTTTCATTATTTATGTTAGAAGAAACGATGTCAAAGGAACAACTGATGAAGCACCGGAGCGAAAAAAAGAAGGCCAACCTTATTGGAGAACTGAAAAAGTCGGTCCATTCCGCCTATTTCGCGCCGTTTCTGATCGTTTTCGTGCTATCCTTTGGATTAGCCGTCTATGAAATGATGTTCAGCCTTTTTATGGATGCCAAGTTCGGTTTTACGGCTAAAGATATTGCCGTGATCATCACCGTCGGCTCCATTCTCGGTGTAGTTGCTCAAATCGCACTTTTCGAAAAGCTGGTGAACATATTTGGCGAGAAAAAATTGATTCATGCCATGCTGCTCATCGCCGCCCTGTTTATTCTCGCTACGATCTTCATGAACAGCTATTGGAGCATTATGGCTGTAACAAGTATTGTATTTTTTGCTTGTGATTTGCTTCGTCCTGCCGTAACAACACTGCTATCTAAAATGGCAGGGGAGCATCAAGGTTTTGTCGCCGGGATGAATTCCACCTATACAAGCCTTGGCATTATTGTCGGGCCTGCCATCGGCGGTATCCTGTTCGATGTAAATCTCAATCTTCCATATATGTTTGCCGCCGTTGTACTGTCCGCTGCTTTTGTTATGTTTATGATATGGAAAGGCAAAGCGATCAAGACGCAGTAATTGTCTTATTCGGATAAACCTTGATGCCTGTTCGTTCTTAGTGAAAGAATGATATCGCGCCACGATATCATTTAATACGACGCAAATATAGAGAAACCTGGACTTTTCAAACCCAAGGTTTCTCTTTTTGATGATGTGGATTCGATCTGGATGATTACATTCTGTCCTCTATTTTCACAAAAAAAGAAATAATGATGGAAATGGATAACAGAATCAGCGGAACAACGCTGATCAAATAACGAAAGGTGGACTCCGGATCGGGTCCCGGATTATCACCGCTTTCATACCCGAAGATAACGCCCACTACAAAAAATGAAACTGAAGAAATCAAACCACTTGACCGAACAATAAAGCTGCTGACAGCTGTATAGATGCCTTCCCTCCTGCTCCCGGTCTTTGCCACATCAAGATCTATAATTCTACTATTGACCATAGGAGGGGAGACAAGGAAGCCCGCCAATCCGAAGCCAACTACCACGCCTGCTATGATACCGCTTGTTAAATTATAACCGAACCAGAACGCAATAACAGCACATGCATACATGATGAGTGATAATCTCCAGCCCTTGACCGGATCCATCCTGCGCAGCAGCCAATACCACACAGCGACGAGCGGAATGACCGATACAAATACGGCGGCAAACAAGATTGTATTCTGTTTCTCAGGGATGTGAAGAACATACTTGGCGTAAAAGGGGATCGTTGCGCTAAGCAGTCCATTGACAGTCTGGGCAAATGAATTAGAGATATTAACCAGCCAAAACGGCTTGTTCTTCAAGGTTGCTTTGAATGCTTCTTTTAGCTTCAGCTGCGGACCTTTACTCGCCTCTTCGTCCTCTTTTATAAAGCAGAGAAACAAAGCCATGAAAATAAGAAACACTAGCGAGTAGATTACAGCCATATTTCCAAAACCCAGGGCATTAAATAAAACGGGTGTAAATGCAGTCCCGATTAAAATTGCCACGATCTGATAGCCCTGCTGAATTGCTGAAGCTTTTGTACGGACACGGTCTCCCTTGAACAATTCCGGAAATAAGGCTCCATAGTTAACCCAAATAATTGCCGCCACTGCTTCATAGAATACAAGCATTACTAAAAACCATGTAAATAATCCCGATTCTGACAGATTGACCGGCGGGGAGAATACTAAAATAAATGCGAGCGCGAATAATGGAGAAGCAATAAATATCCATGGACGCCTCCTCCCGAATCTGGTCCTCGTCCGATCGGACCAATAGCCGAAAATAGGCTGGTTAACGGCATCCCATATTAAAAATATTGTTCGTGCAAGGGTGGCAAGTCCGATGCTTAGGCCCAGCTTATCCACATAGTAGTAAGTGTAAAAAGAACTGAAGGCTTGGCTGGGTATCATCATCGCTAGCATTCCAAATGCGTATATCATAGGTGAGTTCAGTAGTTTCTGCTTCATACTTCGGTGATAACCTCCTGTGCATATCTGCGGCCAATGAATTGGGAATATTGCTGAAGCGGAAAGGGAACCGCTTCCTAAAACGCTTACATTGGACGATATATTAACGTAGAGCAGAATAATCAGTCAGAATGATACCAGCATCCTTGATGGCATAAGCAAAATCATCGTCCAGCATCAGCTTGTATTCCCATACCCGCTTCTCCCAGCTTGGAACTTGTTCCTGCAAGCGTATGTCCTGAATGGCAGGATGAATATATGTTTCACTAATGCCTTCAGGCAAATTGTATATCTTAGTAATTATCTCTTGCTTAAATTTTTCGTAGGTCTCACCTTTACCAATATGAAAAGGGTGCGATAACAAGTAGTCGGGGATTCCAACGCCAAATTCGTCCGCAAGAGCGGAAACCTCAGAGGCTACATGCTCGACCCCTGGGATTACGGAAAGTAATGGGTCACCCAGGTAGACTTTGCGGAAGAAACGGAAAGGTATCTTCCATTCGGCACATAATTTCAATGCCTGTGGTATATGGCTCCTTCCTGACTCCATTCCATATAAACTGCCCATATGATTATCGGCATGAGTAGGGTAAATTCCATATTGTACAAGCCTTTCATATTGCGCGGATACTTCCTTTACAGCTGCATCGGTATCGGCATGGCGTTCAAAGGCTTCAGCAGTCTTGTGCATATAACCGCTCTCATCATGCAGCGATGGATGGCCAGTCAAGCTTGTCCACCGAATAGCGTCAAATTCGCTTGTAAGCGTCATATGCAAACCAATATTTTTATAGCCTTTTTGGATGCACCATTCAACAGCTTCCTCAAATCCCGGAGCCGGAGTCATAATTGTTGCCGAGGATACCTTGCGCTCCTCAAGCAAATGCATGATAGCCTGGTTCATCGGAGCGCTTTGACCAAAATCGTCACAATTAATAATTAGGTACTTAGGACTCATGTTAAGTCCTCCTTTCTTTTTATGAAACGATCTAATATTAGCTTCTGTTCCTGATAATTCACCTTATCCTTTGACTGATCCGAACATACCTCTTTATTGCAATTTTTGGTACTCTTCGTTTACTTCAATGATTATCTGGTCGCCCCCATCGGCTCTCCAATCAGCAATGGCTTTATCTAGCATCTGCATCGGCTCCAGTCCAATGATGATCTTAACCAGGGCTGCGGTCCATCTTATATTCAAATCAGTAAAACGCTTGTTCATTGTTTCTGTCTCTATACCTATTGCAGCATTTGGCCATGCATATTTAGCATTTTCTTCGAACATTTTTAAGGTTTTGGCGGATTGAACCGGATCATCCCACAATCTTTCTTGGGTCGCCGGATCAAAACGGCGGAAAAACCAGGAGGAAAGAAGAAATGGCCGATCTGAATCGAAAGCTTCCAGCTTCCTGTAGGTTCGATCTGCATTCATTCTGTAATGAATCCCTTCCAAGCCATTTCGAGTCAAAATAGTTCCTTCATCAGAAACGAGATAATCGAGCATTTTCAATATGCGTTCTTGTTTCTTGACGTTAATCTTGCCCTGAATAACAACTTTGTTCGTTATCGTGGCAGTTTTGGATGCCCGCAGCCCCGTGGGGCCTTTTGGCGGAACGAGGTAAGCCAGTTTTGCATCTGGTACAAGCCTCTGTAAGGCAGGAAGAAGGGTTGTATACAATTCATTCGGATTTGCATAGTTCATGCCCAGCTTGCCCCCCGCAAACTTGTACATAGGATCGTCCGTCTTATTAGTCGGGAAGTCTTTGTCCAATACCCCTTCATCATAGGCTTTGCGCAAGAAGGCAACAAACGCTTTTAGTTCATTGCGCTGAACCTGTACAGGCACCAGTTTACCGTCTACATCTTTCCAGCCATTAGCCAGTCCGAATGCCCCCATCAAATAATCAACGTAGCCAAATCCGCCGTTCTCCAGCACAGACATACTAAAGCCAATTGTATCGTTAATCCCATTCCGATCCGGATCACCATAGACAAATGCTTTTAACACTTCATACATCTCATCGACCGTCGCCGGCATTTGCAAACCAAGCTCATCCATCCAATCTTGGCGGATAACAAGAGAGTCCCGGGTTTCAATTCCATAATACGGGAGTCCATAATACTTGCCTTTAGGATTCATTATTTCGTAGCCATACTGTGCGATATTAGATCTCAAATTAGGAAATTGATCTGGATAGTTATCCAGATAAGGCTTAATGTCCATAAACTGGCCACGTTCTCTCCATCTCAGGAAATTCGTATTCAAATAATATACGTCCGGCAGATTGTTAGAAGCAGCCAACACATGTATTTTCTCAATATAGCTTTCTGCCGGAACCCATTGAATTTTTAATTCGATGTTTAGCTTCTCATTTAATTTTTCAATGACAGGATGATTATTGTCTGCCCATCCCCCACCGGCCCAGCTGGGCGACATGAGATGAATAGTCAGCTTTTCTGTGCCGTCATCAGCCAGGCCTCGTGTGGATGATGGATGATTATCCTTGCCGTTCCCCCATAATCCGGGTTGGCTATTGTTCTGAGGAGCAGCTTCAGGCGTACTTGCACATGCTGTAAGCAAGCTGACTATAAGGACGAGTACCGTGAGCCAAATGCGCATTTTCTCATATGAACCCCCAGTCAGTTTGTTTGGCTACTAGTCTATAGTAGACGTATGATCAAAATAATTCCTTGCACATTTTAATGATTTATTCTCTTATTTTTTGAACTTCATAGTTTCAGCAACTGGTGTATAAGGAACTCGGACTGAAATTACGCAGCCTCTTCCCGGAAAAGAGTTGATATGGATTCCATACCGACTGCCATATTTTAATACAAGGCGAGCATGGACATTGGATATGCCAAGACTATCCTGCTGTGTGAAGTCATTTGTCTGACTGGAGATGCCTTCGAGCAGATCTTGCGCCTGTTGCAGCTTATTCGCCGGAAATCCCTCTCCGTTATCGGCAATCTCTATAATCATGTCCGATTTGTCTTGGTAGGCGCTAACCAGAATAGCACCGTGGCCTCCCCTTGGCTCCACAGCATACTTCACAGCATTTTCTACTATCGGCTGCAGTGTTAGTCTGATTATCGAGCAATCCAGAAAGTTCTCGTTAATGTAAATCCGGCTCTGAAAACTTCCGGGGAATCGCAGCCGGATAATATCCAGATATTTTGTCAAATGATCCAGTTCTTCCTGTAAAGTCACTTCATCATCGGAAATTTTGGCTGTATAGCGGTAAACATCTCCGAGATTCAGGGCCATCTTTTCAATAACCGGCATATCCTCCAGGTAGGCCATACTTTTAATAATGTCCAGGGAATTGTACAGCAGGTGAGGATTGATTTGATTCTGTAATGCTTGGATTAGTGCTTCCTTTTGCCTGATCCGACTATGAATATCCCTTACCTGTAGTTCAGTTACTTCTTCCATAAGCTCTTTAATTTGTGAAATCATATCATCAAAATTATAGCCCAGCTGCTTAAATTCATAATGTCTTGATGCAAGATCAGCCTTTTCGTCTAGATTCCCTTTTGCTACAATCCTCATCAGCTTAGCAAGCTTCAACAAGGGGTTCATAAAGCTGTTTGCAAGCAGGGGAATTACGATCATAATCAATAAGGTCACAATAATAAAAGATATGAAAATCGCCCTCTGTATAGCCTGGAGCCCCCCTGCCATTTCTCTAAAGGGCAATGCAAGAACAATGGTCCATTGAGTAAGCTCTGAATGCTCTAAGGCGATCAGCCACTTTTCTCCCTGCCATTGCCGCAATGAAGCCTTGTCATAATTAATATTTAATTGTACCAAGTCCGTGTTTTTTCTTGCCGCTCCCATCCATTTTCGTTCTGGATGATAGACAACCGTATCATCCGCTGCAACTACAAGGAAGACACCAGGAGCTTCTCCTTCCGCCGAGTCCATTTCGAACATTTCCTGAATTTGCGATAAGGATAGATCCACAACGAGATATCCAATATGTTCCGTTGTATCTGTACTAAATATAGGCATGACGAGGGAGACCGCATAAGTTCCTGCGCCGTTAGCGTAAGAGATACGATGGGTAGCCAGAATGGCCGGCTTTAATAGAGGAGGGCAGTTAAACCAGGGCTCGTTCTTATATGGCTCTGTTGTTAAATCCGGGCCGTTCAGTGAAACAACACTTTCCATTTGACGGGGAACTAAAAACATGTCAATTATCTCGGAGTAATTAAGCGCTACATACCTGCTCAATGCTCTTCTAAGATCGTTAATATCGTCCGCGCTCACCTTGTCTGGATTAGTCAAATAACGCTGTACCAGATCATCATTAAGCAGGGAAGAAGTAGACTGAATGACCTGTTTAAAATATAAATCAAGCTGATGCTTTTTGCTGAAAACCGCATCGTAAGATAATGCAAAAAAGTTTTTTTCTACTTCCTTTGTATAATATAACTGGGATATAACAGTGATAATGACAACCGATACTATATTAATAGACAAAAAAACGGCGATCATTTTTGATTTAATGGACAGGTTCTGAGCAGATAACCGTCTCTTCCAAGTAAAAAAATCAATCATGACATCAACCGATTTCTGAATTCTTTTGGCGTCATTTGAGTAACTTGTTTAAAAACCCGGTTAAAATAAGGCAGAGAAGCAAAGCCTACCAGCTCGGCAACCTCATAAATTTTTATATCAAAATCCACCAGCAATATCTTCGCTTTTGCAATCCTTATTCCATTTAAATAGTTGACGAATGTTTCCCCGGTATATTGTTTAAACAAGGTACTGAAATAACTGGGGCTTAAATGAACATGATCTGCTGCTGCTGATAAGGTCAGATGATTCATATAGTTCTTCTCCAGATAGGCATACACTTGTTTAATCGTATGTGACGCTTCCCCGCCGGCATAAAGCGGACGGCGTTCGAGCCAAGCAATAACTAGCATTTCAAAATACCGAATAATCACTTTGTCTTCTGTATTCTCCGGCATGGGGGGAGCACTAAACCGTTCATCCAGACTTGCGATAAGTTCGTTCAATCGTCCGGCTATAATACGCAAAAAACCGAGACGTACACCTGGCCGGGCCCCTTTCATCCTGAGAATCGAGGAGATGAGTACTGTAACCATCTTAAGCAGCTGAACACCATCGCCAAGGAAGAGCTGATCCAAAAATTCCCGAACCTTAAACATATAAGCTTGCTCATCCTGCAACGAATACAAGCGCTCCTTGCTGTTCAGCAGCGCTTGTTGCACCTGCTCCTCGCTGACGGGCTTCAACAAATAATCGGACACATCATAGCGTATAGCCTGACGGGCATATTCAAATTCATCATAACCGCTTATAACAACGGTTACGATCGGCAGCTTGTAGGCATGAATATGTTTGGCCAAATCCAGCCCGTTCATGGTCGGCATCATAATATCTGTTACCAGAATGGACGGCCAGAGCTCCTGTATCATATACCAGGCTTCCTCCCCGCTTGACGCCTCGCCTACGACCTTGAATCCGCTGCCCAAGCCTTCAATCATTTTGACTAATGCGCTGCGAATCCACATTTCGTCCTCTGCTACAACAACGTGATAAATTTTAGCTTCTCCCCTTTGCGCATCTGTTTTTAGAATGAATAACTCATGTATAACAGATAAAGCAAAACCGTATATGTGACTTAATTCTCACGTAATGATCCCGTCAAAAGAAACGGGCCTCTTCTTCCGCCAGGAGTCATCCGAAGTCTTACGAGGAAAAATAGAGCTTTGGGGGCAAATCATTTGAATGGGCTTGCGCGGGCGGTCCAACAGTAATCTTTCGCCTCCCTCCCGTAAAGGGGAATGTTTGGCAACATTCCCCTAAACTGATAAGCAGCGGCCTGTCATGATTATTCATCTTCCTTATTAACCGGCTTCAGGGTCAACTCAAAGTTAATCTGTTTCTCTTCAATCCGATACCTTTCGGCCAATTCCGGCCCGCAAGAATTCGAACCGACCCCGCTCATCCGATAATCCAGATGCACATAGGCCTCGGGCCGTCTCTTCAGCTGGTGAAGATGAGTGGCCTCGGTGAGATCCTGCGCCTTATAGTGGGCAGCCTGGAATGAGAACGGCTGTGGCGCATCAATACGCAGTCCCATTCCCTGCTCATTCGAAACAATAGCCCAGTTCGTATCATATCGCGAGCCAAATTCCTGCGGCACAATGTAAGGGACAAACATTTGATCTACGCTGGTCAAATAGACCCCTTGCCGTACGCTCAGGCGCTTGTCGATATAGCTCTCGTGTGGCCCAAGCCCGGAGTATTCCACTTCCTCATTGCCAGGCGCTAATACAAGCTCAAGTCCAAAGCGCGGCAGCCAAGGCAGCTTCTCCCCCACTGCCGCGGTCGTCTTCAAGGTCAATTCTCCGGACGGAGCCACCTTCCACTCCATCCGTCCGCGTAGAAACGGCGCATGAATATAAGCTCCAAGCGAGTATTCAATTCCTATGCGGATCCCCCCGTTCGAGTCTACCTCCCACTCAGACCGATATACCTTCATTTTCGCCTTGTCATAGCCTAACTGCTCCCATGCCTGCCGGATATTACGATCATTATCTGTAGGCGCACGCCAGATGCTCAGCGTTGCAGGGGCTGCCAGCCGCTCAAGTCCATCCCGTTCCAGCTTGGTGAGAGCCCCTCGATGCAGATCAAACTCATATCGGAAATCAAATCCGTTCAGCAACAGCTTGCCGTCAGCTTCTAAAGCGCTAAGCCTCCCTTTAACTGGCGATGTCCGGCTTGCGCTGACTTCCCTTGCGGCTCCCGCCTGTTCGATAGGAAATTCCAATTCGGCAAATGTCAATTCATAACCCGGCTCCGCCCACTCCATATCCCGATCAAGCCGGAAGGAGAGCTGGAGCACCAGGCGTCCGGGATTAGGAGGGAGTGTATAGGGCAGAATCACGGTCTCCCATTCCTGCGGGGTCGTATTTAATTCCTGTAATTTGCCTTGATCAATAAGCACGTTATCCTCCAGGAGTCTCCAATAGGCGGCAATATGGGAAAGATCCGTAAAATCATAGCGGTTGCCGATTCGCACCCGGCCGGCAGCAAGATCTACCGTCTCCACCCGGACCGGTGCAAGCACTTGCTTTAGCTCCAACAGTCCGGCATGAGGCACACGATCTGGGGAGACCAGTCCATCTATGCAGAAATTGCCGTCATTCGGCTGATCTCCAAAGTCTCCTCCATATGCATAATAAGGGGTTCCCTCCTCTGTATGGGTCAGAATCCCATGATCCACCCATTCCCACACACATCCCCCCATCAGCTTGGGGTAGGCCTCGAACACTTCCCAATAATCCCGCAGATCGCCCGGACCATTGCCCATGGCATGACTGTATTCACATAAAAAGAGCGGCTTCCTGTTCTGTTCGTCGCGTCCGTATTCGGCGCAGCTCTCTACAGAGCCATACATCCAGCTATCAACGTCGAGGCTGCGGGTACGCTCAGGCTCAGACTGGGAGCCAGGCGCCCCTTCGTAATGGACCAGACGGGAGGGGTCCCGCTGCTTGATCCATTCAGCCATAGCGATATGATTATCCCCAAAGCCTGACTCATTGCCAAGCGACCAGATCAGTACAGAAGGGTGGTTCTTATCCCGTTCTACCAAACGCTTGGCACGATCAAGATAAGCATCCCGCCAGTCCGGGTCCTCACTAAGAACATCCGTCTGAGCAGAGGTCCATGGGGTCCCCACGCTCATTCCATGGCATTCCAGATCCGCTTCATCGACCAGATAGAAGCCCAGCTCGTTGCAAAGCTCCAGGAAGCGAGGATCGTTCGGGTAATGGGAAGTCCGCACCGTGTTGATATTATGCTGCTTCATCAGCAGCAGATCATGCTTCATATGATTCAACGGCACCGTCTGTCCCAGCAGTGGATGTGAATCATGCCGATTAACGCCCTTCAACTTCAAGGCCTGACCATTCAGCTTAAATACACCGTCCACTACTTCCACATGGCGGAATCCCACTTGAATAGCTAAGCTCTCTTCCCCAGCTCGTACATACAGATCATATAAATACGGCTGCTCCGCATTCCAGAGCACAGGACGCTCCACCTGAATAGCCAGCGTGGAGGAATGGTCGATGAACCCTTCAGCCGAACCTGCGAGCAATGCTTGTGCATCCCGGAGCTCAACCTGCACCTGCAGCGGCCCCGTTGTATCCACCTCAACCTGCAATGTGACTTTTTCGTAATCAGCCTCAAATTCCTGATGGGCAAACACGTCGCGAATATGCTCCTTGTCGCGGGCCAAAAGATAGACATCGCGGAAAATCCCCGAATACCGCCAGCAATCCTGATCCTCCAAATAGGTACCATCGCACCACTTGAGCACCAGCACAGCTATCCGGTTGACTCCCGCCTTGAGATAAGGGGTTATCATAAATTCTGCCGGATTGCGGCTGCCTTGACTGTAGCCGACGTATTGTCCATTAACCCAAAGATAGAAGCAGGAGTTCACTCCTTCAAATATGACATATTGCTCCTTTGCAGCCCAATCAACCGGCACCTGAAAATCGCGCACATATAATCCTGCAGGATTATCATCAGGCACATAAGGCGGATCTACGGGAAACGGATATCTTACATTCGTGTAATGAAGCTGATCATATCCGTTGACCTGCCAGCAAGATGGAACGATGAGATCATCCCAACTGCTCACATCATTTTCTTCGGTATAGAATCCATCAGGCGCATTAACAACACTTGCGAAATATTGAAATTTCCATTTCCCATTCAAGGTTTGATAAAATGGCGAACGCCCCCGCTTCCGAGACTTGGCCTGCTCCATCGTCGCATAAGGAATATAATGAGCGCGTGCCGGCTCTCGATTTTCGTGCAGTTTCCCTGGATTTTCCCACAATTTAGGCAGGTTCTTCATGAACATTCATCCTTTCCTCCGAATCTTAAGATAACAACAGCAAGCCCTTTGACGAAATGAACTAAAGAAACTTGTTTCGATAATCGGTTGGAGTTAATCCATAATGTCTTTTGAAGCTGTCCCGGAAATGATCCTGATCCGTATAGCCAATCTGATCGCAAATCTCATAAATTTTGATCGTCGGGTCCTTAAGGAGCTGAACCGCCGCTTCCATCCGCACCTGGATAATAGCATGGTTTAAGGTCGTCCCGGTTACCTCTTTGAACACCTGGTTCAAATATTTTTCACTTAATCCAACATGGGAAGCAATATCGTTTAAGGTCAAGCTTCGCTTCATGTAATGAGCCAAAACATATTCAAGAGCTTGCTCCACCAGCTTTTTCTTTTTCACATTTCCGCCTATGCTGTTTAGCGGCATTTGACCCGATAGATTGGGAAGCTGCTCTCTCACCAACTGCTCCGCCATGGCCAGCCCATTGCGTTCCTCTTCTTCCTTGCGAAGCTGGGCAACGGCAAGTCCCACCACTCGTTGAATCTGCTCCGGATCTACCGGCTTCAGAACGTAATCCAGCACTTGTAATGAGATCGCCTTGCGGGCATACTCAAATTCATTCAAACCTGAGAGAATAATGCATTTCATGTCCGGATACCGCTGCAGCACACCTGTGATCAACTCGATGCCATTCACCTTTGGCATACTAATATCCGTTAATAGAATTTGGGGAGCAAGGACATCCAGTTGTTCCAGAACCTCCTCACCGTTACTTAGTGCTCCGACGATCTCTACATCTAGGGCACGCCAATCTATGGAGCGAACAATGGCTTCCCGAACCGTCCTTACATCTTCAGCTACCAGCAGCTTATACATTATTCATCCTCCATTCTTTCTTCCGATGCAGGATTTCCGAACAAGCTGGGACTAAGTCCGCCTTCATTCTTAATTGCTTCATCCGCCTCAGCGATAAATGGCATAACCGCTTCGACACAGGTTCCGTTGGGAACCCTGATATACCGCAGCCCATATTCTCCCTTCCGTTCCTTACAGTTCAGCACAATTCGGCGATGTACATTTAAAGTTCCATAGCCCCCTTCCGAGCTCTTCTCCTTGCTGCTCTCTCGGGCCAAACGCTGGTTCATCATGTTCGAATCCACTCCGCTTCCATTGTCTTCCACCCGAAGGATAACGCTTTCAGATTCTCTTCTGGCTGAAATCGCGATTCGACATTTGCTCGTCTGATTGGCAAATCCATGTACAATGCAATTTTCCGCGAGCGGCTGCAAGATTAAGTGGATCACCTGTACCGCGGCCAACTCCTCTGGAATATCTATGCGAATCGTCAAGTCATCCAGCATTTGCTTCTGAATGTCTAAATAAGCTTCTACCTGACAAGCCTCATCCTTCAGAGGAATCCAGGTCTTGCCTTTATTTAACCCATAACGGAACACATTGGCAAGCGAACGAACGATCATGCTGGTCTCCATATCCCCGGATATCAATGCCCGACAGTTGATCAAATCCAAGGTATTATACAAAAAATGAGGATTGATTTGAGCCTGTAACAATTCCAACTGCAGTTGGCGCCGCTCGATTTCTTCAGTGAAGCTCTTCTCAATCAGCTGCCGAATCATAACCAGCATGGCTGAGAACTGTTGGTTCAACTCGTTAATCTCATAAATTTCCGAAATATCGCTTGGCAGGGGCTGCTCCAGCTGCAGCACATCCTTTCGCTGCATGGCCGAGACTAACCGGGATATGGGAACTGTCACCCGGGTAACAATCGAATGCATCCAGAATCCGGATACCAGTAGCGCAACAATGCCAATCACTGCGCAGATCATCGAGATCATAAAGGTATAGCGGCTAAAATGACTCTCTGGAACCAGGGCCACCAGCTTCCAGCCATTATCGAACGAATCGTACATAATTCTGTATGATTCGTTATCTACAGTGGCTTTAACTGTCCCTTTAGCGCCATGAAGCGATTGAACATAGGGCGTTCCGCTCAAATTATCCATAAATGAATGCCGGGCGCTATATATTACCTGGTTCTTCTCATCCAGCAGCAGATAGTAGCCTTTATCAATAGGTGCGTTGCCAATCACACCCTGGATGCTTCGGGTATCGGCACCAACCATCACCGTGCCTATATTCCGTCCATCCTTATAGCTGAGCTTGCGACTCGCCAAATACACGACATTGCCCGTTCCAAAAGGCTGAGCCCACCACACGCCTTCGCTCTCATTACGATTCAAGCGTTGATACCATTCCGCATCGATCAGGTCATTAGCCTGATAGATTCCGGTTCCCCCGAAAAAATGGGCGGGTGAAACGCTATAAAGACTGCTGGTGGGCTCCAATAACATAGATACGCTATACGTTGTCTGAACTGCATTATTTGAAGCGACATTATGGAGCAGAGACAAGAGAGATAGATTTTGCAAATTTTTCTCCAGCTCAAAAAAGTCACCGATCGACTCATAATCCTGCTTATATTGACGATCAATAAGGTTATCAATAAACTGATTGGATCGCACGAATGCACTTACATTTTTCATAGTATCAAACTGATACCAGACATTCCGATGTACGAACTCCATCGACTGCTCCGCCATTTTCAGCGTATGGTTGTTCTGAACCTGAATCAGAATATAGCTGGAGGCCGTTGTGGACAGGACGATAAATACCACAATCAAACCCAAGAGCGGCAAGCTCAATTTGTTGAACAAGCGTGAGGTTTTACGCGATGCATTCTGTCCCATCTTCTCATCCCCTGCACATGGAATATCACCCCTTGACTGAGCCTACCATCATCCCCTGATCAAAATATTTTTGAACGAAAGGATAGATAATCAGCATCGGCAAAGCCACGATCACGATGGCTGACATTTGGATGCCGATCGTTGGCGGAGGTGTAGTTCCGGCCGCCTCTAACAGCTCAGGAGGCAAGCTGGAACTGGCTATAATGGTTCGAAGCACTAATTGCACCGGCGCCTTACTCCAATCCGTCACATATAGCATAGCATTAAAGAAATCATTCCAGTAGACTACTAAATACATTAAACCGATAGAAGCTAAAACCGGCATGGACAGCGGCAAGACAATTTGCCATAAGATGCGGAATTCCGAGGCTCCATCGATAGCAGCGGATTCCTTCAAGCTTTCCGGGATGCCCTCAAAGAAGGTTTTCATAATGATCATATAGAACGCGCTGAACGCCATAACCAGGATCAAAACATACGAAGTGTTCAGCAGCCCTAGTTGCTTGATCGTAATATAGGTAGGGATCATTCCCCCCCTAAATAACATCGTAAATACAAAAAACAAAATCAGAATTCTACGTCCGGGCAGCTTTTTCTCAGCTAATGCATAAGCGGCGCCAGAGGTCAGAATCAGAGCAAGGATTACACCCCCGGCTGTGTTCTTCAGCGTATTCCCATAGGATTGATAGATCAGTGAACCCTTCTCCAGCAAATACTTGTAATACTCCAGGCTAAACGAAGTTGGAAACAAGACCATGCCATTTTTGGCACTGAATATATGATAAGGAGTAACGGATACAGTAATGACATACCAGAAGGGCAAAATAATAACAACTGTCATAAGCGACAAAAGAATATAGTTAGAGACGACAAATAACTTTTCTGTAGCGGTAAGCTTCATGATTCGGTCTCCTCTCTAGAAAATGCCCGAATCATTGATTCGTTTGGCAAAATGATTGGCTGTCAGCACCATCGCTAATCCGATAATCCCTTTGATCACATCTGCCGCAGCAGCCACGCTAATATTGAATTGCTCCACCCCAACGCGGTAAATATACGTATCCAAAATATCGCCAACCTGCAGAACCATAGGGTTGTACAGATTGATCACCTGATCAAGGCCCGCGCTCATTATGAAGCCGACCCGTAAAATAAACATGACTACGATCGTACCCGATATCCCCGGCAGCGTCATATAAATGATGCGCTGGAAGCGGGTGGCTCCATCCACAACAGCCGCTTCATTAACCTCCGGGTTCAGGCCGGCGATGGCTGCGATATATATTATCGCTGCCCATCCCATCTCCTTCATCGCGTCGGTCACCACCAAGATCGTGCGGAAGTAATGATGATCGGCAAGCAAATAAGCAGGACTTCCGCCCAGCAGCTCAACCACCTTATTAACAATCCCGGTTTCCGGAGACAGCAGTAGAGTAATAATTCCCCCGTATACGACCCAGGAGACGAATCTTGGCAGGTACACGGCCGTTTGCAGCGTCTTTTTGAACCATTTGATGCGAATTTCATTTAAGGCAAGGGCTAATAGAATTGGACAGATAAAGCCGCTTATCATCTTGTACAAATTAATGATCAGCGTATTCTTAAAGGCCGTCCAGAACATGTCAGACTCAAACAATGCATGAAAGTATTTTAGTCCTGCCCATTCACTACCACTGATTCCGCGAATAAAATTGTAATCCATAAAGGCTACGCTGATCCCGAAAACCGGGAGATAATCAAAAATGAATACCCACAAAAATCCCGGAAGTAAAAGAAGATACAACAGTTTATACTTCCAGATCCGATCCAGCGCTTTCTTCCATCCTGATTCAGGCACAGTTCCTACGATCATTTGCGCCGATTTCAACTCGCTCCCCATTCTTTTTATGCCTCCTTGTTCCATATACAACCGTTTCGAAAGGGCTTTCATAAATAATATATCTAATCCCTCCTGAACCGAAAACCGGACAGAAGCGAAGTATTACAGGGGAAAAGTCGAGTTTTAAGTTAGGAAGAAAAAAAGACGGGAAGAGGCTGCTCCATGGAGCGACCCCTTTCCCGTTCTTGATTGTACATTCAATCATTCATGAGTTCCCTTACCCTAAAAGGGGATTATTTGCCTTGTTTTTTCTTGAACGATGCTTCCAACTCGCTTAAAATTTGCGATCCGCCTTGGGACTTCCATTTTTCCACGAATTCATCAAATTTCTTAATATCCCCGCCCATGATAATCTGAGTAAATACAGAGTCGCGCATCGTATTAAGCTCTACCAGCTTGGCAATTTTGGTTGGAGAATCCAAGAAGTTGGAGGCATCTGTGATTTGATATTTATTCGTAATAGCTACATCAAGCGCCTGGGAATGCCGAAGCGGTAACGATTCTAGATATCGCGGCCAGCCTTTCAGCCCGGGAGCAAACAAATAGCTTTGGATACTGCGGAAATTACCGTCCTTGTCTTGCATCGTTTTAGGATCTACCAAATCCGTTACTACCGACATTTTACCGTTCTCAATCTTGTAGTCTTCGCCTTCGATTCCCCACACCGTAAGCATTTGATTTTCAGGCGACAAGGAATCCTCGATAATTTGCAATACCCGTGCAGGATCTTTCGTCTTGACGCTAATCGCCGTCATTTGATTGAATGGGGCACCTGCCGGAGCCACTGCCGTACCATCGGCTCCGACAAGGGAACCCGTCAACGTTAAATATTTGAAAGGCAAATTGGATTGGTCAGGCAAACTGCCATCCGATGCCAGCTCTCCGCTTTGCTTCAACAGGTTTGTCTCGATTTGTGTATCATAATCGTTAGCCGTAGACCACCAGCCCATCCAGGAGAACAGCTTGCCGCTATACAGCTTGGTCCGCAGCTGCTCTTCCTTGATCGTAGCGAATTCCTTATCAATAAGTCCTTCTGAATACATCTTTTGCAGGTAAAGAAGCGCCTCTCTCATTTTCGGATCGATATCATAATTGCTGAATTTGCCATCCGCTTCCGTGAAGAAGCCTGGCGTCACCCCAAATGCGCCAAAAATATGATCAAAGGAATTGTTGGCATATTTTTGTTGACCGACCTCTGCGTTATAACCTCCGAGGGGAATGACATCGGGATGCTCTGCCTTGATCTTCTTGAGCAGATTATAATAGTCATCAAGCGTCGTTGGCGCCGGCGTGCTGCCCAGAAGATCTGTACGCATTACCAAATCCCAACGGTAGCCGGCTCCCGGACCGCCCTGATAAGGGATTCCATACAGTTTACCGTTAACCATAGCCTGTTCGAACACATCCGCAGGCACTTCCTTAACAATGTTTGGTGTGTCTGTCTCATTGATCAGATCGGTCAGGTCGACAAAAGCGCCCTGCTGCGCATACTTTTGAAAGTCATCGGCGAAATCAATTCGAACCACATCGGGAATATCCCCGCTGGTCATCTTCAGATTCAGCTTCGTCTTGTACTGCTGGACATCCACCATTTCCGGAATAATCTCAATGTTCAGCTTTTTCTCAATCGCCTGCTTCACGACATCCTTGGAATAATCATACGGCTTCGATATATCCTGACCTTTCAACCAATTCAGCTTATAAGGCTGATCCGCAGCGTTCGTCTCCTTTCCTTCAGACGGTGAAGAAGACGGCGAGGCGGACGGTTCTCCGGAGCTGCCACATCCCGTTAATGCTACTGTACCTGCCAGAACAACAGCCAGCATACTACTAGTCAACCTGTTTCTTAGTTTTGCCATGTACGAAAAGACCTCCTCAATTTGTACTCTGTTTCCCCTTAAAAACGACCTGACCTAAAACTAAAAAGAAAGCGTTCACATGTCAAAATTAATAAAAAATACCTTCCCTGAAAACCGGGGAAAAGGACGATAATACCGGATAAAAGTCTTATTTGCCTGCTATAAGTGTAACAAGACCTGCGGGCGGAACAGAAATTTGCTGTACCCCTTCTATACCCAGGTTGTACTCCTGCATTACGCGCCCGGTAGTATCTTGTACCGTAACTGCTCTGGAACCAGCGTTGGCTGCCCACTCCACAATCATTCCATTTTCTCGCGTGCCATTAATCAGCACGACGGTCTTTGGCAGCTCGCGATTAAGGGGCACTACCGTCCGCTCATAAGCAGCGGCGATTAGGATATCTTTTGCTGCAGCGATGACTACAGGATACAGCAGCTCCGGATGATAAGGCTCAAGCGGTCCATCCAGCAAAACCTGCCGATGTTCCCTCCAGAAGCTCAGCCAAAACGCTGCCATATCTTGATGTCGTTCAGGGAGCTGATCCAATCTAACCGAAATTTGCGGCACGGCAAACAATGCATTGATGAGCTGAAGTGCTGCCGATTCTGCCGGTTCTTCCATGCTCCACATGATCGGATCAGCATGTGCAGCCGTATTGCCGCATAGAAGCCGAATATCCAAAGTGCGCACCCGATTCTCGATAGAATCATTGGGGCAATCCGAGGCTCGGAACATATTGCCGTACTTGCGCATATGCGGCCCAATATAAGATTGACGAAACTCAATCATCACCTTCGGTTTAATCCTGCGCAGACGCTGCATAATGTCGGTCATCAGCCGGTCCACTGCCTCCGATACCGACACATAATCGCGCCCGTTGCCGTACTCCGGCTTCCTTCCCCCTGGAGGTAGGAAGCTATCCATAAAATCCAGCTTGAAACCGTCCAGGTCCCATTCTATCAGCGCCTTTTCATAGATCAAGATTAAATATTCGCGTACCTCGGGATACCTTGGATCTACGATTCCCCAGCCTCGCTCTTCAATCGTATACAGCATTTTATCCTGAAATTGGTTCCAGGCCCGGCTATGCATGCCAACAAAAGGAACGGAATACCAGAGCAAATATTTCATTCCCAAGCGATGAACCCGCTCTACATGCTCTTTCATATTCGGTATTTTGTCCGGGCACACGTTCCAATCGCCGCAGTATGCATATCCGCGCAGATTGTCCGCTGTTTGCCACCCGTCGTCCACAATCACGGATTCACAACCCAGTTTCTTGGCCAGGCGGCATTGTTCCTCAATCTCTTCCGGCACCAGTTGCTGGTGATAGCTGTACCAGGTTGAGTACATCGGCTCGCGGGCAGAGTCCGGAACCGGGGCAGGAGTCAGACCAGGCAACCCGCTCCACCAGTTCTGAACTTCATTCAATGCCTCGTAATAAAATAAGTCCCGGCAATCCACCCTAAGCGTCGCCTCATAATGGCTTAGCGGTGCCACCGGCTCGTCAAACAGAGTCACCGCACAATGATACTCCGCGGTCTCCTCATGAACACCGGCCTTCATCACAATCGGGTTCAACGCATCCGAGAAAGCAAATGTCAGCTTGTTTCGGCCAGTTCCGCTAAAGAGACATACCACGGGAGAAGAGTTGGTCAGTCGGCTGGTATAACCAGCCCCCCAATCCGGCACAAATCCCCGGTTCCTTCCGCAGTTCGGATGCCAGACCCCTTGAATATCAGCTGCCGGATGCTCCCAAGTCAATTGGATGCACGGTGGTATGTCTGGGTTTTCCAGACTGATTCGAATATGAACCAGCTCTATTCCTGCTTCAGGAGTCTCCGTTGTAATCTCCCACTGAACGCCATCGCCTCCGTCAGTCCAATGAAAGTGGTGTTGCCTCATCGACATGTATAGCCCTCCTGTACTCGCTTACATACTTTCAAAGATGTTGTTCAAAAAGTCCGCTTTCGATCAGAAAACCGATCAAGGTTATTCAGAATGCGCGACCATGATCCGAATGAAGGTTTTCTGGCAATATAGAATTTCATCAGCCTGGCTGATAAAGGATTAAAATCGATATCTAGCACGAAGTGAATCAAGAAGTAACTCGACATCGAATCCTTGAGTTCAGCCGGGTCTAAGCCAATGCTTACAAAAACATCTCAGGTGCTCACGTTGGTTTTGTCTACGCTCCGCCCCTTTCTTTCCTGGCTTCATCCGACCTTCTCGCTGCTGAAAACCGGCCTTTTTGAACACGCACTTGAAGCATACTGCCCCCTAAACATATCGCAATCCCATATAAGCGAAAACCGGGGAGAAGAACGATTTTACCGGGGGAAATCCTCATTCTATGTCGCACAAATAAAAAAAAGCCCCGCTTAATGCGAGGCTTTGCTCCAATCGAAGCCAATGACATTTAGAAAGGCTTTGGCCAATACCATATGACCGGCAGCATTCGGATGAACCCGATCCCATGCTATCGTCGCCGGGTAAATAGACTCAAGCACAGAGGCAAATGCTTGCTGGGTATCAACGAACAAGCAGCCGTAATCATCGGCAACGCGCTTCACGACAGATCCATACCGATCCATGTCTGCTCTCATCAGATCATGAGGGTTAGGCTCCAGATAATAGGGAGTCATAAGGATAAGTCCTTTCAAAGAGGGAAGCGTCGATTCTACCAAATTTCTAAGCGTCAGCTCATATTCCCCAAGATATACATGCCCCTCTGTGATGTGCGGAGTATCAAATTGTCTCCATACATCATTGATCCCAATCATAATAGACAGCCAATCTGGCTTCAAGTCCATTACGTCTGTTGTCCACCGCTGCTGCAAATCCCGAATCGTATTGCCGCTCGCGCCCATATTCGTGATACGAATACCCCGCTCAGGATATACCGACTGGATCAGAGCGTCTGCCATCATGACATACCCTTTTCCAATTCCTCCAAATAGACCTTCTCCATAAGGACGAGCCCTCTCACAATCTGTCACAGAGTCGCCAATCATGATCAGCTTCTCGTTATAGCCTACTAACATCGCTGTCTCTCCTTTCGTCAAATCTATTACAAAATTCCGATACGCCTCAACCAGCGTGCGCACAGATCAGGCCAAGTTCGGGCTTCCGGATGATCCTCTGCCAAACCTAAGCCATGTTTGCCGCTTTGATACAAATGTATCTCGAACGGCACTTTACAGCGACTTAGCGCCCGAGCGAACAGCAAAGTGTTTTCAACCGGAACTACTGGATCATCAGCAGTATGCCACAGGAAAGTCGGTGGCGTATCAGCCGTTACTCTAAGTTCATTTGACAAATATTCAAGCTCTCCGGCCGATGGATGTTCACCCAGCAGGTGAATGCGAGATCCCCCATGGCCAAATTCGCCCATGCTTATAACCGGATAACATAGCATTAAAAAGTCAGGACGGCAACTAAAATGTTCGATTGGATCGAGAGATGCAGGGTCACCTTCGTCATAGTGGGTTCCCGCAGTAGCGGCCAAATGGCCTCCTGCCGAGAACCCTATCAGCCCTAATCTGGCCGGATCGATTTGCCATGATTCAGCGTGCGCTCTGACATAGCGGATCGCCCGTTGAATATCCAGCAGTTGAGCCGGATGCTTATATGGCGCTACCCTGTATTCAAGCACAAAAGCAGTAATCCCTATTCCATTTAGCCATCTGGCTATAGGTTCACCTTCATGATGAGCTAATGATTCGTAGCCTCCTCCCGGGAGCACAATAACAGCCGATTGCAAATTCCCTTTATTCTCTGCGAGATAAGCGGTTATGGCAGGACGATCTTCTACTTGACTGCCGAACGCCAAAGGGGCCTCTTCCGGCCATAGTTCCATTTTCATATTTGAGTTCTCTCCCAAAATACAGTTTTGCTGCTTCAAGGCTCCAATTGCCTATCGTTCTACTTGCGGCCTTCTCCGGATAGGCCAGAGAATTTCACTAGAAAAGTATTAATCTCATAAGGCTTGAAGCTATGGCGGATCTCGAGACCGTTCACTGCTTCCGATAGAGGGCGTTCCATCAGATCGCACACCTGCCAGGAGTAAACCGGGTAATCGCTGGATAATGTGACCTCGCTACGTCCCCCCAGATATTCATGTAGTCGGACGATCAGACCGTCGCCTTGCTCTGACAGCTTCACCGCATCAATCGCGATGCCGTCGGCATCCGTTCGGATCAGCGACCTGCCGGCTCCGGCGGCATATCCTCCCTGTACCGCCTGCAGCAGGTTATTCAGCGACCATGCCTCCTCCACCGTTCTTCCGACAGCCCAATCTCCCAGATGCGGCAGCAAAGCGTAAGTGAAGAGATGCTCGCCTTGGTCTGCCTGCCAATCCGGCTCGGTGGCCGACTTAATCAATGACAGCCTCATCACATGATCCTTGATGTCGTACCCATATTTGCAATCATTGAGCAAGCTCACGCCATACCCTCGCTCCGACAAATCAGCCCATTGATGCCCCACACTTTCGAAACGCGCATAATCCCAGCTCGTATTCCAGTGGGTCGGCCGCTTCACATTGCCAAATTGAATATCGTAAGTGGCTTCTGTCGATCTTACCGCAACCGGGAACGCAACCTTCAATAACTGCTGCCGTTCGTGCCAATCGACCAGCGTCTCAAAGTCGATCCGCCGACTTCCCGAGTACACCTTAACTTTCTGGGTAAGGGTTGAGTCCATATAATCCCATTTCAATTCCAGTACAGCGGCTAACGGTCCGCTCTCAATCAAGGACATGGACTGCAAATCCGTAATCTCCCGCATTTTCTCCTGATAGAACAGATCAATATCCCATGCCTCATACATTTTTGGCTTATCCTCGAACACCTGCAGTACATTGCCGCACTCTCCCGCAGCGAGGACTTCCCGCTCCGCTTCCCGATCGTAAATGCGGGTTAATTGCCCCGCCTCGTTCCACTCAAGAACATAAAATGGAGTGGTCAGCCGGGAGGCTTCCCAGTGGAATGGCACATCCTGCTGGATTGGTTCAGCCGGGCGGGCTTTAAGGATTGCAGCCCCCATCATAGGAAGATCAGGAACCTCGATCAGCCATTTGTCCCCCTGTCTTTGTGAACGCAGCACGCGCCCGCTTCCGTCTCTCCATTCCCTGTCTTGGCCCTCCGCATCCGTTAAAATGACAAGATCGCTGCGCTTATAGAAGGCACCATTAAACACTGTATATTCTATTTCATCTCTTCCGCTGTTTAAGGCCATTAGACCCTCTTTGGCCGATGCGGCGGCTTCCTCACCAATCCGAAGCGCTTCCGCATACTCCGCCCGGGAATCCTCATATACCTCGCGGATGGAAGAGCCAGGAATGATATCATGGAACTGATTGCGCAAAATGATTTTCCAGCCCTCATATAGCTGCTGAGCCGGATACCTGGAGAAATCCCCTGTCTCCGCAGCCAGTATCGCTTGCAGCCATTCGGATTCCCGATACAGCAGCTCCAGCTTCCGGTTCATCCGTTTGTTATAGGCCTGGCTCGTATATGTGCCTCTATGGAATTCCAGATACAGCTCTCCATCCCATGTGTGGACATACTCATCCGTGCTCTCAATCGTTGTCTGCAACCGTTCAAAATACGTATCAGCCCGCCCCGTCTTCACATTTGGAACCCCTGGAATCTCATCCAGTCTGCGGCGCATTTCCAGCATCTCACGGTTAACTCCGCCGCCGCCATCGCCATACCCGTAAGACAATAACAGCTCTCTGTTCAGATTCTTGTCCCTGTACTGGTCCCAGATGCCCTGCACGGAGAACGGCTCGATCAACCCGTTGTATGTATAATACCAAGCGCTGGACTCGGGCCCTTCCGGTGTCGTAATGAAATGGGCCAGCACCTCGGTACCGTCCATGCCTCTCCAACGGAACGTATCATGCGGCATACGATTGTATTGACTCCAACTGATTTTGGTCGTCATAAAGGTGTCGATGCCTGATTTGCGTAAAATCTGCGGCAGCGCCCAGCTGTAGCCAAAAACATCTGGCAGCCAGAGATATTTGCATTCCGCGCCGAATTCCTCGCGGAAGAACTTCGTACCGTACAGAATCTGACGAACCAGCGATTCTCCGCTCGTCAGGTTACAGTCCGCCTCCAGCCACATCGCCCCGCCAGCCTCCCAACGTCCTTCCTTGATACGATCGGCAATTTCGGCGTAAATCTCCGGGTAGTCCTGCTTGATATAGTCGTACAGCTGCGGCTGGGTCTGCAGGAAGATATACTCGGGATACTGCTTCATCAACCTCAGAACGGTGGAGAAGGAACGCGCCGCTTTCTCCCGCGTATGAGTCAGCCGCCACAGCCAGGCGACATCGATATGGGTATGGCCCACTGCCGTAACCGTAACCGGATGCTCTCGCTGCATCGCCGCCAGCTTCGTCTGCAGCAGGGCATTGCCCGCAGCGACGGAGGCATAGAAAGCCTCGCTGCCGGGCCGCGACCAATCCAGTTCTGCAAACGCACGATTCAGCGCCGTGATCAGCTCCTGCTTCTCCGGCTGGCTATCCGCCAGCTGCCTGCTGACGGCAAGTACAGCCCGACCGGTGAAGTATAGGTCATCCGCCGCTTCATCCAAGCAAGCCAGCTCTGCCAGCTTAATGCGATGCTCCTGTGGCGTTGGCTTCCCGCCGCCTTCAAGACCAGACCACAGACGGAAGGCAAAATCGAGCGTACTCCCCGCAGCATCTTCCTCGAGAAACACCTCCTGGTGATTGGAATCTACGCCCTGATACGGCTTCCCGTTCAGGAACAGCAGAGCTTCAAATCCGCTATTGTTGCCTCCGCCTGTCCGTCCAAAATCAAAGCGGCCTACAATACGCCGGCCTTTCCAGTCCGTCGGCACGTCCACCCGCTTGTACATCCACAAATAACGGTCTCGGCCGGTCCAGTGCTCCCCCAAACGGATAACGGATTGTCCGGCAGGCTGTGAAGGATATTTTCCATTGGCTCCCTCCTCATCCTCCTGTATCTTCCACTCCACCAACTGCATAGCTTCTCGGTAACGATAGGTCTCCAACTCCTTAATACGCGCTTCCAGCTTCTCTTCCGTCCAAAACATACACTTCTCCTCCTTTAGTTTATAACACGTGTTATATGCTATGAAATAAGCGGTTACCCACAAAGTGGGACCGCATTTTACACCTGGTGAAAAAAGAACTAGTGGGCATTCGACCTCTTCTTTACCAGCACTACCTGTTACGCGCTTTCACCCGGTCTCAGAATGGCCGGCAGCCATACCTTTTCCGGCAGCTCCCGCTCCAACTCTATCTGTCCCAGTACACAGCGCACTGCTTCCTCCCCCATGCTCACATAGGGAATCTCTACGCAGCTTAGTGCAGGAAGGCTTAGACGATGGCCCTGAATCATATTGTCCGCAGCCATGATCTTCAGTTCTTCCCCGATGGGCAAACCCAGGCTGTGTGCCGCCCGGTAAAGATCGGGAACCGCATTGGACCAATTGACAAGCACAGGAGGCAGCGTTTCTCCGGCTCCCGCTTGGGCTACACCCTCCAGCCATTCCAACCAATTGACCTGGCCCTCCTTCTCTTCATGACGGGAGACCTTCGGACTCAGGTTATACTTGCGGCACCATTCCATATAAGCAGCTTTGCGCATCTTCTCCGCCCAGATTACCCGACCTGCAGGTGCTCCATAGACCTCTGCATATAACGGAGCCCCTTTCATATCAGGGTTGCGCTTCAACAGATAGTCCAGCGCCATCGTTACACTGCCTTTGTAATCAGCCAGCACCGAAGATACGCCGGATGTCTCCGCATAACCTTCAACCGATACGTAGGGTACACCTGCAGCTTGGACTTTCGCAGCCCATTCCTTGCTCCGATAGCTTGTGCTGTCCAGCGTAACGATTCCGTCGATCTTCCGCTGATGATAGAGATCCAGCAGCTCATTCCTCGCTTCTCCTGATTGTCTGTATCCTGGAGAACACAGCAGAATATGGTATCCCCTGGCCTCGGATTCCCGCTGCATGCCCTCCAACAGGCGGATGAACAGCGGATGCCGGGTGTCGCCAAAGGCTGCCAGCGTCATGCTGCGTCCCGTCTTCATGCTGCGCGCCTGGGCGTCCACATGATAGTCCAGCTCGCGGATTGCAGCCAGCACTTTCTCCCGTGTCTCCGCACTGACCCCGATCCCGGGCGTCGCATTCAACACCGCGGATACTACGCTGCGAGATACGCCGGCCAGCCGGGCCACATCGTGGCTGGTAATTCTTTTTCTTCCCATATTAGCACCTCGGCAAGAGTATAACACGTGTTATAAAAGATGTATAGACGTTTTTTATGATAGCCTTCCCTTCGTTAGCTTGCTCAAGTTAACTAGCTTTCGCTAAGCAAAAACGTCTCCCGTCCATACTATGCGCAAATGTTTGAAGCTACAAAACGAGTTATTAATAAATACGCTAAACGAAATGGAACCATTGATACAGATTGCAAACAACAGTTGGCAATTGCCTTTATCCTGGCAATTCGTCGTTTTGATCTTAGTCGTTACAGATAATACAAAGACAAGCCATGTGGAGTTTGCTTCACATGGCTTGTCTTTGTTTTTACATACTGTATTCCAAATTATTTTTAGAGAAATATTCGAGGGGGAAGTCCAGAGAACGAATAACCGGCGCTTGCCGGCGTTCGCCCTCCAAAGCACTATCGTCGAGTAGATGGTTCCTCATAGCTTTGCAAGCCCGCGTCGCGCAAAGTTCTTCCGACATAGCCCAACTCTCGACGTGCAGCGGCATCGTTGACTGTGAACTCACGCCCGATCATGCGTATCATCGAGCGTGAGATCGGCGGATCTCCGTCTTTCCGCGTGACGGCCCAGATCGTGTCGAGCAGCCGGCCAATGGCAGAGGCAAGCCAGTAGGGCATCGAACGCAGCTTATCGATGGACAGGCCCTGTAAGTTTGCGAGCGAGGTGACGAACTCACGGAAAGTCTGCCCTTCCTGGTCTTTGATGAAGAAGGCATGACCGCCTTCTCCGCGTTTGAGAGCGCATTGTATGGCTTCTACCACATTGTCCACGTGGCAGGTTGAAAAAGCGTAGTCACCGCGGTTGATGAAGGCGAACTGTCCAGATCTGACTGCTTCGGGAAGCCCTTGACTAAACGGATCACCAGGTCCCCAAATAGCCGGAGGGCGAAGCGCGATGGTGCGAAAGCCCGGTTTGTTAGCTGCCAGAACCATTGATTCGGCCCGTGCCTTGCTCGCCAGGTAGGCGGAGAAGTGGTTCGGGAAAATCGGCGTGCTTTCATCAACGTTGCAGATTGGCGTACCGCCATTATCCATGAGAATTCCCGCTGCGCTGATGTAGACGAATGTCTTCGCACCGGCGGACTCGGCTGCCTTCAACAAGGCTATGGTTCCATCAACGTTGGTGCGGAAGAAGGGTTCGCGAGATCCCGAAAAGCGGAACAGGGCGGCCGCGTGTACAACCGCATCAATCACCGGTAATATGAGTGGCGTGCTGCTTTCGAGATCGGCATCGACTGGCGTAGCACCCATGGACTTGAGTTTGGCGTGAGATGATATGGAGCGCGTAAGTGCGAAAATCTCGTGACCGTCCTCTATGAGCTTCGGGATTAGGCGACCACCTACCAGACCAGTACCTCCCGTGACAAGAATTTTCATTGTGTTCGTCCTTTCTGTTCAGGATTTAGGATGGACCGTATGGCACCCTCACGGATTTGCACCAGGATTTCTGAAGTGGATGACGTGGGTGGCACCGCTTTGCGTAGCCGAGTTGTGACGTATAGTAGAGATGCAGCATTTGCAGATGCCCACATGAGATCCGCAGCCACCTCCACCATCGGCCTGAGCAAGCCCTCACGCAATCCTTTGATCCGGTTATGGCGCTACGCGCCCGTTACAAGAAAATCGAATATACGATTCCGGTCTTGCCTTTAACTAGAATCATGATACAATAAAAGCTACCGTTCGGTATCTTTTATTGTACAACAAGCTGTTCCAGAATGAAATAGCGCCAAGCCATTTTAATTTCATGAGAGGTATTCGCCTCTTTGGAATAACTAAAACTTATAGGAGGATTTGAGAATGACTGAAAAGTAGATTTTAAAGGTAATGGACTGATCTCGCCTTATTTTCCGCCGAATTAAAGAGTTGTTACATAATGAATAGGTAGTGTGCGCCAGGACAAGGAAGTAATTATATATTTGTTTAAAACGGATCTAAAATTCTCATTTGTTACTCGGGATAGGCGCATTCAAATGCTTCTCAAATCAAATCTTGAGAAGAAAGACTGCATGGTCGATCAAGCGTATGATGATAAATCATCATTTCTTAAAACACGACAGTTCGACTATAGTCCCGTTACATTGGTCGCAGACAACTCCTTATCAGGATGAGATCACTCTTTATTCTAAGATCAAGAAAATGAAATTCAAAAAAGAAAGCTATTGGATAAGCCACAACAATCAGGGGAGCTGAAGTAAGATGAGTGAGGCAGCAGAAACAATAGAGGGTTGGTACGCGTTGCATGATTTCCGCACCATTGACTGGGTTGCCTGGGAAAGTGCAACTGCAGAAGAACGCGAGTATGCAAAACATGATTTGATGACGCTAATCTACGAATGGTCGGCGGTCGAATCCAGAATGGAAGGCAGCTTGGCAATGTACGCCATCGTCGGCCAGAAGGCAGACATTATGTTTATAAACCTACGCGAGACACTCGAGGAGTTGGACTCAGTGGAGAACGCATTTAATCGTTCTCGGTTCGCCAAATTCGTAAAACCCGTTTATTCGTACGTCAGTGTCGTCGAGCTGAGCAATTATTTAGCAGCTCCCGGCTCCGATCCGATGCAAGTTCCCGAAGTAGCGACTCGCCTTAAGCCAATCTTACCCAAGGCGAAACATATCTGCTTTTACCCTATGAACAAGCGACGCATGCTCAACGATAACTGGTACATGCTTTCTCTGGAGGAGCGCAAAAACTTCATGCGCAGTCACGGTATGATCGGCCGCACTTATGCAGGCAAGGTCAAGCAGATTATCACCGGCTCGGTCGGCTTCGACGATTGGGAGTGGGGTGTTACACTGTTTGCCGACGATCCGCTGCAGTTTAAAAAGCTCGTCTATGAGATGCGGTTTGACGAGACTAGCGCACGCTTCGGCGAATTCGGCCAGTTTTACGTCGGCAATATACTCACACCCGGTGGCTTGACAGAGTTACTGAACGTGTGAGGCCAAAAGAGTCGCGGACGTTCAGATTGTCGACGTGTCGCGACTCCATACGAAATTGTTAAGTGAATGAATACGTGTCCCCCTCCTTCCTCTCAATTGGTTCTAGCACGGAATTGTTTCAACTGATGCAGTTTATCAGCGGCATATTCAGCATTGCTATTTTGTCCAGTGCAATAGCATCCTCCGCCAAGCCCCTGCAAAACTATTCTGGGGACTAGCCATGGCAGCGGTTTCGGTAAATTTATGTACATTTATGCACGTGAGACGACTAGCCAAAGTGCCGTGTAATTTTCTTCATCTCAAACAAGTTGAACTGAAACGTTATTGGTTTCATCAAGTTGTCAGAGAGAATTGATCCTTCCTGAACGAATATGGGAGAAGATGTGGACCGCGATTAGATTGCTGAAGGAAAGAGATATAATCAACTCAAATTACAAATCACTTTGGAAGGGAGGTCGTAAGGAATGGGAATTGATACGGTACTATGGAGCAGGCTGGTGACAGGAATGACACTAGGGTTCCATATGATATTCGCGACGATTGGTGTCGGTATCCCTCTCATGATCGCGATTGCTGAGTTCATCGGCATCCGCAAGCAAGATTCTCATTACACACTGATGGCTAAGAGGTGGGCGCGGGGATTTGTTATATCCGTCGCAGTTGGTGTCGTAACAGGTACGGCAATTTCACTGCAATTGGCATTGGTATGGCCGAATTTTATGAAGTTGGCGGGGAACGTTATTGCACTTCCGTTATTCATGGAGGTATTTGCATTCTTTTTTGAAGCTATCTTCCTAGGCATTTATCTATATACGTGGGATCGGTTCAAGAACCCCTATATTCATTGGCTGCTCACACTCCCCATTGTCGCAGGGGCAGGCATGTCTGCTGTTTTTATTACGACTGTGAATGGTTTTATGAACCAACCTGGGGGATTCACAATGCAAGGCGGACAATTTACAGCCGTTAATCCAGTGCAAGCGATGCTGAATACGGCGACGTTCTCCAAAGTGTTCCATGTATTAAGCTCAGCCTACTTAACAGGAGCAGCTCTGCTAGCAGGGATTGCGGCTTTTACGATACTTAGAAAAGGGGTTACTGGATACCACAAAAAAGCGTTAAAGCTTATGATGGCCGTTGTCATGTTATTCGGACTGCTGAACACAGTAGCTGGAGATACATCTGCCAAGTTCTTGGCCGAGCATCAACCGGAAAAGCTGGCTGCTGCGGAATGGCATTTTGAGACCGGGAGCGGCGCGGATTTGATTCTATTGGGGTGGCTTAATGCCGAGCATAAAATGATTGGCGCAATTCACCTACCGAAGTTTCTCAGCTTCCTGGCTTTTGGAAATTTTAATGCGAAAGTAACAGGTCTGAATGAATTTTCTCCAGATGAACAACCTTCGCTCCTTGTGCATTATTTTTTTGATTTGATGGCTGGCATAGGGTTTGCGTTATTGGGTATATCCGTTCTGTATTTCCTATTTACATTCTGGAAAAAACGCAATGAGCACAACAAATGGCTGCTCCGCATTATTGCTCTAGGTGCGCCGCTCGCATTTTTGGGAGTCGAGTTGGGCTGGTTTTACGCCGAGTTGGGGCGGCAGCCCTGGATTTTACGAGGATATATGCGTGTAGAAGAAGCGGCAACGACATCGCCCAGCGTGAGAATTCTTTTCTTCCTCTTCCTTCTTCTTTACATCGTATTAGGCGTGGTTAGTGTTCTTGTTCTTCGGCGCTTGTTTCACAATAATCCGGCAGAAACTGAGATGGAGAAGTGGGCGCAGCATGCGGGTAACAAGAGGTCCGGGAAGGATGCGCATGCCTGATGAGTTATGATTTGATTGGAATTTCAGTACTTTGGCTGTTTTTGTACGGGTATCTTATTATAGCCTCCATTGACTTTGGAGCCGGTTTCTTTGCCTTTTATGCCCGCCTGACCAAGCAAGATCACCTCATTAATCGTCTGATTTCTCGTTATTTGTCACCCGTATGGGAGATCACAAATGTATTTTTTGTCTTTTTCTACATCGGCATGATCGGATTTTTTCCGGATACAGCGTATTATTATGGCTCGGCGCTTATTGTTCCAGGGAGTGTTGCAATCGTGCTGCTTGCTATTCGTGGCTCGTTCTATGCATTTGAAAACTATGGGTCCAAAAATAATATGGTCTATCTGTTTTTATACGGTGCAACGGGTTTGCTGATCCCAGCTTCATTGTCCGTGGCGTTAACCCTGTCTGAAGGCAGCTTTATCTTGAAGCAGGGTCAGACGGTTTCTCTGGATTACTGGGCTTTATTAACCAATCCATTATCGTGGAGCATCGTTGGATTGGCAATTGTGTCTGTTTTGTTTATTAGTGCCTGTTTTCTAACGTTTTACGCTTCACGAGCAGAGGACAAAGCTGCCTTAAAGCTTATGCGGACCTATGCGTTGTTCTGGAGCACGCCGACGATTATTATCGCCCTGACGGCCTTTATCTATTTGGGGCAACATAATGAGCGGCACTATCAAAATATGATGGATTTATGGTGGCTGTTAGCACTTTCTGTTACCTTTTTCATCATTGCGTTGTGGCTGTTATACCGCGGCCGCCGCTATGGGGTAGCATTTGTTTGCATCATGCTGCAATTTCTCTGTGCCTTTTTCACTTACGGGATTGGGCAGTATCCCTATATTCTTGATCCCTACATTACGATTCAAAGCAGCGTTACCTCATCCTCAATGGGCTTCGCGCTGGTTGTCGTATTTATCGGGGGTATGTGTCTATTAATTCCTTCTCTTATTTTGGTTTTCAAGCTGTTTCTATTTGATGCGGATTACGTGAAAGGGAAAAAGTAGGCTGATTACTCGCAGGCTATTACCATAAAAGGAGTTGAGTTTGGTGAAGGAGAAAAGAAGCTTGATGGCTATACAGTTAACCGCGCAACGCAAACGTCTCATTTACCTGTCATTCATCTCGCTCGCACTAGGCGCCGCGGTTGTAAGTCAGGCTGCACTGCTGGCTGAAGCCGTTCAGCAGATCTTTGTAGAGAAAGCATCTTTATCATCAGTTGCCCTACTGCTTGGCATCCTACTGGTCGTGATGACGATACGTACCCTGTTGTCATTAGGGAATGCCACAGTTGGTTTGCAAATGGCAGCAACCGCCAAAACAAACATGCGAGCAGCCGTGCTTGAAAATTTCATGCATGCTTCCATGCCTTCCTCCCTTCAAGAGCAAACGGGGGGAAAGGTCAGCATTGCGCTGGATGCAGTGGATGAGGCGGATAGTTATTTCAGTCAATACATGCCGCGCATGGTGGAAATGGCCATTATCCCCATTCTGATTATAGTCGTTACGTTTATCCAACATGCCAATTCAGGTATCATCATGCTGGTTACAGCACCGTTTATACCGATTTTTATGATTTTGATAGGACTGAAAACAAAAAATAAATCAGAAGAAAAGTATGCGCAGTTGGCTGAATTTGCCGGTACATTTCTAGATTCCCTTCAAGGGCTCGTTACGTTAAAAATATTCGGACGAGCCCGCCATCAGCAGCAAGAAATCGAACGTAGTAGCTTAAGATACCGCGATGCCACAATGGATATTTTGAAGATTGCGTTTACGAATACCTTTATGCTGGAATCAATTGTGATGCTGAGCATCGGGATTGTTGCTCTCGAACTGGCCATTCAGCTCCTTGTTTTCAAATCGATGTCTTTTCACACGGCCTTTTTTGTTTTGCTGCTCGTGCCCGAATTTTACAGCTTATTAAAGAGTTCAGGAACAGCCTTTCACAATGGGCGAACCAGTATGGGAGCGGTTCGCAAGGTCGAAACCATGCTCGCGGACACGAACGATGGAAACAATCTGAAGGATCAGCCGATAGGGCTTCAGCCATTTCCGAAGAAGCTGGTTCCAATGCCGCCCACCATTGAACTGGACAATGTCCGGTTTCAGTATGCACCTGACTCATTTGAGCTGAATACAGGTTCGATTACAATTGGACCAGGGGATCATATTGCCCTTGTTGGTCATAGCGGATCCGGTAAAACAACCTTGCTCCATCTTATATCGGGTTTACTAAGACCGGTGTCGGGGACCATTTGGGTGAGTGGAATCCCGCTTACTCAACAGAATGAGACGAGATGGTTCGAACATATCAGCTACATTACACAGCATCCTTACATTTTTGCAGGTACCTTCGCTGATAATATCGCAGTTGGCGCCGGGCGGAAAGTCTCCAGGGCTGAAATTGAGGCAGCGGCTGCGGACGCGGGTCTTTCACAGGTTGTATCCCAACTGGAGCAGGGAATTGATACCCCCGTCGGTGAAGGCGGTAGAGGACTATCCGGTGGGGAAAAGCAGCGGCTTGCCATAGCGCGGGCTTTTTTGAAGCGACCTTCCATTATTTTGTTCGATGAACCGACCGTTGGACTCGACCTTCACACCGAGGGCATCCTGCAACATTCGATTGCAACCTTGGCAAAATCAGCGACGATGATTACGGTTGCTCACCGACTGTATACCATTCGAAATGCGGACAACATTTTATTTATGGACCATGGCGTCCTAATAGGCTCGGGACATCACGACGCGCTTATGAAATGTCTACCTGCGTACGCAGAGATGGTCGATATCCAACGTAAAGGGGGGGCGAGATGAACGAATTGGCTATTTTGTTCCAAGCTATGATTAGGGAACGCAAAGATATTATTCTTTCCATTTTAGGTGGATTTGTCGCCGGTATTGCTGGTGTGATCCTCTTTTCTGCGAGCGGATACCTAATTTCGCAAACGGTGTTTGCACCTCCGCTGTATACTCTGATTGTACTTACTTCATTGGTCAAGCTGCTCGGTTTGATTCGAGCGATGAGTCGTTATGGCGAGCGCTTATATTCGCATAGAGCGACGTTCTCTATGCTTAGCCGATTGCGAACATCCTTTTTTGCCAAGCTCATTCCTCTAACGCCGGGCATTTTAAGCAATAAACGAAGCGGGGATCTGCTTGCGCGAATCGTTGGGGATGTTGAAAGTTTGCAGCACTACTTCTTACGTGTCGCGTATCCGCCGATTATTGTTGTCATGGTGTTCTTGACAACAATGCTGGCTGCCGCCTCCTTTTCTTTCTGGATGGCCTGCTTGATGTTACTCGGTATGCTGGGAACCGTATGGGTCGTGCCGGGAATCGTGTTGCTAGGATACCGGAAAATCAATGGGCAGGTTCGCAATCAGCGGGCTTTGCTGTCTACGGAACTAACAGAGGTATTGTATGGTTTCCGGGATCTCAAAGTTTATGGGCAGCTTGCACAGCGGGAACAGCAACTACGCCAAGCTTCTGCTGCATTGGCAGCCGAGCAGCAGCAAGCGGCCGGGCAACTGCTACGTGGACAATCGATGCATGTCTTTATCACATATCTGATTTCCTGGGGAGTGTTGGCACTTGGTGCTTATCTGATATCAAATGGAACGCTAGCTGGCGTATATCTGGCTATGCTTGTCATGGCCTCATTAACTGTATTTGAAGAAGCAGCGGCTATGGCCACTTTGCCAGCCTATAAGCAAGATAGCGAACATGCAGCCAAGCGGCTGACGGAAGCAGTATTGACTCCTACAGTGCAGCCGGTTCAGCCAAGTCGTACGTTAAATACCGACCATGCCGTTTCTATTGAACTATCTAGCGTTTTATTTCAATATAAAGACGAGTGGAGGCCAGCATTGAAGAACGTTTCGTTGCAAATTCCACCAGGATCCAAAACAGCGATTGTCGGACCTAGCGGTTCGGGAAAGTCCACGTTGATTGAGTTGTTGCTCAAGCTACGTACACCAACGGCTGGGGACTTGCGACTGAGCGGCATATCAGTACAGGAACTGGAGGAGTCGAGCATCTGGAAAACGGCTAATGTCGTGCTGCAGCAAAGCCATTTTTTCCGGGGAACGATCCGGGATAATTTGCTCATGGATGGTGAGCATTATTCTGACGGCGACCTTTTGAATATTCTCGCTAAAGTACAATTGCCAACCATCTCGTTAACGGACCCCGTGTACGAAAAGGGAGCAAATTTATCGGAAGGCGAAAAACAGCGTTTGGCCCTGGCGCGGGCCATACTTCGCAAGGGAAAGCTATGGCTGCTGGATGAGCCGACGTCTTCGCTGGACTATGTGACAGAGCAACGTGTTTTGACGTACCTATACGAGCAAGCGTCCGCAGATACGCTTCTGCTAATTTGTCACCGGCTCAACGGTTTGGAAGGAATGGATAGAATCGTCGTTATGGAGCAAGGAGGGGTAGTAGAAACGGGTTCGTATTCCGAATTGATGGAGCAAAAAGGCTATTTTTATAAGATGAAACAAATTGAGTTACAATTAATTGGCGCTACGGGGGACTGAGCAAATTGCACTCAGACGTCGGAGCGGGAAGAAGGAAATTGATTATGAATAATGGGTTAATCAACGCTATTATCGCTTATATCATGTGGGGAGTTCTCCCACTTTATTGGAAGCTGTTTAATGATGTGCCCGCAGGCGAAATTTTATCGCATCGGGTTGTCTGGTCGTTTGTCTTCATGGGTATTCTCGTCACCGTCCAGCGCCGCTGGGGTGATATGAAGCGGATTGTGACTAGCCGTTCGCTCCTGCTATCGCTCACCGCCAGCGGACTATTGATCGCTGCTAATTGGCTCATCTTCATCTGGGCTGTCAACAACAACCATGTCGTTGAGACAAGCCTCGGCTATTATTTAAACCCGCTGCTGAACGTGTTACTAGCGATCGTCTTCCTTCACGAGAAGCCGAATCGTGGCCAGTGGCTCGCGATTGCCGTCGCTGGCGCGGCGGTGCTCATCATCGCAATCGACTATGGGCGATTTCCGTGGGTCGCAATCTCGCTGGCTGCATCGTTTGGCTTATACGGCCTTGCGAAAAAGAAGATTGCGCTAAACGCTTCTGTGGGCTTGTTGTCGGAGACAATTGTAGTTCTACCCATTGCGCTCGGCTACTGGGTCTATTTGGCCTCCGTGGGCAAGGCGATGACATGGACACTGGCTCCTTCTATGTTCATCGGGCTACTCCTTTCGGGCGTAGTAACGGCACTGCCGCTGTTCTTCTTTGCACGAGCAGCCGCCCGCATGGCGTTTTCCACACTCGGATTCGTACAATACATCGGGCCGACAATCATGCTGTTACTGAGCGTATTTGTGTTCGAGGAATCGGTTTCGTCTACCCTTCTCGTCGGTTTTGCACTCATTTGGACAGCGCTTGTTATATACGCTGTGGCATCGGTTCGTGGCACAAAAGTCACGAAGATGAATGTACCCCATGAAAAAACTATGTATGACGAGGCCTTCAGGTGTCAGAAAGTACAACATATTAATGAAGCGTCCAACCGGTGACAGACGTCGCCCGAGAACTGAAGATTAACCACGACACAGTGTATGGTTCTCCAATAATACGCTGCCTGTTCAACACAACGTGTTAAACAGCGAGTTCCAAGCGAAGAACCCCGAAGAGAAATAGGTTAGCGATATCTTCTATGTCTGGATCGCGGAAAGCTGGGCTGTATTGGGCCAAGCTTGTTGGTTAGCCAGGAAAGTAAAAAAGCCGCCTCATTCGGTAAAGTATTTGTACCCATGCAATCTCCCGAAACGTGGCGGCCTCATAAAAAAGCCTACTTCAATATACTGATTTCGGAAGAAAGCCTCCTTTCCTACCAAGCGAGATGCACTACGTCGATGTTGCGCGGAAATTCACCGTATATAAGTCATTTGTTTTTGGCGGAAGCTGCCTTCCAGCAGTAGAAGGGAATTTCGAGGATGGGGAGCAGCGGATGACGCGTAGCGGGTATGCAAGGTTGACCACTCCACCATTTATTCAAGCGTTTGCTTACTCTCATGATCAGATTCTACAATCAAAAAAACAGCCTCCTGCCTTGGGCTCCCCATAAGGGGTAAAAAACAGGGGGACAGCTACATCTCGGACTTCTTGGCGACTGTGGAGAATTCTACAATGTTCCGAAACAACAGGATATAAGCCCGATTTAAAACGCTACCCTCATTTGCTCGACCTGAAGTAACATTCTGGTCGCAACAAATACTTTTATGTCGATATACCTCCAATATGTTGAGAGAGATCATATAAGCATCTTATTCTCTCTACGCTCCCAAGCACAACTGATTAACTATTTTTCAAACAACAATTCTGTAAATAGAACGCAAAGGATGCTGTATTCATTTGCATATGCTTATTATCCCCATCTAACTTGCTGAGTAAAATGCCTCCTTCGAGCAAGGAAAAGGCAAATGTAGCAAGTGCATCCGCATTCAAATCCTCCTTAAACTCCCCACTATTTATCCCGTTAAGAATTATACTCTTTATCATATCCAAATGGTTATGCAGCCCTTGTCTCGCCCGTTCTCGAAGCTCCGCATGAGTATCGTCACTTTCTACTGCTGTATTCTGCATAGGACATCCGCCAACAAATGGTGGATTACCAACAACATCTTCATAAACACGAAAAAAAGCAAGTAATCTCCCTGATGCAGACTGCTCCCGGTCGACCGCCTCAGCAAATTTGCTGATAACTATACTGGCAGCGTAATTGTAGGCTTCAAGCGCAATCTCATCTTTATTTGTAAAATGTCGATAGATGCCTCCCTTCTTAATCCCGGTGTCGGCAATAATATCGTTTAACGATGTACCAGCATAACCTCTTTGATTAAAGATTGCTGCCGATTTCATAATAATATGCTCTCTTGTTCGTTCTCCTTTTTTCATAGTTTCCTCCAAATGATCTTATTCTAAACTAACATTATATCAAATTTACAGCCGAAACCTTGCCAAAGTTATAAATTCTGATATAATAAATGATACCGATCGGTATCATTTATTATAAAACAAACCCATTCCAAAGGCAATCTTGTTTGGCTTCGGCCTATTGTTTACCTCTAAGTTCTACTGGACAAACTTATGTGGAATGAATTTGGAACGAAACAGGAGGACTATTTAATGAGAATAAAAGTAGGCATTAATGGTTTTGGGCGAATTGGAAGACTCGCTTTCCGTCGTATTCAGGAAATGGAAAATATCGAAGTTGTAGCGATAAACGATTTGACTGATGCCAAAATGCTGGCGCATCTGCTCAAATATGATACTACACAAGGCACTTTCCATGGTGACATTGATGTTCATGATGGAGCTCTTACTGTTAACGGCCAAGAAATTAAAGTGCTGGCTAACCGCAACCCTGAAGAAATCCCTTGGGGCGAGCTTGGCGTAGCTATCGTACTCGAATGTACTGGTTTCTTTACCACCAAAGAAAAGGCAGAGCTTCACCTGAAAGGCGGAGCAAAGAAGGTCGTTATTTCCGCTCCGGCAACAGGCGACATGAAGACCATCGTATATAACGTAAACCATGAAGCACTGGACGGAACGGAAACCGTCATTTCCGGTGCTTCTTGCACAACGAACTGTCTCGCTCCCATGGCTAAAGCTTTGAACGATACATTTGGAATTCAGTCTGGGTTGATGACTACCGTTCACGCCTATACAGGCAACCAGAATACTCTTGATGCGCCAGATTCAAAAGGAAACTTCCGCGCAGCACGGGCTGCAGCCGAGAACATTGTTCCTTACTCCACCGGTGCTGCTAAAGCCATAGGCCTTGTTCTTCCTGAATTGAAGGGTAAACTTGATGGTGCATCTCAGCGTGTACCTGTAGCAACAGGCTCCGTAACAGAACTCGTAGCTGTTTTAAACACGAAGGTTACGGTTGAAGAAGTTAATGCCGTTATGAGAAAAGCATCAGATCCAGAAACATACGGATATACTGAGGACGAGATCGTATCTTCCGATGTTAGAGGAATGACGTTTGGGTCTCTTTTTGATGCAACTCAAACCAAAGTTCTAACCGTTGGCGACCAGCAACTGGTGAAAACCGTAGCCTGGTACGATAATGAAATGTCTTACACCGCGCAATTGGTTAGAACATTAGAATACTTCGCTAAAATCGCCAAGTAAATCATTGCCATTCTTCTTCACCCTAGCTGCAAGCATCAAAAAAGCAGGGTTTATATGTACTGTACGGAAAGCTGCATAAGCAAGAACAAGATCGGTACTTCCGATTTCTAGAAAGTTACGCCAGGTGAAGAGTTAAGTTTTATCAGGACATGATTGATGAAACAAAGAAAATACGAACGGTGAAGCTAGTTAGCGCAGCCTTTATGAAAGGAGTTATGAAGTGGGAGATTCTCAGGAATTGTTCGAAGATGTAGATGATGTATTGAGAAGATTGCGTCCTTTTTTAAAGCGCGATGGTGGAGATGCCGAATTAGTTCAAGTTAAGGACGGAGTGGCTAAGCTAAAATTCTTGGGAGCGTGCAACGGCTGTCCCAGCGCAACGATCACATTGAAGGCTGGAATTGAACGTGCCATTTTTGAAGAAGTGGATGGCATTCATGAAGTCGTCCAAGTCTTCTAGAGAGAGGGTGCCCACACAAACTACCTCCTTGCTGACATATGTTTGGATGCCTTTCCCCTACAATAAAAGCGTAAACTAACTTGAAAAACATACTGCTTCATGACGAAGATTGCTCTATATCCAACGAAAGTATGAACTTCTGAAAAGATGGGCTTTTCCAAGGTGCATGAAGTGATCGTGCTTCAAATTGGCCACAGCACTCTGCCTCTGCCGCCATCTCGCTAGGTCTGCGGCATAACTTTGAAAGGATCGATACATTCGAGAAACGGCAGCGCCATGGTCTCGCGGGCAGAAGATGTCCTAATTTGGCCCTCTTCGGGAGGCTTCGTGGCAGTAGAGTGACCTCAGCATTGATCGGCGCTAGCTAAGTTAGTCAAATTGAGGATGCGGTATCGTTAAATGTACCGAAGCTTAACCGTAAGTACTGAAACGGATCGAAGCGATTTGGCTCGGATAATTTACTTTCAATATAGGGGGCGGGGACAACAGTCCCCGCTTATTCTATTCTATCTATACTATTATTTTTAAAAGCTATATTTCCACGTAAATATTAATGGCGATAACAATCAAAGTAGATACTTAATGGTATTGTGAACTCTTTTCTCGAAATCTTAATCCAATTGACAATGTAGCAGGTTACAGCATCTTTATATAGCTCGCGAATATTGAGCTTTGTAGCCAAGCTACCTGGCGTCAAAAGTTTAATAATTGCATTTGCTTACCCTATAATCTCTTTTCCACAGACCATGCATGGGCTTGCGTTCATGCTGAGCCTTTACACTCTCCTCCTTGTTCCTCCCTATTCTCTCTTCCTCCCCATTTACATAACAGGAAGCAATCATCAAATCTTAATGTTACCTTGATTTATGCAATGAAAACAAAGCTGATTGTGGCAAATCCCGCTACTCTTAAACGTTCTATGAACTACTGATCCGTATTAAGGAACAACAGGAAGCTCATCGCTTATCTTATGGCAATGCTTACTGCACAGACTACCTGGAGTATATTTATGTCGATACATTGAGGCAGCGCATTAAGCCAGACTACATTACTCAGCATTCTCCATTCTGTTGAACAGACACGGTTTTAAGCGAATCCTGTATCACGACCTTCGTCATAGCTGTGCCCAGCTTGTTAGTAACCAACGGTGTGAGCATGAAAGAAGTTCAAGAATGGCTAGGGCATAGCGACTACTCAACAACAGCAAATATTTATTCACATTTGAAATACAACTCGAAAGTATCTTCAGCTCAAGCCATGAGTGGAGTACTAAAACTCAAATAAAAAAAGCCCATTGGAAAGTATCTCCAATGAACTCTTTTAGCTATACCGGCGAGAGGACTCGAACCTCCACGGTTTCCCACTCGATTTTGAGTCGAGCGCGTCTGCCATTCCGCCACGCCGGCTTATAAATGGCGCGCCCTAAGAGATTCGAACTCCTGACCTTTTGATTCGTAGTCAAACGCTCTATCCAGCTGAGCTAAGGGCGCATATTTAGATGGAGCGGACGACGGGAATCGAACCCGCGACCCTCGCCTTGGCAAGGCGATGCTCTACCGCTGAGCCACGTCCGCATAAATTAAAAAACTGGTGAGCCATGAAGGACTCGAACCTTCGACACCCTGATTAAAAGTCAGGTGCTCTACCAACTGAGCTAATGGCTCTCATAAGTAAATCTGAGATGAAGTAAAGAGCCTTTAAGCACATTCTATGGCAATACATCTGCAGTACCAAAGTGTCAATGAATCATTACTTCCAAAGAACAGAAAACTTCTGTCCGGATTAAGAGAAAATGGCGGAGCCGACGGGATTCGAACCCGCGGTCTCCTGCGTGACAGGCAGGCATGTTAGGCCTCTACACCACGGCTCCACACTATAAAATTAAAGCTAATTGCGGGGGCAGGATTTGAACCTACGACCTTCGGGTTATGAGCCCGACGAGCTACCGGACTGCTCCACCCCGCGTCAATTAGAATATATGGTGGAGGCTAACGGGATCGAACCGCTGACCCTCTGCTTGTAAGGCAGATGCTCTCCCAGCTGAGCTAAGCCTCCATATTTTGGTGACCCGTAGGGGATTCGAACCCCTGTTACCTCCGTGAAAGGGAGGTGTCTTAACCCCTTGACCAACGGGCCATAAAAAATTTGGGTTCCCCAGAAAGAAAAAACGTTACTTTCTGGGGATTTGACTCCCCGAACAGGACTCGAACCTGTGACAACTCGATTAACAGTCGAGTGCTCTACCAACTGAGCTATCAGGGAACATTGCTTGGCGGCTTCCTACTCTCCCAGGACCCTTCGGTCCAAGTACCATCGGCGCTAGAGGGCTTAACGGTCGTGTTCGGGATGGGTACGTGTGGAACCCCTCCGCCATCGCCACCAAACGTTCAAGGTTAATC
>NZ_LN831277.1:666157-739569 GCF_900069005.2 Paenibacillus sp. GM2 | reverse complement strand
AGGATCAAACTCTCCAATAAAGTGTTGCTCATTGAAAAGAGCGATTAGCTCATTTTGAATCTGACTTATTTCTTAGATTTCACTTGACGTGAAACCCGCTCACTCGTTGTTCAGTTTTCAAAGATCAACTTCACTTTCGCACGTCGCTGCGTTTCAGCGGCGACTTTTATAATATAACATGTTGTTTCATATTTTGCAATAGTTTTTTTGGCTTTTTAATGATCAATTCGAACTACTGCGTTTTGGCAACTTATTCCGTCAAAAATCGGAACGTTTCATAATTTATCACATTACGAACAGCAAAGTCAAATACAATTTTATCCTATTGCTTGACCCGAGGGAAGCGTGAATTTCTAGCGTATTTGGAGAGCTCTTTGGAGGGGGCGAACCGAGCGTACATGCGAAATACAGTTTTATATCTCTTGGCGATCGCGTCGCGGATATCCTGATCCAAACGCTGATCGCTCATATCAAGCAGCATCTCGTCCAGTTCTTTGCGCAGAACATAGTCGAGCTCCTTGCATTCTTTATCATTGAACATCATTCCCAACATAAATACAGCTCCTCTATCGACTCAGTTAATATCTATCTGCCATATCCCTAACTGCACATAACCTATTCGCGGCTTTTGACCGCTTTACTGTTATGCACAGTTTTTGGGAAAATTATGACATCAATATTAACGAACCAAGTAAAAAGTGAGCGTACTTTCAATTACCGCCGCAATCAACAGCAATGCCACCGTCCAAAAAGCTGCTCTAATGAGCGAGTTAAAGAACTCCCGCCATTGGATCGTTCGCTCACTGCGATCCCGGGCCCCCAGCTCTCCAAGACCTTTAAGCACATAGTAACCGAACTGAATCCCAAAGGCAGCAGCCATAATGATGGCCGGGATCTCGATAATTCCATGAGGCAGCAGTCCTTTTACAATGAGATCAAATAAATTGGCCCCATGCTGTGCCGAGGTGGTGACTAGGAAACCAAGAACAAGCCCATTCATCAGCAGGAACACGGCTGGCAATATACCAAACAATGCACCCAAGAAAATAACCCCCAGGCTTTTAAACACATTATTCAGAAAGATAAATTTAAAAAAGCTTAGCTCTGGTACTGCGGATTGGGATAATTGCTCGCTATAATTTCGCAATGTCTCAATATCAGGCATGACCAGGTTAGTGATCCGCTCCGTCTCCACCGCTCCCATCAAAATGCCGACGGCAAAGAAAGCTAGCGAGACCCAAAGCGACTTTTTATATTTTCGTAAATCACGCAGAAACAAGCGAAATGACAGCATGATATCTCCTCCAATAGATAGTTTGATTACTTCAGGAGCACAAGAAGGCTTTGACCCTCTCCTAAACTTTTGGGACAAGAAAGGTCATATTCCCGAAAGGTACAGGCATATATTGTACAAGCGAAATTCATTCTGATAACGAGAGGGGCTAATCAAAGCATGAACAACTTCTTCTATGTCCTTAACGGGAAGAAAATCAAAAGGTTTTTCTTTGTTTTTGCGGCGGCCCTGTTTGCAGCAGGTATCGTCTATGTGGAGCAGAGCCATATCACCGTATTCTCCGAAGAAAGCAGCCCCGCCGCCATCTACAGTGTACCTACGGAGAAGAAAGTGATTGCCCTGACCTTCGATATCAGTTGGGGAGACAAACGGGCAGAACCCATTCTGAAAGTACTCAAGGACAAAAATGTTCAGAAAGCAACCTTCTTCATCTCATCCCCTTGGGGAAAAAGTCATCCGGAAATTGTGAAAGCAATCCAGGAACAAGGATTTGAAATTGGCAGCCATGGACACAAACATGATAACTACAGCGAATTGACCGATGAAGAAATCTCCAAGCAAATTACTACAGCCCATTCTATTTTAACCGAATTAACCGGAAAAGCACCAAACCTGCTGCGTCTTCCTAATGGCGATTTTGACAAACGTGTGTTATCCATTGCTGATGGACTTGGTTACAAAGTAATTCAATGGGATACAGATTCTCAGGATTGGCAAAATAAAGGCGTCGACAAAATCGTTAATCGCGTCGTTAACAAAGCGCATCCAGGTGATATTGTTCTCCTGCATGCCAGCGATTCAGCCAAGCAGACGCATGAAGCCCTCCCTGCTATTATCGATCAATTGCGGCAAAAGGGATATGACTTTGTAACAGTCACTGATTTGCTTCAGGAAGCAGGGGTAAAAGGAACCGAGGTCCGCGATCAGGCCTGGATTCAAGAGCAGATCGATACAGCGGCTGGGATGTAATCGACCAGAACTGTATTTATAAAAAAAGGGACCCTATCTCCGTTCTTACAGAGATAGAAGGTCCCTTTTACATTTTATTCTTTCGAATAATTCCTAATTGATCATTTCTTGACTATGTATCTGTGGAGACTGTTTAGGTTTTAATACGCGGTGCAAAATCAATATCTGATAGGCATTACAGGCAATCAATGGACCGGCAATCCAGGCGGTCGCCTGATCCACCTCAATCTTCAGCACGCCGATCGTCTCTACAATGGTTACGGCAATCATGAAGAATAATGTAGGGATCCATGCGGAGCCATTAGTCATTTTTGCTTTGAAATAGGCCACAGCTATGGCGACAAGCAAAATAATCCCCCCCAATACAACATCGGAGTAAGAACTTTTGTTACCGCCTACAAAAATCCGCAGAAACATTAATTCAAATAAGGCCAGCGCTGTCAATACAAGCTGAACATATTGCCAGGTTCTACGGGAGAACACACCCGTTCCCATATAATTGACCATCATATATGCGAAGAATCCCATTTGGGAATATACGCTTACCATGACCCCAACACCTAACAATAAACCGATATTGACAAAAAGATCTGCCGTCCCGTTCAGCTTCATAGTATCCGTCAACTGCAGAGCCAGACCAATCACGAGCGAACCGGCGGCTCCAACCACCAAGGTCGTCCAGAATAAATGCAACCATCTTTTTAAATTCAAATAAGCCACCTCCCACTACCGAAATATTTTACCAATGATGGCAGCAAAAAACCATCGTTTTCACTCGGATAATTCTTTTTTTTAGCCACATACTACAAACATTGATACTCATAAGGAGGCTGGAACCATGAAGTGGGTGGGTTATTACCGCTGGTCATTATGCATCATACTTACACTTACATTAACGGCATGCGGCTCTGATCAAGGCTCATCGCAATCTTCCCAAGGCGGATATAAAGATACAAAATCGATGGTTATCGACATTTTAAAAACCGACGACGGTAAAAAGGCGATTTATGAAGCGTTAAGTTCACCGCAGACCGAATCCGGCAGCAGTTCAAGCTCTTCCTCTGAGTCCGGCTCTGGATCTGAATCCGGTTCTGGGTCTGGATCAGACTCCGGAGGCTCCTCCGGATCAGGCAACAGTTCGGGTGGTTCGGGTGGCGGAAGTTATGGAATCAAGATGCTCCTGCCTTCCCACACCTCTGAGGAAGTCAGAATGGCTGTAAAGGATACGATCACCTCTCCACAATACAAAAAAGAAATTGAGAAGATTATGACCGATCCTCAATTTGCCGGGAATTTTGCCAAGGCGATTAGCGCTCAAAACAAGCAGCTGCATATGGACCTGATCAAAGATCCGACTTATCAAAAATCGATGCAGGAAATGATGAAATCACCTGAAATCATGCAGATGTTCCTGGACTTGACCAAGACATCGGACTATCGGAAGCAGACGATGACTATCATGCAGGAAGCGATGCAGAGCCCTCTTTTCAAAATGGAGGTTATGGACCTGCTCAAGACGGTGGTTCAAGAGCAGCTCATCCCTAAGGTTGAGAAATCAGGTGAGAACCAGAATCAAGGTGAAAGTCAAGGCGGCAAGAATGGCGGAGAGCAAAAGAAACAAGGCGGTGACAGCGACTCCGGCGAAGAAAGCTAAGCTTAATCAGTTCCACTTTCGATATATAAAGAAAAGACTGAACCCTTTAGGTTCAGTCTTTTTGACATTTTGCGATGACAGTATCCGCGATCTCGCCATAAATACGTCCGGTTGGTGTATCCTCCTTATAAATCGAAGGAGAGAAGTCTGGTTCCGATGGATGGTTGTCCGGCGTTCCAAGCGGAATTTGCGCCAGCAGATTCGTATGCAGTGTCTCGGCTAAGCGTGCCCCACCACCACGACCAAAGATATAGTCCTTCTTATGGCAATCCGAACATTCATAATAGGCCATATTCTCCACCACACCAAGCACTTCATGCTCGGTCTTCAGCGCCATAGCCCCGGCTCTGGCAGCTACGAAGGCCGCCGTCGCATGTGGTGTTGTTACAATAATCTCGCGGCTTTGAGGAATCATCTGATGTACATCCAGCGCTACGTCCCCCGTTCCCGGCGGCAGGTCAAGCAGCATATAATCCAGTTCTCCCCAATGGACATCAGCGAAAAATTGTCGCAGCATCTTCCCGAGCATCGGTCCGCGCCAGATCACAGGTGTGTTCTCCTGGATGAAGAAGCCCATCGACATTACCTTAACGCCGAATCTCTCCACTGGCTGAATAACCCCATCCTCGATCGCCGGAGCTGTCTCGATCCCCATCATATCCGGAACGCTGAAGCCATAGATATCGGCATCAATCAATCCGACCCTTTTACCCAGACGGGCCAGTGCTACCGCTAAATTTACAGCGACCGTGGACTTGCCAACTCCGCCTTTGCCGCTGGCGATTGCGATGAAATGCACTCCGGATTTAGGATCCAGGATCGATAATTGCTCCAGCCCTGCTCCATGTCCCCGTGGCCCTTGTGATGCATTTCCTTCGGTTTCATTGGACGTCACGGCTTGTCCCGCTTCCTGACGCTCATGCTCGGAAGGCTCGCGGAAGCGCATGTGCACGTTGTTGACGCCAGCTTCCTGAAGACGGAAACGTACCTCCTCCTCCAGCTTTTGGCGCGTCTTCTCATCCTGCTTCAAGCTGATTACTGTCAAAGAAACCTTCTCTTCCTTGATCATTACATTGCGTATCCAATTCAAATCGATCAAGCTACGGCCCAATACAGGCTCTGCAATAGGTCTAAGTATGGCCTCAAGCTGTTCCTTCGTTAACACAGACAACACCCCGGATCTATTTAGTAATCGAATAATCAGTATAAATATGATATTAATTATATCATTTCCTGGTGTGGTCTGCTTTGCTTCCACTTTCTTTTTTAGAAATATATTTCATAATACCTTGATAAATCGAAGCCGCCACTTTCTGTTGGTACTTCTCATCCCCAAGCAATCTGGCTTCCTCCGGGTTCGATAAGAATCCGACTTCTACCAATACCGCAGGAATTTTTAATTCCTCCAGCAAATACACCGACTTATCGGAACGCTTGGCAACCCTGTCCGTATTATTTAGATTCTTACGCAGCTCATCCTGAATATACTCGGCCAGTGTTACGNGCTTTGCTTCCACTTTCTTTTTTAGAAATATATTTCATAATACCTTGATAAATCGAAGCCGCCACTTTCTGTTGGTACTTCTCATCCCCAAGCAATCTGGCTTCCTCCGGGTTCGATAAGAATCCGACTTCTACCAATACCGCAGGAATTTTTAATTCCTCCAGCAAATACACCGACTTATCGGAACGCTTGGCAACCCTGTCCGTATTATTTAGATTCTTACGCAGCTCATCCTGAATATACTCGGCCAGTGTTACGCTATCCCCATTATTGGTTGAAAAGAAGGTTTGCGCCCCGCTCCAGCGTGAGGAGGGAACACTATTCATGTGAATGCTGACGAACAACCCTGCCTTCTTCTCCTCAATATAACGAACCCGCCGCGTCAAATCCTCCGTTTTGCGCTTCTTATACCCTTTTGTATCCGCACTCGCCAAATCGCGATCTTCTTCCCTCGTCATAAATACGAGCGCACCGGCCTGCTGCAGGTAATCCCGCAAGTACAGCGTTACTGCCAGGTTAATATCCTTTTCAATGACCCCCTGCTTGCTTACCGCACCGCCATCCGGTCCTCCATGACCCGCGTCGAGAGCAATCGTCGTCCCCGCCAGCGGCAGACTCCAATAGCTGGCGGTCTTTATGGCCGGAACTTCATATTTTGCAAATCCAATCAATAATCCAAGCAGTCCAATTCCAAGCAGTCCCCACTTGATATGATTTAACTTCAGCCAGACATTTACTTTATCCTCGGAGTCCATAAAAAAGCCACCTCCATCCCATAAATGACACTAATCATCTATATGGGACGAGGTGGACAAATATTACAAGTTTACGCTTCGATTATATAAGTGCATGTTCAAAAAGGCCGATTTTCAGCACTGAAACTTATCCTTCCAATGTGTGTTTTTCCAAACGCTGCAGTTGGATGAAGGTAAGGACTAAAGAAGCTACACCTTTTTGGAGAAAACGGGCTCGGAAGCATTGGCTCACGGTTCGTACAAGATCATCCGTAACGTTTAAACAGGAAACAGAACTTCGTAAGGCATTCGCTTAGACCCTAGTGTTAAACTACCTATATAACAACCTGATGACTCATTCCTTCGATCAGTACTCTCGCGACTTCGGGACGAGTAAATTCAGGCGGAGGACAAATTCCTTCGCGAAGCAATCCTCTCACCTTGGTTCCGGACAAGGTCAGGTGATCCTCTGCGGGGTGCGGGCACGTCTTACTTGAAGCCATATTGCCGCATTTTGTACAGAAGAAGCTATGCTCAAAAAATAAGGGCGTAATCCCTAATTCCTCTGCCGTAAAATGACTGAATATCTCCTGTGCTTCGTAAGTCCCATAATAATCCCCTACACCCGCATGGTCGCGTCCAACGATAAAATGGGTACAGCCATAATTTTTGCGAACCATGGCGTGAAAGATCGCTTCCCGCGGACCTGCATAGCGCATCGCTGCCGGAAACACGCCAAGAAATGTACGATCTTGTGGATAATAATTGTCCAACAGCACCAGGTAACTCTGCATTCTCACATCCGCTGGCACATCATCCGACTTCGTCTCGCCAACTAGCGGATTAAGGAATAAGCCGTCGACAATCTCCATTGCACTCTTCTGGATATATTCATGAGCCCGATGAACCGGATTTCTCGTCTGGAAGCCGACCACTGTATCCCATCCCTTATCCTCGAATATACGCCGAGTCTGTGCTGGATCGTAATAGAATTCTGTAAAGCGGCCCGGTCTCGGACGATGCAGCACTTGCACCGATCCGCCAATATAAATAGGTGAACGCTCCAGCAGCTTCTTAACACCTGGATGCTCTGGATCTGTCGTCTTAAATACTTGTTTGGCCTCATACAGTTGATCTACCTTATAAATACTTCCTACTTCAAGCACGCCATATACTATGCCATCCTGCTCACCCACTAAGGCAATCCGCTCTTCAATAGAGAGCTCCGCAGCTTCCTGTTCGCTAACCGACAAGGTAATTGGAATGCTCCATACCGTGCCGTCTGCAAGCCGCATCTGCTTAACCACAGAATGATAATCGTCCTCGTTCAGAAAACCTGTTAAGGGAGAAAATGCGCCAACTCCAATCAAATCGAGATCAGAGATGGTCCAGCCATTGATAAGCACCGATTTCAGCTTCTTTGCATCCTCTAGCAAATGTTCGCGTTCCTCGCCTGTGACCAGTCGGTTGACGAGCGTACCACCATGTGGTGAAATTGCAGTCATACTGTATCCTCCCTACTCATTAGCCTCATCCTATGCATTATTTATGCAATCCGCACTCTGTCTTCTCTGATTCTGCCCAGCGGCCTGCACGCGGATCTTCTCCTGGCATAACCGGTCGTGTACAGTGTTCGCAGCCGATACTTGGGTAATTCTGATCATGCAATGGGTTGTATACGAGATTATGTTCCCGAATGTAGTTCCATACATCTTCGCTGGACCAGTCTGCAATCGGATTGAATTTGACAAGTCCAAACTTCACATCGTATTCAATCTTCTTGGCATTTGCTCTTGTTGGAGCCTGATCGCGTCTGATTCCAGTTATCCAGGCCTCATATTTGGATAAAGTCGTGCTTAACGGAGCTACCTTACGGATGTTACAGCAGGCGTTCGGATTGCTTTTCCATAATTCCACACCATATTGCTGCTCCTGCTCCTCTGGTGTAATTTCCGGGGATACTCTCACGAACTCTAGACCGTATCTCCCCACTAGCCGATCCCGGGTCTCATAGGTCTCCTTGAAATGAAAGTCGGTATCCAGATAGAAGATATCCGTCTTTGGACTAATCTTCTGAAGCATGTCTACAAGCACGACATCCTCCGCGCCGAAGCTGCAGGCAAAGGTTATGTTGGGAAATGTCTCAACTGCCCAAGCGATAATCTCCTGCGGCGTAGCCGACTCAAACTCTACAGCTTTCTCCTCAATCAGTGCCTCTTTCTCCAGTAAATTCATGCTCCGCCCCCTGTCTTGGAATAAGTCCTACTAATCAGATTTGAATTATCAATTTATAGTATAAATATTTCCAGATAGAAGTCAATAAAAAAGCACCCATTTGGGCGCTTTAATTCAATATTAAAATCTGTAGGTGGAGTCCGTATAATGGTCTGATGGCTTCTGGGCCGCGCTAATCATAAGAAGAAGGCCAGTAATCAAGTGCATAATCATACCCAGGATAGGAATCCAGGCGACGACCGAGGTAACGATCCCGACAATCGAACCATATTTCGATTCGTTATTATTTGCCGACAAGACTAATGTAATAATATGTAGTACAAACATGATGAACAGCGGTATGTATGAAGTTCCCACAATAATCAGCCCGCCGATAAGCGGAATACCGAAGAAAATTTCCAGGCCCCCAGTAACCCATTTTAGCGTTCTTGAGTTAGACATAGAATTACCTCCTTTCTATAATAATTTGTTTAACAAGCTGAATATACCAAAGCAACTCGCCAGTTTCCACCATTTTATTTATATTCAGGAATACGGTTAAGGATGATTCCTATACTCATATCTTCAATAAAATGCAAAAAGCCCCTGACCAAATGGCCAGAGGCATATAATGCAAATATTAACGCTTCGAGAATTGTGGTGCGCGACGAGCGGCTTTGAGACCGTATTTCTTACGTTCTTTCATCCGTGGGTCACGAGTCAGGAATCCTGCTTTTTTCAATGCAGGACGGAATTCAGGGTCAGCCTTGAGCAACGCACGGGAAATACCGTGGCGAATTGCGCCTGCTTGACCGGAGATACCACCGCCATGAGCAATAACGATTACGTCATAGCTGCCAAGCGTTTCCGTCAAAGTCAAAGGTTGTTTTACGATCAGTTTAAGAGTTTCCAGACCGAAATATTCATTGATATCACGCTTATTAATGACAATGCGTCCTTCACCCGGTACAAGGCGAACACGAGCTACCGAATGTTTACGACGACCTGTCCCATAGTATTGTACTTGTGCCATGAAACTGTCCTCCCTTTTTATTATCCGCGAAGTTCGTAAACTTCAGGTTTTTGTGCTGCATGTGGATGCTCTGTGCCAGCATAAGCTTTCAATCTCAGCTTCATCTTCTCGCCCATGCGAGTCTTAGGCAACATTCCGAATACAGCCGATTCAATGACGCGTTCAGGTTTCGTGTTCAAAAGATCCTTAGCAACAGTCACTTTCAAACCGCCTGGATGCAGGGAATGACGATAGTATTTCTTGTTATCCAACTTCTTGCCAGTAAGAGCAATCTTCTCAGAGTTGATTACGATCACAAAGTCACCGCCGTCAACGTGTGGAGTAAAGCTTGGTTTATGTTTGCCGCGGATAAGTGCAGCAACTTCGCTAGCCAGACGGCCCAGCGTTTTGCCTTCGGCATCAATGATGTGCCATTTGCGCTCAACTTCAGCTGGCTTCGCCATGTAGGTGGTACGCATGTAATGATCCTCCTTCATTCTCGTTCAAATGGTTCATTTATCTTCGTTCATTGTCAATTACTAATCAAGCATTTCGTAAATTAACGTACTGTGTATTCTTAATCGGGGCTGTGGGATAGCCATTAAGAAACACAACTTCTATTTTACAGGATGAAAAAGTAATGCGCAAGTGTTTTTTGAATGAAATCAGTCAAAAAGATCTCCAAATACATCGAGCACAGACTTCTTCTTCCTATACTTGTTGTTGTACCCCTGATTATGCTTCCCGGCATAAGGATCCCCATAGCCGTGGCCATGATTTGCTGAGTGATTGGTATGCTGCTGCGACTGATCCCGATGATCATACCACTCATTAAAAGCCGGTCTGATCTCACGCACCTCACTCATCAGCTTCTCCAGTTCACCACGATCCAACCATACACCTTTACATTCCGGACAGACATCAATCATAACTCCATCCTTCTCAATCTCTCTCATCCGAACATCATCGCACACAGGACATCTCATACAACATTACCTCCTAATAGTAACGTAATTGACTCATTCTGTATTCATGTACGGACATAGGTACGATTAAGTTTCGTAATTATTCGGATCGGTTAGATCACCTGCAGTGAGATCCGCCTCCTCATAGAGAACCTCCCACAACATCAGCCCTTTACTCTCTGCGGTTGGTCCGGCGGCAGCACGATCGTAGGCCTCTAATATTCTCTTCATATCCTCCGGCTTCCGTTTACCCTCGCCTACCTGAAGCAGAGTACCCACGATAATCCGCACCATATGCTGCAGAAAGCCGCTCCCGGTCATAAATATATGGATGACCCCCTGCTCATGCGAACCGGAGCACTTCCCCGACCGATCTACTTCAATCCAGGCCTTATAAATCGTACGCACATGGCTCGCCTTGGTCGAATGACGAGAAGCAAAGGAAGTATAGTCATGAGTTCCAATCAAATACTTCAGACCCTCCTGCATGCCCTCCACATTTAACCGACCAGGATGATGAACTTGATAACGACGGTTAAATACATCAGGCACCCGATTCGCGTTGATCGAGAATCTATAGGTCTTCCGTTTTGCCGATCGGCGGGCATGAAAAGACAGCGAGACCTCCTGCACATCCGTTACGCGTATATCGGCCGGCAGCCGGCCATTCAGCGCCATTCTCCAGCGATCCACCGGAATCTTCGATTCCGTATGCATATGGAAAGGCTGCTCTCTGGCATGAACCCCAGCATCTGTACGCCCCGAACCGTGGATCTTCACAACCTCGCCTGTCAACCCTAGAATCGCTGTCTCCAGATGATCCTGAATGGTATTGCCATCGGGCTGGGTCTGAAACCCGAAATATTCAGTTCCATCATAGCTGACGGTCATTAACAGGTTACGCATTAAGATCCTCCCTCCGGTAAACAATAAGGTTAGAGGCGTTCAAAAAGCAGATTCGGCATCGCAGCTTGAATTCAGCCGGGCCTCGGTGTTTACGTACCAACGACGTACTTGTCCCCAAGAACCCGGCTTCTTCCAACTAAAGCGTTTGGTAAAACGCACATTAAATCTTAGGCTTCGGTGCAGAAAAATGATCTCTTTGAACTTGATATAAAAACTTCCCTTTGCACAGAAAAACTCTCCGCTAGCTAAGCCACATAAGCCGAGCCGACAGAGAGTTTCACGTACAATGGGTTATCCCCGGTATTAAGCGCGGTCTACCAGTTCCAAGTAAACCATAGGCGCAGAGTCACCGCGGCGTGGTCCCAATTTCAAGATACGAGTGTATCCGCCTGGACGCTCAGAGTAGCGTGGTGCCAGCTCCGAGAACAGTTTTTGAATTGCATCTTGCTGACCGTCGATGGATTCACGACGAACATAAGCTGCAACTTGACGACGAGCATGCAGATCTCCCTGTTTTGCCTTGGTGATCAGCTTCTCAGCGATTGAACGAACTTCTTTCGCTTTAGCCTCCGTCGTTTGGATACGTTCATATAAGAACAGGTCGGTTACCAGGTCACGAAACAAAGCTTTACGAGCACTGGAATTACGGCCCAACTTTTGGTATGCCATTTGAGTTTTCCCTCCTTCGCTAGAGACGATTCAATAAAAAGAGTTTATTCTTCCGTACGAAGTCCTAAACCAAGCTCCTCGAGCTTCTCTTGAACCTCTTCCAAAGATTTACGACCCAGGTTACGCACCTTCATCATATCTTCTTCCGTCTTCGTGGTCAGCTCTTGCACCGTATTGATGCCGGCACGTTTGAGACAGTTATAAGAACGAACGGACAGATCGAGCTCTTCAATCGTCATTTCAAGAACTTTCTCTTTCTTGTCTTCTTCCTTCTCAACCATGATTTCAGCGTCCTTCGCTTCGTCAGTCAACCCAACGAACAGAAAGAGATGCTCGGTCAAAATTTTTGCTCCGAGACTAACCGCTTCTTCAGGTTTAATGCTGCCATCGGTCCATACTTCAAGCGTCAGCTTGTCATAGTTGGTCACTTGGCCAACACGGGTATTCTCTACAACGTAATTGACGCGAGTAATCGGGGTATAGATCGAATCGACGGGAATGACTCCGATCGGCTGATCGTCTCGTTTATTACGATCTGCTTGAACATAACCACGACCACGTCCCGCATAAATGCGCATATGAAGTCTCGAACCCGGCTCCAGCGTTGCAATATGAAGCTCCGGATTCAGGATTTCCACATCGCTGTCCGCACGGATATCTCCTGCTGTAACTACTCCTTCACCTTCCGCATCGATCTCAAGGATTTTCTCCTCATCCGAATGGATTTTAAGTGAAAGAGCCTTCAGGTTCAGAATGATTTCCGTCACGTCCTCCATTACACCTGGGACAGTCGAGAATTCATGCAGAACACCATCGATTTGGACCGAGGTTACCGCAGCACCAGGCAGGGAAGATAGCAAAATCCGGCGAAGCGAGTTACCCAAAGTGGTGCCATAACCACGCTCTAGTGGTTCCACTACAAATTTACCATAGGTGCCTTCATCGTTAACTTCAACGGTCTCAATTTTCGGCTTTTCGATTTCTATCACGAAAGTACCCCTCCTTCAAACACTCGTTCCTACGCAAACTGCCATGTCTACTGAAGTCTTATCATGTAGTATGCCTAAACAACCATTGTTACCAAAATATGCTGTTGCTATACCACACTAGATGCGGCTTCATTATACACGACGGCGTTTTGGAGGACGGCATCCATTGTGAGGAATCGGAGTCACGTCTTTAATCATGTTAACTTCAAGGCCTGCCGCTTGCAAAGAGCGGATAGCGGCTTCACGGCCGGCTCCAGGACCTTTAACCATAACCTCGACAGTTTTCATGCCATGTTCCATAGCTGCTTTTGCAGCAGATTCAGCTGCCATTTGTGCAGCAAACGGAGTGGATTTACGGGAACCCTTAAATCCAAGACCGCCGGAGCTTGCCCATGAAATTGCGTTGCCATGTGGGTCTGTAATCGTAACGATCGTATTGTTGAAGGTGGAGCGGATATGTGCTACACCAGACTCAATATTTTTGCGATCACGACGTTTTGTACGTACGACTTTTTTTGGTTTAGCCATTGTTCAGTTATCCTCCCTTCTTATTTCTTCTTGTTCGCTACAGTACGACGAGGACCCTTACGAGTACGGGCATTCGTTTTTGTACGTTGTCCGCGAACAGGCAGGCCACGACGATGACGTACACCGCGGTAGCATCCGATTTCGATCAAACGCTTAATATTTAAAGAAATTTCACGACGCAGGTCACCTTCAACCTTGACCGTCTTGTCGATCGTTTCGCGTAGTTTGCTAACCTCATCTTCCGTCAAATCACGAACACGAGTGTCCGGACTGATGCCTGTTGTGCTCAGGATTTTCTGGGAAGTCGTTTTACCGATTCCGAAAATGTAAGTTAAGGCGATCTCAACGCGTTTATCACGTGGCAAATCCACACCAGCTATACGTGCCATTTTACGCTACACCCCCTTCTTTAACCTTGTTTTTGTTTGTGCTTTGGATTTTCACAAATCACCATGACGTGGCCTTTGCGACGAATGACTTTGCATTTTTCGCAAATAGGCTTTACAGAAGGTCTTACCTTCATGTTGACTACCTCCCTAAAGTTTTGCGAAGCAAAACTCTCTTCCTAAGGATTAGCTAGGTTGCAGTGCAATCCTAACTTCTAACATTGTGATCGAGCTCTGCTTGGCAAAGCCCTCTTCACAAAGATGAACAAGTCTTACGTATCGTAAAACTTGTCTCGATAGCAGCCTGTAATACAGACTATTCCATCATACTGTAAAGACTAAACTTCAATCAACCTTAATATAGTACCACAAAATAAAAGTAAAAGATATGGTATCTATTTACGATACGTGATACGTCCCTTGGTCAGATCATATGGTGATAATTGAACCACCACTTTGTCTCCCGTCAGAATCCGAATAAAGTGCATCCGCAATTTACCGGATACGTGAGCGAGAATTTGATGACCGTTCTCAAGCTCTACCTTGAAGGTAGCGTTAGGCAACGGCTCAACCACCGTTCCTTCTACTTCAATGACATCTTCTTTGGACACATTCAGTCTCCTTTCTCTTCGGCATTAGCATTGGCGGATGCTATATATACGCTAACTGCATGACGCAGTTTACCGTTTGTCACCCTACCGCTTTCTTGCAAACTTTGAACAACCTCGCTGCTGATCATGGACTGAAGTTCAAGATGTTGAACGTTCTTACGTTTAGGCTGATCGAATTTGCGTTTGTCTCCATTCGCGATCAACACGAACCGGTCATCCACAATCTCAATGATCACATAAACGTCGCCTGCATCTCTGCCTTTCAGCACCTTCGCCAGCTGGCCAACTTGTGGTACAGAGCGGTGCATCATGATAACCACCTACTCATCCAGCTTGGTAAGGATCTCCATGCCGTCCGCCGTGACTGCTACTGTATGCTCAAAATGAGCACAAAGTGAACCGTCCACCGTAACGACTGTCCAATTATCTTCCAGCGTTCTTACGAATCGCTCTCCCGCATTGACCATCGGTTCAATAGCAAGCACCATACCCGCTTTGAGCCTAGGTCCGCGATCAGGCGTACCGTAATTCGGAATCTGCGGCTCTTCATGCAGTTCAGTTCCTACGCCGTGACCGACATATTCACGAACGACCGAGAAGCCTGCATCTTCAATGTAACGTTGGATTGCATGCGATATCGTATATAAGCGCACATCGGGTTTAACAAGAGCCAGGCCAGCGAACAGAGATCCTTCTGTCACATCCAGAAGTTTCTGTGCCTCAGCGGATATTTCACCAACTGGATACGTCCACGCCGAGTCTCCATGATAGCCACGATATTGCGCACCTATATCAAGCGTAATGATGTCGCCTTCGTTCAATTTGCGTTTGCCGGGAAAGCCATGTACCAATTCATCGTTGACCGAAGCGCAAATGCTGTAAGGAAAACCGTTGTAATCCTTAAAAGACGGCAAAGCGCCTTGACTGCGTATGAACTTGTCGGCGATGTGATCGAGTTCACCCGTCGTAATTCCAGGCTCGATTGATTGCGCCATGAGCCTGTGCGTTTCCGCGACGATCCGCCCTGCTTCTCTCATAAAGCCTAGTTCCGTTTCGGATTTACATATGATCATTACACCTGACCTCGCAGTATAGATACGATCTCTTTGGAAACCGAATCAATTTCCTGTTCTCCATCAACTTGACGAAGCAAACCTTTATCTTCATAAAACTTGAGGAGAGGTGCAGTTTTGTTGATATATTCGTCCAGCCGAGTGCCTACGCTCTCTTCGTTGTCGTCGGAGCGTTGGTACAGCTCACCGCCGCACTTATCACAAACACCTTCCTGAGCAGGAGGATTAAAGATCACATGGTACGTAGATCCGCATGACTTGCAGATACGACGTCCGGTAAGACGCGCCATCAGCTTGTCACGATCTACCTTCAGGTTAATGACATGCTCCAGCTTTCTGCCAAGCCCGTTCAGCAGTTCTTCCAGCGCTTCCGCTTGCGAAAGGGTTCTTGGAAAACCGTCCAATAAAAAACCATTTTCGCAATCGGACTGCTGCAGGCGCTCACGAACAATGCCAACTGTAACATCATCAGGCACCAGGAGGCCTTTATCAATATACTCCTTCGCTTTCATTCCAACAGGAGTACCCTGCTTCATCGCCAGACGAAATGCATCGCCTGTCGAAATATGCGGAATGCCGAATTCATTAACGATAACCTCAGCTTGTGTCCCTTTACCTGCTCCAGGAGGCCCCATGAATAAAACGTTCATGTTTTTTTCACTCCCTCCTAGAATCTCCTTACAAGAAACAGCATAATAGGCGCCAGGAGAGCTAAAGTTCAAACTCGGCCTGGTACCTATCTACTATTTATTAATAAAGCCTTTATAGTGCCGCTTAATCAATTGTCCCTCAATCGTCTTCATCGTATCCAGTGCAACACCAATTACGATCAGAATCGAGGTTCCGCCGATTTGTACAGTCTTAGGCAGGTTAGCCAAAGCGCCCAAACCAACTGGAAGAATTGAAATCACAGCCAGGAACAGAGCTCCTGTCATTGTCAGACGCGTCAATACCCGTGTCAAATACGTTTGTGTCGCTTTACCCGGACGAATGCCCGGAATAAATCCGCCATTTTTCTTCATGTTCTCAGCAAGCTGCTGCGGGTTCATCTGCACGAAGGTGTAGAAGAACGTGAATCCGATAATCATCACAACATAAAGCACCATACCTAATGCATGGTCAATAGCGAGGTTCTGGCTCACCCAGCGTGCCCAGCCATGAGTTGACCAGAAGCTGGCAATGATAACCGGGAATTGCAGAAGCGAGACAGCAAAGATGACTGGAATAACGCCCGCCGAGTTAATCTTCAGCGGAATATGTGTATTCTGGCCACCATACATCTTATTGCCCACCACGCGCTTAGCATATTGCACTGGAATTTTACGAATCGCTTGTTGGATGTAAATTACACCAATAACGATAAGTACGCAGACCAATACGATTGCAATCGCCTTTACCACATTCATGAAGGTTTGTCCTTCAACGATAAATTCGGAGCGGGCAATACTCTGGATATGAGACGGGAACGCAGCGACGATCCCGGCAAAGATAATCAGCGAAATCCCGTTGCCGATCCCTTTGTCTGTAATCTGCTCACCAAGCCACATCAAGAACGAAGTACCTGCTGTCAACACGATAGCGATGACAAGATAACTCGCAAATGTTGCGTTAGGCACCATCTCAGTACCATACAAGCGGTTGAATCCGATCGAAGTCGCAAACGCTTGAATCAATGCCAGAACTACCGTACCGTAGCGGGTAATCTGGGCCATTTTCTTCTTGCCATACTCCCCTTGTTTCGCCCATTCCGCAAATTTCGGAATGACATCCATAGAGAGTAGTTGAACAATAATGGACGCCGTAATATACGGCATGATCCCGAGCGCAAAGATGGAGAAGTTCTTGAGAGCACCGCCCGAGAAGGTGTTCAGGAACCCGAACAAGTCGCTTCCTGCATTGTTGACCGTCTCAAACACCCGGGTATCAACACCCGGAACCGGAACGAAGGATCCGATCCGATAGATGATAAAGATAAACAATGTAAACAGAATACGTGTGCGCAGGTCCTTCACGTGCCAAATGTTCTTAATGGTTTTAAACATTAGATCACCTCGGTTTTACCGCCGGCAGCCTCGATTTTCTCTACCGCAGATTGAGAGAACTTATTAGCTTTAACCGTCAATTTGACAGTAACTTCACCGTTGCCAAGAATCTTGATGCCGCTTTTAGCGTTTTTCACGATACCTTGATCCATCAACAGTTCAGGAGTAACCTCTGTACCCGCCGCAAAGCTGTTAAGTTCCTCGATGTTCACAATCGCATACTCTTTCCGCGTCGGATTGATAAATCCGCGTTTTGGCAAGCGACGATACAACGGGTTTTGACCGCCTTCGAAGCCCGGACGAACACCACCGCCGGAACGAGCGTTTTGACCTTTGTGACCACGCGAAGATGTTTTACCCATACCGCTACCAGTACCGCGGCCAACGCGTTTGCGTTCGTGACGGGAACCAGCAGCTGAGGAAAGCTCATGTAACTTCATCGTTCGTTGCACCTCCTTATTTATTGTTGGCATTAGCCCATAACGTTAACCCGCTTTATGCGGGTCAGTTAGTACTGAATGCAGTTATCGCTTCAGATTACTCCGCAATCTCTTGAACCTTAACCAGATGGCTTACTTGGTTAACCATGCCACGAATAGCAGGATTATCAGTATGAACCACGGTTTGGTTAATTTTGCGAAGTCCCAATGTTTTCACGGTAGTACGTTGGTTCTCCGGACGTCCGATCAAACTACGCACGAGGGTAATTTGCAATTTAGCCATGAGAATTCCCTCCTTAACCGAGTAGTTCTTCGACGGATTTACCGCGTAATTTCGCAACATCTTCAGCGCGTTTCAGACGGGAAAGACCCTCCAAAGTCGCGTTGACCATGTTGATGGAATTCGAAGAACCTAAAGATTTTGTAAGAATGTCGCCTACGCCTGCAAGTTCGAGAACCGCACGAACAGGACCACCGGCGATAACTCCTGTACCTTCTGATGCTGGTTTCAACAGAACGCTACCAGCGCCAAAACGTCCAGTTACCAAGTGAGGGATTGTAGTCCCTACGATTGGTACGTAGATAAGATTTTTCTTCGCATCGTCAATACCTTTGCGAATCGCATCTGGAACCTCGCCAGCTTTACCGATACCAGCACCAACCCAGCCTTTGCCGTCACCGACAACTACCAGTGCGCTAAAGCTAAAACGACGTCCGCCTTTAACTACTTTAGCAACACGGTTAATGTGTACTACTCTTTCAGTCAGTTCTAAAGTGTTCGGATCTACACGCAAGTGATTTACCTCCTTTTATAAATATTTTAGAATTCAAGACCTGCTTCACGAGCTGCTTCTGCCAAAGCTTGAATTCGTCCATGATACAAGTAACCGCCGCGGTCGAATACCACAACTTTCTTGCCTTGCTCTTGTGCACGCTTAGCGATCATTTCTCCAACTTTACGTGCGGATTCAACGTTAGCGCCGTTTTTGATTTCACCGTTCAGTTCTTTTTCAACTGTCGAAGCGGATACGATCGTTACACCAGCCACATCATCGATCAATTGAGCATAGATGTGTTTGGAGGAACGGAATACGTTCAGTCTTGGACGTTCAGCCGTACCAGTCACTTTTTTACGTACACGCAGATGTCTTTTCAGACGTGCTTTATTCTTATCGCCTTTAGTGATCATGACTTTCATTTCACTCCCTTCGGTTTACCTTCAAACCATTTCGATTATGCTACCCTCAGGCAAGCACAATAAGAAGAAACATTATTTCTTCTTACCAGCTTTACCTTCTTTACGAATAATACGTTCGCCTTCGTACTTAATACCTTTACCTTTGTAAGGCTCAGGTGCACGTACAGCACGAACTTTCGCAGCATATTCGCCTACGCGTTCTTTGCTGATCCCTTTAACGATGATCTTTGTGTTGGCAGGGACTTCAAATTCGATTCCTGCTTCCGGAGTGATTTCTACCGGATGGGAGTAACCCACGTTGAGTACCAGTTTCTCGCCGGATTTGCTTGCGCGGTATCCGACACCAACTAGTTCAAGAGTTTTGGAATAACCTTCAGTTACCCCGCTCACCATGTTGCTCACTACACTGCGAGTAGTACCGTGCAGAGAACGATGCAATTTATTATCAGAAGGACGTTCTACGAGGATTTGGTTGTCTTCAACCGTTACCTTAATGTCCTTATGAATCTCACGAGTCAAAGTGCCTTTAGGGCCCTTCACTGTAATGACGCTATTATTAAGTGTGACATCCACACCACTAGGTACTGTAATTGGTTTGCGACCAATACGTGACATTTGCTGCACCTCCTTGTTTTGTGACGTTAATTACCAAACGTAGCAGAGAACTTCTCCGCCGGCTTTCGCTTGACGAGCTTCCTTGTCGGTCATAACTCCCTTGGAAGTAGAGATAATCGCGATACCCAAGCCGCCGAGAACGCGAGGAACTTCGTTGCTCTTTGTATAGACGCGAAGACCTGGTTTACTGATTCTTTTCAAACCAGTAATAACGCGCTCGTTGTTGGATCCGTATTTCAAGAAAACACGAATGATCCCTTGTTTATTATCATCGATATACTCCGCATCACGGATGAAACCTTCGCGTTTCAAGATCTCAGCGATTTGTTTCTTGATCGTGGATGCAGGCATTTCCACCGTCTCGTGACGAACTGTGTTCGCATTACGAATACGTGTAAGCATATCTGCAATTGGATCTGAAATGTTCATTCATGAAACCTCCTTCCCGTTGTTGATGGTTTACCAGCTTGCCTTCTTAACGCCAGGGATCTGGCCTTTATATGCTAATTCGCGGAAGCAAATTCTGCAGATTTTAAACTTTTGCAATACTGAGTGTGGACGACCACAACGTTCGCAGCGAGTATAAGCCCGCACTTTGAATTTTGGCGCACGTTGTTGTTTAACTTTCATTGAAGTTTTTGCCACTGAACCTGACACCTCCTAAATAATTTCGGAGCTGTTATGCCATTTATTATTTAACAAATGGCATTCCGAGCCCTGTAAGCAGCTCGCGGGACTCTTCGTCCGTTTTAGCTGTTGTAACGATAACGATATCCATACCACGTACTTTGTCTACTTTGTCATACTCGATCTCAGGGAAGATCAATTGTTCCTTAAGACCAAGTGTGTAGTTACCGCGTCCATCAAACGCTTTGTTCGATACGCCGTGGAAGTCACGAACGCGTGGAAGCGTTACGTTGAACAATTTGTCGAGGAAATAATACATGCGTTCGCCGCGAAGAGTTACCTTCACACCGATTGGCATGTTCTCACGGAGTTTGAAACCAGCGATGGATTTCTTAGCGCGAGTGATTACTGGCTTTTGACCAGCGATAAGTTGCATATCATTAACTGCAGAGTCAAGCACCTTCGAGTTAGCAACAGCATCACCAACACCCATGTTGATAACTACTTTCTCAACTTTCGGCACTTGCATCACTGTAGAGTAGTTGAATTTTTGAATCAAAGCAGGTGTTACTTCGTTCAAATAGCGTTCTTTTAATCTAGCTGCCATGAATCATGGACCTCCTTTCTTATCATTCCTGGATTAATCGATCACTTCACCGGACTTCTTAGCTACACGAACCTTCTTGCCGTTGTCCAATACTTTGTAACCGATACGAGTTACTTTTCCGCTCTTAGGATCAACGTGCATTACGTTCGATACATGAATCGGAGCTTCCTTCTCGATAATGCCGCCTTGTGGATTCAATTGGTTCGGCTTTTGGTGTTTCTTCACCATGTTCACGCCTTCCACAAGAACGCGGTTCTCACGAGGATAAGCGGCGATGACGCGGCCTTTTTTGCCTTTGTCTTTACCGGAGATCACGATAACCGTGTCATCCTTCTTAACATGAAGCTTATTGTTGTGGGATTCCAAAATCTTTTTCAATCTAGGCATCTATTTACACCTCCTGTTTCGCACAGCTTAACGTACCACTGGGATACGCTATCTTTATTAGATAACTTCCGGAGCCAAGGAAACGATTTTCATAAAGTCTTTATCGCGAAGTTCGCGGGCAACTGGTCCAAAAATACGAGTACCACGTGGGCTCTTGTCTTCTTTAACAACTACCGCTGCGTTCTCATCAAACGCGATGTAAGAACCGTCTTTACGACGTACGGAACGTTTTGTACGAACAACAACCGCTCTGACTACATCACCTTTTTTGACAACGCCGCCTGGTGTTGCTTGTTTCACAGAACAAACGATCAAATCGCCAATTTGTGCTGTGCGACGACCAGTACCACCCAAAACGCGAATGCACATCAGTTCCTTCGCGCCAGAGTTATCAGCCACATTCAAACGTGTAAATGGTTGAATCATCGTTATATCCTCCCTTCAATCGAAACTACGGTGCTATTAAATAACAATTGCTTTTTCGACAACTTCAACGAGTCTCCAGCGCTTGTCTTTAGACAACGGACGTGTTTCAGCAATTTTAACAGTATCACCGATTTTAGCTGTGTTATTTTCATCATGCGCTTTAAATTTCTTCGTATATTTCATGCGTTTATGATAAAGGTCATGTTTCTTGTAGGTTTCTACTGCTACAACAATGGTCTTATCCATTTTGTCGCTTACGACTTTACCAATTTGCACTTTACGGGCGTTACGTTCGCTCATGGTTAGCCTCCTTCCTGAACATTCGCGCTTGGTCCGAGCCAGGCGCAATATTAGCTAATCCCAAGTTCTCTTTGACGTAATACGGTTTTAGCACGAGCTATTTCCTTACGCACATCACGGATCCGAGTCGGGTTATCAAGCTGGCCAGTAGCCAATTGAAAACGGAGGTTAAAGAGTTCTTCTTTAAATCCTGCAACTTTTTGTTCAATCTCAGCAGTGGTTAAGTTGCGAAGTTCATTAGCTTTCATTTGCTTCACCACCCAATTCTTCACGTTTCACAAACTTAGTCTTGATTGGCAGTTTGTGAGCGGCAAGACGCATAGCTTCACGAGCAATTTCCTCCGATACACCGGCAAGTTCAAACATGATCTTACCCGGTTTCACAACTGCAACCCACTTCTCTACGTTACCTTTACCGCTACCCATCCGAACTTCAAGAGGCTTTTGAGTAATCGGCTTGTCAGGGAAAATTTTAATCCATACTTTACCGCCCCGTTTGATATAACGCGTCATTGCAATACGCGCTGCTTCAATTTGACGGTTTGTAATCCAAGTTGGCTCAAGAGCTTGCAGACCGTATTCACCGAAGTTCAATTCAGTGCCGCCTTTTGCTTGGCCTCTCAGACTACCGCGTTGTTGCTTGCGGTGTTTTACACGTTTTGGTACCAACATGATTAGTTGCCTCCTTCCTGAGCAGCTGGTTGTTTCTTAGCCGTAGGAAGAACCTCTCCACGATAGATCCATACTTTCACGCCAATACGTCCATAAGTCGTATGTGCTTCTGCCGTACCGTAATCGATGTCGGCGCGGAGCGTATGAAGTGGAACAGTTCCTTCACTGTAGCCCTCTGTACGAGCAATTTCAGCACCGCCGAGACGACCGCTGACTGCTGTCTTAATCCCTTTCGCTCCTGAACGCATAGTTCTTTGGATTGCTTGCTTCAAAGCACGACGGAAAGAAACACGACGTTCCAATTGTTGTGCGATGCTCTCAGCAACGAGAATTGCGTCAAGATCAGGGTGTTTAATTTCAGAAATATTGATGTGAACCTTCTTGCCACCTGCGATCTTCGTAATTTCATTACGCAGATTTTCAACTTCCGAACCACCTTTACCGATAACCATACCTGGTTTCGCAGTGTGGATCGTCACATTCACACGATTAGCCGCTCTCTCGATTTCAATGCGAGATACTGCGGAGTCTTTCAATTTATTCTTCAGGTGTTCACGAATTTTAACGTCTTCAAGCAAGAGATCACCGAAATCTTTGCCTGCATACCATTTGGATTCCCAATCACGGATAATCCCTACTCGTAATCCGACCGGATTTACCTTTTGGCCCACACGTTTTCCCTCCTTATTTTTCGGATACCACCAAAGTAATGTGGCTTGTGCGTTTGTTGATCCGGCTAGCACGTCCCATTGCACGAGGGCGGAAACGTTTCATTGTCGGACCTTGGTTTACGTAAGCTTGCGTAATAACCAATTTATTTACATCCATAGAATAGTTGTGTTCAGCATTAGCAATCGCCGAATTCAGAAGCTTCTCCAAGATCGGGGATGCGCCCTTTGGAGTATGGCGGAGAATTGCGATCGCTTCGCCAACTTGCTTACCACGGATCAAGTCAACTACGAGTTGAGCTTTGCGGGGAGCAATGCGAACAGACTTTACATGTGCTTTAGCTTCCATGTGTTGTTACCTCCTCTCAAACGAAGAACTTATCGTTTAGCGTCTCGTTTTCTTGTCGTCATCCGTATGACCTTTGTAGGTACGGGTTGGAGCAAATTCACCAAGTTTATGTCCTACCATGTCCTCTGTTACGTATACAGGTACGTGTTTGCGTCCGTCGTATACACCAAAAGTATGGCCGATGAATTGTGGGAAAATTGTCGAACGGCGCGACCAAGTTTTAATAACCACTTTCTTGTTCGATGCGCTCGCTTCTTCCACCTTTTTCAACATATATCCGTCAATAAAAGGTCCTTTTTTAAGACTACGGCTCATTTAATATCCTCCCTTCATACTGCTTGTTTCGAACTATAATTCACTGCCGTGAAGTGATCCGCGAGGCGCGGATTACTTCGTGCGGCCACGAACGATATACTTATCAGATGCTTTGCCTTTTTTACGCGTCTTGTAACCAAGGGTTGGTTTGCCCCAAGGAGACAATGGCGATTTACGGCCGATCGGAGCACGACCTTCACCACCACCATGAGGGTGATCGTTAGGGTTCATAACAACACCGCGAACTTCAGGACGTTGGCCCTTCCAGCGATTGCGGCCCGCTTTACCGATCTTGATCAATTCATGGTCTGCATTACCTACAGAACCGATTGTAGCGCGGCAAACTTTAAGAATTTTACGCATTTCGCCAGAAGAAAGACGAACGGTTACGTATTTGTCTTCTTTACCGAGCAATTGAGCTTCAGTACCGGCAGCACGAACGAGTTGTCCGCCTTTACCTGGTTTCAGCTCGATGTTGTGGATAACTGTACCCACCGGGATGTTCTCAAGTGGAAGTGAGTTTCCGATTTTGATGTCGGAACCTACGCCAGACTCGATAACGTCGCCTACTTTAAGCCCTTGTGGAGCAATAATGTAGCGTTTTTCACCGTCAGCATAGTTGATCAAAGCGATGTTAGAAGTCCGGTTCGGGTCGTACTCGATAGTAGCAACGCGGCCTGGAATTCCATCTTTGTTCCGTTTGAAGTCGATGATACGATATTTACGTTTGTGTCCACCGCCATGGTGACGCACAGTAATTTTACCTTGGTTGTTGCGACCAGCTGTTTTGCTCAGTGGCGCAAGCAAGGATTTCTCCGGAGTATCTGTGGTGATTTCTTCGAATGTCGATACGGACATTCCACGTCTTGCCGGAGATGTCGGTTTATACTTTTTGATAGGCACTAGATTTCCCTCCTTACTTTAGACAATTTTATACCGATTCAAAAAATTCGAGCGGTTTGCTGTCCGGAGTCAAAGTCACGAACGCTTTCTTCCATTCCGGAGTATAACCGAAATGACGTCCATAACGTTTTGGCTTGCCAGGAACACGCAGAGTATTCACATTGCTCACTTTAACTTTGAAGATCTCTTCAACCGCTTTTTTAATTTCGGTCTTGTTGGCACGAATGTCGACTTCGAACACATATTTAAGTTCGTTCATGTAATCAGCAGTACGTTCTGTGATTACCGGACGCTTAATAATATCACGAGGATCTTTCATTACGCGAGCACCTCCTCTACCTTCTGAACTGCTTCCTTCGTAATGATCAGTTTGTCGTGCGAGAGCACGTCAAGAACATTAATGCCGTCAGCTGCTACAAATTTAACACCAGGGATATTACGAGCGGAAAGTGCTACATTGTCGTCATAGCTAGGAGCTACAACAAGCGCCTTGCGATCAACCTTCAGGTTGTTCAAGATGGCAGCAAATTCTTTAGTCTTAGGTGCATTCAAGCTCAAAGCATCAAGTACGATAATGTCCTGATCGATAACTTTAGCAGACAAAGCCGATTTGATCGCCAGACGACGAACTTTTTTCGGCAATTTGTAAGCATAGCTGCGTGGAGTCGGTCCGAATACGATACCGCCACCAACCCATTGCGGAGAACGGATCGAACCTTGACGGGCACGTCCTGTTCCTTTTTGCTTCCAAGGTTTACGACCACCGCCGCGAACTTCGGAGCGTCCTTTTACTTTATGGGTACCAAAGCGAAGGGAAGCGCGTTGCATAACAACAGCTTCATGAAGCACATGAGTGTTCGGTTCGATACCGAATACTGCATCGTTCAATTCTACCTCGCCAACTTGGCTACCGCTAACATTAAAAACTGCTACTTTTGGCATTTTTTGTTCCTCCTTTCTTCAGTTAATTATTTTTTGATGGTTTCTTTAACTTTTACGAAACTATTTTTAGGACCTGGGATCGAACCTTTAACGAGCAGTACATTACGTTCTGCATCAACCTTCACGATTTCAAGCTTCTGAATCGTTACAGTTTCGCTACCCATATGTCCTGGAAGACGTTTGCCTTTAGGAACACGGTTCGCTTGGATGGAACCCATAGAACCAGGTCTACGATGGTAACGGGAACCGTGAGCCATAGGGCCGCGGCTTTGTCCCCAGCGTTTAATTACGCCTTGGAAACCTTTACCCTTCGAAATACCTGTTACGTCAACAAATTCGCCCTCAGCAAAAATATCAACTTTGACCTCCTGGCCAACTTCATATCCTGCCAAGTCAACACCGCGAATTTCGCGAACGTAGCGCTTAGGCGTTGTATTTGCCTTTTTCGCATGACCAGCTTCCGGCTTAGTTACTCTGCTTTCTTTCTTATCGGAGTAGCCAAGTTGGATCGCTTCATAGCCATCGTTCTCTACGTCTTTCTTTTGCAGAACTACGTTAGAGCTTGCTTCAATAACTGTAACAGGAATGACATTACCTTCTGGGGTAAATACTTGAGTCATCCCGAGCTTTTTCCCTAAGATACCTTTCATGTTGACACCTCTTTTCCTCTTTCGTTTCCATTCAAAAATGGATATTACAATTTAATCTCGATATCTACACCGGACGGCAGGTCCAAGCGCATCAAGGCATCCACAGTTTGTGGAGTCGGGTTCACAATATCGATCAAGCGCTTATGAGTGCGCATTTCGAATTGTTCCCGGGAATCCTTGTACTTGTGTACCGCACGGAGAATAGTAATCACTTGTTTCTCGGTTGGAAGCGGAATCGGTCCAGATACACCAGCACCCGAACGTTTTGCCGTTTCAACGATTTTCTCTGCGGATTGATCAAGAATTCTGTGGTCGTAAGCTTTCAAACGAATACGAATTTTTTGCTTTGCCATTTTATTCCCTCCTTCTATCGCCCAATTTGAGATCGGACATACTCCATGGAAATTTTCCAACCACCTAACCCATGGCAAAGGGGCCGGGTGTGTCAGTAACCTCCCACTTCATCGCAACGTCACAGAACAACATTCATTATTATATAGAAAAGCTGTGCTCATTGCAAGCAAAATTTATTATATTTATCTTATTATTCTGAATCCTTTGATTTTGGGGATGACGCATTCGATGTGCCTTCCGTTCTGGCAGCCTGAGACATCAGTTCAAACCGATTTCTTCTATATATAAAGGAATGTTTAATTCGGATTTCCACAGTTGCAAGCTCATTCGAGCTGCGCTGCACAAACTCTATAATATGAAGAAACACATCTCTTCTTGAATCTGATGCTCATTTTCTGACCAAACCAACTGCTTACAACGCAACTGCAACAACCTCCATACTTTTGTTGTCATTCTTAAGGGCTGCTAAAGTTGGTTCATGATTTGTACAGCTATAAATCCGGCTTCCTCTGATAGCTTCTTGACCTCGTGGGCTACCATTCTAGATCCCCGCCCTTGTTCACCGCCACCCGCTGTTCTCGCTGCTCTCACGGTCACATCCTCCAACAGGCCATACATGCAAAAAGACTCGTTCCATAAGGAACGAGTCTCTAAGAAGCATAAGCTTAAATTATTTGCTGATGGATACAACAGCGCCGGATCCAACAGTACGTCCGCCTTCACGGATGGAGAAGCGAGTTCCTTCTTCAATCGCGATTGGGGAGATCAGGGAAACAGCAACTTCGATGTTGTCGCCAGGCATAACCATTTCAGTACCTTCTGGCAGGTTGATAACACCTGTAACGTCAGTTGTACGGAAATAGAATTGTGGACGGTAGCCAGTGAAGAAAGGCTTATGACGTCCGCCTTCTTCTTTAGTCAATACGTATACTTGAGCGGTAAACTCAGTATGCGGATTAACGGAAGCTGGCTTTGCCAATACTTGACCGCGTTCGATTTGGTTACGGTCAACACCACGGAGCAATGCACCGATGTTATCGCCTGCTTCAGCGGAATCAAGCAATTTACGGAACATTTCTACGCCAGTAACGACGGATTTCTTAGTTTCTTCGCGGATACCCACGATTTCGATTTCGTCGCCGACTTTAACAGTACCACGCTCTACACGGCCTGTAGCAACTGTACCACGGCCAGTGATGGAGAATACGTCCTCGACAGGCATAAGGAATGGCTTGTCAACTGGACGCTCTGGAAGCGGAATGTACTCGTCGATGATTTCAAACATTTCAACGATTTTCTTAGCCCAGTCGCCGTCTGGGTTCATGAGAGCTTCACGAGCGGAACCATGGATGATTGGAGTATCATCGCCTGGGAATTCATATTCGTTCAGCAAGTCACGAACTTCCATTTCAACCAATTCAAGAAGTTCAGCGTCTTCAACCATGTCGCATTTGTTCAAGAATACAACGATGTAAGGAACGCCTACGTTACGGGACAACAGGATGTGCTCGCGAGTTTGCGGCATTGGGCCGTCAGCTGCGGATACAACCAGGATTGCTCCGTCCATTTGAGCAGCACCAGTGATCATGTTTTTAACATAGTCGGCGTGCCCTGGGCAGTCAACGTGTGCATAGTGACGGTTAGGAGTTTCATATTCAACGTGGGAAGTGGAGATTGTGATACCACGTTCGCGCTCTTCTGGAGCTTTGTCGATTTGATCGAATGCTACAGCAGCACCGCCATAAGTTTTGGACAACACAGTTGTGATCGCTGCAGTCAGCGTAGTTTTACCATGGTCAACGTGACCAATTGTACCGATGTTAACATGCGGTTTTGTACGTTCGTATTTAGCCTTTGCCATTTTAAACATTTCCTCCTTAAAAATAAGATTAATATGTTGGACTAACCTGGGAGCAAATCCTTATTCAGGTCATCTACTCCCGGCTAGAAAATACAGAAAATTATTCTGCACCTTTGTGTTTCGATACGATCTCTTCGGAGATGTTACGAGGAACCTCTTCATAGTGAGACAATTCCATCGAGAACACGCCGCGTCCTTGCGTACCGGAACGAAGAGTTGTGGAGTAACCGAACATTTCGGAAAGAGGCACTTTCGCGCGGATGATTTGAGCGCCGCCACGTGAGTCCATACCTTCGATACGGCCACGACGGGAGTTCAGCATCCCCATAACATCACCCATGTACTCTTCCGGAACAGTAACTTCAACCTTCATGATTGGCTCAAGCAGAACCGGTTGTGCTTTTTCCTTAGCAGCCTTAAGCGCCATGGAACCAGCGATCTTAAACGCCATTTCACTGGAGTCAACGTCATGGTACGAACCGTCTACGATTGTAGCCTTCACGTCCACTACAGGGAAACCAGCGAGAACACCGTTCTTCATTGCTTCTTCGATACCTTGTTGAGCAGGTGCGATGTATTCTCTAGGAACCGAACCACCGACAATCTTGCTCTCGAATTGGTTGCCTGAACCTGCTTCAAGCGGCTCGAACTCAACCCATACGTGACCGTATTGACCACGACCACCGGATTGGCGAACGAATTTACCTTCAACACGCGCAGGAACCTTGAATGTTTCACGGTAAGCAACCTGTGGTTTACCCACATTGGTCTCTACCTTGAACTCACGGCGCATACGCTCGATGATGATATCGAGGTGAAGCTCACCCATACCAGCCAAGATCGTTTGACCTGTCTCTTCGTCCGTATGAGCACGAAGGGTAGGGTCTTCCTCAGTCAATTTACCGAGGGCAACGCTCATCTTGTCTTGGTCCGCTTTTGTCTTAGGTTCAACAGCGATTTCGATAACCGGATCAGGGAAGTTCATCGATTCCAGAATTACTGGAGACTTCTCATCACACAGTGTATCACCAGTTCCTGTGTCTTTCAAACCAACAGCTGCTGCGATATCACCAGCGTATACTTCGCTGATCTCTTTACGGCTGTTAGCATGCATTTGCAGGATCCGTCCAATACGTTCGCGCTTGTTCTTCGTTGCATTCAGTACATACGAACCGGATTGCAAAATACCGGAGTATACACGGAAGAACGTAAGCTTACCAACGTAAGGGTCTGTCATAATCTTAAATGCAAGCGCGGAGAACGGCTCTTCATCAGAAGAATGACGTTCAACCTCGGTACCGTCATCCAAGTGACCTTGAATGCTTGGTACATCGACCGGCGCAGGCAAGTAGTCTACGACTGCATCAAGCATAAGCTGGATGCCTTTGTTGCGATAAGAGGAACCGCACACAACCGGGAAGATCTTAACTTCTACTACACCTTTACGAAGAGCTGCTTTCAGTTCTTCAACAGTGATTTCTTCACCTTCAAGGTATTTCATAGTCAATTCTTCATCAAGTTCTGCAACCTTCTCAACCAATTCTGCACGAAGTTCTTCAACTTTCGCTGCATAATCCGCAGGAATTTCAGTTTCCTCGATATTTTGACCTAAGTCATCTTTGTACATATATGCTTTTTGAGCGATCAAGTCGATAATACCGACAAAATCATTCTCAGCACCGATAGGCAATTGGATAGCTACTGCGTTTGCTTGCAAACGCTCGCGCATATCGTTAACTACGTTAAGATAATCTGCGCCGATAATATCCATTTTATTGACATAAGCGATACGAGGAACGCTATATTTGTCAGCCTGTCTCCAAACCGTTTCAGACTGAGGCTCTACGCCTTCCTTCGCACTGAACACGCCTACTGCCCCGTCCAATACACGCAGGGAACGTTCAACTTCTACTGTGAAGTCAACGTGTCCCGGGGTATCGATGATATTTACGCGGTGCCCCTTCCAAGCAGCGGTCGTAGCAGCGGACGTAATTGTAATTCCGCGCTCTTGTTCCTGCTCCATCCAGTCCATCGTCGCGGAGCCTTCATGAGTCTCCCCAATCTTATGGTTAATACCGGTGTAGAACAAGATACGTTCCGTCGTGGTAGTTTTACCGGCGTCAATATGCGCCATGATCCCGATGTTACGTGTATTTTTCAAGGAGAACTCTCTTGCCATGCAATTTTTCTCCCTTCAAAATAGAAGTTTATTATTAGTTGCTGAATCCTACCAACGATAGTGTGCGAACGCTTTGTTCGCTTCAGCCATTTTATGCGTGTCTTCGCGTTTCTTAACGGAAGCACCCGTGTTGTTGGAAGCATCGATAATCTCTGCTGCCAAACGCTCTTCCATAGTCTTCTCGCCGCGGTTGCGGGAGTAGTTTACGAGCCAACGTAATCCTAAGGAAGTACGTCTTTCCGGTTTAACTTCGATCGGCACTTGGTAGTTAGCACCACCTACACGGCGAGCTTTAACTTCCAGGACAGGCATGATATTCTTAATCGCTGCTTCAAACACTTCCATCGGGTCATTCCCCGTACGTTCTTGAATGATGTTGAACGAATTGTACAGAATGCTTTGTGCAACACCGCGCTTACCATCGATCATAATGCGGTTGATCAAGCGAGTAACAAGCTTGCTGTTATACACCGGATCCGGCAATACGTCTCTTTTTGTAACTGGACCTTTGCGTGGCATAGTTATCCCCCTTTCATTATTAGTCCAAACCTATTTTTCGGAAATATTATTTCTTAGCTTTTGGACGTTTAGCACCATACTTGGAACGAGCTTGCATCCGGTTGTTAACACCAGCGGTATCAAGCGCACCGCGCACGATGTGATAACGTACCCCCGGAAGGTCTTTTACCCGTCCACCACGAATCAAAACAACGCTGTGTTCTTGCAAGTTGTGACCGATCCCTGGAATGTAAGCCGTCACCTCAACACGGTTCGTCAAACGAACACGGGCATATTTACGAAGTGCGGAGTTCGGTTTCTTAGGAGTCATCGTACCTACACGAGTACAAACACCACGTTTTTGTGGGGAACTAAGATCGGTAGCTTCACGTTTAAGAGCGTTATAACCTCTTTGCAATGCTGGCGATTTAGATTTGTACACCTTGTCTTGACGTCCTTTACGGACTAATTGGTTAATTGTTGGCATGTTGTTGCCACCCCCTTCCTCGATTCTTTAACATTCTTTACAAACCTTTTTGTTAAGCCCACAGACCCAGGCGGTTCATAAAAGAACAAATGAAAAGTTTTTGCCGTTAAGGTATCCCTTCAGCAAAAACATTCCTATCAAACTATGGTTTTACAACCGCAGCCATTGCCGCACCAACTTCAATCCCGCAGGCTTTGCCGAGATTTTGCATCGTATCCACCAAAGTGACCTTGACCGCATGTTGAGTGCATAGCGCAATGATCTTCGATTTCAAACGTGGATCTGCATCTTCAGCTACATATACTTCCTCGGCTCGTCCAAGCTCGACGATACGCATCGTTTGCTTGGTACCGATTTTAACATGAGCATCCTGTAATCCTTTATCATAAGACATATCATCGTCCTCCAAAGTACAGGGAATTCCGTACTCACGCACTACGATATATTATCATTCTCGTTAGGCGATGTCAAGCAATTTGTATCAATGTTTTTCTTAGCTGATTTTCTTCTCTTAGAACACGATAACCCGCTTCTCTTCCGTAAATATAAATCGTGATCCGAACGGAATGATTCCGCCCGGATCACGCGTGTTAGTTCTACTACTCTACAGATACAGTTTCCAGATTTTCCTCATTCGCCTCGTTGCCTTCCGGCTCATCGAATTGAATACTGCGATACTGGTTCATACCAGTACCTGCCGGAATCAGCTTACCGATGATGACATTCTCTTTCAGGCCGAGCAGTTTATCCACTTTGCCCTTGATTGCCGCATCAGTAAGGACGCGAGTTGTCTCCTGGAAGGATGCTGCCGACAAGAAGGAATCCGTCTCAAGCGAAGCCTTGGTGATCCCCAGTAATACCGGTTTGGCCACGGCAGGCTCTTGACCAGACAAGATCGCTTCTTTGTTGGCTTTCTCATATTCATGCAGGTCGACGAATGAACCTGGCAAGAGGGTAGTATCGCCAGAATCGACAATACGGATCTTGCGAAGCATTTGTCTAACCATAACTTCAATGTGCTTATCGTTGATTTCTACGCCCTGGTTACGATATACGCGTTGTACTTCCTGCAGAATGTAGTTCTGTACGCCGCGAATACCTTTAATACGCAGAATTTCCTTCGGGTCAATCGAACCGTCGGTCAGTTCATCCCCAGCTTCAATATGCTGTCCTTCGCTTACGCGCAGACGGGAACCGTAAGTAACCGAATAGGTTTTGGTTTCTGCTTCGCCATCCACTTCGATCTCACGGCGATCCTTAGCTTCGCGAATTTCTTTCACGACGCCATCGATTTCACTGATCGTAGCTTGCCCTTTCGGATTCCGTGCTTCGAAGAGCTCCTGAATACGCGGCAAACCTTGTGTAATATCGTCGCCGGCAACACCACCGGTATGGAAAGTACGCATGGTAAGCTGGGTCCCTGGTTCACCGATGGATTGAGCAGCGATAATACCAACCGCTTCACCAATCTCAACGTGTTTGCCAGTAGCCAGGTTACGACCATAACATTTCTTACATACTCCATGACGAGCGCGGCAGCTAAGCACCGAACGGATTTGCAGCTTCGTAACACCTGCATTGACGATCGCATTCGCCTTATCACTATCGATCAGCTCATTGCGGTGAACGATAATCTCACCGGATTCCGGATGTTTGATCGTCTCGAAGGAGTAACGTCCTTCAATACGGTCATACAGGTTCTCGATGATCTCCTTGCCGTCTTCAATCCGGCTAACCGTGATTCCTTTGTCGGTTCCGCAATCATCCTCGCGAACGATTACGTCCTGCGCAACGTCAACGAGACGACGTGTCAGATAACCTGAGTCAGCGGTACGAAGTGCGGTATCGGCCAGACCTTTACGCGCACCGTGTGTGGAGATAAAGTACTCCAAGACCGTCAGACCTTCACGGAAGTTCGCTTTAATTGGCAGTTCATAAATTCGGCCGGATGGCGTAGCCATGAGACCCCGCATACCACCGAGCTGGGTGATCTGCGATTTATTCCCCCGCGCCTTAGAGTCAACCATGAGCATGATCGAGTTGAAGCGATCCATGGATTTCATCAGGACATCGGTAATTTGGTCCTTGGCCTTCGACCAGATATCGATAACACGGTCATACCGTTCTTCATCGGTAATCAAGCCGCGGCGATATTGATTGGTAATCACTTGTACTTTATCTTCAGACTCACGCATAATGTCCTGTTTCGCATCAGGCACGACAACGTCGGCAACCGCGATACTAACACCTGCGCGCGTCGAGTAAGTAAAGCCGGTTTGTTTGATTCTGTCGAGAATTATCGAAGTTTCCGTCGTCTGATAAATCTCAAAGCAACGGCCGATAATTTCCCCAAGATATTCCTTACCTACCCCGCTCATCAACTTCTCACCCATGAGACGCTCTTGAACATTGGCACCCTTCTCATGGATGAAGTAATGATCTGGAGTTCCCTCAAGCAGATTAGTACGAGTTGCCTCGTTAATATACGGGAAGCTGGCCGGGAAGATTTCGTTGAAGATAATCTTACCTACCGTCGTAATCAACAATGCACTTTGTTGTTTTTCAGTAAATGAAGTCTTGTTCAGCGCTTTAGCCGGAATCGCTACACGAGCGTGCAGGGATGCCGTACCGCGTTGATATGCCGAGACTGCCTCATTCACAGAAGACAGAAGCATACCGGTACCTTTGGCTTCCTTGTCATCTACAGTCAGATAGTAGGAGCCGAGAACCATATCCTGAGAAGGCGTTACAACCGGCTTACCGTCTTTCGGGTTCAGGATGTTGCCTGAGGCGAGCATCAGAATCCGGGCTTCCGCTTGAGCTTCTGCGGACAACGGAACGTGCACAGCCATCTGGTCACCGTCGAAGTCGGCGTTATATGCCGTACATACGAGTGGGTGAAGACGAATAGCGCGTCCTTCAACAAGAATCGGTTCAAACGCTTGGATACCGAGACGGTGAAGCGTAGGCGCACGGTTAAGCAGAACCGGATGTTCCTTAATGACTTCTTCGAGCACATCCCAAACCTCTGGGCTAACGCGTTCTACTTTGCGTTTTGCACTCTTGATATTATGAGCCAGGCCTTTGTTAACCAGCTCTTTCATAACAAATGGCTTGAACAGCTCCAATGCCATTTCCTTCGGCAGACCACATTGATACATCTTCAGATAAGGTCCTACGACGATAACGGAACGACCGGAATAGTCAACCCGTTTACCGAGCAGGTTCTGACGGAAACGACCCTGTTTACCTTTGAGCATATGGCTCAAGGATTTCAACGGACGGTTGCCCGGACCGGTTACAGGACGGCCACGGCGGCCGTTGTCGATCAGGGCGTCAACCGCTTCTTGCAGCATCCGCTTCTCGTTCTGAACGATGATATCCGGAGCGCCAAGATCAAGCAGACGCTTCAAACGGTTGTTACGGTTAATAACACGGCGATACAGATCGTTCAAGTCCGATGTGGCGAAACGTCCGCCATCGAGTTGAACCATTGGACGAAGCTCCGGCGGAATGACCGGAAGCACGTCAAGAATCATCCATTCCGGCTTATTGCCGGAGTTGCGGAATGCTTCGATAACCTCAAGGCGTTTGATCGCCCGGTTACGACGTTGTCCTTGCGCTGTACGCAGTTCTTCCTTGAGGAAGTCCATTTCCTTCTCGATATCGAGATCCTGCAGCAATTCCTTAACTGCTTCCGCACCCATGCCGGCTTGGAATCCATAGCCATATTTCTCACGGTAGCTACGGTATTCTTTCTCGGACAACAGCTGCTTTTTCTCCAGTGGAGTCTCCCCTGGATCGGTAACAACATAGGATGCAAAATAAATGATCTCTTCGAGAGAGCGTGGCGACATATCGAGTGCCAAGCCCATACGGCTTGGAATCCCTTTGAAATACCAAATATGGGACACCGGAGCGGCCAGTTCAATATGACCCATCCGCTCGCGACGAACCTTCGCTCTCGTTACTTCAACGCCGCAGCGATCGCAGACGACGCCTTTGTAACGAACTCTTTTATATTTACCGCAATGACATTCCCAGTCCTTGGTTGGGCCGAAGATCTTCTCGCAGAAGAGCCCTTCCTTCTCCGGTTTTAATGTCCGATAGTTAATTGTTTCAGGTTTTTTAACTTCTCCGCGGGACCAAGAACGAATTTTCTCTGGGGAAGCAAGCCCGATTTTCATATACTCGAAGTTGTTGACATCCAACAAGGAGCATCCCTCCTTAACAAGGTTTATCACCATTGACGGCAAGCCGCCAAAAACTTTATTCTACTCCGACTTCAGCGCCTTCCAGGTTAAGGCTCAGCTTATCCCCTGTTGCATCATCTTCATCATCAAGTTCCTTCATTTCGATCTCTTGCTCGTCCTCGGACAGGATCTTAACATCCATACCCAAGCTTTGAAGCTCCTTGATCAAAACTTTGAATGATTCTGGCACACCAGGTTCCGGTACGTTCTCGCCTTTGACGATAGACTCGTAAGTCTTCACCCGGCCGACCACGTCATCGGATTTGACAGTCAGGATTTCCTGCAGCGTATAAGCTGCACCGTAAGCTTCCAGCGCCCACACTTCCATCTCACCGAAGCGTTGTCCACCGAATTGAGCTTTACCGCCGAGCGGCTGCTGCGTAACCAGTGAGTAAGGACCGGTTGAACGGGCATGGATCTTATCGTCAACCATGTGCGCCAGCTTGATCATATGCATGACGCCAACGGTAACTTCACGTTCGAATTCTTCACCTGTACGTCCGTCATACAAGATCGTCTTACCATTGCGCTGCATTCCCGCTTCTTCCATCGTATCGAAGACGTCATACTCATTGGCGCCGTCAAATACAGGAGTAGCCACGTGAATACCGAGCTGGAGAGCAGCCATGCCCAGATGCACTTCAAGCACCTGACCGATGTTCATCCGTGAAGGAACGCCGAGCGGGTTAAGCACAACCTGTACAGGCGTACCGTCCGGCATAAACGGCATATCTTCCTCCGGCAAGATACGAGCTACGACACCCTTATTACCATGGCGTCCTGCCATCTTGTCACCCTCGGAAATTTTACGTTTTTGGGCAATATATACACGAACGAGTTGATTCACTCCCGGTGGAAGCTCATCGCCGTTCTCACGAGTAAATACCTTCACGTCTACAACGATACCATCCGTACCGTGAGGAACACGCAGCGAAGTGTCGCGGACTTCGCGAGCCTTCTCACCGAAAATGGCATGCAGCAAGCGTTCTTCCGCAGTCAGTTCGGTTACACCCTTCGGAGTAACTTTACCAACCAGGATATCGCCTGCGCCGATCTCGGCACCTACGCGGATAATACCACGCTCATCCAAATTGCGGAGCGCTTCTTCGCCGACGTTTGGAATATCACGTGTAATCTCTTCCGGTCCCAGCTTCGTATCGCGAGCTTCGGACTCATATTCTTCAATATGAATCGAAGTGTAGACATCTTCTTTGACAAGCTTCTCGCTAAGGAGGATCGCATCCTCATAGTTGTAGCCTTCCCATGTCATGAAGGCAACGACCACGTTGCGTCCAAGCGCCAATTCGCCCATTTCTGTCGAAGGACCGTCGGCAAGGATATCGCCTTTCTTGATCACATCGCCGCGCTTAACAATTGGACGCTGATTGATGCATGTCCCTTGGTTCGAACGCATAAATTTGTGTAATTTATGTTTAACAAGGTCGCCTTTGACTTCCTTGCCATCCACCATCTCAACGCGACGCAGCCAAATTTCATTCGCTGCCGAGCGTTCAATAATTCCGTCGTATTTGGACACGATACATACACCGGAGTCTTTCGCCGACTTATGCTCCATACCAGTACCAACAAGCGGTGCTTTAGGAATCAGAAGCGGAACAGCCTGCCGCTGCATGTTCGAACCCATCAGCGCACGGTTCGAGTCATCGTTCTCCAGGAACGGAATCAACGCCGTAGCGACGGATACGACCTGTTTTGGAGAGATGTCCATGTAGTCCACCCGGTCACTTGGCATCGTCAAGATGTTATCGGATTGTTTATTGTAACGAACGATAACATTTTCATCTTTGAATCTGTTATCTTCCGTAAGTTCTGCGTTGGCCTGAGCAATAACATAGTTATCCTCTTCATCTGCAGTCAAATAAGAGATTTGCTCCGTAACTTCGCCTGTCTTCGGATCAACCCAACGATACGGAGCTTCAATGAAGCCGTACTCGTTAATGCGGGCGAAAGTAGACAAGGAGTTAATCAGACCAATGTTCGGACCTTCCGGGGTCTCGATTGGACACATCCGGCCATAGTGAGAGTGGTGAACGTCACGCACTTCCATGCCGGCACGTTCCCGTGTCAGACCGCCCGGGCCGAGCGCTGACAGACGACGCTTATGCGTCAACTCTGCAAGCGGGTTCGTCTGATCCATAAACTGCGACAACTGGGAGCTTCCGAAGAACTCCTTAATCGAAGCAATTACCGGACGAATATTAATCAATGCCTGCGGCGTAATCAGGTTCGCGTCCTGAATCGACATTCTCTCGCGTACAACGCGTTCCATTCGGGACAAACCGATCCGGAACTGGTTCTGCAAGAGCTCGCCTACCGAACGAAGTCTGCGGTTGCCGAGATGGTCAATATCATCCGTGCTGCCGATGCCATGAAGCAAGTTCAAGAAGTAACTGATCGACGAGATGATATCCGCTGGCGTAATGTGTTTCACCGATTTATCGATGTTGCGGTTGGCGATCACTTTGACCACCTTGCCATCTTCGATCGGCGAGAATACTTCAATGACCTGCAGAGGAACATCATCCGCATCAAGAACACCATTCGCTACATGATAATCCTTGAAGCCTACTCCGTTCTCGAGATAGGTCAGAATTTCATCAAGCAAACGGCGATCTACCATTTGGCCCGCTTCAGCAATAATCTCACCTGTCGAAGTATCAATCAAAGACTCAGCGAGGCGATGATTGAACAGACGGTTCTTGATATGAAGCTTTTTATTGATTTTGTAACGGCCTACGTTGGCCAGATCGTAACGTTTTGGATCGAAGAAACGCGCCACCAGCAAGCTCTTCGCATTATCTAGCGTAGGCGGTTCACCCGGACGAAGACGCTCGTAAATCTCGATCAGGGCCTTCTCCGTAGAGTCGGTGTTATCCTTATCGAGTGTGTTGCGAATATATTCATCATTACCTAGCAAATCGAGAATCTCGGCGTCCGTACCAAAGCCAAGAGCACGAAGCAGTACGGTTACTGGAATTTTACGAGTACGGTCAATCCGGACATAAACGATGTCCTTCGCGTCCGTCTCCAGCTCCAGCCATGCGCCGCGGTTCGGGATTACTGTAGCGGTATAGGCTTTTTTGCCGTTCTTATCTACTTTAGTACTGAAATAGACGCTAGGAGAGCGAACCAACTGGCTGACAATTACCCGTTCCGCACCATTAATAATGAACGTACCGGTTTCCGTCATCAGCGGGAAATCTCCCATGAATACTTCCTGCTCTTTGACTTCGCCCGTTTCCTTATTAATGAGCCGGACTTTGACCCGAAGCGGCGCTGCATATGTTACATCGCGTTCCTTTGCATCATCTACCGTATACTTCGGTTCGCCGAGACTATAATCGATAAATTCCAATACCAAATTACCCGTGAAATCCTGAATTGGAGAGATGTCCTGAAACATTTCCCGCAGCCCTTCTTCAAGGAACCACTCATAGGATTTCTGTTGGATTTCAATCAGGTTTGGAACTTCGAGTACCTCGTTAATTCGTGCATAACTTCGCCGAGTGCGTCGACCATATTGAACAAGATGTCCTGCCAACTTATACTCACCCCTTATGTCTACTCACTTTAAAAATCATTGCGAACCCGTGTTTGTACCTTTATAATAGGTTCTAACGGATTCATCCACAAATAAAGAAAAGCCCTTATCGAACACTTTCGAAAAAAGAGCGTCATTATCTGTGTCATCACTGTCCTAATGGCTCCGTATCAGTAGATTTACCCAAAATGTACATAATATACGTAGAACTATGCGGTTTTATGCATTGTCTTCGTAAAAAACTCTTGACATTTCAGTAAACTAAAGACATAAAGAGCATTCTAATACTGACATTTTATAATAATATCACAATGGAAATGTCAAGTCAAACATTATTTTGGCTTTTTTATGCTTGAAACAGCATATACGATGGATTATTAATTAAGTTGCCATCGTCATTAATCTAACGGAACTGGGCGCCTCTATTACCTCAAATCTGACACTTGCAGATTATAACGGAACTAGCAGGGCTTTATTTCGTGTTCCTACCGAGAAAATTCAAGCCATTTGACCAAATAGGGTATCCCACTTCCCTTAGAAAATAAAGCTCTTTGATTCCAGCCCAATAAGAGCATCTACTTCCGTTAGAGGAAGCCCGTTGCTATTAGATCTCTTACTTGATCGCCCGATAAATACGATAGCCTTTATCCTTCGTAACTTCCTCAATCTGAGTGAACAACGATTCCAGCTTCTGCTTTGCCGAAGGTGCGCCTTGCTTCTTCTGAATGACGATCCATAAAGAACCTCCTGAACGAAGCCGCTCATAAGCCCCTTCAAAAATGGAGTGCACCACTTCTTTTCCAGCACGGATCGGCGGATTCGTCAGGATGACATCGAACTGTGATGTTGCATCCAAAGCAGCGAACAAATCACTCTCCAGAATCGTGACATTCTCGATTTTGTTGTTTTGCGCATTTTCACGCGCCAATTCCACCGCCCGGCCATTTACATCTATCATCGTCACATGACCTTGACTAGCCAGCTTCGCCGCCGTTAACCCAATCGGGCCATATCCACATCCCACATCCAGCACTTCTGCGCTTACCGGAACCTCCATCGCTTCGATCAAAGTACGGCTGCCGTAATCGACGCCCCCTTTGGCAAACACACCGGCATCGCTGACAAAACGCAGCTTATAACCGTGCAATTCCGCTTCCCAGTTTCTCCGGTCATGCGCTGTAGTAGGGCGACTGGTATAGTAATGATCAGACATTCTAACAGTTCCTCCGTAACGTCGTTTCCTTATGTCTCTCGACATCATCTTCCTAGTTTAGCCAATATACTGCAAAAATCAACGTTCTCCCATCCGGGTCAAAGGTCGAATTTCTCTATTCTATCTTTTGCTCGCCCTCTATTTTTGAGTCTGGGGTTCCCTTGCGATCCGGGCGGAAGAACAATTCACCCGAACTCTTTCATCCGGAATATGATTCAGCTTCCCTCCCCAGTGCAATGGCCCGAAGAGCAGAGAGAGCACCAGGTTCAAAAATTAAAAGTATTCAAAAACAAACCCCCTGAATCAAGTTCAAGGGGTTTGCCATAGAAGAAACGATTATTTTACTTCTACAGTTGCGCCTGCTTCTTCCAATTTTGCTTTTACAGCTTCTGCGTCTTCTTTGCTTACTTTTTCTTTCAATGGTTTTGGTGCGTTGTCAACGAGTTCTTTAGCTTCTTTCAAGCCAAGACCAGTGATTTCGCGAACCACTTTGATTACGTTGATCTTGGATGCACCAGCATTATTCAAGATTACGTCAAACTCGCTTTGTTCAGCAGCTTCAGCACCGCCAACAGCGCCACCTACAACAGCTACTGGAGCTGCAGCAGTTACGCCGAATTCTTCTTCAATTGCTTTTACAAGATCGTTCAGTTCAAGAACAGTCATGCCTTTAATGGCTTCCAAGATTGCTTCTTTACTCATGATAGAACCTCCGTATATTTTTATTTTATTGAATTTTCGTTAGTTAACTAACTTGGGGTAGAAGATTAAGCGCTTGCTGCGCCTTCTTCTTTCTCTGCAACGGCTTTGACTGCCAATGCAAAGTTGCGTACAGGTGCTTGAAGCACGCTGAGGAGCATCGAAAGGAGACCTTCGCGGGACGGAAGTTCCGCGAGCGCTTTGATTTGGTCTGCGCCAACAACACGGCCTTCAACCACGCCACCTTTCACTTTAAGCGCATCATTCTTCTTAGCGAAATCGTTAAGAATTTTAGCTGGAGCTACTGCGTCTTCTACACTAAAAGCGATGGCTGTAGGACCAGTCAACACTTCGTCTAGTTCAGTAAGCTCGGCAGCTGCTGTTGCACGGCGAACAAGCGTATTCTTAAGCACTTGGAATTCCACGCCAGCTTCACGAAGCTGTTTGCGAAGTTCCGTCACTTGAGCAACGTTAAGTCCGCGGTAGTCAGCAACTACGGTAGTTGCGCTCTCACGCAGCTTCGAAGTAACCACATCAACGGCTTCTTGTTTTGCTTGAATCACTTTAGCGTTTGCCACACTGAACACCTCCTATAAGTTTGGGTAGAGGCTCTTCTCTTCATGAAAAAAGCCTCCGTAGAATTACGAAGGCTTGATAAGTCATCATAGATTGACGCTCTATCAGAACACCTCGGTAGGAAATTAAGCCTTGCGGCACCTACTGTCTACGGTAAACATATTCAAATTCAGATCCCATCTTAGAACAACTCAATCAGTTTACCAAGAGATTCACCTGAAGTCAATCCCGTTCTCTCTATTACGAGAGTGGCATTACTTGTAAGAAGCTGTACTAACATGAGCACTTGGGCCCATCGTCGAGGAAATCGCGATGTTCTTCAAGTATACGCCTTTGGCAGCAGCCGGTTTAGCACGGTTCAGTGCATCAACAAGAGCTTTAAGGTTTTCGTTCAATTGCTCTGCAGTAAAGGAAACTTTACCAACTGGCGCATGAATTTGACCTTGTTTGTCAAGACGATACTCAATTTTACCCGCTTTGATTTCTTGAACCGCTTTGGCAACGTCAAAAGTAACGGTACCTGCTTTAGGGTTAGGCATAAGGCCTTTACCACCGAGCAGACGGCCCAATTTACCAACTTCGCTCATCATATCCGGTGTCGCTACGCAGACATCGAATTCGAACCAGCCTTGTTGGATTTTGTTGATCATATCTTGATCGCCAACGAAATCTGCTCCAGCAACTTCCGCTTCCTTCGCTTTTTCACCTTTGGCGAATACCAATACGCGTTGTGTTTTACCTGTGCCATGCGGCAAGACAACAACACCACGAACGGCTTGGTCTTGTTTACGAGGGTCAACGCCCAAACGAACTGCTACTTCAACGGTTTCGTCGAACTTTGCAGTCGCAGCCTTTTTCACCAATTCAACAGCTTCCAAAGGCTCATAAAATGCTTCGCTATCAATCAGCTTAGCAGCTTCCAGGTATTTCTTACCATGTTTAGCCATGAATTTGTCCTCCTTTTGTGGTATTAGCGGAAAATCCTCCCACTAGGGATGAATTGTCATATAACAACTCCATATGGTCAATTCATCCTTGGATGAAAATAGTCGATATTCTCATCCGCCTCCAAGAATTAATCTTGGATTGTGATGCCCATACTGCGAGCAGTACCTTCAACCATGCGCATAGCCGATTCAACGGATGCTGCGTTAAGGTCAGGCATTTTTTGCTCCGCAATTTGACGAACAACGTCGCGTTTAACGGTAGCAACCTTCTTCTTGTTTGGCTCACCGGAACCCTTCTCGATCTTCGCTGCTACACGAAGCAATACTGCTGCCGGTGGAGTCTTGGTAATAAATGTAAAGGAACGGTCTTCGAACACCGAGATTTCTACTGGAATAATCAAACCAGCTTGATCAGCGGTACGAGCGTTAAATTCCTTACAGAATGCCATGATGTTGACACCTGCTTGACCAAGCGCCGGACCTACCGGAGGCGCAGGATTCGCTTTCCCTGCAGGAATTTGCAGTTTCACCACTTTAATTACTTTCTTTGCCATGTGAGACACCTCCTTGCCCTAATAGTGGTAGACGGAGCGTTAGCCCCTCCCACGTGAAACCCTAAGAAACCTATATCTTTTCCACTTGATTGTAATCAAGTTCAAGCGGGGTTTCTCGACCAAACATGTTGACATGAACCTTCAGCTTGCTCTTGTCGACGAGAATTTCTTCAATACTGCCGACAAAGTTAGCAAACGGACCAACTTTGATGCGTACGGATTCTTTAAGATCGAATTCTACAACCGGCTTCGGTTCTTCCATGCCCATATGCTGCAAAATCTGATCCGCTTCCTCAGGAAGCAGAGGTGTTGGCTTGGAGCCCGATCCTGTAGATCCAACAAATCCAGTTACACCCGGCGTGTTGCGAACAACATACCAGGAATCGTCAGTCTGGATCATTTCCACCAAGACATATCCGGGGTAAACTTTGCGCATGACGGTTTTCTTCTTGCCATCCTTGTTCACCACTTCTTCTTCCATCGGAACAAGAACGCGGAATATCTTGTCTTCCATGCCCATTGACTCGACGCGCTTTTCCAAATTGGCTTTGACTTTGTTCTCATACCCGGAATAGGTATGAACGACGTACCATCTTTTTTCCATATCAAGCCACCTAAGGACCCTTCTTAAATTATCGCTTCGATCACAGCAGAAATGCCGATATCAAGTACCCAAAAATAAACAGCGACAACTACTATTGTACCTAGCACAACAAGCGTATAATTCGTCAGCTCTTTACGATTAGGCCAGCGAACCTTTTTAAGCTCAGCCCAGCTTTCAGAGAAAAAAGAAATCAACGACTTGAAACTCCGTTTCATGCGCGACTGCACCTCCAAAGACTATCTGGTTTCGCGATGAGGAACTTGCTCGTTACAAAACTTGCAATATTTCTTCATCTCCATGCGGTCCGGGTGGTTACGCTTGTTTTTTGTTGTCGTGTAGTTTCTTTGTTTGCAGTTCGTACAAGCCAACGTAATAATTACCCGCATGATGTGCACCTCCCGAAGACATTCTTCAACTGAGAAGTCTCATAAATTAGCCCAAACCCGCAAAAGTGAATTTAGGCCTACCTAAAACACTTTATCATATGGCTTTTTCTGTGTCAACGAGTGGTTCGGTCCTGTTAAGCGATTAAATTTAGTATTGGTCACTGTTCTGGAAGATAAACCCGATCAGGCCTACTAAAAAAGGGCGGCTAAACATCTAGCCTCCCTTTATCTTCCAAACTACCAAGATCCATCGCCTAAAGAATTATTAAATTCCAACATCGCGAATTTCCAAATAGCGTTCTAATTTTCGTTTTACTCTTTGCAGAGCATTGTCGATCGATTTGACATGACGGTCTAAATCCACCGCGATCTCCTGATACGAACGGCCATCAAGATATAACATGAGAACTTTACGTTCCAGGTCGCTAAGTATTTCAGACATCTTATCCTCCAGGCCCACGAATTCCTCCTGGTTGATAATCAGTTCCTCAGGGTCGCATACCTGCGAGCCGCAGATAATGTCCAGCAGCGTCCTGTCCGAATCCTCATCGTATATCGGCTTGTCCAAAGAGACATATGAGTTAAGCGGAATATGCTTCTGCCGTGTAGCCGTCTTGATCGCAGTAATGATCTGACGTGTAATACACAGCTCGGCAAACGCCTTGAACGAAGCAAGCTTATCACCCCGAAAGTCCCGGATTGACTTATAAAGACCTATCATTCCTTCCTGAATGATATCTTCTCTGTCGGCACCGATCAAAAAATAGGATCTGGCTTTAGCTCGAACAAAACTGCGATACTTGTTGATCAAGTATTCCAACGCTTCACTGTCGCCATTCTGAACGGCTTCGACAATGTCCTCATCACTTTGGATTTCATAGTCAAACATAACCCATCTCTCGAGGTTGACACTCACTATAAATCCCTCCGGCTGCAACGCACGGTGCCCCGTCACTCATTCAAGTAATACGAACAGTATATACGAAGGTGCATGATAGCGTCAACAACAAAAGTGCCAAAAGATGTAAAGATAAACAATGTCAAGGGTATAAAGGCGAAAAAATGATAACGTTTTATTCTCTTCGCCATCGTTCGAACATTTTCCGCAATTCCGGACTCAGCTTGGAGTCGATTGTATTGCGGCTAATGCTGTTGCTCCGCTCCGCAATCTTGGTCTGAACTTCCTTCTCGCTCTGTTCGATCTGAATCAGCAATTCACGCGCCGATACGCGCAGCGCACCCTGGCCAAAAATCACATGCTGCTCTACCATATCACTCGTCGCAACATAGATCTGCCGTCTGGGTCTCGCATACTCGTGACAGAGCCGTTCGATACATTCATCAGCAGTCTCCTTCTCCTTGGTGAAGTGGACCTCCACCTGATTCTGAATGAAGGATTTGCCTAGTCCGGGCACGCGATAAGCATCAAAAACAACGATAACCTGCCTGCCAGAGAAGGCTTGGAAATCGGCCAAGCGCTCCAGCAGGGAATCGCGCGCTGCCTCTAAATCGCTCTTGGACAATGCGGCCAGGTCGGGCCAACCACCGATCATATTGTATCCGTCTACCAGAAGGACATCGCGCTTGTCGCGCATAGGCGCTATCCTTCGGCGCGGCGAATGCGCATGACTTCATACATCATCACTCCGGCAGCAACCGAAGCGTTCAGAGAATTAAGGCGTCCGTTCATCGGCAGCTTGAGCAATACATCGCAGGTCTCGCGTACCAAGCGCCCCATCCCTTTGTTCTCATTCCCGATGACAATCGCCACGGGTCCACCCAATATTTTGCCGCCCCTATATATATCTTCCTTCGCTTCAACATCGGTTCCGACGATCCATACCCCTGCTTCCTTCAGCTGTTCCATGGTCTGTACGAGGTTGGTTACTCTGGCAACAGGAACATATTCGACAGCACCGGCCGATGTTCTCGATACCGTAGCTGTGACTGCAACGGAGCGACGCTTCGGAATAATGACCCCATGAACTCCCGTACATTCGGCAGTACGCAGAATCGAGCCCAGATTGTGCGGGTCCTCGAGCTCATCGAGAATGAGCAGGAACGGTGCCTCCCCTTGCTCAGCGGCCTTGGCAAGTAGATCCTCAACCTCGGCATAGGCATACGGGGCCGCCTGAGCTACTACGCCTTGATGCTGCACACCCGGTACCATCGTATCAAGCTTGCGCTTATCGACAAATTGCACGACAATGCCCTGGGCTTTGGCCTCGGCAATAATCGGCTGGGTTAAGTGCTTCTGGGCGCCCTCTGCGATCCATATCTTGTTGATTGTTCGTCCGGCTCTAAGCGCCTCCATTAGGGAGTGCTTACCGGCAATCCATTCTTGATCCTCCATCATTATGTCCTCCCAAGGAGCGCATGGCTCCCGTATATTCATCCGTTGTAACGAAACCGGATATCGCTATTTGCATCAAAAAAGGTCCTTTATCAATCTAACGAAACCAGGTATCGCTATTAAGGTCAATCTAAGCCTTAACCCCCGAATTTCATCAAAATAGCGATACGATGTTTCGTTAGTGTTTAATTCCTCTGCTTTTTGTGGAAATAACGATATGGTGTTCCGTTGGATTCCGTTAGATTCATTTCAAACTTTATCGTTCTTCCTCTAGCAGCTTGAAGCCTTCTGAGATCAGCCCACGCAGGCGGTCATGTGCCCCGGTGTAGTATAAATACCCAACCAGGCTCTCGAGAGCCGTCGCTTGACGGTAATCGATAACGTTAGCATTCTTCGGCACGGTGCCGGACTTGGCATTGCGGCCCTGGCGAACGATATCCTTCTCTTCTTCAGTGAGCTCGGGTTCAAGCAGAGCAAGCAATCTGGCCTGCGCCTTGGCCGATACATATTGGGTGGACTGGCCGTGTAAATGATGCGGCCGTAAATTAGGCTTGGCCATTACATGCTGGCGCACAGCTACCTCAAATACCGCATCGCCAATATAGGCGAGCGCCAACGGCGGAAGCAGCCTGACCGGTTTGGCCGGCTGCTCCGGGAACCAGAGCGGCGCAGGCGAAGCTAAGCCCCCCGCGTCTGCAAATGGTTCTTGCTTCACGCTATTTACCTCGCTGTTGGAATCTGTCATTTACGACGCCACCTCATACCCTGCGGCGTGTCCTCCAGGATGATTCCCTGCGCATCCAGCAGATCGCGGATCTCATCGGCCCGCGTCCAATTTTTTGCTTTGCGCGCTTCTGTACGCTCTGCGATCAATGCCTCGATCTCATCGTCCAGAAGCTCTGCCTCCGCTTCAACGGCAATGCGCAAAACCAAGTTCATTTCCTTGAACAATTGATAGGCCGCTTCCAGATCTGCACGTCTCACATCGCTCTGCTGCAGCAGGCCATTCACTTCGCTTGCCCAGTCAAACATCGCTGTGATCGCGTCGGCAGTATTAAAATCATCCTGCATCTTTGTATGGAATGCCGCTGAAATTCCCGCCAGCTTCTGCGCTAACGACTCCGAAATTCGCAGCTCTGAGCTTTGCTCTTCCGCACTGTTCAATCGATAGAGCAAATTGCTCGCCGCGTTGGAAATCCGCTCCACACTGCGCTCCGCCTGATCCATAATCTCCGCGGAGAAATTCACCTGATTGCGATAATGAGTCGATAGGATGGCATAGCGAATGGCTTCCGGCCTGTACTGGGCCAGCAAATCCTTAACCAGAACTCCGTTGCCAAGCGACTTCGACATCTTCTCGCCATCGATATTAACATAACCATTATGCATCCAATAATTAGCCAAAGGCTTACCCGTCATTGCCTCAGATTGCGCAACTTCGCATTCATGGTGCGGGAATTCCAAATCCTGTCCGCCACCATGAATATCCAGCGTATCGCCAAGCAAGAGCCGGGACATCGCCGAGCATTCGATATGCCAGCCCGGGCGACCTTGGCCCCACGGGCTCTCCCAATGAATCTCACCCGGTTTGGCTGCTTTCCATAATACGAAATCAACCGGACTTTCCTTACGAGCATCGACATCGATACGAATACCGAACTGCAGCTCCTCGATATTTTGTCCGGATAACTTGCCGTAATCGGCAAATTTGCTTGTACGGAAGAAGACGTCCCCGCCTTTTTCATAGGCAAAGCCTTTGCGCTCCAGCTCATGAATGAAATTAATGATCGTCTCCATATTCTCAGTAACCCTCGGGTTCGCAGTAGCACGCGGAATGCGCAGACCCTCCAGATCGGCATAAAACGCCTCGATGAACATGCTTGCCACTTCAGGCACAGGCAGCTTCATTTCCTCCGCTTTGCGAATCAGCTTGTCGTCTACATCCGTAAAGTTCACGACGTAGTTCACATCATACTTCTGGTTCTCCAGATAACTGCGGACCACATCAAAAAAAATAGCCGGCCTGGCATTCCCGATGTGGATATAACCGTATACGGTCGGTCCGCATACATACATTTTAACTTTTCCCGGCTCCTGAGGAACGAACTTCTCCTTCGTACGGGTTAATGTGTTATAAATTTGCAGTGCCATGCTCTCTATCCTTTCGTATCCTGAATATATACATGAATCGCTTATTGCTCCGCTCTTGATTCGTTCGGCATATGTTGCCGCAGCGTCTTGATCTCAGCCCGTAATTGTTCAATCTCCTGCTGCATCGCCCGCATCGCATCTACCACTGGATCGGGCAATTGATGATTCAGGCGATCCAGTCGTTTGCCGTCCTGACGGACCACCTTGCCTGGAATCCCGACCACCGTGCTGCCTGGAGGCACCTCCTTGAGTACAACCGAGTTGGCGCCGATATTCGCCTGGTCGCCTACCTTGAAGGAACCGAGCACCTTCGCACCCGAACCGATAACGACGTTGCTGCCGATCGTCGGATGTCGTTTGCCCTTCTCTTTGCCGCTCCCCCCCAAGGTCACTCCCTGATAGATAACCACATCATCCCCGATTTCGCAAGTCTCGCCAATGACAACTCCCATGCCGTGGTCAATGAACAATCGCTTGCCGATTGTGGCTCCGGGGTGGATCTCTATCCCGGTAAAGAAGCGGCTGATCTGCGATACGGTTCTAGCTGCTGTAAACCAGCGATGTCGGTAGAAGAAGTGAGCAACTCTATGGCTCCATATCGCATGCAGGCCGGAATAGGTAAAGACGACCTCGAACCAGCTCCGTGCAGCCGGGTCATTCTCGAACACCGCCTGAATGTCGGATTTGATTGTGTTAAACATAGCTTCCCCTCTTTTCCTTACGGATCCATCGCGACTGCTGTCCATGCAGTGAGTTTCTCAGGACTAATCAAATTCAGGTGAAGGCAACCGAGTATAAATGTGATCAACATAATAGCATTGCCGGCTTCCCCGAATGTAAAAAAGCGCCCCTGCAGCTTAGAGCTGCAGAGACGCTTCATGCGTGGTTCCACTCTGCTTCGGGTAAGGCGGTCTTCCACAACGCCATAATCCATGACGCTTGAAATCCGGACCCTCTCCCCTTTATGGAGATCCTTAACGCGGATAAAACGGCAGTACCTACCGGCCTCGTGGACCCTTCGATTCTGCAGCTCCCGGGTGCATTTCCGCCGCGCGAGATCGAGATAACTTCCAGCCCAAGGCGATGAATACCGCCTCACGGTTACCTTCTCTGTTCAATTCGCATTCTTGCGTACTTCTCCCGATCTATGCCGATCACTTACAAAGTTTCCTTTGCAAATAAGTTATACATCCACTTCATTTTCTGTGCTGATATTTACTCTATCTTACCCGAAAGGGACTAAAACTGACAATATCTTTATAAAGGCAATTCACCAGGGTCAAAAACGTGCAGTCCCATCCGAGTACCCTGGCTTCATGCAGCTGAGGCGTTTTGAGAACGCACATCCGAAGCCTTGGCTTCGGTGCCGATAACTTTACTTGTGAACTCTGATCAAAATGACAGCTTAAATCCGTGATTGCAGAAGCTCCTTCACGCGTTCCTGTCCAAGCAGATAGATCGTCTGGTTCAAATCACGGCCATGCATTTGTCCGGTCAGGGCAATACGGATTGGCATGAACAATCCTTTTCCTTTGACACCCGTCTCTTTTTGAACCGCTTTAATAGAAGCGGCGATGTTCTCGACGGTGAATTCATCCATCGCCTCGATCTTGGCCAGAAATGCGCTCAGTACCGTAGGTACCTGTGATTCAGTCAACACAGCCGCTGCTTCCCCATCCTCAATCGTTACCTCCGTACGGAAGAACATCTCCGACAGCTCAACGATATCAGATGCGGCCACCATCTGCTCCTGATACAGAGCAACCAGCTTCTTCGCCCATGCTTCCTGCTCGGCAGTCAGCTCTGCCGGCAGTCGTGCGGCCTCCTGCAGATGCGGGATAGCCATCGCAGCGATCCTTTCAGGATCCGCGTTCTTGATATAATAATTATTCAAGTGAGCCAGCTTCTGCTTATCGAATACCGCGGGACTGCGAGAGAGACGATTCTCATCAAAGATGGAGATCAATTCTTCCTTCGAGAAGATCTCCTGCTCCCCTTCCGGAGACCAGCCGAGCAAGGCGATGAAGTTGAACATCGCTTCCGGCAAGTAGCCGAGCTTATCGTACTGTTCCATAAACTGAATTACCGATTCATCCCGTTTACTCAGCTTCTTATGGTTGTCACCAACGATCAAGGTCATATGTCCGAAGCGCGGCGGCTCCCATCCGAGGGCCTCATATATCATCAGCTGACGCGGAGTATTGGAGACATGATCCTCCCCGCGAAGCACATGTGTAATCTCCATCAGATGATCATCCAGGGCTACGGCGAAATTATAGGTTGGAATTCCATCCTTCTTCAGAATGACAAAATCGCCGCTAACGTCGGATTCAAACGTGATCGGTCCTTTCACAAGATCATCGAACGTGTAGGTTCTTCCTTCCGGAACGCGGAAGCGGATGCTGCAGCCACGCCCCTCAGCTTCATAGGCTGCGATCTGCTCCGCACTCAGATGGCGACACTTCCCGGAATAGCGCGGAGTCTCGCCGCGAGCCGTCTGCTCCTCGCGCTCTTTCTCCAGCTCCTCTTCCGTACAGTAACAACGATAAGCCAAGCCGCGGTCCAGCAGATCCTGCCAGTGGGTCTTGTAAATATCAAGCCTTTCCGTCTGCCGATACGGGCCATAATTACCGCCTACATCAACGCTCTCATCCCAGTCCATACCGAGCCATTTAAGGTATTTGAATTGGTCTTCTTCTCCGCCAGCAATATTCCGCTTCACATCGGTATCTTCAATACGAACGATGAATTTCCCGCCATGATGTTTGGCAAACAAATAATTGAACAAAGCCGTTCTGGCATTGCCAATATGTAAATGTCCTGTCGGACTCGGCGCATAACGCACGCGAACTTCCGTCATTCCAATCCCCTCCGATTCGTGTAAATAAATACTGCTAACTGTCGGAACTGGCTATATATTAGAATTAGTCAGTTTAATAATAAGTTAACCCTACAACCTCAAGATGATAGCATATCCTTCATCAGACATACAATACATTGTGCCGCAATTCCTTCGCCGCGGCCTGTGAAACCCAGCTTTTCCGTCGTCGTAGCCTTTACGTTGATCTGTTCGGGTCTCGCGCCCAGCGCTCCGGCAATAATCTCCACCATCTGCGGAATATATGGCGCCATTTTCGGGCGCTCCGCGATGATCGTCGCATCCAGATTGCCGAGACGGTAACCGCGATCCTGCGCCATCTTCCAGACCCGTCTCAGCAGCTCAAGACTGTCCGCATCCTTATAGGCCGGATCGGTATCCGGGAAGTGCCGCCCAATATCACCCAGCGCAAGCGCACCCAGAATTGCATCGCTAATCGTATGCAGCAGCACATCGGCGTCGGAATGTCCAAGCAACCCTTTCTCATAAGGAATCGTTACCCCGCCGATAATGCAAGGTCTACCCTCCACTAATTGATGCACGTCGAATCCTTGTCCTACAGCTATCATATTTGCTCTCTCCCCCATTCAAATTGTTCAAAACGTTCGCTTTAGATTTGGATCACACAGCAACACTGAAAGCTTATTTGACAGCGAATCTGGAATTCAGCCGGACCTAAGCATATGCTTACGAAGTCAGGTTCCGCAGATAACATCTCGGCTGCTTATGTACAGAATGCATATACTCCGTTTCCCGGCCTCTAGCTTCACCCAAAAGCTTCTTAGTGCTGAAACTATACTTTTTGAACACAAAAAAGTAAGCTCCATCGTGTTGAAAAGCGGCCTTTTGAACTCTTGCTTTAGTTATGTTGCAATATAAATTCGGCGTAATCCAAATCCTCCGGCGTGGTGATCTTGATGTTCCGATATCCCCCTTCAACCACTTTAACAGGTAAGCCGAGACGCTCCAGCAGCATCGCATCATCTGTACCGATGAAGCCATTCCGCTCGGCCTGTTCATGAGCATCAAGCAGCTGTGAACAGCGAAAAGCTTGCGGGGTCTGAATCGCCCACAAGCTCCGGCGCTCAAGCGTAGCGGTCACCTGTCCCTGCTCATCGACCTGCTTGATCGTATCCTTTACAGGCGCAGCAAGAACGGACGCACCATAATCAACGGCTGCTTTAATACAGGCCGTGATCTGCTCCTCCGTCACAAAAGGGCGTACGCCGTCATGAACCAGCACATAAGGGCCTTCGATCTGCCGAAGTCCCAAATATACCGACTCTTGACGCTCCGCGCCGCCCGGAATAACCTTTATTTGAGTTGCGATTCCATACTCATCGATCCAGCTTTTGCAGCGTTCAACATCCTGCTCACCGGTCACAAGTACAATTTCTTGAATCGAAGGGTGCCGGTCAAACCTTTCCAAGGTATGAATGATGATCGGTTTGTTCTGCAGTAATAAATACTGCTTACTCTCCTTCGTCCCCATACGAGCTCCCCGACCGGCCGCCACTACGATAGCCCCCACTTGTGGGCTTGTCCCAGTATTCATGCGCTTTTGCCTCACCCTGATCAGAATTATGCAAATAGAGGTAGTTCAAAAAGTCTGCTTCAGAATAAGAAAACCAACCGAAGATGATCGACCGCGATGCAAATATAGGTTATCTCAATCACGGAGTAACCCGCCTTTTTGAACATACATATATAGATGCCCCCAACCAAGCTGCAGGGGCATCCTCACATTTATTCTCATCATACCGAATTTACTGGGCTTTTTCCAACAGTTTCGGCTTGGCAAAGATCATTCGTCCCGCAGAGGTCTGCAATACGCTGGTAACTAGCACCTCCGTGATGCTGCCGATAAAATCCCGCCCACCTTCAACGACGATCATCGTTCCATCATCCAGATAGGCCACGCCTTGTCCATGCTCCTTGCCATCCTTGATGACCTGTACCATAATCTCTTCGCCTGGTAGAACAACCGGCTTAACCGCATTGGCCAGATCATTAATATTCAGCACAGATACCCCCTGAAGCTCGCATACCTTATTTAAGTTAAAATCATTAGTAACGACTTTGCCCTGAAGCACTTTAGCCAGTTTGACCAGCTTGCTGTCCACTTCGGAGATTTCTTCGAAATCCCCTTCATAGATCATAACCTTCACGTCCAGCTCTTTCTGAATCTTATTCAAAATATCCAGACCGCGGCGGCCGCGATTACGCTTGAGCAGATCTGAAGAATCCGCGATATGCTGAAGCTCCTCAAGTACAAATCCCGGGATCACAATCGTTCCCTCAATAAAACCCGTCTTACAAATATCCGCGATACGTCCATCGATAATGACGCTGGTATCCAATATTTTATGATGCTCCAGCTTTTCTTCTTCCTGTACAGCACTTCCCCATTGCCCCGATTTCCACAGAGCGGACAGTTCATCCTTCTTCTCCAGAGCAACATACAGTCCTATGTAGCCAAATAGGGTCGAAGCCGCCAATTGAGCAAATACCTCTAGCGAACCCAACCAGGACAATACCGGGTAGAGCAGTAATGAAAGAAGAAGTCCTGCAGTTAATCCGAGCGTTCCAGCCGCCATCTTATTCATAGGAATTTCCGTCAACCAAGTAATCAGACGCCCAATTTGTGTAGCAAACGTCTCTGCAACAAGCGAGTACATGAATAAAAAAAGACAAGCGCCAGCCACTGCCAAAATAAGCTGTTCTGCAACCATCGGCATGTCAGCGAACCAGGAACGCAACGGTTCCGGGAAAACTCCGGCGAGTCCTGTAGCGGTATATCCGAACCAGGCACCAGCCAGACCGGACAGAATCAGTAAACTTTTCTTAAGCATGTCCTTCTCTTCACCTCCAAAAATTGTATACTCTCTTTATCCAGTATGATCCAATTTTTCACAGTGTAATCCAGAGAGAAAGACTTTTTTTCCTCATTTTTCCGTTTGCCTGCTGCTTGCGAGGATTATATAATTTGCCTCCCCAACCCGTTATTATGGGATTTCTGGTTGATTAGTGAGGAAAATGTGGCATATAATGGACTCAATTCATAATATTGAGGTGGATGGAAAATGAGCGCACCAAGCCTTCATTCTTTTCAAGATCAAGTTTCTGAACTGTTGCTCCGTCACCGCAGTTTGCTGGACGTTATGTCCAAGATGGGACAAACTAATGCCGCAGCGACCCGTTCCGTAACCAAGGCGATTACCGAATGCGGCTGCATCGAGCTGCATGCCACCAAGCAGGATTTTGAGCCTGGTATGAATTTGCAGGATGCCAAAGAGACGATCAGCAAGCATGTTCAGGGCGAGCTATGCGAGAATTGCCGGGATGTGATTACGAATGAGCTTGGTAGAAGCCTGTTCTACATGTCTGCTTTGTGCAATTTGCTTGGCATCGATATGGAAGAAATTTTGGAACGCGAATCGCAAAAATGCGCAACTTTGGGATTGTTCAACATGTCTTGAACCATTGTCATTTCAAGAGCTGGCTGACAGCACAGGGGTGCGGGCCACGAAAAAAAGGCATCATCTACCGCCGAAGCGGCAAGATGAATGCCTTTTTATTTATACATATTTATAACATACGCTATTTCGACCGGAATACCTTATCGGCATCCTCGTCATGATGTTTATTCCGACGAAGCAATCTGTCGAAATTCTGCTTAAGCCCGTACCCGGCATAAAGAACCAACGGAATAAAAACCAGCTTGGAAATTTGCTCCGGGAAGAAAACCGCAACGATGATAGCAATAATAATGACAACGGGAGCATAGGCAATAGCTTTCTTAGGTATACCAACTTTCTTGAAGTTCGGATACTTCACCGAGCTGACCATCAAATACGACAATAGAAGCATCGTGACAATAAAATATGGGGCTCTGATGTTGTTATGAAATAAAGCCAATGTTGCGACGACTCCGCCTGCTGCTGGAATCGGCAATCCGATGAAATATCCCGGGATTCCGGACTGAACATTAAAGCGGGCAAGTCTAAGCGCACCGCACATCGGAAATATAGCTGTAACCGTCCAAGCCAGACCAGGCTGGATATTCTGGAAAGAAATAATATACATAATGAGTGCGGGAGCTACCCCAAATGAGATCACATCGGATAAAGAGTCGAGTTCCTTGCCAAAATCGCTCTGGGCATTCAAAGCTCTGGCAACACGCCCATCCAAACCGTCCATCAACATCGCCACGATAATCATGATGGAAGCCAGGCTGTATCTCCCGGTCATCGCCAGCATAATAGCGATCATTCCCATGAACAGGTTGCTCAGCGTAAAAAGGTTTGGGATTGATTTTGTAACCATCTCTTCACCTCTTATATTTATTCCCCTTAATCATCACTTCATGATAGGGGAATTATATTTGCCTGTCAATGAACACTTGTTCCTGTATTCGCTTCAATCCTTCTTTAATGGCACGCGCCCTTGCTTCCCCAATACCGTCAACCTCATCGAGCTCTTCAATGGACGCCATTAGTATTTCCGGCAGCTCGCGGAATCGTTCAACCAAATTATGAATGATGACATTGGGCAGACGAGGGATTTTGTTCAATACGCGATAACCACGTGGCGATATAATCTCCTCCGAAGTCGCCGCTGCGGAAGGAAAACCGAGCAGACGGGTGATGTGAACATCGTCCAAGAGCTCATCGTCACTCGATCGCTTCAGCCCCAGAATAATCTCACGGATCGCATCGTCGCTATCGTCCTTGGCATAATCTTTATAGAGCAGCCAGGCTTCCTCCTCCATATTGCTGACCAGCTCTTCCATTTGCATGCTAATCAGTCGGCCTTCAATCCCCAGCTCATTAATAAAACGCTTGATCTCCAGCTTAATGCGGATAACCATCTCCACACGCTGCATCACATTTACCACTTCGGGAATCGTCACTAGTTCTTCGAACTCTGATGCAGACAGATTCGTTAAAGCCTGATTGAGCACCGCCCTGTATTTCTCCAGCGTCTGGATTGCCTGGTTTGCCTTGGTCAGAATTTCACCGCTCTCCTTCAGCGCGTACCGCAGTCCTCCCTGGTACAAAGTAATGATATTGCGGCGCTGTGAGATCGATACGACCAGCTTGCCCGTCTGTTTAGCAACCCGTTCCGCCGTTCTGTGGCGTATCCCGGTCTCCGACGAGGCAATGGATGAATCAGGAATCAGCTGTGTATTTGCATATAATATTCGTTTTAAATCCTCACTAAGAATGATGGCTCCATCCATCTTGGCCAATTCGTACAGATAGTTAGGAGAAAAATCGCAATTGATGGAAAACCCGCCTTCTACAACCTCCATGACTTCGGGGCTATAGCCGACAACGATTAAACCGCCGGTCTTCGCACGCAGCACATTTTCCAACCCATCCCGAAAGGAAGTGCCCGGAGCCACGAGCTTCAGCAAATCATTCATTTTCTCTGCCTGAGTTGTTTCTTTCATTATTGTGCCCCCTAATCTAATGCAACAGCAAGCGCATCTGCAACGGTATTTACACCGATTAATTCGATCTCTTTGGGTCCCTGCCAGCCCTTCAGGCTCTTCTCAGGCAAGATCACCCGTTTGAAGCCTAGCTTCGCCGCCTCCTTCACTCTCTGTTCGACGCGTGAGACCGCTCTGACTTCCCCTGTAAGCCCGACTTCCCCAAAGACGACATCATAGGGCTTCGTAGGCACATCGCGGAAGCTGGAGGCTAAACTGACGGCAATCGCCAGGTCTACGGCAGGCTCATCAAGCTTCACTCCGCCGGCCAGATTTACATAGGCGTCCTGGTTCTGCAGGAACATGCCCATTCGCTTCTCCAGCACGGCAATAATCAGATTCATCCGGTTATGATCCACACCCGTAGCCATTCTACGCGGGGAAGGGAATAAAGTTGACGCAACAAGAGCCTGAAGCTCAACCAGCATCGGTCTGGTTCCTTCCATACTGGCCACGACGGTAGAACCCGCAACACCAAGCGGGCGTTCGGAGAGGAACAGCTCCGAAGGGTTGAGAACTTCCTCTAAACCAGCCTCATTCATTTCAAAGATACCCATCTCATTGGTGGAGCCAAAACGATTCTTAACCGCACGAAGCAATCGGTATGAATGATGACGCTCGCCCTCAAAATAGAGCACGCAATCGACCATATGTTCCAGCATGCGCGGTCCGGCAATAGCCCCCTCCTTTGTAACATGTCCGACCAATACCGTAGCGATTCCCTGCCCTTTGGCAACCCGCATGAACCGGGCCGTACATTCCCGCACTTGGGAGACGCTTCCGGGCGCGCTGGTGACCTCCGGCATATATACGGTCTGAATGGAGTCGATAACGAGGAAATCCGGCTTAACTTCATCGATCGCTTCCTCGATTCCATCAATACTGCTCTCGCACATAACGTAGAGATTCGGGGATAATGCGCCGAGCCTCTCTGCCCGCAGCTTCGTCTGACGAACCGATTCTTCTCCGGAGACATAGAGCACTTTCCGGCCAGAGTTAGCCATCTCGTTCGAGGTTTGCAGTAGCAATGTCGATTTGCCGATTCCAGGATCCCCGCCAACCAGCACCAGGGAACCAGGGACGATCCCTCCGCCCAGCACTCGGTTAAGCTCTCCAATCCCGGTAAGGATTCGCGGCTCTCGGCCACTCTCTATATTTATGATCGGAAGTGGCTTTTCTTTCGTATGAAATATGCCGGAGGACATCCCCTGCGTCTTGACCACTTTCTCCGTTTCTTCCACCATGCTGTTCCATGCCCCACAACCAGGACATTTTCCGTACCATTTCGGTGATTCATAGCCGCAATCGGTACAGAAGAACTTTGTCTTTACTTTTGCCATTAATCTCTCCTTCTTACTTTCGCAATATTTAACAAACCTTGCAGGTTGCACCACAAAGCTAATAATCAAAGTTTATCATTGTTATCGATTTGGCGTAAAGTTTTGTGTGCAAACAATTTTCGTTAACTCCTGAAAAAACATGTAAGTATTCTTGAAAAGAAATTAAATGAAGAAAATTATGTATCACTTTTTGTGTGTAAAAAAGCAGCTTCCAAAGCAAACCTGCTCTGGAAGCTGCTTTTATTATGTTCATCGGCAATCTAGCCGCTCTAATGAAGAGATTCAGGTGGAATATTAGACAAAGCCCAACAATTTATGCCATTTTTACAAAATCTCCGGTCTTCTTGACGCTTAATTCGCCATTTTCTTCATCGATCGTGAGCGAATCGCCCTTCTTCACCTTACCGGTCAGCAATTCCTCAGACAGCCGGTCTTCGATATGCTTCTGAATCGCCCGGCGCAATGGACGAGCACCATAAGTCGGATCATAGCCCTCTTTTGCCAGAAACGCCTTCGCTTTGTCTGTCAGCACGAAGTCAACATCGAAGTCGTTCAGCCGTTTCCGCAATTCTTCGGACATCAGCGTTACGATCTCTCCAATATGCTTCTCTTCGAGAGAATGGAACACGATGATCTCGTCGATCCGGTTCAGGAACTCAGGACGGAAGCCCTTCTTCAGTTCTTCCATGACCTTGGACTTCATGTTATCGTAATCGGCACCTGCGTCGGTTACGGCAGTGAAGCCCATTTTTGTATTGCGGCGGATCGCTTCTGCTCCGACATTGGAGGTCAAAATGATCAGCGTGTTGCGGAAGTCGACAACCCGGCCTTTGGAATCGGTCAGTCGTCCATCCTCAAGCACTTGCAGCAGGATATTGAATACTTCCGGATGCGCCTTCTCGATCTCATCAAGCAGCACTACCGAATAGGGCTTGCGCCGTACTTTCTCGGTCAGCTGACCGCCTTCTTCATAACCGACGTACCCTGGAGGCGCGCCGACCAGACGAGCGGTGGAATGCTTCTCCATATACTCCGACATATCGATACGGATAACCGCATTCTCATCGCCGAACATCGCTTCAGCCAAAGCGCGGGCCAATTCGGTCTTACCTACACCTGTTGGTCCAAGGAAAATGAAGGAGCCCATAGGACGCTTCGGATCCTTGAGTCCGGCACGCGCCCGGCGGATAGCCCGGCTGACTGCCTTAACGGCTTCATCCTGACCGATAACACGCTCATGCAGGATCGACTCCATATTCATGAGACGCTCGGTCTCTTCTTCTTTCAGCTTGTTGACCGGGATTCCTGTCCAGCTGGCCACCACCTCGGCGATATCCTCCGGAGTCACCTCAGAATCCATGCGCCCTTGCTTTTCTTTCCACTGGTTCTTCGTGACATCCAGCTCTTCGCGAATCTTCTGTTCGGTATCACGCAGGGCAGCCGCTTTTTCAAATTCCTGACTTTGCACAGCGGCGTCCTTCTCCTTGCGGATATCCTCCAGACGGCTCTCCAGCTGCTTCAAATTAGGCGGTACCGTATATGTGCTCAATCTCACCTTGGAGCCCGCCTCATCGATCAAGTCGATCGCTTTGTCCGGCAAGAAGCGGTCCTGAATGTAACGATCGGACAATTTAACGGCTTGCTCGATCGCTTCATCTGTAATTTTTACACGGTGATGCGCTTCATAGCGATCGCGAAGGCCGTGCAAAATTTGAATTGTCTCCTCCGCAGAAGGCTCATCGACCGTTATCGGTTGGAAACGGCGTTCCAGAGCCGCATCCTTCTCAATATACTTGCGGTATTCATCCAGCGTAGTTGCCCCGATGCATTGCAGCTCACCACGTGCCAGCGCCGGCTTCAGAATATTGGAAGCATCGATGGCGCCTTCGGCTCCACCAGCACCAATCAGCGTATGCAACTCGTCTATAAACAAGATGATATTACCGGCTTGGCGAATCTCGTCCATAATCTTCTTCAAACGGTCCTCGAATTCACCGCGGTACTTCGTACCCGCTACGACAGAACCCATATCAAGAGTCATGACGCGCTTATCGCGCAATGTCTCAGGAATTTCGTTATTTACGATCTTTTGAGCCAAGCCTTCGGCAACCGCGGTCTTACCAACACCAGGTTCACCGATGAGGACCGGATTGTTCTTCGTCCGCCGGCTCAATACCTGGATAACGCGTTCGATCTCTTTGCTGCGTCCGATTACCGGGTCGAGGTTTCCCTCTTTGGCGGTAGCGGTCAAGTCGCGAGCAAGGCTATCCAACGTTGGCGTGTTCACATTAACAGGTGCGCCATGATGGCTCGATACAGCTTCGCTGCTGCCAAGCAGCTGCAACACTTGCTGACGTGCTTTATTCAAGCTGATGCCCAAATTGTTAAGTACTCGTGCAGCTACGCCTTCGCCTTCACGGATCAATCCCAGCAGGATATGCTCGGTCCCCACATAGGTATGGCCCAACTTGCGCGCCTCATCCATCGACAGTTCGATAACTTTCTTGGCACGCGGCGTATAGGCAATATTAATCGGCTGTTCCTGACCGCGACCAATCAAGGCTTCAACTTCATCTTGTATTTTCTCCAAACCGAGGCCAAGGCCGATAAGAGCTTTAGCTGCAATGCCTTCGCCTTCACGGATCAATCCCAGTAGAATATGCTCCGTACCGATATTGTTATGCCCGAGTCTGACCGCCTCATCCTGAGCCAAGGCCAGTACCTTCTGGGCGCGTTCTGTAAATCTACCAAACATCATATTCCATTACACCTCCAAATTAAATCTATTCTGCCGCTTATGATCATGATGTAACACCGAGAGCTTAATCGACATCGAATCTTGAATTCAGCCAGGCCCACGGTGCTCATGTACAAACTGCGTACGCTCCACTCCTTAAGCTTAGCTTCATCCAACCTTTCCGGTGCTGAAAAGCGGCTTTTTGCCCGTAAAATAACGCCTATTTTATTGCAAATTATCCTTCAAATGCTCGCGTATCACCTTGGCGCGGTATATATCCCGCTCTCCTGGGGACATATTTCCCCCCTGCCTCTTCTGCAAGAAGCCTGGCTGCGTCATAACGTTCAATTCATTTAAAGCATGGAATGGCACGTTCACGAAACCAAGATCCACACCGAGTCGAACGTCAGATAAACGCTGCGCCGCCTCCTTCGAATCGATGATTTCGGAATAGGATAATATTCCATATGAACGCATTATACGATCCATAATACGGATTCGCGAGTCAGAAAGCAATTTTTCTCTGGCTACTTTTTCATGTTCAATAATTTGTACTACGACACCATACAGGTTGTCAATAATCTCGGATTCGTTCTGTCCCAGCGTAATCTGATTGGAGATTTGGAACAGGTTGCCGACGGTCTCGCTACCTTCGCCATAAATCCCGCGCACAGCCAGGCCGACCTGAGATACAGCCGACAGAATCCGCCCGATCTGACTCGTAAGAGCCAGCGCAGGAAGATGGATCATCACGGAAGCCCTCAGCCCTGTACCGACATTTGTCGGACAGCTGGTCAAGTAACCGCGCTTGTCATCAAACGCATAATCGACATGATCCTCGAAGATATCGTCAACCGCCGACGCTTTCTCCCAGGCCTCTTTGACCTGAAGTCCCGGATACAGGCATTGAATCCTCAAGTGATCCTCTTCATTCACCATGATGCTCAAGCTCTCATCATCGCTTATGAACGCCGCGCCATTCCGGGATTCAGTAACCAGGCTCGGACTGATCAGATGCTTCTCCACCAAAACCTGCTTATCCAGATCATCCAGGTCATCCAGCTCGATGGGATGAAGTTTCCCGAACGGCTGCATCCGCTCATCGCTGAGCACCTGTTCGAACTGGCTCAGCACCTCCTCCGATTGCTGATTCGTAGCCAATATAGGAAAGGGATATTCAACCAGGTTACGGGCGATCCGCACCCGGGTGCTAATTACGATATTCGATTCATTCCCATCACGATTCATCCACTCGCTAAGCGGCTGCTCTGTAAATTGAAGATTTCCCATCGCAATTCCTCCTTACTCTGCGGAAATGTTCTTCTCAAGTTCACGGATCTGATCGCGCAGTGCCGCTGCTTCTTCGAACTGTTCGTGAAGAACCCGGTATTGCAGTTCCCGGCGGAGATCATCCAGCTTACGCTTCATATGGATATGCCCGCCAACCCGTCTTGGCACCTTACCGACATGTGTCGTACTGCCATGAACCTTTCTTAATAGAGGGTCCAGACGATCATTGAAATATTGATAGCAGGAGCTGCACCCGAACCGGCCCAGCTTGCTGAATTGAGAATAGGTCAACCCGCATTTCTCACAGCGCAGGTTCTCCGCCGGCTTTACACCCGAAGCCTGACTGGAAGTCGCAGGACTGAAGTCGAGCAGACCGGATAACAGATTATGAATCGAGAAGCCTCCCGCCGTTCCAGGAATTAATTCTCCCTTCTCGCGGGCACATGCTTCACAAATATGAAATTCTGTCTTTTCCCCATTCACGATTTTCGTAAAATGGAGCGTAGCAGGACGTTTACCGCATTCTTGGCATTGCATGATTGGAATCCCTCCTTAACTGGATAGACTCATTAACCTAACAAAGAAATCAACATCGCCTTCATCATTTGCGCCCGGATCTGATCGCGGTATGGCAGCTTCACCATCAGCACTTCCCGAGATATAGCCGCCTTCATTAGTGCTGCTTCCCTTCGGGTGAGGAACCTTGCTTCCTCCAGTTGATAGATCAGTCCCTCTGCCGCCGTCTGGCCCATTTCATCACCGATCGTATGCTGCAGATGAGTATGCAAGCTAACCGGACCGGGGAGCTCGATGCGGCGGATACGAATATAACCTCCTCCGCCTCTCTTGCTCTCCACCAGATAACCCTTCTCCAGCGTAAAGCGCGTGCTGATGACGTAGTTAATCTGGGATGGAACACAGGAGAACCTGTCTGCCAGATCATTACGCTGTATCTCTACAGCGCCCTCCGGACTCTCTTGCAAAATGCTCTTAAGGTGCTTTTCGATAATATCGGAAATATTACGCATCACCCATCCTCCATTGCTCATTACTCCAACATACAGCCAATATTGGATAACCCATATACCTATTATTAACCGTACTGTTCGGTTTGAATATCAGAGGGTGCTTCCAATTTAATACCACAGGCCTTAAAGGCAGTTCAAAAAGTCACTTTATCATAACTAGCCGTATGTTGACTTTGACTTTCTTTGACTTTGATTTTATTATAGCACAATTTTTGAATTTGCCAATGGGGTGTTCAGACGATCCTCATAATAAAAAGGACACTCCGGCATGAAGTGCCCTTAATAAAGGTATCTTGAACATTTTCTTGGACTAATAACCGCTGTTTGTTATCCCTCAAGGAAGCTTTTGCGATAAAGGTTTGGCGGCATGCCGACAACCTTCTTGAAGGAGGTGCTGAAATAATGCTGTGAATCGTAACCTGTCTTCTCGGCGATCTCATGCATCGTCAGCTTCGTCCCCACCAGCAGGCGGATGGCCATCGTCGTTCGTACATGAGTTAGCATGCCGATGAAGGACTGGCCTGATTCCTGTTTGAAAATGCGGCTCAAATACACGGATGATACGCCAAGCTCATCTGCAACGTACTCTAAAGTCAGCTCGGGATCGCTATACCGCTGCTCGATCATTTCCCGCGCTTTTCTGACGAAATCAGACATACGCGCCTCCCGGTTGACCATCGTTTTGGCTGCTGTGTATAGCTCCGGTAAATTGGCATTCCCCTCGTTCAGCTGAAAACTGACCAGCACAGCCAGTTCCAGATATTTCTCACAGGCCTCAGTAATTCGAGCGCCCATCGCGGTGTCCTCGCTTTCCCAGACCAATACGACGATCATCCCGGTCTGATCGCGGAAATGGACATAATCCTCGGCATCGCTCGTCTCCTCAATCAATTCGTCGATCACGTTCTCGATCGCGAACAGCAAAAGCTGCCGATCCTTCTCGGACATGAATGCCTTCCCCTTGGACTGTTCCGGCCAGCGCACGATCCCGACCATATCGGGCAGTCTCTCCGGCATTTGCAAGAAGGCTAGCTGCCCAGCAATTTCATCCTCGCTTACATCGCCTTCGATCCATTCCAGGCAGAAGCGTTCCCGCAGCAGCGACACATTCTTGTCGAGCTGCTTTGAAGCCATATCGAGTATTTTCTCATTGGTGGACTCCACGTCCAGCTTCCTGGAGACGCCCGACAGCACTTCCCTTAATTGTCCTGGATTAACAGGCTTCAAAATATAGTCGTCAACGCTGAGCTTGATCGCTCTTTTGGCGTAGTCAAATTCATCATGTCCGGTAATAATAATCACTTTGCACCCGGGAAGCTGATCACGAAGCTTGCTGATCAAAGTCAAGCCATCCATAATCGGCATACTGAGGTCAACGATAAGAATATTCACCTGCTCCCGCAGGGCTAGTTCCAGCGCTTCTTCTCCATCCTCGGCCTCACCGACAACCTGCAGATTCAATCTATCCCAATCTATCGAGCTCCTGATTCCCTCGCGGATAATAAACTCATCATCAGCTATAATGACCTTCCACTTCATCCCTCTACTCCTCCCGATGCATAATAGGATGACGAATCGTCACGATCGTCCCGCTTTTCCATTGACTATCTATTGATATGCCATAAGGCTCTCCATAGCTGAGGCGGATCCGCTCCTGCACATTCCTGAGTCCATAGCTCTTAAGAGGCCCTCTCTCTTCCTCGCCTTTCTCTTGCGGTGTGGGCTGCATGTAATCGGTCTTGCCAACCTGATCGAGCTGTGTGCGCAGCAGGTCCAGCTTACCCTCAGTCATGCCGTTGCCATCATCCTCAATCCGAATGACAACCATTCCTTCCTCAGCCGTTGCCCGGATCGATATAAAACCTGATCCGCGCCGCTCCTTAATGCCGTGATAGATGGCATTCTCCACAACAGGCTGCAGGATTAACTTAATGACGAACAAATTCATTAATTCCGGCTCAATTTCGATACTATAGTTCAGCTTGTCTTTATAGCGAGTCTTCTGAATCATCAGATAACTGCGGATATGTTCAAATTCATCAGCAAGCGGAATAATTTCTTTGCCCCGACTTAGCCCGATCCTGAACAGACGAGATAAAGATTCAACGACTTCTGTTGCCTCATAAGCTCCGTCTTTTCTGGCCAGCCACTGGATTGTATCCAGTGTATTATAAAGAAAATGCGGTTGAATGTGAGCCTGCAAACTGCGCAGCTCCGCTTCCCGCTTCAAACGCTGCTCCTCATTGACCTGCCTTAGCAGACGTTTGATCTGCGCAAGCATCTGGTTGAAGCTATTGCCAAGCATGCCGATTTCATCACGGCGTTTGCCGTTATAACGAATGCTCATATTGCCATTCTCCACTTTATGCATGAATGACGACAGCTGGATAATCGGACGGGAGATCGAATAGGACAAATAATAGGAAGCCGCGATTCCCAGCAAGCTGACGAGAAATACAAAAGAGACGATATACAGATTAATCTCATTGATCCCCTGGATCCTGTCCTGCATCGGAAAGACACCAACCGTCGTCCAGCCCGTAAAGGATGATTTTTGATAAATATACTGTATCGGCTTGCCATCTACTTTTTCTGCAAAATCCCCGGCATTGTCCGTTAAAATTCGTTCCCGCTCAAGCTGGTCAACAATGGAGTTTTTAGGAGCATAAAGTGCGTCTCCTTTGTCATCCATCACGATCAGATACCCTGACTTGCCGAGTCTGACATCACGGACCACCTCGGCAATCAGCCGCGATTTGAAATCGATCAGCACGACACCCTGCACAGCCTGAGTCTCCGGATCAAGCACTGCGCGAACGAAGGAGACAACCTCCTCATCCTTGTAATTCGCATGACTGGTTACATTTCTTTTGACCGGATGTCCAACAAGCTTGAAGATTCCCTTCGCCTTTACGGCATCCTGATACCAGTTCTCCTCCGTCAAGTTCCGGCTGGTACGTGCATACATCTCGTTGCTTAAATACTCTCCCTTATGGTTAACGACCATAATCCCAGCGATCTCGGAGTGAAGTGTCGTAAAGCCCTGGAGGAATTTCAGCGTGTTGTAGCGCTCCTGTTCCCCGGGAAAGGCCAAGGTGCCTTCCGCAAAGAACCTTCCTATCTCCGGATTAAAGGAAATCAGATACGATACGTTCTGCATATTGCTGGCGTGATAATCGAGTGATTTATTCACATTGCCAATCAACTGGGATGTCTGCCCGTTGACCTGCTCTTCGATGGTGTAACTGGTAGCCCATGAAATTAACAGCCCCAGGCAGAGCGCCGGAAAAATGCTAATTAGCAAAATATGCAGGATCAGCTTGTCGCGAATCGACCAGTTATCAAATTGCAGCCATTTGGTTCGCATGCTTGTTCTCCTCCCAATCCCAAACGACGATGTTGTGGTTATTTAGCATAGAAGTGTTCGACATTGGATTTGGTTACAACGGATATTCCGGTATCCACATAGGTCGGAAGTGGAGGGACCTGTGCCTGCTGCCAATCCGCAACCGGCTCGACCAGCGAATTGTTCAAATGAAACAGCTGCATCAGTGCCCAGTAACCCATATTCCAGGTGCCTTGAGCCATCGTCGCGGATATAACGCCCTGCTTGATCAAATCCAGCGTTCCTTTATTGGTGTCAAAGCTGATAACCTGAATGTCGCTGCGGTTGTTATTCATTAGCGCATTGCCTACGCCGATCCCCCCAACGGCTTCCGTGACGAAAATTCCCTTCAGATCCGGATATCTTAGCAGCAGCTCCTCCGTTCTGTTCTCGGAGACGACCTGATCCCCCTTGTCCTCAACGATCTCTACGACTTTAAGATGGGGATGCTGTTCCTTAAGCGTCTCGGTGAATCCAGTAACACGCTGTTGTTGATTTAATTGATTCTGTTGGGTGAGAATAGCTACAATTCCCGACTCTCCAATCAGTTCATCCATCTTATGGGCTGCTACGACTCCAGCATTATAGTTATCCGTACTCAAGAAAGAGTAGGCCTTGCTATTAGGGACATTGGAATCGAACAGCACAACCGGTATACCTGAAGAGACTGCCTTATCGATAACGTTAATCAGCGCCTCCGAGTTAATAGCCGAGACGGCAATTCCCGCAGGCTTCTTGGCGATGACCTGCTCAAGCACGGTGACTTCCTCATGCTCGTCATATTGAGTAGCACCCCGATACTCCACGGTTACTCCCAACGCCTCCGCTGCATCCTCGAAGCCCTTCAGCGTATTTTTCCAATACTCATTGCCGGCGAGGTAGTTCACCATTACATACTTCTCATCCGATTCTCCCCGAAGTCCGACGGCCACTTCCATCGGATCAGATGTCCCGCGGGTATAAGCCGAGTACAAATAGATCAAGAAAAGACTGATCAAAACAATATATAAAATAACTAGTTTCTTCACTGCTTCCCCCTCCGGCTTTATCAAGGTAGTCCGTTTACCTGTTGGCTTGACCCCTTTCAATTATACTTCGTTCGGCCAGAAATAAAGCGCTATCTTCGTATGGGATAGAAAAACCGCACCCTCAATCAGATCATTGATCGCGGTACGGTGACAACTCTATTTTGCTTCGGTTATGCCGCTGTTTTATTTTTATTGTAAATATCGAAGGCGACGGCCAGCAGCAGAACAAGCCCCTTAATTCCTTGTTGATAATCGATACCCAGTCCGATCAACGACATTCCGTTGTTCATCACACCCATAACGAGGCCACCGATCATCGCGCCGATCACAGTACCGACACCCCCCGACGCCGAAGCCCCGCCGATAAAGCAGGCCGCAATCGCATCAAGCTCGAAGTTGACGCCCGCCTTGGGAGTAGCGGCGTTCAAACGCGCGGTAAAGATCAGCCCGGCAAGAGCTGCCATAACGCCCATATTTACAAATACCCAGAAGGTCATCTTCTTCGTCTTTACGCCTGACAGTCGGGCCGCCTTCTCATTGCCGCCCACGGCATAAATATGGCGTCCCATAACCGTCTTACGCATCACGAAGGTGTATAAAGCAACCAAGGCAAACAGGATAACAAGCACATTCGGAATTCCGTTATAAGCAGATAGTACAAAGGTGAATAAATTAATAATGATAACTATAAAAGCTACTTTGGCGATAAATAACGGCAGGGACAGCACTTCAAATTTATAGCGCGACTGAGTAATCCGACCTCTCCATTCCATAAAGAGATACAGTAGAGACAGCACAGCGCCAAGCAGCAGAGTCAGCATATGAACATTCCAACTGCCGGGAAAATCGGGAATGAAGCCCGAGCTAATGCTGCGGAATCCGCCGGGGAATGGGCCGATTGATTGACCGCCCAGCACCAGCATCGTAAGTCCGCGGAACAACAGCATCCCTGCCAGGGTAACGATAAAGGACGGAATGCCGACTGCAGCGACCCAGAAGCCCTGCCAAGCGCCAATCAGCGCCCCCATCAGCAGACATAACAGCATGGCGAGTGGAAGGGGTATGTGGTAATTGACCATCATGACGGCCGCCATGGCCCCGATGAACGCTGCGATCGAGCCAACGGACAGATCGATATGTCCCGTGATGATCACCAGCAGCATGCCGATTACTAGAATCAGAATGTAGCTGTTCTGCAATACCAGATTCGTAATATTCAGAGGCTTAAGCAAAGTACCGTCCGACAAAATTTGAAATAGTCCCATAATTAGCACAAGGACCAAGAACATTCCATATTGTCGTACATTGTTGCGCAGCAGTTTAGTTATGGTGCTCATCTTGGATCTTCCCCCTACTCTTGGTCATCAATTTCATCAATGCTTCCTGCGTCGCATCCTCTCTTCCGATCTCCCCGGTAAATCTTCCTTCGCTCATCACATAGATCCGGTCACACATACCAAGCAGCTCCGGCAATTCGGAGGATATCATCAGGATGCCTTTGCCGGAATCGGCAAGCTCGCCTATAATCGAATAAATCTCATATTTCGCGCCTACATCAATCCCTCGTGTAGGCTCATCCAGGATCAGCAGGTCTGGCCCTGAGAAGATCCATTTGCTAAGCACTACCTTCTGCTGATTGCCCCCGCTTAAATTGCCGGTCTTCTGCAGAATGCTTGGGGCCTTAATGTTCAGTTTCTTGCGGAAATCCTCAGCCACGATGATCTCCTGGTTATCGTTAATGACAAACCCTTTCGAGATCTTGTTCATTGCCGCAAGTGTCGTATTGCGCTTGATATCATCATTCAGAATCAGGCCATACTCCTTGCGGTCCTCGGTCACATAGGCAATACCTTCCTTAATGGCTTGGGTAATACTCTTCAAATGAAGCTGCTTCCCGTCTTTACGGATCTCGCCGCTAATGCGCCGGCCATACGATTGCCCGAACAGGCTCATCGCCAGTTCCGTCCGCCCTGAGCCCATCAGCCCGGCAATACCAACGATCTCGCCGCGGCGCACTTCAAAGCTGCAGTTATCGATCACTTTGCGATCGCCCAGCACGGGATGGTATACGTTCCAATTTTTCACCTCGAAAAATAGGTCGCCCAGCTTCGGTGTATGCTCCGGATAACGGTTCGTCAGCTCGCGTCCAACCATGCCTTTGATAATCCTATCTTCTGTCACGTTGTCCTTTTTCATATCCAATGTCTCTATCGATTTGCCGTCACGCAGAATCGTGATCGAGTCAGCGACCTGAGTAATTTCATTGAGCTTATGAGAAATCAGTACCGAGGTGATCCCCTGTTTCTTGAATTCCAGCAGCAGGTTTAACAGATTCTCGCTATCATCCTCATTCAGCGCTGCCGTGGGCTCATCGAGGATAAGCAGCTTTACCTGCTTGGAAATGGCCTTGGCGATCTCCACCAGCTGTTGCTTCCCGACACCAATCTCCGCGATTGGCGTATTCGGCGATTCATTCAGACCGACCAGCTGCAGCAGCTCTCTCGTTCGAACGATCGTCTCGTTCCAATTGATCATCCCTCTTCTTGTCTGCTCATTTCCGATAAATATATTTTCTGCAATCGTTAATTGAGGAACTAACGCCAGCTCCTGATGGATAATGACGATCCCTTTGTTCTCACTCTGCTTAATGTCCTTAAATTCGCACACTTCGCCTTTGAACAGGATGTCACCCTCATAAGTACCGTGGGGATATACACCGCTTAGTACCTTCATCAGCGTCGACTTGCCGGCGCCATTCTCACCGATCAGCGCGTGTATCTCACCCTCCTGCACACGAAGGTTTACATTCCCGAGCGCCTTAACACCGGGGAAGGTTTTGGTAATCTTCCTCATTTCCAAAATTGCTGCCGTCAATGGTGCTGCACCCCGCTTTCGGAAATATCGTTATAAATGATTTAGCGACAGCCATGAAGCAGGCCGTCACTAAATCATTCGGAGATGATTCTACTTCATGTCAGATACAGAACTTGTAAGTTATCCGTTGAGGCTGGCGAAATTCTATATCGTAAGAAAGCCTACTTTTGCATCGCAGCCGCTCATTCTTGAATAGGTTCTATCCGGTCTTCTTATCAAAAGTGAACCTTATTGAGTTGCCTTGGCTACTTTAGTTGATCTTCAGTGTAGTAACCCGAATCAACCAAAATTGTCTTATAGTTGTCTTTGTCTACAATAACGGGCTCCAATAAATAGGAAGGAACCACCTTCTCGCCATTGTCATACGTCGTTGTATCGTTAACCTCTGCCTCTTCTCCCTTCATGATGCTCTGCACCATGGTGACGACTTTCTTTGCTAAAGCGCGCGTATCCTTAAAGACAGTTGAGGTCTGCTCGCCAGCAATAATTGATTTTACAGAAGCAAGCTCGGCGTCTTGACCCGTCAGAATTGGCATTGGCTTATTTGCTGAACCATAACCCACACCCTTCAGAGAAGAGATTACCCCAATGCTAATCGCGTCATTTGGTGCCAGAACAGCGTCTACCGTAGCATCCGCGTAGTTGGCGCTTAGCAGGTTATCCATCCGCGCTTGCGCTGTAGCACCATCCCAGCGCATTGTGGAAATTTTATCCATCGTGGTCTGTCCGCTACGAACAACAAGCTTGCCGCTATCGATATAAGGCTGTAGTACAGACATCGCTCCATCGTAGAAGAAGTAAGCATTGTTATCATCCGGCGATCCCCCGAACAACTCGATATTGAACAGACCTTTGCCATCCTTAAGACCCAGTTTGTCAACCATATAGTTCGCTTGCAGCTCGCCAACCTTGAAATTGTCGAATGTAGCGTAGAAGCTCACATGCTTGCTTTTCTTGATCAGCCGGTCATAAGCAATGACATCGATATTTGCCTCAGCTGCTTTATCCAGTACATCGGTCAATGATTCTCCATCGATCGGAGCAATAACAATGACCTTAACCCCCTTGGTAATCATGTTCTCGACTTGGGAGACCTGATTCTCAACAACATCCTCCGCATACTGCAAATCAACCCCATAACCGATACTCTCGAATTCCTTCTTCATGTTGGCGCCATCGCTGACCCAGCGCTCCAATGTCTTGGACGGCATCGCAATCCCGATCGTCCCGTTCTCCCCACTGCTGTTCTTGCCCTCTCCGCTGTTTCCGCACGCTGCCAGAACCATAATTAAAGCGGTTACAACTAACAACGATAGTCCCTTTCTCATCAATTGATACGCCCCTTTTCCATGCTATTTGTATTCCTATCTCTATCTTAAGGAAAGCTGCCGCGCAGGTCTTTTGACGTATTCAACTTGTTTTTATAAAAATTCAAAGTAAAGGGGGATCTGGATAGGGGCGGTCGATAATGGAAAGCAGGATAAACAGGACGTAAGATCCCGTGGTTAAATAGGCTAAGAAACACGTACAAGTTTGAGAGAGTGCAGATAAAATAACTGCAAAAATGCATTAATTTCTGCTGAAATGTGTTCATAACCCTATAAAAAAAACTGCATTTCTGCAGTTGTTGTTGATGGACGATTCATTATCCAAAATATATATAGCTGTGCGTTAAAGTCACTATTGCTATGTAACAGTTGTAAAGGAATTAGATGTAGAATCTGGGGCCTGTGGATATCTATTTAGCGAAATCACCAAAACAAAAAAGTCGCTACACTTTACTGTGGATAATAAATTTGAAGTGAAGTCTGTATTGACCTGTTTATGTGGATAGAATTATATATCATTGATATATCAACTGAATATGTGAATAAGACTGTGCATAGTTCATGCTGAATTGATATATTTGTCAGTTGGGTTGGTAAATAGCTGTTGAATACAGAGGGAAATGTGAACAACTGTGTACAATTTGAGGATAACCCCCAGATTAACGTTGATCTCCATCGTTAGTTATCCACTTGGGGATAAAAAA
>NZ_LN831277.1:608657-661157 GCF_900069005.2 Paenibacillus sp. GM2 | reverse complement strand
CAAGATTATACTTTTCTTTATCGATGTACGGATCCAGCTCCACAAGTTTGCCATCGGCCACATACTTCTCAAAATTACTGGTGCCCAGCAGCAGCAGGTCTGGCTTCTCCTTATCAACCAGCTCATCAAAAGCCTCATCGTAAGACTTGCCTTCTGAATTGCTATACAGTCCTTGTGTAGAAACGACCTCAAACTCAATATTCTCTCCATTCTTCATGGTGAACAGGTCGCCATATTGTGAATAGAACCAGCTCTCATCACTATAAAGAACTTTCAAAGTTGATTTCGCGCTTTCCGTCTTCTTACCTGCCCCGCTCGTACAGCCAGCTACAAGCATACAGCTTACTGCGAATAGGGCTATCTTTTGCCACATTTTCCCCCGCATTTTTTCCTCCTATGATTTATGAATTTTTTTAATCCGGACATTGATAATACGTATTTATTGGATGTAAGGTTACACGTTTACTGCAATTACAAAGATTTTCTGCAATCCAGACATTAGGAAAAGACATCCCCGTCCTCTATGCGTAATAGGCGACTTGCCACACTACGCTAGAAGTGCAAAGATGCCTTTATAAAATTACTTTTTAATTAATCTTGTCTTTAAAGTTTAGCTACCTCTGCTACTCACCCGAAGTGCTCTCTTCTGTAGTTGCACCCGAGTCACTACTCATGTTGTCGGTACTGGCACCTCCTTCGGTTTTATTAGCTTCCTTGTCCTTCAGCCCTTTGTCGAGCGCTGCCTGAGCTTCCGCTTGAATCGTCTTCAGGGCTTCATCCAGAGTCTTCTTATTGTTTTTAACCAAATCTATCTCTTTCGTTTTTATCATATTGTATTCACCATAGAAGGTATCCGGGAGCTTATTCCAACTGAGATAGCTTTTGCTGATCTTCGGTTTCAACGCATAGAATGGATCCAGGCTTTGACCTTCGTAATCCTTCTTGAAGCCCATTCTGGACATCATATTGTTGTCGGATCTGGACTTAACACGGGCATAATCCTCACCGTTAACGAACTTAATGAACTCCCAGGCCGCATCTTTATTAGGTGAAGCCGCATTGATAGCAAAAATCTCACCCATACTCGTATTATAAGTCGAGGTAGGATCTGCCGGATCAACCGGACCAGAGACGATGCCCAATTCAAACGGCTTATAGTCCTTGATCATGTCCTTCGCTTCCTTAAGATTGCGAATCATGTAAGGATTACCTACAGTCAGCGCAACTCGCCCCATCAGGAAAGGTTGGCTTTGATAGTACTCTTCCATCGAACCGCCACTGAAACCATCATCCCCTTCCGGATTATAGACAACCCCGGATTTGTCAGCATCGATGGCCAGTTGGTACACTCGCTTCCATGAATCTGTGTCTAAAGTTACTTTCATGGTGTCCGGATTGACATCTACCAGGCCTTCCGAGCTGGAAATATTACTTACTAGAGTCTCCAACTGAACAGGATAATTATCGCCATACCCGTACACGCGAGTCTTCTTATCGCCATCAGTCGGGAAACGGCGGGCCAAATCGAGAATATCCTGCCAGGACATTCCGTCATGCGGTAGTTCTACTCCATACTTATTGAATAGATCCTTATTATAGAAGACGGCAGTTCCATAAAAGGACGGGGATAGACCGTATAACTTACTGCCGCCAATCTCCTTCAACATCTCGATAAAACCGGGATAAATACCTTCAAGATTATATTTATCCTTCTCGATATATGTATCCAGCTCTACGAGTTTACCATCGCTAATATACTTTTCTAAATTACTGTTATCGAGCATTAGAATATCTGGCTTTTCTTTTTCGATAAATTCATCAAAGGCCTCCTCATAGGACTTGCCTTCCTGATTGTTATAAAGGCCCTGTGTAGAAACAACCTCGAATTCTATGTTCTCCCCATTCTTCATCGTGAACAAATCGCCGTATTGTTGATAGAAATAGCTCTCCTCCCAATAAATCACTTTCAGTGTTGACTTTTCCTGTTCCTTTTTCTTGCCTGCCCCACTGGTGCACCCTGCGACAAGCATACAGCTAATAGCAAGCAGAGCTATCTTATGCCCTATTTTCCCCCTCATGATACCCTCCTAGATTAACTTTTTTTAACATACTTAATGGCTTAACGAACTTGGCAGTTAAAAAGTTACGCTATTGGCCTATACCTTCCAAATATAATATTATAAAAGCCTGGCTTAATGGCTATCGCTAGATTCTACGGAAATAGCCGCATCTGCACTATCGTTACTATCCGTCGATGATGCTGCCCCGTCCTTCGATGCACCCTTAGCTGCTTGGTCTTTGAGTGCTTGATCAAGTGCTGCCTGCGATTCTTCTTCAATCGTCTTAAGCGCCTCATCAATCGATTTCTCTTTGCTCTCTACTAATCCAATTTCACGAGAATAAACGGAATAATAATGATTATAGAACTCGTCTGGAATCTTGCTTTCCACAGAAATGGAACTATCATCGATCAAAGGCTTCAGCTTATAAAAAGCCTCCAGATTCATGCCGCCGTATTCTTTCATCATTCCCATACGCGACAGCAATCCATCATTCATCGACCTGGATTTGATCTTGGCATACTGCTCGCCATTAATGAATTTGATCAGCTCCCAGGCCGCGTCAGCATTCGGGGAATTGGCCCGAATAGCGAATATATTGCTCAGATACACATCGCGGGAAATCTCCGGATTGGCAGGATCCACCGGACCCGCAACGATTCCTACCTGGAACGGCTTGTAGTCTGGCAATCTATTCTTAATCTCCTTCAGCTCACGCAAATAATAGGCGCTATTGATGGTCATGGCCATACGTCCCGTCAGGAATAATTGACTCTTATAATAATCCTCCATAGTCCCTCCTCCGAAGGAGTCCTCCTTGGGATTATAGATAGCATCCGAAGCCAGCGCATCCTGGGCGAGCTTAAATGACTGCTTCCAGGCATCCGTATTGACAGTAACCTTCATGGTTTCCGGATTGACTACTTTCAAACCTAACGGAGATGCAATGCTTGATGCCATGTTTTCCAGAGTCATACTGCCGTAACCGTCTCTGCCATATCCATAAACCCGGGTATCTTCATCCCCGTCGGTTGGAAACCGCCTTGCCGTATCAATAATATCCTGCCAAGTCATGCCGTCATGCGGTGGTTCAATTCCATACTGTGCAAAAAGATCTGCATTATAAAAAATCACATTCCTATAGAAGGTAGGGACTAAACCATGCAGCTTCCCTCCGCCTTTATCCTTTAAAATATCAATTAATGCAGGATATATCGTATCGATATTATATTTATCGCGCTCAATAAGCGAGTCCAGCTCCGTCAACTTGCCTTCTGAAGCCATCTTGCTGTATGTATTCATATCCAGCATCAAGACATCCGGTTGCTCCTGATCAATAAAATCCTGCAGCGCTTTCTCATAATCCTCGATCGGACCATCGTTGTACATTTTCTGAGTATTTACCAGTTCAACCTCGATGTTCTCGTTTTGTATGGAAAATAAATCACCATAAGTCTGATTGAAAGAGTCCTCGTTGTAATACATGACTTTTACCGTGGTTGGTGTTTTCGCCTCATTCTTCCCTGAACCGCTACTACAACCTGCCAATAACACTCCTACCATTACCAAAATTACAAGCTTTTGAATCCATTTGTTTCTCATCATAACCTCCCAGTGATATAAATCCTATGAACCGATAGCAGCAACGCAGATCCCAAAATAGTTAGATATTGGGTGTCTGTGTTCCCAAATATTATTACATAGGATACCTAATTAATCTACCATAATCAGGGAATCAAGGGGTTTAATATTGTAATTGCATGGCGAATCATGCTGTCGATTGTCCGTGAAGCGGTAAATCGGACTAAACTAGAAAATCCCCAGGCAGCACTTCAAATTGAAGAGGTGACTGCTTGGGGATCGGTCCATTTTATGTGATTATATTAAATCTCATATCTGAAGTTGATGCATAGCAGTTATGCCGTTAGGAAGTTGGTGAATTAAGAACCAGATCCGCCTTCTAATAGACGGATGAATTCATCTTCATCCTCGATCACCATAATTCCAAGTGCCTGGGCTTTGGCCAACTTGCTGCCAGCCTTCTCGCCAGCTACGACTATATCGGTCTTCTTCGATACGCTGCCGGTTACTTTTGCGCCGAGCGCCTCCAGACGCTCACCCGCTTCATCCCGGGTCAGTTTATGCAACGTACCTGTAAGAACAATAGTCTTGCCATTAAAGAAAGAATCCACCGGCGGGGCCGCCTGCTCTTCAGGAGGTATCGCTTTTACACCTAGTGCCAGCATTTTATCAATACTAGCCCGGTTGAGCGGATCGGCAAAGTAGGAAACGATGCTCTCAGCTACAATGCCGCCGATATCCGGCAGAGCCGTCAGCTCCTCAACCGTGGCACTCATCACTGCTTCTAAGCTGCGGAAATGATCAGCCAGCACCTTGGTGGTCGATTTTCCGGTATTCGGAATCCCAAGCGCAAACAAGAAGGCAGACAGGTCGCGGCCTTTACTCTGCTCAATAGCCTCCAGCAGGTTGTTCGCTTTCTTCTCGCCAAACCGCTCCAGCTTGATCAAATCCTCAAAGGATAGTGTATAAAGATCAGCAGGCCCATGAATATGGACTTCTTCATATAACTGCTCTGCTGTCTTCTCGCTAAAGGTCTCGATGTCCATCGCATCACGCGAGGCAAAATGCGTAATCCGGCTTACAATTTGCGGCTTGCAATTCAGCCGATTGTTACAGAACAGATGGGCGCCGCGCTGCTCCAAGATGGAACCGCAGGCCGGACACTCAGTCGGGAATAAAATCTCCCCGCCATCCTGTTCATCCGTTACTTTCCCAAGGATTTCCGGAATCACGTCATTGGAACGGCGGATAAAAACCCGGGTACCCAAAGCGAATTTCAAGTTCTTACGCTCGATATCGCCAACATTGTTTAAGGTACAATTCTGCACGGTAACCCCGGCTAACTCCACTGGCTCCACCTTGGCAATAGGAGTCACTTTACCGGTTCGGCCGACATTCCAGCTGACCGATTCAAGAATCGTGGTTGTCTCTTCCGCCTCAAATTTAAAGGCCACGGCCCAGCGCGGAAATTTATCTGTATATCCAAGCACTTCCCGTGTACGCATATCAGTGATCTTGATGACCGCTCCGTCGATCAGATAATCCAGCGTTGACCGCTGCTCTACGATATGATGCAACTCCTCCATTACCTGAGCAAAATTCGTATGGTAAGTGACGTAAGGATTCACCTTAAAGCGATTATCCTTGAGGAATGCCATCATTTCACGATGATCTGCAAATTGAATATTGTCCGAATAACCGACATTATAGAAAAACGCACTTAATTTGCGTTCGGCAGTCGTCTTCGGATTCAGGTTACGCAAAGCGCCTGCTGCTGCATTACGAGCATTTTTCAGCGGATCAGCTGCTGTCTCATTGTATTTGTTCAGTACAGACAGGTTCATAATCCCTTCGCCTTGCACTTCGATCGTCCCTTCACGATACGGAATCGTCAACGGCACCGACTTGATTGTCTTCACCTGCGCCAGGATGCCTTCACCGACGACGCCATTGCCCCGCGTGGATGCCTGTACCAGCTTGCCGTCACTATAGGTCAGATTAAGGGTCAGTCCATCAAATTTCAGCTCAACGACATAAGTTGGGTCAGGGAGCGGATTTTCGGGATTTTTCGTGTTGTAGTCAGCGATTAACCGTAGCGCCCGAGCATTCCAGTTCAGAAGCTGTTCTTCATTCTGCGCCTTATCCAAACTCCACAGCGCGGCCAAATGACGATGCGGCTTGAACCCCTCGAGCAATTCTCCACCAACGCGGATCGTCGGGGAATCCGGCAAGGTTACCCCCGTCTCTGCTTCAAGAGCAGTCAACTCGTCGTAGAGTACATCGTACTCCTTGTCACTGATCAACGGTTCATCCAACGTATAATATTGATAACTATAGTGATTCAATTGCTCCACGAGCTGTTCCATTCTTTGCCTAGCGTCCATGCAGGGACAACCCTCCTTATTATAAAAAAAGTTGAGATTACCTTATCTCAGGAAGATGGTGATCATGCTTCATTCTATCGGCTTTACGCCGATTTATGAATAGTTCTCGAGTGGGTGATAGACACCCCATATATCTGATACCCGCAAGCATCAAGCAAACATTGTCCTCTTCACAGGGACATTTACGCAAAATGTCTTTTAGAATGCGGACACTACTTTTGAGAAGAAATACGTTCGTTCACAGCACACAGACAATATATATAGTGTTTATTATCTATCTTTCGTCTATATATTGATTGATATTTTGCTTCATCAATATATCCCTTGTGTCCACTTTTAGGCGGACATTTTACGCATTTGTGTGCAGTACAGGGACAAAAGAGTTCGTTGGTGCTTCTTTGGTGCTTCAAGAGCCTTCGATTGTCTTCAATAGTGCTCTATTGACGCTTTATTTATGCTCTATTTGTACTCCGTTTCCCATACCCTATTCCACGATCCGGCAGCATACAAAAAAAGTAAGTATTCTAATTGATTGTCACAATATGTATAGAAAGTATATGTAAAGTTATACAGCACTTATATATCAATTCGCATTGATTATCACATACATTGGAAATCAATCTCTTATATAACATTCTACACAAAACCGCTTTTCTCCATACTAGATCAATCGAGACCATTCGCCACCCGGGTTCATGATCTCGATTAAAAGGGAATATCTGATTCTATTACTAATATTCACATGAATAGATGCTTGTGCGGATGTATGTGCTGTGCAGTGGGACACTGCACTGTAAAGGCTGGGCGCTGGCCGGGATTGAGGCCAGCGGCTCTCGCGTGGCGCCTGGCGAGCCCGATTACTCAATCACCTTGGTGATTGGAGCGAAGCTGGCGAGCAGGCGCTTCACGCCGACCGGCGCCGGAAAGGCGATCTGCAGCTCCGTGTCATTACCGGAGCCCTTGATCGACACGACGGTGCCGATGCCCCATTTGCCGTGCGACACCTTGTCGCCGGCACTGTAGCCGCCGGGGGCTGCACCCGGTGCAGGGCGCATTCCGCCAGCGGCCCCTGGCACGCTGACGGTCACTCCGCTTCGGCCGCCAGGCGCNCCCCACGGTGGCCGAAGTTGCTGCCGCCGCTGCCGCTAGAGCCGCGGCCGCTGTAGGCGCCCCCGATACCTGCCCCGCGGCGGTATCGGTCGCGTGCGACGACGGTGTCTTCCTTCAGTTCCTCCGGAATCTCGTCGAGGAAGCGTGACGGCGGATTTGACGTTGTCCGCCCGTACAGAGTACGCATCTGCGCGCAGGAGAGGAACAGCTTCTGTTCGGCCCGCGTAATGCCTACATAGGCAAGGCGGCGCTCCTCCTCCAGCTCCATATCATCCTGGAATGCTCGGCTATGCGGGAACACCCCTTCCTCCATCCCGATAATAAATACAACCGGGAACTCCAGGCCCTTGGCACTGTGCATTGTCATCAGCACGACTGCGTCGTCCAAAGGACGCTCATCATCGTTATCATTCATCGAATCGATATCGGCAATCAGCGCCAGATCCGTCAAGAACGCCACCAGCGTCTTATCCTCGCTGTTCTTCTCAAATTCCATCGTGACGGACAGGAATTCATCGATATTTTCCAAACGTGAACGCGATTCGATCGTATTCTCCGTCTGCAGCTCCATGCGGTATTCGGTAAGCTCAAGCATCTTCTCCGTCAATTCCATAACAGACAGATATTCCAGCATCCGATGCAGGTTCTCAATCATATCAAAAAACTCAACCAGTGCATTTCGTGTCCGTCCGGCAAAACCCAGATCATCCACGGTCTCAAGCACCCGGTAGATCGATGTGCCCCGTTCAGCGGCAGCGGCTGCCAGCTTGGCGACTGTCGTATCGCCGATGCCACGCTTCGGTACATTGATCACCCGAATCAGGCTGATATCATCGTCCGGATTGGACAAAAGACGCAGGTAAGCGAGGATATCTTTGATCTCTTTACGATCATAGAACTTGATGCCGCCCACGATTTGGTACGGGATGTCCGACTTGATCAGCACTTCCTCTATAACCCGGGACTGAGCGTTCGTTCGGTATAAAATGGCATGATCGCGATACGATTTGCCTGCTTTAATATTTTTCTGGATTTCCGAGGTGACAAAATAACCTTCATCATGCTCGGAATCGGCGCGATACACCTTGATCTTGTCGCCTTCACCTTTATCCGTCCACAGCTTCTTCGGCTTGCGGCCCGCATTGTTGGCAATAACGCCGTTGGCTGCGTTCAGGATATTTGAAGTCGAGCGATAATTCTGCTCCAGCAGAATCGTCTTCGCCTCCGGATAATCCTGTTCGAAGTTGAGAATGTTGCTGATGTCAGCCCCGCGCCAGCGGTAAATCGACTGATCGCTATCGCCGACGACGCAAATGCGGTGGTGATTGTCCGCCAGCATCCGACACAGCATGTACTGCGCCCGGTTCGTATCCTGATACTCATCGACATGGATATATTTGAACTTGTTCTGATAGAAATCCAGTACCTCAGGCGCTTCCTTGAACAGTTGAATCGTCTTCATAATCAGATCGTCGAAATCCAGCGAATTGTTGCTGCGCAATCTTTTTTGATACATCGTATAGACCTTGGCCACAATCCCTTCAAAATAATCGCCGACCTTCTGTTCATACTGCTGCGGTGTAACCAGTTCATTTTTGGCCGCGCTGATCATGGACAAAACGGCCTTTGGCTCGAACTTCTTCGTATCGAGATTTTGCTCCTTCATGCAGTTGCGAATAACTGAGAGCTGATCGGTCGAATCCAGGATCGAAAAATTCGAAGTAAAGCCAATCCGTTCAATGTCCCGCCGCAAAATACGCACGCACATGGAGTGGAAGGTCGAGACCCAGATATCGCGTCCATCCGTTCCTCCCACTAGCCGGGAGACGCGCTCCTGCATTTCGCGGGCCGCCTTGTTCGTAAATGTAATCGCCAGAATGGACCAAGGTGCAGCCTTGCGGGTTGCTATCAAATAAGCGATACGGTGCGTCAGTACACGCGTCTTACCACTACCGGCACCAGCCATAATGAGCAGCGGCCCCTCCGTCGTCTCCACAGCTCTGCGCTGCTCGGGGTTCAGGCGGGCTACCGCCTCTTGTATATTAACAGGTTGCATAGATCAATCATGCTCCTTTCTAATAGCTTTAACCTAAATTTAAGCTCAATCTCGTTGAACTCATGATGTACGGATGAAGGCAGCGGGTTCGTTGGAGGCTAACGATCATATAGGTGTAAATCATACACTTATTCTGTGGAGGTTAGCGAATGCCCCTCTTGCAAGTGTATTTTGTACAATTAAAGCTCTTCGCTGCCCTGGAAGCTGTGAAAAACAGGGTTTTAAATGTATAATTTGCAATTAAAAAGAAACCCGAGCCACTCCGAGCAACTTTAGTTGTACTTTTTACAATTAGGCTGCACAGTCAGATACCTCTATTCTTAATGGCGTCCACGGTCTTCAATGCCTTATCCAAATCGCTGTAGACAATGTTACCCACTACAACTGTGTCACAGGCGGACGCAGCCAGACGAGCTGTCTCTCCATCCACAATTCCGCCGCCATAGAAAAGACGGGCATGCTCCAGCCTGCGCCCCACTGCTGAGACCAGCTCCATATTACCAAAGGTTCCACTGTACTCCACATAAACAATCGGAAGCTGCAGCATCCTATCGGCAATTTGTGCATATGCCGCCGATTCAGATTCGGTCAGCAAGGTGTTGGCTTCTGTACGCTTGGCTACCGTCGAATCGGGATTCAGAACGATATATCCTTCCGGAACAAGCAGGTTCCAGGGGATCATTTCGCCATACATCTCCGCGGCTTTCGCCTGGTTGCCGATCAGCCACTGCGGATCACAGCTATTAAGCACCATCGGAATCAGGAAAAGATCGAAGCCCGGCACAATCGCCTCCAGCGAAGATACCTCAAGCACACATGGAATTTGGAATTTGCGGATCCGGGTCAGCAAACAGTCGGTATTATCATAAGTCACACCACTGGAGCCACCCACCATGATAGCATCCGTCCCGGAACTGCAAACCGCTTCCAGCGTCTGATCATCAATAGGTCGATCCGGGTCCAATTTGAACACATGTCGCCATGCTTGTACGATTTGCTTCAACACCGATTCCTCCAGTTTTACTTATTTGACTAATAGAGGTCATTCCAAGAGTACTCTTTTGATAAGACAACCTGATCGGAGCCACTGCAAGGATGAGCAACCGCCGTTTAAATATAGTTTTCTTGCGATATAGAATGTTCATCAACAGGCACTGATAACTTATAAGTTCTATATCTGATACCAGGATATATTAATGAAACCATTCGGCAGCGAATCTTAATTCACCCGGCCTAAGCGAATGATTGAGGAAGTCCAGTTTCCTGCGGAAACATTTCGGGTGATCACGTACCAACTGCAAGTATATGTTCCCAAGCCCGTTTTCTCAAAAAAGGTGTAGCTTCGCTCCTCAGACCCTAGCTTCATCCAACTGAAGCGTTTCAAAGAAACACGAATTGGAAGTATAAGCTTTGAAGCCGAAAACAAGGCTTTCAACTCCCACTAGCAGGTCCTCATTCCATGAAAAAAAGGGCCTGCCTTCGCCCCGCCTGTCGTATAGTGTGTGCTCAACCTCTTACCGTCTTCCTGCTAATGAACCCAGTCTAAAATTCAGGGTTGAAACCCGGTCTTTTCCTTGGAAGAATGCGGGTGCAATGTACCCCGTTCCTCTCGCACTTCTTAGTCTAGTTTACCATAGAAATGCTGTCAACGTTCGCATAAAAGGCGAACACAAAAAGATGCCCTTCCTCCTATCTGGAAAGGCATCTTGTCTTATAATCCTAAGTAATTACGCCACCATGAACGATTGCCATCTTCCTCAGTCAAAGAATCCGTGTAGAAGCCATACACACCCATATTCCTAAATTTCTGCATTTTCTCCACATCATTAATAGTATGGACGTAAGAAGGTATTCCGAGCTTGTTCAACTCCGAGACCAGGCTCTTGTTTGCCCGAGCCTCCGACATCGTAATTGCTGCCAGTCCCTTTTCTCGGGCAAACTGCAGTACTTCATCATCGGACTCATGGGTCTGATACAAGGTAAAAATGACGGATTCAAACGGATAAATCGCTTCGATCTGATCCCACATGGGATGATTATAGATCTGCGGTACAATTCTTGCTAGAATCTCCGGGTCGCGCTGCTTGGCGCCATCTACGATTTTGGAGAAAATTTGCTCGATCTCTTCCGGCTTAATTTGCTTCGTATCCGTTACCAGGTACATATCGGGATAGTCAACCATCAGATCGAGGACATCGTCCCAAGTCAGCGGCTCATATCGGCCCATGATCTTCGCGTCCTTAAACTCCTTCGTGGTAAATATGGCCCCGTAACGCTCCGGCTTTAGCCCATCTTCTTGCCCCATCAATTTGGTGAAGCTCTCTCCCCATTCATGACGGGCGATCAGATCATTATCTGCGCTAAGCAGGAAATCGGCCTCAAATACGCGCAGCCCTTTCTCGTAATTGGCGATAAAAGATTCATAGCTGTTCGTATATGCCTTTCCGCTGATCCCGCCCATGGCATGAGCAATCATACGGTGAGCTCTGAAACCATCATTGTACTGCGATGAGTCGTTGGACTTGTTAAAGAAGAAGACTAAGCCCAGAAATATTGCGAGAAGTATAACAATTAATAATATGAAATATAGCCATTTTCTTTTCATTAATATTTTCCATCCTAATCTTGTTCTGCATTTCTGTTTGGGTTTATTTCTCTATTTTAACTTAATCAGGGTAAAAATACAATTTCATCCATTTAATAAGCGTTTTTGTTTACAAATCCTTGTAGAACGGTCTTAAATATAATTTTTATATCCAGCAAGATCGACCAGTTTTCTATATAGAAAATATCATGCTCAATCCGATCCTCGATCGACGTATCGCCTCGCAGACCGTTAGCTTGAGCATACCCGGTAATGCCGGGACGAACATGGTGCTTCACCATGTATTTCGGGATCTCTTCACGGAACTGCTCCACATAGTAAGGCCGCTCCGGCCTTGGTCCAACGACACTCATTTGGCCAGCTAGCACATTAAAAAACTGTGGGAGCTCATCCAGACTCGTCTTACGCAGTAAGGCTCCGAACTTCGTTCGTCTAGGGTCATTTTCCGTCGTCCAGCCCGTATCTGTCATCCCCTCCGGCAAAACCCGCATGGAACGGAATTTGTACATAGAGAACTTACGACGGTTCAGCCCCACTCGCTCCTGCTTGAAAATAATCGGTCCCTTGGAGGTTAATTTGATACCTATGGCAACCAGCAGCATGATAGGCGATGTAATGATGATAGCGAATAAGGAAAATACGATATCGAACATCCGCTTCACTAGACGATTTCCGGTCAGATCAAGCGGAATATCGCGCACGTTAATCATCGGCATGCCGGCAAAGTTATCGAAGTATGGCCGTGCTGGCAAGAAGTCAAAGTAGTCAGGAATGATCAATGTTCTGACTCCGGCTTTTTCACAAATGGATATAATCTTGGCATATTTGGGATGCGCATATAGCGGTAAGGCCAGGACAACTTCATCTATTAATTTCTTCCGCAGGATTTTCTCCAGTTCGTCCACCGCACCCAGGACTGGTTTGTAACGTTTAAGCTCCTCCGGTGTAAAGGTACGATGGTCATCCAGAAATCCGATCACTTCATACCCTAGCTCCGGATACTGCCTTAGATTCTCGTAAAATTTACAGCCCAGCGAGCCTGCTCCGATAATGAGTACGAACTGCTTATTGAAACCCTTTTTGCGAAAATGCTTAAGGGATTGCTTGAGGAAATAGCGGTAAAGCATAATTAGCAGCAAGTTAAAGCTTATATAGAGGGCCAGGTAATCCCGCGAGATATCGACCTGCTTCACAAAGAACATAATACTGAGCAGGACGAACAGGCTTGTCATATGGACCTGAATCAGCTTAAGAACTTCATCGGAGAAACGCTTTTTACGTTTAGGGGTATAGAGCGAGACCAGAACGCCAGTCATGATCGCAATCGCACCATAGACGAGACTCCAGAAGGCGTAGATTTCAACCGGAAGGGCTCCTTCAAAATCCATCCATCCGCTCTTAAACTTCAGCCACCAGGCAAGTAAAAAGGATACCTGGATGCATAAGAAATCGACTAAGCTATATAGCTGTGCTAAAAAGCGCTGGTTCTTGCGGATCATGACCTCACCTCCAATTTGGGATCGTTAGCGGACGACTGGCTTCCCATCCCCCGATTTGAATCCTTGCCCCGCCCGCGGGGTATCAATTTATTTTTCGCTAATGATATCGTGAATTTGACAGCAATTCCGCAAAAGACAGCCGTGTTTGTAAGCCAGGAGTATTGCTGTACATAATGTTTGCGATGAAAGATCCACATCGAATGGTGGAATTCATATATAATCTTGAACGGCTTGCGCCGGCTGCTCGCTCCCTTATAGTGAACAATGTATGTGACTGGATGGTACCAAATGTCCCAACCTGCTTGCTTGATTCGGTAGCACCAGTCCACATCTTCTCCATACATGAAAAATGTCTCGTCCAGACCTCCCACCTGCTGCAGCGTCTCCCGCCGTACCAGCATAAAGGCTCCCACCAGACAATCGATGGCATAGCTCTCATTCGGATTGAGATAACCGAGTTGATACTGATTAAACCGCGGTCGATCCGGGAACAGCTTTGCGAAACCAAAGGCATAGTAAAAAGAAGCGGATGGCGTCGGAAATCCCCGTCGGCATGCCTTGTCTAAAGAACCGTCCGGAAGGATCACTTTGCAGCCCGAGGCCCCAACCTTTGAATTTTCATCCATAAAGGTTATCATCGTCTGTAACGTATTCGGCTGCACAATGGTATCTGAATTCAACAGCAATATGTAACGGCCAACCGCAGCTTCCATCGCTTGATTGTTAGCCTTGGCAAAGCCTGTATTCTCTTCATTCGCAATCATCCGCACCTGCGGGTATTGCTCCCTAATCTTCTCTACTGAGTCATCCACCGAGGCATTATCTACCACAATCACCTCATACGAGTAACCCGTCTCGGAATCATACACCGACCGTAGGCAATCCAACGTCAATCGGCAGGTATTATAATTCACGATCAACACACTCAAATCCATGTACTACGCGCCCCTGACAAATATAGTAATCTATCGACACTCGTCAACATTATAGCATAATGTGGGGGAGAGAACCTGAAAGGGGGGGATTCTTAAGGTATTTGAAAGATCTTTGGGAAAGTTTACTTTTGTTTCTCTATTGTTTCTCTTTTAATTCTCTGTTTCCCCTTAACTTCATTTCTCTTCTCTTTTAAGCGCGGAATTTCTATAATCAATTCCCACCACGCCCCTAATACTTTAGGCTCGCGCAACAAGAAATACCCATTAGCAGCTATTTCATAAACCAGAAATTTAGGAAGGCTTTTTAGCCATGATAACCCGGAGAGATTTTTGTAGATCATTTTATATCGATTGATATAAGATTTTCTGCGAATAAATAGTGGCTGTGAGCTTCTACCACCCTTTTTCCAGCCGCGTTTATGATAGCCTACGGCCCCCGCACAATAATAGGATTTCCACCCTAATAATTGAGCTCTCCAGGCAACATCTACATCTTCTTTATAAGCAAAGAAATCCTCATCAAAAAACTGGCCTTGAACTGATATATCCTCAATCATCGTGCGCCTATAAATCGCAGCAGCTCCTGAAGGGCCAAATACTGAACCTGACTGCTTCCATTTCTCCGCCTGATCCCCTGCTCCACGATCAAAAGCGCGCCAGATGCTATTCAATACTAAACCTGTACTATCCACTGTGTCAGTTGCGGGCTGACGTAGTAGAAGTCCCGTAGCGCCCCCCATTTGAGGTTCCTCCTCCATATAGGAGATAATCTGTTCGATATAGTCGGGCTGGAGCCGGACATCCGGATTCAATACTAGGGCATAATCGCTACTAGATAAAGAGAGTGCTTGATTATGTGCAGGTGCAAAGCCCGTATTCACAGTGTTTTCAACTAACTTAATTGACACCTGTTCCTTCATAATCATGGACCTTACTTGCTCCACTGTATCATCAGCAGAAGCATTATCAATGACAATAATTTGTTCAAGTTTATGAGTTTGTGCCAAAACTGCACTCAAACAATCTACTATATCAGCAGAGCTATTATATGTAACGATCTGTACACTTACAGTTGGCATTGGGAAAATCCCTTTCTGATAGTATTCCAAAATAAAAGAACACCATTTTAACAATAGTGCTCTTAATCGACTAGTTACATTATAACAAAGCCTATATATTCATACTATGCAAAGATGAGACATATCAATCTGAACCATTAACGAGGTATTCCTGTAAAAACGCCTTAAGTCCTTCTCGCCAATGCCTCATATCCTGTAATCCATTAGTACGTATACTAAGATGCTCCATCACTGAATTAGCAGGGCGAGGCGCAGGACGCGGGAACTCCTCCGATGTACAGGGAATGACCTGAACATTATACTCTTTATTTGAGATGGAACCTGCTTCTGCAAAAATCGCTTTCGCAAATTCATACCATGTACATTCTCCAGAGTTAGATGCATGATAAATCCCGTACTTTTCTGTTTGCACAAGTTCAAGAAGAAATTTGGCCAAATCCACCGTATAGGTTGGTGAGCCCTTCTGATCATCTACCACATTAAGTATCTGTTTATCCTGTCCTAACCGCAGCATTGTTTTCACGAAATTATTGCCATGAAGTCCGTAAACCCATGAGGTCCTTACAATAAAGTAGGCTGAAGACAAACTCTGGACAAGCACCTCTCCAGCACGTTTAGATTTTCCATAAATACTTTGAGGGTTTGTGTTGTCATATTCATGATAGCCTTTGGTAGACTGTCCATCAAAAACATAATCCGTACTAATGTAACCAAATTTTGCGCCGACTTCCTCAGCAGCAACGACCAGATTTCTTGTCCCTACAGCATTCACTTCATAAGCCAGATTAATATCCGTTTCCGCCTGATCTACAGCCGTGTAAGCTGCACAATGAATAATTACATCGGGTCTAAACTCCTCAACTCGTTTCAAACAGGCATCAGAATCTGTAATATCCAAAGATTTACGATCGCAAGGCAACACTGCAAAAGATTGTTGCTCAAACAGCGCGACTACATCCCGTCCTAACTGTCCTGCTGCTCCAGTGACAAGAATCTTCATGCCTGATCCCCTAGCCTTGCCCCGTACTGTCTGGAATAATATTCCTGATATTCTCCGGATTGAATGCGCGTCCACCATTCCTTATTGTCCAGATACCATTTAATGGTTTCACGAATACCAGTCTCAAAGGAATGCCTCGGCTTCCAGCCAAGCTCCGTCATCGTCTTGGTCGGATCAATGCCATAACGGCGGTCATGACCAGGGCGATCCTTCACATAAGTCATCAGCGATTCAGATTTACCCAGCTGCTTCAAAATCGTTTTAATAATATGCACGTTCGTTCGTTCATTATTGCCGCCAATATTGTAAACTTCACCATTTCGTCCCTTATGAATAACAAGGTCAATCGCGCTACAGTGATCCTCAACATACAGCCAATCGCGAATATTCATTCCGTCCCCATAAATCGGAAGCGGCTCATCCTCCGAAGCCTTAGAGATGATCAGAGGAATCAACTTCTCCGGGAATTGGTAGGGTCCGTAATTATTGGAGCAGCGAGTAATGTTTACAGGCAAACCAAATGTCTCGTGATAAGCACGAACTAGCAAATCTCCACCTGCTTTGCTGGCAGAATAAGGGCTATTAGGTGCAAGCGGCGTTGCCTCGCTAAATAATCCAGTCTCTCCCAAAGTACCGTAAACTTCATCTGTTGAGACCTGTACGAACTTGCTAATACCATGTTTTTTTGCTGCATCCAGCAATACCTGAGTACCTAGAACATTCGTCTTTACGAATATATCCGGCTCCATTATACTGCGGTCAACATGAGACTCTGCTGCAAAATTGACAACAACATCAATGCCTTGACCAATCAATTCATCCATTTTTGCTGCATCACGAATATCTGCTTTTACAAATACATGGTTGGGATCGTTCTCTATCGACTTTAGATTCTCTAGATTACCTGCATAAGTCAGCGTATCCACATTCACAATTTGATAATCCGGATACTTCTTCAGCATATATAAAACAAAGTTGCTGCCGATAAATCCGGCCCCGCCGGTCACGAGCAGTTTCATGGGTGCAACCTCCTAATCAAAAGTTCAATTCTGCATCCGCCAAAACGGGGTGCTTCCGATCCTTGTCCGAGAGTAATGGCTCACTTATAGGCCAATCTATGTCAAGTGCCGGATCATTCCATAATATGCCACGATCATTTTCTGGCGAATAGTATTCATCCACTTTATATAAAACTTGGGTGTTCGGAGTCAAGGTACAGAAGCCGTGGGCAAATCCTTTGGGAACCAGAAGTTGTCTTTTGTTGTATTCGCTAAGAATCACTCCGATCCACTGTCCGAAAGTTGGTGAACTCTTCCTGATATCCAGAATCACATCGTATATCGCTCCGGTTAACACACGAATTAACTTTGTCTGTGCCTTCGGATTCAATTGATAATGAAGTCCTCTCAGGACTCCAGGATCAGCGGACAACGATTGATTATCCTGAATAAAATCATAGCTCACACCTAACTGTTTCATAACCTGCTCATTATAACTCTCTATAAAAAAACCCCGGTGATCGCCATGTACCACCGGTTCGAGAATAGCAGCACCATCCAGTTTCAATGGTGATAACTTCATATCTATACATCCTCCCTATTTAACTGTTAATCAAACTTATAATCCTCGATTTAATGTTTGAGCTTACCGAATTCTTCACCAAATGTAATATCGCGTGCTAACTCATTAGCTTTGGCCAAGGAAGCATGCGTCCCAGCATCAGTCCACCAACCTTGCAAGACGTCGTACGTAAGCTCCCCTCGTTTAATATATGCATTATTAACATCGGTGATTTCCAATTCACCCCGGGCGGATGGCTTTAATGTTTTAATAATTTCAAAAACGGTATGATCAAACATATATATTCCGGTTACCGCATAATTTGATTTCGGCTGCTGCGGCTTCTCTTCAATGGATATAATTCTATCTCCTTGGAGCTCTGGTACACCAAAACGCCTAGGGTCCGCAACATGCTGAATTAATATCTTCGCACCCTTCTGCTGATCACAGAAATTAGAAACATACGGCGAAATATCATCAGCAAAGACGTTATCACCAAGAATTACGACCATTTGATCTTGGCCTACAAATTGTTCGGCTAAACCCAGTGCTTGCGCAATTCCACCAGCTTCATCTTGGACTTTATATGTGAAAGAAACACCTAAATCAATACCGCTGCCAAGCAAACTTACTACGTCACCCATATGCTCCTTACCAGTGATAATGAGTATATCAGTTAACCCCGCCTGCTTTAATTTATAGACGGGATGAAAGATCATAGGATATTTTCCAACAGGAAGAAGATGTTTGTTGGTGACTTTTGTTAAAGGGTAAAGGCGGGAGCCTGTCCCACCTGAGAGAATAATGGCTTTCATAACGACTCCTCTAATCGGAATTTGTAAAATTAATCCTTTCCTTTTCAACTACAAGGGGTCTTTTTAAAACCTGAGTGTGTATTGATCCGATGTATTCTCCAATAATTCCTATAAAGAAAAGCTGTACCGACGAAAATAAAAATAAGCCAATTATTAATGGAGCCGTCCCCATAGTAAAAGAGTTCCAGAACAATAGCTTAGCAATAAAATATCCCAATGCAACCAGTAAACTTAAAGCTGACATTAAAAAGCCAATCATAGCTGCTAATCTCAAGGGGATCTTAGAATGATTTGTAATACCTAACATCGCCATATCGTATAAAGTATAAAAGTTATTTTTTGTAATTCCTCTTTTCCTTACTGGTTGTTCATACTCAATTTTATAACTTTCAAAGCCTATATCTGAAATAAGCCCTCTAAAATAAGGATATGGATCATCAATTTGTCTAAGTATTTCAATTATTTTTTTATCATACAGACCAAAACCGGTGTTATTTTTCGTTAATTCAATTTCTGAAACTCTGTTGATGAAATTATAGTACATTTTTCTAATTGCAAACATAGCAGGACTTTCTTTACTCTGAGTTTTAACACCTAGAACAATCTTGTATCCTTCTTGCCACTTATCGATAAAATCTTTAATCATTGATGGAGGGTCCTGCAAATCTGCAACAAGTAAAATAACCGCATCCCCCTCAGCCTGCAATAATGCATGATAAGGAGAGCGGATATGTCCAAAATTTCGCGCATTGACTATGACTTTTACATTTCTATCTGTTGCCGCTAGTCTTTTAAGAATTGAAACTGTATTATCTTTGGAGGCATTGTCAATAAAAATATGTTCATAAACACAATCATTTATTCTTTCAAAAACCTCTTTTACTTGTTTATATAACTCCTCAACGTTTTCTTCCTCGTTATAGCAAGGAGTTACAATACTTATTTTATGCATTTATTTTTCCCCAATTTCAATAAATTAATAGTTTCAGAAACACTCTGTAATGAGTTGAACTTAGGATTGTATCCAATTTTTTCAGCATTACGGTTCATGGAATAGTAGTTATTTTTATTCCCTGTGATCGACCTAGACTGACCATTAAGATCATTAATATAATTAACTTGTAAATTGTGATTACTTACAAAATAGTCTAATAGTTCAAATTTGGTAACAGGTTTTAGTGAATAAGCATCAAAACTATCATTTACTTTATGCTTATTCATACAGAGATCTAAAATCGCTATTAAATCTGACGGGTGTACATAGTCTCTAATCATATCTTCAGAAGATGTATTCAAAACATGATTGTTATTCAAAGAATTAAGGATATCCGTTAAGAAAAACCTTGATTGTGTATCTATATAAGCACTAAAAAAACCAAATATTCTCAAATCAACTATATGATTTTGAACAAGACTACGATGCTTTGCTTCCATATTTAATTTAGAAATACCATAGTAATCTTTATTTGATAAATGATTGACGTCAATTATCAATTTCTTGGACTCCGAGGCTGGCTCTTCATAATCAGTACCGTAGATTGCCCCACTACTAAAATTAATATACAGCGTTTCCGGATTCTTATAAATATAGTTAAGAACTAAATTGTCAATTTCCTCGGTGACTTTAAAAACTAGAAAAGGATCATTTGCAAGAGCTCCCGGATTTCCAATCCCGGTGCAATTTATAACAACATCATAATATTCCGAGGTAAAATTAGAGAAATCCATTATAGAAATATCATTAGCATACTCCATGTTATTCTCTTGTAAGAAACTCACTAATTTTTCACGCGATCTAACAAATAGGGACAGATGATACATTCCATTTTTGCAAAAGGCTTTGGTTACATTTTTACCGATATGTCCAGTTGCCCCCAATATCGCCACTTTCTTCAAGGAATTATTGATCATTGTGGCTAAACTCCCTTTACTTAGGAATTTCCATTTCTTCTACTAAATCAATTAACATTATGTCCTTAAGTTCTTGTCGATCTAGATAAGGAAACATATCTTCAACAGGTCGATTAACAACTAATTTTGGGTGTACTTCAGTATTACGTTCTAATATAACTTCTAAAAGAGCTGGTCCCTTAACGGAGAGAAAATCATCTATAAACTCCAAGTCGTTCAACGATCTTAATTGGATAACCGGTATATTGTATGCTTTAAAAATCTCCTTAAAAGAAGGATTTTTATTAACCGTCGATTGTTGTCTCCCATCCATATATAAATCTTGAAATTGTCTGACCATTCCTAATGAATTGTTATTAATAACTACAATTTTTATATGTAGCTGTAGTCGTGAAATTGTATCTAGTTCTTGAATATTTAGTTGGATACCGCCATCTCCGGCAATAACCAAAGTTTCTTTCTTTGTAGCCAAAGAAGCACCGATTGCAGCAGGTAAAGCAAACCCCATTGCCCCCATGCCACCGGAATTCAATAGCCTTTGAGATTTTGATAATTTAAAAGACTGCGAAGCCCACATCTGATGCTGCCCAACATCTAAACAAATTGAGCCAAATTCCCCACTCTTCATGGAGAGAACTTCCATAAATCTATTTGGTTCAATTTCATTCTCTGTTGGTTTAAATGAATATGTCGGATATTTATCCTTTAATGATTCTATTTTAGCTTTCCATTCATTAATATCCGTATTAAGTGAATTATCAATTGATTGATTTACACTACTAAGAAAATCCTTAATGTTAGCTCGGATAGTTACATCCACTTTTACTTTACTATTTAACTCCAATGGATCAATATCAACATGCACCTTTTTTGCAGCTCTAGCAAATGTATCAGGTCTAGTTCCAGTTTGCCTACTATCTAATCTAGAGCCTAAAATAACTAATAAGTCACAATTTGCTAAAGTCAGATTGCTATACCTATTTCCATAAGATCCAATTAAGCCAACATATTGCGAATTATAATGAGAAATAACATCAAGTCCCATTAAAGAGCTTACAACAGGGATACCTGTTTTCTCCAGAAACTCTTCTAATTCTTCAACAGCATTACTTAGACGAACTCCACCGCCGACTAGAACAAGAGGTCTTTTTGACTCTTTAAGTAAAGTAACAACATTCTCAATTGTTCCATTGTTGATAACATTGGTGTTAGTACTTATTAAATCACGATATTCTTGACTATCATAAAAGCTTTCTAATTCATTTGGCTCTATTTGAGCCCTTTGAATATCCATGGGAATGTCTAAAAGCACAGGGCCGGGTCGACCGTTCTTCGCTAAAAAGGTAGCCTTTTCTAAATGATATCTAATCTTAGTAGGATCTGTTATTAGTTCAGCATATTTGGTTAAAGATTGAGCAACACTTACTATGTCCGTTTCTTGAAAACCGATTTGTCTGATTGGTCTATCAAATTTATACTCGTAAGTGTTAACCTGCCCAGTAATGAATAGGCACGGAACCGAATCAAAATAACAACTTCCTATACCCGTTAATAGGTTTAGTGCCCCCGGCCCACTTGTGGCCATTGCGACACCTAATCGTCCATTCATTCTGGCATAGGCTTCTGCAGCAAATGCTCCTGCTTGTTCATGTCTTACAGACACACATTCAATATCTGTTCTAATGTATATTGAATCAAGCAGGTGTACAATTGCACCGCCAATAAACTCAAATACATGAGAAACGCCTTCTTTGTGTATAAAATCTACTACATAGTCTGAAAGCTTCATTTAAGAAGATCCCCTTTCTATGAATTTACATATTCATTAATCTGATTGAGGCAAACTTCTCTTAAGCTTGATTTATCCCTCGAAAATGCTATATTAAACTCCACGATTTTATCGATAACATAGTCTAAATTCCATCTTGGACGCCAATTTAAATAAGTAATCGCTTTAGAACAATCAAGCTTCAGAAAATGAGCCTCATGTGGTTGTGGATTTGTGTCAATGAAAACAGACGTCTCTGTCCCCCACTTTTCACATAATCTTTTAACAATCCATTCGACTGGCTTAGCATCCTCATCACGTGGCCCAAAATTCCAAGCACTTGAAAATTCCGATCCCCTTTCAAATAGACCTTGAGCTAAAAGCAAATAACCACTTAGGGGCTCAAGCACATGTTGCCACGGTCTAATGGAATTAGGATTTCTAATAATAATTGGTTCATTTGATGAAATAGAGCGTATGCAATCCGGTACCAATCGATCGCCAGCCCAGTCACCACCGCCAATTACATTACCTGCTCTAGCAGAAGCTACAGCCACATATCGCCCATCCTCTTTATTACTAAAAAATGAATTACGGTAGGCGCTGGTTACCAGCTCAGAACAAGCTTTACTGCTTGAATAAGGATCATAGCCTCCTAGTGGCTCATCCTCTCTATATCCCCAAACCCATTCTTTATTATCATAACATTTATCAGTCGTTACATTCACAACCACCGAAACACTCTCACAAATTCTAACTGACTCAAACAGATTTACTGTTCCCATCACATTAGTTGCATACGTTTCTGCAGGACTCTTATAAGATTCACGAACTAAAGGCTGCGCCGCCATATGAATCACTATATCCGGCTTGGCTTCCTGCATTGCAAATTGAAGAGACTCTCTGTCTCTGACATCAGCGATAACGCTTTTAGTAATTAGCTCTTCGACATTAAGTAGTTCATATAAATTGGGTTGAGTATTCGGTTCTAATGAATACCCTGTTACCTGAGCACCCATAGAAGATAACCATATACTAAGCCATGATCCCTTAAAGCCAGTATGCCCTGTAAGGAATACTTTCTTGTCTTTCCAAAAAGCAGAATCTATCATTATATATTCACCAGCTCTTTACCCCAAGTTTTCCAAGGAGCCTTTCCTGATTTCCAAAGCTCCTCAAGATAATTTTTATCGCGAAGGGTATCCATAGGTTGCCAGAATCCCTCATGCTTAAACCCCATCAGTTCATCATTTTTCGCTAGGCCTTCTAGCGGTTCTTTTTCAAACACTGTTTCATCTGAGCTTATATAATTAAGTACTTCCGGCTCTAGCACAAAGAAGCCAGCATTAATCCAAGCGCCATCACCTTTAGGCTTTTCTTGAAATCCTTTCACTTCATTATTTGGATTTATTTCTAACGCACCAAACCTTCCGCTAGGCTGAACTGTTGTCACTGTGGCAAGTCTACCATGTAATTTATGGTATTGAACAAGCTCCGTAATATTTACATCCGAGACTCCATCCCCGTAAGTCAACATAAACGGCTCGCTTCCTATGTATTCCTGAACCCTTTTGACCCTGCCACCAGTCATAGTATCAACCCCAGTATTTACCAGGGTGACTTTCCAAGGTTCAGCCGTATGCTGGTGAGTAATCAATTGGTTACCATTTTGAAAATCAAAGGTTACATCTGATTCATGCAAAAAATAATGCGCAAAGTATTCTTTAATATAAAATCCTTTATAGCCCAAACAAATAATAAAGTCATTAAATCCGTGTTGAGAATAAAGCTTCATAATATGCCACAGAATAGGCTTCTGTCCGATTTCGATCATTGGTTTCGGTCTAAGATGCGACTCTTCACTGATTCTAGTTCCATATCCGCCTGCTAGTATAACAACCTTCATTTCATTGTCCCCCATCAATTATTTTAAAAGAACAAATTGCTTGATTTTCTCAATCACATAATCAATCATCGTTTCAGTTAATCCAGGATAAACACCTATTAAGAAAGTATCATCTAATATTTTATCGGTATTAGTTAACTCCCCATGAATTCGATAATTCGCACCACGAAAAGCTGGCTGTCTTGTTAAATTACCCGCAAATAACATTCTTGTTTGAATTTTTTGAGACTCTAAATAGTTGACAATCTCATTTTTAGTAAAGTGAGCTCCATCACGAACAGTTAGAATAAAACCAAACCAGCTCGGGTCAGAATTCTCGGTAGCTCTTGGTAAAATAAAAAACCGTTCTAGTTCTTTAAGTCCATCATGCAACTTTTTGAAATTGGTTTTTCTAGCATCTACAAAGGCAGGAACCTTCTTTAATTGCTCCACCCCGATAGCAGCCTGCATTTCAGTAACTCTCAGATTATATCCAATATGAGAATAGGTATATTTATGATCATATCCATATGGTAGCGAACCAAGTTCCCAGCCGAAGCGTTTATTGCATGTATTGTCACAACCAGATGGACACCAGCAATCTCTTCCCCAATCACGGAAGGATTCAATAATGGTTTTTAATAGAGCGTTATTTGTATAGACTGCTCCACCTTCACCCATCGTCATATGGTGAGGAGGATAGAAACTCGAAGTTCCAATATGGCCATGAGTTCCCGTGAGCTTCCCTCTAAATGTTGAACCAAGAGCATCACAGTTATCTTCAATTACCCAAAGGTCATACTTATTTGCTATCTCCATAACCTTATCCAATTCGAATGGATTTCCCATTGTATGAGCAACCATAATTGCTTTAGTCTTAGAAGTAATCGCACCTTCAATTTGATCAGCCAGGATGTTATAAGTCCCCAACTCAACGTCAATAAACACAGGAACAGCTCCATTTTGAATAATAGGAGCAACGGTTGTCGGAAAACCTGCTGCAACTGTGATTACTTCATCACCTGGCTTAATCCGTTTTTCTTTCAATTTAGGAGATGTTAAAGCAGAGAAGGCTAAGAGATTTGCAGATGATCCTGAGTTAGTTAGAAGAGCATATCTTACACCGAGATACTCGGCAAATTCCTTCTCAAATTGCTTATTATATCTTCCCGCAGTTAACCAAAAGTCTAAGGATGAATCTACTAAGCTTCTCATTTCTTTCTCATCGTAAACACGTCCACCATAAACTACTGATGAATCTCCAGGAATGAAATTACTATTGCGGTCAGAGTGAAATAATTGATAATATTCTTCAACCTTCAATAGAATATCGAGTCTTTTTATCTTTTCAAATTCCTCTTTTTTTATCTCTGAATGGAATTCAGCTCCACTCGAATCAATATTTATTTGATTTCGAACATCTACAAAAAAAGAAGGGCCTTCACTATTATTAATATTAATTCCCATATGGAACTTATCCGATAGAGTTTCAGGCTTTGCTTTTGACAAGGCATACCCCGATAATATATCGTGATCAGTACTACTTACTAACGCATAACTCTTTGTGTTCTTAATGTAAACGATACTCCCAGATTCGATCATTATTGCACTCCTTTTGGGCTTTCCACATCATTAAAGCTCCAGTATTTATGTCCAAAAAAACTTACCAAAGTAGTTAAAAACAGCGCGATTGCCTGTGCAATTATTTTATTCAATGCTATTGTATCAATTAATAAAAATAAAAGTAATAGATTGACTAGAAAAGTTACGACATAAACAGACATAAATTTCATAGCACTTTTCGCACTATATTTCTTTTGTTCAAAAGTCCACTTATTATTCCATAGATAACTATGTGCTACACCTATAATATGCGAAAAAATTAATGCAATTAAATAGTTATCGTATAAAAAATGAATGAAGCCTGCAAAGGCTAAGAATCCTACTATCGTATTTAAAACACCAACTGCAATAAATCTTATAGATTGTCTTTGTGTTGATTTAAGTGTTTTTTTTAACTTCTGAATATTTACCCCCCCTTATTTATTTTGACTAACATTTTTCCAATTTAACAATACCTCTTCATTTGCAATATTTCGATTAGTAATCAACAACTCATTTACTACACCGTTAAAAGGGCGATCTCCTTGTATCCAATTTCCTATATAAAATGGCATACTACTGTTCTTGTAATGATCCTTAAGTACAATATTATTCATCAATGAACCATTTAAATAAATCGTTACCTTGTCAACATCAAATGAGATTACTATATAGTTTATCTCATTGGGTAACAAATCCAAATCAACTAAATCTATAAATTTTTCTCCATTTCCATAACTAAAGGTAAAGGTATTCTTCTCATCCTTCTTTTGTTGTAATACAAAACCTTCAGATTGATTATATCCAGGGTGATTGCCAAAAATATGTGCATAAGGAATCTGCTCCTCAAAGGGCTCCACCAATAATTCAATGCTGAATTTTGACAATAGACTTACGCTATCTAAGGCAATACCAGTTCCATATGAACTGGTTTCAAAACCTTTATGTAGAATATCTAGTTTAGAACTTATTAACACTAAATCCTGCCGATCCTTCTCATTAATAAACGTAGATATCCCAAAACTCCCTGACCCATTTACACTGACAGATTTAATATCAATTTCTTTCTTATTGTTGGTATATGAATATAATGATGTTGCTAACCCATTTACTAAATGTGGTTGTAAATCATCAAAGGTCAATCTAAAAGGTTCTAAACTTCCAGGTATCGTTGGATCAGCCCAATAGCCATCAATAACAATACCTTTAGCCTGTTCTTCCTTCGGGATATATATTTGAAAGCCACTACCAGACATACCATGAATTTTGTTGTCAATTGTGGATATATAATCCAGGCTACTAATCATTGCATAACTTAAACCATTCTCGTAATACCCGTAATTTAAGAAATATTGATCTGGTAGAGCTTGATTAGTATATGAATCCATACTAGTTACAGACATTATCTTGTTAGGCGAATACAAATTATAAAAGGCAGTAGTATCCCAAAGGTTTGCCTTCCCAACTATTAACTTTGAACTACTATTAATCTCACTAAACAATCCATTTTTTACAGCGTCTAAGACTAACTCCCTTGGATATAAGTATGTTCGATTTAACTCATCTACTACAACACTATTATTTAAATAATTTATGCTTCCTAAAGTTGAACACATGAGAAAAAAAATAATTGAAACACCTCTATTTAACTTTCCATTGAAAGAGTTAAACATTCTAAGTATCAAGGGTAAGCACAACATAATCAGTCCAAAATATGAAATGTAAACCGGGAGATAACCATTTCCCCAATTAACTTCAGTTTGATATTTTGGTGAAAAAGAAACTAGCAAGTTAGGTAGAATAAGAAAAGCACTGCCAAATACTATTAATACTTTATTAACTTCTCTACTTACTTGTTCTGACTTCACAGTCATAACAAATTTATTAAACAACAAATTCAGTAATATAATTAGCAAGCCTGAAATTATGAATTTAGTTGAATGGATGCTTTGAATATAAACTAAGCTTGATGGATTAAATGATATATAACTCAATGGAAATGCAGCAATAATTTGTTTGAAGAAGAGAACTATATAATCTTTAACCACGAAACTTGGATTATAGGCACCCTCATTTAATTCATTTAACCCTCCGATCCCGGCATTTATTCTTAATACCAAGGATGTTATCCCCATCACAAGCACAACTACAACATATGGAAGTAATAATTTTATTTTCTTTTGGAGATTTTCTTTCGAATATAAAAAAATAATAAGCAAATGTAGAATAATAAATAAATATGTTATTTCATATATAAGAGTACTTATTAAATAAAACGCAACACTCATAGAGTAATAATATATTTTATTATTCTTAGTAGATCTCAAATAAAATAGCAAAGAAATTAATGATAAAAGAGTTAGAGAAAATACCAATTCTAGAAGCCAGTGAAACCCTAAAATTGGATCATGTGGAATTCTAAATTGAAAAAAGCAGGCTGGCAAATACATTGCAGTTAAACCAAGAAATGTTGATCTCGTTATTGTTTTAATAAAAAAACTAAATAAAGTAATATTTAGTAGAACCATTAATAGAATCGAAATTTTATATACTATTACACTTTTTATAATATAAAACAGAAAATACATATAGAAAGCTAAGGGGAAAAAGCGTCCCTCACTCATCCATGATTGATTAATTGAAGCATAAAACTCAAAAACTGACATCCCTCGCTCATGAGCTATTCCATAGGCATAAGAATTAATTGAATCATCACTATAGTATCCACTGAAAATCATTGGTGATAATATGATAGCATTTAACAGCAAGGCAAGTATTATAAATATTATTATGGTATTATGTTTTTTACTTAACAAAGTGAACTAAGCACCCCTGAATAACTTGTCTTTACGATCAATCGCTTTATTCGTAACTACAAGAAAAATTTTCAATTCTATAATAAAGATCTCTACTATCATCTGTTGCATAAACTTTTTGAACATCATTTTTAAATCTGATATTATAACTTCCCTTTGGAATAGTGATATTTATTGTATAAGACTTAGGTTCATTATTAATTTGCATCTCTTCTGAAAATTCATTACTTTCAAATGTGATATTAGACAGCTCAGGGTAATTGGTTGACAATTGCATGTTTAATGTTACCGTTCTGTCTTTATTCGATAAGTTATATAGGGTTAATTCCCCCTCTTTTGATGCCCATCTCCAATTATGGTTATCATCACCCTCAAGATCATAAACTCCACGAGACCATCGAATGAGCACAGGGTAAAGTGTCTCTAACTTTTTTTCTTCCCATCCTTTATCTGAATAGTTACTTTTCAAATTTTCTTTATACTTCTGTAGGTCATAGAAAAGTAATCTCTCATCAGAACTTATTAAAGGTTTTATATTAAGTACTTTGGTTAATTGCTCTGTGAGTTCCTTCGCACCATCAGAATATCCATACGTATCAATATAGATGCCATTAAATCCAGAAATCGATAATTCATTAACCATAATATCAACTGGTTTTTCTGATAGTTGTTTTAGAAATAAATCACCTTCTCTTCCTTTGACCACACCATAGCTCCAACGTAATTTTCCTGAATGCAGATATCCCTTAAACAATTCATAGTCACTCATATTATTAACAGGAGGATTTTCCGGAAACGGAACATACGGAAGTTGGAAGATCTGAGATCCAGAAGGTAAAGACTTCTCGATTTTTCCGATGAAAGTTTTATCATTATAAAATCTTTGCTTTGTTGTAGCATAATCTGGAACCATCGAATTAGTCGTCTGATCTAAAATACCAACAAACATAACAAACATAACAAAAATACGCATTAGATTTTTATATAAATTTGTTTTTGTTCTTATCTTTTCGAATATAAAATTTAATATTACTAAAAAGGCTGTTATTGAAAAGAATGAAATAAAAATAGAAATGCGGTTATATGCCCTAATCTCTGATAAAATTGTCATTGCAAATACAGTACCGAATCCTCCGACTGTAGCCAACAAAAGAGCTGCTAAATTCATTTCACCTGAGAATGACAATATCTTACTAGAATCAAATCGTTTTCTAATGAATAGCATTATTAAGGAAATTAGTAATCCAATAGCCCCTACAATACCTAAGCTTGAAAAATCATTCTCATTAACTAATGGAGCATTACTATTATATGCTTCCTTCAATTGTGCTAGATAAGAAATTCTATGAGAAGTAACTGGTAAAACCAGTTGTGAGATCTTCAAACCATATATCTCAGACTCTACAAAGCTCCTGTCAGCAACAGCTGAATTACTGCCGTTTATCACTTTGTACGCTAAATTAGGGGCAATATTCAGTAAACTTCCACAGACAAGAATAGCAATAATTAAAATAGCATTGACTAGATTATGAATTTTTTTATTATTAATCCACGACGATGTACCTGCTATAATTAATAAGAAACAAGAAAAAAAAGTGTAATAGATCCCACATGAGGAAAATACCAAACAGAATAACACTAATAATATATTACTTTTACTCAAGTTTAGTTTAATTTTCCCCTTATTAATTCTATAAAAGTTGATCTCAGAGTTATAAATTTTATAAATTATAAAAACAATAATAGGAACAAAAAAATATGAAGATAAGAACAGGTGAGATTGTCCTCTTAAAAAGTGATACGGTACAAATGTAAACAGTTGACTCCCTAACATAGAGATAGAGGTGGATAACTTTAGTTTTCTAAATATATAGAAAGAAACAGCAGCTGTCAGTGGAAACGTCAATAAAAAATATACATTATATACAAGAGCGTATTGAGAAGTGAATAGTGAAAATACCTTAATTATTAAAAGAAAAAAATTATCAAACATTGTGAAGTCAAAAAATTCAAGACCAAAAGGGGCACCTACGAGGTTGTTTGTTAAGTACCATCCACTATCGATAATACTTTTTATCATCAGCCCTGTGAGAAGGGAATCCCCTGAGTAGCTCAAGGGAACTGACATATCTGCATTCCATAATCTTAGAATAATAATTACAAATAACACAGACAGTAACGCAGATAATAGAGTATAACCCGCTATATTTTTGAAATTCTTAGACATCGTTTTCTCCTACTTTTGAATAAAATACATTGCTTAATTCATCGATATTATTATGAATAATGTCTTTCATATTGTCATAATATGAACTGTAGATTGAAGTATATCTATTAAAAAATAGTCGCATACCCAAAAATATATTAATTTGCTTACCTTGGGCGACATCTTCAATAAAATGAATATATTTATTACAAGAATATGATAAAGTATGATTTTCATTAGCAAATTTTATTATTTCTTTTGACAAACTTATATTATCTGTCTTAAAAATTCTAACTATATAATTCACTAAAGCAGATACTTCGTTTTCTCCTATACTCACTTTAGAGACAATAGTATCGGGAAATTCAGAAAATGATCCTATATTCGTAGCTATAACTGGTTTTCCATGGCCCAATATTTTGAGTAGACTTGCTGAGTTCTCGCCTTGTGTTGGATATCTTAAATTTATACACATATCTGAAGCAGCAATATATTTATCAAAGTCTTCAAGTTCTACGTATCCTGTAAAAATCACTTCATTTTCTAACTTTCTTTTTTTCACAAGCTCTTGAAGTGGGTATGATGGTGCAATTTCACCAACAATATAAAACTTAATATTGTCAATTAATTTCTTGGATTTTATTATTTCTATAGCTTCAATAATCTTATCTATTCTTTTTGTAGGGTTCGCATATCCCAATGCACTAATCACAAAATCATTTTGATCAATATTAAGCTCTTTTCTGCTTTTTTCCTTCTCTAGATCCAAGTCATCCAATCTACTAATGTGTGGCGCTGGAATGGGTACCACCTCAATTGGTACATAGCTCGCCTGCTCATGAAGAAGATTCTTTGCAAACTGCGAATGAACAATTACACCTGCCGAATGATCCAATATTCTTAAATTTAGAGGATATCTTAAGGAATCATTCTCCCATATCGGTGGAATCACTCCGTTGACAAACCGATCTACTTCGTCGAGCCCTTCTTGACCATGACAATAGAGCATTTCATCACGATATGCCTGTAAGTTACCTTTTTCCAATGTTTTAGCTGCAAAAAAATGATGCAAGGAATAATCATGCAGCACTACTATCCCCGGGTATTTGATAATGAAATCATAAATTTCTTGATGCGCAGAAAAGTTATTTCCCATATGATAAAGAATTGCACTATACTGCTTCTCACCATATCTTTTGGGAAATTCGGCATACTCTCTAACTACGAAGTTTTCTTTAATATAATTATTCTCGATTTGAAATCCATTACTAATGTAGATCTCAATATCGTAAGTTTTAGCCAACTCCGGTAACAAATCTTCACTATAATCAGAAATTCCAGATCGAATTGGATTTAATGGTGAAAAATACGCTATCTTTCTCAATATTTAAACCCCTATCTTATTGTCTCAGTTAATCGATCTATAACATAATCCCAGGATATATGCTTAGCCTTCTCATATCCGGAATTCCCAAATTCCTTCGCTACTTGTTTATTCTGATATAAATAATTAATTTTCTCAGAAATTTCTAAGGAATTTGTTAAAATATAACCGTTAATATCATTCTGTACAAATTCTAATACCCCACCAGTGTCATTCAATGTAATAACTGGTTTTGAGGATAAAAACGCCTCTAATGTAACATACCCATAATCTTCATCATAAGGTGCAAAATAGACAGCTAAGCAATTAGCGTACAACTCAAGTAACTTCTTATCTTCTACAAAACCAAGGAATTTTACTCTATCAGTTAATCCCAGTTTAGCTGCTAATCGTTCCAAGTGATCCCGTTCAGGACCCTGTCCAGCTATTAAACATTTAATGTTAGAATTGGTCTTTTTAAGTGATTCTATTAAAAGGTCAACTCTTTTCAACTTATCTAACCTACCTACTGATAAGATATAATTATCAAAACTATCACTATAGTACAAACCCGTATGCTTAGGAGGATGATATAACGTTTCAGAATCAATCTTATTGTATTTAGCTAATCGATCTGTTGTGTTCTGAGCGATTGTAAAAATCTTTCGTGAATCACTAAGACTATTATTATCATATCTATTAATAAGCTCTTTAATAGATAAACTCTCAGGTGAGAAATCGTACTGACTGTATTCTGTTCCAAACAGATCGTATACCTGTCTAAATTGGTGCACCAGCCAGGTAACTTTATTTTCATGGTTTATACCATAGGAGGGAAATTTAGTTCCTATTACGAGATCAATTTTTTCTCCGTTACTTTCAGATAGATCAATAAATTTCCAATTCATCATACTTTGAATTAACTGCTCGTTTGGATACCATTTAAAAGGAAGTGCAATAACTTCTGAACTGTAACCTCTTTTTTTCAGTTCTGCACATAATGATTCAACCAACAGTTCGGCTCCGCCGTGAACAAATGGAACTTGTGAATGACAAATTGCTACCTTTTTCTTCATACCTTATCAACCACCCGTTTTTTTCTGAAACACACTATTCTTGAGAGTGGAAGTTCATCACAAACTCTTCCTATGTTTAAATACTCCCCAACTGGAATCTCATCTAAGACCTCGAATCCATAAGTATTAAGTTCACTTAGAATCTCGAACTTATGCCAAAAAACATCATAAACATTGAATGACCCCCATTTAAGTGAGGTGCGTAGTTGCGTTTCTGCCTGTGTATTAGGGAAATCCACAATACAAATACCATCATCTTTCAACAATCCATAAATCTTCTTATACAATGTCCCTCTGTCTATAATATTAAAATGTCTTATAAATCTAAAAACTGTGATGATGTCAAATCTCTTATCCGTCGAAAATTCAAAAAAGTTATCTTTTATAAAGCACACCGTATCAGATAACTTACTTACTGAAATAGCTATCATATATGAAGAATTTTCAACAGCAGTGACTTTTCCAAACTCCAATAACCCCCGAAGTATTCTTCCATCTCCAGAAGCAATGTCTAATATTTCATTTTCGCCAATTTGTTTTGGAGAGAACCTCTTTATAAATATATCGACGGCCTTTCTCTCAAGCTTATCATAAGTTCTCATAGGAAAGTCTGAGAATCTAGACTCATCATAATTTTCAGCTATAAAAGAATCATTATAATAACTGGTCATCCCATTGCGATCCATAACTAAAAACATATTATTATCATCCAATTCCTTTTGCCAATCCTTTAGCGTTGGCGACGAGGTTTGGTAAGCAAGTTGGTCATATATTCCCATGTAGCTTTTATTTAGATTCTCGATGTCAAATAATTCTTCTCCGTGAGCGACAACATTCATTTTATAAAAGTCGTAGTTATGTTTTAATTCTTCAAGTTTAGTTATCAAATCCTCACTATTACTTTGGGAAATAACTCCAAGTTGGTAGTGAGCTACTATATCCTTTAAACCAACATACTCTGTAACTAAAGCAGGAATTCCGATGAGTACTGATTCTACAATAGATAGTGGGCAAGAATGATTGTTTGACTGAGATGTATATGGTGCTAACATAACATCAATATTATTATAAAATTCAGCCATATCTAAATGACCATTATGAATTTCAATATTATTAATTTCATTCTTTTCACATAAACTAATTAGTTCATCATATCCTTCATATCTCCAAGCAACCTTGAATTTATAATTTGTTAGTTGCTGAGCTACTGATAATAACAAATAAATCCCTCTATCTTCCCAAATATCTTTTGATAGTGGTGAGGAAGCAAAGCCAATTGTAAAGTTGTTACGTTTCGATTGTTTTTGATTACTTTTTATAGCACTTTTTTTAACTCGTGGAAGCATCAAATGAGTCTGCAAGCCTATCTTTTCAAATTCCTGTTTTACAGTAATTGATTCTACAAATAAATATAGATTACCCACATCAACTGCATGTCTTAAATGTATAAGATAACCTTCATCATACTTATGGAATCCAATCATTCCAGTTATGGTATATAGAGTGGTAATCGGGAAATTAGGGTAATTCCGCTCGAATAAATAATATCCATCTAGGCTATCAGCGAAAACATGAATAATGTCCGGCTTTTCTTTCCGAAGCAATTCATTAAAATTTATTCCCCAGTAATAGACGTCGAATTGGTTATCATACTCCTCTACGTTATCCTTTATACAATCTTCAAGGGAAATAAACTTAAAATCATAATCTTCATTAACTAATTTATATGTTTGATAATATGTTTTTGCTTCCTTCTTTATTGCCTCAATATCTTTATCCTTCTTAAAAGAAAAGCAAAAAATATATATTTTTGGGTTATTTAAAATCTCATTGTTATTTAACATCGATTTTAGCCCCCGCCTTTATGTTCATATTTACCAATCCTATTGATTTAATATCAGATAAAACTCTAATGAAAGTAACATCAATCATTCTATCTATCGTGACAGTCTCATTACCTGATTGATCAGTTATACCAAAAGTAAGAAAGTAGGTCCCCTCATTCAAATAAATTGGTAGATCTATCTCAGTTTCTAAAAGAGTTCCATTTCTCACAGTTCCAATTTGCTTTCCAAGAATTTTAGTGTTTGTACCAAACAATTCAATTCCATTAATTGTTTTTATGATAACTCCAAAAACCGGTGAAGAAATTTCTTCAAACACCTCTGATTTAAGTCGAATTTTTAACTTTTCTCCACTCTTAAAAACAGTGGATGCATTACCTTCTTGGTCACACAATTCATAACCAGTAATTTTAGCTTTACCATTACCATACCTAATTTCATCTTTTTCTTTCTCCAATTGACTAGATACTTGAAGGTTGGCAGTCAGAGACATCTTCTGGTAGTAGTTCACCACGTCATTTGAGTTCCCCTCAAAGATCAAACTTCCATCGTAAATGATTCCTACCCGATCACAAAGTGCTCTAACGGCATTTAAATCATGTGTTACCAGAATAATCGTCTTTCCAAAAGCCTTAAATTCTTCAAATTTAGCATAACACTTCCGTTGGAACACTTCGTCCCCCACTGCAAGTGCCTCATCAATAATAAGCACATCAGGATCAACATGAATGGCCAAAGAAAAAGCTAGCCGAACATACATACCGCTAGAATAACTTTTGACAGGCTTATCAAAGAATTCACCAATATCAGCGAAGTCTTTGATCGCCTCCATTTGCTTTTGTATTTCATGGCTTGGAATACTGTATAAATAACTATTATAAATAACATTTTGTCTTCCAGTTAACTCAGGATGAAATCCTGCCCCTAACTCCAATAGAGCGGCGATCCTACCGTTCACTTGAAAAATACCTTGAGAGTGTTGTTTTGTTTGAGCCAAAATACTTAGAAGAGTACTCTTACCAGAACCATTAAAGCCAATAATACCGTATGTCTCTCCCTTATTAACATCAAAAGAGATATTTTTCAACGCCCAAAAATTCTGGTGTCTTTTTACAAATCCACCTGTAATAAATTCAACTATTTTTGAACTACTCTTAGAGTACAATTTAAATTTTTTTGATAATCCTTTGCAAACTATAGCTTTATCATCGTTTATATCTTCTTCATAATCTACGGATTGTTTTTCCAAAATAACATCAACAAATATTGAACTTGATCCATAAGAATTAAACCAAGAATCGCCTTCACGTACCAAGTCCCACTGTATGTCTAATTTATTTGAGTTTGTATACACTATATAATTACATTTGACCAGTACACTTTCGCCGGGGGCTATATTATACGGTAACTTCGTACGCATGCCCTCAACGATATCACCTTTATCACTTTTATAATGATAGCCAATTAATACAGGATGGTCCTTACTGTATGCATACCAAACCTCTTCGCCTATATTAGTTAAATTCAGTGAAATTGAACTAATTCTCCCTGAAGCTGTAACTCTACTACTTTTTTCATCAATCGGAATTATCCTTGCGTTATATGGAATCATTAGTTTTCAACCTACTTTTATTCATTCTCTCAAAAGCTGCTATTGCTTCCATTTCTATATCTATATTCTCCGGATTTTCTCTAAGTGCCATTAATAGCATGTGATACCTACTAAGCTCGTCATTACCATTGCCTTCAAACATTGCTAAATCCCTAAAGATACTACTTTTAATATCCCTATATAATTGAGCCATTGTTCTATTCATTTGCTCTTTTGTTTGAGTTAGATGTTCATTTATATGTTCATTCATCTGTTCATTTATCTTAGCCTGCAGTTCATTCTCATAGTAACTACGTATGCTCTCAAGATTAGAGGAGACAACTTCCTGTAGAGCAATCTTACATTCATCGACAATATCATCTACAATGCCTATGGAAATAGAATGAAAGACTTCATTATTTATATTGTTTTGTTCAACTTGTTGTCGATCAACAATATAAAACTGATCAATTACTTTCTGATTAAAATGAATTTGTTTCATGAATAACGGTCGTAGTAGTTTTCTTAATATCTTTTTAAACCTAACAATATATTTGCCCAAAATTTTACGATGGGAGAAAAACTCCACGTCTAAAATGTTATGAGAATCTATCAGTGGTTTTAACACAACCTCGCTCTGGTCATTACTGATTGGTTTGTTTAAGTGGTTATTGTTATTTAATTTGAACTGTATTCTATCAAGAATACGTTTCTTCAACTGTTCCTCATCAAAATTTATTTTTTCCATTTTTTCCCCCTGATTAAATCAAATCAGATACTTCATTGACCATTTTTTTATAAATAATCCAACCAAACAGGAAGGTAATTAGTGAAATTAGGAGTATATTAATAAAGTTCACAAAATCCCCTTTCAGAACCAAAAGTTGATATGATTCTATAAAATAATAAAGAGGATTGAATGTCATTATCCTCTTCAATCCATCCGGTAAAATATCCTTCACATATACGATTGGCGTAAGCCAAAACCAAACTTGAAGCAATATTGATGTAATTTGATTTAAATCGCGAAAATGAACATTAAGTACAGAAAGCACAAGGCCAATACCAGTACAAAAAATCTGTTGTAAAATAATTATTATTAGAACCGCTATATAATTTATGTGTAATTCATAACCAATCCCCAACAGCACTAAAAGTAATAAAGAGTAGTTTATTAGCAGTTCAATAATAGATGAAACCATCAAAGAGAAAACAAGAATAGATTTTGGAAAATATATTTTTTTTACAATGTTAGAGTTTTCTATAAAAACATTTTGGAATCTTGTAATCGTTATATTAAAAACCGTCCAAGCTAAGATCCCTGAACTAAGGTAAACACTATAATCGAATTGACTATTATTCATATTTGGCAATTTTGCAGCCATCAATTGTGAAAATACGGTGGTATAAATAAGAATGTAAGCTATGGGTAGCAGAAGATTCCAGAACAGCCCAAAAGTAGAACCCGCATATTTATTTCGAAAATCCCTCTTAACCATATCCCAAACCATATAAAAGGTACCACTTTTCATCGTTTTCCCAACCACTCTTCTTTTCTGATTTCCTCTAATACATCATTCAGGCTTTGTATAAGATCAATACTTTTCTCCCAACATACTTCTTTTGTAATTTTATCATTACTTCCATAGTACAGTGGAATATCAATCGGTCTAAATCTGTTGGAGTCAACTTCTATATCTATCTGCTTCGATGATAAGGAAATCATCATTTGCAATAAATCCTCTATTGAAGTTGCTATCCCCGAACAAAGATTATAAGTTTGACCTTTCCGCCCTTTGACGGCGGCTAGAGCGTATCCCTTCACGATATCTCTAACATCTGTGAAATCTCTTTTAGAACTTAGATTTCCTACAAGGATGACTGGATCCTGTAATCCCCTTTCAATGTCAACTATCTGATGAGCAAAGTCGGGAACAACAAATCCTTTCATTTGACCTGGGCCAATATGATTAAAGGGTCTAATATGAATAATGTCCATATCAAAAACTTCAAAAAATTGTTTGGCAAGTAATGCTGTACTCATTTTGGATACTCCGTATGGATTTAAAGGATTCGATTTACTATCTTCTGTTAAAGGAAACTCCATGCCTTCAAAGTATCCATACTCCTCCGAAGAGCCAACATTTACTATACGAATTTCACGTGATACTTGTTTAACCGCTTCAAACAAATACATCGTTTTAACCGTATTTGTAAAAAATGTACTACTTGGTTGTTCCCAAGCCTCTTTCACATTGCTTTGTGCCGCTAAATGAAAAACTACATCGGGTTTAATTTTATCGATGACTTGAATACAATTTTCTTTACTATCTAAATCAGAGATAATAACTCCATCTATTATATTAGCGGTCAGCATATTGGTTGACATCCTGCTTGTTCCAAAAACTTTGACATTTTGACTTTTTAACAATTCAGCAAGATGTCGTCCCACAAATCCATTTACTCCAGTAATTAGGGCTGTCTTCATAAACTCTCCCCTTACTACTATTTTTTGATCTTTTTCAGATCATTTTCAACCATCATTTTAACCAATTCTTCAAAGCCCACCTCTAGTTCCCAGCCAAGTTTCTCCTGTGCTTTAGAACTATCCCCTAGCAACAAATCTACTTCAGCTGGACGAACAAACCTAGGATCAATAACAACATAATCCTTCCAGTTCAATCCAACATGACCAAATGCAATTTCAATAAGCTCCAGGACAGTATGAGTTTCACCTGTTGAAATGACGTAATCATCTGGGTTATCTTGTTGCAACATCAGCCACATTGCTTTGACATAATCACCAGCAAAACCCCAATCGCGTTTAGCATCTAAATTCCCCATTCTTAGTTCACTTTGAAGGCCCATTTTTATTTTTGCTACCGCATCAGTAACTTTCCGGGTAACAAATTCCACTCCACGACGTGGAGATTCATGATTAAATAAAATACCGGAACATGCAAACATATCATAACTTTCCCGATAGTTTACAGTGATCCAGTGTCCATAAACCTTAGCCACACCGTAAGGGCTGCGAGGATAAAACGGAGTAGTTTCCTTTTGTGGCGTTTCTACAACCTTGCCAAACATCTCGCTGCTCGAAGCCTGATAAAATCTAGCCTCTGGTTTTGTTAACCGAGCTGCCTCAAGCATATTTGTGACACCCATAGCTGTCGCCTGTCCTGTTAATACAGGTTGTTCCCATGATGTGGCTACGAAAGACTGTGCAGCAAGGTTGTATACTTCGTCTGGATTCGATTTTCGAACAGCATTAATTAGAGATCCCTGATCCAACAAGTCACCTTCAATAAACTCAATTTCATTTTTTATATGCTCAATATTCTCCATCATTGGCGTACTTGTTCTGCGTCTTAAGCCATAAACCTTATAACCTTTTTCAAGCAATAATTCTGCCAAATAAGATCCATCTTGACCTGTGATCCCTGTAATCAATGCATTTTTAGCCATATTCACTTCTCCTTATATTCTTCGCTATGAATTATATTATAAATATTGTTCCAGCTTCTGCATTCTCAATTCCTTAAGAAGTAATTTAACTTCCTGAGCCTTGTCCTTATTACAAATTAATGTAACATCTTCTGTATCGACAATGATTAAATCCTCAATTCCTAATGTTGCAATAAGCTTGCCATTACTTTCAATAATACATCTCTTTGTGTCTAAATTAAGTATGTTTCCTTTAATTACATTTCCATTCTCATCCAAGTCATTAATGCGTTCAAGTGCAGTCCAACTGCCAACATCATCCCAACCGAAGATACATGGAATAACATGTATATCTTCAACCTTTTCCATGATTCCATAATCAATAGATTGATCAGGCATTTTAATAAATTCACTTTGAATAATCTCGTCTCGATCAACAGTTCCAAACGCAGTACGCATTGTCTCCAAAATATCATGCATATCCGGCATAAACTGCTGAATATATCTACGGATAACCTCAGTTCTCCATACAAATATACCACTATTCCAATAATAATTTCCTGACGCTAAATAGGATTCAGCTACTGTTATATCTGGCTTCTCTACAAATTTATTTACTTTATATACCTCTAAATGATTAATAGTCTGTTTTTTATCTGTACTTTCTATGTAACCATATCCAGTTTCAGGATAGGTTGGTTGTATCCCCAAGGTTACCAAACTTGTTTCATTTTGCGCTACTTGAACAGCAGTTTCCAATATTTTAATAAAACCCTCTTCATTCTCAATAATATGATCAGAAGGTAACACGATCATAGTACTATCTGGGTATCGTTCCTCTATTAATATTGAAGCCAATCCGATACAAGGTGCTGTATTTCGACCAACTGGTTCGATGATAATATTATTATGAGGCAAGTGTGGAATTTGCGCTTTTATTAATTCAGCGTAAAGCTCATTTGTAACTACAAAAATACGGCTGATATCTACCAATTTTTCTAATCTAGCAATTGATTGTTGAATCATAGACTTATTACCTGAAATATTAAGAAATTGCTTAGGTAAATTCGTCCTGCTCTTTGGCCAAAATCGTTCTCCCTTTCCCCCGGCCATAATCACACATGTAATATTCATGTCATCCTCCAAATTTCCACAAATGAATATAATCAAGACGTCGTTGTATTAATTCGCCTATCACCTGCGGTGAATAATACTTCTTAATATGGCTTTCACCTGTTCTAGCAATCTTGTTATAATACTCTTGATCTGAAGCAAGTCTAGCCATATACTGTGCAGCATGCCCCACATCAGGATCGGCCCAATACTGATACGACTTATATGGACCATAATCCTGTCCTACAGGAACCAATTTATAATCTACTAAGCACGAGTTGCTATTATTCATAAAATCGGTGTTAGAAGACCAATTCGTTCCTATAACAGGCTTGCCAAGGTACATAGCTTCAGCCAGACCAAGCCCGAATCCTTCACTTCTATGAAGTGAGACAAAGCAATCAGTTACTTCGATTAATGCATTAACATCGTTCCGGCTAATTGTTTCCTTTATCAAATAGATATTACGATAATCAGCTATAAGGGAATCTAAGTAGTTTAACTCGTGTTGATTACTCTTATAACAGTTGACTTTAAGCACCAAACCTACACTAAGATCATCCGGTCTAAAGGCAGCTTTGAAAGAAGCTATAGCAGCACCGGGATTTTTACGTTCCTGATAACTTTTTACATCATACATCGCTAGGAACAAGAACGTATCTTGAGGTAATTGGAAAAACTCACGGCTTCTAGCTACCTCTATATTTACTTCTATAGAGTGTGGAATTTTCACAACAGGAACAGGACTCTTTAGTGCAATTGAATCTACTACAAAAGTAGAAGGTGCCCATATTTCGTCAACCAAGCTGAAATTTTCTATCCACTCTTCTGGAAAATCTGGAAGCTCCCAATGCCAATAACCGATATTATATTTATTTTGAAATAGCTCATTCCCATAAGACGCATAGATCTCCATCATCTGTTCAGCGTTAATGTGAAATATATTAACGTTATATTTAGGTTTATTTATTTCCTTGTACATCCAGGATGTATCATCCATTCTGGCGCTGTTAGTTCCAGTGAAATTGAGAATACCAAAAGGAATACCCACTGCTTCAAGATTTCTAGCTGCAATTCTGCAGGATTCGCCAATTCCCATCTCTGCCCTTGCATACCCTAACAGGTTAACCCCTTTTTCCAAATCAGGGCTATCAATTATTTTACCCTTTGAATAATTATTCTCCAACGGATAAGCTTTTTTTAATATCGCCTTCTTTATTTTTCTACTCAGACCAGCAGGAAGAATCCGAGTTATTACGGGCTTAACTACAACAGCTAATTTATAGGTAACCTGATAAAATAAACGTTTAATATGGCACACCACCAAAACTATAGGCAATAGGTGACACGAATGGGAAATCTAGCCCCAACTCTTTCATTATGCTAAAATACTAACGTATCTACTAGCAAAGGAGAAAAATACGTGTCGAATCCAGTATACGGGAAAAAGACGGTGCAGTCGAGAAAAGGGGAAAATTTGTCTGCAGCGGTTTGGGTGTTGTTGGTTGGTTTGATTCTGTTTCTGGTGTGGTCCCCTTTCCAGGCCGGATTGTTCAATGGACTTGTTCTTAACTTTGAGAAACCGATTCTCTGGGCCGTTCTGATCGGCAGCTTGCTGATGATCGCATGGGTCTGTTCCTATTTTAAAACAATGAAGCTTGACGATCAGAGAGATTGGACAGCGGTCGCAGTACTGCTTATTCCTATAACGTATATACTTGCGTTGATTTCAACGGCTTCGCATTATTTTGCGGTGAATGCTATATTGATTCAATGCCTGTACGCATTTATGTTCATCATCGCTCTCTATTTACTGCAAAATAAACAGGCTAACGCAGCGATCGAGACCTCAATCATTACCGTTTCTTATATCATTGTTTTATTCGGCTTGTTCAACTGGCTTGGCCAAGGTAGAACGGTGTCGGCCATTGTCGGTTGGTTTACACCAACTGTAATTAACGGTCAATATAACCAAGCCATCTGGATCGACTCTAACGGTCCGCGGTTGGCCTCGGTGTTCCAGTATCCGAATACATATGCTGCGTTCCTGATGGCCTTCATGTTCGTAGCTATATTCGCGATTACGCGCTCCAAGAAATGGTGGGTTCAGGCCATTCATGCCTTTATGCTTGTGCCGATGGCTGTGTCGATTCTACTCACACTATCACGCGGTGGCTTGGTCTTCCTGCCGGTCGTATTCATCATACTGCTTCTGTTCTTGAAGCCAGCCAAGCAGCTCCTGTGGATTTTGTACTGTATCATTGCCGGTCTGGGAACCTTGTTAATCGCCAAGCCTGTGACCGACTTAGGGCAGCAATTTCATAACGGCCAAATTAATGATCCAGCCAAAGGATGGCTGTACGTCCTTGCGGCCTCCATCATTTTAGCAGTTATAGCTTGCCTGATTCAGCGTTTTATTGCACCGGTACTTGAGAGAGCCACTGATAAGTGGGCTTCCAGGAAACTCGGAAATCTGTGGTTGCCTGTTGGTTCTGTCGTTGCAGTTGCGGTAATCGTTGCCCTGTTCCTGGGAACAAATCTGAAGCATGTGCTGCCGGGCAATATCGGCGAACGTCTGGAGAACATCAACCTGCAGCAGCACAGTGTATTGGAACGTTTTACTTTCTATAAGGATGCTGTAAAAGTACTCAAGGATTATCCGGTGATTGGCGCAGGCGGTGGTTCATGGGCTTCCATTTATGAGAAATACCAGAACAACCCTTACACCAGTCGTCAAGCACACAGCTTCATTATGCAGTATCTGGTTGAAGTCGGTATCCTCGGCTTTATCATTATGTTAGGATTTTTGATCTTTATTTTTTATAAATATATCCGCGGTTATATCCGCTCGGAAGAACAAGAAAGAAGTTCATACTTTGTCTACTTTATTATTGTATTCTCGATTCTGATTCACAGCTTGATGGACTTCAATATGAGCTATGTCTTCATAGGAATGCTCGTATTCATCGGTTTAGGCGGTATGGCAGCGGCCATGGATAACCGCTTAACAGAACGAGTGAAGCTGAAGGCTTCATCGATGCGTGGCATATACAGTACCGTCATGGTGCTCGCCTCCATCTTCCTTCTCTTTACCTCGATCCGCTATATTCAAGCGAACAATGCTATCGTCAAAGGGCAGAGCTTAATGCAGACCAGTAATGATTACCAGGAGATCAAGGTGGCGTTGGATGATGCGCTGAAGAAACGCAGTGGACATCCTAATGCGGTTCTTAACATGAGTATCTTGCTTCAAGCTGGTTATGAACAAACCAAAGAAGATACTTTCTATAATGAGGAAGTCAATCTACTTACCAATGCTTTGAAAAAAGAGCCTTTCGACAAAAACATGTATGCCAAGCTCATAGCCCTCTATAAAATAAATGGAGAGACCGATAAAGCCTACAGCGTACTAAAGGATAACGCTGGCCGCTACGCCTGGGATATGAATTGGTATGAGGAATTGATTGCTCAATCCTTCGAGCTTGGTTACCAAGCGCTAGGCGCTCAAGATACCGCCCTGAAGGAACAATACTTCAAGAGTGGCTTAGAAGCTTATCAGCATGTCGTAGATGGAGTTGAGCATCTTAAGACACTGCCGGAAGGACAGATGCAAGGGAATCCGTTCGAAATCACCCAGACGATGTCGTTAAATGCCGGCAAAATGCAATTTATGCTGAGTCAGCCTGAAGCGGCGGCTCCCATTCTGAAAGCAGGCATCAAAGAGGATCTTGGTGACTCCACAAGCCAAGAAATAGCCCGTTGGTATCTGGCCGCATTGGAGAAATCCGGACAGAGCGATCAGGCGGTTTATGATAAATTGATTCAGCTTGATCCATCTATGAAGGATCAAATCAGCCAGTTGGCAGCGATCTTCTAAATAAATCAACAAATAAAAATCGGCCTCTCCTAAGAGAGACCGATTTTTTTATCTTCCACAATCTGCTTCATATAAGCTAATAAATCCTCACGCAGCTCTTGGTTCTTCAGCGCATAATGGAGCGTCGTCTTGATAAAGCCAAGTTTCTCGCCAACATCATGCCGGGTTCCCTCGAAATTATAGGCCACAATCCGCTCGCTTTCCCCTAGTTTGGAGATAGCATCGGTCAGTTGGATCTCACCATTGACCCCAACCTGCTGTTCTCCAAGGATTTCGAATATTTTCGGGGTCAGTATGTATCTGCCCATGATGGCCAGATTAGATGGCGCCTTATCAGCGGCCGGCTTCTCCACCAATTGCTTGGCTAAATAGACGCGTTCCCGAAGCTCTGAAGCATCAACGACTCCGTATCTGGACACTTCTTCCCATGGAACCGGCTGAACACCAACCACTGAAGCCCGTTCATAATCAAATACGTCGATCATTTGCTTCAAGCACGGAACCTGGGATTCAACAATATCGTCTCCAAGCAGCACTGCGAAAGGCTCGTCTCCAATAAACTTGCGGGCACACCAGATGGCATGTCCCAAACCCTTCGGTTCCTTCTGGCGGATATAATGGATGTCAGCCATCTCCGAGGACTTGCGGACTTCTTCAAGCAGATCCCATTTCTTCTTCTCGCTTAAGTTATATTCCAGTTCGAAGGAATTATCGAAGTGATCCTCGATCGCCCGTTTCCCTTTCCCCGTGACAATAATAATATCCTCAATCCCGGAGGCTACCGCCTCTTCTACAATGTACTGAATCGTAGGCTTGTCTACGATCGGCAGCATTTCCTTCGGCATCGCCTTGGTTACGGGAAGGAATCTGGTTCCCAGGCCCGCTGCAGGGATAATTGCTTTCCGAATCTTCATCTATCCCTATCTTCCCTTCCTCTAACTTCAATATGCTGCCATTATATCACAGTTCCAAGGAAATACAGATAAAAAAAGCCGCCTCCGTGAGTGAAGCCTATCAGCGGAAGCAGCCATAAATGATTATCAGTCAACAATGAAACAATAGATACGAAAATTATTAATATTTAACTCCAAAATTTGCGTAGCGTGAAGCGCTGAGATTCTTCCTCATGTCTTGCGTCGCGGTTCCACGGTTCCGGCGTATGAAGATGGCGTTCAACCCCGTATTCGATTTTATGGTACTGCTGATCGCCGTCCACCTCAATGCGTCCATGAGCCTTTGTTACCAACGATTGCATTTCGAGGAATCCTTCCAACATCACATTCACCCTCCTACAATATAGGCTAGCCATGTATTGAGCCCATTGCCTTGGCTACGCTTTCATTATATCACATTCATAATTATTTGATGCCTGATAGATAACCATTATCGCTGTCTTTAACAATGTTTTCACACAGTGTACATATTTGAGATTTGTCTGTCCACGGCGGAAAAACAACCGTCTTCCTAGCAAATACCTTAGCATAGAAAAGAACACGAACATTCGGTTCATGCCCTTTTCTTTCTCTATTCTACTTGTTCAATAAAGTCAATTTAAGTGTCGAGCATTATGATCGCGATGTTTGCACTCCCGAACTTCGATCAATCTCTCTTATCTAGGATAGAAGCTCGTTTAACTGTGCTTCGCTAATGCTTCCGGTAATCACCTTTTTCATATTTCCTTCATTGAAATAAGCGACAGCAGGTACGCTGCCCACGCCTATTCTGGCGGCAAGCCCCGGTGATTTATATACATCCACCTTAGTCACCCGCAGTTCTGCGGCATGAGCTTGTTCGAACCTCTCGATCAAAGGAAGCAGCTCGCGGCAGGCCGGCTCTGTAGCATTCCATAAATAGACGACCGAAGGCTTGCCGTGATTCTGAATCTGATTCTCATATACCTCGCCTTCGGATATATATTTTTCGACTCCGTATCCGGCAATCGCACCGTCTCCAACCGCTGTGGCCACCTGCTTCAGGAATTTATCGCAGACATCCCCAGCCGCGAACACCCCAGGAAGATTCGTCTCCATCTTCTCATTTACAAGCACATACCCGTTTCGATTCAGCTCCAGCACACCGGACAAAATTTCCGTATTCGGAATATATCCAATGAACAAGAAGCAGGTATCGATTTTTACAGGCTGCAGCTCGCCGGTTTTTAAATTTTTCAACACCACCTCCTCCAGATGATCCTTTCCCTCAAAAGAGTCCACTACCGTATTCCACATAAACTCCATCTTGGGATTACCAAGCGCCTGGTTCCGGGCAATTTCATTGCAGTCCATCTTGCCATGGTCATGCATAACGGAGACGATGACTTTGTCAGCAAACTTGGTCAGAAAAATCCCTTCTTCAATCGCGGCGTCCCCGCTGCCGATAACCATAACCGTCTTTCCCGTATTAGCCGCCGCATCACAGGTCGCGCAGAAGGAAATCCCTTTATCGTACAAATACTTTTCCTCATTCTTTGCTCCTGTCAATCTTGGCTTCCCGCCACTAGCGATGATCACGGCTCTACATTCGTATCGGACCCGAAACGTCTCTACGATCTTTACCTCATCGTCCAGCGATACCGCTTTCACATCCGTCATTTTGAAGTCGACAGCAAATTTCTTCGCCTGCTTATGAAATAAGTTCATTAACTCCGTGCCCGTTGTACCTTCAGGGAATCCGGGATAGTTCTCGATCTCATTCGTATAAGTGGCAAGACCACCCACCAGTGTCTTCTCCAGAATTAGCGTCTTGAGCCGGGCCCGCCCGCAGTAAATACCTGCGGTTAGTCCCGCCGCCCCGCCGCCGATAATGACGACATCATACTGCTCTGTTTTCTTTTCCATGTGCCTTAGCCTCCATTACCCAAGATAATGTTCAAAGAAACAGGCTGACTTCCGTCAGCCCGGCCGGTCATATCTGTACTCGCTCTTACAGCGCGCGCTTAAAAAGTCAGACTTTCTGCACCGAAGCGTATGCTTCCGATCTGCGTCTATTCAAAACACTTCAGTTAAATAAAACTTGGGTGTTAAATATCAAAATCATCCGTTATCTGCTAGGCTGATACAATTTTAGACCACAAGAAAACCTCCTTATGAATCGCGGTCGCTCATTCCTGGATAACCTAGATGGGTCTTCTTATTAAAGCAGGCCTTTTTAAACAAATCTCTTACATAAAGAATTTAGCTAATAATTTGCCGCCAATAAGCGCGCCTACGAGCAAGAACAGCCAGAAAATCCAACCTGACAGCGAGAGTGAGGAAATCGAGGTGAATAACGCCCCGATATTACAGCCGTTTGCAAGTCTTGCCCCATACCCCATCAGCAGACCACCCAGAATGGCTGCAAATATCTGCTTCATGGAGCGAATTTTCTTCAGCTTGAATTCAGAGGCGAACAGCGTAGCTAACAGTGCTCCGAGAATGATCCCTAAGTTGCGGATCGAACCGCCATCGTTCATAAATCCGTTAGATAACGTCTTCTGCGCCTTCTCCGAGCTAAAATATGCCCAGTTATCGACACTGCCGCCCACAAGCTGGTACAGCCAGGCACCCCAATCCGCAAAGGCACTCGTTACCCCCCAACCTTTAGAGAATACGGCGAGATGAGCCGTAGCGAACACGCCAAGCAGCACAGCTCCGGTCACATAAGTAAACGGCTCCTTCAATAACTTCTTATAGAAGCGGTTAGATGATATTTTCAACCAAAATGCATTCACCGTTCCATCACCATCCTTTTATCATCCCACAGCCCTATTTGGCCTTCTCAATAACGATTTCCCATTCTCCGTCATCGATTTCTTCAATCTCAACGTTGTGTCCCTGCTTTCTGGCCCATTCCGGTACATTCTTCATGGCGCAGCTATGGTCAATCGCTACAACCAGCACATCCCCAACCTTCAGCTCTGCCATCTTTTTTTCTGTTCTCATCAAAGGGACCGGACAAGCCTCTCCCATACAATCCAAAGTAAATTCTGCCATTGTTATAACCACCTTTTATTAAATAATTGATCATTTCTTATACGCACTCTAGGTCAGAGGTATCATTACAGAACAATATTAGTGAAACATTTCACTTTGTATTGAAAAATAAATACTTATCCTGGAATAACCATATCAATAATTCTTCAACCTTACCTTTACTCCGAACTGCCCATCTTCTTCTCCTGCCATTTAACAGAAGCGATGTAAAGCAATAAAATAATCAGGAACTGCACGAGCAAAGCACCCAACCAGCCAAATACGTCTGGCAGGAAAACCGATGGCGCATCCTTGATGACATGTGCCCGCCACCAGCCCATATCATGTGCCCCCCATAGCGAACCGATCACAAAAAACAGCAAAGCGAGCATCTGCATCGTAAAGCCTTCCCCAACCCGCATTAGCGTTCCGGAAGCACAGCCGCCGGCAATGACCATTCCGATTCCGAAAATAACCGCCCCAACGATTAGAGCCAGACTGATCTGACCGACATTATCCATGCCGGGAATCGGATTTCCACCTGTGAACGCTGCATACTTGATCGCCGTAAAGCCAATTGTAGCGATGGAGCAGGCGATTAATACAGCTCTTGTCACTGAAGTGCTCCCCGTAATCCAAGGATCTCTCATTGAAGCGGTGAAGCAGAATCTTGATCTTTGCAGAATCACGCCAAAGGCAAGCCCAAATAACAGATAGGTAACCATCTTGTCATTGTAATGATGCAGGTAAAATCCAAATCCAATGACGAGAGCTGTAGCCAACAAAGCGAAGGGCAGCTGACTCTTCTTCGGTTTTCTAGGTGCCCGGGTACGAGCGGATTTTGTTGCGGGACTTGCGTTTTGTCCCATTCATGAACACCTCCAGCATTAAAGTCAATTGACTATGTGAAAATAATAACATTCTTTCTATTCCCGTAGTCATCGGCTTTTTTGATACTGCATAAGATTTTCTTATGGCAAATTGATCATAGACAGGTGTGATATACTTTGTTCAAAGGTTGACAACAGGAGGGGTATATCGATGAATTTGGAAACGCTTAAATTATTTCTTGATATTTCCATACTCAAGAGCATCTCCAAAGCAGCGCAAAAGTCGCATATTACTCAATCCGCGCTCAGTCAACAATTAAAGTCCTGGGAGACTACACTGGGGACAGAACTGCTGCAAAGGAGCAATAAAGGCGCCAAACTTACGGAGGCAGGAGTGATTGCGAAGAAATACGCCCTTCAAATCTGCAAGCTGTATGAGGATATGGTTACAGAGATCGGGCAGTTACAGCCCTCTGAATGCCAGCTATCGATCTATGCCATCCCTGAGGTGTGCAATTATGCTCTGCCCTGCACTTTATTTGAAGTGAAGAGGCATTTTCCTCATTTTCACATTTCATTAAATGAAGCCCTCAGCTCACAAGTTGAAGAGCATGTTCTGCTGGAAGAGGGGGATATCGGGTTCATCTCCGGTCCATCCTCTAATCCGGGAATAAGCTCCAACCCGGTATTCTCCGATCAGGTCATTCTCGTAACCAGCAGTTCCAAACCGAGCCCTAATGAGATTGATATCGAGGAGCTGCACCGTTATCCTTTGATCTGGTCGACACAGCTCTGCTGCGTCCAGCGTACACTGGCCCGAACGCGGGTCGATGATCATGCGAAATTGAACATTCTTTACAACCTAGACTCCATTGAGGCCGTGAAGCTGGCAGCCATCAAAGGTCATGGCGCAGCATTTTTGCCGTATATGTCCATAAAAAAAGAGCTCTACAGCAAGCAGCTCAAAGCGATTCATATTCGCGATTTTCAGGTATATAACGAGGTCCATATGATTAAGAAGCAGGATCAAAAAACAAATCGCAACACAAAGCAGTTAATTCAATACATTGAACAGACCTTAATTGATACGTTGTGTTAAAAGAAATAGCAGCGCTTAAACTTCAATAAATATGTCATAATGAGGCTGCCGAGCTGATTATGCTCCTCTCTTGCGCCCAATCCATCAATCCCAGGTCTCAGCTGGGCTACAGGGGGGCTACACACATTGCAGCATTCAATCCGGCAAGTTCGCTTCGATGCTGATCTCCCACACACCATTGATCACTTCCTGGATCGAGCAGCGCAGATTGGTCTTATCACAATATTCCGTAATCGACTTCCTCGCACAGCTATGGTCCGTGATGAGCAGTACCCTCCCACCGCTTCGAATGGCTTGCTGGTGCTTCTTCAGCATCATAACCGGAACAGGACAAATTTCTCCCAGACAATCGATTTCAATCATCTAAGCTTACTCCCCTTCCATGTAGTTTCCGAATAAAAACAGTATAGCTTAAGTCTTTTAATTCGATTATGAACTGCTTCACAAAGGCTTTATTACCTAAAATAAACCTCCCCAACCTAAGCAAGCCTAAGTTGGGGAGAAGTTGTGTTCATTTATTTCACTAGCTGGCCACGGGTAACACCCAATTGGTTGGTCGCCTTCAGCGTACGCCAGACTTGTGTACCGCTGATCTCACCATGAAGCGCACGGGTGTATAAATCGATAACCTCGTGGACTTTGTCCGGTGTCTCTTCCAGAAACTCTATACGATATCTGGACACGCCCAACTCAAGGAAGTGGCTCAAATACTCCGCACCGGATTGTTCGATTGCGTTATAGACTGTATTGCGGCAGCCTTCGTCTACGCGAACCGGGTGGGACATGCCAATCCGGTCTTGCAGTGAGGCACGGTGTTCCTCACAAGGACGGCCGCAGTTAGTATAATTGGTGCCCTCGCTCAAGAAGGTACAATATACGCAATGCTCGGTATGGAACATGGGAAGATGCTGATGGATCACGACCTCCAGTTGATCGGTCATGCTCTCGCCAAGTAAATCAACCATTTGCTGGATGTTCAAGTCATAGGACGGCGTCACGATGTCGCAGCCCGCGTCCAGGAACAGCTCCACCGATTTATGATTGGCGATATTCAATGAGAAGTCGCCGATCAGCTGCGGGTGGAACGCATCCGGGTTCTCCTGGCGGTGGCGCAAGTAGTAATAGAGCGCACCGGTATTGCGCACGAGAACGGCGTCCGGCTGCAGACGCAGAATATTGTTATGATAGCCGTTCTCGCCCGGCATATGGATGCGCGGCGTTGCCAGCGCGATTCGCTTGCCGGCGGCCCGAACGGCATCCACCGCTGCCGGGAACTGCTTGATGAACTCGAAGTCGGCGTAGATCATATCCACGCCGGCCTCGAGCGCAGCCTGCACCTGCGGCAGGCTGCGGCACAACGCGGTGAGCTGCGCTTCACCGCGGGCCACCGCGCGGCGCTGCGACCGAGTCGCAGCAGCGCCCGCGCCATGCGGCCCCT
>NZ_LN831277.1:595255-608602 GCF_900069005.2 Paenibacillus sp. GM2 | reverse complement strand
CCGGCCGCCCGCGCGTACACGGGCGGCTTCGGCCGTTCGCCGGCTAGCAGCTCCACTGCGCGCCGGCGAACGCTGTTCAGCTCGCGAATCGGCAGGATGACGTCGCCGTTAAGCTCCGTCTCCAGCTGCTCGAGCTGGAACAGCGTACCGCCGAGACGACCTAGTTGCTCCTCCAGGAGCGCCTGGTCCATCGGCCGTTTCTGTGCGACTTCGAGCAGCAGCTCCGAGTCGACCTGCACCGTCGTGCCCTTCTGCATATCCGTCCAGAAGGTCTTGAGCGGCTGACCAGCTACACCGCTGACGCGGACCTGAACCGGGAATACCCGGTAAGGCTTGTCCGTCTCGAATGTCTGCCGCAGCCGCTTGTCCAGCGCCGGATCATTCGTCTTCCAGATCCGGTCCCCCACATGAACCCGGCGCAGATCGATATCATTGCGTCCCGGTACAATATCAACGATCCAGCTCTCACCAGCTTCTCCTTCGATCTTCACACCCTTACGGCGCAAATCGTAGACGCGTCCGCCTTCTTCCTTCTTGGTCGGGTCACCGGCGTCGAAGACAATTCCGTCACCGCGCTTCAAAGGTGCTTCCAGACGGCAGACGACACCGTCACGTAAGATCTGCTCCACTCGTCCCAGATACACCCCCCGGCTCTTCGGGAAAGTTCCGTCTACCAGCTTCTTATTATTTGTCCCTTCCAGGAAGCCATGCGTGAAGCCCCGGGAGAAGCTTTGCTGCAGTTCGCGCATTTCCTCCTTGGATGGAGTGCCGGTGTCCCCGTCAAAATACCGGTCAATCGCTTTCCGGTACTTGCTGACTACATTCGCTACATATTCCGGGCTTTTCAGTCGCCCTTCAATCTTAAAGGAAGTCACTCCCGCTTCGATCAATTCAGGCATCAAATCAATCGCTGCCAAATCTTTAGGAGAGAGCAGGTAAGCGACATCTCCCATCGGCTTTTGAACCCCATCCACCATAAGATCATACGGCAGACGGCAGGCTTGCGCGCACTCGCCGCGGTTGGCCGAACGGCCGCCCCACATTTCCGAGGTCAAACATTGGCCCGAATAGGATACACATAATGCTCCGTGAACAAAAACCTCCATCGGCAGCTTGGCCTGCTCGCCAATCTTTTGAATCTGCTGCAGATTGTTCTCGCGGCCTAACACGACCCGTTCCAGGTCCCAAGGCTTCGTAAACTCTACCGCTTCCGGTGAGGTGATTGTCATCTGTGTAGACCCATGAATCGGAAAATCCGGCGACAGCTCGCGAATCATCTTCACCAAGCCCAAATCCTGTACAATCACCGCATCAACCCCAGCATCGATACAGGCTTCAATCAATTCACGGGCATCTGCCAGCTCATTCTCGAATACTAGAATATTAAAAGTTAAGAACCCCTTCACTCCATAGCTATGCAGAAACGCCATAATCTCCGGTAATTCATCCATCCGAAAATTATTCGCCCGCGCACGAGCATTAAATTTCTCCACTCCAAAGAAAATCGCATCCGCGCCGTTCGCCACGGCCGACCGCATGCAATCCCAATCGCCGGCTGGTGCCAGCAGCTCTACATCCTGTCTTGTGATCGCTATCTTGCTCATTTATATCCTCCCGCATAAATCCTATGGATTCACCGCAATATGATAACCTACTGATTTTCTTTAAATTTGAAATATCTACGAATGCTTAATTACTTACTCTTGCTCAGTTCCTATAAATAAATGTTCAAAAAGGCCGGTTTTCAGCACCGAGAAGGTTGGATGAAGCTAGGGACTGAGGAGCGCAGCGTACGTAGTTTGTACGTGAGCACCGGAAGGCCCGGCTGAATTCAAGATTCGATGTCGAATATGCTCTCAACGTTACTTCATGATCAAAAGTGGACTTTTTGAACTACCTCTACAACCTAATTATTTTAACAGACTTCAACGTAATACACTACCAACAATCCATTCCATTCACTGGGAAAAATTATTCGTAATAGCTGCCTGCTCAGGTTATGTTCTGTTGCATACATCTATCAGGTTTTACGCCGCATTGGCAGCGGAACGCAGAATGTCTACTTTAATAAATAATCCCACCGCACCTTGACTACACCTGAAAAATCCATACCCGACATGAAATTCGCTGCCTATCCCCTCGCCGTGATTCTCGTTATATTGGGTATAACAGCATATGAAATCGTTTTACATTGCTGAGGCCGGAAGTTTGCTTCCTATCAGTTTATCCATGTTAACCCCAATTGAAATCATGTGGAGGTGTCACCCGATGTATGCTAATAACGGAGAAGTAATTGGATATCTGCGAGCCGATGGTCAACGTCTGGTCAATGGACAAGGCGAGGAAATTCTGCTTCGCGGCGTAGGGCTCGGCAATTGGCTGCTGCCGGAGGGATATATGTGGAAGTTTCCGCCCGACAAAGCCGATCGGCCAAGACGGATCGAGAAATTGATCCACGATCTGATCGGTGCGGAGGAGGCCTCCAGCTTCTGGACGGAATTCCGAGAGCATTATATTACGGAGCAAGATGTAGCCCGTATGGCAGAGGAGGGCCTTAATTCTGTCCGGTTGCCCATCAATGCTCGCTTCCTGCTTGAAGAGGGCGAACCGCTTCGCTTCAACAAAAGCTCGATCAGGCTTATCGATCAGTTTATAGAATGGTGCAAGCAATATAAGCTTTATGTCATTTTAGATTTGCACGGTGCCCCTGGTGGACAAACCGGCGCGAATATCGATGATAGTGAGAACGACCAGCCGGAACTGTTCATTCATGAGTCGTATCGCAAGCAGACCGTTCAACTATGGAAAGAATTAGCCGATCGTTACAAGGATGAGTGGATCGTAGGCGGTTACGATCTACTAAATGAGCCCTTGCCTAACTATTTCAATCAATATAACGATATGCTCATGCCGCTCTATCAAGAGATTACCGCAGCGATCCGCGAAGTCGATCAGAAGCATCTCATTATTCTTGAGGGAGCACATTGGGCCACAGATTGGACTGTATTTACAGAAATGTTTGATCGCAATATCCTGCTGCAATTCCATAAATATTGGAGTAGCATCGATACAGAGAGTATTGCGCCTTATTTGGATAAGCGCCATGAGTTCAACGTGCCGATCTATATGGGTGAAGGCGGAGAAAATACGTTAAGCTGGTATACCGGTGCCTTCGGATTGTATGAGGATCACCAGATTTCGTGGAACTTCTGGACCTGGAAGAAGCTTGATACCTTTAACTCGCCTTGCTCGATCAATAAGCCGCAAGACTGGGAATTGATCCTCGACTACTTGCGTGGAGGGGAACAACCGGACCGAGAACAGGCTAGAGTAATCCTGCGTGAATACCTCCACAATATCCGGTTCGAGCACTGCCGATACCAGCCACAGGTTCTTAATGCGGTACAACGCAAGCTGCCGCTGCGAATTCCTGCCGAATATTACGGCAACCAAGGGGAAGGCACCAGCTATATAATCTCACAGCTTAAGCGGTCCAAACATAATCCTTTCCGCTCCAGTGACAAGATTCCGATTTCCTTCATTCAAAAAAAAGAAGGTCCGCCAAATTTTCATTTGAAGCCGGAGGAGGAATGGAAGGATGAAGAGCGACTGTGTATCGAGTTGACAGCCGGAGCCTCAGTGAGCTATCCATTGCACTGTGATCGCCCTGGCGAATATGCCCTGTTCATTCGGGCTGCCATTCCGGAAGGAGCCGCTTCTCTGGACTTGCAGCTTAATCAGCAGCCCGGCTTTTCCCTGGCACTTGCCCCCTCAGGTTGGAAGGTCTGTTCCTTGGAGCCTAAGATTCACGTCACAGAAGGGGATCTCACACTCAAGCTGTCCGCCTCCCATGGAACGGTTCAGATCGACTGGATTGAATTTAGCTTGAAATAACCTTTACAATTAAATTGTCATGAAATTTATATACAAAATAAGAAGAAGCAGGGCCCCTTTCGGTTCCCCTGCTTCTTCTTATTTTACATCTGTCATGCCAAGCTGCCGTATGTACCTTAACTGAACCAAGCCTTGATCATAATTGCATCGGATGCTAAAAAGACGAGCAAACTGACAATCCCAAAGCCTATGGCAAATAGGTTCTTCTTCGGACGTTCCCGGAGCAACCGGATAACACCAAATAGAATAATCAGCGTGAACAATATCATAAAAATATCAAAACCGTTAAAGGTCGTTGTCGTCTCCCCCGCAGCTGCGAGAAACATAGCGTACCCTCCTCTGATCAATTCGCTTTTTTCCATCTCCTTATATGTTATCTTCCTCCTCGACTGGATGCAAGAGGAAAGACAAAAAAATGTTAAATTTTCCTGTTGAAATAGCTTGAAAACCGTTAAATAACAAGTATCTATATATCAAAGTTACTTGACAATTATCACTTCCCGACTATTACTGCGTTAGGTTGACAGCCGTCATGCAGCGCCAAACCACGCGGTGGAAAGAGTTGTGTACTAGCTGTATATACCAAAATTCAATTAATATAAATGGTGTGAATTTCCTAACAAAAGTGGCTGTACGCTAATTTCTTAACTCATTCCACAAGAACTACAAGGCTGGAGCCTATTGGGCTCTCGGATCGGAATTAATTGCAGATCGTATACTTGAGTGCAGCTTTCTCTGATTTCTCAAGGAATGAGCTGCTTTGGAAACATCAAATATCTCCGGAAATCAAATCTTATCTGTTCCTGGAGGTTAAGCCTATCCTGTGCTATTTCCTTTGCATTTCTTCTTCAACTCCACCAACATACAAGCCCCTCTCCAATGCACAAAAAACAGAAATGCCCATCTAAAAGTGGACATTTGGGACTTTTGCTTCACAGCATCCAAACACTATATTTAGAACATTTACAACATACGCATACCCTATAAGCTAACCTTGATTAGGAAGGAAATTATTACGCCCCAACGAACCGTGTCCGAATTCCAAAGACACTTCATGACTTTGTCCGCATAGAAGAGACAAGAAAACCATTGTCTTGGCTCAAAGCATATAAATCAAGCAAATAAAGCCTGCTGAGAGCTCTCTTTCTCTCTCAGCAGGCTTCTGTAAAGCTATAATCATAAGTTATTCTATCGCAGCTGCGGTCAATTCCTTAGTCCGCTTGGTATCACGCTTAAGAACAGGTCCCAGGTAACGACCTGTATAAGAGTCTTCTGCCTTAACGATATCCTCCGGCGTGCCCGTAGCGATAACCGTCCCACCGCCGCTGCCGCCCTCTGGTCCGAGATCGATCAAGTAATCGGCAGTCTTAATTACATCAAGATTATGCTCAATGACCAGAACCGTCTCTCCCGAGTCGACCAGACGATGCAGCACCTTAAGCAGCCGATCGATATCATCCACATGCAGACCCGTTGTTGGCTCATCAAGGATATAGATCGTTCTGCCTGTACTGCGGCGGTATAGCTCGGAAGCCAATTTCACGCGCTGCGCCTCACCACCGGACAGAGTTGTTGCCGGTTGGCCCAGATTGATATAACCAAGTCCTACATCCATTAAGGTTTGCAGCTTGCGGTGAATCTTCGGAATGTTCTGGAAGAATTCCGTCGCATCCTCCACCGTCATCTCCAATACTTCGGCAATACTCTTGTTCTTATATTTAACTTCCAGTGTCTCCCGATTGTATCGTTTGCCTTTGCAGACTTCACAAGGCACGTAGACATCTGGCAGAAAGTGCATTTCAATCTTGATAATCCCGTCTCCACGGCAAGCCTCACAGCGTCCGCCCTTAATATTGAAGCTGAACCGCCCCTTCTTATAACCGCGGATCTTCGCTTCATTCGTCTGTGCATACAGATCGCGAATATCGTCAAATACCCCTGTGTAGGTTGCCGGATTGGAACGTGGTGTCCGTCCGATCGGCGACTGATCGATATCAACAACCTTGTCGATATGCTCCAAGCCCTTCATCTCGCGATATTCCCCAGGTCTAACCCTCGCCTTATTCAAGTCACGGGCTAATGTCTTATACAAAATCTCATTCACCAGAGTTGATTTGCCTGATCCGGATACTCCGGTAACCGCGGTAAAGACGCCAATCGGGAACTTGACATTAATATTCTTCAGATTGTTCTCCTTCGCCCCCTTGACTTCGAGCCAGCGTCCATTCGGCTTGCGGCGTTCAACCGGAACCGCAATGAACTTCTTGCCGCTCAAATATTGACCGGTCAGCGATTTGGAATCCGCCATCACTTCCGTAGGCGTTCCTTGCGAGATGACCTGTCCGCCATGAATACCGGCTCCAGGTCCAATATCGATAATATAGTCAGCCGCCAGCATCGTGTCTTCATCATGCTCGACAACGATCAGCGTATTTCCGATATCACGCATATGAGCCAGCGTCGAGATCAGCCGGTCATTATCGCGCTGATGCAGACCGATACTCGGTTCATCAAGGATATAGAGCACGCCCATCAGACTGGAGCCAATCTGTGTAGCCAGCCTGATCCGCTGTGCTTCTCCGCCGGATAGCGTGCCTGCAGCGCGGCTCATCGTCAAATAATCCAGCCCGACATTTACCAGGAAGCCCAGACGGCTGTTAATCTCTTTCAGAATCAGGTGAGCAATGGTCTTTTCTTTCTCGCTTAACTGCAAGCCATCAAAGAACTTCCGCGCTTCCCCGATCGATAGCGAGGTTACATAAGCCATATTCTGATCATTAATCGTTACAGCCAGACTTTCCTTCTTCAAACGATGTCCCTTACAGGATCCGCATGGCTTCGAGCCCATAAAACCTTCGATAAATTCGCGAATCCCCTCCGAGGCTGTATCCCGGTAACGGCGCTCCAGATTGGGAATAATCCCTTCGAAGGTCACAAGCGCATCCTTGCTCATACCAAAGTCATTTTCATATCGGAACCGCACTTTAATGTCGCCAGTACCATAAAGCAGCTTGTCCATCTGCTCCTTTGTCAGTTCCGATACAGGCACATTCTGCGGAATCTTGAAATGCTCACATACCGAACGCAGAAACTGCGGGTAATAGTTCGAGGTTCCGCCCGCCCAAGCTTCAAAAGCGCCGTCTTCAATGCTCTTGGAACGATCAGGTACCAGCAAATCCGGGTCGATAATCATCTTCACCCCAAGGCCGTCACACTCCGGACAAGCACCAAACGGACTATTAAAAGAGAACATCCGTGGCGACAGCTCTTCCATGCTAAAGCCGCAGATTGGGCAGGCAAAGTTAGAGCTGAAGCGCAGCTCCTCCTGACCGATAATATCAATGAGGATTTGGCCGCCAGACATTTTGAGCGCCGTCTCGATCGAGTCAGCCAGCCGGCTTCGAACATCCTCCTTAACAACGACCCGGTCCACAATGACCTCGATCGAGTGCTTCTTGTTCTTCTCCAATTCTATCGTCTCAGACAGATCACGCTGTTCCCCGTCCACGCGTACACGAACGAAACCCTGCTTGGAGATTTCGCCGAACAGACTCTTATGCTCACCCTTCTTGCCTGATACAACCGGAGCAAGAATTTGCAGCCTTGTCCGCTCCGGATATTGCATAATCCGGTCAACCATCTGTTCGACCGTCTGCGACGTAATTTCGATTCCATGCTCCGGACAATGCGGATGCCCAACACGAGCGAACAAAAGACGCAAGTAATCATAAATCTCCGTTACCGTTCCTACAGTAGAACGCGGGTTGCGGCTGGTTGTCTTCTGGTCGATGGAGATTGCCGGCGATAGCCCCTCAATAGAATCCACATCCGGCTTCTCCATTTGCCCGAGAAATTGCCGGGCGTAGGCTGATAGCGATTCGACATATCTGCGCTGACCCTCGGCATAAATCGTATCGAATGCCAGCGAAGATTTACCGGAGCCGCTGAGCCCGGTCAGTACGACAAAGCGATCGCGCGGGATCGTAATGTCGATATTTTTCAGATTGTGTGCGCGTGCGCCCTTGATTACGATATTCTCACTAGCCAATAGGTTTCATCTCCTTGAACCTTCTATATAATGGAGGAAGCTCCAAAAGTCCGCTTTTAATAAGAAAACCCATCGAGGTCAATTCAGGATGAACAACCGCAAGTTAGCGGTAGGTTTTCTTGCAATATAGAATTTCACCCGGCTCCGCTAATAACTTGTGAATTTTACACCTAGCACAAAGTTTTCAAGAAGTGTACTCGACATCAAATCTTGAATTCACCTGAACCTTCCGATGCTCACGTACAACTGCGTACGCTGTGCTTCTTTACGCCCTAGCTTCAACCCTCGGTGCTGAAAATCGGCCTTTTTGAACATAACTGCAACGGTGGATTCACCGAAGAACTTCCTTTATTCCGTATTCCACAACAATACAACGCTTGCTACTCTGCCTTAAGCTCCAAAATCGCGTCGCGAAGTTCAGCAGCCCGTTCAAACTGCAAGTTCTTCGCTGCATCCTTCATTTCAGCCTCAAGCCGCTTGATCATCGACTCGCGATCACGTTTGGACAACTTCCCTTTGGCATCCGCCAAGTAATCCGATTTGCTCTCCGCCACTTTCGTAGCTTCAATCACATCTCTGACTTTCTTGCGAATCGTCTGCGGGGTGATACCATGTTTCTCATTATAAGCGATCTGGATACTGCGACGACGCTCTGTCTCCTTAATAGCCCGATCCATGGACTCTGTAATATGATCTCCATACATCAGCACTCGCCCATCTGAGTTCCGCGCCGCCCGGCCAATCGTCTGGATCAACGAGCGTTCGGAGCGCAGGAAGCCCTCTTTATCAGCATCGAGAATAGCCACCAGCGATACCTCTGGAAGATCCAGCCCCTCCCGCAGCAGGTTAATCCCAATCAACACATGGAAGGTGCCCAGCCGCAGATCTCGAAGAATGCTCATCCGTTCCAATGTCTTAATATCCGAATGAAGATATCGCACCTTAATTCCGACTTCCTTGAGATAATCGGTAAGGTCCTCGGCCATCTTCTTGGTTAATGTCGTCACCAGTACCCGTTCATCCTTATCGATCCGATCATTGATCTCCCCGATCAGATCATCGATTTGGCCCTTGGTCGGACGCACTTCGATGATCGGATCAAGCAGACCCGTCGGCCGGATAATCTGCTGCGTCATGGTATCGCAATGCTCCAGCTCATAAGGACCCGGGGTCGCCGATACAAAGATCATTTGCCCGGCCTTTTCTTCAAATTCCTCGAACCGGAGCGGACGATTATCCAACGCCGAAGGAAGTCGGAAGCCGTGGTCAACCAGCACATTCTTACGCGCCTGGTCCCCGTTATACATCGCCCGGATCTGCGGCAGCGTCACATGTGACTCATCGATGACAATCAGCATATCGTCAGGAAAATAATCCATCAAAGTATATGGCGTCGCTCCCCGTTCGCGGAAGGTCAGCGGACCCGAATAGTTCTCAATCCCTGAGCAGAAGCCGACCTCTTTCATCATCTCGATGTCATATCGGGTACGCTGTTCAAGCCGCTGAGCCTCCAGCAGCTTGCCCTGTGAGCGCAGCAGCTCCAGCCGCTCCTCCAGCTCCCGTTCGATATTGACAAGCGCCGCCTTCATCGTCTCCTCCTGGGTTACGAAGTGAGAGGCCGGGAAAATAGCGACATGGTCCCGCTCCCCGACCAGTTCACCGGTCAGGACGTCAATTTCCGTGATCCGCTCAATCTCATCGCCGAAGAACTCTACCCTAATCGCCTGTTCCCCTTTGGAAGCCGGGAAAATCTCCAGTACATCTCCACGTACACGAAACGTTCCGCGCACGAAGTTGATATCGTTCCGCTGATATTGGATATCTACAAGCCGACCCAGAATCTGATTGCGCGGCTTCTCCATCCCAGTCCGGAGCGACAGTACGAGATCGCGGTACTCCATCGGCGAACCGAGACCATATATACACGATACGCTCGCTACAATAATGACATCACGCCGCTCAAACAATGAGCTTGTCGCCGAGTGCCTTAATTTATCGATTTCTTCATTAATGCTGGAGTCTTTTTCGATATAGGTATCAGAGGAAGGAATGTACGCTTCCGGCTGGTAATAGTCGTAATAACTGACGAAGTAATCTACAGAGTTGTGAGGGAAAAATTCCTTGAATTCGCTCGCGAGCTGCGCTGCCAGCGTCTTGTTGTGAGCGATCACTAGCGTCGGCCTGTTCAGCTTCGCAATCGTGTTCGCTATAGTAAAGGTCTTGCCGGTACCCGTTGCTCCTAATAAGGTCTGGTACTTTTTACCCATTTTTACGCCTTCAACCAATTCCTCGACGGCCGTCGGCTGGTCCCCCTGCAGCTTGTACTCGGAGACAACTTCAAATTTATTATCATTAAAGACAATATCGCTCATTGTCCAACATCACCTTTATCGTTAAAATGAAATACTAGAGGTTATCATTAGACAGCTTGTGACATATTTCTACCTTCAGAAAAAACCTCTCGCCCGTGGCCCCTTCAAGGTTAAGCGACCGTGATGGACGGGCAGGTTTTCCGCAATGCATCCCTAAAAATGTAAAATAGGAATGGATGTTCCCATACATTATAACTTTTTTATGTATCAGATGCAAACGAAAGTAAGAAGAGGAGTGGATAGCAAAAGATGGATATTTCAACAGTTATCGGAATCATTGTCGGACTTGCCGCACTGGTTGGCGGGTTCATTTGGGAAGGGGGAGAATTAGGAGGGCTTATGCAGCTTACAGCTGCTTGCATTGTCTTTGGAGGAACGCTTGCTGCGGTATTGGTCAGTTTTCCATTAGCTAAGCTAAAGACGGTTCCACGCGCTCTGGCTATCGCCTTTGCTGCCAGAGGTACTAATATAGCCGGGTTAATTGATGATATCACCAGCATGTCGCATACGGCAAGACGCGAAGGTGTTCTGGCTTTGGAGAAAAAGGCAGCCGGATGTCCCGATCCCTTCCTCCGCGAGGGAGTCCAACTCGTCGTTGATGGCACCGACCGGGCGATGGTAGAGCAGATCATGGAGCTCGAACTGCAGGCTACGCATTATAAATATGAAGGCTATGCCAAAATATTTGAATCCGCTGGCGGATATGCTCCTACGATGGGAATTATCGGTACGGTCATGGGTCTCATTCACGTGCTTGGCAGCTTGACCGAACCGACGGCATTGGGGCCGTCCATCGCTTTGGCTTTTACGGCTACATTATATGGTGTGGCCAGCGCCAACCTGATCTTCCTGCCGATCGCTTCGAAGATCAAATCGCGAGGCGAGGATGAAATACAGCGTATGGAAATGATGCTCGAAGGAATTCTATCCATTCAGAACGGGGATCACCCTGTGCTGGTTCGACGCAAGCTGGAATCGTTCAGCACAGATTCTATCGCTCCCAAGCGGGAAATGCCCGAGTTCAAGGAGATTGAACTATGAGACAACCTCAACATGAACGGAGCCGCAGGTGGAAGAAAAGCAACCAGAGCGGCGACTCCAAGGATCGCTGGATGATTACATACGCGGATTTGATTACCCTGCTGCTTATTTTCTTTGTCATCATGTATGGAATGAGCCGGCTTGATGTTGAGAAATATGAGCTTGTTACTCAATCCCTGCAGCATACCTTCAGCAGCGGCAGCTCCATCATTACCGGCGGCAATGGCATTCTGGACGGTTCGCAAAGCCCTGATATACATAAGGATCTCGGTCCAGGCTCTACTAAGGCAGACCAGAGCAAGCAACACGGTGAGGAGCCGCTAAGCGAGCGCGAGCTTGCCTTCCGTAAACAGGAAGATGAACTGCAGGATCTGATGAAACGGATCGAAGCTTATGTGAAGGACAATCATCTGCAGGATCAAATCCATGTCGCCGATCTGCCAAAAGGCATCTCGATTACCTTAAGCGATCGCTTCCTGTTCGATACCGGCAAGGCGGAATTGAAGCAGGGTTCTGCCAAAACTATGGCCAAGCTGGCCAGCCTGTTCAAGCAACTGGACACCGTGATTAGCATTGAAGGCCATACGGATAATCAGCCGATCGTCCGCGCCTCCCAGTTCAAGGACAACTGGGAACTCTCCGGTGAAAGGGCCTTGTCGGTGCTGCGATTCTTCCTGGATCAGGAGAAGCTTGATCCACAGCATTTTCAATACGCCGGCTACGCTGACACCCGGCCTGCCGGTGATAACGCCACAGCCGCCGGCAGACAAAAGAACCGCCGCGTTGAAATTACGGTATTAAGACAACTGCAGCAATAAGGGGCAGAAAGCTTGGCGATGAGCCAGGCTTTTTGAGTTGTAGATGAATTGTTGAAATAACAATAGGTAAAATTATGCACTGCACCATTTTTATAGGTATGATAGGTAGGCATGGGTTTACTTTTGAACTGCCTCTATAAGTCTGGATGTAATCTATGTTGAATAGGGTAGGTGAAGGACATGACAGAAAACCTAAGTACGGTAAAAAAGGAAAAGACGGCATTAGTTGTTGAAGGCGGCGGAATGAGGGGAATATTCTCTACAGGGATTCTCGATGCATTCATTAAACAGGATTTCTACCCCTTTGACCTATGTATCGGCGTTTCCGCAGGATCTTCCAATGTCGCTGCCTATTTAGGTAAAATGTATCAGCGTAATTATAAGGTTTTCACAGATTATTCCCTCCGTCCAGAGTTCATCAACATGAAGAAATTTGTACGTGGCGGCCACTTGATGGATATCGACTGGCTATGGGACATCACTCTGCGGGATATGCCTGTAGACGTGGCTACACTGTTCTCAGGCTCCTCCGAGTTTATTATCGGAGCCACCGAAGTGAATACAGGCAAATCGGTGTATTTGCAGCCAACCCGGCATAACTTTGACCAGTTAATGAAGGCTTCCAGCGCTATCCCCGTCATATACCGAGGCTTCGTCGAGGTGGATGGGGTAAAATATGTCGATGGCGGAGTGACCGATTCTATTCCCGTCATCGAGGCCTATCGCCGAGGCGCTACCAAAATTATGGTGCTTCGCTCCAGACCCCATGCTTATATGATGAATAGCAGCAAAAACAATATGTTAACCCGGTGGCATCTGCGCAAATATCCGGACCTGCTGCTAGCGCTTAACAACCGTGCACAGACTTACCAGGAGGCGATCGAGTTCATGCGCCATTCTCCGCGCGATGTACAGGTTATCGAAGTGAATCCGCCGGATTCCTTCAAGACAGAGCGTCTGACCAAAGAGCTGCCTATACTGGAGCAAGACTATCAGCTCGGTTATGACATGGGCTTACAGCTGGCGCAGGATTGGGACAAGCCATCCTCCTGATGCTGTACTTCAACCCAAAAGGCTGCGGCCGCTTACGCGGTGCCGCAGCCTTTATTTGTCTCAGCCCGCAGGTGGCGGCTGAGATGCGGTGTCGCCGTCCCGGCCAGCCGGGCGGCGCTTG
>NZ_LN831277.1:558863-595074 GCF_900069005.2 Paenibacillus sp. GM2 | reverse complement strand
TTGCCGCGCGCGCCAGCTTCGCTGCGCCGCGGCTTTAGCAGCTGCAGCAGCGACAGCGGCTGCAGCCTTACAGCAACCGGCGCCTTGTCGTCCGGCGCCAGGATCACGCCGAGCTGATGATGCTCGCCGGCGTAAATAGCGCGCTGGAGAAACTTGATCTCCCCTTTGAGATTAAGAACCTCCAGCTTGCAGAAGGCCGGATTCATCCGCAGCGCCGCATGCATCTCTTCCTTCGTTGGCACCGGCACGCCGTTCACCTTGCGGATGGACTCCCCAACCAGGATGCCCATCTCCTGTGCCGGACTGCCCGGCAGCACCGCAAGCACCTTCAAGCCTCCTGCCGGATTGACGAACAGCGGGCTCGATTCTTGTTCCTCGAAGCGGCTGTACCACACGAGTCCTTCATGCAACAAGAAAGACACCAGCGCCGCCGGCAGCATGATCCAGCTCCACCAATGGGACAGCAGTGCCAACGCCAGCACAGCCACCCCGTAAAACAGCAGCCGATTCGAAGTTAAGCGGGCCTTAACCTGAGGCAGCATTCCGCTCGTCATTTCCGAGAACCCGATAATGATCGGCAGGGCCACAAGACCGAACCCATCCTGCCAGGCATCCCCGCCAAACAGCGGCGTCCAAGGCAATACCCCTCCCGTTGTATGGGCAGGAATGAGCAGGAGCAACGGAACCGGCCATAGGCTCTGCATCTGGTAACCGCCGACCAGCTTGCCGCGTTTGCCCTCGAAGAACAAGGGCCCTGCAAAGGAAGCCCCCTGCCAGCGGACAAGCATTCCTTCCGCCAAATGCAGCAATCCGACAAGGCATAGCAGTGCCGGTATATTCAGTTCTCTAACCGCACGGATCACTTCGCCTCCAAAACCGCTGCCTGCAAAGGAAGGGAAGCGATTCAAGATAAACTGGATAACTCCCAGCAAACCGACGGAGTATGCCAGACATAAATATCTGACACGGACGAGCAGCAATACAATCGTTACTGCCCATATACATAAAATCCCCTCTATCGTTAGCGTCATGCCGATAAACGCGCCAACCAGCGATACGATAATTCCCGCCAGCAAACCTCCAAGCACCGTACGCCAAGTCTGAGCAAGCCAATTGTTCAGCCGCACATGGAACAATCTGCGCTCCAGTATAACTTGCCTACGATAGAGCAGGAGCACCATAATAATCGAGATATAATAAAATGGCTGCAGAAACAATTGTCCTACGGCCCCGGCTACATTCCACAATCCTTCAAGCACAAGATCCAATCGATCATCAACCCCTAACCATCATCTCAAAAATATGGACTAACCAAAATATAGGACTCATTTGAACATCAACCAAACTTGTTCCACTTATTAACTATAACAGAAAAAAAGAAGGCTGAAACTCAGCCTTCTTACTCATTCGACGCCATTGAAGTGATTTCCTTCTGGGCCTCCTGAATCGCTTGATTCATTTGATTATCATTCTTCGGATCACGAATTTGATCAATCAGACTGCTCTCAAGCGCCTCTGCCGTCTTGGCATCAAGCACACCATCCGCCTTCAAGCCTTTGGCTGCCTGGAACTTCTCCAGCGCCGCTTCCGTCTTCTTGTCAAAATATCCGTCCTTGCGGCCCGGATCATAACCTATTCCGCTTAACATCGTCTGAGCGCTCTTGATGTCCTCGCCCAGCATGTCGAATTTATACGTTTTCTCCTTATTGATCGGAGCAACCGAGAAGTAATCCGGCTGTGATACCGGGATGTCCGGCTCGATCCCTTTCTTATGGATCCAATCCCCATCTGGCGTCAGCCATTTAGCAATCGTAATTTTCACCAGACTGCCGTCGCCCATCTCTTTGGAGAAGCTGGATTGAACAGTTCCTTTGCCATACGTCGTCTCTCCGAGCGATTTTGCCCCTGCCGATTCTTTGAGGGCACCGGCCAGAATTTCCGAGGCACTCGCACTGCCCTTGTTCGTAATGATAATCACCGGGTAATTTTTCCCTTTGCCCTGGGCAGAATTCATCTTCTTGCGATTTTTATTTTTATCTTCGATTTGGACAATGGCCTTGCCTTTCGGAACGAATTGCTCTGCCATCTTCTCAACGACCTGAAGCACGCCGCCCGGATTGTTCCGTACATCGATGACCAGCGCCTTCATTCCCTGTTTCTCCAATGAAGCCAGTTCCTGTGCAAAGCGATCCGCCGTATTCATGGAGAATTCCGTAACCTCAATCACGCCAATATTCCCTTGCTTCATGCTGGAATAGACTGTCTCCAACGCGATATCATCGCGGACAATCGAAAATTCCAGTTCATTAGCCGTCCCTGGACGTTTGACCTTCACTTTGGCTTTAGTCCCTTTTGGGCCGCGGATCTTAGCAACGGCTTCATTTAAACCAAGCCCTTCAAAGGATTCACCATTAACCGAGAGCAGGATATCCTTTGGCTTGATGCCCGCTTGCTCTGCGGGGGAGCCTTTAATGGGAGATACAACGACAACCTTGCCGTCTTCCATTGATACCTCAGCACCAATCCCGGTAAAGGAACCTTCGATTTGTTCTGAGAACTGCTGCGCAGTCTCCGGCGCCATATAAGAGGTAAACGGATCGCCAAGCGCATTAAGCAAACCATCGATTGCCCCGTCCACCAGTTTGTTCCGATCAACGTCCTCTACGTAATTCTTTTCAACAAGATCCATAGCCGTCTCGATCTTCTTGATACCGCTCTTGTTGCCGCCAAAAGCATCTGCAAAAATCCCGCTGCCTACTGCATTCGAACCCGCGAAGGTCCACTGGCCTGTTAAGGTAAGAGTCAGAATACTGCTGAGCAGCATGGCAACCACGACCATTAGAGCAACTGTACGTCCTTTGAACATCTTCTCTTCTTCACCGCCTATGTATCTTGAATAGAGTAGGTATTGCATCATTTCCTTCAGGGAAGCAGTCCGCCAAACCGCCGTCTATCTTTTACTGAGTGTTCAAAAAGTCCGGTTTTCAGCACCTCAGCTCATACTTTCAATTCGCGTTTCTTTGAGGAGCGAAGCTACACGTTTTTGGAGAAAACGGGCTCGGAAGTATTGGCTTGCGATTAGTACGTGATCACCCGAAATGATTCCGCAGGAAACACACTTCGTAAGGCGTTCACTTTAGGTCCGAGTGAATTCAAAATTCGATGCCGAATTTACCTCCTGATTCACTTCGTGATTAAAAGCTGACTTTTTGAACAACCTCTTTTATTATATGCCCGGCTTGTACAGAATATTTACATGCCTCATGACTGCCGTACAAGAAGGAAAAACGGATACGCAAAGGTATCCGTCTCTGTGATATAACCTATTTTATTACAAATAAGGCGTCGGGTCTACCGGATTACCGTTAATGCGAACCTCGAAATGGCAGTGCGGACCCGTGGCTACACCTGTTTGACCAACCTCGGCGATCTTCTCACCCTTTTTCACCGTGTCGCCAACCGATACTTTCGTTCCGTTATTGCGGATATGACCGTACAGCGTCCATACATTATTGCCATGATCGATGATGACGGTGTTACCGTAACCGCTCCACCATTCTGCAACGATAACGACGCCGCCTTCGGCTGCGTGAATATCAGTCCCTTCCGGAACAGCGAGGTCAATCCCTGTATGCGTCTTGACCTGTCCTGTCACCGGATGCACCCGTGTGCCGTACCCGGAAGAGAGCCGCGCTCCGTTCACCGGAACCATCATCGATCCGCCATTACCGGAAAACCCGCCTGATCCTGAATAGGACACCTTCTTGGTCGTTGTCTTCGCTTTATATACTTGCGCTGCTTTGATCTTCTTCTTCTCATTCTCAAGAGCAGAACGTTTGGTGGCCAATTCAACCAGCAATTTATTTTGTTCCTCTGTAATCTCTTCCTGCTGATCGATCTGATCGCTATATTTCGCAATCAATTGCTGCTTCTCGCTTTCTTTCTCCTCAAGAATGCTCCTGCGGTCCTCTGCTTGAGCATACAATGTCTTCACTTTGGCGTAATCCTGTTCAAGCTGCTGCTGCTGATCCTGGAGAAGATCTTGGTCATGCTTATGCTCGTCCAACAGGACTTTATCTTGATTCATGATCGCTTGCAGGGAATCCGCCCGCTGCAAAAAATCCGAGAAGCTGGTGGAGGATAGCAATACATCCAAATAAGAGACAGCGCCGTCGGTATACATGATACGAACCCTCGTATCAAGGAATTCGGAACGTTCCTCAATTCGCTGCTTGGTCTCATCCAGCTTATTCGCGGTATCCCGCAGATTTGCTTTGGTGTCCTCAATATCCAATGCAATATTTGCCAATTCATTACTAACAGTATCGATCTGTGTAAGCACCTGCTTCAAATACGCCTGGTTCTTGTTCACATAGTGCTGTGCTTCCTGCTTCTTGTCAGTTGCTTTTTCCTGCTGAGCCTTCGCCTTCTTCGCCTGCTCCTGAAGCTGCTTCAGTTCGGCATCAATCTGGCTGATGGTCTTAGATTTGGCATAACCCTCTGTTGGGTTGAACATCGTAGCGGCTATGGTAATTACAGCAATCACGGATATCCATTTCTTCAACTTCTTTTCCCCATCCTTCTCACGATTTAGATTAGCCTCTTCCCAAGCTCTTTCTCCTCTGTACCTTGCCTTGCCACGCCTATACCTTCAAAAATTTACGAATCGACATGAGACTTCCCCAGATGCCGATCAGCAATCCAAGTCCAATCAATAACCCGCTGATCTGAAGTGCGATCTGCTTGATCGGAACGAGTCGGAAAGCCAGCGTCATATCCGCGGCTACCGCTTGCTCCAGCTCCTGATATCCGAATATCAATGCGCCTACCGTAATAACGGAGCCTATCAAACCAATCAGTGCTCCCTCAATAAAGAAGGGCCAGCGTATGAAAGCGTTGGTTGCCCCGACCAGCTTCATAATTCCAATCTCGCGGCGTCTGGCCAGAATCGTTACCCTGATAGTGTTGGAGATGAGGAACATGGCCATTAAAGCAAGTCCGGCTACAAAGATAAACCCGATGTTGCGGATCCCCCGCGTAATCTTGAACAGCTTCTCCGTCGTCCCTTTGCCATAGTTCACTTTGTAGATCGGCTTATCCGGATTATTATCGTTGAGCGCTGTTATTTTGCTGGCAACGAACGGCGCCGTTGTTGGTTCGATCAATTTGATCTTGAACGTATCAGGGATCGGGTTCGTCTCCTCGGTATAGCCTTCAAGCAGGTCCTTCCCTTCCGCGCCCAGCTTCTCCTTGAACTCCTTGAGCCCTTCGGACTTCGGAATCAGCGTTACCTCGCTAACCTCCGGCATGGCCTTGACTTCTGCCATCAGCTTGTCCCGCAAGGTGCTGTCTACATTCGATTCCAGATACACACTAATCTGAACCTGACTGTCTGCATCATCTGCGAAGGAATTTATGTTAACAACAAGCATTATAAATACGCCCAGTATTAATAGAGATACGATAATTGAAGTAATAGATGCCACCGACATCCAGCCATTGCGGAACACATTCCGTGCCCCTTCTCGAAACTGTCTTAAGAGGGTACTAAAACTCATATCCGTATTCCCCTCTCATCTCATCACGGACGATATTGCCATGCTCAATAGCGATGACCCGCTTGCGCATCGTATTCACAATATCCTTGTTGTGGGTTGCCATTACAATCGTCGTACCGCGAAAATTAATCTCATCCAATAGCTGCATAATTCCCCATGATGTCTCCGGATCCAGATTCCCGGTTGGTTCGTCAGCAATGATTACCGACGGGTTGTTGACAATCGCCCTGGCGATCGCCACCCGCTGCTGCTCTCCCCCCGATAATTGGGATGGATCACGGTTTGCCTTATTTCTCAGGCCTACCAATTCCAGCACCTCGGGCACCCGCTTGCGAATCACTTTCTTCGGGGCTTCGACAACCTCCATCGCAAAAGCGACGTTCTCATACACATTTAGTTTGGGCAGCAGCCTGAAATCCTGGAAAACAACGCCGATATTGCGTCTGACATAAGGAATTTTACGCTGTTTAAGCCTGCCGATATTAAAACCGTTTACAGATATTTGCCCTTTCGTGGGCACTTCTTCCCGATATATAAGCTTCATAAAAGTCGATTTCCCCGCGCCAGAGGGTCCGACCAAATATACGAATTCATTACGGTCAATTTTGACCGAGATACCCTTCAAAGCATGGGTCCCGTTAGAATATGTCTTCCAAACATCCTGCATTTCTATCACTTCATCACGTCCTAAGCCTTGATTCATATCTAGTTAGTTTGTTCGCATAGTCAACTACTACAATTTCGACATCTTCTAGCCAAATCCTTTATAAGTTGAGCTAAATTTCTTCAGTTCGATAATTATTGTAACAAATATGTTACCATTTGAGTACCCGAAAGTTTCCATTATTTCAGCATATATATCATTAACAAGGTTGTACAATAAGTTTTTCCAGTGATGATAAGGAGCGAATAATGGATAGAAAACAATTCTTCTACTTCGTCGTGCCGTTGTTAGTTCTCGGTTTTACAGCGCTGTCTCTGCTGTTCTCACTGCAGCATTATGCTTATAGGGATACGATTCCACCCGGAGTAGATGTCGCCGGGATTCCTGTGGGAGGAATGTCAGCTCATGAAGCGATACAAGTGCTGGACAGAAAGCTGGCGGAACTGGAGCTGGAGAAAGTCACTTATTCTTTTCGCGGCATGGCCGGTTCTGAGGTTCTATCATGGGAAAATAGCGGCGTCACCTTCGACATACCTGATTTCCGGGCCAAGCTGACTGCCCTGAACAATGGAAGTCTGTGGAATCGCATCCAGATCCGCAGCCGCTTTCCCAAGCAATGGCGGTTACAGGCCCGTTACGATTTACAGCCGCTCAAATTACAATGGGGGCCGGAATGGGAGAAAGCCCACTTGGGCGTACCGGTAAATGCGGCAAGAACGATCGGAGCCGATGACAGCATCCGTTACACGGCTGGCAAGTCGGTATACCGAATCGATTGGCCCGTCTTCATGACGCTGATTCAAGCGGCTCTCCCGGCTGCACTGCCCTTGGATGAAGGGAATGATGGCGCCGTCAAAGTGGAGCCTCGGAAAGAGTTAACCGACGCTGCCGGACAGGATGCTGCTGCAACCGCACATTCACAACAGAGTTCTCAACTTCCGACACATCCCGTCACCATCTCAGTTCCACTAGTTAAGCTCCAACCCAGCGTTACCCTGGATAACCTTAAGTCACAGGGCATCACACGCAAAATCGCCGAATTCTCCACCGATCTTACGACAAGCGGCGCGGGGCGTTTGCATAATGTCGAAGCCGCTGCCCGCAGTATCGACGGCATGCTGCTGTCACCTGGCGGTATTTTCGACTACGCCAAGGCGATCGAATCGGCTGAGCAGGAGTACGGCTTTCAGGAAGCTCCCGTCATTTTTGGCGGCAAGCTCGTTCCGGGAGTAGGCGGAGGCATCTGTCAGGTGTCCAGCACCCTTTACAACGCGGCCTTACGGGCTGGGCTGGAAATCGTGGAACGACGCAATCACACCCTGCCTGTCAGCTATGTTCCTAAGGGACAGGATGCCACCTTCGCCCAAGGATACATCAACTTCCGCTTCAAGAACACGACAGGCAAATACTTGTTGATTCGCGCCAAAAGCAGCAATGGACGGCTTGTAATCAAGCTGTTCGGTACGCTTGCTGAAAATGTGACATACCGCATCCAATCGAGAACAACCCGAACCATCATGCCGACTAACAAATATATCAAGAACCCTTCGCTTCCTTCGGGCAGTCAAGAGATCATGCTAGAGGGCAAGCCGGGTTATGTTGTAGAGACATTTCGTCTCAAGCAGGTCGACGGCATAACCGTGAGTCGAACTCTGCTGTCACGCGACACCTATCCGGCCCAGCCGGCTGTCATTGCCGTCCACGATGGAACAGAGAGGAGCGGAGGAGCTCCGTCTCAAATTTTGGAGGATGGGGTGGAGGGTCCGAGATTCCCCTGATCCCCTCTCCGATTCGTTGCATAAGAGCACAAAAAGCCCCGCATCTTTCCACAATAAGAAAGAAAGCGGGGCATCCTTTGCGCAGGTTGCTGTATATTCATGGTCTGCGGCAAGAGCCATACGATAAAAACAGGTGTCCATCGGTTAGTAAAAGAGGCAAATAGGCATTGGCCCAATCCGAACAATTCATTCCTGCATACATTGCATTAGCCCATTTCAAATAAAGGAGTGAACTCGAATGACGTTTATATCTCCATCCGGACCTCCATTTGGACCACCGTCTGGACCGCCATCTGGCCCACCATTCGGTCCACCACTGGGTCCGCCATTTGGACCTGCACCTGGACCACCTGGAACAGTTGGACCGCAGGGGCCGACCTTACCTCCTCCAACCTTTGAGCCGACGATATCTGCTTTTGCCATTGATCCTCGAGCGATTTCCCGTTGCTTGTTTCGAAACACTTTTATTTGGCTTAATAACGGGAGCCGCTTCTGGTTCTATCCAACGTTTGTCGGAAATGTATCGGTTGCAGGTTTTAGGTGGACCGGCAGGTTTTGGTTAATTTCCGGAATTAGTTTAAGAGAAATCAGTTCATTTTCTTGTTTTTAGAGTTTGCTCCTAATAACAGAACTCAATGATGAACATCAGAATAGTAATGCCACGCCATCATCATCGCCCCCCAGGCGGCATCGTGTTCAGGCAAGGTGCAGGATAACCCGGGGCAGCTTGCGGCTATTCTTTCTCTTAAGGACGACTGAATAAAGCGATTCTGCAGCAGCACACTTCCCGCCAGGGCCAGATGACCGGACTGCAAATCGAGGCACTCGGCGACGGGGGCCAGCAATTCAAATAACGCATCAGCACTGTGCCGAGCTATGTTCAAGGCCGCTATATCGCCGACAGAGCAAGCTTCGGACAGGATCGGAGCCAACGCTGCAATATCCTTCTTCGTCCGTCGAGGGTCATAGACGAAGCCGATGACCTCACGGAGTGAATCGTTAGGCAGCTGTAGCGTCTCATAGATCCGTTGGCTGATTACTGTCGGAGGAATCCTCCCGTCGCTGGCCTGAACGAGTGCGCTGAGCAGCTGCCTGCCGATGCTATAGCCGCTCCCCTCATCGTCAATGAGATGACCGAAGCCGCCGGTGCGATGGGTACAGCCTTGCTCATTCCGCCCGAAGCAAATCGAGCCTGTTCCAGCGACGAGGATGATACCATGCGGCTGACTGAGCGCACCGTAGAGTGCTGTTTCATGATCGCCAGCCAGGGTCAGGCCGCCTTGATATCCGGCGTTGCGGATCGCCGCTGTTAACCGCTCTGCCACCCCCGCAGCGCTGATCCCGGCAGCGCCGAGACAGAGATGTACGCAGTGCTCCAAACTGCCGCAGACCCTTCCAATCCTCGCAACGATCTCCTCGATAGTCCGCTCTACAACTCTCTCATCCTGTCCATTATAGTTGATCGGACCCAACGTGAAGGTTTCTGCCATCCGACCGCTCTCATCGGCAATAGCAACCTTTGTCTTCGTGCCTCCACCATCCAGGCCGGCGACAAATCTCATGATGAATCACGCCCTTCTCTTTTTAGAGGTGGTTCAAAAATTCCTTTTTGAATAAGAAACCCGATAAACTGCACACTCTCATAGCCCTGGTTTCATCCAGCTGTAGGCTGTCAGAGCTCTAACGAAACTGGATATCGCTATTCAAATCAAAAATAATCTCTAAATATTTTAGCGAAACTGGGTATCGCTATTTAAGCAAATTAGCGGTCAAAAGCCCAAATTTCTCCCGGATAACGTTAGGGTGTTTCGTTAAAATTTATTTACCGTCATTATTGAAGCAATAACGATCTGTAGTTTCGTTAGGCATTAATTCACTTATAAAAGTTCATAAAACTGCGCACCCGGCACGAAATCATCCATAAAGATGATACCTTTGTTTTTCCCTGGCAAAATCCCGGCTCTCTTCGCGAAACTTCTCCAGCATTTCCATGAGCCCGACCTCTTCCCGATAGAGCTTGTCACCGCATAGCAGATCGATGAATGGACGCGAGCCCTCCTTGACTGGAGGCAAGTAAGAGAATTCTTCATAGTTCCGCTTCATGGTGTACATCAACGTCACGCCTGTCTCCACCGAGCGGTATGAAAGGGGATCGGTCACGTAAATCTGTACGCCTGCGCAGAGCTCGCCTTGGAACTTTGAGGTGGTCGGCTTGAAGTATACAGGGCGAAAACGCACGCCCGGCAATCCTCTGTGATTCATTTCATCAGCCAGACGCTCAGCGTCGATAAATGGCGCTCCAATAATCTCGAACGGGAACGTCGTCCCGCGTCCCTCCGACAGATTCGTGCCCTCAAACAAGCAAGTGCCAGCGTACACCAGAGCTGTCTCAAAGCGCGGAATCCCCAATGAGGGATGAACCCAAATTTGTCCTGTCTGCGGGAAGAGCATGTTCCGTTCCCATCCCTCGCAAGGGATCACGTGGAGCTTCGCATTCCAGCCTTTCTGCTCATTGACCATATTGGCTACCTCGCCCGCGGTCAAGCCATACCGGACAGAAAGCGGATAGTTTCCTATAAAGGATTCATAACCCGGCTTGAGGACATTACCCTCAACCGTCAGTCCATCAAGCGGGTTCACGCGGTCCAATACAACGAGCTCCTTACCTGCTTTGGCACAATCCTCCAAAGCATACAACATCGTATAAATAAACGTATAGTAGCGCACGCCCACATCCTGAATATCGTAAACAACCATATCCACCTTATCGAGCATATCCGCAGTCATCCGTTTGGAATCCTGGCGATAAAGGCTGTATACCGGAACGCCGGTTAACGGATCGGTATATGTCTCTACCATGGCCCCTGCCGCCTGGTCCCCACGCACACCATGCTCCGGCGAGAATAAAGCGGTAAGCTTGAAATTGTCGTGCAAAATTTGAATTGTCGATATGAACTCCGAGGTAATTCCCGTCGGTGTTGTAATTAAGCCAATCCGCTTACCCTGAAACAGGTGGGAGTAGCTCAATATGCGATCGATTCCGTTCTTAACCATAGCCTCCGCTCCTTATAGGGATAGTTCAACAAGTCCGCTTTTGATAAGATAACGCATTAAGTATTCGAAGATGTGCGATCAATATCCAGATGATGGTTTGCTTGCGTGATAGAATTTCATCGGCCTAGCCTGGCTCTACTCCTTTTGTCCCAGTTTCATCCAGCTGAAGCGTTTGGTAAAAACGCATATCGCACATTGGAAGACCTAAGCTTCGGCGCTGAAATTCGATCCTTTTGAACACACACTTATAGTTCTGACTTGATGATGCGCAAAGACTCCTCCGGGATCATAAATGTCTCTGCATAGGTCTTGCGCGCCTCGATGCCGCGAACCCGGGCCAGATGCTTGTAATACTCCAAATAAGGGAAAGACGCGCTTCCCGTTACGAACCAATGCTGGGATACCGCTTTTACCCATAGATCATAGGCATCCTGATCAAAATCGATATAAACATACGGTACATAGTCGACGGCATCCTCCCAATTTTCCGCATAGTACAGCCGCGAGGCAAAATGGGCAGGCTCGTGCCGCTGCATGGAAGCGAGCCCGGCGAAGAAACGGGCATCGTTTACAATCAAATGTGTCGTTCGGTGATCCTTATGCATGCTGTTCTTAAAATGAGTGATGATAATGTCCGGTTTAACACGACGAATCACATCGCAAACCCGATAGCGCATATCCTCACTATCGCTCAGTTCCCCATCAGGAATGTCAAATACGATCGATTCCCCGCCCAGCATATCTGCAAAAGCCTTCGCTTCCCGCACCTTTTGTTCCCGGTATTCCCCCATGTCCTGTCCGGCCGGAACGCCTCGCTCCCCTGCCGTAAGCGCCAGGGTAACGATACGATCCCCCTTTAATGAATGGCTGGCAAGCACGCCTCCCGCCGTAAGCTCCATATCGCCAACATGACCGCCGATCGCCAGAATCGTTAGTGTCTTTCTGCTCATTTTCAGAACTCCCTCCTCATAATTGCAAACCGTTTGACGGTCTGAAAACCTGCTTTTTCATAAATGCGTTTAGCCGGATTATTGATTCCTGTAAATAGAGACATATAGTCGGCCCCGATCTGCTGAAAAGCCTCGCACATTTTAAAGAACAGAAGGCTGCCCAGACCATGTCCCTCATGCTTGGGATGCACGCCAATGCCGATGAAGAAAGCCCGTCCGCTCGGCTCGCGAAGGATCGGCCCGGCGAATCCCGCCGCATCTCCTTGATTGGCCGCTATCATGACCGGAATGCCCTGCGCCGCATAACGTGGAATCTGTTCACGCCATAACGGATTATCCAGCCCATCCAGCATCTCCTCTAACCCCCCATGCTTCGAGAGATCAAGGGGCTCGACCTGATAGCCCTCCCCCTCGGCCTTGCTCTCCTTAGCCCGGATTTCCTCCGAAATCCTAAACTCAGCAAGCGGCATATACATCCCGCACTCCTGCGCTCGCTCTACATACCCGTAATTCAGCAAAAACTTATGCAGCGCGCTTCCCTCCGGCACTCCAGGAGCATTGTTATGCTCATGACCCGCGGTTCCCGGAATAACCCAGGGCAGCCTCATCGGATTAAAAAACAGGCAATCCGCCTGCTTCTTGCCAAGCTGCTGAAAACGACTCTCCAAGGCGTCGATCATGGATCTGAAAGAGGCATCGTTCCGAACAGCTTCATTTATTACGATACAGGTAATGTATCCCGCCTCCTTACCCAGAGGCAGATCGTCCCCCGTACAACCGCAGGCAAAGCCCTGCACACGCCCTTCCTCACCCAGCATGACCAAGGTGGCCTCCCGGTCAAAGTAAGGGTTTGATAAAAATAAATCTGCGAAACCAGCTTCGGTTAATCTCTTATATCCGTCCTTCACCGCTTCCTTGTTCCATAACTCAACCGTCCCAGCTATGAATCGATCATCCCATGTTGCGATCATGTTCTGATGCCCTCCGCTTCCCTTGGACTCAACAGCCTATTATCATATGTGCTTATAAAAAAATTTAGATTGCCTCTAAAGTTATGGATAGCTAATCTTGCCCATAACGACCGGTCTGCTTGCTCCCGTTGCCGCCGGTAAATTATTCGGCCGCCTGGCCAGCGTGTAATCGGCCAGCAACGCGAAAGCTACCGCCTCCTTGGCATCGCTATTCTGTCCAAGCTGCTCCTGAGTAAGCACTTGAACCCCCAGCGGCTCCATCTCCGCCTGCAAATAACGGAGCAATACAGGATTGTAGCTCCCCCCGCCACCAACGATCAGCATGTCGGCCGGATAACGCTCCCGAACGTACCTTCGATACGAATCGCTAATCGAACGTGCTGTCAGCATCGTCACCGTGGCAACCAGATCCTCATCCGAGAGATTATTTTTCTGCTGATAGGCTAGCAATCTGGCAATATAAGCTGAGCCGAACAACTCTCTTCCGGTAGATTTAGGCAAGCTTTGGTAGTAGTAAGGCTCCTGTATTAACAGATCAAGCAGCTGCTCACTCGGATGGCCTCGCGAGGCTATGGCCCCCCCAGCATCCATCTTGCTCTTCCCGCCGCTCATATGTGTGACCAGGCCATCGATCAGCATGTTGCCCGGCCCCGTATCGAAGGCAAATACATCCTCCGGAGGGCAGTTCGCCGGAAGCACCGTCATATTGCCGATTCCCCCGATATTTTGCAGCAGCAGCGTCCTTGTCTCCTCCCCATACAGCAAATACTCGGTGAACGGTACNGCAGCAGCAGCGTCCTTGTCCCCTCCCCATACAGCAAATACTCGGTGAACGGTACGAGCGGAGCCCCTTGCCCCCCCACCGCCATATCGGCCGGACGAAAATCAGATACGCAAGTAATCCCCGTTCTGGCCGCGATCACCGAGCCCTCGCCAATTTGCACCGTATAACGAAGCGCGTAGCCTCCTATAAGCTCATCCGTCGGATGATGATACAGCGTCTGACCATGAGAGCCAATGTGGGATATATCTCCCGGCGTCAAACCGGATTTAGCAATGACCGACAGAGCCGCTTCCGCAAACAGTTCCCCAAGCCAAACATGAAGGCGACCTACCCGATCCAGCGTAGCCTCCTTGACGTCGAACAGCGCAAATATTTCGTCGCGAACCGGAGCGGGATAGGGGATATTTTCGAAACCTAGAAGCTTGACCTCCGGTCTCGTTCCCGCAGCGCCTGTCATTCTGACGACCGCCGCGTCGATGCCATCGACCGAGGTACCTGACATCAGTCCCACCGCGTAACGTACCGGCAGATTGGACGGTTTGGCCTCCCCCCACTGTCCGGCAGCGAATTCCGTCCTCCGCCCTGAAGTTTGTGTCCTGTCCATCAGCCCTTCACCGCTCCCACGGTTACCCCCTCAAGGAAGTACTTCTGCAGGCTGAAGAACAGGATGAACATCGGCAGTGCAGAGATCGTTGCCCCGGCCATCATCGGCGCAAAATACGTCGTATTGGCAAACCGGAAGTTCTTGAGCCCCACCTGGATCGTCTGCATATCCATCGTATTTGTGACCAGGAACGGCCAGAAGAAAGTATTCCAGCTATCCATAAAGGTAAGAATGGCCGTAACCGCCATGACTGTCTTCGACAGCGGCACAATCACCTTCAGGAAAATTTGAAACTGATTACAGCCCTCCACCTTGGCACATTCGATAATCTCGTTAGGAATAGAGGACATAAATTGCTTGGTCAAAAAGATGCTATAGACGGTGACCAGTCCAGGCATAATCAGCGCCTTGTAAGTGTTCTCGATCTGAAATATATTCACGATCAGAATGTAAAGCGGTACCTGGGTCACTTGATATGGAATCATCATGGCGCAGAGCAAAATGGAGAACAGGACGGCCCGGCCTTTAAAACGGATTTTCGCGAAGGCATACCCTGCCATCGTGGCAAAAATCACGTTAGAGGCCGTAACGCTTCCCGCTACAATCAATGAGTTCAGCAGCCAACGATAGGAATGTTCACTGTAATCAAAAAAGAATTTATAGGATTCAAAAGATATCTTGGCAGGCCATAGAGAATAGTCCATAGCCCCCGCCTCAACCGGATCCCCGAATGAAGAGATAATCATGAAATAGATTGGAAATAAAGTTGCGAGTGCAAACAGTAAGAGAAGAATCATGATGGAGGCATTCCTGGTGTATTTAACCGTTTGCTTGCCAGTATGTTTTTTGTACAGAGCCATGTGTCATTCTCCTCCCCTATTAGTACTCGATATTTTTACCGAAGAATTTGAATTGAATAAAGGAAATGCTGGCAATAATCGCTGCCAGAATCAGAGATTGCGCAGCCGCCTTGCCGAATTCGAAGTATTTAAATGCATTATTGAAAATAAGCAGCCCCACCATCGTCGTTGCATTGTCCGGTCCGCCCCCTGTCATCAGGTAAGCATTCTGGAACACTTGGAAGGAACCAATAACACCGGTAACAAGCAAAAATAAGGTCGTCGGTTTTAGAAAAGGAATGACGATATACCAGAGCTTCTTGAGGAAATCTGCTCCGTCCAGATCGGCGGCCTCATAGTAACTCTCGTCAATCCCGAGAAGAGCGGCCAAATAAATAATAATGCTGGTGCCATGACTCGACAGCCAGGCCATCAATACGAGCGAGAACATCGCCGTGGAGCTGGACCCGAGCCAGTTCAGGTTAGAGATACCGAAAAAGCCCAATAACTTGTTCAAAATACCGCTTGGCATCGGATCAAAGATCCACAGCCAGACGACAGACAAAGCTACCCCGGAAGCAACCGCCGGCAAATAATAGATCGCTTTAAAAGCAGTCTGCGTCCGTTTCTTCAAAGGAAGGATCAGGATCGCCACTCCAAAGGACAGGAACAAGGTGACAGGCACTGTCAGTAGGGTATATACAATCGTATTTTTGATAGACTTCCAGAACAGGGAATCCGAAAAGGTATTGATATAGTTCTCAAATCCGATGAACACGGAGCCCAGCGGGCGGTATTCCTGGAAGCTGATAATGAAGGCACTGACCACGGGATAAGCCGTAAATATCGCATAGACAACAAGCGCCACGGCAATAAAGGCATAACCCCAAGCATTGTCACCTCTCCATTTTCGTTTTTTGGCCACCTTTGCTGTTGTTGGTACTTTTGCTAATTGGCTCATATCTCTTAGCTCCTTTTCCAACCGTTTTGCCAAAATGACCCGGGTAGCCACATTCATAACGGCTACCCGAGCTAAAAGAGATTGTTCAAAAAGTCCAATATTGATAAGAAAGACCGATCGATATTATTCCAGGATGAGCAACCGTGATTCATAGGTGGATTCTTGCGATATAGATTTCATCAGCGCCGCTGATAATTTATAGATTCTATATCTGACATGAAGTGAATCAGGGAGTTATCCGGCATCGAATCTTGAATTCAGCCAGGTCCGGGCAGAGACTTAAGAGGTTATATTTCCTACAGAAACATCTCTCAGTTGTTTACGTACCAAGACGTACGCTCCGCTGCTCAGACCCAAGCTTTATCCAACTAAGTCATTTCTCAATCAACGCACATCGGAAGCAAGAGCTTCGGTGCTGAAAACCGGTCTTTTTGAACAGGTATTATAAAGAATTAATCCTTCACAACACCGTCTTCTCCGAAGGTCTTAATGGCTGCTGCCTTCACTGCTTCATACATATCCTCCGGTGTAATCTCGTTCGCAAGTAAAGCCTGAAGCTTAGGAACAATCACTTCATCTTCAATCTTGATCGCTTTGGCGCCAAGGTCCGATGGAATGTCCGGGCGCGCCGGATTAGCATGGGAGAGCAGCTTCTCTACAGCTGCTACGTTGTCCGGATTCCGGTTGATTTCCATACTATTGGCGGCTTCTTTACCGCTTTTTGTAATATGGGCTACGAACAGATCGTTGTTAGTCATAGCCGCCACTTTGCCGCTGGCGAGGAAATACGCCGCTTTGACTACATTAGCTTTATGCTCATCCGTCGGCTCCTTTTTACCGCGGAAGGTAACATAACCATCCACCGCAGTGCTGGAGATCGGCTCTTCGCCTAGGAACGTCGGAACCGGCAGCACGATATATTCCACTGGAATACTTCCCTTGACAGCGCTTCCATCATTAGCCTTAATTTTATCGTTATTTTGGTTAGCGCTGTTCTCAAACGTGGCCAGACCTTTACCTGTTATCATAGTTTGCCCGGTAAGGAACATGTTCCAGCGTTTCCCCGCATCAACCGAGCTCAGCTCCTTTGGCATAGAGCCATCATCGATCATCAGGCGAATGTCCTTCAGCACTTCCAGAAAGTTTTTGTTCGTATAAGCATATTTCAGTTCCTTGGTAAATGGAGCAGGCATACCCGCATTTTTAACCAAAATGTTCAAATAGTCCTTGCCTGTAACACCGGCGGTAGCAAATACGAATCCATAACGCTTTGTGGTATTTCCTTCCTTCACAACACCCTTCTTGATGGCTTCGCGGAATTCATCGAAGGTCCAGCCGTTCTGCTGTACATTCTTCCAATCTATGCCGGCCTGTTCGAGAAATTCCTTGTTCCCGCCCAGCGCGTGTGCTTCCATATAAGCCGGGAAGCCGTACAGACCGTCAGCTCGCTTCATGTACTCCAGCGGTGTCTTATCAAAGTCATCGATCATTTCCGGTGTCGCCAAATCCGTAATATCCATCAGCATATCCTGCTGCAGATACTTCGAGATTCCATCCGAGCCGATAAAGGCGATATCCGGAGGACTTCCGGCATTCACCTGCGTATCAAGCTTCTGCGTCATATCTTCCCAGCTGGCCGGCTCAATCTTCAGTGTCAGGTTAGGATAAAGCTCATTGAAATCCTTCTCCATCTGTTGGAATCTGTCCTGGAAATTGCCCGATACCGGTGGAAGCAGCGCCGTAATCGTGTCTTTTGCCTCCGAGTTGGTATTGTTATTGGATTTGCCGGAATTCTCCGTCTTATTATTATTGGCAGCTGTATTGTCTTTGCCGGAATTGCCTTTATTGGATGAACCGCAAGCCGTTAATGCAGTCAAGGACATGGTTAGTGCCAAGACTAATGCCAACACACGCATTTTTCTCATAACAAAAATCCTCCCCCTGGAATTTCATACTAAACTACGCGATTTGTAGTATGAATGGCTAACTTCAAACTTCCTTCGCATTCCTGCAGCACCTGCTTGCCCTTCTCGGCATCCAGGCCCGTCTTGATCATCAGGATCGCCAGCTTGCAATTCATTGATGCCTTATGCAGGTATTCGCTGGCCGTGTCATCATCAACTCCCGCTGCTATTTTGATAATACGGATAGAGCGGTCGTAAAGCTTCTTATTGCTAGCCCTCAAGTCCACCATCAAATTGTCGTATGTCTTCCCCAGTTTGACCATCGTGCATGTCGTAAGCATATTGAGCACAAGCTTCTGAGCAGTGCCAGCCTTCAGACGGGTCGAACCCATAATCACTTCAGGACCTACTACTGGCGCGATACAAACATCGCAAACCGCTTCCAATCTGGAGCCTTTATTATTCACGACTCCGATCGTCGCCGCCCCTAGTTCAGCAGCCCTCTTCAGACCGGCAATAACGAAGCTGGCCGAGCCGCTGGCCGAGATGCCAACGACAGCATCACGTGCGGTTACGCCGACCCGCTCGATTAAAGCAATCCCCTCCTCTGTACTATCTTCAAATCCTTCAACAGCCACCCTTAATGCCATATCGCCTCCGGCAATATACCCTTGCACTAGCGTTGGGTCTACTCCGAAAGTAGGTGGACATTCTGAGGCATCCAGTACTCCCAATCTACCAGAAGTACCTGCGCCTATATAAAACATTCTTCCACCATTCTTAAGCGAATGGTATAGAATATCCACCGCCTTCATGATTTGAGGAATTTCCGCAGCCACGGCATCTGGAACTTTGGCATCCTCCTGATTAAGCAGATGAAGCATTTCTTCGGTTGTACATTCATCAATCATCTGTGTGTGGGGGTTGACTCTCTCTGTGGTCAGTCCTGCAAAGTATTGTTCCATAGCTGATCCCTTCTCCTCACTGATGGTCTCAATCTCCATTTCCTAGAGGGAGTTCAAAAAGTCCGTTCGTGATAAGAAAACCAACCGAGGTCAATTCAAGGATGAGCAACTGTGACGCAAAGGTAGGTTTTCTCGTCCAATATAGAATTTCATCAAATTCCGCTGGAAGCTTGCAATTCTATATTTGCAGGAAGTGAATCGAGCTGCAACTCGATCTTTTTGAACACTTGCTCTTAGCTTTAGCTTAATTGAGCGCTTACCTATCCGTCAATAGTTTTTGGAATAAAATTTTATTGTGTAATATTATTTTGTATTTTTAATTCAACATTTCAACAAAAAAAGAGAGCATTCCTTAATTTTCTCCATCCGGAAAGGACCCCTCATATTTGGCAAGCTTTCCCCAGGCTTAGGTACCCTTCTGTCTGTTATGGTTGATATATAAGAAACGTTTATCTCCAGCCAAAGGTATACTGAAAAAACGAAGTATTGCGCCCCGCAGCGCTTATGTTCGGGCTTCAGGTCCATTTTTACAAGTTCGCCCAAAATACGTCTCGCCCGCCTGTCGGATCGATTCAGGTGAACGGCAAGCTCTTCGGTCTTATCCAAGAACTCCTTTGTACCGTGTCCGACCTCCTTTGAAGCATCTCGTATCTTCCAGTTTTTTTTCTGCGGCCAGCTGGTTACTAAGCCATTGGTTCATTTTTGTCTCCCCCCCCATAGTACCTCTTCCTTCTATCTGAAAAATAAATAAGGCCGCCTTGATACAAGAATCGCCAACGATTCCTGATCAAAGCGGCCTGTGCTTCACGCCATTTTCAATTTTCACGTAATTGCAAGCTCAGCTGCATTGCTGTATTGTGGGCTAAGTGGCTCCCGACAATGCCTATTTCCGACTGCGATGTTTACTGGCCAGTATGTTATGCGTCTTGGTCAAATATTTTTTCACATTTTTGTACTCAGCGCTGGCGACACCAGCAAACAGAATATCGATAATCGTCAGCATCGCAATCCTTGAGCCCATCGCTCCGCTGCGCATCGTAATCTCGGGAGTCGTAATGCCAAGCAGAATATCGGCCTTGTCCGCAAGCTCGCTCTTGCTGTACCGGGTTATGGCGATGGTCGATACATTATTCTTCTTGGCGATCTCTAACGTATCCAGAATCTCTACCGTATCTCCCGAGTTTGAGACAAAGATCGCCACATCTCCCTTGCCGAGCAAGGTTGCCGCAGTAAGCTGGCTATGACCGTCCGTATAAGCATGGCTCATTTTGTTAATCCGCGAAAATTTCTGTTCTCCGTCCATGCAAATCAGGCCGGAGGCGCCGATCCCGAAGAAGACAATGCGATTGCTGGAGCGCAGCACCTTGACCGCGCGGGCGACCTCATTTCGGTCAATCACGCTCAACGTGTCCTCAATCGATTTGATATTGTTATGCGAAATATTCGAAATGATCGTGAATAAGTCATCCCCCGGCTGAATATCGGTATAAACATCCTTCTGCTCCTCATCGATCGACCCCAGAGCAGCGGAGATGCTGACGATGAAATTCCGGTATCCGCTATACCCCATCGTCTTACAGAAACGGAGCACCGAGGCGTCGCTCGTCTTGCTGAGCTGGGCCAGGCTCTTGATCGAGAGGTGCGGAATCTCCTCCGTATTAGCCAGGATATACTCGGCTACCATTCTCTCCACCGGTGTCAGATTGTCCTTCATCTCACGAATTTTGATCAGAATATTATCATTAATCGCCATGTAATACTCCCCACTTACCTTGATTAATTTATATAGATGGTTCAAGAAGTCTGGCTTTTGAACGCGCACTAAAACGATTCAAATTCTTTATACCAGCAGGTGGCAATACTTGCACCTATCTTAAGCGCTTTTTGGCTAGAAAACAAGCAGATAGCGGTGAATAATTGGTAAATTCTTTGATCTTATTGAAATTTTATTTCAAAAACATAATCCATTATAACATTTATTTACGGAATATTATTGTCGGAATTGAGAACGGGTGCTATAATGACGGCGATGATAGCAGCTGGAGTTCTATCCCAAAAGCATAGGAGGAGTTCAAATGACTCAGAAGCTAAAGATCTCCATTATTGGTTCCGGAAGCACCTATACCCCTGAACTTATCGAAGGTATTATCAAACGCAAAAGCGTACTGCCCGTCAGCGAGCTGGTGTTCATGGATATCGATGCCCGTAAACTGGACATTGTTGGTCAGCTGTGCAAGCGCATGATCGAGGCTGAGCAGTTCCCTTGTCGGATAACCATGACACAGGATTTGGATGAGGCGCTAAGGGATGCTGACTTTGTATTAGGGCAAATTCGCGTTGGCAAGCTTCCCGCCAGGGTTCTGGATGAGAAGATCCCACTTAAATATCATTTAATCGGTCAAGAGACCTGTGGTATCGGCGGGTTCTTCAAGGCGATGCGTACGATTCCCGCAATGCTGCATATAGCAGAACGGATGAAGGAGTTATGCCCGGATGCCTGGCTGATCAATTTCTCGAACCCGGCCGGAATTATTACAGAGGCCTTGCTGAATCATAGCGGGGTCAAAATGCTGGGCCTGTGCAATGTTCCCTTTAATATGTTCAAGAGCATTCGTGAGACACTCCATCTGGAGCACCCCGAGTTCACTTATATTGGATTGAACCATCTGAGCTGGATCACTTCGATTAGGCAGGACGGCATGGATTATCTCGAAGCAGCGCTTGATATGGGGCTAAACAGCGAAGCGATGAAGAATATTCCGTCCAGCGGCTTCAGCAAAGAGCTGATTCAGACGGTCGGCGCTATTCCTTCCTCCTATCTTGAATACTACTATTTCAAGAATAAGAAGCTCAAGATCGTTCAAGAGAGCGAACTGTCCCGCGGTGAGAAATGTATGCAAATCGAGGAGGAATTGCTGCAAATTTACGCTGATTCCAAGCTGCACACTAAGCCGGAGCTGCTGTCCTCCCGCGGCGGAGCCAACTATTCCGAAGTAGCTATCAGTCTAGTGGATGCTATTTTCAATGATAAACAAGAGGTGCATGTCGTCAACCTGTTGAATCAAGGCGCCCTCGATTTTATGGAGGATCACGATGCTGTCGAGGTATGCGCGGTTGTCGGCAAAGACGGTGCCAAGCCGATTAAAATCGAAAACTTCAACAATCGTCATATTATCGATTACATGCGGATGGTTAAAGCCTATGAGCGAGAGACTGTCGCTGCTGCGGTCAGCGGAAGCGAAGATGCCGCTATGCGCGCGCTGTTGATGAACCCGCTTGTCGGCGACTACGACGCTGCCTACCATTGCTTCCAGGAGCTTAAGCAGGCTCACCAAGCCTATCTGCCGCAATTTTTTAAGGAAGACGGCAGTAAATGAACCACGTCAACAAATACATTATAGGTGTCGACGGAGGCAACAGTAAAACGGATTATTATCTGTTTGATCTTCAAGGCCATTATATTGATCATCTTCGCACCGGTACCTGCAGCCATGAGCGCTTCCCCGATGCCTATGGCAGCACCTTCCGAATTATGCGGCAGCATCTGGAGGAATTGCTCACTCCTCACGATCTGCAAGCCAACCAGCTTGCGGCGGCTGCCTTCGGGCTTGCCGGGGCGGATATTCCTTCCCAGAAGGAACAGCTCGGCGATGTGGTAAAGCGGCTCGGCTTCGGCAATTATGCTGTGGACAATGATTCCTTCCTCGGTATTAAGGCTGGCAGCGAAAAGGGCTACGGGATCTGCTCTATCAACGGTTCGGGTATGTCCACCGGCGGCATTAGTAAATCCGGCGAACGTCTGCAGGTCGGCGGCGTCGGCAGCGAGCTGTCCGGCGACGAAGCAGGCGGCTTTTATTTAGCCCGTAAAGTGCTGCGCACCGTGTACGACTCCTTCTACCGGATGGGTGAAGGTACGGCTATGACCAAGCCAGTCATGGATCTCCTTCAAGTCAGCGATAAATCGCAATTTATCGAAGCTATGGTTGAAGGTACGGTGAAACGGAATCTCCCCAATACGGAGCTAATGCAAATTTTGTTCAAAGCTGCAGATCAGGGGGATGCCCCGGCTATCCATGTTATTGATCAGACGGCTGAACAGTTAGCCCGCTCCAGTGCAGGCTGCTTGAATAACCTCGATTTTTCAGGGGAAGCGGAGGTTGATATTGTACTTGCCGGCTCCGTCTGGATCAAGGCCGAGAGCCCACTCCTATTCGAGAAATACCAACAATATATGTCCGATTGGGCTCCCTGCCATTGCCGCTACATCTTCCTGCAGGTCCCACCTGCGGCCGGAGCCGTGTTATGGGCCATGGAGCTGTTCCAGGGCCAGCCTGTAAATTCAGCGCTTCGCCATAAAGTAATCAGCAGCATTGAACAGGTGCAGGCAGGATAACACGCCCCGTTATAGTCATAAAATAAGAGTCATCCAAAATGCAGCTGCCAGGCTGCCGACTGGGTGGCTCTTTTATTAATCCTCGCTTAAATTAACTATTGATTGCAAAAGTTTTCATGTGCTAAGGTTATTTCAATCTTTTAAATACATATATTTCATCCCGAATTAGGTATTGCTCATTCGGTGGATATTGAAAGGTGGCTTGCAGCAAGTATGAAATCCAAGGAGATTCTCTCTGGTTCCAGGGCTCAGCCGGAGCTCACTCATTCTACCGGCAAGACTCAAGCCATAACAGCAACAAAAGCCGCGACTCCCCTGCTTTTCATCGCAGTTATGTTAACCGCTGCTACTCTTCGGTCGCCATTAACAGGCGTCGGATCGCTCATTACGCAAATCCAGGCCTCAACGGGGCTGACGCATACGACAGCTGGCCTGCTTACGACGCTGCCGCTAATTGCCTTTGGCCTGTTCGCCCTGGTTGCACCGAAGCTCTCGAGCCGCTTTGGCATGGAGCTTACCCTGCTCGCCAGCACTGCTATGCTCATCATCGGGATTTCGCTTCGCTCCATTCCGGGCATTTCCCCTTTATTCCTGGGCACAGCCTTGGCCGGCATCGCTATCGCCATATGCAATGTGCTGGTTCCCGGCTTAATCAAGCGCGATTTCCCCCGGCAAATCGGGATGATGACCGGATTGTATTCATCATTCATGAATCTATGGGCCGCCATCGCCTCCGGCATCAGCATTCCGCTCTCGCTAACCTTCCTCGGCTGGCGCGGATCGCTGGCGATCTGGGGTGTGCTGGCTCTGGCAGCGGCATTAACCTGGCTGTCGCTGCTGCGCCTTGCCAATCATGCCAAGGAGAAAAATGCCGGCCAGGCACAGAATGCAAGCATGCAGAGGCCTGTTCGAGTATGGAGCTCTCCCGTTGCTTGGCTCGTTACGATCTATATGGGCTTTCAGTCCGTCATGTTCTATGTCGCGGTATCCTGGCTGCCGGAAATTTTGCATGAACAGGGCATGGATATGGCCAAGGCAGGCTGGATGCTCTCGCTGATGCAAATCCTAAGTATGATCGGTTCCTTTGTCATGCCGCTCCTTGCTACGCGATCACAGGATCAGCGCTGGATCACCGCGGCTTCCTCCGCCTTCTTCCTGTTTGGCTTCGGCGGGGTATGGGTTGGCCCGCATAATCTGGCACCGTTATACATCATGCTGATCGGGCTGGGATGTGGTACAACCTTCAGTCTGGTTATTACTTTCTTCTCGCTGCGTTCGCATACATCGGAGCAGGCAGCGGCCATGTCAGGAATGGCCCAGTCGATCGGATATTTGCTAGCTGGTGTCGGACCGACCCTGTTCGGCTTCATCCATGATGCCAGCGGCGGCTGGAATGTACCGCTGGCTACAATCACTTTAATTTCCATCCTGACAATGATCTTCGGATATGCTGCCGGACGCAAAGGCTATATCAGCCCCAAATAACAAAAAGGCTTCTTTTGTCCGTGCAGCCGCATTAGCTGAACTACCGACAAAAGAAGCTTTTTTAGATGAGTGCTATACAGACTATAATCCGACGTACCGGCTATCCTCAATGATGGAATCCTTATCTTGCTGCAAGCTTTCCCGATACTCCACCATTCCGATCTGACACCCCTTACCGATAACTACCGTTGAACCGTGTACGACTCGGGCAATGGTATTTTCCAGATAGAGACGATCCCCCTCAATCACTTCGCTCTCCAGCTGCGGCAAACCTTTGAAGGTGAACAAAGAGACCCACTTTTTAAAGTTGCTTGGCTCGACTTTGATCTCTCCGCCTACTACTTCAGTAACCACGCTTCTGCCATATAGATCGATCTCGATTTTGTCCGCGTTCAGCATACCGTTCATCTGCAATGCACCCTTCACCCGAAAATTCTCAGCTTGAATGCCGTGACGAACCGTTAAATTACCGAAAATCTGAATTTCCTCGCCGATGATCCGGTTTCCAACCTCGACTTCTCCGTTGAAATTAGTCTGGGCTGCAATCAGATCTCTGCCGATTTTTATGTTGCCGGTCATCGCTAGACTTCCGCCCTGCAAGTCTTCCGTCGTTCGAATCTCCCCCGTAGATTTAAGGCTTTCGGCGTGCAGACTTCCTTCTACCTCCAAGGTTCCTGTGCCCCTGAATTTGGAGCAGTCAACATCGCCGTCAATCTGTGCATCGCCAATGATTGTAACCTTATCGAAAACTCCGCCGTTTGAATTGCTATTGCCGATAATCCGCAAGTTAGAGCTTCCTTCTTCATCCCGTACAGTCATATTCATTTCGCCCCCTGCACTATATCTTTCCCTCATGGCTACACCTGCTCCGCGCTGCGGACCGATGCTCGTGGATCAATCTCGCAATGCTGCCTATATTCTATTCGTTCAATCTCACATCCGGGTCCGACCTTTACGATATTTCCACGAACAATGGTAGCCCTCGTCTCCTCAAGTTCAACAATGTCGCCTTCAATAGATTCTGCGGTCAGCCGCGCTGCCAATGAAGATGACAGCAAGCTTAGCAGCCTTCGAGGAGAGGCCAGCTTTCGCTTGACAACAATGCGTTCGCCGCCAATCTCACGCGCCTGGCTGTTCCCCTCCAAGAGAATCTCCAATTCCCCGGCATTTATCATTCCGCCAGCGTGAATCTGACCGTGAACCTTCAAGCTCTCGAATTCTGCGTTTTCGCTCGTCTTCATTCCACCGTCTACCTTGGCATGCTCACCAGCGATTCCCCCGCTTGCCGTCAGCATCCCGTTGATGTCCATCTCAACAAATCTAACGTGTCCATCCACCTTCAGCATACCGTCAATACGTAGTTCGCCACCGCGAATCGATTCGGAAGCGGAGCCGGTTCCATTCATGCGCAATTTTCCCGCTTCAACAGATTTCTTCACTTTCAGCGTGCCATTAGAAGTGAGTGAATCGCAGACGACATCGCCATTTATAGTTGCAAGCCCATCAGCTACGATACTCCCATAGACTCCCCCGGCCACCTGGCCTATTCCATTAATCTTCAAGTCCTTGAATCCATTTCCCATAAACTTAACCCTCACTCCCGTTAACAAGTAGTTTTAATTCTTCCGTACACTGTGCAAGCGATAGATGGGCAACCACCTTCACCCCGGGGTCCATGTAGATCTCCTGATCATTGGGGATAAGCAGGAAGGCCGACACCCCCATTTTACGGATCAAAATAATTCCGCATTCCATCCCCGCCATTCGCGGCAAATGCTCATTCAGGGCCTGGATCAATAACCGTCCTTCATCCAGCGCAATATCCCCGCTCTGAAGCCATCTATCCAGTACATAAATGCTGAGCAGCTTATCGAACTCAAAAATAATATGCTGCGCAGTAGGGTCAACCGTTTCAATATATAAATTCAAGGCAGATGATGTAACAATGTTCCGTTCCATAATCTCCCCCGCTGTCAATTGGATGTCCGTCAGATTCGGCGAGAATACGTCGGCCAGTGCATCCAGCGATAGATCATCCTTCATGTTCAGAATTTTGTCGATTCGGCGGATGATCTTGTCACGCGGGAAGAAGGTTTCCTGCCCGGTAAAGGAAGATTTACGGATGAACCACTGCTCCGGAATCAAGTTTTTACGCTTCCAACGATACAGCTGGCCATAGGATATTCCGGTTAAATCCAGCAGCTCTTTCTTGGAAATTAAGTCCTCACTCATACGAATACCCCTTTCTCACGAAAATAATGTAACATAACATTGTTACGTTGTAAAGCTGCCAAACACTCCCCATTCTTATGGCCATAAAAAAGTCTCCAACGTATTTTCTAGATACGTCGGAGACTTCGTCAGCCAGCTCATTCTATTCTTTATCAAACTTGAAATACTCCACTTTACTGTTCATATCAGTTGCGATCTTGGCCAGTCCCTCTGCGGCAGAAGCGATCTCCTGCATCGAGGCCAGCTGCTGCTCGGTCGCCGCTGTCACACTCTGGAAAGCATCCTGGCTCTTGGCCGAGGTATCAGCTATACGAGCAACCGAAACGGTCACCTGATCCGCGCTGGCCGACATCTGTTCGGTTATCGCCGAGACATCTTGAATCTGTTCTATAATCAGCTTGGTTGAGTTCTCGATTTGCCGGAATGCGATCTGGGCATCCTCTGTAACAGTCATGCCGAGTTCAACATTAGTTACGACATCCTGACTCATTTTCGCATAGGCTTGATCGGTTAGTTCACCCATCATCGTTAGACTATTCCGGATTTTCTCAACGGTCACCTTGGACTGCTCCGCCAGCTTACGAACTTCTCCAGCTACAACGGCAAAACCTCTTCCTTCCTCGCCCGCTCTCGCCGCTTCAATAGAAGCGTTCAAAGCCAGTAGATTTGTCTTTACGGCAATATCGGACACCGCAGCGCTCATATCAGTAACTTGCGAGCTAATCTCTGTCATTTTCCGAATCAGCTCAGCCGATTCCGCCGTGGAACGATGAATTTCACTCATCTGCACAGCTACGATCGACACTTTTTCACTGCCGGCCTGAATGTCCTGCTCTGTCTGTGAGGAGGAGCTTGCAATTTGGTTGGAGGCCTCAGCGATTTTATAGATCCCCTGAGACATCTCCTCCATCGCTCTCGCTCCTTCCGCGGAAGAGATGGCCTGTGCTTCTGCGCCCGCTGATGCATCTTGAACCAGATCGACGACATGCTCCACCGCCTTGGAATTATGCTCCGTGCTGGCCGTCAGCTCCTCGCTGGAGGCCGCGAGCTGACTGGAAACCTCGGCAACGCTGCCAATAATCTCCCTGATCGTTCCCACCATATTGTTATAGTTAGCTGACAATTGGCCTACTTCATCCTTGCTGCTTACAGCGACCTCTTCGTTCAAATAGCCGTCGCTAACCCGTCTGGAGGATAAGTTCAATCGTTCAATCGGCCGGGTGACTGCACGAACGACGAAAAATAACAGCCCAACACCAATAATGAGGGAGACACCGGATACAATTAACGAATTCCAGAAGATTGGCATCGCGGCTTTCTTAATTTCCTCCTCTTCCATCACCCCGACGATTTTGAATCCTGTCCATGAATTGGTCAGGAAATAAGCGCGCTGTGATTTCCCGCTAACTGGACTAATATAGTCAAGCATTCCTGATCCGGCCGCTTGAATCTTATCCACATAGTCCCCTGCGATTTCTTCGCCAATCTCGACCGTCGGAGAGGCTACAATCCTATTTGTCCGGTCTATAATATAAATAAATCCATCTTTCCCCAACTCTACTTTTCCGACCATCTCATTGATCTTGGCCAGATCCAGAGAGACCGTCAATGCGCCTTGTCCATCGGCCAGAGAGTGGCTAATGTATAAGTTATAGTGCCCCGTTGTCGCCGAACGAAACGGATCGATAATAACGGTCTGCCCGGAATTCTTCATCGTGGCCTTATACCAATCTCTCTCCCGTGGATCATACTCCTGTTTGCCAGGGTCCGGCGCTTTCATCCACGCGCCGTTGTTATTGCCAACAACAATGTTCTCAAGATCCGGGTGCTTATCAATAAAGAGCTCAAGCAGATGTCTTAGTTCTGGTGATTTGCTGTCAACCTGCTTCGAATCTATTTCCATCACCAGTTGTTCCAGATTATAGACCTGAGCCTCAATAATACGATCAATGGAATCATTAAATTGAGTGGCACTGATCTTCATATTCTTATCCGTCTCTACCTGTAGCTGTCGCTTGGCACTCCCAAAGCTGCTATAGGCAATCAGAACATTAGGCACGATAAACATAACAGCGAACAAGATGAATAGTCGATTACGTAAAGTGCGTATTTCTACTAGAGAGTATAAACGTTTAATAATTCCCTTCAAGAAAGTTCCCCCTATAGTTTAATGATAAGGCAAAAGTGATATACCGCCCCTCCTATCTCCTGAAAATATGTTATTCCGATGCTGTATGTTAACTAGAAGTTTTCACATAATTTTGCAGGGTATATTGCAAGATATCCCTTTTTTCGACATAACTCGAGTAATTGTTAATATGTATCAGAAAACTTTCATGAAATTTTAATAATCATTTTCAAAGTACTGCAAAACAACCTTGTTATTTACAAAAATACTATGTATTGAAGAAGTCCCTTGGACTACTCCTTTAATCCCTTGCACAACAAAAAACCATCGCACCCTTTAAGGATACAATGGTTCAAGAAGCCCCACTCGTATTCGTTATTTGCTCTTCTCTGTATACTCCACAACCCAATCGGCTGTTGCTGCAAGTCTTGTCTCCGCACGCACAACCGCTGCCGTTACCTGGCAGGAAGCCGTCCCGCCGTATACATTACGGGCATTGACCACCGCCTCTGGCTGCAGTACATCATAGATGCTCTCATCGAACATGGAAGAGAATTGCTTGAACTCCTCCAGTTTCAAATCGAGCAGGAACTTGTTATTTTGAATACAATACAGTACGGTCTTCCCGATCACCTCATGAGCCTGGCGGAAAGGCATGCCTTTGTTAGCCAGGAAATCCGCAATATCGGTTGCGTTGGAGAAATCCTTATTAACCGCATCGCGCATTTGCTCACGGTTCACCTTCATCGTAGCAATCATGGGAGCGAACAGCTTGAGTGCCCCTTGCAACGTCTCTACCGTATCGAACATGCCTTCCTTATCCTCCTGCATGTCCTTGTTATAGGCCAGCGGCAATGATTTGAGGACGGTTAAGAGTCCCATCAGATTCCCGTATACCCGCCCGGTCTTTCCGCGCACCAGTTCAGGCACATCCGGATTTTTCTTCTGCGGCATAATGCTGCTGCCGGTACAGAAAGCATCATCTAACTCAACAAACCGGAACTCTGTGCTGCTCCACAACACCAGTTCCTCACTCAAACGCGACAAATGCATCATCAGGATCGAGGCATCCGCCAAGAACTCAATGATAAAGTCGCGATCGCTGACCGCGTCCAGGCTATTCTCATAGACGCTGTCAAAATGGAGCTGTTCGGCAACATAGTGACGATCAATAGGGAAAGTCGTACCAGCCAATGCCCCCGCACCGAGAGGAAGCACATTGATGCGCCGGTAGCTATCCTGCAAGCGTTCGATATCCCGCTGGAACATCGAGACATACGCCATTAAATGATGGGCAAACAAAATCGGTTGAGCGCGCTGCAGATGGGTATACCCCGGCAGAATCGTCTCCTGGTTCGCCCGAGCCTGCTCCAGCAGAGCTTCCTGCAGATCATGCAGTAAGCCAACGAATTCTACCACCCGCTTACGCAGATATAGATGCATGTCCGTTGCGACCTGATCATTCCGGCTGCGTCCCGTATGCAGCTTGCCGCCTATAGGACCGATCTCATCGATCAGCTGCTTCTCGATATTCATATGAATATCTTCATTTTCAATAGAGTACTCCAATTCCCCGCGCCGAATCTGGCCGAGTACCGTATGAAGCCCCTCTTTGATCTTCTCGACATCCTCTTCCGGTAGAATTCCGCATTTGCCCAGCATGCTAACATGTGCCAGACTTCCCTGCACATCTTCCTCTGCCAGCAGCTTATCAAAGCTAATCGATGCCGTATACTGTTCAACCAGCCTGTTCGTCTGCTTCGTGAAACGCCCGCCCCACAGTTTGCTCACCTGACCCCACTCCTTATCCTGTAATCTATATCGATGCTATAAAAGGCAGTTTCAAAAAGTACTTTCTAATATGAAAACCTCTCGAAATCATTTAGTTATTTATTGTTCTGCTCTACTCCGGAGCTTACCTTCAGACGAAGGGCATTCAGATGTATAAAGCCTGTAGCATCCCCTTGATCATAGGCCTGGGTAGGATCGGCTTCCATCGTAGCAATATTCGGATTGTAGAGACTTACCGGGCTCTTCACGCCGGCGGCAATAATATTCCCTTTGTACAGCTTCACCCGCACAGTACCGGTTACATTCTTCTGGCTTTCCGTTACCAACGCTTGCAGCGCTAGACGCTCCGGTGCGAACCAGAAGCCATTGTAGACAAGTGTGCTGTAACGGGTAATCAGACTATCACGCAGATTCATCACTTCGCGATCCATCGTCAGCGACTCCATCTTGCGATGCGCTGTGAACAGAATCGTTCCGCCTGGCGTCTCGTATACGCCGCGGCTCTTCATACCTACGAAGCGGTTCTCTACCATATCAACACGGCCGATGCCATGCTTGCCGCCAAGCTCGTTCAGCTTCTCCATAACGCCCAGCGGGCTAAGCTGCTCACCGTTAATAGCTGCACAGTTGCCTTGCTCGAAATCCAGTTCCACATATTCCGCTTGATCCGGAGCATCCTCCGGCGAGACGCTGAGCAGGTACATATCTTTATTTTCAGGTGCAGCCGCATCAAACCATGGATCCTCCAGCACACCGCTCTCATAGCTGATATGCAGCAAGTTACGGTCCATCGAATACGGCTTCGCCGCCGATGCTGTGACCGGAATGCCATTTGCTTCAGCATATTCAATCATCTCTGCCCGGCCCGGGAAACGATCGCGGAACTCGTTCAAACGCCATGGGGCGATTACAGCGATTTCCGGTGCAATTGCAGCTGCTGCCAATTCAAATCTTACTTGGTCATTCCCTTTGCCTGTCGCTCCATGTGCGATAGCTGTTGCTCCCTCTTTACGCGCGATCTCCACCATCCGCTTTGCGATCAGGGGGCGTGCGATACTCGTACCAAGCAAGTACTGCCCCTCATACAATGCTCCGGACTGGAACATAGGGTAAATAAAGTCCTTGGCAAACTCCTCCTGCAGGTCATCGATGTACACCTTGGAAGCACCGGTGGCAAGCGCCTTGGCCTCAAGCCCGTCCAGTTCCTCCTTCTGACCGATATCCGCCGTAAAAGCGATGATCTCGGCATCATAAGTTTCCTTTAACCATTTCAATATAACGGAAGTATCCAGCCCCCCGGAATATGCCAACACGATTTTTTGCTTCGCCATATCTACTCTCCCTCTCTAGTACTATATTAGTTGCATGCCAAAAATCAGCAGTCTATTATATAGTATTTATATTTACCCCATTAACGCTGCCATCAGCGCCTTTTGTGCATGTAGACGATTCTCGGCCTGATCAAAAATAATCGAATGCTTACCGTCAATAACGCCCTCGCTGACTTCTTCCCCACGGTGGGCTGGCAGACAATGCATAAATACATAATCATCCTTGGCATAAGACACCAGCTGTTCATTTACCTGATAATCCTTAAAAGCCAACTCACGCTGCTTCTGTTCTTCTTCAAAGCCCATGCTCGCCCATACATCTGAATAGATCACATCCGCATCCTGAACGGCAGCTTTCGGATCACAAACCACCTCAATCATAGCTCCCGTTGCCTTGGCGAACTCCTGTGCTTGCTGAACCACCGCCGCATCGGGCTCATAGCCCTCCGGACTTGATACACTGACATGCACGCCCAGCTTTGCCCCGCCGATCATCAGGGAATGGGCCATATTGTTGCCATCACCGACATAAGCGAGCTTGATGCCCTGCAGCTTGCCCTTATGCTCATAGATCGTCTGATAGTCCGCCAACACCTGGCAAGGATGAGCCAGATCGCTAAGTCCGTTGATCACCGGGATCGAGGCGTATTTGGCCAAATCAACGACCTTGTCATGTCCAAAGGTCCGAATCATAATGCCGTCCAAATAGCGGGACATCACACCCGCTGTATCCGCAATCGTCTCCCCACGGCCAAGCTGGATATCATTTTTGCTGAGGAACAGCGCGTGTCCCCCCAGTTGATACGTGCCCACTTCAAAGGATACACGCGTCCGGGTCGAAGATTTCTCAAAAATCAAACCGACGGTTTTCCCTTTCAGCGGCTCGTATACTTCCCCGTTCTTCTGCTTGCGCTTCAGCTCAATTGCCAAATCGATCAAATATTGAATCTCCTCGGTGGAGTAATCATCCATTTCCAAAAAATCACGACCGTGCAAATGAAAAGTTTTATCCGTTAATGGTTGAGTCAAGCTCATAATTTTGCCTCCTCCTTGCTCGTATGTGTAGTAATGATAGCGGCCAGTGTGTCCACCGCCTGATCGATCTCCTCATGGCTCACGTGCAAATTCGGCAGCAGCCGAATGACGTTAGGGCCCGCGGTTACAAATAACAGCTTATTCTTCTGGCCAGCGGCAACAAGCTCGGCAACAGGCTCTGCGCACTCCATTCCGATTAGCAGACCCATGCCGCGAATATCCTTCACAAATGGCTGCCCGTCAAATGCTGCCTTTAAACGTTCCACAAGATAAGCTCCTGCTTTCGCTGCTCTCTGAGGGGTATTCTCTTCCTTCATTGTCTCCAGCGTAGCAATCACCGAAGCCGCGGCTACAGGATTGCCGCCAAAGGTCGATGCATGGCTCCCCGGAGAGAAGGCCTCACGCAAATATTCCTTGGCAAGCATTGCCCCTGCCGGCAGTCCACTGGCGATTCCTTTGGCCACTGTGAATATATCCGGCTCAATGCCGTATTGCTGATGCGCAAACCAGGAACCCGTACGTCCCATTCCCGTCTGCACCTCATCGATAATAAGCAGCAGTCCCTGCTCCTGACAAAGCTTGGAGAGCTCCTGTACGAATTCAGGCGCTACGGGATAGACTCCGCCTTCAGCCTGAATCATCTCGATCATAATCGCCGCCGTATGTGGGCCGATTGCCTCCTGAAGGGCACCCATATCATACAGAGGTACCGTCTTGAAGCCTGCCGGAAGCGGAAGGAAGCCATCCTTCACCTTCTGCTGCCCGGTCGCCGTCAAGGTGGCCAGCGTACGTCCATGGAAGGATTGCTCGAACGTGATCACTTCATAGCGATCCACGCCCTTGACCTTCTGATGGTAACGGCGAGCCAGCTTAATCGCCGCCTCATTCGCTTCAGCTCCGCTGTTGCAGAAGAACACAGCATCCGCACAACTGACCTCGGTCAGCAATCGCGCCGCCTGCTCCTGCTGCGGAATCTGGAACAGGTTCGAGACATGCCACAGCTCGTCAAGCTGAGCCTTTACCTTCTGCTTCACCTTCTCCGGGGCGTGCCCGAGATTGGTTACCGCCAGTCCGCTCATAAAATCGAGATAACGATTGCCTTGATCATCCCATAGCCAACTGCCGTGGCCTTTGACCAGATTGATGGGATAACGCGAATAAGTTGGGAAAAGTGCGCTTTGCGCCATGTTATTCAACTCCTATCATTAAATGTATGTTTAAAAGGATCGATTCTCAGCACCGGACAGGTTGGCTGACAATGATATCAGCCCATGCGTACGATCCGTGTACCAATCTTCTCGCCAGAGAGCACCCGGCCCAAAATTCCCGGCTCACTGCCGTCCACAATAATAACCTCGTCTACCTTCCCCTGAATACAAGCAATCGCTGCCCGCACCTTCGGGATCATACCGCCGTAGATTTCTCCAGTCAGAATCATATCTTCGATCTGCTGTACGGTAACCGTCTCAAGCACACGCTTCTCTCCACCGATGCTCTTAAGGATTCCTGGAACATCCGTAACTACGATCATCTGGTGTACACCCAATACGGAGGCAACAGCTCCCGCTGCCGTATCCGCGTTAATATTGAAACGACTGCCATCCGTCCCTACACCAACAGGGGCAATCACCGGCATGTATCCGAGCTTCAGCACACCTTCGATTAGCTCTGCATTCACATCGGTCACATCACCGACCAGGCCGACCTCGGCGGCCGCCTGCACCGGCTTGGCAATAATCAATCCGCCGTCGACTCCCGACATCCCAAGCGCTTTGCCGCCCGATTGGGCGATTCGCCGAACTACCTTCTTGTTAATGCCTCCGGCAAGCACCATCTCCACCACGTCCAATACTTCCTCGGAAGTGTAACGGAGACCGTTCACAAAGTGAGTCTCGATCCCCAGCTTGTTCAAATTGTCGGAGATCGCCGGTCCGCCTCCATGCACGATAACAGGCTGTACGCCTTCGGCCTGCAGCTTCGCCAGATCGCTGTAGAAAGAATCCGGCAATTCCTCAAGCGTGCTGCCGCCGCACTTCATCACAAACGTACCTTTCTCCCATTTCTGATTGACCAAGAGCTCGTTTCCCTCCCAAGCTGTCTCCATGTAGGATGAACCTCCTTCTGATAATGGATAGCAAATATCGTATATCGTATAAATTACCTTGTTCAAAAAGTAGACTTTCAGGCCTTCCGGTTAAGTACGGTATGCCGCATTGATTCGTACGTAATCGTAAGTTAAGTCGCATCCCCAAGCCGTTGCATGGCCTGAGCCGTTATGAAGCTCGACATGAATTACAACCGAGTCGCCCTTCAAATACTCCAGCGCCTCTTCCTCGTCGAACGCCACCGGCTGCGAGCCGGACAAGACGAGGATATCGCCGAGCCGGATATCAACGGTATCCGGATTCACGGGCTCCCCGGCGCGCCCCACCGCTGCAATAATCCGTCCCCAGTTAGCGTCAGCGCCAAATACCGCCGATTTTACAAGGCTGGATCCGATCACCGTCTTGGCGATGGCGCGGGCCGACAGATCGGTGACCGCTCCGTTCACCGTCACCTCGACGAGGCGGGTCGCCCCTTCGCCGTCACGGGCAATCGCCTGAGCCAGCGTCTGGCACACATGGCGGAAGGCTGCCGCGAAGTTATCCCAATCAGGATGTCCCGGCACCAGCTCTGTATTGCCAGCCAGACCACTGGCCATGGCGATCAGCATGTCGTTCGTGCTCGTATCTCCATCCACCGTAATCATATTAAACGTTACATCCGTCGTCTCCCCCAGCAGGC
>NZ_LN831277.1:523939-558677 GCF_900069005.2 Paenibacillus sp. GM2 | reverse complement strand
GCTGCCGCGCGCATCGCATACGCATCGGCTTCGCCCTGGCGGCCGGTGCAGGCGTTGGCGTTGCCGCTGTTCACGACCACAGCCCGCAGCTGACCGTTATTGGACGCGATCGATTCCCGCGTCACCTTCAGCGGTGCAGCCTGGAACAGATTGGTCGTGTAGACCGCCGCCGCCGTCGCCGGCACCTCACAATATATCGCGCCCAGATCATTGCGCGAGGTCTTCTTCAGGCCGCAATGCAGTCCGCCGGCCTGAAACCCCTTCGGCGAAGTAATCGAGCCCTCCGGAACAACCTGAAATAAACTAACCACTCCCATGACGATCCTCTCCATTTCCTGAATCCTGTTTATCTTATAAACAGCTAAGCTGCTGAATTGCTGTACCGCTGTTCTTCTGACTGTACTTCCATATGTCGACGTAATCCTATTCGTTCTCTTGGCTGTGAGCCCTTGCGATCTTCTCCTTTTCATCTAAGGAAACAGGGTATCGCTATTTGCACCAAAACAGGCCTCCGGAAATTTTAATGAAACTGGATATCGCTATTGCGACGATTTTAGGATCAATATCCCGGATTTCCGCCGAATAACGATATGGGGTTTCGTTAAAATAAGTTTGCCGCTGTTTTTGGGGAAATAGCGATCTGTAGTTTCCTTAAAGCATTTATGACCCTCTGAACTTTTAGGGATATACAGGACTCAGCTTAAGTCCGGTTGTCTCGTCCCAGCCCATCAGCAGATTCAAATTCTGTATTGCCTGACCCGCTGCACCTTTGACAACATTATCCGTTACGGCAACAATCGTGACCCTTCCGGTCCGCTCGTCTACAGAAAAGCCGATATCGCAATAATTTGAGCCGAACACTTCCTTCGTTGCCGGCCATTTGCCCGCTTCACGAATCCGCACAAATGGTCTTCCAGCGTAAAATTCGCGATACAACGATACAAGTCCTTCTTCCGTATAATCCCCCTGCAATTTTGCATACATTGTACTCATAATCCCTCTGGTCATCGGCACCAGATGCGTTGTAAAGGTCACTGTTACCGGATTACCAGCAACGAGGGACAGCTCCTGTTCGATTTCCGGAATATGCTGATGCTTATTTACTTTATATACTTTCATATTTTCATTCATTTCCGCATAATGTGTGGTCAGGCTCGTTCCCCGTCCCGCACCGGATACGCCCGACTTGGCATCGATAATAATGCTTGTCGGATCAATCCAGCCTGCGTTCAGAGCAGGAATCAGCCCAAGGAGTGTCGTAGTAGAATAGCAGCCAGGATTGGAGATGAAGCTTGAACCGATCACAAGGTCCCCATTAATCTCGCATAATCCGTAGATGGCCTGATCAAGCCATTTCTGTTCCGCTGCCTCATGCTTATACCAAGCCTCATATTCCGCTCTGTCCTTAATCCGGAAATCACCTGACAAGTCAATGACGCGCAGCCCTGCTTCAAGAAGCTGTGGCACCAGCTTGCTGCTGACTCCTGAAGGGGTTGCTGTAAACACCACGTCCGCTTTCTCTGCAATTTCCTGTGGATCAACACCGTCCAGATTTTGTACCATCAGCTCTGACAAATGCGGGAATCCATCAGCAATCGGCTCGCCCGCGCTGGAGGATGAGATCACCGATACAATCTCTACATGCGGATGTCCCATTAAAAAACGAATCAGCTCCACGCCTCCATAGCCCGTGGAACCAATGATCGCTACCTTCACTTTTACAGCTTCCACCCTATATCCCCTCTTCCCATCGAGATTAGTATCTAAAGACCGTTCAAAAAAAAACCGCTTTTGATCATGCAGCAATTCAGGAAGCTGCTTGGCATCGAATCTTGAATTCACTCCGGTCTAAACGGATGCCTACGAAGTCATGATCGCTACGGAAACATCTCAGGTGCTCCCGTACAAACTCTTGCGCTGCGCTCCTCACACCCTGGATTCACCCAACCTTCTGAATACTGGAGACCCGTCTTTTTGAACTCTCATTTCTATAAGATCCAATGTATAAATCCGTAATTAATATGTATTATTATACGGTTGTGCTTATATAAATACAACCATTAATTATTTTGCTGCTATACCCTGTTGTCATTAGGGGCCTTGAACATGCCTTTAGCAAATTGCCGTGCCCAAAACATATCGTACGAACAACAAAAAAGGAGAATGCTATCATTCTCCCTTTATGAGCAAACTCTTATATTTCACTGTAGATAATCCAGTGTTTGCTCTGCCCGCCGTCCTTCCGATAATGGGTTATAGCAATTGCGGAAGGAGTTCAAGCAGCAGTTCCTGCGTAATAGCGTCCCCATAATTCCATTCAGAAGCCTCCAGTTCGTATATATGCCCCCGCTGCACTGCAGGCAGGTTGCGCCAGCTTCGACTGCTCATTAAATCCTCCATGGCTGCCCTGGATTCCGCATACTTTGATTGCATCATAAAAAGACGACCCCCGGCAAAAGCAGACAGGTCTTCTTCGCTAATTTCAGCAAACCCTTCTCCGTTATTCAGCAGCTTCTGCACTCTCGAAACCGGTCGGAAACCGTGCGGATGATACAACCCTGGAGTTAGCCCTGCTGATCCCATGACATACAATCGTCTGCCATGATCATATTGGAGTACGGAGGCTGTCTCGCCCGGATCAACTAAGGAGCTCAACTGCTTCCAGACTGCCTCCGCTTTTGCATGATACCTGTTCAGCCACTTTTCTGCCTCTAGCCTATGATCCAGCATTTCCCCCAGTACATGCAGCCGGACAGCAAGCGGCGCGAACGAATTGAAAGTAACGGTAGGAGCAATGCCTGATATCAGATTGTACTGCCGTTCGTCAGCATTCGCAAAAATGATCAAATCGGGCCGAAGCTTGGCCAGGTTATCAGGATTCATCGGATGCCCTACGTCCTGCATGCTCTGTTGTAAATTCCGGCTTGCAGCCACATGCATAGGAAAGATCCCGCCTATAGGTTCAATGCCAAGAACCAGCAGATCGCCAAGCGTCTCCCCATAGTAGATAATGCGTTCCGGCTTGACGGGAATATCCACAATATGCCCTGTCCAATCCTTTATTTTTTTGTATTTCCGCATGTACCGTGCGAACTGTTTCGGAGCAATTCCGGTCGATTGCCGAAACTTGCGGTTAAAATAGTACTCATCAAGGAACCCGACCTGACGGGCGACCTCTCGCAGCGGCTCATTCGTACGGACGAGCAAATGCTTGGAGTGATCGATGCGCAGATCATTTAAATACTCCAGCGGACGTTTTCCGGTCAGCTCCTGGAATATTGAAGAATATCGCCAGTGCGGGACATGGGCAGAATCTGCCAGTTCCTTCACCGTAATTGGGTCCATATAATGGCTCTCCATATAACGAATCGTTCCTTCAACCGCCTGTTTCGAATGACTGGATTGCCCGGCATGAAGATTATGCTCAATCAGCACGTGGATAAACTCATGGAAGCGAAGCTGCTGCTTGCTAACCTCCAGGCCACCCGTCTCGCCATGTCCCTCAAACAACTCCTGTGCCATTTGAATGAGCCGAACACTGGGAAAGACCGTCAGTTCCACGCGACCCGATATAAAGTTTCTTAAATACGCTTTATGCGTATTCTTCCCCACCTCAATGACTGAGAAAGTAATTCGATACAAGCTTATTCCACAGTCATACTCGTTCTTTAGCTGGTACTGCTGGCCTGGCGACAAAAGATAACATTTGGCCGCTGCCAATAGATACTCATGCTCCCCCACATAAATACTGCCTTGGCCCTTTAGAATAACGATAACAGTATGGCTGTCCGACACGTATAATTCCGATTCCCAACCGACCGGCTGATCGATCGCTTCTGTATCTGACAAATGGAAGAGCAGATTGCGAAGCGGGGCCGCCTCATTTTTCTGATTATTCATAAGCCGCAAGCTCCTGTAAGCATTAGAATTAACAACTATTTGGCAAGCTGATTGGGTATCTCCTGCAACAGCCATTGTCTAGTTAGCGCGTCGCTTCCCGATTTTAATATATCGATCGTATATACATGACCTTTCTGCACCGCAGGAAGGTTCCTCCATAATGAGCTCGCCTGCATGTCCTATGTCGATTTCTTCGCTTCCTCATCCACTGGTATCAGAACAAAAATGCGATCTCCAGCGTACTCCGGGAGAAGCTCCATCGATATTTCTTTAAAGCCTGTACCTTCGTCCAGCAGCTCCTGGATATTCTCTAATGGCTTCAGTCCTCCCTGTTCATAAATCACCTGCGAGAGTCCCGTGCTTGCCATGACGAACAAACGGTTCCCCGGATAGAAGGTTAACACTGATGCGGTTTCATCCGATTGAACACCTGACTGATGCAGGGTGGCCCACATCTGATTTTTCTTTTCTTTATATTGCGCAAGCCACTGTTCGGCTTCAGCTTTTCTTCCAACCAGATCACCGATTTGCAGCATGCGTGCATCCAGCTCCTCAAAAGTATCAAACATCACGGTTGGAGCAATTTTCGACAGTTGATCGTATTCCTTGTCATCCGTACTCGCCGTAATAATCAGATCCGGTTCTAATTCAAGCGCCTTCTCCAAATTGATAGGGAAGCCAAGATCCTCAACATTTTTGACCTGGTCTTCAAATACAAAACCGTCAATCGCAAAAAAACCGGCTCCTACGACATCCGCATCAATAGCTAACAGATCCCCATAAGTCTCGCCCCAAAAGATAACCCGCTGCGGAGCTGCCGGAATATCCACCTGATGACCTTTATAATCTGTAAATGGACGTACAGCGTTGGCGGACGTACCGGATTTCGGGTTGCCGCAAGCAAACAACAGCATACTTAATAGTACAATCGTTAATAGTGCAAGAAGAGCTCTTTTTCCCATTTTGCAAAATCCCCCTACTAAATATCAATATAAATGATAATGATTATTATTATCAATAATAAGAGTGTATAGGCTCTTCTGTTTTTGATCAATGGACAAACGACAATCCTTGTCTTGATTTTATACAAAGTACTAATACCCTGGGAGCAAGCGAACGCTCCTCTTCTGCCCTGTAAGTTTCCCTTCCCGTGCAGTAAAAAAGCACACTCCAGAGAATCTTTAGAGTGCGCCCTTCCAATGTAAATATGGTTTGAATTTCTCCATCTTGAACCGCAGATCATATACTACTCCTGCACTCGTTTGAAGCCCTCTCCCAAAACTTCATGGGCATTCGTAATGATAACAAAGGCATTCGGGTCAAGCGACTGCACTAGCATTTTAAGACTTGTTACCTCGCTTTGACCAACGACGACCATGAGCACGGTACGCTCTTCCCCTGTATATCCACCACGGGCATCCAGCTTGGTCAAGCCCCGGTCCAAATGCTTCAGCACCGCTTCAGATATTTCCTCCGTCTTGTCAGCGATGATGTAGGCCACCTTCGTATAATTGAAGCCCATCTCAATCATGTCGATAATCTTGCCGGTAATATAGAGGCCGATAAGCGCATAAAGCGCCTTCTCTGGAGACAGGACAAACATCGCCAATAATATAACCATACCGTCCATCATCACGACACATACCGATAAGTTCAGGCGGGTGAGCTTCTGGATAATCTGGGCCAGCGTCGACAACCCCCCGGTTGATCCGCGTCCCCGGAAGACGATCCCAAGACCAACTCCGACACCAATGCCGCCGTAGAGAGAGGCTAACAGCAGATCTGTCGTTGGAACAGACCAGTCCTTGGTCATAAAGACAAAGAGCGGCAAGACGATTGTGCCCAGCAAGGAGCGGATAGCATAATTGCGTCCCAGGACCAGATAACCTGCGATAAATAAAGGAATATTAAGTGCCCACTGCGTATACGCTGGCTCAATGCCGAATACCGACTGAATAATGACCGAGATGCCGGAAACTCCGCCGGATGCAATATTGCTTGGCAATAAAAATAGATTGAAGGCCAGCGCCGTAATAAAAGAACCTGCAATAATCATCATCGTATCGACGGTATGGCGAATCGGCCCATCTACCGGGAAATATTCATTAAGCCTTCGTTTGCGGGTTATTGACGACACCCCAGTTCCTCCTTAGCTATGATTCAAAAAAACCTACACACCGGGAGAGCCGGCGGACGAGACGTACCCGTAGCTTTCTCTCCCCAGCTCTACCTGACATGTGTAGGATTTCCCTTTATTACGATTCAGTTCGGATCTGACTCCGCAAATAACCATCGATAAACGCGTCCAGATCCCCGTCCATTACAGCGCCCACATTCCCGGTCTCAACTGAGGTGCGGTGATCCTTGACCATACTGTAAGGGTGGAATACGTACGATCGAATTTGGCTGCCCCAGGCGATATCCGATTGTTCGCCGCGGATTTCATCCAGCTCTTTCTGCTGTTCTTCCAGCTTGCGTTCATAGAGCTTGGAACGGAGCATCGTCATAGCACGCTCGCGGTTCTTGATCTGCGAGCGTTCGTTCTGACACGTTACGACGATCCCGGTCGGCAAGTGAGTAATCCGTACCGCAGAGTCCGTCGTGTTAATATGCTGACCGCCCGCGCCGCTCGCCCGGTACGTATCGATTTTGAGATCCTCTGTGCGAATCTCGATATCTACATCATCGGTTATTTCCGGCACCACATCGCAAGAGACAAAGGAGGTATGTCTACGACCGGAGGAATCAAATGGCGATATGCGCACCAGCCGATGCACACCCTTCTCTGCTTTTAAGTATCCATAGGCATTATAGCCCTTGATTAACAGCGTAACACTCTTGATCCCAGCTTCATCCCCTGGCAGGTAGTCAAGCGTCTCAACCTTGAAGCCGCGCTTCTCCGCCCACCGCGTATACATCCGCAGCAGCATGGAGCCCCAGTCCTGAGATTCCGTCCCTCCCGCACCCGGATGCAGCTCAAGAATCGCATTCATCTTGTCATATGGCTGACTCAGCAGCAGTTGAAGCTCGAAATCCTCCATTTTCTTCAACAATGCACTTACAGAGGTACTGATCTCGGACAACAACGCCTCGTCATTCTCTTCTTCAGCCAGTTCGGCCATCATCTCGATGTCGTCATACTCCTGCTGCAATGTATTATATTGGTCGACAGACGACTTCACTGCGTTCATCTCCGCGATTAACGCCTGGGCCTTGTCATTGTCATCCCAGAAATCCGGTGCCGCCATCTTTTCCTCGTAATTCGCGATCATTTCCTGCTTCAGGTCTAAGTCAAAGAGACCCCCTAAGATTCGTTAGTCGCGTAGCTATCTCCCTCATGTCATGCTTTACACTTGGATCGATCATGCTGTTCAATCACCTTCCTGGATAAGAGGTTGTTCAAAAAGTCCGCTTGGGATTACAAAGTAACACCGAGAGCTTATTCGACATCCAAGCTTGTAATCGCCCGGGCCTAAGCCAATGCTTACGAAGGATGTTTCCTCCGAAAACATTTCAGGGGCTTACGTACAAGCTCCGAAATACATATGCTCCGCTCCTCTGTCCCTATTTCATTCAACTGAAGCGTTTTGAAAAGGCGCAGATCGGAAGATTAAGCTTCGGTGCTGAAAACCGTACTTTTGAACAAATTCTAAAAGTATTTACGCTCATTTTATACATTTCTAGGGTGAATCACAATAGGACACCCCATTAAAAAAGAAAAAAGGGAGCCTCCATTCACGGAAGCTCCCCGCTGTCAATTATGCGTTCTGTCCGTGGCAGTGTTTGTATTTCTTACCGCTGCCGCAAGGGCACAGATCGTTGCGTCCTACTTGGTCGCTGCGCTTCACCGGACGTTTCTCTGCCGGTTCGCCGCTAGTGGAGATTTTGTCCTCATCCACAACCGCCTGGCGCTCCTGGTTCGTCTCGATTTGCGCCTTCATAATATAAGTCGCAACCTCTTCCTGGATCGAGGCAATCATCTCATTGAACATCTCAAAGCCCTCAAATTGATACTCGCGGAGTGGATCCGTACCGCCGTATGCACGCAGGTGGATACCTTGTCGCAATTGGTCCATCGCATCGATATGGTCCATCCATTTGCTATCTACAGCACGCAAAGCGATAACCTTCTCGAATTCACGCACCAGTTCAGGACCAATCGCTTGCTCACGAGTATCATATTTCGCCATAACCTTCTCAAAGATGAAATCGACCATTTCGTCGGCCTCTTTGCCCCACAGATCATCACGGGTGACCGCACCTTCATCAAGTATCTTCGAGTTAACGTAATCAGCAATCTCTTGCAGTTCCCAGTTCTCCGGAATGTCATCCGCAGTATGCACCGCAACAACACGCTCGATAACCGGCTTAATCATATCCACCACAATTTGCTTGATGTTCTCCGATTCCAGCAGCTCGCGGCGTTGCTTATAAATAATCTCACGCTGCTGGTTCATCACGTCGTCATATTGCAATACGACTTTACGTACGTCGAAGTTATTGCCTTCCACCCGCTTCTGAGCGGATTCAACAGCACGTGTAATCATCTTGCTTTCAATCGGTTGATCCTCCTCGAAGCCAAGACGTTCCATCATGTTCATGACGTTATCGGCCCCGAACCGCTTCATCAATTCATCGCCCAGCGACAGATAGAACTGCGTCGAACCTGGGTCGCCCTGACGTCCGGCACGACCGCGCAGCTGGTTATCAATCCGGCGCGATTCATGGCGTTCTGTACCAATAATATGCAAGCCGCCAACATCGGATACGCCTTCACCCAGCAAAATATCCGTACCGCGTCCCGCCATGTTCGTGGCGATCGTAACGGAGCCTGGCTCGCCCGCGCGCGAGATGATCTCAGCTTCTTCAGCATGGTACTTCGCGTTCAGCACTTTATGAGGGACACCTTTGCGCTTCAGCATCTCGGAGAGAATCTCAGAGTTTTCAATCGACACTGTACCAACCAGGATTGGCTGGTTCTTTTTATGACGTTCTACAATTTGATCTACAACCGCTCTGAACTTGCCTTCTTCGCTCTTGTAGACCACGTCTGGCATATCGATCCGCTGATTCGGACGATTCGTTGGTACTTGAAGCACCTCAAGCCCGTAAATCTTCTTGAATTCCTCTTCCTCCGTCTTCGCTGTACCGGTCATGCCAGCCAGCTTGCGATACATTCGGAAGTAGTTCTGGAAAGTAATTGTAGCAAGCGTCATGCTCTCATTCTGAACCTCGATGCCTTCCTTCGCTTCAATCGCCTGATGCAATCCATCGCTATAACGACGTCCTTGCATAATCCGGCCTGTGAATTCATCGACGATCAGAACTTCGTCTTCGGTCACGACATAATCCACGTCACGGCGCATAATGACATTCGCCTTTAGCGCCTGGGTAACGTGGTGGTTCAGCAGGATATTGCTATGATCATATAAATTCTCGATACCAAAGGCTTTCTCTGCTTTGGCTACCCCTTTTTCCGTCAGGGCTACAGCTTTGACCTTGATATCCACGGTATAATCTTCTTCACGCTCCAGCTTCTTCACAAAGCGATCGGCAAAATAATAAAGCTCCGTCGATTTCTGAGCTTGTCCGGATATGATCAGCGGGGTACGCGCCTCGTCAATGAGGATCGAGTCCACTTCGTCAATAATGCAATAGTACAGCGGACGTTGTACCATTTGCTCTTTGTAAAGGACCATATTGTCGCGCAAATAGTCAAAGCCAAATTCATTATTTGTACCATAAGTAATATCACAAGCATAAGCAGCCTGTTTGTCCTCATGCTCCATGCCATTTAGGTTGATGCCAACCGACATGCCAAGGAAGTTATAGACCTGTCCCATTTGCTCGCTGTCCCGTTGTGCCAAATAGTCATTGACCGTAACGACATGCACGCCTTTGCCCAGCAGAGCATTCAAATAAACCGGTAGGGTTCCCACCAGGGTCTTACCTTCACCGGTTTTCATCTCCGCGATTCTTCCTTCATGCAAAGCCATACCGCCGATCAGCTGCACATCATAGTGACGCAAACCAAGCGTTCTCTTGGAAGCTTCTCTTACTGTAGCAAAAGCTTCTGGAAGCAATTCGTCCAGAGTTTCACCTTTCTCGATCCGTTCACGAAACTCTGCCGTCTTCCCTTGCAATTGCTCGTCCGTTAAAGCTATGAACTCGGGTTCCAATTTATTGATAATATCTACCGTCTTCATAAGACGTTTAACGTCACGTTCATTCGTGTCGCCAAATATCTTCTTCACTAATCCCAGCATGATTTACCCCTTTCACGCATATACAGATGATTTGCCTAAATTGTAACAGTTTGTAATCAATGCCGCAACACACGGCATCACTGTGGAACATTAGCAATTTGCTCCTATTATGAATAAAGAGCCCTATCCGCTAAGCGGATAAAGGCTCGTTCCTTTTACTTCAATTGAAAGAATTACCATTTGCATTCCAACAATCGTCATGAATGGATACGAATTGCTAAAGCTATTCTTGCTCGATTAATCCATATTTGCCATCGTTCCGTCTGTACACTACATTAGTCTCATTCGTCTCAATGTTGGCAAATACGAAGAAATTATGACCTACCATATTCATTTGCAAAATAGCTTCTTCCACATCCATCGGTTTCAGATTGAATTTCTTCGTCCGAACTACTTCCAGCTCGTCTTCTTCTGCCTCACGAGCGGATCCGTTCACGGGACCTTCAACAAATAGATTCTTCAGACCGCTCTCCTGACGGAATTTACGGTTGATCTTCGTCTTATGCTTACGGATTTGGCGTTCCAGCTTGTCCACGACCCCATCGATCGATGCGTACATATCATCGCTGCGATGTTCGGCGCGGAGCACTACGCCTGTAAGAGGAATTGTGACTTCGACTACATGCAAGCCTCGTACAACACTCAGCGTTACACTACCACCCGTAGTCGGCGGTACATCGAAATACTTGTCAAGTCGGCTGAGCTTCTTGTCTACGTATTCTCGCAAGGCTTCTGTCACTTCAATTTGTTGTCCTCGAATACTATAATTCATAGGGCACTCCTCCTTTGACTTTGCACCTTCATTATACCACACATATTAACCCAAAGTAAAAAATGTAAACGGCAAGTTAATGGCGAATTCATGGACGGTCAACTCGATTAATTTCATCGGATTCATCAACAATTTCCCGGCAAAAAGCAAGCGATCTCGTCCATTTCAATTGATCGTAAGCCGCATTATTCTTTGCACCGATTATCCTTCATATACACGCAAGATTTTAGGTTTTGGCACAATAAAAAAACCCTGGTTGCCCAGGGTCTGATTGCTAGCGAATCTCTAATTGTTAACCATCACACATTTTATATGTAGGTCGGCTTGATTAATGCCGGATGATTATAATTTGATTACGTTAGCCGCTTGTGGTCCGCGTGCTCCGTCAACGATTTCGAATTCTACGGATTGACCTTCTTCCAAAGTCTTGAAGCCTTCGGATTGAATAGCGGAGAAGTGTACGAATACGTCTGTTCCTTCTTCAGTTTCGATGAAACCGTATCCTTTTTCTGCGTTAAACCATTTTACTTTACCTTGCATGCACTAACATTCCCTTCATTGTCAAGTAAGAGTCAGTCCTTATGAACAAGCCCTCACTTTTGACTATACCACCCAAACTTAACCAGTGTCAATTACCAAAGAAAAGGTTTTATTGTAAATTAGTTGTAAATGATTGTTGATTAAAAAGTATTAACTATAATGTATAACCTACCAATATAGTAATAAAATTATTAAGTTAACCTTTTAAAATCAAACATAAGTCATCAACTTTTATTATTTTAAAATTATCAAGATAACACCGATAATATATATCGTATGCAAAAAAAGGAGAATGACAATGAAAAATAATGAACAAGAAATCGATCAGCTGATCGATCAAGAATTATTAGTTATAAATGGATTTATTAATAACGGATCCGGAGATGAAGCTTATCAAAGATATACGAGTCTAATAACAAAGTTAGAAAATACAATAAATAACAAAACCGATAACAAAATCAAAGCTAAAGTGTACATTTCATTTGCTTATTTTCTATTCTCTGTAGCTGAATTCCAATCCTTCTTTGAGATGCTCATAAAAGCTCAAAAATATGGCTATTCAAGAGATGAAATAGAAAATTTACTTGTGGAAGCCTTTATTACACCTAATCTTAATGAATTTAAAAATATTTATGATGCTAATATCAAATTTCTAATCTCTAATAAATATATTCATGTTAACAATATTCCAGAGTATCAAGAATTACCTTTCTGGTTACTCCCTACTGGAACTTTAAATGAATACTATATGTATGACAAAGAACAAAAACTAATACAAGAGAAAATATCATTATATAAGTATCAACGCATTAATCCGGTGCCCGCTATAGAAGCCTTTTCAGATTATTTGTTATTCGAGGATTGGAATTGGTACAACATTTTAACGTATACAAACTCTATCAAGAAAACTAATAAAAAAACCTATGTCGTAATAAACACAATAAATAAATTTCTTTCCTGTTTACAAGGTGCATTATTAGATGACAAAATAATATCTAATGTCAAATTCTTTGATAATTACGAAGTACTACAGGATTATTTTATTAATACTAGCGCATATCTCCCAAGAAATTTTATTAATCTTGTAGATAAAAGCGAAAAAGGCAAAGATATTATTACTAGAATCCATGAGTCTCGGATTCATAAAGATAATAGAAAAGGAAACCGTATTTTACTTAGCGTCTGCATCCCAAGTTATAACAGGGGAAATAGGGCATATAACAATATCCTAAATCTTTTACAATCTTATTACGATGAAGAGATAGAGTTTATTATTTCAAATAATGGAACACAAAATAAAACAAAAGTATATTATGATAAAATCAAGGAAATTAAAGATTCACGGATAAAATACTTTGCTTTTGATGAAAATAAGGGGTTTTCAGTAAATTTGTGCAAAGCTTGCGAATTGGCAAGTGGTAAATTTATATTATTGTTAAGTGATGAAGACTTAGTAAACTTAATTGTTTTGCCTTCTATAATGAACACTTTAAACTCCTCAAAAACTGAGTTAGCTATGATGAAAACATCAACTACTTCACAATATAAATTTGCAGATCTTCAGAGTGGACGTGGGAAGGATGCTTTATTAGAATTCATGCTAACTTCAAATTATATGTCAGGACTTATATTCAACACTAAGTTACTTAAGCAATATGAAGGAATTCAATACATCAAAGACAATCTAAAAAATAGCGTATGTTTCTATTACCCTCATATGTATTGGGAGTTGTTGTTATGTCAGTACGGAGATGTACGAACCACAAGCACTACTTTAATACTTGAAGGAAAGCCAGAAAAAGCAGACATTGGAATTGATGAAAATGAAATGAATTCCCCCACCACAATACCTAATTATGCAAACATTGAAAGTAGGATGGACCAACATAAAGATTTTACTTCAATTATTAGAAATCTCGAGATATGTTTACAGGATTCTGACCTCTTAAGACAAATGTATTTTAAACTTTGTATCAAAACTCTATATTTATCTACACTTTCTATACAAGTACATTACAAAAAGGAAAATAGGCACTACAATCAACTAATACAACTATTAGAGAAAACCTGGGAACTGTGTTCAAATGAAGAATTTTATTATCAAAATATAAGTAGCACAAATAGTAATTATAAGTACGATGTCGACTTGGTATTCCAATACTACCAGCATTTCAAAAAAAATTTATAGCATAGAACCTAAACCAAAGGGGACATCCAATTCTTAGTTATAACTAAGAATTGGATGTCCCCTTTTAAGTGAATTCCTTTTGCCCTGTCATAATTAAACCTATAAATGTAAATGCTCTAAACAAGCGATCTTGTCTATTTCCCATTTTACCCCCTATTGCAGATTTCAATTACATTGGTAAGAGAAAGTCGATGGCCTCTATCTTCAAGACAGTTGATTAATTTATATAACTTCACATAATCGTCCATTGTATCAATGGTTACGCTAATGTCCGGTCTTCGCAGTTCCGGTTTATCTGGAATTATTGTGCCTAACTTGAAAATATCCTTATTATTTCGAATATATGGTGTAACATGTTCCCGATCATATTCTTCAATTGAGGACGAATATGCCTTTCCAAGAGCGACATTCTTAATAATTTCTACTCCAGAACCGTAAGGTATTTGGTCGAAACTCACATAATCTAAATTGTTCGTTTTTAGATATTCAACACCACAATCAATAAATGTCGGTTCCATAAAAGGATTGTCCGCAGTAACACGAACAATAATGTCTGCATTAGAAATCTGCATTGTATCGTAATATCGCTTCAAGACGTTTCCTAAACTTCCTCTAAAGACATTAACCCCCAGCTTGTTACCCATAAGCTCAAGAATATCATCTTCAGGCCTAGTTGAAGTAGCTATCCATATTTCATCCACTACTTCAGAGAGTCTAACTTGATTTACGACTCTTTCAATTAGAGTCTTCCCGTTAAGATCTTTCATAACTTTGGCTGGAAGACGTGTCGAGGAGAGTCTTGCCTGAATCACTGCCGCTACTTTTACCAAGCTGTCCACCCACCATCAACGCAAATATTTTGTCCTGTTATATAGCTTGAGGCATCTGAGGCTAACATAACTAGTACGCCTTTTAGCTCATCGGGATGTCCGATTCTTCCAAGTGCAGTTTTTTGACTAAGCTGATTAATAAACTCTTTGTTTTCCTGAACTTTCGGATTAGGAAATGGACCGGGTGAGACTGAATTGGCACGAATTCCTCTTATTCCATAATGACATGCCAAATATTTTGTGAATTGAATTATAGCAGCCTTACCTGCCCCATAATTTGCCGGATTGTTTTGACCTGATGACCCATAGATTTCCGGGTTCGGTGATACCACCCCATACATTGATCCAATATTTATAATGTTCCCTCGGCCATTCTCAAGCATATGAGGAAGTACTGCTTTAGTACATCTATGTACTGCGTTGATTGTGCCATCTATCCCCTTAACCCATTCATCATCAGAGTAATCTTCAACTTTTCCCATTGAATAAAAGTTTGCATTATTAATTAAAACATCTGCTTTTTTATATATTGTAATTATTTCCGTAATTGTCTTCTGGACTGATTCTGCATCAGATATATCTAGTTGAAAGCCCTGATGATCTCCTCCATATTTCTTAGACAATTTTCGAGCAAGGTGATTCACTTTATTGAGGTCCCTGCTGGCAACAGCAATATTTGCTCCCATTGAAGCTAAGCCTTCACACATTGCAATTCCTAAATGCCCTGTTGCACCAGTTACTATAATCGTCTTATTAGTAAGATCAAATAATGTATGTGTCACTATCATCGTCCCCATTTGCTCGGATTAATTATCTTTTCAGAGATACCATCAAAAGATTGAAGAATCTCATCTTTAATAGCTTGATCGAGTGCTGGAAGCTGCATAGTTGCAACATTCTCGGCGAGTTGCAGCTTAGACTCACACCCGACTACTAAACGACTAATTTCACAGAAGTCTCTAATGAACAGAAGTCCTAATTGGGCAGGAGAAAGATCACACTTTTTCGATAACTTACCTAACAATTCAAGCGGTTGCCTAGCTTCTTTTAAGTGTTGAGGAAGTTTCTCAGGGTTTAATGTAAATAATCCTTGCAAAAGTACACTTCTTGCATGAACTTCTATTCCTTTTTTGTACAAAGAATCTAATAAGCCAGACTGTATTAACCTAAGATCAAATATATTAATAGGTACTTGAATAACATCTAGTCCCTTTATACTCAAAAATTGTACTACCTCTTCTGGAGTATAAACAGACACCCCAATTTTTCGGGCTAGTTCTTGCTCTTTGAGCCCGTTTAAAGCATCTATTACCTTGCCGTCATGCGAAGTCATATTAATAGGCGCATGAAGCATACAGTAATCAACCGAGTTAAGCGATAATCTATTCAAAGATTCCTTAAGCCTATTCTCAAGCACATTATATATCTCATCTTGCGTATATACTTTATCTACTTCTATTTCACTAATCTTAGTCGTTACTTGGAATGGTTTCCTTTCACAACTATCTTGTACAGAGAGACTATCCTCCATAAAATACTCGCCAATGATAGCCTCGCTTTCTCCATATCCAGCTGCAGTATCTAACATGCTAATCCCGCTGTTCTTGGCTAGTTTAATTATTTCAAAAGCTTCATGCTTCAACGGCTTTCCAGATCGATTAGCAATTCCATAAGGCATTCCAAGTTGAACAGTACCCAAGCTTAATTTCATAATAAAACCCCATTTTCAAATTAACAATCCGATAATTTACTGTAGAACAATGAGTCATTCCACTTACCACCAGACCAATGAGTGTGACGATGGCAACCATCCAGTTCAAACCCTAATCTATCGAAAAAATTCTGTTTCAAAGTGTCAAAGTCATAAATTTCACTCCATAATCGATGTAAACCCAGCTCTTCAAAAGCATAAGTAACCATAATTTTCGCAGCATCATCTGCATACTTCTCATCAATATATAAATTATCTTTACCAATATATATTGAGAAATCCGCACTCTTGTTAATCCAATCAATATAACAGAGTCCACTTGCCCCTAAAAGTTCTCCAGAGGAGAGTTCTTCAATAGCAAACATTATTGTATTCATATCCTTAAGAACAATCTTCTCAAACCAGTCATTTTGGTTTGAAGTGCTCAATTCTCTATATTCACGAAAATAGCGCCTGAACTCAGGAATATTCCTCCACGAGAGGAGTTTATCCAAATCCTCTCTTTCAATTGCCCTTAGACCGGTATACAAGCCTTTTAACATATTAGTCCACCAAATCCGTTTCATATAAGGCATCGCCTTTTGATTTAGATTTACTTAGCACCTTTCCAAGCACCTTTTTCACATCGCAAGGCAAAAACGCCCCCGCTGGTGCTGGACGTAAAAACTCCAAATCTCCTTCGTTAATGACACTTCCTGCCACCAGGTCTTCACTAATACGAATGCATCTTCGTTGAATAATATACGTATCCTGTTCATTGTCTTCTACACGCTTTATACCAGTTCCTAAAGCCGCCTCTAATTCACGGCTTCTCTCAACCATTTCACCCCATGTCTTTGGATTCATAGAGAAAGGATGATCCGGTCCCTTACGAGAATTGTCATCTGTAAAATGCTTTTCTATTACCCTTGCTCCCAAAGCAACCGCCCCAAGAACTGTTGAATGGCCCGGTGTATGATCCGACAATCCAAGCACCATCTGTGGATATCTAATTGCATATGTTTTAAGTACATTTAAATTAATATGTCTAAAGTTTTCTAAACTTCCTGTATAGTTTGTATTACATTGTAGCAATACGAGCTGTTTATTAAAATTTAGTACGGTATCTACGGCACGTTCTACATCTACCATGTTTGAAGCACCTGTGGCTAGAATAACCGGTTTTTCATTCTTGGCTATAAACTCAATGAAATCTGTCCAAGTGATATCTCCAGATCCAATTTTATAAGCAGGGATATATCGGTCGAGCAATTTCACTGCCTCATAATCATAAGGGGTTGTCATGAAATCAATACCCGCCTCTTTAGCAGTCAGAGCCAGTTCTTCATTCCAATCCCTGTTACATTCAAAATATTTAAAAGTCTCAAACACGCTCTTATCCCATGATGCCTGGTGACTCATTTGACTGCTTAAGCTTCGAAAACCATAATCACTAACTATATGCTCTGCTTTAAAATGCTGGAATTTAGCAGCATCGGCTCCTGCTTCCTTAGCCTGCCATATCAGTTCTTTAGCTCTTGAAAGATCGCCATCATGATTTGCAGCAATATCTGCAATAAAATAAACAGGGTGATCATAGGAGATCTCTCTACTATTAATGATTACCTTATTATCGTACTTCACGTTCCAGCCTCCTCAGATTCCATATATAGCGCTTCTACAACTTGATCCAACCCAGGGAAAGAATATCCGAGCAATTTTTCAGCTTTAGACACATCAAGTCCAAGGCTGTCAGCTCTCTGAATGGCTGACATTTCATGAACACTGCAATAAAGTGGATTCTCTAATTGATATCCGAATCGATTCGCTAGACTCTCAATAAAATCCTTTTTACTATGCGCGCCTCGGCTAGCAATATTAAGCACCCCATACACATTATTGAGATGAATAATATCAAATAATATCTTTGAAAATTGGCTCACTGCAATACTTGATGTATAAAAATCATAAAATAAGCTCATCTGTTTCTTGTTTTTTAGACTATCAATAACCCATTCAACAAATGTAGGTGCCCCTCGTTTTCTTCTAAAACCTACAATATTCGTACGTAACACGAGGGCATATGGTGAAGCTAACGCAAACGACTCACCTGCAAACTTACTTCTAGCATATTCATTCATCAGCTTTATTGTTGCAGTCTCCTGATGTAGATTATCTCCATCATTCGCATAATAATGATCTGTCGAAATCTGTATAAAATAAATCTTCCGTTCCAATGATATTCTGGATAATATCGATGCCGGACGTGCATTAACTAAATACGCTCTTCCTGGATCATCTTCGCATTCACTTAAATTAACTAGTGCAGCTGCGTTAATAATCACATCAGGAGAAACTTCATCAATAGCACTTATAATATTGACAGGATTATTTACATCAACATTAATCTCTGCTCCACTTCTGGCCGCACCAAACAAAGTATGTCCTCGTCTGATAGCCTCTTTCCAAATAGCCTGTCCTAGCATACCAGTAGCACCAAATAAAAGGATCCTCATATTTCCTCCAAAATGCGCCTCAATTCAAGATAACTATATTAGTCCTGATGTTTCAATCCATTCTTTCGTCCTTCTCAGCCCTTCACTTAATGATACTTTCGGCTCCCAATCTATCAATTGTTTTGCTTTTGTTGAATCACTAAGTAACTTCTGTATTTCACTCTGAGGATGGATATGTTTAACATGCTTGATCTTAGACTTATCCTTCACAATTTCGAACGCGAGATCATTTATAGATATATCTTGACCTAGACCAGCATTTACTATTTCACCGTCAACTGACGATGAGAATCCGGCTGCAATAACAAATCTTGCACAATCCTCAACAAACAACAAATCACGGGTTTGAGTTCCTTCCCCGTAAATATTAAGATCCATTCCATTCAATTGATTTTTTAGGAAAATTGCTACAACCCCGCCTTCTCCACCGGTCTTTTGAAATGGACCATAAGTATTAAACGGACGAATGACAACTGTAGGTAATCCATAAGCATGATAGTATGATAAAACCATATTTTCAGCTGCAACTTTAGCACCTGCATACGGCGATGCTGGTTTAGTTGGATGCAATTCATTTATCCCCAAATTATCCAAGCTACGATCGTAAACCATACAAGTACTCATAAACACTACTTTTGTGTTATATCGCCGACATTGTTCCAAAACATAGAAAGTACCTATCGTATCGTTATTAAACGTAGTCCTTGGATCATCTATTGAATCTTGTACATTAATTGAAGCAGCCAAATGATAGCAAATTTCATACTTATTCTCTTGAAATAAATCCGTTAATAGCGTCTCGTCTAATATTGAACCCTTAATAAATTGCTTTAGTCCGGGATGATCTTTAAATTCTTCTATGTTTACTTCTCTACCATTTGATAGATTATCCAGTATCCATAATTGATGGCCTTCCTCTAATAGTTGCTTAGCTACCCAACGGCCAATAAACCCAGCACCACCAGTAAGTAAAATGTTCATTTTATCCTCCTTGTAAAGCCTCTTAGCTATATACAATCAAAATTGACTTATTAAAAGCTTCAAGTCATTTGCTTCCAATGGTTTATTACTATGCGAACTATAGCTTTGCACTTTAGCTGGAGCTGCATTCAAATAATCTCTTTGTTCCATGAAGGAATTACGAATAATAAACATATTCTCGGTCTCTAAAGCATTTCTCGACTCTTCTTCCGTCATTAACTCCTCATACATCTTTTCACCAGGTCGTAGACCGATTTCTTCTACAAGAATATGAGATGGCTCTATACCTAATCTACTACATGTTTGATCAATTACAATATTCGCTAGATCCATAAGTTGAATAATTGGCATCTTAAGTACAAAGATTTCCCCGCCCTGTGCTATTTGCATGGCTTTCAAGGTTAATTCCGTAGCCTGGCGTAAGCTCATCATAAATCGAGTCATTTCTTTGCAGGTAACTGTTATCTTCCTCTTCTCCTCAATTTGCCACTGGAATAAAGGTATGACCGACCCTCTTGATCCCATAACATTACCAAACCGTACAGCAGCAAATTTTGTAGGTTTAGAGCCTGCCTGATACTGCGCTGCAGCAATAAGACGTTCTGCCATCAACTTTGATGCTCCATAAGTATTCGTTGGAGAAATAGCCTTATCAGTACTTGTAAAAATAACTTTCTGTACATTACACGCCAACGCAGCCTGAATTACATTTTGAGTGCCTAACACATTCGTTTGTACCGCTTCAAAAGGATTATATTCGCATGCAGGAACATGCTTCATAGCTGCAGTGTGAAATACGTAGTCGATATCCTGCATAGCTCGTTCTAAACGATTATTATCTCTGACATCACCAATTAGATATCGTATATTCGTGTATTCCTTATACTCCTGTTGAAGCTGAAACTGCTTATATTCATCCCTACTAAATAAGCGAACAACCTCCGGGTTATCTAACAAAATTTCTCGAAGCAAGCTTTGACCAATCGTACCCGTACCTCCTACTATTAACACTTTAGCCCCTTTAAATTGTCCGTTCATAGCTGACATCACCTAATCCATCTATTAATAAATCAATTCGATTTATACCAATATTCAAAGTTTCAAGTAAATCAGGAGTCAAGTCATTCATAACTTTTACCAATTTACCTAAATGCTCTACAATGAGCTTTGCCTTCTTACGTTGGTCTTGAGTTTCAACAATTTCAGTTACATATCGCATGTAAGTATCAATATGTTGCTTTAACAAAAATGAATAAATCACTTTAAATACATCTTGTTCGGTAATAGTAGTCCATAATTTATTTACTTCAATTAATTTTTTCGAAAGAGTACTAATATTTCCATTTACCAATTTATCAGCTAATTGTTGAATGATATCCATCATTCGAGTTATCCGTTTACTTTGTTCTCTTGCTTTAATATACAGGGATTGAATATCATTTTTAATCGAAGAGAAGTTCTCCAGTTTATCTTCCAATTGTAATGGCAGTGCGAATTTGTCAATAGTGAAATCTCGGTCTTCTTTGTCTAACCATTGAGGTAATAACTCCTCCATGGGCCTCCATTCAGTTCCTGATATTACTGCACCATGCTTGGAAGAATTGATTACCCTAACATCTTGTAGAACAATGAACTGAACTAATAGTCCAAGATCATTTAAAGTTACTTTCATTTTTAATGTAGTCAGGTTTTCTCCACCATCTACATTTGGCACCAATTCTTTAGCCTTACTCAGCTCATTATTAATAATACTAGAAGTGAGATGATTAACACCTAAAGTATAGAATTGATTTTCAGGATATGAAAGATCTTGTCCAGTTAAAACAATCTCTGAAGCCCCCATATAGACTGCCAATTGCATTGCGGTACCCGTGACCGATGTAGTGGATTGGAATTTTGGAAGTGATTCCTTGCCTACAATGTATGGAGTTAACCCATCTGCCTCAAGCACCGAAGAGAATACTGGGGCTTTGTAATTTTCTACGATGTGATAATTAATTTGCGAACAAAATACTAAAGGAACTTTACCTGTATCTATGTTTTCGAATACTTTATAATTTGGAATGCCTCCATCCATAGACACCACCATATGTGGAGTAACCCCATAGTGTTCTAAAGCTTGTATGCTCGAACCCGCCGCTATAATGAGACATTTCGATTTAACAGCTCGTAGATACTCAATATCATATTTAAGTGAGGGGCCCGATCCTACGATGATTGCAGTTGATCCTTTAGCGAACTCTTTAAGTTTCTTTGCCGAGTTATCTTTGTTGATATAAGGTAAATTAAACAACACATTTTCAAGCCATTGTTTATTAAATACGCTAAGCGTAGCTTGGTTAGTTCTATTCGCATTAAGAGCATCTCTAATCTTTAATTGTAAATCAGATACCAAATTCGGATATAATCTCTTATAAACAGGAGGAGAAACAAGTCCAAACGTATTGAATATATATGAAGAGATGCTACTAGCTAAAACTGAGTGAAAAAGTTCATCCTCCCCAACTACAAATAAACGGACTCTCGGATTAGATAAAGCCCTTGTTACATCCCTACTCTGGACCCATTCTTTCAGAATATGAATATTAGGTTCATAAATATAAATATAAGAAGACTTCGAATGATAAAGGAGTTGTTCTAGAAAATATCCTAACCCACATCCTACAATCAATAGATGTTCTGACTCAATATCTTGCTCATTAAGAGAGAGAACCCATTTACGCGCTTCCTCTTCTGCATTATATTTACTATGAAGACAAACTTCACTTTCATCTTTATTCAAAATAATGTTAGGTTCTTGTCTCTTTGTTAAGTCTGATTTATAACAATTCCCATTGCTACCTTGAATAACTGGTAGTAACTGAGGATAGCTTTTTTCAATAAAATTTAAATTTCTATCAATTAAGTCCATATCATTAAACCTTTCTTACTTCTTATTCGATAAAAAATCGCTCAGACAAGGTAGCAATTCATATTGTATGGTATCTGCCACCGCTACCAAATTATTATTTTGCATTTCTTCATCAAGCACTCTAATTGTTTGAGTTAATTGTGAATAATAGCTTTGAGTAAGAGCAAGCTCTTTCGAATCTGACTCATATAAATGCTGTAAAAACTCTAAGGAGCTAACGATCCATTGGAGGCCTTCTAGTCCAGTAGCAAATTCTCCCCATGCCTCAGGAGATAAGTCCCCATACAACTTGTTATTAATTTTCTCCATTCCAGGAATATACTTGAGTAAATATTCTGACAAAGTATTCTCTGTATCAGTTATACTTTCTTGCCGCGAAAGAGTGATAATATGGATTTCCTTTATCACATCTAAATTATCTTTAATAATATTCTCGTAATCGCTATAAAAAATTTGTCCATCGATTTCGACGTGATGTATTAATCTATCCTCGTGGTATATTTCTTTCAAGCAGTCAGCCCATATTTTTTCGAATTCTGCATTTACATCTGCAATTGATATCTGTTCAGCTTGATCAACTTTTATTTCCATCGATTACACACCTTTTTCGAGTAATACCTATTTTATCGGTATATCTAGCAAAGGTTTGTATAGAACAAAAAAAATAGGCCTCCATAAAGGAGGCCTATTCCCTGAATATTAACCAAGAAGCTTAAGAACAGATTGTGGAGCAGAGTTAGCTTGTGCCAACATTGCAGTACCAGCTTGAACCAAAATTTGGTTCTTAGTGAATGCTGTCATTTCAGTAGCCATGTCAGCATCTTTAATACGGGAGTTAGCAGCCGAAAGGTTCTCGGAAGTTACGCCCAAGCTGTTAATTGTGTGTTCCAAACGGTTTTGGTAAGCACCAAGTTGAGCACGGTTAGTCGATACTGTCTCAATTGCGGACTTAATAGTACTCAATGCTTTAGATGCACCAGATGCTGAGGAAAGATCAAGAGCTCCAGAAGCTTTAAGACCAAGTGCGGAAGCAGTGTTGGCGCTCAATTTAGCAACCAATGTTTCGGAGTCAGATACACCAATTTGGAATGTTACGCTTGTGTTAGTACCATCAAGAAGCGAAACTCCGTTAAACTTAGAGTTTCCTGTGATTCTGTCAATTTCATCAACAAGTTCAGTAACTTCTTTTTGAATGTTACCACGATCTGTGTTGTCATATGTTCCGTTCGCCGATTGGTTAGCGAGCGTATTCAGACGTTGCAGCATGGAGTGAACTTCAGTCAAGTCTCCCTCAGCCGTTTGGATCATAGAAATACCGTCTTGAGCGTTGCGTTGAGCTTGGTTCAAGCCGTTGATTTGGTAAATCATTTTTTCGGAAATAGCCAGACCAGCAGCATCGTCAGCAGCACGGTTGATGCGGAAACCGGAAGACAGTTTCTCCATAGTTTTACCCATGTTAGTGTTGTTGAAGCTCAGGTTACGGTTAGCGTTAATAGCGCCAACGTTAGTGTTAATAAACATTCCCATCGTAATCATCCTCCATGATTTTGGTTAAAATTGGTCACATCCTTGTGGCCTAATTAATATATCGGCAGTTCTGTTTGATAATTTAGTCTTTATACACTATTTTTATTATTTTTTTGCATCAAAATATATTGCGGAGGTATCGCTTAGATATCCACCATAATAAGCATTCACAATTTTCCTCTGATTGCTTATCTCCTGCATCCCATCTCCAATCCCATACATAAATTCTCTAAGAGATGACTGAATGAATTCCACATTCTCGGCGATCTGTTGTAACTCCGCAACTTCTGCCGAGAAACCTTGCTCTTGCTCACTTTCTGTTTGCAGAAGTGATATGCTTCGACTAGTCTCTTCAACTTGACGCTTTAGGTTATTCCATTCCTCAAACGTCTGGAGAAATACAGTTGAAAAATCCTCATCATCTTTCTTCTCAACCAACTTAACTTGTTGATTGGAACACTCAACAAGCTGTTTTAATAGAAGTCGTCTCTGATGAAGAAGAGTTAACAAATCAGAGTTATTCAAGAGTACCACCCTTCCCGATCTCTTCCCATGCTGATTTTAGTTCTTCCAGCATATTAATCACTTCAGCAATAGCTTCTTCTGACTTTTTGATATTTCCTTCAATCAGACGATCTACCATATATAAGTATAAATTCCGTAAGTTCAGAGCGATTTCTCCGCCTTGCTTCATATCAAGGGATGACATTAATTCATACACAATATTCTGAGTCTTTTGAATAAACAAATTCGTCTCGGAGATGTTGTCTTCACGAATCGCTAATTGTGCTTTTGATGCAAATTGAATCGCACCTTGATATAGCATTAAGGTCAATCGATGCGGTGATGCTGTCTGATATTTGTTCTTCTGATAAGCTTGATAGCCCGCAAGATTCGGCGACGTCAAATGCCTCATCTCCTGTTAGTTTATTTTGAGTTTGATTTGGTCAACATTGAAACTTGACTTGTTATCCAATCCTTCTGATTGTTAAGCTGAGACATTACAACCTCAAGATTCACATATTGTTTTTTTAGGCTGTCCTCACGCTTAGCTAGTCGCTCTTTCATACTTGTCATTTGCTCAGTAATATAGGAAATTTCGGCATCATACCCCTTAATCTTTGAAGTAACAATACCGTCTACACTATCCGTCCACGATTTTAAATTATTCGCAAATAGCTTAGCTACTCCATCAGAAGATTCAGTACCTCTGAACATTTGTTCAACAGCTGAAGGGTTTTCAGCTAGCTTCTTCTGAAACAACTCTTTATCAAAGCTGATTTTTCCTGTCATCAACGAAGCGCTTGTTACTCCTTTATCAACTTCCAAGCCAATTTGGGATAACAATTTAAAGTTCTCGTTGTCACCAAAAGTTCCATTAAGCCAATTATTTAACTGCATTTGTAGATCTCTCAGAACGGGGTCGCCTTGAAGTGTCAAAGTGAGAGTACCATCACTGTTTTTCTCTGATTTCTTGGTACTATTCTTTATCGCTGTGACAATATCATTATAAGCTTTCACAAAAGCATCGACTTTATCGGAAACACCACTCGTATCCTGACTAACTTTTACTGTAGACGTACCGGTTGAGGTAAGATTCAGTGTTAATCCCGGGACTACATCCTTAATTTCATTTGTTGCGCTTGAAACTGTGACCCCATTAATGGTAAATGAAGCATTAGACGCTTCTTGCAGTGCTACTCCACCTGTATCATTCTTTTGCCAAAAATCGGGGTCGTCTGACCCAAGTGTGAACTTTCCACCTTCTCCTGCTTCTATAGACGTAAGTACAAGGGATTTCTCACCTGGCCTAGTTTGAACAATAGTAGCTTTAACCTTAGGATCCGACAATTCATTGATATCTTTAGCTAGTTTAGCTAAGACAGCGTCTATGTCTCCAGCGGATTTATCTATGCTAACTGCTTTACCGTTAATAGTAATTTCGTCTGGTAAATCAGCCGTAGAAGAAAAGCCCTCACTAGCTGACACTTGAGAGGATACGAGCTTATTTACAGTTATAACATAATCTCCTGCAACTGCTCCTGTTCCAGTCGTAGCCGACAATACCGAGGAATTAGAGTTCGTTGCTGATAAAGATTTGAAAGCATCTATATCTGCCAGTGCCTGAGCAGCATCTTTTAATTTAGTTAATTGAGTCTTCAAGTTGTTAAATGCTGTACGATATGCATTCGTATTATCAATTTTCGTTTGCAATCGAGTTAGTGGTATACTTTCTTGCTTCATGACAGCTTCAATATATTTATCAGAATTAAACCCAGAAGCTAATCCCGCAAAACTAATAGTCATGTGTTCCACCTCTTCTATTGTTTATATACGTTTATCAAGAAATACCCCTATCATTTCTTTCATTTTCAAAGACAAATCAATTAAAAACTCCGGAGGTAAGCTCGTAACCACTTCTTTAGTCTTAGCGTCTAGAACCTCTACATATAGCTGCTTAGCGTCTTCATTATACTTGAATTTTAATTCCTTGCCAGAGGATGCTATCGACTCATTTAGCTTTTTGATTTGTTCTTCAAACTTATCCTGCTGTTCCTGAGTAAAAGTGTTATTTCCTTCTGCTTTATTCGAGATCTCTTCAGACTTAGGCGACTGAGTTATAGGGCTATACTCGCTCGTTCTCATTTGATCTCTTAGGCTCGTATCATTACGGTTAATTTGCATATCATACCTACCTTAAAAATATTTTTATACTTTAAAATTTTTAAGCAGGTTCAGGATTTGTTCTTGCTGTAATTGACTAGTCTGCTCCTTAGCTGCCATATTCTCGGCAACGATACCTTGGTACAATTCTTGTCTCAATATTTGAATATCCTTTGGAGCTAGAAAACCAAGTTTTATTTGGTCGCCTTCGATTCCCAGAATTTGTATCTGTATATCATTCCCGATCATTACGGTCTCACCAATTTTGCGTCTTAGTACCAACATTTAATCGGCCCCCTTAATCTGGAGCGGGTGTCGGATTGGCAACTCCTGATCCTTAATAACATACTGGCATCCTTTCTGAGAATAAGGCGATAGCAGTACTGGAGCCATTAGATTTACGAACAATCCGTTATCCTGAATATTTACGATCAGCATAACTCCGCAATCTTCTGGAGACTTTAATTCAAGCAATTCAATAATATCATCTGTAATACGGAAACTATAATTCTCAAGAGCTTCATGTGAAGGAAGCAGAATGAAACTTACTTCTTGTTCTAATGCATGCAGTACGAAAAACGGAGTCTCCTTCATTGGAAATAATGCATATTGTTTGATATCAACAATTCCAATTACCTCTGAATCAAATGTATATATTTGGCTATCATCGAGTTTTAACGAGCCATAAACTTTACTTATTATTTGCCTCATCTGGGAAGTACCCCTCTCGGATCGACTTGAATTTCAGGAGGGTATATTCGAAAATCAATTACTACTCCTTGTCTAGGAAGAGCTTCAACTATTACTTCCTTTTGGCCCTTCCGCATATATCGTTCATGAGCGATATGACCGAACACATTCCCCTCTCTCGAAGAAACATTAGCTACCCTATCACCTTCTTGTGCCTTTAAGGAAATATTTTGTAGCACCTCGACTTGTGCCCCATTAACCATTTCCCTCATCAATGATTGTGGGCGTTTTAACCCTAGATCATCAAACACGTTTGCCCAATCCGTAGACATTTCTGGTGATTTGAGATGAACGGTAATTTCCGATGGTCTATAACTACCCCAATCACTAGATAATATAGGTTGAATTCCCGGCATTACCGCCCCCCCCTTCTAAAATAGGTTGCATACCTATTACCTCATGAAATCAATCAACGAGGTTTGCATAATCCTTGCTCCCGTTGATAATGCAGCTTGAAGGACATTTTCCTTCATTTTTAAGTCCATGATCCCGGAAGCGAAATCAACATCTGCTACATCAGCTCGCTGAGCCTGTAAGTTCACTTGTTCATTCGTTATCCGATTTTGCATTAATTCAAATCGATTCATTCTAGCGCCTATTTCCGCCCAACTAACTGCTAATTTATCTGCTGTTGCGTCAATCTTATCCAGGCTTGCTGATATTCCTGAGATATTATTACTGTCTAAGGCGTCTGCGAGGTCATCTAAAACCTTAAACGCATTATCAGTTCCCGCCTGACCAAACACAGCCTCACCAGTAATACTTACAGGCACTTTTACAGCAGGGCTGACATTCAAGTAAAACTGCCCAGGATCTGTCTGATCATTTGCCGCTCCATCTACTGTATAAGGAGCCTGATCTGTCTTCTGTCCATTAAATAAGTACTTTCCGTTATACGTACTGTTGCCGATCGTCACCATTTGCTCTTTAAGCTGCCTGATCTCGGCTGCAATAGTTTTCCGCTGTTGATCATCGTAAGTACCATTACTAGCTTGTAGTGCGAGAGTTCTCGCACGTTTGAGAACATCAGACGATTGCTGCAGCAACGAGTCCATGGTGGAGAGAATTTCGTAGCCTGTATTGGCATTGGACAGGAAGACATCGCTTCTGGCCAAGTCCGTATCGTAGCGCATTTGGTAGGTTACGCCTACGGGATTGTCACTAGGTTTACTGATTTTTTGTCCTGTCGCCAGCTGCTGCTGGCCTTCCGTCATCGATGTATTAATATTCCGCAGGTTTTTTAGCAGCTGTAGATTTTGCATTGATCCTGTTACGCGCATCTTAGTATATCCCTCCTAATTAGCGGCCAACTACGCCCATTTGGTTAATGACCCGGTCGAGCATTTCATCTACGGTCGTCATATTGCGGGCCGCTGCATTATACGCTTGCTGGAAGCGAATCATGTCTGCGAACTCCTCATCGAGCGATACGCCACTTACCGATTGTCTCTGAATTTGCAAATTATCAGCCAGGCTCTGCTGATTCTCGAAGTTCCGCTCTGTGTTGCTGGCCCGAATTCCCAGATCGCCGACAAGAGCGCGGAAATAGTCGTCCGTGGAACCTTTGGATAAAGAAGTCAATTCAGCAGGGAATGTGAACAAAGCGTCTCGTAAACTGGTTAGGGCATTAGCAATATCGCTGTTACCACGAATCGCTACATTCACACCGTTCTTACTTTCAAATTTAGACGAAGCCGCTATTTTATTCGTATCTTTAAGAATCTCTGGATTCACCTTAATATCATCAATCGTAAAGTTGCCGCTATTGGATACAAAGAACGGAATGCCTGAAGTAGTTGGCTCTGTCAATGTATACCCGAGCTCATGCAGACCGTTGAAGCCCTTAACCATGATCTCCATAGGGGAAGCAATTTGAGAGCCGGCTGGAATATTCTGTCCAGCCGTCACGACTGTACCATCCGACAAAGTAACATCATTCAATGCTGTCATTACATTCGAAGTCACATACCCATTACTTAAAGTAACTTTCACATCGCCCGTTGCTAGTGTGCTGACCATGGCATTCAGCTGATCCCGGATCAGCTGAGTTTCTTGCAACGAGGCATTGTATCCGCTCAATTGCCCGGCTGTAGCAGTAGCCGCATTAGCTGCCGTAAGATAAGCAGCCGGTTCGTCACCTCCATCCAGCAACTGCACCCCTGCAGCTGTGATGCTAACGACACCTACTTCGTTCTCGGTAGACTGAACATCGACTATGGTAGATAACTTATCGATCAACAAATCCCTTTGGTCCCGGTAATCATTCGCATGATCGCCGAAGCTCTCATTATCACGAATAAGTACATTCAAACGAGCGATATTATCGATAATGTTGTTCGCCTCTTGCACTTTCTTATCAATACTTGAATTAATATCATTTGTCAGATTTGTTAGCGATTCACCGACATGCTGCAGTGTATCCACGAGATTACTAGCCGCCCCAGCGACGGCAACACGGGCACTTAGCAAAGAAGGGTCACTGTTCAATGTCTCCCATGAATTCCAGAAATCGTCCATGACTTTACTGAGTCCGCTGCCTGAAGGCTCATTCAAAATATTCTGAATGGACACCATGGTCGAATTCAACACTTCCCAAGAACCCAAGTACTGATTCTCACGACGGAACTGCGTATCCAGGAAACTGTCCCGAATACGTGTAATACTCCCGTACTCTACACCAGTACCGATCTGTCCAGGCTGCTGACTCTTGGTCATTCCCATCGCCCAGATCGGTCTGGCTTCTGTCTGATTGACTCTCTGACGGCTATAACCGTCTGTGCCTGCATTCGCAATATTATGTCCCAGCGTCTGCATGGAGGTTGTATTTACGAACAATGCGCGCTTGCTTGTCTCTATTCCGTGAAAAGTGGAGGTCATGATCATTCTCCTTTAATTAAAAGCTTGATTTGTTATGTTCTGATATCGAAACTGCTACGAGATGAAGTTTTCTTCTCCTGACTTTGCGGGGGTGCATAGGTACTCTCCTCGTCAAACCCGCCAGACATCAAATTCAGAGAAAATTCGATAAATTGGAGTGATTGTCCAATCAATTCTTGGTTCAATTCGTTGGTTCGCTTGAGCTTCTCAAGCTGTCCATTAATCCGCTGTTGGCTGGAAGCAAGTTTCTGCTTCTCTTCAGGATCGAACACTAAGCGGAGAATATCCGTAATGGTAAGCTCCAACCTTGATTTGATTCCCTTGGACTGCAAAAATTGATGTGCAGAGGATTGAATCTGTTCTTCTCTGGATTGAATTCCTTTGACTAATTTCGATTCTCTCGACAAGACCTGCACCAAATCATCGTAATTATTCGCAATAATGGCGGCTTTCTTCTGCTGCATGATATCGAGCAAAATATCGTACTGCTCACTTAGATCATCCAACGAACCAATCAATACTTCGATCTCTGCCATAGCTACCCCCTAGTTCTCGGTGTAAGACTTAAAGTATGGAAGAAGCTTCTCAGCAAGCTTGCCGGCGTCTACATGGTAAGTTCCTGTGGAGACCTGCTCCTTCAGCTCCTCGATCCGCTTCATACGTTCCGGCGACTGTGCACTCTCCTGGGCTTTCAATAATTCCATGCCTGCTGTGGAAATAGATAATTCGTCTTTGCGCCGCGATTTATGATCTAATCCTTTACGCCCGGCCTCGTACTGACGTTGATAGTTATTTATGGCGCCTACCCGTCCGGTATCATTAATTTTCATGGGCTTCACCTTTCTTTCCAAATAAAAAAACCGATAATCTTTAATAAGTTTATCGGCGTAAGTTCGTACTTATTTTATAGCGAACCATTGGTTTATAAAGAATATTATGCCATAATATCAGGGTTTTCAGCGTTCTGGCGCCCGAAATTTGTCGACAACCCCATATGCGCCTCCATTACGACGATCCTCCTGATTAGCAGCTTTGGCCTGTTCTTCTCTGGCCGCTGCGCTTATGTCACGGGCTAGACGGTTCCGGCAGCTATCACACATATTGCCTTCATAGATCAAGACTCCGCACACTTCACACGGATACATCATATTCGGGTTATTCGCAATCGAGATGCGCCCCTCTTTAATGAATTTCGTAATTTGCCTGGTTGTGACATCTGTTGCCTCAGACAACTCAATCATCGTGGCTGACTTATGCTCACGCAAATATTCGAGACATTTTTCGTACTCCGCTTCTATATCTTTCATACAAGAAGGACAGAGGTCTCTGAAATTTTTGGCAAACAACCTTCCACAACGCGGACAATTCCCAAGATTCATATCCATCTCTTTCTCTTCCCTTCAGAAATCATCATCTGATGTTAGATTACATGATCAGACAAGTTTCGTCCATCCCTTTCTCTCACTCTTCTTCCAGAAAATAAATATTTCGCGCCCTTATTAGTGTATATTCTAAAATTTCAATTTTCAGCATGAGATGGGTAAATCTGGGTATTCGAAACGAATCTACACGTTTTTGAAGAACCGTATTTTTATAGTTTGTACGTGAGCTTCTGAGATGTTTCCGTAGGGAATGACTTTGCAACCCTTTATCTGAATTTAAGTTTCAATTTCGAATAAACTTTTTGTGTTACTTCATGTAAAATATAAAATTTTATTGGTTATCGGCGGAGTTGATGGAATTCTATATTGCACGAAAACCTAACTTTGATTAGCGGTTGCACATCCTTGAATGATTTCAATAGGTTTACTTATTAATAGCAAAGTTTTTGAACAACCTCTATCTAGGTAAATTCCTACGAACGCGCCCAAGTCAAACTGTAAACCTCGGCAGAATGCCCCCGTTCCCGGCAAATACGATGTAAAACCGACGCACAGATATCGATTGTGCTTCCCGTGGTATACACATCATCAATCAGCAGTAGACGGACGGGACGCTGGACCAAATGCTTGGATAGCAGATATTCCTCTAGCTTATCTACGGCATCAGGTAACGGATCAAATACTCCATTCAAATCCATGAGTCTTTGCCTTCTGTTCCTGGAGCTCTGTTTCTCAGTATGTCGGGAGCGCCCAAGCAGTTCTAATACCGGAGTTTTAGCTCCCCTTGCTGCTCCATAAGCTAGAGTTCTAGATTGATTGAACCCTCGTTCTAGCATACGTTCCTCACTCACGGGAACAAATGTCACTATATCGAAGAGATGCTTCGGAACTGCCGATTTCACCCTTAACTCCTCGAGCATGGCCCTCAGCGCATATGTCATCATCTGCGCCAGCAGCGGCCCCAGCGATTCATTCCCCCGAAACTTATATTGCGCCAACCATTCGCGCATCGCTGCATTATATTGAACCGCGCTCCGGTTCATTAGAAAGTTCCTCGTCCCCTGACCAGCTCTGCTGCAATCCGGACAGCCCACCGCCCTTCCGCATACCTGGCAACGGGGTACAGTAATCCAGGGAATCAGCTTATAGCATACAGTACAAATTTGTGAAAAGCCTTTGACCCCACAGCCCCCAGCGCGAATCATCTTCCCACAGGTCAGACAGCTTCCAACCGAGGGAGCCAGCCATTGATGGACCGGAGTGACTAATAAGTCCTTCCAAGACATATCTTCACCTCGTTCTATGAAAATGATATTTTCTTATGTAAATATAAAAATTTGTGAGGCACTCATACCCACATTTTCAGAAGGCTGGCTGTCTTGTCCTTCTAAATAACTGTAAGTCACACAACTAAATTCGGACTTTCTCCACATAACGGGGAAATAGATATAAAAATATATTTAAATTTGTATAACCCCTACCTTCACTCAAATGTAGAAACTTAGCTGTATGAAATCCAACTATTCTCCTGCCACCCTCTCTTATCCAAAATATAAGTGTACTTAATACAACTATTAATAGATTTTGGTTCTCTTCCGTCAATAATCGGCTTGGTGGTCAATTTGATATCTCCTCCAGCAGACGGAGCAGAATAATCAAGTGCTGTAACAAGGTCAATGATGCGTTAGGATCCAGCATGCTGAAGCTATGTGAATCGCTGCTATAAATGTAAGAAGCCCTTTTTGCGGGCTATGGCATTCATAGCACGGATCTGCCGCACTGCTCCACGCTGCGACCGGGTCCATTCTAGAGAAGCGAACCAGACCCTTCCTGCCGGATCATCCTTCGATCTGCCAGCCCGGCCTGCCATCTGGACGAGTGAGGCCTCATCGAACAGATCGCTGTCCGCATCCAAAATAAAGACATCACTCTTCGGTACAGTAACCCCTCGTTCCAAAATCGTAGTAGTCACTAGTACGCGCGTCTTTGCTGCCCTGAAATCAAGCACCTTCTCCGCACGCGAAACATCCTGTGATGAAGTACCTTCAATTGGTACGCTCGAAAAATGCCTTCTCAGCAGTCCAGTTAGAGGCTGGATATGCCGAATTCGGGACACGAAGATAAAGATCTGTGCCCCTCGATCAACCGATTGTTCTAACGAAGCCGTCAGAGCAGATGGGAGAGAGCGGCGGCGAAGACAGTCCTCCATCGATTCGATCCGGATCCGACGCGGTACGGGCAGCGGATGACCATGGAACCGTGCTGGAACCTTAGCATGTGCCAATCTGCCTTGACGTACTTCCCGCTGCATTTGCGCAGGCGGGGTAGCCGACAGGAAGATGAATCGCCCGGTGTCTTTGCAGGATTCTTTGGCGGCAAAAGCAAGCATCGGATCATTGTGGTAAGGAAATGCATCCAGTTCATCGATGATGGCGAGATCAAATGCATGATAAAAACGCATGAGTTGATGTGTTGTAGCCAAAATAAGCCTGGCTTCTTCCCAGCGCTGTGTACTACCGCCATAGAGAACAGCAATTTTCTCCTCTGGAAAAGCCTTGCTAATGCGCGGCGCCAGCTCCAATACAACGTCCCGTCTTGGTGTAGCCACAAGTACTGTGCCACCATCGCTCAATGTGTAATGGATAAGCGGAAATATCATCTCGGTCTTGCCTGCCCCGGTCACAGCCCAGAGCAGAAAGCGAGGAAGGGAGCGATCTCTGCTCTGGAATAGGCGACCGGGGCTTGTGAACTTGCTGTTACGGAGCACATGACGGGAGGCCGCTCTGGAGGCTGGCGCGATCTGTAGCTGCGCCAGGAACTGCAGCGCGGCGGAAGCCGCATCGCGCTGCGCAGGGCTCAGCCCCCACCGGTCCAGCAGGGACCTGGTGGGGGTCCCTTCCGTGCCGCCCGCCGGAGGCGGCACGGCCTCAGCGCTGCCGCGCAG
>NZ_LN831277.1:495537-523774 GCF_900069005.2 Paenibacillus sp. GM2 | reverse complement strand
CGCGGTGAGCTGCACGCGCCCTTGCAGGTGCGCGTGCTGAATGACGGAGCGCCACACCGGGACAAGCTCCGGTAGGCGCTCCGCCAGAAGCTGCTGCAGCTCCGCCTCCAGCAGCGAACGCCCCTCCAGCGCGACTGCTATACGACCCGCTAGCACATCCATCTCTACCTGCTTGGGCTGCATGATCAGCCCAGTCAACTTCGCTCCACGCCGCACCATCCGATCCAGCATTTCTACCCGCTGTACTCCCGCCATCCAGGCCCCCCCGCTATTGCCATACTCCTTACCTCCCATTGCACCACTCGATCCTTCTCCAGCTCCGACCCCATTCTGGGTCATTTCAAATCGAGATCTCTCAGCAATCCTGTCCAATCCTTCCCCATTCCAATCCCCGGTCTCCTCTCCTCCGACTCCCCCACCAAAGACATCCGAAGCGACGCTTTCTCCCCTCCCATATTGCTTCACTATCCTCGCACCAGAGGGGGTCAGCCCTTTCCGCCTTGTCCACAACAGATCACCAGAGTTTAATCCCAACAAATCCTCCTCATCGTTATATCCACCTACACTCCCTCTTCTTTCTTGCTCTAGCTCCCCTTTGAGAGCTCCACGTATGTATTCATGCCACCGCTTCAGCTTCCAGTGATCCATCTCTGGCTTTGATTGAAATAAATCGCGAAGCTGCACTGCCCAACCGAGCGGCATAGACATAGACAAAAGAAGCATCCCCGAGCATCTTTCAAGCTGAAGTCCCGACCCTAAACCGTGTCTACCTTTCTCTGCAACAATCCATCCTCTCCCTTCCAGACACCAGCCTAAATCTGTACCCATATCGAGACTGATCATCAACTTCCAGATTCGCACCAACCTAACCGCATATACAGCCACCTTCATTGCTTGTTCCTCCTTTAAAAGAGAGTTTTCTTTCCCACCTGGTCCTGTTATGGACCAGAACTAACAAGAGAACAATGATATGTAATTTCCGTTAAACGCATAAACACACCGATTCGAAGATATTTGCGTAAAAACGATCACTTAGACGCATGCGCGCAACTATTTTCACCGATTTCAAAACTTAGTGGACTTAGAAATGCAACTCTCTATTTGTACCTGCCTCACCCCCATCACACAAAAAAAGCACACTCCCGGCCTAAGCCATAAAAGAGTGTGCTTCACACTTTAAAAACGTTATATTCCGTTGTTATGCTAAAACCGCCGGAACTTGAATTTCTGACGGATGCCAGCTGTTCACACCTGAACATAGGGTATTTTATTCGCCTCCCCGGGCGAACGGAGATCGATATAAAGCCGATGCTCTCCCTCGTCCTGCTGCTCTTCCGCGGACAGCATATACCGTCTCATATCCTCTTCGCTCACCGCCGCGAGGCGGGTAAGCTTCAGCTCCATCCCATTCTGATGGCCGAGCCGCTCTGCGATCGCTAGCGTATTGTCCTCTGATTCCTCATCCAGGACAGTCACCTTTACCACATTACCGCGCCACTGTCCATACCAAGACAAAGCCCTTAAATACCACTCCATTTGCTGTTCATGATTGTGGGTCACCAGAACATAATGCAACCGCTTATGAGTTCTCGACTGCATACGTAAATATTGTCCGTGTACCAAATGCACCATCGCCGCTGCTAAACCGTAACCGAACAGAATCCAACCCATATATGGAAACATGGACTCACCTCCCTGTAGAGGTCGCTCAGACCGCTCGCCCTCACCTGGGTAGAACGATTCGAACTCGCTTATACCGACAATATATGCCGCTTTCAGGAGGTCGGTTACTGGGCTCAAACGAAATGGACAGATTGTATAAACTATATGATTTTTTCCAAAAGCCTGCTTTTGAAACGCGCACTATATGTACCCAGCTTTACACCTATGCAAAATATCCAAAAGGCTATGAACTCGCCTCTCTTTTCAATTTAATGAATATAATGGAAGGCTCGGGCAACAAAAAAACCAGTCACTCCCATCCCCGCTAATGCTTATCCTTCAGCAGTAATTAAAGAGTAACCCAACCGAACTTGATCGCATTAATAACCGCTTGTGTACGATCATCAACATCCATTTTTTGCAGAATGCTGCTCACATGGTTTTTTACTGTTTTCTCACTAATGAACAAATGCTCGCCAATCGTCTTATTGCTGCGGCCCTCAGCCATTAGCCTCAATACCTCGGCTTCTCTGCGTGTTAGAGGATTGTTATCGCCAGCAACGAATTTAACTCCGGCTTCTCGTATCGCATTATCCTCGGAGATCGCACCTGTCTCGCTCAAATATTCCATCCGTCGCAGCTGTTGAATCAGCTTGCCTGTTACCTTAGGATGAATAAAGGCGTTGCCTTCGGCAACCGTACGAATCGCATTGATCAGCGACTCTGCCTCCATATCCTTCAACAAATAACCAGTCGCACCTTTGCGCAGGGTCTCAAATACGTAGCTCTCGTCATCATGAATCGATAGTATAATAACCTTCACTTCCGGCAAAGCCTCGCGAAGCTCAGCTGTCGCATCGACTCCGTTCAAGATCGGCATGTTGATATCCATAAGCACGATTTCCGGTTCGTAAAGACGACAGCTCTCTAGTACCTGAGAACCGTCACTGCATTCACCAATCACTTCGATATCCTCTTCCATATTTAATATCCGTTTTAATCCTTCACGAAACAATTGGTGATCATCAGCTAAGAGGACCTTTATTGCCTGACCATCATTTACATTGTGATTATCCATCTAGGTTCTCCTTTCCCTTATCTGCGTTTGTCGGAATGTGGATAATAATTTTCGTTCCCATATTTTCCGCTGATTCAATGTCCATTCTGCCTTCCAGGAGTTCTACCCGTTCCCTCATGCCAATCAGCCCGAAGTGGGTATGTCCTTTTGTCTCTTGCTCCAGTTGATCTACTCTGAAACCGAGGCCATTGTCTTGTACGACAATTTTGACGAGCTGCGCTTGGTAAGTAATCTCCACGCCAACGAAGGTCGGACATGCATGTTTAGCTGCATTGGTCAGAGCTTCCTGGATCAGCCGGAAAATCGCCGCCTCCATAGGAGAGGTCATCCGCTGTTCCTTGCCCTTGGTCTCAAAGGTAGCTCTGATCTTCGTTCTCTCTTCAAAATCATGTACATACTTCCGCACAGCCGGAATTAGTCCCAGATCATCCAGGGCCATCGGACGCAAATTGAAAATGACCTTCCGCATTTCTTCCAAGCTGAAGCGAACTTGTCTTTTCAAATCTATTATTTCGTCCTGTACCATCTTAAATTCCTGCTTTGCGAGCATTCTTTCTACAATTTCCGTCCTAAGAACTAAATTGGCAAGTAGTTGCGCAGGCCCATCATGAATTTCCCGCGAGATGCGTTTGCGCTCTTCTTCCTGTGCCAAAATGATCTTAAGGCCTAACATCTGGCGATTTTTGGCCGATTCAAGGATTCTTGTCACTTGACCAAGCTCACCGGACAGGTACTCAAGCACTACGCCCATTTGCGCACTTACTGTTTCTGCGCGCTCTACTGACTTCTCTACACCGCGTACTCTTTTCTGCAGTTCATCGCGCCGGGCCTTGAGATACATCTCTTTTTCCCGATAGATTAATAGATCCAATTGAAGCTGTGTAGCCTTTTCATAGGCCTGCTTGATATCCTCTTCATTATACCGCACAAAATCCCGGCTGACTTCCGTCAGCCGGATGCGGGATCTGCGATAATTGATTTCGAGCTGGTCCACCTTCTCCACGGTCTCCGCGGTTTCCTTCATAACCTGTTGCAGCTCATTGTTCAGCGTCCTTAGCTCATCACGCGCAGATTCTAGTATTTCCAGAATTTGAATTTTACTATTCTCCATAACGCCCACGGCGTTCTTAATAACGCGATCAATCGCATCAGCCTGATCTTGATAATCCGCCACTTTGACCTACTCCATTTCCAAAAACCGTCTATTACCAATCATCATATCATGATTCTAGGGTGATGGATTTGGTTTTCTTGTCCCATTTTACCATGATCCCCAGCTGCTCTGATACTAGACGAAGAGGGACTAGAGTCCTACCATCCACGATAATAGGCGATACATCAGCCTGTTTTTTGGAACCATTAAGAATGAATTCCTTCTTGTTTACAGTAAGCTCAAGTACTGTCGTACCCCGAGTTACCGTAATTTTCTTAGCTGTATTATTCCAGGCCGCGCTGCCACCAAAAGAATCAAGCACATATTTGACTGGAATATATGTCGTATTACTCTTCAGCAACGGAGCAACATCCATATTTTTCTTCTGTCCATTAACGAGCATGGTCTTTTGTCCAATGGTCATCACTGCATTGGCACTTGGCAAGCCTGTGCCGCCGTCCATAGCCGGAGCAGTGAAACGAATATTGTCAAAGGATACGCTGCCCGTAAGCGCACGCTCATCCTGACCTTCTTCGAGATTTACGATATAGAGCCGCTTAAGCTTAACCGGATATTTCATAGCGCTCGCTGTCAGATCCACTGCCAGCGTTCTCCAGCCCGTGAAGTCAATCTGCTTGGTCAAATCGACATAGACGCTCTTTCCGTCGGCATCTGCAAACTCAGCGCGCAGCCAATTCAAGCTGGAATCACCCAGGACATCGATCGTCATTTTAGTTGAATCTTTCGGAATTTCTTTGCCCGTGGTACCGTTTAGCTGTGCGTAGCCAAATTTATTGCCTACCCCGCCCGTCAGATCATAATCAAGCTTTAGAACTTTCGAATTTGCGCGATCATCTGTCCCTTGAACCACTGCTGCAGTTCCTTTCACTTCAGCTGGCAAGCCTGTAAAGGATACCGGATAAGAAGTATTCTCAAAATTCTCCCAGATTTGCTCGGATGAAGTAGTAAATACGATTGGTGTTCCGCTGAAACCATCATATTTAGGAGTTGCATAACCCACCTTGGCACCCGCATTCACGGATTGTACAGAGAGCACGCCATCCTTCACGCTCGCCTTCATCCCGGTCATTTCCCATTTCACCGCTTCTGCCGGAACCGTCACAGTACTGCCGTTCTTCAACGTGGCTGTTACTGCTACACTAACTGAAGTTCCTGCCTCAAGCGGTGCAGAGGAGATTCCCGCACTCAAGCTGTCCAGATCGCTGCCACCAAGCACGGTAACATTCATGCTGTTCTTGGCATCTCCACTCACAGCGGTAATTTGCGATTTGCCGGATTTAACAGCTTTAAAGCCATCTCCTGTCCAGGTTACATTTCCATTATCCGACTTCCAACTCGCTTGAATGCCCGAAGCATCAACCGGGTTGTAATACGTATCATATCCTTTCAAGCTGTAGGAAGCTGTCTGCCCTATCATTAAAGTAGACGGGCCGCTAACCTTGAGTCCCTTCAGCGTTCCTTGCGGAGCCGTTGAGAATACGCCAAGGCCATTTGCTACGGCACGTTGCCCCGCCGATCCATTAGAGGTCGTAAAAGTGAGTGTAGTCGATGTCTCGGCAAGCGGACGCGTCACCATCGTTGTCGACCCTCCGCCGTCAAGATTCAAGCCTTTCCAGACACCGATGCTGGTCATAAACTTCTGTAATTCCGCCAGCGTCAGGCCGCTGCTGTTATTGTTCTTCTCCGCCGTAATGATGTACGCTGTTTTGCCGTCCTTCGAGTATCCCACTGCAGTTCTAGCCACTGCACTGCTGCCGCTGATCGAAGTCGTCGGTCGAGTGAACTGGGAAGCCTTCCCCTGATCGACCAGCAAAGTATGACCGCCGATCATCATTTTAAGATTAGCCGGATTGATCTCTTGTCCGCTAGTCAGAGAGCGAAGCTCATAGTTCGTATCGATTTGCTGCCCGATAGATAGATGGCTGGCAATAAAATCAGCCGCTTGTCCATGAGCACGCAAAATATAGCCGTCCGCAGGTACGGGGCCTGGAATCGCTGATTTTATAGAGATTTGCTGAACAATGCCGTTCTGAACCAATACCTCCGTTGGTGTCGTCGAGCTGTCCGCAGGACGCGTCTCCGATTTCCACGCGCTGGTGTAGATATACATTTGATTTACATGGCTATAGGCTTTATCCGGTTCCGTGCGATAAGCCTCCTGATTGATGCCGGAAAGCGGGAAGGTCGCCCCATCTGCCGCAAACACCGTTCCATTAAACTCAAATCTATCAATCATTGGCGTACCGTCATTCGTTACGGCAAACGCATACATCCCCTCCAGCTGAGATGGGCTTGTGACTACTGTTCCCTGAGACACCGCGCCGCCCATGGGTACTCCTTGTCCACTCATAGGGAAGAAATCGCCATTAACCCCAGCCACGGCACCTGTGTCATTCGTCATGCCCTGGACCGTCTGTCTAGTCGTTAATTGTCCCCCCTTGCCCGTCATAACATCCAGTTGTACATATGGATTGGTTAGATCAACTTCAATCACATCGGTCAACACCTTAACTTGCTTGCCTGAGCGTGTCGTCGTATATTGATATTTTACGAGTCTGGCACCCGATGTAACAATGTCATCACTCAGCTTCACCGTCTGTTCCGCCGCCGCATGAGCGGTCGAAGCATTCCCGCTAAATGGCCCCAGGCTTACCACAGGCTGAATCCATATTAGTCCGGCCATCGTTACCAGCATCAGCTTTTTCCCGTGATTCGCTGCCATACGTACCCACTTGTTTTCTTTTTCCGTCGTCCCTTGTCCAGTTACCTCTTTTCTGACTACCATGAAATTTGCTACTCTCCCATCTTTTTATACAATAATCAATTCCATCTATCTCTCTCACAACAATCTATTACACTATTAATAGACTACATTTCTCCAAAAAAGTTACGAAAAAGTAGTAATTTTCTTAGGATCGGAGGAGAATTAGGGAGAAACTTGGAAAAACTCCTGTTCTCTAACTTAATCGCTAGCTACTTTGGAAAATAAGTGAAAATGCTACAACTGTTTTGGTCGATACTCACATTCATTGAGAATGAGTTGTAAAAAGTACAACTAAATTCCGCGTTTTGCTTCAAAACTCGATGTTTCAGGCAATTTTACTGTAGGAAATCCAATTATTTTTATCCCCTTTTCTTATTAGTGAGAATCCAGTTGTACAAAATACAATTAATGGCTAATGATCACTTATCTTCTCACCTTACCCTACTGGAAATCATCCCCATTCTGACTACCTATATATGTTTATCTCATAACTAGACCATAAGGTCATAGAGCAAACCATCAGCTATCTTCTAAAGAAATGTTTTAATACAACTATTTACTTCCAAACAGCTCATAACGAGTGATTTAAGTGCGCTTACGCAACTATTTTCTAAATTTCCGTTCTACGCCCCACGAATTCGCAGAGATAAGTGCATATATGCAACTATTCAATAGAAATCTTGGCATTTGTCTAAAATAGGTGTAGATAAGCACTTATTTATCCATAATTTACTTACGTGTTATTGCGATGCCACTCATTCGCTCGCAAATATAGAGTTACTTACATAATAAAAAGGTTCAACCCACTAGGTGGATTAAACCTTCCTAAAACTTAGCTATTCAACTTATCCAGCACCCGTTTCAGCATTACTGCTGCCTGAGCGCGGGTGGCATTGCCTTGCGGCTGGAAGGTCGTCTGTGTCATCCCTTGAATGATGCCCTCCTGTACAGCTTTGGCAACGGTCTGTTTGTTCTGGATCTTCGCCGCATCTTTAAATTTCACTAACGTCTGCGTTCCGGAATTTGTAATATCATACCCGGCATATTCCATCGCCCGCACCATCATTAGGGCCATTTGCTCACGCGTGATGTTGCTATTCGGCTTGAATGTTCCATCGGAGTTCCCATTGATAATTCCAGCCTTCGCCGCAGCGCCGATATATGCTCCAGTTTCCGAACCTGCCGTAACATCCGGGAAGCGACGAGCGCTCGATTGATCCCCGGTCAAGCCAAGTCCCTTGGCGATAAACATAGCGAATTCCGCGCGGGTGATGTTCTTGTCCGGTTCGAATTTATAACTCCCTTCACGTGGCTCAACGATCATCTTATTAGCTAATTCAGCAATATCATTTTTAGCCCAATGCTTGGATGTATCGTCGAAATAACTGTATCCTATTGCAGCTCCAACAATGGTATTTTCTTTGATCTTCCCTGTGAAAACAATGTTGCTCCCAAACATCTGTGCAATCGAAGGCGTATAAGCCGCAGTACGTGCCGCAAGATCATACTTCAACAGCGAGGCAGAGTTAATATCTACCTGCTTGCTGGACCGAATATACAACTGCCCCTGATGAGCTACCTCACTCTCAATCGATCCTGTACTGTTGCTAGCAGCAACATAAATCTCGATCGGATCGCCGTATGAACTAATGGTAATCCCCGGCTTAGGAGCTGGAGATGGAAGGTTGATTGTAGGCACAGGCTCGAGCCTAATCAACATATTCACCCCATCATATGAACCGGTACCTACCGCACGTGAAATATCTGAATACGGCAGCTTCTCAAGCGGCAAAGTGTACAGAACTTCTCCATATTTGATCGCAATAGAGCCTTTCTTCCCTGCAGTATAGAGATCCATTAAAGGACTCACTGGAATTACCACTGCTGCTGCCCTCTCCGTTGCCGGAACCTCAAAGGCGAGCATGCGCTGCGCCCCTGTAGTGAAAGCTAATGATTCTTTCAGCTTGGCACTATCGATTGTGTACTTCTTAATAGATTGACCATATCTCGACCGATCTGTTGAAGATTGAGCGACATTCGTACCCATCGCATAACCATTCAGACCGAAGTCCCCTAATGGCATTGGTACTAAATAAGAAGGCTGTCCATTCGTTCCAGGTGTAGTCGTCGAGCCGCTGCTCGTCAGATTCGTTACCGACATAGCACTGTAGCTCTTCATAACATTTCCTGTACTATCATAGAGTACACTTAATCCCGATGTATAAGAAATTTCAACCGTCTGCGATGCCAGTACTGATGAACCCAGCTTGATCGTCACTGTATCTCCGCTGACCGTTACCGATTGAATATTAACCCCGATTTTATCAGCACTAACATAGAATTGGTTGACCGGAAAAGAGTTAACAGCTCTGAGATACTTATTATAACTAATCGTAATCGTATCACCACGGACTACAGCGGACCGGATCCCTTCAACCACCACGTTGTATTGAACAGGCTGCAAATTGATATATCCTGCCAAATTGCCATTCAAATCGGCAATACCACCAACTCCCGATACATAAGATACTGTCACATTCTGCCCCTGAGTAAAAGAAGATGCCAAGGTCAGAATCACCTGATTCGACATTATCTCTACATTGGTTACATATACAGGCGAGTTGTTAACGAGCACTGAGAACTGGCTTTTCATCGGAATATTTGTGGTTTTTAATGCTTCGTTGTATGAAAGAATAATTTTATTCCCCGAGCCTTCGGCACCTGTAAACTCTGGCGGTTTCGTATCATAAGTATTTCGTACATAATAATCCTCAAAAGAAGGAATATCCTGACCGCGATAATCTTGAAGCGGATATGAACCAGGATAATAAGAGACTTTTACATTATCTCCATTGGATACGGAACTCGTTAAGTACAGCGTCACTGAAGAACCGCTTTGGTAGATACGATCTATCCCTCTGGAATATCCATCTACTGTTACACTGAACTGCTCATAGGCATAGGTTGAGACGCTCTTCAAGGTATCGCTAAAATAAAGAGTCAGCGTACTGCCGGAAACAACGCCTTCCTTCGGCTTCGGCAGCACAGAGTCAATGCCATTCGTTACATCCTTACTAGAAAAAGATGCAGCCACATTCCCGGATAAATCCTGAATCGGTCTTACTCCATTGGAAGTATATCCGACTCGTACATTTTGCCCCACAGCTACCCCCGTCTCCAAAGTAACATACACGCTCTCGCCGGAAATATAAGCATTGCTGATACGACGCGTCTCTCCGTTTACGGATACCGTAAAGCTTGTGGTCAGTAGATTAATAGATGAGTCGAGCGCTTTATTGTATGACAATCGAATGATCGAATTTGTATACATCGTTGCACTTTGCAGTACTGGCGTAGTCTTATCTTTGGTTCCGGTCTGGAATGTCCAGCTTGATGAACCGCTTATCCCACTAAAAACTGCCCCTGTAACTGCATCTGCCACAGCTCCTGAGGCAATATCGATATAATAAGTCGTACCTTCTCTCAAATTTTCATTTGGAGTGACGGACAAACGATTACTGGATGCGGTTACCTTTACAGCTACCGATGTATTTGATCCTTGCATTTTCAAAGTTACCTTTGAGGCATCCAGTAATGTGATATTACGGTTAAATGTCGCCGTCATAATGCTTGAGACAGATACGTTCGTGCTGCGATCGCTTGGGCTGAAGTTGCTTATAGATAAAGTGCTTGATGCAGCCGTTGCAGTCGTAAAGGACCATGAGGCAGAAGGAGTATCGTTACCATCAGCATCCTTAAAAGCACCTTGTGGTACATTTACGGTATAAGTCGTATTATAACTTAGTTCTGGCCAATCAATCGCAATACTTGTTGTTCCCCCACCTTTTACATTTGACGAAGTAACATCAATATTTGTCTTGCCGTTTTTAGAATCAATCGTAATCATTCCAGTATTCGGGTATACCGGTCGAGTGAAATTCAATTGTCCTTTTGTTTTAATATCAACCTCGCTAGCGCCATTCTTAGGCACTGTAGCGTTGGAGCCATTCCATCCCACTGCTGATCCTTGTACATTGAAGTACCATTCCTGTGCGTTATTGATCCCGGCAAAATATTGATCATCGCTATCTTTATATGCATTTTTATCGATCAGTATATAATAACGTTCTCCTGAAACGAGGCGATCCACTGTAAATGATTCCTTCGTGTCCCCTGCAGCTTTAGGAGTAAGTTTAACTGATTCGTTCGTGGATGCTCTAACCAATGACACACTTCCGCCGCCGGCCCAGACAGGCTTATCAAATGCCAAATTGATTCCCTGTGAGGTTCCCGATATTGTAGTTCCCTTTGCAGGAGTTAATTGGTCATTAATAATGATGGGTGCCTTACTATTAGGAGCGCTTATCGTTGTAAAAGAGAGATCAAATGCTTCCGACTTCACGTTTTCTTTTGCAGCATCTACAAAGGCACCAGCGTTCCCAACTATATGATAAGTAGTGTTGTATTCTAAATCAGAAGGAGGAAGGTTTACTTCCATTGATCTAATGACATACCCTTGGGAAATAATCTTCCTCTCTACAACCAGATTGCCATTGCTGAATACTTGTATCGAACCGTCCCCCTCTCGAACATCACGATCAAAGGACAGCTTGATGGATTTAGTTCCAACTGGAACCCCTTTTTCCCCATTAGCAGGAGTCACCGCTACTTTAAACGAAGTTTCTTCCGCTGCTAACGCAGTCATCCCAAGCACCATATTCAGTAGCAGGATAACAGTCAGCATCACTGATAATCTTTTTCTCACTCTAGCAACCTTCCTCTCTCTATCCAGTTTCATATGTATATGTAAAATAGCCACACGGCAATGATACGCGCACTTAATATTATTAACGGCAAAAAGTCATGCCGAGTTTAGAAGATATGCAAAATAAAACGGATACCCTTTTCTAATAGAAATGGATATCCGCCTATTTTATAGGATCAAAACATAAGATTACAGCCCAGCTTGCTCTTTCAAAACCTCCACCTTATCGAGACGCTCCCAAGGCAAGTCCAGATCTGTACGGCCAAAATGCCCGTAAGCAGCCGTCTGGCGATAAATCGGGCGGCGTAGATCCAGCATGCGAATGATACCGGCTGGACGGAGATCAAAATTGTTGCGTACAAGCTCGACCAGCTTCTCTTCTGGAACCTTACCAGTACCGTAAGTATCCACATTAATAGATACCGGAGTGGCAACCCCAATAGCGTAAGCCAATTGGATTTCTACTTTATCAGCCAAACCTGCGGCCACGAGATTCTTAGCAACATAACGAGCTGCATACGCAGCAGAACGGTCAACCTTCGTCGGATCCTTACCGGAGAAAGCACCGCCGCCATGACGTGCATATCCGCCATAGGTATCCACGATAATCTTACGTCCTGTTAGTCCCGCATCCCCTTGCGGTCCACCAATAACGAATCGGCCAGTAGGGTTAATATAGTACTTCGTCTCTCCATCAAGCAGTTCTGCAGGAACTACTGGAAGAATGACTTGCTCTTTTATATCATGTTGAATCTGTTCCAATGTAATATCTTCAGCATGCTGCGTGGATACTACAATGGTATCGATGCGTTTTGGCTTGCCATCCACATATTCGATCGTAACCTGTGTCTTGCCGTCAGGACGAAGATAATCCAGGGTACCATCTTTACGCGCCTCAGAGAGACGGCGAGCAATGCGATGAGAAAGTGCAATGGGAAGCGGCATGAATTCAGGCGTCTCATTCGTTGCAAAGCCGAACATCAGCCCCTGGTCGCCTGCACCAATGTTTTCGGTCTCTTTATCCATCTGCGCCGGATCACGATGTTCCAGTGCCGCATTGACCCCTTGAGCAATATCTGCAGATTGCTCATTCAAGGATGTTAGCACCGCACAGGTATTATAGTCAAAGCCGTATTTGGCACGAGTGTAACCAATTTCTTTAATCGTATTACGTACGATTGAAGGGATATCTACATATTCCGATCTCGTACTGATCTCACCGATTACAAGTACAAGACCTGTAGCAACAGATACTTCGCAGGCTACCCGAGCATTTGGATCATTAGCCAGGAATGCATCAAGCACCGCATCGGAGATCTGGTCACAAATTTTATCCGGATGACCTTCGGTTACGGACTCGGATGTAAATAAATGTCGCCCTTGAATGGACATTAAATCAACCTCCCCATATGGATAGTATGGCATTATATATTATGGATTAGTACCGAATATCGAGGAGTTAGGTCTAGATAGAACCTATAAATCAAAAAATGAACCTTTTCCTGAGCGGAAAAGGTTGATTTGACAATCCTCAAAGGTCATATTAGCGTATTTAGAAGTTCATGTCAAAATAAATGAGTCAATTTCGCATGGAACTTATAAGGAAAAGTTCCGTTCGGCGTGAGCAATAAGCCGCTTGGTGATCTCTCCACCTACGGAGCCAACTTCGCGGGAAGTTAAGTGTCCCCAGTAGTTCCCGGTAGACGAACCGGCTAGAGCACCCAGTTCGCCGGCAAATTCAGTATCTGCGCCACCTGCACCGCTTGACCCTACAGGCAACCCAAACTCTGCAGCGATTTCATATTTCCATTGATTCAACACTTCACGACTCTCCGGAACTATCTTACGGTTACTACTTGCCATAATTTGTTACACCTCCTGATTATTGTGGATCAGGAATAGTATGTGTTCGGCACCTTGCGCTAACCGTATTAATGTTTGTTACTTATGGAATTATTACTTAATTTGATACCCACCGCGCACCATTACCGTTAAATTATGTGTATTTCCTTCTTGCACCTGAATACCTCGGCCCGCTCTAGGAAATGATAACAAATGATTATTCGTAACCACGCCGCCGTTCGAAATATCGATTCCATCTGTCAGATCGGCAACACCGTTTTTATCTTCACTATAAATCGCTGCTTTCCCCGCACGAACAACAAATTCCGTTCCTGCTGAAGCGATTAAAATTTGTCCTGGCTTCACATCGACAATCTTCACCTCATCAGCCGAGGATGAAGAAGAACCACTGTTACCACTTTCTGATGGTGTGGACGGCTCAGTGGGCGCCGTAGGAGTTGTTGGTGTCGTAGATCCTCCGCCCCCACCTTTAAGCGCTTGCTGAATAGCTTGATCCACATAACTCTTCGTCACAACCGGATCATCCGAAGTTCCTGGCTGATTCGTTACGCCTGCCCCTTCTGCCTGTGAGTTCATCAACGATCCTGCCCATACACTTCCGCCAATCAACACAACCGCGGCAGTCACTTTCCATGCTGTCTTCATCATGTTCCTCCTCTATTTAAATCTATTACTTCTAATGATAGTGGTTTTGATAGATTGGAACAAGCAAAAATCCCCGGGATGGGGATTTTATGCTTGTTTTAATGTATTTAATTATTATAAAGATCTGTGTTGACATAATAAGCTGCTTGTGATGCGATTTTGGTCTTTTCCCCTCCGTAGGAGTCATAGATCGAGAATTGGAATCCACCCGACCTAGAAGTAGCAAATATCGGATCGTTAATCACATAAGAGAAACTTTGATTACTACCAACCACAATGTCTTTCTCAATCGTTATTTCCTTCTCAAATCTAGCTCCACTGGAGTCCACAACCTCAAATATGAATTTGTGCTGGAATTCACCAATATCAAAGGTTAAATCACGTTTCAGATCATATTTCATTTTAATTTCAAGCCCTGAAGAACTCGTACGTCCTTCTATCGTAGGGATACTAATAGTATAAGGGAATAATTCAACATCTTTTAAAGTATTCTTAATATCCCTGCTATCCAAATTCAATTCCATAGCGGCTGCATTAACATATCCAGTAGGTTTACCTTCAGGCTCGGTAAATTTATTTTCCGTAATGCTTTCACCCACAACCAGATTCCAATTAGAAACCGTTGTGCCTTTTGGTAACTTAGATGAAAATGTAACGATACTTGCCCCTTTAGGACCAACAGCAGTCTTCACCTGATTTACATCTGCCTTGTAGTATTGACCATCTTCGGTTTGGAAATAACCAGTAAGTTGGGAAAGATTATTTTGCTTATTCTCTAAGTTCCTCATAATAACCTCTGAATAAATTATTTCATTCGTCGTGCCCTTGTAGAGGTATGTTTTACGAGCTTGAAGATCCGCTTTCTTACCTGATGTATTCAAGTTATTATAGGAACCATCGGCCACCTTATTAATTCCATTTGTATTATTACCAAAATTAGAGAACATGATCCAATTACTCGTCTTATCTGTTCCCGTTTTTTGAAGTAACTGAATCTGTAACTGCGAATATTTTAAGCTTGAAGGAGCATTGGCTACTACATAAACACTAGTTGTTTCACCCGCACCGAGAATCTGCGTAGAGTTACTATTGACTAACTGAACATTATTCAAGGTTGTCAAGTCCATTTTATAAGCCCCTACGAATTCAGGAATTTTAGCAGCTTTTGTGCCCTTATTAACTATAGTTATTTTGGTGGATATTATGTTTCCATCACTCCAAGGGAGTTGCTGCACACTGTCAAGAGTTACACCGTATGTTCCATCATTATTTTTAACAATTCGTTCTTTGCCTAATGCATGGTGCATGTCAGTGTATTCAGGCAAGCTATAAGCAGCAACTGGGTAACTTACAGCAGTAGCTGGAGGCTTTTCACCTTCTGATCCCGATGAACCTGTTGGTGTTTTTAATATCAAATCAATATCTTCTGCATTTACTACTACAGGTATTTCTCCATCAATGGAAATAATCTGCTCCTCATCCGGCTCTAGTGACATTCCATCCAAACCACTCGCGGTTAATGGATATAATTTATTCCCAGCCTGAATATCAAATCCATAATTCGGGACTGTGACTGTTTTGTTTCCTTTGTTGGATATAGCAAACTGAATAGATAATTCACTATTACCGAATCCCTGATTTCTAGAAATACTATCAATTCTAGTTACAATGTTATTATTATCAACCTTGAGGATTCTTTCTTTATTTACAGCAGTTTTGGATGACTCTCCCTTTTTAGTCCCTAAACTTAATGATGCAACAGGGATGTCATCTTTAATTGCCTCATCGTTTTGAACCATAACAAGCGTCAAATTGTCTAGATTCACCTTTTTAGGTATTTTGGCTATCAGATTTAAAGTTTTACTTTCTTGAGGCAAAATTTGATAGTTTGAACTCATCGAGTCAGCAGTCAAAGCAAAAGGAGTTCCACTTGCAGTTTGAACCACATATTTAAAATTTGGATTGTCTAATATTTTCGCTCCAGAATTTTGTAAATAAAGTGATACGTTCACATAATTATAATCTCCCAAACCTAATACATTTACAGAGCTTACCTTTGCTTTGAGCACATAATCATTTATAAGCAACTTCTGTGTTGTATTTACCGGAGTTGCTACTGAATAACTCGAAGGAATATTTATGCTCCCCAAAACTTTCTCATATCCCGATACACTAAAGTCCCATTTAATGATCTGGAAGTTTAGATCACTATATTTTAGATTTTTAGCAATCTTAGTCGTATATGTAACATTAACAGAAGATCCAGGAACTACTTTTTTCTTATCTTTATCTGCTCCTACAGCGGTTACGCTATACACTGTTCCAGACTTGGTCTTTACTTTTGTCCAATAATCAATCAAGGACAATGTCTTACTGTCATTATTGTTGTAGGTTAACGTATATGTTAATACGCTTCCATCATCTTGAGACAAAATATTGACATTGCTTAGCTTCACAGTACTTTTATTGGTTATTTTTATTGCCTGCAAATTATTCAACGTCTTTACCGTTTGACTCTGTGTCTTTGTCGTTTTGCTTTTGGTCTCTGCTGCATCAACAATGCCAACATACCCTTGACCAAGCAGGGCAGCCACTGCTATCGATGCGACAACTGTTTTAGCTTTACTCAAGTCCAAACCTCCTATATAAAAAAATATCGTATATAGTATATACGCATAAAAACAAGAAAAGTTTAATTAATTATTAAAATTAAGAATGTATTTATCTAGAGCTAACTCTGATGCTGGCATGCATTAAAAAAAGAGGTACCAATAAGGTACCCCTTTGCTAGAACAAAAGTATTAATTTTGAGACCATACGTTGCCAAATTGACCGCCAATTGTGTTGCCTGCAAATGCATTTGTTCCGTCAGTAATGGCCTTCAACGCACTGTTAGCACTACCATCAATCTTAATATTGAAGTATTTGTTTGTATCTTTTACTGCTGGCAAAATAATTACTTCAATTTTAATTTGGTTTGGTCCTACTACTACTGCACTCTCAATGTTCAAAACATCTTCACCAAATTTAACTTCAACAACTCTCTTGAAATCAGCCAAGTTAATTGGTGCAATTACGTCATTACCAGTCAAAGTAATGCTGTAAGTGTCTCCAGTCACAGTTTTAACTGAAAGGCTGTCGTTGAATTCTGGTGTGATTTCATCGAGCAAAGTAGCACCAGCGTTATTAATTGCAATTCCTTGTGCATCGCTAGTTGAAGGGCTATTTACAACAGTTAATTTAGCTTTTGGACCAAGGTAAGCCGGAAGCTTGTTCCCATCGTTAAAAGTCAGGGTAAGTGTAAGACCGTCTGCACTTAAAGATGCGCTATCTGGAGCCAATGTTTTAATATCTGTTGCATTAGCAATATCCTTAGCTACTTCTACTCTGAAGTCATTAGCAGTATAAGAATTAAGCTTACCATCAAATTTAACTTTCACTTCATTGCGGGAAGTTGCCTTAGCTTCTTTAACAGCAATCTTGCTGTTTGGTGAAACAGTTGCAGACAAAGTATAACTACCATTTTGCTTAAAGTAGTTGCCGTCTGCATCTTGAACCAGTCTTGCTACGATTTCGTTATCATTCGTCAATGCATTATTGTTGTCAAACTTCAGATTCAATTTGTTTTTAGAGCTTGTAATACGAACAGTATCTCCCGACACTACGTCCACAGAAACATCACTCAATGTGTTTCCGTTAATTTCATACTTCTCAGCAAGATCCGCTCTGCCTTCACCTGAAGTTTTTACATTGCTCTTGTATTGAATGTAGAGGACATTATCATTTCCATCCTGTTTGTACCATACGCGAGTAATGGCTTCACCAAGAGTTTGTTTTGCATTGAACACTGTGGAATACGGAAGCATAGTATTGGCAACATATGCAGTGTCAACTACATTAGCTACTTCCAAAGTGTAATCAGCTGTATCAAGCTTAGTACCCAATTTAACAGTTACTGTGTTTGTTTCTGGGTCGTAGCTTGGAGTGGAGTACGGATGTCCGTCTTTATCCAGACCAGTTCCAGTTACAACTTTACCTTCACTGTTTTTAATTGTGTAGTTAGATCTTGTTTCAGCAGATGTTGCTTTAACTTTCTTGCTGAATTGAACTTTCAAAGAGTGATATCCAGTTGTACCATCTTGTTCAACGCTAACCTTTTCTACTGTTGGACGTTCTGTATCCAAAGTAGGAATTACTTTAGCTTCACGGTTAGCTTTGTTACCGCTATAGTCAGTTACGCCTTCAATGTATACTGTGTTTTCCCCAACAGCCAACGGATTGTTGAATGTAACGATGAGTTTGTTATCTCTCTTAGTTACTACACCAGTGTTACCGGAAACACCATGGTATACTTTGCTCCATGTTTTAACGGATTCATTGAACTCAATCTCAATTTCCTTCAAGTCGTTCGATTTAATCGACACAACTTCAGGAGCAGAAGTATCTTCTGCGATTGCGAATGAAGTTTCTACAGGTGCAATTTTCAATCCAGAGAAGTCACGGATATTGCTTACAGTAAGCTTATGGTCGCCAACTGGAAGCTTCGCATTAACAATAGCTACGTTTGGATAAGAGTACTCAACGTTGCCGCTGATAGAAACTCCATCCACTTTGTAGTTGCTAGATGCATATACATCGGATTTTTGAACTGGCTCGCTGAATACTACTTTAAATGCACTAGTACCCAATCCAACTATTTCTTTGATTTCTGGAATTTTCACATCAACAGCTGTGAATTTCACAGTATCTTCGATAGTTTTAGTGCCATCTTCATTTTTGATGTTTTTAACTTTAATTTCAGTTTCTTTTTGGTGAGGCAAGCTTGAAGTTTCTTGCAACAATACTGTTACAGTCGTCTTGTCTTCCGACAATGTTACGCTGTCAACCTTTTGATCTTTAACTTCGTAATTCAATTTGTTTTCTGCAGATTTTTTATCTACAGTTCCATCAAATTTAACTACAACTTCTTGAAGATTATCAGCTTTTACACTGTCAACCTTTTGAGCAGCAGTAGTAACATAAGTTACTTTATGAGTGTAGTCATGACCATTGTGAGTGAATTTCACTTCAGTTTCTTTGTTAGGCTCAAGAGCTTTTTCCAAAGTTACTTTCACAACTTCTTTGTTGGAGAGCGTGAACTCAACAACTTTACCAGCTTCAGAAACTGTGTAGGAAGCTACAGTTGGAACTTGGGATGCTTCATAGATTGCATATGCAGCAACGATTGCTTGGGAACGGCTAGCGTTAGCTTGGTAGTTGATACCAGCATCGATATATCCGCCCTTAACAGCTGCTTCTACATAGCCTTTAGCCCACTCAGTAGCAGTGTTGTTAGCGTCAGTTGGAACTTCAAGTTTCAACGCGCGAACCAGAACTGCAGCGAGCTCTTGAACGGAAAGGTTGCCGCTTGGGTCGAACAATTTCTTCTCAAGGTTCTTTCCTTCCATGATGTTCGCTTGAGTTACAGCTTCGATATAAGTACGTGCCCAGTGTTTAGCGTAGTTCTTATCGTTGTAAGAAGTAGCGTCTACTGGAGTAAGGTCAGTTGCCTTAGTGATGATCTTAGCCAATTCAGCACGAGTCAGGCTTCTGTCCAAGTGGGACAAACCATCTGGGAAACCTTCTACGATACCAGCGTCTTTCAATGCGTTAAATTGTTGCTCTGGTGTCAACTTAGCGTCAGCACCGAATGCTACAGTAGCAAACATAGAGAATGCCATTGCTGTAGACAAAGCTACGGATAAAATTTTCTTCATAACCTTTTTTTCTCCTCCTTGATTAACTATCACATAAGAGTTTTCTTTAAATGAATAGCTCTTGTTACTCATTAGCCATTGCACCCCCTTTCCAGAGTCTGAGCAGGATTCCTATAAATTAGGTCTGCGACAGAGCCGCAGAAACTTATAAACTATGAGCAGGTTAATAGAATGTAGAAATAGACTAGTTTCCTAATCCTACCTTAACATTATACAATGAGTCCCAGGTGCCGTAAAGATAATTTTTCTAAAAGATAGACAAGTTTCCCCATGAGGAACATGTTGGGATGTCTAAATTTGGACTTCATCGTCATGCTCACCATCTTAAACGCAGCAGAACAAAAAAAGTTGCGCCTATTTTAAAAAAAATTGCAAGATTGTTACTTTTTCTAGTCTTCTCCTGCATTTCATCATTATGCCACGCATTCCTGCTGACGGAAATTAGTATAACACCCCTGAATCTCCCAAGTCATCGTACAAGTTTTTCCAAATCAACATTCCTAGTATATGTACGAGAAGCACAAATAAGACGTCCAATTTTGGACGCCTTATCCGGCAAATAAACAGCTTATGATGGCAATTTATTATTATCTAACTCTCATCGCCAGTTGAATAATCCGGCTGCGCATCTTAGGATCAGAGTTGAGCTTTAGATACATATCATCGATCGCCTGCTTATTGTCCTTGTATTCCTTCTCATGCTTCATTGTATTATGCGACCATTCAATTAACTCATTCTCGGCATTACGCAGTTCATTAAATGCCTCGTGGAAGCCTGTCTCTACAACAAGACCCTCCATAATCTCTTGAGTTACTTCTTGTTCCTTAGTAATCTCTTCGATTCTTTTCTCCAATACCTTGGATTTATCCTCAAACTTTCTCTTTGCTTTCGAATATCCCAACTGCGCTTTTGACAATATCGGTTTCATCAGTTCAAATTCACCCTTTTGCAAAAAATGTTCTATTGAATATTGCATTTGATCCTTCTTACTCTGCCTATTGTAACTTAATCCCCAGCAAATTACAAAAAGATGTAATTGGAAAAAAACATCCCCTTGCCGTATAACGCACAGCAAGGGGATCGGTCGTTACGATTAGCTAAAGTTTTTCGGGAATATTTTCGTGCTCTTCTTCAACAGCTCCACAGTGATCTTACCTGCTTCTGCCCGGGTCATATAACCCTTCGGATTGAAGCTGTAGGACGGTTTCTTCTGTCCTGGTTGAGTCACTGCCGATCCATTCATAATACTTGCCTTAGTTACTGCTTGAATAGCCGGCTTCGCGTAAGGATCCATACTTCCGGAATCAATAAAGGCTTTCGCTAACGCAGCATCAAGTTTGGAATCATTTGCAGCTAATTTTAGTTTAAGTGCTCTACTAATCATAACCGCTGCCTGCTCTCTCGTTACCGGCATATACGGGGAGAACACTCCCTCAGTTACACCTGTGATAATACCAGCCCGTGCTGCAGTCTCAATATACTCATAGCTCCAAGTCTCAGTTCTGGCTCCTGGGCCAACATCGGTAAATGAAGATTTAGAATGATCACCATCTGTTGGATAATTCAGAGGGATATTTAATCCCTTAACCAGCAAGGTCGCAAATTCACCACGTGTGGTACGGTCGTCTGTGCCAAAGCTGTCCCCTCTGAGGTTCTTCATAATCCCCTTCGCATACAGACCATTTAGAACATTTCTCGCCCAGTTATGGTTAGTAATATCCGAATAACCTCTGCGAAGCTTCATTACCGAGTAATAACCGAAGTCATCAAAGGGAACTGTAATCGTATGCTTCTTGGAGTCTACCTCACCGCCAATATTCTCCCAAATTCCTTGATCATTAAATCGGAATACCGTCACCGTCGTCCCTGCCTCATCGACAACATTCGGATCAAAGGCAAGAGTTAGTGTTCCTCGCTTGGATGGAACAATTTTACGGTCTGGGGTAAACATCGTGAAGAAGCCTTCCAAGGAATAAGGCTGCAGGCCATTTGTCCCTGGCTTGTAGACCCCTCCAATATTCGATTCCCCAATGCCTCCACTAATCCAATATATATCAGAGACTGGAGTAAAGTTGCTTCTGCTCTCCATTCTGGAGAATTTACCACTCAATTCAGCCGGAATCGTAATCTGCGGAAGTCCGCTCTCAAGGTTATCTTGAACTCGGCCAATGTAGTTCCCGTAATCATCCCGCTTGCCAACCACTCCGTTATTAGAATCGGCAATACCGAATAACAGCTTATTATCCGGATAGAACTGAGTTATGTTCAAGCCAGGATTTGCTGATTGCAATACTGTTCCCTTCGGGAAGTTGAGCTCAATGCTCTTGTTGAATACACTGTATTTATTCGATACCTTCTCGGCCATGTATTGGCTGTCTACTGTTATAGCAGATGTATAGTACACTTCGATAGTGTCCGTAAGTGTTGTATCGGCACGAACGATTTGAATCTTGATTTTCGTAGATTTATCTGGCTTCAAGCCAACATAATCGTAGATGAAACGATCGGTCATTCCTGCTTCTTGACGTGGCTTCGCTTCATCCTTACCGATCAGTACCTTCGTAGCCCCTTCAGCCTCAATATCGAAATGAACAAAGTTCTTGTTCACAACATACTTCTCTCCAACAGTAGGCTGTGGGGACAACAAACGATAAGCCTCAACAACACGGTTGATCTCCAGCTTCTTATTCGTACGGGATCCGGAGTTGTTTACTAGCTCCAAGTTAAAGTTGTAGCTTCCCGGAACCTCCATATCCACATTATAGACTCTTAATACAAAGTCCTTCTCGCTACCAACAAAGCTGTAGGAATAAGTCTTTGTGCCACTGCCAAAGTCAAAACTAAAGGTACCATCATCCTCGATACTCTTATCAGTAGTTAAATCAAAATCAAACAATGGTTGAGATCCAAAAAATAATTTCACCTTCGTAGCGCCGCTTCCGCGCATAATCAGGTTAGCTTTCTTCTGATTCGTCGTAAATTTATTCTCTGTTGCGTTATACGTAAACGTAGGGGACAACAGGAACAAGTTAGTTATGATGTTATCAAATTCCTTCTGTTTCTCAGGATCCGCTGTACCTAAAGGCGGGAAGGATATTGCATCGTATAGATCCACTTCGGGCAACGGCGCCGGAGCAGTTAAGGATGGAGCAGGCTGGAAGTTGCTAATAGATGCGCCATTCTCATCCACGATATATATAACCAGTTCACCTGTAACCAAACGAGCGTTTCCGTTGCCGTCTCTGGAGGTGCCTGAGAAGGTAATCCTATTTTCGCCATAATACAAAGGACCTGAGGGACCGATCGTTAACGGCAATGAGAAGCTTCTCGTACTACCTACCCAAGGGATCGTGCCCGTTCCTTTGACGCCGTTAATAACATATTCGGCAGAAGCGGGGTCAAAGTTCTCAAATCCGATGTATTCCCCTTTGATCGTAAGATTCAATGTGCTTGCATCTTTAGAGTTCACGGGGTAAGTCTGTCCATATACCAAATTCGTAAAGGTAATTTTACTCATTGTAATATAGGACACGGTTGCGTTCTTCTCTTCTCCTTTAGTAAACCAGAAGCTAAGCTTCTGCTGACCCGCAGAGAAGTTGCTAATCTTGTAAACTTGTTGATTATTTTTCAGAACAGCTGTCGGGGTTCTCTTCTCGATATTCAGTACTTTGCTTCCAAGCGGCAAATAGGAGGCCGAGACCGTATCCGTTGTGTCCTGGCTGGACTCCAACATAATATAGAAGGTACCCGAGCTTACCGTAGCCCCATCAAGCGGTTCTCGTGCAAAATCATCAATACTTCCCGTCTTGGTCTCATCGAAATTCGGCAAGTAGTATAATCCTGTGATCAAGGATTGTCCTACCATATATTTATAAGAGACGTTCGTAGTTGTGCTGAATCTTGGAGTTGCTCCATCGTTTGGATATTGTATTCTAAGGCTTAGTTCATTAAGACCTGAATTCGTAGGTAATCTATCTGTCTTGAAAGTCACCAGTAGATGATCCGGATTACCATTTGCGTCAGGAACTATGACATCAGATCCTGGGGAAAGATTTACTGTCCCATCAGGACTTACTGCACTCATTTTAAGTATCGTAAACCCAACATCGGTGTAATCGGTCTCACCAGGAAGCCTGTAGGAGATCTTCCCTTTATCTTTGAACTCGCCTTCATTAGGCGCATCTACGCTAGGACGATATGGAATCAGGACTTGTCCAATTAATCCTTCTTGGCCATTCACACTACCCGTCACAGTCGGCGTAACATTTAATGCGTTATATGCTTTAGTGCCATCATAGACATACAAAGAGGACAGCTTCTGTGTATCGTTATAATAAAGTACAGTACGGTGCATTGTAACAGTGTCCGCACCATTCGTAATAACCAGCTTCAAATCGTTGGTCCCAGGGGACAAGGTGATGCCGGAAGAGTAGAATTTGCCGCTATAGTCATCCAAGAACAGCGACGTAGGATTCTTCTCATTCACATACAAAGTAACCTTCGTTGAATTCTGAGCGGTACCTTCAAGAGATACCGTCCCCGTATTGGTGACTACCGGAGTACCCTCATTTAACTGTTTCGCCTTTGCTCCGCCATCATACATCATTAATTCTTGAAGATATGGCACCTTATCATAGAGTACATAGAAGGACTCGGACTGAGTCACACCCCCCTGAACACCAGAAAAGGTAATTTTATTGAATCCTCCGAACAAAGTGAGGTCACGGGCGATGAACTTATTCCCTGAAGAATCATCAGGGTCCATAGTTACACTGGAATAATATACATTGGTCGCATCTGGAACCCAGTTTACATTACCAGTCTCGGTACCTAGATCATTCTTCACTGGAACAGAGTTCAACCGTTCTACCTTAACCGTCATATTATTCGTTGATACCTTTGAAACGGCACCTGTAACAGTCAGCGTAGATGTAACCACGTTATAGACATTTTGACGATCGATTTGCTTCCGACCATCTTTATCGTTATATTCTGTTGCTAGTGCAAATGTATCCCTTAACGCTGGATTACTTGGAACAAAGAAGCTGGGCTGAAAGGTAGCGGCAGCATTTGCAACTGTCACTAACCCAGGTGGAATCAATGTAATAATAAGCGACATTAAAGCCAGCCATATCAATGGCTTCTTAAAGCGTTGCATGTAGTTATCTCTCCTTTTATTTGATATTTAGTCCCCGTCGGAAACCGTCCAAAAAAATCGGCACTTATGTTTGTTATCGGACAAAAGGAGCCAATCTTTTAGAAAAACCACAAAATATGTCACATGTAAATATGTACAATAAAAAAGCCTGACTTCAGAAAGACAGGCTTGTCATATAAAAATGAATACTATCTATTTCGCTCTCCGCAAGGCCGAAATGTCTGTCTCCTGCTCGATTGAACGAAGAGAGAGTTTCTCGAGAATTCTTTCATGGCGTTCTTGGCCTTCTTTGACGTGAGTGAGTTCACCATGCAGCTTATGAACATCCATGCTTAGAGCATCAAGCTTGGCGTCTGTCTCTTCCTGACGATCCCGGATGGCCCGGACAATGGCATTCGTCTCACTCAACTGCGACTGCATCAGGGCTTGTGTCTCTTTCATTGATCCTAGTTCAGATTTCATTGATCCTAATTCGGATTTCATAGAACCCATATCTGACTTCATCGCTTGCTGATCATTTTCAATTCTGTCGAGCTTCTGTATGATTTGTTGTAGCAACTGCTCACTCATAGACAATCCCTTCCTTGAGTTTATTCCAAGAACACGCATGCTCTTAGTATAGCAAATGCCAGGAAATTTAGTAAGCAGCCTAATCTAACCACACTTCAGTGTTGAACCGCATAGAATAAAAAAAACAACCCCTTTCAGCACCCAAGCACCGATAGAGGTTGTCCCATGCAGACATTTTATATAAACATATAATTTCTGTAATCTATAGTTCCAATCTTGCCTCATCCAAAAACCTGAAGCTAGTTTTATTTCGAGCCTCGTTCTTCTCCGACCTTCATACGCAAGCGCGCCAGGAAGTTCAGCAGCGGCCGTTTGGTCTTGCCGATCAGGCCGATGACCTCTGCGCCGATTTGCAGGAAGAAGACCATCACACAGATGACTACAAAAGTAACCCAGTTGGCATTATACATCGCCGCTGAGGACTGAATAACCGCCAGCACGCCGAAGAAAGCGGCGATGCCGTAAATGATCAGCACCGTCTGACGGTGGCTGAATCCAAGCTCGCGCAGGCAATGATGCAGATGCCCCTTGTCCGGTGAGAAGATCGGCTTCTTCTGCATCCAGCGGCGGATGATTGCAAACATCGTGTCCGAGAGCGGTACACCGATCAGAATTATTGGCGTCAGGAACGACACGATGGCGACCTGCTTAAATCCGAGCAAGGATAATAAGGCCAAACAAAAGCCAAGGAACAGGGATCCCGAGTCGCCCATAAATATCTTCGCCGGGTGGAAATTGAAATGCAGGAAGCCAAGAATGCTTCCAAGCAATAGCAAGCTCATCAGAGCAACAAGTACATTACCCATAATAAACGCCATTACAGCAATCGTCGCTATCGCAATCCCGGACACTCCGGCTGCAAGTCCATCCAGGCCATCGATCAGATTGATCGCATTCGTTACCCCAACGATCCATAGAATCGTGAAAGGGATCGCAATCCAGCTCTCCACCGATGCATAAGTATGGAATGGAATATTAGCGAACTCCAAGCGTACATCAAATCCGAAAACAACGATGCAGGCCGTTGCAATCTGTACAAGAAACTTCAGCTTGGCCGGCAGATCGAAACGATCATCCAGCGCCCCAAGCAGAACCGTTATTGTACCGCCTACAAGAAACGCCTTAATAAAATTCATCTCACGAACAGAGAATGTATCTGGAACAAACCATACGATTATTAAAAAAGCTGCTATAAAAGATAAATAAATGCCCAATCCACCGAGTCTCGGCATAATCTTGGTATGCACTTTACGTGCGTTAGGCACGTCCACAGCGCCGACTTTAAAAGCGAACTTCTTAACAAGCGGCGTCAGAGCAAGCGCCAAACCAAGCGCGACGATAAACCCGATGGTATAGATCATCCACATGTGTATTAACCCCCAATTGTTCTGCCGGAATGATTATACTCCGTTTCAAAAGAAAGACCAACCCCGTATTTAAGCAATAATACGTTGTTTTCCGCAATATTTCAATGAATTATCTGATTTTGGTCAGTTTTTCTCCTTCACGCATGACGCGAACTGTAAATTTCGGTAGCGCAAGCATACGCGGCAACCGGGATGGTTGTCTTAACAAACGGTATAACCATTCAAGCCGAAGCTTCTGGAATACAAGCGGAGCCCGCTTGGTCTTGCCGGATATGACATCGAAACTGCCGCCGACGCCCATCATAATCGGTACGCTTAACGACTGTTTATATTTTGCGATCCAAGGCTCTTGCGTATCCGCACCTCTGGCAACAAATAACAGATGCGGCGCAGCTTCCTTAATCGCCTGGACAACTTCCTCATCTTGTTCTGGGCCAAAAAATCCGTCCCGATAGCCCGCAATAATCAGGCCAGGATATTGCCGGGATAATCGACCCGCCGTCTCTTCAATAACTTCTGGTGTTGAGCCTAGCAGATAGACTCTCCATTGTTCCTTCACACCTTGCAGCAGCAGCTCATGCATCAGATCGATGCCTGCCACCCGCTCCGCTACAGGATCGCCGCCTTTTTGCGCGGCCCAGACCACCCCGCTTCCATCAGGTACAATCAATTCAGCAGCCTGCATCATCCGCTTGTATTCCGGGTTCTCCAGCGCGGCCATAATCATAATCGGATTCGCGGTAATAATCTGATGTGGTGTCCCGGAAGCGACCACCTGAGACAAGTACTCTACGGTGTCCCTCATTCCCCATTTACATACAGGAATGCCAAACACGGATACCGTCGGTACCGCTGTATCATGTGTGAACGTCATTTTCGGCTCACCCCTTGCTCCGTAAAAATTGTGCGATGTTCTGCGCGGGCAGTCGTGCCGCATCCTTCATCGCGTTGATCTTCGCTGAATGCGCTCTGCGCCAAACTCCCCCTTCGGTGAGCAGGCGCTCGGCCTGCGCGGCAACAATCTGCGGATCGAGTTCATTCGTCGTGCCGACCGGAACGCTGCCGACACGGCCGAGGAAATGATCGATCTTCGGATCATAAGAGATGCCGAGCAGCGGGACTTCCCGCGAGGCCGCGTAGATCAAGCTGTGCAGCCGCATGCCTATCAGCAGGCTGCACTGGCTGACTTCCCGGAGCATATCCTGCGGATGCTCCGTCTCCGCCGCAATACTCACGGTGCCGCCGCTGTCTGCCACATTTCCCATCTGTTCAATGACGAAGCGCGAGGCTTCGTCATCGCCCGGGAAATGAAACGGCAGAAAGCGGATATGCACCGGCTTGCGGCGGCTCAGCGAAGCCAGGCCTGCGGCCAGCTTCGCCAGTTCGGTCCGCGCTTCCGTCCAGAAGCGGACCGACACCCCCACCACCGGCAGC
>NZ_LN831277.1:483157-495379 GCF_900069005.2 Paenibacillus sp. GM2 | reverse complement strand
ATGAGCGCCGGCGCCGGTGGCGGCAGCGGACTCGCCCGCTTGCGAGTCCGGCTGCGAATCTGCTGAAGCTGCCACCCCATCTTCCGGCAGCTTCAGCCCCATCACCGGATCGGGGACCACCTCTATGTCCCCGCCCGGAATACCCATGCTGCGCAGCAGCTCCGCCGACTCCGCATCCCGCACTGAGATATAATCACAGCGCCGGAACACAGACGCGATAAACGGGCGGAACAGCTTGCGATTTACAGGTCCTACGCCCTGCGCGTATACAAAGGTCGGCTTCCCGAGCCACTGCGCCAGCTTGATCACGCCGAGATAATACGGGATCGATTTGAGTCCCGTTGCGTCCTGCAGCAGGCTGCCCCCGCCGCTGATCAATCCGTCGCTGTTCTTAATAGCGTTCCTTACTTCCGCAAATTTCATCCGATGTACAGCTTTTACTCCATAGGTACGGCTCGTCCATTCGGGGTCGATCGACAACACTACCGGATCAATCTGAATCCCGGATGCCCGGCCTTCCTCTTCCAGTGCAGTAAGAATCGATTGCAGCACGGCTTCATCCCCACTGTTGCGAAAGCCGTAATATCCCGATAGAACTATGGTTTGAGGAGACGCGGCGACCATTTATCCCAGCACCTTTCGATAATATGCCAAATTAGAATCGCAATTAAGCCAACGATTACCCCGAGCCCCAGGCCGAGCAAGCCGCGAATGAGCGACAGTACCGCCGGAGTATGGATATGAGCGAAGGTATCTACCATAGACAATTGTCCCATAACTGCGATAACCATCGCATAAAGCGCCCAACGGTAACGGAACGCCGCGAAGATACCTGCCAGGAACAGCGGATGCGCAAGCAGGAATTCCTTATTCCTTGGTCTTACGCCAAATGTATTTTCAAGCACAGATCTAAACGTTGCTTCACCAGGCAGCAGCGAGCCGGAGTTCCCTGTCCGAGACAGATAATACAGCCCAACCACACCCAGAACAGCAGCTACAACTACCCACAGCAGCGTAATTCGCATCTTCAGCCAACGGTTCAGTTCCTTCCAGACGGATTCCCCTTGGTACAGGAAGACATATATAGCAATCAGCAGAATAGGTCCCAAATGCAGCAGACTTACGCCGCGGAACTGATTCAACACGAGACTATAAGTAATATTGTTAAGCAATGTAATGACAAAAGGAACAGCCGACAGTGAAATTACAGCTGTCTTCACATACAATACAAGCGTATGCGCCAATCTTTTGCTATTAGGCAGCATCGTCTTGGTATCGCTGACTTCATTTACTTTGCGTATGGCCAATACTACCGCAATCGTCGGCGCACTAATGGCCACAAACAACGCAAGGGCCTGCTCCATCAAGGTTGGTTTAAGTACATACAGCCCGGCGGAGCCGATCAACCCAAGGACAAAGGCTGCCAAAGTGACAGGTGCGATAAAACACGAGATGAGCAGTGCGATCATCGCCACGCCGCCAAGCACGACCAACGCCTTTAAATATTTTTGCCAAGAAGCATCATACACATGGAAGGCCTCTGCCTGACCCAGCTCGAAGCCGTTATCCTGGATCCGCTGAATTGCATTCCCCGGTTCCTGCAGCGAGTGAATTAGATTGTCTATCGGATTGGTAATCGCTGCTTTGGCCGCATCCTTGGCCGGAGAAGCGTTCAAATAGATCATCCGAATATTCCGGTCCTTCGTAGCAAGCGCAAACCGATCTGCTAACGTATCGACAGGCTGACTCGCTTCCAGGTCCGCTAACGAATGAAGGCGAACCACGTTGTAATCGACCAGATAAGCCAGTTTGTTGAAGCCTTTCTGAGGTGCCTTCAGGTTCTCAATCGTAGCGATTCCAATATGATATTGGTTCAGCAGTTCTGCAAAACCTTGTAAACTGTTCATCTTCTCATTATCCTGGAACCCTTTGACGGCTTCGCCATCAAACAGAATGCGATTTACACCATGATCTGCAAAATATTGCAGTTCCTCATCCATCGCCGCTTGATCATAAGGGATATTATCAGACAGCCGCGGCAATATAATAAAGCCTTTATCCTGAAGCATGGAGAACGCCATTTTATCAATTGGCATCGGCTTCAGCAGCGCTTCATCCGGAGACATCTGGAGAACAAGGCCTGGACGCCCTTCATATTCCCAAGGTCCTACCGCAACGCCTAATTCGCGAAAAGCTTCTTCGATTACAGGGCGAAGCTGCTTCTCGTTATCCTCATTCGTAAAAGCAATATAAGTATAGTTGCTGTTAGAGCTGACCACCGTCTTATTAAACTTGGCGATATCAGCTTCACTCAGGAGCATAATCCGTCTTGTCTTCTGATATTCGTCCAATGAGCTCTCGAACAAAGCCATCGTTGTAATTCCGGCTTCCTTCAGCCGATCTAATTGTTCATTCATATAAGCCGCTGGATTAGCCTGATAATTCGATATCTCCACCAAGCCGCGATAATTAAATACGATCTCTACTTTATTTGCCGAAGATTCCGTCTCCACCCGTTGATAAATTACAGGTATCGAGGCGATAATCCCCACTATCACCAAAATCCATAGCCATTTGCGGGAAGCTTGATTCCACCGCTGCCAACTTTGTACCACAAAGCTACCTCCTCAACTTAAGAAAAAATACAAGTACTCCTTCATCCCTCTTCATTATCGTCTTATTGTTTACCCATCCTATTATCTTACAATCTAACCACTCTAATAATCAAAACTGGAAGATTTTTTAAAATCGCGATAAAAGAACACATAACTGTAAAAGTGCAGTTTTCTATCGAGCCCTCTACCCGCGAAAAAACTGTACTTTTACAGGAATCTCCCTGCTCTTTATGGTGTAAGCTGCCGCAGGAATTCCCCGATCTTACAAGAAGGTAAATATAATGCTTCACAAATGTTATCTCTTTAACTTCAGGCGATAATGGCATCATCTCTAACATCAAGACTACTAAGTTCTCGCTTCCGAGTCAAAATTCTTCAATGTTTCGTCTAATTATAGAGGGAAATGCAGGATACTCCGGCGAGTACAATCCAATAATACTGCAATCTTATTGCTAAATCTTATCAAATTGTCACTTTTGGAGCCGTAGTCGACACAACCGTTCCCGTAATTACTCGCTTATTTGCAAAAACGCCCCAAAAAGCAATTCATCTATTCTAACGTATTTGAATGGAAGAAAGTATACGAAATGTAAATTTCCCGTGGAATGACTGAAGTGAGCTATTATTAATGTAAAAACACACTTTAGACAAAATTTCTCACTGTACCCGGGAAATAGGCAAAGAAACCATTCTATAATAAACGTCACGGACATTGACCCCTTGCCAGGTTAAAGCTCATTTTGCCTTATACACAGCATTTAAGTCGACTTGATCAAGTCGACTTAAATATATGGCTTATTCACTTCAACTGAGTCGGCCGATCGCCGTGATGCAGCTTCGGACCATGCGCACCCATGCAAACCATGTGATGGCTTAATATCGAAGCTCGTGTTGTTTATAGCAGTATTGCCAACGGAAGCTTATGCTTTAAGCATCAATCCGCGCTAAGACTTCATCTTCCAGACGTTTCAAGCTGGCCTTGGCATCCTCGTTGGACTCGCCGCAAACGGCAAAATAGCATTTAATTTTCGGCTCCGTTCCGGATGGACGCAAGCAGAACCAGGAGCCATCCGCGAGCATAAATTTCAATACATTTTCCCTCGGAAGCCCATCCAATCCAAGCGAGTAGTCAAGCACTTGCTTCACCTCAGAGCCAGCGATCTGCTGCGGGGGATTGCTGCGGAAGTCTTCCATCAATGCGCCAATCTTGGCCACGCCATCCTTCCCTTTTAACGTCCGGGAAGCAAGCGACTCGCGATAGTATCCAAACTGGGTGTAGAGTTCCTCCAGCACATCGATCAGCGTCTTGCCTTGGCGCTTATAATATGCAGCCGCTTCACAGATCAGGGATGCAGCCACGATGGCATCCTTATCGCGGGCATAGTTGCCAGCCAGATAACCGTAGCTCTCTTCATATCCAAACAGGTAAGTATACTCGCCAGTCTCATCAAACTGGTTCATTTTCTCGCCGATATATTTGAACCCGGTCAGGGTATTAAATACAGCAGCTCCATAATGACGAGCAATGGTCGCCCCCATCTCACTCGTTACGATCGTCTTCACCACGGCGCCATTTTCAGGAAACTTGCCTGCTTCCTTCAATTGACCAAGCACGTAGTGAACCAGGATCGCACCCGATTGATTTCCGGTCAAAATCTCATACTCCCCGTTCGCTGCTCGAACGACTGCACCCATACGGTCGGCATCCGGATCCGTTCCGATCAGAATATCCGCCCCGACCTGCTTGCCAAGCTCAATCGCCATCGTAAACGCTTCGCGCTCCTCGGGGTTTGGAGATTTAACCGTGCTGAAATTTCCATCCGGCAACTCTTGCTCCTTCACGATATGAACCTGGGTGAAACCGATTTTATCCAATACACGGCGCACCGGAAGGTTCCCTGTACCATGGAGTGGAGTGAATACGACGACCAGATCTTTGGCCGCACCGGCAGCCATCAGCTCGCGGTTCACACTGGTTGCCGCCACGGTTTCGGCAAAAGCTTCATCTTCCGCTTCACCCAGCCAGACAAGCATCCCTTGCTGCTCAGCCTCTTCACGGCTCAGACGTTTGATCCCCCCGAAAGAAGTAACCTCGCGGATATGGGCGATGACCTGCTCCGCTTCATCCGGCACCAGTTGCCCTCCAAAGGCGTTATATACTTTATATCCATTATATTCAGGCGGATTATGGCTCGCTGTTACGACAATTCCACCGGTTGCCGCTAATTCACGCACGGCGTAAGATAGCTGCGGCGTTGGACGCAGCGACGGGAACAGCTTGGCTGCGATTCCATTGCCAGCCAGGACCAAAGCGGCCTCCAGAGCAAACTCCGGCGAGAAATGGCGGCAATCATGAGCGATAACGACAGAAGGCTTCCCGTCCTGTTGACCATGAGCTTGCAAAATATACTCGGCGAAGCCTTGCGTCGCCCGAGCCACCGTATAACGATTCATCCGGTTGCTGCCTGCACCGATAACACCGCGCAATCCGCCTGTACCAAATTCAAGATCACGATAGAAGCGATCTTCCAGCTCCACCGGATTATTCTCAAGCTGCTTCAGCTCCTGCTTCGTCGCATCATCGATGGCAGGGTCCTGGAGCCAACTGTCCAGTCTTTCTCTTACATTCGCGCTAAGTTCAGCCATGATTACAAACTCCTCCTAAAGATTTCTACATCCATTCCTCAAATTTAAAGGATAGACAGGTCTCTACACAGTAAAAAATCACACATTCATAGAGGCAGCGATCCCAAAGCCCGCAAGTGGACTTTTGGAACTTTGCACTTAATCAACTACTAGCCAATCTATGAGCTGTAGCAGGAAGCCATTCCTCGGCATCCAAACCTCCACATTTATGACAAGGCAAACATAATTACGCCTTCAGCGACGACTTTGTCGTCCACCTTGGCAACGGCTTTGCCTTTACCGATGGAACCCTTCAAACGGATAATCTCTACTTCGAGACGCAGCGTGTCGCCCGGCACAACTTGACCGCGGAAGCGGAATTCATCCAGTCCGGCCAGAAAACCAATCTTGCCTCGATTACTTTCTACGTTCAGGATCGCTACAGCACCAACCTGAGCCAATGCTTCAGTAATTAATACCCCCGGCATCACCGGATATTCTGGAAAATGCCCTGTAAAAAACGGTTCGTTCACAGTAACGTTCTTGATGCCCACTGCCCGTTTGCCTTCCTCCAGTTCTACAATACGATCCACCAATAGGAACGGCGGGCGGTGCGGAATGATCTCTTGAATCTGTTTGATATCCAGCATATGTAAATCCCCTTTCTTGAAATAAATTACTCTTATTTTGTGTGAGTTGAAAAAGTTCGGTTTTCAGACACCAAAGCTCATGCTTCCGATACGTTTTTTCGAAGTGCTTCAGTAGGATGAAGCTAGGACATGGGAAGCTACACGCTTTCAGGGAGAACGACCTCGTGAGCATACACTTGTGTGTGTATATGTCATCTAAGATGTCTCCGCAGGAAACATGACTTCGTAAGCCTCTGCTCAGCCCAGCTAAATTCAAAATTTGATGCCAAGTTAGCTTCTTGATTCGCTTCATATTAAATATAGAATTTATACGTTATCTGGCTACGCTGATGAAAATTCTATATCGCAAGAAAACCAACCTTTGAATCGTGGTCGCTCCACCTCAAATTGGCCTCGATCCGGTTTCTTATCAAAAGTGGACTTATTAAAACTACATCTCTTAGTATAAAAAAAGCGAAAGTCGGTCACACTTTAATTATCCTTCGCCTCTGCAGAAGCGAGGGTTAAGATAAGGGGCTAATCCGGTACAGCTAGCGCTGTATAGGATTTAGCCCTTTTATTTTCGGCTGAAACGTCAGTGCTTAGTCCCCCATCATTATACATTCTCCCCATGCAAAAAGAAAACTCCCGTATTCGGGAGTTCTCCAACCATTATTTTCATCCTAACAAGCGACTCAATCATCAATATCCAGATGCGCTGAACACCTTGCAGCCCGTTAAGGAGCAAAGACCAGATCAAAAACATGACGCCAAGTGCTCCAGTCCAATACATCGTGAATATCCTGCTTGCCAAGCACAACATACCCGGCAATCGCCCCACCGATCAAAGCGACTGCGAAGAAGAGCAGCACCAGCACGATCCGCAGCGGGACAACCCACCATGCACGCTGCTTAACTTCCGGGTTATTCTTCTCTGTCATGAAGCGCTCCACCTACCCGCGTAAGTTATTAGCCAAATTCATCATTGTATCACTAGAAGTCAAAGCACGGGCCGAGAGCTGATAGGCTCTTTGTACCTGCATTAATTCTGCCATCTCATCGGTCAGATTTACGTTGGAGGACTCCAGCGCCCCCTGACGGAGACGAGCTTGCTGATCCTGAGGAAGAGCAAAGGTGTCCGCCAATACATCCGCTTCCTGTGCGCCGGGGGCTATGACGAATAAGTTGCCATCTCTCTTCTGCAGCGCATCTGTACGAATCGGCGTATACAGCTGAATCTGCCCGATCTGTTCGGCTGCTCCAGACCCGGCAACCGCTGTAATCCAGCCATGCTCGTCAATCTGCAGCTTGGAATTAGCAGGGACAACAATCCGTTCCCCATCCGTATTTAACAAGTAGTGACCTTCATTCGTAACGAGCCATGCGGATTCCGCATCATTCGGATCCGGTTGAATCATGAAGTTGCCCGCCCTTGTATAGGCCTTAATATTACCAGCTGTCATCACTGAAAACAAGGCATTTCCTTCAATCGCCAGATCTGTCGGAATATCCGTCTGCTTGATAGGGCCTTGGTCAAAGTTAACCTCTGCCCCCGCCAGCATAGAGCCAAACCCCAGATTGAATCCACGCGGAGAGACCCGGCCAGGCAGCTCCATCCCTTTGGCTTGCTGTTGAACACGAGTCAGCGTATCTTCAAAGGTTGCTTCCTTACGCTTGAATCCAACTGTATTTAGATTGGCCATATTGTCGGCAAGCAAATCCAGACGCTGCTGGATGCCGCCCATGGATACCATGGCACTGATCATGGAGTTATTCATGTAGCACCTCCTATATTACTTATACAATGCTATATCCTGCCAACCTCATTAACCGCTTTGTCCAGGCTCTTGTCATAATACTGAACGATCTTCTGGTTGGACTCATAGGCGCGTTGAGCAGCCATTAAGTCAACCATGGATTGAGCGGGGTCGACATTGGATACTTCCAGGTAGCCCTGACGAACTTCCGCCCCTTCCCGATTCGTTAATGGTCTGACATTTGTGCCCAATCCGGCCAGTTCCCGATATACTCCGTTGCCATCACGAACCAATTCCTGCGGACGGTCAGCGACCGAGATGCCCAGATTGCCTACATCCTCACGAATTCCCGCTTCATTATAATAGAAGAGTCTTCCGACACTGTCACTCTGCAAGGAATCGATCGATACGCCGGCAGGCAGCACGACAGGATTGTGGTCCATATCAAGCACTCGATACCCTTGCGAGGTCAACAGCGCCCCATCAGGAGCTACCGTGAAGTTGCCATCTCTCGTATATCGCAATTGATTGTCCTTATCCATCACGGTAAAGAACGCTTCCGGACGATAGAATACTTCTCCGTTATCACCCACATATTTGCCCGAGGCATCAAACGGGATCAATTCTCCCGTAGCAGGATGATTCATACCGATACTTGAGAGCAGCGCGAAGTCCGACTTCTTGCCTGTCTCCTTGAGATCTCCTTGAGCATAAGATGCCAGGCTCTCTTCTGCAAACACCCCCGTGGCCAGCTTGCCGATTTTGCGGTTATTGCCAGACTGCTTGTCCCCAATAATCGAGATCAGCGTTTCGGGAAAAGAATGCGAAACCGAGCTTACCTGCTTGTACCCTGGAGTATTCAAGTTTGCAATATTTTGCGTGATCGTATCATGACGCCGTTGTTCTGTTATCATTCCTGATGCAGCAGTATAAAGTCCCCTGATCATGGACATGCCTCCAAATTCAAACTTGCCGCCTCGGCCGCGGTTCCCCGTCTTACGCCGATGCAGCACCGATGATTACATTTTGATATACAGAATATATCGGTCGATTAGAATCTTTTCTTAATGGCCTTGTCCAAATTGTCGAGCATAATGCCCGTTCCTTTCACGACACAATGCATCGGATCTTCGGCGATCAGCACCGGAACATGCAGTTCCTCAACCAACAGCTCGTCCAATCCATGCAGCAAGGCGCCACCACCCGTCAGAATAACGCCGCGGTCGATGATATCTGCTGACAGCTCCGGCGGAGTCCGCTCAAGCACTGACTTGGCCCCGGCTACAATCGTGGCAACCGAGTCGAACAAAGCTTCCTGAATCTCTTTTGATGTGATCGTCACAGTTAACGGAAGTCCTGACACCATGTCTCGGCCACGAATGTCCATCTCGGCGACACGGCCTGAAGGATGCACTGTACCTACGCCAATTTTGATGTCCTCTGCCGTACGTTCACCGATCAAAAGCTTGTACTTTCCTTTAATATATTTAATAATGGCGGAATCAAACTTGTCGCCAGCGATCTTAATAGACGAGGAAGTAACGATATCCCCCATCGAGAGTACCGCTACATCCGTCGTCCCACCACCGATATCGACAACCATATTGCCGCTCGGTTCAAAAATATCCATACCTGCCCCGATTGCCGCAGCCTTCGGTTCTTCTTCCATGAAGACTTCCTTGGCTCCGCTTCGCTCGGCGGCTTCACGAATCGACTTCTGCTCCACCGATGTAATATTCGTAGGAGCGCAGATCAAAATCCGGGGATGGCTGTACCAACTCTTGCCCCCCACGCGTTCGATGAAATATTTCATCATCGTCTCAGTAACATCAAAATCGGCAATTACGCCGTCACGCAAAGGTCTGATCGCAACGATATTTCCTGGCGTACGTCCAACCATTCGCCTTGCTTCCTCACCTACGGCGAGTACACGCTTGGCGTCATTATCAATGGCGACTACAGACGGTTCGTCAAGAACCACTCCTTTTCCTTTGACATGAATCAGTACATTCGCTGTACCCAAATCAATACCAATATCCTTGCTCATCATTACGATGCTCCCCCAAAGCGTTTTTTGTTGACATTTAAAGGGACGGTCTATTATGTAACGTGACACCGTTCTCTAATGTCGGCGAACTATTAGTTCAATATAGACTGCCCCAGTCGGCCATTGAGATCATCTTCTACAAGCCGATGCGGAAAGGCAATCCTAGATGCTAAACATGGTCAATGCGTCCCAATTTCCTGGTGCAGTCAATCGACAGAACGGTGCCTAAATCCGTGAAAATTCGGGTTCAATGGATAAAAATCCACATTGTTATACCATATTTAAAAATACCATACTTTGGGGGATGTGTTCAATGATAATCCTAAAGTCCCAATTGCAAATCATGATGAATGCCTGAAAATTTTAACGCGCTGAGCTAATTACCTCCCGTTTGTTCTGCCCCTTCTTCTTATACTTGATCTTAGTTGCCTCTCCTCCGCGAAGGTGTCTGATCGACTTATGGTATTCGAGAATGTGCTTCACCTGATCAGCTAAATCCGGATTAATCTCCGGCAGACGCTCGGTTAAATCCTTGTGCACCGTGCTTTTCGATACGCCGAATTCCTTAGCTATGGTCCGTACCGTGTGCCGAGTTTCCACGATGCAGCGACCAATTTTAATCGTCCGTTCTTTGATGTAATCGTGCACGCTCCCGCCTCCCTACTCGAGATAGTTTGGTACATTATATGAGGGGCGTGCCCATATATTCTTTGTTTCCAAGCCTGACAAGCCTAAGCGAGGCCAAATATTTTAAATAAGCTGTAAAAAACAACAACAAAAGAAGCAAAGAGACCAGCTCCTTGCTTCCTGTCATTGCCTTACGGGACGCACATTTCACGCTACTCGCGACTATAATTTTGCACGCCGTAAGACGTATTCATTATTTGTTCTCATTTTTAGGCAATACATTAACCGGGTTAACCAACTCGTCATTCTCATACACTGCGAAATGAACATGGTTGCCAAGATCTTTCTCAAGCTCATTGCGTCCGGCGCTGGCAATGACATCACCTTGTTTCACTTCGGCGTTCATCTCCACCTTGATATCGGACAAGCTCTCATATACCGTCTTCAGGTTGTTCGCATGAGTAATCTCTACAACATACCCGATCAGCGGAGCTTCCTCGACCCGGGTAACCTTGCCGCTCATCGCCGCTTTCACTTCGAACGGCTGATCATCTTTGCGGGCCAGGTCAATCCCTGTGTTCGCTCTGAACGTATCATTGTATTGAACGAGCGCGGCTTGATGGTCCTCGGCACTTCCGTCCTTGTCATAGAACGGCTTGACGATAGTAATATCGGCTACGTTAGCAACAGGCCATACCAGATCCTCAGCGGAAGCAACCGTCTCAGTAGCAGCTTCCTCCTGCTGGCCATCCACGTTTCCTGCTGCTCCCTGGTTGTCTTCAATAGATTGCGAGACACTGGCAGGGGCGTCTTTTGGCTTTTGGCTGGCATCCTGATAGACCCACACTAACGTTAGTATAATTGCCACTGCCGCCACGTAAATCGCCGGGAATACCCATCTTTTTGCGAATACTCTCTTCCACGCGGATACCGGTGCTACCGGCTCTCCCATTGTAATTTTAGGAGATTCCTCATGGCTCTTCTTTTTACTATTTTGTTCATTCATTACCTCATCACCTCAATAACCATTGTTACCGAGGCTATTGCTTTTATACTTGGCTATACTAATTTTTTTTGAAAATTGGGAGAGGCCAGAGATTACATTCTATTGAATATAGCTACACAAGCCAACCAAGGCAAAACTACCTGTACGTTATACAGTCATTTCCGCTTGCTTCTAGCAATCGATCTACGAGCCTAAAACATCGGATACTTGATTAAAGGAAATCCCGGTATAGTAGTGTTTAAGAATCTGCGTCGTTGTATAACCCTGCTTGGCCATCCCGTTTGCTCCCCACTGGCTCATGCCTACACCATGTCCGGAACCATAGGTTGTGATCTTTACCTCGGAGCCGTCCAGTTCCATGCTGAACTGACTGGAGCGAAGCTCAAGCTTCTCCCGAACTTCCCGACCGCTATAAGTCTTGTCCCCAATCTGAATTTTCTTTACCCGGCCCCCAGCCGTTACGGACAATACTTTGAACAGGTTAGAGATTCCCTTCTTCGAACCGCTGCTGCCAAGCGCTGATATGGACGGAGCCCGCTGCCCCAGCTTCGCGAACACCTCATCAACGTCCTGTTCCACGGTGACCTGATTCTGCGGATTAAGCCGAAGCTCCCACGGACTGGAAACACTGCGAAGGTAGGGCACTGGCTCGGACCAATAATCCTCTGAATTCTCGGTATACCCCCCGCTAGAGGAGAAGAAGGAAGCGGTAATCGGACGGCCTTGATAGGTCATAATGATACCGCGCGTCAGTTCAACCGCCTGCTGCAGCTTCTGCAAATCTTTGGCGCGCCCCTCTTCCTTCCATGCTTGCAGGGCTTCACTGGATACATAGACTTGATGTTCCACCGTGTCTTTTACATCGGCGCTGCCGCCAGGCACGCCGCTCGTGTCGCCGGCGGCAAGCCGGCGAACG
>NZ_LN831277.1:462669-483069 GCF_900069005.2 Paenibacillus sp. GM2 | reverse complement strand
TGCATGAGCAGCGCCGGAAGCAGCACGGCCAGCGCGCTCACGGCCGCGAGGGCCGCTAACCCGCCGAATCTCCTGCCCCCGCTGTGATAGCGGAAGGAACTCTTCTGTGATTTATTGGATATCGCTTTATTCTCTTTTATATTCATATAGCCTAGATTAGAAGATAACCGGTCTGCCGCGTGCCATTCCTGCAGCCCTTTGTCTTCTCCTGCCCGTTTCTCAATCGTTCCTCCCTTATCTGATGTTCTGATTTTCATGGTGCTCCGTCCTTCATTCATCCGGCCTACAACCTCCATCCAAATTCACATCTGTATGAATCGCTCTATTTTTTTACATCTCTATCACTAACCCTCTCTACTACTTTTTATGCAAAAAGTAGGCGACACATGCCATAAATATATGTAATTGGAGCGAAAGCGAGAGAATTTCATGGATCTATAAGTGGTACCCTAACTTTCTCCAGCTGAGACATATCGGAAAACGCATATCGGAGCATAAGCCTTGGGGCTGGAAATCGTCCTTTTGAACACATGCTCGCTCTAAGTTGGGCAATAAGTTTAGAAAAAATAAAAAAAGAGGCCATCTCTTATCGCATCCGCAGATGACATAAGAGATAACCTCTTCCTGATTTATAATTGGGCTGAGCTTGGATTAAGCCCAGGTCGGTTGAATTTTTAATGAAGGCAATTCATTTTGTACGGTCTGAGCCGCTTTCTCAGGCTCCACAGCTTCCTCCTGGCTAATGCGCCAGATGTCAGCACCAAGACCTGCCAGCTTCTCGGTCAGATTGACGTAGCCGCGGTCGATATGGTGCGTACCGCTCACTTCCGTTGTACCTTCCGCCACAAGACCCGCGATAATAAGCGCAGCTCCCGCACGCAAATCCGTCGCACACACTTTGGCACCGCTAAGCTTGGAGCCGCCAGAGACAATAGCACTTCTTCCTTCCACCTTGATCTCAGCGTTCATCAGACGGAATTGGTCAACATGCATAAAGCGATTTTCGAACACGGTCTCGGTCACAACGCTTGTGCCTTCGGACACGAGCAGCAGAGCCATCATTTGTGACTGCATATCCGTTGGGAAGCCTGGATAAGGCAATGTCTTCACATCCACCGCTTTGAGTGGCTTATCTGCAATAACGCGCACGCCGTTCTCTTCCGCTTCGATCGTGATGCCCATCTCTTCAAGCTTGGAGATAATTGGACCTAAATGATCGGCGATTGCACCTTCTACAAATACATTACCTCCGGTAATCGCAGCCGCCACCATAAATGTTCCGGCCTCGACCCGGTCAGGAATTACTGTATGTTCAACACCATGCAGCTTCTCTACGCCTTCAATGCGAATTACACCAGTGCCTGCGCCGCGAACGACCGCACCCATACTATTTAAATAGTTGGCCAAATCGACGATTTCCGGCTCTTTAGCCGCATTCTCGATCACTGTTGTGCCTTCTGCCAACGTGGCCGCCATCATAATATTCTCCGTTGCACCTACGCTTGCCACATCCAGATATACCTTCGCGCCATGCAATCTGCCGGTAGATCTGGCCTCAATAAAACCTTGTCCCAAATTAATCTCGGCACCCATCGCTTCAAAGCCCTTCAGATGTTGATCAATGGGTCTAGTGCCAATCGCACAGCCCCCAGGCAGTGAGATTCGCGCATATCCGGTTCGGGTTAACAATGGCCCCATTACGAGAAAAGACGCCCGCATTTTACGTACCAAATCGTACGGTGCTTCACAGGAGGCGATAGTTCGCGCATCGACCGTGATAACCTCACGTTCATATGTAACACTCGCTCCTAACGATTCCAATACTTTATTAATCGTCATCACATCATCCAGAGGCGGCGCATCACGAATGATACTCACGCTGTCCTCTCCCAATAAAGACGCTGCGATGATCGGCAGCACTGAATTTTTAGCTCCGCTCACTTTTACGTTCCCGGCCAAGACATTGCCACCGCGGACGATAAATTTACTCATCTCGGTTCCCTCCGCGTGTTCATTTTCACTATTTTCCCCGACATAAAAAATAGTATCCCGCTTAATTTCCCTAAATTTCATCATATCAAATTTCATTTACACCATACAAGGGTTATTTGTGTCAATAAGAACTATCATAACAATAAACCTGTAGCCAATCAAACGAATCAATTGATATTCTTATCCACATTGTTGACACAAAATTTTGATGTTATTCGACAAATTCATACCCCATCATATTCTAACACAATTAAGACGTATTTGCTTTTTTGTTAGAACATATAACGCAACATCTGCGTATATCCCCAATACTCCAGAACGAAGGCAGCTACAAAACGACCCAACACTACAGCAAGCAGTAATTGGAGCAGCTTCCCTTGCGGTCCTTTCGGATTGCGGATGATCAGATCCAACTTGAGATTTTGCAGCGCCCACCAGGATATAGCGATACAGACCAGCGATACAATAATCCCCGTTAGCCCACCGACCCCGACCGATGTAGACACTGACTCGACCGGATTCACATGATTTTCCCCCTGTCACGTTATATTTATGCTGTAGGCCCCTAATCGGTTAATAAGTAACCAAATAAAAACACTTTTATAAAATATAGACCTTCTATATCATACTTGGCAACGAGACAATAATCCAGTACTACTTTTCATTGTAAAGGCTTCCAGTAGAATCTATTTTGTAACCTTCGCCTCTAAATTATGCAGCCATGTATTTACCCTTGCCTTGCGGAAAATATTATAATGATCTTAACTACCTATGGAGAGGAAGAATTCCACGATGATCATAGAAGTCATTGCCTACACGCTGTCTGATGCTCTGACCGCGGCCAGGAACGGAGCGGATCGCTTGGAGGTTATTACCGCCCCTGCGGAAGGAGGTCTCACCCCAAGCCTTGGCCTTGTTCAATCGATCAGAGATCAAGTCGATTTAGACATCCGGGTTATGATTCGTCCGCACAGCCGCAGCTTCGTCTATGCCAAAGAAGATATCGAAGTCATGGAGCGTGATATCGCCAGCTTTCGATCGCTTGGTGTATCCGGTCTTGTAACCGGAGTCTTGACGCCGCAAGGAGACGTTGACACCCACGCGCTGGAAAGACTTCTCGCTGCCGCAGATGGACTGCCCTTCACATTTCACCGGGCCATAGATGAGGCCGCGGATCTGGGGCAGGCGATCCACACGCTAGGCCAATATTCACAAATCACTCATATCCTTACCTCCGGAGGCCGCCCTTCCGTACTTGAGGCCACCGACATCATTAAGCGATTAACTCCTGTCGCGAAACAGCAAGGTATTACCCTGCTGCCTGGCGCCGGGCTGCAAATCGATGCCCTTGAATCCTTTTTACGCCAGACGTCGGTACAGGAGTTTCACATTGGCTCGGCAGCAAGGCAGGACGGCAGCATCCTGAAGCCTATCGATGTGGACAAGCTCTCTACGATTCGTCGTATTGCGGATCGGTTTTCGCATTGATAACGATAAGCCATCGGAACTATTTTCATAGCTAGCAAATCCGTAAATGAACATAGAGATACAGTATGGGCACATCCTACCGGTCCTATGGTCTGTTACATTCATTTCACGCTTAAGATGAAAAAAGACCGAGCATCAAAAAGCGATGTTCGGTCTTCTTCTATTTTATTTGGAGCTGCTGGCGACACTAATCCGCGTTACCGCTCTTTGCAAAGCAAGCTCAGCACGGCGTTGGTCAATCCGATCCTGTCCACCGCGCGCCAATCGGCGCTCAGCACGTTCACGGGCAGCAATGGCCCGCTCCAGGTCGATATCCTCAGGCATCTCTGCACTTTCGGCAAGAATGATCGTCTTATTCCCTTGCACCTCAGCGAAGCCTCCGTGTACAGCGATCGCAAACTTTTTCCCATTGATTGTCGCCTCAATCGGCGCAACCTTTAGCGGGGTCACGAACGGAATATGTCCGGGCAAGATACCAAGTTCCCCTTCAATTCCGCGGATAGTCAGACTGCTCACCTCTTCCGTGAACACAACATGCTCCGGTGTTACGATTTCCAGTGTAAAGGTACTCACTTTTCATCCCTCCTGTTCGTGGGACGTTCATTTCTGAAGCATCCGACGTAAGCGGTGCGATTACAACGTCTTCGCTTTTTCTACAGCCTCTTCAATAGTACCGACAAACAGGAAGGCCGCTTCCGGAAGATCGTCATGCTTGCCTTCAAGGATCTCCTTGAAGCTGCGGACGGTCTCGGCAACAGGAACATACTTCCCTTTCAAGCCAGTAAACTGTTCAGCAACGTTAAACGGCTGCGACAAGAAACGTTCAACCTTACGCGCACGAGCCACGATCAGCTTGTCATCCTCGGACAATTCGTCCATACCGAGGATTGCGATAATATCTTGAAGCTCTTTATAACGAGCCAATAATTGCTTAACCCCTTGTGCTACGTTGTAATGTTCTTCCCCTACTACTTCAGGAGAGAGCATACGCGAGCTGGATGCGAGCGGATCCACGGCCGGGAAAATACCTTTTTCAGAAATTTTACGGTCAAGGTTCGTCGTTGCATCGAGGTGAGCAAATGTAGTAGCTGGAGCCGGGTCAGTATAGTCATCGGCAGGAACATAGATCGCTTGGATCGAAGTAACGGAACCCTTCTTCGTCGAAGTAATCCGTTCTTGCAATTGACCCATTTCCGTAGCCAGCGTAGGCTGATAACCTACCGCAGAAGGCATCCGTCCGAGCAGGGCGGATACTTCCGAGCCCGCTTGTGTAAAGCGGAAGATGTTATCGATAAAGAGAAGCACGTCGCGGCCCTCTTGATCACGGAAATATTCAGCCATGGTCAAACCTGTCAGGGCCACGCGAAGACGCGCACCTGGAGGTTCGTTCATCTGACCAAACACCATTGCTGTCTTATTGATAACGCCAGACTCGGACATTTCCATGTACAAGTCATTACCTTCACGAGTACGTTCACCAACGCCCGCAAATACCGAAATACCGCCATGTTCCTGAGCGATATTGTGAATCAATTCCTGAATCGTAACCGTCTTACCTACACCCGCACCGCCGAACAGACCGATTTTACCGCCTTTGGCATAAGGAGCAAGCAAGTCGATAACCTTAATTCCTGTCTCCAGGATTTCGGATTGCGTGGACAATTCTTCAAATGCAGGAGGATCACGGTGAATCGGGTTTCTCACTTCGGATTCCACTTGACCTTTATTGTCGATCGTCTCGCCAAGAACGTTAAATACCCGACTCAGCGTAATCGAACCTACTGGTACGGAGATAGGGGCACCCAGATCGAAGGCATCCATTCCACGTACAAGACCGTCTGTTGAAGCCATAGCGATACAACGTACCAGGTTATCACCCAAATGGCTGGATGTCTCCAACATCAGGTCGCCTTGGTCGCCTTGCTTCACAATTTTAATAGCGTTATAAATTTCCGGTAGCTGGCCGCGTTCGAATTCGATATCAACGACCGCACCCATTACGCTAACAACGCGTCCTTTGTTCATCCTTTTTGTTCCCTCCTAGTTACTTACTTATCCTTGCGCATTTGCTCCGGCAACGATTTCTGTAATTTCCTGAGTAATCGCCGCTTGACGAGCGCGGTTGTATGTCAGGGTAAGTTCATTAATCATCTTCGTAGCATTCTTCGTCGCGCTGCCCATTGCAGTCATCTTGGCACCGAGCTCACTCGCTTTGCCTTCCAAAAGCGCAGCAAAGATAAGTGTCTCCGCATATTTCGGGAGCAGCACCTCCAGTACACGTTCCGGCGAAGGTTCGTATTCATAGGCTGCTGTTACCCCATCATGTTCTACACTTTCAAAAGGAAGCAAACGGTCGATCGTCGGCCTTTGAGTGATTGCGTTGATGAACTTGCTGTAGCACAGGTAAACCTCATCGTATTCCTCCAGTTCAAAACCTTGAACTGCTTGATAGGCAAGAGATTTAATGTCAGCAAAACTCGGGGTATCGGATAAATCCGTCACATCGAACACTACAGGAAATTGGCGACGACTCAGATAATCACGGCCTTTACGGCCAATCACGAACAGGCCATACTCTTCCTTGGAAGCATGCTTATTCTTAATAAAATCCGTCAGCGAACGCAAGATATTAGCATTATAACCGCCAACAAGCCCGCCATCAGAAGTAATAATAATATAAGCGGTGCGTTTTACAGGACGTGTGACAAGCATCGGATGAGAGATTCCGTCTGCACCGTTGGCGATACTAGACACTACTTCGCGCAGCTTCTCAACGTAAGGACGGGAGGATTGGGCTTTCTCCTGAGCTCTTCTGAGCTTGGCGGAAGCAACCATCTCCATCGCTTTCGTAATCTGCCGGGTATTCTGAACGCTCTTGATCTGGCGTTTTATTTCGCGCATCCCTTTTGCCATGATTTCACCACCTTAAAGTTTTGGCAGAAAGCCAAAACTAACATCGTAAGCATAAATCTACATAATCACAAACCGGCGATCCGGCAAGAAGGCCAGGGCCGGTTCGTGAATCAATGAATCAACTATGAATGGCTCAAAAAGTCCGCTTCGGGAACTCGTTATTATACGGAACCCGCAAAGCCTCTCTTGAACTTCTCGATAACTTCCTTCAGCTTCTCTTCGTTATCAGCGGTCAAATCCTTCGTATCACGAATGGATTGCAACACCTCATCATGTTGGCTCTTGACGAAGCTTAGGAATTCAGACTCGAAGCGGCGCACATCGGCAAGCTCGATATCATCAAGATAGCCTTTGACAGCCGTATACAAGCTGATAACTTGCTCTTCTACAGCAAGTGGCTGGTGAATACCTTGCTTCAGAATCTCCATCATACGCGAACCGCGGGTTAAGCGCGCTTGCGTGGATTTATCCAGATCGGAACCGAACTGAGAGAAAGCTTGAAGCTCGCGGTATTGCGCAAGATCCAGACGCAGTGTACCAGCAACCTTCTTCATCGCCTTGATCTGCGCGGAACCCCCTACCCGGGATACCGAGATACCAACGTTAATCGCCGGACGCTGACCGGAGTAGAATAGATCGGATTCCAAGAAAATTTGACCGTCTGTAATCGAGATTACGTTCGTCGGGATATATGCAGAGACATCGGAAGCCTGCGTCTCAATGAAAGGAAGCGCAGTGATCGATCCGCCGCCAAGCTCGTCGCTCAGCTTAGCTGCACGTTCCAGAAGACGGGAGTGCAGATAGAATACGTCACCCGGGAATGCTTCACGGCCCGGAGGACGGCGAAGCAGCAAGGACAATTCGCGGTAAGCCGCAGCTTGCTTCGACAAGTCATCATAGATAATGAGGACATGCTCGCCTTTGTACATGAAGTACTCAGCCATTGCTACGCCTGCATAAGGAGCGATATACAAGAGCGGTGAAGGCTCCGATGCGGAAGCCGTGACCACGATGGTGTAATCCAGCGCCCCATAACGGCGCAAGGTTTCAACTACGTTAACAACGGTGGATTGCTTTTGGCCGATAGCAACGTAAATACATTTTACGCCACTGCCTTTTTGGTTAATGATCGCATCGATAGCCAGTGCAGTCTTACCTGTCTGACGGTCACCGATGATCAATTCCCGTTGGCCGCGACCGATCGGAACCATGGAGTCAATCGCTTTGATCCCGGTTTGCATCGGTTCATGAACGGATTTCCGATCGATAACACCTGGTGCGTTATTCTCAACCGGACGGAATTCAGCTGTCTCAATAGGACCTCTTCCGTCCACCGGCTGCCCGAGTGGGTTCACAACGCGTCCAAGCAATGCGTCGCCAACAGGAACCTGCATAATTTGCCCGGTCCGTTTTACTTGATCCCCTTCGCGAATTTCGCTGTATGGTCCCAAGATAACAACCCCGACATTGCTTTCTTCAAGATTGAGCGCTAGACCATAAACACCATTTTTAAATTCCAACAATTCGTTGGACATGACATTTTCGAGCCCATATACACGGGCAATACCGTCACCAACTTGAATGACTGTGCCGACTTCGGCAACTTCGATTTCCGATTTATATTGTTCGATCTGACTTTTAATCAGTGTACTGATCTCTTCAGGTCTGATACTCAAGACTTTCACCCCTATCTACAGTGCTTGTCTTCGAAAAGACTTTTCAAGCCGTTCCAGCTTGCCGGATAAACTGCCGTCATAAATCACATCGCCGATTCTGACTTTAATTCCTCCAAGCAGCCCCTTATCAAGATGGCTCTGGACGCGAATCTTCTTATTCAGCATAGCGCCAAATTCAGATTCTATAGCGTGCTGCTCCTCATCGGTTAGAGGATGGGCGGTATAGACGATTGCATCAGCCAATCCAAGGGCTTCGCCGGTTATTTTCACATAAGCATCCAAAATATCCGGTAAAACATTGATTCTTTCACGTTCCACCAGCAGTCTGGCCATAGAAACGACATGCTTCGACAACTTGTCTCCAAGCACGCCTTCAAGTACATTCCATTTCTCGGATCGGGAAATGTTAGGACTTAACAGGAACTTCTGAACGCTTTCATCATTCAGAGCGGACACCAACGTCTGCAACTCTTGTTCAACTTCCACTGTACGTCCATCCTGGAGGGCAATCTCATATAGTGCCTTGGCATATCTGCGCGCTACAACAAGTGCACGGCTCATGATTTTCTACCTACTTCTTGCAAGTATTGATTCACAAGCTTCTCTTGATCTTCCGGATTGCTTTCAACCTCACGTTCGATCAGTTTGGACGCAATATTTACAGAGTAAGAACCAATCTCGCCACGCAAAGCTTCCACGGCCTTGTTTCTTTCGCTCTCAATATCACGAACGGCTTCATCCTTCAGACGGATCGCATCAGACTTCGCTTGTTCCAGCAAATCGCGCGCTTGTTTGCTACTGCTCTGCTTCGATTGTTCGATAATCTCGAAAGCCTCTTGCCGAGCTTGCTTAAGAGCGTCCTTCTGCTCTTCAACATAGGCCGTAGCCTGTTCTCTGGTTTGCCGAGCTTCTTCCAATTGGCCTTGTACCAGCTCACGGCGTTTTTCCATGACCGCGAACAATTTGCCGAAAGCGTATTTGTGAAGTAGCCAGTATAGAATCGCAAACGCAACCATGGTAAGGACCATGTTTTCCCATATGAGACTCACAAACGTCACTCCTTCCATTAACAAAACTAGCACTGCATTTCAGTAAATTTCCACAAAAACGAAGGCGCGGATGGCATCGGCCCTCCCCGCCAAACCGTAGCTATTTATTAAGAGAACATGATCAAGAATGCGATAACTGTTGCCGCGAGAGGCACAACTTCGACGATACCAACACCAATAAACATTGTAGTTTGAAGCGGACCGCGTGCTTCCGGTTGACGAGCGATAGACTCTACCGTTCTGCTCACGATCATACCGTTACCAAGACCTGCGCCAAGCGCACCCAAACCAACTGCAATAGCTGCTGCCAAAAAATTCATCTTTAAATATCCTCCTTTAGTTTCAGTTCATTAAATGATGTGTTTATAATAGATCTCTGACGGATTCCGCAAAAACGGATATTCCCGACAGAGCTTTATTAATGCTCTTCCTCGTGAATCGTCGTCTGTGCAATGTAAACCATGGTCAATATCGTAAAGATATACGCTTGCAGTGCACCGACAAAAACACTAAATCCTTGCCATACTCCCAGGAACGGGATACCGAACACTCCCATTTTAAGAATAACTGTGATCAATACCTCACCAGCGAAAATGTTCGCAAACAACCGGATCGCCAGCGCGATTGGCTTAGCCAGGTTTTCAATGATATTGAGCGGCAGGAAAATCGGGAATGGTTCAATATAGTGCTTGAGATAATGCTTCCGGTTGTATCTCAGACCCAGATAGTTCATTAGAATGAACACGATAATCGCAAGTCCGGCAGTCACGTTGATATCAGCAGTCGGAGACTTCCACCAGAGAATCTCGGCATGTCCTCCATCAGTCAAACCGCGTGTTGCTTCAATCACATGACCGAAGATCATTTCCGGCTTATGAGCTTCAGTAATAATTCCTAGCGGCAACCCTAGAAGATTGGATACAAAAATAAAAAGAATTAGCGTTAACCCCAAAGAGAGATAATGCCTTCCTTTCTTAAGATCCATAGCGCTTCCAATGATCCCTTGAACAAATTCGACAACCCATTCCATAAAATTTTGGAATTTCGACGGATTCTCTACAGATAAATTAGCTACCGAAAGTCTGCATACAAGAAATACGATCACCATACTTACTAGAAGCATGAGTACTGCGGATAAATCAAGATGGAAGCTTCCGAGCATAATAATGGGCGCATCATGCATTTGTATTATTCACCCCTTTCCCTTAGATAGCTGTTAAGACTTATTTCTAGCCCCGATCATAATGCCAACCGGAATCGTCAGAAGTTGAGGAACGAAAAGTCCAATCACAACACCTAAGGCCGATACCTGTTCAACCTTGACCGCGACCATAATAACAAGTAAAACAAGACATATCCTTGTTAGAAACCCGAAGCTAAAGCGTTTCTTCTGTTGGCTGACAACATGCTCAACCAGGCCACGCACTTTCATTGATAGAAAGCGGGTATAGACTAACCCAACAGCAAGACCAAGGATCAAGCCAGATAGAATCGGCCTGTAATCGGAGAAGAAAGCCCATCCAAAAAACAAAGCGGATAGGATGAAAAAGGTCGTCCTGGTCACAGCTGACACAATCGAGTTTAAGTCATCCATCCTGCTCCCCCATAAACTTATAGATTATGATAGATATGTTGGCGATTCCAAGCAGAAGACCGACGATAGATCCGATAGCAATCCAGTAATTGGGGCCATCAAACCGCTCGGCCAACCATCTTGAACCCAGAAAACCGAGGACGATATAAAAAGCTAGCAAAATACCCGCGCCGCTAATATAAGCAGCAATCATCCAAGGATTTGCATTTTTATCATGATTCTCCATATTGTCAATTCCCAATTCATTTTACTGAATTTTAAGACTTTTTGTCAAACAAGAGAACATCCGATCGACGACCAACATATAAGCAAACCATACAGTAATACTGTATGCTATCTTGCAAAAAAACACAATTATTGATCTTTCTAAATTGTGAACTTTTTGTGAAATCCTTCTGGTCTTTCGTTAATAACGCCAAAATGGTGAAGAATCGCATTGACAATTCTTTGAGATGCACGCCCATCCCCATAAGGATTAGCTGCTTTACTCATCGAATGATATAGCTCACTATCTGCCAGCAACGCCCTCGTCCGTTCATAGACCATCTCCTCATCTGTGCCGACAAGCTCCAGCGTCCCCGCTTCTATCCCTTCCGGACGCTCGGTTGTGTCGCGAAGCACAAGCACAGGAACGCCAAAAGACGGCGCTTCTTCCTGTAAACCGCCGGAGTCCGTAAGGATTAGATGTGTATGCGGATAGAAATTATGCAGATCTACCACATCCAATGGATCAATAAGTTTAATACGGGGATGGCTGCCCAAAGTTTCATACGCCGGTTCCCTCACCGCAGGACTTGGGTGGACAGGATACACGATCGCTACGTCCTCAAACTCATCAGCGATTCGTCTCACTGCACGGAAAATGTTCATGTGAGGCTGCCCTTGTGACTCGCGGCGATGAGCCGTCATCAGAATAAGCCGCTTACCGGCGGCCCATTCCAGCACAGAATTACTATAATTCGGCTGTACTGTATATTGAAACACATCCGTTACCGTGTTGCCTGTGATATATATGGTTGACTCTAATTTATTCTCTTTGCGCAAATTGCTTGCAGACCAGTCTGTTGGAGCAAAGTGTAAGTCTGCCAATACGCCAGTCAATTGGCGGTTCATCTCCTCCGGATAAGGCGATAATTTATTCCAGGTACGAAGCCCGGCCTCTACATGGCCCACCTTGATTTGCTGCAGAAATGCAGCATAACTTGCCAGAAAGGTTGTCAGGGTATCTCCGTGAACGAGGACGATATCCGGCTTCGCCTCTCGCAATACACCTTCCAGCCCCTCAAGCACCCGAATCGTAATCTCATTGAGACTCTGATTCGGCTTCATTACATTCAGATCATAGTCAGGAACAATATTGAACACATCCAGCACCTGATCAAGCATTTCACGATGCTGGGCAGTGACACATACCACAGACTCTATGTCCTCAGGATGCTTGTTCAGTTCCAAGATAAGCGGAGCCATCTTAATGGCTTCAGGTCTGACTCCGAAGATCGTCATTACTTTAATTTTAGACATGTTCGTTTCCCTTTCTCATGATCACATCATGCTCTATTTTGTTCCGTACAAGCGATCTCCTGCATCGCCAAGTCCAGGAATAATATATCCATGATCATTTAGACGCTCGTCCAATGCTGCTACATAAATATCGACATCAGGATGGGCATCATGAACTGCCTTGACTCCTTCCGGAGCAGCAATCAGGTTCATCATTTTAATCTGGGTGCAGCCGCGTTTCTTCAGCGCATCGATCGCAGCGATAGCCGAGCCGCCTGTTGCCAGCATCGGATCAATAACAATCAGCTCACGCTCTTGTACATCGGTAGGAAGCTTAATGTAATATTCCACTGGCTGCAGTGTCTCCGGATCGCGGAAAAGACCAACATGCCCTACCTTTGCCGCCGGAAGCAATTTCAATACACCGTCAAGCATACCGAGACCTGCACGCAAAATAGGAATCAAACCGAGCATACGCCCAGAGATCACCTTGGCTTCTGTCTCGGTCACAGGAGTCTGAACTTTAATTGTCTCAAGCGGGATTTCTCTCGTAATCTCATAGGCCATCAAAGTAGCTACTTCGTCAACCAATTCACGAAAATCCTTCGTATTCGTATTCATGTCTCGAATGAACGTTAATTTGTGCTGAATTAAGGGGTGATCACATACTATTAATTTTCCCATTATATCCCTCCGGTGGTTGTGTATAACAAAGAATTCTGGTTGCGGCGACATACTCCGAGTTGGATGCTCCACAAATCTCGTATATTATATCACTTTCGCCAATGCATTTTCACCCAAACTTATTCATGTTGCAAATCTTTCATTAATTAGCTATCTTCTATAGTCCCCTGATATATCTGCTTACATTCAGCTTTTCATAACCCCCAGGAAAATATTAAGCATCAAAAAAATAATATCCAGGTGCCGGATATCCATATAAAAAGCCGGGAAGCGTCGCTCCCCGGCTGGGCAATTTCCAAAAGGATCTTCTTAATTAATAGGTAAGTTCTGAATATAATGGGTAGCGCTCCGTCAAATTGGACACACGGCTCCGGCATTCACCAAGTACCGCTTCATCCTGAGGAGACTTTAAGGTTGTAGCAATAATACGGGCGATCTCCTTCATCGCTTCCTCGTCCATACCTCTGGAAGTGGCTGCCGGGGTTCCGATGCGAATACCACTGGTTATGAAAGGACTTGTCGGATCAAAAGGAATCGCATTCTTGTTCACTGTGATTCCGATCGAATCCAGCACATGCTCCGCCTCTTTACCTGTGATGTTCAGATTGCGAGTATCAATGAGCATCAAATGATTATCCGTTCCACCGGAGACGAGGTTCAATCCTTCAGAAACCAGCGTCTCAGCCAGCACTTTCGCATTCTTCACCACATTCTCGGCATATACTTTGAACGAAGGCTGGAGAGCCTCACCCAAAGCGACAGCTTTGGAAGCAATAACATGCATCAATGGCCCGCCTTGCGTACCCGGGAATACCGCCTTATCGATAGCGGCAGCCCAAGGCTTGCGGCAAAGGATCATCCCGCCGCGGGGTCCGCGCAATGTCTTGTGAGTGGTTGTCGTTACAAAATGAGCATGAGGTACTGGACTCGGATGCAAACCAGCAGCTACCAGTCCAGCAATATGCGCCATATCGACCATGAACAATGCGCCTACATCATTAGCGATCTGTGCAATTTTCTCAAAATCAATAATACGCGGATAAGCGCTTGCTCCAGCAACGATCAGACGAGGGCGATGCTTGAAGGCTGCCTTGCGAACTTCATCATAATCGATCAGGAAGCTGTCTTCCTGCACACCGTAAGCTACGAAGTTATAGAGCAAGCCAGAGGCATTGACAGGACTTCCGTGCGTCAAATGGCCACCATGGGCCAGATTCATGCCAAGCACTGTATCGCCCGGTTTCAGAGCAGCAAGATAGACAGCCATGTTCGCTTGAGCTCCGGAGTGCGGCTGCACATTAGCGTGCTCTGCACCAAACAACTCCTTGGCCCGATCGCGAGCAATATCCTCAACGATATCAACATGCTCACAACCCCCGTAGTAGCGCTTGCCCGGATAACCCTCCGCATATTTGTTCGTCAGAACCGAACCCATCGCTTCGATAACCGCTTCACTCACGATATTCTCCGACGCGATCAATTCAATATTATTGCGTTGACGCTTCAGTTCCAGGTTCATCGCTTCCAATACAGCCGGGTCTTGCTTTCTCAATTGATCCATAGTAATTGCCTCCTTATAATTAAAAAAATATTTGCTTAACACCCGTCTACTTCTTCCGGAAGTCTGCGTTGAGAAAGTCTAGTACTCCGCATTAGTAAGATTGGATGAAGTTAGTGACTAACGTTGGTGACTCATTCATAAATGACTTCGATCAGGTTTCCTTATCAAAGGTGGACCCTGCTCAAATTTCTATTAATCACATAAGTTTGATTCCGTTGCCTCCGGCAAGTGATATACCGCCCGCTCGCCACCGATCAGCTTGGGACGAGTCCATGCGGCTGTGACGCGGGCTTCACCAACGTATCGTCTTGTCGAACGGAAAGGAATGGCAACGCGGCGCAGATGCATGCCGATAAGCGTCTCGCCAATATCGATTCCGCCATGAGCCTCTATGCTCTCTACCAAACAAGGCGCTTGCAGCTGCCTGTATGCGAAAGCAGCCATGGAACCTCCCGCTTTCCTCACCGGAACCGCCGATACTTCAGTCAACCGTAGACGATCAAGTACGGCACGTTCCACAACCAGCGCCCGGTTCAAATGTTCACAGCATTGGAAGGCAACATCAAAGCCGTACTTGCCTCGAACCTGCTCGATCCCGGCATACAACTCGGCTGCAACCTCCTCCGCTCCGGACGTGCCGATCCGCTCACCAGCTACCTCGCTAGTGCTGGCGCCAACTACGAGCAAATGGCCTGGACCGAACTTCGCCACAGCGCATAGTTCTTCCAGGATCTCTGCAACCTGCTGTCCAATCTCTGCCATATGTTTTGTTCCCAAGCTTGGCACCCCTTCTCTGATTTGAAGTTCGCAATCCCTAAATCGCGCATGTTCTTATTATATACCTAAACGCGACAAAAATCGTGGCGACGAACCGCGGGCAGAACAGCTTCATAACGTTAGTCCGTTTTAGCAGATACAACTGCCTGTGCCGATTTTTCAGGTTTTGAACTTGCATGAAAATTCGCTAACTAGAGAACTTCGAATCCCAGAGAGAAGAGCGTCCTGCAAAAACAACGAAAAAAGAGCATGACGATCATAAGTGACGTCGTGCTCTTTGCCCAGGCGACCGGCCGTATATTCCGATGCTCCATTGTGGTTTGATCCACTATCGTCGCCAGTTACATCGGATCTTCGTTTTTAGAGGTAGTTCAAAAAGTCCGCTTTTGATAAGAAAATCGAATCGTCCGCTCCTCATGCCCCAGCTTCACCACCTGAGGCGTTTTGAAAAACGCACATCGGAAGCCTAGGCTTCGTTGCTGAAAACCGAACTTTTGAAGCACGCACTTTTATGACTTTAGAATAAAGCATCCCTTGAATAAATGCAACAGATTATTATGATCTATATCACTCTGCTTCACCGGAGTTATTAATATCAGTCTGCACCAGCTTGTCCAGCAGCTGCTCCAATGCGGATCTTATCTCCTGCGCAGTCGCGTTATATTCCGTCCGGGAGCCCCCGAACGGATCGGAAATGTCGTAAGCCGGCATCTGCTGAAACAACTCTGCAAGCCTCCGCTGTCTTACCGGATCCAGCTCCTTGCCAAGCGCCCGGTCAAGCTCAAGCTCGGCGACCAGTTGATGCAGCTCATCTTGAGCCTCCAGCACTTGTTCATCGCTCTCCACATACTCTTTTAATGTATATATTTTATCAGCTGCAGCAGGAAAATACTGAATGACATGCCGCCTATGACCACTAGTCAGAGTAAGGATCAAATCTGCCCAATCGACCAATCCCTCACTAAGCGGGGTCGAAGTAATATGATCCTCAATCCCCTGATCTCTAAGCACAGCTGCGGCGTGTGAAGACATCGAGGCCCCCTCGGAAGCGGCTACCCCGGCCGAGCGCACATCCAGCAATATCCCACGATCCTTGGCCAGCTTGCGAAGCATTCCTTCCGCCATAGGGCTGCGGCAGGTATTGCCCGTGCATACAAATAATATTCGCATCCTCATGCACCTCCGTTAAAGCCTGACTTCATGGATTTCTATGAAGTATAGTGTTCATTGTATCAAAAGATAAACATCAGTCCAAACGCCAGTAGAATCGATCCGCCAACAGCTTCTCCATAATCCCCCAAGCTGCGGCTGACCCCCCGACCCAACGCCAGTCCGAACAAAGACATCAATCCGCCGAAGAAACCAAACGTTAGCACCGTCAATAGCAAATCGCTATGGAACATCCCCAATGAGACGCCAACGGAGAAGGAATCGACGCTGACGCTTAGGGAGAACAGAAAGATGCCGGGCCAGGAGCGATAGTTAATGAACTGATTCGCCCCGCTCTTTAACGAGCTATAAATCATATGTCCCCCAAGCAGCAGGAGCAGGCCGCCGGACACGAATCTGGTCAAATAGCCTAACAGTTCACCTACATAATGCCCCGTCAGAATACCCAACACCGGCATTAGAATATGAAAAAAGGACACCGTCATGACGATCCGCAGCACATCCCTGCGTCGTACACCATTCACTCCGACGCCGATTCCCAGAGAAAAGGCATCCATTCCTAAAGCAATTGCCATGAACAGGATCGTCAGCAACTCCCCGATCCGCTCCAAGGCCTCGTTCATGCAGGTCACCACCTATCGCCGTTGTCCAAAATCACTTGTACAACCATATGCGACAAGCCGTAAATTCATGACACAAGCTGTACCAAAGCCCCGTAATTATTCCTCCCCAACAGTCAAAATTCCCGCCTCGGAGTAATTGATATACTGCCGCAGCTTGCTGGCGGAAGTCCAATTAATCTCCCCATTCTCGAACATCGTTTGGACTTCGTTCCGCTGTGCCTGAATCCCTCGGATGCGAAGCTCATTTTTGTATTGATCCAACAGTTCCTCATCTTCAATATCTGCGGTAATGCCTTGCATACGCTGCTGTACTTCTTCATATTGAGCCAGGAGCGTCCGAACAGCCTGGCGGTTGTCATCATTTGCCGATTCCTGAATGGCTTGGACCGCCGCCTTGGATGTACGTGCCCGAAGCGCGCGAATCTGATCCAGCTCCCCGGCCGGGATGCGCTTCTTCTTATTCTTCAGGAACAGCTTCATAAATAGACGACGAAGCCGATATACGGAGATCAGCATGGCGACTTTGAACTTGTTGGACATGAGCATCTCCATCTGCTTCATTCCCTCTTCAATCTTCTCGGCCAACTCACCTGCGATCTCCCCACGATCGAGCATATTCTGGATCTCTCGGCGCTCCGCCTGCAGGGCAGTCATCCGCAGCTTCATTAACTGCTTATCCCGTTTGCTGTCCATCCAGTCCATATCCTGATCACTATGCAAAGTAAGCAAATGACGCCGGTAATCCGCAATAATATAGCTTGCCGCTGTCCGATTCTCATCGGTCGTCGCTTCCTCAACGGCCCGGATCGCCGCTTTGATAATACGAGCTCTTGCTTCCCGCTCTCTGCTCTCCTCGTCCTCCTGCGCATCCGCATCCGTTTTGGACAATATAGGCAGCATGATACTGGCGATAATTAACGAACAGAGGATGACCCCTGCTGCGAGGAAAATAATCAGATCCCGTTCCGGAAAGAAACTGCCGTCCTGTAAAAAGTACGGAATAGAGAAGGCCGCGGCTAAAGTCACCGCTCCTCTAACCCCGGACAAGGAGAGAAGGACAGATGAATTTAGCTTCGGTCTCTCCAGGGTATCCCCGCTGCCAAGCAGCCAGGAGCCTTCCCAGAACAGATACACCCAGATGAACCGGAGAAGAATCAAGCCGACCGATATGATTCCAATAAAGCCGAACACCTGCAGATTGCTATAAAGCGGGCTGTGCAAAATGGTCTCTGTCGCCCCAGGGATCTGTAGTCCAAGAACTACAAATACAAGTCCGTTAAGGATGTACAGAATAACCGACCAGGTATTTTGCGATACCATTTGAAGCTCTACCTGCATCGATTCCGTACGGTCCTTTTCTATGGCGTGCATAATTCCCCCGGCGACAACGGCCAAAATTCCGGAGAATCCAAATTTCTCCGTAATCAAGTAAATGGCGAACGGAGTCAGAATCTGAATGAGCATATGGATCGTGACATCCTCCATGCCCAGACGTCTTATGAACATCCGAAGCCATACGATCAGGAAAGCAACAATCGTTCCGCAGACAAGTCCGCCAATCGAAATCAGCAGGAAGCTGCCGGCGGCTTCCGTAATCGAGAATACCCCGGTAACCGTAGCCGCTATTGCAAATTTAAACGCGACCAAGCCAGAGGCATCATTCATCAGCGACTCTCCCTCCAGCAAACGGAGAATGCCTTTCGGCAGATTGATCCGTCCCGCCAGGGAAGAGACCGCTACAGCATCGGTTGGAGATAATATGGCCGCTAAGGCAAACGCAGCAGGCAGCGGAATGCTAGGAATTAGCCAATGGATGAAGTAACCTCCGGCAAATACTGTCACAAATACAAGTCCCAGCGCGAGCAGCAAAATGGGAGCTCTCAACTCCCATAGTTCTTCTCTTGGCGTCCGCTTTCCATCGTTATATAGTAGCGGCGCGATGAACAGAACAAGAAACAGCTCCGTATCCAGCTCCATATGCAGTCCTAAAGGAAGCAGCGCAGCGGCTGTCCCCAAAATAATCTGCAGCAGCGGAACCGGAACAAAAGGGATAAAACGGTTAATTACATTGGATATTCCGATCAAGCACAGCATAATTAATACAAGTTCTAATATTTCCATAGATTGTCCTCCCATAAGAAACTCGCTAACGAGGCCACTTCAGAATAAGCCATCGTGACCTCAAGCCCGGTTCTCTTACGATAGCATTCAGAATTCAGATATAATCAAAAATGTTCTCATTGAACCGCAGGATTATCCCAATTCATCTGAACCGCTCATTACGATTCACCCTCTGCGAATAAATCCAGCTGCCGGGGCGGCAGTTCCGCCGTATTCAGCCCAAGGATTGACATCATCTCTCTGGCATTCATCGCTGCATCACCACCGGAATTGTTATTGAAGATCATACAGATCTCCTTGGTGCCCAAAGCCTGAATCTCAGTCAGCTTGCCCTGCCATTCCAGCAATTCCTCTCGACTATAGCGATACAAATTGCGTACCTCCCGCCAATTCTCAGCCCCGCTCTGGGCCCAGCCTTCAGCATTGCGTCCGTGCAGTCTGATGAAGGTCAGATCCGGGGTGGTCGGAACGAGCACCGCGGGTACGGAACCTTGCCCAACCTGAGGCTCATCGCATATAGTGTGAATCCAGCCCTGCTCACGCATGAAGGCCAGCGTCCCTTCCCGATGCTCGGGAGAATACCAGCTTTGATGGCGAAATTCGATCGCGAGCGGCAAACCTCCCATCCATTTGCGGATCGCCCGCAATTGTCGCACATGCTCCTGACAGCAATCAAACCAGGGCGGAAATTGAAACAATATCGCCTTCAAACGTCCTGCTTCTACGACAGGACGGATCGAATCCAAGTAGGCTTGGAACATTTCTCCGGGGCTGCTATAATTCGTTCGGCCACGGGAATGCCCGGTCATTCCCTGAAATGCTTTAAGAAAAAAGGAAAAATGAGCAGGAGTCTCGGCCAGCCAACGACGATATGTATCCGGGTTAAGGATCGCATAGAAGGAGCTATCCACTTCTACTACTGAAAAATGCCGCGCATACCACCCGAGTCTCCGGCTCGCCGGTGTCCCCGCCGGGTATAGATCCTCCTGATCTCCCCAGCCCACCAGACCTATCGTAATCATCGCTTCTGACCTCCTTCCTCTTTCGTCCATCTATTTTATACTCCTTCTATAAACATAGTTTAAACGAGGATCACTTGATGACCGGCGGCCTTTAGGAGCCGGTTCATCACGGCGGAGCCGAGTCCTTCCTCTGAACAGGACTCGGCCATGATGTAAGTGACGCCGCGCGCATCGAAGCGGCGCAGCGCCGCGTACAAACGGTGCGCCGCCGTCTCCAGCGCGGCCTGGCT
>NZ_LN831277.1:266385-462568 GCF_900069005.2 Paenibacillus sp. GM2 | reverse complement strand
GGGCCACGGGCAGCACCAAGGTCAGCGGCCCGGGCCAAAACGCCTCCATCAGCCGCCGTGCGGTCTCGTTGACCTCCGTCACTAATCCGTCCAACTGCCCCATATCCGCGATATGGACGATCAGCGGATTGTCAGACGGCCGACCCTTGGCGGCAAATACCGCCTCCACCGCTTCCGTATTTCGGGCATCAGCGCCAAGACCATAAACCGTCTCGGTCGGAAAGGCAACGACACCGCCCTCAGCCAGCAGCTTGCCCGCTTCCCGGATCTGCTCCTCAGCAAGCTTCCGTTCATCAGCCGATACCGTTCCGCTTGGGGCGCTGACCCGACCGCTGCTTTGTTCCCGGTCCCGTCCGCTGCCCATCCCCCCGCTTTGGCCCTCGACCTCTCCTTTAACACCGGCCACCAGCGATTGTACATCCCACCAGCGTGTGGTCTTAACTTCAGTTGTAACATTCCCGGCAGCCCTATTTTCCGTTACTGTATAATCTGAATTTCTCGTACTTATTTCCGCGTTTATTTCTTTTTCCTCCAAACTTACTCGCCCCGTCTGCTGCTTCTCTTCGCCGGGCGCGGAACGAGAAATAGCCTTGTCCACTTTTTGATCATGATCTGACTGCTTCATCTTATTATCATCCCAAACTTTTAATATAGAATATGCCACCTCTGAATAATAACCATGTAATACATCTCATTCATTTTTTTGCCTACCCTCTATTATAACCAATCCGAAATACGATCTCACCCCGTATTGCCAATCCGCCACCGTTACCACCACCTAATGGCTGTCCGTGTATCTCCCAAGAAACACTTTAAGTCATCAGAAATGTAAAAAACACTTATTACATGGAAATTCCCTCAAACGAAAAAAATAGCTGCGTAAGGGCAACTATTTTCTGATTATGGGCGCTAATGATGGCGAATCTATTCACCCATTCAATAAGTGTATATTAACTAATCATATTCTATTTTTACCTACGGAAGAGTCCAGCTGGTTATAAACAAGCGCCTATTCACCGCAAACCCCTGCCCTCACGATTCAGTTCTACTTTTACAGGAACCTGGAGTACGCTTTACGGAATCCTAATAAGAGATAAGAGATCAGCGTTCAATCCGATCTTGTTTGAATACTACGAATAAATTGAACGATGATGAACATCCACATATTCGTGGAAACCCCTGTCACCTTAAAATAAATTCACAATCCCCTGCCACAGATTGACCAGCGCGTCCCATAAGAAAAACCGTACCTCTGTCTCTTCAGGCTGTACCTGCTTCAGCTCGTCAGAAGCGTCGACGCTATCGGAAACCGTTTTTACTTTCGCTTCTGCCTTCGACTTTTTGGCCGTATCCAACGGGGCGGAAGCATCCTTCGCCTTATCTTCTTCCTTTGTCTTTTCTGCCTTTTGGCCCTTATCCTTGGCTAGCGCATCCCCACTGCCTGCATCCACGAAGCATAGCGGCGGGAAAAGCACGCACCACCAATTCTTCCCTTCGCCTTCCCCCAACGTAATGCGCAATGCTTCATAGTCACCTGCCGGATATACTGCGCCTCCGTACATTTTAGTCGGGAAGGGAACAACCCCCAGCTCAACTTGATAATTGTACTCTTTACCGTTATCGGCTAACGTCTGCTGAACCTTATCGCCGATTTCCGGCAAATGGTCCCGGATAATCCCTCTAGCTGCCTCCAGGCTCTGCGGGTCCTCCAGTTCACCAACCCAAGCATTCATCTGTTCAACCACAGCGTCGCGAACCTTCCGCTTCACCGCTTGATCACCAACTCCATCAGAATTGGCCAATATTCTTAACCGGATTGACTCTTGAGGAATCAGCCCCTCCGCAGCAGCCGTGTCCACTTTTTGTCCTTCCCAGGACATAAATAGAATAACAACGCTAAAAAATATAAGTGCAATAGATTTCCGGCTCATCCCCATACCGTCTCTCCCCTTCTCGTATCCCTGATGTTTATCAGTATGGACAGGTCAGGAGGTACATAAACCTAGCAAACTACTAAAATAGCAAAAATAATAGGACCACTTCAAAAGAGAGGTGATCCTGTGAGATCAATCTATTATATATAAGGACGGCTATCGTAAGTGCACTCTCCTGCCCAAACGAACGACATGAATACCGACCACCAACACCACCCAATCGGATCAGATCCATTGTAGCTCGCAGGGAAGTTTTTTTAAAGAATGGAATCCGCAGGCTTGCTTATCTTGACCTTGGCTATTCAGCTATTCTGACTACTCAGACTACTCAGACTACTCAAATTATCCAAGCGTAATTGCAATTGCCTAAAAGACGGGAAAGCCCACTTCTAACGAAACGTGGTATCGCTATTTCCACCAAAACAGGCTTCAAAAAAATTTAACGAAACAGGGTATCGCTATTGCAATAAAAAAGCAGCTTAACTCGGCTATTTATCCTAAATAAGACTCCAGAGTTTCGTTAAACTTCCAAACCCCTTGTTTTCGCAATAATAACGATCTGTAGTTTCGTTAGAGATTTCCCCCTGCAGAATCATTACGCTCGGCACCACGGTCGCCCGCACCAGCAGACCCCACCTGTCAAAGCCTGGTGGCCTCCCCTGCTCTCGGGCCGCAAAGCTCGCCTTCGAAGAGAGAAATTTGCCCGGCAGTTGGTGTTTGAGCTTCGTTAGAGATACACTTCGGGGATCATTGCGACTTCGCAGCCGGTTTCCGTGTTACCGCAGCAGTCGTCTGCTGCTCTTCGTCCACTTCATGTCCATGGATCCGGATGCTCATCGCTACGCCGATGCTTGCCATATTGATGACCAACGAGGTCCCGCCATAGCTTATGAACGGCAGCGTAATCCCGGTCAGCGGCATCAGGCCGATAAACATGCCGATATTCTCGAAGATCTGGTAAAGGAACAGGGCGACGATTCCGACGATAATCAGCGGCCCGCTTCGGTCCTTGCATTCCAGTGAGATTAGAATCAAGCGATGAATCAGTACAAAATAGAGCAGAAGCAGCACCGAGCTCCCCAGAAACCCAAACTCTTCGGCGATCACGACAAAGATCGAGTCCGAATACGTGAGCGGAACCCGCTCCGATTGCACGGTTGCCCCCTGCATGTAGCCTTCTCCAGTCATCCCGCCAGAAGCAATCGCCAGCTTTGCGTTTCTCGTATGATAGATCGCTTTCTCCGTTGCTTTATCCGGCACGAGCCAAGGATCAATCCGTTCAATCCAGTGCTCCCGGCCGATATCCGCAAAAAAATGATGAACTTCATCATAATAAATTTTATAAGCGCTGATGCCCCCGATAACCGAGCCGGCGAAGATTGCCAGCGCAATCAGAGCGTGGGAATACTTCATGCCGCCGATCCACAGCATTCCGACCAGGATGATCAGATAGCTAAGCGCATTCCCAAGGTCGTTTTGTGCCATAACGATCATGAATGGAACGAAGGTAAGAAGACAAATCGGTATGACATCTCTCCAGAAAGCCAGCTGTGTTTTACGCTTCCGATACAGAACATGGGCCAGGAATACAACAAGCAGCAGCTTGAAAAACTCCGCCGGCTGGAAGCTTAGTCCCCCCGGGAGGGTCATCCAGCCTGTCGCATTGTAGTAGGTATTCCCGATGAACATAACGACAACCAATAAGGCAACCCCAAGCAAATAAATGTAGAGGCCGTACTTTACTAGCAAGCGAAAGTCCACCAAGGACAACGCGAAGAAAGCTACAAATCCTACACCATAATACATAGCCATCCGCAGATGGTACCCATGATACTGCGTATTCGAGGTAGCGCTATACAGCACAGCAATGCTGATGCCCATCAGGAGCAATAGGATGAACACGATCGTGTAATCTATTTTTTTGAATTTATTAAGCATGGATCCTGTCCCCCGTCCGCTGGATCAATCTTGATGGCTGTTACCGCAGGTAACAACAATATGGCACACTATTGCATACCAAAAAATAGGCCTATTCTTTTTATTGTAAAAAAAACTTCGTTCAAAGTCCATTCGCCAAAGCACACCCTATTTCGCCAGACTTCACATCTCAATCCAAAAACGTATAAATAACTTCATAAGTTACATTTCCAGCTTTAATGTTTACTCTGGATAACGGGAGATGCCGAGGCTCCTGAATCATTCAGCCACTTCATTAAGCCATGCCGATCACATGGCGATCGATACCGGCCAAATCCGGAATCGTTAATATCTCCCGCCAATGCCCTGCGGCCCGAAGCAAGTCGGCCACATCTGCCGCTTGGCCCCTGCCCAGCTCGAAGCCGATCAGCTTCGGCGGCTCGGGCAGCAAAGCGAGCTGCTGCATCATGACGCGATAAGGGTACAGCCCGTCCGGCCCGCCGTCCAGCGCGCCGCGCGGCTCATAATCGCGCACCTCCGGCTGCAGCTCAGCGATCGTATCCGCCGGTATATACGGCGGATTAGAGACCACAATGTCCAGCGGCTCGCCCGCGAACGGTTCAAGCAGGTTCCCCTGCTTGAATTTGACAGCCAGGCCGAGCCGCCGGACATTGTCCTGCGCCACCGCCAGCGCTTCCGGCGAGATATCGCTCGCCGCAACGCTCCAGGCTGGGCGCAGATGGGCCAAAGCNTGCCGGTACCGATGTCGGCGGCCTGCGGAGCGCCGCCGGGCCACAGCAAATCGCCAAGCGCGGCGATTTGCTCTACCAGCAGCTCCGTCTCCGGGCGAGGGATCAGTACCGCCGGCGTGACCTTGAAGGTCAGGCCGTAGAATTCCTGCTCCCCGATAATATACTGCGCTGGCTCACCTGCGGCCTTACGGTTGATGGCCGCCTCCCAAGCCCCTTTGCTCTCCATCGGAAACGGATCGCGAAGCGCGAGCAAATACTTCGCCCCCTCAAGCCCAAGCACGTGGCGAAGCAGCAGCTCTGCATTGGAATCCGGCTCGTTCACGCCAATATCCGCTAAAAAAGAAGAAGCCTCTTTACGGGCTTCCAGAATAGTGAGCGCTCCAGATAGTTGATATCCGTTACGTTTCAAGGCAATTATTCTCCTTTGTCCATGAGCTCCGCTTGCTCAGCAATGGTCAGGGCAGACACGATCTCTTCGATCTCCCCGTTCATGACTTGATCAAGCTTGTGCAGGGTCAGACCGATGCGATGGTCGGTCACCCGGCTCTGCGGGAAATTATAGGTCCGAATCCGCTCGCTGCGATCTCCGGTTCCTACCTTGCTCTTACGCTCGCCGGCGTATTTCGCTTCCTCTTCCTGGCGCATCATGTCCATGATCCGCGTCCGGAGTACTTGCAACGCCTTATCTTTGTTAGAGTTCTGCGATTTGCCGTCCTGGCAGGTTGCCACGATCCCCGTAGGGATATGAGTTACACGCACTGCAGACTTCGTCGTATTAACGGACTGTCCGCCAGCACCGCTGGAACAGAAAGTATCGACGCGGATATCCTTATCGAGAATTTCCACATCAACTTCCTCAGCTTCCGGCATAACCGCTACCGTCGAGGTTGAAGTATGAATACGTCCGCCCGACTCTGTCGCCGGAATCCGTTGTACACGGTGAGCACCGCTCTCATACTTCATTCTGCTATATGCACCGCGGCCGTTAATCATGAAAATAACCTCTTTGAAGCCGCCAAGGTCGCTTTCATTCACATCCATAACTTCAACGCGCCAGCCCTGAGAATCGGCATACCGGGTATACATCCGATATAAATCAGCTGCGAACAAAGCAGCCTCGTCACCGCCGGCGGCACCACGAATTTCTACGATTACGTTTTTATCATCATTAGGGTCCTTCGGCAGAAGCAGGATACGGATTTCTTCCTCCAGCTCATGCATACGTGCAGAAAGCTCCTCGATTTCCATTTTGACCATTTCACGCATTTCATCATCCAGCTTCTCCGCTTGCATCGCTTTAGCGGCATCAAGCTCCTCGATTACGCGCTTATATTCGGTGTAAGCCTCATAAGCCGGCTGTAAATCCGATTGTTCCTTGGAGTAATCACGAAGTTTCTTCGTATCATTGGCTACATCCGGATCACAGAGCAACTCGCTAAGCTTCTCGTAACGATCAGCCAGGGATTGAAGTCGGTCCAACAAGGAAATTCACCTCTTTCAAATAACAATGTCCTAAAATTTCGTATATACAAACAAAATTCAGCTATTCCAGCTGACATTTCATTATACCATAATGGACACGCTCTTGCATAGATGACGCCGTTGAGGCATTTAGCCAAACTGCAGCTTATCTATATAAGCTTTATATCAAATATATAAAAAATAACCGCGAACTCAACGGTTAAGTCAAGTTACACGGTTATGTGGAGTACCCCTTAGTTGAACTGACCCGGACCCGGATGATTCGCGGGATTTTCTACCGGTCTTAGCGCAACAATCTGGGCGATCAGCGTCTGCTCCAGGTTATTGTTCCAACTCCTGACGATTCCCGGCAGAAGACAGGCATCCACAATGACCCAGATCGTCAAGGCAATAAAACTGACCAAGGCAATTCCTACGGCGATAAAGCCAGGTATATATAAACTTGAATCCGCAAGCGTATCATCAATACCAATCAGCACAATAAAGAGTATGTAGGAAATAAACATAACCAAAAACAAGGCTAGTTGGATAATGCCGGAGACCGTTCTTTTCAAATACAAGCGATGTATGCCCAAATGCCCCATGAGCAGCATAAGATAGGCTAACACAAGTGATTTCTCGCGCTTGCGCATTTCTGAACTGAGGACGATCAACTCATTCGTTGTCAGATTCTGTTTCCCAAACTGCATTAGATCGGGTACCTCTCAGAGATGCCTCTGTTGGCCAAAATATTGTCAATAATGCGATTTTCAACAATGGCATTGTGTTCCTTTACCCAAGTATGAACGAGAAAAGCATCCACAATCCACCAGATAAAGGTAGCAATCATACCGAATAAAGTAATCGAGAGAATTAATTGCGCAACCGCGGAACCGGTCTTGCCGAAATAAAAACGGTGTCCGCCAAACATACCGAGGAAATACCAGAGTACATAGGCGATAACCATGTTTTTTCCCTGATTTTTCACTTCGGATTCAAGTAGCAGTAATTCTCTGGAATCAAGTTGACTCTTTCTTGCTACTGAGTAATCCATCCCCATAAATAAATCCCTCCTGAAAATAAAATAATAGGTAGTTCAAAAAGTCCTCCCCAACCTTCTTCATGCTAAAAACTGTCCCTTTTTGAACACATGCAAAAATATCTTTTTCAGTATACTAAAGTGTTACATTTCCGCTCAACACAAATTTTGGATATTCGCCCTAATAATCACGAAAATTTAAATGAATTATTAAAAAATAAGAAGCCCGCCAATAAATGGCAGGCTTCTTATTTCAATTACAGTCTATTTTTCAATTTAACAAATGTCATTACACATTAAAACGGAAGTGCATAACATCTCCGTCTTGGACTATATATTCTTTGCCTTCCAGACGAAGCTGACCGCGTTCTTTCGCTACGTTCATCGAACCCGCAGCTACGAGGTCTTCATAAGATACAACCTCTGCGCGGATGAAGCCGCGTTCAAAGTCAGTGTGAATTACCCCTGCTGCCTGAGGCGCCTTCATGCCTTTGCGGATTGTCCAGGCGCGAACCTCTTGTACACCAGCAGTAAAGTACGTATACAAGCCAAGCAGACGATACGCCGCTTTGATCAGCCGATTAAGCCCTGACTCCGCCAGACCCAGCTCCTCAAGGAACATCGCTTTGTCCTCGCCTTCCAGCTCGGCAATCTCCGACTCCACCTTCGCACTGATCGGCACGACCTCAGCATTTTCAGCAGCCGCGAACTCAATCACTTGCTGTACGAACGGGTTATTATCCGTATCAGTTACTCCGTCTTCGCTAACGTTAGCTGCGTAAAGGACGGGCTTCAAGGTCAACAAATGCAGGTCGCGGATGATCAGCTTCTCATCATCTGTTAATTCCACACTGCGAGCCGGCATATCATTATAGAGCGCCTCCTTGATACGTTCAAGCAGGGCCACTTCTTGTTCATATTGCTTATTGCCGCCCTTCATATTTTTGCGGGCACGGTCAATTCGCTTATCCACGCTCTCCAGATCGGCAAGGATCAATTCCAGATTGATCGTCTGAATATCGCTGATGGGATTGATTTTCCCGTCTACATGGGTAATATTCTCATCTTCGAAGCAGCGAACAACATGAACGATCGCATCCACTTCACGGATGTGAGCCAAAAATTTATTGCCAAGTCCTTCGCCTTTACTTGCCCCGCGCACCAAACCTGCGATGTCTACGAATTCAAAGGCAGTCGGAACCGTCTTATTCGGGGTAACAAGCTCGGTAAGCTTATCCAAGCGCTCATCCGGTACCTCTACGACACCAACGTTAGGGTCGATCGTACAGAATGGATAGTTCGCGGATTCCGCACCCGCTTGGGTAATTGCGTTAAACAATGTGGATTTTCCAACGTTCGGAAGGCCCACGATACCTGCTTTTAAAGCCATATCTATGACAACTCCTCAGTATTTAATAACTTTATTCACCTTCAACCATAGTACATATCCGCAGCATATATTTCAAGAATATCATTTACCAATGCATATTTATCCTCCAAATGGATACCAGAAATGCTGGACCCCCTTCAGCTTTAACAGGATCGATAGAGCCAACAGAATTGCACAGAGAGCCAGCACCAGCTTATCGCTTAGCGAAGTAGGCGTCCCCATATACCAGGTGCGCTCGCGCTTCGTACCGAAGCCGCGTAAATCCATTGCATCAGACACCATCTCCACATGCTGTAATGAAGATTGCAGCAGCGGAACAATCACCAGCGACAGGTTGCGGATTCTCACCTTTAGATTCCCGTCACTCCGCGAAATGCCAAGGCCTCTCATCTGCATCGCATTGAGAATGCTGCGAAACTCCTGAGTCAGATCAGGGATATAGCGCAGTGCAATGCTGACTGAATATGCCAATTTATAAGGCACCTTCAGTTTATGGAGACTGGCTGAGAATCGACTTGGATGGGTGGTAAAGATAAACAACAGCGTAATGGGAAGTAATGTGAAATATTTTAAAGACAAGGTTAGCACATAAAACAACGTCTCCGCATTGATCGTATTATATCCGAGCGGAATAAACGGCGTATCTGATCCGGTTAACGAGGTGCCAAACCGTGGAGTAATGAGCAAAATAAAGATACTGTTAATCATAAGGAAGATCATCATCAACCCGAACAATATCGTCATTCTCTTAAAGGGAATCCGCGCAGAGAGCAGCATGATGACCCCTCCCGACAGCATAACAGCAAAAACTCGCATATCCATGAACAGAAAAGTACACACGGTCCATACCAGCAGCAGAATGAGCTTGATTGCCCCGTCCATTCTATGAAAGAAAGAATCCCCCTCAACATATAAATTTCCAGCTTTGCTCATCGGCCCTTCTTCACCTTCTCCCTTTCGATAAAGGCTTCTACAAACCGGGATGGGGAGGAGAGCCCGAAGCTTCTTGCAAACCGCGAAAGACTCGTCTCCCGCAAATGCGCCTGCTCCGCCACGAAGGAATCGGACAATACGTTGGCCACGAAATCCTCGGCAATAATCCGGCCTCCTGCCATCACCACTGCACGGTCCGCATATTCTAATGCTAGATGCATGTCATGTGTAATGAATAGGAAGGCCATCCCCTGCGCCGACAAGCGCGCTATAAATTCCATGAATTCGGTATAATGGCGATAATCCTGACCGGCCGTTGGTTCATCTAATATCATTAACCTGGGCTGCAGTGCTAAAATGGCAGCAATGCTCAGCCGCTTCTTCTGGCCGAAGCTAAGCGCTGACACCGGCCAATTGCGATAAGGATACAAACCGCAAATGTTCAGCGCCTCGGCGGTCCGTTGCTCCCGCTCCGCAGGGCTTAACCCGCGAGCCTTCAGCCCCAGTTCGATCTCATCCTTAATCATATGCTGTGTAATCATATGATTCGGGTTCTGCATAACATATCCGATCTCTTCGCCCCGCCGCCGGATCGACCATTTTGCCATATCCTCGCCTTGGTACAGAACCGCTCCGGCCCTCGGCCGCAGCAATCCGGTAATCAGACTGGACAGCGTTGACTTCCCCGCTCCGTTTCTGCCTAGCAGGGCGACCGTCTCACCTTGCCCAATCGAGAACGATAGGTCATGGATAGTATCTATACCCGATTCATAAGCGAAGCTCACGCCTCTGAGTTCGAGCAGCTTTGCTGAACCGCCGGGCAAAAGATGAGGTTGAACATTCTCCATCCAACGTTCCAGCTGCTCCTTCACCTCCGTAAAGACGGAGCCATTGTTCATCACATTCGGAATCTCCGACTCCCTCTGTGTATGGGCCTTGTGCTCCTCAGGGGCATTGGAGTGACTTACAGCGGATCTATCTTGCAAGGGGTTCTTGACTCGGATGCCATCAGGCGTACTCAAATCATCGATCAACTCCAGCGGAACCTCGGCATAAGCGAGAGCATCAAGGTATAGAGGTTGTCTTAGCCCATACTCTGGCAGGACGCCTGAACGCAACAGTTCATCCGGTGTACCCACCCTGCGGACTTTTCCATCATTTATAATAATAATTCGATCAACGGACTTACTAAGAACATCCTCAACCCGATGCTCAATGATGATCACCGTCTTGCCGGTCTTGCGATGAATCTCATCGATTAACTCCATCGTCCGCATCCCGCTTTTCGGATCCAGATTAGCCAGCGGCTCATCAAAGAGAAGAATATCGGCTTGGGTAGAGAGCACCCCGGCAAGCGATACACTCTGCTTCTGTCCTCCGGACAGTTCATGCGGGCTCTTTCCTTCATACTCCGCCATTCCAACCAGTTCTAGCGCAGAGATCACCTTGATCTTCATCTCTTCCTGTGGCCAGGCTTCGTTCTCCATTTGGAACGCTGCATCTTCTCCGACCGTCAGGCCAACGAACTGGGCATCAGGATTTTGCATTATCGTGCCGACTTGATGGCTGCGTTCAAAGATCGAGTGCTTCGCCGCATCCTGACCATAAATGAGCAGCTGACCGCTAACTTCTCCGCCGTATGAAAAGGGAATAAGCCCATTAATACAATGGGCCAAAGTCGATTTGCCGGAGCCGCTAGGCCCGGCGATCCATATTTTCTCGCCTTGATAAATATCCAGATGAATATCGGTTAACGTCGCCTGGGACTGGCTTTTGTAACGAAAGCTAAAATTACGAAAAGATAAGACCGCCTGCATAATAGATTCAAATCTCCTATCTATCTACGCTCAAATTCGTGTTATTACGATTGCGCTTGGCAAAAGCCCAGACCGCAGGAAGACCCAGTACAATGAAGACAGCCAGATTGGCAGCGCCCGCGGCTATGACCTGTACGACCATCTTGTCATTGGGTTCCCCCATCACATAAATGTCAAATAAGAAGGAGAATACAAGGGAAACGAAAATACCCAGTACACCGTATAAGAAAAATTGGACAAAATGCTTCTTCTTGACTTCCCCATCCATCGGATTAAAATCCTTGACCAGGTAAATCAGTCCCATAAAGGCTGCGGTAATGCCTGAACCAAGCGCCCAACCCCACCATACCGTGCCATACGTAATGAAGTCATTGATTACATGACCGATAAATCCAGCGATAAAACCGACGATCGGGCCGAATAACGCGCCAAAAATAGCAAGCAAAGCGATTGCAGGCCGAATCTGTGTATCAACGGTGATCGGAATGCCAATCCAGCTTGTTGCTCCGTACAGGGCGGCTCCTACGCCGATGGTCACTACCGTACGAGTACTCCACTTCCAAATGGATGGTTTCAAACGATATTTCCCCCTTCTCATTATCACGATTATTTTCAATATAATAGGATAATCCAGAAGTCGTCAATGAAAATATAATAATTCTACTCGGATTTATCGGATTTTATAAAAATTAGCTTCTACGCACCAGTCGCGACGTGCTTTTCAGCTCATCGATATTGGCTGCGCCAATCCCGAACATGACGGTGCGCAGTTCCAGCTCCACTCGCTCCAGCAGCTCATCGAGCCGCCGCTCTGAATTGACGGCTGGCTCCAGAACCGCTCGTCCGAACCCGGCCAGATTGGCCCCAATTGCCAGCGCCTTGGCCGCATCACCCCCTGTATTCAACCCGCCGCTGCCAATGATCGCTGCGCCTGGGACATTATCCCGCACCTCAACGATACATTCCGCCGTCGGGTTGCCCCAATCCGCGAAAGCTTCGGCGACTGCGCGGCGTATCTGATCTTTATTGCGGAACTTCTCAACCTGGCTCCAGGATGTTCCCCCTGCGCCTGCAACGTCGATAAAAGCCGCCCCGGCTTCGTGAAGTTGGCGGGCTGTCTCGCCATCAATGCCCCAGCCTACTTCCTTGACCCCCACCGGAATCGGCAGAGCCCGGCATACCGCCTCGATTCGCGACAGTAAGCCAGCGAAGGCGGTGTCCCCTTCCGGTTGGAACACCTCCTGCAAGCTGTTCAGATGTAGAACAAGCATGTTCGCACCGGCAATCTCGGCTACCCGCTTGCATTCCTCTGCGCCGAATCCGTAATTCAACTGCACCGCGCCTACATTGGCGATGATGGGAATGGTCGGGGCGTAACGGCGAACGGCGAACGTTGGCGCCAGTTCCTGCTTCTCGACCGCCGCCCGTCCCGAGCCAACCCCCATCGCCCAGCCTCTTCGCTCCGCGGCCTCGGCAAGGCGTTCATTGATCATTCCCGCCAGTTCACTCCCTCCAGTCATCGAGCTGATGAGCAGCGGAGTCCGAACCGGAATATTTAGAAATACCGTATCCAGGCGAATATCATGAAAATTCAGTTCCGGGAGAGCCTTATGCCGGAACGCATACTTCTCCAAGCCGGTAGTGATTCCCGTTCCGTTCACCTGTTCTTCCAAGCAGAGCCGGATATGCTCCGTCTTCCGTTCGGATGTAGCGCCCATATTTATTCCCCCTTCTTATATATCAACTATTTTTACCTAAATGATGCTTGTGAATCCCATCGTCAGCCCATCTCATGTGCAATATACCCCGCGACCAAATGGCCCGACAGAGTCACGTAAGGCACTCCCCCTCCGGGATAGGTGGAACCTCCGACGTACCACAGTCCGCCTACATCATTACTACGATTGCTTGGCCTGCGCAGGATTTGCCGCAGACTATGCGTGGCGAGCCCATACATCCCGCCGCGATAGGCTCCCGTATGGCGGGCTAACTGGTCAGGCGTATATGTGTGCAGGATATGGCTTTTGTGGATCCCCTGCAAACCATATCCCTGTAAAGTAGACAGTACATTTTCGGCATATTTGTCTCGCTGCTCCTCCCAGTCCCATGCATCGGATAAATACGGAGCATATGTCATAATGAACAGGTTGCTATGTCCCTCCGGGGCAGCCCCCTTCTCTGAATAAGAGGAATTGCATATGTATACGGAAGGCTTGGTGGGCGGCCTCCGCTGATTAAATATTTCGGTGAACTCTTGCTCATATCGGTCTGAGAAGAAGACGGTATGGTGAAGCAAATGATCATATAATGAGGGGACCCCGGCTAATTGCACGAATGCGGATAACGACGGCTCCATGGAGGCGATCCTGCGATCACTAAGAGAAGGTCTGAGCTCTTCGCTCAACAGCTGCTGTGTAGTAGACAATAAATCCCCGTTAATGACGATCAGCGGCGCTTCATAATACCCCTCATTCGTCTCTATGCCATGGGCTCGTCCCCCCTGCACGCGAATTCGCTTTGCTTCTACCCCTGTCTTAATCTCAACGCCCAATTCCTCCGCAAGCATTCGCAGCGCTTCAACCAAAGCATATGTACCTCCGCGGATGCTATACGTCCCATGATCTACCTCGCAGCTGTGCATCATCCCGTATAGCGAAGAAGCGAGAAAGGGAGAGGAGCCAACCCGAGCCGCATACCTTCCGAACAAGGCCAGAGAATTGGGATGTGTAAAGAAGTGGCGCAGTTCCCGGTTCAGCGATCTCCGGAATAGAGGGACGACGCTTAACATCTCCATCACCATGCTGAAGTTCCACTTCTCCCTGTGTCCGATAGGCAGTTGATTCATTAATCTTCCCTTGATGCTCTGAAACATCATCCGCGATTCCTGTAGAAAGGCTGGATAATGAAGCGCATCAACCGGGCTGTAGGTATCTATCTGATGCTGCATGGCCTCAACATCACCGGTCATATCAACAACACTTCCGTCTGTAAATACACTCCGTGACCTGGGTTCCAGCGGAATCAGAGTGACATAATCCTCCAATCGGCGCCCCACGCTGCGAAACACATTTCGGAACACGTAAGGGAGCTCTATCGTGTTCGGCCCGCAATCGAAGCGAAAGCCGTCAATGACAACGCGCTGCAGCTTGCCACCGACATGATCCTTACGTTCCAACACCGTCACCTGATAGCCACGGCCCGCCAGACCTATTGCGCAAGCCAGTCCCCCGAAGCCCGATCCAACAATCAAGACCTTCCCCTTCGCTGACATGATACCTGCCTCCTCTTGTATCTCTACTTCAACAAGCCGCATGTTATAGAAGTTGTTCAAGTCCACTTTTGATCACGAAGTATATCATGCAGCTATCCGACATCGAATCCTGAATTCAGCCAGTCCTTCCGGCACTTACATACAAGCTACGTACGCTCCAATTCTCAGTCCCTAGCTTTACTGACCTTTTTAGTACTGAAAACCGGCCCTTTTTTGAACAAGCACTTATAGCAATGGTGACATTAATCTGGCTGCCGATTCCATAAATCGCACATATATCTTTTTGTTCATAAAGGACTTCTTCTCAATCAGCTTGGTAGAGAACAAGTCCCGCTCGAAATCCTTCACCATTTTGGCTACACTATCGCTCTGAACGAGCAGCGTATTAACCTCAAAATTCAAATGGAAGCTGCGCATATCCATGTTGGCTGTACCTACCGTTGCCACTTCGCCATCGATGATAAGCAGCTTGGAATGAAGGAAACCCTTCTCATACTCGTAGATTTTCACCCCAACCTCAAGCAGAGCCGGGAAATAGGAGTGGGAAGCAAGAAATGGCAGCCATTTATCCGGCCGTGCCGGGAACAGGATGCGCACATCGATCCCTGACATCGCCGCAACCCGCAGAGCCGAGAGAATATCATCATCCGGTATAAAATAGGGAGTAGCCAGCCACACCGATTTCTTGGCGGAAGTAATCATGGCGAAGAACAGATTTTTCAAAGTTTGACTTTCATTATCCGGGCCGCTCGGAATGATCTGAATCGCTCCCCCGCAGCCGGGAACCAAGTCGGGCGATAAATATTGCTGATCCATAATTCGCTCCCCATACACGTAATGCCAGTCCTGCAGAAATATAATTTGTAGAGAGCGTACAGCCTCTCCCTTGACCAGCATATGCGTATCGCGCCAGAAGCCATAGTTCTTGTTGCGGCTTAAGTATTCATCTCCCACATTTAGCCCGCCGATAAACCCTGTCGTCCCGTCGATAACTACGATCTTACGGTGGTTGCGATAGTTCACCCGGCTCGATAACGCGAGAAAGCGCATAGGACCGAACACCCCGACCTTGACCCCCGCAGCCCGCAGTTCATTGATAAATGACTTCGATAGTCCAATGCTGCCGACAGCATCATACATGAAGCGAACTTCAACACCCTCGCGAGCCTTATCGATTAACGTCTTCTGAATCTCCCGACCGATCGCATCGGCGCGGTAGATATAGTATTCCATGTGGATATGATGCTTGGCCTGCTTCAGTTCCCTGAGCAGCGTGGAGAACGTCTCGTCCCCATTCGTCAGCACTCTCGTGCGGGAAGCCATAGAGAACGGCGTGCGGGCCAATCGCTGCGACAATTGCAGCAATCTTTGCTGGGCAGGCGTGAACTGGGATAGATCACGAGGCAGCATGCTGCCGCTGTTATCAATCCGCTCGTAGCTCAGTCGATCCTGCTCCGCCTTGCGGTCGAACTTCCTTCTCTTGAAATAATTTTGGCCCAGCAGGAAATAGAGCACCAGGCCAACTACCGGCAACAGTGCCAACACCAAGATCCAGGCTAGGGTACTGGAAGGATTACGATTCTCCATAAAAATGGCCAGACTGATCGTAATTACCGTCAGCGTCTGAAAGATACTGACTAACATTCCTCCAAATTTACCAAAAATGCCAAATCCGAAAAAATAGAACGCAAATAATATGATTGCGATCAATATGATTTGTAATCCACGTCTCATAGTGGTACCTCTCTTTAAAAATGCATGATTCTATTGTACATGAAGCTTGTCTATCTTCCCACAGAATTTATGATTCCCCCTTGTACACCGCCAGTTCCGGCACCCAAGTGCAATGAATTTGTATCCGCCATTTTTTTATACTATAATTAGGCTGACCCAACGGTCATAATGAGTACTTACAAGTCATATCGGGAAGGAGGTCACTCATTGTCTAGCAAATCTGACGACAAAAAACAGTTAATCTTGAGAACCGCTATGCAATTATTTGCGGCAAAAGGTTCTTCTGCAACCTCGATGCAAGAAATCGCAGAATTATGTGGAATGTCCAAGGGGAGCCTCTATTTACACTTTAAATCCAAAGATGAGCTGGAACTCAGTCTGTTTGACTACTGCTTCCAGATGCTGCAAGCCGAGTTGCTTCAAGTTGAACAAGACGCAAATTTGTCTCCGCGGGATAAATTGGTTCGTGCGGTCGAAGTTCTGCTTGAGCTCGTTCTTGAGCTAAGGGAATTCTTGCTCATGCAATTTAAGGAATGGATCGTTAAAGGAAATATCTACAAGAATCCCGACATGTTGAATAATAACAACGTCAAGTTACTTCATTATACCAAAAAAATTCTAATATCCGCCTATGGAGAGGTAATTGACCCTTATATGGCTGATCTGATCATCTTCTCCCACGGCATGATCGGTACTTACGCCAAGCTGGTATTTGATCATAACATGACTACGGACACGCACCGAATTTCCGTCTATTTGATCGATATAATGGATTCAACCGTAGAGCATTTGCTTAAGACCCGGCCCGCACCGTTAATCCCAGAGGCGCTTGTATACGATTTTGGAAAATGCAGGGAGAACAGCCGCGAGCTGGATAAACATCCCCTGCTCACCATTAAAGAGATGAAAGAGCTTTTGGAGAATGAAAACGGCAATGCCAACGAACGGGAGCAAGGAGTTGAAGCGTTGCAAATTCTTGAAGAAGAATTGCTCCGCCCTCGGCCGCGCCGAGTCATTCTCAAGGGGATGGTCGCTACGATGGAAGACCTTGATCTTCCTCAAATAGAGAGCAGCCTGAACGAGCTGCAAAGATTACTGCGGCCTTATTATGCCCAAGCGTAATAAGAACGACTATTTATATAGGAGAAACAGAGAGGAGCAGAACCCTGCTTATGAAGAGTATCATTAATTTCTCAATTCGCAATAAATTTGCGATTTGGCTGCTAACGATTATCGTTACGGTTACCGGTTTATACAGCGGCCTGACCATGAAGCAAGAGAGCATTCCTAATATTGACGTGCCTTTCCTTAGTATTACGACCGTCTATCCGGGGGCAGCGCCAGAAGGTGTTGTTCAGGATGTAAGCAAACCGTTGGAACAGCGATTGCGCAACGTCGACGGTGTGAAGACGATTACTTCAACCTCAATGGAGAACGCATCCTCCCTCTTTGTTGAATTTGAATACGGCAAGAATCTGGATAATGCTACAGCAGCTGTTCGTGAGGCGCTGAACGATGTCCAACTGCCGGATGATGTTCGCAAGCCGCAAATTACAAGATTCAGCCTGAGCTCCATGCCAGTCGTGTCACTCAGCGTGTCCGATACGGAATCAGGCAACCTGGAGTCGCTGACCCGGCTGATCAACAATGAGATTGGGCCCGCGCTGGAGGATCTCGACGGCGTTGCCTCCGTGCAAATTGCCGGTCAATATATCAAGGAAGTTAGCCTGAAGTTCAACGAGGCAAAAATGAAGGAACTGGGCCTTAGCGAGGACACCGTTAAGGGAATCGTACAAGGCTCGGCACTGCGTGTTCCGCTCGGTCTGTTCAATATGGAACAATCACAGAAAGCTGTCGTCGTTGATGGCAACATTACCACTGTGGATGACCTGAAGAATCTGGCCATTCCAGTCATTCCAAGCACTTCCGGTGCTCCAGCCGGAAGCGAAGCCGTTGGCGGACAGGGCAATACGCCTGCAGGCGCTCCGGGTTCAACCGATACTGCTCCTACACCAGACGCCGCCGCAGGTGGTGGTAACGCCGCTGCAGGCAATGGGGCTGGTTCAGCGCCACAAGGCAGCATGGGAGCTATCCCGATGGGGATACCAACCGTGAAGCTTGGCGATATCGCTGAAATTCAGACGATCGGCAAAGCTGAATCGATCTCTCGTACAAACGGCAAGGAATCGATAGGCATTCAGATTGTCAAAGATAACGATGCCAATACGGTCGATGTCGTGAACCGCGTTAAGGACAAAGCGGATGAATTGCAGAAGGAATATGGTCATATCAGCTTCTCCGTGATGCTCGACCAAGGACAGCCGATTACCGATTCCGTAAATACGATGCTGATGAAGGCCGTATTCGGCGCTTTGTTCGCCGTGTTGATCATTCTGATCTTCCTGCGGAACTTCCGTTCAACAATTATCTCCATTATTTCCATCCCGCTCTCGCTGCTGATTGCAGTACTGCTGCTGAAGCAGATGGATATAACGCTGAATATGATGACGCTCGGAGCAATGACCGTCGCTATCGGTCGGGTTGTCGACGACTCGATCGTCGTTATCGAGAATATATACCGCAGAATGTCCCTTACCGGTGAGACGCTTAAAGGCGGCAAGCTGATCGTGGCAGCAACGCGCGAAATGTTCGTTCCGATTATGTCTTCTACTATTGTAACGATCGCCGTCTTCCTGCCGATGGCCTTCGTCAGCGGCATGGTTGGCGAACTGTTCAAGCCATTCGCCCTGACGATGGTATTCTCGCTATTAGCGTCCTTATTAGTAGCTGTCACCCTCGTTCCGGCGTTGGCCCATACGTTGTTCCGTAAGGGCTTGAAGAGCACTCATGACCATGACAGCAATCCGAAAGGCCTGGCGCTATATTATAAGAAAGTTCTTAACTGGTGCCTGTCCCATAAATGGATTACTTTCGGCACAGCCATTCTGCTGCTCGTCGGCAGCTTGTTCTTGACCCCGCTGGTCGGCGTAAGCTTCCTGCCTGAGCAAAGTGATAAATATGTGATGGTAACTTATTCACCAGCTCCTGGCGAGCTGCTTGAAGACGTAGAAGCCAAAATGCTGAAGGCCGAGAAATATGTCCTGGATCAACAAGGCGTAGAGAAAATGCAATACTCCATCGGCGGAAGCAATCCGCTAGGCATGGGATCGGCGAACTCGGCCCTCTTCTATATCGGATATGATAAAGATACGAAGAAATTTGATGAAACAAAGAATAAATTGATCGAAGGCTTAAAGAAAGAAGTGCCTGAGGGCAGTTGGTCGGATATGTCCGAAGCGATGATGGGTGGCATGGGCGGAGGCTCGCTCAGCGTCAACGTATTCGGTGACAGTTTGGAGCAGATCAAGCCGGTCTCTGATCAGATCCTGAAGTGGATTGGAGAAGATACGAAGCAGTTCGAGAAAGGCAAGACCAGCCTCTCCGAGACCTATGATCAGTATACCCTGGTAGCCGATCAACAGAAGCTGAGCTCGCTCGGACTTACCGCAGGTCAAATCGCTATGAAGCTTAGCCCCGTTCATGAACGTCCGGTACTAACGGAAGTGGTGATTGATGGCAAGAATTATAATGTCTACATTGAAGCGGACAGCAACACCTATTCCAGCGTCGCGGAAATCGAGAACGAGACGATTACATCCCCGCTGGGTATGCAAGTACCGATCAAGGAAGTAGCCAAAGTCGAGAAGGGAACTTCGCCAAACTCGATCACGCGTACAGATGGCAAGATGGTCGTAGAAGTCAGCGCGAAGGTCCTGACCTCGGACGTACAGAAGGCATCTACATCCTTGCAAGACAAAATCGACAAGATGGATCTGCCGGAAGGCGTCAGTGTTAGCTTCGGGGGTGTCACCGAGCAAATTAACGACACCTTTGGTCAACTGGGCATCGCTATGCTTGCAGCGATTGCTATTGTATACTTCGTTCTGGTCGTAACGTTTGGCGGCGGCTTGGCACCGTTCACTATTCTGTTCTCCCTGCCATTTATCGTGATCGGCGCCATTATTGGTCTGCTGATTGGCGGCGAGACATTGAACGTATCCGCCTTGATGGGCGTATTGATGCTCATCGGGATTGTCGTCACGAATGCGATCGTATTGATCGACCGCGTTATTCATAAAGAACGCGAAGGTCTTTCAACCCGCGAGGCATTGCTGGAAGCCGGAGCTACTCGTCTGCGTCCGATCCTCATGACAGCTCTCGCTACGATCGGCGCTCTACTGCCTCTCGTAACAGGACTGGAGAACAGCGCAGGCATTATATCACGCGGCCTCGGTATTACCGTTATCGGCGGCCTCATCAGTTCCACACTGCTGACGCTCGTGATTGTGCCAGTTGTCTACGAATTCCTGATGAAATTCCGGCGGCGCGGCCCGGTAACCCACGACTTGGATTAATCCGAAGGTTCTAGCATCAACAAAGAAGACCACTGCGGCGTTATTCACCGCAAGTGGTCTTCTTCTATGTTATAGAAATTTATTGAAGCTGGGCACGCCAAGCTTGCATTCTATGCAAATCTTCATTCAGAAATTCATTCATCATCTCAGCCAGCCCAATATACAACGGACTGGTAGTGGCCGCAATCAATCGGGATGTAAATCCGTCCGTCCATTTCAACAAATGGGCCTCCAGGAACCTGATTTGCAAGTCCAGTCCTTCCAGCAGACCTTCACGCAGGTTCAGCTTATCCAGCATTTCCTCGGACATCACAGCCATATACTCCAGCTCCAGGGCGATATGGTCATCCCGCTCCCCGTTCAACTTGTTAAAGGCGATACTGCTCTCCATGTAAAATGTTCTGATATCCGAAGCACATTCAGAGGCTTCTATGCCTTCCTCTTTAGACCGATACAAGCTCTCGCAGGTGGGCACCTTCGCGGTTGGCCCCATGAACAAGCGTTCAAATTCTTCAGCTTCATTATAACAAATCCGGCGAATCTCCTTCTCCGGTATGCTCTCTAAATAATTAATCAATCTTCGACCACCCTTGCTCATAGGCACGGTGTTGTTCAACTCTACTTGTCTGTGCCACTGCGCAATCAAAGACATGCGAGGCGGTCTGCCCAAGAAATCCACCAGCAACCGGTATCCCCAGCCTCTAAGCTTCAGCCATTTAGCCTGCTCCTGCGATATGACAGACTGTTCATTGAACAACATAGTCATTTCGGTCATCTCCCTGTTCTATTCTGCGAAATATATATACAAGTCCAACTCCATTTATGCCAGTTAAAAAAAGATGACTTCCTTAATCGTGTCGGAAATCATCTCTCTTCCATATACCGACACATGATTAAGGGGTATCATGTATCCAATTCCATTATATCCTAATGAAAACGCTTTAATCATGATGTTTGTCACAACATTGTTACAGCTCAAAATTCGCTGCCCTTATTGTGGGAAGTCCCTCTCGGCTTCTCGACAGAGAGCATGGTTCTCGCCCATTCATAATCCTCAATATCATTCATATTAAATTGCAGCATCTGCTCCGTGTCACCGAGCTTGTCCGCCAGATCAGCTCCATAAATATACTCGACATGGAGACTTGTTACCCACTCGCTCATTCGAAGTTTGTTCCCCTCAAGAGCAAGCTGTAATCCCGGGAGAACCTCCCGCCTATATGCGGCCAGCAAAGGCTGGATTCTTCCGCCAGCGTCCACTATGACGGCTTGGACATGTTTGTCTTTCTTGGTTGAAGTGTTCCCTTTCTCTATTCGTGTTACTCGCTCTTTTATCTCTGCAAAAACCTCCCTATGAACAAAAGGCATATCACAGGCTACGACCAGGCTCCACTCCGTCGTTGCAGCCGATAATCCGGCATACAGTCCGGCAAGTGGACCCCTGCCCGGATATTGATCCCTGACAACCTCTAGTCCCAGATGATCATAATCATGATGCTGGCCGCCTGCGATCAATACCCGCCGTGATACCGGGGCCAGCTCCCCGATCATCCTCTCAATCACCGCTATGCCATTCAGCGGCAATAAAGCTTTATTGGTCCCCATCCGGCTTGAACGCCCGCCGGCTATAATAATTGATGTAATCTCCACAGATTATCCACCTCCAATTTATAAATAATTGTAAAATTAAAGAAAACTTGGTTTGTATCCCTTTTCATCTGTGTGTTAAATTGATGCTATAGGACTTTTGAAACCGGGTCGATCAGGACACCTCTTCGAATAACCATCAATAGAAAGGAATGGCGCTTTTGCGGGACAATCCACATCATTCGTCCTCTTTGCTCTCTTTGGGACTACTGAATTTTTTCATCTATGGGACAACGGTTATCTTTGCAGCCTTCTTTCAATTATATTTGCAGGATATTGGAATGAACAAGCTCGAGATTGGTATTCTGATCTCAGCCGGACCACTTGTTTCTTTGCTCGCTCATCCCTTCTGGAGATTGATGAGTGATCGGTTCCACAACATCCGGCTCATCCTGCTTGTCATGCTGATCGGCTTACTGGCGATCGGCCATTTATTGTTCAGAGTAGATACCTTTCAAATGCTATATATTGTAGTGTTGCTGGTCTTCTTCTTCCAGAGTCCCTTGCTCTCCCAGAGCAACAGCTTGACTCTGGGATATGCGACCGATAGCCAGCAGAAGTTTGAGACCTACCGGTTATGGGGCTCCTTCGGCTGGGCCACTGCGGCGCTCGCGGCAGGAATTACGATCGATGCAACCGGGAAAAATGGCTTCTCCTTGTTGTTCAGTATCATGCTTATCCTATCGATCAGTTCGACTCTAATTCTTCCGTCATCCCGTTATACGGCAGATATGCCTTGGGTCAGTGCCAAACAATTCGGACAGGTCCTGAAGAACAAATATTTTGTCCTCTTCATCGTACTCGGATTATTTATAGCTATACCTAACTCAATTAATGCACTGTTTATGCCTTTGTATATTAGCGATCTCGGAGGCGATCGACTTTCAGTTGGAATAGCGGTATTTCTATCCACGTTGCTTGAGATGGCAGCTTTTGTTCTGCTCAATCGGTATCTCAAAAATAAAATAACTTATTTTATCGGCACTTTGACGATTGTAAGCATTCTGTTCGCTATCCGCTGGGATCTGATGGCCGATGCATCGCTTCCGATTCAAGTAATTATTATTCAGCTGCTGCATGCAATCACCTTCGGCGGGTTCTTCTACGTCGGTACGCGGTTAATCGGGTTGTTCCTGCCCAGTTCATTACGCGCTGCAGGACAGGCTGTATACAGCTTCATGCTCAGCGGGGTAACCGGCATCATCGCGGGCCTCCTCGGCGGATTCACCTTCCAGGATTTCGGACCGGTGATCATGTATCAGATGGGGACGATGATGACTCTCTTTGCCGTGATTGGCTATGGAGCATTATGGTACCACTTTCATAAGAACGGCTATCCGCCAGCGATCTCATTGCCTAAATAACTCAATCATAACTACCATCAAAAAAAGAAAACATCCCTCCGATCGTCACGCCCTTTGAACAAGGTAACGCCGGTCGGAGGTTTGTTTTCTTTATTGCAATTTCAGTTTACACTATGAAATGCATACCAGAGCAAGCCTTTTTTCAAATCGATTTGCCGCGGAGGCAGCCCGTCATGCCGAATATCAAATAAATTGCCGAAGCCGTCGGTGTATCTGTATCTACCGTCTCGCGTGTGCTCAATAAACACCCTTATGTGAGTAATACGAAGCGAAAAACGGTGGAAGAAGCGATCGAACATTTGCAATATGCACGCAACATGAATGCTGTTCACCTAATCAAGGGGATCACACAGACAGTTGCTGTGATTCTGTCTCACATTAACCATCCTTATTTCATGCGGTTAATGGAGGGCATCGCAAGCGAAGCTCTGAAGCATAACTACCCGTTGATGCTGTGCCAATCCCAATATAATCTTGATGAAGAAATGAAAGTGCTGGAAATGCTGAAGAACAAACAGATCGATGGGGTTATCATCACTTCCCGCTCCGCCTCGCTCGATCTGATCGAGCCCTATTCAGCATATGGGCCCATTCTATTATGCGAGGACGTGAAGGATCGCCACTTATCCTCCGTCTATTATGATCATTATCTATGCTTCCAGACCGCGATAACCTTCTTATGGGAAAAGGGGCACCGAAAGATCGGGTTCGCCTTAAATCGCCTGAACAATTCCAGCGGACGCAAACGGATAAGTGCTTACTAATGACACACTCTGCAAGCATTGGGCGGCAGCGGACGCGCAGAATGGATGCTGAACGGTTATCGGGACATGAAGAACAGCGCCGCGATTTTCCCCTGGTTGCACAGCCTGGATGAGAGGCCTACGGCTATGCTGATTACAGGGGATGAAGTCGCCACAGGCATACTGCTCACTGCCCCGCAGCATGGATTACGGGTACCGGAGGACATTGCCATCATTGGCTTTGATAATCAACATTATAGACAAATTATGGACGGTAGAGCCCGCCTCCGAGAACCTCCAATTTAAATTGATCGAACGCAAGACTGTATAAGCCTTCTAAGACTCGATATCAGGTTGGTTCCGCTGCTGCTTGCCCAGCGTAGCCTTCAGCAGCAGCGGAGTCACGATCGTTGTCAGAATGACGACGATCACGAGAACGGTGAAGTACTTCTGCTCCAAAAGGCCGCTCTCCAGTCCAATTGTGGCTATAATCAGCGCTACTTCTCCACGTGATACCATCCCCGATCCGATTCCAAGAGCGGAACGTCTGGAATAACCGGTTAGTCTGGCGCCAAGCCCGGACCCGATCAGCTTTGTCAAAAGGGCAATTATAAAGAACAGTATGAGTAATCCAATCTGGGAGCCCAGTCCTTTAAAGCTAACGGAAAATCCTACGCTGACGAAGAAGATCGGCACAAATATCGTATAGGCAATCGGCTGCAATTTATGCTCCACCTCATGCTTAAAGTCCGTCTGGGAAATAGCCAGCCCGGCAGCAAAGGCACCGATAATGCCTGCTACGCCGAACTGCTCGGCAATATAGGCAAGGAAGAAGCAGAGGATTAGACCCGCGCTAATTATCGCCTCGGTCACACGCAAGGGAGCCAGCCAGTTCATCACCCACTTCGCGATTTTCCAGATGAATAAAGCCGCGATTACAAAGAATATGAACTTGTAGCCGATCACCATCGCCAAATTCACTTCTTCTCCCCCGACCATACTCATAACGAAGGCCAGCAAAATAACGACGAGAATATCATCAAGAATCGCCGCACCAAGCAAGGTCGTGCTCTCTTTACTCTTGAGCAGGCCGAGATCCTTCAGACTCTGCACGGAAATACTAACCGAGGTAGCCGACAGAAGCAAACCAAGGAAGATGGCCTTGGATGAATCCATGCCGATGGCGATTCCCGCCAGGTAACCTCCAAGCATCGGCAGAGCAATTCCCCCCAGAGCCACAGCCGTTGATGACTTGAAGGAGCGCTTTAAATCCTCAATATTCGTCTCCAATCCCGCCATAAACATAAGCAGAAGCACACCGATCTCGCTTAACTCTTCGATCATATGGGAGTTCTCCACCCAACCAAGCATCGCCGGACCAATAATGATACCAACCAGCAGCTTGCCTACCACCGCCGGTTGCCCGAGCCTTGAGGTCAGATCACCGGCCAATTTGGTAGCAAGTAGAATAATTAGAATCGTCAAATAGAACATTAAACCCCTCCCCATTTTTCTAGATAGCATGCCCAAAAAAAGACAAAGAGGAGCCTGGTTTGACCAGGCTCCTCCGTAACGAACAGCTATTCACTTACCATTATGATAAATGATTCACTGCCTCAAAATCAATACTTATTTATTTGGCAATTGAAAGGAACTCTTCAAGGATACGATCAGATTGAACACCGGATGTCCCGGTTTGGAGTATTTCGAATCGACATTGAAATACCCATGCCGGAAAAATTGAAACTTATCTTGCGGCTTGGCATCGTTCATTCCCGGTTCAACAAAACCGTGCTTGATCGTCAGAGAATTCGGGTTGATCCTGTCCAAGAAGGACTTCTCTTCTACGGATTCCTCTTCAGTATCTTCGTTCTCATCCAGGATCAACGGTTCATACAGGCGGAATTCAGCCGGAACAGCGCTGCTGGCGTCAACCCAGTGAATCGTCCCCTTCACCTTGCGGCCGGTAAATCCGCTACCGCTCTTCGTCTCCGGATCATACGTGCAATGAATTTCGATCACATTGCCATCGGCATCCTTAATCACTTCATTACATTTAATGAAGTAGGCATGCTTCAAGCGAACCTCATTGCCCGGGAACAGACGGAAGTATTTGCTTGGCGGATTCTCCATGAAGTCATCACGCTCGATATATATCTCCCGCGAGAACGGAATTTGACGATGGCCCAATTCCTCATTTTCGCTATTATTCTCGGCATCAAGCAGCTCGGATTCTCCCTCCGGATAGTTCGTAATCACGACCTTGAGCGGGTCGATTACAGCCATCGTCCGCGGCGCCTTGAGCTTGAGATCCTCCCGAATAAAATGCTCCAGCATTTTCAGATCAATCTTGCCGTAGGCCTTGGATATCCCTGTTTCGAATACAAAAGCTTTAATCGCCTCCGGCGTATACCCCCGGCGGCGCAGACCGGAGATCGTCGGCATGCGCGGATCATCCCAGCCATCAACAACGCCTTGATCCACCAGCAGCTTCAGCTTCCGCTTACTCGTAACCGTTTGTTCCAGATTAAGGCGTCCGAATTCATATTGGTGCGGAGTGCAAGGCATCTCTGTCTCTTCGATCACCCAATCATAAAATGGACGTTGATCTTCGAATTCCAGCGAGCAGAGGGAATGCGTTACACCTTCGATCGCATCCTCCAGCGGATGGGCGAATGCATACATCGGATAGATGCACCATTTATCCCCCGTATTATGATGGGAAGCATGCACGATACGGTAAATGACCGGGTCGCGAAGATTAATGTTTGGCGAGGCCATATCGATCTTCGCCCGCAGCACCTTCTCACCGTCCTTGAATTCTCCGTTACGCATCCGCGTGAACAGATCCAGGTTCTCCTCCACCGAGCGGTCGCGGAATGGGCTATTTTGTCCGGGCTCTGTCAGCGTGCCACGCATTTCGCGGATTTGATCAGCACTCAGATCATCCACATACGCCTTGCCCTTCTTAACTAACAGAACAGCGCGGTTATACATTTCGTCGAAATAGTCGGAAGCAAAGTGCAGCTCTTCCCAGTTGAAGCCGAGCCACTTGACATCCTCTTTAATAGAGTTCACATATTCCGTATCTTCCTTGATCGGATTCGTATCATCAAAGCGCAGATGCGTCCGTCCCCCGAATTCGTCAGCAAGGGTGAAATTAATCCAGATCGCCTTGGCATGTCCAATATGTAAGTAGCCATTTGGCTCTGGAGGAAAACGTGTAACGATCGATGAATGTTTGCCTGTCTTCAAATCCTCCGAAATAATACTTTTAATAAAGTTGGGAGGGGTGGTGTTATTGGTGTTATTCTCCACGGTTATCACCTTTCATTTGATTTAAGTCTCTATCCGTTGATTGATCGCATATGGTTATAATGCCTGTTCATCCTTAATTGACTGCGATCAGGTATTCTTATCAGAAGCGAACTTCTTGAACAACCTTTTATAGTTTCCGATTTTTCTTCTTCTAAATATACCTATATCCAAGTTTTATGGCAAGAAGAAGCCAAAGCAGGCTGCTGCAATCATAACATACAGTACATCAGAATATCGTCGACATACTTCTCATCCAGATAGAACTCCTGAACGAGTCTCCCCTGTTCTACAAATCCACAGTTCCGGTAAAATTGTACTGCTCCAGGATTGGTCGTCAGTACACGCAGAGATAATTTACGTACCCCTTGTTCGGCAGCCCAAGCTTTCAACGCTTCTATAAGACGTTGTCCGACTCCCTGTCGCTGGAAATCCGGATGCACCGCAATATTAATATCCAGCACATGACGGTTGCTGGACAGCGGGGTTGGATAATCGAAGCCAACATATCCGCCAATCGCATCGCCAACCTCCGCTACTAACTGGCTGCCCGGAGGACATTTCTGCAGGTATTGTTCACGCGAGTTCCACTGGATCGGAGCCGGCGTCGACCGGGTATCCCACACCAGTGAATCGATTTCCATTAACGCACCTGCATCGCGCATTTCCGACAATCTGATTTGAATTGAATTCGACATATCCCTGTTCCCTTTCCAAAGGCCTAAAGTCCCTGTTCAAAAAATGGTTTTCAGCGCACAAGCAGACCTTTTGAACAAGCTCTTAAATTTATATTAACCATTATACATCGGACATTCTCAGACAGGAACCTGTTACGGCTAAGCCAGACTTCTCACTTTATCGCGATTAAACAGGCCATGTATCAGGAAGGAGGCAATCGACAGGATAGAGATCAACACTGCCAGAGCAGCTACCGGAACGAGACCGTTCCAATCGAACAGAACCCCCATCGCATAAGGGCCTACTACCCTTCCCGCTACCCCCATGCCCCCAACTAACCCAAGATAGAACGGGGCTGACTTGCCGGTATGATCCGAGATGAAGGAAGGGATCGCCGGGGAGATCAGCATTTCGCCAAGCGTAATCAATACCATCGCCAGCACCATACTCGGATAAGTATGGAAGCCAAGGATCATAACATAACCCAGCATATAAAATATGGCACTTGCCGTCATCTGTCTCAGCTCCGTCGCGGCAAAGACACGTTTGACCCACGAAATGAGCGGCTGCGCCACGAAGATCAGTATCCCGTTCAGCGTCCAGAGAATACTATAATTCCATTCCGGCATTCCGCGCGAGATCGTATAGGGCGATACTCCGTTATTCCATACACAGTTAGCCAGCCAGATGAAGAAAGAGCCAAGCCCCATGAACAAATAAATTTTATAATTTAACATCAAATTCCAGTTATTCTTCTTATGTGCATGCTCTTTCTTCTTTTCCACGTGAAACTTGCCCTGTGTTTTTTGAACTTTGTTCAAATAAATCCAGAAGAATCCAGCAAATAAGGCCGAGATCAAACCATTCAATATAAAGCTTAGATTATACGAAATTTGCGCCAGAAATCCGCTGATGGCCGTCCCCAGAGCTACACCGATATTGTTAGCCACATAAATTATGTTGAATAATTCCGCGCGCCTCTCAGTGAATCGGAAGCCGATAAAAGCCTGTATCGCCGGCAATGCCATCGAGTTAAAAAAACCGATCAGACACATTAATAATAAAAATAAATGCCAGTGTCCGCTCCCGTAAGGCAGCAACAACAGAAACAGTGCGTTTAGTCCAACTCCGCCTACGATCAGGCGTTTTACTCCAAGGCGATGATACAGGGAGCCGCCGAGCAGCTGCCCAAATATACCGCCTAATGACATAACCAGCACGGCCAGGCCGGCGTCGGTTACCGTTCTTCCCAGCACCTTGAATACAAACATCGTAATCAGCGGCCACATCAATGCGCCGCCCGCAGAACTGATCAAGCTGGCTACCAGAAATATCTTGACCTCACGCGGATATGAAGCTAGGCCTCTCATGCTGTATTCCTCCTTCTGGAACAGTCCTGTGTGAGGGCAGTTCTCGACCATTCTTCTATTTGTAATTCACTCCACAGCGCTAGGGCTGTCGCTTTACCTCCACGACCGTGGAGAAGAACACCGCTCCACCGCCCATATCAGCCAATCGATCGGAGGTCAGGGCATTTGCCCTGCGCGACTTGCCATCCTGTTCCCACCACAAGCCCTGGCTAACTACGGTTCCCGGCAGCATTTTATCCGTAACCGAAGCCTTTACCTCATAGCGTCCGCGATCATTCCATACGACGACCTCATCCCTGTCTGCGATGCCTCGCTGCTCCGCATCCTGCGGATGGATTTGCAGCAGCGGCTGCTTCTCCAGCTCGATATGCTTGTCGGTATTGCCGAAGGACGAGTTCAGGAAATTATGGTTAGGGGGAGAAATAAACATCAGCGGATACACCTCCTCCTCTCCCGGCCTCCGCTCTCCATCATACCCTTCCTGTAGAGGAGTATAGGTAGGCAGCGGCGGAAGCCCCGCTTCCTCCATCCTTGCGGAGTACAGCTCGATCTTGCCCGATGGCGTCGTCAGCCGCTGCAGATATTCTTGCTTCGGCTCCATATTCAGCTTCATAAACCGCTGCTGCTGAAGACTCTCCAGCGTGATTCCTTCAAGATAAGGGTTCTCCGTAAAATCAAGAGCCTGACGAATCATATCCTGCTCTCGATCCTTGAAGGCATCCTCCTCAAATCCCATCGCCTCCGCCAGCAGCTTGAACGTTTCTACATTGCTCTTGCTCTCTCCCTGGGCTGGGATGACCGGCTCCTGAAGCTGAACATAGTGATGCCAATAGGAATTGTATAAATCCGTATTTTCAAATGATGAAGTTGCCGGCAGCACGATATCGGCATACCTCGCTGTATCCGTCAAGAACAGGTCATGCACCACCGTGAACAAATCCTCGCGGGATAGTCCTTGCTCCACCTTCACCGTATCCGGCGCTACGACTGCCGGATTGGAACAATAGACGAACAAAGCCCGGATTTTTGGCGTCAAGGTCAGCAGCGCTTCTCCGATTTGATTCATGCTTACGGTGCGCGCATCGGGGTTAGGGCGCAGCTCGGGACGCTCCAAGGCATTGCCGTTCACTTTGCCATAGGCTCCGTTCGATTTAAACGCTCCGCCACCAGGCACAAGCCATTGTCCTGTCAGGGCTGGCAGGCAGGTAATCGTCCGTACGGTCATCCCCCCGTTATCATGATGCTGAAGCCCATTTCCAATATGAATATAGGCTGGGGAAGTCTGTCCATACATCAAGGCAAGCTGGACAATATCCTCCGCAGGAACGCCTGTAATGACCGATACACGCTCCGGCGTATACTGACGAACATGCTCCCGTAGCTGTTCATGACCGATCGTATACTGCTGTAGAAACTCTTCATTCACCAGCTGCTGTTCGAACAGCACATGCATCAAACCCAGGGCCAGTGCGCTATCTGTTCCCGGATAGACCGGAATGAACCAATCAGCACGCTGCCCGGTCCGATTGCGATGGACATCGATCACAACCAGCTTGGCTCCCTGCTTCCGCGCCTTCTCGATCAGCGCAATCTGATGCATATTCGTACTGACGAGATTACCACCCCACACGATTATCAGCTTCGCCTGTACCGTCTCTTCGGGGCTAGTCCCGCCGCCGAAGCCCATCGTATATTTCCAGCCGGTATTGCCGGCGGAATTGCATATTCCCTGTTGAAGCTGAGAGGAACCAAGCCGATGGAAAAAGCGGCGATCCATTCCATCCACACTGAGCATCCCCATATTTCCATAGAAGCTGTACGGCAGGATCGACTCTGAACCATGCTCCTTGATCAATCCTTGATACCGCTCTGCGATTTCGGCGATAGCCTCATTCCAGGTAATCCGTTCAAACTTGCCTTCCCCTTTGGCCCCTACACGGCGCAGGGGATACAGCACACGCTCCGGATGATAGATCCGTTCTGTCATATTTCTTACTTTATTACAAATCGCACCTTGGGTGATTGGATGGTCCGGGTTGCCGGCCACCTTGACGATTCGTCCATTCTCTTTGTGCAGCAGCAAACCGCAGGTGTCGGGGCAATCCAACGGACATACTGCAGGAAATACTCCATTCTCCTCTCGAACCATCTCTCTCATCCCTCCTAATTAGGTTATTGTATTTGATAACAGGCCCGAATGTCTATAGATAGCATTTCGCCCTAAATTCGCTGATATAGTTCATCTAAAACAGAATCTATATAACACAAATGACCCGCGGATGAGGTCCTTCCTGATCAGGAACCTGCCTACACGAGTCATTTGCTATGAATTATATATTATTGAGCTTTTAAACGTTAAGCCTTCGCATCGGCCTTGGCAGTCACCGAATCGACAGCCGTTACCTCCTTGGCATCTTTCAGGTAGGCAGCCCAATACGCTCCGGCAACGAACACGGCGCCCCCTGTCAAGTTGCCGAGCCAGACCGGAATGAAATTTATGAAGTATTCTCCCCAAGAGAAGTAACCTTCGAATATAGCTGCCGGAATCAGAAACATATTAGCCACAACGTGCTGAAATCCAATCGCTACAAAGGCCATGGTCGGGAACCAGATCCCGAGTATTTTACCGCTGAAGTTGTCTGCGCCGTAAGCCAGCCACACGGCAAGAGCTACCAGCCAGTTACAGCCAATGCCGGACACGAACGCCTGCAGAAAGTTATCGTCCAGCTTATGTCCCGCCATATCAACCAGCTTCTCAAGGTAAACTCCGCTTGAGGTCAGACCGACCACATGTCCGAAGAAATAAGCAACAAACAAGGCCCCAACAAAATTGGAGATTGTAATCAGGATTAAATTTTTGAACATTTCGCCCGTCGTAATTCTCTTCTTGAACCGCGCCAGAGATACAGCCATCATATTTCCGGTCAACAGTTCGCCCCCTGCCAGCAGCACTAAGATAAGGCCAACCGGGAACACAGCAGCACCGATGAACGTTGCAATGCTTCCCCACTCCTTGGGTGCGCCCGCAATCACGCGGATATCAAGCAGAAATCCAAGAGCAATGAACGCCCCGCCCAGGAACCCGAGAATAAACACGGTCAAGAGTCGGTTATGCGCCTTCTTCACCCCGGTTTCCACCGTTGCTTCAGCAATCTGATCCGGTTTGTAATAAGCCATGGAATCTCTCTCCCTTAATCTATTTTTATAGAGGTTGTTTAAAAAGTCCGTTTGGGATTACGGAGTAACGCTGAGAGCTTATTCGATGTCGAATATTGAATTAGCCAGGCCTAAGTTTGATGCCTATGAAGTCAAGATCCCTCCGCTAACCTCTCAAGTGCTCACGTAGATTTTGCCTACGCTACGCTCCTTTCGTTCCTAGCCTCATCCAAACTTCCCGGTGCTGAAAACCGAACTTTTTGAACACACTTATTATAGAAATTCAGCTTCATATCATGAAGCCAACCAAGTCAGGCCAAGACCAGCTTACAGCGTGTTTTTCATTTCGACTTTCATTGTATCGTGGGTCACCTTTTGGTTATGTGATTTTTGTCACAAACTATCTGACAGGACTTTTTTGCCTTACAAAAAAGACCTCATCCTCCGCTTGTCAGTGGAAAATGAGATCCTGTTCCTTATTTTTACTGGCTGTATGCCGATCGAATCTCCTGATATCTCTCCTGTCGATCCTGCTTGCTCAGCTTAGGACAGGTATAACAATATCCATCCCCGGTCAAATAAGCCAGACAACAAGTTGGCTTCATACGCGTCTGCTCCCCGGGCTGATAGGGATCGTCCAGCCAGATTTCCTTCACATCAAAAGGATTGCGCTTCAGGCCGAAGCAGCTGCTATCAATCTGCTTCGTAAGAGTTCCATAGGCTTCTAGCAATTGCTCCCGGTGCTGCCCTTCAGCAAACAAACCGCTCAATAGATTCACATAATATTCGGCCCCTAGCGGAATCTGCCCCCAGAGTTGGGAAAGAGGAAGGCCTGTAACCGCAGAGATTGCTGACATTATTGGCTGCAACGTGCGGTAGAAGTGCTCCATTGCATTCCGTTGCCACCCGGTACGCTCGCCTGTCGGCCAAACCCGCTCTGCCGCTGATTTAAGCACAAATAAAAGCTGTGGATACCCGTTCCCACAATCGATCTGAATGTTCAGGTTTGCGGGAGACAGATCCAATCTCGTGTCCGTCATTGACGTCATATAGATCATCGCTGCACAAACTGTCCGCCAGCTCGAAGCAAAGTAAGTTCCGGCAACATCAATCTTGCTGCCATGAATCTGACGCTGATATTCCTGCAGCAGCAGCTTGATCTGCTCCTGATCGGTCAATAGCTGCGCATCTACGCTATAAATCGCATCTGGCCGGGGCTCCCTTACTATCGACAAATATTGTGAGAGCCACTCATATTGGATGCTTCGCATTCCTATTTGGCCAACTGACTGGCGATATCCACTTTTCTCCCACGAAGCACCTTGCCCTCAGCAGCGCGGTACAGCTCATATGGAAGGCATAATGGCACACCGCTGCGCGGATCAGTCACGATATCTGCTTCTATGCCGAATACTTCACGCAGCACTCCCGTCGTCACGACTTCTTCAGGCGTGCCCGAGGAGATGGCTTGCCCTTGTTTGATAGCAATCATATATTGCGAATAACGGGCAGCATGATTCAAATCATGCACGACCATAATGATCGTCCGTCCCAAATCGTGGTTCAATTGCTCCAGCAGCTGCATCACTTCCAGCTGATGGGCCATATCAAGAAAGGTTGTTGGCTCATCCAGGAACAGAATATCCGTCTCCTGTGCCAACGCCATGGCAATCCAGGCGCGCTGCCGTTGTCCGCCAGATAACTGCTCTAAACCGCGTTCGCTGAATTCGCTCATCTTCGTTGCTTCCAGCGCCCAGTCGATGACGCGACGGTCCTCCGCTTTCAGGCCACCGAATCCTTTCTGATGCGGGAAGCGCCCATAAGAGACCAGTTCCCGGACTGTAAGTCCCTCCGGTGCGGTAGGATTCTGCGGAAGAATCGCCAACTGCTTGGCAACTTCCCGGGTTGATTGCTTGTGAATCGATTTCCCGTCGAGCAGAACCGTCCCGGACTTAGGATGCAAAATACGGGCCATCGTCTTTAATATCGTCGATTTCCCTGAGCCATTAGCTCCGACCAATGCTGTAATTTCCCCTGCGGGGATTGAAATATTTAAATCCTGAACGATCAAGCGATCCTCATAGGCGATATCCAAATGAGAGGTCTTCAAAGACACGTTGACGCACTCCCTTTCTCTGTACAACCATAAAACGACTCCATAATATCTTAAAGATACTGATAATCATTATCATTTGTCAATACAATTTTAAGTTTGTTAGACTTGTGTACTTGCACAGGAGAACAACCGTTCCACCCTGATAACCTGAGGCTTCTAATCGTTTTTATATCCAATTAAAGCCTGCCCGGACCGGAAAACAAAGAAAAAGGGCACCCTCTTGGCGCCCTTCCTCATTTGGTCCCACTTTCACCTTTGTTATAACCCCTGCATATTACGCGCTTCTTCGATATCAGTCTTCAATATTAGCAACCCCTCAAGGATTCGCTGTTACCGGAATCGATCCATAATATTCTTCCAGGGTAATTCCCCGATCAGCAATCTCGGATGCGATATCAACACCGACAAAGCGGATATGCCAAGGTTCATATTTGTAGCCGGTAATACTGTCTTTCCCTTCAGGATAACGAATAATGAAGCCATATTCCGGAGCATGCTCAGCTAGCCATTCCGCTTCTTTCGTGCCTCCAAAGCAATCTTCTGCCGCGCACTTCCCATCGCTGCCAGACACATCGATGGCCAGTCCGGTCTCATGCTCGCTATGGCCAGGCACAGCGCTGTATGTCTTGGCTTTCTCTTCTCCATCCCGCGCAACATAGCGATTGAACAATGAGGTTTGCGTCTTATGGGAACGATAGGCTGATACCCCTGCCAGGTAAATTCCATCCTTCTCCGCCCCGTCGAACAGACTTTCCAACGCCTTAGCGGCTTCACTGCGCATCATTCGTTTCTCTATTTTCTCTTTGAAAGTAAAGCGGACATCCGGATATACGAGATCTGACGGATTATAATCATCCGGCAGTGCAAACTCTTTATTAACCAACACTGCCACGCTATTTACATCAGAAGCTGCCGCCATATCGGGTCCAGCTCCCCCATTTTTGGAGCCAGTATTCCCCGCCCCGGTATTGTCTGTAGACGTATTGCCCGAATCTCCATTGTTCTTGCTGTTGTCAGCTTCGCTATTCCCGGGAGCCGCAGTTCCCTGATTATTTGCACCCGCATTATTTACAGCTGGCTGATTGCTGCCGGAAGTTGTCTTATTCGTGTCACCACAAGCCGTCACCAGTGCTGCCGCAAGCAATAATGCAGACACTGTAGCCAGCGTTTTCGCTTTTGTATTCATCCATTATGTCCTCCTGATACCTATTTAAGAAGCCCTTGCGATTAGTATCAACGAACCGGAATTCGATCGATTCTAAATCGTGGCTTTACTATTGTACCAGAGTTGATCATAAATTTCCTGCCTCATGGACATTCGGGATTATTCTAAAATCTTCCTGATCTAAAAATAGAATATAACAGCCATACCACCATCAAAGTAGCAATGACGAAGCCGATATCGATCACCGGTATGTTCCAGAGCAAAATCGGGCTATTGGTCATGGAAGATCCGATAATAACGCCAACCATAATGATGCTGAATGACAGCAGTACAATACTGAATGAGAGACGGTTCCCAATCTGGTTGAACTTGCGCATCAGCTCTTCCATCCCCGGGATATCCATCTCCGTCTTAATCTTGCCCTTACCAATAATTGAGGATAAGCGCTGCATTTGGCGCGGCAAATCAGCCAACGATTCACCGAATTCAACGGCTTCGCCAAGCAGCTTCTTGCCGAGCCTGCGCGCGTCCAGCTTCTCGCGCAGCAGCTTCTTGCCGAACGGCTCGGCAAGATCAAGGATACTGACATCCGGGTCCAGACTCTGCAAGACCCCCTCTACCGTCAATAAGGACTTGCCAAGCAGCAGCAAATCTGCTGGGAGCACCACGCCATGCCGCTGCGCTGCAGCGAACAGATCATTGATCGCAGTGCCAATGCTGATCTGGGAGAATGGAATATCATAATAGGTCTCTCTGAGTCGCTCCAGATCGAGGCGCAATCCATTCATATCCTCCACCTCGTCCAGCAGACCCATTCGCAGGATGGCCCTTGTCATGCCCTCGGTATTACGGCGCATGAGGGCAATAATTAACGATGACAGCTGTTCCTTCATCTCGGAGCTAATCCGGCCCACCATCCCGAAATCAATAAACACAAGCCGACCATCCCGAAGAACCAGCACATTCCCGGGATGCGGGTCGGCATGGAAATACCCGCTGATGAAGATTTGATGGAGCATGGCATCAACCAAGGTAGCCGCAAGTTCCTTCACATCGATCCCACTCGCCTTAATCTCCGGAGCTTTATTCAAATGGATGCCCTCTACATAATCCATCGTTAATACTTTAGAGGTCGTGCACTCCCAGTACACTTTCGGAATGAAAATCTTTTTGTTGCCTGTAAACTGTTTGCTGATCCTCTCCATATTTCGGCCCTCGCCCGTATAATCAAGCTCCGCCTTAATGGATCTGGAGAACTCCTCTACCATTTGTGGTATTTGATAATGTCCAACCCAGCCCCAGCGTTTCTTCGCGATCGCCGTCAGGTTTCTCAAAATATCCAGATCACGATCAATGATGGGGAAAATCCCCGGGCGCTGAATTTTTATCGCCACTCGCTCTCCGGTTGCCAATCGTCCCTGATGAACCTGGCCAATAGAAGCAGCGGCCAGCGGTATTTCATCGAACTCGACCAGCAGCTCCTCTACAGGCATATGGAACTCTTTCTCCAGAATCGCCCTCGCTTCCTTGGCCGAGAACGGGGTAACTTGATCCTGGAGCTTGACCAACTCGCCGATAATGGATTCCGGAAGCAAGTCAGACCTCGTACTGGCGAGCTGTCCCAGCTTCACAAAAGTTGGCCCAAGCTCCTCCAGCACGAGCCGAATTCTCTCCGCCAGGGTATGGCTCTCCGGCTCACTTTTCAAAATCCAGCGCAGCGGAACGGAGAACAGCCGGGTGAGTCCAATCTCCTCCGCAATATAACCAAAGCCATGGCGCCCCAGCGCCATGGCTATTTCCCGGTAACGCCCGGCATGCCGTACAGTAACTCGCATTGCCTATGACTGTCCGTTCTCTGCCAGCTTATTCTCCAATTCTGCCACCCGGCCTTTAAGCTCCTCCACTTCTTTTACCGTGGCCAGTCCCATGCTCTGCAACACGGATCTAACCTGCTCATTGATCAGTTCCTTGAAGCGATCCTGCTCCTCAGCCCCTTTGTCGATCAATCGCTCCACCAGTTGCTTCGATTCCGAGGGAGCAAGCTCCCCACGCCTTACCAACTCGTCCACAATACCTTCAACTTTCTCTTTGCTGACGATCGTAAGTCCCCAGCCTAAGGAAATAGCCTTCTTCAACAGATCACTCATCGGTTACACCCTTTCCAAAATAAATTTAGTCTATATAACCCCTCTATCATCCATTATATCCCTATTCTTCTGCGTTTGCTGTGTCCAATGCAGCACGACGGATAAGAGAGCCCTCCGTCTCATAGAACTTGACCAACTCAATGATCATGCTGCCCATTCGCTCTTCCTCAGGGTAGATAACTCGCTTGATGCCTGCCTCAATCAGCCCCTGGGCAGTCACTTTCCCCACGGATAGCGCTACGACAGAACCATGCAGCGCATCCATGAGCTCTTGTAGCTGCCCCTGCCGATCGGCATGCTCCAGAAGGAAGCGAACCTGCGGACCGCTAGTAAATGCTACAGCGTCAACTTGCTCACTGACGATATCCAACATCAATTGCTCTAACGCTCCTTCAGGAGGAGCAATATGGCGGTAAGGCAATATCTGCGAACTGTTCGCCCCATTCTCCTCTAACCACGACATCAGCCGTGGGGCAGGATCCCCGTGCAGCTGGACGATGACAGAGCTGTCGCTCAGATCATGCTTCGCTAATCCGCGAATCAGCCCTTCGATGCTCCCGTCGTCATCACGTACAATGGGAACCAGATTTCTTCTCTTTAGCGCATTTATCGTCTTATAACCCCTGGCAGCTATCGAAGTGTTCCTCAGGATCTCCCACCACGCCTCGGCAACCCCCATATCTTCGGCCATATCGAACAAAGCATCGAGCCCCATGCCAGTCGTGAAGACCGACCATTGCGGTGGATTCTTGATCCACGAGACAATGCCATTGCGCAGGTCAATGTCGTCAAGCAATACCGTCCCTTGAGCTGGTCGATATCGCGGGATGCCCCCCAGGTTCTCCACCAGCTTGCCTAATTCCTGAGCCCGTCGTGGCCCGGTAAGCGCAACTCTTACACCCTCCAGTCTTTTTGCCATCCTACTCTTCCCCCCATTTCTAATAATCGAGCCATGCGAGCTAGTAATTAACGTATAGCATCAGATTATACGACTGAAATGGCGAAGTAAATCCTTAGGTGTTCAATAGGGCAAATATTATCCGGAACGGAGTTTTCTTTTCCTGCGCGGCCACAGGACAAAAAACAGCAGCAACGGGATGGCAATCTCGAATACGATGGCAAACAGCATTAACTGTTCATTAAAATTAATTTGCTGAACCGGATTTTTGAAGAACCACATCCCACACACATAGCTGAGCGCTCCCAGCGGGGCTACCATTAATCTCCCCGATACTTTCGGAACCATAATTTGCATTAGATTGGACATCAGATAAAGATTAAATCCCAGCTTGCCGAATACGGTTGGCAGCCATAACGCCACCAACAGCAAGTCAAACCGATCCATGAAATCGGTGACCTGGACTTGACGGACAAGTTCATAAGTCGGATACAGCAGTTTAGTAGACAGTGGGATACCCACAACCAATTGGACCATGATCAGGAACACAATCAAGTACAAGCCGCTGATCAGCAGGCCGACATAGCCGCCTTTGCTCTTATAGCACTTCCCGGATAAAATGAGCGGGAACACGATCAGCTCCCCGACACTGGAGAAAATAACCCAGGAGCCATGGAATATGTTTGGCCATTGAAAATGGAGGAACGGCTGAAGATTGCTAATTTCCGCGTCTCGCCACGTCGTGATCACAACCATCAGAAGCAGCATGAACCAGATGGGAACATAAATCTCGGCAATACCAACCAAGGTTCTAATCCCGCCCTGAGCGATATAGACCACGGTAATCGCGACGAGCAGTCCAATCACAATGATAGGGGTTCTATTCAATAAAGAAGTGTTGGTAAAATCCACACAGGAACGTATTTCTCCGGCAGACACCAAGAGTAGAAAAAACATATATAAAATCGCGATGCTTCTCCCCATAAGAGGATACCTGTCGATCATTACGGCCACCACATTTCTACCGGAGAACCGTCTGATTAGCCTCGAGACGATCCATAACATCAACAGCGTGACGAGTACACTCAGCAGATATGAGACGTAACCGTGCTGATGGGCAATCTCCGATAACTTTGCAGAAATATCGAGGTAATTGACCGAGAATAAATAGAGCACCGCTAGCAAGGCTACCTGTCTGGTTGTTATTGTCTTCAACTATGGTCCCCCCTGTTTGTGGATCGTTCATCGAAATGGAATCAGTGGCTGAAGAACCTTTTGAAGCCATATTGTTGGGTAGAAGATAGGACCGCCCGTATTGATATACCCTAGGATTACCAGCGAGACGCCCATAAGCAAATAGGTCATCCAGCGATTGACTTTGGACGCTTGCCGCATTAACTGCCAATCTCTTCGCAAACTATATACAATAAGCAGAAGCATGAGACTTAGCGATTCAATCATTGCTCTGACGCCCCCCTTTGGTAGAGAGCGAATTCATTAACTGGTTAGTGCTTTCCAAATGGATCGTTGAATGTACCGAGACCTTTACCGTCGGAAATACTTCATGCCATCTATCTTCGACCTTATTCCATTCCAGGGGATAACGACTTTCGATCACTTGTCCGAATCCAAAAATATCGGATTGATACTCGCGCTGAAGTTTTTCTACGATACGACTCAAATTTTTATTGATGTAATTGCTGCATTGCTCCTCGAGTCCATTGAGATTCTCGTCCTCGATGTCCTCATATGAAGTATTCTCCAGAATTGAACCCTTAGCTTGAAAATTTATAGTGATCGCAAATTGTGAACCTTGCACATTGGGAGTTAACTGAGTCTTGGACTCTGTCAAATTAATTATAATCAGCTCGTTCTTACCTCCACGAGGAAGAATAATCTTGGGATTTACGGACTCCCCCATCCCCAATAGAGCCAACAGCCCGTCTCCTTCATCCAGAAAGCCGACGAGTTGATCTTCCTTGAACACGCCAAGTCCATCAATAGCAATCAGACTCTTGGATTTGTCAGGCACTTCCTTACTGCTATCCTTAATGTTCATTACTGGCAAATAAAGATCCACACCCTTGGTCAACAATTTGTTGACCATTCGCTTGACGTTCATCGGATGCCTGATTGAACTTTTGGCGATCTCCCGCGCCATCTCCGCTGGAAACTGCTCTATAGGGGCCTCCGCGGTCAGAACATCATAGGCATTCCCCCGAGTAAGCACAATATACGAACTCAATCTGTTCTGTGGGAACCGCCCAAGAATGTCTATGCTGCTCCCAATCCCAGCACGAGCAAACCCTTCGCCAAACAACATAAGCCTGCGATGTGAAAAATTCAAAATTCGCGATAAGCTCTCCTGGATTTTTTTGTTAGCCAGATACATAGTGTGTGCCTGCTTCGAGATCAGAAGATAATTCTGATTGCCGGACGTTCCCCCGCCGCCTCCTTCACTGCCTGTACCTCCAAGCTGGCTAGGAAGGGCAACTTGCACAGTTGATATATAATTGTCATCGACTTTATCATAGGAGGAACCGGTTACGAACGCGACATCGTTGATCTCGACCCGGTCCCAGCATCCGCACAACATTCCCATTGTAATGAAACAGCAGCAGAGGAATGCAAGCTTGGACTTACCAGCCTTCATTTTCTTCCCCGCCCCCCCTCATCTTGCGAACCCCGGCTCTTCTTATATTGTCCGGTGAGGATGAATACGGGCGCTCCGCCATCCTCCACATCGGAACACGAACAAAGATGTCTTTGAAGTCACGCGGGCGATACGGAGACACTCCCAGCAAATAAGGAACTCCAAAGGACTTCAATTGGGTCAAGTGAACGAGAATCCAGACCGCACCGACGACAATCCCGAACAAACCAAATAAAGCTGATAGAATCATAATCAGGAAGCGAAGCATCCTTACCGTTATGGCAAGATTGAAGCGCGGCAGTGTAAATGAGGCGATCCCAGTCATGGATACCACGATCACAATCGGGGCCGAGACGATACCGGCCTGTACGGCAGCTTGGCCAATAACGAGAGCGCCAAGGATACTTACCGCTTGCCCGATCGTCTTCGGCAGCCGGATCCCCGCTTCCTGCAGTGCCTCGAACGAAATTTCCATAATTAAGGCCTCGACAATGGCCGGGAAGGGAATGGCTTCGCGAGCCGTAGCAATGCTCAAAATGAGAGAGGAGGGCAGCATATCCTGATGGTATGTTGTCACCGCGATATAAAGCCCTGGCAGCAATAACGCCACGAGCAGAAAGAAAAGACGAATCCAGCGGATAAAATTGGTAACGTAATAGCGTTCATAATAGTCTTCGCTGGACTGAAGCAATTGCCATAATGTCGCCGGGGCTACCAGTACGAACGGAGTGCCGTCCACAAAGATGGCTACCTTCCCTTCCAGCAGCTGCGCAGCAATCGTGTCCGGGCGCTCAGAATATTGCATTTGCGGGAAGGGCGAGTACGGATTATCCTCAATCCACTCCTCGATGTAACCCGATTCGAGGATTCCATCCATATCGATCTGATTCAGCCGATCCACCACACTATCCACCAGATCTTGCTTGGCCAGCCCATCGATGTAAGCAACGGCTACATCCGTCTTTGTTATTTTTCCGACTACAAGCGGCTTCAGCCTCATCTTCTCCGTCTTAATCTTGAAGCGCAACAGCGCTGTATTAATCCGCAGCGATTCCGTGAACCCTTCGCGCGGCCCGCGAATTACCGTCTCCGTAGACGGCTCCTGTACACTGCGCCTGGATCCGCCCTTCACATCGAAGGTCAGCGCCTCATTTGAATCGTCCATGAAAATAACGACATGCGCAGTCAGAATTGCTTCAATTACCCCCGGCCAATCCGATGCAGCCGCCATCTGCGTTAGAGATATGCGAGTGAATGGCAGCTCGCTAAGCCGTTCTATTGGCCCCTCTTCCTTAACTAAGCCTTCGATCAGGGGCGATATAATATGCTGCTCGACCCCTTTTGTATCGATAATCCCTTCAATGTATACAACAAGCCCTCGCCGTGATTTGGTAAACTGAACACTCCGGTACACCAGATCAGAGCTGTCCTGAAATATTTTTTTTAGAGCCTCCTCATTTTTTGCAAGCTTGCGGCTAAGCTTCTCCTCCTTCATCCGGAAACTCCCTCCTACTCAGGAAACTGTATAGATATATGATGTTCCAAACGGGGATTAATATGTATTTACCTCTTGAAAATAAATGCAAAAAAACCGCCAGAAACCAATCCGGCGGCGATGAAAATAAAAGCATCTTATATCATTTTCATATTCTACAATCTCTGAACCTTGAACCTCTTGACCAGCTCCTCCAATTGGACAGCCATTCGCGACAGATCATTCGAGGACGCGGCCACCTCTTGGATTGAAGCAAGCTGTTCCTCAGCCGCAGCAGAGATAGTGCGCACATTATCCAAATTCCCCTCGGAGATCGATGAGATGCCGTTAATCGACTCGGTCACCTTCTCGGCTCCGTTCTGTAGTTCTTGCGCGGCACCGGATACCTCCTCCATCTTGGATGCAGCGATACGAACCGCTTTACGTATCCTTGAGAAGGAACGTCCGGAAGTATCTACTGCAATGATGCCTTCATTGACTCCAAGCTTGGCATTCTCCATCGATTGTTGAGCGAGATGAACCTCGCTTTGGATATTTCCGATTAAATCTTCGATCTGATGCGCCGAATGCTCCGACTCCTCGGCCAGCTTACGGACCTCGGAAGCGACTACCGCAAATCCCCGCCCTTCTTCGCCAGCCCTCGCCGCCTCAATCGAAGCATTTAATGCGAGCAGGCTTGTCTGCTTGGCGATCCCGGTAATCGCTTCTACGATGCCGCCAATATTCTCGGACAACGCGCCGAGTGTCTGTATGACGCTGCCCAAGTCATCCACGGTATGCTGTATATGCTCAATCTTCTCGACAACGCTTAATACTGAAGCATTTCCTTCCTCAGCGGTTGCGTTAGTCTTCTCCATCGTCTCTGTAACCTCTCGGATATGCTCGGTAATCGATAGGATCTGACTCGACATATTGTCCATCTCATGAATACCGATTTCAACACTATCCTTCTGTTGTTCGCTGGCACCCGCCATCTCCTGAATTGCCACCGTCACATCTTCGATGGCCTTCGTCGTCTGCTCAGCTCCGGAAGCCAGCTGCTCGGCGGAACGGGCTACATTCCCTGTCGTAGCGCGAACGCTTGTAATCGTATCGCTCAGATTGTCCACCAATCGCTGAAAATGATTGGACAGTTCTCCGATCTCATCCTTCCGCTGTGTACTTGCCAGTCTCTTTGTTAAATCCCCCAGGCTTACTGTTTGTGTCATCTCTACCAGACGGCTCAATGGTGAGGCAATGAAATGGATTGTAAACCATGCTGCAACCAACGCGACAACCAATGAAATCCCCAGGATGACTAGACTGCTGCCCATGCCGCCATTAAATACCATACTTAATACACTTGGCACAACAGCAACAATGATCATCGAGATCAACAAAGTAATGCGTATGCGTTTCTTCATAGATCATGGTCCTTTCCCGAATAATACTTACCCTATTATCTGTTCGACACGAATCCGGTAATTTCCTCTCCTAGTTCAAAAGTCCGACAATTAATTCCAACGAACCAGCCTGATCGCGATTACAAACACAAAATGGCCAGTACCGCCGCCTGATTGGACGATACCAGCCTAATTCGAAAATCGTATATTGATAGGTATACATACCCGTATACCATTAATCTGCCAAACGATAACCTACACCTCTCACTGTAGCGATATAAAGGGAATCTACTGCCCGATCTCCGAGCTTCTTGCGCAGACTCTTGATATGAACATCCACGATATTGCTGCCGCCCAGGAAGGTTGTTCCCCAAATTTCTGAAAGCAGCTCCTCGCGGGACAGCACCGTTCCTTCATGATCTAAAAGTTGAATGAACAATTCATATTCCGTCTTGGTCAGCTCGATCTGTACTCCATCCTTGTATACAGCCATTTTCTTGCGGTCGATCCACAGGTCCTTATGGACGGTTGGGGTACTGCCGTTCAGCACGCTTAAGGATGTACCGCGATCCCCCTGATTGCGAATAATACGCTGCGCATGATAGAGAATCTCTCCCCTTCTTGCCGGCCATACGAGAAGCTCATGGTTCATCAGACTTTGATCCAGCCCAGCCAGGACAGATTCATTGACAAGCAGAAGGCAAGGAACATCACCGGCCTGCTTCATCAAGGTTTGAATAGCTGCAGCATCCCCGATCTCACGATAGAAGGTAAAGTCGAAGATGAGCAAGTCGGCGGCCTGTGCATTGCGTATCCCTTGCTCCAAATGATGAAATACCAGGACGTCGAAGCAGCCCTCCGATAAATCGCGAAGCAATTCATAAATATCCGTCGGATTTGGACTCACGATAATAACCCGCTGCGTTACCGGACAGAAGACCGGGACCCCGGCCATCTCTTCCAGCCTCATATGTTTCTCTTCCACCGGGCTCCTGAATGGCTGCTTTGTCGAGCCGAAGCCTCTTTCCACAGGATTCATTTCTTTGACCGACATGCTGGGCACACCCCCCCGAATACGACATGAGCATGATGAACCTCGTATCCGGTTTCCTTGGCAACCGCATGGCTCCAGTCCTCGGGTACACCTGTCATCACTTCATCTACGCGTCCGCAAACCTCACACAGAATATGCTGGTGGTCATCCAGCTTGGCATCGTAGCGACTCGCTGCTTCGCCAAGCTTCAGCTCACGGATCATCTCCTTCTCAGTCAAATAACGCAGTGAATTATATACCGTTCCATAGGCAAAATTGTATCCCTGCTCGACCAGCCGGTTCATCACCTCAGCAGCTGTTGGATGATCATTGGCTCTGCGCACGACATCATAAACAGCCTGGCGCTGCGTCGTTAAATTTAATGATTTCATATATAGGACATCCCTTGTTTTATAATTTTAGAATTAGTATAAGTCTTATTCTATTATCCGTCAATCGCCATACATCACACTGTATCAGAATTTCCCACATCTATTGCAAGAATCTCCTTGAGCTTGGAAGAAAACTGTTTCATCTGCGAATTATTGGAGACAATTGTACAAGGAATCAAAATTCCAATTTAAGGAGGGCCCCGTTCATGAACAACACATCCCGTTCCGGATCATTGCCCAAGTTCCCTGAGTCGATGTGGAGCCATACCTCTTCCCAATCTTCGTTTCCTACCCTAAATGAGGACATACAGTGTGATGTAGCGGTTATCGGAGGCGGTATCACCGGGATTATGACCGCCTATGTATTGCTTGAGGCAGGGCGAAAAGTCGCAATTATTGACGCTGGCCAAATACTGCAAAGCACGACGAGCTTCACAACGGCCAAGATTACCTCCCAGCACGGCTTGATATACAGCAAGCTGCTCAGCCATTTCGGGAAAGAAGCCGCCCGTCTCTATTATGAAGCCAACGAAGAAGCGATCCGCTTCATTGCTGAGACCATCCAGAAGCATCACATCGAGTGCCAGTTCCAACGGGAGGATGCTTATTTGTATGCGGACTCCGAGGAGCAGCTTGAACAGTTGAAACAAGAATGGGAGGCTTACCGTCAGCTGGATCTGCCGGGCGAATGGGTTGAGGATCTGCCAATACAGGTAGAATCGAAGGGCGCTATTGTCCTGCGCGATCAAGCCCGGTTCCATCCGCTTCAATATCTGACCGCTCTCACAAGCTCCATTGTTGAGAAGGGCGGACGCTTCTACGAGCATACAACCCTTGAAGACTACGCGGAAGAGCTGGACGACGGCAATCTGGCTCTTAAGACCGCAGACGGACATAAAATTACTTGCCAGTATGCAGTCTCAGCCGCTCACTTTCCTTTCTTTGACGGGGGCGGCCTATACTTCACACGGCTCCATGCCGAGCGCTCCTATGCGATTGCTATCAAGCCGACGAAGCCCTATCCCGGCGGCATGTACATCAATTGCGGCGAACCGAAGCGTTCTGTAAGATCCGCAATGCTGGACGGGAGCGAAGTCCTTATCGTCGGGGGTGAGTCCCATAGGACGGGGAAAAATGACTGTACGATCGAGCGTTATGAGAGGCTGGAGCAATTCGCCAGGGATACCTACGGCATAGAACAAATTCCATACCGTTGGTCAACGCAGGATTTAATCACGATCGATGAGGTGCCTTACATCGGCCAGGTGACCTCCAGACATCCTAAAATCTATGTGGCTACAGGCTTCGCCAAATGGGGAATGACAACCTCTGCAGTGTCGGCCGCATTAATAACCGATTTGATTACCGGAAAAGAGAACCGATATACAGAGCTGTTCACCCCCTCCAGATTTAAGATTAATCCGAGTCTTAAGAATATAACGGTTCAAAATGCGGAAGTAGCCAAGGAATTGATCAGCGGCAAAATAGAGGCTGTTCATTTGAAGGTCGAGGATTTGAGGACAGATCAAGGGTCTGTAGTCAAGTATCGCGGCAAGCGGGCCGGCGCCTATAAAGATTCCACCGGCGTCGTCCATCTAGTGGATACCACCTGCAGTCATATGGGCTGCGAGTTGAACTGGAATGAAGCCGAGCGGTCTTGGGACTGCCCCTGCCATGGATCCAGATTCAATTATCAGGGTGCCGTGATCGAAGGCCCGGCCACAGAGGATTTAACCCGGTTGAATCCACATTATGGTGCAGAGAAGTAAGTTATGACGGAACGTTACGTTGAATAGCCGTATTCCTCGCTAATAACATGAGGAATACGGCTATTCTGCATTATAGTTTGAAATTAGGCGCCACTATCTTGCATTAATCAGTACTGCATGTTACGATTTACCGTGTACTAATCATTATTCAGTACTAAGATATTCATTCTACTAATAGCAAATGAGGCGATAATTTTTGGATATCAATGTTCAATTCAAAAAAGGCGCCCTTGAGCTCTGTATACTCGTACTTATTCATGAGCGCGACCGATACGGATACGAGCTGGCTCAGTCCGTTTCGGAGCATATTGAGGTGGCAGAAGGAGCCCTGTATCCGCTGCTGCGGCGGCTCGTGAACGATGGATATTGTACAACATATTTACAGGAATCAACGGAAGGACCGCCTCGTAAGTATTACAGGTTAACCGCTTCAGGGGAGCTCCATATGAAGATGCTTATCATCGAGTGGAAGCGGTTCGTCAATAGTGTATCATCCTTGATTGAGAAAGGGAGTAAGTTATGAACAAGAACGAATTTTTAACTAGTCTGCATGTCCATTTGTCAGTTCTGCCACCGGAAGAACACAATGAACTGATGAATGATTATGAGACTCACTTTGTCTTCGGACTACAAAATGGCAAGACGGAAGCCGAGATTGTCCAAGAGCTTGGGGATCCCGAGGAGCTTGCCAAGGAGGCTATCGGCGAACGTCGCATTCCCCAAGAGCAGGTGTATTGGTTCGCTCCCGGGCAACAACAACCGCAGGCCCCATCTCCTCCGGCGGCCATTAAATCCCGCAGCTCCTTCGCCACGGTTATGGTATATATTGGACTATTCTTTTTGAATCTGATCGTCATCCCATCCTTGATCTCTTTGTGGGGTTTTGGCGTTAGCTTCGTTCTGATGGCTGTTTCAGGCATCCTTAGTCCGGTTGCGCTTCTGTTTGATTATTTCCTGCATGGGGTATTCTTTCCGGCCAAAGGGTTTGCCGTCATTGTCCTTATCGGGGTAGGTATTCTATTTACGATCATTTCCCGCTATACCATTAAAGGATTATTGGATATCAGCAGCAGATATCTTGCCTGGAATATAAGGACGATCCAAGGAGGAGAAAAGAGATGAGAAACGGAAAACGCTGGTCCTTTCTGGCGATAGCGCTCATTATTATCGGGTTTGCCGGCATGGCATACCAAGGATTCGAATTCGGGGATGACCTCCCCTCCTATAATCAGAAGCTGACTTTTACGAAGCTGAATTCCTTGTTGATTAACAGCGACTATGATGTAGATGTAAAGTTTATCAAGAGTCCGGACGGCACCGATTACGTTGAAGTGAGCGGAAATATGGAGGAGGATACGATCGACAAGCTCAAAAATGCCGATACATTAGCTAAAGACTTCACCCTGGATCTAAAGAGAAAATTCAGATGGAGCTTTATGCAGATCAACTTCCAGTCCAATAAACAGCATATTACTGTGGCGCTGACCAATCCTGCGCAACTGGAAAAATTCGCTGTTAAATTAGGATCCAATAACGGCGGCTTCTCGGCCCTAACCGCAGGCAATATCGATATCCAGGCCACATCAGGCGGTATTCAGGTCAACTCCGTCAACACGAATCGCTTCACGATCCGTTCCACCTCGGGCAATATTTCTACGACTGACATCAAGGCGGATACAGAGATTAAGCTGACTTCGGGAACGATCAAAGTTACTAATCTGGATGGTGTTGCTACGTTGCAGGCAACTTCGGGCAATATCAAGGCAGAGAATGTGAAGGGCTTAGCGGATGTGTCTTTAAAGAGCGGAAATATTGACTTTATTAACTTCACAGGCGACGGGAAATTTAACAGTGTCTCAGGCAATATAACACTAAAGAACCAACGTTCGGATTCATTGGACATCACACTTCAATCCGGCAATGTTCGGCTTTCCGCCGATCCCGAATTCAAAGGAATCTATGATCTGCGTACAACCTCAGGCGATATTAAGGCTCCCGACTCCCCGGGGCAAACTCAGGATTTGATCAAGGTTCGAGCAACTTCAGGCAATATCCGAATCCAGAATTAATAATTATTTACAGAGACTTCAGGTTCTTCCTGAAGTCTTTTTTTATGCGGATGGGAATCTTAATTTTGAAGACATGCCTTTTTAAAATTATTATAAATTACCTCTTGCTTTTCTCGTTAAAAGGAGTAAAATTACCTTGTGTTTACCGAGGGAAACTTTTTTGTACATAGGAAAAGGAGGGGACCAGCATGGAAAAAGAAAAGTTTTTACGCAAAACACAAAATGGATTAAGTTTAGCTGAAATAAATAATACGGTTCCTATACCTCAGGATGCGGGTTTTTGGAGAAAGCTTCTAGCCTATACTGGACCCGGCGCATTGGTGGCCGTTGGTTATATGGATCCCGGCAACTGGGTTACCTCCATTGCTGGCGGTGCCCAATATGGTTACCTGCTCTTAACCGTTATTCTGATCTCCAATCTGATCGCGATGTTGCTGCAAAGCATGTCCGCTAAGCTGGGAATTGTCACGGGGATGGACCTGGCTCAGGCTACACGGCTGAGATCAGGCAAGAAGCTCGGCTTCATCCTATGGATTATCACCGAGCTGGCTATTATGGCTACAGATATTGCCGAAGTTATCGGCAGTGCGGTTGCACTGAATTTATTATTTAATATTCCGCTGCTTCTTGGCGTTATTATCACAGTACTCGACGTCTTTCTGTTATTGATCCTGGCCCGCTTCGGGTTTAGGAAGATTGAGGCCATTGTGGCCACCTTAATTGCTACGATCTTAGTGATCTTCCTGTACGAGGTTATTATAGCTCAGCCCAATATCGCCCATATGTTCGGCGGCTTCGTCCCGAAACCGGAAATCGTCACTGACAAAGGTGCCTTGTTCCTCGCACTCGGGATTGTGGGAGCTACAGTAATGCCTCATAATCTGTACTTGCATTCATCCATCGTCCAAGCGCGCCAATATGACCGCAACAATCGGGCTGCTCTTAAGGAAGCTGTTAAATTCGCAACGATTGACTCGAATATTCAGCTTACGATCGCTTTTGTCATCAACTGCTTGCTGCTCATCCTTGGCGCTTCGCTGTTCTTCGGATATAGCGGAGAATTGGACACCTTAGGACAGCTCTACCGTGCCTTAAGCGATAATGCCATCGTAGGTGCTATCGCCAGTCCGCTGCTTAGTGTTCTGTTCGCAGTCGCCCTGCTCGCATCCGGGCAAAATTCGACGATCACAGGTACATTAACCGGGCAGATCGTCATGGAAGGCTTCATAAGAATGCGGATGCCGTTGTGGGCAAGAAGAATGATCACACGTGTTCTAGCTATTATTCCGGTTATTGTATGTATCATTGTATTTGGAGACACCGAATCGGTCGTTGAACATCTTCTTATCTATACCCAGGTATTCTTAAGCATCGCCTTGCCGTTCTCCATCATTCCGTTGACAATCTTCACCAGCAATGAGAAGTTGATGGGTGAGTTCAAGAACCGCAAGTGGGTTGTCATTCTGGCCTGGGTGATCGCCGCAGCCCTGACAGTCCTGAATATTTGGCTAATCATTACGACATTCCAATAAGAAGCAGGTAGCTTCTATAAAGAAAAGCTTAGGTGTGAATAAGTATTCGCACCTGGGCTTTTTTTGATAAAAGCACATGATCATAGAGACTTATGGCGTGTAACTTTCCCCCAAAGCGATACGTTAGTATAAGAGGGTTTAAAACCTAACAGGTTGAATATTCCTTTTTTTGGGCATAAAATCAATAAATATGATCTTTTTAATTTCCTATAAATATTATGAAGGTACTTAGGAGTGAGTGACGTGTCTGCAACATCCACAATGAGTCCATTGGCCAAAAAGTTGTTGATCGGATTACTGATCTTCGTCGGGATCATCTCATGTGCCATTGTTCTCATCTATAACGATTATTTCTTCCTTGGCGATCCTGTTCATCCCAATAATGATGATGTTAAATATATTCAAACCTCCCGATTGCTGCTGAATGAAGGAGTACTCGCCTATAATACCAAAGACAAGCCCTCTGCATTTATTATGCCCGGGCTGCCGCTCATCCTGTCCGGCTTGATGGCGGTATTTGGTCAAGACCATGGCGGTGTCATTGCCTTTCGGATCTTTCAGTGCTTGCAGCAAGTGCTGTCCGTGTACTTGATTTTCTGGATCGGCAGGCGAACCTTTAGTGTTCGGACAGGCTTGATCGCTGCGGCAATCAGCGCCCTTTATCTTCCGGATTATTTCTCTTCCGGAGTGATTCTGACGGAGACAACCTTCCGAACTATCCTGCTGCTGCTCGTCTGCGTTACCATTCTGGCGATGGAGCAGAACCGAACACGCTGGTATATCCTGATCGGGGTTTTAACTGCTGCTGCCGCTTATTTCAAGCCTCACGCCTCCCTCTATCCGGCCGTATTTCTGATAATTTGGTGGAAGAATAAAATTCCTTGGCGCCTGATGCTGAAATATACAGGTCTAATGATAGGCATCTATATCGTTCTGCTTATGCCCTGGTGGATCCGCAACTGGCTGACCTTCCACGAATTCATTTTGTTTACGAATTCTGCGGGAAGCCCGTTCCTGCTCGGGACAAGATTCTATTGGCAGCTGCCGCCGTCAGGCTTCTTCGAAGCCCATCCGGAATATTCACCGGAGACTTTATTCCATGGATCAGACCGCAATGCCATTCGCAAAGGCCTCGATGTTCTCGCTTATGGCTTCACGCATGAGCCGCTCAAATATATTTATTGGTACACACTGGGAAGATGGATAGAGCTCTATTTCCATCCCTTTTATTCCCGTCCGATCTGGCCCATCAGCCGACCTGTGATGAATGTTCTGCAGATCATCCTGATGCTTCTGAACATGGCCGGAATCGTATTTGCCTTGATCAAACACCGTTATCGCCGCTTGCTCCCGCTTCTGCTCGCGCTGTGTTATTTTACGGTCATTTATGTTCCGTTCATTGCTTTTAATCGCTACGGTTATCCTAACATGGCACTGCTGATCCTGTTTGGAGCTTGTCTGATTGATCAGGCTATTAGCAGCAGCAGTTCAAAAAGTCCGGTTTTGATCGCGAAGTAGATCAGGAAGCTGCTCGGTGTCTTATTTTGAAATTCATCCGGCCTAAGCGTATGTTTACGAAGTCATGTTTTCTTGGGGGCTCGCTTCTCCGCTATAAGCACTGGCTTACGAAGTCGTTTTCTATGAAAACGTCCAGCTTGGCTGCTCAGGCCTCGCTCCATCCTGCTATAGCGTTTTGAAAAAACGCACTTGGGGCATATGCTTTGCTGCTGATCATCGACCCTTTTGAACACGAACTTATGACTCCTGCAGCCACCGTAAGCGGCGTGAATGGGAGGAAAGGAGATTGACTGCAACATGAAGACACTAGTAATTATCCCAGCGTATAATGAGGAAGGCAGCATCGCCGAAGTCATCAAAGATATCCGGCGGCATTCTCCTTCTGTTGATATTATCGTTATTAATGACGGCTCAAGCGATCGGACAGAGCTTGTTGCGACAGAAGCAGGAGCCCGCGTGCTGACGCTTCCGTATAATGTCGGCATTGGCGGGGGTATGCAGACCGGCTATATATACGCCCAGAGAATGGGTTACGATATTGCCGTCCAGATGGATGCCGATGGACAACACCCTGCAGCCGAACTGCCCAAGCTGATCGAGCAGGCCAAGACATATGATCTGGTGATCGGATCCAGATACGTAGAGGCTACGGATTACCGCTCGCCCTTGCTGCGGCGAACCGGTATCCTGTTCTTCTCGGCACTCGTCTCCCTGGTTACCCGCCAGCGCTTCACAGATACAACGAGCGGATTTCGCGCCGCTAGCCGGAAGGTGATTGATCTGTACGCAGATTATTATCCGATGGATTATCCGGAGGTTGAATCGATTGTCTACCTCAAGCGAAAAGGCTGCAGCATCACAGAGGTAAGAGCGGAAATGCATGAGCGTCAGGCCGGTAAATCCTCGATTACACCGATTAAATCGGTTTACTATATGGTTAAGGTTACGCTAGCGGTTTTAATGAGCGCACTGCGTTTTAACCGAACGGCGGTGAGCAAATAGATGCCTATCTACATCTTATCCGTTGGCATTGCAGCCCTCTTCCTTCTCTCCATCCTTGAGCTGGTCAGAAGGCAAAAGCTAAAGGAGCAGTATTCTCTTCTCTGGATTCTATTCAGCATTATTCTGCTGATTATCTCCTTTAATGTCAGTCTGGTCGAACGAATTGCGGAATGGCTGGGTGTAAAATATGCTCCAGCCGTTCTGTTCTTGTTCGGCCTCTTATTCTGCTTCGCTATTATACTTCACCTTACTATCGTCATTACGAGACTCACCTCGCAGGTACTGCGATTGACCCAGGAAGTGGCGATACTGAAGGAACGGGAGGATTTCCATGGACAAAATGATTAGTTATCTTCTTCTGCTCGGCAATATTGTACTGTTGGTTACCGGTCAGGTTCTGTTCAAGATCGGACTCGGCCGCTCCGGCGGACTCCATTGGGGCAAGCTTATCACTTCCCCGGCCATCGTCGGTGGCGTTGCCCTGTACGGCATCGCCACCTTGCTTTGGTTCGCCGTGCTGACCCGACTTCCATTAAGTGTTGCCTATCCGATGCAGGCCTTCGCTTATGTTCTCGCTATGATTCCGGCTTATTATATTTTCAAGGAGGCGATCTCGCCGCTGAAGCTGGTGGGTGTCGCAGTCATCCTCATCGGCGTCTATTTACTGGCGAAATCCTAACCCATCTTGCTTCTATCAAAAAATCCCTGGGGACAATAAGAGCGCCCAGGGATTTTTGTTATATTCTGCTAACCTTCCATCGTAATTAACTGCTTCACCGCCTGATCCGTCTGTTCAATTCGATGAACTAACGGCTGGTTCTGCGCAGTCAAATTGTCCACGGTAGCCAGCAATTCCTGAAGTGTAGCCGAAGATTGCTCTACTACCGCCACAAAGTCGCTTATCGAGCGCTCAATCTCTTCCGTCGATTCCTTGACCGAGGTTGTTACCTCCGCAATTTCTGAGGCTCCGGACGCCAATTCACCTACACTGTGAGTGATCGATTGAAAGGCCTTCTGAGTCTGATTTACCAACAACAGGCTTTGCTTCATACTAACTACATTCTCTTCAAGGCGAATTTGGGACAGATCAGCCTGACGGGTTGCTTGTCCGATATTTTCCGTAATCTGTGCTGCCGACCCGTTCGTTAACTCCGCCAGCTTGCGGATCTCCTGAGCGACCACTTCGAAGCCTCGTCCCTGTTCCCCCGCACGCGCCGCCTCAATGCTCGCATTTAATGACAGAAGACTCGTTTGGCTGGCGATCTCCTGAATGGAGCTGGTTAGCTCGGAAATGAGATGGATATTCGCTACTAGAGCGCCGATCTCCTCTATCATACTATTCATATTGCTGTTAAATACATCGATGGTACCGGTCAGTCGCTCAACAACATCCGATCCATCTACAGAGGATTGCTTCGCAGCTCTAACCGTACCAACAAGCTGATCCAGCTGTGCAAATAGATGATTCACCTTCTGGTTCGATGTATATATGTGATCGGAAATGCTGCCGACGGTCTCCGTCTGCGCTGTCGCTCCACTGGCCATCTCTTGAAAGGCGACATTCATCTCCTGGAACGCCTTCTGGTTATCCTGGCTGTTATCGCGAATTTCACTGATGCTGTTCGATATCGTAAGCGTGGCCTCCGCAGTTACCTTCTCCCGCTCTAATTCCTTATTCAAACGCTCGGTGACTTCCTCGCTCAAGGAGTTCACATGACGCATCATTCTTCGGCTTAAATACGATTGTGCAATCAGAACCGTTGATGCCAACAGGTAATAGAACATATAAGTGAAGATCGTTTCACTCGTAGCCAAATGATCATCGACGAAGATATAATGGTTAGTAAAAATCAAGATCAGCCCGGCAACGAATCCAGTCCAGACAACTTTCTGGCTGTTGTACATCAGGCCGATGGAGAGTACAAAAAAAGCGGATAACACCTTGCTCGTCGTTCCCCCGCCATCGATAAATGAAACGATCGAAATGACAAACATCCCGACAATCGAGACGATCGATATCCATTTCTCAAATCTACGAGCCAGATGCAATGTCCATACAGCAATTAACAGTACGGCATTGGGAATCATAATATTCACACTAGAAGATACTTCAGAACTAGAAGCTAATAACAATAATAAGGTGATTACAACGGTCACCGTTATAATCGAACAAATTAACTGGTTCCTTTTACGCATATCTTGATAAATGTACTGTTCTTGCTGTTGATTGCCTGCCATTCCTACCTCCTGGATGTCTGAATTATTTATATAGTATAAGTAAATATATCGGATCAGCGTATAAAAATATGTAGAATATAAAAATAAAATTTAATATTTTTTCATACTTTCGATCTACTTCCTTAGTCCTTAATCCCCCCTGTCCATCTTTATGAATTCAGATATAATAGATGTAATTTTAAGACAAAAAGAGGGGACACAATGAAGCGCTGGCTAGCTGGCTCACTTAAGCACAAACTGTCATTTATGCTCGTCTGCTCGCTGCTGATTCCGCTGCTGCTGTTAGGAGTGGTCTCTTATCAACTGGCCTCATCGGTCACTGAGGAGAAGGCTAAGCAGTCCGGTATGAACACGTTGCGGCAGATCCGTACTAATCTGGAATTCATTGTTCTGGATGCAGAGAATATGTCCGTCTTCCTAATCGGACACAGCGATACGCAGAAATATCTCACCCGCAACGATAATGATGCTAACGAATATTTGAAGATGATTGGCTTCCTCACCAACCTGGCCTTCTCCAAAAAGTACATATCCGACATTACGATTCAACCCGATGGTACAAGGCCCACCCTGTCCACCTTCTTCAACTATACCGTGACCCATTCCGGGGCCCCAGATCCGTTAAAGACGGATTCCGACTATTATGCGGATCATCCCAAGTATTGGACATCCCTCTATGAGAATGAGACGATAAATGGTCCGGAACGTGTCATTTCATTAATGCGGCCGGTTCGGAATATCAATAACTTCAGAACGCTTGGAACGCTGACGATCAGCCTGAATGAAGAGGTCATCTCCACTTATCTGAAGACATCGGGCCTGGTCAGTAATGGGTACGTCCTGCTGCTGGACTCTGACGGGGTTATTATCTCAGGAGGCGAATCCAAGTGGCTGAAGCACAAAGCCACTGATCTGTTTCCCGGTTTAACAATCTCCCGTGACGGCAGCGTTGTAAGCGGTTACGGTCGAGGTGAGGATAAGAAGACGATTTTATTTGACCAGATTCCTGGTGTGAATTGGACCCTGATGGGGGTGATTCCTTACAGCGAGTATAAAGCACAAAACCGCTTCGTACTCTCGCTGACCGCAATCGCCCTGACGATCTCAATCATCCTGCTGGTTGGACTTGTACTCTATCTTGTACATCGTGTAACAAGACCTCTCTCCCGGTTATCTGCCGTACTTAAGAGTGCCAACCCGGACGGGGATATGCCAAGATTCCCGGTAACGACCACGGATGAGATCGGCCAGCTGATGCATACCTATAATAAATTCAGCAACCGCATCGCGCATCTGACCGAGCAGGTACGAGAGAATGAAGCCCGAAAGAAGGAGGCGGATATGCGGGCTCTACAGGCCCAGATCAATCCCCACTTCTTATACAACACATTGTCATCGGTTCACTGGATGGCCTTAATGAACAAGGATGAACGGATTGCGGAGATGGTCGGATCCCTGAGCGATTTTCTCAGATTCAGTCTGAACAGCGGCGAGGAATTTTGCGCCATCTCCCAAGAGATTGCCCATGCCAGACACTATGCACAGATCCAAGCGATCCGCTTCCCCGACCAATTCGAGCTCCACTTCATTATTCACCCTGCCCTGGATCAACAGAGAATGCTGAAGCTTCTGCTGCAGCCTCTGATCGAGAATGCGCTGATCCATGGCATCCAAAAGCAGCAGCAGCCAGGCATGATCCATGTTATCGCCGATTATATCGACGGCTATATGAAATTTACGGTTGAAGATACGGGCATCGGCATGGAAAAAGAGACGCTAAAAGCGCTGCGAGAGCAGCTTGATTCAGCGCTATACCGGGACGATACATCCGGCAGCTACGGGCTGAAGAATGTCCAACGCAGGCTCGTGCTTCATTATGGTTTGGATTCCCGCTTAACAATAGACAGCGTACCGGGACAAGGCACCAAAGCGACCTTTATAATACCGGTCAAGGGGGCAAGGAAATGATTCGATTATTAATTGTAGACGATGAAGTGATCATCCGGAACGGGTTAAGCACCGTCATTGACTGGCAGGGACTTGGTTTTACTTTATTAACCCCGGCCGCATCTGCCGAGGAAGCCCTGGATCGGATTGTAGAGGAGAAGCCGCATGTGATTCTGACCGATATCCGTATGGCCGGGAAGAGCGGACTTGATCTCGCCCATGAGGCACATCTGATCAATCCGCAGATCGAAACGGTCATCCTGACCGGCTACGATGATTTCAAGTATGCTCAGCAAGCTATCCGGTTCGGGGTCAGTGATTATTTGCTGAAGACGAGTCGGCCGGAGGAGATCATTCGTACAGTGATGAAGGCGAAGCAGCATATATTGCAGCGCCGCGAGCATGACCGGCAGGATTATACTCATCGTCTGACCTACCGCAATCGCCTGCTGGAGCGTCTGCTGACAGATCAAGTGGGTGAGGATTCCCTGATCGATGAATGCAGTCGGCACCTGCCACGGATCCAGCTCAGTCCGCCAATTGCCGATTCGCTGCAGGTGGTCATTGTGACCACCAACGGCTGGGGGGTTCAACCGCAAATTCGCAGCCGCCTGCTCTTCGCTGTAGATAACTGCCTGAACAATTTATTGGATTGCGAGACGTTGCTGCGGAGTGAGGACATTGCTCTGGTGCTGCGGAGCAGAACCGCGGCGGAAGGTCGGACCCTGCTCAGGCAAGCGGCCTCGCAAATCTGCCAGATTCTGAAATGCGAAATGTCCGCCGCCTTCGGTATGGAGGTCAGCCATATCAGAGATTTGCATAAGTCCTATGATCAAGCGACCTATGCTTCTTCCTTCCAAGGGTTTATCAATAGGCATGACCTGATAACCTATGAGCAGGTGCAAGATCGCAGCGGCGGACGAACCGTATGCTCACTGGAAGAGGAAGCCGAGTTGGCCCGTCTGCTGCAAAGCGATGGTTCGGTCGAGCTGAAAGCATGGGTAACGGATACGGTCGCCAGGCAGCTTCAGGACCCGGAGCTTACACCTGATTCACTGCGCGCATTTCTGATCTCGATTGTCGTATCCGGTCATCGTTGGCTTGAACGAGTGATGCGGGCGCTCGGGAAAAGCGACCTCCCCTCGCTTCTATCGGCAAAAGAACTACCGGAATCATTCCGTCTGGTCACCGAGCCGGCCGAGACCCTGTTCCAGCATTTGATCGCTATTCGCGACGCCTATCACAAGTCTGCTGCTGCCGGACCATCCTCTTACATACAGCAATCCGTCGCATACATTCAAGAGCACCTGGATTGCAATATCTCTCTGCAGCAGGTAGCTGGTGCTGTGCACCTGCATCCCCACCATTTTAGCGAAGTATTCAAGCGGGAGATGGGGATGAACTATTTAGAGTTCGTCACACGGGAGCGAATGCGAAGAGCTGAGGAACTGCTTACTCAGTCCCCCGCCAAAATTAGCGATATCGCCAAGCGCGTAGGATATGAAGATATTAAGTATTTCGGTCAATTGTTCAAGAAGCATACAGGCAAGACGCCCTCTGAATTCCGCAGCAAAGTCTAGAAAAACCGCCTCCCTAGTTAATGCCGGGATCGCTTCTTCATTTACTTCGGGATTCAAGGGGAATTTTGAGTTCCCTTTGAATACCCGAATTTTTTCTCCCCTCATGCTGTATATTGTCCCCTTCTGCCCGGCGGCACCTGCTCTTATACTGAACCTGAATATATCAAGGAGGGGAAGTCGTGAAGAAATTATTGCTACTCACATTGATGTTCGTATTTACGGTTTCATTGATAGGTTGCTCTAGTGGAAATAACCAAACCGCCAATTCAGAGAAAACCCCGGCGGCCAGCAACGGAGATTCCGCCAAGAAGAACGAAGAGAAGGTAAAGCTGTCTCTATGGCACAACTTTACCGGAAATGACCTTCGCGCCACGATGATGAGGGATCAAATCGATAAATTCCAAAAGGATCATCCGAATATCGAACTCGATATTCAGGCCATCCCGCCGGACGGATATAAGACACGTCTGAAGACTGTCGCTGCGGCTAATGAGATGCCGGATGTATTTATGATGTGGCCGGGAGCGATGACGAAGGAATTTCATGACGGCGGCCTAATTCAGCCAATCAACGCCCTGCTGGACAGCAAGCCGGAATGGAGAGACGGATATTTGCCAGGCTCCTTTGATTCCTTCACCATCGACGACAATATCTATAGCGCTACGCTGGGGCTGACGCCAACCTCGATTCTTTTCTATAACAAAGCAATTCTTAGTCAATACAATCTTGAGGTTCCAAAAACCTGGGATGAACTGTTAAATGCGGTCAAGGTAATCAAAGAAGGCGGAATGACACCGATCGCTCTCGGTAATAAGGCCGCCTGGCTCGCACAATCCAGTATCATCAGCTCGCTGGCTGACCGAGTAACCGGAACGGAGTGGTTCCTGAAAGCAGCCGCGCAAGACGGGGCCAAGTTTACAGATCCGGAATTTGTGGAGGCGCTAACTTATTTGCAAGATCTCTGGAAAGCTGGTGCCTTCCAGGAAGGCTTCAACAGCATTGATAACACACAGATGGAAGTTATGTTCGCCCAAGGGCAAGCTGCCATGATGATCAACGGCGGATGGGCACTCTCCAACTTGGCCGCCAATGCAACGCCTGAGCAGCTGAAGGATATGGGCGCTACAGTTCTGCCTTCAATTCCTGGCGGCAAAGGGAATCCGAACTCCCTCTCCGGTGCGCTGGGATCTGCCTTTGGACTGAGCAGCAAGGTTGAAGGCAATCGACTGCAGGCCGCATATGATTTGATCTATGCCTTGTCCGGACCGGAGGTTCAGAAGATGACGCTCGATAGCAGCAACCTGGTCAGCTATAAGGCTGAACTGGATGAGAGCAAGGTATCGCCGATATTCAGCGAGGTTTACAAGCTGGTTAACAGTGTTGAACGGACTCCGGTTTACGACGGCGTGATGACCTCCGCCGGCTCGGATGCTGTAAATAACGGTCTGCAGGAGCTGTTAATGGGCGGAGATCCGCAGAAGATCGCACAGAAGATTCAAGATGCGCAGGCAACATCCCTGCAGTAAATAGGACGACTACATCACCTATCAAGTTCCTTAGCTCGATTCGGAAAGCGCATAACCTTGGCGCTTTCCGAAATTGTTTAGGAGGATGATTATGACAGCAAAGGCCCGTATCCGGGGAGTCATCATTGTCGGCCTCCTGCCGGCATTGCTCATATTTTGTTTCTTTGTGATCGTTCCAATTATATGGTCCGCTTGGTACGGATTCTATGATTGGAAAGGCATCGGCGCGATGAAGTTCATCGGCTTTGGCAATTATGCGGAGATTATCCAGGACCCTGTCTTCGCAAAATCCCTGCGCAATAATCTTATCGTGGTGGCCGCATCTGTATTCGGACAGGTTCCTATCGCCCTGGCTCTGGCATTAGTGCTGCGGCAAAGCACCTTATACCAAAGAATTATCCGTTCGGTCGTATTCCTGCCTATGGTGCTGTCCTCCGTTGTTATCGGTATTATCTGGGGGTACATTTATCATCCGCAGATCGGGATTCTTAACTCCCTGCTGGACTGGATCGGACTCGGCGCATGGAAGCAAGCCTGGCTGTCCAATCCAAGCATATCGATGTATATGCTAGCGATTCCGATCATTTGGAATTTCATCGGCCCCTACATGATCATGTATATCGCTGCCCTGCAAAATATTCCGTCGGAGATCGAAGACGCCTCCGCTATTGATGGGGCGAAACCGATGCGGATGCTATTCTCCATCCGAATCCCTATGATCTGGGATACGATCAAGGTCACTATCGTGCTGTGCATATCAGGCAGTCTGAAGACATTCGATCTGATCTATGTCATGACGGGCGGCGGGCCAGCCCATTCCACGGAATTGCTCGCCTCTTATATGTACAACAATACATTCAGCATCTATCGCTTCGGCTACGGCAGTGCAATCTCGACTTCGATCATTATCATTAGCATGGTCTTAATCGCCGGCAGCCAACTTCTCATGAGAAGAAATACTCGATAAGGAGGCCTGAGCCGATTATGCAAACCCCGGTTGAACTAAAAAATGCATTGCCGGAGCAGCGGCCTGCTCCTAAGATCAAAATGTCGCGCGGAATTCTCAATGCCCTGTTGGCGATCTACGGCTTTGTAACACTCTATCCGCTGGTTTGGCTGTTTCTTAGCGCATTCAAGTCAAACCCGGAATTTTATGAATTCCCGTTCGGCCTGCCAAAGGAATGGCATTTGGAGAACTTCGCCGATGCCTGGAGTGTAGCCAGGATGGGAGTCTCCTTCAAGAACTCCTTCATCGTTACGATCGCTGCCTTGGTTCTTACTTTGGTATTTGGCGCCATGGCCGCCTTCGTGTTGTCACGCTTCAAATTTCGCGGCAAAGCGGCTGCCATGGGCCTCTTCCTGCTGGGTATGCTGATTCCAATCCATAGCACGCTCGTTCCTCTATTCATTATGATGAAGAAAATACATCTGCTCGATACTTACGGGGCGCTTATCTTCCCCTATACCGCCTTTGAGCTGTCTTTGGCTATCTTCGTTACGATTGCGTATATGTCTTCGATCCCGAAGGAGATGGAGGAAGCCGCATTAATTGATGGAACCGGCTATTGGGGCTTCTTCTTTCGCGTCATGCTGCCGCTCTCCGCACCGGCTCTGGCGACGGTTGGCATTCTCGCTTTCCTGCGGTACTGGAATGACTTCGCCTTCGCGCTCGTCTTCATCAGCAAGCCAGCGTTGCAGACCCTGCCGCTTAGCCTGTCCATGTTCGCCACCGGCTATATGACAGACTACCGTCTCACCTTCGCTGCGCTATCACTGGCCGTCATCCCCACGATTGTCGTATACCTGCTGTTCCAGGAGCAGGTCATGAAGGGAATGGTCGCCGGTGCTGTCAAAGGCTAATCTACAAGAATACAGCACAAAGCAGCCCGCAGGTCATTCTATGGACCTGCGGGCTGCTCCATTTTCGCTCGCCACAGTAACAGATATATGTTCGTTTATTGAAATTAGCTGACTTCCTGGCCTATACCGCCACCCGTGAACTGGCTATTGTACAGATCGGCGTAAAATCCGCCTTCGGCCAACAACTCGGCATGCGTCCCCTTCTCGATCACAGCCCCATGATTCATAACCAGAATCAGATCGGCATCCTTGATCGTTGACAGACGGTGGGCAATCACGAAGCTCGTTCTGCCCTTCATAAGCTCATTCATGGCTTTTTGGATGTAAACCTCTGTCCGGGTATCGACGCTGCTTGTCGCTTCATCCAGAATCAGGATCGCCGGATCAGCCAGAATAGCCCGGGCAATCGTCAGCAGCTGCTTCTGACCTTGAGAGATATTGGAAGCTTCCTCGTTCAGAATGGTATCGTAGCCTCCTGGCAGTGTACGGATGAAATGATCCGCATGCGCAGTCTTGGCTGCCTGGATAATCTCTTCCTCCGTCGCTCCTTCACGTCCGTATGCGATGTTATCGCGGATCGTTCCGTTAAACAGCCAGGTATCCTGCAGCACCATCCCGAACAGATTGCGCAGATCCCCGCGTTTCATATCGGTAATGTTCACACCGTCGACCGTAATCCTGCCATCCGTCACTTCATAGAAGCGCATGAGCAAGTTAATGAGTGTGGTCTTGCCTGCACCCGTCGGTCCGACAATCGCGATCGTCTGGCCTTTGGACACATCGATATTCATATCCTCTATCAAGGTTTTGTCCGGATCATAGCCGAACTTCACATGATCAAAGGATACATTCCCCATCGCTTGCGGCAAGGCCACCGGATTAGCGGCTTCCGCAACTTCCTCTTCTTCATCAAGAATCTCAAAGACGCGTTCAGCCGAAGCTACCGTGGATTGAATAATATTCGCGATATTGGCAGTTTGGGCAATCGGCTGGGTGAACTGTCTGGCATATTGAATAAATGCCTGAACATCCCCAATGTCGATTCTGCCCTTTGTCACCAAAATACCACCAACGACAGATACGAGCACATAACCGATATTGCCGATGAAATTCATGATCGGCATGATCACGCCAGAGATAAATTGCGCTTTCCAGCCAGCTTGGTACAAACGTTCATTAACCTCATTGAATTCATCCAGCGATCTTTGCTCGCGGCCAAATACCTTCACCACGTTATGGCCGGTATACATTTCCTCAACATGGCCATTCAGCTCACCAAGCTCTTTTTGCTGCCGCAGAAACTGCTTCTGCGACTTCTTGGCAATCGAGGTAATTGCCAGTACGCTAAGCGGCAAGGTCAGCACAGCGATCAAGGTCATCAACGGGCTGATCGAGAGCATCATAACGATAACACCGATGATCGTAAGCACCGAGGTAATCAGCTGGGTCAAGCTCTGCTGCAGCGTAGAACTGATATTATCAACGTCATTCGTAACCCGGCTCAGAATCTCGCCGTGGGTACGGGCATCGAAATATTTTAACGGCAGGCGATTCAGCTTGTCATTGACCTCTCTGCGCAGATCATAAACTGTCTTCTGGGCCACACCGGCCATTAGATACTGTTGAACATAACTAAAAGCAGCGCTTAGCAGATATAGTCCAATTAGAATTAAGATAATTTGCCCTACGTATTGAAAATCAATAGATGCGCCGGGTACACCGTTTATTTTCCCCATAATGCCTTCAAACAGCTTCGTTGTTGCATGCCCCATCACCTTCGGGCTTAACACACTGAACACCGTACTCAGGATGGCCATGATGAGAACAGCCAGCAGTTGTACTTTATGCGGCGCCAAGTAATGAATGAGCCGTTTTAGCGTACCCTTGAAGTCCTTCGCTTTTTCTACCGGACGCCCCATGGCTCCATGTCCGCCGCCAGGGCCGGGACCTCTATGACCGCCGCCGATTCTTCTTTTTGTCTGCTCTTGGCTCATGCGATCTCCTCCTCCGATAGCTGCGAATACACAATCTCACGGTACACATCGCAAGTCTCCATTAATTCATGATGCGTGCCGACTCCAGCAACCTTGCTCTCGTTCAATACGATAATCCGGTCAGCATTCATTACCGTGCTGACCCGCTGTGCTACGATCAACACCGTGGACTGCTTCGTCTCATTCTTCAATGCAGCGCGCAGCTTGGCATCGGTCTTGAAATCAAGCGCCGAGAAGCTGTCATCAAAGATGTAAATCTCGGCATCTCTTACTAATGCACGAGCAATAGAGAGGCGCTGCTTCTGACCACCGGATACATTCGTTCCGCCCTGAGCGATCTGCGAATCGTAGCCATCTTCCATTCTTGATATAAATCCGGCAGCCTGGGCAATCTCAGCCGCATGCTGCACTTCCTCATCCGTTGCATCTTCCTTGCCGTAACGGATATTGTCAGCAATCGTCCCGGTGAACAGCACGGCCTTTTGCGGGACGAAGCCGATCTTCTGACGCAACTCATGCTGCGGAATATCCCGGACGTCTATGCCGTCGACCAGCACGTGGCCGCTCTCTACATCGTAAAACCTCGGAATCAGGTTAATCATCGTCGATTTGCCTGAGCCTGTGCCGCCGATAATGGCGGTTGTCTCACCCGGGTTAGCGATGAACGAAATATTCTGCACCGCCGGCTGCTCTGCGCCCGGATAGCTGAAGGTCACATCCTGGAATTCAATATGGCCTCTCATGCTGCTGCGCTTGGTCTTCGACTGAGCCGGATCTTCAATGACAGGCTCCATATCGAGCACTTCATTAATCCGTACAGCTGACGCGGAAGCACGCGGAATCAAGACGAACATCATAGATACCATTACAAGCGAGAACATGATCTGCATAGCATATTGCAGGAAGGCCATCAGATCGCCGACCGCCATTTTCTCAGCATCAATCCGCAGTCCGCCAAACCAGATGATGGCTACAGAGGAGAGGTTCATAATCAGCATAACAACCGGCATCAAATAGGCCATCAGCTTGTTCACTTTGATCATCGTATTAGTTAAATCCTTGTTGGCCTCATCAAAGCGCTTCGTCTCATGCTCCATCCGATTAAACGAACGAATAACACGAATACCGGTTAATTCTTCGCGCATCACCAGGTTTAATCTGTCGATTTTCTTCTGGATCGATTTGAACAGCGGAATCCCCTTCCTAACAATCAAGAGGATGATCGCAGCAAGAATCGGAATAACTACAACCAGCACAAGCGTCAGAGTAGCATCCTTGGATACTGCCATAATAACGCCGCCGATACACATCATCGGCGCCATCATCATCATACGGAGCATCATAATTAAGACTTGCTGGACCTGAGTAATATCATTTGTCGTACGTGTAATCATCGAGGCGGTGCCAATCTTGTCAAACTCCTCCAGCGAGAAATTTGACACATGATTAAAAACCTTGCCACGCATCGATTTGCCAAACCCCATCGCTGCCTTCGAGGAGAAGAAGCTGCCGCCGATCGCACAGGCCATCCCGCCGATTGCGACAAGCAGCATATAGCCGCCAATCTTCCAAATATAAGCCGTATCCCCATGAACGACGCCGGTGTTCACAATGTCTGACATCAGCGTCGGCAAATATAATTCGGCGAGCGATTGAAAGAACACTAGCGCCATCGCCGCGATGACTAGCCATTTGTATGGTTTCAAATGTCTAAAAAGTTTTATCATTCCTTAATCATCTCCACTTAATGAACTCGCACTTAGAGCAAAATTATTGGTCTTGCCGGGAACGATGCTGCTGGTCTAAATATTCATATACCTGTTCCAGCAGTTCGGCCAACTGACCACTCTTCTCTTCTCCTAAATAATTAATCAATCCGGTAAATCGCCGGGTGTAGGCCTCTTGCGCCTTATGAGTCATATCTTCACCTTGTTCGGTAAGCTTAATGCGAACCGCCCTGCGGTCCTCTTCATCAGTATAGCGAACTACTAGCCCTCTCTTCTCCAGGCTGCGTACAAGCGGTGTAACTGTCGGAGAGGTTACTTCCATCATGCTGCTAATCGCCGAGATCGTAACACCACGAGGATTATCGCGGCTTCCCCTGCGAATAATGAATAATACTTTGACCTCGCTGGGCTTCACACCTTCCAATGGTGGCTTGTGCCATCCGGCTCTTCTGAAGCGATTGAATACCTCCATTAGTCGTTGGGTTTTAGGAGTCTCGCCCACCATTCAACACCTCCCTCAAATTGTTTATATGGTTTAATAATTAGGTATACTATTTATTTGCATGCCTAATTATATTAGCGTCGAATTGCATTGTCAAGCAGAGACAAAGAAGGCCCGTCCGGGAAATTCCCGAACCGGCCTTATGCTCTACTGATAGTCCATTTGTATCTAGGATAGCGGCGGTCTGAATGGATCGATATCTGGTGCAATTTGCATCGTGTCCAGACTTTTAAAGTCATATCCCTGTCGTCTGGCCTCGTCAATAATGGAACCCAAGGCCGCTGTGTTATCTCTGGAGATGGAATGCAGCAGGATAACGGCGCCGGGGTGCAGCTGGGATACAACATTTTTATATGCGTAGGCTTCGCCCTTCTGGTCATTGACATCCCAATCTTTATAGGCGATGGACCAGAAGACATTTTTATATCCTAAGCTGCCCGATACGGCCAGTGTCCGCGCATTGAATATCCCGCGCGGTGGGCGCAGATAATTCATCTCTGTCTTGCCTGTAACCTGGGCCGTTGCTTCCTTGACCCGATCCAGCTCCTGCTTGATCTCGGAATCAGAGATCGTCGTCATATCGGGATGGCTCCAGGAATGGTTGCCGACCAAATGTCCCTCAGCTACCATCCGCTTCACAAGCTCCGGCTGACTTTTGACATAGTGACCCGTTACGAAGAAAATCGCCGGCACCTTCTTGGCCTTCAGCGTATCCAATATTTTGGCGGTAAATCCATTTTCATATCCGTTATCAAACGTTAGAAACAGTTCCTTGCGGGAAGTATCTCCAAGGAATATAGCTCCGTGCTTATCAATGACTTCCTTGAAACCCTCTTCATTAATAGAAGGAAGCTGTCCGCCTACGCTCTTCTTGAATCCGAAATGAAAGGCCTTATCCGAGAAGGCGCTCGCAGCGGCACCATTATCCCCCCACGGTACGGGACCGAAGAGAAAACAGGTCAGCATCGCCAGCATCAGGGCAAATTTCATGGTTCGCTCTCTCCCTCATCATAAGTTGTTTCGACTCCCCATTAATTTCTGCCTTTTGCCTTAACAATATTCACCCTGTTTAATTCTGCTTCTTCAAGAAGGACAGTTAGATCATTTGTTACGGTTATAGCCATATAAACTGTATACGCCGGTTTAATAACTTTTCCGGATGAGAAAGGCAATTCTGGTGATATCCGGTGTGCTAATTAGCAAGCAACTGCAGCCCAAGATAACAATGTGTAGAATAACCGGAACAAATGGCACCTTGACGGAGCGAGTAAGTTCCGTACTTGTTTTCCAGAGTCTGTCTTGTTTATTGAACCAGCACCTTCTTCGCAAAACGGATCCATTCCCGCGCCGAGAAGGATAAATAGCGATCCTCACGCCAGACAACGCCAAGATTCCATGGAATAACCGGATGAACCAAGCTGATGATTTTTACTCGCCTCTGGTCAACCTCACGGCAGATAGTCTCCGGCAGCAGCGTAATTCCAAGCCCGGCCGCTACCATCTCACTGATTAAGTCCCACTGTGAACTCTCATAAATCACATGCGGCTGAAACCCTACTTTGGCACATTCGGCGATAATCCGGTCATGAAGCGTGAAGTCCTCACGGAACAATACAAACGAAGCCTCGACCAGTTCATTTAGGCTTACCTCCTGCCGGCTTGCCAGCGGATGGGAAGGATGTACAACGAGATTCAGCTTCTCTTCTAAAAACGGGAGAACGGCCAAGCCCTCCTGCGTAGCCGGCAATACAACAACCCCGACATCCAGCGAACCGTTGGCCACATCATACTCCACCTTCTTCGCCCCGTCCTCAAAGAGTTGAATCGTAATATCGGGATATCGTTCATGAAATTGTCCAATTACCCTTGGAAAGAAGTTCGCACCCACCATAGGCGGCAATCCGATACGAATATGTCCACGCTTTAGATTACGCAAATCATCAAGCTCGTCCGTCAAATTCTGAAAGGAACCAACAATCTGCTGCGCTTGACTGACGATAATCTGGCCCGCATCCGTTAGCTCTATTTTTTTGCCATTGCGATTGAACAGGATAACCCCCAGTTCCTCCTCCAGTGACTTAATCGCCTTGCTGATGGTGGGCTGAGTAATAAATAATGTATCAGCTGCCTTTGTAAAGCTCTGATGTCTGGCGACTTCAACAAGATATTGCATCTGTCTTATATCCAAATCAATCCCCCCTATCATAGACAAATGGAATGATAATCATTCTTTATATTCATTTTACTCATGAAAGCGAATGTTGTAATATTTTCATTAAACATTACATGGAGATTTGTTATTTAGAAAGGAAATGTATATGCATGGGTAAGATAAAAAATTTAAGTATCATCATTCTTCAGATCGCGGCTCTATTTTTTATCTCCCTAGCGATGAATTATATAGCGAAATGGATGCACCTGCCGATTCCCGGTACGATTCTGGGCATCATCGTTCTATTCATCCTGCTGAAGACGAATGTGATTAAGCTTAGCTGGATTGAACAAGGAGCAAATTGGCTTTTGGCTGAATTACTGCTATTTTTCATCCCCGCAGCTGTCGGCGTGATGAACTATATGTCCCTACTGGAGCGTGACGGGATCCGGATTCTGCTCGTCGTCATCTCCAGCACGATAGTCGTGATGGCAAGCTCCGGCCTGGTCGCATCGCGAATCTCTAAAAGGAAGGAGCAGCGCGCACAATGATGTTGGGAATTCTGTGGCTGATTATTACTTTATTGATTTATGGTCTTTCCAAAAAAATATATCGGGCTTATCCGAAGGTGTACTTCTCACCACTTCTGCTTACGCCTCTTGCGTTAATTATAGGCTTGATGCTTACAAATGTCTCTTTTGATACTTACAACGGAGGAGGTAAATGGCTAAGCTTGATGCTGCAACCGGCGACGATCGCCTTCGCTATACCTTTATACAAATATTACGATGTGCTCAAGAAGCACGCGATTGAAATATTAGCCAGCGTACTGACCGGCTCTGTTGTAGCTATTTTCTCTTCCGCATTATTTGCCGAATGGCTGCATCTGGATCATCAGTTAATTAGCAGTCTTGTACCCCGTTCAGTGACGACACCCATCGCAATGAGCGTCTCACAGGTCATCGGTGGCGTACCGAATATTACAGCGGTATTTGTTATTATTACCGGTTTGCTGGGCTCCATGATCGGACCGATGGTCGTTAGAGCGCTACGCATTGATGGCGAAGTAGCCCGCGGGGTTCTGCTCGGTACAAGCGCACACGGTACAGGCACTTCCAAGGCATTCGAGCTTAGCTCCCTTACTGGAACGATTTCGAGCATATCGATGATTTTGGCCGCATTGTTTACACTGACAACGGCTCCGTTATTAATCGCTCTGATGTTCCACTAAATCTGGTTCCTCCCAAGTTTTATATAGATCTCTCTTTGTTGACCTTTCCGAATGGTAAGGTCCTTTTTCATTTTGGCATATCATCATCGCATGATATTTATAACCATTGGGAAAACATCTCAATATATTGAATATGGAGCATAGGCTCCTTATGAAATCGCATTTATGGTTAATTATTCCTGAAAATTTAAAGAAACACCCAAGTTCATCTCATTTGATCATATACTTCATCTAAATAAAGCTTTGTTTGTTATATAGTTTAAACATTACAATTGAGTTAGACAATTAACGTGAAATTGTACAAAAGAAAGGTGGAATCATTCATGGCTATTATGCAAGAGAAAGCTGAGCCAGGATTGGAATCAGCAAAACAGTACGTCAATGAAGTGTATGAAACGGTAAAAAAACGCAATCCGGGAGAAAATGAATTTCATCAAGCGGTTAAAGAAATTCTTGATTCCTTGGCACCTGTATTTGCGAAGCATGATAAATACCGCAACAACGCCATTCTTGAGAGAATCGTTGAACCGGAGCGCCTGATCACTTTCCGCGTACCATGGATTGATGACCAAGGCAAAGTTCAAGTGAACCGTGGCTTCCGCGTTCAATTCAATAGTGCTATCGGCCCTTACAAAGGCGGGCTTCGCTTCCACCCGTCGGTCAATGCCAGCATCATCAAATTCCTTGGCTTTGAGCAAATCTTCAAGAACTCCTTAACCGGTCAACCGATTGGCGGCGGCAAAGGAGGCTCCGACTTCGATCCTAAGGGCAAATCCGATAACGAAGTGATGCGCTTCACGCAAAGCTTCATGACTGAGCTATCCAGATATATCGGCCCTGATACAGACGTTCCTGCCGGGGATATCGGTGTTGGGGGAAGAGAGATCGGCTATATGTTCGGACAATATAAGCGCCTCTGCGGCGGCAATGAAGCCGGCGTTCTGACTGGCAAAGGCTTAACCTATGGCGGCAGCTTGGCGCGGACTGAAGCAACCGGCTATGGCCTCGTCTACTTCACAGCCGAAATGCTGAAGTCCAAGGGTGAGAGCTTTGAAGGCAAAACCGTTGTTGTGTCCGGCTCAGGCAACGTTGCGATCTATGCTATTGAGAAAGCGACTCAATTGGGTGCCAAGGTCGTCGCTTGCAGCGACTCCGACGGATATATTTATGACGAGAACGGAATTGATCTGGAGACGGTAAAACGTCTTAAAGAAGTGGAGAGAAAACGGATCAAAGAATATACGGAGGTTCACCCTTCCGCTCAATATGTAGAAGGCTGCCAAAGCATTTGGGATATCCCTTGTGACATCGCACTTCCTTGCGCCACGCAAAATGAAATCAATGAAGCAGCGGCTATGAAGCTCGTAGCCAACGGCGTTAAATATGTGGCCGAAGGAGCGAATATGCCTTCTACCCTTGAAGCTATCGAAGTTTATCTGAACAACGGAGTCTATTTCGGACCAGCCAAAGCAGCCAACGCAGGCGGCGTAGCCGTATCGGCATTGGAAATGGCGCAAAACAGCGCAAGATTAGCATGGACATTCGAAGAGGTAGACGCCAAGCTGCAGAATATTATGAAGGACATTTACGACAATAGCGTAAATGCGGCTATTGAGTACGGCCATGAAGGCAACCTGGTCGTTGGCTCCAACATCGCCGGCTTCCTGAAGGTAGCCGACACCATGATCGCCCATGGGGTAGTTTAATAATAAATGCCGGACTTTTTAAACATAGACTTTTAGGCAGGATTATTCCTACCATTTGTACGTCCCTGATTTCAAGACATCTGTCAAAGAGATCAGGGATTTTTCTATAGTGGCTCAGCCATCATCAATAATAAGTGAAGCATGAAAAAAGCTCTGACACAGACTCACGTCTATATATCAGAGCTTCATTTATAACCGTTGGATTTATAGGCTTGCAATTAATAAGCCAAAGCGTCCAGAGATTTAATGTGAGCCAGGTAACGCATGTTGCTGGCTTCCTTCATTAAAGTGGCCGGCAATCCGCGCAGCTCGGTGTTGTTGCCGCCGATCGTAGCAACAGCATCTTTACGACCCAAGCTGGCTAGCGTACCGGAGTTCACCGGATGGAATTCTTCAAGATGCTTGCCATGGATTGTCGCGTAGAGGTTGTAGCCAACCAGTTCACCCATTTGCCATGCGTTCTGAGCCGTCGGAGCATATGGACGGCCATCAGGGCCAAAGCTTACCGCACTGTCGCCAACGACGAATACATCCGGATGGGAAGTGGATTGCAAAAACTCATTGACGGTTGCACGGCCACGGTTTACTTCAAGTCCCGATTCTCCTACGAGTGGGTTGCCTTGAACTCCGCCAGTCCAGACAAAAGTATTGGCAGTAATCTTCGAACCGTCTTTCAGGTCGATCACATTGCCTTCTACATTAGTCACAGGAAGACCGGTAAGGAACTTCACACCGCGTGCTTCGAGACTAGCTGTAGCGCGCTGGATCAGGACATCCGGCAATACCGGAAGGATCTTAGGACCTGCTTCAACAAGGAACAGATTGATCTTCTGCGGGTCAACTCCGTATTTCTTAGCAAGTGCAGGGATGCCATCGGCAATCTCGCCAACGAGTTCCACACCAGTCAGACCGCCGCCACCGATCAGAATCGTTGCATCGGCTTCGTTTTGCGTCTTCGCATATTCCGCAATCTTGCTTTCGATATGACGGTGAATACGGTTAGCATCCTCCGCAGATTTCAATACCATGCTGTATTTATCCAACCCAGGAATTCCGAAATAAGCGGTCACACTACCCAGACCCACCACAAGCGCATCATAGCTCAGTGTAGTTCCGTCAGACAGCTTCACTTCTTTATTTTCCACGGAGAATTTATCAACCTTGGCGATGCGAAGGTCGATATCCTTTCCTTTGAATACCTTCTCTAAAGGCAATGCAACTGCGCGTTCAGAGATATTACCTGCTGCCAGACGATGCAGTTCAGTAATAATCTGATGGGTAGGAAACTGATTGATTACAGTGATCCGTGCTTCTGATTTTTGCAAATATTTGCGAACGGTCAAAGCGCTAAGAACACCTCCATAACCGGCACCTAAGATGACAATATGTTTTGACATGACTCCGTCCTCCGTTCATGCATTAGTTAATATTTGGGACCCATACTTATATAAAATACTATTTTTGTTGATTACGTTCTCCGGCCACCTGCAGATAAGCGTTAAAGAAACGGAAGATCTTCTGCGCTTCAGGATCCTTAAGCATTTTGAGCAGACCAAAAAGACCGATAACCTCTTGGCTCGCATCTGCGCGATCCTTGGCTTCGATCACATTGGCAGCGATATGCTTCACCTTGTCCTTAACCGGTCCCGCGATCTCCGTGATAGCCCCGATCGTATCGTTTTTAAGGATTTCGTCCGTAGATACCGATTTAGCAAAATCATAGGATTTCGTCATCACATCAACGAGCTCGGTCAACTTCGGAAGCTGCTGTACCAGGGCTGTCAATGATTCCTGAACCTCAGGGGTTAACAGTTGATCAATAATATCCCGTCCACCTTGATTGGACGATACTGTCTCTTGCTCAGACTTCGTTTCTGTGATCGCTTCTGACATAGCTGATTCTCCTTTGCGATAAGCAACAATGCTTAAATTTGGGAGGGTTAGAGGCCCCCATAGCCTTTCTCGCTTAATAAAAGTTAGTGAAAAACTGAACAATTCCTCACACTTGAACACCCATAATTAATTTTACCACATTTTCAACAAAAAAAGTCATTAAGTTATGAACTTAATGACAAATATCACAGCGTTTATTTAAAGTTAACAATTTCAATATGTCCCTACACCTAATATCAGGAAACTCAGGGCTATTTATGAAAATCGATAGAACTTGCCATCATACTTATTTCTGATTCAAACTGCTATCGAATCCGAACCTATCCGTTTGATTCTTCAGAAACTCATAGAACAGTTTCTCTGTTGGCGGCAGCTCACGATTAGCAGGAATAATGACTCCGACATCCCTGGTAACGACCGGTTCAATCACCGGTAAAGTAATAATCGTCGAGGCGAGATGCTCATTCAAAGCGATCTCCGGTAAAATAGTCAGCCCCATCCCCGCACCTACCAAGCCCTTGATCGCATCGAGGTCGTCACCCTCAAAAGCGACCTTCGGCTTGAAGCCCAGATTGGAGCAAGCATCCACCACAATCTCTCTAAGAATAAATCCTTCCGGGAACAGTACAAAATAATCACCCTTCAATTCACTTAGGCGAATAGCGCTTTTCTCGGCCAATCGATGATTTGCCGGCATCATGGCCACGAATTTCTCCTGAAAGAGAACCTCGCTCTTAATCTGCGGCTCATGCTGCGGTACAGGCCCCATAATCGCCAGGTTCATGTCGCCCTGAATCACCGACTCCACAAGCTCCTTGTAGGAACCATGCTGCAATTGGAAATGAACGGCAGGATAGCGTTCGCGGAAGGCCGAGACAACCTTCGGAATCATCTGCGCCGCCAAGCTACTGGGAAATCCGATGCGAACCGTACCGCGTTCCGGATCCAGAAATTCGTTGATCTCCTGTTGGGCATTGTCGATGACCTTCATTAATTGTTCCATATGAGACAGAAATAGCCGTCCGATCGGCGTCAGCTTCACTTTGCGTCCCTCATGGATGAACAGATTAACTCCCAATTCCGATTCCAGCTTGAAGATTTGCCGACTTACCGCAGACTGCGATACATGCAGCACATAAGAAGCTTCTGTTACATGTTCAAGCTTCGCTACCTCAATGAAATATTGAATCTGTCTCAGTTCCAAAGCCCTTCACCTCCAAATTCCTGGCGGTCATTCATATTAATATCATGACTCCTGATGCTGTTCAGGCCTCATGAAGTGTTGATGTCCCTTGAGTATATTAATCCCCATTATATCGGCTATCCGCTAGGAGTGAAAGCTATATAAGAAAACCTGTTGGAAACAGCTTGCTTTTAAAAATAAAACCACTAATTATTACCTGATTTTTAAACTTTTTCATATAGAAATTAGTGGTGTTTATTACATATTATTGATCCTTTTATGGTGTTCAGTTAGTCTGTTGGCAAAGGGTCCATAATTCTCACGTGAGCTTGTCATTGTGAGGTTACCCCACTGCAAAAGCCCGGGCCTTTCCACAATCCGCCTCGCGAGTAAGACAGAACATTCCAATTCCCAGTGAAGGAGGGTGATAGAAGGAACCGTTGTTCGATCATCGGCCTTATGAGAATTAAATACCATCTATCTTCCAAAACAATCGAATCGGGAGGTTTTCAAGTTGGGGAATAATAGATTGCTCAGAGGTGTTCATATTGTACTGCTTACGATCATTTTGGCGGGAGCTTCCTTTATTGAAGCACCCATGAAAGCACAAGCCGCAACGGACGAGGCCTATGTATGGAATAAGGCGGTGACTGGAGGCGGAGGCGGATTTGTACCCGGCATCATTTTTAATTCATCCGAACCTGATCTGATCTACGCCAGAACGGATATCGGGGGCGCTTATCGCTGGAGCCCGGTGGATGATAGCTGGGTCCAGCTGTTGGATGGAGTAGGCTTTGAGGAATGGGGCAAGACCGGTGTCGACGCCCTGGCTACAGACCCGGTTGACCCGGATCGTCTCTATCTGGCCGTAGGAACCTACACGAACAGCTGGGATCCTAACAACGGCAGCATATTGCGCTCTACCGACCGCGGTGAGACTTGGGAAAACACAAGCTTGCCCTTCAAGGTTGGCGGCAATATGCCGGGACGCTCGATGGGAGAGCGGCTCGTCATTGATCCAAATCTGAACAGCATTCTCTATTTTGGTGCAAGAAGCGGCAACGGGCTATGGCGGAGCAACGATTACGGAGCTACTTGGAGCCAAGTGACCAGCTTCCCGAATCCGGGCACCTATGTCGAGGATCCCAGCAACGAATATCAGAGCGATATCGTCGGTCTTGCTTGGATTGCCTTTGATCCTTCCACCGGAGCTGCCAACGGGCCAACCCAGAGTATTTATGTTGGGGTTGCCGATAAAAATGAAAGCGTATACCACAGCTCCGATGGTGGTGTCACTTGGTCAGCTGTACCCGGACAGCCTACAGGTTTTCTCCCCCACCATGGCGTCATTTCAGATAACGGACATTTATACATTTCTTACAGCGATGGGGCTGGACCCTATGACGGAACTAAAGGACAGGTTTGGAAGCTGAACCTCTTAACAGGAATCTGGACAAATATTAGTCCGGTGCCAAGCACTAACGATGATAACTACTATGGGTACGGCGGGCTGGCCGTTGATGCTCAGCATCCAAATACAATTATGGTGGCTACATTAAATTCCTGGTGGCCAGATGCAATCATTTTCCGCAGCACCGATGGCGGTTCGACCTGGACCCGGATTTGGGACTGGAACGGTTACCCGGACCGCACACTTCGCTACACACAAGATATATCCTCCGCTCCCTGGCTGACTTTTGGCACGAATCCGGCACCGCCCGAGATTACGCCCAAGTTGGGCTGGATGATTGGTGATTTGGAGATCGACCCATTCGATTCCAACCGGATGATGTATGGAACAGGTGCTACCATCTACGGCACGAACAACCTGACCGATTGGGATCAGGGGAAGAAGATCAATCTGAGCGTCATGGCCAAGGGAATCGAGGAAACAGCTGTTATCGACTTGATCAGCCCTCCTGCCGGAGCCCATTTAATTAGCGGGCTTGGCGATGTTACCGGGTTCCGGCATGATGATCTGACACAAGCCCCGGCCAAAATGATGACCCACCCGAACAGCACAACCGACATCGATTACGCCGAGCTTGATCCAAGCTACATCGTACGCGTTGGTACTGCCGATAAATCAGCAGACCCGAACGCCAAATCCATTGGTTATTCCCGGGACGGCGGAAGCAATTGGTATACGAGCAACAGTGAGCCATCCGGAACAGCCGGCGGAGGAAAGGTCGCTCTGTCGGCCAGCGGCGACTCCCTCGTCTGGAGCACTTCCGATAAAGGTGTATTTTACTCTAAAAATAACGGCAACTCCTGGACGGCAAGCAGCGGAGTACCCGCAGGCGCCAAAATCGCCTCCGACCGGGTGAACTCGAACAATTTCTACGCTTGGTCAGACGGGAAGTTCTATAGCAGCACAAACGGCGGTGCTTCCTTCATTCAGACTTCCGCCACCGGGCTTCCTGTAGAAGGCGATCTGGACTTCAAAGCCATGCCGGGAGCAGAAGGCGACATTTGGCTGGCAGGAGGCAGTTTGGCAAGTGGAATCTACGGATTATGGCATTCCACCGATTCCGGCATGACCTTCTCCAAGCTCGCCAATGTACAGGAAGCTAATGTTATCGGCTTCGGCAAGGCCGCGCCTGGAGGCAGCTACATGGCGCTGTATACCAGCGCTAAAATCGATGGAATACGCGGCATCTTCCGCTCAAATGACGGCGGAGCAAGCTGGGTCAGAATCAACGATGATCAGCACCAATACGCATCCACCAACTCGGCTATTACAGGGGACCCAAGAATTTATGGCCGCGTCTACATCGGAACCAACGGACTGGGTATCGTCTACGGTGATGCTCTGGGCGAACCAAATCCCGGCGTAAATTCAGCCATTTCACCTTCGACGGCCGTCTTTGACAAGAAAATCGGAAATCAGGCTGCCATTCCGGTAGCTCTAACTTTGAACGATAACGTATTTAACGGTATTACGAACGGCTCCGCCACACTGGCGGAGGAAATCGACTATACTTTATCAGGGTCAGGCAATACTGTTACGGTCTTAAGCAGCTATCTGGCTAACCAACCGCTTGGTACGACGAACTTGACCTTTCACTTTAGCGCCGGAGAGGCACAAACTCTTCGGATTCAGATCACGGATACCACAGAAGCGACCCATGGCGACATTCAAATTCAAATGTATAACGGAGCTCTGACTGCCAATGTAAATACGATTAGTCCACGAATCCACTTAATCAACACGGGAACGGAAGCCTTGCTCCTGGCCGATGTCAAGCTCCGTTACTACTACACCATCGACGGGGAGAAGCCGCAAAATTTCTTCTGCGACTGGTCTCAGGTCGGGAGCAGCAATGTGACCGGTAGCTTTGTGAAACTCTCAACCGCCAAGCCCGGTGCTGATTACTATGCTGAATTCGGATTCACCAGTAATGCGGGCAGCCTCGCTGCCGGACAGAGCATCGACCTGCAGATCCGTCTCTCCAAATCGGACTGGACTAACTACAATCAAAGCGATGACTTCTCCTTCAATTCAGTGGCATCCACCTATCAGGATAGCCCGAAGCTCACTGGATATATTAGTGGACAGCTTGTCTGGGGCGTAGAGCCTTAATCTATAAAAGGTCGAGTTCGGGCTACACTTGCCCGGTACTCGACCTTTTATAAATCTCTTATTCTAACGGAAACTACATGCCTTATTTGAACATTAGTAGGTCCTTCAAATAGTCTAACGGAACCAGGAGACGCTATTGGGCCTGAGTGAAGGAATAGGAACCTTATTCCTACCGGATAACGCACCCGAGTTCCGTTAGATTCAAAAACCTGTCGTTTTTGCCTTAATAGCGGTCAGTATTTCCGTTAGCAGCAAGCGCACAGCATTCACTCGCCAGTACTCACCGGCCGATCCAAATGATACAGGTTGCGGTAGCGCGGCTCGCGCTCCATTAATTCGGCATGGGTACCGCGCATAATAATACGGCCATGCTCCATGAATATAATCTCGTCCATATGCTCCGCACCAACTAGATGATGCGTCACCCAGATTAAAGACTTGCCGGACGTTGCTTGGAAAATCGTAGACAACAGCGCCCGTTCCGTCCGAGGATCAAGCCCTACCGTAGGCTCATCAAGAATAAGGACCGGCGTATTCTGCAGCAGCACTCGAGCCAATGCAATACGCTGCCGCTCCCCACCTGAGAAGCGCTGTCCCGTCTCACGCATCGGCGTATTCAAACCTTCCGGAAGCGAGGCCATCAGCTCTCCCATTCGGGCCTGCTCGGCAGCCTGCTGAATCTCTTCCTCACTGGCCTCCGGACGGCCAAGCAGGATATTGTTGGCAACTGTTGTATCGAACAGATGAGGGCTCTGATTCAATACGGAAATCAGTTTCGGAATCTCCTCACCATAATCGACGGCAGCCCGATCATTAATCATTACCGCGCCTTCCGCAGGCTCCAGAGCCCCCTGAATCAGCTTAAGCAGCGTCGATTTGCCTGCACCGCTGCGCCCGATCACGGCGATCCGCTTGCCTTGAGGAATATCAATGGAGACGCCATCCACTGAGTTTGCTCCCTCATTATCATAAGTAAATTTAACATGCTCCAGCTTCAAGCGGACTTGTAGCGCTGCCCCGGAAGAACTCTCAATACCGTAACTCGACTTATTTAGAGAATTTTCCCTATCTGTCGGGCCTTCGCCGCTTTGGCCCTCCATTCGGACCAGCCGATCCAGCGACTCCTTATACTCCGGAATTCGCTCCACCGCATCTGCCACAGGCAGAAAGGCATCCGCCAGCGGAAACACAACCAGCACGAAGGCTGCGATCAAGGTAGGGTCGATATGTCCCGCTGCTGCCTGTCCGGTGGACCAATAGATCATCGCAACGGCGGCCAAGCCAACCACAAGCTGGCCGATCAACCCTCTCCATCTTGACCAGACGTGCAGCTTGCGCTCCTTATTGGCAACAACCGCCTCAGCGCATTCATAATCGGTTAGAAAATCATGATGCCGCCCGCTAATTACCCAATCGCCGATCCCCATCACCGCATCGGTCAACTGTTGATAAAGTCCATTGCGCTCTCGTTTGACCTCGGCATTTGTCCTTCTTGTTAGTCTCAGAGAAATATAGGGAAGCACAGCGACCAGAATTAAAATATACAACGCGACCAAGAGAGCAAATACCACATCAAACATCCCCAGGGCCACAACGACGGTTGCATAGAGTACGATAGCCACCAGGCTTGGGAACACTGTGCGGATATATACATTCTGAAGCTGTTCAATGTCATCGGCGAGCGCACCGAGAATATCTCCTGTCCGGTAGCGCGAACGGATAAATAGAGCTTGCGGCTCCAGTACGCGGTACAAGCGAACCCGCATCCGCGACAATATGCGCAGTACCGCGTCATGACCAACTAATCGCTCAATATAATGGATGACAGACCGGCCGATGCCAAACGCCCGAACACCCACAATCGGCACGTAGACCAGCAGTATATTGTAAGGCATTGTAGATGACTTGGTAATGAGATAACCCGAAGTGAACATCAGCATCGAAGCGGACAGCAAAGTTAGTACACCCAGAATCAGGTACAGAGCAAAACGGCCGCTATAGAGGCGAAAATACGGTGTGATCCAACCCTTATCCGTAAGATTATCCTTCATCATATCCCTCCTGCTGCGAAACCATCAGCTGATAAAAAGCTCCCTTGCCTTCTATTAACTGCTCCGGTGTACCGTACTCCACCACATGACCCTGCTCCATAACGACAACCCGGTCCATATCCTGCATCCAGTGCAGGCGATGCGTGGCCAAAATGACCAATTTATGTTCAAACAGAGGGAGCATGGTCTCCTTCAGTTCGTATTCCGTCTCAATATCTAGATGCGCTGTTGGCTCATCAAGCAATATAATCGGCCGCTCGCTAAGCAAAGCCCGGGCCAATGCTACGCGCTGCTCCTGACCGCCGCTCAGCGGCCTTCCTCCGCCGCCAATCGGCTCATCCAGCCCAAGCGGCAGACCATCTAGCACGCTCTCCAACCCGGCAGCTTTCGCCGCGCTTGCCACTTCCTCTATGGAAGCTTCCGGCCTGTTGAAGCGAATATTATCCGCCAAGCTGCAGCTGAATATATACGGCTTCTGAGGGATATATGTGATCAGATCCCTCCATCCGGAGGCGCCAAGATCGCCTAAGGCATGACCATTCAGCTCAAAATTCCCGGAAGTAGGGCGCAGGAATCCGCCCAGTACATCAATCAGCGTTGACTTGCCGGCTCCGCTCTCGCCGATAATTCCTATCTTTTCAATACCGCTAAAAGTCAGGCTCACGTCCTCGAGAGATGCGCGCCCTGCTGCTTCATGCGTCATACCAACCGCATGAAGCATCAGCTTGCTCTCCCGCTTCCAGCTAAAATCAGCAGCTGCAGGAACCACCGCTGCTTTTGCCGATTCCTTCTCTGCCTCATCAATAATGTTCTCCATCGCTTCTCCAGCTTCCTTGCCGTCAAGCGTCGCATGATAATCGGCACCAACCATGCGCACCGGCAGGAAATATTCCGGAGCCAGAATCAGCACGGTCAATCCAGTAAGCAAGGTCATTCGTCCATCAATAAGCCTTAAGCCAAGGCTGACGGCAACCGAAGCGACCGACAGCATCGTGAAGAAATCGAGCGCAAACGATGACAGAAAGGCAACGCGAAGCGTCCGCATCGTCGCCGAACGATAAGAATTGCTGACCCTCTCTATCGATTCGATATGTGTCCTGCTCCGCCCGAGGAACTTGAGCGTCTCCAACCCGCGCAGCGAATCTACGAAGTGATTCGATAACATCCGGTACGACTCCCATTGGCGATCCATCTGTTTACGAGCCGTAAGCCCAATCAGAATCATAAAGATGATCAGGATCGGCATCGTTACGGTCAGAATCACCCCGGAGGTCACATCCAGCGTAAAAACATAAGCCAAAATCAGAATCGGTGTAACCCCTGTTGCCAGCATCCGCGGCAAGGACAGCTCCAAATATTTGCGGAACTTGGCGACTCCCTCAAGAATCAGCGTTACCAGATTGCCTGTCCCTTCGCGGCCAGCAAACCTGGGTCCAAGCTCAAAGAGCTTGGACAACACGCGCTCCCGAAGAGCGCTCCCCGTCTGCTCCGCGAAGCGGAAGGCAAGCTTCTGCTCAGCCAGTCCGCATAGCTGCCGCACCAGAAAAGCAAACAGGAACAAGCCAACTGTTCCGGCCTGTTCCTGTAGCTTGGCGCCGGCAAACAGAGCGGATACCGCTTCCGCAAGCCATTTTGCCTGCAATATAATCGCTATCGTCTGAATAAAGGTCAAGCCGGCCATTAAGCACAAGACCGGCTTGATTCCTTTGAACTTCATTAGTCCCTTACCCATTAGTATTCCAAATGCTCCTTCTCATGAACACGCTTATGGAAAACAAAGTAACTCCAAATTTGATAAGCTAATACGAATGGAAGCAGCGTACATGCCACGATCGTCATTACTTTCAGCGAATAGTTCCCGGAAGATGCCGTATAGACAGTTAACGAGAAGGCTTCGCTAATCGAACTCACCATAACGCGCGGGAATAAACCAACGAATACGCCGGAGATCGAAAGAGCGATCAAGGTCCCTGTCATGCCGAACGCCCAGCCATCCCTCTGCTTGGAGATAAACCATCCAGCCAAGAGAAAGGCAACAAGTCCAACGACAGCGAGCAAGGTAAGCGGCAAGCCGCGAACTTCAAATACATCCGTCTGGAAGTAAGTCATAACGGCAAAGATCACAAACAACGCCGCCAGCGGAATCAACATGGTCTTGGCCAACTTGCGGGCCCGCTTCTGCAGATCCCCCGTTGTCCGCAACGAGGCGAACAGCAGACCATGTACCAAACATAACACAACTACCGTAATTCCGCCAACCAATGTATACAGGTTAACCATATCAAATAATCCGGCCTTCATCTCCATATCGCCGTCGATCGGCAAGCCCTTGAGCAAGCCGGAGAACACAACGCCAAGCAGGAAAGGCGGCAGCAGACTGCCGCAGAAGATTGACAGGTCCCAGGCGGTCTTCCACTTGGTGTTATCGACCTTGCCGCGGAATTCAAACGCTACGCCGCGGGCGATGAGCGCGAGCAGCAATACAACCAGCGGAGTATAATAGCCGCTGAACATCGTTGCATACCAGTTCGGAAATGCTGCGAACATTGCACCGCCGGCTGTCAGCAGCCAGACTTCATTAGCATCCCAGAACGGGCCGATCGAGTTAATCAGCACCCGGCGTTCCATATCATTCTTGGCCAGAAAACGGGTGCTCATACCAATACCGAAGTCAAAGCCCTCCAGGAAGAAAAAGCCGATAAACAATACGGCGACCAACACAAACCAAAGCTCATTAAGAGACATGGTATCCCTCCTTAGAGAATGGATCGATCGAATGGCTATCGTCGCTGCCCTCGGCATAAGGGCCTTTTTTAATCGTTTTGACGAACAGATAGACCATCGAAATGGCAAGTACAGTGAAAATAGCGGTAAATGCGATCAGCGAGAACAGGAGCTGCCCGGAAGTTACACTTGGCGATACACTGTCCTTCGTCTGCATTAACCCGAATATCGTCCACGGCTGACGACCGAACTCTGTCATCACCCATCCTGCCGTATTTGCAATAAATGGAAGCGAGATGGACCATAGCATAATTCTATAGAACCATGTATTTTTGTTATCCAGTTTTTTGCGCCATGCCAGATATGCCCCGTACAGCGATAGTACAATCATCAGCGAGCCTGCTGCTACCATGATGCGGAAGCTCCAGAATGTAGTGCGCACTGGTGGAATGTAATCTCCAGGTCCGTAGGTTTGTTCATACTCCGCCTGCAGTTCGTTCATCCCCTTAACTTCGCCGGAAAAACTGCTGTAAGACAAGAAGCTGAGCAAATACGGAATTTTAATCTCAAAGGAGTTCTTACCCGTCTCCGGGTTAATATGTGCATAAACCGTCCATGGAGCCGGGTCACCACTCTTGCCCCACAATCCTTCAGAGGCGGCCATCTTCATCGGTTGAGTCTTAACCAGATACTGAGCCTGTTGGTGACCATACAGCGCCGTCCCGAAGGAAGCGAGCAAACCAACGATTACGCCGATCTTGAACGATTTCTTGAAGAACTCCATATCTTTGCGGCGCAGCAATTTATAAGCACTGATTCCTGCGATCAGGAAAGCGCCCGTTGAGAATGCGCCCAGCACGGTATGAGGGAATTCAACCCACAGCTGGCCGTTGCCGATCAAGGCGAAGAAGTCATTCATTTCAGCACGCCCATTGTTCACCTCAAAACCAACCGGACGTTGCATAAATGAGTTTGCTGTCAGAATCCAGAAGGCTGATACAGTCGTTCCAATAGCGACGAGCCAGATGCATAGCAAGTGAACTCGCTTAGACAATCTCTCCCACCCAAAAATCCATAATCCGATGAAGGTCGACTCCATAAAGAAGGCAAACAAAGCCTCCACCGCGAGCGGAGCGCCAAATACGTCACCGACAAAGCGTGAATAATCGGACCAGTTCATCCCGAACTGGAACTCCTGAATAATCCCGGTAACAACACCTACTGCAAAATTAATGAGGAACAGCTTGCCCCAGAATTTTGCCATGCGCTTGTATTCTTCTTTGCCCTTGACTACGTACATCGTCTCCATGATTGCGATCAAAAGAGCCAGACCGATAGACAATGGAACGAAGAAGAAGTGAAAAATTGTCGTCACCGCAAACTGAAGTCGTGCAAGCACTAACGGATCCATAATTTTTCTTCCCTACTTTCATTCATTTATTAACTAATGTGAATTCTATCACGGATAAATGAAAGTGAACGTTCAAAATTTAATAATTTTGTGACGAGAATCACATGATAAATGTCACAAAGGGGTTTTTATCACATAAACGCTGTAATGACGCGGGTTTGGGACTCTCTTCCAAATTGTGAAACTTTTTTGTCAGACTCGGAGTCGCATCAAAAACGGGTGAATCCAGCCTGTTTTTGGCTCTCTTCACCCGACTCCTTTTTAACATTTTCGAGAGTTATTCTTGACTGGCCCTGCGAGTAAATTTGCCAAACCACTTACGGTTCGGGTGCCACACGAAGAAATTAAGCACAATCAGCAGAAGTGTGTACATATATACCCCGTAATGGATTCGGGTCATAATCAAGTGCACAACTCCAAAACCTCCAAGCAGCAGCAATAACGGGAGGGTCTTCATCCCCGCATTCTGCTGTGCGACCTCAAACGGTCGGGAAAAAGGCAGTTGATTATGCAGGAGGAAGTGACAAATCGCTGTATACAATAGCATTCCTAATCCAGCAGTAATCAAATCCGGAAGAATGACGGCCCCAAACAAGAAGCAAAATATAGCTCCCTGTACAACAAACAACGGCATGATCAAGCGAACGAATGCAGCCACCAACGTCCCTCTATATATTTGCACCTCATCGCTGATCGGAAGTGCCTTATATATCCAGGAGGCTTTATACTTGCTGGAATACTGCAGCATCATGATAATTGTAGAGATCATCGCCCCGGAGAAATAAATGAATAAGTATTTTCCAGTTCCCCTAAGCTCAGAGATACCTTCTCCCAGCCCGGAGCTAAATAGAAAGATAAACGGGAATATAATCGAGAACCCCAGAATGGGATACACTTTAAGCTTAAAATCCCGTTCATTGCCCATCATCGACCAGGCCAGGCGGAAGAATCCTTGCTCCTGCGAGCCGGAACAAAATAGGCGGGACAGCCAATAAGGCAGCTTCCCCTTACCTCTGGAAGGCCGCCCTCCAGGATCGGCCAGCTTCTGCAGGTGACGTTCCATCGACGGCATCAGCCGGATGTAGATCATAAAGGCCAAGATGGGTATAACGAGACCAAGCAGGGAGAACACGGTAAATATTAAATTCCCTTTGCCATGAAGCACACTCTCGAAGGGTGCCGCGAACCATATCGGTATAATATAAAATTGATACCACTTAGGCTGGAAGGTGACCTGAATATCGATCAGATTAAACATCCGCGACAGTAGCTGGTACCCTATCGTCATGGCGATCGTAAGCCCAATTTGGACATAGTTAATAATATCCTTCAGCTTCTCGCCATCAAAAAATTTAAGTACGGTTAAATAGATTAAAGCCGTGAGAGCTACAATGAGCAGATTCATAAGAATAAGCTCAACCGCAAATAACAGGAAGAATCCGATCCCATGCTTAATTAACGCCGTAGCAAGCGGTATAGAAGCAATCGCCCCCGTCAGCAGCAGCAAATAAATACATATATGCAGCGTCTTCGCCATCGCCAAGGTTCGGCGATGCACCGGCTTCGTCGCCAGTATATTGCGATCGCGAATATCCAGCAGGACAGAGGAAAAGTCGGAAATCAGCGAAGTCATGATAATGAACATCAGAACACCAAAAGTCAGGCTCATCTGAAAAAAGTAGCTGTCCCCCATCCACATAAAGACAGAGCATAGAGCGCCATAAATGGCGTAAACCCAGAGCGAGCGCACAAATTGATTCCGCTCGTTCACGGTCGAACTAGCACTTGATTGCTTCGACTTGCCTACGATTGTAGGTACTCTCCGGGCATCCATCGTCAGCTTCACTTGCAGAATGCGCCGCATGACAGGATAATCGATGCCGAGCCGAGAGAATACGCCTTGAAACCGATCAAGAAGCTTCAGGGACCTTGGCTCATACATCCGCCTCACCTCTCACAATGGCTACGAATTGCTCAGCAATCTGTTTATGCTCATTGAAGCCCGTCAACTGATTGAATATTTGCTCCAGCGATCCCTCCTGACTCTTTCCCTTCAGCTCTTCGAAGCTGCCGTCCGCGACAACTCGTCCCCCATCGAGCAAAATAATGCGGTTGCTGATCTTCTCTACCACATCCATCATGTGCGAGGAGTAAAAGATCGTCTTGCCCGACGACGCCAGCAACGCTAATATCTCCTTCACTACCATAACGCTATTAGCGTCAAGGCCGCTCAGCGGCTCATCCAGAAATAAAATATCCGGATTATGCAGCAGGCTGGATATGATCAGCACCTTCTGCTTCATCCCTTTGGAGAAGGAGGCGATACGCTGATTGAACACCTGCTCCAGCCCGAAGCGGTTCATCAATTTACGCGCCTTATACTCCGCTTCCTCCATAGATAAACCATATAACTCGCCAATAAAGGTCAAGTACTCGTGTGGTGTTAATGTATCATACATCTCAGCAACCTCCGGCACATAGCCGATTCTGCGTTTATATTCTACGTCTCCAGAATCAGGGCTTTGGCCAATAATGCTGACTTCGCCTGAATACTCACCCACAAGGCCAAGCATAATCTTCACCGTTGTGCTCTTCCCCGCGCCATTGGGTCCTATGTACCCGATAATCTGTCCGGGGTAGACATCCAGATCGACTCCGTTAAGTACGTAACGATCCCCGTAGCGCTTACGTAAATCCCGAATTGTTATGATCGGCATTACACTGTTCATCGCTTCATCTCCTTAAAAATCGTATTGGAGGGATAGTTCCATTTGGATCATTATGCAGGACCCTACGTTTTTGCTCATTCTTGCTTCACTATATCATGACTTCAAATCGTTTCGTAGGAGAGATATTGCATAATCCGGTCTAAACGGGTTGACACATGGCACAAAAGAACCTTGGTTCGGCATCGCCAGACCAAGGTTCTCTACGGTATTTGCATAGCTTGCTTCAAGTCCTCATACGCTCATAACCGCCGCAAGTCTTCTCTATTCTTCATGCTCAAGAATATGAACTACAACCACATTAGAGCTGACCTGGAAACTCTGATTCGTACCCTCCGGACGGAAAGAGGCATGCGCCAGATTCTCGACCTTCCTCTTTGATGGGACAAAGATGGCTTTGACCTTGAACACAATCTTGACAGTCTGGCCCGGGACTAGGCTTCCGAGAGCAATCCCTTTCTCCGGATTAGCCGCCCCCACTAGCCTGCCGTCTATCGTGACACTGCCATGGACAAAGCGGAGTCCTTCCTGCAGCAGATCCGTAAGCACGGTGTCCAAAACAGGGACGCTGCCGTGATTGGCGACAAGTAGCGTGTAATGGAACTGATCATTTCTCTTGAGGCATAAATCCGCTAATATCAACGCCAAGCGCTTGGGCCAATCGCATGCCATATTCACTGTCTGCACGGAAGAAATTGCAGATCGCCCGCAATTGAATCTGCTCATTAGTCTGGCGCAGATCATTGACCAGATTCGAGATCAGATGGTCGCGCTCTTCGGCTGTGAAGCTGCGATACAGTTCTCCAGCCTGTGTAAAATCATCTGTCTTGGCAATCCGTTCCCGGCCAGCCTGACCGCTCAGCGGCGCTACACTCTCTTGATACTCTGGCACTTCCTTAGGACTGTCCTCGAAGCTGTTCGGTTCGTAGTTGACAGGTGAAGGGTCCTGCTTCACATTCATTAAACCGTCGCGTTGATGATTCCGTACCGGAGCATAGGGGCAATTCACTGGGATTTGCAAATAGTTAGCTCCCAGACGGTAGCGCTGTGTATCCGGATAAGAGAATAGACGTCCTTGCAGCAGCTTATCCTCGGAGGGCTCGATTCCCGGCACAAGCACGCTCGGTGAGAAGGCGACCTGTTCGACTTCAGCAAAATAATTGGCAGGGTTATGGTTTAATATCATCGTGCCAACCTTAACGAGCGGGTAATGATCTTCCGGCCATACCTTGGTAGGATCGAGCGGATCGAAGCCCCAGCGGTCCAGATCGTCCACCGGCATCAGCTGCACATGTAGCTCCCACCGCGGAAAATCCCCTTGTTCGATATGATCATGCAGATCGCGGGTCGCATGGTTAAAATCACGCCCCTGCACTTCCTGTACCTCCTCAGCCGACAGATTCTTTACCCCCTGCTTCGATTTCCACGTATACTTCACATATGTCAACTTGCCTTCTGCATTAATCCATTTAAACGCGTGAACACCAAAACCGTCCATCTGCCGATAACTGGCCGGAGTGCCGTTATCCGAGAACAACCAGGTCATCATATGCGTCGATTCCGTTGATAGAGTCATGAAGTCCCAATAGCGGGCCGGCTCTTGAATATTTGTATTTGGAGCTGGCTTCAGCGAGTGCACCATGTCCGGGAATTTGATTGCATCGCGGATAAAGAAGACGGGAAGATGATTCCCGACCAGATCGTAGTTGCCTTCCTCCGTGTAGATCTTTACAGCGAAGCCCCGCGGATCACGGGCGGTCTCCGGAGATCCTGTTCCATGAATGACTGTAGAGAAACGGACGAATACCGGCGTCTCGCGGCCAACCTCCTGCAAGAAATGAGCCTTCGTATACCCCGACATGCTCTGTTCTGTTACAAATACCCCGTGCGCTCCCGCGCCCCGGGCATGAACAACACGCTCCGGAATTCGTTCACGATCAAAATGCCCCAGTTTCTCCAGCAGGTGATAGTCCTCAAGCAATGTTGGCCCTCTTTGCCCCGCTGTACGTGAGTTCTGATTATCGCCAACCGGGGCGCCTTGATTAGTCGTCAATCGGTTATCCATATATAATTCATCCTTTCAGGTTTCTATATTTAGACTTATTCTAAGTTCTAAAATAAATTCTAACATTTTCACCTGAAATTTTGCGTGTAGATCAAATGTACTTCATATGTAGGTCAGATGAAGATCCATGAAGATCCATAAATTCTATATCCATAACAAAAAGCAAAGCCCGGTAGTTATTGTCATCTGGTAATGTTAAATAGCCATCAATTGTAACGTTTATATTCGTTTTGTCATTTTGAACAGTTTTAGTAATCATAACTGCCGTAAATGTTTATGTGATCGAACTGATTTCATTAATTATGAAGCTCATGTTAAAGAATCCCATAGGCGAATTGATTATTCCTCTGGGTTATTGCAAACGGAATAGCATTTAATAACTAATAAATCGCTATTGGCCCATAAGGACCATCGATAATCTCTATTTTTGTTTCGAAAATATCTGTTAAAATTGCTGGATCCATAACCTCTTCTACTGTTCCAAAAGCGGCAATTTGTCCATTTTTCATAGCACATATTCTATCAGAATATTTGGCTGCAAAATTGATATCATGCATAACAGTCAGAATTGTTCTTCCAAATTCATTAGCAGCATGCCTCAAATGCTCCATCATTTGAACAGAGCGAGCAACATCAAGATTGTTCAGAGGCTCGTCCAAAAGGACATATTCAGTCTCTTGGCACAAAACCATTGCTACATATGCCCTTTGCCTTTGACCACCAGAAAGCTCATCTAAATATCTATTTTCTAAATCTGTCAAATCTAAAAAATCGATATATTTGGAAATAATGGCCTCATCCTCTTTAGTTAATCTTCCTTTTGAATAAGGAAAACGTCCAAAACCCGCTAGTTGCCTAACAGTAAGCTTCGTTACAAAATGATTTTCTTGTCGTAAAATAGTCAAAACTTTTGCTAAGTCTTCTGATTTCGTTTTAGAAACATCCATATTGGCCACCCTGATTTGACCTTCATCCATACCCAAAAGTCTGCCGATCATCAGAAGTGTCGTGGACTTTCCAGCGCCATTTGGCCCAATTAAAGAAGTAAGACCAGCTTTAGGTATTTCAATATTTAATGGTCCTATACTTACCTCATTAGTATACAACTTTCTAACATTATCAATTTTTATCATAAAGCCCTCTTCCTTAAGACTACAATTAGAAATGTTATTCCACCAAACAGTTCGATAATAACTGAAACTACACCTTGAGCATTGAAAATATGGTACATAAAAAAGTATGCAGCCGTTATTATCACAAATCCGATAGCAAAAGCCATTGGAAATATATATTTATGATCATACGTGGGTGCTGCTTGATAACTCAAAGTTGCAACTAAAAATCCATAGAAAGTAAGTGGTCCAACTAAAGCCGTTGAAATGGACATCAAAATAGCAACCAATACAAGAGTATAAATTACGCCAAATTTATGATTAACTCCCAAAGAAGGGGAGACATCCTTCCCAAGTGACAATACATTTAATTTCTTGGAATAAGCAAAAATAAGGAATGCTGCAATTATCACGATTGGAATTGCAATAGGAAAATAGCCAACATCCGCATTATTAACAGAAGCAAACAATCTGGCCTGTAGAACATCAAACTCAGACGGCGCAAGAAGCCTTCTCATAAAAGATGACAAAGATTTCAGCCCAACTCCAATAATTATTCCAACCAAAAGCATAATTTGTAAGTTTCCATACTTTCCAGAAAGCAACCATCCATATAGTATCAAACAAAGCAAAACCATAAGGACAACTTGAAATACGAATGATCCAATACCAGTAAAACTTATAAATGCACTGACACCAAAGAAAAACATTGTACTAGTATGAATTGCTGAGTAAAGTGCTTCAAAACCTAAAAGCGAAGGAGTTATAATCCTATTATTCGTAATCGATTGGAAAGCAACGGTCGCCAAGCTCTGACAAATTGCTGCAATAATCATTGCACCAAGAGCTACCATTCTTCTTCTGACAACTGGGATAAAAGAAGGAGAATCTACTGGAACTGGATTGTTATAAACCAAAAGCCCATACGCTGAAAGAATGCCCAAAACAATCAATGTTATCAGCAAAATCCAATAACGTTTCTCTTCCTTCTTAGAACGAAAAGCTCTGGCTGACCTATTTTTATTATGAAGGCTAGGATTGATTTTGACATTTTCTTGATTCCTATATTCTAATGTGCTCATCTTAGCCTCCTTTGTCTCAATAAAATAGCAATAAATACGACTGCCCCCACTGTTCCAAGAATTAAAGAGACAGGTACTTCAAAAGGCATTATAATTGTTCGAGAAATAATGTCACAAACCGTTATAGTACCCATTCCCAACACACATACCCAAGGCAAATTACTCCTCAGATCATCTCCTCTAAACATTGAAACAATATTGGGCACGATTAACCCCAAAAAAGGTAAATTCCCAATAACAGCTGCAACAATTCCAACTGCAACGGAAATAAGACCCGTACCGAGAAGAACGATCCTATTATAATTTACTCCAAGACTTGTTGAAACATCTTCCCCTAGTCCAGCTATAGTTAACCGATCAGCAAACATAAAAATAAAAAAAGTAACGATAATAATTAACCATAAATATTCATATCTTCCAACTTGAACTGGTGCAAAAGAACCTACGAACCAAGTTTCAATATTTTGCGTCATTTGAAAAACGAGGCCAATAAAAGTGGACACTGCGGAAATAATTGCTCCAAGCATCATCCCAATAATCGGAACAATTAAAGACGAACGAAGTTTGACTCTTCTTAAAAACAAAAAGAAAATCATCGTTCCTATAAAAGAAAAAATGATTGCACCAGTCATTCTTAAAACTAAAGAGGGTGCAGGGAATAATATATAAACAAAAAGAAGTCCCATACCTGACCATTCAATTGTTCCTGTTGTGGTAGGTTCAACTAAACGATTCTGTGTAATCAGCTGCATTACGAGTCCTGCCATTGACATTGCAGCTCCAGTAAGCATTAGTGCAGCTGTTCTTGGAACACGAGTTATGAAAAACATTTCCATTCCATCCTCTTGTCCCTTTATATCATAAGCACCAGTAAACAGTGATATAATGCCTAAAATAATAACAGCTATAATCGCTAATATAAATGGTTTTGTCCATATCTTATTGTGGTTATAAAGCTGGGGTTGAGAATTTTTCCCAACCCCAGCAATTATATTTTTCAGCACTATAGTTATACTCCTTTAAACTACTTAGCTAAAGTACTTGCAATGTTATTAAATACTTCTATAAAAGTTTGAATTGATTCATTGGTGTAAGTATCATTTGGTGCATAAACAATCTGCCCTTTCGTAACAGCAGTTACATTTTGAAGAGCAGGTGAATTATTAATAACATCCTGAGCAGGAACGGCATCAGTTGTAGAAGATACTGCAGCATCACGATCTAGTACAAAAATCCACTCAGGATTACTTTGTGCAATAGCTTCAACAGAAACCTCATCACCTTGATGATCTGAAGAAGAACCGTCAACTTCTAATGCTGGAACCCATCCGAAAATCTCATACATTGGTCCCCAAACACGTCCAGAATGAGGAGCCGAAAAACCAATATTTCCACCAGAAACTATAACACTCATAACTGTATCTGTTCCATTATATGCAGACTTAGCACCTTCGACAGCTTTATCAAAATCAGCTATCAATTGTTTAGCCTCTTCATTCTTATCAAAAATTTTCCCCAAAGAGATAGTAGAATCCTTAAGTCCATTTACTAAGTTTTCTCCCGGTGTAGATGCTTTTTCTGAAACATCAAAATTAAGATCAATAACAGCTGCATTTGGCACTAATTTTTTTATCTCTTCATAATAGCTAGCAAATCTTTGACCGATAATTACAAGTTCAGGGTCTGCCGCTGCTAAGATCTCAAGATTTGGTTCACGGTGATTCCCAATATTTTGAACGGAGTCATCCTTTACATATGGTGAATCCGCGGGCATTACATCCTTTGGAGCAGCCGCTAGTTGAATTCCCCAATCAGATAAAGTTTCAAAAGTCCTACTATCCAAAGAAACTACATTTTTGGGGTTTACAGGGACAGTAACGGTTCCATGAGCATCAGTGATTTCAACCGTCGAAGGTTTCTCAGATTGATTCGACGCAGCAGGTTGATTCGACGCAGTTGATTGATTCGATGCGGCAGGTTTATTACTTGAGTTCGAGCAAGCTGATAAAACCAAAGCAAAAATGGCAAAAATGGCAACTGTTAATTTTAAGTAATTAGATTTTCTCATATATCCTCCTAAGATATAAGCTTAATAGACAAGCAAATTATTGAATTAATGAAATTAATATCTGCACTATATTTTTTATGTGCTTTTTATTCAGCTGGCCGCTGACGAGAGCGACGAAGCTGATCAAGGAAGCGACTAAGATCAGCGTCTTTTAAGCGGTAAGTATTTAAGCGGCTAACAGTACGTCAATCAATTTCTGCCAGAAAGATGTTGCGCTGGAGAAGAATGACCCGCAGACCAGCCTATTCAGCAGCAGATGATAAATGCTCCGACCTTCCCTCCGGAAGAGCATCTGGTACAGCAGGCCCGCGAACAATACCACAAGTTCGACCACAAAGTAAAAACGGACACTTTTACTCATTAAAGTCAGCATGATCATCGAGAAATCACCGTAAAGCCAGGCGGACATACCCTGAATCAAATTGTATTTATACGCGAAAAAAGTCGTGGCTGAATTTACAATGCCGCCAAACATCAAACCGACCAGCGGAATGAAGATAGTGTCTTTGAATTTCAGACGGCTTAAAATTTTCATAAAAATAAATATACCTACCAGGGAGCATACAAATTCATCAGCGGTCCGGCTGAGTTGAACAGCATCAGCGATACCATAAGATGAAGTTGACGGAATCCTCAGTACCCGTCGTGGTCGGGGATACGAACTTTGTTGTGGGTGAGCTGCTGCATAATTGAGTCCGACGAGGCTCATATTGACGCCGATAATTACGATGTTATTCCATCGGGGTACCCGGCTAATCCACAAAATCCCCCCATTGTTTGCTATCAAATCGAAATATCTCCAGTGGTGAAATATCCTAAGTCCCGATAATTAGGGAAGCTATGGATAATAGAATGAACAAAGCTGCTAAATCTTCTTCATCTCTCGTCCTTACTTTCCTTCCCCTGGCCTAGAGGAAGTCAAAGTTATTGCTGCCGGCAAGACAGACGGGTTTTTTGATCAATAATGATAATCATTATCAATCCATCATTATTTAGCCTAAATTATACCGTCACCTTTGTCAACCATTTTAAATTTAATTTTTAGTAAGTTCTCACCCTAATTCATAGCAGCTAGGATCATCAGCTGTTTGGCATGAAATAAAGGCAATTGAGGCATAGTAACGTCTGATACGGGCTATAGAAGACAGATCATCAAGGAGGATGCTTCAAATGGATAACACACATGAGTTCGTTGAGGAGCTGCATGATAAGCAGGCCAAGGATGAAGCTAATAAACGACGTCAGGGAAAAGGGAACCCTGCAGGCCAGCTCCCCAGCAAACCCCACGGCACGCAGAAATAGCTTCACCGGTCCGATGGTACGCCAAAAAGGCCAAAAAGCCGCACTTGCAGGCCAATCTGCAAGTGCGACTTTTTAGTAATGTTATAGGGATGATCCACTTTTTAGCACCGCATGACCTATCCGCGGTATTTGTCAGTGCCGGATATGAAATCATCCGAAGCACCCTTTCCGTCCTTGGAATGGTTCTTGAACTGGCTTAGACGCCCAGCACCACCTTCGCCACCGTTGCCGGTCGTTGCATTCTGCCCGTTGCTGCTGCCATTGCCAGCTTTCTTGTCTCGCTTCGCCACGCTGCGATTCACCTCCAGACCCTACAAGCTAAGAGTGTCATCGCTAGTTAGCGTCTGCCGCGGGAACCGTTTTTATACCCTTGCAGGGCAACCCTTCCAGGCCGGAATAGCAGGGCTTAGTTATTGTCCTTAATTGTTACCGTTACCGGTGAATACTCTGCAATAACGGTCTGGCCATGCACGGACACGCTGCCTTCCGGAGAAATATCCTTCTCGGTCATGATACCCAAGGCAATTGTAAAGCGGTTGAACTTGATCGGAACACCGCTCTCCCGGCGTACTTCTTTCCCATTGAGATAGAAGATAACCTCGTCCTGAGCCCGGTTATAAGTGATTTTATAAGTATTGAATTCACGCGCTTCAAAGTCTGTATCCTCCTTGAACACGCAGAAGTATTTCGTCTTGTCGCTATCCGGTACTTTAACACCCGGGAATGGCAAAACTGCATAGACACTCGCGTATTTATCATTTCCCGCGAAGAAATCCAGCGCCGCCCCAGTCGTGAAGTCAAGCAGATTCAGTGATACATAACCGTCATATAAATCGCCGGGCACCGTATTCTGTGTACGGGCACGGATTTGCAATTCGAAGCTGACCTCGCCCTCTTCCGGAACGACGACATCCTCAACCGAATAATACATATGCTTGGCATTATCGAGAATTTGGATCTGATGGTTCTGACGGCTTAATGGTGCACGGACATACAAAATCCCGTTGCGTACAATAACCACCGCTTCAGGCTCACGGTATTCCCAGAACGAGCCGTCAGGCAGCGGGAAGCCGCCTATTTTCCAAACCTGTCCTTCATTTAAAATCGTATGAAAATCTCCAAATATTTTTTGCTCTTCCATATAGGTTCGTCTCACTTTCTCTTCGAATTTATTGAATCATGCCCTGGATGAACAATGTTACAATCATAATCAGGCCACAGCGGACCGATGCCTTCTGCGAAGCCCCCATTAGCGGCAAGTATGCCGTGGAGGGATTATGCTCCTTCAATCTGCCGTATACCCGATATAACGGAATCGCCGTGACTAGCCCAATCAAGGAATAGACCGGCAGAATTCGAAGTACAACACACAGAATTAGCGAAGCATAAGCAAGCAGCAGCAACATTTTGGAGAAGCCCAAAGCCCGTTTCTCGCCCCATACCACGACCAATGTATTTTTGCCGGCCTGCTTGTCCGCCTGCCAGTGCAGGAAATGGTGATTAAACAACAGCAGTGTCGTCAAAATCCCAATCGGCAGCGACAGCAAGGCTGAGCGAAAGCTCAAGTCTCCTGTCTGCACGTAGTATGATCCCATAATGGGCAGAACGCCAAAAGAGAGCAGGATGGCCAGCTCACTAAGGCCTTTCCCTCGGTATCCAAACTGGATAGGAGGCGCTACATAATAATACGCGATCAGTCCCCCCAGCGCCGAGAAGATAAGAATGGGCCAGCCGCTGAATATACTAAGCACGACGCCGCAAAGTACAGCCAAGCTGAGCAATGACCAGGTAATTATGGCAAAGGTTCTCTCCGACATGGTTCCGTTATCCAGATAACCGGAATTGGTCGAGATTACCTCAGGAGTGTTATTGGCTGCCGTATCTGCACCGCTGCGGTAATCCCACAGATCATTGATCATATTCGAGAACAGATGCGCCGCACCCGCACCGATTAATGTAATAATAAAAAGCATCGGATGAAATATGCCCTTCCACACGTAGGCCCCAAGTGCTCCGAGGAATACAGGAACCAGCATGACGGGAATCACTTTGAACCGTGAAGCCTTTTTGAATCTTGACCATACGCTAACCAGCTACTCCACGCTCCTTTCATAGTTGTAAATGTGATATTTATCACTTTTCATTATACACCTTTTCATTAGGAGGGATAGTGGAAAAATGGTTCACCTAGCAACTGGACTAAAGTCTAGATTTTTACTTCCCCCGAGACCGAAGTGAGGCATGGACATTTATGTTACGATACTAGCAGATAATTTTTGAAGTGAGTGTTCAAAAAACGCAGTTTTGAACTACCTCTTGAAAGGACGGTAATCAATGAATAAGAAATCCTGGTTTGGCCCGGTGCTCATTCTGCTCGGCTTGTACCTGCTCTTCTTCCGCAGAGAAGCGATTAGTGCCGGCACCTTGTTCGGACAATTCTGGCCAACGATGTTCGTATTGCCCCTCGGTCTATTCTTCCACTGGATGTACTTCTCTGTAACCAGCCGCAGAGCAACCGGACTGTTGATCCCTGGCGGCATATTGTTCACCGTAGGACTTGTCTGCCAAATCTCCACCCTGTTCGATAGCTGGCAGTATTTATGGCCAGGCTTCATTCTAGCTCCTGCAGTGGGACTGTTCGAATTCTACTGGTTTGGCAACCGCAACAAGTACCTGCTCATCCCGATTAACATTTTGGCTGGTCTCTCCTTGCTGTTCTTCGCTGTATTTTCGCTCGGAGCGCTGTACAACCGTATGATCTTCGGACAACCTGTGTTAGCTATTGCCCTCGTGATTATCGGCGCCGGAATTATGATTGCACCAAAAAAGCGGATCTAAATGATCCGCTTTTCTTTGCGTTCAAAACAGCTTACTTTCAGCTGTCGAACTGCCTCTTTTATAAGGATATAAGGATCGCCGCAGTAAGGACTATTATCCTCGCTCCATTCATCATCATAAAGTTTTTGACTGCGAGTCCAAATGTATCCTTCTTCGTCTGAAGCCTGGTGAAACGTCCGATGTTTTTATTAATGGGAATCAGGGTTAATAAAGTCAGCAGACAGAGCAGCGGGTTAACCCCCAGGAAGATCAGGACGATCAGATCGATGAAGCCGACATAATACAGCAGTCTGAACAGCATTAAAGCATTCGCTCTGCCAATATAGACTGGAAGGGTATATCTCTTGTTCTCAATATCCTCTTCGATATCACAGATGTTGTTGGCCAGCATAATGTTCGCAATACCCAGAATTGCCGGAATCGATACGAAGAAGAGAAGCACAACCTCCAAAAGATGCACCTGAAGTACAACCACTCCCCCTTCCAGCACCAGAGAGGCCAATCGGTCCCCGGCCTGAATATAAGCGGATATGAACATAATGACAAAGCCCATGAACAAACCCGAGAAGATCTCCCCCAGCGGCATTCTTGAAATCGGAATGGGCCCGAACGAGTAGAGAATCCCTACCGCAAAGGAAAGTCCACCCAGCAGCAGGATGAGCAGATCTGTCTTAAACACCAAAGCGATCCCAGCGCTTACCGCTATTAACAGTAATACACCAATCAGCAATACGACCCGCGCTGGCTTCATACGGTGACTCACGATCGGATTATGGATCTCATAGCCATAGCCATGCTTCCGGGCTGCTTTTTTATAGTCGTAAAAATTGTTCAAGGCCGTTGTGGCCATGTCGAAGCTGAGCAATGAGAACAGCATTAACAGAAAATGCTCTGGCTTGAATGCCTGAAAACGAAATATCGCATATACCGTTCCGAACAGGAAGGGGATCATACTCGCCGTCTTCGTCTTAATTTCTACTAGCTGCAAAAATTTCTTAATCGCCATACTTAGTGTCATTCCCTCTATTCTATATGTCCTTGACAATTCATAATCATTACACACTTTTCGACATGAATCCAGCTTTCCATTCATACTTTTTTCTATTTTTTCCGGGTAATTTGATGATGATGGAGGATAATTCTGTAAACATGTAGAAATTAAATGAGGTGCGTTCAATACACTAATCTCCTATATTTCCAATAATTATCTGTTCCATAGGGGGCACTAAATGATGCAAAGGAGATCACGAAACCTGCTGCTCGCCGTGGCTTATCTGGCCGGCCTGGCACTCGCCCTCTATTGCGAGTCGCATGAGCTGCACCTTATTTTTAGCATCTCATTGTCGTTCACAAACGTTATCCTGCTGCTGTTGCTTCGCTGCTATGGCAATATATATGGTCTTGCTGCGGCCGTTCTTGTCTACGGCGTATCCCTATTCATATGGGATAGACCTTATATTGTGCTGCTATCTTTGCTTGAGATCATAGCCATCGGCCTTTCACTGAAGTGGAGCAAGAGAGACCGGATGCTGCGCACGGATGCATTGTTCTGGATGGTGATCGGGATTCCGGCTATTTTCCTGGCTTATTGGACGATGTACCATACCGTCTCCATGGAGCTATGGCTGCTGATCACGATATTTGCGACCAATGGGCTGTTTAATGTGATGTTTGCCGATATCATATGGAAATACCTGCCTAAGCGCTGGTTGAAGCCGGGAATTTCATTCCGGATCGAACCGCTATTTTTCAGTAAAGTATTGTTCCATATCATCATTGTTTCTATCGCACTGCCGTTTCTTATCTTTATCTTAAATAACAGCTGGAGCAGTTATGCTTCAGTATCGCAGTATTCCTACAAGCTGGCATCCAGTGCAGCCAGCTCGATATCCAAAGAATTATCGGCCTTGCAGCAAATGAACAGCCAGCCGCTGTCCATAGAAGATTACCGCGTCTATATTCAGGAGCTTGCACAGCAGCCGATGTCAGACGGATATTATCAGATCGCCATCATCGACCATAACAACTCCATCATCGCTTCCAGCCATACTCCGATTCCATCAGAAGGCTCCCATCACTATGACATCGATCCACCTCACACATCAAGCAAGCATGAATTTTATATGAATGTGCCTGCCTATGACAACCGGATCTTTCCGATTCAAGGGTGGAACGAAGCGTCTTATGTCTATCAAATGCCGCTTGAGACCCAGTCCTCGGGAGCGCTGCAATTATTCGTGTATGTTCCGATGACGCATGACCAGGAACTGATCTATAAACAATTTCTCATTCAGTTTCTGAGTCTGCTGCTGTTCGTCATCTGCGGCTCAACGATCGGCCAATGGCTGAACCATCGCCTGCTGCGCGGATTGACACAGCTCGCTATTCTGACGACGGATTTGCCCGACAAGCTGTATACCGTCCAGAAGATCAAATGGCCGGAGAGCTCGATCTACGAAATCCGCTCACTGATTCACAACTTCAAATACATGTCCGGCAATTTGATTCATATGTTCCAGAACTCGCTCAAGAATACTCGATTGTTGGAGGAACAGACGACCCGGCTCATTAAATCAGAGAAGAAGCTGCATCATTTAGCGTACTATGATGAATTGACCGGACTGCCTAATCGTCTTCACTTCCAGGAATACATCAAGACGCTGGGACTCGATAAACCGATCGACGATACTCCGGAGGATTCGCCCGCCTTTGCTATTATGTTCGCTGACCTGAACCGCTTCAAACAGGTCAACGATACGCTTGGGCATGCTATCGGCAATGAACTGCTTCATGACATAGCTCAGCGCTTCTCCCGAATTATATCGGAGCAATGCAAGGTGTTCCGGCTGAGCGGAGATGAGTTCTTGTTCATTCTTCATTACGAGCATATTTCCGATGTTCAGCAAATCGCCCAGACTATCTGCGATATATGCGAGGAACCGTTCGAGATTAATGGGCGGGCACTCTATATGTCTGTAAGCGTCGGCATCAGTGTATATCCCTACGATGGAAATGATATCGATGCTGTCATGCGTAATGCCGATATCGCGATGTATGTAGCCAAGGAGCAAGGCGACGGTTTATATCATTTCTACGATAGTCTGATTGAGAACCAGCGCGAGGAGAATATGCGGCTCGAGAACGAGCTGAAAGCCGCTCTTCTGGATGGTCAATTCAAGCTATATTATCAGCCGAAAATCGATGCCTCTTCAGGTGAGGTCATCGGAGCGGAGGCCTTGATCCGCTGGCTTCATCCGGAATACGGCATGGTGTCTCCAGCCAAGTTCATCCCGCTTGCGGAAAATTCCGGAGTCATCCTTGATATTGACGAATGGGTGCTGCAAGAAGCCTGCCGCCAGAATAAAATCTGGCAGCTGGAAGGAATGCCTCGCTTCCCGGTCGCCGTCAATATCTCGGCCCGCCATTTCTACCAAAGCAACTTGATTCCGACAATTACCCGAATTCTCCATGAGACCGGTTTGGAGCCACAGTACCTCTTGCTTGAGATTACCGAGGGAACGCTGATTAGAAACGTGGAGTATGGCGTGCGGATGATGGAGGATTTGAAGACAATGGGGATCCATATTTCTATGGATGATTTTGGAACCGGTTATTCCTCGCTCAGCCAGCTGGATCGCTTGCCTATCAGCGAGATGAAGCTGGACCGCTCCTTCATTCAAGGCATTACCGAAGACAGCCGGAAATCCTCGATCGTACGTGCCGTTATTGAACTCGGGCATCATATGGATCTTAGGGTCGTTGCCGAAGGAATCGAATCGCCGGATGAGCTTAAATATTTGACCGATCTGGAATGCGATCAATTTCAGGGTTATCTGTTCAGCAAGCCTCTGCCAGAGCTGGAGTTCTCCCGATTCGTGCTGCGCTGGGATGGAAGCTCGATGCCGGCGGATGGATCAGCCTCTGCAGGATAATAGTTTACGAATAGGGCCGCCATCAGTTACAATCCAGATTAGATAAGCATCTCATGTGCCATGCAACCCATGCCGTTAAGCTCGGCATCTTATTATCCGGCCAAGGGAGGCTTATTTAGCGGCATGAAATTGGGAAAATGGAAAATTAAGAAGATGTATATTTATCTAACCGCGGCCTTGCTTCTACTTCTGGGAGCAGGACTCTATATGTATTGGAAGTTCGAGCCCTCCGCCCACTTCCGCAATGCCGCTATTCCGGTACTGGCTGTACCCAAGCCGGAGACGGCCGCCCCAACACCCCAGAGCGAGACGGGGCAGACGGATCCCTCACCTCAGAATCCTGCCCCAACCGATTCCAAACAGACCAGCTTCAATATTCTCATTCTCGGAACCGATGCCAGAGATAATGAGGCGTCACGAACCGATGTCATCATGCTCGCTCACGTAAATCCTGATAAGAATACGATTAGCCTAATCTCTATTCCTCGCGATACCCAGGTGAATATTCCCGGGGTTGGCTACACCAAGATTAACCACGCCCATATCCTCGGAGAAATGAATGGCGATACCCATACCGGCACACTTGCTTCGATTCAAGCCGTCAGTAATCTCTTCTCCTGTTCGATCAACTACTATATCAAGACAGATTTCGAAGGCTTTGAACATTTCATTGATACCATTGGCGGGCTCGATGTCCATCTCGATAAACCCGTTAAGTTGACGTATGGCCACAAAACCTTCCCAGCCGGGGATAATCACCTTAGCGGTGCTGAGGCGCTGGATCTCGTACGTGAGCGCAAATCACTACCGGGAGGCGATTCCGGCAGACAGGCCAATCAAGCCATGGTATTAAAGGAAATTGTCCGCACGGTCATCAAACCTCAGAACATTACCAAGCTTCCTTCCCTGATCGGCCAGGTTAGGGAGGATATTCTCGATACAAACTTAAGCGACAGTGATATCATCAGCCTGGCCTGGATGGCCAAAGACATGAAAGAAGACAATTTCCAGTATGTACAGCTGCCTGGACATAGCGGTAGAGCCATGGATCCGATCGTCAAATCGAATCTGTACTATTGGATTCCCGATATGGAGGAATGGGCTGAATCTTCACAGCACTTATTGGAGGACTAAAAAATGAAAGGATATGAAATGCGAAATTCTAAATCTTTTATCGTCTTGCTGATTATCATGACCTTCTGTTATCTCATTCCCGCCTCCGGAAGCGCGCTTGCCGCGGACCAGACACCCCTATTTACGATTAACGTAAAGGAGGCAGGAGCCAAGGGGGATGGAATCGCTAATGATACCGAAGCCTTCTTAAGCGCATTGGAGACTGCGGCGGGCAAGCCCGGAGGAGGCAAAGTCCTCGTCCCCGAAGGAACCTATCTCATTGACTTGGACGAACCCCTCCGGGTTGAGAGCTATGTCCATGTGATTGGTAAGGGCGAGCCCGTGCTGAAGTTCACCAAGCTCTCCTCCTCCGCTTCCTTTGGTTATGAAGCCTTTTGGATTACCGGACAGCATATCCGCATCGACGGGATTCATATTGATGGGAATCACAAATTAATAAGAGGAATTGGCATCCACACCGGCTCAAAGGATGTGACGATCACCAATTCCTCTATTCAGAACATTACCCAAGCGGATGATCCGAAGCTGCCGCAATACAATGCCTTGATCTCCGCAATCCTGATCTATGGCAATACCGAACGCATTACAATTCAACAGTCGTCGATCACCGGTATCTCCGCAATTCATAGCGATCCGATCGCCCGGGGCATTTTAGTGTGGAGCGAGCCTGGACAGCCCTTTGCCCGCAACGTAAAAATTATGAATAACATTTTCGCCTACATTACTCCCCGAGAAGATGCAGACGCGATCTACTTCGACAAGACTCCTTCGGGAACCAGCCGTTCAGACTCGTTGATTCAGGGAAATCGCATCCACCATGTTGCCAAGCGGGGCATCAAGATTGCTGCCCCTGGCGTTACGGTCAAGGATAATCACATCACGAACTCCTATAACGGAGATAATCCATACCGCTTCTTCCCGGTTCAGGACCCGATTCCGCAGGACATGTTCGCAGCGATATCGGTGTATGCCAGTCATGTACAGGTCATGAACAATACGATCGATGGTGTAGGCAGTTACTATTCGGCAATCGAAGCAGACATGGGGAGCCTGACGGACATTGTCATTGAAAACAACAAAATTTCCAATGGTGCAAACACCAATCTTACGGACACCAACGGTATACGCCTGGGAAGCATCCGTAATTTTAAAATCGCCAATAATACAATATCCAACATGCGTTCGGGAATCTTCTCTCCAATCAGTCAGAACCAGAGCGGTATTATATCGAATAATACAATTTCTAATGTGGAATACGGCATTTTATTCCTCGCTCCTACGATGCCTTATACCGAATCGAAGGTACAGGTCAAAAATAATAAGATCAAAGCCCATCAGGACCATATTCTCTCACTTGCTAATCTCGATTAACCGCGCCAACCTTATTCCCCCACGGCAGCAATCTCAAGCTCGGCGTCCTGCAAATACTGCGCCACATCCATGGACGCCGCCGCTTCCGAGGTCTCCAATCCCTTGGACTGATCCCGGCGCAGAACGACTCCAATCGTCTGAACCAGAATCTTCAAGTCCAGAATCGGTGAATAATTCTTAATATACATCATGTCATACCGCAGTTTATCCGACGGTGTCGTCGTATAATTAGCCATGACCTGAGCCAGTCCGGTAAGCCCGGGCTTCACCATTAAACGATACGTATAATGAGGCAATTCGAGCTTGAACTGCTCTACGAAGTAGGCCCGTTCCGGTCTTGGACCCACCAGGCTCATCTCACCGCGCAGCACATTAATCAATTGCGGAAGCTCATCAAGCCGGGTCGCGCGAATAAATTGCCCGAAGCGGGTAATTCTGGCGTCTCCGGCCCCGGCCAGAACCGGCCCTGTATGCTGCTCCGCATTATCTACCATGCTGCGGAACTTAAATACACAGAACTCCTCACCATGAAGACCCACCCGCTCTTGCATGAACAGCGCCTTGCCTTGCGACGTCATCGGGATGATCACCCACATCAGCAGCATGATCGGCGAGGCTATCAATAACAGCAGCGATGAAATCACGAGATCGATGCAGCGCTTAGCGAAGCGCTCCCAGATTGTCAGCTCTGGCGGCATCATTGAATAGACCATGAGATCATCAATCTGCTGCATCTCGGCTTTCATTAAATACAGCTCATAGAAATCAGGAATTAGTAAAACCTCGATATTACGCTGGCCCGCAGCCTGAATCAGCTCTGTCTTCACCTGATCCGGAATGTCTGGACCAAACATCAGCACGTCGATTTCCTCCCAGAAGGAAGGGGTCAGTTCCCTCTCTTCACGGCCTACAATGAACACCCGTTGGATACGGAACCATATCTGGCCTCCGGTTATCACCTTACGCAGTGTATGTATCGAAGAAGGCTCGGCATTGACAACGAGCAGCACTCGCTTCTTGCCAAAGCCGCGAATCTGAACGAAGAACAACATCAGCCTCAGACTGAATGTCAGCACCAGTTGGATCAGAAAGGCGATCACGACGACGCTGCGCGGCAAACTGAAGGTTCTAACCCAATAGTTCAATACAATCAGCTCAGCGACGAAGACCACATGAGCAACGATCAAATTAAACAGCCATTTGGTCGGCTTCTGTCTTCCGGCAAAATCATACAGGTTGAAGAAATAATAGGTAACGGCTGTGAACAAGCCTAACCAAGGAGCATAGTGGAAGAAGGACTGCCATTGCTCCTGCGGCACATCCCCCTGAAATTTCAGATTATAGGCCAGCAAATAGCTGACATAAATAAATAGGCAATCCAAGATCAACACGACGACCTTCGAGCCGCTTAACCGAATCAACTTAATCACGGTTCATACCCCCGGAGATAAACCCTTTTGTTCATATATACTGGTCCACTGCGTAACAATAACTTCGATGTCAAATCGTTCTTGCACATATTTTCTGGCCCGTTCCCCCATCTCCTCAAGTTCGGCTAAGGGGCAGGACATTAATGCAAGCATACGATCGCTTAACTGGCCGCAGTCCCCAGGTGGGGCCAGCAAGCCTGTGATGCCATCTTGCACCGCCTCCCGATTGCCGCCTACATCCGTTGCCACCATTGGAAGACCGCTAGCAGATGCCTCCAATAACACCATAGGGAAGCCCTCCCATCTCGAGGACATCACATAAGCATTGGCCAAATTCATCAAAGCGGGGATATCTCTGCGGATCCCAAGGAGCTTTACATTCCGTTCAATCCCCAGCTCCTTGCTATACTGCTCAAGCGCCACCCGTTCCGTTCCTGTTCCAGCTATAAGCAATATGCTGTCCGGGCGCTTTGCGAGTACGGTTTTGAAGGCGTCCAGCATATTCGGATAATCCTTCTCTGGAACAAGCCGTCCGACCGCTAACCATACGAACTGGCCCGGTTTGATATCCAGCTCCTTGTTCAATGATTCGCTGGCTTGTGCCTGGCCGAAGCTGTCCAGGGTGATTCCGTTCGGAACAAACCTTATCTTATGTGCAGGAACGACCTTGCGCGCCACATACTGTCTGACGGCCTCTTCGCTCACATTTGTCGTCAGCTCACAGAGCGGATCCGTGACACGATAGAGCCACTCGCGGGCTTTACCCCCTTCATTGACATTATGGGCGGTGCAGATGAGTGCCGGCATCGAGATGAATAGACGGGTCACCCGTGCCAATATGTTGGCATGAACCAGATGACTGTGCACAATATCCGGCCGAAATTGCTGTACAATCCGTCGTAATCGGAATACTGCCCGCGGATCGGGTACCCCCTTTGTCATGCCAAGCGTCCGAACCTCTACTCCAAGTTTATCGAGCTCATCCAGATAGGCTTCCGGCTTAATCATGCTAACGATCATAGGCTGGTGTCCCCTATTCAGGAATTCTCTGCAAAGCTGAACCACCTGATTCTCGGCTCCCGCATAATTAAGACCGGTGAGTATGAACATAATTTTGAGCATGATCCTGACTGACCTCCTTATCTTTGCCCGGGGCCATTGCACAAGCCAGCAAAGCGAGCAGCAGATATTCAAAGTTAAAGCCCATATCTCCGCTAAGCAGAGCTGTTCCCAGTGTCTGCAGCAGCAATACAGCCAGGGCAAGCGAATGGCGGGCTGACACCAGTGAGAACACATACGCCAGGAACCAAAGGCTAAACCCGATGATCCCCAGCTCGGAAGCGATCTCCAACACTACATTATGAGGAAAATCGCGAGCCAGCGGAGGTGTCACACTCCCTATGCCTGCACCCACAAAGGGATGAGCGCTCCATTGATCCATCGCTTTGGACTGCAAATCGAGCCGGCCGATATAATTGGCATCACCCACCAGCTGACTACGATTAAAAAATATGGTGAATCTGCTTGTACTCACCCAAGCCTGAAGCTCATCCGCATAATGAGCCGCCACTAGACCGCCAATACATAACACAAATAGCACTCCGGCAACATATCTTCGTAAATATCGAAGCTCGCCGCGCTTATATTTTCCGTATAAAATATAGGCAACAGCCAAGCCGTTAGCGATCACAAAGGCAGCTATAGGGCCGCGGGATTGTGTAGCAAATGCCGATGCACCCGCTGCAGCAATCGCAACGACCCGAATGGGCCACGGAATTCTCTTCCCCCATATACAGACAGTTATCGTGATCAGCGACATGCGGGCATTAAAGATCGGATTGCTGTTCGGCAGCGACAGCCGGCCCGGATACATCTCCGAATATTCTCCAAACAGGAGATGAGCCAAAGCAAAAGCAAGGCCGAATAGCGCAAGCACAGTCCAGGAGAACCTGCGATATTTCTTGTAAATAATATAGGCATACAGCCCGGGAATAACGGCATGGACGGCGAGAATAGCCAGCTTGCTGAGCCCAGCCGAGCCTGGTACAGTCCAGACCAGGCTGGCCACTCCATAGAAGAACCAGAGCCCCCACAGCCACACGCCTTGGTCCTTAAGCAGCACATGTGCCTCTTTCTCCCGACTGAACCAGGCAATGGCTGCAGGCATGAAGGGAATTGCCAGCAACAGGAAGAGAGCATTCCCGGGGAACACCTGCTTATAGAAGTATCCGAACATATCAAAATAAAGACAGAAGCCGACCACATAAGCAGCATCAATCTTCAGCTTGAAATACAGGATGCATTGCAGCAGGAAGAGGAAGAATATCGCGGCCAACACTAACAGCAATGCTATATGCAAGCTCATTTTGGTCCGTCCTTTTTCGCGATCCGCTCCATATAGTCCACCCTTTCCGCTTCCTTCTCTGCGGTATCCAGATGCTTGATCAGGCTCCGATTTACCCTGCTTCCGCGCCATTTCTCAATAAAGCCTTCAATTCGTTCCTGATCCAGGCTTGTGCTCCCCGGCACATTTTTCAATTCAAGAATAAAAGGAACCGGCTCCGGGAAATCCGTATCCTTATAACCAATAATGACGGGCAAGCCATAGGCCAGATATTCTCTTACTTTAAGCGGAGAAGCCTCAGCCATTCGTTTGCGGTATAAGGCCAACGTGCCGACAGCCACATCCGCCTCGTTCATCAGCGGCTCATATTCAGCCCGCACCAAATTGCCATGGAAGGTCATATTAACGGGTGCAGGATCTTCCAGGTGAGAAGCATAGATTCCGACCAGATCGAACCGCCAATCCGGATGAGCCAACGCGAGCCGGGCAATCTCATCAACCCCATGCCAGGATTGGCCATGGGTTCCTATGAAGATAATTCTCGTACCCTCTCTCTTTTCTGGCGAAGATACAGCCACATTAGACAGATCGATTCCATTACCGATAATCACCTTATCCCGAATGTATTTCCGGAAATGCGCTTCCTCAGCCAGCTCAGCGCTTACGAACACATATCCGGATGTTGCCCTAAGTACGGCGGCCCGGGTCAGTCGATGGTACAAATATCTGAGTTTGCTTCCACTCTGCATCTCTATCAAATCATTCGTATTCACTTCTATAATAGAAGGTATGCGTCTCAACAAAGATGGCAGTCCGGGATAATACAGATCGAACCGATGATATACGACATCCGGCTTCCACCGCTTAACCTCGGCAATTAATCGACGGAAGTCTGATAATCGTCCGAATCCTCCACGATAATGCTGTATATGCAGGGGAATGTCCTGGAACTCCTGATTCCAGTCCTGTTCCCAGTGATGTGTATACAGAAACAGGCTTACATCATGCCCAAGCCTGGACCAGGCCATAACCTGGCCTAGCACCTTCTTGAACACGCCGCTGCCCGGTCCTTCATTCCAATGAATCAGATAGGCAATCTTCATCCTGTCTCCCTCTTACAATTGAATTCATTGATTTTATCTACACCATAGGCGTAAAGGATGCTACTGTAGTTCTTCAATACAACGTCTGAATACTTTGCGGTCTAGGGAACGGACCAGACGGCTGTTATGCCATAGCAGCGTGAAATCCCCCTGGTATTTGACGCATTCCCGATAATAATGGCTGATCTTGGCAAAAGCCTGTTCTTCGTCTGATCCGCTGCACATCGCATCCAGCACAGTTAGTTCCATCACGACCAAAGGCCGCTCTCTGAGCTTCAGCGCCATTCCCGTGCGCAGGTTGAATACCGGGTATTCATAACATGTTCCACAGCGGAACCCCGGTCTGTCTGAATAGCCGAGCGTACTGTCATACTGCAGTCCGGCCTCCTCCCATCCCTGCCAGGTATCCGGAGCTTTCCATCTCAGAAAATGCTGACGTCCTCCCCATTGCTCCTGGCGAATTCCGGCTAATTCAGCCTCGTGGCACAAAATCCGGAACTCCCGCTTAATCTGCTGCGGAGAAAGATATGTCCGATAGCTCGGATGCAAACCTATCTCGTGCCCTCGCTCATGGATACGAACCATCAGGGAATGGACCTCGGGATCATTAATCGAGTAATTGCCGTCAATATCCGCCTCGGTCTGCTCCGTAATAAAATAGAAGCTGCTGCGTATCCCGGCGCGTTCACTAAGTTCCATCATCCAGTCAAATGTGTTAAACGGATCCCGCTCCAGCGTCGTTACCCCTGAGCCGATCATTCTCGCCTTACGCATCGCCGATTCAAGCTGTCTCCGCTTAATGGCATCGCCAAGGCTCTCCTTGGCGATGCTGAAGTTGCTGCGGCGAAACGTGAAGAACGGATAGTCGACATCATGGCTAATTACTTTGCGGCTCTCCCTCCGCTTCCGCTTCAACCCCGGCCATAGCGAGTTCAACATGCTCCATAACAGTTCGGTATATCGGTTCACGATCGGATAGTCGAGGAACCCCTCTTGATAGGCTAAAGACTGCTCGGAAGGAAAGCGATCATGGCCGTCCCGTTCCTGGCAGACCAATTCCTCATATCTTGTCAGCATGAAGAAGCAGCTGCCGAACAGATCCAGGCTGCACTGAATGGACGGCGGATCTATCTGTAATGACATGGACTGTACAGAGGAATCCCTCAGCCCATAAATCATCGGAAGGCTCCCCTGCCCTGTCACTTCCAGCTTGGCGAGCGGCCTATTGGGAAGAGATTCGGGCTTCAGCCATTCCTCTTCACGCTTTGAGAACAGTACATCGGCCAGCACCAATCTGTGCTCATTTCCTTCCGGCAGCGTAATCTCTACCTCATTACGCTGTTCGAACTCAACTTCATAGTTGATCCCCAGAAACTCTGTGAATAGAACATGGAAAATATATTTCCGTTCTGCAGGTCTTGATAATGGACAACTGATCTTAAGCATCCCTTACTTAACCTCCCTGTTCCGCTCCCTGTTCTGCAGCATGATGGCGATACTTCTTCACGGCAGTCCAGGACAACCCCAAGTGAATCAAATAACCCAGCGTAGAAGCCAAGCCGTATATTAATATTGCGGTTCCAGCGCTCTGCCCCGTATATTTGGCCAGCAACAGTGCTCCAAGCACGATGGTTACACGAGCGATCTCACGATATAAGTGAAGATCCTGCCGCTCCATCACATCGATGGTTGAGCCGACGGAATTGGCCACGAATTGGCTTAAATACATGATCCCTAGCAACCTGACATAATTCCCGGCACTTGCCCATTCGCTCCCGAATAGCGTAGAGAACATGGATGGCAGCAGCACAACCATAATTAATATAATCAATAATCCAATTAGAAAAATATTGCGTACTGTCTTGATAAACAAAGGGTACAGCTTATGTCTGGCCCGCAGCATATACTCGGATGACTCCGATAAATAGACGTTCATTACCGATGAGGTAATCAGCGTCATCGGTGAACCGAGAATCCGCTGACTGAGCGCAAACCACCCGGCGACCTGTGGTCCATAGAAAGCAGCCAACAGAATCGTAGGCAAATAGATTCCCAGACTATTCAGCATATTTGAGGCCAGTGATAACTGAGGGAAGCGGCGATACCGATAGGCGCTCTCCTTAAGATTTTCCCAGTTCACTTCTATTTGCTGCTGCTTCACATCCCTGCGCCAAAGTCTCCACTGCGGAATAAGTCCGCCAAGACGGCCGAGCACATCGCCGATGATGAGTCCGGAAGGACCCGGCAGCAAGCGGGCCAATGCCAGCTGTGAAGAGACGAGTGTAATGCTCTGGGTGTATTTGGTTCGTGAGATCTGCCTGAAATATTTTTTGCGGACAGACCAGGTATTCAGAATTTGATAGAAGCCGGCGAAGAACAAGCTGACAATAAAAAAGGGGAAATATTGCTTAATATCCGCTTCATTTGTCCATACGGATAGCGGATGGGCCAGGAAATAGACGCCGACTCCGCCCAGAATGCTGACAACTATACAAATTCGCAGGGATAGACTTAACAGGCTGCTGGCCATTTTGTCCTCTTCAGGCAGGGTAATCGCATTTTCATAGGAGAAGGATACAAGCATGAGCATGATGGAGATGATGGAAGTGTACATAGAATACACGCCGTATTCAGTGGGACTATAGAGGCGGGTAATGAACGGCAATGCAATCAAGATAATGACTTGACTCACCATGGTACCGCTAGCTAAGACGACGACATTCCGAAAAAAACTGTCCAGAGATATTTTTTTGAGATATTTCCACATAACCCCTCGATTATTGAAGTGACGCCCTGATAGTCTTAGCGACAAACCGCTGGGTTGCTTCCTCAATTTGCGGCCAAATCGGCAAAGACAAGACTTCGCCAGAGATTCGTTCCGCAACAGGCATGCTGACATTCATAGATTGATAGACAGGCAATCGATGGACTGGCAGCGGATAATAGATCATCGTGCTGATTCCTTCTTCAAGCAGCTTGGCCTGCAATTCGTCGCGCTTGCCGTTCCGAACACGGATCGTATATTGGTGGTAGACGTGACGGCTATACTGCTCTTCCACAGGCAAAACGATGCCTTCGCACTCGCCAAGCAGCCGTCTGTAGCGCGCCGCTGCCTGACGGCGGCCTTCATTCCATTCGTCGATATACGGCAGCTTCACTCTAAGAATAGCGGCCTGAATCTCATCGAGCCGGGAGTTGAAGCCAATCATCTCGTTATAATACTTCTTCTTGGAGCCATGTGCGCGAAGCATCACAGCTTGTTCTGCCAGATCAGGATCATTTGTTGCGACGAGCCCTCCGTCCCCGTATGCGCCAAGATTCTTGGATGGGAAAAAGGAGTAGCAGCCCATATCGCCGATCGTTCCGACTTTGCGGCCTTTATATTCGCCCCCGAACGCTTGGGCAACATCCTCAATAACCTTCAAATGATGCAGCCTTGCCAGCTCCATAATCGGGTCCATATCGGCGGATTGGCCGAACAGGTGCACAGGAATAATCGCCTTGGTCTTCTCAGTCAGAGCGGCTTGAAGCAAATTCGTGTCCATATTGTACGTATTCGGATCGATATCTACGAACACAGGAATGGCACCGATCCGGCTAATCGCCTCCGCAGTCGCAAAAAAGGTGAACGGAGTTGTAATCACCTCATCTCCCGCTCCTATTCCGCATGCCAGCAAGGCGATGACCAGGGCATCCGTACCGGAATTCAGGGCTACGGCATCATTCATCCCCAGATACTCGGCGACTTCACGCTCGAAATCCTTGACATTCTGGCCCATAATAAACACTCCGCGATCAAGGACACTCTCAATTGCACTCATTATTTGCGGCTTCAACGCCTGAACCTCGCAGCTAAGATCCAATACAGGAATCTTGCCTGGAACGGCTATCTCTCTACGATCCATCTTCTTCTCACACTTCCTTCGCTATACGTACTGTGTCTTCTATCACTTCATACTTCCGACCACATTCCGGGCATATCGCCCGCTGATTGCGAAAAGCAAGGCTAATTCCGCATTGGCAGACCCAGCCGATCTGTCTGGCTGGAACTCCTGCTACCATGGCATGCGGAGGAACATCCTTGTTCACAACCGCCCCCGCGGCAACAAGTGCCCATTCGCCGATTGTCGTACCGCAGATTACGGTGGCATTGGCACCGATCGAGGCTCCATATTTTACAATTGTGGCGCGATAATCCTCACTTGTATTTCTAGGAAAAGCAGAGCGTGGTGTGCGCACATTAGTGAATACCATACTTGGACCGCAGAACACATAATCCTCCAGTACAACCCCTTCATATACCGAGACATTGTTCTGAATTTTAACGCCATTCCCGATCACAACATGGGGGGCTACATACACGTTCTGACCGAGGCTGCAAGAAGATCCGATGCTTGCCTTGGTACAAATATGCGAGAAGTGCCAGACCTTCGTGCCTTCTCCGATGCTGGCTCCTTCATCAACAATCGCCGATGGGTGCGCCCAATATTCGTTCATAGTCATAGAGTGATCTCCTGGCTCCAAATTTTTAGAGAGGAAATTCAAAAAGTCCATTTTAGATTACGAAGCTATTCAAGAAATGACTTGGCATCGAACCTTGAATTCCCCGGGCCCTCCGGTGCTCACGTACCCTCTACATACGCTGCGCTCCCATGCCCTAGCTTCATCCAACCTTCTCGGTGCTGAAAACCGGCCTTCTTGAATCTCGTTTCATTTTTCTTTCAAAGCAGGTGGTAGTTGGTTGGCTTGGTGTAGGCGCTCATCACATTACGTGTATCGAACAAGCTCTCGCTGGTGCGTCCGATCAATTCATAATCAAAGCGAGTGTGATCTGTGGCAATAACAGTAATATCGGATTCCTTCAGACGAGCCTCCGTAAGCTCCACCGTCTCATAGCTGCGCCCTCGGTATTTGAAGGAGCTAATATGCGGATCACTGACCCATACAGCCGCGCCCCGCTCCTGCAAGAGTTCAATCATCTTCAGCACTGGAGACTCCCGATAATCATCGATGTCTTTCTTATAAGCCACGCCCAGGATATAAACCGTAGAGCCGTTAATTGGCTTCTTGTTCCGATTCAGAATCTCGGCAATCTTCTGCACAACAAACTCTGGCATCGCATTGTTAATCTCGCCAGCAAGTTCGATTAAGCGAGTGTGGTAATTGAATTCCCTCGCTTTCCAAGTCAGATAGAAAGGATCGATCGGAATACAGTGCCCGCCCAGACCGGGTCCTGGATAGAAGGCCATAAATCCATAGGGCTTGGTCTTAGCCGCATCGATGACTTCCCATACATTAATCCCCATTCGGTTGCACAATACCGCCATCTCATTCGCAAGGGCGATATTGATATGACGGAACGTATTTTCATATATTTTCTCCATTTCGGCGACAGCCGGACTGGATACCGCATGCACCTCACCGTCCAGTACATGACGGTACAGCTCCATCGCCACCTTCGAGCAGGCTTCCGTTACCCCCCCGACTACCTTCGGCGTATTTTTCGTATTGAAGGACTGATTGCCGGGATCAATCCGCTCTGGTGAATAAGCCAGAAAGAAGTCCTCTCCACACACGAGCCCTGTCGATTCGAGAATAGGCTTAACCAGCTCTTCTGTGGTACCAGGATATGTCGTACTCTCAAGCACTACCAACATCCCGGGATGCAGGTATTTAGCAATCTCTCGCGTGGAATTCTCCACATAACTCGTATCCGGCTGCTGATATATATCGAGAGGAGTAGGTACACATATCGCTACGGTATCCACCTTGGACAGAAAGGAGTAATCATCCGTTGCTTGCAATTGGCCCGCGTCAACCATAGTCCTTAAATCCTCATCAATGACATCACCGATATAATTGAACCCGCTGTTCACCATGGCAACCTTCTGTTCCTGAACATCGAAGCCAATCACACGATAACCGGCTTTGGCTTTCTCAACAGCCAGCGGCAGCCCCACATAACCGAGGCCAATCACACCGATCACGGCTGTCTGATTCCCCAGCTTCTCCAGCAGCTCCGCACTATGCTCCCGAGTCCTGATTGCTCTATCGTTCATACAGTTCCTCCATCCGTTTAACTTCTCACCTGCATCCCTTGGTTAGCGATATCGACAACAAGCTTAACGGCGCTTCTCCCGTCCTGCAGCGAGATGGCCGGTTCACGATCTTCCAACAACGCCTGAACCATGTCATGGATAATGCATTGATGCCCGGGGATGCCGAACGGGCTCTGCTCGACTTCATCCATCCGTTGTCTAATGTCATCTTCCGTCATGGAGGCGCACTTCCAATCCTTGATCCAATTGGCTGTTCTTCCCCCGATAATGGCATAGCCATGCTCACCAAATACCGTCAATGTCTCCTCAAGATTTTGCTCATACACGGTCGTGCATGCTTCCACCGTTCCTAATACACCACTATCAAACTTAAGCACGGCTACGGCCGTATCCTCCGCTTCAATATTCCTTAACCGGGTATCTGCAAATGCCTTCGTCTCGGAAACCGGCCCGAATAACCAGAGGAGCAGATCCAGACTATGAATAGCCTGATTCATTAACACGCCGCCATCCATTGCCCTGGTACCGCGCCAGGGTGCCTGGTCATAGTAAGCCTGGTTGCGATTCCAGCGCACTGCGGCACTGATATGACTGAGCTTGCCGAACGCTTCATGTTCAAGCGCAGCCTTTAAATGCTGTATCGCCGGGCGATAGCGGTTCGGATGTACTACCGTTGCTTTGACACCATATTTGGCAACCGCAGCCATGATTCGATCCGTGTCCTCAAGCGTGAGCGCCAGCGGCTTCTCAATAACGAGATGCTTCCCCGCAGCAGCGGCCTCAATCGCCAGGTCTGCATGCAGCCCGCTAGGGGTACAAATGCAGACCACATCCAGATGGGGCAGCTGCTCCAGCATCTCCGACAGCGATGTAAAAACAGGAGCCTGCCAAATGGATGCCAGTTGGGTAAGTCTCGCCTCATTCGTATCGCATAACCCTGCCAATACGGCATTCTCTGTCCGATGAATGGCCTCGATATGCTTGCCAGCAATATGACCACAGCCTACAATGGCAAAATGGATCATTCTTGTTCCTCCACCTCGCTTCAACTGGACTATCCATACTTAACATTACATAGATTCTGTATTTATAGGACGCAGCATGCGTCTGCGAGATCCCCTCTTCCGTTCCAGATATAACACAATCACCAATCCGGCGAAGAAGCCTATAAAGGCGCCAATCGCCAGGTTCAGCATCTTGCGTGGACTTACCGGAATCGATGCTTCCTCCATGTTGGCATAATCCAGTACAATCACATTCGCATTAGGCACGATATTAGTAGATTTTTCTATAAAGGCATCCGCAAAGCTGTTTGCAATATCTACGGCTTCCTGGGGATGATCATGCTTGGCATATAGGATAATAACCAAAGTGCCCGGGTCCGTTCTGACCTTAACCCGCTCCAAAAGCTCATATGCCGTCTCCTTCGTATTCAATTTCTTCTTCGCTTCATTGGCGATATAACGGCTTTGGATCGCATCTTCATAAGTCTTCGTCAAGGCCTGGCTGGCCAAGAAGTCGTTATAGGTCCCCGATTCCGCTGAAGCCAAAGTTGCTACCAGACTGGCGGTGGCTTGATATTGAGGCTTTACAATTGCATTCAACAAAAAAACGCCTCCCACACAAATTAGAAGCGTAATCAAGAAGGCAATCATATGTTTCCTTACGGATTTGAATAAATAACTAAGATCCAAGCGGTGTTTCACCCCAAACTGTGGATTAATATGACAAATAAAGAAGAACTGTGTCGACTAGGAAAAAAGTCACCCATTTGACACCTTTATATTAACATAAAACAAAAATCTTGGTACCTTTTTTTTCCTAACATTCTATTTTATTTTTGCATATATATAATATCCCTTCCTTCGAAGAAATCTGGATTAAAGCAAAAAACCTTCCGGACAGCCTGACTGCCCAGAAGGTTCTCATCTATATTTATTATAGAAAATGCTTAGAAATTATCGGTGGATACCTCTACATTCACATTTGACTTTGCTAGCAAGATGTTGAAAGACTTACTCTTCACCGTATTGTCCTTAACGACGATATCCTTCTGGACGCAGTTCTCCAAGTAAGTGGACAAGTCGATTCCACCCTTTGTCGTCTGAATCACGTTGCCTTCGATCGAGCCCCTCTCCGCATTTTGCCAAGTCCATATCCCCTTCTCGGCATTCTCAATCGTATTGAGGGTGATCTCGAATTGCTTCGCGTTGCCAACCCGAATCGCTGTCGTGCCTTCTACCGCACTCTTTGAGCCCATCTTGATCTTGTTGCCGCGAACGGTAACATTGCTGACGGTCTGCGATGAACTAACCTCAATCGCCGCATAATAGCTCCCTTCGCCACCGATCGTATTGTTCCGGATCGTATTGTCAGAGCCGTATACACTAATACCCGAGTACATATCAGGAGCTCGCTTGCCGCTGTCCTTGCCTTGGTAATAGTTGTTGTTCAGATACGAATTTGTAATTCGGTTATTCTCAACGGTGATCCCTTGCGCATAGATCTTAATGGCCCGTTTGGCATTATGATCAAATGTATTGCCGGCAATCACACTCTTCGTATTCGTGCCTTGCTTGCTGTCCACATTCGGATCTTCGTAATAAATACCATCTCCGTCATCCGCAGGTCCAATATGATGAATATAAGAGTTCTTGATGGCAACGTTCGCCGCCGCCTTCTCCTTGGAGCCCCAAGTCGTCGTCACGTAGATTCCTCTTGAAATCAAACTTCCAGCCGTCAGATTAACTGCAGTGATATTCTTTACTTCTGTAGAATCAATCTCTATCTGATTGGTATTCCCGTACACGATGATTCCCGACACAACGCCAGTGTAATAGTCACTGGTCGGGTCGTTGCTGTGCGTAGCGTTCGAGACAATACTCTTCTGGATCTTCACATCGCTGCTTCCGCCGCTAATAACAAGCACGCGATTCACCGCTTTATTGCCGTCCAGTGTAAGGTCGCTGATCGTAATGTGACTTCCCGCAGCCCTCATCATCTCCCAGCCGAAGCTGCGATTGCTGGCTTGAATGACAGAGCTGGCTCCATCGCCGATCATCGTCGTATTCCCTTCAACAATCAGCGTCTTCTGCGGGTTCACCTTATACGTTCCAGCCGGAAAATACACGCGGCCCCCGCGGCCTGCAGCCGCATCCAGCGCCTCCTGTACTGCGGACGTATCGTCCGTGCTTCCATCGCCAACCGCGCCGTAATCCTTCACATTCAAATCCACGCTTCCAGCTGCTGATGCAACCGCCACAGCATGACCCGGAATGGGCATGATGGTGCCGCTAAGTACTACAAACAAAGCTATGAAAACTATGTTTTTGAATATACGGTTTATCATCATCATCACTCCCAGGATAAAAAAATAGAAGGCCCCTTGTCTCAGGACCTCCTACTCTCATATCCTAAGAACCTTCGGGAACTGGCTGGCATGTGAGAGTTGTCGTCTCACGAAGCCCCTATAGCTTTGCGTCCCGCGCTTTCACGCGGTTTGCCGTTTCGTCGTTCTCATATTCAATTCGGAGTTTCATAGATTCATAGTTTTATAGTATCCATAATATGCAGCAATCTATTAAAGTTGATGCGAAATTAGCCTTTATTTTGACAAGATTACTCTATTAAATATTAACATATTCTCTCATAATCTGTAAATCTATTTTCCTATTTCTCTCTCACTATATGGATAGGTCGAGTCCTTCTTATGACCCGGGCCCCTCTCCTTAATATCCCACTGTCTCGCCGTATCGGTATATATGGGCTTCACCTCTTCCAATACATGGGACACCGAATAAAGAGAGATAAGTCTGTCGCGGTTCGCACGAATGTCGGCTCTTAGTTGCGGATGGTTGTACAGCTCCCAAATACGATCGGCGAAGACAGACGGCTCGTCCAATCCAACTAGAAAGCCATGTGTCCCCGGTTCTACCAAATCCCGATTCCCCCGCACATCTGTAGCGACTACAGGCAAACCGGTAGCGATCGCCTCCATAATATTTACGGGCAGTCCTTCCTGTCTGCTTGACGAGACGGCGATATCAGCCAATGCATAGATCTGATCCATATCCGTACGATGACCAAGAAAGGTGACGAGATTTTCCAATCCTAACTGGCCCGCCTGCTCCCGATATTTCTCCTCCAAAGCCCCCTGCCCAGCCAGAAGCAGTCGAAGGCGGGGGATTCTCTCGCGCAGCAGAGAAACAACCTTCAGAAGATAGGCCTGATTCTTACGTTGACTTAACTCGGCGGCATAAATCATGACGAACTCATCGGACCCGATGCCATGCCATTCCCTTAACTGCCTTTTCTCTTGTTCATGGACAGGCTTATATTTGTCAAAATCGATTCCGACGCCATGCACATAAGCAATCGCCCCCGCCTTAAATTGATGGTCTAGTGCCCGGTTGTAATCCTCCGCATTCATCGTTATTAAACAGTCCGTATAGCGGGATAAATACTTCTCTACCGGATAATAGAGCAGCCAATTCTGAAATGAAGCGCCCTTGAAGAAATGGAACCCATGAGCCGTATAGAGAACCCTCGTGCCCGTACGGCGGACCTGTCTCGCAGCAAGCCGGGTCAAGGCCCCTCCCATCGGAGTGTGGCAGTGGATGATCTCATAGTTATTTTCCCGTACAATATCCTTCAACTGCCGATAAGCCCGCCAGTTATCCAGCTTAAACGGAGAACGCTGTATCGGAATATTGAACTGCTTGTCCACATAGGGAACGGCCTCCGTTCCATAGGTTGCTGCATGTACCTCCCAGCCCTGCTCCCGAAACCAGCGCAGATATGGTAAATGGAAGGCTTTCAGATGGGAGACTACAGTAGCGCAGAATAATACCTTTTTAGGCACAATACTCACTCCGAATTCGTTATTTTAGGCGAATTATAGTGGAGTCTAGCTGACTTGTCTAAAATATATCAATGAAAAAATAGAATTACAATAAAAACCAGCGGCCCTCAAAAATTGCATGACTTGTCCGTCTACGTTTGCTATATTGTTCATAGATAATTCCAGATATAACTAACCTCGCCACTTCATCATATTTGGAGGCGATTTATGGGAACTCTTCATCAAGAGCACGAGATGCTGACCAGATGGGCCAACTTTAATCATCTTAAATGGGGATGCAGCGCCAACATTGTCAAATTTCAGAACTCTGATTCGAATGCCTATATTGAGAGCCTGTTCTTCTTCAATCAAAAAGGCAAACTCTTTCTTCCGCCTCTCAATCCGTTCCACCCTACCTTCTTTCACCCGACGCCAACGGATAAGCCTTACCGAATCAATCAGCAATGGCGGCAGCTGTCGCAGCAAATGACCGAAGAGATCCTTCGTCACGGGGGTGCCGCAAGCTTTGTCCTTCCGCCAGAAATCACAGATATTCGCCCATTTCTATGGCGTGGATTCAAAGCCAATATTAAATACACTTATCATCTCAAATTGCCTTACTCGCTTGAACAAGCTAGCACCGAGATCCGCAGCAAGATTAAGAAAGCCACGCAGGCTGGCTACCGCTCTGCACTGACACAAGACATGGATGAGGTATTTCCCTGTCTGATTGCCACCGAGAACCGGAAGGGATTCCACCATGATCTGACCTTGTCCGATCTCCAGCTTGCTCAGCAATTGCTCGGCCGCGACAACTTTCGCTGCTATGTCTGTTATTCGCCAGAGGGCGAAGCTGTCAGCACCAGCATCATTATCGTAATGAACGAGGATTGGTCCTTTGGCTGGGCAGCCGGCAGCAAAACCAACCATCTGACAAATGGAGTTGTCCAGCAATCCCAGCATTTTGCCTTTGAGGATTTGACCGGAATCGGGATACGCAACATCGACCTGGTCGGAGCCAATCTTCCATCGGTAGCTGGTTCCAAGTCAGGATGGGGTGGAGAACTGGTCCCTTACTATCAGGTTAGACTGCCCGTATTCAAGGAAACCCTCCGTTCATGCCGCCATTGGCTGAACAGTAGGAAGGGCCAGAAATTATAGATATATACAGGGGGAACTATATTGAGAGTGCTGATAACCGGCGGTTATGGCTTTATTGGTTCTTTTGTCGCTGCCAAGTTCTATGAAGAGGGCCATGATGTGATCATTATCGATAATATCTCTTCGGGCAATGTCAGACATATTAAATTCCCGCACACCTCGTACATTATTGATGTAGAGAGTCCAAATTGCGATGCCATATTCGCCGAGCAAAGCATCGATATCGTTGTCCATTTGGCCGCTCAGATCAATATTGTTACTTCGATGGAGAACCCGTATGCCGATACGAAGTCAAACATTCTTGGCCTAACAAACATCCTGCAGCTCTCGGCCAAGCATCATGTGAAGAAGTTCCTCTTTGCCTCCTCGGCGGCCGTCTACGGTCTGAGTGAGGAAGTTCCGTTGGGTGAGAGTTTGCCTTGCAAGCCCGTCTCGACGTATGGCATCAACAAGCTGCTGGGAGAGTACTACTGCGGCAAATGGAGTGAGCTCTACCAATTGAATACACTTTGCCTCCGATTTGCGAATGTATACGGTCCGAGACAAGGATTGACCGGAGAAGGCGGCGTAGTGTCCATGTTCATGGAGAGGATGCTTGACGGCCAAAGTCTGATCATCTATGGCAGCGGCGAACAGACGCGCGATTTTATCTATGTGGAGGATGTTGCCGAAGCCATTTACCGAGCAAGCCAATCCCCGCATTCAGGGGTCATGAACCTGTCGACAGGAATTGAACACTCCATCAACACATTGGTAAGTATCCTGGCGGAGCTTCATCCGCTGGCAGGGGTTCGCAGAGCAGAACCACGACCCGGAGATATATTCAACTCTGTGCTCGATAATAGGTTGCTGAGTAATGTACTGGAATGGGAGCCGCGATTTTCGCTGGAGGACGGGCTGCGCAGGACCTACGAATGGTTCACAACCTCCGCTCCGCTAGCACCAAGAGAAGTGGCAGCAGCAAGCGCGAAGGCCGCTCTGAACGACGAGCACATTCAGAATGAGCTGTTGAACTCCTCAATGTCGCGTCATGTACGCAGTTTGTATCTGAATCAAAGCGAGCACTATATGGAAGGCTCTCCAGTGTTGAAATCGGAAATTTTTACGGCCGTTATCCATTCCAGAGAGCAAGCCAAGCGGAAATTCAATACGGACTATACAATATTGAAGTTATCCAATTTACCCCATGTCCATCCTGAAGATCTTCATACTGTAGATTCCTACTTGCGTGAGAATGATTATATCGGACTGAATCGCGCTAATGAGCTGCAGATCCTGCTATCCAATGCCTCCTCTACGGAAGCGGCAAATGTCGTGAACCGTCTGAAGAAAAACGGGATTTCGACCGAGCTTGCGTTCAGCTCCAACCATGAAGGGAGGAATAGGAGAAGAGAATGATAGAACCTACAGCATTGGCCAAGTGGGCAGAGTTCAACCGCCTGAAGTGGAAATGCGATATTGATCTGCTCCGGTATCAACCGCCGAAGTGCGATGATTTTTATAGTGAATGCTTGCTGTTCAGCAGACATGGCAAGTTTTATTTTCCACCTCAGAATCCGTATCATTCCGTCCTATTCCATGCCACCCCATCGGCCAAACCATTCCGGACGAACAAGCAATGGCATGAAGTCGCAGAGCTGATGATCGAGCATCTAGTGAAGCTGAAGGGTGCTGTAACGATAACTTTGCCCCCGGACATTACCGATATTAGGCCATTCACTTGGAGAGGCTTCCAGGCGGATGTCCGTTATACATACATTTTAAACCTTCCCTATTCGGTGAGTCTAGCCAGCAAGGCTATCCGGAATAAAATCAAAAAGGCCAATACCAGAGGCTACTCCAGCAGGAGGGCTGAGAATATGAAGCATGTCTATGAATGCTTGCTGGAGACGGAAAAAAGGCAAGGCTTCAACCATCAGATTACAGCCGCTGACCTGGAGCTGGCACAGAGCATTCTGGGCGAAGACTACTTCCGATGTTATGTCTGCTATTCCGAGAGCGGCGAGCCGGTCAGCGCCAATGTTACGTTGCTCTTGAATCCGGGGCAAGCGGTCGGCTGGGTTGCCGGAACCAAGACAGACCACCTGTCCAATGGGGTCGTCCAGCAGCTGCAGCTCTTTGAATTTGAGGACCTCGCCTCCCAAGGGGTTAAGCATTTCGATTTTAGCGGAGCTAATATCGCATCGGTGGCCGAATCAAAGGCAGACTGGGGCGGAGACCTTACACCTTATTATGTAGTAAGGAAGCCTTGCTTCAAGGATATTCTCCGCTCCGGGCGAGACTGGCTGCAATTCCGATGGGGAACATTCAGGTCATAATCAGCAAGGGACATAGGCGCCTATGATCCCTTAAATACGTTGCCTATGAAAATAAAAAGGAGCTATCCCAGTAATAATTATTGCTTTTGGGATAGCTCCTTCTTTGGCTTCAGGTAGGAGACTGATTGATGGCATATTGGTTACGCCCGCTCCGCTTGGCTTCATACATCGCTTCATCGGCCAGATGGATCATCTGATCCAACTCTTCGCCTCCGTCCGGCGAATAATAAATACCTATACTTGCTGCCGCTTCGAGCCGATGGTGATTACAATGGAAAGGAACCGCAAGGCTAGTATTAATCCGCTTCGCTACTGTACTGGCATGCATCTCATCACTATTCGTGAGTAAAATCAGAAACTCGTCTCCGCCAAGCCGGCAGATCAAGTCACTCTCTCTGATTTGTCGGGATAGACGATCGCCCAGCTCCTGTAATAACCGGTCCCCGATATGATGCCCGTATGTATCATTGACGTCCTTGAAATTGTCCAGATCGATAAACATAAGTGCCATGTCCATGGCACCTTCACTCCTGTACTGCTTAAGCTTCATGTGGAAATATGCACGATTCGGAAGGCCGGTCAGATCATCGTGATATGCCAAATACTCCATATGCTCTTCGCGCTCCTTGCTCTCCGTAATATCGATGAGCACTCCTTCGAGATGGATGAGGTGACCCAATTCATTCAGCTGCGGCGTGCCGCGAAGCTGAACCCAGCAGATATCGCCGCTCATTCGTCGAAGCCGGTATTCCAACAGGACCTCTTTTCGATCTATAATCATCTCTTTCTGAGAGAGCTGCACGAGCGGTAAGTCCGCCGGTTCCACAAGCTCCAGCAAGGCGCGGAAATCCGTAAACGCCTCCGCCGGCAGACCCGTCAGCTTGGTAATTCCGGGTGACAGGCTAAGCCGAGATGACCCCAGATCATAAACCCAGGTTGTGATATCGATATTCTCCAAAATATGATTGATGCTGGTCAGGCCGCGCTCGGATCTGCCCCATCTTCCTTGAACGAGATTAATGAGCGCCCACGAGAAGGCTAACACGTACAAGTCGAATATGACAAAATAGAGCAGGTCACTACGCTCTGAGCCTGCGGCCATCTCGGCCCCATGCAATATCCTGGACCAATATATAGCAGTTAACAAGTACAGAAAAGCCGAGAGCGTTACAAGACGGAAATCAAGATAGATCAAGCTTGTCAACAACGCGAAGCCTAACAGAATGAAGTTAAGCGGATTGAAGCCGGTGGCCATCAAGGAAAGAAGATACAGATAAGGGGAAAAAATCATCAGAAGCATCGCAACCATGGGATAACGCCGATATAATCCGAGCAAGACCAAAACACTGCCCAGAGCAACGCTAACCAGTATAGGCAAATCGGCAAAATCCCCTCCCGTCAGGAGGTGAACCCCCAATGATATCGCATAAAAGCCGCTTAATATTTTTAGCAATACATTATTCTTGAAGTGAACATCATGTACCCTGTTCATCATTCGATCCACGCTCTCCAAAAAAATAGTTAAAAAGAACTAGATTTATCTATTTTCCATATTACACCTTCTCTATAGATATAGATACCATTTCCTGAGAATTCAAGCTCTATTCTAGGGATGGTATATTTTTAGATCTTTAACTTCTTGCCCCCTTCGACCAAGACTTAAGTCCCTGATTAGACCTCTGTAATATTATAAATAACAAAAAAGACCGCAAACAGCGGTCTCTTTATGCAAAATTCATAAATCTCGGCTTAAAAAGGCTGAAATCAAGGAATATATTGTTGAACGATCGAGGTAATCTGACCATGATCAATCGTAATATGATACGGGAAGCTGCTTAAATCGAACAGATCGCTCTGACCAAAAACATGAATGAATTTCTGCAAACTGATGGGTTCATTCCACGATATATCGCTGTCCAATCCGCCACGGTCATAAATTTGCATCAGCACTTCAGCGTTGGGAGCAACAGGGTAAGTTGCCAGCGTATCATCAGGATTCACAATATAGTAGCCATCCAAAGGGCCATCAATCCCTGCATCGGGTTCATGCTTGGCAAAGGCCTCTTGTGCAGCTTCCCCCTCATACCACTCTATGGGATCAACTACAACATGAACGCCACTCTTATCCAAACGAAGCTCATGTATGTACACGGTCTCGGCCTGTGTGCCGGGCTTCGCAGTAAACGGTGTATATGCAGGCTCTGCAGCCTCGGAGTTCGAAGCCATCGATGACGACATCACGACGATCAGAAGCAGAGGCAATAACAAAGCAAGTTTCTTCATGTTTCTCAACCACCTTTTCCAGTTCAGAGCAGTAACCTGTGTTACTATCTCCATTATATTACTTAGGGGAGAAAAAGGATCACAACAAAGTTTAAAAGGGATGACAAAATCTTAATTCCTCTCCCTCTCCATGCCTTTTCACTAAAATGATATTCCCTAAATTCTAAAAAAGTTAGGGAAATTCATCCCTGCTTCTGATACATTTGAAATAGTTCGAAGGATACATATACAAAATATGGGAAAAGGAGTTATTCGCATGAGCAGCAAACAAACCTCCACCAAAGTAGCCTTAATCACCGGGGCAAGCCGGGGAATCGGGAAAGCCGTTGCACTCGAATTTGCCAAGGCCGGAATCCATGTCTTGATTAACTATTATGGGGACGACAAAGAGGCGCTTGATGTCAAGCATCAGGCAGAAAACTACGGGGTTCAGGCAGAAATATTCCATGGCGATGTTAGCGATTCGCACCAGGTGAAGCAGATGTTCGCTGAGCTTGATCGCTTATTCGGCAAGATCGATATCCTTGTGAATAATGCCGGCATTGCAAAGACCGCCAAAATTACCGAGATGACCCATGAGGAATGGGATCGGATGATTCGCATTCATTTATATGGCGCTTTTTATACTTCGCAGGAAGCTGCCCGCCGGATGTTACCGCAGAAATCGGGCAAGATCATTAACATAACCTCCGATCTGGCCAGCCAAGGCGCAGCTGAACTGTCGCACTATGCCGCTGCCAAAGGCGGCGTTACCGCTCTGACTAAATCCTTGGCCCGCGAGCTGGCTCCTTATATTCTTGTTAACGCCGTGGCCCCTGGAGGAACCTTCACGGATGTCCGCTCTTCGCTTGAAGAAAGTCATAACAGCTCCCGCTATTTGCTGGGGCGTCTGGCATTTCCGCAGGAAATCGCCAAGTCCGTTCTCTTCCTTGCTTCAGACGACGCCAGCATGTTTACTGGCCAAGTTCTGGGAGCGAATGGCGGCAGCATTATGAACGGATAACGGATCAGGATCAGAATCAGGATCGTTCCCATCACACCTCTTGAGCCGCTCGTGAAAGCGGTTTTTGAGGTGTTTTTTGGACATACTTTCTTTATAATCCTTAATCTGTTTACCGTTGCCCTGAATTAACGAGGTAAAGCAGATGTTTGAAACGTTCACAAATCCGTAATAAATTTATAAGGAAAGGTCAATTTAGCGGGAAGGAAGTAATAAGTATGCGCGTAGGAATTCCCAAAGAGATTAAGAATAACGAGAATCGAGTGGGCATTACACCCGCTGGAGTGAAGACGCTCGTTAATGCCGGACATGAGGTAGCTGTAGAGAAATCCGCTGGATTCGGCAGCGGCTTCAGTGATGAAGAATATCGGACTCACGGAGCTGTCATCATGGATCAAGCTGCAGATGTATGGAATTTTGCAGAAATGATCATGAAAGTAAAGGAGCCGCTGCCTGAAGAATATAACTTCTTCCAGGAAGGCTTGATTCTGTTCACTTATCTTCACCTCGCGCCCGAGCCGGAACTGACCAAAATGTTGTTAGACCAAAAGGTGCGGGCCGTTGCTTATGAAACCGTGCAATTGAGTGACGGCTCATTGCCGCTGCTCACTCCCATGAGTGAAGTAGCTGGCCGAATGGCTGTACAGATTGGTGCACAGTTCCTTGAGAAGCCTTACGGCGGCAAAGGGGTGCTGCTTGGTGGGGTCCCCGGCGTACAGCAGGCTGAGGTCGTCATCATTGGCGGCGGGGTCGTCGGTACAAATGCAGCCAAGGTTGCGCTGGGCATGGGAGCGCATGTAACTCTGCTGGATCTCAATGCCAATCGGCTCAGATATTTGGATGATATCTTCGAAGGAAAGGTCGCTACGCTGATGTCCGATTCATACCATATCGAACAGGCGGTCATCAAAGCAGACCTTGTCATCGGAGCGGTGCTGATTCCGGGCTCCAGAGCCCCAAAGCTGGTGAAGGATTATATGGTGCAGCAGATGTCAGAAGGCTCTGTTATTGTTGATGTCGCGATTGATCAAGGCGGTTCAATTGAGACGATCGACCGCGTCACAACACATGCCAATCCTACTTATGTGAAGCATGGCGTCGTTCATTATGCCGTTGCCAATATGCCGGGAGCAGTCGCACGTACGTCGACGCTCGCCTTAACGAATGTAACGACCCCCTACGCGCTGAAGATAGCGAATCAAGGGCTGGAGGCCTGCGCCAAGCTCCTCCCTGAGGTTGCCAAAGGCATCAACGTCTACAACGGTCATATTACCAATGCAGGTGTTGCCGATAGTCTCGGCTATCCATATACCAGGATCGAGGGTTTGTTCTAACCCTCGCTGGGGTCATTTCCGACGTTCAGGCGGCAGATGCTGTTTTGCTGGCCTGAACGCCTATTAAGCCCTCCCCTTTTGGATTGTTTCTTCCTATGATATATTATTAGCATACCCTACTGGGTATGCTATCAACGACAGTCCAAATTTCCATAACATTCCTATATCTCAGGAGGGATTGATTTCATGACGGAACCAACAGATATCCAGTCCACATCACCATCGACAAGCTTATCCGAGATTCCCTTTTCCATACTGGATCTCGCTCCAATTACGGTCGACAGCACAGCAAATCAATCTTTAAAAAATACGCTGGATCTTGCACAGCATGCTGAAGAATGGGGTTATACCCGCTACTGGCTCGCCGAGCACCATGGCATGCCCGGGATCGCCAGCTCGGCCACCTCCCTCGTCATCGGCTATGTGGCCGGAGGCACCAGGACGATCCGTGTCGGCTCAGGCGGGATTATGCTCCCTAACCATGCCCCATTGGTTATAGCCGAGCAATTCGGTACCCTCGAATCGCTGTACCCTGGCCGCATCGATCTCGGCTTAGGGAGAGCGCCTGGCTCCGACCAGCTTACTTCCTTCGCCCTGCGGCGCGGGGCTGGCAGCGATGGACAGGATTTCCCGCAGCGGCTGCGAGAGCTGCGTGGTTACTTCAAGCCTGATTCCCAGTCCTCACTGCGTGTTCGAGCCATTCCTGGGGAAGATCTTGATATCCCGATCTGGCTGCTCGGCTCCAGCGGCTTCAGTGCCAGATTATCTGCTGAACAAGGCCTGCCGTTCGCCTTTGCCAGTCATTTCGCACCGGATTACCTGCTGGCCGCGCTGGAACTGTACCGCAATCAGTTCACCCCTTCGGAGACGCTGTCCGCACCGCACGCCATGATTGGAGTGAATGTCGTCGTTGCCGATACCGATGCCGAAGCTGAGCGGCTCGCCACCTCACAGGCCCAGCAATTTCTCAGCCTGATCCGTAATCGCCCAGGCCAATTGCAGCCACCTGTGGATGATATGGATTCGATTTGGACTGCCCATGAGAAGGCGCTCTTTGAGAAGCAGCGCGCTTATGCCGCTGTCGGCTCACCCGATACAGTACGGCAGCGCCTGAAGGAGATTTGGCAAGAGACCCGGGCTGATGAGATGATCGTATCCTCACAAATCTACGACCATTCGGCCCGCCTGCGCTCTTATGAGCTCCTTGCTCATGAAGTCATCGGGCTGAAACAACAATAATCCTCTCCTTTTGAGCATTTAAATAGAAATGAGCAAACCTCTGCCTGATCCGGTAGAGGCTTGTTTATTTTTCCATAATAAAAAAACGTATAATATCAAAAATAAATCGTAATCTTTCAAAATCCTTTCCTGCTCTAAATATGATAGTATGAAATTTAAGAGGCTGAAGCATTTTCATGTCATTACATATTTAAGATGTTGCCCATTGTTATCCACTCTATCTCATTATCAAGAAGGAGGCATTCTTCGTTATGAGTCTATTACCCAAACACGCTTCTCTGGAAGGAAAGATCGTCGTTATTACAGGCGGCTCCGGCATTCTCTGCCAAGCCATGGCTCTTGAACTCGCACGGCAAGGCGTAAAGGTAGCGATTCTTAACCGCACTCGGGAAAAGGGGGAACAGATTGTTGCCCAAATTACAGACCAAGGAGGGACCGCGATCGCCGTATCCTGCGACGTGACTGATGAGGACAGCGTAAGACGCGCTGAGCAGGAAGTAACCCGCCAATTTGGAGCTTGCGATATTCTGATCAACGGCGCCGGCGGCAATCAGCCTAGTGCGAACACGACAAATGAAACCTATCGTGAAGAGGATCTGGCGAACGCCGATGTAACGAGCTTCTTTGATTTGAGCTTCACCGGGGTACGCAAAGTATTCGATCTCAATTTCGTCGGCACTCTGATTCCAACGCAAATCTTCGCCCACGGTATGATTAATCGTCCCGGAGCAACGATTCTGAATATCTCTTCTATGAGCTCGTATAGCCCGATGACCAAAGTACCCGCTTATAGCGCAGCCAAGGCAGCGATCAACAACTTTACCCAGTGGTTGGCCGTTCATCTCGCGGATGCAGGAATTCGCGTTAACTCGGTAGCGCCTGGATTTTTCTTAACGGAACAGAACCGTGATCTGTTAACCAATAAAGACGGATCGCTCACCGAGCGTTCCCATAAGATTATTACGCACACCCCTATGCGCCGATTTGGTGTTCCCGAGGATCTGCTGGGTACGATGCTCTGGCTCATCGATCCAGAAACCTCCGGCTTCGTAACCGGAACGGTCATCCCGGTTGACGGCGGATTTATGGCCTACTCCGGAGTGTAATATCCCACATATAGCAAGAACCTTCAAATCAGCAACGCGCTGAATTTGAAGGTTCTTTTTGCAAGGATATCTATTGTACTCTAGCCCTGTACCAGCCTGGCAATGCGCTCATAGGCTGCCTTCGGCTGATGATGCTCATCGAACAGCATCGGCCAGTTCTTGCGCCTGTTCACAGGGAAATCATCAAGCCAAGTATAATCATCGGCGGCACCCCAGAAGGTCACCGATGTAATCACATCGCTATATTCCTGCAGCATCCGGAATACAGCCTCATATCGCTCCGCCTGCTGCTCCAGCATGCCTGGTGCCGGTTCAAACAAGTCCGTTCGCCTATCATCAAACCGGAATACAGATATATCCAGCTCAGTCAACTGCAGCTTCAGGCCCAACGAAGCATACTTCTCTATAGCCGCGCGAATATCATCCAATTCCGGATCGAACAGATTCCAGTGTGCCTGCAGCCCAATCCCGTGAATCGGTACACCTTGCATAAGCAATGATTTGACTAGCCTATAAATCTTATCCCGCTTCTGCGGATGTGATTCATTGTAATCGTTATAGAATAACAACGCATTAGGATCAGCTTCATGAGCGAATTCGAATGCCTTAGCGATGAATTCAGGTCCGGCGATCTCCAGCCATTTTGAGGAGCGAAGCAGCTCGGCTCCGGTATCCTCAATGACTTCATTGACTACGTCCCACGCATAGATATCATCCTTGTATCTTCCTACGACGGTATGAATATGCGAGCGAAGCCGCTCCAGCAATAACGCCTTGTTTACAGGCCGCCCGTGATTGTCCTGGAACAGCCATTCCGTCGTCTGGTTATGCCAGACCAGAGTATGCCCTCTGAACGCCATATTGTGCTTGCGGGCAAATTCAGCCAGTTGGTCAGCGGCGTCGAACGTGTACAATTCCTCTTCCGGATGTACACTAGCAAACTTCATTTCGTTCTCCGCTGTAATGCTGTTGAAATGATACGTGAGCAGCTCTTCCTGCGAGCTAATCGTTGTCGGATTTACCGCTGCACCGATCTTAAAATTGAACAATTGTCTCAGCGGCGCCTCCATCCGTGTTCCAATCATGTCTCCTTGCCCCCTCCAAACCGATGCTCAATAAATCGTATTCTCGAATACACCCGATCGACTGCCACTGGGACCTTCATTAATGCTGTGGTCTCCCCGCCAATGGTGGGATGGGATGCGGTTAAATTTCAAATGAGCAGAAGCTTATTCTTTGACACTACCCACATTGAGACCAACCACAAAATATTTCTGCATGAACGGGTATACGATAAGTATCGGTACAGAAGCGACCACCGTTACCGCAGCCCGAATGGACAATGGTGTTACCATCGATGCGGCGGCTTCCCGGGTCATTCCCGCTCCTGCAGCTACCGCCGGATTGTTGTTCGCGTTCATGCTGGATGAGAGCAGCTTCATCAATTCGTATTGCAAGGTGCTCAATTCCTGTCTCGAAGAGGTGTAGATGAATGCATCGAACCAGGAGTTCCACGCCCCTACGGCTACAAACAAAGCAATCGTAGCCAATACGGGCTTGCAGAGCGGGAATATGATACGGATAAAGATTTTAAATTCGCCCGCCCCATCAATTCTCGCTGACTCGATCAGGCTCTCCGGAATCGTTCCAATATAGGTACGGATAACGATCATATTAAAGGCACTGATCATCGAAGGTATTACATAGACCCAAAATGTATTAATCAGGTGCAGTTCTTTCATCAGGAAGTATCCCGGAATCAAACCGGCGTTAAAGTACATCGTTAAAATAAATATCAGCGTAATCGGTTTGCGGAACACGTATTCGCGGCGGCTTAGCGTATAAGCAAGCATCGTCGTCAGAAATAAGTTCAGCACGGTCGAGATCACCGTTCTTGCCACAGAGATCCAAAATGCGTTGTAGATCGTACCCGAAGCGAAGACGGCTTTGTAGTTCTGCCAGGTGAACTCCCGAGGCCATAAATAGATTCCGCCGCGGATCGTATCATTCCCCGCGTTCAGGGAGACAACAATCGTATTCAGGAACGGATACAGGGTAACAATGACCAGCACAATCATAAAAATAGCGTTCAAAGTATTAAAGATAATAGGCTCGATTCTTCCTCTTCTGATCCTTTTATTCACTGCGGCCGCAGATGCTGGCCCAGGGCTGATGGTTGGGTTCGCCATAACTATAACAGCCTCTCTTCCCCTAGCCGTTTTGCGATCCAGTTGGCAAATAGCAGCATCGTCACGCTAACGACCGTTTTAAATATACCGGCAGCAGTGGCTAATGAATAATTGCCTTGAGCAAGCCCGTATTTCAACACGAAAATATCGACGGTCTGCGACCAGTCCACAACAAGCCCGTTGCCCAACAGGTATTGAACCTCAAAGCCGGCTTCCAGGATGTGACCGATGGACATGATCAGCAAGATGATAATCGTAGGCTTAATGCCCGGCAAGGTAACGTGAAACATCTTTCGGTAGCGGCTGGCTCCATCGATTTCAGCAGCTTCATACAGCGCCGGATCGATCGATGCCATAGCAGCCAAATATATAATCGTATTCCAGCCAACTTCCTTCCACACATGGGAGGCTCCGACAATCCCCCAGAAATATTTCCCTTCGCTGAGCCATTGAATCGGTTCTTTAATCAGATGCAGCTTCAGCAGAACATCATTAACGATTCCGTCGGAAGCCAGGGATGTCGCTACAATTCCGGTAACGATAATCCAGGACAGAAAGTGTGGAAGATATGAAATCGTCTGTACGGTTCTTTTCCAGAATACTTTTCTGATCTCATTCAGTAATAAAGCGAGAATAATCGCAGTTACAAATCCAAGAACGAGGTTTATTACACTCATTGCAAGCGTGTTGCGAAGCACCTGCAAGAAGCTATCGTCTTTAAACAAGAATTCAAAATGCTTAAACCCTACCCATTTCTGATCACTGAAGCTCTTAGCCGGTTTATAGTCCTGAAAAGCCATCGTCCAGCCCCAAATCGGGACATAGGCGAATAATACGATGTAAGCCAGCAGAGGTACTGACATGTAAATCAGCTGTCTCTGGTCCTTAACGAGTGACCAAGTCATTTTCTTATGTTTCTTAGGCTTTCGGACGGTACGGCCATTTCTCAAGGTCTCTTCCATAAGTTTTTTCTCCCCAAAACCTATATTTCGGAAAAGGAAGGCATCCTGCCTTCCTTTTCCGATTTATGCACCTATACCACCTTACTTAACAGTCCAGGTATCTCTTCTCCATTGCAGCACTTCATTGATGCGATCTTCATATGCTTTGATATTGAGCTTGCCGATTTCCTTGGTGTACTCTTCCCATACGCTATCGAAATCAGTCGGTTTTGCAAGAATCGCTTTCGGCAAGTATTTCGTAGACAACTCATTTTGCTTCGTATTTACAATCTTCGCTTCAGATCCGTCTACCAGGTCAACGGACCAAGCTGGGTAAGCAATATCATTCTCCGGAGCCTCGCTGAAGAAATCTACATAGCTGTTAAAGCCATATTGTGCAAGGAAGTTCTTGTCATACTCTTTCAGCCCTGCTTGGTATTCCTCTGGTTGCGCAGCTGCGTCCGTGGAGTTGCCATCCGAGAATTTACCTTGCATTTTTGGAGCTCTGCCAAAGAAAGCGTCAGCCTTGTTAGCCAATTTCCAGGTTCCATCCGTAAACTTGTCGCGTTGTTCTTGCGTCTTCATGTAACGCCCTTGTTCATTGACATAGTAGTCTTCACCTTCAATGCCCCAAGTGAATATTTTTTGCCACTCTTCATCAATTAACGTGTCCAGCAGCTTAATAATCTTCACAGGGTCTTCGGCATTCACCGTGATGCCGAAACCGTTATCCAGGTTGAGCGCCGGGCGTTCTTTATAGTAATCTCTTATGCTTGTATCATATACGAGTGGGAGGCCCACATATGTTCTCTCAAGCTTCTGCTGCGTAGTCAGGGAGTCTTCTGCACTTTGGAAGTTCCAGTGCTGGTCGAACATCCCGAGTACAGCGCCGCTAGATATTTTCGCCATATACTGGTCATAGTTCTGCGTAAAGGTTTCCTTGTCGATGAGACCCTTCTGATTCACCTCATTCAGCTTCTGGTAGTATCTCTTCGCGTAATCTTTGTCGGCGAAAATTTGCGCTACGCCGTTCTCAACGACAACTCCGCCATCGTTCGGATGACCGATCAAATGCTGAGGAGCGTTAAACAGACCCCAGTTTCTCCAGTCATAATTCAGAATTTCAAAGCCAATCGTCGGGGTACCGTCAATCGTAGGGTGTTTCTCTTTATAGCCAGCGATGATGTCAAAGTATTCATCCAAGGTTTTCACTTGAGGATATCCGGCTTCAGCCAATACATCCTTTTGAATCCAGAAGGCCGGACCGGAATACCAAGTGGAGTCCGGGTCAGAGTTGTATACCCCGTAGTTCGGTAAAGTATAGATATGACCGTCTGAGTCCTTCATCATGTTCCAGTACTTTTCATAATGTTTCTTCAAGTTCGGCGCATGTTCTTCAATCAAATCTTCGAGCGGGATAAATGCACCTGCCCCGGTCAATTTTTGATTCGCCGTCATCATATCAGGATAATCGGATCCGGCAATCATGACACCAAGCTTCTGGTCAATATCGCCTGCCAGAAACTCAAATTTAAATGATGCGCCCGTCTTATCTTTGATCATCTTGTATATCTTGTTGTCAGGTGTAGGCTGTTGACCGGCTTCACCAATGAAAACCGAGATTTCGAACGGTTCCACTGTGTCTCCAGCTTTATCCGTCGTTGCCTGTCCGTTGTTTGCATCCTTCGTGGTATTCTTCGCGGCATCCTTCGAGTTGTTTCCACCACCGCAAGCCGATAAGACGAGGCCAAGCGAAAGCAGCAGCATCATGCTGAACCGGAGTACAGACTTTTTGTTGCCCCCCATTTAATGCACCTCCGAAATGTTTTAGTTATCCAGGGTTTGTAAGCCCTTTCAATAACTTATTTATATTGTAAAAGCGCTGCCCCAAGCAGGCTATGGTTCAATTAAAGTATTACCCCCAAATATTTTAGAACTTGCTGTTCTTGTATTGGTTGGGGGACATTCCCATCCTGCGTTCAAATTGCTTCGCGAACTGCCCATAACTGCTGTAACCGACCCGCTCCGCGATCTCGCTATTCTTGTAACTGTGATCTGCAAGCAATCTCACAGCTTCTTCAATTCTAAGTTTATGGATCATATCATTGAAGCCCATCCCATTCCTCTTGATCAGCAGTTGGCCTAAATAGACCGGATGAAGGAAAAAGACCTCCGCCAGCTTCTTAATCGTCAGACCTTCCCGATAATGCTCATGAATGTACTGATTAATCTCAAAGATGACCCCCTGCGCCTGCTGGGATTGCTCCTGTAATAATACATGGATGATTTCCATTCCGATAGCCTGCAACCGCCCCATTAACTCGTCTAAATTCAGGACACTGCCTGCGAGCTCATACACCCTGTACTTCTCTATGATCTCTTCCTCTGAAATGTCTTTGACTATGCCGGTAAGCTCTGCAATTCTGTGCATCATATGGACGACAAGCTTCTTGACAATATCCGGCTGCGTGAAAGAGGTCCGGAATACTTCCCTTGCACGGTTCACGGCTCCTGCGAATTCATCCTGATCCATAAGCTCGACCGCGCGCAATATCGTATCCATAAGCTGCAGTTGATCGTACGGATGACTGAACTGCAGGCCCTCGATATCCCGATAGAGCGTTACGCCATCGTACCCCTGATTGTAGAACCTGTATTTTACGGCTGTCTTTGCGGTGCGATAGCTGCTGCTGATCTTTAGCAGCGATGGCTGGCTGTGCCCTGCCCCAACAAATAGGCGCTGATCCTGATCATTTTGAATGATCTCCAGGATCTTGCTCCAGCTATAACTCTCAAATTCATCTCCGTTAAAACCATAGATAATGGACAGATGGCCCTGATCGGCATCGACCAGGAACATGGATGAAGCTGTCGAAATAACAGACGAAGCTCTCTCTCTGAATTCAGTCACAATCGGAGAGTCCACCTGCAGCAGGCATATATTCCACCGCTCCTGCAGAGCTGACATTCTCCGGATGATAGCCTGTTCCCCTTCTTCTAATGATTGTGCCATCATCAGCTTTTTGAGCACAGTAACCGTCTCCTCATAATCTGCGATCCGCTCCAAACGCTGCTGCTTGGATTTTCGGATCAACTCGGCCCGGATATCGTAGAGCTCCTTCTCTGCTTCCTCAGCGATTAGAGGCTTCAATAAATAATGGTGTACCCCGTAATGCATAGCCTTCTGAGCGTATTCAAAATCGGAATACCCGCTGACTACAACGAAGCTCACCTCTGATTTACCTTGTTCCCGCCAAGCCTTGATCATCTCAAGCCCGCTCATGATCGGCATATTCACATCGGTAACCACCAGATCGGGCTTCAGCTCACGGATCTTCTCCAAGCCTTCCATCCCGTTGTCACAGGTTCCGCAAATCTCAAAACCCATTTCCCCCCAAGGGACCCATAGCTCCATTCCTTCCAGGGCTCCCGGCTCATCATCAACTAGCAGTACTTTGAACATCATCTCTTCCCCCTTTATTTTCTGTGTGTTCAAAAAAGCCCCTTCTCGGCACCGAAGCCTATGCTTCCGATATGCGTGCTTCAAACGCCTTAGATGGACGAAGCCAGGGGCCGAGAAAGGACTTCTTGAACTACCTTATTCAGTAAACTTGCGATCAAGGAGATGCACCGGGATCTCGAAGGAAACAGTCGTGCCCTGACCCGGCTTGCTAACGATATCAAAACCTGCCTGATTGTTATAATTCAGCTCCAGCCTCCGGTATACATTTCGGATTCCGATACTTGTCCCGGAGGAGTTCTCATTGCGGACGGACAGAATCATCTCCCGAAGTTTCTCTGGTTCGATTCCTTTTCCGTTATCGCAGACCGCTACGCGAAGCTTCCCGTCCACTATTTTCACACTGACTTTCACCAAGCCCTGTGCATTAATCATCTGAATCCCGTGTTTACAGGAATTCTCCACGAGAGGCTGGATGCTCATCTTAGGAATTTTATATAGCAATGCTTCCTCATCGATTTCGAACTCATAATCGATTTTGTCGCGGAAGCGGAACTTCTCGATCTTCAGATACATTTCAATGAACATGATCTCTTCCTGAATTGTGACAATATCCTCTTTCCAGCTCAGCAATCGACGCAGCAGCCTGGACAAGCTCTTGATCACATCGGTCACATCATCATAGTTATTCTTCGTACAGACGACCAGAATCGCATTTAATGTATTAAACAGGAAATGGGGGTTCATCTGACTCTGAAGCAGATTCAGCTCAGCTCTTACGCGCTCCATCTCCAGGTTCTTCTTCTGAATCTCCAGCTTGTATACGTTATTAATCAATGAATTGATCCTTGACGTCATACTGTTGAAATTCTGTATCAACCCGCCGATTTCATCTCTTCCCTCTTCAATAGAGATCAGATCAAACTTCTCATTCGTGACCTTCTGCATATGTCTCGATAAGCGTTTGACCCGATAATTGTACGATCTCAGCATAATATAGATGAAAAGCATGGCCGCCAGGGTCACTGCAACTGCCAGCAGGCCCACGAATACACGCATTTCCACTAATGCCTTGTTGATTCTTGTTCCTTCCGGCAGACCAACCAGCTTCCAGCCCTTGACGTACTTTGCTGTCCCGATTGATAAGGTGTGTATATCCTCCTCGCTGTACTGCTCCGGCAATTCAAATATAGGATATTGGTCAGCAATCAGGCCTCTCCGATACCCGCTGCCCGCGGACATAATCACCTCATTGTTCTCGTTCAGCAAATACAAATTTAGATAATCCTTCTCACGCATAATAACGTCATAAATTTTATTAAGTGCAATATCGATGCGCAGCACCTTCTCATAGGTGTTGTATTTATCGTAGTAGTCCATTCGCTCCATCACACTGAGATAGGGCACGGTGGACGCTAAATTGTTAGCTTCTGTCGCTATATAAGCGGCGACATATACCGGATCGGAATTGGCCTTCCACAGGCCATACCAATCGCTCTTCTTCACCGTATCATTGATGTATTGGTAATTACCTCCGGATACAATCGTTGGATTGCCCGTGAAGATCGTGATCCGTTCGATCTGATTATTCACTGGTATGTAACTGGTCACCCGATTTCTCAGCTGTTCATCAAAGGTTTCATAAAAATCCAATTGCCCTTCGTATGTGTGGTCCAGCATTTCATTTAAGGTCTTATCCGTATTTAGCGCATGACTTACAGCCACGCCGCCATCGATATAATCATGGATATCCTTGCGGGCCCGCTCTAGCGAAATATCCAGGTTCTGCTCCTCTCTGGCCCGGATGAAGTCCGACATCCGATCCATAAACATGAGGTTGATGATAATAATAGGCAGCAGCACACCTATAACCAGAATCATTAGAAACTTATAGTTCAGCGGAATATCATTAATGATTCTTCTAAGCCTGAATTTACCGAGCTTCATATGCACACCTCCTGTATCATTGTTGCCTGTTCTCGCTTACACCTCGGTACACGGAGGGCAAAACGCCCGTATATTGCTTGAATTTATTGTTAAAGTAGTCTGCATTGGGATAGCCGACCTGTAGGGCAACCTTGGATATTTTGGTCTGTGTTCGCTTCAGCAGTTTCTTGGCTTCCTCAATTCGCTTCTCATTCAAATATTCATTGAACGGTTTACCCGTGTACTGCTTGAACAGCTGTCCCAAATAAGCGGAGTTCATATGGAATTTAGCGGCCAATTCGCGGAGCTGAAGCTTGTTCCTGAATTCCTGATCCACGTATTGAATGACCTGGAAAATCGTGTTGTGTTCATTTTCTTCCCTCAAGCCCTCCAATTTGGCGGCTCCTAACAGACATAAAGAATGTACGTATCCCTTGAGTGTCCTGATCTCATCCTGTTCATCCTGCCCTTCATAATCGACCTGAACCTGCCGCATGAATTCCGCGGGGTCCCCATTCATTTCCGTTAACAATTTGCATATTTTAAGCTCCAGATCGGATATACATACACGCACCATTTCCATATCCGGCAAGCTATTGAACCAAGGCTCGAAGATACAGGCGACACCGCTCTCGATTTCGCGGAAATTCCCGGATTCCACGGAATCTATAAGCTGTTTGAACTTCATTTTGGGGAAATTAGGCTGCTCTACTCTGTGGATGTCCCGATAATAAAATATGCCCTGCTTCTGCTGATTCCGTCGAATCCTTCTCACTTCAACGCTCTGCAAATAAATTCTGCGGACCGCCTCGATCCCCGTGTCCCGATTACTTACGGCAATGACACCGGACCCGCCCGTTCTGGCTCTTAGATCCGTTAGCATGGCTTGGGTAATCTCATAAAGCTGTCCATCGGATATCAGGTCCGTCAGCACAATAAGCCCGCATCTCCCCGCGCTATCCTGAAAAGGAAAGACAAGGCCCGAAGGGAACAAGCTCATGCTCCAAGGGCCAAAATCAACGAGATCATGAGCCGTCTCCATGATCATGCATAACAGCTGCGGTTCGCCAGTCAGGTTCATAGACAGACGCGCCTGCTCCTCAAGCTCTGAATTGTACTCGCCCAGGATCAGACGGTTGATGACATGATTAACTGCAAAAAGCTGCCTGTTCGCCCCAAGCTTCTTCGCCTCCGTCTCCTCCCGAATTTGCTCGGCGAGCTTCAGCAACAGGGTCTCAATCTCTTCGTCATCAATCGGTTTGAGCAAGTATTCTACAACTCTCTGCTGCATCGCAGTAATTGCATATTGAAAATCATCATACCCGCTTAATACTACAAACTTGGGAGGGTGCGGCAGGAGCCGATTCGACTTCTCAATCAGCTCAAGACCGCTGATCTCAGGCATATTAATATCAGTAATGACCAGCTCCGGCCGATGCTCCTGGATCTGCTGAAAGGCGTCGTTGCTGTTAATTGCTTCTCCACACACCTGAAATCCAAGCCTGTTCCAGTCAACCATTGTTTTTAATCCTTCCAGAACCCAAGGCTCATCGTCTACCAGAAGAACATTCATCATGGCTAATTAACCCCTTTAATCAGTCAAGTATTGAGAGCGCATTCAAATATTAGTATTCTGGAGATAGAAATTCATATCTGTCTAAATGACATTATACATGATGCCTAGGAAAAAAGGAGCAGTAGAGGTTTTATAAGGATATTACCCAATCAACTACAAAAGGAGATCTGAGAAATGTCAAATGCCGGATTGATTGCACAAGTAAGTACAAAGCAGAAGGTCATCGCCTTCACTTTTGATGATGGACCTAATGCTGCCTATACCCCACAGATTCTGGACATCTTCCAGCAAATCGGGGCTAAGGCCACCTTCTTCACGATCGGAGAGCAGATAGAACAACATCCCGATCTACTGCAAGAGATGTTCCGTCAAGGTCATGAGATTGGCAACCATACTTACACCCATCCACACTTAACGGAATTGGATGAGGTCGATTGCCGGAATGAGATCCTCCGAGCTGATAAGCTTATTACAACCATCTTAGGCCTGAAGCCGCAAGTATTCCGCCCCCCGTATTTTGATATCAATCAAGAGGTGTATCGCCTGCTCTCTACGGAACATTACTCAGCTATCGGGGCCGTGAATACCGATTCCCTGGACTGGGAACAACCTGGTGTCCAACATATCGTGGACACAACTAAGGCAGCAGCGCAGCCCGGAAGCATATTATTGTTCCATGACGGCTATGGGGATCGCTCACAGACCGTTGAAGCTGTTCGCCAACTTGTATCTGACTTTACCGCAGACGGTTATAAGCTGGTAACCGTAAGCAAATTGCTGCAGCATACCTCCCATTATAAATAAAGCGTTTCCATATCAAATATATGGAAATTATTGTTTTAAGTTAATATTAAAACTAAAGCTCTTACCGCAATAATTATAGGTCGTTTTACACTTTTTTGAATTTCTAGATAAAAAAGAATCGCTAACGTCTCTCGTTAGCGATTCTTTCTAGGATTGGGTCGATCCAATTATACAAAATGACGTTGGAACCATTTTGCGGCAGCACTCACTTCAGAAGGAGACAACTGATGTCCGAAATGCTCCCAATGCAGTTCAACCGAGGCGCCTGCAGCCGATAGCAATTGGTTCAATTCCTCGGTCTCCTGTGCAGGGGAGATCGGATCATTCTTCCCCGCCCCCATAAAGACCGGAATACCGGATAGTACCGGAAGTTCAATGCCACGGCGTGGTACCATCGGATGGTGCAGAACCGCTCCGCGCAAAGCGGCTTCATAGTGGAATAACAGTGATCCGGCGATGTTAGCTCCATTGGAGTAACCTACGGCCACAATATTATGGCGATCAAATGAATGCTCGGCCGCTGCCTGATCCAAAAAATCATTTAATTCCTTCGTACGAAAGATGAGATCCTCTTCATCGAATATGCCTTCCGCCAAACGGCGGAAGAAGCGCGGCATGCCATTCTCCAGCACATTTCCTCTTACGCTAAGAACTGACGAAGAGGGAGATATGATCTGCGCCAGTGGAAGCAAATCCCGTTCATTCCCCCCGGTACCGTGCAGGAGCAGCAGTACCGGAGCATTGGTATCAGGTCCCTGTTGAAATATATGCCTCATTCTTGATCCTCCTTCAGCACCCGAACTTCAAATTGCTCCAGATTGTTCTCAATCAATTCGCGATGATCTTCATACCAGGGTGGCAGCATAAGCTTCTCGCCCAATTGCTCTAAAGGCTCGTCACGAGTGAAGCCCGGAGGATCTGTAGCGATCTCGAACAGTATGCCGCCCGGCTCCCGGAAGTACAGGGCATTGAAGTATTGACGATCGACAACCGGCGTTGGATGAAGGCCGCTGGCCGATACCTTGGTGCGCCATTCAGCATGCTCTGAGTCATCCTTTGCCCGCCAGGCGATGTGGTGAACCGTACCTGAACCCGCTTTGCCGGCAGGTACCAAACCGATATTCAAATCGATGATGTTACCAATTTCACCAAATCCTTTATAACGGGCATATCCCCCTTCGACACCTATCTTCTCCAGACCTAACACACTCTCTAATACCATTTCTGTATCTTTCGGGACGGTGCTGTAAAGAACTGCGCCGCCGAAGCCCATAATCGCTTTATCCGCAGGGACTCCGCCAAAGCTCCATGTGCTCTTTGGCCCTTGGCGTTCCACTAGCTCCAATTGCAAGCCATCTTTATCCGCGAAGTGCAGCGATTTCTCGGAGAACCTTGTTCTCTCTGTATAGGAAACCTTAAATTTCTTCAACCGCTCTTCCCAGAAATCCATCGATCCTTCCGGAATCGCATAGGTCGTAATTCCAACCTGTCCGTTGCCAACGATGCCGCGACGGGATTCGGGCCACGGAAAGAAAGTAATGGCTGTTCCAGGGCTGCCCACCTCGTCGCCAAAATAGAGATGATATACTTCAGGAGCATCAAAGTTGATGGTCTTCTTCACCAGGCGAAGTCCCAATATGCCGGAATAGAAATCGGTTGTATCCTGCGCGCTTCTTACAAAAGCCGTAATATGATGAATGCCTGCTGTTGCTTTAACCATGTGTACCCACTCCTATGAGCAATTTTGAGTTATTTTTAGTTAATCCGCTTCAACTATTTCAACTTACAGAATCGCATCCAGCGAATATGCTCCTGCACCGATTAGGCTGACTCCCACAACCACTGCAATAATCAACAAATTCATCTCATAACCATTGGCCGTATTCCAGTACCCGTTCTTACCGTGTACACTGATAATCGCGAACAGCATTGTAATGGCAATCAGTCCCGCGCCAACCGGAGTAAGCAGCCCGGCTGCGAACAATAACCCACCTACGAACTCACCTAATCCGGCCATCAAAGCCATCAGAACACCTGGCTTCATACCGAGTGATTCCATCCAGCCTCCGGTCCCTTTTAGGCCATAGCCACCAAACCATCCAAACAACTTTTGCGCGCCATGCGCTATGAACGACAAACCTACTACCAAACGGATAATGAATAAACCTAATGCTATACTCACCTTGAAAACTCCTTTTTATTTAGATTTATTTAGATTGAGAATCTTTATATTAAGATATATGGTTAAAAAAAGGGATCTTACCGTCATTTTCACATGACCTATTTATATCCCTCTTGAGCATGCTTCCCTAACTTCTTCAACAAAGATGCCGTCAATTGCTGCTCTTCTACAGTCAAACCAGCTACCGATTGCTCGATAATATCCACATGATTCGGGAACACCTCTTCAACAAACTTAGCACCTTCATCTGTTATCTCTGCATAAATACAACGGCGATCCTCGGTGGAAGCGTTACGACGAACAAAACCTTTCTGAACAAGCTTATCTACTACATAAGTAATATTGCCGCTGCTCATCAGGACTTTATCGCCAATTCGTTGTATAGGTTGGGCGCCTTTATGATACAATAACTCAAGTACCCCAAATTCGGTGCGCGTTAGACCATGATCACGAATATTGCGGTCGCTTACAGCATTCACCCACTGGCTCGCCCGAGACAACGCAATAAATAAATTCAAGGCAATATCCTTCTTGTTCATATCCTTAACCTCCCTCCAGGTATCTCTATATCTAATATCTTGATATAAAGATAATACAAATGCTTGGATCTGTCAACAGCCGACCCGAACTTTTTTCACCTAGCTGGAAAAATAATAAAACAGGTGCCTCTGATCTGCCCTGGCACCTGCTTCATAACATAGATGGACTCTCATTTTATAGCATGATTTTTATTTGCTGCCCGCTTTCGTTCCCACATGAAGAAACACATTGATCGTAAAAATAATAACGCTTACAACAACTAAAGTAGAGCCAACGCCCATTAATACCTCGACTTGATCATTTCCTTTTAACAATAATGTAAGACAAATCATCATGACCGGAAGGCTAATCGTATGCACCCAGAACTGAATTTTGCTCAGAAGATGATTCCCCGCTTTAGGGAACAGACAATATATCACTCCGGCTAATGCGAATGAGGCCCATCCAAGTAAATTAATATGAACATGCACTCCAGTTAGTGTGTAATCGTGAACCATCGACATGTAAACACCGAGGCCCACGCCAATGACGAAATAAATCAAGGCGACCTTAATATAAGCAATTCCCATGCTTTGCCTCCATTCTTCATAGATTGAGACATTGTATTCTACTTTATTAAGAATAATGTTAAATAAGCCGAAAAAGGCCTTGGATTTATATCGATCTGAGGCTTAGCTTCTTTATGGCGTCGGCGCCTTCCTATTACTCTGTTTTCGCGTATAATATATAACTGTTCCTATCCGTATTCTAGTCCAATATTTATTCATAGAAAGGTTGATCTACTCAGCATGAACTCACCGCAAGTTGTTACTGCAGAAAAGACCGTCGCCAAGGAGCGTTTTCCCATCGCTTTGTTGTCGTTGACCGTCGGCGCTTTCGCAATCGGCATGACCGAATTTGTAATTATGGGCCTGCTGCCAAATGTTGCAGAAGACCTGAACGTATCTATCTCATCTGCAGGACAGCTGATTACAGCCTACGCAATGGGTGTAGCGATCGGTGCCCCAATCCTGACCATGGTAACGCATCGGCTTCCACAGAAGCTGCTGTTATGCCTGCTGATGATTTTATTTATTGTCGGCAACGGCATCTCGGCCTTTGCTCCCAACTATGCCTTCTTGATGACAGCAAGGATTATTACAGCATTAACGCATGGCACATTCTTTGGTGTCGGAGCCGTGATTGCAGCCGGTCTCGTTCACCCGGATAAGAAGGCTGGCGCAGTGTCGATTATGATGGCTGGACTGACCATCGCCAATATTATTGGTGTTCCATTTGGTACCTTTGTCGGCCAGCACATGGGCTGGCGCGCTTCCTTTGGTGCTATCGCTATTGCTGGAGTCATTGCTTTATTAGGAATCCTGTTGTTCATTCCCAAGCTCCAGTCCGAACGGGGCAGTAATATGGGAGCTCAGTTAAAAGCCTTAATACGGCCAAAATTGCTGTACTTCCTCCTGATCTGTGCACTGGGAAATTCCAGCTTGTTCGCCGTATTTACTTATATCGCTCCGATGCTGCAGCAGATCTCCGGCTTCGCCGAGCATAGCGTAACCTGGATTCTCGTGCTGTTCGGATGTGGGGTTACGATCGGCAATATAGTTGGCGGCCGACTGGCCGACTGGAAGCTGATGCCCTCCATCCTCGGCATTTATGTTGTAATCTGCGTGCTACTTACCATCTTTACCTTTACGGTCAAGCAGCCGATCCTCGCCGTGATTACCATCTTCCTGTGGGGGGCAGCGTCCTTCAGCATTATGCCAGGTCTGCAGATTAAGATCATGAGCCTGGCCGAAGCCGCTCCGGCGCTAGCTTCGACCTCAAGCCATTCCGCCGGTAATCTGGGCAATGCCTGCGGTGCTTTTATCGGCGGTCTCGTCATTACTCATCTGGGGCTATCCTCGCTCCCTTGGGTCGGCGCACTGCTCGCTGCTGCGGCCTTGATGCTCGGCTCAATCAGCTATATTCAAGACCGCAAGCATGGCGCAGCCTAGCCTATGACTTCAGCGGAGATCAATAAGGGGAGTTCTGTTGTACATAACAGAACTCCCCTTCTGTGTTATTCCGCTTCCCTTAACCTCGCTACTACAGTGTCCCTTGCCAGTATCCTATAGGCGACTGCTGTAATAACAATAGAGATGACAGCCAGGATCGGGATAGAGGCTGCGATCGGCAGTACATTCATATGAAATACAGTGAAAGCAATATTTTCAGTAATAGTCTTAACTAAACCATACGTTAACAGTATTCCAAGGGTCCCCAGAATTATCGCCGTAAACATGACAACGTACAGCCCTTCATAGATCAGCATCTTCCTTAACTGCCGCTTCGACATCCCGATGCTCTCCAGAATCGCGAATTCATGTCGCCGGGCAATGATTCCGGTAATCATCGTATTCATGAAATTCATCAGCCCAATCAGTCCTATAATGAAGCTAAGTCCATAACCCACCGTCTGAAAAACCGTAATGAACCCGTTCATCTCCGCCTTATAGTCGTCCCGGGATTTCATCAGCAGCCCCGGAACCGAATCGGTGAAGGCGCGGATAGCCGACTCCGCCTGACCCGACTGATTTGCTTCAACATGCAGGGTAGCCGATAGAATCATACTGTCCGGCTCCACTAGCTTAGACTCCCCTACCGGGAGGAAGACTCTAAAACCGGCACTGCTAAAATACTTAACCCCGGCCGCATAAAACCCATCTGATTTTAATACTGCCATTACTTCAAAGCTTTTGCCATCCGCACCCAACTGGATCTTATCCCCGGGTTGATAGTAGCTCCTATCTCCTCCCTCCAGCAGCGCTTCTGTGACCAGTGCATAGTTGCCCGTATTGAACTTGTCCCGGTCAAACTGACCGGCGACAATCTCACTTGGGTTAAGCACACCGTACCAGCCCTCATCCAGCCCATAGATCTGTAAAGGAATTCGTCCGGACGTCAAGAGCGATGAATACATCGGCATTTCACGCTTCTCCGTTGCAGCTAGAGGCTCCAGCAGAGCTCTAATTCCATCGCTGATCAGCAGCGTATCCTCCTGGAAATATACTTTGTCCAGACGCTCTACCCCGCCCAGACGCTCCAAAGCTTGGCTGACCTCCTCTGTCAAGGCATAGGACTCATGATCCGTCACCCATCTATTAGCTTCTGTAGCTTCATCCTTCACGACATAATCTCCGGAAATAAAAGCATTCAAATACTTATTCACATTTAAGGAAGAAATCAGCGTGTAGATCATACTGAACAAAATCAGACCCAAGGATAGGGAAGCCAGCATCAGAAATAGCTTCTTCTTGCTGCGCAGCAGATTGCCCAAAGCCATTTTATATATTTGGGGTCCCTGTCGCGTTCGCTTGAAATTTCGGCTGCTTCCTTCACTAACACCGGCGTATTTAACGGCCTCAACCGGGGAAACCCGCGCCGCTATCCTGCCGGGCTTACTGGCCGAGATTCGCAGCGTAATATAAGAGAATACCGCCGCACCGATGAAGATCCACGGGCTTATTGAATAGGAAATTTCTCCAGCCGCATCCGAGAATGAAGACAACATCGGCATCAAAAGACAACCCAGCCCATACCCTAGAGCAAGACCAAGCGGCAATGCGACGATAAACAATAAATGGGCCCCAGTCACAATAATCCGCTTGAGCTGCCGCGGCGTCGTTCCGATCGTCTTCAGCAGCCCGTAGAATTTAATATCCCTCACTACCGAAATATAGAAAATATTATAGATTAGCAAATAGCCGCTTAACATGATGACTAAAATCAATGCTACATACGGTAAAAGATTCATCGGATCATTAAACAGAGAAACGCTGGAATATGCCCAGTTCACACCTGTAGGAACATCAAGACCCGTATCCGCCAGCACCTTGTCCACCTTCTCCTGAATATTCCAGGAATTGTTGAACATAACGTTCAAGCTGGTCGTGTTGACATAGGTCCCGCTGAGCTTGGTCTGCTTCGGATCAATGAAGGCTACATATTTATCCACAAAATTTTGCGATACGAATGCTAATCCTGCCATCGCAACATGTTGATCCGTCTTATAATAGCCGGATAATTTAAAATCCTTGCCCAGCTTCTGGCCGTTAATATCGATTTCTAATGGAACATCAGCGCCAAGCCGGAGCGGGACGCCAAGCTTCTCAAGCGCCCATGTGTTCATGACGATTCCGTCCTCTTCAACAGGCAACCCGCCCTCGATTAACTGGACGAAGCTATGCTTGGCCATAAGATCATCGATCAAGTTAACTTCGATGGGGGAGGTCTTGAATAGTTCATTGGCCACCCACCCTACGACAAGAGAGGTCCCATATTCCTTAATCGAGGGATGCTGCTTCAATATATCAACCTGTTCCTTGGTCAAATATTTGAAGCTTCCGTGATAATCCCCTCCGGCCGTCTTCATCTGCGTTCGTTCCATCGACTGATTCAAGCTTAAAGTAATCGTGAAGATCGAGGTAATCATCAGCGTGGTCAGCACAATGGCTCCGATAATGATCCCGTTGCGCGATGGGCTGGAACGCAAGCTTCTCTTGGCCAACCCGAATACCGCTCGCCGATTATTCGTTCCGATCATGATCTCACCCCGGCATCGGTCCCATCCGTCCCGGCCATTCTTCCGTCCTCGATCCGTATAATCCGGTCTGCGGTCTGCGCGATCTCTTCGTTATGTGTGATCATCACGATGGTCTGATTAAATCTCTCGCTTAATTGCTTCAAGAGTATCAGTACTTCCTGGCTAGTCCTGCTATCCAGATTTCCCGTAGGTTCATCGGCCAGAACGATTGACGGCTTCGTCGCCAGCGCCCGGGCAATCGCCACCCGCTGCTGCTGTCCCCCGGACAAGCTGGACGGAAGCTGATGTATTTTCTCCTGCAAACCCAGCGTACTAACAAGCAAGTCCAGATATTCCCGGTCCACCGACGCCCCATCCAGTTCGATCGGCAATACGATATTTTCATATACATTCAGGATCGGAATCAAATTATAGCTTTGAAATACAAAGCCAACGGATCTGCGCCGAAATATCGTCAGATTCTCGTCATTCATGGCGAATATATCGTTGCCATCCACAATAACCTTTCCTTCGGTCGCGCGATCAAGGCCGCCCAGCATATGCAAGAGCGTACTCTTGCCACTGCCGCTGGTTCCGACAATCGCTACGAACTCCCCCTTCTCCACGGAGAGTGACACATCATCCAGCGCTTTTACACAAACCTGGCCTTTTCCGTAATATTTCTTCAAATGCTCTATCTGCAAGATCGGCATCTCATCATCCCCTAAACCATAGTCCGTACATAGTCATCCCGCGTACAAACTAAATGTAGCAAACGATTCTGTCATTCCCGTGACGTAAATATAACAGAAGTGACAGATTCACCGCTAACGATTAGCTGTCAGCAGGCAGGAATATAGAGAATGTTGTCCCTTGCTCCAGCTTTGAAGATACCTTGATATATCCGCCTTGTGCGCTTATGATCTCCCGGGTCAGAAACAGCCCAATACCCACGCCTTCAAACCCCGCAGTTCTCTGGCAGCGATAGAAACGTTTGAATATATGATTCAGTTCGCTCTCCATGATCCCCATACCGGAATCGGCGATATCGACCCGCACAAATAACTCATAGGCTGCCACTGTAATCCGGATCCTCCCGCCAGGCTTGCTATATTTCACCGCATTATCGAGGATGTTGAACAACGCCTCTCCCGTCCACTTGCGATCATGGTACGCATTTATGGAAGGGGCGCAGTCGATGGTCACATCAATTTCTTTCTGTTGCGCCCGCTTATAAACTTGCGACATCGCCTCCGTAATCGTCCCGATCACGAACCCATAGTCCGGATGTATGGTTATGATCCCCGTCTCCAATCTGGACATCTTGATCAAAGATTGAATCAACCAGTCCAATTTATGGGCCTGAATGCCGATCTGCTCCACCCACTGCTGCGTTTCGCCCTCGAATCCGGCTTGCTCCGCAAGCAGTTGGCTATAGAGCGTGATGTTGGATAACGGGGTCTTCGTCTGGTGTGAAATATCCGAGATAAGCTGTTTGATCGTATTCTTCTCCGCTGCCATCTCCTGCTCATGAGCAAATGAGAGATCAATATAGCGAATCAGCTTGTTCTCCAGCGATGATATGCTAGTCTCACTGTAGCCTGTGACCCGCCCTTCTCCACGGATCGCCCCTTCAATAATCTCATCCAATGTACCGATGATCCCGCCGAGCTTGCTTCGCAGTCCCCAAATCAACAGCCCACAAAGCACGGTGAAGATACAGATGAATAAAACAGACAGCCAGATGGCATGGGCCGTGAAGCCTGTCATGTACACCATGCATCCGGCATACCCCAATATAAGCAAGCCGGTCACTGCCGAAAAGCTGGAATAGAGTCTGTTAAAATGCCCGGCATTATCACCTCTGTTCATCTTAAGCCCCCGCCTTCTACGGCCCACACATAACCTAAACCATAGACCGTCTTAATATACTCCGGAGCTGAGGGCTCATCTTCCAACTTGGCTCGAAGCCGTTTGATCGTCACCGTCAGCGCATTCTCATCAACAAACTCGGCTTCGCCAGACCATACCTGATCCATTAGCTGTTCGCGGGTAAGAATCTGACCGGGATGACGGACCAGCGTTCGGAGCAGCTTACACTCCGTCCTGCTTAGGGCAAGCGCCTGCCCACGTCTATAAAACTCCAATCTCTCAAAATCAAGCTCCAAATCGCCATAGATCAGCTTCTCACGTTCCAGGGGTTCCAGCCTTCTTAATACCGCCATGACCCTAGCGCGCAGAACCATCAAGCTGAACGGCTTCGTAATATAATCGTCCGCACCCAGCTCTAGCCCGGTTACGATATCGATTTCCAAATCATTTGCTGTCAGAAAAATAATCGGTATGCGGGATTCCCGGCGTATCTGCTCACACAGGTCCAGTCCGCTCCCATCCGGAAGATGGATATCAAGCAATAGGAGATCTACCTTTTCCGCCTTCAGCAGCGTCTGCGCGCCGGCAACATCATAGACCTGCCTAATAGTCACGCCATCCTGGGCCAGCGTCAGCGCAATCCCTTTATTCAAACTCCTGTCATCTTCAACTACAAGTATCGTTGTCATATCAGGGCTCCCGTACATGAATTTGTTAATTCTATTCTACAATACCCTTGCAATGAACAGGTTGTACTTGGATGAAGATGAAGCGTTCCTGATGCTCCTTATGCTGATGCACTTTATGCCGATGTTCTTTATGCTGTTCCTTAAGCTCTTGCTCCCTGCTGAATACTAACTCTCCAATTGTAATTGCAGCTTGCCTGAATGACCTGATGCTCCATAATATAATCGCTGACCAGATCAGCCATATCGATCGTAATCTCCTTGACGACAGGTCTCCCCTGATACATTTCGTAATCTCCGCCCCCACCGGCGCGGTAGCTGTTCATAACGACATCCATCTCCGCTTCATCAGTCAGCGCTGCACCGTTGTAGTTCAGCTTGACTACCCGTTCTCCTGCCGGACGGGAGATATCCAATTCGTATTCAATGCCCTCCCACATATCATAGTTATAATGCTGGGCCTTCGGCTCCAGGAAGGACGGGTTAATCATTAGTTCTCCGTCAGAACCAAGCTGCCAATAGGTAGCCGTTTGCTCCAGCGCTGCGCGAATATCTTTGCCGGTTAACCTCAGGACGGTAAGCGTATTGGGATATATAAAGTTAGCCAGCACGTCCCGGCGCGTAATTCCCCCTTGAAAGCCAAGCGATTGCTCATTAAGCAGCGCGGTATTGGATGCCTCAGCACCGCTGACCTCCATCTGAACGCGGTTGACAAATTCAATAAAAGGGTGATCTTCCAGACGGCAATCCAGCGAGCTTAGTACGCTCATATCGCCATCAACAGCTCCGATCGGCTCATCCAGCCAGGCCTGTGTCTCTTGCTCAAGCTCACGGCATAAATGGAGCACTTCCTGATCGGGCTCTACCAACTCATCCGGTACAAGCAGATCTGCCCGCCGATCCGTAATCTCCCAATCCCCGCTTTCCCCTCTGCGGAAGTTGACGTTGATTCTTCCCAGCGCCTGGCCGAGGCAAGATGGCTGGACAATCGTTACTCCATTTACTTCTCCAAAAAGACTGCGATGTTGATGGCCTGTAATGAGAATATCGATCCCCTCCACCTCGGCACACATCGCATAGGCCTGATTTTCCCCGGTCAGGCGTTCCACGGGCTCGCCGGTCCACAGGTCGCGTTCAAACCCGCCGTGATAAGCTACAATCAACAGATCCGGTCGCTCCTCTCTCCGAATCATCGGTACCCAGAAGCGAACCGTCTCCAGCGCATCCGCGAATTCCAGCCCGGCGATATGCTGAGGGTTCTCCCAATACGGGATATAATGCGTTGTCACCCCCAACACAGCAAGCTTTAATCCGTTCTCCAGAACTTTCGTTATATACGGTTGCCCAAACGCAGGTTTGCCTGCTCCCTTCACCGTAATCCCTGCAGACAGCCATGGGAAATGCGAGTCCTCCACCACCTGGCTGAAAGTGCTTAGTCCATAATTGAATTCATGGTTCCCCGGAACCGCTGCATCATAGCCTAGCCGGTTAAGCACCTCGATCGTCGGGTGGATCCCCTGCTTATTTTTCACAAAATACGTCGATAGAGGTGTCCCTTGAATAAGGTCCCCATTATCAAGCAACAGCAGGTCTGGCTTTGCCTGCCTCTCTCTTTCGATCAACGTTGCCAGCTTTGCTAGCCCCAACTGGCACTCGCCGGTGGAACGGTAATCTGTCGGATAAATATGCCCATGTATATCGCTGGATACTAGAATCTCACAGGCTGCTTCTTGTCGGTGTTCCATCCTCCAACACTCCCTTTTTTGTAATTGTTTAAAAAGTCCGCTTTTGATAAGAACAGCGATCAAGCCAACTCAAGGCTGAACGTCCGCGATTCATAACCAGGTTTTCTGGCGATGCTCACATACCTGCTACAGGCTGCTGCAAGCAAGTGCTTAAGAAGTTATTTTTCAATAACGGGTAGCTCCACTTCTCAGACTCTAGCCTCCCCAAATTGAGGTATTTTTCAAAAACACAGGTGGTGGCGTACGCTTCGGTGCTGAAAATTGGACTTTTTCAACTTCCTTGTTAGTGTTTTTCTTGATTCTATCAAGTGAAATGCAGATTTATATTAAATTTACTTTAATTTACAAACATTTATCATTGCACTGACGATCCGTTAATAAATGAGCATTATATTTAAGCCAGCACCAAAAAAATAGATTCTATGGAGGTCATCTCGCTTGAAAAAATTAGCTATGCTTGCTCTTCCTTTATTCTTATCCATTGCCGTCCTTGGGGGCTGCGGACAGAACTCCGCCTCCGTTAATAATACCGATGGCAAAGCAGCAGCAAACTCCGGTCAAACCAATCAGACCAATCAGGCTGAAGAGAAGAAAGATACAGGTTATGTTCCAACTACCTTGACTGTCCAATTCGTACCTTCGCAAAATGCTGACACCTTGGAAGCAAAGGCCAAGCCGCTTGAGAAGCTGCTCTCCGACAAGATCGGCATTCCTGTCAAAGTCAGCGTATCCACTGACTACAATACAATCATCGAAGCTATGGCTTCCAAGAAAGTTGACGTAGGCTTCCTGCCTCCGACCGCTTATGTGTTGGCCAAAGAGAAAGGTGCAGCAGAGGTTATTCTGCAAGCTCAACGTTTCGGAGTACAAGATGATACAGGCGCTCCAACGACGGATCTGGTTGATTTCTACAAATCAATGATCATCGTGAAGAAAGATTCCAGCATTCAATCTGTTGCCGATCTGAAAGGCAAGAAGATTGCTTATCAGAATGTGACTTCCTCCGCTGGATTTGTATGGCCTGCCGCTAAATTGATGGAAGCCGGACTCGATCCGCTCAAGGACGTAGAAGCGATTACTGTGAAAGGTCATGACCAGGGCGTGCTTGCCGTACTGAACGGCGATGTAGACGCAGCTGCCATCTTCCAGGATGCTCGCAACACGGTAAAAAATGATTACCCTAGCGTCTTTGAAGATACGCGTGTCCTTGCTTATACAGAGCCTATCCCTAACGATACGATCAGCGTTCGTTCGGATATGAGCCCTGAATGGGTAGAGAAGCTGCAAAATGCCTTTATGGAACTTGGTAAAGACGAAGAAGGACATAAGATTATTTCCGAGATTTACACCCATGAAGGATATGTAACATCCGATGATAGTAAATTTGATATCGTTCGCGAATATGGGGAAAAGGTAAAAACGGAGTAGTCCCCAGTCTCTTATGCATGTTCACCATCTCGTAACAACGCCAGCCGGAGTGCTTCCGCACTGCAGCTGGCCTCTTCTATTTCACGATATTGATTTGTAAAAGGGGAAATCGCCAAGTGATTGAATTACGCAATGTAACAAAAACATACCCCAATGGCACCAAGGGACTGAATCAGATCAACCTGAAGGTTGAGAAAGGGGAATTCATCGCCATTGTCGGCTTATCCGGCGCGGGTAAATCCACACTGCTGCGTTCGATCAACCGACTGCATGACATTACAGATGGCGAGATTCTCATCGATGGGAAATCGATCACCACAGCAAAAGGCAAAGAACTGCGAATGATCCGCCGCGATATCGGCATGATCTTCCAAAGCTTCAACCTAGTGAAGCGTACGACTGTGCTGCGTAATGTACTGGCCGGACGAGTGGGCCATCATTCGGTTCTCCGCACCCTGCTGGGCTTATTCCCGAAGGAAGATATCGATCTTGCCTTCGAAGCGCTCGATCGCGTTAATATCGTCCAGAAAGCTTACGCGCGCGCCGACGAGTTGTCTGGCGGACAGCAGCAGCGCGTCGCTATTGCCCGTGTTCTCTCCCAGAAGGCCAAGATCATTCTTGCCGATGAACCGGTGGCTTCACTGGATCCCCTGACGACAAAGCAAGTCATGGACGACCTGAAACGTATCAACATGGATCTCGACATTACGACGATCGTCAATCTGCATTCCATCGATTTGGCGCGTCAGTACGCAACGCGCATTATCGGTCTGCAAGCCGGCGAGGTCGTCTTTGACGGTCCGGTATCAGAAGCGACGGATGAGCGCTTCGCCGAGATTTATGGCCGTCCGTTTCATGAGGAAAATCATTTATTGGGGGAAGCGGTTGTATGAAGGCGCAGACAGAATCGACACAGCTGCTTCGTCCCAAGGCGCCGAGGAAGATCAAACATTACTTCACGGCGACTATCGTGGTTCTCCTACTATGGGGGAGCTCGGTCCAGACTGAGGCAACCTTTGGCGAACTGATACAGGGCATGCCAAATATGCTCGACCTGCTCAAGGAAATGTTCCCACCGAAATGGACCTATCTCGACAATATATGGACCGCGATGCTGGAGACCATCCGCATGGCGCTGCTGGGTACTACGTTTGGGGCAATCCTCGCTATCCCAATCGCGCTGCTGAGTGCCTCCAATATCGCTAAGCATAAATGGATTTACTATCCGGTCCGCTTCATTCTGAATTTGATTCGTACTATTCCCGATCTATTGCTCGCCGCTCTTTTTGTAGCCATATTCGGTTTGGGCGCCCTGCCTGGTATACTCGCCCTGGCGTTCTTCTCACTAGGAGTAATCGCCAAGCTGACCTATGAGGCGCTGGAGACGATCGATCCCGGACCGCTCGAAGCCATGACGTCCGCCGGAGCGCATCCGCTGCAAATCATCAATTTTGGTGTCGTTCCGCAAATCAGGCCCCATTTCATCTCGTTCCTGCTCTATACGTTCGAGATCAATGTCCGTGCTGCAGCCGTGCTGGGCTTAGTCGGCGCTGGCGGTATCGGCCATTATTATGAAGTTACGTTAGGATTTCTGGAGTACGACAAGACCTGCATGATCATTATCGTTACTCTGGCTGTCGTATTGGTCATCGATTATATTAGCTCTAAGCTGCGGGAGAAATTGCTATGACAAAATCATGGAGTGAAATGATACCTAAGCCTAAGAAGAATCGTTATCGTCTGCTGATATATATCGCGCTCATTCTCATCTATGTCTGGGCTTTTGCCGGCATCCCTTATTCCGGTATCAAGGAGACTGCCGGCCAAGTGAGCAAATCGATCCTAGCCGGGCTGTTCTCACCGGATTGGGGCTATGTCTACCTGCCGGATGGAGAGGATTTGCTGCGAGGACTGTTAGATACGCTGGCGATCTCTATTCTGGGCACTTTCATATCTACGATCATCTGTATCCCGTTCGCCTTCTGGTCGGCGGTTAATATGAGCCGTGGCAAGGTTATATCCGGTTCCGGCAAAATACTGCTCAGCCTGATCCGTACCTTCCCGGAAGTGGTTATGGCAATCCTGTTCATCAAAGCGGTGGGCCCCGGATCTTTCGCCGGAGTACTGGCGCTGGGCCTTCATTCCGTAGGTATGCTTGGCAAGCTGTTCGCCGATGAAGTTGAGAATATCGACAACGGTCCGCTGGAGGCGCTGATGGCAGTGGGAGCAAGCCGTTTGCAAATCCTATGGTTCGCAGTCATCCCTCAGGTCCTGCCTGGCTTCTTATCCTATACGCTGTACCGCTTCGAGCTTAATCTTCGTTCCGCGACAATCCTTGGCATTATCGGTGCCGGAGGCATCGGCACACCATTGATCTTCGCTCTAAGCACGCGGAACTGGGATCGTGTAGGCATCATCCTGCTAGGTATTATCGTCATGATCACAACCATCGACCTGATCTCCGGAACACTCCGCAAGAAGCTGGTCTAATTTATTAAGAATCCATGGATGATGATCGTTATCAGCCTTACTCTTTTATACCGGGGTAAGGCTATTCGCTATTTATATTATTTGTAAAAAATCCATAAAAAAAGTGACGCCAATCACTCTTTGCTATTTGAATACTAGGTAACATAATTTAAAACATGTGATTTCATTCACAAAGATATTGGAGGAGCAAAGGATGAAAAGTCATTTGGTGATGATCGGCAATGGTATGGCTGGTGCACGATGCATTGAGGAAATCATAAAGAGAAGTCCCGATCTGTATGACATCACAATGATTGGGGACGAACCTTACCCGAACTACAATAGGATTATGCTCTCCAACGTACTGCAAGGCAAGACCACCTTTGAGGAAATAAACATTAATGATTGGAATTGGTACGAAGCCAATCAAATTCGCCTGGTCTCTAACGAGCATGTTACGCAAATTCGCCGTGAGGAACAACAGGTTATCACGGATAAAGGCACGATGATTTCGTACGATAAGCTCATTATTGCCACCGGCTCAAGCGCCTTTATTCTGCCTGTTCCCGGGCATGAATTGGAAGGCGTTGTTGGCTTCCGAACTATAGATGATACGCAGGCGATGATGGATGCTGCGAAACAATATAAAAAAGCCGTCGTGATCGGCGGCGGCCTGCTTGGATTAGAAGCCGCTCGCGGATTGCTGGATCGAGGCATGGAGGTTCATGTGGTTCATCTCTTGCCCGATCTGATGGAAATGCAGCTTGATCATGCCGCTGCAGCCCTATTGAAGCTCGATCTTGAGCAGCAAGGCATGAAGTTCCTGATGGAGAAAAAGACAACAGAGATTTATGGCGATAGGCGTGTGCAAGGCATACGCTTTGAAGACGGAACGAGCGTTGAATGCGATCTTGTGGTGATGGCTGTAGGAATACGTCCGAATGCGGCAATTGCAAAGGATGCAGGCCTGGAAGTCAATCGCGCTATTTGTGTTAATGATGTTCTGCAAACTTCAGATCCAGCTATTTATGCGGTAGGAGAATGTGCCGAGCATCGAGGGATTGCCTACGGTTTGGTTGCTCCTTTGTATGAGCAAGCCATTGTGCTGGCTGACTATTTGACTGATAACCCCACAACGGGCTACCAGGGAAGTATTCTATCGACACAATTGAAGGTCGCAGGCTGCGATCTGTTCTCTGGAGGCGAGATCCATCCCTCTGAGAATACAAAGGCGATCGTCGTGCAAGACGAATGCTCGGGCACTTATAAAAAAGTGCTCGTGCGCGACAACAAGGTCGTTGGCGTTGTGCTCTACGGTGATGCTTCAGACGGAACCCGCCTGTTCAGCATGTTGAAGAAGCAAGCCGATATCTCGGAGTTTACAAAGGCTTCAGTGCTTCATAAGGCAGGAGATGAGAGCGGGCTGGATGTAGCCTCCATGAGTTCCGATGAAACAGTATGCGGTTGTAACGGGGTAACCAAAGGGACGATTGTAGGAGCGATCCTCGAGCATGGGCTAACGACCTTTAACGAAGTGAAGACAATCACCAAGGCAGGTGGCTCCTGTGGCAAATGCCGCGGCATGGTTGAAGCGATCCTTGCCCATACGTTGGGTGATAAGTTTGACGCCGCAGCTGAAGTAAGCGGAATATGCGGGTGCACTTCGTTATCGAGAGATGAAGTCGTTGCTGCTATCAAAGAAAAGGGGCTGCATACTCCTAGAGAGGTTCGCAATGTGCTCGGCTTCCAGCATGAAGAGGGCTGCTCCAAATGCCGCCCTGCATTGAACTATTACCTGCGTATGATTCGACCTGATCAATATGAGGATGACAAGGCTTCGCGCTTCGTTAATGAACGGATGGAAGGCAATATTCAGAAGGATGGCACCTTCTCCGTCATTCCTCGGATGTATGGCGGGACAACCTCGCCAGACGACCTGATTCGGATCGGGGAAGTCGCCAAGAAATACAATGTCCCTCTCGTCAAAATCACAGGGGCCAGCCGGGTTGGACTCTATGGAGTGAAGAAAGAGGATGTGCCAAAAATATGGGCTGATCTCGAGATGCGTTCCGGCTATGCGTACTCCAAATCACTTCGCAATGTGAAATCTTGTGTGGGCTCTAGGTTCTGCCGCTTTGGCACCCAGGATTCACTCGGACTTGGCATTCGCCTGGAGCAGGAGATTGAAATGGTAGACACGCCTCACAAGATGAAAATGGGTGTATCCGGTTGCCCACGCAACTGTGCGGAGGTGCTGACCAAGGACTTTGGCGTGGTTTGTGTAGAGAATGGCTATCAGCTCTATATCGGCGGCAACGGAGGAACGGAAGTCCGCCAATGCGACAGTCTTACCACGGTAACGACAGAAGATGAAGTGCTCTTGATGGCGAAGGCCTACGTGCAGATATATCGCGAGACAGGCATTTATGGAGAGCGTACAGCACCATGGGTAGAGCGTATCGGTGTGGACACCGTTCGCAGAACACTCGCCGATCAAGAACAGGTCGCCTCGCTTGCGGCAAGATTCGAGCATGCGCGGGATACGTACACCGAGGCCTGGGGCAAAGCTTTGACAGACGATCAGCGCAAGCAGCTCTATACCGTTGAGAAGCGATAAGGAGGAGAACACAGTGAGCATGACGACAGATAAGATAAAAATAATGAAACTTGAGGATTTACCCGTACAGATCGGTAAAGAGGTGCAGCTGAACGGCCAGTCTATCGCGGTATTTCGTTTGTCTAATGGAGAGGTTCGCGCCGTAAGCAATCGCTGTCCTCATAAGAACGGGCCACTCGCTGAAGGAATCGTCTCCGGGGAATTTGTCTTCTGCCCGCTTCATGATTGGAAGATTTCCCTCGTAACTGGGGAGGTTCAAAAACCGGATGACGGCTGTATCCAAACCTACGAGATCGAGATCATCGACGGATTTGTTTATATAGGAGGGGTATAAGTCAGGTGAACGATATCATTCAGCAGATCAACCAGGCCGGGCTTGGCAAAGTCAACCTGCTTAAACAGAGTAAAGGCAAATATTTAGTCTCTTCCATGCTTGCCGGCTTGTTCGTGGGTCTTGGCATCATCCTTATCTTTACGATAGGCGGTCTTTTAACCCCTGCTCAAGTTCCAAGCACAAAGATTGTTATGGGCATCTCTTTTGGAATTGCCTTAAGTCTTGTCATCATGGCCGGAAGTGAACTATTTACGGGGAACAACTTTGTGATGACGGTGAGTACACTTGAAAAAAAGACATCCTGGCTCGAGACTTTGAAAATATGGCTTTATAGCTACGTTGGCAATTTTGCAGGTTCATTTCTGGTTGCCGCCATCTTTGTCCTGACAGGTCTTGCGACTGGCGGTGTGGCTGAATTTATTAATTCGGTGGCAAGTGTGAAGATGCATGCCCCTTTTATGGAGCTGTTCATGCGAGGAATTCTCTGTAATATTCTTGTTTGTCTGGCGGTATGGTGCTCCATGAAAATGAAAGAAGAAACCGCGAAGCTGATCATGATCTTCTGGTGTTTGTTTGCGTTCATTACCTCTGGCTTTGAGCATAGTGTTGCGAATATGACGCTCCTATCCATCTCGCTGCTGGTCCCCCATCCGGAAACGGTAACACTGGCAGGGCTTGCCGCTAACTTGATTCCCGTATCTCTGGGCAACATGGCAGGAGGAATCCTGTTTGTAGGGGTACCTTATTGGTATATCGGCAAGGCTAAGCGAATTTAATGTAAATGGACGATTCATTATGTTGTTAGTCAAGCTGTAACCATCCATGAAGCTTGGTCAAAGTCCCCCAACTACAAAATGACCCGAACGAAAGCACTGGTTAGAAGTGTCTCAACTCGGGTCATTTTTTAGTTCGTATACATCATACTCCGCTTGGGTCCGCGACCAACGGAAGACCCTTGCACTAGCGTTACATAAATCCGTTCATGCTCAACAGCCTCTCCGGATATAATCTTGATGAGCTGTTCGGCAGCGAGCGCGCCCCATTTACGCTTGGAGTAATCAATCGTGGCCAATCGCGGCTGCATATATCGGCTAAGCTCAATGTGATCAAAGCCGATCAAGTGCACATGCTCGCCGATGGTGAAATCCGTATCGGCCAGACGGTTGCACAGTCCGATCGCCATCTCATCATTCAGGCAAAAGACGGCAACCGGCTCGGTGTACTCCTGAATAATTCGGTCAGCCGCCCTCTCGCCACCGCTCTTCTTGAAATCTCCGGGCAGCTCAATCCATTCCACATCATCGGCCCGACTCGCAACCAGATTAACTGCCTTCATCCGTTGAATCGAGTCGAACGAATCGTCCGGGCCGGTTACGACATAAATCTTCTTATGCCCTTGTTCAACGAGGTATTCTGTGGCCAGAGTCGCCCCCGCTTTATTATCCAGCAGCACCTGATTAATGTTCGGATGCTCCAGCTCCCGGTCCAATACGACGATCTTGTGGTTGCGCTGTGCGTGCTTAAGCAGCTCCTCGCTGGAGAAGGTATGATCAAGAATGACTGCACCATCAATCATCCGTTCCGGAAGCATACGATGAGATTGCTCACCGCTGCATACGATCAGGTCATAGCCCTGCGAATTGCATACCTCCTTCATCCCATCAAGCAGTTCTCCATACACATCCCCCCTGAAGTCGGTCAGGAACACGCCGAGTATCCGCGACTCCTTCTTCTTCAACGTTCTTGCTGCTGCGTTGGGGATATAATTCAATTCGTTGGCGACATGAAGAATTCTGGACCGTGTCTCATCCGTCACTTTGCTGCTGCCATTAAGTGCATAGGATACTGTCGAGATGGAGACGCCAGCCTTTTTGGCAATATCTTTAATGCTTGTCAATTTACCCTCGCTCCTTCATCTTCTCAACCAAAGACATAAGGCTGAACTCATGGTCGTATGATTGAAGCCAAGCTCACTCCTGGAGTTGATGAAATTCTATATCGCAAGAAAACCTGCCTTTGAACCGCGGTCAACTCATCCTTAAATGAATTCGATCGGTTTTCTTATCAAAAGTAGACTTTTTGAACAACCTCTATAAAGATCGCCAAAAACTTACATGAAAATGTCGATAATATTATCCTCTTGATTCATCGCCTGTTCGAAGTCGGATTTGGATAACCGTATTCCGCCTTGACGATAAGGATTCGTCAGTCTCTCTGTATCTATATGTTTGCCGTTGAGAGCCACGGCGTTCACCGGTCCGCCGGTTATGTGATAGATGAAAGTAATCTTCATTCCGGCATATTGGAAATCGAAGTGCAATCCATCCAGCCCGGTCGGCAATACCGGGTCAAGCACAAGATCCCCCTGCTCCTGGCGAATTCCAAGCGCATTGGAAATCAGCTGATTCATATAGATCCCTGGGCCGCTGGAGTAGATTCTCCACCCACCTTTAACCTGAACCTCGCCGCTGCGCAGCTGTTCAAAGTCCGTCTGAGCAGCATATCTCGTATTGAACTTCCCGTCCGAACTGCTGAAGTAGGCATTGCTCTGGCGGATTTCTGCATTTGGAACCACATCCTGGATGCCTACAGGATTAATAGCCTGCAGTCCATGCCATACGTCCTCCGCATGTCCCAGCTTAGCCATAGCTTCTACAAAGCGGATATGAGCATGGACATATTGAAGTCCGACCTCACGGCCAAAGTTGGCCGCTTGCTCCGCCCGTTTGAAATGCGTGCTGACTCCACCGGCATACTGAGCGGGACGATTCATCAAGCGCACGCCGTCCGGGAAGTACAGCCTTTCCTTAATGAGCTGATAATGTGACGCCGCGCGCTGCGGGTCAAGCAGCTCGGCAATCATGCTGCGAGTCATTGGAAGCAGACGATATTGGATGCCTGTCTCCGTATCCGAAGGATGCAGCATCAGCTTCACGGATTCGGGATTTTCCAGGTAGAGGAAGCCCGGGATCACATCCGTCTGCAGCATATAATGATAATAATCTTGTCTGATCCGGTGGGTCATCTCCGCAAGCTCAGCAGCCAAATTGGGCTGAACAGACGTCAATGCCTTGGACAATTGATTCAGAGACTGGTATGTCAGAGCAACGGTCCAGCTGCTGACCATGTACTTCTTCAGCTGTGCATTTGCTGGCTGCAGCGTATCATCCCAATCCCCGTCCCCATATGAGGATAAATGCGTATCATGCAGGAAATGGCTGCGGATATAATCGAGTTCCCGATTCATATGATCCAGGATCGTATAGGTTTGATCAGTAAAGCGGAAGCTTCCCTTCACTGTATAGGGAACAGACTGCTCCAGAATGCCATAGTCCTGTGTAGCCGCTAAATAATCGCCAAGCACCTTCAACGGCCAGACAATAATATCGCCGTGACTCTCCTCCTGCTGTATCTGAGCATAACGGTCAAACATGAACCACTGCGGCCAGTTCCCGTCATCTTCAAATTGATGGCTGTATACCGTCAACAGAATATCGCGTACCTGTTCGAACTTCTGTGTGGCCATGAAATATTCCGTTGGACCTTGGCATACATCGCGTGTTCCCCAAGCTGCGCCCCCGTATTGCTCCAGTCCATGAGGCACAGAATAGTGGACCAGCATATTGTGCGTATACCACCAGGCCAGTGCATTGAACTTGAACAAATCATCCCGATCCTGCCCGTCCGCATCTCTAAGACGGAACCCGTTCATGACTTGATTCAGGAAGCTGCGGTAAGCCTCGATCTCTGCCTCTGCATTCGATATCGCGTCCATAGCGATCTCTTCACCTTCAAGCAGCCCTTGTATGGTAAGGCTCCATTCGCTTGTAGATGCCAGCTTCATATTCACCAGCGAGGCTGAGCCGGAAGGAACCCTGTCTATTAGCATAGCCTCATCGCCAATTTTGACGTCAGTTCCATGCACCTGCATCCGGTATTTCAGGTTCGGGTAAGCCTGGGCACGAATCTCATCCTGGCCGCCATAGAACGTCAGAACTCCCTGCTCCTTAGTCATACGAACCGAAGCCCCATATTCATTAACATCCATCGTAATTTGGTTAGTCACCAGGAATTTGTACTTCTTCCCATTCTGCGACTTCACATGCAACCGAACGACCGGCAATTCCGCAGCTGTATAATTGGTAATCACCAGCACATCATCGGATAACTTATAATGCCAACGTACATAATTGAAGCCGATCTCGAACATGGATGGCATTGTCAACAGACGATATTCGCCTCCGAGCTCTACATAGATCCGCTGTCCGGCTGCCTTCGGAACGTTCAACGCGTTGCGGGCGTTGCTCATCATTTTATTGATGTTCGTATTGCCCACAACAAGATGAGAATTGAAAATACCGTACATGTATGAGGTCGTTGTAACCACCTTAGCTCCCAGCTCTACATTGTTGCCGTTCATCAGGATATGCCCATGCGGACGTTCAACAAGCAGTTCTTTCTCCTTCAGGATCACATGCTCATAAGCTTCGGTGAAGAAAGCGAGCAGCTGTCCATCCTTGCGTTCTTCTTGATGTCTCAAGGAGCTTGGGAACATGGCATTTACTTCTTCTTCCGTCATAGCAAGAGTTTGAACGGGTTGACCGAATTCCGGCTTGAAACGCATAGGTTGTAAACGTCTCAGTTCGCTACTTCCCGCTTCCGAATTGTAAGCCTGCCATGCCTTGACAACTTCTTCTTTATATTCCAACTCCGTCACAGCGGCCGCATGATCTACCTTGAAAAGACCATAGAACACAAAGCGCGCTTCGCCATCTAGCGAGACCAACTCCGACTGGAGCGCTGTATATGCGAATTCATATTGATAGATCTCATTAGCCAATCCAGGTTCGCTCAAGCAGGATGGCACATTGGTCTCTTTATAAGAGAGCCCGAAAAATTGAAATCCATCCGTAGAGAACCCCGTTGCACGGGTTAGCGAGCCCTGCTGTAAATAAGGGAAGCCTCCGCTTTGCGGCATATTTTGCCTGGAGCAGACGACATAGCCATAGTCCTTATCTTCGAATACGGAATGATCTATATATTGCGATAAATATGCTTCATTACTACGTACAGCTCCGATATCAGCATTGCCGATATCCTGCCCATAAATCACGTCTACAGTAACGCCCTTGCCCTTAACCGTTACATCCCAGAACCAGATGCCCTGAGCCGACAATGCGAAGATGACGCGGTATTCTACCCCGGCGGCAGCTCCTTCCCACACAATACGATCCCTGCCAACGTTTACTGTACTTCCCGAGTGAATACCCAGCAACGGGTAAAAGGAAATACCTGATTGACTATGAACGCGCAAGTAGATATTGTTCAGGGACCCTTCCACAGGACTAGTCACAAGCTGATTGATCATGGTTGAACCACTAACAGCCTGATGCAAATCTCCGCTCTCCCAAAAAGTAAAGCTCAGATCTCCGGCCTGAATGTTATATTTCGAATCTGTAATGGTGGCTGCCATATCTCTATATTCCTCCTATCCTTCATGAAAAGAAACCCGGCTGCATCCTATCCTGCATGCCGGGTTCCATTGACTCGGACTGCGGACATTCGCCTCAGCCTGAATCGGATTGAAGCGGTATCCTATTTATTCAAATTGTTCAGCTCTTCCAGAACCGGTTGAACCAAAGATTGCTTGCTTTCAACCCATTTCTTCCAGTTAGCCTCCAAATCACCCGGCTGCAAAATCAAGTTGGCATATTCATTTTGATATTCGAACGACGCCTGGCTCTTCGCCTTGGAGTCATACAATTGCACATCCCAATCGTAGACCGCCAGCTTGCCGCCTTCTACGCCCAGCTTCGCCTTATCTTGATAAAGCTTCACAGCTCTATCCCGATATTCCTTCTTGATAGCTGGATTAATAATGCTGAAGTCATCGCCAAGAACATACAAGCCTTCAAAACGAGCTGGATATTTATCTTCCAGAGAAGTTCCTTCCGGCAGCAAGCTCACAAGTTCGTTGTTATCATCATATTTCCAGTCCGTGCCTTCGAAGCCCATATTCAGCAGCAATTGGCCTTCCTTACTTGTCGAGTAATCAATCAGATCCATGATACGCTCGAATTTCTCCTTGCTGATATCCGGGGAGAAGATCAACGAGGACCAGAAGTTAGGCTGTTCCAGGTTGCGGTACTTGCCGTCATCCCCAAGCACGATAGCTGTATGAACAAGCTCGTCGCTGTCTACACCGAGGTTCTTCTTCATTTGCGTATCCATGTCTTTTCTGTAAGACGCCAGGCCGCCCAGACTTGTCATAGCCGCTACACCCTTCACTCTGAAGTTATCGCTGCCTTCGTTGTTCTTCCAAGTGTAGAATTCCGGATTCAAGAGGCCTTCCTTATAAGCTTGTTGCATTAATTTAAGACCTGTCAGCGTCTCTGGGTCAGCAGGACCCCAATGGAATTTGCTGTCCTCACCTTTGTAGAATGCAGACTCCACACGAGAGTGCTCACTGTTCGCCATAATGATATTTGTCAGCGCGTCATCCGCGTTGTAGGAGATCGGAACGAGCTTCGAGCCCACCTTGCCGGGGTCCTTCTCCTTGACCAATCTGGCATATTCCATCAATTCGCTAGTTGTATAAGCATCCTTCAGCTCAAAGCCAACGGCCTCTGCCCAATCCTTACGAAGTGCAATAACACCGATTTGGTTCGTTAGCGGATCCGCAGGTTTATTCTCGAAGTACACTGGTTTTGGCAGGATGTAAGTACCGCCTGTCAATTCTTCCAGCTTGTCTCCAAGTCCAGTCAGCTTGTATGCTGCCGCAACATTCGGCCAGCGTTCCTTCCAATCATCCGGGAATTTATATAGAAGGCCTTGATCTACATAGTTCATGAAATCGCCGTGTACATAATTCCAGCTAGCTACATCCGGAAGGTCACCGGAGTTGATCCAGAGGCGCAGCTTCTCAGCCCAGGAATCCCATTGTACATAGTTGTAATCCCACTCGATATTGAACTTGTCCGTCCAGAATTTGTGGAACTCATTATTCATCTGTCCGTCCTTCACTTCGGTCAACTGTGCGGTGGAGATTTTCAACTTATCTTTGTATCCACCGTTCTCATCCTTGGCATTGCCTGCACCATTAGACGCATTATCCTGCTTCGAGGAGCATGCCGTCAGCATCATCGTTAGTACAAGTACGACGGCCAGAAGAGGTTTTACTGACAACTTTTTGTTCGTTTTCATACTTTACCCCCGTGTTAATAAGATTTTGGTTACAAGTCTCGCTCCGGAAGTTCCGTTTTCAGCACCGAGAAGGCTGAATCAAGCCAGGGCTCGAAGAGCGGAGCTACGTGCGCTTCCGAAGAAAACAACTTCGTAAGCACTTGTTTGCAGTAAGTACGCAGCACCTGAGATGTTTCTGCAGCAAACACGACTTACAAGCATCTGCCTGGGCCCCGCTGAATTCTAGATTTCGATGCCAAATTCGCTTCCTGATTCACTTCGTGATCAAAAGCAGACTAAAAATCTATTGGTTATCAGGTCTTGATTGCCCCTGTTAACACCCCTTTGGCAAAGTGTTTCTGCAGCATCGGGAAGAAGCACATAATCGGCAGCATCGATACAAAGACCGAGGCCATCTTCATGCCTGTGGAGAAGCCTGATTTGGACAAGGCATCTACACTGGAAGCGTTGGATACATTCGTGGTGGATTCTACAATGATGGTTCGCAGTACGTTCTGCAGCGGGAGCTGCTCCGCCTTGCGCAGGAAGATCATCGCATCATACCATCCGTTCCAGAAGGCAACGCCGTAGAACAAAGTAATTGTCGCCATAATCGGAGCGGCAAGCGGCAGCACAATGGAGAAGAGGATCTTCCATTCCCCAGCGCCATCAAGTCTCGCCGATTCCATTAGCGATTCCGGCAGACCCTGGAAGTAGTTCATCATCAGTATCATATTGAAGGCGCTGAAGCTTCCTACCAAGATGACGGACCAGAGCGATCCGGTCAGGTGGAGCGACTTCATAACCAGGTATAGCGGAACAATCCCACCGTTAAATATCATCGTAAACAGGACGATGAAGAAAATGCCTTTCTTGCCCGGAAACTTATTTCGGCTTAGGCCATAGGCCATCGTGCTTGTCAGGAACAAGCTGAGCGGCAAGCCAACGAGCAAGATCTTGAACGTGTTCAGGAAGCCCCCGAGAAGTCTTCCATCTTGGAATAGCGCCCGATAAGCATCCAGCGTAGGGTGCTTCGGCCACATCAACATCGGATTATCCGCATATTCCTTCTGGGTCGCGAACGAGATCATAATCACGTTCCAGAACGGAATGATGATCATCAAGGACAATACCGTCAACAGAACCAGCAGAAAATAATCCAGAAGCGTCATTTTTCCGGCCCGAAATTTATGTCGTTTCGCAGCTTTCGTACTCATCTATCACTACACTCCTTTCCTAACGGAATAACCCGTCTCCGCCCATCATTTTTGCAACCCGGTCCGCAGACAGCAGCAGAATCATGTTGACCAGTGACCGGAACAAGCTGACCGCCGTTGAGAATGAGAAGTCCGTCGAAGACTGGAACGTAATCCGGTAAATATACACATCCAGCACTTGAGATACGTTCTGCGTCGCTGCGTTCGCCAGGTTGAAGATCTGATCAAAGCCGGCTGACATCAGACCACCCACATTCAGAATGAACATGACCGTAACGGTTGGCAGAATGTTCGGAAGCGTAATCTTGAATATTTGTTGCATTCGTGAGGCGCCGTCGATCTGCGCTGATTCATATTGATCCTGATCGATCCCGGAGATCGCGGCCAGAAAGATGATCGCTCCCCATCCTGTTGACTTCCAGATATCGGTTAGGATCAGCATCGGCAGGAACATTCTCTCCGAGCCGAGGAAATTGATCGTCGACAGCCCAAGCATCGAGAGCGCGCTGTTCAGCAGACCGTCATAAGACAGAACATTGATAACAATCCCGGATACGATAATCCATGACAAGAATTGCGGGAAAGTAAATACGGTCTGAAACGCTTTCTTCATCTTGCCCATCCGCAGCTCATTCAGTAGAAGAGCAAGCAAAATCGGGAACGGGAATGAAATCAAGAACTTGATGATGTTGACGTACAACGTTCTCCATATCGCATCAATAAAAGTAGGATCACGGAAGACATATTTAAAGTTCTCCCAGCCTACCCACGGGCTTCCCCAGATCCCCATGTTTGCTTTGTAATGCTTGAAGGCTAGCGACAGGCCGCCCATCGGCATATACGCAAATATAAATAACCAGATCAAGCCGGGCAGGAGCAGCGTATAGGTCATCCGGTGCTTCCAGATTTCCATGAACCAGGACCGTGGTTTAGAAGAAGTATTTATTTTTTTGTCTGGCCCTATGGCAGCAGGTTTCAAATTGCATCCCCTCACTCTACTTATTTCTTTTCATCAAACAGGAATTCAAACGCGGTCTTAAGATGCTTCTCCCAGAAGAGCCAGTCATGAGTTCCCGGGCCTTCCACATACTTGAAGTCAAACGGCGTGGACCGCATATGATCGGCGAACTCACGGTTCATCCCGATGAAGGGGTCCTCCGTTCCGCAGCAGCAGAGTAAAGCCGGAAGCTTCACACCATCTTTAATCCGTTGAGCAGCAAGAGCATATAAGTCCTGCTCCGGTCTGACGAGAAGCTCGGTTCCAAAGACAGCCTGCATCTCCCGGGCCATCCCCGGCTCCATCTTCGGATCGCGAAGACGCTGCTGCATGTCGGTTACCCCGGAGAGCGATACCGCTTTAGCATATCGATCCGGGTAAGTCAGGGCGGCCTTAAGCGCTCCATACCCGCCCATGGACAGACCTGCGACAAAGGTATGCTCCGGATCCTCATTTAGGTTAAACAGACGGGAGCAAAATGCCGGCAGCTCTTGCGTGATGTAATAGAAGTAATCCAGCCCATACTCCATATCGGTGTAATAGCTGCGATTTACCTCCGGCATGATAACCGTGCAGCCATATTGGGCTGCATACAGCTCAACGGTCGTCAGGCGATGCCAGGTGCTCGCATTGTCACCTGCGCCATGCAGCAGATACAAGGTATAGTCTGAGAGAGCTCCACTATCAACGGGGGAGATCACATGGATACTAGTTGTCATTCGCAATGTCGGCGATCCTGTATCAATCGTGATGTGCGCCATATGTAACCCCTTTCATTAACACATGATTTAAGCGGCTCCTTTACAAGCAGCCACAATGATCTATTCACGTAACCCAGTGCTATTGGACTACAAGATCGAAACGGAAACGAAACGTTTCTCACTTCACATGAAATATTAAGAAAATAGCTGAAATCCTTATACTCTCCTATACCATTAGGGTACAAGCCTATGATACTCATGTTGACCAGACCTGAATACAGGAAATTTAAGGATGATGTAAGCGATTAACTCGAATCGTTTCGATAACATCATATTCCTGTTCTTAAATCGTGTCAACCCTATTTTTCATAAAACATTTTTGAGCCTCCTATGGTGGAGAAATCGCCATAAATCGATGTCCTATCCTATGTTCGCAGCCCTGATCGGTTCTGAATCACGCCTCGGCTTTGACTCCCGCTGCCGCGGTTGACACCCTGCTGAAAATGTAATAAATTCTTTTTTGATAGCGTTTATATGAAACGTTTCTATTTTATTAAACAAGAAAGAAGGCTCCCTAAACATGACTCTGTCACTCACAGGTTTTGTCGATCGTGTTACTGAGCAAGGATTAAACGTATTGTCCACACGTGTACTTCAGCATGGAGAGTTAGCTGCACAGTGGGATCTGACTATAGATGAGCGACGTGTTCAGCACTCTATCAGCAAATCCTTCACTTGTATGGCGGCGGGGCTGGCAATCGCTGAAGGGAAGCTGTCTTTACATACGAAGTTGAAACAATTTTTCCCGCAATATGTCGTTGAAGACGCGAATATAGAACCCGCCATGCGGCCTGGTGATCTCACTCTGTATGATCTGCTCCGCATGACCTCCGGACATGACAATCCTCCGCTTACCGCACCGGAGCGGGCTAGTCTTGAGGAGAAGGATTGGGTGAAATACTATCTGTCCCTGCCTCTGGACAGGGCTCCAGGGGAGCGGTTTACTTACAGCAGCGGAGATACCTTTATCATCTCGGCGCTCATCCAAGCTGCTACTGGACAGACCGTTCAGGATTATCTGACCCCTCGCTTGTTCGAGCCGTTGGGAATTCATAATGTATTCTGGGAGACCTCCCCGCTAGGCATTACGCTCGGATGCGCTGGATTGGTCATTAGTAATGAGGAGCTTAGCCGCTTTGGGCAATTTTTATTGCAGAGGGGCATGTGGGAGGGCAAGCAATTGGTGCCTGCGGAGTGGATTGACTTTGCAACCCGCAAACAGATCGACAACGAAGGCAGTGTGGATTGGAGCCAGGGCTACGGATGCCAATTCTGGATGTGTACCCATGACGCCTATCGTGGCGATGGTGCCTATGGTCAGTTCTGCATCATCCTGTCCGATAAGGACGCTGTCATTGCCATCAACAGTCAGGAAGAGCATATGCAAGAGATTCTGGATATCGTATGGACTGAAATCCTCCCGCAATTATAAGAGGAGTCCGCTTGGGGACAAGAAGTATAAGATAACAGCACTTTGCTGAATAACTTCACACCGAAAACTGCCATAATATGCGTGTTAAGGACTGTACTGGCGTCTACAAAATCATGCGAGTCCCATCGCGATATTATGGAGGGTATGAGGTTATGCTGAAGGATCTGAATAGCGATTATGACTGCTCTCAATCGGGAGATGATCTTCATCAACTGATACAAGAGCTTGAATCCCTGCGCGGACAAGGTGCTGCGAGTAAGGATATTCAAGAACAGATTCATCGTCTTGAGAACCAGATCTCATTTATCAGGAACAAATGTGATATTCCATGACACATCATTAAGTACCTCGGGAGCTCCCGAGGTACTTTGTATATTTCCCCAGGCTCCCCTGGCTTGAATGTATATATTTGACCATCAAAGCGCACTTTTCAACTAGCTCGATCGCTAGAACTGTGATATTCTCTCTCTTATTCATACATCATTTATCATTTATGGATAGGGAGGGCATTTTGATCACGTCATCAAAAGCTTCAAAGCGCAATTACATATTTCAGGTGTTAACCGTATTTATCGGTTTTCTTGTATTCGGTTTCTCCGAGAACGTTAAAGGCCCGGCCATTCCGCGAATTCAGACTAATTTCGGTCTCGATGAGATGCAGATTGGAACGCTCCTGTCGCTGAATTCCCTCGGCTACTTGCTTGCCTGTTCATTTACCGCCATCCTGGTCCGTAAATGGGGCATCAAATGCGTAACATTAATTGCCTTTGGCTCAATGGTTGCCTCGGGAATTTTTATATTTCTGTCCCAAAGCTATCCTGCATTAACCGGCTCCTACTTCTTTATGTACCTCGGCAACGGGATGCTGGAGATCGCACTAGCCGTGTTGGGCGCACAAATCTTTGTCAAAAATACCGGTACGATGATGAACCTATCGCATTTCTTCTACGGATTGAGTTCAACGGTCGCCCCAATGCTGGCATCCGGCTTGATGACGGTCACTTTGTTCGGGCATATTCTGGACTGGAGAGGCATGTATCTGGTCGTGTTGTCCTTATGTTTTATCCCGATGATCCCGGCCTTGCTCGGACGATTTCCGGATCGAAATGATTCGGATGATGAACGCACGCCGTTCAAGGCTTTTCTGCGCGACCCGGTCATGTGGCTGATCGTCATCATCCTGTCCTTCGGCGTGGTATCCGAATTGGCCGTCGGCGGATGGCTCGTTAATTTTCTGGAGAAGGCCTATCACTGGGACACGACCGCAGCTGCCGGGATGCTGTCCGGCTTCTTCCTATGCTTTACCTTGGCGCGGCTATTCGTAGGTCCCATTGTAGACCGGATCGGCTTCACACTATCCTTAATTATTCTTGCAGCCTTCACAGGAGTATGCACCTTCGCGGCCATTCTGATCGGTGAGCCGGGAGCGGTTCTGTTTGCGATTGCCGGAATCGGTATTGCCCCGGTATATCCGACCCTCATGGCGCTGATCGCCAAGCGGTACCGCGGCAACAGCGACACCGCTATTACATTTATCGTCACGCTGATGGGCGTCGGCAGTGTCATTGGCAACTATCTGATCGGTGCGATTACCGACGGGATCAAACGGCTGTTCATGACCAGCCAAGGCCCGGAGCTCGGCTTGCTGCGCGGACTGCAGGCGGGATACAGCTTTATTGCTTTGTGTGCGATCATCTGCTCATTGGCCAGCCTCGTTCTTTATCACCACTTGAAGCGAAGAAACGAGTTGCTGTAACCATAGCTATCGAGATCGCTGATAGGCGGAAATGGCATGTGAACATAGAAAATAGCTGCATTTCTGCAGCTATTTTTTTCTTTTGAGCTCGCTTTGCATTTTGATCTATCTACTTTGTAATTTACAAACGCCTACTTGAGTGCTTGCTTGACCTGTTGTCCTGGCTCCAGTCTTACTTCCTCGCCATAAAGTTTAATCGCAATGGCCTCTCCTTCGACGAGTTCAAGCACTACATGATCTCTGCCAATCGATACCCCGATGAGGCGACCACGGAAATTAAGGCGGAAAGCATACTTCTGCCAATCCTGCGGAATCGCTGGCGCGAGTGAAAGACCGCTTTCCTTCAAACGCATACCGGCAAAGCCGTATACAATCGACATCCATGTGCCGCCCATATTTGCCATATGCAGGCCGTCCTTCGTATTGCCATGCGTATTGTCCAGATCCAGGCGCGCGGTTTCGATGAAGTACTCATACGCCTTCTCCACATTGCCGATTTTTGCAGCCATAATACTGAAGATACACGAGGACAAGGAAGAATCATGCGTTGTGATTCCTTCATAGTAGTCGTATGAACGCTTGATAGTCTCTTCGCTCTGTTCATCCTCAAGCAGGAAGTGAGCCAGCACCGTATCTGCCTGTTTACACACTTGATAGCGGTAAATGGTCAACGGATGATAGTGCAGCAACAACGGATACTTCTCCTTTGGCGTGTTGTCGAAGTCCCATACCGCCTTGCGGAGGAAGGTATCATCCTGCGGATTTATGCCCAATGCTTCATCATATGGCAGCAGCATTGCATTAGCGGCTTTCTCCCACGCCACAATCTCCTCTTCGGTAATTCCGAGGCGGACACAAAGCGTCTTAAAGCCGGCCGCATTATAATCCTTCAGAATCGCACAGCTCTTGGCTGCCCACTTCAGGTTATGCTTGGCCATTACATTTGTATAATAATTGTTGTTCACGCAGCAGGTGTATTCGTCCGGTCCGGTCACCTCGTCGATATGGAAGGCGCCGTTATAGTAATGGCCAATCTCGGCCCATAGACGGGCTGTCTCAATCAATACCTCTGCGCCATAGGATAGAAGGAAACCTTTGTCCTGCTCCGCAACATAATACTGGATATAGCTGTAGGCGATATCCGCACTAATATGATATTGCGCCGTCCCCGACGGGAAGAACGAGGAGCACTCCGTGCCCGCAATCGTGCGCCATGGGAATAAAGCACCCTGCTTATGCCCCATCTCACGTGCTCTGGCTCTGGCCTGACCGAGTGCAGAATAACGGTACAGCAGAAGCTGGCGGGCAATCTCCGGTTGGGTCATCAGGAATACCGGGAACATGTAAATTTCCGTATCCCAGAAGTAATGGCCCTCATAACCTTCACCGCTTAGGCCTTTGGCGGAAATATTGCTGTGCTCATCCCGGCCCGCTGATTGCAGCAGCTGGAACAGGTTGAAGCGAATTCCTTCCTGCAGCTGCGCATCATTCTCGATCACCACATCAGCGGATTTCCAATAATCCTGCAAATATGCCGTCTGTTCAGCCAGCAGTTGCTCGAAGGATAGATCCTTCAGGCCTTCCTGCAGCTGGGTCCCTTGCTCAACTATCGCTTCGCCATGACGAAGGCTGTCTGTGTACAGGTTGTACTTCGTCAGAGTTGCCGCTTCATCCAAAGTGAAGGAAGCTGTATAGGTCACTTGGCCCTCATCAGCCTGCAATTGAACATCCGCCTTGGCGCTCAGAGCATGACGGGTCACGCAAGCCGCGCGCAGCTTGGATACAAACGTCTCATCCACGACATAGCCCATATCGCCTTGAACGCCGGTATCGATAACCTTCATCCTTTCGGCATGTCCGGCACCAACACGGGGATCATTGGCATTGGTATAATTCGTCACTTTCCCGTTCACGGTCGAGACGATTCTCACCATGCCGTTGTAATTTACCGGTTCGATGTGTAATTGAATTGCGAACAATTCCCGGTGTGTAAAGGATACGAGACGGCGGAAAGTCAGCTTAAGCTCTTTGCCACCAGGCGATCTCCATTGCACCATTCTCTCCGCATAACCTTTATCCATATGAAGACTGCGTTCATGGGCCGTAATCGTGCCTTGATCAAGACGGAATGGCTCCTCTTCATCACCCAGATAGATCAGAATCGTCTGAGCATCGATATTGTTGACAAGCTTCTGTTGTGTATCAGGAAAGGCGAACAGTTTCTCGCCGTAAGGAATTTCGATGACATCGTGAAAAGCATTCAGATAAGTCCCGCGAATCGTGGACATGTCCTCTCCATAACCTTCTTCAAAGTTGCCGCGCACTCCCAAGTAACCGTTACCAAGTGCAAAAATACTTTCCATGTTGAGCAAAACTTGCTGTGACAGTTCAGCGTTTGATATTTTCCAGGTCATGATCTGCCTTCCTCCCTAACAGGTTATGCTTGAATTTTAGTGCAAAAAGAGGTTATGTTATACTAAAATATCAAGTTTTTTATCAATATTTTTAGGTGGTGGGAAATAATGAACAAACCCTCTCGTCCGGAAAATCCTTCGTACTATGTATCGTCCCGGATGCAGTATTTGCGCGACAATTTCATCCATCCCCCCTTCGATTATGAGCATGAGCTACTGGAGGCCATCGGCTTTGGCGATGAGCACAGAGCTATGGAGATGCTGCACCAAATCAATGAGCTGGAGGCCGCGGTACTTGCCACCTACCCGCTTCGCTCCAAGAAGAACGCCCTGATCGCTTCCTGCACTTTATTTACTCGCGCGATTATTAAGGGCGGTGTTGACCCGGAGGTCGCCTTCCATTTAAGCGATACGGTGATATTGGAAATCGAGAAGATTGGGGAGGTCGAGCGGCTCATTCATTTCGAATATGAAATGCTGGTGCAGTTCGTGGCGATGATCCGCTCTGAGAGAGCTGAGCTGCCTTATTCGCATATCGTGAATCTGGCGATTCGCTATATCCGTGAGCATATCTTCGAGGAACTGACCCTGCAGAAGATTGCCGATGTTCTTAGGGTCCATCCCAGCTATTTGTCAGACCGCTTCAAGCGGGAAACTGGCTCACCGCTCACCACGTTCATTAACCAACGGAAAATCGAAGAATCCAAGCACCTGCTGATCCATACGAATCAATCGATCTCTGAAATTGCCTTTACATTCAAATTTTGCAATCAGAGTTATTATACGCAGTTATTCAAAAATTTCACCGGCATAACCCCAAGAAAATTTCGGACCAGCAGCGCAGAAAGATTTTAATTAGTATAGAAGAAATGGAAATGAGTGCAGTGGAATTAGGTGCCGAGGAGATAGAGATGAGTGCAGTGAGCCTGATTAGCGCAGAGAAATAGATATAAGTACAGTAGGGTTTATGTGGCTGAGATGAAGTAAATGTAGCGCTGCGGGACTTGTGGGGCTCTGATGAAGTAGATATAGTACTGCGGGACTTGTGGGGCTCAGATGAAATAGATAAGCATAAGCAAGGAAAGTCTAATTAGCTCAGAAGAGTTAAGCGCAACGTATACAATGGAGCATAATGAGGCGTAATGGAGTGCGGATGGACGATCGACCTTTCCTGCGAATCTCTAACGAAACTACGAATTGTTATTTCCGTTAAAATGAAGGGATTTAAAATCTAACGAAACACCATATCGTTATTTAGGGGAAATACTGATTATTTGCCCCTTATTTGCACAAATAGCGATACCCTGTTTCGTTAAAATTTCCAGCGGCCCTTTTTAGCGCAAATAGCGATACCCTGTTTCTTTATAATTCCGGGGAGTCAGGAATAGCAGAAAAGCAGCCCTTCCTCTTTAGGAATGAGCTGCTTTTTGTTCGGTTTTGGACTCAATTGTAGACCAGGCTTTAGGCCTGCCGCCTCATCTGCTTGCTTCTGAGCTGTCCGCAGGCGGCATCAATGTCGCTGCCATGCTCCATACGAACGCTGCAGCTGATACCTTGCTTCTTCAGCTCGTCATAGAACTCAAGCACGGCATCCTTGTCACTACGCTGATACTGGCTGTGCTCATCGACCGGATTGTAGGGAATCAAGTTCACATTAACATAGGACCTGCGACTGTCCAATAGCTCAGCCAATTCTACAGCCTGCTCCCGGCCATCGTTTACATCTCGAAGCAAAATATACTCGATTGTGATCCTCTGATTCGTGCGTTGCAGATAATAATCAATCGCCTCCATCAGCTTCTCGATTGGAATACCGCGATTAATCTTCATGATCCGGGTCCGCAGCTCATTGTTCGGGGCATGCAAAGAGATTGCCAGATTGACACGGAGGTTGAGATCGGCAAATTCCTTAATTTTATCCGCCAGACCGCTGGTTGAAACCGTAATATGTCTCGGGCCAATCGCCAGTCCCTTATGATCGGTCATCACCTTCAAGAAATTAACGACATTGTTGAAATTATCGAACGGCTCGCCAATCCCCATAACTACAATATGGCTAACCAAATCTCCGTGCTGCACCTCATCCAGATAGAGTTGAACCTTCATAATCTGTTCGACAATCTCGCCCGTGGACAAGTCCCGGCTTTTCTTCAGCAATCCACTCGCACAGAAGCTGCAGCCGATATTGCAGCCCACCTGGGTTGTTACACAGACGGACAGGCCGAATTTATGTCTCATCAGCACCGTCTCGATCAGATTGCCGTCCTGTAACTTGAACAGAAATTTAACCGTGCCGTCCTTGGACTCCTGCCGAGTATGCTCGGTCATTGTCTGCATCGTCATATGGTCGTTTAGCATTTCTACACACGAGGCCGAAACATCCGCCATTTGCGAAATGCTCTTAACACGTTTGCGATATAAGTTGTCCCAGACGAACTGAGCTCTTGATCTCTTCTCGCCATGTTCCTCGAGCCAATCTCCAAGTTGTTCTAATGTAAATCCATAAATGGAAGTATTGTTCATTCCAGTTCCTCTTTTCAAAACCGTAAAATAGCCTCTCGTCTGTCACTCCGAAAAGGATGTAATCTGTACTATTGTCCCAAATTTTTAGTTTTAATACAAGAGCTAGACACCGCTTGCCAACACTTGCTTCCCCCCATCTTCCATAGTGATTCTTCACAACGTATATTCCGCTCGAATCCACGCCTTTTTTGGCAGAAAAGAGTTGACTATTCAATCTATTAGATTTATTTTTATTAGTAGATAGATTCATATTTTTTCCAATTCTATTAATTTATTAATCGATCAAGGCAAACCCTTCGAAAGACGGGGACGCAAAGCTATAGGGGCTTCGTGAGGATGAATCCTTCACATGCCAGCCAGTTGCCGATATAGAAGCTGTAGAGCGCGATCCTCGCTCGAACCGTCCTTCTTACTCGGTAAGAAGGATTTTTTGTTTTTGAAAAGTGGGTGTTTCAAGTTCCATAAGTTCAAAAAGGTCGGTTTTCAGGCAAAGTGCAAGACTTCCGATGAGCGTTTTTTCAAAATGCTTTCATTAAATGTGCTGGAGATTTTGAAGCGGAGCTATACGTGTTCGGAGAAAAATATCTTCGTAGGTGTTGGCTTGTGGTTTAAACGTTGAGCATCTGAGATGTTCCCATAGAAAAATATGACTTCGCAAATATATGCTTATGCTCGGCGGACTCGGCGAATTACTCAAAGCTCGCTGCTGAATCCATTTCCCGCTTCACTTCATGCTCGAAAGCGGACTTTTTGAACTACCTCGCGATTTTCATATTGCTCAGGGCAAACCCTTCGAAAGACGGGGGCGCAAAGCTACAGGGGCTACAGCGGATCTGCCGCCAAGCCAGCCAGCTGCCGATATGGAAGCGGATGAATACTTCATTCATTTCTTCCGACTCGGTGAATTATGCAAATTTTAAGAGATGAATGGAGGGATTATTATGAAGCTGGTCCGACGCATCCCGATCCTACTTCTTGCCTGTCTACTCATCGTTATGAGCTTCTCTGCCCCATTAAGCTATGCTCAAGGCGACACCAGCCTGCTTAAGGATATTGTTATATTGCCCCAGGGCAATTACGATAAGCTGGAAGCCGATAAAATGATGAATCATCTGGTACTGATCCCCGCTCCGCTATTGCAGGGTCTTAAGGATAAGCAAGTTCATATTAAGCTCGTTACCGGAAAAATTACCGATGAACCTGAATTTTCGCAATACAAGGGAGTCACCCCACGGGGATGGGAGAATACCGGCCTCACTTGGGACGACATTCCTGGCGTAAGCTCCAATATCGTTATTGCCAGAATCGGATACAGCGACAAAGGCAAAGGCCATAACGGGCAAAACCTGGAGCTGCACGAGACGTTCCACGCCATAGATCGCCTTGTACTGGGCAATATCAGCTCTTCCGCAAGTTTCACGGATATATGGAAAAAGGAAGCTGACATCGACTATAAGGGGGACGGCTATGTATCAGCGTACGCTACCGAATATTTTGCGGAAACCGCGACGCTGTATCTATATAGTGAGCAGACACAAGCCAGGCTTAAGCAGGACATGCCCTTAACCTATCAATTTATGAAGGACTTATTCTCCAAATATCAATAACCATGCCAAAGAGGCTCCCCAGCGGGAGCCTCTTCTTACGTTAATTCACTCATTTATTAGGGTTCAACTCTATGCGGTTTAAGCTGCTCCCAAGTCTCATAGCCGTCCGTATCCCGCGAATAATCATGGTTGTTCGTCGCTTCAATAACATCCTCGTAATACCAGCTCGAAGCCGGATTATCCGGCCACTTCTTGGCATTCTTATGGATTCCGGACTCCTTCACTTTACGATTCAATACACTATTGATGAAGGACATGGCCTCCGCTCTAGTAATATATTGGTTCGGTCTGAAGGTACCGTCCGTATATCCTTTAATCCAGCCTTTGTTGCCTGCCGAGAGGATGTATTTCTCTGCCCAATGTCCGCTAATATCCGTGAACAGTCCGCTCTCCCGCTCATCCAGCTTATCGAATCGGGCTGCAATCGCAGCAAATTCAGCTCTGGTAATGGCCTGACCCGGTCTGAAGGAGCCGTCCGGGTAACCCGTAATAATTCCGGCATTGGCCATCGTCGAGATATGCTTGTTAGACCAGCGTGTATCCTTCACATCGATATAGGAATTCGTTGTAGAGTAATAGTTCGCCCGGCTCTCGCCCTCCATCAGACGATAGAAGATCGCCGCCACTTCTTCGCGGCTGATATTGTTCTGCGGCTTCACCATACCGTCCGGATAGCCCTGGATATAATCGAAGTGATTCTCGGTGTCGAGCTTAGGCGGTACCGGTGGTAATGGAGGCACGGGTGGTGCTGGTGGCGGCGAAGGTGTTGTGTAGGAGCTGGACCCGCCTGGATTAGAACCGTTACCATCCGTAGAGTTTTTGGTATAGTAGAAAATATACTCTTGAGCATCGCCGTCTCCGATGTTATACGTATCGCTGTACTTAATCGGGGTATAACCAGATATGCTTACCGCCTTTAAGGTGAGTGTATCTCCTATCTTGCCCTTCTCTGTCGTCGGATTGGCAAGCTGACGATTGCTTCCCTTCTCAAGGTACTTCACGGTAACCGTGCGTTCAGCAGGCTCTGGGTCTACTTGTTTGTTATAGTAGAAAGTATACTCTTGCTCCAGATCCGCGTTAAACGTGTAAGCGGCGCTTTCTAGCTCGGGTACATACACCGCATCCGTTACAGTCGGAGCCTTGGGCAACAGAGTGATCTCCTTGCCTTCGCTGCCAAATACCGTATCCGCATCGGCTACTGGTGTTCCAGTCGCCCGATCAAGGTAATAAATCATAAGCTTCAAGTTCTCTTCAGGATCACTCTTTTTGTAATAAACCTCGTAGTCCTGAATTTCTGCATTTGTGATTGTATAGCTATGGTTAAGCTGAACCGGAACATACACCGCATCCGTTACCGTAATGTTCTCAGCCGTCCAAGTTAATGTATCTCCAACCTTGCCTGATTTGACCTCTGGGTCCTGCAATACAGCGTCCGTGCCTTCTTCAAGAAAGTGGATCGTTACTGCACGTTCCTCAATAGGTTGTTCATCTTGTGTATAGTAGAAAATGTACTCATTGGTTCCTGCCTGGAACGTATAAGTATCTTCCGTTTTCTCTGGAGTATAACCCGGAATGGTGGCCGCTGTTAATTTCACTGCTTCCCCTGTTTTTCCTGGTACGGAAGTGGATGGCGCTAACTCATTGCCGCTTCCCTTCTCCAGATACTTCACAGTTACGCTTTGCTCATCCGCTGTATAGTAGAAAATGTACTCATTGGTTCCTGCTTGGAACGTATAAGTGTCTTCCGTTTTCTCTGGAGTATAACCCGGAACGGTGGCCGCTGTTAAATTCACTGCTTCCCCTGTTTTTCCTGGTACGGAAGTGGATGGCGCTAACTCATTGCCGCTTCCCTTCTCCAGATACTTCACAGTTACGCTCTGCTCATCCGCTGTGTAATAGAAAATGTACTCATTGGTTCCTGCCTGGAACGTATAAGTGTCTTCCGTTTTCTCTGGAGTATAACCCGGAACGGTGGCCGCTGTTAATTTCACTGCTTCCCCTGTTTTTCCTGGTACGGAAGTGGATGGCGCTAACTCATTGCCGCTTCCCTTCTCCAGATACTTCACAGTTACGCTTTGCTCATCCGCTGTATAGTAGAAAATGTACTCATTGGTTCCTGCTTGGAACGTATAAGTGTCTTCCGTTTTCTCTGGAGTATAACCCGGAACGGTGACCGCTGTTAATTTCACTGCTTCCCCTGTTTTTCCTGGTACGGAAGTGGATGGCGCTAACTCATTGCCGCTTCCCTTCTCCAGATACTTCACAGTTACGCTTTGCTCATCCGCTGTGTAATAGAAAATATACTCATTATCATCCTTATTTTCTACCAAATAACTAAAGGTTGTCGGTTGCTCTGGTGTATAGCCTGGAATTTGCTTCGCTTCGAGATCAATATGCTCGCCGACGACAGCTTTTGGAATCACATCCGGATCGACGATCTCCGTGTTCGAATCGCGATCCACATATTTTACTGTCACCTGCTTCTCGATCACCTTCGCGTAACCGAACAGTACGATGTTCTCTGCGGTGGCTTTTACAGTCACGCTAGTCGGATTAACTCCAGCCTTGAGGCTATACCCGTCTACTTGTTTAGCCGGTACGGAAACCGGCTCACCTCCAACCGGGAATGTATCCTTGCCGCCTGCGGAATAGTGCTCAGAATACAACTGCTGCGCCAAGGCCGGACTCGCAACAACGTTGCCTGCTGCATCTACCGGCTTCCCATCCAGATTGACGGTGTAACCCTTAATGAGGATCTTCACCAGGCCAATTTTCACCTTAGGAACCTCAAATTCCTTCACAACATGCGTAGTACCATATACATTCGTGTAATCTATCGTCGTCTTTCCGTTTGTTGGATATAACGTATCTGTTACCGGGTTAGAAGATGGATCAATCACAACAACATAAGTTAATGTCGCCGGTTTGCCTTCAGAGACAGTGCCGATATTCCACTGGAATGTCTCTGTCGCCGGGTTCCAGACTACCTCTCCTTGGGAAGCAACGTAATCCGTACCGTTCAGCGCACCCGGCTGCAGATTGAACTTCTCCCCCATCGGATCTGTTACAACTGCATCTCTAGCTGCAAATTTAATATCGCTGGAGATGTCGGCGAAAACCTTCTGCAGATCATCACTGCTCGCAGAATAGTAGCCTCGGTTCTGACTGTTATTGAGTACATACTGAGCATTATTGTTGTTGCCTACTTCCAGGCCGATACTATAAATATCGATTCCTTGATTAAGAAGTAACTTAGCGTGGGAGATCGTCGGGAGCCCGTTGTCATTAACGCCGTATGAGCCGATGTTATAACTTGAGAACCAGGATAACCCGAAATCCTGTCCATTGCCTTTTACAGAGCTGAAATCAAATTTAGTAATGGCGAAATTATATTTGTTATTAGGCCAGTTGTATTTTTCGGCAGTCGTCCCCTTATAGCTAAAGGTAGGCTCGCCGTCGCTCAGCAGCACGATATACTTCTTATCCGCATGACTTTTCCCCAACAAATCTTCTGCTGCCTTTAGCCCTGCCTGAATATTTGTACCGTCCGATGCCTTGATCTTATCGATTTCCTTCTTGAAAGAATCTCTTCCAGAAGCATCTGTAAAATCAGACACCTGAGATGCCTTCCCCTCACTGAATGCGACCGCCGCCAAACGAATACCTGAATCATTCGTTAGCAGAGAATCTGCGAAGCTCTTGGCCGCTTCCTTGGCTTTCGTCAGACGTTGGCCGGTATTCATACTGCCCGATTTGTCGATGACGAGCACAATGTCTGTGCTGGTCTTCAACTGCTTGCCTTCCACGGTCAGTGTTACCTGCCATTCTCCAAAGTTGCCGGTAGGCGTCGCCGTCTTGTTTAAATGGATTGATCCCGGATTGGGCCAATTGGGATCATTGTTGCTACCATCGGCCCCCAACGCCATAGAGGGCATCCCTAATACAAGGGAGATCATACACAACCACGTAACAATTAATCGAATTCCGCTTTTCATAGCTCCTCCTCATTTTGTTATCTTCACTCCCAGGCTACTTTTCTGCATTAACCCCCCCCTCTTTTCAGGCACTAATACTTATCTTACGAAGGCTATCCACTGGGAATGCCTTCGCAACCAGGAAGAAAACAAAAAAAACCGGCTGCATCAACAATAAGCATTGTGAATGCAGCCGGACTGTCATTAGCCGGATCAGGTATTCTGATCAGAACCATTAGACTCCAAAGCTTTGCGACCTAACCTTTCGATTAGTGTGCCTAGATATGAAATATAAAAGAGGCCCTTGTTCTCTGGATGAAGAACAACGACCTCGGTGTGACATTAATATATTTCACATCTGGAACTGGAGTCAATCGCTAAAAAAGGTAAAAAAATACTAGTTTTGTCGAACGCGAATCACTAATTTTGTCTAATCACGGCTCCAAATCTTAGCGATCAGACGAAGCAACTCAAGATACAGCCAGACAAGCGTTACCATCAGACCAAAAGCTCCGTACCATTCCATGTACTTTGGAGCCCCATTTTGTGCACCGTTCTCGATAAAGTCAAAGTCCAGCACCAGATTCAGTGCCGCAATGATTACAATGACCACGGAAATTCCGATACCGATTGGCGTACTGTCATGCAAATAAGGAATTTGAATCCCGAACCACCGCAATACAATGCTCAGCAGGTAGAGCAGTGCGACGCCACCCGTTGCCGCAAATACACCGAGTTTGAAATTCTCTGTCGCTTTAATAATTCTTGTCTTGTACGCAAGCAGCAGAGCGAGGAAAACACCCATTGTCAGCAAGGCCGCCTGTAAAGTAATGCCGTAGTATAAAGTCTCGTATGTAGCTGAAATGGCTCCGAGGAAAAAGCCTTCACAAAGAGCGTAAATCGGTACTAAATAAGGAGAAATCGCTGGTTTAAAAGCAAGGATTATCGCAATAATAAGCCCGGCAACAGCCCCGCCGATAGCGAAAGGGACTACGTTCTTCCCGTCGAAGAACATCATCCACGTACTGAAGGCGCTGGCCAGCAAAATAATGAGCGTAATAAACGCCTTATTCACTGTGCCTCCAATTGTCATCCGATCTAAATCGCTAAATTGACCGGCTCTTTCAAAAGTCTTGTCATTTAGAGTAGGGTTACCGCTACGACCTATCAAGAATCAATCACCTCATCCATGAATTTGCTTATAGAAACGCACTTATATATTACCATAATACTCAAACTAGTCCCACAAAATCCCTACAATTTTGAAAAAAATAGCAGACACAAGCAAACCCTTTACCGGACTCCACTGATTCAAGCTAGGACGCTCTCGCCCCTGTTGCTCCATGGCTTTTCATCATCTTCTGCATGCCTTTTGTTGCCTTCACAGTGCCATCAGGCATCACCCAGAGCACCTCGACTCCATCCAGCGTCTTCACAAGAGCAGCGCTCTGTTCATATGGCAGCAGGAATACAACCGTCGACAAAAAATCAGCCAGACCGGAATCTTCGGTCATGACTGTTACCGCCCGATAATAATTTCCCGGCAGCAAGGTTTTCGGATCGATCAAATGGTGGTAGTTAACGCCATTCACCGTGTAATAACGCTGATAATCCCCGCTGCTGACGACAGAAGCGTCGCGGATAAATATCGTATCCAGCAGATTATCCTCTTCCATCGCGATGAATTTATTCGGATTCTGGATACCGACGCCCCAGCGCTGACGCACCCCATCCAGCGGTTTGCCTACGGAACGGATATTCCCACCGGCGCTGATCATGAAGGAGTTCATCCCCTGCGCTTTCATTTCCTGAGCCACCAATTCGGTTGCGAAGCCCTTAGCCACAGCACCGACATCCAGAGACATTTTCGCATCTGCCAAATAGACAGTGCTATTCGCCTCATCAATAATAACCTTACTGAAATCAATATGCTGCGCAGCCTGCTTCAGCTTCTCCATCGGCGGCAGCTTCGCCTGATCCGGGTTGGCAATCCCCGCTTCCCGATAGTCATGCCACAACTCCAGAACCGCCCCCATCGCAATATTGGTCTCCCCAACCTGGTCATACCACTGCTTGGAGAACTGAATCAAGTCGATGATCTCCTGGCTTACCTTAACAGGTTCACTCCCGGCCCGATCATTTATCGTCTTCACATTGTTCAGGCCTTCATAATTGTTGTAAATATCATATAACCGATGCAGCTCCAGGAACCGCTTATGGATTTGCTCCACGTATTGCTGGAATTGCTCCTCATTCTCTGTGTACGCAACAACCTGGGTCATCGTGTCAAAAGCATCGAAGAAACTGTCACTGTATTTGGGATATACTACTTCCAGTTGATCCGCCTTGGCTGTGCAGCCGGTCAATAACAAGGCCGCAAGCATAATCCCTACCCACCATTTTGTCTTTGCCACCACTCTGTACATAAATTCACCTCTTTAAGCGCCTCGTTGCCGAACTTCTCCAGTCATATCTCGGTTTTAAGCAAAACTCCCCCATAAGCATGGGGGAGTCCATATGGTTCGATGACTCATCAGGAACCTTATTATTTAGCGCTATCGAAGGATTCTACCAAGCCTGCGATATAGTCCTGAACACTGATCGTTACCGAAGAAGTCAGATCCGCTTCATCCGGCACTGCGGGATGAGCATCATCTTTTTGCTTCGTCTTCATGCCTTTGATCTCATCCACAGACTTGCCTACCATCCAATCGCCAAGCGCTCTCGCTTGCTCATACCATTCCTTGCCGATCGAGGAAGCCTTCTTCATGCCGTACTCATCATCAAGCTCTACCTTCGTCTTGATCTCCGCATTCTTATCAGATGTCACTTTACCGTTCTTGTCAAAGTTCACTTTGGTCTGTGCATTATCGATAATCGTACCCGCTACCTTGCCATCCTTATCGAAGGCTGTAGCTACCATGACCGTGTTCACCTCAGCTGCCGGAAGCACTTCTTGACCATCGCTCGTGGACAGCCCCTTGGACTTAGCCAGGGAAATGTTATGTCCAAGGCCAAATTTCTCGGCGCCGCCCTTCACATCAATCGCAGTATCGTATGCTTCAGCTACGGCCGCAATGAAATCAGATACGTTCATCGTTACAGTGGAAGCCAAATCCGCTTCATCCGGAACAGCCGGGTGATGATCGTCTTTTGCTTTGGTCTTCATAGCTTTAATCTCGTCAACACTCTTGCCTACCATCCAATCGCCAAGCGCTTTCGCTTGTTCGTACCACTCTTTGCCGATGGAGGATGCCTTTTTCATGCCATAATCTTCGCCAAGCTCTACCTTGGTCTTATTGTCGGCATTCAGATCAGTAGTCACTTGCAGATCTTTATCGTAGTCTACCTTCGATTGTGCATTATCGATCTCCACCTTAACTACCTTGCCGTCTTTATCAAATGCTGCTGCAACAATCGTTGTGTCCACTTGTGCAGTAGCCAGTGTATCGCCTTCCATATCCTTCGAGCTGCCAATAGATGTAATATGACCCAGACCAATCTTGGCAATTTGCCCTGAAGCTGCAGTATCTGCGTTATTTGTTGCTCCATTGTTCGTGGAAGCATTGTCGGTTGATTCATTAGATGCAGATTGGCCCGAATTAGCAGAATTTGAATTTGAGTTCTTGGAACCGCAGCCAGCCAGCATGGAGATAGCAACCATAGATACTAACAATGCATACATCATTTTCCTCATTTTCATGAAAGCCCCCTAAGATAGACATTTTTAAATTAAGTGAAATATTTCACTATATAGGTGAATTCTATCACAAACTTTTTTGGTATACAATACCTCTATTTCCTATTTGAAAAGTGAAAGCTCTGTGAACAACAAAAAACGACTATCTTCTGGATAGCCGTTGGATTGCAAGTATTTTAAATGGCCTGTTACAACAAAAACATAGCGACAATTGTAGTCACCCCAAGCCCGATCAAGACAGGCTTCAAATTGCGCCGTGCCAGCTCAAACGGGCTTACTCCGCAAATCGCTGCAGCCGGAATTAAGGCCCACGGAATCAGTGTCCCGCCTCCAACCCAGATCGCTGCAACTTGCCCTAATGCGGTCAAGGTGGCAGCCCCTGTATGGGTCGCTGCGGCAAATAATTGCGCCACGGAACCCGCCAGTGAGATTCCAGAGAATCCAGATCCATCCAGACCGGTAATGGCTCCGATGATCGTCAGCGTAATTGCACCTACAGCTCCGTTCAAAGGGACCACTCCTGCCAGCGCTACCCCGAGATCATTTACAATACCGTGGGAAGCCTCAGGCAACACCTGACCGAATAATTCCGTAAACGCCGAGTCGCCCAGATAGAAGAACGCTGCGATCGGGATCACCGGTCCAAATACCTTAAAGCCGAATACAAAGCCATCGATCAGATATGACGTTACCTTCTCCAATCCACGGTTGCGATGAGCCAGCAAAGTCACAACGATCAGGATGAATACAGCCGTACCGCCAACCAATGCTGTCGCATCTCCGCCCTGCAAATGGAGCAGGAACATTGCGAGAACGTCGATCAAGAACAGCAGTGGTATCGCAATCGCCAGTCCTTTCTTCACACCGGGAGAAACCACAGCTTGCTCCTCCTCTTCCTCCGCTGATACGCTAGGGGTCAGATTCTTGCCCGTCACCAGCCCGTCTCGCCACGTCCCACGCTTGAGATCTCTACGCATCATCCAGAATGCTGTAACGGTTGTGACCAGCCCCATCACGATAACAAGCGGGACACTCGCCTCCATCACGCTGGATACCGGCAGTCCGGCCGCGTCCGCCGTCAGCTTAGGCGCACCTTGAATAATATAGTCGCCTGACAGAGCAATACCGTGACCGAACAGATTCATGGCCATAGCGGCTCCAAGTGCTGGCAGACCGACCCGAACAGCTACCGGCAGCAGCACCGCACCGATGAGAGCGACCGCCGGAGAGGGCCAGAAGAACCAAGAGGTCACCATCATAATTAGACCGATCCCCCAGAAGGCTACCGCAGGCGTACGAATAAACCGGGTTAAAGGCGCTATCATCGTCTCATTAATCCCCGTCCGCATTAGCACCTGGCTCATCGCTACGATGATCGAGATAATCATGATCGTTCCAAGCAGTTCTCTCGTTGCGTATACAAATGAATTAAAGACTCCCGTTACTGAGCCGCTGAGAGTCTCTGTGGCGATTAAGCCTAATACAAAGATGCCCGCTACGCAGATCATCGTCGTATCACGGCGTCTGATCAACAGCGTCATAATGAATACAATAAAAGCCAGATACACATAATGGATTGCCGTTAAATGAATTCCCATTCCAGGCACACCCTTTCCCCCGATAAAAAGTGGTGCTATATGCTATGCATAAGCCTGGGCTTGTGTTCAGGCGGCTTGGGAACTCACTCTTTGGAACCCGTTATATGGAATGGCTGTCCATCATCATAAAATCAAGACAGGCGATAAGTGGCAAACGGTTCACTGTAGCGGCTTGTCCGGCTCAAATGGTCCAGTTTCTCTATGAGCTCCGGGTTTAGCTCAATCTCCAGACTGCGGAGATTTTCCCTAAGCTGCTCCTGACGGGTGGCGCCTACAATAGCCGTGCTTACAACGGGCTGGTCCATCAGCCAGGCTAGAGAAAGACCGCTAGCTGTATATCCGTATTCAACTGCCAGCTGGTTCACTTGATCGGCAAGTGTCAACGTTCGCTCATTAATGAAGCGATTGAAGCTTGGGTCTTTATCCGCACGGGAATCTGCCGGGACTTTGTCCGATAAGCTGTATTTCCCGCTAAGAATCCCGCCTGCAAGCGGGAAATATGGAATAATGCCAACGCCCTGATCCAGACATAGCGGTACCATCTCCTGCTCCGGAGTTCGATCAGCTAAGGAATAGCTCACCTGCAGGGATACGAAGCGGTTCAGCCCCTTCAGCTCACTGAGGCCAAGCGCCTTCATCAGCTCCCATGCGGCATAGTTGGAAGCCCCGATATAGCGAACCTTACCCGCACGCACCATATCGTCCAAAGTGCGCAGCGTCTCCTCAAGCGGCGTGTTCGGATCAAAAGTATGAATCTGATACAGATCGATATAATCGGTATTAAGGCGCTTCAGGCTGCCTTCCAGCTCCTGCTGCAAATGATACCGCGAGGAGCCGCGCTGATTCGGCCCTTCCCCTCTCACCAATCCGGCCTTCGTAGCCAGAACGACCCGCTGTCTTTTGCCGACCAGAGCTTGTCCAATAATCCGCTCCGACTTGGTTCCAGCGTAGATATTCGCCGTATCTATAAAGTTAATCCCGCTGTCCAGCGCCTCCTCCATAATGCGAATTGAGGTGGATTCGTCGGCCCTTTTACCAAACGAATTCGTCCCCAGCCCCATCGCTGATACTTCCAGCCCGCTATTTCCGAGTCTACGATACTTCATACTACGTCAGCTCCTTTGCCCTAGATTTAGCACTAATTAGCACTATAATATGATATGGCGATTTCGTCCGCCCTTATCCCCAGCATAACATATCCGATATATAGTTCCAGGCATGGCGAGCACCCGATCATATAAGGGTTCTTCCCCTTCATTTATAACCCTTCAACTTTTAAATAATTATTGACATCCATCACTCAGAACTATATGATTTATATCAATCCGCGAATGATAATCATTATCATTTAAAACAGTTAAAGGGAGTTTAATAAGATGAAAAAAATTTTCCTACCTATAATACTGCTCTGCGTTCTGCTGGTCAGCGCCTGTGGCAACCAACCTAGTCAAAGTGGCGCAGGAGAAAATGCAAATAAAACCGCTAACCAGACAGAGAACAGTTCCAAGGATACGATCACCTATCAATCGGAGGATGGCCCCATCGAAGTTCCAGCGAATCCGCAGCGCGTGATCGTGCTATCGTCTTATACCGGTGATGTGCTGGCCCTGGGTGTCAATCTGGTAGGGGTCGATTCCTGGTCCAAAATGAATCCAAACTTCAAGGATAAATTGGAGAACGCTGCCGAGGTGTCGGATGAGAATCTGGAGAAGATTATTGAGGTTAATCCGGACCTGATCATCGGCCTGTCCAACACTAAAAATCTGGATAAGCTGAAGGAGATTGCTCCCACAGTTACCTACACCTATGGCAAGCTGGACTACTTAACACAGATCCTGGAGATCGGCAAATTGCTTAACAAAGAGAAGGAAGCTGAGTCCTGGGTCAACGACTTCAAGCAGCGTGCGGAAAAAGCAGGCGACGAGATCAGAGTGAAGATCGGCGAGGATGCAACGGTCTCTGTATTCGAGAATTTTGACAAGCAAATTTATGTTTTTGGGGACAATTGGGCACGGGGCACAGAAATTCTGTACCAAGCCATGAAGCTGAAAATGCCGGAAAAAGTGAAGGAAGCCGCATTGAAAGACGGATATTACGCGTTATCGCTGGAAGTCTTGCCGGAATATGCCGGGGACTATATCATATTAAGTAAAAATAGCGAGACCGATAATTCCTTCTTGGACACGGATACGTACAAGAACATCCCGGCAGTCAAGAACAACCGTGTCTTCGTAGCCGATGCGCAAAACTTCTATTTCAACGATGCGCTCACCCTGGATTATCAGCTCGACTTCTTTATTAAGCATTTCCTTGGAAAATAAGCCAATTTATAAGAAAATGAGAGACTAACCACATGATCAGATCAAATTCTCGTTCCATATCATTTCTATTTAAATTGATAGCTGGATGCATATTATTAGTACTCATATTTGCTGTTGCTATGGCATTCGGAGCGGCCAACACACCGCTTCGGGATGTATGGCTGGCCTTGACTTCCCACGCAAGTGGGGAGTCTATTTCCATCATCCGTGAAATCCGTCTGCCACGGGAGATCGGAGCTATGGTTGTAGGCGCTGCCTTGGCGATATCCGGTGCGATGATGCAGGGCATTACAAGGAACCCGCTGGCCGATCCCGGTTTGCTTGGCCTGACGTCAGGGGCCAACGCCGCATTGGCCATCACATTGGCCTTTATTCCGGCGGCAAATTACTTCGGGATTATGATTGCCTGCTTCATCGGCGCCGCTCTGGGCGCTACGTTTGTGCTGGGCATCGGAGCCATCAAGAAAGGCGGTCTGTCGCCGCTGCGCCTCGTCCTAGCCGGCTCGGCCGTATCAGCTTTCCTATATGCAATCGCTGAAGGCGTGGGCATCTATTTCAAAATCTCCAAGGATGTCTCCATGTGGACCTCCGGTGGGGTGATCGGCACAACCTGGGGGCAGCTGCAGGTCATCGTCCCTTTCATTATCGTCGGCATTATTCTGTCCCTGCTCTTCTCCAAGCAGCTCACCGTGATGAGCCTTAGCGAAGAAGTTGCTGTTGGCTTGGGGCAACGCACAGCGCTAATCAAGGTGCTAATGATTGTTCTTATTATCATTCTCGCCGGTGCCTCGGTGGCACTGGTAGGGAACCTGGCTTTTATCGGATTGATGGTACCGCATTTGATCCGCGGCATTGTCGGAACCGATTACCGTTACATATTGCCGATGTCCGGTATAGGCGGCGCGGCGTTTATGCTGATCGCGGATACGCTCGGCCGCACGATCAACGCTCCCTATGAAACACCGGTAGCAGCGATCGTCGCCATGATAGGCCTGCCATTCTTCTTGTATATCGTACGCAAAGGGGGTAAAGGCTTATCATGAACCACCACATCGCAGTCAGAAGGCAGCGCCGGATCGTTGGCATCCTGGTTCTGCTCATTATCGCAACCATTGTTATCGGCATGGGGATGGGTTATTCCTCCTTGTCTTATAATCGGCTCCTGCCTACCTTATTCGGACAAGGAACGTTCAAGGAAGAATTCGTCTTATTCTCTGTACGTCTGCCGCGTATTGTCATTACCATGCTTTCCGGAATGGCACTGGCGCTGTCAGGAGCTATTTTGCAGAGCGTATCGCGCAATGATCTGGCAGACCCCGGAATCCTCGGCATTAACTCCGGAGCCGGCGTTGCCATTGCGGTCTTCTTCTTGTTCTTCCCGATTGATGCAGGCTCATTTATCTATTTACTGCCTGTGGTCGCCTTTTGCGGGGCTGTAATTACAGCCGTTTTGATCTATATCTTCTCTTATAGCCGGACGGAAGGACTCCAGCCGACCCGTCTTGTATTAACGGGGGTTGGGTTCGCCATGGCGCTATCCGGGATTATGATCGTACTGATCTCCTCGGCGGAACGTTCCAAGGTTGATTTTATCGCCAAATGGATCGCTGGGAATGTATGGGGCACCGACTGGCCCTTCATCTTAGCGATGCTGCCGTGGCTGATCATTCTCGTTCCGTTCGCCTTCTATAAGGCGAATCGCATGAACCTGCTGACGTTGGATGAGCACGTCACAATCGGTGTCGGGGTAGCCGTGGAGAGAGAAAGGCTTGGCCTGCTGCTGGCAGCTGTTGCCCTGGCCGCCTCGGCGGTCTCTGTAACCGGAGGTATCTCCTTCGTCGGCCTGATGGCGCCACATATCGCCAAAGCTCTTGTTGGGCCAAGGCATCAGCTATTCCTGCCTGTCGCCGTATTAACCGGAGGATGGATGCTGCTGCTGGCGGACACGATTGGCCGTAATCTCGCTGATCCGAGCGGCATTCCCGTCGGGATTGTCATCTCCTTCATCGGTGCACCTTACTTCGTATATCTGCTTTTAAAGAAATAAATCACGACACAGTCTATAATATAAAGCCTCATCACCCACACAAGTGGAGGATGAGGCTTTCCACTTATCGGCAGCAAAAAACCTGCAGGTTCCTAGGCCCTGCAGGCTGAACAGATAACGATTAGCGTTCTGAAAGTCTCTATTGCTGATTCAGTTTAGCAAGTCTACTCTTCTCATCAGCCAGCATCTCTTCGGCCATTTCGACCCCTTGGGGCCCTAGTGAACGGTTCACCTGCTGAATGGATTGCTCAGCATGATCAAAGCTGTTCTGCGCTTGTTCTACAGTTTGTTCATTGGGATGGCTTAGCGCTTGAGATACGGCATTGTGCAGCTTGTTAACGGAATTTTGCGCACGAGCTACAGTGCTGTCTGCTTGCAGACTGGAATCGTAACGTTTCATGAATGAGATACTCTCCCTTCTGAAATGTCTCTGTTCCCCATTAGCATGTTGTATCTCCATGCTTCTTATACCTCCCCTGCCCGGCCTATGGCGTCCGAAATTCAGCCTGACAGCTTCTATCTGAATCTGAATATATCCCGATGTGCCCTCGTAGGCTTGCAGAACAATGGGAAAATCAAAGAGATCGCAAGCGCTGCAATGACCATAATCGTGCCTGCCATCCCCAATGTCATCAAATAGTAGACAAGATAGCAGATCGGCGTTAGCAGCACGAACCCAGGTACAGCAAACAAAGTGGATAGCCAGTTCCTGGCCTCTTCCTCCATAAAGAAGAACAAATTAAGACCCATAAGGCTGAAAACCAGCGGCCACGTGAAGACATAGCTGCCTCCCGGTAGAGAAATACTCGTTCCTATACATAACAGGAGCCATAACGCCAACACACCTAACCATATATTTTCCGAGCGGATAAACCGGGAACCTGCTCTAACAATTAAAATAGCCAGCAACAGGGTAACCAGCAGCGATCCTGCCAAATAGTACACACTGACCTTTGGGTCCATTAAAATTCTCTCGTATCCTTCCTCTGAGATTCCGGAACGGAGCAATCGCCATAGCAAGGTATTAATGCCATATACGGCGACCATGGTAAGCAGACTGATGCCTAATCCGCCAAATAATCCCTTCCAGTGAATTCGCCGGGTATATAGGCCATGCCATAAGGTTGCCATGAACAGCAGCACGGCGAAGCCAGTGAACCAGGGGATCCAGGACTTCGAATAACTGATCATACTCCAGCCGATGGTATTAAAATAGACCCGATCCTGCTGTTGTACCTGATTCAGATCAAGATTACCAAAATGCCGGGCCAAACTTAACATATATTCGCCTTGGTGCTGCAAGCTGGACGGATCCAGATTAGCGGCTGTATCCAGCTCAGTGTGATAAGCGTTCAAACCGACCCCGAACGCAAAGTTCAAGCCAGGCATCCCGCCGTCCTTGAATATCGTTAAATCTGTATCATTCGGCATCAACTTATACAAGTTATAGATGAGCGAATAGGCTACCGGACTCGGAGCAGCTTGAGTAAACTCCCGAATGATCCAGCCGTTCTGATCGCTGGTCTCGAACATAAATGAAGGGCCTTTGTTGCCGCGCGCCTCGAAATTTAATACCAGGCCTATATCACGGGCCCATGAATGCTCGCTCACGAATGCCTTGGCTCCTAGCATCCCGTTCTCTTCACCATCTGTCATAAGCAGAATCAGATCATTCTTCAGAGGGCCAAATGCCTGGAGCGCTCTTGCTGTCTCAAGCATAGCGGCAACTCCTGAACCATCATCTGCCGCTCCTGGTGCTGTCGCAACGGAGTCATAATGAGCTGCCAGCATGAGCGGCTTGCTCGAATCGGTTCCAGGAATGCGGACGACGATATTCTCGAGCTTGCCTGAATATCGCTTGGACACGCCTGGTGCAACATCTGCCTCCTGAATTTCCGGATGCAGACCAAGGTTTTCCAGCTCCGCGATAATATAATCACGCACCTGAGCATGTGCAGAGGAACCCGAAGGGTGTGGTTCTCTGGCAATCATCTCTACCTTCTCCATCGCCCGTGCAGAGGAGAAAGATTCAGGCGGAGCATCGATCCCGGCCGGACGCGGGGAT
>NZ_LN831277.1:71302-266216 GCF_900069005.2 Paenibacillus sp. GM2 | reverse complement strand
AGGGGTGTGTTTCTCTGGCAATCATCTCGCCCTTCCCCACCCCCGGGGCAGGGGAGAAATATTCGGGCGGGGCCTCGCCCCGGCCGGGACGGGGGGATCGAATCTGCAGCAGACCCGCCAATACAGCTGCGATTAGAATGACAGCGATTAGGATTCGCTTTATCCATATCCCATATCCCGGGCCGGTACGACGGCTTATTCGAATCGGTGTTCCATAATAATTGGGCTTCACGGTGTCCTCCCTATAATTATCATCAATTTATAAGCATCGTTTATTTATTCTATGTTAGGGTTAAATTACCTTTACAAAATGCCCAAATATGACAAAAGCCGACGATGTCGACATCGTCGGCTTCTTATGAATATAAAAATATTTCCAGGCGTCGACATCCATACGGGCAGGCGAACCGATGGAACTCTCCCTCAACGGCCCTGCCTATCGAATTAATAACGGCCGAAATATAACGCTCCGACTCCAAATCAACTTTATGGAAGACAGCCACTTCAGAACTTTTCCCTTAACAAAAGGAAATTTTCTGATACAATAATGAAAAACTATCAAGCGGGGGGAAATCATTCTATGCACTATAAAAGCACGAGAGGCCAAGTCGCTGGAATCGGCTTCATCGATGCCATCCTAATGGGTCTGGCTGACGACGGCGGCTTGCTTGTACCTGAACATATTCCGCAGGTGTCCGCCGAAACGCTGAAGAACTGGCAGTCTCTTAGCTATGCGGAACTTGCTACCGAAGTATTCTCGCTCTTCGTGAATGACGAAATACCACGCTCTGATCTGGAGAAGCTGGTTCAAGACAGCTACGGGACATTCCGCCATCCTGATGTAACGCCGGTCCGCAAGCTTCATGACGATCTTTATATTATGGAGCTGTTCCATGGACCTACCTTTGCCTTCAAGGACGTTGCTCTGCAATTTCTGGGCAATCTGTATTCCTACGTATCCCGCAAGACCGGATCGGTCATTCATATTCTTGGCGCCACATCAGGCGATACAGGAGCTTCAGCGATCGAAGGCGTTCGCGGCAAAGAGGGGATCCGCATCTGTATCCTGCATCCGCATCAGAAGGTAAGCAGGGTGCAAGAACTTCAAATGACAACGGTCGATAACGAGAATGTACTCAATCTGGCCGTCAATGGAACCTTCGACGATTGCCAGCGGATCATTAAGGAATTATTCGCAGACGTAGATTTCAAACATCAATATCATCTGCGTGCGATCAATTCCATCAACATCGCGCGTATACTCGCGCAGACCGTCTATTATTTCTATGCCTATCTGCAGCTCGCGCAGCAAGGCCTGACTGGCAAGCTGAATTTCAGCGTACCGACAGGCAATTTTGGCGACATCTTCGCCGGTTATTTGGCGCAGCGCATGGGCTTGCCCATCCATAAGCTCATCCTGGCAACAAATGAGAACAATATTCTGGAGCGCTTTGTGAATGAAGGGATCTACCAGCCGGGTGAATTCCGCGGTACTTATAGCCCTTCTATGGATATTCAGGTTGCCAGCAACTTTGAACGTTATCTGTTCTATCTGTACGGGGAGAACGCAGCAGAAGTAGCTTCATTGATGGAGCTGCTTAAAGCGGAGGGCAAAATTGTAATTCCTGAAGACAAGAAGACGGCCGTCAACGCAAAGTTCGCCGCACATGCTGTGGAAAACGACGAATGTCTTGCGGTCATCAGCAAATATTACGATGAGTACGACTATCTGCTTGATCCGCACACGGCCTGTGGAGTAGCAGCTTCTGACAAGCTTACATCGGCGGGCGAAGTGACGGTTACGCTGTCCACTGCGCACCCGGCCAAGTTCAATGAAGCTATTGCCCTATGCGAAATCAAGCAAACTTACCCTGAACCAATTGAGGCGCTCTTCTCCAAGCCGCAGCTTCAGACTATCGTGGAAGGGGCGAATGAAGCGGTTCGAGATAAGCTCGTTCTATTTTTCTAATTGCTACGTAGACCAAAATAAAAATGGCCAACCTCGCGAGAGGATGGCCGTTTTTATTTTTAAGCTCTAGCAAGCTTATTATTTATTTAGCTTCAACGTCCATTGATCCTTTTAAGCGCAGAATTCAGAGCATGAATGACATTATCACACCATGCATCAAACTCCGGATCCTCCACTTGATATTCCGGATGCGCCAGAATATGCTCTACTGTCCGTTTGATTCCCTGATCCAGACGTGTGGTGGCCACGAATTCCGGAACGAGCCGCTTCAGCTTGGAGTTGTCAAAGACCACAGAGTTAGCCTTGTCCCCCAATAATCCCCCACGGAAATCCTCGTCGCTGCTGGCATCAAGGAATTCCGACGAGACATGTACCGCATGCAGCTTGACCCCGAGGGCGTCAGCGATGATCTCGTAGATTTGATTCCAGGTGACCGTCTCATCGGAAGTAATATGAACGGCCTCCCCAATCGCGTGGATATTGCCCATCAATCCGATAAAGCCCTTGGCAAAATCGCTGTTATGTGTCATCGTCCACAGCGAGGTACCATCCCCATGAATAATCACCGGTTTGTTGTCCAGCATTCGCTTCGCTACTTGCCAGCTCCCCTTGCTTCCGTGGACGCCAAGCGGGATCGAACGCTCATCATACGTATGGCTTGGCCTTACCAGTGTAATCGGGAAGCCATGGTCCCGGTACTGCTTCATTAGATATTCCTCGCAAGCTATCTTATTCCGGGAATATTCCCAGTAGGGATTGGACAGCGGAGTCCCTTCCGTAATTCTATAATCCGATAACGGAGTCTGGTAGGCAGAAGCTGAGCTGATGAACATATACTGCTTGGTTTTATCTTTAAACAATCGATAATCCCGCTCAACATGCTCAGGATGAAATGCGATAAACTGTGCCACGACGTCAAATTGCATATCTTGAATCAATTCTGCAACCTTGGCCTCATCGTTAATATCGGCCTGGATGATTTTTGCTCCAGCTGGCATGGAATTGTTACGTGTTCCCCTATTCAATAGATAGAGCTCGCAATCCTTGTCCAATAACTGTCTGGTAATCTCCGAACTGATCGTCCCTGTTCCTCCGATAAATAGCGCTTTCATATTCCACCTCCATAAAAGTATAAACTCTCTCTTCCTGCCAATACATGGCATGGTATCTTTAACGATAGCACCAGTTCCCCGGGTTGACAATCCACAAAAAACTAAACGGTCGGCACCGCTAAATTAAATTGCCTAGCTGCCCGCTCCTACTCCTGCCCATGACTCTGTTATAATGTTCTACGAACGTATGTTATAAAAAAATAGATGGTGGTGCCGGCCTTGTTCAAGATCATGCTAATCGAAGACGATGCAAGTCTATTTAGTGAAATCAGAGACCGTTTATCACAATGGTCCTATGATATCCATGGGATCAGCGATTTCAGCAATGTGATGCAGGACTTCACGGCGGTGAAGCCAGATCTCGTCATTATCGATATCCAACTGCCCAAATTTGACGGCTTTCATTGGTGCCGGATGATCCGAGCTCATTCCAGTGTGCCGATTATCTTCTTGTCCTCACGCGATCACCCGACCGATATGGTGATGTCCATGCAGCTCGGCGCTGATGACTTCGTGCAGAAGCCGTTTCATTTTGACGTTCTGATCGCAAAAATTCAGGCCACGCTGCGGCGCGCCTATGACTATAATACGGAGGCAGTCTCGCTAAGAGCCTGGTGCGGAGCCACTGTCGATTATGAGAAAAATACCATAACCAATGAGCGAGGATGCATTGAATTAACCAAGAACGAGAACTTCATCCTCAAGCAGCTGCTGGAGCAGAAGAACAAGATTATAACTCGGGAAGAGCTGATCCGGAGTCTATGGAATGATGAACGTTTTATCAGTGACAACACCCTCACCGTAAATGTGAATCGCCTGCGCAAGAAGCTGGAGACGATCGATTTGGGTCGAATGATCGAGACCAAAGTTGGACAAGGGTATATCGCAATTGAAGAAGGGACTCCGCAATGATTAGAAAATTTCTGATAGAGCGCCGCAGCTGGATTCTTCTGTTCCTCTGCCTGCAGGTTCTGACCTTATTCATGGCTTATCTGGATGAGGATATTCCGATGGGCCCCCAGCTCTATATCTCCTTCATATCAGCGATCATCTTTGTCATCTTCCTGGCTGTTCGCTACTCAAGAGAGACACGATTCTACAGAAGCCTGGGAGAGTGGGATCCTCATCTTGATCTGACTGAATTGTCGCCAGGCAGCAGCCCATTCGAACAGATCGTACAGACTCATCTGTATGGCCAGACAGAGCGGCTTAGGCAGGAATCCGCCCTGAATCGCGGCATGCTGGAGGCGGAGAAGGATGAACTGCTATCCTGGATTCATGATGTAAAAACACCTCTGACTGCAATGCAGCTGATGATTGAGCGTCTGGATGATCAAGCTGTCCGAGAGCCGCTCACTTACGAATGGCTGCGCATCCACCTCCTGCTTGACCGTCAGCTGCATCAGAGGCGCATTCCTTTTATGGAGAATGACCTGTTCATTGAACAAGTGGAGCTAAAATCTTTGCTGTCCCAGGAAATTCGCACGCTCCTCCCCTGGTGTATGCGCCGCGGAATCGGATTCGATGTTGATCTGGAGATAAGCGAGGTGCTGTGCGATGCCAAATGGCTCGCCTTCATTATCAGACAACTCCTCACCAATGCCGTGAAATATAGTGAGAATGCAGATATCATCGTTACAAGCTACCTTCATGCGGAGCACCCGATTCTCGAAATTAAGGATCATGGACGGGGCATCGATCCCAAGGATCTGCCACGCATCTTCGATAAGGGCTTCACTTCAACTCTTATGCACAATGATCCGACGGCAACCGGCATGGGGCTTTACCTTGCCAGAAAAGCAGCCCAGCCGCTGCATATTCGAATCGAAGCTAGCTCACAGCCTGGTCAAGGTACTCATATGAAGCTGATCTTCCCGACCCGCAACGAGTTCGTGCGGATTAGGGGCATGTGACAACAATGTCACATGCCCCTATCTTTTGTTCGACGAATCGAAGGATCAGTGCAGGCACTCACCTTATAATGGAGCTACCAAGTGAAGGAGTGTGGGGTAATGAATATTCTCGAGGCAACTAAAATCCATAAAAGCTACGGCAACAAAATTAATAGACAAGAAGTGTTAAAGGGAATAGATATGGCGATTGGACAGGGGGAGTTCGTCAGTATCATGGGCGCCTCCGGCTCCGGCAAGACAACCTTGCTGAATGTGCTGTCCTCCATTGACAAGGTCAGCCAGGGCAGCGTCATTATTAATGACCAGGAGATGACCACGCTGCGAGAGAAGCAATTAGCGGAGTTTCGCAAGCAGCATCTCGGCTTTATTTTTCAGGATTACAATCTGCTTGATACGTTGACGGTGAAGGAGAACATCCTCTTACCACTATCGATCACTGGAGTCTCCAAAAAAGGGGCCAACGAAAAGTTCCAGTCACTAGCGAATGAACTGGGGATTTACGAGATCAAGGATAAGTATCCTAATGAAATCTCAGGCGGACAAAAGCAGCGGACGTCAGCTGCCCGGGCGTTCATCCATGAGCCGAGTGTTATTTTTGCGGATGAGCCAACCGGAGCCCTCGATTCCAAAGCGGCCTCCGATTTATTGAACAAGCTGAGTCAATTGAATCAGCAGCGCCAGGCCACTATTCTGATGGTCACCCACGACGCCGTTGCCGCCAGCTATTGCAGCAGAGTGATCTTCATCAAGGATGGGCGGATCTACACCCAGCTTCATCGCGGGAATGAGTCGAGGCAGGCCTTCTTCAAGGACATCATGAAGACCCAAGGGGTTCTGGGAGGGGTACAGGATGAACAAGCTGAGTATTAATTACATCATTGCCCGCAACTTCCGGAAAAACATTAAGAACTATTATTTATACGTCTTTGCACTCGTCTTCAGCGTTGCGCTCTATTTCGCCTTCGTCACCTTGCAGTTCGATCCATCGCTTGAAGAGATCAAGGGCAGCATCAAGGGGGAAGCAGCCATCAAGGCAGGCTCCATCCTGTTAATTGCTATCGTGACCATCTTCCTGCTCTATGCCAATAAATTGTTCATCAAGAGACGCAGTAAAGAGATCGGGCTTTACCAATTGACCGGCCTGACCAAGCAGAAGATCTTCCGTATTCTATCGGCCGAGAATTCCATCCTCTATTGCGGTTCTCTGGTGATCGGCATCTTTATCGGGTTCTCCTTCTCCAGGCTCGTGGCGATGGTCTTGTTCAAGATTACGAATGTAAAGACCTCTACCGCATTGCAGTTTTCTACGAACGCGCTTATTCAGACCGTCATTGTGTTTTTAATTATTTTCTTGCTTATTCTGCTGATGAATTATATATATATCCAACGGCAGAGCATCCTGTCCCTGTTCAGAGTACAATCCTCCACAGAGGAGACGGTGAAGCGCGTTACACTAAATGAGATGGTGGTCGGTCTGTTCGGGATCGCTTTGATTCTAACCGGGTACTACATCTCCACCAGATTGTTCTCCGGTCATTTCGACAGTGTCAGTCAGCTTACGCTGGCTATGATTACGATTTTGGGTTCAGTTATCCTCGGAACCTATTTGTTCTATCGGGGGTCCGTCCGCTTTATTTTCTATCTGATTCGCAGACAGAAAGGCGGATATTTGAACATCCGCGAGGTACTGTCCCTGTCTTCGATCATGTTCCGCATGAAGTCGAATGCAATCCTGCTTACTGTCATCACAACGGTATCAGCGCTAGCGATCGGTCTGCTGTCCCTCTCTTACATCTCTTACTACTCTGCTGAGAAGATGGCAAAGAGTGATTCTCCAGCCGATTTCTCCTTCGTCTATACCGAGAACGCGGAACAGTTCAAGCAAAGCTTGTCCAGTGAAGATATTGATTACAAGGAGACGCATATCGAAGTCATCCACAGTTTTGTGAATCTGAGTAAGATTATTCACGCCTCTATGGATAACATGATGATGAATCCACAAAAAATGAATATTGCCATTGTTAGCGCTAAAGAAGTAAAGGATATGCAGCTTGTCGATAATGAAGTCATACTGGCCGGATTCAACGATTTGCTTAAATCAATGTTCTCCTACAAAGGGGACGAAACCATTGAAATCTATGGGTTGAATACAACCATCCGCCAGGATTTGGTTGATCTGAAGCACGATACCGTGGTCTCTTGGCAGTTCACGCAGGGACGTATGCCGGTTGCCATCGTCTCGGACTCCACCTTCGCTCAGTTGAAGCAGGATCTGGACCCGGAGCTTCAGACCCAATATTCGACCTACATCGGCATCGATATAGTAAACCGCAATCAACTGGAAGCAGCGAACAGTATATTTCAAACCTTGCCCGAAGGGGATGGCCCATACCACAACGAATCCCAGCTTGATTCCGCCAATGAGCAAAAACAGATGATGGGGCTGATTATGTTCGTCGTTGGCTTCCTGGGCCTGACCTTCCTTATCACCTCCGGCTGCATTCTTTATTTCAAGCAGATGGACGAGGGTGAAGAAGAGAAGCCAAGCTTCACAATTCTGCGCAAGCTTGGCTTTACCCAAGGAAATCTATTAGGCGGAGTACAGATCAAGCAGCTGTTCAACTTCGGCATTCCGCTCATAATCGGCTTGTCACACAGCTACTTCGCCATTAAATCAGGCTGGTTCTTATTCGGAGCCGAGCTGTGGACGCCGATGTTTCTGGTCATGCTGCTTTACACCGCGCTCTACTCCATCTTCGGCATTCTATCTGTCCTTTATTATAAAAAAGTAATTCGCACAGCCCTGTAATCACAGGGCTTTTTCCTATTCGGCGCCAATAAGGATTTGAAGCCTGCTTACTCCTCCGGTTCGCCGGCGGCTTCCCAACACGAGATTTCCTCCCGCACCCGCGGAGCGACCTCAGTACCCAGCAGCTCAATCGCACGCATCACTTCTGCATGTGGCATCGTGCCAAGCGGTACATGCAGCATAAAACGGGTGATGCCTACCTTCTTGCGCAGATGAATAATTTTGCTGGCCACCGTGTCAGGATCACCTACATACAGGGCGCCTTCCGGACTTCGAGCCGCATCGTAGCTGGCTCGGGTATAATTCCCCCAGCCCCGCTCACGGCCGATCACATTCATGCTGGCCTGAGTAGGCAGGAAGAACTTCTCTACCGCATCATCCAGATGATCGGCAATAAAGCCATGCGAATGCGAAGCGACCGGCAGCTTCGACATATCATGGCCAGCCTGGGCCGCGGCTCTCTTGTACAGCTCCACTAACGGTGCGAACTGTACAGGTCGTCCGCCGATGATCGCCAGCACCAGTGGCAAACCCAGCAGTCCGGCACGGACGACGGATTCCGGGTTGCCGCCGCTGCCGATCCAGACCGGGAGCGGATGCTGCACCGGGCGCGGATACACGCCGAGATGACGGATCGCCGGGCGGTGCTTGCCTTCCCAGGTAATAAATTCGGATTCGCAAAGTTTCAGCAATAGCTCCAGCTTTTCATCGAACAACTCGTCATAATCATCCAGATCATATCCAAAAAGCGGGAAAGATTCGATAAAGGAGCCCCGCCCGGCCATGATCTCCGCACGTCCGTTGGAGATGCCATCCAGGGTCGCAAAGTCCTGAAATACGCGTACCGGATCATCTGAGGATAATACGGTAACGGCGCTGGTCAACCTGATTCGCTTCGTCTGCGCCGCGGCCGCCGCCAACACAAGCGTAGGCGAAGAGGCCGCGTAGTCCTTGCGGTGATGCTCCCCTACTCCATATACATCCAGCCCTACTTGATCGGCGAGCACGATTTCCTCCACAACCTCGCGCAACCTCTGCGCATGGCTCATCACTTCGCCAGTATGCACATCCGGCGACGTCTCAGCAAACGTACTTATTCCTATTTCCATCCTCAATCCCTCCGATTCTGAAGTCTATCTATTTCCAGCGGTTATAGCTTGTTCACCACACTTGCATCCGAATTGCAGAGCCTATGTAATCTTGTCTATATTGTGACGCTTCGGCGAAACTTTTACAAGCAATTAGGAGAAAAGCATTAAGCCCTCTCGAACTTCATTTCTGACCTAAGAACAGTGTACAATGGAGTGTGTACTTACTTTCAGTCATTAGAGAAAGGAAACATGGCAGCGATGGAATTGCATTCGAAGGAAAAATTGGACATGGACAGACTGCTCCGGCAAGCCAAGCGTGGTGAAGCCGAAGCTCAACTGGCTCTAGGTGAGGTATACCGGAATTTTAAAGACTATTGGCGTGCTATTTATTGGTTAAAGAAGGCCGCGAAACAAGGGTCGGCTGAGGCCGGATTAGCCGTTGCCGATATTTATCGTTCCCAGAACAAGCACAAGAAGGCGGAGAAATGGTACAGTCTGGCTGAACAATTGGGCTTGGACGCCACTGAGCCGGGAGATCACGATCAATATGATTATGACGAGAATTCAAGTGTGCATGACTCGTCCGGCGATGGGCCGGAATCATTTGAGGACTGTGAGGTCGCCGCGGCCGAAGGTGATGTGGAAGCGATGTATCGCCTCGGAACTTATTATGAAGATCAGAATAACACCCAGATGGCTGTCCATTGGTACGACCTGGCCGTCGTAGAAGGGCATATCCAGGCCGCATTTAATCTGGCCCTGATCTACTCCAAGGCAGGACAGAGGAAATACGCCCTGGAGCTATTCAAGCTGGCCGCTGAAGAAGGGCATGATCAATCCCAATACCGGCTATCGCTGCTGCTGACTGCCGAAGGGGAGAGGGATGAAGCCAAGAAATGGTGCGAGATGGCGGCCAGACAAGGTCTGATCAGCGCACAGTTCCAGATGGCCGCCCTGCTGGAAGAAGAACAGTATTTCGATCAAGCGATTGAATGGTATATAGCAGCCGCTAGCCAGGGGGACATCGACTCCCAATATAATCTTGCCAATTTGCTAGCCTATAAGGGCGACCGTGAGGAGGCCATGAGATGGTATCAAGCAGCGGCAGAGCAAGGCGATGCCATGGCCCAGCATAACTACGCGATCCTGCTGCATCAGGAAGGGCGGATTGAGGAAGCATTAACGATGTACAAGGCGGCGGCCAGACAAGGCCTGGACGTCAGCCAGCAAGTGCTGCAGCGAATTGAAGAAACCTGGTAGGAATTTTTCCTGGTAATGGATAGACGGCTTTGCGATGTAGGAGACATCGCATAGGCCGTCTTTTTACATAGAGGTATCCCGTTTAATTATGCTCAATGACCCACTGCCCGAAAATATTGTTGTACCCGCTCCAGCTTCTGTTCCTGCCTTCCCTTCGCGCTCTCCATATTTCCAAATTCAAAAAATTTGACGTTGCGAATCCCGACATACTGGAGCAAAGCCTTGCGCATTAACACCTTATGCGCATTGTTCAACCAGAACAGCGGATATGACGTTGGTCCTTTCATGACCGAGATACAGACGGCCGATTTCCCCTTCAGCAGCCCTTCCGGAAGCAAGCCGCCTTTGTCCCGATAAGCAAATCCGGAGGCAAACATCCTATCGATATACCCAAGCAGCATCGCCGGGGGACGTCCCCACCAAATCGGATAGATAAAAATAATTTTATCTGCCCAGATCAGTTGCTGCCGATATGTCTCAAGGCTTGGCTCCTTGTGCATATCCCTCCGGCGCTGCTGTTCGTTGAAAACAAGCACAGGATCGAAGCCTTCCTCATATAAATCAAGCACCTTAATCTCATCGATCTCTTTGTTCTCTTGGCAGCCCGCGATCGTTCTCTGCAGAAATGCATGGCTAAGGCTTTGATGGTTCGGATGTGTATACACGATTAATACGTTCATCCTTCCCCCTCCTTTACTTATCATTTGATAACAATATCATACTCACCCAATATTTAGTTGTCAAATGATAATTGTTATTTGATAATTAGTTTGTTATCTTGTGAGGGAGGTGATTCTGTTGGACAAAGCTCTGCTGTTCCAAAAATTCGTAAAGTTTACGACGTCCGTACATCAACTGACCCATGAGATTACAATGGGCGTCAGAGAGGATATAATCACTCCCCTGCAATACAGTATTTTGGAATACGTTGCCGTGACCGGGCTTGTCACTCCAAGTCAAATCAGCGATTGTCTATATATTTCTCTGCCGAACACGAGCCGCGAGATCAAAAAGCTGACTCAGAAGGGGCTATGTGAGAAATATACAGCTCCCGAGGATCGGCGCATGCAGTACATCCGCCTTACCGATCAAGGAGAGGTGATGATGAACAAGGCGTTTGCTACCATTGAGGCTCGCTTCTGGGAACGGGCCGGACATATGTCCACGGAGGAGCTGGCCGAGATCGAACAGGCTATTGAACTGCTGGAATCCAAGGTATTCCATGAGAGTTAGCTGCTCTAAGCAGTGCGGTAGCAAACCCCAAGCTCATATTCATATACACCACGAAGAACCCCTATCCGGATTTGATAGGGGCCCTTATTTTTATACTTTAGAAGTTATAACCAACTCTCAACGGAAGCATCGATCAGCTTCTTCTGATCTTTTCCACGATATTCCCATAGGTCGCCGGATTCCTTGCTGTCGTTGTAGTCCGTGAGGATAATATTCTAAGCCTCCTCTCGCCTGCAATGCTATATAATCATCATAAACACACACCGTTCTTCCAGGGAGGGGATATTTACAAAATGATCAGATTGACACTTAAAGGCATCATCTGGATTCTGCTTGCTCTCATCGCGATAATTGCCGTCTTCCTCATCTATATCACTGCATCTGACTATAAACCGGCAGCCGAGATCAAGCTGACGGCAGACCGCAATCCCGAAGCCAGACTTGAGCAGGGCCAGCCTTTCTCTGTTACGACGTTTAACATCGGTTATGCCGGACTGGATCAAGGGCAGGACTTCTTCATGGATGGAGGCAGCATGTCCCGCTCCAGCAGTCGTAAGCAGACAGAGACCAATCTCCAGGCGATCACGCATTTCCTCGAAAATGCGGGCTCCAGCTTCTACCTGCTGCAGGAAGTAGATGTTGATTCCTCAAGGAGCAACCATATCCATGAGGTGAAGCAGATCAGCGATATGCTTCCGAGCTATAGCTATACTTTTGCCTACAACTACAAAGCACCATGGGTCCCCGTCCCTATTGCTAAACCAATGGGCGCAGTACAGAGCGGCCTGTTGACCTTATCCTCCTTCCACAGCACAAGCCAGACCCGCTTTGATCTGCCTGGCAAGGAGAGCTGGCCGGTGCAATTATTTGAGCTGGATCGCGCCTTCGTAGAGAGCAGATTACCGGTAGACCAAGGCAAGGAACTGATCCTGGTTAATCTGCATCTGTCGGCGTTTGATAAGGGCGGCAAAATCCGCAAGCAGCAGCTTGAGTTCCTGGAGCAATATATCCAGCGGGAAATGGAAAATGATAACTATCTGATCATCGGCGGTGATTGGAATCATGCTCTTCCGGGCACGGATCCGGCTATTTTCGAGACACAGCAGGCATGGCCTGAATGGTTGCAGCCCTTCCCGGACAGCTTCGGACCCAGTGATTTCAAATGGGCCGTGGATCCGGATACCCCCAGCGTACGAACCCTGGATACCGCGTATCACGAGGGGGTCAATTTCCTGGCCGTTATCGATGGCTTCCTCGTGTCCCCCAATGTCGAGGTTGTAAGGGTCACCGGACATGATCTAGGCTTCAGCAACAGCGATCACAATCCGGTAACAGGGCAATTTATTCTGAAATAACGATCGAATTCCAAGAAGCTCTGTCGCTACAGGACAGGGCTTCTTCCCTTCCCAGCGATTCCTGTTAAATTTGATTAAAGAACGATAATGGACCTTCCCTAAATACTTTGTGACCAAAAAGCGGGCTTTCCGGAACACCTCTTATTATGAAAATGAAAGGGGTTTCTCTTTTCAGAACAGGTCATGTATATTAAATTAGGATACTATCGAAGGGGAGTGTCGCTGTTTGAACAAGCTACATGGATGGAATACACTGCGCAACCAGATCTTCATCGGGTTTATGCTCGTGATGGTCATCGTCCTGACTGCTATTGGAGTCTTTACCTATAATCAGGTCTCCGTCCTGTTGCGTGCAAGCGCTGAGCGGCATATAAAACAGACCGCCGTTCAGACGACTGGCAAACTGGATGCTTTGTTCCAGCAGATCGATTCCTTAATGATGCAGGTCTCTACCAACAGCTTGGTACAGAAGAAGCTCGCGCAGGAAATGGACGGGCAGATGGTAAGCTTCACTGAACGTCAATTGCTCCAGGAAGAAGTGCGCAGCTATGAAGCCTATGCAACCGGAATCCGTTCTCTGGAGCTGTATACCTCGGATTACCGCAGATTGCTGCCGCTGGATGATGTCCAGCTCAATGATCGGGTTACGAAGCCTTGGATTCAGCTAGCCGACAAAGAGAAAGGCAGGCTGGTATGGCTCGGACTGGACCCTTTGGATCCGAATACGGTCATTGCGATTCGCAGCGTTCGATTAATAGATCGTTCCTATATGCATGCCGGGTATTTGATGCTGCGCATCGACCGCAATTATTTCGAGCTCACCGGAACCGCCGCGGGGGACACCGGAGGCGATAGCCGTGAAATGATGTTATTGTTCGATGGCGCCGGCCAAGAGATTATTGCTGATTCACCGCTAAGCCTGAACAAAGATATATTGCCCGATATGGATCGTGATTCGGTCACGATGGATGGCGAGACGTTCATTGAAGTCAGACATCAGTCGGAGCTGAGCGGCTGGACACTGGTCATCCTAACCCCGGCCAGATATACAACCGAAGGCATATCGGTCCTGCGGACGGCGATTTTCGTGTCTATTGCCGTCGGCGGGTTCCTGTTCTTGATCTGCTCTTTTATTCTCTCAACGATGATTACCAGACCGATCCTGAATTTGATCCGTACGATGCGCGGAGCTCGCTTCGGCACCCTGCAGCGCAATCCGGACAAGTCATCGACGATGGAGCTTATGGAGCTGAATCATACGTATAACCAGATGGTGGACTCGATGAACGAGATGATTCAGGTCGTCTATCAGAAGGAGATCATTCAGAGCCGCACCGAACTGAAGGCGCTGCAGGCCCAGATCAACCCGCACTTTCTCTTCAACACGCTGGAGGCCTTCTTCTGGGCGCTGGATGAGAAGGGCGAGGATGAGCTGGCCGACAACGTCCTGGCCATGTCGGGATTGTTCCGTTATGTCATCAATCGTTCCGATGATGTCGAATGGGTAACCATCGGGGACGAGGTAGATCATGCGGAGCTATATTTTAAAATTATGGAAATGAGACTCATCGATCGGCTGGAATGGAAAATTGACATTGAGGAAGCCTTCCGCCATATCCCTATTCCGAAGCTGATGATCCAGCCCCTGGTTGAGAATGCCATTATGCATGGCGTTGAGAAGAGCAACGAACCGGGGACGGTGGTCCTGTCGATCCAGGCTTCAGACCGCGAGGGCTACACGAGAGTTACTGTCTCTGATAGCGGTCCAGGGATGGGTGAAGATAAACTTAATGAGTTGTACCACACCTTGCAAACGGATGAAATGCAGCATTCCGGCAAACAGGGCATCGGCTTGATTAATGTCGAGCGCAGACTTCGTCTATACTATGATTCCAAAGCGTCCGGGTTAACGATAGAAAGCCAGCTTGGACAAGGAACCTCAATCATGTTCGAAATTCCCAATGAATTTCAAGGAGGACTAAACACATGAAGACGATTCTTATCGTTGATGATGAACCACGAACAAGACAAGGAATCAAAAGGACTCTGGAGGCCTGGTCTCCCGGGCACTATCAGTTCGAGACCTTCGCCAGCGCTCAGGAAGCGATGAACTGGCTGGAATCCAATGAAGCCATTTTGCTTATTACAGATATTCGTATGCCTGAAATTAACGGACTCCGGCTAATCGAGGAGATCAATGAGAAGCACCCCGCTCTCTTCGTCATCGTCATCTCAGGGTACTCTGAGTTTGAATATGCCAGAACGGCTCTGCAATATGGCGTCATCGATTATTTATTGAAGCCTATCGACAAGAATAAATTGACGCACGCCGTTGAAGTGGCATTGGAACGGAGCGACCAGAAGCAGAGGATCGAGCGCATGGAGAAAATCGTCGATACCCGGCTAATGAGCACCTCGGACGGAAATAATCAATACAGCGAGCCGGTAAGGGAAGCTATCAACTATATCGAGGCCCATCTGGAGGAACCGGTCTCCTTGCGCGAGCTGGCAGAGGTATCGCACATGAACGCCAATTACTTCAGCGTGCTGTTCAAAGAGCATACCGGACTGACCTTCAGCGACTATCTGACCAGGCGTAGAGTTCAGCGGGCCAAGGAACTCATCGTAGGCACAACCTTGTCCGTGAACGAAATCTCCGAGCGCGTCGGTTATCAGACTGCCAAATACTTCATCAAGGTCTTCAGAAAGCTTGAGGGCATGAGCCCCGGACAGTACAGACAACAAATGAATGAGAGCAACAACTGATAAAAGTGGTATTAGTCCTAATCTCAGTTACCTTACATGTCTTTCACTCTAGCGATACAATTTAATTATTAAAGCGTTTACAGAAAGCGCTTGATAATTTCTTTTAGAAAAGGGGACTTTCAGCATGAAGAAAAAGGCATGGTCAGTACTCTTGCTCACGATTTGCATGGCAGTCATCGTCTCGGCTTGCGGTGGCGGCGGCAAGAATAATCAAGCGAACGGTTCGAAAGGAAATGATACCGCTTCCGGCGGCGAGAAAGTGACCGTTAAGCTGATGCACTTGTGGCCTGAAGGCGTATCCGCTGGTCAGAACAAAATTGTGAACCAGATTATTAAAGAATACCAAGATGAGAACCCGAATGTCGCAATCAAGCAGGAAGTACTGGACAACGAACAATATAAAAATAAACTAAAAGTTCTATCCGCTTCCAATGAGCTTCCTGATGTCGGTGTAACTTGGGCAGCAGGCTTCATGCAGCCTTATGTAGAAGGCAATCTGTTCACTCCGCTTGATGACTTGTTGAACGGTGAACTGAAAGACAAATTCGTAGCCGGCACCACTGAGGCTTATGCTGTTAATGGCAAGACTTATGCACTCCCGATCGAATTCAACATCGCACCGATCTATTACAATAAAGACCTTTTTGAAAAGAATGGTCTCAGCGTGCCAACAACCTATGATGAATTTAAGAATGTTGTGAAAACGCTGTCTGATAAAGGCATCGCTCCTATCGCTCTTGGCAATAAAGACCGTTGGACAGGCTCTCTCTGGTACATGTACCTGGCAGACCGCATCGCTGGACAGAAGACGCTCGCTGACACGATTAGCGGCTCCGCTTCATTCACCGACCCAGGTCTGGTTCAAGCAGCAAATGAAATTCAATGGCTCGTTGACAATAACGCATTTATCAAGGGCTTTAACGGCCAATCCAATGAAGAAGCAAAATCGGAATTTTTGAATGAAAAGGCAGCAATGTACCTGATGGGCTCCTGGGATATTCCAAACTTCACAACAAACGAAGAAATTCCGAAGGAATTCCGTGATAAGGTTGGATTCTTCAAATTCCCGACAGTCGAAGGCGGCAAAGGCGATATTAACAGCTGGGTAGGCGGCCCTGGAGTAGGCCTGTTCGTAGCCGAGAACTCCAAAGTGAAAGACGAAGCGAAGAAATTCGTAGAATACTTCGTAACAAAATGGGGCGAGCAATCCGTTACTGACGCCGGTGTCATCCCGGCAACCAAGGTTGATGCAGAGAACATGGATTTGCCGCAGCTCTATAAGGATTTGTTCGCAGAAATGAACCAAGCAAGCAGCGTTACTCTATTCGCAGACGTTCAAATGCCAGCCAAGGCGGCTGAAACACATTTGAACTTGATTCAGGCATTGTTCGGCAAGGCTATCACTCCTCAGGAATTCGCAGCTGAGCACGATAAAGCGCTCGCTAAATAATTACCGGGATTATAGGCCAGGAGGACTTATCCATTGGAATGCTAAGGGATAGGTCCTCTCCTCCAATGATTGAAAGGAATGGAGCTGAACGATTATGGATAAAGTGCTATCCAACAAGAAAATGATTGCTCTTTACGTTCTCCCCTCATTATTGCTTATCTTAACGATTGTCTATATTCCGATTATTCTTACCGGTTTTTACGGTCTGCATGAATGGAATGGCATTGGCAGTATGAAATTTATTGGGCTGGAGAATTACGCGAATTTAATGAAGGACGGGAAGTTTTGGGATAGCGCATGGCACTCCTTGCTGTTGGCCCTGTTCTCAGGTCTGAGTCTCGTCATCTATTTAATAATTTCCATGGTATTGGCCGCCCGAATCAAGGGGGCCAACGCATTTCGTAAAATTTATCTTATTCCTATGCTGTTATCTTCCGTAGCCATCGCTCAGCTGTGGCTCAGAATTTACAATCCGTCCAACGGTATTTTGAACAGTGTCTTACAATCCATTGGAGTTGATAATCCTCCCGCTTGGCTGGCAGAGCCATCATTGGTATTGTTCGCTCTCTTCATTCCCATCCTGTGGCAATATGCGGGTTTTTATATTTTGATTTACTATGCTGCACTTAAGAATATTCCGACGACCTTGGATGAAGCAGCACGAATTGACGGCGCCACTTCCTGGCAGATTGCCTGGAAGATCAAGCTCCCGCTAATTATGGAGACGGTGAAGGTAACGATCGTACTTGCCGTTGTCGGCTCACTGAAGTATTTCGATCTGATCTTCGTGATGACGGACGGCGGCCCGAACGGGTCCAGTGAAGTTATGGCTTCATATATGTATCACACCGCATTCAGGGCATATGACTTCGGATATGGTAGTGCGACTGCCTTCTCCCTGCTTGTCATCTGTCTTATAGTCACCTGGATCATTCGCTGGTTAACCAGATCGAAGGATACCATTCAATATTCATAAGAGGGAGGCGTAAATGATGACCGGAAACATAGAGCTTCAATCGACTAATAACCATGGCACATGGCGTTGGCTGGGACGTATCGGCTATGCGATCATGTACATCGTCTTAATTCTCGTCGCTGTCTTTCAGTTATTCCCGCTCGTCTGGCTGATGTTCTTCTCGCTCAAGAACAATCAGGAAGTATTTAACCTCCCTCCGCTCTCTTTGCCAATGCATCCGCGCTGGGAGAATTATTCGAAGGTATGGAATGCCGGGAATATTGATGTATATTTCCTGAATAGCTTATGGGTTACTGTTGTAGCGACCGTCCTTACTGTGGTCTTGGGCAGTCTCGTAACTTATGCAATTACGCGAATGAAATGGAAGGGCAGCTCCTTCGTGCTTGGCTTGTTCATGGTTGCGATGATGATCCCTGTCCATTCAACACTGATTCCGCTGTTCAATTTCTTCAATAAAGTAGGATTGACGGACCATCCCTTATCATTGGTCCTCTCTTATGTCGCATTTAATATGCCGATTACGATCATGATTCTGCTCGGATTCTATTATTCGCTGCCGCGCGAGGTAGAGGAGGCAGCAGTCATTGACGGCTGCTCCGTCAACCGGATGTTCTTCCGGATCGTACTGCCAATGACCGGTTCTGTTATTGCCACGACAGCGATTATTAATATGATCTACAACTGGAACGAATTCATATTCGTAAATACGTTCATCAGCTCGGATTCCTATAAGACACTAACCGTCGGCGTTCAGAATTTCATTGGACAATATACGACGGATTGGGGCGCTATCGGGGCAACGCTGATGATCAGCATCCTTCCGATCTTGATCATGTTCCTGTTCCTGAGCGACCGGATCGTAGAAGGCATGGCTGCCGGATCGGTGAAAGGCTAATATAGACTATCCCCCATATCATATATCATTCAGGGTGAGCATCTCCGAATCGGATGCTTACCCTGATTTATTTTGCAGGTTGAGATTTGAATTTTGGATTATATTAATCTCCCTGCCGGAATATAATTTCTTATCTTTCACGTTCGGTAAAAGTTCTATATTACAGGGAGGGAAGCTGTATGAAACGCAGCTGGATCAATTCACCGTACACCTTTGCGCTGGGCATGTTTGCCATGATGGTCCCGAGTCAGGCCTTCAGTTCCTTCTATAGTTATTTCTATGTGGAGAAGCTGGGTCTGGGCATCGGACTGGCTACGCTAGCAAGAACGATCTTCCTGATCTGGGATGCGGTGAATAATCCGTTATTCGGATATTGGTCAGATCGCACGAATACCCGCTACGGAAGGCGTCGTCCCTGGGTGTTTGGCACGATTCCGTTGTTCATGCTGTTCTTCATCATGGTCTTCTCCCCTCCCGGCGGTTTAACGCAAAATACACTCTTCATCTGGTTCCTGACCGCGCTTATTCTGTTCGAGGCCGCGGCTACGGTGCTATGGGTGAACTATGGAGCCTTGTTCCCCGAGCTGTTCCGCGGCGATCGGCTGCGGGCCAAGGCTTCAGCGATTCAGCAAGGCTATCAAGTGGTAGCGCTGCTGATCGCTTCCGCATTAACTCCAATTATTTATTCTGCACTTAACTTTCCGAGCATGGCCCTGATCTATGCCCTTGTCTTTGGCGTATTTATGTTCCTCTGTATGATGTATGTTCGAGAGCGGCCTGAAACCTCGCAAGAACAACCGCTAAAGCTGGTCAAGGCCTTCAAAATAACATTAAGCAATAGAAAATTCTGGGTATTCAATATATCCAATTCCTTCGCACAAACGGTCAATGGCCTGATCAGCTCGATGATCCCCTTCTATGCCAAATACGTCCTGAGAATACCTGAAGCTCAAGTCTCAATCCTGCTGGCCTCCGTATTCGTCTCGGTCATTCCCCTCGTCTTCGTATGGTATTGGATAATCCGCAGAATGGATGGGGTCAAGGCATGGAGATTTTCCTTAATTATATACGCCTTGTCTGTCATTCCACTCTGGTTTGGCACTGATTTAGTCAGCGGCATCATTGCCGGTGTCATCGTTGGTTTCGGCTTGGCGGGGTTCCTTGTTACTCCTGCGATAGTCAGCGGAAGAATTATTGATGAAGATGCAGAGAAGACGGGGTTACGCAGAGAAGGCATCTATACTGCGGTTGCCGGATTCATTACACGCTCAAGCGGCCTGATCTCGGCGTTAGCCTTCTTGATCGTTGGCCTTATATTTGGCTATGAGAGCGGCGATAATCCCGGCCCTGATCCTGGAATGACCTTCCGCTACCTCATTAGCGTCGTTCCCCTCTGCCTGCTCATCGTATCTGTCCTGATCTCCTACTCTGCCAAATTCATATTCAAGGATGATCCATCATCCGAATAAACCGCGTTATACCCAATAAAGACCGGTGGGGCTTTCGAAGCTCTACCGGTCTTTATTAATATAATGTACATATTAAATGATATAAGGCACAGCCTCCATTGCATCTGCTTTGGCTACAGCGTCTTCCAGGCTCATTCCTGTAAAGCTCTGTGCCGGCAAATACCTCCCGCTCTGCCTCGTCTCCAGGAACGCGCCAACGACGATGCCTGGAATAACACTCTCAACAGAATTAGGAGCCTGTTGACCTCCCAGATCGGTACGGCACCAGCCTGGATCATTTAAGCTAATGACGACATTTGTACCCTCTAAGCGAGATGCCAGGTCTTTCGTATACTTGTCCAGCGCTGCTTTGCTGGCTGCATAGCCCGCTTGCTCCGGCTCGTTCTTAATCCCGCTGGTCGTATTAATGACCCGTCCGAACCCGCGTTCAATCATCTTAGGAATAAGTCGATTGCAGATCATTACAGGCGAGATGAAATTAATGCGGAAGCTTCCTTCGAAATCTTCAACGGGTGTATTCCAATAATCCTTGCGGTAAGCAATCTGGACTGCGGCATTATTAAAAATAATATCCACTTGCGTCCCCCTGGCCTCAATCTCATCAAGCATGGCCATCGTCTCATCGGTATTGATCAGCTCGGCTGCAACCGCATAAGCCTCTACGCCCAACGCCTTCACTTCCTTGAGAACGTTAGTCGTATGCTCCAGACTACGGCTGTGCAGTATCAGATTGCAGCCCTGCCTGGCCATGTAAATTGCGGTTTGATAGCCAATACCTCTGCTTGCTCCAGTAACCAAGGCCCATCTTCCTCTTACATCAATCATAAGCTTAATAACCCTCCTTATTCCCAATCGGAAAACGTTTTCCGTTTATGCCGCCAACAGCGATAATCTCAGCAAGCGCGGCATATTTGCAGTAATTATCCACATTGTACCATAGGAAGTTTTGTTTGTATCCCGGCTTTTTAAGACTCATATAACGATTTGGCCTCAATTTGATAAGATAGTAATAGCCTTAAGAAAAGTTAAGTGATTCTTAAGAAATTAGCCCGAATGGAAATGTTATAGTTTTTTTAGAGCATCCTAATACATATATACTATATTTAGCCAGGAGGATCTTCATGTCTGCTAGAGGTACCATATTACTTGTTGATGATGAGAAAGAAATTATTAAACTGATGGACATATATCTTAAGAATGAGGGATATCACCTATTAAAAGCATCCGACGGCCAGGAAGCGCTTGATATTCTGGAACGCCATCAGGTGGATCTGATCGTCCTGGATGTGATGATGCCGCATATGGACGGGATTGAAGCCTGTATGAAAATCCGCGAGAATCGGAACATGCCCATCATCATGTTATCAGCGAAGGGTCAGGATATGGATAAAATCGCGGGGCTCAGCATTGGGGCCGATGATTATGTTACGAAGCCATTTAACCCGCTTGAGCTAATGGCCCGAATCAAATCACAGCTACGACGCTACCATCAATTCAGCGGTCCGAATCTGAACCAATCGGATGAGAACGAAATTGAAATCGATGAGCTGATTATTAATATTTCTACGCATCAAGTTACTGTAGAGGGACAAGAAATACAATTAACGCCACGGGAATTTGCTATTCTGAAATTGCTGGCCGTTAATCAGGGAATCGTACTGAGTATGGAGAAGATTTATCAAGAGGTGTGGAATGAACCATTCATGGAATCGAAAAATACAGTCATGGTTCATATCCGCAGAATTCGTGAGAAAATTGAGAAGGATACCCAGAATCCTAAATACATTAAGACCGTCTGGGGAATCGGTTATAAGATGGAACGACTCTAAATTCCCAGAGAAGGAGAATCATCATGAACTTGAATTGGGTCAATACGGTGCGGTGGAAATTCTTAGCGATCGTACTGGCCAGCTTAGGGTTAACGGCCATTCTGTTATATCTCGGTTACCAGCTTGGCATGTATCTGGTCACGGTCCCGCCGTTCACCAACTATCTGAACTTCATCGTCGTTAACTATGGCTCACATATGGTGATGAGTATAGTGGGTCCTATCCTATTCATTATTCTGTATTATTTATTAACGCGGACCACCATTCGCCGTCTGGAGAATGTCAACAATAGCCTGCAGCAAATGGCCGCGGGGAATTTCGATCAAGAGCTCCACACCTCATCGCACGATGAGATTGGACGAATTGCCCATACGATGAATGATCTGGCTCAGCAATTACGTACTAATCTGGACAAAATTTCTTCCGGGTTAGGGCAGGTAGCGAACGGCCAATTGGACCATCGCCTTCATCTGGAGGATGATCCGTCGAACGAATGGATGAAAGTGGCGGATAGCATTAATAGAATGGCGGAGCAGCTTGACCACTCGATTCAAGAAGAGCGAAATGCCGAGAAGACTAAAAACGATCTTATTACAGGTGTCTCCCATGATCTTCGCACGCCGCTGACTTTGATCCTCGGCTTCCTGGGGGTCATTGAGAATGATCGTTATCACGATGAGGTAGAACTACGCCATTATGTCAACATTGCCTATGAGAAATCACTCACCCTGAAGAAGCTGGTCGATGAGTTATTCGAATATACCCGTATTAACAACGGCATGCCTCTGCATGTGGAGGAGCTGGACATGGTCGCGTTCCTTCAACAGCTCGCGGAAGAATTCGTACCAAGTCTTAAAAAGGCCGATATGGCCTGCCGAATCTCAACAGAGCTAAGCTCCCTTATGATCGAAGGAGACGGGGACCTGCTTGCTCGCGGATTTGAGAACCTGATCTCTAATGCCATCCGATATGGCCGCAAAGGGAAATACGTCGATATCGATATTAGCCGCTCCGAGAGATACGCGCTAATCAAAGTGATCAACTACGGGGAACCGATACCGCAAAGCGACCTGCAATTTATTTTTGAACGCTTCTATCGGGGCGACCGTTCCAGATCGTCGGGAGGAACAGGCCTCGGCCTCGCTATTGTGAAGAGCATTATGGAAGTGCATGGAGGCACTATTTCAGCCAATAGCGATCGCTCACAGACAGAATTTGTGACCAGGCTTCCTTTGCGGTTATCCAAAACCACTAGCTAAATTTGCCTTAAGAAGTTGTTCAATAAGTAAGCTTTGGGTTACAAAGTGTATCGGAAAAAGAACTCGGCAGCGAATCTTGAATTCAGTCGGACCTTCCGGTGTTCAATTATAAAGGGTGTACGCTTCTCCCCACAGTCCCTAGCCTCATCCAACCTTCTTGGTGCTGAAAACCGAACTTTTTGAACGCGCACTTTCACCTGATCAGACCGATTTTTTATGCTCACCGAATCTGTGAGTATAGGATCGGTTTTTTTTACGCCGCTTTTTCCTGGATATTGTTAAGAAATTTTTAAGATTTTAGATAGGTAGTTATTAAGAATTCGTTTATGGGCCAATAAGAACTCTTCTATATGCTTGTTATACCGCAAGTCGGACTGGAATATAGAGAGGAGTACACAGACCACCCATGTTTACAAATATTACTCATAGGTTAAAGCGCTCGGCTAACCTGAAGACCTTAATATGTATTGTTATTATTGCAACAGCTTTATTTGTCCGTATCGATTTTGTGAACTCTGTTGAGCATCATATCCCTCATGACAGCCTGAATTATGACATTATGGTCAGACAGCTGCTAGAGAAGGGGGTCTATGCCTATAAGAGCGAAGAGCCAAATGCTCAAGTATCGCCTGGATACCCCTTATTTATGGCAGGGGCATACCTGTTGGCCGATTACAAGAATCATGATCCGTATCCATTAATCAGATATATTCAGATCGGATTCAGCATGGTGACCCTATGGCTCGTCTACTTGACAGGTCGGAGGTTAGGCGGGCAATGGACCGGCATCATTGCCGCAGCCATTATGGCTGTGTATCCTCCCTTCGTCTGGGCGAACGGGGCCATATTAACCGAGACGCTGGCCGCCATGCTATTCATGTTATACGTATACCTGCAGCTCAGAGTCTTTGAGAAAGAGACCACCTTATCCGCCATATTGGCCGGAGGAGTGCTTGGTTTACTAGTCCTTACCAGACCCGAATTTCTCATTCTTATTGTGCCGGTGTATGCCTTCTACTGGCTGTGGCGAAAAAGATCCGTTCACGTCGTCAAGCTGGCAGCGATCTCTTGTCTGGGCATCTTCATAGTATTGTCGCCCTGGATTGTACGAAACATGGTCACGATGCACCAATTCATTTTGGCCTCTACGCAGGTTAACCCCTTTGCAGCTGGCACCTATCCGAATAAGGACTATGCCGATAAAATGGTCGAGACGAAGGGCAAAACCCAGATGGAAGTCGCCAAGGAACGCTTGAAGGTAGGTTTCACCGAGCATACCTGGACCTTCGTTAAATGGTATACCATTGGCAAGACGCGCTATATATATGGACGAATGTTCTTTGGAGCCGGGCATGCGCCATTATATCCGGTCATTCCGCTAGGAACGTTGTTCCATAGAATGATTCTAGTGGGTGGGTTTATATCCACCATTACCCTGCTCCGAAGATGGCGGCAGCCCGCAGTTCTGCTCGTTGTTCTGGTGGTAGCAATCAGCATTACAAGATTGGCCTTCGTTCCAGAATTTCGTTATAACTTTACAGCGATGCCGCTGTTCATCATACTCACCAGCCTGCTCGCCACTATGGCCCTGGACTATTTGCTCGGTCGGCGATCCAATAAAGAACAATTACCTGTCGGAGAGGAGCTATAAAAATGAATCAAAAAGTACTTATTATTATTCCCGCCTATAACGAAGCAGAAGGCATCCGGCGGGTGATTGCCGATGTCCGTCACCATATTCCCTATGCTGATATTCTGGTCGTTAATGACGGGTCCAGTGATTCCACCGGAGATGAAGCCGCCAAGGAAGGCGTCCTCGTCGTCAACCTGAGCTGTAATCTGGGCATCGGAGGCGCCGTTCAAACCGGCTATAAATATGCGCAAAGGCATGGATACCAATATGCAGCCCAATTAGATGGAGATGGGCAGCATAACCCGCGAGACTTCAACCGATTGCTTGAAGAGCTGCAGCAAAGCCGCACGGATATGGTTGTTGGCTCCCGCTTTGTGGAGAAGCAGGGATTCCAATCTACCTTCGCTCGCAGAATCGGCATCGATCTGCTGTCAGGGCTGTTGACGCTGCTGCTGCACCGCAAAGTAACAGACCCGACATCCGGTTACCGCGTCTGCGGTCCACGGGCCATCGCATTATTCGCTAAGGAGTATCCGGCCGATTATCCGGAAGTTGAAGCGCTTGTCCAACTCGACAACTGCGGCTGTACCTTTAGTGAAGTTCCCGTCGTCATGCGCCAGCGCTTAACTGGAAGCTCAAGCATTCGAGCGCTGGGCTCGGTCTACTATATGGTTAAAGTCATTATTTCGGTTCTCATTACGAGAACAAAGAAGAAAGAAAAGAAGTGGGATCTAGGCTATGAAAATTGATGTTTTTATTCTCAGTTTTATCATTTGTATGATTTTTCTAGGCATCACCATATATTTGATCCGCAACGGGAAGCTGCGCGAACAGTATGCCATCCTCTGGGTTATTCTTACGGCTGTCATGATGGTGCTGTCGCTATTCCCTTCATTGATTGACGGCCTGGCCAAGCAAATCGGCGTATCTTATGCGCCTTCCCTGCTCTATCTGCTCGGTCTGATCAGCGTTTTATTCATCCTGCTGCATTTGACGATAGCCGTGTCATCGTTAACCGCACGGTTTATTGTCTTAACGCAAAAGATCGGGATGCTGGAGCAAGAAAATCTGACGCTTCGCCAAGGGAGTAAAGAGCTCACTGCCGATCCGGCAATCCGGAGGATCAAAGCTGAGAACCCAGCAAAATTACAAGAAGGATCCAGTCGGTTTTTATAAGTCGAACTTTGGTTCGAACCTAATATATCAGCAATGCAAGTTGAGAGGAGAAGTGAAAGACATCAAGAATATGGGGAAAATAACGGCAGGACTGACTGCGCTGTTAATCACGGGTCAATTGGCCACGGCCATTCCTGCTGTGAAAGCAGAGGCTACTTCTATAGAGCCTTTACAAGAGAGTACAGTACCGGAATCGTCAAATTGGAAGCAAACCACTATTTATACCGATAGCAGCAAGATCGAGCAGGACGGCAAGGCTTACCAGGCCCCCCGCCCTGCCATCGTCAAGGATGGAGCCACCTATGTAGCACTTCGCTTCATGGCAGAACGCCTCGGAGCAACGGTCACCATAGATTCCAAAACTAAGGAAACGATCGTTAAGCTAGGCAGCGTAGAATTGAGATATAAGAACAACAGCAAGAGCTACAGTCTGAATGGAAAAGCTTATTCCTTGAAGACAGCTCCTTATACGGACAACAATGTGACAATGATCCCTTTAGTCCCGTTCATTCAAGGCTTGAGTATTCCTTATACCGTGGATAACAAGACCATCACCCTGCAGCGTTCCACTAAGCCAGTAGCCTCGTTCAAGGTGCAACCGCAAGAGATTGTCGCAGGCGAGACGACGGTAACCTATGAGACGAATTCATATTCCCCGTTGGGACTCGATATTGTCGATGAACGCTGGGAAGGAAGAGAGGAGATTTTCGACAAGCCCGGTGCATATTCCGTTAGCTACTCCGTACAGGACTCCGAAGGGGTCTGGAGCGAGCCCTTCACACTAACGCTGGAAGCGGTTAAGCCTAACGAGCCGCCGGTTGCCAATTTCTCGACAGATAAAGAGGAATACCGGATGGGTGAACTGATCATTTATACGGATCTAAGCTCGGATGATGAAGATGCCATTGTCGACCGGATATGGTCCAATAAAGAGGAGGCCTTCTTCACACCAGGCAACGTTACCATAAACCTGGAGGTAAAGGACCGGCACGGAGCCATCGGTGAATTTAGCAAAACGATCAAAATTACCGATGAGACGCTATATACCCGTGATGAGTTCTACAAGCTTTTTACACCGGTAGGAAATAAACTTGCTATTGATGGCTACTCCGTTAAAGCGATGGAAGCCATTCCTTATCAGTACCAGACAGAGCCGGTAACCTTGTTCCGCAGCAGCGGACCGGAATCGATTAATTCGGAAGGGATTCTCTATCAAGATACTATCACCGGCGACGCCCGCTTCCTGTTACATCATAAGAACCAAATCGGAAAGCTGGCCAAGCTGTATGTAATTGCCGAGAATCCAGGCACTTCCCCAGCTACCGTCACGCTCAAGAATGAAGCCATGGCAGGTCCTACATCCTATGCGGAATGGGCTGGCCGAGTTTCACTGACTCGTTATTTTGAAGGCTTGCTGGATGCGAATAATCCTCAGAAGATCACCCTGCAGCCGGGAGAAAAACGAATCATATGGAATAGCATTAATAAGAATCCAATGAAACCTCAGGAGATTATCACCTTCACCGGGGATTTAAGCAGTGATGCGCCGATTCGTTATACGTCCTTGCTGGTCTCGGCAAATCGGGACCCGATCGCTGACCTGGACAAACTGCCCTATCTGGACCCGAATGAATCCATCGTTCGTGGGACTTTTGCCGATTCGACACGTGTCTTCTCCTATAACGATCCTATCGGCTCCCGATCGGTCAAGCTCTCCTTAACCGACAATAGAGAGGATCCTTTTCAGCAAGGTCTGGACGGGATCAAAGGTACGGAAGCGCTGAACTCCGGCAATTACGGCTTGATTTACAAGCTGAAATTAAATCATGTTGCTGCGAATACGCTTGTTTTATTTAATCCGCGCGGTGGATTGTTTGTCGGCTCTGCGGTCGTGAATGGTGAAGTAGTCACCTTCGGCCATAGCGGCAAAGAAGATATATCCAGCACGGCCAGTGTACTGTACCGGACCGGGAATCAAGAGGAGAGCGTAGAGATTTGGATCAGTCCTGCCGCAGGAAGCAATCTTCCATTTGTACTTTTATTTGAGCCTTTGCCGCAGAAAAAATAGATGGCCTGGATTCAGGAGTATGCGTACTTTAATTCCAATCAGGATGATGACAAATTATATAGCTAATCACAAAATTCGGCCCAAGGAATCAGCCTCCTTGTGTCGAATTTTTATGTTATGATACCAAAAAATCACTCAGCCATTAAATATATCGTCATTGTTACCTTGTTCATTAGCATTCTGCTTGGCCTCCGCTGGATTTGGTCCGAGGTGATCTTCCCTTCGGCGGAGCGTATTACCGCTATCAACGGCGTGCTGGATCTGCGCGGCAGAGAGCTTGATAATTCCTCCACCTTTGCACTGAATGGATCATGGGAGTTCTACCCTGGACAATTGTTAACTCATCAGGATCAGCGAACCGGCAAACCTTCCACCGATTATGTCCAGGTCCCGGGGAATTGGGGGCAAGCCGTTTCAGAGGGAACAAACCTGGCCTTTGGTTCAGGAACGTATCGGCTGCGGATTCTGTTGGATCCATTGGATCAGCCCGTCGCTTTCTGGCTGCGGGGCGTTCAGACTTCTTCCGCCGTACAGTTAAACGGTATGTCCGAGGTAATCATCGGCCAGCCCGCTACAGACGCATGGCGTTATACGCCCAATAGTTCCTCCTATACGGCTTCTTATTCAGGGACAGGAACGACCGAAATTGAACTCATGATTCAAGTAGCTAACTTTGATGATCCTTTTAATGGAGGTATTCTGCATTCAATTCGTTTTGGTTCCCAGGCCGCAATCGATTATACCCGCTGGTATTCGATCGGATTTCAGCTGGTCACATTTATTACCTTGATGCTCCATGGCCTGTATGCATTTATCTTTTATCTGTTCAATCCTAGAGAGAGAACCCTGGCCCTGGTCTGCTTGCTAACAACGGCAGTAGCTACGGCGACGATAGCCGGTTATGACAATATCCTTTTGATTTGGTTTCCGATTAATTATACATGGGGACTCAAGGTGAGACTGCTCGCCCAGCTGTGGCAGCCCCTCCTTATTCTGCTTGTGTTCAGAGGGCTTACTTCCATCAGGCTGAATCGGGTCTGGCTCGAAATCTGTACCCTATTGCTCGGTGTATATACGGCATTTATACTGGTCGCACCTGCTATATTTGTCAACGGGTCCGTCGAGGTAGGGGTATTCGGATTATTATACCTTTTGCCCTTCCTTTGGTTCATTTACATAGTAATCACCATGATTCTCAAAGGAGAAAATAACAACGGCCGCGTCTTCTTGCTGCTGTCGGCAGCAGGTATTATATCGAATATTCTATGGACCTTATGGAACTCCTATAAAGATACTTCGCTTGTCTATTATCCCTTGGACATGATTGCGGCGATTATCGGGTTCGCAGCGTACTGGTTTAGAGAGTTCTTCTTCAAGTCCGCCGAGAATGCCAAGCTCAACAAGAAGCTGAAGAAGGAAGATAAGCTCAAGGATCAATTCCTGGCCAACACTTCTCACGAACTGAGAACGCCGCTGCATGGAATGATGAATATCGCTCATACGATCTTAACCAAGGAACAGCAGAAGCTGGACCCGACAAGTCTTAAAAATATGAACCTGCTCCTCACGATCAGCCGCCGCATGTCGCATATGCTGGACGATCTGCTGGATGTCGCCCGTCTTCATGAACACCGCATCACTTTGCAGCAGGAGCCGCTGAAAATCCAAGCGATGGTTCCTGGAATGTTCGAAATGCTTCGGTATCTGGTAGATGACAAACCTGTTCAGTTCGATATGAACATCGCCGAATCGTTGCCAGCGGTTAGAGCAGACGAGAAAAGGCTCGTACAAATTCTGTATAATCTGTTGCATAACGCGATCAAATACACAGAGGAAGGCCGCATCTCTATATCTGCAGCGGTCAAGGATAGCCGTGTTCATATTCATGTATCCGATACTGGGGTTGGCATGGATCAAGAGACGCAAAGCCGGATATTTCTTCCTTACGAGCAAGGCGCACACGGCATAAGCGATGGGAGAGGCATTGGACTCGGATTAAGTATATGCCAACAACTCATTGAGCTGCACGGGGGAACACTTAGCGTTCATTCGGAGGTTGGCAAAGGTTCTGTATTCAGCTTTGACCTGCCATTGGCTGATTCGTCGGATATTCCGCTCTTGCATCATTCTCCGTATCACCAGGATACGATCAACCGGATTAAAGAAGATTACGCCGAACTGGCAGTTCCGGATACTTTGGAGGTCGAGTTGCCGGCAATCGGAATGAGCCCTGCTCTCCTGGATGGCGAAACCGTACACATCCTTGCTGTGGATGATGATCCGCTCAACCTGAATGTGCTTGCCGGTATCCTCTCGATGGAACCCTACTCCATTACGAAGGCCCTTTCTGCCCAAGAGGCTCTGGAACAGCTTGGCAGCCAATCATGGGATCTGGTCATCGCTGACGTTATGATGCCGCAAATGTCCGGATATGAACTGACACAGAGGATAAGAGTCAATTATTCCTTATCCGAGCTTCCCGTTCTATTGCTGACCGCGCGCAGCCAGCCGGCTGATATCTATACAGGCTTCCTTTCAGGCGCCAATGATTATATGACCAAGCCTGTGGATGCCATGGAACTGAGATACCGGGTCGAGGCCTTGACCACTTTGAAGAGATCGATCAAAGAACGCCTTCGGATGGAAGCCGCCTACCTGCAGGCCCAGATTCACCCGCATTTTCTGTTCAATACGCTGAATTCCATCATGGCGCTAAGTGAGGTGGATACTGAGAAGATGCTAAGACTGGGAGATGCGTTCGCTTCTTTTCTGCGAATCAGCTTCGACTTCCTTAATACCGGCGAGCTCGTCCCGTTATCCCATGAACTGCAGCTGGTTGAAGCCTACTTATATATTGAGAAGGAACGATTTGGGGACAGGCTGTCTATTGTGTGGGAGGTCGAGCCGGACATTCAACTGCGGCTTCCTCCACTGTCCATACAGCCGCTGGTTGAGAATGCTGTCAGACACGGCCTGCTAAGCCGTTTACAAGGCGGCACTGTACGAATCCGCATGGCGCAGCAAGAGATGGGGACGCTGATCGAGGTGAACGATAACGGCAAGGGGATGGATCAGGATAAAATTGACCAATTACTTCACCCAAACTTGCAGGGCAAGCGCGGTATTGGGGTAGCCAACACCCATCGGCGATTGATCCAATTGTACGGCCAGGGATTATCTATTAAGAGCCAACCCGGTGAAGGAACGACGGTATCCTTTATAATTCCCAATCATCGAAATCGCTAGATCCGTCAACAAAAGGCTTATATATAAATAGCACAGAGGCTAGCTGAAAGCCGGCATGCTCTGTGCTTTTTCGGTTCCCTTTCATGTAAAAATCGCTGCTCGGGAAATCGCAAATAAAACGGATGACAACTATAGTTATCCTTCCGCATTCTCCGCTTTCCTCAAACCTTGAATAAAGGCTTCAAAGTTATCGGCCAGCTTGATGATCTTGTTATTGCTCCCACGGTCCACATAGATAACCTCCGGCTCGCCGTCATTTCCGGACGGACGGTAATCCAGCATTACAGCGTCTCCAGCGGCCGGACAATCGCAGATCACGACGCCGATCTCAGGGTATCCCCCATTTTCAATCATATATCTGCTGCCAAGTTCGCCGCATAATGACTTCTTCTTATCCCGGCCAATCCCAAAGAACCCGGAAATCACGATATGATTTTGCCCATGCACCGTACTTCCTATAGGATAGCGCGTATTGCGGGGAATCCCCCCATTATGTAATTTCATCAGTTGGATATAGGAAGCGGGCAGCTTGAAGACCAGTTGCTCTTCCACAGAGCTAATCTGCTCATCCGTGACCGGCTTGGAGATATATTCATTCGCCTGGTCGCTATCCTCCCAAAAGTCGTTCATATCGGCATGCTGTGAAGCGGATGAACTTTCGGTCAGACTTGCCTCCGTATGGCTCTCCGATTCAGCCTCCAACTCTTCGCGGGTCTCCGATGCAGATGGTTCAGCCGTCTTATCCGCGATCCACTCCAGGAATTCCAAGGTATCTTCATCCCCCGGATCTAATCTGTCAGCCACCTCAAACTCCCTGCGGGCATTCTCATACTGTCCGAGATAATAATAGGCTAATCCTATGCGATAATGCCACAAAGGGTCATCCTGACCTTCTTCAGCGATGGTCAGAAACTGTTCGACAGCCTCCTCATACCGCTCCAGGTTATTCATGGCACGTCCTAAATGACTGGTCAGCTCATAATCTCGTTCTTCTGCAGGGATTTCCATAATGGTATTTACAATTTCTTCGAATTCATCTGCTTCATGCAGCTCGTCCAGCTTTGCTATAAGATCATCTCTCATCATTTTTACCTCCCAGGGCAATAACTCTAATTATACAAAGTATACCATTCCAGGCCGGACAAAACGAAATCCTTACTGACGTTAGGTAGCCAAATACCATGAAAAAGGAATAAATTTGTGACAAACGAGGAGGCGGCAAGTCTTTCGGAGCTCTAACGAAACTCCATATCGCTATTTCCACGAAATCAGCACCCACTCAAATCTAACGAAACACCATATCGTTATTTGCTGAAAAACCTGCCATTTAGCCCCTTTTTCGCTCCAATAACGATACCCAGTTTCGTTAAATTTTATAATTACCCATTTTGACGCAAATAACGATACCTAGTTTCGTTATCATTCAGGGCAGCAGGGGCTCAAGGCTCTCAGCAACCTAATTCCGCTCCTGACGCAAGCAGAGAACCCGCTGCAGCCCCTACACGCTGTATCCCGCCCTGACGACGCTTTAACTTACCCACTCCCCTGCTGTTCCGGCTGCCTGGCCAAGAGCCGCACAACACGGCGTCAGGCTGGCCGCCAGCCGTCCCCCACGCGTATTCAAGCTACAGCATCCGGTGCACTTTAAACCGGCTTTCGCTCTGCGAAAGTAGAGCTGATTACCGCACGATGCCCATCATAAAACCGTCATAGCCCTTACTGCCTACCGTTTGAATCGCTGTGGCCGTAATCCGCGGCTCTTCCGCCAACAGGTCGTAGAACTGTCTGACGCCCCGGACACGTTCGTCTTCACTCTGTTCATTGATAATCTCGCCATCGCGGATGACATTGTCTCCCATAATGACGGTTCCCGGATGGGAAAAATGAAGCGCCCACTGCAAATATTTGGGATTATTCGGTTTATCCGCATCAATAAATATGAAATCAAAGGTTTCTACACCCTCATCGGCCATCCGGGCCAACTGATGCAGGGCCTCCCCCACCCTCAATTCAACCATATGGCTTATCTGAGCAACAGACAGATTGGCTTCCGCCACTTGAGCATGGAAGGGATCGAGCTCCAGCGTCACGATCTTACCGTCAGATGGCAGTGCCCTGGCCATCCAGATCGTACTGTATGCCCCGAGTGTACCAATCTCCAAAATTCGCTTCGCGCCTATCATTTGTACGAATAGATTTAATAATTTGCCTTGAGCTGGAGTAACGTCATACAAAGGCAGCTGAGCCAGTCGATTCGCGGCCAGTGTTCTCTCCAGAATAGGGTCATGTGGAATTAAATGCTCCGCAATATATTGGTCAACTTCCTCCCATATTTTCGCTTGATGCATGTTCATCACTCTCCATTTCAAAGATTTAACTTCCCACCTCATTGTACGCAAACTATAATCATAAATATAATATATGTTTATCAATAACTTATATATTAAGTATATGAGTTAGAAAAGAGGTTCCGAATGAATCTTCATGCACTGCGTTTATTTCATACGGTCGCATCCACCGGAAGCGTAACCCGGGCTTCGAAATTGTTAAATATAAGTCAGCCCTCTATCACATCGCAAATCAAGAAGTTTGAAAAGGAACTGGGGATTGCCTTGCTGAAGCCCCAGGGAAGAGGAATCTCTCTAACCGATGGCGGTGAGGAGCTTGCGCAGCTTGCCGGAAGGCTCTTTGCTGTTGAGCAGCAAATAGAACAATTCGCGGAGCATTATCGTAACGGTACGAAGGGAAGCATCCGGATTGCCGCAACCTATTTGCCCGCTCACTTCCTGATCCCCGCCTGGCTCGCCAGGTTCAAGCAGCAGTATGAACAAGTAGAGATCATGATTACGACAACCAATTCCAGCGATGCCCTGAAGCAATTGCTGAATGTTGAGGCGGATATCGCGATTTATGGCGGAATAGACGAGGAATACCCGGAGACAATCCAGAAGGAGGAACTGTTCCAGGATGAGCTATGGTTTGTCGTCGCACCAAATCACCGCTATGCCAATCAGCAGGTAACGCTGTCCGACATCATCAAGGAACCCTTTGTCATGCGTGAGGAAGGAAGCTCCACCCGAGAGAGATTGCTGTCTCTGTGCCGAACATATAACGTTCCCGCGCCTACGATCTCTTTGCAGTTCAACGGATTGCATGAGGCCATCACAGCGGTTATCGCCGGATATGGCGCGAATTTCGTATCCTCCCTGGTTGTGAGGGATGATGTGGAACGGGGAGAATTGTCACGGGTGTATGTCGAGGGAATCCAACTGAAGAATATAATTGCAATATGTACACGCAAGCATGAGCCCTTATCGGCTGCGGCGTTGCATTTTATAGAGGTCATTCGGCAAGCTCCCTGATAAAAGTTTTTAACATGCAATCTTAAATAATAAACCGCTGCAAAAATGGCGATCATGATCGTATCAAGCTTCACCATTCTGCAGCGGCTATGTCAGTTTGAATTAAGTGCCGCAGTAAGTGCGGTAGGGCTGGGTAGTCTCAGGCAAAACGCTGTATTCCACCTGCTCTTCCGCATAGGCATAAGGGTTGGACAGAACAGCCAGCAGCCGCTCCATAACGCTCAAATCCCCTTGCTCCGCAGCCTCCAGGGCCGCTTCAACCCGGTAATTACGAGGAATTATCGCAGGGTTGCTGCCCTTCATGAGCTGGGTTGAGGTTTTTTCCGCATCCCGCTGCCGCCCCAGTCTCTCCTTCCAGAGACGGTGCCATTCCGTAAATCCAGGTGATCTGAACATTTCCGCACACTCAAGTTCATTCAAAGTTAACGCCCGAAAGGTATTCGTATAATCCTCCCCGTATTCCTTCATGAGTTCAAGCAGCCGGTTAACCAATAGTTCGTCATCCTCTTCCTTGTCCGCTAACCCCAGCTTCGATCTCATTCCCTGCAGCCAATCTTCATGATAAAAGTCCATGTAGAGCGACATTCTATCCTGTGCCAATTCAATCGCCAGCTCCTGATCATCATGAAGAAGCGGCAGCAGCGTCTCGGCAAATCTCGCCAGATTCCATCCGCCGATATATGGCTGATTGCCATATGCATAGCGGCCCATCGAATCTATGGAACTAAATACGGTTTCAGGGTCATAGGTGTCCATAAATGCACACGGGCCATAATCGATCGTCTCTCCGCTGATCGTCATATTATCGGTATTCATCACGCCGTGGATGAAGCCAACGAGCTGCCATTTGGCAATCAGCGCAGCTTGCCGTTTCATGACCTCCTCAAGCAGCATAAGATAGCGTGCCTGCCCCTCCGGCGCATTCGCCGTGATGTTGGGATAATGGCGTTCCATTGTATAGTCGGCGAGCGCTCTCAAATCCTGAACTGTACCGTAATGGGCCGCATATTGAAATGTTCCGACGCGAATATGACTAGCGGCGACACGTGTGAGAATAGCACCAGGATACTCCTTCTCGCGAGTGACTGGCTGCCCCGTTGCTACTACGGCCAGACTACGGGTAGTCGGGATACCTAGCGCATGCATAGCTTCGCTAATGATATATTCCCGCAGCATCGGACCAAGCGCAGCCCGGCCGTCTCCGCCGCGGGAATAGGGCGTTCTGCCCGAGCCCTTGAGCTGAATATCCAACCTCTCCCCTTGCGGTGAGATCTGTTCACCCAACAGTATGGCCCGGCCATCGCCCAGCATTGCGAAGTATCCGAATTGGTGCCCTGCATAGGCTTGAGCAATAGGCAGGGCTCCCTCAGGAATCCGGTTCCCGGCCAGTGCCGCTACCCCTTCATCGCTCTGTATCGCCGCGGCGTCTAGCCCGAGAGATGACGCTAACGGATAATTGAGGACAATTAACTTTGGCGATCGTACTTGAGACGGATCAATCCGGGTATAGAATGATGCCGGCAAGCCGACATAGCTGTTATCGAAGTTCCATCCTGTTTGCTTATGTTTCGTCATGGTCTCTCCTTTACCTACTAAATGTTATATTTACAGCTCATCTGCGAGTTCAGTCATCTCTAACTATAAACTTAATGTTCGCTCCATGGGATATATTATACCGTTTTCAGAGGAGGAGAGATAACTGTCCGCAGGATACACCCTAGCTCTTCATGCTAATGCACATAGCCCCTACTGCTTTCGACTAAGCGGTAGGGGCTATGTGCTAAGGTAACTCCCATCTCTATTAAAAGAGATCTCTATAAGAAATAAAGTATTATGTTTGGTTATTAGTCCATTTCTAAATTCGTCTGTTTACCGCTGTTTACATAACGATCTCTACCGGCACCAAGGCCAAAAATAAAGAGCAGAACGGAAGCGCCAACCAGTATCCATAAAGGAAGCGTCCAGCCTCCTGTCATATCATGCAAATAACCAAACATTGTCGGACCAATGGCAGCAAGCAAATATCCGACAGATTGAGCCATCCCGGACAGTTCTGCTGCTTGATGGGCATTTTCCGTTCGCAAGCCGAAGAACATCATGGCTAGTCCAAAAGCAAAGCCGCCCCCGATTCCAATGATAATCATCCATACAATAATCAAGGCGGAACTGCCATACAGCAGGCCAAGTGTTCCGAACAATAGCAGTCCGAACGTAAACGTAACTAACAATCGCTGATTGCGCATGCGTCCGGCCATGACCGGAACTATGAATGTAAATGGAAGCAGCGCAAGCTGCATCACGGAAAGCAGCAGGCCAGATCGATCTGCGGATATCCCCTGCTCCTGTAATATCTCAGGCAGCCAGGCGATAATGACATAGAATACCATCGATTGCAATCCCATGAACATTGTTACTTGCCATGCCAGCGGAGATCGCCATAAATTCACTTGTCGACCCGATACCTGACCTTGTACAACGGCCACGCCTCCGGTGTGGCGTTTCAGGTGAGGCAGCCAGCATAAAATAGAGACGAAGCTTAAAACACCCCAAACCCCTAGCGCCCCCTGCCAGCCTAATCCCATGCCGATGGCCAGCGGAACGCTAATCCCGGAGGCAGCAGCACCGAACAAGTTCATAGAAATGGAATACATCCCCGTCATCAGCCCTATGCGTTCAGGGAACTCCCGCTTAATCAGGCTGGGCAGCAATACGTTGCAGACGGCAATAGACAAGCCCAGAATAGCGGTGCCAAGGTAAAGAGTCGTTATTCCCGACAAGGAACGAAGCACAATGCCGATCGTCAGAAAAAGGACAGAAGCCAGTATGATCCGTTCAATTCCTAGCTTACGCCCTAAACGCGGTACGAAGGGCGAGAAAATCGCAAAAGCGAGCAAAGGCAATGTCGTGATCATTCCGGCCAAGGTGCTTGAAATATGCATATGCTCTCGAATAAGCCCTATTAAGGGGCCAACCGAAGTTAACGGCGCCCTCATATTGGCAGCTATAAAAAGAATTCCTATCAGAACTGCCCATGCTGCCGCCTTGGGTTTCGGTTGACTATGCCGCATACGGCTATTTTGATTTGACTTACTACACATGATGCTTTCTCTCCAATCTATATTGCGAAGATAAACTATAATATATAAAATATATTTATTTGCACATTATAATATACGAAATTGAAATTTGTCCAGCTAAAAAGTAAAGTATATTTTACTGCGATTTATAAAAACCAAACTATAATATATACTTAGAGTAATATTATTGCGATGCAAAGAGAGGTCTAAATGCCATGGAAGCCGATGATCCAAAACAAGTGGTGTTACAGGTGGGAACTGTATTAAAGCAGCTTCGAAAAGAGCGGAATATGAGTCTTGGTGATCTAGCAGAGCTGTCAGGCGTTAGCAAGCTGACGCTCGGAAATATTGAGCGGGGAGAGACAAATCCAACGCTAGGGATGTTATGGAAAATTTCCAAAAGCTTGTCCATTCCTCTCATGGCGTTGTTCTCAACCGGAAGCAGGGTAAGCCTGTCGCGGGCTGGGGAGGGACTGAGGATTGCCGGGGATGATAAGGCTTGGGTCGTGGAACCGATTTTCCAAAATGCAAGCGATGAGATAGAAATGTGCCGGGCCTATGTGCAGCCCAATAGCTCCTACTATCCGGAACAACATCATTTGAATACAACCGAAATTGTCACCGTGATGTCGGGAGAAATAACAATCACGGTTAGCGATGAGCCCTATCACTTGAACCAATACGATTCCATAAGCTTTCGCGCCGACAAAACGCATGTCTACACCAATCATTCCGATGATGTTGTGGTGCTTCATATTATTCTTAAATACGGGGTGTAATTCGCGGCGCCTCATTCATGGCCTGTACGTCAAATCGTCTGCTGGAACAAAGTATGCTACTAGGGGATCAAACATAGAGTAATTCATGCCGCGTCCGATGAATCCAGGCCGAAACCTGGGGATGATCTCCATATTTTGGAGTATGCAAAAAGGGCGCCTCCAAGTCTGAAAATCGACTTTCGAGACAGCCCCTTCTAACCTTGGTGCAGAGCTACTCCAACCCTAATCAGCTCTCACAAGCACTTTTACGTCTGATCAGGTTAATTTCTCTAATGACAGCCATATCGATCTTTGGCTTGCGGTCCTCGGTCAACAGTCCGTTCACTTCCTGCTGAACGTCTGACACTTGCGTATAGCAGTAGCCGCATACATAATCGAGATCCTTGATAGCTTCTGTAATTGAACGGAAGCGCTGAATAAATGCATCATCGGAGTCCACTTGATTACCGTAGCCCCATCCTTCCTCGCTCTGAAAAGCAATCCCGCCGAATTCGCTGATCAGAATCGGTTGGCCTCGGTACTTATAACCCTGCGCCATTGCATACTTCCAATTGGAGAAAGCGATTTTATTGTTAACGACGGCCTCCTTATCCGCATAGCGGCGGCTTAGAGCATCGCCCGATTCTTCATAATCATGCAGGGTAATAATATCGGAAATCGTATGCTCCCATCCGTCATTTACTACAACCGGCCGGTGCGGATCCATCGACTTCGTTAAATAGTAGATCGCTTCAGTAAACTTCTGCTGCTTGCTATCCGTAAATACGTTGGCAATTCCCCACGATTCATTAAACGGAACCCAGGTTACGATACAAGGGTGATTATAGTGCTGCTGCACAATATCAAGCCATTCGCGCGTGAAGCGATCCACCGCTTCATCATTAAATTCATAAGTGGCAGCAGCCTCCGACCAGACTAGCAGGCCTTTCACATCGCACCAATACAGGAACCGGTCATCCTCGATCTTCTGGTGCTTGCGCACGCCGTTATAACCCATCGCCATAATTTTATCAATGTCATCCAGCAGTGCCGCCTCCGATGGCGGTGTCAGATGACTGTCCTGCCAATAGCCCTGATCCAGAATCAGGCGTTGATAGATCGGATGATTATTGAGCAGCACCTTGCCGTCCTCGATCGATACTTTACGCAGTCCAAAATAAGAATGTACACGATCCAAGATCTCTCCGTCTTCCTGAAGCACAAATTCTACCTCATACAGCTTCGGGTTTTCCGGACTCCAGCGTTCAATCTGCCACTCCAGCTTATCGCTCTGAAGATTTACCGTAGCGGCCAGACTCTCGCGATCCACAGCCAGCGTCCCTTGCTTAATTACCTCATCGTCCATCGTAACAATCGTCGTCAGCTGCAGCTGACGTGCGGACAGCTCATGCCCAAAGGCAGCGCCGTCGAGTTTATATTCGAAACTCACGGAATGATCATCATAGTTAGGTGTTATTTTGACATGATTCACATAAGTAGGGCTTAAATATTCCAGCCATACCGACTGCCAAATGCCTGTCGTCTGTACATACCAGCAGCCAAAGTTATCCTTCCTCCAACGCTGCTTCCCGCGCGGCTGTGTACAGCTATCGCTATCCTCCGCCTTGACCACGAGCAGATTGTCATCACCTGCATGTAAATACGGAGTAATATCGAAGGAAAATGCAGAATACCCCCCTTCATGTCTGCCTGCAAACTGACCGTTAACCCACACTTTGGCGACATAATCAACCGCTTGAAAGCGCAGCTCTACCCGCCGGGACAATTGCTTCTCGTCCGCTTCAATCTTCCTTTGATACCATACGTAGGGGTGAAAAGACTCCTCTGCGATTCCACTGGCTTTCGTCTCGTACACAAAGGGTACCTGAATCGTGTGCGTAGGCGTGAACCGCTGTTGCCAGCCTTGCACCTCTCCCTCATTTGCATCGTCAAATGCGAAATCCCATGCTCCGTTCAGATCCTGCCAATCCTTACGTACGAATTGAGGACGCGGATATTCCTTGCGATAGTGATCTTTCAATGCCATTATGTTCACCTATCCTTATGTTTTTTAGATGGAATTCAAAAAGTCAGCCTTTACGAAGAAAACCTCTAACGAAGTCATTCAAGGATGAGCGGCCGCAACTCATGCTCTAGCCTCATCCAGCCTTCTCGGTGCTGAAAAACGGCCTTTTTAAATTCTTAATCTTATTGAATGTTTATAGCTGTTGATCTCTTCTTCGCAATAATCCAGATTGCAAATCCGGATACCAGCAGCAGTGCAATCGTCATGAACAGATTTGCAAATAAACCTAGCATGATCGCATCATGGGTGCTGCTTAGTGCAAAAATCAGGATATTGCTCATAATTAAAAACCATAGTACATTACGCCCCATCGCTGCGAAGGGCAAAAACCATACTTCATATCGTTCCATCCACCTGGCCGCCAAGTAATAACCATATAACAGCAGCGCCGGTCCGATGATCCACCACAACGAGGGAGGGAACCGCTCCGGCAGAGCATCTGCAGACAGCCATTTCCATACGAATAGGGCTGTAGCTATGCCGGCAGCGATCAACACCTTCCAATTCCAGACGACGCGATACTTGGCAAACAGCATTCCGACCAAATAATACGGGAAATATTGCAATATTGGAAAGGAGGCAAAATCCCTCGTTCCCAGCAGCGGTGCTAACTGCGGCATATGAATGGTCCCATAGGGCAGCCACGTTGTAGCCAGCAGCAGAGCAGCGACAGCCAGCCCCGTCCATCTTCGCTCGGCCAACCAACGGAGAGGGACAAACAACAGCATTCCCGCAAGGGTTAAATAGCTGAAGGATATGAGAAATTCCGACCAGCCCGGAATATCCTGCAGCAGCAATATCGGTTTGACCGTGCCCAAGCTTATCTCTCGCCCGTCAACAAACAAGCGGTAGGCCAACCCGGAAATATAAAAAGCGATTAAGGTCTTCAGCGCAGCCAATGCCATATGCGGTGCGGCCAGCTTATACGGTTTACTGTAATAGGCGAGCTGGGATACATAACCGAAGCTGAATACAAGGCCTGAGAACGTCCACAAATTAATGGCCTCGATCCAGTATTGGCCGTTCGGATATACCAGCGGATCACTGAAAAACTGCAGACTATGGCAGTAAACCATGCCAAGCACCAGGAATCCTTTGAAAATATCGATGGCATTCTCGCGCTGTCCACTCATCCTTTAATCCCCGACAAACTGATACCCTTAATAATCTGCCTTTCAAAGATCAGGAATACGACGACGATCGGCAGCGAAGCGACTGTATTGATGACCATCGGCTTAACATAGTCCTCCGTGAACTGATCCATCAGAGTTGGTATTCCCATCGGCAGGGTGAACAGGCTGTCATCCGTTACCGATAAGAATGGCCAGAGGAAGTTATTCCATGAACCGATGAAGGTTAGAATCGCCATGGAAGCCAGCGCCGGCCGGGTCAGCGGCAGCATAATGCGACGGAAAATCGTCAATGTGCCGCCTCCGTCCATTTGCACGCTCTCCAACAAATCATTGGGCACCCCATCGAAAAAGCTTTTTAATACAATAATCGCAATCGGGGAGGCCAACGCCGGAAGAATAAGTCCAAAATAGGAGTTCAGGATGCCCATTTCCTTCGCCAATTGATAGAGCGGAATTAGGATCGCTTCACCGGGAATAAGCAGCCCGGATAATACAAACAAGAAGATAAACGTCTTATAGCGAAAAGGAATCTTCGATAATACAAAGCCGGCCATGGCGGCAATGATAACCGTAAATAGGGTGACCAGTGCCGCCACGAACAGACTATTCCAGGACCAGAGCAGCAGCTTCGTTTCCGTAATGACCTCGTTGTATACCGCAAAGGAATAAGGCGGGGTGAACCAATCGACTACCGAGGTGATCTTCATGCCTTCCTTTTTGATCGAGACCACGAGCATCCATACCAGCGGAATCAGGAAAAAAGCGGCGAAGGCAAGCGAGATGATGCGATATAGCCATTTCATAGATTAGTTCGCCTCCTTCCGATTGTTCATCCAGTACTGTAACGCCGACATTGCTAGCAGAATGAAGAACAATACATACGACATCGCCGCTGCGTAACCCAGGTCATTATGCCGGAACCCTGTCTGCCAAATGTATTGAATGACCGGCCGGGTCTTATCCAGCGGTCCGCCGCCCGTCATGATGTAAATCTGCATAAACACTTTAAAGGAAGCGATAATCTGCAGCATGATAATCGTGCGTGTAATCGGTCCAAGCAGCGGCAAGGTAATCCGCCAGAGCACCTGATTGTCATTCGCTCCGTCAAGCCGGGCAGCCTCGTAAATATCGTCTGAAACATCCTGCAGCGCAGACAGATACAAGATGAAGTTGAACCCAACCGTCCACCAAAGCGTCAGCACCGAGATCGCCACCCAGGACAAATTCAACTCGGTTAGCCAGAAGATCTCCTTCCCTTCAGGCAGGATGTGCAGCAAATGGAGGACGGAGTTCAGAAATCCGGTATAGGGCTGAAAAATAAATAGTCCCAGGTAAGAAGCAACAGCTACGGACAACACGCTTGGCAGGAAAAAGGCGCTTCGATACAGCCGCTGCAGCCTGGAGTTGCGATTGGCAATCAAAGCCAGAACAATTGCCAGTACAACCATCGCGGGAGTCGTAAATATCACGAATTGGAAGGCGTGCCATACGGAAGCCCAAAAGTCCTGATCATGCCATAGCTTCTCGTAGTTGCCGAAACCGAGATACTCCATCTTCCTGATCAGCGTCCATTTGTAGAAGCTCATTCCTACGCCCTTGATCATCGGCCAGATCGTAAACAGAAAGTAAACGATGAGGAAGGGGAGCAAGAATAGAAGTGCCTGTAGGTCCGCCTTCATTTTGCTCATTTTCATTGCGTTTACCCCTCTGCTCTATTTATCAAGTACTTTCTGAATCTCGGTCTGCATCTGAGCGATGGCATCCTCTGCCGACATTTTGTTAGCCCAAATTTCATTCAAATATTTGAACATGGCCATATCGCGAATCTGCCAGTTTTTCGTGGATGGCTTATTGAATTTGACGGTATCGGCTACAGCCGCATAATCGCTGCGGTAAGGCATTTCCTTATATTCGGGCTTGTCGAGAACCGAAGGCTTGGATGGAATATGCCCTGCCTTGGCCCAAATCTGGCCATTATCCGCGATCCAGTTGGCAAAGGTAATTGCCGCCTCTCGCTTCGCCGGATCCTCCTTCTTCGGAACCGGTAAAATGATCGTGTGGGAATCCCCCCAGGTTGCCGGTTGATCGAATAGCTGCGGAATTGGCATCGCTCCGAACTCCAGTCCTTCCGTCCCCTCCCAGGTGCCGGTAGCCCATACGCCAGTCATCATAATAGCTGCCGTTCCGCTCTGGAAGTTCTTGTAGAAGTCAGGGTCATTCTCTTTAATATATTTTTGAAGATAGAGATCCTGGATGTATTTAGCGGCCTGAACGGCCTTGGCCTCATCTACCTGGGCTTTGCTTAGATCGTCAGAGATGACATCGTTGCCGCCAAGCTGAGCATATAAAGCCCACCATAGCCGGAATGGATCATCATTGTTAGGAGAAAGCGCAAAAGGAGTAATATTGTTAGGTAGTTTCTCTTTTAATGTCTGAAGGAAGGCTGCAAAACCGTCGGCCCCGGGCTCTATCGTGGGCTTGCCATCCGAACCAAGCAGTCCGGCTTCCGTTAACAGTTTCTTGTTGTAGTACATGATGAAGGGGTGAGTATCGATGGGTACAGCATAATGAACGCCATCTACTTCGGTTGCGGAGAGAAGGTTCTGGTTGAAAGAGTTCCAATCTACACCGGCTGAAGCAGCGATATCATCAAGCCCGCTTACAACGCCTTGGTCGATCAGATCGGGGAGTCTGGAAGTATGGGAAATGCCGATATCAGGGCCGTTGCCATTGCCCACCGCTGTGATGAGCTTGGTGTAGTATTCGCCCCATTCCAGCTTCGTATTTTTGATCTGTATATCCGGGTGCTCTTTATTGAACAAATCGATCATCGCCTGCATATTGTCGCCGTCACCGCCAGAGAACAACGTCCAAAAAGACAATGTAACCTTCTTGCCACTTGAAGACGAGCCCCCATCCTGCTTGCTTTCGCCACAGGCGCTGAGAATCAGAGTGCTCATAAATACCAGTAATACCAACGTCACTAACGATTTCTTCATAGTCTTCCTCCCCTTTTAAATAGAAATTTGTCGATAAAAGATACAAAATATTTGTTTTGATACAAATATCATGTATTTTTATTTGATTATAGGGCCGGTTTATTTCATTGTCAACGCTTTCATTTAATTTTATTGTAATTAATCGATATAAAAAAGCATTAGCTACAATAATTTGGTAACTAATGCTTGTTTCTATAAATCCTCTTTATTTCAGTAGCATGTGTAATGCACTTTCATAATGATATCCTGCTCGTAATCGCCAAAATGCCGACCGAATAAATTGACTCCGCCCTTATGTACCGCATCCGCCTTTACGCCAATACGCAGCTTCACGCTAGGCTTCTGCTCCAGCCGCAAGTCCGACAGTATGACATCCGACACCTTCTTCATATCCAGCGTCGTACGCTCGGCGTCAACCCGCCATGTCTTCAGCAAACCGTATTGCGTCGTCGTCTGCTTGCTCCACCAAGCCGGACTAAGCCTGCCTCTTCGATCCCCAAAATCCCCGGGGCTGGTCCACATTCCGATCTCTACATCGTTGACCCATACCGAGATGTTTGATGGCCAGTCATTATCAAAGTTTGGCGCTTCCGAACATAGCTCCATAGAGAATTCAATCGCTTCAATTCGTGCATTTTGCGGAATTTCAAGCGGCATCAAATACTCCACATAACCTTTGCGGAACCAGATAATGCCGGCGCCCACATGATTCGGATGATAAAAGCTGGCCGGTTCGTCCTCCTTAATGATCATCGCCTCAGCATTCGCCATACCGCAGGTAGGGTACACCTCACAGTCGCTATACTGGCCAATCGGCATCTCAATCTCATACACCTGCTGCCCATCATCCGGCCCGCGGACGACTGTATTCAGCATAATATGAACATCATCATAAGTACGCGTACATACCTTCATGGCTCCGCGCACTGCGGGAAGCAATTCCGAATGAATCAACTCCGCCGCTTCGAGAATCCGGACATTATTGGCTACCGTAGAGACCGGTAAAGACAATTCCTCAGCAATCGCAATGACATTCATACTCTTGGAAGAGAGTAAACGCAATATATCAACCCTAGCTCTCGTAGATAATGCATGAGCAACCTGGACAAGCTTGTCCGGCTCATCAATTCCAACTTCAAACAACGCTGTCACCTACCATTCTAATTTATATATAGGCAATATCTATTATAGGCGATTTTTTTGGAATAAATCAATAATTATGTAATTAATGACTTAGAGCAGGGCCCTATTTGTCCCCAATTATACCATTCCCCATGCTAGCTTCGAGGGAGGGGTGCGTTAGTCCCAGCCTTGTACAGTCATGAGCGCTTATAACAAAGTTAATGAGCCTTCGACTGTTCACCGAGGAAAGGCTGGATGGAATGATTGAGCAATTAACCAATTTTTGAGCTTCATCGTTCAGAGGAGGAATTAACGATGCAGGCAATCAAAGTCACCATGCCGGACGAGGATCAAGCAGCAGAACAACTGGCAGCATTATTCGTAGACTTTACCAAGATAACCTAGAATCAGTAGGCGATTGCTTAATGGTTTATCCTTGTTCCAGCAAGAATAAAAGACCGGAATGGGTTGCCCCATTCCGGTCTTGATCATATTATGGCTCAATTCCCCAGATAAGTGTTCCAGACTGATAGATGGTTACTTTATTCCAGTCGGTATAGGACGTCTTTGTAGGGTCATACGAGTAATCATTGGATTGATTGAAGTTGGACCAGTCGGCTTTGGCAATTCGCGTCTGAATATCACCCGATGTTGCGCCTGGCGCTATCGAGCCCGCCCCGGAACCAAAGGAAATCTCCAAGTACGTATCCGCATTGGTCCCCGTTGTACTTTCAAAGGCCGCGCTGACATTGGAGTTGCCAACCGCTGCCCAGTCGATATACGAATTCAGCGCCTGATTGCCATCCTTCGTAAAGTAATACCGGATTTTCAAATTACTGAGATTGACGGCTGAAGTGCCGTTATTCTTGATCACGAAGTTCGGAGCCAGCGTATTGGAGGAAGCATTCGTATTCTGCGCCTTGTATTGGACCACAAGATTGCCCCCGCCACTGCCTCCACCACTGCTAGGTGCAGCACTCACTTGCAAGGAGTTGCCGCTCGTCCCGGCGGCATTCGTGGCCGTGACGACGTAGTAATACGTTGTTCCGTTCGTTAACCCCGTCTTCGTATAACTCGTCGCCGTAAGATTGGTTGCCACATCCGTATACGGGCCTCCGCTGGCCGTTGCCTGCTTCACCGTATAGCTCGTTGCCCCGCTTGAGGCCGCCCAGCTCAGGGCAACTTGGGCATTGCCCGCTGTTGCCGTCAAACCGGTTGGCGCAGCAGGTACAATCGGCGTGCTTCCGCCGCCCAAATATTGCTTCAGCCATTGCATGGCCGGACGCTCAGCGCCAGCCGAGGTCACCAAATGCGTATCGGACGCCCAGGTTTGCCCCTGAATGTAACCCCACAAGGTAATCCCCTTCACGTTCGGGTTCTCCCAAAGTACCGGGAACTTCGTCTGATAGCGGGACAGCTGCGTAGCGTCATCGCCAGTCATGTCCAATTCTGATACGTAGATTGGCAAGCCCGTAGCGGATAGTGAGTTGAGGACACTGTTCATCGTACTAACCGATACATTATCCATGTTGAAATAATGACATTGAATTCCGATACCGTCAACTAATCCCCTGTCCTTCAGAAGATTAATAATGGTCAGATATTGCGATGCGGCGTTCGGATCACTGATGATGCCATAATCGTTAATCAATAACTTCGAATTGGGGAATGCCTCTCTTGCTTGCTGGAACGACCAAATGACCCAATCCCAACCCGTGGTGCCATCGCCGCCAATGGCGTTGCGATAACTAGGCTTGGCATGAAGCGGCTCGTTAACAACATCAACATATTCCGCCGTCGGGTAGCGCTGTCCGGCGAGCTTGATCCATTCCGTTACTTCCGCCTTTTGATCGGCCGCGGATAGGCTGCCGATCCAGCCTGGCTCCTGGCTGCCCCAGACAAGCGTATGGAACTTGAAAGGAATTTTGTTGGTCTGCGCATAATTATAGATCAAGTCCGCATTAGACCAGTTCATAGTATTGCGTGTGGACTCGACGGAACCCCATTTCGTCGCATTCTCCGGCGTGACCTGATTCCAGTAAGTGGTGAAATTCGAGGGAGCGCTGCTTCCGATCACATTGCCCAAAAACTTGCTGCCTGAAGCAAGGCTCGCATCGGCTTTTTCAGCAAGGGCAGACAAGAGCAGCCCACTCAGTATCATGATCGCAACGAACAAAGAAATCCATTTCGATTTCTGCATAACCCATTACCTCCTCCATCATGATCTTTGATTCCATCCGGCCTAGCTAGCTTGAACCTTCGCCGCAGGGTCCCAACCACCTCCAAATTATTAAATCGCTTACATTTACAATTGTAAATTACAATTTCATCCACAAAAAGTTGAAATACATACGGTTTTTACTTTAAAAATTATCGATCTTAGGTGTGGCATATCCCTGTCTTTCTTTGGAATGGAAATAATGCGAGCCTGCGGATTGTTTCTTTAATGGCAGCAAAAACAGAGGATAGGGTACGGAGTGGGTATCTTGATTCCATCCTGCTAAGCACATGGAGGGTGAGTAGCAGGTTTTAGCGGGGGAATCTAATCCGCGGCAATAAATTCCCCAAAACCAATTTGGCGCAGCTCATAATCCGCACCGATACTTTGCAGATCAGTCTCTATTTTTCTGGCGTATGATTCAATACCTTTAAACACCTGTACAGGCAAGGCGCTCAAATAGGCTTTCGCTTGTGCATAATCACAGGAAAAGGTCTTTTTAATGAATAACAGTGTCTTTATCTTATCGTTGCCTTCACCTGTAATGAATACTTTATAATAGTCGTAATCTTCAGTCTGACCGGGCTCCCCATCCTCAGAACTGCGCGGCAGCAGGACGCTATGCAGGAACTGCTCCAGGTTGTCATAAGCAACGTCGAAGTCCCAAGAGCCTGTCCCGTGTTCCGCAGTAAATATAACAGTATCCCCTCTGGATAGGTCAAGGCAATAAGGGTCGCCTTCATCCGAAGCAATAACCAGATAGCTGGCTGGCCATTCCGGGATAACTTCATTTGTTACGGGATTATAGTTGTACCCCAACTGACCCTGCACGATATCTCTGGCACCGTAAATATCGAGATTGATATAATCATCCGTGCTCCAGCCCAGCGATTCAGGGACATAATGCTGCAAGAAATACAGGTATTCATCAGGCAACCGCCATTTTTCAGCAACGGTATGTACATCTTGCTCTTCCGCTTCTGTAATCAGACTCATCGGATACTTGGCGTAAAATTCCGCATCTTGTTCACGGATCACTTCCAGCACCTCTTGCATCTTCTCTATTACTGCATCGATCTTTTTATAGCTCTTCTCCACAGCGATCCACCTCTCCAATCACAGATTTATTTGCATTTTCCCGTAGATAAATACCAGGGTTCATTTCAAACCTAACAAAACGGCCTTCATCCCTAGAAATTCAGGAGAAGGCCGCCTAGCTATTTATCGAACAACCTGCGCTTCATTAGTCAAACCCAGCGTCCGCGCTGTAGAAGTATGGATCGATTGGATCAGTTCCGGCTTGCTTAAGAGCCGAACGCCGTAGGAAGGAATCATCTCTTTGATCTTTGGCTCCCACTCTTTGATATGCTGCGGGAAGCACTTATTGATCACTTCGAGCATGACGGGAACCGCGGTAGAAGCCCCTGGTGAAGCACCGAGCAGTGCCGCAATGGAGCCGTCAGCCGCGCTAATGACCTCCGTACCAAATTGCAGTGTGCCTTTGCCATTTTTCGTGTCCTTGATAATCTGTACGCGCTGGCCTGCGACCACCAGATCCCAATCCTCGGATTTGGCATTCGGTACAAATTCCCGCAACGTTTGCACGCGTTTTTCCTTCGATTGCATCAATTCCTTGATCAGATAAGTTACCAATGACAGGTTTTTCGTACCTGAAGCCAACATCGTGATGAGGTTATGCGGTTTAACCGAAGTGATCAGATCGAACATAGAACCAAACTTAAGGAACTTAGGCGAAAAGCCGGCGAACGGACCAAATAATAAGGATTCCTTGCCCCCGATTAATCTGGAGTCCAGATGCGGAACAGACATCGGTGGAGCCCCAACCTGAGCCTGGCCGTATACCTTGGCATAATGCTGCGCAACGACATCCGGATTCTTACACACCATGAACAATCCGCTTATCGGGAATCCGCCGATTCCTTTGCCTTCAGGAATGCCGGATTTCTGCAGCAAGTGAAGGCTTCCTCCCCCACCGCCGATAAAGACAAATTTCGCCGTATGGCGTGTAACCGTGCCGCTCTCGATATTCCGCACCTTCAATTCCCATCTGCCATCACTAGTCCGCTTCACATCATGGACGTGCTGGTTGAACTTCATATCAACGCCCTTACTCTTCAAATGCTCAAACAATATGCGTGTTAAAGCGCCAAAATTGACATCCGTGCCCGAGTCAATCCTTGTAGCCGCGATCGGGCCACTTATCTTCCGGTCCTTCATCATCAGTGGAATCCACTCCGCCAGCTTCGCCGGATCATCCGAATACTCCATCCCCTGGAATAGCGGATTGCTGGATAATGCTTCGAATCTCTTCTTTAAAAAGGCTGCATCCTTAGCTCCTTGTACAAAGCTCATATGAGGCACTGGCATAATAAAGTCTCGCGGATTGCGGATCAGCTTGCTGTTTACTAGATAAGACCAAAACTGCTTGGAAACCTGGTACTCTTCATTAACCTTGATCGCTTTACTAACATCAATGGATCCATCCGGTTTTTCTACGGTGTAGTTAAGCTCACACAGTGCGGAATGCCCGGTTCCTGCATTATTCCATTCGTTAGAGCTTTCCTCGCCAGCGCTACTGCGCCTCTCAAACACTGTAATTTCCCAGTCCGGTGCCAGTTCTTTCAGCAGTGACCCTAAAGTCGCACTCATGATTCCGGCGCCGATTAAGATAACGTCGGTTTTGCTTTGTCCGTTAGCCATTTTGCCGTCCGTCCTTACATTCTAATATTTGACGAAAAGATGTAAGCGCTATTATGCAGACTTACACAACAACCCGGGGGGAACTTCGCCGCACACCTCTTCTGGATCAATAAATAATTAATTATAGAGACAGCCTTTCTGATCAGAGGGGAACTTTTTAAACAAACCTCTATAATTAAAATTAAAAATTTATTTATTTGTATTATATGATATTTATTTTTCATTTAATAGACACTTGCCTACAAATTTAAGTGATAGGCAGGATTAAAATATTCTTTCAGTGTGATAAAAAAGCTTACCTCAATTGCAGCAATTGAAGTAAGCCCCTTGATTTCATCCATCCTATTTCCGCAGCTTCCGATTATTGATCCAGAGCGGTACGCGAAATACCATATTGATTAAAAGAACGACAAATACGAGCACTGCGGCTGCTTTGTCAGCAATCTGTCTGGCATCCTCTACAATTGCTTCGGACTGAACGTACCATAAATGAACGGCCAATGTCTCGCCGGGAGAGAAAAGGTTAAAGTCCCACATCTCGCCCGAAGTACTAAGCCCCGCCGTTAAAATAATAACAGCCGATTCCCCGAAAGCTCGGCCCGCGACAAGGCAAATCCCCGTGATAATCGCCTGCATGGCTGTAGGAATGACGACGGTACGGATCATGTGGAACTGGGTCGTCCCCAATCCATAAGCCGCGTGCCGCAGTTCATTTGGCACGGCCCGAACCGCCTCTTCCGTCACCCGAGCGAGCATCGGCAGGTTGAGAAACGCCAAGCTTACAGCTCCGCCAAGGATCGTAAGCCCAATTCCGAAATATTCGGCGAAAATCGCCAGTCCAAGCAAGCCGAATACGATCGAGGGAACGGAGGATAACGACTCAACGCAAATACGAAGAATTTCGGTAAATCGATTGTTCGGTGCATATTCCGCCATATAAATGCCTGCTCCCACCCCAATCGGAACTGAGATCAGCAGCGAGAGGAACAGAATATAGAAGGAGTTAAACAGCATCGGTCCGATGCCCCCGCCGGCATCGATCTCCTCCGGCAGCTTAATTAGGAAGCCCCAGGAAATTTGCGGCAGTCCTTTGCTCAAAATGGTGAACAGCAGCCAGAACACGAGCAGCAGAACCCCCGCTCCCAAGGCGTAAAAGCAGCCTGTAGCGATTCGATCCCATAGCAAGGCGCGAGAGGTTTTCCGAGACAGCTTCAATCCGCTCATCGCTTAAGCCCCTCCCTTTCGCCCGATAATACGGATGATTAGAATCAATACGAACGAGATGAGCAGCAACAGAAACGCCATTAAGTGCAAACTATAATTCCATGTGGAGTCAAAATCAACATTGGAGATCTGCATGACGATGTTGCTTGTCAGCACCGACGTTGGAGCGAACAGCGACTTTGCCAGCTGCGGCGTATTCCCGATAACCATGACCACAGCCATCGTCTCCCCGATCGCCCGGGTCATCCCTAGAATAATCGCGGCGACGATGCCGCGGCCCGCTGCAGGCAGAACCACCCTAAAGGTGGTTTGAAGCCTGGTGGCGCCAAGCGCATAAGAAGCATCACGATACTTTCCCGGTACGGCGGAGATCGCATCCTCGCTAATACGGCTGATTGTCGGGAGAATCATCACCGTGAGCACCAATGCGGCGGCCAGCAGGCCATCCCCCAATCCTTCGCCGCTCAGCTCCCGCAGCAGTGGAAGCAGCACGGTCAGTCCAAGATAACCATAGACGATGGACGGGATCCCGACTAACAAATCAAGCAGCGGGCTTACGAACTTCTTCAGCCATGCAGGTGCCATCTCCGCGATCAGAATAGCCATCCCTAAGGATAATGGAACGGCAATGATTAAGGTCAAAACCGTTAAAGACAATGTATTGACGATAAATAACGCGGCTCCGAAGCGATCCTCCTCCGGCGTCCAATCGAATGAGAAGAAGAACTCGGCTGGCGTTACTTCTTGAAAGGTCAGCAGCGCCGTCTTCCCGATAAAGAAGATGACCATCGCCAATACCAGGCAAAGCGCTAAAATGCTGAACAGGAAATAGTATTTAAATAGCCAGTTTACCACCCGGGCCCGAGTATTTCTCGACGCAGGTTTCCAGCGACGGCGCGGATGTAATTCTGCCCCGGCTTCCCGGGCAGCTTGATGAGCAGAAATGTTCAACCTGGTTCCTCCCATATATAAGGACCAGTCCCGTAAATCAGAGACTGGTCGAATTGCAGCTATCGCTGATTTATTTCATTGCCGAGATCGGAATGAATTTCAATTTTTTCAGGGAACCTTCCTGGAACTTTTTGCTTTGTACGTATTCGATGAAAGCTTTCGTCTCGCCGGTTGGCTGACCCTTGGTCATATAGTAGCCGTAAGACCAAATCTTGTATTTGCCGTTAATTACGTTCTCAACGGTAGCTTCCACCCCGTTATGCTTCACAGCCTTGATGTCATCACCGCTAATATAAGTCAAGTCGATATAACCAATCGAGTTTGGCGTAGTGGCCACAGCTGTCTTCATGTCGCCGCTGGAGCCCACTTCCTTGTAATTCTTCTCCTTCTTGACAATGTCTCCGCCCCCAAGCGCTTTAGCCTGATAATTAACGCGAGTACCGGAACCGAAGGAACGGGTAATTACTACGATATCCTTGTCGTCGCCGCCAACCTCTTTCCAGTTAGTGATTTTGCCCGAGTAAATGCCTTTTAATTGTTCCGTTGTAAGGCTGTCCACCTTAACGCTCTTGTTCACGATCGTTGCAAACGGGATTACCGCCACTTTATTGGCTACTTGACCTTCGAACTTCTTAAAGCCGGGTACGTCCTCGCTGGCATCCCAATCGCAGGCCCCAATATCGGCAATGCCCTTCTTAACCGCTTGCGGGCCGGTGACCGAACCTTTACCCGAAGCCGCAATTTTTACTTTGGGATGCAACTTCTGGAACTCCTTTGCAGCTTGCAGCGTCAAAGGCAGCAGTGCTGTCGAACCGTTTACCGTAATTTTACCCTTCAGTTCATCCTTTGCCCCTGCGGAGCCTGTAAGTGTAGCAGACAAGAGGAATGCCGAAGCGATCGCCGCCAAGGACAGTTTTTTCAACCAATTCATATTGAGTAACCCCTTCCGGATTATAAAATGATATTATTTCGTCAGTTCTGAAACTTTACCGTCTTGCACGACCACTACTTTGCCTTCTGCAATGAACGCAATCGTCCCATTCGAAGCCATGATCCAGTTGGAGACAGATTCGTTAGTGCTGAATAGCTCTGTTTTGGCGCCCGAGGCGGATACCTCGAACCATTTGCTAATGCCATCCGCCGTCTCGGCAAGAACGATCAATTTGCCGGAGATCGATTGACTGGAGATGACATTAACGTCAGCAACTAAATTGCGGATTTGGGAACCATCCGCAGGAATGAGCTTCAAGGTATCGTTCTCTACCTTGCCATCCGGATCAGCGCTGATGTAAGCCACGCTGCCGTCTGACCACAGGGACAGGTATATTTTATTGTCTAATTGCTGGGTCAACTGCACAGGTTTGGCCTCCGGATTGCCAAGCTCGAGTGAGAACACTTGCGAACCCGCCTGGGAGTAATCGATAGTCAGTGATTCTTCCGTTCCTTCTTTATCCGTCTCGGCTTTACCCGTCACGTTAACGAAGTAGACGAGCTTCTTCCCGTCCGCAGATACCTGCACTTCCGATTTATTCTCTACTTTATCAGCCAGTACTTGTGTGATCTTGCCGGTATCCAGACTTATGTATGCGATTTTTTCTTGTTTGTCACCTTGGATAAAGTAGACTTTCTGACCATCAGCAGACCAGGCCAGATCGGTCTTGACCGACGTGTCCGTGCCAAGGGGTTTGATTCTGCCGCTTGCCGTATTCAGGAGGAATAAAGCCCCTTCCTCATCGGTAAATGCAGCCAAGGAACCGTCAGGTGATACGGCGGCGCCAATAACGTTGCCATTATCGGAGAACATCTCCACTTGCCCGCTTCTTCCCAGCTTGATCAACTGCGCTGTCTCCGCATCTTCTTGACTAACGATGATGTTGCCAGCAGCATCAAACAACGGCGCAGCAAACTGGCCGCTTAAGCGGGCCACACTGCGCAGCTCGCCCGTCTCCAGCACTTCTCCTCCCAAAGCTTGGACCAGTGTGATAGGCTCAACAAACAATGAACTTCCCACGTGCTGCGGAGCGATCGTAAATTGCGCTGTTGCTCCATCGAGACTGTAGCTTTTGGAACCGGCTTTGAGGGTTACTTCATGCAATCCCTGACTATCCGTCAGAATGAGACTTTCACCGCTTTGTTTGATGGTAACCCCTAGTCCGCCAGCCAAGTCGCGAAGCGAATACAGCATCGTCTTACCTGCGACCGTCGTCTTGAGCGAAATTTTGTCGCCGTCGATCGTTACGGCGCCGCTAACTACTTTAAGTTGATTAGCCCCGGAATTAGCAACTGCCGGCTTTGGGCTCGCTTCAGCCGCAGCCGCAGTAACTACAGCCACTGACGAGGTCACGAGCGCAGAAGCAAGAATTGTTCCCAGAATCCTTCTCATCTTCATCCAATTCACCCTTTTATATTGGCATATGTAACTAAGTAGATTGTCATATATATTTGTTAAAGTGATTTCAGAAGATTGTAAAGTTATGTAAAATTGGAGGAAAAATTTCGGAGGATTGTAAACCTCTAATTTGCAGTTAACAAAAAAACGACGCAGGGACTCGGTCCCTCGTCGTCTTTCCATTTATTATTGTAAATAAATCGCTGCTCATTTCTGAAGCATTTGGAACACTTGCTCAACATCCTTATCCCCGCGACCAGATAAATTGACAATAAGAATCTGATCTTTACGCATCGTAGGCGCCAGCTTCTTCGCATGGGCAACCGCATGAGCGCTCTCCAGCGCAGGTATAATCCCCTCTATGCGGGATAACTCCTGAAATGCTTCGAGCACTTCCTCGTTAGATACGGTCACATATTCCCCCCGCTCAGATACCTTCAAATGGCTATGCTCCGGCCCAATACCCGGGTAATCGAGGCCCGCTGCAATCGAATAGGTCTTCTGCGGCTGGCCCTCCTCATCGAGGAGCACCAGACATTTGAAGCCATGAATCACGCTCGGAACGCCCTGCGTCAAGGTTGGAGCTTGGTCCGGCTCGACCCCGATCAGACGAACGCCTGGCTCATCGATATAATGAGCAAAGGCGCCGATCGCATTGCTGCCGCCCCCGACGCAAGCGATCACCGCATCAGGCAAGCGACCTTCCTTCTCCAGAATTTGCCGTTTGGATTCCTCACTGATTATAGATTGGAAGTGCTTGACCATCGTCGGAAAAGGATGAGGGCCCACCGCAGAACCCAGCAGATAAAATGTATTTTGATAGTTCATCACTAGATCATTCAGCGCTTCATCTACTGCATCCTTCAACCGGCCTTGTCCCTTATTCACCGGAACGACGGTAGCCCCCAGCAGCTCCATCCGGAATACGTTCAGCGCTTGCCGGCGGGTGTCTTCAGCCCCCATATAGATGACGCATTCCATATCGAACATGGCGCAGGCCGTCGCCGTTGCCACCCCGTGCTGTCCAGCACCCGTCTCAGCAATAATCCGCTTCGCGCCCATTCGCTTCGCTAACAGAATTTGGCCGATTGCGTTATTTATTTTATGTGCTCCTGTATGATTTAAATCCTCTCGCTTCAGGTAGATCTTAGCCCCACCCCAGGCATCGGATAATCGCTGCACATAAGTCAACGGGCTCTCCCGACCCACATATTCACGCAAATAATAGCGAAGCTCTTCGTTAAATTCGGGATCATCCTTGAACTTGTAGAACTGTTCGCTTAAATAGTCCATGACCTCTTGCAACTCCGGCGGTACAAAGCTGCCTCCGAACTCTCCAAAATAACCTGCTTGCTGCGGCTGCTGGCTCATCATTGAACACCTCCAAAATAGATACAATCGAAAATTTTCTTACTATCGTACCATAATTCGCTAATTATGGGCGGTTTATTTTCCGAGCCTCTATCCCTTCAATATGAACCGGAAGCGGTGCATCGATCATGCAAGCATCTTCCTCAACCCGTGCGTCGTAGGCCAGGATCTGCACGCCTTGAAGCGACGCCTGCCGCAAGGCATTTGCAAAAGCCGGGTCCATCTCCCGATGCGGGGCGAAAGCGTGGCAGCCCTTCATTTGCACGATAAATAGAATAGCGCAGGTATATCCCTCTTGAGCCGCCTTGATTAATTCCAGCACATGCTTGGTCCCCCTGGAGGTTGGCGCATCGGGAAACATGGCTGCCCCACCCTGCTCAAGGGTCACTCCTTTTACCTCGATAAATCCCTTTTCCGCTGCCTTTTCAAAATAAAGATCAAACCGGGAATCTCCATAAGTAACTTCCCTTTGTATATAGTTCACTGCGCCAAACTCCGCCAGCTTTCCTGCCTTGAGCGCCTCATACGCCATTCTGTTAGATGCCAGGGAATCAATATTGACCCAGCCGCCCTCTTTTGCCACCGAGATTAGTGAAAATCGCGTCTTTCGATTAGGTCGATCGTTTAATTCCAACAGAACTTCTACGCCGGGCTGAAGCAGGTTTGTTAAACGCCCCGTATTTTTGATATGCACCTGCTCCTTGATCCCGTTCACATACACTTCGGCAATAAACCGATTCAGCTTCTTCTCGAAACTGCCCTGGACCCTATTCCTATATTTCATATCTTGTCCTTTCTAAGGTCATCCTCCTATAACGAGACTAAACTACATTAAGGGCTTACTTAGGATTGCATCTCGTCCTCGATCCGCTTCATAAACTCCTCCGCGGCACTATAGCCCAGCTGCTTCAAATACCAATTATTCGCCGCTGCCTCGATCAAACCGGCTACATCGCGGCCCGGCTGCAGCTGAATTTCGAGATGCGGTATCTGGACACCCAGATAATCCGTGAACTGAGGCACGACCTCCAGCTCGTTGTTCAGAGAATCCCCCTTCCACGGGGTTAACTCAATATCAAGCACAATCCGCGTCTCATCTTGAAAAGCTCTTCGCCCATATTGGCGTACGACGTTAATCAGTCCAACGCTGCGCAGGGCAAGGAATTCACGGGTAGTCTCATTATGGGACCCAAGCAGCGTTGTTGGACCAAGCCTCTTGAGCACCACAATATCATCCGCTACAAATCGATGTCCCCTGCGGATAAGCGTATGGGCTGTCTCACTTTTGCCAATACCGGATTTGCCTCTAAGCAGAATACCTATGCCGGAGACATTTATACATACCCCATGAATCGATACTTCCGGTGCCAGCGCCTTCACCAGATAACCATCCAGCTTGGCGATAAAATCCGTTGTTGTCTCTGATGTTCTCAGCAAAGGGATGCCTTCCTGCTCGCAGAACAGGGTGAGGAAGGGGATCTCCTGCTGGCCCGACGTCACAATAAAGCAAGGCGGATGATATTTAACGATATTCCCAATATGCAGCTTGCGTTCCTCTACCGTACGCGTCAATAAATAGGTAATCTCCTTGCGACCCAGTATTTGAACCCTTTTCATTGGAAAAAAATCAAAATACCCTACAAACTCCAGCCCCGGTCTATGGGTACGAGGTCGGGTAATCTCGCGGTCGATGTAGCCGGCTCCAGTAAGCACCTCTAATTTGAATACCTCGGCCAGTCTCTGAACAGTGATCGTCTTCATATGCCTCTCCTCCTTCGAACTATCAATTCTAGTTGGATTGATTTTAACAGAATTTTGTTGCGAGTTCCTCTCTGTGTCCTAACAGTTATAAGACAGTTTGTCCTATAAAATTTGTTCTTAAAGTCCGCTTTTAATAAGAAAACCTGATCGGTGTTGGTTTCAGGACCAGCGACCGTAATGCTTCAATTCGTCCGGAATAAAAAAATCACTAACCCTGAAACAGGATTAGTGATTTTGGGGTTCCGTATTTTAATCGCAAACGGGAATCTCTATTTATTTTAACCATTAGGCGCTTTGCGCAATTAAGCCGTTCACTTCATCCAATACTTCCTCATACGTAGTGCCCAAAGCGATGGCAATCTCCTTGAACAATATATTGCGAGTTGAAGTTAACATGGTCTGGTCTTGATTGCTCAACTTTTTATTGTTTCTCTCGGCTTTTTGCTTTTGACGCATAAGTGTATTAATAATTTTGGCAATCTCCTCCCGGTTGCCAGAACTAATAACTTTTGAATACGTATGATTGCGTTCCGTATTTCTCTCGATCCATTCCGTACCCGGAGATCTAAAGGATTGGATGACCTCTTTGGCTTCCTCTCGTCCAATAAGGTTAAGCATGAGCAAGTTGTGGTTATCCACCGGAGTGCTGATCTTCAGATTATCGTCGCTCAACGGATGCAAATCATAATACAGCTTCAGCTTCCCGGTAAATTCCTTCTCACTTATGTTATCAATTCTGCATATGCCGTGTACCGAATATATAACCAAATGACCCACTTTAAACATGCTGTCGTCCTCCTCGCCATTTGTCAACTAGGTTGACATACTACTCTATTATACACCATCGTCAACCTAGTTGACAATGGATAGGCGACTTTTGTATATTGAATGAGCATAAGTTGAAAGGAATGATATTGATGAATTCAAAATTGTATAACCTGGATTTATTAGATCTGATCAGTGAGCTTTATATCCGTCTTCGCAGCTTGAACAACCAATTGTGGCATCAAAGCCATGATCTCCATATATCCAACTCAGAATGGTTCATTATGGCGAGAATTTACAAGAAACAGGTCACCATATCCTATGTCGCCAGGCAAATGGAAATTTCCCGCCAGGCTACACATAAGTTTATTAAAAATTTGGAGTCCAAAGGCCTGGTCGAAATCAACAAGGCGCAGCATAATAACAAAGATAAATGCATCCAGCTTACACAGCTCGGCGAAGAATGCTTCGAACAGAACAAAGCCATTAGGGAAACGCTTGAAGCAAAGATTATTGCCTCCATCGGGGCCGAGCAAGCGGATCAGCTTGTGCAAATTCTGAATATGGATTGGGGCTTGGATGACACCTCAGCATTACAAGTTTATGAAAGCAGATAAAAACCAGGGTCTTTTCCTGAATTACGTTTAAAATAATGTTCTAGCCGATGATCGTGTTACATCCTATGTTTAAGTCCGGGTCCGAGAAGAAAGTCCCGATGGATTACGATAAAAAAGATGACTCCTGTTCAATACAGGAATCATCCAATGAGGGACCACTGATCTATAGCCAGATTAATGGTCCTCTTTTTATTTTATAGCTTGAACTCTTTCACAAGGCTCTGCAAATCATCCGCCATTTTAGCCAGAGATACTGAGAACGAGTTTACTTCCTCCATCGACGCCAATTGCTCTTCCGCTGCGGCCGAAATATCCTTCGTGCCGTCCGCCGAATTTTTCGCCACTTCAGAGATTTGACTAACGATCTCAACGGCTTGCCCCGTACTGGATTGTATCTGCTGGGAATACGCAGTCACCTCTTGGATTTGCGCCGCTACCTCATTAATCGATTGCTGTATAATTTCGAACGATTTACCCGCATGGTCAACGACTTCAATGCCCAGACCCACTTCTTTCGTTCCTTTGTCCATCGCTTCAACGGCAAGCTGGGTTTCGTTTTGAATCGAGGAGATCATCAGCCCAATCTGTCCTGCCGAGTGTGCGGAATGCTCCGCCAATTTGCGGATTTCATCTGCCACTACGGCAAAACCTCGGCCATGCTCCCCTGCTCGAGCGGCCTCAATGGCAGCGTTGAGCGACAGGAGATTCGTTTGCGTCGCCATATCGGAGATAACTTTGGCCATCTCCTCGATTTCGGCTGATCTTGCTCCCAGATTCGATATAATTTCAGCAATTTGCGTTACCGTATCTTTGATCGAATGCATCTGGGTAATAACCGTCTGAATTTCCTCGTTCCCTTCCCCAGCGGTTCGGGAGGTCCGGATAGCCGAATCCGTCACTTGCTGCGCATTCGCGGCAACTTCCTGCACATCTTCAGCTACCCCTTTGATCGAATTAACACTCGACTCGGCATCTTGAAGCTGCTGATCTGTACCTTCAGCCATATGCTCGATAGTCAGAGCGATCTGTTGGGTCGCTTTGCTTGTTTGCTCGGCATTTGCGGACAGCTCCTCAGCCGAAGTTGCCACTTCCTCCGCCGTAAACTGGACTTTCGAAATAAAACCTCGCAGGGTCTCCACCATCGTATTCACGGAATGCGCCAATTCACTGACCTCATCATGGCCATGAGTCTTTAATGCAGACACCGTTAAATCCCCCGAGGATACACGTCCGGTAACAGAGGCAACCTCCATAATTGGTCTGGATATTTGTCGACTAACGAAATAAGCAATGACACTGACGACGACCACAACCAACAATATGACGATCGTCATTTTACTTTTAACGGCATCGACCTGCTCTGTTATGGCCTTCTGTGGAAGGTGAAGATACAAGCCATACCCCGATTGAGCCAGCGGAGCATAAACAACGATAAATGTTTTGCCTCCGTCTTTGTATGTAGTAGAACCTGAGCTTGTCTCTTGGGATTGCAGAATATTCCCTAACTCCTGTGGAACTCCCGATTCGCCAATCGTCTTGCCGATGAGTTCCTTATTCGGATGGAGCTGAATAATTCCTTTTGAGTCCACCACGATCGGATAGCCCGCTCCATTGTTAATGTATAAATCCTGCGTATATTTCTCCATGAAAGCTTCAAAGTCAACCAGTCCAGTAAGAACCCCTAATAATTTATCATTCTCGTCTTTTACTGGTGTCGCGACGATAATCGATCGCTTTCCAGTTGATTTGGCAACTACAACCTCACTGTAGGAGTCTTTACCCTCCAGCCCGCTCTTAATATACCCTCTTTCATTAAGGTCAACTCCAATATTGCTCTCGAACGTATCTGAAGCTACAACCCCATGATCATTGGTAAAGGTATTTCCGTCGAACACCTTGGTGCTTTCCGCAAAGTTCTTAAGAAATTTGGATTTTGCGGCAGCATCTGTGGACCTAATATCCGTTGTAGAAGCCAAAATCTTCACCTCAGCCATCCGTTGCCCGATATACTGGTCCAGGGTGTTGGCTGTGCTGGTGACGAGCTTCTCATAACTCTCCCGTTGCTTGCTAATAAGTGCGGAAGAAGACTCGTTAAAAATATAGGTCGTTGTCGTAACCAGCGGGATAAGTGCAACAACTAAAAACAAGAGTATGATTTTGTTGCTTAGCTTACCGATAAATAAATCCGCAATCTTGCTAAAAAAACCTTGCTTTGATTTTTGAATAGATTCAGAACTCTTCATCATTCACCCTCCATAATAAGTAGCAAATTACCTTGCTGAATAAAATGTGGACTGCCGAAAATAAATTCAACAGTCCATGAACAACTTCTTTCCTGGTCGTTGCAATCGCATTGGAGGGCCATGATTGATCCGTTCAATTTGAACTTCTTTTCAAGGAATATGACTCAAACTCTTGATTATCGCAGGGCGCTGGCGTTTCCCCCGAGAGAGCTCCTTCTTCAAGGTTCAATCACGCTCCATCAAAAAAATCCGGCTGGTACAGCCCCCCGGAAGTCCCCTTGCCATTAACTTGAGGAAATAATTACCTTCAGAATATGCATTTATACATTATTCATCGGACGCGTTTCAACATTTTTTTATATTATTCGACATCGTTTTTCAGAAAAATTTTCAATTAACGGAAATCCATGCCTAACCTACTAAAGAGGGCGAAGGCCCCCTATACCAAAGGGTTTGCCTTCGCCCAGTTTCTGAAACCTGCTGCTCTTATAAGCTGAATTTTGACTTTTCCTACGCTTCCTACGGGAAGCCTAGGCTTGCGATTCGATGCCGACGTCCGAGACAGAAAGTGGCTTGACGAGCGCCTTTTTCTCCCAGGCTCGACTTCTCCAGCGAAGCAGCATGATGAGCCCGCGCAACCATTCGTCCACCGCAAAAGCGATCCAGATCCCAAGCAGCCCAAACCCAAAATGAACGCCTAGCGCATAAGCGAGCGGAACCGAAACTCCCCACATCGAGAGCACACCCATCATAACGGGAAAACGTGCATCGCCAGCGGCGCGGAGTGAATTGATAATCACCGTATTGAAGGTTCGCCCTGGCTCAAGCACGATGGATAGTAAGAAAATAGTCGCTCCTACTGCAATGATATCAGGGTCCTTCGTAAACATGCCAATCATCTGATAGCGGAATAACGATGCTATACCCACAATAACCACAGTCAATATGAAGCTGATTTTTACGCTTTTGATAAGCCGTCGGTAAGCCGCGTCCTTCTCTCCTGCACCAACCATTTGTCCGACAATGATCTCTGTGCCGGATCCGATTGCCATCGCAAGCGCCATAAAGTAGTTCGACACGTTCATCACATAAACATGGGTATTCAGCGCCGCAACGCCAATCATATTGACAAAGCTGATGATCATTAAATACTGCGACTGCCAGGCGAGATGCTCTCCTGCAGCTGGCAAGCCAATGCTCATAATCTGCTTCACATATGAACCGTTCCAGGTCACATAATCCTTATTCCGAATCGGTGCCGGAATACGACGGTACAGAATCACGACAAGAACGAGGATACCAAGCATTCGACTAATCACTGTTGATACAGCCGCCCCCGTAACGCCCCATTGTGGAAATCCGAAGTTACCGAATATAAGCAAATAATTGCCTGTCATATGGATAATGTTGACGCCCAATGTAACATACATAACACTCTTCGTATGTCCTGTGGAGCGAATCACCGACGAAATCGCATAAGACAGCGCCTCAACCCAAATGAAGCCACCGATAATCTTTAGATAGTGGCTGGCAATGCCAATTTGTTCAGGATTCAAATTCAGCAGCTGCAATAAAGGTTCTCCGAAGCTTACCAGTGCAAGACTGACGAGGATCCCGAAGATCAGGTTAATCGTAATGGCTAACGCCGAGATTCGGCTAGCTTCCTGCTCTCGTCTGGCCCCGATATACTGGGACACGGCCACACTCGTGCCGATTCCGACAAAGCCGAACATCAGAATGCAGAAGAAGATAATTTCGTTTGCTAACCCGACCGCCCCTGTTGCTGTATCAGATACGCGGCTTAACATAAATACATCGACCGTACCCAGCAGCATCCGAAGTACGGAATCGATGAAAATGGGCCAGGTCACAGCGAAGAGACTCAGTTTTTTCCATGAAGGAATTTGATCAGTATTTGTCACGTTTCCACATGCTCCTATTAGGTCAATTCTCTATATCTACCCCAGTTTAATGCGTGTTAGCAAAAACGTCTATAACATAAAAAATTACTTCCCCTCTCAAATGTCTAACTCCGTTTAAATCGGTTGCCCACTGAATTTGCCGCTCAATGATTGACATATAAAAGAAGGGAATGGTAAGTTTTATAATATTTCATTTAACAAAAGGTGGACTATGAGAAAAAAATTACAAGTTTATATATCGTCTACTTTTCCCGATTTAATGGAGGAAAGGCACACAGCTGTGGAGTCCGTACTTAAGGCGGGCCATATCCCTGCCGGGATCGAGCAATTCTTTAAGTTGCGTCAGCTAGGAATGATGAAGAAATGGATCGATGAATCCGATATATTTATTCTAATTCTCGGCGGACTCTATGGGAATATGCTTCATGACGTTTCAAAAAGCCATGTCCATTGGGAATATGAATATGCCGGCGAAGTTGGCAAGCCTAGATTTGCCTTTGTCCTCACAGAGGAGGCCTTAAGAGAAAAGCCTTACGATTTTGTTGTACTGGAAGACTATCCGCAATACCTAGAGTTTAAGAAGTCCGTTCAAGAATCAATTCCTTTTTATCATGTGGACGACATACGCCACATTCAAATGGTTCTTCGCGATCAATTGCCTGAGTATGGGAAAAGAGACGATCTGCATGGCTGGTTTTCCGGCAAGGATCTCCCGGAAGTCCAGAGGTTATTGGAGGAGAATGCTAAATTAAAGGCGGAGTTAGAGGAAATGAAGCGAGCAAACCCGTAATACGAGATATTCCAATTCCCTTATGGCCCACAATCATACACAAAGCCCCCTTATCCAAGGGGGCTTCAGTTTTTATCTGGGGTTGAATCTGGGCCAAGCATGACCCTTAAAACCTGCAGCTTAATCTACGGGTATACTCTGGGCAAAACGAAATACATTATGAGGATCGTACTTCCGCTTCACCCGCTTCAATCTCGGAAAGTTCACCCCATAATACGCCTTTGGCCAGTTCTTGATCTGCAAGTCGGGAAAATTCACATAATCCCCGACGACGAAAGGACGCAAAGCTCGGCGGAACCTTTTCACCCATTGAATATTCCGCCGCTGCTCGCCGCTATTCCTCCAACGTGCTGAGAGTTCATAAATCGTCTCTGCCTTCCGATGAGGGTAGGCCGTCGCCGTCGTAGATACACGACTTACCGCACTCCCTCTGCCACCTAAGCTTTGACACCACACGGTAGAATGCTTATTCGGCGCATGAGACAGGAAATCGCGGATAATCTTTACCCCTTCACGAGGCAAGGGTCTATACCCGAAAGCGCCGGATATTTTGAACTTGGGCTCCAGATTCAGATCCCCCTCAGCGAAAAAACGGGTTGCTTCGATAAAAGGCACGGTTCGCACCATCACTTCGACCGGAGTTCCCGTCCGCAGCAAAGGTCTGATCCATCGCCGCAGCTCCGCTGCACTACCCAGCAATTGCCCGGTCGACACGATCGTTCCCACCTGCTTGGCAGCCACTTCAATGGTCGAGGTTAAGCGGTTTGTAACTGAAGGCGCCCAGCGCTGCCATGTCGGGAATACCTTCTCCAAGTCACGCCATTTCCAGGTGATACTGTAGATGGAGACCGTCCTTATCGGCCGGACCCGGAACGTATACGCCGTAGCAATGCCAAAGTTCCCTCCACCGCCGCCCCTTGATGCCCAGAGCAGGTCGCTGTGCTGCTTTTTGTTGGCAATGATCTTCTTTGCTCCATACCGTCCCGACGCTACAACCATCTTCACTTGTTTGAGGTTATCGCAGGTCAGTCCATACTTACGAGACAGCAGTCCAATCCCGCCTCCCAGAGTTAGCCCGCCAACTCCTACGTCAGGGGCCGTCCCGGCCGGGAGGGCGACACGCTTATCCCACAGCTTCTGGTATACGCGTGCAAGCGGGTTGCCTGTCTGGACATAGGCCAGCCTCCTCCTACGGTCCACCCTCACCTGCTTCATCTTGCTGACATCGATAATAATCCCGCCATTCACCGATGAGAATCCCTCATAGCTGTGGCGTCCGCTGCGTGCTCGCAGCCGTACACCACGCTCACGTGCCCATTTCACTGCGTTGATTACATCCTGCGTTCGTCTGCAAAACACAATAACCCGTGGAAACTTGGAAAAGCGCCTGTTGTACTCCATTCTGGCCCTGTTGTAAGAAGGGCTTCCCGGCAACACGATTTTACCAGTCAGTCGAGTACGCGCCTGCTTCCGGTTCTGTGCCATTCACTATCCACCATCCTCGTTCAAGGAGTAAGCTACTGTCATCTGCTTATTCCTATGTCGGGACAACTGACCTGGTAACGGCTCCCGCCTTGTAGAGGCGAGGTATTCAAAAAAGACCGCCAATAGCAAATTCACTATCGAGGGCCTCCAAGACAATTCCCTCCTGGAACGCAGTGGCAACAACCGGGCCAATAAGCCTTTCATACTTGTCCCTGCTGAGCGTTAGCGGTTCCTCGGTTAAGTAAATCCTTCATGATGGGCAGGCCCATTCCTAGCAGAGATAAGCCCAGAGCTCAATCACATGTTAATAAGATCAATTCCGCTATAATGAAAAACCGCTGTCGCCCTCTTTAGCCGCATATTTCAGCGTGTATGTTCCTTCTTCTCCATAGGGCTTAGTTGCAATTTTAATGCGGGTATGATCCAGCCTGCCTTCTCTTAAAGTTCTTTAGCGATGCCCCGTTCCTCTTCTGCAACGACACAAAATATATTAAGCACATATTGAGTCGGGTCGGAAATGCATCTCCCCATATCAAAGCCATCTACATAACCTAAATGAGCTTCATCCAGAGCTATCTCCAGGTACTCCCTTACTTTATCCCTTAACCAGCAATCACGCTGGTTTCCTTTTGGACTTTTCATTGGATACTGTACGACTAGCCAGAATGATTCGTTCAATTCCTTCCCCCGATTCACTACACACACGTCTAAATATTTTCAGCTACGTTTTGTGCCTGCTCATCTAGCTTTTGGGCGGAGGCAACGATGCTGTTGAAGTCCTTCATGGTCACACGTATCTGCTTCTGACTCTCTACGATCGAGGATTCCGCACGGTTGATACCTTCTGAAATCTCCGTAATCTCCCTTGTAATGCCAACAATGGTTCCCTGAATCTTGATAATGGATTCCGATACCTCGCCTGACAGCTTACGCACCTCCTTAGCGACCACATCAAATCCTCTGCCATACGGTCCCGCATGGGCTGCCTCAATAGCTGCATTTAAAGATAAAAGCTGGGTCTGAGAGGCAATATTGCGGATCGTCTCCACGATCCCTTGAATCAATTTAGCCTGCTCCTGCAGATCCTTAAGAGTCCGGGTATTATCCTCTGAAATTTCCGCAATCCGGTCCACACCCAACAGCAGCTCCCGACTCCGGTTAATTCCCACTTCCGCTCGCTGATTCAGCACTTGAGAGGTATTCTCCAGTTCCTTAACTACGGTGGTCAGGTTAAACTGGCGTTCAGTAATATTCGTTGCTATTTTTAGAATGCCAATAACTTCCGACTCCTGTTCGTCATATACCGGCATATAGGTGGCCTCCAGCCACACTATTTCCCCCCGGGCATTTTTACGTTCAATCTTGTCCTGGAAGCTTTGCCCGGAAAGCAGTTCACTCCAGAACCGCTCATAAGCTGGAGAGTTAGCAAAAGAGTCAAAACAGAAGTCGCGATGCTGCATCTTTAATATATCCTCGGTGGAATATCCGACCACACTGGCGAATACCTCGTTAACATAGGTCACGTTTCGATCAATGTCAAAACGGATCACGGCCAGATTTCGCTCCATCGCTCTGACGATCAATTCGTTCGTTATCAGCTGTTTATTTTTAACATCGTCATCTTGTTTGGTTACATCCACTTTTAGGTCTACCTCCACTGTTCAATAGAGATTCATATATAAATAATATCCTAATATATCAGTTTACCAACTGTTTCTTTACAATACCTCTACATCCTGCATCATCAGCGTATGCCTAAGACCTTTGAGAGGTTTCGCAATCCCCAACACGTCTTCAGCGATCAGGACAGGTTTTCAACATGCATGAACATTAGCCGCATCTATAGAAAAAGATCAAGGACACCCCATAAGGTGTCCTTGATCTTCTACAGCTCGCTGTGATCACCGTCCTGAAAGATCCGATATAAATCATCAACCCATTTGTCCGGATCTCTCAAGGGATAAAGTTTCGTCATGTTCACGAGCGGGTGCCGATTAATACTCTCCTTTAATTACAAAGAACGAGCCCCGGATGGTGCCGGCAAGCTTGGACTTCTGCCTGGCAAATTTAAACTTCCCTTCTAACTCCTTAGGAACCTCCATCCCTTCGGAAAGCTTAAAACCAACGGCCCGCTTCTTAGGGTCATCCACCGTATACATCACATTGAGCCCCAGGCCATCCTCATAAAAAACGTAGGTAAACAGAATGTTTTCCACTTGAAACCGCGATGTCTCCAAGGGTTTTGCTGCAAACTCAATATCGCGTTCTTCTTTCAAAATTCGATTTACATAATCTAGGATTTCCTGGCTTTCACTAGCGGGTACGACCGTAAATTCATGCTTATATTTATTCATAAAATAACGGGCTTCATTCGCACGTAATCCAGCAAGCGCCTCTGCTACAGGGGAAGATTCTAAACCCGCCGTAGACACCTTTTTAAAATCAACGATATACGCCATTTTTATCCCTCCTTCTTAAAGTTTTTACGAGCGATATAAATTAATTTCTTTATTTATTAACAACCGGAATCCACATTTCACCATATACCAGGCCATCTCGTTGCCCCATCTGAACCGTTGTATTGGGCCCACCAACATAGGCAAAATCCTTAGCCTCCGGCAGCACCTGACCAAAAGCAATCCCGGCAAGCTTATTACTCAGCTCATTTGCCGTGGTCCCTTCTCCTTTTACAACCAGATATTCCCCTTTTGGGAATTGAATAACCCTGGTTGCCTCAGGCAGCGACTCCTCTGTCAGGACCCCAGCATAATGCATCATCTTGTTGTTCACCGCTTCGTTCACGGCAAAAATGTAATCATTTGTGGCGATGGCTTTTAAAGTAGCTAGCCTTCCATCTTGCTCGATAGCCGACCAAAAGTCAGCCTTTTCCTTATTGATGCCCACAAAGTCTGTATAATCGCTCTTCAGCTCCGTACCAATCCCTAATACGATAAAGCTTTCTTTTTCTTCCAACGTATACTGTGCCATAATCAAAACCATCCTCCTTTTTAAATGAACCAAATGATTTGTCTTTTCACTTGATGGGTTTATAATAGCCTTAAATCATGTCAAAAAATGATACTGTTTAGGGGGCCCTATGAAAAAAGTTGAACGGATCAATATCATTATGCGGTATATTAACAATCGTGCCCACTTTACTATTTCTGAAATCATGCAAGAATTTAACATCTCTCGTTCGACAGCTATTCGAGATATTAGGGAAATTGAAGCCCTAGGGATGCCGCTTGTCACTGAAGCCGGGCGGGATGGGGGCTATTTTGTGATGAACAACTCCGTCCTTCCCACGGTGCGCTTTACCGATAATGAAATTAAAGCCCTTTTTATCGCCTTTATGGCCACTAGAAATCAGCAGCTCCCTTATCTGAAGAGTCGTCAATCCTTAACCGAAAAATTACTCGGCCTAATCTCAGAAAACCAGCAGGACGATCTGGTCCTTTTAAATCAATTATTACTGTTTGAAGGAACTAACCCCCATAATCCCGATCTGCTTGATCTTTCGGACCTGCCCCATCCTATGGTGGAGAACCTCTTTCAGGTCCTTCTCTTAGACAGCTATTTATTGGTTACCCTCCAGGAAGCGAAGGTCATTAATTCTTATCCGATTTATCTCCTGCACCTTTATCATGAAAAAAGCCAATGGCTCATTGAAGGCTTTGACTTAAAGAAAGAGCAGCGGCGGATTTTTCCTGTTGATAATCTCGTCCAGGTAGAACCATACTCTGTGAAAAAAAGAGAAAGCAGAAAAAAGATTTTAGAAAAATTAAGCAAGCAGGAAGAAGCCATCAACCTGATCCTTGAGCTTGGTCCCAGGGCGATCGCCCAGTTTAAGAAATACCACCCTTTGAAAGCTTCCATTTCTTATACGACCCCCTTTCAAACTACGGCCATTCTAAAAACATTTATCCACGTCGATCATTCCGAAGAATTGAACGAATTAACAAATTGGCTGCTTTTTTTAGGGGAGGATGTCAAGGTCAGGGAAGTGCCAGATGAAGTCTTACAAGCCCTGCAAGAGAGGCGCAAGATTTGGGGGTTGGCATGATCGCAGCAGGTTGCTGCTAGGTGTGCATCCAAAAAAGAGGGAAGCATGCACTCCCCCCTTCTCGTTCTTTACTAATGATCAATAGCGTTTTTGCCTGTATAGTATGTTTCGACAGGTCCTAAATAGCTGTCCGCAGGTGGCTTGCCTTCCGGATAGATCACCAGCTTCTCCAATACAAAGCCCGGACTTACGGCATAAATCCTTAGTTTATTCAGTCCTTTCCGGCAATGAATCCCCGTGCTGTGTCTACGAATATGATTAAGCACTCCCTGTGCCCAATGGCCATCATCTACCCGATACCCTTCAGGAAGGGTATTAATCACGTCAATAGCTCCCTCATTTACTTGAACCCCACATAATACCGAGCCATCTTGGGTCACTGGATTGGATGGCTGCATGTACAGCTCCACCTCATACAATCCTTCCTCTACTGCAAAAAGATATTCCAGATAAGGGGCATCCTTGCCTGCAGTAAAGTATTCTGTTGTTGGATAAGCCTTTACCGCGGATAATGTTTTGCCATACCCTTTAATCACTTCGAATCTGCCAACATCCCCATTGGGCCGAATCGTTTCCTGGTTAAGCGCATAATGTTCAGCCTCTATGGAAATATAGCCATTCGCCTCGATAAAGGTCATTTGAGGCAGTTCACTGAAGTCATCCTTGAACACATTTACGACTATAGTACAGCTGCCTAGTGGCATTTCTATTAAAATATGGCCTTCAGTCTCGTCGTGCATCGCACCACGGTTAACCCTTACATCAATGGTTTCCGCTGCTTGCTCTTTCCCGTCCAGACTGCCGCTCGTTCTGGAACAGGTTAGCCATGGCTGGTGACATTTGATTTTATAATCGGCGGGAAGATCGCTAATCCTCGAAATCGTAAATGAAGCCTCCTCAACATCCGGCTGTAGAAAATCATTCATATATAGCTTATAGGTATGCCATGAGCTTCCTTCACTACGCTGGGTCGTTCCATTTACGGTAACTGCCAATCTCGGTTTATTCGCCGGCATAACCTTCATGAGGATCGGATTTCGGGCTTCATCCTCATTCCATCTGGTGAAGCCGATATGCTCGGAAAGCCCCATACCGTACCACCTGCCATGATCTATGGCATGATACTGCTCCACAAGCTCCCTATCCTTTAGCATGCATTCCTGAATCTGCTCAGCAAGCTTGTTGGCTTCCATCTCCCCCAGCTTGGCTTTGTAATGATTCTTAGCGGTTAATAGCCACATTTTCTGTAAATTGAGGTTCCCTACCGCCGGATAATAGATTAATGCAAAGTAAGACGGCAGGTTCTCTTCATCTACAGTCTTATAGAGTTCATTAGCCATATCCAACAGGTCATCGATCTGACTTAATAATTGATCTGTTTCCTTGTAATTTACCGGGTGATATACCTCTGCATTCATATGTTCAGGTCTGCGGATATGCGCAATCCGGGTATAACCTGTCAGGAGCTTAAACAGCTTCTCCATATCGTCCTCATGGAACACGCCTGCGAACTGCTGCTTAATCCAAAGCTTCGTATATAGATCCGTCTTATTAAGAGCATGGGTTCCCCATTTTTCGAAATTATAGGCCAAATCAAGGAAATAGGACAACGGGAATTCCTGGGTGCTAATATCACCCACATTAACGATCCAGAGATCGCGGATTCCAAAGTCGTAAGCCATTGTCATCTGCTCCCAAATTTTCGGGAGGTACGAGCTGTTGATCCATTCAAAGGAGATGGGCCCGCCATGATAATCAAAATGATAATACATCCCATAACCGCCCGGATGGCAGCGCATTTCCTCTGTAGGCAAGGTTCGGAGATTACCATGGTTATCATCGCAGAGCATGAGAATGATATCCTTAAGCTCCTCGGAATCGATTAATCCGGGTGTCTGTTCGTCCCCATAGAAGAAAGGCTCCACCTCTTTATATAAAGCCAGCATCCTTGGCACTTCCGACAGGTCTGGATTGATATTTTCCCGGATCAACCGGTTTTGTGTGTGTATTACCTCTCGCAGCAATTGAATATTATCAGCGAGTGTAGCGCCTCTCCCCATAATGGCCGTATCCGCTTCACCACGCATACCGACAGTAATGACGCTCTCAAATTTCCCGCTCCGCTTCAGACCGTCTTCCCAGAATTTCGTGATTCCTTCTCGGTTCACTATGAAATTCCAGGCGTCACCATAAATTGAATTCTGCCCGCGGAGATATTTATATTCCTCTCCCGACCGTAAACAAGGCTCGTGATGGGATGCCCCCATGACGACTCCATATTCATCCGCCAGTTCGGCATTGGCCAAGCCAGGCCCGTCATCATAAAACCGAGCGGACCACATCGCAGGCCAGAGATAATTTCCCTTCAATCTTAGCAATAACTCAAAAACATGATCATACATTTCCGCGTTAAAGCCGCCGTAATTTTTCATGGTCCAATTGCCAAAGGCCGGCCACTCATCATTGATAAAAAAGCCGCGAAACCGAACGGACGGTTCTTTAGAGATATATTTCAAATCCGCACTCAACGAGAACGAGGCTTTCCACTCTGGCTTCACATTTGCCCAATCCACCATCGGAGAAACCCCAAGACGCTCGGATAGATGAAAAAGACCGTAGATCGTACCGCGCTTATCACTTCCTGCAATAATCAATGCCTTCTCAACGCCTTCAAAAGGGTGGTCGATAACTTGGAATAAGAATACTTCTCTTTTCCCTTCAATGTCTGACAAATCGATCAGTTTCTTCTCCTCAAGCTCAAGCAGCATGGGGCTGTGATCCACGGTTCCATACAGAACAACATACTTCCCAAGTTGGTTTTTGTCTGTTGTCGCTTGCGGCGCATAGCCAAAGACCAGCTCTACATCGTGCATCACCTTTGTAGCAATTTTATTCACACCGCTGAAAGCTTCTTCTTCCAGATAAAATAACGCTCCTGATGTCGACAAATCGCCATTTGTAGCGCTTACATTTTTAAGCATCTCTTGAGTAATGGTAAATTCCATAATAACTCCCTTCTGCTGTCGTTGTTTTCTCCTACAGCTGATGCTCTCTGCATTTTATTTACAGCCAGTATACATAGATTGGCGCTGAATAGATATGCGCACTACAAGCATAAATCTACCATAATCTTTCATAATCGCTCACTTGGGGTACGAATTGACTTCTATATATGTAATCCCCATTCCCGGTATCCTCGCTGCTCCTTCCCCAATAAAAAAAGAACCTGATCTGCTAAAGATCAGACTCCTCTTTTATAAATCACTCTCTTGTTGCCATTATGATTCTTCTTCTGCCGCAATGGCCTGGGCTGGCGTCATCAAACCTTGGACGGCGCCAAGAAACGGACGGACAGACCTGATCATACCGTATCCCAACTTAACGACCGGGACAAATCGCTGGATCATGCCAAATAGCCGCATGCCGCCGCCGAGCGCACCGCCAAGCACCCCCGCACCAGCACCGCCAAGCCCGCCGCCGAATCCTCCCAACAGCGAGCCTAATATCGGAAGAAAGGCCGATATCTGGGCATCCGGCTTGCGGGAGCGGGAACGGGCCGAAGGCCTGTGCGATCGAGAACGAGCAACTGGCTTGCGTGAGCCGCTACTACGGCTCCTAGAACGATTGCCTGAGGCATGGGATCCAGCTCTAGCCTGCTTAGGACGAGAGCCTTGCTTCCCGGATGAGATACTCGGCTGAGTTCCAGCACTGGCCAGCGCCAAGCCGCTGCTGTCGGCACCAGTAATGTAGCCGATATAGGTCTTGCCGTTGTGCAGGGTGATGCATACCGGGCGGCCCTGCAGCCGCTGGGCCTGTGCGAGCACCTCTTTGGATTGTGCCATGGAAGTTCACCTCGCTCACTGGTTATGGTTCATTGTACGCCGGGGGCGGACTACCTGCTTGTGCGAATGCAGCATGTACACACGCCCTCTTCGCTTGCCCGAGCCGGTCCCCGGGGCATCATGCATGAGAGGCTAAGCCGAAGAAAGGTTCACACCTAACTCCCTGAATGAAAATGGATGCATCATAAGTAATAATAAGCTTATAATTAAATCAGATTATCAAGTGAACCATTCACACAACCTATCGGGAGGTATACTTTCATGGATAAACGCAACGCGGAGTATTACATAACCAAGCTTGGGCTCGAACCCCATCCGGAGGGCGGATATTACAAAAGAACATTTGAATCCGGGGAAAAAACTTCAGATCAGGAACTGTCTGTCTCCTTTGAAGGAACAAGACTGCTTTACACAAGCATTTACTTTTTGTTAGACTCCAACAATATCTCTCATTTCCATCGTTTAAAATCGGATGAGCTGTGGTACTATCACGCAGGCAGTCCATTAACGGTACATGTCATCGATGAGAATGGGGAATATACCGAGTTCAAATTAGGAACCAACCTGGATGCGGGAGAAGTCCCGCAAGTGCTGGTCCCTAAAAATAGTATTTTTGCTTCATCTGTTACGGATCAAGACGCCTTCTCCTTAGTAGGGTGCATGGTGTCACCTGGCTTTGAGTTTCGAGATTTCGAGTTATTTACACAGGCCGAGCTTCTGGCTGAATATCCTCAACATAAGGATGCCATCATGAAGCTGGCTTATGAAGTGATTCCAGGGTAGCTGCTTCCCGCCGGACCGATCCATCTACTATTGAAGAAAGAGGCGAATGAAATGATTGAGATTAATACTGAAATGGTATGCCAATTAATCACTAGCCAATTTCCTGAGTGGAGGGATTTAGAGATTGTACCCGTAGAAAAAAGCGGACATGATAACCGCACCTATCGGCTGGGAAGCGAGATGACGATTCGTCTGCCCAGCCATGAGCGTTACGCCTCGGCGGTTGAAAAAGAATTGATCTGGCTTCCTATTTTCAAGCCCTTACTGTCCTTGCCCATTCCGGCTCCCATTGCCCAAGGGGAACCGACGAATGAATATCCCCTTCCTTGGTCCGTCAATCGATGGATCGAAGGCGATACGGTCACGCAAGCCAATATCCTCGATATAAACAGATTTGCCGAAGACCTCGCAGGCTTTCTGAAAGAGCTGGAAGCGATCGATGCGAGCCGCGGCATCCCGGCCGGCCCGCAAAACTTCCATCGCGGAGGCAACTTGGCGGTTTACGATCAAGATACAAGGTCCGTCATAGATAAGCTATCCGGCCAATATGATCCAAAGCTCTTAACAGACATATGGGAGCTTGCCCTTGCAACGAGCTTTCAATCGTCACCACTCTGGCTCCACGGCGACGTGGCAGTAGGCAATCTGCTTGTGCAAAATGGACGCCTGTGCGGTGTCATTGATTTTGGGACTATGGGCGTTGGTGATCCCTCCAGCGATCTGGTGATGGCGTGGAACTTTTTTGATGATGTAAGCCGCGACATATTTTTAAGCCGCTTGGGCTTTGATCAGGATACTGTTCATCGCGCACGCGGTTGGGCTTTGTGGAAGGCTCTCATCAGCTACGCTTGGAATGAACCAGGCTCAGATGCTTCAAATTGGGGGAAGCATGTCATCGATGTTATTATTCGAGACTATCAATCGTTATTACCTTGATCGCGATAACGTAATGCTTCAGGCCCCACGGCTACGATCGCTGCTGCATACATGCCTCAAAAAAGGGGACAAGGCGTACAAATCGACGCCTGTCCCCTTTTTCAATCCGATTACCAGCCCATCAGTCTATCATTTCAAGCGTTTTTAGCATCCTTATAAATACGGCTGCCGCCTGCGCACGCGTCGTCTCACCATCAGGGCTAAACGTATCTGCGCTTGTACCTGTCATGATTTGATGCGTCACCATCAGCCCGATATCCTCCAGGTAAGCCGAATCGACGTTCTCCAAATCCTTATAACCCTTCAGGCTAACCAACTTATTCGTGTTCGGCATCCCTTCAAGCTTTGTCGCTGCGGCCAGCATGCTCGCCATTTCCTCCCGGGTTAGGGACTGGTTGGGCAAGAAGCCGTCGCCCTTCACAAAATCCAGCAGTCCTAACTCCTTCGCTTTGGCTATCGCATCATAATACCAAGCACCTTGCTGGACATCACTAAAGGATTCCGCGCTGCCTGAAGATGTGCCTCGTCCCAATGCCCGGACTAACATGGCGGTAAATTCTGCTCGTGTCACTGTTTGATCAGGTTCATATTGTCCGCCGCCAACTCCGTCAATCAGTCCTTTCGCCGCAGCAAGCTCAACATAGGATTGGCTCCAATGCTTCTGTACATCCGCAAAACTTACCGCATTTTGTGCCACGACGTACACGCTGTTGGAATTGGAGTTAACCAACGCGTACCATCCCCCGTCGATCTGTATTTTGCGAGCAGGGACAAACTCAAACTTCTTCGTGGATTCGTTGTAGCGGAACGCACCCCATCGCTCCGTTATGCTGGTCGTATCCTTCGGCATCGGAATCAATCGGGCAAGCGCCTTGCTGAACTTGTCCGCCGTTCCGAGGGTTTGACCAGTCCTGGTGTTAACGATCTCTATGCTGAAATCCACAACGACTCCCATCACCTTGCCATTTGGCAAGCCGTTTGCAAACGCCGCCTGTATATCCTTGTTGCCGGACTTATCGGCTACAGTCATTTTGAAGCTGATATCCTTCGTCGTTAGGTTGTTTGTGGCTAACCAATCCTTCAATCCCGGAATGAGCGAAGCCAGATTGACCGGTATGTTATAGCTCCCATAAGGGGTCTTAATCTCAATGATAAAAGCCGGATTCTTACTTTCCAGCCTCGTCAAGAGGTCTGCCGGTATGCTGACACCAGCTACACTGTTTTTTGGCGCCACTTCGAGTGTGAAAGATGGCTTTGTGGTATCAATGCCATCCGGATTGAACGGCTGGGCATTGGAATCGCTAACTGGCTGGACAACGGTAGGTACGGACGTTCCTCCACCACTTGATGGCGAACTATCTACCTTTTCCGTCCACTTGGCGTAGATCGTTGTGTTGCCTGTAATCGGGGTGTTCACAAAATCATATTTGACGGCATAAGCAGCGTCGCTGTACCAGCCATCAAATGTATAACCCGCCTTCGTTGGGGCGGTCGGCTCCGTCGCTATGCCATTTAAGCTCACCATTTGACTATCCACTGCTGAACCACCGTTGCTGTTGAAACTCACGGTGAACGTGGTTGGATTAGGAGTAATACGATTCGATGCAGATGAAGCTGCCGAGTTCCCTGCAGCATTCCTTGCTGTTACCGTAAATGTATACTCCGTTCCGTTCGTCAGACCCGTGATCGTAATTGGGCTGTCCGTTCCCGTTGCTAGGATGCCTCCGGGAATTGACGTCACCGTATAATCTGTAATAGCAGAACCGCCGCCATCGGCAGGTGCTAAGAAGGTTACGGTTGCCTGCGCATCACCGGGTGTTGCTGTTACGTCTGTCGGTGCTTCCGGTACGGCTAGCGGATTCCGATTCACTGTTAAAGTGTATGTCTTCGTTGCCACCCCATCCTGTGCCGTCACCACGATTGTGATGGGGTTACTGCCTGCATTTAGATTGATCTCTGATCCTAAGCCGCTCGTCGTTGCCGTTCCGTTAACCGTCATCGTCGCCTTGAGTTCATTTGTTGTCGGTGTTACTGTGATCCTATTTACACTGTTAGCCACGTTCACCGTGTAGTCTGTCGTGCCCGACGCAAAAAGCGGACTCAACGTTCCACTCGACAACGTTAAGCTGCTCAAGTTAGCATCCTGGGATGGGAGTGAGGTGATCGTACATAAAGCCAAATTGTTAGAAGGGTCCGGGTCAAATGGATCGGCATAAAGAACTGAAGCAGCGAACGTGCTTATACTAGGTGAAGTGACCTTCGCCATAATCCTCAGCGTTAGCGTATTTGCAGATCCAAGGTCTCCTACTGTCCATAACCCCATAGAGTTGAATACCCCTTGTGGAAACGTAGCGCTAAGATAGGTCAATCCTGGAGGAAGGGCTGCAAAGACTGTTACGCCTGTTGCCGCATCAGGTCCGTTATTGATGATTGATACCGTATAAATAATCGTATCCCCCACACCTGGGGTAGAATCATTAACGGTTACGGATACACTCAGATCCGCTTCTTGCGAATCTGCATGTACGGTTTGATTTGAAAATGATGTAGAGAGAAGCAATCCAAACACCATAACAAATGAAATGATTATTGAACAAATATTCGTAAACTTGATTTTCACTTTTATCACTCCAAAATAGCAAGATAAATTTAAATTTTAGAAATTTATTTTTTTGTATATTCTACAATAATGTCTATTCTCCTTTTAAATAGCTCCCTTCTTTTGGCAGATCATTTAGCATATATGAACCTTAATTCCTTCTATAATAGTGAATATGTAAATGGCTGAGTAGTGACCGTTGTCATCATTTTGTCACATTACATTTTTTTGTTATCCATAAAAATAGACCATCCTTTGCAGGATGGCCATAACTGCTCTGAAACGATGCGCAGATGCATATAGGAACAAAAGTAGGAAATCCATATCTATCCGGGTCCACTCGGGCATTTTCTCCATATATTGATTTTATATAAGGAGGTTATCCCATTGCCAAACTTAATTTTAGTACCGCAGGATTATTCAACAATTCAAGCCGCTATCAACAACGCATTAGATTATGATACGATACGCGTTGCCCCGGGAACATACACTGAAAATATTACAGTCAATAAAACTATACAATTACTAGGCGCTCAAGCGGGTATTGATGCGCGAACAAGAGCTGGCACCCAAGAATCTATTATTACCGGCACAGGAAGTACGTTAGTTCGAGTATCTGCAGATAATGTAGTAGTTGACGGTTTCACGATCCAGGGAAATACGGCGGGAAATGGCGTTCATGCAGGAAATGTTAGTGGTTATTGGATTTTCAATAATATTATTCAAAATAATACCTTGGGTGTGTTTTTGGAGCCCAATAGCGGAACAACAACATCGCAACTTAGACAGAACCTTGTAAGAGACAATGTTAGCCCTACTGGAAATGGAATTTTTTTGCGTGCTCTTAACGTATTTATTGATAGTAATCGTATAACAGGACATCGTGAGAATGCCTCTATCAATATAACTGAAGGTGCAACCAATGTAATTATATCAAATAATGATATTATAGATGATACGTCCATTGCCCTGGAAGGCTCCACGAATATCAAGATTGCAAATAACAGGTTAATCGACACTCAAGGAACAGCTATCTTTATTGGTGGAGATACAAATATCACGGAGATTGAAGGAAATATAATAAGTGGCAGTACAGGGAATGGAATTAGTGTTAATAATATTTTCTCCGCTGTACAAAACCAAAATATTAGAGCTAAGGATAATTCAATCGAAGGCAATCAATTGGCCGGTTTGAATGTCGCGGCTGCCAGCTATAATAACACCGCGCCAAATAGACCGTTGGATGCAACCAATAACTGGTGGGGGAGCCCAAGCGGTCCTAACGTGAACGGTGGGGGGCCGGGTACGGGTCAAGCTATTACCGATCCAGATATGGTAACCTTGTTTTCGCCATTTCTTGCTGCTACCCCGTTTGTCCCCGTTCCACCTGTTACTCCTGTACAAAGACTCAGCAGCAGTGCGGCGAATGTATATGTAGCCACGGACCGCGAGATGGCCGTAGCAGCCGCTAATCTGGGAACGGGCACGCTTGCTGTAGAGGTCCCTCAGTTCCCGATTTGGGCCAGCTTAACGAAATTTGTTAATGACAATAACCCCGTATTCGGAGCCATTCCCGATCCAACCACAGTATGGAGTTCGTCGATGGCTCCGGGGCAAGTTTTTGGTTTTGCGGCGTCCAGCAGTTCCTTTACGATCACCTCAGAGGGGCAGGTATTGATTTATTTAACTGCTTTTGCCGATAACGCCATGGAAGCACAAATCGACCTGGTAGATGCTACAACGAATACCCTTATATCGTCACCGCCGCTGGGTACCCTGCTATTGAACGGAAGCATGGACCCTACGCCTGTTGTCCTCGAGCCCCCGTTTAATTGGCAGAATATTCGCTGTTATTCCATCTCCACTGCGCCCATCCCGGCTGGCCAATATAAAGTGATCGTTTCTTTTACCGTAGTAAACTATGATCAATACATGTCCTATCCCTACCCTGCGGGACTATCCTTTGTTGCCGATATCTATTCGGTCAGTGTATAGCCTTCACCTTAGAAAAGAGAGGAGTTGCACCTTGAGTTATATCCTTTTAAGGGTACGGTTCAGCCCTCCCTGATAGGATCATGACATTTTACAACTCGCCCTCAAGAAGCTTAATGAGGTACAGGGAAGGATTCTGAATCTCATGTGTTTATACCATCTGTTTGCAAAGTGGTTGCCATCTTACAATAAGCGGTTTATTAAACACGTCCAATTTTCACACGGAAGGTCACCGGCCCCTGTTCAAGATATTCCCATGTAAATTGATTAGACCGCTCAAATTGAAATTGGAAAAATAACGGTTTAGGATCATGATCATTGATCAACAACATATCTTCTCCTGGGTTTAACGCATCGAAGGTCTCGAAAATCACCTTATGTTTAATTTGCGGCGGATATTCGGTTGCATTTACTGTAGATTTAAAATTCTCCATTTGAGTTCCTCCTAAAAAATCTTATTTTTCACAATGCTCGTGATACAGGGTTGAGATCATACCGAAGAAAACATAATAAAACGGTTCTGGCGCAACTAATCGGAAATGGCCGACCTCATTACAAGAAAAGTGAAGCGCCTTTTCCAACAAGCGATACGTTGAATAGGCATAGAAGCAAAAGTATTTGTACTCGAATTTCGGCATTTTATCGTAGATGACGGCAATTTCGTCTTTATATTGATCGATATTTTTTACGGCTTCCTGAACGATCGTTTCTATATCCTCAAGGCCCGCTTCGAGCAGTAGTTCATTTTTTTCTATGCGGACATTTGCCACTTTGTTATCCCCCCTAACTTGTTTGCTCTTTTTTTATTCTAATGAACATTTCATGATCAATTGTGTTCCCCATCACATTTCATAGATAAGTCATATATTTTGCAGATCACCGTCAGCCTCTATTGAGGTAACCTACTCGTACGACGGTATGTATCTGTCTAAACACGGATGGAAGTACTTAGAACAAAAAAGTGGAAATACTCATAAAGAAAGCAGGTATGGGACGGCGACCTGCAGTGAGAGGTTAATCAATTAGTTAGGTTGAATCAACTGAAGAGATGAATAACAGTTATTTTGCCTGTACCCGTTCATAAGCCCATGTTGATCAGTAATCGCGTGCTGCATCAAACCAGCGCCCGGCCATCTCCTCCGTGATCGGCTGGCCAATCAGGTGATCGGACTGGCTGAGCTGCCATACGGCCTCGCCAAGGTCTTCTCTTTCGGCAGTTTCTATGCCCTTGAGGGTATTGAAGCGTACAGTGAAAGCAGTAATGGCTGCCTCGGCATCGTCAAGACTGCGGGCCTGGGCCAAGGATGCCAGGGCAGCGTCGTAAGCTTCGTTAGCCAGTTTGGCCATGCGTCTAGGCCAAGCCGAGAACGGACGACCATATTCGGCCATCCACCACTCCGGCTTTCGCAATTGGCTCACTGAAGTATAGCCGGCCCACGGGCGAGCTTTGGCACGGGTTTTCATTTGCTGCCTTAGACGCTTTCCTGCGGTCTCCTCCACGTTGTAGGCGATAAATCTGTCAAGCAATGGCCATGTATCCAAGGAGGGTAAATCACCCAAATCAGGCATAAAACGCAGCTCCAGATTCGTTAACTGAGCGTGACGAGCCAATAAGTCCATGTCACAGAAGTTTCCCCATAAGCTCAGTGAATCCAGGTTGGGGAACCGATGCAGACAGTCCAGCGAAATGGGCTGGCCCAGCGGCGTATTTTGCAGCGTCAGGTTAGTCACCTGGTGCAATTCACCCAGATCGGGCAGCTTAAAAGGGGGATCACTCTTGCGTCGGCTGGTGCACGGCACCAATGTCAGAGAAGATGGCATATCTCCAGTGGCCAAGAAGCGCGATAGATTTCCAGACACGCTCAGACGGAGGGGGCTCTGCGGAAGCATCAAGCTCAGCCGCCCTCCAGACTGGCTCAGCTCGATATGCAGGCTATATAAAATGGACTGTCTGGCGTCCACCACCGTATCGGCAGGCAGGAGCGGCGCCCAGGTCATCTCTTCAATGGGACGTGTCTGCGCCCAATCCAAAAATCCCGCGTCACTGCCTGAATAATACAAGAATCGCGGCCACGGCGAACCCGCCGGCGTAGCAAAGGCATCGAATACAGTCCAATCGATATTCGCATCTGGCGCGACATGAAGGTCCACCTTCTTCCCCAATTGCGACGGTCCGATCGATAAGCTGCCCACACCGGGCCGAATGATAAGAGTGTGGCTGCGGGGGCCCGTCAGGTCAATAGGGTAACAACCGTCTTCTCTAACAGAAGCTGGAGGGCGAGCTTGGTTATCATGGGGCATTTCCATCATCCTTTCTATTCCCCTTAATTTAGATGCTCCCTTTTTGAAAACCTAATTGGAGTAAGGAAGCTTGTATTTCTTGATCTAACTCGCTTTTGGCAGTTATGAATTCCAATTCAGATAATGCACTCGGAAGCTTTTGCCGCATAAAAGGATCAAAATCGATGGCAGTTTTGAGAATGCGCAGCTGGCGGAGCGACGGCAACCGCTCCATTCCCGACAAACAAGCCAAACCTTTACAATTGGAAATGGTGATCTCCTTCAATGCCTCCATCTCACGATCAAAGCTGATTTCCTGCAGCCTGGCTTGATCCTCAACCGTAAGGCTTGTTAAAGCTCGGAATTTTGTAATATTGCTAAGGTCATGGAAACCCCGGATTCTGCAAAGCTCCAGATCATCGATTTCATTCTCCTCGATTTCCTGAATATGCTCCCGCCCTCCAAGCAGAATGCGAAGATGCTTCAGCCTCTTTAATCGGTTTATAAAATGTAGCGGCAATTTACTAATCGAATGCAGCGCAAGATAATTCAAATCTTCCAGATCGCCTATCGCCTCCAGGTTCTTCACCTTGCCGCCAACATGCAAATGCTCCAGATGAGAGAACGCTTTAAAATATTGCAGGTTGAGCATTTTTTTATCCGAAATAATGACCAAATCTCTTAAAGAGCGCAGCGAGTCTATTCCCAAAATATCCGAGTTCTCCAGCTCATATATGCCCAGATTCAAGCTGTGCAGGTGTTCCAGCCTGGCCAATGTATCGGTATTGTGGGCCTGGGCGAGGCTATTGAGATGCAGCATCTTGGCATGGGGAATCCTCAGAAGCGTACGACCATCAAACGAAAGGGAATAATGCCCGTAGAACCGTACTCCGAAGTTCTCATCCAAACGCGCGCAAAGCTCATCCACTTCCTCCAAAATAGAGCCATAAAAATCCGGGTGAGAGAACTGAACAATCACTTGGTTCCCGTCGCGCAAGTCCTGCTTGATCTGTACCCGGTCCAATGCTGCGGGATTATTGATCAGAATCCTTCTCTTCCATTTCTTGCGCATTAGCAACCTCCTATTTGGCATATATCAGAAGTCTGTAATTGACCTATGTACCTTATTTCCATTATAGTGTTCGTCTTGTCTGAATCTACCTACTTATTACCTGAATTCTGAAAATATCACTACTCGCTCCCTCAATTCAAAAGAAGGTGCCCCTCGCCATTTCAGGACTTTGGGACACCCTCTTTGAACTATTTCGTATTTTCATCGTCAATGATTCATTTTCATGTCGGTCGACTAGTATTGCCCTAAAAGACCTTTCTTCATAGCGATCTTCTCGCAGCGCTGAAAAACAACGAGCCCTAGTATCAAATATACTACTGAATTTAATAATAACCCTCCGTAATCTGACAAAGGTAATTGTGTCAGCGTCAGATCCTCTATCATTACCGTCCTTACCATATTTACGCCTTGGACGAATGGGGCGAACGCCAGAAATGGCGCTGCAGTTAAAGGAACAAATACAAGTCCCATCAAAACAAACTGAAAAATCTGCAAAAAGGCTTGGATTTGCTTGACGATAATCGCCAGACCGGCAATCATAAAGCTGATGCCTATCATACTCACCATAGTAACCAGAATAATCGGGATCGTTGTCATCGGGTTAAGGCTTAGCCACTGTCCTGAGGTAAGCATTGCACCAAAAAGCAAGATAACCATAATTACAAACTGTAAGCCAAATTGGGCGATGATCCTCGTCAGCATGATTTTCCACACGCCCCTGGGGGACATATATATTTGTTCTAACGTGCCACGCGTCGCTTCGGTAACTACCGAATACCCGATAAAGTTCATCGTCATCATCGTCAAGCTCCAAAACATTACACTTACAATGGAATATTGAACATTCATGTCGAAGCTGGCGGGATCACCTACGAACATAATTCCAAAAAATGCAGCCAAAAATATAATATAAAAGGTAACTACCAACGCAATAGTATTAGGCAGATAACGTTTCATCTCAATATATTCCTTACGAAAATTAGCATTGAACAAATGGAGCCATTTCACCCGCCATCCCTCCTTTTACAATCTGAATGAATACTTGTTCAAAATCGATTGTGATACGATCAATACTTTCCACCATCGTCCCTTCCTCTTTCAGAAGATCAAACAATTCGTAGATGTCCTGACCATGCTCTAAATTCACTTCCACGATGGTTTCATGAGCGCTGGCTTGATAGGTACTTAACGGAAATCGGCTTAACAGTTTATGCTCCTGTTTTACGCTTAATTGCTCACCCAATTTAATCGAATACGCCCTTGTCTCGAATAACTTCAATAAGTTCTCTACCCTATCATCAATCACGACTTCCCCTTTATTAATGATAATGGCTCGGTCGCACAGCTCCTGTACCACGGGCATATCATGGGAACTTATAATAATCGTGCGTTTTTCTTCCTTAACAATCGTTTTTAGAATGTGGCGCAATTCATAACTAACCTCAACATCCAAACCGAGCGTGGGCTCATCCAGCAGGATGACCTCTGTATTAGCCAGGAGAGCTACCGCGATGGCCAGCTTTTGTTGCATCCCTCGCGATAATCCATTAACAAGCTCATTCTCCTTTTCTTTAAGGTTGAATTGCTCCAATAATCTATCCGCTTGATCGGCGATTTGCTTCCGAGAGTAGCCGCGGTTACCTGCGAAATACTCCAGGTTTTCTCGGACAGTGAGGCGCCAATATAAATTTCGATTCCCTTCTAATACAGCACTAATATGCTCTAGCGCTTTAAGTCTCTTCTTGCCAATATCCAAGCCATGAATATGTATTGAGCCCGCATCCGCGTCTAACAAACCACAGAGTATCTTTATCGTTGATGTTTTTCCAGCGCCATTAGGCCCCAATAAACCGAGAACCTCTCCCCGGTTCACATGAAAAGATACATCGCGAACGGCATGTACCTTCTCTTTCGTTTTCCTTTTTCCAAACACCTTGCTGATGCCCCGTACTTCAATAATCTTTTCCACTTCATAAACCCATCCTCTCCCGTAGGATTTGCAGCGATTCGATTGATTGATTTAATTCTATTGCAATATCTGGATATAATTAACTGGCTCCGGATGGATGCTCCCCTCCGTCTGAGGGATGAGATTTGTGTGTGGGCGCCTGCGTATGTCCAGCTAATACGAAAAGACACATCTCTTGGAGATGTGCCGTTTTTCATTTATATTACGGGCTTAGCGGCAATCATTAAGAAGGAGCTTGTCGATTCATATTACTTAAGCGCCTGTAGAAGGCTTTTCCCAAATTGAGGCATTGTTACTCCAAAGTTATCTGCAATCGTTGCCCCAATATCTGAAAATGTCTTACTTACAGGGAGTTTATTGGGCCCGGTGAAGCTCTTGCTGTAGACAAGTAAAGGAACGTATTCACGAGTATGATCTGTGCCTGTATGAACGGGATCATTGCCATGGTCTGCTGTAATAATGAGAAGATCATCTTCATTCAGCTCCGCAAGAACTTCATTTAACCGATCATCAAATTCTTCTAGCGCTTTTCCATACCCGATCGGATCTCTACGATGTCCATAAAGTGCATCAAAGTCAACAAGATTCAAGAAACCAAGCCCTGTAAATTCAGTATGAATTATTTCCATAAGTTTATCCATGCCGTCCATATTTGACCCTGTGCGCAAAGACCTGGTGACACCCTCGCCATCATATATATCTGAGATCTTGCCAATCGCCAGTACAGCGAATCCGGCATCCTTGAGCTCATTCATCACGGTTCTTCCATAAGGCTTCAAGGCATAATCATGGCGGTTTGACGTTCTCTTGAAGTCACCAGGCTGCCCGAGGAAGGGTCTGGCAATCACTCTACCTAACCTATATTCCTCAAGCAAGGTTACCTCTCTGGCAATTTCACAGATTTGATATAGCTCTTCCAAAGGAACGACCTCTTCATGAGCCGCAATCTGAATCACTGAATCTGCTGAGGTATAGACAATGAGTGCGCCAGTGTCCATATGCTCTTGTCCAAGCTCATCCAGAATAGCTGTACCGCTGGCTGGTTTATTCCCAATTATCCTTCGTCCCGTTCTTTGTTCTAACTCGTTAATTAATTCAGTTGGAAATCCCGCAGGGAACACTTTAAAAGGAACATCGATTCGCAGGCCCATCATCTCCCAGTGTCCAGTCATTGTATCCTTCCCATCCGAAGCCTCTTGCATTTTGGTAAAATAAGCTAAAGGCTGCTCTGCTTTGGGTACACCAGGAATTGGGTCAATATGGCTTAAGCCTAACTTAGATAACACGGGAACTTGCAGGCCATTCCTGCTTTCCGCAATGTGCCGTAAAGTATGTGATCCTGCATCACCGTACTTTTCCGCGTCTGGAGCTTCCCCAATACCTACAGAATCCATAACGACGACGAAAATCCGCTTAAACCGAGATGTTTGTTTCATGTTGGCTGCTCCTTGTATATTAATTGTACTCCACTAGAATACGATCCCGATAATAATCGCGGATAAAACGCTTACAAGCGTAGCCCCATAGAGCAATTTTAATCCAAAACGCGCAACCACATTCCCTTGTTTTTCATTCAAGCCTTTCACAGCTCCCACGATTGTACCGATGGACCCAAAGTTGGCAAATGAGATTAGAAACACAGAGACGATAGCGGTGGTACGTTCGCTTAAGCTGCCCTGGATATTTACAAAGTCAAGCATAGCCACAAATTCATTTGCCACCAGTTTAGTCGCCATAATACTGCCTGCACTCACAGCCTCAGCCCATGGCACACCCATAACGAAAGCGATCGGTGCAAATGCATAACCTAACGTTTGTTGGAATGAGATCCCGAATATTCCAGCGAAAACGCCGTTAATTAGAGCAATTAACCCAACGAAGCCAACCAGCATGACCCCCACTACGACAGCTACCTTAAAGCCATCCATAATATACTCGCCCAGCATTTCAAAAAACGTTTGTTTTTCCTGTTCCTGGACCTCAACAATATCCTCTTCCGGTTTAACATCATAGGGGTTAATGATGGATGCTATAATAAAGCCGCCAAACAGGTTTAATATTAACGCAGCTACCACATATCTTGGCTGCAGCATTGTCATATAGGAACCAACGATCGACATCGATACGGTTGACATTGCTGAGGCACATAAGGTATAGAGACGCTGTTTGGACAGTAATCCGAGTTGGTTTTTCACCGAAATAAACACTTCATTTTGCCCGACAATCGCAGCGGCAACCGCGTTATAAGATTCTAATTTCCCCATACCGTTGATTTTGCTTAGGACCAAACCGATGTATTTGATAATAAACGGCAATATTTTATAATGCTGCAAAATCCCGATAATTGCTGACATAAATACGATAGGCATCAATACATAGAGGAAGAATGTATGGGCCCCTTCATTGGCCATTCCACCGAAAATAAAGTCAATGCCTTCATTTGCATATCCCAGTAAGATCGCAAAACTATTGGCAAAGCCCTTGATTAAAAATTCCCCTATACTCGTCTTTAGTAGAAGCAATCCTAAAACAATCTGGATCACAATCATGACAATAATTGGCCGATACTTAAGCTTTTTCTTATCGTTACTCGCAAGCCAGGCCAGTAGTAGAACAATAAACAGACCAGCAATAGAAATGAGATAATGCATCTTTACCCCTCCAAATTATTTATTTATTGTTTGGGCTTGCTCCGCTGTTTCTCCCTCCACATGAACATCTGTTCCAGAACAATCGCCAACAGGCTTCCGCATATTAGCCCATTATTTAAAATAGCAATCACGATCGGAGATAAATGGATGGTGGCTGATGAAGGGATAAACATTAACCCCACACCCACTAACAGGGAGACGCCACTCACGAGAAAGGTTCGCTCTTCATGAATAACCTTCTTTAGTTCTCTCAAGGCAATTCCAACCATCTTGGCAAAAATAACAAATGTGACAGCATAGCCTATAGGAGCCGGAAGACCGGATATGACATTCATAATCGGCGGAAACAGGGATATGGCGATTACCAAGCTGCACCCTACTAAAAACGATCTGCGCTCTCTCATATCGGTCTGTTCAACGAATCCTGCTGCTCCCGAAATAGGTACAGAGCCAATCGCCCCCAAAGAGCCGCCAATAAAATGGGTCAACCCGGAAATCAGTCCGGCACGCCAATAACGGCGGTGATCCGTAGATTGCTCTTGTTTCAGCACAGTCTCCATCAGCCGGATGGACGCAATCGCATTGGTTATTAACAGCAGGGTTAATAACAATGCCGTAGTAATAGTCCCACTGTCAAATCGGGGCCATCCAAATGGCAACATTTCCGGTAGATTAAATAGGATATGTGCTTGCAAAAATACCGGGATATGACCGCAAACTATAAATAATAGCCAACCTAACAATATACTGATGATTACCGAGAATTGGCGAAGTAGAGCAAAGCGGCAGTTTCCTAACCAAAAGGTAATGCACACCACAATCACACTAAGCAAGAACACTTTAACATCTACTGTTGTATGGCTAGATGTAATTCCCAGCATCCCTCTCATAAAAGAACCGCTTAATTGAAAAATCAATAACAGCAAATATATAAAAGTGACGGTTGGTGTAAATAAACGGGATATTTTATCCATTAGCTTAAAAGCCGAAATCAGGATAAATATAACGCCGCTAATGATCATTCCTCCGCCTAAAGCTTGCAGGGCCTCCCGGCCAGAAGAATACAATACCCCCACTAAACTTGCGTAAATCGTAAAAATGCTCCACCACAACCCTGCCGGACCTTCATGAATAGGAAATTTATGTCCTATCAGGCCTTGCAGAAACCCCGCGATTCCCAAAGTAATCATTGTGCTCTGAATGAATCCGGCAGTCTCCATGGGAGTTAAGTTATATAAATCCGCGATAGCAATTGGTGCAGCAATGGCTCCGGCAATCATAAAAATCATCCACTGCAACCCGGACAGAATGGCTTTCATAAACTATGATCATCAATGACTGTATTAAGAGCTATTTCTACCATTTCATAAAAGGACTGTTCACTTTCTTGATGCGTTAAGTGTTCCTGCGTTAACAAATGACTGCCCACAGTTAAAATAGACAATGCTTTTACACCATATTTAGCGGCCAAAGTATAGAGGGATGTGCTTTCCATTTCTACCGCTAATACACCAAATTCCATAAACTTGTGAAGACGATCCAACGTTTCACGATAAAATTCATCAGAGTTATAAATATTGCCAACAAAGACTTTCGCTTGTTTGCTTTGCGCCTGTTGGTATGCTGTCATCAGCAATGAGAAATCCGCTGTTGGCGCATAGGTGCAGCCGTGGAAAATCTTCTCTGTCAGATTGCTGTCTGAAGACACCGCTTGGGCTAATACAATATCGCGAATATTTACTTTCTCTTGCATCGCGCCACATGTACCAATGCGAATCAATTTCTTCACTTCATAATCGACGATCAGCTCCGTCCCATAGATGCTCATCGATGGATTACCCATCCCTGTTCCCTGAACCGACACCGGCACCCCTTTGTATAACCCGGTATATCCATACATAGCTCTTACTTCGCTATAGCAATAGGCTTCATCCAGAAAATTCTCCGCTACAAACTTTGCACGCAAAGGATCTCCCGGAAGTAAAACACGATCTGCTATCTCTCCTTTTTTTGCGCCTAGATGCCTGCTCATACACTTTCCTCCAATAATAAATGATCTGAATATTAAACCCGATTTTCCGAAACCGCTTCCATTCGCCGGCGTGAAACATAGATGCTCTAGCATTTTCCCAACGACTTTCCTTAAGGAAGATTTAGCTTTATCGTTCAGAAGCTACTTTGAGCATAAAGTTTTTTATCCTCGTAAACTAGACCAAAAAGTTACGTAGGGTACGGAAAATAATTGATCAAATTATAGGAGTAATTCCTTACGAATATTGTCCAAATCCCTTTTAGATGGGATTGTCGAAATAGTAACAACCGGCACCGTTTTAAGTTCAACCGGGAAATTGCTAATCACAAAATCGATATGATGCTGCTGCACCATTTCATCGGTCAGCCCTTTCATAATCGAAGTATTCACGATCAACTGATCCCCGATTTCCTTTTTAATCAAATCCGCTATGTAATGGCGAATCGAAAATTCCTCACCGATTACTAAGAAAGCCTTTTTCCTTTTATAACGTAAGCTCGAACGAACAATTAAGGTTAGCTTTGTTAAATGAAAGTCATTATACAGGACAGAAGGATAAGCTTCATTCCACGTTTTCATGCAGGCTTGCAATTGTTGATAGACTTGCTGGCACTCCTTTTGGACATATATCAATAAATTGCTTTTTGAAATCATCATCCATTCAGGAATTGCATTATCCATTAATAGCTTGTCAAAAAACTCGTATACCTCTAATATGAATCGTTCTCCCATATCCATATTTGGATATACTTTTTGCAGTAATGCAACAAGCAAATTACCCATTTGATACTCCTCTTTATCCTTGTGTAGTTCAACTTCTTGCCTTGGCGTTATTTCCGATCCTTCGTAATAATGATATTGGCTGAGACTCACACGGGATTGCATAAAGAATATTTCACTTTTGGAAAATTTGACAGAGTACTGTTCTTCCAGACTTTTCACAAGCTTTTTCACCGGCAAATAAAACATCCCTTTTTCCCAGAGATATCTATGCTCATCAACCTCTACACTTTCCCCTCTCATAACTCTGTCGATACTAATCGCCAGCAAAAAAGATAACTTCCTTTTGGAATTAATAAAGTAAACAATATTCTTCTCAATCTCTATATTTGTGATTAACTGATTTATATAAGCAAAGTCGATATTCGCAAAGGGCCATCCTACAAACTTGTAGGCATCACCATATAACTTCCAATAAAAATAGCGTATATTCATTTCATTCCCTTTGATCTTCGGGGTGGAATAAGTAATGCGCAGCTTATATGGTTTCAGGTCATTATTGTTTAAATGCACAATCAGCTTCTTCAAGGACGAGATGCTCATAAACATTTCTCCGGCAAGCTCCTCCACTGAGAATCGTCCGTTAGTAGTAAACAATAAATTCATCAGCCGATAAAAAGTAGTTTGCCTGAACATAGAAGAAATCACTTCACCAATCGTCTTGCCTCGTCCGTCCCGTCGCAGGAATACTCCCTTTCCTCTGGACACCTCAATGGTAATATCAGGTGGCAGCTGCTTGCTTATCGCTTCCACCATCTTACGTATTGTTTTATCTGAGACCCCCAGACTTTTCTCGACTTCGGCTAAAGTAAACCATCTTTGTTCTGTATCCAGCAGTGTTAATAGTTGGCTGGCTAACTTAAATTCCTTATCCATTTTCTCACCCAATTTCAAATTAATTTTATTGTTATAGGATAACAGAGACAACTCCCCCAGCCCTGTTGCTGTTCCTTTCCCTGATTCCAACAGGCCTCTAATGAAAAATCGATTCCCCCATTAGGAAGAATCGGCTTTTTAATCTGTTTGAATACGACTTATAAATAGTTGCACCAAAATTATATAGGATGAATGGAAGAATAAGCATGTTAGCCCCAGGTCTTAGTCCGGGGCCTCCAGCCTAATCTATTTGTCCTGCTCCTTGATCACCTGCTCAATCCCGAGCAGTATCAATTTCAGGCCAAATTCAAACGCCGTGTCTGTCCCCATCAGCTCGAACAGACCGTTCTTGAACATCCCCCGGAACAGTCCCGCATCGGCCTCGCTCATGGAATCCAGAAGGCGAATCATCTCCCCACTCGGAAGCGCCACTGGTCCCTGTTCCTTAAGAAGAGCGGAGACATTACGCTCATGCTGATAATCATCAAGAACGAAGTAGAAAACATAGTTCATCAGCGTAGTAACCACTTGCATTTTCTGCTCCTGCTCAAGCGGTGTCGATTCCACGCAGAGCAGCATGCGGTTGGTGAAGCGGATAATGTCCGGTTCGTGAGGCAGCGTCATCATCATGAGCTGTGTAGAGCAAGGATACCGGCTGAGTACGCTCCGTACCGTTACCGCAAGTCCCGTTAGCTGCTCCTTCCAATCCCCCTCGGAGTGGAACTCCTCCAATATTACTTTTGACACGTGGTTGGCCAGTCGCTGATAGAGATTCTGTTTGCTCTTGAAGTACCAGTAGAGAGAGGGAGCCTGGATCCCCAGCCTGTCGGCCAATCGCCGCATGCTGAATTTCTCGATGTCCTCCTCTCCAAGTAGCTCCCACGAGGCTTCCAAAATCTTCTCCTCCGAAATCTGAGGCTGCTGCTTTTTCATCGTTATCCGCCCTTTTATCTAACAGTGTAAGTTTTTGCTTTACATGTTTATAGGTTCATGATATCATCTAACACTGTAAGGCTCAACCTAACACTGTTAGATTGGCTGAAATAAATTAAAGAAAGCAGTGACCCATATGGATGCAGAGAACCTTCATTACTTTGAAAAAGCACCGGTCGCAAAGGCTGTAGCGCACTTCGCTGTACCGATGATACTAGGCACGTCAATGAGTGTCATCTATTCCATCTTGAACGCCTACTTCCTCGGTACACTTCACAATACAGCCATGTTAACCGCGCTCGCGCTAACCTTGCCGTTATTCGCAATCATTATGGCGCTAGGCAATTTGATTGGCATGGGTAGCGGTACATTTATCTCCCGTTTGCTGGGTGAGAAGAAATATGAGAATGTAAAACATGTATCTTCATTTGCTGTTTACAGCAGTTTAGTTCTCGGTCTGATCTTGATGGCCGTCGGTCTCCCGTTAATCGATCCCATCGTGCATGGTCTGGGGGCAACACCTGACTCCTTCGGATTTACGAAGGACTATGTGACGATTATGCTGATGGGTTCACCTTTTGTCGTATTATTCTTCACTCTGGAAAATATCGTACGTTCGGAGGGTGCAGCCATCACCTCGATGATCGGCATGATGCTCAGTGTTGTCGTAAACATTATTCTCGACGCCGTAGTCATCTTCGTGTTCCATTGGGACGTAATTGGCGTGGCATCTGCTACGGTCATTTCTAATTTGATTGCTAGTGCATTTTACGCCCTCCATATGAGATATAAGAGCCAATTCTTAACTGTCTCCATAAAATGGTTTAAAGCTACTAAAGACATTCTGAGCAATGTATTCAAAATCGGAGTTCCCGTATTTATTATGAGTATTTTTTTGGGTGCGATGTCGCTCATATTCAACCATTTTCTTGTTGAATATGGAGATCGGGCCGTAGCGGCTTATGGAATTTCGTCACGTTTACTGCAATTTCCCGAGTTTATTCTAATGGGCTTATGCGAGGGAGTCGTGCCGTTGATTGCCTTCTCTTTTACCGCAAATAAGTTGCGAATGAAGCATACCATCGGGTTCACGATCAAAGCGATTGTGGCGTTAGCCATTGTGTTCGGCATTATCGTCTATCTGATCTCCGACCACTTGATTGGTTCATTTACGAATGATCCGCAATTAATCGAAATGGGCAGCTACATTCTGCATGTAACGTTCTTATCCTTGTTTATTACAGGAATGACCACATTATTTACGGGGATTTTCCAGGCAACAGCCCAAGGAACGGCTGCGTTTATTATGTCAATAATTCAAGGGATTACTCTAATTCCCGTATTGTTTATCGCCAATCGTATTTACGGCTTCCACGGGGTAGTCTGGTCTCTCGTTATTGCAGATGCCGTTGCGTTCCTCGTCGGTGCCATTATGCTGTATGTTCTGCGATCCAAACTACAACCGGATTTGGATAGCTTAGTGCAGTCAGAAACATGACACGCAAGAAGGCAGGATGGGGCATTCCCCCATCCTGCCTTTATAGATACATACATGAATACGGAACAAGCTATCGCCATTTCCGCAACCTTAGAGCGTCTACAGCCAGCGTTTTCATCTAACTATACCGTCCTCCGCGCGGTCTGAAACCGGCAACTCAAAGAAGCCGCGATTTACGCGGCACCTAAGAGATAAGGTTTTGTGAAATTCTAAAGTTAAAACGTATTATATACATTTTCACATTCTTCCACAGTCGGTTGGTAGAAACAATGCTTCTTCCATCGTCCTACGAACGGCTGGTTATACCAAGTTGGCGGACATGGCCCGGGATTTTCGAACGTCCCTGGGCGGAAATACCATAAAGAGAACTCGCCTGGCCAATTCCGCTCCCCATTTACAGCCCGTTGCGCCAGACGGCGTTCCCTATCTCTGGCGTTTTGATAGAACATGCCATGCTGTAATGCTTCGAACGCATGCGGCTGGTTGATCATCTGGGGAATTGTCCGGATATCTTTAAAATCGGAGCAATTCGCTCTTATTCGGTTAATGCCAACATTTCCAACAAGCAGCATGCCCATTTCGCCTTCGGTCTCGGCTTCAGCTCGAAGCAGCCTTGCCAACATATCGATATCCTGTTTTCTGGATTTTACGACTGCCATTTGCTCACCTCTTTACATTTCTAGACTCATCATATTGTAGGCGAAGCGGATATGTTACTGGGCAGCTTAATAAAATAAACAAGCGGCTATTTCACCTACTAGCCGCCTGTTCGCCTGGGTTAAGCTGCAAACACTCCGCCGTCGCTTTCCCTACAGACTTGTCAGGTAAAGGGCAGAACTCTCCGAACTAAATTAAAACGAATTGCGGCCATCCGTACTGCTTACCGCCATTGCTCCACCTGAATTTCAAGCGTTCCGTCCGCCGTGGCCTCGTACCGATGCTCGATGACGACTCCGTTCCGATCCGCACCAACGCGGCCATCGGCTCTTGTGACTTGAAAAATAAACGCTGTGTGCAGGGGCAGATATTGCTGATTGACATATGCCTTTTGGACCGGATCGTTTCTCAGAGGAAAATAGGCATAGATCGGGATGCCATCAGGCGTATCCGCCGGGACATGAACCATGATATCCAGCGTCACCCGTTCCGGGATTTCCGGAACCACCCGGATAGTCTTACTGGCACGAAGCCCTTCATATTGCACTGTTACCCGCGTCTCCCCTTCTCTTTTCGGAACGAGGGTTCCATCTTCCCTTACCTCCAAAACCGATTCGTCCTGCACCTCATAGCATGCACGCAGCAATGTCCTGCGCAAGCCATGGTCTGATTCCAGGATCGGATTCAGTCGGCATACCGGCCCCTTGAGCCCAACCTCGCCGCTGCCATCCAGGGTTAATAAACACTCCTTGCCTTTGTCTCCAAAAAAGTGGATTAACGGAGAGGCCAGTCGTGCTGCCCAGTCCCTTTCCACATGCCCCGCTCCAGGTTCATACAGGTATAACAGTTTCCGATCCGGTTCATATCCGGCCTCTGCCAGTTTCTCCGCAACTTCGCGCACATGCTTTTCCATCACCAAAATTCCTTCGCTGCTGCCCAAATCAATCCAAATGCGGGAGAGTGGCTTCAAACCAGTAAACGTATGATACTGTGGATATTCCTCCAGGGACACGGGGTCCACGTAATAAAAATAGGGAGAAATAATGCCCAGCTTGCTGAAAACATCCGGACGGCGCAGCCCCATATGATACGTAACTTGCCCACCGCGAGAGGACCCCATTAGCGCCGTATGCTCCGCCTCCGGCTTCGTGCGGAATACCGCATCGATATAGGTCTTGACCTCTTCAATTACAAACTTCTCATACGTCTCACCCAGCGGCCGAATATCGACTTTATCGTCCTGGTAACGAACGCCATCCAAATCATGTGTAAACTCGTTTGACCGCTCCGCTCCCATGTTGGAGATGCCAACGACGATAATTTCTTCGATAACTCCGCTTTGAATCAGGCGATCGGCGGTTTGATGCACATGCCATGAATAACCGTTAAACGCCGGATGAAAAATATTTTGCCCATCATGCATGTAGAGCACGGGATACCGCTTGCCAGAATCCTGATGATACCCAGGGGGCAGGTAGACGAATATATCCCGCTCATTATCCAGGTAGTCGGAATAGAATTTTTCGATAGTTAAAATGCTCGACCGGTTGCTCATAAACACACCTCGTTTTCAAGCGGACAATCGATCCAATGCTCCACTTCATAATTTAAAACAAGCCCGTCCGTTATCGTGAATTTACGATAAGGAACCTCATTTCCTTCCTTATCCGTTTCATGTTTGCCCAATCCCCTTGAAATCCGGAACTCGAACGACATATCTGCCGGGATCTGGAGTGTTCCACCGTAAAGCCGATCGTGAATCTTCGGCAGTTCAATGCCGGCATACAGCCTTTCGGTCGGAGGAGTAGATGCAGGTACTTTAACGTAAATGCTGACCGTCGCCAATTCAGGCATATGGGGGACGATTTCAAGATCCATCGACGACCTTAATCCCTGTTTCAAATAAGTGACAGCAGCTTGCCCTGTGGCCTTGGGATAGAGCTTCCCGTCAGCGGTGATATCCAGTAGTGCCGGGTGACTCACCTCATAATCCGCCCGCAAATCCGTCATCATAAAACCGCTGTCGTAATGGACAACCGCATTTAAGGTCCGCACGGGCCCTTGTAGTCCAACCACTGCGGATCCACGCAATTCGGCACGGACGGGTGTTCCGATATCTCCAAAAAAGTAAATGAGCGGCGCATGTACTCTTGCTGCCCAATCCTTCTGGGAATGGCCAGAATTAACAGCGTAATAATACATCAAATCCTCACCTGGGCGAAAACCGCTGGCGATCAAAACATCCACGACCTGCCGCACATGTTTCTCCATAACGGTAAACCCTTCCGCGTCCCCGACATCCATCCAGATTTTCAAATCCTTTTTCTCCTGATACACATGGCTTAGCCATCTTTCTTCCATCGTCTCCAAATCCATGCTTACAAAAAAAGGACAAAGCGCTCCAATCATACCAAACGTATCCGGACGGCGAAAACCGATATTGTACGATACCAGACCGCCCGCCGACGATCCCATCAATGCCGTATGTTCTTTATCCGGCAGGGTCCGGTAGGTCGTATCGATATAAGGTTTGACTTCTTTGACAAGGAATTCCTCATATAATTCACCCTGGTTGACCGTATGAAAAATATCGTATCCGCCTGGGATCGTATGCATGTATTCGGCAATCCTCGCATCTTCAATGTGGCTGACGGCGACAACGATGATTTCCCCGATTTTCCCCTCCGCAGTCAACCGATCCACCGTCCGGTGAACATCCCAGGATTCGCCTTGATGGTCGGCGAAAAAAACATGCTGGCCATCCTGCATATATAATACGGGATACCGCTTCTGTTCATTTTCGTGGTAACTTGGCGGTAAATAAACAAACATATCTCTTTTATTATTTAATATCTCCGAATGAAAATCCCGGAGTTCAATCAAACGCGACGTATCCACTTCACATTCTCCTCATCACTCGATTTCACGGCGTGACGTTGATGAAGAAAAACTTCTCCCCATTGACATACGCCGTGTTATGAATATAACTGTTCATCATATGAACAATTTCGGTGTAGTCATTTAAATCAAAAGATATTCTCGGCATTGCATCCGGCAGCACTTCCGGGCAATGGCATGTGCAGCAGACGACGATCCGTTTATGCCTTTTCCAGACCTCATTAGCAAGAAATTCATTCATCACGATCCCGGACTTTTCTTTAACCCCGGATAAGAAGGCATCCAGGCCTTCTCGGTCTTCATAAACGCAGATTTGGCTCTCGTCTAACCCGGAATAATGCTTCATCCGTTCCATCAAAGGGGCGTGATTATAGGAATCCATGACAAGAAATTCAGGCGATTCGCCAAGCATTGTCTTAGATAATGCGAAGCTTTGTTCAAAGTCCGGCATAATTTTATGAAACAAAGTATCCTCAATATAGCTATCAATAATAAACACCGGAATCCCGAATCCGAATTGCTTCGATATCGAATAAAAGCGTTCTTGGTCCACATTAATCAAAAATACGCCGTCCAAATTTCTTTCCATAATTACCTTGTAAGACAAGGCATCCGCGCCCATTTGCATAAAGATAACGTCATATCCGCATTTGCTGCACAGCTGCTCCAGCTTGAAGACCGTCTTGGCATATTTTAATACCGAACCGGGACTCGGTTTCAGATCATTAAACAATAAAATCCCCATCAACCCGGTTTTGTTGATTTTTAATGACTGCGCCGATTTATTGGCCACATATTTCAGCTGTTGCGCTGTTTTCAAAACTTTGACGCGTGTTTCATCGGAAATGGATTGGGTTTTGACGTCATTCAAAATATAAGATACCGTTGCGATCGACACGCCTGCCGCTTTTGCTATATCTTTAATGGTTGTTTTTTTCATCTTCTCCGACCTCTCACTGGATAACTTAAACGTTTAAGTTAATTTAAACATATCACTCTTTGAAAGTCAAATTCATCCAGTTGAGAGATGGAGTCTAGCCCTTTTCGGCACCAGCGGTCATCCCGTGAATTAAATACTTTTGAAAAAACATGTACAACACTGTTATCGGAAGCGCCACAAATACGGCACCCGCTGCAAATAAAGTAAAGCTCGAATTGGTTTCGTTCGCCACCATGCTGTAAAGCCCCTGCGCCAAGGTCATCTTTTCCGGCGATCTGAGGACAATTTGCGGCAAAATGAAATCCATAAACGGCGTAATAAAACTATTCAGAGCGACAAACGTAATGGACGGCAAGGACAAAGGTAAAATGATCCGGAAAAACGAATCCTTTGTGCTTGCGCCATCGATAAAAGCGGCCTCTTCCAGACTTTTCGGAATCGTGTCAAAATGTCCCTTCATTACCCATGTTCCCATGGAGATCGAACCGCCGGCGTAAATGAGGATCAATCCCAGATGGGTATCGAGCAATTTGGTTTGCAGCAGCAGTACGAATATCGCCATGATCGACAAGAAGCCGGGGAACATTTGCAGCACGAGCAAGGCCATCAAGGCCTGCTGCCGTCCTTTGAAGCGAAATCTTGAGAAGGCATATGCAGTTACAGCGACCAGCAGCGTCGATAAAATCGCATTGATCGCAGCAATTTTCAGCGTATTCACAAACCACAGCACAAAATCGGTATTGCGAATCAATTCCGCATAATGAACCAAAGACGGATGTTTCGGAAACATGCTGCTGACAAGCAATGCATTCCCTGGATTTAAAGAGGTGCCCACAACCCAAATGATCGGATACATTGTCGTGAAGAGCAGTAGAATAAACACAATATAAATTCCGGTGACCGCCAAGTTGCTTTTTAATCTAGACATTTAGCTCCAGTCCTCTTCTTGATTTGACTTCATCTGCTTGTAATTCCACAAAGAGAAAACGGCGATCATAACGAACATAATGATGGAAACGGCGGAGGCCATGTTGAATTGGCTCTGATTCAGCGTCATTTTGAAAATCCATGAGATCAGAATATCCGTGCTCCCGGCATAAAAATAGTCCGCGTTATTCGGGTTGCCGTCAGTCAGAAGATAAATCAGATTGAAATTGTTGAAGTTAAACGCAAACTGCATAATAAGTATCGGAGCGGTAGCCGACAGCACAAGCGGCAGTGTGATCTTCCGCAGTTTATGCCTGCTTGAGGCGCCGTCTACGTCCGCAGCTTCATACAAATCGCGCGGCATTGTAGTGAGTACACCCGACATCAAGGCCATTAAAAAGGGAGTCGAAAACCACAAGTTAACCAAAATAATCGTTATTTTTGCCATTGTCGGGTCCGAAAGCCAAGGTACAGGCGAAAATCCCATTTTTACAATCAGGTCGTTGACCGGACCAAACGTTCCATTCAGCAGAACCCGGAATACCAGAATTGAAATAAATTGCGGTACTGCCCATGGCAGGATAAATACCGTTCTCCAAAACTTTTTGAGTTTGACCCGCGGGTGGTTCAGCATCATCGCTAACGTCAAGCCAGCTATAAAAACGGTTAATGTAGAGGCCATCGCCCAGATCAGGTTCCAAATGGCAATCCCCATAAATGTGGTCCGCCATGCCTTTTGGGCAAATAATTCAAAAAAGCTGGCGAATCCGGTCCAATCGACTAATGAACGGTCCGGAATATGGTCCGGTCCGGGGCAGAATAGTTCGTAAATGCGATCAGCACGTTAAAAACGAGCGGAATCACGGTCACAAACAAGACCAAAACGGCAGCTGGCAGAAGCAGCAGATAAGGAAGATTCCGAAATTTCACATTTTTGATGGATACCTTAAACCCTGGAGCCTGCCCGCCTTCATCCCTGATGCTCCCGTTTTTATAAGCATCATAAATGTTCATGGCATACATGCCGAGAAACAACAAAATGATAATCAACGTGATGAGACCATGGATAAGCATAAAAATGGAATGGTCCCCTTGAATGACTTTGCCGTTGATGATCCGCGTCGGCACATCGCCTAATGTAAGGAGTCCCGTGATGCCTTTGTATGCGTAAGGATAGTAGCTCCAGAAAAATAACTGTGAGCTAGTCATCCAGATGAGTCCTTTAACATATTGCTTGTTGTACAGCTGCCCCAATCCGATACATACCGCAGAAAATATGGCAGCCAAGATCCCGTGGCGACGCTCTTGTCGGTTTAAATGCATTTCTGAAGACCGCCTTAATCAAATTTTTAGAATAAAATCAATGCTTCAAAGTCGCTGTCTTGATTTGTTCGACCGCTTTATTTAGAGCTGCTGCCGGATCAGTCTTATCATTCCAGATCGAAGCGAGCGCCGAGCTCACCGGCATCCATACATTTCCCATTTCCGGGATCGAAGGCATCGGCGTGGAGTGTTTGGCCTGCTCCAAAAAAGCAAGCGCATCCGGATTGGCTGTAATGATCGGGTCATCCGCCAAATCGCTGCGCGGAGGCAGTTGAGTCGTCATTTCATAGCGCAGCTTCAGGTTGTCTTTGCCGGTTGCGTAATCAGCAAACAGCTTCGCGGCAGCCGGGTATTTCGTATACGAATTGACATATAAAGCCCTGATCCCCGAGAAGCTTACCGGATGCTGCCCGTTTGGCAGCAGCGGAAGCGGCACAACGCCGTAATCGATGCTGTCCTTGGATAAGCTCGAAATGAGCCATGGCCCGTTAATGATGGCGGCCGTTTTCCCCTCTTGGAAGAAGCCGGTAATGATGTTATCATTTAAATCGTTGATATTGATGGGAAGGATGGTTTTCAGCGTCTGCAGAAACTCCGCCCCTTCGATGGCTCCGTCATTGTTTAAGCCAATATCGCTTGCGTCCTCTCCATTTTTACCAAATACGTATCCCCCGTATCCGGCCAGGAACGAATAAGATTGATACAACTGCGAAACATCCCACATCAAGGCGAACTTTTTGTTGGCCGGATCGTTGTAGTCCTTGGCAAACTTGATAATGTCCTCATAGGTTTCGGGCGCTTTTGCCATCAGCTTTTTGTTGTAGTACAGAGCGTACGTATCGATAGCCATCGGGAAGCCATACAACACGCCCTGATACTTGACCCCATCGATGGCGCTGGACATAAACTCGCTCATCCTCTTCTCATCGAAAACATCATTCCCAAGCACCAATCCCGCAGCAACTGCATTTCCCAAATGATCATGCGGTGCAGAGAATACATCGGCCCCGAGTCCCGCCGGACCATCCGTTGTCAGTTTTTTTACACTGTCTATAGCTGGTACTGCCTCCACCTTCACTTTGACACCATACTCTTGCTCGAAGTTCTTTGAGATCGCTTTCAGATATTCCAGTTCAGGACCCTTGGACTCCCAAACCACCAATTCGGCTCCCGGTTCAGGCTTCAACTCACCTTGGCTGACTTGCTGTTCTTCGCCGCTTTGCGGCTCTCTCACAGATGTTGTGCCTGAAGGACCGCATCCGGTTAATAGGCTAAAGCTGACCAGGCCTGCAATCATTGTGCTTAACATCGCTTTTTTTGCCATATCCTCGCCTCCTTATTATAACTTAATCGTTTAAGTACTGAAACGTTTAAGTTAATTTAGTATCATCATAACGTCACTGTTCTCTTGATGTCAACCCCTTGATGAACGCCACAGCTCCCAGCACCAGGATTCAAGTGTCGCATGATGCTATCGGCAACGATTTGCTTCTTCTAAAGTAACTTGCTGGAAATAGAAAAACCCCAGGTGCACCGGGGCGTGTTCAAGACTAAGAAGATAAATAGCAATTTGTTCATGGAGCGGATAAACCATAAGTCAGCATGATAAAGGGCAATTTGGCTTTCTTTTTAATGGGTTATAGGATTGGGCTAATGAACTAAACAAATAAGTCCTCGCCTTTATATACCGATATGGCCAATTGCTGTTACAAAGAGGAAAAGGAATACAGCCATGGAGGCGTTAATGACTTCGAACAGCGCAAGCGGCTTGGACATTTTAGTCGGTGATTTGGGAAAAATACCAGCTAAGTCGATCATGTACACGATAAAGTATAAAACAGCGATGATTTGCGTAATGAAAATGGCATTAGGATGTGATATTAGTAAGAGATAGCATACGATAAACGACGTAATTCCAAGTAAGATAAGAAACAGATTAAACCCCCAAAATACAACCCCTTTTAATTTTGAGAAATCTCTATTCTCTATCGGTCCTCCCGGAACCAATATCGCCAATAAAGTTACGTTTAAAAACGCTAGCAAACTTGCCATGATCATTATATCCTGCATTGTCATCTCTTCCTCTCATCGGTTGGTGACTCCAGATTATCAGGAAGAAAAGAACATGTATTGTAAAAAATCAGCATCTATAATCAGGCGTTCATAACTCCTGACCATGCCATACATAACGAAGGGTTAATTCATCTGGCAACTTCTCTAACTCTCTGACGGTTCTACCGGCGAATTTTCTCGATGTTTTGATGAGGTGAGACTGATCATAGTAACGATACTGCATATCCTCCCTCAATCCTTCATCCTCCACATGTTTTCTGAACTTCACAATATCTCCGTAGGCTTTTGGGGTTAGTCCGATATGTTTTTTGAAGAAACGCTCCAGCGTACTTACTGAAATGCCAAAAAACTTTGCCATACTCACAATGTTCAAGTGTTCATACTCTCGTTCTACATAAGTAAGCATTTTCTCTATGCGGTCAGTATCCTTTTTATTTAGCGCTATTCTATGCGATAAATATTGATTGATTGCTTTGAGAGGTTGCCCTACATCTTTAAATCCCCTCATCTTTTGGTACAGTTCGTCTAGCTCAGGATCTACATCGTGGGCCTGTACGATTCGCTCTGTCAGTTCGAGACTAGACAAATGAAACAATTGTATATACCCTAACGGAGTTAATGTAATCCCGATTTGATACAACTGTTGTCCATATCGGACATGTTTCGCCCTCTTTATTTGACCAATCACAGCCGTATTGGGGAGTACCACTTCTTGATCTTCTACCACCAGCCTATAATCAGAACCATAGTTGAAAATGATATTAAGATACCCCAGCGGTATAATAACATCTTCTCGATGGTCATCAGCGAGAAGATCGAAGTCAACGACCCAGATATAATCCACTAACTTACGTAAAGCAGCTATAGGCTTAAACGTTCGAATCATCGTCTGCTTCTCCTTACGGTGTTATTGTTATCATTCTCATTATACAAAAGACTCCGAAAACAGTTTATAGTTATTGAGAGTATCGCCTCAAGCCAACAACCTGCTAGCTCCATACGCCGGAACGGCTAGCGAGTTGTCATTCCCTATCACCGCCTATCAATACCAACAGCCAAGCCCCCTCTTCATCTTTTCCCAGCAGCAATCCGCCCTTTACTCCACCAAAAAACTGCTATTTGTGATACGGTTCAGCTTAACGGGCCTATCGACGAAAAAAGCGATTATTCCCTTTTAATAGTGAAAGTTATCTTTGGGCTTGAAAATTTTAAATCAACCTTCTATAATTTGCTTAAAGCAAACAAATTGTTTAAGGGAGTACAATCAATGAATGCAAATAAAGAAATGATGAAAGAACTGGCTTTAACCATGTTGACTGTCGCTCATGAAATTAAGGATCTGCAGTCCAGAGGGATCGATCAGGTAACGGCTCTCATCTTGGATTATTGTCATACGCACGAGGCAGTTCGCGCCTCTGACATCGCAGCCGTCCTTGAAGTAAACCCGTCCTCCATTACCCGTCGAATTCAAGCCATGGAGCAAGACGGGGTCATTCGTTTGACCAAAGACCCTGCTGATCAACGCTCCGTTCTTATTAGCGTTACGAGCGATGGCAAGCGGCTATTAGATACCTTGACTGAACAGGCTACTCATTTATTCTCCTCAATAATCGGTCATTGGGACGCAGACGATATCCAAGATATAACGAATTTAATGTCCAGATTTTCAAGTGAGCTAACAAGCTGGAAGGCGAAATACCCCGTAAGTGATAAAAAAGCCCATCGCAGAAAAATAAGTCAATCCTGGAAAACGAAAAAGCCATAATTGAGTAAATGAACAGGCTCTGCCTGTTTCTTTATACTTATATTTGCTTATCACAAACAAATTTAATGAGAAGGTGAATTAACGTGGCAAAAAGCAATACAAGCATGATTTTAACCGGATTGTTGATCAGTCTTTTTGTTGCCGCATTAGATCAGACTGTTGTGTCTACAGCCATGGGAACGATCGTTGCTGATCTTGGCGGAATCGATAAATATGTATGGGTATCATCCGCTTACTTCATCACGGAAATCGCAGGCATGCCGATTTACGGTAAACTCTCGGATATGTTCGGACGTAAACGTTTTTTTGTGTTCGGCGTATTCATCTTTCTTCTTGGATCGGTTCTTTGTGGACTCGCTCACAGTATGGTTGAGCTTAGTATCTATCGAGCTATTCAAGGTATCGGGGGTGGTGTTATAGAACCTATTGTCTTCACCATTGCCTATAGTATTATTCCAGATGAAAAAAGAGGGCGGATTGGAGGATTATTCGGGTCGGCATTCGGCTTGGCAAGCATTCTGGGGCCCCTATTGGGCTCCTATTTAACGGAGATGCTTGGTTGGCGCTGGATCTTTTATCTCAATTTGATCCCGGGACTGATCAGCCTGGGTTTGGTCGTTTTCTTTTATCGGGAAACCCATACCCGCTCCAATCAAAAGATTGATTGGCTGGGAACGTTCACGCTTATAGGTTCTCTTGTTTGCTTGTCTTTTGCCTTGGAGATGGGAGGGAGTGAATACGAATGGACTTCTCCCGTCATCATTACATTATTTTCCATGTTTGCACTACTGTTCTGTACCTTCTTATATGCCGAAAGGAAAGTTCCGGAGCCGATCATTTCATTCCGAATGTTCAAGAACAGACTCCTCTCCACATGCCTCCTATTGGCATTTATATATGGAGCAGCCTACATTGTTGTAATCGTGTATATGCCCTTATTCGTACAAGGTGTTATGGGACGACCAGCAATCAATTCTGGATTCATTTTGATACCTCTGCTTCTTAGCTCGATCCTAACCAGCATGACCGGTTCGACGCTCGTTAGGAAAATCGGTTATCGCGTTACTATGTTGATATCTGGATGCGTTTATGCGTGCGGCGTTTTTCTTCTGATTCGAATGACCGAGGACACAACTCCGTTGTTGTCCGCTCTCTACATGATCGTTATCGGAATTGGGGTCGGCTTTTCTTTTTCTGTGCTAAGCATTGGGACGAATCGAAGCGTCGACGGGGCTGAGCGGGGAGCCGCAAACTCCATTCTAACGTTTCTGCGCGCATTCGGCATGACCGTAGGCATTACCGTATTTGGCATCATTCAGAAGAATTTGCTAACCAGTCAGATAAGCAAGTTGCTATCCGATAATGAAGATGCAAAGGGGCATCTTCATAACCTGAGTCCGGAAGCTCTGCTGACGCAGGGAGGGCGTTCGCAAATCCCTGATGATTTATTGAGAAGGATGAGCGGAGCGTTTGCCTACTCGCTCACTCACATGTTTATGTGGTTATTTGTTCCCGCGGCGTTAATATTGGTCATTGCTCTTCGAATGAACAAGGAGAAACAAGTTGCCAACGGTCGGCCTTTTGGACAAACCGATTAAGACCAAGGGTGGTTTGCTTAAGCATCAGTAGTATCACTCCACATATTTCGCGGCTAAGGCCAAAAATTTTCGCCGTTACTTATGATGCGGTTCTCCGCGCTAACTGTAACGGCAAGTTTAAAGGCCATCCTTTACGGGATGGCCTGACCTATCAAATCTAAACAACTATACACAATAACCAACCGAATTCCTTAAAGTAAAAATATTTCCCTGAAAAGTAAAACCATCGGCTAAATGGTAACTATACCCTGGTTTTCGAGGGGTCTTCTTTTCAATAAAAGGGGTATTTTAAAGCAACTTAATCAGCTCTTCTAGCTCATCAACCAAAACTTTTGCAGATTCAAAATCAGTATTTTTTAAAGCCAATTCTATTTTCAGTTCAACTGCTTTTTTATTTTGTTCAGCTTCTAAATAATCTCTATCAAAATGACTCGCATAAATCATCTGTCTAAATTTTCGCATACTCATTTTTCTAATCGTCTTATCGTCAATGATTAGAACATAATCCATACCATTGACAACAGAATAGAAATCATGAGAGATCATGAGAATCGCACCTTTATAGTCTTGGGTGGCTTTCTCCAGTGCAATTTGTGTATAGGTGTCTAAATGGCTTGTCGGTTCATCAAGAAGCAATACGTTTGCTTTACTGGCAGCAACTTTAGCTAATTGAAGCACATTTTTTTCTCCACCAGATAAAGATTCTATCTTTTGATTCACAATTTCCCCTTCAAAGCCATAGTTTGCAATATACGATCTAACCTCATCATACGTTTCAAACCCCGCATCGATGAATTCTTCTAGGATGGTATTAGAATCCTTTAGCACTTCGCCTTGAACTTGAGATAAATAACCCACTTTAGCATCAGCATGTATTTCAATGGACTCATGATTGTTTTTAAAGATATCTCGGAGTAACGTCGTTTTCCCGGTACCGTTTGGACCAATAATGGCTATTTTATCCGTAGATTTTATCTCAAAGTTCACATTGTCTAAAAGCAACTCATCAAAGGCAACACGATAATTATTTACCTTTACAACAACGCTGTCTTCCATTTCATGATCCATATCAAAACAAATCTTCGGTTGCTTAATATCAACAAATGGGGCTTTAATTCTACGCGCTTCCAATCTTTCCTGAAACTTCACTCTAGCTTTTAATGCTCTCCCTCTAGATGCATCGGCATCAGCCGTTGCGATAGCTCTAAGATTATCGATAATGTTATCGTATCTCTCAATTTCTTCTTGTTCAGCGACTGCGATTTCTTGCAACTCAATTTTCGTCTGAAGTAATGAGAAATTATAATCAATATATCGCCCATCAAACTCTTGGATCTCTTTGTTTTCAAGGTGAATCATTTTGTTGAAACAATGATTCAAGAGATATCGGTTGTGGGTAACAACTAGCAGTACGCCTTTGTGAGAATTAATAAGATTTTTAAGCGCGTTTAGGTTTTCAAAGTCCAAAAATACATCGGGTTCGTCCATAATCAATACGTCTGGGCTACGAAGCATTTCCTTCATCACTTGAATAAGCTTGAATTCGCCGCCACTCAGATCGGATACCCTAAGATCTTTTAGCTTCATGAGGTTTGCTAGATTTAGTTTCTTATTAATTTCGCTCTCAAAATCATCCCCACCGATTGCATCCAATGCGTCTAAAGCGAGCTGATACTTTTCTAATAACGAATCAATATCCGACGATGTCTCCATTTCAGTACATATCGAAGTGATTTCATCTTGTAACTTAATTAATTGATCTCCTATATATTCAAAAACGGTTGTTTCTTTCGTTTTGTCCAGTTGAGGGAATTGACTTACATACCCAATTTTGCAGGTCGGGTCTATTTCTAGCTTGCCCTCGAACAAATATCGTTCTGGATCCATCAATATATCGATTAATGTGCTTTTCCCACTACCACTAGTTCCAATAAAAGCGCAATGTTGTGCCTCTTCAAGCGTAAATGAAATGTTATTATATAGTTCTTTTTGCGGGAATGAGAAGGATAAGTTATCAACTTCTATCATCGTATTACCTTTCTTTATAGCTATAATGGTGACTATGATTCGGTGTATTACAAAATATAGATTTTGAGTGTAACACTGTTTACAACCAACTTCAATTGATTTCAATCCCATTTCCTGTGGATTATAGTTCCATGCTACTTTCTGACGAATGGCCTAGCTGTCCCATACATGTTCCGTCCCTTTTTTATACATCAAAGAAATTTGATCCGCGATGTATTCAGAGCTAAATTGCGTGCCATCCTTAATCCACCACATAATAATCCCAAGGAGCGAAGATGCAAGAATATCAACTGAAACTGCCTCCCTTATATATTGAATCTCTCTCGCGGATCTTCGCTTTTCTATTGTATTTTTTAATAGGTTAAACATATGATTTTTGAATCCTTTGTTCTCAAATAATACAGCGAAGATTTTCCGATATTCATATACATAATTTAAAAATGTAACCAACGTTTCCTGCTCGTTACTACCTCCCCCTTGTAATAAGGGATCAATCTTCATTGATAGATCATCAAAAATGTCATGTACAATCTGACGTAACAAGTCGTTAATATCGTCATAATGCAAATAAAACGTTGCACGATTTAGTTCTGCACGGCTTGTAATTTTTTGAACGGTCAGTTGAGAAATATCGAGATTTTCAGTTAATAAGGAAAAAACGGCATTCTTCAGCATCTTTTTTGAACGAATAGCACGCGGATCTTCTTTTTTAGATATAGACATTTTACCCCTCTATTATCGATTATTTTTGAGTTCATTAACAGATCAGTCTATTTTGTTGTTTAGTCAACATTTTCAAAGATATTGTAAATAGGTATTTTTCTTAAATGCTGATATGATATGTTATATTTTATCGACACATTGTCGAAAAAGCTACGAAACGAGGGTTTTCTCTATATGCAAGAAGACAAAAGACCAATAAATAAAGGGATATTACTTAGCATTCTAATCGTTGGTTGTTTCTTATCAACATTAAATCAAACGTTATTAAATATCGCTTTAAGTAATTTGATGGATGTATTCCATGTATCGGCAACAACCGTACAATGGATTTCAACGGGGTTCATGCTGGTCAACGGAGTATTAATTCCGGTCACAGCCTATTTAATGAAACGTTTTACAACGCGTCAATTATTCATAAGTTCCATGCTATTCTTGTTAATCGGTTCAATTATTTGTGCAGTGGCACCAAACTTTAGTGTGTTATTAGCAGGACGTATGATTCAAGCTGCTGGCGCAGGGATTATTATGCCACTTATGATGAGTGTCGTTCTCGCCATTTTCCCAGTTGAAAAACGTGGGAGCGCAATGGGTGTACTAGGATTAGCGATCATCTTCGCACCTGCCATTGGCCCTACACTTGCGGGATTTGTCATCCAATATTACTCTTGGCGCTGGTTATTTATCGGCCTAATTCCGCTAATCGCCATCGTCATTTTGTTGGCATTCAAGTATTTGGTGAATGTATCTGAAACGTCTAAGGCGAAGCTCGATATACTAAGTGTTATTTTATCCACGATCGGATTTGGATTTATTTTATATGGGTTCAGTAGTGCAGGGAGTAAGGGTTGGAGCGATGTAATCGTAATCCTTTCATTAGTGATTGGTATCGTTATAACAGCCATCTTCTGTATCAGGCAAATCAAGTCCAATGACCCTATGTTAAATTTATCTGTCTTTAAAAATAAAGTCTTTACTCTAACGTCTCTTATTAACGTTCTAGTCACGATGATGATGTACGCGGATATGATTTTATTACCTATCTATCTACAAAAGGGTCGTGGATTTACCGCATTTGATGCAGGACTCCTATTATTACCGGGCGCACTCGTGAATGCATTTATGTCCCCGGTCACGGGTAAATTATACGATCGCTTTGGTGCGAAGCCGCTGTTTATCATTGGCTTACTGCTTATTATCCCATCCATGTGGGCGGTAACAGATTTATCTGAATCAACAACATATATGTATTTAATGGTTCGTACGATTGGCCTTAGACTTGGATTAAGTTTTATTACCATGCCACTCAATACAGCCGGATTAAATGCGCTACCCAGACAACTCGGTATGCATGGTACCGCAGTGAATAATACCGTGCGCCAAATTGCCGGGGCGATTGGAACGGCTGTCGTGATTACGATTTATACCGCGCAGGCTACAAGCCATGCAGCTACAGTAATACAGACAAATCCTTCAACTACTGCTGATCGCCTTAAATCCCTTGCTTCCATACTAGGTGCAAGTGATGCTTATTATTTCATGATGATTTTAGCTATTGCCGCGCTTGTTATCACATTATTTGTTCCTATGAAAAAGAAGATAAAAGCTGAAGAAAAACGCCTGGCCTCGTCTGAGTAATTTCAAAAAGCGCAACTAAAAGGGAAATTACTTTTAGCTGCGCTTATTTGAAATTCATATACTACATTAGCCTATATGCATTTTGTAATGATAACTTCACCTTATTATTGCATTCCGTGTTACTTGTTGTCTCATCTGTTGTTTTGAACAAGCATACTGTTAAAGAGCCAGCGGAAGTTCCATCTGAAATACTGGGGCAGATGCCAATCCTCATAACCTTTTAATACCCCTTGTTCCAACCAGTAAGACTCTGATTTCCCACTTGTTACAGCTTTAGAAACATAAGCGATCGTTTCCTCCAAGAAGCGTATGACATCCGTAATTCGATCCGAGTTAGACACATCACCGTGTCCCGGAACGATCGTATTGACCTTAAGATCTTTTTGGATGCGTTTGAGAATGCGTATCCAAGCGTATGGATTACCGTATGGCATGACTGGAATCGTCTTCGTCGATATTAAATCACCAGCGATCAAAGTTTGCTCTCCTGGAACGTACACTACAGCATCACTTAAAGAGTGACCGCCTCCATAAGATAAAACTTCGATAGTTCGCTTTGTTCCTTGAATAACGAGTTTATCTTCAAAGGTTATCGTAGGTGTCACTCTGCGGAGGGAAGGGATGGCATCGTACAGGGTGCGTTGTACGGAAAGGTCATAGTCGATTTCGGTTAATATGTGAGGATCTCTTTCCTGTGAGCGTACATGATTTAGGCTAGTTATTAGCTTTTGAGTGTTTTGTTGCATAAGATCAATATTCACTTCACCCATATCAGATAGCAAGTCTCTTGTCCAAACGGTAGATATAAATTCGCTTTTCATAAATTCCTGATTGCCGTTGACATGGTCCCCATGAAAATGTGTATTCACGACTTTACTGATCACCTTCAGAAATCCGTTCTTTTCGGCCGTATCTATCATCTGACGAATGGAATCTTCTGCAACATTGCTAAACATATACCACTGATCCTCGGATTCATCATGAATCAATACCTTTGGGTATCCTGATAGCAATTCATCTGGAAATGCAGTAACTAAACTATAAACATCATATTGTTTTACGCTATTTCCCTTTTCGTCCAAAAAGTCATACTGTCCATCTTTATAATACGAGCCCGGTATATCAATATTAACTATCCAGGAGTAGCTATCAGGAGCTTTTACCTTAGTTCCCTTGTTTGTTGAAATAATATGATAAATGGCTTCATTCCAATGATTTGATCGGGACAATCAGCCGTTTCTTTGCGATGATCCCATAAAGGGAGTGCCCTAACCCGAGTCCCAACTCCCACCCTACCCTACGGGGAAAATTTCTACGCCCAGCAAGCGGCTAATGCCAATAGTTTGGTCTTGAATATGATACGGTTCTCCGTATCATATTCAAGACCAAAATCTAAATTAGGTTGCTAAAAATATAACTTTCTATTTCATTGAATTCATTAATTTATAGAAATACTTCGAATCATGGGTTTTATAAAGACTATACCATGCATCTAATGCTTCAGAAGAAAACACATCCAAAGCTCTCAAAATATGTACAGAAAATTCTAATGGAGCTATACCAGAAGCGGTGATCAGATTTCCATCCGTTACTGCTGGCTCCGTTTTGTAATACTTCTCGCCTGTATACGTGGGACAAATCATTTTGAGATATTCCAGATCATTGCTTGTATGCAGGCGTGAATTTAGCAATCCTGTCTGTGCAAGTCGTATTGTAGCACCACAAATCGCTGCAACCAATATCCCTTCTTCTAAACACTTTTCAACAACGCTAATGATTGGTCGATGAATTGTTTCTGACCATGTATCTCCACCTGGTAAAATCAATGTATCAGTGTCTTCGAAACTGCACTCTTCCAGCTTGATGTCAGGAAGTATCCTTAATCCACCCATTGTAGTTACAGGAGTCATATCATTTCCCACAGTAACTATTTTTAATGGAGCCAGCTCTTTCTTAAAATATCTTCCTGAGTTCAGTTCAGCAGTTAAGTAACCAAATTCCCAGTCCGCCATCGTATCAAATACATAGAGATATACTGTATTTTTCATTTGCAAGTTCTCCTCATTTACAATTTACCACGTGATACCAACTATTAGTAATCCGTGATTATTATCATCATAATAAAACAGCTTCCCTGACATCTGCAGTCAGTGAAGCTGTTAAAGTTGATAATATTCTATTAACTCATATGCAATAGCAACCAGCCTTTCCTTCAAGCTCTGCGGTTCGATGATTTGAATTGACTTCCCGTAGGGTAATAGAAAATTAGGAACATAGTTATGAATAAACTCTTCCTCAAGCCAAAAAACTGCTCGATTTAATGTCCGCTCTTTCAAATAATGACCCAAAAACCAATGCTGGCATAAGTCATCCAATGCATTTGACTTACCATCGATCATTAAAGAAATGATTCTGTCCTTGCCAACTAAATCGGGTAACAGATTTTGCATAAAAAACTCGCGGGGTGAAAAAGCTTCGGGACGCTTAAATTTGCTTTGTGTATGCTTGATTTCCAGAATCCGCTCTACTCGAAAGGTACGGATCTCATTTCTTAAATGACAAAATGCAACCGCATACCATCTATTGTTCCAGTAAACTAACCCATAGGGATCTACTAGCCTATTCTTGGGTAGTTCATCACGACTTGAACGATAATCAATTGCGACAGAGACTTCTTTCTCTATAGCTTGCTCCAATTCCATCAGTACAGGCTGAATAGACAAATATCGTCTCCCATTTATAACCTCATATCCGGCCAAATGACGATTAAGCATACTTTCCTGCTCTTGGTTCGTATACATTCTGAGCTTTGATGTCGCATTGCTTAGTGCCTCACTCAAAGGGTAACCGGCTTCTTTAGCAAAAATCGTAGCATGAACGAGTGCCTTTTTCTCCTCCATATCAAATAGCAGAGGTGCTCTGATAAAATGATTCAGCAGCCTGTACCCGCCATTATGACCTGAGTCAGAGATAATCGGCACTCCACTGGCACATAGCGCATCAATATAGCGATATACGGTCCTTATATTTACTTCTAGCTTTTCTGATATTTGTTTTGCAGTCATTTGTACACCTGAATTCAATAACCATAGAATTGCCAGCATATTATCATTTTTTGGCATAACATTCTCAACTTTCAACTCTATTTTCTGCACTGCTTGCGAGGATCCACCTTACACTTATTACATTATATAAGAATTTGGCGATCCTGGTGGGGTAGTTTCGGGGGATTTTGTCACCCATTCAGTATAGAGAATGCCTACTCGCCTAATAAATACAATTTCGCACTGTAGATGATACGTGAACCGTATTATCTACAGTGCGAAATCAAAAAGGCACCCGTTAAGGGTCCCTCAGTCTGGAATCGGACGTAAATGTTTACAGCAATACAACCTTATATTTTTAATCTTACTAGGCCATAGGGAGCGGCAGTACATTCGCTATGACGGCTCCCCTCCGCTACTAACGATAAGGCTCTTCACAACCCCTATAACAACGAAAAAAAGGTTACCCTGTTCACGCTCTTGCGAGTCAATAGGGCAACCTTCTGTTGTGATTTTAGACTTTGAGTTACCCGTATCAGTGGCTCACCAGCGCTAATGCCTCTTCGTGGTTCAGTGGCTCAGAGCCATTTCCCTTCCCTTATTCACTCGATCTTGAAGAAACCCAAAGATCATTTCTGCATATGCAGCAGCGATCATGGGATTACTCACTTTCCAGATCGGTGCTTCACTGAAACGGCAACGTTGCTTAGGGTTGCTTGTCCTTTATGCCTGCCTAAAAAATACTTTGTCTTCGTTATATTTGGCCTTGCCCTCATTAATGATATACGTTTCATAAATTTCTCTGTGGACAGGATCCTCAACGATACAAACTTCGATTTTCGTTACTTCGTCTCTATGCATTCTGATCGGGGATACGGTATCCTCAAAATGTTTTTTTATTCTCGGTCTAAGCTTTCTGGCTTTTCCGACGAACAACAATTCATCTTTATCGTTGTAAAACATGAAAATTCCACCTAACTCTCTAGTGATCAAGTGAAATTCCGTGAAGCCGTAAATGTTGCTTTCTTGTGGATCAACCTGTTTGGTAATGGTGACATCAGGTGTGGGAATGATGATATTGATCATGATAATCTACTTCCTTTACTTATATTAGATTATATACTGTGCTCATACTTCAAGCATACTACATGGTATCACATTATACCCAACTTCTTACGATGCTCATGAGCGTATATGCAAAATCGATAGATTTCATGGAGTTCGAGCACCATCATACTCTTCAGGTCCAAGCCCATAAGAATCCGTCTCGGTCCCAAGCAATTCTGCCGCCGTGGAGTTTGCGGAAAGCCTTCTTCACCTCTTTAGACAGCGATGTATTTCCATTCTCATTCACGAATACGAATTGTTCTCCGAAATGGGTCTTCACATATTCAAGCGCATCGGCCTGGTATAGCGTTCCCGTAAACCTGATTTCCTTGACCATCCATTCCGCCACTTCCTGTGCGGTTACTTCCATAGGATTATTCTCCTTTCTACTCGCTTATTGCCCCATTACTGGGTGTGTGGTGAGAAAAACGCGGAAATGATGACCAAGCTGCGCGCAAAATTCGCTGAGTGGTAGTAGGAAGCCAATAACAACGAAGACCTAACACATGCCTGCTGCGCATTCGTCTGACATCAAACTCCACACACCTTCCAACATTCCCCAGACAACTTCACCAACATTATTTTTCGCCCTACTTGTGATACGGTTCTCCCCGATTGATCTTCACCGCGCGATAAATCTGCTCGGTGAGCACCAGCCGCATCAGCTGATGCGGCAGCGTCATGCGCCCGAAGCTGAGCTTCTGCTGGGCGCGGCGCAGCACGGAATCGGAGAGCCCGTGGCTCCCTCCGATCACAAACGCAACATGGCTCGACCCGTAGGTGCCGAGCCGGTCGAGTTCGGCGGCCAGCTCCTCCGAGCTCCAGAGGTGGCCGCCGATGGCAAGCGCGATGACATGCGCGCTCTCTTTTACATGCGCGAGGATGCGTTCGCCCTCGCGCTCCTTCACGATCGACACCTCGGCTTCGCTCAAGGTGTCCGGCGCTTTTTCGTCCGCCACTTCAATCATCTGGAATTTGATGTAAGGGTTCAGGCGCTTGGCATACTCCTCGATGCCCTGCACCAAATACTTCTCTTTCAATTTGCCAACGGCAATAATTTGAATCAACATCTAAATCCTCCGTCCCGACGATTTGTCCTTATCATTTGTCTATTAAAAACACCGCAGGCGTGGCTATTTCTTCAACCGCGCAAAAGCTCCGGCTCTTCCTTCGCCATTTTCCTCATACTTGCTCTGAAAACCCGACTCGCAGTATTTTGCTGCATAACGATGGTCCCCAGCTCGACCCTATCCGGTTATCAGCTAGCAGGTATAACCGTTCCACCAACCTCTAACGAAACGTGGTATCGTTATTTACACCAAAAAAGGCCGTTATATATTTTAACGAAACGTAGTATCGCTATTAGACTCAAATAGTAACTTAAAGCGCCAATTTAGCACAAATAACGATTGCCAGTTTCGTTAGATTTAATGAGCCTCTGTTTTTGCAGTAATAACGATATGGAGTTTCGTTAGAGATTATTAGCGATCTTGTTACCCGCTCCATTTTATCAAAAAACCACAATGAAGTATCCCATTGTTCAATAAATCGGCAATGCGTTCGTACTTCCTGCATATCCATATATCAGCATAGCAAAGCAGGGCCACGGTTCAATCGGTACCTTCGCTCAGAGCTTACAGCGGTAAATAGCTGTACTGTTGGCCCACTTATGCAATCTGGAGGTGTTTAGGTGAAACCCAAATATGTAAAAGAGTTCTTCTTCTTTCCTGACATCGCGATCATGTGTCTCATCTTCTTGATCAGCTTCGGCTTTCTGTTTCCCAACTTGACGTCCATAAGCCCCTGGATTGCTCTGGTTATTGGCATGGCTGCTTATTCAGCTGCGGAATATTTCATCCATCGCTTTCTGTTTCATTTGAAAACGCCGAAGAATGCCTTTTTTCTCAAATTACTTAAGCGCTTACACTACGACCATCACGCTAGTCCAAACGATCTGCACTTATTGTTCCTGCCCTTATGGTACTCTCTCCCGAACATGGCCATCGCCGGAGCAGCAGCCTACCTTTTCTCTTCGAGCCTTGTTATTACGCTGGCCTTTATCGACGGGGTGATCCTGTTTTTACTGTTCTACGAATGGAAGCATTATATCGCCCATCGTCCGGTCACCCCTCTCTCCCCATGGGGTCGTTGGATGAAGAAGATCCACTTATGGCATCATTTCAAGAACGAAAATTATTGGTACGGCGTTACGAACCCGATCTTTGATTTTGCACTTGGAACCTATGAAGACCAGAAAAATGTAGAGCTGAGCCAAACTGCACGAAACCTCGAACAGCGCGGAAATAAAAATACGTGATCTATAAGCCTTCCACTATGCTCCATACTTAATTGCCCAAATGACCGCCACTGAACGAACTTAGCCCGTCAAACGCTAAGGTTTGCGGGCTATTTGCTCATCATTTATTCCTGCTGCTATTTCTTATAATTCGCCAGTTTCTCCTGAGCCATGCGAATCATCTCGCGCACCATGGAGCCGCCGATCTTCCCGCCGATTTTCCCGACCGACTCGGTCGTCAAATCACTGTTATCTCCCTCCGACAAGGGAATACCCAGATCCTCAGCCACCTCGTACTTCACATCATCCGGCCGATTGGGGTTTACGTCATAGCCCTCTTTTCTCATCACTTCGGCTTTAAATGACTGCATCTCCTGTTCGACTCCGGGAACGGCATACCTTCTGCGTCTTCTAGACATATCCTTGAATCACTCTCCACATCTATTTTGGCCTAATATACCCTGAATCGGCCGAAGATATCCCTTATGAGATTGTTCATATCGTTCACTCGAGTAAGAACCGGATCAAAGCCAAGTTAATAAACAACGGCCACCGTTACTCAAAGACAGATTTTATTCTTGCGATATAGAAACAGATTCATTCTCCGCTGCTGATAGCCTATTAATTCTATACTCTACACGGAGCTGCTCAAGAAGTGATCTCGGCATCGAATCTTAAATCCCTCTGGGCCAAAACCTTATGCTTGCCAAATTCGTTTTCCTACGAAAAACCTTCAAATGCTCATTGACTACCCACTACGTAATGGTGCCCACCATACCACTCATCCGCCCCCTTGAGCTTTGTCCAGTTCGCAGCGCCGGACAGGACCTGGTTGCCCAAATCAGTTAAGCGGATCAGGCAATCCTTAAAGAACGAATCGGTGTGCTTATAATCAGGAAACGCACCCAGGCCCTGAACATACAGCAGCGGGTAAGGATCCTCCGTCATCTTTCGCAATCGATACCAATATTCCAGGTCGCCCATGCCAAGCACATGCAGCTGATCGCCTACATGACGAAACAACTCGTAAGGATGAGCAACTCCCTATGACACCGCTTCTAACGTGACCTGCTCAATAATTCCGATTCCACGATCCTCCGCAGGAATTCTGGACAAATGAGCCTGAAATGCCGCCTGGACAAAAGGCAATGCTGTCGTGTCTTCCTCAACAATCTGGGTATGCTTGCTCCAGTCCTCCGAGGTATACGCCTCCCATACCTTTCGCCCTAATTGCAGCTGCTCTGGCCCAACAGGCTGCCAGATTCCTGACAATGTTTGAAGCTGCTTCGCTGAGAGCTGCCCCAATCCCCGAAACAACTCGATGCCCGGATAGGCGCCGATACACAACAGGTTCAACTTGGTATTTTCCAAGGTTTGATGGGAGAACCAATGCAACAGATAACAGAGCATCGTTTGGTCGAACAAGTCATGCTCGAACCATAGGATGATCTCGGGATAGGCGGCCAAGTTTTGGAGAACCTGTTCCTGCTTCCTACAGCCCTGAATATACTCCTCCTGCGGAATTCCCAGCGTTTTCTGCAAATATTGGGCGCGCAGTTTGAGATTGTCTCCATTCAGCTCCCGGAACACAGGCCCATGCGGATATACCTCTCTCCATACCAGAACCTCTCCTTGAACTCCGCTTCCCTTCAATTTTTCAGCAACAGAATCCCCATTCACAATGTGCAGCATTTTAGTGCCCCCTTCATAGAGATCGAGAAATACGGAGATAAAATCAGTCACATGCAGCGAATTTTTCAGCATACGTCGCGCATCGAACAGCCTTTTCTTTAACGCAGATACAGACACACTTAAATAGTCAGAGATTTCTTGAACGGAATAACCCTGGAAATAGTATAGCTGGACCGCCATTCGCATATTGGGCGATAATTCAGCAACGGAATCATGCAGCATCTTCTGCAATTCTTTTCGCTCCACCAAATTCTCCACACTGAAGCATTCACCGGAGGAGAGCTGTTCTACTTCCTGAATCGGCACGATGGGATGCTGCTTGCGACGCAGTACCCGATAACATTGACGCTCCACAATCACCTTGAACCAGCCTGGAAAAGCCTCCTGCTTCCTGAGCTTAGGCAAATTCACGAACGCTTCCGCAAATGCCTCCTGAACTGCATCCTCTGCTAAATGCACATCGCGTAATATCTCATAAGCTACAGTCTGTGCCATCCCTCTAAACCTCTGAACGATGTACTCCTGCGCCGTTCCTTCGCCACGCTTCGCGGCTTCTATCCAATCATGCACTTCTAATGAGGTCTCCCTTCATCCGTCTTATCCTATTCAAGTGCCAACGGCATCCAGAAAGGTTACGGCTTCCTCTCCAGAAAGGCTGTAAACTGTTGTACATTTTCAAAACAATGGATCTCGACTCCCCTACCTCGAAGATACCGATCTAATGAGACGACCAAGGATTCCACAGCCGCCTGTAGTTTCGATAAATTCTGCGAATCCAGAGTAGCAATTAATTCAGGGAATCCCCTCTTTCTGTATGTCTCTATATACGGCGAATCGAGACTCAACTCAGTAGGCCAATGACCCGTTTCGGCAAAAAATAAAAAACCAGCGATAGTATCCTGTACATGAATAGCAGAGAAAAATGCAGTATCATAATCATCTGTTTCGCAGGCTGTAATGATTTTATCCATAACTCCCTTTAACTCTTCGTAAAAACCTTTCATTCTGTCAGGGTAAGAAGGAGTCTCGTAATACTTTTCTTTTTGTGCCAACACCAAATCCAGTGTACTTGCCGTAAGTTCCTCGCAAGCCTGCAAAATGGCTGTGTTCACGCTGCTGCACATAACCGCATCTATATGTTGCTTCAAGCGAGCTGGTTTCAACGGCAGGCCCAGTACCTGCTCCATATTCTTGCCAATGCCCCTTGTATAATAGGTTCTATTTAATAATGCCAGACTTTGAAATACTTTAGTTAAAACTTCATGAGCCCCTATTCTATAGAAGGTGATATCCTCGGTATCGACGGCCCGGCTCATCCTATACAAATGCAGATAAACATTCCGCAGCTCTGCTTCCGCTTTCTCCACCATCTCTTGTGCTTTTTCCGCCCCTTGCATGGTAGAGATGGTCTCGCGCAGCTTCATAAATCGCCCTCGGTCCTCTTCTGAACGGACGTATAGAAGCTTGCTGTCTGCGATGATCGTCGTCTTATCCTCCTGGAAGGAAGCCATTCTCTCGGCCCGTTCCCAGCTAATTGGCCAGAAATCAAACCCGATCCCATCAATGATGAACTGTATGCTCACCTCGTACCCCTTTGCCCGTAGCCGGGATAAAAAAGAAATCCAGATCAGAACGCCGGGTGGCCGTTCCCTGAGCATATGAACCATAATAGACGATTATCGCAATCTCGTCAGAGTACTCTTTCTCAACATGATCTATAAGAGCCTGTGCAACATCAAACACGTTTAACATTCATATCCCCCCTATATAGCCCCTTACGAGGTTATGATATCAAGGTTCCTCAAGGCCTAATAAGGAGAATTTAATTATAAAGAGAGTATCCATTAACGACGGATACTCTCCTGAAACCAAGACCTTAAAAGATATGGCGTCCCCTCGTCTAAAGTGCCTGAAACAATCGTTCCCCTTCCGTCGAAATGTACTTATACATTAAACCGCATATGACCAACATTACGACTGCAATGCCTGATAGGACAAGATTGCTATTCACCTGGGACAACCCAAACAGTAGAGCAAATGGGATCACTATGCTGATGAAGCCAAGAAACATGGACACCAGTACCGAGGCGCTCTGCTTAATCGCAGCAACTTCGCTGGTCCATTCCAGTTTAGGCAGCCTCAAATTGGTAATAACCCCCAACATTGCCGAATAACACGCATAGATCACCGGGATCACCAACAACAGCAGGCTCTCTATCCATCCCGTACGCAGCGATACGATGAGCAGCAAGCAGCTCACTATCGAGATCGGAATGGTCACGGTAAGATTGACCGCGACCTTGCTAAGCAGAATGACTTTCTTGGATACGGGCGAACTTTTGAGTATCCATAGATGGTTGCCCTCCAGAGAAATTGAGCTCGCTGATGTGCAGCTTAATATGATGAACAAAGACACGACCAGTGGGACCATTCGCCCCAAGTAGTCGGACATTTGGGGAATTTCCAGCAATTTCCCCAGCTTCTCCGAGTCAATGAACAATAGAGCTATCGACGTCACGAGCAGAAAAATCATGATTATACTCGTATTCAGCACATATAAAGAAGAGCTGAAATAGCGCCGCAGCTCCTTGCTATATAAGGCGCGAAAAGGAGAAGAAGTTTTTAGCGATCTCATCACATACTTACTGCTTGTACGGGATGTCGTTAAGCCTGTGTGGATCGCTTTATACCTCGTGCCAAGCACGGTAGAGAACAAGATGAACGCCGTTACGGAAATACCGATAAATAATAGCAATGGACCTATCTGATAAGCGCAAACGGCATCTACATACATCGTTGTAAGAGGATACACCTTAAAGATCATATCTGCCAATTGCGTACTCATATTGGCAAGAACCTGCTCACTCCCATTCATACGGAACGAACCCATCATCATTCCAACAATGATAACCATCGTTAGAATGAGGGTGATCATCCGACTCGCTCTGAACCGGGAGGAAATCCAGCTAATCAGCGCGCCAATCAGGGTTGCTGCAATAATGGGCAATAGCGGAATAAACAGAAGTGTAATCAGAAAAAACAGATAAAATAATGCTCCCGGATTCACTTTTATCGCATACACCACACCGGCCGGCAGCATCAGAATTAACGTAAGAAACAGATTTAGCACATAGAGCTGGAGGACACGGCTAGCTACCACATGGCTTGTTCTAATGGGTAAGGACATGACCAGATCATAGTCTTTGCTGCCAAATAACACTCCGCTCGCCTTATAAATAGTTGTGAAGAAGCCGAACATCGACGCTAATGCCATCATAATAGCCAGCAGCAGATCCATACGCCCTATCTGTTCAAAGACCTGCGCCAGGATGAGACTGTATCCGAAGGAATAAGCAACAACCACGGCTACGCCAACCAGAATACCGATGCTGAGCAAAACCCATTTGCGCTTATCCTTACTATCCTGGGTATGCCATGCTTTATTTAAGCCGAAGGTAGACAGCAGCTGTATCTTTGTTAAGCACCATATATTAATCATGATCTATCAACTCCAGGAATACATCTTCAAGGCTGTGATCCCCCTTCACATCCTCCGTCTTGCCATAAGTGATCAGACGCCCTGCTTTAATAATTGCAATCTTGTTGCACAGTTTCTCTGCCGCATCAAGCACATGAGTGGAGAAGAAGATGGCACTGCCATTCCTGCACAGATCAGCCATGATCGCCTTTAACGTATGGGCTGCCTGCGGGTCGAGTCCGACAAAAGGTTCATCCAGCACCAACAGCTTCGGTTGGTGAATCAGCGCAGAGATAATCGCAAGCTTTTGCTTCATACCATGGGAAAATGAGGAGATCAGATTTCCCAGACTGACTGTAATCTGAAAAGCATCGCCATATTGCTGAATCAGCCGCTCGCGATCTGTTTTCGATACCCTATAGAGATCACCGATAAAATTCAAATATTGTATGCCGGTAAGATGATCGTATAGATCCGGGTTGTCCGGAATATAGGCAGTAACCCTCTTGCAGGCAACCGGGTCCTTTTTGATCGAAATACCGTCAATTTCAATATCTCCTTCTTCAAAGTCCAGGACACCCACAACGGAACGGATCGTCGTCGTCTTGCCAGCCCCGTTATGTCCGATAAAACCGTAAATGTCACCTTTCTCAACCACCAGATTCAAGTCGTCTACGGCCTTCTTTCCGCCCTTATAGCTCTTAGTAAAATGTTTTATTGTGAGCATCGTCCCTCACCTCTCCATAGGTGTAATATACAACTTAGCATGGCATCGATCTTTTCCGCTTATCACCAAGCAAATATAATACGATTAACCTGTGCGAAACGTTCAATTGTATCCATTCACTTCGGGATAAATCTCGAATAGAGGCGCCGGTTCCCGAATCCCGGCATCCTTAGGGGCTTCTAACGAAACGTGGGAACGTTATTCGCACCAAAAGAGTCTTCTGAGAATTGTAACGAAACAGGGTAACGTTATTTAAGCAAAATAGCCGCTCGAGGCTGGATTTAGCTTAAATAGCGATAGGGTGTTTCGTTATATTCAAACTGCCCTTATTTTTAAGGAAATAACGATATAGTGTTTCGTTAGGTTAGAAAACTAAAACAAGCCCTCCCAAAAAGGGAGAGCTTGTTGTCCATCATTATCATTATTATACAACCAAGAACCGCGCCTCATGCTGGCATTCCTCACATTTTATCGGCGGCTCCCAATCAATAAATTTCGTATGTTCCAGATCTACAACGTCCGGTGCTTCCTCGAACTCTTGAATGAACTTATCAATGGCTACTTCTACATGATCTTTGCACACTACATACATATACGTAAAGCATCCTCTCTGTTGCCGCAGCTACTAAGCATACGCTTCTAGAATTACAAACATCCTGTATCTGTTCTACCATACTCCAGCGCAAAAAGGAACCAATTTACACATACTTTCCCGTGGAAAATATGCCCCATCCTACTATGGGTATCCTCCGGATGAGAATTAACTACTCCCGTTGCCTATTAATTCATGTTGCCTTTAAAGCAATTCAATCCATTCGATTTTTTTGGTGCACAGCTTCTCGCCTTGAACTAGGTAGCTTTCCAACCTGGCCATTCCATAAATCATCGGTATCCTTTCCGGCGGACAGAGGCAAGAAAAAACCCCTCTAGCAGATTCAGCAAACAGCTGCTCCTCTAGAGAGGTCTACTCCTTATTGCGAGATACTCACATTCCCGATCACGGCCTTGTTGGTTTGGTTACTTCCAGGGTTGCTGACAGCCAGGCCTATATATACCTGCTGATTCATAGAAATCGTAACTGTACCGATTTTCGTCCATTTCGTACCGTTGGAGGATATCGAACCTGTAAACTTATTGCCGCTTCTGCTTAATTTAAGCCATCGTGGCACCGTTGCATTTGCTGTCTGGTCGCTCATCCCGCCCTGAGTCTGCTGTCTATATTGGAAGGTGGCTCCATTCCCCGGTGTCATCATCATATCGACATGCTTCGCATCACCAGCCAGCGATTCCCGGATCATAATCCCCGCTTTTGCCCATTCGTCCATAGCGCTCATCGATTTGATCTGAACGACCATATCCACATTTCCGCTGATCGGCTGATATATATAATTCAACTGATCGCTATTTCCCCATATATCGGTGGTGCGACTGCTGATTATAAATTGCTGGTTCACGCTATTGTATTGGACATCTCCCGGCATCTGACCAATATTTCTCGCACTCCAGCCTGCCGGCAGAATGGCCGGATAATCCTGCTCTACAGGAGGTGTCCAGCCGGGAGTAGGCCAGGTTGTGCGTTGATTGATCTTGGCCAGTTCGGATTCCGGCCATTTGTTATACGCAAAGAAGGACAAGCGCTTAATACCTGGATAATTATCGCGAATTCCTTTATACACTTCCTGATACTCATCATCGCTCCAGTCATTATCCAGCGTCGCTACGATTTCCACATTCTCGCCGCTAATGCGGTCTGCGGTATCCTTCAGTATCCCGTATTGGTCGCTATAGACCCAATCGCTATTGAAGTCCCAATCATCGAAATAGGCCATCGGAGCGATGAAGTCAATATACTGCTTGAACTTGGATACGTCCTGGCCCACCTCTACAAATTCCGGCGGCAAAATATACACCCCAAGCTGCATATCCGGCTTCGTTGACAACGCAAGGTCCTGGCGAATATCGCCTACATACTGGCCAATCATATCCGTTCTCCACGCGTTCCATTGGTCACGCTTAGGGGAATTCACGGCAAAGTTTATGCTAAGCGGAGAATACCCGAATTGTTGCTGATACTTCTGAATGGTATAATCGCTGACATCCATGTTGTAATCATCGAAGCGGATCCAATCCAACACTACGCCGTCCACATCATAGTTCTCTACCACTTCCTGAATAATAGAACGCTCATACTGCTGTACTTCAGGATGGAGAGGATTGACGAAATACTCGCTTCCATTCGAGCCGGTAAAAGGTGTGGGAACTCCGTTAACCAGCGCCTTCATTTGCCAATTGCTATTCTTGAGGAATGCCTCTTGATCATGAAACTGCGGAATCCAGGCATGAACCTTGATCCCCACGTTATGAGCAGCCGTGATAACTTCCTGAAGAGCATCGAAGGTATTATAGCCTGCGGCAATTGGCGCGATATTACTATGATAGAATACCCGTCCCGAAGGAACTTCATCGTCCTCATCCTGCTTAACATTCATGCTGATGACATCGACCCCGTACTGCTTAGCCATACTTACGAAATTCGTCACATCGGACTTCTTCTTGAACTGGTTGACGGTCCGCACAATAACCTCTGTTTCAAACGGAGTATTCTCCGGTTCAGAAGCTTGAACAGAACCTACAGACGCAATAGAACCGCCCAGCAATGCCAATATCATCGATACACTTATCATCACAGCTAACCTCGATTTCAGCGCAGACTTCATACTCTTGCCTCCATTTCATAGAATAGAATCTGTATGAATTGAACCCATGCTTGCCCAGCCCTGCTTCCTTTAGTTCAACCTCACTACTACCGCGAAAATTATTGACTCATATTGATCTTCTTGACATTTTCCTGCCATCTCTCGGTTCTGAATTGCAGCAGCTTATCCAGGCCGGCTTTGTTCGAATCCTGCTTAGCCGTCTCCAGAACGGACAATACTTCATCATCGGATTTGGCATGAACCATCTTGGCAAAAGATACGGTAAAAATATCACGAATATTTTGCGAGATAATGCCTATGTCTGTATCCGGGATCGGATCTGTATTTACGAATTCGGTAATATCTTTGGAAGTTGCCCAGGTTACCGTAGACTGAGCCACCGTCTCCCATGATCTCTGGTTCTCGGAGAGCGCCGTCTCCAGATTCATCTTCGCCGTATCGATAAACGTCGTATTGCCTGCCCAGTTGAAGTCTTCGAACTTCCTCATCTTCTCCGTACGCTCGTTGGTATCCCCTGTCTTATATCTTTCGTTTGGAATCGGCGCCCCATCGGCATCCTCCTCATCCCAGAACAATCCCTTTGGACCAAAGAACAATACCTTTTGCCCCTCCGGCCCAGTAACCCAGTCATAATAAGCAAATATCGCCTCCGGGTCTTTCGCCTTCGTAGTTATGACGTTCACATTCCAGCCCAAGCTCTCGAAACCGCTTACAAATACATTGTCCTTATCCAGCCCGGCTTTGCGAATAGGCCAGATGATCTCATAACCGCTGTCCGGATTATTCCCAGTCAGAGCACGGTGTCCCTCAGCGCCGTAAGTCGTAATATTGGATTCGATCATTACCGCGACGCGGCCCGTATTTACCTTTTCCTTCACGGCATCCTGGGTTTGCTGCAGCGCATCCTGTGTAATCAGCCGCTCGCGGAACAGCTTGCTGACATACAGCATCAGCTCCTCAAAGGCGGGATCTTCATAAATCGATACCAGCTTGTCGCCTTCAGGATAACCCATCAAGGAGATATTCTTGCTTGTCGAATCCTCCTTGAATCCGCCGTACATGATCTCGAGCCCGGCCCCCTTCTCGCCTACCTCCAGGGGCACGACATTCGGGTATTTATCACGCACCTGCAATAAGTATTGGTATAGATCGTCGAACGTCTCCAAGGCTGGTCTACCCAGCTCATTATAGATGTCCTTGTTCACCATCCAGCCGCCATTGCCGAATGTTCCCGAGGTGTACCAGTTTGGAATTTGATAGATTTTCCCGTCCTCGGAACGCAGCAGGTTAAGCGTTGATTCCTTGACATATTTTTTGAAATTTGGGTACTTTTCATAATAATCATCCAATGCAACCAGCTTCCCGGCCTTCACCAAGCGCTCCACCGCGGCGCCTCGATCCGTAAATATAACGTCCGGCAGATTGCCGCTGACAATCATCGTGTTCAGCTTCTCTTCTGCTGCTCCGCCCGATTGTACAGGCTCCACGGTGACCTTGCGGTTTTCCTTGATCCATTGTGTTGCCTCATTCTCTCCCCAAGGCGCTGTCGTCAGCCAGTCATAATGCCCGTAGAAGCTGAACGTAACCGGCTTAATGCCGCTGCCATCATCAGCTGCCTCATTTACCGGGACGCTGTTGTCCTGTGAAGCCCCGCCAGCGTTATTCGCTCCGCCGCCATTGCTGCATGCCGTAAGGAACACCAGCACTGATGCTAATAGAAGCGAAGCCCACCTCAATCGTTGGTTCATCTTTTTCCCCTTCTTTCTTTGAAATAAATGGAAATTATTCTTTCAACGACCCGATCAATACGCCCTTCACAAAATACTTCTGCAAGAACGGGTAGGTCAGAATAATCGGGATCGTCGCAATCATCATGGTAGCCATCGTTAACGACTTTGTTGTAACCGTCCGATTCCGGTTGATATGATCCAGCGCTATTGCATTTGATGAAGAAATCTCCGTCATAATATTGGAGTTCATAATTTGGCGGAGCAGGGTTTGAATCGGCAGCAGATGATCCTTAGTAATATAGATCGCCCCTGTGAACCAGTCATTCCAGTGACCAACGGCTGTAAATAGTGAAATAGTAGCCAGTACCGGCCCCGAGACGGGGATGACAATCCGGAAGAAGATGCCGTAGTTGCTGCAGCCGTCTATTTTTGCCGATTCCTCCAACCCCTCGGGCAGTGCTGAGAAGAACGTGCGTATCACGATCATGTTATAGATGCTGATGATTCCCGGAATAATAAACACCCACAGTGTATCCAGCATCCCGAGAGAGCGAATTAGCATATAAGTAGGAATCAGACCGCCGCTGAAGAACATCGTCACAATGAAGTAAACCATGTAGTATTTGCGCATTAAGAGCGTCTTCTTGGACATCCCGTAGGCTAGCAGCGCTGTAAAAAATACGGACAGCAGTGTTCCGGACAACGTCCTCAAAATCGTGATCCCGAAGGAATTCAGAAGCCGCTTATCCTGAAACACGATATAATAGTTCTCCAGCGTAAAGGCCCTTGGCCATAAAGTGACACCGCCAAGCGATGTATCGCTCCCCAGATTGAAAGAGATTACAAGCGAGTTCCAGAACGGATAGAGCATCACAACCGCAAGCAGCGTCAATAAAATGTAAATCGTCCGCTGCAGGATTTTATCCCCCAGACTTAGCCTCATATATCGTTCCCCCTTTATGTTTGCAATCTTTACCAGAGACTAACGTCTGCCCGGCGCGCAATCTTGTTGGCGATGACAAGCAGGCCTACGCTAATAACCGCCTTGAACAGGCCCACCGCTGTGGCATAGGAGAATCTTGCATTCAATATCCCGACACGATACACATAAGTATCGATAACATCGGAATAATCGCGCAGAATCGGATTGTTGGCCAGCAGCAGAATATCCTCGAATCCGGCGCTTAAGATGTTGCCAATGGCCAGGATCATGAAGATGATAATGATCGGCGCTATGCTGGGCAGCGTAATTAAATAGATCTGCTTGAATCTGCTCGCGCCATCGATCGAAGCCGCCTCGTATAAGGTCGGGTCAACACCGGCGATAGCGGCGAGGTAGACGATGCTTGCAAAGCCGACTTCTTTCCAGACGTTAACGCTTACAAGAATGGACCAGAAATATTCCGGGATCGCCAGAAAGTTGATCGGATGCTCAATCAGATTAAACCTCTCCAACAAAATATTTACCGTACCGTTATCCACCGATAAGAGGGAGAAGACGAACCCAGACACAATGACCCATGACAAGAAATACGGCAAATAGCTGACCGTCTGAATAAATCTTTTGAAGGCCATATTCCCGACTTCATTCAGCATCAGGGCAAGAATGATCGGTGCCGGGAAAGATACAACCAGCTTCAATAAGCTAATGACAATCGTATTGCGCATCACGTTGAGAAACTCCGGTGCATCGAAGAACATCCGGAAATTCATCAAGCCTACCCAGCGGCTTCCCGAAATTCCCGCGAAGATATCGTACTGCTGAAATGCCATAAGAACGCCGTACATCGGTATATAGCTAAAGATAAATACAAGGATGACGCCAGGTATAACCATCGATTGCAAATCCCATTGCTTCCAGAACTGTTTCCAATAGCTGTTCCGTTGATTTGGCCTAGAAACTGCCTTCATCCGCTTTTCCCCCTCCCTTATTTGCACTATCTAATGGAACAACGGCAGGTACTGCTTGTTCTGCTTCAGCATTTCATCCAGCAGCTGTTCAGCGATACTGACAGTCGGCGCCAACGGATGATGGACCATCGCTTGCAGCGCTATCTGTCGATCTCCATGCACGGCTGCCTCAATCGTCAAGCATTCATATTGCTTCACGGCCGCTAGCAGACCTCGGACAGAAGCCGGAATTTTCCGCAACGGAATAGGCAGAGGGCCTTGCTTGGTAACGATACAATTCACTTCGATTGAAGCGTCCTGCGGCAAGAAGTCGATCGTATTGCCATTCCTCACATTTAATGTTTGGATATCCCGTGAATCATTATGAATCGAGCGCATCAACAGTACTGCGGCCTCTGAATAGTAGGCGCCTCCACGCTGCTCCAGCTGCTTCGGCTTTTCTTTCAGCTCTACATTGCGGTATAACTGGAAGAGTTCCTCCTCCACCTGCTTGACAACTTCGGCGCGAGAACCTGTCGTCCGGGCTGCTTCGAGTTGTTCCTTCAGCAGATCCTCCGTCATGTAATAGTAGCTCAGATAGTAGGATGGAATCGCTTTCAATGAATTAAGAAATCGATGACTCCAGCCGTCAAAAGGAACATTGCTCGCTTTATAGCTCTGCGGATAATCGATCAGCTCCTGCAGCTTGCTCTGTCCGTCAATAACAACATCCGATATCCAGTGCAAATGGTTAATACCTACGAATTCGGCATAAATCCGCTCGGCAGGAAGCTCAAAAAACTCCATCAGCCATTTTTGGAAACCGATCGGCGAATTGCACAATCCAACACTTTTTACAGAGGAATATTTATGAACCGCTTCCGTGACCATTCCGGCCGGATTCGTGAAATTAAGCAGCCAGGCATCCGGCGCAAGCTCCTCGATATCCTTGCAAATATCCAGAATAACCGGGATCGTCCTTAATCCCTTCATCATCCCGCCTGGTCCGGTGGTCTCCTGACCAATTACGTTATATTTCAGGGGTATAAGCTCATCGTGCTTACGCGCCTCCAGCATCCCTACGCGAATTTGCGTACAGACAAAATCTGCTCCAGCGATGGCTTCTCTGCGATTGAGCGTCTCATAGACCTTAATCGGGAGCCCGGATTTTTCAACCATCCGCTTGCTCAGCTCGGTGATAATTCGCAGCTTCTCTCTGCCTTCCTCAATATCGACCAACCATACTTCGCCAACGGGCAGCTCCGCATAATGCTTGATCACCCCTTCGATCAACTCGGGAGTATAAGAGGAGCCGCCTCCAATTACAACCAGCTTCAATGCTTCCTTCATGCTAGACCCTTCTTTCGTTTAACTTTTGAATGGACTGAAGATGAATTCACAATATCACTTTGTTGACGGGACTTTGACCTGGGATAGAACTCTCAGAAGCTCTGAATTCATATGTACACCGCTGCGCTCCATCGCCAGGACTACCGCTCCAACGACAGGTTCCCGATTCAGAATCGTCAGCGTACCTTTTGGCGCTGCCTGCTTCACTTTCTGCTCTATAGCGGATCTAATCAGGCCTAAGCGGTCTCCCTTCGTCAGCAGGCTGCCTGCGAGCACGAGTTGGAAGCTGTCTTCACCCATGTTCAATTGATGAATGGTTGCCACCGCGGCGAGCCCCAGCTCCTTCCCCTGCTTCTCAAGCAGCCTGATCGCCACCTCATCCCCCGCTTCAGCCGCATGGAACAACAGCTCGGCAGTACCGATCGGCAGCTGCTTTGAATAATCCAAATAATCATCTCTAAGCTCTGCCACGCTGGAATAACCGAGGAAGTCCATTAACTTTTCCGATAAAACGGTAGGCTTCTCCCTTCCTTCGTAGGAACGGATCACCGTGCGGAATACCTCAACGCTCAAGTCGTACCCGCCGCCAAAGTCGCCGAACCGATAGCCGAATCCGCCGCATTGAAACGTACCTCCGGCCCGATTCTTGCCTGAGCAGTTCACTCCCGATCCGCAGATCAGCACTACCCCATGGCTTTCCTCCGTTCCTGCCCGCAAAGCAATCCAGGTGTCGCAAGAGATCTCTGTGCGCGGTAGGCCCAAACGGGATACGATCGGTCGCAAGATGCGAAAATCCCCTTCCCGGTCAGCACCTGCCAGACCGAACCAGGCGAATTCAACCTGTTCTTCCCTCAATCCGGCGGCCCCCAACGCCTCCGTCACAGCCAGCTTCAAGCTGAGCTCCGCCTCCCGCCGATCCTTCTGATGATTGCCATTTCCCCCTCTGCCGATGCCGACCACATGACCCCGTTCATCTGCAATTACGGCGTAGGTTTTACTTCCGCCTCCATCTACTCCCAAATAGTATCTCACCGTTTCGTTTCACTCCTAAATGATCGTTATGTCCGCTTCACATATGCCGTGGATTCCCGTACCAGAAGCTGAGGAGCAAGCTTCGTTACAGCGGGTTCCGCCACCTCCCCGTTGATATACTTAAGCAGCAAATCCACGCCGATGCTGCCCATTTGCGCCTCCGGCTGCCTTACCGTCGTCAGTCTAGGGAAAAATTCAGCCACGAATTGCTGATCGTCGAAGCCAACGACCGATATATCATGCGGCACCATAATTCCCTCCTCACGAAGCGCCTGTACCACCCCCAAAGCAATAAAGTCATCCCCGGCGAAAATAGCTGTCGGCAAAGTGTCATCGCGGATCCATTTGCGTGCAATCTCATAACCGCTGCTAACTGTAAAGCCGCTGTATTCAATGGCAAAGGAGGTTAACCCGGCATCAGCCAGAGCCTGGATATAACCTCTTCGCCTCTCCGCCACACTGAGGAATACCGAAGGCCCGCCGATATAGGCAATCCTGGTATGGCCCAATTCGACTAGATGCCTGGTCGCATCGTACCCGCCCTGATAGTTATCCACGAGGACACTGGGAACATCTTCATGTGAGAACTGGTTGTCGAGCAGCACAAACGGAATTTTCTTCCTTTTCAGCTCAGCAACGTATTGCTCTTCCTCAATAGGAGACAGCAAAATAATGCCGTCTACACGGTCCTTCTGAAACAGAAAGTTGTCGCCCTCTCCTTCATTTTCCGCGATGGACAATGCGAGGAAATATCCCTGCTCAGCCAGTCTTCGGTTCACTACGCGAATAACGCGATCATAAAAAGAATCATTGAAATTGTTGATCGACATACCGATAACACCTGTTCTGCCCCGTACCAGGCTTTGTGCCGCTGAGTTAGGCTGATAGTTAAGCTCCTCCATCGCCTTCAGCACCTTCTGTCTATTGGCTTCCCGCACCGATGGCGAGTTGTTAATTACCCGCGATACCGTGACTACGGAGAGGCCGGACTTTTTAGCTACATCGTGAATATTCATCTATACGTTATCTCCTTCATGCTCTGAATTCAGCTTTCAACATGATCTTATTAAATGCTATGGCTCCTCACCATTCACAAAAGTTTAAACCTTTAAACTTTATAGGTACAAAAAAAACCCTATTACCTCTGAATTGATAAATTAATGCCCAGTAATTAGAACAAAACCAAAACAAAGTATAAAGGTTTAAACTTTAGATTGATATTAACACCACTCGACAAATCCGTCAATGGAGAAAGTAATATCTATATTTCCCGATCGATCTACAGACCTGGAGGATATCCCCTAATCAACTAGAGAGTCCCCACCCGTTGAGCATATTCCCGATACCTTATTTTCCATTCCTCTTCCCGCGATTCTAGGGTCTTCTCACCAAGCAATACTTGAATCATATCCAGACATACATGCCAACCAGCCAGATCCTTAGGAGTATGAGCGGTAATCTTGCTTAACTTCTCCACTAGAAGCAAGCGGCAGCCATCTGATTTCGAATACAATTCAAAGCGAACTCGATCAGCTCCCCAAGTATATTCCAAAACAGAACCCGGCTTGAACTCCGTAATTTCAAGCTCTATAAAAGTCCCGTCCCGCATATCGAACCTGATCACTCCACCCACACCAAGCTTGTCCACCTGCAGCTCTGAGAACCATTGCTTTAGCTTCTCATTTTCTGTCAGATAGGACCAGACCTCTGCACTCGAATGACGGAATTGACGAGTGAAGTAAGCGATATAACCACCGTCCTCAACCCTAATATCGGCTAACATAACGTACCTCCTCTTAACTGGATGAAGCATTATTCAAAGTCATATGTCATTCAAAACAGTATCTCCTAAGTCTATCTCCGCCAAACGGTAAATGATTAAGGCGCATGAGCTGATAGAACAGCATCACACGCCTTAAACTGTCAGCGATGTTACACGCCAGTAAGAGAGTTTATTAGCTATCAATTATCTATCTCCAAGGCCCGCTTCAATCTCTGCCTCGGAAGGCTTATCCGTTAGCTTGCAGTTCGACGTCTGCAGCTTGCCATCACGATAGAAGGTAATCTCGAGCGTATCCCCAACCTTCTTCTCGTCGTACAAATACTTGCGAAGTTCCCGGGTCGAAGCGATGGGCTCCTTATCAAGCTGCACAATGACATCGTTAAGCTGCAGCCCCGCTAGTTGAGCCGGACCATGCGCTTCCAGTACGATCACCCCGGATGTAATATTCTGCGGCAGCTTCAACTGTTTGCGCTGCTCAGCATCGATCGGCGCGTAAGGGTTATCCAGATCCAGCGTGTATACTCCGAGATATGGACGTACCACCTTGCCATACTGCATAATGCCGTTCACCGTCTTCATTACATCATTTACCGGAATCGCAAAGCCGAGCCCTTCCACCCCTGTATCGGAAATCTTCATCGTATTAATCCCGATCAGACGGCCCTTCAGATCGACCAATGCCCCGCCGCTGTTGCCCTCATTAATCGCGGCATCCGTTTGAATTACTTTTTGCTCCCAATCGTAAACGCCATCCTGGTTAAGCGATATCGGAATCAGTCGGCTCGTATAACTAATGATCCCTGACGTCAATGTCCCTCCAAGTCCAAGCGGGTTGCCGACGGCAATCACCGTCTCCCCAGCCCGCAGGCTATCGGAATCGCCAAGCTCTATTACCGAGTTAATCCCCTTGCCATCTATACTCAGCACAGCAATATCATTAATGGAATCCTGACCGACAATCTCTGCCTCCCGCGACACCCCGTCGCTGGACACAACCTCCAGATCGTCCGCCCCGCTAATCACATGACTATTCGTAATAATGTAGGCCTTGCCGTCGTCCTGTTTGAAGATCACTCCGGACCCTAATGCAGCATCATCGGGGTTGCTTCTGGAGAACTCATTATGATTCAGTATGCTAACAACGCTGGGGGAAACCTTATCAGCCGCAACGCTAATTCGATTAAACGGATCGGCGCTGACCGTATTGATCAGATCCACAGGATTCCTCGCGGAATTCAGCCCTGTAAATATCACAAATAATAACACAACAAATATTGCACTTAGCAAAGAGGAGATCAATGAGACTTGCCAGGTGGATAAGCCCTTTTTCCTATGCTTCGGCGCCCTCCAGCCTTCCTGCTTTGGTGATCTACGCAAATGCCGCCTAGATATCTTTGTGGAGTAAAAATCATCATCGAACAATCCCATCAAGTCTCCCCCTCCATGACTCTGCCCTGGGTTTATGCCTATTCCTCATCCAGTTCTTCGGCGCTCAACCCATCGGAGTCTTAAGTTCCCCTTCAAACTGTATGCCGGTACAGCAAAGCCATATGACCACACAATTCCCAAATTATCTGACGTCAAAATCGACCTGCAGGTTGCTCTCCTGAACCATTTTTCTTCATCTTTTTTGACGGAATCAGGAATGTTTGTCCACTAACTGGACTACACTATTTTTAGACCATAGTTTTATAGAATAATTACAAAGTCTACTGGACTTTTTAAACGTGCCTCGTTTTATAGTTTCATTCTATCATATCCTGGGCGTTACCGGATGGGACTATAGTATTTTCCATTCAGGGAAATTTCACTAGAAATCGCTTACAAAATGTCTATATCAGCATATGGTCATTATTGCCAATCAAATTTGGTAAAAAATATCTCTAAAGGAGCCATAACGACGATGAATTCCAATTCCCTCTCCCCATTGCATGAAGTGAATATGCTGGCCAAATTGGCCGACATAAAAGAAGAGCATTACCATCAACTGGTAACGCTCAGCACCATTATTGAACTCTTAGTTGAGAAAGGAATCGTCACCCGGGCCGAAATCGAAACAAAGGCGGCCGAGCTAAATTCCTTTATAAGTCCGCCACCGTATCCCATGGCGTAGGCCGATCAAAATAAGTATCGCATAACTTGAATTCGCTGTCCTTATAGAAGCATCCACGATCCTCCATGGCGCCTCTTACCGACATTCTGGCCAGATCCGGTATATTATGTTCACGGCTCAGATGGGCAAGATAGATCCGCTTGATTCGTCCGCTTAGAATCTCGCTCATTAACTCGCCGGTCGCTTCATTCGACAGATGGCCCATATCGCCGAGAATACGCCGCTTGATATTCCAAGGATAGCGTCCCATGCGCAGCATTTCGATATCATGATTCGCTTCCAGCACGATGACATCGGAATCAGCAATCGACATCTTTACTTTGTCGCTGGCATAGCCTAGATCCGTGCACACGCTCAACTTCTGCTTGCCGTCATAGAAGCAATAGGCCACAGGCTCGGCGGCGTCATGCGAGATGCCAAAAGATTCTACCCGCAGCGAACCGAAATCCCGGGTCTCCCCTGTCCCAAGGATCCGCCGATTCTCTTCGGCGATCTTCCCGACGGCCTTCTCCATCGCCTCCCAAGTCTTCTCATTGGCATAGATAGGGAGATTATATTTTCTTGCAACCGCGCCTAGTCCTTTAATATGATCCGAATGCTCATGCGTCACCAGAATGCCCTGAATCTCTTCCCCAGAGACCCCGCGTTCTAGCAGCAGCTCATCAATACGCTTCGCACTAAATCCGGCATCGATCATCAATGTCGTCTCCCCATTAGCGACCAGTGTCGCATTTCCCGTTGATCCGCTGGATAATACTGAAAATCGTAGCCCCATTTCCCCATTACTCCTTCGCTTTCTCTGTATTCGGACTGATGACGTCCCCGCTGATTCCCTGCACGTAATACTCCTTGCCGCTCTCCAGAATAAACCGCCAAGCCGGCGATGCAGGAAGATGGGCATCCGAATTAAATACCTCGCCATAATAACCAAGCTCAATCTCTGTAACAACCGCTCCATCCGGCAGGAAGTTCTCAATCAGATTGCCAAGAGCTTTGGATGCGGACAATACGCGCTGTTCCTTCTCCTCGACCGGATCGCTGACCTCAATCTTTGGCTGCCTGTACGAGATAATCTTTTGATCGCTGTAATAGAGGGTCAGATTAATCTTGAACAACGGCCACTTGCCACCTACCAGAGGATGCAGTATGAACTCTCCGGCCCGACTGGCCGCTTCATCATACCAATAGTCGCCGATATCAGGGATACTTCCCTTCAAGGCGTTAACCAATTCCTTGCTCGTAAAGATGAGCTTGCTGTCGACAGGCGTCTCCAGATCGATCATCCGTTCGTTCTGATCCCCGTCTACAAAGCGATAAGAGATTTTCGACAGCGCTGGCGTGTCTCCCGGAATTTTCGCCAGAATCTTGATTCCCTTCTCATCCATCGTCTTCTGAATATTGCTCTCCAGAGAGGTGAAGTCCAGATTGGAATCCGCCTGCTCCTGCAGATCATTCCATAGCTGATAACCCAGTACCAGATTCAGCAGCAAAAAAGCATAGATCAACACATTCTTGGCACGGCTCCAATCCATCCCTCAGCCTCCTTTCCAATCTCGCCTTGCTTGAGATCTAGTTCAAAAAACTATTTTAACGGCCTCTCCCGCCCTAAGGCAAAATCCGAGTAGCCCCATTCTGCAGCTCGGCTACCCACATCGGCGTCAGCTTTAGCCCTTCCTCGCCAAGCGATGGAAGATAAGCAGGATACAGGCGTTTGATGACGGACTCCTGACTCAACAATTCAAGCTTCTTCCGCAGCTTCTCTCCACCAGCAAGCTGTACAACCTTCTTATCCGAGCCATCCCCGATCGAGTAGATCAGCGAGCGTTCATAGCCTGTAATCGTCCCTTGGCGAAGCTCAAGCGAGATCATGCCGTAATGGAAAGTCGATTGATCAATAATCGGAAACGCTCCATATTGCCCGGAACCGTAATATTGCTGGAAGACAACCGTTTGCGACTCCGCGCCAGCCCCTTCGTTCTGGTCCAGCCGATATTTTCCGTTCCAGCCTCCATGCTGATTGACAAAATCGATAGCAGACAGCACATTACGTCCCGGACTGCTCTCACCAGCTACCGCTGCCGCCGCAGGATCCGTGTAATTGATCCAATTGCGGCCTTGACGCACCTGCAGGCTTCGCCTTCCATCTGTATAAATCTCCGATCCATCCTTCTCCCGGATGTAACGGGTAATACTTGGATCAAAGAACATGCTCTGCATTTGCTCTGTAGAGAACAATCCGGTAAGCAGTGTCGTCTCGACCATTTCTATCGGCTGTTCCGGAATATAGTACCCGTTCTCCATCGTGTAAGAGACCCAATCCTTGCCGAAATCAGACTGCTGCTTCACGTCCTGCACCGTTAAGTCAGCCTTGGTCGCTTCATAGACTACATCTCCCCGTGAACTGAAGAAGAAGACTCTGACCTGGTCCTCTGTCTCGGTGCTAAAGATCAAGAGCCGGCTAATGCTCTCTCCTTCAAACAGCGGATCCTTGGCGATCTGCATCACCTTCTGCAGAAGCTCCACCGGAACCCCTTTGCCGAACTCCAGTTCAAGCCCGATCTGATCGCCGCGGATTTCCGACCAGTTGATGTTCTGTACAGGATAACGCTGGAACCCGTCGAACTGTCTGCCTTTTAACCGGGAGTAGATCAGATTATAAAAGGTTGATTCCGGGTAAAAGACCGTATGGCGGTTATTTCCCAAATGAACGGTTATCTGCGAAGGGTAAAGTAGTTCGTCTGCCTCCAATTCCGTTCCCATATTCTCGGTCTTCACGTAATTATTCACCGTCTTTACAACCGGATCGTTGCCCGGCAGGCGATAAATTAAGAAATAACTTTGGACCAGACTGCAAATGACAAGCAGAACAAGCGCCGTTGATTTTATTTTCTCCCTCATGGCATCCTGCCCCCTTGCTCCTGCTGTGGCAGTGTGAAAGTAACCTTGGTTCCTTTACCCAGCTCTGATTGCAGCCAGATCGTTCCGCCATGCGCCTTAACGATTTCCCGGGCAATGGATAGGCCGAGGCCTGTACCGCCCATATTTCTTGAACGGGCCTTGTCCACCCGATAGAAGCGTTCGAAAATCCGCTCTTGATCCTTCTTCGGAATCCCCATCCCGTTATCCTCGACCGAGATGGCCAGCATTCCATCATGCATATCCCTGGCTTCAAGAGTGAGCGACCCGCCCTCCGGTGTATACTTCAGCGCATTAGAGATCAGATTGTCCAATACCTGGTCAATCTGGTCACGGTCAATCCAGACGGTACCTACGCTGTTGTCTACCCCCAAGCTCGGATTAATGCCTTTCTCTTGCATCTGGAACGAGAAGCGGTCAGCAACCTCCTCCAGCATATCTATCACATTCGTTGGGCGTTTGCGCAGCTCAGCCTCCTTCGAATCAAGCCGCGATAAATGCAGCAAGTCCGTAACCAGACGGATCATCCTTTCCGTCTGGTTCTGGATAACCGAGGCGAACTTCGGCCCAAGCTCCGCATCCTGCATAGCGCCATCCTCCAGCGCTTCCGTATAACTCTTAATCGTCGTTAGCGGTGTACGCAGCTCATGAGATACGTTGGCTACAAATTCTCGACGCGATGCCTCCAGCTTCTCTTGTTCGGTCACATCCTGCAGTACAGCAATCGTGCCAACGATCCCGATTTCGCGGCGATGAATCGGTGTAAAGGTGACACGGATCATGAACTCATCGCCTTCGGAAGTCTCATTCTCCAACAAAGTAGAATGCATCGTCCCCTGAGCGTAAATCACCTGCTCCTCCTCGGTAAGCTGAAGCAGCTCCATAATATCCATATTGCCTGCCAGCTCTTCCTCGACATTAAGCATCTCGCTAGCCCGTCTGTTCATAAGAATTACCCTATTGTTCTCATCCGTAGCGATGACACCATCGCTCATATTCGTCAGAATCGATGCCAGCTTCTCCTTCTCCTCTTCGTTCTGTGCGAGTGCATCGCTCAGCCGGCTCGTCATATAATTAAAAGCCTTGCTGAGCTGGCCGATCTCATCGTTGCCGAACTCCGGCATCTTCTGATGGAACCGCCCCTCCGCCACAGCCGTCGCCCGCTGTGTCAATTCCTTGATCGGCGCAGTGATCGTATGAGCGAGAATCACACCGAGTACGGCCGTCAGCCCCAGTGCCAACAGTATTCCCGATATAAAAATATTGTTAATCCGCTCCATTGTCGCATATAGTTCACTCATTGAGGCGGCGATATAGATCGCCCCAACAATCTTGCCTTCGCTAACTACCGGCTTGGCCACGACCTTCTTACGGATATTGTCATCGTCGATAATATACTCCTCGTTATCGCGAATCCCCTGCAGGGCACGGCTGACTACCGTCTGCGTATTCTTTGTACCGACATAATCGGCATGCGACGGCTTGGAGGTCGTCAACACTTTGCCGCTGGCATCCAACACCTGAATCTCCGCTCCATTGATCGTAAACAGATTATTGACCAGTACACGCAAGTTCTCCATCGATTCTTCCTGCGACTCCCCAACCACGCCCAAATTCTGTGCCGCCAGCACGGAGAGCAGCTCCGCCCGCTCCTGCAATTCTTTTGTGAAATTGCTGGTTAACGAGGTCTTCATCGCGCTCACAAAATAAACCCCGATCAATTGCATGGCAATCAAGATCAGCAGTACATAAATAATGATCAGCTTCACTTGGAGCGTACGGAAGAAAGCGGGCAACCGCATCTAAAAACCACCCACCTTGGAACTACGCATCATATATCCCAGACCACGCCGCGTCAGTATATATTCCGGCTTGCTCGGATCATTCTCGATCTTCTCCCGCAGCCGGCGGATCGTTACGTCCACGGTCCGTACATCGCCGAAGTATTCATATCCCCATACCGCTTGCAGCAGATGCTCACGGGTCATCACTTTCCCCGTATTCCTCACCAAATAGTAGAGCAGCTCAAACTCCCGATGTGTCAGATCAAGCGGCTCCCCATTCTTGTATACCGTATACATATTCGTATCAATAAACAGCTCGAACAAGCTGATTCCCTGCCGTTCCTCCGGCTCCTCCAACGCAGCTGGCTTCTGCTGTCGGCGCATTTGCACCTTCACCCGGGCCAACAGTTCCCGCGTACTGAAGGGCTTGGTCACATAATCATCCGCGCCAAGCTCAAGGCCCAGTACTTTGTCAATTTCTCCGTCCTTGGCGGTCAGCATAATAATCGGAGTCTCCAGCTTGGATCGAACCTCCTTGCAGACATCCATGCCGTCCTTGCCAGGCAGCATCAGGTCAAGCAGAATCAGATCGGGTTGCTCAGAGAACGCAAGCTCAACCGCGGCGATACCATCGAAAGCGAGTATAACCTCGTATCCCTCTTTCTCCAGATTAAATTTAAGAATGTCCGCAATTGGCTGTTCGTCATCAACTACGAGTATTTTCCCTTGCATCGCTTTATTCACCCCATACCTTCAGGCTTGACCAATCTCTTACTATCTTACCATATCAGACAATCCTCTTCATAACCTATAGATATTTCTTATCCGTATTTGAGCATAAAAAAGGACCCGGTCGTTATCGGCCAGGTCCTTCGCCAAATTGATGATATAACTTGTAATGATTGCGATATTATAGGTATTTCAACGGATTTTGCAAGCCGCCGTTCTTATGGATTTCAAAGTGAAGATGGGTCCCTGTGGATCTTCCTGTATTGCCCATGACGCCAATCTTTGAGCCTTTCTCAACAACTTGTCCCTTCTTGACGCTGATCTTGCTCAAATGACCGTACAACGTCTCATATCCATTCTTGTGATCGACGATAATGCAATTGCCATATCCCGATTTCTGACCGGCAAAGGTGATCACACCATCGTCGGCAGCCATAATGGTCTTGTTGCTGGATACAAGGTCAACGCCCTTATGCGTCTTGCCCCAGCGTTTACCGAAGCTGCTGGTTAAGCGGGCTCCCGATACCGGCCAAGCGAAATCGCCAGATCCCTCGCCAAGAACCACCTTTGTACCTTTCAGAACAATTTTCGGCGAAGACTGCTTCGTTACCGTCTGACCAAGCCACTCCTCAGCAATCACTTCACCGTTCTCTTTGGTAATCCGGTATTCAACCGTCTTAAGACCACTGGAACCCTCGGCAATTATCTTAGATTCTCCAGAACGCATGCTGTCACTCTTGCGAATCTCAACCTGCGGCTCGGTCGTTATCTCCTCAGATACCCGTTCTACCGTACGAACTGTAAGCGACGGCTGAACTGCCTTAATGCTCAGTACTTCACCGATTTGCATAGTGAACTCTTTGATTTCCGGATTGTTCACCTTCAATTCGTGCTGGGTGATTGCAAATTTCTTAGCGATTGAGGAGATCGTATCACCTTCCCGAACCTCATATGTAATCGCCGACTCTTCTCCCTGCAGAATTCGCTCAACCGCCTCATTTACATTCATGACCTTGTTCGGATCCGTCTTGGTAGCAACCTTGGCGACATCCTCCTTGATCTTCACCGATTCGATCGTAGTTCCATGCTTATCTTCGACGGCTGCTGTTGTCTGCTGAATACCGCCTGTTCTCTTTACCTTTGCAGCGAAGCCTTGCGCCGTCTTCGTCTGTGGAGCGAACTTGCCTTGCAGCGTACTCAGTACCTCATCCGCCGTAGCCTGATCCTTCACAATCCCGATCAATTTGCCGTCGACTCTTAGCTCAACTCCCTGGGCATAACCCTTAAGCATACCGCCCAGCTTCGCCAGCGTCTGTTCCGAATCGACCTCCGCCTTATATGATTTCTCCATCACCGTAGTGATGCCATCTGTATATAATCCCATTTGTGCCTGGGGATATTTCTGATTTAATTCTTGCTCCTTCTGCTGGTACAGAGCCTGTAATTGCCCTTCATTCGAAATCATACCAATCTCTTGCCCGTTCACATACACCCGGTAATAAGGCACCATATTCGCTTCAACGTATTGTTGACCTGCAAAGTAGACAGTACCCGCAAGTACGATAGCAGCAATCGCGCTAGCCACAATTACACGGGTCTTACGACGGCGGCCTGTGGCTGCCGGAACGGCCTCGTGGTGCTCGGATATCTCTTGATTGTTTTCCGGGCGACTGCCCATGGATGCAATCTCAGATTTCTTGCGCCATAGCTGCCACCGATTTCCCCTGAAACCTCTCATACTGATCTCCTTTTCCATATCGACTATATACGACAACAAATTAAATAGTTTCAAAATCTTAACCTTTTACAACTAGTTAATACTTTATCATAGCCAGGTAAGGGATTTCAACTCTAGGTAAACATAAGAAAAACCCGCGCCACAAGCGGGTTTGCTAACTATTTCATGTAATTGGCTGTCCTAGTATATAATTTACATTTATGTGAATATTGCCTGCAATGCTGAGAATAAAACCTGAAATGCACATGTTCAAAAGGTCGGTTTTTCAGCACTGAGAAGGTTGAATGAAGCTAGAACTCACTTTTTTAATATATTCATCATTTTAGTATACTCCGTCTTATCCAAATATTTAGACAAAACCTGCTCAATTTCTATCATTTCCGTCTCTGTTAATCCATCCTCCATCGCCTCGGTCAGCTTCTGCATCTCCTCCTGAGGCAGCTTGGTCATGAGAATCTTGAACACTTCCTCCTTCTCCTGATCAGGCAGCTGATCCTTCCTTGCGATTAGATCATCTGGGGTAACCAGCACATCTCCCTGCTGTCCTGATTGAGAGGATATGCCCCCCATCGCTGCAACCGAATCCTCAGGCGTTTGGCCATTCTCTTGTTCGGCTCCTGTCGGCTTGTCAGCTTCTCCTGCTTTTCCTTCAACAGTCTTGTCAGAGCCCTCCTGATTCGTAGCGGAGTCATCACCAGCCCCCGAGCCAGTATCGCTCCCCGTTCCAGGGAGAGTTCCTAATCCGCCTGCATCCGCTGTTTGATCCGGCATCTCCTTCTCCGTTCCCGATTTATCTGCCACCTTATTCCCGGCTTTGCCTCCAAACCCGAGCATGCCTTTGAACATCCCCCCCAAAGTTGGAGCTTCTTCAGCAATCGGTATATTATAACTGCCTAGCAATGACTGAATATACGAATTCACTACATAGCCTGTCGTCATTACCGTAAGCAAGCTAACGACAATAGCTGTAACAGACAGCTTAAGCAGCCGCCACATCCACTTCATTCGATTTCCTCCTTCTGGTCAGCCTATCGATCTATGTATCTTCCGGCATTCTATCAACAGTATGGACGGCAGAGTTGGAATTCAACCTCTATTTTTCAACAAAATATACTTATGGAGGTTGTTCAAAAGTCCACTTTTAATAAGAAAACCCGATTGAAGTTAATCCAAGGGAGAGCGACCGCGACCTGATGGCAGGTTTTCTTGCGATATAGAATTTCATCAGCCCTGCTGACAACTTGGAAATTCTATATCTAACACGAAGTAAATCGGAAGACTACTCGTCATCGATTTTTGAGTTCATCCTAAGCAGATGCCTACGAAGCGATGTTCCCTCCGGAAGGATACGCCCACCTCCACTTAGGTTTGCCCGTATACAGCAAAAAGCCGCTACAAGAGCGGCTGATCCTCTCTTAAAGCGGCTTTTCTATTCTTCGTACGCTTTGAACTTGAATTATTCGTAAATTGGCAATACTTGATTCGTCTGGCTGCGATTGCGGCCAACCGAGAAGATAGCAATCGGAATTCCGGTCAGCTCAGACACGCGCTGCACATAATTGCGGGCGTTCACAGGCAGATCCTCAAGGGTCTTCGCAGCGGAAATATCCTCGGACCAGCCTGGCAGCTCTTCATAGATGGCTTCACACTCTGCCAGCATCTTCAAGCTAGCCGGATAATGCGTGATAATCTCTCCACGGTACTTGTAGCCCGTGCAGATCTTGACCGTCTTCAGTCCGGTCAATACATCGATTGAGTTCAGCGACAACCCCGTCAGCCCGCTTACGCGGCGCGCATGGCGTACAACCACACTATCGAACCAACCAACACGGCGTGGACGGCCGGTAACCGTACCATACTCATGTCCTGTCTCGCGAATAGTATCGCCAACTTCATCATTTAACTCTGTTGGGAACGGCCCATCCCCTACTCGTGTCGTATAAGATTTAGCAACACCGATAACTTGGTCAATTCGCGAAGGACCTACGCCAGAACCGATGCAGACCCCCCCGGCGGACGGGTTGGAGGAAGTAACGAACGGATAAGTACCTTGGTCGATGTCGAGCATAACGCCCTGTGCCCCTTCAAACAGTACTTTCCGCTTCGCGTCAATCGCATCGTTTAGCACGACGGAAGTATCGGTCACATAAGGACGAATTACTTCGGCATACTCCAAATATTGCTTCAACACCTCTTCGACATCAAGCGGCTCTGCCCCGTAGACCTGCTGAATCACCTGATTTTTCTCCTTCATCAATTGACGAAGCTTCATTTCAAACTCTTCGGGATCCATCAAATCCGCAATCCGAATCCCGTTCCGCGCCGCTTTGTCCATATAAGCCGGGCCGATCCCCTTGCGAGTTGTACCGATCTTATTGGGTCCTTTGCGGTCCTCTTCAAGCGCATCAAGCAGCATATGATATGGCATGATGACATGAGCACGGTCACTGATGACCAGATTTTTCGTGCTGAAGCCATTCTCATGGATATAATTGATTTCTTCAAGCAAGGCAGCCGGGTTAACAACCATCCCGTTGCCGATAACACATTTCTTATCTTCATAGAAGACACCTGACGGAATCAGGCTGAGTTTGTACTTCTTATCGTCAATCAGGATCGTGTGACCGGCATTGTTGCCGCCTTGATAACGGGCCACCACATCTGCGCTTTCCGCCAGAAAATCCGTGATTTTACCTTTGCCTTCGTCTCCCCATTGGGTCCCTACAACGACTACCGTTGACATGTACATTCCCCCGCCTGGTGCTGAACTCGCACCTTTTTATTAAAAATGATGAGTGGAGCGCTGATAACCTGCTCGCCCCAGCCTCTAAGGCTTCCTACTGAACAACCACAAAAAGCGCTGCTTCTGAGCAGCAATACAAGTTTACCAGCCTCATTTTTCAAAGTCAAATAAAAAACGAACAATCAAACGGATGTCCGTAGGATTGTTCGGGAATATGGAAGATGTTCTCTATATTATGTCCAAGTGTGCTTTGATTATCCAGCGAACGCATCGGTGTGCGCCCGTTCATAGTTCGCGAATTTATTGAAATTCTTCAAAAAGACCAGCTCGACCGTCCCCACCGGGCCGTTCCGCTGCTTTGCGATAATAATCTCAATAATATTCTTCTTCTCTGTCTCCTGATTATAGTAATCATCACGGTATAAGAAGGCTACGATATCGGCATCCTGCTCGATAGAACCTGATTCCCGAAGGTCGGACATCATCGGACGCTTATCCTGACGCTGCTCCACGCCCCGGCTTAGCTGAGACAGTGCGATAACCGGCACTTCCAGTTCCCGCGCGATTTGCTTCAATGTCCGGGAGATCTCAGATACCTCCTGTTGTCGGTTCTCGCCCGGCTTACCCCGTCCGTGAATGAGCTGAAGATAATCGATAACAATCATTCCAAGCCCTTTCTCCTTCTTGAGACGGCGGCATTTCGAACGAATATCGGCAACCGTTACCCCCGGGGTATCGTCAATATAAATCTCGGCTTCCGACAAAGCCGCTATACCCATCGTCAGCTTGGCCCAGTCATCATCACCCTTAAAGTCGCCCGTCCGCATCACACCCGCGTCCAGATTGGCTTCTGCACAAATCATCCGCTGTACGAGCTGAGGGGCTGACATTTCCAGACTGAAGATCGCGACGGTCTCTTTGGCCCGGACCGCCACATTCTGGGCTATATTCAGTGCAAAGGCCGTCTTACCTACAGAAGGACGCGCCGCCACGATAATGAGATCATTGCGCTGGAAGCCTGACGTCATCTTGTCGAGATCGACGAACCCGGAAGGAATCCCCGTGGTTGTCCCCTTATTCTGATGCAGTTCTTCAACGCGCTCGAATACTTCCATCACAACATCGCGAATCGCGACAAACCCGCTGCCGGAGCGGCGGTTCGATATTTCCAGGATGCGCCGCTCGGCGTCGCTTAACAGCGAAGAGACATCCTCTCCGCCGGTATATCCCTCGCTCACGATCTGAGTTGCCGTCCGGATCAGGCGCCGGAGCATCGACTTCTCTTCAATTATCTGCGCATAGTATTCCACATTTGCAGCTGTAGGCACTGCATGAGCCAGCTTAGCCAGATAACTGACACCGCCGGTATCCTCCAGCTCCCCCCGATCCTGCAAGCGCGAGGTCAGCGTAACGAGGTCGATAGGTTGCCCCTCTTCTCCAAGCTGTACCATTGCTTCAAAAATTAGCTGATGGGGCTTATCATAGAAGTCCTCGGTCCTCACCCGCTCCATCGCAGTGATTAGCGCTTCAGACTGAAGCAAAATCGCTCCGAGCACGGCCTGTTCCGCCTCCAGATTTTGCGGGGGGATCCGGTCGTAAAACAGATCAGTGCTGCTCATTTTACTCCTCCGTTACATGTACCTTGAATGTTGCCTTCACCTCAGGATGCAGCTTCACGCTAACCTGAGTTACACCTAGCGTACGGATCGGCTCGTCCAGCTCGATCTTGCGCTTGTCGATCTTCACACCCGCTTTACCCATAGCTTCAGCTACTTGCTTGCTCGTAATTGCGCCGAACAAACGGCCGCCTTCGCCAGCTTTGGCTTGAAGCTCAACCGTCATTTCTTCCAGCTTCTTGCCAAGCGTAATTGCGTCCTGCTTCTCCTGCTCCTTGCGCTTCTGTTCGGCCGCCGTCTGATGCTCCAACGTCTTCACGTTGCCATCCGTTGCCGGGCGTACCAGTCCGCGCGGAATCAGGAAGTTCGTTGCATAACCTTCCGAAACCTCTTTAATTTCCCCTTTTTTGCCTTGACCCTTAACATCCTTCAAGAAGATAACCTTCATTCGAATAACCCCTCTTCCTTATCTATTTGCTCCAGTACCTCCAGCAGTCTCTTCTCTGCTTCGGCCTGGGTGCCCTCTAACTGTGCTGCGGCGTTCGTTAAATGTCCGCCGCCGCCAAGCCGCTCCATCACGACCTGGACATTCATGCTCCCGAGTGAACGAGCGCTAATTCCTATTAAACCATCCGGCCGCTCGCTAATGACGAATGAGGCGAGTACATTGGTCATATTCAGCAAAGTATCGGCCACCTGAGCGATGAGCATCTGTGGAATCTTGCGATTCGGCTCCGTGACAGCCAGCGCAATATGATTGTAGATGATCCGGGCATGCTTGATAATGTCCGCCTTGGCGATATACTCCTGCAGGTCCTCCTTCAGGAGCCGCTGTACCATGACGGTATCGGCCCCCATACGCCGCAGGAAGGCCGCAGCCTCAAATGTACGGGACCCCGTATGAAGCGCAAAATGCTTCGTATCTACTGTAATCCCGGCCAGCAAGGACGTTGCTTCCAATGGGCTGAGCTCCACCTTCTCATGGATATATTGAAGCAGTTCCGTTACCAGCTCTGCGGCTGAGGAAGCATAGGGCTCCAGATATACCAACACGGCATCATTGATGAACTCTTCACCGCGGCGGTGATGATCCACAACGACAACCCGTTTTGCTGCGCTCACGAGCCGCGGCTCCATCGTCAGCGATGGCTTATGCGTGTCAACCAGAACAAGCAGTGTGTTCGGCGTCATCATGCTGAGCGCTTGTTCAGGTGTAACGAAGCGCCTTAACAAGGCGTCCTCCTGCTCGATGCGATCCAGAAGGCGGGTAATGCCCGGATTCGGGCCGTCGAGCACAATATGGGCCTCGACGTTGTACATATCGGCGGCTTTCAGCACGCCGATCGAGGAGCCAATCACGTCAAAGTCCGGGACGCGATGGCCCATAATAATGACGCGGTCGCTCTCTTGCATCAGATCGCGCAGCGCGTGCGCGATGACGCGAGCCCGAACACGCGTCCGCTTCTCTACGGCGCCTGTCTTGCCGCCGTAGAAAGACATGCGTTGACCCGCCTTCACAGCGGCTTGGTCCCCGCCCCGCCCGAGAGCCATATCCAGACTGGACTGGGCTAGTTCGCCCAGTTCGCTCAGGCTCTCGGTGCCGAAGGCCAGGCCGATGCTCAGCGTCATCGGCACCTTGAGGTCCGCCGTCATCTCGCGGACCTCGTCGAGGATCACGAACCGGCTCTGTTCCAGCTGGTTCAGCGATTTCTGATTCATAATCATCAGATACCGTTCCGACGACAGCCGCCGCAGATAGAGGCGATATTGCTTCGCCCAATCGGTAATCGCCGTCGCCACGCGGGCAATCAATGCCGTCCGCTGCTGATCGTCCATCCCCTGTGCAGCTTCATCCAGATTATCGAGCATCACGATCCCAAGCGCCACCTTCTCGTTCTCATAGCGCTCACGCAGCACAGCCAGCTCCGTCATATCATGAATATATATCATTCGTTCATCGGCATCGATCGTCAGCTCATAATAGCGTTCATTCACAATGACTTCCACCAAGGACCTGCCATTTCCATGATCCTTCTTATCATGAACCAGCTGTGGTAGTGGCGGCAATAACTCCGATAAGGAGACACCCACCACACTCCCCCGACCGAACATACCGAGTACGAAGCGGTTATGCCATTCAACTGTACGATCCTCGCCATAGAGTAGAAGGCCAAACGGCAAGCGACTCACCGCTTCGCCTTCTACTCGCTTGATCCGGTAAGTCAGATCCGTCACATACTTTACCAGTTCCTTACGGAAGCGACGTTCCGCCTGCAGCATAACATAAGCTAATCCACCAACGAGGCAAAGACTGACCAGACCGAGGATCCAGTTGTAATAGGAGACAAATATGACCAGCAGTAGCTCGAGCATAAATACCCATACGGTCTGATACCCATACCAACGTTTTTGCAGAAGTTTAGGCATTCCTTTTCACCCTATCGTTTTGATTTCGTAATCATGTCACGCAGTGGAAAGGCAATGTCTGCGATCCCGACAATCCATAACGGAAGAAACGGTATGAAGACCATCGCGATAACGAGCAATATAGGCAATACCGGATTCCACTTGCGTTGATAAGCTATGAAAAAGAAGAGGCTTGCAGCCTGAATCATAAATAAAAACTGTAATAACGGCATTAGATTAACTAAAATGGTCCCGAGGAACCCTTCGCTTATAGCCGCTCCACCAAGCATATTCAAGATTAGGCAAAGCAGATAATACCAGATTAAGGAGCGCGGCAAGCGCCAGTTGCGGAACGCCGGCATTTTCGGAACGATCAACCCCATACTGCCCAAGGTTGGACGAGAGATCGCCTGAGTTACCGCCGCCATAATAAGCGAACATACAATCAGTGTAAATGGAAGCAGTCGTACCGTTAAAGAGGAGAATTGCTGAATCATCTCCGGGGACCATACTAAATTGCTGCCCAGACCCGTTCCTATTGTGCTATCTGCAGCATTTTTAAAAGGATCCATCATCGTGTTGATCATGTCTTCAATCGCCCAAGACAAATGAAAATCAAATAATACTGTGCTAATCAGCAGCACTAGCAGAAATTCCACCAATATCGTGCCCGCTCCCATCATTACTGTTCGGAAAGCAGGTGCCCGCTTCTTATACAACTCTCCCATCACTATAGAAGGGATTATAAAATACAGGGCCTGCAANAAGGAATTATAAAATACAGGGCCTGAAACAGAATGATCGGCCCGCTGGATCAAAACACAATAGCTGCTAAAATCCATGCCGGTACGATATGAAGCAGGAACAACCGCCTCGATAAAGTCGAATATAACAGGACGGTCGGAACCAAAATGAAAAATACCGTAATCACGGCAAGCGGAGTAGCTAATGAAAACAGGAGCAATAAATAAACTATGCTCCAAGCGACCGATGTCCAGCGCAGTTTCAAAATAAGTTCACCTCTTACGCATATGATCTTCAAGTGTAGAAATATCCTGATACCAATCTTCGAGCTGATGTCCATCTTGTTTATGCTTCTTTAACTTCTCCAAAATGGATTCATCTAAATCCCGATAAGATATCCCCAGCCTTCGTCCCAATATGTAGCTACTGACGACTAAGCTGGCCAAGCTATCCGTTACCCGTGTCGTGCTGCCTTCCCACAATGCTTTGAATAAACGGGATACGTGATCGACTACTTCCGTTTTGAGCCACTCAATCACCTTGGCGCGTTTGGCCACATCCATTTCCTTATGCATGGAGACAGCTTTCCACCTTTCCAAAAGAACTTTGCTCTTCATTATAGCATATAGCAATCGCACCAAGACTTGCAAACTAACAAGGCGGTTCAAAAAGTTCGCTTATGATCAGGAAACCTATGCTCTTATTTTCTAACGATCGAATCGTCTCTAGTCACGAATTTCTCGCAATATTCTATAATCTGACTACGGCGGACAATACCGATAAATCTCCCCATATCGTCAACGACAGGGACAAAGTTCTGCACTTTGGCCAAATTAATTAAATCCTCCATATCGGCATCGATAGAAACCGGTTTATTATCCATCCGAAGCGGCACATCCGCCAGATAAAATTTTGAAGCGTTCTCAAAAGTCACCTTGCCCTCCGAATTTTTCATATACCAGAGCAGATCACCTTCGGTGACCGTGCCGACATATTCCCCATCATGCCCGATAATCGGCACCGCCGTATAACGATGATGCTCCATACGTTCTAACGTCTGTCTAAGCGTTGAATCTATCCTTACGGCAGCAACATCATTTTTCGGCAACAGAAAAAATGCGATATTCATTCGAGTGGAGTCCTCCTCTACCTTTTCATACTCCCCAGTTTAAGGGGGATTATAAGTGATAACAGTGCGTATTTATACATCTACTGAAAATGTCACTTGGGTTCTTTAGCGCAACAAATCGGCAGCCGGAAAACCGGACTGCCGAAATATGAACGTAAGATGGCTTTATATATAGATATGATAGCTAAAATGTACTATTCTTTCGTCGTTGCAGTTGAGTCCTGTTGATCCCGGGATTCCGGGGTAAGCAAGTCCTCTGGCTTAGTATCCGGATTGCTCCAGCTATCGATCATTTGCTTGGCGAACTCAAGATCGTCTTTATCTACCGAATCATAGTACACTCCGTTTTTGCGGAAGCCTTCGCCCATGATGGTGAATCCTTTAATTGTAGGAGACTCGCCTAGCAATACTTGCTTGGACAAATCAATAATGTAGCTTGGCATCATATCCGTCTTGAAGTTCTCACCCATCATATCCATCAAATCGGGAATTTTCGAGACTTGGTCCAGTTTCATCATTCGATTGACAATCGCATTCAAGAAGACTTGATGTCTTCCTGTCCGGTTAAAATCGCTATCCTCGCGGTATCTTACGTAATTCAATGCCTCTTGGCCACTGTAGAGCGGCTTATTCGCTTTGATCGTAAATTTCTCGTGGTCCTTCTGCTTATTGACGATATCCTTCGTAATCGGGAGTTCTACTCCTCCCAAGGCGTCAACAATATCACGCAATCCATGGAAATTAATCGCGGCGTAATAGTCTACAGGATGATCCAGCAACCCAGTTACCGTGTCTTTCGCCATCTTCGCTCCGCCAAATGCATAAGCATGGTTAATCTTATCCTCTTTGCCTCTACCTACGATTTCAGTATAAGTATCCCGAGGGATGGAGACAAGCAGCACCCGGGATTCCTCCGGACGTACTACCGCATAGATCATCGTATCCGAGCGGGCCGGCTCATTATCGCGCTGATCCACGCCCAGAAGAAGCATGCTGAACGGCTTGAATTTCTCTTCAACCGGAACTTGCTGAGGTTCCTGCTCCTCAACCGGTGCATAGGATTTCTCAAGCTTCTTCTCGACCTGACCCGACAGGAACAGATCAAAGGCCGCAACCGACAGCTCTTTCCTGAAAATATATCCGCCAGTCCCTAGGAGCAGCAGAACAGCTGCTACAATGAGCGCACGTTTACCTTTATTTTTACGCTTTTTGCCCTTGGATTTGGCTTTATTCTTCAAATGATGTTTTCGTTCTAGCATCTTTGCCTCCAAAATTAAAGAAAATAAAATAAGTGACTCATCTCAAACGGCATACTCTTTTTTACATTGTAAACGGATAATTAGAGAAAAAGGCTACAAAAAAGACACGTTACTATTAAAATTGAATTAAATTAACTCTATCGATTCGTAATATATCATATTTTGGAATTTGGATACAACTTAGCATGTTACATCAAACCTATCATTCTGCCTAATAATAGTAAAGGCCTCACTCTAGTCCTAGAGCAGGCCTTGTCTCTTTTCCATAAATTTATAGAGGAAGTTCAAAAAGTTCGCCTTTGTTCACGAAGAAACTCAAGAAGTGAACTCGACATCGAATCTTGAATTCACCCGAGCCTTCCGGCGCTCATGTACCCACTACGTACGCTGTGCTCCTCAGTCCCTAGCTTCATCCAACCTTCTCGGTGCTGAAAACCTAACTTTTTGAAATACTCACTTATAAGGTTGTTCAAAAAATTACTGAAGCGGATAATGGCAAGCAACTTGCCTTCCAGGAAACGCTTCGGTGAGCATCGGCTCTACTTGTGAGCACTTGCTCTGGGCAAACGGGCAACGGGTATGAAAACGACAGCCTGATGGCGGATTCGCCGGAGACGGCACATCCCCCTGTAGAACGATTCGTTCTCTGCGATCGCTGACTCGAGGTTTCGGAATCGCGGATAGAAGAGCTGCGGTATATGGGTGGAGCGGCTCCGCAAATAAACTCTCCGTCTCTCCTACTTCCACCAGCTTACCGAGATACATCACCCCAACCCGATCTGAAATATGCCTAACCACGTTAAGACCGTGGGCAATAAACAGATAGGTCAAGCCCAGTTCCTTCTGTAATTTCATGAGCAAATTGATAACCTGGGATTGAACAGATACGTCCAGGGCGGATACAGCCTCGTCAGCTACAATGAATTTTGGATTAAGGGCAATTGCCCGGGCAATACCGATCCGCTGTCTCTGGCCGCCTGAGAATTCGTGAGGGTAGCGGTTCCGACGGGAAGCATCAAGACCTACAAGTTCCATAAGACGAACAACCTCGGAATCAATCTCCTTGGACGATAATCTGCGATGGATTCGCAAAGGCTCTCCGATAATATCCCGAACAAGAAAACGCGGATTAAGGGACCCAAAGGGGTCTTGGAAAATAATTTGCATTTCTTCGCGTAATTCTCTAAGTTCCCTTGATTTTAGCGTCAGCAGATCGTGGCCTTCGAAGCGAAGCTCGCCTCCTGTCGCATGCTGGAGCTGCAAAATAACCCGGCCCAATGTTGATTTTCCGCAACCGGATTCTCCTACCAGGCCGAAGGTCTCTCCTTGCTTAATCGTCAGAGATACACCATCCACCGCTTTTACATGTCCTACTGTTCGATTGAATAAGCCTTTGCGAATGGGGAAATATTTTTTGAGATCATTAATTTCGACCAGCTTCTCGGCCGGAGCTGCTTTTGCCATATTACTCATATATGCCCCTCCTTTATCGGACGATCTTGTTTATTCGTGGCCTTGTCTTCGAACAGCCAGCATGCTGTACGATGATCATCCGTAATCCAGAAGTCATCCGGCTCCTTGCTCCGGCATATATCCTTGGCATAAGGGCAACGCGGATGGAAGCGGCATCCCGATGGAATCTGTCCCAGACCTGGAATATTCCCTTGGATCGTAAACAGTTCCTTACCTCGTTCTCCCTCCAAACCCGGAATCGATTGAAGTAGTCCAACGGTATAAGGGTGGGATGGATTCTCGAATATCTCCTGAACCGTGCCCTCTTCTACGATAATGCCTGCATACATGACTGCAATCCGGTCCGCCATTTCCGCAGCGACACCCATATCATGAGTAATTAGAACAATAGACATTCCCAGCTCTTCCTTTAACTTGCGAAGCAGATCCAAGATCTGCGCTTGAACCGTCACATCAAGCGCAGTTGTCGGCTCATCGGCAATAAGCAGCGCTGGTCGGCATGCCAAGGCAATGGCAATAACGACACGCTGACACATCCCGCCGGACAACTCATGGGGGTATTGCTTAGCCCGAAGTGCCGGATCAGGGATCCCGACCAGCTTCAACATCGCTACCGCTTCTTTCCAGGCTTCGCTATCGCTTAGACCGCGGTGCAGTCTGAGACTCTCTGCGATCTGATCTCCAATCGTGAATACCGGATTCAATGCTGACATTGGATCCTGGAAGATCATTGCAATCTTATTGCCACGAATATCGCGCAGATCATTCTGATCCATTTTCGCTAGATCTTGGCCATTGAAATCAATCTTCCCCTCTAACACCATACCTCCGGCATAATCAATCAATCGCATGATTGACAATGCAGTTACACTCTTGCCGCTACCTGACTCACCAACCAGACATAAGGTTTGCCCCTGTTCCACTTGCAGCGATACCTTATCGGTCGCTTTGACGATCCCCTTCTCTGTTACAAAACCGGTCGTTAAATCTCGGATTTGTAGTAATCTTCCCGCCATTTGTCCAGCCTCCTCCGGGATATCATAACTTTATGTCTAGGGTCCAGCGCATCGCGAATCCCATCACCGATAAAGTTAACTGCAAGTACCACAATTAAAATACACAGACCAGGGTAAACAGCCAGCATTGGATCTACCAGCATGAATTCTTGAGCATTACTCAGCATTACTCCCCAGCTTGTCAGAGGTGCTTGAATTCCCAGCCCCAGGAAGGAAAGAGCTGATTCACTCAGAATAGCGCTGCCTACCATTAATGTCGCATTAACGATAATTGGAAAGCTAGCGTTACGAAGCAAGTGCCGGAATATAATCCCCCAGCTCGATACGCCGATCGCTTTGGCAGCCTCCACATATTGCATTTCACGCAGCTGCAGAAATACACCCCGTACAAGCCGTGCTACGCCCATCCAACCGGTTAATGAGAGAATCAAAATCATATATTCAAACTTCGATCCGAATATTGACAGTACAAGAATATTTATAAAGAGAAGCGGCAGTGAATTCATCACATCAACGATCCGCATAAAGATCGTATCGATAATACCACCGAAGTATCCCGATACAGCTCCTACAATAGACCCTATAAATACAGCAGCTACCGCTACAGCAAAACCCACCACTAAAGAGATTTGGCTGCTAAATACTAGCCTGGAGAAAATATCGCGGCCCAACTCGTCCGTACCTAAAATATGTCCGTCCGTACCGGCACGTAGATTAGCGCTTAGCAGATCGATGTGAGTTGGGTCAAAGGGTGCAATCATCTTCGCCAGAATAGCTACTATTATAAAGAAGACAAGAATTACTAATCCGGCCATAGCAAACTTATTATGGGAGAACTTCCTCCAGAATACAAGCCATGTACTTTGAGGTCGATCTGCCGTTTTGGATGCTGCGGTGTCCGGCTGGGAGTGGCCGAGAGAAGGCTCCAGATTAAGCTCTGTCATGCTGCTTTACCTCCTTTACGTCCCAGTTGTACACGTGGATCAACAATGGCGTATAAAATATCAGCAACCAGGTTCCCGATAATTACCATAACAGCGGTTATTATAGTAATAGCCATTAATACCGAATATTCGCGTGCAACGGCCATTTCTATAAATAACCGACCCATTCCCGGCCAGTTGAATACCCGCTCAGTTAAGGTAGCACCCCCAACGAGAATCGGCAGATCCAAACCGAGAACCGTAATAATCGGAATTAGGGCGTTGCGCAGTGCATGACGGAAAATTACCTTGCGCTCCGCGACGCCTTTCGCACGAGCTGTGCGAATATAATCCTGGTCTAAAACTTCAAGCATGCTTGAACGGGAATACTTTGCATATGCAGCCAGGAAGCCCAGGGAAAGAACCGTTACAGGCATTAATAAATGCAATATCAAATTGCCTATATTTCCTTCCTGACCCATCGCCCACATATCCGACAAGGGAAGCCAATTCAGCTTAAGCGCGAATAGCTCCTGTAACAGAATCCCGAACCAGAAAGCGGGCATCGCAAACCCAACATAAGAGACAAAGGAGGCTATCTGATCGGAAATTCCATAGGTTGATGTACTATTATAGATTCCCCAGGGAATAGCAATGATTAATGAAAGAAGCCAAGCTACCCCCATTAACACCAACGTATTGCCCACTGTTGGCCAGAGGATATCCCCTACCGGCATATTGTTTTTGAAGGTATGGCCCAGGTCTCCTTGCAGCATGTTCCCCAGCCAGCGAATGTATTGAATATGTATAGGCTGGTCAAGGCCTAGATTATGAGCTTGTACTTTAAGAGCTTCCGGAGACAGGCCTGGCGATAGCATCATTTGCGTAGGGCCGCCAGGGGCCGCATGAATAAGCCCAAAGGCAACCAAAGTGATTAGAAACAATACCAGGACAGATTGAAGTAAACGCCGAACTAAATACTCTGTCATGTTCTTCCTCCTCAAGTTTTGGAGGTTACTACACCTTCGCCACCCCCAAGTATGTAAAATAGAGGAAGGAGACTGTTCTCCTCCCTCTCCATACTGGCGCTGATGACGTAACCTATTCTAAATTATTCGACCCACCATTTGATGATATGATAGAAGTATCCGTATGCTCTTGTTGGCTCCGGACCATCTTCCTCTGCAAATTTAACTTTCTGGCCGATCGCTTGAGGTGTCCCGTATTGGTACATAAAGATATATGGCAAATCCGTGGACAGTTCTTGTGCAGCTTCAGCGTAAATTTCCTTACGCTTATTCTGATCTACAGTCGAGTACCCATCGATCCACAGCTGGTCCAGCTTCTCGTTCTTATACCATCCCATATTTTGTCCGGCTTCCGGGAAGTAATTGGAGGAGAAGATGCTCTCCTGGTCAGGATCCGGATTACTCAGGGACCAGCCAAGCAACACTGTCTCGTACTTGCCCGGGTTAAGATTCTGCTCTACCCAAGCAGAGAAATCAATCGCCTTAGGTATTAGCTCAATACCAACATCCTTCAGGTTTTGCTGCGCGATAGCCGCAATTTGTTCACGACGGCTGTTGCCTGCATTATATTGCAATTCAAATGAGAAACGATGTCCGTCTTTTTCTAAAATTCCATCCTTGCTGTTTGCTACCCAGCCATCTTCAGCGAGCAACTTCTTAGCCGCTTCCACATCATAAGCATAGTTCACAGCCTTATCCCCTGGATCTGCCCAGGACCCTGGCAGGAACGGTGCATTCATCAGAATACCGGTACCCTTCAGTACGTTATCAACCATGCCCTGACGGTTTAAGGCGTGAGCAATTGCCTGTCTTGCCTTCTGACTGGCAAATGGAATGAATTTATCCTTGAAGTTGTTCGGATCAAAGTTGAAAGAGATAAATTCATAGGATGCTCCCGGCTTATTCGAAATTGTAATGCCTTTTTGATTCTTAACCGCATCCAATTGTGTTAATGGAACGGATTGAACACTATCTACATCGCCTTTCAACAAGGCCTGAACCTCTGTATTTTGATCCGCATAAACTTTATAAATAACCTTGCCGATATGCGGCTTCACTTCACCCCAATAGTTGGAATCTGCTTCGTACGTCAAGTACTGCTTCTGCTTCCACTCCGTCCATTTCCAAGGACCGTTCGTTACGGTCTGGGCCGGATCAACACCAAATTTGCTGTTCTTCAATTCCTTTGGATCAACATCCTTCAAGATGTGAGCCGGAGCAATTGTAGAGTTCAGAGTATATCCAAATGGAGCATATACATCCTTCAATGTAATTTTAACCGTTTGGTCATCAATTTTTTCGAGCTTATCGACCTTATCGTACTGGCTGATGCCAGGTGCGCCAACCTCAGGATTACGTACTGTATCAATCGTAAAGATAATATCGTCCACCGTTACAGGCTGACCGTCACTCCATTTCGGAGTTGATTTTAGTTTCACAGTATACGTTTTACCGTCTTCTGATATTTCCGGAAGGCTCTCTGCCAAGGACCAAGGTTCAACCACGAGGTTACCTGCACGATCCAGATCATAGATCTTGGCAAAGGCAAACAATTCAGCATCCCCTGATGCAGTGTCGCTTACAAAAATAGGGTTAATGCTTACAATATCCGATGAGCTGCTGAACGTAAAAGTTCCGCCATCCTTAGGTGTGCCTGCATCACTTGTATTCTGTTCTTCACCTTGTTTGTTATTATCCGCCTGTTGATTTGTGTTCTGCGGCTTGTCGTTCCCGCCCGAGGAATTCGTCTTTGAGCCTCCGCATCCTGCCAGCAATGCACCTAGCAGTGAGAGTACCATAAATAAGGACATCCAATACCTTTTCTTCGTCATTCTTACATTCCTCCCCATAATTGAATAATTTTCATACTACACCCATGATCAAACGTCCTCCGATTATCTGTGTACCTATTCAGCCCCCTCTGATAGAATCATTGCCCCTTTGATGGTTATACAATGAAGAAATATATTATAAAATAATATATTCAATAAATAACATAGATTAACTTGGTTTTATGTTTTCAGAAAAAACGGCTGTGTAATACTATCTTTTAAAAATGAAGTAGTTAAATCATGAAACGATTAATCATTCAAATTAGAAATGCGGGTATACTCAAAGATGCTTGGAAAGGCAGAAATTCGCGGATGAGATTAGTGCATAAATAAACCAAAGGTCAATTGAATATGCAGTAGATTCTTAGAAGGTAATGTAACTTTTTTTAATTTAGTTAATAATATAACCTAATTCCCCTAATATTCCAAGTACTTTATTGTATTTTTTAACGTTTCATTTTTAAACCAACGAGAAATGTTAACTCCCGGTATAGTTTGAAGTTCCATAAATGGTAGAAAAGCAACTATGGGCAGGGATCTTCATATTTTTTGACGTTAAAAAGAAGCCAGAAAAGCCTTCCTTTTCACCCTAATTTTATGCATAATTCTTGTCGATCTATAAAACCCATCATAAAATTTCTTATTTAAGAAAAAACAGCCTTACTCCAGAAAATTCTGGAATAAGGCTGTTTCATTTTCCTTGGATTGTCTACATTACTCCGTAGTGTACGGAAGCAATGCTACTTGACGGGAGCGTTTGATCGCAACGGTCAAGAGACGTTGGTATTTTGCGCTAGTGCCGGTTACACGGCGCGGCAAAATCTTACCACGTTCGCTGATGAATTTCTTCAACAGCTCAATATCTTTATAGTCAATGTGAGTAATCTTATTCACAGTGAAGTAGCACACTTTACGACGTTTGTTACGTCCGCCGCGGCGAGCCGGTCTTTTGTCGTCTCCGCCTTCTCTTTGCTTGAAGCTCATGCTTTTCAGTCCTTCCTTATTAGAATGGCAAATCGTCATCCGATATATCGATCGGTTTCCCGTCATCAGAGAATGGATCATCCTGTTGATTGCTGCGCGAATAATTGTTATTATTGCTGCGGCCAGCATTACCGCCTCCAAAAGGATTATCCTCCCGCTGTCCGCCGCCAGTTCCACCTTCACGGCTCGATTCCAAGAAACGGACATTATCAGCAATGACTTCGGTGACGTAGACACGTTTACCTTCGTTATTTTCATAATTCCGTACTTGAATGCGTCCTTCAACAGCAACCAGACGACCTTTGCGCAAGTAATTCGCGCATGTCTCGGCAAGCTGTCTCCAGGTTACAACTGGAATGAAGTCCGCTTCGCGTTCGCCACCTTGCGATGTGAACGGTCTGTCAACAGCCACAGTAAACTGAGTAACAGCCACCCCGGATGGTGTATATCTTAGCTCCGGATCCCGGGTAAGACGTCCGATTAGAATAACACGGTTCAACAATCAAATCCCCTCCTTACGGGCAAATGTTTACTAAACTTATTACGGTATTAGGCTACGTCTTTTGTAATGAGATAACGGATAACCTCGTCGGAAATCTTCAAAATCCGCTCAAGCTCAGCAACAACATCAGGAGTTGCTGTGAAATTCACGAGAACGTAAATTCCATCACGAATTTTGTTAATCTCATACGCAAGCCGGCGTTTACCCATGACGTCATGCTTAGTAATCTCACCGCCGTTTTGGATGATGCCTTGGAATTTTTCGACTGTAGCTTGAACAGCTTCTTGCTCAAGATCAGGACGAAGAATGTACATCACTTCGTATTTGCGCATTTGTTTCACCTCCTCTTGGACTATGGCCCCCAAATCCATTCGCTTGGGAGCAAGGAACGAGCATAAACTCGAACTATATTAATATACCAAATCAGAGCCGCCAACGCAAGCTCACACATTTTTAAGCGGACCCCTGCGCACAATATAAGTGCAATCTCAATCTTTATTATGATTTCCCTAAATCCAGAAAGGAGACATTTACCATGGGTGAAAGAACAGAATACGAAGAGGGCGAAAAGGCCCCAAATCCAGGGATATATACGGAGGTTGGCGAAGCGCGCAGCTTCCATACCCAAGTCCAGAATCCTAAGCAGATTAAGATGGAAAAAGGGGACACCTTCCCTGAGCCCAGCAATAAGAACCGGAAATGGAAAAAGGCAGAAAAGGCTCGTGTCCATTGATGTAAACAGACTTTGTTATTCAGGGACAAAGAATTTCTCAATTTATTTTTCCAGGCTGTATAAAAAGCAGTCAGCTGAGCATAATACACTCAGACGGCGTTAGCGCAGAGAGGTGTGGTTCCGTTGGGCCAATCAGCGAGTAACACGCTTTCGGAGTCTTATTCACTGTCGAGAGTAGAAACCAAGATAATAACGGGTTATTGAAGACCCCTCTTCGATAAGACGTATCGCGAGTAATCGCATATCGACGTTTCTGAGTTCGTTAGAAAAAGAATTCCATTAAGCTTCGTCGTCGACCAGAAAAGGACCTCTAAAAAGGGTCCTTTTCCTTTTGTACGTTCCTCATTATCCTTTTACTATTCACGAGCCGATAATACCAAAAAGACCTTCCACATATTAGAGTAGAAGGTCTAGAATATCAAAGCTATGGCGGAGAGGGTGGGATTCGAACCCACGCACGCCTTGCGACGCCTAGTTGATTTCGAGTCAACCCCCTTGGGCCTCTTGGGTACCTCTCCTTACAGCAAGAATGATTGTATCATGATTTATGAACAATTGCAATAGTGTTCCCTCATGACCTCAAGCCTTTTTCACTCATTGTCTGTAGCTTCTGTCTCAGAGGTGGCGGAGCGCAACACCTTCTTCATATTCTTCTCAAACTTGGCTCTTGGAATAAGCACACTATGCTTGCATCCCACACATTTGATACGAATATCCATCCCCATCCGGATAATCTCCATCTCATTGCTGCCACATGGATGATTCTTCTTCATTTGAACAATGTCACCTAGCTGAAACTGTTTCCGCTCCATTTTGCCTTCCCCCTTTATTCTGTAAGTGAGATATTACTCCAGTCTGGCACAGCTCAGCTGCCAAGTCTAGCGCTCTCCTCCTGCTCCAGCGCCTCCTTCGCATACATCTGCATCAGGCGTTCCGCTTCCGACCTGGCACCCGGCTGGCATTCAACAGCGATCCTTATTACGTATTCACTGGCTGTTAAAGACTGAATACCAAGTACATTCGGCACTTGTACAATCTCTTCATGCTGCTCTTTCAACTCGCGCATAGCCTTCTCCAGCAATTCAATGCTATCCTCAAGCTTCTTCGTATTGCTGAAAGGCAGATCAACAACCGCCAGCGCCGTCCCGATGGAATAGTTCGTCACATTGGCAATCATGCCATTGGGAATGATATGCACCTCCCCCGTCCAGCTCACCAATCTCGTCGACCTTAACCCAATCATCTCAACCGTACCTTTTAGCGTACCGGTCTGAATGACATCGCCGACTGCAAATTGATCCTCTAATATGATAAAAAATCCAGTTATTACATCTTTAACCAAACTCTGCGCACCAAAACCAATAGCCATCCCCAGTACCCCGGCCCCTGCGATCAACGGCCCCAGCTGGAAGCCAAGCTCCCCAAGCACAATTAATACCATAATAAAGTTGCTAATGACCGAGGTCATATTTTTTAACAGCTCTCCGACCGTCACAAATCTGCGCGGATTTACTTGCAGTCTCCCCTTCTCTTTCCTCTGCAGAGAACGATCGATAATCCGGAAAATAATTCTTACCAATATACGAGTTAATATGAAGATCAGAATAATCCGCACGGCAGCCCACATAAAGTTCTGCCACATATCCATATCGGTAAACCAGCTTATCATGCCATCCGTCCATTTTTTTGCTGCTTCCACCGCTTCAGTCGGATCATCTTTTGTCGTCTCCCCAGTTAGTAAGCCTATCATTGATCCATATCCTCTCCTGTCCGTTGAAATGCCTCTATAAGCTAATGCTGTCATACTCACCTGTCTCACTGCGTATATAGATGCCACGAATCTCTACCTGCTCCCGGGCCACCACGTCCTTCACGGTAGCCAAGAATTGTTGAGGGAATTGAATGGACAACGCACAACCCGCTGTAATCTCTTTCGGGGTTGGACATAAGTCTATCTCCACCTCAGCATATTCAAGCAGCATTTCGGCACGCAGCGCCTGTTGGGTAGAATCAAAGGCCATGACCAGCCATTCTTCCACATCCCGTCTCCCCTTTGTTTAAGAAGCAGTTCAAAAAGTCCGCCTTTGATAAGAAACCCTCTGACAAGGCCATTTAAGGATGAGCAACCACGACTCCGAGGTTGTTTTCATGCAATATTGAATTTCACCGGCTTTTTTCGCGTACAGACACAAGCAAATGCTTACGAAGCCATTTTCTTCGAAACCGTGTTGCTACGCTCCTCTTGCCCTAGCTTCATCCAATTAAAGCATTTTGAAAAACGCATATCAAAGGCATAAGCTTCGGTGCTGAAAACCAACTTTTTTGAACGCTCTTTTTATGAACTATGACTTAAGTACGAGTATATAATTCCCTCGTTTTCCATATACTATCTACTACCGTTACAAGAGTGGCCTAGGTATAGATTCATGTCTATGTAACCTATTTTAATACGCGTGAAAGGAAGATTCCATGTCTCAGATTCAACCGCCGCTGCCTAGCCAGGAAATCCCTTACTTAAAGATCGCCCACACCGAGCCTGGCATTAAATCCGTCATTATTCACCGCCTCTTGCTGCACTTTGCTAAAGTGTGCCCGGGACAGGATATCGTCATCGTATGCATCGGTACAGATCGTTCAACTGGGGATTGCCTTGGACCTTTAGTAGGTACTTCATTGTCTAAGTGGAATAGCAAGCACTTTCACGTCTACGGCACCTTGGAGGAGCCTGTGCATGCGATGAATTTAAGAGATACCCTACAGCATATTAACGAAAAATTCAACCAACCCTTTATTATTGGGATCGATGCCTGCCTTGGGCAAACCTCTAGCGTAGGCTCCATTCAAGTCGTACAGGGACCACTGCGTCCTGGAGCCGGGGTAAATAAAGAATTACCGCCGGTCGGCGATATCCACTTAACGGGAATCGTCAACGTCGGCGGTTTTATGGAGTATTTCGTATTGCAGAATACAAGGCTTAGCCTTGTTATGCGTTTATCTGAGATAATTGCCAGCAGCGTCTATGCTGCTATTAAAGAATGGAATCGTTCGTTCATTCCCCTGATCCAGCGAGAGCAATAGCTTCCAATTCTTCCGGGGAGAGCGCATGCGGCGACTCTCCCTTTGCCAGGGGTTTAGCATACACATAGGACCCGTCACGATTATACAGTCCAGTAATGACCACGCCATCCTTAGCATCATTAACGATCGCAATAGAGAAGCTTAGGTCATTTCCACGTTCACCAAATGCATTATAACGTTTAATACCAATCTTCGACTTCTGCTTAGGCAACAGTTGGCTAATCGCCGACAACTCCGCACTTTGCTTCGTCTGGAGCTCTTCAATTTTGTCTTGCCCCAGCTTCAAATCGATAAGCAGGCTCTCCAGATCTTCAACCCCGGTACCGCTCATCATCAATTCATATTTTTTGCGTAACTTTCTAAGCTTACTGCCTTGAATGAAGTTCCAAATCAACAGCCATAAGAATATTACCACCAAACCCACAACAATCCATACCATCTGATCCAAAAAGAGTTCATTCCATTCCCGCATGCTTTTTCCCCTCTATGCCTAATATCACTCAGTAATCCTCTTTATAGCTAACACCAAAGCGTCGACTTCATCAACCACAGTATTGTAACCTATACTGGCACGTACCGCTCCACCGTCCATTGTGCCTGCAGTCATATGCCCTAAAGGGGTACAATGATAACCCGCCCTTACAGCAATTCCATAATCCTTATCTAATAGAAAAGCGACCTCTGAGGCATCCCTATCAGCTATAACAAAGGAAACAATTCCAGTCCGATCCCTTCCCATCTCTGGTCCAAGTATGGTTAACCCAGGTATTCCCGATAATTCCATCATTAACCGCTGAGTTAATTCCCACTCATGGTGATAAATATTCTCCGGCCCTTGTTCAAGAATATACTTAACGCCTTCTCCCAATCCGGCGATTCCTACTGTATTTGCAGTTCCTGCCTCATAACGATCCGGACGCACAGCCGGCTGTTCTAACTCCTCAGACTGGCTCCCCGTCCCTCCATGGAGCAGAGGAACCAAGTCAAGCTTCGGGTTAATATATAATCCGCCCGTCCCCTGCGGGCCAAGCAGTCCTTTATGTCCCGGAAAGGCCAGCAAGTCCACGCCCATTTCCTCGACATCTATAGGATAATTTCCTGCTGTCTGTGCGGCATCCAATAGCATAACAGCCCCATGTTCATGAGCAAGCTGACCTATCTCACGCACAGGAGCAATACTTCCCAGCAGATTTGAACTATGGGAGCAGACTACCAGAGCTGTATTAGCACGGAAGCTGCTTCGCAGCAGCTCCATTTCCATCTCTCCTCGAGGGCTGACCGGGATATAATCTACTTCAATCCCTATTGTTCTGCGTAGAAATTCAAGCGGCCTTCTGACAGAGTTATGCTCCACCATTGTAGCAATAACATGATCCCCCGGCTTTAACCATCCCTTAATCGCCAAGTTTAACGCTTCCGTTGTATTTGAAGTAAAGACAATATCATTTGGATTGGAAATATGGAACAATTCTGCCAGCAAAGATCGGGTACGGAACAATTTTCTCGCTGCCACCAGCGCCATCCCATGATTACCGCGCCCCGAGCTTCCAACCTGTCCCTCTATCATTTCCAGCATCATTTGGCCTACACCGGGAGCTTTAGGCCAGGATGTGGCAGCATGGTCCAAATATATAGCAGGTTGATTGCCCATCGTCTTCCCCCTCTGCCTTCATCTGACCTGGACATATTATCGCTCGACCAAGAGTGACATACCTATCCCTCCCCATGGATAACCCTCCCATGGATAAACAGAATAAATATGCCATGCCTCTTATTGGCTCAATATATCCAGCAATCTCTGCAGGTCTTGCTTACTATAATAGTTAATTTCGATCTTACCTTTATCTTTATTTTCCTTGATTTTAACTGTCGTTTTGTATCTCTCACGCAATTCCTCTTCTACCTCTTCAATATAAGGATCACGTTTCTTAACCGCCGCTTTTTTACTTTCCAATTTTTTCTTATCTAACTGTTGCACAGCATTTTCCAGATCGCGAACGCTCCATTCATGATCAATACACTGTTTCGCCAGCTGCATAATAATAGTAGAATCTTTCAAGCCTACTAACGCTCTGGCGTGACCCATGGATAATGTTCCACGTGAAACATATTCCTTTACTTCATCCGGAAGAGATAGCAATCTCAGAAAATTGGCGATATGCGATCTCGATTTCCCAACTTTGAGAGATAATTCCTCTTGAGTTAATTGAAACTGGTCCATTAACCCTTGATAGGCGACCGCAACCTCCATCGCGTTCAGGTTTTCACGCTGCAGGTTCTCGATCAGTGCAATCTCCATTACCTGTTGATCGGAAAAGGATTTAACAACAGCCGGGATCGAAGTGTTTCCGCAAAATTGGGATGCACGAAAACGCCGTTCACCAGCGATAATCTCATACCCTTTTAGTACACTACGGACAATAATCGGTTGAATAACGCCATGTTGACGAATAGATTCCGCCAATTCCTTAATTGATTCCTCATCAAAGGTCTTTCGAGGCTGATAAGGATTAGCACGAAGCTGATTCAAAGGAATCTCGATCACTTTCTCATCTTCATCTATGGAAAGCGACGGAATCAAAGCATCCAAACCTTTACCCAAACGCTTACTCATTAGAAACCACTTCCTTTGCCAACTCTAGGTATACTTCCGCCCCTTTGGATCTCGGATCATACGTGATAATCGACTGGCCATGCGAAGGTGCCTCACTTAGACGCACATTTCGAGGGATGACCGTCTTGTACACTTTTTGCTGGAAGTACTTCTTAACTTCTTCGATCACTTGAATTCCCAGATTTGTTCGAGCATCAAACATTGTCAGGAGAACACCTTCAATTTGCAATGAGGTATTCAAGTGCTTCTGCACGAGACGCACTGTATTCAACAACTGGCTCAAACCCTCCAGCGCATAATATTCACACTGAATAGGAATCAGGACGGAATCCGCGGCTGTTAAAGAATTTAGCGTTAGAATACCAAGTGAAGGCGGGCAGTCTATCAAAATATAATCATAGGAGCGCTTTACCTGCTCCAAAGACTTCTTAAGACGAACTTCACGCGACACCGTAGATACAAGCTCAATCTCAGCACCTGCCAACTGAATCGTAGCCGGAATAATATCCAGACCCTCAATTTCAGTCTGCGAGATCGCATCCTTCGGATTAACATCATTAATCAGCACATCATAAATACAATTAGCTACATCGGCCTTATTAATACCAACACCGCTAGTCGTATTCCCCTGAGGGTCAATGTCAATGAGCAGTACCTTCTTACCAATGGTAGCAAGACCTGCTCCTAAATTTACGGACGTCGTTGTTTTTCCAACTCCGCCTTTTTGATTGGCTATGGCAATGATTTTAGACAATCCATTTCACCTCAATATATAAGAAGAATCTTCTTGTAGATTTTCTAAGATTGTAACTACTAAGCTGCAGCTACAAAAAGACCAAACATTGGTAGTTCTGCTACGCTACAAACTTGAAAAATGCAGCAAATCCATATTTCAGAAAATAATCGAAAAAGAAGCTGACCCCCAACCCTGTCCGGTTATGGTCAGCGAACATAGAACCTATCTCTTTGGAATCTGTATCACAATTTCATAATGATCGTCGTGATCCTTCTCTTCCGTCTTGATCTGTAATCCTGAACCCGATACCATATCGATCGATTGTCGTATCGTATTTAAGGCCAATCTGACATCCTTGGTGAAAGAGATCCGCTTAGACTTCTTCTTGTTCTTATTCACTTCTTTGTAGAAAGCAATTCTAGCTTCCGTCTGCTTAACATTCAAATCCTTCTCAATAATTTCCTTTAATACCTTAAGCTGCAGCTCTTCTGTATCCAATGATAGTAAAGCTCTGGCATGACGCTCCGTAATTTTACGCTCCATCAAAGCGTTTTTGGCATCCTCAGGAAGATGAAGCAGCCTGATTTTATTAGCAATTGTTGACTGACTCTTGCCTAATCTTTGAGCAAGACTTTCTTGTGTCAATTGATGTAAATCAATTAGATTCTGATAAGCTATCGCTTCCTCAATCGCCGTCAATCCTTCACGCTGCAGATTCTCTATCAAGGCAATCGATGCTGCCTGAGAATCATTGAAATCCCGTAAAATAGCCGGAATACTTTCCATTCCCAGCTTTTTCACAGCCCGCCAACGCCGTTCGCCAGCTATAATCTCATATTTATTATTGCGATAACGAACAACAATCGGCTGAATAACCCCATGTGTTTTTATTGTCTGACACAACTCATCGATCTTCTCGTCATCAAATATGGTTCGGGGCTGATAAGGGCTTCCAACAATCTCCCCCACCGGAATTTGTTTCACTTCATCACTGCTGCTACGTTCGGCTAAACCAAACAATTTGGAAAATTGTTCTTTCATTCTGTAGATTACCACCTAATTTCATAGTGACATAAGGTCATACCTTACTTGAACATACACTAATAGAGACTACAAAAGTTCATTATTAAACACGATGAAGTTTAAGGGCATCTCCCAAACATAACCCAAAATCGCTATGCTGGTCCCTATGTAAAAAACTCTACTTTGTAACGATATATCTATTCTACCACTTTTTTCACTATAATCCTATTCTCTTATTAAATGTATTTTAAATTTACTAGATGAAAAACTTTGGCATTAAAAAGTCCCCCTTAACATATGTTTCACGTGGAACATTTTACTAAGAGGGATACAAATATTTCTAAATAATCGGAGATTTTAGGGGTGTTCCCGCTTTTCGCGGATATTTCTTCGGTGTCGAAGCTGTCTTATTGATGAGAATAATATGTCGCTCCGAATTCTCCATTGGAAGTTCGAAATGATAGGTTGCCGAGAGCTTACTCTTAAGCTCGGTTAAACTGCGAGCAGCTTCCTTCAATTCTTCTTGTGGGTCCAGACCTTTCATCGCTGCGAAAATACCACCGGTTTTAACAAAAGGTAGACAGAACTCATTTAGTACCGCCATCCGCGCAACTGCTCTTGCTGATACAAGATCATAGGAGTCTCTATATTGCTCCTTCCGAGCTATGTCCTCAGCCCGTCCATGAATTAGCTGCACATCCCGGAGGCCAAGCTGATCTACAACATTTTGCAGAAATTGGATTCTCTTATTTAAAGAGTCGATAATGGTTAGCTTCAAATGAGGATAACAGATTTTAAGCGGTATTCCGGGAAAACCCGCCCCGGATCCGATATCGGCCATTGTAGAAATCCGATTCATATCCATATAGAACGATAATGTGATTGAATCATAGAAATGCTTCACATATACCTGTTCCCGCTCCGTAATACCGGTCAAGTTCATCTTCTCATTCCAAGTTACCAGTTCCCGATAGTAAATCTCGAATTGATGCAATTGCTCCGCAGACAGCTCAACTTGATGCTGATTCAATAATTTTTGAAAATCATCCTGTACCTTATCCAATCGAAGGTCCTCCCGCAGCAGTAACGCGATTATAATGCTCTAAATATACCAATAAAATGGAAATATCTGCTGGTGTTACACCTGAAATTCTTGATGCCTGGCCAATTGAGATCGGACGAATCTTGGCAAGCTTCTGCCGTGCCTCTATAGCCAAGCCTTGAATATTTTCATAATTAATATTCTCGGGAAGTTTCTTACGTTCCATCTTCTGCAGACGCTCTACATGCAGTAATTGCTTCTCAATATAACCGGCATATTTAATTTGAATTTCTACTTGCTCCTTCATTTCATCATCCAGCTGTACCTCAGATGGAGAGAAGGAGTCGATATGAGCATACGCCACTTCCGGGCGCCGCAAGATCGTTAACAAATTGCTTCCGTCCTGAATGGGTGCAGATCCGATAGAAGCGAGCAATTCATTAATCTCCGAAGGCTTGACCTTTGTCTCCTTCAGTCTGTCTATCTCATCCTCTACCTTCTGCTTCTTATCGAGGAACTGCTCATAACGCTGCTCACTAATAAGCCCAATCTCGTGACCTAATGGTGTAAGGCGAAGATCCGCATTATCATGACGAAGCAATAGCCGATATTCAGCTCGGGAAGTAAGTAGGCGGTAAGGCTCATTCGTTCCCTTCGTCACCAGATCGTCGATCAATACACCGATATATCCTTGAGAGCGATCAAGAATAACAGGCTCTTTGCCTTGTACCTTGCGAGCGGCATTCATTCCTGCCATAATTCCTTGTCCAGCTGCTTCTTCATAACCGGAGGTACCATTGATTTGGCCCGCGGTGAATAAACCGGATATTCGCTTGGTCTCCAAGGAAGGCCAGAGCTGTGTGGGTACAATCGCGTCATATTCGATCGCATAGCCGTTGCGCATCATTTCGGCATTTTGCAGGCCAGGAACAGAACGAAGCATTTGCACTTGAACATCCTCAGGCATACTGGTTGAAAAGCCTTGTACATAATACTCCGAAGTATTCTTGCCCTCAGGCTCCAGGAAGATCTGATGTTTCGGCTTATCGCTGAAACGAACAATCTTATCTTCAATTGACGGGCAATAACGTGGCCCTGTTCCTTCGATCACTCCAGAAAACATCGGTGCTCGATGAAGATTCGCATTAATGATGTCATGAGTATCAATCGACGTATAGGTTAACCAGCATGGAAGCTGTTCATTATCGGAACTCTTCGTCTCATAAGAGAAAAATTTCGGATTCTCATCCCCTGGTTGGATCTCCATTTGCGAGAAATCGATCGTATCTTTATGGACCCGAGGTGGAGTCCCTGTCTTGAAGCGGACCAACTCAAAGCCAAGCTGCTTCAGATTATGAGACAGTTGCACCGACGGCTGTTGATTATTTGGGCCGCTCTCATACATCAGTTCTCCCATAATAATCTTGCCGCGCAGATAAGTTCCTGTCGTAAGTACTACTGCCTTGGCACGATATTCCGTTCCGGTCTTCGTAATAACACCGACACATTGCCCGTCCTCAACAATTAATTCCTCCACCATTCCCTGGCGAAGCGTCAGATTCTTCTCCTTCTCCAGCGTCTCCTTCATCGTATGCTGATAAGAGAACTTATCCGCTTGAGCACGAAGGGCGTGCACAGCAGGCCCTTTGCCTGTATTCAGCATACGCATTTGGATGAAGGTCTTATCGATATTGCGCCCCATCTCTCCGCCAAGCGCGTCAATCTCACGAACAACATGGCCTTTGGCCGGACCGCCGATCGAAGGATTACACGGCATAAATGCCACCATGTCCAGATTAATTGTAATCATTAACGTCTTACTTCCCATTCGGGCAGCCGCCAATGCGGACTCACAACCAGCATGTCCTGCACCGACGACGATGACATCAAATTCGCCGCCATAATGACCCATATCACAACCCCCTCACTTCTCTTTGAACACACACTATAAGGAAATCGAATGAAGAGATAGGCTCTTCATTCGTTCAAATTTAAAACATTTATTCATACTTTTCATCATACCATGAACATTCGCCTATAATACACAAACGGCGTTATTTTCCAAGACAAAATTGTGAGAAAATCTGATCGATCAGCGCATCCGGTGCCGAATCGCCAACCACCTCACCAAGCTGTTCCCAAGCCAAGCGAACATCAATTTGCATTATGTCGATCGGAATACCTGTATCTGCAGCCTCATACGCATCCTGCAATGACTGCTTCGCCCGCTTCAACAGCGCAATATGACGAACATTGCTGACATACGTCAAGTCTCCGGATTCCAGCTCGCCGCCGAAGAATAACTTCGAGATGGCCTCCTCCAGATGATCAAGACCCTCTTCCGTCTTCGCCGACAGCTCTACAATTACATCATCTGAGAAATAACGACTTACTTCGCTGCGATCCAATTGCTGTGGCAAATCAATCTTGTTCAATATGACGATCACCGGGCGACCCGATAATTGCTTCAATAGAGTCATCTCATCCTCATGCAGCTCCTCAGCATGGTTCAAGACCAGCAGGATCAGATCGGCCTCATCAACGGCCGCCTTGGAACGCTCTACACCGATCTTCTCTACAACATCAATCGTCTCGCGAATTCCCGCTGTATCCAGCAGTTTAAGAGGAATATTGTTGATCGTTACGAACTCCTCGATCACATCCCGCGTCGTACCCGGAATATCTGTAACAATCGCCTTATTCTCCCTGGCTAATGCATTAAGCAGCGAAGACTTGCCGACATTTGGTCTGCCAACTATCGCCGTCGTAATCCCTTCCCGCAAAATCTTGCCCTGACTCGCCGTCCTCAGCAGGTCATCAATCCCCTGCATCGTTAGCGTACATTTCTGCTTAATGAATTCTGTGGTCATCGACTCCACATCATGCTCCGGATAATCAATATTGACTTCAATATGTGCCAGCGTCTCCACCAGCATATGTCGAAGTTCCCCGATCTTGCGTGACAGGGCTCCTTCAACCTGCTTCAGAGCTAAAGAAAACGCCCGATCAGACTTCGAACGGATCAGGTCGATTACCGCCTCCGCTTGCGACAAATCGATTCGCCCGTTCAAGAACGCCCGCTTCGTGAATTCCCCGGGCTCTGCCAGGCGAATATCCCGCTGCTCCAGCAAGAGATCCATCACCCGTTTCACGGAGATAATCCCCCCGTGCGTGCTAATCTCCACCACATCTTCCGTCGTAAAGGACCGTGGCGCTCTGAACAGCGACACCAGCACCTCTTCCAGCTTCTCATCCGCCTTTGGATCTATAATAAAACCATAATGGACCGTATGACTATCCGCTTCCGTTAACTTCGTCTTCGAGCGAAATACATTCTCCACACTCGCAATCGCCTCCGGCCCACTCACCCGGATTACCGCGATCCCGCTCTCTCCTACCGCTGTAGAGATCGCTGCAATCGTATCACTTAGCATTTTATTCTCTCCCCCCTACTTCATCAAATATCTATCCTGAACAGCAAATAACTGTTATCTTCAATTATTAAATGTACCACATCCGTCAATAACTTACCCGTCCTCATCCCACTCAAACTTTCCCTTACCGTAAGGGGAGAGCCCCAAGGGCTGCGCCCCTCTGGACACTTGCAACTGGACTAACGTGGCGTGGGAGAGGCGCACCAAGAAGACTATGGATCGTGGAACGCTTTTCCCCCTTCGGGTTCGTCTTACTATTGGAGTACCCGTGTCACCTACACAGTTGAAAAAAACGACGTCCCCCTAAGGAAACGTCGCTTGCGTCTCATTCATCATTTACTTTGCTTCAGTGTAATAACAACCCGCCGGTTCGGCTCCTCGCCTTTGCTGAACGTCTTAACCTCCGGATGATCCTGAAGTTTGGAATGAATCACTTTGCGCTCCTGCGGCGGCATCGGTTCAAGAGCTACTTCCTTACGGGTGCGTACGACCCGACCCGCCAGCCTCACGGCCAGATCCTCCAGCGTCTTCTTGCGTCTTTCACGGAAGTTCTCCGCATCAAGAATTATACGAATATAACTGTCAGAATAGCGGTTGGCAATAATGTTTGCCAAGTATTGAAGCGCGTCAAGCGTCTGCCCACGACGCCCGATGATCATCCCCAGATCGTTGCCTGAGATATTGAGCACTGTAGCGTCTTTCTTCTGGACGATCTCCACATCAACTTGAAGTCCCATATTCTCGCCAACGTCTTTGATAAATGACGCCGCCTCTTGATAAGGATCCTGATCGGTATTAGAGCTTAGATCCTTCTGGGATTCCAGACTGCGATCCTCCGAACGATCTCCCTTTGGCGGAACTGCCGGGGACTTGGACAGGAGAGTAAGCTCAACCTTTGCCCCTTTTACCCCAATCAGTCCCAGGAATCCTTTTGATGGCTGCTCTAACACATTAACGGTGACTTGATCCTCGGTGGTGCCGAGCATAGCCAATCCTTGTCTTACAGCTTCTTCAACGGTCTTCCCTGACGTCACAATTTTATTCATTTCGACTTTTTGGCCTCCTTGGCACCTCTGCCGGGATGACCGGCTTTGAGATTCGAACCGCCCTTTTTCTTCCCTGATGGCGTGTTGCTACTGGTTGCTATAGCAGGTACAGGTTCTTTCTTTCTATAAATGAAATAATTTTGTCCTATCGTATACAAGTTAGAGAATATCCAGTACAACGGCAATGCCGCTGGGAAGTTGAAAGCCATAATAAAGATGAGCACCGGATAGACCCACATCATAAATTTCATCGGGTTAGGGCCGGAAGTGTTCATCGTATTCATATTTGACATCATTTTTGTCTGAACGAATGTAGTCACCGCAGCTATCGCTGGCAAAATATAGGTCTTGTCCGGCTCGCCAAGCTGCAACCACAAGAAGGAGTGATCACGGATTGCCGAGTTATAATAAATCGAGTTATAGAGCGCGATAAAGACCGGCATCTGAATCAGAAGTGGGAAACATCCCGCCATTGGATTAACTTTATTCTCCTGGAACAGCTTCATCGTCTCCTGTTGCTGCTTCTCAGGATTATCCTTGTAATCCTCTTTGATCTTCGCCAGCTGAGGCTGGATAGCCTGCATCGCCTTTGAACTCTTAACTTGCTTCAACGTAAGTGGAAGAATTAACGTTCGAACAATGATCACCATAATTAATACGGCGATTCCGTATGCCCCATTGAACCACTTCGCAAACGTATCCAAAGCTAATGAAAAATAATAGACGACATTCGCAGTCCAGAAAGAACTACTATTTTTCATATCTTCGGTAGTGGTAGCCAAATGAGCATTTTGTGTTCCGCAACCGGCTAACAATACGACGAGCCCGATTGCAAGAATAATGAGGACTAATCTCCTCTTGTTATTGGCAATTCGCGACACTTCAAAACCCCTCTCTTAACCTATCCGTCATCGTAAATCATAACATATTTATAGGGACAAAGAAACATTCATGCTTGGCGTCCGGAAGGCTTGAGCAGCGAGGCTTTACGAAGGACGTGAAGCACGCTTTTCTCCAGTTCCTTATATTCCATTCCGACAGCACCATTGCGCACAATAAGAATGATATCGACATGATCCTGAATCTCGCTTTCATGCAAGCGAACGATCTCCTTCAGCATTCTGCGCATACGGTTTCGCACCACGGCATTACCTATTTTCTTACTTGCCGATATACCCAGCCTGAAACGCTCAACATCCGGTTTTCTCGACCAATAAACAACGAGTTGACGGTTAGCAAAAGACTTTCCATGCCGGTATACCCGGCCAAAATCCGCCCGATTTCTTAATCTCAACTTTTTATGCACGAGCAATCTCCTCAACTCTAGACCTGCTAACTGCTATTGTAATTATAAACCATCCATTTATGCAGTAAACCTGATTTTATGCAAAATCGAGTTCCTTCATATTATAGTCAATAATTAGTCAACAAATTTGACACATACACAGCAAGCTCATTGCTATATCATTTGGCGTACAAAAAAAGACCACCGCAGTGGTCTTCACGCACGCATTACGCACTCAATACTTTTCTTCCTTTTTGGCGACGAGCAGCAAGAACCTTACGGCCATTCTTCGTGCTCATTCTTTTACGGAAACCGTGAACCTTTTTACGTTTGCTCACATTCGGTTTGAAAGTCGGTCTCATCTATTGCACCCCCTCTACAGGAATCCGTCACTGTCAAATTCACCATTTTCATAATCCACAGAAAATGCCTTTTTACATTTAATCATAAGCACTATAAAAAGTCAACTGAGCCCGGCATATCTTTATCCAGCCAGATTTATGCACAGCCCGCTTAAACAGGCAAAAATAATGATTCATTTCGGTTTTCCACAGGCTAAGATACTATTTCACTTCAGAATAAAGGTTATACACATGTGGAAAAGTAATTTTAATACTGGCCAGTTCTTCATATTTACAGTATTTATGAATCGGGGTATGATCTCTAATGTATAGATGTATACAAGTATACTGAGAGGATGTAATTTATGAAACTAGGCATGGTAGGACTCGGAAAAATGGGCCATAATCTGGTCATGAATTTGCTGCGCCATAACCACGAGGTTGCGGCCTATGATATGAATCCGGAGGCAGTACGCCGTGTTGCTGAGCATGGAGCTATTCCTGCAGCGAGTCTGGAACAACTTGTGGCCGCACTTCAGCCGCCGCGGATTATCTGGATTATGGTACCGGCCGGAGCTGCTCTTCAGTCTGTCATCTCCACTCTGACCCCACATTTGGATGCAAATGATATCGTGATTGACGGAGGCAACTCCCACTATAAAAATTCGATTGAGCTAGCTGAACAGTTGGCGAAGTCCGGCATTCGCTTCTTCGACGTAGGAACCTCCGGCGGCATCGAAGGCGCTGAACAAGGGGGCTGCTTTATGATTGGCGGCGATGAAGCTGCATTCCGCACCATTGAGCCAATTTTCCAAGATATCGCTGTGAAGAACGGTTATATGTATACCGGTAACCCTGGAAGCGGACATTTTCTGAAGATGGTCCATAACGGAATTGAATACGGAATGATGCAGGCGATCGCCGAAGGTTTTGAAGTACTGGACAAGAGCCAATATAACTACAATTATGAAGATGTAGCCAAGGTATGGTCGAATGGATCGGTGATTCGCAGCTGGCTGATGGAACTGATACAGGATGCTTTCTCCAAAGATCCGAAGCTGGAGGGAATCCGCGGCGTGATGCAATCCTCGGGCGAAGGTAAATGGACGGTTGAGACAGCACTGGAACTACAGGCAAGTGCCCCAGTCATCGCAATGTCGTTGTTCATGCGTTACCGCTCACTTGAAGATGACACCTTCCACGGCAAAGTCGTCGCTGCTCTGCGTAACGAATTTGGCGGCCACGCTGTAGAATCAAGCAAATAAATTTAGGTATCCTAAATCTTTCATGCTATGATCTTATAAACGCATGCCTGTAGTGCGTGTTTATTAAGTCAGGCTTTCAGCACCAAAGCTTATGCTTCCGATATATACTTTTGCAAAATGTTGGATGAGCTTGGGACTGGCAGCTGGAGTCTTTCTAAACAACCTCTATTAGTGATAGGAGTATGGAATGATGAAGTTTCCCTCTAGTTGGCTAAAGGGCAGCTCACTTGGTGAATCGATCGCCAGCGAGCTGCGCCTGCATATTATAAGCGGGGACATTAAACCGGGTACGGTGCTATCCGAGAATCGGATTGCTGCGGATTTTGGCGCCAGTCGCTCTCCGGTGCGCGAAGCCTTGAAAACGCTGTCCAGTGAAGGATTGATCACCCTGCAAAGAATGGGCGCGGTCGTGAACGGGCTTCAAGTACAGGACTATGAAGAATTGTATGACGTCAGGTACCTAATTGAAAGCTTTGCCTGGAAACGGTTGGCCAGCAGCCACTCAGCGGAATTAATCACTCCGCTGCGGCAGATTATCGACAAAATGGATTTAGCCGGCAAGCATCGGGATGTTGTAGAGTTCGCCTATCAGGATCTAACCTTCCATGAGACGATCATTAAGGCTGCGAATCATACTCGAATCTGGCATCTATGGATGAGCATCCGGCAGATTGTGATGACCGTTATGCTAATTACGACAAATCAAATTTTGTCCCAGGATGACTACAGGATCAACTATGTTGTCAATAAGCATCGCAAGTTGCTAGCCGGACTGGAATCCAAAGATCCACATATCATCGCCCGCAATGTTGAAGAATATTTCGAGGATTCCGTCCAAACCTTGCATACAAGTATTCCGGAATAATAGATCTCCTGCAGGAGAAAGAAGGTGCGTTGTGAAGTGAACAAAACATCATTTATGATCGGTGTTGATATCGGAACGACTAGTACAAAAGCTGTACTTTACGAAGAAAACGGTACTGTTGTTGCGAGCGCAAATATTGAATATCCATTATATACGCCCTCTGCAGATATTGCTGAACAAGATCCGGAGGAGATTTTTGCCGCTGTTTTGCAGGCGGTTCAGCAAATAATCCAGCAGAGCAAGGCGGAGGCAAGCCAAATCCTGTTTGTCTCCTTCAGCACGGCCATGCATAGTGTAATTCCGGTAGATGAAGCGGGAGCTCCGTTGATGCGCTGCCTGACCTGGGCCGATAACCGCAGCGTCAAATGGGCGGATAAGCTGAAGAAGGAACTGGGCGGGCATGAAATTTATCTCCGGACCGGAACACCGATTCACCCGATGTCTCCGCTGACGAAAATATTATGGCTGCGCCATGAGCGGCCGGATATTTTCAATAAAACTCGTAAATTTATTTCTATTAAGGAATATATATTCTTCAAGTTGTTTGGAAAATATATAGTCGATCATTCCATTGCATCGGCAACCGGACTGATGAACCTGGAGCAGCTGGACTGGGATAGCGAGGCGCTGCAGCTCGCTGGCATTACTCCGGAGCACCTGTCTTCTCTTGTATCAACGACGTTTATTTTGCATGAGCTTGCCCCTGAGTACGCTAACAGAATGGGTCTGCTCGCCTCTACCCCATTTGTGATCGGGGCAAGCGACGGGGTTCTATCAAATCTGGGTGTCGGCGCCATCGATCCTGGAGTCGTTGCCGTCACCATCGGCACGAGCGGAGCGATCCGCACGGTAGTGGATAAGCCCAGGACCGATCCGAAAGGGCGGATTTTCTGCTATGCTCTAACCGAGCAGCATTGGGTGATCGGCGGAGCGGTCAATAACGGTGGCGTTATTTTCCGCTGGGTGCGCGATGAAATTGCTGCATCCGAGGTCGAGACCGCCAAGCGGCTCGGAATCAGCTCCTATGATGTGTTAACGAAGATCGCAGAGCGGGTATCCCCGGGCTCAAACGGTCTCCTCTTCCATCCATACCTGTCGGGAGAGCGAGCTCCGCTATGGAATCCGAACGCACGCGGTTCTTTCTTCGGTCTGACCCTGCATCATCAGAAGGAGCATATGATTCGTGCCGTTTTGGAAGGCGTTATCTACAATCTGTATACCGTTCTGCTGGCTATGGAAGAACAAATTGGACGGCCGCTTAAAATTCATGCCACCGGCGGATTTGCCCGCTCCCCATTATGGCGGCAAATGCTGGCCGATATTTTCGACCAGACCGTCGTCATCCCTGAGAGCTTCGAGAGCTCTTGCCTGGGGGCAGTCGTACTTGGCCTATATGCGCTGGGAAGAATCGATTCCTTCAATCATGTCTCCACTATGATCGGAGAAACCTATGAACATACGCCAAACCGCGATAATTCAGCGATCTATAAGGAGCTCCTTCCTATCTATATCCGCATCTCGCGAAAATTGGAGGAAGATTATCAAGCCATAGCCGATTTTCAGCGCAATCATCAAGCGGGTAATAAATAGTCTGATCATACGAACAGGACCTGACGAATGTCAGGTCCTGTTTTTTATTTTATTTCTATGAAAAGAGCTCATTTATTCTACTAACGATCCTCATATTTATCCAACTAAAAAAGTTATTCACAATCTATCGAAGAACAAATTTCGATCGTCTTGGAATAACCTGTGCACATTTTTTTTCGTTAATTCACAGTTCCTGTCGATTTTTAAACAGATTATAAACAATATATAGTGTTGTTGACGGAATTTATACACAAGTTATTGAATTTGTGGATAAATCCGCGCATTCCATTGAAATATAAGGCTTCTTTTGCTATGATTATATTGCTTTCACTGTGAATATCTATCAAACGCTATAAAATTATCAACAGCCTGTGGATAATATTGTGAACAATTCAAAGTTATCCACTTTTATAATGATTACATTTTTCTGAGTAATGGGGATAAAACTCCCCTTTATTTATGTTTTTTCGACTTTTTTTGCATGGCTCATGCCACAATTGGATGATTTAAAAGGAGTGACAGTCTGTGGATAGCCATACTTCTGAAATATGGCAAAATATTTTATCCATCATTAATACCAAGCTCAGCAAGCCCAGCTTCGATACTTGGTTCAAAGCGACCAAAGTTGTATCCATCGACGATCATTCCATCGTTATCTCAGCTCCCACCACGTTTGCAGTGGAGTGGCTGGAGAGCCGATATACGAAATTGGTAGCTACCACGGTTTATGAATATCTCGGCAAACAGGTGGACGTATCCTTTGTCATCGAAGAATCGGCCCCACCCGAGCAACCCCCAGTTTATAAGGAGCCCCAGGCACCCGTCCAAACCGAAGAGAGCATATCTCACATGCTCAATCCCAAATACACCTTTGATACTTTCGTTATTGGATCCGGGAACCGGTTTGCCCATGCAGCTTCGCTTGCTGTTGCTGAAGCGCCGGCCAGAGCTTACAATCCTCTATTCTTATATGGAGGCGTGGGACTAGGCAAGACACATTTAATGCATGCGATTGGACATTATATTCTGGAGCATAGCCCCAGCAGCAAGGTCGTATACATTTCCTCCGAGAAATTTACGAATGAATTCATTAATGCCATCCGGGATAACCGAGCGGAGAGCTTCCGCAATAAATATCGAAATATAGATATCCTTCTTATTGACGATATTCAATTTATTGCCGGAAAAGAGTCGACGCAGGAGGAATTCTTCCATACTTTCAACGCTCTGCATGAAGAGCGCAAACAGATTATTATCTCTAGTGATCGGCCGCCTAAGGAGATTCCAACTTTAGAAGAGCGGCTCCGATCGAGGTTTGAATGGGGACTTATCACCGATATTCAGCCTCCGGATCTGGAGACCCGGATCGCTATTTTGCGCAAGAAGGCCAAGGCGGAGAACCTCGATATCCCGAACGAAGCGATGATGTATATCGCCAACCAGATCGATACAAACATCCGGGAGCTTGAAGGGGCGCTGATCCGTGTCGTTGCATATTCGTCCTTAATCAATCAGGACATTACAACTCATCTAGCCGCCGAAGCATTGAAGGATATTATCCCTTCCAGCCGTCCAAAGATGATTACGATTCAGGATATTCAGCAGCGGGTCGGCGAATACTTCAATCTCAAGATGGAGGACTTCAAGGCGCGTAAGCGGACTAAAGCTATTGCCTTCCCTCGCCAGATCGCGATGTATCTATCCAGGGAGCTGACCGACTTCTCATTGCCCAAGATCGGGGATGCCTTCGGGGGACGAGATCATACAACAGTAATCCATGCTCATGAGAAAATTTCGCAGCAGGTTAAGAATGACCAGGAATTGAATAAAGTTATCAACAACATCACGGAGAAAATTAAAAATTCATCCTGAATAAGCTATAAGCCTATGCACATGATATGCACATGTGGATAGGCTTCATTTCATATGATTATGCTTGTTATCCACATATTCAGGGTCCCTACTACTACTATTACTATAAATAATAATATTCATCATAGATAATAGCGGCACTGCCGCTGCTCATTAACCAACCCTGCCATTCTTCCAGAACAAGCTGTTTCAGTTACTAATATGCTGCTATGAGAGTTTTTATGACTGCCCGCATTTTTGGGGTTTGAGAAGTAGAAGAATAAGATACTTTTTTTAGGAGTTGAATTTATGAAAATCCGCGTCTTAAAACATGAATTGAATGAGTCTATCCAGCATGTATCCAAAGCGATCTCCAGCCGTACAACAATCCCGATTCTGACGGGGATCAAGATCGAAGTTAATTATCAGGGAATGACGCTGACTGCCAGCGACACCGATATTTCTATTCAAGCCTATATTCCGGTTGAGGATAACGAGAAGCAAATCGTACAAGTAGAACGGCCAGGCAGCGTTGTGTTGCCCGCTAAATTTTTCGTGGAAATTATTAAGAAGCTGCCTTCCTCTGAAATTGAGATGGAGCTCCTCGACGGATTCCAGACCAGAATCACTTCCGGCTCTACCGATATTCAGATGGTCGGCATGGATCCGGAGGAATATCCTGTACTTCCGAGCATTGAAGAGAATGAAGTAATCTCGATTCAAGGCGATCTGCTCAAAAATATGATCAAACAGACGACATTTTCGATCTCTACCAACGAGACATCACCGATTCTGACAGGTATTCTATGGGATATTAACGGGAATGACTTCAAACTGGTGGCTACAGACCGTCACCGCTTGGCAAGCCGTACTGCACAGATCGACAATGCGGACGAAATTCGCGTCAGCAATGTTGTTATTTCCGGTAAGACGCTGAATGAACTGAGCAAGATCATACCTGACCAAAATACAATTGTGGATATCGTTGTTGCCGATAATCAGGTATTATTTAAAATTGATCGGGTGTTGTTCTATACTCGTATTCTGGACGGAACCTATCCGGACACATCCAGAATCATCCCGACGAACTATAAGTCGGAATTGGTTATCGATACGAAGAAATTAAGCGAGTCCATCGACCGGGCTTATTTGCTGTCGCGTGAAGAAAAGTCGAATATCGTCCGTCTGCAAACCTTTGAGAACAGCACGATAGAGATATCCTCCAGTTCCACTGAACTCGGGAAGGTCGTTGAACAATTGGATGTAATTCAATACACCGGAGATCCGCTGCGGATTTCTTTTAACTCGAAATATATGCTGGACGTGCTTAAGGTGGTTGAGAGCGAGCAGCTCCATATTGGTTTCACCGGAGCGATGAGCCCGATGATCGTTAAACCGGTGGATGACAGCCAAAGTCTCTATCTGATCCTGCCTTACCGCACAACCAATTAACTTTAAGGAAGTTCAAAAAGATCACTTTGAGAAGCAAACCTCTCAGTGCTGAAAACCGGTCTTTTTGAACCCTATTTGAAGAGAAGAGAGGAAGTTCAAATAGAGATGAAGAAGATCAGCATCTCGGATGAGTATATTAAGCTGGATCAATTTCTGAAGCTGGCCGACTGTGTTAGTACAGGTGGCATGGCCAAGGCTCTGCTGCAGGAAGAAGCTGTAGCTGTGAATAATGAGCCCGAGCAGCGCCGCGGCCGTAAGTTATACCCTGGGGATATTGTAGAAGTGCGGGATTGCGGCACTTTTCAAGTGGCCGGCAAGTAGCTCCCTGAACCTGAAGCGACAGGTGGAAATGAGGGCATGAACCATTGTGTTTGTTAATAAATTAAGCTTGCAGCATTATCGGAACTATGACGCGCTAAATCTTGATTCTTTTGGAGATGTGAATCTCATTCTCGGACGCAATGCCCAGGGCAAGACGAATTTGCTCGAGGCATTGCTTGTCCTGGCTTTGACCAAGTCCCACCGCACCAGTAAAGATCGGGAGCTGATCTCCTTCGGACAGGATTACGCTGCCGTCTCGGCGGAGGTCGAGAAGAAGTACGGGACGGTTCAAGTGGAGCTGCGCTTCTCCAACCAGGGCAAGAAGGCCAAGCTCAACGGACTGGAGCAGCGCAAGCTAAGCGAGTTCGTCGGTGCGCTTAACGCCGTTATGTTCGCACCAGAGGATCTGGAGATTGTAAAGGGAACCCCTGGGGTGCGCCGACGCTTCCTCGATATGGAGATTGGTCAAGTGCAGCCCAGCTATTTATTTCATCTGCAGCAATATCAGAAGGTGCTGGTGCAGCGCAATAATCTGTTGAAGCAGGCTTGGGGTAAGGAAGCCCAGCATGCGGTCATGTTGGAGATCTGGAATGAGCAATTAGTGGAGCATGGTGTTAAAATTATCAAGAAGAGGAAACAATTTATAAAGAAACTGCAAAAATGGGCGGAACAGATTCATGACGGTATCACTGGGGGGAGCGAGAAGCTGGAATTATCCTATCTTCCCTCCTTCGGAGAAGCCGAGACAGAAGATGAAGCTGTCTTATTGGAGCAATTTATGATAAAGTTATCACAAATGAAGGATCAGGAAATCCGCCGCGGCATGACCTTAGCGGGTCCTCATCGCGATGATATAACTTTTTATATTAATGGCAATGAAGCACAGACCTATGGTTCACAGGGACAACAGCGGACCACGGCACTATCACTTAAATTAGCGGAGATTGAGCTTATTAACGAGGAGATCGGAGAATACCCGATCCTGCTCCTGGATGATGTATTATCCGAGCTTGATCCATACCGTCAAACCCAATTGATCGAGACGTTTCAAAGTAAAGTGCAGACGTTCATCACGGCTACGGGAATTGAGAGCATTAACGAGAGCCGGCTTCAGAACGCCAGCATTTTTCATGTTCAAGAGGGACAAGTTCAGAGATAAGGTGGGAAGGTAAGCGATGTACATTCATTTGGGCGGAGAGAAGATCATTCTCTCATCGGAATTGGTAGCGATCTTTGATATATCGATTGAGAAATCATCCAAAATATCGAAACAGTTTGTCACTCACGCGATCCAGGAGAAGAATGTGGTACGGATCGGAGAAGAAGAGGCCAAATCCATCGTTGTCACCAAAAATACCGTGTACTACTCGCCAATTTCCTCCTCCACCCTGAAAAAGAAGACTAATCTGAACTATTTGATGTGATCTTGAATTGAATCTATAGAAGTAGGTGAAGGCATGTCTATGAACGAACAATCGTATGATGAGAGTCAGATACAGGTATTGGAAGGTCTGGAGGCTGTCCGCAAACGTCCGGGGATGTATATTGGTTCGACCAGTGCCCGGGGCTTGCATCATTTGGTCTGGGAAGTCGTTGATAACAGTATTGACGAGGCATTGGCCGGCTACGCGAATAAGATTGACGTAATCGTTCATGAAGATAATAGCGTAACGGTTATCGATAACGGGCGCGGTATTCCAGTTGGTGAACACCCGAAATTGAAGAAATCGACCCTTGAGGTCGTTATGACCGTTCTCCATGCCGGAGGTAAATTCGGCGGCGGCGGGTATAAAGTATCCGGTGGCTTGCACGGGGTTGGCGTATCTGTTGTAAATGCTCTATCTGAGAAAATGGTTGTTGAAGTTACCCGTGACGGTCATGTCTATCAACAGGAATATCGGCGCGGCGCTCCACAATACGACATCCGTGTGATCGGCAATTCCGATGAGGACAAGACCGGGACGAAGACGACCTTCCATCCCGATCCGGAAATCTTCACGGAGACAACTGTTTTTGATTACAACACGCTGTTGACGCGTATTCGTGAGCTTGCTTTCCTGAATAAGGGCATCAACATTTCATTGACGGATAATCGTACCGGAGTCTCGGACACTTTTCACTATGAAGGCGGAATTAACGAATACGTTAAATATTTGAATCATAACAAAGTAGTTCTGCATGAAGAGCCGATTTATGTGGAAGGCAAACGCGATATGATTCAGGTTGAAGTCGCTTTGCAATATAACGACAGCTATACGGAGAATATCTTCTCCTTTGCCAATAACATCAACACGCATGAAGGCGGTACACATGAATCCGGATTCAAGAGCGCGTTGACGAGAATTATTAATGATTATGCCCGCAAGAACAGCATGATCAAGGAAAATGACTCCAACCTGAGCGGGGATGATGTCCGTGAGGGGTTAACGGCGATTATTTCCGTGAAAATTCCCGAACCACAATTTGAAGGGCAGACGAAGACGAAGCTTGGCAATAGTGAAGTCCGTGGAATTGTGGAATCCTTGTTCGCAGAGAAGCTGCAGGAATTCATGGAGGAGAATCCAGCGGTATCGCGCCGGATTCTGGAGAAGGCTCTGCAAGCTTCGCGGGCGCGAGAAGCAGCTCGCAAGGCGCGTGAATTGACGCGTCGTAAGAGTGCGCTTGAGGTTAGCGCCTTGCCAGGCAAGCTCGCTGACTGCTCCTCCAAGGATGCATCGCTTAGCGAACTGTATATCGTCGAAGGTGACTCCGCAGGCGGATCGGCTAAGCAAGGACGTGATCGCCATTTCCAAGCGATTCTGCCGCTGCGCGGGAAGATTCTGAACGTGGAGAAGGCGCGTCTTGATCGCATTCTCGGCAATGCTGAGATTCGTGCAATCATTACCGCACTGGGGACCGGAATTGGCGAGGAGTTCGATATTTCCAAAGCCCGTTACCACAAGGTTATTATTATGACCGATGCCGACGTCGACGGAGCGCATATTCGTACATTGCTGTTGACCTTCTTCTTCCGTTACATGCGGAGGATTATCGAAGCAGGATATGTATATATTGCTCAGCCACCTTTGTTCAAGGTAGAGCGCAACAAGGTTGTCCGCTATGCCGGTTCTGAAGCGGAGCGCGATGCGATTATTGCCGAGTTTGGCGAGAATGCCAAGTACAATGTGCAGCGCTATAAAGGTCTCGGAGAAATGAACGCTGAACAGCTCTGGGAGACAACCATGGATCCTGAGAGCCGTACGATGCAGCAGGTATCGATCTCCGATGCGATGGAAGCTGATAAAATATTTGATGTGCTTATGGGCGATAGTGTTGAGCCGCGGCGCGACTTTATCCATGAACATGCTAAATACGTGAAAAACCTGGATATTTAAAGTTCAAGTCATAAAAAGGCCGAGAAGAGCATCCCCTCAACTCGGCCTTTTTTTATACCGGTGGAGCAGCAAACTACTTCTTAGGTTTCAGACGTCCATAGTGAACGGCATAACGGCGGATTTTCTTATAAATCTCTTTGTTAGCAAGATGCTTAAAGGGGAAGAGGGCCGGAAGTGTGTTCACTTCCAGAATCCAGATGCGATGTTGTTCATCAATGGCCAGATCCAGACCGATTTCCTTCAAATTGGGGAATCTTCGGGCGAGTTGAGCGGCGACGCGCACTCCTAGCACCTTCATCTCCTTGTATATGCCAGTAAATTGTCTAGGTGTAAGGTGAGGGGCGAACAAACTCTCAATCGTCATAATCGTGCCACCGCCGCGGTAATTGGTAATGATCTTCTGCGGGGCTGCCAAACGTCCGATAAATCCAGTCGTCTCCCAAGTTTTATGCGGTGTCTTTTGAACAAGAGCACGAATATCGAATTTGGATCGTCGGAATGTCAGCGTTCGGATACCGGTCTGAATTAGAAATAATCTTTTGCCAATATAAGAGGAGATGGAGGCATGCAGCTCCTCTATTGTCGGGAATAGCTCCGTTTGAATGCCGTGTCGGAGCTTATATTGTTGGCCTGCAGCAGCATCGAGTTCATCATGCCACAGTTCGGCACTCATGACTCCGATTCCATAAGTCCCGCAGTCTGGTTTGATAAATACGACGCCGTAAGTATTCAGCATTTCTCCAAGTTGCTCAATAGAGTATTTTCTTGTATCTGGAATGTAAGGACGAACGAGTTCGTTTTGCCGTAAAATGACGGTTTTCTCCCATTTGCTTGCTATACGTTGTATCGCCAAGTACTTATCCTTCCTTTCTGTACCCCGGATGCTGCCCTAAGGTATGAAAAACATAGGACAGGAGAGAAAAACAATGATATAATTAAAAGATGCGGGGATTTTATAAGTTTTTTGATGAATCGAATAAATTGCCTATATTTTCAGTGTATGAAGGGACGTAACAATGGGAATGGACACATCCCCATTTTTATTGTTGTCTATGGGAGTTTAGGATGAGAAATCGTTACGTTTAAGTGAGCCGTTTTTGTGAAACGATGTTAATGACTGGCTTTTTCATAATCATCCTGTACGTAGGCACATGGATAAATTTTTAGGAGGTCCAGCATGGCGGAGGAAAAATTTTCGCAAATTGTAGATAGGGACATTAATGTGGAAATGCGCGAATCCTTTATGGATTATGCGATGAGCATCATTGTCAGCCGTGCTTTGCCCGATGTTAGGGATGGTTTGAAGCCTGTCCATCGGCGCATTTTGTATGCGATGTCCGAGCTCGGTATGTATCCAGACAAGCCGTTTAAGAAATCGGCAAGAATCGTTGGCGAAGTTATCGGTAAATACCACCCTCATGGCGATTCAGCAGTTTATGAGACGATGGTACGTATGGCGCAGGATTTCTCGATGCGTTATATGTTGGTTGAGGGGCATGGCAACTTCGGCTCCATCGACGGAGACTTTGCAGCTGCGATGCGTTATACAGAAGCGCGTCTGTCCAAGATTGCTATGGAAATGCTGCGCGATATTAACAAAGAGACCATCGACTTTATGCCGAACTATGATGGTGAGGAGCATGAACCTGTCGTTCTGCCTGCACGTTACCCGAATCTGCTCGTTAATGGTGTGTCGGGGATCGCTGTCGGGATGGCAACCAATATTCCACCGCATAATTTGGGCGAAGTTATCGATGGGGTTCAGGCTATGATCGAGAACCCTGATATTGATTCTTTGGATTTGATGGAATATATCAAAGGACCCGATTTCCCAACAGCTGGCTTCATCGTTGGCCGCTCCGGCATTCGTCAGGCGTATACGACGGGCCGCGGTTCAATTACAATGCGTGCCAAGACCACCATTGAAGAGAACAACAATAAAGCGCGTATCATCGTTGATGAACTGCCTTATCAGGTCAATAAGGCGCGGCTTGTTGAGAAAATCGCTGAGCTGGTACGTGAGAAGAGAATCGATGGCATTACCGATTTGCGCGATGAATCGGACCGTAATGGGATGCGCGTCGTTATCGAACTGCGTCGGGATGTCAATCCGAATGTCGTATTGAACAACTTATATAAACATACTTCTTTGCAAAGCACGTTTGGGATTAACATGCTCGCTATCGTTAACAACGAGCCGAAGATTCTGACGCTGCGGGAAGTTCTCCATCACTATATACAGCACCAGGTAGATGTCATTCGCCGGCGCACCGAATTTGAGCTGAAAAAAGCGGAAGCCCGCGCTCATATTTTGGAAGGCCTGCGGATTGCCCTGGATCATCTGGATGAAGTTATCGCCTTGATCCGCAGCTCGCAGACTGCCGAGATTGCCCGCAACGGCTTGATCGAACGCTTTGGTCTGAGCGAGGAGCAGGCGCAGGCTATTCTGGATATGCGTCTCCAACGTCTGACTGGGTTGGAACGTGAGAAGATCGAGGCGGAATATCAAGAGCTTCTGCAGAAAATCGCCGAATACCGTGAGATTCTGGCCAGCGAAGCGCTTGTATTGCAAATTATTAGCGATGAATTGCAAGAGATTCGCGAGCGTTATTCCGATGATCGCCGCACCGCAATTATAGTTGGTGAAGAGAGCATTCTGGATGAGGACTTGATTCCGCAAGAGGAGGTCGTTATTACGATCACCCATACGGGATACATCAAGCGTCTTCCAGTAACGACTTATCGCAGCCAGAAGCGGGGGGGACGTGGTGTCGTCGGGATGGATACGAAGGATAATGACTTCGTTGAGCATCTCTTCGTGACGAATACGCATCATTATTTGATGTTCTTCACCGACCGTGGTAAGGCCTACCGACTGAAAGCTTATGAGATTCCAGAGCTTGGCCGGACCGCACGCGGGACGCCTATCATTAATCTGATTCAGATTGAGCAAGGCGAGACGGTTAATGCCGTAATTCCGGTAGAGAACTTCGATGAGGATAAATATCTGTTCTTTGCGACTCGCCAAGGGATCGTGAAGAAAACTCCGCTCGAAGATTACGTGAATATACGTAAGGGCGGTTTGATCGCCGTTAATCTTCGCGAGGATGATACCTTGATTGATGTAAGACTTACCGATGGCGAACAAGAACTCATTATGGGTACAGCCAAAGGAATGTCGATCCGCTTCCCTGAGAGTGATGTGCGTTCGATGGGACGTGCGGCAACCGGAGTGAAGGGGATTACACTCGATGAGGATGATCAATTGATCGCCATGGACGTTGTCGTCTCGGATCAGGAAATTCTGATCGTTACGACGAAAGGATACGGCAAACGTACTCCGGTGTCTGACTATCGCATCCAGAGCCGCGGTGGTAAAGGGATTAAGACGATCAATATTACGGACAAGAATGGTCCTGTAGTAGGTCTGAAGGTCGTTAAGGACGATGAAGACTTGATGATCATTACTAGTAGCGGAACCTTGATCAGAATGAGCATGGAGGGCATCTCCACCATGGGGCGTTATGCACAAGGGGTGAAGCTGATTAATATTCGTGATGAGGATTCTGTAGCTACGGTCTGCCGTTCCGATAAGAGCGATGACAGTGAGGATACGGATGAACTGGGCGAGATGAATGGTGACAGCATCGAGTCTATTTCGGAAGATATCGGTACTGAGCTGGGCGAAGCGCCGGAAACAGACGAAGAATAATTATATATTTCTAGAGGACTTCCAATTGGAAGTCCTCTTTTATTACTTTTAAGCGTTAAAAGAAGGATTGTTGGTCTAGTCAACTCGTAATATAATGACTATAAACTTATAAAGGTAGTTCAAAAAGTCTATTTTTGATTACGAAGGAAAAACATGAGGCTATTTAACATCTTATCTTGAGTCCATCGGGGGCCTATACGGAGGCTTACAAAGCCCGTTTCCCCTGGTACATCTCTGATGCTTGAGTACGAACTACATATGGCTGCATTTCTCATGCCCTGACTTTATGGACGGAACGTTTCGGGAGAACGCATATCGGAAGCATAAGCTTTGATGCTGGAACGGTCCTTTTTGAACAAGTACATATAGTGCTGATTGACTATACCTATTAATTTGAAGATTGGTCCAAGGAGAGATTAAGAAATGGTGAGTATTCCTCTAACCGATGTAAGACCAGGCTTAAAAATAGCAAGTCACGTGTATACGCCGCTTGGTGGGTTATTGCTGCAAAAGGGCAAGGTGCTATTGCCGCGGGACCTGGATATTTTGCGTGCTTTTCTGGTTGCTCAAGTGGAAGTGGACGAACCTCCAGCGGTGGGACGAGGGGAATCCGTCAATTCCTCTGCAGCCGATAAATCAAAGCCTGCTGCCGTTTCTGCATCTGAATTGGAATCGAGTCCAACTGGAGCCTTACATAAGGAATATGATCGGATGCTGCTGCTGACGAAAAATGCTTTTCAATCTGTGCTCGCTGCTGAACTGCCTATATATGAGCTGCGTAACCAGTTGGAGGCTCTGATCAAACAATTGAAGCATTATAATATTCTGACATTTATGCCGCGCAACCATAAAGAATATGATTATTTGTACCATAATGCCATACTATCTGCTCTGACTTCCTATCAATTGGCCGGGTGGCACGGACTTCCGCAGAAGGATTGGATGCAGGTTGCATTTGCTGGCCTGCTGCATGATATCGGCAATACGAGGATAGATCCGCAAATTCTGTTCAAAACGGAGCCCTTAACGGAGGCTGAGCGTGATGAGATGCGAATGCACACGACCTATGGCTATCAGCAGCTGCGCAAAACTTCGGCAATCAATGAAGGGGTAAGGCTAACGGCACTGCAGCATCATGAGAAAATGGATGGCAGCGGCTATCCGTTCCATCTGGTCGGCGAGAAAATTCATATTTATGCTAGAATCGTCGCTATTTCAGATATTTTTCATGCGATGACCCTGAATCGGGCATATCGTCGGGCGGTATCACCTTATCTGGTATTGGAACAGATCAAGACGGAATCCTTCGGTAAGCTGGATCCTAGCATTGTGCAGACCTTCGTAGATAAGGTTACTCAATTCCATAACGGGACTCGAATCAGGTTAAGCGATAACCAGATAGGAGAGATCGTATTTTCCGATCGTAATCATCCTACGCGGCCTATGGTATCCGTGCAGGGGAAGATTATTAATCTGGTTCAAGAGACGAACCTGTATATTGAGGAAGTCCTCACATAGACTTGCCTTATAGAAGGCCAGGTTTAACCAATGGGCTGCGTGGCGGAGGCATAAGCTTTGACGCAGCTTGGACGGACTTGGAGAGAAAGTTTTGAATAGGGTTGCAATTCGATGGAATATAGGGTATATTTATAAACGCTGTTGCTAACAACGAAAGTTGCTTCGAGAAAAGATTTTGAAAAAAAGTCTTGCATTGAAGAACAGCATGTGATATATTATAAGAGTTGCTGCTGAGAACGCAGCGACGCTAAAAACGAAGTTGATCTTTGAAAACTGAACAACGAGTGAGCGGGTTTCACGTCAAGTGAAATCTAAGAAATAAGTCAGATTCAAAATGAGCTAATCGCTCTTTTCAATGAGCAACACTTTATTGGAGAGTTTGATCCTGGCTCAGGACGAACGCTGGCGGCGTGCCTAATACATGCAAGTCGAGCGGACTTGATGGAGAGCTTGCTCTCCAGAGAGTTAGCGGCGGACGGGTGAGTAACACGTAGGTAACCTGCCTGTAAGACTGGGATAACTAGCGGAAACGTTAGCTAATACCGGATAATTTATTTTCTCGCATGGGGAAGTAATGAAAGACGGAGCAATCTGTCACTTGCAGATGGACCTGCGGCGCATTAGCTAGTTGGTGGGGTAACGGCTCACCAAGGCGACGATGCGTAGCCGACCTGAGAGGGTGAACGGCCACACTGGGACTGAGACACGGCCCAGACTCCTACGGGAGGCAGCAGTAGGGAATCTTCCGCAATGGACGAAAGTCTGACGGAGCAACGCCGCGTGAGTGATGAAGGTTTTCGGATCGTAAAGCTCTGTTGCCAGGGAAGAACGTTCGGTAGAGTAACTGCTACCGGAGTGACGGTACCTGAGAAGAAAGCCCCGGCTAACTACGTGCCAGCAGCCGCGGTAATACGTAGGGGGCAAGCGTTGTCCGGAATTATTGGGCGTAAAGCGCGCGCAGGCGGCTATTTAAGTCTGATGTTTAATCCTAAGGCTCAACCTTAGGTCGCATTGGAAACTGGGTAGCTTGAGTGCAGAAGAGGAGAGTGGAATTCCACGTGTAGCGGTGAAATGCGTAGAGATGTGGAGGAACACCAGTGGCGAAGGCGACTCTCTGGGCTGTAACTGACGCTGAGGCGCGAAAGCGTGGGGAGCAAACAGGATTAGATACCCTGGTAGTCCACGCCGTAAACGATGAATGCTAGGTGTTAGGGGTTTCGATACCCTTGGTGCCGAAGTTAACACATTAAGCATTCCGCCTGGGGAGTACGGTCGCAAGACTGAAACTCAAAGGAATTGACGGGGACCCGCACAAGCAGTGGAGTATGTGGTTTAATTCGAAGCAACGCGAAGAACCTTACCAGGTCTTGACATCCCTCTGACCGGTACAGAGATGTGCCTTTCCTTCGGGACAGAGGAGACAGGTGGTGCATGGTTGTCGTCAGCTCGTGTCGTGAGATGTTGGGTTAAGTCCCGCAACGAGCGCAACCCTTGATTTTAGTTGCCAGCACATAAAGGTGGGCACTCTAGAATGACTGCCGGTGACAAACCGGAGGAAGGCGGGGATGACGTCAAATCATCATGCCCCTTATGACCTGGGCTACACACGTACTACAATGGCTGGTACAACGGGAAGCGAAGTCGCGAGATGGAGCGAATCCTAAAAAGCCAGTCTCAGTTCGGATTGCAGGCTGCAACTCGCCTGCATGAAGTCGGAATTGCTAGTAATCGCGGATCAGCATGCCGCGGTGAATACGTTCCCGGGTCTTGTACACACCGCCCGTCACACCACGAGAGTTTACAACACCCGAAGTCGGTGAGGTAACCGCAAGGGGCCAGCCGCCGAAGGTGGGGTAGATGATTGGGGTGAAGTCGTAACAAGGTAGCCGTATCGGAAGGTGCGGCTGGATCACCTCCTTTCTATGGAGAATCGTTCTCTGCAACGAGAACATTCAAATAATTCAGGTTTCGGCCTGTTGCTCACTCGTTGGTCAGTTTTGAGAGTTCAACTCTCAACTTGACAGAAATTTCAAACGTCACTTGCGTGATCGTTTTGAATTTTGTCTTTGATCCTTGAAAACTGGATATACGAAACGAAATTTTGCGTTTTAGAAACATTCCTTTAAGCTGAACTTGTGTCAAAACAAGTTTATAGATTAGTGGTTTGATATTTTCCCGCTGGGAAAAGTCATGGTTAAGCTACTAAGAGCACACGGAGGATGCCTAGGCACTAGGAGCCGAAGAAGGACGTGGCGAACAACGATACTGCCTCGGGGAGCTGTAAGCAAGCGTCGATCCGGGGATGTCCGAATGGGGAAACCCGGCTGGATTAATCTCCAGTCACTCATATCTGAATACATAGGGTATGAAGAGGCAAACCAGGGGAACTGAAACATCTAAGTACCCTGAGGAAGAGAAAACAAAAGTGATTCCGTCAGTAGCGGCGAGCGAACGCGGAGCAGCCCAAACCAGGGAGC
>NZ_LN831277.1:66614-71202 GCF_900069005.2 Paenibacillus sp. GM2 | reverse complement strand
CTTATCTCCCCCAAGAGTCCACATCGACGGGGAGGTTTGGCACCTCGATGTCGGCTCATCGCATCCTGGGGCTGAAGTAGGTCCCAAGGGTTGGGCTGTTCGCCCATTAAAGCGGTACGCGAGCTGGGTTCAGAACGTCGTGAGACAGTTCGGTCCCTATCTGTCGTGGGCGTAGGAAATTTGAGAGGAGCTGTCCTTAGTACGAGAGGACCGGGATGGACGCACCGCTGGTGTACCAGTTGTTCCGCCAGGAGCATAGCTGGGTAGCTAAGTGCGGAAGGGATAAGCGCTGAAAGCATCTAAGCGTGAAGCCCCCCTCAAGATGAGATTTCCCAACGAGTAAGACCCCTTGAAGACGACGAGGTTGATAGGCCTGAGGTGGAAGTGCAGCAATGTATGGAGCTGACAGGTACTAATCGGTCGAGGGCTTATCCAAAAAACATCTAAATATGCAAAATAAGTTTCGTATCCAGTTTTCAAGGATTAACCTTGAACGTTTGGTGGCGATGGCGGAGGGGTTCCACACGTACCCATCCCGAACACGACCGTTAAGCCCTCTAGCGCCGATGGTACTTGGACCGAAGGGTCCTGGGAGAGTAGGAAGCCGCCAAGCGATAAGAACCACTGCCGATAATCGGTGGTGGTTTTTTTATTTCATTGCTAAATTGCAATTAGGATGAAAGCCCTTGGGTTTAAATAATCGGCAGGGTGGATAATTATTTGTAACGTTCCTGAGTAGGGCTGGGGTATGACTTGTATCCTTGCATTTTCTGCGCTTGGTTTGGTTTAATATTTTTTGTGATAAGGCAATATTTACTATATTTCATGAGGAAAGCGGTGAGGGGTACTCATTTTGGTTAATAAACTGTAAATTTTTGGTCATAAGTGCTAAAGAAATGTAATGGGCTTTGTCATCCATTTTGTACAATAATTGAATACAATAGCTATGTTGGATAGAGACAGAGATCTATTTTATTCAAGGGAGAGAAGAATCAAATGTTTGGATTACGAATGAGAAGAGTGGCTATAGCCTTGGCAGTCGGCGTTCTATTGGGAGGTATTTTACCGATGCAGGGGATAGGTTATGCGGCTGATCAGGGATCGGTAGACAACGCTCAGCCAGGTCAGGCTAATCATAGTTCAGCTAACATAGGAACTGAAGACACGAATACGACTTATACGAAGATTGTATTGAAGGCGAATGGGATCATTACCGGACATGAAGGGTTATGGATTGAGGGGAAGACCTGGGTGCCTATCACCTTTTTGCGCGATGGACTTGGTCTGCCTCTAAGTTACAATAAGGAGACTCATACTTATTCCGTTGGGCAAGATTATCGGCAATTGAACATTGTGGTATCTGAATATGGGGAATCGGTTGATATCAATGGCTTCTATCTTAAGGACAGCGGCCGTAGCATAGAAGGGCATTTGTATATCCCTTTTCAAGTTGTGAAGAACTACTTGGGATACCAAGGAGATTGGAGCCTGGCTGCCAAGAAGCTTAACGTGCTGAGTGTCAAGGAGAATACGTTAGGAATATATGTTAAGGCTTTTGATCAAGAGAGTGATCAGGCTTCGATTCATCTGAAATATCCGGAAGTGACAGGAATCGATAATGATAAGGCAGAGAAGGCGATCAATGAGGTTCTGAGAAGCGATGCGGATCGGTTCAGAGAAGAAATAGAGAAGAGTTTGCGGGAGAGGAACGAGGATCGCCAAAGCCAAGGTCAGAATAAGATTAGCATCGATTATCAATATTCCAGCAGTTTTATCGTTACTTATAATAAGGATGGTATTCTCAGTTTGCTGACGCAGCAGCATGTCTATACCGGAGGAGCTCATGGAATGCCTTATCGCAAGGCCTACACGTTCTCTTTGAGCGATGGAAGTCAGATATCTCTGGAAGACTTATTCGGGCCGGGAGAACAGGATCTAAGCCCCTTAAATGAACAAATCAAGGCGGACTTTCTGAAGCTGCCGGATTATTTTGGAGGTTTCGTTGCGCTGGGCAGTCAGCCGGATTTCTATCTGCAGCAAGGGGAAGAGGCTTTAAAAATCTTCTTCCAGGTCTATGAGTATACGCCGTATGCAGCCGGATTTCCTGAATTCCCATTCTCATTAAAGGCGATATTCCCTAAAAAAACAGCCTATTTGGTCATTTAAGGAATAGAATAGAGTAAATATAACAATAATCTTAGAATAACTAATGTAACCTTTTTGTTACCGACAAATATAGGACTATCGTTATAATTATATTGGTGCCTTATTACTCAGGAAATTGAACCTGCTTCATGAATGATCCGGGTGAAGAAAGAATCATTTTAAATAATTCTGGGTAAGGAGGAATATTTGATGTGGCAAAAGAAAGCGAGATATTCCTTCTATCTGTTGGGAACGATCCTAATGTTGTTTGTCATTACTGGCTGCGGTTCCTCTGAGCCTTCCTGGACGACTTTCGTCGGAGCATCGGTGGAGAAGAGCTTCCCGGTTCCGAAGGAGGCCAATCGGGTGGAGACTGCGCCCAATAACTCGAAGATGGACTATGCCCATTATTCCTTGTCTGGCCTGAATGAGGATAAGGGTGTACCAGAGGCCTATCAGAAGATTATCAAAGAATGGGGCTGGATGGAGAAGGCTGAGGAAAGTAAGGGCACAACAACCGTCTACGAGAAAGACAAATTAACCGTGCAGCTAACAATTTATAATAATAGCTTTACCGTACTCGTTCCCAAGAGAGAAAGTAGAGCTGTCGTTCAAGGCTTGGATAGCGGTTCATAATCAAGGAATAATCAGTAGTAGTATTTTGTAGTCATGCATAAAAATAGCCTGTCCCCGGGTAGTTCAATGGGTGACAGGCTTTTTCATTGGTTTGGATTTATATGAATTAGGTTAAGGCATATAGTAGGAAGCATCCTGAGGAGTCAGCTTAATGATTCCGTCACGGGGCTGCTTGCGGAAGCGGATCAGAATAATCAGCCTTGGGGCCAAAAACCAGAGATGCCAGAATAATAAGGCCATGATAAAGGAAACTGGTGACCAAGGGATGAGAATGGCGATGATACAGCCTCCAATCCAGGTGGCATAATGCTGGGTACGGCGGAATGTTGAATAGCTGACGAATTGCTCCGGCAGATATCCGATCCATGGCAGACGCATTTTGAAATGCCAGCGTTTCTTATAAGAGTGGCTAATGATAATAAGGACAGAACGAGTAATAACGAATTGGATCCACAAGACGATAAATAACGCCAGCAAGAAAGTAAATATACTTGTCCATGAGATGAATACTATTTCAGCCAATAGCCAAATGAAGGGAAGCGTGGATAAGCCTCCAATCAGGGCCTTGGGGATGGCAATTCTTCTGAGAAGCTTGTAATTATAAAAGGTTGCGCTTCCGGACTCCGCGGGCATGAGCGTGGACGACCCTCCTTTTTGTCAATAGAACTAAAAAAATCTAAATCCATGATTAATATATCGGATGAAAGCAGAAATAATTAAGATTTGTTTACGTACAAACACAGTCATCAGGGCTCCCGCATATATATAAAGTAGGAATCTAACTATGAAAGGGTTTAAAATAATAGAATATGTATCATACTGGTAGTAAAACGAACAAGGTGGGATCGCATATGAATGAGCTTACCGGAAATACGTGTATCATCTGTGGAGAGACCAAGAAAGACGGCATTCATATCGTATCAGAATTTATATGTGATGCTTGTGAATCAGAGATGGTCCATACGGATGTGCAGGAAGAGAAATATCATTTCTTTATTCATCAAATGAAGCAAATCTGGATGCAGAGAAATGCCTAGTTACTCCTTTTATATCCTTCAATTACATTATAAACAGAAGATTGATGCCGGACTACTGCCTAAAAAGTACTTAAAGAGGACCTGATCTGAACGATGACGGGTCCTTTTATGTTGCCCTGTCAGGCAATTAAGCGGTAAAATGGAGCAAAAGAACAGCAAGAGCAAACGTAACAGGAAGGAATAGATTATAGCGATGGCGGAGCATAAGCCACGGGCCCCGTTGTATGAAGCGCTGGTTCATTACCGGAAGCGGAAGGACGCTTCCTTCCATGTGCCAGGCCATAAGGACGGACAAGCCTATTTGGATATATGGGATATCAATGAGGAGATGGCTCTGGCAGGAGTCATGAAAATCGATGCGACGGAAATTACAGGGACGGATGATCTGCATCATCCCGAGGGAGTGATATTGGAGGCGCAGCAGCTTGCGGCGGAGTATTTCGGCGCCGCAGAGACATTCTTCCTGGTTGGCGGCAGTACGGTCGGCAACCTGGCTTTGATCCTGAGCGTGTGCACCGCTCCAGGCGATGTGCTGCTCGTTCAGCGCAATGTCCATAAATCCGTAATTCACGGATTAATGCTTGCTGGCGCGAACGCTGTGTTCCTCTCGCCGCAGCTTGACGCGGCGAGTGGCCTGGCCACCATCCCGTCCGTGGAGACGGTGCGTGAGGCCCTGCGCCGCTATCCCGGCGCCAAGGGGCTGCTCGTTACGCACCCGAACTATTACGGGATGGGGACCCAGCTGCAGCCGTTAGCGCAGCTATGCCACG
>NZ_LN831277.1:37245-65954 GCF_900069005.2 Paenibacillus sp. GM2 | reverse complement strand
GATGAGGCGCACGGCGCGCATTTCGGGCTGCACCGGCAGCTGCCGCCCAGCGCTCTCGCGCAGGGGGCGGACGGCGTGGTACAGTCCACGCACAAAATGCTGACCGCCATGACGATGGGCGCAATGCTGCATGTGCAGGGCGATCTGCTCGACCGCAGCTTGATTCGGCAGCGGCTCACTATGGTGCAGAGCTCCAGCCCTTCTTATCCGATCATGGCTTCGCTGGATCTCAGCCGCTGTCTACTTCAGGCCAGCGGGGAGAAGCTGTTCGCGCAGGCGCTGGACTTAGCCTCGCAAATGCGTAGTGAGATCAGGACCATGAAGCGCTTCGGTCTTGTCGAACTAGGCGCAAGCGGAGTCAGCGCTGCATACTCTATACAAGACCCGTTCAAAGTGGTGTTGTATGATGCAGCAGGAGAGCTTAACGGCTATGCACTGCAGGAAGCATTGGAGGCGCGTGGCTGTATTCCGGAGATGAGCGATGAGCGATATGTTGTCCTCGCTTTGAGTGTGGGTACTTCACAGCAGGATCTGAATCGTTTGCTTGCTGCTCTGCGGGAAATCACTGCAGCAGGAAGCGGCTTAACAACGGGAGTGCAGCGGGCTTGTTCAGCAGTAGCGAACCCATCTGAGTCTAATATTTCCACGTGGAACATATTTGAGTCACCAGCCGCATCACAACCACAATTACATGCGCAACATAGCAGTCAGAACCTGTACATGACAGCGAACGTGTCGACTCCCGTATTGTTCAGTCTTCAACCAGTAGCAGCGCCATTGATCGAGAGAATTCCGATCGAGGAGAGCGCTGGGCGCCAGGCGGCGGAGATGGTTATCCCATATCCGCCAGGGATTCCTATCCTGTATCCGGGCGAATGGATTACGAATGAAATAGAGACCATGTTGCTCCAGCTTAGGAATTTCAAGGCGAAATGCCAAGGCGTAGAGGATTCCTCTCTGAGTACGATCAGCGTATATCAAAGTACAGAACAAAGGCGGGAACATCGTGAAAGCGAAAGATAGAGGAATGTTTATTACATTGGAAGGTGGTGAAGGATCGGGCAAGACGACGGTGATTGAAGAACTGGCGGCGGTACTTGAGAATCAGGGAATCCCTTATATCAAGACCCGTGAGCCCGGTGGTATTGAGATTGCTGAGAAGATTCGGGCAGTCATACTCAATCCTGAGCATACGGCGATGGATCCGCGTACAGAAGCGCTGCTCTATGCAGCCGCAAGGCGTCAACACCTGGCCGAGAGGGTCGAGCCGGCCCTTTCCGAAGGCATCTTCGTATTATGTGACCGATTTATTGACAGCAGCCTGGCTTATCAGGGGTATGCCCGTGGTCTAGGGATAGAGGAAGTATTGTCGATTAATCTGTTCGCTACCCATGGACGGATGCCAGACATTACCTTCTACATGGATATTGAACCAGAGCAGGGCTTGACACGCATCTCGTCCAATCAAGGACGGGAAGTGAATCGCCTTGATCTGGAAGAGCTTGCTTTTCACCATCGGGTTCGTGAGGGGTATCAAAGAGTAGTTTCAATGTACCCAGAGCGGATTCAAGTAATCGATGCTTCCGGTTCGAAGCAGGAGATTGCAGAATTGATTAAGAGCCAACTTCTTAGGGCTATAGAGGAATTTAAGCATTCTTTGTCAAAATAAATAGATGAGTCGAATCACCACCTTCTTATCCTAATCGAGGAGGTTTGGTTCACAAAAATATGAGGAGGGACTGCAAATGAAATTAATTGTTGCGATTATCCAGGATAAAGACAGCAATAAATTGTCCAGCGCACTTGTTAAGGAGAACTATCGAGCAACGAAGCTGGCCAGTACCGGTGGGTTTCTGCGCGCAGGCAACACGACATTCATGATCGGGGTCGATGATAATCAGGTAGAATCCGTATTGGATGTCATACGCAATAGTTGTAAAGTACGTGAGCAGCTAGTAACTCCAGTAACTCCTATGAGCGGAACAACGGATTCCTATTTGCCATTGCCTGTTGAAGTGCAAGTTGGTGGGGCAACGGTATTCGTATTGCCGGTTGATCGATTTGAACATTTCTAACATAATGTTAACCATATATCTGCTTAGTATGATAGAATCATAACAATCATAGATGGATAGGCAGGTGACAGCTTTGAAGATTGATCCGGGGTTCAGGCCGTTGAACAGCCGCCTGGGCGTAAGCGATAATGCGACTAAGCCAACTCAGGCCAAGAGCTTCGCTGATGTGATGCATAAGCACGGAGAACAGGCCAGCAAGGATGAATTGAATCGTAAATTTAAGGAAATTCAGCTGCAGGGTGACCGCTTGGCTCGTTCGATGACGGTTCGGGAGCTGAAAGCTTACCGTCTTATGGTTAAGGGCTTTCTTGAAGACACCGTTCGACGCGGAGTAGGCATCAAGGATTCCCGAGGTTGGGATCGGCGCGGCCGCGGGAAGCGTTACAAGCTGCTGGATGAGATCGATGCTACATTGCTGCAGATGGCTGATGAACTGCTTGAGTCAGAGCAGGGAAAAATTGATCTTTTGCAGAAAATCGGTGAAATTCGCGGTATGCTCATAAATTTATGCTTTTAAAAGAGGTAAGAGGAGTTATGGCTTTTACAGATATTATCGGGCAGGAGGCTGCCAAGCAGCAGCTGCAGAGCAGTCTCCGCCGCAAACAGATATCCCATGCATATATTTTCAGTAGTCCGCCGGGAAGCGGACAGAAGGAAGTAGCTATGGCGTTCGCCCAGGCTCTGTTTTGCACTAAGGGCGGAGACGACGCTTGTGGTGAATGTCTGGAATGCCGCAAGGTCCAGCATGGCAATCACCCTGATTTACATTATATCGCTCCAGAGGGAGCGAGTATCAAGATTGAACAAATCCGCGACCTACAGCGGATCTTTTCATATCGCTCGGAGACGGGCAATCCGAAGGTATACATTATTGATGAAGCCGATAAGATGACCGTTCAAGCCGCTAACAGTCTGCTGAAATTTCTTGAAGAGCCGCCATCTCCGGCCGTAGCTATTTTACTGTCTGATAATGGACGAGCTCTTCTGCCGACCATTCAGTCCCGAGCACAGTGGGTGTCCTTCATGCCGCTGGATCCGGACCGTATGATGCAAATTTTAACGGGAGAAGGATATGCTGTAAATCTGTGCAGATGTGCTGTACAATTGGCAGCAGGAGTCCAATCCTGCCGGGATTTACTTGATCAGAATTGGTTTGCAGAAATTAGAAACGTAGTGTTACAATTAGGGAAGGAAACCGCTGGCCGTGGCGGATCTCCGATCATTACAGCGCAGCAGAACGTATTCAAAACCGGACTAGGCGAACATTTGGACATCCTGTTCAGCCTTTTCCATATATGGTTCAAGGACATGATTCATGCGCTCTATCATAGACATGACCGAATCGTTTTCATAGACGAGCTGGATTTTATAACGAAGCATGCCTTCTCACGTGCTGAAGAGCAGTGGATTCATGCGATGGAACTCGTGGCGGAAAGTAAGAAAAAACTGCGACAAAATATGAATGCCCAGCTCTGTCTTGAACAGTTTCTTATTGGTGTAGACGGGCGTAATTAATCGGCGGCAGTACGTATCGTGTCTGACAGATAGATAAACTTTTCTCCCGTGGTAAGCAGGGGTTTGATTACAGGTGGCGACCTCTTGCTCGAGGTTCTCCAGTTTTTTATCGCTATACAAGGGGGTAAGTTTTTGTATACTGTAGTAGGTGTCCGCTTCAAGAAAGCGGGTAAAATATACTATTTCGATCCGCTTGATTTTCCCGTTGAGAGAGATCAAAGCGTCATTGTCGAGACGGCGCGAGGGATCGAATACGGCAAGGTTGTAGTTGGCAAGAAGGTGGTTGAGGAGGCGGACGTTGTTCTTCCGCTCAAGAAAGTAATCCGGATTGCGGGCGATGCTGATGCCGACATTGTTGAAGAGAATAAGCTTGCGGCGAAGAATGCTTTTGCCACATGTTTAAATAAAATCAAAGACCATGATTTGAAAATGAAGCTGGTCGATGTCGAATTTACGTTTGACCGCAACAAAATTATTTTCTATTTCACGGCGGAGGGACGGGTAGATTTTAGAGAACTGGTGAAGGATTTGGCCAGCATCTTTCGTACCCGGATCGAGCTGAGACAGATCGGCGTCAGAGATGAAGCGAAGATGTTAGGCGGGATCGGCCCTTGCGGTCGGATACTTTGCTGCTCCTCTTGGCTTGGCGATTTCGAGCCTGTCTCGATCAAGATGGCCAAAGACCAGAGCTTGTCGCTCAATCCAACCAAAATCTCCGGTTTATGCGGAAGATTAATGTGTTGTCTCAAATTTGAGCATGATAACTACGAAAGTGTGAAGGAAGAAATGCCGACGGTTGGCAAGCAAGTCATTACTTCTTTGGGAGAAGGCAAGGTCGTCGGAATTAATGCCGGTTCGCGGACAGTGCATGTGCAATTGTTCGAGATCAACAAGGTTAAGGAGCTTTCGTTAGACGACGTAGTTGTTAAATAGTCAAGAATATCATATTTTCAATATAATTGAGAATGACTCTGGGGTGGGAACTTGGAGAATAAAGATATTTTCGCGTATATGCAAGCGCTGGAAAAACAAATAGCTAAAGTACACGGCGATTTTGGCACGCTTATGCTTGAGGTGAAGAAGCTGATGGAGGAGAACCAGCAGCTCAGGCTTGAGAATGAGAAGATGCGTAAAGTTCTGAAGCAGGAAAATGAGATAGAGCTGGCATCTTCCGAAGGCAAGCAGGAACAAGCGCAGCTGGAGCATAAGGAAAATACCGATATCGTGGGAGAAGGTTATGATAACCTGGCGCGGTTATATCACGAAGGTTTTCATATCTGCAACGTATATTACGGACATTTACGTACAGAGGGCGATTGCCTGTTCTGCCTGTCTTTTCTGAATAAATAACAAGCCGTAGGGAGAGCTTCCTACGGTTTTTTTTAGATTTTAACGGGAAAATGCATCCTTATAAAGGAACTAACAAATAATGAGCAGAAATGGGCGGGCGCGATTCATGAGAAATGTGGAAATTTACGAGACAGAGCGGGTGGATGATCTGCTTACCCATGATCTGTCGATCATTCAGAGCGAGCAGGTGTTCAGCTTCTCAATGGATGCCGTACTGCTGGCGAGATTTGCAAATATTCCGAAATACGGCCGGATATTGGACTTATGCAGCGGCAACGGTGTGATTCCGATATTGCTGTCAACGCGGACGAAGGCGCTAATTGAAGGCATCGAGATTCAGCCCCGGCTTGCGGACATGGCTCGGCGCAGCGTGGAGATGAACGGCTTGAAGGAGCGGGTTAACATTATGGAGGGCGATCTGCGCGATCTGGCTAAGGAAGGCGGGAATGGCATATATGATGCCATAACGGTTAATCCGCCTTATATGCCGCTAACCGGTGGGGATCTGAAGCTGAGTGAGCATCAGAGCATCGCTCGGCATGAGATTCATTGCACGCTGGAGGATGTAGCGCAAGCGGCAATGCGACTGGTCAAGCCCGGGGGCAAAATATCGATGGTTCATAGACCACAGCGGCTTGGTGATATCATCACAATGTTCAGGAAATATCGGATGGAGCCCAAGGTGATCCGATTTGTACACCCACGGGCGGGATCAGAGGCCAACATGGTGCTGATCGAGGCGCATCGGGATGGGAAGCCGGACGTCAAAATATTGCCTCCGCTGATCGTATATCAGGAGAGCGGGGAGTACTTTCAGGAAGTTATGGATATCTATTATGGACCAAAAGAGGGGAAGGCATGAGTATAAACATACAGAGAAGTTTTGAGGATAAGCCGGAAAATAATAGCCAGGGGAAATTGTTCCTTGTCGCCACGCCGATCGGCAACCTGGAGGATATGACTTATCGTGCTGTGCGAACCCTGCAGGAGGCGGATATCATCGCTGCGGAGGACACGAGACAGACGCGCAAGCTGTTAAGTCATTTCGAAATTTCTCCCGGTAAACTGCTGAGCTATCATGAGCATAATAAGGCAGCCAGTGGCCCGGAATTGATACGCCTTATAATAGAAGGAAAAAATTTGGCGCTGGTCAGTGACGCCGGGTTGCCGGCCATTTCCGACCCGGGCAGCGATCTGGTTAAGCTAGCGCTGGAAGCGGGTATTTCCGTAATTCCGGTGCCTGGGGCAAACGCAGCTCTGTCAGCTTTGATTGTGTCAGGCCTGCCTACAGAGAGATTCACCTTTCTTGGCTTCTTACCGCGAGATAATAAAGATAGAGACAAGCTATTAAGCTCACTATTGGATGAGCAAGGTACATTGCTGCTGTATGAATCTCCCCATCGATTGGTAAAATCACTTGAGGCGCTGCTGGAGGCCTGGGGGGATAGACAGGTTGTGCTGGCTCGCGAGCTGACAAAGCGTTATGAAGAGATGGTGCGGGGAACATTCAGCGCATGCCTCAAATGGCTGCAGGAGCATCCGCCGATTGGCGAATATTGTATCGTTGTCTCCGGGGCTCATCCTGAAGAGGTGAAGGAACGGAGGGATGCATGGTGGCAAGCGCTCTCGGTAGAGGATCATGTCGCACACTATGAAGAACAGGAGAAGCTGCCGAGAAAAGAAGCGATGAAGAAGGCTGCTAATGATCGAGGAGTTTCTAAACGGGATATTTACAATATGCTGCTGTAAAAGAGGAACCTTTTTAAAAAAAAAGCATTTAATAATTTACTTTTAATTGCTAAAAAACCATAAATTGTATTTATGGGTCAAAAAAGGGGCCTTCGTAGGCCGGGTTCAAGCCTGGAAGGCGCCAAGGAGATATGAAAAAGGTTAGAATTAACATATTCAGTAAATCTATTATATACTATTTTTATTAATTTGTCACAGGGGTAGGCAATTCGCTTAAACATTCGTGGCAAACAATTTTTCCCTTGAAGTAAGTTACGTTTTCGGCATTGCCACAGAAGATACAAGCGGGCTCGTATTTCTTAAGCATGATCCGTTCTCCGTCAACGTAAATTTCAAGAGCGTCTTTTTCACCGATTCCTAGTGTACGGCGCAATTCGATCGGGATCACGACACGTCCCAATTCATCTACTTTTCTAACAATACCTGTTGATTTCATCATAACTGATAGTAGCCCCTCTCGCTATAGTTTAAAAGTGTCATTATTCGACAAACTTCTATCTTTTATGATAGTTATGATACCAACCATTGCCAGAATAGTCAACCTATTTATGGTAGAGTTCAGTTTTATTTCTATTTTTTTGGTTGAAAAAACATAATTTATCCTTAAATTACTGGTAGATAGGCGCTTTTCCGCTTAAAACAGGTTATTCTATGATTCGACAATATGGAAAGTGTTTATTCAACAACTTTAGACAAAATTCGACAAAATCTGTCGACATTAGCTAAAGTTTCGTCAAATCACCTTACAAATTTTTTTTAAGATTATGGGTTAGGGAGGGATTTTACATGTATCGTCAGCTTCGAGAAGAGAAAGTATTCAAGGATCCCGTTCACAATTATGTTCATGTGCAGGATGAAATTATTTGGTCGCTCATTAATACCTCGGAATTTCAACGTTTGCGTCGGATTCGTCAGCTTGGAACTTCTTATTTAACGTTCCATGGGGCTGAGCACAGTCGATTCTCCCATTCTTTAGGAGTCTATGAGATTACCCGGCGAATTATTTCTCAATTTGAGCGCGCCAATTATGCGGACTGGCCCCGGGAAGAGGGAATGGTAGCTCTATGTGCTGCACTATTGCATGATCTCGGCCATGGTCCCTTCTCTCATTCGGTAGAGCAGGCCTTCCAGATGCATCATGAGGATTGGACCTGTCGCATTTTGCTCGGTGACACAGAGGTCAGATCGGTGCTGCGCCGGATGGGGGATGATTTCCCAGATAAGGTAGCGGCGGTGATTCGCAAGGATTATGAGCAGCCGATTGTTGTGAATCTCGTCTCCAGCCCGCTGGATGCGGATCGGATGGATTATTTACTGCGCGATGCTTATTTTACCGGTGTTAATTATGGAACGATAGATATGGATCGGATTCTGCGAATGCTTAGACCGTATAAAGGAAGAATTGTCGTCAAGGATTCGGGCATGCATGCGGTAGAAGATTATTTAATGTCCAGATATCAGATGTACTGGCAAATTTATTTCCATCCGGTTACGCGCAGCTCAGAGATCATTTTAAGGCAGATTTTCAAAAGAGCGAAGGCGTTGTATGAGCAAGGCCATCGCTTCAAGTTTCTGCCGGAACCTTTGCCTTCATTATTTAATCGCACCATGACGGTACAGGACTATCTTCAATTAGATGAAGCGTTGGTTCAGACGGCCTTTATGCAGTGGAGAAAGGAGACGGACGAGCTGCTTGGAGAACTGTGCTCCCGGTTCATCGACCGCAAGCTGTATAAATATGTAGAGATGGACTCTTTGGATATGGAGACAATTGAAGAGATTAGAGCTGCATTTGATAAGGCGGGGCTTAATCCGGAATACGATTTGGAAATTGATTTTCCAACGGATCTGCCTTATGATGTGTTTCGTCCGGATGGGGAAGGGCGGGAGAAGCAGCTCCTGCTTCTGGACCGTCAAGAACGTTTGCGTGAGATTTCCGAAGTATCGGATATTGTCAGATCGATCAGCGGTTTGCAGCGCGGGAAATTCCATTTGTATTTTCCAGATGATAAAGTTCTTGCAGTTATTGACGATTTGCCGCGGGAGATTGCGGAACTATTCGTAGAACAGCATTAAAATTCTCGAATGATGCCAGGATGAACTCAACAAAAATTAACCAATGAACTAGCTGGGAGGCGCATATACATTGATGCTTATTGATACACATACCCATCTGGATGCTCCACAGTTCGACGAGGATCGCGAGGAGGTCATTCAGCGGGCTCTGGAACAGGGAGTGACGCGGATGATCAACATTGGCTTTAATCGGGAGACGATTCCGACGACGATGAAATTGGCGGAGCAATACGATTTTATCTATGCAGCCGTGGGCTGGCATCCGCAAGATGCGATTACGATGCAGGATGGTGACCTCGACTGGATTGCGGAATTGTGCAAGCATGAGAAGGTCGTCGCAATCGGCGAAATCGGGCTGGATTATTATTGGGATACGTCACCCAAAGAGGTGCAGCACAAGGTCCTGCGCAATCAGATCGGGCTTGCTCGAAGTCTGGGAATGCCAATTTCGATTCATAATCGGGATGCACATGAGGATATTGTACGAATTTTGCAGGAAGAGAAGGCAAGTGAAGTTGGCGGTGTGATGCATTCCTTCTCTGGCAGCTGGGAAATTGCCAAATTGTGTCTGAATATGGGATTTCATTTGTCATTTGGCGGGCCGATTACGTTCAAAAATGCCAAGCAGCCAAAAGAGGTTATTATGAAGGTTCCCATGGACCGATTATTGATTGAGACAGACTCCCCATATTTAACACCACACCCATATCGTGGGAAGAGAAATGAGTCGGGTTACGTTCGTCTCGTCGCCGAGGCGGCAGCGGAATTAAAAGGGATTTCTTTGGAAGAATTAGCCAACGTAACAACCAAAAATGCAATGGAACGATTTGGCATTCGCTGAAATATTGAGAAAAAGTAATGAAAAAATGAGTAAACGAGAAAGATTAATGCATTTTAACAATTAAAACTCTGTTTATTACATTTTTTTAACCAATTATTAAAATAAACGTTGTTGATTCGTCCTTTACAACATGTATCGAAACAAGATAGAATTTCTTCAGTAATCCATTTGGCGATTCTCACAGACTTATTTTGCCAGAGATTACCGAAGTTCCATAAACCAGTCTCGCTGAATCTCCGAGTGTGGAGAACGGGGGAACCGACCACGGCAATTCATGAGATTATGAATGAGCATGTCGTGAAGGATTTCTTTGTAAGGGTCTATGGGGTGAATTCGAGGTCATTGCGCCATGAGCGAATGAACTAAGAAAGGGCGACTCTCTACGTCCTAACCCGACAGCTAACCTCGTAGGCGTATCCAGAGAGGCAACAACTCGTGCATCTATACATCACTGATTATTCCGGAAGCCACGAACAGAGTTCCTCTAACTCTTTCTTTAGGCTTCTTTTGTTTTGAATAAACTTAGTAGGGTCATCATACTGTTGTTTACAGGGGGTGACCAATGCCGAGAGGACTGGGACAGGAATGCGGAGTGCGCTTTATGGCATTTCGTAAAATCGATCTGTAGTCACGTCAATTTCATGATATGTCGATCTAGACGGCGGGACTATGTAAGGAGGACGGAAGATATGGGATTTTTCCGTAACCAGGATACCCATGAATCACGCTCATCCAGCATGTCTTACGCAATGCGATGGAAGCAAGAACATCTGCGTCAGGTTTTGCTTGTTGGAGTTCTGGCCATTGCAGTAATCACCATCATCCTGATTTGGTTCTACACACAGAACAGTAAAAAAATATATTTGGTTGTTGATGGAAAGACAGAGTCAATCACCACCAGACATTCCTTGGTCAACAAAGTGCTGGATGAACAATCCATCATATTGCAGCCGGGCGATGAAGTTTCCAAATCGTTGTCGAGCGCAATAGAGGATGGGGACCGGATTGAGATTGTCCGGGCCGTTCCCGTCAGTATCAGTGTGGATGGCGCTCATAAGCTGACCTTCACCACGAAGGCCAAGGTAGAGGACGCTATTCAGGAACTAGGCGTAGATGTGAATCAGGAGGATAAAGTTTCTCCAGGCCTGAATCAGGCCGTCACAGCGAATATGGTTATTAATATCGTTCGTGTCAAGAAACATAATATTCAACAACAAGAGACCGTACCATTCAATGTTGTCAAGACAAGTGATGATCAGCTGCTGAAGGGTGAAACGAAGGTCGTACAGGAAGGCAGCCGGGGCCTAGTCGTACACAATGTTGAGAAGGTGTATGAGGATGGCAAATTCGTGTCAAAGCGTTGGCTTGGCAAGGAGGTCGTTAAGAAGGCCACACCTAAAGTCATTGCCGTGGGCACGAAGCCGAAGACTGCTGTGATGTCCGCTAGCATTTCCCGCTCCTCGGATCAGGTGAGCATCAGTGGATTGACCAAAAAGGGCGGAGTCTCGTTCAAATATAAAAAAATGCTCAAGAACGTAACCTTGACTGCCTACTCTGCAGAAGAGGATGGAATCGGCACGAAAACAGCTACAGGAACCCGAGTTCAAGAGGGAAGAACGATCGCTGTCGATAAAAATGTCGTTCCGTTAGGTTGGTGGGTATACATTGAAGGCCTCGGATTCCGCAAAGCGGAAGATACTGGGGGCGCTATTAAAGGCAACAAGATGGATGTATATTTCGATTCGCTCAAAACAGCAAACCAATTCGGCCGCAAGAAGGGTCGGACAGTTTATGTCATCGGCCCGACCAAGCCAGAGCTCAACTAGTTGGCTGCAAAGTTGAAAGGATATATCGAAAATAAGATCTAGGATCGTGATTAGCGGGGGTTCAAAAAGTGGACTTTTTGAGCAACCTCTATTAGGATGATGAATAAGACAGTGGATAAGAAGGGGAATCTATCCTCTTCTTTTTGTTTTGTTTATTAAAGCGTATAATTTTTAGGGATATATATGAGTGTTCAAAAAGGCCGGTTTTCAGTGCGATCTTGTGATCAGGAGCAGGTTTTTTGAACAATCTCTACATGGAAGGGAAGGCCGTATATGATCAAAGAGATCATTGTGGTGGAAGGCCGGGACGATACTGTGGCGATTAAGCGAGCCGTAGAGGCCGATACGATTGAGACAGGCGGTTCAGCCATCAATGAGAGAACATTGCGTAAAATAGCACTCGCCCAGGAGCGGCGCGGGGTTATTATATTTACAGATCCGGATCATGCCGGAGAGAGGATTCGCAAGATCGTTGCGCAGCGCGTGCCAGGCTGCAAGCATGCCTTCTTGCGGGAGGCCGATGCGACCAAGCGGGGAGATATCGGGGTCGAGAATGCGTCGCCAGAGGCGATTCGGGAGGCGCTGAGCCGAGTACGCAGCGAGACGGCGGGAATGGAGCCTCTGATTGATTGGGAAGACTTAATCGATGCAGGTCTCATTATTCACTCTCAAGCGGCTGCAAGAAGACGTAAGCTTGGCGAGCTGCTCGGAATCGGGTATTGCAACGGCAAACAGCTATATAAGCGGCTGGTGGCCTTTAAGATCAGCCGAGAGGAGTTCGCGGCTGCACTGGCACAATTGGAGGATGAAGGGGTAATTCATTAATGACGATAAGAGAAGATATAGCAACTCCACGCCGAACGAAGGAGATTATCCAGCGTCACGGTTTCTCGTTTAAGAAGAGTCTGGGTCAGAATTTTCTGATCGACCAAAATATTCTTGGCAAAATAGTATCCGCAGCAGGGCTGGATAAGACGAAGGGAGCGCTGGAGATCGGCCCGGGCATTGGAGCGCTTACTGAGAGGCTCGCTGAGGAGGCCGGCAAAGTGACCGCCGTGGAAATCGACCAGCGGTTGTTGCCGATCCTTGAAGAAGTGCTTGAGCCGTTCCCGCATGTGCAGGTGGTTCATGGCGACGTGCTGAAGCTGGATCTGAAGGAGTTGTTCGCTCGGCAATTCAGCGCTGTGAATGGCGTTAGCGTAGTGGCTAACTTGCCTTATTATGTCACCACACCTATCCTGATGAAGCTGCTGGAAGAGAAGCTGCCTCTGGAGAATATCGTGGTCATGATTCAGAAGGAGGTAGCTGAGCGAATGGCAGCTTCTCCTGGAGGGAAGGAATATGGCAGCTTAAGTATTGCTGTGCAATATTACAGTGAGCCTGAGCTGGTCTGTACAGTGCCTCACAGCGTGTTTATCCCGCAGCCGAATGTGGAGTCCGCAGTAATTCGTCTTAAGGTGCGCAAGCAGCCTCCGGTTCAAGTGGAGGATGAAGCGTTCTTCTTTGAGGTGGTACAAGCTTCCTTTGCACAAAGACGCAAGACGATCTCAAACAATCTTAAGAGCCGTTTCTTCCCGAAGGAGGGCAGGGAGCGTCTGGAAGCTCTGCTGGGAGAGGCCGACATTGCTCCGTCAAGACGGGCGGAGACGCTGGATTTGCATGAGTTCGCCAAGCTGAGCAATATGCTCGTGCAATTTGGGTTGAACGAAGCTTAGCTGTAACCAATCCCTTTATCCGCCCATACGATGGGGATAGAGGTGATGGATTGTGACGAAATTGGGAGACTTGGTCGTCCGCAAATCCTACGGAGGGGATGTTACCTTCCGAGTGGAGAGAATCGAGCGGAGCGTGGCCATCATAAAGGGAACAGAATTCCGTCTGCTGGCCGATGCGCCGCTGACGGATTTGCTAAAGGTGGACCCAGGTTCACCTGGAGAGAAGACAGAGCGTGCGCGAATCAAGGCGACCGAATCGCTGCAACGGCTGCGTCAGGACCGCCAGCAGCTGGCGGAGCGCAATCAGGTTGCGGTCCAGCAGTGGTCTCCTGCAGCTCAGGAGCAGGCTTATTTTGAGGTGCCCGGCAAGGTGTTGCATTTGGATGGGGATGAGAGATACTTACAGAAGAGCCTTGATCTCTACGAGAAGCTTAGAGTGCCTGTGAACGGCTATTATGTAAATGAGTCTGCGATGCCTAGCGTGCTATATCGGCTGCTACCAACGGTCAACCCGGACATTGTCGTGCTGACAGGGCATGATGGGGTATTAAAAAACCCTCCATCAAGAGACCTGTACAACTTGACCAGTTACAAAAACTCCAAGCATTTTGTAGAGGCTGTGCGTATAGCGCGTGAATATGAACGTAACTTCGATACACTGACGATCGTGGCGGGAGCTTGTCAGTCGCATTTTGAGGCCTTGCTGCAGGCAGGGGCCAATTTTGCCAGTTCCCCTGCCCGCGTGTTGATTCATGCCCTGGACCCCGTCTATATTGCGGCTAAGGCGTCATTGACATCAATTCGGGATACGATTCATATTACCGATGTGCTCAATCAGACGATTAGCGGCACGCAGGGAGTTGGGGGAATCGAGACGCGGGGCAGCTACCGGATCGGACTGCCTACGCTCAAGGATTTATCCAAATTAAACATTGTTCCAACGATGTAAATCGAACTTTTCAGAAAGTGTCGAAAAAAAATCGTTGACAAGATTTTTTTCATACTGATATAATTATTTATTTAATTTGACAATTGCGACCCCCTTCATGTATAATGGACAAAGAAGGAAGGTGGTCACAGGCCATGGCTAAAAATGCACTATCAGAAATTAAAAATAGTCTGGAAGCTCACGTTGGTCAGAAAATCATGCTGCGGGCAAACGGTGGTCGCCGAAAGACTGTCGAACGTACTGGAGTGTTAGAGGAGACTTATCCTTCAGTCTTTATCGTGAAGCTGGATCAGGATCAACAAAGCTTCAAACGTGTGTCCTATAGTTATGCCGATATACTGACCGAATCCGTTGAAGTTATGGTGTATAACGATGACAACGGAATGGGGCTTTCGTATATTAAACCGTGAACATCATGATATAACAGCAGGCGATCTTTGCATTTTGCGAAGGTCGCTTTTTTCATGACAACTTTATGTCCAAAATGTACATATGCCCGGGACGTCACTTCGCCCTAATCATCGTATGAAGTTTGGCCTAATGTAGCATACTACGGATGTTCCTTATTGAACTCGCACTTTATCTTAGGATTAAAGGGGGAAGTGGCTATGGCACGCAGACGGCGCAGTGTGATGTCGGAGGAGCTGAAGGTAGAGCTCGCCAAGGAGCTTGGATTCTACAATACGGTGCAGCAGCAAGGCTGGGGAGGCATTCGAGCCAAGGATGCGGGAAATATGGTCAAAAGGGCGATAGAAATGGCAGAACGGGCTGCCGCAAAGAATTCACAATAAGAATGCAAATAATTAGGCTTCTCCCGAGGGGGGAGCCTTGTTTTTGTATCAGGATAAAGTAATATAGAGAAGGCAGGTTTGTCTTTTCGTTTACATAGACGGAATGAACCTTTATTTTATAAAATAGGTATACTGAACCCATTACATTATGGATTAATACAAATTCAGAATAACAGCTACGAGATCTTAGTGTATGGATATTTGAGGATAGGTGAACGCCTTGAAAATTTATGAGAAAGCACCGGCAAAAATAAATTTGATGCTTGATGTGCTATATAAACGGCCTGATGGATACCATGAGGTCGAAATGATCATGACGATGGTCGATTTGGCGGATCGTCTGGAGATGAGCGAGCTTCCCCGCGACACGATTATTATATCGAGTCAGGCGGGTTATATTCCGTTAGATGAGAAGAATCTGGCTTTTAAGGCCGCTAAGCTGATTAAGGAGCGCTACAAGGTTCCAAGCGGGGTCTACATCCATTTGGACAAGAAGATCCCTGTGGCAGCGGGTTTGGCCGGTGGCAGCAGCGACGCGGCGGCAACACTGCGCGGCCTGAACCGCCTGTGGAAGCTTGGTATCTCGGATACGGAGCTGATGGAGCTTGGTGCAGAGCTTGGCTCGGATGTGCCATTTTGTGTCACAGGAGGAACAGCGCTGGCTACAGGCCGGGGGGAGAAACTAACTCCGGTGGCAAATCCACCGCAATGCTGGGTCATTCTGGCCAAGCTGCCGATCAATGTATCGACTGAGGAGGTCTATGGCCGATTCCGCAGCGATCGGATTACGAAGCATCCTTCGGCCGGCCGAATGATCCAGGCGCTTGATAGCGGCTCCTTCCATGGAATGTGTCAAGAGCTTGGTAATGTGCTTGAGGAAGTGACGCTGCAAATGCATCCGGAGGTGGCTCATCTCAAAGAGACGATGCTCCGGCTCGGAGCGGATGGTGTGTTGATGTCAGGCAGCGGCCCGACGGTCTTCGGACTTGTGTCCAAGGAGTCGAAGGTACCGCGGATTTACAACGGGCTAAGGGGCTTCTGCAAAGAGGTGTATGCCGTCCGCCTATTGACTTAATAAGTAAAGATTGTACAAAACCGTACGAAAATGTTATATTTTCATTAAAATATTCGGATTTAGCGAGGGGTCTTCGTGAAAAAATTGAAAAGAAGCGCTCGATTAGTTGAAATGACCCAATATCTGTTATCCCGTCCCCATCATCTGATACCTTTGACAACGTTCGCGCAGCGTTATGGCGCAGCCAAGTCTTCCATCAGTGAGGATTTGGCAATTATCAAAGAAGTGTTCGAAGATGAGGGAATTGGTGAACTGCAGACGCTGGCAGGCGCTGCCGGTGGGGTCAAGTATATTCCCAAGGTAGGCAAGGAGCAGGCTCTTGTATTTATTAACGAGCTGTGCGAGAAATTGTCTCAGCCCGACCGCATTCTTCCCGGGGGGTATCTGTACATGTCGGATCTGCTGGGACAACCGGCATTGATGAATGAGGCCGGGAAGCTGTTTGCGACCGCTTTCGCCCATGTAGACATTGATTGCATTATGACTGTTGAGACCAAGGGAATTCCGTTGGCTTATGCTACCGGTGCCGAATTAAACCTGCCTGTTGTGCTTGTGCGTAGAGACCATCAGGTCACGGAGGGGTCGGCGGTAAGCATTAACTATGTATCAGGTTCACATAAAAGCTTGCATACGATGACATTGTCCCGTCGTGCGCTCAAGGAGAAATCGAGGGTGTTGATCGTCGATGACTTCATGAAGGCTGGAGGCACGATTCAGGGGATGGTTGATTTGCTCGCCGAGTTCGATGCGGTTGTCGCAGGAGTTGGGGTCCTGGTGGAATCCGGGGAGGTTGAGTCGGAACAACGCCTTCTCCAGGACTATGTGTCCTTGGCTACACTACGTGCGGTGGATGCCAAGGAAAAGGAAATTTCAGTTACCCCTGGTAATTATTTTGATAAATGATTTAAGCCAGAATTTAGTCGATTTCCCGTAAAAACTACCGGAATTATGGCGAATTGTGTCGAATAGCACATTATTCCAAAAAAAATCTTGATTTTGGCCTATTTTATTCACGAAAAAAAAAGGATTTCCGTTTGCTATGTGGAATATTACACCAAGTCTCTGATGGAAAAAGGTGGTGAACACATATGCAAATTACGGATGTAAGACTCCGCCGCGTCAGCTCTGAGGGCAGAATGAAGGCGATTGCATCCATTACCATCGATAACGAATTTGTTGTTCATGACATTCGTGTAATTGACGGTAACAACGGGATGTTCGTAGCTATGCCTAGCAAGCGCACACCGGACGGGGAATTCCGGGACATCGCGCATCCGATCTCTTCGGGTACTCGCGAGAAGATTCAGAGCGCAGTTCTCGCAGAATACGAGCGCGCAGCTGAACAAGAGGAAGTTATTGAAGAAGGGGCTTAAGTTTTTTGTATTATCGTAACTAATTGGGGTTCGAGGAAAAGAGAGCCATGCCCATGGCTCTCTTTTCTTTTTGCCCTAAATGAGATATAGTCAGTAATGAGTTCAATTGAAGGAGGCCGGGGCCTTGAAAAGATTTGCGATTATTCTTGCTGCAGGACAGGGGAAACGCATGAAGTCGAAGCTCTATAAAGTGCTCCACCCCGTTTGCGGTAAGCCGATGGTCGGTCATGTCTTGGATACGGTGAAGAAGGTCCAATGTGAACGCAGTATTGTCGTTGTTGGCCATGGTGCGGAGGCTGTACAGTCTTATCTTGGCACCTCAGCGGAATATGTACTGCAAGAGAAGCAACTAGGGACCGGTCACGCCGTCAAGCAAGTCAAACAGCTTCTTGGCCAAGAGAATGGAACGACGATCGTTATTTGTGGAGACACTCCGTTAGTCACTGAGGAGTCGCTCGAAGCGATGCTTCAGCTTCATGAGAAGAATGGGGCGGCGGCTACAATTCTTACTGCTGAGGTGGATCGTCCACAAGGTTATGGACGGGTTATCCGTGGTGAGAATGGCTCCGTGAAGCGAATTGTTGAGCAGAAGGATTGCTCTCCTGAAGAAGATGCGGTAAAGGAAATCAATACCGGCACTTATTGTTTTGATAATGCGAAGTTATTTTCCGCTCTGGAGAAAGTGACAAATAACAATGCTCAACAGGAGTATTATTTAACTGATGTCATAGGAATTCTGGTTCAAGAAGGCGATGTTGTTGAAGGTTACAGAACGGACGATTATACCGAGTCTATCGGTGTTAATGATCGTATCGCTCTCTCTGAAGCGGAGACGCTTATGCGAGCTCGCATTAACCGTAAGCATATGTTGAACGGTGTTACGATTGTCGATTCAGGTTCTACGTATATTGGAGCCGATGTTGAGATCGGAGCGGACACCGTTATTTTGCCGGGATGTTCTATATATGGACAGACGGTTATCGGAGAGGATTGTGTGATCGGTCCTTCTTCCGATATCGAGAACTGTCACATTCTTGACGGTGCAAAGGTCAAACATTCGGTGCTGAGCCAGGCGGAAGTTGGCAAGGATACGACCGTAGGGCCGTTTGCTTATTTGCGTCCAGGAACTAAGTTGGGTAGTCATGTGAAGGTCGGCGATTTTGTAGAGATCAAGAATGCCTCTATGGATGATGGCTCGAAAGTCTCTCATCTTAGCTATATCGGCGATGCCAAGGTAGGCAGGAACGTCAACTTTGGCTGTGGCGCGATTACGGTCAACTATGATGGATATAATAAGTCTATTACTGAGATCGAAGATGATGCCTTTATCGGCAGCAATGTCAATCTGATAGCACCGGTGAAGATCGGCAAGGGCGCCTATGTCGTAGCTGGCTCAACGATCACGAATACCGTGCCGGATAATGATCTGGCTATTGCGCGGAATCGTCAGGAGAATAAGCCGGGTTACGCGGAGAAGATTCGCGCCCGTGCCAAAGCGAAGAAGCAAAGAGAACAAGAAGAATCAAGAGAATAGCAGCAAGATGCCTAGGCCATGGAAGAAGTAGTATGAATCGAAGTTTCAGGTTTTTCAGGATGCAGTGATCATATTAATGACGGGGATAGTTTGAGACATCTCTAATCTATCTACACAGCACGGAGGGTATTAAATTTTATGACTTATTGTGATTCTAAACTGAAGATATTCACTTGTAACTCCAATCCGAAATTAGCGCATCAAATTGCCGATTATATTGGAATCCCGATGGGGGAATCGGAGACGACTAGCTTCAGTGACGGTGAAATTCAAGTCAAATTGTCGGAGAGCGTACGCGGCTGCCATGTATATATTGTGCAGTCTACTTGTGCTCCTGTTAATGACAATCTGATGGAGCTGCTCGTTATGGTGGATGCTTTGAAACGTGCTTCAGCTAAGAGCATTAATGTAGTTATTCCGTATTACGGATATGCGCGCCAGGACCGCAAGGCGCGTTCGCGCGATCCAATTACGGCCAAGCTGGTAGCTAATCTGATTGAGAAAGCAGGTGCCCACCGCGTCATTACGATGGACCTGCATGCCATGCAGATTCAAGGCTTCTTCGATATACCAGTGGATCATATGCTGGGTGTCCCAATTCTGGCTCAATATTTCCGTTCAAAAAATATTCAGAACCCGGTTGTCGTATCTCCTGACCACGGTGGTGTAGTTCGTGCCCGCAAGCTGGCCGACTTCCTGAATGCCCCGCTGGCGATTATCGACAAGCGTCGTCCGGAACCTAACGTAAGTGAAGTTATGAACATCATCGGGAATATTGAAGGCAAGACCGCTATTCTCGTCGACGATATCATTGATACCGCAGGCACCATCGTGCTTGGGGCCAACGCGCTAAAGGAAGGCGGCGTAGAGGAAGTTTATGCCTGCTGCACACACCCTGTGCTGTCCGGGCCTGCGATGGAGCGGCTTGAGAATTCTCCGCTCAAAGAAGTAATCGTTACGGATACGATTCCAATTACGCATCCTAACCCGACTAGCAAGTTGAAGGTTCTGTCTGTAGCCCCTCTCATGGGCGAAGCTATTATTCGTGTACATGAGGAATTGTCGATTAGTAAGTTGTTTGAAATAGAGTGATTTGACTCAACCCTCCCAAACCCTCCCTTACCATAAGGGAGGGCTCCAAAGGGCTTGCAGCCCTCTGGACTCCTGCATATGGATAACGTTGGAGGCAAAGAGGTGCTCCTGCGACTGTCCCCCTTCCAGGGGGAGGCGCTAGGGGCTTTTGTTGTATGGAACGCTTTTCCCCCTCCGGGTACGTCTTACTTTGGGAGCACCTGGGTTACCTGAAAACATGCCGGGGAGATTTCTGCTGCTTTCCGGCTTGTCTGGGTGACGGTGAGGTTGGGCCGCTTTTCACCCTGCGGGGTACGCTCTATTATTGGCGGTTGTGAGGGAGCGTAGAGTGGACTATGGTGCTCTTTGACTGCTGCTTTTTCAACGAAGGAGTTCGCTGTTCCTTCGGAACGCGCTGAGGTTAGAGCAGGGATTATTGTGTGAACTGAAAGAGGCTCAGTGGGGCGAAGAAAGTCCGCTGTCCCTCCGGGATACGCTAGGTAAGGGCGAGAAGTCAGTTATCCATCGAAATTGGTGGGAAAGGACGAGGAGCCACATCCCTGCGGGATGCGCCGGGATACCAGAGAAGAGGATAAATGGAGGATTAACGAAGATGAAGTGGATTGTCGGCCTCGGGAATCCGGGGAGTCAATATGAGAAGACCCGTCATAATATCGGGTTTATGGCATTGGATGAGTTGGCGCGCAGGCACAATATTGAGATTAAGCAGAGCAAGTGCAAGGCCTTGGTTGGTGAAGGGCTCTTGCCGGGTGGCAAGGTCGCGCTGATCAAGCCGATGACATATATGAATTTATCCGGTGAGGCGGTTCGGGCTTTTATGGATTATTATAAAGTGGCTCTGGAAGACATGATCGTTGTGTATGACGATCTGGATACGGAGCTGGGGCGTAATCGCCTGCGCTATCAAGGGAGTGCCGGCGGGCACAACGGGATTAAGTCGATCATCCAGCATACGGGGACGCAGACGTTCAACCGGATTCGCATGGGGATTTCCCGGCCGGAGCCGGGGTATGCAGTAGTAGATTATGTCTTGTCCAAGTTTGCCAAGAAGGATCAGCCGCTGCTTCAACAGTCGATTGATGCGGCTTGTGATGCGCTGGAATACAGCATGGATCACACTTTTGAGCAGACGATGGCCAGGTTTAATCCATAGTTTCGGACTTCATATAGTTGGCCCAAACAGGTAATGCATAGGGCTAAGCTACGGCGTTTCAGGGCATACTGAAGACATAATGATTCTTCAGGAGGCATATAGATGGCAATAAACTATATATGTCGGCATTGCCGAACGTTTATTGGTAGAATAGAGGCACCCTATATATCCGAGTCGCAGCTAGGTTTCCATTCCTTGACCCCCGATGAGCGGAGAGATATAATAGCGTATGATTCGAACGGTGATACTACGGTTCGGGTGACCTGCGATTATTGCAGGGAGGCACTGGAGAACAATCCGGAGCTGACCTTGCTCTCGAATCCGCTGCAATGATCGGCAGCGAGGATGAAGGATTCACTTTGAAAAGACGGATATTAGAGCCTTGGCAAGCGTGCTGAGGCTCCTTTTTGGTTCGAATACGGACCCCGAATCGCCAGGGTAGCTCAATGTTCACGAAATCGTGACTTTTCGTCATGCGAATTTTATTAAGAATAGTATCAATTAAGCAATAAGAGAGGTGCCTCATTTGTTAAAAGCACTCATACAGGCTTTTTCGCAAGATTCTGACTTTGCTTCAATGGTAGCCGGGATAGAATCGGGAATGAGAGAGCAGCTTATTTCCGGTTTGTCCGGCTCAGCCAGACAGGTTATGCTGGCATCGCTGCACAAGAAGGTTAACCGCCCGATGCTAGTGGTTACCCATAACATGTTCTCAGCCCAGAAGATATATGAAGATTTACAGGAAGCGCTATCATCTGAAGAGGTCATGCTGTATCCGGCTAATGAATTGGTAGCTGCAGAGTCGGCCATTTCCAGCCCGGAGACGCTGGCCCAGCGGATAGAGGTGCTGCTGCAATGCTCGCAACAGTTTCGCGGCATTGTGGTGGTGCCTTATTCTGGCGTGCGCCGCTACATCCCCACATCAGAGGTGATGACAAGCGCCAGCCTGTCGATTGAGGTAGGAGGGACCGTTGAACTGGATTCGTTCTTGACCCAGATGGTGGAGCTTGGGTATGAGCGGGGCGAGCGCGTAGAATCCCGTGGGGAGATGAGCGTACGGGGCGGTATTTTGGATTTTTATCCACTGACCTCCGAATTGGCTTATCGTGTGGAATTGTTCGATGATGAAGTCGATTCAATTCGTACCTTTGATCCTGCTGACCAACGCTCTGTTGACAAGATTAAGCAGGTAACGATTACGCCGAGCAAAGAGTTAATTGCTTCCGGCGATCGAATGACAAAGGCGGCTCAGGCGGCAACAGAGCAACTGGAGCGTCAGCTTGAGAAGATGACCGACCGTCAGGCAAAGATTAAGCTGAAAGAGGAAGTTTCCCGGGAAATTGAAATGCTGCGTGAGCATGTATATTTTCCGGAGATCTATAAGTATGTCTCTTTGCTCTATCCGGAGCATCACACATTGTACAATTATTTGCCCAAGGATACGCTGCTTGTGTTGGAAGAACCCGCACGTCTGTTAGAGACAGCCAAGCAGCTGGAGCGCGATGAGGCGGAGTGGAACTTGCATCTGCTGCAGAATGGGAAGAGTCTGCCTGAGCTGCCATTAGCGGTGGAGGCGGAGCATGTGCTCTATCATCGTCCGTTCCAGACGCTGCTGTTGTCGCTATTCTTAAGGCAGGTTCCGCACACACAACCGCAGAACATCATCAATTTTGTAGCCCGCTCGATGCAGGACTTCCACGGACAAATGAATGTGCTTAAGTCAGAGATGGAGCGCTGGAAGAAGAGCGGGGCCAACATCATGATGCTGGCCAGCAACGAAGAACGCATGGACAGAATGCGCAGGGTGCTGCTTGACTATGGCATTGATGAACCGATGCTGTTGAAGGGTAACCTACAAACCGGCTTCGAATTCCCGTCCGTTCACCTGGTTGTGATTACAGAAGGGGAGATGTTCTCCAAGAAGCAGCGCAAAGCCCGTAAATTCGGAAAAAGTATGGATAATGCCCAGCGAATCAAGAGTTATACTGAGCTGAAGGTAGGCGATTATGTCGTTCACCAGAATCATGGGATCGGGAAGTATGTAGGCATTGGTACGCTGGAGGTTGGCGGTATCCATAAGGACTACATTCATATTTTGTATGCCGGCGGTGACAAGCTGTCCGTACCGATCGAACAGATCGATCTGATCCAGAAATACGTTGGTTCAGAGGACAAGGAACCGAAGGTTTATAAGCTTGGGGGCAATGAATGGAACCGAGTCAAAAATAAAGTCCGCTCTTCTGTACAGGATATAGCTGATGACCTGATTAAGCTGTATGCGGAACGTCAGGCTTCACCAGGATATGCCTTTGAGAAGGATTCGCCGGAGCAGCAGGAATTTGAAGCGATGTTCCCCTACGATGAGACGCCGGACCAGCTTCGCGCGATTGGGGAAATCAAGAAAGATATGGAAATCTCGCGTCCCATGGACCGATTGCTCTGCGGAGACGTCGGTTATGGCAAGACCGAGGTGGCTATCCGCGCTGCCTTTAAATCAGCGATCGAAGGCAAGCAGGTCGCTGTCTTGGTGCCTACTACTATCCTTGCGCAGCAGCACTATGAGACATTCCGTGAGCGATTCGCGGGTTATCCGATCAACATCCAGTCGCTGAGCCGCTTCCGTAGTCGGAAGGAGCAGAATGAGACGATCAAGGGAGTACGGCAAGGGACTGTCGATATCGTGATTGGTACGCATCGTTTGCTGTCCCAAGACTTGATCTTCAAGGATTTGGGCCTGCTCATCGTCGATGAAGAGCAGCGCTTTGGTGTAACTCATAAAGAGAAGCTAAAAAAGCTGAAGACCAATGTGGACGTGCTGACGCTAACGGCGACACCTATTCCGCGCACCCTGCATATGTCGATGCTGGGCGTTCGCGACCTGTCCGTCATTGAGACGCCGCCGGAGAACCGGTTCCCTGTACAGACATATGTCGTAGAATACAGCCCTTCTCTCGTCCGCGAAGCGGTGGAACGGGAGATTGCACGCGGTGGGCAGATTTATTACTTGTATAACCGAGTTCAAGGGATTCAAGAGATGGCTGCACAGATCTCCATGCTTGTTCCAGAGGCTAGAGTAGCTGTGGGACATGGGCAAATGTCCGAGCAGGAGCTGGAGAAGACGATCCTCGACTTCCTGGACGGGGAATTTGATGTGTTGGTGAGTACGAGTATTATTGAGACCGGGGTCGATATTCCGAACGTGAATACCCTGATTGTACACGACGCTGATAAGATGGGCCTGTCCCAGCTGTATCAGCTGCGAGGTCGAGTCGGACGTTCCAACCGGATCGCTTATGCTTATTTCACTTATCAGCGGGACAAATCCTTGACGGAGGTTGCGGAGAAACGTCTGCAATCGATTAAGGAGTTTACTGAACTCGGTTCAGGGTTTAAAATTGCTATGCGGGACTTGGCAATCCGTGGCGCAGGCAACCTGCTCGGAGCGGAGCAGCACGGCTTCATCGCTTCGGTTGGATTCGACCTGTATTCGCAAATGTTGGCGGAGGAAATCCAGAAACGGAAGGTATCTATGCTTGGCGAGCCTGATCCGATGGAATCATCCTGGAGCACGACGATCGATCTTGGCATCGACGCCTATTTACCGCCGGATTACATTTATGATAGTATGCAGAAGATTGAGATTTACAAAAAAACCGCATCCGCGGCTTCATTCGAAGATGTCGCCGATTTAGAGGACGAGCTGCTTGATCGCTTCGGCGATTTGCCAGAGGCAGTAACGAATCTGCTGTCCGTTGCCAGGGTTAAGCTGTATGGCAAAAAGTATGGCATTGAATCGATCGCGCTTCGCGGTGACGAGGTGACTATGAAGTTCTATGCAGGCAGAGAGAAGGATCTGATTCCGGCGAAACTCGCGGAGGTTGGAAATCTGTTCGGAAGACGTGTACAATTTAACCAAGGGTCTGGTATGGTAATCCGGATCAAAACCAAAGGAATGGACGACCAAGAATTGATGGGCCTATTGGAGCAATTCCTGGGAGCCCTAAAGGACTCGTTCAAGACGAAAGGGGAACTACAAGATGTTTCGAAGTAAAGGGCGTTCTTGGAAGACGCTGCTGACTACCCTCGTGGTCGTGCTGGCTGTATCCGTAATGGCTGGATGCGGCAAAAAAACGGACAACAATGTCGTAGCTACGTACGACGGTGGAGAGATTACACAAAAGGAATTCGATCTTGAACAGCGCATGGTTCTTGCCTTGCAGCCGCAAATGGCACAGTTTACGGAAATGGATGACTTCCGGGAATACTTGGTCAAACAGGCGATCGCCTATAAATATTGGGAGAGCAAAGCCGACGACAAGATGAAGGACGAAGGCAAGAAGAAGGCTGAAGCTCAATACAAGGCCATGAAGGACGCTAATGGCGCTGACAATGTGAAGCAAATGCTGGATGCACAGAAAATTACAGAAAAAGAATTTCAGAACTACATGACCCGTATTTATACGGTAATGGAGACTCAGTTAACAGGCATTACCGAAGATGATATGAAGAAGGAATTCGAAGCAACGAAGGAAGATTACGTTACCGCTTCCGTTCGTCACATTCTGATTGGATTTAAAGATTCGGAAGGTAAGGAACGCAGTAAGGAGGATGCTCTGAAATTAGCCAAAGAAGTTAAGGCTAAGTTGGATAAGGGTGAGGATTTTGCTGCGTTGGTTAAGCAATATTCAAATGATGGACAGCAGAATATTGATAACGGCGGTTTGTATGCAGACGCACCAGTGAACCAATGGGTACCGCAGTTTAAAGAAGCGGCAATGACACTTCCTCTGAACAAAATCAGCGATCCAGTGGAGACCGATTACGGATACCATATTATCCGTGTAGAGGCCAGAACTGAGAAGACATTCGCAGATTTGACGGATACTGAAAAGGATACGCTGAAGATGTCTGTTGGCTCGCAAAAATTGGACGAGTTTATGTCCGGTGATCTGGAGAAGAAAATTATCAAGAAAATTACTTTACCTAAGGTAGAGAAGAAAGCGGAAAACACAGATAAGGGTGCTAACTCAGGTTCAGGCAATACCGGAACCAATGGGGATGCTGATAAATCTGGTAATTCCGGTAATTCCAGCAACTCGGAGAAATCGGATGGTAGCAATACCTCCGGTGCTGATAACGGGAATAGCAGCAAATAATCTTGATCCATCTTGGATCAAGGGATGATCTGTTTCCTTAGGGAGACATTACTTAGCGGCGTGAATTTATTTTACGCTGCTTTCTTGTCTCTTGTTGCCATTAGCAAGTACTTGTCGATTAGGTAAAATACGATGCATAAGGATTTGGGAAGGGATGAATACTATGGTCAGAATCACAAGGAGCCGACAATCCCTCTAATTCTGTACAAATACATCCGAAGATTAAACAGATATCCAAACAGTAGTAGTTCAAAACTTCTTAAGAAAGCGGGGCAACATGTGATATGAAAGCTACTGGAATTGTACGTCGCATTGATGATTTAGGACGGGTGGTTATCCCTAAGGAGATTCGCCGCACTTTACGGATTCGCGAAGGGGATCCACTTGAAATTTTTGTGGACCGCGATGGTGAAGTGATCTTGAAGAAATATTCACCAATTGGTGAATTGGGGGATTTTGCCAAGGAGTATGCGGAGTCGCTCTATGAGAGCACTGGGCATATTACGCTTATCTCGGACCGGGATACGATGATCGCTGTAGCAGGCGCTTCCAAGAAGGAGTACCTGGACAAGCAGATCAGTTCCTTACTGGAGAGCAGTATGGAGGGGCGCAAGACGATTCTAGAAACAACATCAGGAACTTATGAGATCAATAAGGATCATCCGGAGCAGATCTCTTCCTACGTGATTGCGCCAATTATCTCAAGCGGCGATCCCATCGGTACTGTGATTTTGATGAACAAGGATGAATCGGTGAACATGTCTGAATTAGAGACGAAGATGGCAGAGACTGCAGCTGGATTCCTCGGCAAACAGATGGAACAATAAAGCATTTTTACACGTACACTCCAATGTATAAGACGGCTTGCAGCCGCCATATCTCGGAGTGTATTTTTTATGTCTTAGTGGCTGCTTTTGAATATGCCCATCTGGTAAACACCTGGGGAGTGAATAGCAAAAGTGGTCGCGGCAGTCGGTTTCGTTTTATAATGGACATATTCTGAATAGCGAAAGTTTATTATTTTACGTAAAGTAGGTTCATTATGAAATCAGGCAATAACAACGTCTCGTCCCAACTGTTAAAGGGAGCGGCGGTACTTAGCCTGGCGGCGATTATGACGAAGCTGCTGGGGACCCTGCAGAAAATTCCACTGCAAAATATCGGAGGAGACGGAGTATTCGGCATTTATAATACCGTCTATCCGTTCTATACGATTCTGTTAACGCTGGCGACAGCTGGATTTCCAACAGCGGTCTCGAAATTTGTGGCTGAGCGCCATGCGGAAGGAGACGAACGCGGCAAACAGGAGGTACTGCGGCTCGCTACAATTCTGATGATCGTCCTGGGATTAGCCAGCAGCGCATTAATGTACTTTGGCGCTCCGCAGTTGGCACAGCTTATTGGCAGCAGCCAGTTGGTCCCGGCACTGCGCAGCGCTGCTCCGGCATTGCTCTTCATACCGCTGAGCGCCTCGCTTCGCGGTTATTTTCAGGGGTTGCAAAATATGATTCCAACCGCGGTATCCCAAGTGACGGAACAAGCTGTGAGAGTTGCGGTTATGATTGTATTCCTGTTGTATTTAAGCAGTGCCGGGGCGAAGGAGTCGGTTATTGCTGGCGGGGCTCTATCTGGCTCGGCATTCGGCGGGGCAGCTGGCCTGATAGTGATGCTGATGTATTGGATTAGCTACCAGAGGAAGCTTGGAGCAGAAATCGGGCACATAGACCTGGCCAAAGCGGGGACTAATCGTATTAAGGGGCATGCTGGCAAGGGAGTGGCACCTGTTACCCCGGATTCGGGGGAACGGGGGAGCGCCTTGCTCTCGTCCCTGCTCCGCTATGCGATTCCAATCTGTCTTGCATCCTTGGCGGTACCGTTAATCAGCCTGGTGGACACCTTCACATTGCCGCGCCTGCTGTCTGCTCATGGGGATGAGCTGGCTATTATGTCGGCTGTTGGCGTGTACAATCGCGGGATTCCTCTTGTTCAATTGGTGACGATGCTAGCCTCTTCATTATCGGTGTTGTTCATCCCTGTATTGGCGGAGATGAACGTCCGCGGGGACGCTGCAGGCATCCGGCGGCAGCTAACGCTGGCGCTGCGCTGGTTCTGGCTAATCGGGCTCTCATCCTCAGCAGGGCTTGCTCTTCTCGCCGAGCCGATCAATGTGATGCTCTATCAGGATGGGACAGGCAGCGGCACAATGGCCTGGATCGCCTGGACGGCAGCGCCAAGCGCGTTGGTTACGGTAACAGCAGCCTTGCTGCAGGGGCTTGGCTTCGTTCGTGCTCCCGCGTTTAACCTGCTGCTGGCCGCCGCGCTCAAGACGGCGCTGAACGCGGCTCTTGTGCCGCAGCTGGGCATTACCGGCGCTGCCATCGCCGGTATCGTCGCCTACGCTGTCGCTGCGGCGCTCAACCTCGCGCTGCTGCTCCGACG
>NZ_LN831277.1:0-37030 GCF_900069005.2 Paenibacillus sp. GM2 | reverse complement strand
GCCCTGGTCAGCCTGCTGGGCGTGCTGCTCGGCGCAGCCGTGTTCGCCGTCGCCGTCCTGCGAACACGGCTCTTGACCGCGGCGGAGGTAGCCGCCCTGCCGCGGATCGGTCCCAAGCTGTTGAGGCTATTCATCCGGCTGAGGCTGATACGCCGAGAGTAACACCAGGCGGTTGTCCTCTATATCAGTGGTGTTTGCAATTTCGTAATTGGACAGAACTAGTGGTATAGTATTATCATGCCATTTGGGCATATTTTATGGACAGCAGTGCAGGATACTAGCTGAAGCAGGCGGCCGGCAAGCCGTCCTAAACACGATTGGAACAGGAGTGTGACTCATACATGAGCGGAAGCATAACGGTGATGGGGCTTGGATCCGGCAATCCGGAGCATTTAACTCTGGGCAGTCTTAGGAAGCTCAAGGAAGCACAGCAGAGATATGTGCGTACGAAGGAGCATCCTGTAGTGGGCTGGCTGGAGGAGACGGGAGTCGGGTTCACTTCATTTGATGCTGTGTATGAGGCGAAGGAGGATTTCCCTTCTGTATACGCAGAAATTGTAGAACGACTGATCGAGCGGGCTAATCGACTGCCGGAGGAGCAAGAAATCATCTATGCTGTTCCGGGTCATCCGATGGTCGCGGAAGCGACGGTCAAGCTGCTGCGGGAGCGCTGTCCTGCTGAGCGGATTCCGTTGAATATCATCGGTGGCGAGAGCTTCCTGGATGTGGCATTCGCAAGGCTGGGCTTTGACCCGATCGAAGGTTTCCAGCTGCTGGACGCTTCGGATATATCCGCCGGAACATTTAACCCGCGTCTGCATACATTGATCGGTCAAGTATACGATGAATTCACAGCTTCCGATGTCAAGCTGAGTCTGATGGATATCTACCCGGACGATTATGAGATAACCGTAGGACATGCCCTCGGTGTAGAGGGAAGCGAGCAGATTGTGACTGTGCCCTTATATGAGCTCGATCGCGTCTCCGGCTTTGGCAATTTGTCGCTGGTATACGTTCCTGCAAGTATGGATGATGCCTTGCGCATTCGCACCCTGGATCGTCTGCACGAGATTGTGTCGATTCTGCGCAGTCCTGGCGGCTGCCCTTGGGACCGTGAGCAGACGCACCAGTCGATCCGCAAAAATCTGATCGAAGAAACCTATGAAGTGCTGGAGACGATCGATGAGGATGATCCGGACCATATGCGTGAAGAACTGGGTGATTTGCTGCTGCAAATTATGCTGCACTCGCAGATGGAGGAAGAGGTAGGAACCTTCTCCGTATTCGATGTAATCCAGGAGCTGAATGAGAAGCTGATCTACCGCCATCCGCATGTATTCGGAGAACTGAGTGCCGAGGACGCCGAGGCTGCGCTTCGGAACTGGGATGCGATGAAGGCGGAGGAGAAGCGCCGCAAAGGAATCGAGCCTGAGCGATTATCAGCGCTAAGCGGTGTACCGCGCGATTTGCCAGCACTGATGAAGGCGTATAAGCTCCAGAAGAAAGCAGCGAAGGTTGGCTTCGATTGGGAGCATATCGATGCGGTATGGGCCAAGCTGGAGGAAGAGGTCCTTGAGCTTCGCGAGGCTGTGAAGACGAAGGACTTGTCAGAACAGACGCTTGAACTGGGAGATGTTCTATTCTCGGTCGTGAATGCCGCAAGATTCATCGGTGTTGATCCGGAGGAAGCCTTATCGCAGACAAACTCCAAATTTGTACGTCGCTTCAGCTATGTAGAGCAGCGGCTGCACGAAGCCGGGAAAACTCCAGGTACCAGCTCCCTTGTCGAAATGGACCATTTATGGGAGCAATCAAAGGAGAATGAACGGAGATAATTAGGGAAATTGCCTAAAATGCGGTTAATTTTGCGAAATAAACAAAAAAATTCTAAGTTCCGGGCAGGATTTTTCATTTCAAGCAAGAATACTCATACAAAGATATCCTTGCGGTAGGAGGGGCTCTCGCTCCAATTACAGCAATATCATTTATTTCTTTATCTATTGGGAGGCATTATTAATGAACAAAACAGATCTGATCAACAACATTTCCAGCAAGAGTGGCTTAACTAAAAAAGACGTTGAATCCGTATTGAACGGATTTCTTGGTGAAATCACTGAGGCTCTCGCTGGTGGAGACAAAGTACAATTGATTGGTTTCGGAACTTTCGAAACTCGCAAGCGTTCCGGTCGTACTGGCCGCAACCCGCAAACTGGCAAGACGATCGAAATTCCTGCATCCAATGTACCTGCATTCAAAGCTGGCAACAAACTTAAAGAAGCTGTAAAATAATGCGTCTCGACAAATTCCTTAAGGTATCGCGCTTGATTAAGCGGCGCACGGTTGCCAAGGACGTCTCCGACCAAGGAAGAGTTCTGATTAACGGCCGTGAATCGAAGCCAAGCAGTCCGGTGAAGGTGGGCGACGAGATTACGGTGCAATTCGGCCAGAAGCTGGTCACTGTAAGAGTTGAACGCTTAGCTGAGACGACTCGCAAAGAAGAAGCTGCTACGCTGTATACCTTGGTGAAGGAAGAACCGATCGCAAAGCATGATTTGTTCGAGTAACAAATTAGATTACTGCTTATTCAGCGGTGCCACAGGGCACCGCTTTTTATTTTCTCTCTGGTTCTAAACCAAGCATCCGCTCCATAAGCTATCTGTAAGAAGGAGGGGTACATGCCATGGTCGAACAAGGAAAAGGGAAGCGTCAGGAGTTGCATTTATTTCAAAGAAAACTGCTCGAAATATCAGGGGTGCAGAATGTGGAGAGCTTCGATAGCGAGGAGTTTCTGCTGCAGACCGAGCTAGGGCATTTGACGATCCGCGGACAGAATTTACATATCAAGAACTTGAATCTAGAACAGGGGCTTGTCAGTATCGAGGGCCTGGTAAATTCCCTGTCTTATTTGGAGCCGGGCTCCCATTCATCAAACAAAGGCTTCCTTGGTAAATTGTTCCGATGAATCTGCATACACAGTGGATAACCCTTCTCTGGATGCTGGCATGCGGAGGAATTATGGGAATGGTCTTCGACGGTTACCGAGTCGTATCCATCCAATTCCGCTTCCCGCGCTGGAGTATCCATGCCCTTGATCTGTTATATTGGTTCGCTTCAGCTTTATTTGTATTCCGGACGATGTATCATACAAATCAGGGAGAGATCAGATTTTACGTGTTTCTAGGGCTTTTTATAGGCGTTTGGATTCATTTTTTGTTTCTTAGTGTTATAACTGAACGTTTTGTGGTAATGTTAATTATAGTAATAAAACGGTTTTATAGGATATTAGTCGGAATTGTCCGGGTTGTGCTTATTGCACCGATCAGGTTGTTACTCAAAGGAATTTGGTTGTTGCTTGGTTTTATATGGGTGATGTTATTATTTCTGGGGCGGATTACGTTGCTGCCGTTTTGGAAGCTTCTTTTGTGGGCGACCAGGCCGATTCGTAGACGACTTCGCATTTCGGACAGGCTGATTGCCGTGCGGGATTGGATAAAGTCGTTATGGAGACGCTGGTTTCATAGAGAATAGATTTCGCAGAATACAAGATTAAGAGAATGGAGGGCGCTCAGTTGCATAAGGTATCGACAGACAGACAATCGCAGAATAAGGCATCCGGAACAACCGGAGCGCGCCGCCGGTTACGGTTATGGATGATGTTCATGGCTATATTCATAATATGGTCGGGCCATACCTTTATATCTCAATCCAGCGAGATCGGACAGAAATCTCAGCAGCTATCGGAGCGTCAAGCTTCCAAGGTAGCGGCGGAACAGAGCTTGAATCAATTAAATTATGAATTGAATCGTCTGAAAGATCCTGAGTATATTGGCCAGATCGCAATGAAGAAGTATGGACTGTATAAACCTGGTGAGATTCCGGTTCGGGTATCCGATTCCGGCTCGGATAATGATTGAAATCTAAGGGCATCCGTCTGTTGACCTTGTTTCACTCATTCGGTATAATCAAATCACCGCAGTCATGATTTCGAGGCCTGGCTGTATATTTTTAAGGGAGGATCATTTTATTTTATGGCAATAGAAGTGGGCACCAAGTTAGAAGGTAAAGTGACAGGCATCACGCATTTCGGAGCATTTGTGGATCTGTCAGGAGGTGTCACGGGTCTCGTTCACATCTCGGAGATCGCCGACAATTACGTGAAGGACGTCAACGATCACTTGAAGATTGGCGATATGGTTACCGTGAAGGTAATTAATGTCGATAAGGACGGTAAGATCGGACTTTCCATTAAGCAAGCCGTTGATAAGCCGGTTGAGTCAACCAGACCGCCTCGTGCACCAAGAAGCGATCGCCCAAGCGGCGGCAGAGACGGGGACCGGCCAAGTGGCGGATTTAATCGGGATCGAGGGGGACGTTCTTTCTCTAACAAATCTACCTTTGAAGACAAGATGTCGCGTTTTCTGAAGGATAGTGAAGAGCGAATTTCTTCGTTGAAGAAGAATACGGAAGGCAAACGCGGAGGACGCGGAGCTAAACGAATGTAATTTTTTAAATATGAAATCCACCGTAGGCATATATATGCCTACGGTTTTTTGTTGTTCATAGGAAAATGATTTAGGATTCTTCTCAAATCCATGTCTAGATTTTTTTTCCAGCTTCTATTTTTGTCGTCTGTCCCGCTTAGGCGACAGGTTATTACGCAATAACACGATATGTTTCAGATCCATCTGCGCTAAAGTCGGCTAAAATTACGAGGCTTGGTACGAACATAGGCACGTATAAGGGGGATGTATCCTTTGACAGGCCTAGGTTCGTGGTGTTTCGTAAACCCCTCTCAATTTGTCGGAAATTTCTTTGCTGCTTACTCCGGTATCTGACAAACTTTCCAGTTCACCCTACCTATAATGGGACATACCTAACAAATTGGATAAGGTGGTGCCAGTTGATGGAGAAGTGGAATGTCATTACGTTTCCCGGTTTGAAGAGACTGAAAGGGCAAGCCAAGGCAAATGGCAGAAGAACATGGATGGATGTACCGTTTCTAGAGCGAGCCGCTCAGCGTTTTACGGTGAATAAATGGAATTTGCTCTTTCTGGTGATGGCATTCTTACTGGGAAGAGCTACTATTCTGGACGAGCTGTCGCCGTTCGCTGCCGCCTTCTTTGCAGTGATGATGTTTATGCGCCGTGATATTGCAATAACAGCAGGGAGCCTGATGGTCATTGGAGCGCTTTTGTCTCCGGTTCAGCATGGACTATGGATTGCTGCGGAGCTACTAATTTTCTACTTGATTCATAGAGGACTTGAGAGTTTTGAGCGGGCGGATATATCCTACGCTCCCTTGGCGGTATTCACCAGCACCTTCCTCGTAGGATTATTTCAGGCGGTCGTTGGCCCATCGTTAAGTTGGTATTCGATGATGATGATGGTTGCCGATTCTATACTGAGCTTCGTCTTAACCCTGGTCTTTATTCAGTCTGTTCCGGTCTTCTCCCTTCGCAGGAAGGGACGCCATCTCAAGAGTGAGGAGATCCTCTGTCTGGTTATTCTGTTGGCATCGGTGATGACCGGAGCTGTCGGATGGGAAATATACGGTCTGTCGATCGAACATATCATGTCGAGATATTTGATTCTGTTGTTTGCCCTGGTCGGAGGCGCCTCGCTAGGGGCTTCGGTGGGTGTGATTACCGGACTAATCCTCAGCTTGGCTAATATGACAGCGCTCTATCAAATGAGTTTGCTAGCTTTTGCCGGCATGCTGGCTGGTATGCTGCGGGAGGGACGCAAATGGGCGGTTGCCCTGGGAATGCTGCTCGGATCGTCCATTCTAGCGATTTATTTGACAGGACCAGCCGAAGTGATGTCTTCAACCTGGGAGAGTTGTGTGGCAATCCTCCTCTTCCTCGCAACGCCAAAGGGCGTTATAAGCGTTATCGCCAAGTATGTGCCCGGCACGCAGGATCATATCAAATCACAGCATGAATATGCGAAGCGGGTCAGGGAGATTACAGCCGGAAGGGTAGCTCAGTTCTCCCAGGTATTCAAACAATTGTCGCGCAGCTTCGGTCAGATGGCCAGCAGCGGCGAAATGTCCAAGCAAAGCGAAGAGGTTGGCCATTTCATGGATGCAATTACCGAGGGAGCCTGTGCGAATTGCTTGCGCCGCAAGGCCTGCTGGGACGGCAACTTCTATCAAACCTATAAATTAATGACGGAGATGATGTCAGCTGTGGAAGATAATCCGGAGTTGACGAGGCGTGATCTTCCGCCGAAGTGGAATAAGCTGTGTATTAAGACAGATCAAGTGCTTGATCTGATGAAGCAGGAATACAACCTATATCAAAATGATATGCATTGGAAGCGGCAAATATACGATAGCAGACAGCTTGTAGCTGAGCAGCTGTCGGGAGTCTCGCAGGTCATGGAAGATTTGGCGAGAGAGATTCAGCGGGAAGGGCAGGCGATGTATAAGCAAGAGGAGCAGATCCGGGATGCACTCGACAAAATGGGATTGTCCATTCATAGCATCGACATCATAAGTCTGGACCACGGCAATGTAGAAATCGAAATTGTCCATGCGTATACTCGTGGGTTTGATGAATGCCGGAAGATTATAGCGCCGCTATTATCCGATATTGTGGACGAGCATATTACGGTGGTTCGGGAGAATATGCCTACGGGTAGAGATGGACTGGCTACGGTAACCTTTGGTTCAGCCAAGACTTTCGAGGTGACGACCGGCGTCGCCGGGGCGGCTAAGGGCGGAGATTTGCTATCCGGAGACAGCTTTAGTGCCATGGAGCTTGGGAACGGAACCTATGCTGTGGCCATCAGCGACGGTATGGGGAATGGAGAGCGGGCCAGACTGGAGAGCAGCACGGCGCTTGGGATTCTCGAGCAGCTGCTGCAATCCGGAATGGATGAGAAATTGGCGGTGAAGTCGGTCAACTCGATTCTGATGCTCCGTTCGCCGGATGAAGTATATGCTACAGTTGATATGGCTCTGATCGATGAGTTCTCTGCGCAGACGACATTCCTTAAGATTGGTTCATCACCGAGCTTTATCAAACGAGGAAATGAGGTTATACCGATCACGGCTAGCAATCTGCCGATTGGGATTATTCAGGATATCGAGATTGATCTGGTTACAGTGCAGCTGCTTCCTGAAGATATTTTGATTATGATGACGGATGGAGTGTATGATGCTCCCGGTTATGCTGTAAATAAGGAATTGTGGATCAAACGGATGATCTCGGAGATCCATGCGGATGAGCCGCAGGAAATCGCCGATTGCCTGCTGGAGACAGTAATTCGCTATCAGAAAAATACGATCCACGATGATATGACCGTTGTAGTGGCTAAAATTGATCATTTGTTGCCTGAATGGGCAACCCTGCATATTCCCGGAATATCAAGGCTGGAGCGGCCGCGGACCGTAAGCTGACATGCGACAAGCAGTCATTTTCTAGCAGAATAGGTCTTAAGTAGCGAATCTAAAGATGGGAAAATTCAAACAATGTACACAATTTTGGTATTATTTATCATGGGAATGATTTGAAAATCATAGTAAGATTATCATGTCGTGTTGTCGAAATTTGTTAGATAGATCCGTCCATTGAACTAATTTTATACATGTTTGGGCAAAGCTATCGAAAGGTAGTGACGCAAAGCTATAGGGACTAATTCTCCTTATGGGGGATATGTCAGCCAGTTGCTAAAAGAGGTAACCTATAGTGTTTGCTATGCGGTTATCTTTTTTTTTGCCCAAATTTTAGGTGGATCTACTTATTCAAGGGGGAATGAAGAAAAACAGGTTTAAAAGAAAGGAATTATGTTTGATTCCAAGTCACTATCTGGACTGAAAAGGAGACTGAATATGAAGATTTTTGGTTTTTTTAACCGTTTGAGCATTGTTACGAAAAATATGTTGTTAACGAGTATCTCCATTCTAATGACCGGCGTTATCCTGATCGCCGCCAGCTTTTATATTCAAGGTGCCGTATTAACCAATCAGTTGGAGGACAACTCACAGAAGGTCATGGAAGCCTGGAAGGACAAGATCACATCGGAAGAAGCCAAAGCGGCGATGACAGACACGGATCGCAATTCTGAGCTTCAGAAGAAGCTGACGAAAGTATTTGATGACTTGTCAGCAACGCATCCCGATGTTGCTCAAGGTTATATCTTTGGAGCAAAGGTAGAGAACGATAGTACTCAGATGATCGCTTTTCCGACGGCCATCCTTGATATGTTCGAGGGTGAGGGCTTGTTCCTGGGCGATATGCTTGGACAGCCTGCTTACCATGTGAAGGGCGTCGAAGAAATGCTAAAAACAAAAAAAATTACGTTCACAAAGCCTTATAAGGACGATTACGGCGTTTGGTTGACGGTACTCTATCCAATTCAGGACAAGAATGGTGAAGTATTCTCATACATAGGCATGGATTTCGATGCCAGTCTGATTATGACGGGCCAAACAGATTTGCTGAAATATACGGTACTCGCACTTATTGCCATTCTGATCGTTATTTTGTCGTCTCAATATTTCACGACCCGGAAAACTTTTGCGCCCGTGAAGGATCTTATGTCAGCATTGGACAAGCTCAGCAAAGGCGATTTCAGCGTACAGTTGAAGACGGATGAGAGCGAATTGGGCCAGGTGAATGAGAAGTTTAATGCAACGGTTCGCAATATGAATGAACTGGTGGCGACCATCAAGACGGTGTCTATTCAGTCGGCGGATCAATCGAAGATTCTGTTCCAGACGCTGGAGACGAATCATGAGAGCTCTATGGCGATCAGCGATAATATCGAGGAAATCTCCGAGAAGGCTACGCAGCAGAGCAAGTCGATCTCCGAGAGTGTGACTTCACTGGAAGAGATCAATTCAGGCGTAGGAACGATTGCTGGCAGCACTTCAGCATTGTCGGATGCATCGATGCAGATGAAGGACAATTCTGAGATTGGACGGGATAATATCAGCGGGGTTATTAAGCAGATGGATTCCATTCAGCAATCCGTGCAGCAATCGGTCGTCTCGATTGAACAATTGCAGAGACGTTCCGGGCAAATTGAGGAGATTGTACAGGTAATTACACAAATCGCCGAACAGACTCACCTATTGTCGTTGAATGCCAGCATTGAGGCGGCCAGAGCAGGTGAGGAAGGACGAGGTTTCGCAGTTGTAGCTAACCAGGTGAAGAAGCTGGCCGAGGAGTCCGCCAAGTCAGCAGAGCAAATCGCTGATCTGGTTCACTATATCCAGAAAGAGACAAGCACAGCCGTCACCGCAATCAGCGAAGGAGAACGGAATGTGGCTGCCGGTATCCAGATCGTTCAAGAAACAGGAGAGCTGTTCGCTACGATATTGGATGGTACAGATTCCGTGACCAGTCAAATTCAGGAGGTCTCTGCCGCTACTGAGGAGATGGTAGCTGAGACAGAGCAGATTACTGCGACTATTAAGCAAATTGCCGAATATGCGGAGAGAAATGCGGTTATCTCTGAACGAATCAAGGAGAGTGCCATGGAGCAGAGAGCTTCTTCCGACAATATTATGAGCTCTGCCGAGCACTTAAATCAAATCTCCGGAAAGTTAGAGAAATTGGTAGAGGGATTGAAGCTGTAATCGTGCAAGGGGAGACTGATTGAGCACCCCTAAATAGAGAGAGAGAATAGGAGCTGAACATTTGTGAGTACCCTACTGATAAATCAGAAAGCCCGGGAATATTGGCTAAGAGAGCTTCAGCCGCCATTATCCGGATTTCATATCCATACTGACTATCCAGATTTGGCAATGGCCAGCGAGTCCAAGAGCATGAGCTATGAATTGAGTATTAGTTCATCACTCAAAAGACAGATGGCCCATGGGACGGATGTTCAAACCTGGCTGATCGCTTGTTATTATGTCTTCCTATATCGAATGAGCGGTGAACAGGATCAAATCGTGGGAATACAAACAGGGGACGGTCGAATCCTTCCATTGCGGATTCATACTGAAGCTGATATGCCATTCAGCCAATTGCTGTCTGCAATAGAGGAGCGGCTAGTTTCATCCAATGAAGCAGGTTTGTCTATTCAAGAAATTGAGAAGCTGGTTGCACAGTCTCCTGTAGTGAAGACCATCTATGGGCGGAATGCCGCTTATGAGGCCAGCCGTCTTAACTGGTATGTGCGGACAGAGGGGGAAAAGTGGGTAGCTGAGATTAACTATCCGAGCCGTCTGTTCAAAGAGAGTACGATAAACAAGTTCGCCAGACATTATCAATGTATTGCTGAGGCCGTATTGGTTCATCCCGAGATCGTTCTAGGCGATATCTCTGTCATGACCGATGAGGATGTGCTGGCTTATGAGAAACTCAATGATACGGCGAGAAATTGGGGAGTAGAACTGACGATAACATCGATGCTTAACAGGACCGTCGAGAGCTGCCCGGACCGGATTGCCCTATCGTCGGCTGAGTGGAAGTTGACCTATGCTGAGCTGGACCGGTTATCCAATCAGGTGGCCCATGCGCTAATGGAGCAGGGACTGCACAAAGGCGGATTCGTGGCTATCTACATGGAGCGCAGCATGGAAGCTGTCGTCAGCATGCTTGGCGCTCTCAAAGCGGGTGGGACTTATATTCCGCTGGACCCGGAGCATCCGGATGATCGGAATCAGTATATTATCGAAGATACGGGTTCCCGGATTGTACTAACTAAGGAGGCTTATCGATCTAAGCTGCAGCCGCTTGTAGCGGATAATGCGAATGAACTGAAGCTATTATGCTTTGATCTTGGGCAATTCGCCGCTTATTCAACGGAGGCCTGCCAGATTGCTATCGATCAGGAGGATATTGCGTATACGATCTATACGTCAGGTACAACGGGAAGACCAAAGGGGGTCCTGATCCGCCATGCCGGGGTTGTAAACCTGTCGATGTCTACTGCTATGCAGCTTCAATTTTCGGAGCATGACGTCATTTTGCAATATTCTACCTTCAGCTTTGATGCTTCCGTATACGATATATTCAGTGCAATATGCTGCGGTGCCAGACTGCATTTATTGTCCAATGAACAGCGTTATTCGGTCGATAGCTTTACCGCAGCGATTGAGGATACCGGGGCGACGCGGATAGGAATTCTGCCAACCGTGTTCTTCAATCAATTATCGGCGTATTTGACGGTAGAAGAGGCGGTCAAGTATCAAGCGATCCGCAGCTTTGTTATCGGTGGCGAAGCACTTCCAGGGGAGTCCGTCCGTAATTTGCAGAAGAAGATGGGGCATGAGCCGTTTATCGTAAATGCTTATGGACCCACAGAGGTTACGGTGGCCGCGACGACGCATATGATCAGGGAACAAGTATCAGAAGACCTAACAACGGTCAGCATCGGCAAGCCTATCGCTAATTACGAGGTACTGATCGTCAATGAGAATGACCAGCTCTGCCCGGTGAATGTAATGGGTGAACTGTTGATTCATTCCATCGGTTTGGCTAAAGGTTATCTAAATTTGCCTGACAAGACGGAAGAAGCTTTTATTATCGATCCGACAAACCCTGGTTCGGGTAAAAGGTATTATCGATCCGGCGACTTGGTTCGCTTGTTGAATGATGGCGGTATCGAGTACATGGGGAGAAAGGACCTTCAGGTGAAGATTCGGGGCTACCGGATTGAGATCGGAGAGATTGAGGAGAATCTGGCGAAGCATGAGAAGGTGAAGGATGTTGCTGTGATCGTCAGGGAGGACGATGACGGCGAGAAGATGCTGATAGGCTTCTATACTTCCAAGTCCGGCGAGGAGATCAGTAAGCAGGAGCTTGCTTCCTTCCTGAAGACCAAGGTTCCCGCCTACATGGTTCCAGGTCAATTTATGATGTTGGATTCGATGCCTTTGTCACCGACAGGCAAGATCGATCGCAAACGTCTGGGCACCTATGATATCCCTGTGCAGGTCGAGGAAGACCCTAACTATATTGCACCGGTTACCGAATTAGAGCAGGAAATCGCGCTCGCCTGGGAGAAGTCGCTTCATCGCAGTCGCGTAGGCTTATATGACAACTTCTTTGAGATTGGCGGGCATTCTCTGAAAATTCTGGAGACGCTGGTGTTGCTCAAGCCGCGGTTTCCTAAATTAAAAATCAACGATTTTTTCGTGTACTCGACAGTGCATGCTATGGCTGAGCGAGTGATTGAATTAATGGATTCAACTGAGGAAGAGGATGCCTTCGCGGGCAATGGGGAAATTCGTGATTTAGCGGAATATCCACGCAGGTTCGGCAGGAACAGTAAACCTTCTGTCTCCCCTCAGCGTCATATTCTATTGACCGGGGCTACCGGGTATTTGGGTTCCTCTCTGCTCTATCAACTGCTGCAAAGCTCTGAGGCGGTCGTATATTGCCTTGTGCGTGCCAAAGAAGGGGAAGAACCCTATCAGCGTCTCGTCGATGTGATGAAGGGGTATTACGGAACCGAAACTACACGAAATATGGAGAAGCGGGTTTTCGCGGTTCGCGGGGATTTGGAGCAGCCCCATCTTGGCCTTAGCCCACAGGATGCAGCGCTGTTGGATCAGCATCTCGATTCCATTATCCATTGCGGAGCTGAGGTGAAGCATTTCGGTTCGGCTGATTATTTTACCAAAGTGAACGTTGGAAGTACGGACCGTCTGCTTGATTTGGCGCGCGGGAAGGATGTGCGCTTCCATTATGTGTCCACACTGGGCATTCCGGAGGATCTGGCTTTCCTCGGCCTATGGGAGTCGTTCACAGAAGGCAGTGGCTACGACGCGGTAGCCACCGAGAATGTGTATACGAATAGTAAGCTCGAAGCGGAGAAGCTGGTGATTCGGGCCTGTGAGGAAGAAGGAGTGGCTGCTTCGGTATACCGGGTAGGTAACCTGTCCTGCTATTCAACTACGGGTGTATTCCAGAAGAACATAGACAATAACGCCTTTTACCGGATGCTGAAGGCGATGCTCCTGCTTGGCAAGGCGCCGCGAGTGCATTGGCAGGTAGACTTCACGCCGGTGAATTATGCGGGTGCCTCTATCTCGGCTTTGGCACTACAGGAGAAGAGTGCGGGAAGGTTATTCCACATCTGCAATCCCGTGCAGATCGCTTATATAGACATGGTTGAACATTTGCGTGAATATGGCTATTATGTGGATTTGTTGGAGTGGCGTGATTACGAGGCATGGCTGCTCGATCCGAATCAGCCGAAAGACCAGACCGGTATGGAGCTGGCGATGGCTCAATTGGAGGGAGATGGTGCGAAGAACTCGATCTACCGCTTCGCTTGCCCACAGACAAATGAGTTTCTAGCAGGTACGCCTGTTATGTGCCACGAGCCGGATCGTGAATTTTTCCGGCGTATGATAGATTATGCGGTGCGGATTGGGTACTTCCCTGCGCCATAGAAGCTATGTTTCCAATAGCTTGAGCCTTAAATATAGTACAGAAGCGGCACGTCAGCGCGTTGACGGAGGCCGCTTCTTCTATTTTAGCCAGGGGTACAGCAGGGTAATTGCAAGAATATATTCCTTTAGTTCCCTGCCTTTCAATTAGTTTCAACCGATCTAGTTTGAATCCTATCAATCCTGGAAATGCTAGAGAAGAGAGAGTTACAGGATTGATTAGGAGGCGATTATAATTATGAAACAAATTATGCTAATTACAGATGGTTGTTCCAATGTAGGAGAGAGTCCGGTAATGGCGGCGGCATTGGCCCGTCAGGAAGGGATCACCGTCAATGTAGTAGGGGTTGTTGATTATGGGACGATTGGTGAGCTTGGCAGTATCGAAATTGAGGAGATCGCTAGAAGCGGCGGAGGAATGAGCCGTCTAACGGGGACGGAGAAACTGGCACAGACGATGCAGATGCTGACGAGGAAGACGGTCGTTCAGACGATACAGCAGGCGGTAGGCAAGGAGCTAAAGCAAATATTGGGTGAATCCTCGGTTGAGGTTCTGCCGCCCGAACAGCGCGCAGAGGTGGTGGAGGTGATTGATGAGCTTAGCGAGAACAGTCCGCTGCAGGTAGCCTTGCTGATCGACGCCAGCGCCAGTATGAAGCCAAAGCTGGCTGCTGTTGAGGAAGCGATCCGCGATATGATGCTAAGCTTGGGGGCAAGGAAGGGCAGCAGCCAACTGGCCGTCTTCCACTTTCCGGGCGCTCATAGCGGTGAGGATGCGGTCCTGGATATCGGTTGGACCAGCAATTTAGGCTCAGCCCGGTCTATTTTCCAGCGCCTGACGATGAGGGGGGCAACTCCAACTGGTCCGGCGATCCTGAAGGTGATTGAATTCTTCCGTTATGGTACACTGAATGGACACGGAGCTAGGAATGGTTCGGATGAGAAAGGTGAAGGAGAAGCGATGCTTGGTGACTACGTCGTCTAAATGGACCCTGCCGCCAGGAACGATTGTAACCGGCCGCTGGAAGGGTGAACGCTATTTGATTCAGCGTCTGCTTGGACAAGGCGCCAACGGGGTCGTCTATTTGGTGAAGCAGGTGAAGAGCTCAAGACTGTATGCACTCAAAATGGGCTTCGACACGATCGACCTGCAATCGGAAATCAACGTGCTTAAGGCGCTGCAGCGGAGAAAACGCAAGATAAGCTCAACAGGAAAAAGGGATCTCTCATATCTGGTAGAGGTAGATGATTACTCTCTGGAAGGCAAGGAGATTCCTTTCTATGTTATGCGTTATGTGAAGGGCGAGCCGCTGCGAGCGTTCCTGGCACAACAGGGCAACAGATGGTTGAATGTCGCCGGATATTCGCTGCTGCAGCAGCTGGAGGGGCTGCATGGCCTGGGCTTCACGTTCGGGGACTTAAAGCCGGAGAACGTGCTCGTCTCGCCTTATGGTGAGGTGGAGCTCATTGACTATGGCGGAGTCAGCGAAAACGGCCGCAGCGTGCGACAGTTCACAGAATGGTACGACCGCGGTTACTGGGGCGCGGGGGGAAGGACGGCGGAGCCTTCCTATGATCTGTTCTCCTTGGCGGTCGTATGCATTCATTTGCTGGCTGAGGCCCCGCTTAAGGAGGTCGCCACCGGCTTGCCGCAAACTCGCAGCAAGGGCGACTTGCTGGCGATCGTACAGGGCGAGGCGTCCCTGCAGCCTTACCGCAAATGGCTGGAGCGGGCGTTAGAGGGGAAATTCCGCAGCACGGCGGAGGCTCGCCAATTATGGAGAGAACAGGTACAGAAGCAAGTGATGCAGCGTAAGGCCAAATCACCGACACCAGCGTGGATGATGGGGGCTTTTACGCTATCTTTGCTTTTACTTCTTTGCGCTTTGTTTTTCACATTCTGGAATTAGGTGTTTATAATAGAGAGATGACGATTGGAGGGGGAGGGCGCATGAACAGTAGAGTAATGCACCGACTAGTTGAGCAAATGCGCCAGATCGGCCATGAGGAGAGCTTGTGGTCTTCGGGAGACTGTATTGTCGTGGCTGTATCGGGAGGCCCTGACTCAGTTGCGCTTCTACATATATTACATCAATTGGCTGCGGAGCCTGATCTCAAACTTCAATTAGTCTGCGCCCATGTAAATCATGGGTTTCGCGGTGCGGAGTCGGATGAAGAAGCGGAATTCGTACGCAGGATGGCAAGCGAGCTTGGTATCCCGTTCGAGCTTGGTGTCTATGATATTCCAGCATATATGAAGGAATCGGGGCATGGAGCCCAGCTTGCGGCCCGCGAGAAGAGGTATGAGTTCCTGCATATTGTAGCAGAGAAATATAAGGCTAACGCAATAGCGCTGGCCCATCATGCCGACGATCAGGCCGAGACGGTGCTGATGCGGATCATGCGTGGCAGTGGAACTTCCGGTCTTGCCGGCATGCGCATGAAGCGGCGCGAAAAAAATGTGGAACTTATTCGTCCGCTGCTTCGTATATACAAGAATGACCTGATTCAGATGTGTGAGAAGACAGGCATACCATATGTTACAGACAGCACAAATTTATTGCCTAAGTACGCAAGAAATGCAGTTCGTCTGGATGTGCTGCCCTTTTTGGGGCAATATAATAGCGGACTTACAGAATCGCTTAATCGATTGGCCGAAGTGGTTGGTGCAGAAGATGATTTTTTACAGCAGAAGGCGGAACAGGTATATCAGGAACTGGTCTTTGACGAAGGCGGGATTTTTTCTTTCAAGATTGAGCCCTTTGTCGCCTTACATGCCGCTTTACAACGGAGGTTGATTAAACTAATATTAAATTATCTGCCTTTAGGCACAGAAGACAATGATTTTACCAAGATTGAAGCGATTCGCAAGGGTGCAATTCAGAATCTGACTACAACATGGAGTCTTGATCTTGGCGGTGGACTGCGCTGTATGCGTGAATATGATACGATCCGATTTATGCTTGATCCTACGGGAAATTCAGGTTTACCCTATACATATCTCGTAAAGCATTTTCCGGCTGAAATATCTGTTCCAAATACGGAGCATTGTTTGCGTTTCACCCGGTATAGAGCTAATATGGGCTCTATATCCCTGGATGAACTGGGGGACGAGGAAGCGGTATTCGATGCGGATAAGCTCCTTTATCCGCTTACTGTGCGTTCCCGGCTGCCAGGAGACTTTATGAAGGTCATAGGATTAAATGGAAGCAAAAAAGTAAAGGATATTTTCATCGACGCGAAAATACCTCCTTCTTCTCGCTCCCAAATCCCTATGGTGACGGACGCGGAAGGCCAAATTATATGGATTCCCGGTCTCCGTCGTTCCGAAATTGCTACGGTAAGTCAGCATACGACTTCCGTTTTGCGAATAGTTTTGGATACGAGAAGGTTTAACTGAAGCAGGAACTGCAAATCTAGGCATTCATAGTTTAACGTAGGGGGTTTACTTACTTTGCACAACGATATTCAGGAGGTTCTGTTCACACAGGAACAGATCGAAGCAAAAGTCGCAGAAATCGGCAAACAATTAAGTGAAGAATATGAAGGGCGCAATCCGCTGATCATCTGTATTCTTAAGGGCGCTTTTATATTCATGGCGGATCTGGTAAAGCAGATTACAGTACCTGTAGAGATGGACTTTATGGCTGTCTCAAGTTATGGTACGTCCACCCGTTCATCAGGTGAAGTAAAGATTATTAAGGATCTGGATTCTTCCGTCGAAGGACGCGACGTTCTGATCGTGGAAGATATTATCGACAGCGGACTGACTCTAAGCTATCTGGTGGATGTGCTCCAGCGCCGCAATGTAAAATCTGTAAAGATCGCTACACTGTTTGACAAGCCAGCCCGCCGGACCGTAAATCTGAAGGCTGATATCTCCGGATTTATTCTGCCGGATGCGTTCGTGGTTGGATATGGACTGGATTATGCTGAAAAATACCGTAACCTCCCTTACATCGGGGTACTTAAGCCGGAGGTATACTCCAGCTAAGATCAGCCGTTCTTACGGTCTGATGGACTCTTTGCCTGTTTTTTGAAAAGGCGTATGCGGCTATGGTAAAATATTTTAAGGTTCTGAGAGGAGGTAGGGGATGAATCGGTTCATCCGGAATTCTGGTTTTTATTTGATACTTTTCTTAGTCGTGGTGGGCATCGCTCAATTTCTTATTGGCGGACAAGAGGAAACCGTCACCCCTAGTTATACAGAGTTACGCCAGCAATTGAAGGCGAACAATGTTGAGGAATTAACCGGTAAATTTGACGGTTATGCCTATCTGGTAACCGGTGAGTATAAAGAAAAAGTCGGTGACAGCAGGACGAAGAAATTCTCGGCTTATATTCCATTTGACGAGAATGTGCTCAAGGAGATCACAGATCTTAGCGAGCAGAACGATTTTAAAGTAACCTGGAAGAAAATGCAGGAACAAAGTATCTGGCTTACTTTCCTGACTTCGATTGTTCCGCTGGCAATTATGTTCATTCTGTTCTTCTTCCTGTTCAATCAGGCGCAGGGCGGCGGCGGCAAAGTGATGAACTTTGGCAAAAGCCGGGCCCGTCTCTATAACGAAGAGAAGAAGAAGGTTACCTTCGAGGATGTAGCCGGGGCGGATGAAGAGAAGCAAGAGCTTGTCGAAGTCGTTGACTTCTTGAAGGACCCGCGGAAATTCTCGGCGGTAGGTGCAAGAATTCCGAAGGGTGTCCTGCTTGTGGGCCCTCCGGGTACAGGTAAAACCTTGCTCGCTCGTGCGGTAGCCGGCGAAGCAGGCGTTCCGTTCTTCAGCATCTCCGGTTCCGACTTCGTTGAAATGTTCGTCGGCGTCGGTGCTTCCCGGGTACGGGACTTGTTCGAGAATGCGAAGAAAAATGCTCCATGTATTATCTTTATTGACGAGATTGATGCTGTGGGTCGTCAGCGTGGCGCCGGACTTGGCGGCGGGCATGATGAACGCGAGCAGACACTCAACCAATTGCTCGTTGAGATGGATGGTTTCAGCGGCAATGAAGGTATTATCATCGTTGCGGCAACGAACCGTGCCGATATTCTTGACCCGGCATTGCTCCGTCCGGGACGTTTTGACCGTCAGATTACGGTTGATCGTCCAGACGTGAAAGGCCGTGAGGCAGTACTGAAAGTACACGCCCGCAACAAACCGCTTACGAAGGATGTCCGTCTGGATGTGATCGCAAAACGGACGACCGGATTTACAGGCGCAGATTTGGAGAACTTGCTGAACGAGGCTGCTTTGCTTGCAGCGCGCCGTAATCGTAAAGATATTTCCATGGTTGAGGTTGATGAAGCGATCGACCGTGTCATTGTAGGTACAGAGAAACGCAGCCGTGTGATCAGTGACCGCGAGAAGCGCATTGTCGCTTTCCACGAAGCGGGCCACACGATTGTCGGATACTTCCTGGCCAATGCCGATATGGTTCACAAGGTAACCATTATTCCACGTGGACGCGCTGGCGGCTATGTCATCATGCTGCCGAAGGAAGATCGGATGCTTGTTACGAAGCAAGAACTGCTTGAGAAAGTTACAGGCCTTCTGGGCGGCCGTGTGTCCGAGGAATTGTTCATCGGCGAGATCGGTACCGGGGCTTACAGCGACTTCCAACAAGCGACTAGCATCGTACGCAGCATGATTGTCGAGTACGGGATGAGCGAGAAGCTTGGCCCAATGCAATTTGGAACCTCGCAAGGGCAAGTGTTCCTCGGCCGTGACTTCGGGCATGAGCAGAATTACAGTGATCAAATTGCTTATGAGATTGATCAAGAGATGCAGCGCTTCATTAACCAGTGCTATGAGCAATGTAGACAAATCCTGACTGAGCACTCCAAGGAAGTTCATCTGATTGCAGAAACTTTGCTTGAGGTTGAGACTCTGGAATTTGATCAAATCGATCAATTGATCAAGCATGGCAGATTGCTGGAGTCTGGCGAAGTGACTGATGGCAACGACAATGGCGGTTCCACCGAGTCTGGAGAACCGGTTATTGATTCCGTTGGAGATGTGAAGGTTCGTATTCAAGGTAAGACCGAAGATACGAATACAGTAATCCCTAAAGGAGACATCCCGAACGACGTACCAGGCGGTTCTGCCAATGACTTCACGCAAGATCCAGTCGTGGATAAGCCGCAGGGAACTGTAGGTGATCCTCCGGTTACGCCGGAAGATGGCGACAATAACGGATCTAATAACGGTGGCAGTACGCCTACTGTATAAGCGAAGCGATACATTCCCAAGATGAGGGATAGCATGCCGGAGGACCTGAGAGGGTCCTCCGGTTTTTTGCGCTTATAATAGGCCTATCACTATAAATAGCGCCTAATCACGTGTGAATTATGCCATGCAGATTGATTGACAGTGTAACTCACCTTGTGTAAATTAATTGTTAATACCGTGTGACAATAAGTACTGTCATAAGATTAGGTCAATGAAATGAACAGTTGTTGGTGGTTATAGAGAGAAGCCGCGGCGTAGAATCGTGAGCGCATACAGGGGAGGAAGGATCCGTGGAGGCACAGGCACTGGAGCGGAAGGCGGAGATGAACCGCGAACTGCGGGAGAAGCTCGTACAGCTCAAGAAGGAACGCAACGCAATTATTCTAGCGCATTATTATCAACGTGATGAAATTCAGGAGGTTGCCGATTTCCGTGGCGACTCATTTTTGCTTGCCCAGAAGGCGGCTTCAACCGATGCAGAGACGATCGTCTTCTGTGGAGTTCATTTTATGGGAGAGAGCGCAAAGATTTTGGCACCGAACAAGACGGTACTTATTCCGGATGAACGGGCCGGCTGTCCGATGGCCGATATGGTAAATGTCGACGGCCTTCGCAAGCTAAAAGCGCAGCATCCTAATGCCAAGGTTGTTACCTATATTAATTCTTCCGCTGAGGTTAAGGCAGAGACCGATATTTGCTGCACATCCTCAAATGCAGTCAAGGTGATCAATTCGGTAGATGCCGATGAGATTATCTGGGTTCCGGATAAGAACCTGGGCCACTACGTCCAGCAGCACACAGACAAGAAGATGATCATTTGGGAAGGCTACTGCAACACCCATGACATGCTAACTGTAAAAGATGTGGTTGAGATGAGGGCGAAGCATCCAAATGCGGAGTTCGTCGTGCATCCTGAGTGCCGCCCTGAGGTTGTCGCTATGGGCGACTTTGTAGGTAGTACAACAGCAATCATTGATTATTGCAAAAATTCGAACACGCAGGAGTTTATCGTCGGAACGGAAGATGGAACCGGATATCAGCTTAGGAAGGATAGCCCGGATAAGGCGTTCCATTTTGCCTCCAAATTCCTCGTTTGTCCAAATATGAAGGTTAACAACTTGAAGAAACTCGTGAAATGTCTCGAGACGATGCAGCCGCAAATTTATGTTCCGCCTGCTGTCGCCGACAAGGCTAGAATTTCTCTAGAGCGCATGCTACAAGTTCAGTAGCATGCGCTACTCTCATCTCAAGACAGGTGACTACCGTGATTCCACAATATTTGGTCGATTTTGATCTTGGGCAATTGCCTGTGATCGATACAGACATCATTGTAATCGGCTCGGGTATCGCCGGGTTGTTTACAGCTATTAAGGCAAGTGAAGATCGGCACGTAACCATGATTACGAAAAAAGCGCTTATGGAGAGCAATACAAGATATGCGCAAGGCGGTATCGCCGCCGTCATGTCCGATGACGACTCCGCTGAATCCCATCGGGAGGATACTTTGATGGCAGGTGCCGGGCTATGCTCCCTGGAATCTGTCAACATTCTGGTTCATGAAGGGCCTAAGGGCGTAGAGGAACTGATTCGTCTTGGTACATCGTTTGACGTAGAGAATGGAGCAATTGCCTTGACGAAGGAGGGGGCGCATAGCCATCGTCGTATCCTTCATGCCAATGGGGATGCTACAGGCTATGAGATCGTACGGGCATTGTCTGAGCAGGTTATTTCCCATGATCGGATTGATGTATGGAGCGAGCATTATGTCATCGACTTGATTACGGAGGACAATGAATGCCTGGGGGCGCTGGTTCAGCGGCCGGATGGGCAACGTGTATTTTTGCGCGGACAAGCCACGATTCTATGCACCGGCGGAGCCGGTCAATTGTATCGTTATACGACGAATCCGGAGATAGCTACTGGAGATGGTGTTGCGATCGCTTATCGGGCTGGCGCCTATTTGCGTGATTTGGAATTTATTCAATTTCATCCTACCTCACTGTGCTATCCCGGGGCACCGCGGTTCCTGATTTCAGAGGCGGTGCGTGGCGAAGGAGCGGTTCTGCGCAATATCAAAGGCGAACGCTTTATGGAGAAATATCATGAACTGCTGGAATTGGCGCCTCGGGATATTGTAGCCAGAGCTATTGTGAGCGAGATGGAGGCTACTCAATCCACAAATGTGTATCTGGACATCACTCATGAATCATCCGAGCTGGTCAAGCGTCGGTTCCCAACCATTTATGAGACATGCCTCGGTTATGGCCTGGATATGACGACGGATTGGATTCCGGTTGCTCCAGCTGCGCATTATATGATGGGTGGCGTTTTAACCGATCATCATGGAGAGACCAACGTTGAACGATTGTTCGCTTGTGGCGAAGTCTCATCAACCGGGGTGCATGGGGCCAATCGTCTGGCCAGCAATTCGCTATCTGAGGCGATTGTATATGGGAGCCGGATCATTGAACGAATCCGTCAGCTGGGGCCGATCCGGAGGACGGGCTTGAATATCGTTTACTCTGGGGAGCGTATAGAGCAAGAAGCACAGCCGATTGTTGAACGTAGATTGAAGCTGCAGAAAGTGATGGTTCGCCAGGTCGGTGTACGCCGGACGCGGGGTGGTTTACTCAAGGGATTAGAGGAGCTGCACAAGCTGCAGCCTATTTTCACGACGAAACTGCACACAAGTGAGCAGATGGAGTTTGCCAATATGTTAACTTGTTCCTTGCTGTTGACAGAATCAGCGCTAGCCCGAGAAGAGAGCCGTGGCGGCCATTATCGGGAGGATTTCCCGTTGCGGAATGATGAGCGTTGGCTGAGGCATATTTTGCGGCACCGGGAACAAGGGATGCTGGAGGAAATCAGTGATGATGTTTAATGGATATAATGAAGGACTAGTGGAGTCAATTCGCATATGGCTGCGCGAAGATGTGGGCTCAGGCGATGTTACTACTAGTGTGACCGTACCGGCTGGCCATGAATCCAAAGGGATTATTCATGCCAAGGAAGCGGGGGTAGCGGCGGGCATGCCTGTCGTGCAATTGGTGTTCGAGGTCGTGGATCCCACGTTGAAATTTACTCCATTCGTCCAGGATGGGGAAGCTATAGCTAAAGGCACCATTCTAGCAGAAGTTGAGGGAAGTACGCACAGCGTTTTAACAGGGGAGCGGCTTGCTCTGAATCTTCTACAGCGCCTGTCAGGCATAGCGACACGTACCCGGTCGTTCATTGACGCGCTGGAGGGATTGCCTGTGCGCCTTGTCGATACGCGCAAGACGACGCCAGGCCACCGTATGCTGGAGAAGTATGCCGTACGGATGGGTGGCGGAGCGAACCATCGTTTTGGATTGTACGATGCGGTTATGATTAAGGATAATCATATCAAGGGCGCAGGCGGAATCACCCAAGCGGTTAGCCGAGCCCGGGCGAATATCCCTCATACGATGACGATTGAAGTGGAGACCGAGAGCCTCGAGCAGGTGAAGGAGGCCCTGACTGCCGGGGCGGACATTATCATGCTCGATAATATGGCCCCAGAGCGAATGAAGGAAGCGGTAGCTCTCATCAAGTCTAAAGCTCCGCACGTCACCGTGGAGGCATCCGGGAATGTCTCGCTGCAGACGATTCATAACATCGCCGAGAGCGGCGTCGATGTCATCTCGGTAGGCCGGTTGACTTATTCGTTTGAAAGCCTGGATATCAGTTTGGATCTGGGCGAGAAGAAAGTGAGGTAAAATCGATGTTCCTTGTGGTGGATGTCGGCAATACAAATATCGTTCTGGGCATTTATAGAGAGCGGGAACTGCTGCATCATTTCCGAATTGGTACGAATCGTCAATCTACGGTAGATGAATATGGAGTACTGATTTATAACTTGTTCCAAATGTCTAATATAGATATTAAGCAAATTGAAGGGGTTATTATCTCTTCTGTAGTTCCTCCGCTGATGCATGTGCTGGAGGAACTTAGTGTGAAATATCTACGGAGGAAACCTCTGGTTGTCGGACCGGGCATCAGAACAGGTCTGAATCTAAGATATGAGAATCCGCGTGAGGTTGGTGCGGACCGGATTGTCAATGCTGTTGCGGCGATAGAGAAGTATGGCGGCCCGCTCGTGGTCGTTGATTTTGGTACGGCAACAACCTTCGACTGCGTGGATGATGGAGGGAACTATCTCGGCGGGGCCATTGTTCCGGGGATTGGAATCTCGACGGAGGCGCTGTATCAACGAGCCTCGAAATTGCCGCGGATTGAACTGGAGAAGCCTAAGAAGGTCATTGGCCGCAACACGGTCCACGCTATGCAGGCTGGTATCATCTTCGGTTATGCCGGACAGGTTGATGGTATCGTAGACAGAATCGGCCGTGAGATGGATGGAGATATCAAGGTAATCGCTACGGGTGGCCTTGCCGAACTGATTGCCAGCGAATCCAAATCCATTCAAGAAGTAGATCCACTCTTGACTCTGGAGGGATTGCGTATTATTTACGAACGCAACCAATAAATAATTACATCATAAAGGTAGTTCAAAAAGTCTGCTTTGATCGGAACAACCAATTGAGACTAATGCCTTCTGGGTGCTGTAACCCGGCCTTTTTGAACATCCATTTATATAGACATAGGGAGGATACTCGGGTGGATAATTCTATAAATACAACAAAAGACCGTCTCATTCGCGGAATCGCGCTGGATGGCAAGGTTCGCGCTTTTGCCGTGCGCACAACCGGGCTTGTTGAAGAGCTGCGCCGCAGGCATGATACATTCCCGACGACAACGGCAGCATTAGGCCGCACGGTTACCGCTGCGGCTATGATGGGCGCTATGTTGAAGGGCGAAGAGAAATTAACGGTGCAAGTGAAGGGTGATGGACCGATCGGGCAGATCATTGCCGACGCCAATGCCAAAGGTGAGGTTCGTGGTACAGTCAAGAATCCTCATGTACAGACGACGAGCAAAAGAAAAGGCAAGATGGATGTGGCCGCTGCTGTAGGGACGACCGGTTATATTCATGTCACCAAGGATCTAGGATTGAAGGAGCCGTACAGCGGAAGCTCGCCAATTATTTCAGGTGAGATCGCTGAAGACTTCACTTACTATTTTGCGGTATCGGAACAGACTCCGTCCGCTGTTGGTTTGGGTGTTCTGGTGAAGGAGGATCATTCCGTCATTGTGGCTGGCGGGTTCATCATTCAGCTGATGCCAGGTCTAAGCGATGAAGAGATTAGCGCCATCGAGCAATCCATCGGAAGATTTCCACCGGTGACTTCGCTGCTTGATCAAGGGATGGAGCTGGAGGAGATGCTGCGCTGGATCATTCCTGATGTGAAGATATTGGACGAGATGGACATTGTATTTGCCTGTCATTGTTCGCGGGAGCGTGTTGAACGTACTCTGATCAGCCTGGGCAGAAAAGAGCTGGAGGAGATCCGTGATTCCGGCCATGAAGAAGAAGAGGTTATCTGCGAATTCTGCAATGAAGTGTATAAGTTCAGTCGCGAAGACATCAGTGAATTAATCACCCGGCTTGATCAGCAGAATAAATAACGGCTGGAGTAGCGGCTGGATCGTTTTAATAAATACGAATAGGATGCTTTGCCCCTTGGAATCAGAAATGAATCGAAAGGGCAAAGTATTTTTTGTGTCCTTTCTTGACAACTCCTACCTTAGGTTGTTAAGATAATAGATAGTAAAACCAACTTAATTACTCGGAAATAAATGAAGACCAAGAATAGGATGATTTCCTCAAATCGGCTTCATTTTTACATCAAGATTATATTGTTAAAGTTCAAGTTCAAAGGGCAGCCTGTTGCTTATACGGCTCGCTGCTCCGATGATCTGCCTCATGCTTTTTATCCAAAGGAGGGCTTTATATGGCAAAGGTCGTAAATAATGTAACAGAGTTAATCGGTGGTACACCTCTGGTCCGCTTGAATCGGATTGTTCCTGAGGATAGTGCAGAAATCTATGTCAAGCTGGAGTACCAAAACCCAGGCTCCAGCGTTAAGGACCGGATCGCAATCAGCATCGTTGAGGAAGCGGAGAAGGCTGGCAAATTGAAACCGGGCGGTACGATTGTTGAAGCGACCAGTGGTAATACGGGGATCGGTCTTGCGCTCGTTGCTGCTGCCAAAGGCTACAAATCGGTTATCATTATGCCTGAGACGATGAGTATTGAACGTCGCAATCTGCTGCGTGCATACGGAGCAGAGCTTGTACTGACTCCAGGATCGGAAGGAATGAACGGAGCTGTTAAGAAGGCGGAAGAAATTCTGGCTGCCAATCCGGATTATTTCCTCGCGGATCAATTTAGAAACCAAGCGAATGTGAAAATTCACCGTGAGACGACGGGTCCTGAGATCGTAGAAGCTATTGAGTCGCTTGACGGTAAATTGGATGCTTTCGTAGCCGGGATCGGAACAGGCGGTACGATTAGCGGTGCGGGTGAAGTTCTTAAGAAGCACTTCCCAGACGTGAAGATCTATGCGGTAGAACCTGCAGCATCTCCGATTTTGTCGGGCGGCAAACCGGGACCACATAAGATTCAAGGCCTTGGAGCAAACTTCATTCCTGAGATTTTGAACCGTGACATTTATGATGAAATTATCCATGTTGAGAATGACGAAGCCTTCGATCAAGCGCGTCATGTTGCTAGAGAAGAAGGAATTCTAGGCGGTATTTCCTCCGGCGCAGCCGTATTCGCTGCCCTTAAAGTTGCTAAGGAGCTTGGCAAAGGCAAACGCGTAGTAGCGGTTATTCCAAGTAATGGCGAGCGTTATCTGAGCACACCGCTATACAATTTCGAAGCTTAATCTTATCATTCTTGAGTTTTACCTGCGCGAGTCAGATCATACACCATCCCCCGGGTAGTTCGGTTCGAACTCCCGGGGTTTTTTGCATACCTTTGGGGTTCAAAGAGTCCGCTTCTTTCAGCCCTGGCTTCACCCAACCTTTCGGGTACTGAAAACCAAACTTTCTTGAACGTACACTTATATCCGCACTTATACTTTAATAAAAGAGAAAAGCTTAGTATACTTACAGGCACAAACAAGATGATGGGGGATACAGCATCTAATGAAGACTATGCTAACATTTGAAGATTGGGTTCGTCTGGTCCAAGAGGGGAGCTGGACTATGTTGCCGTATGCAGTGAAAATGCATGCTGAGAACCCGTTGCCTGCCCATTGGTCCGCTGCTTGGGAGGAGGCTCATCCTTATTGCTGTGTGCTGGAGAGTGGAAAAGGGGGACGCTACACCTTTCTCGGTTTGACGCCGGTGTCTGTAATTCGCGGCAAGGCGGAAAAGGCCCACATTTACGATTTAAGCCAGGAGCAGTCTAAGGTAGCAATGCTAGAGGGCAAGCCGCTTGAACTGTTAGGAAAGTGGCTCGCTCCCTATAAAGCTCCATTCATCCCGGAACTTCCCTTCTTCAGTGGGGGAGCTGTTGGATTTCTGGGGTATGATGTGGCAAGATCCTTGGAGCGTCTGCCGCAATTGGCGGAGGATGACCTCAAGCTTGATGATTATATCTGGATGAGATTTGAAGAGCTGTGGGTTATTGATGCGTTGAGTGGCGATATTTATGCGGTTGTTCATTGCCCGATAGCGGGCAGGGAAGAGAGCAGCGCTAGTTTACGGGAGAAATATGACTTGGCTGAAAGAACGTCTGCTCAAATGATAGAACAATGGCAAAGGTTCAGTAGCTCAAAGAACGGTAATACTAGACAGAGCTCAGCGTCTACATTAGAGTCTATTCCGGTGCCTACAGCACATAGTGCCTCTTTCACGCAAGAAGGCTTTGAGCAGGCGGTGGAGCAAGTACGGAGATATATCGCTGCGGGCGATGTATTTCAAGTCAACCTGTCAATGAGACAAGCATTTCCTCTGGCGGCCACGCCCGAGCATATTTATGAAGACTTAAGAGAGATCAACCCTTCGCCTTATATGGGGTTCATGAGCTTTCCTGACTTTAAGCTTGTCTCCGCCTCGCCTGAGTTGCTGATCAAGCTGGATCAGGGAATCATGCGCACCCGTCCAATTGCAGGAACGCGGCGGCGCGGTCTAACCGAGGCCGAGGATCGGAAGATGGAGCAGGAACTGCGCACGAACGAGAAGGAGCAGGCGGAGCATATTATGCTGGTTGATCTGCTGCGCAATGATCTCGGGCGGGTAGCTGAGTTTGGCTCCGTCAAAGTAAGCGAGCTGTTCACGATCGAACGTTATTCGCATGTCATGCATTTGGTATCTGAGGTTGAGGGACGGCTTCCGGCGGACAAGACAGCGATGGATGCGATTGCGGCCGTCTTCCCCGGGGGGACGATTACAGGAGCGCCCAAGATCAGGACGATGGAGATTATCGAGGAGCTGGAACCTGTCACCCGCGGGCCTTATACCGGGGCGATGGGGTGGATTGACTATAACGGCAATATGGAATTAAATATTATTATACGTACGCTGGTCGTAAAGGACGGATTCGGATATATTCAGACGGGAGCGGGGATCGTCATTGATTCTTCACCGTACCGCGAGTATCGGGAATGTCATAATAAGGCCAAGGCAATAGCCATGGCGTTGGGAAAAAGCCATCAAGATGGATGCCAAGGCGACAAGAAGGGGGATGAAGAAAAATGATACTGGTCATTGATAATTATGATTCATTTACGTACAATCTGGTGCAGTATTTGGGAGAGCTTGGGGAAGAAGTGGTTGTTAAGCGTAATGATGAGATTGATCTGAACGGGATCGCTGAGCTTAAGCCAGATCACATTCTGCTCTCACCGGGTCCTTGTACACCGAACGAGGCTGGAATTACACTGGAAGTCATTGAACGGTTCCAAGGAGTCATTCCGATCTTTGGCGTCTGTCTCGGTCATCAGGCGATCGGTCAGGCCTTCGGCGGGAACGTGATTCGCGCGGAGCGCCTAATGCATGGGAAGACATCGCCCATACACCATCGGGGTGAATCGGTATTTACAGGACTGCCATCGCCGTTTACGGCGACGCGTTACCACTCGCTGATCGTTGAACGGGAGAGTCTGCCGGATTGCCTGGAGATCACCGCGGAGACTGTAGAGGGAGAGATCATGGGCTTGCGTCATAAAGAATACGCCGTTGAAGGCGTGCAATTCCATCCGGAGTCGATCATCACCGATCACGGCCATCAAATTCTCCGCAATTTCTTAAGCCGGAAGGCAGAAGCATTCTTATGAAATATATCGGGGTGAATGGAGTTCCTACCCCAGCCGCTGAAGCCGTGCTGTCCGTAATGGATCACGGCTTTATGTACGGGATGGGCCTGTTTGAGACTTTTCGGACCTATAATGGACGTCCCTTTTTAATAGAGAAGCATCTGGAGCGGCTTGAGCAAGGCTGCCGGAGCTTGGGGATTCGCTACCCGCTGCAGTTAGATCAAGTTGTCCAGGAGATTGGAGAACTGCTTCGTCTCAATAATCTTCAGGAAGGTTATATTCGTCTCACAGTGTCGGCGGGAGAAGGTCCGCTAGGACTTCCCTCAGAAGATTATGGAGATCCTGCGGTCATTATTTATGTTAAGCCACTAGGGCCAGTAGATCCGCAGCTGTATATGGAGGGCAAGTCGCTATATCGGCTGAACACGCTTAGGAATACGCCGGAGGGCGAGATTCGGCTCAAATCGCTTCATTATATGAATAATATGCTGGCGAAGCGTGAATTAAGAGAATACACGCATTTAAGGGCGGGGAATTACGAAGGGATGCAGCTGACTGCGGACGGTTATTTGGCCGAGGGTATCGTAAGCAATCTTTTCTTTGTGCAAAATGGCAAGCTATATACGCCGGATATAGGCACTGGTATTCTCCCAGGGATTACTCGTGCGTTTATTCTGCAACTGGCTAACCAATTGGGACTGCCGTTTGAAGAAGGATATTACAAGTGGGATCGCTTGAAGCAAGCGGACGAGATCTTTGTGACGAATTCCATCCAGGAAGCGGTGTCCGTAACAGGCCTTTTAGAGCCTGAAGGAGGTCGTTATATAGTCGGAAATGGCCGGATGGGGTCTATTACAAGACAGCTTGTAGAGCAATATAGACAAAAGGCGGGAGTGTAAATGCAACCAAAACGATATAAGCGTAGTTACCGTTGTGGTGATACGGTGCTGGAGTTAGGCAACCGTACGTTAGTTATGGGTATCCTTAATGTGACCCCGGATTCCTTCTCGGATGGGGGACGTTATAATCGGAGGGATGAGGCGATTCGCCATGCCGAGGAGATGATAGCTGCCGGAGCGGATATTATCGACATTGGTGGAGAGTCCACACGACCCGGGCATAACCCCGTAGGAGCAGAGGAAGAACTGGAGCGGGTTGTCCCTATCGTAGAGGCGCTTCATCGTGTGATGCCGCAGGTTCCTTTGTCAGTGGACACCTATAAGGCGATCGTTGCTCGAGAGTCGCTTCAGGTGGGAGCTCATATAATAAATGATGTGTGGGGCTTCAAGGCAGATCCGGAAATGGCTGAGGTAGCAGCTCGATTTGATTGTCCGGCGATCATCATGCATAATCGGCATGACCGCAATTATAATGCTCTGATGCAGGATGTGGCGGATGATCTGCTTGAGAGCATTAAGATTGCCAGGGATGCCGGGGTACGGGACGATAATGTTATCCTCGATCCGGGAATTGGATTTGCTAAGGACTATGAGGAGAACCTGAAAGTGATGCAATCGCTGGACAAGCTGGTTGAGCTTGGCTTCCCGATGCTGCTGGGGACGTCGCGCAAGAGGTTTATTCGAACCACGCTCGATCTGCCGGTAGATGAGCTTGTGTTGGGCACGGCGGCTACGGTGGCGCTTGGTATTGCCCAAGGTTGTCAGATCGTGCGGGTGCATGATGTAAAAGAGATTAAGCAGACGGTACAAATGTGCGATGCTATTGTGTATATTTAACACTTAATACGACGATCACTCCATTTTGATATGGAAGTAAGATATATGGAAAGGCGGAAATAAATAAATTATGGATAAAATGATTTTGCGCGGCATGGAATATTACGGGTATCACGGCGTTTTTGCTGAGGAGCGCAAGTTGGGCCAGCGCTTCATCGTAGATTTGGAATTGGAGATGGATTTGAGTGCTGCCGGAAGCAGTGACGATCTGACTGCAACGGTAAATTATGCCGAAGTCCATGAGCTGGTTCAAGGAATCGTCCAGCATAAGAGCTTTAAGCTGATTGAAGCTCTGGCTGAGCATATTGCATCCTCGGTTTTGGACACTTATACTATGGTAGATGCGTTAACGGTTCGTTTAACCAAACCGCATCCGCCTTTTGATGTTCATTTTAATGGCGTTACGGTGGAACTATACCGTTCAAGAAAGTGAGAAGCATGCATGACTATACAGACTTTGACTGAAGCTTCTGAGGCTTATATTGCACTGGGAGCCAATCTGGGCGACCGTGAGGCAACTTTGAAGGAAGCGATCAATTTATTAGATGAACACCCCAGGATTACGGTACTTCGTTGCTCGAATATGTATGAGACCGACCCGGTTGGATACGCGGATCAGCCCGATTTTGTAAATATGGCCATTGCCCTGCAAACAACGCTGGCCCCGGAAGCGCTGCTTGATGTTATGCTGCAGACGGAGCAGGTGCTGGGCAGGGAACGCATTATTAGATGGGGCCCCCGGACGGTTGATCTCGACTTGTTATGGGTGGAAGGGCATCAGTTGTCTACTGCCCATTTAATTCTCCCGCATCCCCGGATGTTTGAACGGGTATTTGTACTCGTTCCTCTAGCTGATATTGTTCCGACAGGGGAAGCGTCTGGACTATATCGTCGTGTTCACGATGTTCTTGAACAGATGGATGATAAGGGGGGCGTCCGATTTTGGAAAGCATGCAATTGGGTCAGCGCATCCGTGCGTTCCGGAAGCTGAAAGGCTTTACCCAGCAAGAACTGGCGGGGCGGTCAGGGATTTCATTAGCGGTTCTCGGTGCCATAGAACGCGGGAATCGACATGTAGAAGATCAAATTTTAATTAAAATTTCAGATTGTCTGGGAATTTCCCTGCAAGAACTGAAGTTGGAATAAAATAAATCCGATTATATATAGGAGGGACCATCATGCTGAAGATTGGCGATATTAAAATGAAAAACCAAGTCGTGCTCGCCCCGATGGCTGGGGTATGCAACCCTGCCTTCCGGCTGATCGCCAAGGAATTTGGTACAGGGCTGGTCTGTGCAGAGATGGTCAGCGATAAAGCTATTCTTCATGGCAACAAACGCACGCAGGAAATGCTATTTGTGGATGAACGGGAGAAGCCGTTGAGCCTGCAAATTTTCGGAGGTGACCGCGAGTCTCTTGTTGAGGCGGCGAAGGTTGTCGATCAGCAGACGAATGCGGATATTATTGATATTAATATGGGATGCCCGGTGCCTAAAGTTACAAAATGTGACGCCGGTGCAAGATGGCTGCTTGATCCAAATAAAATATTCGAGATGGTATCCGCTGTCGTTGATGCCGTAAGTAAGCCGGTTACGGTGAAAATGCGTATAGGCTGGGATTCGGAGCATATTTATGTCGTTGATAATGCTAAGGCTGTGGAACAGGCTGGAGCTAAGGCTGTCAGTGTCCATGGACGGACTCGGGAGCAGCTCTATACAGGCACAGCCGAATGGAGTTATATCAAGCAGGTCAAGGATACAGTATCGATCCCGGTTATCGGCAACGGTGATGTTCATACTCCTGAGGATGCCAAGCGGATGCTGGCAGAGACAGGCTGTGACGGTGTTATGATCGGAAGGGCGGCGCTAGGGAATCCGTGGATGCTGTATCGTACCATAGAGTATCTGAGATCGGGGGAGCTGCTCCCGGAGCCCGGTGCTGAAGAGAAGATTCGAATTGCGATTTTGCATATGGACCGTCTGGCTGTGCTGAAAGGCGAGAGTGTCGCAGTTCGCGAGATGCGCAAGCACTTGGCATGGTACTTGAAGGGATTAAAAGGGGCCGCTCGGATTAAGGACTCCATTATGGAAGAGACGAGACGAAATGAAATGGTGCGCATTCTTGAAGACTTTGTTGCCAGCCTTTCCACAGAGCCGGAAGCGACTGAGGCGTCGGCGTAGTTACAAGAATAACCAGCTAAATCAAACCGTGGAAAAAGTGAACTTTTTGAAACGTTTACATTTGGAAATTTAGCTGTCATTGACATTTCAGAATCGTTCCCCTATAATTTCACAGTATAAATTCGCCTCAGGAGATAACTTCCACAACATGGAGTGGTCTGACCTCCAAGAGATTGCATATGATAATCTCAATGATGCGTTATTTTTTGCCGCCTCTGGCCAGGCGGAAACCAGGGCCTTCGCCATACGTGGGGGGGATTGGCTGCTCCTATTTGCAGGATATATCGACCGCTTATATATTTGAGGAGTTCAAGATCGCTTTACACGAGTGCGAAAATTATTTCCATGACAGGAGAATCGGTTGAGATGAGCGATAAAGAGGTTATTCTTACACAGGACGGTCTAAAAAGACTGGAAGAAGAACTTGAGAATCTGAAGTCGGTTAGACGCCGTGAAGTTGCTGAACGGATTAAAACCGCGATCGGCTACGGCGATATTAGCGAGAACTCGGAGTATGAAGATGCGAAGAATGAGCAGGCATTTATTGAAGGACGTATCATTACGCTGGAGAAGATGCTTCGCAACGCGCGTATTATTAACAACGACGAGATCGATACAGATACAGTAAGCATCGGTTCGACGGTTATTGTAGAAGACCTGGAGTACGGTGATACGATGGAATATGCGATCGTAGGTACAGCTGAATCCGATCCGCTGCAGAACAAGATTTCGAATGAGAGCCCGGTAGGCAAGGCAATTCTGGGCCAAAAGAAGGGCGCTGTAGTCGATGTGAACGTACCGGCAGGCGTTATTCAATATAAAATTGTTGATATCAAGAAATAAAGCTGATTTAGCGATTCAAGAAGCTTCCCCAGCGGAGGCTTCTTTCACTGTTTTAAGTGGGTCGGTTTGTGATTGATGGTGTAAACAATCCTATTATATAGTTTGTAAGGAGTGGAGCGAAGCATGAGCGAAGAAACGCATAACGAAGAAATGCAAAATGAAGAAGTCATCGAGATTAGTGAGTTATTGAAGGTTCGCCGCGATAAATTGGACGAGCTGCGCGAGCTTGGGATCGACCCTTTTGGCCACAAATATGTGCGCGACAATATGGCGGGGAATATTCTGAGCAAGTATGATGGAATGACGAAGGAAGAGCTGGATGAGCAGCAAGTTAAGGTATCTATCGCTGGCCGTATTATGGCTAAGCGCGGTATGGGCAAGGCAAGTTTTGCGCATATCCAGGACTTATCCGGCAAAATTCAGATTTATGTTCGCAAGGATAGTATTCCGGAGGATAAGTATGCAGCGTTCAAGCTGCTTGATCTGGGCGATATTATCGGTGTAACCGGCGTGGTGTTTAAGACGAAGACCGGCGAGACTACAGTTCATGTAGAGGACCTGGTGGTGCTGTCCAAGTCTCTCTACCCTTTGCCTGATAAATATCATGGTCTGAAGGACGTTGAACTGCGTTACCGTCAGCGTTATGTCGACTTGATTGTGAATCCAGAGGTACAGCAGACGTTTATTAACCGTTCCCGGATTATTCAATCCATGCGTCGTTATCTCGATTCCATCGGTTATCTGGAGGTTGAGACGCCAACACTTCACAGTATTGCAGGTGGTGCGGCAGCTCGTCCGTTCATTACCTACCATAATGCACTGGACATGCAGCTCTATATGCGGATTGCTCTTGAGCTCCATTTGAAGCGTCTTATTGTTGGCGGTATGGAGAAGGTCTATGAAATCGGTCGGGTATACCGCAATGAAGGAATTTCGACGCGCCATAACCCGGAATTTACTATGATGGAATTATATGAAGCTTATGCTGACTATAAAGATATCATGTCTTTGACTGAGAATATGATTGCTCATATCGCTCAAGAAGTATTGGGTACGACGGTAATCAATTATCAAGGCCAAGAAGTAGATTTGACTCCGGAGTGGCGCCGTGTATCGATGGTTGATGCGGTTAAGGAAGTAACTGGTGTAGATTTTGGCATCCAGATGACGAAGGAAGGGGCACACCAATTGGCTAAGGATCATAAAGTTCCAGTTGAGCCGCATATGACCTATGGTCATATTTTGAACGCATTCTTCGAGCAATTTGTAGAAGAGACGTTGATTCAGCCTACATTTGTATATGGTCATCCGGTAGAGATTTCTCCTTTGGCTAAAAAGAATGAAGAAGATCCTCGCTTTACAGATCGCTTCGAATTGTTCATCGTGGCACGTGAGCATGCTAATGCGTTCTCCGAGCTTAATGATCCGATTGATCAGCGTCAACGGTTTGAAGCGCAAATGCTCGAACGCGAACATGGAAATGATGAAGCGCATGAGATGGATGAGGATTTCATTCGTTCTCTCGAATACGGAATGCCGCCAACAGGGGGGCTGGGAATTGGAATGGACCGTCTCGTTATGCTGTTGACGAACTCGCCTTCAATTCGTGATGTATTGTTGTTCCCTCATATGCGTTAAATAAAGGATAAGGGCTGTCTTCATATCGTAGTTATTTACGATTGGAGACGGCCTTTTTTTGTTAATCAGAATAAGTTGAAAAAGTGCTTGCATTATCTGTGGCACGGTGGTATATTAAATGTCCAGTCATTAAATTGAAGCATTGTTGGACAGCTTCTAAAAAGGAAAAGAAAAATAATACTTGCATTGATGAGCTGGACATGATATATTATAAGAGTTGCTGCTGAGAACGCAGCGACGTTAAAAACGAAGTTGATCTTTGAAAACTGAACAACGAGTGAGCGGGTTTCACGTCAAGTGAAATCTAAGAAATAAGTCAGATTCAAAATGAGCTAATCGCTCTTTTCAATGAGTAACACTTTATTGGAGAGTTTGATCCTGGCTCAGGACGAACGCTGGCGGCGTGCCTAATACATGCAAGTCGAGCGGACTTAATGGAGAGCTTGCTCTCCAGAGGGTTAGCGGCGGACGGGTGAGTAACACGTAGGTAACCTGCCTGTAAGACTGGGATAACTAGCGGAAACGTTAGCTAATACCGGATAATTTATTTTCTCGCATGGGGAAGTAATGAAAGACGGAGCAATCTGTCACTTGCAGATGGACCTGCGGCGCATTAGCTAGTTGGTGGGGTAACGGCTCACCAAGGCGACGATGCGTAGCCGACCTGAGAGGGTGAACGGCCACACTGGGACTGAGACACGGCCCAGACTCCTACGGGAGGCAGCAGTAGGGAATCTTCCGCAATGGACGAAAGTCTGACGGAGCAACGCCGCGTGAGTGATGAAGGTTTTCGGATCGTAAAGCTCTGTTGCCAGGGAAGAACGTTCGGTAGAGTAACTGCTACCGGAGTGACGGTACCTGAGAAGAAAGCCCCGGCTAACTACGTGCCAGCAGCCGCGGTAATACGTAGGGGGCAAGCGTTGTCCGGAATTATTGGGCGTAAAGCGCGCGCAGGCGGCTATTTAAGTCTGATGTTTAATCCTAAGGCTCAACCTTAGGTCGCATTGGAAACTGGGTAGCTTGAGTGCAGAAGAGGAGAGTGGAATTCCACGTGTAGCGGTGAAATGCGTAGAGATGTGGAGGAACACCAGTGGCGAAGGCGACTCTCTGGGCTGTAACTGACGCTGAGGCGCGAAAGCGTGGGGAGCAAACAGGATTAGATACCCTGGTAGTCCACGCCGTAAACGATGAATGCTAGGTGTTAGGGGTTTCGATACCCTTGGTGCCGAAGTTAACACATTAAGCATTCCGCCTGGGGAGTACGGTCGCAAGACTGAAACTCAAAGGAATTGACGGGGACCCGCACAAGCAGTGGAGTATGTGGTTTAATTCGAAGCAACGCGAAGAACCTTACCAGGTCTTGACATCCCTCTGACCGGTACAGAGATGTGCCTTTCCTTCGGGACAGAGGAGACAGGTGGTGCATGGTTGTCGTCAGCTCGTGTCGTGAGATGTTGGGTTAAGTCCCGCAACGAGCGCAACCCTTGATTTTAGTTGCCAGCACGTAAAGGTGGGCACTCTAGAATGACTGCCGGTGACAAACCGGAGGAAGGCGGGGATGACGTCAAATCATCATGCCCCTTATGACCTGGGCTACACACGTACTACAATGGCTGGTACAACGGGAAGCGAAGTCGCGAGATGGAGCGAATCCTAAAAAGCCAGTCTCAGTTCGGATTGCAGGCTGCAACTCGCCTGCATGAAGTCGGAATTGCTAGTAATCGCGGATCAGCACGCCGCGGTGAATACGTTCCCGGGTCTTGTACACACCGCCCGTCACACCACGAGAGTTTACAACACCCGAAGTCGGTGAGGTAACCGCAAGGAGCCAGCCGCCGAAGGTGGGGTAGATGATTGGGGTGAAGTC
>NZ_LN831276.1:219581-263555 GCF_900069005.2 Paenibacillus sp. GM2 | reverse complement strand
CAACAGGTTGAAATTCCTGTACCACCGTAATCCGTTATGAGTGATGGGGTGACGCAGGAGGGTAGTGACGCGAGCTGATGGATGCTCGTCCAAGCAGTGAGGCTGATGTGTAGGCAAATCCGCACATCGAAAAGGCTGGGCTGTGATGGGGAGGGAAAATTTACAGTACCGAAGGTCATGATCTCACACTGCCAAGAAAAGCCTCTAGCCAGGAGAAGGTGCCCGTACCGCAAACCGACACAGGTAGGCGAGAAGAGAATTCTAAGGCGCGCGGAAGAACTCTCGTTAAGGAACTCGGCAAAATGACTCCGTAACTTCGGGAGAAGGGGTGCCCCGGTAGTGTGAATAGCACGAGGGGGCCGCAGTGAAAAGGCCCAAGCGACTGTTTAGCAAAAACACAGGTCTGTGCGAAGCCGCAAGGCGAAGTATACGGGCTGACGCCTGCCCGGTGCTGGAAGGTTAAGGGGAGTGGTTAGGGGTAACCCGAAGCTATGAACCGAAGCCCCAGTAAACGGCGGCCGTAACTATAACGGTCCTAAGGTAGCGAAATTCCTTGTCAGGTAAATTCTGACCCGCACGAATGGCGTAACGACTTGGGCGCTGTCTCAACGAGAGATCCGGTGAAATTTTAATACCTGTGAAGATGCAGGTTACCCGCGACAAGACGGAAAGACCCCATGGAGCTTTACTGCAGCTTGATATTGGACTTTGATACGATTTGTACAGGATAGGTGGGAGCCTAGGAAGCCGGAGCGCCAGCTTCGGTGGAGGCGCCGTTGGGATACCACCCTGATCGTGTCGGAGTTCTAACCTGGTACCGTGATCCGGTACGGGGACAGTGTCAGGCGGGCAGTTTGACTGGGGCGGTCGCCTCCTAAAGAGTAACGGAGGCGCCCCAAGGTTCCCTCAGAATGGTTGGAAATCATTCGAAGAGTGCAAAGGCAAAAGGGAGCTTGACTGCGAGACTGACAAGTCGAGCAGGGACGAAAGTCGGGCTTAGTGATCCGGTGGTACCGCATGGAAGGGCCATCGCTCAACGGATAAAAGCTACCCTGGGGATAACAGGCTTATCTCCCCCAAGAGTCCACATCGACGGGGAGGTTTGGCACCTCGATGTCGGCTCATCGCATCCTGGGGCTGAAGTAGGTCCCAAGGGTTGGGCTGTTCGCCCATTAAAGCGGTACGCGAGCTGGGTTCAGAACGTCGTGAGACAGTTCGGTCCCTATCTGTCGTGGGCGTAGGAAATTTGAGAGGAGCTGTCCTTAGTACGAGAGGACCGGGATGGACGCACCGCTGGTGTACCAGTTGTTCCGCCAGGAGCATAGCTGGGTAGCTAAGTGCGGAAGGGATAAGCGCTGAAAGCATCTAAGCGTGAAGCCCCCCTCAAGATGAGATTTCCCAATGAGTAAGACCCCTTGAAGACGACGAGGTTGATAGGCCTGAGGTGGAAGTGCAGCAATGTATGGAGCTGACAGGTACTAATCGGTCGAGGGCTTATCCAAAAACATCTAAATATGCAAAATGAGTTTCGTATCCAGTTTTCAAGGATTAACCTTGAACGTTTGGTGGCGATGGCGGAGGGGTTCCACACGTACCCATCCCGAACACGACCGTTAAGCCCTCTAGCGCCGATGGTACTTGGACCGAAGGGTCCTGGGAGAGTAGGAAGCCGCCAAGCAATGTTCCCTGATAGCTCAGTTGGTAGAGCACTCGACTGTTAATCGAGTTGTCACAGGTTCGAGTCCTGTTCGGGGAGCCATTAGCTCTCATAGCTCAGTAGGTAGAGTGCATCCATGGTAAGGATGAGGTCACCGGTTCGATCCCGGTTGAGAGCTCCACGAGTAAGGCCCGTTGGTCAAGGGGTTAAGACACCTCCCTTTCACGGAGGTAACAGGGGTTCGAATCCCCTACGGGTCACCATTTTCTTTAAAGGATTGTTACATATGGAGGCTTAGCTCAGCTGGGAGAGCATCTGCCTTACAAGCAGAGGGTCAGCGGTTCGATCCCGTTAGCCTCCACCATATGAGTCTTTATTGGGGATTAGCCAAGCGGTAAGGCAACGGACTTTGACTCCGTCACTCATAGGTTCGAATCCTATATCCCCAGCCATTTTATGAGCCATTAGCTCAGTTGGTAGAGCACCTGACTTTTAATCAGGGTGTCGAAGGTTCGAGTCCTTCATGGCTCACCAGTATTCTCTTGAAGAATACATTGTGTATGTGCGCGTGTGGCGGAATTGGCAGACGCACTAGACTTAGGATCTAGCGTCTTTGACGTGGGGGTTCAAGTCCCTCCACGCGCACCATGCTTTGCGGACGTGGCTCAGCGGTAGAGCATCGCCTTGCCAAGGCGAGGGTCGCGGGTTCGATTCCCGTCGTCCGCTCCATTTGCGCCCTTAGCTCAGCTGGATAGAGCGTTTGACTACGAATCAAAAGGTCAGGAGTTCGAATCTCTTAGGGCGCGCCATTTCAATTCAATAACATCATGTTTAACGGGATGTAGCTCAGCTTGGTAGAGCACCTGGTTTGGGACCAGGGGGTCGCATGTTCGAATCGTGTCATCCCGACCATCATTTTGCGGGTGTAGTTCAATGGTAGAACTCCAGCCTTCCAAGCTGGTAGCGTGGGTTCGATTCCCATCACCCGCTCCATACATAGCAGCAACATCATCAGCGCGATGATGTTTTTTGTTATAGATGTAGAATTTATATTCTATATCGCATGGAGCATGTCCTTGAATCGCGGCTGCTCTTTCTTAGAACAGTCTTGGATGGAGGGCTTAGGCCTAATCTTCAAATTTTTAAAGCGTTCAACTTATGGTTCTTAGCTTCCTTGAGAAGGCACTTCTATACCTTCCGATTTTACCGCTTTACAGTATTATCGGAGCGATGCGAGCGTTTGCTTGTGCTGATTTACCTTATTTAACCGTGTCGGATGTTGAATTCTTTACAAATAAAGTGAAGATTTTCAGAGAAGTTTATTGTATTATATTAGGAAGGCTTTAGAAAGACGGAATAGGGATGAAATGGGGGAGAAATATGACTGAAATAGCGGTTACCGCCGGCAAGAGCAATTCGAACAATCTACTAAGGCGCGACATCCGATTCCTCGGAAATATTCTGGGAGAAGTCCTTGTACATCAAGGCGGCAATGAGCTTCTGGATATTGTCGAGAAAATCAGAGAGACGAGTAAGTCCTTGCGGGCGGTTTTCATACCGGATCTACATGAAGAGTTTAAACAATTAATAAGCTCTCTTGAACCCGAGATTCGTCACCAAGTAATCCGTGCATTTGCTATTTACTTTCAGTTGGTCAACATCGCTGAGCAGAATCATCGGATTCGCCGCAAACGGGATTACGAACGTTCAGCTGGTGAAGCGGTGCAGCCTGGATCCATAGAGGCTTCCGTTCAAGAGCTGAAGGAGCATGGATTCACCTATTATGAAGCGCAGGAGATCCTGGAGGGGATGTCTCTGGAGCTCGTCATGACTGCGCATCCTACTGAGGCTAAGCGTCGTGCTATCCTGGATATCCATAAGCGGATTGCTGATGATGTAATGCAGCTTGACAATCCTACGCTTACATTCCGTGAAAGGGAACAATTGAGAGAGAAGCTTCTGAATGAAGTCATTACGCTCTGGCAAACTGACGAATTGAGAGACCGCAAACCAACGGTAATCGATGAGGTCAGAAATGGAATGTATTATTTCCATGAGACGTTGTTCCATGTGCTTCCCGATGTATATCAGGAATTGGAACGCTGCTTGAGCAAATACTATCCGGAGCATCACTGGCATGTGCCGAAATATTTGCGCTTTGGTTCTTGGATCGGTGGAGACCGGGACGGGAATCCTTCAGTAACTGCTGAAGTGACCTGGCAGACTCTGAAAATGCAGCGCAAGATGGCTGTTAGGGAGTATCAGCTTGCCCTAGCCGGGATGTTCAAGCATCTAAGCTTTAGTACGTCGATTGTAGACGTGACGGATGAATTAATGGCTTCGATTCAGAAGGATCGACTCCAGGTTACCCTTCAAAAGACGCCAGAATGGCATAATGAGAAGGAACCGTACCGCATTAAATTATCCTATATGACAGAGAAGCTTCATAATGTTCTGGATGAATCCAAAAATGGGACCTCGGAACGTTATGAGAATGCTCGGGAGCTTATCGCTGATCTGAAAATAATTGATCGCAGTCTGCGTCATCACTATGCGGACTATGTAGCCCATACGCATCTTAGCCAAATGATTCGGCAAGTAGAGCTATTCGGCTTCCATACAGCGACGCTGGACATTCGTCAGCACAGCCAGGAGCATGAGAAGGCTATGACCGAAATTCTGGCCAAGATGAACATTACAAGCAACTACGCAGAGCTGAAGGAAGAGGAGAAGCTGGTGCTGCTTGAGCAGCTGTTGAATGATCCTCGGCCGCTGACTTCTCCGTATCAGGAATATAGCCAGAGCACAACAGAGTGTCTTGATGTATACCGTACGATCTTCAGAGCTCAGAAGGAATTTGGAACCCAGTGTATCACCAGCTATCTGATCAGTATGACGGAAGCAGGCAGCGATATTCTGGAAGTAATGGTCTTTGCCAAAGAAGTGGGTCTGTTCTACAAAGATCAGGATGGCACTGTCGTAAGCACACTTCAATCGGTTCCACTATTTGAGACGATTGATGACTTGCATGCAGCCCCGGCTATTATGAGCCGTCTGTTTGAGATGCCGATCTATCGCCAGTCTGTGGCGGCAATGAATGATCTTCAAGAGATCATGCTAGGTTACTCGGATAGCAATAAGGATGGCGGCGTAGTTACAGCGAACTGGGAACTGCGTGTAGCCTTGAAGCAAATTACCGCAACGGGTAAGAAATATGGCGTGAAGCTGAAGTTCTTCCATGGACGTGGCGGAGCGCTTGGGCGCGGTGGAATGCCGCTTAACCGCAGCATTTTGGTACAGCCGCCTGAGACGATTGGTGGAGGCATCAAGATTACGGAGCAAGGAGAGGTAATCTCCTCCCGTTATTCTCTCAAAGGGGTTGCTTATCGCAGTCTGGAGCAAGCCACTTCGGCATTAATCAAAGCAGCCATAAATTCGAAGCTGTATGATGAGAATAATCAGCAAGAAGAGGAATGGGATGAGATCATTGCCGGCATCTCGGAGACATCCTTAACAAAATATCAGGATCTCGTATTCCACGATCCGGATTTCCTGAAATTTTTCAAAGAGTCAACGCCGCTTAGCGAGGTGGGTGAGCTGAATATCGGTTCTAGACCGTCGAAGCGCAAGAATAGTGACCGCTTTGAGGATCTGCGCGCTATTCCATGGGTATTTGCCTGGACTCAGAGCCGCTATCTCTTCCCGGCATGGTACGCTGCGGGAACAAGTCTGTACAACTTCTATCAAGACGATGAGAAGAAGCTGCAAGTTTTGCAGGATATGTATCACAACTCGACCTTCTTCCGCTCTTTGATCGATACGCTGCAGCTTGCTATTATTAAAGCGGATCTGGTTATTGCCAAAGAATATAGCGGAATGTGCGGTGATCAGGAAGTGAGGGATCGCATCTTTGGCAAGATCGAGCAGGAATTCAATCTGACCAAGGAAATGGTTCTGAAAATTACCGGGTTGCCTGAAATTCTTGATGATGCGCCAGCGCTTCAGGAATCGATCCGCCAGCGGAACCCTTACGTAGATCCGCTAAGTTATTTGCAGGTCCAATTATTAACTGAACTGCGTGCTGCTCGTGAGCAAAATCGGGATGACGCATTACTGCTTCGTGAAGTACTGCTTACGATTAACGGAATCGCAGCTGGCCTTCGTAATACAGGCTGATATTAGGTTTAATGTGACTAATTCAAGCCGGATTCCTCCTAATACGATGGGGGAGTCCGGCTGTTTCTTTTATAGGCAAGATCGTAATACCCCGATGAACGTAATAGAGACTTTTCCTATATATAAAGTCCCTGGAATCGAGCTAATTCTATTGCTTTTTGCAAGCACTTGAATTAACATTTGAATGAAGTACCGGCGATGAACGGGATTTTCCCTGGATTGCTAGATCGGGGAGAAAGCCGGACAGGCATAAGGCTGTGATGGAGCCCGTCCATGGATCTGGAGGAAATTATTGTGGTTGATCATTTTGATACGAGGTTGGTCAAGCTGGCGCGTAAAGGCGACCAGGGCGCATTTGCAGAACTCGTTGATTTATACAAAGATAAAATATTTCATTTAGCATATCGGATGTTGTCTAATCGGCATGAGGCTGAAGATATTGTACAGGAGACGTTTCTGCGTGTGTACAAAAATTTCAACCGATACGATGAGAAGCAGAAGTTCTCGACTTGGATTTACCGCATTGCGACAAATCTGTGTATAGACCGTCTGCGTAAGCGCAAGCCTAATTACTATCTTGATGCAGGTATGAATGATCAAGAAGGTGTGGATGGTTATGCGCTGATTCCTGGCGATGAGCGGACACCGGAATCGGAATACCTCTTATCCGAGACGCAAGCGATGATTCATCAGGCGATTGAAGGCCTGCCTGCCAAGTACAAGTCCGTTATTGTGCTAAGATATTTGCAGGAATTATCGCTTCAAGAAATTGGGGATGTTTTGGACATGCCGGTAACCACGGTCAAGACCAGGGTGCATCGCGGGCGTGAGTTTTTGCGTAAGAAGCTGGAACATAAAGCCGTCTTTTAAAAATGGATTATAATATTTCATTTTGTTTTTTGAAACGTTATTCGCTCCGTAACGTAATGTATGTTAGGACGACTACTTCCATACTGCGTATGGTTTTTCCATAGTATTGATATTGAAAGGAATGGCTGATATGGATTGCAAACATGCCTCCACTTTAATGCATGATTATTTCGACGGAGATCTTACGCATGAGCAGGCCGTGGAGCTTAAGGGACATCTGAATTCTTGTCCTGCATGCAGTGCTCTGTTCCAGCAATTGGAGCAGACGGAAATGACGTTGTTCGCGACATTAAGACTTGATCGCATCGATGCTCCAGATGCGTTGGTAAGCCGAATCATGAATGAGATTCCAAGACAACGCAAGCAGCAGCCATGGCTTCAGGTGATTAAGAGACATCCGGCCTTGACAGCGGCAGCGATTTTCTTGGTCGTTATGCTGTTCAGTGCTTTGTCTTTAATGAAGGCGGACGATCAGCTGATTGTCAAGGTAGGTAATCTGGATCAGGTAGTGATTAACGGAAATGTCGTTACTGTACCTGAGGGTGCCACTATCACGGGGAATCTTACCGTAGAGAACGGTAAAGCTGAAATTCTGGGAAATGTTGAAGGGAATGTGACTGTAGTCGATGGCTCTTATTATCAGGCTTCGACCGCGCATATTTCAGGCAAGGTCAAGAGTATCGATCAGGCTCTGGACTGGTTATGGTACCGAATCAGCAACACTTTTTCAGATGTCGCCTATAGGTAAGCAGGAAGTAACAAATAACGGTCTTGGCGCCCTCTTCTAGAAGAAGGCGTCTTTTATTTTTATCGATTAAAGAAAAATGCCTAATATTGCAGATGAACCTATGTTCTTCAAACTTGCATCTGGCTCAGGAACGTTATAACCTAGAGTTTAGAGAAATAAATAAATTTACAGATACAATTAAGGTTGATTAATACATTGCTGTATATCTGAGCAGACTTATAAGATATACATAAGCGTCTTCTAGTCAGTCACATGGCCTGAATTAGAAGAAAAACCGGGGGTTACACCATGGATTATTTTGCGAATATGGGTTGGCAGGACTGGATCAAGGATATCGTTGATATTCTGATCGTTACTTATATCATTTATCATTTGATTTTGCTCGTGCGGGGAACAAGGGCGATCCAATTGCTGAAGGGTCTGCTTGTCCTAGTTCTGATCTGGGCGGTTAGTACTTGGTTCGACCTATACACGCTCAAATGGCTGATGAACCAGATGTTCACGTTTGGCGTTGTGGCGATCTTCATTATCTTCCAACCTGAGCTTAGACGAGCCCTGGAGCAGCTTGGACGAGGAAAGTTGTTCAATCGGGGGATTGCAGATGAGGAAGAGTTCGCCCGTGAGCTTAGCGAGATTATTAAAGCGCTGAATTATTTATCACGTAGAAAAATAGGGGCATTAATTGTCTTTGAACGGAATACAGGCATTAACGAGTACACAGAGTCGGGCATTCCGATTCAATCGGTCATCACCTCACAATTGTTGATCAACATCTTCATTCCGAATACGCCGCTCCATGATGGTGCGGTTATTATTCAAGGGCATAAGATTACAGCCGCGGCCTGTTATTTGCCGTTATCCGAGAACCCGTTTATCAGCAAGGAGCTGGGGACGCGCCACCGTGCTGCGATTGGTATTAGTGAGGTAGGTGACGCAGTATCGATCGTCGTCTCGGAGGAGACGGGTCAAATCTCGCTGGCTATCGATGGACAGGTAGTGAGGGATATTAAGGAAGAATCTCTGATCTCCAAATTGTATGAAGAGCTTGGCCCGGACTCTAGCCCGAATGACAAGCGTAAGTCCTTCTGGCGTACGAAGGAGGCTGGCAAGAAGAATGGATAAATGGTTGAGTCATAACAATATTGTGAAGATCATTGCACTGGTCTTCAGTGTTATTCTGTGGGCTATGGTGCATATCGATAGTGGAACGACAATCGTCACGACTACACCGGATTTGAAGCCCAAGGTGATCAATAATGTAAATATTCAGGTGACGGGCTTTGATACCGATAGATATGTTCTATATGATTTGAATCCGGACAAAGTAAGATTGGAAGTCAAGGGGAGAAAAACCGATCTTACAACTAACTTTTCGAACTACAAAGTAAAATTGAACTTAAAGGATGTCGGGCCAGGTACATTTACCTTGCCATTGACGACAGAATTGCCCCCGGGTGTGCAGGCTGTCTCCATAGATCCGGCTTACGTAAAAGTCACGATTGAGGAGAAACGAACGAAGGAAATACCTGTTTCAATCATCACCAAGGGTGTTCCGGAGAAAGGCTTTGAAGTCGGAACTCCGATCTCGGCATTGGAAATGGTGAAGGTAACCCTGCCGGAGAGCGAGATCGATGATCTGCAGAAGGTACAAGGGGTAGTTGATATAACCGGACTGAATGATTCTCTCAAAGGGAAATCCGTGAAGCTAGTAGCCTATGACAAACAGGGTGAAGTGATGAGAAACGCGGAGATTGCCCCGGAAACCGTTGATGTTGATATCCCTTTTAACAAGACGTATAAGAATATTCCACTGGAGGTGCGCCAATCAGGGCAGCTTCCGGAGGGGTATGTGCTGGCTGGTGTAGATACAGATGTGAAGGGGGTTGTCGTATACGGGCCTAAAGAGGCTATGGATAAGATTACGGCTTACCCAATCACCGTTAATCTGAATAATTATAATGGTAACCCGGAAACGAAATATACCGTGAACTTGACTCCGCCTGAAGGATTTGAGAAAATCGAGCCTAGTTCTGTGCAAGTGACGATCAAGGTTGAGCCAGCTTCACAGAAGGTAATCGATAACATACCGATCTCTTTAACTAATCTGGGCGCGAATCTCACTGCTAGATTCATACAGCCCTCTGACAAAAAGCTTTCTCTAACGGTCATGGGTACGACTGACCAGCTTAGCGGACTGAAGGCGAAGGATATCATACTTGAGGCTGACTTATCTAAAATGGGTGCGGGTATACATTCCGTGCCCTTAAAGGTAACGCTGCCGAATTATGTGAAGCTGGTAGAATCGGGAGCGACGCTTGAGATTGAAGTGGAACTGACGGAGAAGGATTCGCATCCAGCTACGACGGACCCTGAAGGACCGCCAAGTCATAATACGGATGGGACGGATACGGGATCTTCAAATGGAACTGGGGAAAATGGTGCGACAGAATCAAACACAGGGACTAACAGTGAAAGCAATAGTGGGGGTTAATGATAGGCTTCACAAATTACTTGAGGAGTGAAAATCATGGGGAAGTACTTTGGAACGGATGGAGTAAGAGGGATAGCAAATCAGGAATTAACAGCTGAATTAGCCTATCGAATTGGCCGCTGTGGCGGGTATGTATTAACAGGCCAGGCAGCTAAGCCAAAGGTAGTTATAGGTATGGATACGCGGATCTCCGGCGTTATGCTGGAATCGGCTCTGGTCGCCGGTCTGTTGTCGATTGGTGCGGATGTCGTACGGCTTGGCGTAGTCACTACACCAGCCGTTGCTCTATTAACCCGGATGCTCAAGGCGGATGCAGGGGTGATGATCTCGGCATCGCATAATCCGGTAGAGGATAACGGGATCAAGTTCTTTGGCAGCGATGGCTTCAAGCTGCTGGATGAGACGGAACTGAAGATTGAGGAGCTTTTGGATAAAGAGACAGATGAGCTTCCTCGTCCTATCGGTGACGGGCTTGGTTCGGTCACGGTCGATTATGACTCCAAGCTGAAATATTTGGAGCATTTGAAGACGACGATAAGCCACTCCTTTGAAGGTTTGAAGGTTGTGCTTGATTGTGCGAATGGTGCCGCTTATGAACTGGCTCCAAGACTGTTCAGAGAGCTTGGCGCTGAGGTCCATACCATCGGTGCTGAACCAAACGGACTTAACATTAACGATCATTGCGGTTCGACGCATCCCGAGCTTTTGAAGGAAGAGGTTGTACGCCTTGGTGCTCATATCGGCCTGGCTTTTGACGGCGATGCCGATCGCCTGATTGCTATAGATGAACATGGTGAGGAAGTAGATGGGGACTATATCCTATGCATCTGCGGGCATGCGATGAACCAGGCTGGCAAGCTGAAGGACAGCACAATCGTCTCGACGGTTATGAGTAACTTCGGATTCTACAAGGCTATGAAGAAGCTGTCTCTGAATACGGAGCAAACTGCGGTTGGCGACCGTTATGTGATGGCCGAAATGATCCGCGGTGGTTATAATCTGGGTGGGGAACAGTCCGGGCATGTTATTTTCCTCGATCATAATACGACTGGCGACGGTATTTTGACAGCAATCCAATTGGTCGATACTTTGCTGGCTTCTGGTCAACCGCTAAGCGAGCTGAAAAATGTGATGAAGAAGTACCCGCAGGTGCTTGTAAATGTCCGTGTACAGGATAAGAGCAAGTATGCGGGGAACGCCGCTATCGAGGAAGCTGTAGCTGCTGTAGAGCGCAAGCTTGGTGATAATGGCCGCGTCCTGGTGCGTCCATCCGGAACAGAATCGCTGATTCGTGTTATGGCAGAAGGACCAGACAAAGAGGAAATCGAACAGTTAGTTGCGGATATTGTGACAGTAGTAGAGACTGAACTGGTATAATCTAATTTTTCTTACGGGTAAAGCCGCCGGACAGTGGTGTTAGAGTGCTGTCCAGGCGGCTTTGTTGCGTTATATGAGAGGCAGAAAGGCCATAATTGGGCATAATTGCGGATTTGCTCACAAATGCTTGATGGCCCTCTACAGTTGGTATATATAGGCCTTTCATTTGGAGAGCAGAGAGCTGAATAGGCTTTAGTAGAGCGATGAATGATTGCAAAATGGAACACAGATGCATATAATAAGCATATTCAAGTATAGAAAGTGAGGGTCGTGAGGTTACAAGCAAGATAAGCGCCAGAGCTTGGTTTCGCGCGGGAAGAGATTTGGAGCGGTTATCCGGATGACGCTGCTAAGAATCCTGTACCGGCAAATACAAGCTGACGAGGTGGGGGTGTTCGAAATGTTCGGCGGGGACCTCCCGGTGTGGCATCACACCGTAACCGTGAAGGCAAAACGAACAGGCGACTGTTCCGACAAACCTTACGGATGGATGCAGAAATAATTTGATTGTCTAATGAGTGAAACTCATGAGTGTACGCAAGAGATGAGCGGAAGGATCCGCGGTGAACGGAGCAGCAGTGGACATTCATGAAAAAAGAACGTTGGGCTGATGTGATTTTCATATTTTTCATATCGTAGAACCTGTACTTTGATAATTGAATAGTTCTGTCTCCTGTATACCGCGCGATAGGTCTTCCGCTTCTATTCTGCTTGCGATCATAACTGCAGAATTCGAACGGAGGATTATATAAATATGTGTGGTATTGTTGGATATATTGGGAAGAGAGACACGCAGTCGGTATTGATTGAGGGGCTTAAGAAGCTGGAGTATCGCGGGTATGATTCCGCGGGCATCGCTGTTTATACGAACAATGGGCTGAAGATTACCAAGGCGACTGGACGACTCGCCAATTTGGAGCACAAATTGGAGGATGCGCCATTGGTGGGCAACGCCGGGATCGGACATACGCGCTGGGCAACTCACGGCAAACCGTCTGATGTGAACTCTCATCCTCATACGGATCACAGTAAGAAGTTCTCTGTGGTGCATAACGGGATCGTTGAGAACTATCTGGAACTCAAGGATGAGTTGATCAGCCAGGGTTATGAATTTGTCTCAGAGACGGATACTGAGGTGATCTCTCACCTGTTGGCACGTGAGTACAATGGTGATATCGTAACAGCCGTTCAGAAGGCGATTAGTTATATGCGTGGCGCATTTGCGCTTGGAGTACTGACGGAATATGAACCGGATAAGCTGGTTGCTGTACGCCAAGCCAGTCCGCTTGTTATTGGAATCGGGGATGGTGAAAACTTCATTGGTTCCGATATCCCTGCGTTGTTGAATTATACGCGAAAAGTGTATATTCTGAACGACGGAGAGATGGCCGTATTGACTAAGGATGCTGTCGAATTGATGACCATTGAAGGGAATTTTATTTCTCGGGAAATGATTAATGTCGATTGGGACGCAGTCACTGCGGAAAAAGGCGGCTTTGCTCATTTCATGCTTAAGGAGATTCATGAGCAGCCTAAGGCATATCGCGACACGATGCTAGGCCGTATCGATGAGAGCGGGCGCCGTATTATTCTGCCTGATCTGCATCTGACTGAGGATAAAATACGGTCGATTAACAACGTTCACGTCGTGGCATGCGGAACTGCGTACCATGCTGGTCTAGTCGGGGGCGCCGTGATTGAGCGGCTCGTTCGAATCCCGGTAATGTACGACGTTGCTTCCGAGTATCGCTATCGCTCGCCGTTGATTACTCCGGAGACGCTGGTGATCGTTGTCAGCCAGTCCGGAGAGACGGCAGATACACTGGCTGCTTTGCGTGAAGCGCAAGCGAATGGAGCTCATGTACTGGCGATTACGAATGTAGTAGGCAGCTCGATTGCCCGTGATGCGGATGATGTCATCAACACGCTCGCTGGTCCGGAGATTGCTGTCGCTTCGACCAAGGCATATACGTCACAATTGATCGCTTTCTATCTGTTCAGCCTGTATCTGGCTCAAGTGCGCGGTACCCAAACCGATGATGAGATCGCGCATATTATTGCAGCAATGCATGCGTTGCCAGAACAAGTGGAGAGCATGTTAGCTAATGTTGATGCCATCAAGGTTTATGCTGAGCATATCGCCAAGCATGAGGATTTGTTCTTCATCGGCCGTGGCTTGGACTTTGCAGTGGCCATGGAAGGGTCCTTGAAGCTGAAGGAGATCTCCTATATTCATTCCGAGGCCTATGCCGCCGGCGAATTGAAGCATGGCACCCTGGCATTGATAGAAGAAGGCATCCCGGTCATCGCTCTGGCTACGCAGGAATCCGTGCTGGAGAAGACCGTCAGCAATATTAAGGAAGTGAAAGCCCGTGGCGCTGATGTTCTGGCGCTCACACATGAGGAGCATGTTGCCGGCCTTCTGAAGTCCGTCGACCAGGCCTTCGCCATTCCGAAGACGCTGTCGATTCTTACACCGGCTCTGTCCGTCGTACCATTGCAGCTACTCGCTTACTATGCTTCCCTTGCCAGAGGCAACGACGTAGATAAGCCGCGGAATTTGGCGAAGAGCGTGACGGTGGAGTAGAGGAGTAGTTATAGGTTTATATTAGTGTGAGTTATACTTTCAAATGGCATAAAGATTATTTAAGTTTGACACTAATGTGTAATTACAATTGACACTGAATTTTGATTCCCGCCATGGTACAATCATTGCCATGGCGGGATTTTTCTATGATTTAGCTTTATTTTCTGTATCAGGTATATCTGCCCTAACTGTAGTAGATAATGTCATAAATCATGCGCGTAATACGTCATAACAAATGACACAATTCGATTTAACTCTACTGAGGGAGGCTAACTATGCAATGGTTAGGAAAATCGTGGGCAAAGGAAGATGTTGAATTTGCTCCGAAAAGAAAGGTGGATAACAAAAGCAGTAAGCAGCGTCCCCATGTGATTGGTGCGTTCCACAGTCACAGGATGAATATCGTGGCAGAGTACGAGTCGCTTACGGAGTGGGCATTTTACTCCCTACTCGAACTGGATAAAGAAATCGTACGATATTACGTTCAACCTGTATGTATTCATATACCATATAACGGCAGTGATTATGGGAATCTCAACTTTTTTTCTCATGTACCGGATGTTCTCGTTTTCCGTGAAGGTTCTGTTCCCCATCTTTTTCAGATTAAGAGTTCACCAGAGGATTCAAATGAAAAGCTTGAAATTATCAACAAAGCTTGTGGGAAGTATGCAGCATCTCGTGGTTGGGAGTACTCGGTTATATATCCGAGGTCTCTGCCGAAGTTCGTGTCCAGGAACATAGATTTCCTGGCTGGATTCATAAAGACCCGCAAATGGTTTGACAGCTATTCCCCAAAAGTTATGTCTAGGCTACATTTAATCGGACAAACTTCCATAACCGAGCTATCTCAGAGCTTTATACCACAATATGACCCCCTATTAGTGCTACCAGTTATTTATCATCTTATAGCCAAGGGACATTTGTGGATTAATATTAATGATCCCATCAATGAATACTCATTAGTCCGAATTTCGACTGAAACGGATCGGTTCCTTTTACAAATCGGAGAGGGAAAAAGGTATGATCTTTAACGAAATCAAACTAAATGCTGAGCTCATATACTTCGGGAGAAAGTATGTTGTGCTCTCTATTTCCCCGCCGAGCATTGTGATTAAGCGGATTGAAGCAGATGGAGAGTCTATTGAAATAAACTTTGTCGAGTTGGTAACCAATCCTTCTTTCAAGGCAGGTAAAACAATGTTAAGGGAGATCGAGAGGGATAATACCAAATTTATGTCGGTACTAGATAGCCTATCTGAGGCGAATCGGAAGAAGGTATCAGACAGATATCAAATGATTAGAGTGCTACTTATTTTAGAACGAGTTAAACGCCATGATATCCGGGCCATGTATGAATTTATGATGAATCATCAGGATTATCTCTCTGACGGCCAAACTCTTAACGAGTTAACACAAGAGGAATTAATACGCAAAGTTTCTCAAAGATATTCAACTGTTGATGTAAATGGCGAAAGGATTAAGGGTACGTCTATTAGGACCATCAAACGTTTGTTATCAGCATACAGAAAAGCAGAAAGTGAAGACGAAAAGAGAGGAGAGGAAGGTCTAATTAGTCGAGCTGGCGGCGGCTATACGTCACGAACCGACAACAAACAACTGGTCATTTGTCACCCTAAGAAGCCTGATGAGGTTCTACAGGTGCTCGATGTAAGGATAGACGAGAGGTACATACCCATTATCAAAGAAGTGATTGAAAAGGAATTCCTCAACCTGAAGCGGATGACAAAGCAGGCATTCTACGAATCTGTTGCACTTCGATGTACTCGACAAGATATCGAGGAACCGAAGCGCATCACGATGTTGAAGCTACTTGATCGCATTGACTCGCAAATCAAAGTCAGAATGCGTGATGGCAATAAAGCTGCAAAGAAATTTGATGACCTGATAAGAGGGTTTTCCAACGAAGAAGCGCAATATCCACTTCACATTGTTGAAATTGATCACACCGAGCTTGATATAGATGTAATTGATGGGAATTCGGGTCTGGTGATTGGTCGCCCTTGGATTACGTTGGGGATAGACGTGTATAGTCGGATGGTATGGTGTATGTACGTCTCTTTCGAACCTCCATCAGCAAACGTTGTGCGTAAAGCTATTCAACAAGGCGTTTTCTTTAAAAAAGTTAAAGAGAAGTACGAATTGTTTAATGAGTGGGAGATATTTGGGATTCCTTCTGTCATTTTGCTGGATAACGGCTCAGAATTTCGCAGTGTAGCCGTGAGACGTATGATAAATGAAACTCTCAAATCTAATGTTCGATATCGTCCGAGAAAAACCCCAGAGTACGGCGCAGCCATTGAGAGGCTTTTCGGCACTTTGAATTCGAAATTGATACATAGGCTTGATGGAACCCGCAAGAGTAGTGTATTGGACCTTGGCGAATACAATCCGGACAAGGAAGCTGTTTTTACACTCGAAGACATTCGTGAGCTTCTGACAATGTATATTGTTGATCACTATCACATGGAGCCGCATCGAGGACTTCCGCTTAATGCAAATCGACCAATCACAAGATTTGTTGATGGACTCAAAAAGGTTGGATACCCGGATTTCATTAGCCCAGAGGATGAACAAACGTATGCGATTGAGCTTTTGCCCGTGGCGATGAAACCATATACTCGAGATGGAATAAGGATTGACAACCGATTGTATAAATTGGACAAGCTTTCCCACCTGATTGGATCTAGAACCATTAAATACAAAGTGAAGTACGATATCGATGACATTTCACGGATCTATATTCAACTACCGAATTCAACTGAATATATTGAAATTCCTGCGGTGTTACCCCCTGCTGAAGAGTTAGAAGGAATGAATGCTTATACCTATAAGCTTATCCGTGAAATTTCAAAAGAGGAAGCGGCAGATAAGGCGAATAAGATTCCAGGTACAAAAATGGTCCGGCATGCGAAAGTAAAGCTGCAACAACGCGTTCAAGAAAAGATTAAATCCGGCCGGAAGGCTCGGCAACTGGTGCAGCGTGCCAATATGGAAATTACGGTTGGACAACCACAACCAGTGACACTATCGAAACATGCACCGTCCTTGGAGCAACTAGCAGACGCAGTGAAAATGGCAGCAAAAGTACGGAAGCAAGGAGTAATGGAGCATGAATGATACCGATGTCAAAAATGCGTTGTTACAACGAGTGATGAGTCTAAATATTGAGCATCTCAGGTATAAAGAGATCTGGACAGAGTTGGACACCCTCCGGCCGGAAAAAGATATGGATCGTGGGTTGTTTACCCCAAGGCATTTATTTCTCTACGGAGAGTCTGGGGTTGGAAAATCGACTCTATTACGTAGATACGCTAAGGCTAATCCGGGATATGTGGATGTGGATGAAGATGGGACAGAGTACGACATTCGTCCTGTAGTCTACACTGACTTACCTCAACCCTTTACGATGAGCGAGTTCTATCAGCAAATTGTAAGAGCTTTAGGTGCGCCGCAATTGGCCGGAGTAAGAGTAGGCGACGTAAAGCGCCAAGCATTGTCTCTTATCGAGCAGCAACGTGTTGAAATGTTGATTCTTGATGAGATGGATTACATATTAACTTCTCGAAGCGTCAAACCCATTAAAGCAATGGAAGCAATAAAGAGTTTGACCAATATCGGCAACATTTCCGTGGTGTGTTCTGGAACGACTGCAACCAAACAATTGAGCGAACTTAACTTCCAATACTTTCGCAGGTTTCCGGCTGTCAAGCTACTCAGGTTTGACAAGTGTGACAAGGAGTTCTGCGATTTGTTAACCGAAATTGAGGCGCATATTAATCCACCAGATCCTTTGGGACTCGGGGATGTTGCTTTGCATATTCCTGAATTGCTTTTTCATATGAGCCAAGGCGTATTGGGGTCTCTAACGCCAGTTTTGCAACGAGCATACCGTACTTTGCTGAGTGAACATGAATTGAAGGACCTAGCCGATCATGGACACTTTGTAAGTGCTCTTCTCGCTGCAAAAAATATGTATTAGGCGAATCTGAAGAGAAGTTCATTATGCTACTCAATAAAGCAGAGACTTACGAGTCATGAAAAAATGATTACTTGTATTCTGAGGTAGTATCGCCAAAAAAGAATATAAAATTGCAAAACCTCACTTTTGTGCAAAACTTAGTTGACAACTATCGCATGTATAATGTATTGTTTGTGCAAAAGTTGGTTGGAGGACAAAATGATAGAATTCGCAGGTTCGGCTGCATCGCAGGCTGATTTTATTTGGAAGAACGCAGAAGATCTTTGGGGCGACTTTAAACATACCGATTTCGGTAAGATTATCCTACCATTCACTTTATTACGTCGTTTGGAATGTGCTCTTGAATCTACGAGAGACGCTGTAAGAGAAGCTTACGACAACTTCAAGGATGCTGAAATTGAGCTTGATCCGATTTTACGTCAAACCGCTGGCTACCCATTTTACAATACATCTGAGTATTCGCTTTCGACGCTTGGCAGCACTAAAACACGCCGTAATTTAGAAGATTACATTGCCCAATTTTCCGATAATGCTAGAGCCATTTTTGAAGAGTTTGAATTCGGAAATACGATAATACGGCTTGAGAAAGCTGGTCTGCTATACACTATCTGTAAGAACTTCGCGGGCATTGATTTACACCCTGACACAGTGCCTGATCGAGTGATGAGTAATATCTACGAGCATCTGATCCGGCGCTTTGGTGCTGAGGTTAATGAAGGCGCTGAGGACTTCATGACGCCCCGCGACATCGTACATTTAGCTACTGCTCTATTGCTTGATCCCGATGATGCGTTGTTTGAAGAGAATCCTGGTCTTATCAGAACCCTGTACGATCCTACCTGTGGGACTGGTGGATTTTTGACCGATGCCATGAACCATGTTGCTGATTACGGAAGCCACTATAAAATTCCACCAGTATTGGTTCCACATGGGCAAGAGCTTGAACCTGAAACTCATGCGGTTTGTGTAGCAGGTATGCTGATTCGTCGCCTGGAATCAGATCCAGGTCGTGATCTATCCAAAAACATACTTCAGGGCAGTACGCTCTCAAATGATAAATTTGCTGGTGAACGATTTCATTACTGCCTTTCCAACCCTCCTTTTGGTAAGAGATGGGAAAAAGATAAAACTGCCGTTGAAAAAGAGCACAAGCAGGGTGAATCAGGCCGTTTCGGGCCAGGACTACCTAAGATTAGCGATGGCTCAATGCTGTTCCTAATGCACTTGGCAAGCAAATTAGAACTACCACAGAATGGCGGTGGTCGCGCTGCTATCGTATTGTCTGGTTCCCCACTATTTAATGGTGGCGCCGGTTCTGGTGAGTCTGAAATACGTCGTTGGTTGCTTGAAAATGACCTTGTTGAAGCCATTATCGCACTGCCTACGGACATTTTCTTCAGAACCAATATCGCCACTTACCTGTGGATTCTATCCAACAAAAAAACCGAACATCGAAAAGGTAAAGTTCAGCTTATCAACGCAACAAGTCTTTGGTCGCCCATTAAAAACGAAGGTAATAAACGCCGTATCGTGAGTGATGATCAGCGCCGTCAGATTTTGGATATATATGCCGCAGCTGAGAATGATGAACTTTCAAAAATGCTTAATTACCGTGTATTTGGGTATCGACGCATTAAAGTTCTCCGCCCGCTACGCATGAAACTGTTGCTGGATGAGCAAGGGCTATCTAGGCTTGAGTCCTATAATATTTGGCAACTACTATCCCCTGAGCATCAATCGTTCTGGCTCGCTTCCATTAACCCGTTCTTGGGTGAAACCAAAAAGTACAGTTGGGCTGAAACCTTCGCTAAAGAAGTAGTGAATAGCTCTGAAGCTAAGTCGCTTAAGGTGAAGGCTAACAAGGCCTTTGTTACAGCACTACTGAACGCATTTGGACACAAAGATCCTAAAGCTGAACCTATTATAGATGCGCAAGGCAAAATCGTACCGGATACCGACTTAACCGATTACGAAAACGTGCCTTACCCGGAATCCATTGAGGATTACTTTGAGCGTGAAGTTCTGCCGTATGTACCGGATGCGTTTATCGACAACAGCTTTATCGATGACAAAGACAAGCGGCTTGGTCGTGTGGGTTATGAAATCAACTTCAACCGCTTTTTCTATGAATACCAACCGCCGCGCAACCTAAATGACATTGATTATGATTTGAAAGAGGTTGAAGACGAGATCGCCACACTATTGGCAGAGGTGGCAAAGGAATGAGTCACTACAAACCGTATCCAGAGTATAAAGAATCCGGCATTAAATGGATTGGGCCAGTGCCAAAACATTGGGACATCATCCCGATCAAAAGATTTACAAAATTAAGTACGGCGAGAACTTCCGATTCTGGCGAAAACATTACCTATATAGGTCTTGAAGATGTTGAATCGGGCTCAGGAAAATACTCACCAACAGAGGGGAACTCTAGGCAATCCGATACTTCTACTGTAGGAGCTTTTACTAAAGGCCAAATTTTATATGGAAAGCTCAGGCCTTACCTACGCAAAGCAATCATTGCTGATTTTGACGGAATTTGTTCTACAGAATTTCTTGTGCTGCAGCCTGAAAAAGTATTGCCAGAACTGCTTCAAAGTTGGCTTTTAACTTCTGATGTAACACAGCAGATTGAATCGACATGCGAAGGTGCGAAAATGCCTCGGGCAGACTGGGAAGGTATTGGCAATATTCCTATGCCTTTGCCACCAATCGAAGAGCAAATAGTAATCCGTAAAAGCGTCCAAGCTGAAACTGCTCGAATTGACACCCTAATAACCAAGAAAACCCGCTTTATTGACTTGCTCAAAGAAAAGCGACAGGCACTGATTACTCATGCTGTCACCAAAGGGTTAAATCCTAAAGTGAAAATGAAAGATTCTGGTGTTGAGTGGATTGGGGAAGTGCCGGAACACTGGGAAGTCATTTCAGGGAATCGGTTATTTAGTGAAAGTAAGCAACTCGCTTTTGAAGATGATCAACATCTTTCAGCTACACAAAAATATGGAGTAATTCCTCTTGAAGAGTTCCAGGAGCTTGAGGGCAGAAGGGTAACTCAGGCAGTAAAAAATCTGGAAAAGAGAAAACATGCAAGGATTAACGATTTTGTTATTAGCATGAGAAGCTTTCAAGGGGGAATTGAACGAGTCAAAGCGAACGGTTGTGTTCGTTCGTCATATGTCGTCTTAAAACCAACCCCTGATTCACATGTAGGTTATTTCACTTATTTATTCAAATCAATAACCTACATTCAAGGCCTACAGGCGACCTCTATGTTTATTAGGGACGGGCAAGACCTAAGCTATAACAACTTTCGTCAGGTGAAAGTACCCTGCCCGAGTGTGTCAGAACAAGCTCAGATTGCGGATTTTTTGGACAAAGTTATTAAATCTAATGATATGCTCGTTACAAAAACACAAAAAAGCATAGACTTGCTCAAAGAACGCCGTTCAGCATTTATCACAGCGGCTGTGACTGGACAAATAGACTTGCGAGGAGAATAGGGATGAATTTACCTGCCCATCAGGAAAAGCACTTCCAAGCTTACATCATTGACCGGTTGGTAGAGCAAGGTTGGAAGCTTGGTGACCCCAAACGTTACGATACTGATCGTGCGCTGTTCCCAGAGGACCTTGAAAGCTGGATTAAGAACAGCGGCCAGAAGGATAAGTGGGATAAGCTGGAACGATTAAACGGCTCAAAAACCCTTGAAGTTGTTATGGAGCGGTTGACAAAGGCGCTGGAGCAGCAAGGCACAGTACAAATATTGCGCCAGGGCTTCTCGATTGCCGGTTGCGGTCTGATTGAAATGACAGAGAGCGCACCTGAAGATAAGCGTAACGAAGCAGTGATTGAGCGTTATAAAGCGAATATTTTGCGTGTTGTCCCCGAGTTGAAGTATCACCCTGCTCGTGATTTTGCCATTGACCTAGTGTTCTTTATCAACGGTTTACCTGTGGCTACGGTTGAGCTAAAGACGGACTTCACGCAATCGGCAGAGGCAGCGATGGAGCAATACCGCCAAGATCGTTTGCCATTTGATCCAAAAACCAAGCGTAAAGAGCCTCTATTGACCTTCAAGCGTGGTGCAGTCGTGCATTTTGCCATGTCTGATTCTGAAATCATGATGGCAACCAAACTGGATGGCGTGAATACCTTCTTTCTGCCGTTTAATAAGGGGAATGATGGGCACGCTGGCAACCCACCGGGTGAGAAAAAAACTGATGGCAGCATTGAATATCCTGTGGCCTACTTCTGGGAGGATGTGTGTCAACCCGATGCGTGGCTACGCATATTCCACAGCTTCGTTTATGTGGAGAAAAAGAATGTCGTTGATATTCAGGGAAATTGGTCGAAGAAAGAGACGTTGATATTTCCACGTTTTCATCAATGGACAGCGGTCAATGCCATGATTGCTGATGCTCGTAAGAATGGCGCAGGAATGAACTATCTGGCTGACCATAGTGCGGGTTCCGGCAAAACCAGCACCATTTCCTGGACTGCTCATAATTTGGTGAAACTGCGTGAAGAAAATGGTAATGCCGTTTTTAACAGCATCATCATTGTGACTGACCGTAATGTACTTGATGGACAGCTTCAGGACGCGGTTAAGCAAATTGACCACCAATTTGGTGTTATTGCCGCGATTGACCGCCAGAAGTCTTCTAAATCCAAAAGCAAGCAGTTGTCTGAAGCACTGATGGCTGGAACCCCTATTATTGTTGTGACTATCCAGACGTTTCCTTATGCGATGGAGGCCATCATTACCGATAAGAATCTCAAGGGGAAAAACTTTGCGGTTATTATTGATGAAGCGCACAACTCTCAGACGGGTTCTACGGCTGCCAAATTGCAAACCGCATTGGGTATGAGTGGTCAGGGTAAAATGTCCACTATGACGGTGGATGAGCTGTTAGAACAACTGCAAAAGTCTCGAGTTCGCCCTGACAACATCAGCTATTTTGCCTTCACGGGTACCCCTAAACATGCGACATTGATGTTGTTTGGCCGCCCTGACGACATGACAAAGCCACCATCCAAAGAGAACCCGCCAAAAGCCTTCCATAAATACACTATGCGCCAGGCTATCGGAGAAGGCTTTATTCTGGACGTACTTAAAGGCTATGTGCCTTATCAAACCGCCTTTAATCTTTCTAGACAGCTTGAGGACAGCAAACGAGTGAGTGGCAAGGCAGCAAAACGCGCTTTAGCCCAATGGATGGCACTGCACCCCACCAATGTGACTCAAAAGGTGCAATTCATTATTGAACACTTCTCGAAAAACGTAGCTCATCGTTTGGATGGCAAAGCAAAGGCTATGGTTGTCACCAGTTCTCGTGCTGCTGCAATTCGTTATAAAAAAGCTGTTGACCGCTATATAGAGCAACACAGTGAATACAGCTTTATTCATTCGCTGGTCGCTTTCTCAGGCAAGATGACCGGAAAGCAGGTGATGCACAATGATGATGAGGCATTCAAAGATGATGTGTTTATTGTCGACGAAAATGAGGAGTTTACAGAACAAAGCATGAACCCTGAGTTGCAAGGTCAGGATTTGCGTTTTGCATTTGACCGCCCTAAATATCGCGTTATGCTGGTTGCGGACAAATTCCAAACGGGATTTGACCAACCAAATCTGGTGGCCATGTACGTTGACAAGAAAATCGCTAACCAAGTTGAAATTGTGCAGACCTTTTCGCGATTGAATCGCATGGCTCCCGGTAAAGATGAGGTGTTCATCATCGACTTTGTTAATGACCCTGCTAACGTTCGCTACGCTTTTTCACTATATGACGATGGAGCGCACATTGACGATGTTCAAGACTTGAACGTGGTCTATGAAATTAAAGAACGTTTAGAGGAGCATGGACTATATACCGAAAATGATCTAGCCGTCTTCAAAGAGGCTCGTTTCAAAACTATACGTGATATTACTCACGCACAAGCGCCCCAACACAAAGCTCTGTATGCAGCAACAGAAGGCGCTACCCGTCTTTACAACGACAAGATGAAAATGCTCCGTGATGCAATGGCAATGTGGGAATCTGCATTTGAAAAGGCGCATGCTAAAGGTGATGAAGCGGGTATGAAATCTGCTGATCATCATCAAGATGAATACGCAGAGCAAATAAAATCGTTACTGGGCTTTAAGTCAGACTTGGGGCGCTTTTGCCGTACCTACTCTTATGTTGCCCAACTCATTGATTTTGGCGATCCAGAGCTTGAGAACTTCGCCGCCTTTGCCAAGCTATTGCAAAAGCGCCTTCACAATGAAACGCCAGAAAATGTAGATCTTAAGGGGTTAGTGCTCACAGGCTTCGATATTAAAGGTCGTATTGAAGAGCCTTCAATAGAGGAAGAAAACCCTGTTTTACAACCTATTGGCCCAGGCAGTGGCGGTGGCGCAGGTGATAAGCCCAAGTTCGTGAAAGAAATCATTGAAAAGCTTAATAGCCTGTTTGGTGAAGCAACACCGATTCAGGATCAGGTTGCCTTTGTTAATCAGATCAAGTCGATTGCCGGAGAAAGCGATGTGGTTATGGCGCAAGTCGAGAGCAACACCCGCGAACAGGCGATGAAAGGAAATCTGCCTGGTGCTGTGCAACAAGCCGTTGTTCGGGCGCTTTCGAGCCATCAAAAGCTTGCCACGCTGGTACTTAAATCTGACCGTCAGGGTATGTCCGCACTAGTTGATGTGATTTATGAAATGCTGCGCGACGGCAAGTCTATAGACTTGGACTTGGACTAGCCCCTATGCTTGATTTATTGAATTTGCCGGGCATCAAACCAGTAAATATTTATAAAGAAAGCAAGGGACTCATCATTGTTGCGGTGGTGGATGTTGCTGAGGCGTTTATATGTCCGGATTGCAAGATCCCAATGCACAAGCATGGGACACGCAAGAACAAGTTTTCGGATACGCCGCTGTATATGGAGCCTGTTCGTCTTGAAGTGGAAAGGCCGCGTTTTCGCTGTGAAAGCTGCGGAAAAATGGCCTTGCCTAAGCTGAGCTTCTTGGACGATAAGCGCCGCGCAACTAAACGTTTGGTTGATGTCATCCGACAGCAATGCCTTAATACTACATTCCGCGCCTTGGCAGAACAAACAGGCGTTGCCGTTAATACGGTTAAAAATATTGCTCATGACTTGATTCAAGAGCTTAAGCAAACCGTTCGCTATGAAACGCCAGTCATCATGGGAATTGATGAAGTGAATCTAGCCGGTGGTTATCGATGCATTATTACTAATCTTACTACCAACAACGTGTTTGGAATGCTGGAGAAACGCACGCAAGACCATCTGAAGACATTCTTTAATGATCTGCCCGACCGTGGAAAAGTTGAGTGGGTTTGTACCGACTTGTGTTGGCCTTTCAAACGCTCCATTGCAGAGTTTTTGCCTAATGCGAAGCTGGTTATTAATAAGCCTCACGTTGTCAAAATGGCATTGGAAGGACTGGAAGAAGAGTGGAGGAAATATCAAGTACAACTCAGCAAGGAAGATCGAATTAACCTCAAAAAGTCCATTCAATGGCTAACGCTTAAACGATATGAGAATCTGACACTCTCCGAGCTTAAAGAGCTTGCTATTATTCGTGAACAAATTCCAGAGCTGGCCATTGCTTATGACTTTAAAGAGAGCTTCTTTGCAATCTATGACGAGCCAGAAAAACTACAGGCTCAGAACGCTTTTAAAGCATGGAAAAACAGGTTGCCACATGATGGACTGGAATCATTCAAAAGGATGGTCAAAATCATTCACAATCACTATCACGAAATTTTTGCATATTGGGATGCCCCTTTCACAAATACCAATACCTTCACGGAAGGTTTGAATAGTTTGCCCAAAATTTCTAATCGTTTAGGGCGTGGATACAGCTATGAGATTATTCGTGCAAAGACGTTGTATTCGGTAGAGGCGCGCAAGGTTGGTAGTGGTTTTCGCTCAGGTCGTGAGAAGGTTGAGTATGGGCCGCATATCCCAATGTTAATGAAGCAAGTGGAGAGTAACGATTGAATAAAGGACAATCCAAATAAATCAACCCTGATATGTATTGGTGAAAATAACTAGAATCCAACCCCAGAATTCACTTAGCTTGAATAACTAGTATCCAAAAATGTCTTCGAAAGCTTACGGCATCACTCTATAAGAACGGAAAACCCCACCAGTACGAACTCGTAATGGTGGGGCTATATTATTAGGATCTGAACAAACATCTCGATTTCAAACTTTCAATTGTATGAAAGCGCGGAAGCAACATACCATAAAGCTCGCGCTTTGATTTAAAAGGTGGACTCCTCAATTTTTTCTTTTTGATTTCACAGATGAACTTACCTGTCTTCATCTCAATAATAAAGTCTGGTTCGTAAATCTGCTATTCTTGATTAAGTGAACAGCAGTTATCAGCAACGGCATTCCAATTTTTAGATATTTTGAGAACCATCATGATCCTGTTGTTTTAATTCCTTTAGTTGTGTATGTTGTCTCATATTGAAGTTAAGAGTATTTAGACCGTACTTACTAAATTTGTACTGTAAATATCTTGATACGTCATCTTCATGTGTGGAAATAATAATTTGTTTATGATTGAAATCGTTTCTTAGTAGTTCAGTTAGGGACGCCATATTAATTTCATCCATGGATTGGACGGGATCATCAATTAGAATTACACCTAAATCCTTATTTGCATAAACTTTGTTAAGCGCTAATGTAAAGGAAATGACGAGTGCAGATAGTTGACCGGAGCTTAAATAATTTAATGCATCGTGATCAGATGAATTATCAGATACAAAAACAATGCTTCCAGCATCTTCTTTTTCTTTAATAAATATCCCGAGACCTCGTTGATAGTTCTGCATTATCTTACCGCTGTAAATATAAAATGGAATCTCAATATCAATCATTATTTTCTTCCAATGTTTCTTGATTCCATTATTATAAATTCCAATAACGTTTTTAATTTCATCCAACTTTGTTTGAAGTTTAGAGTGATCTTCACTTAGTTTCTCAAGTTTGTTTATGTTATCATTTTTTCTTTTATTGTTTTGATTAAAGAATAGAAAATCAATGTATTGTTTTTTTCGTTCTATTGCCTCTAATGTTACTTTATCTACATTTGCTTCTTGGCTTCCGAATGTTCCCTTAAATACTGTCTCAAATTGATTGTACTTTTCATCAAATTCGGCATACCCTTCTTTTATAATCTTCGCTTTTCCACGTAATTCGGTCACTAACAACTCCGTGGCGGATTCCATATTTTCAATAGGTTCGTTCATATTGTTATTTATATAAGGAGTAATATTGATCCCATTTTGGATGCACCATTCTAAGAATGCAAGTATTTCTTTCTCTCGTCGTGAACCGCGCTCTATTTGGGCATAGAAGTCCGCATTAATTACGTTATCTGCATGTGATAAATAATCTTCAATCCAACTAATAATTGGAGAGAGGTACTTTTGGAAAACCTCTTCAATCTCATTTTGTTGGACTATTGTAGATTCGTCATAAAGAGAAATGAAATGTTCTTTCTTGGTTTGAAATTCAGAGAGTAATCTATCATGATCTTGCCAATCGTAACCGCAAAATGGACATTCTTTACCTTGTGTAACTGTATGTTCATGAAACGTACTCGACTGTTGCAGCAGCTTATCTCTGGTAGTGTTTAATTCATTTACTATTCTTGATAACAAAGATCGATTTGTTGATTGGGTTTTTATTATTTCAATTTTTTTTTTTACTGTATCCAAGTCAAACTCAGTATAGTTCCGCAGCTCATCATAATTAATACTGAGTATATTTTCTTGATAATTTTTTAATTTGGTCAGGAGGGATCTAAGCTTTATCTCCTTCTCATGTAGCACCTTGATTTCTTGATACTTTTCAAGAAAAAAAGCATTGCTTATTGTAGCACTTATCAAAGATCTATTGTCTAAGTACTTACCAAGCCGTTGATTGTATACAGCACTCTTATATTCATTAAAGTTAGAAATGAAGTCCTCGATCAGGAGTAATTCATTGATAAATTTATCACGCATTTCCCTATCTGAAATAGTGATGTCTTCTTTATCCCATATCATATCGGAGATACCATTTAACAACGGTTCGTAATTCAAAACATTGTCATCATTGTTTAGTATCTCATTTACATTTTTGTATGACTCTAGACGTTGTTCAATTTCAGCAATAGCCTTTTGTTTGTCCTTTTTTTCTTGATCAAGAATTTTAGCTAATCCATCAAAATATTTCTTCTCATTTTCTTCAGACTTAGTATCAAATAGACGACTGATTTCTCCCATTCTTTCTTTCCCTGGTCTTTTTAAAAATGCTGTGTTCTCTTCTTGCTGAATGTAATAAAACAAACTATATAACCGATCTATTTCGTTAATTCCAAAATGACGACTGATATCGCTTTGTTCGCACTTGGTTTGATTGGTTATAGGGCTTTCAATTGAATCAAGGAGATAGGTATCAAAAATCTCCCATTTTCCTGGTTGCTTTTCTAATCCAGTCAGCCTTTTATTGAAAGGAAGTAATTTTGCAACGGTGATAGTCGGAGCACCTTCACTAACAAATTCTACTTTGATTAAAACGTTTTTTGTGGGATCGTTGCTGAAAAGGACATCATTATATGCAAAGCGAGCATCTTCAGGCTTTTTAATTCTTTCGATTTTTCCCGTTAATGCGAGTTCTATGGCATCAAAAATAGTAGTTTTGCCAAAACCGTTCGGCCCATCTAATACAATTAATTGGCCACCATTCCATTTTAAATGGAGGTAATCAATCCCTTTAAAGTTTTCAATATAAATCTGATTAAGCATATATTTAGTCATTTAATTTGACCCCCACGTATTCCAAAAGGCGTTTTCGTAAAGTATCTTCATCTGGTACTTCTTCCGTTTCCCCATCTGCATCTTCAATCTTATTCAAATTAAGTAAGTCATCTCTGAATTGAAGTAAATCAGGGGTAAGTAAATTATTAATTGTGACTTTTAAGCTGGGAAGTTCTTCATTCCTTATTGTTAAATTCAAAATGGGGAGTTTGATAAATAATTTGCTCACTAAGTTGTATTCAGTTTCATGATATGGGAACTTCTTGTGAGTTTGAAATGCATCTTCACTATTAAGAATCGTATGTAGATAAGTCATAACACTAGTATCCTTGACATTTCTAAGGATCAACTCTTCCTGGCTCTCTGTGTAAGTCAGGACATACTTTTTAAAGAAATAAGGATCTTCTTCAATATCAAAGATTTGTTTATTTAAAGTGCTATTATTATTAAGTGAACTTCGTTTCACACAGATCAACATTGACAAATTCTTATCCATTTGGGGTTCATAACCTTCATCGAGACCCTTAATTGCATCAAAATGTTCATTTAATGAACCGACAATAAGATCTTGAACATCTGCTTCAGTTAAAAATATAGAAAGGTAATAATTTGATTTAGCTGTATCAGAAGCTAATAAACTCGAATCATTCAAAATGGGACGAACAGTATAATTATTCTCCAAGAATAATCTTTCAATTAATTTTCTCACTGATTCAATTCTCCTTTTGCTATATCAATATCAATCATTCGAATCTTTTTTATTTTAGTTACCTTATCATTCGGATTCCCATCATCTGTTTCAATAGCTGTAAATTTCATTGCAGCCTCTTCCAAAGACTTTGCATTTATATTATCTGTAATCATTACTTCGATTTCATACAATTGATTACGGATAGCTGCATTGCTTAAAATGCTACTTGCAATACTTGACTTAATAGTATCGTCAGATCTATATCTATTGCTTATTAATTTTAATGTAGTCGGTAAATAACTAGTATTTATAGATTGAATTTTTTTTACGTATCTATAATTTGTTACATCTAGTTCACGTTTAATTTCATAGAAAGCATAAAGCAGAGTACCAATTCCATCTTCAGGAATGAGATTTCTAAAGGCGTCTTCATCTGCTTTGGGAATATGAATATTTGGTGTGACAATCTGACAAAAAGTAAAGAAATCACTATTACTTAAACTACTTAAAGTTGAAACATATTGCTCTACTTTACGAATGTCTTCTTGTCTCTCCAAGGTTCCTTCATCTATTGTTTTTTGGTGAAGATCAATTGAAAATGAGTCCCAAATACTGTGAAACATATTTCTTAGTCTTAAAATGACATATTCATCTGAGGGCTTTTCCCAGTTGTTTTCAAGTACTTGATATATTTCGGTGAACCATATGCGGTCAGGAATGAAATCAATTTCAGTAGCGTCATCGATTTGTTCATCATAATGTCTTCGGGTTATGTGCCTGTCCACTTCGCCTAGTAGGTAATGGTAAACCGCCTCGATTTGTACAACAGTACAATTCTGGCCCCTATGATCGTAATAACTCTTAATTTTTTGTTTGATTTCGTCTTCGAGTTCATTTAGAGGACAATACCTTTTTGAGCTTGCGTAAGAATAACATGAGAACTTTGAGAAAAGTTCTTCATAAGCATTTGCTGCCATGACCTGATCGTGATAATGGCGCGGTGAATAAGTTTTTATTTTAGGCCCTTTTAATGGGTCTTTGGGCGGTTTAGGCATCGGTGGAGGATCAAGATTCAGTAATCCTTTCTTTATCTCTTCTTCTGTATCAAGATCAGATGCAGAATGGAGATAACAAGATTCACACGACTTAAGTAATGTTTTTCCGAGTAAGTTCCAGATGGCTTCTTTATATTCACTCAATCCCTTTGCTTTGTACGATTTAACTTGATGAATGGATATATACGTTTCTCCATTTAAAATGCAGAAATCTTCATACCATTCCAGTTCTAGGGAGTGGCTTTCATACTCGTCAGGACTAATTCTCATCATGTAGTCCAGTACAACATTTAATGCGACTTTTCCTTGATATTGGTACCCAGACCAACTTGGAATAGCGCTATGGTAGGGGGTATATATAATTGTCTCGGTACTCATTTTTAACATCCTTTATATTTGGAATAAGTCAAAGTAACTAATATTTCGACGAATTCCAAGGATTTCCTTCTTTTTCTGTGAACTTCAGGAAGAAAAGAAGCCCTCAGATAAGCTGAGAGCTTCGCTATTTGAATTTACGACCTTTCTGAGAATACACACTTTCATGTAAGTTTAAACGGCAATATTGGACTACCTTACTCAATAAGTCTAATCCACCCAAGTAGCACAAACCTTCTGCCTCGTGAAGGGAGAGTCCAGATGAATAAAAGAATGTATTCTCATTGAAGTTGTGAGGGTAGACCCAAACAAATTCGTTATCTGCTAATTGTATTTCGATCATTCCTTGTTGTACTAAATATACTGGAATATCAATAACTAGCGGATTACATTGTATATGCTCTTCATAAATGAAGCCAAACTGGCTGGGCAAAGTTATGTTAAGCAAATGGTATAAGGCGGAATTTTGGCTGTATGTATCATCGGATGTATTTGCGGTTTTTATCAATATCTTTGAGAATTCAATAAGCTCTCTTAGGATCATAAATCTTTGGGCATCCACCAGCACTTCAGGATTTTCACCCTTGTCACAGAGCGGATCGGAGTAAGAATGATCCCAGGCATTTTTTATAAATGAAGGTAATTGAAAATGTCTCTCAACTTGTTTAATAAGTCTTCTCCATTTAATTATTAGATTGACATCGTATTTCAGCTTCAGTAATTCAACTGCCTGATATGAGGAATCAACTAAGGTTGCAAGTATCGTTCTTTGGTAATACGTAAGCACACCAATCCCTCCTTTTTGTGATACACCCCATTGTTGAGAAGCAATTTAAGTGTTAGTATCTTCCACTAATAAAATGGGTATGGAGGGTTAGAAAGCTTTAGAAGTTGATGATTAAAATAAAATGATTTCCATGTAGCATTCTCTGTTCAATTTAGCGGACATTTCAAATCACATCATATTCTTGGTGTGGTTTAGTGGGATTTTCTAAAGGGAGGTTGTAAGAGCCTTGAATGAGACGTAAAGGGTCAAGCATTGTCTCTTAGTAATGCTGCTTTTAGATTTTCGAAGCGTCAAACAGGACATAGTACTGGTGCTCTTAATAACTTAAAACGCGAGGAAAGAAATCCTGATAGCCTGCGAGATTTAATGCTTTGAGCATCTTATAGATTTTTCAAAAATTCATAAACTAGAAACAATTTCTCTTCCGGCAATTCCTTAATTAACTCAATTAATTCATCCTTGCCGATCGAACGTGCTTTTTTGGCAAAGGCATTGTAGTTTACTTCTGCTCCTATTCGGCTAGCGAGTTCGTCGATCTCCTGAATTATTTCAGCGAATTCCTCGACATTAGGCTCCATTCCCCAATGTTTGAAAACTGAACGATAGTATTTTTCAAAAAGCTGTGAAGCTTGAGATTCATCCAAACCTTTATTAATTTGTAATTGCTTAATAACCGCATTCATATATAAATCGCTCATAGTATGGTGAGGTTCACTTTGCATTATTAACTTCCCACCTCACTTTTGACCAGGTTTTTTAATTCTAAGTATATAACAATCATTTCCTGTGTTAGTTTCAAACATACCTCAAGTCTCCAAATTAATACGAGCCAGCAGCCACTGCTTAATGGCATTTACACACTTATGCAGTCATGTACAACTTTCCTGGAGTGTTTGTGGGGATAGCGCGGTGGATATAACTAATCCTAGTGTTGTCTAGGAGGATGTTATTAATGAAAAATATTATATTTACGGTTCGTCCGAACCCACGAAATGGAGAGTCATTGTGGAGTTTTCTACTTCGCCTATCTAACCAAAATGGCATTCCATTTCTATTAATGTTAAACAAGATCAAGCAATGGGATAGAAAGTATATCCAAAGGGATGACCTCAACCTCCTCGATATTTCACCTGGAAGCGTCCTGGATATAGAAAATCTTTCGGTTTTGACAGGACAGCCTATCGAGAGATTGCTGGATGCTACTTTAGCTCGTATTTTGAGGACGTTTGGTGTGAATCAAGAGATTCAGCGGGCACGTTTTATGTCCGGTATGATATTAGATACTTATCGGTTCTGCCCCCAATGTTTGAAAGAGAAGTTGTATTATAGACTCTTATGGAAGATGGCTCCTGTCAAAGCCTGTGCTCAACATGACGTTTTCCTAGTCAACGGGTGTCCTAGTTGCAAAAAACAGATTAATTTTCGGGAAGTTGAATTCCTCGACGTGTGCCCTCATTGTGGTTTTTCACTTGTAAGGAGTCAAGTGCAATCGATTGATGATTCTGAAAGAGAGCAGCTGCAATGGATAAATAAGGCGCTGCTTGATTTATTAGAACCTGGAAATCACCATGATAAACCAAATGAAATAGCAATGCGTCTTTTGTATCTTCAATGCGGAAGGCAATCGTATTTTGATCGGCAACTCATAGAGGCAACGGTGCAGTCGGTCTTACCTACATTACTCCAGCATGCAAGAGACAGTCTGTCACAACAGCGAACTCTGCACCTTTCATTTCTATTAAATATCCTGAATAAGCATCATCACTCGATAAATGAATTCTTAGAGATGACCGTTCCAGACAGTTTTGTAGAGTCAGTGATACAAGGTGTGGTTCGTAGGACAGATCATTTGTCGTGTCTAGCACCTTGGTGTAATGGATATCAGCGACCGGGAACGCTTATGAAGACGGGTACAACTATGAAGAAACGTAAATCCGGAGAGGTATTACTGTATTATTTGGCCTGTAATGAATGTGGGTGTGAATACGCAATCGACGAGGGAGGAGAACTCCATGAGCGAACATATTTTATTGAAGGATATTGGTCGTTGCGAACACTACTCACACCACTGACAGGGATAAAACAACTGGCAAGAAGTCTTGGATTTACAGAGGATAAAACTCGCCGATGCCTAGCGTATTTTAGTACCCGGATTAAACTTTCTGAGTGGAATGGTGCTAAGTTTGAGCTTGACACATCTTTGCTCGAACAAGTTATTAGCAATGTTCGTAAAGGAACGATATTGAAGGTCGTTCAGCAGTGGGATTGTTGGGAGAGTTATCAGCAATTTCTCGCTTATCGATTTCACCCGGAGGTTATGCGTACCCTTGTTGATTTGAAGAGGTCACGACCGTCGAAACGGTCAGATGGTGGTGTGAACTATGAGAAAGTTCGCGAAACGCTGGAGCGCTTATTGGAGCGAGATGAGGATATTTCGATTGTTGCGGTGTGTGACATCTTGGGAGTATGCCCTGAAACGATTCGACATTGGGGGTGCAATAACTTGATCGCTGAGGCCAAACAACTTCAAAGAAGACAACGAACTGAATCTATGAAAGATGAAATATATGAAAAGATTGAATCCTACTTGTTATCCAACACTAGCAGTGTTGTCACATCGCGTGCAGCATATGATATGCTTAGAATACAACGTACCATACTCTGGCGAACTGCCCCTGAGCTTACGGCATATATCCATGAGCAAATTGTCCGGCACAACCGGGGTGTCAAAGATGTAATTCAATGAATTGGAGCGGACCAAGTGTGATATCAAGATTTACTATTAGACCAATGCCGAAAAGTGGTGAATCCCTTACTGGGAATCTTATACGAATTGCTCACAGAAACTTCGTGAGTTTGAGTAGTTTGTTTACTTCAGTTCATAACGGTAGCAGGAGACGCACTGATCATCAGATTGATATTCTTGCGGAACGAGTTATTAATCTTGAAGCGTTGTCCGGAACTTTAGGTGTTCATCTCACCCAATTACGGAGCATGACTTTCCAATCGGTAGTAGAGAAATTCGTTGATCATATAGACACATCTCAGGAATACCCTGCTGTGATACGTGACCTGACAGATAAAATCCATCGACGATTTTGCCCAGTATGTTTGCAAGAGGACGGCGTATTGAAATTGATTTGGCAGGTGAAAGAAGTCGAGATCTGCGACAAACATTATGTTCGTCTAACATCGAAATGCCCTGTATGTGCGACGGATCAACCATTTCTTTCAATAAACTTAGCTGTACTTCGTTGCTGTTCATGTGGTTCTAAACTGACACTTCAGGGCACAACAAAAGTAGAAGACATGGGCTTGATCGCTAATCAGCTGCGTGTTTATTCCGACTGGCGTTATCTGATGAACCCTTCATTATCATCATTGGTTTCTAAAGTCCAAGAGTATACAAAAGAAAAATCTCTTGCAATTACTGTTTTATATCTACTGCAAGGTAAGCCTGAAACATATAATCCAGAATCAATTCCACAATCTGCATTGAGGAAATTGATGCAAGGGCTTGTAAGGAAGGTTAGAGATGACCCTGACCCGAAAAGGGTATCCGTACACCAGCTTCTGTCTATTCTAGGCAGGTTAGACCTAGAGCCCTCCGATATACGAAGAATTCTCATACCTAACTCCTATATATCATCCATGTATCCATTAAAATATTCCTTCGGGCCATGTTTAGCCCCATGGTGTAGGTTTAATGGTACAAGTAATGGTATGGAGAGAATCGTTTGGAAACATTGTTTTGAAGAAGATCGAGTACGGTACGCATACCCCAGTGTCTGTAAGGGGTGCTACATGAGATACGGTATTTCGGACAACCAATGGAATAATGTCTCAGTATCGTTTTGTGACGGCATAGAACTTGCTCAAAAAGTAAGAAAGCTGCTAAATAAAGGTGCTTCCAACACAATAATTACACAGAAACTTAAAATTCGATATGCTCAACTCTCAAGAATTACTGGATACCTTGCATATCATCAACTTCTAAACGATAGCAATGCGAAGCATTACACACCGCAATCAATACCCAACAATATTCTTGAGTGTGTTAAGAAAATCGGACCTTTTGTATCGGAGATTGGTCAAGCGAAAGCAAAAGAACTGTATGGGTGGAAAACGACAGAATTTTATTACTACATGGCCACGTCTGAAGCGCAAGCTTACCTTTCAATGGATGAAGAATCAAATGTTTTACTAAGAAGAAAGACGGTGAGAAGAAGAGTTATAACTGAGGGAGAGTTACGGAAACTTGAATCAATTATTGAACAATGGAAAATGAGCGATATTAAGATAACTTTTCATGGTCTTGCAAAAGCGCTTAATTGTCCAGCCATTATTCTTCATGAGAAGCCCTATGAGGATATGGTTATTACCGCTCAGACGGAACAACAGTTTCTTCTCCGTAAAAGGGAAAAGAACGAGTTGCGAAAAAGAGTGAGAGAATTCATCGACTCTAAGCTGCACAGTGGCGAACCCATTGTTGCTTATGAGATATATGCTCATATTGGACGAGGTGTCAATCATCTGAAAAGGCATTATCCTTGGCTCAGGAAGTGGATAACATTAGTTGCGAAGAAGGATCAAGGAACTCGTATCAAGGAAAAAAAAGAAGATTTAATTGCAGGGGTGTTTCTCGCAGTGGAGGAAATCGCCGCTACATCTTCGAATTTGAATTTAGATGTTATTGCTAATCATCTAGGGGTGAGTAAGGATACTCTTAAGCTATATGAGGAAGTCACTGAAGCAATAAATCAGGCTAAGCTTCAGCACAAAATTGGAATAGTTAGAAACAGAATCCGTTCATAAGAGTCTTAAGAAAATCGGACATTATTCATCCCACAAAGAGAACAAATCTTCGCCGAATTGTTTATCAATATATTGATACTTGTATAGATGATGCTTCAACTCATTCCAATCCCGTTGGTAGTCATGATTGTTGTTAAGTGGGGGATAGAATCCAAACAGACTATAGTAGATACCTGTCTCAGTATTGCAGGTCTCTTGAGGGCTCAAGTATGTAATTATCCAATGTAGCGTTTTAACATCATCCTTTTCCAATGTAATGATTTGTGGATGAGTATTGGACATAAGCTCGTCGAGGATACGTTTTGTCTGATCGGTAAACCAGCGACCTACCTTTAGGATATAGATAATCCTTGCAAATTGAATGCACTTCCGGTTTGTAAGAACCTTGGCATCCAACCACGTTTTGCGGGTGGTTAGTACCTCATGATCCTTCCGATAACTTGCATGTCTTTTGAAGAATGAGAGGTTGTGTTCAGTATAGAAACTATCAAAGGCGTTTTGTTTGATCGTGGAAACATCAAGAGTGATGCCTTTAATATAGATATCAACATTGTCGATACTCATCAGGTTTCTTCGGTCTTCAAATACATGTTCAATAGCTTCACGTACCCATCTATTCATCTGTATTTTTGAGGATAGATACTTAATAGGACAAATCTCAAAGGCATCTTCAATATGATTACGATCCCGGTCCTGCCCATTCCAATCATAGGGAATCCAGTCATAACAAGTGATCTCTGCATATAAATCTATGGTATTTAAGGGAAGCTGCTGAATGATTAACGTATGCTTCTTATATTTGAATAATAGCTGGAGCCAGGTACTTACTGTAGCTTTCGAAGATTGGGCGATGAGTATCCCAGTTGCTCACGGCATTACGTGCATTAATAAGCATAACCCTTAGGAACTGAGTAAGATCTTTCGTTTGATTGTCGCACAAATCAACGTTCTCGTATTGGTCGTGCTTGTCTGCTTCTGATGCAGATCCGGCACGGAAACACCAATGCTCCGTATGATTATCAAAATCGATTCCATACCGTGCATTCAGAATAGACAGATCCCCTCGTTCGATTTCTTCCAATTGACTATCATCGGCATATGTAGAAACGAGTTGATCAATTGAACGTTCTAGCGCCGACCTTAAATCTGGTTTCATTGTCATTTCTCCATTTAAATTATCTTTTTTTCTTAGTTTACAGCTTTATTTTCCAGTCCACTACTTTATTTTCTTTGGATATGTATTAGACCGTTACTTCTCTTACAAACAATACAACTAATGCCGTTTTAACATATACTAATGATGGTTTATGTCATTATTAATTATTTATAATGTCATTTTGTTCGAACTAAACCTAGGGTTTAGGTTAGTTTTTGTGTCATCTGTAGATATACCTCACAATTAGTGTTCAGTGAATATAAAGTATTAGATTGGGTTAATTGTAGTAACGTAAATAGAGGATGGTTAGTTCATTATATAAGCTAACCATCCTCTATTTTTGTTTGCTTGAAAGTTGTGATAAGTATCCGTTTGTATTTCTGCTTCTATTATCTATCTTTTACACTGTTCTTGCTTTATAGTCACTTGAAAGTTCTAAAAGGAATACAGATGTTCAAAGGTTTGGATAAAAAAGGGTTTTGCATATTGGTTATATATAATATATAAAATCCTTTAGTTTATCTGGCTTTTATTAATTGGGTCTTGATAAACTAAGAAAATAAAGATGTAGACTGATAAATAAAGTATTAGACTCAAGCGGTAGCGATCTACTAACGGAGTTTTGCGCAACATTGTTGTCTTCGGAAAATACGGATTTCCACTAGAATGTAACGTGATGGTTTATAATGAACGTAACAGCAGGATGAAACGCGGGCTAATGGCCAGAAAACGAACAAACTAAATTCGAATTCGGAGGAGAAACGAATATGAGAAAACTCGTTCTATTTTTGCATGCATCACTTGATGGTTTCGTAGAAGGGCCGAACGGTGAAATGGACATTGGCTGGGTTTCCTACAATGCTGATCTGGAGGAACACGCGAAAGAAATTCTGAGTACTGCTGACACTGTTATTTGGGGACGTGGAACTTATCAGATGATGCACAGTTACTGGCCATCTGTGCCTTCGAACCCATCAGCTTCGCAGTATGAACGTAATCATGCGGAGTGGATCGAAAAGACAGCCAAAATCGTGTTCTCCACGACGCTGGAGAAAGTCGAATGGAACAATTCCAGACTGGTGAAAGAAGATGTCGAGGAAGAGATCAAGAACCTCAAACAGCAGCCTGGCAAGGATATAGTCATCCTCGGGAGTCCCAGGTTCGCACACTACCTTATGCAGTTTGATTTAATAGATGAGTATAAAATTACGGTTTCTCCCGTCCTGATCGGCAGCGGGTTGCCGTTATTCCAAGGTATCAAGGAGAAGATTAATCTTAAACTTATCGATAACAAGACATTTGATTCTGGAGCCATAGGCCTCGTTTACCAGACACTCAGATGACCGTGTCTCCTAAGTAGATTAGCTAACGAAGAACGGTAGCTCAATAACGAAAGGCAATCTAAGACTTTATTTTCCAAGTTTTAAGACTGCCTTTCGTTATTGTGGAGTTTAATCTAATACTACTTAAAGGTAGCCGATTCTCTCCTCCTAAAAACCGTATCAAATCAACAATTCCAGTCTACCACTTTATTTTCAACGGACAATTAGGGTCATATGATAAAAAAGTATGGAACCGCTGAAGTTAGTCCCGATGAGATATCATCGGGACTGTTTTTTTAGGGTTGAAGCAACAGCTATACATGCAGCAAATAAGCGGTGGTTATCTGCATGACCTGCAGCACCACCGCTTAATGAGCTTAGGTCAGACAAATAAAGGATTAGTTTGGAGTTACAAAGCTAATGGGCAGTTATGCGCAATAAACACCACAGTTCAAGAACTCGAAATAAAGAATGTGAGTGCAATCACACATGGATTTTTTTGGTTTTGTTACGTTGTGGATAACGATTCTATCATCTCATTTACGGAGGTTAACGATATGTTTTGTTATCAGTGTGAACAAACGCCGAATGGAGGATGTAAAGTTGTTGGGGTATGCGGCAAGAATGAGACTATAGCGAGCTTGCAAGATACGATGATTTTTGCATTAAAAGGTATTGCCGCCTATGCGACGCATGCCAGGCAGCTAGGATATAGCGATCCCGAGGTGGATCGAATTACCCATGAAGCTTTGTACATGACTTTAACCAATTCCAACTTTAATATGCAGGAGCACCTGGAGATGGCGATGAAGGTCGGAAATGCGGCGGTACGGATCATGGACGTGCTGGATCAAGCGCATACGGATCGCTTTGGCATTCCGCAGCCGGTAACAGTCAGTCAGAATAAAATTGAAGGTCAATGCATTGTGGTGACAGGACATAATTTGTACGCGCTGGAGGAACTGCTGCGGCAAACAGAAGGGAAGGGTATCAATATATATACCCACTCGGAAATGCTGCCCGCTCACGGATATCCGCAGCTTAAGAAATATGGACAATTAAAAGGCAACATAGGCAAGGCCTGGTACGATCAGCGTAGGTTGTTCGAGCAGTTCCCGGGTGCTATTCTCGCGACCACCAACTGCGTAATGCCGATTAAAGGCACATATGCGGATCGCTTTTTCTCTTATGAAGTAGCGGGGCTGGAAGGTGTCACAAAGATTATCAATGATGATTTCTCCCCGCTGATCGAGCGTGCTTTATCGCTGCCTGCGGTAAATATAGACTCCGAGCAGGTGCTCACGACCGGATACCACCACGAAACCGTGATCGGACTCGCTCCTGAGATTATTCAAGCCGTCAAAGACGGACATATCCGCCGCTTTTTCGTCATTGCAGGCTGTGATGCACCGGGGACAGGCGGAAATTATTATCGTGAACTGGCGACCTCCTTGCCGAATGATACTGTTATTTTAACTACTTCTTGTGGAAAGTTCCGCTTTAATGATGTAGATTATGGCACCGTAGGGGACACAGGCATTCCGCGTTATATCGACCTTGGGCAGTGCAATAATTCAGGTTCGACCGTGAAAATTGCTTTGGCCCTGGCTGATGCTTTTGGCTGTACTGTAAATGAACTGCCCGTCAGCATCGTACTTTCCTGGTTTGAACAAAAAGCGGTCGCCATTCTGCTCGGTCTGTTCAGCCTTGGCATTCAGGATATTCGCATCGGACCGAAGCCGCCTGAATTTATCTCGCCGGGAGTGCTTGATGTGCTGGTAGAGATGTTTGGATTAAAGTTGATTACTACCGCCGAAGAGGATATGAACGCGATGTTGGCATTGTCGTAAGGAAATAGGTGTTGTATTGAGTGGGGTGGGGGCCAATCACGATTTACATCAACCTCTCATATTTTTGGATAGGCCAAATCCTTTAACAATCTGAAGCCTATATTGGAAATGGGGCTGATCTATTGGGTGAGAACGGCAAGAGCAGGGATGATAGAGCGGGGAAGTTGCTGTCACCCCTTCGTTAATGCTTAATTAAGATACGTCAAGCATAAATTATGATATAGAGGCGTTGGAGATTTTCTCCGAGGCCTCTCTTTATTTTATCCAGAAGAGCAATGAATTAAGAAAGCAAGAAGGATAGGAGGGGAAGGATTAACGCAAATTTTCAGAAGATTTCCGCACAGGAAATAGTAAAAATTTAAACTTGATCTTGTTTTTGTTCAATGATAAAAAGGAAGTACTTAGTGCAAAAGATACACAATAATGATAGCAACTGGGGGGTGGTCCTAATGGTAAATATCAATAGGCTATCCCTGTTTCTATTTGGAGGCAGGATGTCTGGGATGCCGGGATTAGAGCAGGCAAATATTTATGGGAAGGGGGACCCGGGAGGGATGAGCACAGTTGTCTATCGTAAATTACATATTACCCTTCATAAATAATCGATGCTGCATCGTAAGAATTTTTCAAAGGCAATCAGGGCAAGAGAAATAATTTGTATCCGAGGGGGCGAATGCCATGAGGAGCCGAACGATTCTTATCGTCGATGATGAACCGAGATCTAGAGAGGGAATGAAGAAGATACTCGGGGTATGGGCAGCCGGTCAATATGAAATCCTCACGGCGAGCAATGGGGGAGCCGCACTGCAAATTCTTGAGGAGACTCCGATAGAACTAATGATTACGGATATCCGTATGCCGGAAATCAGCGGTCTTGCACTAGTGAGTCAAATGAGGGCCAAAAGGATTCAACGTCAGCCTTCCGTTATTTTTGTATCAGGTCATGCTCAGTTCGAGTATGCCCAGGAAGCGCTTCGTTTGTCCGTGGTAGACTACTTGCTGAAGCCGGTAGGTCGGGAGAAGCTGATCGCATCCGTAGAGGGCGCTCTGAAAGCAGGGGAGGAGAAGGAACATCTCGTCTTCATGCGAAAGACGGCGGATCCGCAGCTTATGGCTATCAGGGATGAAGAGGCCGTATTAAGCGAAGCCGTCCGTCAGGCGATGCACTATATAGAGACACATATAGATGAAGCGATAAGTCTGCAGGAAGTTGCCGGACATGTGCATCTGAACGGAAGTTATTTCAGTGCACTATTCAAGGAGCAATGCCAGATCAATTTTAGCGAATATGTCACCCGCAGGAAATTGCAAAAAGCGAAGGAATTGCTGCTGAAGACGAATCTGACTATCGCAGAGATCGCTTGCCGCAGCGGTTATCAGAGAGTCAATTATTTTAATAAACTGTTCAAAGAATATGAAGGAATGAGTCCGGGGCGATATCGGTCGATGAGGAACGGAATGGAGGCCCAAATTCAATAGGGACTCAATTAAATATAGAGAATTGTAAAGATGCCATGGGAGAGGCCCATGGTGTTTTTTTTGAATATAAGCGGAGGGGGTTTTGAAAAAAAAGTGAAGTTAAAGGGCCAGTTTTGATGCCAAAACCGGACTTTGTGAACGCGCTCTTATGCAATTGGCCCAAAATCCAAAAATAGTGGAACTTTCCCCAAACACAGGCTCCTTATGCATAGAGAGTATAGGATTTATAATTATGTATGCGGTTACAACGAAACCGAATAATGAGATAAAAAAGGGGAGGCAAAGTATGAAAAAAATGAAACGTGTTTTAGTAGGACTTTCTTTACTGCTCGTAATGTCGTCTGTACTTGCAGCATGTGGCGGAAAATCAAATTCATCGAACGAGCCGAACTCAAGTCCAGCTCCAACCACTAACAATTCTAGCACTCCACCACCGTCAAATGAGAAGGTTACAGTCAATCTCTGGAGCTTTACTGACGAGATTCCCAACATGACGGAAAAGTATCTTGCAACTCATCCTGACGCCAATGTGGAATTCAAAACTACGATTATTGCAACTACCGATGGCGCTTATCAGCCGGCTCTTGACCAAGCTCTGGCTGCTGGCGGTAAAGATGCTCCAGACATTTATGCAGCTGAAGCAGCTTTCGTGCTTAAGTATACACAAGGCGATGCATCCGATTATGCAGCTAACTATGCTGACTTGGGTCTTGACGACCAAAAGGTTAAGGATGCAGGCATCGCTCAATATTCCGTTGATATCGGCAGTAAAGATGGTGAGTTGAAAGGTCTTGGTTATCAAGCAACTGGCGGGGCCTTCATCTATCGTCGTTCCCTTGCAAAAGACGTATTCGGTACGGATGATCCAGCTACGATCAAGAATGAAATTGGACCGGGCTGGGATAAGTTCTTCGACGCAGCTGCGAAGCTGAAAGCTAAAGGATACGGCATTGTATCTGGTGACGGTGACATCTGGCACCCGATCGAGAACAGTTCTGACAAGGGCTGGATTGTAGATGGAAAGCTTCATATCGATCCGAAGCGTGAAGAGTTCCTTGATCTTTCCAAGAAGCTGAAAGACAACGGTTATCATAACGATACACAAGACTGGACTGAAGCATGGTATGCAGATATGTCCGGAAGTGGCACTCAACCAATCTTCGGGTTCTTTGGTCCAGCATGGCTGATCAACTACGTTATGAATGGTCAAGTCAAAGATACGAATGGCGACTGGGCTGTTACTGAGCCGCCAACCGGCTTCTTCTGGGGCGGTACATGGCTGCTTGCTAACAAGGATGTAACCAAGGACGAAGCTAAGAAGAAAGCAGTAGCTGACTTTATTAACTGGGTTACGCTCGATACTTCGGACACAAGCCTTCAATATTATTGGGCTAACGGTACGATGAAGGATGGCGAGCAAGGTACGAAGGACAGCGTAGCATCCTCTGTGGTTATGTCGAAATCCAACGGCGAAATCGAATTACTTGGCGGACAAAACATGTTCGACGTGTTCGTTCCAGCTAACGCTAACGCTTCCGGTAAGAACTTGACTCAGTTCGACGAGACGATAAACTCACTCTGGCGCGATCAAGTACGCGAATACACCGCAGGCAACAAGGATCGTGATAGTGCGATCGCAACCTTCAAACAGCAAGTCAAAGACCAGCTTGGTATTGATAGCGAATAAGAAGGAGCTGGAGGGGCGGGGG
>NZ_LN831276.1:87873-219481 GCF_900069005.2 Paenibacillus sp. GM2 | reverse complement strand
ATGAATGCGCGAAATACCCCGAGGGAAAAAGGGTGGGTGATGTGCGGATCCCACCCTCAAAAAAGAAGGTAAAAGACAAGTTGGTTATGAAAGGCAAAAAAGAAGGGGCGGGGGGGGGGGGGGAGTTCCCCCGCCTCTTCCATATCAACTTAGTGAGGTGATAGCATGCGCCGCAAGGTTGTCAACTATTCGAAATACGGTTATTTTTTTACCTTTCCATTCGTACTGGCATTTCTGATCTTCTCGTTGTATCCCATTTTATACACCGCAGTTATCGGATTCACCGATATGAAGGGATTAATACCTAAACCAATCCATATCATGGATAACCCATTTCAGAATTTTAAAGATCTACTCTTTGATAATCCTTCGTTCAGAAAGTCTCTGACCAACACAGCGTTGCTCTGGATTGTCAACTTTATTCCTCAGATCGCTCTTGCGCTATTGCTTACTGCATGGTTCACGAACCGGCGCCTTAACATAAAGGGACAGGGAGCTTTCAAGGTTCTGCTCTATATGCCGAATATTATTACGGCGAGTACGATTGCCGTTCTTTTCAGTTCCATGTTCGCTTACCCGATGGGTCCGATTAATAGTCTGTTTCAGATGCTAGGATGGTCCGACGCTCCGATCTTCTTCCTCCAGGATAAGACGACAGCGCGCGGAATTGTGTCGTTCATTCAGTTCTGGATGTGGTACGGCAACACGATGATTATCCTGATCGCAGGCGTTATGGGCATAAATCCAGCGCTTTTCGAGTCTGCGGCAATTGACGGGGCCAATGGGTTTCAAACCTTCTTCCGTATTACGCTGCCGAGTCTTCGTACGATCTTGCTGTTCACGTTGATTACATCGATGGTCGGCGGTCTGACAATGTTTGATATTCCACAATTGTTCCTTGCCGGTGGGCCAGATGACTCCACGCTTACCGCAACCATGTTCATTTATGGGCAAGCGTTCAAGGGCAGCTATATGTATAATCGCGCTGCCGCGGCGAGTATGATCCTGTTCGTGATTGCAGCGGTGCTGTCTGGATTGCTATTCTATCTCATGCGTGATCGGGATGCGGCCAAATTGAGAAAAGCGGAAAAGCAATATAGAAAATCTGCTTATGCAGCAACTGAGAAGGAGGTGTAACACATGGAAAAGACTCAAAGAAGCGGGGCCTTTGGTCTGAAGCTAAGCAAAACGATTATCTATGTCGTCTGTATCCTGCTGGCGATTCTCAGCATCTTTCCGTTCTGGATCATGTTTGTCAACGCCACGCGCTCTACGGCTGAAATCCAAAGCGGACTTTCGTTGCTTCCTTCTACACACTTTATGGATAACTTACGAGTGCTGCTGGATAAGAGCTTCGATCCGATTCAAGGGTTCCTGAATTCATTCATTATTTCCAGCTCGGCGACAATCTTAACGGTCTACTTCTCGTCTTTGGCGGCCTATGGGCTGGTGACTTATAGCTGGAAACTGCGGAATGCATTCTTTACCTTCATTCTGTGTGTAATGATGATTCCTTCTCAAGCAAGCGCGATCGGTTTCTATCAGTTCATGTATAAGCTGCATTGGACGAATAGCTTCTTTCCGCTGATTCTGCCTGCGATTGCGGCGCCGGCGGTCGTATTCTTCATGCGCCAATATCTGCTGGCAACATTATCGGTTGAAATTGTGGAAGCAGCGCGTGTAGACGGATCGGGCGAATTTAAAACATTTAACCGAATCATTCTGCCGCTGATGATTCCGGCAGTGGCGACGCAAGCCATCTTTGCCTTCGTAGGCAACTGGAACAACCTGTTCATGCCATTGATCCTGTTGACGCAGAAGGAGAAGTATACGATGCCGATCATGGTGAGCTTGCTGCGCGGTGATATCTACAAGACAGAGTTTGGCTCGATCTATATGGGGTTGGCTCTGACCGCATTACCGCTGTTCATCGTGTACTTCCTGTTATCCCGTTATATCATTGCGGGTGTAGCCCTCGGAGGCGTTAAGGAATAACCTGTATAGTTGACATGGCGTGTGAATTGCTATAATCTTGAAGTGCATGTTCTTAAGAGAACCTTTTGAACTGCTTCTATGAAGAACGAAAGGGTGACCCAACTAAAATGAAGTACTAATCCTATTTGTTGAAGAGAACAATTGATGGTGGCTTTAAGCAGATTTATGCTGCTTAATTTTTGGTGCCTTCAATTGTTAATTTTCAGAATAGGATTGGATTTCTATAGTTGGACCTGAAGGAGTAATCCCATAAGCCATAGGGGAATCTCTTTAGGCACACCTATATATATTTATGCCTCCTATTCTGAATGGACATAGGGGGCATTTTTTGTCTCCTGCACAAATGAAGGGAGATGGTTGTATGTTCTTAATGGAAGCACAACATATCAAGTATTACGTACAGGATCGCTTATTGCTGGATATCGATCAGCTACAAGTTTACAAAGATGCCCGGATTGGCTTGGTCGGTCGCAATGGCTGTGGAAAGACGACGCTGCTGCAAATTTTAGCAAATAAGATTGTTCCGGAAGAGGGACATGTGGTTAGGCATGTTCATTGTGAACTGCTGCCGCAGCTCAAACATACCGATACAACGAAAAGCGGCGGGGAAGTTACACAGGAGTACATCCAAAAGGTACTGGTCAGAGACCCAATGCTGTTATTTGCGGATGAGCCAACGACAAATCTGGATACACAGCATATCGAATGGATCGAGAAGAAGCTGCGGGATTGGCAAGGGTCATTTATTGTGGTCTCCCACGACCGGGCGTTTCTTGATGCGCTTTGCACAACGATCTGGGAAATCCACGAAGGCAAGCTGAAGGAGTACATTGGGAATTACAGCGATTACCTCAAGCAGAAGGAAATAGAGCATGACCAGCAACAAGCGGCTTATGAGAAATATGAGAAGAAGAAGGCGCAGCTGGAGGAAGCCTTGAGGCTGAAAGAGAGAAAGGCGGAGAGAGCAACTAAGACGCCCAAGAAGGTAAGTAATTCAGAGGCGCGGATTACAGGAGCGAAGCCTTATTTTGCTAAGAAGCAAAAGAAGCTGCAGCAGACGGCCTCTGCGATTGAAACAAGACTGGAAAAGCTTGAAAAGGTCGAGAAAATCCGGGAGCTGCCGCCTCTAAAAATGAATTTGCCGAATGTAAATACGTTTATAAATCGGATCATTATCCGTATAGAAGATCTCGCTGGCAGGATTGGCAAGCGCATATTATGGAACCGGGCCAGCTTTCAGCTTCGGGGCGGTGATAAATTAGCGATTACAGGCCCTAATGGCTGTGGGAAGACGACGCTAGTGAAGAAGATTATGGGGCAAGAGCCGGGCGTGACCCTCTCTCCCTCGGTGAAGATAGGTTACTTCAGCCAAAACTTAAATATTCTTGATCTGGATAAAACGATTTTGGACAATGTGCAATCGTCTTCGAAGCAGACGGAGACCGTAATACGAACGGTCCTGGCCAGGATGCATTTTTTTAGGGAGGATGTATATAAGCCTGTCTCTGTGTTAAGCGGCGGGGAGCGGGTAAAGGTGGCGCTAACCAAGTTGTTCCTGAGCGATATCAATACGTTAATTCTCGATGAACCGACGAATTTTCTGGATATGGAAGCTGTGGAAGCGTTGGAGTCGCTTCTGAAGGAGTATGAAGGCAGTGTCATCTTCGTCTCTCATGATCGCCGCTTTATTGATCACGTGGCTACACGAATTTTGACGATTCAGGATCAAAAGCTTGAACTATTCGAAGGGACGTACCAGCAGATGAAGCAAGCCCCACCTAAGAGCAGTCGTGATACGCAGAAAGATCAATATCTCTTGCTCGAGACAAAAATTTCAGCGGTGCTGAGCCGTCTAAGCATTGAGCCGTCCCAGGAATTAGAGATGGAGTTCCAGCGTCTGCTCAAAGAAAAAAGAGACATGAATCGATAAAAATCAGCAGGATAGAGTCACGTGACTCTATCCTGTTTTTTAATGCAAAAAAATAGCGGATCAAAGGGGGAAAAGATCGAATAGGTTGCACTGGAAAGGAATGCTCAAGGCAATAAGCAATTGATGTATGGCGACTTTGGAACTTGGAAGTAGATTCCCGATTGAGTCAGGAGACGGCCCATGATATAATCAATAATGATAATCATTATCAATTAAAGGAATTTGGTTATGAATTATCAAATTTTATCTGTTTGAATTTGTCTTTGCAGTTATCATTTACAGGATTTCGAACTACCCGCTGCTGTTTCGCGACGTTTTGCGGACGGTGGCTTTTTATTTTAGTAAGGTGGGGAGCAGATATGATGGACAATTTATTGGAGGTAAAGGACCTGGCGATTTCTTTTAAGACCAGGGAAGGAGAAGTGCAGGCCATTCGCGGCGTCAACTTCCATGTAAAGAAGGGGGAGACACTGGCTATCGTTGGCGAATCAGGCTCGGGCAAAAGTGTGACATCCCAGGCTATAATGCAGCTCGTACCCCAGCCGCATGGAATATATAAGCGGGGGGAGATCTGGTTCGACGGCCAGCAATTGATTGGCAAGACGGAGAAGCAAATGCAGCGGATTCGCGGCAAAGAGATCGGAATGATCTTCCAGGATCCAATGACATCGCTGAATCCGACGATGAAGGTGGGCAAGCAGATCACGGAGGTGCTTCATACCCATGCGAAAATGTCCAGACAAGCAGCGTACCAAAGAGCGGTGGAGCTGTTGGATTTGGTAGGGATTCCGGCACCGGAGCGTCGGTTTCAGCAGTATCCGCATGAGTTTAGCGGCGGAATGCGGCAGCGGGTGGTCATCGCCATTGCACTGGCAGCCAATCCCAAGCTTTTAATTGCCGATGAACCAACCACGGCGCTGGACGTTACGATTCAGGCGCAAATTCTGGAGCTAATGAAGGATTTGCAGCGGAAGATCGGGACGGCGATTATTTTCATCACGCATGACCTGGGCGTAGTGGCTAAAATGGCCGACCGTGTCGCGGTGATGTACGCTGGGCAGATCGTGGAAACCGGGACGGCGGAGGAAATCTTCTATGATCCGCGGCACCCTTATACATGGGGGCTTCTGGCTTCAATGCCAAGCCTTGATGGGCAGGGAGGGAAGCTGGCCTCGATTCCTGGTACGCCACCGGATTTGATTCGTCTGCCGAAGGGGGATGCCTTTGCACTGCGCAGCCAATATGCGATGAAGATCGATTACGAGCAGGAGCCCCCTTTATACCGGGTATCGGAAACCCATTTTGTGAAATCATGGCTGATGCATCCTTATGCTCCGACGGTTACCCCGCCTGAAGCGATAGTCCGTAAACAGCGAACTTTGGAAGGGGTTTATGATCAGCCGGTCTTAGTTGCAGAACCTAATTGACAATGATAATCATTATCAATTATACTCCAATATATCAAGTCACTCTGACGGAGGAGTTGAAGAGATTGAGTAAAATTGTCATTGTCTATGCCAGCTTGACTGGCAATACGGAGGAAATGGCCGAACTAATCGCCGAGGGTATTCGTAGTACCGGGGCGGTCGTGGAATTAAAAATGGTGGAGGACAGCAATGCTGTCCATCTGTTGGAATATGATGCTTACCTGCTGGGAGCCTATACCTGGGGGGACGGGGAGATTCCTGATGAATTCGAGGACTTCTTGGACGAAATGAAGGAACTGGATTTGCAGGGTACACGCAGCGCTGTCTTCGGAAGCGGAGACACCACTTATCGGCTGTACTGCGGAGCTGTCGATGAATTGGAGGAGCGGATTAAGGACTTTGGCGTACAGGTCGTACAGGACGGCTTAAAGGTAGAATACGGGCCAAGCGCGGAAGAGAAGGTGTTATGCCGGGAATTCGGGGCGAATTTCGCCAAAAGCCTGGAGGGATTGCATCAAGTATGATGAGACGAATTGTGGACTATGAGTTGGAAGGGTGGATCCATTCGTACTCAGCGGCGGAGGTAAGCCAGGGAAGCGGAGAACGGAAGGTAACGTGGCGGCAGCGTGTGCAATACGCTGTAGGGCATGCGATTAACGATTACTACACGCTGATGCCTGCGGTACGTCTGCAGACACCGATACAGGTGCTGCTTAACCGGCGTTGGCCGCGCAATCAGGATGAATTTCCCGATCCCCTATTTTATTGGCAGGTATATAATCAGGTCGTGGCTCAGCTGACTTTGATCACGGGAATGCTGATTTATGACTATCCTGTGGCCTTGTATGAGAACTGGTCGATGAAATCAGACGTATTGGGCATGCAGATTTCTATTATTTTTCAGGCGTTATGGCAGGACAGGAGAGATCCGACGCGAATAACTGTGCAGAAGTTTCTTTTGGAGGATAATGTAGAGCTGGTCAAGGCGTTTTCGCATTTAACCAATGTGTTTTGGCATGGTGCTTTTGGCTGCCCTCCCGGCATTATTGAAGTCTACACCTTACTGGACGATCGGAAGCATGACATAATCGGGGAGTCACTGGAATTACAGGCCTCGCTGGATTATGTGAGACTGCTGACCGATGCTTGGGAAACCGAAATACAAGGGACTGGCGGGAAGGATCGGGAGGCAACGATAACATCATCAAGCGCCTGGGCCATATAAGCTTTGAGCATTCAGGAATGGGCCGTCCTTTAAACCGTCCTAATATTACACAAATGTAATTGGTCTGTATGGAGTTTGTATGTTTTACTCTATACAGGCTTTTTATTTGCTCCAAAATATGTAGATAATAGTAAGACAGACAACTTATTAATGACGTGAATTATAGGCTGGGTGATGACTATGTATCGAATATTGCTGGTGGAAGATGATCAATCGCTTGCGGAATTACTGTCCGGACATTTGCACAAATACGATTATGAATGCAAGGTTTGCTCTGATTTTAATGATATCTCAGGGGAGGTTGAGCAGTTTGATCCCCATCTGGTTCTGCTGGATATTAATTTGCCAAAGTATGATGGCTTCTATTGGTGCCGGAAAATCAGACAGTTCTCAACTTGTCCGATTATCATTATCTCGGCACGCAGCAGTGAGATGGAGCAGATCTACGGTATCGAGAATGGGGCAGATGACTATATTACCAAACCCTTCTCGCTAGAAGTGGTGGTTGCTAAGGTGAACGGGCAGATCCGCAGAAATTACGGGGATTATGCCGCCAATCCATCCGAGCGGACTGTGGTTTGCGGCGAGCTGAAGCTGTATCTGGAGAGCTTGATCCTGGAACACCAGGAACAGCAAGTGTTGTTGACCAAGAAGGAAGCGATGCTGGCGGGTATGCTGCTGGAGAATGCTCCAAAGGTGCTGAGCCGGGAGACCCTGCTCTCCAAGCTATGGGATGATGAGAGCTTCGTAGAGGAGAACACGCTCAATGTGAATATCGCTCGGCTCCGCAAGAAGCTGCAAGATGTTGGGGCCGATGCTGCAATTGAAGCCGTACGCGGTGTAGGGTACCGGTTGCTAGAGGAACCGATATGAAGCTGTTTATTAAGGACCATTTGTCCATTGGAATACTATATCTGGTTACTTTTTTCGGCTTATTCCTTCTGTATGACTGGCTGGATGGGTTTGAGGTCGGTGGAAAAGTTTATTTTGTGTTTGTAAGTTTGGTTCTTTTGTTGATCTTTCTTCTTTATCGGTATATCACGCGTCGAAAGGTGTATGAGCAGTTATCCGCAATACCAACCAAGCCAGAGGATATGCTCATTCATAATCCGCATTCGGTTCTGGAGGAAGCTTATGCCCAGAGTATGCGTGCCAATCTACAGCTATATCATTCTCAAATGAACCATTTGAAGAACCGGCAACAAGAGTATCAGACGATGTTGGGTCATTGGGTGCATCAGATTAAAACTCCGGTGTCAGTCATCAGCATGCTCACGCAAATAAACGAAGGTAATGAAGATTTCGCCAAGGTTCAAGCGTCTATTAACAAGATTAATTATAATTTATCACAGCTCCTGACTTATCTTCGCACAGAGGATTTTGCCGCGGATCTTAAAATTGAGCAGGTTCCATTAAGAAACGCCGTGTCCGAAGTAATTAACGATTTGAAGGATTTCTTCATCTCGGGCTCTGTCTATCCAAGCGTCTCTATCGAAGGTAATTTATCGGTCTATACAGATCGAAAGTGGCTAAAAACCATGTTATATCAGGTCATGAATAACGCTATTAAGTACAGCAAGCCAGGCAAGAACGTGCAGATAGCAGCAAAAATAGCAGAGAGTACCGTTGTCCTCAGTATTACGAATGAAGGGGGCGGGATCGAGCCGAGTGATCTGAACCGGGTGTTTGATTTGTTCTTTACCGGTGAGAACGGACGAAGGTTCGGCGAATCTACAGGGATGGGATTGTACCTGGTGAAGAGAATAGCTGATATGCTGCAGCATCAATATAAGCTGGAATCGATGGTTGACGGGGCAACCACATTTTATTTTTATTTTAGAAATCATGATTAGGGTCATGATTTTTTTATTACGAACTTGTAAGGGAACTGAAATGAAGGGGAATTGTCGACGGGTCGTACATCACTTATGATGAAGATGCTTCGGAGGGCAGAAGCTTAGTATACGACAATGAAGTAAGGAGATTTTATGAGTATAAAAATATTACAAGTGCATCAGCTTGAGAAAACATATGTGGGTAAAGTGAACTATACGGCGCTGAATGATGTCTCCTTTGATCTGGAGCAAGGGGATTTTGCGGCGATTATGGGACCTTCCGGAAGCGGCAAGACGACGCTGCTGAATTGTATTTCCACGATTGATATTCCCAGCGGTGGGGAGATTACTGTGAACGGACAGCAGCCCCACTCTTTAAATGATGAAAAGTTGGCCAAGTTCAGGCGGAATGAGCTGGGCTTTGTGTTTCAGGATTTCAACCTTGTTCATACGTTGACGGTTCGGGAGAACATTCTTCTGCCGCTTACTTTGGATAGCGTTTCTGTACCTGAGATGGAGCGACGCTTGGAGCAAGCCTCCTCATTGCTAGGCATCGAGTCGTTACTGCCTAAGCGCACCTTCGAGATCTCCGGAGGACAAGCGCAGCGGGTGGCCGTGGCCAGAGCAATCATCCATCAGCCTTCGCTGCTGCTTGCGGATGAGCCTACAGGAAATCTGGATACGAAATCGGCCAAGGATGTGATGGAGCTGTTCAAGTCTATAAACCGAACCTTGCAGACGACGATTCTTATGGTTACTCATGATCCCTATGTGGCGAGCTTCTGTAACCGTGTGATTTTCATTAAGGACGGCAAGTTGTATAACGAGATCCATCGCGGCAACCTTCAGGGGAACTTCTATCAAAATATTATGGACACCTTGACTTTCCTTGGAGGTGGGCGAAGTGACATTCAATAATATTGTTCTGAACAATATTTTACGGGATAAATGGACGTATATCGCTTATTTCCTAAGCAGTGTATTTTCAATTTTTATCTTTTTCTCGTTCTCAGTGTCGATGTTCCATCCCGATCTATCGGTTATTGCAAATGGTTCATCCCTATCCTTCGCGATGATGGTAGGCACGGTACTGGTGTATTTATTCTCATTTGTGTTCATCTCCTATTCGGTCATGTCATTTATGAGGGTAAGGCAGAGGACGCTGGGGCTATTCGTCATGATGGGGGCTTCCAAGCGCCAGATTAAAAAGATGGTCTTCCGAGAAAATATGTTTATCGGTATCGCGGCGATCATCATGGCGCTTGTATTAGGACTCGTCTTTGCCCCATTGTTTCTGATGGTGACGCGGAAGGTGATGCAGGTGGAAGGCTTTGTGATGTATTTTCCAAGCAGGGCTATCGCTTTGACCTTGGTGATGTTCTTTATGTTGTTCTTGCTCGTCTCCTTCTTCTCTCCGCTATTCATCCGAAAGCAAAAAATCATTCAGTTGCTCAAGTCGGATAAGAGGATGGAAGCAGAGGTCCGCTTCTCTCCTATCGGGTTGACCTTTGCGTTGCTTGCAACGGGAGGAACCCTGTCTATGATAACGATTGGGCATAACGTTGCGTTTGTGCATCAGGTATCGAATAACATTCTGGGGGTATTTTTCTTATTCATTGTCTTTGTGATTGGTTTGTATTTCTTATATTTACAGTTGTGCGTGCTCGTGTTGGAGCTTGTTCAGAAGCAGAAGCGTTATCTTCAGAAGACGAATATGCTCACCCTCTCCGGAATGAAGTCGCATTTACGAAGCAATGTGAAGATGATGTATCTTGTCTCATTGCTCCTTATGGGAACGTTCTTCGCTATTGTTGGATTGTATAGTGCGAATGTGAATGTGGAGCAGAATACGAAGGCGAATTATCCTTATGACTATATGTATGTATCTCAAGCGGATAACCCGCGTCAATCAGAGCATGTGGAGCTGCTGCAACAAAGCCTGCAAAATCAGGCCGGCTATGCTCCTTATAAATATGATGTTCTCTATATTGCTGAGCATCGGAGGCAGGCCATCGTCTCTCTGAGTAGCTACAATGAAGCGATTCAAGGGCTTGGTGGGGAACCCCTATCCTTAGATCAGAATGAGATTTATGCGGTTAACTTCCTGCCTAAGGAGAAGACGGATCTAAATATCTCTGATCCTATGCAGCAGGTCTTTCAACAGACGAATATGAATCCTCAAATGGTCGGAGGGAGCAGTCAGAATATTATGCCTGCCGGTTACTTCAATCGTCTCCTGGTGGTATCGAATCAGGACTATGTGAATATTGAGCGGAGGCAAGGCTTGAATCTGCTGCATGTGTTTGCTTATAACGTTGATAACTGGAAAGAGGACATAGCTACGACACAGGCTCTAATAGATCGCATCGGGTACAGTGATCATGGTGAATTTGGCTTTTTCAGCGCGGGGGATCTGTTTTATGTAGAGAAAAGCTCGAAAAATCTAATGCTCTATGTAGGCTTTATGCTCAGCTTGATATTTATGATCGCAGCGCTCAGCATGATCTATTTCCGACTGATTACGGATTTGGACAAGGAACGCGAGAAATATAAGGGCATTCTGAAGATCGGGCTGTCTCAAAAGGAGCTGTTCTCAATTGTGTCAAAGCAGCTTGCTGTGTTAATATTTGCGCCTTTTGTCGTGGCAAGCTTGTTCTTCTTAATTGGTGTTGCCTACCTGCGCGAGGTCATCGGTGGTTCACTAGGCAGTGTTACAGCAGCCAGCTTTGTTATCTTCCTGGTCATTCAATGCTTGGGTTACCTGGCAGTGAACCACAGATATAGAAGAGCATTAATTAAGAATTTGGTATAAAAAATGGCGCTGGAAACCCATATCGAGTTAGAGCGCTGATAAGCAACAGCCTCCTGGTGATTCCAGGAGGCTGTTGCTGTATATGGAAATTGGGGTCCCTAATTTAACGGTCTTACTTCAAGCTTCCGGCAGGGAACTTGAACAGGTCGTCGACCTTGACCGGTTGGCCGGTCCGAATGGAGCGGTTAGCTGCGATGCCAGTCATGATCGACATAGCTCCGTCGATATGGGAAGCGGCACGGTTGAAGCGATCCTCCTGCTTCTTATCGAAGATATCGCGCAGCATAACGGGGTCGCCACCGCCATGGCCGCCTACCCCTTGCTCAATTTCAACGCGATATGGCGCTGCAAAGTGAGGGTAGATCATGATATCCATGCCTTGCAAAGCGCCTTCATCCGCCTTATCGCCACCGGAATTGACGTAGGATTGCTCGGTGATTCGTACTTCCATACGGCCCTGTGTACCATTAAAAACAATAATGAAGCCTTCCCATGGCAGATAAGCATTTAGCGAATAGTTCATCACGGTCTTGTTCTTGTATTTAACCATCACGCTCATCGTATCTTCTATACTGATATTGTCTCCGAATACGCTCTGATCGCGTTGATATCCATCCTCCTGCTCGGCATCAAGATACATGCTCTTCAAATGCTCATTCTGGTCGAGATGGAGCGCGAACGGATCGTTCTGCGCCGTTTCGCTGCCGTAAGCGCGTTGGTAAAATTCAGTAACGCCGCGCTTCTCAGCGTTCTCCCTGCCATAGAAGCGCAGGTCGCCCATGGCAAATACGGTGTCGGGTTTGGAACCCAGCCAGAAATTCATCAGGTCGAAATGGTGCGTAGATTTGTGTACGAGCAATCCGCCGCTGTTTCTTTTATCGCGATGCCATCTGCGGAAGTAGTCGGCGCCATGCTGCGTGTTGAGCAGCCATTCGAAGTTGACGGACAGTATTTCGCCGATGGTTCCATCCATAATTAATTCACGAATCTTCGTGTTATGCGGCGCATAGCGGTAATTGAACGTTACGCGAAGGTTTCGTCCAGTGCGTTCGATGGCATCGTAGATCTCCTGACATTTCTCTTCGTCTATGGTCATCGGCTTCTCGGAGATGACGTCACAGCCGAGTTCCATCGCGCGGACGATATATTTATGATGCGTGCGATCAATCGAGCATACAAGCACAAAATCCGGCTTGGTATCCTCGATCATTTGATCGAATTTCTCCGATTTGTAAGTAGGGACCTCATGATAATGGTATTTCTCTTGTAACAGTCTATTCGCATAATTCATTCTGGTCTGATTGACATCGCAAATTGCAACCAGCTCTGAAGTTTCCTTGAAAGTAGTTACCAACTCGCTATAGAAAAACTCTGCCCGACCTCCGGTACCTACGATGACGTATTTCTTCTTGGACAAGATGATCACTCCATTTACATTGGTATAAATCTATTTTATAGTATATGAAATGCAAGAATCTAAGCGTTTATTAGTCGTTTTAATAAAAACTATGCATATTTTATCTAAAATGTCATGTTCAAAAAGTTCAGATATCAGGATCGAGAAAGGAAGGAGTTTTGTGAGCACAACACCATATTTTGCCGTGGAGCAGATCAAGCGAACTAAACATTTTAGTATGGATTCTGATCATTTTCATGAAAGTTATGAAATCTATTATTTACTGTCGGGTGAACGGTACTACTATATTAATGATCGGGTTTATGCTCTGCAGGTTGGCGACCTGCTGTTTATTAACAAGAACCATTTACATCGAACGACGAGCAAGGGAAGGTTCTCTCATGAGCGGATATTGGTTAATTTTGATGATCTGTTCATTGAGCCGTTGCTGGGTCTGGGAGTGGGGGAGCTGCCTTTGTATCACGGGGAGAGCTTCTTGCTTCGTCCAGATGTGCATGAGCAGGGACGGTTTGAAGATCTTTTCCACAACATGCTGCGCGAGCAGAAGGAAGCAGGAAGCAGTTCTACAGAATATTTGCTGGCTTTGCTTCTACAGATGCTCATTCTTATTGCCCGTATCCGCGAAGCCAAGCCGGAGCCGATTCCGCCTGAATCGAGCGAGAAGCAGCGCAGGGTATACCGCATCATCGAATATTTAAATATGGAATACAGACAGAAGCTGACTTTGCCGGGGATTGCCGAGCAATTCTATATCAGCGAGACCTATCTCTGCCGTATTTTCAAGCAGACCACAGGTTTTACGGTCATTGAATATTTGAATTATATTCGAATTCGGGAAGCGCAGACCTTGCTGCGAGAGACGGATGATAGGATTACGAGAATCGCTGAGGAGACGGGCTTTGATAGCATTGCTCATTTCGGCCGAGTATTCAAGCAGATTGCGAAGCGTTCCCCGCTGCAATATCGCAAGCAAAATCAGGAGTGAGTCAAACAAGAGGGGGAGAACGCACCAGCGGACCGACGGACTAACGCAGTGGACTAGTGGACCAATGAACTATCGGATTAACGAACCAGTGAGCTAACGAAAATAAAAAATTAACGGAGTGACTAGCGCACCACCAGACCAGTGAATTAACGATCCAACGAAACGCAACGAATCAGCGAGCAACGTGCCAGCGCACCAGTGGATCGAAGAATTAACAAACGGGTGGTCCAGCAGGCTAGTGAACCAATAAATCACACCGGGCCAGCGAATTAACGAGATAATGAAATTTAACGAATTAGCGAGCAACGTGCCAGCGAACCAGCGGCTCGATGAATCAACAAACGAGTGGTCTATCAGGCTAGCGCAACGAATCAACGACCAACCGTCCCTACGGACCAGTGAACTAGCAAACCGATGAACCATCGGGCCAAAGAGCCACCGAGCAACGAACCAAAGATCGGCGAGCAGCAGGCCAGCAAACTAGCGAACTAGCAAATCAACGAGCCACCGAACCTGCGAATCCAGTAATCCAATAGGCCATCAGATTATCGAACTATGAGCCAGTGAACCAACGAACCGATGAGCCAACTGGCCAGCAAACTTACGAACCAACGGACCAACGAGTCACCGAACCGACGAACCGAGGAAAACAATAAGCCAGCGAACTACTAAACTATGAGTTAGTGAACTAACGATCCAACATGCCAGCAAATAGCGAACCACCGAGCCAACGACCGACGAATCGAGGAGCCAAAGAACTCAGCGACCAACAAACCAACAAATCACTGAACCAACGAACCAGCGACTATTGACCACCAAACCACCAAACCACCAAACCACCAAACCACCAAACCACCAAACCATAAGCGATCCTTCTAACGAAACTCCATAACGCTATTTTCCCGAAAACGAGGGGGATTTGGAACTAACGAAACTATATATCGTTATTGGCGGGAAATGCGAGCTTTAGAGGGTGAAATGGCCGGAATAGCGATTGTCAGTTTCGTTAAAATATCCGAAGGCCGTTTTTGCCCCCAATAACGCTTCCCAGTTTCGTTAGAACTACTGTAAAGGCCAAAAAAGTTCGACGGGATTTTCCATGCCGGTCTTCTTCGATAGGGATGGTAATCTCTAGCATCGTCCCAAAGCCTTGCTTGCTGCGGATACGCAGGGGGGAGAGCTCGTTATACCTGAGCTTCAACGTTTGTTCCCCTGAGCCACCGATCCTTCTAACGAAACTCCATAACGCTATTTCCCCGAAAACAAGGGTAATTTAGAACTAACGAAACTACAGAATCGTTATTGGCGGGAAATGCAAGCTTTAGAGGGTGAAATAGCCGGAATAGCGATTGTCAGTTTCGTTAAAATATCCGAAGGCCGTTTTTGCCCCCAATAACGCTTCCCAGTTTCGTTAGAACTACTGTAAAGGCAAAGAAGACCGACAGGATTAACCATGCCGGTCTTCTTCGATAGGGATGGTGATCTCTACCATCGTCCCAAAGCCTTGCTTGCTGCGGATACGCAGGTGGTAGAGCTCATTATACCTGAGCTTCAGGCGTTTGTTTGTATTAAATAGCCCCACATGCTTGGTGCGCTCCTCATCGATATCGAGCCGCCGCATCACTTCGGTCAACGAATGGGGCGGGATACCGATTCCATTATCCGTTACTGTGATACGCAGCCGCTCGAACCTCCTCGCAAGCTTCACCTTAATCAGGCCAGGCCCGTCCTTCTCCTTAATGCCGTGATAGATGCTGTTCTCCAACAGTGGCTGTAGAATCAGCTTCATCGTCGATAATTCGGTAATCTCCTCATCGTACTCATAGATCACATCGAACTTGTCCTTATACCTTTTCTTCTGAATATTGATGTAACTGATCGCATTGGCGATCTCCTCGCCCCAAGTCACTGTCCGGGTTGGATTACTGAAGGAGTAGGAGAGAATATCGGACAGGTCCTCAATCATCTCGCTTGCCTTGTTTGGCTGGCCTGTCAGTGCGACCGACTCCCAATACACGGAATGCAAGGTGTTATAGAGGAAGTGGGGGTTAATCTGCGACTGTAGGGCAAGCAACTCCATAACCTGGAGTCTGTACTTTTTCTCCAGCAGCTGGGTATGGATATAGCGGTGCTCAATAAAATGCGTCATCATATCATGGATAATATATGAATATTGATCTTTGATCTTCGCCGGCGGCTTCAGTGGAACATGGCGATCCTCAGCCGATTTGATCAGCAGCCGGATCATCTTGAGCTGGTTAAAGTTGCGGCGCACAACATAGTAGGTCAGAATGAATCCGCATATGATAGCGATCACGGCAAACAGCAGCGTGTATTTAAAAATTCGCGTCGGCGTCTTATACAGATCCGAATGCGGTATGGCCGAGACATACTTCCACTTATAGCGCTCCGACTCCACTTTGGTCACATTAACCAATCCCTGTGAGGTATTCAGATCGAAGACCGATGCCGGCTGATTCGCAATCCAGTAAATGTCTTTAGCCTGAAGCAACTCGCCCGAATGATTGGAGAAGATCACCTTATTCTCTTCATTTAATACAAATAATTGCTGTCCGTCATAGGTTGTAATGTCGTCGAGCAGATTCTCAATATACTTGGGCCGAATGTTAAGAATAATACCAATTTTCTGCGGTACCAGTACATTATAGAAGGTGACAATAGCCGTTGGGTCATTCTCGAAATCATAGAAGCGGATATTTCTGCGTTCCGTCCACTTTGTTGCTGGTCCGGAATATTCCATGAACTCGCTATACCAAGCCGTATCATAGAAATGATCCAAGGTCACCAGCCCATCAACAGAGGACAGGAATCGATGATATGGATTGTCTACATACAGATAGAAGGATTGAATATAGGGCTTGGAGCTCGTAAAAGCATTCAGAAAGCTGGAAATAATCGAATTGGCTGTCGAACTCTCATAGGTGTAAGAGGGATTTTTGAGCACAGAAGACAACTCATTGAAAATATTCGTATTATCATACAGAGCCAGATACAACGTATCCAACTCATTCAGAATCATTTCCAGTTGGGTCTGCGATTGCAGCAGCAGGAAGCTGCTGTTCTGATTAATATCTGCCTTAATATCATGCTGTACCGAAATGGTAGAGAGCGAGCCGAGAATAATGATAGGGATGAGCAATGGGATCAGAAAAGTCATCAGCTGCTTAATAAAATATTTCTCTCTCATATAGAGGCTTGTCCACTCCGGTATTCACTAGGCGTCTTCCCATAATAACTTTTAAAAGTCCGAGTGAAATTTTTGGCGTTGCTGTAGCCGACCATCTCGCTGATCTCATAGGTTTTATAATTGAAATCCTGCAGCAGGTGGAGAGCCATCTCCATCTTGGTCTGAATCAGGTAGTCAGAGAAGTTCTGTCCCGTCTTCTGTTTAAAGAAAAAGCTGAGATAGTTGGCGTTCATATAAACCTGCCGAGCCACTTCCTCAAGCGTAGCCTCCTTGTAGTTCTGCTTCACGTATTCCTTCACTTTCTTGATGACCAGGCTCTCGTCACCCTTGCTATAGCTATAATCCGGTGCGGTATCCTCCGATTCTAAAGAAGTTCCTCCCGCCTCCATTTCGTTACGAAGCTTAACGAATACATCCATCAGCACATGATATTTGGCCGGCTTGAGCACATAATTCATGACCCGGTAATGCAGCGCCTGCCTGGCATATTCGAAATCCCGATATCCGCTAAGAAATACAATCTTAATATTTTGCTTATGGTTATATAAATTCTCCGCTAATTCGATTCCGGACATAACGGGCATTTTAATATCAGTAAAAACAATATCTACGCGTTCCTCTCCGTCTATGAATTGGAGGGCTTCCAGTCCGTTATTGACCTGGCCAACAATTTGGAAGCCAATATCATTCCAGGGAAAATAAATGGCTAAGGCTTCACGCGTCTCCGCCTCGTCATCGACAATTAGAAGATTATACATCATTTCACCTCATGTATTTTAAGGAACTCTTTAGCAGCTTACAGTAATTATATCAGAGTCACTGTATTTGTAATGTAAGCGATTTTAAAAGATTGCGGAATGCTGTAAAAATGATTCTTTTTACAACAATAAGATACCTGGAACCGATATACAGTGTATAAATGATACCTTTTTCTAAGATGGGCTACCTTAAAAAAAAGGGAAATCGGCCGCATAATTAATGAAACGCTTACAAATAATCAGCGATCCAGATCAACTCTAGCGTTTCACTCTATAGAGACTTACACGGTCTCATCCCAATGGAAAGAAAATGTGGACAAAGGAGACATGAGATGATGAGAGGAAAAAAAGTAGGACTGGCATTTATTGCCACGGTGATGGTTCTTGTCCTTCTTAGTGGTTGTTCCGGGGGGAATAGCAAATCAGAGGATGGAAAAGCGAATGCTGGCCCAGCGGAAGGAGATAAGAAAGTTACCCTGCGTTTCAGCTGGTGGGGGGGAGAGGATAGACACGCGGCTACAATTGCCGCAATCGAGGCTTACAAACAAATAGCCCCGAATGTGACCATCGAAGCAGAATATCAAGGCTTTGACGGGTATGAGCAGAAGATCAAGACCCAGCTGTCCGGTGAGACCTCTGCTGACATCATGCAGCTTGACTTGCCATGGCTGCAGGAGTTGACCAGCAAGGGAGACTTCTTCGTTGATTTGAAGGACTTTTCGAGCTTTGACTTAAGTGGGTTCGATTCGAACTTCCTGAACAACTTTGGTCAATACGACGGTAAGCTGGTAGCTGTGCCTACCGGTGTGAATGCCTATTGCATGATTATTAACAAGACGCTGGCGGACAAGCTGGGCATCGCAGTCGATACGCAATGGGACTGGGATTCTATCTATGAAGCCGGGAAGAAGCTGCATGCGGAGGACAGCTCCAAATATTTGCTGCTCGCCGACCACGCGGCATTGCGCCAGGATATGATCACGATGTTGAAGCAGCGAACGGGCAATCAATGGGTGAACGAGGACTACACCGTAGGCTTCAGTAAAGAGGATGCTACGGCAAGCTTTGAGTGGCTTCATAAGGCGATGGAAGCTGGCGTATACCAGCCGATCGGAGAGAGCGATCTGTTCTTCGGCAAAATCGATCAGAATCCGAAGTGGATTAATCAGGAGATCCCGATGGCTCCGTCCATGAGCAGTACGATGCTATCGCTCAAGACCGTCCTGCCGGATGATGTAGAGATCGTTACCAGCCTTCCGGTAATCGCCAAAGAAGCCAAAGACTCGGGCGTTCTGGTCAGACCTTCCCAATTGTTCGCCATTAGCAACAAGAGCAAGCATCAGGAGGAAGCGGTTAAATTTTTGAACTGGTTCATGAATGATCCGGATGCGGCTGCGATCCTGGGGGATGTACGATCTGTTCCACCGGTGAAATCGGCTCAAGCGGCAGCAGTTGCGGCAGGCAAGATCGATCCGGCGATTACGAATGCAGTTGAATTAGGCCTTAGCCATGCGGGGATCGTTGACAATAGCATCGCGAACAACTCGGAAGTGCAGAAAGTACTTGAAGATATTATTCAGAAGGTTAGCTATGGAAAATCAACACCGGAACAGGCTGCGGATGAATTGATATCCAGTCTGACATCCAAGCTTGAGGAGATCAAGAACAGATAGTTAAGCAGCGAATCATGTGAGAGCTCGTAGGGTAGGAAGGGAGAGAGTCCGTTATGTCTATGTCTCCAACTGCATGGACCAAGCCACAGAGTCAGACGGGACACAAGATAAAGGCCAAGAAAAACTACCAGTACATCGGACTGTTATACATCGCACCTTGGATTATAGGCTTGCTAATCTTTCAATTTTATCCGTTTCTATCATCCTTGTACTATTCGTTCACGGATTACAATATGGTCAGCACTCCTAAATTTATCGGCCTGGACAACTATATTAAGATCTTTACAGCGGATCCAGAGTTCTATCAATCATTAAAGGTGACAGGGATATATGTGTTGCTCGCTGTTCCCGTGAAGCTGGCTTTTGCGCTGTTCATCGCCGTGCTGCTTAGCGCAAAGCTAAAGGGGATTAACATCTTCAGAACGGTGTACTATTTGCCTTCCATTCTGGGCGGGAGCGTCGCAATCTCTGTATTATGGCGCTTCTTGTTCATGAAGGAAGGGGTTATCAACAATCTGCTGAGCTATTTGCATATCGGTCCGGTTGATTGGCTTGGCAGTCCGGATGTGGCTCTGTATACACTCGGCTTGCTTACCGTATGGCAATTCGGTTCATCCATGGTGTTATTTCTGGCCGGTCTGCAGCAGATCCCTAAGGATTTATATGAAGCCGGGGCGATCGATGGTGCTTCCAAGCCGGGCATGTTCTTTAAGATTACGGTGCCGCTGCTTACGCCTATCGTATTATTCAATCTGGTCATGCAGATGGTTAACGCCTTTCAGGAATTCACCGGAGCGTTTGTCATCACAAACGGCGGACCGATGAAGTCAACCTTCCTTTATGCGTTGAAGCTGTATGAAGAGGCCTTTAGCTTCTTTAAAATGGGTTATGCTTCGGCTCTTTCCTGGATTTTGTTCATGATTATTATGGTCGTTACGGCGATTATCTTCAAGACATCCAACAGCTGGGTATATTATGAGGACGGGAGAGGATAAATGATGAAAGATTCCAGCAGCAGGTCCAGCACGATACTCAATTATTCTTTTCTAATTATTCTTGGCTTCGTAATGGTATACCCGCTCATCTGGCTGTTCGCGTCATCCTTCAAGACGAATGCTGAAATATTTGGCTCCAGCAAGCTGATGCCAACGACCTTGGTGTGGGATTCCTACACATTGGGTTGGCAGGGCACCGGACAATACGGATTTAATGATTTCTTCATTAATACATTGCTCCTGGTTGTGCCAACGGTGCTGTTCACGATTATTTCCAGCGTGATCGTTGCCTACGGCTTCGCCAGATTTGAGTTCCCTATGAAAACAGCGCTGTTCTCAATCATGATCGCTACGCTTATGCTGCCGAATGCTTCTATTATGATTCCACGCTACATTTTGTTTAACAAGATGAAATGGCTGGATACCTACTTGCCATTTATTGTTCCGGCGGCTTTCGCAACGGGGGCCTTCTTCGTATACATGATGATTCAGTTCCTGCGCGGTCTTCCACGTGATTTGGACGAAGCCGCGACGATTGATGGCTGCAACTCCTTTACAGTATTGACGCGGGTGTTGATGCCGCTTTGTAAACCGGCGATCTTCTCCGTGGGCATCTTCCAGTTTATGTGGACATGGAATGACTTCTTTAACTCGATTATCTATATCAGCAGTGTGAAGAGATTTACCGTATCGCTGGGTTTGCGTCTATCCCTGGACGCATCCTCGGCCGTATCCTGGAACCAGGTGCTGGCGATGTCTGTAGTCAGTATTGTTCCTTGCATTCTGCTCTTCTTCTTCGCCCAGAAATACTTCGTGGAAGGCATATCGACAACGGGGTTGAAGGGGTAGGAGATATAGTAAAATCCCGATGATTATGTGATCATCGGGATTTTAATTTTAAATTCAGGATTGGATAGGGGCGGCCCTCGCCATCGGTCGGTTTCTCGCTAACCACGGTAAAGCTGCTTTTTAAATAGAATCGTGTGGCGTTTTCATTGTCTTTATTCACATCCACACTCGTTACTCCATAATCTTCGATCAAAGAGCGGATCATTTGTGTCCCATATCCTTTTCCGGTCAGATCGGGATCTAGAAATAACATTTCGAGATGGGATTGATGAACCCCCGAGAATCCGATCAATTGATCTTCAATATACCACAGCCGGACATCAAGATTGGGAAAATATGAAGGAATCTCTTCCTTTAGCTTAAGCCTATCATCGACCGCCAAAAAATGATGGGTAGCTATAACCGACCTCTCCCATAGCTCCAAAATAAGCTCGTAGTCGTTCTTCGCAGCTTTTCTATTAAGCATTTTATACTCCTTTCATAATAACTCTCCACCGAGAAGAGATTCAGCACCAGAATATACGCCAGTTCATGAACGGCAATGCCCAGCTTCAAGTTAATTAGCCTTATTATCCGCAATCATAAAGTTTACGAATTCTTTGACGACGGATAATTCCAGGGAAGACTCCTTGTAGTTGATCCAGCTTTCTGTGTAAAATTCTTCATCCATATCTTCCGTTTGAATTTCTTCGATAAATAAGGGATCATTCTCTTCCAGGCAGAAGGAAGGGACAAATGCCGTGCCTAGCCCGTTCATAACCATATGTTTGCAGGTCTCGACATAATCTGTTCTGATTACGATCTGCGGAACGGAGTGGAATCTGCGCGGCCACCATACATTAAAGACCCTCTCAACAGAGGGAGTTCCAACATAGATCAAAGGCTGCTGCGGCAAATCTTCCAGACGGAATTTATTTTTTGATATCATACATATTTTACTGCGGTCAATCAGGGTTTTCTGCCCGACCCACCGGTGCCCTCCGCTTTCAATCCCAATATATATATCGCCGTTCTCAAGCTCTTTCAGAATCTCTCTTCCTAATCCGGTTTTAAGCATTATTTTTACTTTGGGGAACTTTCGGCTGAATCTTCGAATAATAGGAGGCAGTTTATAGAGAGCAAAATTATTGGACACTCCAATTTTTAGTGTTCCTTGGACTTCATCGCCCATGTTTTGGATATGTTCGATAATGCGATCCCGTTCGGCCAACAGCTCCCTGCTGTGTTCAACCAAATATTCCCCGGCAAGTGTGAATTGAACTCCCTTTTTCTCTCTGATCAGAATATCGGTATTTAATTCCTTCTCTAATTGATGAATTCGATAGGTAATGGCGGGCTGTGAGAGAAAAAGAAGGTCTGCTGTCTTTTTTATGTTTTTTTCTTTATAAAGCTGCTGCAGAATGGCGATATCCCTGAAATCCATAAACTGATCCCCCCATCTAAAGTGATTTGCTATAAAATTTTTTTTCGATTCTCGATAAAAAACCAATATTTTATAGGAAAGCGGATTCAACTTATGATTATACCATAAACAAACGGTTTGTTAGTTTTTTCACAAAAGACGTCTTTTGTAAATGATCAGGAATATTTAGTAGGCCACGGAAGGGAAGAAGACCAGGATGATGAGAATTTCAATTACTTCTTACAAGACGGATTTTACGGACCAGGAATTAAAACAATTAAGCCAGCTTGGGGTGGATTGCATTGATTTTGGCGGCGGCAACGCCTTTCCGGGTGTAAAGGAGCAGGGGTATCCGGATCTCGACGCCATACTGGCCTTAAGAAAAAGGCTCCGTTCATTTGGCTTGGATGTTAATCGAGTGACCTTGCCCGACATTACCAAGAAATTTATGAATAATGAACCAGGCAGTGAAAGGGAAGTCGAAAATTCAATCCAGGCGATAAAAGCATTTGGCGAGGCGGGAATTACCTTAGCGAGGCAAAGGTTTGAAGGCGACACTTTTCCGAACTCAACAATAAAGTATCGCGCTCTGCAAAGAGGGGGAGCTATTGCCCGCGGAGAGAGTATTTCTTTTACAGAAGAAAAGCTTCCATACACTACGCTGGAGAACTATGAGAAAATGCTGGACCGTTTCTGTGACGCCTACAAGCAACTGGTTCCTGCAGCCGAGGCCAGCAACGTCTTGCTGGGCATGCATCCTTCCGATGTTCCGCACCCGGGAACACTTTTTGGCGGGCTTGGCTATCACAGAATTATTGACCTGTTCCCAAGCAAAAATGTCGGTTATGTCTACTGCGTAGGGACTAGGGCAGAGGAAGGCGGCAGCTCGCTAGTGCTGGATGAAGTTAGTAACTACGGAAGGAAAGGCAAGATATTTCTTGTGCATTTAAGAAATGTCAGAGGAAGTCTGGCAACCACGCGAGCCTTTGAAGAAACCTTATTGGACGACGGGGATATCAATATATTCAAGCTGTTGCTCGAACTGGACAAAGTGGGATACGACGGCTGCCTGAATCCTGACCATGTCCCGATTCTCGAAGGCGCTGAGCCAGATATTCATCCCAGCTGGCCTAATACTTGTATCAAATGGAACTACAACAATGTCGGCTACGCCTATTCGATAGGTTATATCAGGGCTCTGCTGAACGCATTGACAGAATACCGGGGCAAATAGATCGCCTTGACAGGCCAAATCCATCGATTTAAGAGGAGGTATTGCAATTGAGTTCTGAAAGCGTCGAATACGCCAATCAAAATGGCCCCGCTCCGAATGTGCCTGCACCGCGCAGAAGCAATGTCCGTTATTTGATCCTGGCGATGCTGTTTATTGTAACGGTCGTGAACTATATAGACCGCTCGGCGTTAGGAGTTGCGGCCCCGCTGCTGCAGGAGAGTCTGCTTATCGACTCCGTGAAGTTGGGTCTGGTCTTCTCTGCCTTTAACTGGGCCTATACCATATTTAATATTCCCGGTGGCTGGCTTCTCGACAGATTTGGTGCCAAGAGAGTCTACGGGATAGGTCTGCTGCTGTGGTCCGCATTTACGATGTACCAGGGCTTCGTCAGCACGATCGTGGCGTTGTTTATATTACGGTTTTTGGTCGGACTCTGCGAAGCCCCGTCATTTCCCGGCAACAGCCGATTGACCACGATGTGGTTCCCGCAGGATGAGCGCGGCAGAGCGGTATCTATCTACAACTCGGCGCAATATTTCGGTTTGGCCCTTTTTACGCCGGTAATGGCCTGGATCTCGGAACGCTTCGGTTACGAATATGTTTTCTATTTAGCCGGTGGACTTGGCATTATTATAGCGATTCTCTGGTTTATATTTATCCATGAACCTTCCAAGCATCCCTATGTCAATCAGGCGGAGATCGACTATATTAATGCCGGCGGCGGGTTGACGGACGCGGATTCCAAGAAGGTAAAGGTGAAGTGGAGTCATATCAAACTGCTGCTGACAAACCGCCAGTTGATTGGAATTTACATTGGTCAATATGCCTTAAATACTATCGTCTGGTTCTTCCTGACCTGGTTCCCGTCCTATCTGGTCAAAGAGAAGGGAATGTCCTTGATCCAGACCGGATTTGCCGCCTCAGTGCCTTATTTGGGAGCTTTTGTTGGCGGAATTCTCGGCGGAATTCTTTCCGATCTGCTTCTGAAAAGAGGGAAATCGCTTGCTGTGGCCCGTAAGGTCCCGATCGTTATCGGCTTCCTGTTGTCCAGCACGATCGTCTTAGCCAATTTTACGCAAAATCACTTCCTGGTCATTATGGTTATGGGCATCGCGTTTTTTGCCAAGGGCATGGCCGGTCTTACCTGGTCCCTCGTTGGGGATATGGCTCCCAAAGAGCTTATCGGCCTGAGCGCGGGTATCTTTAATACCATCGGGAATACGGCGGGGATTGTGACTCCGATCGTGGTCGGCTATATTATCGCCCAGACGAATTCTTACAGCGGGGCATTAACCTTTGTTGGCGCCGTCCTGTTAGTTGGTGCATTGTCTTATATCTTTATTGTTAATAACCCGCAGCGGATCGAGCTGCCCGAAGAAAGATAGAAGTACAATAAATTCAATTTGGAAGGGGAGTAAAGGAATGAAAGTTGGTTTTATTGGATTGGGAATTATGGGCAAGCCGATGGCAAAAAACATCCTGAATGCAGGTTATGAGCTCACGGTATTTGATATCCATGAGAAGAACATGGAGGAACTGGTGAAGTTGGGGGCGAAAAAAGCGTCGGACGGCAAGAAGACAGCGGAACAGTCGGACGTAATTATTACGATGTTGCCCAATTCGCCCAATGTTGAAAATGCTTTATTTTCTAAAAACGGCATAGCAGAAGGTTTGTCTAAGGATAAAGCTGTCATTGATATGAGTTCCATATCTCCCGTTGCAAGTCGGGAATTTTCACAGCAATTAGCAGAGCTGGGCGTTGAGTTTTTGGATGCGCCTGTTTCCGGAGGAGAACCCAAGGCCATTGACGGAACAATAGCTGTTATGGTTGGCGGCAAAAAAGAGGTTTTCGATAAATATTATGATTTATTGATGTCTATGGCCGGATCGGTAACCTATGTCGGTGATGTAGGCGCAGGCAATATTACAAAGCTGGCCAATCAGATTATCGTTGCTTTGAATATCGCAGCAGTCAGTGAAGCGATGGCTTTGTCCAAGAAAGCTGGGGTAGATCCCCAACTGGTCTTTGAGGCGATCCGGGGAGGACTCGCCGGAAGTACGGTAATGAATGCGAAGGTCCCTATGATTTTATCGAGAAATTTCAACCCTGGATTTAGAATTGAGCTGCATATTAAAGATTTGCAAAACGCTCTGGATACCTCTCATTCCATCCATGCATCTCTTCCGTTAACCTCGCAAATTATGGAGATTCTACAGGCTCTTAAGGTGGATGGACATGAAAAGGACGACCATGCCAGCATCGCCAAGTATTACGAGAAAATAAACAATTTGACGATTGAATAGAGGTCTGTGCCCTGACTTCCTTATAAACGGATAGGAGAATAAAATGCTTAATACTGACCCGATCAAAGGAATCATTGTTCCGATTGTCACCCCGGTAGACAAAGACGAGAGACTGGATGAAACCAGGCTGCGTTTTATGGTGGACCATGTCATAGAAGGAGGTGTCCACGGTATCCTTGCTTTTGGGAGCAACGGGGAGTTTTATATGTTTGAGGAGAATGAACTTCAGCGGGGATTGGAAGTGATCCTGGAGCAGTCACATGAGCTTGTCCCGGTATTTTTCGGAATCGGAGCGATCCGTACCCGAAATGCAGTGCGCCTGGCCAAAATGGCTGAAGCTACGGGAGCCGATGGAGTCTCCATTCTGCCGCCGATGTTTATCAAACCTAGCTCCGAAGAACTGTTTATTCATTTTAAGACCGTCGCGGAGGCAATCCCCGATACGCCGGTACTGCTCTATAATAATCCCGGAAGAATCGGCTACTCCATGTCCGCTGATCTGGTAGAGAGTTTAGCGCGTAATGTGGAGAACATTGTGGGAATCAAAGATTCAAGCGGTGATTTTACCCTATTAAGCGAGTATATCAGGCGGACCCGAGATATCGGCTTTAAAGTTCTGGCTGGCAAGGATACGTTAGTATATGCCGGGTTATGTACGGGAACCGTAGGAAGTGTCTGTTCGACGGCGAATATGTTTGCTCCGCTTGTAACGTCGATATATACCAAATTCGTTGCAGGGGACTTGGAGGGCGCCTTGGAGGCGCAATTCAGGTTAAATCCGGTAAGGATATCCCAGGACAAAGCGGGCTTCCCGGCTGCGACCAAGGACATGGCGAATATACTTGGGCTGGATGTCGGTAATCCAGTCAAACCGAGTCTGCGAAGTGAGGACGGATTGCTGGATTATATGAAGAAATACATGCAGGAAGCAGAACTGCTTGATTAATCATGCTTCCTCAGACTAAATTTATGCATGATCAAAACCCAAAGAGATGGCCTCTGTTTTATGAGAAGCCATCTCTGTTTTGCGTTTCAGGCTGGTCTGGCAAAGCAGGAAGTGGATGAGGAAAATCTTGTCCATGTTTCTCAGGTTTCACCCTGTAGCGTTTTGGGCTCGTACCGTAGTATGCGCTGAAATGTCTTGTAAACGGATGGATAGACACATATCCTAGCCTTTCAGCAATGGAGGTTATGCTCAATTCGCTCTCAATGAGCAGCTGGGATGCTCGCTGCATACGCAGTTTATGGTGATAAGCTCTTGGTGTCATCCCGGTCTCACGGAGAAACAGCTCATGGAAATAAGTGCGTTTGAGTCCGCAGAACAAGGCCCAGGCTTCCACCGATCCTCTCTGATCCGGATGCTTATTCAAATGTGATAGCAGACGGATAATCCGATAATCAGAAAGTTGATAGGAATGAAGCGCACTATACCAGTTCAATATCCAGGCATAGAGCAGGCTGTTTGCCGCTTCATTTGAATAGTAACGGGATGCGCTGAAGGTGTTCACAACCGTGGTGAACAGGTCAAGAAGCATAGGATAGGACTGCAATGAGAACACGCTAGGCAGTTGATCCAGTTCGCTGCACGGGAGAACTGACGAGAGAAGGCTCTCATGCAGCCGTTCAGGCGCATAAGCAAACGAGCGGTTTAAAGAACGCGGCTGAGTTGTATCCCACAGATCAAAATAAATATTGTAGGAAGATAAGGGATGATCCGAGGAAATATGAAAGGCATGTTTTTGACCTGGACGGAGAAACACCAGGGTCTGCTTATCTATCGGATAAATCAGCCCGTCGACTTCCATCTTTCCCGGCCCGTCTGTGAACAAATGAAAGGCGAATACGCTGCAGGAGCGAAGCCGTTCATTGGAACTGCCATCATATAAATAAGTCATCACATCGCCTACATAAGGAGTCAGCTCTTTTAATGATTTCAATGGTAATATCCCCTTTGATCCTATTACGAAGATTAGCGGATAATTTATCAAATTAATGAATGGTTGTGCAAATACAATAGATCATACCAATGATACTCTATAAATAATATTTGCAACAAGAACAAGGCTTGGAATAGCGGATGAAATATCAAATAAAAACAGATTTTCGATAAAAAATGGATTCAGGAGAGTTAAAAGCGATGATGAATGAATGTAAGTTATGGTACGATCATCCGGCTGCCCATTGGTCGCAAGGATTACCGATAGGCAATGGAAGAATCGGAGCGGTTATTTGTGGCGGAATCGAGCGGGAAAGCTGGAGCATGACCGAGGTTACATATTGGTCAGGTCGCCCGGAGCGGGTTGTATCTGCTTTTAAAGGGAAGGCCGATTTAGAGAGAATACGGCAGCATTTCTTCTCCGGAAATTTTGCCGAAGGAGATCGGCTGGCGAAGGAGCTGCTGCAGCCGCAGAAACCTAACTTTGGAACGAATTTGCCGCTGTGTGAATTGAAATTTGCTTATAAGGCTACCGGAACGGTGACCGACTTTATCCGGGAACTGCTGCTTGATCAAGCCATTTCAAGAGTCTCTTATCAGCTCGATGGGGCAGTAGTGAATCGTGAAGTATTCGCGACGCAAGCTGGCGATATTGTTGCATCTCGAATATGGGCGGATCGTCCAGGCATGGTATCCTTCACACTTGGTATAGAAGGCAGTACAGAAGCTTTTGAGATAGAAACTGCCAGTCAGACCCTCCATTTTAAGAGTTGTGCGCTGGAGAAGGTGCATAGTGACGGAACCTGTGGGGTACGCAGTCAAGGTCTTGTGCATGTCCAAGCTTCCGGTGGCGCAGTGTACAGTCATGCGGATAAGCTTGTTGTTTCCGATGCGGATGAAGCCTGGATTTATTTTGCTGTGGGTACGGATTATCAAGCGGGGGATCGCTGGCATGAGATTCCTGAGCAGCGGTTGGAAACCGCACTTGTCAAAGGATATGACCAGCTCCGGGAGGAGCATGTTGCAGATTATCGCGGCCAGTACGACAAAGTAAAAATTCAATTGGGTTTATCGGAACAGGCGACTCTTCCCACGGATGAACGAATTCGTATGTTCAGAGAGGGGCAAGACCGAGATCCACAACTGTTTGCTTTATTTCTGCAATATGGACGTTATTTAACCATTTCGGGATCGCGTGCAAGTTCACCGCTGCCGATGCATTTGCAAGGCATTTGGAATGATGGTGAAGCTTGCCGTATGGGCTGGAGCTGTGATTACCATCTTGATATTAATACAGAGATGAATTATTTCCCGACGGAAGTAACGAATCTGGCCGAAAGCCATCTCCCTTTAATGCGGTATATCCAGAGCCTTGCACAAGCTGGGCGGACAACGGCAGAGGATTTTTACGGCTGCGAGGGCTGGGTGGCTCATGTATTCTCAAATGCTTGGGGGTTTACGGCTCCGGGTTGGGAGACATCCTGGGGGTTAAATGTAACGGGCGGACTTTGGATTGCCCGGCAAATGATTGAGCATTATGAATTTAATCAGGACATTCAATTTCTGAGGCAAGCGGCTTATCCTGTACTCAAGGATGCGGCAGCTTTCTTTCTGGATTACATGACAGTACATCCTGATTACGGTTGGCTGGTGACAGGGCCGTCGAATTCGCCGGAGAATCATTTCTATGGGGTGGACCGAAGCCAGGGAGTCCAGCAATTATCCATGGGCCCCACATTAGATCAGGCACTGGTCAGGGATTTGTTTACCTTCTGTCTGCAAGCGGCCGGATTGCTGCAGATAGATGATATGCTGCAGCAGCGTTGGAAGGAAGCTATAGCCAAGCTGCCGCCACTTCAGGTCGGCGGAAAGGGGCAGCTTCAGGAATGGCTTGAGGATTATGAAGAAGCCCAGCCTGAGCACCGCCATCTGTCACATCTGTATGCATTGTATCCAAGCAGCCAGATCACGCCGGAAGGAACGCCGGAATGGTCAAAAGCAGCCAGAGTCAGTTTAGAGAACCGAATGCTGCAGGATGAATTGGAGGATATTGAATTTACGGCAGCATTATTCGGTTTGAACTTCGCTCGTCTTCACGATGGAGAGAGGGCATACCATCATATCTCTCATTTAGTTGGAGAGTTATGCTTCGATAATCTGCTTACGTACTCCAAGCCAGGAATCGCTGGCGCAGAGTCCAATATTTTCGTCATTGACGGGAACTTTGGCGGTACGGCCGCTATTGCCGAGATGCTGCTGCAGAGTCATACGGGTGTTATTCACTTGCTTCCGGCTTTGCCACAGGCTTGGCAGACCGGCTCCGTACAGGGATTTCGCGCCATAGGAAATGTGGAGATCGATATGGCCTGGGAGAAGGGGCTGTTAACGGAAGCTGTGGTACGTACTTTTTCCACATCTCCCGTAGTTATCCGGTTCGGAGAATACCAAGTCAGACTTGACGCTGAGCCGGGTGGTTTGTACCGCCTGGATAGCCGTTTGAACCTGCAATAACTTAACGAATTAATAGTAGAGGACAACGTACAGTCGGGGAATTGGGCTGGGGTTGTTTTTTTTGAAGATATAGTAGAATCCTCTCAAATAATCCCTTGTTTTGGGGATGAAGTCTGGGAAATTTACTGTGATGCTAGAGAGCCGGAAGCTAAGATCATGGTTTATGGAGTATGGACGATGATGTGTGATGATTAGCAAACTAAGCTGGATACTTCGAAGTGGTTAAAAAAAGCTTCATGTAATTGCAAGTATTTGCAATCACGCATTAATAAGTAAGGAGCCTTACGCTAACGCGCCTTTTAGCGGGATAGTCGCTTTTAAGGAATGGTGGTCGGCCGAAAGGCTAGCTCTACGTGTTCTACGTATTCTACGTACGAAGAGCTAAGTTGGGAGATCTAAGTTCGGAGATCTAACGGAAATGTAGTCCGTTATAGGGCTAAAATCAATAGGATGCAGATTCTAACGGAACTGAGGTGCGTTATTTAGGCAAAAACCAAGGGAAAACCCTTGGTTTGGATCAAATAACGTCCCCTAGTTCCGTTAGAAATTTAAATAGCCTTATTTCATCGAAATAAGGGCTGTGATTTCCGTTAGCAGTATTTGGAGTTCAGCAAATTATGCGCAGAATCTTGGAAGGCGCAAAGGTTAGTGAAGTGCGGAAGCTGGGGCGCAAATGCAAAGTGTTGAAACTGCGCATTAGCTAAATTTGGAGATCTAACGGAAATGTAGTCCGTTATAGGGCTAAAATCAATAGGATGCAGATTCTAACGGAACTGAGGTGCGTTATTCAGGCAAGATCCAAGGAAAAACCCTTGTTTTGGATCAAATAACGTCCCCTAGTTCCGTTAGAAATTCAAATAGCCTTATTTCATCGAAATAAGGGCTGTGATTTCCGTTAGCATCATTTGGAGTTCAGCAAGTTAATGTGCAGAATCTTGGAAGGCGCAAAGGTTAGTGAAGTGCGGAAGCTGGGGCGCAACGGCTAGAGTAGAAGTGAAGTGCGGAAGCAGATGTGCAACGGTTAGAGTAGAAGTGAAGTGTGGAAGCAGATGTGCAACGGTTAGAGTAGAAGTGGAGTGTGAAAGCAGATGTGCAACGGTTAGAGTAGAAGTGAAGTGCGGAAGCTGGGGCGCAACGGCTAGAGTAAAAGTGGAGTGTGGAAGCAGATGTGCAACGATTAGAGTAGAAGTGAAGTGTGGAAGCAGAGGTACAAAGGTTAGAGTAGAAGTGAAGTGCGGAAGCTGGGGCGTAAAGGTTAGAGTAAAAGTGAAGTGTGGAAGCAGAGGCACAACGGCAAAGAAGTTGGAAACAGAGCACTAAGAGCTAAGCCGGAGAGCTAACGGAAGTGTAGGCCACTATAGAGCCGAAAATAATAGGTTGCAAATGCTAACGGCTGGGTCAGTCAAAAGTTCTTAGGTTCTGAGGTCTAAGAAGCCAGCGAATCCGCTGCCCTCCTTATGGGGAGAACCTAAGGTTACAGGTCATAGCCTAATTGGGCTGTCATTTTTCTGGGCTATGATTTTTCGAGATGAACTTTTGACTGACTAATATCTAACGTACCTGGCCGTCATAAATATAAAGTTGGTTGAAAGACTACGCCCTGCCGAATAACACACACTATTCGCTTAATCCGTACTAAATTTGATGCGACTAACTCTTAATGGCCCCCATCATGATCCCTTTAACAAAATATTTCTGAACGAACGGGTAGACGAGTATGATTGGCAGGGTAGCTACCATAGTTACAGCCATCCGGATGCTTTCGCTGGATACCGGCATTCGGGTATTGCTCTTAGCAAGCTGCTGTGCGTCTGACATCATACTTGCTGTCTGGAATTGATTCAGTATTTTAACCATAACCGCCTGCAATGTTTTAAGCTCCGGCTTATAGGTGTAGATATATGAATCATACCAGGAATTCCAATGGCCGATGGCCAGAAACAAGCCAATGGTAGCCAGCACAGGGACACAGAGAGGCATAATAATCCGGAAGAAGATATGAAGATCGTTCGCACCGTCTATTTTGGCAGACTCTTCAATTTCACCGGGAAGCTGCTCTATGAAAGTTCTTACCAGAATCATCAAGAATACGCCGATTAGGCCCGGAAAGATGAACACCCAGAACGAGTCGATCAGTCCAAGCGATTTGATAATCATATAGGTTGGAATCAACCCTCCGCCAAAGTACATGGTAAAGACAAAAAATAAAGAGAAGAACCTCCAGCCTAGCAACTGCCGTTTGCTTAGAACATAAGCCAGCATGGAAATGCAAAAGATGGATATCGCCGTCCCTATGACAGTACGCAGTGCGGTAACCTTAATGGCACTCCATATTTCAGGATTTCGGAAAATAGTACGATAGCTGTCAAATGTGATCTCTCGCGGCCAGAAGTAAAGCCCACCTCGCAGGGTGTCGGTTGCATCGTTCAATGAGATAACGAGTATATTCCAGAACGGGTAAAAGGTCACGATAAAAATACCTGTCAGAAATAAGTATAAGGATGCATCAAAGATATATTCGGTTATGTTTTTTTTGCTCTTCACTTGGGGACCTCCTCGCTGACTAGAATAATGATTGACCATTCAACTTTTTGGCGGTGAAATTCACAATGCAGACGATGATAAAGGCCACGACTGAACTGAACATTCCAACTGCTGAGGCATAGGAGAACATGCCATTCTGAATCCCATACCTGAACGAATAAGTTGACAGGACATCGGAATAATCGCGGGTAAGCTCATTCCCCAACAGGAAATGCTGGTCAAATCCTGCATTTAAAATACCGCCCAAAGCCAAAATCAGGAGGATCACGATCGTCGGCTTTAAGTGAGGAAAGGTGATATAACGAATTTGCTGGAAGCGGTTGGCTCCATCCACCTTGGACGCCTCATACAGCTCGGGATTAATGGATGAAATAGCCGCCAAGTACATAATGGAACTATAGCCCATATCCTTCCAGGTGTTGCCAATAGCTACAATCCACCAGAAATATTTGCCGTTTTGTAAGAACAGGATACTTTCATTGGTAATATGAAGAAATTTAAGAATCGCATTGATGGCTCCATCGGATGACAGCAGGGTGACGATAATATTCGCTGCAATAACCCAGGAGATGAAATAGGGTAAGTAAGAAGCGGTTTGAACGGTTTTCTTAAAGGCGACATTTTTGATTTCATTAATGGCTATTGCAATAATAATCGGCATCGGAAAAGAGAAGCACAGGGTAATTAAAGTAGAGGCCAGCGTGTTGCGCATAACCTTGAGAAAGTCCCCGTTCGTGAAGAAATACCGGAACCATTCGAAGCCGACGAATTCACTATGGAACAGGGTCGTCCAGAAGCTCCCCAGATTAGGCTTGTAATTGACGAATGACATATAAAGGCCCGCCATAGGTGCATAGGCGAACAATATGGCCCAGATCAGCGCGGGAAGCATCATAAGGAACAAATATTTCTGTTCTTTGAAAATCGGCCAAAGCTTGGGCTTGCGCCTAGGAATCTCTATCCCAATTCCATCTCGTGTATTTATGTTTGATTGCATGTGTTACACCTCGCTGTTCATGTTATACCCAAATTATAAGTGGCCCAAAAAATGAATGTCGATATGACAATGTTCCGAATGATGCTTGAAAATAACTTTCATTCTGAAAGGGGATTCAGAAATTTCCCGATACCACGTTATAATGCAATTGAAGAATACTAGGTGAGGGGTGGGCATCATGTATAGCATTTTTCTAGTAGATGATGAAGAAATCGAATTAGAAATGATGCGTGATATCATAGGTTGGGAAGATATGGGGATCTATGTTGCGGGGACTGCCATCAATGGCAAGGATGCGATGGAGAAGATTGAAGTCATTCAACCTGATATTGTACTTACAGATGTTCAAATGCCTATCATGAACGGGATTGATCTGGCCAAACAAATTATCAAGCAGTTTGATTGGATGACGATCGTATTTTTGACGGGACATGATGAATTTAATTATGTGAAGTCTGCTTTGAATGTGGGAGCCGTAGGTTATTTGCTGAAACCGCTTGATCTTGAAGAGATCGCCGATGTTATGGATCGCGTGAAGGAAAAGTGCGAAGAAGTTCGATTTAAGAATAAGTCCATTCAGGTAACCAAATCGAATATTTTAAAAGAATTGATCTATGAGAAGCAGCCGCAGCGCAAGCAGAAGCTGGTTGATAGCTTTCAGCATCTGGACCGCAGGAAGGATGTGCTTGGATATACGGTAGTACTGGCTCAGTTTGATAATCATGCTTGGGAGCAGGAGAGCTCTGCGGAGGATGCTTTAAGTCAGCTGCGAGCATATACGGACGAGTTTTGCAGAGAGCATCAGGTTCATTGGAATGATACCTCTCTTCGCGAAGGCGAAATGTGTATATTGGTGGATACAAGCCAGCCGGAAATCAACAGGAGCTTCTGGACCGAACTCGCCTGGGGCCTCCGGCAAAGCTTGCCTTTTACGGTGACACTGGCCGTATGTGAGAAAAAGGATGCCCTCATGAATATCCAAAGCTTGTATAATTACGCCAAAAAAGTAATGGATGAGTTGTTCTACTGCGGATATGGCAAAGTGATCTTTGCATCGGATATCGAGGTGAATTTCGATAGCAATCAGATGCCTCCTTTTCCGGAGCATGAAGTGTTTGAAGCTGTGCAGGCACTGGAGGAGGAGAAGGCTGTTGCGAAGCTGCGGGAGTATTTCTCCAGGCTGAAGCTGCTGCGAATCCGCAAGGAGTATATTTTTGATTGGGTGCTTGAATTGATTGATAAGCTGCAGCATGAAATTCGCAGCAGACATTCGGAGTCGCAAGGCTCGGCAGGACAACGCGCGGAACTGTTCCATTCCATCTACGACTGCCTGACGATCTATGAGGTCGAGGAGGTCGTTGTGCAGATCATAAAGCATACGATCGACATGATGAAAGATCGATTTACCGATAAAAATTTAAAATTGGTTCATCAGGTAAGCAGTATTATTCAGCAAAAATACTATGAGCCGCTTACGATTTCCAGCTTATCGGGGCAAGTCTATCTTTCGCCGAATTATTTGCGTTCTATCTTCAAGGAGAAAACCGGTGTAACCATTCATGAGTATTTAACAGGAATTCGCTTGGAGAAGGCAAAGGAAATGCTGAATGATCCATCGTTAAAGGTTCAGGATATTGCTATGAAAGTTGGCTACGAGAGTACTTCTTATTTTATTTCTTTATTTCTGAAAAGCCAGGGAGTCACGCCAAATGAATATCGAAAAAAACTATAGCAATCTGTCATTTATACAGCTGCTGGGGCGATTATCGAATGGAATCAAAAATCTGAGATTACGCTCGAAGTTCATTTTGATTTTTCTAATCTCGATCGTTCCTTTTTTCGGATTGATTTATTACTCGTACACCACTACCAGGGACCAGATTACCGAGCAGACCTATGCCAGCCTGAGCGGGACCCTGAATCAGATTAACAATAATATCGAGAATCGCCTCGACTACTACCATCAGTTATCCAACATATTGTATATGGACTCTCAATTGCGCAACTTTTTGTCCAATAATTACGAGAAAGCCTTCTATTATCTAGATGCCTTTGAATATATCAATCGTACCTTTTCTTCCATGCTGGCTATGAACACAAATGTGAAGGGCATTACGGTGTATACGAACAACAAAACGTTGTACTCGGATGGAGAGTATATCCGTTACATGGAGGAGCTTCCCGAAGAGGTTAAGAACCTGGCGCTTCAGGAAACCGGGGATACGATATATACCAGGACGGAGGCCAACACAATTACGCTGGCCCGTTCGCTCAGTTATTTCAGCCTGATGCATCCTTACGGAGTGCTGGTGATCCAGATTCATGATGTCGAGCTGTTCTCGCTTATTGAGAAGGAGAATATGAACAAAAGCGTCTATATCATTGATGAAAAAGGGGATGTTGTAACCTCGGTGGATCAGGATATGAAGTATAGCCGCCTCTATGATACTTTTCCGATCGAAGAAGAGCTGCAATCGAATTTTGGAAAGTTTGATAAGATGGTGAATGGCGAGGAACGTTTTTTTACATACAAGCAGCTAAGCAATGGCTGGAAGACGGTGATTACGGTCCCCTATCACGAGCTTCTAGAAAATACAAACCGGGCTACGACGCGGATTATTTGGATCTCAGCCATCGCTTTTATAGCTTCGATGCTCTTGATCTATTTAACGACGAAAGTTATTACGAAACGGATAGAGAGACTGCTGAGCCAAATTCGCAAGGTGGAACGCGGTGATTTTCAGGTATCGGTGAAGCCGATGGGACATGATGAAATCGGACAGCTCTCCTTTGCCTTCAATAAAATGGCCTCAAAAATCGAGAATTTAATCGAAGATGTCTATGTCAAGGAAATTTCCATGAAAGAGGCAGAGCTTAATACGCTTCAAGCGCAGATTAATCCCCATTTTTTGTACAATACTTTGGCCTCGATTTCTTCATTGGCGTTGAAGGAGGGGGGGACCCAGGTCTACAAAATGGTGAGCTATCTGGCGAAATATTATCGGGTGTCGTTGAATAAAGGCAAACGAATTATACTTATTCATCAAGAAATCGAGCTTGTGAAAAACTATATTTCGATTCAGGAGATACGTTTTCGGGGAATGCTGCATATGCATTATGACCTGGATGAACAACTCTTTAAATATAAGACAATCAAACTGATCCTTCAGCCATTTATCGAGAATTGCATTCATCATGCAATATGTGACGAGTCGGGGATTAATATCATTGTTAAGGTCTATTCCGATGGGAATGACATTGTATTTCAAATTATCGATGATGGTGCAGGGATGAGCTCAAGGCATGTGGAGGAAGCCTTCCAAAAAGCAAATAATCTTTCCGGTTATGGCATTAAAAATGTAAATGACCGTCTTCAGCTAACCTATGGAGAACGTTACGGGGTCAGCATATTTAGCCGTATCGGGATTGGGACGACCGTGACGCTGCGGATTCCCAAAAGTCATTGCTAACGAGACTATAAAAGATAAAGCCTATTTTCTTCACGAGTAAGAGAATAGGCCATTTTTATGGCAGAATATGAAAGACATTTTCCACTATGAATTATAACATTGCGTTATAGATTCTCATACTGGACCTTCTTACAATTAACTTGACAATAGATATTCGTCCAATCAACTCATGAGAGGGGTTAAGGTATGAAGAAGTTAAAGGTAGTTCTGGCTGCAACAATAGTGTTGGGCCTGCTGGCCGGCTGCGGTGCCAAACCGGCTTCAAATGGAACCTCAACAGGAAGTAACGCAAATGCAGTAGACGATACTTCACCGATTAAGCTAACGTGGTTTGATAAAAACACAGGGGATGCCTTCGACAATCCGGTTGCGAAAGCGATTATAGAGAAAACGGGAGTAACAGTGGAGATACAACAGCCCACAGGAAATCCTCTTGAAAAGCTAAACTTAATGCTGGCAAGCAATGATCTGCCGGATGTGCTGCTCATAGACCGCGGCAGTGACATCATGAATAAGTATATAGCTTCCGGAGCGGTTATTCCGCTGAATGATCTGATCGATCAATATGCTCCGAATATAACGAAGATGTACGGTGATACCTTGAAGAAGACCAGAAGCGAGGACGGGAAAAATTATTACCTTGCCAACTGGTACGGACTGGAGCAGTATCCGGTATTCGGTTTCCTTATGCGCATGGATATTCTGAAAGAGCTGGGAGTAGGGGACAAAGTGAACAACGGCGAGCCCTTCACTGCGCAGGAGTTCGAGGATTTGCTTGTGAAGTTTAAGGAGAATTATCCTACGATCGACGGCAAGCCTTCTATCCCGATGACCTTGAACGGCGAGGACATAGGCAGTGTACAGTGGACGTTCAAGGGAATGTTCGGCTTAAAGCCATTTTATGAAGTTGACGGCGAGTTGAAAAAAGATATACGCGATCCTCGCTATCTTGAGATGATGCAGTTCATCAATTCCTTATACAATAAAGGATTGATAGATAAAGAGTGGGCTACGCTCAAGACGAAGCAATACGAACAGAAAATTGCGGCCGGAAATGTATTTGCTACTGCAAACGCTTCCTGGAACGTAGGATCACCAAATACTTTGCTGAAGGCGGATGCGCCTGAAGGGGCAAATGCTGAAGAACGACAATTGTACCAGTATAAAGTGCTTGGCCCTGGAGTCTCCGCGGATCAGACCACATACGGACCCAAGAGTTCTCTGGGCTGGGATGGCGTCATGATCTCGAAGACCAATAAAGACCCGGTACGTACAATTAAAATGCTGGATTTCCTGGCCAGTGAAGAAGGCCAATATTTGCTAATGTGGGGAGTGGAAGGCGAGCATTGGGATATGAAGGACGGTAAACATGTGCCGCGCCAAGAGGTATTGGATGCATTCACGAAGGACTGGGATGAAGCCTCCAAGTCGACAGGCATTCGCAAGTGGACCTGGGTGATTAAGAACGGTCCGGGATCGGATGGCACGCCTTATGATCTGATTGGTCGCTATAAGTCCGATCCCACGACAGATTTAGCCATTAAGAACCTTGCCGATACATCGTATGATACCGCGCCTTATGATAACCTGGGTCCTGCCGGAGGGACACCTGAAGCGATTATGGATCAAAAGGTCAATGAGACGATTAATAAATACTACTTAAAAATGGCCCTGGCCCCGTCCGAAGATCAGGTTGTTGAATTATACAACACGATGATGAAGGAAGTTGAAGCCGCAGGTCTCAGCAAGCTGGAGAAAGTATATAACGAGAACTATCAGTCCCGTTTGGAATTGTGGAAATAAGCGGATGAAGCAGGTGAAGACATTGGCTATTAAATATCATGAACAACATCGCATCTTTGCGATTCAGACGCTGCAAAGCTCCTATGTATTTGCGTTGAACGATCGGGGAAGGCTCCAGCACCTTTACTGGGGCTCTCCCGTAGATCTTGCAGATTGTATCCCTTTGCTGGGAACCTGGTCGCATAGCTCTTTTGATGCAGAAGTTGAGAGAGAACGGGAAGAGTATAGCTTCTGGGGGAACCTGGTGTATACCGAGCCGTCGCTTAAGGCGACGATGCCGGACGGCGTACGCGATCTTGTAATGAAATACAGTGAGCATCGGATAACCTTGCAGGAAGGGCAAGAGAAACTGGTCATTATATTGCGGGATGAATACTACCCGCTCGAGACGCAGTTATCATACACAGTAATTCCGGAACTGGATCTGATCGAACGTTCAGCCCAAATTGTAAATACCGGCGCCGAGAAAATGGTGTTGGAAAACGTCCAGTCGGCAGCCTGGTCGATACCCTATCTGCAGGATTATCGGATGACACATGTTACCGGCAAATGGTCCGGTGAATTCCAATTACGGGATACGGTGCTGTCGGAGGGAAAAAAAGTGCTTGAATCCCGCAGGGGATTTACGGATAGCCACGCCAATCCCTGGTTCGCAATCGATAATGGTCAAGCAACAGAAGCAACCGGGGAGGTATGGTTCGGCGCACTAGCATGGAGCGGCAACTGGAGGATTACAGCGGAGAAGACGGCGTTCAATCTGGTAAAAGTGACCGGCGGGATCAATGATTTTGACAGTGAATGGGTTCTCGGTGCAGGGGAGTCTTTCGAGACGCCAGTTTTTGTAGGAGGCTACACGGCGGATGGATTCGGAGAGATGAGCCGGCACTTGCATCAATACCAATACGATTATGTCATTCCTAGCCAGGTGCCGCGCAGGGTGCTCTACAATTCATGGGAAGCGACCTATTTCGATGTGAATGTGCAGGATCAGATGGCGCTCGCAGAGCGAGCCGCCCGCATGGGCGTAGAGCTGTTCGTTGTTGATGATGGTTGGTTTGGCGGACGAAATCATGACCGTGCAGGTCTGGGAGACTGGTTCGTGAATCCGGAGAAGTTCCCGAACGGCTTGAGCGAGCTGATTCGCAAAGTACAGGATCTGGGGATGGAGTTCGGCATCTGGGTTGAACCGGAAGCGGTGAATCCGGACAGCGACTTGTATCGTGAACACCCGGATTGGGTCTATCATTTCCCGACACGAGGACGAACAGAACTGCGGAATCAATTGCTGCTTAATATCTCCAAACCCGAAGTAAAGCGCTACATCCTAGATTTTATGGCTCAGCTTCTCACTAACCATAATATTTCGTTTATGAAATGGGATATGAATCGGACGATTACAGAACCGGGCATGAAGGATCATCCGCTGAATCAGCAGAAGGAAGTATGGATTCGGCACGTGCGCGCGCTCTATGAGATTTGGGCAGAGCTTCGCGAGCGATTCCCGCAGGTGGCCTTTGAGACCTGCGCGGGCGGGGGCTCACGCATCGACTTAGGCATTCTTCGTTATGCGGACCAGGCCTGGCCAAGCGACAATACCGATGCTTTTGATCGCTTAAGTATTCAAGAGGGCTTCTCCTATGCTTATGCACCTAAGCTGATGACTTGTTGGGTAACTGAAGAGGTCAGCGGCATGAACAAGCGCATCACTTCTTTGAAGTACCGGTTCCACAGCGCGATGATGGGAACGCTTGGCATCGGTTCGAATCTGAACAGATGGAGCGACGGATTGATAGAGGAGTCCGCTGGCTACATTAAGCAATATAAGGAAATTCGTCCGTTGGTGCAATACGGCAAGCAGTATCGGCTCGATGAATGGAAGCGCCAAGGTGTTATGGCAGTACAATATATCGGCCAAGATGCAGCTGAGTCGGTCGTGTTCGCCTTCCTTCATTCACAGCATCTGGGCGAGCCACTTCCGCGCCTGCGGCTGCAAGGCTTGAATCCGCTCAAGACATATGTCATCGAGGGGCAGGATGGAGAATGGAGCGGCCGTGCGCTTATGAATATCGGGATAGACCTCCCATTGCGCGGAGATTTTGATAGTCTCTTATACCGGATTCGGGAACAATAAAATAAACCAAAGGGGAAGTTACCCCTTTCGCGTATTTCGATAAGCGGAAGGGGACTTCCCCATTATTTTTTTGAAGAGGCGGGAGAAATAGTAAGGGTCCTGAAATCCGAGCTGGATGCTGATCTCCTTCACGCTCTGCTCTGTCAGATCAAGATACTGGCAGGCCCGCTGAATCTTGAGCCGCAAATAGTAATCAATGGGCGAGTAGCCTGTCGTTTTTTTAAATACATGTGTATAGTGCGGGACGGACAACTTGGCTTGATCCGCTAATTCCTGCAAGGTAACATTCTTATCCAGATGCTCGGTCATGTACTGGAGCGATTCCTCCACATCGTGTTTTTTCTGCCGGTTCAAGGCCAGATGCGGATGTTGCAGATTGAAACGAATAAAAGCGGCAAGATGGCCTGCCAGTTGCGAGACATATATGATGCGGTCCAGTGAATATCCCTTCTGCAGCAGATTGTAACTATCCTGAAAAAGCTTAATGATTTGAGAGGAATGCTCCACTGATACGGGGGTTGGCGATGTATGCTCATCGATGCCTTCGAAATAATCCCCAACCTGCTCCCCCTTCATATGAAACCAATAAATAGTCCATGGGCGATCTTCAGAGGAGGCGTACTCATGAGGCGTATGGGCCGGGATGACGATCAGCGCCCCTTTTTGCATCGTTTGCTGTTTCTGTCCGGCCAGGCGAATCCATCCTTCCCCCTCGATACAATACAAGATGATATAAGACTCGCTTCCTGTCGGCCGCTCTCGATAGTGGTGCTGCGCATGCGGAAAGTACCCGATATCGGTGATATACAAAGGCCGAATCAGAGGGTGAGCCGCGTAGGCCTCAAGGATATGGTCCGGAAGAACAATGAGCAGTTGCGACATGAAACCGTCTTGTTTTTTGATTTTATCCATATGTTCAATATGCCGTTTCCGCAGGAGGTTGTCAAATAAAAGTAGGTGGGTAAATCATAAGATAGTCCATCAACTTCATTGGATCGTGAATGGTGTTTGCGGGTATTCCACCGTAAGATGAGGGTAACAACAGCCACCCTAATGGAGAAAGGATGAATCCTGTTGATGGAGCAGGCGGAAGTAAAAGTGTGGGAGGAAACATTAGATATTCCAACCTATGAAGTAGGAGAGCCGGACAAGAACCCGATGTTTCTGGAGAAGAGGGTCTATCAAGGCAGCTCCGGACGAGTCTATCCGCATCCGGTGATCGATAAAATCTATGATGAGAAGGTCATGAAGCCGTATCAGGTTATATTTCTGGAGAATGAATATTTGCAGATTCAAATCATGCCGCAAATCGGGGGACGGATATACCGTGCGGTCGATAAGACGAACAACTATGACTTTGTATACTATAACCAAGTGATTAAACCCGCGTTGGTTGGCCTCATAGGGCCTTGGATTTCCGGCGGAATCGAGTTTAATTGGCCGCAGCATCACCGCCCGAACACATTTGGTCCTGTCGAGTATCATATCGCCGCGAATGCGGACGGGAGCAAGACGGTGTGGGTAGGAGAAATCGACCGGATGTACGGCACAAAAGTGACGACGGGGTTCACTCTATATCCGGGCAAAGCTTATCTGGAGATCCACGCCCAGATGTATAACCGCACTTCTGAACCGCAGACCTTTCTGTGGTGGGCGAACCCGGCCGTCGCCGTGCACGATCAGACGCAATCTGTATTTCCTCCGGATGTGCATGCTGTATTTGACCATGGAAAAAGGGATGTATCCAAATTCCCGATCGCAACCGGGACCTACTATAAGATGGATTACTCGGAGGGCGTTGATATTTCGAGGTACCGCAATATTCCTGTGCCGACTTCCTATATGGCCTATCATTCGGATTTCAACTTTGTAGGCGGTTATGACCATGCCAAGCAGGCGGGCATCCTCCATATTGCCAATAAGCATATCTCGCCCGGGAAGAAGCAGTGGACCTGGGGGAACGGAGAGTTCGGACGAGCATGGGATCGCAATCTGACAGACGAAGATGGTCCGTACATTGAATTGATGACAGGGGTTTACACCGATAATCAGCCGGATTTCACCTGGCTGCAGCCTTACGAGGAGAAGAGCTTCAAGCAGTATTTTATGCCATATAAGCAGGTCGGCATGGTGAAGAACGCTTCTGTTGATGCTGCCGTAAACCTCGAAGTGAGCGGAAGACAAGCGACGATTCATGTCTATGCGACATCTGTCTTTGAGAATGCCCGGGTCATTCTAAAGGGTGCCCGTGACACCTATCTTGATAAGCGGCTCACCCTGTCCCCGACAGATACGTATACGGCAACCCTTCAGCTCGCCAGTACGGATCAGGCAGCAGACCTGACAGTTACGGTACTGACTGCGGATGGCAGAGAGTTAATCTCGTATCAGCCTCAGTCGAAGAAGCTGGAGCGGATACCGGATCCTGCGAAGGCCATTGGCGCGCCGGAAGAATTAAAGAATACCGAAGCGCTTTATTTGGCAGGCCTCCATCTTGAACAATACCGTCATGCCACTTCTGAGCCTGATCCCTATTATTTAGAAGGATTGAAGCGCGACCCTCGGGATATCCGTCTGAACAATGCATATGGCCAGCTCTTATTGCGCAGAGGAATGCTGGAACAGAGCGAAGTGTATTTCAGAAGAGCGATTGAATCATTGACGCGTCATAATGCTCGTCCTTATGATGGCGAACCATTTTATAATCTGGGGAAAAGCTTGAAATGGCAAGGCAGATTGGACGAGGCTTATGCGATGTTCTACAAATCGGTCTGGTCTGCGGCCTGGCAGTCTAACGGATATTATTCGCTGGCTCAAATTGCGTGTGAGAAGCAGGAATATGAAGAAGCGCTTGGACTGATCGAGCGATCGTTGGATATGCAGCAGCGGAACTATAAAGCCCGCAATCTGAGAACAGCCATCCTGCGCAAGCTGGGCCGTGTGCCGGAAGCTATGCAGCTAGCCGGGGATACAATAAAGCTGGATCCGGTAGAATTCGGTTCCCGCAATGAGGTGATCCTCCTCTATGAGCTTTCGGGTGAACACGAAGAAGCAGCCCAGGCGAAGCAGCGATTGACGCGACTGATGCGCGACGATGTCCATAACTATCTGGCGCTCGCTCAGGACTATGCCGAGGCGGGAATGTATGCCGAAGCCTTGGAGGTATTAAGCCGTATTGAAGCGATCACAGCCGGGCGAGTGTACCCGATGGTTCATTATTATCAGGGTTATTATAGCAACAAAGGCAATGATACAGCTGCGCGTGATTCCTACTATCGCTTAGGCGCGCTTGCAAATCCGGCCTACTGCTTCCCGAATTCCCTGCAGGATGAGCTTGTCTTGCGGCAGGTATGTGCGACCCATCCTCTTGATTCGAGAGCACCTTATTATTTGGGGAATCTGCTGTATGACAAGAAACGCCATGGCGAAGCGATCGCTTGCTGGGAGACAGCGGTGAAGCTGGATGAATCGTTCGCGACTGCGCATCGCAATCTGGCTTTGGCTTACTACAATAAGAAGCATGATCCGGAAGCGGCGCTGCAAGAGCTTGAGAAGGCATTTGCCTTAAATCCTTCGGATGCCCGCGTCTTCTATGAGCTTGATCAGTTGTACAAGAAGCTTGCGTATTCATCTGAACAACGCTTGGCGAATTTGGAGCAGCACCAGGAACTTGTCCTGCTCCGCGATGACCTGTACCTGGAATATATTACGCTGCATAACTCTTTGCACCGCCATGAGGAAGCCATCTCACTTATCTTGAACCGGCATTTTCATCCGTGGGAAGGCGGCGAAGGCAAAGTGCCGGCGCAGTATGTGCTGGCGCATGTTGAATGCGCGAAGAAGCGGCTTCAGGAGGGCCAGGCTGAGGAAGCTATCGAGCATCTTCTGGCAGCAAAGCGGTATCCGCAGAACATTGGCGAAGGTAAGCTGGATGGGGCGCAGGAGAACAATATCCATTATTACTTAGGCCTTGCTTATCGTATGTTGGGGCTGCAAGAGCTGGCGGCGGAATACTTGACCGAGGCTTCGCAGGGTCTCGCCGAGCCGACTAGCGCAATGTACTATAATGACCAGCCGCCGCACATGATATTCTATCAGGGCGCTGCTCTGCGCGAGTTAGGGAATGAGAAGGCGGCGCGAGGCCGGTTCAATAAACTTGTAGACTATGGTGAGCAGCATATTTTTATCGATCAAAAAATTGATTATTTTGCTGTATCCCTACCGGACTTTCTCGTCTTCGATGAGGATTTGAATAAGAGGAACCGCATCCATTGCTTCTATATGATGGGGCTTGGCCATCTGGGTCTGGGTCAACAGGGCGAAGCTGTGCGGAATTTCCGGCAGGCGCTTGAGCTGGATCCTCATCATCAAGGCGTGGCCATTCATTTGCAGCTGGCTTTGGGAAGCTGTAATCCATAGATACCTTACAAGAACGCAGCCGTGAATGATACCGCGGCGCGTTCTTTGTTTTTTGCAGAAAGTTTAAGGGAAAAGGGGAGGATCGCATGTTCTTTTGGAAGCGGCAGCGGATAGAGGGATATGAGCGATGGACAGGGTTGAATTCCATGATGCAGATTACAATTGCCCCTGAGCTGGGAAGCAAAGTCATTTCGCTGAAGAATGTTAGGACCGGAAGGGAGTGGCTGGCCCAGCCTGATCAAGGTTATGGAAATGGCGGTTACGCCAGCTCCTTCGCAGCTAGTGACGGCAGCGGCTGGGACGAGATATTCCCTACCGTGAATGGCTGTAATTATCCGACGTTCCCTTGGCAGGGGGTAGAGCTGCCGGATCATGGTGAAGTGTGGTCGCTGCCTTGGCAGACTAGCGCACAGGATGGGAAGCTGAGGTGCGAGGTCCATGGAATAAGATTCCCTTATCATCTAAGCAAAACCTATTCTTTTACGGAAGAGGAACGCCTGCGGATCGATTATCGGGTTAGGAATCTCAGCCCATTTCCGTTCTCGTTCCTATGGGCGGCGCATCCGTTGTTTCGTGTCAAGGAAGGGATGGAGATGATTGTACCAAGTGAGTTAAATAAGATCGTGGTTTCCTATTCCCAAAATCGGCGTTTGGGGGAGATGGGGGATGCTCACTTTTGGCCCAATCCTTGTATGGATGCGGGGGAGATCAGATTGGATCGGATTGAATCAGAAGCGGCGAGAACAGCCGAGAAGTTTTATTTTCAGGGGGAGCTGCCGGAAGGGAGAGCAGCGCTGTACGACCCGGGAACAAAAGAGCGGCTGACGCTCCTGTTTCCAAAAGAGAAGGTTCCATATTTGTCGATCTGGGCGAACTATGGCGGCTACCGCAATCAGTATCATGTGGCGCTTGAGCCGGCAACCGGGTTCCTGGATGATCTGTCTTATGCAATGGAACACGGACAGGCTGCGATTATTAAAGAGCATGGCACTTACCACTGGTTTTTGGAAATCGAGATGTCTCTTGCAGACCAAGCGTAGAAATCGAGCGGATAAGATTAGTCATTTCCCGTTATAGATCGGAACATTGTTGTATAGAAGGCGCTTAATTATGTCTTTTATAATGATAGCAAGTTGCGACTTAGCATCAAGGAGAGGGAGTATTTGCATTCTGTTTGTAAAGACAAGGAGGCATAACACCGGAATGGACCATGGAAATAACGTGAACGTTAGTGTGGAGTCGGAGTCGCTGGTTCGCATGGATAATGGATGGGTACGCGTCGAGATCCATTTGGACAACGGGGAGTATTCGGCTGTCGGGCAAGGCTTATTTTTATTGCAGGGTGTGCGCAGTGCGTTTCGTTGGAAGGGCCGGGAGTATCATACAGGTCTGTATGAGCGCCATAAATGGAGGGAGGAAGACGCGCTTGAGAACGGCTTTGGCAGCGGAAAGCATATTGTGGTGCAGCATGAAGATCCACGTCTTCCCCGGATAGAACAGCATTTTTATTTATATGAGGATTCATCCTTTTTTCTCACAAAGGTGGTTGTTCAGCATGAAGAAGAGATTCGAACCAATCGGATCTCGGTCATAAATACCAATGAAGATCTGTTTGACCGCAATGCTGATCTTGGGGATGAGCTGTATGCGCTTCGGGTGCCCTATGATAATGACAAGTGGGTCCGCTATTTGGCGCAGCCTTTTCCGCTTGAGACGGAAAGTTATGAGGTTGCTGCCTTGTTTCTGCCGGACAGCCGCCAGGGTCTGATTCTGGGGTCCATCACTCATGATCAGTGGAAGACAGGGGTCCGGATAAAGGGAGAGCAAGCAGGCAAGCTGGATGAGCTTGATCTGTATGGCGGGGCCACGGGGATGATGACCCGAGATTCACAACCGCATGGTTACTTGAAGGGGACGCGGGTCGAATCACCGCTAGTATTTGCAGGATTTTTCGCGGATTATCGGGACGGACTTGAAAAATACGGCTGGGCTAACACATGTGCAGTGCCTCCTTTGCCCTGGAAGCTGGGTGCTCCGTTCGGCTGGAATAGCTGGTCGGCCGCGATGAGCAATCTGGATTATGAGTTGTATACCTCCACGAGCGATTTCCTGCATCAAGAAGTACAGCCGTTAGGGTTCCAGAATGAAAATACGCTTTATATCAATTTTGATGCCTTTTGGGATCGATTAACGAAATCGGAAATGGAGGATGCGCTGAACAGAGTCCGCAGGAACGGACACAAGCCAGGGACCTACTGGACGCCCTTTGCTTTTTGGGGAAGTCCTGATCAGATGGTCAGCCCGGTCGAAGGAACAGATGGCCAATATACGTACAGTGATATTTTGCTGCGTGATGCGGACGGAGAGATTCTCCCGGATATTGCCGGCGGTCTGGCTATTGATCCAACACATCCCGGAGCGCTTCAGCGTATCGATTGGTTCACCAATAAGATGCTCTCGGAAGGGTTCGAATATATCAAGCTCGATTTCATGGCGCATGGTGCTTTGGAAGGCAGACATGATAACCCGGACATCACGACAGGAATTGCCGCCTACAATTATGGCTTGTCCTATTTAGCAAGCAAGTTGTCGCCGGAAGCGACCGGCAAATCGATATTTATCAACCTGTCTATCGCGCCGTTATTCCCCTATGCCTATGCGCATAGCCGACGGATTTCATGCGACGTATTCGGGACGATTGCGGATACGGAGTATTTGCTGAATTCTTTGACGCATGGATGGTGGATGAACAATACGTTGTACCGGTTTAATGATCCCGACCATTCTGTGATCTATAGGAGCTGCAATCAGGAGGCGACGACTCGTCATGAGGGGCGTAGCCGGCTGACAGCCTCGGTTATTGCCGGAACGGTATTGCTGCTAGGCGATGATTTCCGCTATGAGGAGGCTGCCTGGCGCGCCAAGGCCTGGCTCAAAAATCGGGAGATCCTGGAGGTTGCCCGATTAGGTAAAACATTCAGGCCGTTGGAAGGAAATTGGCAAGACAGGGCGTCAGATACTTTTATGCTGTTAAATCATGATCAATCGGTCTATATTGCCGTATTTAATTTTGATGGACAACAGTCCGTCCGCAAATCCGTTCCTTTGCATCGTGCTGGACTTGCTCCGGGGGGAATATATGATGCCTTTGATTTATGGGAGGGAACGGCGAGCGAGGTTCAGGAAGAACTGGCTGTAAGCTTGGAGCCTGCGGAATCTAAACTATTCAAGTTGACCCTGAAGAACAAGTAAAAGGAGGAAGCGCTATGCATATCCAGCGATTTGGCTTCATTTCAAAAGTCATGATCCTATGTTTATGTTTGGTTCTTATGTGGCCTATTTCAGTTCATCAGGCGATAGCAGATGGAAATACCGGGGTGACATCCGGCTCACGTGCCTACGAGGCAGAAGCTGCGGTAAATAGCTTATCGGGCAAGGCTGAAATAACCGATTGTCCGGTGTGTTCAGGCGGACGCAAGGTAGGTAATTTATACGGCGGTTCTTCGCTTCAATTTAATAATATAACCGCAGAAGTTGAAGGGGTGTATAACCTGAGAATCTCTTATATCTCCGGAGATTCCAGGCCAGCTGCTATATCGGTGAACGGGGCGGAGCCGGAACGGGTTGATTTCCCCAAGACAGCCGATTGGAACACCGTAGGAACCTATGATTTTCAGGTTTACCTATCCCAAGGAAACAATACGATTCTGTTCGATGATCAAGGGGGATATTCTCCGGATATAGATAAAATCGTATTAAGCTACGTATCCGATGATGGAGCCGGATCCGGAAATGACGGAGATATCGGAGAGCTTGGAGAGCAGGTCAGGGTTTCAAAATACGGGAATATTACCCTGACAGAATATAAGCAAGGCTTCAAGGCTTCAAACCCGTCCTATGATTTGCTCTACAATACAAGGACTGGCTTATCCCAATATAATTGGCACGGAAGGTTCGTCGCCAAGGGGTTGTATAGCGAAGTGAAGCTCGATCGGATTGTGGCCAGCATTGATTATGAGCAACATATTTTTGAAAAGGCAGACATTAAGTCCTTTCAGGATGCAACCGGTTCCGGTATTAAATTAACCGTCAGTAATGAGCAGCAAGACTTGCCTAAGCTTCAGCAAATCTATTATATCTACAATGAAGGTAATTATTTGCTTACAGAGATAAATGTATCCCGTTCCAAGGCGTTAGGGATCGCGGAGATTGCGCCGGTAGTTCTCCATTCCAAAGGCGGCATCGACCTTGGCAGTGATAACGACAACCGGGTGCTGGTCGTTCCGTTCGATAACGATAACTGGTCCAGATATCAGGCGAAGACGATCAATACGTTTTTGAATACGGACAATTACACGAGCTCGGAGCTTACAGCGATATATGACAACACAAGCCGCATCGGTCTGGTAGTAGGTTCGGTGACGCATGATATCTGGAAGACAGGCATTGCCTGGAGCGGGACTAATGACAAGTTGAACAAGCTGCGTGTGTATGGAGGATTCACATCCTCCGCCTCAACGCATGACAGTCTTCCACACGGTGTGGTCACAGGGCAGCAGATCAGCTCGCCGAAGGTTCTTATCGGGTATTACAGCGATTATCGCGACGGATTGGAGGAATACGGCCGGATCAATGCGGCCATTGCCCCTCCGCTGGCCTTCGGGCAAAAGGTGCCGACAGGAGTCCCGGTGGGATGGAATAGCTGGGGTGCATATGACAGTGGGCTAAGCTATGAGAAAGCAGTAGCCGTCTCAAATTATTTTAAGGCGAATCTGCAAAACGCCTCCTTCGAAAATGAGGGCAACCTTTATATTAATCTGGATTCCTATTGGGATAACATGACGGATCAACAGTTGTCAGACCTCGTGAAGCTTATTCATAATAACGGGCAGAGAGCAGGAATTTATTACTCGCCATTCGTCTATTGGGGAGACAATATGAATCAGGAGGTTGAAGGCACTAACGGCAAGTACACCTATGGGGATATCGTTCTACGAGATCCGGCAGGCAATATTTTGCCAAAGCTGGACGGAGCTTATGCTGTAGACCCTACACACCCGGGAACCAAGCAGCGCATTGATTACTATATGAATCGCTTTAAGCAGCAGGGCTTTGAATATATGAAGATTGATTTTCTAAGCCATGGAGCGCTTGAAGCCAAGCATTATGACCCGCAGATTGAGACAGGCATTCAAGCGTATAATCAGGGGATGGCTTATGTAAATAAAGCGTTGGACGGTACCATGTTCATCAGCGCTTCGATAGCCCCTTTGTTCCCAAGCCAGTATGCGCACAGCCGCCGCATTTCCTGCGATGTTGACGGCAGTCTTGGCAGCACGGAATACCAGCTGAACAATTTAACTTATGGATGGTGGCAGAACGGGACCATTTATCATTACACAGATCCCGATTATATGCACCTTACCAAAGGGGGCTCGCTTGAGGGAGCGCAGTCCCGCGTCAATGCCGCTGTTATTTCGGGAACGGTCTATCTCAATTCCGATGACGTATTGGATGGGACGGCACAGCAGTATATGAAGCGTCTCCTAACCAATCCTCGCGTAAATGAGCTTGCTGTCAAAGGGAAGGCCTTCAAGGCTGTGGAAGGAAATACGGGAACCCAGGCTGCTGATATGTTCGTCTTGGCCGAGGGTCAGGACACTTATTATCTTGCTGTATTTAACTATACTCAAGATTCGGTCGGGCGCCAGATTGATCTGGCGAGGGCCGGCGTAACAGGGAACAGCAATGACGCCTATATGCTGACGGATATTTGGACAGGGGAGAACTGGAAGGTGAATGGAGTGTTCGACATATCTTTAAAACCGGCTGAATCTAAACTGTATAAGCTTCAAAGAAAATAACAGGTACTGGCTTCTGTTCTGGTATTACACATTGGATGGAAATTCAGCCTAAAGAGACGATTCCCACATATCGGGAATCGTCTTTTTTTAGAATGAGCGTGGCGGATGGGCAGGTTTCTTTACTCCGGCCGTGCAATAGCGAAGATCTCGCCCAACTTCGAATAGTTGTTGCCGGCGAGACGACTGACTGGCTTCAGCTTTTCGGCATCAATCCGGCCGTTCTCGTACAGATCGTCTTCGATATGGAAGCAGATGACCCTGCCGATAATAAGGTCGCAGGTAGGGGATGAAGGAGTTCCACCCAGTTCAATTGCTCTCTCCAGTACGCATTCCATGCGGATTTTGGCCTCGGCAATGCCGGGGACTTTGAGCTTTACGCTAGGAACAGTGGTAAGCCTGGCTAAGTCTAATTCACTCTGATTAGCAGGCAGATTGGCGGCCGTCTGATTGATCGCTTCAATATAATCCTCATCGGAGATATGAACGACAAACTCTCCCGTCTCTATGATATTTCTTGAAGTATCCTTATAGTCGCCTTGCTTCCGTTGAATCGATACAGAGATCATTGGCGGATCAGCGGTGACGACATTGAAGTAGCTGAACGGAGCGGCATTTACTACACCGGCATGGGATTGTGTTGTAATAAAGGCTGTAGGACGCGGGATGATGCTGCCGATCAGCAGCTTATAATTGTCTCTTTCCGCCTGATTTTCCGGGTAAATCGTTAGCATAGGTCACCTCTGTTTGTGTAGTATTTTAGTGTGCCCTGGGGTTCGGATTCAATGAGAAGGCGGGGTCCAGGGGAAGGCCGCTAATTCAGACTGTCGAGCTAGCTCTTGCAACTGCATCAATATTAGCCTGTTAGCTAATCAGCCAATCGGCTATCCGTTTGAAGCTCTAACGAAACTGCAGATCGCTATTTCTCTATAAACAGCGGTGAAAACAACCTAACGAATCTCAATATCGCTATTCAGGGGAAATCCCCGCTTCAGACCGCATATTTGCTTCAATAGCGATCCCCAGTTTCGTTACAATTTACAGCAGTCCTTTTTGGCCTCAATAGCAATCCCCAGTTTCGTTAAAGAAGTCAACGCTTGTGGAAATTCTGGAATACGGCACTCTACGGTTAATAAATCAGCGAGTAAATTAAGTAACTTTATAAAAGTAAGTATAACACGACATTTTACAAAGATAAAGTTATGCGCGGAATGAGCTGTTAATAGGAGGGAAGAGAGTTCTTTCAGCACCATTTACGAGTCATCGCTTGCGGATCAGAGGAGCGAGGTGCAAAGTGTATAATACCGCCGAAATAGAGCCAATTGTGGTTGGAATACAGGCGAAGGGGCCGCTTAGTAAAGAGGAGGCGGAACGGGCCAACAATCATCTCCTCGGGCTTCAGTCCGACGAAGCTGCCGACGAATAGATGGCCGGATTCATAGATGAGAATAGACGAGAGCAGTGGCGAGAATATAGTACTAACTGTATAAGATGGCCTTGCTTGGGAACGGCACAACGGCGGGCAACAAACCTAGCAAGGTTAGAATGAACGGCAATGGCAGCGGTCGAAGCATTTTTTCATATTACCCCTCACTTGCAGGAATGGGATAGATTACATGTCTATGAAGTGCAATCGCTATAATAGGGAAGGATGGACTTACAGATGATACGATATTTTCAGCAAACATGGTATATTAGCAACAGCATTATTTTTTCAAATAAAGGAGAGATTCCTGTGTATAGCAAGCTGAGTGCCTATTGTACCTCCAAAAAAGGAGCGGTTCAGGATTATCCGTTTGGTCCAGAGCCACTCGTCATGAAGGTGGGGGGAAAGATGTTCGCCCTACTGAGCGAGCAAGGACAGCAAGACACGGTGAACATCTCATTGAAATGCGATCCGATCATTGCCGAGAACCTGCGGGAGCAGCATCAATGCGTAATAGCAGGGTACCATTTGAACAAAAAGCATTGGAATACAGTCATTGTGGACGGCAGTCTTCCGCTTGCGGATCTGAAAGCGATGATCGATCATTCTTATGATCTTGTATTCCGCAGTCTGACAAAGAACGAGCGCGAATCTATCACGAAGAACCTGAGAGTCAAATAGAAGGCAGTACGGACATATTCGTCATTACACATTGCTAAAAGACAGGAGTTGATTGCATGATAAACTTGCTAGTACGTATCTATGGATATGGCTCTGAGCAGAGGGTTCCAACTGATCTTTGCTTAGGGCCGATCTCATACTGAACTGGAGCTCTCTGCTCCTCTATATATCGCAATAAGTTATATAGATGGGAGTAGAAAGATGAAATATCAGAATGCACAATCGATATTGCCAGAGGAACTGCTGAGCAGTATCCAACAATATATCCAGGGCGACTATTTATATATTCCGATCCGGCAAGAGCAGAAGCGGCAATGGGGAGAGTGTTCCGGCTACAGGCGGATGCTTGAAGAGCGGAACGCCGAGATCCTGCAAAGCTTCTGTTCAGGTATATCCGTGAAGGAACTTGCGCATCATTATTATTTAAGTGAGCACAGCATACGAAGAATTATTCGCGAGCAGCGAAGCGGACGACTTTGATGCTGGGTTATGCTTGCCCTTTTCCCTAGCTATGTTATCGGCTAAGCTTAGTCTTGAACAACATAGATACAAGGAGGCAGCTATGAATAATTACCATTTGCTCCATATCGAATTTGAGTATGGGGGGCATAAGCAGGTGATTACCCCGGTTCTTCTGCAGGATGAGCAGGATACCATTCTCATTGACTGTGGCTACCCTGATTTTATGCATCTGCTGGAAGCAGCGGCTGACAAGCAGGGGATCGCCTTCGAGTCGATTACCAAGCTGATCGTGACCCATCACGACATCGATCATATCGGTTCCCTTGCGGAGATCAAACGCTCTTATCCGCATATCAGGATCATTGCGCATGAATGGGATGCACCCTATGTTGAGGGAACAAGACGTTCGCTACGGCTTGAGCAAGCGGAATCCACGCTCGATGTTATACCGGATGAAGCCAAACCGCAGGCAGAGGAGTTTATTCGATCACTGCAGTCGCTCGAACCGGCGCTTGTCGATCAGACGGTGCACAGCGATGAGCTTTTGCCTTGGTGCGGGGGAATTGAAATTGTTCATACACCCGGTCATATGCCAGGTCATATCTCGTTATATCTCCCTTCCAGCAAAACATTAATTGCAGCAGATGCCGTAGTTATTGAGCAGGGTCAGCTGAATATTGCGAATCCACAATTTACCCTTGATTTGGAAGAGGCGGTACGCTCTGTCCAGCGTTTGCTGGATTATGATATAGAGCGAATCATTTGCTATCACGGGGGTCTCTATAATGGAGATGCAAAAGAAGCCCTGCAGGAGCTCGTCCAGAAATATAAATCATAGAGGGACAGTAAGGTGCTTATATGAAGCCTTCTTTTCGCAAGACGAAATGAAGGCTTTTTGCTATTCGTATTGCTGGCGACGTGCGCGGGCCTGAGGAGAGATTGAGTTTGTAAATTAATAATGATATGATGAATATCATAATGATAGTCTATATATCATAATGATAGTCTATATATCATTAACTATATTGACAATTTACTTACCAATCACAAAGGGGATGTAAGTATGGCAAGTATGTCAGGGAAAGTAGTAATCATCACAGGTGCGGGAAGCGGTATGGGTCGTGAAGAGGCTATTTTGTTCGCTAAAGAGGGAGCCAGTGTGGTAGCTACAGACATTAATGAAGCCGCAGTGCAAGCTGTAGTCCAAGAGATTGAAGCGGCGGGAGGACAAGCGGTTGCTTATGCACACAATGTAGCTTCTGAGGAAGAATGGGTAAAGGTTGTGGACGGAACCATACAGAAGCACGGTAAAATCGATGCCCTCGTAAACAACGCAGGTGTGTCTTTGCCTGCCGGATTGCTGGAAACCACGGTCTCTCAATGGGATAGAGTGATGGACATCAATGTAAAGAGTGTCTTCCTGGGAATGAAATATGTGATTCCACATATGCAAAAGATGCAAGGAGGATCCATTATCAATATATCCTCGATTGCCGGATTGACAGGCAGCAGCGGTGCCGGTGCATATACGGCATCGAAGGGAGCGGTTCGGATGTTGAGCAAAGCCGCGGCCGTTGATTTCGGCAAGGATCATATCCGCGTAAACTCCGTTCACCCCGGTTTTATCGAGACTCCAATGAGCTCGGATCTGATTAAGAATGAGCAAATGCTGCAATGGTTCCTGATGCAGACGGCGCTGCCACGCGTGGGCGAAGCCTCAGAAGTGGCCAAGGCTGTTTTGTTCCTTGCTTCGGATGCATCCTCTTATATTACGGGGATTGAGTTGCCTGTAGACGGCGGTGTAACTGCCAAGTAAGCGGCGGGACTTGAATATAACGATCATCGGTGGCTTGATTTCGGTGTTATACCGAAATTAGGTCGCCGATTTTTATTTTTATGGTCGACTAAAGGCTGATGAGGAACAGAGTAATTGAATTTTGTGCATTAGTGGGAGAAATCAATTGATTTCGTAACAATAATACTGTATGATACATAGTATAAATCATATACTGTATGACACATAGTAAGTTAAGTTGAAAAAGAGGTGTACTTCAAATGAGTACTCTACTGAATTCTCTCATAACGGAGCTTAGACGAGGAACATTGACTTTAGCCGTATTAAGCCAATTGCGAACGCCTCAATATGGATATTCACTAGTACAACTGCTGGAGGAGTCAGGCATCGGGATTGATCAGAGCACATTGTATCCTTTGCTAAGGAGGCTTGAGAAGCAGGAATTGGTCACCAGCAGCTGGGATACAACCGAAAGCAGACCGCGTAAGTATTATGTGCTGAGTGAATATGGATTTGAGATTTACGGGCAATTGAAGCAGGAGTGGTTAAGCAATTCGAAAGAATTGTACCGTTTATTAGCAGAGGGGGATGACGATGGATCTGATTGATATTTACATTCAGGAAGTCACCAGGCGGCTTCCGGAGAAGGATCGGGATGATGTATCCATGGAGCTTCGCTCCACAATTGAAGATATGCTTCCCGATGATTACAACGAGGGTGATATCAAGGAGGCGCTTGCGAAGCTGGGCAACCCGGCCGTATTAGCCAATGGCTATATGGATCGCCCAATGCATTTGATTGGGCCGCGTTATTTTGAGATTTACGTGTCATTGTTAAAGATGATATTACCGATTGCCATCGTTATTTCGATAATTTCTACCGTTGCTGAGCATCTGATTAATTATGGCGGAGGCACCGAATTAAATTTAATGATCGATACTGTTGTAAATCTGATCGTTCGGGGAATTGTCGGTTCATTCGAGGTAATCTTGCAATTCTTCTTCTGGATCACGGTGATATTTGCGATTATTGAGCGAGCGGATGTGAATAAAGGCTCTGCACCCGTTACTCCAAGATCTAAACAGTGGACACCGGATGATTTGAAGAAGCTTGCGTATATTCCTAAGAAGAGGTCCATTTCTAAGGTGGATGTGTTCGGAAGTTTGTTATGGACGGCGATCTGGACAAGTTTGTATTTCTATGCCGACCATTATGTAGGTGTATACCTGGGATCAGAGAACGGGGTTCAATTGCAGTATCCAACGTTTAACCAGGGAGTATTGCTCCAATATTGGCCGCTTGTACTTATTCTGGCTGGACTTGAGGTTGCGTTGGCTCTTTATAAATATATCGCTGGTCAATGGACCAAGGGATTAGCAATATTCAACATGGCTGTGCAACTGATAGATATTATTATCATGATCGTTATTATTCTCAACCCGAATCTCTTGAATCCAGGCTTTATCGCTTATATAGCTGATTTGTTCATAGTTAGCACCGAGGGAGTAAGCACCTCCATTGTTGGAGGAGTAATATTCATCTTTATCTTTTTCGGAGCGCTTAGTGTTTATGAGGGATTTCGCAAGGCCAAAATCCGTTAATGTTTGATTAGGAAAAGGGTTATCTCGCAGGTAGAAGGTCTACTGCTGAGATAACCCTTTTTATGCTGACATTAGATCTTCCACTTGAACTGAGAACTTAGCTTGATGATATCTGCAGCGCACGGCCCTCCGGCATATGCTTGGGCTGATCTCGGATGATCGTCCCGTCTTCAAGATGCAGCCAGGTATCAAAGCTATGCTGACCCTCCATTAACTGAATTACCCGAGCTCCGGTAGTGAACGGCTGATCCAAGTAAGCGTTTCGGGTGGTCCGTCCGTAGCATAGGCGAATCCCGTAAAGGGTTCCCCAGAAGTCGTTGCCGTGGTCATGACCGACAAAGGTGCCCATGATGTCGCCCATCTCGACCATAGCTGCGAAGAAGCCTGTATTCAACGGCGGGGCGCAGATTAATCGTTCCAGCTTCTGTCCATAGCATATAGTGAAATCCCAAATATCGCTATATTCAGGGAGCGGGATATGGAAGAAGCCGAGCGAAGGCAAGGGGGTTCCACCATGATTTGCTGTCAGTTGATGGGAAGTCCTTGTATACCAGTCGATCTGGTTTCTTCTGATCCAATCATAGTAGTCGATTCCTCTATGAACCAAGGGCGAATAGCTTCCTGTGTCGAGAAAATAAAGCGCTGCAGCAGGCAAATGCTGTCCATCCAGAATCTCAAGTACGTAGTTGCCAGAGCCATGGACACCTGGGGGATCGGGCTTTGCGTAACAGAACTTATGCATCAGCTGGAGCCTGTGCAACTGCTCACGGGTGAAATCCGGCGCCTCGGAATCATGGTTGCCAAATACGGCTGCCCAAGGAATCTGCAGTTCCTCTGGCACCGCTACAGCATCGCGGAACGCCTGCACCGGGTCCGGGCTCTTATTGCTGGCGATGACATCTCCGGTATACACTACAAGATCCGGGCGCTCCGCCTCAAGGATCGCCCTCATCATGGCACTCATTCGTGCTTCTTCCTCACACGGCTCACAAAACTCTGTGTCCGTGAATTGAACAATCTTGAACGTTCCGTTTTCCCTGAAATGCAACTGCTTTCTCATCTCACACCATTCCTCCCTTTCCGCTTTTGAAAGACACACAACCGCTAACGAAACGTGGTATCGCTATTTGGGCTCCAACGAACAGTCCCGGATTTTAACGAAACTGTGTATCGTTATTGGAGCAAAATTGGCTTCCAAAGCGGCGATTTGTCCTGAATAACGATACGGTGTTTCGTTAAAAAAATATCAGCGCTGTTTTTGCTCAAATAGCGTTCTGTAGTTTCGTTACGCTAGAGGCACAACCGCTAACGAAACGTGGTATCGCTATTTGGGCTCCAACGAACAGTCCCCGATTCTAACGAAACTGTGTATCGTTATTGGAGCAAAATTGGCTTCCAAAGCGGCGATTTACCCTGAATAACGATACGGTGTTTCGTTAAAAAAATATCAGCGCTGTTTTTGCTCAAATAGCGTTCTGTAGTTTCGTTACGTTAGAGGCACAACCGCTAACGAAACGTGGTATCGCTATTTGCGCTCCAACGAACAGTCCCCGATTCTAACGAAACTGTGTATCGTTATTGGAGCAAAATAGGTTTCCAAAGCGGCGATTTACCCTGAATAACGATACGGTGTTTCGTTAAAAAAATATCAGCGCTGTTTTTGCTCAAATAGCGTTCGGTAGTTTCGTTACGTTAGATGCATAACCGCTAACGAAACGTGGTATCGCTATTTGGGCTCCAACGGACAGTCCCCGATTCTAACGAAACTGTGTATCGTTATTGGAGCAAAATTGGCTCCAAAGCGGCGATTTACCCTGAATAACGATACGGTGTTTCGTTAAAAAAATATCAGCGCTGTTTTTGCTCAAATAGCGTTCTGTAGTTTCGTTAGGGTAGAGGCACAACCGCTAACGAAACGTGGTATCGCTATTTGGGCTCCAACGGACAGTCCCCGATTCTAACGAAACTGTGTATCGTTATTGGAGCAAAATTGGCTTCCAAAGCGGCGATTTGTCCTGAATAACGATACGGTGTTTCGTTAAAAAAATATCAGCGCTGTTTTTGCTCAAATAGCGTTCTGTAGTTTCGTTAGACGCACAGCGAATGATGCAAAAACGAGCAACGGAGTGAATAACGGTCAATGCACGATTCAACAACGAACCCGACGCACAACGATCGACGAAGTGAACAACGAACAACGAACCCGACGCACAACAATCGACGAAGTGAACAACGAACAACGAACCCGACGCACAACGATCGACGAAGTGAACAACGAACAACGAACCCGACGCACAACGAACAACGAACCGACGAGCAGCGAGCAGCGTATAATTAACAACCAACGAAGCAAGTTTCGTTTACGTTTCGGGCCACAGCGAGCAACGAGCAATGAACAATGAAACAAACAGCAAGCTTCACTTGCCCAATAAGCGTTTCTAGCTAAATAAAGCAGCGGGGACTTTGCCATCCCAATTCGCAGGCAGTTCGAAACCCAGGGCATGAAGCGCAACTGCCGCTGTATCTACGATGAATAGCTCCGGAAGAACAGTGTCGGCAGCAACCCCTGGACCGGCGCAGCCCCAGAATACATTTTTGTCCATCGGATGATCGCTGCCGTGGTCATGCTTGTTAGCTCCGCCACCGCCATGGTCGGTAAGGAGGATCACGAGGCTGTCCTCAAGCAGGCCTTGCTGCTCAATTGCGCGCAGTACGCGGCCAAAAAGCTCATCCATTTTGGTAATCGCTTTTAGATAATTTGGCGAATCCGGACCATAGCCATATTTATGGCCGGAGGCGTCCGGATCATCGAGCTGCATGTAGAGCAGCTTCACGTCGCTGTTGTTCCGAATGTAAGTCTCGATAGCCCCCACGAGCTCATCGTCCGGCAGCGTCTCCTTGTGAATACCGAACCCTTCCTCAATGATCCCGTTGACGATAGGCGCCCAGCTGGAAAAGGCGGCAAGCTTGGCTTCAGGCTGAGCCTCCCTTATCATTCGAAAGATCGAAGGATATGGCGAACTTTCAGGATAGGCCTGAGTAGACGCTATCTCATTATTTAATCCGTGCTTCTCCGGGACGACACCATGAAGGATGGAGCCCCAGCATTCCGCACTGATCGTAGGCGACTGGGCCTGAGCCATATATGTAACAGCCCCGTTGCTCAAAAATGCATCAATATTTGGCGTATCCGTATGCTGAATGAAGTTTCCTGCTCCGTCCATTCCTAGTATAAAGACACGTTTAATCTGCTTGGTGTTCATGATAGAATACCCTCCTCAATAGATGTATGAAGCGATATCACGCCCTAAGCATAATGATCGCGGATAGGGCTGTCAATGCCTTTTATTGACTTGTTATAGGCTTGTTTTTGACTTGATAAGAAGAAGTCACGAACGTGTTATGAGAAAGTCATCAAGATGGTGGTTGGGGTGAGGGGGAGACTCTAGAATGAATACTGTAAGGGTTTACACAACTTGGGCGGAGGGGCTGGATCATGAGGAACATAATGCAATTAAAGAGAGATATTAAGAAGTACAAGTGGCTGCTGCTAATGACAGTACCGGGGATCGTCTATCTTTTCATTAACAACTATATTCCAATGTACGGAGTTATTCTTGCCTTCAAAGACTATAATTACGTGGATGGAATCTGGGGAAGCCCCTGGTCAGGATGGAATAACTTCAAATTTCTGTTCAACTCGCAGGACGCTTATATCATTACTCGTAACACATTCCTATACAATCTTGTCTTTATCACTTTAAATCTCGTTCTGTCTGTAACCATCGCACTCTTAATTAATGAGATTAAAGATAAAGTCGTCAGCCGTTTCTACCAGAGCACATTCCTGCTTCCGCATATCATTTCAATGGTTGTGGTTGCTTATCTCGTCTTCAGCTTCTTGAATGCAGAGAACGGGCTGGTGAACAGATTATTGTTAAAATGGTTCTCCATGGATGGAATCTCATGGTATGGGGAGCCGAAATATTGGCCCTTCATTCTGGTGATCGTCAATGCCTGGAAAAGCGTTGGATATTGGTCGATCATTTATTTTGCATCCATCATTGGGATTGACAAGGAGTATTATGAGGCGGCAACAATCGATGGAGCCAGCAAATGGAAGCAGATGACCCGGATAACTATTCCATTGATCATGCCGGTGATTATCACGTTGACCTTGCTCGCTGTAAGCACGATCCTTCGCTCGGACTTTGGATTGTTCTATCAGGTTCCTATGAATACCGGGGCGCTTATACCAACAACGCAAACCATCGATACCTTCGTGTACCGCGCCATGCTCCAATCCGGTGACGTTGGGATGTCTACGGCAGCGGGATTATATCAATCAGCGATGTGCTTCATTCTCATTTTGGTAGCCAATTCTGCAGTCAGACGAATAAATAAACAGAGTGCATTGTTTTAGCCGGGAGGGAGAGGACAACGTGAGAGAACTAAATATATCCAAGCGAATTGGCCCTGCAATGATCCATCTGTTTTTTTGGTGTTTTACCATTGTATCCTTACTTCCGTTTGTCTTGATTTTTATGGTCTCGATATCAAGCGAGGACTCCATTGTGCAAAAGGGATTCTCCCTATTTCCCAACGAGATCAGCTTTGGCGCCTATCAGTTTCTGTTCAACGATTTTTCTGAAATTTCCAAGGCTTATGGAGTCACCATCGTGGCTACACTTGTTGGTACCGTTGTAAGCCTGCTAATTACAGCGCTCTTTGCTTATCCTTTATCGAGGCCCAATCTGCCATTCAGGCGGACCATTTCCTTCTATCTCTTTTTTACGATGTTGTTCGGTGGGGGCCTGGCACCATGGTATATCACTTATGTGAATATGCTCGGACTCAAAAATACGATCTTCTCCATGATTATTCCAAATCTATTGCTAGGCGCTTTTAACGTGTTCCTGATGAGAAGCTTCTTCGCCTCAACCATTCCTGAATCGGTTATTGAGTCGGCCACGATTGACGGAGCGGGTGAACTAACGATCTTCTTCAAGATTGTCGTTCCGTTATCCCTGCCGATTATGGCGACGATTGGTCTCTTTAATACTTTGGCTTACTGGAATGACTGGTATAATTGCATGCTATTTATCGACAATCCGGAGCTCTATAACATCCAGTATTTGATGACCAAAACGCTGACTAATATTCAATTTCTGATCGCAAAATCAAATAGTACAGCGCAGGTTGGAGAGCTGCTGGCCAAAATGCCGCGCGAATCAGTACGTATGGCACTTGCCATTATCGGGGTGGCTCCATTATTGTTCGCTTATCCATTCTTCCAAAAATATTATATCAGCGGAATTACGTCTGGGGCAGTAAAGGGCTGAGTATCGAGATAGCTTTAGAGGATGCAGGCAGAGCGTTTCATTACTTCAAGGAGGTGGGGCTACCGATACTGATGAATTGGAGTGCAATTCCGGGGGATTAGGTTAGGACAAGAATGATATGAGAGGAGAACAGCGGGAATATGAAGAAGACGTTAAATTTACTGTTCGTAATAATGCTGTGCAGTGCGCTGGTATTGACGGGATGCGGCAAGGGGGATACCAATAAGGGCAATACGAGTGCAGCTGGAAATGAAAATAAAGAAGGGGATAGTGGACTTAAACCGTATAAAATTACGATGGTCTATCCCGCCTCGGCTGCCAAGGATCTTCAGCTGGTCCAGGACGAAATGAGTAAATATTTGACAGAGAAGATCAATGCGACCATCGAGTTGAAGCCGATCGAATGGGCCTCCTGGGACGACAAGACGAATTTGATGAAGGTATCAAATGAATCATTCGACCTCATGTTCACAGCTAGCTGGTTCTCGTATGCGAAGGATGCCGCCAAAGGTCAATACTTGGAGCTTGATGATCTGATGAACGAGTACGGCAAGGATATCCCTGGAGTTCTTGGCGACGACTTTATTAAGGGATCAAGAATCGATGGCAAACTGTATGCCCTTCCGACCAAGAAAGAGTTCGGCCAAGGCTTTGGCTTCGTGCTCGATAAGAAGCTGGTTGATAAATACGGCTTCGATACCAATGGTTTAAAGTCTATTGAGGACATGGAGCAAATGTTCAAGGTCATTAAGGAGAATGAACCGGACGTGGCCCCGGTTGCATCGGCCAAATTCACGAATATTTGGGAGGCAGCCAATTACGATAATATCGTTGCCAATCTTGGCATTCCTCGGGGCAGCAAGGAGCTCAAAGCGATTGATATGCTGGAAGATCCTCATTTTATTGAGTTCTATAAACGGATGCATCAATGGAATCAGAACGGTTGGTTCGATAAAGATATCCTGACTTCGACGGATGATCAAGGGGTTAATATGCTTAAGGCGGGCAAGGCATTTGCCGTTGCCCAATCCTTGAAGCCTGGTAAGGATAAGGAAATGAGTATCAGCGCTGGCATCGAATTGGTGCAGGTTGAGACATTTGAACCTTTCACGACTACAGGGGATGCACAGGGAGCGATGCTTGGCATTTCCCGAACTTCCAAGGACCCGGCCAGGGTAATGATGTTCCTGAATATGCTCTATACGGACCCGGTATTGTTGAATATGCTCGATTGGGGTATTGAAGGCAAGCATTATGTGAAGGTAAGCGATAATGTGATTGATTTTCCGGAGGGTGTAAACTCCGATATACAAACCTATCCTAACCCGGGTGGCTGGATGTTTGGCAATCAGTTCAACTCATATTTGTGGGTGAACGAGGATCCGAACAAATGGGAGGAATTTCAGAAGTTTAACGACAGATCGGAGCGATCTATCGCATTGGGCTTCTCCTTTAACCAGGAGCCTGTAAAATCGGAGATGGCGTCGCTTGCCAACGTAATGAAAGAGTTCGACGCCACTTTACGGTCGGGTGCTGTGGATCCAGAGCCGCTGATTGAAAAGTGGAAGGAGAAACGTAAATCCGCTGGCTTTGACCGAGTGAAGGCCGAGGTCGATAAGCAGCTCGCTGCGTGGGCTGAGACGCAGAAATAAACAGTTGCAGAGGTGAATAAAAAGGAATTCCGAACTGGGACGATTGCCGTGGTCCTATCTAAGGATTCCTTTTTGTCCTACCTGAAATTATACTCGGTGTAGATGAACCTCAGTACAGTACAATTTGAGACGGGTGCCTCTTTGGAAGATAGGGGTTCGCTAATTTTGCATGATCCGGGGTAGATAGTATGTTCCTGAAGTCGAATATTAAGCAATCGCTGCGCTTCAAGCTAATTATTGGTTTCGTAGTCATCACGGTACCTTTGGTTGGACTAATGCTCTATTACAATTATTATGCATCGAACACGATACGCGAGCAGGTCGCCGAGTCCAATAAGAACTCGATGATCCTGTATTCCCAACAGATCGAGGTGGCGCTGAACAAAGAGACAAATTTTCTTTACAACATCGCTGTGGAAGATCCTAATCTCGCCGCATTACCACAGCTGATGGATAAACCGAATGAATACTTTCTCGCAAAGGCGATGATTATTAGTACCATTTCCCGTTACCATCGCTTTGACAACAGTGTTGATATGCAGTTCATTTATTCATTGCGAAACCAAGATTTCTTTACTACACAAATCAAGGATAACTCCTATGAAAGGCTGAATGCCATCAAGACAACTGTAGAGAAATTGGTCAAGGAAATTAAGCCGGATAGCGACTACTTCCGGGAGTGGAAGGCTATAGAATATAGCACAGGGAAATATGCGCTAGTCCGCATAGTAAGCACAGGAGACGGTTTCTATGTAGGCGCCTTTATCGAATTGAAGAATCTGGTTATTCCGTTAGATATTATTCATTCCAAGGAAGGATTCGCCGGATTTTTGAACAGTCAGGGGAGGTTGATAACTAATGCGGGCGCAATCACATCCAATCGTTCCATCTCCATAGAATCGAAGCTAAGTGGCGAGTACCAGGTTGTGAAGCAAGAGGATCGCAGATATATTGCAGTCACGAATCCGGTTCAAGGCACAGACGTTATTTTGAGTGTATTTATTCCCGAAGACCAAATGCTGAAGGATCTGGAGAAATTAAGTCGCGGTATTGTTCTCATTTCGTTGGGCGCGTTAGTAATCCTGGTCATTTACCTCGTCTATTTGAATGACATTATACTTAAGCCCATGAATAATCTCGTCTTAGGGATGCGTCGGATCAAGCACGGGGACTGGAATATCCGGCTTCAATCCTCCAAAGCCAAGGAGTTTGCGATTATTAACGAGACGTTTAACAGTATGGCCGCTGAAATCCATGAATTGACGAGCAGTGTATATGAGGAGCAGGTTAAAGCGCATAAAGCTGAGCTCAAGCATTTGCAGTTGCAGATTAACCCTCATTTCCTCCTGAATACAATCAATATTATTTATAATCTGGCCGAGATCAAAAATTACAGCGTCATACAGCTGATGTGTATGAATCTAGTTAAGTATTTCCGCTTTACGACGAGGACGAATCAGGTTGCTGTCACGATCCAGGAAGAAATGGAGCATATGGAGAGCTATATCAAAATTCAGCAGGTTCGCTTTCCGGAACGAATTACCTATGAGATTCAGATGGAAAAGAGTGCGGAAGAGGCTGCGATTCCACCGCTGCTGATTCAACCGTTCATTGAAAATGCCGTTAAGCACGGCTTTGACTTTATGGATCATCCGTTTCATATTTATATCGCTGTTGGCTTAATGGAACAGGACCGGGTACGGATTGTGATCATGGACAACGGCAACGGATTTCCACAGGAAATGCTGGAGAAGCTGAAGTCCGGCAGCTTTTTAGAGCATCAGAACGGAGAACATCTGGGCATTTCCAATGTGCAGTACCGGATCAAGCATTTATTCGGGGAAGACGCCAGGCTGGAGTTCGATAATGCTCCGGGGGCGCGAATTCAAATGGTGCTTCCATTTCGTACGGTAGAGCAATTTACATCTTATTGACCAGAGTGGGGGAGAAGCATGTTTAAGGTACTGATTGTAGACGACGAGATCTATGCGGTAATGGGAATTCGCAGCGGTGTGAATTGGGAAAGGCTGCAGGTGTCCGAGGTATACGAGGCCTATAATATGCGGGAGGCATTGAAAGTGTTTGAGCAGACATCGATTGACGTCATGATCTGCGATATTGAAATGCCAAAAGGGACAGGAATTGAGCTGCTGGAGAAGGTGAACGAGATCTCTTCTGAGACGGAGACCATTTTCCTGACCGCCCACTCCGCCTTCAATTTCATGAAGAGAGCCATTCAGTTGGATGGATTCGACTATTTGCTGAAGCCAATTGAATTCGATGCACTGGAGGACACGATTCATCGGGCGCTGGAGTCTATTTTACAGGAACGGGAATTATACAAATTGCGTGAGCAGTATAAGCCTTATTATGAGATGTGGCGCAAACAGAAGCCTCTGATTACCGATAAGTTCTGGAATGATCTGTTTTCCGGCCGGATTGTATGCTCCCCGAACAATATCGAGGGGATTTTGGAGAAGCATCAGTTGTCCGGGCTGGAGCAGTTCGTCTTTCTGCCTGTGCTTGTCAGCGTGGAATCCTGGTTGCGCGAGTTCAATACACGAGATGAGGAGATTATTGAGTATGCGATTCGCAAAGGCGCTGCCGAGGTGCTGCTCCCAAATGGCAGAGGGGAAGTAATCCAGACCAAGCAGGGGGGTAACATCGTGATCATCATGGGGGATCAGGAAGAGATGAACGATCTTTCCGAATTGCCTACGCGATGCGAGAAATATATTCAGAGCTGCCTTGAATATTTTGACTGCAATATTTCCTGTTACATTGGCAGGAACGTTAGCTTGTATGAAATTGCGGACGTTTGCAAACAGCTTCTGGAGATCGAGTACAACAATGTGAACAGATCCAATCAGGTCTACACGCTGGCATCGTATTGCAATCCTTCTATTCAATCGATGATCCCGCGGATATCAACGTGGACGATTCTGCTGGAGCAAGGCAAGCTGGAGGAGCTGCAGGAGGAAATCCGCAGCAGAGTATCGGAGATAGGACAGTTCGAGCGGTTGTCTATGGCTGAGCTGGAGGGCTTCCGCAATGAATTTATGCAAATGGCGCACTATGTGCTGCATAAGAACGGGCTGAATGCGGTGGAACTGCTGAAGGGCCAGGACGGGCTGCTGCTGAATGACCAGCCACGCAGCCTTCTGCAGCTGGAAGAAGAGGTGCTCCAGGTGGCCGGAATCATCCATGATGAGCTGCACCAGAATCATTCGGTCATTCGGCGGATTCAGTATTATATCACCGAGCATCTGAATGAGCCGATTACTAGAGAGCAGCTGGCCAGTTATGTGCACTTGAATCCGGCTTACTTATCGCGACTGTTCAAGCGGGAGCTAGGGGAGTCGATCACGGATTATATTTTGAATACACGCATGTCCTTGGCTAAGGACCTGATCATGAGTTCAACGTTGCCGATCTCGGATATCGCTAAAACCTTGGGTTATTATAATTTCTCCTATTTCTCCAAAATGTTCAGAAAAGTATATGATGTCTCTCCGCAGCAGCTTAGACAGCAGTCCGCAGACGGGCGGACAGAAAGAGAAGCGCTATAGGAATAAAAGTAATAAACAGCGAAGCTGGATGACTTTAAACGCCAGAATAAGTAAAAAAATTAGAACAAAAGTAAACAAACTTAAATTGTTAGCGCTTTCTTATATACCTACAATAGAAGTACAACCACGAATGACCAGCAAGTACATCATCTGTGCAGGAGGGGGAGCATGACGAGACAAACCAGTTCAAGGAACAAGCTTACGTGGACCATCGCAGGTTTGTTAGTTCTTACCGTTTGTACCTCAGCGGCATTTGCGCGGGGAAATTCTGAGGCGAATGACCCGGGGGATGAAATCATAGCAACCGTTGATGGTGTTCCCATCACTGTACAGGAGTTTAAGAGGGCCATTCAAATAAATAAGCCCAGAGTAATGAACTATTTTCATGAAAGGTATGGCGCAGAGCAGGTTTCGTCTTTCTGGACAACCTCTATCGGTGGGGAAGTTCCTCTGGATAAGCTTCAAAAAGCAGCCTTTGATGAGAGCGTAGATATAAAGGTCAGACAGATGGTTGCCAAAGAGCAAGGGGTGCTTGGAGATATTAGTTATCGCGATTTTTTGAAGCAGCTTGAGCAGGAGAACGAGCGTAGAGCCAAAGCAACCGCCAAAGGACAGGTCATCTACGGGCCGATCCAATATAACGAAGAAGCTTATTTTGCATATATCATGACCAATGCGGCAACCACCGTGAAGCAGAAGCTGGAGGAGAAATTGCGGCCTGACGAGGTGACGCTCAAGTCTTTTTATGATCAACATAAAAAGGAGCTGTACGCACATCCCGGTGAGGTAAAGGTAAGTATTATATCCCTATCCTATTTAGATTCGACACAGCACATCGATCAAGATAAAAAAGAACAGGCGTATAAGCAACTAAAAGAAGCAGAGACCAAGCTGGCTGCTGGAGTCTCTTTCGCAAAAATAGCCAAAAGCTATTCAGATCCGGGAACCGAGCAGGAGCTTATTATCCACCTGGGGAATGTCCGTCAAAACTCCAGAAGTCCGGTTGCGAGAGCAGCGGAATCGATGGAACCAGGTGAAACCAGCGGTATTATTGATGAGAACGGCAGGTTGTATATCCTGGATTGCATCGCCAAAACGGAGCCGGGTACTGCATATCGCAGTTATGACGAGATCAGGGAACAAGTCCGCAAGGACTTCATCGACAGCAAATATGAAGAAATGATCTGCCATAAGCTGTCCAAGGCTGTTGTCGAAGTAGACCAGGATCTGCTCAATAGTTTGCAATCTTTTGAGAGCTTTTAGGTTAGGTCCTACTGTGATGTAAAAGCTTCACAAGAACTTTGTGGGCAATTACATATGACGGAGACAAGGTCATTAAGTACCAGGGTTCCCGTCAAAGAATTTAATAAGGAGGTATACACATGCTTCAAAGGACAGCTAGGAAGATCGCGAGTATGATGTCGGCCATCGTATTGTTGTCAGGGCTAACGACATTTGCTGTATCGCCTGTCAGAGCTGAGATGACTTCAGGAACGACGTATTATGTGGACAATGTAAACGGCAGCGACAGTAATCCCGGTACAAATCCCGAAGCGGCGTGGAAGTCGCTCATCAAAGTGAATGAGACAAGCTTTGCTCCTGGGGACCATATTCTGTTTAAAGCCGGAGGCTCCTGGCAAGGCCAGCTTTGGCCCAAAGGTTCGGGGGTAGACGGTAATCCAATCGTCATCGATATGTATGGAATTGGCAGCCAACCCCTGATCGCAGGTGTAACCTCGGAACTATCGACGGTTTTTTTGAAGAACCAGGAGTATTGGGAGATCAATAACCTGGAAGTCACGAATCCTTCATCGGAGCCGTTTACAAGGGATTGGAAAGGCAGTCGTGGGGAGCGTCGTGGCGTGTATGTGCTTAATGAAGAAGGTGGAATTTTAAATCACATTTATATTAAAAATATGAATATCCATGATGTGGACGGTGTTTATACAACACGATCCGGCGGTATTATTATTGATTCAGTGGGCTCATGGGTGCCAAGTGCGTTTAATGACGTTTTGATTGACGGCAATACGTTAACCGATGTGGATGCATACGGGATATATATCAGTTCTAACTGCATCTTACGTTATGGCATGGGCGATTTATGGGAGTGGGTGCCGAAGCCTTATGGCCCATGGACGCCATCTACCAATGTGAAGATATCCAACAACACGGTCGTGCGGGCAGCTACGGGCGGCATCGCTTGGAATGTCACGGACGGGGCGGTGGTGGAGCATAATAGCGTGCAAGAGGCCACCTATTTAGCAACGAATGCGTCTATCTGGTGGGCTTACGCGGATAATAGCGTCGTTCAATATAATGAATCGTTCGCCAGCCGTAACGGTTCGGAAGATGGAACGGGATTCGATGTGGATGCCGGAAACCTGGGTTCGCTGGTGCAATACAATTACAGTCATGATAATGCTGGCGGATTTATGCTTTATGTCAATGACACCTATAACACGATCAATACGATTGTCAGATACAACATCAGTCAAAACGACAAAGCGCGCATTTTCCGTTACAGTGGTTCGATCGACACGGTTTTAAATTACAATAATACGATTTATGTCGGCACAGCCTCAAGCAACCCAGTTATGAGCGACTACTTTACAAAATCCTCAGGCAGTCCGAAAAATATATATAACTACAATAATATATATTACAGCATGGGAGACAAAGGCTGGAATTTAACTGGACAAACCTTCGATAATAACGCTTATTATGGCGGAAAAACGTTGGTCAATTCTGATGCACACAAGGTGACCGCAAATCCAAAACTTGAAAATCCGGGTAGCGGAGCACAAGGAATGGATACGGTGGACGGCTACAAGCTACAAAGCGATTCTCCGCTGATCGGCGCCGGTGTTCCTATCGCGGACAACGGCGGAAGGGACTATTTTGGGAATGCATTGTATAACGGCGATCCGGATATCGGGGCTTTTGAATACCAAGGAGATGTGCCCCCTGCTACCGGAAAGACGCCGATCGTATATACACCTGCGCCGATCAAGCCACTGCCGACTCCACCAGGGCCGGAACCGGGGAATTTGGCACCACTGGCAACAGCAACAGCCTCTGTTCCTACGTTGTCCAGCAGTTCGATTAAGAGCCTGACGGATGGGTCATATGACAAAGCATGGTCAAGCATAGATCGGGGCGTGACATTCCCGAACTATATTACCCTTGATTTCGGCAGTAAAATGGTAACGATCAATCAGATGAAGATCGTCACGAGATTCGGAACGGGCCAAGGCATCACGAAGTTTGATCTTGAGTATTTCAATGGTACCGATTGGCAGCCTTTAAAGACGGGTATCGAATGGGTTTGGCAGTACAGCGACCAAACCAATGAGACGAAAGTGCTTGATTTTGACGCGACAACTACTTCTAAAATCCGTTTGAAAATAAATGCGGCAAATTTAAAATGGGGCAACTTCGCGATAAACGAGCTGGAACTTTATAATAAACGATAAAGGCTGGTTCTACTTATAATTAGGTCAATCAGTGAGGTATCTGGTTGACCTTTTTCCCTCCTATTATAGAACTTTAAAATGTAAAAAGGTCAAAATATTGCAAGTTAAGGTAAATGTTTTTAAGTTGTTTATCTTCACGGGTGGGTCTACAATTTTTAATGATATAGAGGAGGAAATCGAATCTGGCAGGAGAAATATTTTATGGCCGAAACTTCAGGCGTATAGCCCGCGACGTTGTGCTAAGTAGATAACATGAAATGAAGAAGCAGAATTCTGAACGGAAATGGGCACTTTGAATTTTCTATTAGCTTCGATCTACCAGCTTGGGAGGTGACACCTGTGAGATCAGATAAGCCGAAATCGTACGCTTTCAACAATAAGAACCTAAAAAGGAATCTCCCGCAGGGATGGTTCCTTTTTTGTTAGCCGGTGTGTCTACCAAACATTCATCCATCATACAGCAACGGGGGTAAAGCGATGAAGCTTAGGATCGCTAGAAAGAAATCGAAGTGGTACGTATATCAGAAAGTTATCGCCATATTTATTTTGTTATTGCTGCCGCTCATTACGATGAATATCTGGTTCAATTACAAAGGAATGTCGATCAGTAAAAATGCAATACTGAGTTCCTCTTTAGCGGGCGCTACCTTCTACTCCAAACAGCTTGATAAAGAGATGTATTTCATCCGAAATTTACAGCTGCAGCTGTTAAATGACAAAGATTTGCAGAAGCTCAGCTTCCGCGGCAGTATGCTGGAGAACTACGAGGAAGTCGAGCTGATTGAGCAGGTAAGGGATAGACAAATGGCGTTGATCGCCTTCAGCGATTATATCGTAAATGCCGGCGTTTATGTCGAGGCCGTGGGTAAGACCATTTCGACGATCACCGGAGTAACGAATACGCCAAATTCAGAGATGAGTCTCATTGCTTCACTTCTCTCCATGAAGCCGAAGCCCTCGTTCTACCAGAGCGGGGATCGGATCTTTCTGATTGAAAGCGAGAACAACGACGGAATATGGTCTTATATCGAAATTTCCAGGCCCAAGCTGCTTGAAGCATTAGAGCAAATTGCCGATTTGTATCAGGAGTCAGAAGTACTGATAGGCAGCAAGGAATTAGGAACCGTGCTGACGACCGCAAAGGAGGTGCAGGAATCGAATATGATTCTTGGACAAATCTCTGAGCAGAGTCTCCAGGAACAGAGCACCTCTGAAATGAAGAAGGTTCATGGTGTTAATTATTTTATTATCCATAACGATGTTAGCGCGCTGAATTTATCATTGATTATGTATGTTAATCAGAACGAAATTACCCGTCCGTTGAATCAGTTTACGACCTGGTCCTATTTATTATTCATTATCGCTATTATGATCATGGTGCTGTACGCTTTCTCGGTTAATTTAATGATTCACCGTCCATTATCACGCCTGGTCAAGGCGTTCCGGATGCTGGAGGCTGACAATTTGAACATTATGATTGAGTCGCGAACCAATGATGAGTTCCATTACGTGTTCAGCAGCTTCAACAATATGGCGCTCAAGCTGAAAAATTCGATTCGGGAAAATTATGAGCAGAAAATCGCCTTGCAGCATTCACAGCTAAAGCAGCTTCAATCGCAGATCAACCCGCATTTTCTGTATAACAGCTTTTTTAATATTTACATGATGTGCAAGGTAGGAGATGCCGATAGTGCCGCCGAGCTCTCTCAGAAGCTGGGTACTTACTATCAATATATTACGAGAAGCGGGTCGGATGAGGTCCCCTTCTACAAGGAGTATCAGCATGCGCTTGATTATTGCGAGATTCAGTGTATTCGCTTCTCCAACCGGATTACCTTCGAATATAGCGATGTGAAGGATGTACCACCTTCGATTTCGGTACCCAGACTGATTATTCAACCCATTGTAGAAAATGTGTTCGAGCATGCCTTCGAGGATGGGACGATGGAGGGGGTGATCTATATGGGGACGGAATATGCGGACAGCAGGTTGCGCGTTACTGTGGAGGACAACGGAAAGCTGGTGACTGGGGCAATGATCGAGCAGATGCGCGACAAACTGGCGACCGAGTCGAAATATATGGAGAAGACCGGACTCATCAATGTGAACAACCGGCTACAGCTGAAATACGGAAAAGGCAGCGGCTTGTTCGTCTCACGCAGCGCTTATGGCGGCCTGAGAGTAGATCTGATTATTGTGGTTGAAGAAGGGGAGGATTGAGATCATGTATAGATTGCTGATTGTTGATGATGAGCCTGTCATTGTGAACGGGCTGGTTCTACTGTTCCAGGACAATACCGAATTTGAACTCGAGGTGTGCAAAGCCTATTCCGCCAAAGAGGCGCTTGAAATGGCCCAAAAAATGAAGCTGGATATTCTGGTTAGCGACATCCGGATGCCGCAGATGAGCGGACTACAGCTCGTCGATGAAATCAACTACTATTGGCCGCATTGCCGTTCGATCCTGCTGACGGGATATAGTGAATTCGATTATGTCCATGAAGCGCTGCGCAAGAAAGTGGACAATTACATTCTGAAGACAGAGGGGATCGAGCTGATCTTCGAGGCTGTACAGCGGTCTATTGCCAAGCTGGATGAGGAGAATCGGCGCAGAGTTCAAGAGGAGAAAGCGAGGATGCATCTAGAGATTGCCGTACCGCTGTTGAAGCAGGAGCTGCTGCGAAAAATAGCTGGTGGGGAAGATCTGCTTCGACTACTGGTCCAGCCTCGTTACGAAGAAGTACATTTCCAGATCGTTCCGGAGCGGCCTGCCTTTTTTCTGATCGGAAGAATGACTTTAAATGAAGTGGATAGATCCAGCGAGCTGCGACAAGCCGTGCAGAGATCCTTCCTGAACTATTTGCCGGCCTCGTTCCAATGTGAATGCTCCGCTATGCAGGACGATGTCCTCTACTGGATGCTGCAGCCTGGAACAGAGCTGTTAGGGCGGTTCCGTGGCGAGAACGCTAGCAGCGGGGCCTCTTGGAACAGCATCACGATGTATATGAAAGGCATATTGGAACTGGTGCAGAATGAATGTGAAGAGCTGTTAGGCGTTGCCGTCTCCTTCGGCATATCGGACAATCTGGCGGGAAGCTGGGATACAGCCGGGCAGCAGTATGAGAAATTGCATTCTCTGCTTAAGGCGCGCGCCGCATTAGGCCAGACGATGGTGATCGTAGATCTGGGCAAGGTCAATCCGCATGAGGAGAACCTGTTCGAATATGGCCGGATGGAGCAGGATGAGATGAAGCTGTTTGTCATCGACCAGATTCAGCGATATGTGAACGAGCATTTATCCGGTGATGTATCCCTGACCGCGATCGCGGAGGAGGTTCACTTTAATCCGTCTTATCTATCGCGCTTCTATAAGCAGGCAGCAGGCCATAACTTGCTGGAATACATTCAGACGAAACGGCTTGAGGGAGCCATTCGGCTGATGCAGGATACGAATCTGAAATTGAACGAGATCGCTACCCGGGTGGGGTTTGATTCACCTTCCTATTTTACGACATTTTTCAAGAAGAAGATGGGGGTCTCCCCTCAGGAATACCGCAATACACAAGCATAATTCGGCACTATGGGAACAGGTAAATAAAGTGAAAGCGAAGTAAAAAACTCAAAATTGATAGCGCTTTCGTTCGGTTCCATAATGAAGATGTAAGCAACAGTTATATTGCAGCATACAAAGGGGGAAGGCAATTCAATGAAAAGCTTCAAACCATGGAAAATGCTCGTTCTGGTTATGTCGATGCTCCTGGTATTTACAGCGTGTGGTGATCAAGGGAACAAGGATGGGGCTGCTCCTGATTCACAGGGAGCCGGGAATAAGACGAATGCCAATGCCAACAGCAACACACCTCCTGATCCACTGGGCAAGTATCCGGAGACGGTCACCGTTACGGAAGTGCTTGGCTATAATCCTCCGGAGGACCCGAGAACTCCGCAGGGAATTACGCCGGAACAGAACGCTTATCTCAAGGATATGAAAGAAATGCTGAACATTGAAGTGAAATACAAATGGACGGTTCCGTCCAGCCAATTTGAACAGAAGTTCTCGTTAGCCATGGCTTCGGGCGATCTGCCGGATATTATGGAACTGGATATGAAGAACTTTGAGAAGCTGAAGAAGCAGGATATGTTGGGCGATCTGACTGCAGCCTACAATGATTATGCATCGCCAACGCTCAAGAAGTATATGGAGTCGGATGGCGGCTTCGCAATGAGCACCTTCACTTCCGATGGCAAGCTGCTAGCTATCCCAGCCTTCGAGGACCCGTACTTATCGACCCAGATCCTGTGGGTTCGTAAGGATTGGCTTGATAATCTCAAGCTGCAGGTTCCTACTACGATGGAAGAACTGGAAAAGGTAGCGTTGGCCTTTGTGAAGGACGATCCGGATCAAAATGGCAAGAACGATACGTACGGCATTGCTATGCAGAAGAACATCTTCTTCTGGGGATTTGATCTTCGTGGCTTCTTCAACGGATTTAATGCATATCCGTCGGTCGGAGATAATCAGACGGCGTGGATTAAAGGCAGCGATGACAAGCTGATCCCGGGCTTAATTCAGCCTGAGGTGAAGACAGCGCTGGGCAAACTCCAGGAGTGGTATAAGAACGGTGTGCTCGATAAAGAATTTGCCTTGAAGGACGAGAACAAGGCGGTTGAAGATCTTACCGCAGGGAAGGTCGGAATTTCATATGGCGAATGGTGGTATCCGAACTGGCCGCTCAATTTGAGCGTCGATAAGGAACCGAAGGCAGAGTGGATTGCTTTGCAAATCCCAGGGCTCGATGGGCCGGGCAATTCCTTAGTGCCGAAGCTGAGAAGCAACCGGATGTATGTGGTGAACAAGAACATGAAAAATCCGGAAGCTGCTATCAAAATGATCAATTACTATATTGAAATGGGCAATAAGAAGTACATGGAGGATAACAAGGCCGAGAAGGGTTATGTCTATAACTGGTTTAACCCTCGGATCTATAATCCTGCGGATATCGAGACGATCTACACGGAAGTCAATAAAGCACTCGATGCAAACCAAGAGGAAATCACACTTGATGATGAAAACTATAAGAGCGTAACGGACGTATTCAACGCAACGAAGGATTACCTTGCAGGGAATACGGAGAAGGCGAGCAAAGGCGTCAACTGGGGACAATACTTCAGCCGTGCGGCTAAGGATGGCGGTTGGGGAACAACTCGCATGATCAAGGAGAAAGGAGCTTATGTGAGCAACGAATTCTATACTCTGCCGACAGCGACGCAGGTAGAGAAGGGCCCGCAGCTCGATAAGCTGATGCAGGAATCATTCACAAAGATCATCATGGGGGCTCCACTGGATGAATTCGACAAGTTCGTTGACAGCTGGAAGACCCTTGGTGGAGACAAGATCACCCAAGAGGTGAATGACTGGTACAGCAAGGAAGCTGTGAAATAAATCGTGAGATGCTGGAACGGGAGGATCCGACTGAAGCAATCGGCAATTCCTCCCGTTTTACATTCAACATGGAGGTCACGCTTGTGAAAACGCTGAAGAAGGAATATGCACTTCATTTAATGCTACTGCCCGGCGTCATCATTACGCTGATATATGCATACGGCCCCATGGCTGGTCTGGTGATGGCCTTCCAGCAGTTTGAGCCATTGTCCGGATTTTTCAAATCCGAATTCGTCGGCTGGGATAATTTCAAATATGTGTTTGAGCTCCCCGATTTCATGCAGGTACTCTGGAATACCATTCTTATTGCAATTTGTAAAATGGTCCTGTTCCTGCTTGTGCCGTTGGTTTTGGCGCTGCTGCTGAACGAGGTCACCAAGAGATGGTTCTCGCGCGTAATCCAATCCGCTATCTTCCTGCCATTCTTCTTATCCTGGACCGTTCTTGGCGGTGTTGTCATCGAATTGTTCTCGCTGAACGGACCAGTCAATGGATTGCTTGAGGCATTGGGAATGGAGCCGATCATGTTCATGCTGAATAACGGCTGGTTCCGCGGCATCGTGATTGGGTCTGACGTTTGGAAAGGAATGGGCTACAACATGATTGTCATGCTGGCCGCGATTACCGGAATTAACGCAACGCTTTATGAAGCGGCTGAAGTGGATGGGGCTGGAAGATGGAAGCAGATGCTGAATATCACACTTCCGGGTATGATGCCAATTTTGATTCTGCTTGGCGTATTAAGTCTGGGCGGTATTCTTAATGCCGGCTTCGAGCAGATCCTGATTATGTACAATCCTACCGTTTACGAGGGCGGCGATATTATCGATACGTTCGTATATCGGCTCGGTATGTTCAGCCAACAGTTTGGGCCGGCTGCAGCCGTCGGACTGTTCAAATCCGTAGTCTCACTAATCATGGTGTCGACCACCTATTACGCAGCCTATAAATATAACAATTATCGGATCTTTTAGCCAGGAGGTAGGAGAGATGCACAAATCGACCATCAGCAGAAAAATATTTGTGATCGGCAATACCTTGCTGCTCAGCATGATTACCTTGCTTGGTGTGATTCCTTTTATCCATTTGCTATCGATTTCCCTCAGTTCGAATACAGCGGCGATGGCCGGCGAAGTGAAGCTGTGGCCAGTCGGGTTTAATCTCGATGCTTATCGGTATCTCGGCCAGAAGGTCGAATTCTTCAGATCGCTGGGCGTCTCTGTGGAACGGGTTGCATTGGGGACAGCGATTAATATGCTGCTTGTATTTATTACTGCTTTTCCATTATCGAAATCAAATGACCAGTTTAAATATAGAACGATGTATGCCTGGTTTTTCGCCATTACAATGTTTTTCGGCGGGGGCCTGATTCCAACTTATATTATCGTCAAGAACACAGGGTTGATCGATTCGATCTGGGCATTGATTTTGCCCGGCGCCCTTAATGTCTGGAATATGGTGCTGATGCTGAATTTCTTCCGGGGAATACCGCGGGAGCTGGATGAGGCGGCTACGATTGACGGCGCCGGACAATGGAGAGTTTTATGGCGTATTTATTTGCCGGTCTCGCTGCCATCGATTGCAACTATCGGGCTGTTCACGATCGTAGGCCATTGGAATGCCTGGTTTGATGGGATATTGTATCTGAATTCACCAGCAAAATATCCGTTGCAGACCTATCTGTCGACCCTGATTATGGCGATCAATTCTCAGATGACCTCGATCTCCATTGAACAAATTAAGGTGATGGAGAATCTAAGCGAGAAAACGCTGCGGACGGCGCAAATATTTATGGGGGCGCTGCCGATTATGGTGGTATATCCATTTTTACAAAAATATTTTGTTAAAGGAATGACCGTAGGAAGTGTCAAAGAATAGTTACATGGCAGAAAGGGAGACGAGGGTCATATGAAGAAGGTTAAAGTTGCATTGGTCGGAGCCGGGTTGCGCGGAGTTAACTATTTGGAATATGCCGTTCAGCATCCGCATGAGCTTGAGGTCGTGGCTGTGGCGGAGCCCGTACGGGAACGCAGAGAGGCTTTTCAGGCGAGACACGGAATTCAAAATGAGCTGTGTTTCGAACACTGGGATGAGTTGTTCGCGAAGCCCAAGCTGGCCGATGCGGTACTGATCTGCACCCAGGATAAGCAGCATTTTGAACCGACGATGAAGGCGCTGGAATTGGGCTATCATGTTCTGCTGGAGAAGCCGATGTCGCCCGATCCTGAAGAATGTTTGCGAATGGGGGAAATGGCGGCCAAGTCGGGACTTGTCTTCTCCATCTGCCATGTGCTGAGATATGCGCCATTTTTCTCGACGCTGAAGCAGCTGCTGAATCGTGGAGAGATTGGGCAATTGATGGCGATTCAGCATAATGAGAATGTCGGCTATTGGCATCAGGCGCATAGCTTCGTACGCGGCAATTGGCGCTGCAAGGAAGAGTCCAGTCCGATGATCCTGGCCAAGTCCTGCCATGACCTTGATATCCTGCTCTGGTTGGCCGGAGCCGATTGCACCCAGGTTGCTTCCTTCGGCTCGCTTAGCCACTTCAAGGCGTCGGAGGCACCGGAAGGCGCCCCGCTTCGTTGTCTGGACGGCTGTCCGGTAGCGGATCAATGCTTGTATTATGCGCCAAACCTGTATTTAACGGATAATACCGACTGGCCAACCTCGGCCATCAGCAATGATATGAGCTATGAGGCTCGTTATCAGGCGCTTCAGGAAGGGCCGTATGGCCGCTGTGTATATCATTGCGACAATGATGTGGTCGATCATCAGGTCGTCAACCTGGAATTTGCCAACCATGTTACTGCTGCTTTCACCATGAGTGCATTTACACGGGATATTAGCCGCACGATCAAGCTGATGGGAACGACCGGAGAAATTCGCGGTGCCATGGAGAAAAATGAGATCGAAGTGATCCATTTTAGCGGCAAGGTGGAGCGGATCAGCTTCGAGGAGATGGGCGGCCACGTTGGACATGGCGGCGGCGATATGAAGCTGGTGAAGGATTTTCTGAACCTGGTCAGGGCTGACGGCAAAAGCCAGGGGTTGACCTCAGCGAATCATTCCGTTCAGAGCCACCTGATGGCCTTTGCGGCCGAAGAGTCCCGCGTCCAGGGCAGAACAATTCGTATGCAGGAATTCGCCGATAGCTTTAGCGTACAGGAGCCTATGAATTAGTGCTCGGATGAGTGAATGGGGTGCCACTGGCTATTGGATCTGCCGTTAGAGCGTATACGGGTGGTGGGGAATCTGCCGTAGGAGTGCATGCGAGTTACCGCTGCGCCGACAGGTTAGCCGGATGCGGCGCCTCTGCGTTGGCAGGTCTATTGGATGTGCATACGTTGACCCCAGAGATGGCGAATCGTTCAGATGGTTGCAAGCGAGGGTCCACAGTGCCGGCGGAGAAACTATCAGTTCTAACGGAAATCAGGTGCGTTATTATGGCTAAAAAGCGACTTTTAAAAATTTAACGGAAATGAGCGCCCCTATTATGATGAATTGCAGCGAAATGGTGCGGTAAGCCAGCTAATAGCGGAACAGATTTCCGTTACATTTTCAACAGGGTTGAAATTTTTAAAATAGCGGCTGTGGTTTCCGTTAGGAGTCTTATGGGCCGAAAATCTTTCTTTGGAGGGAATTATGTCTACTTTTCATTACTCGGGCTCTTCGTTCTATTTCAATAATGAGCCGATTCAGATGATCTCCGGGGCGATTCATCACTTCCGAGTCGTGCCGGAATATTGGGAGGATCGGCTGCTTAAGCTGAAGGCCTGCGGCTTTAATACGGTGGAGACGTATGTGGCCTGGAATATCCATGAGCCGCAGAAAGGGCAATTCAACTTCGAGGGGCTCGCGGACATTGTACGCTTTATTGAGATAGCAGGGAAGATTGGCCTGCATGTCATCGTAAGGCCATCTCCTTATATATGTGCGGAATGGGAGTTCGGCGGTATGCCAGCCTGGCTGCTGGCGGAACCGGATATGCGGCTGCGCTGCTATCATAAGCCGTTCCTGGAGCATGTCGATGCTTATTATGATGTATTGCTGCCTATGCTCAGACCTCTGCTCTGCACGCAGGGCGGGCCTATTATCGCGATGCAGATCGAGAATGAATACGGAAGCTACGGCAATGATAAGCTTTATTTGAACTATCTGAAGGATGCAATGATCAAGCGCGGCATTGATGTGCTGCTGTTCACCTCGGATGGACCGGAGGATTATATGCTGCAGGGCGGCATGGTTGACGGTGTGCTGGCGACGGTGAATTTCGGGTCTCGCCCTGCTGAGGCTTTCGCCAAGCTGCGCAAGTACCAGCCGGATGCACCGGTCATGTGCATGGAGTTCTGGAATGGCTGGTTTGACCATTGGCGGGAAGGGCATCACACCCGTTCGGCCCAGGATGTGGCTGAGGTTCTGGATGAGATGCTAAGCATGGGCGCATCGGTCAATTTCTATATGTTCCATGGAGGTACGAACTTCGGCTTCTATAACGGGGCGAATGGACATACAGAGGACAGCTATGAGCCTACGATTACAAGCTATGACTATGATGTTCTACTGGATGAGAGTGGTGAGCCGACGAATAAGTATTATGCTGTCCGCGATGTGATTGCCAAGCATCGGAAGCTTGACGATATCGAGCTGCCGCGACCTGTGGCGAAGCAGGCTTACGGTGAAGTAGTGATGACGGGGCAGGCTCCACTATCGCTGAATATATCGCGAATTTCCCAGCCTATCCAATCCGCTTATCCTTTACCGATGGAGGAGCTGGGACAGGATTACGGCTTCATTCAATACAGTACATTCCTCTCGGGTCCTAGACCGAAGCAGCCGCTGTACATTCAGGATTTGCATGACCGGGCACTGGTGTTTCTGGACGGACAAATTCTGGGTACATTGGATCGCAGCCAGGCCGGAGCCATCATTGAGTTCGAAGTGCCGGAAGGCGGAGCACACCTTAGCATACTCGTGGAGAATATGGGGCGGGTAAATTATGGGCCCTATATTAAGGATCTCAAGGGAGTTACAGAGGGAGTGCGGCATGGCATGCAGTTCCTGTCGGATTGGACGATTCATCCGCTGCCGCTAAGCGAACTATCCGGTCTCTTGTTCGAATCGCTATCTGGTCATATGGAACCTTCCTTCTACCGCGGGGAATTTACGGTGAACGACGTTGCCGATACATTCCTCAATCTGGATGGCTGGATCAAGGGCGTCGTGTTCGTGAACGGCTTTAATCTGGGGCGTTATTGGAATGTCGGACCGCAGAGAACGCTGTACGTACCTGGGCCGCTGCTTCAAGAGGGAAGCAATGAGATTATTATTTTTGAATTGCATGGCGCTGCAGCACCGAGGATTCGTTTCGTCGATAAGTCGGATTTAGGGTAAAGATGAGGAAAAATACACATAGTTTGTTATAAGCTACATGAACCTGTTGAGTTTGCATACTCGGCAGGTTCTTTTTTACTTTAAACCAGGCCATGGTCATGACCATCCGTCGCTATTTCAAGTTCATAGATTAGTAGGAAGGCAGGATATAAATTCCTTTCCACGAATTAGGTTTAAGAAGGCATTATTTATTTTACTTTGTGAATGGTTTAGGAGATTAATATGACAGCATATAAAAGAATTCTAATAATTGAAGATGAACAGGATCTCGCACGAATTGTTAAGGACTACATCAGCAAGCAGGGCTATGAGACGGCGGTTGTTGATCATGCCCAGGATGCGTTACAGCGCATCGAATCCTGGCAGCCAGACTTCATCATTCTCGACATCATGCTGCCTGATATGGACGGAATCGAGCTCTGTCGGCAGATTCGTGAGCGGAATAATGTCCCTATCCTCATCCTGAGTGCCAGGGGCAGTGACACGGATAAGGTGCTGGGGCTTGGCTTTGGAGCGGATGATTATATGACCAAGCCGTTCTCGCTTATTGAATTGCTAGCCAGAATCAAATCCAACTTGCGAAGGGTCGAGAGCATGATAAATCCAGCTCATACGGCACCTAAGGGCGAGGGTATTCTCCAATTTGGAGCAATCCTGATCGACAGGAAGGCCTACCGGGTGACGAAAGAGGGACAGGAGGTCTCGCTCTCCGCCAAGGAATTGGAGCTGCTGTTCTACCTGTGCAAGCACCGTAATCAGGTATTCTCCAAGACCCAGTTGCTGGACGCCGTCTGGGGATACAGTACTTATGGGGACGAGAATACCATTACCGTGTACATACGCAGATTACGCGAGAAGCTGGAGGCTGACCCTTCCAATCCGGTATATATTAAAACAGTTTGGGGAGTCGGCTATAAATTCAGCTTTGATGAATAAGACCTGGTCGAGATAGGAGAGTTCTATGTATTTACAGGCTTGGATTAAAAGATGGCTGATCGTCGCTTGGATTGGACTGCTTATGATAGCCATCTGTAGCGGAGGATTTCTCTGGAATGATCATCTTCAAGGGCAGCGTGAGGATTCCGGATATGTCATCAATCGGGCACGCCTGCAGGTGAGCGAAATTATGCATTATCTGGAGCAGCATGGACAGGAGATCGCCAACTCAGTGGAAGTTCGGGATGCATTGTTGAACATGTCCAAGGAATCGCAAGTGAGCTTCGTATATACAGGGCTTGACGGGCGGGTGCTATTTAATGCTTCTTCAGATACCGAACTCCAGCAAATCGATGTAAAAACAGGACTTCATTATGATTTGTATCAAGCCAGAATGGACCAGGATCATTTTCGCATCGCTTTTCCGGTAGTTGCCGGAGCGGCACAAGCACAAACTCAAGTTGGTAACGCCATATTCATGCTTCCGGTGGAGGACGTATTTGTTCCCAAGACGAACGGAGCTTTGTATTTACTGTTAGCTACTATTGTTGTCATTGTCATGATCCTATGTATATCGCTGCTCCTGCTAACAAGGAAGATTAAACAGGATGTTCTTATTCCCGTTCATCAATTAAAAGACTATTCGGAAGCGATTCTTAAGGGCAACTATGAGCCAAAAGCGACCTATGATGAGATGAATGAATTCGGTGAGGTTCATACGATGTTCGAGCAGATGAGGATGGAGATCCAGCATCTGAGTCGGCGCAGAGAGGAACAGGAACAAGCACAGAAAGAACTGATCACGAATATTTCCCATGACCTGAAGACACCGTTGGCCACCTTGAAGGCCTATATCGAAGCGATGCGAGAAGGGGTATGCCCGGATATGGATACCGTTATGGAATATGCCCGAGTCATGTACAGCAATACGGAGAAGATGGCCAGGCTGACCGACGATCTGCTGCTGCACGCTCTGAAGGAGCTGGGACAAATATCGGTGACGCTGAAGGAGAGGTACAGCAAGGAACTGCTGGAATCCATCCTGCAGCCGATTGCTCACTATGTACGCACAACCGGAGTTCATTTTATTGAGCCAACGGACATCCCTAATGTATTGATTCATCTGGATGGACATCGACTGGAGCAGGTGGTATCCAATCTGATTACGAATGCCTTGAAGCATACAGAACCGGGGGATACGATCAGCGTCAATACTGAGCTGGAACAGGGAAAGCTCAAGATAACGATTGCAGATACAGGACGGGGGATTCTTCCCCAGGATATGCCGTTTGTGTTCGAGCGTTACTTCCAAGGCAAGACCGATAGAGGCTCTGGCACAGAGGGGAGTGGGCTTGGACTGTCGATCTGCAAATATATTATTGAAGCGCATCATGGCACGATTTTCTTCCGAAGTATAGAGGGACAAGGAACGACGTTCTATTGCCTGATCCCATTATAGGCGGGCATGTAATATTTCATTAATATTTTGATAAGGGTCTATCAATATGCGCCTCTTACAATGAGGGTATGTTTATACTTGAGGGGGCACTTTCTTGTGAAAAAGGTAATTATTGAAGCAAAGAATCTGTGCAAGACTTATTCCACGGGCAGTGAACAATTCCATGCCATACGAAATTTGAACCTTGACATTTATGAGGGCGATTTTACGGTGATCATGGGCAACTCGGGTTCGGGAAAATCAACTCTATTGTATCTTCTCAGTGGGCTTGATTCGGTCACGGTGGGGGAGGTTTACTATTGGGGCGAGAGGATCGACGATTATTCAGAGAAGGAGCTGGCGCGGTTTAGAACAAAGCGCATCGGATATATCTATCAGAGCATTAACCTTGTACCTGATCTGACTTTCTATGAGAATATCGCTTTGCCCGGGTATATCGAGGGTCAATCCAAACAACAGGTGGATGAAAAGGTACAAAATCTGATGAAAATGATGGAAATCGATGGGCAGCAGCACAGAGTTCCGGCTCAGACCTCAGGCGGACAGCAGCAGCGGGCGGCTATCGCCCGTGCTTTGATGAATGATCCGGACGTTATTTTTGCCGATGAGCCTACGGGCAGCTTGAATTACGAGCATGGGGTTGCCGTGCTGGATATTCTGACAGAGATGAATCGCAAGGGGCAATCCGTGGTCATGGTCACTCATGATATCAAAGCGGCATGCCGCGCTGACCGACTGATTCTGATCCACGACGGCAAGATCGCTGATGTTTTGCAGCTTGGGAAGTTCGGGGCCGATCAGCTCGAGGAGCGGGAGAAGATCCTATTTGCTTGTATATCCGGAAGGGGGTAAGTACGATGTATGCGGCTTACTCTCTTTGCAGAGCGAATTTAAGGAAGAAGAAGGTCCATAACGCTTTAATCGGTCTGCTTATTTTGCTATCGACAATTCTCCTTGTAACCTCAGTAACAGTAATCCTTAATACGACCAATTTATTTACGGGTATGCATGCCAAGACACATGGTTCCCATGAGCTGCTAATTCTGGATGGAGAAGTGCATGATCCCAAGCGTGTACATCAGTGGTGGACAGAGCAGGAAGCAGTGAATACTTCCCCACTAATCCCGTTTCGAACTTTATCAGGTATATCGAGATCAGGGCATGAGCCCACAGCCGGCCTCTCGAACCTGTACTTGTATATGATGGATACCACGGCCAGACCATATGAAGTAGATGAGCTTCTATTTGCACAGGGAAAAGAGAGCTTGGTACCTGAACCGGGAAACGTCTGGCTTCCTTCCTCGATTGCTTATTTATACGATATTTCCCCAGGAGATACGCTGGAATTCTCCACGGGTGACAGTAGACTTGCCATGAAAGTAGCGGCGGTTGTTGTTGATATGCCGTTTGGCGCTCCTTTTCCAACCTCTGCACGAATCTGGATGAATCATCAGGACTATGAAGCACAATTTCAGGATACTCCAGGCAATGATCAATATATGATGGGGCTTCGCTATGAGGATTATAGCCAAAGTTCCGTTTATTGGGAGCGATGGCAGCAAGAGATGGGCACGCCTTATTTGGGGTCGAAGACAAGCTTCCAGGAGATGTCCTCTTTCTACTTGATTATGAATAAAGCGATAGGGTTCATTATGGTGTCTCTCGGTGTAATGATGATGTTCGTGGCTCTATTTACGATTGGATTTACGATATCGGATGATATTTTGTCCAACTATAAGACGATCGGTGTTATAAAAGCGTTAGGCCTGACCTCCAGAAAGCTGGTTGGCGTGTATATGATGCAGTACATCATTATCGCGGGGGTATCGGTAATTCCCGGATTTATAGCCAGCCGTTTCTTATCCGGAGTGATTGTAGATAGTGCGCTCTCGTCTTTGAAGACGAAGACCGGCGCTGTCACTCCAGGAGGGGGATGGCCGACCGTGATAACAGCGCTGCTGGTACTGACTCTGATTTTATTATGTGTACTCTACTATGCTAATAAGGCGCGTCATGTACAGCCGATGCAGGCGATCCGTTATGGGATGTCGGAGACGCAGTACAGTATGAAGACAAGAAGACTTACAAGGCCAAAAGGTTTGAGTTCGACAGGCATGCTTGGAAGAGTTCCGCTGCTGGCTGTCATCGGATCTAGAAATCTGCTGAAGAATAGAAAGGCCACACTGCTGATGCTGCTTCTGTCTATGATGATGTCGGCTGTACTGGTTCTGGGCTTCGTGCTTCTATATAGTATCAGCCATATCAAGGAGACCTCGCCATTATGGGGTTATGATTCAACCGATGTTGTAGTGCAAGTAACAAATAAATCCATCTTCTCCCGGTCTGTATTCGACCAGCAGGCGGCATCCGACCCTCGGATCGAGAATACGAATTGGATCGGGGCTGTGAACGGCGTTATGACAGCGGATCGGCCTGCGGGTGTTGAAGCGCGTTATACCGAGCCAATGAACTTCTCAATTATAGTGATCGATGGCAGTTATGACGAGATTGGGTACCGTAATTTGAGCGGGAGGAACCCGCAGAACAAGGGCGAGATTTCGATCGGGATGAATGTAGCGAAGCGGCTGAACAAAGAGATCGGGGATGTAATAGAGGTTTATATCGAAGGGCATAAGCATCTGTTGACGATCTCGGGAATCTATCAGTCAATTGCTAATATGTCCTACTCAGCAAGAATTATGGTGGATACCGTCAGAGTGAATCATCCGGATTATGAGGATCTTGACTCTGGATTCATCAATTTGCGGAAGGATGCAGAGCCGGAACAGGTTGTTCAGGACTTGAGCGCAAGGTACGGCAATTCGGCGTCGGTAACCACGCAGCAAACTTTGCTCGATGCGGTCTATAAACAAGCGGTTGGTTCATTAATTTTGCCAATGTCTATCATGGGGCTGCTATTTACCGGGGTGACGGTGATTATCGTCTATAGCTTGAGCCGCATTAACATTCGCAAAGAGAGCAAGACCTACGGAATCTATAAGACCTTAGGTCTAACCTCGGGGAAAATAAGGTTTTCGATAATGCTGGGCGTCTTGGTACTCTCAATAATTGGCGCAGTTATCGGGGCTCTTGCAGGCGCGTATATCTTACCGATGGTTCTGGGGGGTGTTCTGTCCGATTATGGTATCGCCAAGCTTCCTCTTATCCTGAACTGGTGGGGGATTATAGCCTTTATTCTCGTTACCGCCTTGGCAGCCGGATTAGGTTCCTGGGCATCTTCAAGAATAGTAGCAAGAACCTCGCCGCAAATTCTCGTGGTAGAATAAAGGAAATTTAGCTCGTGTTAGTTGCAAAATAGAAAAGAGTCTCATCATCGTGCAGGTGATCAGACTCTTATTCTGGTTGCAAGCGGGTGTGAACAATTTTGACTAATATTAAATTTTGATATATTTTGGCAAATCAGATATAGACAATAGAATTACAGTTATTTACAATAGATACAGATTCATAAGTAAACCTCAGTTTTTCTGCAGTATTTTCCTCTTATCAAGCAAGTCCGATTCCGGTTCTACACGTCCAGTTGTTGCTGTGTTCCCTCTTTAGAAGCGTCGATTTTTCCTATCCAATGAATCCAATTTTTCGCTTTCTCAGTTGTAGTTATTTGTAATATGTTTTGATCTTATAGGTTCATGTCCATCTATTTTATGGGCCTCTTTTTTGACGTGTTTTCAGGTTGATGATCCGCTTAAATAATCTATGCTGTCATGACTGCTCTATCGAAGTACAACGCGCATAGTTTATTTTCATAGAGAAAGAAGAAAGGAGGCATTTCAAGGCTTCAAGGTTTTATGGGAGATGGAGGTAGCTAGCTGAAAGATAAGGAGGAGTTTCGATGAGAAAAATGCCGCAACAGACGAGCAAGGGGATCAGACGCGGAATACCTGTCTTACTGATCATCGCACTATTTGTGGCGCTGCTGCCATCGCTAGCATTTGCTGCGGATCGGGGCGCATGGGCGCCAAATGTGGCTTACCAGGCGAATGATACTGTAACCTATGGAGGCAGTACCTATAAAGCAATTCAGCCGCATACTTCGCTTGTCGGTTGGGAACCGCCTAACGTGCCGGCATTATGGCAACTGACGCAAGGTGGAACCAGTGATACTCAGGCCCCGACCGCGCCGGGCAATTTGAATGTCTCCAACGTCACAAGCTCCAGCATCACGCTGCAATGGTCGGCCTCTACCGATAATGTAGGCGTCACAGAATATGTGATCCATCAAGGTACAGCATCGGTTGGCAGTGTCTCCGGTTCTACATTGACATTCACCCATACCGGACTTACTCCGGATACAACTTATTCTTATACAGTACAGGCCAAGGATGCCGCCGGCAATGTATCTCCTTCCAGCAATACGATTAACGTGAAGACGAATGCTGTCAGCGGTCCGGATACTCAGGCCCCTTCGACGCCTGTCAACGTTACAGTTACGGGTGTAACCTCATCGTCAGTATCGCTATCCTGGACGGCTTCTACAGATAATGTCGGCGTTACCGGATATGATGTATATCAGGGCGCCAATCTGGCGTTGTCTGTCACGGGAACAAGCGCTACGGTCTCGGGCCTCTCTGCAGCTACGGCGTATACTTTCAAGGTAGCCGCCAAGGATGCCGCCGGGAATGTATCTCCGCAAAGCACAGCGGTCAGCGCAACGACGAGCGGAGGCGGTGGCGGCGGGCAGCTGCCGAAGCACACGCTGACAGGCTATTGGCATAATTTTATTAACGGCTCTTCCAATATTAAGCTCAGCGACGTTCCAAGCCAATATGATATTATTGCACTTTCCTTCGCGGAAATGGACCCGGCGAAGCCAGGCGGAGTAACCTTTAACGTGGACGGACCGCTATCCAATGCACTGGGTGGCTACACTAATGCCGATCTGATCAATGATATTCAGGCGAAGCGCGCCCAAGGCAAGAAGATTATTCTCTCCATCGGCGGAGAGAAGGGGAATGTTAATTTGAATAACGCATCCCCTAACGTTACCAATTTCGTGGACAGTATGTACGGGCTGATTACGCAGTATGGACTTGATGGCATCGATATTGACCTCGAAAATGGCATGAATGTAACAAACCTGACGAACGCGGTACGTCAATTGCAAGCCAAAGTCGGATCAGGCTTTATTCTGACCATGGCTCCGCAAACGATTGATATGCAAAGCTCGAATACAACGTATATGCAGTTATACAACAATCTTAAAGACATCACTACCGTCATCAATGTACAATACTACAATTCCGGGTGTATGCTGGGGCGTGACGGGAAATGCTACTCTCAGGGAACGATTGATTTCCTTACGGCGCTGTCCGATTTGACGCTGCAATGGGTAGAGCCTTCCCAATTAGGAATCGGAGTGCCTGCCACTTCGGGTGCGGCTGGGGGTGGGTATGTCTCTCCAACGGTCGTCAACAATGCGCTGAAATGCCTGACGAACGGCACGGATTGCGGGACGTATAAACCGGTAGCGAAATATCCGGATTTCCGCGGTGCGATGACATGGTCGATCAACTGGGACAAGACCACGAATTATTCTTTTGCCAATACGGTTAAACCTCTCTTATTGACATTACCATAATGGTTCACAGCAGTCGGCGGCCCGCTCTTCAGTCGATGGGGGGCGGGTGGCCAACAAAGCGGGAAAGGGCTTACTTTGATTTCGCAATCACTTCCCCTATAATTGTGAAAGCGATTCATAAAAGCGTTGACAAAGGTAAAACAGGAAAGTATACTGTAACCAAGTTAAACGTTTACTCAAAATTTTTAAGTAAATAATAAGCGTTATGAATATGTAAAGAAGGTTGCGATTGTGATGGGAATATGAACCCTCCAACAATTAAGGATGTTGCCAAGGCATCAGGGGTATCGGTGGCCACAGTCTCCAGGGTGCTTCACAATCTTTCAGGCTATTCTGACAAGACGAAGCAGAAGGTTTTGAAAGCGGTTGAAGAGCTCGGCTACCAGCCTAACGCGATTGCCAGAGGTCTGATCAATAAACGGACCCAGACGATTGGTGTCCTCGTTCCCGATGTATCCAGCAGTTTCTCGTCAGAGATTCTGCACGGGATAGAGCAGGTAGCCAATGATAAGGGCTTTAGTGTCATTATGTGCAATACGGATGAAGACGGAAAACGTACGCTGAAGTACCTCCAGGTGCTTGGAGAGAAGCAGGTGGACGGCGTGATATTTACAAGCGGATCCTTGGAGGATGAGTATTACAAACTGCTCAAGCAGATGAGGGTTCCGGTCGTACTGGTGAACACGTTATCCCATAAGCATGCTATTCCTTATGTGAAGGTAGATGACCGGCAGGCTTCCTATCATGCCACAGAATATCTCATCCGCAAAGGGCATCGCGATATCGCAATGATCTGCGGGACGATTACAGATGCCATTGCTGGCGTTCCCCGTCTGGATGGTTATCGTCAGGCGCTTGAAGATAACGGTCTGGAATATATGGAATCGAGAGTGGGCTACGGAAACTTCCGCCTGGATATGGGGCGTGAAGCGATGAAGAAGCTGCTGGATGAGGCGCCGCCGTTCACCGCTTTGTTTGCTGCCAGCGATGAGATGGCGATCGGCGCGATGGGGGTAGCCTTGGAACGGGGACTTAAAGTCCCGGAGGACCTCTCGATTATCGGTTATGATGATCTGGTCTTCTCGAGAATGGTCTTTCCTCCGTTAACGACGATACACCAGCCTTTGCCGATGATGGGGCGGATGGCCTCTGAGATGCTGATTCAATTAATCGAGGGTACCGATCAGGTATCCAGCAGCATTGTTACCCATCAATTAATAGAGAGACAGACGGTTCGCCAAATGCCTTGAACAACAAGGCAAGTTTTTTTCCCAAGAAAGTAAACGTTTACTCTTTTTCTAATCTATTTCTAGTGATTATTCATAGACAGGTTACAGAGAGAGTTTATAGAAAATCGACTTGAGGGAGGTGGTTGCCGGGAAAGAGAGAACAGGACGTTTCTTCAAACTAGAAGTATACGTTTACTCGCTATTGGTTATTCTACACAGCAAAAATAAAAAGTATGGAGGGTCAGTAAGTATGAAAAAGACAATATCCTTAGTTCTTGTGAGTGCATTATTTTTGATGGCATTAGCCGGCTGCGGCAGTTCAAAAAATTCAAATGAGTCCAGTGGCAATACGTCATCGGCCAAGAAGGTAGAATTGGAATTCTTCCAAAACAAGACGGAAGCCAAGGATTCATTTGATGCTCTTATTAAGAAATTTAATGAGGCGAACCCGAATATTCATGTTCAGCAGGTGAATCCACCGGATGCTGAGACTGTCCTTAAAACCCGTGTAGCGAAGAAAGACGTTCCTGATGTTATCGGCCTCGGCGCCACTGATACTTATGCTCAATTGGCAAAGAGCGGAATCTTCGCTGATCTTACCGGAGATGCTCTACTTAACAACATTCAGCCAGCTTATCTGAATATGTTGAACAAGCTGATCGGCTCTGAAAGCGCTTATGCGATTCCGTTTACAGCTAATGCAAGCGGTGTAATCTACAACAAAGCGATCTTCTCCGAGCTTGGACTTGAAGTTCCTAAGACTTGGGATGAATTTATGAACGTGGCTCAAAAAGCGAAGGATGCCGGAAAAACTTCAATTTATCAAACGCTGAAAGATTCCTGGACAACGCTTGTTCCGTTCAACTCTCTGTCCAGTGACATTGTCGGTATCGACTTCTATGGCAAACGTGCCGAGGGAACTATCAAATTCGACAGCCCTGAATTCCGTGAAGTGGCTGAGAAGCAGTTGAAATTGCTTGATTTTGGTCAGAAGGACCTGTTCGGCAAAGGCTACAACGATGGTAATGCTGCATTTGCCAGAGGAGAAGCAGCTATGTACATTCAAGGCGTGTGGGCTATTCCTGAAATTCTCAAGGCCAATCCAAATGTAGAACTGGGCGTATTCCCATTCCCTGCAACGAACGATGAAGCGAAGAACAAAGTGATTTCCGGGGTCGATACTCTGCTGGCGATCTCCAAGAATACGAAGCATTCGGAGGAAGCCAAGAAATTCATCGACTTTATGCTGCAACCGGACAATATTCAATTCTTCATCGATCAACAAAAAGCATTCTCTGCGGTTAAGGGCGTAACCCAATCCGATCCAAGCGTAGAAGGTTTCAATGCGGCATTCGAGAGCGGTGCGATCGAGGATTTCTCCGACCACTACATTCCAAGTGCTGTGAAAGCCGATACGATTATCCAAGGCTTCCTGCAAAAGAAAGATATAGACGCTTATGTGAAGCAGTTTGATACAGAGTGGGACAAGGTGGCAAACCGTAAATAATAAGCTTGAACCTGAACCCTTAGTGAGAGGAGGAGAGTGCGCTGACCGTGCGCTCTTCTCCATTTAAAGAAGGAGGATTACGATGGCCAAAAGGAAAGCCGCGTTCTACACAATGACCATACCGGCCTTGCTCCTGTTTTTCCTATTTCATACCTTTCCAACGCTGCAAGGGATATTTTATTCATTTACGAACTATGACGGCTATAGCGACAGCTATGATTTTGTAGGCTTCAAGAACTTTGCTTCCCTGTTCACAGATAGTAATGTTCTGAACGCTTATCTATTTACTTTCAAATACGCGATCGTCGTTACTATATTTATTAATGTTATCAGCTTGCTTATTGCTCTGGGGCTGAACTCGCGCATCAAATTCCGCAATTTCTTTCGGGGCATTTACTTCCTGCCTAACGTTCTCGGCGTGTTGATTGTTGGCTATATCTTTAACTATATTTTTGCCAATGCTATCCCGATGATTGGTGAAAAACTGGGCAGTGAGTTTCTAACAACGAACATTCTCGGCAGTGAGAAGTGGGCCTGGATTGGTATCGTAATCGTTGCAGTATGGCAAGGGATTGCCTTCAATACGATTCTGTACCTGGCTGGTCTGCAGACCATTCCGCGTGATATTTACGAAGCGGCGGATATCGATGGCGCTGGGGCATGGAACAGATTCTGGTCGATGACATTCCCGATGCTGGCTTCGTTCTTTACGATCAATATGGTGCTGGCAATGAAGAACTCGCTTATGGTATTTGACCAGATCGTAGCCCTGACCGGCGGGGGTCCGGGACGCTCGACGCAATCGATCGCCATGCTGATCTATCAAGGCGGCTTCCAGGGCGGAGAATTCGCTTATCAATCGGCGAACGCAGTTATTTATTTCATTGTGATTGTAATGATTTCTGTCGTGCAGCTTAACTTTTTACAGAAGAGGGAGTTGGATGCCTAATGAAAACCAGAAACTCCACCAATTGGCTCATAACAGCCCTGATTACCCTCGGTTCGCTCGTTATTCTATTTCCGCTGTATATGACCGTATCCATTGCGCTAAAAAATCCGGAAGAGATGGCTCAATCCATCTTCGCTTTGCCGACAGGACTGCACTTCGACAACTTCACCCGGGCGATCGAAGCGACGGATTTCTTCTCGGCGTTTAAGAACAGCTTCGTCATTACGTTCTTCTCGGTGGGCTTCGTGCTCTTGACGAACTCGCTAGTGTCATATGCCGTAGCGCGTAATATGAACCATAAGTTCTTTAAGGGCTTATATTTCTACTTCATCAGCGCGATGTTCATTCCGTTCCAGATCATTATGCTGCCGGTTGTGAAGCTGACGACCGATCTGAAAATGAACAACATCCCTGGCCTAATCATTTTGTATATCGTCTATGGACTGGCCTTTAACATTTTCGTCTATGTTGGTTATATCCGTTCCATCCCGTTGGAGCTGGAGGAAGCAGCAACGGTCGATGGTGCAACAACGTACGGAACCTTCTGGCGGATTATTTTCCCGCTGCTTGCGCCGATTAATGCGACAGTCGCTATTCTGAGCTGTCTGTCCACCTGGAACGACTTCATGCTGCCGCTCATTATTTTGAGCAAACCGAAATCGTATACGCTTCCTCTGGTGCAGTATGTATTCCAAGGGCAATTCAGCACGGATTACAACCTGGCCTTTGCCTCTTACCTGCTGGCGCTGGCACCGATGGTGATCGTATATATTTTCGCACAGAAGTGGATTATTAACGGAATCACACAAGGCGCTGTAAAGTCATAAGCATCATGAATATAGATAAATAAATGGATAGGAGTTTTCATTCATGAAGAAGACATGGTGGAAGGAAAGCGTTGTATATCAGATATATCCGCGCAGTTTCCAGGACAGCAACGGGGATGGGATCGGCGATATTCCGGGGATTATTTCAAGACTGGATTATTTACAGAAGCTGGGAGTCGATGTAATCTGGTTATGTCCGGTCTATGAGTCGCCGAACGACGATAATGGCTATGATATTAGCAATTATCGGGGAATTATGGATGAGTTCGGTACGATCGAGGATTGGGAGCGACTGCTCGACGGCTTGCATAGCCGCGGAATGAAGCTGATTATGGATTTGGTAGTGAACCATACCTCGGATGAGCATGCCTGGTTTGTTGAATCTCGCAAGTCCAAGGATAATCCTTACCGCGATTATTATATTTGGCGTGACGGCAAGGACAGTAAGGAAGCCAAGGAACCGAATAACTGGTCCTCTATCTTCAGCGGTTCAGCCTGGAAGTATGATGAGGCGACAGAGCAGTATTATCTGCACCTCTTCTCCAAGAAGCAGCCGGATTTGAACTGGGAAAATGAGAAGGTACGCCGTGAAGTGTATGATTTGATGACCTGGTGGCTGGATAAAGGCATCGATGGCTTCCGGATGGATGTCATCAATATGATCAGCAAAGTCGAAGGCCTGCCGGATGGAGAAGGAGAAGGGAAGTATAAGGACGGCAGCAAATACTTCATGAACGGTCCGCGTATCCATGAATTCCTGCAGGAGATGAACAGGGAAGTACTGTCCAAATATGATGTGATGACCGTTGGCGAGACGCCGGGAGTATCGCCGGAGGAAGCGGCGCTTTATGTAGGTGAGGATCGGGGCGAGCTGAGCATGGTGTTCCAGTTCGAATCGATGGACATCGACTCGGGCCCGGGCGGCAAATGGTTTGTAACGCCGTGGAAGCTGCTCGACTTCAAGCGTATTATGAGCAAGTGGCAGACCGAACTTGAAGGGAAGGGCTGGAACAGCCTGTTCCTGAACAATCATGACCAGCCGCGAATGGTATCCCGCTTCGGCGATGACGGCAAATACCGCAAGCAATCCGCTAAAATGCTTGGTACCTTGCTTCACACGATGCAGGGCACACCGTTCATTTATCAGGGTGAAGAGCTGGGCATGACCAATGTGAAGTTCGCGACGATTGAAGAGTATCAGGATATCGAGACGCATAATATGTTCAATGAACATCGCGAAGCAGGCCGCGCGGTTGAAGAGATAATGGCCTCCATCTATAGCAAAGGCCGCGATAATGCCCGTACGCCGATGCAATGGGATGCAACAGCACATGGTGGCTTTACAACCGGGACACCTTGGCTTGTCGTTAATCCCAATTATCAAGAGATCAATGCCGGAGAGGCCATGGCTGATCCGGATTCTATTTTCCATTACTATCGTCGCCTGATTGAGCTGCGCAAGCAGCATGAAGTGATTGTCTATGGCAAATATCAGCTCCTGCTGGAGGATCATGAGCATATTTATGCATATACTCGCACTTGGGGCGATGAACGTTTGCTGGTGATCCTTAACTTCTTCGCTGATCCCGTAACCTTTGAGCTGCCTGCGTCTGTAGGTTACCAGTCTTATGAGCGGCTGATTGGCAATTATGAATGGTCTGAAGGCACACGGCTTGAACAAATGGAGCTTCGCCCATACGAGGCTCAGGTATTGAGATTAAGCTAACTCGTAAGGATCGGTTAGATTAGAGGAACGGCTTCGGCCGTTCTTTTTATTTTGCTCGAAAGGCAGGAGGCATGAATCGCATTGTTGTAGCGATTAACAGGAACGGATATAATGAGATTATTCTACAATGATGAGGTGAAGAGGATGGCAATCCATAACGTTCGAAGTAATTAGTTCTCGGGCTGGGTAATACGCGTAACAGCTATCAAGGGGGTTCTATGCCCTTTTGGTCACAACGGGACTGGAGCTTTGAACGGTGTCGGCAAATGCCATTTCTCTAGAATTAAGCCAAGGGCACCATGCTATATATGTTTGTTGGAAGAATTGTCTTGATATCGATATCAGACAGTTATTTTCCGTCTGCATATAGGAGTAGGGGGTCCTTGGCTTTTTTGATCTTATCGGAGGTAGAAGAATATGTTGAAGAAATGCCTTGCTCTTTTCAAGTGGATGATCTTGTTGTATATCGTTATGGGCTTCATGATTCAATTTCTTAACGCTTATGGCATCAGGATATTTCAAGAGCTGATCGACCAGGTAGCTGGGGTCCGTCAGCTTAACGATATATTGGGGTTCATTGTGTTGTACGGTTGCATTTTGATGGCAGTGACTCTTTTGAATTACTTCACAGAATATCCGCAGACGTATTTGTCGCACGGAATTTTTGAGAAGCTGAAGATTATGGCGTTGGAGAAGGTGTCCAGAATGGATTATGGCGCCTACCAGAATGCTGGAACCGGTCGGATGATCAAGGTGATCGAGAATGGGGCGTCTGCGGGAAAAAGCATCATTTACTCTTTTTACTTAGAGATATTCAGCAACCTGCTGCCAACCATGTTATTCAGCTTGTTATTTATCGGTCTGTATAACACACAAATTATGTTAGTTATTGCGGTGGGGTATATCGTTATATTTCTGCTGACCAACCTGCTGCTGCGCATGCTCTACAGAATCAAAGCCTCGCTGCTGGACAGTCAGGAGAAGCTGGCCAAATACTCGGTGCGCGGATTTATGGAGCTGGTCGTCTTCCGGCTCAACAAGCGCTACGACAAGGAAATCAAACGTCTTACAGCTACAGCAGGAGATATCGTCGCCAAGAACTGCCGAATCCGCATGATTCACGAAGCGTTTTTTACGATATTTGCTGTAATTGTATGTCTGCTGAAGGTTGCGATACTTGTGTATGGAGTTAAGCAGATTTTGGCCGGCAGAACGTCGATCGGCATCGTGGTCGCTTTGATCATGTTCATTGATCAGGTATACACACCGGTCGCCATCTTCAACGTCATTTATGTCGATTACAAGCTGAACCGGGTCGCTTATGAACGTCTTGAGCAATTCGTTAATGCGCCTGAGGATGCCAATTTGCTGCAGGGGATGGAAGTAGGGCCTTTGTCCGGGCGGATTGAGTTTAGAGATGTATCCTTCTCGTACGGGGATGCACGACTTCTGGATCGGGTTTCTTTTGCGATGCCGCAGGGGACATCACTGGCAATCGTCGGGCTTAGCGGCAGCGGCAAGTCAACGATCGTGAAGTTATTGCTTGGACTCCTGAAAAAGGAATCGGGCAGCATCCTCCTCGACGGAGTGGATATCGATCAGATCAAGCTGAACAGCCTGTATGATCATATATCTTACATCTCGCAGGATGCGCCGATCTTTGATGCGACGATTCGCAGCAATATCGTATTTGATCAGGAGATGTCCGACGAGCAGATATATGAATTGCTGGATACGGTGCTGCTGAAGGAAAAGGTGATGAGTCTCCCGAAGGGATTGGATACGATGGTGGGAGAACGGGGGATTAAGCTATCCGGCGGGGAACGGCAGCGTCTGGCCTTTGCCAGAATTATGGCCCAGCAGAGGGAACTGGTTATCCTCGATGAGCCTGTATCGGCCCTCGACAATATTACCGAGCAGAGGGTGATGGAATCCCTACTGAGCAGGTTCAGCCAGCATACGCTTCTTGTGATTGCTCACAGACTGGATTTTGTAAAGCATGTGGATCGAATTTTGTTAGTGAGGGATGGAGCAATTGCGGGTATGGGTACCTTTGAAGAGCTTCTTCACAGCAGCCCCTACTTTCAGGAGCTTTGGGATCAGGAGAAGAGAGCGGAGAAGGAGAGATTACAGGAAGCAGCAGCGAATCGTACTTCGATGACCAATGTTTCTGAGACGTTGACGGGGTCAGAGATGTTATAGATTAGGGTATATAAAAAGGAGCGGGCCGAGTGTTTCGGCTCGCTCTTTCTTTTTTGAATTCAGGACATTTGGCCCGGCAGTCATCCCCGTATAATCATTTTATAGGAATCGCGATTGTCTCATTGTAAGCTTTCATAAAGTGCATTCCCTTAATCAGCAAATATTCCGGCTTGTTTTTTGCATTAAATAGCAGCGTGCGTTGCTTCAGCAATGTTCCGTCGGCCTGCTTAACGAGATCCTGTCTGACCGTCGTTTGCAATGGCGTATTTTCACCCTGAGTCTCCAAGGAGACACCATCCAGCATGACATCGTCTGCTGTGGCGATGGTAACCTCAACATGGTCGGTGGTGACGGATACATCCTTAACCCATAAATTTTCTTCACCCAATTTAAATGGATCGGCACCTGCATTTTCCAGCGACAGCTTTTGATTCAAGGACTGATACCCGACAAAATGGTCCATGACGAGCTCCAAGCTTTGAAGCTGTTGCGGAAGAGCATCGTAAAGGATTTCGAAGCGGATTCTGCTGCCAAATGAAGATTGGCTTCCGCTGCCTTTGAGTGGAATTTCAATTCCGTCTGCTCTTAGCTTAATCCCATCCAGAGCGTTATGAACACGGTAGTAATTGTCCACCCGCATGGTTCCTCTGACAACCGTTTGTGTTGGCGTAGCCGTGATGGATTGGAATGTCAATGAGCCGTGGTCCACCTTGAACGTCTTATTGATCGATTGCCTTAGCTGTGTCTGCAGCGCTTGATTTGGATTGTATGCAAAAGTAATGGCTCCCGCCGACATTTGCTCGGCGGAATAAGGCATTTGCATATAATGCAGTGTTAATTTCTTGGCGAAGGGGCTTACGCTGTCGAAAGTCATCATACCCTTCATTTCGGTTTGCTGCTCATTCATAACCGATGTACCGCTTGCCGGATGGGATTTCGTCCAGAAACCGCTGATAGATTCCAGGCGGATTGGCTCATGGCTCTGATCCAGCCCCTGTGGATTAAACAAGGTATAATACATTACCAGCTGATTTGCATCCGCAATAATCCCGTTGATGGTGAAATCCGTTCCGTCCTTCAGCGTGACCTTCTCCTCTATGCTCTGTCCCATGCCTTTATCATTAAGCTGCTTCAAAGTATCTTCCATCAGCTCATCGAATCCAAATAGCTGTTTGCCGTAATAGGCAAATGCATTATAGTTCGATCCGAAGATCGCAGCGATAAGAATAAGGACAGCTGCGGCCTTCCAGACGGGGGCGATGCGCTTCGACTTTCTGGAGGGAGCTGTGGCTAAGACGGATCTTAATCGGGTATTCAGCTCCTTGGGGGGGCTCTCATTTTCAAGTCGCTGTTTCTCCTCGGCTAATTGCTCCTCGATGTTATTCATTCTGCTCACCTCCACGATATTCTCTTAGTCTTTTCAAGCCTTGGAAGATTCTTGATTTGACAGTTCCGATCGGTACCTGAGTTATATCTGCAATGGTCTGGTAATCGAGGTCATGCAAATATTTCAACTGGATTGCTTCCTTTTGCTGCTCATTGATCTGAAGCAATAAGGTTTGGATGTCTATTTGCCGTTCACTATTCAAATATGGATCGTTGGCTTCAGCGAAGTTTGTCCCGTGGGGAGATGCCCCCGGTTCTGAATGATTGCCATACTCAGACTCCCACTCATCGACCAGTACCAGCTTGTTTCGTTGGCGGAGCAGCCCTTTGCAGCTATTGACAAGAATCGTCTTGCTCCAGCTATAGAAGGCTTCTTCGTTCTTAAGCTGCTCGATCTTCTCGTACAGGATGAGAATCATATCCTCCATGGCATCCATCGCATCATGGGCATTCCCCATATAGGTTAAGGCAAGCTGATAGTATTTATTTTCCTCAGCCATGATGAGCTGTAGTAATGCTTCTTTGTTTCCCTTTTTGGCTTTCTTCACCAAACGTACTGTCTTCATGCCTTCACCTCTCTTAATATAAGAGTTATAAGGAGCGCAAAAAGTTCATTTATCTATAAATTTTGCATGCTGCCGCCCTCGAAGGGAAGGGTTATAGAATATTTGCAGCTCATCGAAGAGATATTAGTAGTATCCATAGATTACACTAAGGAGATGCGCTAAATTGAAGTTGCCGACAGGAATGTTACGGATTATAGTCAGCTTAGTTATAACGTGGACACTATGCATCGGAACGGTGGGCGCGGCTGTTGCTCCGGAATATGCCAAATGGGGCCAAATTGCGGTCAAAGAAACCCAGCAACGTTATCAAGCGGATATTATAGATTATTTGCACATAGGCCGGACCTATCTGTCCGCCGATAAGGCCGAGGAGAAATTTAAGCTGTGGATCAGAACGAAGGATGGCAGCGAGTTTGGGGTTTATGTGTACCTTCAGTTCAACCCTGCTCATGATACGGAGTATACAATCCGTTATGAAAAGGCGGGATAAATGGCAGTTGACATTTCTAGCCGTGTTGCTTAGTATTGGTGTATCGCAAAAGCTTGAATCAAGGACAAGAAGACTTATGAATGCCATATCAGAGAACGGGGTCTTAGGCTGGAAGCCCCTATGGAGGGAGTAAGAATTTACCGCCTTGTAGCTGCAATTTTGAAATCATGTTTGTAACGACGGAGTGCCGTAACGCAAGTTCTGAATGGGAGCGACGTGCGGTGCGAAAGGCTGCAGCATGAGTGTAAGGATTGCCGGGAATTCCCGTTACAGAAGTTATAAGGATTCGCTTCACAGTGCGAGTTCAAAAAGGGCCGGTTTTCAGCACGGAGAACATATTTTGTTCTACATCTGAATGTTCTGGCGGACTTTTTGAATCATCTCTAAATTAGCGAATTGAACTTGGGTGGAACCACGAGCGCGCTCGTCCCTATGCGGACAGTGCGCTTTTTTGAATTTTTTTAAGATGGGTTTCAGCAGCACTGAAGCTTATGCCTCGATAGGCGCTTTTTTCAAAACGTTTCAGTCGAATGAAGCCAGGGCATGAGGAGTGCAGTTTACTCGAAGTATACTGTGAGATACAGCATTTATGGATGATCAGCATGGGCTGAAGAAATGCTATATCGCAAGAAAGCCAACTTTTGGATCGCGGTCGCTGTTCTTTAAATGACTTCGACGGTTTTCTTATCAACAGCAGACTTTATGAACAACCTCAAAAAGCGAGGATCAAGGACAAAAGTGTTTATGGATACCATGCCAGAGAACGGGGCCTTAGGCTGGAAGCCCCTATGGAGGAAGTAAGGATTTACCGCCTTGTAGCTGCAATTTTGAAATCAGGTTTGCAACGATGGAGCGCCATAACGCGAGTTCCCAATGGGGGCGAGGGGTGCGAAGGGTTGCAGCATGAGTGTAAGGATTGCCGGGAATTCCCGTTACAGAAGACATAAGAATTCGCTTCACAGCGCGAGTTCAAAAAAGCCGGTTTTCAGCACGGAGAAACCTTCCGTTTTACATCTGAAATCCCAAGCGGACTTTTTGAACGATCTCTAATTAGCGAGTTGAATATGGGTGGAACCACGAGCGTGCTCGTCCCTATGCGGACAGCGCGCTTTTTTAGTTTTGCAAATGATCAAAAAGCGAGGATCAAGGATAAAAATGCTTATGGATACCATACCAGAGAACGGGGTCTTAGGCTGGAAGCCCCTATGGAGGAAGTAAGGATTTACCGCCTTGTAGCTGCAATTTTGAAATCATGTGTGTAACGATGAAGTGCCATAATGCAAGTTCCCAATGGGGGCGATGTACGGTGCGAAAGGTTGCAGCATGTGAGTGTAAGGATTGCCGGGAATTCCCGTTATAGAAAACATAAGGATTCGCTTTACAGTGCGAGTTCAAAAAGACCGGTTTTCAGTACGAAGGACGCATTCCGTCCTACATCTGGAATCCAAGGTGAACTTTTTGAACGGTCTCTAATTAGCGAGTTGAATATGGGTGGAACCACGAGCGCGCTCGTCCCTATGCGGACAGCGCGCTCTTTTGTTCATATAATCATAAAATTTAGGAGTGATATTACAATGTGTAGTCCAATTTCAAAGCAAGTACTGGGAAGAAGATATGCTGCCATGCTGATGGCAAGAGCCGTACAGAACAAGATTCAAGGCATCAGACTGGGGATGTTCGCGGATACTCCACAGGGCTTCTACTATGATTTTGACGCTGCCAATCCAGTGACTGAGGAGGAGGTTGCAGAGATTGAGCAGGCCATGAAACAGCTTGCCGTTCAGGATGAGCCTGCGAATTGCCGTTACTACTCCCGAATGGAGGCGATTCAGCTTTTTGAGGCGAAGGGGGAGCATTGGAAGGTAGAATGGCTCAAAGAAGGGGCGATGGAGGAGCCGATTGTTATTTTTGAACAGGGGGACTATGCGGATATTCTTCCAGGGGGTTGTGCGGCGGAGTCTGGTCATCATAATGAGGAATTAGACCCGAGTGCTGCACGGGATTTGCTTCGTTCCAAGCCGTTCTTCAAGCTCTTAAATGTATCCGGGGCCTATTGGCAAGGGGATAGCCAGAAGCCGATGCTGCAGCGCATTTATGGGGTAGCATTTGCAAGCAAGCGGGAGCTTGATGAATATTTGAAGTGGCAGGAAGAAGCTCAGAAGCGCGATCACCGCAAGCTCGGCAAGCAGCTTCAATTGTTTATGTTTGCGGATGAGGCCCCCGGGATGCCGTTTTATTTACCTAAAGGCACAGTGCTCCGCAATGAGCTGGAGGGTTTGTCACGGGAATATTTACTGAAGTACGAATATGAGGAGGTTCGTACCCCGTTTATGATGGATCGCCATATGTGGGAGCAGTCCGGGCACTGGGATCATTATCGCGACAATATGTATTTCTCCGAGCTTGATCATCATCATTTTGCCGTTAAGCCGATGAACTGCCCAGGGCATATGTTGATGTACCGGAACAGCCTGCATTCTTATAAAGATCTGCCCATTCGTTATGCCGAATTCGGTCAGGTACATCGCCATGAATTCAGCGGGGCGCTAAATGGCCTGTTTCGGGTCAGAACTTTTTGCCAGGACGATGCTCATATTTTTGCAGCGCCGGAACAGATTGAAGCGGAGATTATGCATACGATCGATCTGATTAAAGAGATCTACGGAATCTTTGGCTTCGAATATTCACTCGAGCTGTCGACTAGGCCGCTGGATTCAATGGGCAGCGATGAACAGTGGGAAGCGGCGGAAGGTGCGCTTCTGAAAGTGCTCGAAGCATCGGGGCTGAAGTACAGTTTAAATCCCGAGGATGGCGCCTTCTACGGACCGAAGATTGATTTTCATATTAAGGATGCCTTGCATCGCAGTCACCAATGCGGAACCATTCAGCTGGATTTTCAAATGCCGGAGAAATTCGGGCTATCCTATGTGGATGAGCAGAACAATAAGCAAATTCCAGTCGTTATACACCGGGCAATTTACGGATCAATCGACCGTTTCCTCGGTATATTGATTGAGCATTATGCAGGGGCTTTTCCGATTTGGCTAGCACCGGTGCAGGCGGTGGTTGTTCCCGTTGCCGAGGCTCATGCCGCATACGCCAATGAGCTGCGTGAACGCCTGATCGATGCAGGGATTCGGGCCGATGTAGACTCGCGGGAGGAGAAGCTTGGTTATAGGATCCGGGAGGCGCAAATGCAAAAAGTCCCATACATGCTGATCGTTGGTGATGCCGAGCTCGCCGCAGGAAATGTGCAGGTTCGGGCTTACGGCCAGAAGGAGCAGGAGTTATATGAGCCTTATGCCTTCATCTCCATGATGAAAGGGAAAATAAATGAGCGGGCGCAGTAACTTACCTTTCTATCCTGGCAGATCATCTGAGCGCGGTGGAGGATGAAGCCTTCCGTGTGATAAAAATCGATAATGGGGAAGTTGGCGATAGGGGGAGAGGTTGCTTAACGGGATTAGGCTTAACCCTAATAGCAACCTGAAGTAGAGGCAGAGTTGGAGGGTTAGAACCCGAAAACTGCAATCATGCAGGTTTTCAAGCCCTAAAATACAGAACAAAGAAACAACCTGCAAAAATGCAGGTTGTTTCTCGCTCATTAGAAGTATGACACGTAAATACGAGCCAAAGTTTCCACGTAAATCTTGAATCTCACGTCCTGCTCGCCATATCAGTTCACTGGCTGGAGGCCATAATTGCATAATCGTACTCTTAGTTCGAATGGACAGCTTCATTTTGCGGCGAACGTCTGGACGACCAAAGACGCCAGCCGGTTAGCAAAGCGGCTGCAAGGCAAATTATCGCTGACGTCTGGAAGACGACATGCATTCCGGTCAGAAAGATATCGGGGCGATCCGGAATCAACCCGGTGACACGATAGCCTGCTTTGTGGCTCATCACGCTGAACAGGGTTGTGGTTGCGACTGTAATCCCTACTACCATCCCGATATTGCGGATCAAGCCGTTGATGCTGCCGGCAATCCCAAGCTGTGTCCGCGGTACCTTGGACATGACAAGCGAGTTGTTCGGAGATTGGAAGATCCCGCTGCCAAGCCCAAGCATAGCAATCCATAGCGATACGAAGGCAATATGGCTGCCGTTGTGCAATGAAGCAAGGCCAAACTGGGCGATAACCATCACGATCAGACCGATGAAGGTTAACAGTTCGGAGCCAATCTTATCCGATAGGGTGCCGCTAATCGGGGCGATGATGACCATGACAATCGGGAAGATCATCAGCAGGAACCCGGCTTGAGACGGTGACAGATTAAGAATGCTCTGTGCATAGAAAGGTGCGATAATGTTGTAGCAGAAGTTCGCAACGAAGACGAGAAATCCGCATAAAATGCTCAGTGTGAACAGCGGATTCTTAAAGAGCGATAGCTGAAGCAGCGGCTCCTGCTTACGCATCTGCACCCAGATAAAGGCGATAAATACAACTACAGAAACGATCAATGAGGTAATGATGCGGTAATCTCCATAACCAACCTGTTGTCCAAGTAGCAATCCGGAGAATAGGGCAAGGATAAATAGCGTAAATAACAGGTTGCCTGCCTTGTCGATTTTTACCTGCAGCTTCGTAAGATCCTGTGGCAGCGTCTTAATGCCAATGATAAAGGCGATGATCCCGATCGGAACATTCACCCAGAATATATACTCCCAACCAAGGCCGGAAATGATAATGCCGCCGAGACTTGGACCGGCAATACTGCCCAGCGATACGAAGGTTCCAATGAACCCGAGCGCCTTACCGCGTTCACTTGGCGGGAAGATGTCAGTAACAATCCCTTGATTGTTCGCCATCGTCATCGAGGCGCCAAGGGCCTGTATAAGCCGCGAAGCAATCAAGGTGGTCAAGCTGTGGCTAAATCCGCAGAACAGGGACCCGATCGTAAAAATGATCATGCCCAGCTTGAATATTTTTATTTTACCAACGATATCCCCGAGCTTGCCGAAGAAGAGAATCGCCGCACAGATCATCATAAGGTAGCTGGTCACAACCCATTGCGTCTGGGCTACCGGTAAATCGAGCTGCTTCGAAATGACGGGGAGGGCGATGTTGACGATGCTTCCGTCCAGTGTGGACATGAAAGTGAATAAATTAATGACGATCAGTATCAGCCAGCGTCTCTTCTGGACAGCGGGATCATCCTGATATGTTTTTCTTACTATTCCTGGATTTGAACTCATGCTGATGACCTCACTTTATAATTACGTTATAAATTTGTTGCACGTACAACTAAATCGCACATTCAAAGTGTACTCCAATTTAGTTGCGCCTGCAACAAAAATACGATAAAATTTTAGACATGTATATAAATTCCGTTATAGAAGGGCAAGGATGGACATGAACTCGATCGGCAAGTTGATATCTTTTATCAACCGAATCAATCAGAAGGAATTGGCCAATAAACTGAGAGATTATAATATAGGTGGTGGCGGACACCACAGCTATCTGAAGACGATCCTTATGAATCCCGGCTTGAATCAGGATCAGCTTACCTGTGAAGTAAAGTTCGATAAAGCTACTACGACCCGGTGTATCAAGCAATTGGAGGAGGAGGGCTATGTCGAGAGGATCGTCGACGATCATGATCGAAGATCCTACCGGTTATATCCGACCGCCAAGGCCAAGGAGTTCGAGCCCGTGTTGATCTCGATTCTGGATGAGTCCAACAGGAGCCTGGACGGGTGCTTGTCCGAGGAAGAGAAGGAACAACTGAGAGCATTGCTGCAAAAGGTGTATGACAACTACAATTCTCGCTAAGTAATATACGCAAAATGGTTGCAGTCATACATTGAAGCGAATTCGTCAATATAGAGATGGATTCGCTTTTTTCTTTTATCTAGTATAATTGGATTAATAGGATACAGGTCAGGAGATGAAGCGATCGATGCGGATATTAGTGCTTGGTGCCGGAGGAGTTGGCGGTTATTTTGGCGGGAGATTGGTTGAACAAGGAGCAGATGTTACCTTTTTCGTAAGGGAGCACCGCAAGCAGCAGCTTGAACAAGAGGGGCTTGTGATTCGCAGTGTGCATGGGGATATGACTCTGGAGCCGCGTGTTATCACTTCGCAGGATGAAGCGAGGCCTTTTGATTTGATTTTGTTCTCGACGAAGGCCTACCACCTGAATGGTGCTATGCAGGATGTCAAGCCGTTCGTAGGGGAAAATACGGTGATTCTGCCGTTACTGAACGGTGTGGCCCATATCCCGGAATTGCAGCGGGAGTTCGGTAAGGACAAGGTCATCGGCGGACTATGCTTCATCGAGACTACTTTAAATGAGCAGGGGCATATTATTCAGACGAGCCAGGGACACTATGTTCGATATGGAGAGTTCGGGAATAGAGCTACAGAGAGAATACGGGCAATTGAAGAAGCGCTGGGCGGAACGAAGGCTTCATTCGTGCGGAGTGCTCATATCGAGCAAGATATTTGGCATAAATATTTGTATATTACTACCATTGCAGGCGTTACTACTCTGATGCGGGCCCCGTTGGGTCCGATTCGGGACAGCGATAACGGATATGAGTACATACGCGGCGTGTTCCAGGAGGGGGCGGCGATCATGATGGCGCACGGTGCGCCGCTGGATCCGGAGATTGTTGTCAAGCATATGATCACGATGGAGAAGACGGGCTATATGATGAAAGCCTCTATGCTGCGTGACATGGAGAAGGGACTGGCTATTGAAGGCCGTCATCTACATGGTTATTTACTCGATTTGGCTAAGCAGCATAAGATGGAGGCTCCATTGCTTGAGGTCATTTATCGCAACCTGCAGGTTTATGAGATAACGCAAAAACAGCAAGAGCAGTAGTACCTAGCGAAAATATAGAAATTGGAGGAGATCATATGGTACCGGAGATTCCAAAGGGGAATTTACAGAGCAATGTCGCGAGGTTCTCAGGGTTCGCAGATGTATACGATAATTATCGTCCTGAAGCTCCTGAGCTGGTTACCGAGATTTTGACCCAATACTTGCAGAGAGAACCCGAACTGGTCATGGATCTGGGCTGTGGCACAGGGCTTTCGACACTGATCTGGAAGGGGCGTGCGACACGAATTATCGGGGTAGAGCCTAATGAAGATATGCGAAGTGTAGCCACTGCCAAGCTCCGGCACTTCCCGGAGGGATCGTCTGCGATCAGCTTCGTTCCCGGGTATTCCAATCAACTTGAGGTGGAGTCGGAATCGGCCGATATTATTACCTGCTCACAATCATTTCATTGGATGGAACCTGTAAGTACATTACGTGAGGTACACCGGGTTCTAAGGCCGGGAGGCGTATTTGCTGCTTACGACTGCGATTGGCCGCCGATGATCAGTTGGGAGCTGGAGAAGCAGTATATGGAGTTGTATGATAAAAGCGATGAGATTCTGGAGCGCGAAGCGACCGCGGAATCAAAGGCCATGAAGCGCGACAAGAATGAGCATCTGCATAATCTACAGGCCAGCGGAGCTTTCAGATATGCGAGGGAAATCGTATTTCACCATCGGGAGCTGTGCAATGCCGAGCGTTATATCGGACTGGCGCTAAGTCAAGGCGGCTTGCAGAGCGTAATGAAGCTCGGCAGCACAGAGCTTGATGGCGAGATAGCTTCTTTCCGCGAACGGACGGAGAAGTATTTTAACGGTCATACGAAGGAAATTATGTTCAGCTACCGGATGCGTCTTGGCATCAAATAAATCTTCAAGATTCACTTGCTGTGTTTCCTCAAAATTACTTCAAGAGTATTTCAAAAAAACCTGGTGCTGAATCGCGGTCATTCTTGCATTAAGCTTGATTGCCTTTCTTAGCAGTAGCGGCCTTAATTAAGTTCGAACATGGCTGCGACGTCTGGCACAAATTGCCCGTGAATATGAGACCAGTCATTGGTGAGCGGATTATAAATATAATCATGCCGCCAGGTCTCGATATGACGGGTTATTTCTGTTACGGCTTGAATAATATCGTCTACCTCCTGTAGGGTCATGACCGGATGCAATGATGTGCGTACCCAGCCGGGCTTAAAGGAGTAATCCCCGCTAATGACGCTCTGCTCAATCAGGTGAGACAGCTCAGCGGTAATGCCAAGCAAGTAATGTCCATACGGACCCGCACAGGAACAGCCGCCGCGTGCCTGAATGCCGAAGCGATCGCTCAGCAGCTTCACAACAAGATTGTAATGGTAACCGGGAAGCATCCATGAGACGATCCCCAGTCGATCTTCGGATTTCGAATCCAATACGGAGACCCCGGGAATCCGTCTCAGTCCCTGGAGCAGGCGGATAGTCATTTGATGCTCGCGCGCCAGAATCAGCTCCGTTCTCATTTGATCTTTGAGCTTCACGCATAATGCGGTCTTGATTGCCTGGATGATTGGAGGGGTGCCGCCATCCTCACGTCTCTCTACATCATGGACATAATGCTTCGTTCCCCAAGGATTCACCCAATCGACGGTACCCCCGCCGACCTGGTCGGGAATTCGCTGGTTGCATAGAGACTTATGCATGATCAATACCCCACAGGTGCCAGGACCGCCAAGGAATTTATGCGGGGAGAAAAGGATGCCATCCAGTTGCTCCAGCGGCTGCTCGGGATGCATATCGATCGGGACATAAGGAGCGGATGCGGCAAAATCGACAATACCTATTCCCCCATGGAGATGCATCACTTTCGCTAACTGATGATACGGCGTCATTCTTCCGGTGACATTGGAACAGGCGGTGAATGCGCCAATCTTAAAATGGCGATGCCGATAAAGGCTGAGCGACCGCTCCAATTGAGCGGGGCTCACTTCTCCGTCTTTTCCGGGCTCAAGCACGACAACATCCCCAATGGTCTCCGCCCAAGAGATATGGTTGGAATGATGCTCCATATGGCTGACGAAGATGACCGGGCGATCTGCCGCAGCAAGCCCATATGAAGCAGCTTGCCACTCAGGCACCTTCAGACCAAGCAGACGCTGCAATTTATTAATGCCCGAGGTCATTCCGGATCCCGTCAGCATCAAGATGTCGTCAGGGCCGGCATTCACATGCTGCTTGATCATTTGACGGGCCATTCTGTAGGCTTGGGATATCGTCTGGCCAGTCAGGCTGGACTCGCTATGTGTATTAGCTACATAAGGGCCAAACTGTTTGGCAATCACCGATTCAATCGGTTCATACAGCCGTCCGCTTGCCGTCCAATCGGCATAGATCATCTTTTGCTTGCCATAAGGCGTGGAATAAGGCTGCTGAATGCCGACCGTTTTATCGCGGAAAGAGAGAAAATGCGCTTCAAGGGCCTCCGGATTTTTGATGTTAGTCGCATCAATCGCGTGCATTGCATTTTTCAACATAACATTTATTCCTCGCTCATTTTCATTGATGACTCAGTATATGCCGGAGACAGTGGGGAAGGCGAATGCCTAGACCCGATTTTTTTGTATTTTCCAAGAAAAAAGCGATACTCCCGGCCTGCGGGAATATCGCTTGCTGGATTACTTCCTCTATCTGTAACGGACATCAGCAACGTTTATAAGCTAAATACTATCGTTTTTTAAGTTTTCTTGGACCCCAGGGACACCTAGATGCCGCAAACCGCTAAAATGAACGTTTTTACTGAATAGCCGGCAGACATGTCCGTTAGATATCATAGTGCAAAATGTTTGGAATTAGCTTGCTAAGCAGCCGTGGTGTCCGTTAAATGGGGAGGGCGGCGATCGTCTACCCTCTAAATGAATAGCTGAATGTCAGCTTCCAGGGCGTCCCTTAAGTAGCTTTGGGCATCAACGATGTCTACGCCAGGCAAAAATTCTTCGGGTTTCAGGCCCATAATTTCTACAGATAGCTTGCAGGCGGAGAATTTAATATTTTTCTTGCGCGCCCCTTTTAAGAAATGAATTAGCTTCGGAGCCTCTTGATCCTCTATCATTTCTTCAAGCATCCATTTGCCCAATCCGCTGAAATTCATTTTTGATAATGGCAGCTGCTCAGGACCTTTAGGCGTTGCCAGACTCATAATTTTTTCGTAAAGCGATTTATCCTCCAGAGTCATCTTATCGGGATCTCTGATAAGGAACAGACCCCAAAAGCTGAAGAACATCGTCACTTCCATATCCATATCATGCGCCGAGTTGGCCAGTATCAATCCGGCCATCGCTTTATCGTACTCTCCGCTGAACATGAGCAGACTCAGCTTCTTGCTCATTAGGAAACACCTTCTTCAATTGGAATGTTCATAGTATGAGACTACGGAAAGGGTTCTATGCTTTGTTCACATATGGGTAACGTACGACTGCAACCTTTCCGCAGATGTACCACGTCATTTTATATAAAAGGGAGGGTCGTGATGAAGAGAATAGGGTTAATTCTGTTTATACTACTGCTGCTGAATCCTTTATATGCGCGGCAGACATCGGCCTTATCATGCGCCGAGCTGCCCAGTATCTCCGAAGCGTATCAGAGGTACGACGGCGTAGTCACCGGACGGGTGGAGAGCATCCGGGAGAGGCGGGAGAACAATCAGATCGGGCTGACGATCACGAGAAGCTTCAAGGGGATTACAGACCAGAAGCTGGTCATTTTCGAGGATAAAACCTGGGGAGCTGTTTCAGGACCAAGCATTCTTCACGGGGAGTATCTATTCTTCCTTAGTTATAAGGAGGGGACAGGCTGGGAAAATCCGCTCTGTTCACCATCCAAGATGGCTGTCAATATAACTAGTGAGGAATCTGCATTTCTCGATGCCAGGGAATTAAAGCTTGCAGACGAAGATAGGGGAGCGGTGGCAGGTTCGCTGTTTCATACCAAGGGATCTTATGTCCTGTGGGGCTCTGTCTTTACTGTAGTTATTGTGGGGATATCTGGGTATTATTTATGGATCAACAGGCGCAGATCCTAGGCAAATCCCTACCAAGTTGAATATTTCCTCTTATTGTTGTGGAAAATAGAGGAAACGGCTTCTTGGAAAGGAGGATGAGGATGGATATTTCAATGGGCGCCGATGAGGTCATTCACCGCATCAAGCAGCTGCAGAGTAATGGAGAGCCTATCAGCAAGAAGCAGGTGAAGCAGCAGAATCCCGAGTTAATGAGAAGCGCATTGTACTATTTTCCAAGCTGGGAACATGCCTTGAAGAATGCGAATATTTCGTAGGTTACGTACATCGATGCTAATGCAGAAAGGTGAACCATGTGCAGATAAATAACGAGATAAATAATTAAACCGGTGAAATTGTGCAATAGCCCAACTCACCGGTTTTTTGTCGTTGGATTATACGCGGGGCACGCCCCATTTGATGATCTGGCCGCTATGAGTAAGTCCGCCTCCAAATCCATAGAGCAGCATCGTATCCCCGTAATTTAGACGTCCTTCCCATACCCCGAGGTCGAGCGCTAATGGGATGGAAGCAGCGGAGGTATTGCCGAAGTATTCCATGCTATATAAGGTCCGCTCCAACGGAATGCCGGATTTCTCGCAGATCGAATCAATCATGCGCAGATTTGCGCTATGCGGAACAAACCAATCAATGTCATCCACACTCATATTTGCTTGCTCCAGAAGCTGCTTAATGCCTGCAGATACGGTTTGGACTGCCCATTTATATACTTCCCGCCCGTTCTGTACCATCTTTCCATCCCCGGCAAGCTCCGCTCCTTTGAAAGTATGAGACAAGCCTGAACGATATACATGGATACCGCCTTCGCCATTCGTACCTTGTACGGAGGAGATGAACCCAGGATGGGAATCGTCGTATTCAACGAGTACCGCGCCGGCCCCGTCCCCAAACAAAATGCAGGTGGAGCGGTCAGTATAGTCCGTGACCTTGGATAGGGTCTCGCCGGCAACGACAAGAATCTTTTTGTGTAGTCCGGACGTAACCAACCCGTTAGCCAGATGCAGGCCATATACGAATCCAGCGCAGGTCGCATTCAAGTCGAAGGCGCCAGTGCGGCTTATCCCGAAATAATCCTGAATCTTACAGGCTACACTGGGAAACGGGTAATCCGGGGTTGTCGTTGCCACAATAATCATATCGACATCGTCCAGGCTTTTGTTATAACGCTCTGCGAGATTCTGCACCGCCTTAATGCACAGATCCGAGGTGAATTCGTGCTCCGCGGCGATCCGGCGTTCCTTCATGCCGGTTCTTTGTACGATCCATTCATCATTGGTGTCGACTAGCTTAGATAAATCATCATTCGTCAGCCGCTGTTCGGGAACATGGGTACCAATAGCTGTTATGCGTGCTTGCGAGAACTGAGCTTTCATGAAAATCACCTCTTTTTTTCTTTATTATAACACCAAGTATTAGTATCTGGTACTAAAATATGCGAATGCTTTGTTTTTCATTCATCCGGAGTCATCTGACTTGGTTATATAACGATATTCCTGTTGACGCAGAAAGCAAAACAATATAACTTAGTATCATACCCCCATGGGTATGTGATAATTGTAATATTAGTGCTAGAAAAGTTGAACTACACTTAGGAGGCAACAGAGATGAGCAGTCCTTATCCAGAAATGTATCCATTTGAAGTAAATGAACGTCTGCAGCGGAAAGATCAATTGGCGATAGTGGATGTTCGCGAACCGGATGAGTTTGCCGCGGGGCATATACCAGGTGCGAAGAACATTCCGCTGGGGAGCATTCCCGGTGCACTGAATCTCATCGATCCGCAGCAGGAGACGATTGTTGTCTGCCAGGCAGGCGGGCGCAGCACAAGGGCTTGCGAGTATTTGTCTTCACTCGGCTATCATGTATTAAATATGGTCGGCGGCATGTCCTCCTGGTCAGGAGAGATTGACTAAACCAAATGGGAGGCCGTTATCTTGGCGATCTACTATTTTATTGTATGCCTGTTTATCGCAGCTATCGCTTGGCGAAGCAGACCGGTTCGCGGATTGAGATATATTAACGAAGACCAGTTCTGCGAGTTGTTAAAGGGAGAGCCGCAGAGCTTCAAGCTGCTTGATGTCCGGGATCAGGTGGATTACTATGAGGCCCATGTTCCGGGAGCGCTCAACATTTCGGTAGGCAGATTACGGTATGTACGGAAAAATGACTTATTTTTTGAAGATGATATTATCATTATTTCCGCTACGAAGGCTCAAGGCAAAAAGGCGGCAAGAATTATGAGACAAAGCGGATACAGCCATCTGACCTTAGTCAGCGACGAATTTATGTCGATCCCTTGCTTCCAGGAGCTGATCTCCCGCAAGTGTAAATGCAATAGCCCATGCGCATGATCGATCCGCCGGTACTGATGGGCACATTGTTTTTAGGCAGAAGATCGGAAATAATAGATATAACATGTTTCGCAGAGGAGATATTGTTATGCAGTACGATGAGGATATTAAGAAAAGACTGAAGCGGGCTGAAGGCCAGGTCCGTGGCGTACTTAAAATGATGGAGGAAGGTCAGGACTGTCAGAATGTCGTCTGTCAGTTATCCGCGATCCGCAGTGCGATCGATAAGGCGATGGCCTACGTGGTAGCCTCCAATTTGGAGCATTGCATCCTGGCTGAGAAGGAAGCTGGCAGGGACAGCAGCAAGGTAGTTCATCAGGCCGTGGAATTGCTGGTGAAGAGCCGTTAACGGCGGTTCGTGAACCACGGAGCGGCAGCCCGGTAGTGAGCTTATCTGATTCCGTGGGATATGCTATAATGATGAAGGTTCGTTGTTAATGTGAGGAGAGCTGCAGGATGATCATCCAATTCATTCGGTTTCGCTAATGAGAGGTACAGACATTAAGCTTGGTTATTTTCTCAAAAATGGGAAGTTGACTAGGTTTATTTGACTGTGCCTTTTTCATTCAGCAAAAACGAATGAACGGGGTGTTTTTTTGTGTCCAAAAATAATTATGCCGTGAATTTACTTTCACAGCATATTGCTATTTTTAGCTGTCCGGTTTGTCATTTTGAATTGTTCATTAATGAAAGAAGTCTAGTATGTCGCCATGGGCATCGTTATGACCTGTCCAAGCATGGATACATTCACTTATGCTTGCAGGCGGCGAGAACTAAATACGATAAATCCCTGTTTACAGCCAGACGGATGCTCAGCCGGGCAGGCTTGTTTGAACCATTGGCCGAAGCGGTGGCCACCAGAATTGGGAAAAGGCTGGAAGCTGTGGAGGAGCATGACAGATTTAAAATTCTGGATGCAGGCTGCGGCGAAGGCTCGCATTTAGAGCGGGTGCATTCGTTGCTCCAGCAAAATGCAGTCCTGCCGACACCAACGCTTGGGGTTGGAATCGACCTGGCCAAAGATGGCGTTGCCTCCGCGGCAAAGAGCTATAAGGAGCTTCTATGGTGTGTAGGCGATTTGGCCAATCCACCACTGGCAAGCCAACAGTTCAATGTCATTCTCAACATCCTGTCACCTGCGAATTATGATGCTTTTCATAGATTACTGTGCAAAGACGGTATCGTCATTAAAGTCATTCCCAACCGCGATTATTTGCGTGAACTGCGCGAGGCACTATGGGAAGGGCGTGGGCAAAGCTTCAGTAATGACAGGACGATGCAGCTGTTCAGGGAGCATTTTGAACCTGTCGAGGTTCAGCGGGTGAGGTATACTTATCCTCTGGAGCCGGAGCAGGTACTACCTTTGCTTGCTATGACCCCTTTGGCATGGCGGGCTGAGGAATGCAAGCTAAACCATTTTACCACTCATCCTCCAACCGGGATTACAGTCGATCTTACCGTTATGACCGGCAGCAAAAGATAAAAACAGTAAAGGTGCTTTATGTATAATCGCTCAATAAATCAAGCAACACCTACCCAATTTATAGATCGCAAGCAAGCAGAGCTTGGGATTCAATTGAATGAGGTGCAGCGGAAGGCGGTTCTTCTTACCGAAGGACCGCTGCTGTTGTTAGCCTCGCCCGGATCAGGCAAGACAACGACGATGATTATGCGCATCGGCTATTTGATTGCCGAGAAGGGGGTACACCCCGCACGTATTAAGGCGGTGACCTTCAGCAGGGCTGCTGCTCAGGATATGAAGTCGCGCTTCAACGCCTTTTTTCCGGAACTTGCTCCCGTATCATTTTCTACGATTCACAGCTTGGCCTTTGAAGTGGTCAGAGCCTATTTGCGGAAGTGCCAGATCGACTTTCAGATTATTGAAGGGCATATCGATCCGGAGGAGGAAGAGGGGACCGGGGCGGAGCAGCTGCCGCTGCACAAGAGAATTATTTTGCGGCAAATCTATCACTCCATTCACTCGGATAATATTACGGACGATCAGATGGATGAATTAACGACCTATATTAGCTATATTAAAAATAAAAAGCTGCCTGCCGGGCAATGGTCAGAGATTAAAGTGGATGTTCCCAAGGCGGAGCAGATTTTTCGCGCATATGAGGAATTCAAGCAAAGGGATAGAGCAAGGCTGCTGCTTGACTTCGACGATATGCTGACGCTCGCCAATAGAGCCTTGGATGAGGATGCTTCACTGCTGCGAAAGTATCAGACGAGATACGATTATGTGCTGACTGATGAGAGCCAGGATACCTCGCTGGTGCAGCACGCTATTATCGAGAAGCTGGTGCAGCGTCATCACAATCTGTGTGTGGTTGCTGACGATGATCAGTCCATCTATAGCTGGCGAGGGGCTGAGCCGTCTTATTTGCTGGCGTTCAAACAGGTATATTCCAAGGCGGAGATCTTGTATATGGAGCAGAATTATCGTTCCTCCAGAGATGTTGTACACGCGGCTAACCGCTTCATTAAACGCAACAAGCATCGGTATAACAAAAACATGTATACCCATAATCCTCCGCAGGAGCCGATCCGCTTTACCTGTCTGGCCGATGATATTTCCCAGGGCGACTATTTGGTACGGGAGATTGCTGGGCAGGACAACCTGGCGGAGATTGCGATTCTGTACCGCAACAATTCGTCTTCCGTCGGCCTTATGAATGCACTTGACCTGGCCGGGATTCCTTTTTATTTAAAGGATTCTGACCTGCGTTTCTTCTCCCATTGGGTCGTAGAGGATGTGCTGAACTTTATGCGGCTAACGTTCACCGATAAGCGGGTGGATGTCTTTGAGAAGATTCATATGAAATTCAACGGCTATATCAGCAAAAAGCAGATGCAGGAAGTCAGGTTGATTCATAATCAGGAATCGGTGTTCGATAATCTGCTGAACCATGTGCCGCTTCAGGAATATCAAGTGAAGCTGCTGGAGGAGAGCAAGCAGACATTCCAGGAGATGCGCGGAATGCCGCCGCAGCCGGCGATCCAGGTTATTCGCAGCCGCCTCGGTTATGAGAAAGCGCTGGAGAAGATGTGTGAACGCCTCGGCTTCCGTCAAGATACGCTAATTGGCATTCTGAATGCATTGGAGCAGATCGCGGCTCCTTTATCGACGATGGAGGAGTTTGCCGCCCGGCTCAAATATTTGGAGTCGCTTCAGAAGACGGCGAAGCGGAGGAGAGGGCAAAATGTTGTAACCTTGTCTACACTGCATAGCGCCAAAGGCCTGGAGTTCGATCGTGTCTACATGATCGATCTGGTTGACGGCATTTTGCCTTCCTATGAGGATCTGAAGGATTCGTCTGAGGATCTCGCCCAGCTGGAGGAAGCGACCCGTCTATTCTATGTAGGTATGACGCGGGCAAAGCGCATGCTCCATTTGGTAACCTACCGGGAGCGCGAGGGCAAGAAGGCTGTAGAATCCCGCTTTGTAAATGATATCCGGAGGATTGTGAACCCGTCTGCCCCGCGGATTGTGCAGGGAGAGAACTCTACAGTGAAGCTGAAGAAGCCGGAGGTCGTCTATCGTCCGAACGCGATTCGAAATGCAAATGACTTCGTTGTTGGCAGGAGGGTCAAGCATGCTCGGTTTGACGAGGGAGTGATCACAAAACTCTACGAGGATAGACTTGAGATCCGGTTCGAAGCGGGGGATAAGGTGCTGTCCGTTAAGGCCTGTCTCGAAATGGGGTTGCTTGAGCGAATAGTGGAGGACCTATAGAGGAGAAAACAAAAAAACCTTCAAATACTTTCCCTGCGTTCTGGGAGGTATATTGAAGGTTCTTTTTGTTCAGTATCGCAGATTGGATTCAGGCGTAACGACGGATCTGCATCTAGGTTTTCCATGTTTTTAGAGCCATTCGCCAAAGCGGCGGATGTACCAGCCCTTGATGATCTGGGTGAGCAGGCAATATCCGAGCAGGATGGCGGCAAGCCAGCCAAAATAGACAAGCGGCAGGGCCTGTAGTCCAAGACTGTTTCCAAATGGGCTGAATGGCAGATAAATACCGGCGAGCATGACCGCTCCGGTTAACAGCAGCACGGGTCTGCTGGCCCGACTTTGAATGAACGGTATTTTGTGCGTACGAATCATATGGACGATCAGCGTCTGTGACAGCAAGCCGACGACGAACCAGCCGGATTGGAACAAGGATTGGCTGGCCGGTGTATTGGCCTGGAACACATAGAACATGACAAAGAAAGTAATATAGTCGAAAATCGAGCTGATCGGTCCTATGAAGATCATGAACCGGCCGATGGAGCTAGCGTCCCATTTACGCGGTTTAGCCAGGAATTCATCATCTACGTTGTCCCATGGAATTGACAATTGCGAGATGCTGTAGAACAGATTCTGGATCAAGAGCTGCAGCGGCAGCATCGGCAAAAAAGGCAGAAAGGCGCTCGCGCCGAGTACGCTGAATACGTTGCCGAAGTTGGAGCTGGCTGTCATTTTGATGTATTTGATGATGTTTCCGAAGGTCTTGCGTCCTTCAATAACCCCATCCTCAAGCACCATCAGATCCTTCTCCAGCAAAATAATATCCGCCGATTCCTTGGCGATGTCAACGGCTGTGTCCACGGAAATACCTACGTCAGCCTGACGCAGCGATGCGGCATCATTGATGCCGTCGCCCATGAAGCCTACGGTATGTCCTTTACTCTGCAGCGCAAGGACGATTCTTGATTTCTGCAGCGGATTGAGCTTGGCGAAGATCGTCGTCCGTTCAGCCAGCTCTGCCAGCTTCTCATCGGATAGATCGTCAATATCCTGCCCGAGCAGAATACTGTCCGTACTCAGTCCGATATCATTGCACACCTTGCGGGTAACGGCTTCGTTATCTCCGGTCAACACCTTGACGGCAACACCGCTGCTTCGCAATGCTTCAATCGCTGGCGCAGCACTGCTCTTGGCCGGATCGAGGAAGCAGATGTAACCAATCAGGACCAAATCCTGTTCGTCCTGTACAGAATACTGTTCAGAGTGCTGCCGAGGTTCTTTAATAGCAACAGCTACGACCCGGTAACCGTCGGTATTCAGGTTGCGGACGATGGCTTGAATGCGGACCCGCATTTCATCAGTCAGCAGCACTGTTTTTCCGTCATCCAGAGCATGGCTGGAGATGCTGATGATTTCTTCCATTGCCCCTTTGCAGATTAACAAATGCTGTCCGCTTTGCTGCTTCAGCACAACGGACATACGGCGGCGATGGAAGTCGAAGGGGATCTCATCGATCTTCTGATATGCATGCTCGGCATTTAGGCCCTTCTGTAACTCTGCATGTTCGAGCACGGCGATGTCGAGCAGATTTTTTAGTCCTGTCTGATAGTAGCTGTTCAGATAGGCATGCTTCAATACTTCATCATTGTCATGGCCATGGATATCAAGATGCCTCTTGAGGACGATTTTGTCCTGGGTTAATGTGCCGGTCTTGTCGGTACAGAGAATGTCCATTGCTCCGAAATTTTGAATGGAATTCAGCTGCTTTACGACCACTTTGTTCCGAGCCATCGTACTGGCTCCCTTGACGAGATTGGAAGTAACGATTACAGGCAGCATTTCCGGGGTTAATCCGACGGCTACGGACATGCCGAACAGCAGCGCGTCCATCCAGTCACCTTTGGTAAATCCGGTGATGAAAAAAATGATAGGGACCATGATCAGCATAAAACGGATAAGGAGGAAGCTAACCTTATTCACGCCTCTATCGAAGCTGGTCATCGGTCTTGCTCCGCTTAGGGTTCGGGCCATCGCCCCAAAGCAAGTTTCGCCCCCGGTGGCGATAACGATTCCGGTTGCCGAGCCGCTGATCACATTGGTTCCCATATAACAAATGTTGCTAAGTTCAAGCGGGTTAAGCTTCCTGGACTGTTTTCTCTGTTGCTTCAGCTTGGGATCCGTCGTTAATTGTATATCTTCCTTCTCAACAGGCAGGGCTTCTCCGGTAAGAGCCGATTCACTGATGAACAGATCCTTGGAAGCGATCAGGCGGATGTCTGCGGGTACCAAATCTCCGGCTGATAGATGAACCAGGTCACCGGGAACGATTTGCTCCACCGCGATCTCACGGGCTGGCGATTGCCGGATCACAGAAGTCGTTGTCTTGACGAGATTTTTGAGACTCTCGGCGGTTTTCTGCGAGCGGTATTCCTGGGTGAAGGAGATAGCCACGCTAATCGTGACCATGGTGCTGATAATGATAGCCGCATCGAAATCCTTCGTGATTAGGGAGAACAGACAGAGTCCCAATAAAATCAGGATAAACGGATTTTTGAAGCAGCCGAGGAGCTGAACATACCAAGCGCTTCTCCGATCCTGGGCGATTTCGTTGCTGCCGTGCTGTTCTAGTCTCAGTTCGGCTTCTTGCTCGCTGATGCCTTCAGGCAGGGCTCCAAGTATTTCCATCACGTCATCGATATGCCATAGTGAAGCCTGAATCAGACGTTCGTTCATTTGTTCTGTACGGATAGGCTCCGTAATCTTCTTCTTAAACATGGTCTTCGCCTCCATTTTTGCAGCGGAGGACATAAAAAAACTCTCCAATTTGGAGAGTTTCATACAGCTAACTCATATTCCGAAGATTGCAGGGCAGATTCAAATACACCTGATCAAATCGTGCATGATAGGCATGGATCCGCTGGGACAATCCTTGGAGCTGAGCGCAGTATCTCTCCGCTGTAATTTTTGGTTGTTGAGTTCGCTCATAATGAGCTTTGCGGGGTCTGGTTGGCTGCTTAACTGACTACTGTCTTCCACGGATTGTCCCTCCCTTCAAATATAAAAGGCCTCCCAGTCAGGAGGCCTTGGAAATTAATTACATTCCAATATAAAGCTTTAACAAGCTTAGCCCCTTACCGAGTTTTGGCACTATACAACGTAAAGACGGTTTGTCTTAGCCACATTATGAAAAGCCTTAGTCCGGCAATTCCTGTTCTACCCATAGGCATCTTTCGATATTTCTGGGCAGTGGCATGTGTTTGTATAGGAGCCTCACCTAACGAGGTCTTGCCTTTTAATCATAGAGGGGGTGCTCACGAATGTCAACGGAATTTAGCGGATTTATTTTGCTCAGGGCGGGGAAATTCTTCGTTCTGTCACTTTTCTAGCAATCGATAAAGTATAAAATTGCGATATTTATATAATATAAATGGTGGTAATAGTATAATTAAAAAATGTAATAAATAATTTTAGAAGGAGGCATCATCAATGAAACTTCAAGGTAAAGTAGCGGTCGTTACAGGTGCAGCATCAGGTATGGGCAAGGCGATTGCCAAGCTGTATGCAGCCGAAGGCGCGAAGGTTATTGTATCGGACTTGAATCTGGAGGCGGCGAACGCAACGGTTGAAGACATCCAAGCAAGCGGTGGTGAAGCGATCGCGGTTGTGGCCAATGTGGCCCAGGAAGCGGATATTCAGAATTTAATGGATACAGCAGTGAGCACCTACGGTACTTTGGACATTCTGGTCAACAATGCCGGGATTATGGATAACTTTGTACCTGCTGCCGATCTGACGGACGAATTGTGGAACAAAGTGTTTGCTGTAAATGCAACGGGCCCAATGCGTGCGATCAGAAAGGCTTTGCCGATTTTTCTTGAGAAGGGGAATGGGGTTATCATTAATGTTGCCTCGATCGGCGGCCTGATGGGTTCGCGCGCGGGTGCCGCTTATACAGCTGCGAAGCACGCAGTGGTGGGGTTGACGAAGAACGTGGGGTTTCAATATGCCCTTAAAGGGATTCGTTGCAATGCTATTGCTCCTGGTGGCGTAAATACGAATATCGGCACCACGATCAATCAGCCTGATGAATTCGGAATGGCAAGAGCGACAGCCGGAGCCAGCTCGAACCCGAGATCCGGAGAGCCGGAAGAAATCGCCAGGGTGGCGCTTTTCCTGGCTTCGGACGATTCCAGCTTCGTTAATGGCGAAGTGATAACAGCCGATGGCGGTTGGACGGCGTACTAAGGATAAGCGCCAATGCAGAAAAGCGAATAAAGCAAGCTAAGCCGCGAGAATGGGTTCATGCCTGAACTGTGATTCTCACGGCTTTTTTGTTGTTTATACTAAAAAAGTATTGCAATCGTTTTTCCAATTAGCCAAGGGACAAAAACACTTATACTAATACAAGCAGATATTGTGAGCGCGCTGATCAATATCGGGTGGAACGCTCATCCTGACGCGGAATACTCCGCTCGAAGGCCACGATCCAATCGCCTTGAATAGCGGCATAGCCTTCATCCCCCTCGGCGACGAGGCCGTACAGATTTTTTACATCCAGATACTCTTTACGCTCTCCGTTCTCAAATTCCAGGGTAATGTAATAATAAGTGTGAGAAGAGGAGAAGTTATTATGATCGTTCATATTGGAGTGGTGCCGCACGTCCATCCGTTTGGATACAATTCTGACAAAGGTGGACTCGCGGGTTGAGGTGGCGTTCTTCACATATTTTACTCCGTTGACGATAAGCATGATGATGACGACGACAAAGATGATCCCGATCAAGACGGGAACTACGCTGAACATAAAACCGCCTATTCCCCCAAACGGCGAGGGCCCAAAGCCATCGAAACCGGATACCATGTAGCGTTCCTCCTATCTCTTGTAAAGCTTTTCAATGCTTTGAACTGTATTTAGAATACTTAAAATAAAAACCCAGTTACAGTAAATTTTTTACATTCCGTGTACTTGATTATAACTGTCTTTATCGGCGAGTGTCGTTGTATAGAGGTTTAAAGTATGGTAATATGTATATAATTTACATGAACGGAGGGTTCCTGGTGTTGTACATTAAATTCCGTCTTACTACTTTGCGCGGCTAATTGAATACTGCTCAAAGGCTCTGTTCTGTGCAGGGCGAACGGGATAGGTGTGCTATCATAAAGGGGACCTTTATAATAGAATATGCCGCTTTGAGAATCACTTGCAGGAGTATGTCTGCAGGTGTCTTCTTGTTTGCTGCACCGTTTGTACCATAGCACAGCCAGAGGACTGTGTTTTTTTATTTTTTAGAGGTCGTTTAAAAAGTCCGCTTCTGAAGAAAATCAATCGAAGTCATTATCAAGATGGTGACCGCGATCATCTAACACGATGTGAATTAAGAAGTAATTCGGCATTGAAGTTTTTTGGATTTTACAGGGTCTAATGCGGCAGGCTTCGGAAGTGATGTTTCCTGCGGGACATCTCAGGTGCTTACGTGCAAATTACAAGCAGAGGTTTCCAAAGTTTCTCTATGGTTTGCTCAAACACCTCTGACACTCGCTTCATCCAATGAAGCATTTTGAAAAACGCACATCGGAAGCATAAGCTTTAGCTTTAGTGCTGGAACGGGCCTTTTTGAACTAGTCATTTTTGATCTGAGAAAAGGAGGAATACGATATATGGAACAATTGGTGGAATTGGAACAAAAGGCAATTTTGGTGGGTGTTAATCTGAATGACCAGGAAGACTTTGCCTATTCGATGGAGGAGCTGGCCAATTTGGCGGACGCTTGCGAGGTAGAGGTCGTAGGGACATTATCGCAAAATCTGCCCAAGGTGAATCCATCCCATTATATCGGGACAGGGAAGATTCAAGAAGTGACCGCCCTGCTTGAAGGGAATGGAGGCAATCTCGTTATTTTTAATGATGAGCTGTCTCCGTCACAGATTCGCAATCTTGAATCCGAACTGAAATGTAAAGTTATTGATCGGACCATACTCATTCTGGATATTTTTGCAAGGAGGGCCAAGACGAGAGAAGCTCAGCTTCAGGTCGAGGTGGCGCAACTGAAATATATGCTGCCGCGTCTGGTTGGCCTGCGCGAATCGCTGGGACGTCAGGGCGGCGGGGTGGGTACAAAGAACCGCGGCGTAGGGGAGACGAAGCTCGAGCTGGACCGCAGACGTATTGAAGAGAAGATTACGATGCTGAGCAAGGAACTGGAAGCCTTGGTTGCTCATCGTCAGATTCAGCGCAAGCAGCGCAAGAAGAACGATATTCCGGTCGTCTCGCTCGTTGGATATACAAATGCAGGCAAATCAACGATTATGAATGCCATGCTGGATACCTACAATCCGTCGTCGCAAGAGAAGCAGGTGTTTGAGAAGGATATGCTGTTCGCTACGCTGGAGACTTCGGTGCGCAGCATTCCCTTGCAGGATAACAAATCGTTTTTGCTCACCGATACAGTTGGCTTCGTCAGCAAGCTGCCCCATCATTTGGTGAAGGCATTCCGCTCCACCTTGGAAGAAGTAGCCGAGGCGGATTTGCTCATTCATGTAGTGGATTATGCTAATCCGGAATTTGAACGGCTGATCCAGATAACGAACGAAACATTGAAGGAGATCGGAGTAACAGATATTCCGACCATCTATGCCTATAACAAATCGGACTTGACGGAGCATCACATCCCTGAGGTGCAAGGGGATAAGGTATATATGGCGGCCAAGAGCAGGATCGGGATCTCCGAGCTGGTAGAGCAAATCCGGCGCCAGATTTTCAAGGATTATATCCGCTGCACTATGCTGGTACCCTATGATCAAGGCACGGTTGTATCGTATTTAAACGAGCATGCCAACATTATCGAGACCTCTTATGAGGAAGAAGGAACGAAGCTGTACATGGAATGCCGGTTGAGTGATTATGGCAAGTATAAGCAGTTCGTCATTGGGGGAGCGGGGAAACAATCGGAGTAACCGTCCTTAATTCAAAGGCCGGGAACGTTAGCATCGTCATGATATGCTTAACGTTCCCGGCCTTTATTGCTTACAGGGAGGGAAGGGAGACCTCAAAGGTTGAGCCTTGTCCGCGCCGGCTTTTTACACGGATCTCACCGCCATGAGCGGATATAATCGATTGCGTAATCGATAGTCCCAGTCCGAATCCGCCATGCTTGCGTGCGCGGGAAGTGTCACTGCGGTAGAAACGCTCGAAGATATGAGGCAGATGTTCACCGGCAATACCGGCTCCGTTATCCTCGACAGCGATGACGGCGTGCTTGTTCTGCCTGGATAGGGTGACATGGACCGTCCCACTAGCCGGGTCTGTATGCTGGACAGCATTATGAAACAGGTTAAGAACCACCTGCTTGATCTTGTCGCTGTCGCACATGACATGGAGCTGTGGTTCGAGCTGGAAGCTGACGGCCCGTTCCCCGGCGAGAATACGCAGATGAGGCTCCATCTCGGAGATTAGCGCATCTAATAGCACATCGCTCCGTTGAACCACCGGGGTTCGATCCAGCTTGGCCAGCATCAGCAGATCCTCGACCAGCTTCTTCATTCGCTTCGATTCGCCCAGCATACTGTTCAGGGCTGGATACAGCTGATCGGGGCGTTCAGCAGCGCCGCGCAGCAGCACCTCCAGGAAGCCATGAATCGAAGTCAGCGGAGTTCTAAGCTCGTGGGAGGCGTCGGCGATAAAGCGCCTCATCTGTTCCTTGGCTTCTCGCTCCGACTTGAAGGAGCATTCAAGTCGCTCCAGCATGCCGTTGAAGGAAGCGGCCAAGCGGTCGACCTCCGTCTGTCCCAGCGAGGCTGGAAACCGGTGGTCGAGGTTGCCTGCATTGATCTCTTCTACGGTCTTTACCATCTGATCGAGCGGCTTTAAGGTGCGTTTGAGCACAGGCAGATAGAGCATGAGTCCGCCCAGCAGAGCCAATATCGCCAGGCAAATAAATATAAATAACTGCCGCAGCGCCACGGATTTGAGAGGAGCTGCCAATACTCCTAACTGGACGATGTCATTCCAACCACCGGGTCCTGAGAGCGGGCGGAATATGACCAGTTGTTCATTTCCGTTATCATCCTTAATGATCCGGTATTGGTCAGGCCGCTCCTTCCTAAGGTCATCGCGAATAGCCCCATATTGCTCGGAGGATAACTGCGGAGCGGGCAGGCCTGATTGCTCGGAGCGGTTAAGGAATCCGCCGTCCTCCTTAATGATGGCCAGCGAGGTATCGGGAAGGAACAGGAAGGGTACGCGCTTGCCTTTGCCGGAATCCGCACCGCCCGGATTAACCGGGCTGGTCGCATTTCCTTGGTCGTTCGGATTCGCAGCACCTGCAGGGTGATAGGGATAGAGTTCCATTTGCTCAATCATCTCTCTGGGAAAACGAAGAATTTGCGAGCCCATGGATTCAGCCTGATTCTTATATAGAAAATTGATCATCAGTACATATTGCAATCCGCCGATGAGAATCAGCAGTGCGGCCAGAATAAATAACGAACGCGATAAGAGCTGTGAACGCAAGGAACGGGGGGACAACACGGTCCTTAATCGACGGATTAAACGTTTCATGGCAGATCAACGCGATAGCCGGCGCCGCGGAGCGTGCGGATTAGACGATGCTCTTTATCATTCAGCTTCTCTCGCAGGGAACGGATATAGACCTCAACGATATTTTCCTCCCCGCCGAAATCATATCCCCATACCTGATCCAGTATCGTTGTCTTGCTCAGCACAATTCCATGATTGATAAGCAAATACTTAAGCAGTTCATGTTCAGTGGGCGACAGGTCCAGCACCTGACCCTGATAGCTGATCTCCTTCCGACGGTCATCGATACAGAATGGCCCGTAGGACACTTCTCCGAACAGGGCCGGGAACTGATTGCGCAGCCGCGCTCCAATCCGGGCCAACAGCTCCTCGAAGCTGAACGGCTTCACGACATAGTCGTCGGCTCCGATCGTCAGACCTTTGACGCGGTCTTCGACCTCATCTTTTGCGGTCAACATAATGATGGATACATTGCTGAGTTCTTTCTTCAGTAAACGGCACACTTCCCAGCCATCCATACCCGGCATCATAACGTCAAGCACGACGATATGGGGGCGGAAGGTACTTGCCTGATTGACGGCCGTCATTCCATCCTGGGCCGTACGAATCTCAAAGCCTTCATTGCTAAGCCCCAACTCGAGGAATTGAATAATATGCGGTTCGTCATCGACCAGTAATATTTTTACGCCTTTAAGATTTCTCATGTCGCTCCCCCTGTAACAAGCAAGACTACTAATATTATTATCTATTATCTATGATTAGGCTGAATATTCGCTGAAATTCGACTTAAATAATTCTTAATTCAATTAAAATATGAAAATGTACGGTTCTGATAAGGAAACCGGGTCGTAGCCAGCATCAAGGAAGAGCGATCGCGAAGCCAAGGCGGTTTTCCTTGAAACCTCGCTCTTGATTGATGATCAGTTTCTGGGATATACTTTTCTAAGCGAATGACGAAAAGGGGAGTTAACAAATGGAAAAAGTATTGATTTTCGGACATAAGAATCCGGATACGGATACGATCTGCTCGGCGATTGCTTATGCAGACCTGAAATCGAAGCTTGGCTGGAATGTTGAAGCGGTTGCTCTCGGCGCTCCTAATGGGGAGACGCAATATGCATTGGATCGTTTTGGCTTCAAGGCGCCTCGCGTTGTCGAGACGGTAGCGAGCGAAGTGAAGGACGTAATTCTGGTTGACCACAATGAACGTCAGCAGAGTGCTCCCGATATTACAGAGGTTCGTGTGGCTGAGGTTATCGATCATCACCGCATCGCTAATTTTGAGACAAGCGGCCCCCTATACTACCGCGCTGAGCCTGTAGGCTGCACAGCGACGATTCTGAACAAAATGTATAAGGAAAATGGAATTGCTGTTCCTGCGAACATCGCCGGACTGATGCTGTCAGCGATTATTTCCGACTCGCTTCTGTTTAAATCTCCTACTTGCACGGAGCAGGACGTAGCTGCAGCACGTGAGCTGGCGGGCATTGCTGGAGTGAACGCCGAGGAATATGGCCTAGAGATGCTTAAAGCTGGCGCAGACCTGAGCGACAAGAGCATCCAGCAATTGATTACGCTTGATGCCAAGGAATTCGATATGGGCGGAGCTAAAGTGGAAATCGCCCAGGTTAATGCCGTGGATGTGCAGGATGTGCTGTCCCGTCAAGCGGAAGTGGAAGCTGAGCTTGGCGCGATTGTTGAACGCAAAGGTCTTGATTTGTTCCTGTTCATCGTAACGGACATTTTGAATAATGATTCCGTTGGTCTTGCTATTGGTAAAGCAGCGGATGCAGTGGAACAAGCTTACAATGTGAAGCTGGAGAACAATACGGCCTTGCTCAAGGGTGTCGTATCCCGCAAATCGCAAATCGTTCCTGTACTCACGGATATTTTCAACAAACGTTAATCAAGATTAGGCAAGCTGACTACCTTAAATATGAAAAGAGCCCTGATGGCCGACCGGATTACCGGCTGCATCAGGGCTTTTTTAATAGTAATTGTACGAGTCCGTTTTTACGGGGTCTCCGGTGCAACCGGAGCTGCAGCTACATTGTCTTCCTTCGGCTTGTACTTGAAGATAGGCACGAGAATGACAGCGCCGAGCAGCATCACAATCGCCGAGATCGAGTAGATTCCTGTGAGTGGGAACAGCTTCTTAAGCACGCCTGCTGCGGACATCATTACGACCATCATCCCGGTGAACAAGGGGCTAAGTACTCCATTCACCCGTCCTACGTAGGATTGCTCTGTCCATTTCAGGATCATCGTATTGATACCAATCTGAATGCATGGCAGGGTCAGGCCGTTAATGAATTGTAAAGCCAAAGTCAATGGAATGCTGGTTGACCAGCCGATACCCAAAATACATAATGCGCTGACGAGCATTCCGAAGGCGAGCAGGATTTGCGGCGCTATTTTCTTGGCAATGATCATAACGATCACGCCGCCTATAAGCATGGCAACCCCGTTCACCATGAGCAGAAACTGTAGGAATTCCTTCGGCTTGCCCAAGCGTTCAGTAACAACGAACAAACCAAGCGTCTGGATGATGCCTACGGAGAAACCGGCGATAGCAAAAGTAATGCCGAGCACGCGCAAAGTGGTGCTCTTCCATACATAGCGGAACCCGTCCGCCAGCTCTTGCATAATTTTTGTCTCGCGTTTCTCCTTCTTTTCCTCTTCCACATCCGGTGGCAAGCGGAACAGAACAACGGCCGAGATCAGGAAGGCCACGCCCATTACTCCGATGGAGATGTAGATGCCGAAATGCTGATAGGCGAAAATCCCGAGCGATGGGCCAAGAACCATAAAGATGGCCATTAAGGACTGGAACAAGGCCATTCCTTGCTGCAGCTTGTCAGGATGAATATGCTGCTTGAACATTTTCATAACCGAAGGTTGCGAGAATTGCGATAGAATCGCGGACACGAAGGTCGCCAAATATACGGTCTCCCAGGATTCGAACATCAACGTAATTAAGACGGCGAAGACGGACACAGCGGACAAGAAGTCGCACCAGATCATCGTTCGCTTCGGCTTCCAGCGGTCGGCAAAGGCACCGCCGATAAATCCGAACACAAAGATAGGGGCGAACTCGACAACCGAGATCAGGGAGATAGCCAAAGGGTCGCTATTGGTTTTCTCCGTGACGAACATCAGGATAGCGAAGTTTCTGACCCAGATCCCGATTTGCAGGAAGATGTTCGAGATGAGCACAGTCTGGTAGAACCGGTTCCTGAATAAGCTCTCGGAAACGGCAGGCGAAGCATGGGCTTCATTTGACATATGGTTATTCCTCCAATATGGTTTTCTCTTCTTTCTCTACTTCTATAGATGCTGTTCGAAAAGTCCACCTTTGCGGCTTTTTTAAACATACATTTTAAATAGATAAATATACAGCTACAAGAATAAGGCATTTACAATCATATGGGAAGGGAAAAAATAAATAAAAATTAAAAGTATTTTTTACATAAATAGTAGAGCTTTGGAATCCGACTAGGAATCCCTGCTAAATGAGGCGGAAACGCTGAAGCTGATCCCACAGCTCCTCTTCAATCAGCACCTCCCGCTGCTTAGGGCCAATCAGGTCAAAATGCGGAAATGGAGATCGATTGTGGATATACTGAGGGTCGAGTCCATGCTCCAGACACCAGGTCACAAGCTTGTCATGGTCGCTGCATCCCACCTTTGTAACCGTGGTAATGCCCGGAAATCTGGCATCCAGCCAATAATGGGTGAGATAGGCGATTTCTCCTTGGGAGACGGTCTTCTTCCAAGCCTCCAATTCTTCTCTGTGTACTCCAAAAGCCATTCAATATCACCTGACTTTCATGTCATCTATATATGAAGCTTAGCTGTTTGTATATTAAGAGAGCAGACTGCCGAATTATTATACCATACGAACAAAAGGGGAACAAATCATCCAGTTACTGGTACATGCGGCCTAATCAAAAAAAGTTCTTGCATAAACTAATGTCATTAGTTTATATTATTGCTAATGGTATTAGTTTATTGAGGAGGTAACAGGATGAAGACGACTCGAATAGATCATTTGATACAGCTATCGTTCATGCCGCGAATATTTCCGGTGAATTGTTATTTGGTTGAGGAAGAGGATGGCCTCACACTGATCGATGCCGCATTGCCGTACAGTGTGAAGGAGATCAGCCGGGTGGTTCGCGAGCTTGGTCGGCCGTTGACCAACATCGTCTTAACCCATGCGCATGGAGACCATATCGGTGCGCTGGACGGGTTAAAAGAGCTCTATCCGGATGCAAAAGTATGCATTTCCAAGCGCGATGCCAAGCTGCTGCGCGGGGATGCCACGCTGGAGCCGGAGGAGCCGCAATTCAAGATTCGTGGCAGCGTGCCGAAAGGAATCAAGACGGCTCCGGATGTGCTGCTCGGAGAAGGCGACCGCATCGGTTCGCTGCAGGTCGTCTTGACTCCCGGGCACACACCGGGCTCGATCTCGCTGCTCGACACGCGCAGCGGAGCCCTGATCGCCGGCGACGCTTTTCAAGCGCGAGGCGGCTTTGCGGTCAGCGGTACCCTTGTACCGCTGTTCCCTTTCCCGGCCATGGCGACCTGGCATAAGGAGCGAGCGCTCGCCAGCGCGCGCAAGGTGGCCAGCTTGAAGCCAGCGCTGCTGGCGGTCGGACATGGCCGG
>NZ_LN831276.1:18939-87213 GCF_900069005.2 Paenibacillus sp. GM2 | reverse complement strand
ATGATCGTGAAGCCCGCGGCTGAGATCGCGCGGGCCATTGGCGAGGCCGAGCGCTCGATCTCGCGCTCGGCCAGCTCATCCGCAAAGGAGCGGATGTAGCATGGCGCGCAAAGCGAGAATCACACGCGAGGCGGTGCTGCTGGCCGCGGTTCAAATCGCCGATGCGGAGGGCAGCGAGGCGGTGACCATCGCCGCTGTATCCAAAGCGCTCGGGATTAAGCCGCCATCGCTGTACAATCATATCGGCAGTCTCGATGAGCTGCGGACGATGGTAGCTGTCTACACGCTGCAGGATTTGTATGCGAAGCTGGCCGAGAAGATTCAAGGATTATCGGGCAAGGAGGCGGTTCTGGCCTTCTCACATGGCTTCATGAGTTATGCCAGAGAGCATCCGGGGCTGTACGAGACAGCGCAGATTCTACCTAACCTACGGGGGACGGAGCTTCAGCAGGCCAGTGAGCAGATCGTTCAGCTCAGCCTTGAGATGCTGGAGCCGTACGGATTACCGGAGGAACAGGGCATCCATGTCGTGCGGGGGCTCCGCAGTTTAATTCACGGATTTATTTCTCTGGAGCGGGCCTCAGGCTTTGGAATCCCGCTGGAGGTCAAGGACAGCTTCGAATATAATCTTCATTTATTGTTCGCCGGATTGGATGCACAAGTGAATAAAGGCTAGTTGACTTTGTTTTTGACTATATGCTACCGTAGGCATGAAACAGAGGTGATCAATGATGGCGAAGAAGAAAGCGCAGCAGCAGCCTGCAGCTAGATCTCAGGATAAACCGGCTACGCTGAAAGACCTGCTGAATGAAGATACACTCTCCAAATTGAAGGCGCAAGCTTCGGAATTGAAGCGGGAGGCAGAGCAGCGCCAGGAAGAAGAGCGAATTCAGGCCGAGGAAGTCAAGCGGGTTGAACGCAAGAAATTGGAGAATGATTTTGAATATTTACTGAATAAGAGTGAAATGGATTGGCATAAATACAAATAAAAAACACACATGGGCCATAATATGGAATAGTTATAGGAGTAAATGGTCTTTCATCATGAAAGGCACCGTGAGGTGCCTTTTCAGGCTGTTACCAGAAGTTGAGGAGGACAAGAGAAGAAGATGAGTAAATTTACCAGCGATTATATTATCACGATGGATGACATTATTCGGGAGGGTGATCCGATTCTCAGAACCGTAACCGAACCCGTTAGTATACCGCCGACCGAGGAGGACCGCGGGGAGATGGCGTCGATGATGCTGTTTCTGAAGAACAGCCAGGATCCGGAGCTGTCGAAGAAATACAAGCTGCGGGCCGGTGTCGGCCTGTCCGCCAATCAGATCGGTTTGAACAAACGAATGTTTGCGGCTCTGCTTACGGATGACGAGGGAAATGATCGCGAGGTCGCTCTTTTCAACCCGAAGATTGTGAGCACTTCTGTATCGATGGTTTATTTGCCGGAGAGCGAGGGCTGCTTATCGGTAGATCGGGCGGTTCAGGGCTTCGTACCGAGGTACGAGAAGGTCACGGTAAGAGCTTATAACGCGGAAGGCAAAGAGGTGAAGCTGCGCTTCAAAGGCTTCGATGCAATCGTAATGCAGCATGAATTAGATCATCTTAACGGTATTATGTTCTATGATCATATTAACAAAGAGAACCCGTTCAAACTGCCGGAAGGCGTTCCGATCGAGAGCCTATACTAAAATATACTTACCTTATACGTTGAAACCTGCATAATTGCAGGTTTTTTGATTTTCCAAGCCGATTGGTGAAATTGACCAACCGGACAATATAAAAGTTGATTTCAACCTTTTGAATCACAGTTACGTTACAGGTACAGAAACGATGGATGCACCGCGCGGGTCTGTCCAGTAGTGGTAGTTCAAAAAGTCCGCATTTGAGAAGAATACCCTTCGAGGCTAATTCAAGGTAGAGCGACCGTGATTCACGGGGCAGGTTTTCTTACAATACAGAATTTTGTCCACTCCGTTGATAACTTACAAATTCTAGATCTAACCCCGAAATCTTACGGAGAGCTTATTCGACGTCGAATTCTTGAATTTAGCGGGTCTAAGCAGATGCTTTTGAAGTTGGGTTTCCTCCGGAAACCTTTCACGTTCTCACAGGACATAAGCTCCTCAGCCCCCGGATTTATCAATCCTTGTTGGTGCTGAAGATCGGCCTTTTTGAACACACTTTCAATAACGTAAGGAATGAGGATGAATCCATGATACAAATCAATCATTTATCCAAAAAATACGGCGGAAGCTGGAAGGCATCGCGCGACATAAACAAAGACGCTGCGGCTCAAGTATCCAACCGTGGAAATTGGGCGCTGCACGATGTGAATTTAACGATTACAGAAGGTATGGTCGGATTGCTTGGGCCGAATGGGGCGGGCAAATCAACCCTGATGAGAATCTTATCAACACTGTCCACGCCTACGTCCGGAGAGGCGTTTATCAACGATGTGCCGCTGCAGAAAGCAGAGGATATTCGCAAAATGATCGGTTATTTGCCGCAGCAATTTCAGGTTTATCCCCAGCTGACCGGAACAGAATTTCTGGACTATGTCGCCGCGATGAAGGGGATTAGCGATAAAAGACAGCGTAAGGCGGAGATTGATAAGCTGTTGGAGCAGTTGAACCTCCAGGATAAAGCCCGGAAGAAGATCCGTACTTATTCCGGTGGGATGAAGCGCAGACTTGGCATTGCTCAAGCCCTGATCGGTTCACCGCAGGTGCTTATCGTTGACGAGCCGACGGCCGGTCTCGATCCGGAAGAACGGGTTCGCTTCCGCAATCTGCTTACGAGATTCAGCTTGGGACGTGTCGTATTGCTGTCAACGCATATTGTTGCGGATATTGAGAGCAATTGCCGTCAGATCGCCGTGCTCGACCAGGGGAGAGTGCGAATGTCAGGCGAACTGGCTGATTTGCAAGCCTTAGGACAAGGCAGAGTATGGGAAGGGGTATTAACTGAACAGGAGTATGCGATGCTGGACCCCTTGTCCGTAGTCTCGACGCGTCGGACGGAGGAAGGAATGCTCTGCAAGATCATTGCTGACAGTCCTAACGTAAATTCTCAAATGAAGCTGGTTAGCCCGACACTGGAGGACGGTTATTTGGCATTGCTTAGTAATGGGGAATTGGGGCAGAGAGGGGCTACTTCCGATGCATAAATGGCTGCGTCAATTCCGCTTTGAGCTGGACATGATTTTGCGCCGACCGTCTATACTGGCGCTGCCTCTCCTGTTTGGCGCCTTACTCTGGTGGAGTCTAAGCCGAATCAAACCTGCGGACCAATTGTTCTCAGAAGCCTACAGTTATTATTCGATGCTTCATACCATGACCCTGGGTCTTGTCATGCTGCTTGGCATCCTGACGATCCGTAGGGATGTTAGACGACCCTCCTATGAATGGAGCGCCGGATTACCGGTGTCATATGGAACGATTATTTCGGCGAAATATTTGGCTGCATTGCTTTATTTTACGAGCTTTACCGTGCTGGCTGGCGCAATTTATTATTGGTTCTCATCGCAGCAGGTCACATCTCAGATCACGATGCAATATACGATGTTCTTCACTGCGAACTTTGAAGTGTCTTATGCGGTCACTTTAGCACTGGCCATGCTGCTGGCGATTACCATTCCTAACCGAATCGTCTATTTAATTGGCTTCTGCGCATGGATGTTTGGCACCTTCTTTATGGAAATATTTATTTTGGAACGGTTCCGTCTGGATATGCTGCGTACTTTTCATCTAAGCCAATTGTTTGTTGGCAGCGGGAATTACACGGATACATGGGGGCTTGTTCTGGCCAGGGACGGGCTGCATAGTTCCCATCGGTTTGTCCTTGCCTTCACATTGATGCTGCTCATTGTCGGAGTGATGGTATTGCAGCAGCTCCGCCCAAGCAAGCATCGCAGGCGAACGTGGGTACTGGGCATTTGCTCGGTTATGCTCGCGGCAGCCCTATTTGTCCCTTATGCTATACTTTGGCAAGGACTAAATGCATTGGATAAGAGTAGATTGGCAGACCCATCATTATATAAATTGGAAAATATTCAGTATGACCAACTACCTGAGATATATGGAGTTAAGGATTACAATATTCACCTGCAGAAACTGAAGGATGATACTTTGCAAGCTGAGGTGACGATGAACCTGCCGGCCGAGGATTTGGTCGGGAAGAAGGAACTGCCTTTGACATTAAACCGTATGTTCCAGATTCGGCAAGTTAAAGTTAACGGTCAGGAGGCAGCGATAAAGCGACAAGGGGAGAAGCTGAGCCTTGAATTATCCCAGGTTGTGACTGGTCCGCTGACGATTGAGATGAGTTATGCCGGGAAGGTCATGGATTATTCGAAGACTTTCCATGGTACAGGGAGATATTATGCTTTTGTTAAGGGAGAGAATATATTCTTGCCCGGTTATCTTGCCTGGTATCCAATCCCGGGAGATCAGCCTATTTACCTGAAGGATCAAAATGGTATTGAACTGGGTACGACGTTTGCGATTATAAATTTCCCTAGATCGGATTTCAAACTGACACTCAGCGGTTTTGAGAGGCCGGTTTACACCAGTCTTAATGAGGTCACCCGTGAATCCGGTGAGCAGGTTTATTCCGGTGAGGTTCATGATGGCGTGACTCTATTCGGCGGCGAATTGGAGGAACTGGAGCAGGGTGCAACACCGCTGCATGTCGTGTATACTCCATACAACAAGGGATGGACGGAGCAGATCCTGCAAAGGATCAATGAATTGAACCAATACTTCAGCACATGGCTGCCTACCGATCTGGGGAAGGTTAAGCAACTGCTCTTTGTTCCATACCGGGATTACAATCATTCTGATATGGAAAACAATGCATATGTGCTGAACTACATTAGCATGGATCAGGAATACATGTCACAGATCATAGCCAACAGGATGCTGGTTGGTACAAGGCATGGCGACTACTTGATAGAAAATGTTCAGGACGATATCCGTATGCAGCTTCGGGCGCTCCTATGGTATGTGTATTATAAGGAGAATGGATTGCTCAATAATGAGAAAAATATCAACGGGTTTATGATAGCGGAGTTGTATGCGAGAGATTGGGCCAATGATAAGAAGGAACTCGGGATACAAATGCGAGAACAGGTTGATAAAGCTCTGAAGCTTGGTAAGAACGATCAGGTCAAAAAATTGCTTAAACACTTCTATGTCCAGGGATTGGAGATTCCGATTGAATCGGGTCAAGAAGCCTCCGGGTTGAATCAGAGCCATCCGATTCCTTATTCGGCATGGGAGGAGCAGTGGAAGAAGGTGATGGGCCAATGAAACTGGCGCTTAAACACTTCTGCCGCGCTTCCCGCTTTGACTGGAGATTGCATAAACAGCCTGCTGCCTTATTAGCGATTCTTCTGTTGATTTCCTATTTATTAGGGATTGTTACCGGTCAGCCTGATAAACCGCGGGCCGTGAATTACATTGCAGAGATGGGGATGTTCCCGCTAGTAATCATGTTTACGATTCTGATGTTCCAGCATGAAATCGGTGGCGGGGGGATGGAGATCATCTCCACCTATCCCGTATCGCTTCGGCTCATCGCCCTGCGCAAATGGTTGAATGCCGTATTTTTATCGCTGCCGGCCAGTCTGGTGTGGATGATCGTATATTTATACAAGAACGGAGCGATAAGTACGTATATGTACCCCTGGAACGGGGCAAAAGCTGTATTCCGTGCGGCAAGCCCACCGGAGCTGCTGATACAAGTCCTGCCGGCCTACTTGCTGCTGGCTTCGTTAACCATGGCAGGAATTATCGTCTTTCGCAGCATTTATGGCGGGCTCATCGCTGGGTTTGCGCTTTGGATATTAGATACAATAAGCGGCGGCAGTCTATTGTCATCTTTTACATTGTACACCGCCTATTTGCCGCAAAAGGCTTCCTTTCCGGTCAATCGGTTGGTTCTGCTACTGGCCTCAGCGCTGCTGCTGGCTGTAGCATTATGGCTAATCGGTTATCGGGAGAGATGGATCGGGAGGGAAGAAGAATAGGAGCGATAGGCAGAAGAGGGGGAAAGAAATGATATCCGATCAACAACTGGCACAGCAAATGGCCGAAGGAGATCAGGAAGCATTCGAGCTGCTGGTAACGCGCTATCATGGACCATTGCTTAGCTATGTTGCCCAGCAGCTTAAGGATCGGGGCAAGGCGGAGGACATCGTCCAAGAGACATTTATCCGCTTGATCCGGCATTTACAGAGATATGGTGAGCTGGAGCAGCTGCGCCCTTGGTTGTACAAGGTAGCTCTTAATTTATGCCGGGACTACTGGCGCACTGCTTCTTATCGCTCTGAGCAAACTGCGGCTCTTGAGCTGCCGGAGGAGGCGGATCCGTCTCCCAGTGCTGATGAGCTGTTGGAGAAGCAGGAGCAGGCCCAGGTGGTTGCCGAATCGCTGGAATGGCTGCCTGAGATCCAGCAAGAGGTTGTTCGCATGCGTTTCTTTCATGACCTTAAGCTGCAGGAGATATCCGAATTGATGGATATTCCGCTCAGTATAGTTAAATCGCACCTGTATGGCGCGCTGCGTAAATTAAAACGAATACTTGCCAAACGTGAAGAGATCCATGTAACGGAATATAGAGAACCAGAGAAAAAACAAGAAAGAGAGGTGCTTCAGCATGAGACCTTCCATTGACCAGGAATTGAAGCAACTGGAGCAGGAACTGTCCGAACCGCTTCGTCAAGCGGTTATGCCACCGCCATCCCCGGCGGAGACGGCGGCCCTGATTGCTGCGCTTCAACCGGAATTCGACGTATTAAGAGCTAGTCAGGCCAAGTCGCTACAGTTCAATACGCAGGTGGAAGAACCCTCCTTGTGGAGACTGCTGCGCAGCCAGTTCCTTATGAACTGGAAGACGCTCGTATTAACAGGATCAGCTGTGTTCTTGATGTTGATTTTGCTGGTGGATCCCAAACGCCCTCTGAGCAGCTTCATTTTTGCTGATATTGTACCGACCAGTCTGTTTCCTGTTATCACACCGCTTCTGCTTATTGCCTGCATGCTGTTCAGCTACCGTTCATGGAACCCGGGGATGCGGGCTGTCGAGAGCATAACCCCGTATCCACCGGCATTGGTGCTGTACAGCAGGATGCTAATGATTATGGGACTCATCCTTAGCTGGGCCCTGATCAGCTCGGCGATTGTGGGAATTCGGGTTACCGTAGCCGGGGAATATCATATCCCGTTCATTCCATTTCTACTGCAGTGGCTTGGAATCTCACTGCTGATCGGCGGGATTGCCATGTATGTGCTATTCCGCAGAGGTATGAGGATGGGGATCATTTGTGCCAGCACCGTATACGTGATGTGGTTCATATTTAATGAGTACTTCCGCTTCCATCAGTTCAAGGTAGAGCACGGATCTGTGCTGGACGGAATTATGCTGCTGATCGGAATAGTGCTGCTCGTTCGTTCCTATTACCGCAGTAGAATTATCCGCTCGGGCGCAGGCGGAGGCAACGGTGCATATGATTGCGATTGAAAGGCTGGAGCAGAAGGTAGGAGAATTTTCCCTTCGCATCCATGAACTGCGGATCGCCCGGGGTATTACTTTGCTCGTTGGCGCGAACGGAGCAGGGAAATCAACGCTGCTGGAACTGCTGGCAACGGTGCAGTTGCCCCGCGGCGGAAGCGTTCAATATGATGGGCGCTCCGCCCAGGAGGCTCTGCCTCTGCTGCGCAGTCAGATTGGCTATGTCCCCTCCGATATTGAATTGTATGAGGACATGACCGTGTATAAGCTGCTGAAGTATCTAGGAGAGCTCAAAGGGATGTATCACCTGGAACGGATCGAAGCTCTGCTTGAAGATTTCCGTCTGTCGGCTTACCGGAATACACGCATTAAGCGTTTGTCCGCAGGGATACAGCGGCGAATTGCCATTGCTCAGTCTTTACTGGCCTCACCGCAATTTCTCTTCCTGGATGAACCTTTGAACGGGATGGATTCCGCGGAGCGCAAGCTGGTGATCACTTATTTGAATAAATACGCGGAGGGACGAACTATTATTGCTGCGGTTCATGAGCTGGGTGAATGGGAGGCGGCCAGCGATCGACTGCTCTGGCTGGATCACGGTCAAGCCGGATTTTATGGAAATCAAGAGAAATGGCTATCCGATTTGCCGTATAAAGTATGGCAGGGCCGATTAACGAAGGATCAGTTCCAGTTCTATTTTACGTCAGATCGCAGCATCATAGAGTTTCGCGAGGTCGACCATGGGATGATGGTCCTGCGGGTTGTAGCTGCAGAAGCGCCGTTTCACGGCTGGAATGAAGTCTCCCCTACGATGGAGGACGCTTATTTCATTCGCAAATTCACGAGGAGCAGGTAAGCAGATAAAATAAATATTTTCATCAAAAAAACAAAGGGTGGCCGAGCTTCGGTGCCCTTTTTTTAATAATCCATATAAAATTTATCGGATTTATAGTTTTCAAATGAGAAATTATGTGAGAGAATATGAAAAACATTTTATGTGATTTTTTTAATTTCGTATTCAAAAAGGAGGAATTTCCATGTCTGATGAGCGTAAATTTGCACCTGAAACCTTAGCGATTCATGCCGGGCAAGAACTTGATCCAACGACCTATTCCCGGGCAGTACCTCTGTACCAAACTACTTCCTACGGGTTCCGTGATACGGAGCATGCCGCCAATTTGTTCGGTCTGAAGGAATTCGGCAATATCTATACCCGTATTATGAACCCGACGAATGATGTATTCGAGAAGCGTGTAGCTGAGCTAGAGGGCGGGATTGGCGCATTATCTACGGCGTCAGGCCAAGCGGCGATTACATTCTCGATTCTGAATATCGCCGGTGCCGGGGATGAGATTGTATCGTCTGCAACTCTATATGGCGGTACTTACAACCTGTTCTCAACTACATTAGCCAAGCTGGGCATCAAGGTGAAGTTCGTCGATGCTTCCAATCCTGAGAACTTCCGCGCGGCAATTACGGATAAGACCAAGGCGCTGTATGCCGAGACGCTGGGCAATCCGAAATGCGATGTGCTGGATATCGAAGCGGTTGCTGCCATCGCTCATGAGAATGGAATTCCATTAATCGTGGATAACACATTCCCAAGTCCGTATTTGCTCCGTCCTATCGATTTTGGTGCGGATATCGTAGTCCATTCGGCCACGAAGTTTATCGGTGGTCATGGTACCTCCATCGGGGGAGTTATCGTAGATAGCGGCAAATTCGACTGGAAAGCAAGCGGCAAGTTCCCGGGCCTGACTGAGCCGGACCCAAGCTACAACGGCATCGTCTATGCTGATGCACTTGGTCCTGCCGCCTATATTACCAAAGCGCGTGTCCAATTGCTGCGTGACCTTGGCGCATCCTTGTCTCCGTTCAATGCGTGGCTGCTGCTGCAAGGGTTGGAGACGCTGCATCTGCGCGTAGAGCGTCATAGCCAGAATGCACTGAAGGTAGCTCAATTCCTGGAAGATCATAACCAGGTGGAATGGGTCAGCTATCCGGGTCTGCCAAGCCATGAGTCCTATGAGCTGGCGAAGAAGTATTTGCCTAAGGGGCAAGGTGCGATTATGACCTTCGGAATCAAGGGCGGTATGGAAGCAGGCAAGAAGCTGATCGATAGTGTGAAGCTATTCTCTCACTTGGCCAATGTCGGCGATTCCAAGTCCCTGATCATCCATCCGGCAAGCACAACACATCTGCAGCTAACAGAGAAGGAACAGGCAGCGGCAGGCGTTACTCCTGGGCTTATCCGTCTATCGATCGGTACCGAGTCTATTGATGATATACTTTATGATTTGGAGCAGGCGATTGCTGCAAGCCAGAACTAATCTTAAATCATTCCGTAAAATAGCCGCTATCGGACTTTGCGATAGCGGCTTTGCTTGTGTCCCGAATACATGAGTCACTGTCCGTTTTCATAGATGTCAAAAAAGATGTGCATTGGATCACAATCTTGGCCTGGTTTACGGCCTACGATAGAGAGGAGGAGATATCCTACAATTTGCCGGATAGGAGTGGAAGCCATATGGAAAAAATCGCGTTGAAAGAACGTATTGAATATAGCAATGAGAAGTTTACGAAGAGGATCTTATTCAAGGAGCAGCAGAGCCTGATATTTGTACTGAACTTTATGCCTGGGCAGCAGCTTCCTGCCCATCGTCATCCAGGGGCGGTTGTGTATTTGACAGTTCTGCAAGGTGAAGGCGTTGTTACGACAGATGGACAGGATACGGCTGTCTCTATAGGCGATGTGGTTCGCTGCGAGGGGGAAGAAGTCTTTTCCTTCAGCTGCACGGGAACTGAGCCTACAAGCCTTTACGTCTTGCTTAGCTCGATTCCGGATGAGCGATACGCGCAAGAAGTATGATGTAAGGGATCTGGAATCACTAGTGTACAAATATACGACGAATATATAGGTTTTTAGAACGGGGATGCTGTGAGCATCTCCTTTTTTTATTTTTCCGCCTATAGTGACTCTATCTCCAGGGGCAGTCACTCCAAATAAGTACAATCAGGTAGGCTCAAAAATAGCGTATTTTAAAATTGACAGTAGTGTGAACAAACATAGTTGATATTGATAATCATTATCAATTAAATTATGATAGTTATGTTTTTAAATAAATGCTGAAAAGGGGAGCTTCGATGTCAGTCATTCATATCCGTGATCTTCATGAAGTGATGGAGATTCATTTTTCGGAAGTGCGCAAATATCATGGCAGCGCTGCTTTGATGGCTTTGGCTGTAGGTTTTAGAGTTCTGCAGGCAGCATTTGCTGAATTATATCGGGACAAAGTTCCGGATCGTGAGGATATATCGATCTTATCGGGGCATGGCGGACCAGGCTTTCGCGATGTATATGAATTTGTCACCCGGGCGGTGACGCGTCAAGCCTACAGGGTGGACACGAACTATCCGCGTGGGCAGTACGATCCCTATCGTTCCCAATCATACTCTTTTGTGATATCGAGTCATAAAGGGGCTGCGGTAGAAGTAACGCTTAAGGAAGATTTTCTTCCGCCTGTTTTTTATGAGTACCTGAAAAAAGGGCGCGAAGGGACGATGACTGAATCCGACGCTGAGGCAAACCGACAATTAAAAGAGCAATGTTGTGAGCGTGCGTTGGCGTTACCGCAGCATGAGCTGCTGTACATAAGGAGGCTCCAATGAACGCTGGTGATTTGAAGAATCCGACTGATCTACTGCTGCTGAATTCCGGGACGTATTTTAGTACTCAGACTGCGACCGCGCTTCGGCAGGACCTGGGGATCTCGGTGCTGGATATGTACAGTTTGCCGGACTATGATTTATCCGCTCACAAGTTCCTGGTTATCGATAACTATGTGGATCAGGAGCTGATGAACCAGCATAGCGGGCTAATTGGGGAATTTCTGGATCAAGGTAATATATTGGTGTTCAGCGGGAATTTGTTTCTTCCCTGGCTTCCTGGAGGCTCGTTATTTGTGCCCAAGACGATCCGGGATCATCGAGACTATACCGTTACTCTGACCGGGCTGCATTCTATTTTTGAAGGGGTGAATCCCGATGATCTGACCTATAACAAAGGGGTATCCGGATTTTTTGCCCGCGGACATCATCCGATTCCACCTCATGCGGAAGTGCTGCTGACCTTGCCCGGCGGCGAACCTATCACCTATATTGACCGGCATAGTACGAAGGGAACGATCCTAGTCCATTCCGGCAATAATTTGCTTGGCTATACGCATTCGAGGAATACGTCCGGCCGGATCGGTGCTCAACTTATTAAATGGCTATATGAAGAGTATGAGCAAATGACAACAAGGAGTTCAGAGATATGAGGAAAATAGCGGTGCTGTACAGCGGGAGTTCTCACCAATACCGCACGTTCAAATCATCTGCGTTTAGTCGTTATATACATCAAGTCATTTATTTGCCCGAACTGCCGCAAACCTCTTTGCAGGGAATCGATGTGTTGATCGTTCCTTCGCAGCTCAATCAGCCCCAGGTTACGAGTTTTCTGGAATACATCATAAAATTTGTGGAGGGCGGAGGCACGGTTGTTGCTTTAGGAGCCCAGTCGCAGGAATGGTTCCCCAATCATAACTGGGAGTTCAGACCAACCAACTTCTGGTGGTGGCTGGAGCCGGGCGCGAAGAGCGGGCTTGTTGTGACGAAGCCGGAGCATGATCTGTTCCGGTATATCAGCTTGGAGGACGCCACCTGGCATTATCATGGCGTGTTTTTTCCACCGCAAGGTGTTCAGACGCTAATTGCTGTTGAGAATGACGGGGCTATTCTATATATCGATAAAGAAAGCACGGCGGGGACGCTCATCATGACCACATTAGATCCGGAGTATCACTATGGATCATATTTCATGCCGGCAACAGAGCGGTTTTTGAGCGGATTTTTGCCCTGGCTGACGGAAGGGAAAATCTAATGAAATCATTTGGGGGAAATCATAGAATGTTATCTCGAATCAAGACTTCGGTCCTCTTAAGTATAGTATGTTTTGCTTTGGTATTATCTGCTTGCGGTAATAGTAACGACAGTACTGCGTCACCTTCAGGAAATAAGGGAGACTCAGCGTCTCAGACAGCGGCTTCCAAGCCGGAAGCCGAGGCGGGTCAGACGGAGCTTGTTCGCATCGCCTGGAGCGATAGCGGTTATCCGTCCCCGTTTGCCTTTTCTCCAACCGGCCCTGGCGGTTTTCTTCACAACTCTTTTCTGTTTGATACGCTAACCTGGAAGGATGCATCCGGAATTATTCCGTGGCTGGCCAAATCCTGGAGCATTTCCGAAGACGGATTATCCTATACCTTCAAGCTGGAGTCGGGTGTGAAATGGCATGATGGACAATCGTTCACCGCAGAAGATGTAGTATTCAGCTTCAATTATTACAAGACGCATCCGTTTAACTGGACGGGAGACATTGAACAAATCGAATCCGTTACAAAAATGGGAGAGGACAGCGTCGTCTTTAAACTGAAAAATAAGTATGCGCCATTCTTGAGCGATCTGGTAGGGATTGTCCCGATTATTCCAAAACATGTATGGGAGCATGTGGACAAGCCTGTTGAATATCGTGCTTCGGATGCGTTAGTAGGTACAGGACCTTATACTTTGAAGGAATATGACGAGAAATCCGGGCAATATTTGTTTGAGGCTAATCCGGATTATTTCAAGGGGAAAGTGAAAGTAAAGGAAATTCAGTATTTGAACGCGGCTAACAAAGCGCTTGCTTTGCAAAACGATGAAATCGACGGCGGTCTTACGATGAGTTATCCGGAAGTAGAAGATTTGCAGAAGCAAGGCTTCGAGTCGATCAAGAGTGAGCCAACAGGTAGCGCGCTGCGCATTACCTTTAACTTGGAGCATCCGCAGCTGGGCGATAAGCGTCTGCGTCAAGCGATCACCTACGCCCTGGATCGCTCAGAGATGGCCAGTAAACTAACCGGCGGCGAACCTATGGTGGGAAATGCGGGGATTATTCCACCTGACTCGCCTTGGTATAACCCGTCTGTGAAGCAATATGAATACAATCCGGACAAGGCCAATCAGATGCTTGATGAACTGGGCTATGCTAAAAATGCCGCAGGGATCCGAGAGACACTGAAGCTGAATGTCATGGTATCTTCTACTTCTCAAGAGGCGTTGATTATGCAAGAAATGCTTAAAAAGGTTGGAGTTCAACTTAATATTCAGCAGGTCGATCCAGCTGCCTTTACCGCGGCTATGGGTGAGAATAAATACGATATGGCGATTACCGGGCATATTGGACTGAGTGGAGATCCCGATTATTTGCGGCTGTGGTTCCTTGGAGAAGCCAGCAATGCCTATGCGGCACGGGGGAAAACCTGGAACAATAGCGATTTCCAAAAGCTGGCCATCGAGCAAATGCAGGAGCTGGATCCAGATAAACGGAAAGAACTGGTTGGGAAAATGCAGGATATCCTGGCGGATGAATTGCCGACTTTAGTGTTGTATCATCGACCGTTCTACTACATGTATAACCCTAAAGTATATAATGGCTGGTCGAACACGTACGGAGGCATCGCTGATGGAATCCCGCTATGGGACAATAAGGTGTTCTTGATCGATGCCAAGAAGTAAACATCTCTATACCTACCTGGGAGTGCTTTTATTTGTCCTTTTGCTTAATTTCTGGCTTCCCCGACTGCTGCCAGGGGGGCCGGCGGATTTCCTGACCGGAGGCTCCGAGGACGGCGCAATTTTCGTCTCGGAAGCGCAAAGAGCAGCAATGCTTGAATATTACCATCTTAACGATTCATTAGGGGAACAATTTCTCTCCTATATGAAAGGTATGGTTACGCTGGATTTTGGATTGTCTATCACGTATAAGGCACCCGTATTTGACGTGATTCTTGTCCGTTTGCCATGGACACTGACGATTGTTGGGGCGGCCACGATCCTGTCGATTTTGATTGGGATGCTCTCCGGGTTGATATCGGCGTGGCGGTATCCTGGGAAAATAGACCGGGGTTTATTTTTATCCATGCTGGGTTTTAGTGCTATTCCGGAATTTATTATTGGGATGGTATTGCTGATTTTGTTTGCAGTGAACTTGAAATGGCTTCCTCTAGGCGGGGCGGAGACGGCCTTCTTAAGATCGGACCAGTGGCTTGATCACGCATTGGATCTGGTCAAGCATATGATCTTGCCGGTCATTACGCTTACGATAAGCAGTCTGGCCAGTATGTACCTGCTTATGCGCAATGAAGCCATACGGATTCGTAATGAGCCGTTCATCGAGTTTGCCGCGGCCAAAGGAATCGGCGGACGAGCGGTGCTGATGCGTCACATTGCTCGTAATAGCGCGCTACCACTGTTGACCATGATTGCCATCCGCATCGGTGGTTTGCTTGCCGGGTCGGTGCTCGTTGAGACGGTATTTTCCTATCCGGGCATAGGCAAGCTGCTTCAGGAGGCTATATTAGCGAGGGATTACCCATTACTTCACGGATTGTTCTTAATGCTAACCGTGGTTGTGCTGTTACTGAATATGCTTGCCGAGCTGATCTACCCATATCTTGATCCTCGTATTCGTGTGGAACAGAGGGGGGAGCATTCATGAGATTAGCGCAAAAAATGGCCCTATGTGGTCTAGGCCTGTTTATTATGGCTGCGGTATTTGGTCCGTTAATCGCCCATGATTCGCCCTTCTCTATTGATGGGGAGAGATTGATGGCTCCTTCGGCCTCACACTGGCTTGGGACCAATACCATCGGACAGGATTTGTTTACCCAATTTGTATATGGAGCACGGACGACCTTGTTGATCGGTGCGATGGTCACTTTGATAAGCACATTCCTGAGTACCAGTTTGGGGCTGATTGCGGGTTATTCTTCGCGGATGGATACCGTTTTGAATGCTGCTGCCAATATGCTGATGGTGCTTCCTTCCTTGCTGCTGATTCTGATTGTGGCTTCCTTTACGGGCGGAGGAACCTGGCAGTTGATTCTCACCCTGGGCCTGCTGACCTGGCCGGGATATATGAAGCTTATACGAGCTTCAGTTCTGTCGCTTAAGGAACGGGAGTTCGTAAAGGCGGCACAGCTGTATCAAGGAGGAAGCTTGTATATAATACGCAAGCATCTGCTTCCTTTTATCTGGCCGCTTATTCGAACCAAGTTTATCGTGTCTTTCAAAACGGCGGTGGCGATGGAGGCCAGCTTGTCTTTTCTGGGAATCGGCAATCCGAATGTTCCCTCATGGGGGAAGATGCTGCAGCATGCTTTTTCACAAAGCGAGACATTCATGACGGCTTCATGGCAGTGGACGGTGCTCCCTCCGGCACTGGCAATTTTAGTCGTGACGATTGCGCTGGCCTTGCTTGGGGAATCTGGCCAAGTTAAGTCTGGGGCAGCTGAAGTATCGTTGCGCAAGAAAAAGAGCATCGTGTTGGCAAGCGTGGAAACTGACGGCGAGGTTGAAAGGACTGCGGCTATTGATGTTCAGAATTTGAGCGTCTGTTATGGCAAGCGTACCGTGATTCATTCGCTCTCCTTTGAGGTGGCGTCAGGGGAAGTCACGGCTTTGATCGGCGAATCCGGATCAGGAAAAACCACATTGGCCCGCACCTTATATGGGTTAATGCCCCCGGAAGCTGTAACAGGAGAAATTGCCATTGCCGGCAAACCTGTGTATCAGGAACAAGGGACAGCCTTGCAGCGTTGGCTGGATGCCGCTTTTATATTTCAAGACCCGAGATCCAGCTTCGATCCGCTATTAACCATAGGTGCTCAGTTTTACGAAACGATGCTGCTTCACAAGACGATGGAAGAAAAACGATGCGCAGCGGCCAGCGTTCTGCGTGAAGTTCATCTGGATGAGCAGGTCCTGAAGCAATATCCGCATGAATTGAGCGGCGGTATGCTAAGCCGCGCATTGATCGCGCTCGCTCTGGTGAATCACCCGAAGGTGTTAATCGCCGATGAACCCACAGGGGCGCTTGATCCGATTACGAAGCGTGAAGTGCTGGAACTGTTGTCCCGGAAAGTACGGGAACACCAGATGACCCTATTGTTCATTACGCATGATATCTCCGCAGCTCTTCATATGGCGGATGAGATTATACTGCTGCGAGAGGGGCGGATTGCGGATGAAAGGGAGAAGCTTCAATATACGGAGCGGTATGGACAATCCGGCAAACCATCCGGGCAGGAGCGGACTGTATGGGTAGAGGAGTGGTGAGATGCTGAATATTGTGCAGATCAGCAAAGAGTTTGGTCGAGGGGATCAAGCCCAGACAGCAGTGCAAAATGTCTCACTGACATTGCAAAAGAATGAGATTTTTGCTCTGGTCGGAGAGAGTGGGTCGGGGAAATCAACATTGGCTGAAATCGTGATCGGCCTGCACCAGCCCACTAGCGGTTCGATTGTCTGGCAGGAGGAAGCTTGTCTTAATTGGGGGAAGGGGCGGAGCAGGACGAGGAAAAGGATGTCCCCTTGGAAAGTACAGATGATCTTCCAAAACCCCGATCGCTCGTTAAATCCTTATTGGAAGGTTAAAGATATCGTCAGTGAACCGCTCGTACTTCAGCAAGTCTCGCGTGCAGAGGCAGGAATAATGGCTGCGGAACTATTGGAACGGGTTAAGCTTCCACTTTCTCTGATGGAGAAAAGCCCTTCTGAATGCTCCGGCGGTCAGAAACAGCGGATTGCGATTGCCAGGGCCTTAATGATGGCGCCAAGTTTGCTTATTGCCGATGAGATTACCTCCGCGCTCGATCCTTCTACCGAAGAGGAAATACTCAATCTGCTCCGGTCTCTGAAAGATGAACACCAGATGGCGATACTGTATATTACGCATCGGTTGGAGAGTATAAGCGGCTTTGCCGACCGGATGGCCGTGATGAAGGCGGGGACAATCGTTGAGGAGGGGACTGTTGAGCGGGTTCTCAGCAACTCGCAAAACACCTATACCCGGGATTTGATTAAGGCATGCTTTTATGTATAGCGTATGGAAAACCGGCCTTTTATGGGCCGGTTTTTTTGCGTCGGGTACAGGTTTCATCGTACCAAACGTATCCATACTTCACAGAAACAACGCAAAGTGCCATGGAAAATATTTCAACCCGTATTTACAAATGTTTAATAATGGTTTAAAATTAAAGAAAAGTTTCGTCAAGGAAAAATAATTGTACAACTGCAAAAATGATTATCATTCTCAATTACATGCTGCTCCGGGATCTTCCCGGAGCAGCATGTGCCATTTTAAGGGCATTAACAATAGTATTCATTCTCAATTAGCTTTTGATTTAAGGAGGAGAAAAACATGCAAGCCATACAAAAATCTAACTCTGCGGTTAGTTCTGCTAATCAGCCGACCCCGCACCAAAAGCCGCGCATGAATTTGATACATCTGCTTAAACACAAGGAAATGGTGTTTGCCATCAGCAGCGGGGCGCTGATGTTGCTGGCCTGGGGAATTGGAAACTGGTCACATGTGCTGTCGATCATTCTGTACATTGCTGCTTATGCCGTTGGAGGCTATATTAAGGCGCGGGAGGGAATAGAGACGCTTGTTAAGGAGCGCGACCTTGATGTGAATCTGCTGATGATCGCGGCTGCGCTTGGAGCGGCTTCCATCGGCTATTGGAACGAAGGGGCGATGCTCATCTTCATCTTTGCGCTTAGCGGTGCATTAGAGTCATTCGCAAGCGAGCGGAGCATGAAGGATATCTCGGCCTTGATCGCCTTAAGACCGGAGACCGCGCTAAAGGTGGATGGAGATGGCATCTCCATAGTAGCGGTTGGGGAACTGGTTGTGGGTGATCTGTTGCTAGTGAAGCCGGGGGAGGTAATTCCTGCGGATGGGGTCGTACAGAGCGGCGGCTCCTCCGTGAACCAATCAACGATCACAGGAGAATCGATTCCAGTGGATAAGGGGATGGGCGATGAGGTGTATGCGGGTACTCTAAACGGTCAGGGCGCATTGTATGTTGAAGTGACTAGCCCGGCAGAAGGCACTTTATTCTCGAAGATTATTGCGATGGTGGAGCAGGCCCAGCATGAAACTCCCGCTTCCCAGCGCTTTATCAAGAAGCTGGAAGGGATATACGCCAAATCGGTTGTAGCTATTACGATATTGCTGATTGTGTTCACTCCAATGATATTGGGGTGGACCTGGTCCCAGGCCTTCTATAAGGCGATGGTATTCCTTGTTGTCGCTTCCCCATGTGCGGTCGTCGCTTCTGTGATGCCCGCCACATTATCGGCGATGTCCAAGAGCGCCAGGAAGGGCGTTCTGTTCAAGGGGGCCGCGCATATGGATTTGCTTAGCGAAGCGAAGGTCGTTGCTTTTGATAAGACAGGAACATTAACCTCAGGCTCGCCAGAGGTCACGGACCTGGTCGTCTTGGAGGGCTATGACCGCTTGACCGTGCTGGCGGCATGTGCGGCGGCAGAGAGTCTGTCCCAGCATCCGCTTGCCCGTGCTATCGTACGCAAGGCCATGGATGAGGGGGTTGCGCTTAGAGCTGCAGACGAGCTTCAGGACTTGCCCGGCTGGGGGATCGAGGCTCTGGTTGAAGGCCATAAATGGAGGATCGGCAAGGCCGAAGCGGATGCGGAGGGGTTGCCAGCTGAGCTTCGTTATCAGATGCAAGCTTTAACGGAAACGGGGAATACGGTATCGATGGTTCAATGCGACGGGGAATATATTGCACTGATTGCCTTGCGCGATAATATCCGTCCGCAGGCGAAGGAGACAATCCGCAAGCTGCGGGAGCTGGGTATTGCCACCGCAATGTTAACCGGGGACCGGAGTGCAACCGCCCAAGCCATTGCCAATGAAGCCGGCGTTGATTATATCTCCGGTGATCTTTTGCCTCAAGATAAGGTATCTCATGTCTCCGAGCTTAGAAAAAAATATGGCCATGTCGTTATGGTTGGCGATGGAGTCAACGATGCCCCTGCGCTGGCTGCAGCTACAGTCGGGATCGCGATGGGGGGAGGAGGCAGCGGCGCAGCGCTGGAAATCGCAGACGTTGTGCTGATGAATGATAATCTTGAGCGCATTGCCGATACGTTCTCCCTGGCACGCCGCACCAAGCGGATTGTCAGACAAAATCTGGTGTTTGCGGCCTGTGTGATTCTTACCTTGGTCGTGAGCAATTTTGTGCAAGGTATCGCTCTTCCACTTGGCGTCGTGGGTCATGAGGGAAGTACGATTCTGGTTATTCTGAATGGGTTGCGTCTGCTGCGATAACAGGAGGGAGGACACAGGAAATGAACGCCATTCATCATTTCTTCATTTGAACTTCACTGAACCTGGCTGTTACGAACATTGACTTTCCCTAACCTTTAATAAGATAATGATGAATATATAGTAGTTTTGATGAGTTGTGTGTATCTTGCGTTTAAGGAGGAATTATTTATGTATAAGACGATTATAATCGGTACAGGTCCTGCAGGACTGACGGCAGCGATTTATTTAGCAAGAGCCAATATGAAGCCATTGGTTATAGAGGGACCGCAACCTGGTGGTCAATTGACGACAACAACGGATGTTGAGAACTTCCCGGGATTTCCGGATGGAATTATGGGGCCGGAATTGATGGATAATATGCGTAAGCAAGCGGAGCGCTTCGGTGCAGAATTCCGCACAGGCTGGGTGAACAGCGTTGATATGAGCCGCCGTCCATTCAAGCTGGATGTCGATGGATTGGGTGAATTGGAGGCCGAGACATTGGTGCTGTCCACAGGCGCATCGGCAAAATATCTCGGAATTCCGGGCGAACAGGATAATGTGGGCCGCGGCGTCAGCACCTGCGCTACCTGCGACGGATTCTTCTTCCGCAACAGAGAGATTATCGTTATCGGTGGCGGGGACTCCGCGCTTGAAGAGGCTGGCTTCCTCACCCGCTTTGCCTCCAAAGTAACGGTCGTTCATCGCCGCGACGAACTGCGCGCCTCGAAAATTATGCAGGATCGCGTTCGGTCTAATGAGAAAGTGGAATGGGCACTGGATCGTACACCGCTTGAAGTTCTTACGAATGATATGGGCGTAACCGGGCTGAAGGTTCGCAACAATGCCACCGGGGAGGAAGAAGTCATCAACGCGACCGGCGTGTTCGTTGCAATTGGACATACGCCGAATACCGGCTTCTTAGGCGGTCAGATCGATACCGATGTGAACGGATATATCATCGTCAAACCAGGCACCTCGGAGACAAATGTGCCCGGCGTGTTCGCCTGTGGCGATGTTCAGGATACGCGTTATCGTCAAGCGATTACCGCAGCTGGCAGCGGCTGTATGGCAGCGCTCGATTGCGAGAAGTATATCGAAGCTCTGGAGCATGAACAGAAAGAGCTTGCCGCGAAGTAACGGGGATGATCCGGTCATGAAGCGGTGAAAATAGAGAGGACGGATCGTTATTGATCCGTCCTCTTTTTCATACACAAAAATCGAGCCCATTTATATAATTGTGTTTTCACACAAATTTTGCTATTTTCTGAGCAGAACCCTCTTTTATTACGTATATCCTGAAATCAAAGAAGATGCCGTTCAGCATAGTTATGAACTGACATCCTCTATATGGGTATCAATTAAGCAATATCATGATGAGCTGAAATACTAAATAGACAACAACTCCGCCACCGATCAGACTAAGTCCGACCTTTTTCTTGCCCTGAAACAGACGTAATATGCCGAGACTGACAAGTGGAGCAATGAAAAGCAGAAAGAGCATGACGGTGACGAACATTTCGACGGATATATCCGAAAGGTCCACGATGGTCATAGTTAGAGTGTCTCCCCATTCTACTACGCGTATGATTTGCAGTGATATATATCACAGTTATAAGCTTTTTTATTATATCAAAACTTCAGGTAGATGAGGTAGAAAAATCCGTGAAATTCATGTCATATTATTGAAATTATTGCCATGTTCCTCTTTTAATTCATTCGTTATTGCTCGACAAAACTAGAAAACCTTTGCAGTACAGGCTATGTTACAATGGGCTTACATAGGGGTTGGCCAACACTTGTGTCATAAACTTTTTGTGAAGGGGGCATGAAGAGGCATGAGACGAAGCATGGTTAGACGCTGGCTGGCGGCAGGATTGTTGGGTGCAGTGATGCTGGGAGTGATTCCGCCCCATTGGGGAGTTCCCCATGTGCACGCTGCGTCGGATTCGGTCTATGTTACATCGTCTACGGACTTGCAGTTGAAGCTTGCTGAAGGATTAGGAGCAAGAGAAGCCTCTATCACCTTAAAGTACAAAGGGCCGACCAAGGAACTGGAGCAATTGCTCAAACAGGCGATCAATGAGGCGCTGGACAGCGACCCATACACTAAATATATTGTGGACCGGTACACATATTCCTGGAAAGGAACATCCGGCTACGCAAAAATAAATTTGCAAGTAAGCTACCGAGAGACAGCGGAACAATCCGCTTATGTTAAGCGGCGCGTACAGGAGATTTTGCGGGAGATTCTAACCCCCGAGATGAATGTCCACCAGAAGGTTAAGGCGATCCACGATTATGTCGTGCTGCATCTTAAATATGACCGCGATTTGCAGAAATATACGGCCTACGAAGGTCTGCTTACAGGTAAGGCGGTATGTCAGGGGTATTCACTGCTGACCTACCAATTATTAAAAGAGGCTGGATTCAACAATCTGATCGTAGAAGGTACTGCGGGGGGGCAGCTTCATGCGTGGAACCTCGTTAGTCTGGGCAACTTGTGGTATCACCTGGATACGACCTGGGATGATCCTTCGCCGGATAATCCGGAGCGGGTCAGGTACAACTATTATTTGCTTACCGATGAACAAATGAGGCAGGACCACCAGTGGACCAAACTTTATCCTGCAGCGTCTACGCTGTACCGTGACAGCCTGCGTTCTTTAGCTGTACTGAGCGAGGACAAGAGGGATATGTATCATGCGCTTGAGGAGCAGCTTGGCTATAACCTGTATTACCCGAACGCCGCGATAACCGATTCAGCCGCCATGCAAAAAAAAGTGAAGCAAAGTCTCAAAACCGGGAGAACGACCATTACGGTACGTTATGGCGGCTCTGAGAGACAATTGCTTCAGGATCTGGTTAGTTTATATGATCTGTCGATCGATAATATTAGCTATCTATCGTCTCCGCTCTACGGAACCGATGATCTCCAGGTGGAGATTCATTGGGAATAGACCGCCTATTGCTTGCCGCGAGTAGGGGAGGAGAGATCACATTCCTTGAGAGGGACAAGCTTAATATGATGTTTCCATTTATACCCGAGCCAGACGATCAGGAAGACCGGGATCGTAATATAGGCGGCGATTAAGCCTTGCCAATCGAAGCCATGCTCCGTAATCAGGGACATGCTCTGTCCGATAATAACGATCATACACAGAAGGAACGCAAAGATAGGACCGAATGGGAACCATTTGGCTCTATACGGCAGTTCATTCAAATCATGGCCTTGAGCCATAAAGGCACGGCGGAACCGATAATGACTGATGGCGATGCCAAGCCAAGTGATGAAGCCGCACATTCCGGATGCGTTCAGCAGCCAGGTATAGACGACGCCATCGCCAAACAGCGAAGCCAAGAAGGCGATCATGCCAACCGCTGTCGTCAGCAGCAGAGCATTCATCGGGATGCCGTGACGGTTCAGCCTGCCCAGGGACCGAGGGGCCTTGCCGCGTTTGGCCAGGGAGTAAAGAACGCGTGAAGAGGCGTACATTCCCGAGTTGCCAGCGGAGAGCACCGAAGTTAAGATGACCGCATTCATTGCTGAAGCAGCGAAGGCCAGACCCGCTCGCTCAAATACGAGGGTGAACGGACTGACGCCGATACTATCGATTCCGCTCTTGAGCAGGTTTGGATTCGTGTATGGAATTAGCAGTCCGATCACTAGGATCGCGAAAATATAGAACAGCAGGATACGCCAGAATACTTGTCGGATCGCCCGTGGGACATGCTCCCGCGGGTTATTGCTTTCTCCGGCAGCAACCCCGATCATCTCGGTGCCCTGGAAGGAGAAGCCGGCGGCCATAAATACGCCAAGGAAGGTGAAGAACCCGCCGTGAAACGGCGCATCCCCGATCGTGAAGTTCTTGAAGCCGACAGCTTCGCCGCCTAATATGCCCAAGATCATGGCAACGCCGACGATCAGGAACACGATAACAACCACAATCTTAATAATAGCGAACCAATACTCAGATTCTCCATAGCCTTTAACAGACAATACGTTCAGCCCGAAGATCAGAGCCAGGAACAGGAAGCTCCAGACAAACGAGGAGCTGTTCGGGAACCAGTATTTCATAATAAGCGTGGCAGCTGATAGCTCGGCTGCAATCGTGATGGCCCAGTTGTACCAGAAGTTCCAGCCCATGGCGAAGCCCAGGGAAGGGTCAACGAAGCGGGAGGCATAGGTCTCGAAGGACCCGGAGTCCGGTATATAAGTGGCCAGTTCTCCCAGACTGGTCATGAGGAAGTAGACCATGATGCCGACCGCGGCATAAGCCAGCAGGGCACCGCCCGGACCTGCGGAGGCAATGGCTCCGCCGCTGGCGAGGAACAGGCCCGTTCCGATCGAACCGCCGAGGGCGATCATCGTCATATGTCTCGCTTTGAGTCCCGGTTTAAGAGACGACGAATTCGACTTGCTAGGTTGTTTGCTCATTGAACAGCACTCCTTAAGATGAATGTTCCATAAAAGATTGAATTACATTCGGGTGCAAAGAATTTTGTACCCACTCTCAGAGGCCGCAGCTGTTGGAAAAATAAAAAAGGACCACGGAAGAATATCCGCGGTCCTGTTATGGACATGTAATATATACACGAAATCTCCGCACCATTCCTTCATGAAGATAGCTCAACACAATTCCCCATATGGCATAAAGAAATTGTGACAGTTCTGTCTCTTTCGACGACAGCCCCAGCGGCTCAATCGGATTGAAGCTGATTGAACGCTTCGGCAACGGTGCCTTTCCTCCGGATTCATAGGCGGCTTCATACGCCTCCTCCGGTATACTCTTCACAGTTGCGACCTCTACCTCACCCGCAATGATGAGGCTCAAATATTCAGTTACCTTACAACATTAGCAAGTATAGCCTATGCCATCTGGTAGGGCAACCACTAAAAATTAACTGCCGTTATCTTTCGCGCTGCGCCATTTGCTGCCAGACGGTACCCGCGGCCTGTTCTCCGGATTCGATTCGCTCTACGGCCATTCTGGCTTGCAGGCTAACCTCGAATTCCGCATCGTCCGCTGCGGCACGCAATGCTTCAAGCGCATCGTCGGTGCCCGCCTCGTAGAGGAAGCGCGCCGCGCGCCAGCGAACCAGCTTGCTCTTGTCCTGCAGCGCCTCGATCATCGGTCCCGTCGCAGCCGGGTCGCCGATATCGGACAACGTATCGCCAGCGGTGCGGCGAACGGCTGCGGAAGCGTCACGCAGCGCCTCATAGAGAAGCTCCATTGCTTCTGGCGTACGGATGTCGCCAAGGTAGACGACAACCAGACGACGGATCTGCATCTGTTTGTCACGCAGCGCCTCAATAAGCAGAGGCATCGCCTCTGGTCCAGGCTGCTGCAGCGCTTCAAGCCCGGCATATCGCACATGCCAGTCGCTATCTTGCATCTGTTGCTCAACGTCAGCTAAGCTGAGCACGCGGCGATGCTCGACGAATTCGGCCTGGTTATGGCCATGGGCAATCGCCTGGCTTACGATTTCCTGCAGCCGTTCAGCCGGATAAGCAGCTTCAAGCTCCTGTTCTACTTCGCGGGCGATATCCGCCAGCTCACCATAACGCACACCGTAGTCAACAAGTTTACGCTCCTTAATTAACGTGGCGCTGGCGACCTCAGTGACGGCATCAACAAAACGGGAGGACAGACCAATGCGCTCCTCCTGATTGCCGGATTTAACACGGATCTGCATCGGGATACCGCGGAAGAACTGTACGAATACTTGCGCTTCGCCGAAGCCATGGGCTTCTCCATCCTCCGGATTCCAGGCGGATTCCACATGGTCCTGGCCGAATTGTTCCTGGACGGCGGCCAGAATAGCAGCCCAGTCTGCTCCACCCTTACGATCCAATGCTACGAAATCCGCGGTGTGGAAGACGCTTTTTACCCCCGGGATGTTCAGCATCTGTCTGATCCAGGCCGGAGCGGAGCGTTCATTGTCCAAGGTGTATGTTCTGCGAATTCCCGGCTCCAGGCTTTCGTCCAGATGCAGCTTCATAGAGTTGGGGCTAGGAGTAGGTTCTATAAAAATAATTTTCATAATTTGTTCACATTTCTCCCTTCACAAAGAAAATTAAAAAATTTGAATTTTTGAATTCGTGCTATTATTTTTATTTTACCTTAAGCAACCGCTAATCCCAAGCCTGTTAAAGGAATTAGCAATTTTAACTGCAAAAATACGTGAGCATCCGTTCAATGGTATTTTTACATAATTTCTACATATTGCATTTTTAACAGCTTGATTGATTTACCGCGGTGCTGAGGTAGTTTAATATAATCCAAAGAAATCATGTTGAAATGTGTAAAATTTATTAATATATTGTAGGTAGCACGAATCTAGCATTTCATTTGTGCATACATTTATAGGAGGGTTGTCCTTAATGAAAAAAGGGGTCATAGCTTTATTAAGTGTGGTGTTATCGGTCGCCATGTTGGCAGGATGCGGAGATAAATCGGCATCGGAATCCAGCGGCAACGATGGAGGAAACGCGCCTAAAGCGAACTTCAAGGTTGGGATGGTTACGGACTCAGGCACTATCGATGACAAGTCTTTTAACCAAGGTACCTATGAAGGTATTGTAAAGGCGAACAAGGATTTCAAGATGGATTACAAATACTTGAAACCAGCCGGAACAACGGAAGCGGATTACACAAAAGAGGTAGGTAATCTGTTCGACGCTGGCTACAAATTCATCGTAACGCCAGGCTTCAAATTTGAAACCGCTATTTTTAAAGCTCAAGACAAATATACCGATGCTAAATTCGTCCTGATTGACGGAGCACCAAACTCAGGGGAGCCAGATGCTCAGCCGGTTGTAAAAGAAAATACCGTCTCCATCTTCTTCGCAGAGCATGAAGCAGGATTTTTGGCTGGTATAGCGGCGGCCCTGCACGTGAAGGACGGGCAAGCCGGATTCATCGGCGGCATGGAAATTCCTCCTGTACAGAAGTTCAACTGGGGCTTCCAACAAGGTGTTAAATATGCAAATGAGAACCTCGGAACGAATCTTGTAATTAACAAAGAGAACGTAGTATACCAAGGTTCTTTTGATGATTCTGCGGCAGGCAGCCAGTTGGCTGCACAAATGTATGACCGCGGCGTTAACGTTATTTTTGCAGCTGCAGGCGGCGTAGGCGTAGGTGCGATCAACGAAGCGAAGACTCGCGTTAAGAACGGGGCCGATGTATGGGTCGTTGGCGTTGACTCCGACCAATACCAAGACGGCGTGTATGAAGGAGATAAGTCGGTTATTCTGACTTCCGCAATCAAGAGAGTTGACCAAGCCGCTTACGATATGATCAAAGCGGAATTGGACGGCAAATTCCCAGGCGGACAAACACTTACACTGGATGCAAAAAGCGATGGCGTAGGTCTTCCGGATGAGAACCCTAACCTTAGCGATGACATTATTAAACAAGTAGGCGAAGTGTTTGACAAGATTAAATCCGGAGAAATTACTGTAGCTGGTGAGCAAGGCGACCTGATCAAGTAATCCCTAATACGGATCTATATGAATCGACGTAATCATAGTAGCAAGCGACATCGAGTTTAATAAAAAAGACGGAGTCTCCTCCGTCTTTTTTTAAGGTAACGAAGAGCATGAGCAGCAGGAGCTATACATCCTGATATCGCAAGCAAATTGACCATTTGCCGAGGTCTTTCTCGTTGAGGTGCGTCGATTGGCGTTTTTCTGGTTAACTTCCAAACCACACAAAACTTACTATTGAAGAAGGAGAGATACCTAAACCATGGACTATGTTGTCGAGATGGTGGGCATCCGCAAGGAATTTCCGGGTATCGTAGCCAATGATGACATTACGATCAGACTGGAGAAGGGCGAGATTCATGCCCTGCTGGGGGAGAACGGGGCAGGCAAATCAACGTTGATGAGCATCCTGTTTGGCATGTACCAGCCTGACCGCGGAATCATTAAGGTGAAAGGCCAGGAAGTGCGGATTTCGAATCCGAATGTGGCTAACAAGCTTGGCATCGGGATGGTGCACCAGCATTTCAAGCTGGTTGAACCGTTTACCGTTACCGAGAATATTATTCTGGGCAGTGAGACTCGCAAATTTTTCTTCGGCCTGGACGTGAGAACCGCTGCCAAGCGGGTTGAGGAACTGTCCAAGAAATACGGCCTCAATGTAGACCCCTATGCCAAAATCGAGGATATTTCGGTGGGCATGCAGCAGAGGGTTGAGATTCTTAAGATGTTATACCGCGATGCGGAAGTACTCATCTTTGATGAGCCAACCGCTGTGTTGACCCCACAGGAGATCACGGATCTGCAGGATATCATGAGAAATCTGGTTAAAGAAGGCAAGTCTATTATTTTGATTACCCACAAGCTGAAGGAGATCAAAGCAGTAGCAGACCGATGTACCGTTATTCGCCGCGGCAAGACGATCGGAACTGTGAATGTTGCCGACACAAGCCGTGAAGAAATGGCTGAAATGATGGTAGGCCGCAGCGTCTCCTTCAAGGTAGACAAGGAGGAGAGCAAGCCGGGCAGAACCGTGCTTGAAGTCCAGTCGCTCACAGTGAAGAACAGCAAGAAGGTCGAAGCGCTTAAATCCTTCAGTCTTAGTCTGCAAGCTGGCGAGATACTAGGGATCGCCGGGGTAGACGGCAACGGGCAGTCCGAGCTGATCGAAGCCATTACGGGGCTGCGTTCGATAGAGAGCGGTACTGTAACCTTGAACGGGCAGGCACTTAATGATTTGTCTATTCGCCAGCGTAATGACAGCGGGATTGGACATATTCCCGAGGACCGTCAGAAACGGGGACTGGTGCTGGATTACACCCTTGAGGAGAATCTAATTCTTGAAGTGTATAATCGGCAGCCATACTCCAAGTCAGGGCTGCTTCAGCCGGCGGCGATCAGCAAGCATGCGGAGCATATTATTCAAAGCTTTGATGTGCGGTCAGGAACTGGCGGAAGTTCAATCGTTCGCTCGATGTCCGGCGGCAACCAGCAGAAGGCGATTATCGGTCGCGAGATAGAACGCGATCCTGATCTTCTGATTGCGGTTCAACCGACCCGGGGGCTTGATGTGGGCTCAATCGAATATATTCACAAACGTCTTGTAGAGCAGCGAGACAAAGGCAAAGCCGTTCTGCTCGTCTCGTTGGAGCTGGACGAAGTAATGAATTTGGCAGATCGTATTGCAGTTATTAATAATGGCGAACTGGTAGGGATCGTCAATGCCTCCGAAACGAACGAAAGAGAACTCGGGCTGATGATGGCCGGGTATCATAAGGAGGAGGGCACCGCATGAATAACAGCGTTAAATCGTTGCTTGCCGTTGTATTCGGACTTATCGCAGGGGCATTGCTTATGGTGCTGACCGGTCATAATCCGGTAGAAGGATATATGTATCTCATCCAGGGCGGACTGAAAAACCCGGAAAGAATCGGAAATACGCTGGCTACAGCAACTCCGCTTATTCTGACCGGACTTTCGGTTGCGTTTGCATTCCGTACCGGATTGTTTAATATCGGAGCGGCTGGACAGATGCTTATCGGCGGCTTCGCTGCAACAGCTATAGGTCTCTCGCTGAATCTGCCTAGCCTGATTCTCCTGCCGTTAATGGTAATTATCGGATTTATCGGCGGTGCTCTGTGGGCTGTGATCCCGGGCTTCTTGAAGGCCAGATATAATGTGCATGAAGTTGTATCCACGATCATGATGAACTGGACCGCTTATTGGACGGTATATTATGTTATTCCGGCTTATTTCAAAGGGACTAGCCTGGAGACAGAATCGCGCCAGCTTCCGCCGGAAGCGATGCTGCATCAGCAGTGGCTCAGTGACTTATTCCAAGGCTCCTACATCAATTTGGGCTTTTTTATCGCGGTAATCACCGTACTGTTGGTTGCATTCCTGATTAACAAGACGACGCTTGGTTATGAGCTGAAGGCGGTCGGATTCAACCGTCACGCAGCTGAATACGCAGGTATTGCCGTTAAACGGAGCATTGTACTATCCATGTTCATTTCCGGCGGTATCGCCGGCCTGGCAGGGGTGGCCCAATACACAGGGAATGCCTCCAGCATCCAGATCGGTATTTTGCCGACCCAAGGCTTTGATGGCATTGCCGTTGCTCTGCTTGGCAGCAATACACCATTGGGCGTATTAATGTCAGCCCTGTTCTTCGGCCTGTTATATTCGGGTAGAGGTTTCATGAATGCCATGACCGAAATCCCGCCAGAGATAGCAGATACCATCATCGCCATCATTATCTATTTCGCCGCGACAAGCATTCTTATCGAACGATTGCTTCACAAGCTGAAGGTGCGTCGTGCAGCAAATAAAAAGCAGGGGGAACAAGACCATGTGGACAACGCTTGAACAGATTTTTCCGTATGCTATCGTGTTCACCATCCCGCTTTTGATTACCGCCTTGGGCGCACTGTTTAGTGAGCGAAGCGGGGTCGTGAATATCGGTCTCGACGGATTGATGATTGTCGGCTCCTTTACAGGCGCTTTTGTCGTATCGAAGCTGCAGGAATATTATTTGGGCTCATGGTGGGTTCTGTGGGTAGGACTGCTGGCTGCTGCTGTGGTTAGCGCATTGTTCTCCATGTTGCACGCCTTCGCGAGCATCAATCTGAGCGCCAACCAGATCATTAGCGGCACGGCGATCAATATGATTGCCGGTGCTTTGACCATCTTCCTGGCGCGCAATATTACCGGTAGCGGGAATATTCGAATCAAACAAGGATTTATGCCCTTTAATTTCCCTGGGTTATCGAAGATTCCGATCATCGGGGACTTATTCTTTACCAAAATGTATGCTTCGACCCTGTTTATCATAATCATCCTGTTGCTTAGTGCATTTCTGTTGTACAAGACGCCTTTTGGCCTCCGTCTTCGTTCCTGCGGTGAGCATCCGCATGCTGCCGAAGCAGCTGGGATCCACGTGAGATCAATGCGTTATATCGGTGTTATGGTCTCCGGGGCATTTGCCGGTCTGGGCGGCGCGATCATTCTGTTAACCTATTCCGGTGAATTTACCGGAAATGTGGCAGGACTCGGCTTCCTTGCCTTGGCTTCGCTTATCTTCGGCCAATGGAGGCCGCTGGGCATCTTGCTGGCAACGTTCTTCTTTGGATTTGCTAGCACTATTGCTAACGTATCGCAGGTTATTCCGTCGCTGGCGGTATTCCCGCCGGTGATTCTGAAGATTTTCCCGTATGTGGTGACCCTGATCGCCCTGGTTATTTTCTCGAAATCGTCCAATGCACCGAAAGCCGTCGGAGAGCCTTTTGATTCCGGAAAACGGTAAAATCGGCATAGGAATGTGGATAGTAGCATTTTAGACATCCAAGACGATCATACAATAGCATGAAGACCCTCTTACACTAGTTCAGTCTCTAGAAGGCAAGAACCCGGTAAGAGGGTCTTTTTACGCTATAAGGTTGTTCAAAAAGGAGAGGACGAGTACCAAGGTTCACGGATCTTGCTATCGTTATTCAAACGTCCTAGATCGATCTCAGTGGCGGACCCTTTTGAACGACCACAACTCACTTTGAAAGGGGGACAATTTATATAACGACAATAACATTGCAATGATACGATTGCGCGGTCAATCTGGCGGTCTTTTTACACAAAACATACTATCAGTTACTTCTGCTATAACAATGCTGGCATATATTGAAAGTGAGTCTATAAAATTTTGATAGAGGAGTGAATCATGAGAATGGGCTTGCGATTTAAAAGCTTCTGTAAGCAGATGAGCTTAGCGTTGGCTGTTGTTATGTTCCTGAGTACGATCGTTCCTTTTGGTTCTGAGCAAAGGGTACAAGCTTCACCGCAAAATGATCAAATTGTAGTCAGCCAGGTTTATGGGGGCGGCGGGAATAGTGGAGCTGAGTATAGCAACGACTTCATCGAATTGTTTAACCCTACAAGTCAAGCAGTCGATCTTACAGGCTGGAAAGTTCGTTATGCCAGTGCAACAGGTAATTTTAGTGATAGTAATAATATAACTTCCTTGAACGGTATTATCGAACCTTATTCCTATTTATTGATTCAGGAGAAGAAGGGGGCTGGTGGTGCACTAGCTCTGCCAACGCCTGATATTCAAGGGCAAATAGATTTAAGCGGTACAAATGGTAAAGTTGATCTGGTAGATGCCAACGGTGATCGCATTGATCTAATCGGGTATGGCAATGCCTCATTATCAGAGGGCAAACCTACGCAAGCGTTATCAAATTCAACGGCTGCGATTCGCAAACAATTAACCAATGGTCAATCAGATGATCGCGGTCTGGATACGGATCATAACGACAGTGATTTTCGAATCGATACACCCGATCCGCGCAACAGTTCATCTCCTCGCACGCCAGTAGATCCGAACAGCGGGCTGGGACGTGTAACGGCGAATCCAGAGGCTAATGCTTGGCCGCAAGGGACGGAAATTACGTTAAGCCCTCCTTCAGTCACGGCCTCGGTCTATGCCGATATTTATCGGTCAGGCGGAAACGGAACAGGATTCCAGCCTGTAAATGGCCCCATTGTGCTTGATAAGCCGATGCGCATAGAGGCTTATGCGGCCATGGATGGAGTTGCAGATGGCCCAATCGCCTCCTACGAATACGATATTCTAACGGAGACATCTGTTGCTGAAGCGCGCCTCAAGGCAAAGGGCGAGCATGTCTGGACATCAGGTATCATCACGCATATCGAAGGTAATGAGATTTATATGCAGGATGATACGGCTGGCATTGTACTCTACGATTATCCGCAAACCGCGGGTGTCGGAGATCGGATCAGTGTGGCCGGGGTTATGGAGATTTATAACAATCTTCAGGAGCTTAAACCGCATCCTCTGCTGCCGTATCAAGTAACCGACAAAGATATCGGATCGCCGCAAGCTATTCAAATCCAAGGAGCAGATCTCTCTGCCAACCAAGGGGAAGCCTATGAAGCCAGGCTCGTCTACCTGGAGGATATCTCTATTAAGTCCGAGAATCGACCGAACGAGTACACGGCTGTACAAGGCGGAGCCGAATTTACAATCTATTCCGGCCTCTCCAAGCTGAAGGCGGGTAAGACCTTTAGTCGTATAACGGGCGTGGTGAAGCAGTATGGCAGTATATATGAGCTGATCCCGCTGAATGATGCGGCCCTGATTGAAGATATGTTCTCTGTCATTGCAAGTCCGGGGGCAGGTCTAATTATTACCGGGAGTACGGTTGCACTATCCAGTCCGACCCCGAATGCAAATATTTATTATACCGTCGATGGAAGTGAGCCAACAACGGCAAGCCTGCCTTACAGCACGCCGATTCAAGTCGACCATGATATGACCATCAAGGCGATCGTTGAGTCCGGCGGGAGTGTAAGTAAAGTGTTCGAATTCGCCTATGTGGCGACAGAGCAGCCGCGCATCGCGAATATTCAGGGAGAGGACCATTCCTCGCCATATAATGGACAGACGGTCAAAAACGTCGAGGGAATCGTTACGCAATATGGATATACCTTCTCTAACGGAAATATCAAAGGTTTCTATATTCAAGATGCCGCACCGGATTCCAATCCGAACACCTCGGATGCCATTTTTGTATACACTACAAGCATAAATCGGCCTAAAGTAGGCGATCTGGTATCCGTTAGCGGCAAAGTTGCTGAATATAACGAAGGAAGCTCCAGCAATTTGACGACAACCCAGATCGAGCTTCAGTCTTACCAGACGATCAAGGAGAATCAGCCGCTGCCGGAGGCGGTTACCTTAGGCAAAGGCGGGCGTCCGATCCCTGCATCGATTATTGATAATGACGGATTGCAGAGCTTCGATCCGGATGAAGATGCGATTGACTTCTATGAATCATTGGAAGGGATGCGAATCAGACTCGCCGAACCGACGATCATCAGCCCATACTGGACAAGCAGTGGGACATACAATATTGCCACTCGCGTTGAGAATGATGAGCCGGACGTAATTACGCCGGCTGGAGGGCTGGTGCTGAAGGAGCAAGGCAACTTCAATCCGCAGCGCCTCATTATTGCTTACGGTAATCCTGGTCAGGAAGTAAGCACGGGCGATACATTCGCAGGCGATGTCATCGGGGTAATCGGCTATAACAACGGTAATTTTAAAGTGATTCCGGAGCTGGGAGGGCTGCCAGCCATCAACAGCAGTCCTTTCCAACAAGAGGTATCCACTATTGACGTTAAGGACGACCAGTTAACAGTAGCGACCTATAATATTGAGAACTATTATCCTGGCGTGGGCTCCGCCAAAATGAACAAGCTGGCAGAGTCGATCGTCATGAATATGAAATCGCCGGATATTATCAGTCTGGTTGAGGTTCAGGACAACAATGGGGAGAAGAACGATGGAACAACAGCGGCGGATCAGAGCTATCAAGCCTTGGTCGATGCAATTCGGGCTGCTGGTGGACCAGCTTACAGCTATACGGACATTGAGCCGGTCAATAACAACGATGGCGGGGCGCCTGGGGCAAATATCCGGGTAGGCTTCCTCTACAATCCAGGCCGCGTTCAATTGTCGGATAGCGTACTCGGCAAGAAGGGATCATCTACGGATGCGGTTGCTTATGATGCAGACAAGGATCAGTTGACTCTTAATCCAGGCCGGATTGAGCCGACCCATAGCGCATTTAATGCTTCGCGTAAACCGCTGGCGGCCCAGTTCGAGTTCCGTGGTGAGAAAGTGATTGTTATCGCCAATCATTTCAATTCGAAGTCCGGCGACCAGGGGCCTTTTGGCAGCACGCAGCCGCCAGTACTCTCCAGCGAAGCTCAGCGCCATGAGATTGCCGCTGTCGTGAACGGATTTATCCAAGAGGTTCTGAAGGGAAATCCGAAGTCGAACATCATCGTGATGGGTGACCTGAATGATTTTCAATTTACCGAAACGGCTAAAATCTTGAAAGGAAATGCATTGGACAGTCTGATCGAAACATTGCCGCTAGAAGAGCAGTACACATACACCTATGACGGCAACTCCCAGGTACTGGACCATATTCTGGTCAGCAAGAACCTGACTCGGTCCGCAGAGGTGGATGTTGTTCATCTCAATGCAGATTTCCCGGCCTCCAGGGGCCGTGTGTCCGATCATGATCCGGTCGTGGCCCAGATCGATCTGCAAAAACAGACGATCGACGGATTCCCGCTGACGATTTTGCATACGAATGATACGCATGCCAACCTGGATACCGTGAGCTCACCGGATAACATTGCCCGTCGGGTTGCCGCTATTCGGGAACAGAAGGTGAGCTCGGTCAATCCGCTGCTTCTGGATGCAGGGGATGTATTTTCCGGTACGCTGTACTTCAACAAGTACTTTGGCCTGGCAGATCTGGAGTTTATGAATCTGGTTCAATATGATGGCATGACCTTCGGCAACCATGAGTTCGATAAAGGCTCAGAGGTGTTGAACGCATTTATAGAACATGCAGATTTCCCGTTCATATCCTCGAACGTTAATTTCTCAGCCGATCCTGTGTTAAAAGGGAAATTCAAGAATGAGATCTCGCGGAATACAGAAGCTGGCACGATCTATCCGGCGATAATTATGGAGGTGGATGGCCAACAGGTTGGTGTGTTTGGTCTGACTACGGAGGATACAGCCAATATTGCATCGCCAGGGTTAGTTACGTTTGATGATGCGGTGCAGAAGGCTAAAGATACCGTCGCCATGCTGCAGCGTGAAGGGGTTAACAAAATTATTGCCTTAACACATCTCGGGTATGATGTTGATGTGAATCTTGCTAAAGCGGTTGATGGGATTGATATTGTCGTCGGTGGACACAGCCATACCAAGCTTGATCAAGCGGTCGTGGACCGTACTGGAAGTGAGCCGAAGCTGATCGTGCAGACAGGTGAGAAAGGCCAATTCCTCGGCAAGCTCGAAGTGGTCTTCAATGACGAAGGAGTGCTCCAGGATTGGGACAGCCGTCTTATCTCCATTGATGAGAAGGATGCGAACGGGCAGTATGTCATCCAGCCCGATCAGGAAGCACTGGATCTATTAAATACCAAATATAAACCGGGCATCGAGGAACTGAAGCAGATCGAAGTGGGTCAGACTGAAGTGGTGCTGAACGGGGTGCGCGCTGATGTGCGGACGAAGGAGACCAACCTTGGCAACCTGATTGCCGACGGGATGCTCGATGCGGCCCAGGCAGCGGGGACAAATGCCGTGATTGCCTTGCAGAATGGAGGGGGCATCCGGGAGTCCATTGCCGCCGGTAAAATAACAATGGGTGACGTTATGACGGTTCTGCCGTTCAATAATGATCTGGTCACCATTACGCTGACAGGCCGGGAAATCAAGGAAGCGATGGAGAATGGCGTATCCAAAGTTCCTGGTCAGGACGGGCGATTCCCGCATATTGCCGGAATGAAATTCTACTATGATTCCACGAAGCCGGAAGGCGAACGTGTGATGCGTATTGAGGTAAAGGGCAAGAACGGCTATGAGCTGCTGAACCCGAATAGGTCGTATGAGGTAGCTACGAACGTGTTCACCGCAAAAGGCGGCGACTTCTATGCTTCGCTTGAAAAGGCGTATCTGGAGGGACGTGTAAATCTTCTCTACCTACCGGATTACGAGGTCTTCTCAGACTATGTGAAGAAAGTAGGCACCATTACGGATAAAACCTCGGCGGTAGAAGGGCGAATTATTGATTTGAAGGGGGCACCGCTTCCTGAAGGACCAGGACAGCCTGGAGAAGGAGGAGGGACTCCGGGTACACCGGGTACTTCCGGTTCATCAGGATCAACGGGTTCGACAACTCCTGCAAGCCCGGGAACAGTACCGTCGGTAGAGCCTGGGAAGGTGAAGGTACAGCTTCAAATCAAGCAAGGCGAGGCAACCGGTACGATGAGTGCTGAGGAAATGAAGGAAGCCTTGAAGCGGCCAACCGGCGGCAAGGTCACCGTCGAGGCGGCAAGCGAAGAGCCGTTCCAGTCCGTTGCTATTACCGTAAATCACGGAGCGCTTCAAGCCTGGCTTGCTCAAGCAGATGCTTCGGTATTAAGTTTCGTAACGCCATTCGGAAGCTATGATCTGCCTCAGAAGGAAGTTGATCTTGATGGATTAGCGAGGCAGATAGGTTCCGATGCTGCCAATGATATTGGACTGGTGGTTAAGCTCGCCGTAGATGCCAATGCAGTAAAAACAGCAGCGGCCCAAGGGTACCAGGCTCTGCAAGCGATAAGCTACAATGTAGCTGCGCAGACCGGCGATGGCAAGACGATTGCTTTGAACGAATATGCTTCCTATGTGAAGAGATCGGTTGTCTTGGAACAGCAGCCAAACCAGGCGGCGATTGCGGTGCTTCGTCAGGTTGGCAGCAGCTATATCCCTGTTCCCTTCAAAGTGAACGGAAATCAGATCGATATCTACAGCCAGGCGAACGGAACTTATCTGGTGATCCAGAACTCCGTCACCTTTGCGGATATTGCCGATCACTGGTCCAAAGTCGATGTGGAGTCTCTTGCCGCTAAAATGATTGTTGCCGGGCGCACGCCAACGACTTATGTACCGGATGCTCCGGTAACACGGGCCGAATTTGCATCGCTGATCGTGAGGGCGTTGGGATTGTCCGTTTCATCTGAGGCAGAAGGCTTCCGCGATGTAGCAGCAACTGATTGGCATGCCGATCAGGTACAAGCCGCTGTGAATGCGGGGATCGTTAATGGTTATGCTGACGGCACATTCCGGCCGGATCGGACGATTACGCGTGAAGAGATGGCCATAATGGTGTCCAGGGCGCTTCAGTACGCTGGATTCCAGCGCGCTGATATCTCTCCAACGGAGTTCGCCGATGGTGCCCAGGTTAGCATTTGGGCCAAGGAGGCGGTGCAGCTGCTGAACGGGCTTCGTATTATGAACGGCGACCATCGCAATCAATTCGTGCCGAAGTCGAATGCAACGAGAGCGGAGAGTGCCGCTGTGCTGAATCGGATGATGGAGAAGCTGACATACGAGAAGTAAGGCTATGTTTGACATATGACAATTTTAGGGCTGTCCCGTTTGAACTGCACCCCGTCAAGTAGACAGTACAAATAAGTAAAATATTTAGGCGGTCTTAGTCCTGTATTCCATGGGACTGAGACCGTTTAATTTTGCTTGTAAACGTTCATAGTTGTAGAAGTGGATGTAGTCGTTAATGTCCTTCTCTAGTTCCTCAAAGGTACTGTATGTATTCAGATAATACCTCTCGCATTTTAAGGTTCCCCAGAATGCCTCCATCGGTCCGTTGTCGATACACCGGCTAATACGTGACATACTCTGTGTCATGTTGGCTTTGTCCAGTTTTCGTTTGAATTCTAGCGAAGTATATTGAAAACCTCGATCACTATGTAGCATGGGAGTAGCGCCCGGAACAGCATCAAGAGCCCTATCCAGCGTTTCAAATACGAGTTTGTTGTTGTTTGAATGTCCAATCACACTGGAAATAATCGTGTTGCTGTGGAGATCCAGAATAGCGCTGAGATAAGCCTTCTGGCCGTTTCCGCACTTAAATTCCGTAACATCAGTTAGCCACTTTTCGTTGGGCTTTTCAGCCTGAAACTTGCGGTTCAGCAGGTTCTCTGCAACATGCTGAGGTGTAGAGCACATGTATTTCTTTTTCTTCCTGCGAATGACCGACTGTATACTTGCTAGCTTCATAAGCCGCTGGATTCGTTTGTGGTTAATAGGTTTGTTCGTGTCTCGAGTAAGCTGGACGGTATGTCTTCGGTAGCCGTAAATGCCTCGCACCTGCTCATGAAGGGCTAGTATGGCTTCTGTCAACTGTTTGTTCTCCTGCTCACGCTGGCTGGGCTTATGGTTAATCCATTTGTAATAGCTAGATCTTGACACCCGAGCTATCTCACATAGTAGCCGCAGGCTAATCTGCGACTCTTCGTGAACGGCTCGAATGGCCAAGTAAACATGCGCTTGTCTATGCCCGCTTAAACTCATCTCCCTTGCAATTCCCGTAACTTTTTTAAGAATGCGTTCTCCGCTCTTAACCGTTCATTTTCATATTCCAGTTGTTTCATTGCAAGTCTCTGCCGATCGGTTTCAGTCAGTTCCTCGGGTGCTTTCTTTTGACCTCGCCCATCCTTTAGCGCATCCGGCCCGCCACTCTCATATTTCTTCACCCACTGGTACACTTGATTGTAGGAAACCTCAAACTGGTCTACCGTCTTTAGGTAGTCACGCTCATGTGCAATACAATAAAGCGCGATATTCATTCGTTCCTGCCAAGTGGTAGTCCGACTTTTTGTCATAGCCCTTGCGCCCCCGTTATACGTTTTCAAGTTGCTATGACCATTATACTTGTTGATCCACCGTTTGAGTTGAGTACGGCTTGCAATTTTATATTTAACGATTATTTCGTATTGCGAGTATTGTCCCGAAAGATAATCCTGGACCGCCTGGGTTTTCAGTTCTGATGAATAACTGCGGTTACGAGTTCGGATTTCCAATCCATCCATTCCATAAAGCTCGTAACGTTTACGCCATTTCACCAATGTATTAATACTGATTTTATGTTGGCGAGCGACTTCAGCCCGAGTGCCCTCCCCCGTACTTAACTCTTCTAAAATTGCTAATTTTTCTATTGCTGTGAATGTGTCTGGTTTTGACAAAAGAAATGCCCCCCTCTGGGTAGTCGGTTTATTTTTTAAACCTGTCTACTCAGAGGGGAGCATATCAGTTGGGGGCAGCCCTTTGCGTTGTATTCAGGAATAAAAAGGAACATGAAAGACACAATAAGCTTATGGAAATTTAAGGGGGCAGGATCATGAGTTCTAGAAGACAGGAGAAGAGGCTGGCGCTGGTCAGCCTTGTGATAGCAATTATTATGCTGTATGCCTTCATCAAGAGCCTGCTGAGATTTCTGAATTACTATTGATATAAGCAGGTCCATCCTGCAGACCACTATGTTCAACTAGAGAGGAAGATCGTCATGTCTTACGATCCGGTTACGCTCAGTCGTATTCTTACCGGACTTACCCTGTTTGTGCATATCGTGTTTGCTTCGCTTGGCGTTGGTGTGCCGTTAATGATTGCATTGGCGGAGTGGAGAGGGATTCAGACCCGCGATCCTCATTATTCCTTGCTGGCCCGAAGATGGGCGCGAGGTTTCGTGATCTCCGTCGCCGTTGGTGTTGTGACCGGAACCTCAATCGGGCTGCAGCTTAGTCTGCTCTGGCCGACCTTTATGCGCGTAGCAGGACATGCCATCGCTCTGCCGCTCTTTATGGAGACCTTCGCTTTTTTCATCGAAGCGATTTTCCTCGGCATTTATTTGTATACCTGGGATCGCTTCAAGCGTCCGATGCTGCACTTGCTCCTATTGATACCGGTAGCGATCGGATCGTCCGCCTCAGCCTTCTTCATTACGACTTTGAACGCTTTTATGAACACGCCGCAGGGCTTTACGCTCAAGAATGGAGTATTTACCGATGTGCATCCGCTCATCGCCATGTTCAATCCGGCTACGCCCACCAAGGTATCTCACGTACTCGCTTCTTCCTATACGGTGAGCGCTTGTCTCTTGGCGGGGATTGCTGCGTACAGCCTGCTGATGGGGCGGAAGGAAGCCTATTTCAAAAAAGCGTTGAAGCTAACGGTCATGTCCGCCTTTATATTCGCTTTGGCTACAGCGATCATCGGGGATTTCTCGGGCAAGTTCCTGGCCAAATATCAGCCGGAGAAGCTGGCCGCCGCCGAATGGCATTTCGAGACGAGGCGAGAAGCGCCTTTGGTCTTTGGCGGCGTGCTGGATGAGAACAATAAAGTCAGGTACGGGCTTGAGATCCCTTATGCACTCAGCATTCTGGCCGGTAATAAGCCGAATACGAAGGTGATCGGGTTGAATGAATTCCCGGAGGATGAACGCCCGCCGTTGTTCATTCACTATATGTTCGATTTGAAAGTGACGATCGGTATACTGCTTGTTCTGATCCCTTTTCTATATATGATCAGGCGCTTGCTGCCTGGGAACCGGCATGGTGGATATCCGAAATGGCTGCTGCTTGGGATCCTGCTGCTTGGACCATTGGCCATCGTGGCGATCGAGTTAGGCTGGCTGTTTGCCGAATTCGGCCGCCAGCCCTGGATTGTGCGCGGATATATGAAGGTGGGGGAAGCGGCGACAACTTCGAATCATGTAGGCTCCATGCTATTGTTGTTCGCTGCGCTGTACATCGTGCTGTGCGGCTCCTGCGTCATCGTATTAGCCCGCTTGTTCCGCAGCAAGGATGTCGTTGAAGAAATGCGTGAGCTTGGGATTGAGGGAGGGACGGTAAAATGAGCTATGAATTGGTTGGTATCACGGTACTGTGGACGTTTCTGTTCGGATATTTAATTGTTGCCTCTGTCGATTTCGGAGCGGGATTTTTCAGCTATTACAGCGTAATTACGGGGCATAAGAACAAAGTGCACAGCATTATCCAGCGCTATTTGTCCCCGGTATGGGAAGTCACTAACGTATTTCTGATCTTTTTCGTGGTTGGCCTTGTTGGCTTCTTTCCCGACTCCGCTTATTTTTACGGGACAGCGCTGCTCATTCCAGGCAGCCTGGTGACCGTGCTGCTTGCCCTTCGGGGTGCCTACTATGCCTATAACACCTATGGCAGCAGTAAAGAAGACAATAAAATATATATGGCGATCTATGGTGCAACCGGCCTTCTGATCCCCGCGGCTCTCTCCACGATCCTGGCCATTTCCGAAGGCGGCATCATTACAGAGATAAATAACAAAGTGCATCTGAACTGGGGCTCCTTCTTCAGCAATCCGTACACCTGGTCGGTCATCATCCTGGCGCTCGTATCCGTACTCTACATCTCCGCGATGTTCCTGACCTACTATGCGGACAAAGCGGGGGATCGTGCTGCCTTTGAAGTACTGCGCGGTTATGCGCTCTGGTGGAGCGGCCCGACTATTCTTGCCTGCGTGTTTGCCTTTTTCCAGATCAACCGGCAAAATCCCGAGCATTTCAGCAATATGCTAAGCATCGCCTGGGTGTTCATTCTCTCACTGATCTGCTACCTGGCTGCAGTCTATCTGGTATGGAGACGGAGGAACCTTGGCTGGACCTTCATCCTTGTTATGCTGCAGTTCGGGTTCGCCTGGTATGGCTATGGCCATTCGCATCTGCCGTATATTCTGTATAAGCAGGTTAGCATTCATGAGAGCTTCACCAATGAGTCGATGGCGGTGGCCCTAATTACCGTTTTTATCGCCGGGCTGTGCGTGCTCATTCCTTCGCTGATCATTTTGCTCCGATTGTTCCTGTTTGATGCCAAATACGTGCGCGGCAGTTCGCCAAAGAAAGGATAGGAGAGTATGGAAAAATTTATTATTTTTATAGCTCCTGAGCTGGTGGTCGTGATCGCCGTCGCTTTTCTGTTCCTGTATTCGTTCCGGTATAAAGATCCCTCGGATTGAAATTGAAATTTGGAATGACGGGATAGTTGTTTTACAATGGGGGTAAGTCGTACAGGCGGAATTTTAATGGCTCTCATAGGATGAAGGGGACTGGAAGGAGGAGCCAATACAAGATGGCAAGGAAGCGTTACAACAATTTGGACAATATCGGGACGGACCGGACACTGAAGCAGTTTAAGCAGTGGCGGGATGAACGCCGTAGAAAGCGTAAGGATTATTCGTACGTCATTCCTAATTTCCCCCCGGATCTGAATTTTCTACAGGGGAACCGCTCTGAACTATCTGTCACCTGGATTGGGCATGCAACCTTCCTGATTCAGTATGCGGGTTTGAATCTGGTTACCGACCCGGTGTGGGCTAAGCGGATGGGATTCCAGCGGAGGCTGGGCACGCCGGGAATACCGCTGCAGGACATTCCGGAGATTGACGTAATTCTTATATCTCATTCTCATTATGATCATATGCATTTAGCTTCGATCCGCAAATTATATGGGAGCAAGACAAAGCTCGTCGTCCCCAGCGGGTTAAAGCGTAAAATGGTCCGTAAAGGTTTCGAGCGCACTTATGAGCTTGGCTGGTGGGAGGAGCTGCAGCTTGACAATGTGAAGATCACATTTGTCCCTACGCAGCACTGGACACGCCGGACGCCGTGGGATACGAATACGTCGCATTGGGGCGGATTCGTCCTGGAGTTATGCGGTGAGACGGTAGAGGCAAAATTACAGAAGCATCCTATCGTGTATTTTGCTGGCGATAGCGGATATTTCAGAGGGTTCGCCGAGATCGGCGAGCGTTTTGAAATCGATATCGCTTTGTTGCCAATCGGTGCTTATGAGCCGGAATGGTTCATGACCTCTCAGCATACGACACCGGAGGAGGCGCTGCAGGCGTTCGAGGACGTTCGGGCCAAACTGATGGTGCCGATGCATTATGGCACATTCAGACTGGCGGATGATACGGCGCGCGAGGCGCTGGATCGACTTGAAGCGGATCGGCTTCGCCGCGGCATTCCGGAGGAACAGATTCGCGTATTGCACCATGGTGAGACCTTAAGGTGGCCGTAAAAGAAACGGTTGCCTTATTTTTTTGCAGAGTCGTTCCTGATTGCTGTGCAGTACTCAACTTATATCTGGAACTATGTTATAATGTTGAACCAGTAGTGTCATTATTTAAAAAGGATGGTAATGCCTAAATGATAAGTACTAGCGGTGTAACGCTCCGTTATGGAAAACGAGCACTTTTTGAGGATGTAAATATAAAATTTACGGCAGGTAACTGCTACGGCCTGATCGGAGCAAACGGAGCGGGTAAATCGACGTTCCTGAAGATTCTGTCCGGCGAAATTGAACCGAATCAAGGCGAAGTATTCATGACGCCGAATGAGCGCATGGCAGTCCTCAAGCAGAACCATTATGAATATGATGAGTTCCCTGTGTTGGAGACGGTAATTATGGGTCATGAACGCCTGTATTCAATTATGAAAGAGAAGGATGCCTTGTATGCCAAGGCGGATTTCTCCGAGGAAGACGGCATGCGTGCCGGCGAACTGGAGGGCGAATTTGCCGAGCTGAACGGCTGGGATGCTGAACCGGATGCAGCCGCATTGCTGATTGGTCTGGGCATTCCGCGCGAAATGCATGATAAGAAAATGTCGGAGCTCAGCGGGAATGAGAAGGTCCGCGTCCTCCTGGCCCAAGCATTGTTCGGACGTCCGAACAATTTGCTGCTTGACGAGCCTACTAACCATTTGGACCTGGAATCGATTCAGTGGCTTGAGAACTTCCTGATGGATTATGAAGGCACGGTTATCGTCGTATCCCATGACCGTCACTTCCTGAATAAAGTATGTACCCATATCGCTGACATCGACTTTGGTAAAATCCAGCTCTATGTTGGCAACTATGATTTCTGGTATGAATCCAGTCAGCTTGCACAGCAGTTGCAGCGCGATGCGAACAAGAAGAAGGAAGAGAAGATCAAAGAGCTGCAAGCCTTTATTCAGCGCTTCTCGGCGAATGCCTCGAAATCGAAGCAGGCAACTTCCCGTAAGAAGCAGCTTGATAAAATTACACTCGATGACATCCGTCCTTCGAACCGTAAATATCCGTTCCTGCATTTCAAGGGTGAACGCGAGGCGGGCAAGCAGTTGCTGACCGTAGACAGCGTTACGAAGATTGTGGAGAACGAGAAAATACTGGATAATGTCAGCTTTGTGGTGAACAAGGGCGATAAGATCGCTTTTGTCGGACCAAACGGGCTGCCGAAGACGACGTTGTTCCAAGTGCTGATGGGCGAGCTTGAGGCGGATTCCGGTGAATACAGTTGGGGCGTAACGACCTCCCAAGCCTATTTCCCTAAGGATAATTCCAGCTATTTCGATGGGGTGGAGCTGAATCTCGTGGATTGGCTGCGCCAATATTCCAATGATCAGGATGAGACATTCTTGCGTGGCTTCCTCGGCCGGATGCTGTTCTCTGGTGAAGAGGCGCTCAAGAAGGCTTCAGTGCTGTCCGGGGGCGAGAAGGTGCGCTGTATGCTGGCGAAGATGATGCTGAACGGCGCTAACGTGCTGCTGTTCGATGAGCCGACCAACCACCTTGATTTGGAATCGATCACGGCGCTGAATAATGGATTAATCGATTTTGATGGAACGATTCTGTTCACTTCGCATGACCATCAATTTATTCAGACGATCGCTAACCGCATTATCGAGATTACGCCAAGCGGAATCATCGATCGTATTATGAGCTATGATGAGTACCTGGAGAGCGAAGAGATTCAGGCTTTGCGCAAGAGCATGTATCCTGAAGAAGCTTAATATCCCTTCGAAAATTTGCTTTCACCGCTTGAATATCGGAAGACAATATATTAAAAGAGCCGGGAACTGTCTAAATCGACGGTTTCTCGGCTCTTTGTCTTTGTACTTACTGTAAGGGTTGCCTATGATCCGCCAGTACGGCGGCGCTGATTGTTCGGCTTTTTGTTGTTTTGGCTTTTGAGTGCTTTTATTTGATTGGCATTTTTGGCTCCAGGCTTGTTGGCCGCTTGCTGCTCCTTTTTTTGCTGAAGTTTCTGGCGCATTGCTTCGGCCAAGCCAATCTTACGAGGCTCATTATTTTCTGTCATCGATATCATCCCCCTCTGGTTCAAGAACAAGCTTGACCTTATTGTATACGTTTTTAAAAAGGGGAACAACGGGAATGATGATTTAAATTGAAAAGTACACGAAATGGGGAGTTTCGGGCGGTCTTAGCTGACTTTTCCTTGGTGCAACACTGTTTCTGTAGACCCACACGATTTTTATCTGGTACGATGTAGTAACGCTTTTGATATTAAAGGTAATTTATAGACGCGCACTAGTAACTGGTAGTGTTGCAATTTGTCAGGCAAGTGTGGAGGTGTGGGGCTTGAATGTATACGAGGATATACGCAAAGGTGAACGAGGGGCTTGGTTAAGCATCGCAGCCTATGTCATATTGTCTGCTTTTAAGCTGATTAGTGGTTATTTATTCGCTTCGAGCGCGCTGCTCGCGGACGGATTCAACAATTTAACGGATATTGTCGCTTCGCTCGCTGTATTGATCGGGTTGCGAATTTCCCAGAAACCGCCCGACTCCGATCATGCTTACGGGCATTTTCGTGCGGAGACTGTGGCCGCGCTTATCGCTTCTTTTATTATGGCGATGGTTGGCATTCAGGTCATTATCGGGGCGATCCGCTCGCTGTTTGCGGGGAATGAGACGAAGCCTGATTTATGGTCAGCGGGGATAGCCATCATCTGTGCCGTCGTGATGGGCGGCGTATACTTATATAATCGTGGACTGGCCCAGCAGATTAACAATCAGGCGCTAATGGCTGCGGCTAAGGACAATTTCTCGGATGCTCTGGTCAGTGTAGGGGCGGCGGTGGGAATCATCGGGGCGCAATTTGGCATGCCATGGCTTGATATCGTAGCTGCTCTGGCTGTAGGGGTATTGATATGCAAGACCGCTTGGGACATATTCAGGGACTCGACATATCGGTTAACGGACGGCTTTGATGAGGAACAGCTTGGGGACCTGCGCGGGACGATCTCACGGATACCCGGAGTGGAGAAAATTAAGGATTTGAAGGCTCGCGTCCATGGCAACCACGTGCTCGTCGATGTGGTGATCGAGGTCGATCCACATTTAACGGTGCTTGAGGGCCACGAAATCTGTGATACGGTGGAAGAGCGGATGAGGCGGATCAAGAATGTGATGCATGTCCATGTCCATGTGGAGCCTAGAGAAGAAGGGTTAGAACAAGAGGAATAGAAGTCCAAAAGCCTGGGTGTTACAAAATAGTAGATTGCCCTAAGCGAAGTCGGTGGAGAGAGCTCTGCCGGCTTTTTTTATGGAGTTTTATAGTCTAAGTGCAGAACACGTAATCCCCTTGAAATAGTCGCAAAAAGATCTTTTTGGCAAAATGGCTGTTGGTTAATATTGGGTTTGTGGGTAATATGTCCTTCTTTTTAGGGTGTAATTTAGGCATTTTGTCGCGAAGGCCATACATAACACGAAAATCGACGCATTTAGACAAAATTCGATAAGGGATATAATGGGGACGAGTCCAGAGAAAGGCGACTTATATAATATTCGTCTAATCAGACCAATATCATCCATAAGGAGGCAACTATGAAACGCAGCACGACAATCCTGATATTAAGCGCAATTCTACTAACTACCTCTTACACGGCTGTACAGGACAGAGCATCCGCAGCTTCAGCTGCGACGCAGACGTCGACGACGGGACAAATTGTAAGCAGCGTCAATCTCCGTGAACAACCTTCCACTTCCGGGAAAATTATCGGCCTGGTGAAGAAGGGGACTACGGTAACTATTTTGGACAATAGCAACAGTTACTTCTATAAAGTGAAGACCTCGGACGGGCAGACCGGCTATGTCAGCTCGTCCAGCAAATATATCACTATTGGCGGCGGAAATTCGGCGCCTGCGGCACCTGAGCAAACAAGCGCAACGGTCATCTATGGGGTGAATTTGCGAACCGCTCCGTCTACCACCTCGGGCAAGGTAATTACGATGCTCAAGAAGGGAACGGCAGTTACAATTCTGGAGAAGAGCAATGACAGCTTCTATAAGGTGAAGACCTCGGACGGGCAGACCGGGTATGTGAGCAGTCTAAGCAAATACTTGCAGATCAAAGGAGCCGCTCCGGGTTCTAATGATGGAGTATCGGAATCCAATCAGGCGAAGATTGCCAAAGTTATTAGCACAGGCAAGAAATATTTAGGGACTCCCTATGAATTCGGATCGGACCGCAATTCAACGACGACATTTGATTGCTCTGCTTTTGTAAGACAGGCCTATAAAGAGGCGCTTGGGATCGTGCTGCCAGCAGATTCGCGGAAGCAAGGGGCATGGGTGAAGGACAACGGCACGGCGGTATCGAGCATTAGCAAGCTGAAAGCAGGCGATCTGGTCTTTTTCATGAGCTACAAGGGCTCCTCTGCGGCAGCGTATAAGAATGTCGACAAGAGCAAGGAGACGATTACCCATGTGGCTATGTATTTGGGTGATGGTAAAATGATCCACACCTATTCGAAGGAGTCGGGTGGAGTGCGGATCGATCAGCTTGATGGTTCGTGGGAATATCGTTTCCTGTATGGAGGAAGCGTATTGAAATAGATCAATTTAACTAGAGCTATAAATTAAGAAGAAGACTCTCCGATTTGGAGAGCCTTCTTCTTTTGTCACATAACCTACAGAGAATGATAGTCTCAGGTCCTTATTGATTAATAACTCGGAATGTATCCTGGGATATTGATCCAGGCATCTCCGAACCAGGTGTAAATCTGCACCCAGTCACCGAGGATATTACCGGTTGGACGGACTACCTGGGGTTCCAGAGAGCCCAATGATTTGCCTCCCGGTGCAGCGTAGAACACAGTAATGGCGGACAATTCGATGGGAGTTGGCTCTGCAACCGATATATACGGGGACCATTCATCGGTTTGCTGCACAGGATGAAGTGAATAGTCCGCTGATGCGCTGCCTGCAACTAAGGCCGAGAAAATAATAGAAGTTAATATGACTGTAAATTTCTTCATAATTTAAATCCTCCCTGGTTTATCAATTTTGAAATGCTTGTATCCATGTATTAAACTTTAGGGAGGCGTTAGAATCAGGAAAGCCAAAATTACATCAGAAAATGAGGTTCTTTTGAATGAAAAAAGGCAGGCTTATCATAGGCAGCATCATTATTTTGCTCGTTGTTATAATGACCGCTATCGTGCTTTATATCCGGCCATCACAAACATTAAATATGAATTATTCAGAGTTGAATTGGAAGAACAAGCTCGTAGAAATGGCAGAAAATCGGCACACCACATTAACCTTAACGGAGAGCGATGTAAACAATTTATTGAAGAAGGGGTTAGCGGAATATGCGGCAGAGAATGAACTGCCATTTCAAATAACAGGAGCAGATTTCAAGCTGAATGGAAATCAGATTATCGCTAATGTAAATGGGGCCTGGGGGCTTATGGACGTTGGGGCTGCTATAAAATATAGGGTGGAATATGCGGGGGGAACCCTGCTGCTTCACCCCAGCTCGCTGGAGGTAAGAAATTTATCGGTTTCGCCGGAGAAATTTGGACTTGAAGCGATGACAATATATTTAAGCGACTATATTCCAAAAGTGGTTACGATTAATGATGTGAAGTTTCCAGGTAAGACGATTCAAATAAAGTTTACACTTGATTTACCTGAATTAATTCATTTTCTTCAATCTTCATAAAGCGATAAGCAGGCCCGCCTGATTTTAGGCGGGCCTGCTTGGCGTATTGCTATCTAATAGAGTTCCTCCGATTTCCTGTAATTAGCGAAATGATGAATAGGACCAGGAAGATGAAGAATAACACCTTGGCGATGGAAGTGGCGGCGGCGACGATATTAAAGAAACCGAATATACCGGCGACCAAAGCTATAATCAGAAAAATTAATGACCATTTTAACATGAGAATTACCTTCCTTTCATTGAAAATTATTGTATAGTGTTAAGTAAGTCTTAAGTGAACAGAAATACATAATTACCGCACAATCAGGAATAAGCTGATGTTCACTTGCTTTACCATTAAACCAGGAGACTTAAGAATGAAACATTAGCCGGAACCTATGATCCGGTGCGTTACCGAACCATAAGATGGTTTTTGCAATTGTTTCGTCAATAATCTCCAAGGGTAACAAGGAGTAATGACATAGGCAGAAGGTGAGGGAGAGCTATGATTTGGCAAATTAGCGTTGCAGTGATTGCCGTTGCATTTTCAGTTCTTGTCGTATTTTTGGTCAAAACTCTGGTGTCGGCACAGCAATCATTGAACAAGACAACTGAAACATTGCAAGAAATCAAAGAGACGATTGATGAGCTAAGTACAGAGGTTCAAGGGGTGGTCAGGCAAGCCAATACGATCACAAGCGACCTGCAGCATAAAATGGAGCAGATAGACCCGGTTATGGAATCTGTCAAAAATGTAGGTGAAGTGTTAAATGAAGTTACGGTAGCTGCCAGGCAGGTGTCGACTGCTCTGATCGGCAGGATGAAGAAGCCAAAAGCATCCCGATCAGAACGAACAGAACAGGTGACTGCAGTTAAAGCGGAAGCCCCGGCGGATCAACATATCCATGAATCTTCAGGTGGGCAGCAGCAGCGTTGGGTAAAATGGGTAGATATTGCAGCCACGGTGTGGCAGAAATATCGCGCTTGAGATCTTGGCACTTTTATATCGACTAAAGATAACTCCGCATTCATCCTTCCAGGGTGAGTACGGAGTTGTTTTTATATTGCTTTGTAATCTCCGAGATTTAATGGAATAGATGTTTCATAGCAAATAAGCGAGGGTAAATACAATTAAGCCGGTAGTAGTCCTGGTGAAAGAAACAACCATCTTCATGGAAAAGGAGCGATTACAATGAGTACATTCGATAATAAAGCATATGCTAGAGTGGTTGAGAACGGTATCCAAGCTGTGGAGGCAGTGCAAGAACTCCGTAATGCCGGTTACCTTTCCGAAAATATTTACGTTATAGATCATAATGAAGCCACAACTGACAAGATTGCTGAAGTAGCAAGGGCGAACAAGGTAGGGATTGAAGAGGAAGGTGCCTTGTCGGCAATTGCCAATATATTTCGATCCCGAGGCGATGAACTTAGAGCGAAAATCGTTTCTCTCGGCTTTACCCAATCCGAGGCGGAATTTTATGAAAGAGAGCTGGATCTTGGCAAAGTATTGGTAATTGTCAGCCGTGTCTAAGATTCGTGCATATAGGTCAACAAATTTGAAATCAGGGATAAGGAATGGGCGGGAAGCGCCCATTCCTTATCTTGGTTTTTAAATTAGCGATATGTTCACTTTGCAAGTGGTTGTTCAAAAGGTTCAGAATCCGAAAACCCATCGAGGCCCATTCAAGGGCTGAGCAACCGGAATTCTCTATATACTTATAGCTGTTTATTTCAAAAATGAACGAAGGGAACAATTGGGAAAATGCTATAGTTATACATAGGTAGAATTATATGATGATCTACAAGTAGAGATCGTAAGGAGATTAATATGCGGATATTAATTGTGGATGACAATCCAACCAATATATTGGTGGTTCGAGAGATTCTTAAGAGAGAGAACTATCAGGACATCGTTGATGCAGCTTCTGCTTTCGGAATGTTTCAAAGGCTGGGCATTAAGGGCAACGAGGAGGATACGAATCTGATAACATCGGACATCGATCTGATTTTGCTGGATATGATGATGCCAGAAATAGATGGAATCGAAGCCTGCCGTATATTACAGCGGTATGAGAAATTGAAGGATATTCCGGTCATCATGGTAACGGCTATTGGGGATTCACGCAAGTTGGCCGAGGCATTGGACGCCGGTGCGGTGGATTATGTAACCAAGCCGATTAATAAGGTGGAACTCATGGCGCGGATTCGCCTAGCTATACGCCTTAAAGAAGAGAAAGACTGGCACAAAGAAAGAGACCAGCGAATTCAGGCCGAGCTGCAGCTGGCTGCCTTAGTGCAGAATGCTGTATTAAGCTCACCGCTTCAGGAGTCGGGGATTGCGATTGATGCCATATACAAGCCCTCCTTCGAGCTCGCGGGTGATTTATACTCCTGGTATCCGCTTGGAGAGGGGAAATATGGAGTCATTTTGCTCGATATTATGGGACATGGTATTTCCTCATCGTTATTTTGCATGTTCATTGCTTCATTATTGAAGGGCATCATGAGTTCCTTTGTTCAGCCGGATCAGGTTATATCGGAATTAAACCGGCGCTTTAACCAATTGCATATTGATAATCAGCTGATTCAGTACTATTTCACAGCCATCTATCTATTGGTGGATACGAAGAATCAAAGAATAGATTATGTCAACGCGGGACATCCCCCGGGCTTGTTCTATCAGGATGGAACAGTCACTCGCTTGGAGACCGTTTGTCCGCCCGTTGGATTGCTAGATAAGCTGGAGGCAGAAACTCAAACCCTCTACTATGAGGGGGAGGGGCGAGTTGTGTTGTATACGGATGGGTTAGTGGAAGGATTAGCAGGAACATCAGAACAACAATTTGAATTTCTGGAAAAGACGCTTTTGGATCGGCCCCACTATGACCGTGAGGAAGTGGAAAGTTTATTGTTTACTGATGATTCATCCGGAGAACGTGAAGATGATAAATGCCTGGTATGGATTTCGCTTATAGGAGGAGAGATGTGATTTGAAGATTAGAAGCAAGCTTCTGTTGGGCTTTAGCCTGCTGTTGATGATTATCCTGGTGCTTGGTTTTATCCATTTGGATCGTCTTAAGTATATGAACTCGCAATTAGATCGCATTTACACGGAAAGATATCTGATGATCAAGAATTCAACCGGGATGCATGGTGATATTAATGATTTGGCGCGGATCTCGACGAATTTAGTGCAGCTACAGGATGAAGCAAAAATTACGGCAGGAAGAAAGATGATTGAGAGTAAGCAGGAGTCCGCAATGCAATACCTGTCTGCAATTCAGAGTATGGTGGATACAGCAGAGGAACGTAGGTTAATCAACATCAATGAGACATTCTTTAATGAGTTCATAAGTTATGAGGAAAATCTGCTTGATTTGCTTGATAAAGGCCAGTATGAGAGCGCACAATCCTATCGCATATCTAATGGTCAGGGACTGCAGGATGAGCTGTTGAACGCTCTGAGCGATACCAGGGATTATTTCGATGCTCAGATTGAGACGGAAATCGCAAACACGAAGCAGGAATACAACCGCTCCATCAATATTATGGTCATTACTATGGCGCTAGGTTTGCTCGTAGGCATCGGGGTTGTCTTATGGGTACTCCCAAGTATTGCCCGGGGGCTTTTTACCGTCAGCGGGATGATACGACATTTCGCCCAGGGAAATCTTGAAGCCATCATGTCAACGCCTGTTCCGATGAAAGACGAGATTGGTGAGGTGGCCACTACCTTCAAGGAGATGACCGAGGATCTGATCGAGAAGCAAGAAATCGAGGGCAGGTACATGAAGCATCAGGAGGATCAATCCTGGCTTAACAAAAATTTAGCGCGGATTAACGAAATGCTGCATGGTATAGATTCATTGGATGAGGTCGCGCAAATGTTTATCAGTGAGTTTACCCCTGTGCTTGGAGCGAGATATGGAACCCTTTATATCAGACGGATGGAAGAGAATCCGAATGAGCTTCAATTATGCGGGTCCTATTCCAGGGATGATGCAATCGAGTCTCGGAATGTGTTTAATGTTGGCGAGGGTTTGATCGGACAAGCCGCCATGGACAAAAAACCGATTATTTTGCTGGAGGCTCCTGTCGATTATGTCTCGGTTCGTTCTGGCCTGGGTGGTGCGACACCACCGCATATTTTAATCTACCCTGTAATGTTTGAAGAGGAAGTGCTAGGGGTAGTAGAATTAGCGAAATTTAATTCATTCACTCCATTGGAAGAGCAACTGCTATCGAAATTATCCGATAACCTAGGGATTATACTAAATAATATTATGGGACGGATTCGTGTGGAGGAATTGCTGCGGGAATCTCAAGCTATGACTGAAGAACTCCAGGTACAATCCGAAGAACTTCAGACTCATCAGGAAGAACTGCGCAGATCGAATGAGAACCTTGGCAAACAGACAGAGGCTCTAAAAAGATCCGAAGAGCTGCTGCAGCGACAGCAGGAAGAGCTTGAGCATTACAACACAGAGTTGATTGCAAAGACGCGCGCTTTGGAAGAGCAGGTTCACCGTGTAGAGGAGAAGAATAACGAAATTGAGAAAACGAAGCGTGAGTTGGAGCAGCACGCGTCACAGCTGGCGGTAACCAGTAAATATAAATCTGAGTTTCTGGCCAATATGTCGCATGAGCTGCGAACACCGCTGAACAGCTTGTTAATTCTTTCGCAGCTTCTCTATGAGAACAAAGAGAATAATTTGTCCCCTAAGCAGGTGGAATATGCGCAAACGATTCATCATTCAGGATCTGACCTGCTTAAGATGATCGATGAGATCCTTGATTTGTCCAAGGTTGATGCAGGCAAGATGGAGATTCATGAAGAGCTGTATACCCTACATGATCTCACAGAGTACGTTAAGCAAAATTATGGGCCGGTAGCTATGGATAACAATATTGGTCTGCAAATTGAAGTGGCCGACTCCGTTCCCGATCAACTGCGTACGGATGGGCATCGCGTGAAGCAAATAATACGCAACCTGCTGTCCAACGCCTTGAAATTTACTAATCGGGGTTATGTATCACTCATGATTGATTTGGCAGAGTCGGAGGAAGTCCCATATTTCCTGGATAGCAGCAGTGAATATATAGCTTTGAAGGTGAAAGATACCGGCATCGGCATACCTGAGGATAAGCTCGAGTTGATCTTTGGGGCCTTCCAGCAGGTTGACGGCACTACAAGCCGGAATTACGGTGGAACGGGACTAGGACTATCTATAAGCCGAGGTCTGGCTGAATTGCTTGGCGGCGGTATTACGGTAGAGTCTGTAGAAGGAAAGGGGAGTCAGTTTACTTTATTTTTGCCAAAGGAACCTTCGCCTGAATTATTTATTTCAGACAAGGAGGTGGCGGTGGCACATCAGCTGCCGGCCCTATTTGGCCAGACTGAACCGTATCCTCATCATCCTGCCGGAACGGAGCTGGAGTTGTCAGAGTCCAGCAAGCCTGCTGATGATCGAGACGATTTGTCTGCGGATGATAAAATACTGCTGATTATTGAGGATGATGTTCATTTCGCTCAAATATTGCAGGATATGTCACATGAGCACGGATTTAAATCACTCGTTGCCGTACAGGGGGATGAGGGCCTGGAAATGGCCCGTAAATATTTGCCTGAAGCCATTATTCTCGATATTCAGCTGCCAGTCATGGATGGTTGGGCTATTTTGAATGAATTGAAGAGTAATGCGGCTACAAGACATATTCCGGTACATGTGATTTCTGTTGTTGATGACGTTAAACAAGGGCTTATGATGGGAGCTATCGCTTATTTGAAGAAACCGTCCTCCAGGGAACAGCTGGAAAAGGCTTTTAACTATATTGAATCGTATACGGAGAAGGATCTTAAGTATCTACTAGTCGTTGAGGACGACGCTATCCAGCGACAATCCATTACGGCGTTAATCGGACATGATGACGTAGTTATAAAGGCCGTGTCAACCGGCAGAGAGGCTATCCAAGAATTGATTAACAGACACTATGACTGTATGGTGCTTGATTTAATGCTGACGGATATGACAGGGTTTCAGCTGCTGGACAAGATTCGCGATAATGAGAGCTTGACCAATCTGCCGATCATCATCTATACAGGCAAGGATCTGGATGGGAAGGAGGAAATGAAGCTAAGAAAGTATGCGGAATCTATCATCATTAAAGATGTGAAGTCTCCTGAGCGCTTGCTGGATGAGACCACGTTATTCCTTCATCGGGTGGAGGCTGATCTGCCTGAGGACAAACGAAAGATTCTGCAGAAGCTGCACAATAAGGAAGAGTTGTTTGAGAAGAAGAAAATCCTTCTAGTCGATGATGATGTTCGCAATGTCTTTGCGCTGTCCAGCGTGCTTGAAGGTTATCGTATGAACGTAGTCTTTGCCGAGAATGGCCGGGAGGCGCTGGATATTTTGCAGAAGCATAAAGACTTTGACCTGGTACTGATGGATATGATGATGCCGGAGATGGACGGGTACGAGGCGATGCGGAGGATTCGCGAAATGCCGGAGTATAAGAAGCTGCCTATCATTGCTCTTACAGCCAAGGCTATGAAAGAGGATCGTTCCAAGTGTATTGAGGCCGGGGCGTCCGACTATGTGAAAAAACCGATCCAGACCGATCAGTTGCTGTCGTTGATGCGTGTGTGGCTGTATTCATAATGAGCCCGATATAAACACGGTATAAATAAGTTCAGAGAAATCGGAGTTGGTGTTATGACATCAAGTGGGTATACGCAATTAGAGGAGTATAAAGCGATTGACGATGAGCATCAAAGCGAGCGTGAGCTGATCGAGATGGAATTGCTGCTGGAGGGAATTCATCGATTATACGGCTATGACTTTCGCAATTATGCCCTTCCTTCCCTGCGCAGAAGGATATGGCATCATGTTCATGTGGAACAGCTGCAGAGTATTTCCGGGCTGCAGGAAAAGGTGCTGCATGATCGCTCCTGCTTTGAAAGGCTGGTGTACGCCCTTTCTATTCCAGTCACAGAAATGTTCCGGGACCCTTCCTTGTTCCGGACTTTTCGCGAGAAGGTGGTACCGATACTTCGCACCTATCCTTATATCCGCATCTGGCATGCCGGCTGCTCAACGGGGGAAGAGGTCTATTCCATGGCGATATTGCTGCATGAAGAAGGATTGTATGACAAGTCTCGAATCTATGCTACGGATATGAATGACAGATCGCTGCAAGCCGCAAAAAATGGAGTTTTTGATATTCAAAGAATGAAGAAATACACCAAGAATTATATCGACGCCGGAGGGATGCATTCCTTTTCCGAGTACTATACGGCACAGTATAACTCCGTTATTTTCCAACCCTTTTTGAAAAAGAACATTATTTTTGCAGAGCACAATTTGGCTACGGATCGTTCTTTTAATGAGTTCAATGTTATTTTCTGCAGAAATGTGATGATCTACTTCAACGAGACGCTTCGTAATAGGGTGCATGCCCTGTTTCATGAAAGCTTGGGCCATTTTGGCGTGCTTGTATTGGGAGCTAAGGAATCGGTCAATTTTTCGAATTACCAGAGCTGTTATGAACCATTGGATCGGAATGAGAAGATCTATCGTAAAATCAAATGATTATGAGATAACGGAGGATTTGAAATAGCTATGGATAGTGGGAGTAAGCCCATTCGCATCATGTTGGTCGACGACCGCCCCGAGAATCTGCTAGCCTTGGAAGCCGTTTTAAAGAGTGATCAATATAGCTTGGTTAAGGCCACTTCAGGAGTAGAAGCTTTAAGGTACCTGCTGCGGGATGAGTATGCCGTCATCGTACTGGATGTACAAATGCCCGGGATGGACGGTATTGAAACAGCCAAGCTGATTAAGGCGCGGGACAAAACCAAGGATATACCGATTATTTTTATATCGGCCAATAGTAAGGATGCTGAGCATTTGTTTGAGGGGTACTCCGTTGGGGCCATTGATTATATGGTAAAGCCGTTCATTCCGCAAATATTAAAATCAAAAATCGAGGGTTTTATCGACATGTATTTAGCGAACCAGCGTCTGAAAACCCAGAGCATGCTGCTCAAGCAAAAGACGCAGGAGCTGGAGCGAACGAATCAGGAACTGGTCAAAGCGAAGGAAGCTGTCGAGCTGGCTGCTAATGCGAAGACAGAATTTCTGGCGATGATGAGTCATGAAATCCGTACCCCTATGAATGGGGTAATCGGGATGATTGATCTGTTGCTGGATACCGAACTTAAGGATGAGCAGAAACAATACGCTGAGATTATTCGCCGGAGCGCGGATACCTTGGTAGCGGTAATTAATGATATTCTCGATTTTACAAAGATGGAGTCGGGGAAAATGGAGCTGGAGGAAATTCCGTTCGAAATCAAAGCGGTCGTTCAAGAGGTGATCAGCTTGTTTGCCGTCGATGCGAGCCGTAAGGGGCTGAAGCTGACTTATGACATCCATGAAGCAATCCCCCCGATGATCTATGGGGATATGAACCGACTGCGACAGGTGTTGATTAATTTAATTGCTAACGCAGTGAAGTTCACGGATGAAGGCGAGATTTTCCTTGAGGTTGTACCCGAGCCTGAGGCGGCTGCTTCAGATCGTTATCTGCTTGAGTTTTCGGTTAAGGATACGGGGATCGGCATATCTGGCGATCAAATGGATCGCCTGTTTAAGCCCTTCTCTCAGCTGGACTCGTCGATGACCAGAAAATATGGAGGGACAGGTCTTGGCTTGGCTATCTGCCAAACCCTGGTGCAAATGATGGGCGGAGAGATTCGCGTAGAGACCGGTCAGGAGAGGGGAGCCAAATTTATTTTTACAATATCCGCAGCTCCTTATAAAGTTTATGTTTCAAATGAGGATCCAGCGGGTTATATATAGTGTGTGTTCAAAAAGGCCGGTTTTCAATACCGAAGCTATACCTCTGATGTGTATTTCTTTGAAAGGCCTCAGATTGGATAAAGCTAGGGACTGAGGAGCGGAGCTGCACGTTTTCGTAAAAACCGTTGGATATTATTTTTCAGGAGTGAATGCTATGGTAACCAATAAAAATGATAAATTTGCCGTAAATACGATTTGCGAGAATGGCTCTTGTACCATTTATATGCATGGTGAGTTGGACTTATCCGTTGCTCCTGATTTTCGCAAAATGATAGAGCCGTTTGTGACGGATCAGAATACCGAGTTGATCCTTAATCTTAAGGAGCTTGAGTATATTGATAGTACGGGAATTGGAATCCTGCTCTCTATTCTAAAAGCAAGAAATGGGATGAGTGCTGGATTTTATATTGAGGAAGTGCCGGGACAAATTCAAAAGCTGTTTGATATGACAGGGATAACCAAGTTTTTCACTGTACAGGAGAATTCCTAAGGGAAAGGATAGAGTAAGAATGATAGAGGAAGTACAAACCGTTGTAATTAGTTTGCCGGCCACTGCGGAGTATGTAGACATTGTAAGATTAAACCTGTATGGTATAGCCTCCAAAATGGGATTCTCCTATGAGGAGATTGAGGATATGAAGGTCGCTATATCTGAGGCATGCAACAACGCGGTTCTGTATGCTTACAAGCATGGGAACGGTGTAATGGAGGTAACCTTTGAAGTATCTTCTGAGGCCTTGATCATGACAGTCAGAGACGAAGGGGAGAGCTTTGACATGTGGAACATGGCGGATGAGGCAGCTTCGCTTCACGACAAAGAGTTAAGTGACATACAAGTTGGCGGTCTGGGGTTCTATTTGATGCAGACGCTGATGGATGATGTGGATGTCGTGAGCGAAGCTGGTAAAGGCACAAAGGTCGTTATGACTAAGCGGCTGAATATAACCAGGGAGCTTGTATGAAGGGAAATACGACTCCCCAAGAGTCCTGGAAAGAATCAACCCGTATGATCATGGAATATCAACAGAGCCAAAGTAAGGAATTAGCAACTCAATTGATACAGAAATATGAGCCTATCGTTAAAATGGCCGCTGGTAAAATTTCGCGCAATCGTCCGGATCTGTATGAAGATCTGAATCAAGTAGGCCAAATGGCTATGATCCGCCTGCTGCAGCAGTACGATGCCCAGCTGGGTATACCTTTTGAGCCCTATGCGATGAAAAGTATTATAGGCCATATGAAGAATTTCCTGCGGGATAAATCGTGGTATCTGCAGGTGCCGAGACGGATTAAGGAAAAGGGAGCGACGGTCCAGCTTGCGATCGATGAGTTGACCGTGAAGCTGGAGCGATCGCCTCGCGTGGAGGAAATTGCCAATCACTTGGAGCTTTCGGAGGAAGAGACATTAGAGATCCTTGCCGGCAGGGAGTGTTACCATTACATCTCATTGGATTCTCCAATATCTCAAGAGGAAAGCGCTGCCACGCTTGGCGAAATGATCAGCTCGGAGGCGGATGATTACGATACGCTTGAGAAAAGAATGGACTTGCTGCAGGCGCTGGACGAGCTTCAGGAACAAGAGAAACAGGTGCTGTTGTTAGCTTTTGAGGAAGGCCAGTCCCAGCGTGCGATCGCACAAAAATTGGGCGTCTCGCAAATGAGCATATCCCGTATTCAGAGAAGAGCGACGGAGAAGCTAAGGCAAATGATGTCTGGCAATAATCAAGTTGATTATATATAGATTTAAAAAACACACCGTATTTTGCATACGGTGTGTTTTAGTTTTATGAGAAAGCCTGTTTATTGTTCCGGATCAGACTTTAGGCCGTTCTCATGATCTTCACTGTTAGTTTTCATTTGCTCCATATCTTCTCCGAGCTGGACCAAATCCTCCATATCGTTAATCATGGATCCGTTCTCGGCCTCCTCCACCTTTTTATGTTTCGGATAATCCCCCTGCTGGGTCTTATTGATCTGCTGTCTGACATAATCCTCTTGTGCTTGCTCCGGAGTTTTAAAAGCCATGTTTAACAATCCCCTTTCTGAAATGATATTTTGTTACGGCTGTAACTGAATATAATCCTGCAGTTCTTTAATGTAGTCCCCGATCATCGGCAGATTAACGAACAGACTGAGAATCCAGCCAAGCAAGCCCAGAACAATAAAGGTTCCAATACTGAGTCCTAGTCCGCGCGATAAACCCGCCATAAAATTGCTAAGGATTAATCGTTTGGGATTTGTGTAATTCTCAATAATATCTTTTATCTTTGCTTTTTCCAGCTTTGCGGCTATGAAATCAAGCCGTTGATTTAAGCGTCCGACTTCGTGTTGCAACTCGGTAGAGGTGCTTGATTCTTTAAGATAGGGTTCAGCCATTTAGATTTCCTCCTAACCTACCTTTTTATACAAGAAATCAGCCAGTGGACTGAACTGGCTGATTTATGAATTTCATAAACTTATGAAGAAGCCGGCGTTAGCTTTTTAGATCTCGTTTGGCATTGGCAGCCGTTTTCTCTACTTCGTCAGCAGCTTCATGAGAGAGCTGCTTTGTCTTATCGAAGACTTTAGTGGATTCTTCAGAAATTGTACCGGAGACATCAGCCGCTGCTTCCTTCACGCTGGACATCACTTGACTTGCACCGGATCCCACTGAATCGGCAAGATCCGAAGTCTTTTCTGAGACGGTCTTGGCCAAGTCTGTGACCTTGTCTTTAGCAATATTTGCGATTTCCTTTGACTTATCCGCTGTTGCACTGATTTTCTCCGACAGATTGCTGCGCAGCTCTCGTCCTGATTTAGGAGCGAACAAGAGGGCTGCTGCTGCTCCAAGCAGAGCTCCGATGACGATTCCTTTTGTCAAGTTTGAACTTCCTTGTATTTGAGCGTTAGTCTCTTCTGTATTCATGTAAATCACTCCTTAATACGTTGATAAAGTTAACTTAATTTACTGCTGAGTTCCTATGCTTAGTTAATATATAACCTGCTTGCATGCTAATGAAACAACGCTGATCCAGGAGGAGAACAGATTTCAACAGTGACGCTTGCTTGTATTTGCTGTTTTGCGGTTCATTTAGCGGTGCGGTACAATCATGGTAACCTGATAAGCATGAGGGGGGTGGAGAATGGTTCTTAATGATTCGTGTGAAATGTCAAACTTGGGAATGGAACGAAAAAGAATAGTGGGCAGTGAGCTGGCAGTTTTTTTCAAAGAAGTTCGCAGGAAGCATGAAAGGGAGGACATTACCTTTCTATGTATCGGGACGGATCGTTCAACTGGGGATGCGCTGGGCCCACTGGTTGGTGCCAGACTTGAGGAACAGGGCATGGCTAATGTAGTTGGCACCTTGCAGCATCCTTGTGATGCGGACAATCTGGAGCAGCGAATCGCGTCTATTCCTAAAGAGCATATTATTGTCGCCATTGATGCAAGTTTAGGTTCTCCAGCCTCAGTAGGCTGTTATCTTGTTTCTGCACAGCCTTTATACCCCGCCCAATCAGTTGGACAACAGCTTCCAGCAGCAGGTCATTATAGCGTAGCAGCGGTTGTTAATGTGAAGGGACCCAAGCCGTATTGGACGCTGCAAATGACCTCGTTATATAAGGTTATGCGGATGGCGGATGAGATTACGGGAGCGATTGTTAAGGTATTTAAGTCATGATTCAATAATTATAAATAATGGAGAGGGGATTTGTTATGACAAGCCTATTAGCCAATGGAATATCTGTAGCCTACCAGGAGCAAGGGCAAGGGCCAACAATTGTATTGCTGCATGGATTCTGCGGAAGCTCTGCCTATTGGGAGAAGCTTGCCCCTCTATTATCTGGGGAATATCGCGTTGTGATGCCAGATCTGCGCGGGCATGGCGCAACCGGAGCTCCTGCGGGCCCCTATACAATAGACCAGATGGCTGATGATATCGCCGCGTTGATGGAGCAGATGGGTGTCCCGAAGTATACACTTTTGGGTCATTCCCTTGGAGGTTACATCACCTTGTCCTTGTCAGAACGTTATTCATCCCGCTTGAACGGCTTCGGGTTGATTCATTCGACTCCTTATCCTGATAGTGAGGAAGCGAAGGAGAAGCGGCTTAAAGCGGTGGAGAAAATAGAGGACGCAGGAATCAATGCTTTCGTAGATGGCCTGGTACCGGGATTGTTTGCACAGGAACATCTGCAGACGATGGAGCCGGAGGTGAATCGGGCTAAGGAGATCGGGTATCTTACCCCGCCGCAAGGGGCTCAAGGCGCAGCTCTGGCTATGCGGGAGCGTGTGGATCGGCGCGAGGTGTTGAGCGAGTCCGATTTGCCGATTCTGCTTGTGGCCGGGGAGAACGATGCAGTTATTCCTTTGGAACGCACATTTACGGTCGAAGGCGATCGGGTGATCAAAGCGGTTATTAAGGGCGCCGGTCATATGGGCATGTACGAAGCACCGGATCAGCTTGCCGCTGTCATCAGTGATTTTATGAGGAATATCAAGTAGCATCGCGGCCAGAAATGCCGCATGTGCGCGATATTTTCGGATATAATGTTCGGTGAAGGGGCTGGGTATCATGCTGAGAAAGGATTATCTGGTCCGCATGATTGAAGAAATGGTGGACGTCATCGGCCAAGTTTTCGGACTTAAGCAACAGAACAAGCTGATAGAAGCGCTGTGGAAGCTGGACGATCTATATAAAGAACAGTTCAGGCTAAATTCACGGATGATCGGTTCTTTGTCAGCTCGTGATATTGTGGAAATATTCCGCACTGGTGGAAAAGTAGAGGCCGATAAGCTTCAGAGCTTGGCAAGGCTGCTGCAGGAGGAGGGGGATATCTATATCGCCCAGGGACGGCAAGATGAGGGGCTGTTTCGGCTCATGAAGTCGCTCCATCTCTATCTGGCGGCAGACCTGCACGGTGCCGATTCTTCGTTATGGAATTTACAGACGGAGACGGCCAAGCTGATGTCGCGCCTGAAGGATTATCGACTGCCCTTGGATACTGAGCGCTTGCTGCTCGATTATGAAGAAGCTCATGAGCGATTTGATCAAGCGGAGAACGTATTGTATCGTCTGCTTGATGCCGGGGCGATCACCAAGCAGCAGGCGTTAGCCTTCTATGAACGTCTGCTGTTGTACGAGCCCGAGCGGCTTAGTAAGGGAGGGCTCCCCTTGCATGAAGTTCGTGAAGGCCTTGCGGAAGTAGAGAAACGGGAGTATACCCAAGAGGTATGACTCTAGCAAATCGGAAGCGAACGATTTTGCGTTGCCAATTTCAGTTTGTGGCAGCAGGAGTTAACAATATGTATATTTGGAATGAAAGTGAGCTGTTATGGATTCATGGAAGCACTAAGACATCTTATACAACAAATAGCTCAGGAGGGCAGCTTGATTACCGCAACGCTCAGCCAGCGGCGCAAGCCCGGGGAGACGGAATACAGCAAGGTAACGGTGAAGCCTGCCCTGTTGAAGCAGCGGCTGCATTATCAGTTCACTTATTATTACAGCAACAAAGTGACGCATGAGAATATACCGGCTGAGCAGTTGGCCGAGTATTTGATAGAGCAGTTCGAGGAGACTTTCCGGCAAGGCCTGCTTTGCACGGAGGCAGCGGATTATCAGGTGCTGATCAGCAAGAAATACAAGGTGTCGATTCTGACGAAGTCGCCGAGCAAGCAGCCGGGCTCCTTGCATCATAACCGGCGTAAGGAATATATTCTGGAGGATGGCCGAGCTGTTCCTTTTCTGGTTGAGCTCGGTATTATGAATCGGGATGGGAAGGTACTGGCCAAGAAATACGATAAATTCCGTCAGATCAACCGCTTCCTTGAAATGGTTCAGGACGTCATGCCTCATCTGCCTGCGGATCGACCGCTTACGATTGTGGATTTCGGCTGCGGCAAATCTTATCTGACATTCGCTCTCTATCATTATTTATCGGTGGAGCAGCGCAGGGAGCTGAAGGTCGTTGGCCTCGATTTGAAGGCAGATGTAATTGAGCATTGCAGTGCACTGGCGGAGAAACTGAATTACAACAACCTGCGCTTCCTTGTCGGCGATATTGCGGACTATGACGAGCTGAGCAAGGTGGATATGGTTGTTACCCTGCATGCCTGTGACACCGCAACCGATGCTGCGTTGGAGAAAGCGGTACGCTGGGATGCTGCGGTAATTCTGTCTGTGCCTTGCTGCCAGCATGAATTGTTCGCACAGGTTCGTAATGAAGTGATGGAGCCGCTGCTTAGTCATGGCATTTTGAAGGAACGCTTCTCCGCTCTGGCAACAGACGGAATCCGGGCCAAGCTGCTCGATATTCTCGGCTACAAGACGCAGCTGCTTGAATTTATCGATATGGAGCATACGCCGAAAAATATTCTCATCCGGGCGGTAAAATCTCCCGCCGGAAATACCGCTGCCCTATGGCGCGAATATACCGCCTTCCGCGATTTCCTCGGCGCTTCTCCCTATCTGGAAAAAGCCTGTCGCGATCTTCTGCCGACAGAAGCATAATGCATCGGCAGAAATGTGCCTAGGTGCGAACGAGCCTTGCTGCGCTGCTCTGTTGCATAGCGAAAGGCGATATAGCAGTCCGCTACTGTTCGGGGATAGGCCATAACTGCGATGCACTACTATTCAGCCAGCGATACTGGCGCGGTTCCACTGCAAAGCGATAAGTGATCGTGCGCAGCTACTCTCTATTGTTAGCGAAAAGTGAACATACGGTGGGTTCTATTGCTTAGCGAAATGCGGTGTTCTCTGTGGCTCTCCGGAAAGTGAACATACGGTGGGCTCTATTGCTTAGCGAAATGCGGTGTTCTCTGTGGCTCTACGATAAGTGAGCATGCAGTGGGCTCTATTGCTTAGCGAAATGCGGTGTTTTCTGTGGCTCTACGATAAGTGAGCATACGGTGGGCTCTATTGCTTAGCGAAATGCGCTGCTCTCAGTGTCTCTATGAAAAGTGAGCATGCAGTGGGTTCTATCGTTTAGCGATCAGTGATGATGTTTTCAACTGCTCCTTATTACTCAACGAACATGCGCCGCGCTTTATTGCTCACGATCATGGAGGAAAAAGGCTAATCGCGATTTGAAAACTTATAGCCACAGCGAGTATTTGAGTATTCGTAGTACAGAACAAATTCAACACTCACATACAATACGAGTTGAATATTTAGCCATAGTGAGATTTGAATATTTGTAGTATAGAATAATGTTAATATTCATAGTACAGCTCGATTTGTATACTCTTAGCACAACGCAACGGTTTGCAGCCGTAATTTCAGGTCAACACTATATGTGTTGGCCTTTTTATATTGGAAACTGCTTCTTCCGTCTGCCCTTTAGTCTCTAACGAACCTACGAATCGCTATTTCCTCAAAAACGCCGGCAAATAAAATCTAACGAAACACCATAACGCTATTCGGGGAGAAAACGGCGCTTTACCGCCTAAACTGCCACAATAACGATACCCAGTTTCGTTAGAATTGGAAGAGGCTCATTTTGGTCTAAATAGCGATATCCAGTTTCGTTAGAGCTAAGTGAGAGAAAACTATCGCTGTCTCGACTGTCCGGTAGGAGGTGGGGAATCAAATGGAAGATCCATCGGTTTAAATACACGTCCGCCCTTTGGATCCTCTAACGAACCTACGAATCGTTATTTCCCCAAAAACGCCGGCAAATAAAATCTAACGAAACACCATAACGCTATTCGGGGAGAAAACGGCGCTTTACCGCCTAAACTGCCACAATAACGATACCCAGTTTCGTTAGAATTGGAAGAGGCTCATTTTGGTCTAAATAGCGATATCCAGTTTCGTTAGAGCTAAGAGAGAAAACTATCGCTGTCTCGAAAGTCCGGTAGGAGGTGGGGGATCAAATGGAAGATCCACCGGTTTAAATACACGTCCGCCCTTTGGATCCTCTAACGAACCTACGAATCGTTATTTCCCCAAAAACGCCGGCAAATAAAATCTAACGAAACACCATATCGCTATTCGGGGAGAAAACGGCGCTTTATCGCCTAAATTGCCACAATAACGATACCCAGTTTCGTTAGAATTGGAAGAGGCTCATTTTGGTCTAAATAGCGATATCCACTTTCGTTAGAGCTAAGAGAAAACTATCGCTGTCTCGAAAGTCCGGTAGGAGGTGGGGGATCAAATGGAAGATCCACCGGTTTAAATACACGTCCGCCCTTTGGATCCTCTAACGAACCTACGAATCGTTATTTCCCCAAAAACGCCGGTAAGTAAAATCTAACGAAACACCATATCGCAATTCGGGGAGAAAACGGCGCTTTACCGCCTAAACTGCCACAATAACGATACCCAGTTTCGTTAGAATTGGAAGAGGCTCATTTTGGTCTAAATAGCGATATCCAGTTTCGTTAGAGCTAAGTGAGAGAAGACTATCGCTGTCTCGACTGTCTGGTAGGAGGGCGAGTGAGTCGATATTTCGACTTGTCTTACAGAGGCCCTTTTTGTGTAACCATTATGTGGCGCCCTATATTGTTATTGGTCAAATTACTGGGCAGGTTTGATCGTTAGCATCCAGTCTTGGGTATGTGGTTTCGTTATTAAGAGAGAGGTTCGCGAAAAAACGCATTTTTTTGCTTTAATAGGTCAAAGTGTCCTTTAATAGGGCGCAGTTACTTTTCTTGCTCTAGCAGTTGCTTTTGAGCGCTTGATATGTTCGATCACATAATGCTGCATTCATGTAGTTTTATATTTACAGAACTCCTCTTTATTGCGCTTGCGGCCTAGCGAAATTGGAGGAAGGGATGGATTTTACCTATGAGAGGGGGGATAACGGTGTGGAGATGGAGGGATGAACCAATTAGGGATAAGATTTCGTTTGGACGGTGGCGGGATACTTTTATTAGCTTGATCAAGCCGTTGGGGGCCACAGGGGGATTAGGCGCATTTGTATGGATTACTATGGTAGCCATTTGTCTGAACAGTGGAATGTTCTTCACGGACAGCATTTCATCCCTGGTTCTGATGGGCTTGTGGTTTGTTTGTGTATTTCTTCTTATGGTTGGATACCTGGTAATAGGGATGATCAGGAGACTTGGCCACAAAAAAATCATGCTCCCGCTCTCCAATCCATCCTCTAACCGACAGAGCCTTCGTTTGTATGTATGGATTTGTAGCGGGCCATTCGTTATCGCAGGGATTTATAGCTTGCATCTAGTGATTCCGTCTGTACGGCTATCGGTGTATGCGACGATGATCTCTGCTCTCGAATGGCTATTTTATGCTTTGCTTGGGTTAGCAATGCTTAGACTGAGTATGAGTGACCGGGAGAGGGGGAGGAAGCTAATCCGGCAGGGCTTGTCCTGGACCTCCTGGTTATTCAGCTTGTCCGCAGTTGGAGCTGTTCTCGGTATTGTTTCCATACCTTATGCAATACTGCGTACAGGCGACTGCGAGGTTAGCTTTACAGGCGCAAGGTTAGGCGGATTGCTGCAATATCCGAATACTTTTGGAGCAGTTGCCGCGGCCCTGCTGTTGGNCTAACGAAACACCATAACGCTATTCGGGGAGAAAACGGCGCTTTACCGCCTAAACTGCCACAATAACGATACCCAGTTTCGTTAGAATTGGAAGAGGCTCATTTTGGTCTAAATAGCGATATCCAGTTTCGTTAGAGCTAAGAGAGAAAACTATCGCTGTCTCGAAAGTCCGGTAGGAGGTGGGGGATCAAATGGAAGATCCACCGGTTTAAATACACGTCCGCCCTTTGGATCCTCTAACGAACCTACGAATCGTTATTTCCCCAAAAACGCCGGCAAATAAAATCTAACGAAACACCATATCGCTATTCGGGGAGAAAACGGCGCTTTATCGCCTAAATTGCCACAATAACGATACCCAGTTTCGTTAGAATTGGAAGAGGCTCATTTTGGTCTAAATAGCGATATCCACTTTCGTTAGAGCTANTCGCTGACGGGCCTTTGCCTGCTCCTGGCGCTCGCCCCGCTGCTTGCGCGCGGATTGAGGGTCGCTACGCTCTCCGCGCGCTGGGATATGTATGCCGACGCATGGAAGCTGTTCCTGCGCTCGCCTTGGATCGGGCGTGGCGGGGATACATGGCGGCTGTCGTTTCGCAGCATACAGAGCCGCCCTTATGTCGGCACCGAGGTGCATAGCGGCTTCATTGATATGACGCTTGATCTGGGTTTGGCCGGGCTGCTGGTCGTGCTGCTCTGGCTGGGAGCTATCGCTTGGCAGATGCTCCGAGAGCATAGGGGACGCAGCGGCTTATTTCCCTCTTGGATCGTGTTATGTTTGCACAGCATGATCGATTTTGATATGAGCTATGGTCTGTATTGGGCACTGCTCTTGATGTTTGCCGTGGCAGCGCTTGTCCCCACGGTTTCATCGCCTGAAGTGCCAATCGCATCGAAGCCGCGAGGCAGGGGGGCTTCGGCTGTCCATAGCGCTGTAATGCCGGAGATGATTGCCGCCATCGTTCCGGATCGAACAGCAACAATGGCTGCAGCCGCGCTGCGCTTTGCGGCCGCCGGGCTGCTTGC
>NZ_LN831276.1:0-18724 GCF_900069005.2 Paenibacillus sp. GM2 | reverse complement strand
GACGACCTGCGCGCCCTCCCGGCTTTCCAGCGGGCCGCCGCTCTGGACCGCTTCAATGGAGCGGCCCAGACGGATATGCTGCAGCAAGCTTATCTTCTGGCGAGAAGGCTCCAGGCAGCCGGGAGGGAAGATGAGGCTGAAATCGCCACTGAAGCGGGCATTCGAATGTATCGCAACTATTCCCGTTTGGCTGAGCGGATGGTTCACAATACATCCTGGCGTAATGATCGCAAGTTTAGATTAACCTGGGAAGCCAGAGTGAGAGGCAGGGAATTATACGCGCTTAAGCATGGGCATCAGCCGCCAAACGCGTTGCGGAATGCCCGCTTCAGCTGGCCTTGATCGACCTGCCATAGCTCTGCCAGTTCTCCGCTAACCGCTTCATCCCACCAATCGGCGAGCGCCTTGCGGTTGCTGTGTTGTTCAGCGATCCAAAGCAGGTTTTCAATTACCTTTTTATAATATAGCGCCTCTCCCTCAGCGATTTTATCCTGTGGTATATAGATGCCCAGTCGTTTAACTGTTCGGTATAGTTCCTTGCTGCACCCTCTGCGTATTTTACGCGGCGTTGGGAGGGAAGTCCGATGTTTGCCGGGGGAATCCTTCATAGGTGTACGCCTCCTTTTCCACAACATATGCGAGATTTCCCACAAGCGACACCGGAACTGGGTGTCAAGTAGAATGCATGTCCTCGGCTATGATAGAATAGATTAGAAAAAAAGGAATGTTAGGAGAGAGACGCGCGGTGGAATGGATTTCTAATTTAGTTGGAACTCTGTTGGATTGGGTTCAGCAACTGGGGTATTTCGGCATTATGCTCGGCTTGATGATCGAGATTATTCCTAGTGAAATCGTATTGGCATACGGAGGCTACCTGGTACACACGGGCCGGATCAACTTTATCGGAGCTGTCGTATTTGGTGTTGTAGGCGGCGTTATCGCACAATTGTTCATTTATTGGATCGGGCGGTATGGCGGGCGTCCTATTCTCGAGAAGTACGGCAAATATATTTTTATTCATAAAAAGCATATCGACGTTGCCGAAAACTGGTTTTTGAAATACGGCCCTGGAGTTATTTTTAGCGCTCGCTTCATTCCGGTGGCAAGACACGCCATTTCGATTCCAGCTGGGATGGCCAAAATGCCGATTGGCAAATTTATAAGCCTGACCACCCTGGCCGTTATTCCGTGGTCGATTTTGTTCGTGTACTTGGGAATGCTGCTTGGGGATCAATGGAAGCATGTCGATGAGAAGGCGGGCCCTTATGTTGTACCAATTCTGCTAGTTGCGCTGGCTCTGCTTATCGTATATGTACTTATTAAGTGGTTTGGATCTTCCAAAAAGAAAGGAGATGCAAAATGACTATTAATCTGGCCCATAAGTTCGGACAAGGAATTACCCCCAGGCAATTTATGGAGGGGATGCAGAAGAACAAAGCGGAATTTGCGGCAGGATATGAGGGCTTTAACTGGATAAATGCAGACGATCGTGAGTTTTTTAAAAGCTTGAATTATCGCGATGACTTGCGTGTATTGATCCTCGCGGCTGATTGGTGCGGCGATGTTGTCCGCAGTGTGCCGGTGGTTTTTCGCGCACTTGAGGAGTCCGGTCTGGAGACAGAGGTACTCATCCTCGAACAGCATCAGGATACAATGGATCATTTTCTGACGATGGGAGGACGCTCCGTTCCGATTATTATTTTTGCGGATACGGGCGGACATGTGCTTGGCAGCTGGGGGCCACGCCCACAGCATGTACAGGCTTTAATGATTCAGTTTAAGCAGGAGAACCCGGACCGGGAGGCCCCTGACTATCAAGACAAGATCAGTGTAGTGAGACAGCGGATGGCTGATAAATATAAGGAAGGGGGCGGAGTGAATGCGACGGTTGTATCCGAACTGCGCGCACTCATCTCCGGGTTTTAAATCATATGTTAAGAATAGAGACATTCTCCCTGGGACCTTTGCAGACAAATGCTTATTTATTGCGGGGAGAGGATGAAAATAGGGCGATTATCATCGATCCGGGCATGAATCCGGGGCCGCTATTGCGCAGGATCGAAGGATTGGAGATTGAAGCAATCCTGCTGACACATGCCCATTTTGATCATATTGGTGGAGTCGATGAGATTCGCAAGCTGAAGAATTGTCCGGTTTATTTGCATGCCCTGGAGAGCGATTGGCTGACGACGCCTAAGCTGAACGGTTCACTAATGTGGCCGCAGATCGGCGGTCCGATGGCGCTTGAGCCAGCCGAGTATGAACTCGCGGAGGGACAGAAGCTGCATCTGATCGACCATGAATTCACGGTATACCATACGCCGGGGCATTCGCCGGGCAGCGTCAGCTTCTTATGCGGCAAAGACCTGTTTTCAGGTGATGTGCTTTTCCGTATGGGGGTAGGACGAACGGATTTGCCAGGGGGTAGAGAGGTCGATCTGTATAATTCAATCCGTGGCAAGCTGTTCCAATTTGCAGATGATGTAATCGTCTATTCAGGACATGGACCTAAGACAACGATCGGTTATGAACGCGTAAATAATCCATATTTAACATAAGTTGGGCAAGGAACGACTTAACCAGCAAATTTGCAACAAATTTGTACACAAAAAGTACAAAGATACTGGACAAAAGTGCATACACTTGCTAGAATATAGACATTAAATATTTGTAACTTTTGCGAAGCACGCAAGCTGAGGAGTATTCCCGGTTTGCGTTCTTTTTTATGCCTGTTCAAGGGATCGGTTTTATTTGGTGATGCCAAGCGGGCATTTTTTGGACAACATCTATAGCGGTTTTTTAGCTTCTGGGATACATTGAACGGATTGTTCTAGAGGTAAAAGGAGGCAAATCAATGAAAAGCCGATTGTCGCATATTAGAGATGCGGGTCAGTCTTTGACATATTCACAGGATTATAAGAGGGAGAGTCAGAGTCCGGAGGATTCAAATCAATACATACATAATCAAGAACGGCTGCTCCTGTGGGATCGGCTTGTACTCCGTTCCGGTACAATTCGTCAGCCTTGGCATGAAAAGCTTTGTGAGCTTCGGAGGAGCCGAGATTAAGATTCCATTCTGCTTGGGCCGGGATAATTTAGCCGAAATATGATAAATAGTTAAGATGAACTGACACGTTAGAGCATTAGCAAGGACTGCTAATATTTCTGGGGTGTCTTTTTTCTGGCCCATCTTCTCAAAAAATTATGAGGGACAAAATATTTTTTAGGTGGATTGAACGAAATCGAATAGCAGATCGTAATATAGATGTTTACCGGTAAAACAAAAGGGGTGCTTGGATGGAGCTGATGAAGGAACGGATAATGGAGGCGCAAAACGGGGATGATGCAGCCTTGGCTTCGCTTATTCATGAGCACTATTCCTTCGTATTTAAATATTTGGTGAAGGTCACAATGGACACGAAGCTGGCTGAGGATTTAACGCAGGATACGATGCTGCGGTGTATTGAGAAGCTTGAGTATTATGACGGCAGCTCGTCCTTCTCCTCCTGGCTGATTACGATAGCTACGCGTCTGTTCATAGATCGAACCCGGCGTAAGAAGACGGAAAGGCAATGGCTGAAGAAGGAAGGCGAGGCACGCTCCTTACGCTGGCAATTCTCACATGTGCGTGAGGAATGGTCGGAAGCGCTGGAGCTGTTGTCCAGACTGCCGTCAGAGCAGCGAATCGCCATTTTGCTTAAGCATTACTACGGATACAGTTATGACGAGATCGGAGATATATTGAAGGTTTCTCCCGGAACGGTCAAATCCCGCGTTTCCTATGGACTTAGCGCGCTGCGAAAGGAGCTTAAAAACAATGGGACATAACCGCATATCCGATAACGAAGATCAGCTGCTTACTGATCTGCTTAAAGATTTAAAAAAAATCGATCAAGCGGTATCGCCGAATCAAAACTTTACTCCCGAGACTTGGATGGGGATCGTCCACGAAAAGCGCAGAGAGCGCAGACGTTGGAAACAGTGGGAAACAGTTCTGTTTGTCATCGTTGCGCTTATGCTGACCCTTGGTGGAGGTTGGTTCTTATATCGCGAGCCGCTGCTATTCGTCATGCTTCAGGTGACGGCCGCTGTGATCGGGCTTGGTGTCGTCGTATGGGCCATGCCTAAGTTCTGGAGGGAGGGGCGGGAATGAAAACGGACAGTTTGCCGCTGTGGGCCTGGTTGCTGATCGCCACGACTTTGTTAACCCAAGGCATTGGCATGTTCCTGGATGCGCGCAGAAGGGGTGGAAGGGCCTGGCTATGGGGACTATGGGGACTTACCAGCTTTCCGCTTCCCTCTGTGGTCTATTTGATCGTCGTATGGTTGGTTAGCCGGAGGAAGAAGATGTCCAGAAAATAAAAAGGAACGAGGAAGTGAGGAGAGTATCGATGGGGATTCAGTGGCAGCTAATCGCCCCTGTTATTTTATTGCAATTAATACTGGTTGTCATTGCGCTCGTATCGCTGGCCAAGGCGGAGGCAGAAACGATTCGAGGCTCAAAGCTGCTGTGGGTCATCATTATTCTGTTTGGAAATATCCTTGGCAGCATCGTCTATTTCGTCGCGGGCAGAAGGGATTAGGGACATGATCATACAAGTTAATCAGTTAACGAGAAAGTTTGGGGAACGCACTACAGTGAAGGGAATATCCTTTGCCCTTGAGAAGGGCAGCTGTACAGCGCTGCTTGGTCCCAATGGAGCGGGCAAGACAACAACTTTGCGGATGCTGGCGGGACTGCTTTCGCCCAGCGGCGGAACAATTAGAAGGTCAGGGCACCAGAGTAAAGGACGATTCTCCAATAATCTTAGTCAGATCGGATACTTGCCGCAGCATCCGTCCTTTTATAAATGGATGAGCGGCCTGGAGTTTGTCGTCTACACAGCCAGACTTAGTGGAATGAGCAAGCTGGAGGCCAGAAGCGAGGCCGAGGCTGTCCTGGATCGGGTAGGTTTGAAATCAGCAGCTCGGCGTCGAATCTCCGATTACTCTGGCGGCATGAAGCAGCGCCTTGGTCTGGCACAAGCGCTTGTTCATCACCCGGATCTGCTGCTGCTTGATGAGCCGGTCTCAGCGCTTGATCCGGTTGGACGAAGAGAGGTTATGGAGCTGTTGCAGGAACTGAAGGGGGAGACGACGATCCTTTTATCTACGCATGCCCTCCATGATGCCGAGGAAGTCTGTGATCGCGTGATGATGATGAGGGAGGGCGAGATTGTCGAGAACGGCGAATTGTCCGATCTGCTCGACAAGTACAGCTTGCCGGTACTGAATCTGCAGCTTGAATATCATAGCAGTCAGCATGCTGCGGACTGGCTGAAGTCGCTTCGTGAGCGTTCCTTCGTGCTGGAATATGAGCAGCAGGGTAGCGCTGCATCAATTACGGTCAGCGATATAAGGGAGGCCAGAGCGGTTATTTTATCTGAAGCGGCAGAGCGGCATATCCCTTTGCAGCGCTTCGAGGCAGGTTCATCCTCACTGGAGAAAATGTTTATGAAGGTGGTTCAGTCATGAGGAATACGCTGTTGCTTTATGGCAAGGAAATGCTGGAGATGAGCCGAAGCTATAAATTGCTATGGGTTCCCGTCGTTTTTATATTGCTTGGTGTTATGCAGCCGGTTGTAATGTATTATCTGCCTGAATTGCTGGCCTCTTCCGGGGATATACCTGCTGAGCTGGCAAGCACCCTTGCTGCGCCTAGCGCACCTGAGGTCATGGCTCAGGTGTTGAACCAATATAATACAATCGGTGTCCTTCTGGTTGTGCTTGCCGGTATGAATTTGGTTGCCGGGGAACGATACTCAGGAACAGCAGCCTTAATATTAGTTCGAAAAGTAAGCCCTGCACAATTTATCGTGGCCAAGTGGCTAGGACATATAACGCTTATCGCGATCTCGTATACGCTCAGTTATTCGGCGGCATGGTATTATAGCCGTATTATGCTGGGTAGCCTGGCATGGGAGACAACCCTTCAAGCCGGGGCGATCTATTTATGCTGGATGCTGCTGGCGGCCTCGATTGTGCTACTATTCAGCACAGTGCTGAAGGGGGGAGCGGCTGCGCTTGCTTCAATTCTGCTCCTGGTGGTGTTAACGATGACCCATAATCTGCTTCCTTCTTGGTTCAGCTGGAGTCCGGCCAAGTTGGCGGCAGATGCGATGAGTCTGCTTGGCGGAACGGGCACCGTAAATCTGGCTGGACCATTGCTTTTAACTGTATTGGCTGTCCTGTTATGTATTGCGGGAGCATCATATATTATGCGTAATCAAGTGATTCAGGATCAGCCTTAAATATCTGTCATTGACCCATAGGGCATCTATCCGGCAATTGAGAAAGCTTGCCGGATAGATGCCCTATGTTCCTTTGTTTTCCATCTGGTCTCCACAACGCTCCCCGACTTTGTTATACTTGTAGTTCCAGATAGTTGCGATATGTCAGCAGGAAGGTGAGTATTATGAACATGGATTTCGAACTGCTGTTACGGGTTCTGATCGCCGGAATCTGCGGTGTTACGATCGGTTTTGAACGCAAGAACCGCATGAAGGAAGCCGGGGTTCGTACCCATTTTGTTGTCTCGGTTGGTGCGGCATTGATGATTATTGTGTCCAAATATGGATTTCAGGACCAGATAGGCTGGAGCAATCTGTCTTTGGACCCATCAAGGGTGGCTGCAGGTGTGGTTAGCGGTGTAGGCTTTCTCGGTGCGGGTATGATCTTTATGCAGAAGAATACCGTTCGCGGACTTACAACGGCCGCAGGGATATGGGCAACCGCTGGTATTGGCATGGCGGTTGGCGCAGGGATGTATTTTATGGGAATCGGGGTTATGATCATTATCGTGATCGGGCAGCTCGTGCTGCATGGTCGCTTCAACTGGCTGGCATCTCCCAAGACCGAGAAGCTGCTGGTTACGATCGACAATGATGAAGCGATTATTCCCGGATTCATGGACAGATTGTCAAAGCGGCATATCTCGATTGTCGGCTTTGAAGCAGAACGTAAGGATAAGGAGATAGTTCTGCGACTTACTGTGCAATTCAAAGCGGGATCGGACATGGAGAAGTTGTTGTCATTTATGGAAGAAGAGAGCGTTGTTAAGAAAATGAAGATCGGGGAGTAGTCATTTCATAGCCGGATAATCGTTCATAGTAGAGATATCTTGCCCTTCTCTTTGTTTTTTAGTAGGATTATATAAAAGTAAGGAGAGCCCGCTTACAAAGCGTGTTCAATAATATATCTGAGTATATATCAGGGAGGTAAGACGATGCTGCCTTTGGGAGAGAGAATTGTAATCGTCGGCGATGCTTTTGAGCAGAATCTTCCTGTTGGGGAATATGGTTACGTCATTGCTTATGACCGTAATCCAGACAATGCTTTTGATTATCTTGTTCGGTCTCCAAAGACTGGACGGAATTATTTCGTCCCTTCGAGCGATATCGAATCCGAAGAACTGCTAACCCAGCAAGAAGTAGAGTGGACTACAAGAGAAGCTCTAATCGACTATGCTCTGGCTACTTATAATGAAAAACTGTTCATGCATATTATGAATGGGGAGAATGAAGAAGTAGAAGAGCAGGAGGAATCCGCCAAGGAACCTCTATCGCAGGCAGAGTTTATTAAGCAAGTGAATTTGCGAGCTTGGATATAAGTGTGTCCAACCTCTATGAGAGAGTCGGCCTGTGTAGGGCGGGCTCTTTTTTTCTGTATGGATAGATGGCTTTTATTTGGTTTCGCGTTAATGGATTGAATTGGACCTCATTCTACAATATAATTTTATTCATCCGAATAAAGGGAGGACGACTATGAGTATCCAGGTGCAAGACGTGGAACATGTTGCAAAGCTGGCCCGTCTGAAATTGAATGATGAAGAGCGGAAAATGTTCACTGGACAATTGAATGCGATTTTACAATATGCCGAGAAATTGAATGAACTCGATACGGAAAATGTGGAGCCGACGACGCATGTTCTGCCGCTTAGCAACGTCATGCGGGAGGATGAGGTTCATGAGAGCCTGTCGCAGGAGCAGGTATTCCGTAATGCGCCGGACGAGGAAGACGGACAATTTAAAGTGCCGGCCGTATTGGAATAGAAGAGGTTGTTCAAAAGCTCGCTTTGGATAAGGAAACCGTATCGAAGTCGCTTAAAGATGAACGACTGATGCAAGGTAGGTTTTCTTGCGATATAGAATTCCATCAGCTACGCTGATAACTTATAAATTCTATTTCTATCACGAAGTAACACGGGGAACATATTTCGGTGCTGAAAGTCGGTCTTTTGGAATGTGTAATTACAGATTAGTGCTGAAAATTTTGGAAGGAGGAAGATGGAGTGACGCTATTTGATTTGCGCTTGCAGGAACTACATAATCAGCTCAGCAAGAAGGAGCTGTCCGTAACGGATCTGGTAGGGGAAGCGTTCGCCAGAATTCAGGAACAGGATGAACGTGTAGGTGCTTATTTGACTTTAAATGAAGAGGGGGCCCGTGCTGAGGCGGCCTGCCTTGATAACAAGCTTGGCAGCGATGAAGCCAAAGGCTTGCTGTTCGGTTTGCCGGTAGGAATTAAGGATAATATGGTGACAGAGGGTTTGAGAACGACTTGTGCCAGCCAATTTCTGTCCAATTATAACCCGATCTATGATGCTACGGTTGTAACCAAGCTGAAGCAGGCTGAGACCGTGACGATCGGCAAGCTGAATATGGACGAGTTTGCCATGGGCGGCTCGAATGAGAATTCAAGCTTCCATCCGGTGCGTAATCCGTGGGATTTGACTCGAGTACCTGGTGGTTCCAGTGGCGGCTCGGCAGCGGCGGTTGCGGCGGGTGAAGCCTATTTCACTCTTGGTTCCGACACAGGCGGATCGATTCGTCAACCGGCATCCTATTGCGGAGTAGTAGGGTTGAAGCCGACCTATGGACTTGTATCGCGGTACGGCTTGGTCGCATTTGCATCTTCTCTGGATCAGATCGGACCCATTACGAAGAACGTCGAGGACGCCGCGTACGTACTGCAAGCTATTGCCGGGCATGACGCGAAGGATTCTACGTCAGCGAATGTGACTATTCCGGATTATGTGAGTGCATTATCGGGTGAGATTTCCGGGCTGAGAATTGCAGTGCCTAAGGAATATCTGGATGGGATTGATCCTCAGGTCAAGGCTGCTGTGCTTGAAGCGCTGCGGGTATTGGAAGGCCTTGGCGCTGTATGGGAAGAAGTATCGCTGCCACATACAGAGTATGCCGTAGCTGCTTATTATCTGCTGGCTTCCTCAGAGGCTTCATCCAACCTGTCGCGTTTTGATGGTGTGCGTTATGGAGTACGTACGGAGGAAGGCGGCAATCTGCTGGATCTGTATCTGGATTCACGCAGCCAGGGCTTCGGGCCGGAAGTGAAGCGGCGGATTATGCTTGGAACTTATGCCCTTAGCTCCGGTTATTATGATGCTTATTATTTGAAAGCACAGAAGGTCCGTACGCTGATCAAACAAGACTTCGATCGGACCTTTGAGAAATATGATGTCATTATCGGACCTACTGCTCCGACGACGGCTTTCCAGCTCGGTTCGCAGGTAGATGATCCGCTTACGATGTATCTCAACGATATTTTGACGATACCGATGAGCTTGGCTGGGGTGCCTGCCATGAGCGTTCCTTGCGGCTTTGCAGATGGCTTACCTGTTGGTCTGCAAATTATCGGCAAGGCATTTGATGAGAGCACAATTCTGCGTGTGGCTCATGCCTATGAGGCGCATACGGATCATCATAAACAACGCCCATCTCTATAAGAGATAGTTTAAAAGTCGCCTTTCGATAAGAAAACCGATTGAAGTTTTGTTTCCTTCGGAAACATCCCAGGTGCTCATCTAGGTTTCACCTATGATCAGCCCTCTCAGGCTTTAGCTTCATTTTAACCTTCTCGATGCTGAAAGATCCGACTTTTAAAACAGGTACTATAATGGATGGCGTCTGCTTAGACGCGCTTAAGTTGATGGGACCGCCCTTCGCAGCTTGCGATGAGGCAGTACTAAAGTTAGCAGGAGGATCGATATGTCAACATCTAAATATGAAACGGTGATCGGACTGGAAGTGCATGTGGAGCTGCATACGAAATCGAAGATTTTCTGCGGATGCTCCACGGAATTCGGCGCGCCACCCAACAGCCATACTTGCCCGGTCTGTCTTGGACATCCCGGCGTGCTGCCAGTGTTAAACCGCCAGGCGGTGGATTATGCGATGAAGGCGGCGATGGCGCTAAATTGTGAGATCGGTGATGTGTGCAAGTTCGACCGCAAGAACTACTTTTATCCGGATTCACCAAAAGCGTATCAAATCTCTCAATTTGATCAGCCGATTGGATTAAACGGCTATATCGACATTGAGATGGACGGATATACGAAACGCATTGGGATTACTCGTCTGCATCTGGAGGAAGATGCGGGTAAGTTAACGCATGTGGACGGCGGTTATGCTTCCCTGGTGGACTTTAACCGTGTCGGAACGCCACTTGTAGAAATTGTGTCTGAGCCGGATATTTCTACGCCGGAAGAGGCGAAGGCTTATCTGGAGAAGCTGCGGGCTATTATGCAGTACTGCGATGTATCCGACGTAAAAATGGAAGAGGGTTCAATGCGCTGTGATGCGAACATCAGTCTTCGTCCTCATGGGCAGAAGGAATTCGGAATTCGTGCCGAATTGAAGAATATGAACTCCTTCCGCGGTGTACAACGCGGCCTGGAATATGAGCAGTATCGTCAAGCTGAGATTTTGGACGAGGGTGGGGAAGTTGTCCAGGAGACCCGCCGCTGGGATGACTCCCAGGGCAAGACTTTCTCGATGCGTGGTAAGGAAGAAGCCCATGATTATCGCTATTTCCCAGATCCGGATCTGGTTAAACTGTATATCGATGAGGATTGGAAGGCGCGGATTCGCGCATCAATTCCTGAGCTTCCGGATGCCCGTAAAGCGCGTTATACGAAGGACTATGGTCTGCCGGACTATGATGCCGCAGTGATTACATCCTCAAAGCCGCTCGCCGATTTGTTCGAGAGCAGTCTGGAGCATACATCTGATGCAAAATCCGTATCCAACTGGATGATGGGCGAATTGCTCGGCTATTTGAACAGCAACGGATTGGAATTGGCTGCAGTGAAGCTGACAGGCCAGGGGCTTGGTGAGATGGTCAACCTGATCGAGAAAGGGACGATCAGCTCCAAGATTGCCAAGACGGTCTTCAAAGAGATGCTGCAGAGCGGCAAGCTTCCACAGCAAATTGTTGAGGAGCAAGGCCTTGTGCAAATTAGCGATGAAGGTGCAATTCTGGCTATCGTGCAGGAAGTTGTGGCTAATAACCCGGCCTCTGTACAGGATTATCAGGCAGGCAAGGAGAAGGCGATCGGCTTCCTCGTGGGCCAAGTGATGAAGCAAAGCAAAGGAAAAGCGAACCCTGGACTTGTGAACAAGCTATTAATCGAAGTGCTGAAGCAATAGAGATCCGGCTTCAGCACGCTATCAAAATTATCAGATTCGGGCTGCGTAAAGGATGGGAAGCCATGTGATCAGATTGTTATCTCTTCAGGACCCGGACGTAGTGGAGCAGATATGGAGCCTGCAGCATATGGCTTACCGTCTGGAGGCATTGGCGATAGGACTTGCTTCATATCCGCCTCTGGGCGATACGTTCGATTCAATCAGGAGCAGTGGGGAAGATTTCTATGGATACTTATCGGATGAGCTGGAGGAGGATGGAGAAGTCGGGGAGCTGCTGGGCGTGATCTCAATTTCGGCAGAATCATCGGTCCATCTATCAGTTACCCGGTTAATGGTACATCCTGACCATTTGCGCGAAGGTATCGGAGCTGCCTTAGTGAGCTATGTCCTCGATCATTATGATGATATCCGGCATTTCTCCGTGACGGCGGGAACGCTGAATGCTCCGGCGGTATCCTTGTACCGGAAGTTTGGCTTCATGCCGGGAGAGACGGTAAGGTCGACGGCGGGTGTAGATCTGACGTTGTTTCATCTCGATCGCTAGTTACAGATGATGATTTTATAGATGTAGTTCAAAGAGTCAGCAAATAGCACACTTGTCTGTCGTGAGGCGGATAGGGAGTGCTATTTTTTTGAATTAGGAGAGCATTTCTTGAAAAGAGAAATTATTATAAATTACAAAGGGGCCTATTTCGGTTACAATTAGTCCAAGAGGGGAGGAGATGGTGTAAATGGAACCCTCAAATTTGTTGATAAGTCCGGAGGAGCTTAAGCAGAAGCATAAGGCTGGTTACAAACCAAGGCGGCGCAAAAGAAAATTCATCGCCTGTCTGCTCTCTGCCTTGTTCCCCGGCTTTGGTCATTTATATTTGCAAAAATTTATAAAAGGCAGTCTTTTTATAGATGTTTTCCTTATCGATTTGGCGCTGCTTGTGTACTTCTCTTCGGCTCATATGCGAATCAACGTGCCGCTGTTGCTCGTGCTTGGCTTGCTGGTGACCGTAGTATATTTCTATAGCATTTATGATGTTCTACAGACGACGGATGCTGTCAACGCTGGCTTGAAACGCAACGAAGAGAGCGAAGCAGCGGATCCAATGGGCTCGGAGGTAGGCGCATTAACCGGAATCATTCTGATCAGCGGAGGAATTATCGCTTTTATATTGCGAATGAAGCCAGTCTGGCTGGAGGGAATCATTCAGAATTATGGCAGCTACGGTATATCGGTAGCCATGATGCTCACGGGGCTCATCTGGATTGTCAGGGAGGGCAGGCGCCGTATATTTCGGCCAGGTCGGCTTACGGCTTCAGCAATATTGATTGCAGTCGCTGTGCTCATGTGGAGCGATGTTAGAAGCGGACAGGATGATATGCTCTTATTGCTTAAATGGTGGCCTCTGTTGCTGGTACTTGCTGGATTAGAGCTTATGCTGGCTATGATCTGGAACCGGAGGAAGGTATACAGACCAATTCGCAGACTGCGTATCGACTTCAAAGGGCTGCTCTTGTCGCTATGTATCGGCGCTTCGGTATTTGCCATTACGCAGCAGGATCATTATATGCATTTATGGAACCGGGTCAGCCTTGATCTTGCTTCTGCAGGCGCCGAGTTCAGCGGGGAAGAAGGATACAGGACGGATAAATCAGCTGTAGAGATTCCCATTGATCTGGACACTGGCAAGATAGTAGTGAACGGGATAAATGGCGACATCGATGTCAAGAGCGCAGAGATTAATGAGGTGATTCTGAAATCCACGGTATGGATCGATCAGGTTCCCGAGGAGGAGGCGAGGGACCTTGCCGAGGATACTTCTGTTGTTGTGGGTGAAGGCAAGACGCTGGATTTATCGGTAAAAGATCATACCTATGGCGAGAGCGGCAGACGCCACCCGCGTGTGAATATAACGCTGATTGTTCCGCAGAACCGTTTCCTTGATCTCGATATTAGTACGACTAGCGGATCGATTACATTAACTGGACTTCAGGCGATGAATCAATTCAAGCTGCAGACCGGAGGCGGCAACTTTAAGTTCTGGGATATCGTCGGCGAGGTCTCGGCCAGAACTTTAAATGGCAGCGCAGAGCTGTATCGGATATTCGGCAACGTACAAGTGGATACGCAGGGCGGTAATATTAAAGCCAAAGGGATTGCCGGAGATGCAGCGCTATCTACGCTGGTCGGCAATATTTCGCTGGTCAACTCGCAGGGGAATATCAACGTTACGACCAAAAACGGAAATATTCAGGTTGATGCTGTTCCAGAGGAACTTAAGGCAGAATCGCTTAATGGCAAGATTCAAGTATCCTCGGCAGTTGTCGGCGGAGATTGGAATGTATACAGCGCTGTAGGAGAAATCAGCCTGGCGCTGCCGGAAATTGGTGATTATATGATCATGGGTTCAAGTGGATATGGGAATATCACGAGTAACCTGCCGTTTACTATAAATGGTAAAGAAATTTCCGGTATTTTCGGCAATGGCGATCATGAGATCCAGGTCGAGGGCAATAGCGACTTAATTGTGAATAGACGTTAACGTGGCAGCGCGGGCATAGAATGGGCCTCATTGGCTTTTCTTATCAAAAGTGGACTTTTTGCGTAACCTTTAATGTTGCGTTGACAAACGTTTTAACCTAACCGTACAATAACATTGCAGGGGTTAGTGCTTCTGCACTATCAAAAAGGCGGTGGACATAATGGCTTCGCGCGTTCAACATGCGTTAGAACAACTGAAAATGAATGGTGTCCGCATAACGCCGCAACGTCATGCCATCCTTAGCTATCTTATGGATACGATGGGACATCCAACCGCGGATGAGATTTACCGCGCACTGGAGCCTCGTTTTCCCAATATGAGCGTGGCTACGGTATATAACAACCTAAAAATGTTCATTGAGGCTGGCTTGGTCAGAGAGCTGACGTATGGCGATAGCTCAAGCCGTTTCGATGCCGATGTTTCTAATCATTATCATATTATTTGTGAAAAATGCGGAAAAATCGAGGATTTCACTTACCCTTCGCTGGACGAGGTAGAACGCAAGGCTGAAGAGGTAACCGGTTTTGAAGTACATGGGCACCGACTGGAGCTACACGGCGTGTGCAAGGATTGCCGTCGTAATCATTGATTTCACCTGATGTTTGAGAGAACGTGCAGGGTTCCTTCGGGGAATCCTTCACGTTTTTATTTTATTAGAGGTTCGGGGCTGCCAATTGTACTTATTGTACACGGACTATTAACGCAACGGAGGTACTATTATTTGAAGAACACAAGAAGCGCATATTACAGAGGCAGAAGGCGAAAGAGACGTGGCGTTAAATGGCTGTTTGGACTCATTCTTATTATTATTGGCGGTTATTTAATCTCTTCGCAATTTCTGCCAAATCGTCAGCATGTCGACCCGGATTGGAAGGGGAAATTTGACAAGCCTATTTTCTATGATGGAGCTATTATGGATTATTCTGCTCTGGGCTCAGAGGATTCGCTGAAGCTTCCTCTACCGATCATCCAAGAAGTGATCGACCCACATATCCGCTATGAGGAGGAGAGCAGGTCGGTGATTTTGACAACGCCTAAGAAGCTGGTCTTTCTGAAGACGGATGAGAAGACAGCGAAGGTGAACAATAAGCCGATGAACCTGTTGTTCTCTCCGGAAGAGAAGGATGGAGTGCTGTATTTACCTGTTCATTTGCTTAAGGAACTATATGGCGTAGAGATTCATGAAGATGCAGCCTCCGGAGCAGTCCTGCTGTATACGGCTGGGGAGAGTGTTCAGAAGGGTGAGGTGTCAGGACCTGCCAAGCCGAAGGAAAGCTTGAAATACCCGCTGCGGGTAGAACCGAACATTCATAAGCCAATTGTGGCAGACGTGAAGCCCGGTACAAAGCTTCGTATATTGGACCATGGAGATTACTGGTATCATGTGCAATTGGACGATGGATATACGGGTTACCTGCAAGCCAAGCATGTTAAGATTGGTGAATCGGTCGATATTCCGAAGGTAGCGGAAGAACTGTCGCCAGCCAAGCAGAAATGGAAGTCCAAAGTGGTGAACCTGACCTGGGAGGCAGTTTATGAGGTCGCTCCCAAGCCAGCGAATATCGGAGAAATGCCTGGAGTGAATGTTGTTAGTCCAACCTGGTTCTCACTGATCGATAAAGAAGGCAATGTGAAGAGCAAGGCGGATATCAATTATGTTAAATGGGCTCATGGGCGAGGCATGCAGGTATGGGGTTTGTTCAACAATAGCTTTGATCCAGATGTGACCTCTGGAGCGCTGGCCAGCTTTGACAATCGGATGACAACGATTCTGCAAATGCTGCAATATGCAAAATTGTATGATCTTGATGGGATTAATATCGATTATGAAAATGTATATACCAAGGATGGAGACAACCTGACCCAATTTATGAGGGAGCTGCGCCCGCTTGCCCAAGAATATGGCCTTGTCGTTTCGATCGATGTAACGCCAAAATCGAACAGTGAGATGTGGTCCGCGTTCCTGGATCGCAAATCGCTGGGTGAGATTGTAGACTATCTGATTCTGATGGCCTATGACGAGCATTGGGCGGCTAGCCCTGTAGCGGGCTCCGTAGCTTCTCTGCCATGGACAGCATCGTCAGCGAAACGGATTCTCGATGAGGATCTTGTGCCGCCTGAGAAGATGATCATGGCTGTGCCGCTTTACACTCGGGTATGGTCGGAAACAGAGAAGGATGGCAAGGTAGAAGTGAAGTCGAAGGCGATTGGCATGACCAAGGCTCAGAAGATTATTGAGGAGAAGAAGCTGAAGCCTGTATTCTCGGAGGAAGTCGGACAGAACTATGTAGAGTATACGGAAGACCGGGTGCGTAACCGGATATGGCTTGAGGATGAAGTATCATTGCAAGCGAGAGTGGAGTTGATCAAGTCTCTCAAGCTGGGGGGAGTCGCTTCCTGGAATCGCAGCTTTGCTTCGGACAAGGCCTGGGAGGTCTTGAAGGGAGTAACGCAGGCGAAATGATCCGGACCAAGGCAGATCCGAGGTCTGTAAAGCAGCTATAAGTCAGTTAAAAGAAGGCAAAAGGACCATCCATTCCGCTTATGCGTGAAGATGATGGTCCTTTTTTTGCGAATATTTATGTATGTTCTCGTTGACGTCTATTCATTTACGGTGGTTGCCGCGGCTTGCTGTTCCAGCTCTTCGGCAGTAATTGTCGCCTGCTCGGGATCGCGAGTCAGAATGGTCTTGCAGAACATGCAGCGGTCAGTTTTACCAAGCATTTTCGTTAATTTATGGCATTCGGGGCATTCTAACTGTACAGCGGAGGTCGAGAGCATACCGGCCCAGAAATAAACTGCCAGACTGGCTAGCATGGCGATCAATCCGATGGCAAGGCCTATAGCGGCGATAATCTTGCCGGACTGTCCCCAGAAGACGATGCCAGCTGTGCCTAACACCATCAGTCCCATTCCGAACATCGTCAGAAGCAGGCCCCACAAGCGAAACTCGTTAATTTTGCTGGATTTGAAGAACATTAGCAGCAACCTCTATTCTTATTTTAAATTTGAACTATATAAATGAAAGAATTGAATGACGCGATCCCTCTATAAGCAAGTGCGTGTTCTGAAAGTATGGTTTTTAGCACTAACCAGGCCAGGGAACGGAGCGTACGCTTTGTGTAAGTATGTACCAGAAGACCTGGACCTGACTGAATTCAAGATTCACTGCCGAATATGCTCTCCGTGTAGCTTTGTGTTAAAAATAGAATTTATTAGGCAATCTGTCGCAGCCGATGAAATTCTATATGTCAAGAAAGCCTGCCTTAGCATTGCAGGCATTCATCTTTCTACGACTTAGCTCGGTTTTCTTATCCCAAGCGAACTTTTTGAACAAACTCGCAAGAAGGAAACTTGAATGTGGTGTAGAACTATATTATATCGAATTGGCAAGGATACGCCAAGGTAGGAGGATACTGTGGAGCCGACCATTTTTTCTTTTCCGGATACAGATCGTTGCCCCGGGGCAATCGGAGCTATAGTCTATCGTCAAGAAGGGGAGCGCCATTCCCCGCTGCCGAATGATTTTGATTTACTAATCATAGCTGTCTGTGATGATCTGGAGGATGACGTCAGGATAGAACATTTTATCAACCGAGATGTGCGTTATCAATTGCTGCAGGTAGGGAAGAGCTGCTTGCTGCGTTCTCTTGTCTCCGGGGATCATCCAGATATTCTGCGCTGCTTCTTGCAGGGGGATGTGATCTGGGATGTTGAAGGAGAGCTCACAACGTTCCGCAGCGAGCTGATTCAATTCAAAGGGGACTTAAGAAGCCGTCGGCGCTTCAAGGAGTATTCACGTATGCTGCGAATGTACACTGAAGCCAAGCATTATGAGCAAGCAAAAGATCTTATGGACGCTTATTACTGCGTGATGCAGGCATTAAAGCATTATGCCAATATCGAATTGATCGAGCAGGGAATATTGCCGGAGAGTGTTACTTGGGAACAAATGCTTTCTTTGAACCCTGTGGTCTATAAATTGTTTCATGAGCTTACCAATAGCCAGGAGACCTTGAGCCAAAGGATCGATCTCCTGCTACTAACCAACGAATTCTCGATTGTATCCAAGATGGAGGAGTGCTGTACACCTCTATTACGTGTGATGGAGTGCCGCAAAGATACGTGGAGCGTTCACGAGCTGTCCCAATTTCCTGAACTGAAGCATGCGAAGGAGGATCTTCCGCTTGTCCTTAGCAAGCTGGTGCATCATTCCCTAATAAAAGAGGTAACGTTAGCAGCGGCAAATGGTTATGGGGAAGGTAGAGAGATACGCTATAAGACATAGTTTTCAGGAGGGAATTGCCTTTGCTTTGGTGTAATGTTTTTCCAATAAATTTAATATGCTAAATTGCTTGACTCCCTAGGTAATTCTATGATAAATTAAATCTCGCCCCTGAAAGACAAGAAGATATTGAGTGTGGCAAACAAAAAATCTCAAAAAAACTTCTTGACACAAACGAGGCGAACATGATATATTATAAAGGTCGCTGCTGAGAACGAAAGCGACGCTAAAAACGAAGTTGATCTTTGAAAACTGAACAACGAGTGAGCGGGTTTCACGTCAAGTGAAATCTAAGAAATAAGTCAGATTCAAAATGAGCTAATCGCTCTTTTCAATGAGTAACACTTTATTGGAGAGTTTGATCCTGGCTCAGGACGAACGCTGGCGGCGTGCCTAATACATGCAAGTCGAGCGGACTT
>NZ_LN831275.1 GCF_900069005.2 Paenibacillus sp. GM2 | reverse complement strand
CGTTTGGTGGCGATGGCGGAGGGGTTCCACACGTACCCATCCCGAACACGACCGTTAAGCCCTCTAGCGCCGATGGTACTTGGACCGAAGGGTCCTGGGAGAGTAGGAAGCCGCCAAGCGATAAGAACCACTACCGATAATCGGTGGTGGTTTTTTTATATCCTAAATGTCCTTATTCCGCAATGTCTTAAACTCCCTGGGTGTTACCCCTGTATACTTCTTAAACACCGTTGCAAAATATTGCCCGCTGGAAAAGCCTAACTTCGATGAAATGGTGGTCACGGTTAAGTTGCTATTGCATATATAGTTCATCGCCAGCTCGATCTTTGCAATGAGAATATATTCATTCACCGTAATATTCATATAACTCTTAAAGATCTTGGACAAGTATCTTGTGGTAACATTACAGCTTTGCGAGATTTCATCTAAAGTCAGGGGATACTCAATGTTCTGGTTGATATAATGGATGGCTCGAATCACGATGGGATTATCAACGTTGAATTTCCTGCGAACACTCTTCTCGATCTCGCGGGATAGGAGAAATAGAAGCTCGTAAATATAAATATTCGCTAACGAGATATGAAACATCTCTGTGTCATTATTCATCTCTTGGCAGATTCGTTCTACACACGAAAGCAGCTGATCGGTGAAGGGCTGGTATATATATGCGCTGTGCCGATCTGTCATATAGTGCAGAAACGTTAGGCCTTCGTTAACTCGCGGGTTAATATCAGTAAGGCTTTCCGGACAAAAATGAATCTGCAGAAATACGGCAGGGCGATTGGAGTTGACGTGAAAAGAGTGAATCATATGCGAGAAGATAATCAACAGTTCGCCCTTGCGAACGGTAACATTCTCCCCATTGATAATGATGTCGCACTCTCCTTCTTTCATCAAGCATATTTCTACATTCTCGTGGCTATGGGGTCCAAAGGTATACCCCGGCTTTAATGTACGCGGCAATGCATTATAGATCATACTCTGATCTTGCATTTGAAAGAGCTGCTCAATCGTAGCCTTCACACTAACCCCCCCAATGATGACTGATGGTATAACAAAGCAATGATATGGTATTGAAGGATAATGACGATTACTATTCAATTTTATCGAGGGGCATTATTGAAAGCAATATCATTTACAAATCTAGTTCTTTATTTCAAACATTTTTCTCAATCTCGACTGCATAATGAAAGTACTCATCGAGAACGATTTGCTACACTTAGAAAGCAATACAAGGTATTGCAGATTGGAAAATGATAACCCGGAGGGATTGCAGGGCAGGGAGGATACTCTTTTATGAAAGCGTTCTCTAAATTTTACTGCATGATCTGACAAAGGTATCATCCAATCGGGCAAGTCTTGATTAAACATTCAGGTTTGGGAGCAATGAGGCTGTAAATTGAACATTAAAGTACAGTATTAGGGGGAATGATCGGGTGAAGGCAAAGCATAATGGCTTGATATCGAGAGTCGTGATCTGGATGTTGATTATCGTGGTCAGTTCAAGTCAAATGGGACTATGGCCAGGGTCGACTTTGTTCGCAGCAGAGGAGGGCGAGGGAGATCCGCCACCAACGCCTATCGAACGAACTATAGTAGAGATCCCATCAATTACAGTAGAGACCCAGGCTGGAATCGCGCCAGTACTTCCTTCGGTCGTGCAGGCTGTCTACAGTGACAGTTCGTTTACAGAAGTAAATGTGAACTGGGACTCCATTGATGCCTCGCGATATTTGGGACCCGGCACTTTTACCGTCGAAGGGGAGGCTGAGGGTACGGATTTGAAAGCCGAAGCTCATGTCGTTGTGTATGAAGCAGAGCATGTGTTTGACAGCTTCTTGAAGGAGATTGAGAGCAACATCCCGGAAGGACAAGAACTTGTCACCTATTCGAACAACTATCAATCCATGGAGCCCGAACCGATGACTTTCCATCTGGGAAACGGGAGTACTTCCGTTAACAATGGCTTGACCGTAGATATTATAGCATTAGATAAAAACGCCAGTATTGCAACCTGGGATAAAGCTCCTTGGCTATCGGTTGGTACCATTGACACTACGATGCGCTATAAGAGTGGTGTTCAGAGCAATGTAGGCTTTGTCATTGGGACTTATGATGACAAGCCAAGCGTTTCTGTGCGTTATGATGCAGGGACCACCTGGGTTATTCAAAGCCCGGATGGAACAGGTGATTGGGAAACATTCACCGGGCCAGAGCTCAAGCTGGATACCGACTACCATATTCAGATTGGCTTTAATCGCACAAAGCTGTTGGTTGTAGTTGATGGACAGGTTTACTATAACCAGGAATGTAAGATGCTTGGCACGATAGCTGATTACGGCCAAGTAGGCGTGTATAAACGTTATGCAACTGGCAAGATCGAGATCAAGGATATTAAGATCATTGGTGCAGGTATGAAGGAGAAGCCTTCGGATATCGTCAGTTATGTTCAAGACTATGAAGATCCCGCGTATGTGCCAAATTGGTCAGGTCTTAACGCGCAAGTGGTCACAGAACAGAATGGCAATAAAGTACTGTCGTTGAAAAAAGGCTCGAAGGAACGAGGCGCGGACCTCGATTCTCCTCCACTTCAAAAGGGAACGTTGTCGCTGGACTTTAAGCTCGTCAATCCGGCGAAGCTGGGCAACGGACAAGGGTTTGCATTTGGCTTCCGGATGAATGATGAGGCAAGCATCTTTAATGAACTCGGGGTGGATCCATCCAGTTGGATTCCGGAATCAAGCTCAGGCTGGGGTTCAAAGCTGAATATTCCATATCCGATCCAGGGCAGATGGAATAACTTAATGTTTAACTTCAATGAGAAGACAATCACCGTATACATGAACAAAAAGCTGATCGGTGACATCTCCTTCGATCAGTTTACTGAGGCAGCAGGGCGATTTGGTATGCGCATTCGCAGCACGGTGGAATTATATATCGATAATTTGCAGTATACGAATCAGATCATTGAGCCTGAACAGATTGTTCAATACAGCAATGATTTTCAAGAAGGGATCACAGGCAGGTGGAGTGACGCAACAGCAGCTATCGTAGCTGAAGGCAGCAATCGCATTTTGCATCTGACGAATATGAATGGCGAGGCCTGGAATCTGGATGCGCCACAGTTGCCAAGCGCTACGTACATGTTAGAAGTGAAGCCGACAACGACGGCGATCGGATTCACGATTGGCGACCATGCTGCCATCCGCTATGAGGATGGGAAGTGGGTGCTGAAGCAGAGTGCGAACAGCATTGATCTGGTCACGGTGAAGGCAAACGATTCAACCCCTAAAGTGCGTGCATGGAACAAAGTAGGTTTGCAATATACAGACTCTTCCATCACATTGAGCATCAATGGTGCGGAATTGCATGCTGACCTGCCGGCAGGGACTCAATTCGGGCTGGGCGGCTTCGGCATTATTGCTGAAGGCCAAATCTATGTTGATAATATTCTCTTTACGGAACAATTCCCTGAGCTGGATACGAACATTGCATCGGATAAGATAATCTATGAAGAGTATTATGAGAGTCTTACAGATCTGAATTGGACAGGACTTGGTGAACAGCAAGTTGCTGATGGATACCTGCAAGGTACAATTGCAGCTTCGACGGCAGCGATGAACCAGGCTGTTCAACCCATCGCTAACGGTGAATACCAAGTGAAGATGAAGGTCGCTGACGGCGTTGCCGGTGTGAAAATCGGGAATACAACGATTTATCAGGATAGTGGCAAGTGGGTTTCTCAGCTTGATGGTAGCGGCAGCAAGACGGTGATTGGAACGGCACCTAATCTCGAGGGTGGCAAAGAGTACCTGATCCGTGTACAGCTGATTGAGAATGAATGGAGTCTATATGTAAATGGGACATGGGTAGGCAGTGCATCGGCAGATGGATTACAGCAGGGAGCATTTGGCATTTACAACCCGGGAACCAGAGAGATTCAGGTTAGCATCGATGCGATTACCGTAGAGGAAATTCGAATCTATATTCCGGATTACACAACTCCGAGCTGGGTTGCTCTTGATGAGAGCAAGGCAGAGGTGTTGAATAGCGGGAAGGACTTTGTCCAGGTTAACATGCCGGGCGTTGCGTTAATGGCAGATAAAGCGAGTCCCAAGGTTGCTAATCAGCGGGTTGCGTTTGACTTCCAAACGAGTGCAACGCCAGGCGCTGATGGCGGTCGTTATGGGTTCGTATTGCGTGGACTAGATAGCGAGCGTTATGTGTCCATCATTCATGATATCAACGGGAAATGGATGCTGTATGCGAACGGAAATGAAACCAAATTCCCGGTTGCTTATGAGATGAAGGCCGCTTCATCCTATAAGGTTGAACTTCGTCTGGCAGGCAACACCGTATCCTTTAGCATTACGGACTCAGAAGGTGTTAAGACAGATATGGGATCTGTAACGGATGAGGAAATTACCCAAGAAGCAGGCTGGTTTGGTCTTCGATCCTGGTATGGCGGCAAGACAATGACGGTCAGCAATCTGAAGATCGTTGAAATAGAGTCGATGCCGAAGCTTCAATTAACCTCGGACACGGATACGATCACCAAAGATGGCTTGACCGTTACACTGTATCAAGACTTCCCGGGGATTGCCAATTATCAGCTGGGTGATCGTACGATCTCTACAGGAATGGAGCAGACGAATACGCTGATTATTAATAACACCGAGTATAAGCCGCAGACGACATCGAAGAAGGTCGCTGAGCATAAATACGAGTACACGATGAATATTGAAGAGATTGGCGTAGAGATTACCGCACAGCTCCAGATTGAAGAGAGCCACGTGGTGCGCTTTGAGGTTACGAATATTAAGGAAGGCAAAGATGTTCTCGTTAGATCCATACAATTGAACAGCTCTTTGATCTATGTGGATAGCTCCATGGATAGCGCAACCTATGCATGGAATAAATCCAACGGTGAATGGCATGGCATCTCGGAGGAGCTTGTCGATGATATGTTAAAGATGAAGCAAGCGGGCACATTTGGCGCAACAATGACGATGGCAAGTGCCAACGGTTTGGGGATTGCGGTCGAAAATAACGTCATCAGCAGCGGCAACAAGATGATTGTAACAACAGAGAAGAAGCCGCTTGTGAACAAGATCAGCGTTAAGCCTGGAACATGGACATATCGTCATAGTCAAAGCAATGAAACCGAAGCGCTGCCTTGGTATGAGGTTGTAATTACGGAAGAGCAAAATGGGGATGGCAAGACGGATTGGCAGGATGCTGTGGTAGCTTATCGCAAGACAATATTTGTCGAGCCATATGGTGCTGAGGATATGAAGAACAGCATGATGTATATTGCTTTCAATTTTGCCAGCCAGGCGAATGATACATTCCTGAATTCGTTAGATACAGGCAAAGTGCTGTATAACTATACGGACGGATTCGGACAAATGATCCTTCATAAGGGCTATCAAGCCGAAGGTCATGATGATGACATTCCATCGTACTCCAACATCGGTGTACGGCAAGGTGGACTGAAAGACTTTAACTATCTGATCGATGAAGGGGATAAGTATAATCTGCGGGTCGGTGTGCATATCAATGCCACAGAGTATCATCTTGATGCGAACGAATTGAACTACTCGAATCTTAATGGAGCTACTGCGAACGGACCAGCAACGGATAAGTTAGGCAAGGGCTGGGATTGGATTGATACGGCGTATTACGTAGATCAGACGAAGGATGTATTGAGCGGTGACCTGAAGGCTCGATTTGAGAGTCTGTACAACCTGACAAAAGATCCGAATAACCCTAACGATCCCGCCCTCGATTTCTATTATATTGATGTGTATACAGGCAATGACTACAATGCACATAAGCTGTTGCAATATGCAAATGACCTGGGCCTCAAGGTAGGAACAGAGTTTGCAGGTCCGCTTGAGCCAGGTGTAGATTTTGTACACTGGGGTCCGGACTTGGGTTATCCGAACAAAGGAAATAACAGCACGTTATCCCGAATGGTGAAAAATAATCTCGATATCTTCGTTGGTCAAGCGCTGTATAAAGGTCAGAAAATTCCTGGGGTGACCACATGGGGCGATTCCAAGCCTGATCTGCAGCAGGGGGTAACCGTATTTTTTAACGAAGTACTGCCAACGAAATATATGCAGCATTTTGGTGTTCTGAAGCATGAGACGGACCAAGTCACTTATGAGGATGGGGTCACCTCCAAACGTAACAAGGGAAACGGCAAGATCGAATTATCCAAAGACGGCAAACTGATTTCTTCCTGGAAGGATACCGGAACGACAACAGATGAATCAGTTCGTCATACAGGCGAGGCGAACTCATTGATTCCATGGGTATGGGATGTTCGTACCAATAAAGTGTTAGGTATGAACGAAGGTGCGAAGCTGTACCATTGGAATACAACTGGCAAGGAGACGACTTGGCAGTTGACGAATGAATTCAAAGATGTGAAGCAATTCAATATGTATGAGCTGACACAACAAGGCAAGGTATTGGTGGATACGATTAACGCAGTTAATGGTACGATAACGATTGATCGGGCAGCTAAAAATAAGCCTTATGTATTGTATCCGGCATCTGCTGACGCAGAGAAGCTTGTGCCAAGCGCACAGGATTGGGGTGCAGGCAGTCTGATCAAGGACTTTGCGTTTAACTCGGAGCGATTTAACGTGCCAGGCTCCTGGACAGTGGATGACACGAATCATATCAAAATCAAAACGGTGCAAGGCGATGCTGAATACGATATTAGCAAGGAAATGACGAATTCCAATTGGAACAGATATGCTGAGGTCGGCAGTCAAGCCGGAGAGATCTCGCAGAGGATAACGGGATTAATCCCGGGTCAGGATTACACGGTTGGTGTCTGGACACAGACGCAGAAGGGAAGAAAATCCGGCATTCAGGTTGTGATCGGCGATGAGACATACACGAATGAAGTCACGGGTGCAGATGGTTCCCATCAAACCTCCTTCAAGTATGTGAACACGACATGGCAACGAATGAGTGTAGAGTTCCATGTGCCTGAAGGGGTAACCGAAGCTACCGTTAAGCTTGTAGCTGAAGCTGGGGCGGGCACAGTATCGTATGATGATGTTCGCATCTGGCAGCATATCACAGTTGAGGACGATGTAACGAATAAGGGATATGTTGTTTACGAAGATTTTGAAAATGTCTATGAGGGTTGGGGACCATTCGAGTATGGCGGCGGCTCGAGAAAGATTCATATCGCGTCCGATCGCAGTAATGCTCTCGACAACAACCCGGTTGTGAAACCATCGGAACAGAAAGTTGGTCCAGTGATGACATGGGTTCTTGACGGAGAGAATTCCTTGAAGATCAACGAGACCGATGTAGGCAGATTGATAAAGTCGAATGAAGCCGGTGTGAAGCTGCAGCCGAACCAAGAGTACGAACTAGGCTTCATCTACACCTTGGAGAACCTGGCCGACTATGAGGTCCTTGTGCAATCTCGCTCTACAGGTGAAGTGGTGCTGCAAGAACAGCTTGAGCATCTGCCTAATCCGGGGAACAAGCCTGGCAAGGACGGCGGTTATATAGAGTTCAAGCAGATCTTTACAACAGGCGAGCAAGATGACTATCAGGTTCTTTTCAAATTAGTATCCAAGAGAGAAGAGAAGGCAACCTCGGACTGTGCATTGATCCTGGATAACTTCTATATTAAAGGTTATGGAATCGACTATTCCAAGACGCTGCTTCAGCAAGTGATTGATCGCGCTGGCAAGCTGAATAGCAAGGATTACAAGCCTGAATCCTGGGCGACGCTAACCGCTGCATTGGATAAAGCAATTGCAGTAATGAAAGATCCGGCCGCTACCATAGCGCTGATTGATGAATCAAGAGTCGTACTTGAGCAAGCCATCAAGCAGCTTATTCCGAGCGCAGGCATTGTGAAGATAGATCCTGTAACCGTGGATACGCGAGTAGGCATTGCACCAGTACTTCCCGAAACCGTAAAAGCGACTTACGAGAACGATCAGACGAAGGAAGTTGCAGTTACCTGGAACGCTATCGATCCATCCCAGTATGCGCAGGAAGGTTCCTTCCAAGTGGAAGGCGCTGTGAATGGAACAGCCATTAAAGCTGTTGCTACGGTCAATGTTAAGCGTAACACCGTGACGCCAGATCCGGAGCCAAGACCGGATCCCGTGGTGAACCCAAGCCCGGAGGTGAAGCCAGAGCCGGGGCAGAAGCCGGACCCCGGACAGCAAACGGATCCGGATACGAAGCCAGACCCAGGCACAGATAAGCCTAAGCCATTTGCAGATACCGTGGGTCATTGGGCAAGCAAGGAGATCGATGAACTGGTAAGGCGTGGGATCGTTAAGGGAATCTCGGCTACCGAATTCGCACCGAACAAGACCGTATCTCGTGCAGAGCTGTCAGCCATGTTTGCACGTGCACTGGATCTTAAGCCGGGCGGTTCCACATCATTCCTGGATGTAGCCGATAACATGTGGTATACGGATGATATTGCTGCTGCATCTCAGGCAGGACTGATTAAGGGGTATGCAGGCAATAAATTCGAGCCGATGAAGTCCATTACACGACAAGAGACGGCTGTAATTATGATGCGGGTGCTTGAATTGGAAGGCAAGTCTATCAAGCTGAGCGATACAGCTGATCATATTCTTGCCAAGTACAAGGATGCCGCTCAAGTCAGTAAATGGTCCCAAGAAGCATTGGCGATTAGCATTCAGGCTGGCTTGATGCAAGGTACGCCAGACCATAAGCTTCATCCGAATGGCAATCTGACTCGTGCAGAAGCTGCTGTGCTGTTAACAAGATTGCTGCAGCATTTGGAGCAGGCTAAGTAGATCGTCATAGGAAAGAACTGGCATTAATGAATATAGTGAAAGCTCATGATTGTTCTAAGTGAAGTAGAGAGACACTCTCTGCGGTGCTATGAAGCAATCATGAGCTTTTTATATTGGTGGATATCCTTCTTAATGGGTATTGTGTTGGCCATTGCCTGCTCTTTTATAAGCATTTCTTGCATATTTCTATCGGTATTCCCTAGCAAATTTAATATCGTCTTATGGTGCAGCATCAGTGCCGGGCTTATGCTTAGAATGAGTCAATGAGTCTTGCACAGGGAGGACAAAAATAATATGGGCAACAATACAATGCCAATACGTTATGGCAAATCAACCTCAGTGAATCCGGTCATTACTTCCATTTATACGGCCGATCCTTCGGCACATGTGTGGGACGACGGCCGGATTTACATCTATGCTTCACACGATACCGATCCTGCCAGGGGGTGCGATCTGATGGATCGCTATCATGTTTTTTCGTCGGCGAATATGGTGGATTGGCAGGATGAAGGAGAGATTCTTAGTTCAGAGGAAGTAAGCTGGGGAAGGCCGGAAGGGGGATTCATGTGGGCCCCGGACTGCGCTTACAAGAATGGCACTTATTATTTCTATTATCCGCACCCCAGTGGGACGAATTGGAATGACACCTGGAGGATTGGCGTAGCGACCAGTACGAAACCGGCAAGTGATTTTACCGATCAAGGATATATTGGGGGGCTTGGTGGTTTTGCAATGATCGACCCGGCGGTATTTGTCGATGACGACAACCGCGCTTATATATACTATGGAGGCGGTGGAGTTTGTGAGGGCGGCGAGCTTGATAAGAGCATGATGGCAATCCAAGGAGACATGAAGCTCATGGAAGGGTTGGAGGACTTTCATGAAGCAGCTTGGGTATTCAAAAGGAACGGCCTTTATTATTTGACCTATGCGGATAATTTTGCAGGCAATAACCGTATGCGTTATGCTGTGAGCGTAAATCCGCTTGGCCCGTGGACTTATAAAGGGATATTCCTAGAGCCCACAGGCTGTTCGACGACACACGGCTCAGTAGTTGAATTTAAGGGGCAATGGTATTTATTCTATCACAACCAGGATATCTCCGGAGAAGGAACGTTGAGAAGCGTATGCATTGATGAGCTTCATTTTGAGCAGGATGGCTCGATTAGCGTGGTCATACAGACTCGCGAAGGAGTGAGCCTGGCTGGAGCAGCGGCTTCGCCAAATCGCAGTTCCCAAGCATATGGCACTTCTGCGTGCCTGATTGGTGGAGGAGCATCGCTACTCACGCTTGATGACGGAACCAAGGTGATCATTGGCTTGCAAGCCCCGGAAGCTTATGCCCAGTGGGATGAAGTGGATGGTGGAATAGGAGGGCGGTTCGAGGTGGCTGTCATGTATGCCACTGCAGAGAGGCTGGCCAAGCTGCGTTTAATCGTGAATGGCCGGGACTATTCTCTGGTAAACGCACTTTCCACAGGCGGCAGCGATGAATATACAGGTTATACGAGTTTGACAGTCAGACTGGAGCCGGGGAGCAAGAATAGAATCCGATGGTCGGGAGGCAACGGCGACATTTCTATTTCGGGTTTGCTGATTCATTCCTTGGAGGACTAGACGAACATAAATTTCATCGACGAGTGGAGAAGGATCAATCCGTGAGGGGACAACGTTACGCGCTGTTTACCCCTCACGGGTTTGTTTTATAGATGAACGTAATACAGTACTTGGGATTCAGCGTTCATCGATCCAGGAATAACGGGGATGCCACGAAAGTATTCTCTTGGCGAGCGAGTTGCTGACGAGAGCTTCCCGTCCCGAGAAGGCAAACTGTCTGATTACCTCGGGATAAAATCGCTCAAGCAATTGTTCCGTCGGCCAGGTGCTAAGGGTGTCATTGGCGGTAATATTGAAGCACTCTGCTGCTCGATCTTCATATCTCAGAGCAGCAAGACAGGCATCGGCGGCATCGCGAATATCGATATAGCTCCATAAGGTTTTCTTGAACCGCTCCGGCTGTTCTGGAACGATGGCAGCGTATTCGGAAGCTGTCATTACCGTGGAGAAACGAAGCGACAGGATATTTATCTCTCCATGACGATTAAAGGCAGCCGCAGACGCTTCATTGACTACCTTTGACAACCCGTAGCATTCCTGCGGCTTCTGCGGATGGTGCTCATTTAGCGGTACATAGTCCGGAGAGAATGAACTGCGAGCCCAGGCGAAACCGTAGGACGACTCGCTGGAGCCGAGCACTACCTGACGAATTCCAAGCAGTCTGGCTGCTTCCAGGATATTGTAGCCGGAGAGAACATTGTTGGCGAAAATATAGGCCGGTGGATGCAGTAAAGGAGCGGGAATGGCGGCCAGGTGCAGGATTGCATCCGCAGGTTGCAAAGCGCCTATCACTTGCCCGATATCGGTAAGATCGGCAATAATTTGGCGGCAGGACAATCTATCGGAAAGACGCTGATCGATAGAAAGGACAGAGTAGCCTTCCTGTTCAAGTCTCTTAACAACAATGGAGCCCAGCTTGCCACTGCCGCCGGTTACAGCGATTGTGTTCATGGATACGATCCCCCTTAGTTCAATGTTATGGCCGAACGATAGTGCCGTCTGCCTTGCGGTCCAGAGGGTATGGTCGGTGGTAGCTTGAACATTCCCAATCCTTCTGCCGCAGACGGTTCAGCTTCGTCTCATCAAGCTCAATGCCAAGCCCCGGCTTATCGGATGGATACAGGTACCCGCCTATTCGCCGGATATGTCCGGGGAAGGCTTCAAGTTCTTTTTCGTGGAAATGATTGATTTCTTGAATCCCGAAATTCCAAATGGCCAGATCCAAGTGTACGGCGGCAGCCTGATTTATCGGATCATTCTCTCCTCCTTCCTGCCAGGCGGTTCGTACGCCAAAGGCCTCGCAGACCGCAGCGATTTTGCGACAGGCCGTAATGCCACCTGCCTTGGATATCCGCATACGGATAAAATCGATAAGCCGTTCCTGTACGAGGGGAAGCCATTCTTGAGGATTCGTGAACAGCTCGCCTACTGCCTGCGGTGTCGAGCTTAGGGTGCGAAGCTGGCGATACCAGCCAAGCTGGTCAGGCGGCAGGGCATCTTCCAGGAAGAAAAGAGAATAGGGTTCGAGTCGTTTGGCCAACTGGATCGCGGTAATTGGCGATAAATGCTCATGGACATCGTGTGTCAATCCGAGTCCACTGCCAAATTCAAGCCGAAGCTGTTCGAACATCGCCGGAACGGAATGCAGGTAGGCCTGTTCATCGAAAAAACGGCCTTGTATCCAGGCTTTCTCCGGCAGTCTCGCTTCGCTTCCCTGAACGAATCCCCCGCCTCCATAACCGCCAAGCTGGCAGCGGATCACGGAATATCCGTCCTCCAGGTATCGTTGCACACTCTCTATCAGCTCCGAGACGGATTCTCCGGATGCGTGTCCATAACAGGGAACCGCAGACCGGGCTGGTCCGCCTAGCAATCGATAGACAGGCAGTCCGGCCTCCTTGCCGAGAATATCCCAGAGCGCCATATCGATGGCGCTGATCGCCGTTTGCGTTACGGAACCGCTGCGCCAGTATCCACTGTGCTGCATGGTCTGCCAAATATCCTCGATTTGAGAGGTATCCCTTCCTATCAACAAGGGGGCAAATAACTGCTCGATCACTTGAACTACGGCCTCAGGATTATATAAATCAGAAGCTGAGCCAATACCGTATAACCCATCCTGACTGGTATTCACCTGAACGATAGTCCAGCTTCCATCTGACCGAGTACGAATACTACGAATGCTCTTGATAATAGCCATAAGCGTCCTCCTTTCCATGTCCTGCTTAGTGTAATCCACTCTTTGGCTCACCCCAAGGAGACGATTATAAATTTTCCTGCTGTATTATTAGCTTGTTTGAATTCAATAAAAAAGAAGCTGATGACCCGAAGTTATGAATAGGAGGAAGACAGCGATGAGCATCCGGCATAAAAAGATGAACGGTCCAGACAAAGAGACGATACATATGGTTCATTGATGCTTGGGCAAGGGGACATTCATAAACTTTTGCGGGGATTGTTAGCTAGTTCCTCCCAACTGCTGTTCGGCAATTAGGAAGCAGGGTAAAATATATGTCACTTAGTTTCGGTAAGCCTGCTGAATAATAGCAGAAATAGAACATGGGTGGTGATCTGGTATGCTGGCGCTTATTGTGGATGATGAAAGGGAAATCAGGGAAGGACTGCGTGCCGGTTTCTCTTGGTCAGACTATGGAATAGAAGAAGTCTTAACGGCTGATGATGGCGACACAGCGCTGGAATTAGCGAGGACACAGAGGCCGGATATTATTGTGACGGATATACGCATGAAGCGAATGTCCGGTTTGCAGTTGATCAAAGCCTTAATGGAGCAACGGCCGGACGGTTGGAAAGCGATCGTCATTAGCGGATACGACGATTTCGAGATGGTTAGACAGGCGATGAGGCTGGGCGCCATGGATTATATACTCAAACCTATCAATACGGATGAGCTTGGCAGCATACTTACCCATGCCATCTCACAATTGGAGGAAGAAAAGGCGGACCGGGAAAATCGCGAACTTCTGAACGTGCAAATTGACAATGCCCTGCCGAAAATAAAAGGGGAATTGATGCGGGAGATCATGGAGCATGAATATGATCCTTATAGGGAAACAAGGATCGTGCATAGGCTCAAGACGCTGCATATGGATTGGATGGTGACCGGGCCGTCCGTAGTTATGCTGTTTGAGGCCGACGATTTGAAGTCAGTGGAGAATCGCAAGGGGATGCGTCGGGAGAAAGAACTGATTCTGTTTGGGATCGGCAATGTTGTGAAGCAAACTTGGGAAGAGCATTATTTGGAGTCCTTTGTTCTATATGAAGATTCGAAGCAGCGTTGGGTCGTTGTGCTGCAATGCACCCGGAGCGGGGGAATCGCAATCATCGAGGAGCTGGGGAACTTATGCCTGCAGAACATCCGCGATTTCGTGAAAGTGAAAGCCAGCGCGGCGTTATGTATGATTTCTGGAATCTTGGCCGAGCTGCATACAAGATACGCCGAAGCGGAGGAGATTCTGGAACAGAAAGCGATCTATGGAGGGGATCAGCTATTGACGAGCCGCGGTTGGGAACAGGAGTCCGAACAGGAGAATCCGCCAATCACGAACCCGGAGGAGGTGCTTGATCTGATTCGTTATGGCACCGAAGCGGATATCCATGCAGCGATGAACAGATTTTACGAGCTTGTCCATTCCTGGTCACATACTCATATTAAAGATATTCAACAGCATATTTTTGAATGGCTGCTCGCCATTTTTAAGAAAGCCGCTCAATGGGGCTGGCCGGAACAGAGCTGGCAGCGAAATCCGATGGTGCTTTGGGACCGCTTGGAGCGCTATGATACACTCGATTCACTGCGGGAACAGGCAGAGTCAAGCTTGTTGGAGCTATCTCGCGATTTTGCCGAGCTTGCCTCCTCCCCGGGACAAATTATTCAGGAAGCCGAGAAATATATTCTGCATCATTTTGCCGATAATCTCACGCTGCAAAGTGTCGCCGCAAAGGTACATGTAACTCCGGTATGGCTTAGTAAGCTATTTAAGAAAGAAAAGAAGCAAACCTTTCTGGAGTATCTGACCGAGGTCAGGATTGAGAATTCCAAAGTTATGCTCGGCGAAGTGCAATATAAAATCTATCAAATCTCCTCTCTCGTGGGGTATAAAGATCCGGTGCATTTCACCAAGCTATTCAAAAAAAGAACAGGCTGGACGCCTAAAGAATACCGTAGAATGCAGGGGATCGCGGATGAGTAGATTGCACATCGCCCTGAGTTCGTTAAGGAGCAAGGTGATCCTGATCTTCTTTGCCATGCTGATTGTTCCGTTTCTGCTATTCGCCTACTATACGCATGTGAAAGCCATAGAAGGCATTTCTAACGCAAATACCTCCGTTTCACATAGCTTTCTGATTCAGGCTCGTCAGAATTTTGAAATTTATTTATCCCGGCTTAACGATCAATTGAACGATTTGATCGGGAATAAACAGTTGCAGGATCTGCTGGAGAAGCCTCCTTCGGGCCTGGAGGAGGAACGGGCCTTTACAGTCAATATGCTTACGTTCCTTAATCAGCAAAGCTCTGCGGTAGACGCCTTTCGCGTTCATTTATATCCGCTCCCACCGGGAAGCTACGGCGATTATATGTATACGATAGGGGCTTCCGATATCCTGAACCAGGAAAAGTGGTTCCGTTTGGCAATGAATACAATCAGCCCTTTATGGCATCTGTCTATGCCCAGCAACGGACGGTATGCCAAGCCTTTACTCACCTATTCAAAAAGATTCACCGGACTATATGATCGTGACCCGCGGGCGATTATCTCTGCCGACATATCAGAGGATCAGCTGCGCCGCTACTTCTCGCCATCAGGAAATATTGCAGGCCAGAAGCTGCTGCTGCTTGATGAGAACGGTCAAGTCATCTATGATTCTTCAGCGAATGAATGGACGGGGGAGCCGGAGATAGCTGAGCGATTCAATATTCTAACGGCGGGAACCGAAATATCCGAGACGCTGGTTATTGACGGACAGAAATATTTGGCCTCCAGATTGAAGCTGGACAGCCAGCCCTGGTACCTCGTCAGCCTGTCGCCCTTAAGTGAGCTGACGGGCTCGATCGATGAGATCAATCGGCTTATGCTTATTTTCCTTGTTGCTTATTTATTGTGCTGTGTTGGGGTGGTTATTTACTTGACCAGTCAGTTTACCCAACCGATTGTTCGGCTCGTTCAATTGATGCGCAAGGCAGAGAAGGGACATTTCCATCATCAGTCGGCCTGGTCCCATCGCAATGATGAAGTCGGCTGGTTGTATCGGGGGTTTATTAGTCTGACAACGCAAATTGAGACCTTGATTGAAGAAGCCTCACGCGCAGAATGGAAGAAAAAAGAGCTCGAATTTCAGGTGCTGAGCCACCAGATTAATCCCCATTTCTTGTATAACACGCTGGAATCGATCCGCTGGAAGGCGGAGACGCTTGGGCGAAGTGATATCAGCGAAATGGTAGCGGCGCTTGGCAACTTGCTGCGGCTTAGCCTGAACCAGGGCAAAGAGATTACGACCTTGCGGCGTGAAATTGAGCAGCTTAAGGCTTATGTACAGATTGAGCAAGCCCGAATGGGCCAAAATATCCGAATCCTATATTCCATAGAGCCGGAGCTGCTGTCGCTGCCGTTCCTTCGCCTCCTGCTGCAACCTCTGGTGGAGAATGCGATTCAACACAGCATCCGGGATAACTTCGAACAAGGGAAAATCCTGATTTCGGCTTACAGAGTGAAGGATGATATCGTCATCGACATTATCGATAATGGGAACGGAATTCCCAAGGAAACATTGGACAAGCTCCATCTGGATATCAGGAAGGAGGCCCTCCAATCCACAGGAACCAAGGGAGTTGGCCTGCGGAATGTCAACGAGCGGTTAGCCCTTTATTTCGGGGATTCCTATCGGCTGCAGATACAATCGTCCAGTGATTCGGGAACGACAATAACGCTGAAGCATCCGGTGATGAAGATGGAGAATCCGCAACTGAATCAAGAATCGCCAGAATCAGCAGCTGTACTATGAGAATAGAGCTTAATATCCGGGTAGCCGGAGATCAAGGGAAGCCGTCCGGCGTTGTCGGGCGGCTTTGCTATGTCTGCAAGAGATCGCATAAAGCCAATAATGAACCACCAAAATACAAGATCGGCTCATGCCCTTCTGCAAGCCAGGACGGTATCATTAAGACATAAATCATTCCAACCTAACAGAGAGGTACATGCTTATGAGAACGATAACCCCCACTTCAAGCAAACGGAGCACCCGCCTTGCTGTTCCCCGAAAATCCGGAGTACTGAAGGATATTTATCGGCACCGGGCACTGTTAGTCATGTTTCTGCCGTTTGCGACACTGCTTCTGCTTTTCAACTATTTGCCTATGGCTGGATTGGTCATCGCTTTCAAAGACTTTGACTTCTCCAAAGGGATTTTTGGAAGCTCATGGATGCAGCCGCTATTAAACAATTTCGATTATCTGTTTTCATCCGATGCGGCTTTTCGGGCAATCCGCAATACCATCCTGCTTAACGCTTTATTCATTGTAGTAGGTTTAATCTTTGAGGTAGGGTTCGCGCTTATTTTAAACGAGATCCGCAACAAGTATTTCAAAAAGGTGACGCAATCGATTACCTTTTTGCCGTTCTTCATATCGTGGATCGTCGTAGGAGTGTTCTCTTACAACCTGCTGAACTATGAAAGTGGTTCCATTAACCGCTTGCTCGAATGGCTGGGCTTTCAAGGAATCGACTTCTACAGCAGCCCGGGACTTTGGCCGTTGATATTAACCGTCGCAATGCGCTGGAAGGCTACCGGCTACGGTACGATCATTTATCTGGCGGCGTTAACCTCGATCGATAGCTCCTATTATGAGGCGGCTTCCATCGACGGGGCGACCCGCTGGCAGCAGATCCGCCATATCAGCTTGCCGATGCTGCGGCCGACGGTGATCATCCTGACCTTGCTGGCCGTAGGAAGAATCATGAATGCGGATTTTGGCATGTTCTATGCGATGGTAGGAGACGCCTCGCTGCTGTTTCCGACGACAGATGTGATCGATACCTTCGTATATCGCAGCCTGCGCAAGACCGGGGATATTGGCATGGCCTCAGCGGCGGGCTTCCTGCAATCGACGGTGGCATTTATTCTGGTTCTCGTCAGCAACTATGCCGCCCGCAAAATTGATAAGGATTCGGCAATATTCTAATCGGTACGAAGGAGGTTCATCCTGAATGACAGCCAGAAAGAAATTTTCACTAAGCCAGCTTATCATTATGCTTATCGTTGCCTTGTTCAGCCTCGCATGCCTGTATCCCTTTATCATGGTAATCTCAGGTTCTCTTAGTACGGAACAAGATATCGCCGCATATGGCTACACCTTTTTACCCAAGCACATTACTTTTGATTCTTACCGTATTCTACTGCTTGGATCGCATCGGATCGTTAATGCCTATGGGATCAGTATCTTTGTTACCGTCGTGGGCACAGCCCTGTCGCTGCTGTTTACCGCCATGGGCGCTTACGCGGTATCCAGAAGATCCTTCAAGCTCCGGGGAGTGCTGTCGGTATACGTTATTATAACGATGCTGTTCAGCGGCGGATTGGTGCCTTGGTACATTATTTGCGTACGGTATCTCGATCTCAAGGATTCGGTATTCGCGCTGATTCTCCCGTCTCTGGCCAATGCATTCAACTTATTTCTGGTCCGCAACTTTATGTACGCTATACCGGAGGAAATACACGAGTCCGCGAAAATCGACGGGGCCGGCGAATTTCTTATATTTTACCGTTTGATCGCGCCGCTTGCGCTTCCTGTACTGGCGACAGTCGGCTTATTTATATCCCTTGGCTACTGGAATGACTGGTTCCTGGGGCTTATGTTTGTCGATAAACAGGAACTCCAGCCGCTGCAGCTGTTATTGCGAACGCTCATATCCAATGTCGAATTTCTGCGGAGCTCCAGCAACGCGGCGGCAATGCAGCGGATTTCGGCCCAGATTCCTTCGGAATCGATGAAGATGGCGCTCACCGTGGTTACGATTGGACCGATCATCTTTCTGTACCCGTTCGTACAACGTTATTTTGTAAAAGGATTGATTGTTGGTGCTGTTAAAGGTTGAATATGAAGGCCCCGCCTTCATGCAGAAGGTTCCAACGGCTAAGGCCGTCTATGATAATACAAAATTGAAGGGGGATTTACATTGAGCAAGAAAAAACGGGGATTTATAACACTTGCTGTAGTTTTGCTGCTTAGCATGACATTATCCGCTTGTGGGGGAAATAAGCAGAGCTCTTCAAATGACAAAGGTGCAGCGCAGGGCAGTGAGCCCGAGGTCACCCTCAAATTCTACTTCGGCGGGGACAAAAAGGCGGCTAGCGATGAGGTATGGGCCAAAATTAGCGAATACGTTAAAAGTAAGGGGCTGAATGTCAAGTTCGATATCAATACGATCCCTTTTGGTGATTTCAAGGATAAAATGCTCGTTATGGCCGCTTCAGGGGACAAATGGGATATGAACTTTGATGGTGACTGGCTGTCCTACAAGCAAATGGCGGCCAAAGGATCTTATATGGCGCTTAATGATTTGCTGCCGGAATATGCCCCGAATCTCTACAAGAAGTATCAGGAGCAGGGGACATTAACTGCGGCGACCGTAAACGGACAAATCGTAGGGCTGCCGTGGACGATGAAGATGAACGAACGTAAATTTGCCGGCTGGCGTTCTGATCTGGCCGAGGCTGCCGGACTTAATATCGAACCGGATTCGATCAAGACGATTGAAGATATCGACCATTTGCTTCGCCAATTTAAGCAGGCCTATCCTAACGAGAAGCTGTCTCGGACAACACCATTGTCGATTTACATGATCCGTGACGAGTGGGTGGACCTGAACTTCCACGGCCTGGGCTTCTATCTGGATGATCCAAAGGTTACGATTCAGCCGGTAGAGCAGCAGCCCTTCTATCTTGAATCCGCTCAATTGGCCAAAACCTGGTATGACGAAAATCTGATTAACCGCGATGCGATGATCGATAAGGAGGGGGAAGAGGTGCAGTGGAGGAACGGCAAGAAGCTCTTCACCATTACTTCGCATGAGTGGGCTTATGCTGATCCAGGCTTTGTATCACCTGACTTTAAACAAGGGATGTCGCTGCTGTACCCGGATAAGAGATATGTTAACCGTACTGCGCTTGCTAATGTTCTGGCAATCAACCGGAATTCGGAGCATCCTGATCTCGTCCTTCGCTTTCTGGATATGGTAGAGACAGACCAAACGCTGTACGATTTGCTTCAATACGGAATTGAAGGCAAGACCTATAAGCTGGATGGCGAAATGGCCGTGTATCCGGAAGGTATGGATTCCTCAACAAGCAACTATATGGAGTGGGGTGGACAATGGGCGTTCTGGAAGCCGCAGTTTATGCGTCCGACACAAACCTATGGACCCGGCTTCTGGGAAGAGGAAGCGAAGTTTGCCAGCGAGCCCAATAATGTGAACTCCCCAGTGGACGGTTTATTTATCGCTGAAGACAATGTAAAGAATGAAATTGCCAAACGGGACCAAGCGTCTGATGAGTTCAGCAGACCGATTGAATTTGGTGTAGTGAAGGATGTTGATAAATCGGTCAAGGAATACATTGAAATGCAGAAGAAGAACGGCCTCGATAAACTGCTAACCGACGCACAAAAGCAGGTGGACGAATACTTGGCTAGCAGACAATAAGGGTTAGAAAAGGATTTCGGACGCTCCTCTTCCCTATCGATTGTGGGGGAGAGGGGCGTCTTTTCAATAAATATTGAAAGCATTCGCGCATTTGTCTCCTATAAAGCGCTGCTGGCGCTATGTTACGATTTTCTTAGATATCGATATTATTGGAAGTCGAAGGCTGGCTTGCTGACGGAGGGCCGGTCCGAGCAGATAGGAGATGGAAGTGTGATGACAAGATTACAGGAGAGCATTTACGACAAGACCGGCGCCGATATCCCTTGCGCCTTGCAAGCACTGGCGAATCGCTATGTAGCCGACAATCCGGCTGAGCCCTACCGATATCGCGCTTTTAACCGCGAAGGCATCCAGCGTGCCAATGACTTTCGTTATGTGTTTAACTTGGGCGATCGCTTCCCTGAAGCTGAGGTTGGACAAATTTCCTACGCGTGGGGCATGATGTGGTGTGATCATCCGGATACGGAGATGACTTGGCTCACTACGGCATGGGGACCGCTTGAGGTATTTGTTAACGGCCAAAGGATCTACCGCTCCTTACCTGGAGATGAGCGGCCGAAGATAAAGCGGGAATGCCGTGCTTTGCTCAACGCAGGCTGGAATGACATCGCGTTGAAATTTACGAAGACGCGGGCTGGCTTTGGCGGTCTTTTCGGCACGCCAAGCAGCAAATGGGTAATCTTCAATTCGATCATTGCCTCTAGCGAGAGAAGTGGTCAAGAAGGGTGGCTGTTCAGCAAGCCGGTCGATGAAGCTGTAGAGGAACTGCCGATTGCCGGGCAGTCGGAATTTGCAGGAGCGCTGCAATGGTGTCCGCATCTTGAATGGACGGAAGAACAGCAGCTTATGACACCGCTGGAGAGATTATACGGCAGTGCGGACGGATCAACAGCTTTCGCCTGGTCGAAATTTCAGGCGAATAATGCGGCAAATCGAATGTATCGCATTATAGGCAGCAGCTTAGGTCCCACAGTACTACTCATAGATGGTGTGGAGAAGTACCGCTGCGAACAAGCGGGAAAATTCGAGCTGGAGATGGAATTATCCTATGGCTCGCATCAATTGGTGATTCGCGATACTGCGGCTTCTTCCTGGGGGACGACAGTAACCGTAATGTCCGGAGATCAGCCTGTTCGACTGGAGCAGCCAGTCCCTGTTCACGGATATTCGGGAGCTTGGTTGTATTTGGGCCCGTTTGCAGATCAATATATCCCGGGTAAGCTTGAGCTGACAGAGCTGCATCGCGTTCACAAGGATGGTGGGCAAGGGACGTACTGGCGAGCGGATATGCCTGGAGCCTGGATTCGGCCTTACCTGGAGGCTCCGCTATTTGGAAAGTGGAATTACCCTGTTGGTGTAACGCTGTACGGATTAGCACAGATGGGCAGAACGCTGGGACGATCTGATCTCGTCGCTTATGCCGCAGACCACGTCGCTCAAACGGTCAGATGGTATCCTTATACTAAATGGGATTATGAACAGTACAAAGGTACGGGAATTAATCAATCCCTTGCAGATATCGATAGCCTGGATGATTGTGGCTCCTTTGGTTCGACCATGCTGGAACTGTACCGGGACCATAAGCGGATAAGCGGGGTAGAGGAGCTGGCCGAAGTCATCGGAACTTATATCAGCGAAAAGCAGGAGCGGCTGACGGATGGAGCCTTCTATCGCAAGCATGGGCAAGGTGAGGATACGATGTGGGCGGATGACCTCTATATGAGCGTCCCTTTCCTATGTCGTTACTATGAGCTAACTGGTCAGGAGAAGTATATCCATGATGCGGCGCGACAGTTTTTGCTGTTCCGGAAATACTTGTATATTCCTGAAGAGCAGCTGATGTCCCATGTGTACGATTTTGAGCAGGGTTTAGCGACAGGAGTACCTTGGGGTCGCGGAAATGGCTGGGTGTTGTTCTCCTTGTCCGAGCTGCTGAGCGCTCTGCCAGAGAAACATCCGGAACGGGAAGAATTGCTGGAAATGTTCCGTACCTTAAGCGCAGGCTATTTGGCTCATCAAAGCGAGGAGGGGCTGTGGCGCCAGGTGATCAATGAACCGGATGCTTACCTGGAGACATCCTGTACAGCGATGTTCATTTATGCTTATGCACGAGGTGTACGAAATGGCTGGCTGACCGATAAGGCCGCTTATTCCAATAGCGCTATTCAAGCCTGGAGGGGACTGACCCGACACCGTATCGATGCACGCGGAAATCTATTCGGAGTATGCCGCGGTTCAGGCTATTCACATTCCAGCCGGTACTACAAGTATGATCTGCTGCCGCAGCTCAACGATACGCATGGGATCGGCATCGTTATGCTGGCCGGAGTGGAACTGCAGCGATTGATCGAATGGCTGCAAATGCCATAAAATAAATCGAAGAATATGCATTGACAGTCTCCCTCTTGTCATGTATTATGGTCTGAGGTGTTGACATGGTCCGGACCATGAAGGAATTTGATCTTACTTTCGTATAACCTCGCAGATAGCCGATTGACGGCTAGAACGGGCGAGGGTTTCTACAGGAAGCCGTAACTTCCTAACTACGATATAGAGAATTCGTTACTGATTCTTATATCGTAGTTAGGATTTTTTGCGTTTCCTGGATTCAAATGCTATCAAGGGGGAGCAATAGGAAATGAAAATGAAGTACTTATTATCCGTATTTATCGGTGCAAGCAGTTATGGCATATTGTCGACCATCGTTGTACTTGCCTATGGACATGGCTACCAGCTTGGTGAAGTGGTAGGCACACAACTACTGACAGGCTGCATATTAGCATGGATGCTGGCTATATATACCAAGCTTAAAGAGAGACGCCAACTGCGGGAAGAGCAGAGGAAGCTAGGAGGCTCGGGAAGTGCAACAGCAGATGCCTCGTCGAAGCTGACCTGGAAGCAGAGATTGCTGCTGATGTTAGTCGGAACGCCTACCGCTATAACAGGTCTGGTATATTATCATTCATTGCAATATATCCCGGCATCATTGGCCATTATACTATTATTCCAGTTCACCTGGATTACTGTGCTGATTCAGGCGATCAGCAAGCGCCAGCGCCCGAATGGGGTTATGCTGTTCACACTTGTATTGCTGTTTGGGGGAACGCTGCTGGCCGCCGGGCTGACAGGGCAGGCAGGAGGCCGTTTCTCTGCAATCGGGGTCACGTTCGGATTACTCGCAGCCGTGAGCTATTCTATGTTTGTTCTCTTTAGCGGCAAGGCAATGACATCGATTAAACCGGCTTATCGCAGTGCCTGGATGATTACAGGCGGACTCGTGTTAGTCTTTATACTATTCCCGCCGCATTTCCTGTTTAATGGTCTGCTGTGGAGCCAGTTGCTGGTGTTCGGGCTCCTGCTCGGTTTCTTCGGAGCATTCATACCTCCCGTATTGTTCGCGATTGGCGTACCTCATATCGGCGAGGATATGGCCGGAATTCTTGGAGCCATTGAGCTTCCGGTTGCGGTATTGCTCTCTTCGCTGGTTCTCCATGAGCAGGTGACATTGCTGCAATGGATCGGCGTTATCGTCGTTCTGCTTGGCGTCATCTTTCCTCAGCTCACTAAGCTAAGAATGAAAGCTACGGGCGAGAAACGGTTGACATAGTTCATAGGTCTTTTATAAGCCGCCTCCGGTCTGCGAATTCAGACCGGAGGCGGCTTTGCTTTTCGGATATTTTCTATTATGATCAAAAGAGAGTACAGCAAAAAATAAAAATCGACAAACTTCTTTGTTATTTTCAGGTATTATTAGGAATAGAATAATTGAACTGACATTAACTCGAAAGTAGGGGATTCAAGTGGGGATCTTTGATAAATTGAAGGATGGCGCAGCCAAAGCGGCAGACTTGGCCAAGGATTCTGTGGAGATTGCCAAGATCAATTCGCAAATCTCCAGCAAGCGGAAGGAAATTGAGAAAAGCTATTTATTGATTGGCAAAGAGGTCTATGAAGCTTATACCAAAAAACAGCTGGATACGCTTGAGTCCCTCGTTCAGGAGCAGAGCAATTTGATCCGTGGACTTGAGGAAGAAGTCGAGCAATTGGAATATAAGATCAGAGAGATTAAGGATGAGAAGGAATGTGTCTGTGGCAGAGTGGTACCGATGGACACGAAGTTCTGTCCGTCCTGTGGACATCAATTCGAGGAGATTGCCAAGATAGTCCCTGTCGAAGAAGAGTCCGCGAGCGAGGTGCTGGTCATTCAGAAGCATTGCGCATCCTGCCACGCTGTTGTGAATGAGACGGATCTTTTTTGTGAGAAGTGCGGAAATCGGCTAGCCCCATAGAATGATCAGGTTGCAGCAAGGGAGCTCCTGATCCTGAGCTTATTCGACATCGAATCTTGAAGTCAGCCGGGCTTGAGCAAATGCTTATCAAGTTTTGTTTCCTCCGGAACATTTCAGGTGCTCCCGTACCTGCTGCAGGCATAAGCTTCTTATTAACAATAGCTGGATAACTATCGAAGCAGGTTGATGACCATAATAAGGGTTGTCGGCCTGTTTTTGATTGATTGTTCTTTTTTGCACATACTAAGTGTTTCAGTTCATGTACAATATAACGGTGCAGCATTTTAGAATCCGCAATTTTAAGCTCATGGAGGTTGTCGCAAGGAATGAAGCCTATTATAGACGTAGCCAAATCTTTTGGAATCGATGAGAAATATCTTGAACTGTACGGAAAATATAAATGCAAGATTGACTTGCAAATCCGAGAGGATCTGCAGAATTGTGCAGACGGCAAGCTAGTGCTTGTGACAGCGATGAACCCTACGCCTGCCGGGGAGGGGAAGACGCTGACGACGATCGGTCTCTCCCAAGCGTTAAATGCTATTGGCATTCCTGCGATCGCTGCGCTTAGAGAGCCTTCCCTCGGCCCTTGCTTCGGTATGAAGGGTGGGGCGACTGGCAGTGGCAAGGCGGAAATTTTGCCCGCTGAAGATATTAATTTGCATTTTACCGGGGATATCCATGCTATCACTGCAGCGCATAATCTGCTGTCCGCAATGATTGAAAATCAGATTTATCACGGAAATAAGCTGCAGATCGATACGCAGAGAATTGTCTGGAAACATGCGATGGATATGAATGACCGCAGTCTGCGGCGAATTGTGTGCGGCATTGGCGACGGCAACGGAAGCGTACATGAATCGGGCTTTATGATCACAACAGCTTCAGAAATTATGGCCATCCTATGCTTAAGCGAGGATCTATCGGATCTCAGACAGCGGCTGGGACGGATTATCGTGGCCTATAATATGGCGGGAGAGGCGATCACGGCGGAGCAGATCGGTGCCGTCGATTCTATGACAGTATTGCTGAAGGATGCCATCAAGCCCAATATGGTGCAGACCGCAGAAGGAACTCCTGTCTTCGTTCACGGCGGTCCCTTCGCCAATATTGCCCATGGTTGCAGCAGCGTGATCGGTACCAAGACAGCGCTGAAGCTGGCGGATATTGTGGTGACTGAAGCGGGGTTTGGTGCTGATCTGGGGGCGGAGAAGTTTTTTGATATCAAATGTCGCCAGTCCGGGCTTGATCCAGCCGCAGCAGTGTTGGTGGTAACGATTAAAGCATTGAAATATAACGGTGGGGTTTCCAAAAATGAATTGGATGATCTTAACGCAGCTGCGCTGCAGGCAGGACTCGCCAATATGGAGCGGCATATTGAGAATATCCGCAAATTCAGGGTACCGGTTATGGTTGCCATTAACCATTTCGCGCATGATCATGACGAAGAAGTAGCCTTGGTTGTTGATCACTGCCGCCGTCTTGGAGTGAAAGCGGAGGTATCGGATGTATGGGCAGAAGGTGGCGCCGGTGGTCGGCGGATGGCCGAGACATTGCGGGATATTTTGCAGCATGAGCCGGTAAGCTTTACCCCTCTATATCCGAAGGACAGCAGCCTAATGGCTAAAATGGAGACGATCATCCGTCAAATCTACCGCGGTGCCGGCGCGCACCTGACTCCATCCGCACTTAAGAAGCTGGAGCAGATCGAGCAGCTCGGATATGGAAATATGCCGGTATGTATGGCGAAAACACCGTACTCCTTCTCCGATCAGCCTGCATTGCTTGGTGCGCCGGAAGGCTTTACCATACAGGTCAAAGATATTACACTATCGGCGGGAGCTGGCTTTGTGGTCGTTCATACCGGGAACATCGTAACGATGCCCGGATTGCCAAAGGTTCCGGCAGCCGAGCGAATCTATCTGGATGAGTCGGGAAAAGTAAATGGATTAGTGTAAATATAGGTGGAACAATCTGGATTTCCAAGGTACTCTTATACCTATAGGGTGTCCGACTATAACAATTGGGACACGAAATGGGGGAATATCCTATGGAAATCAGACAATTGGTTGCAGAAGAATTCGATCTGAGCGCAGATCTGGGAGAATATGCGTTTCAGTACAAGCTGTCTCCTGTGGAACGGACTGAACGAAGAACCCGCTTCAAGCCGGAGCAGGCTTGGGGAGCCTTTGAGAACGGGCAGCTGCTGGCGAAGCTTATGCTTCTGCCGCTGCAAATCTATATTCAGGGCAAGCCCTTTGATATGGGCGGCATCGCCGGAGTCTCCTCCTGGCCGGAGAATCGCCGCAGTGGCTTGGTGCGCGGTTTGCTTACCCAGGCGTTAAACGTCATGAAAGATCAGGGCCAGACGATCTCCTGTCTGAATCCCTTCTCCTTCGCTTATTATCGTAAGTTCGGCTGGGAGCTTATGACCGAGCATCGGAATTATACGATTCCGGTAAATCAATTTCCGGCCCGCAAGAACTTTGTTGGCAGAGTCAGAAGGGATCTGAGGGATATTGCCCTGTTGGATCAAATATACAGGCCATTTGCGCAGCGATATAATGGTACGTTGCTGCGTGATCGCGATTGGTGGGAGAGGTCGGTCTTGGATGAGAATGGACATGATGTTGTCTATTTCTCGGAGGATGGCACTCCGCAAGGGTACGCTCTGTACAATGTTGCGAACCGCGAGTTAACCATCGAGGAGTTTGTTTACCATAACGAGATGGCCCGTGAAGCATTGTGGACTTACTTCGCTAACCACGATTCCATGGTGAACCAAGCGGTAATCAAATTCGTCCCGATGGATGATTTCTTGCCATTCCTGGTTGATAACCCGCGCTTCAATCAGGAGATTATTCCTTATTTCATGGCCCGGATTGTCGATGCCGCTCCGTTTATTAATGAATATTCATTCCAGGCAGCGCAGGCAGGAACGACCCTGAAGCTGCGGATTGAAGATACGACAGCGTCATGGAATCATGGGGTCTGGCAGCTATATGTAGCGCCTGAGGGAAGAGGGCAGCTAAGCAAGCTTGATGAAGCTTCGGCCGAAGCCGAGCTCACTTGTGACATCCAGACCTTGACGACGATGCTTATAGGATATAGACGTCCGCAAGAAATGTACCGTTACGGCCGATTGGCCGGAGAGGAGTCAGCCGCTGCTGCACTGGAGCGCATCATTCCGCATGGGACGACCTATCTGATGGACTCATTTTAATGTCATAGGCAGCCATCCTTTTCTATTTAAGAAAGGGGTGGCTGTTTTTGTCCGGACTGAGGTTGATTGTGATTCCAAAGGGTGCGATAACCTGGTCTTGTCCTTGCCTATTCAACTCAATCTCGGATAAAATAGAAGAAATCAATCTTCCGAACGAGTAAAAAAGAAGATAAAGTTCAATAATTGGCTGATTGAAAGGGGATAAGGCACTTGTCAACCATACCAGGGATGGGGAAGACGCTCCTAAATATACACAGTAATTTGAACGGGCTTACCAAGGCGGAGCAAAAAGTGGCGCAATATATTCTGGATAACGCCTCCGATATTATTTATCATTCTGTGACCGAGCTGGCGGAAAAAGCCGATGTAGGAGAAACAACGGTGCTGCGCTTATGCCGGAAGTTAAAGTTTCAAGGATTCCAGGATTTCAAATTGTCATTGGCACAGGATCTGGTGAAGCCGATCGATAATTTGCATCAAGAGATAACAGAAGAGGACGATTCGACCGCGCTAAATGAGAAAATAATAGCCAATCATATCCGCACCTTGGAGCAGACAAGAGAACTGGCCGTTTCCGATCAGTTGGGCAAAGCGATCCATGCGCTGCTTCGGGCCCGCTGTATTTATTTCTTTGGCGTTGGTTCGTCTGGATTGACAGCGATGCAAGCGGCACATAGCTTCTCACGAATTGGCAAACTAAGCAGCGCCAAAGCGGATACTCACTTTCAGGCTATGGAAGCAGCCCTAATGACCAAAGAGGATGTGGCGGTTGGCATTTCGATCTCCGGAAGCACGAAGGATACAATTGAAAATCTGACCTTGGCTAAAAAGACGGGGGCAACCGTCATCGCCATCACAAGCAACGCCCGTTCGCCAATTACGAAAGTAGCGGATATCAGCTTGCTGATGATCGCCAGAGAGAATCCGCTGCAAGGCAGCTCTCTTTCCGCGAAAATCTCGCAGTTGGCTGTCATCGATATTCTGAATGTGGCCGTCTCCCTGCAAATGAAGGACGAGGCGCTGAGAACCAGAGAAGTAACAGCCCGAGCTATTTCCGAGAAATTGTATTAGAGCGACGCTGCATTTAATTGCAAAAGATGACTTGTACAGAGAGCCTTTTTAGGCTCTTTTTTTGCTGCCGATCCCTTTTTTTATGAAAAAGAAAAGCATATTACCAACTAAAAAGAAATAATCTTTTATTATTTAATAAATAGTGGAGAATTTCTCCAAAGCGTGTTACAATGAATTTGCAAGAGAGGAGATCTCTCCATTGTGACCGATCCATCCGGAAAGATTCACCGAACGTCTACGAAGTGGGCTAGCTTTTCAAGCTCGTTTTGTAAGCGCTTCACGAAAACCGGGTTGATGGATTCAAGGTCATCTCTTCTCTTCCACTATAGAAAGATAGATTATAAAGATGAGAGGGTGTTAGGACATGAGTTTCAAAGGAAGAAGGTTGATTTCATTATTGTTGGCGTCCGTGTTGATGGCGGGTCTATTGGCGGCGTGCGGTTCGGGTTCGTCCGGCAATAAGGAGGCGGCTCCGAACGGCAATAGCGACGGTGCAAAGCCAGAAAAGCAAGTCACTGTAGAGTTCTGGACAATCTCGCTGCAGCCGACCTTTAATGATTACTTCAACAAATTGATTGCGGATTATGAAGCGCAGAATCCAAATGTCAAGATCGATTGGAAGGATTATCCTTACGATGCTGTACTGAACAAGCTCATGACGAATATTGCTGGCGGCGATGCGCCAGACGTGGTGAACCTGAATACGGAGCTGGCCAATCAGATGGGAACCAAGGATGCTTTGGTTGACTTCAACCAAGAGCTGACAGCAGACCAGAAAGCAGCTTATTTCCCGGGGATCTACTCCTCCACGGAAATGGACGGCAAAGCGTTCGCGCTTCCTTGGTACACTGGATTGCCTGTCCTGTTCATGAATAAGGATCTGGTGGAAAAAGCGGGGCTGAATCCGGAAAATCCGCCGAAGACAAAGCAGGAATTGAACGAATGGGGTCGTCAGATCAAGGAAAAGACCGGCGCCTACGGCTATATTTTCACGATGGAAGCACGGACTTTGTTAGAGGAAAACCTGCCGTTCCTGACTGAGGATTATAAGAAGGCAGCTTTTAATACACCGGAAGTGGAAGAGTATGTCAATGAGAATTTACAGTTGCTGAAAGACGGCGTTATTCCAAAAGACATTATCAACTACGATAAACAAGTGCAATACTTCGCGAGTGAGCAAGTAGCTATGTCGTTATCCAGCTCGCCATTTATTAACAAGATCAAGACGGCTGCGCCGGATGTATACAACAAAATGCTTGCTGTTCCAAGTCCGGTTGGCAAAGCGGGCATCCGCTATTCCAACACGATGAACATCGTCGTGCCTACAGCAACCTCTCATAAGAAAGAAGCGGTCGACTTCGCTGTATTCGTCACGAATGCGGCCAATCAGCTGGAATTCTCCAAGATTGCTAATACATTGCCTTCCACAGTAGAAAGCGCCAAAGATCCGTTCTTCTCGGAAAATGACGGAACATTGGAAGGGGTCGCTAAGACGGTATCCGCAGTCAGCCTTGATAAAGCAGAAGATTTCTACATCGGTGTGGAGAGTGCCAAAGATGTTAATCAGACCATCACTAAAGCATTGCAGGAAATCTATTTGAACGGTGCTGATGTGAAGAAGAAATTGGCTGAGGCAGAGAACGACGTAAATAAAATTTTGGGCAACTAAATGGGGCAGGTGGGGCAGGCTCGTCCTGCCCGATTCTTATAGATATAGAACTATCTTTTATAAAGGTGGTGGAGGAGCACTATTATGAAAAAAACATCTTTCTTTACTAGATTCGGCAAGTCGGAAGCGTCAGTGGCTTGGTTCTTCATGACACCAGGTTTGATCCTGCTGGCCCTTTTTGTCTTTTGGCCGATTATTTACAGCGTACCCCTGGCCCTGACGAATTACTCCGTTATAGGCAAGACTGAATTTGTCGGCTTGGATAACTTCGTCAAAGCATTGCAGGATAGGAGCTTCATTACATCGTTGGTCAACTCCCTGCTATATGTAATTGTTGTTCCTTTTATCCAGATTTTCTCTATTCTTATGGCGATACTAGTAAATAGCAATGTCAGAGGAATTAAATTATTTCGTACGGCTTATTACATCCCCGTAGTCACTTCCATGGTGGCGGTAGCGCTGATTTGGGGCTGGCTGCTCAACCAGAACGGGGTCATTAACTATGTGTTGTCCAATTTAGGGTTAATGAAAGAGCGAATTACCTGGCTGTCCAATAAAGATACCGCACTCTGGACCCTGATGTTCATTACGATGTGGAAGGGCCTCGGCTACTATATGATGATTTATTTGGCCGGATTGCAATCCATTCCGAAGGATCTGACAGAGGCGGCGATGATTGATGGCGCGAACCGCGCTCAGACGATTCGTAAAATTACAATCCCGCTGTTGAAGCCGTATGTCTTTTTCTGCACGCTTATCTCACTAATGGCGGCAATCCGAGTGTTTGATGAAGTGTTTATCCTGACGATGGGAGGACCGGGGGATTCCACTTTAACATCGAGCTTGTATATTTATCAGCAAGGCTTCCAGCAATTTAATTTTGGCTACTCCTCGGCACTTGGCCTAATTGTCAGCGTCATTATAGCCGCACTTAGTATTGTCATCTTCAGATTCAACCGGAAGGGCGGTGTCAATCCATATTAATGGATGCATGATATGAGAAAAAAACCATTTCGTGTTTTGAAATTATTATTGTTATATGGAGCCTTGCTCCTGTTTGCCATTTTTATGATGGGACCGTTCCTGTGGATCTTCAGTGTGTCGCTTATGCCCGGCAAGAATGTATTCAGCTTTCCGCCGGCGATCTTCCCGACTTTTATCGACTTTGATAATTACGTCCAAGTGTGGAACTACATGGACTTTCCAAGATATTTAACGAATACCTTGATCATTGCCCTGATGGGCGTTGTCATGAACATCTTCTTTTCTTGTCTTACAGCCTATCCGCTTGCGGTATTCCGTTTCAAAGGCCGGGATTTAATCTTTACGCTGCTGGTAGCAACGATGATTATTCCCGCTGCAGCCGGGATGGTAGTTAACTATTTGACGGTAAAGGCCTTAGGCTTAATGGGCGGGTTTATTGCCGTCGTACTTCCTTCAGCGATTACCGTGTTCAACGTATTCCTGATGAGGCAAGCGTTTATGGGCATGCCGCATGAGCTGCGCGACTCCGGTAAAGTGGACGGTGCAAGCGAATTTCGGATTTGGCTGCAATTAGCGTTACCGATTGTGAAGCCGGCGATCGCCGTAATTGGATTATTGGAGTTCATGGGGATGTGGAATAGTTTCCTCTGGCCGATGATTGTGCTTAATGATACGAAGCAGTATCCGATCGCGTCCGCGCTCAGCTTTTTAAATGGCCAATTTTCCTATAATTTTGGCTGGATTGCCGCCGGGACCGTCATTTCGGTTGTACCGATTATCATCGTGTTCCTGTTCACCCAGCGCTATTACATGGAAGGGGTATCCGGAGCAGTTAAAGGATAGGAGGAAGCTTGTTACATGAGAAAAATAATATATATTCCCCTGGACGAACGTCCGTGCAATTACGAATTTCCGGAACTTCTTGCCGCGGGAACGGAATACCATGTCGTTCGCCCGGATTTGAGCTTGATGGGGCTGAAGAAGCGCCCTGGAGATGTCGAACAGCTATGGGCCTGGTTATTCGAGCAAGCGCGTGATGCAGACGGAGCGATAGTGGCTTTGGACACCTTGCTATACGGAGGGATTATCCCCTCGCGACTGCATGAGATGACGGAGGCACAATGCGGGGAGCAACTGGAGAAGCTCCGTCAATTGAAGCGGATTAACCCGACATTGCATGTATTTGCTTATCAACTCATTATGCGCTGCCCACGCTATTCCAGCAGTGATGAGGAACCGGATTACTATGAGCATTGGGGCAGGGAGATTTTCCGGCGCGGATATATTCGCCATCGGTTGGAGCTGGGCATTGCTGCGGAAGAAGAGCAGCATGAGCTGCAGCAGATTGAGATGGCTTTGCCTGAATCTATCTGGCAGGATTACACAGAACGCCGTGCTGTCAATTTGGCAGCCAATAAACGGGCGATCGAATTGGTGCAGGACGGGGCCGTTGACTTTATGATCATCCCGCAGGATGACTCGGCCCCTTATGGCCTGACCGCGATCGACCAGCAGCATATTCGTGAGCATGTCAAGAAGTGTCAGCAGCAGCTATCCGTCTATATGTATCCCGGAGCCGACGAAGTGGGATGCACGCTGCTGGCCCGTATGATCAACCATTTTGAGCAGCGCAAGCCGCGGGTGCATGTTCACTTTGCCAGTGTGCAAGGGCCGTTAGTGATCCCTCTATATGAAGACCGAGTGTTATATGAATCGGTTAAATATCAGATCATGGCGGCTGGAGGGATGATGGCGCCTTCCCTGGCGGAAGCTGATATGGCCCTGTGCGTCAACACACCGGGCGAGAGCATGATGGAGTCGAATGATCAAGGGCAGCCTTATTTGGGGTACCAGGTATACCGGAATCTGGTTGAACTGATCGAGATGGCCGATGATATCGTCCGTCGCCTCGGCAAGCCTTGTGTTATCGCCGATGTGGCCTATGCCAACGGGGCGGATCTTGAATTGCTGCAGCTGCTTCGCGACAAGAAGCTGTTGTTCGAGCTGGCGGGTTATGCAGGCTGGAACACTAGTGGCAACACGCTCGGGACCTGCATTGCCCAAGGCATGATCTATGCCGTGTATGGCAATACACCGAAGCATCGCGATTTCCTGTCATTACGATATGTCGAGGATGGAGGTTATTGCGCTTCTGTCCGCAGGGAGGTAAGCGATCGGGTGCTGCCCGGTATGGGATTCAATTACTTTTCAGTCGACGGACAGCGGGGGCAAATTGCCGAGCGGGTCAGAGCGGAATTGAGCCAGTTCATAGAGGAACGTTTGCGAGATCCGGACGGGAAATACGAGATCGTAATTGACGATTGCTACATGCCTTGGAGTCGGATGTTTGAGGTCGGGTTGAAGACTCATGTTCGTGAGATCCAATAAGAACAATAAAGTACGACAAGGGTTCGAGCTTCGCTAATGCTGCGAGGATCTGCAAATTTGCAAATAACAGAAAAGGCGCAAGAATAGCTTAGGACGTGTTGAATGCGCCGGAGAAGGAGCCTGCGGGAGATGGGTAACGAACGAATGACAGACGTCGTCGTCCTTGGCGGCGGTGTGGGCGGATGTATGGCCGCATTGGCTGCAGCCAAGACGGGCGTACGTGTGATTATGACGGAAGAGACGGATTGGCTTGGCGGCCAGTTGACAAGTCAGGCGGTTCCGCCGGATGAACATCAATGGATCGAGGAGTTCGGCTGCACAGAGACGTATCGCGAGTTTCGAGACCGGGTGCGTGCGTATTATAGAGACAACTATCCGATGACGGAAGAAACGAAGAATAATGAGCTGCTTAACCCCGGCAACGGCTGGGTGAGCCGCTTATGTCATGAGCCGAAGGTGGCGCTGCGTGTCATCGAGGATATGCTGGCCCCGTATGTGAACAGCGGCCGGATTACGGTGATGTATCATTTTCGGCCGACGGCAGCCTCAGCGAACGGAGATCAGATAGAGAGTGTAACCGTCACGCATATAAGTTCAAGGGAAGACGTTATTCTCAGAGGAGCCTACTTCCTTGATGCCACCGAATGTGGAGATGTACTGCCGCTGGCGGGTGTTGAATATGTAGTCGGTGCGGAGTCCAGGCATGAGACAGGGGAGCCGCATGCGTTGGAAGAGGCGAATCCGCTTGATATACAATCGATTACCCATGTGTTTGCGCTCGATTATATAGAAGGCGGCGATTTCACGATCGAGAAGCCTGAGCAATATGATTTCTGGCGCGAGTTCGTGCCGAAGCATACGAATATTCCACTGTTAAGCTGGTATGCAAACGATACGGATGACGCGGAGAAAATGAAGGAGTTTGCTCTATTCCCAGGCGAACGCAAGGATGCTTCCGGGCGGGAGCTGCTGTCGTTGTGGACGTATCGTCGTGTCATCGACCCGGCTTTATTTGAACCAGGGCTATATGAAAGTGATATCACCTTGATCAATTGGCCGCAGAACGATTATTTTTTAGGTTCGATTATTGATGTTCCTGAAGCAGAGCGGCAGGAGCATCTGGCCAATGCCAGACAGTTAAGCCTCTCCCTGATCTACTGGCTTCAGACCGAGACGCCGCGCCCGGACGGAGGGCGTGGATATCCAGGCATTCGCTTGCGTACGGACGTACTGGGTACAGAGGACGGACTGGCCAAATACCCGTATATCCGCGAGTCGCGCCGGATTCAAGCTATGTACACGATTACGGAGCAGGATGTCAGCAAGGAAATTCGCGGGGACCAAGGGATTCGTCGGTATAGTGATAGCGTTGGTGTCGGCAGTTATCATCTGGATGTACACCTGACGACCGTCACGAACCGGACGTTCTATATTCCGAACTATCCATATGAGATCCCGCTTGGGGCACTGCTGCCGATCCGGGTCAAAAACTTGCTTCCCGCCTGCAAAAACATCGGCACAACCCAAATTACGAACGGATGCTACCGTCTCCATCCGACGGAATGGAATATCGGGGAATCGGTGGGTTATCTAGCGGCCTATGCGCTTCAGAATCAAGTGACGCCGCATGAGGTGCACGCCAATTCGCAGCATCTTCAGGCTTATCAAGCGCTGATTCAAAAGCAAGGTGTACAAATCCACTGGCCTGACGATCTGGTGCTTTAATATCGATAGAACAGAATAATACCAGCAGACAGCCACTCTTGTTAATAAGGGGTGGCTGTCTCCAATTCTGATCCAGGGAATCATTAAGAGCTGATATTCTCTACAGCTGCAAGGAAAATAACTCAGTAACGAAGAATAATAGAGTTAGTAGATTTCTGGGGGGAGGGCGCAAATGAAGCTCCGTCGTAAAATCCTGCTGGCTATTATTCTTCTTGTGTTTATCCCTGTAATCCTGATGGGATCGATTTCGTATTACAGCTTCTCTCATACTATGGAGAAGAAATCGAGTAACTTCTATTGGGTATCTCTGCTGGAGACCGACCGGAAGCTGAGGTTTGCACTCAGCGAACTTACGACGATCTCCAATTCGGCGATTACACAACCGGCAATACAGAAGACGCTGAAGCAGCCGGATTTTGCAATTACGTATGAGCAGAAGCAGGATATTAACAACCTGATCAACCATCCGATGATTACTTCCTTCGGGCTCTACTCCAAGAATAAGCTGCTGTATCAGTATAATGAAGCGATGTCCTCCGGGGAATTGAGCGCCCAAAGCTGGTTCGAGGCCATGAAACAGGCTGAGGGGCGGCCTATCTGGGTTGGTCCGGGCGAGAATGGGTCCGCTGCTGCGGGCAATCCGGTTCTGATTCAGGCCAGGATAGTCAAAGATTATTATTCGCTTGAGGATATCGGAGCTGTCGTTATCTATGTGAAGCCGGATCTGCTCGATCAGGTATTTTGGGATGCGGCGACATTGAAGCAGGGAGATATCCTGCTGGTGAACAAGCAGGGGAAGATTGTGTTCGACAAGTCGGGCAATCATATTGGAGAAGCGACGGAGTTTCCGTTCCTGGCGGACGGCTATGACAATGAACGGGGGTATTACGTCGATAACTATCTTGGCGAGAAATCGCTGATTACATATTTGCCTTCCTATAATAAGGATTGGTATTTGGCGGCCATTACTCCCAGCCGCATGATTGCTTCGGAATCCGTCTCGATCCGCAATATCGCGGTCATTCTTGTCTTAGTCTCGCTGATCTCCGCCTTTCTGTTCGACCGTTTCTTTGTCCGCCGCCTGGTCGGCAGCATCATTAGCGCTGTGAACGGAATGAAGCGGGTTCAGCAAGGTATTTTCGTGCCGATTATGACCACGGTTAAGGCGGAGGACGAACGTGATCTGCTTATCGATGGGTTCAATCGAATGAGCAAACAGATCGTTGAACTGATTGAGCAGGTGCAGAAGGAGCAGAATCGCAAGAAAGAGGTTGAACTGCAGGCGCTTGTGGCGCAGATCAATCCGCATTTTATATATAACTCGCTGGAATCAATCAATTCGATGGCCGTGCTGGAGGGGAACCGGAATATCAGCAAAATGGTCGTGTCGCTAGGGAAACTGCTGCGCATAAGCATTAGCGAGAACCAGGAGATGATTCCGTTAGCGATGGAGATGGAGCATGTTCGCCATTACATGGACATCCAGAAGTTCCGATTTGAGGACAAATTCTCCTATCAAATTGAAGTGCCGGAGGAACTGAAGTTCTATAAAACGCAGAAGCTGATCGTTCAGCCTATCGTAGAGAATGCCTTATACCATGCGATAGAACCGATGGAGGGGAACGGAATAATCTCGATCACGGCCGGAGAGTATGGGAATGATATTGTTATTGATGTCAGAGATAATGGTCCGGGCTTTGATCAGTTTACTTTGCTAAGCCTATGGAGTAAGGATTGGAGCACTCTGAAGAAATATCGGGAGAACGGCGTAGGGTTGAAAAATGTCCACGAGCGGCTTCATCTGCAGTTCGGCGGATATTATGGCATTATGATTTGTTCCTCCCCCGGGTTTGGGTCCATCATCCGAATCCGTATTCCTAAAATGGTGCCTTAAGGGGGGAGAGAAATGAAGTGGTTACTGAATTGGGGCTGGATCGTTTTGTATGGATTAGTACTGGGCGTATCGGTGTTCATCATTATCGCTAATGGAAGCGAACCCATTGAGGAGCCCCAGACCGAGAAAATAACGTTGACCTTCCGCCATTTCTGGATCAAGGAGCATGATCGGCAAATGCTGAATATTTTTGAAGATGTCGTTGAGTCCTATCAGGCCTCCCATCCTAACGTTAAGATTAACTTCGAAGGGATGGACCAGACCGTACACCGTGAACAGAAGCTGAAGAGTGAAATGGTAACGGGGACGCCGCCCGATATGTTCGTATTGTTTGGCGGAGCAGAAATTGAGCCTTATGTCCGTTCTAACCGGCTGATGGATTTAACGGAATTCGTGCAGGAAAATGGGCTCGGAGATGAGTTCCAAGATCTTCAATTATGGACCTTCGACAATCATGTATACGGTTTGCCGATTGAAGGAAACGCTGAACCGCTCTATTATAATAAGCTTATCTTCGAGAAGCTTGGCATTAATCCACCAAGAACGTTAAATGAATTGGACTCCGCGATCAAGACCTTGAAGAATTATGGATATACGCCGTTTGCCCTGGGCAACGAAGAGAGATGGCCCGCGGCGATTTATGTCCATTATCTTATGGACCGGTATGCCGGACCGACGCTGATCCAGCAGCTGGCCCAGGGAGAGCCGGACAGGAGCTTCAATAATATCGTATATTTACAAGCCTTTAGGCATTTCAAGAAGTGGGTTCGAGAAGGGGCCTTCACCGCGCCGGCCAATGATCTGTCGACCGAGGAAGCGATCGATTCCTTTACGAGCAGCCGAGCGGCGATGTATCTGAACGGGAACTGGGACATTAATCTATTCCATAGCAAAAAGGAAACGGAAGATTTCCAGAATCAAGTGGGAGTTATCCCGTTTCCGTCGCTTCGCGCGGATCAGCCGCGTTCGATGGCGGGGGGTTATACGATTGGCATCGGGCTTTCCTCCACTCTTGAAGGCAGCAAACGAGAGGCAGCGCTGGAATTGCTTAAAATGTTCTATACCCAGGAAGTCCAGAGCAGAGTAGTATATGAGGGCCTGCGAATTCCTTCTATGAGAATCTCCTTCGATTCCGAGCAAACTGGCCCGGTATTCGCCCAGGTTGTCAAACTGATGGAGGGAAGCAAACAAACCTTTGTACCTTATGATAATGCCCTATCGCCGGAGGTCAGCAAGACCTTCCTGCAAGTGATCGAAGGGATGATTCTGGATCAGGCTTCTCCGAATGAAGCGTTGGAGCAAATTCAACAAACTTCAGATCAGTATTGGAAGCAGCGAAAAAGTATTTCACCGAATTAAGAGTTTGTTCAAAATGTCCGATATTTGGCCCCGAAGCTAAAAAGAATTTATAAGGGATCAGCATTTAATGAAATTCTATACCGCAGCCAAACCAACCTTTGGACCGTGGCCGCCCATCCTTAAATGGCATCGATGCAGATTTCTTATCAAAGAGGGACTTTTTGAACTACTTCTCAAAAAATCTGGAGGCAGGTGTGTAGGGTGGAACAGAGAGAGGGGAAATATCGGGTTATTCTTGTGGACGATGAGCCGATTATTTTACGCAGCTTGAAGGTAGCGATTCCCTGGAATGAACTGGAACTCGAAATTGTCGGAGAAGCGCGGAATGGAGAAGAGGCGCTGCAACTCGTACGCGAGCTTGCTCCCCATATGATTATTAGTGATATAAGGATGCCAGGCATAGACGGGATCACGCTGATGAAGAGAGTGCTGGCCGAAGACGCCAAGCGATTATTTATTTTTATTAGCGGTTACGGAGAGTTTGAATATGCCCGGGAGGCTCTGCGGGAAGGGGCATTTGATTATCTGCTGAAGCCGATCGATCATGATGAGCTGATTGAGATGATCCTTCGCGCCAAGAAAACCTTGGATAAGCAGATGGAAAATGACAAGCTGCTGCATTCGGTGCAAGTGTTATCGCTGTTAGCCCGTGAACGGATGTTTGCAGAGGTGATTGAGGGCAACCACAGTCAGAGCCCGCTGCAGCATATGCGCTGGCTGGAGAACAGCGAATTGGACGAAGAATATTTTATGGCGGTCGTGCAGCTGGATCATTATTTGAAGCTGAACCAAGTGTGGTCGCTTGAGGAACGAAGGTTATGGCTATTTGCCATCCGCAATATACTTAGTGAGTGGTCGCTGTCCCAAGGGGCGCTCACGGTATTTCCTTTTCATAGCGGAGAATGGGTTCTGCTCTTTCCGGCTTCAATGAATAAAGAGAAGGAACGGCTGGGGATCGATATTATTCAGCAGCTCAAATTAAATACCAAATTGCCCTGCTCCATTGGCTTCAGCCAGCCTGTTACCGGGATTGAGCGATTAAGCCAGGCATACCAGAGCGCGGCCAAAGCGCTGTACCAGCGCTTCTATAGTGATGAAGAAGGCGTATTTATCGATTCGCTTCAGGGAACCGGCGAGGCAGGCGACCCGAAATATCCGAAGCATCTGGAGTCCTCCATGCTGGAATGCATTCGCACGCTGAACCATGATAAGCTTATGGATTTGCTGGATAAGACCCGGGCGTACATTGAGGACAAGACCTTCTCTAAGGAACTGGCCGAACGGAGTATTGTCGAACTGACTGTTGTGCTATACAGAGAATTTGAGCATATGAATCTGATTCCTGAATGGTCTCTGGAGGGTCTGCTGCAGGAGCTGCATTCTCTTGCCGCACTTCGGGAGATGATTCAGTTATTGAAGAACAGCTTCGGGAAGTGGATTCGCGAGGGAGAGCAGAATGAATCCAAAGAAAATGTTCACGTGATCATTACGAAGTCGAAGTCTTATATCGACAATAATTATCATAAGGACCTCAGCGTAGAAGAAGTGTCCGAGATCGCCGGACTGAGCATCAGCCACTTCTGTATGCTGTTCAAGCAGGAGACAGGTTATACTTTCCTGGAGTATTTGACGAATTACCGGATTGAGAAGGCTCAATATATATTGAAGAACAGTCATGTCAAAGTCTATCAGGTGGCTCCGTTAGTTGGCTATCAGGACCCGCGTTATTTTACGCAGGTATTTAAAAAGGTCACGGGAAGAACACCTACAGAGTATCGTGAAGAGAGCCTTGAGACAGGGAGCGGTAACAACGTATAATTGCGGCTTCTGTTTACGTGAAAAAAGGCCAGCCAGAACAATTCCGGGCTGGCCTTTTTTGGTCTTTGGAAAGTCCGTCCCGAGAATTAGGTACGGTTCTTCCGCATGGAACGCATAATCAGGCTGACGATAAGGACAAGCACGATCGCCCCAATCAGGGCAGGTACAAAGTAGAAACCGCCAAGGACAGGTCCCCAATTGCCTAACATGAAGCTGCCGAGCCAGGCCCCGATAAATCCGGCGATAATGTTGCCGATGATACCACCGGGAACATCTTTACCAAGAATTAATCCGGCCAGCCAGCCGAGAACACCACCGATGATTAATGACCATAAAAACCCCATTCATGAACACCTCTGCTTTTTAGTAGGTTTGCATTTACTATTTACCAAAGCAAGGTGTTTTAAACCTATATTCTAAAAAAGGTGCCAATTCGTAAAAATATACTGCAAATAGGCTTAGCGTCGGCGATGGAAACGTGCTACGAATATACAGCCCAGCGCGAGAATGACTAATGAGATAGCAGCTGTTATGGCCTCGCCTGAGCTTCCGTCAGTTTGCGCTGTTCCTTGACCGAACCCGCCCCTTTCTCCGAAGCCACCAGGGAAGCCGCCCTCGATTCCGGCTTGTCCCCGTTCTCCATTCCACGCCGGAAGGTCCGTTGGAGCGTTTGTCTCATCCGGCTGAACCTGGTCGGTTTGGCTCTGCTGTCCATGATCAGCACTCTGCTGAGGCTCGCTATTTGTGGTCTGCTGTGTTGGACTGCCATCCGTACCTTGTTTCTGTCTAGCTTGCTTATTCGTCTCTTCTGACGGGGTTGGGGCGGCGTTTACATCGCCGTTCGGTGCGATTGGCTGGGCTTGCTCGCCCTGAACATTACCGCCTTGACCCATGGTAGGTCTGCCACCGCCCATGCCGCCTCTGCCTCCCATGCCACCGCCCATACCTCCGCCGCTGCCGGAACCGTCGCCTGAAGAAGGGATCGTCCCGTCCAGCTGTTGCGTTATATTCTCGACTTGGGAGGAGTTGCTGTTAATCAACTGGGGCAAAGCTTGTTCATACTGCTCATAGGTATAGAACGCAGTAGGATCTGCTTTAACATATGAACTGATCATCTCGGACAATTGATTAACCCGCGCTGTGAAGGCATCGTTGGCAAGATAGCCTTCGGTCGCTTCCTTCAAAATCTCGTGGTACTCCTCCTTGTATTTATCGACGGCGATCAGCTTGGCGATCAGCGGCCGTTCCGCCACCGCTCCCTGAGTGGGTTCATCAATCAGCAGCTTGCCATTGCCAGTATTGTTCCCTTTTGCGGCATCCGCATTATTCTCAATGTCGGCATCCGGATTATTTGGCAGATCACCGCCTGGAACATCGCCATCCGGAATATTGGCAGGGGTATCGGCATCTGGAGCATCGGCATCTGTATTGCGCTTGAATCCGCCCATGTCTATATTCATACCGCCTCCCATCCCTCCGCCCATGCCCCCGAACGCCATGTTGTAGTCCCAGGGCAGGATGGAGAATACCCCTTCATCTTCATAAAGGTAATAATTTTGCTTGTTAGCGCCGATATAGCTGTCCGAATTGTTGGTAGCAACATTCAACGCAATGTACTTCAATGCTTCTGTCACATCGATATATTTCTCATAATCGGAGCCGTTGTTAAGCTCATTCAGCATATCGATCAGAATATTTCCATTAGCTGTCTTCGATTTCTGTACCAGTCCGGTGTAACTGTTCGGGTCATCCCCGAGCCAGGACAATTCGCTGCCGCTGCCGGTCATTTCGCCTTTATAGAGGGCGCCATAGGAGTTGCCGAAATGCCGCTCCAGATAAGCATCCCCGATCTGCTCCACGGCCAGATAGAAGCCCCAGAGCTCGTCATTGATATAGACATTCACGTATGAGTATTTAGGGGTAGGCAAGCCCATTTGCTCCGCCAGTTCATACGCCAGAAATTCACGCATGTAGGAAGCATCGCTATAATTGTTATTCAGATTAATTTTGCTGATGCCATCCAGCGTCTGATTTATATATTCATCAAAAGATAGCTTAAAGCTGTAGCGGTCGGAATCCTCCATCTGCACAACACTGCGCAAGGTGAGGTTCCCTTTGGTACGTATCCCGATATTGTCAAAATGTTTGCCGTTGTAATCGACGGACGCTGTCTTCATCTCCTCGTCGCTGGCATGATCCAACATATCCTGAAAATCATCTTCATCTATCGTTATTTTCACATCTACTACTTTGTCCTTTGGAAACACTTCCTCATCCAGCCTGTCAGTCACCGGCGAGGAGGTGTTTCCTGTCTTCTCCGTGTCATTGGAGATGGTTGGACTGCTGTTGGTATCGCAGGCGGTCATCGCGAAGATCAAGATGAACGAGCAAAGACATAGAAGAAACCTGGAGAATTTAGTCTTCATCTTCTGTTACACCCCCGCGTTTTAAGATACATAGTCGCCGTTGTAGCTGATCAGCACGGCATTCCGGACGCCCTGAAGCGCGGAAATTTGATTGATGAAGCTCCCCTCTCCTTTACGCAGGCGAATTTCCAAAGTGACTTCGATATTGTCTTGAGACACCGTCTTTTGCTTTACATTGTAGCGTTTTACCAGGCTGCCAATCTGCTCCTGAAGCCGTTGTTCGCTCTCGTCACCGTCACAATTGACAACTAACAGGTAAGGATTCTCAACCGACGAATTCTTGATAAACAGAAACAGTACCAATCCGATGATGACAGAGCCAATCATTGCTAAGGTGTAGAAGCCGGCACCGGTGACAATCCCGGCAGCTGCGGCCCAGAACAGAAATATAAGATCGGTAGGGTCTTTGATCGGCGTTCTGAAACGAACGATGGATAGCGCACCGACCATGCCTAGTGACAGGACGAGATTGGAATTAACGGCGATAATGATCATGGACGTGACCATGGTCATACCGATCAATGAGACGTTGAAGCTTTTGGAGTAGAGTACCCCGCTAAAAATCCGTTTGTACAGGGTATAAATAAACAATCCAATTGCAAAAGCGATAGCCAGTGCAATAATAATTTTCGTTATGCTGATGTCGGAAGAGGAAAAATTGCTTAGTACCGATTTCTTAATAATATCGCTGAATGTTGTGGATTCTGTATTGTTCATCTTAATGATCCTCCCATGAATTCATTTTCAGATATTTGTTGCAAATAACATATTTTGAGGTGGATTGCTGGATCAGGCCGTCTAACTGAATGGCGGCTCTGATATATTCCGGCAAGTATTCATCATATTTGACCTCAAGAATAATCAGATTGTCGTCTATGGCCAGCACCGGGGACAGGCCCGGATCAAACATGTCGATACAGTTCAGGCCTGTGCGGAGCTCCTTATCGAAGGTGATGCGGACATTCCCGCTGCGGCAAATATAAGGTTCGCGCACATAGTCAACGATTACTTTTGGACGCAGCAGGTTTTGGGTTAACTGTTGGTATAATTCCATCATGAATGGCTTGTCAAGTTGATGAAGCACTTCGTAGTTGCCGGCAAGAATAGAGTTGTACTGATCGCGACTCAGCGGTTCTTTCATTTTCGCGACATAATTATTGAACTTAATCTTCTTCTCGAAGCAGATCAGGCTGTCGCTCTTATTGTATATGCGGATCCGATACTTGTTCCGGTCGCGGACACCGCTTAATTTCTCGTAGAGAGCGGTATTGTCCATATCATCGAAGTAAAGGCTGCGAATATGATATTCCCCGCTTCGTCCGGCATGCTCGTCCAGCTTGATCAGGCTTCTTAGCCGCTGCCGTATAATAAAATACTGCTGGCGATTAACTACATATTTCAGTTCATGGCGGTATTTAAGTTTAGCGTTCATTAGTTCTGACACCTCTTTTCCTGAGCTTGATTGTACAAACATCATCCTAGCAACCTATCCTGATTTTTGACTTAACGTATCCTGAACGTTGACTGAAAGTTGTTTACATTGCGTTGACAAATGTAAGACAATGGCAAAAAATTTAGGGAGAAGCTCTTGCATGTACTTCTAGAATTGGCAAACGAGGAGGAAAGCGGATGAAGGAACATAGACGTGATAAATGGCTTCTGGCCGCAGTATGCCTGCTGATATTGGCCGGTGCTGCGGGGATTATCCGGCTGGAGCATGTCCATGCGGCACAGCCTAAGTCATTGGTTACTACTTTTAAGGGGGACCCTGGAACCTCAAGGGCCTTTACCTGGTATACAGAGGATGATAGTACAGAGGCACTGCTGCAAATTGCCGAAGGTACGGATGGTTCAGCCTTGAAGGGAGAGGGTGCACTTGCTTATCAGGCTGAATCGATGGTCATCGATATCGGCGATGGGCAAAGGATTCGTTCTCATAAAGTGGAAGTCAGTGGGCTTAAACCGGGTCACTCCTATATTTACCGGGTGGGTAACGGGAGTAAGGGCGGCTGGAGCAAGGCGTATACCTTCACTACCGAGGCGGAGGAGGTGGAGGAATTTACATTCATTAACGTTACTGATTCCCAAGGGATAACGAGAACGGATTTTGAGCTATGGGGCAGGACGCTGGAAGCCGCACTGATTCATTTTCCGCAGGCGAGTTTCATCGTTCATAATGGCGACCTGACCGAAAATACAGAGGATGAACAGGCCTGGAATGATTTCTTCGCCACGGCGGACCAGTGGATGCCGTCTATTCCGTTGATGCCAGTTACAGGCAATCATGAGCAGGTGGACGGTGAAGCACCGCAGTATCTGGCCCACTTTAATTTGCCGGAGCAAGGGGCGGAGGGTTCGCTGCCGGGGACAGTTTACTCCTATGACTATGGCGAAGCGCATTTCGTAGTGCTGAATACGGAATCCAATATTGACGAACAGACGAAGTGGTTGCGTGAAGATCTGAGTCACAACAGCAAACGCTGGACAATTGTTGCAATTCATCGGCCGGTGTATGGAGGGAATCGATACAAGAAGATTGAAGCCTGGGCCAAGGTGTTCGACGATTATAACGTCGATCTGGTGCTTCAGGGGCATAATCATGAATACTCCCGCTCCTATCCGATCAAGGACGGGAAGGTCGTTAACGAAGGAGAAGGAACCGTATATGTAACGACAAATGCATCGGGGCAGAAGTTCAATGAGAAGAAGCAGGATCAATTTTATCATGCGGTCCATTTTCAAAATTTCAAGCAGATGTACGCCGCTATAACAGTGACGAAAAGCTCGCTTACTTACGAGGCCTACGATATAGAAGGACAACGATTGGACAGGTTTGAGCTTGGACAACGTAAATAGAAGTAAAAGAGGATATGTTGACAATGATAATCATTATCGACTAATATAAATATAATTATTAAAAATATTTATTTAATTCGGAGGTACTGCCATTGTTTATCATGACAAGAACGATGCTTATCGAAAAGGGAAACAGCGATAAAGTCATTGAACGGTTCAGCAAGCCTGGTCCGATGGATGAAATGGAAGGCCTGATTGATATTAGCGTGATGGTGAATAAGAAGAGCAAGGAACAGGAAGAAGTAGTCACTGTTATCCGGTGGGAATCGGAAGAAGCCTGGAAGAATTGGGAGAAGAGCCCCGCGCATATTGAAGGCCACCGTCAGAAGAAAGGTCAGCAGCCTCCTTCCTATATCATTAGTACCACTGTAAATTTATATAACGCTGATGTGGTGAAGAAAGGGAAAGCCTTTAACGCCAATCATTAATATATGAATAATAAGGAGACAGTGCCGCTGTGGTGGGGGTGCTGTTTTTTTATTTGACGCGATGGTGGGAATAGGTTACAGCAAGGTCAACTGATGCCGGCGACAGATTATATGATAAAATCAGACTATCTTATATTCTAGCAAGGAGAACATTATGAAACTGGTATCTTGGAATGTGAACGGTCTTAGAGCATGCGTAAATAAAGGATTTTATGATTATTTTAAAGAGGTGGATGCGGACATTTTCTGCGTTCAGGAGACGAAGCTGCAGGAAGGGCAAATAGAACTGGAGCTGGGCGAAGAGTATGAACAGTACTGGAATTATGCGGAGAAGAAAGGGTACTCCGGCACGGGTATATTCACAAGAATTAAGCCGCTGTCGGTATGGTACGGGATAGAGGAAAATGATGAGCCAGAAGGGCGAATAATTACATTGGAGTTCGATAATTTCTATCTGGTTAACGTGTACACTCCAAATGCCAAGCGTGATTTGACCCGGCTGGAATACCGCCTGGAATGGGAGGATCGCTTCCGCAGCTATTTATTGGAGCTGGATGGTAGGAAATCGGTCATCGTATGCGGGGATATGAATGTGGCTCATCAGGAGATCGATCTGAAAAATCCAAAGTCGAATCTGGGCAATTCCGGCTTTACCCTGGAGGAGCGGGGCAAAATGACCGAGCTGCTTGGCGCGGGGTTCGTGGACTCCTTCCGTCATTTCTATCCTGACCGGGAACAGGTCTATAGCTGGTGGTCATACATGCCAAAGGTTCGGGAACGGAATGTTGGATGGAGAATTGATTACTTCCTGACCTCGGCCAGGATCACTCCATATTTGAAGGATGCTGACATCGATTGCCATGTGATGGGCAGTGATCACTGCCCGGTGAAGCTTTGCTTAGAAATGAGCGAAGCTGAATCTGCTTGATAATACAATAAGGATATAGTTCTTAATTATTATCTGAGTTGAAGCGTAAAAGTAGAGTCCCAGAGCTTTATCTAGCGGATTCAATTGGATGGATATCAACCTAAGAAGCCCGTCCAGACAAAAGGTCATAGAGACCGTTTGTTTGGACGGGCTTCTATTTCACTGGTTGCCCGCTTCTGGTACATGCTTGTCTCGGGGCTCCCAGGCGACGACATGCTTGGTTCTGCTGAGCTTCTCGTAGAAGAGCTGCGGCTCCTTGCGGATCATGTAGATGATAACATGAATAAAGAGGGCTACATCAAGCGCGAAGATAGACAGCGTAACTGCTACCGAGATAAATGGATGCAGATCATGGGTCCATTTTGGAACAAATTGATGTATGCCGTAGATTAACCAATATAGGATTCCGTAGCGTAGAACGAGCGACAGTAGGGATACCCTCTGCTTCGGTCCGGTTCGAGTCAACTTGATGCGTACAATCCATTTGCCAAACGTATAGCCGCCTGTCAAGTAAGGAAGCAGCATGAAGTAAAGGCCGGTTGACAGGAAGAATGACAGAGACAGATTGAATGCCTGATCGAGGATCACTTCAAGGATAGTCCAGATCCAGAAGTCGATAATGTAGGCGATCCCACGCCTTAAATACGTGACACGATTGGCCGCCGGATTTACGTTGGCATCCAGATGTTCCACATTAGGCAGCAGACTTGAGGTCCAGTCGGCGATTAGAACTCCGAAGATTCCTCCGAGCGTGTTCATCAATAGATCGTCTACATCGAATACACGGTAAGGATGCTGATAGATCCCATATAAGCCCGTCAATTGCGTAAGCTCAAAAAACAGGGACAGCAGGAAGGTATATAGAATACAGCGCAGCCATCCGAGACGGTAGTAATATCGGAGCATGATGCCAAAGGGCACGGTTAGAAAAATATTGAACAGAACTTGAAGAAAAGCACGTTCCTTAAGCAGATGCAGGTAAGATGACGGGCTGCTGATGACGACCCCGGTCTCCTTCACAATATCGTGAATGAAATTGAGCGGCATCCATTGTATGCCCCCTGAAGCCATGGGCAGATTGTGTCTGGAAGCGGGCAAGGGCAGGATTACAAGGAAATAAGCATTCATTAAATACAGCAGGAACAAATAGAGCAGGAAGGACCTGAATTTGTTGATATAGCCGTATTTGCGATACTGCACAATCAGGAACGGCATCGTAAATAAGAAGGCAGCGAAAGGAAAAGAGAAAAAAGCATATTTAATTGGGAATAAATAAGATTGCAGCATATGTGGTCACCCTTAGTTAGGTTTGGTTATTGCTCTTTGCTTATGATATTGATTGGCCGTATGGATCACGAATTGTTTGAACAGGTTTGCTGCCGGGGAGAGGAACTTCCCTTCCACCCAAGCGATCCCGATCTCCCGATTACAGTCCGGATCTGTAATTGTTACCCAGACCAGGCCGTCCTCATTGATGCCTTCCGTCTTCGGAAGGATGGCGATCCCCAGTCCGGCACAGACCAGTCCCGCTATCGTATGGATCTCTTCCCCCTCAAACAAAATTTTGGGCGAGATGCCCGCCTGGTGCAGAAGTTCATCCATAATGTGTCGGAGTCCGTACCCTTCTTTGTAGGAAATCAACATCTCATCCTGCAGTTCCTCCAGGGCAACGGATTTTACCCCGGCGAGCCGATGGTGAACGGGGACCGCGAGGAATAGCTCCTCCGTCCATAGCTTTGTCCAATGAATATTCAGAGGCGTCTCCTGCGGGGAGGACATACATAGATCGATCTCTCCCGAATGGAGCTGATGCAGCAAATTAAGGTTGCTGTTCTGATGAAGCTGGAAACGGACACTCGGATAACTCTCGCGGAATTTGCCAATCAGGTCAGGAATCCAGCGGATACCGAGCGTGTGCAGGAAACCCAGCGATACTTCGCCTCGCTCGGGGTCAAGCAGCTGTTCAATCTCACGGCGCCCTGCCTGGTATTCCTCCATTATTCTCTCCACTCGAGCAAGGAATAGCTCCCCATATCGATTCAGCACAATCGATCGGCCCTTCCGCTCGAATAAAGGCACATTTAATTCGGACTCCAGTCGGGCAATAGATCTGCTTAATGCCGGCTGTGTAATATTCATAGCCCGAGCCGCGGAAGTGATATTCTGCATCCGTGCTACAGTCTGGAAATATTCAAGCTGCTGCCACTCCACAATAACTCTCCTCCTGCTTATTACATCCACTATATAAAAGTGTTACTAATAATGCATTATACTATACTTTTACCCCGTCCTATACTTATATGTAGCCAATAAACAAATATATAGATAAGTATTGGATTGGAGAGAGAGAAATGAATACCATTGAATTAGGGAGTTCTGAGCATCGGAGAACTTCTCTTAGCATGCTGCTCGGCAGTATTGTTACGTTTGCGGTTTTGTATAGTCCGCAGCCGTTAATCAGCTTATTTTCCAAGGAATATCATATTTCTCCGGCGACGGCGGGAGCCTCGGTATCGCTAGCCACGATCGGCCTAGCCATCGGCCTCATTATTATCTCAACGATATCCGACCGTGTTGATCGCAAGCTGTTAATGAGTCTGTCGCTGCTCAGTACCTCGGTATTAGCCATATTGTCAGCATTTACGCCTCAATTCTCGCTATTTCTTGTCATCCGTTTTCTGATAGGAATCAGCGTTTCCGGCTTCCCTTCAATAGCAATGGCTTTCCTTAACGAGGAATTCCATCCCAAGGCTATAGGGCGAGTGATCGGAATTTATGTCGCAGGTACGTCGATCGGCGGCCTGGTTGGCCGAATTGTGATCGGGGCTTTAACCGACCTGTTCAACTGGCAGATTGCCTTGACGATTCTTGGAGTGCTCAGCCTGCTGTTCAGTCTTATTTTCTGGTACAGTTTGCCTTCGTCTCGTAATTTTACACCCGGGAAGACAAGTCTGCAGCAATGGGAGGCGAATCTGAAGCATAATTTCTCGCAGCGCAACTTGTTAGGTCTGTTTCTTACAGCCTTCTTGCTCATGGGCGTCTATATTATGATCTTGAATTACATCGGTTATCCGCTCACCAGTAAGCCGTATAATTTGAGTCAGACCGTGTTCGGCTTCCTGTTCGTTGTCAATCTGCTCGGGACATGCAGCTCGGTCCTGTTCGGCAAGTTGGCCGACCGTTATTCCAGACAACATGTCATCGCTCTAGCGATCGGCATTCTATTGATCGGTGTGCTTCTAACCCTAAGCTCCATCCTGTTCCTGAAAATAGCAGGGGTAGCCATTGTAGCGTTTGGCTTCTTTGCCGGTCATTCCGTGGCCAGCGGCTGGGTCGGTATTGCCGCGGGCCGAGAGTATAAGGCTCAGGCTTCTGCGCTCTATCTTTTATTCTACTACGGAGGATCAAGTCTGGTCGGTTGGTCCGGCGGTTTGTTCTTCCACCGCTTTGGCTGGAACGGTATGATCGCTTATGCCAGCGTACTGCTTGTTCTGGCGGTGCTTATCTCTTGGCTTGCTGCTGGCTCTCGCCGGACGCAATATGCACATGGGGGCAGTATCCGATAAACTTACGCATCTGTACCTTTCATTAGGACTTCATCCCGCATTTATTGATATATCAGGGTCAATTCAAGAAGAGGGATGTTGTAGATGAATCGACAGGTTATTATAAATGCAGATGATTTTGGCATGTCTGCGGGCGTGAATCGGGGGATTATCGATGCCTTCAATGCCGGCGGGATCACGAGTACCTCTTTAATGGTGAATATGCCTGGGTTCCCAGAAGCTGTACAATTGGCTCATCAATATCCGGATTTAAGCGTAGGCTTACATTTCAATTTGACCATGGGTCGGCCAGTGTCCGACCCGGCCAGTATCCCTTCATTAGTCAAGGAAGACGGGACATTTCGCAGTGGGGCCGCCCCGCAGGGCTGGGACTGGAGAGATGTACACAAAGAGCTTGCAGCACAATGGGATCGCTTCACTAGTACCGGTCTTAGGCCGACACATCTTGATTCACATCATTTGCTGCATCAGGATCATGCAGAAATATACAAAGTAATGGCGCGAAAGGCTTACAATGAAGGCGTTCCACTGCGACGATCGCAGGTAGCGCATCCATTGAGCGGAGTACCTGCTCCAAAAATGACTGATTTTATTATGCTGGATACCTATGGTGATGATAAGGGAAGAGAACGTCTGCGGCAGCACTTACTGTCACTCCGGGGAGGAATTACGGAGATTATGTGCCATCCGGGGTATGAAGACGAGGTTTTGATGGAGCCTTCTCCATGGGCTGATATCCGTAAGCAGGAGCTCGCTCTGTTCACAAGTCCGGAAGTCGCTAATACTCTGGCCGCGATCGGAGTATCGCCGATAAATTACAGGGTGTTGCAGCGGCGCAAGCCTTCCGCGCGTTCACGAGCTCGCTATCGTTCAAAGTCGGCTAGGACGCGCAGGCTGCTTCCTTCCCAGCCTTATGCGGTGCTGCAGCGCCAATCCAGAGAAAAAAGGAAAAGATCGATTAACGAGAAGAAGGTCCCATTCCGCTATAATAAATAGGGAATATGGCATATAAGAAGGATAACCTCCTGGCATCGGGGGGTTATTTTTTTGATCTCAAAGGATGTGAGAAAAGTGTGCGGGGAGGGAACAATGCCTCAGTAAGGATTTTTCTTTATAATAAATAATATAGAAGAACGAAGGGACATTCAGGGCGGATGTTCGAGGTCAGGAAAAGGTGGAGTAATATGACAATCAATCGAGAGCGAATTGTAGAGCATATGCATGCGCAGATTCATGCGAATGAGCATATTATCGGCGTGGCTGCGGGAGCGGGAATCTCTGCAAAATATGCGGTAAAAGGCGGGGCTGATCTGATCCTGGCGTTGAACTCGGGACGCTTCAGACAGATGGGCCTAGGTTCTATCGCGGGTCTGATGCCGTTTGCCAACTCTAATGAGATGGTGATGGAATTTGGTTCACGAGAGATTTTGTCTGTTGTTAGAGACAAGCCTGTAGTATTCGGCTTATGTGCAAGCGATCCGACCATCGACCTGCCTTCATATCTAGAAACGATTCGCCGCAGTGGCTTTGCCGGAATGATCAATTACCCCACCCTTGGTTTGATCGACGGACAATTTCGTGAGGCGCTGGAGGAGGAAGGGATCTCTTATTTGCAGGAAGTTGAGGCGATCCGCATCGCACATCAGCAGAATATGTTCACGATGGCTTTCGTATTTAATGCAGAACAAGCGGCATTTATGCTTGATGCCGGGGCGGATGTGATCTGTGCTCATCTGGGGGTGACTGCGGGAGGTTTGATGGGAACGAAGAAGGTTCTGTCGCTGGAGACCAGCGCGGAGCTGGCCAGGCAAATATTCGCGGTATGTGATGCCTCGGGACGAAGCCCGATCAAACTCATCTATGGAGGCCCTGTGCATACCCCCATTGATGTGCAGTATATGTATGATAATACATCGGCGATGGGGTATGTCGGGGGCTCAAGCTTTGAACGGATTCCGACAGAGGAAGCTATTGTAGATACCACATATCGCTTCAAGGTGACGGGGGAATTGGAACAGGACCAGCGGCTGATGAGTAAGCTGACACTTTTTGATGAACCATATGATTATGTTGCCATTGTAAAAGAGCATATCGCCCAAAATTATATGAACAACATTTCGCTAACGGATCTTGCGGATCAGATTCATGTATCGCGGACGCATCTTAGCGCGCTGTTTAATAAGGAGGTAGGGTGTACCTTTCCGGAGTACTTGGCCAAGTATCGTATCCATAAAGCTCAGGATATAATAAGGCATACCAAGCTGTCTCTAACGAGTATCGCCGAACTGGTGGGATACCCGGATTATGTTCATTTTAGCAAGACCTTTAAGAAGTATATCGGCATGACGCCGCAATCCTTCCGCAAACAAGCATCAGACAAATATACATGAACATCATACAAGCGTACGATTACTTTCCTTTGAAAGCGCTGTATTATGAAAACATAGAGGTTCAAGGCGATCGCCTGCGGTTCAATTTCGCTGGAACCTGAATCGAATGATTGAAGGAGGGCATACGGTGAAGACGATAGCTATTGCGGGAACATTTGATTCCAAAGGCAAAGAGTTTTTGTATGTGAGATCAGTGATTGAAGGTCTGGGGTTGAAAGCCTATACGATTCACTGTGGCGTGTTTGCTCCGCTATTTGCCCCGGATGTCTCGAATAGGGACGTCGCGGCGGCAGCGGGCATGAACATCGATGAAATTGCCGGGAAGAAGGATCGCTCGATCGGTACGGAGGCGCTAGCTCAGGGAATGGAGCAGTTGATCCCGAAGCTCTACGCAGAAGGCAAATTTGACGGTATTTTATCCTTCGGCGGAACGGGTGGAACATCGATTGTAACCGCGGGGATGAGAGCATTGCCGATCGGTGTGCCGAAGCTGATGGTATCGACCGTTGCGTCGGGGAATACAGCCCCTTATGTGGGGACGAGCGATATTATGATGTTCCCGTCCATCGTGGATGTATCCGGGCTGAATTCCTTCTCAACCCAAATATTTACGAATGCCGTGCATGCGATCGCAGGCATGGTCCAGTTCGAATCGGCTCCACCGCAGGATAAAAAGCCGCTGATTGCAGCGACGATGTTTGGTGTCACGACGCCATGCGTGGACTATGCGCGTGAGTATTTAGAGGAACAAGGCTATGAGGTACTTGTCTTCCATGCTACCGGAACGGGCGGACAAACGATGGAGAGCCTGATTGAGGGCGGGTTTATCGACGGAGTTCTGGATCTTACCACGACTGAATGGTGCGATGAACTGGTCGGCGGGGTGTTAGCTGCAGGCCCGCATCGACTGGAGGCGGCCGGACGCTGTAAGGTACCGCAGGTCGTATCGACCGGTGCCCTTGATATGGTGAACTTCGGACCGTATGATACGGTGCCGGAGCAGTTCAAGGCTCGCAACCTGTACAAGCATAATCCATCGGTTACTCTGATGCGGACGACGGTGGAGGAGAATCGCCAGTTGGGTGAGATTATTGCCGATAAGCTGAACATGACCGAAGGCCCAACCGCATTAATGCTTCCGCTCAAAGGGGTCTCGATGCTGGATACCGAAGGGGGAGCATTTAGCGGAGCCGCCGAGGATGAGATGCTGTTCAACACGCTGCGGCAGCGTATCGATCGCGATAAGGTTGAACTCATTGAACTGGATGCGAATATCAATGATCAGGCATTTGCAGTGGCCGCTGCCAGGAAGCTAGTGGAACTGATGGAACAGGGTAAATAAGCGGATGGCGGTCTGAGAGACGAAAGTTCAAAAGAGCCGGCCCGAAGGGAGCTCACGAAAATTCATATAACCAAGGAGGAAATACAGATGAAGACGAGAGCAGAGATTTTGGCGAAATTAAAAGCAGAGGTGGCCGCAGGCAATGTGCTGTTGGGTGCTGGCGCAGGAACCGGGATTTCTGCCAAAAGTGCGGAAGCAGGCGGTGTTGATCTCATCATTATTTATAATTCCGGCCGCTACCGGATGGCAGGACGCGGATCGTTGGCGGGCCTGATGGCTTACGGCGATGCGAACCAGATCGTTGTGGACATGGGAAATGAAGTGCTTCCGGTCGTGAAGGATACACCGGTTCTGGCCGGGGTATGCGGCACCGATCCATTCCGGATTATGGACATCTTCCTGAAGCAATTGAAGGACCAGGGCTTCGCTGGAGTGCAAAACTTCCCGACGGTAGGTCTGATCGACGGCGTGTTCCGCGCCAACCTGGAAGAGACGGGGATGGGGTATGGTCTGGAAGTGGAAATGATCCGTAAAGCGCATGAGCTGGGTTTGCTAACGACTCCGTACGTATTTGATCCGGAACAGGCCAAGCAAATGGCTGAAGCGGGGGCAGACATTCTCGTTGCTCATATGGGGCTGACGACAAAGGGGACGATCGGTGCCAAGACGGCCTTAACCCTGGATGATTGTGTAGATAAAATTCAGGCGATCTGTGATGCAGGCAAGGCCGTGAATCCGGATATTATGGTGCTGTGTCACGGCGGTCCTATTGCCGAACCGGCAGATGCGGAGTATGTACTGGCTCGAACGAAGAATGTTGAAGGCTTCTTCGGGGCATCCAGCATCGAGCGCTTTGCAACTGAAGTAGGTATCAAACAGCAAACCGAAGCATTCAAAGGGATCTTGAAATAAGGCAAACGCATAAAAAAAGGTCTATTGCCTCATCCTACAGTTGGACTCTATAACAGCTGAAGGGGGTGCAGGAAGATGGGCAAAAAATCCCAAGGCCTAAGCAAATATGAAGTACAGACAACTCCGCTGAACAAGATGCCGGTTCCCGACAAGCAAAGGGAAGAGTTCGCCAAAGAAATGGTGGAAGATGCAAAGGCGGCATTCGGGCAGGAGCAATCGAAACATAAGAAGTAAAAGGGATTGTGAGATATAGGGTGCCTAATCGGATAGAACCGAAGGGCACCCTTGTTGTTGTGAACATAATCTTAAAGATTGACAGTCCGCAGCCGTGAATTTATAATATCTTATAAAACCAAGTGGATAAGTGTGTTTTAGTGATGCCTAACGGACGAATCCAGACAAAGGAGAGGTTGAAAAGATGGCTGCTGTACATACCTTTAAAGCGACTGCGCATTTGCAGGACGGAGTTCGGGTGAAGACGACTGCCCGCAATTTCGAGCTGACGATTGATGAGCCCAAAAGTTTGGGAGGAACGGATACAGGCATGAATCCGGTGGAAGCCTTGCTGGCATCGCTCGGAGCGTGCCAATCGATCGTAGCCCGAGTGTACGCGTCCAAATTCGGGGTGAAGCTGGATGATTTTCAGGTAGAAGTTGAAGGTGATCTCGATCTGGATGGATTCTTTGACCGTGCCCCAGTCCGGCCTGGATATTCTGATATCCGTTATACGTTCCGTATCAAGACCGATTCTCCCAAGGATAAGGTTGACGAGTTTGTACGCTTCCTGGAGAGCAAATGCCCGGTGGGAGATACGATCGCCAACCCGGTGAATCTTGCATTGGGGAGCATTATCATTAATTCGTAATCTAGTATAGTGCATAAGGATTATATAATTTTTATGATATAAGCCGCCGGAAATCCGGCGGTTTTTCTATTTCCAATGGAGAGGGAAAGGATTAAAATGTCGAGGGAAGAGCGTTAAATGATGAACGAGGGATAGCTGGTTTTTTGTGTATTTGTAGGTATTTGTTTGATATTACAATGTTGTTGAGAAATTGTTCAGTTTGAACTGCTATAATACTCAATATAGTGATCAAAAAAGCTCCTCAAAGCCACAAAATTCCCCAAAATAAGTTTTTAAAGCCATATTTATGCTGTTTAAAATTGAAAATCATCGAAAAATATGAAAATATTTGAAAGTGATAGTAATAAAGTGAAAAAGAGTTTTTTTAGCACGAATTTTCCGTTTTTTGTCGAATCTTCATTTTTACAGGGGACTTGATGATCATATTCGCTGTTATAGTTTATAAATTCTAAGGAGTGGGAGAAATGAATGCCAAGTGCATATCGGTAGTGATCCCTGCTTACAATGAGGAGGAGGTCATTCGGCAATGCTACTATGCATTAACCGATGTGATGATCGCCACAAGCTATGATTATGAGCTTGTCTTTGTAAACGATGGGAGCCAGGACCGTACGTTGGGCATCCTTGATGAATTGGCCAGACTGGATGAACATATCCGGATCGTTAATTTTGCCAGAAATTTCGGCCATCAAGCAGCAGTAACCGCAGGAATCAATATGTCGAGAGGGGATTGCGTCGTTATTATTGATGCAGATTTACAGGACCCTCCTGAAGTGATCCATCAGATGGTGGAGAAATGGGAAGATGGCTATGAAGTAGTGTATGGCAAGCGCAGGAAGCGCAAAGGGGAGACCTGGTTCAAGCTTGCTTCGGCGTCGATGTTCTATCGCTTCCTCCAGCGGATGTCGGATACGGATATCCCTCGCGATACCGGTGATTTTCGCTTGATTGACCGTAAAGTGGTGCATGTATTCAACCGAATGACAGAGCGGAACAAATTTATTCGTGGGATCGTCAGTTGGATCGGATTCAAACAGACCTTTGTTGAGTATGATCGGCATGAGCGGGTGGCAGGTACAACGAAATATCCATTAAGGAAGATGCTGGCTTTTGCTTCCGACGGTATTTTCTCATTTTCGTCCAAACCGCTGAAGCTGATTACCCGGATGGGAATGCTTACTATGGTACTGGCCTTTATTGTACTCGTGTACTCCCTGTGCGCGAAGCTGTTCGACCTTCCTCAGGTAGAACGGGGTTGGACGTCAATTATGACGGCCATTACATTGTTCAGTGGTGTTCAAATGCTATCGCTCGGAGTGATGGGTGAATATATTGCCCGGATCTACGACGAGAGCAAGAACAGACCTCAATATATTGTCAGAGAGACGGTTCATTATCCTCATGAAGAGACACATTCAAATGAATCTTATCAATATTATCCCCCTTCGGAGATGATCACCAAATAACGATTGGAAAGTTGTGGTGCAAGACCTTGAATAGAAGACAGAAGTTGAAGCGAGCCGGGATATTTCTGCTCGTTGTGCCGGTACTGTTCAGTGCGCTTGCAGCTTGCGGCAATAGGCCTCTGCAACAAGGGCAGACGGCTGAGCCAGTCGAACATACACAGCCGGATCGTTCATTGATTAACCGTGATGCGGCATATCGGGAGCGATTGAAGCTGTATCGCCAGCGCACCGAACATTTTGTACTAAGCCAATTATACGGTCCTGATGGAGTGTATACGAACTATCTGGATAGTAATGAGACAGGGACGGCTGCCAGCGGGCATGAGGTGCTCAGCGAATCAGCCGGTTTAATGATGCGCTACTACGTATTAACGAACCGCGAGGAGGATTTTCAGGCGGAATGGGAGCGGGCCAAGCGAGTCTTCGAACTTCCTTCGGGTTTTAGTTACCGGTACAGCCCCAAACAGAGTGAGAAGTATACGATTAATGCTGCGGTGGATGATCTCCGGATCATTCGGGCCCTGTATGAGGCGGGCGATCGGTTTGCCCCGGAATATAAGGAGCTGGCCGACAGCTACGGAGCATTGTTCTATCGTTATAACACCAAGGATAACAGGATGTTCGATTTTTATGATGAGAAATACAAGAATAACAATAACTTTGTCACTCTATGTTATATCGATCTGAAGACCTTGCAGCGGCTGCCGATTCCCGCTGAGCAGAAGACGGCGTTGACTCAAAATATGCAAGCGATATTGCAGAACGGATATTTATCGGATGCTTTTCCTTTCTATGAGACAAGATACGAGTATGATACGGATTCATATCATTCGGAAGGAATTAATACCGTAGAGTCGCTGCTGGCAGTCCTGTCATTAGCAGAGTCAGGGCTGGAGCGTCCTGAGAGCATCGCTTACTTAAAGGATCAGGTGAGTAGAGGAACACTTTACGGCCAATATGACCTGCAGGGCAAGCCGTTAAATCAGATCCAGTCCACCGCAATATATGCCATAGCGGCGATGATCGGGTCGGTTGTCGGGGATGATGGATTATATAGAGATAGCATTCAGCAGATGGAGAAATATCAGGTTCATGATAAGACAAGCCCGTTCTACGGCGGCTTCGGGGACTCAGGGACGAAGCAGGCCTTTTCATTTGATAATTTGATGGCATTGCTTGCCTATGCTCACTAGAGCCGGGGATGGGCAGGCAAGAAGGCAGGTGAAGTCATTTGGCAGATAAGGCTCATGGGTTGAACAAGCTGAAATATAAAATCGCACCGTTCAGCCGTTATGTTTCACCATCTCTGTTCGCAGCGGCACTAGTACTGATCATTACCGTCATTGCCTTGTTCGTGCCGCCCTATATCGGGATGGCTGATAATGGGGACTACTTCCGTGTGTTATATAGCAATGGTTTATACTTCAATACGCCTGATTATGACAGTTTGTATTTAGGCTATTTCAATAAGGGGTTTGGAATCTTTCAGTATTTTAATGAGAATGGGGCGACCTTGACCTCATCGCAATCTCTGCTAATCTGCCTGTCGGTCTGGATCAATCAATGGTTCGACAAGCAGGTGTTCGACATTCGGGTGCAAGGGGCGCTCCTGACTGTTTTATATACCTTTGCCGTCTATCTGTTCGTCGAAGCCATAACCTGGAGAATGAAGCGCAAATACGGGTATATCGTAGCCGTGCTAGCTGTTTTCTTGTTTGCGGACACCGCTTATACTGCTTTTTTTAATTCGTTTTTTAGTGAGAGTATGGTCTGGATTATGCTCATTTATTTATTTGCCTCAGGGCTGCTGTTATTCCGTGGACGATACTCTGACTATGCGATGATGATGATCTTCTTGATTAGCGGGCTCTTGCTGACGACCAGCAAACAGCAAAATGCCCCTGTCGGCATCATTATTGCTGTCATGGGAGTGATTATTATCTTCGTTCGCCGACAGCGCACCTTTCGCGCGATGGTAGCTTCATCGCTTGCTCTGTTGATGTTTGCTGGTATCGCCACCTATGTGCTGATTCCGAAGGAGTTCGTAAACATTAACAAATACCATGCGATGACACGCGGTGTTCTGATGCAGTCTGAAGACCCGGAGGCAACCTTGAAGAGCTTTGGAATTGACAGGCAGTATGCGGTTCTCAATGAGAGCATTTATTATGAACCTTACACGACTGTAGATGTAAACTCTCCGATACTTGAGGATAACTTCTATAAACATTATGGCTTCGTATCCATTCTTGCTTACTATATCAGCCACCCGGATCAAGCGGGGAAGATGCTCGATATTGCGGCGAAAAATGCATTTACGATTCGTCCGCCCGCGATGGGCAACTATGAGAAAGCGGCCGGCAAGCCTTTTGGGACCCAGACGAAATTCTTCTCCGGATACAGTGAACTTAAGCGAGCGCTCGCACCCAAGACCTTCGGCTTCATTGTGATCTGGATGCTGGTCATTACGGGGATATACACCCCGCAGTTTATCGCGGCCGTTAAAGCTCGAAATGTGCGGGGCATGGTACGGCTTCCTCTGGTGTTAATGCTGATGTTTATGGGGCTGTCGGGAATACTCGTCTCGATTATCGGGGCCGGGGATGCGGACTTGTCAAAGCATGAATTTCTATTCACAGCCGCATTTGATTTAGTTACATTCACGGCGATTGCGGATGCCATTTGCCGTAATCTATGGCAGAACAAGCCGACGGTGCATCATGAGCCGTAACGAAGAGGAGAGGAGGATCTGCTTGAGGGGGCATCATCGTCTTTGTCATTGTCGCTGGCTGACTGCGGTATTGATACCGCTTATGATAGGTCTTATTCTTCCCCTGGGTCCATCCCTGGCCCTGGCGGATACGCGGACTTCCTCTTCCTCAGTACTTATCATCTATGACAGCCTGGATGTAGGAACAGAGCGGGAAGGCAATGTGGAAGCTTTGAAGCGGCTGCTTGCCGCATTTCAGGTTCAGGTCACGGTCCAGTCGCTCGATACTTATACTGCAGGAGCGTTGGAGGGGTATTCCGGGCTGATCGAGGTGCAGAACCGCTCTGATCTTGCGGAAGAGAATAGTGATTATTTCAGAGATTTGCAGTCTTATTCGGGAGATATGCTCTACATCGGAGCTTCGCCGCGGGCCAAAATGGTTCATGCATTAGGCCTGCAAGTGCAAGCCGTAGAGAAAATGGCGGATTTGTCGATTGGCCCTTTCTCGCAGAAGTCGATTCATCTTCCATCTATCTATAATTCAAATACACCGAATGTGCAGGAATATGGCACGCTGAAGATACAGGATACCAGTTATCCCTATGGGATGAGCAAGGGAGGGTACGCTTATGTTCCTTTCTTGGAGAAGGATACGTTAAGTGAGATGGCTGTATCCTATGTGCTTAAGGATTGGGTTCAGCAGAGAGAAAACGGCCATAATTATCTTCTGTTCAAAGAGATTTATCCTTTTTCGAACTTGTCTTTGCTGGAACGAATGTCAGATGAGCTGTTTGAGGCGGGGATTCCCTTCATCATTAGTGTGCATCCGGTATTCAACAATACGGATTATCCGTCTATGGAGCGCTATATCAATACATTGAAATATGTTCAGTCCCGCAATGGCACGATCCTGGTCGAGTCGCCTGTTGTCGCAACGACCATTCAGGACCTGGATCGCAGCCTGTATCGTCAGATGGAGCATTTTATTGATGTGCTGGCAGAGGCGGGCGTTGTGCCGCTAGGGATGGGAACGGAAATGTATTGGTCGTATGACGAGCATTTTGTTCAGGAAGGGATGTCATTCTTCGACTCTGTTGTCCTCTTCCCGGACAAGCGCCCGGTCCACAAGGCGGAACTTAATCGGTCGCAGGCGTTCCCGTCCTCGTTATACAGCGTGACTCAATCGTACTTGCAGCGATACTTGATCGAGGGGCGGATGATCGATCCGCCTCCGATGGATCTGGCGATCACATATGATTTTGTACAGACAGAGGAAGAGCTTGCGAGCCTGACAGATCAACTCCGCAACACCTGGATTCATTTCGAAGACTATAAGAATGAGGTGCATGCCGTAGCGACTGAGGCCAATCAATTAGGATCAGAGCGTGGCTCACTTATATTAAACGGAACGAATATAGGCATTCAGGCCGGCCATGTAGAGACAAGCTCTGATTACGAATATAAGCAGCAGGAGCAAAAAAGCTTTGAAACTTGGTTTTCGGTCCAGAACAGAATTTTTATCATTATCATTTTTATCACCTTGTTCGTATTTTCCGGTTTCCTGATTATTGGATATCGCATGTATAAAAGGAAATTTTATAAGTAAGGAGGCAGTCATGACTGCTGCAGATATCTTAATGCTGATCGCTGTCATCAGTATATGGTCGCTGCTTCTCGTTAATGTGGTGCTGATCATTTCCGGATACCTGTACTACATGGAGAATGAGAGACGCGAGGTGCCGCCGCTTCCGAAGGAGATTCCCTTCGTCACGCTGATGGTGCCGGCCCATAATGAGGGGAAGGTGATCACGCAGACGGTAGAGGCTTTGCTTGCCCTGGATTATCCGCATGACTGTTATGAGATCATCGTGATTAATGACAATTCGAGCGATAATAGCCGCGAACTCCTGGCGAAGCTTCAGAACAAGTACACGGGACGGAATTTGATCGTCATTAACACGGATCATATTACCGGCGGCAAAGGCAAGTCCAATGCTCTAAACATTGGCTTCAAACAGAGCAAAGGGGAATATATCGCCATTTACGATGCCGATAATACGCCGGAGAAGACCGCTCTGCGCTATCTTGTCGGGGAAATTACTCATGATCAGACACTGGGAGCGGTGATCGGCAAATTTCGTACCCGTAATCGCAATGCCAGCCTACTCACACGCTTTATCAATGTTGAGACGCTGTCCTTCCAATGGATGGCTCAGGCCGGGCGTTGGAAGCTCTTCAAGCTGTGTACCATCCCGGGGACAAACTTTATTATGCGCCGGGAAATTATTGAGCGGATTGGCGGCTGGGATGTCAAGGCGATCGCCGAGGATACGGAGATCAGCTTCCGCATTTACATGATGGGCTACCGCATCAAGTTCCAGCCCAAGTCGGTCACCTGGGAGCAGGAGCCGCAGACGTTGAAGGTATGGTTCAAACAGCGGACGAGATGGGCAAAGGGCAATATTTATGTTATTGTCAAAAACTTGCCGCTCTTGTTCGATCGTTCAGCGAGGCGGATTCATTTTGACCTTCTCTATTTCTTATCGATTTACTTCTTATTGCTGACTTCGCTCATTATGTCCGACGTTCTGCTTATTTTATATGCATTGGGGCTTGTTCATACTACGATAGCTGGCCTCAGTTCATTCCTGTGGCTGCTGGCTATCATCCTATTTGTGACGGGGACCTTCGTGACGTTAATTACGGAGAAGGGAGAGATGAGGCTCTCCAACCTATGGATTATTATGCTGATGTATGTTTCTTATTGTCAGTTGTGGATGGTCGTAGCTGCTTACGGCCTATATAACTACATCAAGGATCTGATCTTTAAAAGAGAAGTAAAGTGGTACAAAACCGAACGCTATTAAGATAAGGGGGAGAAACGTGAAAAGAAGGTCTATGATCTCAGGTATTTTATGCTTCATCCTATTCGTAATATCCTGCGGCCAGGTATATGCCGAACCCGTACAGAGTGGAGACAAGTTCACTTATGAAGCGCCTTTGACTTCATCGAACGTGTCATTATCGGGGGTTACGGCAGCGCGAACGTTGTATGTTCAGCTTGAGGATTACTGGGATGTTAATACGCTGACTCTAAATCTCGATTATCAGGCCACCCAGCTATCAAGAAGGGAAGTATCGAGTGTTACGCTCAAGATGAATGGTACGGCATTTTATTCTTTCCGCCCTGTGGTGGATGAACAGAAGAGGCAGACGATAAGTGTTGCTGTGCCTAAGAATCTGCTGGTGTCAGGGAGTAACTCGCTCTCCATCGAGGGATATATTGTGACCCATTTGCCGGATCAAATCTGCGTGCCTGTAGAGAAGCGAGACAATTGGCTTGAGTTGTACAAGAGCTCCTATATTACAGTCAATTATTCCAAAAAAGACATTGGAGAAAGCATTCGTGATTTCAATCAACGGTTCATCGGTCTGGATTCGTTAGAGCAGGGGCTTAGCGCGCTTAGCGTTCCCAAGGACAGCGACCCGGCTGAGCTTGAAGCGGCGATATATGCGCTTTCCGGCTTTGCCAAGGGCAACCGCTCGGAGAATAATTCAATACCGATGCTTCCGTGGGGAGACTCCACGCTAACTGAGCGCGAGACAGTGGTGGTTGTATCGCTATATAAAGATTTGCCGGATCAATGGAAGCAGGCCCTGGGACAAGTCAGCCTTGCGGATAAAGCGCTGATCCGCGTCGTGAAGTCGGGCGGGCAAACCGCGCTGATCGTGACATCAGAGGACCCTGCTCTGCTTAAGAAGGCGGGACGCCTGATTGGGAATCAGACGTTGATAGACCAACTGGACGGAGCGGAGAAATGGCTTGATGCCGACACGAGGGTAGAGACGCCGGAGATTAGCGTAAGCCGCAATGTAACGCTTACGGAGACCGGGGACAAGCTGAACGGGATGATGCATCAAGAGAAGAGCTACTTCGTCTCGCTGCCAGCGAATCGCTTCATTGCTGAATCGAGCAAGATCAGCCTTGATTTCCGCTATTCGGACAATCTGGATTTTGACCGTTCGCTCGTGACGGTTCTCATTAATGACACGCCGATTGGCAGCAAGAAGCTGACCAAGGAGGCGGCGAACCAGGATCAGCTTACACTGACGATTCCGAAGAATCTTGAGGTTTCAGGCAATTTCTCGGTTACGGTGGCCTTTGATCTGGAATTGATCAGCGCCGGCTGTATTGAACTTCAGGATCAGATGCCCTGGGCGTTTATTACCAAGGATTCTATGCTTCAATTGAATACGAAGGATCGCACGGACTTGTTGTTCAACAATTATCCGAATCCGTTCCTGAGGGATGCGAGCTTCAACAAGATCGCAGTATTATTGCCGGAGCAGTTGGACTCCTACGGCTATCAGACTATCGGCAATCTGTTCCATTTGCTTGGCAAGTATGCGGAAGCCAATACTGGCGAGGTAAGTTTCTATACCGACGGCAAGCTGCCGGGAGAATCCGAGCTGCAGCAGCACAATCTCATTTCCATCGGTTCCTACAAGGATAATGCCTGGCTTCAGAAGAACAACAGCAAGTTGTTTTTCCAGTACGGGTCCAATGGGGAAGGGATACAATCCAATGAGAAGATGAGTATCGAGGAGAACTACGGTAAGCGGATCGGCACGCTGCAGTTAATGGAGTCTCCTTATGCGAAGGGATATGCCTGGCTTGCGGTTACAGGGGCAAGCTCGAAATACAGTTACCTGGCTTCGGGGCTGCTGGCAACGGACAGCGCCAAATGGAAGGTCTATGGAGACGGTGTTGTCACCGATGTAGACGGCAATACGAAGGCTTACCGCTTTAAGAAGCAAGCGGAGCCGAAAGATCAGGGCCTAGTCGCACAGATTACCGAACGAGGCGATGTCATGGGCTTTATCGTGGCCGCTGGACTTACCTTCCTCCTGGTGGTCGTATCGCTTGTTCTCATGATCCGTAAGCATAGAAAGAGAGCGGGGGGAGAGTCATGAGGCGCTATCAAAGCAGTTTGTTGTCGGATGCGGCATTTCTGCTGCTGTTTGTAGTCTGTTTCATCCATATCGTGTTCACGGCGGGGGACCCGGACCGCTATCTTATCAACATGATTTTGTTGAATATATCGTTCCTGGTGGCTGTAATAACTTACTTCACCAGCATCACCGTAGGGCTGATTCTCAACATCGTGTTTATCTTCGGATATGGTACCTATACGATTTATCAAACAGTGATTGTCGGCGAGCCGCTTCAGAGCTATCATTACTATTGGCTGGTAATGATGCCGGTTCTGACGGCGGTTATCGCCCTGCTGACCTATGCTAATCGGCGTCTCCAGCAGGAGAAGGAGCAGCTTCAAGCGAAGAATGCATCATTAGCTACCTTAGATGAACATACCAATTTGAAGAATACCCGCTCTTTTCAAAGCGATGCCACCGTGTTCATGGCGTTGTCCAAGCGTTATCAAATCCCGTTAACTCTGGTCGTCATGACGGTCAAACATTGGGACGAACTGAGCCGGATGGTAAGTCAGGCCCAGATCACCGATATGGTCTATGACATCTCGCGAATGAGCGAGACGAGCATTCGCATGAATGATTCCCTTTATATGCTGAATGCAGATCATCCTACTTGGGGACTTCTGCTGTTCACGGATGAGGATGGCGCCAAGATCGTGGTGCAGCGTCTGAAGGAGAAGGTGGAATCGTTCAACAATATTGAGTTCTCGAACAAGTACAAGCTTGATATGAAGCTGACGATCGGAGCGATGCAGTATTCTGAAGAAGTCGAGACTCCACTTGATTTTATCGCGAAGGCGCGGCAGAAGATGGAGTATGACGTATAGTGCATCTCCCATGAGTACGGTTTTCAGTACCGGATAAAATCCGTTTTTTATCAAAAACGCACTTTGTGAACTGACTGGGTTAGAAAAATTGGATGGAAGGTGAGATCCCTATGAAGTCTAATGCGATGCGTGATTCACTACGTTCCTTTATCCTCTTTGGCCTTGTAGGGATCGTAAACACCGGCGTAGACATCGGCGTATTTGCGTTGTTAACCTGGTGGCAGCTGCCTTGGCTTGCAGCGCAGATCATTGCTTATGGATGCGGGGTACTGAACAGCTTCCTGATGAACAGGAAGTGGACATTTAAGCAGGAGGGCGCGCTGACCAAAGGGCTGCTGCGCTTCGTCTTGCTGAATCTGCTGACGCTGGGAGTTACTTCCGCCTGCATGCTGCTCTTGCATGAGCAGCTTGGCATCCCGCTATGGATAAGCAAGGGAGCGGTCACGGTTCTCGGCGTAATTTTAAACTTTGCCGGCAGCCGCTGGTGGGTGTTTCGCAAGGAACCGCATATTCGGCAGAATCGGGAGAAGGCCGTGGTTCGTGAGTTAACAGGTAAAGAAATGCAGTAGAAATTGGGGCGCTCTTGCAGATATGCTGATCTGTAAAGGGGCGCCCCTTTCATATCCTGATCTGATGATCAATAGAGGAATTTGGCGGTATAATCTTGTAGATGAAGTATAGGGGTTTGAAATGAGGAGGAGATGAGAAATGACGAGAAGCGCATGGTCGACCCGAACCGTTGATAGTATTCCCTGGCAGCGACTGACGACCGCTTATGGAAGAGGCACGGATATTCCTAGACTGATCGAGACGAAGCAGTACGGGGAACTGGCCCATCTGATTGAGCATCAGAGCACCTTATGGCAGACAACGCCATGGGTATTGCTCATTCTTCTAGGTCAGCTTGCAGAGAAGCTTCCGGAGCAGGTCACAACAGAGGAAATCGCCCTTTATTCAGCTGTCGCGTCTGCTATCCTGATCGATTACATGAACCCGCAAAATACGGTTGAGTCGATGGAGGAATTGCTGGATGAGGCCTATTTATGGCCGGAGTACGAAGAGGATGATGAGATGTCATGGGAAGCTGAGGAGCCTCCGGGTTATGAGCAGCGTCCTTTTTTCAGTTACTATTATTTCAGTTATGTACAACTTAGAGAGGCCATTCCCGTCTTCGTCAGCATCATGAACGACAACGATCAGCAGGCTGCTGCCATTCGGGAACTGCTATCTATGCTGGATCCGGAAGATAGCAGTGATTAGTACTGGCAAGGCATCATCAATAGATTATGAAATTAACTCCATAGAAGGGCAAACCGAGTTTTCCAGCAACGCTTTGAGATGCCGTATTCTCCGTTACTGTGCTGTATAGGGGGAGATTCCCTGCCTTGCGTACTGCAGCCGCCCATCCGGCAACGACAGGGCCAGCATATCCTCTTCCGCGATACGGTTCCAGCGTTTCGAGACCCGCTTCATGGGCTTGCGAAGTGATACGTACGCTACGGCAGATTGAGACGGCCTGGTTATTGTGAATCCATGCTACGCAAGGCTGCGCATAGTCGATCTCAGAGATAAGCCATTCGAAATCTATGGGCAGCCATTCCAGAATATTAGAACGGGTAAGGCTGATTACTTGTATGGATGGAGGAACAAGCGGAGGAATAAGGTAGCAGGGTCCCATGGAAAAGCTCTCTCCTTGCAGAAGGCTCATGTACGCCCCGAAATGCCTCGGCTTTGTCTGAAAATCCTGAACAGCGGCTTCATCGGCACATAGCTCCTGCAACTGCGCGATAAGCGTATCCTGCACATCATAGCGGAAGCGACAAATCGCTTTCCCGTCTGTTGTTCTACCCAAGAAGAACCGCGGGGCAGGGGCTTCCCCAGGCCAAGGCTCATTGACGGAATGAAGTCGTGTATGCTGGTCATGTGTAAAAAGCGCCTCAACATGAAGCTGCATCAGATCGTGAGCGCTCGGTTGATTTCCTTTCCAAATGATCATGCTTAGATCTCTCCGTTCTTTACGGTGGTGATTGATTAGAATAAAGAATACCACCTCTATAGTATCAGAATGAACGAGGGATGCTTCAGAATAGTTGACTATAATTGAAAATTTCCTGTTTTTAAGATGGCGGCCCTGCTCAACTGGAAAGGGCTCCTGTCTATGCCGATCGTATGGGCCGAGCGTTACGGGTACTTGGTTTATTCGGCGCAATTTCACTATAGAGGATAAGATTTGAACAGGGACAGGGGTTGAAGAAATAGAGAGTAGAATAGCTTTAAATTTTTGCTTTAAGTTTCTCCCTGTGGTGGCTACAATAACATAAATAGAGCAAAGAAATGAAGGGGTGCGAGACTTATGAATATACAGGAAATGAGGGAGCATCGTCAGTACCCGGACAATATCGGGCAGGAAAAGAGCCGCGCGACCTTTGAACGCGATTATTCGCGATTGATTCATTCGCCAACCTTCCGTCGTCTGCAGGGCAAGTCGCAGGTATTTGGGGCGGGCACCGGTGACTATTATCGGACCCGGCTGACACATTCGCTGGAAGTGGCGCAAATCGCTCGGGAAGCCGCGCGCAGTTTGCTTCGCTCCTACCCGGATGTCGCCCTGGATCAGGCCGATCATCCCGGATTGATCATTGATCCGGAGGTTGTCGAGTGTGCGGCGATCTGCCATGATTTCGGGCACCCTCCCTTTGGACACAAAGGTGAAGAGGTGCTGGACCATATATTGGAGAAGCTGGTGGAAGAGAAAATCGGGCAGGCCTTGAAGAACAGCAGCCCAAGCCCTGAGGAAGAACAAAGGGTCCGGGAAGCTGTAAGGCGGAAGTATGAGCATTTTGAAGGGAATGCCCACAATTTCCGGCTGATGATGTTCCTGGAGAAGCGGGAGAATATCGACGGACTGAACTTGTCTGACGCGGTACTGCTTGGGACGAATAAATACCCTTACCCTGGCACCGTTAATAAAAAGGGCCTCTACCTGCACGAGTGGGAGTATATTTCTTACATTCGTGATCGTTGGGGGATTCCCAAAGGTAAAAAAACGTTCGAAGCGCAGCTGATGGATTTATGCGACGATATCGCCTATTCGGCACATGATCTGGAGGACGGCATCAAAGCGGGAAAAATTGAGGTGCATGAGCATTTTCTCAAGGATTCGAATATTCAACGACTGATTGTCGAGAAGATTATGACGCTGGAGGATTTCTTCTGGGTGGGCTGGGTCCCGGAGAAAATCCAGGTGAAGGTCGAAGAGGTGCTGGATTCGTTCCTGCGAGTCTGGAATGAGAAAATGCCGATTTGTGGTCATGATTATTCCCGGACACGTCGCGAGGTGAAGGCCTATTGGGTCAGTTTATTCGTCTCCAGCCTTGGCGTTGTCTCGGATGGCAATTGGCAAAAGGTGACTTTCGTCAAGGAGGGACGGGAGGATGAGGATATGCTGCGTACAGTAAGCGTGCTGAAAAGCTTCGCATGGGTAACGATGATCCGTGACTTGCGCGTACAGCGGCTGCAGAAGCGCAGCGCTTGGGTTATCAAGCGGTTATGGGACGCGTTTGTCGATCCAGAGACGTCCAAGTCGATCATCCCGGGCGACTGGCTGCGTCGCTTCGACCGCGATCAGGCAAGGGAGAAGCCGATATGGACCTGGGAGCATATGATCATCGACTATATCGCAGGCATGACAGACGCTTATGCAGAAAAAATCTATAATGAGCTGTACGGACTGAAGGTAGGTACCATTTACGATATGGATTAATAAAAGAAGGAGCAGGCTTATTAGCCTGCTCCTTCTTTTATTAGCTCTAACGAAACTGTGGAGCGTTATTCAGGAACAAAAAGGCCCTTGGGAATTTTAACGAAACTGTGGATCGTTATTTAGTCCATTTTGGCGCGAAAAGCCTCGATTTCCCCTGAATAACGATATGAGGTTTCGTTAGATATCTTCTGCCCCTATTTTCGAGCAAATAGCGCTCTGGAGTTTCGTTAGATTCTTGACAGTGGGCAAGGCGTTCTCGAATCTGGGTATAGTCTGAACCTGCCTGCTAGCTCTAACGAAACTGTGGAGCGTTATTCAGGAACAAAAAGGCCCTTCGGAATTTTAACGAAACTGTGGATCGTTATTTAGTCCATTTTGGCGCGAAAAGCCTCGATTTGCCGCGAATAACGATATGAGGTTTCGTTAGATATCTTCTGCCCCTATTTTCGAGCAAATAGCGCTCTGGAGTTTCGTTAGATTCTCGACAAGTGGGCGAGACTTTTCGAATCCGGCATAGTCTGAACCTGCCTGCTAGCTCTAACGAAACTGGGTATCGCTATTTGTGCTCAAAACAGTTCTCTAAAATTCTAACGAAACTGGGTATCGCTATTGGTTTACATAAGTGGACCAGACGCCCTATTTTCTGTAAATAACGATCTGTAGTTTCGTTAGAATTTATTTAGTTCCAAATTGGCGCTAATAGCGATCTGTAGTTTCGTTAGAATTTAGTTGCCGCTAACTGGCGACAATAACGGCCCGCAGTTTCGTAAGAAATTAGCTACCACCAACTGGCGCCAATAGCGATCCGTAGTTTTATTAGATTTTAGTTGCCGCCAATGGCACCAATAGCGGTCGGCAGTTACGTAGGATTTTAGTTGTCGAAACTGGTGCCAATAACGCTCCGTAGTTTCGCTAGAGTCTTATAGCGGTGGGTTTGCGTGGCATTTACGGCATACCGGATAGTATGATTCGTTGCCGCCGATTTGAATTTGCTCACCGGTATAGACAGGCTTACCGTTCTCTACCCGCAAATTCATCGTTGCCTTGCGCGCACAGAACCAGCAGATCGTCTTCATTTCTTCAATCTTATCCGCGTAGATAAGCAGTTGGCGGCTGCCCTCAAACAGGTGATTCTGGAAATCGTTTTTCAGCCCGAACGCCATTACCGGAATATCCAGTTCGTCAACGATCCGGACTAGTTGCTTGATACTGTCCTCACCCAGGAATTGGCATTCATCGACCAATACGCAATAGAGCCGAGGGCTATGGCTTTTAACGATGCCGAAAATGTCCGTATCCTTGTTCATCGGAATGGCTTGCCGGCGCAGCCCGATCCGAGAGGACACGAAGCCGACCTCATCCCGATCATCAACGGCAGGAGTAAAAATAAGTACAGGTTTGTTCTGCTCCTCGTAGTTATGGGCCACCTTCAAAATTTCAATCGATTTGCCGCTATTCATTGCCCCGTATTTGAAAAATAATTGTGCCAATCTATGTCGCCCTTTCTCTAGTTCTTATCAATAACCATGATTATTCTACCACATATTTATAGGCGGAATGAATGCCTAATGAGAGAGCAACATTTCCAATATCGCCCCATGATATAAATAGACATGAATTCGATATTAGGAGATGAGGAAATGGGTAAATTAGGTGGAAAAATTGCTTTAGTAACCGGTGCAAGCCGGGGGATCGGTCGCGGCATTGCTTTGCGTCTGGCACAGGAGGGCGCGTTCGTTGTCGTACACTATGGAACCAGGCAAAATGAAGCGGAAGAAGTAGTTGATAAGATCAAGCAGAGGGGAGGAGCTGCAATCGCAATCGGCGCTGACTTAAGAACGCTTAACGGGATTTATAATCTATATGCGTCCTTGGATGAGGCCCTGCGGGAACGTACCGGCGATAATCGGCTGGATATTCTGGTAAACAACGCTGGAGTCGGTCAAATCTTGACCTTAGAAGAGGCTACGGAAGAATCTTATGATGAAGTCATGAACATGAATGTTAAAGCGCCGTTTTTTGTGACCCGACAAGTGTTGCCGCACCTGAGGGATGGAGGGCGTATTATCAATGTATCCTCATTTGTCACACGTGTAGCCTCCCCTAGCGTCTTTACTTACAGTATGTCGAAGGGGGCGATTGACGTGCTTACGCTGGCTTTGGCACAGCAACTGGGAGGACGCAATATTACAGTAAACGCCATTCGACCTGGCATTATTAATACAGAGATGAATGCCGCAACGCTACAAAATCCGGATGGACAGAAATATGCCGCTGGTCTCTCAGCCTTCAATAGATGGGGGGAGCCTGAAGATGTTGCGGATATTGCTGCTTTTCTTGCCTCATCGGACAGCCGTTGGGTAACAGGTCAGTTCATTGATGCCAGCGGCGGATCCCATCTGTAATTGCTTAAGCCTCAAAGAGAGCTGCAACAGCTTGTCCATCAGGACCTGTTACAGCTCTCTATCTTGCATTCAACGTGGTCTTCTCATAGCATTATCGCTTCCCGGCATTAGCCAGTATTTCTCCAGCTTCCAGCTTCGACATTTTGTCGTAGTTATAAATCTCCCCGCTATCGGCCACCAGCTTCCGAATGGCAGCCAGCTGCGTCATTGTTGCTGGCTGCGCCTGAATAAGTTCCATCATATTGTCATGCGCAATCTTCCTGGCAAGCTCCGGGTCATCCAGCAGGTACAGAATTCGATACATCGCGTCGATGGCCTGTTCCTCGCTTCCAATGCCATAGCCCGAGTCCGTACTGAGCATGAAGCGCTTCGGATATTTCCTCATTATCGGTATAAAATTTTCGGGATGCCCTCCCCCTTCGGGATTATAGACGGAGAACCCGGCGAAAAAGTCAGCATATAGATTCGAATGCTTGCCAAGTAGACGATCGATCTCCTCTGGTGAGCTGTAGGCGTTCATATGACCAAAGATAAAGGTTGTGTTCGGGTAGGCCTCCAGTGCTTCTTCCAGCTTGAGAATCGGATAGCCGTTGGGCGGATCAATATGAAGCAGAATGGGGGCTTTATAAGTCGCAAGGAGTTCATAGATGTCAGGCAGGAACCCATCCATAGGGTCCGAGGCCTTCCAGGCGACACGGGATACGACGGGGGAGAAGGTCGAGGCGGCGGCAATCTCGCCAAGTCCGAAATAACCCTGCTCCAGATTGTTGCGAATGACGTCCAGACTGCCTTCGTCATGAAGGTCGAAGCCTGAGAAGAAGGGGAGAAATTGCTCGGGAGAGCTCTGATAGGCTGACCAGGCGACAGCATCTGTACCGATCGCGCTGGGCTCGGATACATCGCCGAAGAGAACGACTTTGTTGATATGAAGTCTCTTCCAGGGCTCAAGCATCGAGAAGTAACGTGAGCCCGAGGCATCGTGGTTATGTACGTCGATTAACTCCAGGGGCTGAAAAGCATCGACAAGCTGCTCCAGGGTTGGAGTATCTCCGGCCTGCTTCAGCTTCGCTACGCGGTCTGCTACCTCATTAAGGGCGTTGGCAGCCGTTGTTGTGTCTGCTCTCTTAAAAGGCCAATAATGCTTGTTGTGCAACCCAATAGCGGCGACGACAAGGATGCAGCAAACTATCAGTAGAGTTAGACTCGCCTGCTTTGGATTCAGACTCTTTCTCATTGTGAATCCTCCCTCTAGAGACATCTTCTATAAACTCCAAAATATCTTAATCAATAAATTCTCTATATTGATTGTTTTTCCTTGTTGAGTCGTCACAGATCGAAGCGACTTCATTTACAAGAGAGCACCCTGCAGACAAGAAGCCGCAGGGTGCCCGACGGGGTCAGTACCAGCTAAAGTTACAGAGACTTCATCAACAAATCATACAGGATAACCGCTGCTTGTGCGCGAGTTGCGGTCCCCTTAGGGTCGAACTTGTCATTGCCGATGCCTTTAATAATGCCTGCTTGTGACATTGAATCTACTGCTTCTTTTGCGTAGGTTGCAATGTCTTGCGCATCATAGAAAGCGGCAGGAGCTATACCTTCATTTAATGTAATCCCCGCCGTCTGAATTGCCCGGTAGGCCATTACGGCCATCTCTTGACGAGTAATCTTGTCATTGATGCCAAATGATCCATCGGTTAGACCGGACACGATACCGAGCTGCTGAGCTGAAGCGACCGAGTTATAATACCATGCCTCTTGCTCAATATCCGTGAAGGAGCTTATCGCATTCGCCTGGTTCAGGTCAAGCGTCAGCATTAACATTTGAATAAACTCAGCTCTTGTAATGGAATTGCCCGGGGCGAATGAATTCTTCGTCACACCGTTTATGATTCCGCGTGCTGCTAATCCGTCGATGCTGTCGCTCGCCCATGTGATAGCTTTTGTATCGTTGAATTGCACCGGATTAACGATGGCGGTAAATCTGCCGAAGTACTTCGCGTTGAATTCCACCATGCCCGTGTCCTTGTTATAACGGCCGTTCTTGATCACTTCAAACTTGCCATCCTCTGACAGATAGTAGATGACAATCTGGACCGGGTTCTCGCCCGGCTTCAGCGTGTACGGTATAGCTATTCTCATGGATTGTTCTTGGCTGAACTTGTTGATCTTCTCACCGTCAATGTTCAAGGTGCAGTCATACACCGTGTTCGATCCGATGATCGTGCGGACATCTTCGGCTAGGGCAAGGTTATCAACCTTCGCCATGTTCAATTCGAGCATTGCATTGCCAGTAGCATCTTTAAATAACGACACCGGCAGCTGCACTGAAGCAAATCCGGGGCAAATCTCGATGCGTATGATACCGGCTTCTATGGCGATGTTCACCAGATCAATCGGTATGGAGACGGTCAACTGCCGGGCATCTTCAGCCCCTTGTATAAGCAGCTCCATAGTTCCAGCCTTTGCTTCGGATATCGCCTTCTTCACAGCATCTGCTTTGACTGTGATTCTGGCATGGCCGCTTGAATCTACCACTGCCTTCAACTCTCCGGATTGATCAGGAGCCGGGTTTGTCGATGGTGTTGGAGACGAAGGAGATGTTGAAGTTGATGGAGAGCCCGGATTCGTGCTTATGCTGTTCGTTGTCGCTTGTACTGCGGCAGATAGCTCGGATTCCCCGGCCTCATTGACAGCCGTCAACTTATAATAGTAGGTAGTCGATGCCGCTAAGCCGCTGTTCCGGAACCAGGTTGTCGTGATCGATTGCGGATTGATCTTGCTGTAGTTGCCGTTCACAGAAGTGGAGCGATATATATTGTAGCCGGTGGCATTGGTCGACGCCGCCCAGCTGATCTCAATCTCGCTGCTGCTCTTTGCTTGCGCAGAGATATTAGTCGGTGCGGCAGGTGCTTCTGGTACTTTAGTTTCCCCATCTGTGGTTGCCATGGCATATCCTGACTTCTCGGATTCAAGTTCTCCTTTTACAGCTGTTACCTTGTAGAAGTAGGTTGAACTCGCTTCCAGCCCCGTGTCGCCATAGGTGGCTTCGGTTACCGTTAGAGAATTGAGTCTGTGGTAAGGTCCATCCGCTGCATCGGAACGGTATACGTTATAGCCGTCTGCATCGGCTGACGCTGTCCAACTGAGCTCAATCCTGCTAGTTCCTTTCGGCTCCGCTTTTACATTAGTTGGTGCAGCAGGTGTTTCAGGCTCCTTAGTATCTGAATCTGTTGTGGCTGCTGCATATTCCGACATCTCGGATTCGTAGTCTCCGCTCAGCGATGTCACCTTGTAGAAGTAAGTTGTGTTAGCTTCCAGACCTGTATTAAAATAGGTAGCTTCGGTAACCGTTACGGAGTTGAGCTTGCGGTAAGCTCCATCCACTGCATCGGAACGGTATACATTGTAGCCGTCAGCATTTGCTGCCGTCCAGCTGATCTCAATCTCGCTGCTGCTCTTTGCTTGCGCGGAGACATTAGTTGGAGCAGCCGGCATGATAATATGCAGGTAGCTCTCGGGATCGATAACCGCATAATAGGCCGGCTTGGCGGCCAAAGCCTTGTCAAAGAGCAGGGGGCTGCCGGAAGCGCGCCAGCTCTGGGAGTCTGCCTTGCCCCAGAAGGTAACGCGTTCGATGCTGCTTGCGTACTTCTTGAAAATAACGAATAGCTTCGCATATAGCTCAGCCTGTAAAGCCTCATCTTCCTTCGTGAGCGCTCCCGTTGAAGGAATATCCAGCTCGGTGATGCTAACTTTCACGCCCGCTTGGGCAAAGCGCGCAATACTTGCTTCTACCGTGTCAGGGTTCAGGCTCTGGATCCAGTAATGAGCTTGCATGCCGATGCCTTCCACCAGCAAACGTCCAGGCTCGGTATTGCGAGCATCCGTCTTCCACTTCTCGTTGAGATCTTCGGCCATTAACGCCATCGCTTCCCGCTTCCAGGGCTCATTCTCGTTGTAGTCGTTGTAATAGAGAGTAGCTCCGGGGTCAGCCAGACGCGCGAACACGAACGCATCGTAGATATAGTCGACGCCGCTCTCTCCCTTGCTTGCATCAGCACCGTTCTCATAGGCCATATACCACGGTGAGTTTTTGCGCAGCACGGTCTTCCAGTCTGTCGGAATGCCAAAGCCTCCGTCAAAGGCTTCGTTCACCACATCCCAAGAAGCAAGCTTGCCCTTGAAATGGCCGGCAATATGGTCGATATAGTCCTTCATATTAGATTGGGCCTCTGCACGGGTAAGCGGTTTGTTATCTGTGTCCGTGGTCAACCAAGGCGCCGACTGGGAATGCCAGACCAGTGTATGACCATGAACCAAGATGTTATTTGCCTCCGCCCACTCCACCAAAGTGTCGGCATTTGAATAGTTATACACGCCCTTGGCTGAGCTTAAATACTGTGGCTTCATGTCATTCTCGGGTGTCATGATATTGTAGTGATGCTCATACATCGCCGTATTCCCGGCATCTGTCGTCTGACCGGCACTCATCACATTGCCGATCATGAAGTATTGGCTATAGGTATCTGCGATAGAAGGCAATGTCAGATCCCACTTAGGAATCTCCTTCAAATCGCCCACTTGGCTAATAACAATCTGGTCGATGTACCATACTTCGGCATGGTTAGCCGCATCGTTGACAACCAGCCGGAAATCGATTGATTGCAGCGGATTTTCCATTAGAGGTGTTTGGACATTTACTTCTTTCCATTGATCGATCGGAAGGGTCCCGGGGCTACTCGGGAGCTTGTATGCACTATTGGCGTAATCCTGATTGAGTACCACACCAGTCCCGGTAAGCACTCCTTTGCCTTCGTTGCCGGCAGCCGGTGCATAAATCCAGACGGAGATATTATAAACTCCACCGGCAGGAAGCGGCTCGGCCAAGGTCAATCGAACAGCGTTGTCAGCGCTGGTATAGCTTGTGCCAGGAATATGCGTTACCTTCAATACGGTGTCATCGTTCTTCCCAATACCGGATTGATTGATCCACTCGATGTTTGAGGAAGCAGCCGATGTAAAGAGGCTTCCCTGCTCTGCTTCATTGTCGAAGTTGTAATGCAGCAGCTCCTTGATTTCTGGTTCTTCCACAGACGGAGGCGGGCTGATTACTTGCAGCTTCACCTCATCCAGATAGAAGGTAAGACCCTGGATTTGAGCGTCATTATGAAACACAATGGCGCTAACCGACTGATGGTCTGCCGGTACAGTGAATTCAAGAGCAACATCGGCCCACTGGCCAGCCAGCAGATTCACTGTGCTTTTTCCAACAGTACCATACGTATCTTTACCCGTATTATCCTTGGTTTCAACGCGAACGCCCAAGGTGGCGTCTTTTGCGCTCAGCGCCTTCGCGGTCAGCTTATACTTGCCGCCGGGCAGCATCGGCGTCGTGAGCGAGTTATTGCGCAGGGCGACCCCAGAATAGTTGTTCGCCGCTGTAGGTGCGACACTCAGACTGTTGCTTCCTGCCGCGGCGTATTCCTGCGTCCGGCTAACAGTTGCATCGCCGTTCTGCTGCAGCGTGTTTCCATTTTCAAAACCCTCATGATAAATGACATTTGAATCGGACTCAAGGGTGAATGAATGGTGTATGGGAGCCGCAATCATATTGCCCGCAGCATCGCTCAGCCGCATGATGTATAGGTTGCAAACTTCACCTTTATTTTTGGTAACATCGTTAAATACCACTTCGACTGCTTTATTGTCCGCTGCCCATTTGAGCGTGAAGTCGTCGGAGAAATCAAAGCCGATACCGAAATCTCCCTTGGACATCGGCTCGCTGAAAGTAATCTTCAGCGTATCTCCAGCAGCCAAATCCGCTGATTCATTTAAATTGAAGGCGACAACAGCATTAAAGTTGGTCTTTGTCGCCGGGAGCAATGGACGTGTTCCATCATCCGTCTGGCTGTTGGGTTGTGGCGGCCAGTCCGGCTGAGGACCGATCTTCTGTACCGCTGCCGAGGCATTCCAGCTGACAGTTTCCTGATTGTTTGCGAGCTTAGACTTGTCGATGGAGATTTCAAACGTGCTGCCGGGCATAGCCTCCATTTGCAGCTTTTTCAGCGTAATGATATTGAAGGAATTATTCGGTATACGGTTGTTCTCATTGGGGTTGGTCGTTACGCCGTAATTGAGAATCCAAGCCTGCTCCGTATCCTCCTGGAAGGATTGCGTTAGCTTGTTGCCGTCGGCGTAGACTTCTATCAAATCTTTATTGATCTTGCTGGTGAAGCCATACATTACGGCTGCGCCGTTGTCGTTCCTGGCGGTGCCATGTCGCAGTGCAGTGGCCAAGTCGACGCCTTGGAAGTATACCGTCTTGCTGTCCTTCGCGGCACCTAAGGTTGTAATTTCATAACGCCCGATCTTGACCTGGTTCTCCGTCAGTTTAAACTCCGCTATGCCGTCCACTACATCCGCTGTCCAGGTGTCGTTCGTCGGTTTGTTAGCCGCATCTAGAATCGTTAGTTTCACCTTGGTGTCGTCAGAGTGAACCTTGATTGTGGCGGGGATGCCTTCGGTAACAATCTCGTAGTCGGTCCACAGCGTATATTTGCCCGGGCGGGACCAGCGGAGGTAGGAACTATCGATATCGTACGGATAAACTGTCATGTCAGAGATTTTGTCGTAGACGCCCATGCCGTAGCTCGGCGGGTTGCTGTTCGGATAAAGATCCCTGACTTCCAGCGGCTTGTCGCTGAATTCCTTGTCCATGACGGCAATCATGAACGGCACGTCTCTGTCCTGGATGGCATGGGCGCCATCGCGCACGCGCACGGCAATATTGTCACTGCCCAAAAATTCGTAGACTTCCTTTGCGGCACTTATCGCCATGACGGAGGAGGGCGGAGTCGTCCAGTCAAAGTTGTTGTCTGCGGCAAAGGCGATAAGCGGCCGCGGGGCCATCAAAGCTTCAACAGCATGCGAGTCAAATGGCATATAGTCCATATCTGTCTGGCGATGGAATCCGGCCGCTGTTCCAAGGCCCATCCAGAATGATTCGCCGGAGTACTGGATGCTGTTGAGGCCTTTTTGATTCCTGCGATAGATGCGGTCTAACGGCGAATTGTAGTAGAACAGTTTGCCTTCGGCGATGTAACGGAAGCTGGATACGCCCGACTGTCCGCTATCTACCGGCGCCGCCGCACTAACCCGGTCGTCCATGGCCGCTGACATCAGAGCATATTTGCCGTTAATGGATACGCCGGTTGTAATCGACTTATATGGGTTGATCTTCCATTGATTTATACCGCCGTTCGCTTCGGCGCTAAGCTCCATTGCGTCAATAATGCGGGATACAGTCCATGCTGCCGTCATTATGGAACCGGTGTTGAAATCATATTCGTAGGGGTTAAATGGGTAGAGGTTGTAATAGTTTCCAGTTCTGCTGCTTCCCCAGTTGGATACATTAATTACGGCGTAGCCATTTTGGGTCGCCATGGCCGTCTGGCTAAACCCGAAGGCGATAATGACTGGCCAGCCGCCTTCAGGTGCATTTCCCGAAGGAACAGTAACATTGCCAAGGCTCCCGCTTACGTTCTTTCCATTATCGTTGATGGTGACATTGACCTGGTTAGTAGGGGCATTTACCGTGATGGCGCTCTTGGGGGTCGGGTATTTTCTTCCATAGTAGTAGTACTGAATCAGGTCTCTAAGCTCCTCCCTGCGCTCTGACCAATCGGTCTCGGATTCTACCCGGCCGTTTGTGCCGGCGCTGGGATCCAGGAACTCGAACAGGTCGTTTAGGCCCGATGTCTTCGGCAAGTTAGTGATATTCTGCTGGAAATAGTCGCGGGGCGGCGTAGGTTGCAGGGCTGTCTTATCAACCTTTGCGTTGACAATCACATTTTTCTTAGCAGTCTCTATTCCGATTTTATGGATCTCGATACCAAGCGTACCTGTTCTGGTAATGTTGGTGAGCCCAAGCTCGTATACGGTATCGCTGATCTTCGTTAACGAGCCTTTTTCCGCCGTGGAGGTTGCGTAGTTGGATACCGTGGCAGGCGTACCAGCGCTGAGAAGAATATCTTCCGTTGCTAGATTGGCTACGGCTTTGTTGAAGGTTAGCCTTATGGCGGTACTGTCGCTCACGAACGCTGCACCACCAACGTTTATCACGTTATAGGTGATCGGGATTCCGTGAACATCAACGATTTTTTCTGCATCGACTACACCGTTCTTGGTAATCTTGAGATGGATGGTGCCTTCCAGGGTAACCCCGCTGATCCCAAGTTCATATTGGGTGTCGTTCGAACCGCTCACCACGGTCAAAGTTCCTTTGGCCGCAGTGGCGGTACCGTCTGAAATGGTGATGTCGCTTTCGACTAATCCCGGTACAGGTTCTTCAAAGACCAGTGTAATTAAGCTTGATGCAGTCTTATTCGCCTCGCCATTCGCCGTCGCGGTATAATTCGTCTTATTAATAGGCGTGTTCTCGTCAGCGAGCACCAAATTCATATCAACTAAGGTAAATAACATGATCGTAACTAGGAACGATGAAATAAAACGTTTAGATTTCATGCATCGGTCTCCTTTAACGTTTAATCTTTTTATCCTCACTTGAAGTCATCTCTGTAGACGTACATCAGCGCCGGATATTAATCCTAATTCAGTCAGCGGGAGTCACCTAGTTGCAAGTTTCTTCATTACTCCTCCTTTCTCTATTGCAGCTGCTTTGAAATGCGCGACCCAGAGAGGGACATGTCCTTTGAATGCGTTTTCATTATAGCTGCTCACCTGGCATTATTCTTCTAATAAACTGCTCTATGTCTCTCAAATATTGTGAAGTTTACGTTCCCTCTTGTCTGCAAGTGGTTAAATAAAAAATAAAAGAGGCTGCAACAGGTCCTTTGTTCCTGACCCGTTACAGCCTTCGTCTGTTCAGCTTGAATCTTATTTGAAATACTCTGTTAACCTCTATTGGCTCTATTCCTCACCCGTCGCGATCGGATTCTCCTCATAGCTAACCCAGTCGCTCCAGCTTCCCGCATAGAGCTTTACCTTCTCGTACCCGGCTTCCTTCAGTCCAATGAAATTCGGACAAGCCGAGACGCCCGAACCGCAGTAGACGATAATTTCCTTGTCAGCGGGAAATTCCTTGTAATGCTCCGCCAGCTGATCGGAAGCCAGCCATTTTCCGTCCTGTTCGATGAGCAGCTTCCAGAACTTATTTTTCGCTCCCGGAATATGACCGGCCGCTTTATCCATCGTTTCCTCTAACCCTTGATAACGGCGCGGATCACGCGAATCAATGAGAATGACCTCGCTATTTCCAGCCGCGCTGCGCACCTCATCTATACTGGCAAGTAATTCGGGATGCAGGCTATAGGTGTAGCTTGCCGGCACGCGGATCGGCTGATCAGCAGTTACCGGAAAATCGGCATTCTTCCAGGCCGTGAAGCCCTCGTTCATAACATGGGCCTGCTTATGTCCTAAATAACTTAGCAGCCACCATAATCGGGAGGCGTACATTCCGCCTTGGTCGTCATAGGCGATAACCCGCGTTTCAGGCGTAATGCCAATTTTGGCCAGAGTTTTGCTTAGCTGTTCCGGTTCAGGAAGCGGATGGCGACCGCCATGCTCGCTTATTGGAGAGGAGAGATCCTGTTCAAGATCCAGGTAGACTGCGCCGGGAATATGCTCTTCTTCATAAGCTTTCCGCCCTGCGTCAGGCTGCCCTAATTCAAAGCGGCAATCCACGATCGTTACATCGGGCTCATACATTCGTGCCAACACCCAAGCTTTGCTTACTGTAATGCTCATAATAGAAAAACACCGCCTTCTTAGAAATAATGATAATGCCAGTATACACCGTTTGTATTAGAGAAAAAATAACCGGGCCGCATAAGCAATTAGCCGTACGAAGTATGCTGTACATAATAAACAAGAGGCGGTATCATTAGGACGCAGAGTGTTAAAATGAACCGGGATTTAATCGCGGTACACGATGCGAATATTTAAGTGACAGTATGTCTCTTCGGTATAATGTTGGTTGGGACAACTTTTGATGCAGCGAAGTGAGTCCGATTTGACATGAAGCTTTTCATTACAATCCGGACAGCGGTCCTGAAATAAGGACTTGAGTTTGCTAAGCATGTCAACAACACCTCCGTCTACATTTATCCCATTGATTTACTTGGTTTTGTTTATTATAGCGCATCATGGTTCGTTCGTATATCGTTTGTGCAAAATATTATGAGCAGCTTGGGAGGTATACATACGTGGACACAGCAGGATATTTCATTATGTTTCTGATTGGCCTGATAGGTTCATTTTTTTCCGGCTTGCTGGGTATCGGTGGGGCGATTATTAATTATCCGCTGCTGCTGTATATTCCTGATCTACTCCATGTAGGTAACTTTACCCCAAAAGAAGTGTCAGAAATCAGCATGTTTCAGGTATTCTTCTCGTCTATGGCGGGTGTCTTGGCCTATAAGAAGCAGAGCAGGAATGAAAAGCCGTTGATGCATAGAGGGCTTATCAGCAATATGGGGATCAGTATCTTGATCGGCAGCTTGGCAGGCAGTGTTAGCTCTAAATATTTACCAAGCGAGACGATTAATATCATATACGGCGTGCTGGCCGTGCTGGCGGCTGTGATGATGATGGTGCCGAATCGGGGCAGCAGGGAAGATACGGACCTCCGGGCCATTTCCTATAACCAGGTTACGTCTGCGGTTGCAGCTCTCTTGGTCGGGATCGTATCCGGGATAGTAGGAGCAGGCGGCTCGTTCATCTTAATTCCGATTATGCTGACCGTGCTGAAGCTCCCTATCCGTGTTACGGTAGCCTCTTCACTGGCTATCGTATTTATTTCGGCAATTGGCGGTGTAACCGGCAAACTCATCGGCGGAGGGATTCCGCTGCTGCCCACGGCGTTTACGATATTCGGCAGTGTTATTGGAGCCCCGATCGGCGCTCATGTCAGTCGTTACTTGAATGTAAAATACCTTCGGGTTGCATTAGCTGTGCTAATCGCCGCAACCGCCATTAAAATCTGGTGGGGCATTATTGCGTGAACAGGGTATGACCAGCGAAGGGGCGGACTGAAAGCCGTACTAAGATCCATTGCTGGGATCAGGATAGGTATCCGCTTAATGCGGTGTGCCGACATGTAAAATATACATATTATTGGATCGAGGGAAGCTAAAATGTACTCCAGGGTTAAATCATCTGTGTCATATGAAGTACTCTATATCATCGGGATCATAGCGATATCGTTCTCTTCTATTTTTGTGCGCTGGTCTACCGCTGAGGTATCTATTATTGCGATGTACAGATTGTATCTTACAAATCTGCTAATGCTTTCTTTGCTATGGAAGTATCGTAAAGAATTGCTCCGGTTGACTTCCAGGCAATGGCTCACGCTGCTCTCGTCGGGACTTATGCTAGGGCTGCATTTTCTGTTGTGGATGGGGTCCTTGCAGCTGACAACCGTAGCCAGTTCAACGGTGATTCTAACTTTAGAACCGATTATCGTGATGTTCGGATCATTTTTTCTGTTTGGTGCCCGGATCAACCGGGCCATGCTGATCGGTCTCGGCCTCGCTCTTATCGGCTCACTGGCTATAGGCATTGGGGATTTCCAGCTATCGGAGAAGGCGATTCGCGGGGATATTTTATCTCTTCTGGGAACAGTCGCGGTAGCCGTACATATGCTGATCGGCAAGCACTTACTTAAGAGCTTGAGTGCTTATGTGTATAATTTCTGGGTTTTTGCCATCGCGGCGACTTTTCTGGCAGGGTATAACCTGGTTCGTCATATTCCATTTACGGGTTATGCGCCGAGAGAATGGGGAATTTTCCTCCTGCTGGCTGTAGTGCCGACCTTATTCGGCCATTATCTGTTCAACTGGCTGATGAAATATATCAGTGCGGCTGCTGTGTCCATGGCTGTATTGGGGGAGCCGGTTTTTGCCTCTTTGCTGGCCTGGTTATTGCTGAAAGAGAGACTTGGCTTCCTTCAGCTGGGGGCTGGATTCGTTATTTTGTGCGGTGTGGCGATATTCATTCGGTTCGGGAAGGACGAGCCGGTGTCTGATCTCACGAACCATGCGGATCCGGGGACGGCGGCTTAGTTATGATACGATGCATATCCCCTAATTCATTTGCATCATTTTGCAGATTGCGGGGGATTGGTTTATACCAATGCTTCTTTCTCTTAATAAGATAGATTAGCAAAAAGAGAAGGGAGCATCAGCATGAAACAAGTACATGTATCGCAAACTTATCCGAGGTTAACAGTTTACAGCGAAGAGAACTTCCGGGGAGCCAGCCGAGTTTATACAGGAAATTTGGGCATCCGTAATACGGATAACATCCTTGATGGGATCGAGAGTCTGCGCTTTTTCTCTACGAGCAGCAACGCAACTCTGGTGTTGTTTACTAGGACGCGGTTCAGAGGCAATTTCCGTGTGTATCGTGGCAATCGCAGTATTGCCGATTTGGATGATTTGATCTCAGGGAATGACGTTGAATCGATTATATCGACCAATCAGCGTCTGACCTTGCAGCAAATTCGCGATATCCGCAGCAGCGGCACTCTCCCCGCTGGCTATAGATTGATTTAATTTAATAGCAAAAAGCTAACAGGCTAACACCTTATCATCAGGCGGTCCAGGCGGGATTTTTTCCTGCCAGGACGTCTGATTTTTTACATAAAGCAAATCGCAGGCTTACGCCGCCGCTATGACTTCTTTAATTCAAAAAACTCGCATTCTTGACGCGAATGATAGGTGAGATCGCTAACGCTGGTCTGAGTAATAATCTTATCCTCGGTAAAGCGGACGATGATCGCTCCGCTCTCAACCATATGACTATTGTGAAATACGCGAATCCGCAGCTGGCGGTCCAGCGCATCCTGGAAGTCCTGATCCGTGTTAAGGCGTCTATTTATCGGCATAATCCCCGTTCTCCTTCTTCTCTCCTGAATGAATACTCTGGTCTGCAGCACTTGAAATAGCATAGCAATCAGAATAGGCTGTTGTCCAGCCCAGGGTATTTAGCATGTAATCCCATACTAAATGCAATGAGCCCAGTCCATTTTATAGGCATTTCCATACAATATAGCAGTCTAGAAAAGTCCGGTTTTCAGCACCGAGGTTTGCTCCTGATGTGCGTTGGTTCAAAACGCTACAGTTGCATGAAACTGGGGAGCGAGGAGCGAACGGCTGTAGTGGGTACGTGAGCATTTGAGGTGTTTCCGTAGGAAACATGATCTCGCAATTATCCGCTTTAGGCCCGGGTGAACTCAAGATTCGATGTCGAGTTAGTTCTGAACGACTTCGTGATCCAAATCGGACTATAGGGAGATGATGTAATGGTGAAGCATAGGGGCAGGCGACGGCCTGTTCACGCCCCGACAGGAGCAGTATTGCAGCGAATTGCACGTCAGATGCTGCCTTTCTACGAAGCGATAGCCTGTAATCGAAAATACGCGGCCGCCTGGAGCAGGGCTGTCGTCTCGGCTGATCTTCATGCGCTGACAAAGCTGTTGCGCAAAGTATCCCCTGTGTTGGGCAGACACGGACTAGGAACCAATGCGATCGGATATTTTATTTCATTTGCGATTCACAAATCAAGCTATTCGAATGGTGTAACGATCCCGCCAGGAACCGCGCGATTCAAGTTCGAGACCGCTGCCCACCGTGCCGTGACACGGGCAATCCTGCCTCTTTATTGCAGGTTGGCTTGCCAGCGATCCTTCGCGGATCGACTTGCCCGGGCCATTCGTTGTCATAATAAACCGCTGGCAGTTGCACTCATCCGCAGCACGGTAAGGTCTTCGGCATTGAAGGCAGTTCGTATCGATTCTACTGGCTTTGGCTTAAGCTTCAAATTTCCTTTCAGTAAACATGTGTATCAGAATCTGTTATTTCTTGAATTCGAGAAGTAAATAACGGCCGGAATAGTCGGGCAAGGTGACCCATCCGGAGAAGACTCCTATGTTAGTGTAGGAGTCTTCTGTTTTTGCTCGGGAATAAGCATGAATTTACCGTAAGTCCAAACCAAGCACGTTATTCAATCATATTTTATAGTAATTTTCCGAAAATAAGGAGATTTACAGAAGATGGCAGGAGGGAAAAGCATATGTCAGTTATTAAAATGAATTTGCAGGCGCAGAGCACTGTCAGCGGTGGTGTTACCGTCACTACGGCGACGAATACGATACCAACCGTATATCGCTATAGTGCAGGAATTGTACTGGGGAATATTATCGGAAGCACGACTGTTGTACAGGCGAGCAGCTTCACTGATGATGGAGGCAACTCGGTTCCTGCAAATGGACTGGTTGTTCCGCCGGAGAACGGATATTTCAATTTATATGTGAACGGTGTCCTGCAGCGGGGCGGCATGAGTACTCTCTCTGCGGCAAATTTAACGATTAACACTGCATTGGTGATTGGTGCCAGCGTTGTTGTGGAGGTTGTAGTTCTCGATTCCTCCTCAACCTCGAATTCCACGAACGGGTTGTCCGTATCCACGTCTATCTATTATTAAAAAGGGTAGGGGAATTTATATTCCGGCAGGATGAGATGCTATAATGGAGGGAGGAAGGGAGTGCATCTTTTACAATATGAAAACTTTGGTATTAGCGGAGAAACCGTCGGTTGCGCGTGAAATCGCGCGGGTGATGGGCAGCCGTGAGAAGCATAAGAGCCATTTTGAAGGAAGCAAGTATGTGGTTACTTGGGCGCTGGGCCATTTGGTTGGACTGGCTGAGCCTGAGGATTATGATAAAAAATTTAGCAACTGGTCGCTGGAGGACCTGCCGATTCTCCCTGACAAAATGAAGCTGAAAGTGCTCAGAGAGAGCAGCCATCAGTATAAGGCTGTTCAGCAGCTTATGCGCAGGCAGGATATTGAGGAGCTGATCATCGCCACCGACGCGGCGCGCGAGGGAGAACTGCTGGCGAGATGGATCATGGATATGGCGAAGTGGAACAAGCCGTTCAAGCGGTTGTGGATATCGTCGCAGACGGACAAGGCGATCAAGGAAGGGTTCGCATCGCTCAAGCCGGGAAGTCAGTTCGAACGGTTGTATCATTCGGCCCGCTGTCGTGCAGAGGCGGATTGGATGGTCGGCTTGAATGTCACGAGAGCTTTGACTTGTAAATTTGGCTCGCCTTTGTCGGCCGGGCGTGTACAGACTCCTACGCTCGGGATGATCATGCAGCGTGAGAACGAGATCCTCAAGTTCCGTTCCGAGGAATACAGCGTTCTGCGCGCCGACCTAGGCAATTTTGAAGCGACTTGGCGGGGGAGTAATGGCGATTCCCGTATTTTCGAAAATGATAAAGTACAAAGCCTGCAAAATAAACTAAGCGGACGCACCGGTAAAATCGTCAAGCTGAAAAAGACGGAAAAGCATGTCCCTCATCCGCTGGCTTATGATCTGACGGAGCTGCAGCGGGATGCGAACCGGATGCTCGGATTCTCGGCGAAACAGACATCCAATGTATTGCAGCGCTTGTATGAGCAGCATAAGCTGGTTACCTATCCACGCACGGACTCACGTTATCTGTCCTCAGACATGGCTGATACGTTAAAAGAAAGACTGATCAGTGTCGCCATCGGGCCTTATGCGGCGATAGCCCGGCCGTTGCTTCGCAAACCGCTGCCTTTGTCGAAGCGGATTGTTGATGATAGCAAGGTCACGGATCACCATGCGATTATTCCGACAGAGCAGACCGTGCTGCTGAACGCCCTTAGCTCTGAGGAACGCAGATTGTACGATCTGATCGTGCGCAGGTTCATCAGCTTATTTTATCCGCCTGCCCGCTATGACAATGTCGCCGTAGAGATCGATGTAGCCGGGGAGACCTTGCATGCCAAGGGTATTACCATGAAGGAGAGCGGCTGGCGAGCCGCTTATGATGAGGCGCTTCTTGACGGAGAGGAAGACGAGGATGATCTGGAGAGCGGAGCCGCGCTTCCGGAGCTGAAGGAAGGGGAAGCCGTCACTGTTAAGCGCTGCATAATTCAGAGTGGACGTACTCAGCCGCCAAAGCGTTATACCGAGGCAGCCCTCCTGACGCAGATGGAGAAGCATGGTCTTGGCACACCGGCGACACGCGCCGATATTATCGAGAAATTGGTGAATTCGGATACGATCGAGCGACAGGGGAATTTGCTGCATCCAACCGGCAAGGGGAAACAATTGATTGAGCTGGCTCCGGCGGATTTGCGCAGCCCTGATCTGACGGCGCGCTGGGAAGCGGAGCTCGAGCGGATCGCTCGCGGACAAGGCAAACCGGGACCGTTCCTGGGCGGTATCCGCGAGATGGCGCAGAGCCTGGTGAAGGGCGTTAAGAACAGTGAGGCATCCTATAAGCCGCATAATGTCTCGAACAGCCATTGCCCGGATTGCGGGACAAGATTGTTGGAGAAGAAGACGAAGCGGGGGCTGCTGTTAATCTGTCCGAATGAAGATTGCGGCTATAAACGCTCCGGAGAGAAGAGATTGTCCAATCGCCGTTGCCCACAATGTCATAAGAAGATGGAGCTTAAGGAAGGCAAGGCGGGGCTATATGTACAGTGTCTCTCCTGCGGAATAACGGAAGTAATAAATAAGGATTCGAAGCATATCAATAAGCGGGAGCAGCAGAAGCTGGTCAAGCAATATGCGAAGCAGGAGCCGGCCGGCAATAATCTGGGAGAGCTGCTCAAGGCGGCGATGGAAAAGAAGAATCAGTAAGCGTTATGCATAAATCATGGGTCATCCCGGGATGCTATGCCTGGAGGTGGTATGCATATGCCGCATAATAAAGCGCAAAAAATTAAAAATCAGCAGAACAAGTCAAGTATTATGGAAGCCGCCGATGAGCTGCAGCCTAAGAAGCAGGCGGGCAAGCCATCCAGCTTGAACAAGATTCCGAAGCAGGAATCCTAGCTGCTGCATTGAAGCTCCCCTTTGCGGGGAGCTTTTTAATTGCGGGAATTGGCGTTATAATATAATTAGATAGAGTTAATTCTATCTCGAATTCGAAGGGAGCAATCGGCATGAGAATGGGCCTGGTCATCTGGCTGATTTTTATTAATTTAGTGGCCTATCTGGTCATGTCCGACGATAAGCGGCGCGCAAGGCAGAGGAAGGAAAGAATCCCCGAGAAGACGCTGTTTCTGCTGGCCTTTATCGGCGGAGCGTTAGGCGTATTGATCGCTATGAATACGAAACGCCATAAGACCAAGCATATGAGCTTCCGGATCGGGATTCCGCTGTTACTCCTTTTGAACGCAGTGTTGTATGGTTATTTTCTAACCTGATTTATGATTGGCGCATTAAATTCTATCGTACTATTGGCTAGTTGACGGTTAATCGTATTAATACTTAGATGAGAGAGGTGCTTGTTATGTTATTCTCCAAAATAGTAGCAGCATACGATGGATCCAAAGCGGGTACCAAAGCGTTAGACAAAGCGATTGAATTGGCAAAATTGAACCCGGATACGACGCTTGAAGTGCTCCATGTGTTTGATTTCCCTCGGTTCTACGTAGCAGACGGCTTCGCTCCCGTGCCTGCTTCTGTGAATGAGGAGTTCTATGAGCTTGCAGAGAAGACGGTGGAGGAAGCGAAGAAGCGCCTGGAAGAGGCAGGGGTTAATGCTACCGTTCAATTGATGCAAGGTGCGCCAGCTGAGGTCATACTTGATTATACGAAGAAGAATCATAACGATCTGATCGTAATCGGCAGCCGCGGTCTTGGCGGCATACGCGAGTTCGTGCTTGGCAGCGTCAGCCACAATGTCGTCCAGCATTCCAGAATCCCGGTTCTGGTCGTAAAATAAAAAATAAAGCTTAAGACAAGGGCCAGCTCTTAGTAAGGAAGATTGCTAAGAGCTGGCCCTTATTTGTGTAAAATGTGGCTTGCGTGATATGCGGCCATTGCTTTGCTTTTAGAATAGCAAGCAGTGACAATCAAAAAATCAAATTCGCGTGCGATCCTGGCTGTAAGTCTGTAGGTACGTGGGTACGTAGGTTCGCGAGTTTGTAGGTTCGTAAGTCCGTAAGTCCGTAAGTCCACAAGTCTGTAAGTATACAAGCTCGTAAGTTCGTAAGTTCGTAGGTTTGTAAGTTCGTAAGTTCGTAAGTTCGTAAGTTCGTAAGTTCGTAAGTTCGTAGGTTAGTAATTTCGCGAGTCCGCAAGTTCGTAGGTCCATAAATCCATAAATCCATAAATCCATAAGTTCATAAGTTCATAAGTTGCAAGTCAGCAAGCCTGATGAGTCCGAAAGTTCGTGAGTCCGCATATTCTCTAACGGAAATCAGAGCCGTTATTTGAACAGAATGGCGCTGCTGCGAATTCTAACGGAAATACGGTACCTTATTTGGCAAAATGAGCGGGAATTTGGTCCAATTATAGTCGATTAACGCCCCCCAGTTCCGTTAGATTTGCAACCGGGGCTTTTTTCGCCATATAGAGGTCTGCATTTCCGTTAGAGTGGGACCGTCCCTTGCAATCTAGTAATCAGAGCCGCTATTAAAGCAGAATGTGTCCGTTGCCCATTTTAACGGAATCAGAGCTGCTATTAGCCCCAAATGACCGCTGCTGCAAATTCTAACGGAAATACGGTACCTTATTTGGCACAATGAGTGGGAATTTGGTCCAATTATAGTCGATTAACGCCCCCCAGTTCCGTTAGATTTGCAAACAGGGCTTTTTTCGCCATATAGAGGTCTGTATTTCCGTTAGAGTAGGACCGTCCCTTGCAATCTAGTAATCAGAGCCGCTATTAAAGCAGAATGCGTCCGTTGCCCATTTTAACGGAAATCAGAGCTGCTATTAGCCCAAAATGACCGCTGCTGCGAATTCTAACGGAAATACGGTACCTTATTTGGCAAAATGAGCGGGAATTTGGTCCAATTATAGTCGATTAACGCCCCCCAGTTCCGTTAGATTTGCAACCGGGGCTTTTTTCGCCATATAGAGGACTGTATTTCCGTTAGAGTAGAACCGACCCTCGCAATCTAGTAATCCGTCCCGATCATTTCGGCGAATAGGGGAGGGTTTCATCTATCTATGTCGAAATAATAGAGCAAGACTATCGATGTTGGGAGAGAAATGATTTTGCCTCGTTTCAAAATGTGGAGAGTTGCTGTATGTGTCGTTCTTTTACTAGGAAGTGTTAATAGTCTATATGCTCCAGGTCAGGCTCATGCGGCCAAAGGGAGCGCTGCTGAGGTCAAGACTGTGAAGAAGCAAGATACCAATACCAAGGCAAGTGATCATGTTAAGAAGGTTGAATATGCCAGAAGTACGGTGGAACGTCTGAATGTGCGCACAGAGCCTAACCTGAAGGCAGCGGTGATCCAGATGATCGGCAAGCAGAATATATATCAGGTGCTGGATAAGCAGGGAAAATGGATCAAGATTAAGCTGGCGAAATCGAATGGCTGGGTACACAGCGATTATATCGAGTATGTACAAGACGGGAACAAAGGAACCGTTAAGAATGACACCAAAGCCACCCAGGGTGAGACCAAGGTTGTTAAGAATGACACCAAAGCCACCCAAGGTGAGACCAAGGTCGTTAAGCAGGAGCAGGATAAGTTCCAGAGTAGTCAAGAGGAGAAGCCTCAATCTGTGGAGCAAAATAAACCCGATCAAGCAGCGAACGGGGAATCTGATGCAGGCGATCAAGGTGCTTCCGTCGTTAAAATTGTTGATGTGACGAATCTGCGTGTCGGACCTGGCATGGATTTCGAGATCGTTGGCAAGGCGCAGCCTGGCGAATCTTATACGATCGTAGAGAGTGATGGAGATTGGTACAAGGTCGCATTGCAGGATGGGGGCATGGCCTATATCGCAGGTTGGGTGGTACAGATTGATTCCGCCAACGGCGCACAGGATCCTGCGGGACAGTCAAATGCTGAAGTGAATTATGAGAATCAAGTATTCATCTATTCCTCTCATAATCGGGAATCGTGGCGAAGTGTGGCCCGTAATGTGAAGGGTTCTTCGGTAGATGACCGTGATATGAATATTGCGATGGTTGGCAGATATCTAGGTGAAGTGTTACAGGAGAAAGGTGTGCCGACGTTCGTTAATAACATTGATATAGCAAGACGACTGGAGGAGCAGAGGCTCAGCTATTCCAAATCATATGAGGAATCGCGCAGAGCGATCAATACAGCGCTGAAGACGAATCCTTCATTGACTTATTTCCTCGATATTCATCGTGACAGCGATGTACCGAAGCAGACGACAACAGCTTCGATTAACGGGGAGTCTTATGCGCGCATTTTATTCGTGATTGGAACGAATCATAACAACTATGCGAAGAACAAGCAGTTTGCCGATGCGCTGAATGAGCTATTGAAGCAGAATTATCCCGGCTTGTCCCGGGGCGTGCTGCTGAAGACTGCAAAGCAAGGTAATGGCGAATACAATCAATCGGTATCCCCAGGCAGCATCCTGATCGAGATCGGGGGAGCCAATAATACGTTCCAGGAAAGCCAGCGTGCCGCTGAAGCTTTGGCGGATGTGTTTTCACAATACTATCATTCCAAGGAATAATTATTATATATAATCAGAAAAGCAGAGACCGTCCTGTACAACAGTTTATTACTGAGGACGGTCTCTTGTTATAAATACAGAATTTATGTAAATTTACGATGATATAAGGCTTTAGGAATGGGTTGGCAATAAGTGCATGGGTTAAAAACGAACATTAATTTATAACATTTTTATATTGTTCGTGTTTTAGTTGACACAGGCCAGCAGGGATTGTTAAACTAGTCATAGAGAGCAGGTCATTTGCTCATAGAATGTTCACATTATCTGTTTTGTTGAACCCGCTTTTTCTAATAGAATTTTGTGGAATAATCGCTCGTATAACCTTGGGAATATGGCCCGGGAGTCTCTACCTGATTACCTTAAATAGTCGGACTACGAGTGAATACGTCATTTAGGATAGGTCATACCATTCTCCTTACGGATCATTGGAACAACGACATGCATGTGCTGCAGAATGAGTCTATTGAATTGTTTGACGAGCGGTGTGCATGGGTTAATGAAGATTGGACGAGGCCCGGGGTGGGAGCCGTCCACGGTGTGGCGCAGCCTGAGACGAATATAGCCGCATTAGACATTCATGAAGCCGATCGTTCTGTTCCCCTGATGGCAAAAGGGGCGAGGGCGTATTCACTTTTGGTCCGGATTTCTGGAAATACTTTGTTATTTCTCGGAGCTTCCAGGACTTTTTTTGTTTCTAGACTTTTCGAATACATCCTTTTCTTATAATCCTTTTGGAATACATCCTTAATGAAGCTAAGCTACACAATGTGATTTTACAGTTTTTCTAGTCATTCATTCACTTCAATAGTACTACCCGGTTTTGTAATCAAACTTATACTTAAGAAAGTAGGTTGAAGAATGTCAGTACAGGTTGCAGTGATCATGGGCAGCAAATCGGATTGGGGCACGATGTCCCATGCTTGCGTCATTCTGGAGGAGCTTGGAATTCTATATGAAAAGAAGGTTGTCTCCGCTCACCGTACTCCGGACTTGATGTTTGAATTCGCAGAGCAGGCCGCAGGGCGCGGCATTAAGGTGATTATCGCTGGCGCGGGCGGCGCGGCTCACTTGCCAGGCATGGTTGCCGCGAAGACGACGCTTCCCGTCATTGGCGTGCCAGTCAAATCCGCTGCGCTTAACGGACTTGATTCCCTGCTGTCCATCGTACAAATGCCCGGTGGCATTCCTGTTGCCACAGTTGCAATCGGCAAGGCTGGGGCCACCAATGCAGGCCTGCTGGCTGCGCAAATCCTTGGTGCGTTTGATCCCGAGCTGGCGCAGCTTCTGGAGCAGCGGCGTACAGCATTGCGTGATGCGGTCATTGAGACAAGCGATGAGCTGGTGTTGGAGGAGCAACAATAATGGATAAAAGGATCTCGGAGCGCAAGGCTGTCACAGGTCTTGAGACAGAACGGATTATTCGGCCTGGCGCGACTATTGGCGTACTTGGCGGAGGCCAGCTGGGAAGGATGATGGCACTCGCAGGCAGCAATCTGGGATACCGCTTCATCGCGCTTGATCCGACAACGGCTGCGCCGTGCGGTCAGGTCGCCGAGCAGATCGTGGCGGCATACAGCGACAAAGAAGCGGCGAAGCTGCTTGCCAAACGATCGGATGTCATCACTTACGAATTCGAGAATGTCGATGCAGAGGTGGCGGCTCTGCTTGCGGAGCAATCCTATGTGCCGCAAGGAAGCCGCCTGTTGTACACTACGCAGCATCGCCTGCGGGAGAAGAAGGCGGTGGAAGCTGCGGGCGTACGTGTGGCCCCCTATGCGGAGATCGGCAGTGAGGATGAACTGAGGGCGGCCATAGCAAAGCTTGGGTTGCCAAGCGTTCTGAAGACGGCGACCGGAGGTTATGACGGCAAAGGGCAGTGGGTGATCCGCTCAGAAGCGGAAATCGCCGCGGCCTATGCGGAGTTGAGCAAGGCCGATACGGAGCTTGTACTGGAGCAATTTATTTACTTTGAGAAGGAATTGTCCGTCATTGCCGCGCGCAGCCCACGTGGGGAGATCAAGACATTTCCTGTTGCCGAGAATATTCATGTCGATAATATCCTGCATGTATCGATTGTCCCGGCTCGCATAGCCGAGTCAATCCAGCGGGACGCGGAGCGGCTTGCCGCTCGCATCGCTGAATCGATGGGCGCGGTCGGATTACTTGCTGTGGAGATGTTCCTGACGAAGGACGGAGAACTGTTCGTTAACGAGCTTGCTCCGCGGCCTCATAATTCCGGACATTACACGATGGAGGCCTGCAATGCCTCGCAGTTCGAGCAGCATGTCCGGGCGATCTGCAATCTTCCGCTCGGAGATCCCTCGCTGCGAACACCTGTCGTAATGGTGAACATACTTGGAGAACATATAGATAAGGTCGAACTGGCAATGACAACGGGGCAGTGGCATAGGGAAATGTCGAACTCCGAAGACCAGAACGGACGGAAGCAGCCGGACGAACGCTTGGCTCCGGGGAGGCAGACTGGATTTGCCGTCATTCCGAAAGTACACTTATATGGGAAGAGCGGTTCGGCACCTAAACGGAAAATGGGGCATATCAATTTGCTCTGTGAAGAGGTATCGGACGGGCTTGATTGGATAAAGAAAACCAAAATATGGAGGAATCAACACTCATGATTGAACGTTACAGCAGACCGGAAATGAGAGCGATCTGGACGGAGGAAAATAAATTCAAAGCATGGCTGGAGGTGGAGCTGTGCGCTTGTGAAGCTTGGTCGGAGCTGGGGATTATTCCTAAGGAAGATGTGGAACTGCTGCGGAAGAACGCTTCTTTTGATATGGACCGGATCTACGAAATTGAACAGGAGACGCGTCATGACGTCATTGCTTTTACACGAGCTGTCTCCGAGACATTGGGCGCAGAGCGCAAATGGGTTCACTACGGTCTGACCTCGACGGACGTCGTTGACACAGCTCTTGGCTACTTGCTGAAGCAGGCTAATGAAATCTTGGAACGGGATATTATCAATTTTATTGAAATTTTGCACAATAAGGCGCTGGCCTATAAAGATACCCCGATGATGGGGCGTACGCATGGGGTACATGCCGAACCGACCACCTTCGGACTGAAAATGGCGCTCTGGCACGAAGAGATGAAGCGCAATCTGGATCGTTTCCGCCATGCGGCAGACAATGTACAATACGGTAAAATCTCCGGTGCTGTCGGAACGTACGCCAATATTGATCCTTCGGTTGAACAATTCGTCTGCAAGAAGCTCGGCACGAAGGCCGCTCCAATCTCGACGCAGACGCTGCAGCGCGACCGCCATGCTGAATACATGGCAACGCTGGCCCTGATTGCTACATCGCTCGATAAATTCGCTACAGAGATCCGCGCATTACAGAAGAGTGAATTCCGTGAGGTAGAGGAAGCTTTCGCCAAAGGGCAAAAAGGTTCCTCAGCGATGCCGCATAAACGCAATCCGATTGGCTGTGAGAATATTTCTGGCTTGTCCCGTGTTATCCGAGGGCATATGATCTCCGCTTACGAGAATGTGACGCTCTGGCATGAGCGCGACATCTCGCATTCCTCGGTCGAACGGGTCATTCTCCCGGATGCGACGATGCTGCTCAACTACATGCTGAATCGCTTCGGTAATATCGTCAAGAATTTGACGGTATTCCCTGATAATATGAAGCGCAATATGGAGCGCACTTACGGCGTGCCGTTCTCCGGCCGCGTGATGACGAAGCTCATCGATAAAGGCTTCAGCCGTGAACAAGCTTATGATACGGTACAGCCGCGAGCGATGCAGGCTTGGGAGACGCAGCATCACTTCCGTGACATTATCGAGGAGACGCCGGAGATTACAGCCGTGTTAAGCCAGGAAGAGATTGACGATGCGTTCAATCCGGCTTGGCACTTGAAGCATGTGGATACAATCTTCCGCAAGCTTGGGTTGATCGAAGGTTAAGGGAAGTTCATCGCCTCTTATGGAGGCTTATACGGCAGCGCCGCTTGGCTATTGACTCTTGAATTCAAGTCTGGGCAGGGCGGCGCGCCACTAAGGAGGACAGTGATTATGTCAGCAAGAGCCATTTCTACGGCAGAGGGCCTAGTGAACACCCCATTGCTGTATAAAGGTAAGGTTCGCGAATTGTATGATCTTGGTGAACACTACTTAATCGTCGTGACCGACCGGATTTCCGCTTTTGACTACGTGCTTGAACCGGCTGTGCCTGATAAAGGCAATGTTCTGAATCGGCTCAGTGCCTTTTGGTTTGAACAGACTGCAGAGCTGATGGAGAATCATGTTGTGCATACCGATGTCGAACGGCTTCGCGATGTAATCAGCGAAGAGAATAAGGACGTTCTTCGCAAAAGAGTGATGGTTACCCGCAAGGCGCAGCGGATTGATATCGAATGCGTAGTGCGTGGTTATGTCACCGGCGGAGGCTGGCGGCAATATCAGAAGAACGGTGAGATCAACGGCATTTCGCTTCCGGAAGGCCTGCGGATGAATAATCAATTGCCGGAGCCAATCTTTACTCCTGCCGCCAAGAACGATGTTGGCCATGATGAGGATATCTCCTTTGAGGAGATGGCGAATGATGTCGGAGCCGAACTGGCTGAGCAGCTGCGCAGCCGCAGTCTTGAGCTGTATGCTTTTGCTCGTGATTTCTGCGAGAAGCGCGATATCATTTTGGCAGATTGCAAGCTGGAATTTGGACTGATCGATGGCAAGCTGATTTTGATTGATGAGATTTTCACTCCGGATGCCTCTCGTTTCTGGGCCAAAGAGAAATATGCGCTTGACGTAGATATTGACAGTATGGATAAAGAGCCGGTGCGCAATTATCTGGCGCATTCCGACTGGGATCAGAACAGTCAGCCTGATCCGCTGCCGACACCAGTAGTCGAGGAAACTTCACGCCGTTATCGAGAAATTTATTCTCGCATTTCCGGGCAGCAGCTATAGAAGTTGAAGAATAGGCGAGAGGAAGAAATGATTCTGGGGAACTGTAACGTTCGTCTTTGTGGAACGAATTTCTATCTTTTTGGATTCTATAGAATTAAGAAAATTTAGGAACAGTAGCGATCGAAGGAACATTTCACCCGGCTGCCTTCATCTTTCTATTTTTAGTTCAACCAATATAGCAACCGGATTTTCTTTCATCCCGTGCTTCAAGCTTTTGTGTTCATAGAGCAGTTCATAAAGTGTTAATAGTGTTCAAAAGGTACGGTTTTCATCCCGAAAAGAGCCTTTGAACTACCTTATACCGCGGCTGCGCCGCAATACAAACCCTTAGGAGGAACATGAGAGATATGTTGAAAGCGAAGGTCTATGTCACCATTAAACAAAGCGTACTTGATCCGCAGGGAGTTGCCGTGCAAGGCGCACTGCATTCTATGGGCTTCCACGAAGTGGGAAGCGTTCGTATCGGCAAGTATATGGAGCTTCAGCTTGATACGGATGATCGCTTCGAGGCCGAGGCTCGTGTCAAGGCAATGTGTGAGAAGCTTCTGGCGAATACGGTCGTAGAAGACTACCGCTTTGAATTGGAGGGCTAATTCATGAAATTCGCAGTACTCGTATTTCCCGGTTCCAACTGTGACATCGACTGCTACAAAGCTGTGGAGGATACATTAGGTGAACCTGTTGATTATGTATGGCATACAGCTACGGATTTATCCGCTTATGATTGTATCCTGGTTCCGGGTGGCTTCTCTTATGGTGATTATCTTCGCTGCGGTGCGATTTCCCGCTTTGCCCCGGTAATGGCTGAGGTGGCCAAAGCGGCGGAGGCAGGCAAGTTTGTGCTTGGCATTTGCAACGGATTTCAAATTTTGACCGAGGCGGGCCTGTTGCCAGGAACACTGCGCCGCAATATGTCGCTGAAGTTCCGCTGTCATGACACGCTTCTGCGGGTTGAGAACAACAGCAATCCATTCACGAGCGAATATGCACTTGGCGAGGAGATTAACATTCCAATCGCGCATGGGGAAGGCAACTATTATTGCGATGAGAAGACTCTCGCGCAGCTGCAGGCGAACGGACAAATTATTTTCCGTTATGTTCATAATCCGAATGGGTCGCTTGATGATATCGCCGGGATCGCCAATGAACGCGGTAATGTAGTCGGCATGATGCCGCATCCGGAGCGTGCGGTTAGCAATCTGCTTGGATCAGAGGATGGCAAGAAAATGTTCACATCGATTTTGAAGACTTGGAGGGATCAGCATGAGTCAGCAAGTGTCCGCTAAGGAACCGGATGCAGAGCAAATTGCAGAGCAGCAAATTTATAAACAGATGGGCGTTTCGGATAGCGAGTATGAGCTGATCTGCGGATTTCTGGGTCGCAAACCGAACTATACAGAGATTGGCGTATTCAGCGTAATGTGGTCTGAGCACTGCGCATACAAGAACTCCAAGCCGCTTCTAAGAAGATTTCCGACCAGTGGTCCACGCGTACTGATGGGTCCGGGTGAAGGTGCAGGGATCGTCGATATCGGTGATAATCAGGCGGTCGTGTTCAAGATCGAAAGTCATAACCACCCTTCGGCTGTGGAGCCCTATCAAGGTGCGGCGACTGGGGTTGGCGGCATTATTCGCGACATTTTCTCTATGGGCGCAAGACCGATCGCTTCTCTGAACTCTTTGCGTTTCGGCAAGCTGGAGAGCGACCGGGTTAAATATTTGTTCGAGCATGTGGTAGCCGGGATTGCTGGTTACGGCAACTGCATCGGTATCCCAACGGTTGGCGGAGAGGTGGTCTTCGACGAATCTTATGATGGCAATCCGCTGGTCAATGCGATGTGTGTCGGTCTAATCGATCATGATAAAATCCAGCGTGGTGTTGCCAAGGGCGTGGGCAACCCTGTGTTCTATGTAGGGCCGCCAACGGGCCGCGACGGCATCCATGGTGCGACCTTTGCATCCGAGGAGCTGACTGAGGAGTCGGAAGCGAAGCGAACGGCTGTACAGGTTGGCGATCCGTTTATGGAGAAGCTTGTGATGGAGGCTTGCCTGGAGCTGATTGATACGGGCATCGTGCTTGGCATTCAGGATATGGGCGCAGCGGGTCTCACCTGCTCCAGCGCAGAAATGGCCAGTAAAGCCGGCAACGGCCTGGAGCTATACCTGGACGAAGTTCCACAACGCGAGGAAGGCATGACGGCTTATGAGATGATGCTCTCGGAGTCGCAGGAACGGATGTTGTTTGTGGTGGAGCCAAAGGACGAGGCACAAGCACGGGAGATTTTTGAACGTTGGGGCGTGATTTGCTCCAAGGTTGGTAAAGTGACGGATGACGGGCGTCTGAAGCTGATTCATCATGGCGAAGTTGTCGGCGATATGCCGGTGACCGCGCTCGTTGATGAATGTCCTATTTATAATAAGCCATCCAGCGTGCCATCTTACTATGAAAAGAATGCCAATATAGATACTTTAAGATATGAAGAAGTTCGTGATTTGAACGGTGCTTTGGATAAAGTGTTATCTTCGCCTACTGTAGCCAGCAAGGCATGGGTTTACAACCAATACGACTATATGGTGCGTACAAGCACTGCGGTTCGTCCGGGTTCAGACGCCGCTGTCGTAACGGTGCATGGAACGCGCAAAGCGCTGGCTATGACGACGGATTGTAACGGACGGTTTGTTTATCTCGATCCGGAGATCGGCGGCAAGATCGCGGTGAGTGAAGCCGCGCGTAATATCGTCTGCTCCGGCGCAGAGCCGCTGGCGATTACGGATAACCTGAATTTCGGCAGCCCGGAGAAGCCGGATATTTTCTGGCAGATGGAGAAATCGGTTGATGGGATGGCGGAAGCCTGCCGTGTGTTGGATACTCCAGTAATCGGCGGTAATGTGAGTCTCTATAACGAGAATTCCAAAGGCGCGATCTATCCGACACCGGTTGTCGGCATGGTTGGTCTGGTGCATGATACGGATCATATTACGACGCAAGGCTTCAAACAGGAGGGAGATGCAATCCTCCTGCTTGGCGACAATTATGGTGAACTGGGCGGCAGCGAGTTCCAGGCTGTTGTTCATGGCGTTACGGAAGGGCGTCCACCGCAGCTTGATTTGAATAAAGAAAAGTCGCTGCTTAATGCGGTTCTCAAAGCAATTCAGAGCGGACTCGTTCAATCGGCGCATGACCTTTCGGAAGGCGGCCTTGCTGTCGCCCTGGCAGAATCGTGCATCAGCGGCGGCTTGGGAGCTAAGGTTGAGCTGGCTGTCTCGGACTTGCGTGCGGACATCGCCTTGTTCAGTGAATCCCAATCACGCATCCTGATCTCAGCTTCGCCAAATCAAGCGGATGAACTTGTGAAGTTGATCGCGCAGCATGGCGTACCTGTGCAGGTAATCGGACGTGTGGAAGGCGGAGATCTTGTCGTTCATGCGAATGATGCTGCTGTTGTCAATAGACCTGTACAAGAGCTGAAGCAGGTCTGGGAGGATGTCATTCCATGTCTGATGAAATAATGCCTTTCTGGACAGGTGATTATTACAACGAGGGCAGCGGACGTGACGGCATATTCGATAAATTAAAAGAGGAGTGCGGCGTATTCGGGGTGTTCGGTCATCCCGAGGCCGCTTCTATATCCTATTACGGCCTGCATGCGTTGCAGCATCGTGGCGAAGAGAGCGCAGGGCTCTGCGTTGCGAATGGAACGGAGTTCAATTATCACCGCGAAATGGGGCTGGTCAAGGAAGTGTTTGACCGTGACAAGCTGTCCTCGCTGCAGGGGGATCGTTCGATCGGCCATGTTCGTTATTCGACAAGCGGAGATAGCCGCGTGACGAATGCTCAGCCGCTCATCTTCAAGTACCGCGACGGAGATCTTGCGGTGGCCACGAACGGCAATATCGTCAATGCTCCGAAGATTCGCCGCGAGTTGGAGCAGTCCGGCTCGATCTTCCAGACGACTAGCGATACGGAGGTTATCGCTCACCTGATCGCTCGTTCCTCCAAAGATTTCGTGGAGGCAGCGAAGGACGCGCTTCATCAGTTGGTCGGCGGATTTGCGTTCTTATTGATGACGAATGATAAGCTGCTTGTCGCCAGCGATCCAAACGGCTTGCGGCCTATATCGATGGCTCGCCTTGGCGATGCTTATCTGTTCTCGTCCGAAACCTGTGCCTTTGAGGTTGTCGGGGCAGAGATCATTCGCGATATCCGTCCCGGCGAATTGCTGGTGCTGGACGCAAATGGCCTCCGCGAAGACCGCTATGCCGAACCGCAGCGCAAAGCGCTATGCGCGATGGAGTATATTTACTTTGCTCGCCCGGATAGCGATCTGAACGGCTCGAATCTCCATTCGGCCCGGAAGCGGATGGGCCAGGTGATGGCTCAGGAGTCTTTTGTTAATGCGGATGTTGTCACAGGCGTGCCGGATTCCAGCATTTCTGCGGCGATTGGTTATGCGGAGCAAACCGGGATTCCCTATGAGCTCGGCTTGATCAAAAACAAGTATACTGGCCGAACTTTCATCCAGCCCAGTCAGGAGCTGCGTGAGCTTGGCGTAAAGATGAAGCTTAGCGCCGTACGCCGCGTCGTGGAGGGAAAACGCGTCGTTATGATCGACGACTCGATCGTCCGCGGAACGACATCTCGCCGCATCGTCAATTTACTGCGGGAAGCGGGGGCGACAGAGGTGCATGTTCGGATTACCTCGCCACCCTTCAAGAATCCATGCTTCTATGGGATCGATACACCCGATCGCGGCGAGTTGATTGCTTCCTCCCGCTCGATCGAGGAGATTCGCCAGGAGATTAACGCTGATTCATTGGAGTTTTTAAGCGCGGATGGCCTGATCCAGGCTGTCGGCGGCGACAATAAAGATGACTATAAAGGTGGCATGTGTATGGCTTGCTTCGACAACGACTATCCTACACGCACCGACTTTAATGGTGAAGAGAAATACGGATGCACCAGTTAATATTTCTAACGAAACTACAGATCGCTATTTGCTCTAAAACAACGGCTATTCTAAGCTAACGAAACACCATATCGCTATTTGGACTAAATTCAGGCTGTGAGTCACTATTTATGCCAAATAACGATCCCCAGTTTCGTTACAATTTTCAGATGCCCTTATTGGTGCAAATAGCGATACCACGTTTCGTTAGAAGTTAGGCATTGCGCCTTATGTGGAGTGCCTAGTGTAAAGTTGAGCATCGCGTCTCAGGTTGAGTACCTAGTGTAAAGTTGAGCATCGCGTCTCAGGTTGAGTACCTAGTGTAAAGTTGAGCATTGCGTCTTATGTGGAGCACCTAGTGTAAAGTTGGGCATTGCGTCTTATGTGGAGCACCTAGTGTAAAGTTGAGTATCGCGTCTCATATGGAGCACCTAGTGTAAAGTCGAGTATCGCGTCTCATATGGAGCACCTAGTGTAAAGTCGAGTATCGCGTCTCATATGGAGCACCTAGTGTAAAGTTGAGCATTGCGTCTTATGTGGAGTACCTAATGTAAAGTTGAGCATCGCATTTCATATTGAGCACTTCATCTCATTTTGAGTATCGCATCTCATATTGAGTATCGCATCTCATGTTAAGCAGCTAATGTGATGTTGAGCACCTCGTCTCAAATGCTAATATTCCACATAAGATGATCGGTATATTTAATGATATGAAATATCATAGGTTCAAGGGATTTTTGAACTAACTATAATTTACGTTAAGGAGAGTGTCCTGTCGTGTCAGAAGCATATAAGAACGCCGGGGTGGACATCGCGGCTGGCAATGAAGCGGTAGAGCGGATGAAGAAGCACGTCAAACGGACGTTCCGTCCGGAGGTCATGACCGATCTGGGCGGGTTTGGTGCCTTGTTCGGCTTGAACAAGGATAAATACGAGGATCCGGTGCTAGTATCGGGAACCGATGGCGTGGGAACGAAGCTGAAGATTGCTTTTGCGATGGACAAGCATGACACAATTGGCATCGATGCGGTGGCCATGTGCGTGAACGATATCGTAGTTCAAGGCGCGGAGCCGTTGTTCTTCCTCGATTACCTGGCTTGCGATAAGGTGGTTCCGACCAAGATTGAAGCGATCGTTGCTGGAATTGCCGAAGGATGCCATGAATCCGGTTGTGCGCTGATCGGCGGAGAAACAGCCGAAATGCCGGGCATGTACAGTGAAGGTGAATACGATATTGCCGGATTCACGGTAGGGGTCGTGGATAAGAGCAAGATTGTCAACGGAAGCACCATTGCCTCTGGTGATGTAGTGATCGGCTTGGCTTCCAGCGGAGTTCATAGCAACGGCTTCTCGCTGGTACGCAAGCTGCTGTTGGAAGATGGCGGCTATAGCCTGCAGGATGAAGTGGCGGAGCTTGGCGGAGCGAAGCTGGGTGATGTGCTGCTGACGCCTACAAAGCTGTATGTGAAGCCAGTACTAGCTTTACTGAATGAGGTTCAGGTGAAGGGCATGGCTCATATTACCGGTGGTGGCTTCATTGAGAATATACCGCGTGTTTTGCCGGAAGGGGTTAACGTTGAGATCGATTACGGCTCATGGCCGATTCAACCGATATTCTCCCTGCTTCAACAGCAAGGCGATGTCAGTAACCGTGATATGTTCACGACATTTAATATGGGAATCGGGCTGGTGATTGTCGTTGTCGAGGATCAGGCAGAGGCGGCTGTTGCTGCGCTTCGCGCTGCTGGAGAACACCCATATCCCATTGGCCGAGTTACTGAAGGAAATCGGGAAGTGACCTTCAAAGGAGTCCAGGTCTGATGGCTTCGTTATTCCGGATTGCCATATTTGCTTCGGGTCAGGGCAGCAATTTCCAAACATTGGTAGAGGCGACGCAAAGCGGGAGGCTTGAGGCCGAGATCGTGTTGCTGGTCAGCGATAAGGCCAAAGCGCCGGTTGTCGAACGAGCCCAGCGGGCTGGCATTGACAGCTATGTGTTTGACCCGAAGGCTTATGCGAAGCGCGAAGATTATGAGCTGGAGATTGCCGCTGAATTGGAGCGAAGGCAGGTCGATTTGGTAGTCCTTGCTGGTTATATGCGGCTGCTGACGTCGGTACTGGTTGATCGCTATACAGGGAGAATGATCAATATTCATCCATCGCTGCTGCCGGCTTTTCCGGGTAAGGATGCAATTGAACAAGCCTGGGAATACGGTGTCAAAACGACCGGAATTACCGTCCATCTTGTAGACGGAGGCATGGATACCGGAGCTGTGATCGCCCAGAAAGCGGTTGAGATCAGGAACGAGGATAGTCTGGAATCCCTGGAAGAGAAAATTCATGCGGCTGAAAAANTCATCCATCGCTGCTGCCGGCTTTTCCGGGTAAGGATGCAATTGAACAAGCCTGGGAATACGGTGTCAAAACGACCGGAATTACCGTCCATCTTGTAGACGGAGGCATGGATACCGGAGCTGTGATCGCCCAGAAAGCGGTTGAGATCAGGAACGAGGATAGTCTGGAATCCCTGGAAGAGAAAATTCATGCGGCTGAAAAAGAGCTGTACCCGCAGGTCGTCTCATGGTTCGCTAAAGGAATGATTCGTGTCGAAGGCCGTAAGGTCTCGGTTTTACAAAAATAATTTATTGTCATACAGAAGTCACCAGATTCAATCAAGCAACAGGAGATCAATGCAAATTCGATATTTCCCGAGAAATATCGTGTCTATATTCGCCATTAAAGAGGAGGAAGCAATTCGTGGGTATCAAAAGAGCGTTGGTAAGTGTGTCGGATAAGACAGGCATCGTAGATTTTTGCCGGGAGCTGTCTCAGCTCGGCGTAGAGATTATTTCGACAGGAGGAACAAAGAGTCTGTTGTCGAAGGAAGGGGTTCCTGTTATCGGTATTTCCGATGTCACAGGCTTCCCGGAAATTCTGGACGGGCGCGTTAAGACGCTGCATCCGACCGTGCACAGCGGCTTGCTGGCGATTCGGGACAGTGCAGAGCATCAGGCGCAAATGAAGGAGCTGGGACTCGATTATATCGATCTGGTCGTTGTAAATCTGTATCCGTTCCAGGAGACGATTGCCAAGCCGGGTGTTGCTTATGAAGAAGCGATCGAGAATATCGATATCGGCGGCCCAACTATGCTGCGTTCTGCGGCTAAGAACCACGCTTTTGTGAGCGTTGTTGTTGATGCCAATGATTACAGCCAAGTGTTGAATGAGATTCGCGATGGCGGGGACACAACGCTGGAAACCCGTAAACAGCTCGCGGCAAAAGTATTCCGTCATACCGCGGCCTATGATGCTCTTATTTCCGACTACTTGTCCAGCAAGCTGGGCGATCCGCTTCCGGAACGTCTTACCGTTACCTATGAGAAAATTCAGGACCTTCGTTATGGCGAAAATCCGCATCAAAAAGCCGCTTTCTACCGCAAGCCGTTGGCTGCTGTCGATTCGTTGACGAATGCGGAGCAGCTGCATGGCAAGGAGTTGTCCTATAACAATATCAATGACGCCAATGCGGCGCTGCAAATCGTCAAGGAATTTACGGAACCGGCTGTCGTAGCGGTGAAGCATATGAATCCTTGCGGCGTAGGGATTGGCGAGAGCATCTACGAAGCTTATCGTAAGGCTTACGATGCTGACCCGGTTTCTATCTTCGGCGGCATTGTGGCGGCAAATCGCATAATCGATGAAGATACAGCCAATTTGCTTAAGGATATTTTCCTGGAGATCGTCCTTGCACCAGGGTTCACAGATGAGGCGCTGGCCTTGCTGACGCAGAAGAAGAATATTCGCCTTCTGAAGATCAGCGGTCTGGAACTGGCAGCGGATCGCAAGAGCCAATACGTGGTTACTTCCATCGACGGCGGTATGATTGTACAAGAGAGCGATATTCACTCCTTGGCGGAGGCTGACCTGCAGGTTGTAACAGATCGTAAACCGACGGAAGAAGAGTTGAAGCAATTGCTGTTTGGCTGGAAGGTTGTTAAGCATGTTAAGTCTAACGCGATTGTTCTGGCGAAGGATGACATGACGGTTGGCGTTGGCGCTGGACAAATGAACCGCGTAGGTTCAGCCAGAATTGCTATCGAGCAGGCAGGGGAGAAAGCCAAGGGCAGCGTGCTTGCTTCCGATGCGTTCTTCCCGATGGGAGACACCCTGGAGGAAGCGGCCAAGGCAGGCATTACAGCGGTGATTCAACCAGGGGGCTCGATTCGTGACGAGGAGTCGATTAAGGTAGCCAATGAGTATGGTATCGCTATGGTATTTACCGGAGTGAGACATTTTAAACACTAAGAAACCTGAAGACGGCAGACCGCTGCGGCGGCCTGTCGTTTTTTGCCCAAGCCCTAATATAGACATTTGCGCAGAGCCACTAAGGTTGCATTACAGCAGCAGTATGATCAAGCAAATAAAAGGAGGAATCCTAATGGATATTTTAGTGATCGGCGGCGGTGGACGTGAGCATGCGATCTGCTGGGCGTTGGCCAAGAGCCCGAAGGCAGACCGGATCTATTGCGCTCCGGGGAACGCCGGGATCGGACAAATCGCTGAGCTTGTATCGATTCAGGTAGGAGAGTTTGATCACCTGGTCGCTTTTGCCGAAGAAAAGAAGGTTGGCCTTGTCGTGGTCGGGCCCGATGACCCGCTGGCGGACGGGATCGTGGATGCCTTTGAAGCGAAGCATATTCCGGTATTTGGACCGCGCAAGAACGCGGCGCATATTGAAGGCAGCAAGACCTTCATGAAGGATTTGCTCCATAAGTACAATATCCCTACGGCAGCCTATGAGAAATTCGACAGCTATGAAGCGGCCTTGAGTTATTTGCATAATCAGCCTGTGCCAATCGTCATCAAAGCTGACGGTCTGGCAGCGGGTAAAGGAGTAACCGTAGCCTTTACGCGTGAGGAAGCAGAGGAGGCGTTGCGGAGCATTATGGTGGACAAGGTGTTCGGCGAATCGGGCAGTCAGGTTGTGATTGAAGAATTCCTGGCCGGCCAGGAAATGTCGATCCTCGCTTTTGTCGACGGTGAAGTGGTGCGTCCTATGGCGGCGGCGCAGGACCATAAGCAGGTCTATGACGATGATAAGGGACCCAACACCGGCGGGATGGGGACGTATTCACCGCTGCCGCATATCGCGGATAATATCATTGAAGAAGCGATTGAGACGATTATTAAACCTACAGCTAAGGCGATGGTGGCAGAAGGGCGTCCGTTCCGAGGCGTACTGTTCGCGGGTTTGATGATCACGCCGGACGGCAAGCCGAAGACGATAGAATTCAACGCACGATTTGGCGATCCTGAGACCCAGGTCGTATTGCCTCGCTTAAAGAGTGATTTGCTGGAGATTTTTCTTGCCGCAGTAAACGGTACGCTGGACCAAGTGCAAATCGAATGGAGCGATCAGGCCGCAGTCTGTGTCGTGCTGGCTTCCGGCGGCTATCCTGCTTCCTATCCGAAGGGCTTGACGATCCAAGGTTTGCAGAATGCTGAGCAGGAGCAGTCTCTGGTGTTCCATGCCGGAACAGCAAAAAATGCCGAAGGAGCATGGGTCACGAATGGGGGCCGCGTGCTGGGAGTGGTTGGATTAGGTAAGGATATTGCCGAAGCTCGCGATAAGGCTTATGCCGCTGCAACGCAGATTACATTTGAAGGCAAGCATAACCGCAGTGATATTGCCATGAAGGCATTGCGATAAGAGAGCTTGAAGTAATAAGTTAGGAATCGTGGAGCAGAAGCCCGGAAGTCGAACACTTGAAGAACAGTGTCCGCTTTCGGGTTTTTGTATGGAAGTCTTTGAAGGAAAATAAATATAGTAACAATTGTACAATGTATGGGGAAAGTGATGTATTTGGCGATACGTATGATTCTGATCGGTCCTCTGAGTGCGGTGGATGATGTCGGGAGCGGAGCACTTGCTGAACGGTCGGCGGTTTTTTGAAAAAAGATTCTGGTTATAGCATGATAGAAAATACATACCTACTACATTTTATGGCTCATTAATTATTTGAAGTTCGTAGAAAAGAGGAGGAGGACATATGAAGAGATGGAAAGTAGGCATTCTGCTGTTTGACGATGCGGAGGTGCTTGATTTTGCCGGGCCGTTCGAGGTGTTTGCTGTGACATCGGTAAAGCAGAATGAAGGGGAGTTATACAGTCCTTTTGAAGTAACGACTATATCAGAGACCGGTCAGATGATTACGGCCCGGAATGGGTTGAAGGTGCAGCCGGATTATAGCTTCGGATCAGCACCTGCCTATGATTTGCTGGTCATTCCAGGCGGCATGGGGACGAGAGGGCTAGTGCACAATAAAGCGGTTGTAGCTTGGATCGCAGAGCGATTTGCAGAAGTACAGTGGATGACTTCGGTTTGCACCGGCTCCTTCTTGCTGGCGGAAGCAGGCTTGCTTGAGGGCAAACACGCTACGACGCATTGGGCGAGCATTGAAAGAATGCGTAATACTTACCCTGGGGTCAGCGTAGAGGAAAACGTCAAATATGTCGACGAAGGCCGGATTGTAACCTCGGCAGGAATATCAGCCGGAATTAACATGGCATTTCATATGGTTAATCGTCTGCTTGGTAAAGAGGTTGCACAGGAGACAGCGCGCAGGATGGAATACGATATTATTCTGGATGCTGATAAATAACGGTATCTGTGAGCGAATTGGCCTGTACTTAGTTATACTTTGACGGATTCTCAGAATGTGCTTCAGCTTACAGGCAGGGATAATTATCGCCCCTTTGACAAATGTTAAAGCAGAAAGTTCTACATTATTCCAACATTGTCGGGAGGCGACCTAACGGATGAGTAAAGAAAAGAAGGATATGCTTCCGGTATCGCGTGAGCAAGTGGAGGTTGAGGGTGTCTATACGGATGAAATTGGCCGTGAGGAGTACCTGCACAAGGGGGAGCAATTCCCCGCCGATCTGGTTCATGGAACGGTAGAATGGAAGCTGACTGAGCTGGCCCAGATCAAGCATGCTGAAGGGCGCACAGACCCTGAGTCGGATACAGAGGAAGATTAGTTCATAGGTTGGAATGAGTCGAACGTCCCCGAGTTCACTTTTCGGAAGGGCGTTCGATTTGTTTTCACTACGGATGGGTGAATTCATCGCGGATGTTCCGTATAATGGATAACTGAGGAGAGGTATTAATCGGGAGGACAAGCGATGAGCGTTACGACAGGGATTCATCATATTACAGCTATTGTGGGGGATGTTCAAGAGAGCGTTGATTTCTACGCGGGTGTTTTAGGTCTAAGGCTCGTGAAGAGAACAGTTAATTATGAGGCCCCGGATCTATATCATCTATATTTTGGCAATGAAAATGGAGACCCCGGAACGATTATGTCTTTCTATCCGCTGGAGAGTGACCATCAGGGTATTCTTGGCGGTGGCCAGGTTGGCGTTATCGTGCTTGCGGTTCCACCGGGAAGCATGCTCTACTGGCGGCAGCGGTTGAAGGACTTTGAGATTACATATATGGATCTGGTTCGTTTTGATGAGGAATACGTTCGGTTTGCCGACCCCTCCGGACTGTTGATTGATCTGGTTGAGTGTCGGGAAGGGCCGTTCAGCCTTTGGCAATTTGGTGGCATTCCGGAAGGTTATGCCATTAAGGGATTGGCAGGTGCTTTATTATTCAGTTGCAACAGCGAGAAAACGGCAGAGGTCCTGCAGGAGGTCCTTGGTCTGGATTATGTTGGCGAGGAAGAAGGGCTGTTGCGTTTCAAAGCGGCGGATAGCCTCGGCAATGTGATCGATTTGAATATGGAGAACTTGCCAAGAGGCTGCAGCGGTGCCGGGACCGTTCACCATATGGCCTGGCGGACGAAGGACAAAGAAGAGCAGATGAAGTACCACGAGCTGCTTGAAGTAAGCGGCATGGAACCGACACCGGTCATCGATCGCCAATACTATAAATCCTTATACTTTCGCGAGCCGGGGGGAATTTTGTTCCAGGTAGCTACGGACGGGCCTGGCTTTGATAACGACGAGACTCCGGAATCTCTGGGCAATAAGCTGATGCTGCCGGATATGTATGAGGATCAGCGCGAGAGAATAGCGAAGCGGCTTAAGCCATTCCAGGTCAGAGCCGTAAAGCCGGCCGGTAAATAGGACTTGATCGATCAGCCGTTCGGGTGTAACTTTATAAAAACAATAAAAACGATTGAAGTAAAGTGAGGAGAAGAGGATGAACCAAACGGAACGGCAACCAGTGGGGATGGAGGATATCGTACGCGCTCACCATGTGTTGAAAGAGGTTGTAAAACGTACACCGTTGCAATTAGATGCGGCGCTGTCTGCCAAATATGAATGCAATGTCTACTTAAAGCGTGAGGATTTACAGGTTGTCCGCTCCTTTAAAATCCGTGGGGCTTACAATATGATCCGCAGCCTGAGCCAGGACGAGTTGGCTAAAGGGATCGTATGTGCCAGCGCAGGCAATCATGCGCAGGGAGTTGCCTTCTCCTGCAATGCGCTGGGCATCCGGGGCAAAATATATATGCCAAGCACGACGCCAAATCAAAAAGTGAAGCAAGTGAAGCGCTTTGGCGGTTCGGCGGTAGAAATCGTGCTGACGGGCGACACCTATGATGATGCATATGAGGAAGCTATGAAGGCGTGCCGGGAAGGCGGAATGACGTTCATTCATCCTTTTGATGATCCGAAGATCGTCGCCGGCAACGGAACGATCGGAATGGAGATTATGGAGGGCCTTGCCGCACCGGCGGATTATATCTTCGTCACGATTGGCGGCGGAGGGCTGGTCTCCGGAGTGGGTACGTATATGAAGACCGTCAGTCCGGTGACAAAGGTGATCGGTGTAGAACCAGCCGGGGCTGCATCGATGTCAGAGGCGCTGAAGCAACAGCAGGTCGTCACTCTGGAGGCGATTGACAAGTTCGTCGACGGGGCCGCGGTGAAGCGGGTCGGAGATTTGAACTACGCCATTTGCGCAGAGCTTCTTGATGACATTGTCAAGGTTCCAGAAGGCAAGGCTTGTACGACTATTCTCGAGCTATACAATGACAGTGCGATCGTGGTTGAGCCCGCTGGGGCATTGCCTGTATCGGCACTGGATATGTACCGCGATCAAATTCGAGGCAAGACGGTAGTCTGCATCATTAGCGGTGGCAACAATGATATCGACCGGATGCAGGAGATGAAGGAGCGCTCGCTCATTTACGAAGGCTTGAAGCATTACTTCCTGATCAATTTCCCGCAACGCGCCGGAGCGCTGCGGGAGTTCCTGGAGGATGTGCTTGGGCCCAATGACGATATCGCCCGGTTTGAGTACACAAAGAAGCATAACAAGGAGAATGGCCCGGCCTTGGTCGGAATCGAGCTAAGCGACCAGGCGGACTACGGGCCGTTGATCGACCGGATGAAATCGAAGAATATCGCCTATACCGAGCTGAATCGCGACTTGAATTTGTTTAACCTGTTGATTTGAGCAGGACGAATAGGAATTTACTCTACGGATAAGAGTAGATGAACGATATATTAATAAAACAGCTATGCATTCTTGAGCAGTCTGCGGCATTTTATGCCTGGGCCTGCTCTTTTTCTATGTCCATACGAGTCTTAAGGGTAAATAGGTGCGGGAATTGGGCAGGGCAGAGAAATGGATAAATAAGCTATTATAATTTAAAACAGCAGCCACATTAGAGCACAAGAGGAGGAATGCCTGGTGTCTTATATTGTGAATCCGATCTTGAGAGGATTTAACCCCGATCCGTCGATCATCCGGGTTGGCGAGGATTATTACATTGCGACCTCAACGTTTGAATGGTTCCCGGGTGTACAGATTCATCATTCCCGGGATTTGCAGAACTGGAAGCTGATCGGTCATCCGTTAACTCGAACAAGCCAATTAAATATGACGGGAAATCCGGACTCAGGTGGCGTCTGGGCGCCTTGTCTCAGCTGCCATGAAGGGACATATTATCTTATTTATACCGATGTGAAGAGTCATATGGGACCGTTCAAGGATACGCATAATTATATGGTTACCGCGAGTGACATACATGGTCCATGGAGTGAACCGATCTATCTGAACAGCAGCGGCTTCGACCCTTCGATGTTCCATGAAGAGGACGGAACCAAGTGGATTGTCAATATGGTATGGGACCATCGCAAAGGGAAAAATCATTTCGGTGGCATCGTTATTCAGCAATACTCGCAAACCGAGAAGAGTCTTGTTGGTCCGATTCATAACATCTTCAGGGGGACCTCGCTTGGTTTAACCGAAGGGCCTCATATTTATAGAGCCAATGGCTATTACTACCTGATGACGGCGGAAGGGGGAACGAGATATGGACATGCCATTACGATGGCACGCTCGACTTCGCTACTCGGGCCCTATGAGGCTGATCCGGCGGGACCTGTGCTAACCTCCGCAGACCGTCCTGAGGCAGAACTGCAACGCGCGGGACACGGCTGCCTGGTGGAGACGCCATCCGCAGAGATGTATCTTGTTCATCTGTGCGGACGTCCTTTGAGGCCGTCACTGTACTGCACATTAGGCAGGGAGACAGCAATTCAGAGATGTATATGGAACGAAGCGGGATGGTTAAGTCTGGCTTCGAGAGATCATGAGCCTGAAGTGAAGGTAACGGCCCCATCAATACCGGAATATTCCTTTGAGCCTGAGCCGGAGACAGAGCATTTTGATAGTGATCAGATCAGCATTCATTTCAATAGCTTGCGCGAGCCGCTGGCTGAGGATTGGGCGTCTCTCCGTGAACGCCCTGGATTTCTACGTCTAAGAGGGAGGGAATCCTTATCCTCCCATCATCAACAGAGCTTGATCGCCCGCCGCCAGCAGTCATTCCTGGTTGAAGCCGAGACGGTTGTTGAATTTGCGCCGGACAGCTATCAACAGTTGGCCGGACTGATCTATTACTATAATTCAAGGAATTATTATTATTTATGGATCAGCTGGGATGAGGAGCTTGGAAAATGTGTAGGGATTATGTCCAGCGATCGGGGGTCCTATGATGAACCGTTGAAATCGCCAGTGTCAATTGAAGGCTGGGAACGCTGTTATTTAAAAGCAATGATCCGCAGGGAAAGGCTGCAGTTCCTCTATTCCCGGGATGGGCAGGAATGGCAGCTCATCGGCGGTGAACTGGATGCAACGAAGCTATCGGACGAAAATGCAGAATTCATTAAAGAAGGCGTTGCGCTTGACCAAGGTTTTACCGGGGCATTTCTCGGCATGTGTGTTCAAGATTTAAGCGGCCGCGGGCTGCATGCGGATTTTGATTATTTTACGTACCGTGAGCTGGATGAATATTAATGACAGAGGAGAGTCGAAAACGATGTCTATGATACCTGAAGTAATGGAAGCAGCTGTCTTGAATAAACCGATGGATATGGCATTGAAACAAGTACCTGTGCCTAGGATTAAGGAAGATGAGGCGCTTATTAAAGTGTATTGTATCGGTGTCTGCGGCTCGGATGTTCATTATTATGAGCATGGCAGAATTGGCCGTTATGTCGTGGAAAAGCCGATTATTCTTGGCCATGAGCTGGCCGGGGAAGTCGTACAGGTGGGAGCGGGGGTAACGAATGTATCTGTCGGCGACCGTGTTGCGGTAGAGCCTGGCGTAGCCTGCGGACGCTGTGAATACTGCAAGTCAGGCCGTTACAATCTGTGCCCGGATGTGGTATTCATGGCCACTCCTCCGGTGGACGGCGCGTGGGCCGAATATGTCGCGGTGCGCAGTGATTTTCTGTTCCGCCTTCCGGACGGTCTGAGCTTCGAGCAAGGCGCTTTGCTGGAGCCGCTTTCGGTAGGCATGCACGCGATGATCCGGGGCGGGGTAAAACCTTCTGACCGTTTGCTGATTACAGGGCTTGGCCCCATCGGCTTACTCGCGATCCAGGCGGCTAAAATATACGGTGTCACTGAAATCTATGCGACAGATATTGTACCGTTTCGTCAAAACCTCGCGCTGGAAATGGGCGCCACTGCGGTGATCAATCCGGCGAAGGAGGATCTGAAGGAACGGATTGCACATTTAACCTCAGGCCGGGGGGTTACCGTGGTTGTGGAGTCATCAGGGAATGGCCGGGCGATCTCCGATGCGCTGACAACCGTGAATCGCGGTGGCCGGGTTGTACTGGTTGGCATGCCTGCGGCTAAGGAGATCCCGGTGGATATCAATACGATTATCGACGGTGAGATCGATGTGTATGGATTGTTCCGCTACGCCAATACATATCCGTCGGCTATTCAGGCTCTTGGCAGATCAGACATTGATGTGGAGCGGGTTATTACACATAAGTATGCTCTGAAGGATATTCAGGAAGCAGTGGAAGTCGCCCGGACAGAGAAAGAGACGGGTATCAAAGTGATGATTTATCCGCAGCCTTAAGTTCATAGGCATTAGCTTAGACACCCCTCCACACAAGTGGAGGGGTGTACTGCTATAACCATTGCCGTATATAGCTTTGAAGCATTCCTCGTTAATGTTATTTTGCATCGCTTTCATTCCTCAAATAATTAGCGGCTACCTTATTCAGAAAATAAGCGTAACCCAATTGCCATTGTTCAAGCATATTTCTATGGAAATCATCAACGATGAAAAACTCGGTTTGATTTAGAAAATCTTGCGCTGTGGAGGGATGCCCCATTTTATCTAAAAAGGATAAATGCTCTTGGACACGTTCAAACACTTCCGGATCATTAGCGGGATAACCTTCTCGCAAGTAGCAGATCATATCTTCGTTAAACGACTGTGCTTCTACAGCAGAATCATTCATGGATTCTACGTCAACCTTTTGATACGACAAGTCAAAGCCATACGCTTGCTGCAAATGCTCATCTTGATTTTTTAAGGCTTTCTTCCATTCTTCTTCGGTTTCAAACCCTTTAAACATATTTTCCATATCTGCATCTACCCCTTCTTTAGCGCTTTGGATAGAGGAATTGATCGTCTTGATCAGTCCTTTAAATCGTTCGATCCTTTGCTCCAGTAACTTTTTTTGTTGAATCAATGTATTCTCCCTGTCGATTTCACAATCCAGCAATTGCTTAATTTCTTTGAGTGGCAAATCCAGTTCTTTGTAAAAAAGAATTTGCTGTAGTCGCTCCAGGTCTTTTAATCCATACAAACGGTAACCGGCCTCCGTTGTTTGCTCCGGGATCAGAAGTCCTATTCTATGATAATGGTGTAATGTTTTTACTGTTGTATGAGCCAACTTTGCAACTTCATGAACGGTATACATGATTTCCCCCTCTTCATGTTCTATAAATCATAGTAACATTGTTCCCTCCTCCCTTTCTTATAAAAGGAACTATAAGCTATCCTCTTGGAGGAGAGTCAATACCGTTATTATGTTTTTGCGAAATTTCAAAAATAGGCTTTACAATATCTATTTACTAGTGTACTATTCAACTATAACACTAATACAAATAAGGAGTGGCCGTAATGAATAAAGCGGTAAACCAGGTCGGAACAGGCCCTGCGAACGGAAAGGGTCAGGTCGTCCTTCAAGTGAATGGAGTGACCAAGCAGATTGGACATAAGAAAATAGTCGATCGGCTGTCATTTAATATACATCAGGGAGAGATCGTTGGCTTGCTTGGACCAAATGGAGCGGGCAAGACGACCACGATCCGTATGATTGTCGGATTAATCGGTATGAGCGAAGGTGACGTGCTGATTAAGGGGGAGAGCGTGAAGCGACATTTCGCCAAGGCGATTGCCCATGTTGGCGGTATTATTGAAAATCCGGAATTCTATCCATATATGACAGGCTACGATAATTTGAAGCAATATCAGCGTATGGCCAAGGGCATTACGGAAGAGAGGATCGCTGAGGTGGTGCGACTGGTTGGTCTTCAGGATGCGATGAAGAAGAGGGTGAAGGCTTATTCGCTTGGAATGCGCCAGCGTCTCGGCATAGCCCAGGCACTGCTGCATAATCCATCGATTCTGATTCTGGATGAGCCGACGAACGGCCTGGACCCTGCGGGAATCAGGGAAATGCGCGACTACCTCAAAAAAATTGCCCGTGAGGAAGGCATCGCCATACTCGTCTCCAGCCATCTGTTATCGGAGATGGAACTGATGTGCAGCCGGGTTGTCGTCATTCAGGAAGGCAAGCTGGTTACCGTCAGAACGCTGGGCGCTTCGTCAGCTGTTAAGGAAGAGGAACAAATTCAAGTCATGCTGCGTGTCAATGATGCGGAGCAGGCGAAGTTAAGACTCGTACAGATGGAGGAACTGCGTGTGGTTGGAATCGATACCGACCGGAATCAAGTTACGATTGCCGTACACGACAGAGATATCCCGAATGTGATCGATGTTTTGCGGAATGAAGGAGTCGCATTGTACCGGATCGAGGAAATGAAGGAATCGCTGGAAGACGAGTTCTTGAAATGGACGGGAGGAAGTCAAAGTGCATAAATTGGTTTTTAATGAGTGGTTGAAATTGTTTAAGAAAAGAAGCTTTTTCGTTGCTTATTTGGCTATTGCCGTTTTTGTCATCGGCGCTGCCTACTTTATGGCTAAATTGTCGGGAGACGAGGTATTTAATGCACGGGATTTCGTCTTTATGGCTATGTCGCCCAGCGGATTTGGCACTCTGCTCCTCTTCCTGGTCGTGGTGGGAACGGCGGGGGTTGTCTCCAAAGAGTATGGTCAGGGAACAATTAAGCTGTTGCTGATCCGTGCCCAGAGCCGTGGCAAGATTTTACTCTCCAAATATATCGGCATCGTCGTGTATATTTTGTCGCTAATGCTCACAATGCTGGTGATCTCCTTCATCACAGGGACGATTGCCTTCGGAGCGGGGACGCCAAGCGTAAGCTGGAATGATGTCGCTCAGACGTCGCTCTACACCTTGGTCTATACCGTGATTTATGCAACAATAACGTTTATGTTGGGGGTACTCACCCGTTCTACTGGAATAACGGTCGGGCTCACTATGTTCTTGATGATGCTGGAGAGTCTGATTGTTGGCCTGCTTGCGAAATATTCCTTTACGAAGTACTTGATCTTTGCGAATACCGATTTGTCCAAATATGTGGACGGCGGTTCACCGCTGCCAGGGATGACGATCAGCTTCTCCGTAATCGTTATTGCGGTATATATGGCATTGTTTCTTATGGTAAGCTTTGTTACCTTTAAAAAACGGGATGTTGCATAGGTCACAATGGCCTGGGAACATAACGGATGAAAGGAGCCAACGGATCGTGAGCATAGAATTTGATAACAATCTACCGATTTATTTGCAGATCATGAATTTTATCAAGAAAGAGATTGTCACTGGAAAGTTGAAGGCCGGGGATAAGATCCCATCGGTTCGTGAGCTTGCGGCCGAGCTGCAAATCAATCCGAATACGATACAACGAACATTTCAGGAACTGGAGCGTGAGGAAGTCGTGGAGACAAGACGCGGGCTAGGAAGATATGTGACGAGCGAGGAAGCGAAGATTATGACGATCAAGAAGGAAATGGCCGGGGACCTGCTGGATAATTTCATTAACGGAATGCAGGAATTGGGCTTCTCCAATAAGGATATCGCAAGTATTGTAGCGGAAGCCGTTGAAATAAAGAGTGAATAGAGAGAGGAGAGAGGATATGGATAATCTGCTGCAATTTCAGAGCGTCTCTAAATCTTATGGATCGAGAAAAGCTTTGAACGATGTATCCTTCAGCATCGGGCCCGGCAAAATTATCGGTCTGCTGGGTACGAACGGAAGCGGCAAAAGTACGCTGATGAAGATAACCGCCGGACTGCTGCCGGTATACTCCGGAAGCGTAACGGTAGCTGGCCAGCCGCTTGATCTGAATACGAAATCAATCGTCTCCTTTATGCCGGACCGTCCCTTGACGGAATCCTGGATGAAGGTCAGGGACGCGATTACGTTCTATAGTGATTTTTATTCGGACTTCGATATGGCAAAAGCGCTGCAAATGCTCGATTTTATGAATTTGAATCCGCAGGACCGGATCAGTTCTTTATCCAAAGGGATGAATGAACGGCTGCAATTAACATTGGCCCTGTCCAGAAATGCCAAGCTCTATTTGCTGGATGAACCGATTGGCGGAGTAGACCCGGTAGCCAGAACGAAAATTCTTGACGCTATTGTGGAGTTCTATAGCGAAGACAGCAGCTTGATCATATCGACGCATCTGGTTAAGGATATTGAACGGATCTTTGACGAGGTGATCTTCATCAAGAATGGGGAGCTTGTGCTGCATGAGGAAGTAGAGGAACTGCGACTCAAGCATGGCAAGAGCGTGGACGATATGTTCAAGGAGGTGTTTGCCGAATGATGAGATTGCTCAAGTACGATTGGAAGAAGAACTCAACGATGCTGTTAAGTACAGCCGTTATTTTGATCCTTGCCGAAGCAGGATTAACGATAGCCAGCTATACCCGGGGCTGGGAAGAGGGAATCACCTTTGGGCTCAGCATAATGCTGTATATCTTCGTCGCGATGCTGGCGGTCATCATGACATATAGAACCTTTTTTAGCAATGCCAAGTCATACAGCCGCAGACTGCTTCCTGTCCGTACGATATGGAGTGTTCTCTCCCCGATGGTTCTGGGAATGCTGGTGCTGATTGGGCTAGGGATTCTCATCTGTATTCATATAGGAATCTTCAGTCTAATTTATGGGGTTCCCGATCTTAAGGGAATTTCTGCGGAAGCAGTTCCCGAGCTTTTGAGGGTGACAGCGATATTTATATTCCAGGCGTTCTGGGCCTATCTCTTCTCTTACATGGCTATAGCCCTGTCCATTGCGATCGCATTAATGTTCCAGCGTGGTAGAGTATGGATCGGGATTCTGAGCTTCGTTATTATACAGAATGTAATCAGTTGGATCATATCCAGGCTGTTCCAAGTGAACTTCGGAGGTATTCCATTTCTCAACGTCAGTGTTCAAACGGATTTGATGGTTGGCGGAGAGATGATCTTTCCAAATGACATCATGCTCATTAATTGGGGAGAAACCCTATTAGAAGCGGTCTTTATCGCCCTGATGCTGTATGCAACGGTTCTTCTGCTGAACCGCAGGGTGGAGGCTTAACCTCAGCAATACATGGATAGATCATTATAGAGAAAGAAATGATCCCTTTCAAGGGTCTTGAGTGAGCTTATTAGCGAACAAGAGACTCCGTGAGAGGGATTTTTATTTTTCGGGTATCCATTCCAATTTATAGATTGACAATCAAATAGGGCTGATGTAAATTGTAACCATAAACACGTGTTTATTAATTTGGAGAGAAATCTACTCATTTTATAGGAGTTTTGGGTTTAATTATCGGAAATTATCAGCTGATTCAGGGAATTAAGAATAGATCAATATGAACACGTGTTAGGCAGGAGGGGCATTTTTTGAAAAAGTCGGATATCAATAGCATTGAAATCGCTAAAATTGCCGGTGTATCCCGCAGCACGGTCAGTCGGGTAATCAACAATTATCCGAACGTGCCAAAGGCAACGCGGGATAAGGTGATGCAGGTGATCGAGCAGTATAAGTACTCGCCTAATTTTTCGGCCCGAATCATGTCCGGCATGAAGACCCGAACCATCGGTCTGTTTATGATCTCGCCTGAAGAGGTGTTTCATGATTCGTTAACAACCTCATTAATTACCGGACTCATTGAAAGCGCATCCAGTAAGGGGTATTACGTGTTGACGCATATTATCAGAAATACCAAGGACCAGGACATCGTTCGCAAAGTAAAGGAGACGTTCTACCAGCAGCGGATCGACGGCGGAATTTTCGTCGGCGCAGCCAATCATGAACCACTGATTGAAGAATTAATCGCCGAAGGTTACATTGTTGGCATTATAGATCAGAATATTGAAGGACGTTATGAGTCCAATCGGGTCGTCTGCAACTTTGGCAATTTGCAAGGCATGAAGCAGGGAGTCGATTATCTGGCCGCTCTGAATCATCGCAAAGTGGCCTTTATTACTGGCGATCCTCAGCGCTGCTCCGGGCCAGAGAAGCTTGAAGGCTTCAAGAATGCGATGGCTTCGCATGGGCTCGAGGTGGATCCGCGCTGGATTATCCCGTCCGATTTCACTGAGAAGGGCGGATACAATTCGGTCAGGCAATGGCTCAAAAAGGTCCAAGAGCTGCCGACGGCGATATTCGCCTGCAACGATAGCGTCGCCTTCGGTGCGCTGGCGGCTCTGAAGGAAGCGAATCTGACCGTACCGGATCAGCTCTCCCTGATCGGCTTCGATGATCACGCGCTTAGCTCCCGAATTCAGCCGGCATTAACGTCCATCCATGTGGATTTTACGGAAATGGTACATACATTGATCAGCAATATTATCGAAGCGATCGAGCAAGATCCGAAGGGATTCAAGAAATATGTCGGCACTACCGAACTGGTAATCAGGGACTCCTGCCGTGCCATTTAGCGGTGATTCAGGTGCTTAATCCAATAGATCGGTTAATCCAAAAAAATACTATTTGCCGTAGGATAGTATTTTTTTGATTAATGATAAACACGTGTTCACAAAAGGGGGGAGGTGATGGGCAGACATTCCGGCGGATTGATGTTGGGAGGTTCAAGAAGCACATCTTGATCAAGGTACAATAATCTCTAATAAAGCGAGGGGTATCTTATGAAGAAACAAGTAACAGTACTGTTAAGCTTACTGGTAGGCTTAAGTCTAGTTCTTGCAGGATGTGGCGGGGGATCAACGGAACCGGCAGCTTCTGGCGGCAAATCCAGCCAGGGAGCAGGTGGGTCGCTAACCTATTGGTACCCTTGGGGCGGTGATTCGGAGAAATGGGATCAATGGCGGATGGATGAATTCAAGAAGGAATATCCGGACGTGAACTTCAACGCAACCTATGTTCCACCGGATGGAGGAATATCCAACGGTAAGCTGCTCGCTGCCATATCCGGCGGCAACCCTCCCGATGTCGTCATCACTAATGAATATGCCAGTGCCTATGCGCTTGCCGCTCAGGGGGCATTGATGCCGCTTGATGATCTGCTCGCGGATACTGATTTTAAAGAGGATGAAATTCTGGATGCTTATAGAGATGTAATGAAGGTCGATTGCACGACTTACCTTTTCCCGGAAGACTCAAACGTTAACTTGCTTTATTACAATGTGGATTTATTCATTGAGGCAGGGCTCGATCCGGATGAACCGCCAACAACGATTGAGGAATTAGATGCGGCGGCCGAGCGTTTATCGCAGGTAGAGGATAACAAGATCAGCCGGCTTGGCTTCATTCCATGGCTTGATGCAGGAGACGAAGCGTTCATGTGGGGGTATATCTTCGGCGCTGACTTCTATGATGTGAGCGACAAGAAGGTGGTACTTGATGACCCGCATATGGTCGATATGCTGAATTGGATGAATACCTATGCCCGGAAGTACAATCCGGAGAAGATTAAATCATTCTCGTCCGGCTTTGGTGGAGCGTTCTCGCCGGATCACCCGTTCTTCTAGGGCAAGGTGGCGATGACCGTAAACGGCAACTGGTTCGCGAATGCACTCAAAGAATATGCGCCTAATCTGAACTACCGTGTGGCAGCTATACCAGCCCCGCAGGGAGGCCGGGCCAATTCCTCGAACTTCGGCACGAACATCTTCATGATTCCGAAGGGAGCCAAAAATCCTGAAGCGGCCATGAGGTTCATCCTGTTTGGTGTGAAGCCGGAGGTCATGGCCGACAACATTAACATCTGGAGATCGCTGTCGATCTACAAAGCGCCAAATGATGCGATTAAATGGGATAAAGAAGGAGACGCAGTCTATAAAATCGTTCGCGAAATCGCCTCTTCACCAAACTCAGGCCACCCGGCGCTAACGATCGTGGCTAAAGAGATGTCCAATGAGATTACGCTGCTTCGGGATAATGTGATCTATAATAACAGCGATCCAAAGCCGCTGCTGCAAAATGCTGAGAAGAAGCTTCAAGCCGAGGTGGATAAACAGTCCAAGTAAGCCTGTCGATTCGCTGCCTGAATCTTGATTAAAGAGTAAGGGGTGATTATGATACACACCAAGTACAGGATAGATATGATCGAGAAGGTCGTTGTCTATATAATTTTGGTTGCTGTGGCACTTGCGTATATTGTTCCTTTTATATGGCTGATTTCAGGTTCATTAAAGAGCAATACAGAGCTGTTCGCCGATCCTCCGGTGTGGATTCCGGCGAAGCTTCAGTGGGCTAACTATGTAACCGCCTTTCAGCAGTTTCCGTTCCTGCTCTATCTGCGGAACACCCTGTATATTTGCGCTATGGCAATTATAGGCGGAGTGCTGTCCAACAGTCTGGTTGCATACGGCTTCTCACGGATTGAATGGAAAGGCCGCGATACGCTGTTCATTATTGTATTAGCTACAATGATGCTGCCTTTTCAGGTAACGATGATCCCGTTGTTCGTGTTGTTTCAGAAGTTTGGCTGGATCGGGAGCTTTAAACCGCTTGTAATTCCTGCTTTTTTTGGCAACGCTTACTTTATCTTTTTGCTGCGTCAGTTCTTTATCGGAATTCCGAAGGAGCTGTCCCAATCGGTCAAGGTGGACGGAGCCAGCGAGTTCCGTATTTATTGGCAGCTGACTTTGCCGCTCTCTTTGCCGGTCATGATCACGGTCGCGATCTTTTCTTTTACAAGAGCTTGGGGAGATTTCATCGGTCCGCTTGTCTTCTTGAATGACAATAAATTGTATACGCTCTCACTTGGGATCCAGCAGATTATGTCGGTGAATGATCCACGATGGACGCTGCTGATGGCCGTGGGTGTTAGTATGACGCTTCCCGTATTAATCATTTTCTTCCTGCTGCAGAAATATTTCATTCAGGGGATTACCTTCACAGGGATCAAAGGATAGGGGGAGAAGCTATGCGTTCCAAATTGGACCGCCGCAATCTGCGGAACGGCCTGCTGTTCATATCGCCTTGGGTGATCGGGTTCCTTGTATTTACCGGCTATCCGCTAATAAGCTCACTATATTATTCACTGACGGACTATAACATTATTAACCCGCCGGTCTGGGTGGGCCTTGATAATTATACGAAGCTGTTCGCCGGGGATTCACTGTTCTACAAGGTGCTGATGAACACGCTTTATATGATTGTAATTGGTACGACCGTGACAACGATCGGCGCAGTATTTATTGCAATACTGCTCAACAGCAAGAAAATCAAGGGTTTGTCTTTCTTCAGAGTGGTCTTCTTCTTGCCAACACTGGTGCCTTTGGTTGTCCTCTCTGTGCTATGGATTTGGGTGCTGCAGCCGGAGAACGGAGTGGTAAATTCCTTTTTGGGCGTGTTTGGCATTGAGGGCCCGGGCTGGTTTTCAAGCCCTGCTTGGTCGAAGCCTGCTTTCATTCTGATGGGACTGTGGTGTTCAGGACAGATGATCATCATTTATCTGGCTGGACTGCAGGGCATATCCGATTCCCTGTATGAAGCTGCATCCATCGATGGGGCCAGCTCCTGGAGACAGGTCGTGAACATTACGATTCCGATGCTGAAGCCGGCGATTGTGTTTAATGTGATTACGGGCGTGATAGGAACTCTGCAGTCTTTTGCCGAATCCTTCATTATTACCAATGGCGGTCCCGACGGCTCAACGATGTTCTATTCGCTATATTTGTATCAGAATGCATTCCAGTATGCGAAGATGGGCTACGCTTCAGCGATGGCCTGGATCCTGCTGATCCTTGCATTAATTATTACGTTAGCCCTGTTCAAGCTGTCCAATGGATTCAGCTCGGACGAAGCATAATTATAATTCAATCATAAGGAGACGATTTATTATGGAAAAAAGCTTGCTCGGGACCACGATTGTTACTCAGATTGGTATTATTGTTCGCGATATTGAGAAGGTAGCCCAGAGCTACGCCAAATTTTTCGGAATTGAGCAGCCCAAGTGGTCCTGGACGGATACCGCAGATGTTGCACAGACGGAATATAAGGGAGAGTCCTCCCCGGCCCGGGCGAAGCTCGCGTTCATTGATTGCGGCCAACTGCAGATTGAACTGATCGAACCTGATCAGCACCCTTCCACCTGGCGGGAATTTCTCGACGAGCATGGCGAAGGAGTGCATCATATCGCCTTCTTCGTGAAGGGAATGAAGGAGAAGGTTAGCGTTATGCAGGCGCAGCAAATGCCGCTGATTCAAAAGGGCGAATATACCGGCGGGCGTTATGCATATATGGATTCTTTTGCCGAGCTGAAGGTGTTGGTGGAATTGCTGGAGAATGATAATTGAATACCCTTAACTGGCTTTATTGTCCAGAGCGGTCTCTGTGAACAACTTCTAAAAATAGGGGTGGAGAAGAATGGAACATATATCGAATAATCACTTGTTAAAGATGGGGATTGTCGTTAACGATATTGAAGCGGCGGCCAAGCATTTCTGCCAGCTGTTCGGGATGGAGGTTCCCGCGATCTCTGTTCCTGATCCTGATGCGGTCTACGAGCCTTCGGCTGACTCCTATACCTGGCAGCGCGGTGAGCTTCGCCCTACCCGCACAAAGATGTGTGTGCTGCAGATGGGGCCGATGGTGCTGGAATTGCTGGAGCCGTACGATGAGCCGAGTCCGTGGAATGAATTCAAGCAGGCGCATGGCGAGGGTGTTCACTTTATTATGTTTACGGTCGACGGCTTCAACCAGCATATCGATTTCATGGAGCAGAGGGGTTATCCACTCAATCATAAGGGAGAGTATGGCGCCGGGCGCTACTGTTATTTCGATTCGGAGAAGAGGCTTGGCGTAACGCTGGGCTTGCAGGAGCTCGGTCCGGAGCAGGACTGATCCTAGAGGGAGGAGAGCAAAATATGAAGATTTTGTTGACAGGGGCCGCTCAGGGCTTAGGGCTGGCAACGGCAAGCGAGGCGCTGGAGCGCGGGCATCAGGTGATGGCTACTGTCCGGGACATAAAGCGCATTGGACATTTGCAGGAACTGAGTAACAAATACTCGCAGCAGCTTGATATCGTACAACTGGATGTGAATGATGAACGCGAAATTCGCGAGGCCAGGCTTCAGATCGAGCAGAAGCACGGTCATATCGACGCTCTCATTAACAATGCAGGCATACTGATTGCGCGTGATCAGAAGCTGGAGCAGCTTGATTTCAAGGATATGGAGCTTACAATGCAGACCAATCTGTATGGACCGATGAAGGTGGCCAAGCATTTCCTGCCTCTCTTGCGCAAGAGCAATCAGCCGTGCATTATCAATATCAGCTCAGAGGCGGGCTGCTTCTCAGCGGCATACGGAGCAGATTATCCGTACGCGTTGTCAAAGTGCGGATTGACCTTCTTCACTGCGCAGTTGCGCAAGGAACTCGCGCCGCAGGGCTTCGTAGTGTACAGCGTACACCCTGGCTGGATCAAGACGCAGATGGGGGGAGACCGGGCCCCCGGGCATCCGCAGGATACAGCGGTTGGACTCTTGAACCTTGCAGAGCGGAAGATTCAGCCGGAGCAGGAGAGCTGGATGATCAATCATAAGGGCGAGGCTATGCCTTATTGATCGGAGTGAGCACTGGGAGTGGGCTCTGGAAGTGAGCTTTGGGAGTGGGTTCTGGAAGTGAGCTCTGGAAGTGGTTTTGGAAGTGAGCTTGGGTGAGCACTGGAAGTGGTTTTGGAAGTGAGCACTGGAAGTGAGCACTGGAAGTGAGCACTAGGAGTAAGCTCAAGAAGTGAGCTAACGGAAACCACGGTCTCTATTTTGCTATTTATTAGCACATTAGAATTGTAACGGAAATGTGGTGCGCTATTGGTGGGTTAACGACCCCATTTGGCCGAAAATTTGCCTAATAAGGTCACTCATTTCCGTTAGATTTTCCACGGTCGCTTTTTTGACCTAATAACGGCTCCCATTTCCGTTAGAACCGGAGATGAAGGGGCGCTAGTCGAACGGCTTTTCTATTGCGTCTTCCGTTCTTACGTATATAGTAACTCTATTAGAAGCAGATTGGAGATGATTAGAGATGAAGCGTGTACTAGCAATTGTCGGAGACTTCTATCATGATGCTGAACGGGCCAAGAAGTCGTTCGATCGGGTGGTCGAGCCGTTCGTCAAGGATGGTCGATTACAGGTCGCTTATGCAGGTGTGGAGCAGCTTGAGCAGGAGCTGGTTCGTCCGTCAGGTGTATTGCCTGATCTGGTCGTTCTGTTCGCTGAGGATCGGATCGATCCGCAGTCGGAACAGGTGAAACAGTGGATGACACCTCCGGTGGCAGAGAACATCGCGGATTATGTTGCCGGAGGCGGGGCTTGGCTTGCCTGGCACTCCGGTCTTGCCTCCTACCCTGTAGGTGGGGCTTATGTGAGAATGCTGCAGGGGCACTTCTTATCCCATCCGTCAGAGCACAGCAAAGTCACGTATACCCCGTTGCCAGGCACGGAGCTGGGAGAGCTTGGGGCGTCGTTCGCTTTCATGGATGAGCATTACTTCGTAGCTTGCGATGAGTCCAAGACGACTGTATTTTTGCGTTCTTCTTCTATAGACGGCGAGAGTAAAGCGGGCTGGTACCATGCGTACGGCTCAGGGCGAGTGGGCTGCCTGACGCCAGCCCATCTCTCCGAAGGCCTGCTGATGCCGCAGTTTATTGAGGTGATGAGAGGCCTCGTTGCTTGGTGCACTGAGCTTGAACCATAGACTTGCCTAGCGGATGACTTGCCTATAAGCAGGTTATCCGCTGCTTATTCTCATAAAGAGGCTTTTTAAACTATGATGATTTCAAAATTTCTAATAAAGGATTGATGGGAGGGGATATACATATGAGATACGGGCATATTCCAAATACAGAGCTTGAGGCGGCGCGGATTTGCTTCGGGACGGCTGGCGTTGGAGCTTCGATTAGCGAGGCTGATGCTTTCACACTGCTTGATGCGTATTGTGAGCGGGGCGGAAATTTCATTGATACGGCCAGTGTGTACTCTGATTGGGAGAGCGATGTGAAGAGCGTTACTGAGAAGACCCTGGGCAAATGGCTGAAGAGCCGGGGCCAGCGTAGTTCGATTATTTTGGCGACCAAAGGGGGACATCCGGCTCGGGATAAGATGTCCATGGGCAGATTAACCCGGGAGGACATTGCCTTCGATCTGGATCATAGCTTGCTTAATCTAGGCACTGATGTCATTGATCTATACTGGCTGCATCGCGATGATATCTCCAGACCTGTGGAGGATATCATCGATATGCTTGAGGAGCATGTACGGGCGGGGTGTATTCGTTATTACGCCTGCTCAAACTGGACGGTGGAGCGGATTGAGGCGGCACGACAGTATGCTGCTTCTATTGGCAAATCAGGCTTTGTTGCGAATCAGATGCAATGGAGTCTGGCTGTGGTGAACCCGGAGGGGATTGCCGATCCAACGACGGTTCAGATGGATGGACGGATGCTGGATTATCATATATCAACAGGACTTGCCGCTATCCCTTATACATCGCAAGCCCAAGGATTTTTTAGCGGGAAATATCGTCCAGAAGAACGTACCAAAGTCAGCGTTGTAAATATGTTCTACAATGAGGTCAATTTTGGCCGTCTGGCGCGTGTCCAGGAGACGGCTAAGCAGCTGGGTTGCTCCGGTACGGAGGTGGCGCTCGCCTATTTGACCTCTCAATCGTTCCCGGCATTTCCGATCATCGGTTGCCGTACAAGTCAGCAGCTTGAGGAGAGTCTCAAGGCCGGCGACCTTCAGCTTGACTCCGCCGCTGTGTGTTATTTACGCGAGGGCTAATAAGTCATAGAACATGGAAAAGCCGACCCTCAAGGTGTCGGCTTTTCCATAGCTATTATCGCAAACTCACCATATCAAGCTTCTGATCCTGCAAATATTTAATAATTCTAGGCAGGGCTTCGAGCGTAGCTTTCGTTTCATGCATGAGTATGATAGAACCGTCGGGTTGCGCATTTTGGATGGATTGATAAATTTTATCCGCGTTCCGGCTCTTCCAATCAAGCGTATCGATATCCCATAATACCATTTTATGATTCGTATTATTTATGTAATCGACGAGCGCCTTATTTTTGGCCCCGTAGGGCGGGCGAAAGAGAACGACAGGTTCTCCGGTCAATTTTTCAATCATCTCATTAGGCTGGGTAATTTCGTATTTTTGCTTCGCCTTGGATAGCTTGGTCAGTTCCAGGTGATGCATGCTGTGGCTACCGATTGAGTACCCATGCTCCTTCACATACTGAACCGATTCGGGATACTTCTCAACATTTTCTCCGATAAAGAAGAAAGTTCCTCCCACTCGATACTCCTTCAATACGTCGGCAATCTTCTCTGTGAACTTGGAAGGTCCGTCGTCAAAGGTAAGGGCGACATGGCCTTTCGTAATACTAAAATTCAAGGTATCGTTCAATTCCACAAACGAAACAACCGGCTCATTTGCAGGCCTTGCCGGAGCGTCCACGGCTTTAGCTATTTTCTGCTCCGCTGCTGGTGCTTGGAATTGAGGATTGACGGCGGTTATCGATCCTATCTCTGAAGTAAGCCCCTCAATGCTATCAATTGTCTTGGTCATGCCCCCGACCAGCTGAGTATCGGCATCTATGCCGCTAGCCATCTTGTAAGAGAAAGCAGGTACCGCGGAACCTATCAGCATTAAAATAATGATGCTCATCAAAACAATGGCTGACCAGATAAGTCCCCGGTTGGATAGATATGGACGCGCGTTCTCAGATTTCGAAGAATCAGGCTCAGGCGCTGTTTCGGGTAAGGGGGTCAGGAACTCTAGCCCATCGATGGATTTATTTGTTCTAATAGATTGCAAGTCGTGCACATATTGTTCAGAACAGGTGAAATAGATCCGCTCGCTTTGCTCGCAATAAGTCCTCGTCAGATAGCTGACATAGCAGCTATTGGCGGAATCCCGAGCGGTATAAAAGGACAAGCGATATTTATTAACGGTATCGGGATCAAGTTCTTGTTCAAAGATGGCTTGCAAATGATCCGCTGTAGTGTTGTCAATTTTCCATAGTACCTCGGTACCTGGTTCTTGCTCAGATGATATTTTGATAGTTAAATAGGATTGATCCGCTTGGTTTGAAACGGACTGCAATTCCAGCACTTTTCCTAGATAGACTGGCACAGGCATAGTAATCTCCTTTCTCTAGTGTGACTAGAGATCAGGTGGTCGTTAATCGCTTACAGTGGGCTTGGAAGAGAAGGAGAAGCTCATTCGCTCCGTGAAATCATTGATGGTCTTCATCAATTCATTTTTCTCGGCCTTAATCTTAGTGCATTGCTCATCTACCTTCTGATTTTCAACTTCCAGCTCTCTAATTCTCTCTTCCAGTTCTCTAATATTCACCATGTTTTGATACTGAATATTAGCGGACTCTTCCTTTAATAAATTATATTTGTTAATTTCTTTCTCCAATTGATTAGAGATCTTCTCAAAATCATGGTTTGAAGTGCTTTGGTACTCTTTATAGTCTTCAAGCAATTGATCATAACTCATCTGTTTGTTGGTGAGGCTGGTCTCGAGCGTGCGAATCTCTTTGCTCTTGTCCTGTATGAGCTGTTCCTTCTTGACCAAATCGTACTTCAGACGGCTGATCGTCTCGTTGGCCGCATCCAGTTGAGTCTCGAAATCTTCGTTCTTGTACACGAGCAATTGCCGTTCATTCAGCATATTCTCCAGAGACAGCACCAGATCGAAAGAGACCTTATCAAGATTCTCTTTGGACAATATGTATTTCTTGCCGGAGTTCTCGGCCGGATTGGAGATTTCCTTATTACTAGTAATAATCTCCACCAGCTCTAATGGTTCTTCCTTCCCCTCAAGGTTCGTAGGAACGGGTTCATTTTGATTAGTTAGAACACCTTTCAACCAACCCATCGACTTATTTCTAGCATCTTTAGCCATAGTTTCGTCTCCTAAATAAGAAATAGTATAGGTATTCCTCGTAAAAATGTGAAAAACATTACTAAAGTAGCAGTTATGTATAAATGATCCGTCATGATTAAATCAATCTATTCACATTGTATAATTATGTAGGATAATGTCAATATAATGCTATTGTACTAGGTCTTACATCCTATTATTTATAAATGTAAATATAGAAATACAATAATAAAGTCCTATTGGATTGCGGTTCATTGAATCTAAGAGGGATTTGCCAAGGGTATGGAACTATGTCACTATAGTACAATGGTTGTTATAAGCTTGTAAGCTGGAGTTACATGGACAACTGACAATGATGAATGGAGGACATGAAGTTATGCCTTTCCCAAATTGCCCGAAATGTAATTCTGAGTACACGTACGAGGATCGAGACTTGCTTGTCTGCCCGGAGTGCAGCCACGAGTGGTCTGCTGAGTCTTCCGCTGTGGAGAATGAAGATGCGAGAGTCGTGAAGGATGCTCACGGCAATGTGCTAAGCGATGGCGATTCTATTACGGTAATCAAGGATTTGAAAGTAAAAGGAAGCTCATCGGTCATCAAAATTGGTACCAAGGTGAAGAATATCCGTCTGATCGAGGGCGATCATGATATTGATTGCAAAATTGACGGCTTCGGCGCGATGAAATTGAAGTCGGAATTTGTGAAGAAAATCTAGCAAGAGCATGAAAAAATACAGTCCGCGTCTCCTTAGGAGATCGGGCTGTATTTTTGTTAAGGAGCGGTATATGTCCATCCGGTTGCCATCGGGATCTCCTACCTCAAAAATTCGCAATTTTAAAGCAAGGTTTTTGCCGATTGAGTCAATAAATCATTTGCTGCGCCGCGCGAAGATGAAGATTTGACCAAGCAGCCCAATGATAAAGATGATCAAGCTCTGCCATGGGGTAACCACGAAGGAGGGCATAATCCGGTTGAGCAGCAAACCGGCGGCAACGACGGCCAGAGCGATAATAATATAAATGCCGAAGGCTTTCATATCGAAAAATTTACGCGACTGCCTCGGGTCTGGAGAAGGTGCGGCTTGCTTGGCGTCATCCTCCTCCTGCCCGGGTCCGAGAAACCGCGTAATCGATTCGATAAATACGATGGCCAGCCCGGCGATTAACACCAGGATCCCGCTATTAATGGTTGTATTGGCGAATTCCCCTCCGAACCATTTGCCGAAGAAGCCGGTAATCATAAAGATGAAGAATACCCAGGTGATCGTCACCCATGGAATCATAATGTAGTATTTGATCTTCTCTCTTAAAGTCCGAGGTCTGCGCATTTGGACATCGTCGATGAGCTGTGCACAGTAAACAGCGGCGTTTGCTCCAAATAATTGGTCAGCGTTAACTCCTTTAGGCTCATGTTTGCTGATCTTCTGCGCCAGGTAGAGCAGCAGTTCTTCCTTTTTGGCGTCGCTGATCTCTTCCTCTTTGCGGACATAATTGCACATTTCCTGAAAATAAGCTGCATTCTCTTGGTTCATTTGCTGGCGGAGTTGTTCAACTCTAGCAGCTTTCTCTTGAGTGTTCAATCCAAGACCCTCCAACTATGCTGATATTGTTCAATAGTATACGGTAAATTTTATCCGAATCGCAAGGGAAGGGGGATACAGGGTTCGTGTGGAAAGTCCGCTTTTGACAAGAAAGCCAATCGAGTTGCTCAGAGCTGGCCAGCCCTCGATTCAATTCAAGGCAGACTTGCTTGGCAATCAAGATTTCTCAGCAGATATCGTTGATAAAATAACACCTAAAATTGTACTAATTAATATTTTTGAGTATAAAAATATATTGAATAAATTAATAAATAATATATAATGTACTCATTATTTAATATAAGTACAGTTGGAGGTTGAAGGACATGGACGCGATCTCGATATCTGGTCTATCGAAGTACTATGGCAAGAAGATCGGTGTAGAAAATATCGGTTTTACCGTGTCAGAGGGGGAGAAATTCGGGTTTATCGGCCCTAACGGTGCTGGCAAGTCTACGACAATTCGTATGCTGATGCAGCTTCTGCATCCGTCCGGTGGAGAAATCTCTCTCTTGGGCAGGACGCTCGGGAAGGAGAACCCGGATATACGCAGCAGAATCGGTTACCTTCCTTCCGAGGTGCAGTATGACAGCGATATGAACGGCCATCAGGTGCTAAAGTTTGCCGCTCGGGCTTACGGCAAAAATCTGCAGGATACCATGGCGCTGGAGATGGCGGAACGATTGCAGCTCGATCTGAGCCTCAAGGTTCGCGATTACTCCCTTGGGAACCGCAAGAAGCTGGGGATTGTGCAATGTCTTCAACATCAACCGGAGCTGGCCGTGCTTGATGAGCCAACCTCGGGTCTGGATCCGCTCATTCAACATGAATTTTTCAACCTGTTAAGCGAATTGAATAAAGAAGGGATGACCGTATTTTTCTCTACGCATGTTCTGTCTGAGGTAGAGAGGTTCTGCGATCGGGTCGCTTTTATTCGGGAAGGCAAGCTGCTTAGAGTATCCCGGGTGGATGAGATTGCAGAACGAATGCTGCGCAAGTTCACAGTCCTATTCCGCGATCAGGGGAACCTTATTGACAGGCTGGCATTGAATCAATTGGATCCGAATGCGGAGTATCAGCACGGTGAGCATACCTTTCAGGTATCAGGCCCCATCGAACCTGTACTGAGAATGCTGGCTGATGTCGGCGTAAATGATTTGCGCGTGGAGCGGCCATCTCTGGAAGAGATATTTATGAAGGATTATTCGGAGCATACGGAGGGAGAGCAATGAGAGGCATGATTGGAAATTTGGTCAGGAATGAATGGTGGGTAAATCGGCGCAATTTCGCGATCGCTCTTTTCATCATTGTTGGCTTTCAGGTGCTGTTCACCGGTGTGTCGGATATTTATCTGCAGAATAATGACATTATCAAATTGATGGAGACCATTCCTTCTGCCATGCTGGAAGCCTTCGGGATGCATCCGGAGCAGATGGCTAGCTTTGAGGGCTGGATGAGCAGTGAGCCGCTATTGTTCTACCAGATGCTGTTCGGTGGATTTGCCGCAGTGTGGGGGAGTCAGACGATTGCACGTGAGCGGGGAAATAAGACGCAGGATTTCCTGTTTACGCTACCTTATTCACGCACGCAAATCTTTCTGTCCCGAGTGCTGGCGCATTTGGTGCAGATGCTTGTTGTATTTCTTATTGTTATGGGCTCCGTCTATTTATTTGGCTCTCTATTTAGCACGGTTGGCAACCCGGAAGCAGTTCTTGTCATGATGCTGTCCGGCCTGCTGGTAGCGATGGCCTTTGCCGGAATCGGTTATCTGTTCACAACACTGGTCCGCACGGAGCGGGCGGCTATGTCGATCAGCATCGGTATCGTTATGGTATCCTTCCTGCTGAAAATGCTCTCCGGGCTAAGTGAATCCATCTCCTGGCTGTCGAAATGGAGCTTATTCAATATCTTTGATAGCCTCAGAATGGCAACCGAATCGTATCTTTCCTGGACAGGGGTAGCTATCTGCTTATTGGTTTATTTTCTGGGAATAGTGCTGGCTGCAATTTTGCTCCGTCGGCAGGATATTTAGTTTATAATAGATAGAAAATGATACTGAACAAAGGGGGCGTACTGTCCGTGGCTAATGGAAAAAAGGAGCAAATCATCCGGACGGCGCGCAGGCTGTTTTATGAGCAGGGGATTGCAGGCACGAGTATGGATCAAATTGCCGAGGCTGTACCTGTTTCAAAAATGACCATTTACAAATATTTCAGCAGCAAGGATGGCTTGATCGAGCACGTAGTTATGGCGATCAATGAAGAGACGCATGCGGATTTTGCACAAATGATGGAGCAATCCAATGATGCAATTGAACTCATGCACCATTTGCTTCGCTATCAGAAAATGAATGACTATTCTCCCGAATTTATCAATGATCTGGTTAATGTATACCCCGAATATACGCAGCAGATGATTGAATATAATGAGCAGAAGAACATGCCGCTGTTCGAGGAGATGGTGTTCCGTGGCCAACAGAATGGGCAAATTCGAAAGGATATCTCACCGCATTTGCTGGTGCTGTACTTGTCTTCCATGAAGGAATTCATGGCGAAGCCTGGTCGTCTGGAGCCATTTATGAATATGAATGTACTGGCCGATCAATTCATATCGTTGCTGATTCATGGCATTTCCAATACGCCGTCTATAACCGGGCCTCCAAAAGAATAGGATGGACTTTTTTGCACTTGAGTTGAATCAGGCTGCACAGGACACCGCTTTGAAGCGGTGTCCTTTTTGTATTTTTCGTGAACATCGCATAAAAAGGCAGCTATCAAGACGAAACTACATCATCACGGAATTTGTTAAACAGGAGGAAAGTATCCATGGAGAATGAAGCGGAATTAACACGCCGTTATTTGCTCAACAGTCATTCACGGGGCAGTCTGGAGGAAGTCGTAGGCGAGGATGAGCAATTGGAGCTGGCGGATGGCCGGGAACTGGCGATCCAGATCTCCGAGGATATCCCTCCAACCCTGTTTGAAGAAGAACAATCAGGAAAAGAGAAGATCGCACATTATCTCAGACAATACTATAGCTGATAATTGACACCCTGTTAGCTGCGATGATAATATAAAACCAATAATTCATATTAAAATTATCGGAATTGTATTCATTGTTGTAACGGGGAGGAATAGAGATGGAACGGCAAATCATCATACAGCATGGAACTGAGGAAATTGCAGCGAGTGTTCACTACCCGGTCGGGGTGAAAACAGAAGGGCGTTGCAAAAACCGGATGCCCTTGGTTATTATTTGCCATGGCTTCGTGGGCAGCCGGATTGGCGTTGATCGTTTGTTCGTGAAGACGTCACGGGAGCTGGCGCAGGCGGGATCCATGGTCGTGCGCTTCGACTATGTCGGCTGTGGGGAGAGCAGTGGGGATTATGGCCGCGAGAGTGTGGACTCCATGATCGCACAGACGAGGGAAGTACTGGATTATGCGCTGGGGCTGGGCGATATTGATCCGGAACGAGTGACGTTAATTGGTCATAGCCTGGGCGGGATGATCGCCTTGCTGACAGCGGCCCGTGACCGGCGTGTGAAAAATCTGGTGCTGTGGTCAGCCGTAGGTTATCCATTCAACGATATCGTCAAGATCACAAGCCGTAAGTTGTATGATGAAGCGATAACGAAAGGCAAGGTCGACTATTTGGGCTATGGTCTTACGCCGCAGTTCTTTGAATCGCTTGCTGGCTACCAGCCGTTCCAGGAGGCGAAGAAATTCGCCGGCGATGTGCTCGTCGTTCACGGTACCTCTGATGATGCGATACCAGTTGACTATGCTTTTTTATACCAAAAGGTATTCTGGATGCGGCCTGAAGGACGCTGCGATAAGGAGATTATTTTCCAGGCGGATCATACGTATTCGAGCGGTGGGCATCAGCAGCAGCTGATCCATAAGACGAGGGATTGGCTTGGCGGGCTTGAGCATGCCCATCGCGAGTGGCAAGACTGGATGATCTGACAGCAAAAAACGCTTCCAGCACCGAAAAAGATTGGACGAAGTTAGAGCCTGCGGATCGGAGCATACGTAGTGGGTGCTTGAGGCCCCGGGAGTCCCGGTTGAATTCAAGGTCCGATGCCTGGCATATTTCTTGATTCACTTCGTGATCAAAGCTGCGTTAGGGGGAACTAGTAAATACCGACATATAGGGATACAATGAAGATGTAACCATTCTGGTGCCCTGGAGGTATGTATGATGACTCAGCCTGCAATGTTTCTCGCGCACGGGTCCCCTACACTCGCGATTGAAGACAATAACTACACCCAATTTCTGAAGCAATTGATACAGCAATTGCCGCGCAGACCCAGGGCAGTCGTTGTGTTCTCAGCCCATTTCGATTCACCTGTTCAGGCTGTAAGCAATGATGATATTCATGAGACGATGCATGATTTCTATGGATTCCCGGAGGAAATGTACGGCATTCATTACCCGGCTCCCGGAGATCGGGAACTGAGCAAGCAGATCGGAGAACTGTTCGCCAACAATAATTTAACGTATGAGATGTCCTCGGGAAGAGGGCTCGACCATGGAGTCTGGGTGCTGCTTCGGATGTTGTTCCCTGAGGCAGATGTGCCTGTAGTGGAGCTGTCGGTGGATTCCAGACGTTCCCCTGCAGAGCAATATGCGATTGGCAAAATGCTGACCCGACTGCGTCAGGAGAATGTGCTTGTCCTTGGCAGCGGTGGTCTAGTGCATAACCTGCGGCTGCTGGAGTCCGGAGCATCCTCGCCCGCCGATTGGGCGGTGGAATTTGATGAGTGGATTGGCGAGCAGCTGCAAGAGTGGAATCTGCGAATATTGTTCGATTATGAGCGGCGGGCTCCGCATGTACGGAAGGCGGTTCCTGTTTACGCAAATGAGCATTTCGCCCCTTTGTTGTATGCGATGGGAGCTGCGGATGATGAGCGTAGAGCGGTGAAGCTGTTCCAGGATTACCAATATGGCAGTATAAGTCTAAACTGCTGGGTATTCGGTGGAACAATATCAAAAAAAATTGAATGATACATTATTGAGTTCATATATAGAATACTTAGGCGAGTTATATCGCAACAAGGACTGTCGAATGATCCATGGATCGATTCGGCAGTCTTTTTTTGTCTTTTCTAGGCGAGTCGGTTCAACGTATAATAGAGGGAACCAGAGCTAATAGAAGAAAATAATGGAGGAATTATGAAATCTTATCTATCCAGAATCAGTCTGTCCCTGCTGTTAGCGGCATGCTTGCTGCTTGTTCCCGCATGTGGGAAAGGAGGCAACCATGCATTGAATGAACCGGATCAGCCCATTCCAAGCGAAGATGTTCAGGAACCGCCGGTGGAAGAACCGGATGAACAACAGGCGCTATACAAGTCTCCTTTTACCGGATTGCCGCTTGATGAGCCGACTACACAAAGACCTTTAGCCATTATGATCAATAACGCTCCTGCTGCCAGACCACAATCAGGATTAGGCGGGGCGGATATTGTTTATGAGCTGCTAATGGAGGGTGGTATTACTCGGCTGGTGGCCATATATCAAAGCGGTGGCGAAGTAGCCAAGGTTGGTCCAATCCGCAGTATACGTCCTTATATGATCGAACTTGGCGAAAGTTACCATGGGATTACGGTTCATGCCGGAGCCAGCAACGATGCTTTTGCTATTTTACAGCGCCAGCACAAGGAAGATTTGGACGAGATTACGAATGCGGGACCTTATTTCTGGAGAGATAAATCGCGAAAAGCACCGCATAATTTATATTCCAATGTAGAGAAGCTGCTCGAAGGTGCTGATAAACGGAAATACTCGACCCAGGATACCGAGATTCCTACCTACCCTTTCCGCGATTCGAGTGATCCGGGAGAAGGGGATCCGGCAACGTCTGTGGAGGTTAAGTTTCAGCTTGAAAAATATAAGGTATCCTATGTATATGATGCGGAGAGCAAATTGTACAAGCGCTTTATTAATGGCGAGCCGCACAAGGACCTGGACACCGGGGAACAGCTGACCTGCACGAACGTGGTCATTCTGGGTACGGATCATAAGGTGCTTGATGATATCGGGCATCTCAGCATTAATCTGGAGATGGGCGGGGATGCGATCCTGCTGCAAAATGGCAAAGTCATTCGTGGCACCTGGATTCGCAAGGCGGATGACGTGATTCGCATCATTAAGGACAATGTCGAGGTTCCCTTTTACCCAGGTAAAACATACTTCAATATCGTCCCTAACAAACCTGATTTCGAGAGTCATATTAAGCTTGAATAATTGCTGGTCATGACAGGGCTTTATTGGCTCAATCTGGATGTTTCTTTGGATGAATCTGGAGCTTTAAGGATAGAGCTGGGAACACTGGGGCAAAAATAAGTTATATAGATGAAATGTTTTCGACAAAATGATCTATACCCTCTCAAGTTATGATAATATATTGTGGGTTAGTAATAGGAGTGTAAGGGGTATAACAAACGTAAAAGAGAAGAGAGGATTCCAGATGCGAGTTAAGAAGAAGGATATCTTTTTCCAAACCCTGGAGAACATGGCGGATACGATTGTACAATCGGCCGATTATTTCGCCCAGCAGGTTGCGGAATTTAAAGACGTAGACCAATTCGCGAAAAAAATGAAAGAGCTTGAATCGCAGTGTGACAACTACACACATACGATTATCGTTGAACTCAACAAGACGTTTATCACTCCGATCGAACGAGACGATATCATGAGTCTGACGACAACACTGGATGATGTGATGGACGGATTGGAAGCGACAACGTCCCGTTTCTTCATGTATCATTTGCATGAGCCGGACGAGCATATCACGAAGTTTGCCGAGATTCTGCGCAATTCTGCCTATGAGATTCAGAAGGCGATTCACTTGCTGTCGCAGAAGAAGCTGTTGGCAATTCGTGAATATACGATCCGTCTGAATGACCTGGAGAATCAGGGGGATGAATTACTCCGCATTTGCATTAATGAACTATTTGCGAAGGTAACGGATCCGATCACTCTGATCAAGAAGAAGGAAATCTACGAGCGACTCGAGACCACCACAGATGCATGCGAGCATGTTGCCAATATGCTTGAATCCATAATAATGCGCAATTCATAAGATTAAACTACTCATTCGAAATACGGGAGGTTGGAATTGCGCGGATCCTGTAAAGAGAAAAATTCCATCTGTGCAATAATAAAAAAACATGGATACGAGTCTAATAATTATTTTCGTTGTTATCATACTGGCGTTAGGCTTCGACTTTATTAACGGCTTCCATGATACAGCCAATGCGATTGCAACATCGGTCTCCACCCGGGCCTTGAAGCCGCGGACGGCGATTATGATGGCTGCCGGAATGAACTTCCTCGGAGCCCTGTTATTTACGGGCGTTGCAGAGACGATCGGAGGCAGTGTAGCGAACCCAGCCGCACTGGATAATGGACTGGAAGTATTGATCGCTACCCTGCTTGCGGCAATTATCTGGAACTTGATTACCTGGTGGTTTGGCATACCCTCATCTTCCTCACATGCTTTGATTGGTGCGTTGGCAGGTGCGGTGTATGTCGGCGCAGGTCCGGACAAGCTGAACTGGGGCGGTTTCACAAAAATTGTGGAAGCCCTGATCATTTCTCCGTTCCTTGCCTTCGGGATTGGCTACATTGTTATGTTGATTCTGAAATGGGTCTTTGCCAAGAAAAGCCCGCATACCGTCAATAAAGGCTTCCGTTCCGTTCAAGTCTTGACCGCGGCGATTCAGAGCTTCTCGCACGGGACGAACGATGCGCAGAAAGCGATGGGGATCATTACCTTCGCGCTTGTAACGGCTAAATTCCAGGATCATATGGAAGTTCCGCTATGGGTTAAGATTGCTGCTGCATCCGCGATGGCTCTGGGTACATCTCTTGGGGGCTGGAAGATTATTAAGACGATGGGGACGAAAATATTTAAAATTGAACCGATTAACGGTTTTGCAGCTGATATCTCGGCGGCTTCGGTTATTTTCGGGGCGACCCTGATTCATTTGCCTGTCAGCACTACGCATGCTATTACGTCATCCATTCTTGGCGTTGGCGCTGCGAAACGGTTCTCTGGAGTTAGCTGGGGGCTAGCCGGTCGAATTGTTATCGCTTGGGTGATTACGATTCCAATCGTAGCTGTACTTGCAGGTTTGATCTATGTTGTATTGTTCTAAAAGATAAAGCGAATAACAATGACGCCAATCTGCTGCAGGATTGGCTTTCTTTGTATTCTAGTGCATGTGCGGGAGGTTTTGAACAATGATTCGTGTGATGGGGATTACGCATGACCATCAGGTAAAAACGGATATTGCATTGGAAGACATTCATAATAGTCATCATTTTTTGTGGAGCTGGGTTGATTTCAGTGAACCCACAGAGGAGGAAGCAAAGCTCCTGGATTCCTTCTTCCAATTCCACCCATTAGCCATTGAGGATTGTATGCTGCATGTTATGCAGCGTCCCAAAATTGACTTCTACGAGGATAATGATTTTCTTGTTCTGCACGCGTTGGATCCGGACACGCTGGAGCTGATTGAGGTAAATCTGTTCATTGGCGAGAACTATTTGGTATCCTTTCATTACCGGGAGCTTCAGGAGATCGATATAGCCTGGGAGAGCATTCAGAAGCGGGCGTTGAACCGAAAAATGTGGGAGCGCGGCCCTTTTACCGCTGCTTATCTGGTCATCGACAATCTGGTCGATCAATATTTCCCTTGTGTCTATGCGGTGGAGGATGAACTGGACGAGCTTGAGAAGCTGGGCAGTCGTGAATCGATTGAGCAGCTGATGAACCAGGTCTTCGATCTTCGCAGCAGGCTGCTCAAGCTGCGTCGCACGATCATTCCGATGCGCGATCTTATGTACCATATCCTCAATTCGAAGCATATTCAGTCGCAGAAGGAAGCTGGCGCCTACTTCTCGGATATCTACGATCACTTACTGAAGCTGTCGGAAATGGTAGAATCCAACCGTGAGATGACGGCGGATCTTCGCGATTCCTATCTCTCATTGAATTCTAACCGGATGAATGGCATTATGAAGACGCTGACCGTGATCACCAGTGTATTTATGCCGCTGACGCTCATCGCTGGCATTTATGGCATGAACTTTGCGAACATGCCTGAGCTGCACTGGCGTTATGGATATTTTGGCGTACTGAGCTTGATGGGTATACTCAGCATTTGGATGATATTCAGCTTCATGCGGCGAGGCTGGTTCAAATAGCAGGCTGCCAGTCCTGTTTGGCAACATTATTTGGCTCGCTGCGTTATGATATATATAGTGCCAAGGAGGGGAAGAAATGAAGAAAAGGGCGCTGTTCTTATGGAGTTGTATTATTCCGTTGTTGTCTTTGCTTTGGGTTACCCAGGTTGATGATCAAATATTCAAGTTAGGTTTTCCATTAAAATTTGTTACTTATCATAACTTCACAGTTCCGGAGGGTCCTTTTCAAATCTTCAACAACTTCTTCTTAACCACTTCTATAGATTTGGGCATCTATATATTCAATGCACTCCTCACATACGGTATGCTCACCATTTTAATTAAACTGACGACCCAGATTAGATCACACTATTTTTAAACATCATTTATGGCTTCAACTTAAAACGGGCATTTCCCAATTTCGACGGGAAGTGACCGTTTTTTTGGCTGCGCTGGACGGGCATTTAATTATTTTTGCCTAATTAGATAGATGTCCACTATTCAAAAGCTTCTCTGGCATACGATGACATCATATACAACTGCATCATTAAGGAGGAGGACCAGTTGAAGATTCGAAAGGCGATCATACCGGCAGCAGGTTACGGAACGCGGCTTCTTCCAGCAACCAAGGCAATGCCCAAGGAAATGCTTCCGATTATTGATAAACCAACGATTCAATTCATTATCGAGGAAGCGGCGGCGGCCGGAATCGAAGAGATTCTGGTTGTCACTGGCAAAGGGAAAAAGGTCATTGAGGACCATTTTGATTCTGCACATGAGCTCGAATACTTCCTGGAACAGAAGGGAAAGTTCGAAGAGCTTCGCAAGGTGAGAGAGTTTACTGGTCTGGCAGACATTCATTATATCCGCCAGTCTGATCGTAAAGGGCTGGGTCACGCCATACATGTGGGCAGAAAGTTTATCGGAGGAGAGCCTTTTGCCGTGCTGCTTGGAGATACCTTCTTCGAGTCAGAGCCACCGGCTCTGGGGCAGTTAATCAAAGGCTTTGACAGATTCCAGACATCCATACTGGGGGTCCAGACGGTACCCGAAGAGAAAGTATCCAAATACGGGATTGTGGATGCCAAGCCACTGGTTGGTGCTTTCGCCTATGTCAATCAATTAGTCGAGAAGCCCCAGCCGGGTGCGGCTCCTTCGCGTCTGGCTATGGTAGGGCGCTATATTCTTACGCCATCCATCTTTGATATTCTGGAAGATCAGCCGCCAGGTGTAGGAGGTGAAATCCAGCTCACCGACGCGTTGAATCGGCTCCTGGCCAGGGAGGCCGTCTATACTTGCGAGATCAACGGCCGCTGGCATGATGTGGGAGACCCGCTTGGCTATCTTAAGGCCATTCTCGCAATTACAGGGCACCGTGGAAATCTAAAGAATGATCTTCAAGAAGAGGTAAACAGGCTGCTGCAAGTTGACAAGGATATCCCTAGTTCCGAGCAATAACTATCTACGTTTGATCTGTAGGAACGCAGGCTCTAAAGACCGTGAGCGTAAAAAGCACGGCAGTTGTGAGTTGCGTGGTTATCTAAAAAACAGGGAGAGGTGTTCATCGTAAATGGTTGAATTGGCTTTGGCATTTACAGATAAGGATGGAAGCTATGCAGAACATGCCGCTGTCGTTCTGACGTCGGTCTTCCACAATACAAGTTCACAAGTTAACGTTCATATTCTTCATGACGAGTCGTTGACCCGGGAGAACATGCTGCGAATCAAGCAACTGGTTACACATCATAATCATACAGTGAAATTCTACTCTGTTGTCCTGGATCGTGATTTGGCCGAAACCGTTGAGGGAGCCCAATCGGTTAATTCCTGGACTTGGGGCAGCATGTACCGATTGCTCCTGCCTTCTTTGCTGGATGTCAGCAAAGTAATCTATCTGGATTGCGATGTGCTGGTAAATCTCGATATTCAAGAATTGTGGGATGTCGATTTGAACGGATGCTATCTGGCTGCGGCCCGAGATTTAGGCGCCGCAGGGCTCGCTGACGTTCTTCTCCCCTTAGGATTTAATCCGGATACTTACTTCAATTCGGGCGTAATCGTATTTGAATTGGACAATATTCGCCAAAATTCGGAGTGGTATGTGAAGATGCAGGATTTCCTTCGGCAGCACCCCAGCACGAGCCTGCCGGACCAGGATGTACTCAATCACCTTTACGGTGACAACTATTTACAGCTGGATGGGAATTTCAATATTTTTATTATCAATATTCCGGATCTGGACTTTAATCATAGAATTGTACACTTTGCCGGAGGGGCGAAGTGGTGGGAACCCGTGTCACCGGGTTTCACCCTGTATCAGGAATATCTGAATCAGACCCCGTGGAGACTGCCGAAATCGTATTTTGCAGGGCTGCTTGATCCCATGGAGGATAATCAATTGCTGCCCCTGGAACATGTCGGGAGCCATCATGGAGGGCATCCGCCCCGGCGTCGTCACTCTATAGAAAGATCGCGGATGAAGCGGATGAAGAGATCATGGAGGCTTAAAAAGTCCAGAAGATTGACGAAGCTGAAGGTATTGCAGAAATCAGGAAGACGACTTGGCTTGGCTCGAAGACACAAGACTTTACGATCATATTCTTTACGTCGCATGCATCGGACAGCATCGGTGCAGCCAAGAAATCGATTGTCGCCTGAACGCGGAGGATGGAATTCGTCTCCTGCCAGAGCTGCACTTCCTAGAAGGAGACGTCGAGTCGTAGTACCTCGGCGAGGAAGGGTTGCCCGGACCCCTTGGAAGACGGTGCACTCTCGGGCCAACCACAGGTATTAGAGTGGGGCAAGGACCTCAATTCCGTGATGAAGCGGATGGGGATCCTTGTCTATATTACGATTAGGCAAAGAAAAATAGCTGCCGAGACCTCTCGACAGCTCTGCGCCCATAAATTTACTGCTCTGCGGGAGTTTGAACTTAACGACGGCGTTTGGCAGGTGCCTTGCCGCTGCGTGGACGGGAGGACGGGCGCTTGCTGCCTTTCCTTCCGCTCTTCCTTCCGCTTCCTTTGCGGCGCGGTTTGTATTCGTCTAAATTGTCGTCGCTATTGCCGCCCTTGCCCTTGGATCCTGGAAGCAGGCTGGTGAACATTTTAGCCATTGGCGCGAATTGCTGAACGGTTTGCATAATTTTTTGTACCTTGCCCATGGTGGCGACGATTCCGTCGATTCCACCCATGCGGTCGATCATGCCTTTCAGATCGCCCAGATTCGGGATGGAGAATCCGCCTCCAGCCTTGGCTGCCGAATTGGTAGCAGCGGGGAGCGGATCGGTCGGCTGTGAATAAGGAACAAGCGCAGAAGCCTCGACGATCTCGGATGGATCGGAATCATACGGCGTAATCCCTGGATAATTGTGCGAGTAGGGATACGAAGGGGGCGTCGCACTTCGCCGTGGAGGAGTGTAATGCGGCATCATATCACTTTCCTTTACATAGTATTGTGTCAGGAGGTGGGCAGCAGCCTCCGGCGCTTCTCCCATTCCTGGTTATGCATATAAACCGTTAGTGTGACTAGGATAATTCTTTAGTAAATAGGCATTTGCAATAATACAATGTATGTATCTACCCAGATTTTCGTCTGGACGAATGTCCCGGTTTTGTGGGCATTTGCGGAAAATGGGCGTTCTTTCTGTGATGCGTGAAATCGTTAATGCTTGAAAAAGATGACCTTACTCGGGTACAATGGTGGTGTGGTACAGTAACGGTAGGGGATGATGATTCAGTGCAACTTAAGAAGTTGAATGATAAGACGATCGATCAATTGTTTGAAGCGATACTTTCTTTAAAGAATGTTGAGGAGTGCTACGTCTTCTTTGATGATCTTTGTACAGTTAACGAAATACAATCGCTCTCCCAGCGTCTGGAAGTAGCGAGAATGCTTGGCAAGGGTTCTACATATAATCAGATCGAAGCTGAGACTGGAGCTAGTACGGCAACGATTTCACGCGTTAAGCGCTGTCTTAATTATGGCAACGACGGGTATAAAATGGCGCTTGAGCGCATCAACCTGTAATTGTGAAGACAGGGCCAGGGACATCACAGGATTGGACGGTCGGTCAGGAGGCATGTGATATAAAGAGTTCTCCGGGGAAGCCAGGGGTACTTGTTATTAGTCACGGGTCCCCTGACTCGGACTGGGTAGCCTTCGTCGACGAAGCGGTTGCAGGTGCGGCGAGTGAACTGCAGGCCAATATTCCAATCGTATCCTCCTTCCTGGAGATTGTGGAAGGACGGCTGATTCAAGATGGAATCGATCAGCTGGAAGCTTGGGGAGTGACAGATATTATTGTCATCCCGTTATTTGTCTCGTCGGGCAGTACTCATATCGATGAGATTTCATATGCACTTGGCATGAAGAGCACGCCGGAGAAGGAAACGGATTTAGAGCCTTTTTCTTTATCTGCCCGCGTGTTTTTTGGCGATCCCATCGACGACGATCCGATCGTGGCCGAGATCGTCTGGGATAAGGTGAAGGAGCTATCGAGCTGGCCGGAGCGGGAGGTGCTGCTTCTCGTTGGCCATGGCAGCCGGCATGAGGGTTTCCGGCAGCGCTGGGAGCGGGGGATCGCAGGACTATCCGCGCGTGTTGGCCGCCTTGGCGGGCTGGCTCATGCGGATTATGCGCTTCTTAGTCCGGATAGCTTGCGCAGCAAAGTAAGCTATTGGCAGGAGGAGCGGGGCTATGAGGTGATCGTTGCTCCGCTTTTTTTGAGTAAGGGCTACTTCACCGGTACAGTGATTCCAACTCGTCTTGAGGGACTACCTTATCATTACCTGGGGGAGGCTTTGTTGCCGCATTCCAGGTTGTCCCGCTGGATATCTTATCAGATATTGAATATAATGGGATCATTGAAATTATGATAAACAGGTGGCGTTCAAGTAATGAAAAAAGCTAGGCTTATCTATAATCCTACTTCCGGAAGGGAAGAAATGCGGAGATTGCTCCCATCTATTCTGGATCGGTTGGACCAGGCCGGTATAGAGACGTCTTGTCATGCGACGACGGGAGACGGCGATGCTACACGTGAGGCCGCTGAATCCGTGCAGCGTGGCTATGACATTCTTATTGCTGCCGGCGGCGATGGGACGCTGAACGAGGTCGTGAACGGGATGGCAGGGTATGATGATTTGCCGCCATTAGGTATTTTTCCGCTTGGAACGACCAATGACTTCGCGCGGGCCATGAAAATTCCGAAGCGCTGGGAAGATTTCTGTGATCTGGTGATTGAGAACAAGACGAGACCGATTGATATCGGCAAGGTGAACGGACGACATTTTATTAATATTGCTGGTGGCGGCTCGCTAACGGAATTAACCTATGAGGTTCCAAGCCGTCTGAAGACGATGATCGGTCAATTGGCTTATTACATGAAGGGTATCGAGAAGATGATCAATCTCTCGCCAACGGAGCTGGTTATCCGTGCCGAAGGGATCGGCGAGGTAGAGGGCGAGTTCATGATGTTCCTGATCGCGAACAGCAACTCGGTTGGCGGCTTCGAGCGGCTGGCGCCGGACGCCAGAATCGATGACGGCTTGCTTGATGTCATTGCCGTGAAGAAATGCAATCTGGCGGAGTTTATCCGCCTGGTCAGCATGGCATTGCGCGGCGATCATTTCAATGATCCGCGAATTATGTACTTCAAGACCGAACGGATGGAGGTTACCTCCCCAGGACATGTCTTGCTCAACCTGGACGGTGAGCTTGGCGGCGAGCTTCCAGGCGTTTTCGAGATTTTGCCGCGGCATTTGCATATTTTTTCGCATGAGTAGAAGAAGATTTAAGCGTGGTTCGTTTGCGGATATGACCGTTAGGCAGGCGTTTGAAGCCTTAACGATGGAAGCTAATCGTTTGGGACTTTAACGAAGCTAACCAATCGTTTGAAGCTCTAACGAAACTACAGATCGCTATTTCCGCATTAATAGCGGCAATTTTAATCTAACGAAACTCTGGATCGTTATTAGGGAGAAATAGGGGCTTTAAGCTCCTGATTTGAGCGAATAGCGCTACCTAGTTTCGTTAAAATTTGCAGAAGCTTTTTGGGTTCCAAATAACGATACCCAGTTTCGTTAGAAACTGGAATCAGCGTTCCCCTGCCTTATTGGCGGGGGTTTTGCATGAAGTGAGAGAGTGTACGTCGTAACATGAAATAGACTTAGACTTAAGTGGAAAGAAGTGAAGCGGTAGCCATGAGGAAACAGCGGGATCGGGCAAGAGGCAGGAAGGCAGCGGATACAGGTAATAAGGAAGCGCTAGCCGGATTACCGGTTGCCAAGAATGACGAGGTAATGATCGACATCATCGGGATGAACCATGACGGTGAGGGTGTAGGCCGTGCCGAAGGCTACACGCTGTTCGTCGCAGGGGCGCTCCCGGGTGAACAAGCGCGGGTCAAGGTGCTGAAGACGAAGAAGCAGTATGGTTACGCCAAGCTGCTAGAGCTGCTTCAGACCAGTCCGCAGCGTGTAGCAGCGCCTTGCCCGATCTATCATCAATGCGGCGGCTGCCAGCTTCAACATTTGAGCTATTCGGGCCAATTGGAGTGGAAGCGTCAGCATGTCGTAGATGCCCTGGAGCGGATCGGGAAACTGACGGTAGCGAAGGAAGAGGAGAGCTCTGCAGTGCCAGATGAGCGAAAGAATGCTTGGAACTCTGAAGGAACGGGCCTGGCGAAGCAAGTTGACCCTATTAAGGTGCTTCCGACCCTGGGAATGTCTGAACCATGGCGTTATCGCAACAAAGCTCAAGTACCTGTTGGTGTGACGGATGGGGCCTTGGTCGGCGGTTTTTATGCCCGTGGCAGCCATCGCATCATCGACATGGAGACCTGTCTCATCCAGCATGAGAGTAATGACGCTGTAGTTGCTAGAGTGAAGGAGATCGCTCGTCGTCTTGGCATCACTGCCTACGATGAGGAATCCGGACAAGGTTTGCTTCGCCATGTTGTCGTGAAGGTAGGCTTCCGTACGGGCGAAATGATGCTCGTTCTAGTGACGAATGGGGACAAGATTCCCCATGTCAAGGAGTGGATCGAAGCGATCCGCAATGAAATTCCAGCGGTCGCGAGCATTTGTCAGAACGTGAATAAGAGACAGACGAATGTCATCTTTGGCGATGTCACCCGCGTCCTGTGGGGGCGTGAGACGATCTATGATTATATCGGAGATGTGAAGTTCGCCATCTCGGCGCGTTCTTTTTATCAAGTGAACCCTGTGCAGACCGAGTTGTTGTACGGGAGAACTGTAGAATATGCCGGACTCACCGGCCAAGAGACGGTAATCGACGCTTATTGCGGAATCGGCACCATTTCCTTGTTCCTGGCGCAGCATGCCGCTAAAGTATATGGAGTCGAAATTGTACCGGAAGCGATTGAAGATGCGCGTCGCAATGCGGAGCTGAACGGCATGAATAACGTAACCTTTGAGGTCGGCGCCTCCGAGGATGTCATCCCGGCCTGGAAGGAGCAAGGCGTCGAAGCCGACATCATCGTCGTCGACCCGCCGCGCAAAGGCTGTAATCCTCGTCTGTTAGAGACGATACTCGAAATGAAGCCGAAGCGAGTGGTCTATGTATCGTGCAATCCGTCCACGTTGGCACGGGATTTGCGTGTACTGGAAGACGGCGGCTACCGCACCGTTGAGGTGCAGCCAGTGGATATGTTCCCGCATACGACACATATTGAGAACGTAGTTTTAATTGTGCGCAAATGATACAGATTAATAAACCCTTATGTATCAAAGGTTGTGAGGTATTACAGATAGCGTATTCTGATTGTAACAGATGTAAAATTTCTAGATTGATGTGAAATTGATGTGAAAATTCGAATACACCCACAATAAATGATTATAATTCAACATAAAAGAAGACACTCAGTACGATTAACCGAGTGTCTTTTTGCTTTGCTTATTTTCGCGTTTAGAAAACAGTGAATCAAGCTTATCTGCCGCTGCTTGGTCAGCTGAACGGAGAGCATGACCGTATATGTTCATGGTTGTTGTAATGTTTCCGTGTCCTAGTCGTTCAGAAATGATCTTTGCATGAACCCCTTGGTTAATCAACAGTGTTGCCGATGTATGACGTAGATCATGAAAACGAATGTATCGAAACCCGTTCTTCATAATGAACTGTCTAAACCACAGATACGGGCGTTCGTGATGAAATGGCGTTCCATCAGCATGTGAGAATACAAAGTTCCATTCACGTCCTTCCCGATCCCTTCCGTTCCAAGCATCACCCAGCTTGTCCCTTTCTTTAACTCTATAGGCATAGTATTCCCGTAATTCTTCAAGTACTGAGGCCGGCAACGATACCTTGCGCCTAGAGTTCTTGGTTTTCGGTTCTTTGACAATTATTTCACCTTTAAGTGCATGAACCAGGGTTTGATTAACGTCTATTACCCCAGCTTTCCAGTCGATGTGCTTCCATTCTAAACCTAATAATTCGCCCCGCCTCATTCCTGTTGTCAGAGCCAGAGTGATCATCATACGCCAGTGAAAGGGTTCTTTTTCAAGGGCTTGGAGCAAGTGGGATACTTCTTCTTCATCATAGGGCACAATTTCCTTGCTTGTTACTTTTGGCTTTTGAACAGAAGCAACAGGATTAGTCTTGATGATCTTCCACTCAACAGCACGAGTAAAGATATTCTTTAGAACTCTGTGGTTCATTTGAACAGTACCAGAAGATAAGCTGCCGGCCTTATTATCACCACGGCTTCCGTCCCTGGCTAAAGACTCGAGAAAGTCCACAACATGAAGTGGCTTTATATCTTCAAGCCTCATGTGCCCAAAAGTAGGTATGATCCGCTTTTTTAAGTGCGATTCATAGGTATATTGCGTTTTATGTTCAAGGTGCTTGGAAGCGTACTTTGTACGCCATTCCTCAATGAAGGCGCTGAATGTCATCTTCTGGGGTGCGATGTACTCACCGGCTTCAACTTCTTGACGGAACTTTGAGTATTCATCGTCTAAGTAGTTTTGCAGCTTCTTTGTCGTCTTCAGTAATGCTTCATCGGTAATCGTGATGGTTTTTGTTTTGCGTCCATACTTTCCGTTCGGTCCTCTACCTGTATACACGGTAAAGAACCAGGAATTTTCACCGCGCTTTTGAATATTAGCCATTTCATTCACTCCTTTGCATTTTAATATGTATTTCCTAGGATTAAGGGGGAAAAGGGGACTTAAACGGAGATCCCTTGCTATATGAGGCTTTTCAGACATTACTTTATCCTAAATTAACTTCTGAATAAGCCCGGGATTAATTATTTGCTATCCTTTGGGGGCATATTGCGGAAACATTAATTCAAGCATTTCTTCGATTCGCTTTCGGTCATCCTTAGTTAAACTATGCCCAAATAAGGTAATGCTTTTATTTAAGATGTTTAACAACTCTAATTCATCAGCCCTTTTACCAGCTTCCTCTGCCTCTTCCTCGCTCTTAAAGACTACTCCTTGTGAACGTAAATAGTTGGTGGCTTCTTCTCCTCTTAAGACTTCACCGCTTGTTAAGTATAGTACTTGAAACTCTATTCCCTCTTTCTCTTCCGCAGACAATTCCGAAATACCCGACTCATTATTTAAATATCCTGCATAAAACATTAACTCACCATAAGAGACACCTAATGGATCGGCGAGTTTTTTTAATATTTCTGGGGAAGGAATCCCTCTCCGACCGTTTTCGATGTTCGATAAATACCCAATGGTAAGCTCCGTTGCTTCAGATAATTGTTTTAAAGTCATGTCTTTTCCTTTTCTTAAACTTCTTAAATAATTTCCGAATTTTTTGGCCTCAAATAATTTCTTCTGTTCCTCAGAATCCATACAATTCTCATCCCTCTCATTATAACTAATCAAAGTATATAAAATATTCAAAATGAATACAACACAATGAAAGGGGTTGCCAAATAGAATAACACATGGTAAATTATTCTCATAGAATAAATTATTCATAATGAATATATGTGAGGTGAATGATGAGAGCTGAATAAATGGGTTGTTTTCGCACTGCACAATGACCACGACGTAAAACATTGGATGGTGCAGAAAATGAGAATTTATAAGTTAATCAAGGAGGCTGGATAAAATGATAAAAATTACATTAAACGTAATTGAAGCAGCAGAATTAGTTGGTGTTTCTACGGCAACGATTTATAAAATGGCGCGAGAAGAACAGATTCCACACATAAAAATTCGTAGTCGAATTCTTTTCCACCGAGAAGTTATTGAGAATTGGTTACGAAGCCAATCTTCTGAAATTAAAGAGTTGTCCATCCAAGGGGGAGGGGGAAGGGGATGACTAACCGAGGTGTTCAGACTACTGGAAATGTAATTAAAGAGATCACTTATGGCAATGTGCATATCTCAATTTGTGACGATTGCTTTGAGAAGACTCCTGAAGGCATCGAAAGGATTTTATCTGAGTACCACGCTGCCGGTTGGATAATTGCGAATCAGATAATTGCGCAAGGTGGTGAAGTTTAGGCGACTCTTAAGAGTTGCCATAGCGGACAAGCATTACAAACCTGGCGCGTTTATGGTTCGATAGCCCACTTCAACATACTATTATAGTCAAAAATATAATCCGAAAGGAACGTTGTCCTGATGTTAAACCCCTTTGATGTGAAACAACTAGAGACAAGATTAGTTGACTGGATTGGCAAGCTTAATCACGAATCCATTGAAACTGAACTAATTCATGGAGCGCTTAGTTTAAAGATGAATGATTATCAAAATGCAATTTTAAAATCATTCAGATCAGCATTTTACAAGCGTATCCCTGAAACAGAAAGAGAGCGATTATTGCAGGAAGCCGCCGAGTTAGGGGTTGATCAATTTGTGCAGTCTGAATTTGAACGTACTAATCGCCTGAAATCTTATGGCCCACTAAATGCATTGGCTGTTCTAAGAGTTTTCTACCGAAAAATAGTCGAATTGCAGCGTGAATTCAGTCAGCAGAAAGAAGTTATCAGAAAGTTGTTTGCTGAATTGAAAGAAATTGATATGAAGGCAAGGGAGCTGACCAAGCAGGGGCGTTCAGATGACTTATTTAACATTCAAACCAATATACTAGCTCTCCAAAATAAAACGAAAGAGTTGATTGACTTAGCTCTTGAAGACGATCAGGATTACATGTTTAACATTCACAGTTTGTTTTTGAATGGTGAGACTATAAAACGAGATGATTTGCTGCAAGTGATTACGCTAAAAAAGAAAGGGAAGTATTGGGACGGTGTACACTTCGAGAAGTTTAGTGAACAGTATGCAAGCATCCCTGAAGAGATTGATTTAGAAACCTTTGAAAATTTGATTTTTATAGAAAAGATTGAGCATCCCGATGACTGTTATCTATGCGATATTTTCATGGACCATATGTTCAAGATGATGGATCAATATGAGGAAGAAACCGGCACTAAAGCGATTAACCCGTTTGAACTACTTGAACAGATTACAGGCAAGCCATTACAGACTTATACGGCAGATTTTGATGAATATGGAGATGTAGTATCTCTTACTCCGAATAAGCCTACCTTGAAGCTTATAAGCACGAATAAAGCGGTACAGGAAGATCATTGAAGAACAAAAAAAGGAGGTTTTGGCGATGGGAACAAAAAAAGTGTCTCTGCAAGAAGCGCGGAAGAAGAAAGGTTTGTCATATGAGGAGGTGGCCGAGAAGACGGGGCACTCTGTTAGACGGATTGCATGGTTTGAAGAAAATCCCGGGGAATTGGTTGCGGATGAGGCAATTGAACTTTGCAATATTTATGGGGTATCGCTGGATGATGTCACATTTAGTCAAGAAAACTTAAAGGTCTATCCACTAGCACGGAACTTAACTTTTACTACTTCCATAATGAATCAAGTATCTGAAATATTGCTGCTTCATTCAAGCGATCCCGAGTATGCAGAGCATGACATATTCAAAGATTTGAGCCGACTTTTAAATGATGTACAGCATGAAAATGCGGTATTGCTCAATGTGTTTAACGAGTTAGCGAGAAATAAAAATCACCTTAACCTGTCTTTGGCCGGACGTTAAGGCAATTTAACACAATGGGTATTCCCTTGGCGACATTATTACATAACTTCAAGAAATTAGTCAAGGGATGATCTCGTCAAGGAGAGGTGTGTAATGTCTGAGGGCATTCCTTTTGTTGAACTTGTACATTTTCTCAGAAGATACCCGAAGCAGCCGTTAGAATGCTTCGCTGGTTGCTATAGACACATCAGGTTTGATTGGGTGGCATTTGTGCAGGGAGACACGGATTCAAACGCATTGATAAATGCTTTAGACGGAATTCATTTGGAAGAACGGCGCAACTTTGTAGCTCAGATTATTTATCGCATGGTTGAAGGGGATGATTCTTTGAAGCGACTATTGCAAATGGCATTCGGTCAGAAATAACGAGGTGGTTTGATGAACGGATGGATTAGTCTACATCGAAAAATGATTGAAAGCGAGATTTGGGAGAAGCCGCCCTTATACATTAAAGTTTGGATCTATCTCCTTTTGTCTGCCCAGCATTCAGACTATAAGGGCTTAAAGAGAGGACAGGTAAGAACATCTATTCCAGAGATCATAGAAGCCTGTAAATGGCGTGTAGGAGCCCGAGTGGAACGGCCTACCAAGGACCAAGTGTACCAGGTATTAGAGTTTTTACGCGGTAAAGCGATGAAATCGGAACGAAGGCCCCACGAAGGCAACGCGAGAGCAACGATGATCACGACGACGAAAGCAACGCAAGCAATCATTGTAACCATTAGTAATTATGCGGATTATCAAGGTCAGGCAACTAGCGAAAGCAACGACGAAGGCAACGTCGACTCATCAACGAACCCTCCACGAAAGCAACGGCAACCCGACAATATAAACAATAATGTTAATAATGACAATAAAGAATATATTGTCGAGATCGTTTCCTATCTCAACGAGAAGGTAGGAACGAACTACAGCAGTAAAACCAAAAGGACGGTTGAATTGATTTCCGGAAGATTGAATGATGGGCGAACAATGGAAGATTTGAAAAAGGTGATAGATATCAAAGTTGAAGAGTGGCTAGGTAATGATAAGTACGAGAAGTATTTACGACCTAATACCCTTTTTACACCTACTAATTTTGAGAACTATCTTAACCAAGCGAATCGGAAGCGCAGGAACAAACATCCCCCATTGGAGTTATTTGCACCAAGCAATGAGGAGGTAAGTATTCTCGATGAAATTTACAGACGTAGAAACGAGACAGGCCCAACCGAATGAAGAATTGCTTGGAGCTTTTCTAAGCGATCCGACACTGTTCCCAAGCTGGAAGTCAGGCCTCACACCGGAGCATTTCGGAGAATACGACTGGCTTTATAAAATCCTTCATGAAACAGATTCTGAAGAAGGACTGAGTTTCCAAGGGATTGTCCAGCGTTGCGATATGAGCAACATCAAGCTTCTACATGAATTGCGCTCAGCCTACTATAGCGAGAAGCGGATACCAGGACTGATTAGGACTCTGAAAAAGAATCTTCTTGGTCAGCAGCTTCTAAGATTATCGAGACGGGTTGCAGAAACTACGTCAGAAGGAGAAGATCCTGACGAACTATTAAGGGACTTGCAGAAATCCGTGTTCGAGCTTAGCTCTAGTGAGAGCAAGGATAGCTCCGATCCTGATCGTGATGTTGAGGAGTGGACGGCTCATGTTATGAAGATTGCTCAAGACCCGTCATTAGCCTATGGCCTTCTTACTGGGATGAAAACCATTGATGGAATGACTACAGGATGGCACAGACAAGACTTCTCGGTGATTGGCGCACGTACAAGCATGGGAAAGACAGCCTTTGTAATCGAAATGCTTCTGAGGCTGAGTAAAGCCGGTTATAAATGCGCTATGTTCTCGCTTGAAATGTCTAAACAGCAATTATACTTTCGGATGATAGCCAACCTCATGCAAGTGAATTTTGAGCAATTTAGAACGGGGAGATTAGCACACAACCACTATGTAAGTATGAATAAGCACAAGGAAGCCCTTAAACGCCTGTATATCGACGATACAAGAGCGGTGTCGGCTGATTACATTACCGATGAAATGAGGCGCTTAAAACGAACGCTAGGCCTTGATTTCGTGGTGGTTGATTATTTACAGGATGTTAAGGAAACAGGAGAGATAAATGACAATGGGGGAAGCGCCCTAGCTCGAGTGTGTAGGAAGCTTCGTTCTGCAGCTCAGGAGTGCGATTGCCATGTGATGGGACTGTCTCAAGTTGTTCGTGGGGTAGAGGAACGCAAGGACAAGCGTCCAGGTAATGCGGATCTATCCGGAAGCACAGGAATTGAGACCAGTGCGGATGTGATCGGCTTGTTATACAGGGATGATTACTACAACCCGAATACCGATACTCCTAATATTTTGGAAGTGAATTTCACGAAACAACGAAATGGAAAGTGCGGGAGGGTGGAACTGCACTATGACAGAACCACACAACGAATTACAGAGTTATTCCGAGGATAATCATCAACTAATCAGAGGGTATCAGGACACTCTTATACGACAGGTAGAAATGGCCTTACAGAGTGATCATATGGAGCCGGATGTCTACCTAAACTTTTTAAGCAAGGTATGTAAGGCTGAGACAAGTACAGGCATTTACGACCACTTTGAAGTTATTTTCGATGAGCTAGTGGATTATCACGAGGGAAGGTTACAAGAGCGGATCATAAAGGGGGCTGAATTCATAGAGTCGATCGGTCCCCATCATCCAAAGTATGAAGCAGCTGTACAACGGTACAACATGCTATGCGAACAACTACAGCAAGCTAGAAGGAGGGCAAGGGAACGAGGTAGTAGGAAGCGTGTAGGGCTTCGGGATGCTCTGTAAATCAGCTAACTGGCAAGAAGGAGAATACTATGGGTCAAAAAATCAAAGAGCCTAAAGACAGCAAAGAGAAGCCACAGAAAAAGAAAGGCAGACGATTTGATATCCGGCTAGAAGGAAACATAGTAACCATTGAAACGGATAGGTCAAGGATCGGCAGCCTTGAAACATTACTCAGGCTTATATTTCATGAGTACAGCAAAAAGAAGCCAGAGGAACTTGATAATTTCATGGCAAGAATGAACCTCCATTATGAAATCATCACTAACCGTTTAAAACCTAAAGAAGAACCGCCGGAGCCGTTAAATGATTTTGATTTTTGGGATGGGTTGATGAGGAAAGTTCCGTTGCAGGAATAGAACGCAGATAGTCGCAGGTGGATGAATTTATGAGTTTTTAAATAAATATCAGGAGTGATAGATAATGCAAGATGATCAGAAGAGAAATGAATGGCGCAACCATACCGAAGGACAGGGACAATTAGCAGCCGAACAGATGAACAAAGTGGATCAGTACCACAAGGATCTACATGAGAATTCACCGTGGGAACAAGAAAAAAAGACGGGAAATGGATGGGGGAATAAGAATGTTTAAAGAATTGAACGAGTTTTATGAGGTTGTGGCCAAACACGATAAACGCATTGAGGATGCACGGGCCGAACTGGCAACTGCTCAAGGGACGCACCAGGAAGCATATCAGGCATACCGGAAGATGGTAGAGGAAGAAACCAGCGGTACAAAGATCCACAGTGCTGCCAAGATCGGCGCAGCCAAACGCGCGGCTGATGATGAAGCCCAAATTATTGAGATCGCTAAGGAACGCCTTGAACGGTTTGAGAGTGCGAAGCAAGCGGAGCTGAAGGAGCTGGCCAAGACAGTTAAAGCCGGATACCAGAGAGAGTTTCAGGTGATCCGGGATGGTATTGATGCGATTATTGAAGAATCGAAGCCGTTGGCTGGATCTCTCCTGCAGCTTGCAGTAAAGGCAAGCGACCACAGGATGAAAGCCATTAGAATGGCACAGGAGTTGGGTTCTGTTGAGGATATGGTAGGTGTTGAAAATCCGTATTATCAGCGGCATCTTAGCAACTTGCCTAATTTCCTTTCCTTTGTTGATACTAGCGAACTTGATAAAACCTATCAAACGGGCGAACTGCCGAGCTGGGCCAAGGAGTTGGATTCACAACTGACCCAGTAATGACCTGGGGGAAGGTGGGGAAGATCTCACCTTCCTTCTGTATAGAGAGAGGTGATAAAGATGAAAAGTACTATTTCCACAGGGCACGGAGAGAAGAAAAGCAGGAAGCAGGAACAAGCGGTTATTGCTTTATTGTCAGAGCCTTCTATTAGCGCAGCTGCTAAAGTTGCCGGGATTGGTGAAACAACATTGCGCAGATGGATGCAGGACAACAGCTTTCAGGAGGCTTATAGAGGGGCAAAACGTCAGGCGGTAGGTCAAGCCATATCAAGAATACAACAGTCTTCTGTAAAGGCTGTGGAGACGTTAGAGGGCGTTATGGACAATCCAAAGGCCCCTGCTATGGCTAGAGTGATGGCTGCCAAAACAGTGTTGGAAACAGCCATTAAAGCGGTTGAATTAGAAGAAATAGAAGCCAGATTAACGGAATTGGAAAGGAGAAGTGAATAACATGGCGAATCAAGCACTAAAGAAGCGATTAGAAAAGTTAGAGCAAACGATTAGAGATAAAGGATTTATACCGGTGGCATTTATATACCCCGGTGAAGAGTTGCCGCCGGGCGTAACAGACAAAACAATCATTATCATAGATGACATTGACTATGAAGACGACCTACCGGACCAGGAGGGGATTGAATGGCCACAGTAAGCTCAACACTCAAAATGTTCGACGCTATGTCCGGACCGCTCAAAAGCATCACCAGCAGTATGAATATGATGGTTTCAACTATGCAAAGAATGCAGAATGTGACCAATCAGAATACAAACATAGATAAATCATTGGTTGCAGCGAAACAGCAAATAGCCTCAGCTGAAGCAGAAATAAACCGACAAATTCAAAACGCAGCAAACTCACAAGAAAGATTTAATCGTTCTATGAATAATGGGACAGCTTCATCTTCTGGGCTAATGAGAAATATAACGGGGATGGCAGGGGCTTATCTTGCCTTCCAAGGTGTTAAATCGGTTATGAACATTAGTGACGCGTACAGCAACACTACGGCGCGGCTGAATCTGATGAATGACGGGTTGCAGTCGACAGCTCAGTTGCAGGATAAAATCATGGAATCATCCAATCGTTCACGCGCCTCTTATCAAACTACAGCTGATGTGGTTGCAAAGTTAGGGCAAAGAGCCGGCGCAGTTTTCAGCTCCAATGACCAAACAATTCAGTTTGCAGAAAACCTGAACAAGCAGTTTGTTATTGCTGGTGCATCACAAGCAGAAATGGCATCTGCTTCCCTGCAATTAACCCAGGCTTTAGGTTCAGGCGTTCTACGTGGTGAAGAATTGAATGCGGTCTTCGAAGCAGCACCGAACGTCATCCAGACGATTGCCGATTATATGAAAGTGCCGATAGGTGCTATCCGTGAAATGGCTACAGATGGCCAAATCACTGCCGACATTGTAAAAAATGCAATGTTATCATCAACAGAAGAAATAAACCGAAAATTTAATTCTATGCCTATGACGTTCGCGCAGGTGGGCACGCTTATCCAAAACATCTTGATTGATGCATTCGGTCCGTTATTACAGGTGATTGGACGAGGGGCACAATTCATATATGATAATTGGTCTAAAATCGAACCGGTTCTCGTTGGTGTAGCAGCAGGAGCGGCAACATTAGCAGTCGGGCTTGGTATACAGGCCGCAGCTACGTGGATTGCTACGGGGGCGGCTAAAGCATTTTTCACAACACTTCTTACTAACCCTTTAACTTGGATCGTCCTTCTCATTGGTGTAGTAGTAATGGCTATTTATAAGTGGATCCAGTCAGTAGGGGGCTTGAAAATCGCTTGGATGATCGTATGCAATGCGCTATTAACTGCTTGGGATTGGGTCAAAGTCGGGTTTATGACCGGTGTTAATTGGGTCATGAATCTGTTCAATAAACTACAGTTGTCCTTTATGACTGTTAGTACAAACATCCAAAACTTCATGGGCGACATGAAAGCCGGTGTCCTTACGATCCTGCAAAACATGGTCAACGGTGGGATCGACATTATCAACGGGTTTATAGACACTCTAAATAAAATCCCAGGTGTCAGTATTGACTTAATTGATCAGATGACTTTTGGTGCAAATGCTCAGATTGAAAACGAGGCCGCAAAACAAGCCAGGAATAACGAGCTAGCTCAGTATGCAAACAAGGTCAATGAACAGATCGCCGGTAGAGAAAAGGCAATACAAGCTATGATAACCGAATCAAAAGCATCCACGGCCGCCAGAAATGCCGAGATAGCCGCTGCCAAAGCTGCAAAAGCGGAAAGTGATGCGTCCAAGCAAAATAACATTGTGAACAGTAGTCCTTTTGTTAATGGTGGAACGATCGACAAAGTAAACAGCGTTGGGAAAATTGATGATACTGTCGATATAGGCCAGGAGGATCTAAAGACCATGCGAGAGTTGGCCGAAATGAAGTCGATTCAGAATTTTGTGACTCTAACCCCTACAGTTTCCTTTGGTGATACACATGTAAGAAATGAGTCTGATATCAATGAGATAATGGATCGCATTTCGAAAGCCCTGGAAGAAGATATCTCCGCATCTGCCGCCGGGGTGTATACGTAATGGACAAAGTTGACTTTCACACATATGAAGTGTCCGCGCATAACCCGTTTGAATGTTACCCAGAAGGTAAATACATCATTGCGGCTGCTGACGATGACGGAAGGTATGAACTTCACATTAGGCACACCAATGGGCTTGGCCTAACGTCTAAGAATAAGATGACGCTCCTGGAAGCTGTCACACTGTCATTTCACTTCAGAGATGAATTAAGCCTGCCAGCGTCCGCGATTTGGATTGATCTACCTAACCACGTGTTAGACCAACCGATCATTTTAAATCGCAAAGTGAAAGAGATGATGAAGCGACTGGGGATGTATTGGAAGTAAAGGAATAGTGATCATTATGAAGGACTCCCGAGGTTTAGGGGGTCCTCTTTGTTGTGCGCGTTCAGCGAACCTTGAAATTCACGATTCCAAGGGTAACGAACACCAACATTTAAAAGTATATAAAGAAAGACCGTGGTAAAGTGATCCTCCAATTTTGGAGGGTGAGAATTACAACGCTCACCAAATCAGGGGACCGTTCGACTGACAACAAAATTGTGGTGAGTACCGGTCAAATTGTCCTTCACTTCCGGGAACCTGTTAGAAATTCAGACATGGCGAATCACCATATCCGAAGATGAATTTAAGTGAAAAACCCCTCTCAAAACATCAAGAAAGTGCAATTTCAAGCGATTTTAACTATGATTCACAGTGATTAGAGAAGCGAGCCAAATGCAAAACCTTATAATGACGCGGTTTGTGGTAATCAGCAACAGGGAAAGACATATAGTCAAAATATGAATTTTGTACATATGTAGGTTACGTTAATTGATTAAAGCGTGGTGATCATATCCGAACTTGAATTCCGTTTTCAACACAGAGAATTTACTCAGCCGAATTTTCGGTTCAGAGGGTAGGACAATTATGGGTCGCCCTTCTATCTGCCGGCTAAATGAATCCAGGACGATATACTTTGAAAGTAGGTCATCGGGAAATACTTGGGTTACTGTGGAGTTTCTGCTTCAGAAACAAGGCTGCTGAAAGATAAGCACCCCTTACAAAGTTCGCGACGTCGCGAGGTTTTAACTCCGCATAACGGACAGTATCAGTACTCGACAGTTTGACGGTAAGTGAGTACCTACCAGGACGGTATATATTCAGGATCAGAAGACGGCGCAGGGTGAGCACGGATTTGTGCCGACCTGGTTGGTTTTGAAAACGGAAAATTGCGTTCTCAGATTTTGAGAGGGGCCTAACAGGTGCACACAAACATACCTTGCAAACCCTGACATAATTGCACACAAAAAGCGCCCTTAACCCCATGATTAAAGGAACGAAATTCGTACTTTTAAAGATGACTCCGCGGTCCACGGGGTCATCTAATCACATGAATTTATCTGAGTATTTCTTAGTAGTGCGTTGCATTTTGCGTTGCATCCCTTTTGTTGAGAAATGTTGAGGTTGAAAACATATAAAAGAAAGATGCAATCTGCTAAGGGAGAAATCTCCCTCAGTACTAACCAGGTTGGTTAATACTCGGTATATTTGCGCTTGTGAGCAAGTTTGTTGCGTTTGATGGCCAACGAACGCAATTTTACGTTGGTTAATGTTCACAGTCCAAAATTGGACTCCCAGTAACTTGAACTCCCGTCAAACTGACGGGTATAGAATTTGAATGGTGTGTAATAATCTTTCAGCTTGGAAGATGATCAATGACAATGAATGATATAAAGAAAAAGGGGGGTAGCGATGTAGTTTAGTATGGCCAGAATAAAAGGATCAGGAATCTTGTGAAGCAAACCTGACTTTATATAGTTTACAAATTAAGACAAACGCTGTATTCTATACTCAACATATCAGCACCCCTGATATGCAATCCGGAAACACCGGTAAAGAAGCCCTGGGAGTTAAGGAACTGACCCCATAATGTGAGACAAATTAAAACACCTTCAAGAGAATGCAACCATGTCGTAAGATATGGAGACAACCTTGGAGGTGTTTTTGCGTTGGCAACAAGAGTAAGTTATCCATTAGAAGTTAAAATGAAAGCTATTGAAATGAGACTGGCTGGTATACCGGTGAAGGAAGTCATGGAGCAGTTAAACATACGAAACAAGACACAATTGAAAACTTGGATGAGATGGCATCGGAATGGGGAGTGGAACCGGTTAGAGCAGCCCGTAGGTAAACAATACAGCTATGGCAAAGGACCCGAATATACTTCGGAGTTAGAGAGGGTAAAAGCTGAAAACCGGTTTCTGAAACAACAAGTAGATCTGCTAAAAAAGTACAGGGAGCTCGAGAGGAGGTTTCGTCAAGGATCGTAGTAGAGTGGGTCGAGTCTGTTCGGAGCGAAGTTAGTGTGAAACAAGCGTGTGAATGGATAGGTGTCCCTCGCGCCACTTATTATCGCTGGAGGGCCGAATATGAGAACCGACCTGAGGACCACATGGTAGAGAAAATTCGCGAACTATGTATACAGCATAAATATCGTTATGGATACCGAAAAATAACTGCCTTGCTTCAGAGAGAGGACAAGGTAAACCACAAACGCGTGCAACGGATCATGCAGCGTGAAGGGCTGCAATGTCGTGTCAAAACCAAGAAACGGAAACCTACAGGGCAACCAGTACATATCGCGGACCATCTGTTAAAGCGACAGTTTGAAGCCGATGCACCTATGCAAAAACTCGTGACGGACATTACCTATTTGCCGTATGGTGGGAAAATGTTGTATCTGTCGAGTATTTTAGACTTGTTTAACGGAGAGATTGTGGCATACAGTATAGCTGACAAGCAGGACACTACATTTGTGCTTGACACACTCCGTCAGTTGCCATCTCTACGAGGCGCAATACTCCATAGCGATCAAGGCAGCGTCTACACATCCCAGGCGTATCAAGAAGCTGTAAAGGGAAAAGGCATTACCATGAGCATGTCCCGCAAGGGTACGCCCGCTGATAATGCCCCCATCGAATCGTTTCATTCCACGCTAAAGTCTGAAACGTTCTATCTCGAAGGTTTAACCTGTACGACGACGGCAATCGTCGAGCAGACCGTTCGAGACTACATCTTTTACTATAACTCAATTCGCATTCAAACAAAACTAAACAACCAGTCACCGGTAGATTACCGACGACTGGCTGCCTAAACTTGTAAGGTGTTTTGATCCCTGTCTCACAAACGGGGGTCAGTCCCTTAATAGCTCTCGGGGCTTTTTTTGTTCTATTAATATCTTTAATCCTATGGATGCGAGGGAAAATATGGTAGGATAGAATCATCATATTTTTCGGGGTGACAAAATGCATACTCACATAGCTTTTCTGGATGAGTCTGGAGACCATAGCATGCAACATATTGATCTTCAGTTCCCTGTTTTTGCTTTAGGTAGCGTCATTTTTGAAAGGGAATACTATTACAACTTAGTTAATCCTACTATGGATGGGATTAAGTATAAGTATTGGAAACATAGAAATATTATTTTCCATTCTGTTGATATAAGAAAACAGAGGGGAATGTTTAATATACTGCGCGATCGTGAAATTAGAACCCACTTTCTTGATGATATAACGGGATTTGTAAGCGGACTTGATTATAAAATAATCGCCGCCGGAATCAACAAATCAGACCACTTCAGAACATATGCAGCTCCTGCAAATCCGTATGTATTAACTTTAGAATTTGTTATGGAGAGGCTTTATTTTTATTTTAAAGGGAGTGGGAACAAAGCATTACTTATAGCAGAATCAAGAGAAGATGCTGATAATGAAAGGCTGTACAATGTATTTAAGAGATTGATGGAATTTGGCAACAAAAATATATCTAGCGCTGAATTTAAAAGTTGCATCACTGACCTGGAGTTTATTCCAAAAATAAATAACGAGAACGGGAATCAGCTTACCGATCTAATTATTTATCCCATTGCGCGTAAAATAATCAGCAGAGCGAAAGGTTACCAATCATACATAGAAATCAAACCTAAGTTCTACACTAGATCAAACGGGGATTTTTGGGGATATGGATTAAAGGCTTTTCCATCCCAAACTTACCAAAGAATTAAACAAGAAGAGGATTGACTTAATTGCCCTTTGGTTATAATATTGAAGTAACAAGTAAAGGGGACTGGGCTAACCCGGGCCTCTTTTTAATTCGTAAATTCATAAACAAGCCCACTTACCTATATGGTCGGTGGGCTTTTTTACGTTTATTTTAAACCGGTACTATTTCTGATCGTTGTCTTTCTTCTCGTTCTTTAAATTGACTTCCTTATTATTTTGAACACTATTTTTGTTCTTCTTGTCATACAAAAGCTTCACACCTTTAGCTATCAATTCCAGTGCCTGTTCTTCATAAGGTTCTAAACGTTTATTCATTGTCTCCAATACACTCCTATGTTTGAGATCTGCGGGAAATTTATCCGTCGCTAAGACTTAACCCCCGACTTATTCAGAATTAATTGCGGGAATAAGAAGAGCTTATAAAGCCTTATATATCAAGCCTTTCCCCTTTAAATCCCCTTTATCCCCTTAATCCAGTTATAAAAACGAATAAGTTAAAGGTTTAAAAAGTTCGATTGATAAGAAATAATAATTACAGTAAATAAATTAAGAGGTGTTGTTAATACAAAATGGATACAATTCAACCATCCGAACAAGCTATGAAGAATTTATATAAATTCCTCGGGAGAGTGCTACCAAAGTATATAGAAGAAATCAATCGATTAAATAACAAGGAGGGACAAGAACATAGCGAGCAACCCAAAGCCAGGAAGCGGTAGTCCTAAACACATCAATCAGTTCTCACAAGAAACCCAGGATTTTATACATAAGTTGTGTGCAGATGCTATAAAAAGGGCCGTCAAGAATGGGACTTATAAAGCTTGAATTTTACGAAGGAGGATGTAGGACGATGGCAATGCGGAAAAAATTAAAGTTAGTTGGGCAGTATATAATGATTGATGGTGAGAAGGTTTTAATCGATCCCTTTAAAACCGATTTGCCCGATCGATGTAAATTAGCCCTAGCGGAAATCTTTACGGGAAAGAAGTATGAATTGATGTGAAATTGATGTGAAACTTGATGTTATGGGGTTGGATTTAATAACAAAAGATGATAAAGGATTGTAGAAAACCTATAATTGGCACGGTTTCTTTATACTATAACACAATGTATTATAAAGGGATCGTTGCCCGCATACGGTGCATGTGGAGAGCGTAGCATCACTGCACTTGAGTTAATCATTAACAAAGGTTCCATGCCGTTGTTATTATCAATAGCAACAGCCCATTTCTGCAGTTTTTATTTTTCGGGATGAAGATTTATCCTGGTATTGATAGAGAGGTTTTTGATATGACAGAACATTTTTGGCGTGATTTGCCACGGCCTTTTTTTATACTGGCACCGATGGAAGATGTGACGGATGTTGTTTTTCGCCATGTCGTCAGTGAGGCGGGCAGACCGGATGTGTTTTTTACGGAGTTTGCGAATACAGAGAGTTATTGTCACCCGGAGGGAAACCAGGCTGTGCGCGGGCGTCTGACTTTTACAGAGGATGAACAGCCCATTGTGGCTCACATCTGGGGAGATAAGCCGGAATACTTCCGTCAGATGAGCATCGGCATGGCGCAAGAAGGATTCAAGGGCATCGATATTAATATGGGTTGTCCTGTAGCAAATGTAGCAGAGAACGGGAAGGGAAGCGGGCTGATCTGCCGTCCCGAACTCGCAGCGGAGATCATCCAGGCTGCCAAAGCCGGGGGATTGCCCGTCAGTGTAAAAACCAGGCTCGGTTTCAGCAGCATAGACGAATGGCGCGGCTGGTTAACCCATATCCTGAAGCAAGACATTGTGAATCTGTCCATTCATCTGCGTACAAGAGAGGAAATGAGTAAAGTAGATGCTCATTGGGAACTGATACCGGAGATTAAAAAGCTTCGTGATGAGGTGGCCCCTGATACTCTGCTAACCATTAACGGGGACATCCCGGACCGTCAGACCGGACTGAGGCTCGCCGAGCAATATGGTGTGGATGGCATTATGATCGGGCGCGGTATTTTTCATAATCCATTTGCTTTTGAGAAGGAGCCGAAGGAACATAGCAGTGAGGAATTGCTGGGTCTGCTGCGGCTGCATCTGGATCTCTATGATGAGTATTCGGGACAGAAACCACGTTCGTTCAGCCCGCTTCAACGCTTCTTCAAAATCTATGTCCGCGGATTCCGAGGGGCAAGTGAATTAAGAAATAACCTAATGAATACAAAGTCAACAAATGAAGTGCGTGCGCTGCTTGATGAATTTGACAGCAAGGAGCATGATGGGGTGGAGGAACCCGAAAATTAAGTTCAGATTCTCTACTACAGCCTAGGTATTAAACGAGTATAGGCATCCCATTAGCTGTTATTGATCTATGTTGATTTTGCTTGTACGACATATGTAAAGGCTATAGCGTTGCTACCGAGACGAAATAGAAATTTAGCGTTATTGTTTGGCCAAGTCTGGTCTTGAAGTTGTCGGCAGACCCTTACTGTTCCACTGCACTTCTATAAGTCATGTCATGGTAAGTCTGAAGGTCGGAAGTTGATTTGGGATGGAAGAATTGGGGCTTTCGGAAGGAAGTAACATTGATATAGAGACAAATTCGTGATAGTTATGAACTAAGAACTAAGCATAGAACGGAAAGGACAAATCATGACCAAACATCGGATTTTCACAACAAGTGTTGCAAGTGTCTATCCCCATTATGTTACGAAGGCGGAGAGAAAAGGGCGTACGAAAGCAGAGGTTGATGAAATTATCCGTTGGTTGACAGGGTATAGCCAGGAAGAGTTTGAAGGGCAACTGGAACAAACGACGGACTTTGAGACTTTTTTTGCGAATGCTCCCCAACTAAATCCTTCGCGGGAGTTGATCAAAGGCGTGGTCTGTGGTGTCCGTGTGGAAGACATCGAAGAACCAACGATGCGGGAAATTCGTTATTTGGATAAGCTGATCGATGAGTTAGCCAAGGGAAAAGCAATGGAGAAGATTTTGCGGAAATAATATAAAGAAACCGAAGTGAATGCGCAAAGCTAAATAAATGAAGTCATTTTATCGAATGAAGCTAGTTAATCAAATATTTGTTTTTAAGATGGACGTAGGAAACTGCGTCTTTTTTTATGTAGCAAAGGGATTTACGGCCATAACATGTTTTATTACAAATAAGTAATGTTAGTGTAAGTTGGGTAGATCGTAAGATTTTACATAGATCACTATAATCGATATAGAACAATAAGGAGGAAAGAGGGAGAAAGGAGATCAATATGCAAACAATGAGGCTTAACGGATTTCAAATTAAATTAATTATGGCGTGTTTAATGGTGCTGGATCATATCGCTTATTTTATACCTGGAATTTGGGTAATGATCTTCCATGTTGTCACAAGAGTGGTTGGAGTATGGTTTGCTTATATCGCTGTGGAAGGTTTCATGTATACTAGCAATCTGAGAAAGTATTTTACAAGATTGTTCTCATGGGCAGTCATGATGTTTGCAGGCAACTATGTGCTGAACTTAATGTTTGAGGATCGCGGTATTGCCATTCATAACAACATATTTTTAACCTTGGCTATCGGTGTATTCATGCTAACAGTACTAACCCGAATTAATAATAAAATATGGGGGTTCATCTGCTCCGTTGTTTTGCTGGCGGTCGGAATATTGATAGCTGAAGGCGGCATGGTCATTCTACCGTTTATGCTTATAACCTATTTCACCTACGGTAAAAACAAATACAGAAATATTGGTTATTTATGTTTATCGCTTATTTTGTTCTTGATGTCATTTGTAAATTACGGAGATGTGTTAACAACAATCGAAATGCTGGCATTTAATTCGGACTTCATGTTTATCTTCGTTATCCCGTTTTTGTATATATATAATGGTAAAAGAGGAAGCAACTCTAGATTTGCGAAGTATTTCTTCTATGTTTTCTATCCGGCTCATTTATGGATAATTACAACGATTGCGTATATCGTTTCGGATTAGCTGCCTTTCATTTGGTTTTTTCAAAATTTGATCCTTGGGGGGCGAATGTGTACTTAATCTTCCATCCCGTTGGTTCAACTCTTGCAATTGATCGGTTGACTCTATTAAAGGGGCAAAATCCGGTGTCAGAATTCAAAGCAATGAGAGGTTATAGGTACGAAGCGGATAATTTTGGCGCCGCATGGCTAACCTCTCTTTCAACACAGCTAGTTCATGCACCACGTGTCAAAGAGTGCCTCGTCCATCTAGAAGCCAGGTTTGTGGAGATTACATCCATTCGAAGAACCAAGCTCGCTGGTTGCTATTGAAGTACGCATCGAAAAAGTTCATATAGAAGATTCCCTTCTTATGGATGTGAACTCGAATGATGTGGATCCTTCCAAATGGAGTCGGATCGTGAGTTTCTGTGAATACTTTGGCCTTAGTGAACAGTTAACTGTATCAAAATTAACACCAGGATTTGGGCCCGATTCTGTATAATAGAGTTATAATAACGAATATGGAATATTTTGTGTTTAAGAGAATTGAAAATAATCGAAGGGAGAGGAAGAATGAAAATAAGCTCACAAGCATATGTAAGGGGAAGTATCGAAGCGGTTGATATGTATTGTTCAGCATTTGGATTAGAGAAAAGCCTGGAGATTAAGGATGAAACACAGAACGCTTATGCGCATTGTGAATTGACTTTAAATGGCGAGCTGTTTATGGCAGTGAGTGAAGCGCCAAAAGATTGCGATGTTCATAAAAAAACAACTTGGCAGACCATGGCATTTAATGTATACGATATGGGAACTGAGGAAGCCGTCCGCAAAGCTTATAATGTACTGAGCAATGGAGGCACTGTCATTGATCCCATCGGCTCTTGTAATTGGAATCCGTGTTGTTCTAATCTCATCGATAAATTCGGTGTGTTTTGGTGGATAGCTATTTAGAGGAATTGGAATATTTTACGTGTTGTAATGGGCGAATAACCGTGGTACATTATTAGTCCGGTCGTTAATTTGAAGCGTTGTTGACAGCTTCTAAAAAGAAAAGAAAAATAATGCTTGCATTGATGAACTGGACATGATATATTATAAGAGTTGCTGCTGAGAACGCAGCGACGCTAAAAACGAAGTTGATCTTTGAAAACTGAACAACGAGTGAGCGGGTTTCACGTCAAGTGAAATCTAAGAAATAAGTCAGATTCAAAATGAGCTAATCGCTCTTTTCAATGAGCAACACTTTATTGGAGAGTTTGATCCTGGCTCAGGACGAACGCTGGCGGCGTGCCTAATACATGCAAGTCGAGCGGACTTAATGGAGAGCTTGCTCTCCAGAGGGTTAGCGGCGGACGGGTGAGTAACACGTA
>NZ_LN831274.1 GCF_900069005.2 Paenibacillus sp. GM2 | reverse complement strand
GTTCAAATTGTCACAGTATGATTCACAGTAGGTACCCGTGTTTCACGATTGAAGAGATTAAAGAACTGATTAACATTACGGAAATTTCAACATAAGCGATAAATTTTGGTGTGTTTCAAACCACATCTCCAATGTCATGCAAAAGCTTAATGTCAAGGGTCGCGCGCAGGCGGTTGTTGAGCTGATCAAGCTTGGGGAGCTAAAAATCTGACGGTTTTACCAAGGGCGCAGAGAACATGGACCTTCCTTTTCCCTCCATAGCGGGAAGAAAGGGGAGGTTTTTTGTTTTATTTTATCTTCCTGGCCTATGCTGGGCGTACAAAAAAACAAGGCCATCGTTTCATCGACAGCCTTGCTCGTTATAGGACATTTCATTCTTGTCTTAGGCTTGCTTCACCGCGCCCATTCGCATGAACATCTTGATAATCTCGTTTATGATGAGCGGAAGCAAGGACAAACCAATGACTACTCCCCAATCAACGAGGGATAGATTGTGCACTTGGAATGCCGCCGCCAGGAATGGAATGCTGATCGAGGCAAACTGGAGAATCAGACCCGCCGCGACCGCGCCAACCAGAAACTTGTTGGATAACAAGCCGATCTGGAAAATTGATTTCGTGTCGCTTCGCTTGGAGAACGAGTAAAACAACTGCGATGCGGCAAGAACAACAAAGGCCATTGTCCGGGCATAAGTCATCGCCTCTTCGGAGATATTCGCCGAGTTCAGGCTAAAGCCATGCTCTCTTAATCCCAGGTAAAAGGCAACTAAAGTTAAAGCTCCGATCAGAACGCCGCCAAGAATGGCCCGGAATGCCGCACCACCGGCAAAAAAGCTTTCCTTGGGATCTCTCGGCTTTCGCTTCATCACATCCTTTTCGCCTGGATCCACACCCAGCGCGATAGCCGGCAGCGTATCTGTGACCAGGTTGACCCAGAGAATCTGCGTAGCCAATAGCGGCAGTGGCCAGAAGAACAAGATCGATGCCAGGATGGCAATGACCTCTCCGAAATTACAGGACAAGAGGAAAGTGACGGTCTTACGGATGTTCGAGTAGATATTTCGTCCTTCCCGGATCGCATGCACAATCGTGGTGAAGTTATCATCCGTCAGGATCATGTCGCTGGCGCCCTTCGACACGTCGGTGCCAGTGATTCCCATGGCAACGCCGATGTCGGCGTTCTTTAAGGAAGGAGCATCATTTACCCCGTCACCGGTCATCGATACCGTATTTCCTTGCGCTTTGTAAGCTTTCACGATCTTCACTTTGTGCTCTGGCGAGACGCGGGCAAAGACTCGAATATTTTTGATTTTTTGCGCAAATACCTCGTCAGAGAGCTCATCAATTTCTGCACCGGTCATGCTCTGGTCGATCGAATTGGCAATGCCGAGCTCCTTGGCAATGGCTACAGCTGTGTTCCGATGGTCTCCCGTAATCATCACAGCAGTAATACCGGCCGACTTCGCCTCTTGGATAGAGTCCTTCACTTCAAGTCTCGGCGGGTCAATCATGCCGACGAAGCCCAGGATCGTTAAATCTTGTTCCATCTCATCCGCTGACAGAAGCTGTTCCGTGTCTTTGTATGCTGCGCCAAGCACTCTCAAGGCATTATCCGACATTCCCTCGGCCGCTTTCACATATTGCTGCTTCAGCTCCTCGGTTAAGGGAACCACTTCCCCGCTTACAATGGCAGAGGTTGAAATATTCAGCAATTGATCGAGGGCTCCTTTAGTATGAACACGGTAGCCTGTTCTCGTCTTGTTTAATGTGGACATGAGCTTGCGGTCGGAGTCGAAAGGCTTTTCCGAGACTCTTTTGTACTCAGCCTCCAGCGATTTCTTCATAATTTGGTTCTGTTCACCGTAAATGACGAGGGCAACCTCGGTCGGATCTCCCGTGCTTTCTCCGTTCTCATGCGTCGCATCGGAACAGAGCACGAATGATTTAATTAACTCCACCGGAGGTTCATCACCGAGGGGAGTAGCGGTGTAGTACTTGACGACCGTCATTTTATTTTGCGTTAGCGTACCTGTCTTGTCGGAACAAATAATATTGACAGAGCCCAGCGTCTCTACAGCGGGAAGTTTCTTCACGATAGCGTTGATTCTGGACATTCTGGTTACGCCTAGTGCAAGCACAATCGCAACAATCGCCGGAAGGCCTTCCGGAATCGCTGCCACAGCCAAGCTGATGGCTGTCAGGAATAACTCAAATATATCGCGCTTCTGAATAAGACCGATAACGAAAATCAGCACGCATATGCCTATAGCGATGAAGCCCAGCGTCTTGCCAAGCTCTTCAAGCTTCTTCTGCAACGGGGTCATCTCATGGATGTCTTCATCCAGAATCGTCGCGATTTTCCCCATTTCTGTGTTCATCCCTGTAGCTACGGCAATGCCTTCCCCTCTTCCATAGGTTACCAGGGTAGACATGAAGGCCATGTTGGACATATCCCCAATTGGAGTCTTGGGATCTTCGAACAGAGAAGCGGCATCCTTATCCGAAGGCAGGGACTCCCCAGTTAAAGCGGATTCCTCAATCTGCAAGTTGGCGCTCTCGAGCAGTCTGAGATCAGCCGGTATGTATCGACCCGCATCCAGTATCACAATGTCCCCGGGAACGATATCCTCGGAATTGATCTCCTTCACTTCTCCTTGACGGCGAACGAGCGACTTGGGCGTAGTCATTTGCTGAAGGGCCTCAATAGCCTTTTCCGCCTTGTGCTCCTGGAATACGCCGATCAGTGCATTGAGCAGAACAACAGCCAGAATAATGATGGCATCCACATATTCCCCTACGATAAGGGTTACTACCGCTGCGCCCAATAGCACATAAATGAGCATATCCTTTAACTGGGCCAGAAACAGAGCGAGCATGCTTTTTTTCGGTTTGCCCCTTAGTTTGTTTGGCCCGTGCTGCTCCAGCCTCGCGCTTACTTCTTCCTCTGAAAGCCCAACCGCCGGATTGACTTGCAGCTCCTTAAGCACTTCTTCCTGCGATTTTGAATGCCACATCCAAGAAACACCTCTTATTTTTGATAAAATGCAAGTTTGTGTTATCTACATTGTAACCTCATCGATCAGAAGTAATCGATTGGATTATTACTATATACGATCCAGCACGTAAATTTACTCAAACTCATTTCAGCAGGAAGCTCAGATGGGCTTTTATAGAAGCCTTCCAGCGTTGTGTCCAGCGTTATGCGTCCAATCATTATGCTGTGGAGCGGGCAGATCTACGGGCGCAATTCAGCGTCTGAGAGCATATCTCCGCCAAGATCCAGCTTGGGAAGTTAAATCTGACGGTTTAATCGAGGTCGCCGAGTTCTTGGACCTTCTTTTTCTTCCGGTTGGAAGAAAGACGGAGGTTTTTTATGCAAAAAAAGACTATCCGCCCGTCATCCGTAAATGACCTGGCGGATAGCCTTTTTGCGATTACATCCCGCAGCTACAGGGATTTCAGATATTCAACGATGGTCAGCAGACCTTTGTCGAAGTTTTCAAGGTTGAAGTGCTCGTTTGGTGCATGCAGGTTCTCGTCAGGAAGACCAAAGCCCATCATGACAGCCGGAGCTTCAAGAACACGGGACAAGGTCTCTACGATCGGGATCGAGCCGCCGTCCTTGGTGAACAAAGCGCGCGTCCCATACACTTTCTCATAAGCGTCAGCAGCCTTTTGCAGCATTGGAATCTCCGGATCGATGTTGAAGGCGTGAGCTTTTTCCATCTGCTTCACGACCAGCTTGGCGCCGGGCTGCACACGCTGTTGCAGGTGAACATCGATCTTATCGAGAATATCCTGCGGGTCTTGATCGCCAACCAGACGGCAAGTAATCTTGGCATGAGCTTCCTTCGGAATTACGGTTTTGCTGCCCTCGCCTTGGAAACCGCCGTATACCCCATTCAGCTCCAAGGTTGGACGAACACCGGTACGTTCTGCGAAGCTGTAGCCTTCTTCGCCATACAACGTCTCCAGGCCGAGGCTTGCTGCAAGCTTGTTCTCATCCAGCCCGCGCTTGGAGATCTCCTCTCTCAATTCAACAGGCAGCTCAGGCGTGCCTTTATAGAAGCCTTCCACAGCCACGCGTCCTTTGTCGTCATGCAGGGAAGCAAGCAAAGCCACGAGCGCATGCAGCGCATTAGGAACTCCGCCGCCAAATGTACCGGAGTGCAGGTCCGTATTTGCCGTATGCACGCTAACTTCCAGGGAGCAAAGACCACGAAGTCCCGTGCAGATGGCCGGCTTGCCAGGCTCAAGCAGTGAAGTATCGGAGATGACCACGACGTCGGCTGCCAGTTTGTCCTGATTTTTCTCCAGGAAAATAGGAAGATTCGGGCTGCCAACCTCTTCTTCACCCTCGATGCAGAATTTGATATTTACAGGAAGCTCTTTCTCTTGCTTGAGGATCGCTTCTACAGCTTTGATATGTAGGAACATTTGTCCTTTGTCGTCGGTAGCGCCGCGAGCGTATAGCTTGCCGTCACGGATCGAAGGCTCGAATGGCGGCGTATCCCACAGATTGAGCGGGTCAACGGGCTGCACATCATAGTGCCCGTATACGAGTACCGTTGGCTTTCCAGGGGCGTGCAAATATTCGCCAGTTACGATAGGATGTCCAGCCGTAGGGTTAACCTCTACGTTCTCCATTCCCGCTTGACGAAGCGAGCCTGCAATCCATTCAGCCGCCTTCTGTACATCACCTTTATGATCAGACAGTGCCGAGATGCTAGCGATTTTCAACAGTTCCGTCAGCTCATCCAGATGAGTCTGGCGGTTATTTTGGAAATAATTTTGATAATCCATTTTTTCAGTTCCTCCCGAACGTGTTTTCCTTATCATTTTACTACTTTTTGAGCCAGAACAGAAATGATAGCTCGATCTTACATATTGATTGTTCACAAAAAGCAAATAAAAAAACAATATTTTATATTTCTTTAAGGTTAAAAAGGGACAAATCTGTTAAAGTCATAGAAGTGAAAGAGTTTCCAATTGAAGAAGGGAGTCACAAGCTGAATGGAAGACAAAGAGAAAGATCTTGAGCTAACAGGCAAGCAAGAGGACACGGCGGGCGAACCGGAGAATGATCATGAGGATTCGGCCGGACAAGCTGTTCCTGATAGCGAGGAAGCAAACTTGACAACAGAGTCCCATGCTTCGGCAGAGACTACAGAGAATAATCAGACAGATATAGAAGAACAACCGCAAGCGGACAACACAGATGAAGCGGACGGAGAAAATGTAGTGAAGGAAGAGCTGGCTGATGACCGCGATGAGCCTAAGCCTGTCGAGCATTATAGCTGGACGCCATCCCAGGAGCCTGAGAACAGCGGGAAGTCAGGCTCCAAGGTGTGGCCGATCGTATCGCTGGTGCTTGCTGTATTGCTGATCATCGTGCTTATTAAGCCGCCGTTTGCCAGCAATAAGGCTGAGGCGATCGCTACGGTCAATGGAGTTGAGATTTCCAAAGACACTCTGTTTGATGAATTGGCCGCCTCCGGGGGTGGAGAAGCAGCGCTTGACAACCTCATTAACCGTGAGCTGGTGAACCAGGAAGCGAAGAAGGCTAACGTTCAGATAACCGCTGCTGATATCGATAAAGAAATTGAAACTTACAAAGAGTCCTTCGGTTCAGAAGATGCGTTTAATCAAGCGCTCGCTTCTTCCGGGATGACATTGGATGAGTTCAAAGAGCGCCTTGATATGCAGCTCAAGCTGACGAAGCTGCTCGAGCCGAAAATTAATGTTACCGATGAACAAGTCAAAGAAACATTTGATCAGTACAAAGAATCCTTCAATACGCCGGAGGAAGTCCGTCTTTCCGTTATTCTTGTCGGAACAGAGGATGAAGCGAAGAGCATCATCAAGGAATTGAACGGTGGTGCGGATTTTGCTGAACTGGCGAAGAGCAAATCGTTGGATACAGCTACGAAGGATAGCGGCGGCGACACCGGATTTTTCGGCAAGGGCGAGAACGGTGAAGAAGCCGTTGAAGAGGCCGCTTTTAAATTAACCAAGGATGAGATCAGCACACCGATCAAGACGGATGACGGATACAAGGTCATCAAGCTGACGGATCGCAAAGAAGCACATACAGCTACTCTTGAGGAGAAGAAGGATGAGATTCGCAAGGGTCTTGTCTCTCAGCAAGTGTCGCAAATGTCTTCAACATGGCTTGATGAAGTACGTGGCAAGGCGACAATTACCAATAAGCTTGCCAATAGCGCAGATGCAGCTGGCGAAGATGATACAGCCGCAAAGTAGAGTATTAGATCCTCAGAGGGGGCATATTCATTATGTCCCCTCTATTTTTTTGCATATTATGTGATATTGGCTCTTATAATGCTACATCTCGCTTGAGTTCTAGACAGGATTCGGTACAATGGAGGGAAAACAAAGATCGGTATTGGAGCGGAGCTGTTAGAGAGGAGACAGACAGAAATGGCAGAATGGTATGAACAGAGCTTTGGTGAGGATTACTTGCTCGTATATAAGCATCGCGATTTTCAGGGTGCAAAACGTGAAGTACATAAAATGATCTCTTGGCTTGGGCTGCCTATGGGTGCCAAAATTCTGGACCTCTGCTGTGGAATGGGACGGCATGCGATGGCGCTTGAAGAAGCGGGGTATGAAGTGACCGGCGTTGATTTATCCGAGGTTCTGCTGCGGGAGGCAAGGAGAAATGATCCCGGCCAACGGGTTACCTGGATGCATGCAGATATGCGCAATTTGCCGCTGACAGGAGGTTTTGATGCGGTCGTTAACTTGTTCACTTCGTTTGGCTATTTCGATCAGGATGCCGAGCATATTAAGGTATTGAAGGAAGTGCGGAGAATGCTGAAGCCGGGTGGACAGTTCATTATAGATTTCCTGAACCCCGAATATACGAAGACGCATCTGGTTCCTGAATCGGAACGAACCTACGATGGCCAGCTTATTAAAGAGCGTCGCGTAATTGAAGAGAGATATGTCAAAAAAAGAATCGAGATTATCGATCAAACACGCACCGCGGACTTCAAGGCACAGCCCAGACATTATCTGGAGAGAATCAAACTCTACACCCGGGAGGACTTTACGGCCATGATGGAGGAAGCCGGTTTGGAGCTGAAGGAGATCTATGGCAGCTATGACGAGGATTTCTTCGATCCGCTTGTCTCGCCCAGGATGATCATGGTGGGGGATGTATCATCATGAATTCACAGATTGAAGTATGGGCGGATTACAACCTTACCCGAATCCCCGTCCCGATGGCGCCTCCGCTGCGCTACGTCAATAGCTATATCCTCTATGGCGATGAGGGGGTAACGCTTATTGATCCCGGACCGCATACACCGGATGGGGAAGCCGCATGGGAAGCTATTCGAAGGGAATTGAAGCTTGCGCCACAGGACATCTGCTCGATCGTAATAACCCATCACCATCCGGATCATTATGGGTTAGCCGGTTATTTGCAGCAGTGGAGCGAGGCTCCCGTCTACCTGTCACGCCGTGCGCATGAAGAGACGCAGCGGATGTGGGGGCCGGAGAGTACCATGAATCAGGCTCTGACGGAACTGTATGAGGCTCATGGCATGCCAGCTGAATGGATTAGTCAGCTCCCGGCGCATATGGAGAGCTTCGTACCTCAGGTCAGTCCATCCGCAGAAGTTACCTATATTCATGAGGGGGATGAGTTTCTTATGGGAGGGCAGCGTTGGCGGGCTATCGAGAGCGCTGGACATGCGCCGGGGCATCTATCCTTTTATGATGTTCGGCGAGGTTTGATGCTGTGTGGAGATGCAGTTCTGCCGCAAATCTCCCCGAACGTAAGCCTGATGCCCGGAAGCGACCCACAGCCGTTGCAATCATTTATAAATTCACTAAGAAAGCTAGGGAAATATGAAGTCGCTCAAGCTTTTCCGGGGCATCGCCGCCCGTTTACACACTTTACTGAGCGGACCGCCATGTTAATCCAACATCACGAGGAACGCCTTGAGACAGTGCAAGCGTTGCTGGCGAAGCAGCCCATGAGCGGATTTGCGGTATGCAGCGCATTGTTCGGAACCGAGCTGGGAATTCATCAGATGCGATTTGCCATGTCAGAGGCGCTTGCTCATTTGATTGAACTGGTAAGACGAGGACAAGCTGTACAGATTTCCGGTGATCGTATAAGTAATGCTTCCTGCGGAGTAATCGAGACTTATTTATTCGCTGAAAAATAAACGAGGCTGCTGGTGAAATCCATCGATTCCACGAGCAGCCTCTTCTTTTCTCATTTATGGTCCTCTTCAATGAAATCCTCGCCATTATCACGCTCTCGTTCCGCTTGCTTGCGGTGGGCAATGCGGCTGCTGGCAGAAGCGGCGATGGCGCCAACGATATCGTCCAGGAAGGTATTGACCGGACCCAGCGATTTATCATTCAACCGCTCCAGAACCCCCGGCTTCAGCTTATCGACATAGCCATAATTGGTGAAGCCGATGCTGCCATAGACGTTGACGATAGAGAAAGCAAGGATTTCGTCCACTCCATACAAGCCCTCATCATTGGAGATCATATCCTGGAGCTCGGGAATCAAGGCTCCCTGTTCAGCAAGAATATCCAGTTGAATACCTGTCAGCACCGCGTTCTGAACCTCTCTCTTGGTCAGCACCTGCTCAACATTATGGATACATTCTTCCATCGTTAGATTCGGATAGTATTTCTGTTGGAGAAATAGAACCAATTCGGCAATTTCCTCCATCGTTACGCCGCGTTTATGCAGCCAGGCTTTGGTGGCGTCAGCGACTTTTTTACTGTTAAGACTATAAGGCGTTTTTGCTTTTGGTTGTTCCAAATTCATCACCTCTACTCCTTGATAGTTCCATCACACAATTGCATGATGCAGTATGTCCAGTTCCCGGAAAAATATAGTTATTTTTCGCAGGGAGGGCTCGTATATATAGTAATACAAACCTTAGTAAATTGTTAGGGAGGAACCCAGGTTATGAAATGGAACCGCCAGATTCGAAATTCGGCTATGGTCAGCGTGCTGGCCCTGCCGATCGTGTTATCAGGCTGCAGCATGTTTGGTACAGGCCCCTCATCGCAGATCGACCCTCCGCCTTCAGATATTGAAGCGCAAATGATGCAAGGAGCTAGCGACGGCCAGACAAGCCTTACGGCAGGAGGAGCAGTATCGACGGTATATTTGCAAAATGATCATGGTCTGCTCGCTCCGATCTCGCTGCATTTGCCGCAGGGAGAGGATGCTGCGGCGAAGACGAAAGCGGCGCTGGAAGCGCTAGTCAGCGAGGGCGCTTACGCCAAGCTGCTTCCCGCCGGCTTCAAGGGTGTGCTTCCGAAGGGTACGGAAGTGAAGGCGGTGACGCTGAAGCCGGAGGAGAAGCTGGCAGTCGTCGAGTTTAGCAAGGAATTCGCTAATTACCCTGCTGTGGATGAGCGGAAAATTGCCGAGGCGTTGACCTGGACCTTGATCGACAATCCCGAGATTCAAAATGTGCAGGTATGGATGGATGGTGCCAAGCTGAACGAAATGCCGGTGGGCGGCATGCCGCTGGACAGACCGCTGAATCGCTCGCTTGGAATCAACCTGCAGCTCGACAATGAGGTTAATCTGTCGCAATCCAGTCCGGTAACGATCTACTTCTCCGCAGCAACGCAGGATGGGACCGCTTATTTCGTTCCGGTCACCCGGTTTGTACCTTATGGCAGCGACTTGGTTGCTTCCGCTGTTGATGAACTGATCAAAGGCCCGCTCAAGGGGGATGGACTCGAGAATGTGTTGACCCAAAATACATCGTTTGATGGGGTTGAACGTTCTGACAACGGGGTAGTCACCGTATCGATCGAGGATGATATGTTTGATCCCGGGGAGAAGCTGCCAGCGCAAATGATGCAATCACTGGTTCTTACGGTAGCGGAGAATTCGGCGCAGGACAAGGTCCGGATCTGGTTCAACGGGGAGAAAGAAGTATTCGCAACGGACAATCAGGACTATGGGCAGCCGGTACTGCGGCCGCAGGTAATCAACGATTTACCGCTATAAATGTCTGTTCAAAAAGGCCGGGTTTCGGCACCGGGAAGTTTGATTTGCAGGCAGGGCCTGAGGAACGGAGACTTTTAGAACAGCCTCTATAAAGTGTTAAATACTCGAAGCTTAGGAGGGCACCATACAGGTCCCTCCTTTATTTTGCAATATAGTTCAGGATCTAGTCTGGGGAGGAAGGATTCGCTTCGGATAATCGCCGGATAATTGGTTATGGTAAAGAATGGTCTGAAAATGGAGCTTTCCATAAATGAAGGCGAAAAGATGCTTTTATGTTTATGTTTTGGTAGAATAGGGAAGCAAACAGACAGCATGAAAAATGTAGGAGGCAATTATGATGAGACCTAACGGACGTGAAGTGAATGAGCGGCGGCCAATGAAATTGACCGTAAACATAAATAAATACGCAGAGGGCTCTGTGTATATTGAGGTCGGTGATACGAAGGTAATCTGTACGGCGACTGTTGATGAGAAGGTTCCCATGTTCATGAAAGGGCAGGGCAAAGGCTGGATTACAGCGGAATATTCGATGCTGCCGCGGGCGACGCAGACCCGTAATCAGCGTGAATCGGCGCGCGGCAAGCTCAGCGGCCGAACGATGGAGATTCAGCGACTGATCGGTCGTTCACTGCGTTCGGTCGTCGATCTTCATGCCCTTGGAGAGCGCTCCGTTACGGTTGACTGCGATGTCATTCAAGCGGATGGCGGTACGCGGACCGCATCGATTACCGGTGCATTTGTCGCGATGGCATTTGCTATCAATAAGCTTGTACAGAAGCATAATCTGCCTGTGTTCCCGATTAAGGATTTCTTGGCTGCTGTCAGCGTCGGGATTGTCGGAGAGAATATGGTATTGGATCTTGAATATGAAGAGGATTCCAAAGCCAAGGTGGATATGAATGTAGTTATGACCGGACAAGGCCAATTTGTTGAAGTGCAGGGAACTGGGGAGGAGAGCCCGTTCTCACGGCGGGAGCTTGACCAGATGCTAGCTCTCGCGGAGCAGGGGATCAATGAGATGGTAATGCAGCAGCAGGAAGTCCTGGGGCCCATTGCCTTCAAAATTCGCGGTGATGAGACTGGAGGACAAGCATAGTGGGCCTGGATGGGAATGTAATTATTGTGGCTACCCGTAATCAGGGCAAGGTTCGTGAATTTGCGCATGCGCTTGGATTTCTGAACAAGCCGGTGAAGAGTATGTACGATTTCCCCGATGTGCCGGAGGTCATTGAGGATGGAGAGACGTTTGCGGATAATGCGCGCAAGAAGGCCAAGGAGGTAGGCGACCGGCTTGGGCAGCCTGTACTCGCGGATGACTCCGGCTTGTGTGTGGATCAATTAAACGGAGAACCAGGCGTTTATTCCGCCCGCTATGCCGGGGAAGCGGCTTCGGATGAGGACAACAATGAGAAGCTGCTGAAGGCGCTGGAACGCATCCAGCAGGGTGAGGATACCGATCAGCCGCTGCTGAGCACGGCGAGGTTCGTCTGTCATCTGGCCTTATACGATCCGGCTACCGGTCAATGCATTGAGGCGGAAGGCTCCGTTGAGGGCTGGATTACGGCGGAGCGTGCAGGCTCGGGAGGCTTCGGCTATGATCCGCTGTTCTATCTGCCGGAGTACGAGAAGACGATGGCCGAATTGAGCATTGAAGAGAAGCAGGCGATCAGCCATCGCGGTGCCGCATTAAGACAATTGACGGAGAAGCTGGAACAGCGTTCACGTTAATATATAAATTGACGACGGGGCTTGATTCGAGAGAATATCTTCTTTCGGGTCAGGCTTTTTTGGTTTTGGAAGATTCTTTGATCCGGCCGAAAAGTTTGTTGTGTTCTCAATAAATGAAATGAAGTATGTCACAAAAAGTCGATTTTGTAATTTATTCCCCCTAAATGATATGAATTTATCCCTTCCGTTCTTATCTTTGAGGTCTCATGATTTAATATAACTCATATCACTTCTCAGATACTCTTATCTGCAATCCTCTTAAAGAAACAAAGAGGAGAGGCAATGAATGCAAAGCAGGATTTATGTAAGGAAGGGAGGCGAGGCGTTAATATACCGTCTATGGTAACCGCTTTCAATATGCTGGATTTTGAAAATGATGATACGAACGAGATCATGTGCAGCAGGCAAAGACATTATTCTTTCAAGCCTTATGTAGATCAGACTCTACAATACTTCCAAGAATAACACTTCACTTGAACAAGCACTTATTTTCAAAATTTAGTTAGAGGGGTGACCGGATTTGCTTTTTCGATTTCGTAAAAAGTTTATTAGGGCTGCAATTATTTTTTTAGCCCTCCTCCTGGCCTTTGGGCCATTGCTTGATTCCTCGCAAGTCGATGCTGCCGAGCAGGAACCTACGGATCAAATGATTGAAATTGTCCAGCCTGAAGAGCAAGAACCTTCCGAACCTGTAGTTGAAGAATTAACCCCATCTGAGAACGAAGCTGCAGATGCAGCGGCCGAATTAAGCAGTGATTCAGATTCCGAAGTGAAGTCGGGTCCAACAAATCTCGCGATCGAAGAGTTGTCCCATAACCAGGTCGTATTAAAGTGGGACTTCATCGAAGGCGAAGCTAATGATATCGATATCTGGAATGCTGATACCGGAAGCTATATCACTTGGGGAAACCTCTGGACCAGATCTATTCCGGGTCTTACACCGGAGACTACGTATAGAGTGTATATTACCTGGAATAAAGATAGGCCTTCGAAAGAGTACAAAAGCAATATTCTGGAATTCACAACCCTCCCCGATACGAGTGAATATAAGGATCCTCCTTTGACTCCGCCAAGTTATTTAAGAATAACCGATATAACGAATCAAGATGTAACTTTGAACTGGGGTGCCAGCCCTGAGGCAACGGGCTATGATCTGTATGTGAACGGCGCTTGGAAAACAGGGACCTGGGAGAATACAGCAACTTCCGTCACATATTCTCTAGGTGATCGGATTGAAGCAGGCACCAAGTTCACCTTCACTGTCGGGGCCCAGAAAGCGGGGGTTCTGCCGTCAGTGGACAGCAATGCGGTGACGATCAGCTGGGGGACGCTGGACTCTCCGCAGGATCTGCAAGTGATTACAGCGACTCGTCAGACCGTCTCCTTGGGATGGGCGCCCGTACCGGGAGCGACGTCTTATGATATCTATAGGGATGGCGCCTTCCTGGGCAGCAGCGAGGTTAATCGTTATGTTGCCCGCGGTCTTGTGGAAGGAAAGTCCTACTCTTTTGCCGTGGTAGCCAAAAATAAGCTGTGGGAATCGCCTATGAGCGCTGCGACAACAGCCGTACCAGGCAGTGATTATACTTTAGTGAGCTATTATATGGCCTGGTCTGTATATGAGAGAGAGTATGATCCGGAAGATGTTGATGTATCAAGGATGACTCATATCAACTATGCTTTTGCAGATCTCTGCTGGAAAAAGTCCGGCTCCGGGGGCGCTGAATGTCAGAACGAAGATATTCCCCTCCAGCAGGACTATGTTTTTGACGGTGAGATTATTGTAGGTGATACCGAGGTTGACCTGGATAATTTCGCTAAATTTAGAGCTATCCGAGGTGAGCACCCGACTCTGAAGCTGATGGCCTCTGTTGGAGGTTGGTCTTGGTCGAAGAACTTCTCTAATATGTCTGCAGATGAAATTACACGCCGCACGTTTGCCAACTCAGTAGTGAAGTTCCTGAGAGAATATCAGCTGGATGGAATTGATATTGACTGGGAGTACCCGGTTGAAGGGGGAGAAGAATCGAACTCCAGAAGGCCGGAAGACAAGCAAAATTTCACTCTGATGATGTCCGCAGTACGGGAGGCGCTGGATGCGGCCGGGTCTGAGGACGGAAAGTATTATCTGCTGTCCATGGCCTCGGGCCAAGGCGATAACTTTGTTATCAATGCTGATTTTGCCAATTCGGCGGCTTATCTCGATTACATCAACATCATGACCTATGACTACGGCGGCAGCTGGCAGACGATGGCGAACCATAATGCACCGCTGTATTATGACAAGAAACTGCCTGGCTCAAGCGCTCCAAGAAATAATGTACAGGGCGGGCTGCTGGGTCACTTGAACGGCGGTGTGCCGAATTATAAGCTGGTTGTGGGTATTCCTTTTTATGGAAAGGGTTGGGAAGGATGTCCTGCCAACGGTGAATATCAGACTTGCACCAAGTCTTCAACCTCCTTAGGCAGCTGGGAGACGGGAATCTTTGATTATTCCGATCTGGACAGAAATTACGTAAATAAGAATGGCTATGTCCGTTATTGGAATGATGCAGCCAAGGTGGCCTATCTGTACAATCCGGAGAAGCAGATTTTTATTACCTACAATGATGAGAACACCATGTTATATACCGCCTCACTGGTAAAATCGCTCGATATCGCCGGTACGATGAACTGGGATATTAGCGGGGACCGGGACAATAAGCTGGTTAAGGTGTTGAACGAGGCCTTGTCGCTTGAGGGCAAGGTCAATGATCGGGAACTGTCAGCACCCAAGCTGCCGACAGTCGTATCTAAAACCACAAAGTTGGTACAGGTAAAATGGGATGCCGTAGAAGGGGCAACTGCCTATGAGATTTATGTAGATCATCAATTCACAGGTTATTCCGAAACAACAAGCTATACGGTAGGGGGATTAACACCTGCTACCCAATATCAAATTCTTGTTCTGGCGATCGATCGGGATGGCGAGAAGTTCAATAGAGTTTCCGCAGCATCGGAGATTCTGAATGTGAAGACAGATACGGATTCGGGCTCGACCTCTCCATCCGGAGGCGGTTCCAGTTCCGGGGGAGGAACGGCACCCGCACCTCAACCGGAATCCAAAGACAAGGGAGCACTACCGATGAAAGTCGTTAAGGAAGGCGAGAAAGCTATCGTCACTCTTCCCGTTGCAGATACGGTAAAATCGATTAAAAATGCACAGACGACCTCCTTCAAGCTCATCCTTGAGCAAGGATTAAAGCAGGCGGAAATTACCTTGCCGCAAGAGGTGACCGCGGCGCTTGCCGAACTCGACGATTCCAATCTAACCGTCGTCTTGAATGGAATGGAATTCAGCCTCCCAGCGTCCATGTTCCCTAGCGGGACTTCAATTAAGTTGACGTTAGGTGCGATTGATCCTGCGTTAGAGGGAGCATTGCAGGCGCTGCTGGCTGGTAAGAAAACCTATGGTCAGCCTTTTGAGCTCAAGCTAGAGAGTTTATCTGCGGATGGCAAGACAACCGAACCGCTCTCCTTCGGCAATATTTATGTGAGCGGTAAAGTAAGCTTCAATGCAGCGGGCGTAGATACCGGACGCATCGCCGGGGTGGCCTATATTCCGGGCAAGGATCATTTGCATGCCGTACCGGCCTTGTTCGGAAAAAATGCCGATTTGATTACGGCTGAGCTGAAAATAAATGCTAACGGAATTTTCACACTGATCGATCATGGGGGCTCCGGCTTCCAAGACAATCTGGACTGGGCTGCTCAAGATATTTCAGCGGCTGTCACGAAGATGATCGCTTCCGGAGATTCGGCTGATCAGTTCGGGGCGAAGCGCAGTATTACGCGTGCCGAAGTGATCGCCATGATTGTCAGAGGGCTGGGGCTTATCCCACAAGAGAACAGTACAGCGCCTTATGCTGACGTAAGTCTGGATTCCTTATTCGCTGAGGAAATTGCTGCAGCGAAGCAGGCAGGCCTGGTCCAGGGGAGATCCGCAGACCGCTTTGATCCGGATGCGGCGATTACTCGTCAGGAACTGGCGGTAATGCTGGCTAATGCGATGAAATACGCTGGTCAGAGCAGTACAGCTAATGTCTCTGTGCTGGCAGGCTTTAAGGATAGCCAAGAGATCGCAGCCTATGCGCAGAGCTCGATGGCCCTGATGGTAGAGCAGAACATTATGAAGGGAGTCTCTGCAACCTCCTTGTCACCTGGTACGAATGTAACGAAAGCACAAATGGCCGTAACAGTCATGAGAATGCTTCGGTCGCTTGGCTTATCGAATTAGTTGAGTATTTTTATAAGAGAGGGACTGTCCGTCCGGCTAAGTTCATGATGAACTCGGCCGGGGACAGTCCCTCTTGAATTTCTTCTCCTTGATTAACGGATGGTGACACGGTAATGCGATAGCCAGTAATTCACTTGTGTCAGATAGGCGAATAGCTGAGGTCCGGACATCAGCTGGCCGAACCAGGGTAGATTGCTGGACGCTTCTGGCGAGGCGGCGATGGAACGTATTTTATCCGCGTCGATCAGAGGAAGAATCGGCGATGCCGGATTATCGAGAATGTCGAGCATTTGTCCTTTTACTTTGGCTAGATAGTCGGGATGATGCGTCTTTGGATAGGGGCTTTTTTTACGGTAGAGAACGTCCTCGGGAAGAAGGCCTTCAAGCGCTTTGCGCAGAATGCCCTTCTCGCGGCCGCCAACGGTCTTAATCTCCCATGGAATATTCCAGACATATTGGACGAGGCGATGGTCACAGAAGGGAACGCGAACCTCAAGTCCGGCCCCCATGCTCATCCGGTCCTTGCGGTCCAGCAGCGTGGGCATGAAGCGGGTAATGTTGAGATATGACATCCGTCTCATCCGGGCTTGGTCTTCAGTTTCCCCGTTTAAATAGGGGACTTCCGCCACGGCCTGGCTGTATCTGTCCGCAACATACTGCTCGGGGCGAATCCAGTCTCTAATTTCAGGGGACAGCAGGCTTGCGCGGAGCTCAGTGGCTACTGACCAAGGGAAGGTGCCGGACTCCAGCAATTCCTTACGATGGAACCAAGGGTATCCGCCGAACACCTCGTCGGCCGCTTCGCCGGAAATCGCAACGGTCGCTCCTTTTTTGATCTCTCTGCAAAATAACAACAGCGAGGCATCGACGTCGGCCATGCCAGGCAGATCGCGAGCCAAAGTAGAGTCCGTCAGGGCGTCAACCAGCTCCGGAGTATCAAAGGTAATCCAGTGATGCTCAGTTCCAAGCTCCTCTACCATTCGCTTGATCCAGGGGGCGTCCGCTCCGGGCTGGAAGCTGTGAGCCTTGAAATATTGGTCATTCCCTTCGTAATCCACCGAATACGTATGCATCTGTCCCTGGCCGCTTCTGCGGTAGTAATCGACGGCTAACGCAGTCAGGGCGCTGGAGTCAAGCCCTCCTGACAGGAGGGTGCAGACGGGCACATCGGAGATGAGCTGCCGATCCATTGTGTCCTGCAGCAGCGTGCGGACATGAGCAGCCGTCTCCTCTATGCTGTGTTCATGAGCCTGTGCTTCAAGCTTCCAATACGAGAAGCGGCGCAGTCCCGAGCGGTTGAAGATCATAACCTGTCCGGGCAGCAGTTCCTGGATGTTGCGGTAAACCCCGTGTCCCGGCGTTCGGGCCGGACCGATAACGAATATTTCCGCCAACCCTTCAGGGCCGACCGAGGCCTCGACCTTCGGGTGCTGGAGCACGGCTTTGGGTTCGGAACCGAACACCAGAGTACCGCCTGCTTCGCTATAGAAGAGAGGTTTCACACCGAGGCGATCCCGGGCAAATAATATGTGCTCGCGTACACTATCCCATATGGCAAAAGCAAATATTCCGTTAAGGCGTTCTACCGCATCGGGTCCCCACTCGATATAAGCCTGGAGCAGAACTTCGGTGTCGCAGTTGGTCCTGAAATGGCGTCCGCGTTGCCGCAATTCTTCCTTTAGCTCCGGGGCGTTATAAATTTCACCGTTATATACAATAGTAAAGACCGCCTGTTCCTCCTGGAGGGTCATCGGTTGAGCTCCGTTCTCCGGGTCCATAACACTGAGGCGGCGATGACCGAAGGCGCAGGGACCTGAAATCCATGTGCCTTGTGCATCAGGGCCCCTTGCCTCAAGGCAGGAGGTCATGGATAGAACCAGATCCAGCTCTCCGCTCAGATCCCGGTTCCATTCGATAAAGCCGGTAATTCCGCACATATGTGGTTTCTCCTCTCTATGATGGCTTCCGTTCCCGTTCGTTAAACCGGGCGAAAAGTAATAACACATTATGCCGGAAGGAGGCATAAAATGTCTGTCCCTTACGGAAAACTATGACTAAAATAGATGACCAGGCTTGAAGGGAGCGGAATAAATGGAGAAAAAAACATATTATGTGTCCGTACACGGGCGTTCGGTACTTGATGACCCGCAGGCGACCTCTTATGAATGGGTGATTCAGGCTACGCCGGAGGAGGTTGATGCGATCAGTCATATGCTGGAGCTGCTTGGAGAGAAGGAGGAGAGTACCTTCCTCGCTTATACCTACCCATGGCCGGACAGCCCGGAGGATACGGTGAATAGCAGCTATCAGAGCGTGCTGGACGATTTGTACCGCGAGATTTGCCGTCTTGGCACGGAGGAGACAAGGCAGCTGCTGAGTCGCATAGGATATGAGAATTAAGGAGTCGGGAGGATAAGAATGAAATGTATTATATAAAAGAGGCCAAGGTTACCCGGTTAACAGAAATAGAGGGAGTGGTATGTGCGGAAATCGCAGTGAGTCCCGGTGCGGTAGATGACCCCGAGCTGCTGGTGTATGTATCTCGTTCTGTTGGGAATGGCAGTGAGGCGCAATATGAGATCATCAGAATGCTGTGGAGCGATGCGGGAATGGAGACCGATTGGTTCAACAATGATCTGCATCAGGCATACGGTGTCATTGCTGAGGAGCAGTTCGGGGATGAGGGATGGCCCGAGCCCGCGGTTCAGCGGGAGCAGTTCAAGCAGTTATTGCTTGAATATTCAGGGGTCACCGAAAGCTTGAAAGAGAAGTTTTCTTCCTCCTCAAAATCCTATAAAATGTAATTTAACGTCAAATAAAACCTCTTGAAAAATAAGCCAAATGCGATATAATAAATATCGCATTCTTTTTTGTCCCAGTAGCTCAGCAGGATAGAGCAACGGCCTTCTAAGCCGTCGGTCAGGGGTTCGAATCCCTTCTGGGACGTAGATGTAAAGAGCTCTCCATTATGGAGAGCTCTTTTTTGCGTCCTGTGGGATGGAGAACCCCATGGGTGTACGTTGAAGTGAACCCATTTGCGGACGTGTGAAAGGGAGGGGCAGTCTCGCGCCGTGGAGCGAATCCCCGACAGGGGCGTAGCCTCCGAAGGCCAGTTTATCAGCGTAAGCGCCTGATCGGTCCGCCCATGTCTTGAGCGGATTACTCGGGCATGATTGACAGGCTGATAAGTACGACCACGCTAGTATTAGAATTCCTGCCCCCTGTGCCTTAGGTTAGGGGTGAATACCGGACCGCTTTCGTTCGCCTAGAGAGCTAGATCGTTGGAGGCGTCCAGCCTTTTGCCTATATGCTTTGTTAGCACTAATCGGGACATATTTTTATTTTTTTCCCATCCCTCTGTTTGCCGTTTGCGGGCATCTCCTTTTCAGCATTCTTTGGGTGAGAGTCTCTGGGGGGCGTACGTATTCCCCTAAAATCGTTCTCACTCTTTTTTTGTGCATGGTGTGTGGCTCGTGGGCACGATTATGGCTGTCAAACATATAGGTTATCCAGTTGAACAAAAGTTTGCTCTTTCGGCGCTCTTTACCTAAATCAAGGTTTTTTTGTATTTATGAGGAAGTCGAATCAGTGAATAGGTGTTTACAAAGCTGAGGTACACAACTATAATTGAAGAAAATAACCTTTATTTATTTTATAAAAGGAGATTATATCCTAAAATTAAAGAAGTATTGAAATCCAATCCAAGATAAAGAAAAAATCGGTATAAGGAGAGTTGTACTATGCTGCATTCCATCATTCAATCTCTTAAGGGGGGGCTTATTGTGTCCTGTCAGGCCCTTGAGGGCGAGCCTTTCTATGGTAGCGACTATATGGCACGTTTTGCTATAGCGGCAGAAATGGGCAACGCGGTAGGAATTAGAGCGAACACGCCACAGGATATCAGGGCCATCAAGCAGGTGAGTCATTTACCTCTGATCGGCCTATGGAAGCAAGATTACAGCGGTTCTGACGTTTACATAACCCCTACGTTGCAAGAGATCGAAGGTGTGATCGCGGCCGGAGCAGATATTGTAGCTATGGATGCAACCTTGCGCCCCAGACCAGGAGGTATGAATCTAGCGGAGATCGTGGAAAAGATCAGGGAGAAACATCAGGTTTTATTAATGGCAGATGTATCCACCGTTGCCGAAGGGGAAGAGGCGGAAAAATTAGGGTTCGATCTCATCTCCACCACTTTGTCTGGTTATACGGACTATAGCCCGCAGGGTGAAGAACCGGATATTCAGTTGGTTGCAGATCTCAGCCGGAAAGTCGGCATTCCTGTGTTAGCTGAGGGAAAGATTTATACTCCTGGGCAGGCATCACAGTGTATCCAAGCAGGGGCTTACGCCGTAGTCATTGGTGGCGCTATTACCAGACCACAATTAATTACAAAGAAATTCACCGATGCTATACGATAATAATAGGTCTTATTAATTTAAACCATTGATATATTATGCACAGCGGGGTTTGCACCATTCAACATTGTATGATGAACCGATAGAGATGGAGGCTGAACGAATGCGGCATACAGAAGAAGTGGCCATCGGTTTGGATATTGGCGGTACGAACATTAAATCAGGAATTGTAAATGCCCGGGGAGAGGTTCTCCATCACTTAAGCCTTCCGACGAAGGCGCATGAAGGCGGAGAGGCATTATTAAGCCGAATTGCTGAAATTACGAAAGAAATGGCGCTTTATTCCGACAGCAGGGGTTGGAAGGTAGCGGGTGTTGGCATTGGCACAGCGGGACAAGTTAATAGGCGTACAGGCGTCGTTATGGGGGCCACAGCCAATTTGCCGGGATGGTCCGGAATGGAGCTTGGCAATCGGCTGCAATCTCTATCCGGCTTGTCCGTAATGGTCGATAATGATGCGAACGCGATGGCTTTCGGGGAAGCATGGGTAGGATCGGGGAGAGGCTGGAAGGATTTCATCTGCATTACCTTGGGTACAGGTATAGGAGGCTGTCTGATTATCGATCATCGGCCATATCCGGGGCGCGACGGGTTTGCCGGAGAGATAGGACATCATGTTATTAGCATTGATGGCTATCCGTGTAATTGTGGCAGAACGGGCTGCTGGGAGCAATATGCTTCTGCAACAGGCTTGATGAGATTGGTGAAGGAGGCCGGGCCGGAAATTGCGGAGATCCATAAGCCGGAAAGGGTATTCGCCTTGGCGCAGAGCGGGAGCGAAGCAGCCATGCACGTTCTTGAGCAGTATACGCGTTATATTGCGGCAGGGCTAGCCAATATGGTCCATATCTTTAATCCGGAAGGAATCGTCATTGGAGGGGCCATTACCGGTCAAGGAGACTTCTTGCTGAAGCCCGTCCGTGATCAGCTATCGCTGCAATTGCTCCCCGTGTTCAGGGAGAGAGCAGAGGAGATTGAAGTTGTTGCGGCATCTTTGGGGGATCATGGCGGAGTCGTTGGAGCTGTCGCAGGTTATTTTATTTAAAATCATACAAAGAATCAAAAAGCTCTCCCAATAGCGGAGAGCTTTTTCTGTATCTGACAATTAGGCATTGATCCCGCGCTGATGCACCTGTCCTTTGGAAGAACGACTGCGATATAAGCTGGGGAGCCGGAACAATACCAGAATATAAAATTCAACAAGGGCGATACCTGCGATCGCATCGGCAAGGACATGCTGCTTGATAAGCAGGGTAGAAGCGATAATGATCAAGGACATGCCGCTGATAAGAAGCGTATTTACACGGTTGCGAGCCGGACTGGTCCAGATCAACCGCATCACCATATAACTGGAGAAGCAATGAATGCTTGGAAAGCAGTTAAACGGCAAATCACGATTATAGATATATTTTACAATTAGACTGAACGGGTCATTTCCGGTGATGGTTGGCCGGGGCACCGTAGTCTGAAACATTAAGTAAATGACGTAACATGATAAGGCCGAGATCGTGTACAGCAGCAAGGAGCGGTAATACGACTTACGGTCTTTGAAGAAGAAATAAACAATACATACATAGATAAAAAATATCCAGATTCCATAAGGAAGCGCAAAATACTTAACGAATGGAGTCGCCTGATCAAATGAGGTGCCAAGGTAGTAGACCTGCGCTTTCGGGCGATTTACAAGTTTGTACAGAGCGCCAAGCACTGGAAAAATCAGCATGAGCAACAAAGGCAGCCAGCCTCTCCATTTCTCTGGAAGCCGCTCAATCAACTTATTCACATCATCAAAGCCTTTCTGTGGGATAGTATGCTTAGAAAGCATGCTACCTATTGTACATCGGTCCGTTACTTACTTCAACCTTTTTATTAGGATATTATTGTAAAAACAACCAAAAGGCCCCTGGATCATCCAGAGGCCTAACCTTGTATAAATATGGAGCGGGTGAAGGGAATCGAACCCTCGCCTCAAGCTTGGGAAGCTGGCATTCTACCATTGAACTACACCCGCATTCAGCATTATTTATTATAATCCTATGCAGCGGGAAGATCAAGGGGGAAGCTCAGCTTATTGCTCCAGCAGTTGCTCAATATCAGATCGGATCGCCTCAGGCTCGGTGCGGGCGCTGTACTGCTTCATTATATTGCCGCTGCGGTCGATCAAAAATTTTACGAAATTCCATTCGATGTCTCCAGTACGGTAAGGCTCGGGTGTATGCTCCACAAGGTATTGATAGAGGGGATGCGCATGCTCGCCTTTTACATCAATCTTGCTGAATAACGGGAAGGTCACCTGATAATTAGTCTCGCAGAAAGATTTAATTTCTTCTTCTGTACCGGGTTCTTGTCCAGCAAATTGATTGCAGGGAAATCCCAGAACAGCAAAGCCTCTTTCCGCGTATTCCGTGTATAGCTCCTGCAGCCCCTGATAATGGGGGGTCAGGCCGCAGCCGCTTGCCGTATTGACGATCAACAGCACCTTTCCCCGATAAGGCTCCAGGGTTGTGATTTCGCCGGAAATGGTTCGTACCTCATAATCGTATATGCTCATGATCGCGCCTCCTATATTTTCATCTTATTGTCAGTTTAACCCAATACAGCTGAGAATGCCAAAATGATATAGGAGGCGGACAGGTTAGGAGGAGCAGCTGACTGCGATCATGGCAAGGCCGATCAAAGACAGCAAAATGCCGCCAATGCGCTGAGTTACAAGTGCAGCTTGGCTGGGAGCATGATCTCTATACCTCCATCCGTAAGACAGATACCAGGCCGAGCCCGGAAAGAGAGCGGACATGGCCCCCAGAGCGATACATAGGACTGCGATTATCCAATTCATTTCTTCTCCACCTTTGCGGTGTTGTAAATAGGCGCTATTGCTACATCATATTCACCGTCCTTTGGATGTTCGCTTCCAAAAGCGATTATTTTCAGATATGGAAGAAGGCATCTGCGTGTCCGCGTATAATGCGCCATGTAAATGGACCTTGCCAGCCCTTAATCTTGAATAAGCCGGAGAAATCATAGAGAATAGTAGGAGATGTAAATTGATGAGGGAGTGGAATAGTGGAACGTATATCGATTCTGGTGGCCGATGACGAGGTAGAGATTGCCGATCTGATCTCGATTCATCTGGAGAAGGAAGGCTACCATGTCATCACAGCCTATAATGGACTGGAAGCGATGCAGGTCATTCAGTCGCAGCCGATCGATCTGCTCATATTGGATATCATGATGCCGAAGCTGGACGGCTATGAGGTAACGCGCCAGGTACGCGAACAATACAACATGCCGATCATCTTTTTAAGTGCGAAGACATCCGATTTCGATAAGGTGCACGGTCTGGTGATCGGAGCCGATGATTATATGACGAAGCCGTTTACACCAATCGAATTGGTGGCCCGTGCTAACGCGCAGCTGCGCAGATACACGAAGCTGAACCAGCCCCGGGTAGAGCAATCTGCCGTGCTTGAATTCGGTGGGCTAGTGATCTCTGTCGACCGCCGAACTATAACCCTATATGGCGAGGATATCGTCGTCACACCGAAGGAATTTGATATTTTGTATTTACTGGCCAGTCACCCGAAAAAGGTATTCAGCGTGGAAAATATTTTTGAACAGGTATGGGGCGAGGCCTATTTTGAGGGCAGTAATACAGTTATGGTTCATATTCGTACCCTGCGGAAGAAGCTGATGGAAGATAAGCAAAAAGACAAGTGGATCAAAACGGTATGGGGGGTAGGGTATTCATTCAATGGCTAGAATCAAACGCAGTTTCCGTTCTAAGATGCTGATGTTGTTTGCGGCCAGCATGGGGTTGTCTGGAGCCATCACCTATACCATCTATAAGATTCTGCAAATTTATTATCGCAATAACGTACGGCTTGAGGATTCCATGGCCTATTATCGTAAATGGATCCGGAGCATCGGTGATGTCAACTTTTTCCTGATCCTTTTTATACCGCTTTCCATTCTATTTTTTTATTTGCTCTCAAGACCATATTCGATCTACTTCAGACAAATTTCCGAGGGGATCAATCATCTTGCCCGTGGCGATTTCAAACAGCGCGTCCAGATTTCAACCCAAGATGAATTAGGAGCTATTGCGGAGGACATTAATTTAGCCAGTGAGCAGCTTAGACAAGCCGTTGAAAGAGGGGATTTCACGGAGAGCAGCAAGGATCAGCTGGTCGTCAACCTGGCGCATGATTTGCGTACACCGCTCACATCGGTCCTGGGATATCTCGATTTAATCTTGAAGGAAGAGCAGTTAACACAGGAGCAGGTCAGGCATTACTTAATGATTGCTTTCACCAAATCCCAACGTCTGGAGAAGCTGATTGACGAGCTGTTCGAAATCACGCGGATGAACTACGGGATGCTGAGGCTTAAGAAGACGCCGATCAATATTAATGAACTGCTGATTCAGCTAAGTGAGGAATTGTATCCCGTCTTTGAGAAGAATGATTTAACGGTCCGGCTAAATATTGCTACACCGCTTGCTATGATTGGGGATGGAGATTTGCTGGCTCGCGTATTTGAGAATCTCCTGACCAATGCAAGCCGATACGGAACGGACGGCCAGTACGTAGATATTAACGGTTATATAGAGAGCGAAGATACGATTATCGTCCAAATTGTAAATTACGGGGATATAATCCCTGCTGAAGATATGCCGCATCTCTTTGATATGTTCTTTAATGGAGATAAAGCCCGCTCGCACCAAGAGGACAGCAAAGGACTTGGCTTATTTATCGCCAGAAATATCGTGGACCAGCATCAGGGAACGATTACTGCGGAAAGCAGCTTGACTAGAACCGTGTTTGAGGTGCGCTTGCCGCTAGAAAGTAAAGCGATTGAATAACTTCGGATATGCGGAAAATTTAAGAAATATTTTAAGAATACCCTAATCTTTATTTTATAAGTTCCTTCTATTCTTAATGGGCAAGCAGATTTCAAGGAGGAAGCCAGAGAATGAAGAAGAGGGTATTTGTTGTACTATTCATGCTAGGGTTATGCTATCTACTCATTAAAATAGAGCCGGTCTTGAAAGATAATGTGAAGATCCAAAGTCTTAGACAAACGTATAATTCTGATTCGTCCCAGCATCTTGTGTCTCAGACCACGAGTCAAATACAAGTTGAAAGAAGCCAAATATATCAAGGAAATCTGCTTCTGGTTAATAGGCAATTTGCAGTCCGAAAGGAAAGTGTCAGAACAGATATTGTTAATTTATTCGATTCCCCTGACTTGATGCAGGGTTTCGGGGTGTATGATCGCAACATTCGTCTGTCCGAAGAAGTGGCAAAGAGGTTTGTGGATATGGTCGCGGCTGCGTCTAAGGATGGAGTTAACCATTTTCTGATCAGCAGTGGCTATCGCGATTTCGAGCAGCAGGACGTATTATATGAAGAAATGGGTTCGGAGTTTGCCTTGCCCGCGGGGAATAGTGAGCATAATTTAGGATTATCACTGGATGTTGGATCGACTCAATCGAAGATGTCCGAGGCCGCTGAGGGACGATGGATTGAGAAGAACGCTTGGAAATACGGATTCATTTTGCGTTATCCGAAGGACAAGATCGATATTACCGGTATCGAATATGAGCCGTGGCATATTCGTTATGTTGGCCTGCCTCATAGCGCTATTATGTATGAAAAGGGCCTTGTATTGGAGGAGTATATCAGCTTCTTGCAGGAGGAAGGAAGGATCTCCGCCGAGGTCGATGGCAAAAAGTATACGATAACCTACTATCCGGAGTCCCATAACAAGACGGTTGAACTTCCAGGGAGTAAGCAGTATGAGCTCTCCGGCGATAATGAGGGCGGACTTATTATGACGGTGCACGAGTAATGATTGTAAATTGAAATTATTTAAAATAAACAATTAAAAGTTAAACTTCCTCCATTATTTCCACACATTTTCTGGGTAAAGTAACATTTATCAGGATATCCAGAGTGGAGGATTGGAAGGATGAAAAATAAATTGAAAATCGGGTTGGCGATTGGAGCGATCAGCATCGTGGCGGTGGGCTGTGCCAAGTTTGAGGCTACGGAAACTGCCAGCCAGCCTGTGGCCAGTCTGTCAACTTTAACTAGGGCAACGCCGGTTGTCGGCGGCAAGGAGTACACGATTACAGCAAAAGCCAGCCATCTGCAGGTGTCCGCAGACAAAACTCTGCCGGTATGGACGTTTAACAATTCTGTGCCGGGTCCACAAATCCGTGTGAAGGTCGGTGACAACGTCAAGATTAAGCTGCAGAATGAACTCGAGGAGCCCGTCTCTATTCATTGGCACGGTTATCCTGTACCGAATGGAATGGATGGAATCCCTGGGGTCACACAGGATGCAGTTGTACCGGGCAAAACCTTTACCTATGAGTTCAAGGCCACGATCCCGGGCACGTATTGGTACCACTCCCATCAGGACAGCGTTAATCAATTGGATCGAGGACTCTACGGCTCGTTCATTGTGGAGGGGCCAGACGAAGCTTACGACCGTGACTATACACTTGTACTGGATGAGTGGATGGGCGCTGACGGCATAGAGTCGGGTAGCCAACATGCAAACCACGCGAATAACGGCGGGATGGAAGGCATGGATCATGGAAGCATGGATATGGGCGATATGGAAGGCATGGATCACAGTCAAATGGATATGGGGGACATGCGTGGAATGGGGCATAACATGAGCATGTATGATCTCTATACCATCAACGGCAAGACAGGTGACGCGATTGATAAACTGACAGTCAAACAGGGCGAGAGGGTTCGAATTCGCTTGATCAATGCCGGTTATCTGACACATACGATGCATCTGCACGGCCATGAGTTTAAGATTGTCGCCTCTGATGGACAACCTGTGAACAGCCCAGCGGTGATTACCGATCAAGGAATTGCAATTGCTCCGGGTGAGAGATATGACCTTGAATTTACTGCGAACAATCCGGGGAACTGGCTGCTGGAGGAGCACGGTAATGAAGCTCGAATGTTGAATATGAGAGCGGTCATCGCTTATGAGGGCGCGGAGAATAAGCAGACAGACGCCTCTAATGCCTCAGAGGAATTGCCTCAATTCGATCTGCTTAAGTACGGTAAACAAGCGGAGACTCGCTTCTCTCTGGATCAATCCTTTGATCAGGAGGTTTTGCTGAAGTTAAATACGGAGATGAAGGATGGCGAGATGGTCTATACCATTAATGGCAAAGTATTTCCTGATACTGACCCGATCCGGGTCGATAGAGGGGAGAAGGTCAAGGTCACTTTTATCAACCAATCCTCAAAAGACGATCATCCGATGCATTTGCATGGCCACTTCTTTCAAGTGCTTAGCAAAAATGGGCAGCCGCTTGAAGGAGCTCCCGTGATCAAGGATACTTTAAATGTGAAGCCGGGCGAGAAATATGTAGTTGCCTTTGAGGCGGATAACCCAGGGGACTGGATGTTCCACTGTCATGATCTGCACCATGCTTCGGCGGGAATGATGACTGATCTGAAGTATGACGGTTATCAGAGCGGATACACACCTGATCCGAATGTAGATAATAAACCGGAATAAAGCAATATGATCTGAATGGATGGAACGCCGCTCGTGCTTGAGGTACGAGCGGTTTTTTTGTCTTTGCAGGAGGCTATAAATTCGCACTGTAGGTTGAGGGACGTTTCTTAAACGTGCTTTAATAGGAATAAGAAGAATATGAGACGATCTTGTACTGAGAAAGAAAGGAGGAGGAGCTGGATGGCCGCGCTTGAATTTGACCCTCGTGATTATTCCGTCAGCTTTCAAGTGGAGAACATTCATCTACTGGCAAAAGAGTATGCGCTGCTGCAGTTTCTGTACCGGAATCGCGGTCAGCTCTTCAGCCGGGAACAGCTGCTCGATCAGGTGTGGCCGATGGAATATCCGGGGGAACGCACCGTGGATGATCATGTATACCGGCTCCGTAAAAAACTGAAGGCATGGAGTGGAAAGGTGCAGATCCATACGGTTCGAGGGCTGGGATACCGGCTTACGCTTGAAGAATCGTCGGGACTTGCAGTCCCCTCCTTGACAGATAACGGAGTTAAGCAGCAGATTGGACAACTGCTCGACACTTATCTCAGACTGGGGCAGAGCCAATCGATGCAGGCCCTTGTCAATCAGCAGGAAATGCTTGGCGTGAGTATCGATCCCATGCACCAAATGTTCCTGAAGTTTGTACGGGCAGATCTGGACTGGTTCCTGGCGAGCGACGTTGAAGACTGTGGAAAACTATATTGGCTGTTGAATTTTTATTGTGTTTTTTACCTCGAACCGGAAAAATGCTTGGATTATTATGAACGGACCATTGATTTAGAGATATTGCCATTTGAAATGCATCGGGAGCTAAAAATACTAAATATTCTTGGCCTATATGCCAGAAACGGACGGGTCGAAGAGGATCTGCGGCGTGTGCAGGAGGCATATCGCGCTGTAGAAGAAGAAAATGGCGAACTGGATATTTTCAAAATTCATATTGCAACATCGGAGATGCAAATTCATTTGCACGCAGGCCGTATCGCCGAGGCGGAACGCTGCTCATCGCAGATTGAAGAAATGCTGGTGCAGACCCCTTATTTGCGGGAAATCGGAGCTTACTACAGCTTGAAAGGCAGATTGCTGCTCCTTCAGGATCGGCGCCAAGAGGCCGTAGCCGCCTTGGAGTACGGTCTGAAAGCGGCTGAGACCGCGCATAATATCCCGTTGCTTATCGGGGTGGTCGTAGGCATGCATCATTTTTTACAGACGACATATACGGATGCCAAACTGCTTAAGGTATTCCAAGCCCGATATGATGAATTGGGAAGGACCTATAAACTCACAGTACATAAGCGACCCATCGAGCAGATGATCGAACGGATATTGGATGCTGTCTGATATTCCTCTGATATTTCTCCGTTAGAGTGGATTTAAATCTTGATAGCGGAGGAATTATACATGTCTACAGCAACATCTGTCTCAATCGGCTCGCAGGCCTCTGTCTGGCGCAATCGCATCTTTACAAAAATGTACTCGGCTTATGCTATTTCATCCTTTGGCGACTGGTTTGATGCCTTTGCCATTGAGATTCTGGTCGCATTCCGCTGGCGCGCTGATCCGCTCATGATCGCTCTGATCCCGGTAATGCTCGCGCTTCCTGGAATTCTGTTCGGTTCATTTGCCGGCGTCATCGCTGACCGGTGGAAGAAGGTTAATCTCATGATGCTGGCCGATGCAGCCGAGGCGCTGCTTACCATATCGCTGCTCTTTGCCCCCGGTATGTACTGGCTGCTGCCTTTGCTTGCACTTCGGGCCACCATGGGAGTGTTCCGTGTTCCTGCGCATCAGGCGTTAACGCGACAGGTTGTCAGAGAGGATCAACTGCTCAAGGCGACTTCGTACAATGGGCTTGTCAATCAATTCTCCAAAATTATCGGCCCGCTTCTTGGGGCGGTAGCCTTGACGGTGATCTCACCGCAATTATGCATTCTGGTGAATGCTGTGACGCGCTTAGTCTCTTGTATGCTGCTGTTCACATTGCGGCATATCGACCAAAACGATCAGGCCGAGAAGTACGAGAAAGCTGAAAAAACAGGGTCTAATGAAGGGGATAAGCCAGGATTTATCTCATTATGGAAGCAGGGTTGGGCGGCGATCGTTAAGACCCGGGCTCTTTATAGCAGCTTTATTGTGAATCTGCTTATCATGCTGATCATTCTGATGGTTGATTTTCAATTTCCAACATTGTACCGGGAGATTGCTCCCTATAACGAATCCCTGCTGGGCTGGGTGCTGGCAGCTACCGGAGTTGGAGCGTTTATTACCATTTTACTGCTGAACCGACTTGGCAAAGTGAGCTATGGGCTTGGCATCGGAGGAGGGGCTGCACTGATCGGGGGTGCCCTTGGAAGCATGGGACTGCTGACCGCAGGCTCGCAGGAGATATGGAGTATTATACTGGGTTTTGTAATTGGTATCGGCAACGGGCTTTGTATCGTAACTTATAATTATCTGCTGCAGAAGGAAACACCTGAGGGCAAGACCGGCCGGATTTTTGGCATTCAAAACATGTCCACCAGCACACTGATGATCGGTGCGCCTTTAATCGGCGGTTTATTGATTCGCAACATGGGAGTCAGCAGTGTGTTTTTCTGGTTAGGGCTGGTGATCCTCCTCATCGGCATTATAAGTTTGGCTATGCGGCGGGTTTTGTGGCCAGTAGAGCTTCAGTCCGTCCAGCGGCAGGAGATAGGCGAGGTATCCGGTTAACCGGGGTTCAAAGAGGATGAATCGCTCTGAATAAAGCCTGCTTCAAGAGGAATCAGCCTGGTCATTCAATGTTTAACGGAAATGCGGATTGTTGCTCGGTCCGTTAACAGCGGCCATTGAATCTGACGAAACTACAGAACGCTATCTCGTCAGTAACAGTATGAACTTGAATTTATCATAATCTCGGATCGCTGTGCAGAATGTTTTTCGCCAAAACCAGTGGCAATTTGAATCTAACGAAAACTACAGAACGCTATCTCGTCAGTAACAGCAGAAGCCTGAATTTACTATAACCTCAGATCGCCACGCAGAATGTTATTCCGTCAAAACCAGTGTCAATTGAATCTGACGAAACTACAGAACGCTATTTCGTCAGTAACAGCAACAATTTGAAATTACCATAACCGCAGATCGCCATGCAGAATGTTATTCCGTCAAAACAGCGGCAATGGATTCTAACGAAACTACAGAACGCTATTTCCCTCAAAACAGCAGCAATCTAGATCTAACGAAACTACAGATTGTTATTTAAGAGAAATCCCGTCTCAAACCCCCAATTTGACCTAAATAACGATCCCCAGTTTCGTTAAAATTTTTTGGGGCCCAATTTAGGGGAAATAGCGATATAGTGTTTCGTTAGAGTAGTGTTTCGGCTGGATTTGCCAATGATTCACCAATGATTCACCAGTGATCCATCAATGATCAACCTCTCTGCGCTACAAGGCCAATCGGTCTTGCAGCGTTTTTCCGTCAGTAACGTTAACATAGCCGTAGATTGCTGTGCAGAATGAAAACCAGCGGTAATGGATTCTAACGAAACTACAGAACGCTACTTCCCTCAAAACAGCAGCAATCTAGATCTAACGAAACTACAGAACGCTATCTCGTTAGTAACAGCAGCAATTTGAAATTACCATAACCGCAGATCGCCATGCAGAATGTTATTCCGTCAAAACCAGCGACAATATGAATCTAACGAAACTACAGAACGCTATTTCCCTCAAAACAGCAGCAATCTAGATCTAACGAAACTACAGAGCGTTATTTAAGAGAAATCCCGTCTCAAACCCCCAATTTGACCTAAATAACGATCCCCAGTTTCGTTAAATTTTTTATCGGCTCCATTTAGGGAGAATAGAGATATGGTGTTTCGTTAGAGTCGTGTTTCGGCTGGATTTGCCAATGATTCACCAATGATCCACCAATGATCAACCTCTCTGCGCTGCAGGGCCAATCGGTCCTGCGGCGTTTTTCTTTCCGCACCGCGCGCAGCTCCCAGCGCGCGGTGCTTCGCAGCATGACGGCGTCGGTTGACCACATGCTATGAACAACGATTGGGCGTGCAAAAAAACACCTTAAAAAATCACCAGACCACAGCATATGACACCATGCAGTGTCGCCCTTCTCGGCAGTACTATTAAGGAAAGCCAGAAAGGAGGCAAAGAAGACTAGTGATGCATAACAAAATGGACACAGCGGCAAGATTGCCCGCGGGCATGGCGCCCAGACCAGGCAAGGAAGGCAGCACATGGCGCTTGATATGGAAGTATAAGGCGCTTTATCTGATTTCCATTCCCAGCATCCTTTATTTTCTGATCTTCAAATATATTCCGCTGGGCGGCTCAATCATTGCATTCCAGGAATATAACATTTTCAAAGGCTTCGGCGGCAGCGAGTGGGTGGGGTTTGCTCATTTTGCCGAAATGTTCAGGCATTATGATTTTTTGCGGATTTTAAAAAATACGGTGCTGATCGGGTTATATGATCTCGTTTTTGCTTTTCCCGCACCGATTATTTTGGCGCTCCTGCTTAATGAACTGCGGCTGGTGATGTTCAAACGAGTGGTACAAACCGTGGTATATATGCCGCATTTTCTCTCTTGGGTAGTCATCGCCGGTATGTCAGTAGCGATTTTATCGCCGGCAACGGGAATTTTAAATCAGCTGCTGGGCTGGTTTGGTCTCGATCCTCTATATTTTCTCGGAGACAATAAATATATCCGCGGCGTCCTTATCGGATCCGGAGTTTGGCGCGATACCGGCTATGGCACCATTCTATATTTAGCAGCCTTGGCGGGGATCAATCCGGAACTGTATGAAGCAGCGCAGATCGACGGGGCCAACCGCTGGAAGCAAACGCTAAGAATTACCCTGCCAGCACTGCTGCCGACAATCATGATTTTATTTTTGCTTCATATCGGGAAATTTCTCGACTTCGGGTTTGAACGGGTATGGGTGTTCCTGAATGCGCTGAATACCGAAAGTGGGGAAATTCTGGATACTTATATTTACCGGGCGGGGCTTCTATCGCAGCAGTATAGCTATACGACAGCAGTGGGCATTTTCAAGTCGCTTGTGGGACTGACGCTGGTAATGACCGGGAACTTCTTCAGCCGGAAAACGACGGGCGAGAGCCTGTATTGATAGGGAGGGAGAACAGAATGCATCCGAAATTGTCAACAAGCTATAAACTATTCAATATATTGAATATCCTGTTCTTGACCCTGATCGGGCTGATGATGTTTCTGCCGTTTCTGAATGTCCTCGCCCAGTCGTTCAGCTCATCCAGCGCCATTACCGAGGGGAAGGTCAGCTTCTGGCCAATAGAGTTCACCCTGATCAATTACGATTATGTATTCAATGATGCCTCAATCTGGCGGGCGTTTGGAGTATCGGTGTTCGTGACTATAGTTGGTACGATGATCAATCTGATCGCCACAGCGACGCTGGCTTATCCGGTATCGCGGCAGGAATATGTGGGCCGAAGGGTGATTGTACTCATGGTCCTGGTGACGATGATATTCAGCGCACCGTTGATTCCGAACTTCCTGCTAATCAAAAATCTACATTTAATGAATACGCCATGGGCATTAATTCTTCCCGGCGCGATCAGCGCCTTTAACTTCTTCGTCATGCATTCTTTCTTCAAGCAGCTGCCGCCGGAAATTATCGACTCCGCACGAATCGACGGCTGCGGCGAGCTGGGCATCATGATCCGCATGGTGACGCCGTTGTCCAAGCCGGTGATGGCTTCGCTTGGCATCTTCTATGCGGTCAGCCATTGGAATGCTTATATGGGGGCGCTCTACTATATTGATCAGCCCAAATGGTGGCCGCTGCAGGTCAAGCTGAAGCGGATGTTCGAGACGGATGACATCAGCATTGATCCGGGAGCCTCGCAATTCAGCGACCTGGCCCATACCTCGCCTGAGGGAATCAAGATGGCCACGATCATTATCGCGACGCTGCCGATCATTATGATCTACCCATTTTTGCAAAGGCATTTTGTGAAAGGGCTTACAATAGGAGCGGTAAAAGCATGATTTGTGCTGGACTTTATAAACTCTCATTTTCTATAATCTTAAAAAATGACAGGTAAACATGAAGTAGCAACCTCACGCTTGCTAGAATTTTAAGGATACAATTTTCTTACAAAATGAAGCTACCCGCAAATGTAAATTCAATTATCGGGAAAGAGGGGATCGGTTTGAAGAAGTGGGCAAGCTTGATGTTAACCTGTTTGTTCGCCATCAGCTTATTGGCAGGATGCGGGGGGAAAGAGGAAGCGAAGGAGCAGGCTCCGGGAACTGCCGAGCAGCAGGGCGAATCGGGGGAAGCGGTGACGAAATTCTCAATATCGCTGCGGACGCTTAATTTCGGGTATGTGGAGCAATCGCCGGACATCAATGCGGATAAATGGGTGAAACGGCTGGAGGAGCTAACCANATGTTAACCTGTTTGTTCGCCATCAGCTTATTGGCAGGATGCGGGGGGAAAGAGGAAGCGAAGGAGCAGGCTCCGGGAACTGCCGAGCAGCAGGGCGAATCGGGGGAAGCGGTGACGAAATTCTCAATATCGCTGCGGACGCTTAATTTCGGGTATGTGGAGCAATCGCCGGACATCAATGCGGATAAATGGGTGAAACGGCTGGAGGAGCTAACCAATACCGATATGGACATCCGCCTCGTGCCGCATAAGGAATATGAGCAGAAGATGGCGCAGATGTTCGCCACCAATGATATTCCGGACGTAGTGCAGGGTGGGGGCGGCACGACCGGGAAAGAAATGGCCGGCTCTGTGGAGGCGGGGGTTTTTATGCCGCTGGACGATCTTCTGAAGGAGTACGGTCCGAATCTGCTTAAGAAAATTCCGCAAGAAGCATGGAATCGGATGAGCTATCAAGGTAAAATCTATGGTATCCCGGAGTGGCTGGGCAACCCTTCCCGCCGCGCTACATGGATCCGTAAGGATCTGCTCGACAAGACGGGATTGCCTGTACCCGAGACGGTGGACGATTATTTGAATGTAATGCGCGCCTTCAAGGATTTGGGGGTGGAAAATCCGTATATGGGACGGCAGGATTTCAAATATGCCGATACGTTTTTCGGAGCTTATGATGTGTTTCCGTATCTGAGTCAGTTTGAGGAGGTAGATGGCAAGATACAGCCGAAATTCCTCGACGCAGACAATATGATGAAAGCGCTATCTACTTATAAAACGATGTTTGACGAAGGGCTGATCAATAAGGAGTTCGCCACCATTAATCCGACGACATTCAAGAATACGATCCTGGCCGGTAAAGCGGGCATTTGGTCCATGAATGCCAATGAGCTGATCCAGTGGCAGACGCAGCTGAAGGAGAGTGTGCCGGAGGCCGAGCTTGCCATCATCGCTTCTCCGGTCGGACCGGACGGCAAGGGCGGATATTATCTTTATGGCGATGTGGCCCGCTCCTACTTTATTAACGCGAAATATGAGCATCCGGAGAAGATTATTCAGTTCTTCAATTGGATGGTATCCGATGAAGCCGAGCAGTTCTTCACCTTCGGAGTTGAAGGGGAAGATTACACGATGGATGGAGACAAAATTAATTATAAACAGCCCACCGATGTTCAGGCCGTTGACGAAGAGCGTTATCGCCAGGCATTTCTGTGGATGGTCCAAGATACAACCTACAATAAAGGCTCATTAAGCCTGACGGAGGAAGGCAGAAATCTGATGAGCGTGTTCGACAACACGCTGGCTAATGAGGGCCGGGACGGAATTGAATTCGATCCGCGGCTAGAAGCGTTAAAGAAGAATCCGGATATTACACCGCTATCCGATACACCTCCGCCATTGCTCATTACCCATATGGTGAAGATGGTGTACGGCCAGGAGCCGATCGAGAATTGGCCTAAAGTTATTGAGGAATGGAAGTCCAAAGGGGGAAATGACGTCCTTAAGGAAGCGAATGACCGTTATCAGTCCAAAGAAGGTGTATTCCTGCCGAGAAAGTAGACGTGAATCGCCTCGCAGACGGTTATCTGGCTAACTGCTAAGCAAAATCCGAAATCGAAAGGAGCTGCTACTTAAGCATGTACCGAATTCTGATTGTGGACGATGAACCTATGATTCTAAAAGGGTTGACGGTATTTTTGCAGCAGTCCGGGATAGATATCGCTTCGATCCGCCAGGCCGCGAACGGTGAGGAGGCGCTTGCCGCGATTCAGGAGGAGCTCCCCGATTTTGTGTTTACCGATATCCGGATGCCGGTGATGGATGGTCTGGCATTGTGCGCACAGATTGAGGAGATGAATGTACCGATTCAGACGGTGGTCATCTCGGGTTACGGTGATTTTACGTATGCGCAGACCTGCATCAGTTACGGGGTCAAGGAATATTTGCTTAAACCAATCAGTAAGCGAGATTTGCAGGATACGCTGCGCAAGCTTGTACAGCGAGCGGAAGCCGCCAAGACCGCTTCTTCGTATCTGTCTGTTGCCAAAGCCGATGAATGGATCCAGGAGATGGAGCAAGCGGTTTATTATTTGAACCAGGAACGAGTGGAGGAGCTTCTGCGAATCCGGGAACAGGAAATGGGCTCCTATCAATGGCCGGATGCGGAGCGGACCAAGATGCTGGCAGAGCTCCACGCCCTGCTGGAGAAGAAATTAAAGGCCCGGGATGTAAACATTCTGCTGCCTCCGTTCAAACCTGAGCAAGGTATGTTGTTCCCCACGGCCTATCGCTATTTTGTCGATGGAATCCGGGAAACCGTATGCTTTTTACAGAAACGGCGGAAGGGGAAGCTAAAAGACCCGATTGAAGAAGTGAAGAAATACATCGAGCAAAATCTGGGCAGTGAAATATCCCTGGAGGAGGCTGCCGAGCTGCTTGGGCTTCATCCGAATTATTTCAGCGTCATGTTCAAACAGATGACCGGCGAGACCTTCGTACAGTACCGGACAAAACGGCGAATGGAGCATGCCAAGCGAATGCTGGGCGAAGAGCGGTATCGAATTACGGATATTTCCTATGCGGTTGGGTATGCCGATCACTCCAACTTCACCAAGACCTTCAAAAAATACGAAGGCATCTCACCTTCGGAATATCGTCAGAAGCTGGGAATCTGATGCCGCGTTTTTTTCGCAGAAGCATATCCAACCGTATTTTCGGTTATTTCATGATTCTGATCGTTGTCTCTTTATCGGTGGTCGGCACCATTACCTATTTCCAATCCTCCAAGCTTCTGGATCGTCAGCTCGAACGGTATCTGTCACAAATGATCACTCATGCGGCCTATCACACGGACCTATATTTGCAGACGTTTGATAATGCCAGCAAGACGATTCTATCGAGCAGCGATGTCCTGAAGTTCATGGAGATGGACCCGGACGATGGCTATCAATATTACGAGCTGTCGCAGAAAATCCAGAGCGAAGTTTTCGATTCGGCTTTTATAGTGTACCCGCAGATCGAGCTGATCTATATCATTAATCAGGATGGCAAAGCGATCACAACCAAAGATATGATCCAGAGCGAAGTGAAGGATTATATATCCTATTATGAGTTGATAGAACAAAGTCTCCCGGAAAATGGCATGGGAGCGCTTATTAATTCGGCGTCAGTTGCCCCGGAGGATGAGCAGTATATTACCTTTGTGCGGCGGGTACGCGGCATCGTATCGCATAAGCCGAGGGGAATCCTCGGCATGAAGCTGAATACGCGGGAGATCTCCAAGCTGTGGGGCCAGATGGATCTGGGGGAGCAAGGTTATTCCTTCATTATTGATGCGAAGGGGAACTTCGTTGACAAACCACATCAGGTAGAGGCCGATGAATATATGGACGAAGTGATTAAACAAAGACTGTTGGCGGGAGAGGATACCTTTACCGAGCGGATTGGCGGACAGAATCGGATGTACGTCTCGCAGCAGCTGCAGGCCGCCGATTGGCGTATGGTCATATCCGTACCGGTCAGCGAACTGCGCCAGCCGATTATGAATATTCGCTATACGACCGTTATTGCCGGGGCGGTCACCCTGCTCGTTGCGCTTTGGATCGCCGGTCGATTTGGCAAGTCGCTGGTGCAGCCGCTGAGGAAGCTGGTACGAAATATGCGTCTGATGGAAAAGGGGGAATGGCAAACGATCGATCCAGGCGATCGTGAGGATGAATTCGGTTATTTGATTCACAACTATAACAAAATGCTGACCCGGCTGTCGGATATGATCGAGCAGGTCTATGAAGCCGAGCTGAAATCCCAGAAAGCTGAGCTGAGCGTGCAGCGGATCGCCTTGGAGCAGCATAAGGCGGAATTCCAGGCGCTGCAGCTGCAAATTAATCCCCATTTTCTCTACAACACGCTGGAAACGATTAAATGCTATGCGGTAGTACAGGACTCCGAGGAGATTATGGAGATGGTCGAGGCCATGGCGTCGATGCTGCGTTATGCCATTCAGACGAGTCTGACGGAGATCACGGTCGTTGATGAGCTGAAGCATGTGCTGAATTATATGAAAATTTTACAGTATCGCACGCAGAGGCAATTTGAGCTGGAGGTAGATATACCGCCCCATCTGCTGCTTCATAAAATGGTGCGCCTCACCTTACAGCCGTTGATCGAAAATGTGTTTCAGCACGCTTTCCCGAACGGAATTCAAAAACATCACTTCATCGGGATTCGCGGATATACGGAAGGAGATCGCTTCATCCTGGCCGTAGCTGATAACGGGGTAGGGATATCCGTGGATCAGCTGCATGCGGTCAGGGAGAAGCTGCGCTTGAACCAGTTGGCCGAAGCTGATTCGCAGACGACGTATCATCAAGGCGGACTGGGGCTGATGAATGTGCATCGCCGGATTCAGATGGTATATGGGGAGACGTATGGCTTATCAATCGATAGTCTCATAGGTCAGGGAACGAAGATTATAATGTCGCTGCCATCGGATGGCAGCATCGTCTGCAGATATGAGGAGGGTACGGGATGATGATTCAGTTGCAAGGGAAAATCGCTTTGGTCACCGGCGCAAGTGCCGGAATCGGACGGCAGATAGCTGAGACGCTGGCCGCGTCGGGAGCGGCTGTTGCTGTGCATTATCGCAAGGGCAAAGAGGAGGCCGAGGCCGCAGCCGCGAGCATTATTCAGGCCGGCGGCCGCGCGGTGGCATGTTATGCCGATTTGACAAAGCTAGAGGATATGACCTCTTTGGTTCATGAGGCACAGGAGCGGCTTGGCGGAACGGTAGATATTCTAGTAAACAATGCCGGAGATTTGATCAAGCGCATATTAAATGGCGAGATGACCGAGGAGCATTATAGCCGCGTCATGGATGTGAATTTCAAGTCCTGCGTGTTCATGAGCAAGCTTGTGATTTCAGGGATGCAGGCCAAGGGCGCAGGGAAAATCATTCATTTGACCTCGGTAGCAGCGCATGACGGGGGTGGTCCCGGAGCCTCGATCTATGCAGCGAGTAAAGCTGCGGTCATGGCTTATGCCAAAGGCCTGGCTAAAGAGCTTGCTCCGCACGGCATTCAAGTGAATTGTATCTCGCCGGGATTTATCGGACGGACGGCGTTTCATGCTACGCATACCTCCGATCAGGGGAGAGAGGCAACCGTGGCGAAAATTCCGCTTGGCCGGGAAGGAGCGCCTCAGGATGTGGCGAATGCAGCCTTGTATCTGGCTTCATCCCTATCCGATTATCTGACAGGAGAGACGATCGAGGTTAATGGTGGATTATTTATGCGCTAGCTGTTGAACTCATTTGTACGGATGAAGGCAGCCAGGTGAAATGTTCTCGCGATCGCTGTCTGTTACAGATTTTCTTTATGAAGTATTTGCATCCAATAAGGCAGAAATCCGTTCACAAAGGCGAAGCCCGCTTCGCTTCGAAGCAGCTTTCTTACAGCAAGCTTGCTGCTTCTTCTGAATCACTTCACCTGGGATCAATCTCCAAAGTGGTTCTTCTTTTGAAGATTGTACCCGCTTGCCTATTTTCGCTCTGCCAGCAGTTCAACATATATCAATAATAAGAGGATGGAGGCATGCTTTCTGATGAGCACCACGAATGCGTTGTACCAGCCTTTAAGTGGAGATTTGACGGTTCAATACCAGCCCGACGAAGAGACGGAAATCTATGAGAATCCGCCGCGGTTCACCTGGATTCCCGCCAAGCTGGAAGAGGATAGATATATGCTGGAGATTTCCGCGGCTCCGGATTTTAGCCAGGAGCACACTCGCTCGTATGGACCGGTTTCCTATAATTTTTTCACCCCTGATGCAGCGCTATCGCCGGGGAATTATTATTGGCGTTATGCGCTGATAGAGAGCACGGGCGAGCGGTCTGACTGGAGCCAGGTACGGAGGTTTATGGTTCCTGTCGGGCTGCCGGAGACCCCTCTGGCTTCACGGGTCGACCGATATGTACAGGCTCAGACTGCACATCCTAGGTTATGGCTTCAGGCTCATCAGCTGGAAGCTTTTCGTGAAAGGATAGAGCATAACGCAGCGGACGCTGGCTGGTCTGAGTTTTACGAACGGTCCGTGTTGCCCTGGGTCAGCCGGGATTTAATCGCGGAGCCGAAGCCATATCCGGGCAATCAGCGGACGGCTGCGCTGTGGCGTCAGAGCTATCTAGATTGCCAGGAGGTTCTGTATGCGATTCGGCATTTGAGTATTGCTGCTGTCGTGCTGAAGGACGAAGAACTATTTGATCAGGCTAAACGCTGGCTGCTGCATGCCGCTTCTTGGGATCCCGATGGCCCAACCAGCCGCGATTATAACGATGAGGCTGCCTTCCGCATCGCCGGTGCGCTTGCCTGGGGGTATGACTGGCTCTTTGAAGAGCTGTCGGAGGATGAGCGGGGACTTGTGCGGAATCAACTCCTGCGCCGCGCCCGTCAGGTTGCTGTACATGTGATAGAACGCTCCAAAATCCATCATGTGCCTTATGACAGCCACGCTGTCCGCTCTCTTTCGTCGGTGCTGATTCCTTGCTGCATCGCTTTATTGGATGATGAGCCCGAGGTGAGGAAGTGGCTCGATTATACGGTAGAGTATTACTATACGCTGTTCTCTCCTTGGGGAGGAAAAGATGGCGGTTGGGCCGAAGGCCCGCATTATTGGACTACAGGCATGGCTTATCTGACTGAAGCGCTCGATTTGCTGAGAAACTTTACCGGGCTGGACGTATTCCGGCGGCCCTTTTTTCAGCGTACGGGAGATTTTCCGCTATACTGCTACAGCCCCGTCACATCGACCCGTGCTTCATTCGGTGATAATTCTTCGCTGGGGGACGGCTTCATCAAGAAAGCGGGCTATAACATGCGCCAGTATGCGGGGGTGACCGGCAACGGTTGGTATCAATGGTATTATGAACAGCTCAAGGATCGGAACCCGGAAGCGGATAAAATGTTTTATAACTATGGTTGGTGGGATTTCCACTTCGACGAGCTGTTGTATCGCTATAACTATCCGATAGTTCAAGCGGTAGAGCCTGAGGGGATTGAGCCGGTCAAATGGTTCCGAGATATCGGCTGGGTAGCGCTACATCATCGGATGCATAATCCTGAGGAGCAAATCACGCTGATTGCCAAGAGCAGTCGTTACGGCTCTGTTAGCCATAGCCACGGTGATCAAGGGGCATTCCTGCTGCATGCCTTCGGCGAGCCGCTGGCGATAGAGAGCGGGTATTATATTGCTTTTAACAGCTCGATGCATGTGAAGTGGCGCAGACAGACGCATTCCAAGAACGCCATCCTGATCGATAATCAAGGCCAGTTTGCAGATATGAATAAGCCGCTGAATATTGCTGCCCGGGGCGAAGTGGAGGACGCCTTTCACCACAAAGACTATTGCTATGTGCGGATGAATCCGACACCAGCTTATCTTGAGCACGTACCCTATTTAAAACAATATAAAAGGGAAATTTATTTTGTGCAGAACGCTTATTTCGTGATCGTCGATTCGATAGATTTGGAGCAGCCAGGACGTGTAGAGTGGCTCTTTCACACGCTCTATGAGATGGAGCTGAAGGGTCAGGCATTTCATGTTCATGGGTGCAAGGCGGATATGGAGGGCCGCTTTGTGTTCAGCTCTGCAGGGGATTTAACCTTGACCCAGTCTGACGAGTTTACAGGTGTTGATTCGGCGGAAATTGAAGGGCTTGCCAGACACTGGCATTTGCGTGCCGAGACGCCGCCTGCGGCCGCGCACCGGATCGCTACATTGCTTGTACCGAAGCGGCATAGTGAACGCGGAAAATATGTGTCCTACTTTATGGATGACCAAGGCTTCAGCTACAATCTTTATTTTACGGATCAGGGGCGGACGCAGAAAATAGAGATCGGCAAGGCTTTTTGATAGGAATGGTTAAAAACAGGCTGAAATTATTGTCCTAGGTCCAAGGAATTACGCATGGAGAGGAGGAGCGGAGATGAGCAATATTGGAAAATGGGAGAATGCCGAGCCTGGTGTCACACGCAAAATTATGCAGCCCGGTGCTGCATTGATGATGATGGAGGTTCATTTCGAAGCGGGGGCAGAAGGATATGAGCATGCGCATCCGCATGAGCAGATGTCCTACTGCCTGAAGGGCAAGGTTGAGTTTACGATTGATGGAGAGAAGAGGGTTATTGCGGCCGGGGAAACCATGGTTATTCCGGGTGGAGCCAGACATGGCGCCAAAGCCTTGGAGCCAAGCGCGCTGCTGGACTGCTTTACACCAGTACGGGAGGATTTAGTCAGAAGGTAGCAGGTTCCAGGGTAGAAAGCGGTATATCTATCGTGTCATGCTTGAAGTTGCTTAGCCGTCGTCTTGTCATATGACAGCCATCAACCGAGACGACATTCACCAAATAAAAAATTCGTTAGCCTGCACAGAGGTAATATGTATAGAAATATGAATAGAAGAGGGGGCGCCTGCCCCCTTGTTTTATTTTTTATAGTAAAAACTTATACAGCCAAGATATTTTCTGCAGCGGGTAGGAGATCCATTTTTTGTACCACGGGATGTCTCTTGGGGGGATTTGCGAGCTATCGGAATAGCCATTCTTTTTGTCGTATACCACAGAAGCGGTTTGGTAAGCACTCATATGATCTTCAAGCCGGTCATGGAACTGACGACCGTGAACCACCAGCATGACCTCGGTATTAATATAGGTGCTTCTTAGATCCAGATTGTAGGAGCCGACCAAGGATAGATCGTCATCAATTAAATAGGATTTTCCGTGTAAGGAATGATCGCCTTGATATTCATAGATTTGATCAAAGGTATCTGCCAGAGCCGTCCGTGAGGCCAGGTAACTGGAATAAGCAAGCACATTTGGTGAAGAAGCCTGTGAGTTCGTGAGCAGACTGAATTGCTCAATTTTATTTCCAACCTGCCTCAAGGTATTTTCCATGGTCCGATTCAAGACGGTGTAAGGGCTTTGGATAGTCACTTTATGATCGGCGTTCAGGATTAGTTCACTGAGTTGATACCATAGAAGGGGTTCTTTTTTCAGCGTATAGCTTGGATTGTGGATGAAGCTGATTTTTGCTGTAGGTACGGTGATCTTCTCCGCATTAATATGCTCGGATACAAGATAAGGTTTGTTCTCGATGAAATGCTGATAAGTTTCAACCAATCTCTCCGTCTGCAGCTGTCCAGCAGCGGTTTGCACCGCTGATAATTTGCCGTAAGTATGCTTAGAGGTGTTCAGGCCCCATATTTTCCCAAAATACAGTTTTACCCGTGGAATGACGCTTTGAGCTGAATCAGATGTTCCGGCAGCCGTGTTGTAGACCAGTACGTCCCGATCCAGACTGTATGACTTGTTGTATCCTTCCATCTCAAAGTATTTGTCTCCGATATTCCGTCCGCCAAGCAACACAAACGTATCATCCACGATGATGTATTTGTCATGCAGCCTCCCATTGAAGGTCCATGGTTTAAGCAATTGCACGGGATTATAAAATTTCAACTCAACATTTGGATTCTGCACCAATGCATAGGCCGTTGTTTTCGCTTGGCTTGTCAGGTGATGGGCAACTCCGTCAATCAGAAAGCGGACTTTAACTCCACGGTTCGCAGCATCAAGCAGAGCGCCGAAGAAGACTTGGGTGCTGTCGCCCCAATGGGTGGAGTAATACGATACATCTAGGCTGCTTTGAGCGGCATGAATCAGGCCAACACGCGCTTCCAGCCCGGCCTCTCCCATCTCCATAATTCCTGCTCTGTCCACTGAAGGGGCTTCAGAGCCGTAAAAGGATGCTGAATCAAAGCTGTCCTTAAACTGTTGGTTTACTTCAGGGAAAAAAGCATAAGGTATGAGGCCGAATGCGACTATATAGAGCAAGTACAGCGTCAGACCGACCAGTCCGTATTTTAGCGTCCGTCGCTGCCATGTTTTCTTTTTCATAGTAACCTGCCTTTCTTAATTACGATCTTCCCGGTCGGGAAATACAGTTTCTTACCCCCCCTAGTGGAGTTGAGATAGCTTTGCCCTCCAACATAGCTTTGAATCAGGGGACTGACTTGTCACGGACATCCGTGATGTTAATATGCAAAAAAACAGTCGTTATTTTAAGTGTTACCTGATCCTTTTCAATGCTGAAAACCACTGCCGAAAAGGGTGTTTTATCAGATAACATGCGGCTATGTGTGGCCTGTGAAAATTCATAACGATCAAAAATACCATTCCAGGGGCCGCTGTAACCATTACAACCCTTTGCATTACATGCACCGCTAATTTAATTTTCCGAAGTCTATTCGGTAATCTCTTCTATAGAGCAAAGCGCCCCTTAAGGCGATGATCTCATTCGTAATGGACGCCAGTTGAAAAGTTTCTGTTCAGCATAAATGACGATAGGGTGTTTTGTTAGAGGCGGTTTGCCTGGTTTTAGTTATACTTCAGATTGCAAGCGGCTATTCGTGTCGCGCGTCGATAGATCAATAGAGAGTTAACGCAAATGTGGCTGGTGGCTCGTACTCTTACTATTAGAATCGCTTGGGCTATGTAGATGGGGTTCTCATCGCAAAGAACGCAAAAAAGTCCAGTTCATTGAACTGGACTTCTTCTATACGTCCCAGAAGGGATTCGAACCCCTGACCGACGGCTTAGAAGGCCGTTGCTCTATCCTGCTGAGCTACTGGGACAAAACAAAGCAAGCAAAAAGTATCATAACATATCGAGGGCGAGTTAGGCAACAATAGATTTTAGGCGGATTTTGAGGCTAATTTTTTGCCCTGTACAAAGTCTATGCTATAATTTCAAATAAATTGCTTCGGAAGAAAGGGGGCTGCTGCTATTAACAACTTACGGCCCGATGAAAAGGATAATGTGTTTCTATTCCCGAAAACTTTGGATTATTACCAAATTGAACTGACCAGGATGCTGGAACGGGAACAATACAAAGAGGCAGCAGGCCTTCTGCGTTTTTTACTGCAGTGTCAAGGAATGGAACAGAGGAACTATGATGAGTGGCAGGCTTTGCTGGACTGGCTGATCAGCGCTTTTCCAGGATTGCAGGAAGAATCATTGGAGGCTGAGGAGGCCGGCTTCTCCGACCAGGCCGAAGAGGACATGGCCAGACAGCATGTTCAGGCCAAAGCGGCCGAGGACAAGCAGTATGCTGCCAAGCTGCTTCAGACCGTAACAGGCCAGCCGTTGTCGGAACAGACCTTCTTAGCGCTGGATCAACTCTCTTATCTGGAGTCGTCCGAAGTGGATGAAGTTCTCGTTCAATGGCTTGGACGCCAGAAGCTGCATCCCTTGCTGCAATATAGAGTGCTGCAAACACTTCGACGCAGAGGCAAGACCGGGCACGTTGCATTCCTGCGCACAGGAGAGCGGGTTGAGATCGATGTGGAATCCGTGCCGTTAAGACCGGAGGATTTTCCGTCATCGATTCAGAGCATTTTGGAGCGGGTTGGCAACCAGACCCAGGTTCATGACCCCACGCTTTTTTATTTCGCCCAGGAGCTGTGGTTCCAGTTCGTAATGGCTATTTACGGGACTTTGGATTATCGTTCCATGCTGGCCGAAGAGGATGATATGATCGATATTTGGGCCGCCGCTTTGCATCAGATCGTATCGGATACCCTGCCGGGCGGTCAGGATGATGAGGAGATTCGTGCTTTATATGGGATCACGGATCATTTAAGGCTGCGCTTTGAACAGGCGTATCGTTCGATGCGCCAGTTTGCAAGTTTCGGGTTGAAATAAGCCAAGTTGATTGGGGTGCGGTGGCGATCCTTTCCAGGCTTTTGCAGGCTCTTGTAAAAAGATACATTGTTGTTTATAATGGAATGGTTATTCTGAACGTGGAATAAGGACAGCTATACTGGAACCTTGATAGCTGCTTTATCGCGATTCGGTTTCAGTACTTTAGTATATATGAATTTTGGAGGGGAAGGCATAAATGAAAGCAACTTGGGAGAAAATAGAAAAAAACCTCGGCGTTCTCGAGGTTGAAGTTGAGGCAGAACGCGTAGCCTCTGCATTGGATAAAGCTTTTCAAAAAGTAGTGAAGAAGATCAACGTACCTGGATTCCGTAAAGGTAAAGTGCCTCGGTCGATCTTTGAAGCTCGTTTTGGTGTAGAAAGCTTGTACCAAGATGCAATCGATATTTTACTTCCAGAAGTGTACACAGAAGCGATCGATGAAACAAACATTTTCCCGGTGGATCGTCCAGAAGTAGACGTAGAGCAATTTGAAAAGGGACAACCTTTCAAGTTCAAAGCAAAAGTAACGGTTAAACCTGAAGTTACTCTTGGCGATTACAAGGGAGTCGAAGTAGCAGCGATCAACATTGAAGTTAGTGAAGAAGAGCTGAACGAAGAGCTTACTCGTATGCAGGAACGTCATGCTGAATTGGTTGTTATCGATGAAGAAGCAGCACAAAATGGCGACGTTACAGTTATCGACTTTGAAGGTACCGTTGATGGAGTTCCTTTCGAAGGCGGCAAAGGCGAGCGCTATTCGCTTGAGCTTGGAAGCAACTCGTTCATTCCTGGCTTTGAAGACCAAGTTGTTGGTATGGCAACTGGCGACTTCAAGGATGTAACGGTTACTTTCCCTGAGACTTACCATGCAGAAGAGCTTGCTGGTAAGGAAGCAGTATTCAAAGTGAAATTGCATGAAATCAAACGTAAACAACTGCCTGAGCTTGACGATGAATTCGCTAAGGACGTTAGTGAATTTGATACGCTTGACGAGTACAAGGAAGATTTGAAGAAGCAAATCGCCGCTCGTAAAGAGAACGAAGGCAAGGCAGCTCGTGAATCAGCTGTTGTAGAAGCTGTTGGAGCTAACGCTGAGGTTGAGATTCCTGAAGCTATGGTTCAAACAGAAGTACAAAACATGGTTCGCGACTTCGACAACCGTCTTCGCGCTCAAGGTATGAACCTTGACCTGTTCTTGAACTTCTCCGGCCAAACGATCGAAGACCTGCAAGGACAAATGAAAGCTGACGCTGAGAAGCGCGTTCGCAACAATCTCGTTCTTGAGCAAATCGCTAAGGCTGAGAAGATTGAAGCAACTGAAGAAGAAATCACTAAGGAGCTTGCGGACATGTCCGATGCATACAAACGCTCCCCAGAAGAAATCCGCAACATTCTTGCAGCAAACGGTGCTTTGAACAGCTTGAACGAAGAGGTGCTCTTGCGCAAGACGATCGAATTCCTGCTTGCTAACAGCAAGGAAGTTCCTGCTGAGAAACTGGCTGCAAAGTCAGAAGCTAAAGAAGAAGCGGCGCAAGAAAACTAAGGCGAATATCGATTCCCTTGGGCATCCAGATAACGGCGATCCTTCGTCGTAACATAACAGCGCAACCTTTAAATGTTAAGGCACGTATATTAAATGCGTGCCTTAATTTTTCACCTTTTTGTAATACATTTATTTCCAGTTGCTTTTAGACGAGCTCCAGGGTATATATTCCCTTTCAGAGGTCATAAACTGTATCGTGTGAAAAATGACATAGACCTTTGAACGTGATAAAATACTTGATGAGAGCAGCAAAGAAAATTGAAAAAGAAATGAGGTTGGTCGCATGAGTCTGGTTCCAATGGTCGTTGAACAAACAAATCGGGGTGAACGGTCTTACGATATTTACTCAAGACTGCTCAAGGATCGCATCATTTTTCTCAGCAGCGCGATAGATGATGAAGTTGCCAATCTCGTGATTGCCCAATTGCTGTTTTTGACAGCGGAAGATCCTGAGAAGGACATCCATCTGTACATTAACTCGCCCGGTGGGTCAGTTACGGCCGGAATGGGTATATATGATACAATGCAATATATCAAGCCTGACGTCTCCACGATCTGTGTGGGAATGGCTGCAAGCATGGGTTCATTGTTGCTTACGGCAGGCGCGCCTGGCAAGCGCTTTGCGCTGCCGAACAGCGAGGTAATGATTCATCAGCCGCTTGGAGGAGTTCGAGGTCAAGCCACTGATATCAAAATACATGCTGACTGGATTATTAAGACCAGAGAGAAGTTGAATCAGATCTATGTAGATCGTACGGGTCAACCCCTGGACAAAATTCAGCGCGACACGGACCGCGATTTCTTCATGAGCGCGGAAGAAGCGAAGGCTTACGGGATTATTGATAAGGTGATTTATCAAGCCCATTAAACGTTAAAGGGGTGTTTACATGTTTAAATTCAACGATGAGAAAGGGCAGTTGAAATGTTCTTTCTGCGGCAAATCGCAGGATCAGGTTCGTAAGCTCGTTGCCGGACCTGGCGTTTATATATGTGATGAATGTATTGAACTCTGCACGGAGATCGTTGAGGAAGAATTGGGACATGAAGAGGAATTGGACCTCAAAGAGATCCCAAAACCAAGAGAAATTCGTGAAATCCTTGATCAGTATGTAATCGGTCAAGAGCAAGCGAAGAAATCTCTATCGGTAGCGGTATACAATCACTACAAGCGTGTTAACACGCAAAGCAAGATTGAAGATGTAGAGCTGCAGAAGAGTAACATTCTGCTTCTCGGACCTACAGGTTCCGGTAAAACTTTGCTTGCACAGACCATGGCCAAAATTTTGAACGTTCCGTTTGCCATTGCAGACGCTACTTCATTGACTGAAGCCGGTTATGTTGGTGAAGATGTAGAGAATATTCTGCTCAAGCTGATCCAGGCTGCTGATTATGATGTGGAGAAGGCAGAACGCGGAATTATTTATATCGATGAGATCGATAAAGTAGCGCGCAAATCCGAGAATCCATCGATCACTCGCGATGTATCCGGGGAAGGTGTGCAGCAAGCGCTCTTGAAAATTCTTGAGGGCACGGTTGCTTCTGTTCCGCCGCAAGGTGGACGCAAGCATCCGCATCAGGAATTCATCCAGATTGATACCACGAATATCCTGTTTATTTGCGGCGGGGCCTTCGATGGTCTTGAGCAAATGATCAAACGCCGGATTGGCAAGAAGGTTATCGGTTTTAATGCGGCTAGTGAAGGTCAAAAGGACCTGAAGCCGGGCGAATATTTGTCCATGGTATTGCCTGAGGACCTGCTTAAATTCGGGTTGATTCCAGAGTTTGTCGGCCGTTTACCGGTTATTTCAACTTTGGAGCCGCTCGATGAGAGCTCTTTGGTTCGCATCCTTTCCGAGCCGAAGAATGCCCTTGTGAAGCAGTATCAGAAGCTGCTGGAGCTAGACAACGTGAATCTGAGTTTCGAACCGAAGGCTCTGGAAGCGATCGCGCGTGAAGCCATTAAGCGCAATACCGGTGCGCGCGGACTGCGGGCAATCATTGAAGGCATCATGCTGGACGTGATGTATGAGGTTCCGTCGAGAGATGATGTTGAGGATTGCGTTATTACTGAGCAGGTCGTAGAAGAGAAGACGATTCCTGAACTCGGAGCGAAGAAGAACAAGAAGCAAGAAGAGAGTGCATAATCAGAATAATATAGCGCCTACGCGCTGCTAAATAAAAGTCAATTCCTCCACCTTTGTAATTCGGGCGCGTCCCTTAACAGGGGTGGAGCTTTGACGTTATGGGAGAGACGTGAAATGACATTCTTGAGACAAGATACACGTCCGGTCAAAGTAGGCAATTTGACGATCGGCGGTAGCGACGAAGTAATCATTCAGAGTATGTGCACAACCAAGACGGCCGATGTTGCTGCAACGGTAGCCGAGATTCTCCGTCTCGAGGAAGCTGGCTGCCAAATGGTGCGCGTAACCGTTAATAATGAGGAAGCGGCGGCTGCCATCAAGGAGATCAAGAAGCAGATTCATATTCCTCTGGTTGCTGATATTCATTTCAATTACAAGCTTGCGCTTCAAGCTATAGAGAACGGAATTGATAAGGTTCGTATTAATCCCGGCAATATCGGGCGACGCGAGAAGGTTGAAGCGGTTGTAAATGCCTGTAAGGAGAAGGGGATCCCCATTCGTATCGGCGTAAATGCCGGATCGCTGGAGCAGCATTTGCTTGATAAGTATGGCTATCCGACACCAGAGGCTATGGTGGAGAGTGCGCTGTATCATATTGGAATTCTGGAGGAGCTGGATTTCCACGACATCATCGTATCCTTGAAGGCTTCGGATGTGCCTATGGCGATTGAGGCTTATACGAAGGCGGCTGAAGTCATTCCGTATCCACTGCATCTGGGGATCACAGAAGCGGGTACCTTGTTCGCAGGGACCGTAAAAAGTGCAGCCGGGATCGGCGCTTTGCTCTCGCGGGGAATCGGATCGACGATGCGGATTTCGCTTAGTGCGGACCCGGTGGAAGAAGTCAAGGTAGCCCGTGAGCTACTGAAGTCGTTTGGTCTTATTGCCAATGCGCCTACACTTGTGTCCTGCCCAACCTGCGGACGACTGGATATTGACTTGTTCAGTATTGCTAACGAAGTGGAAGAATATCTCTCGAACCTGAAGGTGCCTATTAAGGTGTCGGTGCTGGGTTGTGCGGTCAATGGTCCGGGTGAAGCTCGGGAGGCGGATATCGGGATCGCCGGAGCGCGCGGGGAAGGTCTGCTGTTCCGTTACGGGGAGATGGTTCGCAAGGTTCCAGAGGCGGAATTAGTCACCGAGTTGAAAAAGGAGATCGACCATATCGCTAAAGTGTTTGAAGAGACAGGGGAGATTCCTGGACGCAAGGAACATCAGGCGAAGATCGCAGCTAAAATGAAAGAAAACGCCGGTGTATAAAATTAAATAAAGTCGCTGATTAGCCGTAAGCTGCAGGATTGCAGCTTACGGTTTTTGCTTTTAGTGACATTTTAAAGCTGATCTGCGTTTTATGACTGAGCGAAAGGGCAATACTACCCTTATAATGTAAGTTCAGCAAGTCCGGTTTCAGCTGCCGAGAAGGTCGGCTGAATCTTGAGAATGACTTATTGAACTACCTCATGTATCAGTCGAAGTGTGGGAGGCTTACGAATTATGGAACTAAGTGTCATTCTGATGTCCGTGCAAATGTTTTTTGCGGTAGTGATCGGGCTATACTTCTGGAATCAGCTGCGCAGCCAGAAGGGCAATCGCAGTGCGGTTGACCGCGAGTCGCGGAAAGAGATGGAGAAGCTGCGCAAGCTGCGGGCGATTTCGTTGACAAAGCCGCTGGCTGAACGGACAAGGCCTGCTTCATTAGGTGATATTGTCGGTCAGAAGGATGGGCTTCGCGCGCTGAAAGCGGCGCTGTGCAGTGCGAATCCGCAGCATGTGATTATCTACGGGCCGCCTGGAGTTGGCAAGACGGCTGCGGCTCGCGTTGTGATGGAAGAGGCCAAGAAGAATCCTGTCTCTCCCTTCAAAGTGGATGCTAAGTTTTTTGAAATTGATGCGACTATCGCCCGGTTTGATGAACGTGGCATTGCTGATCCGCTGATCGGTTCGGTTCATGATCCGATCTACCAGGGAGCCGGCGCTATGGGAGTAGCTGGGATTCCCCAGCCTAAGCCGGGAGCAGTGACAAAGGCGCATGGCGGAATTTTGTTCATAGACGAGATTGGTGAATTACATTCGATGCAGATGAATAAACTGCTAAAAGTACTAGAGGATCGCAAGGTGTATTTAGAGAGCGCCTATTACAGCTCTGAGGATTCGAATACACCCGCTTATATCCATGATATTTTTCAAAATGGGCTGCCTGCGGATTTCAGGCTGGTTGGAGCAACGACCCGTTCACCGCAAGAGATCCCGCCAGCGCTTAGATCCCGTTGTATGGAAATTTATTTCCGTCCGCTTCTCCCTGAGGAGATTGCGCAAATAGCTGACGATGCGATCAAGCGAATCGGCTTCCAGCCTTGTCCTGAGGCAGTTGAGGTAATTACGAAATACGCGACGAACGGGCGCGAAGCGGTGAATATGGTACAGCTGGCGGTGGGACTGGCGTTGACGGAGAAGCGGGATCATTTGCTGGCCTCTGACTTAGAGTGGGTGGCAACCAGCAGCCAGCTATCGCCAAGACCCGAACGGAAGATTCCAACCCGCTCCGAGGTAGGGGTTGTAAATGGTCTGGCTGTTTACGGGCCAAACCAGGGCACTCTGCTGGAGATAGAGGCGACCGCAATACCGGTGGAGAAAGGGCAAGGCAACTTCACGATCACAGGGGTTGTGGATGAAGAGGAGCTTGGCGGCGGAAGCCGAACACTGCGCCGCAAGAGCATGGCCAAAGGCTCGGTCGAGAATGTCCTGACGGTTATGAAACGAATCGGCCTTGATATTAGCAAGTATGATATTCATATCAACTTCCCCGGAGGAACACCGATCGATGGTCCATCTGCAGGGCTTGCTATTGCCACGGCTGTCGCTTCGGCCATCAAATCGATCCCGGTCGATCATCGGATTGCGATGACCGGGGAACTGGGGATCTACGGCAACGCCAAGCCGGTTGGCGGTGTGGTGGCCAAGGTAGAGGCTGCTTTCCAGGCAGGTGCAACGACCGTTCTGATTCCGAAAGAAAATTGGCAGTCTTTATTTGAAGGTTTGGATGGGCTGAGAGTCATACCAGTTGAATCAATTAACGAGGTGTTCCAGCATGTATTCGGGCCAGAAATGCAGAAGGATCTGGGGCTTATATCCGAGGAAGAGGAGATCTTCGCTCCTGTACCAACGCCAGCTCCATTCCTTCATGCCGAGTCGCCTTCTTCGAACACTTCCATGTAAATGAGTTTATGCGACACTCCTCTTGGCGGCTGCCTTTGTGCAGCCGTTCTTCATTGGTGTTTTCATGTAACATTTGCTAAAATATGAATGATATCTTACGAGAACGACTGGAGGTGCGAAAGCGATGGGACCTCATAAAAACAAAGGCCGTCGTTTTCCTCTATTGCCTTTGCGCGGTTTGCTCGTCTATCCAAGCATGGTATTGCATTTGGATGTAGGACGGGAGAAATCCGTAAAGGCGTTAGAAAAAGCGATGGTTGACGACAATTTGATTCTCCTATGTTCTCAATCTGAAGTGAACATTGAAGAACCAACGCAAGAAGATATATTTCGAATCGGCACAGTAGCAAAGGTCCGGCAAATGCTGAAGCTCCCGAACGGAACAATCAGGGTTCTGGTTGAAGGTATGGAACGTGCTGAGGTTATGGAATATTTGGATAATGAGGAGTATTACGAGGTCATCGCGGTCGAGAGACCGGAAATCGAGCCTGAGGAGCCTGAAGTGGATGCTTTAATGCGTACGGTGCTGACTCAATTCGAACATTATATTAACTTATCCAAGAAAGTAACACCCGAGACGCTAGCGGCGGTTTCCGATATTGAAGAAGCCGGACGGCTGGCTGACGTTATTACGAGCCACCTGTCGCTCAAAATCAAGGATAAGCAGGAAATCCTCGAGACGATCGATGTAAGAGAGCGTCTGGAGAAGCTGCTCGATATTCTGAATAATGAGCGCGAAGTGCTTGAGCTTGAACGGAAGATCAGCCAGCGTGTCAAGAAGCAGATGGAGAAGACGCAGAAGGAATATTATCTGCGGGAGCAGATGAAGGCGATCCAGAAGGAGCTTGGCGAGAAGGAAGGCCGTGCCGGAGAGGTCGAGGAGCTTCGCTCTCAACTGGAAGAGAAATCTCTGCCGGAAGCGGTTCGAGAGAAGATTCTCAAGGAGATAGATCGCCTGGAGAAAATGCCGATCAGCTCTGCGGAGGGCGGAGTAATCCGCAATTACGTCGACTGGCTGTTGAGCCTTCCTTGGGATCAACAGAGTGAAGATGATCTGGATCTGGCCAAGGCAGAGCAGGTGCTTGATGAGGATCATTACGGTCTGGATAAGCCGAAAGAGCGGGTGCTTGAATATTTGGCGGTGCAAAAGCTCGTCAAGAAGCTGAAAGGCCCGATTCTATGTCTTGTTGGTCCGCCAGGGGTCGGGAAGACCTCGCTCGCTCGTTCGATCGCCCGATCGCTCGGACGCCAATTTGTACGCGTCTCGCTCGGCGGCGTGCGCGATGAAGCGGAAATTCGCGGACATAGAAGAACCTACGTAGGTGCTATGCCGGGCAGGATCATTCAAGGAATGAAGACGGCGGGTACGTTAAATCCGGTGTTCCTGCTTGATGAGATCGATAAGATGGCCTCGGATTTCCGTGGCGATCCGTCAGCCGCTCTGTTGGAAGTACTCGATCCGGAACAAAATAATACGTTCAGCGATCATTTCATCGAGGTTCCCTTCGATCTGTCCAACGTGATGTTTATTACGACAGCTAATGCTGCTCATAATATTCCGCGTCCGCTGCTCGACCGGATGGAGATGCTGTTTATTCCGGGTTATACGGAGCTTGAGAAGCTGCAAATTGCTACGCGTTATCTTCTGCCGAAACAGAAGCGCGAGCATGGGCTAGACCCGGAGCAACTGAAGATGGATGAGTCCGCATTACTGAAGACGATCCGTGAATATACACGGGAGTCCGGAGTGCGGAATCTGGAGCAGCAGGTAGCGGCTTTGTGCCGTAAGGCGGCCAAGAAAATCGTCTCCGAGGGAATTGAATGCCTGGAGATTACGGAGAATCAGATTAAGGATTATTTGGGGATTCCCAAATTCCGCTATGGTGTAGCCGAGCTGGAGGATCAGATCGGCATGGTGACCGGTTTGGCCTGGACCGAGGTTGGCGGAGAGACGCTGCTGATCGAAGTTACGGTTGTTCCGGGCAGCGGCAAGCTGATTCTGACCGGGAAGCTGGGCGATGTGATGAAGGAATCGGCACAAGCGGCCTTTAGTTATACCCGTTCCAAAGCGGAGGAGCTGGGGATTCCGGCTGACTTCCATGAGAAGAATGATGTTCATATCCATATCCCGGAGGGGGCGATTCCCAAGGATGGACCTTCAGCGGGAATTACGATTGCCACAGCTCTGATCTCAGCTCTGACCGGGCGTCATGTCTCCAAGGATATCGCGATGACCGGCGAGATTACTTTACGGGGCCGGGTTCTGCCAATCGGTGGGTTGAAGGAGAAGTCATTAGCGGCTCACCGGGCCGGTTACAAAAAAATATTGCTGCCAAAGGATAATGAACGCGACTTGCGCGATATCCCGGACAGTGTGAAAGAAGATATTGAATTTGTGCCTGTGGCGCATATGGACCAGGTTTTGAGGCATGCGCTCGTTGAACAAAGCGGGTTGCAATAGAGAGGAATTTGAATGAATGAAAGTTACGAATGCAGAATTTGTGATTAGCGCTGTGGGCCCGAGTGGTTACCCTCAGGACGCCTTGCCAGAGATTGCTCTGGCAGGGCGTTCCAACGTGGGCAAATCATCGCTTATTAACAAGATGATTAATCGCAAGAATTTGGCCCGAACAAGTTCGACGCCAGGGAAAACTCAGCATCTGAATTATTATCGGATCAATAATGAGCTCTACTTCGTTGACTTGCCGGGATATGGCTATGCCAAAGTCTCCAAGACTCAGCGTCAGGTATGGGGGGCTATGATCGAGAAGTATTTGCTTGAGCGTGAGACGCTGCGTCTGATCATCCTGGTGATCGATCTGAGGCATCCGCCTAGCAAGGATGACGAGATGATGTATGACTGGCTCAAGCATTATGATTCGCCGGTGTGCGTCGTCGCCACAAAAGCGGACAAGATCCCGCGTTCCCGTTGGCAGAAGCATATCAAGGTCATCAAGGAAGCGCTAGTTATGCGCGGCGGCGATAAACTGATTATGTTCTCCTCAGAGACGGGGATCGGCAAGGACGAGCTATGGGCGCATATTGCCGGGTTTACCCGTCCGAACGAGCCTGAGGCGGAGAATATCGAAGAATAAACGAAAGCCGTTTTCAACGGATTAAGAAGGGATTCGGAGAACACTCGGTAGGAAAGTGAGAATGCTGGGGGATTTTTGCAGTAAAAAACTGCTTATTCCGTTTTTTTCTGAAAAATGGCTGGAATTCACGGTTTAATAGCTGAGCAAATTCTTCAACGAGTAGTGTATAATTATTATAATCGTTAAAAGAATTGAGGAGATTTTTATGGCTCAGCGGTTAGCCACAGAATATGTCAATGCCAGTTTGCGTTTGTCAGAAGCTCAGATGTCACAGTTTGTTCATAAGGTTTATGATCCCCATGTCCGTCAGAAAGTGAAAGTGCTTGAGAACGGAAGCCACGAGGTTGTACTTGAGGATGACGGGGGTGAAGAAGTCTGTTTGCCTTTTGACCGTAGGGACGGTTATTATGTCTGTGAACTGTCTTTCCGCTTGGAACAACCACATTTAACGAACGTAATGAGACTTTTGTTCTCTGCTTTCAAAGGTTCTGGCCTGGTAACCAGAGTATATAGTGGATTCATGATGATGTATTATTATCAGGAAGGCCGCGTTCGCAAGATCGTGGAATATTCCCGGGACTCTTATAAGCTCGTGTTCGAGCATAAGGATACGGCGGGTAGGCTGCAGCGACTGTACCACAACAATGATGTGGAGCAGGAGATCAGTGGTATTCAAGAGAGCATCAATGCTTTGCTTGATTCGCGTTTTGCAGCGAATGATCCCGTGGTGGTTAATCAAATTGACGATCAGCTTCGCGAGCATTCACGTCGATTGTTCGTCCTGGAAGCCTAGAGCTTTCAAGGGGTAGGATCATCTTTTTGACCTAGTCACCAACAGAACTGCAATCACATAAATTACTATTGTAGGCTACCCTTTAGTTAGGGTAGCCTTTTTGCTGGCATGAACTGGGCACAGCTGTAAAAAAAAGTGTTGCAATTGTCTACAATAGATGTTATTTTTAATCTCGTTGAAAACAATATAGGAACCAGGATTCACTCAGGACATGGAGATGTTGCGAGACATTTTTCCCTCGAGCAGTGAATGACGTAGGTCCTAGCGGATGAAATTTTTTCAAACATTTTATTCCTAGGAAGGGGGAACCGGAAGATGGATTATTCAACTTTCGGAAGACACGTTGCTGTTGATACTTGGGGAGTAGATTTTGAGTTGCTGAATAATGCTGAGCTTCTTCAGGAGTATATGGTGGAAGCAGCCGAAGCTTGCGGTGCTACCGTGTTATCCATGCAATCCAGGCAGTTCGAGCCTCAAGGTGCTACAGTACTTGTATTACTGTCGGAGAGCCATCTCTCGATTCACACGTATCCTGAGAGAGGGTTTGCTGCAATTGATTGTTACACTTGTGGTGAATGGGTTGATCCACAATTAGCTGTCGATTACCTGGTGTCCGTTTTGAAGCCGGAGAAGACCTTTGCCAAGAAATTGGTTCGCGGCATGGGCGAGATGGAAGTAGCCACACCTGAGATCAATAAAGTAGAATTCGTCTAAAGATAAATTTAATCCTGTTCTATAAAAGCTAGAAATGGGAAATATAGAATAACCATGGGACATTTCCATGGTTATTTGTTTATTTGTGGAAATTCATAAATAATTCAAAAATCTCTGCTTTTTTTGCCGAGTAACAGACTGGCCCTGTGATATAATTAACATTGTTTGTGTTGGAATCATGCTTTAGGTAGGAGTTCAAAAAGGTCGATTTAACAGCACCGAGAGGGTTAAAGGAAGCTGGGACTGAGAAGTGGAACGTACCTTTTGGGTACATGAGCAACAGAAATCCCGATAAATTCAAACCTCGATGCCGAGTTATTTCATGATTCACTTTAAGATCCAAGTGGACCTTTTGAATATCCTCTTAAGTCTTGTGGAGGCAGGTGAACTTCTATGCACATTGTCGTTGTCGGACTAAATTATCGGACGGCACCTGTGGAGGTCAGAGAACGTTTTGCATTTTCAGAACAGGATATGCCGCAGGCGCTGCTGGAATTAACACGTACCAAAAGTGTGATGGAAGGAGTAATTCTTGCGACCTGCAACCGCACGGAAATCTATGTAGTTGTTGATCGGCTGCATATGTGCGGATATTATATCCGTAGTTTTATGGAGAAATGGTTTGGTATTCCACGCGAGGAATTTACCAAGCATTTATATATGTATGAAGAGGAGCAAGCGGTTCGTCATTTGTTCAGGGTAGCCAGCGGGCTGGATTCCATGGTGCTTGGGGAGACGCAAATTCTTGGCCAGGTACGCAGTGCGTTTTTGCTTGCACAAGGGGAGAAGGCTACCGGTAAATGGTTTAATATGTTGTTCAAACAAGCGATTACTCTTAGTAAACGTGCTCATTCAGAGACGGCGATTGGCGAGAGTGCGGTCTCGATTAGCTATGCGGCTGTGGAGCTCGGCAAGCGTGTATTTGGCAGCTTCTCCGGGAAGCGGGTTCTGATCCTTGGCGCCGGAAAAATGAGCGAATTGACAGCGAAGCATTTAAGCGGCGGGGGAACGGAAGAGGTGCTCGTTGCAAACCGAACCTTTACTCGGGCGCAAGAGCTGGCTAGTAAGTTTGACGGAACGCCATGCACAATGCAGGAGGCGATGCGGCGACTATCTGAAGTGGATATTCTGATCAGCTCCACCGGGGCAGAAGGATATGTGCTTACTTCCGCGCAGGTAACCAAGAGCATGGGGCTTCGTCCGGATCGTCCGTTGTTCATTATTGATATTGCTGTACCGCGTGATATCGAGCCGTCGATTGGCGAGCTTCCGAATGTGTTCCTCTATGATATTGATGATCTGGAGGGAATCGTTGAGAGCAATATGGAAATGCGCCGCGGAGAGGCCATCCTTATCGAGCGGATGATCGAAGAGGAGATTGCTGCTTTTACCGGCTGGTTGCAAACCCTGGGCGTTCAGCCTGTTATTCGAGCGCTGCAAGAGAAATCGTCTGCGATTCATGCAAGCACATTGGACAGCTTGTTCAACAAGCTGCCTGACCTGGGTGAACGGGAACGCAAAGTAATTGCCCGTCTAACGAAGAGCATCGTGAATCAGATGATGCATGATCCAATTAAACGGATCAAGGAAATGAGCGGGGAGGAGAACGGTCTGGCGGCGCTGGATATGTTTACCAAGATATTTGCTCTGGAGGAGCAGCTTGAGGAGCAGAGCGCATCTATGGAGGCGTTGGCTGTGGAAGCCCCGGTTCCGGAGCCGATTGCAGTTGGCGTGGAAGTTAGTCCGGATAAGGTGCCTGTTCCGATGATGAAGGCTTCGGTCTGAATATTTTATCCGTTTAAAGTTTGTATCTAGAAAGTCTTATTTCAGCACGGAAGCATATGGTTCTGATGCGCGTTTCTCCAAAACCCTTCAGTTGCTTGAAGCCAGGGATAAGGCGCGATACGTTTTTATGAAAAACGGCTTCGTAGACCTGTGTTTGTAGCAGCAACATGAGTACCTGAGATGTTTTTGGGATAAACATGACCTCGTTAGTATTCGCTTAGCTTGTAGCTCGGCTGAATTCAAGACTCAACGGTTGATCAAGCTGCCCGTGCTGCTTCGTGATCAGAGGGGAACTTGTTAAATAACCTCTTAAAGAATGCTATGCCCTGAGGCCACTGCTTTGATTCTGATTGCCACCGCACCATTTGCAGGCAGGAAGGTCAGGCGGATCGGCAACGGGGCTTGTTTTTTTATTAAAGAACATTTACAGGTTGAGTCTTCGTACTCAAAAGCTCGATGGCAAAATACGACAGGGTAGGGTATCCTATACTCATTATTATATTTTACGTTGCGAGTTCAAAAAAACTGAACTCGACTATTGATTGGCTTGTTAAAAGCGGACTCGGGAGTGGGTGTTGGATGACGCATTATGTCCCTGTTATGCTTGATCTTCAAGGCCGCAAATGTATTCTGGTGGGCGGAGGGCTTGTTGCAGAGCGGAAGGTGGCGGCACTACAGCCCGCTGAAGCCGAGATCCAGGTCATCAGCCCTAAGCTAACCCCTAAGCTTCTTCGAGCTTGGCAACAAGGGCAGATTAGCTGGAATGCGCGCTGTTATAAGCAAGGTGACTTGCAGGGAGCTTTTATGGTTTTTGCCGTAACGGATCAATTGTCTGTTAACGATCAGGTTGCCGCTGAAGCCCATAAGCTGGGAATTATGGTTAACCACGCTGGGGAAGGTGCCCGGGGATCATTTATTACGCCTAGCTCCTTCAGGCGAGGAGAACTGATCGTTGCTGTATCTACTTCCGGTGCGGCGCCAGAGGCGGCCAAGAGAATAAGCGCCGAGATCGAAGAGCAGTTCGGAGATGAGTACGAGGAGTATATCCGTTTTTTGTCATGGGCCAGACTGGTGATTAAGAGGCGAGTGATTGATGTCGCTCAAAGGAAGCGATTATTTCAGAAGTTGGCTACGATCGATGTTTTGAAGGGAATAAGGACCGGTGATTTTTCGCTAAGCAGTGAGGAAGAACTGTTGTCTTGGATAAATGTTCAGCAGGAGGAGTAGGGAATGACGAAGCGTACGATAGTTGTCGGAACAAGACAAAGCCAATTAGCTCTAACCCAGACGGGACAGGTTATCGGTGCCTTGGAGAAGCTCTGCGCGCAGCATGGGCTCCCGTTCCAGTTTGAAATTCGCAAGATCGTGACGAAGGGTGACCGTATTTTAGATGTGACTCTGTCCAAAGTAGGCGGTAAAGGCTTATTTGTCAAAGAGATCGAGCAGGCTATGCTCGAGAAGGAGATTGACTTAGCGGTACATAGCATGAAGGATATGCCTTCCGAGCTGCCGGAGGGGCTCATCAATGGGGCCATTCCGCAGCGGGTTGAACCCAGGGATGCATTAATCTCCAAAGAGGGGCTCTCCCTGGAGGAACTGCCACATGGCGCTAAGGTAGGTACTAGCAGCTTGCGTCGTTCCAGTCAGCTTCGTGCGAAGCGCCCCGATTTACAGCTGGAGTCGATTCGTGGAAATATTGATTCCCGTCTGCGCAAGCTGGGGACAGAAGGTTTCGACGCGATTATTCTAGCAGCGGCCGGGCTCACACGGATGGGCTGGGAAGATCGGATTTCATCATTGCTGCCGGTTGATATCTGTCTTCCGGCGGTTGGACAAGGAGCTCTTGGACTAGAGTGCCGTGAAGATGATGAGGAACTTAAAGCTCTGTTGTCTTTGTATAACGATCGCCTGACTTCCCTTACCGTTACTGCGGAACGGCGCTTCCTCGCTGTATTGAACGGCGGCTGCCAGGTACCGATTGGAGCCTTTGCAGTGTGGAATGGAGCGGCTGATGGTAAGGCGGCTGGCCCGGGAACAGGATCGATTACTCTGACTGGAATGGTCGGTGCGCCTGACGGAAGCCTGATTCTAAAAGAAAGCCTTACCGGAGACGACCCGGTTCAGCTTGGGGAAGATGTAGCACAGAAATTGATTTCACAAGGTGCAGATCGAATATTGGCTGCGGTCAGGGAGTGATGGAGAAGTGGCTGGAGCTGGTAAAGTATATTTAGTTGGCGCAGGCCCAGGCGATGCGCGCTTAATTACGCTGAAGGGGCTGGAGTGCCTGGAAAAAGCGGACGCAGTCGTATATGATCGACTGGCCAATCCGAGCCTCTTGACCCGGGCGAAGCGCGGCGCCGAGAAGATTTATGTAGGCAAGACGGTGAATCGACACACGATGAAGCAGGAGGAAATTAATCAACTGCTTGTTGATCTCGCGCTGTCGGGCAAGATCGTCGTTCGTCTCAAGGGCGGAGACCCGACGATCTTTGGCCGCGTTGGTGAAGAAGCCGGACTGCTGCGGCAACACCGGATTCCGTATGAGATTGTTCCGGGCATAACCGCGGCAATTGCTGTCCCTGCATATGCTGGTATTCCCGTTACCCACCGAGATATTGCCTCATCCTTATCGATCATTACCGGGCATGAGAGCCAAGACAAGCTGGACCTATCGATTGATTGGGCCAAGCTGACCCAGGCTACGGGGACGCTCGTCTTTATGATGGGACTGGCCAAAATCGGCCATATATCCGCACAGCTAATCAACCACGGCAGACCGCCGGAGACGCCGGTGGCTCTTATTCGCTGGGGGACCCGCGCGGAGCAGGCCGTTTTGATCGGCACGCTGGAAGATATCGAACAGAAGGTACTGGCGGCGAAATTTGAATCACCCGCTGTAATCGTCGTCGGCGAGGCGGTCCGGCAGCGCGAGCTGCTGAAGTGGGCCGAGGATATGCCTCTGTTCGGCGCGAGGTTCCTGGTCACCCGTTCCCGCTCCCAAGCAAGCGAATTAGTGAAGCAAATCGAGGAGCTGGGCGGAGAAACCTATGAATTCCCGGTCATTGAGACGGTGATGCCGAATCCGGAATATTTACATGCAACGGCTAAGGATCTGGAGGATCTGGAGCAGTATGATTGGGTATTCTTCACAAGCGTCAATGGGGTAGAGTATTTCTTCAGGCATCTGGACAGACTTGGGAAAGACATTCGCGCATTGCACGCCGCCCGCATTGCCGCGGTGGGTCCAGCGACCAAGGAAGCGCTGCGCCGTTACGGAATTGCTGCTGAGGAGCTGCCTGGCCATTTTCAGGCTGAAGGTTTGTTCGAAGCTTTTGATCAGCAATTGCTGGCCGGTCAGAAAGTGCTTCTTGCCCGTGGCAATCTGGCGCGCTCCTGGCTGGCTGAGGTGCTTCAGAACAGAGGACTTAACGTGACGGATGCGGTTATGTATGAGACGGTACCAACCGCGGATGAAGACGATGAATTGCTTAAGCTGCTGGAGCAGGGCGGAATTCATGCCGTTACCTTTACCAGCTCGTCGACGGTGACCAATTTGCTGTCGGCTTTGAGCAGGATGGGGGTGCCTGACCCTGTTCAGGCCCTTGCAGGCGCTGCAATTTGCTGTATCGGTCCAGTTACTGCAAAGACGGCAGAGCAAGCTGGATTAAACGTGGCGGTGACCGCTGAGGAGTCCACGATTCCAAGTCTGGTGACCGGGTTATGTGCCTGGAAGCAAGCTCAAAATTTATACAACCGTTAACCATCTTATAGAACTAGGAGGAATTATATATGGCTTTTCCAATTGTAAGACATCGCCGTTTGCGTCAATCTGCGGGCATTCGTGGCCTCGTGCGTGAGACGGTATTAACTGTGGATGATTTCATTCAACCGATCTTTGTCGTTCCTGGCAGCGGCATTAAGAAAGAAATAACCTCAATGCCTGGGGTTTATCAATTTTCGCTGGATACGTTGGAGCAAGAGGTTAAGGAAATTGCCGAACTGGGAATCCGTGCGGTATTGCTGTTCGGTATACCGGAGTCCAAGGACAGTGTGGGCTCGGGAGCCTATGCCGAGGACGGCATCGTGCAGCAGGCTACGCGCAAGATCAAATCGCTGTATCCGGATCTGCTTGTTGTGGCTGATACTTGCTTATGCGAGTTCACAGATCACGGGCATTGCGGCATGGTGCATACGTATGAGCGCGACGGCCATGTATGCGGCGATGTGCTGAATGATGAATCGCTGGAATTGCTGGTTCGCACGGCGGTCTCGCAAGCGGGGGCAGGAGCTGACATTATCGCTCCATCTAACATGATGGACGGCTATGTCGCAGCGATCCGCGCCGGATTGGATGAAGCTGGCTTCAGCCAGGTGCCGATTATGGCATATTCCGTGAAATATGCTTCCGCATTCTACGGTCCATTCCGTGAGGCTGCTGATTCAGCTCCACAGTTCGGTGACCGCAAGACGTATCAGATGGACCCGGCTAATGTTCGGGAAGCATTGCGCGAGGCCGAGTCTGATGTGCTGGAGGGAGCGGATATGCTGATGGTGAAGCCGGCTCTGGCTTTCCTTGATGTGCTTCGTGTCGTTCGCGATCAATTTGACCTGCCGCTTGTCGCTTACAATGTCAGTGGAGAATACTCGCTTGTAAAAGCTGCGGCCATGCAAGGCTGGATTAACGAACGCGCCATTGTAACGGAGATGTTGCTTGGCATGAAGCGGGCAGGCGCGGATATTATCATTACGTATTTTGCCAAGGATGCTGCGCGTTGGCTGCGTGAAGGCAAATAATTGGTTTCAATAGATTCTACCGAATAAGGTGAGGAGTGAAGCTGCAATGAATGACAAGCTCGGACGCAAGCAGGATGGACGTTCCTTTACGGCTTTTGAGGAAGCGAAGCAATATTTGCCTGGAGGTGTAAATAGTCCAGTGCGGGCTTATAAGTCCGTCGGATTAACACCGATCTATGCGGAGCATGCCTCCGGTTCAAGAGTATATGATATCGACGGCAACAGCTATATCGACTATGTAGGCTCCTGGGGACCGCTCATTATGGGCCATGCTCATCCTGAAGTGGTAAAGGCGCTTCAAGAGGCTGCTGCCAAGGGGACGAGCTTTGGCATGCCTACATTGCTGGAGACGGAGATGGCGAAGCTGGTTGTAGAGCGCGTGCCATCCATCGATATCGTACGGATGGTTAACTCAGGTACGGAAGCGACGATGAGCGCTATCCGGCTAGCGCGGGGATATACAGGCAGAAGCAAAATTTTGAAATTCGAAGGCTCTTACCATGGTCATGCGGATAGTCTGCTGATCAAGGCTGGCTCCGGGGTTGCTACATTAGGCCTCCCGGACAGTCCCGGCGTCCCCGAAGGGGTGGCTTCCAACACGATCGCTGTGCCTTACAATGATCTGGAATCGGTTGAGTTGGCATTCAAGCGCTTTGGCGAAGAGATTGCGGGTGTCATTGTTGAGCCGGTAGCCGGCAATATGGGCGTTGTGCCGCCGCAGCCAGGCTTCCTTGAAGGTCTGCGTCGTCTGACGACAGAGTATGGCAGCGTGCTTATATTTGATGAAGTGATGACCGGATTTCGGGTAGGCTTGAACTGTGCACAAGGTCGCTTCGGCATCACACCGGATTTAACCTGTCTGGGCAAAGTCATCGGAGGCGGCTTGCCTGTCGGCGCATATGGCGGCAAGAAGGAGATCATGGAACAGATTGCTCCGTCCGGTCCTATCTATCAAGCGGGAACATTAAGCGGTAATCCGCTGGCGATGACCGCTGGCTTTACGACTTTGTCGCTCTTGACTCCAGAAGTATATGATCGTCTTGAGAACTTGTCGGCCAAATTGGAGGCAGGCTTTACGGCCAATGCGAAGGAGCGCGGACTGGCTTGTACGATCAACCGTGTTGGTTCAATGATGTGTCCATTCCTGACGGATCAGGCAGTCACCAACTTTGAGACAGCTAAGACGAGTGACCTCGATTTGTTCCGCCGCTACTTCGCGGCGTTGTCCGAGGAAGGAATTAATGTTGCGCCATCTCAATTTGAAGGCATGTTCATCTCGGGCGTGCATACAGATGAAGATATCGAGCTGACCATTGAAGCGCATCGCAATGCGCTGAGACGGCTGTGAGTTTGAAGTCGGCAGGGCAGAGGCGGGGGGAATGGCTGGAGCTGATGCCAGGCCGACTGCCGATGCCGGAGAATGGCGGACGGTATGAGGCGGTTATGGCCTGGCTGCAAGAGGAATTGGCAGCCCCGCCCAAGCTTTTGAAGACGCTTGAGGCTGAGGGCGGTATCAAGCTGGCGGGCGATCGTCTCCGTCTGCTTGTGTTCCCGCCCAAGCAATCGTCTTTTGCACCGATCGGCACACCTCCGGAGATCTTGTATGAGGATGACTTCTGTCTTGTCGTACATAAGCCGGTGGGGGTTAAGGTTCATCCGGACGGAGAAAGCCGTGAGCCCACACTGGCAAACCAAGTTTGTGCTATTTATGCGGAGCGTGGGGAGAAGGTAGCCCCGCTTCACATTCATCGGCTGGATGAATATACCTCCGGTCCGGTGCTGTACGCGAAGAATGCTTACGCCCAGCTTAAGCTTGATGCGGCGATGGCACACAAAGAGATCTCCAGGGTATACGTTGCACTTGTGCAAGGGACAGTAAGTCCGACACTTAGAATCATTGATGAGCCGATCGGGCGGGACCGGCATCATAATCAGCGTCGGCGTGTCTCTCCATCCGGGCAAAGAGCGGTTACGCATATTGAACTGGTAGAGACATTAAATCAGGCGAGCTTGGTGCGATTGACACTGGAAACCGGAAGAACGCATCAAATTCGCGTCCATTTAAGTTATGCCGGGCATCCCCTGCTTGGAGATGCTTTGTATGGAGGCAGCACAAAGCTGCTTCCCTACCAGGCGCTGCATGGCGAGAGCCTAACCTTTGCCCATTCGCTTACTGGTGAGCTGATTCGAGTAGATGATCCTTGGCCCCAGGAATGGCACCGGTTGCGCAAGCAGCTGGCTTTGTCCTAGTTATATATAGTTCTGAAAGAGTGTGCCTGGAAATAGAAGGCATGCTCTTCTTTTTTTAGCATATAGATAGAATGAGCGAAGATTTGGACCATCCATCTTTATGTACGTGTTCAAAAAGTTCGGCTTTCAACACCGCTTTATGTTTTACTTCGTGATCAAAAGAGACTTTTTGAACAACCTTTTAAGGGGATGTGGGTCATATTCGGATTTGCTAAAAAAGGAGGTAGTTGTTCTTGGTAGATCATTCCTACGGCCTGCGTTTTGATATTTACGAGCGCGTCCATCTATCCGAAGATGTGATCGGCATCGAGGAACTGGAGGAGATTGAACTTTTTCCGAAAATCCAAGTATATCCCGGTGATGAATATGCAGCTCTGCGCGGTCATTTATTGTTGTCAGGCCTTTATCGCGGTGAGGGAGAGAGTCGGGAGCTGGAGCATTGGATCCCTGTTGAGATTACGATTCCACTCAGTCGGGTTAACAAGCTAGAGGAGATTACAGTAGAAATCGAAAATTTTGACGTAGATCTGCTTAGCGCTCGCAGCTTGAATATTACGGGAGTTCTGTCTTTGCAGGGAATTGAGACGGCCACTATGCGTTCCGAGGCGGAAGAATGGATGGACAGGGAGTATGTTGCCGCGCACGAACCGGTTATTGGAACGGGAGAAGTGGGGGAGGCTCAGTCCCAGCAGGACAATTATTCGTATCAGGTACCAGAGGTTTCGGTAGATCATTCATATGTTGCACAGGAGGCTTTCCCATCCGCACAGCAGTACGGGGCCCGCGAGCAGCACGAAGAACAGAATGAAGAGACGTTGTCATGGTTAGACTCAGCTCCCTTATTGACACCGACATTTACAGCGGACAAGGGGCTTAATGAGGGAGAGCCGTCATTGGAGGCTGCGCAGTGGGAAGATTCAGAGGCAGAGGAGCCTAATGCGGCGGTATGGTCTGAAGATCAAGAGCAAGTGAATGCCCATTCCGAACGAGCGGATGAGGCGGAAGCTGTGTTGAAGACAGATAGCTATGCGGAGGCTGAAGTGGAGGATGTGACCGCGGAGGTTGAAGAAGCAGAGGCTGTAGAAGTATTCGAGGAAAGTGTTCAACAGGAGAAGGAAGAAGGAGCGCATGCGCAGGAAGAGAAGAAGGAGCTGAAGGTTGCCTTTGGCAGCAAGGATCGCGATGAAGGCTTTGGCATCAGCAAGCTATTGCACAACCGTCCGGAGAAGGATGGTGGTGTAGAGTACTTCGAAGAAGAAATTGTTATTCCTGATCAGGAAGAGGGAGAAGAAGTCCGCTGGAAGAGCCTGTTCCTGGGCAATACCGAGGATCAGACTCCGTTCCGCAAGGTTCGCCTCGTGATTGTACAACGGGAAGAGACGCTGGATGATATCGCGGAGCGCTATCAGCTTAGCACGCGTGAACTCCAACTGTACAACCGACTGTCCGAGCATGATCTGGCGGAAGGACAAGTGTTATATATCCCTTAATATTATATTGAGGCTCCCCTTACAGCGCGGTGCATTGCTGCATGACGGCGGTCATGCATAGGCAGGTGAAGGAGCGTTTGCAAGGACTATCCAGAGGACCGTTAAGGTCAGTCTGGATAGTCCTTTTCTTTATGCTTCAGCCAACTTCAACTTCTTACGGAACGTACAGACGCTATTTGGGCAAATAGGCTGCGATATAAAACGTAACGGAACTGAGTGCGCTTATTTGGTAGAAATTCTGCTCTAATGGGCTGATTTGAGGCAAATAGAGAACCATATTTCCGTTAAAATTTTAAATCGCTCGATATGGTGGAAATAAGGGCTGTCATTTCCGTTAAAAGCGGATTGAGAGATTAAGGGAGTAGCTAAGAGCCAAATGATAATATATTGAGGCTCCCCTTACAGCGCGGTGCATTGCTGCATGACGGCGGTCATGCATAGGCAGGTGAAGGAGCGTTTGCAAGGACTATCCAGAGAACCGTTAAGGTCCAGTCTAAATGGTCCTTTTCTTTATGCTTCAGCCAACTTCAACTTCTAACGGAACGTACAGACGCTATTTGGGCAAATAGGCTGTAATGTAAAACGTAACGGAACTGAGTGCGCTTATTTGGTGGAAATTCTGCTCTAATGGGCTGATTTGAGGCAAATAGAGAACCATATTTCCGTTAAAATTTTAAATCGCTCGATATGGTGGAAATAAGGGCTGTCATTTCCGTTAAAAGCGGATTGGGAGATTAAGGGACAAGATGAATTAGAGAACAGCAGAGTACAGCTCGGGGAATAGCTAGAGAGTAGCGGGAGAACAGTTAAAGAGGCAGTTTGGGAAATGCTAGAGAGTAGTTGAGAACGCTAAAGAGGCAGTTCGGGGAACAAAGAGAGGGCAGATAAGGAACAAATAAGTGCAGAGGTAAGGAAAAGCTAGAGAGCAGTTGGGAACAACTCGGGGGGCATCATAGGGAATGTAGGTAAAGCTATGGAACAGCTAAAGAGTACTAAAGAGTACTAAAGAGTACTAAAGAGTAGCTAAAGAGTAGCTAAAGAGTACTAAAGAGTAGCTAAAGAGTAGCTAAAGAGTACTAAAGAGGCAGCTTGAGGAACGGGTAGGGCGTAGCAAGGGAACAACTAATGGCAGAAGTAAGGAAGAGCTAGAGAGCAGTTAAGGAACAACTCGTGGGGCAGCTAAGGAGGAGATAGAAGCGCTGGTAATACTATGGGAACATCTAAAAAGCAACTAAAGAGCAACTAAAGGGTCTCAAAAAAGCTTAAGAGGTAGTTTGGAGGATAGATAGGGAGTAGTTAGGAACAACTATGCAGAGGTCACCTAGAAAACAGCTGAGGAGCAGATCAGGGAATAGCTCACTAACCGCTAGGAGGCGGAGCTAAGAAACAGTCATAACCTTGGAGATGCTCGAGGAACAGATAGGTAGTAACGAAGGAACAGCTAAGAACAGCTAAGAACAGCCAAAGAACAGCCAAAGAACAGCCAAAGAACAGCCAAAGAACAGCCAAAGAACAGCCAAAGAAAACATCTAAGAACCAGCGAGAGACAAGGTGGGCTAATTGTGCGTTTGTCATATTGACTCACAGCCTCATCCACGTTATGATAATATAGATTTTACAAAGTTATGCTATTTCTTATTTTCTAAGACACCTATTGTTATCAAAATAAGATTTTCTGAACACACTAATGTAAAGACTTGGAACGGGAAGAGTAGGAAGTGAGCCCTTCAGAGAGCGGAGTTGTATCGCTGGAAGATTCCGCAGGATACTGCTATCCGAAGTCGCCCGGGAGTCGTCCGTTTGAACTGGTGATGTCTCACCATTAGAGCGGGCCGGTTGCAGCCGTTATCTGTATAAGTGTCGCAAGCGACAAGCTGTGCTTGACTGCATGGCCAGGCGAAATCCAGCAGCTTGCGAAACAAAGGTGGTACCGCGAAAGATAAAGCCTTTCGTCCTTTGAGACGAGAGGCTTTTTGTGTTTTCTGCCGTCGCGAATCATTACGGGCTTCTTGAATTTATTGGCCTGAATTCGCCTAGGCAATGCTGAATTGTTAATGGAGGTTGAAGCAAAATGACAGAAAACCAAGCATCACCAACTACGGCAGAGATGCCAACGACTTATGATCCGAAAGCTGCGGAGAACAAATGGTACCGCTACTGGATGGAGAATGAGTTCTTCAAAGCGGGCATGCGGCCTGAAGCCGAGCCTTTTACGATCGTAATTCCACCGCCTAACGTAACGGGTATGCTGCATATTGGACATGCGCTTGACTTCACGCTGCAGGATATTCTGATCCGTACCAAGCGGATGCAGGGCTATGACGCCTTATGGCTGCCGGGCTCGGACCATGCGGGAATCGCGACGCAGACCAAAGTGGAGCAAAAACTGCGTGAGCAAGGGATAAGCCGCTATGATCTAGGCCGTGAGAAGTTCCTTGAGAAAGTGTGGGAATGGAAGGAGCAGTATGCGAATACGATCCATGAACAATGGGCCAAAATGGGTCTGTCGCTTGACTATTCCCGCGAGCGGTTTACGCTAGATGAAGGTCTGTCTCAGGCGGTTCGCGAAGTATTCGTGAAGCTGTATGAGAAGGGTCTGATTTATAAAGGCAGATATATCATCAACTGGGACCCGGTTGCTCGTACGGCATTGTCCGATATTGAAGTCGAGTACAAGGAAGTTAACGGACATTTGTATCATCTTCAATATCCGCTTAAGGATGGGGACGGATATATTACGGTTGCCACGACACGTCCGGAGACGATGCTCGGCGATACAGCAGTCGCTGTTCATCCTAAGGATGAGCGCTACAGCCACTTGATCGGCAAATCGCTGCTTCTGCCGATTGTGAACCGCGAAATTCCGATCATCGCTGATGATTATGTTGACAAGGAATTCGGTAGTGGCGCAGTTAAGATCACCCCGGCTCATGATCCGAATGACTTCGAGGTAGGGCAACGCCATGATCTGCCGCAGATTATCGTCATGGACGAGAGTGGTAAGATGAACGATGCGGCTGGCAAGTATGTGGGCCTGGATCGCAGTGAATGCCGCAAGCAGATCGTGAAGGATTTGCAGGATATGGGCGTATTGATTAGAATTGAGGATCACCTGCATCAGGTAGGCCATAGTGAACGGACCGGGGCAGTTATAGAGCCTTATCTGTCCATGCAATGGTTCGTCAAAATGAAGCCGCTCGCTGAAGCTGCAATTGCAGAGCAAAACTCGGGCAAAGGTGTAGAATTCATTCCGGAACGGTTCGAGAAAACCTATCTGCAATGGATCGAGAATGTTCGCGACTGGTGTATTTCCAGACAATTATGGTGGGGACATCGTATTCCGGCCTGGTATAGCGAAGAGACCGGAGAGATGGTTGTTGCCCGCAGCGAGGAAGAAGCCCGCGCCAAGCTCGGACGGGATGACCTTAAACAGGATGAGGATGTACTGGATACATGGTTCAGCTCTGCCTTGTGGCCGTTCTCGACGCTAGGTTGGCCAAATGAGGAGAGCGAGGATTTCAAACGCTACTTCCCAACGGACGTACTGGTTACCGGATATGATATTATTTATTTCTGGGTAGCCCGTATGATCTTTACCTCGCTTGATTTCACAGGCAAGATGCCCTTTAAACATGTATTAATGCATGGTCTTGTTCGCGATAGCGAGGGCAAGAAGATGTCCAAATCCCTGGGCAATGGGGTAGACCCGCTTGACATTATCGAGAGATACGGCGCGGATGCAATGCGCTATATGATCTCGACGGGCAGTACGCCGGGTCAGGATGTTCGCTTCCATTGGGAACGTGTAGAACAAGCGCGCAATTTTGCCAATAAGATCTGGAATGCCTCGCGCTTCGCTCTGATGAACATGGAAGGAGTGTCCTATGAGGACATCGACATTAGCGGTGACCTTTCAACTTCGGATCGCTGGATTTTGCATCGGTTTAATGAGACGGCTCGGGATGTGACGCGTCTTATCGATTCCTATGAATTTGGCGAAACCGGTCGTGTATTGTACAATTTCATCTGGGATGATCTTTGCGACTGGTATATTGAATTCGCGAAGCTGAGCTTCTATGGCGAAGACGCGGATGCCAAGCGCAAGACCCAATCGGTGCTTGCTTATGTGCTCGATCGCACGCTGAGACTGATCCATCCGTTCATGCCGTATATTTCCGAGGAAATATGGCAGCATTTGCCGCACAATGGCGATACGATTACTTTGGCTGAATGGCCTAAGTATGACCCTGCCCTGGAAGCACCTGATGCAGTTCAGGAAATGAATCTACTGATCGATATTATTCGCTCGGTCCGCAACATTCGTGCTGAAGTGAACGTACCGATGAGCAAAAAAATCGAGCTGATCGTTAAGCCGAGCTCCGCTGAGTTGCTTGACATCCTTAACCGTAACGAGCACTATGTTCGCCGGTTCTGTAACACGTCGGATTACGAAGCATCGCTAACGGTAGAAGCGCCGGATAAAGCAATGACCGCGATTGTCACAGGAGCGGAATTATATCTGCCGCTGGCCGGCCTGATCGATATCAGCCAGGAAATCGCTCGTCTGGAAAAAGAAATCGACCATTTGAATAAAGAAGTAGAACGTGTGGAGAAGAAATTGTCTAATCAAGGTTTTGTCGCTAAAGCACCTGCCAAGGTGATTGAAGAAGAGCGTGCCAAGATGGATGATTACTCTGCCAAACGCGACAAGGTGCTTGCACGAATCAATGAATTAAAAGCCTAGTGCCAAATTGCCTCTACGTCCTAGAAATAGAACAATCGGATTGTTATCAGAGGTAACAGTCCGATTGTTCTGCGCTGAGGCGTTAAGGACTTGGATCAGGGAACAGGCATTCTGCAATCGATAATTTAACGATATGAGGTTGTTCAAAAAGTTCCGGTTTGACAAGAAAACCAATCGATGTCATTCAAGGATAAGCGACTGCGACGCCAAGGCAGATCTTCTTGTGATATAAAATTTCATCAGCTGCGCTGATAACTGATAAATTCTATATCTAACACGAATCCAATCCGGAAGTGGAATCGCATGGATCTGAACCTGAATTCAGCCGGGCTTAAGCAGAGGCTTGCGAAGTCATGTTTCCAACAGAAACGTCTCAGGCGTGCTTGTACAAGCTATAAGCATACGTTTCAGGATTCGTTTTCTTCAGAAACTTGCAGCTCTGCTCCCTTGCTTCTGGTATTATCCAACTGAGGCGTTTCGAAGAAACGAATACCGAATGGATGAGCTTGGTGCTGAAATCCGACCTTTTTTGAACATGCACTATATATGTTTGGACTACCTCTATATCTATATAAATCATAGACGAAGGTGAATTTCATGGGGGCTCATACTGAGAAAGGAAACAAGCGATCTCTACAGGATTATAACGAAGCGGTAGAATGGATTAATGGGCTAATTGCGTTCGGGATCCGTCCCGGACTGGGGCGTATTGAGCTCATGATGGAACGTCTGGGCAATCCGCAGCGCAAGCTGAAATTTATCCATGTTGCCGGGACGAACGGCAAGGGTTCTTCATGCGCTTTTTTAACAGCTGCGCTAATGAAGGCCGGTTTTGATGTTGGGACCTTTACTTCTCCTTATATCACCAAGTTTACGAATCGATTTCAATTTAATGGTCAGGACATTCCGGAGGCTACTCTGGTATCATTATCGAATCGGATTCTGCCTCTTGTAGAGGAAATTGCCGATTCAGAGCTAGGTTCGCCAACGATGTTCGAGGTAAGTACAGCGATTGCGATTTTATATTTTGCAGAAGAATGTTATCCTGATGTCGTAGTATGGGAGACAGGTCTCGGGGGAAGGATGGATGTAACAAATATTGTTACGCCTATCGTCTCCTTGATTACAAATATCGGCATGGACCATACCGATGTATTAGGCGATACTATAGAGCAGATTGCCAGGGAAAAGGCCGGGATCATCAAGCCCGGTGTTCCTGTCGTGAGTTGTGCAGAACAGCCGGAAGCGATCGAAGTGCTGCGCCAGACAGCTCAAGAGCAGCGTTCTACCCTATACTTGCTTGGAGAACAGTTCACCTATGAACGGCTGGAGGGTGATGATCATGAGCAATCCATGGACTTTCACGGTCCGTTCCGGGAGCTTGTACTGAAGCTCTCGCTGCTTGGTGAACATCAATGCAAGAACGCGGCCGGGGTCATGATGGTGCTTGAGGTGCTTCGTCAGTATATGGCTTTTGTGCTGGAGGATGAAGCGGTTCTGTCCGGCTTTCGCAGTACGGCTTGGGCGGGAAGATTGGAGCAGGTGAACAGCGAGCCTCGTATTGTGCTCGATGGAGCGCATAACCCGGAAGGAGCTCAAATGTTAGCCAGGAGCATTCCGGACATCTATAAGTATCGCAAGCTGAATTTGATGATGGGCATGCTGGCAAATAAGCATCATCGTGGCTACTTGGAGCATATATTACCAATAGTGGATACGCTTATTTTGACCGAGCCTGATTTTCGTAAGAAAATGGATGTGGAGGCGCTCCATAGTATTGTGGAGCAGCTTAAAGAAACGAAAGCAAAAGAAAACTTGGAAATTATCGTAGAACGCGACTGGAAAAAGGCTTTAGAGCTGTTGATGTCGCGGACGGAACGGGAGGATTTAGGAGTGGTTACAGGTACGTTGTACATGATTTCTGACGTACGCGCGACTCTCTTACATCACACCGATTCTGAAAAAGGCTGGTGACCATATTGTTAAATACTAGAGAACAACATGTACATTTTATAGGTATCGGCGGTTACGGAATGAGCGCCATCGCCCGTGTAATGCTGGAGATGGGCTATACGGTAACCGGTTCGGATGTAGCTTCCCAGGAATTGATCGAGAAGCTGAAGGCGAAGGGAGCCAAGGTCTATATCGGCCATACGGCTGAGCAGGTTGACGGCGCCGATCTGGTCGTATATTCGACAGCTCTCCCGAAGGACAATGTAGAACGGGTTGAAGCGCAGGAACGCGGTATCCCGGTTCTGCATCGTTCACAAATGCTGGCCCGTCTGCTTAATGAACGGACAGGAGTAGCGGTGGCCGGAGCGCACGGAAAAACGACGACTTCATCGATGATCGCACTTGTGATGGAGCAATGTGGAATCGATCCAACCTATATTATTGGCGGAGAAATCCTGGATATCGGTACAAATGCCAAGGCAGGACAAGGAAAATACGTCGTTGCCGAGGCGGACGAGAGCGATGGTTCTTTTCTTCAATACCATCCTTCGCTAGGAATTGTAACAAATATTGAGGCGGATCATCTGGAGAATTACGGCGGAGATTTCGGACGTCTCAAAGAAGCATACGTCCAATTCCTTAATCAGATTAAACCGGACGGGGCAGCCATCGTCTGCGGCGATGATGATATTCTGGGCGAATTACTGCCTAAGCTGAATTGCAATATCATCACTTATGGAATTGACTCGGTTTGCGATTATAACGCTGAGGATATGGAGCTTGGCGATCGATATGTGTCGTATACTATGAAGCGCGGCGACGAAAAGCTCGGAACGGTAGAGCTGTCGGTTCCGGGTAAGCATAATGTGTATAACTCCATGGCGGCGGTTATTGTTTGCCTGGAGGCAGGGGTTCCATTTGCGGAGATCGCAGCAGCGATCAAGCAATTTCATGGGGCCAAGCGCCGTTTTCAGGTTCTTGGCGATAGCAAAGACATCCTCATTATCGATGATTATGCCCACCATCCGACAGAGATCGAAGCCACGATCGCTGCCGCTAAAGCGACCGGCAAGCGCATTATCGCTGTGTTCCAGCCGCAGCGCTATACGCGAACCTTTTTCCTGCTGGATGCCTTTAGCAGAGCCTTTGGTGGTGCGGATGAGGTGATCATTACCGACATTTATTCACCTGCCGGAGAGAAGCAGATTGAGGGAATCAACTCCTCGAAGCTGGTCGAATTAATTAAGGAGAACAGCAATGCGGGGGCAAGATATTTGCCTGCGAAGCAGGATGTTGTTGCCGATCTGGAGGACCGGCTGCAACCCGGGGATCTTGTGCTGACCATGGGGGCTGGCGATATCTGGAGAGTTGGGGACGAATTATCCAAGCGAATCTCCCAATAGTTTACTTGCATTTGAAAAGTTGATTCGAATAGAGAACCTCCATATTCATGTGTTTGCGTATGAATATGGAGGTTTTTTGGTATGTGCCTACATCTCGCGTAACCGTTTATAAAATTCCTAAGCGCCTGAATTCTTCCTTATTTTCGCAACTTGTCCTTTGAGAAGCATATAATCCGGTTTCAGGACATAAGGTAGGTTAGGAGAATGGACAAGGAGCGTGCGGATCGTGAACAAGGCGAAAATGACCTTTCGGTTTGACAAGCAGGGCAAGGAGATCATAGCTGAGGAACCATTGTATCAGGCATGGATTCATAAGAATGACGGAGCATCAACTTTTGATAGGACGCAGGAAGTGCATGAAAGGGAGCAAGGTCATGACGGGTATATTCAAGCATCAGAGGTTCGTACACCTACGAAATTCAGTCCTTTGAAAGATCAGACACCAGCGCCTCGCAGCCCCGAGGTTCACCCCGTATTGGGACAAGCTGATTCAGGGGAATCGCCGCATTTGAATTCAGAGTATGACGAATATGACTGGGATCGTACAACGGGTACATTTCGTACTGTCGAGACTTTGGTAGATTATAGCGACCCATTTTCAGAATACACCGGGGCAGGCGGAGTTGTAGTCCCTTCCAGTTCTATCAGACCCCCAAAAAACTCCTGGTGGAAGATGGCCGGATCGGTTACCGGAGCGATTGTAACCGGCGCCTTATTCGGTTTTGTGGTTCTATCTATCTTCAATCAGGAGATAACCCTGCCGATTCCTGGCATTAATGTGCCAAAGCAGTCGGCAGCCGGGCAATCCACGGATATCCCTGTCATGGGACAGATCTTTGAAGAAGAGCAGGGGGATGCTAACCCGAAGGAGCTGGTAAATGTCGCCTTGCCGTCCGGGACTTATTATTTTCTTCAATACGGCGTGTTCAGTACGGCTCAAGGCGTTGAGCTAGCTCAGAAGGAGCTGCAATCCTCGGGAGTCGCAGCGGCGAGAGATACGGTAGATACGAAGCGGGTGTATGCAGGGGTATCCGTCGACCGGGAACAGGCCAAACTGCTAAGCAGTCAGCTTAAATCAGCGGGAGTCAATCTGATTCTGCATGAGATAGCCCTGCCTGCTTCGGCGATGATGGAGTATGAGGGAGACACCAAGCCGCTTGAACAATTTCTGGCGCAGAGCGCTGAATTGGTGGAGCTTCTCAGCACATTCTCGGCTGCAAGACTAAGCGATGCTGAGCCGGGTCCGCAGAGCGCGAACCAAATTGCGGAGCTAAGCCAGAAGCATCAGCTATGGACAGAGAGCGCTGCAGCGGTTCGCGGTAATATATCGGTAAATTCGGTAGCGGTGACGGGCTCTATGGAGAAAGCGATGAACAGCGCTATTGAAGCGTTGTCCGAATACAACAAGAAGCCTTCCAAATCGCTTTTGTGGGAAGTACAGGATGAACTGATGCATTTCATTCTAAGCGAGCAGGAACTGCTTCATAGTTAAAATGAATGGAAAGCATAGGAATAACGATGAATCGGGCAGGAAAGGGAATTGGAAATAGTTCCCCCTGCCTTTTTTGTGTTTGTATTGCGGGTGAAATAACCTTATAATAATAAAGTGTCAAAAAATGGCGAGGTTGACAACAGTTTAGTATGTTATATCGTCATTATTTGATATTTACCCCTATTTTAATGCTTGAAGGAGAGACCTAGTCTTGGAATCCAATGTACCACGCCATATTATTTTGGCATCGACCTCACCGCGTCGCCGGGAATTGATTGCTGCCTTAGGGATTCCCTTTGACATTGTTCCTAGCAATGCTGACGAGAGCACATCGGAGAAGTGGACACCAGAGCAAATGGTTCAGGAGCTTGCCAAACGGAAAGCCGAAGCGGTATATCATTCTACATCATTCGACGGAGATTCTGCAGGAATTATCGTCGGAAGCGATACGGTTGTTGTCAGGGATGGGACGGTGCTAGGTAAGCCGCAGAACGAGCAGGAGGCTGCTGCGATGCTGCGTTCTCTTCAGGGCAGGAGCCATATCGTGTATACAGGAGTCGCTTGCATAGACAGCCGGACAGGAGAGACCCTCGTTGACTATCGTTCAACGACCGTTACGATGAAGCCGCTGAATGAGCGTGAGATTGAAGCTTATGCAGCTAGCGGAGAAGGACTCGATAAAGCCGGTGCCTACGCGATTCAAGGCTTGGGAGCAACGATAGTTACAGGTATAGAAGGTTGCTATTTCAATGTTGTCGGCTTGCCGCTATCGTTACTTGTAGATATGCTTGGCCAATTTGGAGTAACAGTATTGTAGATAATGTAACAAAAACAATTGAAAATCCGTTTATTCTAGGAAGTGATAAAGCATATCCTTCCGAATTGAGTTTGTGTCAATAGTTCGTTAAGGACTTGGCAACTAATATTCGGAAGAGAGGGATTCATTTATGGTTATGACACCTTATATGCTGCGTGACTTTCCTAGCGAGGAGCGCCCGCGTGAACGGATGATGAAAAATGGAGCAGGGGCGCTAAGTCAAGCTGAGTTATTAGCGATATTGCTGCGGATAGGAACGAAGAATGAGTCAGCCATCCATATGGCACAGCGGATTCTTGCCGATACTGGCGGTATCCGCGGCCTGGTAGATTTTAGTCTGGAGGAATTGACCCAGATGAAAGGGATCGGGATGGCGAAGGCTGTGCAGATCAAGGCCGGGATTGAACTTGGACAAAGGTTGGCTCAATCACGCTTGCCAGATACGGTAAGTATTCGGAGTCCACAGGATGCAGCCGATCTGCTAATGGAGCAGCTCAGGTATTTATCTAAGGAACACTTTGTATGTCTTTTTTTGAATACGAAAAATCATATCATTGCTCAGGAGACGCTTTCCGTAGGAAGCCTGAACGCCTCGATTGTTCATCCTCGCGAAGTGTTTCGTGCTGCTATCAAATGCAGCAGTGCATCGATCGTCTGCGCTCATAATCACCCAAGTGGAGATCCAACACCAAGCCCGGAGGATATCCGGATGACGCGTCGCTTGTGTGAAGCTGGCGAGATTGTGGGAATTGATGTACTCGATCACGTCGTGATTGGAGACGGTCAATTCGTAAGTTTGAAGGAGCAGGGTTTGATGTAATATAATTGATTAGATACAGGAAGAAAGGAAGATTACAGCATGTTTGGTGGCTTTTCGAAGGATTTAGGAATTGATTTGGGGACTGCGAATACCCTTGTTTATATCCGTGGCAAAGGAATTATTGTGAGGGAGCCTTCAGTGGTTGCCATCCATACTGATAATAAGAATATCGTAGCCGTAGGGGAGTCAGCTAAGAAGATGATCGGCAGAACTCCAGGCAATATCCGTGCGATTCGCCCGATGAAGGACGGAGTTATCGCGGATTTCGATACGACGGCAACGATGATTAAATATTTCATTCGTCAGGCGCAAAAACAGCGTTCGATGTTCCAACGCCATCCTAACGTCATGGTGTGTGTTCCTTCGGGAATTACTGCGGTGGAGCAGCGTGCAGTAGAGGATGCAACGAAGCAGGCGGGTGCCCGTGAGGCTTATACAATTGAGGAGCCTTTTGCTGCAGCGATTGGTGCCGATCTTCCGGTATGGGAACCAACAGGTAGCATGGTCGTAGATATCGGTGGCGGTACGACAGAGGTTGCAGTTATCTCCCTTGGCGGGATCGTAACAAGCAAATCGGTGCGTGTAGCCGGTGATGAAATGGACGAATCGATCATTCAATATATTAAACGTCAATATAATTTAATGATCGGGGAAAGAACGTCCGAGCAGCTTAAGATGGATGTCGGTTCTGCGCTCGCATTGGAGAAGGTTGAGACGATGGAGATTCGTGGACGCGATTTGGTTACCGGATTGCCGAAGACGATCACAATTACTTCCGATGAGATTACCGAAGCGCTTAATGATACGGTGAGTGCGATTGTCGATGCGGTAAAAGTCACGCTTGAGAAATGCCCGCCAGAGCTTGCGGCCGACATTATGGATCGCGGTATTGTGCTTACAGGCGGAGGCGCGCTGCTTCGCAATCTGGATAAGCTGCTTGCCAGTGAGACAGGAATGCCTGTCATCGTTGCAGATAATCCGCTGGATTGCGTAGCGATTGGTACGGGCCGTGCGCTCGATAATATTCACCTGTTTAAGACTAAGAACAGTTCGACACTTCGTTCGAGACGTTAAGATCGGGCGAATGTGAAGACGATAATGATTAGCGGCGCCGTCCATTCCGGGCGGCCAAGCCGCTTTTCTATTTGTATCCATTGCCAGAAACGGATTCGTTCGTCATAGACGAGGGGCCGTTTCTGCTTGTTTAAGATTGCGGATTTGATGATAGCCGCACATCTTTGCAAGCCGATTTGCCAAAGAAGTTACTCCATGAGCATCCTTCCGGCAAATTGGTTGTTTCAAGACGAACTGTGGCAAGGTACAATTAGAAGAAATACGAAGGATTGGAGGGTGCTTCCACTGTTTAAGCTGCTGGGCAACAAAAGATTATTTGTTTTGTTGATAGGACTTATTCTATTTATTGCGGTGATGGGCTTTACCCTCGGATCAAGAGCAGGCTTATCCTGGCCGGAGAAGTTTGTGAAGGATACGGTAGGCTTCGTGCAATATATATTTTATAAACCTACCTCATATATAGCGGGTATTGTAGAGGACATCTCCGACCTGCGTTCTCTCCAGGAAGAGAATGAACAACTGAAGATTGCTTTATCTCATTACACGCGCGACAAAGTTAGATTTAACCGGCTCGAGCAGGATAATGCGCAACTTCAGAAAGCTCTTGATTTTACCAAGGCCCAGAAAGAACAATATAACTATACTTGGAAGATTGCTCAGGTTGTCAGCGTCAATGATGATCCCATCAACCGGTCGATTGTCGTGAACATCGGCGAGCGGGAGGGCGTCAAGGTAGGGATGGCCGTACATTCTACAGAAGGATTAGTTGGTGTGATTAGCCAAGTGAGCCACTTCACATCTACCGTCAGACTGGCTACAACGATGGATGCCAAGGATCCGAATTCCAATGGTATTGCAGTAACTGCCCAAGGTAAGGAAAATGATGTGTTCGGAGTCATTGAATCTTATGATCAGACCACCGGCAATTTCCTCATGTCTCGGATCACTTCGCCTTCTCCGCTCGCAGAGGATGACCTAATCGTCTCCTCGGGTGTCGGCGGTGTATTCCCTCGGGGAATGGTGATCGGCACGGTGCAAAGCATTGATGTTGGTCAATATGGTCTGACCTACACGGCCACGGTGAAACCGGCAGCAAGCTTTACCGATTGGAAAGAACTGTTCGTGGTGTTTGCTCCGGAGGTTGAGGAATAGTGATGAATAGGAAATCTGTATTGATTTTGCTGCTGTTCGTCCTGTTCATTATAGAAGGTACAATCATCCCCTGGCTGATCCCATACGCTTGGCAGACGCGCCTGTTCCCTCATCTGGTTTTTGTTGTGATTATGTATTTTTCTATCTTTGAGAACCGTTATACTGGTTTGGTTCTTGGTATTATTTTCGGATTGCTGCATGATATTGTTTTCTATGGGGCTATCATCGGGTCGTATTCTTTTGCGATGGGATTTACGGGCTATCTGGTCGGGGTTCCGTCGCGGTCGCGCCCGATGCCACTCCCTATGGTACTGATCGTCATTATACTTGGAAGCCTGTTGCTGGACTCTACGTTGTTTGGCATCTATTCCTTGTTCGAGCTTACGCATCAACCTTACTCGTGGGCATTCGTCAATCACATTATTCCGAACCTGTTCATTCAATTTGTATTTGCTCTGGCGATTTATGTGCCGTTAAGACGGCAGCTTGAGATTATTACGAAGCGCCGTTCTCCGGAACAGAAGTCCTAACTTCGTATATTTCAATGAATGCAAGCAGGAACTTGTTTGCCTCTGCGCGAATTGAATAAGAGGGAGGGACAGGCTTATGACGGTGAAATCCAACCATGTGACAATTAAGGGCATCAAGGATGGCCTGGTTTTCCTGTTTGACGATAATTGCGAATTCGAAGCTCTTCTTGAAGAATTGCGCTATAAATTGGAGCACAGCCATCAGAACATACTGACCGGTCCGATTATTCATGTCGATGTGAAATTCGGAATGAGAGTGATCTCGGATGAAGAGAAGGAAGCGCTGCTTGATATATTAAAGCAAAAAGGAAACTTGCTTATCCGTTCCGTAGATACACCGGGTGTGGTAACTGAAGAGGATACGGCGAAGATTACGACGATGTGCGGAATGATTCGTTCCGGGCAGGTGCTGCATCATGAAGGCAACCTGCTCTTCTTGGGAGACGTTAATCCCGGGGGAATGATTACGTGCACCGGAGATATTTTAATATTGGGAGCTCTTAGAGGGATGGCCCATGCCGGCTATACTGGCAATGAGGAGGCGGTCATAGCCGCCTCCTATTTGGCACCCACGCAGCTTAGGATCGCAGAGATCATCAGCAGGCCACCGGACGAGTGGGAGAATCGGGAGACAAGTATGGAGTTCGCTTTTTTACGTGACGGGAAAATGCAGATAGACAAGATTACGAATATGCTCCGGGTCAGGCCGGATTTAAACGTGTTCAAAGGGGTGTAATTGATGGGAGAAGCTATCGTTGTCACGTCTGGCAAAGGCGGCGTCGGCAAAACGACGACATCGGCTAACATTGGCACAGCGCTTGCGTTGCTCGGCAAGAAGGTCTGTCTGGTCGATACAGATATCGGTCTCAGAAATCTGGATGTCGTTATGGGTCTGGAGAATAGAATTATCTATGACCTGATCGATGTCGCAGAAGGACGCTGCCGCTTGAATCAAGCGCTTGTGAAGGACAAGCGGTTCGAAGAGTTATATATGCTTCCTGCAGCGCAGACGAAGGACAAAAATTCCGTCTCGCCTGAGCAAGTGAAGGATATCGTGCTGGAATTAAAGAAGGAGTATGAATACGTCATTATCGATTGTCCTGCCGGGATTGAGCAGGGATTCAGAAATGCGATTGCTGGCGCTGATCAGGCTATCGTAGTTACAACACCGGAGAATGCAGCTGTACGTGATGCGGATCGTATTATCGGACTGCTGGAAAATTCGCAAATTTCTTCTCCCAAGCTGGTGGTGAACCGCATTCGCACGAATATGGTGAAATCGGGTGACATGCTGGATATTGATGATGTTCTTCAAGTGTTGAATATCGATCTGCTGGGTATTGTTCCTGACGATGAACTGGTAATCAAAGCGGCCAATTCAGGCGAGCCTACGGTGATGAATCCGGAATCGATGGCGGCGATTGCCTACCGCAACATCGCGCGCCGAATTCTGGGGGATACCGTGCCGCTGATGCTTCTGGAGCAGAAACAGGGCAGATTCAAACGTTTCAAGAAATTTTTTGGAATGGGCTGATCTATTATATAACTGATTGAACCGGTGCCGTTGGCATCGGTTTTTTTGTGCCTGGCTGCAGGTACTTCCTACGCTGGTGTTCCATTCATACTGAAAATAAGCTTGTTCATATTCTGACGCTGCTGTTCATAAATATAGAGTATGACAAAGCGGGCTGCTGTTCCAAGCTGCACCGGAGGTGGAGTGGTTTATTGGAAGCAAGCGGCCTGAGCGGAGGAATGAGAACGATGGATGTGAAGTCGAATGTTAAGAAACGGCGTGAGGAGAGGATCAGACAGCTAACCTCGGCAGAGGCGTACAAGCCGATCCTCCAGGATAGAATGCGCAACGATCATCCATACCGGTCGTCCGCCCAGCCCGGACAAGGGAACATCGTCGGTTATAGCGGCGTGTCGGATGAGGTGGAACCCGATCCGGAACTGCTCTGGAAGAGAGGACAAGGCCGCTGGCAAGATATCGGCGGCTATAATTCCAGCGGAGGCGGAGGAGATGATTACTTCGGAGACAAGCGGAGGCCTAACTTCTGGACCTCGCTGTTTGTTCGACTTATGATTAGTGCGCTTATCTTCGTGGGCATTTGGGGTGTCGAGCGATATGAACCGGATTGGGCGTTTCCGGTAAGGGCTTTTGTAGCCAGAGCTCTAACAGAGGAGATTGATTTTGGCGCTATCGAGGCTTGGTATGAGAGGAATATCGGTGGCGCTCCCTCCTTCATTCCCATTTTTAAGCATAATGAGGATAAAGGTATGAAGGTTGGCGCAGCCGGCGGGTTCACATCGCCGTTAACCGGACATTTGGCCAATCCCTTTGCCCTCAGTCTGAAAGGGGTGGAGATCATTCCGAAGGAGCTGGAAGCAGATCGTACGATGGTGAAAAGTGTGGATACTGGACGCGTGCTGGACGTGAAGCTGGATGCCCTGACCGGAATGACCGTAACGGTGCAGCATTCGAACGGCTATAAATCGATATATGGGCATTTGGAACAGGCTATGGTCAGCAAGGGAGATTGGGTTGAAGGGGGCGATTCGATCGGGAGTCTTGATGCTGGAGAGGGGGATACACTCCCAACCCTATATTTTGCCTTAAAAAAGAACGATCGATTTATCGATCCGACGGATGTGATCTCGTTTGATTAAGTGGAACGGCATCAAGATTTCGGTACATCCCTTCTTTGTCATCATCATGCTGGCTTCGGTGCTAACCGGCCATTTTCTGGAGCTCATCGCCTTGTTCACAATCGTATTTATTCATGAAATAGGACATGTCGTCGCCGCCCGATGTTACGGCGTTCAGGTGCTGGCGATTCAGATGTTGCCCTTCGGTGGGGTTGCGGAAATGGAGGATACGACTCATCTCACGGCACGAAGGGAGATCGTCATCGCCTTGGCCGGACCTTTGCAGAATATTCTTCTAATCGGAGTGTCGCTGCTGTTACATGTTTGTGGATTATGGGAGGGAGCTTTCTTTCTCTATTTTATTAATAGCAATCTCATCATCGCCTCATTTAACTTACTTCCGATTCTTCCATTGGATGGAGGGAAAATATCACAAGCTCTAATCAGTTTAATACTGCCATTTCATCTGACGCTGGTCTACTCCCTGCGAATCAGCTTATTATTCAGCCTTATGGTGCTGGTCTACTCTGTACTTCCACCTTTGCTTGGACAAGGTATGCTGAATTTAAATTTGCTGCTGGTAGGATTATTTCTGCTCTATTCCAATTGGACGGATTACCGTAATATCCCTTATCGTTTTATGCGTTTCCTCGTTAATCGGGATCAGTCCTTTGTTCGTCACTGGACGACCGGGGGGCTCGCTCAGCCAATTGTAGCGAATAAAGCGAAACCTTTAGAACAAATCTTACGTCTATTTAGAAGACAGAAGTACCATTTTATATATGTCATGAACAGGCAGGGCGATATTGTGGCTGTGTTGCCAGAACAGAGAATTATTTCCTCTTTTTTGCGGGGCAAGCCTAAGGATTAGTAGGACTATATCATGTTATAATGGTAGAGCAGTTTTGATAGAAAGTAAGGCAAAGGGTGAGATGATGAAGCGAATGATTGTTCACTGCGGCCCTGATTCCACCCAAATGGCGCTGCTGGAAGACGGCAGATTGGTGGAGTATGCAGCAGAGAGTTCTCAGAGGCGGGGACTGGTGGGCAGCTTTTTTAAGGGCAAGGTTGTGAATGTTGTTCCTGGTATGCAGGCTGCTTTTGTTGATATAGGACAGAAGAAGAATGCATTTCTTTATATTGATGACTTGCTTCACCCGCATTTGGAGAGACAGCCGCGGCAAAAGCCGGCGATTACGAGCCTGCTCAAAGCAGGGCAAGAACTGATTGTGCAGGTTGTTAAGGATGCGTTAGGCAACAAGGGAGCCCGGGTTACAACTCATTATTCATTACCTGGAAGATGGCTTGTCTACATGCCTACTGCAGGGTATGTTGCTGTATCCAAGAAAATCGGACATGAAGATGAGAGATCAAGACTAAGAGCAATTGGTGAGGAATTGCGCACGGAAGATGAGGGACTTATTCTGCGGACGGTTGCGGAAAATGCGGAGCCAGCTTCGATCGCAGAGGACCTGGGCCTGCTTCGTGATCGCTGGAACCATATCCAGGACACAGCCAAGAAGATCGGTGCGCCAAGCCTGCTGCATCATGATCTTGGAATGGTTCAACGTCTTATGCGGGATATTTATAGTCCTGAGACGGACGAGCTGATTATGGATTGTCCAGAGCAGCTGGAACAGACGAATGAATTTCTGGGTACGATGCTCCCGGGGAAATTCCCCAAGCTTACGGTATATGAGGGAGAGGACGGATTATTTGAGCATTATGGAATTCGTCAGCAGCTGGAGAAGGATTTCCAGCGTAAGATCTGGCTTCCGGGTGGCGGGTACATAGTATGGGATAATACTGAGGCGATGACCGTAATCGATGTGAATACCGGCCGCTTTACCGGCGGACAGACGCTGGAGGAGACGGTATTCCAGACGAATATGGAAGCCGCCAGGGAAATTGCCAGGCTGGTGCGGCTCCGCGATGCCGGAGGCATTATTATCGTCGATTTCATCGATATGGATCGGGAAGAGCATCAGAGTGAGGTATTGGACATGCTGGAATCGTCGTTGGACGGGGATCGTACACAACATCATGTTCTGGGATGGACCAAGCTAGGCCTGCTGGAGATGACCCGTAAGCGGGTGCGGGAAGAAAGTGTACTGCTGCTAACTGATTAGTCCATGTAGTGATTGTTTCTCTAATGAAACGTAGTACCGCTATTTACGTGAAATAAGGCCATCAGAAATTGTAACGAAACTGGGTATCGTTATATGAGCGAATTAGCAGCTTTTCGCCTGTAATGAGTCCGAATAACGATATAGAGTTTCGTTAGAATAGAATTCCTCTTGTTTTGAGGAAATAGCGATTTACAGTTTCGTTATGTCAGAGGAAGGCGTTGAGAAAAAAAGAAACCACACTTCAAAACGAAGTGTGGTTTCTTTTTATCCTAATACTCCGATCATCAAAATGCCGCAGAAGATGATAATGGAGGTGGTGATTCTTCTTAAGCCTTGCTGCTCCTTCAGAAGCATAACTCCGAGGAAGGTAGCGAATACAGTTCCGATTTCTCGCAGCGGGCTGATATGAGCCATCGGCGCCTGCTGCATCGCAAACAGGAAGAGCAGATATGAACCGGGGTTCAGGAACGCACCGAGAAGGATGGTGTTGCGGTTTGTCTTCCATTCTCGCTTCAACGCCTTCGACCTTAACACGAGTGGGGTCAATCCGGCCACAAAGCCGATATTGGTCACTTCAAGCAGGGCCAAGGGGGAGATATTCCCCAGATTCAACTTATCTACGAAGACATAGCTGGTAGTACACAGTCCTACTAAGAGCGCCAAAGCGAAGGGTTTCAGATTTTGCGGTTGTCTGTTGGCGGTTTGCTTGTGTCCGACACTGATACCACTTAGAACGAAGAATCCGCCGATCATAAGTATAATGCCGGTCCATCCGAATAACGACAAGGATTCCTTTAGAAATATGACCCCGATCAGCGGCACCAGCAATGTGCTTGTGCCCCGCATAATCGGATAAATCTGCGACAAATCGCCGAGTTCATAGGTTTTTGATAATAACCAGGAATATACCCCTTGTAAAAGAACGGATAACAATAATAATCCATAAGCGCCTAAGGATAGCGGGGTTTTCCAAAGTTCCACAATAAGTACGGGCAGAAGCAGAACTGAGGGGATCATCATGATCGTCCACAGGAAGACGCCCTTATTGATGCTGCGCTTCGTAAACAGGTTCCAGACTGCATGACACAATCCGGAGGCCAGAACTAGCAAGATAGGTATCACCATTTGTTATACAGCAGCCTCTCTATTATTTTGCATTTTCAGGTTGATGGATCGGTTGTTCAGTCACTGCTGTACCGTCCTCAAGACGCAGCCAGGTTGTGAAGTCCTTCTCTCCTTCAGTGAGACGAATGACGCGCGCCCCGCGCGGGAATCCTTCACGGCCATAGGTGTTGAAGCCTGTTGCCCGGCCGTAGCAGAGACGAATGCCGTAGAGGCTGCCGTGATAATCATTGACGTGGTCATGACCACAGAAGGTCCCGACGACATCTCCCATTTCAAGCAGCGTCGTAAACAGACCTGAATTCACAGGTGCGCTGCAGACGCGTTCGAATTTATTGCCGTAGCAGACCTGTGTATCCCACATCTCTTGGTATTCGGGAACCGGGATATGAAAGAAAGCAAGGGCTGGCGATTTCTCAGTCTGATACCCGGCATTAAGACGAGCCGATTCGCTGGCCAGCCAATGGATCTGATCCCGGCGCACCCAGTTATAGTACGGGACATGTTCCAGTGGCGATGTGCTCCCGGAGTCAAGAAAATACAAATGGAAAGCGGGATTACCTTTGGAATCGATCAATTCAATAGAATAATTGCCCTCACCATAAAGCTCTTCAGGACCGGCTTCGGCCACCGTATGCGGCTGGGATAAAACAACCTGCATAAGTTCTTTGCGGGTAATCCGATTCTCGGTATCATGGTTGCCGAAGACGACAGCCCATGGGATGCGGCGTTCTTCCACAACAGCTACAGCGTCGCTGAAGGCCTGTGCGGGATTTACGCATTCATCATTGTCATCCCCGGTATAGATAACATCCCCTGTAAATACGACGAGATCCGGGTGCTCGGTTTCTAATGCCAGCTCCATTAATTTGCGGGTGTGCTGGTCGGCCTCGGATCCATTTTTCCAGTGCAGATCCGTAAATTGTACAATTGTAAAGGTTCCATCCTGACGATAAGATAAGCGGCGGCTCATAATGCCCCTCCTCATTGTTATGTTGTTGTTTCTTGTTTATTAATGTTGTTTTCGTGTTGATTCTATGCCTTGATAACACTTTTGTCAATCCTTTTATAGAAGTTTGTAAAATCTATGTAAATATGGGGAGATTGTAATCAAGAAACGAGCGGCAAACAGAGATGTGAAGTTTGACAAAATTTCCAAGTAAACGATACACTTAAAACAAAAACAACAACAAAACACATTAATGTGCGTGTGTAAAAGATTGATATTCAGCACCCATGCTCATACATTTGATGTCCGTTTCATTGAAACGATTCAGCTGGATGAAGCTAGGGACTGAGGAGCGGAACTATACGTTTTCGTAGAACACGACCGCGAAGGCCATTTGCTTGTAGTGAGTATGTGACCACCTGAGATCAATGGGATTACGCTTACCCCGATCATCCTGCTGTCCGACAGATGGAAACATGGCAACCTACATTCGCATTGCGGTCGTTCATTTTGAATGTTTCGACCGGTTTTCTTATCCAAAGCGGACTTTGGATCCCCGCTAAATCATATAGCTTGTTGAATACAGGAGGGAACGACATGTCCTTAACCTATGAAGAGCGCCGTCAGACCATTCTCGCACAGCTAGGCAAAGAAGGTAAGGTCCAGGTACATGAATTGGCGGGAATATTTAACGTCTCCACGGAGACAATTCGCCGTGACCTGGATCGATTGGAAAGGGAAGGGAAATTACGCAAAGTATACGGTGGTGCTGTCCAGACCCGTTCGGAATGGATTGAACCAACCTTCATGAAGCGATCGCAAATGAATCACGCCGAGAAGCAGTCGATCGGCAAACTTGCGGCTTCGCTGGTTAGAGAAGGGGAGACCATTCTCCTTGATAATGGAACAACGACGCTGGAGATAATGCGGGAGCTGAAGCATCGTGCTGATGTGACCGTCATTACCAACTCCGTGCCAGTACTCACCTGTGCGCTGGAGGAATTCCAGGGAAGAATTATTTTTGCTGGCGGGGAGGTTAGCAAGCTTTGTCAGGCCTCCACAGATGCGATCGCCCACCATTTACTTGACCAGTTTAAGGTGAACAAGGCCTTTATTTCTGCCGGGGGCATCTCGCTGGTCGATGGAATTACCGAGTATAATCTGGAAGAAGCGCAAATGTCGCGGAAAATGATGCAGCGTACAGAGGAAGCTATTCTCGTTGCCGATCACTCCAAGTTCGGAGTTACGACCTTTGCGCAAATCGCTCCGCTGGAGCAGATCTCCATGATCGTTACCGATCCGGGCTGCTCGCAGGAATGGATCGATGCGTTAAACAAGCTGGATGTCGAGGTGCTGATCAGCAGCAGCGAAGCGACGGGGTGAACGGCTACACTAAAATTGAGGTATTAAATCACTTTGAAGCACGGTTGCTCTATCCTTGATTTTCTTCGATCGGTTTTCATATTAGCAGTGGACTTCCATGCTCCCTTTAAAAATAATTGATTTTCGTTTTTGTTCATGTTATCATACTATGGTATGTGTTATGAGGGAGTCTTGTACACATGCTGTAACCGCTCCGATCAGGTATGCAAGTCCGCTTTCTTGTAGAGCGGCACCTGAATTAGGCGAGTCTGAGACATGAGGAGGTGCAAGCAAATGTACGCAATTATCGAAACTGGTGGTAAACAATACCGCGTTCAAGAAGGCGATGTTCTTTACATCGAGAAATTGAATGCTGAGGACGGCGCAAGCGTGACGTTCGACCGTGTATTGGCAGTATCCAAAGGTGAAGGTTTGGTAGCGGGGGCTCCGTTGGTATCCGGCGCTAGTGTAACAGCGAAAGTTGAGAAGCACGGCAAAGGCCAAAAAGTAGTCGTTTACAAATACAAGCCTAAGAAGAACTACCACAAGAAACAAGGTCATCGTCAACCTTACACTAAAGTAACGATCGAGAAAATCCAAGCGTAAGAAGGTGCGGTAATTGATTATCGTGTCTATACTGCGTCAAAAGGATGACAACATCGTTGGTTTTAAAGTGTCCGGTCATGCTAATTACGACGATAGTGGGAAGGATATAGTATGTGCCGGAGTCTCGGCCATCACTGTTGGAACGGTTAATTCCATCGAGGAGCTCACAGGTACTGTGATGAAATCGAAGGTGAAGAGCGGCTTTCTGAATGCAAAGCTGCCAACGGATCTGAAGGCAGAGGTTTCGGAGCAGGTACAGCTGTTGCTCTCGTCTATGGTTGTAATGCTGAAGACAATCGAGGATTCATACGGAACGTATATTCAGATACAGAACGTTATTACTTGAAGAAGGAGGTAGATGGACAATGTTGAAATTAGATCTTCAGTTGTTCGCTTCGAAGAAGGGCGTAGGTTCTACAAAGAACGGACGCGACAGTATTGCTAAGCGCCTTGGCGTTAAGCGTGCGGATGGTCAAGTTGTAACTGGCGGAAGCATTCTCGTTCGTCAACGCGGAACGAAAATTCACCCAGGTACTAATGTAGGCATCGGCAAAGACGATACGCTGTTTGCAAAAGTTGACGGCGTAGTGAAGTTCGAACGTTGGGGCCGCGACCGTAAAAAAGTGAGCGTCTACCCAGTGGAAGTTGCTCCAGTAGCAGCTGCAGTCGAAGCTTAAGAACTTTGCTAATATAGCGAAGGTTTACAAAGTCCTTGGCACCTAGATGCCAAGGACTTTTTGATTTTATAGACGGCATTTTCTACCAGAACTGACTGGAGAATAAGCGTTTTCGGACAAGGATTGTGATATACTGTGTATATATCGAGTTGTAATGATTTTACTTAATCTGTGCAGAAACGAGGAAGGTTATGAAACGTCGATTCGCGATTCCGACTCTTTTCGCAGTGATTGTGCTGACTTGNAAGGACTTTTTGATTTTATAGACGGCATTTTCTACCAGAACTGACTGGAGAATAAGCGTTTTCGGACAAGGATTGTGATATACTGTGTATATATCGAGTTGTAATGATTTTACTTAATCTGTGCAGAAACGAGGAAGGTTATCTAACTTCCATGTATTTCATTCAATCTATAACCGGATTTATCCTTATCAGTCTATGTTTGTTAATTTTATTTCAGGGCTATATCAGATATATCCAAAGACGGGCTGCAGATGAGCGCAAGCATTTACTGGAATCGGTACAGAGGACGGCCACAGCTACGCTGGGTCATCATCGCCATGACTGGATGAATGATCTGCAGCTGATTTACGGCTATTTGAAGCTTGGAAAATATGATAAACTGGGTAGCTGTGTGGAAAGAATAAAAGATCAAATGGCATTAGAGAGCAAAATATCAAGGCTGGGTGTTCCGGCGCTCGTATTCTTTCTGCAATCCTTCCGTGAGGTGAACAGATCAATCGATCTCAAAATAGAGATCAGGGATGAACTGCAGCTGGATCATATGCTCCAGGTTGAGGATGCTGAAGAGTTGACGGAAGCGATTGTGGAGACGATTAAGAAGTTCCAGTTCATAGGGCGCTCCTCATGGGATGAAGTCTTGGAGCTTCGCATGAGCCTGTATCAGGAAAATGGTGAGGTTATTGCCGCTTTCTATCCAGAGGTAGAGGCGGACAACGCTGAGAAATTACATCGATATATCGATGAATGGCAGCGTGACAGACGGGTTCAAGTGGAGCGGATGGAATCAAACCGCTTCTCCTGTAGATTAAGAGTACCGCTGAAGGCTTCAGTGCAAAATACAAATGAGGTGAACGCATGTTTGTAGATAAAGCGAAAGTATATGTAAAAGGAGGCGACGGTGGAGATGGGATCGTCGCTTTCCGACGTGAAAAGTATGTTCCGGAAGGTGGTCCGGCCGGCGGAGATGGCGGCAAAGGGGCGGACGTTATTTTTCGCGTTGATGAAGGTTTGCGTACGCTGATGGACTTCCGGTACCAACGCCATTTCAAGGCGCCGCGTGGCGAGAAGGGACGCAACAAAAGCCAGAACGGTGCTAATGCTGAGAATATGATCGTAAGAATTCCTCCGGGTACTGTCGTCATTGATGATGACACGCAGGAAGTTATCGCGGACCTGACACGCCATGGTCAACAGGTTGTTGTAGCCAGAGGTGGGCGTGGGGGACGCGGAAATATCCGCTTTGCGACGCCGAATAATCCGGCTCCGGAACTCGCCGAGCATGGAGAAGAGGGCCAAGAGCGCTGGGTCGTGCTGGAGCTGAAGGTTATGGCTGATATCGGCTTGGTCGGATTTCCGAGCGTAGGTAAATCTACACTGCTCTCGGTTGTATCTGCTGCGAAGCCAAAGATCGGAGCTTATCATTTCACAACGATTACACCGAATCTCGGTGTTGTAGATGTTGGTGATGGCCGAAGCTTTGTTATGGCTGACCTGCCGGGTCTGATTGAAGGTGCGCATGAAGGAGTCGGGCTGGGACATGAATTTCTGCGCCACATTGAGCGTACAAGGCTGATTATTCATGTGATTGATATGGCCGGCTCTGAGGGGCGCGATCCCTTCGATGATTGGCAGAAGATTAATGCTGAATTGGATCAGTACAACGCTGAGCTGGCTAAGCGTCCGCAGATTATTGTTGCTAACAAGATGGATATCCCTGAGGCCGCGGACAACCTGAAGGAATTCCGCAAGCGGATTGGGGAGATTAACCCGGAGCTTGAAATTCTGGAGATGTCCTCATTGACCCGGCAAGGAGTTCAGGAAGTGTTGTATAAGGCCGCTGATCTGCTGGATCAGATCCCTGAAGAGCCGGCTGTCGAAGCGGTTGCTGAGCAGACGGAACGTAAGATCTATAAGCTGGATAAGAAGGAAGACAACAGCTTCACTATCCGCCGTGAGAACGAAATGTTCGTCGTGGAGAGCGAGACGATTGAGCGCATGATGAAGCGAATGCAGTTGAATACGCATGAGGCCATCCTGAAGCTGGCCCGCACCCTCCGCCATATGGGTGTGGATGAAGAATTGCGCAAACGCGGAGCTGAAGACGGTACAATTGTGCGGATCGGCGACTTTGAATTTGAATTTGTAGAGGGCAGCAGCTACTATTATTAATCATAAATGTACGCAGAAACGGGTACGTCTCCTGGAGGGGGACAGTAGCCGTTTTCTGTATACCTGGCTTCATCCAGCCTGATTGGTGCTGAGAGCCGGATTAATTGAAAACCCACACGCTAAGTTATTTTTAGATGTGTACCTACATAAATTACGCGAAAAATGGATTGCCGGAACGGTAGATTTCCGTTATAATGTCCACTATACAAAAACAGAAGTCTCTAAGGAGAGGACGTTTGTGAAGGAACGCTACTATTTGGTTCGTGAGGATATTCTGCCGGATGCTGTGATCAAGACGCTTCAGGTTAAGCAGCTGCTAGCCTCGGGGGACGTTAAGACGGTCAACGAGGCGGTGGCGAGAGTCGGGCTTAGCCGGAGCGCCTTTTATAAATATAAGGACGGAATCCATTTATTGAATCAGATTGAACGTGAGAGCATTGTCACGATATCGTTCGACCTGGAGCATCGTTCCGGTATTTTATCCAAAGTTCTGGGGCTGATCGCAGGCTCCGGGGGTAACGTACTTACGATAAATCAGAGTATCCCGCTGCAGGGTAAGGCGAATGTGGTTATTTCCGTAGAGACCTCGCGCTTGACAGAGGAACTGGATGAGATAATTAAGATGCTGCAAGGAACTCCCGGCGTAAGAAAGACGGAAATCGTCGGTCAAGGATAGGAATGAATCAATTCCCCCGATTAGGGGATATAGGAGGGGACAGCGAGTGAAATCAGTGAAGGTAGGTTTGCTTGGACTCGGTACGGTTGGAACTGGCGTCGTCCGTATCGTGGAAGGGCATCAGGAGGATTTGAGCAGTCAAGTAGGATCGCCGATCGTGATTGAGAAGGTTGCGGTGAAGAACATAGAGAAGACCCGCAGCATAGATATTGAGCGCAGCAAGTTGACGGAGGATCCTTGGGAAGTGATTCGTGATCCCGAGATCGATGTCATCGTTGAAGTAATGGGCGGCGTGGACCAGACGAAGGAGTACATTCTGGAAGCGTTGAACCGGGGCAAGCATATCGTCACAGCCAACAAGGATCTGATGGCGCTTTATGGAGCGGAGATTATGGATGTGGCTAGGGAGAAACAATGCGATATATTCTATGAAGCGAGCGTGGCTGGAGGGATCCCGATTATCCGCACGCTGATTGAGGGCTTCTCCTCGGATCGTATTATGAAGATCATGGGTATCGTGAATGGAACAACGAACTATATTTTATCAAAAATGAGCCAGGAAGGCGCTTCTTATGATGATGTACTGGCTGAGGCGCAGGAGCTTGGTTACGCTGAGGCAGACCCGACTTCGGATGTCGAGGGACTGGATGCCGCTCGTAAGATGGCCATTCTCGGTTCGCTTGGTTTCCGGACCAATGTGGATCTGCAGGACGTAGCCGTTCGCGGGATAACTGCAGTCTCTAAGGAAGATATACTGTATGCCAAGAGAATGGGCTATGAGATAAAATTGCTTGGCATCGCGGAACGGCAGGACGATGAGTACAGCATAAGTGTTGAGCCGACCATGGTGAAGCATAGCCATCCGATCGCTGCAGTAAATGGCGTGTTTAACGCAGTATATGTGTATGGCGAAGCGGTTGGAGAGACGATGTTCTACGGTCCCGGTGCGGGAGAAATGCCAACGGCGACTTCGATCGTTGCTGATCTGGTCGCAGTAATCAAGAATCAGAAGCTCGGGGTAAATGGCCTGAGAGCGATTGGTCCGTACAAACCTAAGAAGCTGAAGGACGATGAGCAAATCGCTTATAAAAATTACCTGCTGCTTCAGGTGGCCGATAAGGCAGGGGTACTGTCGAAGATCACTCAGGTATTCGCCGAATATGACGTAAGCCTGGAATCCGTCGTGCAGTCTCCAAATGCCAGCATGAGCGATGTGGAGATTATTATCGTTACCCATAATGCGAGCAAAGCGGCGATGAATAAGGTACTAAGCCACTTTGAATCGCTGGATGTTATCCGCAGGGTGAAGAGCGTGTACCGCGTAGAGGGCTAAGAGTAAGGAGCTTATAGATCATGAATAATTCCAAGATGATGATGGTTGACGATATGAAGGTGGTAGGTTATGAGTAGGGTTCGCAGCTCAGGCGTTCGGGTTCAGGTTCCGGCAAGTACAGCCAATTTGGGGCCGGGATTTGATACGCTAGGCATGGCATTATCCCTCTATTCATGGATAGAGATGAAGCCGGCCGATACAACGGTTTTTCATTTATACGGGGACAATTTGGATGGACTGCCGAAAGATAAAAGCAATCTTATTTATACTGTGGCGCAGACCGTATTTGCAGAAGCCGGAGTCCGGATTCCTGAACTGGAAATTTCGATGTACTCGGATATTCCGCTGACCCGTGGTCTGGGGAGCAGCGCATCGGCCATTGTCGGAGCGTTATATGCTGCCAATGCACTGATTGGCTCTCCATTGCCGCTTGCCCGTCTACTCGATATGGCTACAGCACTGGAGAATCATCCCGATAATGTAGGAGCTTCGTTATACGGCGGAATTATTACGGCTGTATGGGACGGGGCCCACGCCGATATATTGCGGATTGAGCCGCCGCAGCATTTGGAAGTTCTGGTGGCTATCCCGGAATTTCAATTGTCCACTTCCAAGGCGCGCGAGGCTCTGCCTAAGCAAGTAAGCCTGGGAGATGCGGTTTATAATATCAGTCATTCCTCGATGCTTGCCGCGGCCTTGGCCATGGGGAGGCTCGATCTTATCTCCACGGCAATGCAGGACCGGTTGCATCAGCCTTACCGGGCTTCGCTTGTTCCCGGAATGACGCGAATTTTGGAGGAGGCTACGCAGCATGGAGCCCTGGGTACAGCGCTTAGCGGGGCTGGTCCTACCTTGCTCGCTTTGGTCGATGCACAGTCAGGACAGGGCGAGCAGTTGGAAGCTTTTCTTCTAAAGGTGCTCAAATCCCATGATATAACAGCAAGTACGCTTTGGCTAAAACCTTGCACACATGGAGCTAAGGAGCTTACTATGGATAAAGAAAGTTCATTATTGGATTATGTAAGAGGGGAAGTCAAGGCATGATACGAATAGCATTGTTGCCTGAGGGGACGGTGTCTCATGAGGCGGTTCTTCAGTTGTTTGGCGACGAGCCTGTAGAGCTGCTTCATTACAAACAGATCTCCGATGTTTTTCTGGCAACCGAGAATGGTCTTACGGATTACAGCGTGATTCCGATGGAGAATACGATTGAGGGCTCAGTGAGTTTGCATATGGATTGGCTTGTTCATGAGGTGGACGTTCCGATGCAGATCGAATGGGTCTATCCTTCCATTCAAAATTTGATTGGACGGCGTAGTGAATTGGTGGACACTGATGGAGAAATGGATTATTCCAGGGTGTCCCGAGTCCTGTCCCATCCGGTGGCGATGGCGCAATGCATGAAATTTCTTAAAGCGCATATGCCGCACGCAGAGCTGGAGAATGTGGGAAGTACAGCGGAGGCTGTTGAACTGGTGAAGCATAATCCAGGTGAAGGCTGGGCAGCCATTGGGACTAAGCTTGGGGCCAGACGGCATGGACTTGATGTGCTTGCCAGCAAAGTGACGGATCATGACAATAATTACACTCGTTTTGTGTTGATTGGTCCTAAGCCGCTGCCGGTTTTAGAAGAAGGCGCGCAAAGGAAGACCAGTATTCTGGTCACTTTGCCCGAGGATTTTCCGGGTGCGCTGCACCAAGTGTTATCTGCATTTGCCTGGCGCAAGCTGAATCTATCAAGAATTGAATCCCGTCCAACGAAGAAGAGGTTAGGCAGTTATTATTTTTATATGGATGTGTTGGCCGCACTGGATGCGGTATTGCTTCCCTCTGCTATAGAAGAGATCGAGGCCTTAGGATGCCAAGTCAGAGTGCTTGGTAGTTATCCTAGTTATTCTAGCAAAGTACTAAATTCGGAGGTGCAATATTAATGGCAGAACAATGGATTTATCTTAATGGGCAGTATGTGACGAAGGAGAAGGCAACCGTCTCTGTCTATGACCACGGCTTCTTATACGGTGATGGGATCTTTGAAGGTATCCGCATTTATAACGGCAATATCTTCAAATGCAAAGAGCATTTGGATCGTCTGTATGATTCGGCGAAGTCGATTATGCTGGAAATTCCGCTAAGCTATGAGGAAATGGAGCAAGCGCTGGTAGAGACACTGCGTCGCAATGAGATGCGCGATGGCTATATTCGCCTTATTGTCTCCCGTGGCCCAGGCAATCTGGGACTTGATCCTAATCGTTGCGAGAAGGCTTCTGTCATTATTATTGTGGAGCAGCTTGCGATCTACTCCGAGGAAGCATACAAGAACGGACTTAAGGCGGTATCCGTGTCGACGCGCCGCAATATCCCGGATGCGCTCAATCCAAAGATCAAATCGTTGAACTACTTGAATAATATTCTCGTTAAGATTCAATCGAACCTGGCCGGTGCCGGTGAAGCGATCATGTTGAATGCTCAAGGTTATGTTACGGAAGGGTCCGGGGATAATATTTTCGTAGTCAAAAATGGAACTATTACGACGCCACCGTGCTATCTTGGAGCGCTTGAAGGGATTACTCGTCAGGCGATCATCGAGATTTGTGAGAAGAAGGGCTGCAAGCTGAAGGAAGAGCCATTCACGCTGCATGATGTCTATGTGGCCGATGAAGTGTTCCTGACGGGCACGGCGGCTGAGGTTATTGCTGTTCGCGAAGTCGATGGACGGATTATCGGCAGCGGTCAAGCTGGCCCTGTAACCTTGAAACTGCTTGAAGAGTTCCGCAGCATCGTGGATCAAGACGGAGTGAAAGTCTGGTAATTCAATTCATAGAAGAGCTTCGCCTCCCTAGTGGATGGCGAGGCTTTTTTTGTTTTGCTTTTTTTATTTTCGTGGATGTCAAAACTAGGCTTTTTGCATAGGATGTATTAATTGGGCCCCGGGCGAATATCACGTACCGGAGAAGAAACCTAGGAGGTCTTTAGCGCGTGAAAATACACATCGTGAAAAAAGGCGATACATTATATGAGCTATCTCAAAAGTACAATGTACCGCTGCAGAAGTTAATTGAAGCCAACCCGCAGATCGCTAATCCAGATCAATTGAGCATCGGAGAGAAGATTAAAATTCCGGCTGGTGCAGTGCAGGTGGAAGGCGACGGCTACAAGCATGTTGCCAAACAAGGGGATACGCTCTGGAAGCTGTCCAAAGCCTGGGGGATCCCTCTGCAGACGCTGATCGATGCCAACCCGCAAATCAGTGATCCAAATGTGCTGAAGGTAGGAGATGTCGTCTTGATCCCGGTCAAGGGGGGAGGCGCGGCGAACCCGCCGGCACATGGCGGCTCGAATGTTGCTCCAGGAACGGGCGGGAAGAAGAATACAGCTCCGAAGCCAACGCCATTGCCAGCGCCGGCACCGGAAGTAAAGCCAGCTCCGCCTAAAGAGGAAATGACAAAACCGAAGCCAATCGCACCAGCTCCAAAACCAAATCCGAATCCGCCAGTTTCGAAGCCAATGCCAAATCCAAACCCGCCGATGCCAAATCCGAACCCACCAATGCCGATTCCCAATCCACCGATGCCTAATCCCAATCCGCCAATGCCTGCTCCAATTCAGCCAATCAAAGTAGAATTTGTGGAGCAGATTCAATTCCAGACGATCAAAAAAGAAGAGCCGTCATGCAAGCCAGTTCCTGAATGCCCGGATCCATGGACTTCGCCATTCTACTCCGTTGAGCCTTTTGGCGGCGGGGGAATGATGCATCCGTCTTCTCCATGTGGATGTGATGATCATACCGGACATATGACCCAACACGGACATCATACTCATCCTATGAAAGAAAACATGTCGATGCATGAAGAACTGCCAAGCGGGAATGTATCATCCTTCTATGATTTTCCGCAGCTGCCTAACCAAGGTCCGTCCACGATGGGCAATATGATGGATAATGGAGCTTCTATTGGAGGATATCCGGGAATCGGAAATGATTTTATGCATCACAACCATGAAATGATGGGTATGGGATGGGGGCCTATGGGCCAGGTAGACAATCAGCCATGGGTTCAGGAGCAAGGTCAAGGCGGTTGGCCGACACCGATGCCTTATAGTGACAATAATGCACAAGCCAATATGAGTTCTAATATGGGCCCTAATATGTCGCCTAACATGTCTCCAAATATGGCGCCAAACAGCCAATATCCAGGGGTATCGCCACAACATTGTGGACCGGGACCTGTGTGGCCAATGCATTCTTGCGGCTGTCATTATAGATATCCTTATGGATATGAATATCCGGTAAATTCGTTTGACCCTTCGTTCCAGGCTTACCCTATGAACTATAATTCTAATCCGGTTTTTGCAGCTTCAGGGGGACAACAACCTGTCTGGTTTGAAGGTGGATTCGGAACCTTTAATGAAACTAACCTTGAACGGGAACAGCAGGCGGGAGCTTTCAAAGAGGCAACAATCTCGGAGCAAAAAGAAAGCACAGAAACCTTGGAAGCTTCGAAGCCTCAGGCACAGACCAGGTCAAAAGGGAAAAAAGAAGTTAAAATTTCGGGAAGCTCAGCAAGTTCTGCAAGCAAGAAAAGCGGTAGCAAGCGCACTGGCTCGAAGTCGGGTGCCTCATCGCAGAAGAGCCGCGCGAGTTCTACACGGCGCAATCCTTGGGGGCAGAGATAAGAGAAGATCGAGAGTGGGGCAAAAAAGGATGCCCTGCTCTCGTTTTTGTTTGAATCCTGTTTAATTTGCAAAAAGGCTTGTACTGAGCAGTATTCTATGATATATTAATAACCCGTTGGACGATTAAATGATCGTTCACGGATGTGAAAAGTACAGGCTGTTTTTAATAAAAGGCTTCAAAAACTTTTTAAAAAAGAGCTTGCCTTTCACGGAACAACATGATATATTATAAGAGTTGCTGCTGAGAACGCAGCGACGCTAAAAACGAAGTTGATCTTTGAAAACTGAACAACGAGTGAGCGGGTTTCACGTCAAGTGAAATCTAAGAAATAAGTCAGATTCAAAATGAGCTAATCGCTCTTTTCAATGAGCAACACTTTATTGGAGAGTTTGATCCTGGCTCAGGACGAACGCTGGCGGCGTGCCTAATACATGCAAGTCGAGCGGACTTGATGGAGAGCTTGCTCTCCAGAGAGTTAGCGGCGGACGGGTGAGTAACACGTAGGTAACCTGCCTGTAAGACTGGGATAACTAGCGGAAACGTTAGCTAATACCGGATAATTTATTTTCTCGCATGGGGAAGTAATGAAAGACGGAGCAATCTGTCACTTGCAGATGGACCTGCGGCGCATTAGCTAGTTGGTGGGGTAACGGCTCACCAAGGCGACGATGCGTAGCCGACCTGAGAGGGTGAACGGCCACACTGGGACTGAGACACGGCCCAGACTCCTACGGGAGGCAGCAGTAGGGAATCTTCCGCAATGGACGAAAGTCTGACGGAGCAACGCCGCGTGAGTGATGAAGGTTTTCGGATCGTAAAGCTCTGTTGCCAGGGAAGAACGTTCGGTAGAGTAACTGCTACCGGAGTGACGGTACCTGAGAAGAAAGCCCCGGCTAACTACGTGCCAGCAGCCGCGGTAATACGTAGGGGGCNAAAAGTCTTCAGGAAGCAATGCTTCCGAAGCAAGCTTTACGATGTAAAGCTGTTCGCTCACTCGTTGGTCAGTTTTGAGAGTTCAACTCTCAACTTGACAGAAATTTCAAACGTCACTTGCGTGATTGTTTTGAATTTTGTCTTTGATCCTTGAAAACTGGATATACGAAACGAAATTTTGCGTTTTAGAAACATTTTTTTTTTTTTTTTTTTTTTTTTTTTTTTTTTTTTTTTTTTTTTTTTTTTTTTTTTTTATTGGGAAAAGTCATGGTTAAGCTACTAAGAGCACACGGAGGATGCCTAGGCACTAGGAGCCGAAGAAGGACG
>NZ_LN831272.1:104225-166434 GCF_900069005.2 Paenibacillus sp. GM2 | reverse complement strand
CCTTGAAGACGACGAGGTTGATAGGCCTGAGGTGGAAGTGCAGCAATGTATGGAGCTGACAGGTACTAATCGGTCGAGGGCTTATCCAAAAAACATCTAAATATGCAAAATGAGTTTCGTATCCAGTTTTCAGGTGATCAAGCCTGATAGTTAATGTTCCCTGATAGCTCAGTTGGTAGAGCACTCGACTGTTAATCGAGTTGTCACAGGTTCGAGTCCTGTTCGGGGAGCCATTATGGAGAGGTGTCCGAGTTGGCCGAAGGAGCACGATTGGAAATCGTGTAGGCGTCACAAGCGTCTCGAGGGTTCGAATCCCTCTCTCTCCGCCATAATTATCTTGTATGTTATATTTAATGTAAGGCCCGTTGGTCAAGGGGTTAAGACACCTCCCTTTCACGGAGGTAACAGGGGTTCGAATCCCCTACGGGTCACCAAGTATGGAGGCTTAGCTCAGCTGGGAGAGCATCTGCCTTACAAGCAGAGGGTCAGCGGTTCGATCCCGTTAGCCTCCACCATATATTCTAATTGACGCGGGGTGGAGCAGTCCGGTAGCTCGTCGGGCTCATAACCCGAAGGTCGTAGGTTCAAATCCTGCCCCCGCAATTAGCTTTAATTTTATAGTGTGGAGCCGTGGTGTAGAGGCCTAACATGCCTGCCTGTCACGCAGGAGACCGCGGGTTCGAATCCCGTCGGCTCCGCCATTATTCCTAATTACGGAATAAGAGTATTGATTTATCAACAAAATATGATATAATTTTTGTTACTGTCATTATTATTTGGCTCGGTAGCTCAGTCGGTAGAGCAGAGGACTGAAAATCCTCGTGTCGGCGGTTCGATTCCGTCCCGAGCCACCATAACATAAATAATGACAAATGCCGGTGTAGCTCAATTGGTAGAGCAACTGACTTGTAATCAGTAGGTTGGGGGTTCAAGTCCTCTCGCCGGCACCACGTGGAGGCTTAGCGAAGTGGCCAAACGCAGCAGACTGTAAATCTGTTCTCGTACGAGTTCGGTGGTTCGAATCCATCAGCCTCCACCAGTTATATAGGGGCATAGTTTAAAGGTAGAACAAAGGTCTCCAAAACCTTTGGTGTGGGTTCAATTCCTGCTGCCCCTGCCATTTTTCAAAAAAAGAAAAGAATATTTATTATGGCGGTCGTGGCGAAGGGGTTAACGCACCGGATTGTGGCTCCGGCACTCGTGGGTTCAAGTCCCATCGATCGCCCCATTTCAATTAAATGAATATTATTGGGGATTAGCCAAGCGGTAAGGCAACGGACTTTGACTCCGTCACTCATAGGTTCGAATCCTATATCCCCAGTATTTATATGCGGACGTGGCTCAGCGGTAGAGCATCGCCTTGCCAAGGCGAGGGTCGCGGGTTCGATTCCCGTCGTCCGCTCCATCTATATTATGGCGCCATAGCCAAGTGGTAAGGCACAGCTCTGCAAAAGCTTTATCCCCAGTTCAAATCTGGGTGGCGCCTCCATTTGTTTTTTTGCGGGAGTGGCGGAATCGGCAGACGCACAGGACTTAAAATCCTGCGGTAGGTGACTATCGTACCAGTTCAAGTCTGGTCTTCCGCACTGTTTGAACTCATGCGCCCTTAGCTCAGCTGGATAGAGCGTTTGACTACGAATCAAAAGGTCAGGAGTTCGAATCTCTTAGGGCGCGCCATATAACTAAATTAAATGTGCCGGTGTGGCGGAATTGGCAGACGCGCGCGACTCAAAATCGTGAGGGAAACCGTGGGGGTTCGAGTCCCTTCACCGGCATCACACAGACGGGTTTATAAAATTGCTTAAGAGCAGTTTTATAAACCCGTTTTTGTTCTTCTTATAAATAATCCCTGCAAAATACTCCCGAAAGCATACCGTTGACTTGGATGCTTTCGGGAGCTACTTGTACGATGAAGAAGTTACAGCTGAATCTAATATAAGCTAGCTTCTCGCCCGCTGATCCATCCGATAGGTCTTCACCGCCGGAGGGGTATAGCTTGCGAATTGGTCCAGAATACCACTTGGGGTAGTGTCTGTAATGACCATGGAGCGATAGTTATCGTGCATGAATCTCTCTTGGGCCATATGATCGAACAGAGCGATCAGGGAGTCGTAATAATGATGGATGTTTAAAAGCCCGCATGGCTTATGGTGCAATGCTAATTGCCCCCAGGTCAAGATCTCGAAGTATTCCTCCATCGTTCCGGGACCCCCTGGCAGGGCGATAAAGCCGTCAGCCAGTTCAGCCATCTTTGCCTTCCTCTCGTGCATGGAATCCACGATGATCAGCTCTGATAAAGTCGTATGAGCGATCTCACGGTCCTGCAAGAAGCTTGGGAGAACTCCTATCGCACGTCCGCCTTTTTCAAGGACAGAGCTGGCTACCTCACCCATGAGCCCGACGCTTGCGCCGCCGTAAATCAATGCAATGCCGCGTTCCGCCAGTTCATAACCTAACGCCCGTGCTCCCTCTTGATACACCGGGGATGCTCCAATACTGGAGCCGCAATATACTGCTATACTTTTCATAGTTCGGCTTTCTCTCCTTCATTTGAATATCTGCCTTTTAATTTGGCTTGATGGGATAGACATATTTCTTCCAGAGAGATGTCGTATCTGTTTGCAATAATCATTAAATTACCGAGCACATCTCCTAATTCCTCGATCAGTTCCTGTCGGTTCTCTTCGAATGTGCCTTCGATTTCATCCGGCCGGTCTCTGCCGATCTCCAATGCCCGAATGGCTCTTGCCACCTCTCCGGTCTCCTCTGCAAGGAAGCCGATGCGTACGAAGATGTCCAGATCGGACCAGCCTCTGTCCTTATAATGCTGCTTCACCCATTGCTGAAATTCAGTTATATCCACTTCAGAACCTCCACTAAAAAGACTAACATTCGGAACGAATGTTCCCTTTTCAGTATATCTTATTATTACTTCAAATTGGAAGCAATAAATGATTTATGAGCAAGTAGAGGAGGGGTCACTGGATAATACGATGAATGTGAAGCAAATATGCCTTCCGATTCAGCGGATTAGGACGGCTTCTGGATTTTTCCGGGGGTGCGCCTTCGATGGGATAATACTCTCCCGGCTTAGTGGAGAGAAAGCCTTCACCCCCTGTAAAAGAATACAACATCTGCTTCAGCGAGTCAGTATTACGCACCGGAAGGGCTCCCTGCAGGCTATATCCGTTAGGTTCCGGGATGGGATCGGAGAATGTGGCCTGCAGCCTAGTTAAATGATATAGGGCCTTATTCAGGCTGGATTCGGGAATACGCAGAAAATAGTTGTGGTAAGGCTCATAAACCAGCGTACTTGCTTCATCAAGAGCCTTCATCAGGACTAAAGGCACGAGATTACGAAAATCGCCAGCGGTTGTCACCGGGCTGGAGTATCCCGTGTGTGTCAGCGTAACGACCAAATCTCTTACTTCCCATCCATGCAGTCCTTCACGTAGTGTATCTTCAACGGTGTCTTTAATCGATCTTTGAAACGGCAGGGGCAGCGAGCCGAGCTCTACTTCCCGGCGATATTGCAGTCCTGTGCCGGCGGCGCCGGGCTCAATTCGAAAGCCTATCGTGGCGTAGAAGGGGTTGCCTGCCTCGCCGATAAATTCAACAGAAGACCCTGTGGATACAGGTCTTTCTATGCAAATGACTTCGGGATTGGAGAAGTTCGCTTCAATCCCAAATTCACTTTTTAAAGTTTCTTCAATCACTTCTTTTTGAATATCTCCGAAAATTTTGATGCTCATTTCACGAGTTACAGCGTTCTGCGCGTATTGAATGAAAGGATCTTCTGCGGTCAGGTCCTCTAGTGCCTCATGCAGGCGATGAGTGTCCTCGATTTGCCGAGCGGCAATCTGGATTCGGATCGGTGGTTCCTGAAAGGCAATGACCTTTATCCGATCAGAACGCTGTCCGAGAATATCCCCGATCCGTAAATCCGAACCGAACAGCACAGCTATATCTCCGCTGTACACGCAGGAGACTGATGTTCTTCCCCCGAGCTCCAAGGTTTCGAGCTTTTTGATTTTAAAGCTGAATTTCTCTTCCGCATCTGTTCGAATGATGTCAACTTCGCTGCGAATGGCCAGGAAGCCCTCGTAGACCCTGATATAAGCCAACCTCTCACCGGTGATACTCTTTTCCACTTTGAAGACAATAGCAGAAAGGGGACCTTCTTCATGTTCTTCATGGTGAAGGTTCACCGGGAAGAATTGCCGAAGATACTGCAATATCCGGTCAACGCCGATCCCTAGAGCAGCAGAGCCCGCAAGCACGGGAAAGATCCGGGCCCCCTGTGTCTGCACACATAATTCTGTAAACAACTCACTGTCCTGAACCGTTACATTCTCGATATAATTGGATAACAGACGCTCATTATGAGCGGATAAGCGCTCGATCCATACATCTATGTCTATCTGGCGATCTGCTATTGCAACGTCAGGGCAACCTTCATTACTGATTTGCGTTAGCTCAATAACCGCATCCGTAAGGGAAAGTTTGATTTCCTCTATTACTTTGCTGTAATTGGCACCGAGGCGATCCATTTTATTAATGAACAGCATCGACGGGATTCCCAGATCGGTCAATGTGTTCATCAGCACTTTGGTCTGCGACTGTACCCCTTCAACCGCGGAGATGACGAGAATTACCCCGTCCAGGATACTGAGCGAGTGCTCTACTTCGGATATAAAATCGGCATGACCCGGTGTATCGATCAGGTTGATTTTTACGTCGCCGACCCAGAAGGATACCGCAGAAGCTTTGATGGTGATTCCCCTTTTCCGTTCAAGTTCCAGGGAATCCGTTATTGTGTTCCCTTTATCTACGGAGCCAACCGCATTAATAATGCCGGTTTCAAGCAGAATACGTTCCGTTAAAGTCGTCTTTCCAGCGTCAACATGGGCCAGTACCCCTATATTTATCGTTTTCATGATATAACCTCACTATTATATTCATTGGATAGAATGTTCCTTTCGTCATATCATTTTTGAATTGCCGCATGTACAACGCCTCCATTTATTTAGGTTGAATTTAGTGTAGCATCATTTCTAATATTTTAATTGCATAGCATGTGAATTAATGTAAATTATGAATGGAAACTTTAGTTATAGTTGTTTTCGGAATGTGAGAACACGTAGAATAAGGAAATAGAACTTAGAGGAAGGCAGGTGGACGGATTGATCATCAGCGCCAGCAGAAGGACGGATATTCCCGCTTTTTTTGGAGATTGGTTCATGAAAAGGATAGAAGAAGGTTATTTCTACAGGGTGAATCCGTTCAATACCAAGCAGGTCAGCGGCTTTAGCCTGAAGCCAGAGGATGTGGACATAATCGTGTTCTGGACGAAAAATCCGCGGCCTTTTCTGAAGCATCTGCCTACACTGGATGACAAGGGTTATAGCTATTACTTTCAATTCACGTTAAATGATTATCCGTCTGAATTCGAGCCTAATCTTCCGACGCTGGACAACAGGGTGGAGGTATTCAAACGGCTAAGCCAGCAAATTGGTTCCAACCGGGTAATATGGCGTTATGACCCCATTATTATTAGCAGCTTAACGCCAGTGGAATATCATCTGCAGCGGATTGAAGCTCTGGCCCGGCAACTGAACTCGTATACTCATCGCCTAGTAATCAGCTTTATGGATTTCTATGGGAAGACGGAGAATAAAATCAAGAAGCAGCCCGGCCTAAATGATGTTTCTTTTACGGATATAACGAAACCCGAATATCAAGGGCAGCTTGAAGAGATAGCACAGCAGATCAGCCGCATTGGTAATGCTAACGGAATGCAGGTCGAGACCTGCGCTGAGGCTGTTGAACTGGCGCATTGCGGTATTCAGCATGGGAGTTGTGTAGATGGAGAATTGATTTCCGGACTGCTTGGTAGCGATATTCAGGCCAGGAAGGACAAAAACCAACGGGGAGCCTGTCAATGTGTCGAATCGGTGGACGTTGGAGTATACAACACCTGCAAATTTAATTGTATTTACTGTTATGCGGTGCAAAGCGAACAAGCGGTGGATAAGACGTTGAAGCACCATAATCCCGACAGTCCGTCCCTAATTTATCAGTATGATCAAGAGATTGATATCAGAAAATCTTAATTCGATAATTCCTTCAAGGCTGCTTGTCAAGTGTCCAGCATCACCGTACAAATTTTTTCGTTATGTTATACTCTCTGGGCATATTCGAAAATCGTTGGTTTGGCCCCTTAGCAGGAGGGTTTTACAAAAAAAATTGTATGAAGGATGAACGAAATGCTAGTAATTAAGCGAGATGGTTCAGAGGTTGCGTTCAATCAACAGAAAATTATTGATGCGATTTGCGCAGCTATGAACAATACGGAGAAGAAGGTAGATTTGGAGCTTGCACATAAATTAGCGGACAAGGTGACGCACAAGATCTCCAAACTCGATAAAGTAGACATTGAGCATATTCAGGATGAAGTTCAGTCTGCACTTATGAATAGTAGAAGAAAAGACGTCGCTGAGGCATATATCGCCTATCGTGAGGTCAGAACCTTGAAGCGGCGCGAGCGCAGCAGCCTGGATCGGAAGGTGCTGGGATTGCTCGAGCTGACGAATGAAGAGGTGCTGAAGGAGAATTCCAATAAAGACGGGGCGACGATTCCGACGCAACGCGATTTGTTGGCCGGAATTATGGCCAAGGATTTCGCTCAGACCTACATGATTCCTAAACGGGTGGTTGAAGCTCATAATAGCGGTGATCTGCATTTTCATGATCAGGACTACAGCCCGTATTTTCCAATCTACAATTGTATGCTGATCGATCTGAAGGGGATGCTTGAGAATGGCTTCAAGCTCGGCAACGCTCAGATCGAGACGCCAAAATCAATTACTACAGCGACTGCGATTACTGCGCAGATTATTGCCCAGGTAGCCAGCCACATCTATGGTGGGAATACGATTAATGAAATCGATAAAATTCTGGCGCCTTATGTCCTGGAATCCTTCAAGAAGCACTATCGCAAGGGATTGGAATGGCTATATATGCTGGAGGAGTCCGAGATCAACGAGCTCGATATCTCTTGGGAGAATGAAAAATTGCACGAGAAATACCCTCGATGCCTGGACTATGCGAAGAAGCTGACGGAAAAAGAGACCTTTGATGCCTTTCAATCTCTTGAATATGAGATTAATACGCTCGTGAGCGCTAATGGGCAGACCCCGTTCAGCACGTTTGGCTTTGGCCGCGGCTTGTCTTGGGCTGAGCGTCAGATTCAGATTTCTATTCTACAGAACCGGATCCGCGGTCTGGGCAGGGACGGGAAGACGGCTATTTTCCCGAAACTGATTTTTGCTATCGAGGATGGCGTTAATTTGAAGCCCAGCGATCCTAACTACGATATTAAGCAGCTGGCTTTGAAATGCAGCACGCTGCGCATGTATCCGGATATTATATCTGTTCCGAAAGTGAAGGAGATTACGGGTTCCTTCAAATTTCCAATGGGCTGTCGTTCTTTCCTGGGGGTATATGAGGAGAATGGAGAGCTGCTGCATGACGGACGCTTCAATATGGGGGTTGTGACCGCTAATCTACCTCGTATTGCCATCCGTGCTCAAGGTTCGGAGGAGAAATTCTATCGGCTTCTGGACGAGCTGCTGGAGGCTTGTAAAGAAGGGCTGCTCTATCGGATTGAGCGGCTAAAAGGGGTTAAGGCCAAGGTGGCTCCGATTCTGTACATGGAGGGGGCGGCGGGCAGCCGGCTTCATGCGGAAGATACGATCGATCACTTGCTAGAGAATGGCCGGGCTAGCATTTCGCTTGGTTATATCGGTATTCATGAGACGATGATGGCCCTATACGGCAGATCTATCTTTGAAGATGAAGTGCTCCGTGCCAAAGGTTTGGAGATCGTCAAATATTTAAGTCGTAAAACAGCGGAGTGGAAGGAAGAGACGGGGTACGGCTTCAGCTTGTATTCAACCCCTGCGGAATCCTTATGCTATCGCTTCTGCAAGCTGGATGAGGAGAACTTCGGTGTAATTCCTGGCGTGACGGATAAAGGGTATTACACGAATTCCTTCCATCTTGACGTAAATAAGAAAGTGACTCCGTTCGAGAAGATTGAATTCGAGCGGGTATATCCGCAGCATGCAAACGGCGGCTTTATCACTTACTGCGAGTTCGATTCCCTGGTGAATAATCCGGAAGCATTGGAGGCCGTATGGGATTACGCCTATGAAAGAGTGCCTTATTTCGGGACCAATACACCAACGGACAAATGTCTCGAATGCGGCTATGAGGGGGAGTTCGAAGCGACTAACAGCGGATTCAAATGTCCGAACTGCGGCAATAGCAACCCGAAAACTTCATCCGTCATCCGGCGCTGCTGCGGTTATTTATCGGAGCCAAGCCAACGCCCGTTCAACGTCGGTAAACAGAAGGAAGTTCTGTCCCGTGTTAAGCATATGTGATGGCTATGTATATTGCTGATTATAAGAAGTTTGATGTCATTAATGGAAAAGGGCTGCGCCATTCGCTGTTTACTTCGGGATGTACGCATCACTGCAAGGGTTGCTTCAACGCGGCTACCTGGAATTTTAACTACGGGACGCCTTATACCAAGGAGCTGGAGGATCGGATCATCGCCGATTTGAATATGCCGGATGTGAGGATAGCGGGGCTATCCATATTAGGAGGCGAGCCCTTCCAGAATGTGGAAGGCCTGTCCCCGTTAATCTCAAGGGTCCGCCGCGAATGCCCGGGTAAGGATATTTGGATCTGGTCCGGGTATACCTTCGAGGAGATTGTTGCGGATGCCCCTAAGCTAAAGCTGCTGTCAGACTGCGATGTTCTGGTCGACGGCAAATTTATACTGGAAGAGCGAAATTTGAAGCTGAAGTGGCGTGGTTCAAACAATCAGCGAGTCATTCATATTCAGGAAAGCCTGAAGGCGGGGCAAGCTATTTCATATGAATAAATAAGGAGAAGCCGCTCTTTCCGTGATCAATGGAGAGAGCGGCTTCTTAATTAGCTTTTGATCGTGATTTCACTATGGGGATCGCAATTTTTGACAATGGATTTGAGACGGTTGAGCTCCCAGCGATGGCATTTGCAATGGAGCGCAGCCTCCTGACCCGAGGACGGTTCCTCATAGCTTGGGTCGCGGTTCAAATAAAGTGCGATCTCTTGCCGAATTTCTTCGCTTTTACGGCTGCTGATCATTACAGAGACATGCAGCCTGATACCGCGGAGCGATAGTTTGACCGATTCAAATACAAAAATATAAGCGATAACGGAATGCGTTGCCTGTTCAAAGCCAAGCAGCCAAATGGCACTGATGAATATAAGGCAGTTGAACAACCAGATCATTGCCTCTGTCGAGATTGGCAATTTGCAGTGTAGCCAATCGAATAGCTTCTCCGAAGCATCCAGAGCCCCACCGAAGCGAATGGCGATTCCGACCCCAAAGCCCAATGATAATCCGCCAGCGAGTGCAGCCGGAACGGGGTTACTGGTAAGCGCAGGGAAGGGATGGAGCATAAATGATCCGAGCGAGAGCACAAGCAGCCCGAGGATGGATAGAGATGTGAAGCCGCCGATTCGCTTCCAGCGCTGCAGCATAAGCAGCGGCAGATTAAGCAGAAATAAGAACAGGCCAAGCCTCATCTCTGTGTAAAAGGCGAGTAATGCCGATAGTCCGGTCATTCCGCCTACGATGATTCCGTGTGGCATCAGGAATAGCTCCAGGCCGATAGAAGCGAGCAACGCTCCGGCAATGACACCCAATACCCTCGTAAGCCGCCGGGAGTCGGGAACTCTGGTGTGAAGCTGTCGCTTCACAGGAGAGAATAACGTGAATTTGCCGTTCAAGTTCATTTCCCCTTTCCAAACCGTATTGCCTGGCGAGATAGTGATAAAATGCTATCCGAAAAGCAGCGGTTTAGGAAGGAAGGTTCTCTTCCTGAAGTATGCTTTGTTAGACCAGGCGTTGGTGATAGGGTACATCAAGTCTGTGAACATATTGCCCATGGAAAATATTAATCGATAAAAGAACGCCGCAGAGCGACGAGGAAACGCTGAGGACAAGGACAAGGACAAGGACAAGGGCCGGACAGAACGGAAACAAGCGCGAGGATAATATCTTCAAACATGACATGCCAAGCACTTTCTCCGTTGCCGGATGGACGGTCCGTTTGAGATCTGCTACAACTTTTATAGTAATGGAACTGGAGGAAAATGTTGATACGGATTGATCTGCCGGATGAACTTCAGGCTGGCGATAGCCCAAGGTTCTCTATACGCCAACCTGACTTTAAATCCGCTATATGCTCTAAATCATGAAATTCCACTCAATAATATCTGTCTAATCTGCTGCTGGTGAAGACGCTCGCCAAGAACGACTACCAATGCGTCCGAAGTAAGCAGTAAATCCGGGCCTGGATTGATGTGCTTGGAGTGGTTCTTCTCAATCACCGCGATAATAGTGGCTCCGGAGCGCTGGCGAATGCGCAGGTCACCGATCGTCTTGCCGATCGCTTTATATTGAGGATCAAGTCTGTACCATTCAATAATAAGATCACCAAGAGCAACTTCGATATTTTCGAGAGCGGTCGGTTTATAGGTTATTCCACCAATAATGGCTGATACATATCTTGCCTCATCATCGTTAAGCGTAACCAGCGAGTTAATCTCGTCATGGTCATCTCTGTCATAATGGAACACTTCACGTCTGCCGTCATCATGAATAATAATGGCAAGCTTATCACCGCTTTTGGTTTCGACTACGAATTTTTTACCGATTCCGGGCAAATCCGTTTCTTTGAGATTCATTTTACTTCAGGCCTCCAGTTATAAAAATGACAAATAAGGAAAAGCATATAGCCATAAATCCCTCGGAATTGTTACAGGCAACAAATCGGCAAGGATTCTTGTGCTTAAGCTACAAACTTGCTGGTAAATTTAATTGGTGCTAACAGGGTGCGCTTGAGACGCAGAGAGAAAAGCGGTCGAAAGGAATCTCTAGGTATGGTCAGCAAATAATATGCCGCAATTGACAGTACCAGGAGAAATTGAACAAATGCCTTCTCGAGAGGAAGTTTATTCGGGAAAAAAGTACTGGCTCTTACAAAATGTCGGGTAGGATGGTTCGTCTTATAAATATGCTTATAGACCGACTTTTGATGCTGCCCCTGTTCGGGGGCCGTTTCTCCCGAGTAATTAACAAGAGAGACAGACATGATCAAGGCGAGACAAATCAGAAAAATGATTGCGACATTTCCTCTATTGCTCCTCGTCACGGCTGCCCCCCCTTTTTGATAGCTAGGTACTTTAAAGATAGCATAAAACGCCTGATATCACAAAAGAAAAGAGTAGCTAAAAATACCTCAGCAGGATGTAAACGCTCGATATCACGATTGACAACAGCATAAACGGAAAACCGTACTTCAAGAACTTCATAAAGCTGATGGGCTCATGCTCTTTGGCTGACATTCCGGCTGCGATCAAGTTAGCGCTGGCCCCGATTAGTGAGCCGTTGCCGCCAAGGCATGCTCCCAGCGAAAGACTCCACCATAATGGTTCAAGATTGGAAATCCCCATGTTGCCCATATCCTGAATCATCGGGATCATCGTGGCTACAAATGGAATATTGTCGAGAAAAGCGGAAGCGATCGCGCTGAGCCACAGAATTAACATAGAGCTAAGCAGCGGATCTCCACCTGTCAGATTTACGGTACGCTCTGCAAGCAGCTTGATGGTTCCCGTCTCAACCAGCCCGCCAACAAGCACAAATAACCCAATGAAGAAGAAGATCGTCGGCCATTCCACAGACTGGAACGCTCTTTCCATGACCTGTTCTCCGGTTAGAAGCAGGAGCAGAAAAGCACCGGTTAAGGCTACTGTTGCTGACTCAAGATGCAAGCTCTGATGCAAGAAGAAACCTAATAAGGTCAGGCCCAGGACAATTAGTGATTTTATCATGAGCCTGGAATCCGTAATGAGGTCGTCCAGCTTCATATTCATGATAGCTTTGCGGTTCTCCTCAGAGGTCGTCATCCCCTTCTTGAAAATAACAGTAATTAATGGAATCGTGGCGGCCATGATAAAGATGACTACCGGTGTAAGATTCATTATGAAGGAAATAAACGTCAATTCTTTAGCTGCGCTTCCGATCATAATATTAGGCGGGTCACCGATTAAGGTCGCTGTTCCCCCGATATTGGATGCAATAATCATCGAGAACACATAAGGGAATGCCCTAATCTCGAGCTTGCGGGTCATGCTGAAGGCGATCGGTACCATAAGAATGATAGTCGTGACATTATCAAGAAAAGCAGAGCCCACGGCTGTTATAATCATTAATAAGCACAGTATCATTACGGGTTTGCCCTTAGCCTTTTTGGCCGTCCAGATTCCTATATAATTGAAAAGCCCTGTCTCGGCCATCGTATTGACGATAATCATCATGCCGATCAATAGCCCAAGTGTATTGAAATCGATGTGATGAATCGCCATATCCTGATTAATAATACCGAGAATGAGCATAAGTGCGGCGCCGATCATGGCGATTACGGTACGGTGAACCTTCTCTGAAATGATGAGCGCATAGGTGAGCAAGAATATACCGATGGCCCATATAGCTTGATGTTCCATATTTTCCTCCTAAACGATGACAGATAGGATTGCCGTTATTTTTCCACATGAAGGATGTATTATCCAGAGAATGGATTTCAAAGACAAAAAAAGAGCCCGCAACATGGCAGGCTCCTCCGTTAACTGTCGTCTTAAGTTGTAATGAATCCTTTGTGCAAATTGCACTGCTGTTTATTCTATTATAAATCGTTTTGGATGTAAATATGGAATTTGCAGAATTTCGAATCATGTTGGAGACTGTGAATTCATAACTGTGCGTTCCCCGCGATCCAAAGCGAGCTTGTTGAGCTGCCTCTCTAAGGTCTGATTGAGTCCCCGACTTAGGTCTAGTATAAAGAACCGTCCGCGGTCCGTTTTGAGAAAGCTTGATTCCACCTACAATATAGACATAAGGTTAATCAATTTGAAAGGCGGTGAATATGAAATGAGAACCAACCGGTCAAATGGTTTTGCGGTAATACTTATTGCTCTGGGCGCTTTGATCCTGCTCGGCAAGTTGTCTCCGCTTCTGGGAAGTGTGCTTGGCGGCTTGTTCGGAATATTGTTCGCAGTAGCGATGATTGCACTAGGGTATTATGGAATCCGCCGTGGAAATGCATTTTTTGGATGGATCGTCCTGTTCTTCGGGATCCTGTCCTTGATCTCTAAATTAGCCTGGTTGATCGTACCGGCAATCGGTATCGGTATTATCATCTACGGTGTCTCCTTACTTAGAGGGAACCATGGATATTGATATGAATAACGAATTTACTTACGAACGAATGACCGATCGTATAGGAGGGATGGAAAGCCATGAGCGTGTTTCGTAGAGTGCGGGATATTACATTAGCGAATTTGAATGAATGGTTGGAGGAGTCACAGGATCCGGTCAGATTGATCGATCAGTTTCTGATTGAGACTCGCCAGGAGATAGCTGAGGCAGAGAAATTGCATTATCAATATGCCGGCCACACCAAACAATTGAAGCAGCAGGTTGATCAAGCTAAAGTGATGCGCGATAAACGCGAAGAACAAGCGCTGCTTGCCCTCAAGGCTGAGGAGGAACATCTGGCTAAGCTCGCATTGCAGGAGAAGATGCTGTATGAAGAGAAAATTACCCAGTACGCCGACCTGTATGAACAAAGCCGGCAGTCCCTGCAAGATCTTGAGAGTCAGTTGAATGAATTAAAGACCGAATATCAGGTAGTCTATAGCAAGAGACAATATTATTTTGCAAGAATGGAAACACTTCGCTTGCAGCAGCGCATGAATCAGCGGATGAATGGCTTCGGAACACAGGATGTGCCCAAGATGTTCAATCGCTTGGAGGATCGGGTGTCCGATATGGAATGGGAAGCCCGCAGTCTTCGCGAACTCCGCAAGACAGGACAAGATTTCGTAAGCCAAGCGAACTCTACGCTGGATGAAGAGCTCTCCCGTCTGAAGCAGAAGCTGCAAGACAAGGGAGAGGAGTGAGACGTATGGATAGATTGTACCGCTCAAGACGTGACAGATGGTTCACCGGTCTGCTTGGCGGATTAGGTGAAAAATTTGGAATAAGTCCTGCTCTACTTAGAGTAATAATGATCTTCAGTGTATTCTTTACGGGCGGGACGACGATCATGATCTATCTGATTGCTTCCCTGGTCATATCGAAAGAACCTTATATTCCTCATGACCCGTATTTTAACGGCGGGTGGCAGCAGCGTGGTGGTTACGGCAACGGCGGCTTCGGCGGTCCGGGTGGAGGAGCACCAGGCGGCCCAGGAGGGTATGGAGGCAGCTTTGGCGGGAATTGCCGGCCTAACGGCGGCAACTTTTATAACGGTCCATCCGGACAGTTCAGCGGTCCAGGAGTGAACTCCGCGAACCGCGGCAATTCGGATCTGGACTCCATGATGGAAGACATTGAGATGAAGGCAATGAAAAAAGAAATCGAGGAGCTTCGCAAGAAGGTCTCCAAATATGAGAAGGGAGATTTGTAAAATGGGAGTTTTTAAAAGAATTAAGGATATCACAAAGGCGTCGGTTAACGATATGCTCGATAAGGTGGAAGATCCAATTGTCATGTTGAATCAGTATTTGCGTGACATGGAGAAGGAAATCCGTGATGCTGAGGTGACAGTAGCCAAGCAAATGGCTGATGAACGCAGAATGAAACAGCGCTTGGAAGAAGCTGTACGCATCTCTGCACAGAGAGAAGCTCAAGCGGAAGCTGCCCTGAAGAATGGTCAAGAGGAAGTTGCCCGCAGATTGCTGGAAGAGAAGCTTCATTATGATCAGAAGCAAGTGGAATTCAGCCAACTGCATGCCAGCTCTGAAGCGCACGCTGCTGAATTGAAAGAACAGCTTCATGAAATGAAGGATGAGTTCTACAAGCTGCGCAACAAACGCAATGAGCTTGTAAGCCGTGCTCAAATGGCTAAAGCAAGAAAGCAAATGTCACAGGTCAGCAGCTTGCATTCGATCGACAGCGGCGGCGCATCGCTTGGTTTCCAACGTATGGAAGAGAAGATCATGCAGTTGGAAGCAGAAGCTGAAGTCGCTGGCGTAGTATACCGCAGAGATCCATCCTCGACTTATGTAAATCCTGCAGATGCTGAGAAGCAATTGAAGGTAGATGCTCAATTGGAAGCCTTGAAAGCTAAACTCAACACAACCCCAGCGGGTAAGGATAGCGCTGAATAATAGCTACAAGTCTTATGGACAATATGTTATGCTAGACGTGGTGAAGCCATACGGTAGAATATACCTTATGGCTTTTCCAACTCTTAGAACGGCAGGAGGTGCGACATGGATAAGCGAAAAAGACTCTTAGCCGCGGGATTGATTGTGCTCGGCGTCATGATGATATTCGGGAAAGGGCTAAGCTTCTTTACCATTGTTGCGCTCTTCTTATTGGGATACGGCATCTATAAGGTCCGTCAAGGAGAAGAAACGAAAACAGGATATATCCTGCTTGCCATTGGTGTCGGTTTGATCCTGCTCAACAATTTCATGCTGGTCGTTGCCATCCTGATGATCTCACTTGGTCTTTATTATGCGAAGGTACGTAAGGTTCAGCCGCATGGCAGCTATACGCAAAGACAGAATATCACTTCTTCCGTCCATTGGGATCGTGATCCCTGGGTATTACAAAATACAAGCATGTGGCATATTCTTGGCGAATTGGATATTGATCTGTCGCTGGCCATTGTGGAAGGTTCTCATAACGTATTGATGTTCCAAGGGGTTGTTGGGGACATTGATATGAGCTTGTTTGAGGGATATGGAATCGAGATCGAAGCTTTTGTACTGTTCGGACAAATCGAATTGGGACAGGAGCGTCGCACAGGTATATTTAATCGGGTGAACTGGAGATCGCCGAACTATGATGTCTGTGAACAAAAAGTGAAAATAATGATTTCCTACATTATAGGAGATATTGATATACGTCTATCTTAAAGAGGTTGCATTAAATTTCGAAAGAGAGGATCTACGCCGCATGAAGAGAAAAAAGCCTGTCAGTATGGTCTCACGCAGTATGCGCGGAGGGATCCTCTTCTGTTTTATTTTATTAGCGGTCATTCTATATGTTCTGTATACATATGGTTATTTCCAACTGACCGATTCCTGGAAGAAAGCGATTATGGCAGGGCTTACTCTGCTGACGCTATTGATCAGCCTGGGTTCGGTATACGGCTTCTGGCAAGGCTACAAGTATAAGAAAAAAGTAGATACGATGCGCAATGCGCTGCTGCAATGGGAGAAGGGGAACCAGACCGGGACCGTTCCGGAGTTAGGTGAGGATGAGATCGGACAGTTGGGCGAGCAGCTTGTACGAATCGGCAAGCGCTGGGAGGAGCAGGTATCCTCCTTGCAGCGTCTCTCGACCCATAATGCGCAGCTTGCCGAGCAAGCCCGTGTATCAGCGATCGTCGAGGAGCGCCAGCGTCTGGCTCGTGAGCTTCATGACGCAGTCTCTCAGCAGTTATTCGCCATATCTATGACCGCTACGGCAGTAGGACGGACCATGGATAGGGATTTCGAAAAAGCCAGGCGTCAGGTGGAGCTGATTGAGGAGATGGCTTCCGTAGCCCAGTCCGAGATGCGGGCATTGCTGCTGCATCTGCGTCCGGTATATCTAGAGGGCAAGCAATTGTCTCAGGGCTTGCTGGAGCTCGTTAGCGAGCTGAAAGCGAAAGTGCCGATTGAGCTGATGCTGGAGATGGACGAAGGGCTTAATCTCGGGAAAGGGATCGAAAATCATCTGTTCCGCATTATTCAGGAAGCAATGTCGAATACGATGCGCCATGCCAAGGCCGACAAGATGGAAATTCGTATCCATCGGCGGGGGGATGTCGTCAAGGTCACATTAAGGGATAATGGGGCGGGCTTTCAGCTCGATGACAAGAAGCAAGCCTCTTACGGCTTATCAACTATGCAGGAGCGGGTGCTTGAGGTTGGAGGTTCAATCCAGATTATCACCGCTCCGGGCAAAGGTACTCGTATAGAAATCACAATTCCGTTAATGAACGAAGAGAACGGGGAGGATCAGCAGCATGGAGAATGAGATAGACAATGAAAGAGACATCAAGGTACTGCTAGTCGATGACCATGAGATGGTGCGGATCGGGCTGGCCGCCGTGCTGGGAACCGAAGATGGAATCGAAGTTGTCGGAGAAGCAAGCAGCGGGGAAGAAGGTATCCGTCTCGCTCAGGAATATAAGCCCGATGTGGTTCTGATGGATCTTGTGATGGAGGGGATGGATGGAATTGAAGCAACAAGACAACTGCTGAAATTGTATCCGGACTGCAAAGTCATCGTGCTGACGAGTTATCTGGATGATGAGAAGATGTACCCTGTTATTGAAGCGGGAGCCTTCAGCTATTTGCTGAAGACGTCGCGCGCTTCGGAGATTGCCGAAGCGATCCGGGCAGCCGCCAGAGGGCAGTCTGTGTTGGAATCGCAGGTGGCCTCTAAGATGATGAACCGGCTGAGACAACCGAAGGCGGAGACGCCTGCCCATGAAGATCTTACGGATCGGGAGATGGATGTGCTCCGGCTTCTGGCACAGGGCAAGTCCAATCAGGAAATTGCCGATGATCTGATCATTGGTGTGAAGACGGTCAAATTCCATGTTACGAATATTTTGGCCAAGCTCGGTGTAGATGACCGCACTCAGGCGGCAATCTATGCCTACAAGAATGGGCTTGCAGAATAAATAAAACCATCTGTATCCTTGTGAACAAGGACCTGGCATATAGCCGGGTCTTTTTGGTTTGAGGGACAATCTGTATAAAAGAGTGATACATAGAACAGCTTATGCGAGTATAAATCTTTTCTGGCAGGGAATCCTAGATTTATAGATTAGTAGATTCCAGAATCGGGGGATTTAAGATGCCGGGAAGAGAACGAGCAGGACTTGATATTTTGAAGCGTTTTGGCTTCTTTATGATTGGTTTTGCACTTATTATAATGATAATTGGCTTTGCTGGACGGGATGAAAGCAAGGTGAATAAAGTGGATGCGGCGGATCAACAATGGAAGAGCGTACTTGCACTGGCACAGAATTCATCGGAGGGAAAGCTGCAGGCCACTGTGAAATGGCAGGGAACATGGAATTCGCTGCTTGAGCCTGGCGAGGCTGCTTATGCGCTAACCGCCAGGCTTGGATTGTCCATACCGGAGGAGAATGAGGTCCAAGGCCATACCGTTTACAACGCCCAGGGTTCTAATAGCGGCGTCTATTCAAAGTTGTCTGTTATGCCCGAAGAGGGAGGGACCTCCTATTATGTCATCCTGCTCATGGAAGGGGATGCTCGTGCGAATGCTGATGCTTTCCGTGAATTGCAGACCATTTATGGCCATTCGCTTCAGGATGAGGGGGTCGATGTGAACTGGAATGTGGCTCTGCAAGGTTCCGTAGCTTCCGGCTTTACCAAAGGCCTGGGGATGGATGCTCAGTCACCTGAGTATTCAGGCAACTCGATTCAGAAGTTATTGAATAAGATTGAACAGCAGACAGGGTCCACATTCAAGCTTCATAAAGCTGAAGAGTATATTGATGAAGACTCGCAGACGATAAGCCGCTCCTATGAAGCTGGAGGACTGCCGATATCTGTCCGCAGCGGAGATTACAATGTCTCCCTTCAGATGGCAGTGCATTATAATGTGGACACCGGCGAGCAGGAAATCTCCTTTGGATCCCCGCTGCTTACGGTAGAATATTAAAAACGAAGTATAAGATGGACTTAAAATTAATGTTAGATTAATATTAGATGAATTTTCAGGAAACCCAACAATTTTTGATATGAATGTGATGGCAACCTTCGCGTTAATGTGCTAAAATTACATCACTACCTAGTCATGCCTTGTAAGGTGATGGTATTGATAGGAATTGTATAAATATACACTATAATATATAGAAAGAATGAGGAGCCATGACTGAAAATCAAAATCTAGAATCACTTCAGACACCGGGAGCGGTATTTTTTATTTTTGGTGCTACTGGGGACTTGGCGCGTCGTAAGCTCTTTCCTGCTATCTATTCGCTGTATCGCGAAGGGAAGCTGGCTGAGGATTTTGCAGTTATCGGCGTTGCCCGGAGACCACGCACTCATGAAGAATTTCGGGACGATCTATATCGTTCCATTCAAGAGTTCTGCCGTTACAAAGTCAAAGAGGCTGACCTTGAGGCTTGGACGAAGTTTGCGGAGCATTTCTCTTATAAATCGCTGGATATTCACAATATCGATGGGTATCATGAATTGCGGGATTTAACGGAATCCGTGGAAGACCGCTTCAATATACCGGGTAACCGCTTGTTCTATCTCGCGCTCGCTCCTGAATTGTTCGGCAGCGTATCCTTCAATCTGAAGAAGGGCGGCATGCTTGCCAGCGAAGGCTGGCATCGCCTGGTGATCGAGAAGCCGTTCGGCTACGATCTGAGCTCTGCTCAGAAGCTGAACGAAGAATTAAGCCAAGTGTTCAAGGAAGAGGAGATCTTCCGGATTGACCACTATCTCGGCAAAGAGATGGTTCAGAATATCGAAGTTATTCGCTTCGGGAATTCCTTCTTCGAGCCATTATGGAACAATAAACATATTGCCAACGTGCAAATTACGCTGAGTGAGACGGTCGGCGTGGAAGAGCGCGGAGGCTACTACGATCATGCGGGGGCATTGCGTGATATGGGTCAGAACCATATGCTGCAAATGCTGACGATGATTGCTATGGAGGCGCCTAGCCGCCTGTATCCAGAGGATATCCGCGATGAGAAGGTTAAAGTGCTTCGCTCATTGCGTCCATATGAGTCTGAAGAAGATGTGAAGGCTCATGTCGTTCGTGGTCAATACAAGTCCGGAGAGAGCCAAGGCAAAGAGATGCCGGGCTATCGTCAAGAGGACAAAGTAGATCCGGAATCCACTACAGAAACTTACTTTGCGGCTAAGGTATTTGTAGATAACTTCCGCTGGGCTGGGGTGCCGTTTTATATTCGTACCGGCAAGCGTCTGCCAGTGAAGACCACGGAAGTCGTGGTGGAATTCAAACAAATGCCAACGAACGTATACTTGGGCCAGAAGCATAATCTTGAGCCGAATCTGCTCGTCATCCGCGTTAATCCGATGGAAGGCATTTATATTAAGATCAATGCCAAGAAGCCGGGGTCAGAGTCAAAGATCGAGCCATTCGCGATGGAATTCTGCCAGAGCTGTCAGGTAGGCATCAACTCGCCTGAGGCTTATGAACGCCTCATCTATGATGCGGCCAATGGCGATTCCACTTACTTTACCCGTTGGGATGAAGTAGCTGCAGCTTGGTCCTTCGTGGATCGCATCGCTTCCGCTTGGGGTCAGAACCCGTCTGACATCCAAATGTATCCTGCAGGATCATGGGGACCTGAGCAGGCCGATGAGCTGCTTGCTTTGGATGGATTCCACTGGTGGCCGGTGAACGGACAGGAAGAAGACAATGTAATCTGGATCAAGCAGTAAGTATATCTGATCCCGGATTTAACGATAATAAGCTATATAGAGAGTCGCGCCAAACGAAAAACAGTTTGGTGCGTCTTTTTTTGCTAAATGTCCGTGAAGGAATATGCGTACTTGCGTAAAAAAATATGTTAAAATAAAAGGCATGAATTTGTGAAGCGAGAGGAAAGTGAGAATGAGCAAAGCATTGGAGCAAGAGCTGCAGCAGGAAGTGGACAAACGCAGAACGTTTGCTATCATTTCCCACCCGGATGCCGGGAAGACGACCTTAACGGAGAAATTGCTGCTGTTCGGAGGAGCGATCCGTCTAGCCGGCTCGGTTAAGGCGCGTAAGGCAAGCAAGCATGCAACGAGCGACTGGATGGAGATTGAGAAGCAGCGGGGGATATCAGTAACCTCTTCCGTGATGCAATTTGATTATAAAGGACACCGCATTAATATTCTGGATACGCCCGGTCACCAGGATTTTAGTGAGGATACGTATCGGACATTAACGGCTGCCGATAGCGCCGTTATGTTGATCGACGTGGCCAAAGGCGTCGAGGCGCAGACCATCAAGTTGTTCCAGGTCTGTGCCAAGCGGGGAATCCCGATCTTTACATTTATTAATAAGCTGGACCGTGAAGGACGCAGTCCGTTTGATCTGATGGAGGAAATTGAACAGGTTCTAGGTATTCGTTCTGTACCGATGAACTGGCCTATCGGCTCCGGACGCGAGCTGTGCGGTGTATACGACCGGATGAAGAATCAGGTGGAGCTGTTCCAGGGAGACGATCACGATCATATTGAAGTGAAGAAGGTCGAAGGCTACAATGATCCACTCATCCGTGAGATGGCTGGAGAATATTTGCATGATCAGCTATGCCAGGACCTGGAGCTGCTTGATGTAGCAGGAGACCCATTTGATCTGGAGAAGGTTAAGAATGGGCAGCTTACTCCTGTGTTTTTCGGCAGTGCGGTAAATAACTTTGGGGTTCAGACCTTCCTGGAGAATTTCCTGCAGCTGGCACCTAAGCCTGAGCCGCGTCGCAGCACGGATGGATCCGTTGAGCCTACAAATGAGAAGTTCTCGGGTTATGTATTCAAGATCCAGGCGAATATGAACCCGGCTCACCGTGACCGGATTGCCTTCTTGCGTATTGTATCCGGCAAATTCGAACGAGGTATGTCGGTGAAGCAAATGAGAACCGGCAAGGACATTAAGCTCTCTCAGCCACAGCAATTTTTAGCTCAGGACCGGGATATTGTGAGCGAGGCTTATCCGGGCGATATTATCGGTCTGTTTGACCCGGGTATTTTCCGTATTGGGGATTCGTTAAGCCAGGGCGGGGGCGTTGTCTTTGATGAGATGCCGACCTTCTCACCAGAGATATTTGCCAAAGTTACTGTAAAGAATGCGTTGAAGCATAAGCAATACCAGAAGGGGATTGACCAGCTGACCGAAGAGGGGACGATCCAAGTATTCACAACCGTTGGGTTTGAGGATACGCTGTTGGGCGTCGTCGGACAGCTTCAGTTCGAGGTGTTCGAGTACAGAATGAAAAATGAATATGGGGTGGATGTACAATTACAGCGTATGCCATTCCAATTCGCACGCTGGATCGTTGCCGAGAAGGTGGACCCGTCCAAATTCCGGATTAATTCAACGCTTGTAACGGATAAGAAAGGCAACTATGTGGCCTTGTTCGAGAACGAATATGCGATGCGTACCGCGATGGAGAAAAATCCGGATGCGAAGTTCCAGGAGACTGCTCCGTAAGCAACCTTTAAAAAGCTTGCAACAACGTTATATAAAACAAGCCTTTACTTGGCCGAATTTCGGTTAGTAAAGGCTTGTTCTATACATGGGGCAGCCATCTTATTTCAAAGGCTTTATTTCCATTTGAGCAAGCTGCTGATTGAGAATGGCGAGCAATTCATCCTGCTTGGTCTGATCGATGTTCTTCCAGATGATCTCGAACATGACACCAAGCCCGGGCAGCGCTGCTTCCTGAGCGTCGATGGAACCCTCAATCATCTCGCGCAGCCCCTCCTTGTCCTTGCCATGTACCTTGTGAATGACAGCCTGACGCAGATCAAGCATAATTGACATGGAGAACCCTCCTTGAAATAGTATAGGCCCAGTGGTTAATGTTCCCGATCCGGCCTGTATAAATTCAAGTTTTGAATCGAATATGGTATACTAGATCGAATCCAAAATTTCGGGGTGAAAATAGTGGCACGCACAGAAAAGAAACAATTTGCCGTAATAGGTATGGGAAGATTTGGTCTTAGTGTCGCGAGTGCTCTTAGTGGCATGGGATTCGATGTTCTTGCAATCGATGCGAATGAACAAAGAACCCAGGCTGTATCCAATATTGTAACACATGCGGTATCCGCTGATTCTACGGATGAAGAAGCGCTGCGAGCGCTCGGTATCCGAAATTTTGATGTCGTAGTTGTGGCGATTGGCCAGGATATCCAGGCTAGTATTCTCACGACTCTAATATTAAAGGATCTCGGGGGACCGCTGATCGTTGTAAAAGCGCAGAACGAGCTGCATGGTAAAGTGCTGAACAAAATCGGAGCCGATAAAGTCATATATCCGGAAAGAGATATGGGACTTCGAGTAGCGCATCATCTGACTTCACCTAATATTCTGGACTATATTGAGTTATCCGATGAATATAGTATCGCCGAGATGCGGGCGACTTCCGGCATGCTCGGTCAGAACCTGAAGGAACTGGACGTTCGGGCCAAATTCGGCTGTAACGTAATGGCGATCAAACGGGGCACGAAGATGAATATTTCACCTACAGCGGATGACCGTCTTGAGGAAGGCGATATTCTGATTATCGTAGGGCAGAAGAATGATCTTACGAAGCTGGAACTGGCTTATGCAGAATCTTGATCGGTTAGGATGAAATAAATATGATGGAAATTTTATCGCCGCAAAATGCCCGAGTGAAAGAGTGGGCCCTGCTGCTTGAGAAGAAGCAGCGGGACAAGCAGCATAAATACCTGATCGAAGGCATCCATTTAGTGCAGGAGGCGCTTCGTTCAGGTGCGGACATAGAGTGTATTTGTTATGAGCAGGAGAACGGCATTCCGGCGGAAATATCTTCGGCAGCGGCAGCGCGGCTTGATGTGAGCTGGATCGCTGTGTCAGCGGCGGTGATCGCCAAATGCAGCGACACGAAGACGCCTCAGCCGGTATTTGCCGTTCTGCGCAAGCCGGATGAGCAGGTGCAGATGAAGTCGCTGCTGAACAAGGATCGCAGCCTTGTGGTGGTGCTCGACGGAGTCCAGGATCCCGGCAATGTTGGTACAATTATTCGTACGGCGGATGCCGTGGGAGCCGATGGTGTTATTGTCGGCTCAGGGAGCGCTGACATTTACAGTCCCAAGGTGATTCGTTCCACGATGGGGTCGTTATTTCATCTGCCGATTTTGCGAGATCGGTTAGCGGAAATTTTACCGCAAGCCAAGGAACGAGGCATTCGTCTTGCCGGCACTAGTTTGCAGGCGGCGGTGAACTGCTACGAATATGATTTCACAGGCCCTGTCTGGCTGCTGTTCGGCAGTGAAGGCGGCGGGCTGAGCGAAGAAGTCCGTGCGCTGATGGATGATGGACTGATCATCCCGATGCGCGGCCAGGCGGAATCGCTTAATGTGGCCATGGCCGCATCGGTGCTGTTGTATGAAGGGCTGCGGCAGCGGTATTTTAACTAATAAAAAACCGTTCTTTGGCAGCCCAATCCTAAAATGCCCTTAGGAAGTTAGACGATATTTATTTAGGCCGCCTGTTGAGCATATGTTCGGTTTTAGGTTTTTCTCTGCAGAAATTTAGTCATGAAAACTGCACCTCCAATCCTTAGATGTTGTCTAACAATGGGGGGTGCAGTTTATTTTTTTACGTATTTTCTAATGTCGCAACATATATAAGCTGCAACTGCTCTTCTTAGTTCTTACCGCCATAGCCCTTATAGGTAGCGTACACTTGATTGGCATATTGATCTGCGAGAATTGGGCGCCCATAAGAATCGGTAGCTCCGGGATACCAGTTATCTCCTCCGTTATAATGTAATAGCCCATTATATATGCTGCCGAATCTTACTATCTTTTCATTTAAGATGAGTCCGCCCAGGCGTACCTGATCTAGTTCACTGCCATGATTATATGCATGACCAAACTTAGAACTGAATTGAGATAAATAGGCTGCGCGAGTATTAGGTTCCACCTGCATTAATCCGTCACCCCCGGATGGGCTGCCAGGCAAGCCGGCTCCAAAGCTGCTCTCCTTCTTGATCACCGCACTTAGTAACAAGGCAAAATCCCCGCCTTTACCATATGCATTATCTACATCCATCACGTATGACCAAATATGACTTGGTACCTCGCCAGGTTTTGTCACTGAAGGAGATGGCGAACCAATATAAATTTTAACCGATGACATCTTGTCATTGATCTCGCTGCCGACCCAGGAAGAACTTGCGGTAAAGGTCCATTTTGTTCCTCCAAAGTCATTGTGCTCATACACCTCAACAGTCCAGCCGTTAGGGACCTTGAGCGAGGACATCCAGTCATTCGGAATGCCTGCCGCGTTCAGCTGAGACAGCGTATAATTGCCTACTCCAAGGGTTATGGCTGCTCCTCCGTAATTGATATCGGCATAGAATGTCACTCCATTGGCAGGTGGAGGAGTTGTTGGGGGAGTTCCACCTCCTCCTTGCGCCCATAAGGCAGGGACGACAGGGGGTTCCCAGCCGACGATAGAGGTATGGGCCTGAAGGCAGGTGTACGTACTTCCGTTATAAGTAACGTTATCATTTACTGCGTATGCTGTGTTGGGAGCCCAGGCCCCTCTACTGGCAGCACTTGCCTGTAAGGGGGGAAAGGCTGTAGAAATAAACACGGCTAAAATGACTAAAAGAGATAAAACCTTAAGAAACAAACTTAACCTTTTTTGATTCATATTCTTACCTCCTGATCAATGGTTTGTTAGCTGGCGACTTGAAGTTTTACAACTTATCACATTATATCGGTCTAATAAAGGTAATTATGAGTAAAAATAACAGTTTTAGTTGTAGATTTCTATATCAATAATCAGTTTGAAATTAATTAGAAATAGTGGTGCGGGCTTGAAGGGCAGTCCTTCTTTTTTGGCCAGGTCCGGCATAACTTGTATAGAAGTGTGTGTTCAAGAGCGGGCTTGAGCAACAAACCTCTAGAAGTTGCCTGCTGGCTGGGAGGGTGAGAGATGCTGCGATTCAGAAGGGGTTGGCGTAGCCGGAGGAGACGACCAAGAAGAAAGTCTGGGACCAGGCGGTGGTTGTGGCTAATCATCGTGGTGATCACTATATTCGGATTTTTGCAGTTCTATAATTATGTAGAGAAGCATATGAAAGGCCCGATTATGCATTTGGCCAGTATCCGTGTGAAACAGATGGCCACGGAGGCGATCAATGAAGCGATTACTTCACAGGTAGCGAATACGGATCAAGTCGACCGATTGATCGATTGGAAGATGGATGGCAATGGGAAGGTGTCCGGATTCATGTTGAACTATTCCTCCCACATGAAGATTACATCGGATACGATCGCAACGGTGCGTGACACATTGGAGGAAGTATCGCATTTATCGGAGACGATTCCGCTGGGGCAAGCGCTAGGCAGTCCGATTCTCGCTTCATTTGGACCGCGAATCCCGATTAAGATTGAGCCGCAAGGGGACGTGAAGGTCGATTTGAGCACCCGTAAACAGGATGCCGGGATTAATATGATTCTGGTGGAGGTGTATTTGCGAGTTAAAGCGGAGCTGGCGGTTGTCGTTCCATTTGATATGGAGCCGCAATCGGTCGAGACCGAAATTCCCGTTTCGTACTTGCTCGTTGTCGGCGATGTCCCGATGTATTACTACGATAGCAAAGGCAATCCCGTAGGCAATCAGGCGGGAGCGCCCAATATTGCAATACCGGCTCCTAAAACAGGCGAGCAGCAGCCTCAGGAGGGCAGCAACTCGCCTATAGAAGGAACCGTCCCCTCGACAGAGGGGCAGGGGGACGGGCAAGATACGACACAATCGTCACAGCATTAAAAGAATAGGCTGATGCGAGTCCGTAGCTAATAAGTTATTCCGCTAATCCGGTGCTTATTTGCTGCGGCTACGCTCGGCCTTTTCCCATTGCTTAAGCAGGGGGTATGGATTGAAGGCCCACTCTGTAGTGCCGGTGTCACGGTAAATCCCGTAATGCAGATGAGGAGGGAACCTCCCCTGTGTTCCCGGCGGACCATAACCGCTGCTGCCGACCCAACCGATGACCTGGCCAGGCGTGACCATGTCGCCGATCTCAATCTTCTTCTCATATCCTTGTAGATGGGCGTAGTAATGATATCGATTATTCAGGTCGCGAATGCCAATGCGCCAGCCGCCATAAGGATTCCATCCCTTGGTCTCGATGATTCCATAACATACACTCCGAACCGGGACGCCGTAGGAGGCGAACAGGTCCGTCCCTTCATGCGTGCGCAGGCCACCCCAGCCGCGCCGGTCTCCCCACGTATCGCGATAGGTGTAGATGCTCTTGATTGGCAGCGGAAACGCGCTGGCGGTAGGATTGATTGGTCCAAACGTTTTGTAGATTTTGGCGAATTGTCGAATGCGCTTCACCGCAGAATCATTTTGATAATAACGCCATAAAGCGATTTGAAAGTCTTCTTCTTCATAACCGAGACTGATCAAATAAGAAGCCATCGTGAACATGGCGTCATGATCATCCGTTGGATCGGCGGCTCCATCCGCAGATGCATCCTTGCCAATTCCGCCGAACAAGGCAATCGTGGTCAGATTTTTGTCGGTCGGATCGGGATTAATCGGCCCGGACCAGATACCTTCCTTAAATCGGATGCTTGTTAAGCGATCGATTTGATCTTCCGACTTCACCTTTTTGCGGGAACGCGGGGTTATGGTCCGTTCATATTGATCGATAGCCGCAAGCCAATACCACGGAATTTGCGTCTGAATGCCGATTTTCTCATACAGGTCCCGTCTTAGCTCATAGACACTCAGGCTGGTCTGGGCTGCCCCGGGTTTCTCCGGACTGGCGGCATGGGCTGTAGTGACCGGGGACTCACGAAAAGACCAAGGCACCGTCACCAATGAAGCGGCGATAAGGCAGCTTATCGTCTTGCTGTATAGGGATGTTAAGGTTATCTTCAAGGTATCCGTCTCCTCCTTAGTGAGAGGTTTGTAGAGGTGGCTCAAAAAGGTCCGAGTTCGCATTGAATCAGAAAACCGATCGAAGTCATTCGAGAAGGAACCGCGATACAAAGGCCGGTTTTCACGCGATATCGAATTTTTCATCAGCTGCACTGATAGTTTATCAATCCGATATTTAACACAAAGTGAATCGGAAGTAGCTTTTTTGAGCACACGCTTATCGTCGATAGACGCAGGCCTACACTTAGGTTGGATCAAATGTTGTGCTTTTATTCCAATTTATTAAGTAGGTATTCCCAGTGGATTCATGGTATAATAAATGTCATTGTGGGATTACAATGTTCTTCAATACAAACCTATAAAGAAGGAAGGTTTCTATCTTGTCGAAGCTCGCAAATGAACCGAAACCGGACTGGATTAGAATTAAACTGACGACCGGCGATAACTATCAAGACATCAAGACAATGATGCGTTCCAAAACCTTACATACTGTTTGTGAAGAGGCACGTTGTCCAAATATATATGAATGCTGGGCGAATCGTACAGCAACTTTCATGATTCTGGGCGATATTTGTACACGCGCTTGCCGCTTCTGTGCTGTAAATACGGGAATGCCTACCGAACTGGATCTGCAAGAGCCGGAACGTGTTGCTGAAGCTGCTGAAAATATGAATCTGCGCCATTGCGTTGTTACAAGCGTAGCCAGAGATGATCTGAAGGATGGGGGCGCTTCGATCTTTGCAGGAACAGTCGCTGCCATTCGCAAGCGCCTGCCTCTTTGCTCTGTTGAAGTATTGATTCCCGACTTTATGGGGGATGAGGATTCCCTGCGTATCGTAATGAATGCGAAGCCTGACATTTTGAATCATAATATCGAGACGGTAGAACGCATGTCCGATCGTGTTCGCGCTAAGGCAAAATATCGTCGCTCCCTGGAGCTCCTGCAAAGAGCGAAGCAAATGCAGCCTGACATCCCTACAAAGTCCAGTATTATGCTTGGCGTAGGCGAGGAATGGGACGAAATTCTGCAAGCGATGGATGATTTGCGGGCGATAGATTGCGATATCCTGACGATTGGCCAATATTTGCAGCCGTCACCGAAGCATCTCCGTGTTGAGAAATACTATACACCTGAGCAATTCGCAGATCTGAAGGAAGAAGGCATGAAACGCGGCTTCAGCCACGTTGAATCAGGTCCGCTCGTCCGCAGTTCTTATCATGCGCATGAGCAGGTTAAATCGGCGAAGAGCCACAAAGATGGCGCGACTGCGTTGTCTTAAGGGCGATTAAGGAGGGAAAGCCAATGATCCACATTGGCGGCAGAACGTATGAACTGATATACAATCATAAGAATGCTTGGGATCAGGAAGCATTCAAGCAAAGATACAGCGAAGTGTTGGATCGTTATGATTACATTATCGGCGATTGGGGCTATGAGAAGCTGCGTTTGAAGGGTTTCCTGCGTGACAATCATCCGAAGGCAACACGCGATACTGCATATTCCAGCATTACTGAGTATATTAACGAGTACTGCAATTTTGGATGTGCCTACTTTGTTCTGCAGAAGATGAAAGATACTCCAAAAGAACCTTCCAACAAAACAGTCCAAGAAGAAGAGAAAACGGCTGCCGAGTAACTCGGCAGCCGTTTTATTATGTTATTTATTAATAAGATAAATGAATAATGCCTTGTTGAAAGCTCCATTTCAAATCAGGGAATTTCTGCTTGAAATCATGCAATTCCACATAGGATTCATCGTCGATAATTTTGATACTTTTGGAGGCTAGGGTAAATCCTGTCTTCTTGCCGCTTAGCTCGGTGACAACCAGCTTCTGAGCCGTTTTGTTCCAAGTCGTGTTGCCCTGGACGAGCGCCGCGAGCACTTTGGACGGTATGTAGACTTTGCTGCCGCTCTGAACGGTGTCGATATAACCGCTTAGTTCAACGCCATTCACCTTCAATGAATAGGCGCTGCCGCTTAGCTCCATGTGCTTCAGGCCAGCTTTATACAGTCCAGTGACGAGCTGAGCAACAGGATGGCCTGTAATCTCGATGTCAGGCTTCAGGCCGATATAATTGAAGTCTTCTTTATTTGGCGTTAAGTAACGCTCAATGGTCATCTTAAGGTAACCGCCATTGGATAATTGGAAGACGTTCTGGATCCGGGCTTTTCCATAGGTTTGGGCACCTACGACCTTGGCGATTCCATTATCATGCAGCGCGCCCGTAAGAATCTCAGAGGCGCTGGCCGTCCATTCATTCGTCAGAATGGTGACCGGCATTCCAATGTCTTTGCCGTCCGTGATATTTACCTTCTCCAGCTTGCCGCTCTGATCGGCTGTATACATAAGTGTACCGTTCTTCATGAATTGGCTGGCGATATTTTGCGCGGATTCCACATAGCCGCCCAGATTATCACGCAGGTCGAGCACCATCGATTTCATGCCTTGATTGCGCAATGAAGTTAATACTTTGGCGAACTCCTCATCCGCATTTTCCGAGAATGAAGCGATGGAAATATAGCCGATCTTGCTGGACGGAATGAGCTTCCCTGTTACCGATGTGAGTGAAAATTCAGTACGCTTGACGGGAAAAGTAAGGCTGTCAGATCCACGCTTGATCGTAATGCGGATGACGGTACCTGCTTGTCCGCTCAGGTCGATATCCTCCATGTCGGCAACGGGAACGCCGTTAATTTTGGTGATGATATCCCCTTGTTTAAGACCTGTATTCTTGGCTGGAGAACCGTCCAGCACACCTGTAATGTACAACTTGTCCTTAGCATACCTAAGCGTGATGCCGATGCCGATATATTCCTGGTTGATGCTGCCGGCAAATTGCTCCATATCGTCAGGAGTTAGATAATCACTGTATGGATCATCAAGGGTATAGATCATTCCGCGTATTGCATTATCGATAAATTCCTGCCTTTGTGTCCCCTCGATATTGTAAGCATCTAGATAATCGAGTACCTCTTGCAGAATCTCAAGCTCTGAATCCTTGGTCTGTTCCGTGCTTTCGGCAGCGGCGCTGGCCGCCTGCGGGAGGGTGAGCATCAGGACCAGCAGCGGAACGAGCAATCTCCTACCTAACTTGTTCAACTTCATTATTGTCCATCCTTTGCAAAATAAGATTAACCTAAAAAGGCATTGCGTACCCGATTCCAGAATGGAAAAGGACGATAGCGTACAAAACTGATCTTCTGCTTGGCAACCTGACAGCGAACCGAAATAAGGTCTTCCACAGGCGTATTGATATGATCAATGGTAAGCATTAAATTTTGTTCTTTGCGTGAATATATATCACAATGGTGATGCTTAGGCAGCACCAGCGCTGAGCCCATCGTACGGAATACACGGTTGTTGATCGAAGCAATCTCAGAAATCTGCATAGCTTCTATGGAAGGATGAACCATGGCGCCCCCAAGGCTCTTATTGTAAGCCGTACTTCCTGAAGGGGTGGATACGCAAATGCCGTCCCCTCTGAACATTTCGAACATCTGGTCGTTAATGTCAACCTGGGCTACGATCGTACCGCCATCCACGCTTTTGAGAGTAAATTCATTGAGGCAGATGAACGAGGAGGTACCGGATTTCTTGACCACTTCCACTTCCAGCAGGGGATAATGGACGATTCTGGGATTCAACTGCCGGCGGTCTTTCTGTCCGCTCATAAGTAGGATGAGTTCGGGGATTTCATCCGCTTTCCAGTCGGCATAGAAGCCGAGATGGCCAGTATGTATTCCAACAAAAGCGATGGAAGATACGCGGTTAATGAAGGAGTGGAATGCATGGAGCATCGTGCCGTCCCCGCCAATAGACACAACAATATCAGGGGATTCGGCATCCAGTATCAATCCATGCTCCCCCGCCAGCTTGTGAAAGGACTTGCTAAGATCTCTGGATAGTTGATCTCCGCGGTCCAGAACGTAATATCTCAAGGTGAAAGGCTCCTTTGCAAATCTTTTATAATACCTGTAAAGATCATAATCAATTATGAAAAATAACACAACGTTTCATTTTTTTCGCTTTTCTTTCTGCCAAGGCAGGGATGACAGCAGCTGCTGAATGATTCGCGCCAAAAGAGATAAAATAAGCAGTATTACTACAATTTTTACGAAGACGATAAACAGGCTCGGCACTTCGTTCCATCGTTGCAGCAGCTGTTCAGGCTGCTCCAGCGGCTTGAAGGAGGGGCTTGCACCCATTAATGGCTTCCAGGCCAGAAGCATAAGAGCTGCGGCCAGAAAAGCATGAATCAGCCTGGCGAAGAAGAACGGAAGGTAACGCAGATCCGCATCATTCAAGATGCTGGCTACCTGTGCGTGGACCGACAGACCTCCCCAGGATAAAATGAAGGCGGCCGCAGCTGCCTTGAACATAAATGGGACATCGGCGGGGGCTGCAGCTGCTTTAGCCCCAAGCGTGACCTCGAACGTTCCGCCTACAAAGGCTTGGGCCAACTCAGGGGGCAGGTGCAGGATAGCTAGCAGCCCATGTACCATGCTATAGAAGAAGCCCATTACGTTTGCGGCGGTCAGCACCTCGAGGATGACGGAGAAAAAGACGACCAGTCCGCCCACGACGACCATGAGCTGAAGGGACGAAGTGACCGCTTGGCGCAGCAGTTCTCCCAGGCTTCGTCCGTCTACAAGTCGGGCTTCATGCATGGCCCTTAGAGCAAGCCGAATACTAAAGCGTGCTTCGCTTGACTTCTTGTTCGCGGAAGCCGCTGATTTATCGGTACTTTGCTTCGTGCCGTAGAATCTCATGATCAAGCCAACAAGGATGGCGCTGCCGTAATGAACGAGGGCGAGAGCGCCGGCCAGCTTCGGATTGCCGAAGAAGCCGACGGATACAGCTCCGATCAGAAAGATCGGATCCGAGGTCGTAGTGAAGGCGACCAGCCGCTCCCCCTCTTCGCGTCCGATCAGCAGCTGTCTACGCAGCTTGGTGGTGAGCTTGGCGCTGACAGGATAACCGGAGGCGAAGCTCATGGCGGCGACAAAGCCGCCGGTTCCAGGGATGCGAAATAAGGGCTGCATCAAAGGGTCCAGCAGTTTACCTATAAAATGGACAATGCCAAAACCGAGCATCAGCTCGGAAATTACAAAAAAGGGGAACAGGGACGGGAACAGCACGTCCCACCAAATAGCTAATCCGCGTACACCTGCCTCCCAGGAGGCCGAAGGATAGATCAGCATCAACACGATGAGAATAAGTGCTAATAGAGGAATAATCGCTCTTGTCCAGCTTTTGTTCATGGATAACGCCTCCACATGAGTCATAGTCCAGTGTATGAATCCGGAGGGACAAACATCACCAAAAAAACAAGAAAGCGATTACATAAGGTGCTGTTTTTTTCGCTTTCATATGGTAAAATAGAACTATAAATTAATTTCTGGATGGGGTGTTGAATATGAGTTTTGTTGCCGGTATTCTCGTATGCGCCTTTGTATACGTTATTCGTGCCTCTCTTGTCCACCCTGGTGAAGAGGACTGGCGTAGCTACTAACGAACTAAATTTACTACTTGTAATAAGCTCCGATAGGAGCTTTTATTTTTTTTTGGTATAATTTATCTAAGTACAACCTTTATTTGTGCGATTGAGTTACCTCTACAGAAGAAGATAGGAGATGAATGCAGGGTGAACCCCAATCTGAGTATTTACGAGAATCTTGGCGGGGCAGAGACGATCAGACGTATAGTCGAGGCTTTTTATCCGCGCGTTGTAGTTGATCCGCTTATCGGTCCGCTATTCCCTGCAGATATTAACCCGGTCATGGAGAAGCAGTATATGTTCCTGACTCAGTTCTTCGGGGGGCCATCTCTTTATTCCGATATGCATGGTCATCCGATGATGCGGGCACGCCACATGGCCTTTCCTGTTACATCAGAGAGGGCTGAAGCCTGGTTGGCATGCATGAGTGCGGCGCTTGAGGAGGTCGGGGTGGATGAACCGCTGCGAGCCATCGTTATCCAGCGTCTGTCAGGCCCCGCGCATCATTTTGTGAATACACAAAGCAGCATGAATGATTAAATTGTGGAGTAACCCCGATCAGTTTTTCTTTCAAAGGGGGACTTTGTAAACAACTACTTTTAGTGAGAGATGGAAAGGAAGTATGCAGCTTGGAACTAGAACCTCTCTTTACGATTAAAGTGACATGCAACTATTGCGAGAATGAATTCACGACATCTCGTGTCCGCCCCAGCTTCAAAAGAGCGATAAAAACGGATACCGATTTTTGCGGCTATTACCGCAATGAGAATCCGGATTATTACGTGGTTCGGGTGTGCCCGTTCTGTGGATTTGCTTCTACGGAAAACTCAACCGAACGTCTCAATGAACGACAGACTGCCCGTTATCATGAGGAAATCGAGACGCGCTACATTAAGCGGGATTATGGAGGCAAGCGGGACTGGAGCACGGCGCTTGAGACATACAAGCTTGGATTGCTATGCGCCCAGACGATTAATGAGAAGGAGAGGATCATTGCAAGTCTTCTGCACCATATAGCATGGCTGTATCGATATAGAGAAGATCGTGAGCAGGAGCGGCGTTTTTTACAGTACTCATTGGAATCCTACATACGTGTATTTGAGACGGAAAGCAATCTTGGCAATGACGCCAGACTGATGTATCTGATCGGAGAATTGAATCGCCGCACGGGCAATTATAATGATGCTGTGAAGTGGTTCTCGAGAGTGATTAATGACAAGAAGATTATGGATGCCTCTATGATTCGGGCTTCAAGGGAACAGTGGGCAGTATTGCGTGAGGAAATGTTGAATGATGGGCATGAATTGCCTGAGGAGATGCAAAATTAACCGAAAATAGGGGCTGATTCGATCCTGGATCACTCAAATCCGAATAAGAATAGCCCCTATTTTTTTGCATATTAATTAACCGTTGGTTATTTAATCCTTGCGTACGATAGTATCGGTTAATAAGTAATCGTTGTCGCTGTCCAACACCGTAATTTTATTGCCGCAGCAAGGGAAGACCAGGAGTTTCTTCTTGCCTTCCCTCACGCGGACGATGTCGTCCGGCTTAAATTTTGCAAGCAGAACGTTGTCACTATGGCAGAAAGGGCATTGCGGGAGATAAACATCGCCCATAATGATGTCATAAGGCAGGGCTTTATTAAAAGGAATCATTTTGGTTCATCCTTAACATCAGAAGGGTTGCTCCCGTTGTTTTTGCTGGCTAATTCAGCGAGCTTCTGCAGCAGAATATGCTGTGGCATATGCATCAGGTGCTCGATGGGAACTTTCAGTTCCGCGGCCAGCTTCACGGCCGTCTCCGGCGAGATTTGCAATGGTTTCATAGTGGAACATGCCTCCTGTCTTGAATGTTAGAATAAGCGTATACCTATAGTTATACACTTTTACTCGGATCAGTTCCACAATTCCTGCAACACAGGTTGAAGAAGAAAGGATGATATATCGATGAAACAGGTATCTGTAAATGATCAGCTTGTAGAAACTTGGAATCTGGACTCCATCTTTCCTGGAGGATCTGCCTCAGCGGAATTTGCGAAATTCCTGGATGAATTGAGCCGCAGTCTTACTGAACTTTATTCAGCATTGAAGCAAGCATCTGCACCAAGAAATGTAGAGGAGACGCGTGCTTTGGATCAGACGATTGAGGGGCTGCAAAGTGCGCAGGCCAGAGTGCTCGAGGCCAGTTCCTTTGTCGAATGTCTGACGGCTCAGGATCAGCACGATAAGAAGGCGGTTCAGCTAACGGGCAAAGTGACCTCTCTAAAAGCAGCAATGCAAAATGTGCTGACTTTGTTCGAAAGTTTGCTGCGTGATACAGAGGATCAGGTTTGGCTGGAATGGATCGCTCGGGATGAGATCGCTCCAATCGCCTTTATTATGAATGAAAAGCGGGATTCCGCTCGTGAGAAGCTTTCCCCGGAATTGGAAAGTCTGGCTGCAGATTTGGCTGTAGATGGGTATCATGGCTGGGGCCAGCATTACGATACAATTGTATCCAAGGTTGGTGTTGATTTTACGGATGACGAAGGGAAGAAGTCTACGCTCTCCGTTGGGCAGGCGGCGAATAAGCTAAGCGATTCCGATCGCTCGGTTCGTGAGAGAACATTCGTGGAATGGGAGAAGGCTTGGGGGGATGTGGCTGATTATAGTGCAGACACATTGAACAGATTGGCCGGATTTCGTCTGAAGCTGTATGAGAAGCGCGGCTGGGAAGATGCGTTGAAGGAGCCGCTGCAAATCAATCGTATGTCTAATGAGACATTGGATATGATGTGGCAGGTGATCGAAGAGAACAAACCGATTTTTGTCTCGTATTTGGAACGTAAGGCTAAAATGCTTGGAGTGGAGCAGCTTAGCTGGAGCGATGTGGATGCACCGCTTGCCAAGTCAGAGACAAAAATAAGCTACCAAGCGGCGGCGGAAGATATTGTGAAGCAATTTGGCAAATTCAGTCCGAAGATGGCTGATTTTGCGGCGGAGGCATTTAATCGCAGCTGGATTGAAGCTGAAGATCGCCCAGGGAAGCGTCCGGGGGGCTTCTGTACTTCACTTCCAGTTAGCAAACAGACGCGAATATTTATGACCTTCGGCGGTAACTACTCGAATGTATCTACTCTGGCTCATGAGCTGGGACATGCGTACCATCAATATCTGATGGAAGAGCTGCCGCAATTCAATCAGGATTACGCTATGAATGTAGCCGAGACGGCATCAACCTTTGCTGAGATGATTTTGGCGGATGCGCTTCTGAAAAATGCGGAAAGCAAAGAAGAGAAGCTGGCCCTACTCGCTGAGAAGGTGCAAAACAGCGTGTCCTTCTTCATGAACATTCATGCCAGATTCCTGTTTGAGACCCGCTTCTATGAGAAGCGGAAGTCTGGTATGCTCGATGCTTCTGAACTATCTGCTCTGATGGAGGAAGCACAGCGTGAAGCTTTTCATGGAGTGCTTGGCAAATATCATCCGCTCTTCTGGACATCCAAGCTGCATTTTTACATTACGGATGTACCGTTCTACAACTTCCCTTACACCTTCGGCTACATGTTCAGCACCGGGATTTATGCTCGCGCGCTGAAAGAAGGAGAGGGCTTTGCAGAGAAATATGATGCGATTCTTCGTGACACAGGCCGGATGACCGTAGAAGAATTGGCCTCCAAACATTTGAATGCAGATTTAACGAAACCTGACTTTTGGCGCGAGGCGATGGCCCTTGCTGTTGCGGATGCGCAAATGTTTCTTAATTTAACCAAATAAATGGAAATCCAATCCTTAGATTGATTTGCTTAACAGCCTTGTTCCTGAATCCGGGAAACCAAGGCTGTTTTTTTGACTTTATTTGTTGAAGGGAGGGAAATGCCTTAACGATTCGGAGAAAAAATGAGCAATATTTTTATTTTTAAAATTTCATTGATAATGATTCTCATTCTATGTATAATGATTATCATTATCAATGAAATTTTATACTTAGGGGGAAATTATGAACAAAATTAGCAAAATCCTAGTTATTATCTCACTTATTGTATTGATATCCGCTTGTGCCAACTCCAAAGCTAACAATACGAACCTAAAGTTAAATAATAATCAGCAAGTTAATGCAGCGAATAGGGGGAGTAATAACGAAGCTGAAGCTAGTACAGAGAGCTCCTCAGAAATAGATCTAGGTCTTGATGAGGCAAAAGTGCAGGAAATTGTAGATCAATTTGGGGGTCAAACTCCTACAAAAACGGTGACCTTGTCTGTCGCTATTACGGAACTTTACAATGCGCTTGGATTGGAGCTGGCAGGCGTGCCAACTACGATGAGTACATTACCGGCAGCCTATGACCAGGTTCAGCGGATCGGATCGTCTCATGCACCTGACCTGGAACAAATCGCAAAGCTTGAGCCTGATGCGGTAGTTGCACCTGCATCGATCAAAGATAGCATTGCAAAAATGATTGAGCCGGCAGGATTGCCAGCGGTATACTTGCCGGTTGATTCTCTGGATGAGCTTAAACAGTCGATGGCAGCGCTTGGTAAAGTCTATGACCAAGAAGAAAAAGCTAATGAAGCCTTAACCAATTTTGCCGCCCGGGAAGCGGAAGCCCTCAAGCTCTCCGAAGGAAAAGAAGCGCCAACCGTCATGTTCCTGTTCGGATCGGTTGATTCATTGATGTTAATGAATGAAGATACATTTGCAGGAAGTTTGGCGAAAAAATTAGGTGCCTCCAATGTATTAAGTAATGTATTGAAGCAAACTGAAACTTATGTTCCGATGAACATGGAATCCGTTGTTCAAGCCAATCCGGATATAATCCTACTGGTCGCCCATGGCGATCCCTCCGCCGTTGCCAAAAAATTTGAAGAAGATGTCAAGCAAAACGGAGCCTGGGAGAAGATGGATGCATTTAAAAACAACAAATTGATTACGCTCGACTACAATCTTTATGGGATCGCTTCGCTTGTCAAAGCACCAGATGCCTATAAAGATATGGCTTCCATCTTGTATAACGACTAGGCTAAGGGGAGCACTGTGTTGACAAAATACTTAAAAAACAAACAAGTTCTTGTGATAGGAGTAGCCGTAGTGCTGCTCCTTCTATCCATCATATTGGCCATTGGAATAGGCAGCGTACGTTTTACACCCTATGAGGCCTGGCAAACCTTAATAGGAAAAGGTAACTCTTCATCCAATACTATCCTCTGGGATATCCGGATTCCAAGGGTTCTGATGGCTTTGCTCATCGGTGCCAATCTGGCCGCTTCGGGGATATTGCTGCAAGCGGTTATGAATAATCCGTTAGCTGATCCAGGGTTAACAGGAGTATCTAGCGGTGCGGCTGTTACCGTCTTATTCATCATGCTGGTAGCTCCTGAATACACTGGGTTCATTCCAATAGCAGCGATCGTAGGAGGCGGGGGCGCTGCCATCATGGTCTATGCCTGGGCCTGGAAAAAGGACAGCGGATATACGCCAATTCGCATTATTTTGTCAGGTGTCGCAGTCAATGCAGTATTCGGTGGTGTCATTGGACTGCTATCGATTCTGTATAGCGACAAATTACCCGCTGCCCTGCAATGGATGAACGGCAGCTTGTCAGGGAAAGGAATGAAAGATGTCCTAAGCATTCTTCCTTATTCCATCGTTGGCTGGATTATGGCAATCCTGTGCATTCGTCAAGCGAACATTCTTCGATTGGGAGAACAAGCAGCGCATAATCTAGGACAAAACTTGAACCGGGTTCGGTTTATCCTCTCCTTTGTTGCTGTATTTCTCGCGGCGATCTCCGTATCCAAAGTAGGTCTTGTCGGTTTTGTTGGCCTGATAGTGCCGCATATGGCTCGTATGATTATTGGATCTAATTATAAACATAGCCTTCCTCTCAGCCTTATGTTGGGCTCTATCATTTTGATCGTAGCGGATACAGCAGGCCGTTCACTGTTTAGTCCGCTGGAAATACCGGCCGGTATCATTATGGCCATGGCTGGGGGGCCTTATTTTCTATATTTGATGCGAAAAGGAGGTGCCTGATTTGTTAAAGGTACATTCTCTTTCCATACGGTATTCGGATCGAACCATTGTAAGTGACTTTTCTATCGACGTGAAGGAAGGAGAGGTAGTATCCATTATCGGGCCAAACGGTTCCGGAAAATCCACGATATTAAAAGGAATGACGGGACTTGTTCCTTGCAAGAGCGGACAAATATGTATTGCTAATCAGGAAGCCAATCATCTGAGCAATAAACAAATGTCGCAATTGATGTGTATGTTGTGTCAGTCTAATGTAAGTCCAGTGGATATGACCGTCGGGGAGCTGATAAGCTATGGCCGCATGCCCCATAAGAAGTGGTATGAACGGCTGGATGCCGAGGATCATGAAATTATCGAGTGGGCGTTGATGAAGACAGATATGAGGAAGTTCAAGGATCGCAAAGTAACCTCCTTATCAGGCGGTGAATCCCAAAAGGCATGGCTGGCCATGGCGTTGGCTCAACGTCCTAAGGTGTTGCTTCTGGATGAGCCGACGACGTATCTCGATATCGCTCATCAGCTTGAAGTGCTTGATCTTGTGCATTCTTTAAATCGCGAGTTGAAGCTTACGGTACTCATGGTGCTGCATGATTTAAATCATGCAAGTATTTATAGTGACAAAGTATGTGTGATCCGAAACGGCGCTATACAAACCTATGGAAGGCCACAGGATGTACTGACACAGGAATTAATTCGCAATGTATATGGTGTAGAGACGGAGATAAATCATTTGCCCGGCAATCCGCGGCCTCGCATTCAAATACTTCATAAAATATAAACTGAAATGGGGATGAACATGAACGTATTAGATATAGCTTCCATCAAAAATCAATATCTGGAATTTTCGAACAGTCTTAAAACGGTGATGATGAGTACCATTGATGAACAGGGAAAGCCATTTGTATCCTATGCACCTTTTGTGAAGCACAACGGAAAGTTATATGTTTACCTAAGCAGGGTTGCCAATCATTATGATCATCTGGAAAACAATCCATTGGTGGATGTTATGCTTATTGAAGATGAAGGCAATACAGCAAATTTGTTTGCACGACAGCGTGCGCGGTTTGAATGTACTACTCAAAATGTCGGAAACGATGGATATGAAGAAGTGTTCGAGTTATTTAGTGAAACATTCAATAAAAAGATGTTCGGAATGCTGAGAACTTTGGATTTTTCACTTTTTGAGATTACACCCAGGAATGGACGTTATGTTGTGGGCTTCGGGTTAGCTTTTGACATTGATCTTATGGGGGATCGATTTGAACATGTAGCACGCGATGGACATGAGCAAAATGAAAAAACAACACAGGCCACATAAAAAGGGGTGAAAATAGATGAAGACAGTTTCCACCGTATTGCCCGTTTGGAATGCCATTCAAAATCGATTTCATGATATGGTTAGGAAATTACCGGAGGAGAGCTTGTCATTAAGCTTGGGCGGTTCCTCCATTGGTCAAATGCTGCGCCATAATGCGGAAGTAGAGTATATGTTTGCAGAATGGTTCTTTGAATGTCCCATGCCCGAAGGATTAGAAATTGTCACAGGGCGGGGGGCAGCGAGGAGCACGAGGGACTTTACAAACCTTCAGGAGCTTGTTGCTGTGCTTGAAGCATCCAATAAGCATTTGATAGCAGCGATGGAAGCACTCCCGGAGGAACAATGGCATGAGCAAAAGGACTGTCCGATCGGACCTTCAACCCCACTTGAATCGGTGGGACGCCTAATGTATCATGCTGGGATTCACTCTGGACAAATATCGCTTATCCAGAAATGCTCGGTCAATAAAGAGAGTGCAGAGGTAAATCAATAAGGAAAATGAGAAAAGCCCAATTGTTAGATGATCTCTAGCAGTTGGGTTTCGTTCTGTCGAGAAAACAAACAATTTGAAAGTTATATTTTGGAATATAATGACGTAAATAGGCATATAGTTGGTTTAATATAGTAATAAATAACCAATTTTTCTTTTAAATGTTGAATGATAGAATATACTGGAATATAATGTGACATAAGCCCTAATTTAAGGGGATAAATGGGAAGGGAGGGGGAGTATGCTTACAGCCGATCAGCTCTCCTTGGCAAGACAAGTCGATATCGTATTTAAGGAGTTATCCGTAGAACTTGGCGGTATGACTTCAGGCACCGTATTCATCCAAATTCGCAATAATATCATTGGTAAATTCGGTATTCGCCATAATCCGATCGCCGGCCGCAACGGTCATTTGCAGGAAGAAGAACAGGGGTTATCTTCGGAACAGATCCAATCTTTTCGCGTGATGGCAGTGGAAGCCTTGAAGTACAAGCGCTATTGGACCCATGGGGAGATTAGCTATGAGTTTGCTTTGAACAAAGGTACCATAATGGTTGATGCTACGCTGGAGTCCAATTATAATATGGCAAACCTCATGATTCAGAGATATCCGAGAGTAAATGCTGCCAATACATACAAAGAATCTGATCTATCTTCATAATTGATTAAGTGAATTTATGAACTTTGGTTATTATAGTGAAAGACAGGCGACCTGCCGATGCAGATCACCTGTCTTTCTATAGGTGTGAATAGGAGAGAGCGAATTACATGTTAGAACGACCTGACAATTGCTGCTCTGCCATTTGAACCAGACGTTTAGTGATGTATCCTCCTAAGGAGCCGGTTTCACGAGAAGTATAGTTCCCCATGTAGCCGTCTTGCGGGATCGATACGCCCAACTCTTGCGCTGCTTCATACTTCAATTGCTGCAAAGCAGCATTTGCTTGAGGAACGACAAGGTTGTTAGAGCGGTTTCCGCGGCCTTGGTTTTGACCTGCCATGTTTGTCACCTCCTTTGGCCTTTGTGATGTTAGTATGGTTTTTGCAGAATAAAATATTCAGTATAACTGCTACTTTGCAAAGTGGTAATTATTTGAAACCAGAGAACCTGTATATATAAAAATAAGAGCCCTCCGATTAAGGAAGGCCCACTTGAATATTATTCCGTATCTTAGCTGGGATAGATCATATCCAGGTTCACATAGAACTCCAAAGTCTGTGCCGGCTGCAGGTCAATCAGACCTGTGACAGAGGCTGGATGCTTGGAATTTGGGGCATCAGGCAGCCAGGTATAAGGCTCGATACACAGGAATTGGTCGGCTTCACCTTTGGTATATAGTACCCAATGCTTGAAATAAGCCGGGTCTGCGGTGTAATGAAGTCCGTATCCGTCTTTGCGCAGCAGATCAGCCGATACGGGTTTGTCTCCAATTTGGAACATCGTATCGAAGTTGGTTCCGCTCAGATTTAATCCGTCATTGAGGGCATCAAGCTCGCCCAAAGGCACGATATCTCCGGTAGTAATAAGCTCCTCGTTTGAGGAATAGATGGCGGATACCGGTAATTTGAGCGTCCACTCCTCGGGCTTGCCGTCTAGCAGGAACCAGGTATGTAAACCTAAGCCGAACGGAGCTGGCTTGTCGCCTAAATGTGTTACCTTGAAAGTCTGCTTTAGCGAAGCGCCCTGGAGCCTAAGCGTCATTTCCAATTTGAGCGGAATGGGATATTGACGCATCCAATTCGGGTCATCGGAAGTTAAAAACTCAGTAGTTACTGCACAGCCTTCATCGTCTTCCTCGATATCGCTGACACACCAGCTCTGTGTACGGTGAAGTCCGTGAATATGATTGTCATTGGCCGTGTTGCGGTCAAATTGATACTCCTGTCCTGCATAGGTGAAATGTCCTTTGCGAATACGACCCGGTGGAATGAGCATCGGAATGCCAAAATGGTAAGGCTTCTGCAAATAGAATTCAAGCTCACTTTCCTCAGGATGACGAAGAACATGACGCTTCTCAACATGATCCCAAATGCTAATTACATTATTACCAAGGCGGGGTAGCAGTGTGACTTCAAGTTCACGGCTATTTAAAATGTACGTGTCATAACCGTTCCATTGTCCTTTGGTCACTTTTTTCATATCGTTGCTCCTTTTCCCACATATTCATCTGAAATAATCGGTTTTAAAAAAGCTTAGCACTATCATAACACTTTTTTTCAAGGACGAAAAATAGATTTGACAATGTATAATAAGCCAATTATGATGAGTATAATTTAGAATATCATAAATGAACACGATGATGGGGACAAGTAGACAATGTTTTTATTTCCTTGCAGAAAGCCGGTGGTTGGATGCGAACCGGTAGAGATAACTTTGCTGAATGGACCCCGGAGTTCCGGATGAACCCAAAAGGAATCAAGCCTTTTGCAAGTATTACCGGACGGCCAATCCACGTTACGGATATTAAGGTGTAGTTCTCAGCGGCCTAGGGCGAGCAAATCGTCGCGGCTGTTGTTTTATCGTTCTATACGAATAAGGGTGGCACCACGGTCTCACGTCCCTTCACAGGGATGTGGGGCCTTTTTTGCGTTTTTGTTATCAAACTTTAAATCTAAATATATGGAGGAGGCTGTTTTTTATGAAAAAAGTTCTGTCCGGCATTCAGCCTAGCGGAAAGCTTACGCTTGGTAATTATATTGGAGCTCTGAAAAATTTTGTCACGTTGCAGGATGATTACTCCTGTAATTTCATGGTTGTTGATCTGCACGCGATTACAGTTCCGCAGGATCCGGCTAATCTGCGTGAGCAATCCGAGGCCGTAGCAGCACTGTTCGTAGCTGCTGGCATTGATCCGAATAAATCCAACGTGTACATGCAGTCCCATGTTCGTCAGCATGCACAATTGGGATGGATTCTTACAACCTTGACATCCATGGGAGAACTGGAGCGGATGACCCAGTTCAAGGATAAGGCAGCAGGCAAAGAATCTGTAGGTGCAGGATTGTTTGTCTATCCGTCGCTCATGGCTGCGGATATTCTGGTCTACAATGCAGATCTGGTACCGGTAGGAGAAGACCAGAAGCAGCATCTTGAATTGACACGTGATTTGGCCGGTCGCTTCAATAGCCGCTTTGGCGAATATTTTACACTTCCTGACCCATATATTCCGAAAGTGGGCGCCAGAATTATGTCGCTTGACGATGCTTCCAAGAAGATGAGCAAGAGTAACCCGAATCCGGGCAGCTATATTGCTCTCCTTGATCCCCCGGATGAAATTCGCAAGAAGATCAGCCGGGCGACTACGGATTCGGGACGCGAAGTCAGATTTGACACAGCGGCGAAACCGGAGGTAAGCAATCTCATTACTATCTACAGTCAATGCTCCGGTATGTCAGTGGCTGAGGTAGAGCAGAAATATGAAGGCCAAATGTACGGGCCATTCAAGAAGGACCTGGCTGAAGTTGTTGTTAGTGTGCTTGAACCGCTTCAGCAGCGTTATCATGAGATCCGCAGCTCGGGAGAAATTCATGACATTTTGCGTCAAGGCGCATCGAGAGCTAATGAGGAAGCGGAGAAGGTACTGCAGGATGTACAACGAATGATGGGCTTCATACTCTAAGCGGCAGTTCAAAAAGTCCACTTTTGATAATAAAGCCGTCATCGAGGTCAACTCAGGGTGAGCAATAGCGAATCCAAGGTATTCGCAACAAGCTGAGTTTTAGCTGCGAAAGCGCGTAGCTTTGCTCCTCATGCCTGGGCACATCCCACTCTTTTGGGGCTGAGAACGGGGCTTTTTCTGAAATATAATTTTTTGCATAACTTAGCCCGGGCATTGCAGATGCCCGGGCTTTTTGAATAGTAAAGCGGCCATTCTGTTATACAGCTTCTGTCATTAAATTGTCACAAACCCTGCTTTTTATCAGATGATTGTCAAACATTTCTGCTTCTTGGTATGATAAAGTTTATAGTGTAATATGGATTCATTGAATTATTCGTGAACTTCTTTATATAGGAAGACAAAATTTATAGTTTAGGGGGAAATAACCGACATGGACAGAATTTCTTATACTGCACCTTCAGAATCGGCAGCATTGTCCGTGAGACCTACTCCTCCAGGAAAAACAGCGACTTGGAAGGATTTTATCGCGCTAACCAAACCAGGTATTTTGCGTTCAAATCTCATCGCGGCTTTTGCTGGCTTTTGGGTGGCTTCTCAATGGCATTTACAATACGGCAAACTAATCCTCATGTTGCTGGGAACCGTACTGGTTATGGCTTCCTCCTGTGTATTCAACAATTATTTTGACCGTGATCTGGATATGAAGATGGCCCGCACACAGGATCGCGTGCTGCCTACTGGGAAAATGTCGCCAAAGACGGTGCTCTGGTATGCCATTATATTAGGTATATTGGGATTGTCTGTACTATTTATTGGCAACGGCCTGCTGGCCGGTGTATTTGGTGTCATTGGCATGCTTGTGTATGTCGTTGTGTATACGTTATGGCTAAAGCGCTCCTCGACCTGGAGCACCTCAGTTGGAGCGATCTCAGGAGCAATGCCCCCGGTGATCGGGTATGTAGCGGCTGCGGGCAAGGTTGATCTTGGTGCTGTCCTGTTATTTGCGATGCTGTTCTTATGGCAGCCTCCACATTTCTGGGCGCTGGGCATCCGGCGTGTAGAGGAGTATCGGGCCGCAGGCTTCCCGTTATTGCCCGTGGTGAAGGGCATTCCGAGAACGAAATTGCAAATGATTCCTTATCTCGTTCTGCTCCTGCCTATTCCAATATTAATGTATGTCTACGATTATACAGGAATATGGTTCCTTATCATCGGTGAGCTTCTGTCCGTTTCCTGGCTGCTAATGGCGCTAAAAGGCTTTCGTTCTCAGGAAAATGATGTTTGGGCGAAGCGGGTATTCTTGTTCTCAATCAACTATTTGACAGTAAGCATGATCGTCATGATTCTCGATACAGTTCGATTGTAATGGAGGTTTGAGGATGTCGTTGCTTAAGAAATATAAATGGACCTGGATTTTGCTGGTTTTATGTCTCATCATGGCGGGGTATCTGCTCTGGACTACCTATGCCAAGCCCAAGCTGCCGATTATTCGGCCGGTGGAGAGCTTCAGCTTGGAAAATGTAGATGGCCGCAATATTACGCTGGAGGACACGAACGGCAAGGTTCGGCTATTTTATTTCTTCTTCTCCAGTTGCCCGGATGTATGTCCGGTCACGACTTTCCGCTTAAGTCAAGTGCAGGATCTGCTCAAGGATAAAGGCATGTTTGGCAAGGACGCCGAGATCATCTCGATTTCCTTCGATCCGGAGCGAGACACGCGCGAGGCTATTAAGGCGTTTGGGGACAAATTCAAGGCCGATTATTCCGGTTGGTATTTCTTGCGAGGAGATCAGCAGAAGATCATGGATCTGGCCATGAACTCATTCAAAATTTTAATTAATGAGGATCAGAATAACAATTTTGTCCACATGGATCTGATTGGTCTGGTTGACCGGGATGGCAATTTGCGAAATATTTACCGTCCGGAGTCTACACCTCAGGAGATCGCTCAAGGGGTTATCGATCTGGCCAAATAATAGCAATTTATATTGGCTTGTTGATTATTCAAACGAAGCCGGGAGGAGGATATTCAATATATTCCTCTAGCCCGGCTTTTTCTAATTGGGAGATGATATATTCGTCAGGTGTACCCTCCACACCGGCGTAGCCTCTTCTCGTATAGATCTGGGTGGCGTCCGGGAAGCTGTCCAGTAATAGGGCGCGAATCTTCTTGCCAGATGCGTCATTGTCCATAAATAAGTATACCTCATCATCACCTACCTGCTTCCGGAGCGACTCCAGCTTGAGATTGTTCAAGGTTCCAAAGGTGCAATGAATATGGATCTCTCCATGAAGCAGTCTGCGCAGCTTGCTGCGATCATTTTTGCCTTCGACGATAATGCTGATCGGCATGGCGGCTCACCTCGATTAGGTTGGATGGTTGATTCTTATAGAGGTTGTCCCAAAAGTCCGATTTTGATCAGAAAGCGGACTTTTTAGAATACGCATTTCGCATTTATAGTGTATACTTGACCGTCATCTCATGCAAAAACATAATAAAAGCGGCCTGTCGGGAGGGGGACAGACCGCAACCATGATTTCATCTTACCAGATAGGGGCACGAAGGATAATCACCAGCAAAATATACAGTACCAAGATGGTACCTGCTGATGACCAGCAACCGCCAGCTCCAGCTCCTGGGCCGATGACGGGGCCTGGTCCGCATGGTCCACACGGCTCGATATGACCCACTTTGGATCACCTCCCTTTTTTAAGCTTGGGTCGGTAACTACAAAATATATTATGTTTTATCTACGCCCCTGCCCTGTGCAAGGGCCTAACCGTGTTCAAAATTATATGTGAATGCCCTTATTGCTCATCTTTCCGTTGGTATGGTGAAGGAAGCAGGCATATTTGCTTTCCAGGCAGGAACCACGATAATAACGAGCATTAAGAGCAAGAAGGCAAAGAAGTAGGGGGAGTAGTTATTATGCATCGTTCCCGCAATAATGGGGCCGAGGAAAGAACCGATCGACATCGCAATAGATTGCAGTGAGAATACGGTTCCCAGCCGTTTGCCCCCGGATAAGTCGATAAAGACGGAGGCCATAGCAGGGAAGACGATGCCTTTGGCCAAACCAAGCGCAAATAGCGAAATGACAATCGGAACCGAGTCGAGGGCTGCCAGCGAGAAGAAGGATAGAGCAATGCCGAGTATTCCAAGATAGGATCTAATATACGGCGAGAAATGGTTCAGAAATAACAACGATAGGGTCGCCAGGGCCCCGAGGCTAATAATCGAGAAGTAGAGCCCGGTATGCATGATCCCGGATAATCCGCCTGCCTGGAGCGGGAGTTCAAAATATAGAATCCCTTGGGCGCAGGATACGGCGAAAGGCAGCAAATAGAAATAAATAGGAATAATATTGAGCTTCACAGGCGCTTTTTTGATAGGCTGCTGTAGAGGGGCCTTTAATTTGGGCAGTTCCTTGATCGTAAATATGGCGATAACACCGGTAACGATCATAAGCCAGCCAAGCGTCTGGAATGTAAGGGTGAAGCCGGCGCGGGCGACAAGAAAGGCCCCGGCAGCCGGGGAGACGACGGAAGCAAGGGTATGCATCACCCCGTGTCCTGCCATCAATTTCCCTTGTTTCACCGCGTTGCTCGACAGGGAAGCGAGCAGGGCCAGACAAGCCGGGGACAGGAAAGCAAGCACAAATCCGCTAATTGAGCGCAGCACAAGAAGCTGCCATGGCTCCGTGACATGGGCTTGCAGCAGGAGGATGGCTCCACCAGATAGCAAGCTAAATATCATATAGCCACGGCTTCCATGCCGATCTACGCCCTGTCCGGCAATAAGATTGCCAGGCAGATGTGTTAGCGCATATATCCCCATCATCCAGCCAATGAAGGCAGGCGCAGCCCCTAGTGACAATGCAAAGGGCGTCAGAATAGGATATTGCGCATGCAGGTCGAAGAAAGCGAGGAACATAAAAAAATAAAGCCAGAAAGCGATTTTCACTGCCTTGCCCTCCTCTAAAAATGAGTTGTTCAAAAATTCATCATGCTATACTTGTACGTCGCTTGGGACGAACTTATACCCCCTTTCGGTACATGATGTACATAATTTTCTGTGATTTCCTGTTAAATTGGGGTTAAGCTGTCATTGGAACTGGCCATCATGTATAATAAGGGAGCGTCCGCTTGACCGGGTGGCTCTGACATAGGCAAGGTAGTTCAATAAGTGCTGGATGCAGTCTTTTTGAATACGAATGATTAAGAGTTTAGGGGTGTTCATGAATATGGATTTGAATGTTGATGTATGGATTGAATTTCTAAAACAAAACTGGCTCGTCATTGTTGTAGCCCTGGTTATCCTATTTCTGGTGCTGAATTTTGTTAAGACCGTAGTCAAATGGGCGCTGGTCCTTGTCATCGCTGCGTTCATCATTATATACAGCGGCATATCTCTCAAGGATATTGGCAATGCGGTGGAGACGGTGAAAGATCAGGCTGCTGATATCACCAAGTCGGAAGTTCTGCAGATGATGAAGAAGGAAGCAGCGGAAGCGGAAATTACACAGAATGGCGATGGAACGTTTACGATTAAGACGCCTAATCTTGAAGTTACAGGCAGTGACGGCGATGGCAAAGTAAAGGTGAAGTTCCATGGCGTATCTTTGGGTGAATGGAAGGTTAATGATACGATAGAGGCGTTTATTGAAGAAGCAAAACGCAAGTAGTGGGTAAGGTCTGCCTTAAATATTATGACCATAAGTCATCAAGATAGGGGGCAAGCATGACGATGGTCTTGGCTCAACAATTACAAGAAATAAACTGGATTAACGCATTGCTCATCTGTATTTTGCTTATATCTGTACTGCAAGGCTGGGCGCGTGGGGCATCCCGTACGGCGGGCAGGTTGTTCACCCTGGTTAGTGGGGGAATTCTGTCTGTAGTGAGCATAATCGGGGCGATTCCACTCACTATATGGTTATCCCCGAAGGTTCAGGACTGGCTATCCACCATTGCGTACCCGCAGCGTGATATGGCAACATGGGAACAAGTATATTACACCTTCATCACCGCGATCCGCGACTTTCCATTGATGCGGTTCGCTGTGTTATTTATTATTAGCTATTGGTTGATTCGTACTGTTCTGGGGTTGCTCTCGGCATTTTTACTGGGCAATTCCTCGCTGGAGCGCGTTCCGTCCGGAGGAGGGGGCAGGTCCTCGTTCCTGAGCAGGCTGCTCGGCGCATGCATCGGCACCGTAATCGGTACGGTCAGATGCATGATGATGATCGTCCTTTTATTTATCGTTGTTACACTATTTCCGAATAGTAGCTTCAGTCAATATGTGCAGGCTTCCACGGTATATCAGCAAGGAGCTCATACGGTAATTGAACCCCTGACCGGAGACTTGATCAAGGAGAAGCTGCCGGTGTTTACTCGCAGTGTGGAGGCGGAACTCAACGGTATTTTGCAGCGGAAGTATGAGGTGATCGATGCCAATATTCCGCAGGATATTGAACTGGCTGCGGCTAAAGTGACGGAAGACGCAGGTACGGATGAAGAGAAGGCAAGGCGTCTCTATGATTGGGTCGGCTCCAGAGTGAGCTATGATTATGGCAAGGTCAAGGATTATGAGGAGCGGGGGGACTGGCATGAACAGACGCCGCAGATGACCTTTGATACGAAAAAGGGAGTATGCATCGATTACTCGCGTCTGTATGCGGTTATGGCCAGGTCGCAAGGGCTTAAAGTGAAGGTTGTGACTGGATTAGGGTATGACGGTAGAGGAGGATACGGCCCTCACGCTTGGAATGAGGTCTATCTGACAGAGAAGGACAAGTGGATTCCGCTTGATTCAACCTGGGCGCAAAGTGGGGATTGGTTCAATTCGCCAGCCTTTTATGATACGCATGTTCCCGACAAAACGGCTTAAAAATAGAAGTACCGGGTGTAACCTCGCATCGGATTGAATCGTTATGTTAATATAGTTGATGAAGTATGGAAGGATGAAAGAGGAGAAACGCCCATGAAGAACTCATACAATGACGATCCTCGCGAGCAGGAAGCCAAGCTGAAGCGTCATTTTAATATTCGCTTGAATTTATTTTTTTTCAGTACTTTTATAATATTTACCGTCATTATCGTACGTCTGGCGATTTTGCAATTTGTAGAAGGGCCAAGTTTGTCCCAGCAGGAGACGAGTATGCGGGTCAAGGATGTCCCGCTATCACCGATTCGTGGCTCTATATTAGCGGCAGGCGGCGAGAAGCTTGCTTACTCGACTCCGGTTCAGTCGCTCTACATTACACTGCAGAAGGATTATAGCAAGTCGGACCGGGGCATGAAAAACCGGCCTGAAGCGCTGGAAATTGCCAAGAAGCTGAAAGAGGTATTTGATAAGTATGGCGATAAGGTCAACGAGCCGATGACGGAGGAAGATATCGTTAAGGCGATGGACCTGGATTATACCAAGGGCAATGGTTATTCGCCAAGGCTGATCAAGTCGGGGTTAAATAAGCAGGAGGTTGCTTATTTCCTGGAGCGTAAATCCGAATTCCCTGGTATCGATATCGTCGAGGATAGCGTGCGGCACTATGATACGGATACGGTGGCTGTACAGACCATTGGATACCTCAAGAAATATAAATCCATGGATGACGTTAAATGGTATGACCCGATCCGGGAAGCGAATAGTTCATTAGACAAGGACCCTGCCCTGGATTATACATCCGAGGAGCTTGTTGGTGCGGACGGATTGGAGATGTATTACCAGAATGAGCTTCGCGGCAAGAACGGCTACAAGAAAGTGCCGATCGATCCGCGAAATATGGCCACGGGCGTCTCCGAGATCGTACCTCCGGAGAAGGGGTATGATCTGCATACGAATATTAACAAGAATATTCAGCTTATCGCTGAGAAAGCCATTTTGGATCAGATTGATTGGGTCCATAAAAATCCGGTATCCGGTGAAGTTCACCCTAATGCGAAAACCGGTTATGCTGTTGCGATGGAAGTGGACACCGGTAAGATTGTGGCCATGGCGAGCATGCCGGACTATGATACGAATGTATGGCAATCCGGTGGGATTGATCCCGATGACTGGGCTAAAATAAACACAAATTATCAGAATGGAACGATTACCCCGTATAGTTCGGGGCAATCGGGACATAATTTTGGCTCTAATGTATTGCTGGGTTCAACGATTAAGCCTTTGTCTGTATTGATTGGTCTGAATGAGGGATTATTCAAGACAACTGATTATTACTCTGATAGAGGTATCGCTTACTTTGGTAAGAATGATTCTTCCAGTGTACGTAACTCGGGAAGGCATGTTTATGGCTCTATTAACCCTTCACAAGCGATCCGTGTTTCCTCCAATGCCTTTATGGTCGATATGGTGGGTGAGAGATTATACAATAAATACAAGGGCGATGGAATTGGCGTCTGGGATGAATATATGAAGAAGTTCGGTCTAGGGGTATCGACGGGAGTAGACCTGCCTAAAGAGTTCCTGGGTCAGCTTGGCTATAACAATGAATCAGAGACAGCACTTTCCCGATTGGTATATGCTTCTTTCGGACAGCAGGGCGGTTATACAACCATGCAATTGGCTCAGTATATAGCCACTCTCGCAAGCCGAGGTTCGCGAATGGAGCCACATATCGTCAACAAAATTACGGATGAGAACGGAAATATCATCAAAGAATTTAAACCGAAGGTATTAAATAAGGTTGAGTTTAAAGATGCTTATTGGGATGCCGTGATCAACGGTATGGAGACCAATGTCCAGGCGGCCTTTGCCGGATTCCCGTATGATTTTGCCCGGAAGACAGGGACCTCACAGCAATGGGGAGCGGGAGCTAACCGCGATAACGGAGTATTTATCGCCTTTGCCCCACGCAAAAATCCGAAGCTTGCTGTCGCGGTCATTATTCCTGAAGGCGGCTTTGGTGCCTGGAGCGCCGCGCCGGTCGCCCGGAAAATCTTCGATGCTTATGATCAAGAGTATGGGCTTGATGGCATTCCGAAGAAGACGCAAAATCAGCAGACGGATAATCAGAACACGGATCAAAAAAATAACACGCAATAAGAAAAATTTAAAATTGAATAAAGACGATACATCAGCGATCTTTCATGGCATGGCTTGGGAAAGATCGCTGTTTTTTTATCTATAACAACATGTCCAAGACTTTGATCTCAACAATGACGTGGAAAGAAAGCAGGGATATATATTGAAAATCGTCTATCCGTTAAATCGACGCGAGCAAGAAGCGGTGATGAGGAGTCGGTTTAATATCAGGCTGAATCTTTTCTTTTTCAGTGCGTTCGCTATTTTTACGGTTATCATTGTTCGCCTGGCGATCTTGCAATTTGTAGAAGGTCCGGACTTGTCCAAGCAGGAGATGCTGTTGAGAGTGAGGGATGTGCCGATGCAGCCCATGCGAGGGGATATCCTGTCTGCTGAAGGGGTAAGACTGGCCTATTCAACGCCGGTGCAAACCCTGTATTTAACTTTGCAGCAGAGCAATTATCATCCAGCGACAGAGTCGGGCAAAGGGAACTATAAGCAGGCCGTTGAATTAGCCCGACAATTAAAATTGGCTTTTGATACATATGGTGCAGCGGATAAAACATTAACCGAGCAGGATATTATCGACAGTATGGATCTGAGCTTCCGAATGAATGGGGGATTCGTACCACGGCGGATAAAGGTGGGATTGACTCCTGAAGAGGTGGCCTACTTCCTGGAACGAAAAAGTGAATTTCCCGGAATTGACATCGTTGAAGAGAGCGTTCGTCATTACGATAAGGACAGGGTAGCAGTACAAGCGATCGGATATTTGAAAAAATATAAATCAACTACAGACCTGGGATCGTACGAGGCAATCAGGGAGTCGCAAGGCAAAGATCCGGCACTGCAATATACGGAAGAGGAGTTCGTCGGCTTTGATGGTCTGGAATTATTTTATCAGAATGAGCTTCGGGGCAAGAATGGATCCAAAAGCGTATCGATTAATCCGCGGAACATGGTGGATGGGGTAACGGACTTAACCCCACCGGAGAAAGGCTATGACTTGCACACAACCATTAATAAAGAGGTGCAACTGGCTGCACAGCAAGCGATCCTCGATCAGATTCATTGGGTGCATACCAACCCGGTATCCGGGAAGGTACATCCTTATGCGCAGACGGGTTATGCCGTGGCCATGGAAGTGGATACCGGCAATGTGGTCGTCATGGCCAGTATCCCGGATTACGACACGAATTTGTGGCCGACAGGCAACATGACAAATGAACAATTTAGCAAAATTCAGGAAAATTACAGAAACGGAACTATTTCTCCTTTTAGCTCCGGACGTTCGGGGCATCATTTCGAATCGACGGTCCTGCTTGGTTCTACCATCAAGCCGCTATCCGTCCTGATCGGATTAAAGGAGGGGCTCTTCAAGACTAGCGACTATTATACCGATCGCGGAATAGCTTACTTCGGGAAGAATAATTCCGCGCGGGTAAGGAATTCGGGAAATCGGGCATATGGGAAAATTGATCCATCGATGGCGATTTTGCACTCTTCAAATGCCTTCATGGTGGATATGGTAGGAGAGAGGTTATATAACAAGTACAAGTCCAAAGGCATCAAAATCTGGGATGAGTACATGAAGGAGTTTGGGCTTGGAACTTTGACAGGGATCGATTTGCCGGGGGAATATATGGGGACGTTGGAATACAATGCAGAGTCGGAAACCGCGCTCTCCCGCCTGGCCTATGCCTCATTTGGACAGCAGGGCAAATATACAGCGATGCAGCTGGCACAGTATACGGCAACCCTGGCCAACCGAGGTAAACGAAGGGAGCCGCACCTTGTAAATAAAATCACGAATGCGGATGGCAAAGTCGTCAGACAATTCGAGCCAAAGGTACTGAATGAAGCAAAATTTAACGAGGCCTACTGGGATGAAGTAATTAGCGGTATGAAGACGGAAGTTAGCGCATTTACGAATTTTCCTTATGACTTTGCACGCAAGACAGGGACATCGGAGCAGGATTATAGGGGCGAGCGAATGGAAAATGGTGTATTTATCGCCTTTGCTCCACGCGTAAATCCGAAGCTGGCTGTAGCTGTAGTTATCCCGGAGGGTGGCTTTGGCGCCTGGAGCGCGGCACCGGTCGCGAGGAAAATCTTCGATGCTTATGATCAAGAGTATGGGTTGGACGGTATCCCGAAGAAAAGCCTGCAGCAGCAAGACGGTAAGCATGAATAAACTAAAGTTAATTTAATCATTTAAGGGCCAAGGTGAGAACTATTTTCAGTAAAAGTGAAAATAGTTCTTGCTTTTTGGCCTGTTTATCATTTAAAATTTGCATTAGGGAAACTTTTTTAGGAAAACGAAACAATTATATCTCTATGAAACATTTATTCTACTAAGCAAAAAAACAGAGCGCGCTGCTCGAGATATTAGGAGGACTAATCTATGGAACAAATTCGAGTTAAGAAGAGCCCTTTGCAAAGGGCAAAAATTACACTAAGTGTACTGGTGCTGGTAATTGTTGCAGCCTGCTCCAAGGTGGATGGGGAAGCGTCGCGTCTCCAAAGAGCCGAGGACAGCAGCAAAATTCAAGTTGTCTCCACGATTGGGATGATCACGGATGTTGTTCAGGAGGTCGGCGGGGAAGAGGTCGAAGCGATCGGCTTGATGGGGCCCGGGGTAGATCCGCACCTATATAAAGCTTCTCAAGGAGATATGACACGCCTGGATCAGGCGGATATGATCTTCTACGGAGGTCTCCACCTGGAGGGGAAAATGACGGAGATCTTCGAGAAGCTGGAGCGTAGCAAGCCGACGGTGGCCGTATCCCGAGGGATTGATACATCGCTGCTCCGCTCCGGAGAGGATGCAGGCGGTACGCAGTATGATCCTCATATCTGGTTCAATGTGAAACATTGGATCTCCGCAACGGAGACAATCTGCGATGCCTTGACCAGCTATGACCCGGCCCATGCCGATCTCTATAAGGACAATGCCGAGAAATATATTCAACAATTGAAGGAACTCGACGAAGAGGTACGAACGGCGATTGCCGAGATTCCAGAATCTGGCCGTGTACTTGTAACTGCGCACGATGCCTTTGGATATTTTGGAGAAGCCTACGGGATTAAAGTCATGGGATTGCAGGGGATCAGCACGGCCGCGGAGTATGGCTCAAAAGATGTAAGCGAACTTCGGGATTACCTGGTCGACAATAAGATCAAGGCGGTGTTCGTAGAATCCAGCATTCCGACAAAATCGATGGAGGCGGTCATTGCCGGAGCCAAAGAGAAGGGACATGAGGTTGAGATCGGCGGGGAACTGTATTCCGACTCATTAGGGGAGCCAGGATCCGATGCGGATACTTATATAAAAATGGTGCGGCATAATGTAAGCACGATCGTTAATGCTTTGAAATAAAATATAGGCGGTGACTAACGCCAAGGAGATAAGGAGCGATATAACCATGGGTGTGTACCCGCTTGAAGTAAGTAATTTGACGGTAGCCTATCAGAAGAAGCCGGTATTAAATTCGGTCTCCTTTCGGATTCCCTCCGGGAAGCTGATCGGGGTGCTCGGCCCCAACGGGGCGGGGAAATCGACGATGCTAAAGGCGGTGCTGGGGCTCATTCCGGCCGTTGAAGGTAACGTAAAGGTATTTGGCCGCAGTTATCAAGAGAATCGGAAGCAGGTCGGCTATGTGCCGCAGCGTGAATCTGTCGATTGGGACTTCCCGACGAATGCGCTGGATGTAGTTATGATGGGCAGATATGGACATCTGGGCTGGATTCGCCGACCGGGGATCAAGGAGCGGCAGATTGCCATGGAATGTCTGGCCAAGGTCGGCATGGCGGATTTTGCGGGCAGGCAGATCAGCCAGTTGTCCGGAGGCCAACAGCAGCGGGTCTTTCTGGCGAGAGCATTGGCGCAAAATGCCACTCTCTACTTCATGGATGAACCTTTCGCCGGGGTCGATGCGACAACGGAAAAAGCGATCATCCGCCTGCTGCATGAGCTTAAGGAGCAGGGCAAGACCGTGCTTGTCGTTCACCACGATCTGTCCACCGTGAAGGAGTACTTTGACGAAGTCGTGCTGCTTAACGGCAAGCTAGTAGCTGCAGGGCCAACCGAGGAGATCTTTACTTCCTCCAATTTGCAGAAAACGTATGGCGGACGAATTGCCATGTTGCAGGATGTAGCGCAGGAGGCGGTGAGTCTTACATGATGTCTACTTTGTTAGGCTGGCTTACCGATCCTAATATGCAGTGGATTTTAATGGGGTCCTTATTGCTTGGGATCGGCAGCGGAGTGATTGGCTCTTTCACTTATTTGCGCAAACAGAGTCTGCTGGGAGATGCGCTTGCCCATGCCGCACTTCCGGGGATTTGTATCGCCTTTATGTTAAGCGGTGTAAAATCAATTGGATTATTCATGCTTGGCTCGATCGTGTCGGGGATGATAGCGACCTTCGGGATATATGCCATCACTCGTTATTCGCGCATTAAGCAGGATGCAGCGCTTGGCATAATATTATCGGTTTTCTTCGGAATCGGGGTCATGTTAATGACGAAGATCCAGCATAGTGGGAACGGAAATCAAAGCGGACTCGATAAGTATATGTTCGGGCAAGCGGCATCGATGATGAAGTCCGATGTATATATGATGGGCGCTGTCTCACTGCTGCTGATCTTGATCTGCTTCCTATTTTTTAAGGAATTCAAGCTTGTCAGCTTTGACCCTGGTTTTGCCCGAGGAATGGGCATGAAAGTAGGGTTGCTGGAGCAGGCGCTCTTATTTATGACGGTGATTGCTGTCGTCGTAGGCATTCAAGCGGTTGGCGTTGTATTGGTAGCAGCGCTGCTTATCACTCCAGCCGTATCGGCCCGGTACTGGACGGATTCGCTTGGGGTGATGGTTATTATCGCCGGAGTGATCGGTGCATTCTCGGGTGCAACGGGGACGTTGATTAGCGGAACGCTGTCCAATCTTCCTACCGGACCGGTTACTGTTCTGGCGGCAACTTCGATGTTCTGCGTCTCGGCGGTGTTTGCTCCAAACCGGGGTCTTATAGCCAAGTTATGGCGTAGAGCGAGGACCAAGCAGCATATACGTCAGACTCAATCGCTCGAGACAGCTCGTCATCGCGCGGGAACCGTAGAAGGGAGGCTCGACGGATGATGGATTTCTGGATTATACTTACCGGCACCTTAGTTGCGGCAACCTGCGGAATTCTTGGCTGCTTCCTCATCCTGCGCAAAATGGCGATGGTGGGAGATGCGATAAGCCATTCCGTACTTCCCGGCATTGCGATTGCTTTCCTCATCGGCGGCTCGCGCGATTCGTTCCTGATGCTGTTTGGGGCCGCAGTGCTTGGACTGATTACCGTGTTCCTGATTCAATTGCTGCAGCGTAGTGGCTTGCAGTCAGATGCTTCCATCGGCATCGTATTTACGGCATTGTTCGCGATCGGGGTTATTCTGATCAGCCGAAATGCCCAGCATATAGACCTGGACCTGGATTGTGTGTTGTTTGGAGAAATTGCCTATGTGCCATGGGACTCTTTGATCTGGAATGGCTACAATCTGGGTCCCGTCGCTATCTGGATGCTGGGAGCAACCTTCCTTATTGTGCTGATAACGGTCGTGTTATTTTATAAGCAGTTCAAAATATGCGCCTTCGATCCTGCACTCGCTGCAGCTTTGGGCATACCTGTGGCGCTATTCCATTATTTATTGATGGGGCTGGTTTCCCTATCAACGGTAGCTTCCTTCGAAAGTGTAGGAGCGATTCTCGTCGTCGGGATGCTTATCGTCCCTGCAGCGACGGCCTATCTGTTGACCGATCGTCTTGGCTTGATGCTGCTGTACAGCGTCTTGATCGGGGCCATCAGCTCTACCGGCGGTTACTATATAGCGAAGCTGTTCGATGCTTCGATTGCCGGGTCGATGATCACGGTATGCGGAATACTGTTCGTTCTGGCGTTCCTGTTCTCACCTTCGCATGGGCTAATCTCCCGATGGACGAAGCGGCAGCAGATGCGGATGGGCAGTTTGAAACAGGCAGCAGAATGAATGAAGCAGGTAACAATGTAAAAGATATAGAGAATCCCTCTCGCGGGGGATTCTTTTTTTGTTTTTGTTCTGCGAGGTGGGATGACCGGGAAGTTGGATAGATATCTATAATAAATGGTGGATTTGCCGATTATATGCTCTCCTGTGAGCAGCGTCTATGTGATGCGGTGAGGATTATGATAAAATGACGGTATGTTGTGCCTACACTCCCGAATATCAGATTACAAATTACAGACAGGGGGATTACTTGTTGAAGTATAAATTGCTGGCATTGGATATGGATGGAACCTTGCTTACAGACCAACATCAGATTTCTCCGGATACGGAAAAATGGCTGCACAAAGCGATGGCAGCCGGTGTGCATGTATGCTTGTCAACGGGCCGCAGATTTGTTGATGCGGTGCCGTTCGGCGAACAGCTTGGTCTGGGTACACCGATGGTAACGGTTAATGGAAGTGAAGTATGGCGTTCCCCGCATGAGCTGTATCGCCGGGAACAACTCGATCAGTCGATCGTGAAGCGAATGCATCAAATGTCTCGGAATCATGATGTATGGTTCTGGGCGGATGCGGTAGAAGGAACTTATAATGAGAAGAACTGGAGGCCGGAGCTGCTGGAGCAGAATCATTGGCTTAAGTTCGGATACCATACTGAGGATCATGATTTGCGCCATTCCTTATTGACGGAGCTGCAAAATATCGGCAGACTTGAGATTACGAATTCTTCCCCTTATAATTTGGAGATCAATCCTGCCGGGATTAATAAGGCGACTGGGATTCGTACGGTCTGCGACCTGCTCGGCGTGAGGATGGAGGAGGTCGTGGCGTTTGGGGACAGCTTGAACGACCTTGCTGCTATTCAAGCGGCGGGTTTGGGTGTAGCAATGGGCAACGCGCAATTGGCGGTGCAGGAGCTGGCGGATATCGTAACGGCTTCCAACAATGATGATGGGATTGCGCTAGTTATTCGCGATTATATTTTGGCTTAGGAGTGATCGATGCATGGCAGTGCTGGGCTGGATATTGGTCATCGCTTTATTTGCAGTCGGGATGGCAGGGGCGGTATATCCTGTTTTGCCAGGGGTACTTGCTGTCTATTTTGCCTTCTTCGTCTACGGCTGGTTCTTCTCATTCGAATCGTTCGGGTGGGTGTTCTGGACGGTTCAAACCTTAATTGTCGTTGTACTGATGGTGGCCGACTATGCGGTTGGCGCCTGGGGTGTGAAGAAGTTCGGCGGCAGTAAGCTATCGGTCTGGCTCAGTACCATCGGCATCATTATCGGTCCCTTCGTCATACCGGCCTTTGGGCTTGTACTTGGTCCGCTGCTTGGGGCGATGATTGGGGAACTGATCCGAGGGGAAAGCATAGATAGAGCTTTTAAGGTAGGGATCGGCTCTGTGGTAGGTTTATTCAGCAGCTTTGTGGTTAAAATTATCCTCCAGCTTGTCATGATTATTCTATTTATCATTTGGATTCTCTAACTTATTATATCGGCGCATTACTCTTGCAGTAATCCTGGAAAGAAGGAATTATTTTTGTCCAAGAAAGAATCTTTCATCAGAGGCACGTTAATTCTTGCCGGAGCGGCATTGATCGCCAGAGTGCTGGGCTTGTTCCAGCGCGTTCCCTTGGAGCATATATTGGGCGATATCGGGAACGCCTCTTACTCCCAGGCGAATGCCGCTTATTTCATGCTGCTGACCATTGCAACAGCGGGAATTCCTAGTACGCTTAGTAAAATGGTATCGGAGCGACATGCGTTGAACCGCCCGATGGAAGCAAGGCGAATCTATCATGCCGGGCTGATGTTTGCCGTGATTTCCGGGATTGTTATGTTTGTACTCCTGTATATTTTTGCCCCGGTGTATGCTCGGGCATCGGGCATTCCGGAGACGGCCGTGACGATTCGGGCGTTAGCGCCGGCCTTGCTGTTATTCCCGCTGATCGCGATTATCCGCGGATATTTGCAAGGACGGAATATAATGATTGCCGGCGGTATTTCGCAGGTTATTGAACAATTCGTTCGCGTCGGAACCGGTTTGATTCTAGCTTTTCTATTCTATCATTGGGGTTATTCGGGTGAGAAGATCGCTGCCGGGGCTACATTCGGAGCGGTCATCGGCGGCGTCGCCGCGCTGCTTGTTATGCTCTATTACAATATGAAGGTTCGCCGCAAGGATCGCAGCGAGCTGCCGCTTCAGGCTCATGATGGACAGGCCAGGATTTCCTATGGGCAAATCTATGCGGAGATCTTCAAGCTGTCGATTCCAATCGTCGTCTCTTCGATGACGGTATCTGCAGTCAATTTCATTGATAACTCAATCCTGAAGCCGCTCTTGTCGGGACAGATTGGTCCGAATGAGGCGACTTATGTACTCGGAATCCTCGGCAATCGGGCGCAAATGATCGCGGGGATCCCACCGATTCTGGCTATTGCGTTAAGCCAATCGCTCGTTCCGATCATTTCGGCGGCCTTTGCCCGCGGGGATCAGGCGCATTTGAAACGGCAGGTTACGCTGGCGATGCAGGTCGCTGTGCTTACCGGGATGCCGATCATTCTTGCTCTCGGGACGGCAGCTTACTCGGTTAACGGTTTGCTGTTCAGTACGCGTGACGGAAGCGGAATCGTAGCTTTGCTTACTTTTGCCACAATATTCCAGATTACGATGATGACGAGCAACTCGATTCTGCTTGGAATTAATAAGGCGACCTTGTCGATGGTGCATGTTATCATCGGAATTATCGTCAAGCTGGCAGCCAGCTATGCTCTGGCTCCGCTGCTTGGTATCTACGGGATTATTATTGCGACAGCCCTTTGCTTCCTTGTTATTACGCTGCTTAACCTGCGTTCGATGAAGAGGATCGTACCGTTCTCGATTATGGGCGGGCGCTGGGCAGGCTTCCTGCTTACCGTCGTTGCTTTGACGGGAATTGGCTATGGGCTGAATCAGCTTGGCATCGGGATGGAAGCCTTCATGCCAGGCCGCGTGGCCTTCTTCCTCACCTGCTGCATCGTCGGGGTAGCGGTGGTTGCTCTTTATCCGGTATTGCTCGTTGTGCTGCGCGTTGTCCGCAAGGAAGAGCTGGGTACTTATCCGCGGGCGCTGCAAAAGGTCTTCAGACCGCTTATGCGCCTGCAGCGCGGTTCGGCAGGCACAGGCGGAACCATGTAAGAAGCTAGTCGGCGGCGTTCTCCGGGAGCGCCGCCTTTGTTATGTCGTACCGGTGCTCGCGACTGATGTCGCACAGGTACGGCGACTGCGGCGCGCTGATCCCGTTCAGCGCGCTCGGGTCCTTGAACCAATCCTCCCGCAGGATGGGTTCATAGGGGGCATCGACCCAAGCCTCCGTCAGCTTGGGGCTATAGAGACGCTCGCCGCCAGGCCGCGTCTCGCCTTCGGCAAGCGCTGACCCCCGGGCAGGCGGGGTCAGC
>NZ_LN831272.1:0-104010 GCF_900069005.2 Paenibacillus sp. GM2 | reverse complement strand
CGGCGAAGCGCTGTGCGCCGCTGTGCACGGCGCGCAGGCCAAACAGCATCGCGTACAGGCTCTTGCCTAGCGCGATGCGGGCGGGCAGACTGACCGGGTTAACGACGCTGCGACCGGCCAGCCGGTGCACATCGCCGGATTCAGGGCAGTCTTGCCCGTCGCCTGCGGACTCATATTCCTTGAGTCCGTCTTCAGCCCTGCTGTTCTTCAGCAGCGGGAATATGATGTGATTCATGCCGAGCAATTGAACCAAAGCGGGTCCATTCAAATCATCCATTGATAGCTGATAATGCGGATGGCGAAAGACCTGCTTGTCTATATAGTTCTGCTCATTAATGATAAGCCCAACAGTCAGTAGCGGGCTGCTGCGATCGATCCAAAACCGCTGCCAGAAGGGCTGCATGAAGCGGGAGACATGAAAATGCGGTAGCAGGTGGAACAGGCTCCGGCCTATTTCACGGCTTTTGGCATAGAGTAGAAGCTGCGGATAAGCATCCTGGAAAATAAGTGCATTGCTGCGCTCAAAAAAACGATAGAAAGACTGTTTTCCCGCTTCGTCGAGGGCATTCTGTAATCTGCTCCCCTTCAGATCAGTCATCCACCAGCCGGCGTTACGCGATACCATATGTGCCAGGAAGGCCCAATGCACCTCTGGATATTGCACATAAAACTGCCAATAAGCTTCGGTTCGCGTAATATTGCTAATCTCGGCTTTACGGGTTGCGTCGGTGATCTCTTCGGCAAGCTCTAGCTCGGCTTCTGTCCAGGACTCGGCACTGCTTCCAATTGCCGGTTTGCGGCGCAGCAGATCTTCAATTTCCGCTTTAACCGCATTGACTGCAGCCTCGTTCCAGTCCAGGGGCAATCGCTCTTCCCTTAATTTGCTGGAATTGGTCCATTGAGCAGTCTTGTCTTTGACAACTTCGCTGATCGCTGAAGGTAGGCGAAGAATCAATTTTCTTAGACCGTCTTTGGACGTGTTATCCGGATCAGGGGGAATTTGCTGCGTCATGGTTGGACCTCGCTTTCTTCAAAGCATGTTGTCGTGTAGTTAAAATAAGTGTGTATTTCAAAAGGTCGTTCCCAGCATCGAAGCTTATGCTTCCGATGTGGATCAAAATAGCCTTCCAGTTTTACAATACTCAGCTAATCTCTACAGACTCACCGCATTGTATTTCATACCGGTCATCCACTTTTCAGCTTGTTCCTTACTCAGTCCCAACTTGTTTTTTTGTAACGCTTCAGTTAAATTGAGCTGAGGAGCAGACCATGTGAACAACTTCTATAAGTATGGCCGAAATATTTGACTTCCACACTTCAATTTGATTGACTAGAGGTACATCGATTTGGAGAAAAACATTAGGAGAAGGGAATGAAAGTCAATGAGAAAAGTTACTTCCGCTGAGGAGTTTCAAGTCAGCATTCAATCCAGCCATTTGGTAGTCGCTGTATTTAAAGCAGACTGGTGCGTGGATTGCAAATTTATGGACCCGTTCATGCCTGAAGTAGAGCAAAAGTATGAAGACCGCTTGACCCTTGTTGAGGTCGATGTCGATCAGGTCGGAGACGTAAGTCAGGAACAGAACATCATGGGCATTCCTAGCTTTGTCGCTTATACGGACGGTAGAGAACTCGTTCGTTTTGTTAATAAACTCCGTAAATCGCGCGAGGAGATCGAGGATTTCCTGAATAAAGCGCTGGAGGTATATTCGGCCCTTCACAATACTTCAGAGAGACGAGAAAACTAAGACCGATCCGAACAGGCACGCTGTCCCCAATTAATTTGGCGGGCGGCGTGTTTTGTTTTTGAATATTTTGTCATGTTCCCCTATGATTGCATCGTGGATATCAGGTATAATGAAGTGGTATCAATTGTGAAAATTTCCTAACACTTTGTTATAGCGGGTGAGAATCATTGAAGACAAAGCATTTGAAATGGCTTAGTTATCTGTCCTGTTTTGTGATGTTCCTCGCTACCCTGGGCGGGAGCGTGGTGACGAAGACGGAGTCGGGGCTTGGCTGCGGCAATGAATGGCCGCTTTGCAACGGGAAATTTGTTCCGGCCCATACGCTTGCATCGATGATTGAATACTCGCATCGGGCCGTAAGCGGAGCCGCGGGATTGCTTGCCGTAGGCGCATTCGTCGCTTTTTGGCTGTATCGTAAAAACCGCAAGGACCTGCAGCTTTACGCTCTGCTGGCGCTAATTTTTGTGATGGTACAAGCGTTTATGGGGGCGATGGCGGTAATTTATCCTACCTCGTCCGGAGTGATGGCCCTTCATTTTGGCTTCTCACTAATTGCTTTTGCAAGTTCAATTATGTTAGTGCTAGGAATACGCACTGAAGAGACAGCGGAGAAGAATTCCGGTTCGGCGCCTGCTCAGTCCGATGCATTATCGGTATCGATCGGTTTTCGCAATTTAACCTGGTTTGCCACATTATATACTTATATCGTTGTATACATAGGAGCCTATGTCAGCCATACGGATTCAGCGGGGGGCTGCAGTGGATGGCCGCTGTGCAATAATGAGCTGATCCCCGATCTGACCGGCGGGACAGGGGTCGCTTTTATTCACCGTATCGCGGCTCTGCTGCTTCTGGTACTCATCGCGTTAGTCGGACATTTGGCATATTGGAAGCATCCGCATCACAGGGAAATTCGTAAATTAGGCGTCGCTGCAACGGTCCTGATCATCATTCAGGTGTTCACAGGTGCAGGGATTGTATTTACTTTGAACAATTTCGAAGTTTACTTGTTTACTTCACTTGCTCATATTATCGTGCTCGCTTCGTTATTCGGGGTGTTATGTTATTTGAGCGTCAGAACGTGGCAGCTCAGCAAACTAAGCTCCAGCAAAGTTAGCGGCAAGCGGGTCGATGCATAGCTCAACCGGACTCTTGATCCCATGATTTCATTTGATCTTATAAAATATAGTGAGAACAAAAGTCCACGATCTGCTCGCGGGCTTTGCTTCATATTTGCCATTTGTCATGAATCTGTTGTTGGTCTTGGCAGAAAGAAACGCGAGTAACTGCTATACTGTGAAGTGGAATATTAAATCATTGAAATCATAAAGACGACAGATATATAGATACGGCAATCCAGGCTGTTCAGGGAGGAAATTTGAAATGGGCTACAAAAATTTGCGTGATTGGATAGATATGCTTCAGAGGGAGAATGAACTGACGATTATCGATGCTCCGGTTGATCCCTACTTGGAATTGGCGGAAATCCACCGCCGGGTCATTGATGATAATGGACCTGCATTGCTGTTCACAAATGTGAAGGGAACTCCATTCCCGGTGGCGACGAATTTATTCGGAACGATCCGCCGCGTTGAGCTGGCGTTTGGACCTCGTCCGGAGCAGCTTGCCAATCAATTGGTTACGATGCTGGACCGCATTATGCCGCCAAATCCAAAGGCGATCTGGAATGAGCGCGGCTTGATACGGGAAGTGCTCAAGGTAGGGCTGAAAAGCGTGCCGAAGAGTAAGGCGCCGATTCTTGAGGTATGCAAGCAGGATGCGCCTCTGCGCGAGCTTCCGAAGCTGACAAGCTGGCAGCTTGATGGCGGTCCTTTTGTAACGTTGCCTTTAGTCTATACAGAGAATCCGCTTCATCCGAAAGAGAACAACCTCGGCATGTACCGGATTCAAATCTATGATGATCAGACGACAGGCGTACACTGGCAAATTCAAAAGGGCGGCGGCTTCCATTACCATGAAGCGGAGAAGATGGGACAAGCCCTGCCGGTATCCGTCTTTATTGGCGGCCCGCCAGCGATGATTGCCTCGGCGATTTCTCCGGTGCCTGAGAATTTATCAGAGCTGCTGGTAGCTTCATTTATCCTGGGTGAGAAATTGCCGATGGTTGATAATCCACTGGGTGGACATCGGATTCCAGCGGAGGTCGAATTCGCCATTCAGGGCGTAGTGCCTCCATTCGAACGCCGTCCGGAAGGACCGTTTGGTGATCATTTCGGTTACTATTCCTTGCAGCATGATTTTCCGGTGCTGCAGGTAAAGAACATGTGGCATCGGAAAAATGCGATATATCCGGCAACGATTGTGGGCAAGCCGCGTCAGGAGGACTACTACCTGGGAGATTTCCTGCAGAAGCTGTTGTCTCCGGCATTCCCGCTTGTGATGCCGAAGGTTCATTCCCTGTGGACCTATGCGGAGAGCGGCTTCCATGCGCTATCGTCCGCGGTAGTGCGGGAGAGCTATTCCCGTGAAGCGCTGGTGGCCGGCTTCCGCATTCTCGGCGAAGGCCAGCTATCATTAACCAAGTTTCTGATGCTGACGGATCAGAAGGTCGATCTGGCCGACTTCCGTCTGCTGTTGAAGACCGTGCTGGAACGCTTTGATCCGCGAAGCGATCTGTTCATCATTAACAATACTTCACATGACACACTGGACTATACAGGGCATAAGCTGAACCACGGCAGTAAAGCGATTATGATCGGGGTTGGCGAACCTGTCCGGAAGCTGCCGAAGACCTATGATGAAGGGGATCTCGCTGAGATCAGTCAAATTTCTGTCTTCCATGACGGATGTCTTGTCGTATCCGGTGCATCCTATGAGGACGAGCCGGAATTAGCTGAACGTGTTCTGGCACGTTTACGGGAACGGGGAACCGCTTGGCCGTTCGTCGTATTGGTTGACGATGCCAAGACAGTAACGTTTGATCAGACGTCATTCCTCTGGACTGTGTTCACCCGCTTCAATCCAGCGAGCGATATTTATACGGCAAGTGAGGTGCGTCAGCACCATCTCGTCTATAGTCTGCCGATCGTGATTGATGCTCGAATGAAGCCGGGGTATCCGGATGAACTGTTCCCTCGGGAGGATATTGTAAAATTAGTGGATGAGCGTTGGAAAAGCTATTTTGTATAATTGAGAAATAGCAATTGATCACTAACCGTATTTCAAAAGGTTTCGCTTTTTAGGGTCAAGAGGTCTGGATAAAGTTGGGTCTGGGAGAGAGCTGCATGCTTTTTCGGAGAAAACAACCGCGTAAACACTTGGGTTGTTTCCGGAAAAAACAAGGCGATTTGCAAGCATCCGCGTAGACCCGGCTGATTTAAGATTTGCTGTCAATTCATTCCTGATCCACTTTGCGATCAATCGCGGGATTTTTTGCACAACTTCTAGCAGGAAGCGAGGAATGTACATGCTGCGTAGCTTGCTTGGGGAGCCGCCCAGACAACCGGAGGAGAGACTGGACAAGGCGCATAAGGCGATGAAGGAGACCATCCGTATACTGCGTCGTGAAATCAAGCTTAAACAGGACCCGACACATGATTATCGCAAGCTTGAGATTTGGATTCTGGGATTGATCTCATCGCTCGATGAACTGGAGGAGTGCTTGTTCGCCTCAAGTCTGTTCCGTAAGAAGGTTACGCATGATTCGGTAGAAGACATGGAGTTGGTAGAGCGAGAGGATTATGCCCGATACGTATTTTTCTATAAAGATGGATTTATACGTGTTTTTGCGGTTTTGGACAAGCTGGGAACTGTGCTTAACGAGTTGTTTGATATGAAGATGGCCAAGATTAAGCCTCATTTTTCGTTCTTTACGGTGCTGCGTCAGCTTCAGCTCATTTCGAAGCATGCTGAATTGGGCAAAGACTTGAACGTCATCAAAAATCAATATCGCGAAGCTTTATCTGAACTTCGACGCCGCCGCAATACGGAGATCCATTATATGAACTCAGAATTGCGCGACGATTTGTGGCAACGGCACCAGGCCTTGTTTGGTAAAATCGAGCTGGAAAACCTGGACCTGCATCTCCGCGATTTGGAGCAAGGTTATCAGATGGTGTGTGAGACGCTTGGAGCGGTTTTTAGCTACACCAATCAAAGATGGAAGCAGTTGTCCGAGAGATAAAATACGTGGTGTGACGCCGAAAATGTGAACTGTGTCAAATTTCCTTTGACAAACTGTGAGAATGTTACTATACTCAGAATAGTTTCAGAAACATAAACCTAAAATTTCATAATATTTTCTTATCTAGAGTGGCGGAGGGAAAGGCCCGATGAAGCCCGGCAACCGATTTATCCGATGTTTGGTACGATACCGGAATCGATAAATGTCATGGTGCTAATTCCTTCAAAGTCTGTTTGCTTATGGCAGGCAGGGCTTTGGCAGATGAGAAGGCATTGTCTTTACGTAAAGAGAGCCCTTTGAATCTGTGCAGGGGCTCTTTTCTTATATTTTCTGGACGATTGATGATTAACAGTGGTGAAAGAAGCGGTCAACCGCAATTCATCATTGTAGTGGGGGGCAATTCGCTATGATTGAACTCAAGCAGCTAACGAAGACTTATGGCGACAAAAAGAAGAAGACAACAGCCTTATCCGGACTTAATCTATCCGTTGGCAAAGGCGAGATATTCGGCGTGATCGGTCATTCCGGCGCGGGAAAGAGCACGCTGATCCGCTGTATCAATCTGCTGGAGCGTCCAACGGAAGGCGAAATTTGGGTTGGCGGTGTGGAGCTGACAAAGCTGAACAAGCGGGATTTGCAGGAGAAGCGGCGAAAGATCGGTATGATATTCCAGCATTTTAACTTGCTCTCTTCGGCAACAGTGTTTGATAATATCGCATTTCCGCTGACGTTGATTCATACACCGAAGCAAGAGATTGAGAAGAAGGTCAGTGAGCTGCTTGAGCTGGTCGGACTTCAGGAACATCGCAATAAATATCCTTCCCAGCTGTCGGGGGGGCAGAAGCAGCGTGTCGGTATCGCCCGGGCGCTGGCCAGCGATCCGGATGTACTGCTCTGCGATGAGGCAACTTCCGCACTTGACCCGCAGACGACGGATTCCATTCTCAAGCTGCTGCTGGATATTAATAAGAAGTTTGGCTTAACGATCATGTTAATAACCCATGAGATGCATGTAATCCAGAGCATCTGTGACCGTGTCGCTGTTATACATGCGGGTGGTATCGTCGAGGAGGGGCCGGTGGCAGAAGTATTTCTGAAGCCCAAGCATTCTGTGACGAAGGAATTCATTGATCGCGATGCCCAAGGGGAGGAAGGCTTCAAGCTGGCGGCGGCCTCGCTGGCAAGCGGATCCAAGCTGGCAAGGATCACATTCCTCGGTGCGAAGACCTATGAGTCAATTATGTCGCAAGTGGTACGTGAGACCGGCGTTAACTTCGCTATTTTGCAGGGCACGATATCGACGATCAAGGATACGCCATATGGGAAACTTACCGTATCCTTTGAGGGCAGCCATGATGATGTTAGCCGTACAATAGCACGGTTAAGAGAGCGTGAACTTGATGTGGAGGTGATGGAGTGATGTGGGGTCTTGATTTCTCGAAGATTGATTGGTCCGAGATGGGAACGGCTTCGGTGGACACGCTGCAAATGATGCTGTATTCAACTTTGTTTACGCTCATAATTGGCTTGCCGCTGGGGGTGCTGTTATATGTTTCCTCACGTTCTAATTCCACGGTATTGCAGTGGGTATACAGAGTCATGTCATTTATCGTTAATATTATCCGTTCGGTACCGTTCATCATTCTAATCGTTGCTCTAATCCCGCTCACCCGTGCCATCGTCGGAGTCTCCTCCGGTGTGCAAGGGACGATCCCTCCGCTGGTGATTGCCGCCGCCCCGTTTTTCGCTCGTCTCGTCGAGACGGCGCTGCGCGAGGTCGATCGCGGTGTGATCGAAGCTTCGCAGGCGATGGGGGCAACCCCGCTCCAGGTTATTCGCAAGGTGCTGCTGCCGGAATCACTGCCAGGCCTGCTCGCAGGGATCACGATCACAGTGGTTACCCTTGTGTCCTATACCGCGATGTCAGGGATGATTGGCGGGGGTGGCCTGGGGGACCTGGCCATCCGATATGGCTACTACCGTTATGAGAAGGAAGTTATGATCGTTTCGGTTATTTTCATGGTTGTTTTGGTGCAGGTGCTGCAAATGCTGGGCGACCGGCTGGTCATTTATTTTACGAGGAAATAAGGAATTACTAAATATATAAGCTGTTCTGTCCTTATTCAAATTAAATTATTAGGAGGTCATACTGTATGAAGAAGTGGAGTCTTACCCTGTTGACGCTTGTGTTGGTGTTGGTGGTATCTGCTTGCGGAAGCAACGGAGACAAGGGAGCGAATAATACGGCGGGCAATAGCAGCGCTGCCGGTAGTGAGAATACACAGACGGATAAGCCTGTGAAGCTGGTTGTGGGGGCGACTTCGCCTCATGCGGACATTCTTAAGCATATTGCTCCAGCGTTAAAGGAAGAAGGCATTGAGCTTGAAGTCAAGGAATTCTCTGACTACGTACAGCCAAACGTACAAGTATACGAGAAGCAGCTGGATGCGAACTATTTCCAACATCAGCCGTATCTTGACGAGCAGAACACACAGAACAACTTCGATCTGGTGTCTGTCGTAGGTGTGCATGTTGAGCCATTTGGCGCATATTCGAAGAAAATTAAGTCTGTGGATGAACTTGCAGATGGTGCAGCTGTCGCTATTCCAAATGATGCAACCAACGGCGGACGCGCGTTGCTCTTGCTTGAGAAGCAAGGTCTGATCAAGCTGAACCCGGATGCCGGAATTACAGCTACTTCCAAAGACATTACGGAAAATCCAAAGAACCTGAAAATTAAAGAAGTGGATGCAGCTATGCTGCCGCGTCAATTGGATGAGGTTGATCTGGCCTTGATCAATACGAACTATGCGCTGAAGGCTGACCTGAACCCGTTGACAGACGCTCTGTTCATTGAAGATAAGGATTCCCCTTATACAAATATTCTCGTTGCCCGTCCGGACAATAAGGATTCCGACGCGATTCAGAAGCTAGCCAAAGCGCTGACTTCCGACGATGTAAGGACGTTTATTGAGGATACTTATAAAGGTGCGCTAGTACCTGTATTCTAAGAGGAAGTTCAAAAAGATCGCTTTTGATCACGAAGCATTTCAAGGAAGGGGCTCGACATCGAATCTTGAATTCAGCCGGGCCTTCCGGTGCTCACGTACCCACAACGTACGCTGTGCTCCTCAGTCCCTGGCTTCATCCAATCTTCTCGGTGCTGAAAACCGGTCTTTTTGAACCTCTATTTGGAGAGGAAGTTCAAAAAGATCGCTTTTGATAAGAAAACCAGATCGAAGTTATTTCAGGGTTGGGCGACCGCGATTCAGAAGTGGGTTTTCTTGCGATATAGAATTCATCAGCTCCGCTGATAACGAAAGAATTCTATATCTAACACGAAGCATTTCAGGGAAGTGGCTCGGCGTCGAATCTTGAATTCAGCCGGGCCTTCCGGTGCTCACGTACCCACAACGTACGCTGCGCTCCTCAGTCCCTGGCTTCATCCAATCTTCTCGGTGCTGAAAACCGATCTTTTGAACCTTTATTTGGAGAGGAAGTTCAAAAAGATCGCTTTTGATCACGAAGCATTTCAAGGAAGGGGCTCGACATCGAATCTTGAATTCAGCCGGGCCTTCCGGTGCTCACGTACCCACAACGTACGCTGCGCTCCTCAGTCCCTGGCTTCATCCAATCTTCTCGGTGCTGAAAACCGATCTTTTTGAACCTTTATTTGGAGAGGAAGTTCAAAAAGACCGCTTTTGATAAGAAAACCAGATCGAAGTTATTTCAGGGTTGGGCGACCGCGATTCAGAGGTGGGTTTTCTTGCGATATAGAATTCATCAGCTCCGCTGATAACGAAAGAATTCTATATCTAACACGAAGCATTTCAGGGAAGGGGCTCGACATCGAATCTTGAATTCAGCGGCCTTCCGGTGAAGGAGGCGGCTATAAAAATCAAGAAACCAATCCTTTGCGGACGTTAAAAGTCCGCCAGGATTGGTTTCTTTTTATTTGCACGACTATTGCTAAATCTCGTACCACTTGATTTCATTCGCATCCAGCCGGAGCTCGAAGCTGGAACCGTCTCCACGATAGACGGTGGTTTGCTGCGGCTCATAGGTGTTGTTGACTACGCAGTATTTGCCGTTTTTCACATAAGCATGAACCTCGACATTGTAGTTGTCGCTGAACCAGCGATGCAGTTCATCCTCACTGTGGGCGCTCCATAAAATGGCGCGATACAGCAGCCGGCTGTTCTCGAAGCTGTAAGGCAGGCCGCTGATATATACTCCACGTCCCTGGCCGAACTCATTTACGGCGAGTTGCACCTCTTTGTCGATATGGCGCAGCACGGTCGCACCTTCCAGGGCGAATATATGTTTCTTTCCCTCGCCGAAGTCGATTAGCTTCTGTCCTTGTTCATCGGTTTGGCAATCGGAAGTAATGAAATGATCATGCTCGGTCCAATTGTATTTATCATAGCCCAGCGTGAAGCCTCTTTCCTGCTCTACACCGAGAATGTTGGTCAGCTGGAAGTAACGTCCGTTAGCCTGGTGGGCCGCCGGCTCGCCAACGCCAATGAAGCCGCCGCCTTCATGCACGAATTTCTTAATAGCGGTTGCGATCTCCGGATCCAGCCACCAGTCGCCGCCAGTATAAGCGGTATCGCCGTCCCCGATGTTAAGAATAACATCAATCTCTTCGAGCATGCCTGGATTCTGCTTAATATCGTCGAAGCTAATGAATCTAACGTCAAACGGCGCTCCGGAAAGCGCCTCAATAATGCCGGCATAGCTGTAGTTAGGCTTGTAATAGAGGGCATGATGAACCATATGGTTGCCCCAGGCTCTCATCTTGCCCCAGCAGTTGAGTACAGCTACCGTCTTCACGCAATAAGGCGTTGTTCCTTGAACATTGTCATACAACGTCCGGAATTCATCGCAGACGCTCTCTACGTAATCTACGAATTCAGGGAAATCGAGCGCCAGCTTCAGATAACCGCCATAGCCGATCCGGTCGATGGGTTTGCGTAGAATGGCGCGGCGGGCCGTTACCCAATTCACTTTGGCTTCCCGTATCGGGTCTCCGCCTTCATGGAAGGTGTCCGGGAAGAAGTAGGGCAGGAACCGGCCTTCGGTATATTTTACGCCAGGAATATCGCTGATCAGGCGCAGGGTCGAGCCGTTGCCCACACTGCCGACAACCGCATCCAGCCCAATCGAGGCGAATTCCTCCATGAACGGTTCGGTGCCGATCCAATGATCGCCGAGGAACATCATGGCTTCCCTGCCGTATTCATGGACAATATCGACCATCTCCTTGGCCAGCTTGGCGACTTCCCGTCGCTGGAAGGCCTGGAAATCACGGAACTGCCTGGAAGGAATCCGGTACGTATTGTTGAAATAGCCTTGATCGATAATAAATTCAGGTCGGAATGTATATCCGGCTTCCTGCTCGAATTGCTCAAGAATATAGGGGCTGACTGAGGCAGAATAGCCATACCAGTCCACATATTTCTCTCGTGCCAGCTCATCGAAAATAAGCGTAAATTGGTGGAAAAATGTCGTGAATCGGATCACATTGACATAAGGATGCTCCTCAATAAATTTGCGAATGCGCTCCATCGTAAATTTATGGGTTTTGGGTTGTCTGACATCAAAAGTGACTTGATGCTCCACATCCTTCCAGTCATTAACCACCGAATTATACATATGCACCGGATCCCACATGATATAAGCGAGGAAGCTTACTGTATAGTCATGGTACCGAACGGCCTCCATCGTCACGCTCTCCGTTGCCGGATCATAGCTCCAGCGTGCGGTTGGCACGACTTCGCCGGTTGTGCGGTCAATGACCTCCCACCAGCGGGCTATATCATCCTGATCGTTCACCTTAAGCATATCCGGATACAGGCCCTTCATCAGTGGGATGGTCAGTTCAGCGGCTGTGGCCGTATAAAATGGAGTCATCAGATACATCTGCTGAATTTCGTCCGGATTCGCCAGCGCCCATTTATTATCTTTGCGAGTCGTATAGTAAGTAGAGTAGACCTTGGCATCAATTTTATTGAGTTCGGACGGAAAGTCGGTACCGTCGCAATCTCGTATAGCATCGGCGCCCCAGCGCTCCATAATGTCATGGGTTTGCGAGATCACGTCCAGATCTGTTGGAATCGTTACACGGCCTTTTCTGTTAGCCATAGAGAATCACTCCTATTTATAGTGTTTAAAAAGTCGGATTTTAGTACCCGAAGCTTATGCTCGCAATGTGCGTTTTTTCAAAACGCTAAAATCGCGGTGGCTTATTTTTGAATAAGCCCTTGAATAAGCTTCGATCGGGTTCTCTTATTAAAGGGGACTTTTTAAACCACCTCTATTTATATTGTTTATTATAGAACCATAGCAGGCCAACCAGCAGGCCAAGCCCGATTAGCATCGTGCCTAACCCGGCGGGACCAATACTCTTCTGACCGGTGATGACCAGGATCATGGCGATAATAAAAACGACCAGCATGAGCAAATAACGTAGCATCGTTCTCGGAGAATCGTTCATCATGGCACCTTACCCTTTCAGCCCGCCCATAGTCATGCCTTGGGTGAGCTTTTTTTGTACAAGCATATAGAGGATCAGGGTCGGCAGCATAACCAGCACCAGACCCGCATACATCTGACCGTATTGGACGGCGGATTTCTGAGCGGCCATCAGGTTCATCAAACCTACAGGCAGCGTTCTTAGTCCTGGCTTGGTCAGCAAGGTCATCGAGATAATATATTCGTTCCAGAAGGAGAGGAAGTTGAACAGAATGACGGTCACGATGCTGGGCTTGGCCATGGGCATAATAACCTGAACCATCGTACGGAAATAACCGGCACCGTCCACGGAAGCCGCTTCTTCATATTCCTTAGGCAAGGTCTTGAAATAGCCGGATAGCAGATAGATCGTGAAGGGCAGAGCCATCGCGGCATAGACGAGCGCCAGAATGAACAGATTGTTGAGAAGGAAGGGCTGCCCGAGGAGACTGCGCAGCGATTTGTCCCCATTGTTGAGCATCAGAAAGATCGGAACGACGATATAGTTAATGTTGATAAATAAACCGGCCATAAATAGCATGTTCCAGAAGCTGCTGCTTCTGAACTTGTATCTGGCCAGCACATAGGCGGCCGGCAGGGCTATGACAAGCAGCAAAACAAGGGCAATCGCCGTCGTAACCACGGAGTTGAGCATATAACTGCCCATCTTCGCCTTTTGCCAGGCGTCCGCAAAGTTCTGAAGATGGAAACCTTCCGGTAGGGCCCAAGGGCTGCCATAAAATTCAACGTCCTGCTTGATCGAAGCGAGGAAAGCCCAGCCAACAGGGACGATGATGACAACCGCAAGGGTAATCAGCAGAAGATAAATAAAGAATTTATACAATTTATTGCTGCTATGCTGATGTTCTGGACTCATTTTGTCCCCTCCTTAATATTCCAAATGCTCTCGCTTGGTGGCCGCATTCAAGATAGCGGCAAGCGCGAACGAGAACAGAAATACGATAACGCCGATAGCCATGCCGTAGCCATATGAGGAATTCGTGTAGGCTTCCTTGTACATATAGCTGAGGAACACCTCGGTCGCACCGTCCGGTCCGCCGCCCGTCATCGCCATGACGAACAAGAAGCTCATATTGATCGTACTGATGATGAAGAAGGTCAGCGTCGTGCGGATATTTGTCCAGATCAGCGGAATGGTGATGCTGAAAAATTGATGAATTCGTCCGGCGCCTTCAAGATCAGCAGATTCATACAAGCTCTCGGGAATGTTGGCCATGCTCGCCATATACATAACCATGTAGTAACCGATGGCCTGCCAGACCATGGCGCCGCTCAAGCTGTAAATGACGATCTTCTGATCGCCAAGCCAGAGAATCGGGTCTGAGCTGGCGCTGCGGAACAAATTCAGGAATGCGTTCAGCAGACCGCTGTTCGGGTCATAAATCGCTGAGAAAATAGCGCTGATAACGACGATGGACAGGATATTTGGAATATAAAAGATGATCCGAAAGAAATTTTGTCCTTTTAATTTCTCGCGCGACAGCATAGACGCAAAGATAAGAGCGAAGGCGAAGGTCACGATGGACACAACGACGATCAGCAGAATGCTGTTCTGGAATGATTGGTAGAATTTATCGCTCTGGAACAGCTTTGAGAAATTCTGCATTCCTACAAAGGTTTTGTTATCTGTATATCCGCCCCATTTATATAGAGACATGCGGAATACGTCAATCGTAGGAATAATCAGAAAGATAGTAAAAAGAATGACTGCAGGCGCAAGACAGAAAAATATGAAGCGGCCGCGTCCTTTTCTGTTATTCATGGGTCCAGCTCCCTCCTAAAGTAAAAATAACGGTGGACAGCCTGGGCTGACCACCATCATTTTCAATAATGCTTACTTAGCTCATACACAGCAGTTATTCTATTTCTTCAATGCGCCGCGCAGAGCATCGCTCGCTTTTGTAATGGCTTCAACCCATTGATCCTTTGTCTTGGACTTCGTTACCAACGAATCCACAGTACCGAATACCGTGTCCGAGATGCTTACGCCTTCCACCGGGTCGGTAGTTGCAAATGCGCCCATAGCGGCTTTGGCGCCGGAATCATAAATGCTGTAGAACAGTTGGTTATCGCCTTCCAGCTTGTCGGACATTCCCTTGATGGGTTGAACTGCGCCAACCTTTGCAAAGATGGAAGCTGCTTCATCGGAATACAGATAGGCAATGAACTGTTTGGCCAGATCCGCGTTCTCCGCTTTGGCCGGAACCCAGACCTGCTCAAAGAATGTATAGGAATAGCGATCTCCGCCGTCGGTCAGAGCAGGCAATGCCGTGAAGCCCCATTTGAAGCCGTCGGCACGAGGCGCCTTGCTCATTTCACCGACTACCCAGGTTCCGTTTGGCATGAACAGCGCTTTGTTATCGAGAATCAGCTGTTGATTTTTTACAAAGTTATCTTTGTTGCCGTTGGCAGGTACGGTCTTTTCGGTGTACCCGGCCAGCTTATCAACTACGTCGAATGCTTTGGCGGCTTCCGGTGTCTGCCAGATTCCTTCTGTGTAATTCATCGCTTGTGTGAAGAATTCTGGTCCGCCGGCTTCATTTAGCAAGGCGTAGAAGAAGGCGTCGAAGTATCCAGTCGTCGGATAGGCGAACAGGGAGATGCCTTCGGCTTTTGCTTTGTCGCCCAGCGCCCACATCTCTTCCCAGGTTTGCGGTACATCCCAGCCCTTCTGTTCGAATAACGCTGCGTTAAAGAACAGGCCGCATGGGCTATAGAACATAGGCATCAGATAGGTCTTGCCGTCTCCATATGGATTGGTGATGGTCGTGTCGGTAAAGCCTGGAATCAGCTTATCGCCAACGGTAGCGCTTTCACCTGGGACAGTCATGTAGAGTACATCGCTGAGATCGGTGAGGTTGTTGTCCTTGACAAATGTTTCCGTCAGTCCCTTAGGCTGCCCCACTGCCAGATGAATCACGTCGGGGAAATCACCGGATTTCATGCCCGGTCCAATCACGTCTTCAAGGTTCTTGTCGATGGTCAGCTCAACCTTGACTTCCGGATTAACCTTCTCGAAAGCGGTGGCAATTTCATGCCATACATCCGCACCGTAAGCGGTTTCCAAAGCGGATACTTTTAAAGTGCGCTTCTCGTTGCTGGTGGTCTGCGAGTTGGTCGAAGCCGGCTCATTCCCTGCATTGGAGCTTGAGTTTGTGCTGCTGTTGTTGCCGCCGCATGCAGCCAGGCTTAATGTAAGTGTTGCAGCGAGCGCAAGGCTAAGAAGCTTTTTCATGTTTACCCCTCCTGAAATTGTCTGTACAACGATTTGGAGAAACCTTGGATGTTTCTCGTGTTTCTCGGAGCCATCTCCTGCGAAGGATGGCCGATGACTTCCGGCATATTCAAATTAGCCTATCTGGATCATTGCTTTCAATGGGTTCAGGCGATGTCAGGAGAATAGTCCATGGATATGCAAAAATTATCTATAATCGGAATTTGAGCAGGATCGGCAGCATTCATCACCCAGGAATAAAAGCTAATTTTGTACATGGATTTTCGCGTTTACGCAGGGCGATCGAATGTTATAGTAGAATGAAAGAGGTATAAGACATAATAGGATCTAGGAGCCGAAGCGCAATGAAGAAAAAAATCAGCCTATTAGCCATCGTAGCGATAAGTCTCTTCTGTATGATTTATATAAGCAACCACATCATCGTTGGCCATGGGGCGGAGCAGTCTGCGGATGAAGTCTCGAATGACGATCTGAATCATGCTGCCGGGAAGTTCAAAAATAAGGAATTGAGCATAGCGGTGTTTATGGGGGGATATGGCCCTGAGTATTGGAAGGAAATCGTTAGCCAATTTGAGGAAGCCTATCCCGGGGTCAAGGTGGATATGACCATTAGTCCGAGAATTGGCGATGTGGTCCGGCCTCAGCTCGTCGCCGGCAATCCGCCGGATCTGTTGGCTGTGGCCGATACGGAGCAGAGTGGGTTAATTACTTCATTGGTGAAAGAGAAGGGCCTGCTTGATCTGACGGATGTATTCGAGAGCAAGGCGCTTGATAAAGATGTGAAGCTGAAGGACATGGTTCTGCCAGGCATGCTGGAGAGCACCAGGTTCTCGCCTTATCAGGACGGCAAAATATATATGGCTCCGTTTAATGCAGGGCCAATGGGTCTCATCTACAATAAGAATCTGTTCCGGGAGAAGGGATGGAAGCTGCCGGAAACCTGGGACGAGTTCTTCGCACTGGGGAAGGAACTGGAGAAAGAGGAGAACTATCTGACCGATGCGAACGGCCGCAAGGTCAAGAGGGCTTTATTTACTTATCAGGGGATTTATCCGGATTACCTCGAGGAGATCATGTATCCTTCCCTGGCGAACGCGGCGGGCATCGATCCATTGAAGAAAATTTTCTCTTATGAGCCGGGTTCGTTCGAGACGGATGAGGTGAAGAAGGTTCTGGATACCTTCGCCAAGATCGGCCTGGAAGGCTATCTGATGGATGGTACGGTGAATTTGAACCACACTCAATCCCAGACTGATATGATGCAGGGCAAGGCCATTTTTATCGTGAATGGGAACTGGATGGAGAATGAAATGAAGGATTCGCCGCGGGAAGAGGGCTTTGAATTCGGTATGATTCCCGTGCCGGTCTTCCACAAGGAGGACGAGCGCTATATTCTGTCCAGCTATGAACAATTTTCGATTCCCTTACGAGCCAAAAATCCGGAGCTGGCCAAGGAGTTCCTCAAGTTCCTGTACACCGATGAATCGGTCAAATTGTTCGCGCAGAAATCCAATGGTGCTTTTGCTCTGAAGGGGGCTCAGGAGCTCTCGAAGCCGTATCTAACGCCAGGCGTGTATGAGATGTTCAGTGCCTATGACGGTGCAACGGCGATCTTTCAAGATTGGAAGGCGCTCCCGAAGGGCTCTAAGATCGATATTAAGAATGTTCTATTCAGACAGTCCATGACGTCGATTATGACGGGGAAGATGACGACAGAGCAATGGATGGAGCGGGTGGAGCAGGTCTTCGCGCAGATTCAGACCGAGATGCGCACACCCGCAAAATAATTCTATCTTGCCTGCTTATTTTGACCCTTATATTTCGAAGGAGAAACGCCAAACTGTTTCTTAAACAGGCGGTTAAAGTAGAATTGATCGCTGATGCCTACGAGCGCTGCTACTTCTTTCATATAAGTATGTCCACTTGCAATCAGAGCGGCGGCCTTATTCATTTTCACCGTATTAATATAACTGATCGGACTCATACCAACCTGTTCTTTGAAAACACGGCACAGGTAGTTCTCACTGAAATTCACGTACGTGGAGATCATTTCCAGCGTGATCTTATCCTGATAATGGGCTTCGACATAATCCATGACGTCCAGCACGACCTTCTTCAGGGCAGGCGCATCAGAGGCCTCGTTTACCAGACGAAGATGCTCGATGGCCAAAGTCGCTGTCCTCAATAAGGAGGCTGTATCTTTGCATTGCAGCAGCGCTTTTTTATAGCGCTCATATTCCTCTTCATGATCGACCCGGACTTTGTCTTCACATAACTGAATATACTCGAGGCATTTCAGCATAAAGGCTTTGACGGCGGTAGGGTGAATGCTGCTCTGTTTGCACTGCTCGACAAAATCCTCCAGCAATCCTGAAATGCTTCCTCGTCCCAGCTCTTGCCAGTGGCGCAGCAGCGAGTTGGAATAATCCACGTAATTAGCATGCTCCAGCTCTTGTACAAACCTGATATCCTGCTCGCAGATGACGGAAGAATGCTCATAGAAATTAATATTCAAGGCATCCTTGCAAGCCCAATAGGCCTGCCTCGCCGCCTCATATCCCTGGATCTCACGGGAATAGACGATAAGCGGTTCTATAGAGATATACATCTGGATTAATTTGCGTATTTTGTTGATGAAGCTTATCGGATCACCTTGGTGCTTCTCCAGCTGCTTCCTGGAGATCATGGCTGCGATGCCGCCCATGCCAACCTGAAATAGTTCGACGTCGCCAGCGTCATCGATGAGGTCGAGAATCGTATTCTCAATGAAAGCGAGAGAGATATCGGATTTCTCATTGTGACCCGCGGATTTGTCCAGATCGAACGTAATGTAGAACAGATAGCAGGGGGTATCCGCCATATTCAAGGTAATTTGCTTGTCCTGTACAAAATGCTCTAATTCATAGTCTGTGTCATGAAAATAATCTTTCAAAATAGAATTCTTAACACTTTTGAGACTGTTCTGCATCATTTGTCTCATATCCTGCTCCTGCAAGGTTTGCTGCTGTTCCTCCAGCAGCTTGGCTGTCTTGTGAAGCTGGGCAATCAGATCATCGGTTTTGATGCTGATCTTGAGCATATAATCGACGGCACCTAGAAGCAATGCTTCGCGCACAAGCTCGTAATCGCCAAAATTGCTGGCAACGATCACCTTGCCGGGATAATTCAGGTTGTTCAACTCCCGGATTAATTGCAGACCGTCCATATTTGGCATTTTCAGATCGGTAATGATGATGTCAGGGTGTAATTTCTCAATTAATGCTAACGCCTCTGCTCCGTCTGAAGCGGTTCCACAAATCGGGAAGCCTAGCGCTTCCCAGGCAATCATCGTTCTCAGTGCGATTTTCACGATAGGTTCGTCATCCACTAGCAGTACATTATACATTGAAATTACCTCCTCATCTAAGGTGTCTTATGCGTAGGTATAATTATTTTACAGCAGGTGCCTTCCCCAATAACACTAGTAATGAACAACCCGTAACTTTCCCCGTAGTAGAGCTTGATTCGTTCATCGACATTGGTAATTCCGATCCCGGACAGCTTCTTGCTATTCGCAGCCGTATCCGGGTCTTGAACTACGCTCGTATCGAAGCCTTTACCGTTGTCGATAATCTCGATGCAGATGAGATCATTCTTCTGCTGAACTTTGATCCTGATCTCAATAGCTTTGCCGTGCTCTGACAGTCCATGGATAATCGCGTTCTCGGCGACCGGCTGCAGAATGAATTTCGGGATCAGACAATCAAGCAGCTCCTCATCGATGTCGTATTCAACCTGGAAGCTATCGGCGTAACGAATTTTCTGTATTTCAAAATAGTTGCTTAAGTTTTCGATTTCCTGGCGGATTGTAATTTGCTCGTCTCGGTCCAGGATCGTGCTGCGGAGCAGCTCTGATAAGGAACTGATTCCATTGCTCAGCACCGGAACATGATTGATAATGGCCAGCCAACGCAGCGTATTTAGCGTATTGAACAGGAAGTGGGGATTGATCTGCGATTGCAGCATCTGAAACTCCAATTCCCGCTTGCGTTTCTGATCCAGTCGCTGATTATGCATCAGGTGCTCAATTTCATCCACCATCATATTGATTTTGTAGGAGAGAATCCCCATCTCGTCCTCCTGATCATCCTTAATGCGGTTGGAGAAGTTGCCGGTCGATATTTGATTGCAGAAGCTGATAATCTTCTTGATCGGTTTGACAATGCTGCTGCTCATAAAAGAGATAATAATAATGCAGGTTATGGCCATCAGGATCATAATAATCGTCATGCTGACGGTTATTTTGCTCGTCTCCGAATTGATATAAGAGAAGGGCATCATGGAGATGAGATACCAGCCGATTTGTTCATTGTATATATAAGAGACCTGCTGCCCTGCATTGTTCACCTGCAGGGAGAAGGAATGGATGTCCTTCTGTTGATGTTCTTTAATCTGCTGGAAGAGATCCGGATCGGCATAAGGCCCACCCAGAGGAATCCCTTCTTCATTGGCCGACAGCACGCTTCCATCACGCCCCATAATCATCAGTTTGGAACCGGTTCCAAGATTGACGCTGGATAAAATATTTCTGGAGAATAAATCCCCGCTGATAAAGATAAAAGCATAACCGATAGGTACGGTACTGTCGTCTATAGCATGAATTTTACGCCCGAGCACAACGGTATCAAAGGAACGGATCGTCTTGACATAAGTAAGGCCGTCATAGGGGGCGTTTGCATCCACTTCATGCATCGCTTTCTCGAGAGAGTGATTATCCACCGTCTCAAAACCTAATTCATAGAATAGACGATGGTTCGCATCGAATATGCTTACATTGACAACATGAGACGGGAATATGGTCCGAAAGATAGCGTCCATTGCATCCTCTTTGGCCGTTTCATTGATGGGCTGATGATCCAATCCCTTGGACAAGCTTTCCTGAACAAAATTGTTGGTTGAAATAGAGCCGGCCAAATATTGATAATTTTGCAGCTCGGCCAACAGATTTTTGTTGACCAAGGTCAGGGCCTGATAGGTTGATTTGCTGAGCTTATCATTGATCGATTCCGAATAGAGCTGATAGGAATAATACCCTAGGAACAGGATCGGAAGGATGGATACGACTAAGAAGGTACCAATTAATCGATGCTGGATTTTAAATTGACGTAACATAGAATTGCCCCTTCAATTTGTTAAACATATTTTATCATAGCTTTGCAGCCTCACCAGTAATTCAGTGTACATTTGCTGTGAGTAGATAGAATAATCCATAAAGAAAATAAAATAGTCTATTTTAATTGGAAAATAAGTGGAAGTTTTGATAGTTATGGATAAATGCGGGTTTGAGGGAATGCTTCAAATCTCTTATACTTAATAAAAAGGGATTAAGTGTGTATTCTCAAGGTCGAAGCCGAAAGCTGATTCTCAGCAGCGAGAGGGCTGGAGTAGACTTCTGGAATATCCTCTTTAAGAAGGAGAAGGACAAAAGATGCGAAAAGTAGCCCTTATTACCGGAAGTGCCAAAGGTCTCGGGAAGAAGACGGCGTTGATGCTGGCGGAGCAGGGATGCGATATAGCAATTAATTACGTACATAGCGAGAGGGAAGCACAGTCCCTGCAGCGCGAGATCGAAGAGCTGGGTGTTCGCGCGATTGCGGTAAAGACGGATATCTCTCGCAGGGAGCAGCTTGAAGGCTTGGTACAGCAGGTGAATGACCAGCTGGGCACGGTGGATATTCTGGTGAACAATGCCGGCCCGTTCATTCGCGAGCGCCGTATGTTCGCTGATTATGATCAGACGGAAATTCTGGCGATGATTGACGGGAACCTGGTCGGGACGATGCTGCTGGACCACCTCGTCTTGCCGGGGATGCGGCAGAAGGGCTGGGGGCGGATCATCCACTTTGGCTTCGGCCATGCTGCCGAGTCCCGGGCGTGGCCGCACCGGGCTGTATATGCCGCTGCCAAGACCGGGCTTGTCTCCTTCACCAAGACGCTTGCCGTTGAAGAGGCGTCATATGGCATCACCGTCAACATGGTATGCCCCGGAGACATCCGCGGCGGCAACAAGGAAATCTCCATACAGGAGGCCCGTGAGCTATCTGATGGGGAGACGCCTCTAGGCCGACCGGGCAGCGGGGAGGATATCGCCCGCGTTATCACTTTCCTGTGCCATTCGGATTCGGATTTTATAACGGGGAATGTAATGGATATATCCGGAGGACTGGACCCGATCCGGCCATGGATTAAGCGATCTGTCGATTGATAAATAGAAAAAACCTGGCCCTTTCGGATTTCCGGAGGGGCCAGGTTCATGATACAGCATAAATGCTGGATTCAATTCCACTGTGCTATATCATTAGAATACTTGTACAACCTCTTGAACGCCGTCTACTTCTTCGAACAATGCACGTTCGATCCCGGCTTTCAGAGTAATCGTTGAACTTGGGCAGCTACCGCAAGCACCCATCAGTTTCAACTTGACGATTCCGTCTTCAACGTCGACCAGTTCTACGTCACCGCCGTCGCGTTGCAGGAATGGACGAAGTTTATCCAGAACTTCGGATACTTCATCATATAATTTATCTTGTACATTTTCACTCATTGTCTTCAGCTCCTTTCGCATCTTATTATAGTACAAATAACTTTAAATTTAAATGCTTATAGAGTTTATTAAAAATAAGCCTTGTGACCAAGCATGGAAATATGGAGGAGATTCGTTTGCGAGCCATTATAGAGTATTGTACCCACAATACAGTCCATGGCACCGAGGAAATTATGGATAAAATAAGGCAGTTGCCCGATTGTGATGTATACGAGTATGGATGTTTGACGAGCTGCGGGTTATGTTATTTGTCGCCATATGCACTTGTAAATGGAGAGAGCGTTGAGGGCGAAACGGCAGAAGCGCTATATGACCAAATAATGATCAAAATCCACGAAATCAGGATGATTGAAGATTGGCATTCATAGTTGGATAAGAGCAAATAAAAACAGCCGGGGAAATGAAGGCTATTCTCCGGCTGTAAACATTTTGAAAGCTCAGCTTATTCGTGAACTTCGATCTCGTTGTAGAAGGTGTCCCGTTCTACCGGAATTCTGCCGGCGCCTTTGACCAGCCAGATTAATTCCTTGCGGGTCAGCCCCTCAGGGGTATTGGCCCCGGCTGCGTGGCTAATCCGTTCTCTAACCAGCGTTCCATGCACATCGGATGCTCCAAAGGCCAGCGCCATTTGTGTTAGCTGTACGCCGATGTTGATGAAGTACGCCTTAATATGCTGAATATTGTCCAGCATCAGGCGGCTGATCGCGATCGTCTTCAGATCCTCGAAGGCGGAGTTGCGGCGCATAATCCCCGCATTCTTGTTGCGTGGCTGCATAGACAAAGGAATAAACACCATGAAACCTCCGGTCTCATCCTGAAGCTCGCGAATCTGAGTCATATGGCGTACGCGGTCTTCATGGCTTTCGATTGCTCCGTACAGCATTGTGGTATGTGTCTTCATCCCCAGCTGATGAGCTGTACGATGAACATCAAGATATTGGTCGACATTGGCTTTCTCGACCTTCATCTTCTGGCGATATTGGTCGGAGAGGATCTCCGCTCCGCCGCCAGTCAGCGATTTAAGGCCGGCCTGCCGCAGCGCCACTAACACTTCCCTCGTGCTCATCCCGCTGATGCGAGTGAAGAACTCGATCTCCGCTGCGGTGTAGGCTTTGATCGTCACCTCGGGGAAGTGCTCATGCAGTGCTTTCAATGAGTCGACGTAATATTGGAACGGAACATGTTGATTATGACCGCCTGTAATATGGAACTCGCGTACGCCAGGATGAATATGCTGCTCGACGTAGGCAATCATCTCTTGACCGGACAGTGTATATGCGCCGTCTTCTCCTTCATCGCGTCGGAAGTTGCAAAATGCGCAGTGTGATTCACAAACATTCGTGAAGTATAAGGTCATGTTCTCGATGAAATAAACTTTCCTGCCATTCTTTCTTAAATTGACCTCATTGGCCAGTTGGCCGATGGTCAGAATATCGTCGCTCTCATACAGGTATACCCCGTCCTCAAGAGTCAGTCGCTCACCGTTTCTTACTTTATTAACGATTTCAAGCATTCTTTGATCGGTTGTCTCAATCACTGTTGGAATCAATATGTCTACCTCCGTTTCTTCTTTGGATCTGAACTGTGAAAAATTGAACGAAATAGCCGATGCATAACCCGGCTTATATGGATGCAATTTTCATCATATCCCGTAAAACCTCATAAAGAGGTAGTTTAAAAAGTCCCCCTTTGGTCTCAAAGCAAATCATGAAGCTATTCGACATCGAATCTTGAATTCAGCCGGGCCAAAACGTATGCTTAAGAAGTCATATTTCCTACGGAAACATCTCAGGTGCTCACGTACCTTCTACGTACGCTCCGCTCAGTCTCTAGCTTCATCCAACATTCTCGGTGCCGGAGGTCTGGATTTTTAAACACATGCTTAAAATGCGAGTTTAAAAATCCGGGCGGACTCTTAGAACAACCTTTATTATAAACCTTGATTCTTATAGGGGGCAATAAGTCTGGAAGAAAAGACTTAAATTTTAGAGGAAAATCATGACAATTCATAGCGCGTTATAGAACCTGTCTCTTGAGAGGAGTTGCCATGTGGAGTATACTTTTATTAGTGAGAATTCAAAAAAGCAATCCTTTTTTTGAATGACCTCTTGGAAAGTAATCTTAAGGAGGGCGTAGGATGATTGAAATTTCTGAAAGTGCCGTCGAACGAATCAAAGATATGCTGGCCGAACAGGAAATACCGAATATGTTCTTGCGTTTAGCGGTGAAACCAGGCGGATGCAGCGGCTTCTCATATAGTATGGGTCTGGATGATGATGAGAGCGAAGCGGATGTGTTTATGGAGATCAAGGGTGTGAAGGTGGTTGTTGAGAAAGAGAATCTCCGTTACCTGAACGGTCTTGAAATCGATTTTCAGGAATCCGGCATGAGCGGTGGGTTCACTATCCACAATCCAAATGCTATCGCTACCTGCGGCTGTGGACAATCCTTCCGCATGCGTGGTGAAGAAGGCAAGCCAGAAGTTTGTGATTGAGATATATATAAAACACAGTCCCTGCAGAGGTTACTTGCAGGGACTGTGTTTTTTTGTGTTTGCTGTAATTTTGCCTTATAGAGCGGGGTTATCCACAGGGTCAGATTTGTCCTCATTTGATTCACTCGGTTGAGCCGGGTCAATGGAATCATATAAATGCGATTTTCGCTCGAACCAATCGAATAAATGAGTCACGACGACCTTCAATACCGCATATCCTGGAACCGCGAGCAGAATTCCGAAGAAGCCGAACAGATTTCCGGCAGTCAGAATAACGAAGATGATTGTAATAGGGTGAACTCGCAGCGTCTTGCCCATAATTTGCGGCGAGATGAACTTGCCTTCAATTAATTGTACGACCGTCCAGACGACGATCAGCTTGAGCAGCATAAACGGCGATGTGACTGAAGCGATAATCAGCGCCGGTGTAATGGCGATCGCCGGGCCCAGATAAGGCACGATGCTGGTGCAGGAAGCAATCAGGGCGAGAATCAGCGAATAATCAAGTCCGATAATAAGGAATCCGATGTACATCAGAATACCGATACAGAAGCTGACAATGATCTGTCCGCGAATATAATGGCTAATTTGCCCGTTCATCTCGGTCATTACTGTATGAGTGCTCTGCCGCAGGCGGATCGGCACAAATCTAAGAATGTATTGGGGCAGCTTCTTCCCGTCTTTCAGCAGATAGAACAAAATGAATGGCACGGTCGCGATGGCCAGAATGACATCCTTAATTGTCCCAAGGAAGCCGCCAATGCTGGACCAAGCGCTATTTAGAATCGTCGTGGCCTGTTGGGAGAAGGTGTCCCCAATGGTCGACGGATCAAATCCTGTCGTGGACTGGAATTGATGGAAGAAGTCGCTGCCAATCACACTTTCGAATTGAAGCTGAACCTCATAGCTGTATCTCGGGAAGTTATCAATCAGCCGAATGATCTGCTCCTGGAGGAGCGGAATGACAGACACGATAACGATGGTGAGCAAGCCAATAATCAGTAAATACAGGGCAGCGATCGTGTAGACGCGTTTGAGCCCTTTTCTCTCCAGCCAATCGACGAGTGGATTAAGCAGGTAATAGATCGCTCCGGTAAGCAGAACCGGGAGCAGGACTGTTTTTAACAATACGGTAATCGGTCTGAACACGAAGGAGATTTTATAAAAAACCAGTACATTTAAACCGATTAAGAGCAAGATCAATAGAAATAGAACGAAACGGTTGTTAATGAACAGCTTCTTGAAGCGTCCGCTCCATGTCTGTGAGTTTTCCATATAGCCGTAGAACCTCCTGAGAAATCTGTTATATAAATAATACGTTTTAGATTGATATAGTTTCAAATTTTTCAGAAAAAAAGATTCGCACCCTTTCATGGAGTGAAAAGGAACGAATCTCTTTTTGCCTGGATTATGTAGTGATTAGAAGAACTGCTTGTTGACCATGAGAACTACCATTCCAGCCGCGACGACCGAGAAGACGATGCAGCTGATTCCAAGCCCTCTGCTGGATGTCTTGATTGCCTTGAAGCCGAACAGGAACACAATTACCGTAATCGCGGCGAGCACCAGCGACATCGCAACCATACCGAACCAATACAATACTCCAAATAAAGCCGACATACTAACGTCCCTCCCGGTAATCTGAAAATTCTCCTATATCTATATGAGTTGAACTATAAGCTGGGTCAGTGACAGGCAATAGCAGTCGGAAAAACAGTTCACCCGGCTGCCTTCTGTATCATTCCATAGCTCAACTTATACACCTGCTACATACTATACGTTAAATTTGAAATTTTGCATAGAAAGCGGTTGCGAATAAAACAGGCCATTGCCGCGGACAAACATACAAGAAAAAATACATTCATTCGAGTATGAATATCACATAACGGAAAGGGGGACGTCAACCGTGGGAAGACAGTTAGCCAACAAGTGGCTGAAGACAGAAGCACTGCTCGGTAACGAAAGTGTGGCTGCCCACATACCTCAAACACGTAAGTTTAATTCAGAATCCTTGAAGCAGATGCTGCATAGTTTTGGTATGGTCGTCATCAAGCCAGTCCGTGGCGGTGGAGGTTACGGCGTAATCAAGGTAACCTATTCAGGCGGGATTTATTCTTTTACCAATATGTCAAGAAGGTCATCCTTTTCAACTTATGATGCGATGCTCCAGGCATTAAACCGGGTGAAGGTTCGCCGCTCATATATTATTCAGCAAGGCATACACCTGGCCAGGATAGCCGGTCGACCGATCGATTATCGTGTAAAGGTGGTAAAGCAAAATGGAAAATGGACCTATCGGGCAATGGTGGGAAGATTGGCTCGTCCGGGTCTGTTCGTTACGAACCTGTGCAAGGGCGGGACGCAATTGTCTGCTCGCTCAGGTTTAAGCCGTTCATTGCCTAAAGGGATGGCGAAGAAGAAAAGTGCAGAGATGCGTAATTTAACGAATACGTGCATCGGAATTATGGAGAGTTCTTTTCCGGGAATCGAGCAGTTGGGCTTTGATTATGGGATCGATGTCAGCGGCAAGGTATGGATATTTGAGGTCAACACGAGGCCGCAGTAATAAAAATGCAACAAATTTAAGAAATTTATAAAAAAATTTTCTGCGAAATTTTGACACAAAATTCCTGTGAATAACTTTTATCCACATTATCCAATTAGATTTTACAGTCAACTACGCATTTTACTAACAAGTTATTCACAGGATTTCCACAGGTATATGTGGATAACGGAACGCTTGTTCTGTCCGGAGAATCTTGTTATGATTAGAAAAAAATAGAAAGGGTGTATGATCAATGGCGATGTTAACAGATGAGATGTTGCTTGAATCCTATTTTATGGCCACGGAACTCAACCTGGATCGGGAGTTCATCGCACTTCTGTTGGCAGAGATCCATAGACGAGAACTTAATACATCGGACGGTTCTATTTTGCACTAGTTTGGACAAGCAAAGCTTCTCCCGGCCGGTGAAATCTCTAAATTTACTTCACTCGTAGTTAAGGGGATTCCCAAAGATTAACTCGATAAATATAAGCCTCATGGCAGTGTGGACATTGGACAACATGCTCGCAGCCCTCCAGGCTGTGGAGTGAGAGCGCCGAAGTATATTGGTCCGCGGAGCCATAGGGACTATATGGACCCGCATAATCCTCTCTTCGACCGGCATTATCCAGAGTATATCCACAGTCTGGACAAGCTGCAGTTAATGGGGCCAGGCCGTTGCATAACGGGCAGACATAAGGCAAAGGGTATCTCTCCTTTACGACATCATTTTCCTGCGTAAAGTTAAGATACCCTTTTTATTTGAATCTCATGTAGTTATTCTAGTAGAATTTCGAAAAGCTTGGTTTTCAGCCTCGAAGCTGGCCTTCCGATGCGCGTTTGACCAACCCCTATTATAGTTTCATATTGCTGCTATGACCTGGCGACAGCTTCGCTTCCGGATCGATATATACCTTGGCGTTGTTAACAGCAGTAGGCGCTTCACCGAAGCCGACAGCGATCAGGTCCAGCTTGCCAGGATACGTAGCGATATCTCCAGCTGCAAAGATCCCCGGAATCGAAGTCTCCATTCTTGAATCCACGACGATGGCGTTAGATTGAATATCCAGACCCCATTCAGCAATTGGACCAAGAGAAGATACGAAGCCAAAATTAACGATGACGTCATCGACATCGATGATCGATTCTTCCTTCGTCTTAACATGGGCCAGCGTTACTTGCTTGATTTGCTCCTCTCCGTGAAGCTGTGTAATCTCTGTAGGAGTTACGATATTCACACGGGAAGCCATCAACTTCTCAACGCTATGTTCATGAGCCCGGAATTTATCGCGGCGGTGTACAAGCGTTACTTGCTCGGCGATAGGTTCAAGCATGAGTGCCCAGTCGACTGCTGAGTCTCCGCCACCGCTGATCAGCACCTTCCGTCCCCGGAATTTCTCCATATCGCTAACGAAATAATGAAGATTATGTTTCTCGAAGCGGAGTGCGTTCTCAAGCTCAAGACGACGCGGTTCGAATGCGCCTACGCCTGCAGTGATTATAACCGCGTGGGCATGATGAACGTCTTTGTCGGTAGTTACGATAAAATGCCGTTCATCCTTTTTCTCGATTTGTAGTACTTTTTCCTCAAGACGAATGTCAGGGTTGAACATTTTGAGTTGTTCCGTTAAATTGTTCACTAGCTCCTGACCTGTAACTTTAGGAAAACCGGCAATATCGTAAATATATTTCTCAGGATAGAGGGCTGCTACTTGTCCACCTAACTGAGGCATACTTTCGATTAATTTGACGGAAGCTTTTCGCATTCCGCCGTAGAAAGCGGCGAACATACCTGCCGGGCCTCCTCCGATAATGAGAAGGTCGGTAAATTCTCCGTTGGCATTCAGGGATGACACAGACTTACACCTCCAGATCATTTCATGAAGTTTTTATATTGTCATTTCTACTTTATTATAATCTCCCGCTGTGGTCTTGCAAAGCTAACGCGATATTTGTCGAATTTCCAATTTATGCGACCCTAGAAATGCCCGCAAGTGGCGTAAAATAAGACTTGATCTTTTATACAAAAGTCGATATTATTCAAATTGTATGCACTTAAATTTGTGACGAAAAAAGCACATTTGAAAATTTTACACTGTCATTTTTTTGCTTTAAAATGGTTATAAGGGTTACAATATTTGTGAGAAATATCATAAACTTCATGATTGACTAATATACAAACTGGTTATTATTTTTTTATGTGGTTATTTTCACATTAAAATAGGATCCGGATAGAAAAAAATACAAAAATAGAGTGTTTGAGACTGGAAGGAGTACTAGAGATGAGTACCATACCTAAAATCGTCATTCTCGGTGCAGGATATGGCGGAATTTTAACGGCGCAGCGTCTGCAGAAGGAACTGAATTATAATGAAGCAGATGTAACCTTGGTTAATCGACATGATTATCATTATTTCACAACGCATTTGCATATGCCAGCTGCCGGGACGGATTCAATCGAGCATACTCGGGTGTCCATTTCGAAGTTAATCGATGAATTCAAAATAGACCTGGTTAAATCCAATGTCAAAGAAATTCGTCTATCAGACCGTAAGGTGATTCTTCAGGATGGGACTTTATCTTTTGATTACCTCGTCATTGCACTTGGCGGGGAGCCTGAGTCATTTGGCATTCCGGGGCTGTCTGAATTTGCGATGACGATTCGCAGCATTAATTCGGTTCGCTTGATCCGCGAGCATATTGAGTATCAATTCGCTCTATATAAGCTGGACGAGAGCCGCACTGACCGTCTCAATTTTGTCGTGGGCGGAGCCGGCTTCAGCGGCATTGAATTCGTTGCCGAATTGGCTGACCGTATCCCGCGTCTGTGCAAAGAATATGATGTCGATCCTAGCCTCGTTAATATTTATAATGTGGAGGCTGCTCCAGCGATTTTGCCGGGGTTTGATCCTGAACTGGTGGAATATGCCCAAAATGTGCTGGTGAAGAAGGGCGTTCAATTCAAGATCGGCATCGCGATCAAAGAGTGCATGGAAGATGGAGTGGTGCTGGCGAATGGAGAAGTAATCCGCTCCGCTACCGTCGTATGGACGGGGGGAATTCGCGGCAATCGTCTGGTCGAGGCCGCTGGCTTCGAGACATCCAGAGGCCGGGTGATGGTTGATGAATACTTGCATGCACCGGGTTATGATCATGTGTTCATTATTGGCGATAACTCCGTTATGCTTAATCCGGAAGGGCGACCATATCCGCCGACCGCACAAATTGCCATGCAGCAAGGGGTAACATGTGCGCAAAATGTTGTGGCTTCGATCCGTAACAAGGAACTGAAGAAATTCGTCTTCAGCAACAAGGGGACGGTGGCTTCCTTGGGCAAAGGCGAGGCGGTGGCCAGTGCGTTCGGCAAGAAGTACAAAGGCTGGGTCGCTGCTCAGATTAAGAAGCTGGTGGATATCCGATACTTGTTTACCATTGGCGGGATTCCGCTCGTTCTGAAGAAAGGCAGATTCCTGTAAAATGAGACATTGCAGCGTGCAGGTAAGAGGTTTGTTAACCCGGGAGGAACTGGATCGTTATAACGCCTTGATGGAGGTCGGCTCCTTTCTGGAGAAGCAAGGGCAATATGACTTATCCTATGTGATCCAGAAAGAAGTTGATATTCTGATCCTGCCTGCCATAGAGCGCTTGAAGGAGAAGAGCAGGGACCGCGACCGGGCGACTGCGGAATTTCTGGAATCGCTGCGCAGGCTTGAGGAAGAGGAAGATAGCGAAGAATAATATGATAGAGTTGTCCTATTAGTCGTTCAAGACGAGATGGGACAGCTCTTTTTAGAATCAAGGCAGCACAAATCGTATGACGTCGGCCATAAAATATAGAACTGTTGTTTTTGCCTAATAAACGTTTGTGGTGTTCGTTACACGCAGCGTAGAGAAAAAAAGAGCTATCCTTAGTCATGACTAGGGATAGCTCTTTTTGAATGGAGACTGTTTGACTGTCTCTATTAGATTTTGAGCATGTCTTCGAACAACTGTTCATTTAACAAATTACCTACAAAGAAGGAACCGAACTCACCATAACGAGCACTTACTTCATCAAAGCGCATCTCATAAACAAGCTTCTTGAACTGCAGCGGGTCATCGGAAAACAATGTGACTCCCCATTCCCAATCGTCCAGACCGACGGAACCGGAAATGATCTGCTTGACCTTGCCGGCATAACTGCGTCCAATCAAACCGTGACTTCGCATCATCGCGCGTCTCTCATCCATAGAGAGCATGTACCAGTTATCGCCTAGATCCCGCTTTTTATTCATAGGATAGAAGCAGATATGCTTCGATTTAGGAAGAATAGGCTGCAAACGGGCCATAACTTCCGGGTTCTCCTTGGGATCTCCTCCGCCGGAAGCGAGATAATTGCTAAGCTCTACTACACTGACATATGAATAGGCTTTGTTTGTATATTCGGCAAAGGTCGTTTTATTAAAAGCATTCTCCAAAGCATTCAGCTCCTCAAGCGAGTCGCGAAGGTGCATGAATACAAAATCAGCCTTTTGTCCAAGGATAGAATAAACGGCAGTACTGCCCGTCTTGGATTGCTCTAATAAGTCCCATTCCTGCAGAAAGGTGTGAAGCTCCTCCAGGGCGCCAGCACGCTCTTCATCATCAGTCTCTTTCCAGGCGGTCCAGTTCATGGTGCGGAAATCATGGAGAGCATACCAGCCTTCCAGGGTTAATGCAGCTTCGTTCATTTTATGATCACTCCTAAATAATCATTAGGTAGGCATAAGTATATGCACTGTCACCATTGTATCCTAATATGATCGGCAGGAGCAAATGAAAACGTTATAAAAATAAGTAAAGTTCATTGCTTTGCAACATTTTTTTTAGTAAACTATCTACTAGTTATAAATAGTGTGACCTTTGTTATAGTGTACATAAGGGGTGAGGTTCGTGGGATGGCTCATCGTATTGATATTGATGGTATTGTTTTTTGTCATGATGTTTGGGATCGGATTCATTCTTAATATGCTAATGAAAACGACATGGTTCCCCGCTTACGTGTTCGTCATTATCATCGTCCCGGTAGTTGTATATACGCTATGGGATCATGATAGGAGTCTGGGGCTTTATTTGTCCTCATTCCGTCTCGTTGATTATTTGACCGCTGTGGCTGGTCTGGCAGGAGCAATTCTGAGCGGATGGACGATACGCAAGCTGCGTTTTGCCGGTTATAAGATGTTTTAGATTTACAGGTTCATACTTAACAGATGGGAAAAAGCCGATAATGCTGCAGTTTGAAGCGTTATCGGCTTTGTTTTGTCGATTTTTTAGAATTATTGCCAGGGAAATGGCATGATTTTTGTAAGGTTTAAATGATTCAAGTAGAATCATTTTGTGATAGAATATAGAAACATTGATCGAACGTGGACAAGTTCAGAGGATGATCAATTCCGTATCGAATCAGATCCTCAGAAGACGTTTCAATAGAGTATGACCATTTAATTGTGGGAAGGGGCGATGAAGCCGTGCGCATGAACAACATGCTGCATTTTACTGAAAATCATCGTTACTGCGTATATCGTGACTTCAGTCTCAGTCCTGTTGACGGGAAGACGCTTAGTCTAATCTATCAGCCTATGGTCGGGGCTTTTGCCATTTCACTATATCGGCTCCTGGTGGAGCAGGTGCCTCAGGATCAGGTCGGCTATTCACGAGTTGAGCAGCAGCGGGTGCTTTTCTTGACTTTGGGGATTGATCCGAGCGAGAGGGGACGCACTTATCTCGTAGAGCAGACATCCAAATTGGAAGCAGTCGGCCTACTGCAGACGAGCCGGATGTATATGACGGATAGCGATGAGTATATGTATGAATACGAGTTGCAGCCGCCTTTATCGCCAACGGAATTTTTTAATACTCAGCATTTGACGCTGCTGCTGCGCGACAAGATCGGGAAGTTTGCCGTCTTGTCTTTGCGTGAACGGTTCTTCAGCAAGGAACCGGGGGATATGTACGGCTTGTCTCATAACAAAGAAAATATTACGGTTCCGTTTTATGATATTTTTGAATTAAATACTCATTCCATAGATTACGAACTGGAGCAGGCGATCGCCGAGACAGCTCTGGCTCGGCAAAGCGGAGGCCCGCTTGATGCGGAAGAAGAGCGGATTAACTACGCGGATATTATTCTTCGCTTCCCGCGCGATTCGGTAAACCGTTCTCATGTCGAAGGGCTTCGCTTCAATCTGGAAGGGATGGGCGTGCTTAATTTTGTGTCCCGGAAATTCGATTTAAGCGTCCAGGATCTTTGCCGCCTGCTGGATGAGGATGGGGTATTTGATCCAAGCGGAGGCATCCTGCTGGATGAGCTGCAGCATCGGGCGAATCTCCATTTCCGTCAAGGCAAGCGGCGCAACGAGGAACGGGAAGTGGCCTACGCCAAGGTTGTCTCTATTGCTTCTGCTCGGGAAGAAGAGGAACAGCTGGAAGAGTTCCCGGTACAGATGGAATATTATTTGGAGGTGCCCAAGCAATTCATTAACAAATGCGATATTCATCAGTACAACATGATGCTCCGCAATGAGCCGTATACGCGCCTCTTGAGAACTTTCTTCCCGGGAGCTGTTCCTGACAATTTGCTGGATATTTTTACGAAGATCGATTTGAATTATAAATTGCCAGGTGAAGTCATCAATGTTCTGATTCATTACTTGATGTCGTTGCTAACTTCCAATACAGAGCAGCGGATTAATCGCAATTTTGTGGAGGCGATTGCTTCCAATATGCTGATGAAGCAAATTAATACTTATGAGAAGGCGGTTGGCTACATCCGTGAGCAGTCTAAGGTCAAGGCCAAATCCACCTTAGAGGCGCAAGATGGGGCGGGCCGCAGACGCACCTACAAAGGGCGTCAAGCCACTGGCAAGAGCAAGCCGGAAATTCCTATTGTGCCGAGCTCTACCCAGGAGGAGGGCGTCTCGGATGAGGAATTCGCGGAGATGCTGAAGCTTGCGGAACGGATGCAGGCGGGCAGAAACAATGAGGCTTAATCGGGAAGGGGGACGCAAGCCATGGATTCACTCGGTCAAATACTGGCAGGAATGAAGAATAGCAACCTGCTCAGGCGGTCGGAGCAGCTTAAGGCGGAGCTGTTGAACGATCCGCTTGTACTTGAACTGCGCGCGAAGCATCCCGAACTGGACGAAGAGCAGTTGATTCGAGATATGGCCAAGCTATATCAATACGTAAATGACAGCCGTCATTGCGCCAAGTGTCCCGGGCTCGATCAATGTCCTAATGATTTCCCCGGCCATTTCACGAAATTAACCGTAGAGAACAATACGCTTGGTCCGCAAATCGTCGCTCGCCAGGTTCCTTGCTCGAAACAACTGCAAAGGGAGAACGAGCTATCGATTCAGAAGAAGATCCGCAGCTTCTATGTCGATGAGCGGGCCCTTCAGGAAGGTTATGATGAAGTCGAGATTCTCACCAAGGATCGTGTCCGTGCGCCTGCCGTAACCCAAGTGCTTCGCTATATCAGCGCTACAGAGGAGGGCGGTTTGCAACCGCGCGGTTTGTATCTGGAAGGCAACTTTGGAACGGGCAAGACCTTCTTGATGTGCTATCTGCTGCACAAGCTGGCGAAGTCGGGATATTCCGGGGTCATTGTGTATATGCCGGAATTTGTAGAGGACCTGAAGTCGATGCTTCAGGATTCCCAGAAGCTGAAGGAGACCGTTGAAGTGATGAAGCAGGCGGACCTGCTCATCTTTGATGATATCGGGGCGGAGAATTTGAACCCATGGGTTCGCGATCATGTCATGGGCTCGATCTTGAATTTTCGAATGAATCGTAAGCCGACCTTCTATACCTCCAATTATTCCTTGGAAGCGCTGGAGCAGCATTTGAGCTTTACAAGCAAGGACGGGGAGGAACGGCATAAAGGCCAGCGGCTGATGGATCGGATCGCTCCATTCGTAGATGTGGTGACCGTCACTGGCAGCAATAAGCGCGGCAAGAGATCTTAGATGGGATGAATGGGAATCATCGGTCATATATATCCACAGACGCAAAGAAGACCTCGGCAACAACCCTTACCTAGGATTGCGAGGTCTTCTGTGTGTTATCCAAGCGTAGATTAGAAAAATATCGGCCGGACTGCCTTGACCGACAGCAGCAGCGATTAGGCTAGCTGGCGATAAATTTCAAAATGACCATGCCGAAGAAAATAACGGCCATAAGGGTGAGCATACCGAAAAAACCATTCATCAGATCGAACAAATCATTGCGCGGCTCTTCATTGATATGCTGACGCGGGTCGTTCACATGCGGGTTAGCATCCATGCGGGCGAGGCCTCCTTAAACAACTTTTATGTAGCGTCAATTAAAAACATCATAGACAAATCGATATTTGGATATTCTTAGTATAACCAATCGCTTTTAAGTTTGTAAAGATGATGCCTGAACGCGAATTCCCATTTACTAAAAAGTTATGTTATAATGTAATCCATAGCGTCAACATAGGGCGCTACTATACCATTACTGATTAGTTAGGGAATGCTGTGGCTGGCTTCATACAGGCATTCCAGTAACATACAAGGAGGAGATATCATGGCAATAGTAAATGTTTCCGATCAATCTTTTAACAGTGAAGTCGAAAGTACGGGTACCGTTCTGGTCGACTTTTGGGCGCCTTGGTGTGGTCCTTGCAAAATGATAGCGCCAATTTTGGAAGAATTGTCTGGTGATTTGGGGGATTCGGTTAAAATCGCAAAGGTAAATGTGGACGAGAACCCTGAATCCGCATCCCGTTTTGGCGTAATGAGTATCCCAACTCTGATCTTGTTCAAAGACGGCCAACCTGTCGATAAGGTTGTTGGCTTGAACTCCAAAGATGCGCTGAAAAACATGATTGCCAAACATTAATTTGGCCAGCTGATTTAGAGTGCTACAACTACGCCTCCGGCATGCCCGGGGGCGTTTTCTGTGCAGAACAGCATCATGTAGTGAGAGGGGGAGAGGACAATGAGCAATAGCCATCATTCGGATACCTATGCCAAGGAAATGCGGGAGAAGGAGCAGGCGATGGAAGCGATCCGTCACAAGCTTGCGCTGCTGCCGGATCTGCCGGGCTGTTATTTGATGAAGAACAAGAACGGCACGATTATTTATGTCGGAAAGGCCAAAATCCTGAAGAATCGTGTGCGCTCCTACTTCACTGGCAGTCATGACGGGAAAACTCAACGGCTCGTCTCGGAGATTCGCGATTTCGAATATATCGTTACCGGCAGCAATATGGAGGCTCTTATTCTGGAGTGCAATCTGATCAAGAAGCATTCTCCCCGATATAACGTATTGTTGAAAGATGATAAGACCTATCCATATATCAAAATTACAAATGAACGTCATCCGCGGCTGGAAGTCACGCGGAAGATCCTTAAGGATAAGGCTAAGTATTTTGGACCCTATCCGAACGCTTATGCAGCACAACAAACGAAGAAGCTGCTCGATCGGATGTACCCGCTGCGCAAGTGCAATGTGATGCCGAAGGAGGTTTGTCTGTATTATCATATGGGCCAATGCTTGGCGCCCTGTGTCAAGGAAGTGCCGCAAGAAACCTATGACGAGATGATTCAGGAGATCGTATCCTTCCTGAATGGCGGGCATGAGGAGATCAAGCAAGAGTTTCAGCGCAAGATGGAGGAAGCGGCAGAGGAGCTGTACTTCGAGCGGGCAAAGGAGCTGCGGGATCAGATCAGAAGCATAGACGCTCTGATGGAGAAGCAAAAGATTACGATGAATGATGCGAGAAATCGTGATGTATTTGGCTTTGCCGTTGATAAGGGCTGGATGTGTGTACAGATTCTATATGTAAGACAAGGGAAAATGATCGAACGGCATGCCTCGGTATTTCCGTTCTATGGGGAGGCCTATGGTGACTTCTTGTCCTACGTAACACAATATTATAGCGACAATCCTGCGCTTCCACAGGAGATTCTGCTGCCAGATATGAAGCCGGGACAGCGGGAGGAGCAGGCGGGCGAAGACGTCGAAGGGCCAGTTAGCGAGGCTTCGGATGATGAAGGCGGAGAGCTGCTTGATGCGGAAAGTGGGGCAGCCGCTTTGCAGAACTGGCTGAATGTGAAGACGCTGGTTCCCAAACGGGGACTGAAGCGTCAGATGACGCAGATGGCCTTTGATAATGCCCGCGTTGCGTTGGATGAGAAATTCCGTCTGATCGAGCGGGATGAGGAGCGAACCTCCAGGGCGGCGGAGAATCTGGGCGTTGCTCTCGGCTTGAACGAGCTGTCTCGGATCGAAGCGTTCGATAACTCGAATATTCAAGGAACCAATCCGGTATCGGCGATGGTCGTATTTATCGATGGCAAGCCGGCCAAGAAGGAATACCGCAAGTACAAGGTTCGTACGGTTCAGGGCCCTGATGATGTGGAGACGATGCGTGAGGTGGTGCGGCGCAGATATGAGCGCGTGCTCAAAGAGAATCTGCCGCTTCCTGATCTAATCGTTATGGACGGCGGCAAGGGGCAGATGGCTGCGGCCAAGGATGTGCTGGAGAATGAGTTGGGACTGTTCATTCCCGTCTGCGGTCTCGTGAAGGATACGAAGCATAAGACGGCCCAGCTTATGATCGGCGATCCGCCGGAACCGGTGAATCTGGCTCGGGATAGCCAGGAGTTCTATTTGCTGCAGCGCATTCAGGATGAGGTGCACCGCTTCGCGATTTCTTTCCACCGCGAGCAGCGGGCCAAATCGATGGTCGTATCTCAGCTAGACGCGATTCCCGGTGTAGGCGAGAAGCGGCGCAAGCAGTTGCTGAAGCATTTCGGATCGCTGAAAAAAATAAAAGAGGCCTCGATCGAAGATTTTCGGCCTCTTTCTATTGGAGATAAACTCGCACAAACTATTATGGATTCGCTTCGGGATGAGGAGTCGGAATAAACGGCTCCTCTTTTTTTATTGGCCCAAGCGGACGTTCCTTATGCGCTGGATTGAAGCGGTAGATCAGATAACCGACAATGGCTGGCAGTACCAGATAGAATAACCCGGCGGCTATATTCAATCCTCCGCCCATGACCATCAGACTAATTGACATCAGTATCGTATCAAAGATGACGTGGGAGAAGACAGCGGTAATAAATCCGTAGCGCAGAAACACGAAGCTGAACAGCAAGCCGATGAACATGAGCTCAATAGGCCGCGAAATGACCGGATATATCGGATACAGGGTATGGCCGAAAGCCCAGATCAGTGAAGTAATCAAGCTGGCTACAAATGTGCTGCGGAACATCTTCTTCAGCATAGCGATTCCGAATAGTCGGTATACGGCCTCCTCTCCGATACCTGCTACCCAGGCCAGCAGCGGGAATAGCAGCGGCAGAAGCATGTTGTAGGTGGATTGGGAGGCATCTGTCGTCGACCAGGTGTGAATCGTATTTTCGAGAGCCAGGAAAATAATGGACTGTACCCCGAGCAAAATCAGCGCCCAGGCATACCCGTTCGTCATCGCTGTCAGCACGTGGCGTCCATAACCGGGCTCTTTGGCCCTTGGCCAGAGATTCCGCCCCTTCTGTCTCCAGAGCGCATCGCCACCCACTAGCGATACATAGATAGAGCCGGACAGCAGGAGAGTAACTACACCCTGGATCACGAAGCTGAAAATAAGTATGGAGTTGCTCAGGCTATCCTTTTGTAAATAGGGCAGCATGTTGATTGCTCCGACCATACTTAGGACAAAATAAAGAGAAGTCAAAAAGAGACCCCGCTTAAAAGAGGTGTAAGCTCTTGTCACTATGCTGTATACGATGGCCAGAACAGCCAGAACGAAGGTGAGCAGCCCATAACCTGCAAAGGTAAGGATGTAGGCGAGCGTCTTTTGACTACTGAGATACTCGTTGTAGGAATTCGGAACGGTGAACTTCGTCTCCATGGAAGCTACTGTGCCGTATTCAAAATAGAATTGGATCTGGGCCCGCGACTGTCCGATCTCGTAATTTGGCAATCCATACAGCAGCCCATATTGCCCTTCAGCGGTAGCCAGCTCCAGATCGGCTTCACTCACTCCTAAAGCCTTCAGGTAAGGTCGGACCAGCTGCTCTTTATCAGCCAGGTTGATATCGCCTTCCCGGGCCACCAGGGATCGTGTATTCTCGCGACCGTAGTCGAGTAAAGTCTGCTTGGTGGCATTGCTTGTCGAGATGACCTTCTCAAAGGCGACGACGTTCCCCTCCTGCATATTGACATCAATGCTCAACAGGCTTAAGATGTCGTCCGGGTCCGTAAAGGCAACATGGAAAACGTCATAAGGAAATTGTTTGCCGTAGGATTTAGAATATTGGCGGATTAAATTTTCCTTTGTCAAATAACCAAACAGTTCAGGTTTTGTATCGTATGTAACGTGAGCGTTCTGGAAATTGCCGTTGATACCAAGCTCCGTCTGAGCGAATGAAGCAGCGGCTTGCCTGGCTTGCTCTTTGCTGATGGTCTTGCTTAATTGCTGCTCCGGCTCGTTCACAGAAGGCAGCCAAAGCTGCAGGACGATGAAGAGGACCAATCCAATTGCAGCAAGTATCCAGAGTGCTTTAGGTTTGAGCAAGATCCCAGGTGAGTTCTTGGAAGTTTGCATGTTTACAGCTCCTTTAACACTTTTTTCTATAACAAGAAATTGTTCAATGAGTCCGCTTGTCATAACCCGGCGAGAGAAGTGGGTGTGACATAAAGCGTAATTCTCAGAAAACACGTCAATTAAAGATAACATAGGAAACCTTAAATTTGCCAATCGGGCTTTAGTTCACGAGAATCTGCAATATCTCTGGTAAGGTCTCGCACGGCTCAGATAATGGAGTATCATAATCATAGTTTCACTCCTTTTAGGCCTTTTTCGAGTTATTTAATCCAAAAGAAACTTTGTTATTACACGCCGATAAGGCTTATAATCCATTTGACGAAAATGAAATGAAAACAATGAAATAATAAAATATATAAATGGCCGAATTTCTTTACGAAAACGGGGGAACCGATTTTTAGGGGTGAGTTTCACTGAATTCCTGGATATTCCAAGGATCCAAGCGAATAGGGCAACCGTTCATGTCCGAATCCGTCAGCTAACCTCGTAGGCCTTTGAGCAGGGACCAATCAAAAAGCATTGGATTTCCAGTGCTTTTTTTCTTTGCTACAAAAAGGATGGAGTGATCAAGTTGCAGTTGAACATGTGGGTAAAATGGTTCAGGTTTTCCCCGCCGCAGATTTTAGTATTGGGCTTTGCAGCCATTATCTTCGTCGGAGCGCTGCTGTTAATGCTGCCGATCTCAAGTACAACAGGGGAATCTTTACCTTTCGTTGATGCGCTGTTTACCGCAACTTCAGCAACCTGTGTAACTGGATTAATCGTCGTGGATACCGGGACATATTATTCTACGTTCGGTCAGGTCGTGATTATGCTGCTGATTCAGACCGGCGGTCTCGGTTTCATGACCGTGGCTACCCTATTCTCGCTCGTATTCAAGCGTAGAATATCGCTCAAGGATCGTCTCTTGCTGCAAGAGGCGATGAACCAGAACACGATGGAAGGGATTGTCCGCTTGATTCGCAAGGTTCTGATCTATTCCCTGGTCATTGAGAGCAGCGCGGCGTTGATCTATACGATTCGCTGGTCCTTTGATATGCCGTTTGGACGCGCGCTATATTTTGGAATCTTCCATGGAGTGTCCATGTTTAATAATGCCGGTTTTGACTTGTTTGGCCACTATCAGAGCCTTACTCGCTACGTAGGCGATCCGATTGTTAACCTGGTTACGATGTTCCTGATCGTATCCGGTGGCCTTGGATTCATCGTGTTGTCGGATCTCGTTGACTTTCGGAAGCACCGGAAGCTATCGCTTCATTCCAAAGTGGTATTGACGATGACGGCTTCGCTTATATTGATCGGGGCCTTGGTGATTTACGTATTTGAATTTACAAATCCGGGCACCTTCTCAAGCCTTAGCTGGGGAGAGAAGATATGGGCTTCCTTCTTCCAGTCGGTATCGCCGCGGACGGCAGGGGCAAATACGGTCGACCTGGGCTTGCTAAGACAGGCTACTCAATTCTTTATGGTTATCCTTATGTTTATCGGTGCTTCCCCGAGCTCTACCGGGGGCGGGATTAAGACAACGACTTTCATGATTCTGGTCGGCGCTGTCATCTCGATGATTCGCGGCCGGTCTGATCTAGTGCTGTTCCGCTATCGTCTGACTCAGGACCGTATCTTCAAAGCAGTTACGCTGACGATGTTATCCTTGTTTCTTGTCATCGCGGTATCGATGGTGCTATCGACGACCGAGAGTGCAAGCTTCCTGAGCATCCTGTTCGAGACGACTTCGGCTTTTGGCACGGTTGGCTTGACCGTAGGATTAACGGGTAAATTAACAGTGATAGGTAAATTTATTATCAGCTTCACGATGTTTGCCGGACGGCTTGGGCCATTGACGATGGCTTATGCGCTTGGGCCGAAGAAGGGCAAAGAATTATATAGACATCCGGAAGGTAAAATTATTATTGGATAAGGGGAAGGTTAAGCATGAAAACACAGCAGTTTGTAGTGATCGGACTGGGGCGTTTCGGATCTAGTTTGGCACTGGAACTGATGGATCTCGGTTATGAGGTACTGGGAATCGACCGGGATGAGGAAATTGTAAATGAATGGAGCGATAAGCTGACTCATGCCGTTGTGGCTGACGCAACGGATGAAGAGGTGCTCAAATCGCTGGGAGTGCGTAACTTTGACTGCGGGATCGTCGCGATCGGCAATGATATTCAGATGAGCATATTAGCGGCGATTTTGCTTAAAGATCTCGGCTTGCCGATGGTAGTAGCCAAGGCGATCTCAGTACTGCATGGCAGGGCACTGGAGAAGTTGGGCGTGGATCGGGTTATTTCGCCGGAGCGGGATATGGGCATTCGGGTAGCTCACCAATTGGTGACGCCCAATCTGCTGGATTATATCCAGCTATCCAAAAATTACAGCATCGTGGAGATGAACGTTCCGGAATGCCTTAACGGTAAAAATGTAGGGGAGCTTCATCCGCGAGCGCGCTTTGGCTGCACGATTGTGGCTATTCATCGCGAGAATGGCGTTATCGTTGCCCCGACAGCGATGGATCAATTGAAAACCGGAGATATCATGGTCATTATCGGCTCCAATGAAAATGTTGAAGAGTTCGAGATGATGGTCAACGAGAATATTTCCTAATCTATCCCTGGGATGTGATCACAGATGGAATCTGCAGCTACCGAGGCCATCAGGCACTTACTTATTTTGATTTTATTTGTTATTACCGTGGGTATGATCTCGGGGAAAATTGCTTCCATTCTTAAGCTCCCGGATGTAGCAGTCTATATTGCAACAGGGATGCTGCTGGGTCCGGGGCTCGGCTGGATTCATGAAGCGAGCGGCTCGCTGATCAATCAGATCATTCTGACCGTTGGCTCGGTCCTGATTCTGTTTGATGGGGGACGCAACTTAAGGCTTAGCGGGCTCAAGGAGATTTGGATCAGCCTCTCGCTGTTAAGTGTATTGGGAGTGCTAATTACGATGGGCGTAGTTGGTGTAGGGGTTCATTATTTATTTGGGGTCAGTTGGGTGTTCTCGTTCCTGGCCGGTGCGGTGATCGCTTCAACGGACCCGGCATCCATCATTCCGGTTTTCAGGCAGGTGAACATCAAGAAGCGGGTTCGGGAGACAGTGGAAAGCGAATCAGCTTTCAATGATGCTACCGGCTCGATTCTAACCTTTGCCTTCCTGGCGGCAGTTGCCAGCGGCGGAGAGCTGAACATCGGGATCATGGGCTGGGATTTCGTAAAGACAGCCTTTGGCGGCATTGCTGTCGGACTTGTTATAGCCGGTTGTCTGTCGTATTTTACCGGACATATTAAGCGCGGGATTCTAAGTGAATATACGACCCTCGTTATGATCGTGTGTGCATTGGCCAGCTATCTGATTGCGGATTTGCTGGGTTTCAGCGGATTTATGGCTACTTTCGTAGCTGGAGTTATATGGGGGAACGCGGACATATTCAATCTGAATATGGAGGAAAAGCGCTCAGAGATCGGAGCCGTCTCCGACAACATTACTTTAATGATGCGCATGCTAATTTTTATCCTTCTAGGCAGCCAAGTGAATTTCACGACGCTGGGGCATTACTTCTGGCAAAGTCTGGCTGCTGTCTTAATATTGATGTTCGTGGCCCGGCCTGTAACGGTGTTGATCTGCGCATGGCCAGACCGTAAAGCGAAGTGGACCTGGCAGGAACTGCTCTTCATGTGCTGGGTGCGGGAGACGGGAGTTATTCCCGCGGCGTTATCCGGCATGATTGTAGGGATGGGCGTCGCCAATGCCCAGATGATTTCAGCGATCGCCTTTATGGCTATTATGCTGACGATTATCGTACAAGCCAGCACGACAGGTTGGGTAGCCCGGAAGCTGGGGCTTGAAGTAAGCAAGGAAGCGGCGCGCCTGTAAGACAGGCGCGCTGCTTTTTTATACATATTAGATAGTAAGAACCTGAATCAAATGGCTGCGGATGTCGTTTACCCATTCTTTGATTTCACTGCTTAGATTGGTCTTGCTGCCATAGATCAGACAAGTCTCCCGGCGTGTCTGCTCCAGCTCCTTCATCGGCAAGGTGACGAGATCATTATCCCTTAGAAGTTGCTTGCGCAAATAGGATTTTGGAAGCAGCGTGGCGAATTTACAAGTGGGCAGAAGACGCACGATCGCTTCAAAGGAATCGATCTCCATCCTGACATCAGGGATAATGCCATAACGTACGAACATCTCATCAATCAGCTTGCGATACCAGGTGCCTTTGGAGAAGATGATCATCGAGCGGTCATTCAGATCGCCCATCGTCACAGGACCGCCATCCGCAAGCTCGTGTCCGCGCGGGACGACCAGTTCAAGATGATCCTGGAAGAGCGGAATGCATTTTAAGCCGGACTCGCTGATGGAGGAGGCGATGACGCCGATATCGACTTTTTTCTCCCTAACGTAGGAGACAATTTCATGGGTTTTGCCAGTAAGCAGCTTGACCTCCATGTCCGGGTAGTTGTTCATCAGAGCGGTGACAAGAGGAGGCAATGTTGTCTGCAATGTTGTGAGGCTGGCGCCAAGGGTTACGATGCTGCGATTGGCTGCTTTGAAGCGTGAGACGGACTGCAGAAAGTTCTGATGGCGCTGCCGCTGCTCCATGGCATATAGATAGGCCTCATGACCAACCCGGGTCAACTCCAGCTTCTTGCCGTTGCGGTGGAACAGGGCGATTCCCCATTCTTCCTCCAGCTTGGCAATTTTCCTCGATAAGGCAGGCTGAGACAAATTAAGCAGCTTCGAAGCTTTATTTAAGCTAGACTGTTCTACAACGGTAGTAAAGACAATCAATTCTTCCAGCAATTCGATCCTCCTCTTTATTCAATCGATTTCCACAGATATATTCTCTTATGCGTAATAGTTATAACAGTTAATAATTATATTGCAATTCCATTATAAGCTAAAAAGGAGTAACATGAAAGTGACACAAGTTGTTCACATGTTACTTTTGTAACAAAGTACTTAGATGGCGGTTTGTGCGATTTTTCATATACGATTTATTTCGTAGACTGCTGTCGAATTTTAATGTATGAGTATTTAAAAGGACGATGGAGACAAGAAAGGGGTACACGAACTTATGAAAGGGTTTTATTCCAGGAAACTGCATTCGCTTCTGGGCATTATTCCGCTAGGTTTTTTCCTTCTGGAGCACATGCTGACGAACTTCTCTGCGGTTGAGGGGGGGAGCCAGGGCTTTAAGGACAGTGTGGCATTCTTGAACAGTCTGCCGCTGATCCTGGTACTGGAGATTGTGGGCATTTATTTGCCGCTGCTGTACCACGGGGTTTACGGCATATACATCGCTTTTCAGGCGAAGCCGAATAACGGCAATTATGCTACGGAGCGCAATCTGCGCTATCTGCTGCAGCGAATTACGGGAATTATCGTATTCATATTTGTGATCTGGCATGTGTATGAGACGAGAATACAAGTGGCGCTTGGCCATGTAACGCACGATCAGTTGGGCGGAGTCATGCATGACATTATGATGCAGCCGATATTTTTCATTATTTATTTGATCGCGGTTGTGTCTGCCTCTTTCCATTTTGCCAATGGCTTATGGTCGTTTCTGGTTAGCTGGGGCATTACGGTGGGGCCGCGCTCGCAGCGTGTATCCTCATATATTTGCATGAGTATGTTTGTGATCGTATCGATTATGTTTGTATGGTCATTGTTCGCATTCCGCAGTGTGGAATTTGCGGGAGGAACGGCCCTGCTGCAATCATTTAGAATGCTAGGATAGGGAAGGCCGCTTGCGAAGCAGGTTTTGTACGATGTAAATCTAAGCAGCATAGCTCACAAAACGAAGCGAATGCTTACGAAGCAAGTTTTGTATGGTGTCCGTCTAAGTAGCATAGCTCACAAAACTTTTAGGAGTTGAAAAGGATGTCGAAACAAAGCATAGTTGTCGTCGGTGGAGGGCTTGCCGGGCTGATGGCTACCATCAAGGCGGCCGAAGCCGGGGTTCAGGTTCATCTATTCTCGATCGTTCCGGTTAAGAGATCGCACTCTGTGTGTGCGCAGGGCGGGATCAACGGCGCGGTAAATACAAAGGGGGAAGGCGACTCTCCTTGGGAGCACTTCGATGATACGGTATACGGCGGAGACTTCCTCGCCAACCAGCCGCCTGTCAAAGCCATGTGTGAAGCAGCACCGGGCATTATCCATCTGATGGACCGGATGGGGGTTATGTTCAATCGTACCCCTGAAGGCCTCCTCGATTTCCGCCGATTCGGCGGTACGAAGCGTCACCGTACGGCGTTTGCCGGTGCAACAACTGGCCAGCAGCTGCTTTACGCTCTCGATGAACAAGTTCGCCGTCATGAGACGGAAGGGCTGGTGGTCAAATATGAGAACTGGGAGTTCCTGTCCGTAGTTCTTGATGACGAGGGGGCTTGCCGCGGTATTACTGCACAGAATTTACGCTCTATGGAGGTCGTGACCTTCGCCTCGGATGCCGTGATACTGGCAACAGGCGGGCCGGGGATTATTTTTGGCAAGACGACCAACTCTGTTATTAACACAGGAACAGCAGCGAGCGCGGTGTACCAGCAAGGCGTGCATTATGCAAATGGTGAATTCATTCAAATCCATCCGACAGCGATTCCAGGCGATGATAAGCTGCGCCTGATGTCGGAGTCAGCTCGCGGTGAGGGCGGACGGATCTGGACTTATAAAGACGGCAAGCCATGGTACTTCCTTGAGGAGAAATATCCGGCCTACGGCAATCTTGTGCCACGGGATATCGCAACGCGGGAGATCTTCTCTGTATGTGTTGACCAGAAGCTTGGCATCAACGGCGAGAACATGGTGTATCTCGATTTGTCGCATAAAGATCCGAAGGAACTGGACGTTAAGCTCGGCGGCATTATTGAGATTTATGAAAAATTCGTCGGCGATGATCCGCGTAAGGTTCCGATGAGAATCTTCCCGGCGGTCCATTACTCGATGGGCGGCATGTGGGTCGATTATAATCAGATGACGAACATCCCGGGGCTGTTTGCAGCAGGCGAATGCGATTATCAATATCATGGCGCCAACCGCTTAGGTGCGAACTCGCTCGTATCCGCTATTTTCGGCGGCATGGTTGCCGGTCCTAAAGCGGTGGAGTACATTCACGGTCTGAAGAAATCGGTCGAAGATATGAGCTCGACAATACTGGACAATGCCCGCAAGGTACAAGAGGACAAATTCGAGAAGCTGCTCAAGATGGAAGGCAAGGAAAATGCCTATGTACTCCATAAAGAGCTAGGGGATTGGATGACGGACAATATGACCGTGGTTCGCTATAACAATCGATTGGAAGCGACGATTAACAAAATTAAAGAACTGAAGGTTCGTTATAAAGATATCAATATTAATGATAATTCGCGTTGGAACAACGCGGGGGCTGCCTTTACCCGTCAGCTATGGAACATGCTGGAGCTGGCTGAAGCGATGACGCTTGGCGCATTGCTCCGTAATGAGAGCCGTGGCGCCCATTATAAACCGGATTATCCGGATCGTAATGACGAGGAATTCCTGAAGACGACCAAGGCGACTTGGACGCCGGACGGGCCGCAAATTTCATATGAAGATGTCGATGTATCACTGATTCCGCCGCGTATTCGCGACTATTCGAAGGAAAAGTAGGAGGGGAGAGCAATGGCAATGGCGGAAACAAAAGCAGCAAGCAGAAAGATAAAGTTTATTATCACGCGTCAGGATGGCCCGGAAACCAAGCCATATACCGAGGAATTTGAACTTGATTATCGTCCTGGTATGAATGTAATCAGTTCCCTGATGGAAATTCAGCGCAACCCGGTGAATATGAAGGGTGAGCATATTGCTCCAGTATGCTGGGAATCGAACTGCCTGGAGGAAGTATGCGGAGCCTGCTCCATGGTGATTAACGGTAAACCACGTCAGGCTTGCGCTGCTCTGATTGATAATTTGGAACAGCCGATTCGTATCGAGCCGATGCGCACCTTCCCTGTAGTACGGGACCTGATTATCGACCGCAGCCGGATGTTTAATGCTCTGAAGAAGGTCAAAGCCTGGATTCCGATCGATGGTACGTATGATCTCGGTCCTGGACCGCGGATGCCGGAGAAGAAGCGGCAATGGGCATACGAGCTTTCGAAATGTATGACTTGCGGCGTCTGTCTGGAGGCTTGTCCGAATGTGAATGAGAAGACAGACTTTATGGGCCCGGCTCCGATCTCACAGGTGCGTCTGTTTAATGCTCATCCGACCGGTGAAATGAACGCCGAGGAGAGACTTGAGGCATTGATGGAAGCTGGAGGCATCGAAGGCTGCGGCAATTCGCAGAACTGCGTACGGGCATGTCCAAAAGGCATTCCGTTAACGACCTCGATTGCCGAGATGAATAAAGCGACAACCAAGCATATGTTCAAGCGCTGGTTGGGCGTGTAATACCTAGCGTAGAATGGATTCCTATATCCCATGAATAGAATGGGGTATAGGAATTTTTTTGTCTCCCAAACAAAAGTAATAGGCTGGAGAATAGTCCATTGATCGTTCTGATTGACGATCTCTGCCGCCACATGCTAAGGTTAGCGAAGCTGGGATGGTATTGGCTCGTTGTTATTCACGTGAACCATTTCACTTTTAATTGGAATAGTTAAATTGACCTTTTACTTTCATTTAAGGAGGCCAATGATGAAATATCTTTATTTAACATTAGGTTTTTTATTTCTGGGTTTGGGGGCGATTGGCGTATTTCTTCCCGTGCTGCCTACGACCCCGTTCCTGCTGCTCGCCTCGTTCTTCTTTTCCAAAGGTTCTGACCGGTTTCACCGTTGGTTCCGCGGTACGAAGCTGTACAGGGAACATTTGGAGGAGTTCATTCATTCGCGATCTATGACGCTTCGCGGCAAGCTCGGGATACTTGCACTAGCTACTTCTATGTTGGCCATAGCCTTTATTGTAATGAATAGTTGGATCGGCAGAGGTTGTATCCTGCTTCTTATCTCGTTTATGTACTACTATTTTATTTTTCGTATCAAAACGGTGAGAGGATCGGAGACGACTGCCTCTGTTGAAGAGATTAAATGATAGTTGCCATACATTACGGCATAGGAGTACGATTAATATATAAAATTTATGGCAAGCAATAAATGATAGGAAGGAAAGTGAATTTGCTATGGAAGCTTCCAATACAGTGAAATTAACCACTTTAACAACCAAGGGAGGATGTGGCTGCAAGATCGGTCCGGCCGATCTTATGCAGGTCATCCGTAGTCTGCCGCCAACAGAGCCTAATCCTGATTTATTGGTGGGTTTGGATACAAGCGATGATGCAGGGGTATATAAAATCAGCGAGGATCTGGCTCTGGTGCAGACGCTGGATTTCTTTACGCCAATTGTTGATGATCCGTATTCCTTCGGACAGATCGCAGCGGCTAACGCGATTAGCGATATATATGCGATGGGCGGTAAGCCTTTGACAGTGATGAACATCGTAGCTTTTCCAATTTCGACGTTGGACAAGAGCATTCTGGCTGACATTTTGCGCGGAGCTGCGGACAAGGTGCGGGAAGCCGGAGCTACCTTGGTCGGCGGTCATTCGATCGATGATAAGGAGCCGAAGTTCGGTCTCGCAGTTACCGGCTTGGTGCATCCGGACAAGGTAAGGACCAATGCCGGCGCGAAGGCTGGCGATAAGCTGATCCTGACGAAGCCAATCGGTGTGGGCATTATGACGACTTCGATCAAGAAGGGACAGCTAACTGCTGAAGAGACAGAGCGGGTTACCCGTGTCATGGCGACACTGAACAGAAAAGCGGCAGAAATGATGGAGCCGTATGATGTTCATGCGTGTACGGATGTGACTGGATTTGGGTTGATGGGACATGCTCTGGAAATGGCAAAAGGCAGCGGAACGGGAATCCTTATTAAACAGGATCAGGTTCCTGTATTGCCGCGCGTGCGCGAGCTGGCAGAGAGCGGGTTCATCCCCGGCGGAACGAAGAATAACTTCGCTCATGTGGAGGGGGATATTTCGTTCCCGGAAATGATGGATCAAACCGACCGCTGGATTTTGTGCGATGCAGTGACCTCCGGTGGTTTGTTGATCGCCGTTGCAGCTGATGAGGCGAATTCCTTGCTGGACGAGCTGGTTAAAGCAGGGGTTGAAGCGAGCCTGATCGGTGAAGTGACAGACCAGCATCCAAGCCGCATCGTTGTTAAATAATAAGCGCGTGATCCGAGCTTTTAGAACAACCTCCGTAAAAGCAAGTTCAAAAAGAACGGTTTTCAGCACCGAGAAGGTTGAATGAAGCTAGGGCGTGAGGAGCGGAGCGTACGTAGTGGGTACGTGAGCACCGGAAGGCCCGGCTGAATTCAGGATTCGATGTCGAATCTGCCTTCAGTGATGGCTTCGTGATCAAAAGTGAGCTTTTTGAACAACCTCCATAAAAGCAAGTTCAAAAAGTACGGTTTTCAGCACCGAGAAGGTTGAATGAAGCTAGGGCGTGAGGAGCGGAGCGTACGTAGTGGGTACGTGAGCACCGGAAGGCCCGGCTGAATTCAGGATTCGATGTCGAATCTGCTTTCAGTGGTGGCTTCGTGATCAAAAGTGAGCTTTTAGAACAACCTCCGTAAAAGCAAGTTCAAAAAGAACGGTTTTCAGCACCGAGAAGGTTGAATGAAGCTAGGGCGTGAGGAGCGGAGCGTACGTAGTGGGTACGTGAGCACCGGAAGGCCCGGCTGAATTCAGGATTCGATGTCGAATCTGCTTTCAGTGATGGCTTCGTGATCAAAAGTGAGCTTTTTGAACAACCTCTATAAGCAGGAAGGGAAAGAGATTAATGTTTCAGGATCTAAGCATCAACGACTGGCTAGAAAAAAAAGACAAGGGCATGACGATGATCGATGTACGTTCCCCTTCAGAATATGCCGATTCATCGATTCCAGGCAGTATCAATATACCTCTGTTCGATGATCAGGAACGGGCCGAGGTAGGTACGTTATATACACGAGTAAACGTTGAAGCCGCCAAAGAGCGGGGGCTGGAGCTTGTATCTGCCAAGCTGCCCCGGTTTATCCGCCAATTTGCCGATATAGAAGGCCCTAAGACGGTGTTCTGCTGGCGTGGGGGGATGCGAAGTAAGACGACGGCCACCTTATTGTCTTTGATGGATATCCACGTCTATCGACTGGCCGGAGGGTACCGTGACTATAGAAAATGGGTCGTATCGACTTTAGAGAGTATGGATTTCACACCGAGTGCGCTCGTTATCCATGGAAATACAGGGAATGGAAAGACTGCGATTTTACGTAATTTGCATGCGAAGGGTTATCCGGTTGTTGATTTGGAAGGAATGGCCGGACATCGCGGTTCGGCCTTCGGACATATTGGATTGAAATCCAACAACCAGAGGATGTTTGATTCTCTGCTATTGGAAGATCTGCTGCGTTTGCAGCAGAGCGAATACATTATGCTAGAGGCAGAGAGCAAAAGAATCGGTAAAATTTGCGTGCCTGATTTCATCCTGTCCAAGAAGGATCAGGGAAGGCATATTAAGCTGGAGCTGCCGCTGGAAGTACGCGTGCAGAATATTTTGGATGACTATGAGCCTTGGAAATATCCGCAGGATTGCATGCTTGATTTTCAGAAGATACGTTCCAAGATTCATGTGCCGATCGCTGCCGAGATCGCAGAATGTCTGGAGCAGGGAAGATATGCACCGGCCGTGGAATTGCTGTTGCTTCATTATTACGACAAGCGGTATGCTTATTCGGAGAAAAATTATGCGGAGAGTGATTTCATCACGATTACCGCCAATACCATGGAAGAAGCGGAGCAACGATTAGAGCAGCTTCTACAAGAGAGTTATCATTAAGAGGATTATATGGCGCATAAAGGGGGACGTCGTTCAGGAACGATGTCCCTCTTCTATTTGAGTCAAACTGGAAAAATAAAGGAAATAAAGCTACAATAAAAAAGATTAGCTGTTTGGAAGGGTCAAACAAGACATCACTTACTGGAGGCATCAGGTATGAAGAAAAGAATGATTTTTCGATATGTATGTGTTCCCTTGTTTGCAGTTGTCCTATTCGTTGCCGGCTGCGGTGGTGGGGGCGGCGGGACGGACTCCAGCCGTAACCATCAAGGTGGAAATACATCGTCCGGAACCGAAGGAAATCTGAATGGAAATCAGACTGGCGAAGATAATCAACCGCCTTCCTCGATGCCCGAACCAACGGATCCGGTGCAAGTGAAGTTGGATTCGCTAAGCACGGCCGAGAAGATTGGTCAATTGTTCATCGTTGGCATGGATGGAACTGCGAGCAATGACAACATCCGGGAGCTGCTGCAGCAGCAGCATGTTGGAGGAGTTATTTTCTATAAGAATAATATAGAGAACACGAAACAAGCTTTATCCCTGTTCAATCAGCTTAAGGAGGAGAATAGGGATAATCCTGTACCGTTAATCCTTAGTGTTGATGAAGAGGGAGGACGGGTCTCGCGAATGCCGGCTGATTATACAAAACTGCCGGCAGCGGCGAAAGTCGGCGCGGTAGGGGATGCCAAGGCAGCGGAGGAGTTAGGAGACATTATTGGCACGGAGTTGGCGGGCTTTGGCCTAAATATGGACTTCGCCCCTGTGCTTGATGTCAATAGCAACCCTGATAATCCGGTGATTGGCGATCGCTCGTACAGCTCCTCGGCCTCGACTGTTAGTGAGATGGGGCTTGCTGAAATCAAGGGGCTAAGCGGGCAGGGGGTTATTCCGGTTGTCAAGCATTTCCCTGGACATGGCGATACGTCGGTTGACTCTCACTTGGGGCTTCCGGTCGTTAAGCACGATCTGGAGCGGCTGCGCAAGCTTGAGCTTGTTCCCTTTCAGGCCGCAATTGAGGCTGACGCTGATGCCGTTATGGTTGCTCACCTGCTAATGCCCAAGCTGGACCCGGATCATCCTGCTTCCTTCTCCAAGGCGGTTATTCAAGATCTGTTGCGCGGTGAGCTTGGCTTCGGCGGGGTCGTTATCTCGGACGATATGACAATGGGAGCTATTTCCGAACACTATAAAATAGAGGATGCTGCGGTCCAGTTCATTCTGGCGGGCGGCAATATCGTATTGATCGGACATGAACTCGAAAAAGAGCAGGCGGCCATTCAAGCGATTACCGATGCTGTAGAACAGGGAACAATCCCGATGAATGTACTTGATGATCGCGTGTATAAGGTGCTTGATTTGAAGGAGAAATATAAGTTGAACGATGACCCGGCGAAAGGGCCGGATACCAAGCAGGTCAACAAACGAATCCAACAATTTTTGAGTGAGTTTAAATTATAATAGATCTTGTTCAGGACTGTCTTGCTCGGATGAGGGGGCGGGTTGATGCAGGTACTGCTGCAGGTCGATCCCTCCTCCAAGCCCGATGTATACGCCCTCTGCCTCCAGCAGCATTCTCTGGAGCGAAGCGCCCTCGTCATCCTGATGAAGGGCAATTTCTCCTCGCGAGTTCACCACTCTATGCCAGGGAAGCTGATATTTGCGGCTCATGGAATGGAGGATACGTACGACCTGTCTGGCCGCGCGAGGGCTTCCGGCCTCTTTGGCGATCTGACCGTAGGTCATCACCTTTCCTTCCGGAATGGATGATATAATGTGGATTACCTGGGTAGTAAACGGCTGCATAGGTGAGCACTCCTTTATCGTTACAAAATTCATTAATGGATAAGCTGATATGAAAATGTGAGGAGAACTATGAAATCAATACTTTATACGGATCGTCTAACCTTGAGAATGCTGGATGACCAGGACAGTGGTGCTGTAGTCCGGTATCTGCAGGATAACCGCAGTTCCCTGGCTGAATGGGAGCCGCTTCGATCGGAAGATTACTATTCAGAATTGTATCAAAAAGAGCAGCTTAGACAAAGCATAATGATGAGCTATCGAGGAGAAATGTGCAAGTGGTGGATAGCCCGCACTGATGAGCCGGAACGGATTATCGGGTCGATCTCGCTTAGTAACATCACAAGAGGAGCGTTTCAGTCCTGTCATTTAGGGTATGGTCTGGCCGGGCGGGAGCGGAATCAGGGCTTCATGACAGAGGCGCTGCAGGCCGTTATTGAATACGCCTTTGCAGAAATGGGTTTGCACAGAATTGAAGCTAATATTATGCCAAGGAATGGGGCGTCCTTGAAGGTTGTGGAGAAGCTTGGCTTCTATCATGAAGGGTTGGCTTATAAGTATTTGAAGATCAATGGCGTCTGGGAGGATCATATCCACATGGTATTAAGGAATGAAGCGATGGAGAAATAAAGGGTTCGGCCTTGTAATCTCTGCTCGTATATATATCCCCGAATCTTAAGCCGTAACTATCCGTTGCCCCGATACGTATATGAGGTACGGAATCTGAACATGCTTCGTAAGTAGGCAGAGAGGAGGAGAATGCCTTGCAACAGCGACTCAAGGAATTAGGATATCCGATGAAATTCGTTATCTATATAATGCTATTCATCGCAACGATAATTGGAATGAAATATGTAGCGGAGACGAGATTGCCGAGCGGGGGCAGACCCCCTTATTTATTTTTGATCTGGAACACTTTTCTTGCCTGGATTCCACTCGGATTTGCCGTAATGCTAGACCTGGTCAGCCTGCTCCATTCCCGTACCGCAAGAAGAGGATTGTATTTGATATTCGGTCTGTTATGGCTGTTTTTTTATCCGAATGCGGCTTATTTGATTACAGATCTATTGCATCCCTTTGTGCGCTATCCCACCCAATCTCCACGCTTCTGGGAGGATATATCCTTCTGGAATCATTTAAATACGGTATTCTTTACAGCTATTATCGGTCTGGCTCTAGGTTCGCTGGCGCTTGCTTCGGTACATCAACTGGTGCGCAGAGCCTACGGCAGCTTCGTCGGCTGGTCTTTTGCTATCGCCGTCCTGCTGCTCAGCAGCTTCGGGGTTTATCTGGGCCGCTTTAACCGCTGGAACAGTTGGGATATTCTGCAAACCCCGATCATTGTACTACGGGAGACGGCGAAGTATTTTTTACAAATAGATAATTTACGACATGCGTGGGGCTTCTGCAAATGGGTTTTTCTGGTGACTGCCTTTTGTTATTTGTTGCTCTATTTATTCGGGAAACTCGGGAGCAGTATGGCTTCTATTGAAAGGGAGCGAGAACATGGACACGAAGCAGCAGTTAAGCATGCAGCAGCAGCTGAAAATGAAATTTCCCGTATTGGAGAGCGAACGGCTACGGCTGCGAAAAATAGAGTCTGAGGATAGCAAGCTATTATTTCAATATGTAACGGATCCCCGTACCCAGCGGCATATGTCTTTTCAACCGGACACCTTGCTTTTTCCAAAGCGGCTGTTTCGCTACTTTGAGGAGAGTTACCGGAATCTGCATGATTTGCACTTCGCGGTGATCTGGAAAGAGACAGATGAGGTGATTGGCATTTGTTCTCTGCAACAGTGGTCAGAGCTGAACGGTAAGGCGCGGCTGGGGTACCTGATATCGCCGCCCTTCTGGAACCTGGGGATTGCGACTGAGGCCGCAGGATTATTGCTTCACTTTGGTGCTGAAGTGCTTGGATTGAATGAAGTCGAGGCGCGATGCGGGGTAGACAATCCTGCCTCTGAACGGGTGCTGCAGAAGCTGGGGTTGTCCTTCCAGGCTTATGCGGATAATAGCGTAGGTCATTGCAGCGATGAATATTGCCGATTGAAGGTGTATTCAATACGACTTTAATAGATAATTATTATAGCAGGCGACTCCAAAAGTACGCTTTTGGATTACGAGGTGATTTGTTACACAAATGAAATATTACTGTGATCGAACCCTAATAGTCAGGGGGTACACTTAATACATGACCCCCTTTTGAATATATTTGTATCTGGAATCCGGCGAGATTGCTCGGGTTCCCTTTTTTTGTCTATATGTGCATATACGTGATCGCAGTTAATACGTGAGCATCGGAAGGCCCGGTTGAAGTCAAGATTCGAAGCCGAATCTGCCTCTTAGAGAGGTACGCTTATTTTTTGCTTGTTCTTGAAATAAACCCAATGATCAAACCCAATCTCGCGCAGCCGGTCGGCTACATCTTCCCCTTCATCCCCGACCCGGGATGGGATATGAGCATCAGATCCAAAGGTGACCTCTACTCCATAATGAAGCGCTCGCTCCAGGATTGAATCAGCCGGGTACCATCCTCCGGACAGCTTGGTCTTGCCAGAGGTGTTGATCTCGATCGCGACCTTGTGGTCGGCGATGACCTGCAATGTTTCGTCGATCGCTGCAGCAGCCGGGATATCCGAGAAGGCGGGATAGTTGCCCTTCATGGCATCGATATGGCCAAGAATCTGGAACATTCCGGAGCGTGCCGAATCACGAATCAATTCATAATAGGCTTCTTTATCGGCAATTTGTTGTTGAGGGCTGAGTCCCTTCCAGCGGTTCTTATTGAAGATACTCACATCCTTGACGCTATGCACGGAGCCGATCACATAATCAAACGGGTACTGACTTAGAATATCTCTATAAATCTCGACATGCTCCGGAAAATAATCGGATTCAATACCGAGAAGAACATCGATCTTTCCTGCGTACTTCTGCTTGAGGGATAGCACTTCCTCAACATAGCCTGCAAATGCCGATTTGGCCATGGCAATGCGCGGATGAGCTTGATCCTCCTTGCTCCCGAAATAAGGGGTATGATCACTGATGCCAATAACAGACAATCCGGCAGCGATTCCCGCTTCAATGTAATCGGAGATATCGCCATCGGCATGACCGCACCGGAAATGATGGGTATGAAGATCAAATTTCATAATTAAGGACTCCTTTCTTAGCTGTCTCAAGATTGGGATTATTCTGAGCTAATAAAGTGGGTCTCAGGCATCCCTTTCAGGTCACCGAGAAATTGCTGCATGGCGGAGTTAATGTATCTGCTGGACTTATAAATGACGCCAACGGGGTGAGTGGCCTCCAGTTCAGGAATCGCGATTGTCTTTAAGCTTCCCTGGCGAAGCTCGCGCAGAATAGATTGCTTGGAGATGATGGCAGCTCCAAGATTAATCTCGATCATACGCTTTACTTCCTCACTGCTGGACAATTCCATGACGATATGAGGTTCAATGCCATTCCGCTTAAAAAGGTTGTCAACGAACATCCGTCCAACAGTATCCGGGGAGAGCATAATCAGTGGAACATCCTTCAGTGAATCCAGTGTAGGCGAGGTCGTACTGGCTAATGGGTGAAGCGGAGATACCGCCAATTCAAACGTATCGTAGTATAGCACTGAGGATAATACATGGGGATTATTCTCAATCAGATAGCCTATACCGATATCCACCAGTCCTTGCTCCACGTTCTGATAAATAAGAGATGAAGGCATGGATTGGATCGTCGTCTTGATCATTGGAAATTGATCTTGGAAATAGGATAATATCCGAGGCAATATTTGAATGGCGATAGAGGTCGTTGTGCCAAGCACAATATGCCCTTGAGGCGTATGCTCCATGTCGGATAGCTTCTGCTTCAGTTCTTCAACGATATCCAGAATTTGTTCCGCTTTCTCCAGGAATACCTGACCGCGGTCCGTAAGTGTCACCGGCTGATTGCGGTCGACCAGGACGCTTTTGAATTCATCTTCCAAGCTTTTGATTTGCGCAGAGACGGCTGGCTGAGTCAGATTCAGCAATTCACCTGCTTTGCGGAAGCTTTTCGTTTTGGAAATGGTGATTAGTGTCTCCAGTTGACTGATGTTCATCCCACATCCTCCTTTCTTCCACCGTACTCCACTAGTCCGCTGAGTGCGGTCATAAACCTTATAATATTTATTTTAATAATTATAGGTGATTTTTATAGCCTAAGGCAATGATAGGGTACGAACCCGCCTTTCTCGTGACAAAGATCTAGTTCATTCAGCATAATTCAATTTATAATGACTTATATCTGGTAATAAAGTATAATAAATTTAATCAAATTACGGGACTTTAGTATCGATTAACTTTCTGTGAAAAGGGGACCAAATAGTGAAAGCGGAAATGATAAATCCTTTTCTTGAGTCAGCTCGGTCTGTGATTGAACAAGTAGTACAGATTAGCCCTTCTACTGGAAATTTGGGGATTAAGGACGTTGTGCCGGCCCGGGATCATATTTGGATTCAGATTGATATGAGCGGTCATTTTAGCGGTATGGTTGTATTTGGACTGCAGGAGAGCGTAGCTCTGCGGATCGTATCGGCCATGATGGGCGGGTTTGTGTTGACGGAAATGGATGAAATGGGACAGAGCGCGATCTCTGAGCTTGGAAATATGATTAGCGGCAATGCGAGTACGATTTTGTCCAACCAGGGAATTATTGTAGACATCACTCCGCCTCGCGTTATTAAGACCGGGCAAAATGACCTGCCGGCACGCAAGGCTTTATGTATCCCGTTATTGATGGAAGGGATCGGCGAACTAGATATTCAAGTCATGGTTTCATAAGAGGTAGAGCCTGGCATATAATAGGAGCTGGGAGTTGAATAACCATGACGCTGAATAATAAAGTGATCGTTGTGACAGGGGCTTCTAGCGGGATCGGGGCATTGACGGCGCAGATGCTGTCGGAGCGGGGAGCAACGGTTGTGATCGCTGCGAGATCATTACATAAATTGCAGAACGTAAGCACTGGAATGATGGGACCTTGCAGAATGCTTGAGCTTGATGTAAGTCAGGATGAATCGGTTCAGGCTGCTTTTGAACAGGTGATTAAGGAATTTGGACATATTGATTGTCTAGTGAATAATGCCGGCTTCGGAAAGTTCGAATATTGCGAGGCCATGCCTGTCACGGAGTTTGCAGAAATGATGAATGTGAACTATATGGGAGTCGTACGCTGTACCAAGGCTGTGCTTCCCCATATGAAGAAAGCGGGAAGCGGGATCATCGTGAATGTAGCCTCCATGGCCGGGAAGCTGGGAACGTCTAAATCGACGGCCTATTCTGCGACAAAGCATGCGGTGCTGGGTTTCAGCAATTCATTGCGTCAAGAACTCCGCGAGCATGGAATTCAGGTGACGACGATTAACCCGGGACCGATTGACACTCCATTCTTCAGCATTGCCGATCCGGAAGGTCATTATGTGAACAATGTGAAGTGGTTCATGATGAAGCCGGAACGGGTCGCCAAGGCAATGGTATCAGCGATTGAGAAGCGGAAGGCAGAAGTGAATCTGCCAAGGCTGGCGGCGGCAGGAATCAAACTGTATCAGCTGTTTCCAAGACTTGCGGACCGCTTAAGCTATAGTATGCTGAACAAGAAATAAGTGAGCTATTGAGCCGGCTGGCAGCAGCCGGCTTTTGTATCGTACAGCGATCATTTGTTGTGTTCTACTGTTATCGCATATAATGGAAATAATAAAATGATTAGGAAGAGGTTGTTTGATAAATCGGCTATCTCTAACGAAATTTGAACAAGTATTTTATGATAAGGATGAAAAAAATGTCTAATACAACTTTTACAAGCCTCGGAATAGGCGAGAAGCTTGCGGGGAAGCTCGCTGATTATGGAATTCAGCAGCCGACTCCCGTACAGGAGGAATGCATTCCGGCAGCTCTGGATGGCCGGGATGTGCTTGCCCAATCCCAGACGGGAACCGGCAAGACATTGGCTTATTTGCTGCCAATGCTGGAGAAGATGACCCCTGACAAGATGCTGCAGGGCCTTATTCTTGCGCCTACGCAGGAATTGGCTATGCAGATTCAGCGCGAGGCTGAGAAATATGGGGAAGCTCTGGGAATTACAGTCCAAGCTCTAATTGGCGGTGCAGCGATCAAGAGACAGCTGGAACGGCTGCGTCAGCATCCTCAGCTTGTGGTGGGCACTCCAGGACGAATTCGCGAGATCGTTGAAATGAAGAAGCTCAAGCTGCATACTTTACGGACGGTCGTAGTGGATGAGGTCGACCAAATGTTCAAGCTGGGCGGGACGGCGGATGTAGAACGAATTTTGCGCGGTACGCTTCGTGACCGTCAGCTGCTGTTCCTGTCGGCAACGATTGACGAGCATATTCGCGCTCTGGCAGGGCGGGAAATGAAGGAGCCTGTTGAGGTAGGCATCGAGCCGGAGCAGCGGACTTCGCGGAGCCTGGAGCATCTTTACTTCAAGTGTGAAGACCGGGATAAGATCGATATGGTGCGGCGGATCGTACGTCACTTTAATCCCGAGAGGGCAATCGTATTTATTAACAATACAACCGATATCGCCGAGGTTGAGGCGAAGATGAACTATGTTGGCTTAAGCGCAGGAGCGCTCTATGGCGATGCGGACAAGACGGTGCGCAGCGTAACGCTGCGCCGGTTCAGGGAAGGCAAGATCCGCTTGCTCATCGCCAGTGATGTCGCCGCTCGCGGCCTTGATGTCGAGAATCTGACATTGGTAATCAACCTTGATCCGCCGATTGATGCAGATCATTACGTTCACCGCGTGGGCCGTACTGGGCGCATGGGCCGCTCTGGTCTGGCAGTCTCGCTCGTCTCGTCCAAGGAAGAATTCATTATGCGCAAGTTCTCGCGAGAATTAGGCATCGAGATAACACCGCGCCAGTTATATAAGGGACAGATTGTTGAAGGTGATGCACTTCCTGGAACGAGAAGCAATACGCCTGCTGGAAGGCAAGCCTCCAAAGGAAAAGAGCGGAGTAATGACGCCGCTCGCATCTCGGAGTCCGGGCAGCCCAGACGTCCTGCCAAAGCCAAGGAGAACAATAAGGCGGGGAATCAGCCGAGCAAGTCGGCTCCAGCTCCTGCCCGCAAGAAAGCCCGCGATCAGGATCGGAAAAATAAAGGGGCGCCGAAATGGCTTAAGGATAAGCAAAATAATCAGTAATCCATGAATGTTAAAGGGGGGATTCAACGATGAGTGAGACACCCGTATTGCAAGTGGAGGAACTAAGCGGCGGTTACAGTATAGGACGTCCTGTATTACACGATGTTCAGTTCAACGTGAACAAGGGGGAAATGGTCGGCTTAATCGGCCTGAACGGTGCAGGCAAGAGCACGACGATGAAGCATATACTGGGCCTGATGTCGCCTCACCGTGGTGGAATCACCGTCCAGGGCAAGACCAGGGGAGAGAATCCGGAGGCCTACCAATCTTCACTCGCATTTGTACCGGAATCTCCGCTGCTGTATGAGGAATTGACGGTGCGTGAGCATCTGGAATTCGCGGCCAGAGCGTATAATGTAGCGAAAGAAGACTATGAAGAGAGGGCTGCAAGATTGCTGAAGCTCTTCAATATGGAGGAGAAAGCGGATAGCCTGTCCATGCATTTATCCAAAGGGATGAAGCAAAAGGTCATGATTATGTGTGCCTTCGTGGCCAGACCGCCGCTTTATATCATTGATGAGCCGTTTCTGGGCCTGGACCCGCTGGGCATTCGCTCTTTGCTGGACTTTATGATGGAGATGCGGGCGCAGGGCTCGTCAATTCTTCTTAGCTCTCACATCCTGTCCACGATCGAGAACTATTGCGATCGCTTCATTGTGTTGCATCGGGGGGAGGTCATCGCCCAGGGGACGCTTGCCGAGATTGCAGAGCAGGCCAAGCTGCCGGGGGCTGCGCTGGAAGACATTTTCTATTCTTTAGTTAAAGGCGGAGATTAGAAGATGGAACTACAAGAGCTGCGCCGAAAGCGCAAATCTTCGTTTTGGAGCAAAGTTCTCCCGTTTATACCCTATGTCATTCAGAGCGGCGTTGCTGTTCTGTTCTTATTGCTGCTGATCGCGTTCGCAGCCTGGTACACTAATTTTCTGCAAAATATCCCGCCAGGGCTGCCGGTTCTGTGGATTATGCTGCTCTTGCTCGGTCCGATGACGGTTTATTCGAGTTTTCGCACCTATATGCAGCCCGCTGATATTATCTTCCTGTTGCCAAGGGAAGCTGACATGAAGCAATATTTGTCGCCGTCCCATCGCAGCGGTGTGATATACAAGCTGATCGGCCTGTTTCTCATCTTAGTGCTTGTCTGGCCGTTGTACATCCGCAGCGGAGTGGATACCAAACCGCTCTGGATGGTCATGCTCGTCCTGCTTCTGCTTAAGATCCTCAGCGCCTATGGCTCTTGGCAGGAGCTTAGAATAACAACTGCCCGGGCCAGAATGGGCTATCGCCTGCTTCGTTGGTGCGTTATTCTGCTTATGCTTGCCGCCTGGTTATGGCAGCCTGCCTGGAAGAGCCTGATCTTTATGCTGTTAGTCGGCGTCAATTATGTATTGGCTCTGCGTTTTCCAATGAAGCATGCGGTGGCATGGGACAATCTGATCGAGGCGGAGAAGATCGGGGCGTCTAAAGTGATGATGTGGCTGGGCTGGTTTGTTGAGGTTCCGGCTGACGGACAAAAGGTTATTCGCAGACGCTGGTTGTCTGGTGTGGGCAACAGAACGCCTTGGCAGCGTTCTACCGCGTACCGTTTCTTGATTACCAAGACGTTTCTACGTAGCGAACTGTTAGGGATTGTAGCGAGATTGACATTGCTGGGGATGGTGCTTACCGGTTGGAACGGTGCAAGCTGGCTCGGGATCGGGCTGTATCTGTTCTTTACTTTTCTGATCGCTACCCAGCTTACTTCATTGCACCAAATTCATGCGGATTCGCCGGCTACGGCCTTTTATCCGCTTCCAGCTGGAGCCCATAAAATAGAGGCAATCCGCCTTGCATCGCGCTTGCTCTTGGCACTGACGGTTCTGATGTGGATTCCTCTAGCGGCAGCATCATGGATGGACAATTTAATGTGGGTCCTGCTGAGTCTCGCCATCTCCGTGCTTATGGTATTTGGATTAAGATCTACCTGGATTAAGAAATGGAAAGACGAAGACGAATAATTAGGGGCAGTTTAAAACAACTCTATCATAACAACAGGCCAGCGGCGATATGCCGACTGGCCTGTTGAACGACTATAAGGTATGGTCGAGTTAGATAAATGTACGGCTAACAATAACAAGCAGGATAAAGAGCACGAGAATAACTCCAGTACTGGTCCACAGACCACCATATCCGCCTCTTCCTTCTTCGACAACTCCGCTCATGTACAATTCCCCTTTCTGATTAAGAAGTAATTTATACAATGTATGGTATGACTATAGCCGGGAATGTGCTTGGGCGAATGTATTGGTGGTCTCCGTAAAAATGTATCTAAGCCTGTAGGTCCATAACCCCTTGGTAGATCAGATTAAACAAATCCTCAAGATTCTCTTCGCCGATGCAGGAGAAAGCGATACGCAGGTCAGTATCGCCAAGCGCGATCGTGCCGACGCCGTATTCGCGAATCAGATGCTGACGCAACGCTTCAGCATTTACTGTCTTCAGCTTGAGACACATAAAGTATCCGGAATTGAAGGGATAGTAATCCCATACGTCTCCGTAGTTACCGCTATCGAGCAGCGTCTTCACCTTATTGGCGCGTCTCTTCATAATTTGGAACTTCTCTTCCTTCTGCGCATGGAAATCAGGCGACTTGAGCGCTTGAAGGATGAAGGTCTGCGAAGGGTGCGAGCCGCTGGAGATCGTGGCGCGAATAATACCTGTTGTCTTCTGGTCCAACGCGGCAAGGACATCAGCATTATCGTTCGCAAAGGTAATAAAGCCCACTCTAAAGCCCCATACATACTCTTCCTTCGTGGCTCCGTCCACCTTGATCGGAAGGATTCGCGGATGGAGGCCAGCCAGCTTGCCGAACAGGGATTCCGTCATCGATTCCTCGAAGAACAGGCCGAAATAGGCGTCATCCGTAACGACAACGACATTGATGCCGGCTTCAGCAGCTTCGTGAATCGCCGACACGATCTCTTGACCTTCCTTGGCTCCCGGCGTATAGCCTGTCGGGTTGTTCGGAAAATTAAGAATGACGATCGCTTTGCCTTTGTCTTGCTGCGCCAGCAGAGCCTCGCGAAGGCCAGCACTGTTAAACTTCATATCTTCAGTAAAGAGGGGATAGTTGACAATATGGGCATGGCGGCGAATGCCGAAGGTCAGCTCATAATTCTCCCAATTTTTATCCGGATAGACGACGACATCGCCTTCATCCACAAACAGATCGGCAACTACGCTCAGACCATGCGTCAACGCATTAGTAACCACCGGGTTCCCGAAGCTCTTACCGTCAAGTGCAGGATTCTCCTCGATCATCTTCTCACGCCATAATTTACGCAATTCCGGTTTGCCAGCCGGTGGTGCATAAGGGTACAAATCCTGCGGTTTATAGGCGGACAGGGTGTCTTGAATGGCGGAAAGATGCATAGGGATGCCATTTTCGGTTGCGATACCAATCGTCGCATTATACTTCTTAGCCCCTGCGGATGCTTCAGCGGACTGGCTCAGGATTCCTTCCTTCGGGAAGTAAATCTCCTTACCCAGCTGAGATAACATGTCATAAACATAGCCTTGCTGCAAGGTCTGGTTCAACTGCTCTGCAAGTGGATTCAGGCTCATTCTCGTTCCATCCTTCCGATCGTTTATTTTTATGGTTTCCAGTAGCAGGCTGAATTCAAGATTTGATGCCGAGTATACCGCTTTTGAACAGCCGCTTTAGGACAAATCCGTTTTAGACTGCCTTACATTATATCATTTACAACATAAGCCGTCACGATGATTTCCTTCTATTCCTCTAGGTGAATGGAACCCCAAGAAGATGTTCAACTGGTATTAAAATGAGTATAATACTTACAAGCCTCTAGAAGGTATCCGTAGAAAACATAACCTTGTAAGCATCGTGCGTAGCCCAGCTAATTTCAAATTTGATGTGGGCATAAGCTTTCTGTTTTTCTGATCAAAAGCGAACTTTTTGAACAACCTCTTACAAGGGAAAAAATTTTGGGGGAGGGAAGGACATGCTTCACGTTTCACCATCATCTTTTATTCTGAAGCCGGCATTTGCCAAAATTGTATGCGAACCTAACTGGAAGTGGCGCAAGCGAGATAAAGCGCTGGAGAACTATGATTTATTCTATGTGTGGAGCGGGGAAGGGAACGTCGTCCTGAACAACCAGACTTTTCAAGTGAGTAAAGGAAGCTGCTTCTTGTTTCGTAAAGGCGATCATCCGACTGCGACGCATAATCCGCAACGGCCGCTAGTACTTACATATATTCATTTTGATATAGATGAGCCTGTCATGGAAGTTCCCGGATCTTATCGGGTATTGGACAATACCCTTGATTTTGAATATATGCTGTCTCGCTATGTACGCTTGTTCCTGGTGAATGCCTATGGAGCGGAGGAGGAGGCTCGTCTGATCCTGAAGCAACTTCTCATCTATTTGCTGCGCGAGGAGCGTGAGGTTCCCCGGGAGAAGAAAGTAAGCAATCAGCTGGTCGAGGTCATCCATGAGGTGGCTAATTATGTTCTGCAGCATCCCGGATTGCCGCATAAAGTTGAAGATTTATCCGCCCGAGCCGGTTTGTCAGCGCGTTACTTCTCAATTAAATTCAAAGAGATCATCGGCATGTCCGTGCAGACTTATATTATTAAATGCAGGATTGATCGCGCTCAGCATCTGCTCTTGCATGCAGGCATGAATGTAACCGAAGTGGCCGATGCTTTGGGGTATAGGGACATATTTTTCTTCAGCCGTCAATTCAAGCAGTATACGGGGAAAAGTCCTTCTGAAATAAGATGAGCGCGCGGGATTGAAAATAAAGTTAGACAAAGAAAAAAACCTGAGTCGCACGCACTCAGGTTTTTTTGTATACGATTAGTGACTCAGCTTAGAATTGTGAAGATGCCCGAGCAGGGTTCCGACCTTGACTTTACTTCCTACATCCAGGCTGGACGACGGCTCGAAGTTATCCTGCATCAGGAGAACTACAGTGGAGCCAAATTCAAAATAGGCCAGCTCATCGCCGCGCTCCCACTCTTTGGCTTCATCGTCGACATATTTGATACTGCTGACATTCATGGCTCCGACTTTTACGACGGCGCTCTCCCCGTATTCGTGGGAAATATATGTGATGAGCCGCTCGTTGCGGGCAAGTACAGAACGCATATGGGTCATTCCAAAATGGTTCACCGGGTACACCTTCCCCGATATATGCTCGCTCTCCAGCTTGCGTCCGCTCACTGGGGCATGAATCCGATGATAGTCGGTTGGGCTAAGATAGAGCACAAAAGCATAACCATTGCGGTAAGCCTCGCTCCTCGGGGAATGGTTAAGCAGTTCATCAATGGAATAGTCCTGTCCTTTTACATTCAGGATCGTACTGGATTGGATCTTTCCCATAGCAGTAATTAGCGCATCAACGGGGCTTGCGACACCGCCTGGTTCCTGGCAAATCGGGCGCATTCCTGGCTTGAGCCTGCGCGTAAAAAATTCATTCAAAGTATGGTATTCTTTGATTTCCTTCTCCGCTTCATCCAGAGTAATTCCATAAGCTTTAGCAAAGCGCGGAATGACGAACCTGCTCCATTTGGAATGGGAAAAGCGGCCAGTCAGCCGGCAAACCGATTTTCGTGAAGACAGCTCTGTCATCCATATCATCCATTTGGTAGCCAATTGTTATTTCCTCCCATAGGTGAAGGGCAGTTGGAACTGCCGCAATCTACTTCCGCTATCTTGACATAGAATAAGAGCGAAAGCAATAAATATAAAAATATTGTAATTGATGCTTGCTAACTTGGAAACATGTGGTGTATTGTAATGTTAATTGCATAGGGATACGGGGGCTTGAGTGAATCAGGCTGAGATGGCAGCATACTCCGCTGCAGACCGTTAATCTGATCTGGATAATGCCAGCGTAGAGAATCTATCGTCCTGTTCGTGCTTATTTTGTGGACTTATTATGTCTGCATACTGGGACTTTACAACCGACTGAGCTTATTCAGCCGGTTTTTTTATTGTTCTCTAGACGGAATATCCCCGCAATAAATTAATTAAGGAGTGATAGGTTATGGTAGAGGTCAACATGCAAAAGGAAAAACGGGGACTGAAGCTTAGCGATCTTCTGGTGACGGTGCTAATCTCGGTCGTGCTCGGAGTAGTGTATCATTTGTGGAGCTCGGTGTATGGACTTTTATCTCCGCTGTTCTTTCAGGCGGATGAACTGGTGTACGGCATGTGGTTCATCGCCTCGACACTTGTCTTTCTATTGATTCGCAAGCCGGGTGTGGCGCTGATTGCCGAAGTTGCAGCTGCGCATGTGGAGGTACTATTCGGCAGCGCATGGGGAATTCAACTGCTTGTCTATAGCCTGCTTCAGGGACTCGCCGCAGAACTTATATTTGCCGCTTTCCGCTATCGTAACTTCTCTGCACCGGTCGCGGGTCTGGCAGGTCTTGCCGCGTCGATCGGCTCACTGATACCGGACATTTTCTACGGATATGTCGGAGATTATGCGCCATGGATGTTCATTGCCAAATATTCGATGCGTGCTGTCAGTTCGGTCGTCATCGCGGGATTCCTGGCCTATAGCTTGGCCAAAGCGGTCGAGCGCACAGGGGTAACCCATCTGCTTCGCCCTGTTGAATCCAAGGATCTGGTGGCGTTGGATGATTAATGATGAACACAGCTTATGCAAATGGAATGGCAGAGTCTGATATTGAGGTCGCCGGACAAGCGGCTGCGGTACCCGATATTATTTTGGGGGTGGAGGATCTTCGGCTGAAGTTCCCAGGGGAAGCTGCATTTGTATTTAAGGACTTGTCCGTCTCCGTGCGGCGCGGTGAGAAGGTGCTATTGCTCGGGCCCAGCGGTTGCGGCAAGTCCACCTTGCTTCAGGTGCTGAGCGGGATCATGCCTGAGATGGTCGAGGTACCGATGCGGTTCAAGGAGAGAATTGTTCCTGAATCGAGAGGGGTGTTGTTCCAGGATCCGGATACGCAGTTCTGTATGCCTTACATAGATGAAGAGCTGGCCTTTGTGCTGGAGAATCTATGTATTCCCAGAGAAGAGATGGAGACACGGATGAGGCAGGCTCTGGATCAGGTCGGCCTGTTCTTTGAGAATTTGCATGTTCCGATAAATTCATTGTCGCAGGGAATGAAGCAGCGGCTGGCGCTTGCTTCGGTGCTTCTGGCCGATCCTGAAGTCCTGTTCCTGGATGAGCCCTCTGCATTGCTTGATCCCGAAGGACGTAAGCAGATCTGGGAGGCCATTCATTCTATCGCCGAAGGACGAACGCTGGTCATTGTTGAGCATCGAATTGAAGAGATGATCGGGCTTGTGGATAATGTAGTCCTGTTTGGCCCGGACGGACAAATTCTCGGGCAGGCTCCTCCAACGAAGCTGTTCGCCTCCTTCCATAAACAATTGGAGCAGTTCGGGATCTGGTACCCAGGGGTATGGGAAGCCTTCTTCTTGTCCCGGGAAGGGGAGAGGCTTCTGAGTCTCCCTAGGGAGGCCCCATATTCTACCCTGGCAGAGCCGCTGATAGAGTTGAAGCAATTTCAGGGCTACAGACAGCGGAGAACTGTGATTGAAGTGGAGCAAGCCGAGATTTATCCCGGAGACTTCATCGTGATTACAGGACCAAACGGTGCGGGGAAGAGCTCATTATTGCTCAGTCTAATGGGGCTTCTGCCAACAGATGGAACCTACAAGCTGCAGAGAATTGATATGGGTGGAGACAAGGCGAAGAAAAGCAGAACCGTGAAGGCGGCTCGGAAAATAGGCTTTGTGTTTCAGAATCCAGAGATGCAGTTTGTAGCTGATCAAGTGAGTGAGGAGATTGCCTTTTCCTTATATGAAGAAGGGTATGACAAAGACCGTATATCATCTCTGGTCAGGCAGGCGATAGGGCAGTTCGGATTAGAAGGAATGGAGCAGCGCCATCCCTATCAGCTCTCGCTGGGTCAGAAGCGGCGTCTAAGCGTGGCTGGAGCGACGGTGCTGAATAAGCCGGTGCTGCTGCTGGATGAGCCGACTTTTGGTCAGGATGCGGTGAGCACCTTTGCAATTCTAAGTCTGTGTGAGGGACTTCGCAGACAGGGAGTCGCAATTGTGATGATCACGCATGAGGAGAAGCTGGCCGACACGATAGCGACCTCGGAATGGCGAGTAGAGAATGGACGTCTTGTCGAGAGAAGGCTGACCATCCGGGGAGAGACAATGGCTAAGCATCATGGAGCAACAGGGGCGTGGGGACATGAATGACTTTTTGATTCCGTATCGCAGTAACTCGTTTCATCGCGCGAATCCGGTTGCTAAGCTGATTTGTATGATTGCGCTATTTATGCTGACGCTCTTCACTCATCGGCTTGATTTCATCTTTTACCAGATGACTTGCTTTCTGTTATTGCTGGTGTTCTTCAGCGGACATAAACTCTGGAAAATATCACTTATTATGACGCCGTTCCTCATCGTCTTCCTGGCCTCCTCTTCGACAATGATTCTGTTTGGCAAAGGGGATACGATCTGGTGGACCTGGGGGCTGATCCGAATTTCTCAGGAGAGCTTCTATCGCGGCATACACGTTGGGTTTAAGGCTGTAACGTTTGCTTCGGAAGGCTTATTGTTTGTGCTGACAACTCCATCGGTCGCTCTGTTTTATGCCTTAATGCAGAAGGCGAAGCTGCCGCCCAAATTCGCTTATAGCTTTATGGCTTCGATCCGGCTGCTGCCCATGGTATGGGAGGAGCTGCAGATTCGCCGCAATGCTTTGAAAATCCGCGGAGCCCGCTCCTTACGCGGTGGGATGAAATGGATCGGTGGCCTTAAGCTGTATATCGTTCCGCTGCTTGTTCAAGGAATCAGGAGGGCCCACCGGGTCGCGGTGGCGATGGAGACGAAAGCATTTGACGGGAATGGAAAAAGAAGCTACTATTACCCCTCAGAGTACTCGAGGAATGATGGTTGGGTTGTTCTCTTGCTAGGCGCTACCGTTGGAGCCGCACTGCTAATGTCGGTTCTACTGCCGCCTTTCGGGATAGCTGATGTAAGATATCAGTAATAATAGATGGCGTTACTGCAGAAAAGGAGCTGTCCCTGGTAGTACATACTACTTGTGGGACAGCTCCTTATTGCCGCTCAAATTAGCAGATGGTAAGCGCTGTGTCTAATCAAATTTAGATGTTATTTTATGAATGGGGCTTTCTGTCCGTTTCGGATGATTCAGTAAATACCTTGCATAGGCGATTGGAGTCCGATAAGTGTCCTTCCAAATATTTGTCATTCCCGCTTTGCGAAATCCGTAGCGTTGGTCCCGTCCGTTGCATTCTATAAAGTAAGGGCGTCCGTTATCCGTCAGTCCGATGTCCAGCCCTAGGTCGGCTAACTGCGGCAGATTTGCGGATAACTCTGAAGCGATAGATAAGGACAACGATTTAACATGAGCCAAGACGCCAGCGACAATGGGGGCAGGCAGCAGGTTGCCCAACAGCACAGGAGCCGGGTAGGCCGTCCCTCCCTTGGCAATATTGGAGATGAAGCTATTGGAGGGGGCAACCTTGGCGAATAGACCGGTAACATTCCAGGTACCGTTCATCCCTTTTTGCACAGTGACACGAAGATCAAGCGGCCTGTTATTGTATTCCAGCAAGGGGATACGCTCCTGTATGAAATAAGGTGTGCGGACAAGTAATCTTCCGAGCCACTGCGGCAGATCTCCCGGAGATAGCCGCGCTTTGCTCCAGCTTTTTTGGCGTGAGGAATAATGGATGCTCTCCCAGCCTTTGGTTCCTTTCCGCAATCGTATAATTCCGTGACCCACCGATCCGCGTACTGGCTTGAGAATGAGGTCGGAGTATAGCTCCATCATTTGCTGCAGTCCGGAAGATGTCGCTGGGACAGAGACCGGTAAGTAACTGCGAAGATACTTATTGTTCCACAGCAATTTGTGGATGAGATCCTTGCGATATCGATTATTGGCGTTAAACACGGTTGTTCCCTGTGATATAAGCTGGACGACATTCCTGTGGGCGGCCGGATCTGAGTAGAGAGCCCGGTTATGAATCACCTTGGGGATCGGAATGATAGCTTTGGTATATTCCCGGCCATTGTAGATATAGGCGATGCACTTCCCCTGTTTCAGATCGATATCGCCCAAGCGGAGGAAACAGGGAATGAGATCGAATTCCTTAGCGACTTCCTCGTAATTATTTATCGATTCCTGACCGGTCCGTCTTGTGGGAATACCACGAAACATGCTGGAATTAAGCAGAATTCCGACGTGGTCTGGCCCCATAGTGTTCCTCCTTCCTACTTGAGGCTTCTTTAACACTCTATGTTGGCCTGACCCGAAAGCGTGGACGACTGTTCTGCGGCAACAGCCTGTTTTATGGCCGTTACCCGGATGCACCTTTTACAGAGTCAAATCGTATATTTATCTATGAGATCGAAGAGATTTATGCGGAGGGCTAAGAATGAACAGTATTGTTACGGCAAAGCGGGAACCTGGATCCATGCTGGAGCGCCATAAGGTAGCGGTAATTACTCCCGGCTCCTTCGTTATTCCATCAGGCAGGAGCAGCTCGGTTGAGAGAGTGATTGAGAAGGTAGTACCGCTTGCGTCCGATCAATTGAATATTCGCATATTCGGGCTATCTGACAGACAGCTTCCGAACTTTGGCATGGTAGGCCATGTTCCGTGCTTTCGTCTGCCGGGCGGGCACCGTTACTTACAGTCGATCCTCCAGCATCTCCGCAAATGGCATCCGGATACTATTGATGTGCATAACCGACCTAGATTGGCTTACCAAATCAAGAGCAAGCTCCCGTTCACCCGCGTTTTGTTGACGCTCCATTCTACAACATTTATCAGTACGACCTATAGTCCTCTGTCTGAGACTTCCCGCTGGCTGAATCGGGTAGATGGTATTGTCGTAAATAGCGAGTATTTACGCTCCGAGCTGTTGCTGCGATTTCCGGGTCTGCAGGTCCCGATCCAGGTAAATCTGCTAGGGGTCAGCCTTGAGGATTTTACACCTCGCTGGACTCCGCTTGGAGAATCGCTCCGTCAGGCCAGACTGGCTGATTTCGGTTGGGAGAACCGCAAGGTCGTTCTCTATATAGGCAGGCTGTTGCCTGCCAAAGGTGTACATCATATTTTGAATGCCTGGCCCACGATTCAGAAGCGCGTACCGGATGCAATGTTGGTAATTGTAGGAAGTGCATTTTACGGAACCGAACGAGAGACCGCCTATGTCCGGAAGCTTAAGAAGTTGGCTGAACCGTATCAGAATCATATCGCCTTCCTTCCATATATTGAATATCCCAGAGTTGCTGATTTCTATAATCTGGCCGATGTTGTTGTCGTTCCTTCCGGTGAGGAAGAGGCCTTTGGACTGGTGAATGTCGAAGCGATGGCGGCAGCAATCCCCGTTGTTGCCACTAATACGGGGGGGATTCCGGAGATTATAGCCGACGGACAGTCCGGATATTTGCTGCCGCCGGGCTCTCTTCAGCAAAGCCTCGCTGAATACGTAGCTTATTTGCTTAATCATGAAGAGGTTCGTCGGAGAATGGGCTGTGCGGGCCGTGAACTCGCTCGCAGCAGGTTTCGCTGGAAGCATACCGCAGAGCGTTGGGGACAATTAATGAGAGGAATCGAATAGCATAGTATGAATGGTGCGTAAGGAGCTTACGCGCTATTTTTTTGCATATTCATATGGATGTACATATGCCGTTGCGACAAATTTACTCTCACATACACTGTTTTATATAGACTGGTACAACAAAACGGGGAGGTGCAGGCTTGATCAGAAGAAGGAAGAGAGGTTTGGTCCCAGGTACCAGAAAACAGGCTGCAAGGCCAAAGCTGCCGAAGATCGTGAATCATCGCGATCCTATGGTCTCTATAATTATTCCGGCTATGAATGAGAGAGCGCGGCTGCCCTCCGTCCTGCGTGAAGCTAGTAAAGTACATCCGCACAGTGAGACGATTGTTGTTGCAAACGGATCGACAGACGGAACGGCTGAGATTGCCGCCGCCGCCGGAGCGAGGGTTATTCGCTTCGCCGAACCGCTCGGGCATGATGTGGGACGACGCGTTGGTGCTGAAGCAGCCAGGGGGCAGGTTCTGTTGTTCATTGATGCGGATATGGTTATTTCAGCTGCAGAGCTAAGGCCCTTCGTCAGAGCTGTGTTATCCGGTGCGGATGTAGCCTTGAACGGATATTCCGGTTCAGCTGGCAGACAAATGGTCCATCCCGTTGTGTTGGCAAAGCACTCGCTAAATGCCTGGTTGTCACGCCCCGATCTCCATGGCGCCTCAATGACAGCTGTACCCCATGCCCTGAGCCGTCAGGCTCTTGCTGTAATAGGCCCTAAGCTACTGGAGATTCCTCCACTCGCCCATACAGTGGCAGCGGTTAGGGGATTGAACATTCAAATAGCGAATACAGTCGCAGTAGGGAATATGAATCCTATGCGCCGGAGAGTGGGAAGGTCGGACCCGCTGGCCTCGCTTGTCGTAGGCGATCATCTGGATGCGGTCCATTGGCTGATTCAGGAACAGGGGCTGCGTGGAGGCTACAGCGACTTGAACCGATTAAGGGGCAAGGTGAGGTGATGACATGCGAAGGAGAATACGCACAACTGGGGTAAACAGAACCCGTCGAGATCATGCAACCAGGCGCAGCAGAAGCAAGAGGTATCCTGCCAGACGGAGGAAGGTGTCTTATGAAGCCAATGCTGCTCGAGCCAAAGCACGGCCATACGGTTCAGACGGGCTGGAACGGCTGGCTTTGCAAGCTGGAAGAGAGGCTGCTGCCGGCAGGAGTGAGAAGGAACGTTCTGAAAAACATATGCAGCAGAGCTATAATTTATGGTATTTGAAGCATGGGGCTGGCAAACAGAGGGGGTATTCTACAACACTCCGCATTTCCAAAGCTTTTGCGCATGGTTATGCAGCGGGAGACAGCCTGCTGTGTCATTATATCCCACTTCCGCTTAGCAGAACGACAGCAGCAGTCGTTGTTGCCAGTAATGAGAGAGGGACTTTAAATGCAGTACTGGAAGAGCTTAAACGCCTGCCCTTCGGGGAGATTGTAGTGGTATTGAATGGCTGTACTGACGGGAGCTTTACAGCTTTGGAGCATGATCCTCGCCTGATTAAGCTGAGCTATCCGCAACGGCTTGGCCATGATGTAGGGAGAGCTCTTGGTGCTGCGATGACTGCGATGGAGACGATTTTGTTCGTCGATGGGGATATGAGGCTGCCCGCTGAGGATCTCGGGGCTTTTCTAGTAGCCATTGAGCAGGGAAGCGATGTGGCGCTTAATGATATTACACCGCTTCTGCCTTCATTTATGAAGCGGGATAGTGTGACGTATAGCAAGATGTTTCTAAATATGTCGCTTGGACGCTCGGATTTATCAGCTAACTCGCTCACTGCTGTTCCCCACGCTCTATCTCGCAGAGCTATCGATACATTAGGCCACGATAGCTTGATCGTTCCTCCCAAGGCGCATGCACTCGCCATAGCTCACGGATTAGTTGTTACGGCGCCATATTCGGTCAATGTGGTGAAGAACAACCGTATTCGCAGTACAAATACAGGTCCGGCCAATGCGGTGTCCGGACTAATCCTTGGCGATCATATAGAGGCGTTGGCGGAGGTAATGAAAATGTATGGTCCGCGATTGAAATTTACAAGGATGACTCGCAGTGAGCTTGCGAAAGTGAGGAATGGACGTTGAGCAAGTTCGGTTTAACCAGCATCATCATTCCAACCTATAATGGTCTGCACTTATTAATTCCATGTGTGGAAGCGATTCGTCGCTTTACGGAGGTGCCTTATGAGATCATTATCGTAGATAACGGATCGAGCGACGGGACCGCGGAATACGGATTGCATGAGGGACTCATTGTCGTAGCCATGCCGGATAACACAGGTTTTCCGGCAGCCTGCAACCGGGGGTTAAGCATTGCCTCAGGTGACCAGCTTCTATTACTTAATAATGACGTGATTGTCTCGCCACGGTGGCTCAGCAATATGTTAACGACACTGTACAGTTCGCAAGACGTCGGAATGGTCGGACCTGTAACCAATTATTGCAGTGGAAGACAGCAGGTGGATATTCAATGGGAGGGACTGGCGGAGTATTACGCGCTGGCGGAGCAATATAATCAATCCAGCTCTGAGCGATGGCAGGAGGTGCCGAGGCTCGTCGGAATGTGTCTTCTGTTCAAGCGGAAGCTGTTCAGAGAGCTCGGTTTGCTTGATGAGCGATTCTCGCCAGGACACTATGAAGATGACGATTATTGCTATAGAGCCAGGAGGCGTGGATACCGCCTTATGATATGCGGCGATACACTAGTCTACCATGCCGGAAGCGCCAGCTTTAGGGAGCAGCATCCCGAGGGATGGAACTCTCTGATTGAGAGGAACCGAGGATTGTTTATCGAGAAATGGGGTATAGACCCTTGGCAGTTTATATAGATGAGTTGAATTAAGGAGGGGATCCCATGAAAGGTGTGATTTTGGCGGGGGGAACCGGAACACGGCTGTACCCGCTGACTCGATTAGTGAATAAGCACTTGCTTCCGGTCGGGCGATATCCTATGGTCTGTTACGGCATAGAACGGCTGCGTCAGGCCGGAGTCACTGATATTCTTATGGTTATCGGCAAGCAGTCAGCAGGCCTTTATGCCGATTTTTTCGGAAGCGGGGAGAACTACGGTGTGAAGCTGAATTTTCGAATTCAGGAATCCGCCGGAGGAATCGCCGAAGCGCTGGAATTGGCAGAAGGCTTTATAACTCCCGGGGAGAAGTTCGTCGTATTGCTTGGCGACAATTTATTCCTCGACGATCTTACCCCTTATGTAGAGAAGTTCAAGCAGCAGCAAGGTGGTGCCAGAGTTCTGCTTAAACCGGTGGATGACCCGAGACGCTACGGAGTTCCCGTCTTCGATCCGAAGCAGCCTGCGCTGATTTCGTATATTGAAGAGAAGCCCAAGCATCCGAAGTCGAGATACTCTGTAACAGGAATATATATGTATGACTACACGGTATTCAGCCTGATTCAGGGCATCACCCGTTCGGCCCGGGGTGAACTGGAGATTACGGATGTGAACAACCGATATGCGGAGCAAGGCAAGCTGGAATACGACATATTGAAGTTATGGTGGGGGGACGCAGGCACACCGGAATCTCTGCGTGAAGCTGAAATATATATGAGAGGCGTACTGCCTTGATTCAAGGGGCAGAAGCGATTTGTATTCCAGCTGTGAAAGAGGTTGCTGTAAAATAGTCCAACCTGCTTGGAGAGGAGAGAACAGGATGTCGGTCAGAGGGGATCGATTCCGAACAGCCGGCAGAAGTCGGAAAATCAGGAGAAAACCTCGTCAAGCCGGGCTCATGTATGACGGACCGCCGGCAAGAAGAGGAAGGATGTCACGGCGTGGGCACTGGCGAAGACGGGCCGGCTTGTATTCAGGGAGCGGTATGGACAGGACCAGGCGGGGGAGGGGGAAGCGCCAGCGTCAAGCTGGAGGCTCCTCTCCCGGATTTCACAGGATGAACAAAATGCCCGGAAAACATGGAGACAAAGTGCTGGGAGGAACTTTGCCCGCGCCGATTGCTGAAACGGATGTAGCTGTAGAGGAGCAAGGAATCTCTAAGCCGGCGGAGACGCCAATGCAAGTCTCTGTTCCTCCGAATCAGAGCAGAACGCGGCAGAAGATCGAGACTTTACCTTATGAAGAAGGTTATCGGCAAGGGTTATATGATGGCGGAGAGGCCAAGGTAGAGAAATGGATACCACACCAGATGGTACTGCCAGAGTTGACTGTGGATGATGTTATACAGGTGGGGGTGCAGAGTCTGACGGCATCGTTAATACCGATCCTCACTACCTCCGACGTCTCTCATGAGCTGGAAGAAGCACTTAAGAGCGGCAGGCCCTTCTCATTAGTACGCCTTGGTGATGGAGAACTGTTAACCTTAGCCTATGATACGGTGATGTCCGGCGAAGAGGTTCGACGCTGGGGAAGCTTTTTATCATATGCAGGAGTAAATCTTCCTGATTCCCATGTACGGTTGGCGTTAGCTGAAGCCATTTCCAGCGCAAGCATCGTCGGGATCCCCAAGTCACGCCATCCTTCCTATCAAGGACTCTTATTTCCGGTGTTGCGGCACTTTGGAATCGATTATGGCAGCCTGAAGCTGACCTCGTCCACTATAAATTATGCTCTCAATGAAGAGGGAGAGCTGAGACAGCTGCTGACCGGGCGTAAAGTTCTGCTGATTGGTAACGAGACTCCCGGCCTGGCTAAGCATTTGCAATCTCTGGGGATACAGGTCCGGGGAATTATCGCCCCGGTGCTTGGAGTCTCTGATGTTCAGCGGGTGATGAACCAGATTGCCCATATCGATTTCGATATTGCATTTGTGGCTGCCGGGGTTGCCGCCGTTATTCTATGTGCAAGAATCGCAAATGAGCTGGGCAAGGCAGCTCTGGACATGGGGCATCTGGCGAATAAAATCACTTCAGGGGAAATGTCGATCACATGAGAAGGGAGGCAGCTTCTTGCATAATACCAGGCACACAGCCCATGAGTCTGATTTCCAGCAGGGGTATCACAGGGGTTATGACCAGGGTTTTAAAGTCGGCAAAGAGACATTTGGCACCTGGTTCGAGGGAACCAGCATCATTATCCCGACTTATAACCAGAAGCAATTGCTGCTTCAATGCGTGGATTATATAGAAGCCCACACGGTATCACCCTACGAAGTAATTATCGTTGATAATGGGTCACAGGATGGAACAGTGGAGGCATTACGTCATCGTAGAGGATCACTTCGCATCGCTGCCCATTCGACCAATCTGGGCTTCGCACAAGCGATTAATACCGGACTTATGATGGCCAGGGGGCAGACGATCGTACTTCTTAACAATGATGTATTTGTTACGGAGGGCTGGCTGACCCAGATGCTGGCCTGTTTGTTGGAAAGTCCGGATACAGCGGCGGTTGGTCCGGTAACGAATTACATTAGCGGGGAGCAGAAAATAGAGGTTCCTTATCATGATTTAACGGAGATGCCTGGATTTGCAGCTGCCTATAATCGCCGTGACACTGGAAAATGGCGGGACACGAGTCGTCTCGTAGGTTTTTGCATTCTAATGAAGCGCAGTACCTTTGAACAGGTGGGGTATTTGGATGAAGGGTATGAAGTCGGAAACTTTGAGGATGATGACTGGAACTTGCGCTTACGCTTGCAAGGCAAAAGAATGCGTATTGCCGGGGATACCTTTGTTCATCATGTCGGAAGCGTGACGATGAAGGGGCTTGGCGCGCAGTTTTTTACCGTGAATGACAGTAACGAGCGATTCTACATTGAGAAATGGGGGAATCGCTACGATCAAATAAGGGGCAGGGCTGAGGAATTGATCACTACCCCGCACAAGGCTGCCGATTTCTTTCCGACCCATATCTGGATCAGAAGCGCCAGCGGGCAGCTATACTGGATGCAGCACGGCGTAAAATATCCTGCAGCTACCCGGGCGAAGGACGACGTCATGATGGCATCAGCAGTGCGATTGTCCGTCATGGAATTGCTGCAGATTCCAACGGGACCGGAGTATGGAGAAACGGAGCTGGCAGCGATCAAGGCAGACTCCTCCAGAGATGGAGTCGTTGTAATGGCGGGGGACGGAACGATTTATCAGCTTGATCGGGGGGCCAGGAGAGAATTTGTGTCGTATTATGCTTGCACTGCTTGGGGATTTATCATTCCGCAGCAGGCCGCCGCGCACGAAGCATGGAATCATTGGCCGGAGGGCCTTCCGATTGCACCGCCTACCCGGGTGAAAGCGGAGGATTTGTAGGTTGTCATCCAGGAACGACAGGCTATGGCCGTGCATATGCTGGAACAAAGATGAATGCCGGGCATAGCCTTGTTGCCATCTCATGCAATGATTATATTTTTGCTTGGAGGAATCAGGATGGAGGAGAAAATTACAGAGATCATTGTTCACTTGTCTCATTCACATCAGCAGATGGCAAGAGTGATGGATGCTGAGCGGCAGGTTGTTGTTCGTATGGCACAAATCGTCCATGCCATTCCTGACGCCGAACCCGGATTTGAAGGAGTGCCCGGTTTGATCGAGAATACGGGCCGGATCAACAAAAGCGTAATTTCTTATTTAAATGCTATTGCTGATCTTCAGGAGGCTATGGCTGAGAATTTGGGCTTCGTCTTAAAAGAGCTGAGAAGCCAGGATGAAGAGTAAGCTTGAAAGCGGGGAGGATGCTATGAGCAGAGAACAGGCTTATTTGCATATTTTAGATGCAGCCTCCAAAGTCCAGTGGAATGTCGCTATGATCCTGGAGGCTAAGGCGCTTGAAGCTGAGAAGGTGCGCAACTGGGTTTTGCATCATGTCCATCATGCCAGCTTCGAAGAGGATGAGAAGCGGCTATCCGAGCCGCTTGACATTCATGAACAGGTTGTAGAGATGGTGGAGGGACTTACTAAGCTGCAGAACGGGTTATGCAGTAATTTAAAGACAGTACTTACCTCAGCAGAAGAGGAAGGGGATAAGGAAGGAAGCCTTGACGGTTTGTTTGGCGGTGGCTTCGATTTGGAGGATACGGACAAATGATGATCGATCTTCATGCTAGAGAGAAGGCCAAAATAAGCGTTATCGAATCCATTGCCAGGAGCCAAATGGCATTGGCGCGCATTCTGGATAGCATGGCAGATGTGACTCATTCCGAAGGAACGGCCCGCCATCTGGTGGAAAATGTGAAGATATTGATGGAATATCAGCAGGCCATAGCTCGTACGATATGCGGAGTAACACTGCATCACGTCAATTATGGAACTCCTTCATCGCCCTGGATCACGAACGCTTGTTATGCAGCAAAGGACGCCACCCGAGGAGAACAGGAGGAAGATAAAATATGTTAAAAGCGAAGGTACGCGCAAGACGCCGATCTAAATCGAAAAAGCCTAGACGGGCTAATACTGCCAGGCGCAAATTGGCGCTCAAACGCGGACGCAAACTGAACGGCCGAGGTCTGCGCAGGCGTCGATCAAAACGTAGAGGAAGATCCCGTCGCACGCGTTATTTGAATCGCCGTCGATCAAGCAACTTAGCGCCCGATCCTGTAGTTGTTACGGTCCCGGAGGAAGTGCCGGATGAATCGAGTTATCAGAATTCTTATGACGAGGCCTATCAGGAGGGCTTCGATTCCGGGTTCTCCCAAGGGTTTGAGGATGGGCATAAGGTAGGTTATAAGGAACAGGTATAGGACACTGATCTATTAATCTATAAATTTCATAGAGTGCAGCTGTAAGCCCTTATTCGGCCACAAGGCCGGGTAGGGGCTTTGTCTATTACCTAGAAGGCATTCGCCAATTTATGCCGACGCGGGGTAGTCGTCCATGATGCACGTGTACCCCTAGCATATATTTATACAGACCTAGGAAATCCATTCACAGATAGGATGAATACCTTGAAGAATGCGAACAAGAGTACTCCCAGCATGGTCTACCAAGCCGGATACCTAGAGGGATACCGTTATGGTGGGTGCCAGGCAATTCTGGAGAGAATCCCGCCGCAAATATTTGGTAAAAAAAACATCAGGGTTCTGTACATCCCTCAAGGATTCGATGCTATTGATCAAGGGGTAAGCGAGGCGCTTCAGCAGTTGGCGTCAGAGTGTATTATTGCCACTCCGGATAAGATGCTTGAAACGGCGATACGCAGCCGACCGGATCTGGTGCTTGTTATGAACGGGCTGCATGTTTTTCCTGCCGATCATCCGGATCATATCAGCAAGATTCGTCAGCTGGGAATCAAGACCGCGGTGTGGTTCGCGGATGATCCTTACTTTACCGATGATACGGTGGAGTTATCCGCGGCCTATGATGTAGTGTTCACTCATGAGCAGGACTGTATTTCCTTCTACAAGGAGGTCGGATGCTCACAGGTTTATTATTTACCTCTGGCAATATCTCCGGCGATGTTCGCACCGATCAGGACGACGAGAGAGCAGCAATTCGATATTTGCTTTATAGGCAGCGCCTTCTGGAATCGAGTCGAATTGTTCGATCAACTGGCACCGTTCTTGCTGGATAAGAGGGTGATCATCGCGGGGGGACATTGGGATCGGCTGAAGCATTACGATCAATTGTCACGCTTTATCCGCAGCGGCTGGGTTCCTGTTCCGGAGACGGTTGCTTATTACAATGGTTCCAGAATCGTGATTAACCTTCATCGTCCGACGACAGCGGGTTCGGATAACCGCAACGGCAAAGGGATATCCGGGAGCTCAATCAATCCGCGAACTTATGAGATTTCAGCCTGTGGAACATTGCAGATTACCGATGTGCGCAGCGACCTGCTTCGGCATTACCGTCCGGGGTACGATATTGAGACCTTTCATGGCGCCTCTGATCTGCGATCCAAAATTGACTATTATCTTCAACATGAGGAAGAACGTCGAGCCATTGCCTGGCGTTCCCTATGGACGACCCGGCAATACCATACATTTGCCCATCGGGTCAATGAATTGTTAGAGATCGTTAGCTAAATTTCCATTGAAGAAGGAGTGACAGTTTGTGCTACAACCAGAGATGCATTTCACTCGTCCGTTTCCAGGGAAGCCTTCGGACAACAACGGACGCAAAGGATGGGAAGATGGGCTCAGAGATGGATATGCTGAAGGATACTTGCGAGGGCATGCGAAGGTCATTGTGGAGAGAAACAGACCCTCCTTTCCGATTCGGCAGATCAAGGTTCTGTATGTAACCTCCGGCAAAGGCTTCCCGTATATGCCGATGGATGAAGCGGTCGTTGAGACCTTGAAGACGCTAACCGAAAATGTAATCACAGTCGAAAACAAACAGCCGATCCAGGAGCTGGCGGCAATGCATCGCCCTGATCTGGTGCTAGTGCTTGACGGTATGGATCTGCCGGTGGAGCAGATCGACGGGGTTCGGGCGTTAGGAATTAGAACAGCGATCTGGTTGACGGATGATCCTTATTATACCGATATGTCGACGAAGATCGCACCCCATTATGATTATGTCTTTACATTGGAGCGGAACTGCGTTGATATTTACCGTGCCCTTGGATGTCCCAATGTCTATTATTTACCGTTCGCCGCGTATGTAGGCCATTATCGCCCGACATTAACCCGCTCTGCAATTCGCCGACAGATCAGCTTCATCGGCTCTGCCTACTGGAATCGCATAGAGTTTCTGCGCCCGATCATCGGTGGGCTGATGGAGCAGGGATTAATGATTAACGGGATCTGGTGGGATCGACTACCGGAATACAGTCAATATCCTGATCGGATTGAGATTGGCAAATGGATGGGGCCCGTGGAGACATCGGAGGTTTATAGCGGTACTAAAATCGTAATTAATATGCATCGTTCAGCGTTTGATGAGACGGTAAACAACAATACAGCCAGGGTCGAAGCACTTTCACTTAACCCTCGCACCTTTGAGATCTCTGCATGCGGAACGCTGCAGCTTGTAGACATTCGTGAGGACCTTGCCTCCTTCTACAAGCCAGGTGTGGAAATTGAGACATTCTCAAGCTCCGATGAGCTGATGGATAAAGTGAATTATTACCTGTCCCATGAGAAGGAACGACAGCAGATTGCATTGAGGGCTCTGGAAAGAACATTTAGTAATCATACGTACAGCCACCGGTTGAATGAACTGCTTGGCTATATTTTCGGATAAAATGATGCAATCTTGCCATATGGCAGTGTATATCGGCTATCACCTTCCAGCGCAGGAAGGATAGAGGGATTTGGGGGAAGTTGATGATGTCAGATAAAAAAAAGCTGATGCTCTTCTCACATGTGTGTAACTCACGGAACATTACAGGGGCAGAAAAGCTGCTGCTCTTTCTGGCTCGAAATTTCTCTCCTTATTTCGACTGCACGATTGTTATGCCGCGGGAGGGGAGACTGACCCAACTGGCTGCAGAAGCGGGAGTTCGCACAGTAATCCGCGAGCTTCCGCTGATGTATGGGATATTTACTCCCTATGAAGGGCTGATCCAGGATATTAAGACTTATATCCAGACTCCTGGCTGCAGGGAGGCGATTGCCCTGCTCCAGGATGAACGGCCTGATTATGTCTTCGTGAATACATGCGTAAATGTAATGCCGGCTATTGCAGCCAAGTCGTTAGGTATTCCTGTAATTTGGCATATTACCGAGGTCATCACGGACACCGCTTATATCCACCATGCTATCCATACCATTGATCGGTATAGCGATTTGATTATTTGTATCTCCAATTCGGCCATGGCTCCCTTTCTTGGTTATCAAATTGAGCATAAGCTGGCGCTGCTCTACCCCTCGTGGAATGATGACGAGCTGAACTCGTCTGAATGGCAGAACTGGAGACGTAAGAAGCGCATGAAATGGGGGATATCAGCCAATGAGACAATGATCGGTTATATCTCTTCATTCTTGACTCCGGAGAAGGGAGCTGACCATTTCATCCGCGCAGCAACGCTGATCGGAGCAGCGCATCCTGAGACGAGATTCGTCATCATCGGCGGAGAGTTCGACAAAGAGTTTACCCGTAAGCTTAGACGCCTGGTCACTCACTCTGGAATAAAACACCGGTTTCTCTTTGTAGATCATGAGCAGAACATTGAGGCAGCCTATTGTGCTATGGATATCGTCGTTATTCCCGGATTAGTGAGAGAGGGATTCGGGTTGACGGCGCTGGAAGCGATGGCCTTCAGCAAGCCGGTTGTGGCTTATGCCTCGGGCGGGCTGGAAGAGATTCTGACATCTGTTGGAAGTGGCTACTATCTGGCTCCTCCCGGGGATGTGGAGGAATTAGCCTACAAGGCAAGGGAGCTGCTCAAGACGCCGGATCTGGCGGAGCAAGTCGGCAGAGCCAATCAGCATGGGGCGATTACCCACTTTGGAAAGGGGGCCTACGGCGAGCGAGTGCAGGAGATGATCCGCCGGATACAAGGGCTGAGTGGAAGCCAGGTTCCTCTTCCGCCTTCCTCTGAGCCTCCCCAGGCAGCGCCTCAAAGTTTCGTTGAACCAGGGGTGCTGCCAGTTAAATCTAAGGCGAGACGGACGCAGGGGAAGAGCGGTTATCGGCGCCGTTTGGCATCCGCCAGACGAAGAAAGAGGAAAGCCGGGGTGAAATCACGATCCAGACGTAGAACAACCAAAAGATTATCACAACGGTTAACTCGGCGAAGGTCTTCCCGTCGGCATAGGGGCGTCAGAAAGTCCAGATAATCAAGGTGTTTGTACCCTAATAAAAGTTGCCCCTAAGCTATTTACGAAGGAGTTGAGAATGTGAGGATCATGACGATTTTAGGTACGCGTCCGGAAATTATCAGATTAAGTCTAATTATTCCGTTACTGGATCGATATGCAGATAAGCACATTCTAGTGCATACGGGACAGAACTTTACCAAGAGCCTAAGCGGAATCTTCTTCCAACAATTGCGATTAAGACAACCGGATTATGTCCTTCAGGATCGGCAAGCAACGCTCGGTGAGCAATTGGCCGCCATGTTCTCACAGATCGAAGAAATTCTGGATACGGAGAAGCCGGACCGGGTGCTGGTGCTGGGAGATACGAACAGTGCACTGTGCGCGATATTAGCCGAACGAATGGGTTACCCGGTCATTCATATGGAGGCGGGGAACAGATGCTTTGATCTGGAGGTGCCGGAAGAGAAAAACCGAAAAGTGATTGATGCTATTTCCTCGATTAATATGCCGTATACGGAACAGAGCAAGCAGCACTTGATCGCCGAGGGAATTCCCGGATACCGGATTGTCACGACCGGAAATCCGATTTGTGAAGTCATAGAGCATTACAAAGAGGACATTTCCGCGAGCCATATTCTGGAGCGGCTGTCGCTGAAGTCACGGGAATATTTTCTGGTTACAACCCACCGTGCCGAGAATGTGGATCATCCCGAGAATCTTCAGGAAATTATGAATGGGCTCAATCTGGTAGCCGAGAAGTTCGGGCATCGTTTGATTTGCAGTCTTCATCCGAGGACCAAATCGCGAATGACGAATGAGCTTAAGCTCAAGCTGAACCCGCTAATCGAGTTCCATGAGCCATTTGGCTTCTTCGACTTTGTCATGCTGGAACGTCACGCATTATGCGCCCTCACTGACAGTGGCACAGTGCAGGAAGAGTGCTGCATCATGCATGTGCCAACCGTGACATTGCGAAGATCTACAGAGCGCCCGGAGACTGTGGATTGCGGCAGCAACATCGTGTCGGGTCTCCATGCCGAGAGGATATCTGCAGCTGTTCAGTTGATGACGGAGATGGATCGGAATTGGGAGTGTCCTAAGGAATATATGGCGGAACAGGTTGCAGAGAGAGTAGTCAAATTTATGTTTGGAGGGAAATGGCATGTTTGAGAATAAGCGTATATTGGTGACTGGGGGCACCGGTTCATGGGGATATGAATTGATCACCCAATTACTGCCTCAGCAGCCTAAAGAGGTCATTATATATTCGCGGAACGAATCAACCCAGGTAGCGATGAACCGTAAATTTGAGGATCCGAGGCTGAGCTTCTGCATCGGGGATGTCCGCGATAAAGAGGCACTTAAGGCAGCATGCCAAGGTGTGGACTATGTGTTCCATCTGGCCGCGCTCAAGCATGTTCCCGTGTGTGAAGACCAGCCTTATGAAGCGCTCAAGACAAATGTGATCGGTACGCAAAATGTGATCGAAGCTGCAATAGATAACGGGGTCAGCAAGGTCATTTATATATCCACCGATAAAGCAGCGAATCCATCCAATTTCTATGGAATGACCAAGGCGATTGGAGAAAAGCTGATTGTTTACGCTAATTTGCTGCATAGCAAGACCCGTTTTGTAACTGTAAGAGGCGGCAATGTATTGGGAACAAACGGAAGTGTGGTCCATCTGTTCAAAGATCAAATCCAGAAGAAGAAACAAGTCTTTATTACGGACTTTAATATGACCCGCTTCTTTCTGACGCTTCGCGATGCGATAACTCTCTTGTTCAAGGCTTCTGTGGAGAGCATAGGCGGAGAGATCTTTGTTATGACGATGCCGACCTGCCGGATCGTAGATCTAGCCGAGGTGCTCATTGAAGATTCAGGAATTTCTGGAGTAGGACTCGTGGAGAGTGGAATACGCCCCGGTGAGAAAATCCATGAGATATTGATGAGCGATTTCGAGAGCATAAATACCGTTGTGTATGATGATCAATACCTGGTTATTCTGCCGACCATCAATATGCCGGAATTAAAGGAGCATTATAAGGACTGCAAGTCAGTATCCTTCAACAGCTTCAGTTCGGATCAGAACTTGATGAACAAGGATGAGATCAAGGATATATTGAAGCGTGGAGGTTTTCTCTCATGAAGCTGCTCGTTCTGGGCGGCCAGGGCATGGCCGGACATCTCATTATTGAATATTTCCGGCGACAAGGGAGACATACCGTATTTTATACGACTCGGGATAAATCGGATGAAGGCGGTCTGCTGCTTGATGTAACAGACTGCCTTAAGGTGGAGAAACTGCTGGAGGCTGTCCGTCCCCAAGTTATTATTAACGCGGTAGGGGTTCTGAATCAGTTCGCAGAAAATAACAAAATAAATGCTTATCATATCAATGGTTTTCTCCCGCATCGCTTGCAGCGGATGGCTGACAGCCTGGGCGCAAGATTGATTCATATTAGTTCGGACTGCGTATTCCTCGGTTCACGAGGGGGATACCGGGAAGATGATGAGCCGGACGGAACCAGTGTCTATGCTTTAACGAAGGCTCTGGGTGAAGTGCGTTCGCCAGGTCATGTCACTATCCGTACTTCTATTATCGGTCCCGAAATTCGAAGCTCTGGAATTGGCTTGATGCATTGGTTCATGCAGAGGAAGGGAACCGTTCAGGGATATGTTAATGTGCTATGGAATGGTGTAACAACTCTGGAGTTGGCCAAAGCGATCGATTCTTTATTGGACTCTTCCGTATCAGGTCTGGTGCATCTGGCTTACCCGGAGAAGATTAGTAAATACGAGCTGCTCCTCCTCATGCAGGAAATCTGGAATATAACTGAAGTAAAGATTATACCAAGCGATACTCCGGTATTGGATCGAAGCATCATTTCTACCCGCATAGATTGGAAATATGAGGTTCCCCATTATCGCGAGATGCTGAAGGAGATGGAAATATGGATGAGACAGAAGTCCTCCGAGGCCGAGTAATCCTCATTACCGGCGCTTCTGGCTTTACCGGCAGACATGCTTGCGAATATTTCTCTGAGCTTGGGATGCAAGTTGCAGCAATTGTACGCGATATGGATCAAGTTGCCAAGGTGGATGCTATTCAGTATTATTCCTGTGATTTATTGGATCAGCCTCGTATAAGCGGCCTTATAAATAGAATTGCTCCCGACTATATTCTCCATCTTGGAGGGAAGAATTCGGTCTTCGAGTCATGGCATAAGCCCATAGTCTATATCCAGTCGAATTTAATGCCTACGCTATACCTGCTTGATGCGATGCGTGCTAAACCGGACTGCATCATGCTGGTCGTTGGCTCAAGAGTATCCGCAGATTTAACCATTCTTGACAAAGCGACCCATCCTTATGGCCTAAGCAAGAGTTTGCAAAAAGCGGTAGCCTTGTCCTGGAGAAAGTTATTTGATCAAAAAGTGATTTTGGCAGAGCCGTCAAATTTAATCGGTCCTGGAGTCTCCACAGGCTTCTGTACATTATTAGGCAGATATATAGTAGAGAGCGAATTGGGCAGACATCCGAGCCCTTTTCGCATCTCTTCTCGGGCTGACCGCCGCGATTTCCTGGATGTACGTGATGCCGTTCGCGCTTATGGGTATTTACTGGTGTCTGGGTCATTTGGCGAAGTCTATCCGGTGTGTTCCGGAACAGAACGGAGCTTGGAAGAGATTACAGATAAAATGCTGGAGGTTGCGGATCGAAATGTCCCGCTGATATGGGGAGATGATCGGTCCTCGGAAGGACCCAGCTTCCACGAGCAAGCAACATTAGTAGAAAGTCTCGGCTGGTATCCTAAGATCCCGCTTGCAAAGTCGCTTGGAGATGTTATTGAATATTTGCGCACTATGGAAGGGGAGATTCGATGAACCCTCTAGTTACGATTGTGATACCTTTCTATAATTGTTCCTATGTTAATCAGGCAATTGAGAGTGCTTTGCATCAAACTTACTCCAATATTGAAATTATTGTAGTAGACGACGGGTCAACCAGTCATCAGGAGCTGGTGGCCCCTTATATGCATCGGGTGCATTATTTGGGCAAAGCCAACGGGGGAACAGCAACCGCGCTTAACCATGGAATCCGGTATGCATCGGGCGATTATATTGCCTGGCTCAGCTCTGATGATCTGTTCACTCCTGATAAGATCAAAAAGCAGGTTCAGTTCATGATCAAGCATAAAGCCCTCATCTCACACACAAATTTCCATTATATCGACGATCTGGGGAGAATTACGCATGCTAATGTTGTTCCTAATAATATGTTCAACGATTTACAGGTGTTCTATCGTACCTTCCTGACTTCTAATCCAGTAAACGGCTGTACGGTCATGATACGCAGAGATGTATTTAGGCAGATTGGACTGTTTAATGAGTCACTTCGCTACACGCATGATTTGGACTTCTGGCAGCGTGTTGTTCTATCGGGAATTCGTTTCCCCTTCCTGAATGAGTCATTGACGATGTACCGCTGGCATGATGGGATGGGTACTCTTCGTTATACAGATGCTGTGCACATGGAATACAATCAAGTCCAAGGTCGGGCGAAAGCGGCTATCCAAAAGTTGATTCGCAGAAAAAAGGGTGCTAGATAGCACCCTTTGTGCTTTTATAAGTAAAAACCCTCCTAGCAAATGCCTTTTTATTATATATGGAGAGTGTGTCCATACCAAATCGATCGCTCAGCATAGAATAGCATCAGAAAGGAGGGAAATCCCAATGTCAAATATTTTGCTAGATAGTCAGGTTTCTATGAACTCATCGGCAACAGGCTCGATTGCTGTACCGCTAACTACAACACCAACAGTTTTTGCAACCCTGGGTCTTGATGCTACCACCGCGGGACCTAACCTGGAGGTACAATTCACATTTACGGCAACGGTTTCCATGCTGATATCGCTTTTAATCACTCCGGTGGTGATTACGGTTGAACGTGTGGTCGGCGGTGTTCCTACTCCTATTTTCAGTGTCACACAGGATATTCCGATCGTTACGGCTCTATCGAACTTTGTCATTACTGCTAACGGAGTAGATTACCTGCCACCTGCCGATTTTCTTGTCTATCAGGCCTCTATCAGTGTTCCAGCTGACCTGGGCATCACTGTCTTCCCGACACGTGTTGGTCCAGAGAGCATGATTGCTGCAGCATATTCCGATCTTCCAGTTTAAGAAGCAGAGAATAATAGAATATAAGACAAGGTTAGGTTTACAACAGTCAGGCGGTTCGCATTCACGGAATGCGGACCGCCTGATTTTATTTATATATAGGGATCTGCCTATAACTTGATAGATTTTCGGGGCAGGGGTGCAAATGTCGTGACTTGCTGTCCCGCATTTCAATATATTGTACTATCCAGATTTTTTTTGGCAATCAATCAGCTCAGAACATACGATCTACAGGAGAGATTCGGCTGGGAACGGATCCTCGTCTGGGAAGGAGAGAATATGAAGATATTGCTGGCTACTTACTGGCTGATTCCTCATGTGGGCGGGGTATGGAAATATATGACCCAGCTCAAGGAATGGCTTGAAGCTAGAGGACATGAAGTGGATCTGTTAGGGAACAGTCCGGATTACTCCAAGTACCACGTGCTCAATCGCGGTTGGGAATTGCCAAAGGACCTCCTGCAGCCGTTGCTGGATGCCAAACTGACTCCAGGGAGCGCACCGGCATTATTCGCGTCGCCCTTAATCGCGCATTATGAGATGGATCGTTATTATCTGGAATTGGCCGCCGCTTATTTCGATCTTAATCAATATGACATTATTGATACGCAGGATATATTTGCAGCACGGGCGCTAAGCCGGGTGAAACCGCGCCATATTCCACTAGTTGCACATGTACATGGATCGGTTTCCGCTGAATTAAAACGATTTTTCCAGCTGAATCCCCAGGTCGGCGTTACGGAGAAGGACCCTGCCTGGAAGTATTTCGAATCGATTGAATTTTATGGGGCGCTGTCAGGGACACCTACTATTACAGCGAATCAATGGATGAAGAACTTGCTGGTGCATGAACTTGGTGTATCCAATCCGAATATTGAGGTCATCCAGTATGGAGTTGATGCCGGGGCCTTTTGGAATAAGATGAGCCAAGGTACAACCATCACGAAGCCCGCTGGTAAGAAGGTCATTATCTGCCCGGCCCGGCTATCCTTTGTCAAAGGAGTTGATGTTCTAATATCAGCGCTTGGTATATTGAGAAGCTTACGTAACGATTGGGTATGCTGGATTGTTGGAGCCGGTGATAAAAGGGAGGAGCTTGAGCAGCAGGTGCGAGGTTTAACCCTTCAGAATGATTGCTTCTTCTTCGGAGAACGGGAGGATGTGCCAGGGCTTTTAGCCCTTTCAGACATCTTTGTTCATTCCTGCATTCAGGACAATCAGCCTTTCTCTGTCATGGAGGCTCAGCTGGCAGGGGTTCCGGTATGCCTCTCCAACGCTTGCGGACTGCCTGAGATGGCTAAGCATGGCAGGACAGGACTCATTCATCCGGTCAAGGATCCGGTGGTTCTGTCAGAGCATCTGCAATTGTTGCTGCAGAATGAACCACTCCGTTTGAAGATAGCAAGGGAAGCGAAAAATTGGGCCAATTCACATTGGTCCATGGAAGTGATGATAAGCCGCTTACTCGGGGTTTACCACAAGGCTTTGAATCTGAATTACTAAGGGGAGGTTCATGATGAGCGATCGCTTTTTGGTCACCTCAGATTTATACAATCGAATATTCACCGTACAGGTTTCTCATCCGGAAGTAGAGGTGGATTATGTAACCTGGAACAGATTATTCACACTTCTTCCGCGCGAATATAAGCTTCCAGACCATATGGTTCTATCTCTTCGCTCTGAAGAGCAGCAGCTAAAAATATAAGGATAAGGCCGATGGGCTGACTATTTCAAGTGCACCCATTGGCCTTATTTCGCGAATTATGATTCTATGGTAATTCCGCTCAGGATTTGCGCCCATAACGAATTGTTGCCATTCCAGATTTCGCGGTCTGGAAGAGATAGAGAGCAAACCTTGCTCTGAGGGCAATGATTATCGATAATCCTCTGAACGGGTGAATGGTTGACATGAAGCAAACGGAAATCACCAGCAACGATTTGAGAGAGTACGGCAGTCAGCGCTGGAAGCTGCTGCAATGTACCACCGCTATGAACAAATAATATGCGCTGGCATGTCGCTATTTTCTCGAGGAAGCGGTTTACTCTGCGATCATATTTTGCTTTTACTTCAGGGTAAGCAATTAGCTGGGTCTCCGTATTGTTATGAGTGAAGAAATCATGATTTAAATACAGTTGATAGAAGCTTTCCTCTACTAAAAAAAGGCGATCGCTCACTTTTGAGAGGACCTTCAAATGACTGAGGTCCATGAATCCGGCGAATCGGTTCAATAGCAAACGATTCAGATCGGATAATTGCGGAATGGCTAACCAATCCAGCGGTCCCGAATAGGGACGAAGTCCGTTTCTCTCCAGTTGAATGGCGGGAAGACAGTTATCGCCCAAGCTGAACACAGCTTGGTATTGTCCTTTTAGTTCATGCAGCAGCATGTCAATGCCTCCTCTTATATTTTCTATATTCTATTAAATGCTCCGCAAACTTCATTGCTTGGACCTATGTATAACGACTTTAGAAATAGGTGGGGCAACATAGATGGATGACCTGTGCATTTTGATTCAGGAAGCATAGGATGATAGAAATCATAAAGATTGCTGGAGGGCACGATATGTCCATTTTACGATTGAATTCGGTTGAACATGGCACAATAGATTCTCGATTCATTCAAGGCTTTGACTTGGAGCTATCCAATCTCGGTAGCGAAGGATTTGAGATGCTAATTACGGTCTATACGCCGCAGGGCTTATTATATCGCGGGTTGTACCATTTAGCTCAGGGTGTTCATGTAATCATTCCACGTATTACAACTCAATTCTCACCGTTTCAGTTGATCATGGTGACGAACATCAATAAGTATGACACCACAGCAGTGACCGTCAGGGCTTGGAATGGCGTGCACCCCGTAGCTATCTTTACTCAAGAGGAAGCTGTCAGAATTAATTAGGCGTCTGGAGGTGGATGCACTGAATATCCTGTTTGTATTTTACGTCCCGAGCGGGGGGATGGATTCGATTAATCGGCAGCGCTGTCGGGCATTGAGGCGATACGGAATCCAAGCGGATTGTCTGTATTACAATTGGGGGGCAGGGATGCAGAATCCCACTGATTTTCCTATTTATATTACAAGTGATGATTATGAGACGAAGCAAATATTGGACCGCGGCAACTATCAGACGATTATTGTAACCACGGATCATCAGTGCTTTGAACGCTTTCGCAGGTTGGGTTATACCGGGAAATTCATTCTCGAAATTCAAGGCTACGGGCCGAAAGAGACAGCGAGGCAGAAGCTGACCGAAGCTGTCCCCATCGTCAATACACATGCCTCCGCACTGTTGAATCCACGAACACCACATATAGCCGCTTTATTTAAGGAATTGTACCCTTATATTCCGCATTATAATTTCAACAATTGCTTTGATTCCGAATTCTTTACTTATCAGCCGGTATATAGGCCGCTCCATCCGATTATGGCCTGGGTCGGAAGGATGGAGGATAATAAAAATTGGCGGGAATTTCTCGTGATCGGCCATCAGTTGTCTTATTATTATCCCGATTTAGAGCTGCTCATGTTCGAGGATATGAACCTTTCGGTTCCATCGGAACGCGAGCAATTTATCCAAATGCTCGCTCAGCTGAATTTGCATGGCCGGGTTCGCTTGCTCTCCAATGTACCGAATTCCGAAATGCGATATTATTTCTCTACAATCGGCGAGTCTGGCGGATTCCTGATCTCCACTTCTAAGGTGGAGGGGGCGCCCCAGTCCGTCCTGGAAGCGATGAGCTGCAGATGCCCTGTATTGGCTACGAACTCGGATGGTGTTGCCACATCGATTATTCATAATGTAACCGGCAAGAGCTATGCTCTTGGCTCCATTGGCCAGGCTGTTAAAGAAGCCAGAGATTTGATAGATAATCATACCGGAAGAGAAGCTATCCGGGAAAATGGCTACCGCCATATTTGTTCAGAATTCGGGATCGATCAGTACTGCAAAAATTTCATTCATATGCTGTACAGCATTTAATATAGGGAGGGAGCTTTGATGAAGAGAGGAGCCGCAAGGGGGGGGTTCCAGCCTTTCATTATTGGACCCCAGGAAGTTACATTGACTTCGATAGATGTCAGGGGAATCGTAATAGGTCAGCGGATACAGATCAAAATTGAAGTAGGCTGGGAGAAGCCCATTCATTGGGATACCGGAGAGATGGAAATTATCATTCGCAGGGATGCTCTGGATGGACCTGTGGTGTATTGGTCACAGGAGGCATGCTTTGAGAAATGCCTGCTGATCGAGACCTATTCGGAAGCGGCGACGCAAGCGAATCATAGCTACTATTTAGGCGTACGTTCCGAGGAATCCCGGGCGATTATGACTGGACCGTATTATCTATCAGCCCTAATATAGAAAGTGAAAGGCCGAACCCCTGAAGCGATATCAGGGATCGGCTTTTTTCATATGAAATTAAGAGGCTCCAGTTCCCGGAGGATTCGGATGGGGGGCCATGGCGCTGAGATAGGTTTTCTCCAGTCCTTGCCATAAGCTATGCGATGGCTGCCATTGCAGAAGCCGGGCGGACTTGGAGTTGGATAAGCAGCTATGCTTGATGTCTCCAGGTTTATCGGGGCGATGGGTCACTTGTATGGGCTGAGAATGTAGTATACCCAAAAGGCCGATCATTTCATTTAGAGAAGTACGTCTCGCTGTACTGGCATGAGCAATACCCCGATATTCACAATCGGCAGCTGCAATAATTGCACTTACGATGTCCTCAACGTAGATAAAATCACGTGTTTGCTCACCATCTCCATTGACAGTGAGCGGAAGCCCTTTTTTTAACTTATCCATAAAAATAGCGATTACACCGCCCTCTCCTTTGGGAGTTTGACCGGGCCCGTAGACATTAGCAAGACGAAGTATCGTGTAAGGAAGATCAAATAAGCGATCGAACAAGGCAATATATTGCTCCGCAGCCCATTTAGACAAGCCATAGAAAGAAATTGGCTTAGCTGGATCAGATTCAACGAGAAGCTCCCGGCTGTTCTCGCCGTAAACCCCTGATGTTGATGTAAATACCAGCTTGCCAACCTTGGCTTCCCGGCAAGCCTTCAAGATATTTAAGGTCCCATTCACATTGATATCCAGATCCGCTGCCGGATCGAGAACGGAGCGTTGAACATCGGCCTGAGCGGCCAAGTGCACCACAATTGAGGGGCGGATTGTCGCGATCAGATCTGCGGCATCCAACGAACGGATATCCAGCACATGCAGCTTGGCTTCCGAATGAACATGCTCAATATGACCTGTGCTAAGGTCGTCAATGACATGAACCTGATTCCCTAGGCCGATTAAGTGTCGTACCAGATGGGAGCCAATAAATCCAGCTCCGCCTGTCACTACTACTTTCTTCAAGTTATTAGCCTCCCTTAAAATCCGCATAATATGTATCGTATGTGGGGGAGGAATTATTGGCGCCAGGCATGGGCAGTCGGTTAAGTTTACCTGAATTTCGTATGCGCGATAAGAGCATCCTAAGTTCTGTTCATCATAAAATTATATCGTTGGAGGATGACTATATGCGCAAAATCATTAGCTTATCGCTCTCCGCTGCTTTAATCGCCGGAATGGTGAGTATTACTGGTTGCGGTACGACAACGAAAAATAACAATGTTCGCACGCAGAGCTTACGCCAGACCGAGCATCGTTATGACGTGAATTCCATTAAGCCGGGAAATCGCATGTTCACACGCAGTGCCGGAAACGGAACGACGCACCGCGTTCATTCTCTGAAATCCAGCCCCATATTAAGCAATAAAATATCCGGATTATCCGATGTACAGACCGCACATGTATTAGTATCGGATCGTGATGCTTATGTCGCGGTAACGATGCATAATCACAACGGGGTCAACCGTAGCTCCGGCATCTCCGCCAAAGGTTTAGGCGCACCATTAAGTCCTTCAGGAATGATGGGGGGGACTAATATGAATGGTACTACAGGCAATTATGGTGCTTACGGTATGAATGGCACTACAGGCAATTATGGTGCTTACGGTATGAATGGCACTACAGGCAATTATGGTGCTTACGGTATGAATGGCACTTATGGAACCAATGGGCTGCATGGAGTTAATACGAACGGGCTTAATGGAACTCTTGGAAATCGAACCAATGGATTTGATGGAACCTATGGGAATCATGGAAACACCGGTATGGGGGGGACCCACGGAACATATAATTTCATGTCCAGCGGCACCCATCACGGGATAAGAAACAATACAATGAGTCCGTTCAGCACGAATGCTACGGGGGGCACGGGGAATGTAAGGGATTATATTCCACAGCAAGTTAAAGATGAAATTACGAACAAAATCAAGAAAACAGCCCCTCATATTCAGAATGTCTATATCTCTTCGGACCCTGACTTTGTAACAGGTGTGGGTGGATATACGACTAAATCACGTGACGGAGCAACCCTGAACGGTTATGTACGTGATTTTGAACGGATGGTGGAGCGAATCTTCCCGGGGCGTGCAGGAACGATGACGGGTCCTAACGGGTATACGCCAAGCGGTGTTAACGGATTATCCACCGATGGCTATCGCACGAATATGAACCGCTAAATTATAGATCCACGTAAAAAAGAGGCTCCCTATGGTATATAAGGAGCCTCTAACTTATTTTCTCTTATTCCTGAAATTGACGGCCTTTGATCCAGATTTGCTGCAGTTCCAGATCATGATCTACCAGCAACAGGTCGGCTTGTTTGCCGGTTTCAATGGTGCCGGTGATGTGGTCCATACGAAGCAATCTGGCCGGGTTCCCGCTGGCTGCCTCGGAAGCTCTCTCGATGGACAAACCGACTTCCAGTACAAGATAGCGGAAGCCGCGAATCATCGTAAGCGTACTGCCGGCGAGTGTTCCTTCGCTTTCCTTTAAAGTACATACATTGTCCTTAACAACCACGGGCAGGTCGCCCAGCATATAATCGCCATTCCCTAGTCCAGCTGCAGACATAGCATCGGTAATTAACAGCAAGTTATGATCTGTCTTCACGCTGGCCAGCAATTTAATGGCGGCTTTGTGCACATGAATACCGTCGGCGATAATCTCTGCGCTAATGGCTGGTGTGCTGAGAATCGCACCCGCTGTGCCCGGCTTGCGATGATGCAGCGGAGTCATGGCATTGAACATATGAACGGAGTGGTTCAGGCCTACAGCTTGAGCAGACATAATGTCTTCATAGGTTGCGTCCGTATGACCTGCGGCAGCGGCAATTCCCTTCTTGCGCAAGAAACGGATAAGCTCATGTGAACCCTCGCGCTCCGGTGCGAACGTAACTTGCTTGATCAATCCGGGATATTGTTCTTCCCATTGCTCGATCCAATCTTTGTTTGGCGGAACGATATGGGCCGGATTCTGGGCGCCAGGCCATTTCGGGCTGATAAAGGGTCCTTCCAGATGGACACCGCCGAGCTGAGCATACGGCATATCCTTCTCCATATAGTTCTGCACTTCAGCTAATACCTCATCAAGAACTTCCTTCGGCATGGTCATCGTCGTGGCCAGCATAGTAGTTGTTCCTTGGCTCGCATGCAGCTTGGTGATCGCGTCTATACCCGCTTTACTTGGCTTAGAGAAGTCCTCCAACATGCCGCCATGTACGTGGACATCAATAAATCCGGGCAGAATGTATTTTCCGGCTGCATCGATGGTTTCCAATTGGGCCGCATCCAGTGGGGTGCCCGAGGTTGAGCCTACATAGGTAATAATCCCGTTCTCGACGGTAACAGCGCCGTCCTCGATGATCCCTTTCGGAGTAACGATTTTGCCGTTTACAATTTGAAAATTATAGTTGCTCATTATACAAGACTCCCTGCTTCTTGGTCTAGAATAACTACCACATTAGGATGAGTTTGCAAGAACGAGGCTGGGCATTTCGTCGTAATCGGTCCCTTGAGCGCCTTGGCGACGATCTCCGCCTTATCTTTCCCTTTAGCCATTAACAGAATTTGCTTCGCCTTCAGGATCGAGCCGATGCCCATCGTAATGGCATGGGTAGGTACGTCCTCGATGGAATCGAAGAAACGTGCGTTAGCCTGGCGTGTAAGTTCATCCAAGCTCACGACATGCGTCTGGCCTTGCAGATCTTCATCAGGCTCATTGAATCCGATATGACCGTTATGACCAAGGCCAAGCAATTGCAGATCAACCTGGCCTGCTTCGTCCAGCAGACGGTTGTACTCGTCGGCAGCTTGCTGCGCATTGCTGGAATTGCCAGAAGGAACGTGCGTGTTCTTCAGCGGAATATCAATATGGTTAAACAGCTTTTCGTTCATGAAACGTCTGTAGCTCTCCGGATGATCCTCAGGGAGCCCGATATATTCGTCCAGATTGTAGCTGCTGGCCAGCTTGAAGCTTACAACGCCTTCCTTGTAAAGCTCGATCAGTCTCTGGTACAGGCCTACCGGCGTGCTGCCTGTAGCCAAACCAAGCTTGGCCCTCGGGTTGGTCTGTACCAGGCTGGCGATGATGCCTGCACCTGTCTCATTAAACTGCTGCTCATTGTTAACTTTAATAATATTTATCATTATTAATAACCTCCTTGTCGTTTCCTATAGGTTTGAACATTTTGATAAGAATTTTCCAGCTTGGGAATGAAATCTTCGAATTCCGTACTTACCATGCCAGTGAACAGAATATCGATGACGTGCAGTTGGGCGATGCGGGATGCCATATCACCGCGCCGCATACCTTTCTCTAATGAAGAAGAGAATAAGGATACGTCGGCAAAGGAAGCGAGTTGATTGTTTCCGTATTGGGTCAGTGAGACTGTGGTGGCGCCGCTATCCTTAGCGCATCTGAGCGCATCGATGGTCTCCGGGGTCTCTCCGGAATAGGAGATAGCCAGGGCGACATCCTCTTCCCCTAGTGTGGAAGCAGAAGTGATCTGCATATGCGAATCCGAGAAAGCGGTACAGTTCTTGCCAATCCGAATTAACTTCTGGTAGAAATCCTGGGCGATGATGGACGATGTTGCAACCCCATACAGATCGATTCTCTTCGCTCTGCACAGTATTTGCACAGCCCGCTCAAGTTCATTCATATCAAGCAGCCTAGTCGTATCTGTAATGGAGGCTAGATGATTGGCTTCGATCGCCCTGACGATTTCCTGCAAGTCATTGCCAGCCTTCAAATCCTGATACTGATTGACATCTGTCTTCTGACCGAGTTCGCCAGCGAGCTTCATTTTAAAATCGGGAAATCCCTTGAAATGGAAAGTTTTACAAAAACGCGTTACGGTTGACGGGCTAATGCTGCAAGCGTAAGCGAGTTCGGTAATACCGAGATGAATGACGGAGGAAGGGGCCTGCAAAATATATTCTCCAAGCCTGCGCTCTTGGGGAGGTAAATTGTCCAGATTGCTGGAGAGCGCATGCAAGATTGGAGTGAGCATTGGAATCACCCTCTTTAATGTGAAATAATGATGAAAATTATTTTTGTTATTATTACTAAATGCGTGAAAATTATTTCGACCTCATCATAGTTCATTTTGCCGATAAAATCAAGTGATTACAGCACACCAGGCCGGAAATTATGACACATTCCTTGTATTTTCGACGCTCCCATAATACACTTGAAGCAGGCATTACGATTCGAAGAGGGGGATTAACATTGGATTCGAATCTTGATGAATATGTAGAGCGGCTAATGACTGGCTGGTCCAGAACTTTCAAGAGGATGCAGACTGAAATTATGCAGCACCGGGAGCTTGGATTAACAGGACCTCAGTTCCATATGCTTGCTTTGATTGCTCGAACTGATCCATGCAATGTCAGTTACTTGGCTGATGCACTGGAAGTTAAGCCTAGCGCGATTACTGTTATGGTTGACCGCCTCGTTCAGAGCGGATATGTGCAGCGCCGTCACGATGAGCAGGACCGCAGGTCAGTGCTTTTGTCGGTAACCGACAAGGGGGCCGAGGTATTTGCAGAGGCCGGGAGGAAGTCGAGGGAAGTGGTTCGACGTTATCTTCAGGACCTGGAGCCCCATGAGCTGGAGGTTTTGATTCAGGTAGTTGAGAAGCTAGGATCGGCTGGGCATTCTGATGTGTCTGTATGTAAAATGAAGTAATTTTCATGCAAATAGAAAACCGCCTTTGACGGAACCGTCAAAGAGCGGTTTTTTATTTGAGCAATTATGAAACAGAGGCGGTTTTAGGTGTGTCTGTACGCTTGCTTCTTGTGAGCTGCCAGATAATGAAGAGCAGTGCCACCAGCTGTGGAATCAGGGTCTCCCAAGTAGGATAGGCTCCAATCCAACCTGCTGAAGGAAGCCATGCCTGGCTGTGGGCCGGGAGTAATCCGGCAATTTGCAGAGAGTGGATGCTCTCTCCAAGGAAGCGGATAACCAGATAGTAGATTAGCAGAGTAGCGCAAAGCATAAATGGCCGGATCGGTAGCTTAATGCCGAAATAGATCAGGCAGAAGCCCAGAACGATCAGAACGATCAGTGCTCCCAGAATTCCAATAATCAGCTGATGCGGTTCAATAGAAGGGACCATGCCGATATAAAAAATCGCCGTCTCGGCTCCTTCCCGCAATATAGCCAAGGCGGATAGAAGGAATAGGGACCAGCGGCTACCGCGCTGAACCGCACCGCGGGTCCGCTCAGATAAATACTGATTCCAGGCCTTGACGTTGGATTTGCTGTGCAGCCACCAGCCAACCGTAAGCATCATAGCGACTGCGAATAGTCCTATGAAGCCTTCAATCATTTCTCTTGCGCCACCTGCGATGGCTTGCGAGATGGTATAGGTCAGAATGATAGCCAGAATCACCGAAATCAATAGTCCGGTTCCCGCTCCAGCCCAAACGGAGGTACGCAGTGCAGCATCCTTGGAGCGGTTCACAAAGGCCAGCAGGGCGGTTAACACCAGCAGAGCCTCAAAGCCTTCCCGAAGAAGAATTAACGCCGCATCCCAGGCGGTATAGGTTGAGCGTTCGGCCAGCGGCTGAAGATCCCGGATCATCGTCTCGATAATCTGCTCCGCTTTGTTGAGATTCGGCGGATTCGAGATCAGATAGCTCTGCGCCTCTGCCATACGGTTCTCAGTTGACGTGTACAGCTTGGCAGAAGAGACAGAGACCTCGCCTTCTACAGAAGGCCACTGCCGAATGAACTGGCTCATTTGCTCCGCTGCTTGTTCCGCATGATTGGCTGCAACAGCCTGTTTGGCTTTGTCGAGCAGCGGAAGAGTATCGGCCAAAGTGGTCTTATTTTGTGACGCAGCTGAATCCGTCAAGCTATCCAATTTGCCTTGGGTGTAATCCTGAAGCAGGCTATTCAGCGCAGTCAATTCTTTTGCGGCCTGCTCTGTTTTAACGGGAGTCGCTTGCAGCGCGATTCTGATTAAGCTCATTTGAGTCTCAATATCGCTGTATACGCTAAAGTTTCCTCCGCGGATCGGCCCTTCGAGCTTTTTCCATGTGTTCAGAATTTGCTTGTATTCAGCTTGTGCCTGCTCGACGGAACCTTGTTCCAGAGCAGATAATGTCTTTGCGCTCATCTCCAGCAGCTGGCCTGCGGATTCTTTGCCGTCCGGCTTCTCTGTCTCAGCAGAATAAGCCGAGGTATATTCGTTCACCTTCTTAGCCAATGAAGAGAGAGCCTGCTTGGCTTCGTCCTGATCCTGCGCTGCAATGGCCTGCTTCGCCGTTATTAATCCGTCTTCAATCTGCTTAGCAAGTTCGGGGGAAGCAGAGTGATCCAGAGCGTTCCAAATGCTGCTGAACTCGCTCAGCTCTGCAGCAGCCGTGTCCCAATTTGGGGTTCCTGCTTCGACAAGTGCGCCGCCAACTAGCGGGAGCAGCTTATTATAGGACGGGTTGGAAGCGTTCTCTGCGGCAGCCTCAGCCGCTGCTGAAGGAACAGACCCTAAGGCTGTCAGGATCAAGATAAACGCTATAAGAATTGCAGCCGGCTTAAGTTTTATAATAATTGAGCTTTCCTGTTTGATGTGTGGGAGTTCCATTGGACTCTCTACACCTCCTTATTAAATTAGAAGAGGTAGGTGAAACTCTCACTAGAAGAGTGTATCCCCGATATATCCGCTCTGGCGGACGCCGGGGAAACAAGCGAATAGGGCACTGCCAACATGGACGATATATTCGTTCAGCTTATCGCTGGCGGCCAGCTTTTGCTGCATCGCTATAAATTGTTTCTGGATATCCTTCTGATAACAGATGAAAAACAGGCCGGCGTCCAGCTGCCCTGTCTTCGCATCGATACCGCCGGTATAGGAATAGGCCCGGCGCAGCATTTGGATCTTGCCATCCATATGGGCAAGGCGGGAATGGGAATTAAGCGGAATAAGCGGCTTGCCTGAAGAATCCTTCGCTTCCAGATCAAGCGGATCGAATTCATCCCTGGACCCGATCGGAGCTCCGGAGTCGCGATAACGGCCGAAGGTCTGCTCTTGATCGCTTAAGGGGGAACGATCCCATATTTCGATCCGCATCCGGATACGACGTGCTACCATGTAGCTGCCGCCTTGCATCCAGTTCGCTACGTTGTCAGCGCCGGCCCATACGATCTCATTCATGGCTTGCCCATCCTGAGTATCCGGATTTCCGGTTCCATCCTTGAAGCCCAGCAAATTGCGCGGCGTACCTCCGCTTGGGTCAGCCGCAGAGCTGCGCTGGAAACCTTCCTGCATCCAGCGCATTACGGCGGTTCCACGCGCGATTCTGGCCAGATTGCGTACAGCATGGAAGGCCACTTGCATATCATCCGCACATACCTGAACACCGATATCGCCGCCGCACCACTCCGGCAGCAGAGCATCTCCGCGGAAGGAAGGGAGCTCATCGAATGAAGCAGGTTTCTTTGACGATAAGCCATAACGGCTATCAAAGAAGGAAGGGCCAACTCCAAAGGTGATTGTCAGCTTGGAAGTTGTTAGTCCCGCGGCTTCACCGGTATCCGAAGGGGGGAGATTCTGGTTATTATTAGCGTTGCCTAGCATCTGACCAGAGGTCATTAGGGAGGCGGATTCTGTCCACAACTGGAATAACTTTCGCACCTCAGACAGCGAATTCGTGGTCAAATCAAAGGATGCAAAGCATAGAAAGTTCTGCGCTGGGGTAATAATTCCGGCTTGATGTTGATCATAGAAGGGGATCTGTTCCATTGAAGCAATGCGATTGTGGTTTTGCCTGGAAGAGGGTGACAGCTTTTCTTTAGCCGCGAGCAGCCCGTAGCCGCCACCGCCTCCCAGAAGCAGACCGATCCCTCCGATACCTGCATATTTCAGCACCTCACGTCGGCTTATTTTCTTGGAGAAAAGGCCCTGTGTTTGGTCTTTTACGTCTTGATTAGCGCGAATGTTTGATGCATGTGAATCCACTTCTGGTTCATGGTTAGTCATACTTTTACACTCCCAGCAGAGTACCCATTTGGGACAGCGGCTCGGCTAAGGCATCGAGATTCTGGCTTAGCTTGCGCACATCCTGATCCTGCAGCTGCTCATAACTAACGTAGCCATCGCCTTGTTTAAAGGGTGCTAATTCCTGCTCAAGGGCTGAGAAGCGTTCACTGATATTTTTGCTCAGTTCGGCATCCTTGGCTTTGAGCTGGGGTTCCAGAAGCTCATATATTTTCTTGGCGCCCTCCACATTGGCGGCGAAATCGTAAAGGTCTGTATGAGAGTAACGCTCCTCTTCACCTGTAACCTTGGAAGTAGACACTTCGTTAAGCAGTTCTACGGCGCCGGTAACAAGCAGGGAGGCATCGATATCCACCGTTTCCACCTTGGCACGAAGCAGCTTGGCATCGCTTAACAATTGATCAGCGATATCCTCTTGTCCGGCTGTTGTGTTATTCTCCCACAAAGCTTGTTCCAGCTTGTGGAAGCCGCGCCACTCTGAGCTATCTACGTCGCCGTCTCTGGCATCGATATTAGGATCAAGATCGCCCAGCGCTTCAGCAATCGGTTCGATTCGTTCATAATACATGCGTGCCGGGGCATAGAGAGACTTGGCAGTCTCGAGATCACCGTCTTTCATCGCAGCCGTAAATTTGGCTGTCTCAGTAACGAAGGCATCGCATTGCTGGATCACATATTCGCGGTATTGATCGATGGCTTGCTTGAAATCATCTTCATTCGAATTCGAAGCAGCCGCGGAATTAGCCGTGTTGTTTACGGTCGCCGCGTTATTGACCGAAGCTCCCTGGTTTGCATTCTTATCTCCGGCGTTGCATCCGGATAGCAGGAGAATTGCCGATATGGCTGCTGCTGGAAGCGCGTAATATATTTTCATGATCATAGACACCCCTTGGTATAAGTATCGAAAGTTAAATGAGTCTTATTGATAATGATTATCACTTTCGATTACATATATTAATAGGAAGGATTCCACCCGTCAATAGAAATTTTCGCGGCGGTTAAGGTCAGCGTTAATCTGCAGAATAGAGATGGTCTGGAAATAAAGCGCCTATTTTACTTCCTTACGGCACCAATAAACCGATCTCTTCATAAAATGTGTTGACTGTATCCCTTAACCTTGTAAACCACAAAACCCGAGCAAGGAGGGGTGACGCATATTGAAAAGTAGCGATCGTAACAGCAAATTTCTGTTAACTCATCGTGAACGGGAAGTTTTCGAACTCCTCGTGCAGGATAAAACGACACGCGACATTGCCGGCCAATTATTCATCAGTGAAAAGACCGTCCGAAACCATATCTCTAAGGAGATGTGGTTTGAAACACACTTAGGTTAAAGTGGCGGGAAGCGTTGAGTTTGTTAGGTTTTCGGAGTAAACTTTAATGCGGCAGCCTCAACTAAGTACATCGAAGAGATGTTAGTTACACTGGTGGGG
>NZ_LN831271.1 GCF_900069005.2 Paenibacillus sp. GM2 | reverse complement strand
ATTACCATGCCGTCCTCGCCATCTGTTACGATCGAACCTGATGGTACCGTTACTGTTGAACCGCTTGGCAGTTCTACAGTTACTGTTCCATCTCCGTTATCTACAACAACCGAGCCATTTGGTACGGTTACCGTTGAACCACTTGGCAGTTCTACGGTTACTGTTCCATCCCCGTTATCCGTTACGACCGAACCATCCGGGACGGTTACTGTCGGACCACTCGGGATCTCTACGGTTACTGTTCCATCTCCGTTATCCGTTACGGTTGAACCACCTGGGACAGTTACCGTCGGGCCACTCGGAACCTCTACAGTGACTGTGCCATCCTCGTTGTCTGTTACGGTCGAACCGTCCGGGACAGTTACTGTTGGGCCACTCGGAACCTCTACAGTGACTGTTCCGTCTTCGTTATCCGTTACAGTTGAGCCACCTGGAACTGTTACGGTCGGGCCACTCGGAACCTCTACAGTGACTGTTCCGTCTTCGTTATCCGTTACAGTTGAGCCACCTGGAACTGTTACGGTCGGACCACTCGGAACCTCTACAGTGACTGTGCCATCCTCGTTGTCCGTTACGGTCGAACCATCCGGGACAGTTACGCTCGGACCACTCGGGACCTCTACGGTTACTGTGCCGTCTTCGTTATCCGTTACAACTGAGCCGTCCGGGACAGTTACGCTCGGACCACTTGGTTGCTCTCCCGGTTGTTCACCTGGCTGTTCACCAACGATAGTTCCATCTTCATTTACGATGGAGCCGGATGGTACGGTCACTGTTTCCCCGCTTGGCAGTTCTACGATTACCATGCCGTCCTCGCCATCTGTTACGATCGAACCTGATGGTACCGTTACTGTTGAACCGCTTGGCAGTTCTACAGTTACTGTTCCATCTCCGTTATCTACAACAACCGAGCCATTTGGTACGGTTACC
>NZ_LN831270.1 GCF_900069005.2 Paenibacillus sp. GM2 | reverse complement strand
ATAGCGGTGCCCCGCAACGGGTGCTGGCAGGCCGGTTTTCCGCAGGGGGAGAGAAGCTGCACATTCAGGAGGTATAACCATATGAACAAGGAGTCTTATGATTTTGATATGATCATCGCGGGTGCGGGCGTCGGAGGGATCAGCGCGGCGCTTGCTGCCGCAAGATTGCAGATGAAGGTGCTGCTGCTTGAGCAAGCCGATGAAGTTGGGGGAACCGGCGTATTCTCAAGCGTGTCCTTAATATGCAACTTCCGGGATTCCTGGGGAAGACCGATTACTAGCGGCATTCACCGGGAGCTGTTCCCCGCCTCGTACACGCATTACAATGAGAAGCTCGTTCCAACCTATGATGAGCGGGATTTGAAGGCTGCATATGAGAGGCTATTGGCCTCCGAACCGACCCTGACGTTATGGACCCACTGCCAGGTGTCCCAAGTGGATACGAAGGACGGACGAATTGTCCGTCTGCATCTTCAGGGCAGCCGGACCACAACGGTTACCGCCAAAATCTATCTCGATGCCACTGCCGACGGCAATCTTTCCGCGTTGGCGGGCTTGCAATACAAGCTGGGCAGAGAAGGCGATGGCAGGCTGCAATCCGCCACTGCGACTTTCAAGGTCAGCGGGGTTGACTGCTCCCGGCTGAAGGAGCCGGATATTCGGCAATGGTCAGCCATTCATTCGCTGCGCAGGGAGCTGCTGCCTTATTACCTTGATAGGAAAGCAGCAGGCCTCACCAGCAACCCGCGGCAGAGCATCACCTGTTTTCCTTATCCGGACGGCGAGTCCCTGCTGTTTAATTCGACCTCGGTGCTGGATGTAGACCCGACCCGTCCAAAGACGCTGATTCGGGGGAAGGAAGAAGGAATCCGCCAAGCGCAGG
>NZ_LN831269.1 GCF_900069005.2 Paenibacillus sp. GM2 | reverse complement strand
GCCCTGGATTATGCTGTTTATGGCGTTGTATTTGTTCGCCCAAGGGATATACAAAACCACGGTGCAATATCTGGTTCTCGCCTTGCTTCTGTATCTTCTGCAGGGCTGGATTGCCGGCTCGTCTCTGGAAGTATTGAATTATTTAAACATTCTGACTTTTTTGGGACTGCGGTTTATGCCTGTGCTCATGTCCGCTCTGTCTTTAAGCAAAGTTCCTTCCGGCAAGCTGATCGCCGCGCTGCGCACACTTCGGCTGCCGATGGGCGTTCTGGTCACGCTGGCTGTCAGCTTTCGCTTTCCGCCGGTGATGAGGCTGGAATATGAGGCGATCCAGGTGGCGGCGAAGCTGAGAGGGGTTTCCATCGCTTCTCCGAAAAATTGGCTGCGGCCCTTTAGTACCTTTGAATATACGATCGTGCCGCTTTTAATGAGAAGCTTGAAAATTTCCGATGAATTGGCCGCATCGGCAACCACTAAGGGCATCGATGATCCGGGACGAAAAACGAGTATTTACCCGATTGCTTTCCGCCTGCAGGATGCTGTTTTGCCGATTATATATATCGCCTGGCTGTTTGCTATATGCCGTTAAGGAGGGAGCTATATGGCGCAGAAGAATGCAATTGTTGAAATCGAAAACGTGTCTTTTCAATATAATGAGTCCTCGGAACAGCTCAAACAGATTTGCTTGACACTTTACGAGGGGGAATGCGTGGTTATAACAGGGCCTTCCGGCAGCGGTAAAACAACCCTAACCCGGCTGGTGAATGGCTTGATTCCTTACTTTCATGAAGGACAGCTGACCGGGAAGGTCCGGCTCGGGCAAAAAGACATCGGGCAGATGGAGCCGTGGGAGTTCGGGAGAATGGTCGGGAGTGTGTTTCAGGATTCCCGCAGCCAGTTCTTCACATCGATCGTCCGGGACGAAATTGCCTTTTGCGGGGAAAATTACGGGATGGACCCGGAGGTTCTGCGCCGGTGTGTGGAACAATTGGCGGAAGAAAGCGGCCTGACGCATTTGCTTCAAAACGAGGTGCACAAGCTCTCCAGCGGCGAAAAGCAAAAGGTTGCCGTGGCCTCCGCGCGGTTGTCC
>NZ_LN831267.1 GCF_900069005.2 Paenibacillus sp. GM2 | reverse complement strand
ATCGTCGACGTTCCAAGCCGCGGCACGGATCGCCCCTTCGATTATATTATTCCGGATACGATGAAAGACTGGATCGAGATCGGCAGCAGGGTGGGCGTTCCCTTTGGTCATCGAACAGTCCAGGGTTTCGTTATTGATCTCCGGCCCGACTCCGAGCTGAATTTCGCACGCATGAAGCCGGTTCAGGAGCTGCTGGATCTGATGCCCCCGCTTCCGCTTGATCTCGTTAAGCTGGCCGAGTGGATGAGCCATAGGTATGCTTGCAGTATGATCTCTGCGCTACAGGCGATGATACCTACAGCACTTAAAGGTAAAGCCGAGAAATATATTCAGCTTCAGGAGGAGTTAGACCCTGCGGATGAGGACCAGACGGAGGAAGCTTTGTACGCGTCACCTCCGCTATTAACTGGCGAGGAAGAGCAAATCGTCGCTTACATTAAAGCGAATGGTTCCGTTCCGATGACGACGGCTCATCTGAGTGCCCAATTTGCCGGCCAGGGAGAGACTATCAAAGGCCTGCTGCGGGCTGGCGTGCTGACGGAGACACAGATGATCAAGGATAAAGTCCGCAAGAAGACCATCAAGACGGTGAAAGCCACGGTCGGCGGAGAGGCGGCGGAGGCGGCGCTCGCTTCCTTCAGCGCGCAGGCGCGCAGGCAGAAGGAAGTTCTGGAGTTCTTGCTTGAGGTTGGGGTAACGATATCCCTGCAGGAATTGCTAACCACGCTGGGCGTTACGGCGGGAACCGTCAAGAAGCTGGCCGAGAAAGGCTTTGCGCTTATTGAGGACGCCGAAGTGTTTC